>CAVUXX010000016.1:0-80478 GCA_963745555.1 uncultured Acidobacteriaceae bacterium | reverse complement strand
AGCCGCTCTGTTCGAGCGCCAGTTTCCTGGCTTCCCCTGCCAGCCTAAAAACCGCTACTTGCCCTTCAAAACCGAGTCCATATAGACCGTCATTTCCGGGCTTGTCCAATCCTGCGGCCCGACGATCTTGCGGTCAATGCGGCCCCGCCGGTTAATGATGTACGTCTCGGGATACTTGGTGGTTCCGAATTCGAGCGCGGTTTTCTTGCTAGCGTCGCGATACGTGGTGAAGTCGATCCGATAAGTCTGAAAAAATGGAGGTAGGCCTCCTGGTCTTCGTCCAGGCTTGACGCCGAGAACCATTCCACCGAGTGGAGCGATGCGTTTCTGCAACTCGACGAGTGACGGCGTTTCCTCCACGCACGGCTCGCACCACGTCGCCCAGAAATTCAGCACCACAACCTTGCCGCGAAGATCGGAGAGCTGCTCGGATTTTCCGTCGGCCGCGAATTCAAAATTCTTCGCCGGCCGGCCCCGCAGGCTGTACGCCGCCTTCAGGTAATTCGAATCAAGGAAAACCGCCACCAGGCCAGCAAAAACCGCCGACAGAACCAGCGCTGTGATCAGTTTCCGTTTCAACCCGGCATCCAAGTGTTTCTTAATCCTGAATTTCGGTCCCGTGCATGGCTTCTCGCATGCGCATCGTACGCTTCCGATACGCGGCGCACAACGAATTTGGCGTCAGAGCGAACTTCGCCGAACTCGTTTGGTTTGCGCTGGCAACTCTTCCGCGCGTGGTTTTGCGGGGGTGCTGGTGGAGGGGAAGGCTGTCGAATTGCGGAGGATCAGGTGGGTCTTCAGCACGTATTCGGTTCCGTTGGGTGAGGGAGCTTCGCGCTTTACTTCTTTCAGCAGCGCGTTGAACGCCAGCGTGGCTATTTCCGTCTGCGACATTTGGATCGTGGTCAGCGGCGGAATCACTAAGTCCGCGAGGCGCGTATCGTCGAATCCGATGATCGATAATTGCTGCGGCACGGAGATTCCCAGATCGAAGGCCTGCCGCATCACGCCGATGGCGGTCATGTCGTTCGAGCACATCAGAGCGGTGGGCTGTTCCTTGAGCTTGGAAAGTTTTTGCAGAGCGTGCTTTCCGCCTTCCAGGCGATGGTCGCCTTCGACGATGAATTCCGGATTCACGTGCAGGCCGATCTCGCGCATGGACTCCTCGAACGCATCTCTTCGTACCACCGCGGACCGCAGCCGGAGCGGGCCGGTCGCCGAAGCCGATGCGTTCGTGCCGCATGGCGGCCAGGTGCTGCACGGCCTGGCGGATTCCGTGCGCGTAATCGACGCGGATGTTGCTGACGCGCGGCGCCTTCGGCCCGACGTCCACAAACACCAGAGGCAGATTCCGGAAACGGAGATACTCGAGAAGTTCGTCTTCCATGCCGAAGGTAAGAATGGCCACTCCGTCCACGCGCCCCTCGATCATCCGGCGCACGGCGAGTTCCATGCGTTTCGGGGTCGTGAACCGTCGAAGTCAAAAGGATTTGGTTAATTTTGCTCGACAGCCAGCGTCTCGAACGTTTGCACGATTTCCGGGAAGAACGGGTTGGTGATCTCGGACACAATCAATCCGAAAACGCGGCTGCGCCCGGAGACGAGTGCACGGGCCTGCCGGTTCGGGTAGTAGCCAAGTTCGGCGATAGTTTTTCCAGACGCGTTTGGCCAATTGCGCGTCGACCGAGGCGACCTGATTGACCGTCCGCGACACGGTGGCGGTGGATACTCTGGCCCGTCTGGCGACATCGCGAATGTCCACGAGACCTCGTTTGCCCTCAGCTAAAATTGAGGGTCACAGTATACGATATCCCAAACCTCCCACCAACCGTTGTCCAAGTGGCGGGCAGGACGCCTGCCCTGAAATCGGGCGCGGCCATCGACGTTGCGGCAGGCAGTGGAATGCAGTGAGAAACGGATTGGCGCGGGATAAAGAAGGCAGAGGAGGCTCTTGCAATGTATGGTAAAGCATGGTAAACGTTTACTCAACTCGCCTGGCGTATAGGTCGGTGCCTCCGGGCCACTCGAGGGATCGCTTCATGGCCGAATCCGCTTTCCTTTCATCGTCTCTCTTGCCCATCCCGCAGCCGCGCTGGTGTTTCAGGCTCAAAGAGCCGGGCGGAATGGGCAAGTTTCCGAGTAGGGCGAGTCAGCTGAAGAAAGCGAGGCGCGCGGGAGCTGTCCCGGGCACAAGCCGGAAGCAAAAAGTTAAGCGTTTTATTGTTGTGCGAGAGACAATGCCGGGGAGCCGCACAACACGCCATCGCAAGGACCGGTATCGCAAAGAACCGTCGAGGGTGAATGCGTTTAGCGAAACTACGAGAAGAAGTCCTCGAAGCCAATCTGGACTTGGTCCGGAGAGGATTGGTGCTTTCGACGTTTGGAAACGCCAGCGGCGTCGACCGCGAAGAAGGGCTGATCGTCATCAAGCCGAGCGGCGTTCCGTACGACCGATGAAACCCAACGATCTTGTCGTGACGGACCTGCACGGCAAAGTGGTCGAGGGAACGCTGCGTCCTTCGTCGGATCTGCCCACGCATGCAGCGATGTACCGGGCGTTCCCGGCCATTGGCGGAATCGCCCACACGCATTCGGAATACGCGACGGCATGGGCGCAAGCGCGGCGATCGATTCCTTGCTTCGGCACCACGCACGCCGACTATTTTCACGGTCCCATTCCTTTGACGGCTGCGATGAGCGACGAGGAAATTTCCGGAGAGTACGAAGCGAATACGGGAGTGGCGATTATCCGTGCGTTCAAGGAAATCGATCCGATGGCGGTTCCCGCGGTGCTGGTGGCGAATCACGGGCCGTTCGCCTGGGGAGCGAACGCACGGAAAGCGGCGGAAAACGCGTGGATGCTGGAAGCCGCGGCGCGCATGGCGTATTTAACGGTGGGGATAAATGCAAACGCTGCGGCCCTCGGGAAGACGCTGCATGACCGGCATTTTTTGCGGAAGCATGGCAAGAAGGCGTACTACGGGCAAGGCATGCGCAAGGATTGAATCGAGCTGTTTGCTTTTGAGCTGGAGAACGTTGCAACTAGAAAGAAAGCGACCAAACGGACCATGGCGAACAAGAGAAAAATGACAATGGGATTGATCGTGGGAAACCGGGGATTCTTCCCGGATCATCTGGCGAAAACCGGGCGCGAGGAAATGACCCGGGTATTGCAAGCCGCGGGTATGGAAGTGGTTGTGCTCGGAGCGGAGCAGAGCAAACACGGAGCGGTGGAAACGTACGAAGAAGCGAAGCGTTGCGCGGAGCTTTTCAATCGAAAGCCGGAGCGATAGACGGCGTGGTTGTGGCGCTGCCGAATTTCGGAGACGAGCGCGCGATCGCGGACACGCTGCGGCTGGCCCGCCTCGGAGTGCCCGTGCTGGTGCAGGCCACGCCGGATACGCAATCGAAGATGACCATCACGGACCGTCGCGACAGTTTTTGCGGAAAAATGTCGGCGTGCAACAATTTGAAGCAGTACGGCATTCCGTATTCGCTGACCACGCTGCACACCGAAGCGCCGGGCTCGCCGGAGTTCGCGAAAGATCTCGAATGGTTCGCGGCGGTTTGCCGCGTCGTAAAAGGCTTGCGCAATCTGCGGATCGGCGCGCTGGGAGCGCGGCCGGCGGCGTTCAACACGGTGCGTTACAGCGAGAAACTGCTCGAGGCCAGCGGGATTTCCGTCGAGACGCTGGATCTCTCGGAAGTGATCGGGCGCATCAGCCGGATGAAAGATACGGACGATGCCGTGGTGCAGAAACTGCAGTCCATTCAGAAGTATGTGACGACGGAAAGTATTCCGCAGGCCGCGCTGGTGAAAATGGCCAAGCTGGGCGCGGTGATCGATCAGTGGATGAAAGCCACGGATTTGCAGATCAGCGCGGTGCAGTGCTGGACTTCGCTCGAAGAAAACCTTGGCGTCGTGCCGTGCACGGTGATGAGCATGATGAGCGAGTCGCTGCTCTCGAGCGCGTGCGAGGTGGACGTGTGCGGCGTGCTGGGGATGCACGCATTGCAACTCGCGTCGGAAACGCCCAGCGCGCTGCTCGATTGGAATAACAATTACGGAAACGATCCCAACAAAGCGGTGTGCTTCCATTGCAGCAATTTGCCGAAGCACTTTTTCCACAACGTCAAGATGGATTATCAGGCGATCATCGCGGGCACGGTAGGAAAAGAAAACACGTTTGGAACGTGCGTGGGAAAAGTGAAGGCCGGGGCGATGTGCTTTGCGCGCTTCTCGACCGACGACACGGCGGGACGGATGCGCGGCTACACCGGAAGCGGCCGGTTCACGGACGATCCTCTCGAGACGTTCGGCGGAGCGGGGGTGGTGGAAATTCCCGGGCTGCAAAAACTGCTGCGCTACATTTGCGAAAACGGATTCGAGCATCACGTAGCCGCCAATTTTTCTTCCGTGGCGCCGGCGGTGCACGAAGCCGCATCGCGTTACCTCGGCTGGGAAATGTACGCCCACGCGGGATAGGCCGCCCGCCAGAAGGGGGAACGAGCGCGGCTCCCGAGGCGAACTGGGGCTGATCGCGACTGCCAGGGTCATGGATGTGCCCGGCCTGTACTGGTTAACCATATCTGCCCCCTCCCCCCCCGGTTTTTTCGTAAGTGTTGATTCTAAAGGAAAGTGGGTGTCTGTAAGCGGTTTAGAATGAATACTTACAGGGCGTCTTGGAAGTGTTGATTCTACAGGGGTTGCGGGAGATATTATCGGACGCGGGAATTTGCTGTCGGAAGCGGTTGGCTTGGGAGCAAGTGAAGAAATGTGTGGCGACGAGAACATGGAGAAGGTTAGCATGGATTGTTATTACTGTCAAGCTACAGTACTTGCTGCGTATAATTCGAATTGAGACGCGGGAAGTGGAATGGATGGAAGGAGTTGGCGGGAAATGGGGAGTTTGGTGAGACGGAATGGGAAGTGAGTAGTGGGTGGTGAGTAAAAGCGCCAGGGCCGAAGGCGAGGCATTTGTAGTCGGCTGGCAAAATGGACTGGCGGGTCGAGACGAGAGAAAGAAAGGCTCACCCTTGCGAGAATCAAAACCGCAAGGATGGGGCACCCGCCCGGACCATTCGATACCGGAACGGCGATTCATTACGGTGGGAATGTCGAGCGTGGGCCGGGTGCTGATGGTCGCGCACGCGGATCGCGATGAGAATATCAGGATTATCAGCGCGCGAAAGACGACAGCGCGCGAGCGAGAACAATATGAAGAAAAAAACGGAAAAGCGAGCTCGGCATGACGAGCTGCGGCGGGAGTACGACCTGTCTAAATTGAATGGCGGGGTCCGCGGCAAATATGTGGAGCGCTTTCGAGCGGGAACGAATCTCGTGCTGCTTTCGCCGGACGTTGCGAAGCACTTTCCGGACGAGCAATCGGTCAATCAAGCCTTGCGTGGCTTGATTCATGCCGCAAAGGGCACTTTGCGTCGCGCGCGCTGATCGTATCGGACGACCAAGAAAGAAAAACCCGCACCCTTGAAAACCACAAGGGATGCGGCACCCGGCGCTTTGGGCTGTTTGCGATAGTTGAAGCTCACTCCTGTCGAAGAGCCTGCATTGGTTCCACCGCAGCCGCACGACGAGCCGGAATCCAACTTGCCGCGAGTCCCACCAACACCAACAGCAACGCCGCCCCCGCAAACACAACCAGATCGTTTGCCTTCAGCCCATAAAGTAACGACTGCACCAGCCGCGCCGCAAAAATCGACGCCCCGATGCCGCATGCAACGCCCGCCGCCGAAATCCACGTTCCCTCGCGCAGCACCATCGTCAGCACCTGCCGCGGCCGCGCGCCCAGCGCCATCCGGATCCCGATCTCGCTTGTCCGTTGCGCCACGGAGTAAGCCATCACGCCATACACGCCCACGCACGCCAACACGAGCGCCAGCATGCCGAACGATGCCGTCAGGGCAGCAATTATCCGCTCCTGCTGCATCGACGCGTCAATCTGCTCCTGTTGTGTGCGGACATCCTGCAGCGGCAAATCCGGATCGATGGCCTGCACCGCCTTGCGGAGCGACGGTACAATTGCCGCCGGACTCAGGCTCGTCCGTATTTCATATGTCGCTCCAAAATCGAGGTTCGGCGTCTGCAAGTACGGCTGGTAGAACACGCCGCTCGGGTCATCCTTGAGCGACCAGTACCGCGTGTCGCCGCACACGCCTACCACTTCAATCAGGTCACCCGGCTTGCCTTCCAGCGGATGGAAATGCGCAAGGAAATGCTTGCCGATCGGGTTCTGCCCCGGAAATGCCCGGCGTGCCAGGCTCTCGCTTAGAATGCCGACCTTCGGCGCCGCTGCTACGTCGTTCGCATTGAAGTCCCGCCCCGCCAGGATCGGAATTCCCATGGTGTGAAAGAACCCCGCGCCCACCGCGTTATTCCACGCCGACTGATCCTTGCCCGGATCGATCCGTTCTCCTTCCGGCAGAAAGTTCGTGTTTTCCATGCTGCCCGAGATGTACCCCACCTCCGATAGCGTCACCGCGTCGACCCCCGGCAGCACCCTTAGCCGCTCTTCAATCCTGCGGTGCAGATCCAGGTCCTTCGGCGCGGGATACCGCGACCCTGGCTGCACAATCGCAAAAATCACCAAGTGATCGGTCCTGAATCCCGGATTCACTCGCGCCAGATTCCACAGTGTCCCGACAAACAGAAACGCGCCAATCACCAGCAGCGTCGACAACATCACCTGAAACCCGACGATAGCCTTCCCGCCAAGTCCTCTGCGCCGCCGCGTGCTTGTGCGCGTAGCCGACTTCAACAAGGCTCCCACATCGCTGCGCGTTGCCAGCCACGCCGGCACAATCCCGAACAGCAGCCCGCTCGCGACCGTGATTCCGCCCGTGAACAAAAGCACCACCCAGTCCAGCGGCATCGTGAAGTCCGATGGCTTCCAGGGATTCGCGAGCAAAGCAGGCAAGATGCGGCAACCGGCAAACGCCAGCGCTACACCGAGGATCCCGCCCAGCGCGGAGAGCAGCAGACTCTCTGTCAGCACGCCGCGCAAAACCCGTGCCCGTCCTGCTCCTAGCGCCATCCGCATTGCAATCTCGCGCTGCCTCGCCGTTGACCGCGCGAGCAGCAGGCTGGCGATATTCGAGCAGGCCAGCAGCAGTACCAGAGCCACCACGCCCATCAGTACGCTCACCGGCCTCGCAAACGTCTGCTTCGACACAAACAGTCCCCGGCTTCCGTCCTGCACATCCAGCCTCGGGATCGTCCTGCTCGCGCCTGGCTGCAGGCTCGCGCGCACCAGCGCTGCCAGAGGCACATCCAGGGCCGCCTGCACTGCCGCGTCCGAGACCCCTGGCTTCGCCCGGCCCATGATGTTCAGCCACCACACCTCGGGGCTCGAATCCCCAATCAGCGATCCTTTTCTGCCCCACGGCGCCACAAGCGGCTGCGCGCTCAGCGGAATAAAAAAGTCCTGGGCTGATTGCGCGCCTTGGGCGCCCGTGAATCCCTGCGGTGTCACACCGATAATCGTCACCGGAACCATGTTCAACTTGACCGTGCGCCCGAGCACCAGCGGGGATGACCCAAACACCCGTGCCCACAGCCCTGCGCTGATCAGTGCAACCGGCGGTGCGCCAACGCGGTCATCCGGCGCCTGCACCGGGCGGCCAAGCTCCGGCTGTACCTCCATCTGGTCGAAAAAGTTCCCGCTTACCGCCTCCACCTGCACAACCTGCGCATTTCCTTCGATCGTCGCGTTCACTGTTCCCAAGTCCTTGAACGCGAACAGATCCTCGAGCACGCGGTTGTCGCGACGCAGTTCCTCGAATGCCGGATAAGAAAACGAGGTCCCGCCCAGACCGCCCGAACCGGGGTCCGGAATGCCCCATATGTTGTTTATTGCAACATTCCTGTCTCCGTGCCAGTGCAGTAGCCGGAGCTGGTCGGCATGCGGCACCTCGAGCCGTTCGAGCAACACGTGCTTCATCACCGAGAAGATCGTCGTGTTTGCGCCGATGGCCAGCGCCAGAGATGTCGCCGCGATTGCCGTAAAACCCCAGCTTCTGCGTAGGATCCGCGCCGCATAACGCACGTCCTGCGCCGCACTCTCAATCAGCGGCAGACTCTTCTCGGCGTGATATTGCTCGCGAATCGCCCCGGCAGTGCCGAATTTCAACACCGCCTGCCGCCGGGCCTCCTCTGGCGACATTCCCAACCGCATGTTCTCCTCAGTCAGGCGAATGCAGATGCTGTTCCATCTCCTCCAGAAACCGCTCTTGCCCGCTCTGCCGCGAGACCAGGTTCCGAATGCGCCTAACCAACCGTCTCAGCAGTTTCATAACGGCGCCTCCACATTGATCGCCAGGAACCGCGCGATGATATCTGCAGTCTGATGCCAGCTCGCCAACTCGGCCTGCAACTGCTTGCGCCCCACCCGCGTCAGCCGGTAAAAGCGCGCGCGCCGATTGTTCTCTGAAGGCCCCCACTCCGACCCGATCGCCCCCTCCTGCTCCAGCCGAAGAAGCAAGGGATACAAAGTTCCCTGGTTAAGCGCCAGCTGCTCTCCGCTGATCTGCTCCACCCGCCGTGCAATGCCAAAGCCGTGCTGCGGCCCCAGCACATCGAGAGTCTTTAGGACCATCAAAGCCAGCGTGCCCTGCTGTATTTCTGCTCGTCTTCTCATGGTTTCTACCTTTTGGTTTCCAAAAGGAAGCATGACACGATACCTTTTGGAAAGCAACAGGAAACTAATCCACTCCACAGAGTATTTAGAACAACATAAGTTGGAACCGGTGGATCAAGAACGATAAACGGGCTAGGCTTTAAGTTTCCGTGCATCAGAGCGCACAGGGCCGAGGTTAGAGATGAATTCGAGATGCTGATCCGGCATCAGTCTACTCAGACCGCTTCTTGCGGGTGACTCGACATCGTACGCAAGTCAATGTGCAAGAAGTGTGTCGAGAAACGAGAACGCGCGTCGCCGCTGACACAGAATCCGGATTCATTCGTCTCGCTCCGAGAGCGAGCTTCGCCCAACTGCTGCGAGATTTCGTGAGAGCGCCAGGGCAGCTTGATTCGTCTTGAAAGCCTCGTACTGAGTCAACTCGCCATCTGGGTTGTCAGCAGCATGCTCGGCTACGCTGGAAGCCACATGAGATTTCCTGGCCAGTCCCCGGGAACCAGCGGCAAAGCCGGAATCCGAATGGAAACCCCAACTTGCTTCGACCGCTCGCGAGAGCCGGAAAGAGGCTTCAATTATGCGCCGGGCGAGTTTTAGGCCGCGCGGTCGCAGCCCGCTTGAATAAAGCAAAACGGGTTAATTCTTCAAGGTCGGCTTCATCGAGACCATCAGCTGCGCTCAAGAGGGAAGAGATGGATTTTGAAAGCTCGGCATGAGGGAACATCCGCGATATTGGGACCCCGAAGAAACTCGCCAACGCATCGATGTTGGCAAGCGTATGGCTGGAAGCCACCAAGCAACGCCCTTCGGAGAGAGGATGGCGTTCTGGGGGCCTTGCCGAGTGGCGGCTGAGCGAACTGACGCGATCAGGTTGCAAAATGGCACGAGCGGCGTTCAGCAAGGTCACTATCCTGCAAATCGCGATCGAAGAAGATCGCACTCACCAATCATCTACGAGAGAATCAGCGCTCGCCAAAGCTATGAGGCTTGCGATCGCGGTCGTAGAGGCATCGAGCCACGGAAGCAAGACAGAACACGGAGGTTGATATGCGCTTGGTTGCAATTTCCGATACTCATGGTCTTCATAACAGAATTGAGATGTCTTCCTGATGGGGACGATCCAATCCACGCAGCAACATTATGAATTCCGGGTACGATCCGGAGGATATTTGGTTACTCAGCAGATTGCTTGCGGAATATCCCTTTAAACGTCGGGTGGTCAAGAACCGAGACCCACAGCTTATGCTGATTCCTGCGTTTTCTCAGGAGAAGTTGTGTCCGGTTTACCATCAGGTACGAATTTGAATTTCCTCAAAGCCAGAACTCTGCTTCAGGCTTGTTTCGGACCGCATGACTTGATTCTCAACTTCGACGTGAACGTCTCAATCACAATAGCTGGACTCCTTCTGTTCCCAACACCCCAAAAACTGGACCAGGCCGATAAGTCAGCACATCGTCCCGCGGGAACACTGACAGTGAGCTTCGCGAAGACCGGGTTGTATGTTATCAGCGGAGGCGGAAGCAACTCCGTGGTACGCCTCAGCGGTAATGGACTCATCGTCGTGGATGGAAAGCTCCCAGGTAACTACCCGGAGCTTTCGCGCAAGATTCAGAAGATAGTCGATCAGCCCGTACGGCTGCTCGTGAATTCGAACTACTATCAGAACCACACTGGGACCAACGCAGAGTTTATTGCCGAAGGAGCCCAGGTGCTCGCGCAGGAAAATGTCAAAAAGCGCCTCGAGAATCAAGGCCAGGACGGCACAAACATCAAGCCGCCGGCGTTTGCCTATGCCAAGGAGCAGGTTCTCCATTTTGGACGAGTCGAAGTGGATCTTCTTCACTTCGGTCCCGCGCGCACCGATGGAGACTCGGTCGTCTACTTCCCTGAATTGAAAGCGGTCGTGCTGGGAGATCTATACAGCATCGACCCGACTCCCGACTTTAGTGCAGGAGGGAGCCTTGTGGGATGGAGTGCAACGCTGAAGGAAGTACTCAAGCCGGACTTCAATGTTGCGATTCCAGGCTCTGGACCTGCTCTCACGCGGACGGACGTGGAGCAACTAGAATCCAGGATCGACGCGGTCCTTGCGCGGGCGTCGCAACTCGAGCAAAAGGGGGTACCGAGAGGGGAACTGATGGCTCGGCTCGCAGTCGAAGATCTCCAATGGAAGCCGAAGTTTTCGGGTTCTGACCTGGACCGATTCTGCGCCGAGTTAGAAGGCTGGAAAGGAGGTCAATAGTTCGGGCAAGATACGATACGCTCACATCGGGAAGCCAGAATTCATTGACTGGCCTGATCGCATCTCGCCTAGATTGCTGTTTTGTAGAAGTGCAAGGGGAAAATACGCACTTTCTCTTTGAGCTGGAATTATAGGTTCCGGGCGAGTCACCGCGCGCATGGAAATTGCCATCGGCATGACCTACAAGACGGCTTGGTATGTGGCTCACCGGATCCGCGAAGCCACGCGGGAAGCCAAGGACATTCAGATGGGAGACCCCGATCAGGGCTCGCTGGCCGAAGGGCGTTCGCTGCGTGGCGTGCGATCACGGCAAGCGTTGGCCGATCGAGTCCACTAATAAGACTGGCGGCCCGCGGCGTCTGTTCCAGTGCGATGTTGGCTCTGGCTGACCGGGAGCCTCCGATGAGTTGACCACCAATCGCCCGTAACCTGTCAAAAAGCATGTTGCCCGCGCCTTCAATGCAAACAGGACCTCCTTAACGCTCGCCGGCTTTGCGATAATCGATCCTCTACGGAAGGGTGTTGAGAAACTTCTTCATCTCGTCGATCACTTGCGTTTCATTCGAGCGGTGGACGTAATGGTCTGCGTTCGGAATGCGAACGACGCGAGCGCCAGGAACTCCGCGCGATAATGCTTCGGCCTGCGCAGAGCATCGTGCTGTATCTGCGGCAAGCCGCGCTGCTCTGCTTTCCGGGTCGTTCGGAAAGAAGTGGCTCCAATCGTGAGGACAGGCAAAGATCGCGAGGACTGGAACGGGGATAGATGTGAACTTCTCCATGCCGAAGTTGAGCGCGGCCTGGATCGGCGGGCGCGGCGGCAGCGGAGGCATGGTCTTTACGTCTTCATTGGTCTGGTGAAGAACGGTCTCGAACCTTGCAATTGCAATTTCAAGTTCGCGTAGCTTCGCCTGCTCATCGACCCCACCGGCTTCAATCTCCTCGATGCGTTTCTTGATGCCGTTCATCTCGATCTCCACCAACGGGTGCGCAGGATCGTAAAAAGCGAAGCCTGTCGCGGCGTCGAGATAGATGAGGCCGGAGATCTTATTCGGAAAGCGACTGCCGATTGAGCTTAGCTCCTCACCCGCAAGCGAGTGCCCCACCAGAACAGGACGCTCGATCCGAAGTGCCTGCATGACAGCGAGGACATCGTTTCCCAGACCATCTGCCGAGTAGTTCCCGTTCGCCGGCGCCGGCTTGCTGGACGCGCCAAAGCCCTTGCGCGTGATGCCGTAGACATGATTCTGGCCGGTAAACTTGGGAGCAAAATTATCGAACGCATGAGCGGTGTCCCCTGCGCCCGCCAGGAAGATGAGGGGCCTGCCCAGTCCTCCCCAATCAAGCACTTCAAGCTGTACACCTTCCTCGACGGTGACGAACTGAACCTTGTGCGGTGAGGAATCCGTCTGCGCAGGCCCCTTCAGAGTAATCACGAGCGATGCAATCAAGAGAAGATATAAATTCCTCATTTTGCTCACAAGAATCTCCCGGAACGGCGGTCGCTAACAATTTCCCACATTATAAGGAGGATGGGTCCGACAAACGCGCTGTGCGCCAGGGTTTGGCATTGCGGTCACATCACCGTCAACCTCTGCCAAACCCACTGGACCAAAAGATCGTGCGGAGCAAATGGTCGCCTGGTGGTCGGTTCCCGCAGCCTGAGATCGAGCGCGATTCTTCTGCATTCTTGTGCACCGTTTTGTAGTGCGCGCCGTCTGTTCAAATACCATGGACACTGAACTTCTCTTGTTTCCTAAAAGGATTCTTTCGGCGATTCTGGTTGCGGCGGTGTCTCTCGCTTGGGCGAGCGCCTCTGCATACGGGCTTCCTCAGCTTGGTCTCCGACATGGGCCGCGACCGCTGCTGGTTGGTTACTTCTCGAATTCCGCGATCTACTCTTCCGCACCGTTCTACGTGAAACACCTGGTCACGAGCGGGAGCGCGGCGCGGCTCGACCAGATCAACTATGCCTCGGCGTCCGTGAAGAGCGGGCGTTGCTCGCTGGCCGACCCAATGGCCGATCTTCTGACGCCCTACGACGCCGCTAATAGCTTGAACGGCGTGGCCGACGATCCCAAGTCGGCTTTTCACGGCTACTTTCACCAGCTCCTGGAGCTGAAGCGCAAGTACCCGAGCCTGAAGATCCTGATTTCTCTCGAAGGCGAGGCGGCGGATTTCGCCGTCGATGCGCAGCCCGGGAACCGCACCGCGTTCGTGAAATCGTGCGTCGATCGGTATCTGCGCGGACGGTTCGCAGACGGCATCAGTGAGCCGGGCATTTTTGACGGTGTCGACATCGATTGGGAGTCACCGCAACTGGAAGACGCCGCCAATTTTCACGAATTGATCAAGGAGTTCCGGCGGCAGATGAACGCGGTGCGGTCGGGGCTGCGGCTTGCCGTAGCGGTGGATGAGTCGCCAGCCATGCTGCCCGGTACCGATTTCGCCGCGATCGCGCCGCTCGTCGATCAGTTCGGCATCATGAATTACGACTATGCCGGGCCGTGGAGCTCGACCACAGGCTTGCTGGCGCCGCTGTTCTCCAGCGCGTCGCTGCACGAGCGGGACGCAAGCATCCAGAGCAGCATCGCCGCTTACAAGGCGACCGGGATTCCCGCACGAAAGCTCCTCCTGGGCCTCCCGTTTTACGGCTACGGATGGACCGGGGTCAACAACTCAAACCACGGGCTCTTCCAGGCCGGAAAGGCTGTGCATGAGGATCGGCCTTACCACGCAATACGTGCCATCGCCCTCTCGTCGCAGGTCTTTCGTGACCCGCGCTCTCAAGGGCCCTGGGCCTTCGATGGGCGGGATTTTTGGACCTACGAAGACGCGATCTCCGTTCGCTACAAAGTCAGCTATGGCCTGCGGCAGGGAGTGGGCGGAGTCATGATCTGGGAGTTGAGCGGCGACACTGCCGATGCCGAGTTGCTAAACACCGCCTACCACTCGCTGCACCATCCGCTTTCGGCACGTGTCTTCTTGCGGGCTTTGGAAGCGCGGCCAGAGCAAACGATTATCGTGGTGCAGGGATAACCGGGGGGTATCGTTCATGCCCAACTAGAGCCAGTCTCAGCCTGAGGTCTATCAACTGGTTGAAATGAATCAGCACGATCGAAACACCTTCGACTGATCCGTGTTCGTAGGAGCAGGACGCGTGTCGTTGAGGGGTTCCAGAAGCCAGATTGACATACACGGCACTCCGCTTGAGTGGGGACCGAGAGGGGAAAGAGATGTTCCTGCAAGATTCAACTTCGGCAGTAAGCGGCTCCGTTATTCAGGATGCAGAAAAAAGCAATCAGACACGCAACAAGTCATGGGGTGTAGTGGAATTGCTGGTCAGTTACGGACTGATTCTGACGGCCAATTGGACATCGAATCTCGCTCAGCAATGGTTCTATTGGGCGGCAGTGGCGTGGATCGGTGGATCGACCGCATTGGCATTCATCCGGAGCAGATCGATTGAGTTTCGGATGACGGGATTCTGGCGCTCGTTGTGGATCGTCGGCACAGCGCTGATGCTGGCAGTTCCCGCACTGGCGATTGCGGCCAAGATGCACACACTGCAACAGCCCTACGGGCCGATGGGTCGCGCGGAAGCCTTTGTAGGCTATGCAATGTGGGCCATCACGCAGCAATGGCTACTACAGGGATACTTTCTGCCACGCCTGGCGCAGGTAACGCCTCGGGAGAGTTGGGCCGCTGCGATCGTGGCGGGCTTGTTCGCAGTCGTGCACCTGCCGAATGCGATTCTGGCTGTGATGGCACTGTTCTGGGGGCTCGCAGCCGGCTTCCTGTTTCTGCGCTTCCGCAGCATCGTCACGCTAGGCTTTGCGCATGCGATTCTCGGTATTACCGTGGCGATTTCGATTCCGGGACCTGTCCTGCATAACATGCGCGTGGGACTCGCCTATCTCCAGTACCAGACGCCCGTAGAGCCGCGACTGGCACGGGATGATTATCGTGTTTCAAATGCAACCTGGAATAGGAACCGCGGACAGGCCCAGAAATTTCAGCCGGTACAAAAGCTGCCGATGGATAAGCCCATTCACACTGAAGAACCGGAGCCGATCGAAGTGATGGCACAGTAAGCCTGTCGCGTAATCCCGGCGGATGCGGCGTTTCAGGTGACAGGTGCGCCGACGGAACGAAGGAACAAACTCAAAAGCAACGAAAACATGACTCCGCCAACGGTGAACCTGGGCTTTCTGTGTCGCGCCTAGATTACCGCCAAACAGGAAGTAAGCGAAGATCCAGAAATTATGAGGGAACGCGCTCTAGAATGAGGAAACGAGAGAATTGAGAGCTTCCGGTTCTGCCGAAGGCGTAGCTTCTTCCTCCAAGGCCGAATATGGCCCTTCCTGAATTTCTGCTTCGTCAGTTTCGACGGGCCTGCAGACATCGATGGTACCTTTCAGGAATGCTCCGTTTTCTATGTAGATGCGAGTCGCAGCCAAATCTCCCATAAGTGAACCGTTTCTGCGAATTTCCACGCGATCACTACAATTGAGGTTGCCGCAAACGTCACCCATGACGACGATTTCGCGTGCTTTGATGTCGGCCTTCACGATGCCCTCATTCCCGATGGTCACACGATGAGCCGGTGCATTAATTGAGCCTTCGACGCGCCCGTAAATGAAAAGAGGGTCCGACGCGGCAATCTCGCCTCGGATCACGATCGATTTGCCAATCATTGAAGCCTGGTGCGGCCTCGAGGAGGTGGGTACATTCTCGGGCGTGCTCGGGATCTCGGTGAGGGGCGGGGTTGGCGGATGAACACTGTCGGAGCGATCTGACTGCGGTATATTGCTATCGCTGGACTTCCACATGTTTCTCTGATCCTTTCGTTCCCGGTTTAGAGAAGAGGGTTTTGTGAATCGAGGCCGGATCCTGGGTGGTGGTTGATCATTCTTTCCAGCCTGATAAGCGCGCCCGTGATCACAGGAGCCGCTGTGCGCTTCTGATGTTACCCCTCGAATGTATGCGGAGGTTGATTGAGTTGGAAGCTCTTACTGCCCGACCCAGGTTACGAAAGAAATGCCTTGGTTCTGAGCCGTCCGGGTGTGGTTTGACCGCTCAGGGTTCCCAATTCGTATTCCGCGACGATGCCACGTTGGCGGCGGGGGAGTAGGCGAAGGGTTTCAAAGGTCCGAGTGGGCCACCCTTGGCTAAAGGTGTAGCCTGTCTTGCGCTTTTCGGATCTCTTTTCGTCATTCCTCCAGGCTCTCTAGCCCTTTCCCGGAAGGCAGATCGGTTGCAGCGGTCGGTACACCGACAAATAAGCGCATACAGCGACGATGGTAAGCGCTTGCGAGCCGGGGCGTCCGCTTTCGACTATTTCTTTGACCCGATCAGGCGGAGCCGCGCTGTGAATGCTCGTCCCAGGGGCTCACTGAAGGTTCCATACTGGGGCGAATTGACCACGTTGTTCACCACTGGGTAATCGCCGCTGTCGGTCGCATTCTCCATGACGCCGCGAAGTCCGAAGTACGATCCGCGAAAGTGAAAGCGCCATTCGAGGCCCGGACTGAATGACAGGTAATCGGGAAAGCGGCTCGATCCCGCCGCGCCCACTACCTGGTAGTTGTCGTCGATTGAGGTGAACGGGAAGCCTGTGCGCCAGTCGAGCGTATAAACGAAGTCCCAACTCTTCTTGAAGCCGGGCGCCAGAAATGGCAGCCATCCCCAGGAGATCACGCGGTTCGGCGTGTCCCACGGCAGAGGGCCGCTCTGTTGCGGGCCGAGCATCGACAGAGTGGGCACATAATCAATGGCGGCATTGGTGTGAGCGGAGGAGTGCGTATAAGCGGCAAAGAGCGCGTAGCCGCCGGCAAACGTGCGCCGGGCCTCGACCTCGGCCAGGTTGTCATGGTCCTGCCGGGTATTCGTCAGCTCATAGTTCCCTGAGAGCGCCGACGGACCGCTCTGGTTCACATAGGTGAATTCATCGGAGACAAGCTTCCGGATCACATTCGCTTTGACATAGACGGAGCCCGGCAGCCTTTGCTCCACTCCGGCACTCCAGTTGAGCGCGCGGGCCTCATGCAACGACCCGTAGTTGGCGGAAAAGATAGTTTCCAGCGGCGGGCCTGTTGGAGTTATGCCGTTGGCCGCAAAGTATGTGTCGTAGCGAATGCCGGCCAGAGCACGCGTAAGGTATTCCAGTTGCGTGTGCTCATAATAGAGACCGATACCCGCAGAGAGCTTTGTCTTGCCCTCGGCTCCTGAAGGCGAGTAGCTGGCAGCCAGACGCGGCGAAAAGAGCGGCCTGCGGATGATTTCGTCCCAATCGAACCGTAAGCCTGGCTCGATGAGGAGGCCGGCACGCGGCGCCCATCGGTCCTGCACATATACGCCGGCTTCTACGTTATGGCGGGTGAAAGGCGCGGTAGTGGGGAAAACGCTTTGCCGCAGCAGTGTTCCGTCCTCGCACAGATAATTGACCGGAGCGCGTGCCACGGTTTCGTCGAAGCCGATGTGGTCCAGATCGATGCCGGCTTTCAAATTGTGCAGTCCAGCCGAGTGCCGAGCCGGCAGATACAGCGCCGCATTTCCCTCGATGCGCTGCGAGCGGCTGGTCAGATTCTCGAAGTAGCTACCCTGAAAAAGCTCCGGAGTGATCTCAAAAGGGCTGTCGCCATGAGGCTCGTAGCCGTCGATGAATCGCACCACGCCCAGCCCGGCGTCGAGCAATGCGCCGTTGTGAAAGCTTTGCTGATCGCGCAGATAAGGCAGCCAGGCGATCGTGTTGCGCCTCGTGGTGCTCTGCTGCGGCACCAGCGATGAGATGCCGTCGTAGGGCGAATGATAGTCGTTGAACAGCAAGCCGCCAGACAGAATGTTGGTGGACACCGCATTCGCCTGGAACTTCATCAGGTTGCTTCCGCGCAGCAGGTGATTCGTGTCGGCTCCTGGTGGAAGCTCCTGGATGTAGATGTCGTCGTACTCTGCCTCTAGTCCGTCGAAGAACCAGGCCCGGCTGCGCACCAGCGGTCCGGAAAAGGTGAATCGGGGAACGAATTTGTCAAAGCGGATTCCACTGCGTTGTTCCAAAGAGGGGAGAAAATCCGTGGCATTGAAGCGGAACTCATTGTCGCCCATTCCGGTGTAGAACGCCACAACACCGCCCGTGCTTCTGCCGAACTCGACCGGGTAGCGAGTCGTCTCCTCGTCGATCGAGCGAACGGCGTCGGGGCTTACCCGCATGGCAAGGATCCCACTGACAGGAGAGCGGATGTCGAATCCATCCAGCGTGTCCAGAGTTGCCCAGGTCTCCGAACCGACCACGTGCACCTGGCCGGTTACATCCTGAACCACTCCGGGAAAGAAGGGCAGCAGGTTGCGGATGTCGCGGGAGGTGGGGTACGGCACATTGACGATCTCCGGCACATTCATGGTGCGTGTATCGGAGGTTTGTTCCATGTCGATGCCGGGAACCGAAGTCGTTACACTGACCTGCTGTACCATCATCTGTTCGCGGTTCAGCACCACCCGCACATCCCGGAGCAACGGATCGGACTGATCCGACACCGTCTCGTAAAACCCAGGCTTGTCGATGCGCAGACGATAGGGTTCGGTCCCCTGGAGGACGTACGTAGCATGTCCGGCGTAATCGGTCGAGAGGCGAACCTCAGGGTGTCTGGGCTCCTGAAGGACCACCTGAGCGTCCGAAACGGCCACGCCATTCTCGTCCACAACCGCGAGGCGCATCGGGCTGTCGACCGCCGATGTCTGCCCAGCGGCAGAGACGATGCAGCCGAGGAGAAACAGCCACGAAAGGAATTCGTCCGCACGCCTAAAACACTGCATGGTCCACCGCAGCCAGCCTCTCCATGTTAGACGCTCGCCCGCCGGCCCAAAATCCTTATGCGGATTTGAGGGAAGTGAGACCCAGACACTGGAATCGCAATTTGTTTTTCATGGGGCGCTTGTCGGGGCTGTGGCCATGGCTCTCTACGTGATTCTTACTCTGTTTCGCCCCGAACCCGTTGCCTACATCGTCGCGCACGCTTTGAAGCTACTGGGAGGTGCCGGAGGTGGACTCGTTGCGGCCCGCCTTCACAGAGCCAGGTTGCCAAGGCGCGTTTAGACGGCGGTCTCTGACTGACATTTTCCAGACCAAACGGACCCGACGGCAGCCGGATCACGCCTACTTCCGGATCGTCAAACTACTTTTTTGTAGGCGTCGGCAACCTTTTGAGCCGCCAATTTGACCGCAGACGTCGCAGTGTCTCCTGCATCGAACACGTGCCTCAGCGCCGATTTCCTTCGCGCTCCACTGTGTTCTATCGGGAAGGTGTCAACGCCACCACCGAAAATCGTGTGCGTTTCTTCGAGCCGGTCGATCGCCGAATTCAACTCCGCGACGACCGCGTCCTTTTCCTCGGAAAAGACGATTAATTCGAGAGCGATTTTTTGATACTTCATAGATTTCGCCTCCTTCCATGATTCTACGGCCCCATCATCCGGGGTTGGGAAAGAGTCTTGATCCAGGCATCCAGTTCGCACCGCGTCGTTCCGATCTTGCCTTGCTGGTGCACATGACCAACTGCGTCTTTCACGCGATAACTGATCGTCCGCTTGTGAATATCCAGTCCGATGTAATACATCGTCCCTGAGGAGCCTCCGAGGTCGTTCTCTGAATCAACGTGCCGCTGAGTTCAGCCTTTGTAATACCGTGCTCCTCTTCGAGACTTACCATTCAAACAATCCGTCAGTTTCCTCTTCGCGAATAGGCAAGCACGCCCGCACCTTTCTCCATGTAGCGCATTCGATCACTGACCCGCTCCGCAGCCGCTGTGCCCTTTTCCTAGAGTCGGGCGTACCTTAGAGAGAGCGGGTCGATCCTGCGCGAGGGTCACGCCCTGCTTCGCTGGAGGTCGGATGCGACTCCAATTCTTCTCGGCCATCGCACTTCTTTGGGTTCAAGTCGCGGTATCGAAGGGACAGATGCAACCGGCACCTAATCCCGACAAGACGGCAGTAGTGGACGGCAGCAACGCATTCGCCATGGCGCTTTACGGGCAGTTGCGGAACGGGCCCGGCAATCTCTTCTTCTCGCCGGAGAGCATCTCGATTGCATTGGCCATGGCGTACGCCGGTGCGCGCGGCTCGACGGCGGCGGAGATGGCCCGGACACTGGATTTCACGCTTCCGCCGGACCGACTGGCGCCGGCCATGGGCGCACTGCTGGGCGACCTGAATGCGGCTCATTCCGGATACCAGCTTCACGTGGCAAACGGCTTGTGGGCGCAGCGGGGATATGTGTTTCTGCCGGGTTTTCTCGGTGTGATGAGGAACGATTACGGCGCCGGATTCAATGAGGTGGATTTCGAGACCGCGACCGAGGCGGCGCGCGAAGCGATCAATCGCTGGGTTGAAGTGCAGACCAGCGACAGGATCCAGAATTTGATTGCGCCGGGCGTTTTGAGCCGCGAGACCAGGCTTGCGCTCGTGAATGCGATCTATTTTAAGGGTGACTGGCAAACGCAGTTCGAGAAGGCGCAGACAAAGGAAGAGGATTTTCACGTCTCCGCCACGCAAGCGACCAAAGCGCCGCTGATGCACAGCGAACAAGGGTTCAACTACCTCGACGGAGGAACATTCCAGGCGCTGGAGATTCCGTACAAGAGCGGTGAGCTTTCGATGATTGTGTTTTTGCCCAACGCGGTGGGTGGGCTCCATGCGATGGAGCAGGCAATGACCGCTTCAAACACGAAGCAATGGATGACCGAGCTGCGTCATGCGTCCAAGGTGGTTCTCACGTTGCCGAAGTTCAAGATGACGCAGCAGTTTGGACTCTCCAGCACGCTGGCGGCGATGGGTATGCCGCTGGCGTTCGATAAGCGCGCCGCCGATTTCACCGGCATGACCGAAAAGCGCGAGCTGTATATTTCGGCTGTCATTCATAAGGCCTATATCGATGTGAATGAAGAAGGAACAGAAGCGGCGGCGGCTACGGGCGTGGTCATCTCGCGGGCGCTGGCGGTGCAGCGGCCACAACCACCGATCGTGTTTCGCGCCGATCACCCATTCGTGTTTCTGATCCGCGACAATCGCTCGGGGAGCATACTTTTCATGGGGCGGGTGACGGATCCGACGAAGTAAGCCAGTGATTTGGAACCGTATCACCTCTTTTCAAGGGCGTTCCGTTGCACTTCAATCTCGATTCGAGAAGGCAAACTGAACATAGCGACCGCCGAGATTGCGGCTTTAAGCGAAGCGCCGACCCTGAATGGGATGTTCTCCCCATCGCCAGACATGAAGAGCGTCTCAGACTTGCACACGATTCCAGTCGCATCGGAAAGTAGAGAAGCAGTCGAGTGACCGATCCGGACAATACTCGTTTTCGGGAGCATGAGACGGTTTCGAGGCGAAAATCTGTCAAGGGGACGTATCGCTTACGACACGCCCGGAACTCGTCAGGCAGGACCCATGGAATTCTCCCCAAGCGCTAGGGGTTGTTTGCATCAATCGAAATGGGGATAACCAGCCAAAGATCATTTGAAGCCAGAAATCTCTTCGAATTTCCCTCGTCGCGTGCGCTTGGTGGTGGTACTCTACGTTGACAAAACGACCGCCCGTCCCTGCGGAAACGAACCCTAAGATAACTCCACTCAAAGGAGAGCCCATGGTTCGGAGATCAGGCTTGTTTTTCCTCAAGCTCGTTGCGATCCTGTTGGTCGTGACAATGAGTTCCCATGCGCAATCCGTTTCGACGCGCCAGGTGCGAGAAGTAGTTCGTAACGGCAGGGCGAAATCTGTCGGACACCTACCCGCAAGCCCAGATATTGCAGCTCAATATAGTTCTGCCGCTGAGCGATCAGGCAGGGCTGGATTCATTTCTAAGGCAACTCTACGATCCGGCCAGCCCCAACTACAGGCATTTCCTCACAGTGCAAGAGTTCACCGAGCGGTTTGGTCCCACTCAGTCACATTACGACGCCGTAGTTCGCTTCGCAAAATCGAAACACTTCGTGGTCGTTGGTGGAACGCGCGATGGTATGGACGTGCAGATCAAGGCCCGCGTTTCGGACATTGAGAAGGGGTTTCATTTAAAGATGCGTACCTACCGGCACCCCACCGAGAGCCGTATGTTTCATGGGCCAGACCGCGAGCCCACCACAAACTTGAAGTTCCCGCTCTGGCATATTTCCGGTCTGGACAACTATTCCATTCCGCATGCCTTGTTCGTCAAGAAGAACGACTACGCGAATGCCCATGGCATCAAGCCGGAGGAAGTCGTTTCCTATGCGACCACCGGCTCCGGGCCTTCGGCGTCATTTTTGGGCAGCGATATGCGTGCGGCGTACTACGGCGGCACGGCCCTCACCGGCGCTGGCCAGAACCTCGGATTATTCGAGTATTCAGGCACAGACTTGAGCGATTTGACCACCTATTTCAAGAACATTGGCCAAACCAACAATGTGCCTGTAACCCTGTTCTCCACGGACGGAACCAGCACCTCCTGCGTGGATACCAGCGCCGGAGGCAACTGTGACGACACCGAACAGACGCTCGACATGACCCAAGCGATTGGCATGGCTCCAGGATTGTCAAGTCTGGTGATGTACGTCGGGGCCACCGACACCGCGATCATCAGCGCCCTGACGACACACAGCCCGCTTCCCACGACGATTGGCTGTTCGTGGGGTTGGACACCGGCGGATGTAAGCACGCTTGACCCGTACTTCGAGAGGATGGCGGCTCAAGGCCAGAACTTCTTTGCGGCGTCTGGCGACAATTCCACCTGGTCGTCGAGCAATGAGGCCTGGCCAGCGGACGATGCGAATATCGTCTCCGTGGGCGGCACCGATTTAATTACCGCGAGCGCAGAGGGGCCGTGGCAGTCAGAAACCGCATGGTCAAACGGCGGCGGTGGCATCTCCCCTGACAGTATCGTGATTCCATCCTGGCAGCAGCTTTCCGGCGTCATCAACTCGACCAATAAAGGTTCGATAACCTATCGCAATGGCCCCGACGTCTCGGCAAACGCGAATTTCACATTTTACGTATGTGCCGATCAAACCACTTGCACGGCAAACGAGTATGGCGGCACCAGCTTTGCCGCCCCGATGTGGGCAGGCTACATTGCGCTCCTTAACCAGCAACTGGTTGCCAACGGCCAACCGACCATCGGCTTCATCAACCCAACCATCTATGCGCAGAATGTGACGTCCAGCTATGCCGCAGACTTCCACGACATCACCAGCGGCACATCCGGCACCTATTCGGCCGTGGCCGGTTACGACCTGGTGACCGGCTGGGGCACTCCGAATGGGGCCGGACTGATCAGTGCCCTTGCTCCAGCGGCAACATCTTTCACCTTCATCCTCTCCGCCTCACCCACATCGTTGTCGATAGCCAGGAAAAAGTCGGGCACCTCCACAGTGATCACGAACGTCTCCGGCAGCTTTAACTCGGCAATTACCCTGTCTGCTTCGGGGCAGGGCAGTGGCGAAACAGTAACGTTCGGCCCCAGTTCCATGATGGCGCCCGGTAGCGGAAGCGCGACCTTGACCGTCAAGGCGAGCAACAGAGCATCAACCGGAAACCACACAATCATCATCGCCGCTACAGGCGGAGGCATTACGCAAACGACAACCATCACTGTCGACATCAGCCGTTAGTGGCGCTTTCAGAGAAGCGGCGTCCGCGCTGGGGTCTGTCTTCCGCTCAAATCCGAAATCCGTTTAGAATTTTAAGTTTGCCTTGCTTCCAAACCTCCCAGAGTTTGAGGGTCATGTGGACATTACGCCGGTTGGAAGATTCAGCTTCGGTCAGGGATGTAAACTGCGGATCGTCGTCAAAGTGCATTTTATAGGTGAGCTCGAGGCCATCGCCCCAAATGATATTACTCCAAATTATTTTCCTCAGGTCTATATGCTTCCCGCTGATGGGCAACGCGTCTTTCATTCCGACCATTCGACCTAAGACAAGCAAGTCATCAGCGAACCCCGCCAGATTTCGCGCTACCCCCGTTGTAGGTAATAACTTCGTCTGCGGTCTCGATGCGCCGAATTGCTGCTGCAAAATCGCTGCTTGGATAAAGGGTGTATTCGCTCTCTTCTACCGAATAAATCCCAATAACGTTTTGGCCGATGTCGACTACCAGTGTTGACATAGTTGGAGTCTATTGCACGCCCCACATATTCGTCTAGGGGAATATATGCATTTGCAAAAGCGTTTGTCAAGGCGTATGCATGATGCATGGCTCGCACTAAGCAGTTCGACCTGCCCCAATTCTTTCAGGCTCTCGGTGATACCACCCGTCTCCGGTTGCTCAATCTCATGGGAGAGCAGGAGGTCTGCGTCTGCTACTTCGTGGAGATTCTGGGCGCACCGCAACCGAAGATTTCCCGCCATCTTGCGTATCTGCGGAAGGCTGGCATCGTCTCAGCCCGGCGCGCGGGCAAGTGGATGCACTACCGCATTGTGATGCCACCACATCTCGGGGCATCGCAGGTGCTCCGGCAGACGCTCGACTTCCTGAAGGACGACAAGGCAATGCACGAAGACCGTGCGCGTCTCACAAAGGCTTGCTGCTCTCCGGCTAAGTATGCGCTCGACGGCGCTCCGCTTCCGGCTGTTGTCTCTGAGCAGTGCTGTGAGGCTTGCTGATGGATGCGACCCCAACACAGGGCCGTGCGTGCAATTCGGCCATTCTTGGCCGTTGGCGCAGTTCCGGGCGTATGACCGCCAACTCGTAATGACTACTAGTGTGGTGAATCGAAAGTTCGTTGCTGAAATCAAACGCCCGAACCGCAGGTCCTTCGACTCCGTTTGGCGCAAAAAACGCGCCAAACTGCGCTCAGGATGACAGCTTTTTGTTTAGCGAATTTAAGACTCAGGACACTAGTTGAACAACATCGAAACCGCAGATCACCCCGGCTGCGAGTGCTGTCAGTCAAAATTGTCTTCGAAATCGGCGACGAATTGGCGAAAGGTCAGCTTGAATTCGCGGAGCAGGAGAAGCCGTCGTCCGCGAGCTTTATAGCGGGTTTTCGTTCAACTCATGCGTAAGTTTGTCGCAATGCGAACGAAATGCTCGACGATTGGGCGCGAATCCCCCTTTATCCAGGCGATCTCGATACTACTTGATACCCTTGCGTTCCGAATCGGAAGGCAGACGACCTCCGGGGAGGTGATGCACCGAACGCACGCGGGAGCGACAGAAACACCGAGCCCTGCCCCGACCAGCCGCAGAATCGATAACCAATGGGACGCTTCCTGGACGATCTGCGGTCGAAAACCATGCTCTTCGAATATGGTCAGGGGCTTCTCGAACGCACGCGCTCCGGCAGTCCGCGGATAATAGACGAACGGCTCATCACGCAACATCCCGGCTGAGATACTCTTTTGTCTCGCGCACCGGTGCGCCGCCGGCAGCACCGCGACGTATGGTTCGGAGAAGAGCGGCGTAAGGTGCAGCATCTCTGAAGGATCGCTGTCCCGCAGGATGCCCGCGTCCAGTGTCCCGTTCTGCAAACCGTCCATGACGAGTGAGGTAAACGACTCTGATAGCCGCAAATGTACTCGCGGATATACTTCGCGGTAGGTCCTGAAGATCTGAGGCAGAGTTGTCAACATGGCCGAACCGATGAATCCTACATTGAGTGAACCGACTTCACCTCCTCCCACGCTACGGACTTCGTCTATATCGCGCCGAACATTCCGTAGTGTGCGGCGCGCCCGCTCGAGTAGAGCTTCACCTGCCGGCGTGAGTTGTACAGACCGCGACGTCCGGACAAAGAGAGGGCATTTGAGAATTTCCTCCATCTTGCGGATTTGCTGCGACAACGGAGGCTGTGAGAGATGCAGTCTTTTCGCTGCGCGAGCAAAGTGCAGTTCTTCGGCAACGGCGACGAAGTAGCGGAGGTGCCTTAGTTCTAAATCCTGATCCATATACGAATCATCATAATTGGAAGGAACAATATATTGGACGTCTGATGCTTCAAATGGCAGACTCATTCTCAGAGGTCGCCCCATGGTCAATTCGACGCCATCCTTGGCCCCAATGAATTCTGAATCAATCCCCGTAGATATTGAGTTTCGCGCTCTTCTTCCCCATGAGGATGCAACTGCCTTTCGGAGATTGAACGAAGAGTGGATCACCCGCCATTTCGTTCTCGAGCCGAAAGATATCGAGACGCTCAGCGATCCGGGAGACACAATCTTCCGCAAGGGCGGCCGAATCCTTATGGCCTGCGCAAATGCGGAACCCGTTGGTTGTGTGGCCCTGATACCCATGGGCGATGGAGTTGTGGAATTGGCGAAGATGGCCGTCGCTCCACACTATCGTGGGCGAGGCATCGGTCGTCGCCTGCTCGAGTACGCCATCGAACAGGCCAGGGCAATGGCAGCCAAATCCGTATTCCTGGGCAGCAGTACCAAGCTGCCGGCTGCGGTGCATCTGTATGAGACGGTCGGTTTCCGTCACGTGAATCCCGACCTATTAGGGTCAATGCCATATGCGCGAGCTGACGTCTTCATGCAGCTAGAGCTGTGACTCTTTGCGATTGGCAACGTGCTGACAAGGCGATTCAACGGGAGTGAGCATGCGACTACGACGGGCGACAATGGAAGATCTGAATGAGGTGATGCAACTGGTCCGCCGCGTGGTTCCACTCATGCGGGAAAGCGGGAATCTCCAATGGGACGATGCCTATCCGGATGTCTCCGTTTTTGAGTCCGACGTGGAGAAGGGACTCTTGTGGATTGCAGAAATCGATGCAAGGATTGCCGGGATTGCAGCTATCACCACGGATCAGGCACCAGAATATGCCGAGGTTGGGTGGGACATCACAGAATCAGCCATCGTCGTTCATCGTCTAGCCGTCGATCCGGCTTTCCGTGGCAGGGGCGTGGCCGCGGCTCTCATGCATCAGGCTGAAATGGTTGGCATGGAAAGAGGTATTCAAGTCGTGCGAGTGGACACAAATTCTCAAAACCAGGCAACTCAGATTCTCTTTCCAAAACTGGGGTATGTTTGCGCCGGCGAGATCGGTCTTGGATTTCGTCCTGGTCTACGGTTTCTGTGTTATGAGAAACGGACTCATCTGTCCGTGGCAACAAACCCCCAGCCCGCGACTGCGGCAGCAAAGTAAGCGGGAGCAACTCATATACGATAGAGGTCGAATTCTGTTGACGCGTCAAGTCGGGCCCTCATGCTATTTTCGCGTCCCTCGTGGGGCGAGTGACAATTACGTCCAGATCTGCCGATAGATCTCCTCGATTTGCTCGCTCGTTGGGACGCGGGGATTGTTTTGCGGCGAACCTGAATCCAAGGCCTGTTTTGCCATGGTCGGAATCAGCGAGAAATACTGCTCTTCGAGGATGCCGTACTTCTTCGGAGAGGGTACTTCAAGGTCCTGATTCCGCTCGAAGAGTGCGTCGATCAGCTTCCTGCAAGCTTTGGCGTCAGAGTCCGATGGATCCGCGACTCCGATGGCTCGGGCGCGCTCTGCATAGGGGTCCTCGCCCCCCACTGCCGAAAACGCGGTGACGGCGGGAAGGAGCATTGCGTTTGAAAGTCCGTGCGGCACATGAAAATGAGCGCCAATCGGCCGGCTCATTCCATGAACCAGGGCAACGCTTGCATTCGAGAAGGCCATGCCGGCCTGGGTCGCAGCCAGCATCATGGATTCGCGCGCGTGACGATTGTCGGGTTCGTGAAATGCGATCGGCAACTGAGCCCAAATGGTCTTCATCGCCGTCATCGCAAGAGCATCGGCAAAAGCGTTTCCTTTGCGGCTTACGTGCGCCTCGATTGCGTGCGTCAGCGAATCGATCCCGGTGTCCGCGGTCAACCTTGCGGGCATGCTCATCGTCAATTCAAAGTCTACGATCGCTGCAATCGGCACCAGTGGAGCTCCCGCAATGAGCATCTTCTCGTCGGTTTCCGAATCGGTGATGACGGCAAAGCGTGACACCTCGGACCCTGTGCCCGCAGTCGTGGGAATCGCCAGGTGGAACGGGCATTTTTTCGGAATCTCGTTCGGCACTTTGTAATCGCGGGCACGGCCGCCGTTGGAGGCAAGCATGCCGATCGCCTTTGCCGAATCGATGGGGCTCCCGCCACCGAGGCTCACCAAGGCATCATGTTTCCCCTGAGTGAAAGCTCGCAAGCCGTCCGCTACTGCCTCCGTCGTCGGGTCAGGAACTGTTTCCGAAAAAACGCCACAGGCAATACCTGCATTCTCAAGCTGCCGGCGAAGAGACTCCGCCAGGCCCATTCTCAAAAGGAAGGCGTCCGTCACGATGAGCGGATGCTTGACTCCCAGGCGCTTCAGAATGCCTGAAGCTTCAGAAATTGCGCCGCCACCGATTTTGATAATCGATGGAAGAAGAACTTCGATCGTCATTCCTTGTCCTGCCTTCGTTGTTACCTGGCGAACACGATTGCCACTGGGGTCTTCTCCAGGCGCCACATCGATACTATGAGTCTGCAGCCGGCGGGTTCAATCCCCGACCTTCTCGTGTTCCGGACCAAGACTTGAGCGATGCAAATTGTTGTTACCTGACCGCGGCGTAACCATCTTGTCGATGTGAGGTTTCCTCGCTAGCTTTTGTGGACGACTTCAAACGAATACCCGTCCGGGTCAAATACATCGGCGGCGTAGTATCCGGGATAGTATTCCACTCGTACCCGCGGTGAAATATTGCCCCTGGCACCAGCGGCAATTGCCGCCCTGTAGAATTCATCGACCGTATCATTGTTTTCAGCCACAAAGCCCCAGTGAATGGACGCTGGATTGGGCTTCCCTTGCTTGAGCCAGAAGAACGCCCTCTTGCCATCACCAAATCCCCACAGATCAGGATGATCACCCTCGCCCTTGTACGGTAGGAAAAACTTGATACTAAGAGGCTTCAAGGCCGCCTCATAGAAGGCTAGCGAACGTTCGGCATCGCTGACAGTCAGAATCATATGATCGAGCATGGTTCTCTCCTCCAAATCATAGGTACCTCAATGGCCGTTTCGCCATTGGATACCGCATTGATCGCAGGCGCCGGCATGTTTGTGGCCTCGGCCCTTGGCTTGTCCACGTAAGAACGGATTTAGAGACGCCTCGATTAGAGACTGCGAAGGGCTGTCATGAAGTTGTCGATCTTGCGGCTCGACGACGTCTTACCGGATTTGAGGTTGCGCTCAATGCACAATCCGGAGAAGAAAGACAGCACCATCTCTGCAATGGCAGAAGCAGCCATCCTGGGCTTTTCCGCCTCGATATTCATCGCGAGAAGATGTTGCAACAACGCCCGATTTTCCGTTACGACCCCATAAGCCTCATCCGGAAGGATCGCGAACTCCCGCATGGAGTTGACGGAAAAACATCCCTGCCGCTCACCCTTGTTGAGAGGACCATTCTTGAGAAATGTCTCGACGTTCTTCCAGCCCAGAGGCTTCTTGGTCAGAAGTCCCCTCTTCCCTTGGCTCTCAAGATAGTGGCGAAGGCACGCCACAAAAAGATCTTCCTTGTCACGGAACTCGGTATACAGCCCTGACTTGTTCACGCCTGTGGCTCGTGCCAGTTCCTGGAGGCTCGTATCCGCAAACCCGTGCTTCCAAAAAACGGGCATCGCCTTCTCCAGCACTTCCTCCCGGCTAAAGTTCTTAGGGCGCCCCATACACATATTATTCGATAAAGAACCAGATAGTTCAATATCTCTGCATCCTCGCCCCATCATCGTCATCGTATAGAACTGAATGGTTCAGAACTGCCAAACACGGTCGAACAAGATGGCAGTCGAATCTCTCTGAATTGTTCCGAAAATGGCAAAGGAGACACATGACTAAGTTAGCGAAGAAAGTAGCACTCGTTACCGGCGGTTCCCGGGGCATTGGCGCAGCGATTGCGAAGCGTCTGGCTGCCGATGGAGCAAGCGTAGCCATTACCTATGCGAATGACACGAGCGCAGCCTCAGCCGTAGTCAAAGCGATCGAACTCGGCGGCGGTAAGGCCATCGCGATCCAGGCGGATGCCGCCAACGTCGAGGCAGTCAAGAACGCGGTCGAAAAGGCCGTGGCCACCTTCGGCAGACTAGATGTGCTTGTGAACAATGCCGGCACGGCCATTCCAAAAACATTCGAAGAAACCACGCTGGAGGAGATGGATCGTGTGATTGACATCAACGTCCGCGGCGTATTCGCCACGACGCAGGCTGCGCTGAAGCACATGAAGGACGGTGGCCGCATCATCATGGTCGGTTCTGCCGTGGGCGAGCGTGCCGTCGCGCCCGGAATTGTGCCCTACGCGGCCACGAAGGGAGCCGTGAAGATGTTTACCCAGGCGCTATCCAGAGAGGTCGGGAGCCGGGGCATTACGGTCAACAACGTCCAGCCGGGTCCGATCGATACGGATTTAAATCCCGCCTCGGGTGATTGGGCGGTGCCGCAGAAGGCCGCCACGGCGCTCGACCGCTATGGACACGTGGATGAGATCGCCGCGATGGTGGCGTTTGTCGCCGGTCCGGAGTCCTCGTACATTACCGGGGCGAATCTTACCGTGGATGGCGGAATGAACGCCTGACTAACAAGAGCAGGAGGAGACAATGCCTGAGTTCGAAAACAAAATTGCGCTTGTGACCGGCGCTTCGAGAGGTATTGGCCGAGCGACTGCAATCGCGCTCGCCAGGGCCGGCGCACACGTCCTGGTTCACTATGGCCGCTCAACACAGGATGCGAAATCTCTGGTTGCGGAGATTCAAACCAACGGTGGGCGCGCCGATGCAATCTCGGCGGATCTAAGAACTCCGGACGGCGCATCGTTGCTCGCCAAACAGGTGCGTACCATCGTCGGCAATCGATTGGATGTGCTTGTGCTCAACGCCGGAATCAGCAAGGCGGCACGCATTGCGGATTACAACGTGGAGGATTTTGACAGCCTCTTTGCCACAAACGTCCGCGGTCCGTTTTTCCTGGTACAGCAACTACTGCCGGTTCTTGGTGAGGGTTCAAGCATTGTTGCTATCTCTTCACTCGGAGCCCGTCTGGTGGTGGGTAAGCCCGGTTTGGAAAACCCTTCGATTCTTGCCTACGCCTCTACCAAAGGAGCGCTTGAGACGCTGGTCAAGAACTGGGCCGCCATTCTCGGGCCGCGCGGCATACGCGTAAACGCTGTCGCACCGGGAGTCATCGACACGGATATGTCGAATTTCACGAAGACAGAAGCGGGACGCGAGGTCGCGCTGGGAATGCAGGCGTTGAAGCGACTCGGCAAACCCGAGGATGTTGCCGACGTAGTCGCTTTTCTGGCATCCGATGCGGCGCGCTGGATCACAGGCGCCAGTATTCCCGTCGATGGCGGTTCGAAGCTTTAACTGACAACGTGAGGAACGCAATGAATAACACTTTGAGCAAAGGTAAAGAGATCAAGATTCCTGGCCCTGATCATCCCATCACGATTTCACCAGCTGAGGGCAAGGTGCGCGTAACGGTCGCTGGGCGGATAGTTGCTGAATCGAGCGCGAGCACTTCGGCTGGAGGAGAAGGGATATCCACCCGTCTACTACTTGCCGCGCAGCGATGCGGACATGTCGTTGCTCGTTCGGACCACGCATTACACCTATTGTCCGTACAAGGGCGATTGCACGTACTACAGCATTCCCATCGGCGGAGCGAAATCGGAAAATGCCGTTTGGACGTACGAAAAACCGCATGAGGCAGTCGCCGAAATTAGAGAGCACCTGGCGTTTTATCCCTCACGGGTCGATGCGATCGAAGTGATCTCTTGAGCACGTTCTGTCGATCCATGCAGGAGTTCTGTGATGTCGAATCAGCCGCTTTTCACACCATATCGAATGGGAGACCTCGATCTTCCTAACCGCATCGTCATGGCGCCGCTCACCCGGATGCGTGCGCAACCGCATGATCACGTGCCCACGACCTTGCAGGCGGAGTATTACGCGCAGCGCGCTTCGGCTGGACTGATCATCACCGAGGCCACCGCGATTAGCCCGGAAGGATTTGGCTGGGCCGATACGCCAGGCCTCTGGACGGAGGAGCAAGTCCGCGGATGGCGACGTGTCACGGATGCCGTCCATGCGGCCGGCGGCCGCATCATTGCACAGCTCTGGCACACCGGCGCGATCTCGCATCCTGAACTACTGGACGGCGCGCAGCCCGTGTCCGCATCGAATGTCGATCCCGGCCAGATGTCGGTCACGCCGACGGGAAGGAAGCCCACGGTGACACCGCGGCCTCTGACGAAAAAGGAGATTCGAGTTACGGTTGCAGATTTCGGGCGCGCTGCGCGAAACGCGATGGAAGCCGGCTTCGATGGTGTCCAGATCCTCGCCAACTATCTCTATCTGATCTCGCAGTTTCTGAACGCCGCCACCAACCTGCGTAAAGACGAATACGGCGGAAGCCTGGAAAATCGCTCGCGTTTTCTTTTCGAAGTAGTCGAGGCGGTCCTGAGTGAGGTCGATGCACAACGGGTCGGAGTCAAGATCAGCCCGATGCACGAAGGCGCGGCATTTCAAGCCAATGACGAAACCCTGCCCGTCACCGAATATGCAATTCGGAAGCTGAGCACCTACAATCTTTCGCACTTGTTGCTGATGGGGAATACAACCGACTTCACCGGCACGCCACTCGAGAAACTGGTCCGACGATGGCATGTTCCGGCATTTCCGTCCCCTCTTCAAAGGCACACTGATCGCGAACGTGAAGATGGACCGTGATCGCGGCAATCGCCTTGTCGCGGAAGGTCTGGCGGATCTGGTGGCGTTTCGGCCGTCCCTACATCGCAAATCCCGACCTGGTCCAGAGGTTTGCCGAGAATGCCCCTCTTGCTGAAGTTGATTGGGAAACCGTCTACGCCTCGGGGCCACACGGCTATTCCGATTACCCAACCTATCAATCACTCGAACTCAACTCCAGGAGCTGAATATGCCAAAGACAACACCCGAACAGAACAAGGCGATCGTTCTCGAAGCCTTCGATACGCTCTTCAACAAACGCGACTACGCAGCAGCAGAACGCTTCTGGTCGCCGAAGTACATCCAGCACAGCGCGCACATCGCGCCTGGACGCGAAGGACTGTTCGACCTTGTCCGCGCGACGCCAGATACCCTGCGCTATGAAAACCAACTCATCGTCGCAGAAGGCGACTACGTCATCGCGCATGGCCGTTTCACCGGGATGGGAAGGCCCGCGGCCTGGATTGCGGCCGACGTTGTCCGATTCGAAGACGGTCTTCTGGCTGAGCACTGGGATGTATTGCAGGACGAAGCCACACGGAAAGAATCCGTCAGCGGCCTTCCCATGTTTGGCGACAGCTTCCCTGCGTAAGCCTCGGACCTTCACGCAACAATCACACCACATTGATCTGGAGAAATCATGAATCTCACTGGAAACACCATCTTCATTACCGGCGGCGGATCGGGTATTGGCCGCGGTCTGGCCGAGGCGCTGCACAAACGCGGAAACAAAGTGATCATCTCAGGCAGACGCAAGAGCCATCTGGACTCCGTCGCGAAGGCCAATCCGGGCATCGAGGCAGTCGAACTCGACATCGCAGACCCGGACAGTATCAAAGCAGTGGCAAAGAAGCTGATCGCAGAACATCCGGATCTGAATGTTCTCATCAACAACGCCGGAATCATGGAACCGGATCAGGCAGCGGGCGTCATCGACGACAAGCTGCTCGTGTCGACCGTCACGACCAATCTTCTGGGTCCCATTCGGTTGACATCGGCTCTCGTGGATCACCTGAAGAGCCGTCGTGGTGTGATTGTCTACAACACCTCGGTCCTTGCCTTTGTGCCTTTGGCTGTGACGGCTGTCTATTCTGCCACAAAAGCTGCGCTCCACTCCTATGTGTTGTCGCAACGCTTCCTGCTTCGCGACAGCGGTGTTCGAGTGCTCGAGGTGGCGCCGCCCTGGGTGCGCACGGAACTGATGAATAGCCAGGAGGCTGAGCAGGCAATGCCTCTCGATCAGTTCATCTCCGAAACGTTGGACGTGCTTGGAACAGATGCTGACGAAATTCTTGTTGAAGCGGCAAAGCCTCTGCGAGCCAATCCTGGACCTGGGGAGCATGCCTTGGTGAACGGGTTCAACCAGCAAATGCTGAAACTGTTCACTTCAAGCCAAGCGTAAGCGGGGCGGGCAACGTCTTTTTTAGGCCGACTGGGAGCAGGGGGAGTGAGGAAAACTATCGATGTCCGAAAATAAGAAACTGCAGGGAAAAGTGGCAGTCATTACCGGTGGCACATCCGGGATAGGGTTGGCTACCGCAAAGCTCTTCGTGAAAGAAGGTGCCTACGTCTTCATCACGGGCCGTCGTCAAAAGGAGCTCGACGCGGCCGTGAAGGCGATCGGCAGCAACGTCACTGGCGTTCAGGGAGACGTTGCCAGATTGGCCGACCTCGATCGTCTCTACGAGGCCGTCAAGACGAAGGGAAGAATCGATGTCGTTTTCGCCAACGCCGGCGTTGCTGAATTTGCTCCCCTCGGCAAAATCACTGAGGAGCATTTTGACAAGCTCTTCGACATCAACGTCAAGGGAACGCTGTTCACGGTACAGAAGGCCCTTACCGCTGCTGAATGATGGTGGCTCTATCATTCTCAACGGCTCGGTCGCGAGCGTGAAGGGTACGCCCGCCTTCGGTGTCTACGGCGCGACGAAGGCCGCCCTCCGCTCTTTCGTCCGAACCTGGACCTCGGATCTCAAGGACCGCCATATTCGCTCCAACGTTGTCAGCCCGGGTCCAACCGATACGCCAATTGTGGATGGGCAACCTGAAGACGCTATTGCGCGGATTGTGTCCACCATTCCAATGGGGCGCATGGGAGATCCTGACGAAATTGCTAAAGCTGCGCTTTTTCTGGCGTCGGATGATTCCAGTTTTGTTACAGGTATCGAACTCTTCGTTGATGGCGGTAGAGGGCAAGTCTGATCGAGAGACGCTGCACCGAAGACCTCCGGCTTGTCACTTTCAGGCGGGATTCTTGAGAAGGTCTGCCACCGTCTTCAAGATTTCCCGCGAAAGCGCCTCATCCGATACGGCGCGGGCCAGCGACATCGCTCCGACGAGCGCGCTGAAAGTCAGGATCGCTCTCGATCTTGCCGCGCGCTTATCCCTGCCTGGCAGCAACCCGACAATCAACTCAAGATCCGCCTTGACTTGATCAGAGGTAAGCGCACGAGTCCGCTTATCGCTGCGAGCGATTTCCGGGGCCAATGCGCTGAAGGCACAGCCCGCACCTGGATTCTTGCGGTGCACATCGCTCACATAATCGTCGATAAGCTTCGCGAAGGATAGCGGCTGCCCGCCGGATTCAGCAGCTTCCTTTTGGCGCTGCCAGACACCGAATGCATCGCTGAGTGCCTCGGCCACTAGTTCGTCACGCGAGTCGAAGTGTTTGTAGAAGCCGCCCACCGTCAGGCCGGCTTCCTTCATCAACTCCGCAATTCCGAATCCTGCAAGACCCTTTTCGCGGAATCTCTTTGAGGCAATGGCAACGATGCGCTTATGAGTTTTCTCCTTTTGGGCCTTGGAATAGCCCATCTGAACCTCCCCGAAAATAATCTGCGACCAAATCAGGATTACGAATCTAATCCTGTATGTGGATTATAACAATAATCCACATCGGCGTGCTCGACGAAGGCCAAGGACTCAACCAATTCGCGACCTGCTGGTGGTCTCGATCGACATTAACAATCTCCGGGTTGCGGCCTAGCGGCGCAGGCCAGGAGTGACATGGGAAAAGGGAGAACCAATATGCGTGCAATGAGAGCGGAGCAATTTAGTGGTTATGAAGCGTTGAAGCTGGTCGATCTTCCCAAACCAGCGGTCACAGACGGAAAAGTACTGGTGCGAATCACGGCAGCCGGCGTCACGCCGCTCGACCATACGATTCTCTCCGGCAAATTTCACATCCCGGAGGTGCCGCTAATCCTGGGCAACGAAGGAGCGGGCGTGGTGGAGGAGGGAGGCGGAGCGGACTTTCCCGCTGGCTCACGCGTGATGTTCTGGGGCGCCTATGGCGCTTTTGAAGACGGAACCTACCGTGAGTGGATTGCCGTACGGAAGGAAGATCTTTGCCTGATACCTGACAATGTCGATGACGTAAGCGCCGCAGGCATTCCGGTCGCGTATCTCACCGCGCAAGTGGCTCTTACCCTGGCTGGTTTTCGTCCCAGGCAAAACCGTTCTGGCGCCAGCGATCGGGGGATCGGTCGGCAACGCAGTGACACAATTGGCGCGCGCTCTAGGGGCAAAACACGCCATATCGAGCACGACCAACCATGCGAAAGCCGAGCAGGCGAGGGCGCTCGGATTCGATGAGGTCATCGACACTTCCTTGGAGAAGTTGAGTGACGGCGTACGTCGCATCACCGACGGCTACGGCGCAGATATCGTCATCGACGGGATCGGTGGTGAAGTCTTGAGCGAGGCGCTCAAAGCGCTCGCGTTGGGAGGAAGCCTCACGACGCTGGGATATTCCGCAAGCCGTCAGACGACCATTGACGTGACAGATCTCATCGTGCCACAAGCCAGCATCCGGAGTCTCAATATGTTCCGTCAGCCGCAGGCGGCCGTTACTGACGCGTGGAACGCAATTGTCTCTCTACTTCAATCCGGTGCGATCAAACCGATCGTGGCTAAGACGTTCCCTCTGGCCGAAGCGGCTGAGGCTCTGCGTTATCTCGTTGAAGGCCGCCCCTTCGGGAGGGTCGTTCTCACAGTCTGACGATCATTGTGCGGCGAAAGGATAACCAGTTTCCCGCTCTGCAATCAGGGAAGGGTCCGCACGCGCAGGCATAGTGCGGACACAAGTTGTCAAATCAACCCAACTACGCTCGGACGAGCTTACTCAGAGAGAGGAATCAATGACAACGATAAGGGCGATTCGGCTGGCTTCGCTGGTCACGGCAATCAATGTCCTCGTCGCGAGCGGCTTTTCCATCGCGGCGATCATCCGTCCGCAATACCTGGTCCCTGCCGAATCGGTTCCAACGGAGGCGTCGTTGCTATTGGCGATGTACGCGGCGGCGCCCAGAATTCCTCTGGCTTTGTTCACATTGGGGGTGATCTACAAGCAGGCGACGCCTGCGTTGCTGATCCTGGGTGCGCTCGCCGGCGCCATGCAATTACTGGATGCGGGAATCGGTCTGTTTGAGCGTGATCTTGGGAAATGCGCTGGGCCGCTCTTTATCGCGGTCCTCCAATTCTTCGTGGTGTATCTGCTCCACAGACACTCAAAATGCAAGCCGCGTTCACCAGGTTACAATTCGATTTAAATTGCAGGTACTGTCACACACCGGTCCAACGCCGCCAGGTTTCTGACCGCTTGTTGTTGTACCAACTATGGGTGCCAGCTGATTTGCGCAGATGGGGCAGGCAGCGCGGCTGGAGAACAAGCGATGAACTGGATACTGAGGCACGGAATGATTCTGACATGCTGCGGAACGCTGGCACTGGCTGCGTGTGCGGCGTCGGCGGGGGCGCAGCAGTTTGCGCTGAAGGACGGCGATACCGTAGTGTTCTACGGCGACAGCATCACTACGCAGCGGTTTTACACAAGGGAAGTGGAGGAGTTTGTGCTGACGCGCTACCCGAAACTGCATGTCCGTTTTGTGAACGCGGGCCTGCCGGGAGATCGCGTGGACGGCGGATATGCCGGAACCATGGCCCAGCGGGTTGAACGCCGCCTACTACAACGAGTACATGCCCGGAGACCAGCAGGCGCGCCTGGACAAAGACGTAGCGCTTATGAAGGCCGCAGGGCTGAACGTGGTGCGCATGGGCGAATCGACATGAAGTCTTTGGGAACCGGAGGATGGCCACTTCGAGTACGCCTGGATGGACCGCGTGGTTGACGCAATGGGAAAGGCGGGGATCAAGGTCATCCTGGGCACGCCGACGTATTCGATTCCGGCGTGGATGGCGCGTGAGCATCCGGAGATTCTTGTGGAACGCCAGAACCCGGCCGTGTTTGGCGGGCCCCCGATTGAAAGCACCTATGGCATGCGACAAAACATGGATACTGACTCGCCGGGGTTCCGGTTTTATGCGGAAAGGCTGATTCGACACATTGTTTCGCACTACAAGGACAACCCGACGGTGATTGGATGGCAACTCGATAACGAGACGGGGAGCAACGACGCAGTAAGCCGCGATGTGTTTATTGGCTTTCAGCATTATCTTGAAAAGAAGTTTGTAACCCCGGAAGCGCTAAGCAAGGCGTGGTTCCTGAACTACTGGGGCGAGAACATCCACACCTGGGAGGATTTGCCGACTCGCGACGGGGCGCAAAGCACGGGCTACAAGCTGGAGTGGACGCGCTGGAGCCAGATGCGCGTGACGGATTACCTGCACTGGCAGGCCGCGCTGGTGCGGGAGTGCGCCGCTTCGAGCCAATTTGTTACGACCGACTTCAGCGGGATGATGCAGCGAGACGTGAATGAAGAGGCTGTTGCCGCCGGGCTCGACATCGCCGCAGTGAATAACTATCACGGAATGCAGGATCACTATGACGGCTCCTCGCAGTCGATCAATGAAGACTTTGCGCGTTCCCTCAATCACTCGAATTTTCTGGTGACCGAAACGAACGCGCAGACCATCGGCTGGACATCGGCATTTCAATATCCGCCCTATGACGGCCAGCTGCGCGAGGATGTCTACACGCATCTGTCGAATGGCGCCAATATGGCGGAGTATTGGCACTGGGCGTCGATTGCAGCCAACCAGGAGACGTATTGGAAAGGCGCCCTCTCGCACGACCTTGAGCAAAACAGGGCTTATGCCGAGGTAAGCCGCACGGCGCATGAGTTACAGAGGGTACGGACCTCACCTTGTGGGTTTGAAGATTCACAACGAGGTCGCGATCCTGTGGAGCCGGGACTCAGATAACGCCATTAACTTCATGCCCTTCACATCTTCGGGCCCCGAACGGAGCTTTGCTCCGCCGACGGCGGAACTACGCGACCCTGACACAGCAGATACATCGTTCGCTCTATGACCTGAATATAGGCACGGACTTCGTCTTCAGCGATACCAAAGATTTCTCGGCTTACAAACTACTGATTGTGCCGGCGCTCTACATTGCGGACGACGCGCTGTTGGATCGGATCTCAGATTATGTAAAGCACGGCGGCCACGTGGTGATGACTTTCAAGAGCGGATTTGCGAATGAGAATTCGGCTGTGAGATGGGCGCGCGCGCCGGGACCGCTTCGCGAGGCCGCGGGATTCAGCTACCAGGAGTTTTCAAACCTGGAGCATCCGCTGGCGCTAAAGGGCGATCCATTTCACTTAGGAAATGGGAACCAGGTAAAGTACTGGGCCGAGTTTCTGATGCCTGAGCATGCGAAAGCGCTGGCGTACTACGACCATCCCTTCTTTGGGAAGTGGCCGGCGATTACAGAAAACCAGTTTGGCGCGGGTTCGCTGCTGTATGAGGGGACCTATCTATCGGATGCGCTGCAAACGGCTGTGCTGAAGCGCGCGGTGGCAGATGCTGGGCTGGGCAGCCTGGAGGAGGAGCTGCCGGCGGCTATTCACGTTCAGCATGGCGTTAACCGAATCGGCAAGCGGATCCATTTCTACTTCAATTACTCGGGCAACGAAGTGAAGTGCAACTATACCTATGCCGCAGGAACAAATCTGCTGAATTCGAAAGCTGTGGCCCATGCGCAGGAAGTAACGCTAGCACCGTGGGACCTGGCGATTATTGAGGAGAGCGGACCGGGAAGGTAGCCGTACCGTTGTGTGAAACGGCGGCCATGGTGTTCCCGGAGACAAGCATGGAAGCGCGGCGTTTGTGCGCACTGCGCCCACCATGCCGAGCCAATGCAGAATCAGCCTTCGGCACTGGTAGAGTGCTGAAAGGAGATCTCTTTGGAAGCCACCAGCCATCGTCCCCAATGGAAGACGCTTCTTGCATTCGGAATCATTTATTTTGTCTGGGGATCGACGTTCCTGGCGATCCGCATAGGCGTGCACCAAGTTCCGCCTTTCCTTTTTGCGGCGATCCGATTTCTAATTGCGGGTCTTGTCCTGTACGGCTGGATGATTGCACATGGTGAGCGCTCGCCTGACAGACGCCAGTGGATATCGGCTTTCATCATGGCGCTGCTGATTTTCGTCTTTGATTACGGCCTGCTGTTCTGGGCCGAACAACACGTGCCGTCCGGGATCGCCGCAGTCATGATGGCCATCATCCCGGTGTTTATGGCCCTGTCGGAGATCGTATTCCTGGGAACCCGGAAGATGACCGTGCAGCTTGCACTGGCGCTCTTGATCGGAATGGGCGGCGTTGCGGTGCTGATGAGCCGCTCCCTGGGCCTGGAAGGCGCGCCGATCGACAGGACCGGCGCGCTGGCTCTGATCTTTGCGTCCATGAGCTGGTCGGTTGCCTCCGTCCTTTCGCGCAAGCTGCCGCTCCCGCCCTCAAAAGTGATGAGCTCGGGAGCCCAGATGCTCGCCGGGGGAGTGTTGCTGGGAATTGTTGCGACCGCCACCGGAGAAACGCGTGACTTCAACCCCGGGACCGTGTCGTCCGCAGCCTGGATCTCATTGGTCTATCTGATAGTTGCCGGCTCAATAGTCGGGTTCACTGCCTACGTGTGGCTCATTCACCATGAATCGCCAACCAAGGTGGGAACGTATGCGTATGTTAATCCGGTGGTTGCGGTGCTGATTGGATATTTTCTGGGCGGAGAAGCGGTTGGTCTGCGAACGATCCTGGGAACCTTGTTTGTTCTCATCAGCGTGCTGTTGATCACGGCAATGCCCGTCAGAGAGCGCGTGGCGAAACTCATAGAACCGGAAGAGGTTTAGCTCTCGTTGCGAGTGAAGATCAGGGCCTCGTTTTCGCCTTCCCCTGCCGCTTTTTTCGCCGAATATTGTTCAGAATCGAAACAATTACTGGCTACAATTCTAAGAGACGATGTTAATTAGAAAGTGCTTGACATGGGCCTCGTTTGGGCGTAATCCGTGAGTATAGGCACGATTCCTCCTCCTCTTTCAGATTCGCTCTAGCAGCGAATTTGAATTACAACACGACCGGTTTTCAACCACCGTGAGCCTTCACAGATCGATGCCTGAGGCTCAAAACGACAACGTGTCGCTGCCTGATCGTATCCACGAGGGCGCGATGTGGGCCACTTCAAGTGTGCCCCGTCGAAATTTGAGCAATGATCATTCGCCTGGAATCCCCAATCTCCCTCCAGGTGAGACTGTGAAAGCCCACACCGATGAATGGAGTTTGCTATGGGCCTATCCAAGAAACTCGATACGAACCATCATCTTGTCAGCCAACATGCAACCCGGCCGGTGCGCCACGCCGTCAAAGTGGATTTTTCGGCGCTCCAACCGGAAGGCACCGATAAAAAAAGGACTTTTGCCGAGGACTTCCTTCTGGAACATTCCGTTTCTGGAATGCACTTCATGAAGATTGGAATTACAAACGGCGCTTCGCTCTCAACGAAAGAACGATCCGAGTCATGCCAACAGTTTGGATTTCCTTCGTGATGTTTGAGCTAAGAAGCTGTAACACCGCAACACCCCTTTTGCCTCGAGATCTGCGTTGATCGTACAGGGACATGAACTTGCCCAAAGATTGCTGACGGATCACTCCTAAAGACGCGGGGGGATGCTGGAAGGCAAACTCTCGAACCTCAGTACCGGGCAAAAATGACTCGAGTTATTTAGCCTGGTGCGAAGAGGCAACTGCAACTGTAAGTGCGCCATTGTTATCCGAATTAACCGACTGCAGCGCACTTTACCAAAAATCCTCAGCAATGAAGCGGCGCTCAACGCGTTTGCAGGCCTAGTAGAAGGCCAAAGGAGGTAGATATGAAGAGTTGCCCAATCTGTGGGGTTCTTCAACGGGACTATGAGAACAAACTCGGTGAATACATCGCGGCTCGCTCCTCGGCGGTCTACGGGTTGAGTAAGAAACTCGCGGCTCAGAAGAATGTTGAAATGGAGCGCGCGCGCTACGAACTGGAAGAGCACCGGATTGTATGCGCACCCGTCGTCAGGTCTCATGCGCTTGTCCAGGTGCGTGACGTGCGTGCGGACCTCGCGAAACTGGTGGCATAGTAGGGCGTCTCTTCCCACGAGTCGCCGATGCCATCAAAATGCGGAATGCTCCGCGGCCGGCAAGGCTCCACTCCCTCCCAAAGTCAGTTTGTTCAGGTGCTCGAAAAAACGTTTTCATTTCAATTGGATTGTCAGCCTGCATAGTGGATAGTTAGGGCGCCTAGTCCTCCAGGGTGACTACGCGCGCATTCCGCTGCGCGTTGATCACCAGTTCTGCCGCCAGCAGGCATTCGTCCTGGTCCTGCGCTATGTGCGTGCGATTCACAACGTCTGCGACAAACTGTGGACCGAACGGCAGCGGCATCTGGTTGCAATCGATGTATCTGGCCTGCTTGCCATCGACGATGAAGAGATTGTTTCCCTGGTGCTTCACCGCGACATCGGTATATTTGCGGATCTCGATGTACCCATCGGTGCCCAGGATGAACAGTCGTCCATCGCCCCAGGTGCCCAGGCCGTCGGGCGTGAACCAGTCGAGCCGCACATAGCCCAGGCCGCGATCTCCGCGCAGCACCATGTCGCCGAAATCCTGAAAACGCGGATGCTCCGGATGGCGCACATTGGCAATCTGCGATTCCACGACCTCTGCCTTTCTGGTTCCCGTGTAAAAAAGGAATTGGTCTACCTGGTGCGAGCCGATGTCGCAGAGAATGCCGCCGTATTGGTCGGGGTTCCAGAACCAGTCGGGCCGTCCCGATCCGCCGCCGGCGTCGCCGTGTCCCTGAATGATCTGGTGCGGAGCGATGTTGATGGTCTGAATCACTTTGCCGATGGCGCCCTGATGGACAAGCTCTCCTGCATACACCGCGGCTTTTACCTCCAGCCTTTCGCTGTAGAGAATGCCGTAAATTCTCTTGGTCTCGGCGATGGTCTTGCGCACCTCGGCCAGTTGCTCCAGAGTCGTGACGCCGGGCTTGTCAGACAAGTGGTCCTTACCGTGTTTCATCACGCGCACGCCGAGCGGAGCACGTTCATTTGCGATCTGAGAGCTGAGCACCAGTTGAATCGAGGGGTCGTTCACGATCTCATCTTGGGTCTTCACCATCTTCACGTTGGGAAAACGCCGGGCGAAAGCCGCGGCCTTGTCCTCTTCGCCGCCCCACGCCGCCACCAGCTCGCCCCCGCCGCGTTGAATCGCTCCGACCATGCCATAGATGTGGTCGTGGCTCATGCCACACACGGCAAACTTGATGTGATATTGCGGCGCCTCTTCGGCCTGCGCCGGAAGCACGGCGTCCTCGACAACCCGCCCGCCGAAAGCCATCGCGCCCTGGGGTAAACCAGCCATCATGGCGACCGAACCCATCGATCCAACCTGCTTGAGAAAGTCCCGCCTGTCTTGAAAATTCCTGTTCATTTTCTTCTCCGCATTCGCCCAAAAAATGGAGGAGCAAGTTAGCAGCCCCGCACCCTGCCCAGTGTTGCATACCACGCAGGGAATTCGTCGACCGGCAGTTGAGCCGCGGCCGGAGTGCGTCGATTTGCGCCCGGCCTCCCCCGGCTGTAATCATCGCTGCGAAGCTCCTTATGAGAGGCTCAAGATATGAATAAAATTGCGTCTGTACTCTTCATTCTCACTGCAGCATCATCGGCGATTGTTTTGGCACAGCAACCTGCATGGCAACCCGCACCAGGGCATGTCACACTGCCTCTCTGGCCCGGCGTGGCGCCCGGCTCTCCGGCAAATGCGCCCGCCGAGGTGGACAAAACGACAGCGAAAGATTCGCTGATTGCGGGCAAGCCCGTTATCCGTCTCGGCAACGTATCCAAGCCGACTCTCACCCTTTACGCTCCCAAGGGCCAGAACACCGGAGCTGCCGTGGTGGTGTTTCCCGGCGGTGGCTATCAAATTCTGGCCATCGATCTGGAAGGCACGGAGGTATGCGACTGGCTCAACGTGATCGGCGTCAACTGCGTGCTGCTCAAATATCGCGTTCCGAACTCAGGGCCCTATCCGAAATCATCGGCCGCCTTGCAGGACGCGCAGCGCGCAATGGGCCTGGTGCGGCAACATGCGGCAGAGTGGGACATCGATCCCAACCGCATTGGCGTGCTGGGCTTCTCGGCCGGTGCACACCTGGCTGCGGCGCTCAGCACACACTACGACAAGCGGCTGTACGACCCGGTCGATGAGGCCGACAAGCTGGATTGCCGGCCGGACTTCGCGGTCATCATCTATCCCGGCTATCTGGCGCTGGCAGAGCAGAACTTCGCGCCCAATCCCGAGATTCATCCCACCGAAGATACGCCGCCTTCGTTCATTGTGCAGGCCGAGGACGATCCCGTGCATGTGGAGAATGCCGTGGTCTATTTCATGGCCCTGAAGAACGCCAAGGTTCCCGCCGAACTGCACATCTACGCGCAAGGCGGACATGGCTACGGATTGCGCCGCACCGCGTTGCCTGTGACGACCTGGCCGCAGCGCGTGGAGGACTGGCTGCACACGATCAAGGTGCTGCCCGCGCAATAGGCGCTAAAATCGACCCCATGCTGCTTGCTGTTCTCACTGTCTCAGACCGCTGCTCGCAGGGCAGGCAATCGACACTGCGGGGCCGGCTGTGGTCGCGCTGCTCCGCCAGAACTGGCCTGAAGCAGAGATGCGGACGGCCCTGGTTCCCGACGATGAAGAGATGATTGCCGCCCAGCTCGAACAGTGGAGCCATCAGAGTGCGGTCCTGGTGCTGACTGTGGGCGGCACCGGCCTGGGCCCACGCGATCGCACGCCGGAAGCGACGCGGCGCGTGATCGAGCGCGAAGCGCCCGGCCTGGCCGAGGCCATGCGCGCCAAGGGCGCAGAGCGCAATCCCTTTGCGTGGCTCTCGCGCGGCGTTGCCGGCCTCACGGGAAAGACGCTCATCGTCAATCTTCCCGGCAGCCGGCGCGGCGCAGAAGAGAGCCTGACGTCGATTCTTGCCCTGGTGCGGCATGGGCTCGAAGTGGCAGCCGGGGGCCAAACGCATCCGTAAATCGGATTACTTCCGGATTTCCGGTTAGCTCGGGGATCTCTTCTCCGGCAGAATTCGGGAAACGCTTTCCAAATTGGGGGTACATTCCTCGACTTCCAGCAACTCCCAACAGTCATGGGAGCCGCCAAATAGCGGTAAAAAAGCGCGATCGCATGAGATTCACTCGAATCTGCAGTTGAGAAACACCCGGAAACCGCTAGAATCGGATTATCGGTGAGCAGCCCGAGGAACAATACGCAGGGCCGTCGGCCCGGGACGATCAGCATCCGCGACGTGGCCCAGCGCGCAGGCGTGTCCATCGCCACCGTTTCGCGCGCGGTCAATCGCATTCCCACGGTCGATCCGGAGCTGGCGCGGCGCGTGTGGAAGGCGATCGAAGAAGTCGGCTACCTGCCCAACACGCAGGCGCGCGCGCTGGTCTCCGGACGCAGCCGGATGCTGGGCCTGATCGTCTCCGAGATCACCAATCCGTTCTTTCCCGAGCTGGTGCAGGAGTTTGAAAACCTGGCCGTAGCGCAGGGCTACGAGGTGCTGATCGGTTCGACGAACTACGAACCGGCGCGCACCGAATCGCTGATCCGCCGCATGCTGCAGCGCAACGTGGACGGCGTCGCGGTGATGACCTTCGGCATTGAAGAAGAGCTGGTGCAGAAGCTGGTGGAGCGCGAGTTTCCGCTGGTGTTTGTGGATGCCGGACCGGACCTGCCCAACATTCGCGTGCTCAAGGTGAATTACGGCGAGGGAATTCGCCAGGCGGTGCAGCACCTGGCGGCGCTGGGCCATCGGCAAATCGCATTCATCAGCGGCCCGCTGCGCCTGCGCTCGGCCGTGGCGCGGCGCGATGCATTCCTGAAGTCGATGGCCGAGCTGGGGCTCACGGTTCCGGCCGAACACATGGTCGAAGGCAATCACACGATGGAGGGCGGCATCGCGGCGATGGAGCGAGCTGTTGTCGCTCGACCGAGCTGCCGACGGCCGTCATCTGCTCGAACGACATGACCGCCATCGGCGTGCTGCATGCGCTCTACCGGACCACGCACAAAGTTCCGCAGGATATTTCCGTGGTGGGATTCGACGACATTCACCTGGCGCAATTCATGCTGCCGCCGCTGACCACGGTGCAGATGTCGTGCAGAGATCTGGCTGCCGCCGTTGAGGGGCTGCGCGCCGGCATCGAGCCCGATCATCGCCGATTCCCGGAAGAAGGAATGGCGCATTCCCACCCACCTGGTGGTGCGCCAGTCCTCGACGTTCCCGCGCGGCAGCCTGCCTGCAATGGTCAACAGTGGGGCCGATAAAAGGGGTTAGCGGCGGCATCGCTTCGTCGCCTCGCAGGTCTTCCGGGCGTGGTTCATTCTCCCCTTTGACTGAAAAGGGAGCCTTGCTCTTTCACGATATGAACGGCTGGCGCGCGGTGTTTTGTAACTCTCAACGGCTAATTCGTGTCTAATAGCTGCGAATCAAGTTTTCCCTTCGCGAGGTCAATTTATGCTGATCGGCAAATCGTCCGGTATTCCTTCGTCGGACATCACTTCAAAGAAAGATTATTTGAATCGCCGCAACTTCATGCGCGGCGCGGTGGCTGCGGGCGCGGCCGCCCTGGGAGCCGAGCGGCTGGCCAACGTCTTCTCGCCGCGCACCCGTGCCTCTGGCCGACACCCGGCTGCAAACTGTGAAGAGCCCCCTGAGCACGACCGGTGAGCAGTTGACGAGTTACCAGGACATCACCCACTACAACAATTTCTACGAGTTCGGCGTGGACAAGGATCAGCCCGCGAAGAATTCCGGTGTGCTGCCTGACGCGTCCATGGACCGTTAAGGTCGAGGGTTTGGTGAAGCAACCGAAGACCTTCGACATCGACGCTCTGCTCAAGCTGCGCCCGCTGGAAGACCGCGTCTACCGCCATCGCTGCGTCGAGGCGTGGAGCATGGTGATTCCCTGGGTTGGGTATTCGCTTTCGGAGTTCATCAACGAGTGCGACCCGCTGCCCAAAGCCAAATACGTGCAGTTTCTCTCCTACTACGACAAGCACGTGGAGAAGTGGGCCAGCGAGGATGCCACCATCTTCTGGCCCTACTCCGAGGGCTTGCGCATGGACGAGGCGATGAACCCGCTGACGCTGCTCACGTTTGGCCTCTACGGTGAAACGCTGCCCAACCAGGATGGCGCACCGGTGCGCATCGTGGTGCCCTGGAAGTATGGCTACAAGTCCGCCAAATCCATCGTGACGGTGCGCTTCGTCGAGAAACAGCCGGCCACAACGTGGAATGACCAGGCGCCCAGCGCGTACGGTTTCTATTCGAACGTGAATCCCGACGTGGACAATGTGCCCTGGAGCCAGAAGACGGAGCGCCGCATCGGACTGCCTTTCTACGAACAGCGCCGCAACACGCTCCTGTTCAATGGATATGGCGAACAGGTTGCGTCGCTGTATAACGGGATGAACTTGAAGAAGTACTACTAAGGCAGGGAACACGGGATCAGGGAACACAAGAAAAGGGCGTGGAACCGGTCTCATAAATGGCTTTGTAAAAGGGCAAGAATGGCTTTGTGATACGGCACGCCCTTCGCGGTGTTAGACCATTTATGAGATAAGCTTCCAGGGATTAGGGACTACGGAACAGGGATCAGGGAACAGTGAACTGCTGCGGCATCAACCCTCGAAAGCAAATATGAAACGTTCGACACTCATCGCGCTTAAGACACTGACCTGGCTTGCGTGTCTTTCGCCCGTAGCCTGGCTTGTCTGGGGCGCCGTGACCAACAATCTCGGCCCTGATCCCACGGCTACTATCACGTTTGCCACGGGTCATGCAACGCTGCGACTGCTCGTCATCTCGCTCGCCATCTCGCCGTTGAGAAAGCTCGTGCCACAACTGAGCTGGCTGATCAAATTCAGACGGCTGCTTGGACTCTTCGCTTTTTTCTACGCGACGCTGCACCTGATGACGTGGATCGCTCTCTATACGAACTTTGATGTGAATGCCATGGTGGCCGACGTCGCGAAGCGCCGCTACATCACCATGGGAATGGCCGCGTGGCTACTGTTGTTGCCTCTGGCCGCCACATCCACCAACTGGTCGATTCGCAAGCTGGGCGGCAAAAACTGGAACCGCCTGCACATGCTGGTTTATGCAGCCGCGATTTGTGGAGTGATTCACTACTGGTGGCAATTGAAACCCGGCGTGCTCACGCCGCTGGCGATCACCATTGTGCTCACCGTGCTGCTGCTGGCGCGGCCGGTGCTGGCGTGGAACCGTCACCGCAAGGTTGGTGCTGCTACGCGGCAAAACATCACGACAATCTAGATGCAGTTCTCCAGTTAACGTAGAGAAGTCTTGAAAGGGCACTGCTTCAGCCGTGCCGTAAAAGTGCATAAAAAGTCGGGCTTTAGCCCCTGAGGGAATTCTTCACCCATTCCATCATCAGGAGGAATGCTCTAGTCTTCAGCCGCGATCACTTCCTCCTCAGCCACATCGAAGGGCAGCAGCCTTTGCGCGACCGGCTGATAGCTCTTGCGGTGCAGTGGCGTGGGGCCCAGGCGCGCGAGCGCTGCGAGATGTTCGCGCGAACAGTAGCCTTTATGGCTGGCCAGGCCGTAGCCCGGAAACTGCGTATCCAGCTCGACCAACAGGCGGTCGCGGTACACCTTGGCCAGGACGCTGGCGGCGGCGATGGAAAAGCTTGTGGCGTCCCCTTGAATCACGGCCTTTTGCGGGCAGTTCCAGTCGATGGTGTCGAGGCCATCGATGAGCAGATAGTCGGGGCTCTGCGCCAGTTGCTCCACGGCCAGGCGCATGGCCAAAAGCGATGCCCGGCGAATATTGATGCGATCGATGGTCTCGGCATCCACGGCTGCGATAGCCCACGCGACGGCCCCGGCGCGGATCTCCAAATCAAACTCCTCGCGCATTTTCTCTGAGAGCATTTTGGAGTCGGTCAGGCCTTTGAGCCGGAAACCGGGCGCGAGAATCACGGCGGCGGCAACCACCGGCCCAAACATCGGACCGCGGCCCACTTCGTCGAGCCCTGCGATGCGCAGCGCGCCGAGCTTGCGCGCAGCTTTTTCGAGCTTCCATCCGCAGACCGGAGCTTTTGCCATGTCTCAGTATAAAAACAGACCCGACGCATCCGCGCCGGTGGATATCTTGGACCGAACGGTCTGAATAGGTCTGGGTGATCGGCTTTGTACAGCTTCGACGGCTCGTCAGGGCTCGTGGGGCCCGTGCTATTGCACCCGGTTTCTCACCGGGTCGTCGATCAGATCCTGAGCGACGCCGGTCAGCCACTCAAGATTGAAGCGGGCAAAGGAAATTTTGCCGAAATGATTTTCGACACCGCCGGAAGTGGTACCGCCCTCATACACCATGCCGACAGTTCCATCCGGAAGAACGGTCAAACTCGAATACCCGCTCCGCCCCTTCTCGATCATCCGCGACACCGGCCAGGTCTTGCCATCGTCGTAGCTGAGGCGCACGGTGGTATCCAAACGGTCTTGAAGACTAGCGGGATTGGCAAACAGGAGAAGATCGTGCGAGCTGCCAACCTCCTTTCGCGAGTAGCGGATAAGGCTTGCCTGGCAGCCCTCCCAGTTTCCCGGCTCGATCAATGTCTCATCGGTCCAAGGCGTACCCCAGGTTTCGCCGCCATCCTTGCTCAGGGCAACCACACGATGACCGCCGTGGCGGATATTGAGCATGAGAGAGCCATTCGCCAGTTCGACTACCTGCGTTTCGGTGTAATGGCCGGCGACTTTTCCTCCCGACTTCCACGTCTTTCCGTGGTCATCACTGAAAATGACGCCGTCATAGGTGGCGGCGACCAGCCTTCCATTCTTCATCTGGATGCCGATGCCAGGGCCGAGTTCCCTAAGACCGGTGCCGGAAGAAATGACGGTAGGAGATGACCAGGTTGCACCGTCATCGTGACTCTTCATCAGCCAGATTTGGGCCGGGAGATCCTGATAGGGCTGCGGATAGTAGTTCACGAGAAGGAAGATGGTTCCGTCGCTTTGGTCAATGATCGGCACCGGATTCATGTAGGCTTCTCCAGCTCGGGAAACGAGAAGCACCTGCATCGGCTGCCAGGCCATTTTCCATGCGCGCGCGCGGTGGAAGGTTGCAGGCTCCTCCTTCGTCGCGGAGCTCGGCGGGTGGAGGGCGTCGAGACTGCGCTTGAGTACGAGGTCGGTTGGCGTGCCATCGACATAGCTGTGGATCCGTGCCTCGCAGAAAGCCAGGACGGTTCCATCGCGAGTGGAGATGATGGAAGGAATGCGGTAGGTGTTGAAACCGTCGTGTCCAGCGACGAAGAGCGGGGTCTCTTCAAATTGAGGTCTAGCGGCGGAACGTGCGAACGTGGCCGCGAAGATTAAGATCCCCACCACAGCCCTTGCGGCCGCGCTCCTGCAGCCTTTTATCACGGACGAGTTCGAAAAATCAGCCATCATGGTCAGGAATAATTGATTGGGGCAACCAAATGCAATGTGGTGTCAAATCTAAACACAGACTTACCCTCGCGGCGGCAAGGGCAAGCCAGGGGTGCGAGCGGAATCAAGGGCGCGCTTCGTAAACGATGTTGAACGGAGTCTCGGTCGCTCGCCGGAAGCGCGTAAACCCGGCTGCAGCGACGACATCGCGGATGCGAGACTCGCCTGCCTGCGCGCCCAGGCAGAGGCCAACCTCCTGAGAGCGGGAACATGGGGTGCAAAGCAGGGTGGAGAACGAGTAGTAAACCCGGCCCACAGGATTCAGATTGTCCTTGAGCTCGTCGTTCGCGAAGGGTTCCACGATCATCCAGGTTCCGTCGTCAGCCAGCGAGTCGCGAACGTGGGTTGCGGCTCCGACCGGGTCGCCCATATCGTGCAGGCAGTCGAATACGGCGACAAAGTCGTAGTTGCTGCCCGGAAAATCCTTTGCTTTGGAGACGTCAAATTGGACGCGGTCAGCTACGCCTTCGCGCCTTGCGGAATCCCGCGCCCCATCGATAGATTTGTCGTGGTAGTCGAATCCGAAGAAATGGGAATTGGGGAACGCCTTGGCCATGAGCACCGTGGATGCGCCTTTGCCGCAGCCTACGTCGGCCGCTTTTCCGCCGGCTTCTAACTTCTCTTTTACGCCCTCCAACGCGGGTATCCACGAGCTCACAAGGTTGGCGGCGTAGCCAGGGCGGAAGAACTTTTCGCACCCGTGGTAGACCCCGTCTTCGTGCTCATGCCAGCCCATTCCAGCGCCGGTGCGAAACGAGTCGGCGATCCTCGGGACTGCTGCAAGGGAGCCGAGTGCCAGCTCGAACGCACCGGGCAGGTAGGCGGGGCTGTCTTCGTTGGCCAGGGTAAATGCCTGTTCAGGGCTCAAGCCGAACTTGTTGGTCTTCTCGTCGTAGGTGATGTATCCCCCCGCGGCTTGCGAGGCGAGCCACTCGCGGAGATAGCGCTCGTCCGTGCCGGTTTTGGCGGCGAGTTCCGCTGAATTCATCGGTCCTCCTGCCAGTGCTTTGTACAAACCCAGTTTTTCTCCAATCACTACCATGCCGGTGTGGACCGCGGCGCCGAGGTCGGTGACAAAATGGCCGATGAACGCGTTCAGCTTGTTCATGTCGAGGGTGGGAAGAGCTGCTGTGCTCATGGGAACCTCCTGTCAATGAATGAGGTGCCTCTGGGGTAACCACGGGGATTGGGAAGGGGAAATTCTCTGAGGGGCGTCAGAAAATCGCGAGGCACCTATGCGCAGGGAGCGTACCCCCGCATCACATGAGTGTCAAGATCGAAGATCGTGATGAAAACGCCGGACGGCAAGTCGAAGAAAAATACAGCACGAGTTAAGGCGCAACTCGGCTCTCAGCTCAGGGTTATTGGATAGAATCGGTTTCAATGAAGACTGCTTCCATACGCGCGGAGTGGGAAGGGCAGCTGGTCGACGGCCGATTTCCGCTACTGGAATGGCTGGGCGGATCGGACGAGCGCGGCGTCTTTCTGACGGTATTGCAAGGGATACAGAAGGCTGCCATCAAGCTGATTCCCGCCGAGGGGGCGGAAGCAGACTCCTATATTGCCCAATGGGAAGCGGCCAAGAAGCTGTCGCATCCCCACCTGATGGCGGTCCTCGAGACCGGCCGTTTCGCGTTTGCCGGCACTGACCTGGTGTTTGTGGTCACGGAGTTTGCCGAGAAATCTCTGTCGCAAACCATTGCAGCGAAGGCCCTTGGCGCGCGAGAAGTACGCGGCTTTCTGGATCCGGTTCTTGAGGCTCTGGCCTATCTGCACTCAAAGGGATTCGTCCACGGTCACGTGAAGCCCCCGAATTTTCTGTTGGTTGCCGACCAATGGAAGCTTTCAGGAGACGATTTGCTGGTGGCAGGCGAGTTTCCTGAGCTGGCGTGGATTCCGGGCGGCTACGATGCGCCGGAAGCGATGAATGGATCGATCACCGCGGCGATGGACACGTGGTCCCTTGGGATGACGTTGGCGGAAGCTCTGACCCAGCATCCGATGGCCTGGGACTGGGCGGCTGAAAGTCGTGCCCGAGGTGCCGGTGGGGCTGCCGCGACCGTTTGATGAAATTGTGCGGCAATGCCTGCAGACAGACCCGGCGCAACGCTGCTCGCTCGAAGAAATCAAGGCTCTTCTTCATGGCGCAGAATCGGTCGCCGAGATTGCGCGGCCTGTCCCGGCCAGAAACGGGTTGGCCCGAATGGAGGCTGAACCCCTGCGCGCCTTGGCAGAGCCAACCGGCAGCGCAGCGCAGCCAAGGTGGACGGAGAATGAGCCCATTCAGGACGAAGAGCCTGTGCGGGCCGCTGCGCAGCCAAGGTGGCAGGAGCCGGATCCGGAACCTGTCCGGCCGACAAGAGCCGACGAGCCGGTGCGGGCTGCTGCGCAATCAAGGTGGCAGGAGCCGGATCCGGAACCTTTCCGGTCGAGAAGGGTGGAAGAGCGCCGGGAAGCAGCGGCGCCTCCTGACGAACGGGAACCCGCGGATTTTGACCGCAGCCCGACTTTGTTCGCGGACATCGAAGAGGCCAATCTTACCGGGTTTTCGGTGATGCCATGGTTGATTGGCGGGCTGCTCGTGCTGGTTTTGGCTGGGGTGTTTCTGGTGAAAACCGGGAAGATCCCCTGGCCACTCTGGCCTCAGAATGCGCCGGCGAGCAGCCAATCCCAGCCACGACCGCAACCGCCCGCGACACAGCCGGGCGAAGGCCAGGGAGGGCCCGCGACAGGCGAAGCTCCGCCGCAGCAAGCGCAAGAGGCCGCGCCGGGTGGGAGCGAAGGCACACCCCAGGCAGGCCAGGCTGCGCCCGAATCGCAACAGCCGGGGGCTGGGCCTGCGCCGCAGAAGTCGGGCGCTGCGCCTCAACCGCAAACGCCGGAATCCGAGTCCGGGCACTCCAAGAGCGTACCCAAAACGGAAAGCGCGCCTCTGACGGGCCAGTCCACACCGGGCGGGTCTGAGAAGAGTGCGCCGGCGACCGGCCAGGTTGCGCCGGAACCCAAAGTGCCGGAGACCCATACCGCAAATCGAGCCAACGCGGAGGGTGCAGTCGCGGATCGGGTTGTGCCGAATCTTCCCGAAGCGGCTCGGCAGAGCATGCATGGGCCGCAAACGGCCGTGATTCAAGTCTTTGTGAATCCGGATGGGAGGGTCTCGAATGCCGCTTATGTGTCGTCGGGGCCAGGCAATTATTTTGCCAGGACCGCACTGCGCGCTGCGCGGGAGTGGAAGTTTAATCCACCGATCCGAGGCGGGCATCCCCAACCCAGCGTCTGGACCCTGCGCTTCTTCTTCACTCGGGGCAACGCCGAGGTCAGCGCGGTTCAAGACAGGCGCTAGAGGGCCGGATATCATTGCGCCGGGATGTGCCGTCTGTACGAAGAACAAAGGAATAGCGGCCTCCGGATCGACAATCCGCAGGCAATTTCCCAGACAATTCATCGACTGCTGACGCGCCTTCTCTCCCCGGTGAGAAGGGGGAATGTATTCGTCTGGACAATCACGCCGCGGAAAACTGTGCGATTCTGGATTGGTTCAGGAGTCGAACTCGTTACAGTTCCTGAGGCTTGGGGCCCCGATTCATAGATGACAGACGCAACGGTCAGGCTGCGTCCGCAGGCAGGACTGTCAATTCGAAAGGCGCTGGCCTTTGGGTTATGGGCGGTGCTGGGGCTGCACGCAGTTCTGCTGCTCGTCCTGCGGGCGCATCCCGTCACCGCATCCAGACTGTGCACTGCCGGCATAGCGGCACTGGCCACGTTGACGGTGCTATGGCGCGCCAGGCAACTGGCCCCGCGAGAGCGCTCAATCTGGCTGTGGGCTGCCGCGGGGGTCTTCCTCTGGGCAACGGCTCACACGGTTGAAACTTTCATCGGAAAGTCTGCTGCAGCGAGTAATCTCGGCGTCGATCCGTCCGACTTTATTTATGTCATTGCGGCATTCCCGTTGTTGATGGCCTTCTCGACGACGCGGGAAACAGAGTCCATTCGAACCATCTTCTATTTGAGGTGGATGCAGATTGTCCTGGCATTCGTCCTCACCTATTACTGCCTTTTCGGAATGTCGAGATCCGCCGAAGGAGCAGCCACCGTGATGGGGCGCATCTACGCGGTGGTCTGCGTGCTGCTGGCTTTGATGGGCGGAATGCGGCTGTTTGTGTGGGAGACCCTCGAAGAGCAGCGAAGCCTCCGCACCGTGTGCGCTTTTCTGTGGAGTTATTTGCCCGTCGAAGTCGGAATGGATTACGCCACGCTGCACTGGAACCTGCGTACCGGAACGTTTGCCGATCTGCTCTGGAGCATTCCCTTCATCGTGACCGGCTGGCTGGCTCTGAACCTGCCGCTCGACGAGGCGCAAGAGCGACCGCACAAGAATCACCGGCGTGGCCGCCTGCTTGTCGAAACCCTCTGTCCGATGCTGATTACAACCGGCATCTTCGCACTCGCCGCATCAGTCACAAGCCAGCACCTCGTGCTCGGCCTATCGGCGATCTTTGTGCTTCTGGTCATCCAGGGGCTGCAAAGCGGAATGTTGCAACTGAATTACCTGACCGGACAGACTCACCTGCTACAGCGCGAGCAGGAGCTGGAGACGGCCAATGCGGCCCTCAAGCAACTTTCGCAACTCGATCCGCTGACCTCCATTCCCAACCGGCGCCGGTTTGATGTTGCTCTGGATGAGACCTGGCGAACCGCGGTGCGCAAGAAGCATTCCGTTGCTCTTTTGATCATCGACATCGATTTCTTCAAGAGCGTGAACGACCTGCACGGACATCCATACGGCGACCAGTGCATCATCGCCGTCGCTCAGATACTCGACCGGCAGGCTGGACGTCCGTACGACCTGCTGGCTCGCTACGGTGGAGATGAGTTCCTTCTGCTATTGCCGGATACGGGCGTCAATGGGGCAAACACGGTCGCCCAGCGAATCCACGCAGCCGTGCGCAACCTGAGTCTCGAAAATCGCGTTTCTCCTTTCGGAGGGCGGCTGACGGTGAGCATTGGCATTGGCATCGTCGATGCCAAAGCGGGTGTCGCTCCGGATGTGCTCGTCGACATCACGGATGAAGCGCTCTACGAGGCGAAGCGCCTGGGCCGCAATCAGACCTTCACCCGAAAGCTTTGAAAAAAAACAGACCGGATTCCGGGATTTCACTGGCGGGCAGACTCGTCAAAAAATGAGCTCAGATTGTGCTTGTGCCCGGAAGAGTTGTCGCGTATCGTTTAATGACTGAGTACGCGCTCAATTATCTCGAGGACGAACTGGAGCTCGCCGGGTGGCTCGGCCCAGAAGTGATGGAAAACGGAAGGCAATCCTTGCGGCGGCTCTGCGAGTTTTCGCGGAACGTGGGGTAGGGAACACTCCCACTTCGGCGATTTCGGAAGCGGCGGGAGTGGCGGAGGGTTCGCTCTTCACCTACTTCGCGACCAAGGCTGAACTGATCAACGAACTGTATTCGGAGTTACGCAGGGAGTTTGACCGCCAGCTGATGGATTTGCCGGCGCAGGCCAATGCGCAGGCACGGCTCCGTTTTATCTGGGACAAATTTGTGAACCTAGGGATCAGCCAGCCGGAGCGGTTGACCGTGATCAGGCAGATACGGGCATCGGGCAAGCTGCTGAAGGAAAACGAACGGCCGGGCGCGATGGTTCTGGAAACACTGGGTGCAACCCGGGATGCCGTGACAGGTGGAGCGTTGCACGAAGCCCCACTGGAGTTTCTGGTTTTGCAATTGAGGGCGCAGGCAGAGGCAACCATTGAGTTCATTCTGGCGCATCCTGAACAGGAGGCCGAATGCCGGGAAATGGGCTTCAATCTGATTTTGAAAGGACTCACGGGCTAAATATCTCTGCTTCTAAATGAATGCGAAAGCATTCATACATTAGATTGACAGGAGACGTTAAGGAGAAAGTGCAATAAACCGCAGAACGCATACATCCCCAACTTTCCTACACACCTGGACTACCGCCGACATACCTTCGCTAGGAGGAAAGCTGGCTGTTGTCACAGGCGCAACCAGCGGTGTCGGTTTTGAAACCGCCATGGCCCTTGCGCGGGCGGGCTCGGACGTGGTCCTTGCCGGCCTGAACGATGCCGACGCGCCCGAAGCGCTGACAGCCATTCGAACAAAGGCGCCAGGCTCGCTGGTGCGCTTTGAGAAGCTGGACCTGGCGAACCTCGCCTCGGTGTCTGACTTCGCCGACCGCATGGCCGGGATGGATCGCCCGGTCGATATTCTGATCAACAATGCCGGGATCATGGCGCTGCCCTGGCGACGTGTCACAGTCGATGGCTTCGAGATGCAGTTCGGAACCAATTATCTCGGCCACTTCGCCCTGACTGCGAAGCTGATGCCACTGTTGCGCCGCGGAATGGACCCGCGCGTGGTGCAGGTGAGTGGTCTTACCCATCGCATGGGAGCCATCCGCCTGCAGGATCTGCAACTCGAGCGCGCTTACACGCCCTTGAAGGCCTATAGCCAGTCAAAGCTCGCCATGCTGATCTTTGCGCTGGAACTGCATCGCAGAAGCGACACCGGGGCATGGGGCGTCATGAGTATGGCCGCGCACCCCGGCTATGCGCGTACCAGGATGTTTGTGAATGGGGCCGGGACCAGGAGTGCGATTTACAGGTTTCACCGGGTCTTCAGAAATTGGCTCAGCCATTCCGCGGCAGACGGTGCACTCCCAATCCTGTATGCGGCCACGGCGCAGAAAGCGCGCCCGGGAGAATTCTACGGTCCCACGGGCGCCTTGGAATTGATGGGGCCGCTGGGAGTGGCGCTGGTGGGTAAGAAGGCGCTCGACCTCAACCTGGCCGCGCAATTGTGGAAAGCTTCGGAGCTATTGACCGGCGTGGAATGGCCCCTGGCTTTTGCACCTCCGTCGCGTTATCCATGGCCGTTGTCAAAAGCGTAGGGCCCGGAAAATTGGTTCCCGGCGCCACCTCCCCAGTGGTGTTAGCAGGCCCTAATTGGCTGACGCGGGCGGCGGCGGAAGGGGGCGGCGCTTGGCGCGCAAATAGGCAACGATTTGCGCCACGTCCTGATCGGTGAGCGAGTCGGCGAAGGGCGGCATCTTCTGTCCGCCGTTGAGAATCTGATCGGTCATTTTGGCCGGCGTCCAAACCTTGTCTTTGCGGATATCTGCCAGGGGCGGAGCCTTCTTGCTCCCTTCGAGGGTGGCCCCGTGACAGTGGGCGCAACCCTTGTCGCGATAGAGAACGGCTCCCGCTGTTTCGTCTGCTTGGCTGTCGGCGCTTGCGAGAGCCGCAAAGGGAAAAACGGCTACGAAAGTGAGCAGCAATAAAATGGCGGCGCCGAGTGTGCGTCGGATAGGAATCTTCACGGATTTTATTTTCGCATTGCCGGGCGAGGCAGCGCTCAATCTTGCGGTGGAAGGGCCGCGGAGTAATCTGGGCTGAATGACGAGTGCCGACTATCCCTATGCCGGCCAGCTTCGCATCGAATTGGGGCTGCGCAACCGGCGCTATGCGCGTGGGCGGGCGCACGTGGAGAGCTACGGCAATCCGCCGGTGATCGTCTATGAACCCGAACACCCCGCAGACGAAGACCTGTCTGTGGGGACCCCGCCTGAGTACCCTACAGACGAGAACCTGTGCGCGTGGACCCTGCCTGAACACCCCACGGACGAAAAGGTTCCAGTCGGGATTCGAGCCGAACGCGTGTCGCACGGGAACTTTCTTGACCGCGCCTACGCGGCGATTGCGGCGCGGCCAGAGTGGATGCGGCGCTTTGACAAAGTACATACGCAAGGGACTCGCTCGCTACCCCGATCGGTGCTGGAGCCTGGCCGGCGCTGGCGGGAGCTGGATTCATCGATGAGCTCGGATGCGCTGCTGATGAACGTGTTCTGCACGCCGGGCGTGGCAGAGTCGGCGGCCGTGCAAGCCATGCTGGGCGTAGAGGGCTGCGCGCCCGAGTTTGGATGGAGGGCACGGGTGCCGCTCCGCAATGGACGCTACGATCGCACCGAAGTGGATATGCGGCTGGGCGGGCTGCTGGTCGAAGCGAAGCTGACCGAATCGGATTTTCAGACCTGCAAGGCGTCGGTGGCCGAGGGCTATCGCGATTTCGATGAGGTGTTTGACGCGGCGATGTTGCCGCGCGTCGCGCTTGCCTTGGGGCGCCGCAAAGAAGCGGCGGAATTTCCTGAGGACTATTCGCAGGAGGAAGAGAGCTTCGTCGATCTGACCGAAAGTGCAAATCTGCCCGCACCGCCAACGCCGGTTGGGCTTCTGCTCGATGCCGAGAGGGTCGAGGCGGGCTATCAAAGCTATCAGCTCATTCGCAATGTGCTGGCGGCGCATGCGCAGGCGTGCAGCTTCTGCGTCATTCATGACGAGCGCCGCCCCGATTTACGCGAGGCATGGTTTGAGGTGATGGCGGCGGTGAGGCCGGCGCCGCTCCGGGTGCGGCTCAAGGTGCTGACATGGCAGGAACTGGCGGTGGCGCTGCCCGCAGACCTCCAGGATTTTCTGGACGTTAAATACGGAATTGTGAGACCGGGCAGGGTGGCTTCCACCATTGAAGAAGCGGAGCGATTCAAATAAACCCGGCCACGGGCATTCTGGTGTGTGCGCCAGCCTCTTCGATAGAGCGCAGGCGTCGCTGGAGAACGCTGGTCTGTGTGCGAACAGAATTCTCTCCAAGGTAACCCAAGGCGGAGTTACTCTGGATTCTTTTTAGGCACCAAAAGTTCTCTCAAAGCAACACCGAAGGCATATTGCAGACCTCGCCGGGTAAGCCGATTCTCGTGTCTACTTGGGGATGTGTGCCACCAGGTTAATCTTCCAGCATCCAATTGAGTGCTCGACCGCTGTTCCGTGCTCCGATTCGGGATTGAACGGACCCGAACGCGGAAAGGACGTCCATGGCAAGCCCAATTCTCAGACAGGTGTTGCACCTCAGGAAACGCCTTGCGTCTGATGACGGCAGCGATCTCGTGGAATTTGTCCTTATGATTGCTTTGATCGGCCTGGGTGTCACCGCATCGATGGCGGCTGCCGCCCATAGCATAAGCGAGGCGTTCGAACAGGCTTCCAGTCGCCTCTCAGCTGCCCTTTCCCAATCCGACCCGGGAAACTCATCGGGCGGCGGCGGTGGTTCTGGCGGCAGCGGTGAGGCTGGAGGTGGTGGGCAAGCCGGCGACGGCGCCGGAGGTGGCGGTGAAGCCGGCGGCAGCGGCGGGGCCGGGAGCGGCGGTGGTTCCGGCGGCAGCGGCGGTGGTCAAGTCGGCGGACAATCCGGAGGCGGTAACGGCGGTCAGGGCGGCGGACAGGGCACCGGCGGCGGGGGTAACGCGGGCGGAGGCGGTGAAGGGGGTGACGGCGGCGGTAGCGGTGGCGGCGGTGGTAGCGGCGGCAGCGGCGGCAGTTCCGGGGGCGGCGGCCAGCTTCACGGCGGTAACGGCAATGGAAATGGCAACGGGAACGGCAATGGCAACGGAAATGGAAACGGAAACGGAAACGGCAATGGCGGTGGCAACCAGGGGAATGGCCACTGAGGATGCGATGCCAGCTCGGGATTGACCCTTTTCTGCAACCTGGGCCCAATTGCCTGGCCTTCTAAGCAAACGCCGTATTCGAAGCCGATTGATCGCCTGCTGTTGGTGAGCCGTTACAGGGCGGACATTCGGTATCGGGCCGGATGAGAACTAGATTGAGAAATAAATATTGAAGCGATGGGCGCGGCTTCGGCTGCGCCTTTTCTGTGCGCGCTGAGCAGGCCAATGTTTTTCGCCCAGGGGCATGAATCTGTTGCTGCGGCGTGGTGAGGACGAGGGGCCACTTCAACCCCCATGGTGCCTCCAATCGAATCAGTGCGGACGTTTCCTCGCCCAGAAGGGCTGCGTACCTTCGTAACTTCCCAAAGTAATTCGAAAAAAGACACTTGCACCAAAATGGTTACAGGCACCCCCCATCGTGGGATTGAGCCTGACTCCGCAGTAGCTCAAATTGGATGGAGTCTCTCAAGAAGCAACTGCTCGCGATCGCATGTTTATCTTTCCAGTTATCTGGATGCGCCGCCAGCTGCCCTTTTTCGCTATCTCCGGGCCCCCGAAATTTCAAAAATGACTTCTCGAGACTTTCGAGGAAAGCGCGTGCATATGAAGAAGTTCGCAAGTTTTGTTGGTTCGGCATTAGTAGTTTGCCTCACATTGACGGGGTGCGGAGGCGGCGGTTCGAAGTCGCAGTCGTCTTCTTCGAATAATTCAACTCCAACTCTCTCTTCAATCAGCGTGACTGGTCCTGCGAGTTCTGTAGCGGCCGGCTCTACGCTGCAGTTGTCGGCGGTTGGAGCCTACAGCGACGGCACGCATACCACCTTGAGCACCCAGGCCACCTGGAGTGCCTCCGATGCTTCGCTCGCGACAGTTGACGGCACGGGCATGGTGTCCGCCTTGAAGGCCGGAACCGTGACGATCACGGCCACCATGAGCGGCATCTCGGGCACAGAAGTGATCACCGTGGGTCAGGCGACGTTATCGTCGATTGCGGTAACCGGCCCAACAACTACGCCGGACGCAGGCACGACCGAGCAGTTGACCGCCGACGGTATCTACTCCGACAGCAGCAGCCAGCCGTTGACCTCACAGGTGACCTGGCAAAGTTCCGACAGCACGGTCGCAACCATCAGTGCGGCGGGCTTGTTGACCGCGGTGAAAGCTGGCTCTGTGATCGCAACGGCAAGCCTGGGAAGCATCCAGGGCACCATGTCGTTCGTGGTGGCCCCGGCAAGCGGTGGAAGCGGCGGCAACGGTGGTACTGGTGGTAGTGGTGGCAGCGGCGGCAGCGGCGGCAACTCACCCACCCTCTCCTCGATTACCGTCATCCCTTCTGCTTTCACAGTTGCCTCAGCGCAAACCAAGCAGCTTTCAGCCCAGGGCATATATAGCGATGGCACCACTCAGGACTTGACTTCCCAGGTGACCTGGACTTCAAACCCTAATAATTTCGTGAGCGTCAGCGCGAGCGGTTTGGCGACCGGCGTATCTCCCGGCTCTTCCACCATCACGGCCACGCTGGGATCGATCAGCGGCACAGCTTCCGGCACAGTGAGCGCGATCGTGCTGAATTCCATTTCCGTGACGCCGTCCACTGCCTCGGTAGCCATCGGACAGACCCAATCGTTTACGGCAAACGGAGTCTTCTCCGACGGCAGCTCGACCGATATGACCGACAGCGTCGTTTGGAGTTCAAACGCAACCGCCTTGGCCACCGTTGATGCAACGGGCCTCGCGACAGGTGTTGCAGCAGGGTCCGCACACGTCATCGCCACTTCGGGAACAATCACCGGATCGGCATCATTGAGCGTCACTTCCGCGGTCCTGGTCTCAATTGATATTTCGCCGGATGGCCAATCGATTCCAATCGGCGGACAGTATCAACTGACACTGACGGGCAGCTACAGCGACAACACGACCCAGGACATCGCAAATGCGACATGGTCGTCCTCCGATCCGAGTACCGCATCGGTGGATCCCATCACGGGCATCGTGACGGGCGTCGCAAACAGCAACGGCAACCCGGTGACAATTACCGCGGTCGCCGGCGGATTGGCCACCACGACGACCGTCTACGTAACGTCTGCGGTGATCAATTCGATCGTGCTGACGCCGGCGACAGCTTCCATCGCCAAAGGCACCACGCAGCAGTACGCCGTGAATGCCATCTACACCGACGGCACCATTCAGCCGCTCTCAGCCGGGCTGACATGGAGTTCGTCGACACCCGCCGCCGCAGGCGTAAGTGCAAGCGGATTGGCAACAGGAATCGGAACCGGCCAGACCACAATCACGGTCACGGACGGTTCGGTTTCTGCAACGGCTCTGCTGACGGTAACGCCCGCAACCGTGACGTCGATCGTGGTAACGCCGGCGCTGCCTGTGGTGGGCATCAACGGCAACCTGCAATTCACCGCGACCGGCGTGTTCAGCGACAGCAGCACGCAGGATTTGACGGCATTGGCGACCTGGAGTTCATCTACAGCATCGGTTGCCCTGATCGACAACTCCGGGCTGGCGAATGCGCTGACCTCCGGCACGAGCACCATCACGGCGAACTACGAGGGTGTCAGCGGATCGGCGACTCTGACCGTAACCACGGCCACGCTGGTCTCGATCAGCATCACTCCCGGCAACCCGGTAGTGCCTCCGCACGCCAAGATTCAATTGACGGCGATCGGCACATTCAGTGACGGCTCCACGGCACAGCTTTCCGGCGTATCGTGGCATACCACCTCTGCGCGCTATGCAATGGTCTCGGGCAGCGGCGTGGTGCGCACCAAGAAATCCACCAAGAATGCAGTGACGGTTTACGCGAAACTGAACGGGATTACGGGTCAGACATCGCTCACCATCACATCCATGTCGGTGGCATCGCTGAGTCTCACGCCTCCGAATCCAACCATTGCGGTGGGCACCGTGCAGGCATTCAGCCTGATCGGGACCTACAGTGACGGTGTCACGATGGTTGACCTGACCAAGTCGGCGCAGTGGGGAACTTCGAACTACAAGGACGCGGTCATCAACCGCTCTGGCTCCGCGACGGGACGTGCAGCCGGGTCGGTCACAATCTCCGGATCCTTTGGGAACCTTGCCGCTGCAACCACGACACTGACGGTATCGAATGCCACGATTCAAAGCATTGCCCTAACCCCGGCATCGCCTACCGTGATTCTCGGCGCGCTGCAGCAGTTTGCGGCCATCGGCACCTTCAGCGACGGTTCAACGCAGGACATCACGTCCATCTCTGAGTGGAGTTCGTCTGCTCCGGGTGTGGCTGTGGTCAATCAGAGTGGAATGGCGAGCAGCGCAAGCCACGGACAGAGCAACATCAGCGCTAGCTACAACAGTGTTTCGGGAAGCACGGTGCTGAACGTCAACTAGATTTTGACTTCCGGTACAACCGGATCTTTGAGAGAACCAGGGAAACGTTGGACAACCAAGGCTCGCCGCAACCTCGGCGAGCCTTGATTTTTTGCGCTGGGTCTGCCAGAGCGAATCGCCGGAAGAAAGCAGGAAGTGCGCAGAGCAGGCCTTAAGCGCCTGCGTGAGAACTCCAGGAGTTGCTCGCGCGTAAGGTGGGGGTTAAGCGACAAGAGAAGCACGTCGCGACTCAAGGTTTCCAGCCCGGGTCAAGCGTGTGCTGCCGAAAACCGGTTGCTCTCACGTCCAGTGAGTTAGCGCCGCATTGCGGCTCGGCAAGTCGCCCATATTTCATATGGGCGAAGGGAAAGGGAATACGTTGCGAGGCAGCTATCTCCTTATGATGGTTATATTTATGCGCGCAGAAGGCGAAGACGTGACGAAGGCAAACCAGGCTAATTTTGTGGTTGAAATCGAATTCATATTGCGGCATGACTCAGGCTTGTGCCCCTTACAAAGCATGATATTTTCGCCGCCTCGATTGTTATGCCGTAGACTCACAGGATTTCTCCGGGTTCGGCCGGATTTCATTTCTGTTCTAAGTGTGCGCCGACCGGAGATATAACAAAAAATTTCTATCGCAAAGGAACCATGGGTACCCTGCCAAAAACCGGTTGCATGCAGAACCAGCAAGTTAGCAAGTCGGCACAATATTCGGACCTCGCAGCCACTGAGGCCCGAAACTATTTTGAGGCACCTGCGGCACGGCTAAAGTTACGCCCTGATACGAGATATGAGTTCAAAACCCGCATCCTGGAAAATGATTGACGAGTTCAGACCCCTGCGTGGCATATGGGAGTTATTGGCGGCCTTCTGGAGATGGAAGGGATCGCTTAGAATCCGGCGCCGGGAATGTAGTGGTATTCGATTTTGGTGGGGCGCTTGACAGGGTCGCCGGTGAGGTCGTGCGTGTGCCAGACGACGCTTTCGGCCGCGACTTCAGGATGCTTGGCGAGGAACTCAAGAGCATAGACGCTGGCCGGTGGATCGTCTTTCTGGTCCGCGAACTTGGCGGACTCGATGGCGGATTTCTCCTTCTCACCTAAACGGCGATAAATGATGGCCAGCGAGTAGTGGGCGGCGAGGTCGTCGGGGTCGATGGCCTGAAGCTTTTCGTATTCTGCGCGCGCAGCTGCGTAGTTGTGGGCCTGGAAGTAGCTAAAGCCGAGTTCACGAAGACCATCTTTGGAGCGGGGATACTTCTCAAGCATGGCTTCAAAGTCGGCGATGGCCTCTTTGACCTGACCTGCGTTTCGCTCGACGAGCGCACGGTAGTAAAGGGCGCGCGGATCGCCGGGTAGCAGGCTCAGCGCCTTTTCGAGATGCGGCTTCGCGTCGTTGTAGCGCTCCCACGCAATCTCAACGATGGCCATATTGGTGTAGGCATCCGCATAGTCGGGGCGAAGGGCAGCGACGTGCTCGAAGGCCTTGACTGCGTCTTCGTATTGCAGGGCGTCGAGCAGGGCAATGCCGTAGTTGTTCCACCTCATCCAGGGCTGTGTCGAGGGCTGCGTCGAGGGTTGCGCGCCCGGCGAACGCTTTGTTTCGGATGAAGGGTCGGGAGTGTTCGCGCCGATGTGCAGGGTGCGGGTGTCGCTCGCGATGTCGATGATGGGTTCGGGGTATTGCTTCGCGTCCATGGCGAAGTCGATGAAGTGCTGATCGAAGCGGCGGTAGCGGACGGTGGCCGTGATGCTGAACTGACCGGTGATTTCTTTGGGCAGACGGAAGCGATAGCGGACAAGCTGGGACCGGCCGGACTGGAGCGCGTTGTTGTAGGCGAGAACGCGGTTGTGCCAGATCTGGTGAATGTCGTTGAGTTCGCCTTTTGTGTTGATGAGGCGATTGGTGAAGGAGTGCGCGGAGGGGTCGAGTTGGCCGTCGGGCTTGAGGAATCCGCTTTCGGTGAGGACTTTGCCGGAACCGTCTTTCACGGTGAAGTCGACCCAGGCCTCGTAGAAGTCGCGCTGCTCGGGGATAAAGGAATGGGCGATGCCCTTGTTCTGAATGACGACGTCGGCGATGAGGGTTGCGCCGGGGGCGAGGGAGAAGCTGGTCAGGCCGAGCGGAGCGACCATCCCATTGTCGATGGATGTTGCCGTAGTGCTTTCCTCTTCGAGGGCAAAAATGTCGACGTTGAGAACGCCTTTGCCGTCGGCGCCGTTCTTGAGGAAGTCGACGAGTTTGGTCGCCTGTTCATCGAACTTGTAGTAGGCGGCGTTGAGACTGTTGCCGCCAAGCCAGCGATGACTGGCGAGCTGATCGTTTTTGGCACCGGGATCCTGCGCACCGGGCGCAAGTGGTTCGCGCGGCATGTGGCATGTCTGGCAGGTCGAGACGGCGTCCTTGCGGTAGAACGGGAGTGGGGACTGCTTGGTGAAGCTGGCGCCCTGCCACTCATCGTAGACAGTGAAGGCGCGGAGCCATTTGTAATCATCGAGGGTGCGTGGGATGGCGGCTTTGTGGCAGGCCGCGCAGAATTCGGCCGTCTTATAAAGCGGGCGCATGACAGCCTTGGAGTGGCGATCGAGATGAGCGAGGATGTCGGCGTCGGAGACAGGGCCGGTGACGGGGGACCCGTTTTCATCGACCAGGACCGCGGGTGTGCCCATGACGTAACTGCCGGTGCCGGTGGTATCAGTGGACTGGATGGAGTGGCAGGTGGAACAGGTGATGCCTTCCTGCTCAAAGGGGCGTTTCTTGGGCATGCCCTGGGTGAGATCGCCGGAGAGCAGCGCGACGGGGTTGTGGCAGCCTTCGCAATGACGCGAAAACTGCACGCCCTTTTCGTCGATGAGCATGTTGACGTTTTTGAGATACCAGGGTTGGCGGAAGCTGTTTGAGTGAACCGACTCGCGCCACTGACGGTATGCCTCCTGGTGGCAGTGCCCGCAGTACTTGGCAGTGTAAAAACTGTGCGGGCTGAGGAACTGGCCGTTGGAGGAGGTGGCATTCGAGGGGAGGAACGGCGTGTCATTGCCAAAGGCATAGTTGTAGCGGGAGGCCACCGACTCGTGAAATGCGGAGAGCGGGCCAGTGACGGGAAGATGGGTCGCGTAGTCGGGGATCATCTCGTCAGAGGCGGAGGGGCTGGTCGAGGTCGAAGAGGGAGCTGAAGTGGATGGCGGAGCGGGGTAAGTAGCGGCGCCAACAACCCAGGTGACAGTGAGCGACAGTGTCACGAGCAAGGCGATGAATAGCCAGCGGCGCATCGGGGACGTGAACACGACCGGTTGATCTCCAGTTGGAAAGGCCACAAACCCGCGGCGGCGGTTAGGGGCGAGCCGCGACACATAAACGATAGCAGGGGGCCGGGAGGAATTGTCTCCATCGAAAGGTGGATGGTTGGCCGGGCTGCGAGTTCGCGGCGTGACGGGCAGGGGTAGTCGCTTTCAGGATTTGCAGCCATCGGTTCATAACGTGGGATGAACGGGTGGAAAATAGGCTTGGACCGTGTGAGTCTGATCACATCCACTTAGCCAAGCCAGGGCTGAAACTGGTACCGTTGAGTGAAGGAATCTGTTTTCAATATGGCTTCAAATCCATATTTTTCTCTCGCGGTTCTTTTCGTTTTCGCCTTGGGCTTTGGCTTGACTCCACTGGCGCTGGCGTGGCTGTGGGGAAAAGTCTATTCGCCGGCCAAGCCCAACGCGCTCAAGAACGCGATCTACGAATGCGGCTTGGAATCGAAGGGCGACGCGTGGGTGCAATTTCGCTCAGCCTATTACCTTTACGCTATTATTTTTCTCATTTTCGACGTAGAGGCGGTGTTTCTGCTGCCGTTTGCAGTGGCGTTCACCGGGCTGGGTGTGTCAGCCTGCCTGGCCATGCTGGCGTTTGTGCTGCTGCTGATCGAGGGGCTGGCGTGGGCCTGGGCGAAGGGCGTTTTGACCTGGGCTTAAAAGAAAAAGTCGTCAGTGATCAGTGGTCAGTGATCAGTGGTTGGGCCGCCCGGCGAGGAAGATTTGACTAGGATTGACGGGTTCGCAACGAATCCCTGATGAAAGTTAGAGTTGTTGGAACGAGCAAGGAAAAACTGATCACTGAACACTGTTCACTGATCACAGGGAGTGAAACGAGCCATGGCTGTGGATGAGAGTTTGAAGATCGAACTGGGCAAGCAGGGCGTCTTCGTCACGACTCTCCAGGAGCTCTATAACTGGGGTCGGCGGAGCTCGGTGTGGCCCATGCAATTCGGGTTGGCGTGCTGCGCGATCGAGATGATCGCGACCACCATGGCGCGCTACGACCTGGCGCGGTTTGGGGCGGAGGTTTTTCGGCCCTCGCCGCGGCAGGCGGACATGATGATCATCTCCGGGACGGTGACCAAAAAGATGGCCCCGCAGGTGGTGCGCCTCTATAACCAGATGGCCGAACCGCGCTACGTGATCGCGATGGGAGCCTGCGCCATCTCCGGCGGCCCGTTCAAGCAGGGGTACAACGTGCTGAAGGGGATTGACCGCTACATTCCCGTGGATGTGCACATTCCGGGATGCCCGCCAAGGCCCGAAGCGCTGTTGCAGGCGTTCATCACCTTGCAGAAAAAGATTGACGCACAGCCGCTGACGGGCGAAGGGCGGCCGCGCCACCTGGATGAAAATGCGCCGGGCGAGTTTCCCGTCCCGGTGCAGGGCGAACACGACCTGGAGCCGGCGGCGAACAAGAACGTATGGACGGTGCCGGTAGTGATCAAGTGACAGGGATCAGGGATCAGTGGTCAGTGGTCAGAGATTTGGGGAGCCTGGATTGAAGACGGTTGAGGAGATCAAGGCGGCAATTGAAGCGGCGGTGCCGGGTGCGGCCGTAACGATTGTGACGAACCCCGGGCCGGCGGCACAGCACTCATTGCTACTTGTGCCGGGAAGTGCGATCGCTGTGGCAACGTTCCTTCGGGATGACGCGGACCTGGCGCTTGATTTTCTCTCCAACGTGACCGGAGTGGACCACCTGGACAAGGAGATCGCCGAGAAAGTTAAAGTGACACGTCAAGTTTCAAAAACTGTGGATGGCGTGGAGCAGATGGTCGAGGAGACGGTAGAGGAGGCGCGGAAGCACGTCGAACCGGGCTATCTCGAAGTGGTTTACCACCTGTTTTCGATGGCGAAAAAGCATGGGCCTGTGGTGCTGCGGATGCGGACCCAGAACCGGAGCGACAAGGTGGAGTTGCCGTCGTTCACGCCGGTCTGGCGGTCGGCGGAGTTTCAGGAGCGCGAGGTGTTCGACCTGTTCGGCGTGGTGTTCAAAGGGCACCCGGATTTACGGCGAATTCTGATGTGGGACGCGTTCAAGGATTACCCGATGCGACGCGATTACGTGGAGCCGGATGACTTTGAGTATGAGCCGACGGCGCACGATGAGGTGTTGGCACGAGCGCAGGCGCACAAGGGCACGCAACAGGGATCATAAAGGGATCAGGGATCAAGGGCCGAATGAGCATATCGGAAACCAGGACGGAAAAGGTGGAGGGCTGGAACCGCCCGCCGGTGATCGAGCCGGAGGGAGAAGGCGAGCTGCTCGAAGCTGGCCATGGGGCCGCACCACCCGTCGACGCACGGTGTCTTCCGCATGGATCTGGCGCTGGACGGAGAGCGGGTGATCCGGCTCAAGCCCGTCTTCGGCTACCTGCACCGCAATCATGAACAGCTCGGGGAGCGGCAGAGTTATCTGGCCTCGATGCCGTATACCGACCGGCTGGACTATATCTGTCCGCTGACCAACAACTGGGCGTATGCGCTGGCAGTAGAGAAGCTGGTGGGGCAGGCGGTTCCTGAACGCGCCGAGTATCTGCGCGTGATTCTCGCAGAGCTGACGCGGGTGCAGAATCACGCTTCGGCAATCGGGTTTCTGCTGCAGGAGATGGGCGCGAGCGGCACGCCGCTCATGTACGCCTTCCGCGAGCGGGAAAAGATTCTCGACTTGTTTGAGGCGCTGACCGGAGCGCGCATGATGTGCAACTACATGCGCTTCGGCGGTTGCCGCGTAGACGCGACGCCGGCGTGGCTGGAAGAGACGCGTAAGGTGGTGACGGCGCTGCCCGCGTTTGTCGATGAGTTCGAGACGTTTCTGCGCACCAACGAAATTCTGATGGCGCGCACCCAGGGAGTGGGCGTTCTGCGGCCGGAGCTGGCGGTGAACGCGGGCGTGACGGGGCCGATGCTGCGCGCCTCGGGCGTGAACTACGACATTCGTAAAGTGGATCACTACGGCATTTATGACCGCTTCAAGTTTCGCGTGCCGCTGGGCGATCACTGGGACATTTATGACCGCTACATGATTCGCATGCTGGAGATGCGCGAGTCGATCGGAATTCTGGAGCAGGCGCTCAAGGAGATTCCCGGCGGACCGGTGATGGATCCGAAGGCGAAGATTCGCGGCTTCCGGCCTAAGCCCGGCGAAGCGTATGGGCGTATCGAAGCGCCGAAGGGCGAGCTGGGCTTTTATCTGATCAGCGATGGAAGTCCGAATCCGTATCGCTATCGGAGTGCGTCCGCCGAGCCTGATCAATCTGACGGTGCTCGAGGATATGTGCCTGGGCAGCAACGTGGCGGACGTGGTGTTGATTTTTGGGAGTGTGGATATTGTGCTCGGAGAAGTGGACCGGTGAAGCAGTGGTCAGTGATCAGTCGTCAGTGATCAGTGATCGGACAGGCAAGTGGGATGGAATGGAAGGTAAGCTAGCGGTTCGGTCGTTTCGGGACCTGGTGGTCTGGCAGAAAGCGCTCGATTTGGCGGTAAGGATTTATGGCATGACACGCAGTTTTCCACGCGAAGAGATATACGGCTTAACAAGCCAGATCAGACGTGCTGCAATTTCCGTTCCAAGTAACATCGCGGAAGGGCAAGGAAGGCTGACTTCGGGCGAGTTTCGCCAGTTTCTAGGAATCGCCGAGGGTCGAACTTCGAGTTGCAGACTCAACTTGAAGTTGCGCGCGCACTCGGGATGGGAGAAGCCGCGCTGATTGATGAAGCGGAGGCACTATCCCATGAAGTGGGCAAGATGATTTACGCGATGCTGGACAAGATCGGGAAATGCTGACACTGACCGCTGATAACTGACCACTGTTCACTAAACACTGTCCGGAGGACATACATTGCTGGGTGAGGGAATACTGAAGGGACTGGCGGAGACGGCGAAGAATTTTGCCGGGAGCTTTGTCTCGAAGGAACGGTTGACGACGATGCAGTATCCGGAGGAGAGGGCTCCTGTGTTCGAGGCCGCGCGCGTCTTTCCGTTCCTGGTGTATGACGGGAGCGATTGGGAGGCCGGGCTGCGCTGCGTGGCCTGCCAGATTTGCGAAAAAGAGTGCCCGCCCAAGTGCATTTATATAGAGAAGAGCAAAGACAAGAAGCCGGATTATGTGGGCAAGCCGCAGATTTATCCAGCGCGTTTCGATATTGATATCTCGGTCTGCATGAGCTGCCAGATCTGCGTCGAGGTCTGCCCGTTTGAGGCTATCAAGATGGACACGAATTTCGAGCTGGCGACCGATGACCGCTTTGGCGGGCTGCTCGAAGATAGGAAAAAGCTGGCCAAATCGAATGAGTACTACCACAGCATTCATCCCACTGAAGCGGCAGAAGTGGATGCGCGGCTGGCCGAGGAAAAGGCCAAGGTCGAAGCGAAAGCCAAGGCAGCGGCTGAAGCCGCGGCGGCAAAGGCTGCTGCTGCGGCTGTCGCCAAGCCCGCGGAGCCCGCACCAAAGCCGGAGGAGCTAGTGCCCTCGATCAAGACCGGCGGAGGGGGACAGTAAGAATGCTCGAAAAGATCGACCAGATTTTCGTTCTCCTTAAAGATTGGCTGGTTGGATTCTTGCCCGCGGGATGGCAGGGAGCGGCGGGCGTGCTGCTGTGCGTCGTGGCGATCATCGCCGTCTATCCGACCCTGTTTGCGCTGGCCGTGCTGACGGAGCGCAAGGGGCTGGGGAGAATGCAGAATCGCTACGGGCCGAATCGCGTGGGGCCATTCGGAATCTTTCAGCCCATCGCCGACGGTATCAAGTCGCTGACCAAGGAAGACATTGTTCCATTTCGCGCGGACGCGGTAGTGCACTTTCTGGCGCCAGTGGTCCTGGTTGTCGTCGTCTTCATGATGTTTGCGGTGATTCCCATGGGGCGCAACATGATGCTGGTAGACCTTGATGCGAGCCTGTTGTTCTTCTTCGCCATTGGGGCGTCGACCGAGCTTTCGGTGTTCATGGCCGGATGGTCGAGCCGCAACAAGTATTCGCTGCTGGGCGCGATGCGCGCGGTGGCGCAGATGATCAGCTACGAAGTGCCGCTGCTGCTGTCGAGCCTGGTCGTAGTGATGATGACCGGGTCGCTCTCGCTGGTGAGCATCGTCGAAGCGCAAGATCACTACACGGGCGCATTCCCGCACTGGTTTGTGTTCACCCCGTGGGGATTCGCGGGGTTCGTAATTTTTGTGATCGCATCGACCGCGGAGACGAACCGTTCGCCATTCGATTTGCCGGAAGGCGAGTCAGAATTGGTGGCGGGATATTTTACTGAGTATTCGGGCTTCAAATTTGCGCTGTTCTTCCTCGGCGAATACGTGGAGATGTTTGCCATCGCGGGGCTGGGCTCAACGCTGTTTCTGGGCGGATGGTCGGCGCCGTTTTCGTTTCTGAACTGGGTGCCATCGTGGTTCTGGTACTTCGCCAAGGTCGAGGTTTGGATCTGCGCGTTCATCTGGGTGCGCGGAACGCTGCCGCGGCTCCGGCAGGACCAGCTGATGAATTTTGCGTGGAAGTTTGTGCTGCCGATAACGCTGATCAACCTGATGGTGGCCGCGCTTTGGCGATTCATGGGTGAGGGCTGGCCGCGCTGGGTGGTGTGCTGGGCGATTGTGGTGGCTGTGTATGCCGTGATGGGCCGCATGGGAATGCGCCGCGAACGGTTTGGGCCGAGGAGTTACCGCTATGCGGAGTAAGGAACGGGTGAGCGGCATTGCTTTCCCAGGTCTCAAAATCAAGACCTGGGGCGCCCAGTCTTCTGCCGAGGAAGGAAGCCGCGACCGATGAGTTTTGTGTTCTATGTGCTGGCGGCGCTCACGATTGCCGGGGGGCTCGCGACGGTGCTGCTGAAGAACGTGGTGCACTGCGCGCTGGCGCTGACCGTGGCCTTTGCAGGATTGGCGCTGCTGTTTCTCGATCTTGATGCGCAGTTTGCGGGATTCGCGCAAATCCTGGTGTATATCGGTGCGGTGGCGATTCTGATTGTGTTTGCAATTTTGCTGACGCGCAGTTCGGAGACGCCGGTAACTGGCGGCGTGTTCAGCGGGACATGGCTGGCCGGCCTGCTGGTGGCCGCGGCCGTGTTTGCGGTCATGGGTTGGGCAGTGCTGGTGAGTGCGCCGGGGCTTCCCCATGAAACTGCCGAGCCTCAAGTGACGGTGATGCAAATTGGCAATGCGCTGATGGGGCGCTACGTTTTGCCGCTGGAGATTGTCGCGCTGCTGCTGACGGCGGCGCTGATTGGCGCGGTCATTGTGGCCATGCACGAGAAAGTGGGGGACCGGTGAATCCGCTCGTGGGGTATTTGCTGGTGGCCGCATTGCTGTTCGCGATCGGGCTGGCCGGGGCGCTGACGCGGCGCAACGCCATCCTGGTTTTGATCGGCATCGAGCTGATGCTGAATGCGGCCAATTTGAATCTGATTGCGTTTTGGCGTTACGGGCCGCATCCCGAGGCGCTGACGGGAATGATGTTTGCGATTTTTTCAATTGCCGTAGCGGCGGCCGAGGCGGCGGTGGGCCTGGGCCTCGTGATTCAGATTCATCGCTACGCGAAGACGACGGACCTTGACCAGATGAACAGGATGAAGGGGTGAGCGAGTGCTGATTCAGGAAGGTGTGACGGCCGCTTTCAATCCCCAATATGCGAACGGGCCAATTTCGACGATAACGCAGTTTCTGTGGCTGATTCCCGCGGCACCGATTGTCGCTTCAGGCGTGATTGCGCTGCTCAAGCAGCCGCGGCGCAAGCTTTCGGCAGGACTCGCCATCGGTTCGCTGAGTTTCTCGCTCATCTTGTCACTGATTGCGTTTGTTCATGTGGTGGCCGGATGGACGCATGGCGTGCCTGTGCGCGAGACGGTGAACTTTACCTGGATCCAAGTGGGCACGGCGCCTGTGGCTCTCGGCTGGTTGCTCGATCCCCTGGCAGCGGTGATGCTGGTGATGGTCAGCTTTGTGGGGCTGCTGATCTTCATCTATTCCGTCGGCTACATGGAGCACGACGAAAATTTCACGCGCTTCTTCTGCTTTCTGGCGCTGTTTGCGGGAGCGATGCTGGGCGTGGTCATTTCAAACAGCCTGCTGCTGCTCTTCATGAGCTGGGAGATTGTGGGCCTCACGTCGTATCTGCTGATCGGGTTCTGGTATCAGAAGCCCTCGGCGGCAGCGGCGGCGAAGAAGGCATTCCTGACCACGCGCGTCGGCGACGTGTTTTTCCTGCTTGGCATGGTCTGGCTGTTTGCGCAAACGGGTACGCTGCTTTTCTACGACGGCGGCACGGGGTCGATGGAGCCACTGGCGCTGGGCGGGTTGTTGGCGACGCCGGCGTTGTGGGGATTGTCGGCAGCCGGCGCTATCGGGTTGCTGATTTTTGCCGGGGCGGCCGGCAAGAGCGGCCAGCTTCCGCTGCATGTGTGGCTGCCGGATGCGATGGAAGGCCCCACGCCGGTGTCAGCCCTGATTCACGCGGCGACCATGGTGGCGGCGGGCGTGTACCTGGTTGCGCGAGTGTATCCGCTGATGCAGGCGGGAATCTTGCCCGGCGGCACCACGACGGCCCTCACGGTGGTGACGTGGGTGGGCGCCATCACGGCCGTGTTTGCGGCGCTGATTGCGGTAGCGCAGAACGACATCAAACGCATTCTTGCCTATTCAACCGTTTCGCAGCTTGGCTACATGATGGCCGGCTTAGGGATGGGGGGCGTTGCGGTGGGCATGTTCCACTTGATCACGCATGCCTTCTTCAAGTCACTGCTCTTCATGGGCGCGGGCTCGGTGATCCACGGCACGCACGAAGAGCAGGACGTGCGGCGCATGGGCGGACTGCGGAAGTTTATGCCGGTCACGTTTCTGACGTATGCCATCGGCATGCTGGCGCTGTGCGGGTTTCCGCTGCTCTTCTCGGGCTTCTGGAGCAAGGACGGAATTCTGGAGGCGGCGAAGCTTGCAAGCACATCAAGGATCGGCGCGGGTCCGTTTTATCTCCTTGTCTTCGGTGCACTGCTGACCGCGTTCTACATGACACGGCAGGTCAGCTACGTCTTCTTCGGGACGTGGCGAGGACACGGGCATCCGCATGAGAGCCCACGCATCATGACAAGGCCTCTCGCGATTCTGGCGTTTTTTGCTGTGGCGCTGGGCGCGATTGGAACACCGGTGTGGGCGTGGTTCAAAGGGTTCCTGGGCAACGAGTCGGTGAGTTTCAACCTGGCAGCATTTGGCGAACCGGGATTGATTGCGTTGATGGCGACGTCGTCGCTGGTGGTGTTTGCCGGCCTGGGGTTGGGCTGGTGGCTCTATGGGAACAAATCACCCGCGCCCGAAGAGCCGGACGCCCTCGAAAAGGCGCTGCCGCCGGTGTGGGCCGTGCTGCGCGACAAGTTCTATGTCGATGAGTTATACGGCGCGACGGTGATCGCGTTTCTACTGGTGGTGGGCCAGGGTGGCCGACTGGCTCGACCGCCGCGTATGGGGCGGATTGGTGGCCGGAGTGGCGTGGGCCTTCCGCGTATGGGCGCAGTTGAACCGCCTGTTCGACGTGTATTGGGTGGACGGTGGCTTTGACAAGAGCTGCGAGGAACTGGCTTCAGGCGGTGGTCTGCTGGCGCGGGTGCAGACCGGGCGGGTACAGACGTACCTGCGGCTGCTGGCGCTGGCAGTTGTGGTGCTGGCCGCAATTCTGATCTGGAGCAGCAGGGGATGAACGAAATTCCTATATTGACGGTGTTGACTGTGCTGCCCCTGGTCGGGGCGGCTGATTGCGCTCTTCTCGGGCCAGCCATGCGCGCAGCGTGGCCTTGGTGACCACGCTGGCCGGGCTGGCGCTGGCTTTGGTGATATGGACGAAGTTGCCCGCCGATGGAAGCATCGGCCTGGTGGAACGCGCGGCATGGGCGCCATCGCTGGGCATTGAATATCACCTGGGAGTGGACGGACTGGGCGCGCTGATGCTGGTGCTCTCGGCCATTGTCACGCTGATGTCAGTGGATGCGGCGCACCGGGCTGCATCATCAGCCCGGGCTTTTTTTTGCGCTGGTGCTGGTGCTGGAGTCGGGACTGTTCGGGTCGTTCACAGCGCTTAATTTCTTTCACTGGTTTTTGTTCTGGGAGCTGAGCCTGATTCCGGCGTTCTTCCTGATCAAGCTGTGGGGCGGCGCGAAGCGTGGGCCGGCGGCGACGCAGTTTTTTGTCTACACGATGGCGGGCAGCGTGGCGCTGCTGATCGCGTTTCTGGCGGTGTTTCTCTCGACCGGCAGCATGGACTTCGAGCATTTGACGGCGATGGCCTCGGTCGGCGGCACTGGAGCCCGCGATTACGGTGCACCTTGGCCCCACGATACTGGGCGCACCGGTGATGATGTGGCTGGCGATCGGCGTGCTGGCGGGGTTTGCTGTGAAGGTGCCGATGATTCCGTTTCACACCTGGCTGCCCGCGGCGTATGCTGAGGCGCCTTCGCCGGTAACGATGCTGCTGACCGGCGCCATGTCGAAGATGGGCGTGTACGGCTTGCTGCGGATCGCGCTGCCGATCTTCGGTCACCAGATCGCGCAGATGCGCACGCCGCTGCTGGTGCTGGCGGTGGTCACGGTGGTGATGGGCGCATGGGCCGCGGCGGCGCAGAAAGATTTGAAGCGCGTGTTTGCCTACTCGTCAGTCAATCACCTGGGCTACTGCCTGCTGGGGATTTTTGCGCTGGCGGTTCCGGCGGCTGGGCGCGGCCGTGCAGGCCAGCCAGGCTGCGGCGCTGAACGGCGTGATCCTGCAGATGTTCAACCACGGCATCACGGCGGCGGCGCTGTTCTGGTTTGTGGCGATGATCCAGGAGCGGAGCGGCGGGCATCGCGGCATCGACGACTTTGGCGGACTGCGCAAGCCGGCGCCGGTGCTGGCGGGGCTGATGGGGATTGCGCTGTTCTCGTCGCTGGGACTGCCGGGGCTGAATGGATTTGTGGGCGAGTTCCTGATCTTCCGCGGCGTGTTTCCGCTGGCCTGGGTGGCGGCGACGGTTTCGATTCTTGGTTTGCTGGTGACGGCGGCGGTGATTCTGACGGTGATTCAGAAGGTGTTTACAGGGCCGGTGCCGGAGCAGTGGGCCAGGCTTTCCCGATTTGCATGGCGGCGAGCGACTGGCGATGGCTCCGGTGATTGGGCTGATGCTGCTGATTGGCCTCTTGCCGCAACTGATCGTGGACAGCGTGAACCCGACGGTGCGTGAACCTGCTGGCGCACTGGAGATTTTAGATGTTGGCGTGGACGATCTATCTCTCGTTTGCCGGTGCGCTGGTGCAGGCGCTGCTGCCCAAGGGCAATGCCGCGCTCGCGCGCTGGCTGGCGCTGGCTGTGGCGGTGGCCGGGCTGGTGCTGGCGGTTGCTGGGCTTCGTGGCAGGCGATGCGAATCACTGGGCCGTGACCGTCATTGTCGATGTGCCGTGGGTGCCGTCGATGGGGATTCACTACCTGCTGGCAGCCGATGGCATCAGCCGCGTGCTGGTGCTGCTGACGGGGCTCGCGGCGGTCGCCGGCGTGCTGTTCAGTTGGAATATCGAAGCTGCGGACCAATGAATTCTTCGCGTTTTATCTGGCGCTGATCGGCGGCGTCTACGGCGTGTTTCTCAGCTTCGATTTGTTTCTGCTGTTTGTGTTTTATGAGATCGCCATTGTGCCGAAGTACTTCCTGATCGCGATCTGGGGCTCGACGCGGCGCGAGTACGCGGCGATGAAGCTGGCGCTCTACTCGTTTGTGGGCTCGGCGATGGTGCTGATCGGGCTGCTGGCGGCGTACGCGACGGCGGGCAGCCACTCGACGGGACTGATTGCGCTGGCGCACGCGGATCTGCCGGTGCAGCTTCCAGATGTGGTGCTTCCCGCTGGTGTTTGTCGGGTTTGCGATTCTGGCCGGCATGTGGCCGTTTCACACCTGGGCGCCGACAGGCCACGTGGCCGCGCCGACGGCTGCGTCGATGCTGCTGGCCGGCGTGGTGATGAAGCTGGGCGCGTATGGCTGCCTGCGCGTGGCCATCGGGCTGTTTCCGCATGGCCTTGATCCGTGGGGATTTTCGATTATCGGCATTGGCTCGTGGCGCGATGTGTTTGCGATGCTGGCGGTGATCGGGATCGTCTATGGCGCGCTGGTGGCGCTGGTGCAGACGGACTTCAAATTTGTCATCGGCTACTCGAGCGTGAGCCACATGGGCTTTGTGCTGCTGGGGCTGATGACGCTGAACCAGATCGGCATGACCGGCGCGGTGCTGCAGATGTTTTCGCACGGCGTGATTGCCGGGCTGCTGTTCGCGATTGTGGGGCGCATTGTGTATGAGCGCACGCATACGCGGCAACTGGCGGAACTGGAGACGATGCACCTGGCGAAGCGGCTGCCGTTTGCGGCGTGGGCCTTTGTGATTGCCGGCATGGCGTCGATGGGGTTGCCGGGATTCTCGGGATTTGTCGCCGAGTTGCAGGTGCTGGTCGGCGCGTGGATGGCGAAGCCGTGGTGGACGGTGGCGGCCGGCGTCGGGATCGTGGTTGGCGTGGCGTATACGTGGCGCGCGCTGCAGAAGGCTTTCTTCAGCGATGCGCTGCCGAGCACGTGCATGGTCTGGAGCAAGAGCATGCGCATCCGTTTGCGGCGATTACATGGCCGGAGATTACGGGCGTGGTGCTGCTGGCGGGAGTGAGCCTGTTTGTGGGCCTCTATCCGAGAGATTCTGCTCGGATGCGATTGAACCGGCGGTGAAGGCGCTGCTTGCGGGAGGGGGACAATGAACTACGCAGACCTCTTCCGCGTGACGCTGCCGGAGACGGCGCTGGAAGTTGCGGCGCTGCTGGTGCTGGTCGTCGATCTGGGTCTGCTGCGCAAGGCTGCGCTGAATGTGCGCGCTGGCCGTGGCGGCGGTGCTGGGCGTGGTGGGATGCGGCGCGGCGCTGGTGACTGTGCCGATGCAGGCGCAGGGCGGTTCCTGGCTCAGTTCGGCGCGGGCAGCGGCGTCAGCTGCTGCTGGCAACGGGCGGATTGATCGGCGTGGCGCAGACTGGAATCCTGGTGCTGACGGCGCTGACGCTGCTGCTGCTGTTCGATTCGGTATTCACGAAGCATGTGGGCGAGTTTGTGGCCGTGGTGCTGATGGCGGCGGCGGGCGGATTGCTGATTGCCGCGGCGCAGGACCTGCTGGTGATCTTCATCGGGCTGGAACTGCTGAGCCTGGGGCTCTACATTCTGACGGCGTTTGCGAAGACGTCGGGCAAAAGCGCGGAAGCGGCGATGAAGTATTACCTGTTTGGCGGCATGTCGGCGGCGTTTCTGCTGTTCGGGTTCAGCTATCTTTACGGGCTTGCGGGATCGACGAACCTGCACGCTCATGCTGGCAATATACGGATTGAACGCGTCCGGCCGAGCCCGCTGCTTTATGTGGCGTGGATTCTGGTGGTGGCGGGGCTGGGATTCAAGGTGGCGGCGGTGCCGTTTCATCTTTGGGCGCCGGATACGTATGAGGGCGCGCCTGCGCCGGCGGCGGCGTTTATCGCTTCGGTTTCCAAGGTGGCGAGCTTTGCGCTGCTGATTCGATCTGGCGAGGAACTGGTGGCTGCGGCCGGGCGGCACTCTCGCCGCCGACGGTACACGCTGGAGCAGATGCCTGCGCGGTTTACTATCGGACGTGGCCGCAACTGGCGACGATCCTGCTGGTGCTGGCGGCGGCGTCGATGGTGGTGGGCAATCTGGCCGCGCTGGCGCAGTCGAGCGTGCGGCGGTTGCTGGCTTACTCGGCGATTGCTCATGCGGGCTACATTCTGCTGGGGCTGGCGTCATCCAGTTACTCGCTCATTCTGCCGCGCAGCTGCGGCAGCAGGCGTTCTCTTCTACGTCCTTACGTACGGACTGACGACGGTTGGCGCATTCGGCGTGGTGGCGGTCGTCGAGCGAGCGACGGGCAGCGACCGGCTGGATTCCTTCCTTGGGCTGCATAAGCGCAATCCGATGCTGGCCGCCGTGCTGCTGGTTTTGTTCCTGTCGCTGGCGGGGATTCCGCCGCTGGTCGGCTTCTGGGCCAAGTTCAACCTGTTTGCGGCGGTGCTGGGCGTATCACGCGGGGCCGGGTTCCGTTGGCGCTGGTGGGCCTCGCGATCGCCATGAGCGCGGTCTCGCTCTACTACTATCTGCAGGTGCTGAAGCGGGCTTACGTGATGCCGGCGGTGGACGAGACGCCCGATCAGGGTGCATCCGGTGACGCTGGCGGTGCTGGTCGTCGATTGCGGCAGCGGTGGTGGTGCTGGGGTGCTTCCCGGCGCTGCTGCAGGGGTGGATTGCCGGGTTCTATCCGGGGATGTAGAGCATGATTGGTTGAGGTTCGTCCCACCCTAGCGACGGAAGTCGCAAGGATTGGGTACCCGGCTGGGGTCGTTCTGGCGTTCGTGGCCTGCTATGTGTGGGATCGACTTGGACGGAAATGAGTCTTGGGCGCGGCGGGAGCCGCGCCCTCTGTGTTGCAGCGATGATTATCCGCGCAAAAGGTCTTTTGCCTCTTGGATCAGCACGTCGCGGCTCACGTCGGAGATGGCGTTAGTGAGCGGGATCTGCTTGGGGCAGACTTCAACACAGTTTTGCGCGAAGCCGCACTCCTGAATGCCGCCATCGCCGGCGAGGGCGCGCAGGCGCTCTTCTTTGAGAACCTTGCCAGTGGGATGGTTGTTGAAGAGTTTGACCTGCGCAATGGTGGCAGCGCCGACGAAGCCCGTTGAGTCATTGAACTGCGGGCAAACTTCCATGCAGCAGCAGCAACTGATGCAATTGGAGAGCGGGTAGTTGGCTTCCTGCTCCTGCGGGAACACGCGGGGGCCGGAGCCGAGGTCGTAGGTGCCGTCGAGCGGGACCCATGCCTTGACGGCCTTCA
>CAVUXX010000015.1:0-13718 GCA_963745555.1 uncultured Acidobacteriaceae bacterium | reverse complement strand
ATGGGCTGATACTTTTTAGCTATTAGGCCGCGTAGTGGGATAAATGTCTATGCGCGAACTTGTTGAAGGAGCAAGTGTTATCTCATATGAAAAAAGGCCAGGACGTCGACCCTCTCGTGTGAGTTCAATCGTCATTTTGTTGCAGATACTCGAGTTCCAGCTTCTCCCAGAACAGGGCCTTCTCGTGTTTTTCTTCCCGGTAGGCTGCAAGATTCCGATTTTTCAGCCGCGCGACATTCCGCATGGATTCACCTCGCGAGTCGGGATGCTTTGGTTTTGAGACGCCTGGGTAATCAGCGGGGACCTGGATCAGTGAATCAGATGCGGGGCAACCAGACTCACGAACTCGCGCGGCGTAACCATCTTCGTACTTTTCCAGAATGCCGGAAAGTGCTTCCGGTTGCCGGTGATCAGGAAGTCGGCACGAGCCGCATCAGCGCACTCGACAAAGATGTTGTCGTCCGGATCGCTCGTCGCCTCGATCCGGCGCGAAGGGGCAAGCAGAAGGCTGTGGTTCTTGATGAACTGCAGCAGTTGGGATGTACTGGCCGCCCATCCAGGCCCATTTACCGTCGCTGAATTCCCAAATGTATACAATGTATACCGGAAGCAAGTGATCGGAGTGATCCCACCTCCCACGATTCGCTCTTTCTGGGGTTGTGCATCCTGCTGCTTACGGCCGGCGGCCCCGAAGTCTTGGCGGCGTGGGCGGATTCGCATTCGGCGGCTGGGGCGCGCTACACCAGTTCGTCGAGGCGGATGGTCAGGTTGTTTTCGGCCTCTAGCATAGTGGCTCCGCTGGCACTGGCCCCACTGAGGTTGGGCACCGAGGCCACATAAGCGCCGTCTTCTTCCTCCACACTACCGGCGTACTGGGTACCTCCGACAGTCGCGGAATACGTTCCCACCAGCGTTTCCGCTTCGGATACTGCGCTCTCCGCGACCTGACCGCCTCCAACCGCCGTTGGCATGCTGGCCGAAATGCTCGCCGCCGGATTGAACGCGAATCTGGGCGGGCGCGATCATATTCCCATCGAAGTCGAGCGCGAAGTGGTTCGGTGGGCCAGCGAGATTGTCGGTTTCCCGCGGGGGGCGTCGGGGCTATTCGTCACCGGAACTTCCATGGCGAACCTGATTGCTGTGGTTGTGGCGCGCGAAGCGGCTCTCGGCAACCCGACGCATGGCCGCAGAACCGCAGCAGGCGCCAAACAGCTTACCGCCTATGCGTCGACGGCCGCGCATGGCTGCATCCGCAAAGGGATTGAAATCGCCGGACTAGGTTCCGACGCTTTGCGGCTGATCCCTGAAGACCATCGCCATCGCATGGACCTGAGCGCTCTCGAGGAAGCGATCGACAACGACCGGAAAGCGGGCCTTACGCCGTTTTTTGTCATTGGGACAGCGGGAAGCGTCAATACCGGCGCCGTAGACGACCTGGCTGGACTGGCCGATCTCTGCCAGCGCGAGAAGCTATGGTTTCATGTGGACGGAGCCTACGGCGCACTCGCCAAACTGGCGCCTGAGCTTGCGCCACGGCTCGATGGGATGGAGCGCGCCGATTCGCTGGCCTTCGACTTTCACAAATGGGGACAGGTTCCTTACGATGCCGGCGTGATTCTGGTGCGCGACGGCGCCGCGCACCAACGCGCCTTCGCGCTCGCCACGGATTATCTTCACCGCGCCCAGCGTGGACTCGGCGCCGGCTCGCCCTGGCCCTGCGATTTCGGACCGGATCTGTCGCGCGGCTTTCGCGCGCTGAAGGTTTGGTTCACACTCAAGGTCTACGGAACCGATGCGCTGGGAGAAACGATCTCTCATAGCTGCCAACTGGCCCGATATCTTGAAAGCCGGATCGGTGAAACACCGCGTCTGGAACTGTTGGCGCCAGTTAAATTGAACATCGTCTGCTTCCGCTATCGCTGTGCGGAGCCAGACCAGGTGAACGAGAAAATTGTCATTGCATTGCAGGAGTCAGGCATCGTGACTCCATCGACGACCAGGATCGACGGGCAGCTTGCAATTCGTGCGGCTATCGTGAACCATCGCACCAGCCGCGCCGAAATCGACGCCTTGGTCGAAGGCGTTCTTTCTTTCGGAAATGCCCTTGAGTCTATCGCCGTGCGCAATAAGTTCACGGCAAAGACGCAGAAAACTCCCACCTGGCGCGATCTCTGCGAAGGTCTCAGGGTCGTGGAGCAGCAGCTGTTGACGGAGCCCGAATCGGTGCAGCTCTTGTTTCTGCGCGGAAACCTGCTGGAACTGATGGATCGCAAACCGGACGCCTTGGCAAGTTACCAAACGCTCGTGCGATTTGACCCCGTCCATCGCGGCGCATGGAACAACATAGGGACGCTTCTGAGCGCTGCAGGGAAAAATACCGAAGCGCACGAAGCCTTTTCGCAGGCAGTCGCCAGCAGTCCAGGCGATCCGATGTGCGAGGTCGGTTATGCGAACAGCCTGCGCAAGAGGGGCGAGCTTGAGAAGGCTTGCCAACATTTTCAAATCGCGCTCAAGACCGATCCGGATTATTGGCAGGCACATCTCGGCATGTCCTCCGTTCTGAGAGACCTGCATAGGACAGAAGATGCGGATGCGCATCGCCGAAGCGCCTTTCGTGGTCGCTGTATTGTGCCTTTAACCTACCGCGGCACCAAGCCCCCCATCACCGTGCTGGAGTTGACCGCAATCGGGCCGGGTAATACGCGCTTTGGGAACTTCTTGAGCGATAGCATCTATAAGCGGTATCTTGTGGCCGCGGAGTTTTACGAGCCCGGCATGCCGCTGCCTCCGCATCAGATGGTGGTCAACTCGATTGGCGATGCCGACGCTGCGGCCGCAGCGCTCCTCGGCGCCAAGTCCCTCACTCGCCACACGCCGGCTCCCATCATGAACCAGCCTGCAGCCGTGCTGGCCACAGGCCGCTGCCAGATTGCGCGCCGTCTTTCCGCGCTGCCTGAAGTGATTACGGCCAAAACTGTCACGATGACCAGGGAATCGCTGGTCGCGCCGGATGCACGGAAGACGCTGCTCCAGCACGGGTTTGCGTTTCCTCTGTTGCTGCGCTCGCCTGGCTTTCATCAGGGGAAACATTTCCTGCGCATCGAGAGCATGGATGAACTGCCCGAAGCAATCGACACTCTCCCGGGGAGTGAATTGACCGTGATTCAGTATCTCGATGCGCGTGGCGGCGACGGAAAGTCGCGCAAGTATCGGGTCATGATGATCGATGGGAAGCTGTATCCCCTTCATGCCGCGATTTCGCACCAATGGAAGATCCACTACTTCAGCGCCGAGATGGCTGAGTCAGCCGAGCATCGCGCCGAGGACCGGGAGTTTCTGGAGAGTATGGAAGGTGTGATTGGAGCGCGCGCGGTCAACGCACTCCATGCCATTCAGAAAGCCCTCGGCCTGGACTACGGTGGAATCGACTTTGGCCTGAATGAAAATGGCGATGTGCTGCTCTTTGAAGCCAACGCCACCATGGCGGTCATCCCCCCGGCTGAAGACGCACGCTGGGACTATCGCCGCCTGGCGGTAGCTAGAGTTTGTGAAGCTGTGCACACAATGCTACATCGCATGGCCAGGGAAGCGCACGACGAAATGGCAGTGGTGACATGATGCAAAGTGCTTGGCGGACCGCGACGACTCTAGACCTCTTCTGCTCGGGCATACGATCGGGCGTTCTGCATCGTTCATCTTATTCACGTATACGATTATTTGTGTTCAGCCTCAAAGCCCGGAAAGGGTCTCCAGGCACGCGAGCTTTTGCTTCCGGTCCTGAAGCGCGCAAGTTAGATTGTTAAATTTGGATAAATTAATTGGCCAGTCGAAGCCGACAACTGTGGATAAATGGGTCGAATTATTGATAAACTCGTTTCTTAGAAATTGCACATCGCTGTCTGCTCGTCCCTTCGCCCGACTTGCCAGCCCCATATCGACCGGCCGTTCCTGCCTTGACTGCCGGGCTGAAAGTTCATTCCCCCGCCGGGAGTGCGGCATGAACGATCTAATCGAACTTCGTCAGCTTAAGCGTGCGAAAGCGGTAGTAGAGTTGCGCAGCTTTCATCTTGCGGCCGATAAGCTACACACGGTCCAGCCAAACGTCAGCAACGACGTGAAGAAGTTTCAGAGAGCCATCGACGTCCAACTCGTGACAATCACGGAATGCCGGCGCGTGGACTTGACGCGCGCCGGCATGGCCTTGCCTCTCATTGTTCAGGAGATCTTCGATACCATCGACGACGGTATCGGTGCTCTCCGCGGCATTCAAGACAACGAGGCCTCCACCTTGAGATTCGGCTGCGGTTCCATGGTCGATTCGAATCTGTTCGACGCCGCTTGCGATATTCACAAAGAGCTGATCCCGGATTGCACCATCCTGCCCATGCAGGAAGACGCCGCGCATCTGATCAGGGAAGTCGCGGCGGGCGAACTCGACGCAGCAATCGTTACTTTGCCGGTCGACGACAAACGCCTCTGCGTTGAAGGGATCCGTCAGGACCGCATGGTTGTCTGTCTTCGTGCTGACGATCCTTCGGCCTTGAAATCGAGGGTGGCTGTTGCTGACATTGAAAACAGACATCTCATCGTCCACCATCCTCAACAGCATCCCGCCGCACATGCTCGGCTCATGGAGCTTCTGGAAGACGCGGGCATCAAGATCAAAGGGTATGTACGCGCATCGCATCCCCATGACATGCAGATGCTCGTAAAAAAGAAGTACGGAATCGCATTGGTGCGGGAAGGGGCAGTTCGTGATCCGGAATTGACCACCAGACCAATCACGGGGCTCGATTGGACCCTGGACACCGCATTCATCTACAACCGGGAATACCACCCAAAGACAATCCGCGCATTCGTGCGCCTGGTGAAGCGGCGCCTTAGTGCGGTACCGCGCCAACAGCAGCTTCTTAGCCTGGCCCAAGCAGGTGTGCGAAGCGAGTTCCCGCCGCCGCATTCTCGAAAGCCTCCTCGCGATGGGCCGATCCAGTTATCTCTTTTTGCGGAACTGAGGAACTCGGGCATCCCTGGCGCTCCTCAAGCAGCGGCCTGAGCCTCACGTCATCATGGTCGACAAGCATGCCATAACCTGTTTCGATTCTGTGAGGAAGCTACGTCACGATGGGCCCCCGATAGTTTTCAGCTATTACCCGATCATTAAGAACTATTGGACTCGGCAACGGCTCCGACCTACGCTCAACGGCATATCGCGGCCCTTTTAAACGAGCCGCCCGAGGTGCCCAATGAACGACAGTTTCCCGCCCATTCCGCGGCGTCGCCATGCCTCATGGCGATGGCTATGCCAAATCCGCCAACCCATCACCCTCTTTGCCGCGCTTGTTCTCTTTCCCGCTCTGATGCTCGCGCAGAGTGGAACTCCCTTCGACACAGGATTCACGGCGATGCAGAACCTCTTCACTGGAACGATTGCAAAAGTTGCCAGCCTCATCGCCATTGTGATCGGCGGCTACCAGTTCGCCCACGGCGAGCCGGGCGCGAAGAAGACGCTCGCCGGAGTGGCAGCCGGAACCGGCATCGCCGTAATGGCCGCCAACGTCCTCAACTGGCTCTGGGGCATCTGAACGTGGACCGATCGAGAGCCGCGACCGTCAACGTACGAATGTTCGAGTGTGAGGGGCAGAGATGCAGACACACACGACAACCCGCAGAAGGAACCGGGTCTACAAGAGCCTGCACAAGCCCCTCACGTACCTGGGCGTCGAGCGCACGCTGTTCTATTTCGTCTGCGTCGGCGCAGTCGGCGCGTTCAATCTTTTCAACAGCCTGCTCGCCGGAGTAGCCGTCTTTCTCGGTGGATTCGCTTTCGGCCATTGGGTGACCAACACCGATCCCGCGTTTCTCCGCATCCTTGCGAAATCGGAGCGTTACAAGACCCGGTACGACGCGGCAAAACAGGGCATTCCGCGCGTGGAGGTGCTGTGATGCTGCGCCTCGATAAGGTCAACAAGTCGTGGAAAGACGCCGCCTCGCTCTCGGATCACATCAACCTCTACGGCTTCTGGAACGAAACGACGTTTCTCACGAAAAGCGGCGACCTGGGCATGGTGCTGCGCGTCGTCGGTGTGGACTACGAGAGCCTTGACCACGGCGAACAGGAGTACGCCGTAAAACGACTTGAGGCCGCGCTCAAGTCTTTCGGCCCCGGCTTCCACGTCTACCAGTACCTCTTCAAATCGAACCGCCCGGAGATTCCCTTCGCCCGCTACGAAAATCCGATTGTCCAGGAGTCACAGGACTACCGCCAACAGCTCTTTGAAACTAAAGCCGACCGGCTGTTTCAGATTGAAATCTATTACTGTGTCCTGCTTGAGGGCGCGCGCTCGAAGACAGGCGTCCGGGCTGCGCTCGGGCGCCTCTTCCGTGACCCGGCCGGTGCCATGAATGAGCTGAAGGCGCAGTTCATTAACAACGGAATGAAGACGCTGCTACGGTCGCAGATCGAGCGTGATCTCGCACAACTGGAACAGCGCGTGCAAACGTTCGTGCACCAGCTCGCCGATCTCACGCGCATCGAAGTTCTCGACCACCAGGGTCAGTTCCGCTTCTTCCGCCGCCTGCTCAATTACGACAACTGGCGGATTGACGGCAAGCCGAATCCCTCGAAAATCCTCGACCGTCAGATCGTTCAATTCGGACATTGAATCCGAACGCGATCATCTGCGCGTCGGAGATCACATCGTCCGCATTCTGACGATGAAAGAGGCCATGAGCGAAACCCGGCCCCTGGCTCTGGACGCGCTCCTGAAGATCCCGGCGAATTTCTGCGCTGTGTCCGAGTGGACGCCACTTGCCGCCGCGGCGGCACGCAAGGAAGTGAACAAGCGCCGCCGGCACTTCAATATCTCAAAGACCGGATTCGTATCGCAGCTCGGCAGCGATCCGGCAAAGACGAACCCGCGTGATGTGCTGGTGGACGAATCGAAGCAGGCCGACATCGAAGACCTCGGCGACTGTCTGCGTGCCCTGGGCGACGGGCAGCAATTGGGCGAGTTCTCGCTCACTATCGTGCTCTACGGCAGAGACCCGCGCGCTCTCGAACAGCTCGTAGGCGAATTCGCGGGCGTCTTCACTAATGCAGACGGCAGCCTCTTTGTCGAGACCTACAACCAGCTCAACGCCTACTTCGCCATCGTTCCCGGAGGCTATGCGTTCAATCTGCGCAGGCTGTACCTGCTGAACACCAATTACGCCGACCTGAGTTTCCTGTTCACCATCCTGCCGGGAGAAAAGACCAATGCATACCTAAGGTCGGAATATCTCGCGGTTCTTGAGACGGACAACGATACACCGTATTTTCTCAACCTGCATTGCGGAGAAATCGGGCACACGCTCATTCTTGGACAAACCGGATCAGGCAAGACTTTCTTCAGTGTCTTTTTGGTCCAGAATGCCCAGAAATACCAGCCGCAGGCGTACATTTTCGACATCGGCGGCAGCTACCAGTCCGTCACGGCCATCTTCGGCGGAACCTATCTCAACGTGGGGCGTGAATCGCGTGATTTCACGATCAATCCGTTTGCGCTCGCCCCGACGCCCGAAAACCTGCAATTCCTGTTCAGCTTCTTCCGCGTCCTGATCGAGGGTCGGGATCAACGCTACCGAATGGATTTCAAAGAAGAGCAGAAACTGTGGAGCGCCATAGAGCGCATGTACACGCTGGAAGCGGGCCAGCGCACTGTGTCTAACCTCGCCAGCATCATCGGCGAGCTGAAGGACCGGCTGCATCGCTGGACCCGTGCGGGACAGTATGGATTCCTCTTCGACAATGCCGAAGACACGCTCTCGTTCAGGGACTTCCAGACCTTCAACTTTCAGGGATGGGGCGATGCGCCCGAACTTCTGGAGCCATTGCTGTTCTATGTGCTCCACCGCGCGTCGAACGAGATCGCCAATCCGGCGAAACTCGGAACCTTCAAGATGTTCCTGATGGACGAAGCGTGGCTCTTCTTCAGGAACGAGACCATCCGCAGCTACATCGTGCAGGCGGAGAAAGACCTGGCGTAAACATAAAGCCGCCATGATTCTCGCCACGCAGTCGCTAAAGGAATTGCAGGAATCGGGACTGCTGCCAGTCGTCGCCGAGTGCTGCCCCACCAAAATCTTCCTGGCAAACCCGGAGATGGACCGCGCGGTGTATGCCGAGGTGTTTCATCTGAACGATACGGAAGTGGAACTGATCGCCGGCCTGGTTCCGCCGGGGCAAATGGTGATTCGCCAGGCGCATGGTTCCAAGAAAGTCCGCCTCATCGTCGATCCCATTACCTACTGGATGGCGACCAACAACGCCAACGACAACCTGAAGAAGTGGAAGTTCTTCGAGCAATTCGGATTCGCCGACGGGTTGCGCCGTCTCGCCGAAGAATCCGAAGGCCGGCTCCGCGCCGCCAACGCCACCACCTTACACCGCACAGGAGTTGCCGCATGAAACCCACATGGATCTTCATCGCCGGGCTCGCCCTGGCTCTTCCTCCCCTTGCAGCCACGGCACAGGATGCGTCGGCCCGCACCGTGCAGTATCACTCCGAGGACATCATCCCGATCCACGCAAAGCTGAAATACACGACGCTGATCGAGCTTCCGGCGACCGAAAAGATCATGGAAGCCGCGACCGGCGACAAGGATTTCTGGATCGTGGACGTGGTTGGCAATTTCTGCTTCGTACATCCTGCTAAAGCGGGAATCAGGTCGAATCTCAATCTCATCACTGACAAGGGCAACATCTACTCGTTCACACTCACGGATGTGTCATCGGAGCCAAACGATCCGCCAGACCTGAAGGTGATTGTCACGCCCGCCGATCGCTCTTCGATTGTCGCCTCCGATGGACCGCCGCAATTCGTGCCCGCCGCCCAACTGGACCAGTCGAAGGAGCAACTCGCCGCCGTCGAAGCTCACATTACGCAGGCCGTCGACGAGTACAAGAGCGCATACCCACTATCACTCAAGTTTGACTACAGCTTCCATGCCAACGAAGCGCCTTTCGACATCGAAGCCATCTATCACGACGATAAATTTACCTACATCAAGACCGACGCGCCGGAAAAGTTCTCAATCTACGACATGCGCGACGGCAAGCCGAATCTCGTCACCTATCAGCTCGAAAACGGCACCTACATCATCCCCGAAGTGATGCAGTCCGGGTATGTCGAGCTGGGCAAGAAGCGGATGGACTTCACTCGCAAGGGATGAAGCGGGGGCAAATATGCCAGAGCCGATTACGACCTCTCCGAACGCGTCGAGCGAGCCGGGGCTGCATCGCGCAGAGCGGGAGCCGAAGGGGGTTCTTCAGAAGAACCTCAAGCCCATGCTCTACCTGGGCGCGGCGATACTCGTGATCATTGCTGCAGTTTTCAGCGGGAGCGGCAAAAAGAGCTCCGGCCAGAAGAGCGCGAACGGGCATCAAGCCCCGCAGCCGACGCTTCAGGACACGACGGACAACAACGTGCAGGATCTGAAGAGCCAAGTCGCCGCAGCCGAGCAAAAGGCCGCCCAACAGGAACCAAACACATCATCCACGACCGGTCCCGCGCTCGCGCCGGCGCAGCAGGCCGAGGCTGCCGCCTACGGCCCGACGGGACAACCGATTCCGTGCGTGCCGGCTCAGCCCTGCGCCCAATCACAGGGGGCTTATGCGCAACAGCAACTTTCTCCGGCACAGCAGGAGACGGAACAGCTCTCGGCGCGAGACCGCGAACTAACTTACGACTCGCGATTCGCATCTAATTTGGTCTACACAAGAGCGCCGGAACCTTCGCCTCAGCAATCTTCGTCTGCTGCCTTGGCAAACAGCGCAGGCGTAACCGGCCCGCAGCAAAATGCAATTTCCAATCAAACAGACCCGGATCAGGCCGTCAGCAGCCTTATCGCGCCGCACGCGGCCAGCGATCCGCCAGCCACTTCATCCACGCCGGGTGCGCAGTCCCTTGCACAGCGCAGGCCGGAGATCAACATCGACTCGGCTACGGGACAGCCGTATGTGATCTACGAGGGAACGACACTGGACACCGTTCTTATGAACCGACTCGACGGAGACGCCCCTGGCCCGGTGAAGGTGCTCGTGTCGAACCCCGTTTATTCGCACGATCGCCAGCATGTGCTCATCCCCGCCGGTACGATTGTGCTCGGCGAGGCACGCAAGATCGGCGCGGTCGGCTTCGGCCAGCAGCGCCGCATGGCCGTCGTCTTTCACCGCATGATTATGCCCGATGGCTACTCTGTAGACCTTGACCAGTTCCAGGGGCTCGACCAATCCGGCTCCGAGGGCCTGAAGGACAAGGTCAACAACCACTATCTGCAAATCTTCGGAACCTCCATCGCGCTGGGCGTCATAGCCGGCGCCGGCGAGATCGTGGCGGGCGGCGGGACCATCACCACCAGCGGTTCCCAGGCGTTTGCTACCGGAGCTTCCGCGAGCGTGTCGCAGTCGGCAACGACCGTTCTTGATCGCTTCATCCAGATTCCGCCGACCATCACGATCCGCGAGGGTCACCGCGTCAAGGTCTACTTCACGCAGGATATGTTGCTGCCTGCGTATGAGAACCACACTATCCCACAGACGTATTGAGGACCGATATGCGCAAAATCGCCGCAGCCTTTTCGTTGTTTTCCGCTCTGATTGTCTTCGCCGGTTGCAAGAAGCAGATTGCGTGCGATCCGGCCGATTCTGAGGCAGTTTGTAAGCAGTTCCAGCAGTGCCTACGTTCTGACACATCGGCTGAAGTATGCCGGATGGGAGAGCGGGACGCCAACAATCTAGACAAAGGTCCCAAGCACTGACGCCCCGACACGGAGGTTGCCCATGAAACGTACCTTTCTAATTCTCGCCATATCGTATTCTCTGACGGCCGCCACCGTCGTACATGCGCAGTTCGGCTCAGGCATCGTCTACGATCCAACGCAATCGGCGCACGCAATTGAGCAGATCGAACAGGGGCAGAACATCTTCACCAACACGGTGAAGCTCGCCGACAACGCCATCGCCACTTACAATCTTGCCCACGAGATGGCTATTGCCCCGCAGAGCCTGTACCAGCCATTTCTGTCGCCCTCGACCTATTGGATGGCGCTGAACCGCGCCGCCAACACCTATGGCAATTCGCAACAATGGACGAACTCCGTCAACACCGGGGTAGGTGCCAGCATCGCATACCAGCAAGCGTCCATACCCCGCACCGGCGAGATCAGCGGTTACGGCAACCTGAGCACAGCAGCGCAACAGCAAATTGCGGCGCAAGGAGCAACAGTCGATCTCGACGATTCGGTCACCACCAGCAACATACAGACTCTCGGCACGATTCGGGCGAACTCCGAACAGCGCCAGGCGGACATCAATGCGCTCATAAGCGCCTCGCAATCCGCGGACCCGGCACAGCACACCGAGATGGCAACTCTGCAGCGCATCAATCAGGCCCTCATCCTGCTCATTCAGGAACAGCAGGAGGCCAACCAGATCAGTCAAGCGTATACCCTGCAGCAGATCGTCGCGCAGAAGCAGCAGCAGGACACCTTGAAGGCCGGATTCCAGGACACGGCAAACTATCACGAGCACGTTTCAGACGCACGTTGCACCGGCCTACCAGGGGGGCGCGCAAGCCCTGACCTATTGATCGTGGATACGCGGGCGCGAGGTGAAGTATGGGAGTCCTGAATTGGATCACGCAAGGATGCGACGCCTTAACCAGCGCCGCGTCGCCCACGATCGACGCAATGGGTCTGCGCATCTGCATCGCTCTCGCCACTATCATGCTCGTCTGGTTTGGCGTGCAGGAGGCACTTGCCTCCGCGCATGGCGACTCAGGCTTCCACGTGGGGAAGTTCCTGAGCTTCTTCATGCTCATCACCTTTGCCTACACACTCGTCAAGTTCTACGACAACAGCATCCCCGGCATCGGCCAGTCCTTCCGGGGCTTCATCAACGGCGGCGCGCAGTACCTTGTCATCGACATCGGCACCGACAGCATGACCAGCATTCAGAACACGCTAAGCCAAGCGCAGTCCACCGAAGGACCCGGAATGATGAAGGCGCTGATGAATCCCTACTACGCCATCGTCTACGTCGTCATTCAGGTTCTCATCGCCGCATTCTCCGCCGTGGTCAGCGCCATCGTCGCCTATGGCGCCGTCGCCAGCTGCGTAATCGGCCTGCTCGGCCCCATCTTCATCCCGTTTCTGGTCTTCGACAAACTGGAGTTTCTGTTCTGGGGATGGCTCAAAGCATTCATCGGTTTCTGCTTCTATAAGGTGCTTGCTGCGGCAGTGTTGAGCATCCTGGCGCATCTGCTGGCGCAGTATTACACGGAGTTGGTCAACTTCTCCGATCCCAGCAAGATGGTGCAGGAGCTTCCGCTGCTCATTCTTTTGGTCCTGGTCAACGTCTACATCCTCTTCAAGATCCCGGCCATGACCATGAGCATCTTCTCCGGTTCGGTCGGCGGCCATGGCGGTGGACTGGGCGGCTGATTACGGCAGCAATTCTGCGGGCAATTTAAGGAGTAGTGGATCCCATGAACACCAGCGCCAAGGCTTCACCGGAAATCACCCGCGCCGCGGAACACTACCTCGAACGGTACGGCGATCCGCTGGTGATGAACACGTATCTGAAGGTCACGATTCTGGTATTGGCCGTGGTCTGCCTGGCGCTCGCCGGCCTTCTTGTTCGCAGCCAGATGGCGCTTGCCAATCTCCACCCGCTCATCATCCGCATCAATGACGTTGGCCGGGCGGAAGCGATCGACTATCGCAACTTCCAGTATCGCCCCGAGGAAGCGGAGAACAAGTATTACCTGACCCGCTGGGCGGAGCTTTATTTCAGCCGGAATCGCTTCACCATCGAGCGCGACCAGACCAACTCCCTCTACTTCCTTAACGGCGACGTACAGCGCGAGGTGATCGACCAGGAGCGCAAGGACAACATCATCGCGAATTACACCAACGATTCGACGCTTCCTTTCGTCGATGTGGAGGTCAAGAACGTCATCCTTGACGACCTGCGTCAGTCGCCCTATTCGGCGCGCATCGAGTTCGTGAAAATCTTCACCAATCCCGCGGATCATTCGCAGCTCAGGCGGGAGCAATGGACTGCCAGCGTGACCTATGTCTTCCGCGAGAAGGTTAAGAACAACGAGCTGGCCGTGAACCCTCTGGGGTTGACCATCGTTCGCTTCCGTGCCGACCAGGCGTTCGATTGACCGAAGCCACTTCCCATCGCGAGGCAGTCTTCATGTCCCAGCGCAGCTCTCAAACACGGCCAGTACGCTCTTCGGCTCTCCGCGGCGTTCGCCGGCCAACGGAGCAGCGGTTTCCAGGCCATGGCCGAAATCTCCGGCCGTCTCCTGTACGGGTGGCAAGAGGGCGATTCCGCGTTGCATACGACGGGGCTGACGGTCCGGGGCAACCTCTCGCTATGCGATCCATGAAGCGCTTGTCTCCGGTGTCTCTCCCTTGCTTGTCCGGTCACACGCTTCGGGCCTATTCCGGCGCCCCATCACCCCACCACGCAACGACCGCGTGGCCGGGGTCCCCGATTCTGCGGCACGTCGCCGCTCTGCTTTCCGGACTCCTCTCCCAAAGCAAGTTTGGGCCCCTGCTCCAGAAAGCGCGGCTCGGCACTTGGGAGCCGGGCCTCTCGCTCAGGCTTCGCCAATGGGTGACCCGGCCAATCCGGGAATTCAACAACGGAGACTTCACCATGTATCAGA
>CAVUXX010000014.1:0-228832 GCA_963745555.1 uncultured Acidobacteriaceae bacterium | reverse complement strand
TAGGAACTCGTTGAAATTCGCCTAATTGCGGCGTCTTTCCTGGCGATTTTCATTTCTTCCTGTTCGAAATCTGTTTGAAGTACAGTTCTTGCCGGTGTTTATAGGTGTTTGCGAGCCTCAGGGAATCATCCCCGAGGCTCGCAACCGTTGCTTAGGCACACTTCTCCCGGAGCATTTCCGGTGGTTGAGCCATCAGTCGCGGCAGCCGGATCAGGTTGTGCGCCGCGCAACTGAACACGAATAGCCAGTCCACTTTCTCCAGACCTCGCAACTTGACCTGGCGCAGCGGGCCGGTCTGCTTCAGCCATCCGAACAACAGGCCGACATACTGCCCATCAACATCATCGTCCCGATGAAGTCACAATTCACTATCCTTTTCACCCTTTGTGCACGCACATCCTACCGGTGATCCGGCGATATGAGCGTTACAGCGAAACATTTTTCGTTGTACGGAGGGCGGATGGTCGTCCTCTAGCTGTGCCGGACTGGATGACTCACCCCGAGGCGTCGAACGTAAAGCTTGTTTCGACGGCACGTTTGCCCGCCAAAGTGCTTTTGGGATTATGCAATGCGGCCGTGACCATTCCTGCCCTCTCTGTGCACAATATGCGCGAGGAGGATCAGGATGCCAACGGTCAGAAGACAACAGCGCCAACTCTTCGAGGAGCCCCTCCCGGCACTCGACGTACGACTTCCGCAGGAAGTGACAGTCCAGCTTCGGCAGACCTTGATGCAAATGATGCAAGCGAAGGTCAGGGGAACCAGCAAGGAGGTGGGCGATGAATAAGATCACCGCTGAGCATTTATCCCGTCAGGCCTGCGTCTACATACGTCAATCAACGCCTGGTCAGGTGCGTCACAACCTTGAGAGCCAACGCCGCCAATATGCCTTGGTCGACCATGCGCGCGCTCTGGGCTGGGAGAACGTCGAGGTGATCGATGAAGACCTCGGCATTTCTGGATCCGGAACTCGCCGACCTGGCTTTGAGCGCTTATTGCGTGCGCTGTGCGATGGGCGGGTAGGAGCAGTCTTGAGCATCGAAGCGTCCCGTCTGGCGCGTAATGGCCGGGACTGGCATACACTGCTGGAGTTTTGCAGCGTCGTTGGGGCGCTTCTGATCGATGCCGAGTCCGTCTACGATCCACGGCTAACGAATGATCGTTTGCTGTTGGGCATGAAAGGTACGATCAGCGAGATGGAGGTCGCCACTTTTCGCGAACGAGGCCAAGCGGCTCTGCATCAAAAAGCGCAACGTGGCGCGTTAGTACAGCGGCTTGCAGTGGGCTATCTCCGAGGAGCAGAGGACCGTATCGAGAAGGATCCGGACGTTCGGGTTCAGTCCAGCATAGAGCTGGTCTTTCGTAAGTTTGCGGAACTGGGCAGCGTGCGGCAGGTCTATTTTTGGCTAGATCGTCAGCAGATTGAGCTACCTGTTGTTTTGGGAACGAAAGACGCGCGCGAAAAGGGTTGGCAGCCCGCACGCTATCATGCAGTCCTGAGCATCCTGAAGAATCCGGTCTATGCTGGCGCATATGCATACGGGCGCGCGAAAACGATAACGCGTCTGGAGGCTGGTCAAAAGATACAGCGTCGGGTACAACGCCGCCGCGAAGACTGGGCGGTATTGATTTTGGATCATCACGAGAGCTACATTGATTGGGACTTGTATCAAAGCAATCAAGCGATGATTGCCCACAACGAAAACGCGAACAGCCGGGCGGTGCGAGGAGCGGTTCGGCACGGCGAGGCGCTGCTCGCCGGTCTGTTGCGCTGTGGTCATTGCGGCGCGAAGATGCTGGCGCAATATCCTCGGCAGCGCGTTATTCGCTATCAGTGCTGCGGGTACGCGCTCAATCGCGATCAGTCTTGTTGCGTCATGTTCGGTGGACTCCGCGCTGACCGCTTGGTTTCGGAACAGTTGCTGCGCTGCTTGTCGCCGCTTGGCATCGATGCGGCAACGGCTGCTATCGCTGCGCTTGAAGAAGCCAACGATGAACGAATTCAGCAGAAGATTTTGGCTCTGCAGCAAGCACGTTACGAGGTGACACACGCGCGGCGCCAATATGACGCGGTAGACCCATATAATCGGCTTGTTGCGGCAGAACTCGAGCGTCGATGGAATCGAGCATTGTCCGTGGAAGCCGATCTGAAGGCAGAGATCGCAGTGCTCGAAGAGGCTCGCGATCATCCCATTACCGGCGCGCAGAAGAGGGACCTGCTGGACTTTGCGCGGGACATCCAACGGCTATGGGACGATCCGTGCAGTTCACCGGAGTACAAGAAACGCCTTCTTCGCATCGCGCTGAAGGAGATCACGGCCACCTGCGAGAAAGAGACGATACGGCTTGTATTGCACTGGCAGGGCGGAGATCACACGCAAGTAGAATTTCCAAAACTTCACACCGGACAACATAGCTATGCGACTGACCATGAACTTGTAGAAATGATTGGCAAGCTGGCCCGCATCGAACCGGATGCACGAATTGCTTCGATCTTGAATAAGAACGAACACCGCACAGCACATGGAAAAAGCTGGACTGCAAAGATCGTCTGCGCACTGCGTAATCGTCATGCGATTCCAGCTTATCGACAGGGAGAACGGCAAGATCGGGATGAGATCTCTGTGCGTGAAGCCGCTGATGCTCTTGGAGTCACTCCGACGACCATCTTCCGACTGATTCAGCTGAAACAGTTGCCGGCTACGCAAATCTGTGGGAACGCTCCATGGATACTGCTGAGAAATGATGTCGAGCGATACAGAGAAGCAAGAAATCGAGCAACACCCCCATCAACGTCGAATTCAACGAAGCTGCTCTTTGAGATTCAATGACATACGGAGGAGTGCATCATGTCGTATTCTCGAATCCCTTTTCGATCAGCCATCGGCGGCTCAGGCTGATGGCATAGCCGTGCTGGCGCGTGGTTCTGCGGTCCAGGTTGCTGGTGCGGCCTTTGTCGTTCTTGGTAACGTGCGGCGTCACGTTCAACTCCCGCACCGTGCTGACGAAATCCTTCGTGTCGTAAGCCTTGTCGGCGCCCACCGTGATGCGGCGTGAGTGGCCTTCTTGCTTCTCGGCAAGCATCAACAGCGCTGCATCGCGCTCGGCATAACCGTCGGCGTGTGTCACCATCGCCGCGGCGATCAGACCGTTGCGGTTCTCTACCAGCGCATGACCCAGATAACTCAGCTTTGACTCCTTGCCGTAGCTCTTCTTGTACAGCCGCGCGTCGGCATCGGTGGTCGATTCATGCGTCTTGTTGGAGCGCTTCTGGCCGCGGAAGTTCGCGCCATCGCCGTCGTCAGAGCCGTCTTTCGAGCGAAAGCTCTTCTGCGAGGCCCATGCCTGGATCAGTGTGCCATCCACCGTAAAGTGCTCGTCGCTCATAAACCGCCTGGCCTGCTTGTTCACTTCGGCAAAGAAATGCTGCGCCACATCGGACGTCAGCAGTCGGTCGCGGTTCTTGGAAAACACCGCGTGGTTCCATACCGCGTCGTCCATGCCAAGGCCCACAAACCAGCGGAACAGCAGGTTGTAATCGACCTGCTCGACCAGCAACCGCTCCGAACGCACGGAGTAGAACACCTGCAACAGCAGCGCCCGCAGAATGTACTCCGGGGCAATCGATGGACGGCCGGAGTCGGCATACAACAGATCGAACTCCGGGCTCAACGTCCGCAACACCGCATCCGCCAACTTGCGAACTGCCCGCAATGGATGATCCTGAGGCACACGCTGCTCCACCGATATATAGCTGAACATACCGTCCTGATCCCGCTCATCTCCGCGCATGGCTGTTAGACGAATGGCTGCCAACCTCCGGCGCAAACGCGTACCTATTTCAACAAGTTCCTAGGCGGAGCTTCCCACAAGTTGCAGAATGTGATCGACGGCGGGAACAGCTTCATCGCGCTGCCCGGAGAAACAGGAAGCTCCTGCCACGGCGCGTTGAAATACTTCGACCAAATCCGGCAACTCTGCGAGGTAATGCGGCGTGTTCTTCAATAGCGTCATTACTGCTTCGCCGTGGGGGAGCGAAGAGACGTTCCAGGTAGATCCAGGCACGTACTCCAGCGCGAGAATCCAGCCGACGGGAGCGGGCTCATTACCCACGGGTACATTGAACTCTTGCGGAAGCACCGGCGACTGCTGGGGGCGTCCATTGCGGAGCAGAAGCGGCCGCGGATAAGGGTGGACGAAGCCCTGCGGATCGATCAGCGCAAACTCATCGGAATAGTATGTGGCTCCGCGCCGCAGCAGCTCAGCAACCAGAGACGACTTTCCCGCGTGCGTAGCGCCAGGCAGCAGCAATGCCCTCTGATTCCAGACAACGGCGCCGGCGTGAACGGCACGGAGCGTGGTGAGGCGCTCGATCACCGTGTCGTCCAACAGCTTGATGAGGGGCGACACGATACCGATGGGATTTGAAGCCGATGCCACGAGCTTCTCGTCCACAGATACCTGGAATTGGCCGTCAACCTGTGATACGCGAACAACGACGTGGGGGTGGTCGGCAGCAATGTCCATTCTCGGTAAAGAGGGGAGGATGTGTCGCTCCAGGATCGAGTGCGTCTCGAGAGACGGCGTCTCCACCTGGATATTGCAGCCGTACGCGCGAACTCCGAAGACATGTGTGCTCGACATAGGGACAGCCGGAACCAACGAGTTCGCGTGGCGGTCGATTGCTTTGGCGCGAAGTGGCGCACAAGGCGCGAGCGTTGACGAAAGCGAGTGGTTCAGGAATTAAGGTAGCAGGTTTCGAAGAGGATAAGAGACTGCGAAGGAAGGATGAACGGCGCCCAAAACGAAAAGGACACCGAGGTCGTCCTCGGTGTCCGCTCTTCGTGCGAATCCAGGAAAAGGAGATCAGTCTTGAGAATTGGGCGGGCGGCTAACGTGGGCTTCGGGCCGGTCCACATTATCTGTGGATCCAGTCGTGTCTGCATACGCGCGCTGTTCGGTCATCGTCATGGAGACAACAAGCGGCAAAGCAATGGCGCCCAAGGTAGCGAGGACTGCGCGCCGGGAAGGCGTAAACGCCGAACCTGCCACTGTTACGAGGTTCTGCTCCTGCAACCGGAGAATGGCCGCTTCAGCAATTTCCTCAGTGACCCCGGGGTTAAAGGAATGCTGCATATCCTCCGCCACCTTTGACAGTGTCGTCGGATTGCTGCACGCATCCCAGGCCGCGCCGGCCGTCGCATTGAGCGCGAAGACCTTCTCGTTCCTGGAATCTACGATGACTTTAGAGCCGTCAGGGAGTTGATTGACTTTCAAACCGTCTGCGTTCGAACGCTCTACCTGAATCATGACCCCTCCTGTTTTTTAATCCAAGGCTTATAGCGGGTGGTTACTAGATACAAATGGAGTATACCGGGTGACGGCCAACCTGTTTACTTTCAATTGGTAACGCACAACCTACTTATGGTAATCAGCAAAGCTGGTACTTTTCGGTGAGTCATCGACGACTTACCAGAAACGCGGATGATGCAAACTCTGAGACACCGCACATTCAAGGCGAGTTTAGTTATTGGTTCGCGCCGGATGCTGAACAGCTAACTCGTTCAGTCAAGACCGGTTCGCGGTATATACTGAAGGAAATCAGAGAAACTGCACGGGATGAAAAGCAGGGGTTGCAATCTGGCGGCCGAATATCACCACACTGTGGAAATCATGGTTTCTTCGATCTCGATCTGCGGAATGAGTCCAAAGAGCTTCACTGCTGCCTGAGATTTCTGGCGTGTGGCTCAGCGAAATGACTGCCCTGATGCCAATTGATCGCGAATCCAGCGAGCTTTTGCGTGCGATTGTCCGGCGCCCATCCAGCGTGGAGGCGATTGAGCATCTCGTGAAGAAGATTCGCGATTGGAACTCACTCCTCAAGATGGCGCAGGAGCAAAGAATTCTTCCGCTTCTCTATGCGCGACTCGCAGAGCTGGGCGTTTTGGTGCCGAGCGCGACTCAAAAGCAATTGCGTTCTGAATATCAGCGCAACGTTTTCCACAGCATTGCGAACGCGGCGGAACTGATCGATGTGCTGAAAGAATTCGACGACGAGAAGATTCCGGTGATGCCGTTCAAAGGCGTCGTGCTGGCGGCCTCCATTTACCAGGACCCTTCAAGTCGTCCCGCCGGTGATCTCGATGTGCTCGTCCATCGCCGGGACCTGGTTCGTGCTACCGCGGCTCTTCTGCGCAGAGGATATGAGCTTAAAACAGAGGTTCACGCGGACGGAACGCCGCACGCTTCGAACTCCTACGAATACCATTTCGAACGCAAATCAGACGGAATGGTGATGGAGCTTCGCTGGAGACTTGAGCTGACACAGCCACGGTTCCGGCGCAATCTTGGAATGGACTGGGTATGGCCGCAGCGCCGGGTCACAATGCTTGCGGGCGCCGAAGTGCCGGATATGAGCCCGAAGGTGACCCTGCTTGTTCTTTGCATGCACGGGAGCAAGCACGTTTGGTCGCGGCTCATCTGGATTTGCGATGTAGCGCAGCTGCTCGAATCGCATCCCGAACTCAATTGGAAAGAGGTTTTGCGGGAAGCGAAACGAACGGGTCTATGGCGAGCGCTTGCTCTCGGCGTCTTGCTGGCGCATCGAATGGCGGGCGCCCCGGTTCCCGATTCGATCCTGCGAAAGTTTGAGTCGGATTCAACTGCGCGTTGCCTGGCGCTCCATTTCGAGAAGAACCTGTTTGACGCGCCGGGCGGAACGCCCAAAAGCCGCGTGCCGTACAGTGTCCAACTGCTCGGATTTGAAGATCGGATAAGGTTGATTTTTTCGGTAGGCTTTCTTCATCCGAACCAGAGGGATCGTGCCGTGGTTCGACTCCCCAAAGGACTGCATGGTCTCTACTATCTCATTCGGCCATTCCGCATCCTGTGGGACCGATCGGCGCGGTAATCTCTGCTCCTGGCGATGCACGCTCTTTCACTATTCTTTGGTGCATTCCAGGCTGGGCAAACGCCGTCGTAAATCGAATTTCCAGAGCTTGTGGGATGATGCAGGTCAGTGAAGAAAATACCTCACCCATAGAAAAATTACACGATGTCGAAGGGCGTAGGTCGCTGCCCCGCTCATCGCCTTTGCTCTAAGTTGAACAATCCTGAATGGCTAGACTTTTCCACATCGCTGTCGAATCTTTGGAGCGGTGATTGCTTTCTCTTGCCCAGATCATCCATGTTCATAAGCAAGGCGTCATTCGGGCTTAGCCCTTTCATACTGAATTGTGCTTCTGTATCTCGGCAATCCATAAAGATCGGGGCGAGAATCGGCGGCCACAACCTCCGCACGGGTGGGGAAGGTTCCCGTCCGTGCGGCGAACTCAAATCAGCAATCAATTCATTCGTAGCCACTCTGCGTTTCACCCTTCAAAAGTTTTCCCCTGTGTTTTGGACCAGAGCCTTGACGACTGACTACTCGCGAAGCGGGGCACCTGTTCTCTTGAGAGCCAGACAAAGGCAAATTCGCCCTGATTTGCGCGGAAATTACATAAGCTGCGCACATCAGTAAACCACGGCGCCGCTGGGGTCGGCGGTCGGCGCCAATCAATGGGATATCCCTGTGTTCTGGGAAATGCGGGGCCGTAGAGGCCTTGAAGTGTGAAGGTGCATTGAGATGTATCAGTTGTTCCCAATTCGTCATTATTCTGACTTGAATCGCTCCCAATCTGCAGCATCGAAGTCTCTTCTACAAACTGAAAATTCGCGCAGGAACTCAAATGATTTGCGCAGAATTGCACAAGGCAAGCTTTTCAGCCTCGGCAGTATCGGCATCGCAGCGATGTGCTGCGTGGCCCTGTCGGGGTGCGGATCCTACTTTGCGCAAAACAGCGTCGCCGGGGCATTGGTTTTATCACCGGCCAGTGTCTCTTTTGGCTCTGTCGCGGTGGGCAAAGCGGTAAGTTCAACGGTCGAAGTTATCAATCATGGTGCCGCGCCGATCGAACTCTCGCAACTGGCGGTGAACGGACAGGCTTTCTCAGCCAGCGCTGCGAACACGCTTCCAGTCACGCTCGCCGTGGGTGAGACCTATAAGTTGAGTGTGAACTTTGATCCGGCCAGCGCAGGGGCGGCGTCGGGGCAACTGGTCATTACCAGCAACTCATCAACCAGCCCCAATGCAGCGGTCGCCCTGGTGGGAACCGGAGTATCGAATGGTGCGCCGCCCACGCCACCCGCACCGCCAGCACCGCCCGCGCCTGCATTGACCGCGGTCTCCTGCAGCAGTGCCACCATGAAAGGGGCGGGAACGCAAGCATGCTCGGTGCAATTGAGCGCGGCCGCGACGGCTCCGTTTCCCGTTTCACTCTCGAGCAGCGATAAGGCGGTCGCGATACCGGCTTCGGTCACAGTTTCCCAGGGCGCGACCAGTGCCGGTTTTAGCGCGATTTCGTCAGCGGTTCAGAGCACCCAGCCGGCGACACTGACGGCGACTGCAGCTGGCGTTTCTGAGACATTTGCGATGCAGTTGCAAGCAGGGGGTCAAGGATCTAGTGGCGTGCCCGGCCTCACCATCAGCTCGACAAGCGTTTTGTTCGGCCAGGTGGTGCTGAACACATCGGCGACGCAGACCGTGACCTTGACCTCGTCGGGCACTGCGCCGGTTGCAGTCAGCGCTGCACAACTGACGGGCGGCGGCTTCAAGATGTCAGGAGGCAGCTTTCCGGCCACATTGAATCCAGGCCAGACATTGAGTCTGAATCTGGAATTCGATCCGGCCGTAACGGGAACTGTCACCGGTCAACTGGCCATTACGAGCAACTCCTCCAGCAACCCCGGGGCGACGGTGAAGCTGAGTGGTGACGGAATACCCTTAACTTATGAGGTCAAACTGAACTGGGATGCACCGAATAGTTCTTCCGATCCGGTCGCTGGATATCACGTTTATCGAGCGTCGGGAACCAGCGCCTCGTATCAACTGCTCCAGAACTCGGTGATTTCTGCAACAACCTACGCCGACACCACAGTCCAGGGCGGACAGAACTATGTGTACGTCGTGAAAAGCGTAGACGCTTCGGGGTCTGAAAGTACGGCATCGAACGCGACCACCGTTACGATTCCTTAGCGGAACGCTGTAAATATTTAAAGATATTGCAAGTATTTAAAGTTATTCGCACGGACTTGACGCTGGGCCTACGCTTGGGGCGGTCGAAATCGATCGCCCCAAGCGTTACCCTGCGATCGCATCTTTGACCATGTCAATCACTTCATCGGCAATGGTGAGGGCGGCTGTTGCCGCAGGACTTGGGGCATTCAAGACGTGCAGGGCTCGCGCCTGACGCACGAAATAGAAATCCTGCAAGAGTTCCCCTGAAGTCAGCAGAGCCTGAGCTCTCACACCGGCGCCTCCCGGAACCAGATCGTCGATCTGGATTTCCGGAACGAGCCTCTGCAGCGACTGGCAGAAGAGCGCTTTGCTGAATGAACGCTTAAACTCTTCCCAGCACATCGACGGATAGCGCACAAGAAATTTCCAGAATCCTCTGTACGTGAGAGTCTCGACCAGGTCGCGCAGGTTGAAGTCCGTGTTGCGATAACCCTCGCGTGCAAAAGCAAGCACCGCATTGGGGCCAGCCTCGACGCCACCGTGAATCAAGCGCGTGAAATGGACGCCAAGAAATGGAAACTTGGGATCGGGTACGGGGTAAATCAAATTCTGAACCAGGTGCTGCCGTTCAGGTTTTAGTTTGAAGTATTCTCCGCGAAACGGCACGATTCGGGTCGCGTCATGGTTGCCGGCCATTCGGCTCAAACGATCGCAGTGCAACCCCGCGCAATTGATTAGAAAGCCTGCTTCGTAGTCTCCACTACCGGTGTGGATCCTCCATCCGTTTGCCTCTTTGACCTGTCTCACTTCAGAGGAAAAGTGTATGTCTCCGCCACGTGCGCGGATTTCGCCGACCAGCGCGTCGGCAACTGCCGGAAAATCGACGATGCCTTCCTGGGGAACGCGGATGCCTGCTCGCCCGGCCGCATGAGGCTCAAACTCGCGAATCTCTTCGCGCCCGAGGAGTTGAAGACCAGTCAGCCCATTAGCAGTGCCACGCTCCAGCAACGAAAGAAGACGAGGGATCTCTTCTTCTTCGGTGGCTACGACGATCTTGCCGCAAAGCTCATACGGAACACTGTGCTGGGCACAGAAGTCCACCATTCTGCGAATTCCCTGCACCGCCAGACGGGCCTTCGCTGAGCCGGGCTTATAGTACAACCCGCAGTGCAGGACTCCGCTGTTGTTTCCGGTCTGGTGACGGCCGGGGCCGGTTTCCTTCTCGAGAAGAAGCAACTGAACGGCGGGAAACCGCTGAAGGAGTTGGTAGGCAGTGGCGAGGCCAACAATCCCCCCGCCGATGATCGCGACTTTCATATTGCTTTCGGAAAACAAACGCGGGGGCTTGCCAGCGTTGATGAAACGAAATGCATCGTCTCTGTTAGATCAGTCGGATAGATCATTGGGAAACTCGATGATACTGCGCGGGCTTGGTTGATATTCAGGAAAGTTGCCATGGATGGCGTCTCGAATTTGAGGCAACTCATTTTCGTGGGATGATACAGGACGCGAAGCTTGGACCGACGAGAACTTATCCGTCAGCCGCGAAAGACGCCGATTACATTGGACTTGCCCAGTTGGGGCTGGGCTTAGCATCCGAGTTTCTCGAATTCTCTGATCTGTGCCAGCGTCACCTGCTTCATGTCGGCCCCCTGCTGCCAACTGCGATACCAGTGCGAGGTCCATTCCAAAGCTCTTTCAATTCCGAGGCGTGGCCGCCAGCCAAGCTGTGAGTTGGCCTTGCTGGAGTCCAGCCGCAAAAGATGAGCTTCATGCAGATCCGGAACAGAATCGACCGTCCACGCGGCTCCATCGCCCCATAGCGCTGCCAGCTTGTTCGCAATCCGCTCGACCGGCCACGGCTCCTCATCGTCCGGCCCGAAGTTGAAGGAAGAGGCCGAATCCTTGTCTCCCGCAAGCAGTCTTTCCGCTAACAGCATGTAGCCGTACAAGGGGTCGAGCACATGCTGCCAGGGGCGAATTGCATGCGGCTGGCGAATGAGCATCGGTCGATTGGCCTGAAATCCACGAACGAGGTCGGGGATGAGCCGGTCTTCGGACCAGTCGCCTCCACCAATCACGTTGCCGGCACGCGCTGTCGCGATCGTGACATGGTGTTCATTCTGCAGATGCTCAGGGAAGTAGGAACTGCGGGAGGCCGCGATCACGAGCTCCGCGCAGGCTTTGCTGGCAGAATATGGATCGTATCCCCCAAGAGGGTCCGTCTCGCGATAGGGCCAGACCCACTCCTGATTCTGATAGCACTTGTCTGACGTGATGCAAACGACCGCGCGTACACTTGGCGTCTTCCGGATCGCCTCCATCACGTGAGCTGTTCCCATGATGTTGGTCGCATACGTGACCAGCGGGTCAACATAGGAGCGGCGCACAAGCGGTTGTGCCGCAAGGTGAAAAATTAATTCGGGCGCAAACCCGATCATTGCGGATTCCAGCTGCAGATAATCCTGGATATCGCCGCGAAGATCGTCCAGATTCTCCCCAACAGAGGCGGCACTGAAAAGATTGGGCTCAGTCGAAGGGTCAAGTGCATATCCCCGGATCTGAGCGCCATGGCTCGCGAGCCAAAGTGACAGCCAGCCGCCTTTAAACCCAGTGTGCCCGGTCAGGAAAACCCGTCGACCTCGCCACGGATTTACCACATCTTCCACGGAGCCCTCCAACTGGCCGACATTCTTGCTGTCTCTGCCTATCCCGCGATCTCAATCGACGCCAGTAGCCGCGAAGAAAGAGAGCCCGTGCTTACCTCTTTCATTCCAGGCGTTTCATGGGATTTCTTTCAGAGATTGTACCGTACCGAATCGCGGAACACTTGGAGAATGCTCGTCATTCAGCTCGCCCTGAATATAACGAAATAGGCGTTGATGGACTTGCTTACACTCACAAATCGAATGGATGCAAACCCCGCCATCAGGAAGTCACGGAAGCAATGCGTTCTGATGAGAAATATGCACAGCATCCCAAATCAATGACAGAACGTCTAACGCACATCGCATCATTTGCAGCAACACGACGTGGTATTATTGAGTAAAAGAAATTAAAAGCAATCCATATATCGGGAGTAGAAAGTCCGCCTTGGCAGGTAACCACCTTGTCGACTCCGTGACAGCGAGATTGTCCTGATGAGAGTGGAGCGGGAATTCCAACAGGGATGACCGCATACCACGCCTCCCGCGTTAAGTTGAGATTGCGTTGTTCATCAAACTTGGCAACTTTTTCGGCGATTGACAGACTGGCGGTTGCGGCCGAGCTCGGCACGTGAAGCGCCCGCCGATGGCGGATGAAATAGAAATCCAATAACGGCTTCAGAGGAAGGAGAAAGCCCTTGCGCTTCTACGCAGGCTCTTTCGTGCTCCAGGGGCCTAATTTGGATTTCGAAAACACAACAACCAGATCGCGGTCGACTTTTCTGAGCCGACCTATTCACCTGGTAGCTAAGCGGTAGAGTGATTTGAATCACATCAATAATTGAAACTCTACGACACCATGACCATGTTGGGGGCTGGGCCAATATGAATACATGCCCCCTAATTAATTGCGGATGGCGTTAACAACTCATCGGCCATAAAAGTCAACGGTTCTGGCACTCAGCGGACAAGTTACTCAGTATCAAAGTAACTAGCTCCTCTGTGTGACCAGAGATACACTTTTGTTGAAGCCGAGAAAGGCCAAGGAATCGTGATTCGATCAGGAATTATAGGGACATCGCTCTTTTTTCTTCTTTTTTCGTTGAACCTACAAGCTCAAGATGCATCAGTCGATGGGAGTACCATTTACCCAACAATCAGCGGCTGGGGAGTCAGCACTGGTCACAGCGAGGAAAATCAGAACCTAACTTCTGCTGAGGCCAATTGTTTCTTCTCGGCGACAAATGCATCGTACGCTACTGGAAGTAGTATCGGCTTGAAGTGGATAAAGATTCAAGACAATAGAAGTGCCTCGAGCACCCCAAGTTCGCCGCGACATTCAACCAGACACGTTTGGCGTACGCGGGCGTTGGGATAAACCCCATCACCAGTATGCACCGCCGCATTCGCAGCGATTCGTTTGGGTGGCCCCAAAGTAACAACGATGACAGGCATTCAAGGATCCACTGCCGCAAGAGATTGCGTCGAGATCGATCGCCTTATTTCGATCGATGCGACACTAACCAATATTGGACCGCGATCTGAAAGTTTCACAGGATCGGATACGACCGCAGATATCTGAAACGAGGTTTTGTCTTCTATGAGCGCAATGCGTAAGAGAGAAGTTTTATGGCTAGCCATTTTGATCCTAACGACCAATTCCGGCTTTGGGCAGTCGACAGCTACGATCAACTGGACGAACGTTCATCAGGTAATCGACGGCTTCGGCGCATCGGATGAAGCTCAGGGCGCCAGCATGTCTTCGGCCAATCAGGCATTCTTCTTTGGAACGGGAAACGGGCAACTCGGGCTGTCCGTCCTCCGCGTAGGCGTCACCAATGGCAACCAGGACCCCGGAAGCTGCACCAGCGTTAGTACGAGTTGCGCGGGTGCGTATGTCAGCGACATGCAGGCAGTCCTCGCCAATGGAGGTCACGTCTATGCCTCGCCATGGTCGCCACCGGCCGCTTATATGTCGAACAGCAGCACGCATTGCTCGCCGGGGAGTGGAAGTCTCATCTCGGAAGACTACGGATCGTATGCGACATGGATTACAAACTTTGTTAAAAGCCTGCAATCTCTCTACAGTATCCCGCTCTACGCCGTCTCGGTCCAGAATGAACCTGATTCCTGCCAGACCTACGACTCTGCCTCGTGGTCGGCGTCCGACATCGATACCTTCATCAAAACGAATCTCGGACCCACATTTGCTTCAAACAGTATTTCCACGCTGATCTTTCAGCCGGAAACTGAGAACTACGGCAATCTCAGCAGCTACGGCTCGACGTGTGGAACGGACTCTTCCTGCTACAACTACGTGGCCGGATACCAGTGGCATGACTATGACGCTTCCCTGAGCGGGACAAATACTGTCTCTGCTGACCCCGATCCTTCCGGATGGGCCTCGGGAAAGAAGTATTGGGAAACTGAGGTCTCTTGCGGTTCGGGATACGGTCCGAGCGGCGCCTGTCCCGGAGGTTTCAATACCGGTATCGCGGATGCTCTGGACTGGGCTGCGATCATCGACCAGCGCATCGCGGGCGACAACGCCAATATGTGGCTCTACTGGCAACTGATGGATTACAACGGCTCGGCAACCAGCCAAGACGATTCGCTGATGGCGAACGCCGCCGGTGGATACGTCGTCGCAGATCGCGCCTATGTGCTGGGCCAGTATGCCAAGTTTGTGCGTCCGGGCTACTACCGTATCGACGCAACGCATAATCCGCAGAGTGGAGTAAGCGTCTCAGCATACCAGAACACATCGGGTGGGAACCTTGTTATCATTGCGACCAACTACACTGGCTCATCGGTCTCACAGACTTTCAACATCGCCAATGCGCCAACCTTTAGTTCTCTAACCCCGACGATCACCTCGGCAAGCCTGAATCTCGCAACGCAATCGAGTGTTTCTGTTTCAGGCAATTCTTTCAGCTACACCCTGCCCGCCAATAGCATTACGACATTCGTGGACAGCACCACTTTGAGTCCCTCCCCCCCCACGAACCTGACTGGTACGGTGGCACAGTAGCAAGTCAAATCTCAAGAGATGGCATCGAGTTTCCTCTCGATCCACTGAGGATTTTAAAGCGCGCTCCAGCTGCGCTCCGATTATCGGATTTGGGCTGTGCCTCACTCCGGCGCGATCGCGCCGGAGCATATTCTGCGGGCGCTGCTTTTGCAGGTGTTCTACTCGGTTCGCTCGGAGCGATTACTGGTCGAGCAGATCGACTACAACCTTCTGTTTCGCTGGTTCGTGGGCCTAGGCATGGACGATGCAGTGTGGAATCATGCGGCGTTCTCTAAGAACCGGGATCCCTTGCTGACCTCGGATGTGGCCCAGCGATTCTTCGCCGAGGTGAACAAGCAGGCGAAGAAGTTCATGTCCAACGAGCACTTCACTGTGGACGGCACGCTGATCCAAGCCTGGGCCTCGCAGAGAAGTTTTCGTTCCAGGGATGGCTCCGACGATGACGATGGTACGGACTTTCGCGGACAGGAGCGCAGCAACGATACGTATCAGTCCACCACAGATCCTGATGCACGTTTGTACAAGAAGAGCAAACGTAAATCCCCATGAATTTGCTACAACGCGCCGAATTTTAACGAGTTCCTAGATCTTCATCTTCGTTTCCGCTGCATCGGACTTGAGGCCTCTGTTCCCTTGTCGCCCGCCATTGCTTTCGGAGTTCTACCATCTGCCCGAACGTCGCCCAAACGAAGCCCTTGTAGAAGAACCTCCGCTTTGAGTCCAGTGCAAACAACCAAAGGACGACTCTGACCGGGAGCACAGTTAAGGCAACCTTCGGGATTGTCAGGCACCATCTTGGAATGAACCAGACGTCCGGTCGTTTGACACTCTCTCGAACTTCTGCTCGCCCGTGGTCAAACCAAAATCTCAGAAGATACTTTTTTGTAAGGCGGCTCTTTGGCACAGCGTGATAGACAATCGCTGAGGGCTCGTACCAAAGCCGCTCGCCTGCAGCCAATACGCGGCGACCAAACTCCGTGTCTTCATTTCGAATCTCACTGCCCGGACAAGGGCCCATATCTGTGCGAAAGTCGCCGTACTTGTCGAATAATGCTTTTTTAAAGGCCATGTTGGTGCCGAAAGGAGGGCAATTAAGTTCACCGGATTTGTCTCCTAAATCGAAAAGGGCAAGCATTCCACTCAAGGACCGAGGCCCTTCCATTGCCAGCCATGGTGGCGCCTCAATGATCTCCTGCGAGAGGATTCGACCTCCGGTACCAGACCAGTCGCCGTTGTACAACGGAGTTGTTAAGTTCACTAGCCAAGTCGGCTCGACAATGACATCATCATCCATAAACGCCAAAAGATGACCAGTGGCGGCACGAATACCAGAATTGAGAGCATTCGATTTTCCTTGTTTCGGTTCAAGCATATAGCGGAAGCGGGACGGAAGTCGACGGCAGAAGCCCTCAACAACTTCCCTTGTCTGGTCGGTTGAGTTATTATCGACCACCAGAACCTCCCATTCCACCGCGTCAGGAATCACGGAGGCCGCGACGCTCTCCATCGCCATTGCGAGGCTCTGGGACCTGTTGTAAGTGCAAAGTATTACTGTAATCTTTACGGGGTTTCGGCCGTCCATGCACATTTCTTGTTCCTATTCTCCAAGGCTCACATCGGGGCTTTGCAATTCACTACTTTCGCTTTTCCCCTTCCTTAAACGTCCCCTCTTCTCAATCCAAATCCGTGGCAGTTCGACGATCTCCCCAAATGTTCTCCAGACCGTGCATTTGAAGAAGAACCGTCGTTTGGGATCCCACGCGAACAGCCAAAGCCTCAGCCTTGCGGGTAACACGTTGAAGACAATGCGTGGAACCGAGAAACACCACCTCGGTATACCCCAAAGACTGGATCGATTGGCGTGCTCCCTTATCGAAGCGCGACCGTAGTCAAACCAAAATCGCAGAAAATAAGTCTTCGTCAGGCGATTCTCGGGAATGCCATGGTACACAATCGCCGACGGTTCGAGCCAAAGGCGCTCCCCTGCACTTAAGAGGCGATGACTGATCTCCGAATCTTCGTTACCCAGCAAGCTTTTTCCGCTACGCCCCAGATCTGTCCGGAAGAGGCCGTACCTTTGGAAAGCGTCCGCGCGATAAGCCATGTTCGCGCCGACGAGCGGTTGCGAGGTAACACCTGCGCCGTCACGTGGGTTGTTAAGGGCAAGAACACCACCCAGATTGTACTCGCCTTCAAGCGCGAGCCATTTTGGGCAGCAGAATTCATGCGCTGCAAGAATGCATCCCCCGGCGCCCGCATAATTACCGCTTGTCAACGGAGCTGTTAGATTCTGAAGCCACTTGTTGTCGACGGTGATGTCGTCGTCGGTGAATGCGAGGATATCTCCTCGCGCGGCACGGATTCCCGCGTTTCGTGCATGTGATAATCCCTGCTGCGACTCATGGACGTATCGAAAGCGACCTGGGAAGCGTCGGCAAAAGCCCTCTACGACTTCGCGCGTCTGATCCTTTGAGTTATTATCGACGACCAAGATTTCCCACTCAATGGACTCAGGAAGGACTGAAACCAACAGGCTCTCAAAAGTCCTGACAAGACTCTGGCATCTGTTGTAGGTACATACAATTACCGTGATTCTCATGAGGCTCCAGTCCCGTTTCTGATCCCTCTTCTACGGCTACTCTCGGTTATCCCGGCGCCCTGGTCGCAATCAGATGCGAAGAGGGCCCGTCGGCTAGCATTCGAAACAAAAAATGAGATCTAAACTTGCTCGCAAATTAGCTAGAAGTGCACTCTGCAGCGGCGAGTTTGAGAGCCTCGTCTCGCGCTGAAAAGGATGCTTGGTTGGAGAAGAGCCTGGCGTAAACCGCGCGGCTTGCTGCCGCCGCCTGATCCTCCGAGGACAGTGCGCGTGCGATGCCGTCGGCAAAACTCCGAGGAGTGTCATAGACGTGTAGTCCCGCCTGTTCGATAATATCCATTGGCATGCCCCTATAGGCCTTCGACGTGCCGACAAAGGGCTTGCCGAGCGCGAACGCTTCAATGGTCTTAATTGAGATACCCGTCCCGGAAACCATGGGCGCGAAGACGCATCGAGCGGCGCGATAAGCGGGCGTAAGTTCAGCGACGGAACCAACGAAGTAAGGTCTGAACGCTTGATAGAGTGCTGGCATCTCTTTGCGCACCCACGCCTCTATCCCACCAACAATTTTGACGCGGTATCCACGGCGGTCGATAAGAGGCCAGACTTGTTCGAAGAACCACTGAATCCCATCGGCGTTCGGAGGGGTGCCATGACCCACGAATAACAGGTCAAAAGGATCCATCGATGTCTGACGAGCAACATCCAGATCGGAAACAAAGGTTTTATCTATTGTGGGCATTGCAAGAACGTGGTGCTTGTGAGGCAGGCAACGCTTGAAGAAGTCGAAGTCGTCGACGGAAACATGAACGAGCACGTTCACTTTGTTCAGATGTGCAATTTCGGACTGCAGAAGCCGATCGAAGCGGTCCTGGCGATGCGTCCAGGGATTAATCTCCCTTCGATCTTTCATCGCGTTCGTCTGGACGTCGTGAGTGTCGAGAATCATCGGCACTCGGCAACCGGGCCGAACTGCACTTTGAAGCAAGCGTTGCGCAAAGCCCAATGTGAAGACGTGATTGACATGAATCAGGGCCACGTGGAGGCTGCGAAGGAACCGGATCGCGTCGACCGGCAATTGTGCTGACTTTGATGTAAACACGATCCAGTCGAGCGCAGTACCACGGAATGAGTGGCCAGCCCAGGCCAAGTACTTTCCGATAACGAACCGTCGATTATCGATCGGAGCAAAGAAGTTTTGATCTGCGCGTAGTTCTTGTATTCCAAGTTTGATTTCATCCCAGCCTGGATGTGCGTCAGTATAGGAACTGTGAAGCGGAACACAGATAAAAACTGTGAAGTATCCGCGATCTCTATAAAAGTCGATCTGATTCTGGATTACACGCGCCGTTCCGCTTCTCGGCCAAGGCGGTCCCGTAATGATGACCGCCGGCCGTGAAACCAGCTGCGGTGCAGTCGTGATGTTGTCGGCTTCTTGAAAAGCTTGCATGATCTCACGTAGTCTCGATTTGTTCATCGGCATGAGTCGACTCAATGCCCACTCTTCTGCTATGGCGCTAGTCCGCGGACTTCGCTGAGTACATTCTTGGACGAGACCTGAAAGAAGACAACATGATGGATATGGGATATGGGCCACGAAACTACATGGCCGTCATACTTTTGGTGGCTGTGATTGGGATCATGCCAGAATTCAGCCATCAAAATTGTCCCTTTCTTGTCCAGTTTCTCAATGACTCGTCTGAATTGTCATGAAGGGGCTTCCAGTTTGCTTGGCCTTTCGGATGTCCTCGGAACAACCCTCCTCATTCGCATTATCCGGCCAGACTTGAGGTTCGTGCTCCTCTGTAAGATCGTAGGTTTTCCAAAGCGTCCCTTTTGACAGCAGAAAACCTGAATAGAGGAAAAATTCGCTCAGCTTTCTGTCTAGAAACACTCTTGCGAACAGTGGCCTCCCTGCTTTCGACGTGCCGCACCAATTCGAGAGCCTCATTCGTCAGCGTCGTGAATGGTGTATCCGTGCGGGTAAGCTAACGAACGTGCTCTTGGGGATCGAGACCCACATATTCCAGCGTACGCTCCAAGAATTCCCGCATCGGATGATCGACGTATCCCTTACCATTCATTCGCGGTTCGCCGGTGGGAGTCTCCAAGAAGTTCCGACCAGACGCGCCGTGAGATGATTCTTTTGAATCAAGGATCAAATACCGCTCTGACCGGACGATTGCGGCGAACTTCGATTTTCAGGATTCGCTGAGTGAACCAACCATGTGTGTCTATCGGAATAACCACGATTCTCGCAGCAGGTACAACCCGCACGAAGCCTGCAAGATCGCGAACTGATGTAACATTTCGTCTTGCCACTTTCTCCTCGACCCTTGCGACGAGTTGTCTACGATTATGATTTCTTCGATTAACTCGGGATGACAATAATAGCCGCATCGATCGCGCCTGTAGCTGAAGCAGACCAGCGTCTCCCTCGAAGCCGATAATTACGAAACTATAGCGACGAGGGTACGTGCCACCGCCATGACGTTCATCTACCTCGCTTATCGTTCCCTTGGGCGGTGTAAGTAAACACGAGTGTCCGGTTTATTTGACCGCATTGGTTTGCAAGCTTTGGCAGACGCATCCGGAGTGTTTCGGGTGTCCACGATTTGATAATCAATGCCTCGAATTCCGCCCTTCTGCCGATTACACCCGCTTCCTCTCCACCCAAGTAGATTTCTTAGCATGCGCAAGATTGCTGAGATCGTCATCGCATCGGAGAAGTGTTGCTGGATGCGGCGGTTAGATTCTTACTGTTTCATTCGTAAACAAGAATACTTCAACATTTCTCATGCAGCTTGGAGTAATTGAAGGATGCTCTGGATAGAGTGATCGGCATTGTTGTATGCGGTTTCGAGCCTGCTGTTCGGGCGTAGGGATTCGACGGGTTGATGATGGAAGAGGCTGTTGGCGAGCGGTCCGCATAGCTGCTTATGGAAGAGGATGAAAAGTATCGCGACCTTGGTTCCTTTCTCTGTCAGCCGATAGGCATAACGCTTTGCGTCGCGTGTGAGCAAGCCATGCGCTTTCAGTTTGCGCAGGTCGTATTGGAGTTGATTGAGTCCATAGCGGTCCAGGCCGATGCCGAAGGTGGTCAGGATAACTTCGTAGATCTGGCGGGTGGTCCAGCCGGATACTACCGTTCCGCCGTGCAGCAGCACTTCCATCAGGCGAATCATGCGCGTGTCGTGGATCTTGATGCCGGGATACTTTGCCGTTCCAACGGTGATGGGCAGCGCGATCCGCTGGAGTAAGCGGAAAGTCGACGTGAACGTTCAGGCATCGGGCCTGGAAACCGGCGAATCGATCCGTGATCTCCGGAATCGTTTCGACGCACCGCCGGCAGATTGTCGAGACCCTTCTTGAGCCGGAAGTCAGCCAGATTGTTGCAGCAGATCTCGTTGCGCAGAAGGTGAGGAACTTTTCGTATTGTTTCAAGAAGGACGCTTCCAATAGTAGGCTCGGAACACGTGATGACCATGCTCCCTCTGATCGAGGACGCTGTTCAGTTTGCCCTTAGTCGCCTGGTGACGCGCTCACCGAACATCTCCGCGATCTTGTGCGCCGTCATGCGCCATAAGCCATGTCGCAACTGCGTTCAAAGATCCTGTGGATAGGAAAGCTGCGCTTGAAGATGAAGTTGCGGCAGTATTCGATTTGGTGAAGGTAGTAAGCCGACGCAGGTTCATGGCCGCTCGTTCGCGTTCGGAGAACTTGGGACCCACGATAAGCGTCCAGTAGTCGAGCGATTTTCGGATCACTTCCGGGTTAAGCCGGTCGGCCGCTGCTTGCAACGCCGTCGGATCGGCCACGGCAAGAAACGCATTATCGTCCTTGCGGAAGCCGACCTTTTCTTGCGCTTCAACTGACCTTCGATGTATGAATGGCCGTTCAGATAATACGTCGTTTGAAACGGCAAGAAAGTGGCCACGCGGATGACAATGGGACCCAAGATCTCATCGCGAATGTAGAAATAGTAATGTGTGAACCGGCTGCGCTGGCGTGGCCAGAATGCGATAGTCCGGATCGCTGGCCGGCATACTTGGAGCCTGGAGCGAAAGGTGGTCCCCTGTTCCATACTCAGAAAAATGAAGTAGACGCCAAAGTGGTTCTGTCCGTCTCCATTTGCCTCAGATACGGACGAACAAAGTCCTCCTTGCGAACTCCCTTTTCGGCCCACTGCATCGCGATCTTCTGCTTCCGGGCATACGCTTCCACCCACTGCTTGTATTCCTGCGTCCGCTACCCAGTGCCTCTTTGGTGATCGCCCGGATCCCCAATACTTCGGAAAAAATGCACCACCAGTTCCGGCCTGGACAATACTCCAGATATCCGTTGATGACGATCCGGTCAAAACAGTGGTATACAAAAACCAGCAGGCTGCCAAACAGCTTTGTGAACGTCTCCATCGGTCGTCTCTCCTTGTTCTCGTCTCGACAAACAAGATCATCGGACAGACGACCGGTGGTTTCAAAATTTCAAATATCTTTGGCTAGGGTTTAATACCGGTCATATAGAGGGACCCAATCCGCCTTTCTTCCGTATCCATCAGAGGATTGAACTCCCGCTGCAAGACATTTGTAAACCCAGCGGCCTTCAATGTCCTTCTCAATGTTTCTGCATCCCAAGCGCACTTGTGTTCGCCATCTTGCCGGAAATGAAAGTTGATGTGATCAAGCTCGGTTTCACACCATTCCGGATGCCAACGCTTTGCCAAACTCGACCAATAGGTTGCGCTCGGGTTTCCATATGCTCTTAGCGGTGGCTCGGTATCCGGAACAACAACATCAAGAGTTCCGGTCGACTCAAGTACGCGGAAAGCTTCCCCTAGAAAGTGAGGTACTTCGACGTGGAACTCGAAATGTTCGAACACATGTTCACTGTAAATATAAGAGACGGAACTGTCGGGAAAGGGCCAAAGCTCGCGGAGATCAAGTTGAAGGTCGGCATGCGCGTCGAACAGGTCGACATTCACCCAGCCATCCTTGTGGTTTGGACCACACCCAAGGTTTAGCTTAACGGGCAGCGAGCGCCACAACTGACGCGCCTTCTCCACTTCCCGGTGATGCAGGCGGAACAGGGTCCATTCATCAAACCACTGGCTGGTCGCTTGATGTAAGCCATATGACATTCGAGCCGCTCGCCTCGTCACGCAAGTCTTGAGTCCGGTTTTCATCGATCATTGTCCTTTGCGAATGGCTCTGTATGCGAACAACTCCGCCCGAAGCGTGTACTCTTTTTGCTCTAGACTCCGAAAAGCGGTTGATAAGATCGACCGCTCGTGTTGCGTCCCAGAAATACGTGAACATAATCTTGCGAGTTTCTTGAAGATTGAGTTGGCGGTAGCAGTCCAAGCGAAGGGTATGGAGCTGCGGTGAAGTGCTGGACCGAAGCGTTGACCGGTGTCTCTCGAATGGCTCTCAGCAATCGCACATTCGAGGGAATGCTAAATGTGGTGCAGCTTGACGAAAACACAATCGCTCCGACACCGTGAGCTCTCATTGCGTCCAGCAGATTCAACCTACCGATGACATTGTTTCGGAAATACAAGTCGGGCGCCTGCATCAATTCCCCGACATAGGCGTACACAGCAAAATGGATCACCGCTTTGATCTGATAGCTTTCGAACACCTTTTCGAGTACCGAAGGATCATCTCAATCGACCTCTACGAGGTTCCCCCATTGAACCGCCCAACGATGGCCGCGTCGGAGATCACTCAGAATAAGCGTCTAGAATCCCGCTTTCGCGAGAGTTTTACACGGTAGCTTCCGATGTATCCAGCGCCACCGGGCCCAAGAATGCGCATTCAACTTTGTTCTGTCCAATGAGTCCGATTCGGATGCGTTTGCGTATATGCATCGTTAGCGTTCGCGAGCACAAGGCCATCTCGGGTTCTTAATGATCAACAAACATCGCCTCGCCGACGTGCATGTCTGCAGACTTTGCGGATGCGCAGGCTCTCAATCGCGCGCAAAATACCGTGACTGGGTCTCTTGGTATTTTGCTTTCAACCACGATTCTTGCTGTCTTCCCAAGATGCTGCCACTGGTGGCGGCGATCCCAGGCCCGCTGAAGAGTCTGCGAAAGAGACAACATGGTCGGCGCCGGTGCCACGAATCCTGTTTCTCCATCTAAACATAACTCTGCGTTGCCTCCAACGTCAGTCACCACCGCCGGCCGCGCGCACCACATTGCCTCGACCAGGGCGAGAGGCAGACCTTCATATCGTGAAGGAAGGACTAGGAGATGATTATGTTCCCAGATCGCACGGACGTCTGTCACATGACCGCGGAAGTTTATGTTGTCTAACTTGAGCTGTTTGACCATTCGATGTAGCGTTAGTTCATCGGAACCATCTCCAAAGAGGTTAAGCTCAACAGGTCGGTCGCGCCATTGTAGACCCGCGAGAGTCTGCAGGAGCAAATCCTGTCCCTTGGCAGCCGGATTGAGTCGAGCTACACATGCCAGCCGCCACACTCTAGACTCATCAGGCCATGGGGGAGCTGGTTCTGCGGTCACATTGAAGGGATTCCGCACGATCTCCGCATTCCGTAACGGCTCCCCTAACTGCAAACGGAGCAAATCGAGGTTGCCTTGGGAAACACAAAAAACAGTCCGCGCTGCAGAGTAACTTGCAACGGCATCGTCAACCTGATCGCCGAACCACCAGATATCACTATTGCATTGGACGATGATGACGTACGGGATTCCCGACTCGCGGCAGACTTTCGCCCAATCGAATCCACCTGCGTTGTGACCTTGTGAGATGATGACCAAGTCGGGATTGTAGCGCTTCAATCTCTGGAGACTCCTCCGGTTCCTGAAAGAAAGCGCGTTCCAAATGCGTCGGTTCCTTCCGGTTTCAAACCGAGGGTACTGAAGTTCGAGTTCGATACCTTGCCGCTCCAGTCTCTTCCCTTTGTCCGACTCTCCCATCCAGTACGCTACCGATACATGTACATCGTGCCCTGCGCGCTTGAGCTCGATAGCCGCCTGGCTCCATAGTTCTTCGCTTCCGCCCCATCCCGACCCGGTCATTGTGCTGATGAAAGCGAATCTCATTTGATTTCAGCCTGCGGTTCATTGGTTAAGGAGCGGGTTCGAAGCAGGCCCGAGAAAAACTTGGCGTCGAGGTTCACATTTGCACCGTCTTCGTAGTATTCGCGTGCGTTTTGAAGCGCCTCTTCACGCGCTTCCGCGTACGCATTTCGGTCCGTCACGAGTCTTCCGATCTGAAAAAACGCAGCGTTGGGCAATAGGGTCTGATGCGGTGAGAAACAGGCCAGATCTCCGGTTTGGTAGCCATCCTCTGTTTCAAGAAAGACGGTTGGCAAACCGCAGGCGGCGGCTACAGTAAGCACCCCGCTGAATATGCCCACAACAGCGGACGAGCGGCGCATATCATCTTCCAATGACCACGCGGGATGTGAAAGTTCGCACCGGGTTGAATATTCGCGCGCGAGACGCTGACACGCTTCGAAATCGAGATTGCTCCAGTAGGGATGCGGTCGAATGATAATCCTGCGCAATGGTAGAGGGGAGGCTAACAGCTTTTCGGCGAGTTGAAGCAGCGCCTGGCACTGACTTTCGGTGCCGTAAAAGTCATCCTGAGCCATCGGCACATCAACGATCAGCAGCGATCGCTGATCGAATTGGCTGGGCAGAGGAGTGATCGTGTCGTATAAGCAACCGCCATGGACGTATTCAGTTGATGTCTCCGGCATTCCCGCTGCCTGAAAGAATCTCTTGTTGGCCTTTTCAAGAAAAGATGCAGAAGACCGGCCGAAAGAGACGTACTTAGAGGCAGTAACGGGAACATCGAGGGTGTGGCCGATCACTCCCTGCTGGAACGTGATCACCGGCTTTCCTCTCTCCCTCGCTGTGCGGCAGACGGGACTGCAAAGCGCATGCCAGTGGCAGCGTGTCACGACCGAATCAAATTCTATCCGGGGCGCCAGTCGTTCCCATGCTTCAACGAAATGAGCGATCTGCTCGAAGCCGGCCTTGGCAGCGCGGCCAGGTTTTAGTTGATACGGTTCCAAGATCGAAACGGCCCTCTCGTATGCCAAACTACCACGGATTTTGCTCATCCGTGCGCGTGTTCTAGCTTCTATCCGATTCAGAGACGTTGCCGGATCGAGGAAATCAACTTGACCAGTGCGCCCGGCAGATTCCAATTGCGCATCCAATTCATCGTGCAGCGGGCTGCTGGAAGGCAAGAGGCACAGGATCTTTGCACCTGTTTCCGCGAGCCCGAGGAGCGAACGGGTGAGGAAGATGTTCTCAGTTTTCCTACTGAAATAGGGCATGGGGCAAAACAGAACATCTGTTTTGATCTTCTGCCGGTAACTCAGTTTGCTAATGCCATCTGCACTGCGAAGCACCCAGGCAACAAGCGGGTTCGACGTGCGTTCACCGTCGGTGTTGCCCTGGGGCTTGCTGAGCATGTCCAGTTGAAGCGGGAGAAAGTAATCCTGCAAGCTAGTGTCGTGACGGTAGAGATGAGCTTGCATCTCAGCGAACACCGAAAGGTGATTCGCCGGTGACTTGAACAAACCATTGAGATCCATGCAGGTCAACGCGCCAATGCCGACGGGCGATCTTTACCGAGTAGAGCCTTCATGGCTTCGATCACCTGTCTCTGCGCCAACTCTGAAAGGCCTGCCGAGCAGGGCAAGCTGACGCCCTGGCGGTGAAGAGAATCCGAAACAGGACAAGCAGGGCTTCCAAAATTTTGGTGAGCCGGAGAGCGATGCATGGGCTGCCAAAGCGGGCGAGTCTGGATTCTTCGGGCACCCAGTTCACGAATCAGCTCGCGCGAGTCGATGCCCAACTCTTTTTCATCGATTAGCGCAGTATACATCCAATAGGTGCTAAAAGCCCATTCCGCTTCCTCATTCAGATGGATTCCAGGAAATGACGCCAATACCTCCCGATACCTTGTCGCAATGCGGCGCTTGGCTTCAACGAACTTGTCCAACTGCTCCATTTGCGCGCAGCCCATCGCCGCCAGCATGTTGGTCAGACGGTAATTGTAGCCAACGGCTCCATGTACATATTCCAGCGGATCATCTTTCGCCTGGGTAGTGAGATACCGGGCGCGTGCAGCCCATTCTGCATTGTTAGTCACAAGCATGCCGCCACCGCCGGTGGTGATGATCTTGTTCCCGTTGAAACTGAAGCACCCCGCGTCGCCAAAGCCTCCCAGACTTTTGCCGTGATAGCTCGCGCCGAGTCCCTCGGTTGCATCTTCGATTACAGGCAGAGAATACTTCTTCGCAACCGCCAGAATAGGATTTAGATCGGCGGGATGGCCGAGGATATGAACCGGCAGAATCGCCTTTATCCGGCGACCGGTCTGTCGGTTGCGTAACTCGTGACCGTCCCAACGACAATCCTTCTCGAGGAAATCGACCACTCCGTTCGGATCAATCTGCCAATATCTCGGCTCGGCATCAATAAAGACCGGCCATGCGCCTACATAGCGAATCGTATTGGCGGGCGCGACAAAGGTGAGCGACGAGACAAGAACCTCGTCGTCCGCCTCGACTCCGGCGAGAATAAGAGCGATATGCAAAGCCGCGGTGCCGTTGACCGTGGCAACCGCATATTTTGTGCCTGCCCGCTCAGCAACAAGTTGTTCGAAGCGATCGACGAAACTGCCTACGGATGAAACCCAATTTGTATCCAGGCACTCTTTGACGTATTCCCACTCATTTCCGCAAATCTCCGGGACAATCAGCGGAATGAAATCCGCGGGAGGCGGCGCTCCCGGGGCCAGCTTTTCATTCGGGCTCAATTGCGGTACCTCTTGTCATCGAAGTTGCAAATCATTCTGTCATTCACGAGCTGCGCAACTTCTTCAATGCCCTGCGCAACCGTGCGGGTAATTGTGTAACCGAGTAATTCACTAATGCGGGTGAAAGACACACGATAATCCCGCGGGTCTTCTTGCTTGTGCACGAATTCGACAAGGGCATCGGGCGCATGAAGGCGAATCATCTCGACGAGTTGTTGCTTTTGCCAATTCTGATCGGTCGCGCCCACGTTGAATACGGTGCCGGCGACCTTTTCCGTGGGCGAACTAAGCACAAGGCGAATGCCCCTCGCAGCATCCCGCACATGCACATAGGGGCGCCAGAACTGCTCACCGAATACCTTAAGATGCTTTTTTGTCAGCATCTCCATGGTGAATTCATTGACGGTCAGATCAAATCGCATGCGCGGCGCCACGCCGAAAACCGTTGCGAAACGCAGCGGTGTAGGACTCCATCCGTCACCAGCGCCGCTAGCTAACAACGCCTTTTCAACTGCGACTTTGGTCTCGGCGTAGAGCGAGACCGGACTTAATTCCGATTCCTCATCTACGTATTGAGTGGAATCCTTCATCTTCCCATAGTTGCTGCAGGTAGACGCAAAGAGGAAGCGCCTGACGCCGGCCTGACGGCTCTCGTCAATGAGCGCGAGTGAACTCTCAAGATTCACGGCCCGCGCCAGATCGGGCAGTCTGGAACACGCGGGATCGCCGACAATGGCAGCAAGATGAACCACTGCATCCATCCCGGCCAGGGCGCTTTGCACCTTTGCTCGATCGCAAACGTCGCCGCGAATAAATTGAAAGGCCGGGTTAGACCAGACTCCCAGCAGTGAATCGCCTCCGTGAAGAAGAGAGTCGAGCACCCTGACGCTATGCCCATCGGCAAGCAGCAAGGGTAAAAGACTCGACCCAATGTATCCAGCGCCTCCAGTTACAAGTATTCTCATTGTAGTTATCGCGGGCTCGGCTTTCTCTTGCGTGGCAAGCAATCTGATGTGGAAGCGTGCGTGCATCAATGGCCTACTGCTCAGAGCAGGTCGATCAACCCCTTCGCAGCCCACCGTTGAAGATACTCGAGAGTCTGCTCTTCGGGCAGACCAATGTGTTCGGCAACCGACTTGACACTCACCGGCCGGTCCAGGGCTGGGACAAAATCCATCAGGGAGCGCATCCTTCGCCGGAGATCGGATGCGGCCTCTCCCAGCGCGACCTGCCCATAATCGACATAAAGGTCGTACTGCGGGTTGGACAGACAGATGTTGCCGTCGAATTTCTTGAAAATCATTGGCGAATTTTCCAGCCGGTCTACTGCTCCGATGAGAGCATCGACGGCTTCGTTGAGGGAACTTTCCTTGATGATCTCCACACTGTCGCGACTCGAGTGATATTCAGGGTATGGAAACCGGGAAAAGGAGACCATCGGAATACCGTAATTTTCCCAGACATATTCGTCGTTGACAATGACACTTTCGAAGGGGCCGGTCCTGAACGGGAGACCGAGTTGGTTAAGGCTGCTTGTCAAGGCATGGTAGGCGCTGACCATGCTTCGCCGCGATTCCTGCACTGCCAGCGGAGTGGCCGAGCCCAGCATTTCCAGAAAGATGCCCTCCAGGATTTGGCTCCGTTCTGAAAGTTTCAACCCCGCGAGATAGAGCTCAGAACCGATAATGCCCGGCGAAAGCACAAGCGAATAGGTGAATTTGGTCTTGCGGCTGCGCAGGCGGTGAAAGACTTCGAGGCCCACAGCACAGCCAGCCAAACCATCGTTGGCAACGCCGGCATGGTCGAGGTTGCCGCCAAGCAGGATCGTGAAATCGAGCGATCCGGGGTGCTTCAATTCCAGAATCTTTACTGCGCCGGGTGCTTCCGTGGTCCGGATGGCGACTTCGTATTCTCCCGGGGGAAGCTGGTCATGGAGTCGCTTGGGCATGCAGAATCCCCAATCGCGGCTCCAGCTCCGGAATTGCTGCCGATAGTGGAAAGGGATCGAATCGTCGTTGCGGTGGTCGTAATGGATGTGGCGCTGGAGTTCCTCCAGGCTGACTTTCCCTGCAAAGCTCCGCGAGAGCGCAATGACCCCCAGCGGGTGGGCTGTGCCGTCATATACCGTTTGGCCGTTCCTGGTAATTCGAGCCTCTTCAACGTCCCACGTGGGAGGAACGACCCATCCGTTGTGCTGGTGAGAATCCGGCACGGAAATCACGCGAAACGGGAGTTCCCGGCAGAGGTAATCGACCGCCTGATCGTAACCCCGCGAACAGACTGCTCGATTGAGAGGCGTGAGATCACGCAAGATTTGCATCATGCTTTTCATAGGTTGGGCTAACTGGGCAGATCGTTGGTGTCAACGCGCGGCAAGGTCAATCGATCATCGATGTTGAGATCAGCGATGCGGGGCTCGACAGAGAATCCGAGGCGGCAATCACGATCTCGCAGAACCTCAAGTAGCGAGTCATTGAAACCGCCATAGGGATAACCCATGGTCCAATCTTCTCTCCCCACTCCGAAATTCTTCAGGAACTCAAGAGATCGCTCGATCTCGACCTCTTGCTCTGATGGAGAAATATGATCGAGCCACGCATGGGTGTATCCATGACTACCGATGTGCATGCCATGGCGCTTCATGCAAGCGATCTGATCCACCGACATGTACAGTTCGCAGGCGAAAGCCTTCTCGTCGGACGTGACGTGCTCGGCGAACAGGCGCCGCACGATCTCTGTCCGCACGGGCTCGGGTAATTCGCGCTGAAGGAGCCGCTTGAGCACGATGACTTCATGAGGATCGTAGCGATGCGTCTCGGTGACCAACGCGAAGTAGGCCTCCTTTGCTTTGAGAGCATATTCTGAACGAAACTCCGGCAGATAGGTGAAGACCCGCTCGAGTAGAGCCTGGGGATTGGGGACAGCCGCGAGAACAAACTGAATTTTGTTGACATCCAATACCTTGTGTTCCAGGACCGCCTGACCGGGAGGAAAGAAACAACCCCGGATTCCGCGCGCATCCAATTGGGGGAATACGTTCAGAAAATGATCGCTATAGCCATCGTCGAAGGTCAGGAGAATGGGATTGGGCGGCATCTCCTTCTTCTGGGATGACAATGCATCCAGAATGTCCTCCACAGTGACAGGCGTGTAGTGTGCCTGGATATGGTCGAGCTGGCGATGAAAGCGCTCCAGCGAGAGACCTTTGATTGCTGGAAAGCGGGAGTGCTGCAGGTCGCGCACATAGTGATACATGACAATCGTGACGGTCTGGCTCATGGGAAAGACGCTTGCCTTAATTGATGCGGTAGATTTTCAGATCGCCACTGTCTTGTTGCGGAACAAGCCACGCCGGCAACGGCCTCGGGAGAGAGATATCGGTGTCAGGACGGGCAACGAGCCATTTGACGTGCCAGGTATTCGCAAGATTGCGCAGCGCGGCCGGATCCGTTGTGGTAAACATCAAGTCGTTATCCCGAAGCATCGATTTGAACCAGGGAAGAGATGTCTCGCCTCGATCCAGATATCCTTCCAGCAGCACCGGGCGCTCCGAAAGCGCCGCGTAAGCATAAGAGCGTTCAGATCTGCTGGCGAGAGTATCGACAGAATGCTGGTTGGTGGCAAACTCCTCGTTGGGCGCCGCAAGCTGACGCAGCCGACTTAGTCCTGTCACTTCACCCGGCGAAACCGTTACGTCCATCTTCATTCGCCCCATTCCGAAGTTAAGCCAGGGGGCGATCCATGCAAAGAAGCCCATCAGCAACACACCGGTGAGGACTGCTGAACCAATCCTCGAAATGCGAAGATTCCCCTTCATGAGCACAGATGTGCCGGCGAGGACCAAAGCGAGAGAGAATGTGAAGAGCAACCTGAGGCGGAAGTCGTCAATTTCTGCACGGCTGTGGGTTACATGCTTCACTATGCCGAAAATCACTCCGCAGCAGGCCAGGAGGGCCATTCCCTTGGCCGCCAAAGTGAGCCATTCCGTTGCCCATTTCGAGCGTTCGGGCTCGCGCCAAAAGTCCGGCTTTACGCGGGAAAGAGCAAATATGCTGAACATGCATTGAAGAAAATAGATGCCGTAGCGCGAATTGCCCTCGCCGAGTTGCAACAGAAGAGTAAACGAGAGCAGTCCCACGACGGTGGCCAAGAAAAGCGCAGAGAGAGGATCCTTGAGGGGCCGCTTTATCCAGCGAAATCCGATAATACGGAATCCCAAGCCAACAATGAAGGCCATCGTAACGGGCCACCATTGTGTCGCTAGATTCGAGTTGAACCTGGCATCCGCGGCATCAGGGGCATGCGCGTAGCCCATAATCTTCCACGCCACGAGAAACAGACAGAGCATGAGGACGATCAGCAGCCATGACTTCACCGCGCGGAGCCGGCCCCAAAACAAAAGAATGGCTGTGACTCCCACGCAATACAGTGCAGACACTGAGTTCATCGGCGCCGCAAGGGCCGGAAGAGCCAGCAGAACGAGTCCGCGCCAACCTATGACGGCTTCCCGCTCAAATTGCGCCAGGCACAGCCCAATGATGGCGGTAATGGCGATGAGGCCGTGAAGCATTGAATGCCCGAGGACCAAATGGCTGAAAGGGCCACCATCGGCAAGCACGTCGATCCCCGGGATTCTCAATAGAATGGCTCCAGTTACTGGGCTAGCGCTATTCCGCTCGTCTGTGAAAAGCGACAACAGCGAACCGTAGAAGAAAAGCCCGGCAACGCTCGCAATGCCGCCGAATTTTTCACCATTCGCCTTGAGCGACAAGAGCGTGCCCACCCCGAAGCATGAAAGCATGAGTGCCCAGAGCGATGCACTGCGAGTTACGCGCACCAGCGCGTCGCCGAGTTCCAGTCCGTCGAGGCACGCAATGGCCGCAGCCGGCACGTAGGGCGCAAAGTGATAAAGAAGTTCCTCGGTCGCCGTCCCCGGCGATCTAGGCGGGCGCTCGCCGCCTTCGATGCCGGCGGCAATCGCATAGAAGTGTTGCGTATCAACATAGATCCAATTGAACCTGCCGTCTTTTCGCAGCACCGCATCATTGCGGGCCGATGGAAGAAGATACACTGCGCAGATCAGCACTGAAAGAGCGGCCAGCGTGCCTCCATAAGCCACAGTCTTTTGTGTCCAGACGGCGCGGTCAGCCCATAAATCCCAAATTCCTGGCACCACGAGTGCGAGCCACAGAACTGGCACCCAAAACAACGGAAGTCCGAGCCTAAGCCAGATCGCAGACAATGCTGAGATGCAGAGAATTCCCACCGCTGGAGCGAGAACAATGACCTGCGTGCGCAGCGGTGCAGGGAGCGCCAATCTCATGACACAGCAGCCGGCCGCAGAGATCGCAACCGCATATGCAAGGAAGTTAAGGGCAGTCCACCATCCTCCCGTAAAAAGGACCGCCGCTAACCAAGGCAGGAACACGACGGCCATGACAAGCGGAATCCTGCGTTCAGAGCGAATCTTTACATCGCGGTCAGGTTTTGTAATTAATGTATCGCTCATCGTCTACCGATAACTCTTAATCGGTGCTCCTTATCGCTTTTCAACTTGCACTTATTTCAGCGCGCGTGTTTTCAAGGCGAAATCTAAGATCGTGACTTGGCTTTTGCTCGAAGCGAGTCAAATTCACCACGCGCTGAGGCCGCCGTCGACTACCAGGCAGTGGCCGGTGACATAACTGGAGGCGTCGGAAGCGAGATAGACCAGTGCGCCCACCATTTCGTCGGGCTGGGCCATGCGAGCCATTGGAACCCGCGCAGAGTAACGAGCCTTGAACGTGTCGTTTTGACCGCTTTCTACGCCGGCGGGAACGAGAGCGTTCACTCGAATCTTATGGTCGCCCCAGTTTGCCGCCAGGTATCGAGTCAGTCCAACGACGGCAGACTTGGAGGTTGAATACACAGCCGGATTGCTGATCTGGCGTCCGAGGTAAAACGATCCCTCGTAGATTCGTTTGTCAGACGAAACAAGCCCATAGATGGATGCGGTCTGAATGATGCTGCCGCCGGTTCCCTGCTTTTGCATCTGCCCGCCAACCGCCTGGGCAACCAGAAACATGCCGTCAATATTGACGGACATGACCTTGCGCCATTCGTGCAGTGAGTAGTTCTCTGTGCTGGCAAAGAAAGCATCCAGATCGGCAGACTTGGAGGCAGCGTTGTTGTGGAGGATATGGATCGCGCCGAAGTAGCTGACGACCTGATCAACCATATTCGTGACGGAGACTGGGTCCGACACGTCGCAGGCAAAACCGAGTGCTCGTGTTCCGTATTCGTGCTCGAGCTCAGCGGCAAATGCTGTGCACCGTTCCAAATCCAGGTCCACAACGGCGACCTGCGCACCGAACTCAGCGAGCCCCTTGCAAAAGTGCTTGCCGAGGATGCCCACAGCCCCCGTCACGATCGCAGTTTTTCCCTTTAGCTCAAAAAGATTTTTATAGTGAGACTTCACTGAGCAGCACCTCTCGGTTTTCGTTGCGAGCCATGCGACCGGCGATCAATACACGCATGATTTCAAGAGTCCGTTCGGCTGGGATAGCCGGCTGGCCGGTGCGAATCGACTCTGTAAACTCCCAGAGCATGCGGCGAAACATGGAGAAGTTATCGGTGATGTCAAACGCCCCTATGCGCTCGGTTCCGAAAAACTCAAGACGAAATGTCCGCGCGCTTTCGCCCAAAGCGTCGATTTGAATCAGGACTCCATCATCCAGGCGCACAACCGCCGACGCGTGCTCTGCAGGCAGCATTTGTACAGCGACGGGACGCGCCGACGTCACGCCCAAAACCGCATCGATCAAGTGCACCCCGTACTTCTCCCACGAAAGGACGATCGCGCCTCTGATCAGCTTCACCTGCCCGTAGGCTTTGAGATCGGCGCGCGGCTCATCCAGCTCGCGGGCATAGCGCATGCCGGAACAGGACATCAACTGGCTTGATTCGAGATACGGCTTGTAGAAGCGAAGCTCGGAACAATCCAGGCTGAGCGGCTTATCGACAAACACTGGCAGTCCTGCCTCGAGAAAGACTTTCGCAATCTCAAAGTGAGTCTGGTAATCATCGCGAGCGATGATTACGGCATTGACGTTCCCCAGAAACTCCCGATAATCACTCACGTTATTCGGAATACGACACGCTGCGCAAAGTTTTTTTGTGGACTCAGGCTCTTGGCTCCACGCATGAGTGATCTTCCATTCATCAAGTCCGAATTCCGATGCGTGGCGACGCCTGACATACTCGTAAATGCCCGTCCATCCTGATGCCGCCAACCCCTCCGGAGAGTAGCCGTTGATGATGGACGAGTAGGAAAACGGGTGTCCATTCCCTTCGCTCATTCCGATGATGCCGATGGACTTTACCATATCGCCCACCCGCCATCGACACAGAGGTTTTGGCCGGTGATGTAGCTCCCGGCGGGAGAGCAGAGCAGCGCGACAGCGCCCTTGAGTTCATCGGGCTGGCCAATCCGGTTCATCGGATTCTTGGAGCCGAGCTTCTGCATGAACTCCTTGTGCACCTGAGTTGGCGGATGCGGGAATGCGCCGGGGCTCAGTGCATTCACGCGAATGCCATGGGGCGAAAGAAAGCTGGCGAGATATCTGGTAAATTGCAGGACCCCCGCTTTGGCTGCGCCGTAACTCGGTGGATTCGTAAACTCTTTCCCATCGTAAATGCGATAATCCGGCCCGATATGACCGTACATTGAAGCAATGTTGAGAATCACTCCCTTGCTGGACTTCAGATCCTCGAAGGCTGCCTTGGTCAGACGGAAGACCGAATTAAGACTCATGTTGATGTCATATTCCCAGTCCTCCTCACTGATGGATTCCCAGGAATTCTTGTTTCCAGACCATGCGTTGTTCACGAGGATGTCGATTGCCTCGAAGTGCTCATGGATCTGGTTGACAAACTCGACCGCGGATCCCTTCTTCAACAAATCAAGTTCGAAAGCGACTGCTTTGATCGAGCCTTCATTGAGCCGCATGATTTCTTCACATTTCTTCTGGCATTTCGCCTTATCCCGGCTGGCGATCACCAGGTTGGCTCCTAATTCTGCAAGCGTTTCGCTGATCGCCGTGCCCAGATAGCCCGCGCCGCCCGTGACGACGGCTGTCTTCCCTTTCAATGACAAAAGTTGCTGCAGAGGCTTACTCATCGGTTTGATTCCTTTATAAGTGCTTCGACGATGGTGAAATCGATGTTATCGTCGATGTCCTGGGAACGGTCTCGCGGCATGAGCACTGCGCCGAGCTTTCCCATCAACAGCGACTTCGCTTCCTTTGCAAGTAAGGCGCCTCGAAAAACATAGACCGCGCCATTTAATTGGTATGCTTTCGGCAGCTTCTGCCGCGGCAACCATGGAATGGCCCCTTCAATAAAGACTTCTGGAACTCCGTCTGTGAGGCGCCATGCCCGATGGGGATTCAACTCGGCATCCTTGAAGGTTGCCACCGAGTCGTACCCACCCTGTGCGATGAGCTTGAGGCAGTCGCGCACATCATCCGCGGTACGAAGGGGGCAAGTCGGTTCAAGCAGGATAACCCACTCAGGGGTTTCGCCCTCCGCTGCGAGGGTTTGGAGCAAATGTTTTAGAGCATCAATCACCAAGGCTTCGTCGGTTGCAAGATGCGCCGGTCGCAGATACACCTCCGCCCCGTGAATTCGCCCGATTGAAGCAATCTGAGCGTCCTCCGTCGAGACGATGATGCGGTCGATCTCGCTGACCTGCCGGGCCACCTCGATCGACCAGGCGATCAATGGTTTGCCCACGAGCGGCCGAATATTTTTCCCAGGAACCGACTTGCTTCCGCCCCTGGCGGGAATGACGGCGATGACGCGCTTTCCGTTCAACATGGGATGAGGATCGTCCAATTCTTCATTCAGCAACCACGCGTGCGCTGAGCCGGCCGAGGCTGTCAAGAGCCTTGCGGTATTCGGTCCATTCTCCAGTGTCAACCCACGCGTTCTCGCCAATTGGGAATACACCGATTCGGCCACCGGCGTTTTTGATCTTTTCGATGAAATCGGTCATATCGCACCGACCTTGCTCTGGAATCAGGTCGAGCCTGTCGCGGCGCACGACATACATGCCGGTATTCACAAGAAAGCTGTATTGCGGCTTTTCTTTAATCCGGGAAAGGCTGCCGCCCTTTTCCAGTTCGCACACGCCATACGGGATGTGGTAGTCCTTGAGGGATGCAACCAGTGTGAGATCGTAATTCTCGTCCATGTGAAACGCGACCAGGTCGGCTAAATCCGCCTGGATCACGATGTCACAATTTGTGACGATCAGGTTCTCAGGCGTTGGATCATAAAGTGCGCGTAGACAGCCTGCCGTGCCTCGCGGTTCCGTCTCTTCAAGAAATGCTACGGAGTACACCGGGGCCAGCTCTTCAAAAAATGACTTGAGGATCTTCGACTTATAGTTAATCGAAAGATGGAATCTATCCAACCCGTAGAGCAGGAACTGGTCGATTATGATTTCGATTACTGTGCGATCTCCGACGGGGATGAGTGGCTTAGGAAGGACATTGGTGAAGGGAGCGAGGCGGGTTCCCAGACCGCCCGCCATGATGACGACGGGCAGGCTCAGCCGGCGCTTGGGTTTGATTGTTGCTTCGCTTTGAAATAACTCTTTCCAGAAGACGAGCTGAACAATTTCGCGCGAGGGGTTGATGACGGGAACGCAGCCGAAGTTGCCGTTCAACATGTCGGCGCGGAGCGATTCTATCTCGAAGCCTTCTTGGGCCACATGCGGATTGCAATTGCAGACCTGTAGCACCTCTGCCTTCAAGTCGCCATCGGAGAGAATCCATCGCCGGATGTCGCCGTCCGTCAGTGACCCGATCAGCCGTGACTCTGCATCGACGACGAAGACGATCTTTTCCTCCGTGTTCTCCAGTTGCTCCATCGCCTGCCGGATGGTATGGGTATGGGGCACGAGAAACGGCTTGACGTCCAGGCTCATAAGTGTGACCTCGGGTGATCCTGGCAGACTTGACTGATCTAACGGCGCCAGAGTGCCGGGTTTGGAGTTAGTGGAAATCATAAAAATGCTTTTTCAGTAAGTCGCCGGAAAGGCTCAAGTTTTTGAGCGTATCCTTGATTCGCTCGCTTGTGCGCCCGTCGCGAAAGCGATCATATGGGTTTCGCATCTTGCGTAGCGAGGCGCGAAACCGCGAAGAGTTAGCCCGCTTGATTCCCTTTAGAATGGCCGGCTCGTCGCACGCTACGTCAATCACAGTCGCTGCCTTGACCCGCCCGCGCTGCCGACCACCGATATTCACCACGGGCAGCCTGAACGAAGGCGCCTCGGTCAGACCGCTTGAGGAGTTCCCGATCATGATAGTCAGATGTTGCAGGCAACCGAGGTAACGGCGGTGGCCCAGATGAGGTATCCATTTGAAACGCTCCGGGCTCTCTGCACAAACAGCGCGCAATCGTGCATTGATCACGGCGCCTTGAGCATCCGCATTGGCCATCGTGAACACTGCCTTCATGCCGCTTGCTTTGATTGCGGCCACCAGGCAGTCGACCTGTACGGTGATGTTCGCTGCATCCCGGGTGACAGGATGGTAAGTCACGAGGGCAACCGGTTCATCGAGCCGAAATTCCAATTCCTGTTCAAGTTGATCTTTCGTTAATGGAATTGAGCCATAGATCTGGTCAAGTCCTGGGGCTCCAAAGTTGAATACTCGATGAGGCGACTCGCCCATCTGGATGATGCGTTTTCGATAAGTCTCAGTTGCAGAAAAGTGGAGTGACGCGAGCTTCGTGATGGCGTGGCGCACCGAATCATCGAGGGCGCCTTCAGTTAATTCCCCGCCGTGGATATGGGCAATCGGAATACCGAGAATCAAAGCAGAGATTGCAGGGGCAAGCACCTCAAACCGGTCGCCGAGCAGGACAATAATCTCAGGCTTCAGCTCCGCAAAGGCCGTTGCGAATCCGTTCAAGCCAAGACTGACCGACTTCACATTCTGCCGGGCCGATTCTCCTTTCATTCGGATGTCGATTTTCCGGTCAATCTTTATGCCTTCAGCCTCGATTTCACGCCAAGTCATTCCAAATTTGCGGGCCAAATGCATTCCGGAAGCGATCACTTGGAGTCGGAGTGCGGAATCGGCACGAATCGCTTTCATGAGTCCGCGGAGAAGCCCGAAGTCAGCCCGGCTTGTCGTGACAACACAAATCTTGCGCTGCTTCACGCCAGGTGATCCCAATGAACCATCTCATCTTTTTCAATATTGACACGAAGAGTGTGACCGAGCACTGCGGACATGAGCCTGGGAGCCAGCCCGTTCCCGGGACGCTTGATGTCAAGATCGTCAGCCACAAGCTTGTGGCCCGCGGACATGCCGCGCGCGGCAACAAGGCTCTTGCGGGCTACGGAGATATTTGGCAGTTCACAGAGCGCCGGACCCTTGATCCCGTCGCCAAGCGCCACTTCGACATGGCGGATCGCATTCATCATTTGTTGGAGTTCGCCAGGCTCAAGCGAAGCCGCGTGATCCGGACCGGGAAGAGAGCGATCCAGCGTGAAATGCTTTTCAATCACCTCGGCGCCCAAAGCGACCGCCGCAACCGCTATTTCAAACCCCGGCGTGTGATCCGAGTAACCCACAGGCAGTCCAAACGCGATTTTGAGGGTCTGCATCGCACGAAGGTTAATCTGGTCAAAGGGCGCAGGGTATTCCGTCACGCAATGCAACAGAGTTAGCTGCGTCGCACCTGCAGCCTTTAAGACGTGTACAGCTTCTTCCACTTCTCCCAGTGTTGACATGCCGGTTGAAAGAATCACCGGCCTGCCCTTGCTCGCTATGTGCTCGAGGAATGGAAGGTTGGTGATCTCACCGGAAGGCACCTTGTAGAGCGGGACGTTCATCGCAGCAAGCAGATCTGCGCTCTGTGCATCGAACGGACTCGACAGGAACTGGATTCCGATCTGGGAGCAATGTGCGATCAGGCGCTTGTGGGCCGCGGCATCCAATTCCAGCCGCTGCAGCATTTGGAATTGGGACTCTTCATTTGCCGTGGTTCGTTCTTGATAAGCTGCCTTGTGTGCAGAACGAGTCGCGAGCAGATCAGCGCGAAAGGTTTGGAATTTAACCGCATCAGCGCCGCTAGCTTTGGCCGCGTCAACCAACTGCAAAGCAAGTTCGAGCGATCCATTGTGATTGACACCGGCCTCTGCAATGACAAATACGTGCGCCATAGAAGTTCTAGTTTATCCTTCGCGCCGGACTTCCGACGTAGACGCCGGGCTCCGTAAGATCGCGCACAACGGTCGCGCCCGCGCCCACGACGCAATTGGTTCCGATCCTTGCTCCTTCAATCACCGTGGCCCCGGCGCCGATCATCGAGAAGCTTCCAACTGTGACTCCTCCACAGAGGATAGCCCCCGGGGCAACGTGCACCCAGTCAGACAGAACAACGTCATGTTCAACCGTGCTGTGGGTATTGACAATCGCACCGAGGCCCAAGGTCGCCCCGCTGTTGACGATGGCGCCATCCATCACGACCGCGCCTTCGCCGCCTGTGACTCCCTCATTAACAATTGCATCCGGGGAGACGATGAAGGGAAACCGCAAGGCGTATGGGTGAAATCGCGCCCAAAGCTCAGACCGTGACTTGCCCAACCCAACCTGGCCCACGGCGAGAACAGCGTTCAGCTCATTGGATCGAGAAATGAGCGCTTCGAGCTCGCAATCTGATCCCAGGTAGGAAGCGTCGAGCAACGTGCCTCTATCTATAAGGTCGGTGTACCCAAGGATGCGATAGCTCTCGAGTTTCCTCAGAATGCCGATCACAACCTTTGCGTGTCCACCACCGCCCACGACAACAATTGCTTGCATGCTCAATCCGAATTGCTCCAAGACCGCGTTGATGCCGAGCTTTCATCCATTCAAGTGCCGCATCAGGAAGGCCGGCAGACTGGACGCCGCATCGCAATGCAGCTTCGCCACTGCCCTGATTCGTGTTCGCAGAGATTCACCTTGATCAAGATACCTTTTTGCTGCAGACACAATGTCAACGACGTCTGAAGCCGTCGGAAAGGCATTGAATTGCCTTTCATTTTCATACTGTAACACCCGGGAAAGGCTGGCCATCTTGTGCGCATGCGACTCGAGAAAGATGCAAGGAGTGCCGCCGAGCGAGGCGAAGATCGAAGGGTGATACCGGCCGGAGATGAACAGCCGGGCATGAGCCAACACCGCGCCGCACATCAGGATTGGTGCATTCACTGGAACGATACCGACGCCGGTCTGCGCTGCAACGCGCTGAAGGAACGAGTCTGGGGAATCGTTCTCCGTCAAGTAGACGCCAAGGCCGAGCTCTTGCAATGCAGTGACGAGCCGCGCATAGGACTCCACCGCGCGATCAGGCTGCGTGCTTGCCAAGGCGCCGCCGCCGATACAGATGTAGGGAATTGAGAAATCAAGTTTGCCCCAATATTCATCCTGTTCAGGATGAGGCAGAATAAAGTCCCCGTTTGGTGGCGGATTGGAGGTGTCGCGATCGAAGATTGGTTGCCATGCGAAAAGCGAATCAGGTATCAGGCTTGAGTCCGTCTCCGGCATTTCCTTCTTGACATATTTGAGGGACTCCGGATCGCGGAGCGAGACGGCCCTGCACTGCGCGAACAGATGTCTTGCGGCCGCAAGCGTCGTCGAATTCCTTCCCGTCGACGGGCAATCTGAGACCATCGAGTTAACGAGAAAGACCGGCTTGTTCAGGCGCACACCGAGCTCGATCATAGCAAGCAGAAAAAGGGTCTGGCGTCGCGGAGGCGTTGAAAAGATGATGTCGCCATCTCCGTCAAGCACAATCATGTCTGCTTGCGCGGCCTGGTTGTAAATCTCATCGAGCGCACGATAGCGATGCTTGTGAGCCAGCAGGTTATCGACGCTTTGCACTGGATCTTCCACGAGGAAGTCCCTCGCGCCAAGCAGCCGTTCGAGTGCGATGTACCCATCAAGCGGCCATCGTCTGCGGCGGGACAGCAAGGACCGGAAGACCCGGTAGTACTTTGCCGGCATCAGAGTGCCAACATAACCGGCTTCAGCCGTGGATAAGTTGAACCAGTCGCCAGTGACGCAACCGGTGATCTCGAACGCGCCGGACAATAACTGGCGCAGCGCGATGCTGGCGGCTCGGCCCCAATTGAGGTTGGTGCGATTGTCACCGACGAAGAACACGTTCAGACGAACGGGCTTATCAATGACGCCGTGTGTTCCGCTCACTTCAGAGCACTTCGAAGGTTCTGATTCATATGAAACCTGAGAGATCATACGGCCGGCCGGCTCAGAGCCACGGCAAAAGTCTTGCCGTTTGGCAATTGCCACTCATACGGCACAACAACCGGTGTCGAGCGGAGAGCCCATGTTAGAAAGTCTCCCTTGTAACCGTACTCAGTCAGGTCGCCAACCACACTGAAGCACCCTACCTCACGATAAGTCAGTATAAAGTCAGTTATGCTTTCTGCGCGGATCGCTAATTTCACGGTATAGCTCTGCGGAAGCAGCGGGATCGACCTGAAGATACAAACGATCTTGCCGGTGCCTTCAAGGAAGTCGGGCCTGTGTCCATCGAGCAGCATATTGGATGTGAAGCAGGATCCGTTAATGCCCAAGACGCCAAGAGCCAGAATGGGCCTTTTGATGCGCTGCTGCGCATCGTAATAGATCTCCACAACCAGATTTTCGCCGGGCTGAAACTGGTTTGTTTCCTCTCCTCGATCGTTCTTGAGCACAACTTTTGGAATGGTCAGACCATATTCAGGACTGGCGCAGGAAAACGCGAATTCGGAGGAGAGGCTGTTGAAGTATTCTTCGATAATTTCATCGGTATCGCCATCCCGGTGCAAGCGGCCTTCTTTCAGCCAGATCGCTCGCTTGCATAAGGTCCTGACCGCCTCTGCATTGTGGCTTACAAATAGAATGGTTCTTCCGCTTTGAGCGAAAGTCCCCATTTTCCCGAGGCATTTCTTTTGAAAGGATGCATCGCCAACCGCCAGCACTTCATCGACGATCATGATTTCGGGCTCCAGGTGGGCCGCGACCGCAAAGGCCAGCCGGACGTACATGCCGGAGGAATAGCGCTTCACCGGCGTATCAATGAACTCTTCAATCTCTGCGAAGTCTACGATTTCGTCAAATTTGCGAATAATCTCGGCCCGGGACATACCCAGGATTGCGCCATTCAGAAACACGTTTTCGCGCCCGGTGAGTTCCTTGTGGAACCCAGTGCCAACTTCGAGAAGACTGGCGACCCGGCCATCAATACTGATTCTTCCCTCGGTGGGGATCGTGATTCGGCTGAGGAGCTTGAGCAATGTGCTCTTTCCCGCTCCATTCCGACCAATGATCCCGACCACCTCTCCCTGTTTGATCTGAAGCGAAATGTCCTTCAGCGCCCAGAAGTCTACCTCCTGCACTTTCCCTCTTCGCCCCGTTCGGAACCATTCGAAGGGCGCGCGCACTGCGTTCTCGAGTGTATGGCGCAATCCGTCATCCTTGGCCTGCTGATGACCAATGGTGTACCGCTTGCTCAAGTTCTCTATAGTAATGGCATGATTTGGCATGAATTTCTCGCGGCAAACGCGGTGAGCGTCGCTCAAATTACATCTGCAAAGGTTCGTTCGGTCTTTCTGAAATACCAGATTCCCGTCACAACAAAGAGAATCACCTCAACCATCGCGATCACCAGGCCCGGCAGGTAAATCGGGCTTCTCGGACCCAGCAGACACCAGCGAAATCCATCAATAATCCCCACCATTGGATTCAGCGCGTAGAGCAGGCGATATTTCGCAGGAACAATGTTGGTCTGGAAACCGACCGGAGAAATATAGAGACCAAACTGAACGATAAACGGAACGATGAAGCGAAAATCACGATATTCGACCATAAGAGCGGAAATCCAAAGCCCGACTCCGAGAGAAACAGTGAACACTAGAGTCACAAACAATGGGAGCAGAAGTATACCGGCAGAAGGGAGGTAGCGGTACCAGGCCATCAGGAAAGCCAGGAAGACGAACGAGATCAGGAAATCGACGAAACTCGTGATGACGCTGCTGGCGACAATGGCCAGTCGCGGAAAATACACTTTGGAGATGAGGTTGGAATTGGATACGAGGCTGTTCCCGCTTTCTGTCATTGCAGAGGAGAAGAACTGCCACGGTAGCATGCCGCATAGAACCAGCAGCGGGTAGGGCATGCCTCCGGAAGGCATTTTGCCAAGCTTCCCGAAGACGACTGTCAACACGAGCATGGTCAACAAGGGTCGTACGAGCGACCAACCGACTCCGACGAAGGTCTGTTTGTAGCGCACGAGCAGATCCCGCCACGTGAGAAAGTAGAAAAGTTCCCGGTATCGCCAGAGATCCTGCCAATATAGCCTTTCCGTGCGACCGGCTTCGATGATCAATTGAGTCATATTCTTTGAGCCCCGCTCTTCAAATTGGCCTCGGAGCCGAGCGTTCGGTGCACAACGCTCGTCCTCCTCAGCCCTCCGAGTGCGACCTCGTACTGGGAGCACAGAGCAGTGAGTTCGTGTATCCCAATTTCTCTCAGATGAATCGGTATGCAAAACATTGCCCCTCTCCGGATTCCGACTCTTGAGAAGCGTCGATGACTATGTGGATCGCATCCGCCAAGAGGATCCGTCTCGCGATTGGGCCAGACTGATTCCGGGTTTCGGTAGCACTTGTCTGATGTGATACACACCACTTCACACCCTCGGTGTTTTCCGTACCGCCACGATGACATGAACGATCTCCATGATGTTGGTCGAATAGGCAATTATCGGATCGGCGTCGTAGATCGATCTCAAAACTCCGGTGAGACCTGTCTCTTTGAAAATCATCGCTCTGCCTATCCGATCTCGTTAGTTGCTTCTCAATTCTGAAGAGATCACATCGACCGCGACTTCCGTCTTTTTGGATGTCAACGCATCCTCAAACACACACGGAGTCAGCTTCCTCTCTCTGCCAAAGATTCCCCGAATCCGATCCAGTAATTGACCAGCGTAACTCCTGGTAGACCATGGATGAAGAAGGTCCTGGACTAAATCCGGTTCGCCATGTGGCATATCATGGTAAACGTCGTCGAACATTCTCGATTCGGTTATGGTTCCGCTGCCCTCCAAGGCTGGCGGGAAATAGGCGATTCTGCCTTTTGTGGTCACAGACGCCCTATCCGGCTTCGCCTGTCTCGCCAATTGCGTACACAACGCAGCGACCAGATCGCGACCTTTTCCCAGCGGCACAGGACACGGCGGAGTGCATCGCGGATTCATCTCGATTAGATAGAGTAAGCCCGTGCCGTTTTCAATTACGAAGTCGAGCCCGAAGAAGCCGGAAAGTCTGAGACGCTTGGCGATTCGTTTCGCCGCTCGCATCATCTCGGCACTTTCGACCACCTGCACCACCATCGCCGGCTCTTTCGCGCCCTGCGCCTGGATCACCTCAACACAAATCCCGGCGAGTAACTCTCCCTGCCAGCACACCGCGCCGCAATTTGCCGGTCGCCCATGAATAAACGACTGTGCGATGATGCCCCGTCGCGCCTGCTTACTATCAGAGAGAATCCAGGCTCTGTCCCGATTCAGTAACAGCCGCTTGGTCAGTTCGATCAGCCCCGGATGCTCGACCAGATCGAGATATTCCGATTCAGCCTCAATGATCGTGTTCACGATGCGGACACCGCGCCCGCCACACGTTCCATCCGCTTTGATGACCCAGGGCGGCGCCGTCTCTTCATTCCAGGAACTCAAGTTGCCCTTGCCCTCAATGGCAATCATCTCCGGAATCAATATCCCTTCAGAATGTGCTAATTTGAGAAGGTCGTGGCGGCTGGACACTGTTCGAAAGCTGTCCGGCGAGCCCAACGATCGTTCAATCAACTGCGCCATCCTGCGATCCGCAGACTCCGGGGAATGGGCCAGAGCATACAAGTCATGCAAATGCTGCACGCCGCGATCGCAAAGCGGAACAATGATGTCCGGATTGAATGATTCCACTGCCGATCTCAACACCTTGAGAGGATGCAACCCGCTGTAATGGAAGATTCGATGCACAGCATTGGTCTTCTCGGCTGGATGGCCGGGCGAAGGACACAATACGGCAACATCGCATTCCATGTTTGAAAACGCGATCGCCAGTCTAGGTCCAACCGGCCAGCGATTTGTGTCCGTAAACAGAATCTTTGGACGGGCTATCGCGCTTTTATGAGGTTGTGCTTTATCCGGCTTCATGGTCATTTCAGGCAGGGAATTTCTAGTTTTGGGCTCGTTCCGGTTTCAGTGTGCTTTCTGTCTCTGGGTAGACCCTGGATGCAGTTCGAAGTGGTTTGACAAGATACTTCGAAATCCGGCGCGCCGTATAGTCAGCTCCAAACGCGAACCGCATCAACGGCCCAAAACTATTTGCGGAAGATACGCCGACGAAATAGAGGCGTGGAACCGATGACTCAAAGGATGCCGACAATGCCGGAGCCTTATCGGTGGTTCGGATTCTCTTCCTGATCGTTTGGCTCAGGAACTGGAGCTTTTCGATATCCACATGATACCCCGTCGCTGCAATCACGTGATCGACCTCCACGGTTGTCTGCTGGCCCGCTGCATCCTTCAATAGTAAGGCAGGACGACCGCTCCTGATCTCGGCAGAAGTAATCTCGGCGCCGAGATGAAATGGAACGTTGCCATCGACTTGCTTTTTCGTAAACCACGGCGGAGCGGGACCAAGCGTCTTCCGGACCCGATCGAGCCGCAAACTTTCGGGAAGATGTCGGAACCAATGAGGCATAGTTACATAGAAATAGAGCTGCATGCCCGATCCAATACCAGTCCTGGGATTGAGCAGCCGGTGCTTGAGAGAACTCTTCCCGCCCGGCGGGTGCTGAAAACGAATCACAGAGCTCCGGGCGATTACCTGCACTGACGCCCCAGCCTCGTGCAGTAAGCCTGCAAGATCGAGAGCAGACGCGCCGGCTCCCACGATCGCTACGCTGCGCCCCTTGAATCCCGCAAGGTCGCCATGCGCCGAACTGTGGCTGACAGCCTCTTTGGGAAGTCCAGCCAAAACCGGAGGCATAAACGCGTAGTAGCTGATCCCCACAGCAATGACGACAGTGCGCGTAAGAACCTTTTCTCCACCTTCGAGCTCCAGTTCGTAACCAACGGGAGATTCCTGCACCGAGACAACAAGCTTCTCCTCAAGATTCGGCACGAATCTTCTTTGGAACTCCAGTCCGTATGCAATGAAGGTATCCAATCGAACAGGTTCCCCCACATCGGCATACTGGATACCTTCTTGCTGGCAATAGAGACGCAGGGGGAATTGCGCGCGCGGGTCGGAGAGAGACGATGCGAAACCCTCGGACTTGAGCCGCATTCCTTTTGGCATGTGCTTCTGCCAAATGCTCATGGGTTGGCCAAAAATACGAAACCGGATTCCGGAAGATGCCAAATGCGCTGCGACAGACAGCCCATAGGGTCCTGCTCCGACAATCACGACATCAGAGATGTTTTCAGATTGATTCTTTATTCGTGCCATGGTCAACTTGGCTCTCTCCGTTCCAATTTTTTTTGCAATTCAAGAATCTCGTATTGATCCTCAGTGCAGTCCCGGCCCCCTTCTGGGGCCAGCCCTGTTTACCGCCGCTCGCTTACGGGTCTGCCGGCAACAGCAGCTCCGGAAACGGCGCTCGATGATCTAAAACTGCTGTGACACTCTGTAATCGCTCCCGCGTTGAACCACGCTTTCAGCTTGCACTCGAAACGACGCTGGGGGTTGATCGTGATGGACCACTGAATCGCCCATCGCACGAATTTACGCACCATCCCGAGTGGAATCCCACGGATCATCCATCCCGCGCCTGGGGGAATTCCAGACTCGCGAATCTCTGAACGACCCTTATCAAACCACCAGGCAAGAAAGTACCTTTTAGTTAGACGATCTTCGGTCACCGGGTGGTACACGACAGCGGCAGGCACATAGCACAGCCGTTCCCCAGCTCGCAGGAGGCGTCGCGCAAATTCGCTGTCTTCATTCCGAATCTCATTGTGGGGAGACGGTCCCAGATCGACTCGAAATCCGCCATACTGCTCGAAGGCCCTCCGCGGAAAGGCCATATTGGTGCCGACCGGACTCTCTTCGAGCGTTCCGCCCTGGTCGCCGAGATCAAACGACACAAGAGGACCCGAGATTGTCCAGCCCGCAGATGCAAGCCAGGCCGGTGGATCGGTTGTCCAACGGGGCACGACACGCCCGCCAGTCCCGGCAAGTTTTCCCCCCGGAGCGGCTCAACAAGACTCTGCAGCCACTCGGGGTCGACGGTCACATCATCATCCATGAATGCAAGTACATCGCCTTTGGCCGCCGCAATACCCGTGTTGAGCGCGTACGATTTTCCTGGGCGCCCTTCAAAAAGATAGCGAAACCGTCCAGGGTATCGGCGCGAGAAATCCTCGACGACTTCGCGGGTTTGATCTTTGGAGTTGTTGTCCACCACGAGAACTTCCCATCCCGTCCCGGGAGGCATTCTCGAGGCCACGGCACTCTCCAGCGCGGCCTGCAGAAGACGGCAGCGATTGAACGTGCATAGAATCACGGAGATATTCATATCGTTCCTACTATTCTTCGCCGGTGCGTACTGCGGTCGCCTTATTCGTCGACTCAATCACGCTTGTCGGCGAGAGGCTCTGGCCGATTCGACTTGAACGCTTCTCAAAGGCGCGATCGTAAGCAGAGAGTAGGTTGACGATTGAATACTTCCAGGCAAACTGCTGCTCGATTCGACTCCGCCCAATCTCACCCATCTTCTGGCGCTCTTCGGGGTGATCGAGTAGCCAGAGAACCTTGCGCGCAAAATCCGCAACTTGATCCTTATTGTCGCAGTAAAGAGAGGAATCGCCCGCTGTGGTGCGGCCTTCCTTCAGATTGAACTGAACGATTGGTTTACCCAGAGCCATGTACTCGGTAATCTTAATCATGGTCGAGATATTGTTCATCTCGCACGGCTTGTCCGGATTCACGCAGACATCCGCGGTCGAAAGAATATCCAAGAGTTCACGGTCGGGTATTCGACCGGTGAAATTGACCGAGTTTTCCAGCCCTTTTCGTTTGACAAGTTCTCGCAAACCCTGCAGTCCCGGGCCGCCCCCAACACAGGTGAAATGAACATCCGTGCGCCCCATGTCCCGGATATGAGCGGCGACGTCGATGAGGATATCGAGGCCTTCCTGAATACTCATGGTCCCCACATATCCGACGAGCCATTGCTTTCCATGCTTCAGGCCAGGCTGAGCCGGCACGAGCCGGAATTTCTCCAGATCGGGCCCATTGCGGACAACGAATACATCCTCGGGGTCGCGTTTCCCTCTGCCGATTGCCAGGCCACGGTAACTCTCATTCGTAGCGATAACCACATCGCTAAAACGATAAGTCAACTTTTCGAGCCAGACCTGCGCTCTATAGAGCGCATCACGGCGTTCATACTTCGAGAGATAGAGCTCCGGATTCGCATCGTGATGGTCGAAGATATACTTTACGCCGAACAGTTTGAACGGTAGAGCAACGAGAAAAATGTCGTCCGGAGGATTACAACCCTGGATGCATTGAAAACCTCTCGTGACAAAAATCCACCACGTGTAGAGGAACTGCCAAAAGAGCGCGCACCCATATTCCCAAATGTAACCTCCGGGCACTGCTTCCTTCCTTCGGCATCGGATGCCGATAGATATGCACTCCTTCGAGAAGCTCATAGCGCCGTGAATAGCCCTTTCCGCACGGTGAAAGAACGCAGACCTCATACCCCGCGTCGTGCAGCGCACAGGCTTCCTTCCAGACGCGCGGCTGTCGAAGGGTACAGGAAGATTTTCGACAATGATCAGAATTTTTCTCTTCACGCGGCAATCCATCCTTCATAGTGCTGCGTAAAGTCCAGCGAGCGCGCACATCATCGTCGCCTGTCCCCAATGCAATGTCGGAGTCTTATTCACGAGCCAGGGGGAATATCGTCGGTAGTAAAAGTACCCGCTTTGGTCCTGCATATTCGCTATCGTCCATTCGAGCAACCTTCAACGCGAGTGTCAAACTATCCGGATCCTCATGACGGAACAACACGAGAGTGTCGATAGCCTGTGAGCAGCATTGGATGTCAATAGGTTTTGTCTTGGAATGATAGTACTTCGGCGTTCCATCGGACAGGAAGAAATTCTCCTTCCAATATTGGTAGCCACGCATCATTCTTCAACGTAAAAGCGAAGGTCACCGGCGCTTTGCTGATAATGCTGAAAACAGTCCAGCACATACGCTGTATGGAAGTTGTCGACCCAGTGTAGATTCTCTTTTTCTCCGTAATACCAGGATCCGTCCGGGCGCTGGCAATTCGCCGTGTAGGTGATTGCCTGGCACGCCAGCTTGCGATATTCCTCATTTCCGATGGCTGCCTGAACCCGAACCAACAGACTCGCGGCCAGCGTATTTGCGTTGTGAACCAATACGTTCTTGCCTGGAATATAGGAGATACAAGTTGCATCGCCCGGAGGAGATTGCTGCGAGATCGTGCGTGATATGTTCACAGGCGCTCACCGCGACACGCAAATAAGCGTTCTCGTGAAAGTGCTCCCAGCCATCCAAAAAGGCGAGACCGATCAAGGAAGTCCACACAACCGTTGGGACGCCTTTGGGAAGATAGAAGGTCCGGGACTGATAGTCGAAGTGATTGCCCCAACAGGCGCCGCTATAGCCAGGCGACTGATGCTCTATGAGCCATTGGAGGACCGTTCTTGCTTTTTCGTTCCAGCCGGGTTCGCCGGTCGCCTGATTCATGCGAATAAAGCTGCGCGCCAGAAAACCCATACCCTTGGTCGAATGTTCCGGCGAAACGCCTAAAATCGGCCGCAGATTCAGGGGGAACCGTCGTACTCCCTGGAGAAGGACGGTACGAAGGAGTACGCTGTTGAACGTCAGGGGACGAACAAACTCTGGCATTCAGGCCGTCGAAGGTATCGTAGCCGCGATAGTCGTGTTCCTCCAACCAGTTCGCAAGCCGCCCGATTGATTCATAGACGGCCGTCTTCGAACCAGCAGCGGGAGACGGTGCCACCAATATTTCAGGCATAAGTGAGCTGGGGCTGGGCATTGGAATTTCCTTGTCGAGTTATGCGAACAAAGTCCACGAGGCACTGATCCCCGCGCAGCCTGGCGCTAAATTTCGCTGAATTCCGGATCGCGATTGCCAATCACAATGGTCTGTGCGTGGGCGAGCACCGCGTCTATGTCGGGCACCATCAACCTTGAGATGTGTGGAATGTGGTTAAGAATAAAGTCCCGATTGGCTCCCACCAACGCGGCGATATTCACATTGCGATCATAAATCCGCAGATCGTAGCCCTTCCCGATGAGCCGCTCGATCACTTCGATGACTGGACTCTCGCGTAGATCATCTGTGCCTGCCTTGAAGCTGAAGCCAAGAACTCCTACACGTGGACTTCCGCTGTTCACCACTAGATTGACTCCGCGCGCAATCTGCATCTCATTGCTGGGGAGCACCGAGCTGAGAATCGGGAGTTGCAAATCATGCATCTTCGCCTGATAGGAAAGCGCTCGCAGATCCTTAGGAAGGCATGAACCTCCGAAGGCAAATCCGGGTTTCAAATAGGCGGAAGAAATATTCAGCTTCTTATCCTTGCAGAAGATATCCATGACCGCGTCGGCATCGACAGCGAACGAATCGCACAGGTTTCCGATCTCGTTTGCAAATCCAATTTTCAGCGCATGCCAACTGTTGTCGACGTACTTGATCATCTCAGCGGTACTGACATTAGTCCGTATCAACGGAGCCTCGACGTGTTCATACAGAGACGCGAGCAGGTCGCCGCTCGCTTGATCCAGCTCGCCGATCACTGTTTTCGGCGGACACCGGAAGTCCTTGACTGCGGAGCCTTCTCTCAAGAATTCAGGGTTGTTGCATATGCCGAAATCCTCCGCGGCCTTTTTCCCGGAAAATTCCTCCAGGGTCGGAATCACGACCTGTTTCATGGTTCCGGGCAGGATCGTGCTGCGGATCACAACCGTGTGCCGGTCCGTTTTGGTTCCCAGCGCGTTCCCGATCTGTTCGCAAATACGCCGAATGTAACGAAGGTCGAGATTCCCGTTTGGCTGACTCGGTGTTCCCACGCAAATAAAGGAAAGATCTGTTTCGTGGATTGCCGAAGTTGGATCCTGGGTGGCGCGCAGTCTGCCGGCGCGGACATTTTCCTCGATAATCTCATTGATCTCGGCTTCTACGATCGGTGAATGTCCGCGGTTGATCAGATCAACTTTGTCGGCAACCGGATCGACCCCGAGCACCTGGTGCCCTTCGGCCGCGAGGCAAGCAGCGGACACGGCTCCCACATAACCTAAACCAAAGATGCTAATCCTCAAAGCGCGCTCCTTTTTTGAATTTGTCGTCTGCTTAGGGCCTGTCCTATTCAGTTCTAGTTCCCTCGCGAAGGCAAACCTATTGCTCTGGTCGAAAGACCACGACCATAGGAGATCCGGGCGTGTCATATTGGAACGTTTCCACAACGTGAAATTTGCGCTTGATCAAATCTATCTTTCGCCTGACACGAAGTTTGATCTTCCCCGTCTTAAAATCGCCGACGTAGAGTCTTACGATAAAAACGCCGCTGTTCTTGAGATATTTCGAATATTTGTTCAGCAACTCCATAACCGATCCGTACGGAATGTGGTACATGGACTCCCTGAAAAGAATTACGTCAAATTGCCGCGTGGGCATATAGCTGAGAAAGTCCGAACAGACGAAGCTATTCTTTTCCGCCCTGCCATTTTCGTTCGTCCGCTTCACACCCTTGGCTAAGGCTGACTCCGAAATATCGACTCCGAGATACGTTGTGTAAGCTTTCTCGGCTAGTTCGTTCGCTGTGTTACCTGGTCCACAGCCAAGATCCAGGATATCTCCACTTCGAGCATGCTTCTCCAGGTGCGGGTAGATACAGTCGCCAGTTGTGTCGTCGATGAAGTTCCATTTGTCGCCAGAGAATTCCTTATCCCACAAAGCCTTCTTAATCTTTGTTGGGCCATAGCTTAGGAGAAACCCACGCGCAAAAGTTAGCGTGCGTTGCACAATGTACATTTTTCTGATCTCCATGGAAAGCTTGCTCTCCGCACTTGTTCTTAACAGAGCAAAGTCGCTACCGGACAACGGAGCGGAAGCAGCTGTTGTGAAATCCAGCAAGAAGTTTCATTTTCCTGGATTGATTAGGGCAACGGAAAATTCCGTCGCTGAAGAAATTGCTTTTCAAGTGGAGTGTTGCTTGCCCCTCAAAGTCTGCAATTCGGGTGAACCCTAGGCCAGAACCAATTTGTGGGTTCCGCCCGGTTTGTGCTAGTCTCCTCTGTAAACCGGAAAACAAAGATTGAAGTACACACCCGGAGTGGGGCATGGCAGCGCTCGTACCGCAGCTTTGGCCTGCTGAGAAGTTCAGGTTGTTTTCGATCTATACCTTATTTGGCCAGCGCCTTGGCAACCGAACCCGTGATGAATTCCTGCTCTTTTGACGACACCAGTTTGGAATGTGTCCCTCCTCCTTGGTTACGTAGGTAATCACTCAATCATTTCCGAGCTGCCGAAGAAGTAATCGTGGGTCCCGTGAGATTTTGATTTTTCGTGCGCAGAGAAGGGCCAAAGTTTACCGGAACCAAACTACGAACGCCAAGAGTTTCCATGCTTCTCCTTTGAGTAACTTTAGTAACCATCAAGGGCATCAAAAGGTGACTTTGGTTACCGCACAAAGCATTACCATGTTTGCCCTCGGTTTCTGGGGTACTAGATTGGAGATAAGCACACGAAACTTTTTGATACCTCTTTTTTTGAGGTTTTCGACAGCCTCGGGTAGTGGCTTCACGGAAGCATTTATTTCGACATAAAAGGAGTTGATTCATTATGAAACGCATTCTCTTTCGTTCACTCTTGCTATCGCTGTTTTTGACGTTCACCATTGCAGCCCATTCACAAACTGGCGGCACAATCAATGCGGCGAGTTGCAGCCAGTCCGACGTTCAAACCGCACTCAATTCCGTGACATCGAGCACGACACTCGTGACGATCCCTGCGGGTACTTGTGCCTGGACTGGCAATCTCAATTGGACCGTTCCATCCGGCAATACTAACCTGACCATCCAAGGCTCAACGGCCGTCAACTGCACGGGTACTCCGGGCACGTCGAGCTATGCATGTAACGCTACAGACAGCACCATTATTCAGGACTCCTACGAGAGCAGCGCATCGATTTGGGTCATCACCGGGTCGGGCACAAAATCACTTCTTCGCATTACTGGCCTAACCATCGAGGGAGGCACGGGGGCCTCAAAGAACGACGGCTTTTTGGTGATTTATGGCCCCGAGCATAATCTGCGCATCGACCATGTTCATTTCAATATGACGACCTATACCTCGACGCCCGGCACGTTGGCTGGAAGGCTTTATGGGGACGTTGAAGGCGTCATTGATCACGTGATTTACGACAATGGAACCTCTGCTACTTTGGCGCAGGGCTTTGCCATGTCGAACCCTATCGGCGACACAATCGGATATGGGGATGGCCCTTGGGCAAATCCAACGGGCTTCGGCACTGCTGGCTTCGTGTTCCTTGAGGCTTCCATCATGAATGGCGGAATGCTGGAGGATTGCGATACCGGTGGCGCGTTTGTCGCACGTTACAACAGCATTCTGAACGGCTCATATTCATCGTCATCGATTCACACTCACGGCACCAAGAGCCAGGCCGGTCGCGGCAGAGGCTGCCGCGCATACGAGGCGTACCACAATTACATCGCCGGTCCATCTTCTCCTGATAACGCAGCCATCGGAGCGGCGGGGGCCACATCGCTGGTTTGGGGCAACACGCTTGCCTCGGGTTACAACAACATGGCCTGGATAAGCACAAGCCGGAACGACGGGTCTGAAGCTGAAACAAACACGCCGAACGGTTGGGGCTATTGTGGCACCTCAGCGGTAATCGCCAACACCAGTTCAGCCAACGGAACAGGATCAAGCTGGGACGGGAACACATCCTCAAACGGCTATCCGTGTCTGGATGGACTTGGACGCGGACAGGGTCAGGCGCTCAACGGGGAGAATTTTCCCAGCGCCGGGCTGCAGAGCACCGGCTCACCGGGATGGCCACAGCAGTACCTGGAACCGATCTATTACTTCGACAACTCGATTCAGAATGGCGCCAATGAGATGCACATCGGCGATATATCGACTCAGCTGAATCGTGATGTTTATATCGACAATGCCAGCTTCGATGGTACAAGCGGGACCGGGTCCGGTGTGCTGGCAAACCGTCCATCGAGTTGCACGGCTGGACCGGGTGGAACCTACGGCGCAAGCCCGACCGGCTCCTATGGAGTGGCCTACTGGGCTACGGACGCCAACAGCGGCAATGGCGAGTTATACATATGCACGGCGGCGAACACCTGGACTCCAGTCTATCAACCTTACACCTACCCGCATCCGCTGGAATCTGGCACAACGAATAACAGTTCGTCTCCTCAACCCCCGACAAACTTGAACGGCACCGTTGTTCAATAAGAAGCAGCGGAAGTGATCAGATTACGGGAGAAGAGTGCATGGTTGAAGAACTCTTCTCCCCGAGTCTGAAGGCCGGGTCTCACCTTCCAATGAATCCGCCTTCGATGTTGTCAAGGTTGCGCCGCTGAATCAGCTTTTTACGAAGCTTTGCCTGTATTTGCGCCCTTCAATTTGGAACAGAATCCTGTCCCATAGTCGTCCCAACGACCATTTAATGCGCACCAGAAGGACCTGGGCGCGCCTCGCTCGTTGCCGCCCCAAAAGCGCCGAAATCCACACGATCTTCCAAGAGAGCGTCGGGAGGTGCAGCTTTCCGCCCAGGCTCGCTGCCATCTCCTCGACTTGCTTTATCGAGATCTGCCCTATCGGGATAGAAGAAACACACCCAGTTTTGAAGATAGGTTATGCAGGCGTCTCGCACTCTCTGGCTGTCTTCGAGCGAACGGATATATTGGATGTGCAGGTCCATCGAGCATAATTGTGCGACCATCTTTCTATCGGAGTGACCGATGTAGCTCAAGCTGTTCGGGCCCGAAGTGCGATAGTAGACTTTTGCCTCCGGTACAAACTGAACCCTGTCGCAGGCAAGCAGAACACGACAGAAGTACTCACCATCGTCATCTCCCAATAATCTGGTATCCCAAGGACCAGCCGCCTCTGCTAACTCGCGACTGACAAGCCACGAGGCCGTCTGCATATAAAGGTTCAACTGCATCTTGCGTATCAGCCATTCGACGGGGGACAGATCGCACCACAATGCACTTGGCATGAATTGCGTTCGATAATATCGGTACATGAATCTTCCCCAACTCCCCGAAAGGAGCGTTCGCGGGCTTCGGAGATAGTCCCAATGCCTCCATCTGTTTGGCAATCTTGTCGGGTGCCATGAGATCGTCCGCGTCCAGGTACTGAATGTAATCTCCGCTGGCTCAACGAGTAGGCCTGTGTTCCGGGCTGCGGACGCACCCTGATTCTTCTGTGTAATCACGCGCAACTGGGCGGATTCAAATCGCCGGGCAATCGCCAGTGTCCGGTCAGTCGAACCATCGTCGACAACGATGATCTCCTTCGGCTCCCACGTTTGCGCCGATCGCGGAACGAAGAGTGTCTGATAATCCATGCCTCTGCGTTGTACGCGGGAATGAGGATTGATACCAAGGGCTTCATGATGGCTTCCTCCCCAACATTTGCGCATACGCTTCGCGGGTCAACTCGGCGACCGCATGCCACGAGTGGTTTGCGTTGGCGTAATCCTTTAATTCCTGTCGGCGGACTTTCAAATTCTTGAACAGATCACTGGCGAAATATGTCTCGATGGCTCTGGCCATATCTGCCGGATCGCCGGGCTTGCATAGAAATCCCGTGTACACCTTCGACAATGTCCTCCCGAAACGATCCCACGTCCGTTGCAACCACCGGCAAGCCAAAGCTGTAAGCCAAAAAGAGCACTCCGCTCTGGAAGATTTCCTTATAGGGAAGAACCAGAACATCGGCGGCTTTGAAATACAGTTCCATTTCCTCGTCGGGAATGAACTGGATGCGCTCAGGATGACCTGCTCTTGATTGAAATCTCGCGTAACGAATCGCTGAATCTCGATGCAGATACTCTTCGGAGCCTTTCTTGGGTTCTCCAGCGACAATCAACCTGTAATTGCCTGCGCCAGAAACGGAAAGGAGTTTGAACGCCGCGAGCAGGTATTCGATACCCTTGTAGGGCCTGATTCTGCCGAAGAAACAGGATCGCCTTTTCCCGCATCCTCGAGACCAAGCCGCCGCTTTGCCTCGGCCGGCGTGAGTTCCGTATCGGGAAAGGCATCGTTCATCGGATACCGGATCACGGTAACCGCGTCTTTCGGCCACGCCGAAAATCCTGGCAAAGCTCCTCTTTCATCTTTTGCGTATGGACGAAAATATGATCACAAAGCCGATACTGCATTTTGAGTGTGGTGCGATTGAGCAGCGAGTCTTTCGCGTCTCGTCTCGCCTGATTCACGTTGTGCGCGGTGAAGACGACTTTCTTTCCGCAGCGCCTTGTAGTAGAGCATCAGGATCGTGCGATCGAAAACCTCAAACTTATTGTTCCATAAGATGTGCAGAACTCTGGGTTTGGAACGTGCGGCGTACCGGATCAGCCTGCCGTAGTAGACAAGCAACTTCGAACAACTTCTCTGCGAAGCCGGCTTTGCTTCTCTGCTCGCGCAGAAAGTTGAGAAAACGCAGATTTGGAGTTGTGTGCAGCTCAGGGCTGTCAATTTCATCGCTGCCCACAATATCCAGGCTCACGCCCCTGGAAATAAGCGCCATCGCCAACCCGAATGCATAATGCCGATCCTGGCAGCCTGTCAGCAAGCCAATCTCGATCCCCGGCGGTGAATCGGGTACTGCCCTGTCTCCGAATCTCATTCTCTGTGGCGGGCGACGTCTCGGCAACGCTACTCGTTTGCATAATCATTTACACCCGACTTCCATTGTGGGCCAGGTTTCTTCGAAGCGCTATCTAATTGCGTTGCACTAAGCGCTTTATGCGAAGGTTCAAGCGACAACGTCCTGACCCGAGACACGGCACTAAGCCTGGCGTGCGCCTGGCAGTTGCTTCGTCGCGGAGGAGCCGCTGCCGGCAGCTAAGTATCTTTGGCGGCGGAAGAGTCTGGCTTCGGCCCCCGCCGCACGACCCAATTGAGGACTCGACGTGGCGGCTCGCGCCTTCGCATCCCAAGTCAGGCTTTCCCGCGCATAGGCCATTCCTTGTCGCCGTAACTGCTCGAGCCGATCCCGATCGTGGGCCAGTTCCGTCAGAATCTTTTCCATCTGCGCCACGACGTCGCTCTCATTCGTAAGAGGCACCTTGTACCCCACCTCTGGATGAACGATATCTCCGGGCCCGCCGAAGTCCGCGACCACAGGCACGGCACCAGTCGCGAGAGCTTCAAAGACCACGCCTGCACCGATGTCGCGAACGGATGGAAACACAAACACATCCGCCGATCGCAAGCGCCTGAGGACCTCCGCATGGCTGAGCCAACCGCAGAAGGAAACAGCTTTCTCGATCCCAAGAGATCTCGCAAGCTGCTCGAGGCGGTTCCGCTCCGGACCATCGCCGACCACGGTAAAGCGTGCCAAGTCGCTTCGCAAGAGGGGAGCAGCCGCGCGCAAAGCAAGATCACAAGCCTTCCAGGGAACCAGGCCGCCAACGAAAATCAAATCAAGCTTGGCGCCGGGCTCCGGACTGCGCGAGTCAGCCGAAACACAGGGAGCAGCGATGCCGGGCTCCGGGACAAAAAAGAGCTTGTCGCGATACTCGGCAAACTCGGCATACGTTTGGGACGAAGCAGCTATGATCGCCGCCGCGTTGCGATAGGTGGAGCGAGCAAAAGGCATGATATCGATACAGATTCCGCAGGTTGGAGATCCATTCCTTTTGGTTCTCGGGCTGGCTAAAGCCCTGCGGCCAGGGCAATCCGCCATTGATCGGCCCGATTACGAAGGGTATAGGTCCCTTGCGCAGGAAGAAAGCGAAAGGGCTCGGCAAGACCGGTGACATCGGTAGGAGGCGCAGAACGACATCGAACTCGCCCGCAAAGATGCGGTGCCGCAACTGTCGCCATGCGCACCATTCAAAGGCGAGAGAAAACGGATAGCCGAAAGCGGTCAACATCTGACTGTCAAAGTTGTATTTGAAGATCCTGTCGAAAACTCCAGTCATAGATGCGCTCGAGCAGTGGCATCCGAACCACCTCGATGGTGCGAAACGGTGCCTTTGCGCGGCGCACCTGGTCCTCAACGGGTGATCCAACAACCAAAGTGACGTCATGGAGTTTGGCGAGCGCCGCCGCATGAGCAATACGTGACATAAGGCATGCTGACTGCGTCGGATCACAGTCCGGCGCTAAGAGCAAGATTCGCAATCGACTCATGTGTGATCTCCCTTGAGAAGCTTCGTTTCAAGTCCGATTCGAGTTCCTCTTGAGACGAGCTGATGATCGTCACGCACGAATCCAGTGATGCACAAGAATTGTCCGGACCGAGCCAACCTATCGCACGCGACTGGAGCCGTGATATGCGCATTTAGCTTAAGCGAGCACGTCGAGGCAACTGAACGTGATTTCAGTCGGTCGATGCGCTCGAGGGCTATTAATCGGCGAGATCAGTCCGACATTGCACCTTGCGTTCCGGCAGCAAGTCGCGAAGCAGGGACGTCTCCCTGAGAGGCTTAAGCCCCTGGTGGAGCACAATTACTCCGCCGATATACAGCCCGAAAAATACCAAAGAAACGGAAACCATCCTCACGAAAGCGCCCGAGGCCCCGATAGTCGTCGCAAAATACGGCATAGCCCTGATGATCAGAACAGTCCCAAAGCCAGCCCCAACCGATGCCGCAAAGAATTTCCAGATGACGGCGAATATCGGCCCAATACCCAGCCCGATCGGCTTTCCGGCGTACCACAAGCCGGGAAACATCAGGAGGAAATACGAAATCGTCCAAGCAAAGGCAATTCCAGAAGGGCCCCAGCGTAAAGCCAGCAAGAACAGGCGTCACGGTACACACAAACTCCATCAAACCCCAGCGAAACCATCTCTCGGGGCGGCCAATCGAAAGATGAATCCACCCGTGCGTGTTGTACAGCAACATGACTCCGATTCCCGGACCGAATAAGGCGAAGATTCGACCAGCCTCCTCCCAGCCAGGTCCGAAAAGAAATCGAATGAGATCCTTTCCCACCAAAGCAAAATCCGCTCCGATTCCCATCCCTACGAGCGCCAGAACCGATATCGTCCGCAGAAAGTAGCGTTGGAATTGTTCGCGGTCCCGGTTGACGCGGCTAAGCGTACTCACGACCACGGCGGACAATGGCGACAACAACTGCGTTTCTGGCAGAACGAACAAGTCGTACGCCCTCTTGTAAAATCCAAGTGCCCGAGCGCCAAATCGCCAGCCAACGAGAAGGTTGTCCGTGTTGCGAGTCAAGTAGCTGAAGGCAAAATGCGAATAGACGTTCATCGCGAACTTCAACCCTGAACCGGTGCCCGCGGCGCGACCCGGTCGACTCGGTATCCATCGGCACACCAACCAGAGCACCCACTGCTACGACCGCCGTCTGCGTCACACTGCCCCAAACCAACGCCCAGTAGTGCCAGCCCGCCATCGCCAAGACGATAGAGACAATCACCTGGAGTAGCTGCCCGAGCGAAATTGATGATTGCGGTAGCTCCTGAAATGCATGGCGCGCTGCAACAGCCCCGTGTGAATATACCCCAGGCAGCCAATCCCAATCGTCAGCGACATGCCCTGAGTTACTTGAACTACGGCCGGGTTGTGATAGAAAAGCGCCAGCAACGGACCCGAACTGGCAAACGCCAGAGTGAGAATCGTGCCGATGCCCAGATTAATCCAAAAGAGATTGCTCGCGAGAGACATCTGTAAGCTCCTCGCGCTGCATGATCAATTCCGTGAATCCATTCAGACCGAAGCTGCGAAGCAAGAGGCTAAAAGTGGTGACCATGGTCACGATTCCGAAATCAGACGGGGTAAGCAGCCGTGCCAGGATGACCACCGACCCGATCCGCACAGCGAAGTTAGCCAGCCGAACCAGCAATGGCCGCCCCGGCACCGCGAACTGCGGTCCGGCGAAGTCCCTCGCCCGTGGCGATAGGGCGGAAGGTGCCGTCGGGCTGGAAAGGTTTCAACTAGTACTCCTCTTAGCCATTTACTTAAGGGTGATTGTCTGAGGTATAGGATACTGGGCCAGAAGAGGCGAAGAGTGATCCCAAGCACTCGATCGAAGGAGGTCAGAACGGCTCGCTGACGCCTTCGCTAAAAGGCTAGAGTCCCGTCCGCAGGGCAGGTCAGTCAGAATATGCTCTAGGTCTCTGACCGTGTGATTTTGTCTCTTTTGTAGCCGAACTTTCGGCGTGCCTTTGAGCGGGTAAACTGCCAGTTGATTGTGACACGGGCGCGGTTCACTTTCTGATTCCATGCCTGTGCCTCCCGTTGTAATTCCGGGAGTGACGGGATTCTTCTCCGGCCCAGGCATTGGCGGGAGAACAAGCTGATCTCGATTTCCGCCTGGTTGAGCCAGCTGCCGTGTTTCGGTGTGTAGTGCACGGTGAACCTGTCCCACAGCAAGCCACCGATGTTCTCTCCGAACCGCTCCACCAGCGCCGTGCGCGTGTGCGAACTCAGATTGTCCATGACCAGGTGGATGGTATCGGCCTCTGGGTAGCTGGCTACGATCTCCACGAGGTAATCGGCGAACTCCGGCGAGGAACGGCTTGGAGTTGCTTTGGTGAAGTGCTTTCCCGCCTGGGGCTGTACTCCACAGAAGACGTTGGCCGTGCCCTGGCGTTTGTACTCCGAGTCGCGCCGGGCAATCCGGCCCGGCCGCATGGGCCGTGGAGGACGGACGTCGGCATGCAGTACCACCGGTTTCTCATCCACGCAAACCACCGGCTCTTTTTCCGACAATGGCTTTTCATATAGAGACAGCACATCTTCCATGCGGGTGATGTACTCCTCATTTAGATCCGCGACGCACCAGCTTTTTTTCCCGCCACGGTTTCAATTCGTGGTTCTGGAGAAGGATGCGAATCGTCTCCCGGCCCACATGCGGTGCCAGCTTTCGCTTCATCGCTTCCTCGGCAATCAGGCGCACGCTCCACCGCGCAGCACCCAGTGGAGCAGGACCACACACCATGGCGATGATCCGCTGACTCTGACCGGCGTCCAACGCTGGCTGCTTGCCGGGCCGCGCCTTTTCGTACAACGCCGACCCCAGCCCCTCTTCTTCATAACGCCGGGCAACGGCCCGCACCGTTTTTGGTGCCACACCAGTATTGGCGGCTACCTGTACAGCCTTCTGGCCGCCGTCGAGCAGGCGCAGGATCGAAGCCCGTCGCAGCACACGCACCGACTCCTGACCCTTACTCAGCATCGATGCAACTTTCTGCCGATCCTTCCTCCGCAATTGAACATGCACACGATGGTAGCTCTGCATGTCTCCACTATGCGCACCTTTTGCACGTCAGGAAAGTAATCAAAAAGGTACATATTCACGCGGTCATAGACCTAGTGTCCGCGAGCCACCTCTCATTCAGGCCGTACACATAATTCTGGAAGAAGCCATCTTCACGAAGGAAAATAGCAAAGCCGTTCTGTTTGAGTATGCGGATGACATCGGCCTTCGTTCTCATCTCATCCGGGCCGCCCTCGTTCGCGAGGAAATCATGGCATGCAATGCAGACATTCTTGGTCTTCTGCGCCATTTCTCCCATGCCAGATAGCGCAAGCCTCTCGGCACCCTCAATGTTCATCTTGAGGAAATCTACCCGTGATAACCCAAGCGATCGAAAGACGGAATCGAGTGTCGTGCCCGCGACTCGAATCCCCGAACCTACTCCAATAATGCTGTTCGCTTCATGTCCATTAGAATCGCTTATGTGTACTTCTCGCTCCTGGTCCCCCACCGCTGCTTGTACCAGCGTGACATTTTCGAGTCGGTTTTTCTCACACACCTTCGACAAACAACGAAAAGTTCCAGGGTGGGCCTCTATCGAGATGACACGACCGGACGTGCCCACGCTTCTCGAAAAAAGTAATGTCTCCCATCCGGTACCGGCACCAACATCAATGATCGTATCTCCCTCGCTTGGAACATACTTATAGAGAAAGAAATCAGAAGTCGATCTCTCAATTTGTTGGGGCGTCCAAAGCGTTAACCTCGGCTCGACAAGTGTGCACGATGGGAATTTCTGAACCCACTCGCCCTCATAAGATACCTTGCATAGTTTTCCTACTCGGGCGGTCGAAATGACTGTAGCCATCGCCGCAAGGATAGGCCGGAAACCAGGTCTATTGAGCAACTTGTATAGGCGGTGCTTCAAATTGTGAATCGGGTTCAAGGTCTGAGCTTCCCCTTTCTTCGTCTACCGGATGATACTCAGAGGCATCTTACCCGGAATTCTGAATTTAGTTTTCGGCTGCAAGAGAGATTCTGCGCCCCAATATTTGAGCAATACGACTTCGTTGATCTCAGTGTTCGCCCCAAAACCAGTTCCCACGCAGACACCGAAGCCAACTCGTGTAAATCCAAATTCAAGCATCAGTGAGCGTTGCTCGCGCGAGTGCTTTTAGATAGGGTCGATCGGCCCCGGCCAGCATGACTGTTTGCCCACTCCGGCTTGGGTTGATTTCTGGCAGGTGTCCTCTTCCCTTTATCGGCGGCTAAAACAAGATTCTCGCGTACTTTGCTATCAAAATAGCCCACAGCAACGCCACTCGATCCGACCACCGCCAGCAGGAGAAAGATCCATATTGGATCCATCATCCTAAAACCAGCTTCAGTTATGCTATAGACTGCTGACACCATGATGTAGGCTAGGAAAAGGCCGCCAACCTGCGGATTTAGCCGGTGCGCCTTTACCGCGCGCTTATAGCCGGTTACCAGGATGGTCGATATTAGGGCTACACCAACCCAGCCAAGATTCAAATAAACTTCGAGATAGCCGTTATGGGCTTCATTCAAACCCTCAGGGTGCCACCAGCCAACCAAGCGGCGCTGAAACTCCTTCACGTAGGGGCTGATCCAGAAATCTTCGAACCCGGCGCCGACAACTGAGTTAGGCGCTGCAGCAATCAAAGCCGCCCAAATTTCGGTTCGCCCCGAGAGATTCGACTCCCTGCCCAGAGCATGTGAGACAACACCTTCGCCTCCCAAAAGAAAAGCGACTCCTCCGACAAATATGATTGCGAAGCAAAGCGCATGGATCCTGGCCGGCCGCTTTCTGAACGAACGAAGATTACTCGCAAGGATGAGCCCGCCGCCAAGAACAAAGCAGGCAATTGAGGTTGATGAATGGGCCATCTGAAAAAGCACGATACCGAACACAAGCAACGTGCCCTGCGCTATCAGATGCCGCTTGCGGTCGGGCATATCTTTGTCGCGCCAGATCGCAATTACGCGCCATAGCGTGAACAGTGAGATCACGAGCAAGGTGACTCCCAGCATGTTTTTATTCGTTGACACGCCGGTATTCATTGGCATCCCGTCGGGTGTAAAGCCACGTCCCAGTTGCGGGAAATACTTGATGAAGAGTACAGAAGCAGGCAACAGGACGAAGCCTACGCGGGCGATGAGACGGGCGAGAGCGATGACCGGTTTTCGGTCGGTCAGAATGACTAGGACCATCGCGACGTCGCCGATTGCCTTAATCCAGCGCTTAAGCGAGATATCGGGATAAGATGACCACGAAGCACTGAGCAGGCAGAAGAAGAAGTAGACCAGGATGGGCCAGTTTGAGACCAGTAAGACCCGCGTCCGAGTGGAGCGAGAAATCAATACGCCAATGGCAATAGCAAGCAGAACTCCGAACATCGCAGCGTCGATCGGGCTGCCCTCATATTGCACATTCGCTCCGGTAGGAGTAACGCCAAGCCACTCCGAAAACCCTCTGGAACAGACGGTCCCTATCCAGATAACCGGTAGCCAGAGAGCTTTGGATGTGCGAAGGGCTTTGTCGCGGTCAAGGTAGAATAGGCCGGCAATTCCGCAGGCACAGACAAAAGCCGCAATTAAGGGATTCATTTAGGCGAGGGCACTTGTGGCTGGGTTGTTCTGCGATGTCAATTAGCGTCAAGAAAAGCTCGGTGCAACAGTTCCAGCGAGAGGAGGCGGTGAATCTCGGTCGTATAGTTGCGAGTTCCCTTCAGATGGCCGCTTACAATAGCCTCGACGCCGGCTCGTTCCAGATACGGACGTGCGAGTGTCCGTGGGTCCAACAGTATCTCCTTGACATAGTCTGCAAGAACTGTCCGGTACCACCACCGAAAATGGAAGATCTTGTGACGCCCCATCCAAAGGCGTTCCAGATGGAACGGCGCAAAAGTGTGATCAATCTCAGCGACCCACTGCGGCATTCCATAGTCGTACGCGTATTCGGCCTTGAACGTGAATTCCAAGTAGGCTCGGTTGATCGCCGCAGCGAAACGATTGGCGCCGCCCAGCCCTCGATCGGTGCGTAATTTTGCGAGCCGCGAACTTCCGTCACGAATGAGCCGCAACCGCACATCCTCGCCTTGTTCAACTCAAGGTGCCCGAAAAACCGCGCGGACGACTTCATTGTCCAAGTAGGGCGTACGTACTGTGAGCTGCGACTGTTCCAGATTTTGAATACCAAAATGGTATGCCGCTGTCTGGCGGAATGCGACGGCGCTTACCCTGTTCCCGCTCATTTGATTACGATATACTCCACTCGCTTTTGCTATGTGTAGGAGAACCTCTTTGCAATAAATACCCTGCGCAGGCGTCACCGCTTTGAACATGATGGCCGCACGAATAATCTCGCTTCCAAATGTCCCGACCATTCGTACGGGTGCGATCAACCGCGCCATCTCGTTGCAGTAGAGGTCCGGCGAGCGGCTGACATCGACGCAGCCATCTGTCAAATAGAGAGTGCGCTCGGCGTAATGCGGAAACTTCGACAAGAATGCGCCGTCGGCAGTAATCACTTGATATGGCTGGCCGCAAATCTCTGCCACTCGCCGCGCCAGATGCACATCCTGATTTTCGCGGTACATGCTGCCGAACGTATAGCATGGCAGCGAACCGGCATTGGCCTTGCGCCAGGCCATGATAATGCGCGTATCCAGACCGCCAGTCAGAGAAACGCCAACGCTCTCCTGCCCGTCGAAGTAGCGAGGCAGTCGGGTCGCGAAGACTTCGCGCAGCTGGTTATAGTAACTCTCCGCATCGAGGGGTTCCTGTTCCTCCCACTCGCGTGGCTCAAAGTACGCGGCCCTCTCCTCGATTACACCGCCGCGGAATCTCCACGCCGAGCCGGGCGGCAGGAGGTGAAGCCCCTTAAACAGTGTGCGATTCTCCAGAACGCACCCGCAAGCAATATACTCGCCAAGTCCCTGGGGATCTATGCTGCGCAACTCGCGCCGAACCGCCAAGATGGACTTAGCTTCAGCGGAGAAATAAAACGCATCCGATGCCTCGTGGAAATAAATCCGCTGCAAGCCAAAGCGATCGTTGAACAGCGTCGCCGTTCCGCGCGCGCGGTCGGCGACCAATCCTTGAAAGCGGCCATTCAAGTTCTTGAAAAAGTCAGGGTCATCTTCGTAAAGATGAACTAAGTAAGACGGCCCGGCCTCGTTGCACTGATGACCTTTCTCTTTAACTCGCAGCGGAGTACCCGGCTCGGGATAATCCTCGCCTGAGAAGAGGAGCACGACATCATTCCGCTCATTGCGAATTGGCATTTCTTCGGCAAAAGAATTCTTCCGCGCCACCCATCCGACGTACACTCCCAGAGAGTCGTCGCACCAGGTACCCTTCGCATAAAAAGGCTCGTGGAGCAGGGGCTCGATCATGCGGCCCAACTCCTGCTCCGCCCATTGGCGCGGTCTTTTCGTGATTAATCCGACGATTCCAGGCATGAATCTGTTCTTACGACTCCTTCAGTATCTGACCTTTGCGAAAGTACCAAGCTTTTCGAAGTTCACGAAATTTCGCGGCAACTGATTCAGGGAGACGATCAACCAGTCGGCGGTGCAAACCCAGGCGCAAAGCGAGCGATCCAGCCTTGGTGATTGGCACATAATAGCGCGGCACATCGACTCGGCCGAATCCGTTCACTTCCTTGAATCGGCTCAGGCTGTCGTCTTGTTTCTTACCGTAATTGAAGTGTTCATATACCAGATAGGAAACGTTGTGCGCGGCGCAATAACGGACCGACTCTGCGATCAGCGCATTAGTCGGCGCTTTATCGTTGTGCTGAACCATTGAGAGGATGTGTACGATGCATGCCTGCGTCCGACTCTCATCCATAGCCAGCTTGACAAAACCAATCATGGCATAGTCAAAAAATGCGCCCAAGTACACGCTGCGATCGAGAAAAGTCCCGGCGTATTCTCGCGCTCGCTCGACTGTCATTCCGAAGAAGGGGAAGCGCTTGCCCTGGCGCACAGGAGTTTCGTTGTAGACCCTGCAAATGCCTCTGATCAGCTCTTCACCAAAGGGAACTTCACGCAATACGACTCCCCGTTTCTCAGCTTGCCTCGCCCGGTTGCGCGGAAAAGAGCGGATTTGATTCGTCCACCAATTCTCGAATGTTGAGACCGGGAGAACGGCCAGATTGTCCATCTCAAAGGGATATGGATAGCGCGCTGAGGTTTCAGGCAACTTCTGGAGAAATGTGAAAAGATCTACGCGGGATCCACATTGGCGCAGGCCCGCGACAAAGGACTCAGGAGCATCCGGAAAAGTGTACTTTTCTCCGTCCAGACGAGCAATCCGGACCAATCGTCCGTGAATCGAAATATCTTTATCGCACATCTTCATCGACATCAATCCTCGCAGGTTTGCGCCAAATCGCGCATTTCGCGCTGATTCGATCGCACTTGGGAAGGGAGAGCGCATGTCACTCGCTTGCGGTCGGGCCTACAAGCAAGGGTACATATTCGAGAGGTACAGCCTGTGTGAACTCCGCGCTTGATAAGCTGCCCGTCCGTTTTTGTGGGGCTCGTGCGGTAGCGTCTTGAAGGTAAGGTGAACCTTGAGACAGCTCGAATCGGGGTTCAGACTTCGCTGACGCTGGCGGAACTGTTCAAGTGTTTTCAGAAACTGTCTGAGCGGGGTACCGATACGACCGGGTTTACGGCCGCACGCGACTTTCTGCGAAAGAGCTTCTTCAACCTGTTCATCTGTTCCCGTCGAACAAATGCGACAAGATCCGATGAAAGTGGCACTTCTGCTCGCCGAACAAGAGACCAGGCATATCCTGACCCCAATGCCAACCCGCCAATTACGAAGGGGCGGTTCCTCATTTGATAAGTTGCCCGAAACAGTTCCCACAGCGGATGGTTGCCAACCGTGTAATCCTTCACACCGGTCTTGAACCTGGCTTTCAGAGCACCCTGCATTGCTGTTCCCATTTGGCGATGATGCAGGCAGACCTTTTCAGTAAATGTTCGCGTCTGCCAGCCATGCATGCGCGCGGAAAGAACTGCAACATGATCGATGCAGCCGCCCTTGAGGGGCATATAGCCGCCGATCGATTCGAAGCAGCCGCGTCGAAAGAGCTGGCAGCCTCCCCATACATTTTCGATGTTGGTGAAACGGTAGTCGTATTGGAAGTTTCCTTCGCGAAACGGTGCGCCGGCTACTCCGAGTTCCGGATTCTCTTGCATCTTCTCAATCAGATACTTAAAGTGGTCTGGCTCGAAGGAGACGTCCGCATCGAGATTTCCGACGACGTCGAAGGCAAGCTCTTTGACTCGATCATAGCCGGCATTAAAGGCATGCACCTTTCCCGCGAAGTGTCTTTCCTGGCGTTCCGCCATTCTGAGCAGTTCAATCCAGGGATATTCGGCAATGTATCCGCGCACGATTTCGTCTGTGCCGTCGGTCGAACCATCGCTGACGATCACCCATTTGAGCGGAGTGCGGCTCTGCGCGATCATCGACCTGAGGGTCAAGTCGATGTATTGGGCTTCGTTTCGTGCCGGGGTGATCAGCACATAGTTCAATTTTTCTGACATGGGATTGAAAGGACCGCTTGGCTGTGATGGAAGGCGCTCCGGGAAGTAGGAGAACTCGCTCTCTGCGCGGATTCGGATCAGGCAGTCTTCGATTCAGCTACGAGCCACGTCTCGGACCCTTCCGAGCGTTTGCGTAGAGACTTGGCAGTAAATGCCCGAATCTCTTCGGCTACCCTGGCTTGCTGCGGCTCTTTCAGATGTGGAAACATCGGCAAGGAAATGATTTCAGCGGAAACGCTCTCCGTTACCGGAAAATCGCCCGGACTGTAGTTCAGCGAGGTATAAGCCTTTTGCAAGTGCAGCGGAATCGGGTAATGAATTGCGGTACCAATCCCGGCCTCTTTCAGATGGCTCATCATTCCTTCGCGGTCGTTGGTGCGAATGACATAGAGGTGATACACGGCGTGCGACCAAGCCGGCTCATGCGGAAGACCCACACCCTCATCGGCTCCCATGAGACGGAAGTACTCGGCTGCACGATCGCGCCGCTGCGTATTCCAGGCGGCCAGATGCGGCAACTTCGCCAGCAGGATTCCAGCTTGAATGGCATCCAGCCTGCCGTTATAGCCTTCCACATCGTGGTAGTACTTCTTCACCTGACCGTGATCGCGGAGCATCTTCATCTTTTCTGCCAAACTTGCATCGTTAGTCGTGACGGCTCCGCCTTCTCCGCAAGCGCCAAGGTTCTTCCCGGGATAAAAACTGAACGCCGAAGCTCGTCCCATGGATCCGGCTTTCACCCAGCGATTCAGTTTCTTCGAGAAGTATTCGGCGCCATGCGCCTGGCATGCGTCCTCGATCACGGTGAGACCATACTGGCTCGCAAGCGCCATGATGGCGTCCATGTCGGCCATCTGGCCGTAAAGGTGTACCGGAATGACCGCGGTAACAGGCCGTCCGCTGCGCAAGCTAATGAGCCTGCCCGATCTGTCGCGAATGCACTGCTTCTCTAAATACCTTTGCAGCATCACGGCTGACATGTTGTAAGTCTGCTCGTCGATATCAACGAACTCCGGCAGGGCCCGTGCCTGCGAGATGGCTTCGGTGGTGGCGATAAAGGTGTTCGGGACGGTCAACACCACATCCCCAGGCTGAATGCCGCACGCCATGATCGCAAAACGCAAGGCATCCGTCCCGCTACTTACGGCGATCGAGTGGCTCACGTCGCAAAAGGCAGCAAAAGCAGTCTCGAATTTCTCGATTACCGGACCGCCAACGAACCCTGCCGTCCGCAAACCCTGGCGAAATGCGCCCGTGAGTTCGCGCTCTAGTTGCAGATGGGGAGTCACGAGGTCAAGGAACGGAATCGGATCCGTCGCACTGCTTTTCACCGGTTCCTGAATAAAGCGCAGCACCCTGGCTGGGTTTCCGGCAACAATCGCGTTGGCCGGGACGTCTTTGGTAACCACACTGCCTGCGCCAACGATCGAATTCTCACCAATCTCGGTGTTCGCCAGAATCGTGACACCCGAACCGATGGAAGCTCCTTTGCGGATGACGGTCCGTTCGAGCTTCCAGTCGCTCTCGGTCTGCAATTCACCGTCGGCAGTTGTGGCGCGAGGATAGGAGTCATTGATAAACATGACGCCATGGCCGATGAAGACATTGTCTTCAATCACCACGCCTTCGCAAATGAAGCTGTGACTGGAGATCTTGCAGCACTTGCCGATGCTGGCATTCTTCTGTATCTCAACAAATGCGCCGATCTTGGTCTGGTCCCCAATTTCGCAGCCGTATAGGTTGATAAACTTCGAGAGCCGGACATTTTCACCCAGTTTCACATCATTGGAGATAGAATTCTGGAGGTTCATAAGTAGACTAATTCTCCCTTCTTGCTGAGTGACTCGCTTGCTGTCTCCAGCATCTTCACGACCCGCAAGCCCGCGCACCCGTTATTAAACGGCTCCTGTCCACTCGAAATACAATCGACAAAGTAAGTAAGCTCCTTGCGTAACGCCTCGACCTGTTCCAATTGGGGAGCCCACATATCGCCAGATCGATAACTTACCAGCAGCTCGTAAACCCCTTCGCGGCTGCTGATCTTCACTCCCTTGTCGTACACTTTTACTTTTTCATCCGCTTCAAGATCGTTCCAGACCACCATCCGTTTTTCCCCGCCGATCAGTGTGGTCCTCACCTTCACGGGAGAGAGCCAGTTGACGTTGATATGGGCGATGACATTGTCCGGAAAGTAGAGCGTAACGAAAGCCACATCTTCGTGACCGTTTAAATGTCCCTGTCCGGTTGCGACAATGGCTTCCGGGTCGGCTTTGATCAGGTAATCCATGATGGAAAGGTCATGCGGCGCGAGATCCCACAGAACATTCACGTCGTGCTGGAAAAGACCGAGGTTAACCCGCGTCGAATCGTAGTAATAGAGATTTCCGAGCGACCCTTCTTCGAGCAACTGGCTGATCTTCTTCACTGCGCCCGTGAAGAGAAACGTATGGTCCACCATGATCTTGAGATTCTTCTGCTCGGCAAGATTTATAAGCTCCTCACCTTGCGCGGCATTGCTGGTAAACGGCTTCTCGACGAAGACATGTTTGCCATTCTCCAGCGCGGTCTTGGTTAGCTCGTAGTGAGTCCAAACCGGAGAAACGACTGCAATGGCGTCCGTTTCGGCCGACGTGATGACTTCCATTGCATCCGCGGTCACTTTCAGACCGGGATAGGCCTTCAAGGCTCGTGCACGCGCGGCCTGGCTGATCTCCGCGATGGCAACTACCCGCGATTCCTCCAGGCTCATGAGATTTCTGACAATATTAGGTCCCCAGTAGCCATAACCAATCACACCAAAATCCATAGTGCTTCACCGTCTTCCTGGGTTGTTTCTGGTTGGGAATATGCAGAAGATGAAATTTGAGACGAACAAAGAGCGGGGCCCTTAGGGTCCGATTGAGACTAAAGAGCGGGTCTAGACATTTAAGTTAATACGCGCCGGAACCGCGAATCACGGCAAGCGGCGTGCGGATCAGAATTTTGAGATCAAGCCATGGTGTCCACGACGTTGCATAACGCAAATCCAGCCGGACCATTTCGTCGAAATTGACGCTACTTCTCCCGGTGACCTGCCACAGTCCTGTGATTCCCGGCTTCACTTCCAGCAGTCTGCGCCGATGCCAGGTCTGATAGGCCGCCAGTTCATACGGGATGGGAGGCCGCGGCCCGACAAGGGACATGTCTCCTTTAAGAACATTGATGAACTGGGGAAGCTCATCGAGACTGGTCCTGCGAAGGAATGCGCCGATTCTTGTGACTCTCTTGTCGTTTGTAAGCTTATATACTTTCTTGCCCGCACCATTTGACTGTTCTGTTCCCTCGCGGCGCGATATCAGATTTGTCACGTATTCCCGGTGCACGCCATGGTCATTATTGACGTACATCGAGCGAAACTTCAGAAATGTGAAGCTCTGACCGTATTGTCCTATTCGCTGTTGGCGGAAGAGCACCGGGCCTTTGGAAGTCGCCTTGATAGCCAGGGCTATGGCAAGGTACAAGGGCGAGCAAAGGATGGCCAGAACTGCGCTGCCGGCGATGTCGATCCCTCTCTTCACGATCAGCAAAGGACGCTTCCCCTTGTCATTACTCAGCAAGTCAGGATAGAGAGCCGGATTGCTGGGGCGGCCGGGGTCGTCATGGTCCCAGTCGTCGGGGAAAAAATGCAGCGAGATACTGACTTGATTGAACTGGTCAAACGTCAGTTCCTCGCGCAGCGTGGAGCTCACCCGGGTCAGAATCGTATTCAAGATCGAATTCTTGTCATCGACAACCAGGCCGGTGAACATTGCACCCACTGTGTTGCCGTCTTTGTACCATCCAACCACATCGGTGTCGCGGCTCGAGGCGAGCAATGCCGACAATACGCAGTCGAGCGCTGCCCGGTCTTTCTCCGAACCCTGATGATTGGTAGTTTCAAGCAGCATGAGGACAAACGGGGACTTTGAACGCTCAGTGCGTTTGCGCTCGATGGCGATAATTCGCCTGAAGCTCTCTTCATCCAGAGCTACCCGTTCGCCAATGTTTGCCAACTCTGAAAGAGGGTCAGGCAGATTTGTAGCACTATCCTGGCGCGTACTAGTCACAACCACCTCCTGCCAAAAGGACTTTCTTCACCTTGATCGGTCCTCGCGGGCCATGGGATCCAGGTTCGCTCTTCTCTCTGTTTTTTTCATCGAGAGAAACGGAGCATTCTTGTTAGTTTCCGCGAGCAAAGTGCCGCACTCGCCCGGTATTGCCTGCAGCCAAGTGAAATTGCTGGTCTCGTTCAGAAGAAATCACACTGTCGAAGTTTCGTTGGTCTGGGTCAAGTTGGAAGGTCGATAGTAATAGTCGGTGTGGGACACATTTCTGGAAGAGTTCACCAACACGCCAATCAGCTTTCCGGAATCGATTGCTTCCAGGCCTTTCTGCAGCCGGCGCTTCTCAGTCGTTCCTTGACGCGTGACGAGAAGGATCCCGTCTGCCAGATTGGTCCAGACGCTTGTATCCGCCAGGGGAAGGATGGGAGGCGAGTCAATGACAATCCAGTCAAACCAACTGGCCAGCTGATCCATCATGGCTGACAGCTTTCCGGATTGCAGCAACTCCAGTGAATCGTTGGAGACGATGCCTGCGGGCAATACCCAGAGGCCTGGGCCTTCAATGTGATAGATACTCGACTTGAGGCTACGCTGTCCCAACAGCCATTCGCAAATTCCCGGGTTTCTTCCGAAACCAAATACCTGTGACTGGGTGGGACGGCGCACGTCGCCCTCCAGCAATAACGTCCTCTGCCGCGTTCTCAATGCCAGTGTGCACGCCAGATTGGCGGACACCATGCTTTTGCCCTCTTGAGGAATAGAGCTGGTGACCAACACTTTCTTCAGCGGGCGCTCACGGCGCATATGCCTCAGCCGCACCCCGAGAAGGTGAAATGCTTCCGCTGCCGGGCTGTCGGAGTCCGGAAGGCAAACCAGACGGCTTTGCAGGGGCGGGGAAATCCGCAAGGACTGGAAATCGTCAGTCCTCTCGAGTTCGTCGGCCTTCGTCAGCAGGCTGGCCACCACAGAATCAACACGAGCCGCAGGCACCGTCTGCTCTGCGCGCAATTCTTCTTTCCAGTGCCGGTCGACTCGATCGAATGCATCAGGAGATTGGCGAAGCTCGGCTGTTTCGCGCTTCGACGCTGCATGGTTCTCAGCCTCCTGTAGCAGTTCAGTGGCCCTGGACGCTGCGGGCTTACTCTTACCGGAGCGTTCGGCTTCCGATCTTTGCAACGCATCAAATATCTGGCTCATGCTCGCTCATTTCATGGGCTAAAGATCCAACTAACCCGGAGTGATTTGTCGAAGGGTTTTGCAGGGTTGCATACAAATCAAGGAGAAGGCTCCTGGCTCGTTCGGCATCCATTTCGCCGGGACCTCCGACCTTGTTGCCCTTAGGTGAAAACACCACATCCAGACGGAGTTCCTCTGACACTTCTCTGATGATGTCGGGTGGGACGCCGGCCGACTGTCTCGCATAGGCCGTGATCAATGCGTTCTCGCAAATTGTGTTAATCAGGCGCGGGAAGCCTCCAGAGTGCCTATAGACTGCAGCAATCGTCTGGGTCGAAAACAAGGGCGTCGACTCCATGTTCGCTCCTGCAATGCGCAGCCGTTCCTCGATATAGCGCGTGACTTCTCCAAGATCCAGCGGGCCGAGATGCGCGCGAAGAGCGATTCTTTGTTTCAATGGTCTGAGATCGAACGAGTCCAGCTTCTCATCCAGTTCCGGCTGTCCCACCAATACGATCTGGAGAAGCTTATCCTCGTTTGTCTCCAGGTTTGACAACAGGCGGATTTCTTCAAGGAGTTCGGACGAGAGGTTATGGGCCTCATCCACAATCAATACAGTGGTGAGTCCCTTCAGACCACGCGAAGTGACAAACCGGCTGAGATCCAGGATCAGTTTGCTCTTGTTCTTTCCCGAACTTGGAACACCGAAATCCGACAAGGTGTAATACAGAAACTCCATCGGAGAGAGGCGGCAGTTAAAAAGATAGGCGTAAGCGATCTCTTCGCTCTCCTTGAAGAGCCTTAGCAAGCACCGCAGCAGTAATGTCTTTCCGGTCCCAACTTCACCGGTGACGACAACCACGCCCTTGTGCCGCCGAACGCCATAATAAAGCGCTGCCAGCGCCTCATTATGCCGAGGGGTCGGAACAAAACACGTAGGATCCGGCGTGAGATCAAACGGGTTGCGCGCGAGATTGAAATAGCCCTTATACATTCGTATGTGACCCTATCCGTAAAGCAGACTGAATGCGGAGCCGGCCAGTATTGCAACCGTCGCAAAGACGGCCATAGCCCATCCCAATGCTGCTTTCCTCTTCATTCTCTGCTCATCCGACGCACTTTGAATTTCCGGAACTTCAGAGATCACCTGCACCGGCAACAGGGCCTTGATCGCCGCCTCATCATGAAGCCGGTCATCCATGAACTCAAAGCCAGCCACAACAATAATTCCCAGAACCAGACCAGCAATGACACCGAAGCCGCAGAACTTGAGCCGGTTCGGGAAATCGGGCTTCACCGGCAAGCTGGGCGGGTCAAGTATCGTGAATCGCTCACCCTGTTGCAGATGCTCCATGCTCGTCGCCATCGACGATTCGTTCTCTTTTTTCAGTAAATCGTCATAGATGGCTTTCGATTGATCGTACCCGCGAGTCAGATCGGCCAACTGCTGCTCAATTGCAGGCTCCTCATTAAGGCGAGCCTGGTAATCGTTGATTCTGGCCATGAGCCCCGAAATCGCATGTTCGCGGTTGCCGATCTCCAGTTCATTGGCCTGCAACTGGCTCTGCAACTGCAGTATCGGCGAACTGTCGGAGAGGTCCAGGTCGCTGCTCGGCGCGGCTGGCTTCAACGCCTGCCTGCGTTTGGCTTCGGCGACGAGCTGGTCCCGCACTTTCTCTGTCCTCGCTATCTTGTCCTTCAAAGCGAGCACGTCCGGATAGCGGTCGGTGTAACGCGTGCTGAGGTCAAGCAACTGCGCATTCAGAGTGGCGAGTTCCTGGTTGATGCTCGGCAGGTCCTTGCCTTCGCCAGGTCGCGCGTTTCGCGCGCGGCCCTGCTCGATCAGCGCCTGAAGATAGACTCGCTGCTGCTTGGCCGTGTTAATGGCATCCTGCTCGTTCTGCAACTGTGACTGCAGCCCGCTCAGGATTTGGAGATTGCTGGCCTCCTGCGTAGGCAATACGCCTTCGTGCTCTCCCTGGAACAGGCGGACTTTCGCTTCCTGTTGCGAAAGGATCACGCGCGCATCCTCAAGCTGGCTCTCGATAAACTTGGTGGTGCCTTCCGATTGCTCCTCGCGGACCTTCATATTCTCTGAAATAAACAGATTTGTCAGTTCGGTGGTCACCTGCTGAGCTACTTTCGGATCGCGCGCTGAGTAGTCGATCTTGAATGCGGTGATCTCCTGGTTGTGCGCATCATGCACCAACTCAATGCTGGTGTCCTTGCGCATACGCGCCACCCTACCATCCGGTGAACTCGGGGATTCCTTCCCGCTATAAAGGTGAAGCTTATCAATAATCGAAATCAGTCGGGTGCGGCTCAATATCTGCTGCGTCATCGTTTGCAGCCGCGCTTGCAAGTCATCGTTGATGTTCGGTTTCACGTAATTCTGGGGCATGGTTGGCTGTTCCACCAGAATCAAAGTGCTCGACTTGTAGAGGGCTGGCAAGACCCAGCTTGCCCCCCAGACCGCAAGCCACCCAATGAGGAGGGGAATGAGGAAGTACATGTGCCGACGGCGAACGAGGTCGAAATATCGCCGTACATCGAGTTGTTCTGAATCCTGTTGTTCGAGGTTTTCTGACATGTTCATCTTCCTAATGGTCTGGAGAAGTAGTAGCTGATGGTAAAGGTCACCCGGTCGATGCCCGGCGTACTTGAAACCGCAGTGATCCCGTTGTAACTTTGATTCGATCGTAAATATGCAAACTGAGTGTTCAGGCGCTCGCCGAGTTGGTGTGTAAGGGAGATCATTCCCATTAGTGAATGTCCCCCTAGAGTGGACGAGAATTGAATTGGCGTCGCATTGCTAGTGACAAAGTAACTTGCTGATGCGCCAGCATTCCAGGTTCGCGCAAACTGCCATCCTTCTGATGCGCTCCCACCGCTTGAACGGTATGTTCCGAGAAGGCCGCCCCCTCCCGTAACCGTCCGCGAGAACTGGCCCGAGATGCTTCCATGCCTGCGTTGCAAGCTCATGCTGGCCGAAAACGAAGGGGTCCAGGCGCTGGAATTCGATACACCTAAATAGGTAGCGGCATAGTGCTGCGGACCGCCGGTCCCGGAGATTGAAAAAGTACGACTCAGATACAGCGTATAAAACAATGAGATGGTTTGCGTCTGAGTGGTCGAGTCGATGGGGTGGGTCATGAAATCGGAGTAGTTATATATCGCGCCAAGATATTGAGAGCTCGTCAGTCGCCGACTCAGGAAGGCTGACCCTGTGCCCGAAATAGAATCATTCAGGCCGATGGCTTCCGAAGGATTGGGAAAATTCAACAGATACGTTGATCCGGAAACGCCGATCATTCCATTCTTGGCATATTGATAATTGACCCCGACATTGCCCGCGTTTGAAATCTCATCCGCAAAAGGGTTAATTACATTCGCAGTCGGATTCTGGGGCGATCCGGAGATTGGTTCGCCGGGAAGCGACGCCTGGTTGAACGGATTCGAGCTCTGCTGAAAAGTATCTGAGATCGTGAGTCTCGTGCGCACGCTCACGCGATACGCAAACGCCCCGTTGCCACTTTGCTGCACGGAATTGAGTACGCTCGTCGGCTCATAGAAGATGAAGCCGGAGCTATATGAGAGCGATTCGTGGCGGCGCGGGGTCGTCTGGTCCACCGCAATCGCCGGCAAAACGGAAAAAGTTCCCTCGCTGGTCGCCGCCGCATTTCCACCCGCATATACATTGTCGTTGTAGCCCGCAATGAAACCTAGCCCCGCGGACAAGAAATTGCTCCGTTCCTGATCAGTCCCGGTCATAGGATAACCTTCGCCACTTACAGGACCAGGCATCTGCATCCTCTCGTCATCGCCGCCGCCGGATGCGCTCGGTTGCACCTGGGACCATACGGGTATGGCGCCCAGCAAAAACAGAATGAGAATAATTCGCTTCATCATAGGCGCTCTTCAGGGGACAATGATTGTATCACCGGGCTCAAGCTTGATGTTCTGTTCTATGTGCTTGCCCTTGAGAAAGTCTTTGTAGTTAAACGGAATCTTGGTCTCTGTTCCGCTAGCGGTTTGACGAAGGATATAAATGCCGGTTTTCTTCGCGAAGTCACGGAGACCTCCTGCCGCCGCGATTGCGTCCACTACTGTCGGCGCAAGCGAAAGCGAAAAGGAACCCGGCTTCGTGATCTCTCCAAGGATATTGAACTTTTTGCTGTTGATCTGCTCGACGATTACTGTGACTTCCGGCGTAGTGATGTAGCTCTGCAGCTTGGCGGAGATATCTTGCTCCAGTTGAAGAGGAGTTCGCCCTGTTGCCTGTAACTCGCCGACAAGGGGCAGCGAGATTTTCCCATCCGACCGCACCGGAATCGTTTTGGTTAGATCAGGCTCTTTCCAGACACTGATGGCGAGCATGTCGTCATTCCCGATGATGAAGCTATCGTTGTGCGGCTTGCTGGTGGCCGCATCAGGCTGCTCCTGCGCGGGCGCTGTCTGCTCCGGTGCGGGCGCTGTGACGGCGCTCTGAAAACCGCCATTGGGATTACCAACAATGAAAGCCCGAGCTTGCAGGGATCCGGATACGATCACAAGAAACATTCCAACTCGAATTGAATGTTTCGCGTTCAATTCCATAATCACTCCCATCCTTTGCTCGGCAGAGTTCACTCGCCGGTCAAGTCTGCTGTTCGGCGTCTCAGTTCCGTCGGCCCGAGACTACTGTGCCGCAAACAAGGTCCGGTAAGTCTGCGAAGGCTGACTCTGCGTTCGCGTATTCACAGGCTCCACGTCTGCGGCGTTGATCTCAACTGCAACCGACTGCGCCAGCATCTCGACCGAGAGCACCAGACGATAAGTGTTCTTCTTCCGCACCAACACGCCTTCAACGCCCTCCAGAGTGCCTCGCACAACTCGTACGCGCTCGCCGCACTTCAGGAACGGGAACGGCTCTACCCGAAATTGACCTTCAACCGTCAGCCGAATCGCCTGAATCTCGTCTTCTGGAATGGCTGCGACGTTTTCACCGCGATACAGAATCATGTGCACGCCAGGGGTCGTCACAACCTGCAGTCTGCGATTTAGACCTCCCCGTACGAACACGTAGCAGGGGAACAGCGGGAGAGAAAGCACCTTGCTTCTGTCTTTCCAGCGCCGTATCGACTCATAAAGGGGCAGAAAGACCTCAAAACCCTTGGCCGCCAGCATGTCTGCCACCACTTTTTCGTGCTGGTGGCGAGTGTAGAGAGCCCACCAGTCGGAATCCACGTTCAACCTGCTACCCGTGCTTTGTGTGGCGGCCATTCTGCATCATTCTCCGGTGAGCGGGTTGAGACTTCCCAAGAAGGTTAGAAACAAAGCTTCGCCCTGTGGGCTACAGCCCATTTTTCCACTTTGCGCCTCGGGAGCCGCGCTTCCAGCCCTCAACCGTCGTACCTGAGTTGCGGATGAACCGCCTTCTCCGGCTGAAAATCTTGCCTTCATCATCGTGAACGGGCTCCTAGACGACAATGCCCGAATGGTGCCAAGGTAATACCACTTTCGTTACATTTGCCGTTCGGGTCTGACCCTCATTGCGCTCTCCTTGGCGCTGCTGAAGTTCATTTCAATCGCCGCCTGTCTTGTCTAGGCTGTTCCACAGTCTCAAGTAGCAAGCGAATCTCGAATACCCGGTTGCGAATGTTGCACGTTGGGAGCCATAACGGGGACTGTGAATAAATTCAAGATGATTGCGTTTACGGCCCGATTTTTCTGCAAATTTGCGCCTTCGTTGTAACAAACTCCCCTGGAGTGAATTCAGGGTGCAAATCTTTGCATACTTCTGGCCAGCCATTTGCATATTCCCTTGCTTACTTTCCAAAACATCAACCGCAAGTCAATTCGTCGGTTAGAATCGAACCCTCGCGAGTTATGGCCGGCAAGATATCACGGGATCCAAATACGCAGGGATCCCGCATGCATCGCCGATTTAACACCGGTTGAGGTTGAACTTTGTTTATTAGAAAGGCGAATTACAGCTCGACAAGGTCGTGCTTCTTCGCAAGGGAACATATACTCCACTAGGTTGAGTTGCCGCGCGCAGTATGAGCGATGCGAGAAGCTCCATTCGAGTCCCTTGGGAGCCTGGGAGTGAGCCTGTGCTGCTGGATCTTGTAGAGCAATCCTCGATAACTGATATTGAGATATTGTGCCGCGTGACGACGATTCCAGCCCGAAACTTCCAACGCATCCAGAATCAGTTGTGCCTCAGCGCGGTCCTTGACGTCGCGCATGATCGTTCTCATGCCGGAGCACGGGAGAAGTGCGCGCTCCGGTTCGACCGGATCGGCAATCTCGGCTGTTGTGGTGATCTTGGCTTCGAGTTCCTTCACGCCCGAATCGGGATCCCGCATGATCATCGTTCGGGTCACAAAATTGCGCAATTCACGCAGATTTCCACGCCAGTCGTAGAGAAGAGCAGCATCCATCAGTCGAGATGAGAAATTGGATTCGCACCCACTCGTCATCTCGGCCGGCGAACGGCGAATCGTCTCTTCAATCAGATATGGAATCTCTTCGCGCCGCTCGCGCAACGGGGGAATACTGATGGTGAACACGCTGAGACGATAATAAAGATCTTCGCGAAACGATTTATTCAGCAATGCGCTTTCCATGTGCACATTCGTCGCCGCAAGAACACGCACATCCACCTTGCTTGACTCTTGCGCGCCGAGCCGGGTGAACTGGCCGTCCTGGAGCACGTGCAGAATCTTGGCCTGCATTTGCGCGCTCATTTCACCGATCTCGTCAAGCAGGAGTGTGCCGTGATTGGCCTGTTCGAACTTTCCAGGCCTATCCTTGATAGCTCCTGTAAATGCTCCCCTTTGATGTCCGAATAACTCGCTCTCAAGCAATTCCGCCGGCAATGCTGCGCAATTTACCTTCAGAAACTTATGCCTTGACCTTTGCGAATGCTTATGAATCAGGTTAGCGATGACTTCCTTGCCGGTGCCGCTTTCTCCCAGAATCAGCACGGGGATATCGGAATCGGCAAGAAGCTTCACCTGGCGGTAGATATTCAGCATTGCGGGGGATGCCGCGAGAAAGTATTGGCTTTCTCCGAGTTCTTCCAGGTGAGGTAGCGCCGGCATATCCGTTGGAATACTCGACTTCATCAAGGCGGTTTCGATATCCGGAGAAGCTGCACCCGCGCTCTGCTGAGCAATTGGTTCAGCAAACCTGTCTACCACCGCCATGAGATCGCCACGCGTGCCTGGGAGTGTCAGTATGTGCTTAACGCCAAGATCGGACGCCTCTTTGCGTAGCTCCTTTTCATCTGATCTCATGAGCAGGCAGATATTCTCAACAGAAGCGCTCTTCAGGAACTTACGGAATAGCGCAGTCTCCAATGAGCTTGTCGAGGAAGGCTCAACCACCAGCAGATCCGGACTTAGTGCATTCTTCAGAAGCAAGTCAGCTTGCGCATATCCGTCTGCTTCGATCACCCGATGCCCTGCCTCGTTCAAGACCAGTCTCACTAAGGAGCGAGTCTCGGCATTTCGAATGATTGATAGAACAAGCAGAAATGGTCTCACAAGGCACCTTCAAGGGAATTGTCTTCAGTTCGTTCAACAGGAAACCAGAAATGGTCGAGCCGCAGATTGCTTATGCAATCTCTGTATTCTGTGAGACTTGCGGGGACCTGATGTGTTTGGTTCTGGATGCGGGATAAAAGTTGCATGTCGCGGCGGCGTAGAGGACTTTGCAAAAAACGCTCCAATTCCGGTCCTGGATTGGGCACGCATTCAAAAGGCTTGAAAGCATGTCAATGCTCGTAACCAGGAAAAAGACCGATCAGCGAACCTTCCACTTACGACCAAATCTGACTGAAATGTAATCTTCTACTCTCAATCAGGGAATAAGTCAGATTCTCAGTCAAGCAACTTAACACGGCCTATGGAGCACATCAGCTAAGAGGAGACTTGCAAATGCTCCGCGATTTACAAGACGGCCTGATAGCTGTTCACCTGGAAGCCGGTTCCACAGGCCAATTCACGTGACGCCCACTCTGGAATTCCTCAGGTTCGAGGCTGGTCTCGAGCGAGCACAACTGGGGACGATGCTTAGTTTCCTCGCAATTGTACGAATAGCCCATACAACTTATGTGGTGGGTGGCGAGACATGCCGGATCACCGTTTATCTCGTTGTTTCTCCCGGCTCACTAGCTTTGAAAAAATGCTGCGCCACGTTCCATGCCTAGGCTTTGGACTATAAGGAATCACCCCTTTCAAGTCAATAAAACTATGGTAATGACTGGAGTGAAACTTTCGTTGTAAGCGACGGATTTATTTGCTCTTAATCATTGGGCGAGGCAACCAATTCCGAGGTGTCACGTAGGTTAACAGTTCAATCAGGTATCTGCCTTATTAATACCCCGAATTGCTGATGAGGTTGTATTTGTTTGAAATTGAAGATTGCTTAGTATGTAAGTAGTTAATCGGAGTTCGAGAACAAAAAACAGTTCCAGTCAGAACGCGTTGCAAATGCGATGTTGCCGTAATGTGACAACGCTTTCATCTTCCCGTTCGGCTTCGCCACGGCTTTTGGCTAACAATGTTGTCGATTCTATGAAGTGGAACCCGAAATACGGTGCGCTGGCTTATCGAGTAAGACGCCTGCTGCTCCGATCTTCAGATGGATCTCACGGGTGGAAATCTCTCGCCTTCATGGCTCCGCACGGAGGATTCTTCGCCTCGGCTGTGCCGGCGATTTCAGTTTAGAATGAGATTTGGAGTCGGTCGGGGGTCGGCAAAGTATTTGGCTCCTCAGGTAGGACTCGAACCTACAACCCTTCGGTTAACAGCCGAATGCTCTGCCATTGAGCTACTGAGGAGTGCCTGGCGCCACTATCAAAATTACCAGACTGGACGGGTGGCGTCAAAGGCGCCTGAGCGCAAGACCCTGCTGGTTTAATGGCTGCACAGAAACTGACTGAACAGGAGAGGCAATGTCCCGTATTTCCCGTCTTGATCGTACCGAAGTGACCCCCGATATCGCAGCACTATACGACAAGGCCTTCGCCCAGCGAGGCAACGTTCCCAACATGTTCCGTGTGATGGCTCATCGCCCCGAGATTTTCGCCACCATGCAGGCTCACTTTGCGGCGGTGCTGAGCACCGGCACAGTCTCGACCAGGCTCAAGGAGCTCATTATCGTCCGCACCAGCCAGGTGAACTCGACCCCGTATTGCCTCGCCAGCCATACCATTCTGGCCCGCGGGCTGGGATGGACAGACGATCAACTCTCTCACCTGGCCGACTGGTCCATGCGAGATGACTTTACCCCTGCCGAAAAGGCAGCTCTCCGCCTGGCCGAGACGGTCACACGCGACGCGCATGCCGTCACAGACGAGCAGTTCGTCGAATTGCGCAGCTTCTACTCAGAGGGTGAAATTGTGGAATTGCTCTGCGCTATCGGACTCTTCAACTACTTCAATCGCTTCAACAATGCCCTGCAAATGCAGCCGACCAAGCCTGGGGAAGGCGGCCTTGCAGCACCGGTTGTCGAAGCAACCGCCGTGCGATAAGAGCAGCCTCCGCCCCCCCAGCGTCTCTGCCATCCCATAAGGAGCATTCTCTTTACATGAAATTGTCGTTACCCGCCGGTACCTTCCGCGCCTATCTCTTCGACTGCGACGGCACCATCGTCGATTCGATGCCACTTCATTACATCGCCTGGAAAAAGTCGCTTGCAGAATGGAACTGCGAGTTTGAAGAGCATCTTTTCTATTCCTGGGGCGGCATGCCGGTTGTCGAGATCATCGCCGCACTCAACGAGAGAAACGGCTTGAACATGCCGGTTGAGGCCGTGGCGACGCGAAAAGAGAGCCTCTTCCATGAGCAATTACCGCAGATCAAAGCCATTCCGGAGGTGCTGGAGCATATCGAGGCACAGCACGGCCGGATTCCCTTCGCCGTGGTCTCCGGCAGCCGGCGCAGTTCGGTTGTCGGGTCTTTGAATGCCCTCGGCCTCCTCGACAAGTTCGATACCATCGTCAGCGCGGAAGACTATTCGAACGCCAAGCCCGCCCCGGATGCCTACCTGCTGGCGGCAGACCGGCTCGGGGTCGCACCGGAGGACTGCCTCGTCTTCGAGGACACTGAGCTGGGCACACAAGCGGCGGCAGCCGCCGGAATGGCCTTCGTCCGAGTCCCAATGCCGGCAAAAACACCTGAGGGAACTGGGGCTTCATGCCCATCGTAGTTCTTGAAGCGACAAGGAACGCGCCAGGGGGACTATGGCTTCGACCTCCCAAGACCACAGCATCGAAAAGTCTGCTCCATCACGCACGACGGATTTAATAGTTCTTCTCGTCATCGCCAGTGCGGCCGCCGCCGTCCACATTGCCACCAATGGCCGTTACGGCTTTCACCGTGACGAATTCCAGTTCCTCAGCGATGCTCACCACCTCGATTGGGGATTTGTCGCCTATCCCCCGTTGACGCCGTTTGTGGAGCACATTGGTCTCGCGCTCTTCGGCCTGTCGTTGATCGGGCTACGGCTCTTTTCGGTCGTCGCGCAGTCGACAGCCATTGTGCTTACGGGGCTCATGACGCGCGAACTGGGCGGCGGCCGGCTGGCACAGGTGACGACGGCCATTGCTGTACTCCTGTCGCCGCTGCCCCTTTTCAACGGTACCGAATTCCAATACACGTCCTTCGATTTCCTGTGGTGGGTTCTGATCGCCTATTCCAGCATCCGACTGCTGAAATCGGAAAATCCGCGCTGGTGGCTGGCCATCGGCGCTGCCGTCGGAATGGGCCTTGAGACGAAATACTCCGTCATGTTTCTCATTGCGGGCATTCTCGGCGGAGTCGTTCTCTCCGGGGCTCGTCGCTATCTCGTGAACGGTTGGTTCTGGGCCGGAATTGCTTTAGCCCTTTTGATCTTTCTGCCCAACTTTCTATGGCTCGTCCGGCACGACTTCATCTCCTATCATTTCCTCCAGCACATTCATAAGCGAGACGTGGGAGAAGGCCGCGCCGAGGGCTTCCTGCGCGACCAGTTCCTCATTTGCATCAATGTCTTCGCCGCTCCGCTGGCTGTGGCCGGACTTGTGCTCTACTTCCGCGACCGCCGTTACCGAATGCTTGCCTGGATGTTCGTGATCCCGTTTGTGCTCTTTTGGATCGGCAAGGGGCGCGGGTATTACGTTGCCGGGGTTTATCCGATGCTCATCGCAACGGGCGCCGTGGGTGGCGAGCGATGGATGGCCTTGCTGTCCCCACTCTTCCGCCGGATTACTGTCGCGGTCTTCTTTACGGGCCTCGCAGTTTGCGGAGCCTATATCTGCGCCGTCGTGCTGCCCATCGCGTCATCCGGCCCTTTGCGCGACTTCGCCCTGCAAAACAATGGCGATCTGCGCGAGGAGTTTGGCTGGAACCAGCTCGTCAAAACCGTCGCCGACATCCGCGATTCCCTGCCCCCCGACGAGCAAGCACACCTCGGCATCACCGCTGCCAACTACGGCGAGTATGGAGCTATCGAAATCCTCGGCCGTGCCTACGGATTGCCGGAGCCGATCGGCACAACTAACTCCGAATGGCTCCGCGGATATCCAACCGCGCCGCCCACCACGCTCGTCGTTCTCGGGCTCACGCGAGAGCAAGCCTACTCGATCTTCACTGGTTGCCGGCTCGCAGGTCACAATGGCAACAGCGAAGGGATCCGGAACGAAGAAAGCCAGTACCACTCCGACATCTTTGTCTGCGGCCCGCCGCGCCTGTCGTGGCCCGAGCTGTGGAAAGAACATCGGGACTTCGGATGACGCGAGGTGCAAGCGCCCGTGCAGCAGAATCGTTAGTAGAACAAGACGGCCAGGCGATAGGCCGTAAAATCGCCCTGACTGACCTGCGCCGGGCAGCTCCCAACCGAGGCTTGCCGATACCGGCCCGAGGCCAGCTTTTCTACCAGCGTTTGCGGCAGCCGACTCAGGTCCGCGCCTTGCCAGCGCATCACAAATTGCGGCTGCGGACCACCACGCGACTCGGGCAACCCATGATCCATTGCGCATGCCGCGCGCGCCTGGCCTGGATTGTTCAGGATCGCAACGCCGCTGGGACGGATCAGTGCTGCCACCCGGGCCTCGACTTGCGCAAGGGACAGAGTCTGCACACCGCGTGCATAATCCGCCACCGCATAGAGCTCGCCGCGGCTCGCCACGACCGCAATGCCGACGCGGTCTACCGCGGGATTCAGCAGGTTGGCGCGGTGTCCCGGCGAATGCATCCATTCGTCATGAATCTCTTCGGGCGTAGGGGCGAGGGCAACATTCTCTTCAATCAGACTGAAACGCGCGCCCGCTTGTCCGGCCCTGTCCGAAACGTCCGGCTCGCCGCCGTAGCGATGCGCGATCTGGCCTTCAGCCACCATCCGCAAGCAGTGCTGACGGGCAGCATCAGCCAAAGCCTGATCCCACACGAGCCTTCCGGCTCCAGAATCAGCGCGTGAACGATTGGCCAGGGCGAACAACTGCTCAGCCGCCGTCGGAATGACCTGTCCCGCACCCGGCTGCGCCAGCGCAGGCAGCTGGATCCCGCACGCAACCAGTGCGCCGACCAGGAGCAAACTGGAAAACACACCCTTCCTCATGATCCCCATACCTGCTTCAACACTACTACGGCCATATCGTCGCGTTATTCTTGCATTGCCAATGGCTTTTCCCGCGATGCGCACGCTGAGAAGATTGATTCGCCGCCAGCCGCTTGCCTTGCTGGGAGTCCTGCTGCTGATTACCTTTTTTCTCTGCGGCCTGGCTGCGCCATGGATCGCGCCCGCCAACCCGTCCGCAATCGACCTCGCTCACAGGCTTCAAGGCCCATCACCCGCACACTGGGCCGGAACCGACGAGTTGGGCCGGGACATCCTTTCACGCCTGCTTTGGGGTGCGCGCCTCTCACTGGCCGTCTCGGTCAGTGTCGTCTCCATCTCGCTCGCGCTTGGTCTCGCCGTGGGAGGCCTCGCCGGCTACCTCGGCGGCTGGATCGACACCGCGCTTACTACCTTTGCCATGAACACGTTTCTCGCTCTCCCCGGCATCCTGCTGGCCATCGCTTTTGCTGCGTTTCTTGGCCCAGGGTTTACTAATTTGGTACTGGCATTAGCCATCGGCGGATGGGCCGGATATGCTCGCCTCGTCCGCGCACAAGTTATGGCGGTCCGCGAGCGCGAGTACGTTGAGGCGGCACGAGCGCTGGGCGCGGGAGGAATGCGAATCTTCTTCCGCCACATCCTGCCGAATATCGTGCAACCCATTCTGGTTCAAGCAGCTATCGGCATGGCGGGAGTTATTCTGGCCGAAGCCACGCTGTCGTTTCTGGGGCTTGGAATCCCCGCGCCGGCGCCCAGTTGGGGCTCCATGCTTAACGATGCTCGCCTGCACCTGTTCGATTCTCCCCACCTCGTTCTCTTCCCCGCGGCCGCCGTTGCCGGGGCTGTGCTTGGCTTCAACTTCGTCGGCGATGCCCTTCGCGATCAATTAGATCCGCGCACGCGCCTCGAAATTGGGCTATGATTTTGCCATGTTCTCGCTGTGCAAAGGCGATTGCGAACATTGCTCCCGAACCTACCGCTATATGCTTCTTCACGCAGGGTTCGGTGACTTCTCTTACGCATATTGCGATTCCTGCGGTACCCTTGCTGCCCTTGCCTACACCAACAGGGACCTTGTGGACCTTCCGCCGATCTCGAAGCGAAACGAGGAAATCGAGGCAGTCTGGGAGCCCTATCTCCGCCCCTGTTCCTGCGGTGGGAGCTTCCGCAAGGGCGCTGCCCCACGCTGCGTGTACTGCAACTCGATTCTGTCCGCCGAATATGCGGCCAGCCACATCGAGAAGAACTCAACAGGAGCAGCCAGAGGATGGCGATGGCAGGGAAACTGGAAGGACATGTACTGCCTGGTGATTGAAGATCCGAAGAATCCTGGATCCCTGCGCCAGATCGCCGACCCGATTATCCGGATCGCCAATCCGAAGGAAAAGCTTGCCAAGCGGATCTGGACCAATATCTTCAGTCTGAGTCGATGAAGATCGGCGTCGTCAGCGACACCCATGGTTTGCTGCGCCCTGAAGTCTTACCCGCCTTGGCCGGCGTCGACCAGATCCTCCACCTCGGCGATGTCGGAAGCCCGTCCATCCTGAAATCCCTCGGTCAGATTGCGCCCGTCCACGCGGTGCGCGGTAACATCGATCGCACCGGCCCGTGCAGTCGACTGCCCGAAACCGATGTTCTGCTCTTCGAAGGCCACTACCTTTACCTGCTCCACGATCGTGGGACACTCCATCTCGATCCCGTCGCGGCGAAATTCTCGGCCGTGCTGTACGGCCACTCACACAGGCCACTCATCGAGCGGCGCAAAGGCGTGCTTTACTTCAACCCCGGCTCTTGCGGGCCGCGGCGCTTCGATCTGCCGGTAACCATCGGAATGCTGCACATCTTTTCCGGCAAAGAACTGGAGGCTCAGATTGTGGATTTGGAAATCTCCTGATGGTGGCCGAGGCAGCCAGAGACCTCATCCCCGCATGCGCGGATTCACCCACCGGTAGACCACATCGGTCAGCAGGTTCACCAGTACATACGTCAGCCCGATCGACAACAGGCAGCCCTGCACCAATGCATAATCGCGATTTGAGATCGCGTCGACTACCAGGCGGCCGAGCCCGGGCCAACTGAAGATCTTCTCTGTCACGATGGCCCCGGCCAGCAGCGCTCCAAACTGCAATCCCACCACGGTAATGATCGGAATCAGCGCATTGGGCAAGGCATGCCGCCACACGACAGCGGTCTCACTCAATCCCTTGGCCCGCGCGGTCCGGATATAGTCCTGGCCCAGTTCCTCCAGCATTGCGGTGCGCACCATCCGCGTGAGGATGGCCGCCAGCGAAGCGCCCATCGCGGCCGAAGGCAACACCAGGTACTGCCAGTCAATTCCCCCGCGACCCGCGGCACTGGCTCCGGACACGGGAAGCCAGCCCAGCTTGATCGAGATCACAAGGATGAACACAGGGCCCAGTGCAATCGCGGGGACCGAAAGCCCAAACAGGCTCACGATCGAGAGCGCCTGATCGACCCAGCGCCCTCGCCGAACCGCCGCGAGAATTCCGCCGGGAAGCGCCAGCACCAGCGCGATTCCCAAGGCGGTCATGGCCAGCGCGAGGGTATAGGGATAGCGCGCGAGAACGAGGTGCGTTACGGTTTCGTGAAGACGGATCGAACTGCCCAGATCGCCGTGAAGAACCCGGTCCCAATAATGCGTGTACTGCACCCACAACGGCCGGTCCAGCCAGTACTGATGCCGCAAGGCGCTCAGGTCAGCGGGAGTCGCGCTTTCGCCCAGCATTTGCAGGATGGGGTCGCCTGGGACCAGGTGAATGAGCAGGAATACCAGCGACACCACAAGCCAGACGACGGGTAGGGTGAGGGCGAGCCTCGTAAGGATCTGCTTCATGTCTCGCTTCAACCATAAATCAGGCCGCCCAGCGACCGTGCACTGGGCTTTGCGCGCACCGGGCTTTGTCGGATCCAGGGGAGCTTCGCAGGGCTCTCAAAGCTGGCGGACTTCGGCCAGTGGTGGCGATGGAATTGATGAGTTCGGATTAACTCGCCAGGGAAGGAAAAGGAGGATCCCCGACTCGCCGGAATCGGCACAAAGCCAAGGACCCTGACCGTACCTTTGCGGGCCAGCCAGGCTATCTGCCCGGTCTGACTGCCATGATTAGCTGTCCGGATTAGTTGTCCGGTCTAACGCGACGAGCCGCCGTTAAACAGCCTGCTGTATTCGCGAATATCTCTAGCGCCCGACCCGAGCCCGATGGCATTTTCAACCCGCCGTTGGAACGGGTCATTTGCGTCTTCGGCGCTCTGTTGAACGGCCTGAGGAACTGCCTCTGAGGGCGGCGGCTCAGGGGAGGCAAAGGCAGGCTGCCGCTCCGGCACGGCGGCTGGCCGTTCCGGCGCAATGGCGCGTTCCGTTGGCGCGCTCTGCCCATCTACGGCCATCAGCGGTTTCAGCGCTTCCACGACTTTTTCAATTCGATCTTTTCTCTGGCGCAACTGCTCGAACCTGCTCATGAGCTCGCTGAGCTCCGCCTTCGCTTCATCGAACGCTACACGATAAACTTCCTGTCTCATGCTCACTCCAGGCGCGTAGTCTAACACGGCTGAAATCAGTCAGGCGAGAATATTTCCTGCAACTTTCCAGCCATATTGTTGCAGCACAGCCAGCGAACCATTGGAATGTGAGGAGAGATTCGGTTCTCGTTCCGGCGAACGGCCGCGCGTTTTGCCACATCGGGCGGCCGGACTCACGAGGCGCAAGAAAGGCCGGCTGGTTTGCCGGCCTTTTCGCTTTGAAGGGAAGCCAGTTTATGCGGCGACGCTGCTGGTCCCTCGCTCGGGTTCAAGCCGCGGGGCAGCCGCGGGACGTGCAATGAATTGAGGCAACGCTGCAGCCAGCACATCTTCAATCCGGTTGGCGTAATGCACGTCGACGCCGGAGATCATTTCCGGCGTAAGGTCTTCCTCAACGTCCTGGCGGTTCTCGGCGGGCAGGATGATGGTTTCCACTCCAGCCCGGCGCGCGGCCAGGAACTTCTCCTTGATGCCGCCGACCGGCAACACATTGCCGCTGAGCGTGATCTCGCCGGTCATCGCGGTGAGCGGACGAACCGGCGTGTTGGTCAGCAGCGACGCGAGTACCGTGGCCATGGTGACGCCTGCCGAGGGGCCGTCCTTGGGGATCGCTCCGGCCGGCACGTGAATGTGAATGTCGATCTCCTTGTTGAAGTCCTCACTCAGGCCTAGCTTGTCGGCGTTCGACCGGACCCAGGTCAGCGCAGCCTGCATCGATTCCTGCATCACCTCGCCGATCTGCCCGGTCATTCTGAAGCCGCCGTTTCCCTTCATCTTGTTCGCTTCGATGAAGAGGATGTCGCCGCCCGCCGGTGTCCAGGCCAGGCCGACAGCCACGCCGGGACGCTTGACGCGCTCGGCCACTTCGGTTTCGACGCGCACCTGGATGTTCCCCAGGAAGTCCTTGAGCACCTCGCGGGTTACGACGAGCTTCTCGGTCTTGCCTTCGACCACACGGCGCGCCTGCTTGCGGCAGACGGTGCCGATGACCTGTTCCAGTTTGCGCACACCGGCTTCGCGCGTGTAGTGACGCACGATGTGCCGTATCGCAGCCTCGGGAAACTCGATCTGTTCCGGGGTAATCCCGTTCTCCTTGATCTGCCGCGGAACCAGGTAGCGATTGGCGATGTGCACCTTCTCCTCTTCGCTGTATCCCTGCAATGGGATCAATTCCATGCGGTCGAGCAGCGGAGGGGGAACCGGATCGAGCATGTTGGCGGTGCAGATAAACAGCACCTTCGACAGGTCAAACGGCACGTCGAGGTAGTTATCGCGGAACGTGTTGTTCTGCTCCGGATCCAGCGTTTCGAGCAAGGCAGACGCGGGATCGCCGCGGAAGTCGCGGCCCAGCTTGTCGACTTCGTCCAGCATGATCACAGGGTCGTTGGTTTCGGCGCGGCGAATGCTCTGAATGATCTGGCCTGGCAAGGCTCCGATGTAGGTGCGCCGGTGGCCGCGAATCTCGGCCTCGTCGTGCATGCCGCCCAGCGAAATACGCTGGAACTTGCGGCCCAGGGCACGCGCAATGGAGCGGCCCAGGCTGGTTTTACCCACGCCGGGAGGTCCGACGAAGCACAGGATCGGCCCTTTCATGTCGGGCTTGAGCTCGAGCACACTGAGGTAGTCGAGGATGCGGTCCTTCACTTTTTTGAGTTCGTAGTGATCCTCATCGAGGATTTCTTTCGCCTTGTTGATGTCAATCTTGGAGCCGGAGCTCTTGGCCCACGGCAGCACGGCAAGCCACTCAATGTAGTTGCGGGTGAGCGAGTAGTCGGCGGCCATGGGCGACATCCGCGACAGACGGGTCAGCTCCTTCAGGGCTTCCTTCTTGACTTCCTCGGGCATTCCGGCAGCTTCAATCTTCTGGCGCAACTCGTCGGTCTCGCGCTGGCCCTCGTCCTGCTCGCCGAGTTCCTTCTGGATAGCCTTCATCTGCTCGCGCAGGTAGTAATCACGCTGTGACTGCTGCACCTGGTCCTGCACTTCGCTCTGGATTTTGGTGCGCAGCTGCTGCACTTCGAGTTCCTTGGCAAGGTGCTTGGTCAGTTGCTCCAGGCGAGCCGGAACGGACTGGGTCTCCAGCAGCTTCTGCTTGTCATCCGTAGTGAGGAATGGCAGGGACGAAGCCACAAAGTCGACTAGGCGTGCCGGATCTTCAATATTGGCGGCGATGGTGCGAAGCTCGTCGGAAAGCGTGGGCGATTCCGTCACGATCTGCTGGAACTGGCCAATCACGTTGCGCACCAGCGCTTCGGTGCCGGAAGTGGCTTCCGGCTCGACGTCGGGCAAGGTTTCGACCTCCGCCACCATAAAGGGCTCGGTCTGGATATATTGCAGGATCCGCACGCGTTCCACGCCTTCGGTAAACACGAAACGGCTCTGGTTGGGCATGCGCACGATCTTGTGCACGGTGGCCAAGGTGCCTACGTCGTGCAAGTCCGTGGGTTTCGGTGCGTCGAGCCGGGGATCCAATTGAGCGGTCACAACGATGGAGCGCTCTTCGCCCAGGGATTCGATCAGCTGGATAGAGCTTTCACGTCCAACTGTAAGCGGCAGAACAGCATGGGGAAATAAAACGGTATCGCGGACGGGTAGAACGGAGACCCGACGGACTCCTGAGCCTTGTTTCTCAGGAGGTGGAACGGGAGACTGGTTGGGGGTTTGATTCAGCATTGAGTGTCCTCTTATCAACTTTTCTTAATTAGACAATGCAGAAACCGAAAAGTTTCAGGAATATCCCTTGATCGCTCTTCGCATGGTGTTCTCGGCAGCAATCATAAGCCCTTTCGCGCGGTCAACCATGCCTCTTCTACGCTAACGCCGGAATGCGAGTTCCCGGGCGCCCGGCGTATGCCCGGCAAAACACGCCTCGCGTCGCACCACGGTGTCGCGCGGAGGCTGTTTTGACTGGACGACCGGGCCCGGATGCTCTCGTTCACTATCGGCTTAAGGGCAAGAAAGGTGAGGATCCCATTGTTTCAAGTCATTCAGGATTGGGTGAGCCTTCGTCTTTTTTGATGGCCGACTCGATCCGTTCCCAGAGGTCTTCCTTGGGCTGCTGAATGGGCAGCAATTGACGTGCGGCTTCCGCGATCGTCTCCAGATCGGCCAACAGCGCACGGCAGCGCTCACAGCTCTGCAGATGCGGATGGCTGGAAGCATCCTCGCCGGAGCCGATCAGATCTGCCAATTGCATTTGGAACTCATGGCAGCTGAGGTTGTTGGAGTCCCCGGTCATTGCGGTCCTTCCCTTTGAAGAGATGTGCGCAGCGCATCGCGCAGCTTTAAACGTGCTTTGTGCAACTGCGATTTGCTGTTGCCGATGGAACAGTCAAGCATACTGGCAATTTCGTTGTGTTCATACCCTTCAATGTCGTGGAGAACAAAGACAAGGCGATATCCGGCGGGTAAATCGCCAACAGCCCTTTCCAGGGCAAGCCGGTCAATCGAGCCAGCCAGGGAAAGGTCGGGGGCCCCGAAACTGCGTCCCGGCCCATCATCGTACGAGGGCTCCATGGCTTCATCCAGCGACATCAAGGGTAAACCCTTCTTGCGCAAATGCATTAAAACCACGTTAATGGCAAGGCGGTGGAGCCAGGTGGAGAAGGCGGAGTCACCGCGAAACGTAGCAATCTTCCGGTGCAGTTGAAGAAACGCCTCCTGGGTTAAATCTTCGGCCTCCGCCACGTTGCTTACCATGCGGAGACATAGGGAATAGATGCGTCTTTTATTGAGTGAGTAAAGTTGGGCGAAGGCCTGATGGTCGCCCGCCTGTGCGCGGGCAAGGACATCGGCATCGGAGGAGGATGGCGCCGAGACAGGCGTGACGGGCTTCGGCTTGGCAGCAGACTCCTCCCGCTCGGCCGGTCCACGGGATGACGCGATCGGCACTGGCTTTGGGGAACTCGAACGTGGCATGCGCTTCCTTGTGGAGATATCGGTTGCTCTCGAGGCCGGTATTGCTGCGCCGAGCTTCGTTCCTCGTTAGTATAAGGTGCAGCGTTGAAGACGAGGCGGGGCTGGAATGCAAACGACTCAAGCCACCCGGATATATGATTCGATGCGGTTCCTGCTTGTGAGGTTGTGCTATTCCTTCTGTTCTTAAGGAGATATAGGTTTGGCGTTGAGGCGGTCTGGGCAGCAGAGCAAACGATGCGGGTTAGGCGTTCTGCTGACGGGCTGTTTTCTCTTGTTAGGCGGAGGAAATATTGCCGGTTGGGCCCAGGCACGAAGTGCTGGAACCAGCATTGATACTGCCGCCGGGCCGCAGCAAAAGCAATCCGCACCCGACGCCCGGCACGATCCTCTCGCACAGTGGATTGGGCTTCCCGTGCGGCGGATCGCATTCGAAGGAGTTACGGCCGACCGGCTTTCTCCGTTGCCGGACCAACTTGCTCAGACTACGGGAGCTCCGCTGACACAGGAGAATCTGGCGAAGAGCCTTCGCCAGCTCTATGCAGCAGGTCTCTTTGAATCCGTAGAAGCGGAGGGTGAGCGCGATGGCGATGGAATTGACCTGATCTTCAAAGGAACGCCGCGCATGTTCATTGGAACCGTCACGGTGGACGGAGCCAAAGGCGCGACCATGAACGCCCAACTTGAGCGGGCCAGCCGTCTGACCGCCGGAACGCGTTTTTCGCAGGCCAAACTGGGTCACGCACTTGAATTAATGAACCAGGCTCTGGCGGACAACGGCTTTTACCAGCCGGCGATCACGCACCACCTTACCCCCCATCCCGAACAGCAACTGGTTGATATCGCTTTCCTGGTGGTTTCGGGTCAGCAGGCCCGGCTGGGCTCGGTCGAAGTGACTGGCGACCCCGGAATGAGCACGGCCGTTTTTCGCCGCGACGCCCATTTGAAGGCTGGCGAGCGGATGGACCACGACACGGTGAATCGCGCACTCTCAGGGGTGCTGAAGCACTACCAGAGGCAAGACCACCTGGAAGCAGAGATCAAGCTGGAGTCGCAGAGCTATTCGCCGAAGGCAAACAAGTCCAGCCTGCGTTTCTTAGCAAACCAAGGACCTAGTGTGAAAGTGCAAGTGGAAGGCGCCAGCATTGAACAGGACGATGTGAAGCGTCTGGTTCCCATTTTTGAAGAAGGGAGCGTCGACGAGGATCTTCTGAATGAGGGCAATCGCCGGCTGCGCGACTACTTTCAGCGGAAGGGTTATTTCGATACAAAAGTGGACCATCAGCGTCTGACGCCGGAACCGAACAAAGTGAGGATCGTCTATACCGTGACCCTTGGCGAGAGGCGCCGCGTTGAGCGAGTAACGGTCACTGGAAATCACTACTTTGATTCCGCAACGCTCAAGGACCTGCTGAGCGTGCATGCGGCCGACCTGACGGACCACTACGGGCTCTACAGCCAGGCACTCCTGGCCGCGGACGTAAGCGCTCTGGAGACCGTCTATAAGAACAACGGCTTTCCCAAGGTGCGGGTCGCCCCGGAAGTCAGAATGGAAGGAACACCAAGCGCGACGGAGCAACCGACGCCCCCCAAACCCCGATCAGCGGGACTGGGGATCGCCTACCACGTTGAAGAAGGAGAGCAACAGCGGGTGGGAACCGTGACGCTGGAAGGGAATGACCATGTAACGACGGCAAAGCTGAATCCCCTGTTGAACACGGCGCCGGGGCAGTTGCTTTCGCAGCAAAATCTTGCCGGCGACAGGGACGCACTCAGAACCAACTATCTCAACCTGGGCTTTGACCAGGCGCGTGTCGATGTCGATGAGCAGCCTGAGGAGGCGGATCCGCAGAAAGTGGACGTTGTATTTCATATCACCGAGGGACCGCAAATCTTCGTGCGCAACGTGCTTGTGACCGGTTTGCACTATACGCGTCCAGACACAACGGCCAAGGCGATTGCGCTGCACCCGGGCGAGCCGTTGAACCAGACGGCCCTGCTGCAGACCCAGCGTAACCTCTACGACTTTGCCCTGTTCAACGAGGTCAACACCGCGGTCCAGAATCCGAATGGCGACGAAACGCACAAGACTGTTCTGGTGCAGCTTACCGAAGCGCGGCGATGGACATTCACTTACGGTCTTGGTTTCGAGACGCAGACCGGAACTCCACAGAACAATTGCAAGGGTGCGGAGGCCAACGGCGTGATTTGTAATCCGAATGGCAAGACCGGCATCAGCCCCCGTGTGCTTCTCGATGTCACGCGCAACGATCTCTTCGGGCGGGACCAGTCCGCTTCGATTCAAGGCACCTATGGACTGCTGGAGCAGAAGATTGACCTTGTCTACCAGTACCCACACTTCTTCGGCAACCGGAACTTCGGCCTTACGTTCACGGGCGGCTATGCGAATAGCCAGGACGTGACGACGTATGTCGCCTCCAAACTGGACGCAGGCTTGCGTCTGACGGAAAACCTCAACATACCGGGCTCAGGCATATCGAGGGCTAATCAGTTTATCTACGAATTCGATTTCCGGCGCGTGAAGGTGTCCGCGGACAGCCTTCAGGTCGGCGAACCCGAGATTGCCGAACTGGCCGCCGCGGTGCGGGTGGGAGGACCCGGTGCGACGTGGATCCGCGACACGCGCGACTCGGCGTTGGATTCACATCGGGGCACCTACACGAGCTTTCAGGAGTTCGTTTCCAATCATGGTTTCGGCTCCCAGGCGCAGTTCAATCGGTTGGACATGTCGAATTCGAGCTACTACGGCTTTGACAAGAACAAGTTTGTGCTCGCTCGCAACTCGCGTTACGCGCAGGAGCGCGCCTACGGGCCCGCGTCGGACGAGTTGATCCCTCTTCCTGAGCGCATCTATGCAGGCGGCCCAACTTCCCTGCGCGGATTCTCGATCAATGCGGCGGGACCGCGCGATGCTTACACGGGCTACCCCATTGGCGGTGCGGGTGCGCTTATCAACAGTACGGAGCTGCGATTGCCTCCGCCGACGCTGCCGGGGCTCGGCGATACGGTCAGCTTTGTGGTGTTTGAAGACATGGGGAACGTCTTTCGCAATTCCGGGGATGCATGGGCCAGCGCCTTGCGCGTTCGCCAGCCGGACAGCAGCACATGTAAGACGCTGGCGACGAACAGCCTCAGCAGCTACAAGCCCTCCGGCCCCACCACTTCGATCGGCCTACAAGGCGAGTGCAGCTTCAATTACTTCTCTCATGCACCAGGACTGGGGCTGCGTTATCACACGCCGGTTGGGCCCATCCGGCTCGATTTCAGCTATAACCTCAATCCGCCGTACTATCCGATTTACGAGGACTATTCGCATCCATCGCGATCGCCCTATATTGGACACGCCGGGCACTTCAATTTCTTTTTCAGCCTGGGGCAGACCTTTTGATGAACAGAATCCGCATATTCCGCTTTCTCGCTGCGTGCAGCAAGATCTCGCGAGTAGGAGTGATGGTCTACGTGGCCGCGCTCGTGGCAGCGCGTGGCCAAACCCCGCCGGGGTCGAGACCGGTGGAGCTGGACAGCATGGTTGCCGTGGTCAACAACCAGGCTATTCTTTCCAGCGATCTGGACGAGGAGATGCGAATTTCAATTCTGGAGCCGAACTCGACACGGAGCGGCCCGGAAACACCAGAGCGAGCCTTGCAGCGGCTGATCAGCCGGACACTGATTCGCCAGCAGATTCGCGAAGAGGATGCGCAGGCGGCCGTGCCCACCGCGAAAGAGATCGCAGATCGCCTTGACAATATCCGCAAGGAACTGCCGGTATGCGTTCGGGATAACTGTGCCACGGATGCCGGATGGAAGGCCTTTTTGGCGAATCACGACCTGACTCAGGAGCAAGTCGATTCTTACCTTCGCAACAGGCTTGAGGTTCTGAATTTTATCGAGGTGCGCTTCCGCCAGGGCATCAGCATCTCTCATCAGGAGATCGAGTCGTATTACCAGGACATGCTGCTGCCGCAATACCCGACGGGGCAAAAGGCGCCGCCCGTGGAAGAGGTTGCGCCGCGCATTGAAGAGATTCTGCTGCAACAGAAAGTGAATGCACTTTTCAGCGGATGGCTCGACAACCTGCGGAACCAGGGCGAAGTCGAGGTGCTCGATCCGAAGCTCGAGGCCGCTGCAACACCGGAGCAAGGAACGAGGGCGCAATGAGCGAACGCGAGCCGATGGAGCCGGGATCGCCCGAGACGCCGAACCGGAGGCGGCGGCTTCGACGCTGGAATGTCTGGGCCCGGAAAGCCTGGGGCCGGAAGGTATGGATTGGCGCCGGCGGGGCAGCTCTGCTGATGATTGCGCTCGCGGGACTCTACTTCTGGGCAAGTTCGGCTCAGTTTGAAAACCTGATTCGCAGGCGCCTCATAGCCCGGATCGAAGCCGCGTTCGGCGGACGCGTGGAGATCGCCTCGTTCCACTGGCGGCCGCTCGACCTGGATGTTGAAGCCGACGGCCTGGTGATTCACGGCCGAGAAGGAGCCGGCGATGAACCATACGCAGAGATAGGCCTGTTGCGTGGGCGTCTTAGCCTGCTTGGCTTCTGGAGCCCGCGCATCCTGCTGCGTGACTTGGAGGTTGTGCGCCCGTCATTGCACCTGATCGTTTACCCCGACGGCTCGACCAACCAGCCACAGCCCCTCAGACCGAGCAAGCCGCGCCAGCCGGTGCTCGATACGCTTTTCGATCTCAAGGCGGGTCATGTGGCTCTAGAGCAGGGAACGCTGCACTTTGAGAACCGCGCTGCGAATTTCGACTTCCAGAATCGTCTTTCCCGGCTCGATTTCACCGGCGACGACGTGTCGGTGCGGCTGGCTTATGTGCCACCGCAGGGACAAAGCCAGGAGAGCTACCGGATTGACGCGGGCGCACGCGATCTGAGCCTCACCCGGGGCGATCCGGCGCATCCGTTGACCAAGCCGGTAGAGGGGCACGTACTGGCCACGCTCGACCTGACACGCACTGCGGCGTATCTGCGGTCGTGCGCTTTGACCGCACACAGCAAGGGCGCTGCCGATCGCACGTTGTATGTTTCCGGTGCGTTGATTGACTTTGCCCATCCCCAGTGGCAGGCAAAGGCTGTGGGCGATCTGGACATGCGGCTGCTGGAGCCGACGACCGGTTACCCCAACTCGCCGGAAGGCATCGCGCACCTCGATCTGAACGCAGAGGGGCGGGCAGGGCAGTTTCGCATCGATGGGCCGATTCATGTGGAGAACGGATCCTACGTGGCCCCAGGCGTCGTTGCTACAGGCGTCAGGCTAGATGCCCGCGTGCATGCCGACCCGGGACAGCTGGTTATCTCATCGGTAGTTGCGCGGCTGCATCAGGGCGGGCAACTTGAAGGCCAGGTCGCGCTGCAACACTGGTTGCCGCCAATCCCGGGGTCCACCGAACTGCAAGCTGCCTCGCCACCGGTCAAAAGTTCAGGATGGCGTTCCCGGTTCGCGCGCAAGCAACCGGCGGTCAACGTTGCTCCCTCCCCGGGAAATGCCAGTCCGATCGTGGTCCCGGTTGACGGTAAGGTAGTCGCGGAACTGAAGGGCGTTACGGTCGATACCGTTCTCGATATTGTCGGCCAGCGCCCCTTCCAGCGGCTGGGGCTGGCTGCCCAATTGAGCGGCCCCGCGAATGCGACCTGGACCAATGGGGATGAAAGAACATTGCAAGTGAGCGCCAAGCTGGACGTAAGCCCGCCGCGGGAACTTGCCGCAGGAGAAGTTCCGACAAACGGCAAAATTGACGCCACGTATTTCGAGCGTGACGGGTCCGTCGACCTGCGCACCCTTTTCGTCTCTCTGCCTGCCAGCGAGTTGGAGGCGCACGGACGGCTCGGCGCTTATCCACTCACGAGTCCATCGGCGATTTCGGTCGATTTTCATTCACATGACCTGCGTGAATTTGACCGTGTGCTGCGCGATCTGGGCATGCAGCGCGAGGGCAAGTCGGGAACGTCCGCATTGCCGGTGTCGCTGGGCGGGCAGGCGGACTTCCATGGCGCCTGGTCCGGGTCGCTCGCTGATCCTCATCTTGCGGGCACAGCAAAAGCCACCAATCTGGCTGTCGAATTGCCGCCGATGGGCAATGGCTCGTCTTCGCAATCGGTACATTGGGACGCAGTGGAAGCGACGGGCACATATTCAGCGGCGCGCATCACGATCGCTCATGGGCAAATGAGCAAAGGGCCGGCATCGGTTACAGTTCAAGGTTCCCTGGCGGCCTCGGGACCGCCGCCCAAGGTAGCGGGAGTTCCGAACTTCGATGCCGATTCCCTTCTCCAGATGCGACTCGACGCCAGCAAAGTCGGAGTCGACGAACTGCAGCCATTTATCGGACGGAATCTGCCCTTGACCGGACAGATCAACGCGCAGATTCAGGCCGACGGGCCCATTCACGCCCTGGAGGGTTCCGGTTGGGTCGAGCTGGATAACGGTGTTCTCTACGGGGAGCCAGTTTCGCGCGTCCGCGCGCAAGGCAAGATGATTGGACAGGTGCTGCAACTGGCCTCGATTACTGTAAACGACCGGGCGGGCAGAGCGTCGGCTTCAGGCAGCTACGACCTCAAATCGCGGAGGTTTCTCATCGACGCCACGGCAGCCGGCATTGATCTAAGCCAGATCCAGCGGCTGCGCAACGCGGGTTTGACTCTGACGGGAAAACTTGGATTCTGGCTGAAGGGTTCCGGAACGCCGGACGACCCACGCCTGGAAGGGCACGGGACGCTGACGGGTGTAACCATCAGCGACGAGCCGGTAGGCAACGTGGAGATCGCCGCCCACACCGCGAACCGCATGGCCACCTATGACCTGACCACGCGCTTCGAAACGGCATCTCTCTCTGCTCACGGGCAAACGGCGCTAAGCGGCGAGTACGCTACGCAGGCGAAGCTCGACTTTACGCAGTTCAACATTGACGCTCTGCTCAAAATGGCCAACGTGCAGGGACTGACCGGCGAGTCCGCTCTGGCCGGTACTGTCACCGTAGAAGGGCCCCTGGCACACCCGGACCAGATGCGGGGCGATGCCCGGTTGCAAGAGCTCGCGGTCACGATCGAAGGCGTGCATCTGCACAGCGATGGAGCTGTGCATGCCACGCTGGCCAATTCACGCATCGCTCTCGACCCACTGCATGTCACCGGCGAAGAAACCGATCTGCGGGCCCAGGGGAGCTTGACTCTCACCGGCAAGCGGCAACTGGATTTTGCTTCGAACGGCTCCATCAACCTGAAGCTTGCCGAGACATTAGATCCGGACGTCAGTGCCAGCGGCACAACCACGTTTCAGGTGGAGGCGCATGGCACCCTGGCGAACCCCAATCTGGGCGGCCGCATCGACTTTCAGAATGCTTCGCTGGCCCTGGAAGACCTGCCCAACAGTCTGAGCCAACTGCAGGGCACGCTGGTGTTCAACCAGAACCGGCTTGAAGTGAAGTCGCTGACGGCAAGAACCGGCGGCGGACTTTTGAGCGTCTCAGGCTACCTGGCTTACCAGCACGGCGTTTTTGCCGACCTGTCGGTGACGGGCAAGGACGTTCGCATCCGTTATCCCCAGGGAGTGAGTGCGCTGGCCGACGCCTCGCTCAAGTTGCAAGGCACGCAAAGCAGCCTGTTGTTCAGCGGAAAAGTATTGATTACGCGATTCACGATCAGTCCGGATATGGATATCGCAGCGCTAACCACCCAAGCCAGCATGGTTCAGCCGGTGGTGCCGCCCGATTCGCCCTCGAACCACGTGCGGCTCGACGTGCACGTCATTTCGTCCCCGCAGTTGAACTTCCAGAACGCCTATGCCAAGTTGGCGGGCGACGTGGACCTGCACTTGCGCGGCACGCTTGCGTCGCCTTCGCTTCTGGGACGCATTTCGATTATCGAGGGCAGCGCCACCATCGCCGGAACGCGCTACGAACTGCAACGCGGGGAGATCACCTTTACCAACCCTGTCCGCATCGAGCCTTCCATCGATTTGAACGCGACCGCCCGCGTGCAGGACTACGACATCACCCTTGGCCTGCACGGTTCGCCGGACAGAATGTCAGTGACGTACCGCAGCGACCCACCGCTGCCCGAGGCCGACGTGGTGGCGCTGCTGGCTCTGGGGCGTACACAAGACCAGGAGCGCATCTTCACCCAGCAGCAGGAACAAGTCACTTCAAACCCCACTACAGACGCATTGCTGGGCGGCGCCCTGAACGCCACGGTCAGCAGCCGCGTGCAAAAACTGTTTGGAGCTGGAGCGGTGAAGGTTGACCCCAACTATCTTGGTGTGCTCGGCAACTCCACTACCCGTATCACGGTCCAGGAGCAGTTGGGCAGAAGCGTCACCTTCACCTATGCCACGGACGTGGACACGACAGCGCAACAGTTGCTGCAGGCTGAAATCTCAATCAACCGCCATGTCTCGCTGCTGGTGTCGCGCGATGAGTCAGACGTCTTTTCGGTTGTCATCCAAGCCACGCGGCGCTATCGATAGCTCGATTCGGACTGAGAGTCAGGACTGCAGCGAAGTGCCGCCGGGCATCATGGAACGCAAATCATCCCAAATCTTTATCCGCATAAATATGCAACTCCGCGACCCTCAGTCTGAATCTGTGTCATAACAATCTGAAAGTTTGTGGGGTGACAACCCGGAAGCTTCCAGTCCATGAACTTCAGGAAAGAGGAGGAGTTATGAGAGCGATATGCAATTCTTTGACCTCGTTCGGGGCGGTCCTGCTCGCTGGAGCCCTCCTGGGCCTTCCTCAGACGTGCCTTGGGGCGGCCGGGAGATCTGAACCGATTGCACAAGGGCAGGACAACAACTCTCTTGAGAGCGCAGCTATGGCCAAGCTCAAGAAATCGCAGTTCAAGGACGTAAAGGCGAGCGTGGACACCAACGGGATAGCGACCCTCACGGGAACGGTAAGCCTTTACGAATACAAGGTGGATGCCCAGAAGCGCGTGAGCGGAGTCAAGGGCATCAACGCGGTACGCAATGAGATTGAAGTGGCCGGCCCCTCCGTTTCTGACGAGCAGTTGAGACAGAAGCTGGGCGAAGCGCTGGCCTATGATCGCGTGGGTTACGGGAACGTTTTCAACGCCATCACCCTTCAGGTGCAGGATGGCATGGTGACACTGGGCGGCCATGCTCACGACTACCCCGATCGCGATTCGGCCGTGGCGCTGGCCTCTACCACGCCGGGCGTCAAGGGCGTGGTCGACGACATTGAAGTCGATCCCGTTTCGACGTTCGACTGGCAAACGCGCATGGCCGTAGCCCGCGCGGTCTATGGCTTCCCATCGCTGAACAAATACGCCATCGACCCCGCCAAGCCGATTCGCATCTCGGTGCAGAACGGTCACGTGGAGCTTTATGGCATGGTGGACTCGCAAGCTGATAAAGAAACGGCATACATCCGGGCCAATGCCGTTCCCGGAGTGTTCAGCGTGAAGAATTATCTCCAGGTGGCCAACCAGCCCGCGGAATCGTCGAGCAAGTAGGGAAAAGACACCCAACCATCGAAATGCCGGGCATATACTTCTTGCCCGGCATTTCTCCGTGACATTCACAGGATTGTCATCATAAAATGCGTCCTGTTCCTTAGACTTGTTTCGCTATGCTCACCGACGGACCTCTCACAATCGACCGCAAAGAAGGCAACACCCCTGACACCACCATCTTCCACCTCAGTGGACCGCTTACCCTGCGCAATATGTTCGACTTCCAGTCGCAACTGCGCGGCGGGCAAACGCCGCCTGTTACCATCATCGACCTGAGCCAGGTGCCCTACATGGATTCGGCCGGGATGGGACTGGTGATGAACCAGTACGTGCACTGCAAGACGAAGGGCCTGAAACTGATCGTCGCGGGAGCCAACAGCCGGGTGATGGATCTTTTTGAGGTCACGAAGGTGAGCACTATTCTTCCCCTGGCTTCCACGGTCGAGGAAGCTGAAGCCCAGGCGTAGCTTCCGCACCCGCTTTAACCCTGCGAATTGACCCGATCAGCGGGCCGGGCTTGCGTCTCGCGCAGGCTTATCCATCTCGCGCCCTCGGTTACACTGCTAGTTGGAACCGGGCGCGATGGGCTTGCTGAAAAAAACCCGCACAACGCTGGAGATGATCAAGTGGGAGCACTCCATCTTCGCTCTCCCATTTGCCTTGACGGCAACGCTGCTGGCGGCCCAGGGCGTGCCGGGTTGGCGCACGCTGGGCTGGATCCTGGTGGCCATGGTCACGGCCCGCTCCTGCGCCATGGCCTTTAACCGCTGGGCAGACGCAGACTTGGATGCCGCCAACCCCCGCACCAGGAACCGCGCCATTCCGGCGGGCCTGTTGTCGCGCGGGTTTGTGCTGGGATTCACCGTATTGATGGCCCTGGGGTTTGTAACCGCCTCGGCTGAACTGAACCGGCTCACGTTTTCCCTTTCGCCGATTGTGTTGCTGGTGCTGCTCAGCTACAGCTATATGAAGCGCGTTACACGCTGGTCGCACCTGGTGCTTGGCCTGGCGCTGGGGCTTGCGCCCTCGGCAGCGTGGATTGCCGTTCGCGGCAGCCTGGATCCCCGGATTTTGGTGCTCACCGCCGCGGTCACGCTATGGGTCGGCGGATTTGACGTGCTTTACGCCTGCCAGGACTACGAACACGACCGCTCAGCCGGACTGCACAGCCTTCCCCAGGCGTTCGGCATCCCCGCAGCGTTCTGGGCATCGCGTTTGATGCACCTGGGCGTGCTCGTCCTGCTGGTCTGGTTCGGCTGGCTGTTTGCCTTCGGCATTGCAGGCTGGGTTGGCGTCGCTGCGGTGGGATTGTTGCTGGGCTACGAGCACTCCCTGGTTTCGCCGAGCGATCTGCGTCGGCTGAATGCCGCATTCTTCACCATGAACGGCGTGATCGCCATGGTCTTCCTGTGCTTTGTGGCCACGGATCTTTGGCTGCGGAGGTAAGTCACAATGTCTGCAGGCGAAATTCCGAAAGACGCGGCCGTCGCGCTTTGGTACGGTCCCAGAACGCGTCCCGCGCAGCGCGCTCAACAACCGCTGGCGGCGACTGGTGAACGCGGGAATCGGATGACGGTCGCCATCCAGGGGGAACCCGGCTCATTCAGCCACGAGGCAGCGCTGAAACTCGACGGGGAAGCCTCGATTGTTCCCTGTGCGCTCTCGGCAGATGTCTTTGCCGCGCTTTCAAAGGGTCAAGTGGATGCCGCGGTTGTTCCGATTGAAAACAGCCTGGCGGGCTCGGTCTCAGAGCACTTCGACTTGCTGCTCACGCACGATGTGACGGTGGAGCGGGAAACCCTGCTCCGCATCAGGCACAATCTGATCGCTCTTGAAGGCACCGTCCTCGCTGACACCAATCGGGTCTTTTCGCATCCCGTGGCGCTGGCGCAGTGCCGGCGTTTCCTTGCCGCCCATCCGGAGATGGAGTCTTTCGCCTTCTACGACACGGCGGGAAGCGTGAAGAAACTGGTCGAGTTGAGTGACCGGCAAGCGGCGGCGATCGCCAGTGCGGCGGCAGCGCGATACTACGGAGCGATCATTCTGGAGGCGGGCATTGAAGACAATCCGGAGAATTTCACCCGCTTTTTTATGGTGCGTCGCAAGAGCGATGCGTTTCCCGATCCGCATTCGAACAAGATGAGCCTCGCATTCTCGGTTGAGAATCGTCCCGGGTCACTGGTTGCTGCGTTGTCAGAGCTCTCAGCGATGGGCACCAATCTGACCAAGATCGAATCGCGGCCGGTCCACGGCAAGCCATGGGAATACATTTTTTATGTAGATTGCCAGATTCAATCTGCCGAAGAGGGCGGACGGGCGCTTGATGCAATTAAACCGCACTGCGCGATGGTGAAGGAACTAGGCCGCTACAGAGAAGCGGAGTCGTGATACAGGTGTCAGGGATCAGGGAACAGGGATCAGCAAAACCATCATGCAGAGATCGGGCGTCATAGATCAGCAATTCTCACAGGACAAGCTGATCTCTGTCACCTGTTCCCTTAATCCCTGATCCCTGATCCCTGTTAGAAGTGGTACGCCACGCCGACGACAGGGTTATAGATTTGATACCACCTGTTTGTATTGAACTGCGTGTCGCCGAAAGTCGGCACCTTGGTGACGAACCCGCGATATTCTGCACGGATGTCGAAACTGGGGCTGATCTCATAAGCGATGCCGGCGCCAAACATGCCGCCCACACTTGTCTGCTGTTTCACGTCGAGATTATGGGTGCCGGAGTTGCGAATGGGCAGGAAAATCCATGCGCCCGGGCCGGCCTCAACAAATGGATTGAATTTGCGGAAGACGAAGCTGCGCACATACGCCGCCGATATTTCCTGGGTGCGGTTTAGGATCGGATAGTGGTTGGGATTGGCGTAGTACGTGATCGAGTTCTGGTAGTCAATTCCGTAATTTACCTCGAGAGCGCTTGAGGGCGTCATCATAAAACGATAGCTGAGCAATGCGCCGTAACCGGTGGTGGAATGGACTTGGACATCGGTTGATGAGGCAATGAACGGCTCAATAATGCCCGTTCCACTGAGGCTGATGTCTTGCCTGCTCTCTTGAGCGCGACCCGCGGCCACACCTGCGGCCAACAGAAATGCAATAAGGGCGATCTTCTTCATTCGCTGTAAAACCTCACGACTGCGCAACCGTCCGGCTGGCAACCAGCTTGTCGATTCCGGTGCGCCGGTTCGTGCCGGGCCCCGCTCTCAGCATTGTAAATGGCCAGAACGGGTCGAGGCTGAAGGGGTTGACTCGGACTTGATCCAAGTCTTTAGACGTTCGAAAGCACAAAGTGGCGCCTTCCATTCCCTGTCGCGCTCGGAGCGTCGCATTTGATTCCGAGAAGGGGAAGCGGGGCTCATCCGACCCTTTCCCGCTCGACATGGTAGTAGAACGGAGGACCCTGCTGCTGGGCCAGCGACCTGACGGTGCGCAGGAACGCGCGGGCGGCATAGCTGAGCGTGCCCTGGCGCCTGTGTACCAGGCGTAACACCCGTTTCATCTCCAGTTCGTCAACTGGAACGCGCACCAGGTCGCCCGTTTCAAGCTCGCGCGCAACGGTCAAGTGGGGCACAAGCGCTACCCCGTCGCCCATGGCCACGAAGCGCTTGATGGCCTCGATGGTCGGCAGTTCAATGCCCATGTTTAACGGCGTGCGATAACGCTGGAAGGTTTCAATCACTTTCCTGCGCAACGGCGAAGCGACGTGATGCGCGATGAAGTTCTGCTGCCCAAGTTCGTTGATGGAGACGCGCGTCGCGCCGGCCAGCGGGTGGCTGGGGCTGACGATGAAGGCGAGGCTGTCTCCATAGACCGCAATGGTGCGAAACTGTGCCGGGTCGGGCCGGAAAGAAACCACGCCGATCTCAAACGTTCGCAGGTTCAGTTCCTCAGGGATGCGACTGGCCAACATGCGATGCACGGTGACATTGACGTGCGGGAACTCGCGCCGAAATTGGTTGACGGCCGACAGCAGGTACATGCAGGTGTACTCATTGGCAGCCAATTGGAGGCTGCCGCGCTCCAGGCTCTTCAATTCATCGAGAGCGCTGGTGGCTTCGCGCCGCAAAGCGAGCAGCCTCAGCGCGTAATCACGCAACAGAACACCGGCTGCGGTCAGCGACCCATCCCGCGCTGCGCGATCAAAGAGCGTTTCCCCCACCGCGGCTTCAAGCTTGCGAATCACCTGGCTTACGGCCGGCTGGGTGCGGTGCAGACGCAGCGCGGCACGGGAGAAGCTTTTCTCTTCAGCGACGGCAAGAAAGGTTTCTAGTTGGCTCAATTCCATGCAGGCCTCCGAAAGCGCTGATCGGCAGAGATTTTTGTATAAGCAATTGTAATCGACTGCCCAACAAGAATAACTTTGCCTTATATCGCATAAATGAGAGAAAATTGGATTGTTAGCGAAGGTTTCCCTGGCAGGCGAATCAATGACTTCGAATCACTCGAATCACGTTGCATTCTTCGACACCACGCTGCGCGATGGCGAACAGTCACCCGGCTGCAGCATGACGACGCAAGAGAAACTGACGATGGCTCATGCCCTCGAGGATCTTGGCGTTGACATCATCGAGGCTGGTTTTGCCATGGCCTCCGAAGGTGACTTTGCAGCGATTGCCACCATTACCCAGGCCATCCGCAAGCCCCGCATCGCCTCGCTGGCGCGTGCGAAAAAAGAAGATATCGAGATGGCAGCCCGGGCCGTGCAGTTTGCCGAACGCGCCCGTATTCACGTTTTCCTCGCTTCCAGCGACCTGCATCTCGAATACAAGCTCAAGATCGGCCGGCAAGAGGCCCTCGACCTCACCGGCGAGTCGGTTCGCCTGGCCCGCACCCATGTTGACGATGTTGAGTTTTCGCCCGAGGACGCGACGCGCTCCGATCGCGATTTTCTTGTGGAGATGGTGCGCATTGCAGTCGAGGCCGGCGCCACCACGATCAACATGCCAGACACCGTTGGCTACTCCACTCCCGAGGAATATGGACAGATGTTCCGCGAAGTGCGCGAACGCATCCCGGCCATTGACCAACAGGGCATTATTCTTTCGTCGCACTGCCACGACGACCTGGGACTCGCGGTAGCCAACTCGCTGGCCGCCATCGCAGCCGGCGCACGGCAGGTGGAGTGCACAATCAACGGCATTGGGGAGCGCGCAGGCAATGCCGCACTGGAAGAGATTGCTGCTGCGCTTTATGTCCGGGGCGACCATTATGGCGTGTCGATGGGCATCAAGCTCGATCAGCTTTACGCCACCAGCGAAGTGCTGGGGCAGATCATTACGTTCAAGCCTTCGCCCAACAAGGCGATCGTGGGCGCCAATGCATTTGCGCACGAGTCGGGAATTCACCAGCACGGCATGCTGGCCAATCCGCTGTGCTACGAGATCATGACGCCGGCGCTGGTTGGCGTGGCCAAGACGCACCTTGTACTGGGCAAGCATTCCGGTCGCGCGGCTTTGCGTCATCGACTCGAACAACTGGGCTTCACGCTGACGCGCGAGGAGTTGCAGCAAACCTACTATCGCTTTGTAGCCATGGCCGACCGCAAGAAGAACATTTACGACCAGGACCTGGTGGGGCTGCTACCCGATCATATTCGTGAGCGGCGCAGCGAGCCCGTTTCAGAACTTGATTGAAGATCGATGCCGCATCCTCGACGGACAACTAACAACTGATCTCTGACCACTGGGAAAAAGATGAAATTGAAGATTCTAGTCACTGCCGGCGACGGCATAGGCCCCGAAGTCACCAACGAAGCAGTCGCAGTTCTGAAGGAAGTGGTAAGCCTTGGCGGCCACACAATTGATTTTCATGGCAAGCGCATCGGCGGCGTTGCGATTGTCCACGATGGCACGCCGCTGCCTGCCGACACGCTGGCTGCCGCGCTTGACTCCGATGCGGTGCTGCTGGGCGCCGTTGGCGGCAATGAGTTCAATTCCCTGCCCCCTGACAAGCGCCCCGAGGCAGGCCTGTTGCAAATTCGCGCAGCTCTCGGCGGATTCGCCAACCTGCGCCCGGCATTTGCCTTCAAGGAACTCGCCGTCAACAGCCCACTGCGGCCGGAGATCATAGACGGCGCCGACATTCTGTTCGTGCGGGAGCTGCTCGGCGGTCTTTATTTCGGCAAGCCGCGTGAATGGAACCGCGCCACCGGCGAGGCTTGGAACACCATGCGTTATACGCGGGATGAGGTAGTGCGCGTGGCCCGCATCGCTTTTCAACTCGCGCAGAAGCGCCGCAAGAAACTGACCAGCGTCGACAAGGCCAATGTGCTCGAAGTGTCGCAACTTTGGCGCGCCACCGTAAATGAGGTTGCCGCCGAATTCCCGGATGTGACCGTGGAGCACCAATACGTGGACGCCATGTCGATGCACCTGATGAATCAGCCGCACAACTACGATGTGGTGCTGACCGAAAATTTATTCGGCGACATTCTGTCGGACGAATCCGCAGTCATCACCGGATCTCTGGGCCTGCTGCCTTCGGCAACGATCGGCGGCAAGGTCAATTTATATGAGCCAGTCCATGGCTCCGCACCCGACATTGCCGGCAAAGGCCTCGCCAATCCGCTCGGCGCGATCCTCACCGGGGCGCTGATCCTGCGCCACTCCGGCGGACTTGAAGCGGAAGCCACCGCGATTGAAACAGCGGTACGAAAGGTGCTGGAGCAGGGATTCCGCACGCCGGATCTTGCCCGCGGAAACGCCGCGGGGTTGACCGTGCTTTCGACGAAAGAGATGGGCGCGAAAGTCCGCGAAACGGTGAAGACGCAGCTTCTAGCTGTTAGCTCCTAGCTTTCAGCTTTTCGAATCGCTGCAAATGGCGCAGAGAAGTTGGGATCGAGGATTTTTGGAGTCACGAAGAAGTAGACCAAGCTGGGGGCTAGAAGCTAGCAGCCCATTCAAGGAGTTTCATGAGTTCCGAACCAAAAACGCTATTTGAAAAGGTCTGGAAACAGCACATTGTAGTCGAGCCGCAAGGCGAGCCTACGGTGCTCTACATCGACCTGCAACTGGTGCATGAAGTGACATCGCCGCAAGCATTCGAAGGGCTGCGGTTGGCCGGGCGCAAAGTGCGCCGTCCTGACCGGACGATTGCCACCGTCGATCACAACGTGCCGACAACAATTGAAGGCCGGCTTCACATTGTCGATCAAATTGCGGCCACGCAGATTGCCACGCTGCGCAAAAACTGCGCCGATTTTGGCGTCGAGCTCTACGATGTTAACTCGCGCGAACAAGGCATCGTGCACGTGATCGGACCTGAACTGGGCATTACCAAGCCGGGCATGACGATTGTCTGCGGTGATTCGCACACCTCGACGCACGGCGCATTTGGCGCACTTGCTTTCGGCATCGGAACCAGCGAAGTGGAGCATGTGCTGGCCACGCAAACGCTGCCGCAGTCCACGCCAAAGACATTCCGCATCGCCGTCGAAGGCGCGTTACCCACCGGCGTCACGGCGAAGGACATCATTCTCGCCATTATCGGCAAGATCGGCACCGACGGCGCGACCGGCTGCGTGATCGAATACGCGGGGTCTGCGATTCGCGCGCTCTCGATGGAAGGCCGCATGACCGTCTGCAACATGAGCATTGAGGCCGGTGCGCGCGCTGGCATGATCGCCCCCGATGAAACCACATTCGCGTATCTCAAGGGCCGCCGTTTTGCACCGAAGAGCGACGCTTGGGATGAGGCAGTGCGCGAGTGGAGCAAATTGCCCACCGATCCCGGCGCGAAATTCGATCGCGAACTGGTGATCGACGCCACGATGCTTGTTCCGTACGTCAGTTGGGGAACGAGCCCCGGCATGGTCGCGCCGGTCACGGCATCGGTTCCCGACCCAGCAGCCGCGGCGACTGAGCAGGAACGTAAATCGTTCGAGCGGGCTCTCGAATACATGGATCTGAAAGCCGGAACACCGCTGGAAGATGTTGTGATCGATCGCGTCTTTATTGGATCGTGTACCAATGGACGGCTTGAAGACCTGCGCGCCGCCGCACGTATTGCTGCGGGATACAAAGTATCAACGCATGTGAGCGCGATGGTGGTTCCCGGCTCGCAGCAGGTGAAAGCAGCAGCGGAGCAAGAGGGCCTCGACCGCGTTTTTCGCGAAGCTGGCTTCGACTGGCGCGAACCGGGCTGTTCGATGTGCCTGGGCATGAATCCCGACATTCTTTCGCCTGGCGAACGCTGCGCCTCCACCAGCAACCGCAACTTTGAAGGCCGCCAGGGACGCGGCGGGCGCACTCACCTTGTTTCGCCGGAGATGGCGGCCGCAGCCGCGATTGCCGGCCACTTCGTCGACATTCGCAACTGGCCCGTTCGCGAGCCCGCACTCCATGGAGGGAAGGCCTGATGGAGCCCTTTCGCACTCTCACCGCACTGGCCGCGCCGCTCGACCGCAGCAACGTCGATACCGACCAGATCATTCCGAAGCAGTTTTTGAAGCGCATTGAACGCACCGGCTACGGCGATTTTCTTTTCTTTGACTGGCGCCGCACGGCCTCGGGCGATCCTGACCCGTCGTTTGTTCTGAATGACCCGCGCTACAAGGGCGCGCAAATACTCATCGCCGGCAAGAACTTCGCCTGCGGATCGAGCCGCGAACATGCTGCGTGGGCGCTGAGCGATTACGGCTTTCGCGCCGTGATCGCGCCAACCTTCGCCGACATCTTTTTCTCAAATGCGGGAAAAAATGGCATCGTGCTGGTTCGGCTCAGCGAAGAGCAAGTTGCCGAACTTCTCAACAACGCGAAGACAATTCCGAATTACAAGCTCACGGTCTCGCTTGAAGATCAAACCGTGACCGATGGCCAGGGATTCAAAGCAGCATTTGAGGTCGATCCCTTCCGCAAGTTTTGCCTGATTGAAGGACTCGACGATATCGGCCTGACGCTGCGGCATGAGGCAGCACTGGACACATTTGAAGCCATGCACGATAACGCCGCGTGGCTGAAGGCGAAATAAAAGCTTCTAGCTACTAGCTTCTAGCCTCAGCTCTTGGATCAGCAAAGTGCAGAGACAAGAAAGCAGCCGATTGAAGGCGTAAACAATCACGAGCAGCGACAACGGGCTAGAAGCTAGAGACTAGAAGCTGGCGGCTAGCAAACGAAGAGAGCAAATGACTATCGAAGGCAAGCGTCAAAGTATTCCCCTAACTGAAGGACCGAGCCGTGCCGCCGCGCGTTCGTATTTGCGCGGGGCTGGGTTTGCAAAAGACGATCTGCACAAGCCGATCATCGGCATCGCCAACACCTGGACCGAGATCGGCACCTGCAATGTGCACCTGCGCGAAATAGCCGAGGCCCTCAAGGAAGGGATTCGCGAGGCAGGGGGCACGCCGATGGAGTTCAATACCGTAACCATCTCCGACGGCATCACCATGGGCACACAGGGCATGAAGGCCTCACTGGTATCGCGCGAAGTCATCGCCGACTCCATTGAATTGGTCGCACGCGGGAATCTATTCGACGGCCTGGTCGGCATCGGCGGCTGCGACAAGAACATGCCCGGCATCATCATGGCGCTGTGCCGGCTCGATATTCCGGGACTCATGCTTTACGGCGGTTCGATCGCGCCGGGCAAACTCAACGGCCCCAATGGCGAGATGATAGACATTACCATTCAGAATGTTTTTGAGGGCATCGGCTCCTACGCCGCAGGACGCATTGATGAAGCAGGTCTTGAGGCCCTTGAAGCCAATGCTTGCCCCGGCGCCGGAGCGTGCGGCGGCCAGTTCACTGCGAACACCATGGCCATGTCGGGCGAGATTCTCGGCATTTCGCCGATTCAACTTTCCGGCGTTCCCGCCACATCAAAGGACAAGCACGCCGCCACCCGCGAAGCGGGGCACATTCTGATGGACGCGGTGCGCGCCAATCGCCGCCCCTCGCAAATCATCACCCGCAAATCGATTGAGAATACCATCGCCAGCGTTGCCGCGAGCGGAGGTTCGACCAACGCTGTGCTTCACCTCTTGGCTATCGCACGCGAAATGGGCATCGAGCTCTCGATCGATGATTTCGACACGATCAGCAAGCGGACACCATTCATCTGCGACTTGACGCCAGCGGGTAAGTACGTGGCCTCGGACTACCAGGCCGCAGGCGGTTCGCGGCTGCTCGCCAAGCGTCTCATTGATGCGGGCCACGCCGACGGATCCACACTCACAATCAGCGGCCGCACCCTGGCTGAAGAAGCCGCGCTTGCTAAGGAAACTCCCGGCCAGGTGGTCATCCACACCTTTGAAAAACCGATCAAACCGACGGGTGGCCTGGTCATCCTCAAAGGCAACCTGGCGCCGGAAGGCTGCGTGATGAAGATTGCTGCGGCCAATCGGCTTGAGCATCGCGGACCAGCACGCGTTTTTGACACCGAAGAAGCCTGTTTCGCGGCCGTGCAATCGGGCCAGATCAAGCCGGGCGATGTGCTCGTGATTCGCTATGAAGGTCCAAAGGGCGGCCCCGGCATGCGCGAGATGCTGCAGGTGACCGCCGCTATTTCTTCGAATGCCGAACTCAGCGCGCACGTGGCATTGCTGACTGACGGCCGTTTTTCAGGCGCGACGCGGGGCTTCACCGCCGGCCATGTCGCTCCCGAGGCTTTCGTCGGCGGCCCAATCGCGGCGGTTCGCGAAGGCGACATGATCCACTTCGATATTCCGAACCGCAAGCTGACCCTCGAGATCAGCGACGAAGAAATGGCCGCGCGCCTGAAGAACTTCAAAGTTCCGGCGCTGCGCTGGCCTGCCGGGGTGTTTCGCAAGTATGTCGATCGAGTCAACTCCGCTTCAATGGGAGCGACAACGTAAAGCAGGGGTCAGGAATTAGCGGTCAGGGAAACGAACAAGGCCAGTCAGTACAAAGGAGCCACTTATGGGAAGCAACGCAACTACGCAAGCGCCAGACGCACCCATCACCACGCCCGCGCGCCTGACCGGAGCCGAAATTGTATGGGCAACACTGGTGGGCGAAGGCGTTACTGACGTCTTCGGCTATCCGGGCGGGGCCATTCTGCCCGTTTATGATGCACTGCGCAAATTTCCCATACACCACGTACTGGTGCGTCACGAGCAAGGCGCCGCGCACATGGCAGACGGCTACTCGCGCGCCTCGGGCAAGGTAGGCGTGGCCATTGCCACCAGCGGCCCCGGCGCCACGAACCTGATCACGGGCATCGCTACAGCCATGCTGGATTCGATCCCGATGGTCTGCATCACCGGCAATGTCTCAAGTAAAGTACTCGGCACCGATGCGTTTCAGGAAGTGGATATCACGGGTATTACGCTGCCGGTGACCAAGCATAATTTTCTCGTCATTCGCACGGAAGATATCGCTCCGGCGATTCGCTATGCATTCCAGATTGCGCAGTCGGGGCGCCCCGGCCCGGTGCTCGTGGACATTACCAAGGATGCACAGCAGGGCACGGCTGTCTTCGACTTTGATGCAGCCACACCACGCGCCTATCGCCCGCACCCAATGTTGCGCGTGGAGGAATCCGGTCTCGCGCAAGCTGCCGAACTCATCCGTAACGCCAAACGCCCCATCATTCTTGCCGGTCACGGCGTCGCGGAATCGGGCGCGATGGAACAGATTCGTACACTGGCCGAGCGCGCGCAGATTCCTGTGGCCCTTACGCTTCTTGGGCTGGGCGGATTCCCTGCATCTCATCCGCTGAACCTGGGCATGATGGGCATGCACGGCGAGGCCTGGGTAAACCACGCCATCCAGGAATCCGATCTGCTGATCGCGTGCGGCATGCGCTTCGACGATCGAGTCACCGGCTCGACTTCGACATACGCGCTCAAGGCGAAGAAGATTCATATCGAAGTCGATCCTGCCGAGATCAACAAAAACATCAAGGTTGACGTTGCCCTGGTGGGCGATCTGCGCGCGGTGCTGGAAGAGCTGCTTCCGCGCATTGCGGGCCGTGACGGCAGCGCATGGATCAAGACCATCGAATCGAGCAAGGGCGCAGTTGCGGTGCGCGACATCAAAAACCTGGCTGACTCCGGGCACCTTTACGCCGCGCACGTGATGCACGATCTGTGGCGCATTACCGGCGGAGATGCAATTGTTGTCACCGATGTGGGCCAGCATCAAATGTGGGAAGCACAGTATTTCCGCCACGAAAAGCCGCGCACGCTGATCACTTCCGGCGGCCTGGGCACCATGGGTTTTGCCCTGCCCGCGGCAATCGGGACAAAATTTGCTTGCCCGGACAAGGAAGTGTGGGTGATTGCCGGTGACGGCGGTTTCCAAATGACTGCGGCCGAACTGTCGACGATCGTCCAGGAAAAGATCAAGATCAACATTGCCATTATCAACAACGGCTACCTCGGCATGGTGCGCCAGTGGCAGGAATTTTTCTACGAGCGCAATTACGAATCCACGCCGCTGGTGAGCCCCGACTTTGTGAAGCTGGCGGATGCGCACGGGATTGCCGGGCGCGCTGTCAGGACGCGCGCCGATGTCGAAGCTGCTGTCAACGAGGCTCGCTCCGCACCCGGCGCGTTTCTCATCAACTTCCTGGTCGAAAAAGAAGACTCGGTTTACCCGATGATTCCTGCCGGTTCCGCGTTGCACGAGATGATCCGCAGGCCAGGCAAGAAGAACCCGCTGGTCGAATCGCCGGACGACGTTTAAGAACAGCCTCCAGCAACCAGCTTTTAGCCTCTAGCTTGTAAGTGCCAGCCGCAGACATTTGACGGCGGCCCCAAGCCAGGGGCAAGAGCTAGAAGCTAGAGGCTAGAAGCTAGAGGCTAGAGGCTCTTATGTTGCACACATTTGTTGCTTACGTTGAGGATCTGCCGGGCGTGCTCACGCGCGTGGCTTCGCTCTTCCGCCGCCTGAACATCAATATCAATTCACTCACCGTGGGCCGCAGCGAGCGCGTCGGATTGTCGCGGCTGACGCTGGTCTGCGAAGCTTCGGCAGAAGCAGGTCATCGCATTCGCGCCAGCCTGTTCAAGCTTGAGAATGTTGTGGACGTGGATGATATCGCAAAGGCTCCGTCCGTCACGCGCGAACTCGCGCTCATCAAGGTGGCTGCCACGCCGCGCAACCGTTCTCAGATCTTTGACCTGGTTGAGGTTTTTCGCGCCCGCATTGTCGATCTGACTTCAGAGTCATTAATGATTGAGATGACCGGGGTTGAGAGCAAGATCGAAGGGCTGATTGAGGTGCTTCGCGAAGACGAAGGGCGCATTCTCGAAATTTGCCGCAGCGGCAAGATGACCATGCGGCGCGGACATCACATCTCCAGCGTCCTTAAAGCGATGGATGCCGGGCCTGACGAAAAAGCGGCGCAGGAGAATGAAGCCGTGGACTCCGCGGAAGAGAGCGCGGACATCGAGCCGGCATAACAGGCCGACGAAGCAGAGGGCTTTTCAACGCGGCCACATCGGGCCTAAGCTTGCATTGGTGTTCTCACCTGGAAGGATTGAATTATGGACCCAGACAGCAAAGCATGCCCTGTTTGTGGAGAAGCCATCAAGGCCGCCGCGATCAAGTGCCGTTTCTGCAACACTGATCTGACAACGTTTAACGCAACCAGGCAGGTCGAGACTGAAAGAGACCTGTTCGTCGGTCACCCGGCACTCATCTACACTGTCGGCCAACTCATGCCGTTTTTGATTGTGATTGCCATAACAGCACTGGTCGGGTACGCCATGAAGGCCGGGTACATTGAGCGCTCGGATCAGTACATCGTGTATCTATGCCTCTTTTTTCTGGCGGCGTGCGCCTTGATTCTGTTCTCGTTCTACATGAAGAGCCGCAAGGTCTTTTACCGCATCACGACGCAGCGAATCAAGCTTGAACGCGGCGTGCTGTCGAAGGTTCAGGAGTCGCTCGAGTTGTTCCGCATTGACCACTTTGAATTGCGCAAGCCCCTGGGCAGCCGCCTGTTGGGTCAGGCCTCTCTCCACCTTTATTCCTCCGACTCCGAGCTCGAAAACTTTTCAATCTACGGGGTGCCGCATCTCGAAGAACTCGCAGACGAACTGCGTGACTGCCAGCTCCGCGAGCGCTCGCGACGCAGCCTCACGACATTCGTCAAGGCGTAAAGCCCGAAGCTTCACGTCACAGGCCCACGGAATCTCTCAACCTTCAATCAAAGGAAAATCGAGAAAATATGGCTACGACTTACTACGATAACGACGCCGACCTCACGCTGATTCAGGCCAAGAAGGTCGCTATCATCGGATACGGCTCCCAGGGCCACGCCCATGCTCTTAACCTGAAAGATTCTGGAGTGCAGGTGAAAGTGGGCCTTGCCCCCAACTCCAAGTCCATCGCCAAGGCGCAGAAGGCCGGACTTGAAGTCACCACCGTGGCTGATGCTACCAAATGGGCCGACGTGGTCATGGTACTGGTTCCGGATCAGACAGCGGCCAAGCTGTATGCCGAAGAGATCGCGCCCAATCTCACCGCGGGCAAGATGCTGCTCTTCGCGCACGGCTTCAACATTCACTTCAAGACCATCGTTCCTGTAGCAGGGATTGACGTGGGCATGGCTGCTCCCAAGGGACCCGGCCATCGTGTGCGCGAAGTCTTCACCGAAGGCGGCGGGATTCCCGGCCTTATCGCCATTCACCAGGATGCGACCGGCAAAGCCCATGCACTCAATCTCAGCTATCTCAAGGGCATAGGCTGCACACGCGCAGGGGTTCTCGAAACCACATTCAAAGAGGAAACGGAGACCGATCTCTTTGGCGAGCAGGCTGTGCTTTGCGGCGGCGTAAGCGCCTTGATTAAAGCGGGCTATGAAACGCTGGTTGAGGCCGGCTACCAGCCCGAGAGCGCTTACTTCGAGGTTCTCCACGAACTCAAGCTCATCGTCGATCTCATCTATCGTGGCGGCCTTGCGTACATGCGCTACAGCATCTCCGATACGGCTGAGTGGGGCGATTATGTCAGCGGTCCGCGCGTGATTAACGCCGAGAGCCGCAAGGCCATGAAGGCGATTCTGGCCGAGATTCAGAACGGCGAATTTGCCAAGCGATTCCTCGCCGACCAGAACTCGGGGCGCAAGGAGTTCATGGCCTTCCGTGAAGCCGAAGCCAAGCACCCAGTTGAGATCGTCGGCAAGAAACTGCGCGCTTCAATGCCCTTCCTGGATCCGGTGACGGTGGAAGAAGTGGCCAAGACACGGTAGGAAGCTTAAAAAGGGTGATCAGGCCTTGCGGGCATGCCTTGCAAGGCCTTCCTTTTCATTTGCTGTTTCGTGGGCATGTTCTGCCTGCCCTTGAGGACTATTTCTTGTCCAGCCGGAACGCCGCGGCCTGAAAATCTCCACGAAAGTTGTCATCCATATCCAGCCCATGGTTCATCCACCAGGCTCCGCTGGCAACTGCGGGAGTTTGCGGCGCGGCCTTGCCTTCGATCGAAGTCAGTGCGTAATCGGCGGCGGGATCCAGTCCCTCGAGCTTCAACCGAGGAAACGGGCGGCCCTCCTGCGTGGAGTGGATGAACAGGAACACAACCGACTGGCTCTTGTCGTGATTCACTGTCTGGGTGGCTGAGAATTCGCTTCCGTTGCGCGGAGAAATCAGCCGGTAGAGGCTCCCCTGCACGATGGTGGGCTGCACCTGGCGGTAAGCCGCGATGAGGCGCTTGGCCGTCGCCATTTCGTCGTCGTTCCACTTGTCGATGTTGGCGCCGATGCCCAGGGAGCCCTGCATCGAGCTCAGCATCCGATACGGGATTGAGGTAACGCGGACCTGGTGCTCAAGGTCATGCGGCGAGTCTGTGACCCAGGCCATCATGATTTGCGGCGTGTAGGCGTAGGTGAAACCATCCTGCTGCGTAAGCCGGTCGAAGGGATCGGTGTTGTCTGAAGGCCACACTTCGTCGGTGTATTTCATTATGCCCAGGTCGACGCGCCCGCCTCCGCCCGAGCAGGATTCAATCTCAAGCTTGGGATGTCTGCGCTCCAGTTCCGCCAGGATGCCATAGAGACTGCGTGTGTATTCCACGTAGACTTTCTTCTGCTCTGCAGGCGGAAGCTGGTCCCACCCAGGTTCGCTCCAGTTGCGGTTGTAATCCCATTTCAGAAATGCAATGTCGTTTTCGGTCACCAGCTTGTCGAGGAATCCTAAAACATAAGCTCGAACATCCGGACGAGCCAGGTTTAACACGAGTTGATTGCGCAGCTCCGAACGCGGACGCCCCGGGAAGTTCAACACCCAATCAGGATGTTTGCGATAAAGGTCAGAATCGGGATTGACCATCTCCGGCTCAACCCACAACCCGAAGTCCATGCCAAGCGAATGGACCTTGTCGATCAACGGCTTGAGGCCGTGGGGAAACTTCTGCGCATTCACATACCAGTCGCCCAGGCCCGCGTGGTCGTCTTTGCGCTGCCCAAACCAACCGTCGTCCATGACAAAGCGCTGTATGCCAAGCGCGGCCGCCTTTTCGGCCAGCGCCATCTGCCCTGCCTCGTTCACGTTGAACTCCGTAGCTTCCCAAGAGTTGTAGATGACGGGCCTGGGCTTGGGCGCGGCGCTCTCGCCGGTGCCGATGCGATGCGGCAGCACATGCGCAATCTCAAAGTGATGAAGAAGCCGCGATGCGCCTCCCAGCCCATTGGCCGCATACCCGCCATAAAACACAGGCGTATCGAGCGACTGGCCTGGATGCAGCACATAACCAAAATCAAACGGATTGAAGCCGCCGGTCACGCGCACTGCGTCCAACTGGTCCTGTTCGACCGTGATGCGCCAAGAGCCGCTCCATGCCAGCGCGCCAAACCACACTTCGCCTTGGTTTTCGTCGGGATTGCCGGCCTGGATGGCAAACCACGGATTGGCCTGGTGACTGGTGGACCCGCGGCGGCTCTCGATGACTCGCTCGCCCGGATCGAGCTTCTCCTGATTCAGCGTCCATTCGCCCGCCCAGCGGCCGGTGAGGTAGTTCAGGGTGTAGTGCGCAGGAGGCAGTGCCCAGGCCGCGGCGGCAGCCTGCTCGATCGTGATCGGAAGTGCTTCGCGGTTCTCGATGGTGGCATACCGCGCCAGAATTCCGCTGTCGGGATCGATGGAATAGTGAAGCGTGACAAGGATGTTGCGCTTGATGTCTTTGAGCACCACATCGACGCCGTTGGACGTCACGGTGTGATTGTCATAGTGCAAGACCAGGTCGCGGTTGCCATCGGCAAATGTGATCTTCAGTGCGGGTTCGACAAACAAACCCGCGCCCCAGCTGGCATACTCCTGTGGCGTATTGGTATAGGAAGAGTCGAACGAGGCCCATTGCGGCATCGGCTCGGCCTGGGGCATATGGTCCGACGCGGCCAGTCTTCCGCCCCAATAGAGCTGCTGCAGCTCACCGCGTGAATTCACGCCAAAAGCATACGACACATCTCCACCGTCCAGTCGGAAGACCTTGGTGGCGGGATCAAAGCTGGCGTCAGGTTCGGCCGATGCGAGGACGCACGCGGCAAGCATAGCCATGAGGCATGAAAAGGTTTTCAACATAAGAGGCTTCCTTGTTCCTGAGTGCAAACCGCCCCATCATAACACTCACTCTCAGCATTTCTTGTGCCGGTGCGCCGTGTTGTGCCGCGGTCCGGGAAATCTGGCGCTCCTGACTGACGACCTCTGTAAAACTCAGGTTCCAAATCGGCTATCCTGTAACTGCACCCAGGAGGTCCCGGATGCTTGCCCCCAGCGTTACGCCTCCAGCCTGTCCCACGCCCGTCGAAGAGATCGCGGAAGCGATTGAGCGTATTGGCCCGCTACATGGACTTCCCTTTGAAGACCGGCTATGGTTGGCCCGCCATGGCGAAGAGGTCGTGGCCGAGTCCGGAAATGTGCTTTTTGAAGAAGGCGCGACGGCCAATCGCATGATCCTCATTTTGAAAGGGGAGATTCATGTACGCCGGCAGCACGGCGGCCCCATGGCCTTGTTTATAGGCCGCACCGGCCAGATGACGGGCCTGCTGCCCTTCTCGCGTATGAAGAGTTACGGCGGCCAGGGTTATGCCATTTCCCCGGTATGGGCCATCCTGATTCACAAGTCGCTTTTTCCTGAGATGCTCAACGCCATTCCATCGATGGCGCAAAGAGTGGTCTCGACTCTGCTGGACCGGGTACGCGAGGTCACGCGCATTGAGCAGCAGGCTGAAAAGCTGACGGCCCTTGGTAAGCTGGCTGGCAACCTGGCGCATGAGCTGAACAATCCAGCCTCGGCCGCGCAGCGCGCAGCCTCGAGCCTGGTAACGGAATTGCGCGCCAACCGCCAGAATCGCTTCAAGCTTGTCAACCTCTGCCTGAATGACGAACAGATTCGCGGCATCGAAGACTGGGAGCAACGCATTCTCAGCAGGGCGCCGCAGCATGGGCCGCCGGATGCCAGTGCATTGATTGCCCGAGATGAATCGCTGCGTACCTGGCTTACTGCATTGCCGTGCGAGGGAGCATGGGAGGTGGCGGCACAGCTCGCGGAACAGGCTATCACGGTTGCCGACCTGGATGCGCTGCGCAAGTTGCTCGAGCCGAGAGAAACCTGTGTCGCGCTGCAGTATTTCGCCCGCTTTTTGCGCGCCACCCGGTCGGTGGATACTTTGCTCAATTCGACCGACCGCATCTTCGATCTGATCAGCGCGGTCAAGGCTTACTCCTACATGGATCGCGCGCCGATTCTTGAAGTGGATGTGCCCGCGGGCCTCGATGCCACGGTGCAGATGCTGCAGTCGCGGATGAGTCATGTGACCGTGGAGCGCGACTATCAGCCCGACCTGCCTCGCATCAGCGCTTATGGTAGCGAGTTGAACCAGGTGTGGACGGCCTTGATTGAAAATGCTCTTGATGCGCTCGGGAACCGCGGACTGCTGAAGCTGGCTTGCAGCCTTGAAGGCGAGATGCTGCTGGTGGAGATTTGGGATGCCGGTCCGGGGATTCCCGAAGAGTTGCAGGACCGCATCTTCGAACCGTTCTTTACTACCAAGGCGCCTGGCCAGGGCCTTGGGCTGGGGCTCGACAACGCCATGCGCATCGTGCGCAAGCACCGCGGCCACTTGAGCGTCCGGTCTGAACCGGGCTCGACCTGCTTCCGCGTGCGCCTGCCGCTGGACCAGTTGCAGGCATACTGATCCTTTGCCGCGACGTCGCTCATGCGGCAGAACTTACGGAGAATTCCGAATGGCAGAATCCTCTCGAGACCCGGGGGAGAAGAAGACCACAGTCTCCGCTTTGCTTGGGGTGCGCAATGGGGTGCGTGCGATCGACTTTTACAAGGCTGCTTTTGGCGCGGTTGAGCTGTTTCGCACCACCGGCGAGGATGGCTCAGTCGTGGCGCAATTGTCGGTGGGCTCTTCCGATTTCTGGGTTGCCGATGAAGCCCCGGAGCACCAGAACTTCAGCCCTGCAACGTTGGGTGGCAGCACGGTGCGGATGGTGATGGTGGTCGATGACCCGGATGCCGTTTTTGACCGAGCCGTGGCGGCCGGCGCAAGCGGCTTATGGCCGGTGGTAGACCAGCCATATGGCTGGCGGATCGGCCGCATCGTCGATCCCTATGGGCATCATTGGGAGATCGGCAAGCCCCTTCCCCACGCTTCCTGAGAACGCAGGCAAATTGATGAAGGCGCCAGAAGTGATTGAGACAGCACGGCTGTTATTGCGCAAGCCTGTACCTGGCGATGCCGAAGCTATCTTTCGTCGTTATGCGGCCGATCCCGTTGTCACCCGCTACTTGAGCTGGCCCACTCACCGTAGCGTTGCGGACACACAGGCGTTTCTGAACTTGGAGCGACGAAGAATGGGATCGTTGGCCCGCGGGTTCCCTACCTTGTGTTTGCTCGCGAAGGAGAACTGGGCGCTCTGCTGGGCGGTACCGGACTCTCGTTCAAGAGCTCATCCCGCGCCATCACCGGCTACGTTTTTGCCCGGGATGCCTGGGAAAAAGGATTCGCCACTGAGTCTCTGCAGGCCATGGTCGATCTCGCCCGGCAAACCGGCCTCGAACGGCTTGAGGCCATTTGCCACGTGGAGCATAAGGCATCCGAGCACGTGCTGGAGAAATGTGGATTCCAGCGGGAGGACGCGCGACGCCAGCACTTCGCCTTTCCCAACCTTGCGCCGCAAAAGCGGTCGGAGGTTCTCACCTTTGCCCAGCTTTTTTGAGCCCTGCTCTTCCGATTGCTAAAACGAGATTTCCGCGGGCTCGGTGACGCGCATGACGGACTGGTCGCCGGTCTTCTGCTTCCAGGCTGCGCGGATCGCATCGATCTTGTCGCGGTTTTCCTGCGTGTCGGGATAATCGATGATCAGCATCTTTGTGCGAAGACGCTGCGGCGCGGATTCATTCTTGCCCTGCCACTGGCCGAAAACATTTTCCACGCTCAGGCCGTTTGGAAAACGCGGCGTGACCTGCTTGTCGAGGAACTCACGCCATTGTGCCTCGCTAATTCCCTGCTCCGGTCGATCGGCAGGACCGAGGCCAAAGTAGAGCCTGGTGTCGACCCAACCCTTTGTCTGGCCGGGGTGCGCGGGATCGCCGGTGAGCGTTGGCGCAACAGTTGCCGGTGCGGCGGAAGCGGGTTGATGCGCACAACCGGCAGGGACAAGCACAAGGGTGGGAGCAAGCAGGAGGGAGCCAAGGCGCATTCGTACTCCACGCGGGACGACGGGACTGCTCTATTTTTCGACTTCCACGCCTCGCCAGAAGGCCACGTAGCCCCTGATCTTGCGCGCGGCCGGCTTGGGGTCGGGGTAATACCAGGCGGCATCGGGATTGTCCTGCCCATCAATGAGCAGGCTCATATAGCGCGCCTGACCCTTCCACGGGCAGGTGGATGTGGTTGAACTTGGGCGAAAATATTCCCGCTTGAGGCTGGTCTCAGGAAAGTAGACGTTTCCTTCGACAGTCTCAGTTACATCGCTTTCGGCAATCACTTTGCCGCTCCAAATTGCTCGTGCCATGAGTTTTACCGGTAGAATCCAAGTCGTTTCTGTTTCGCCGGGCAGATCATATTCCCGGCGAAACAGTAACGGATAAGACACTAGCAGAGATTGCCGGGCTTTGCGAATCGGTTTCAGGCCCGGCAGCGATTCAGAATCTACTTGGCCGCCGCGATGGAATCAATGTGAACGCTCTTGTTGGCCGCATTCGCGGTCGCCGTGATGGTGACGTGGTCGCCATAATGGCCCTTCACCGCGTCGGGGTTATCGATAGACCAGACCGCCTTCTTCTCTTCGTCCACAAACACCGGGGCCATGCCACCTTCGATGCACTTTTTTACGCAGGCCGAACCTGAGCCCGCGTGCTTTGCGCCGCACATGGAGTCGGAAATCCAGCCGTTGATATGGGAAGAATCAGCGGCGCTCGCAGCAATCGCGCCAGCAGTGAGGGCAAGAACCAGAATCGCGAAAATCTTTTTCAATTGGAACCTCCTTGAGCCTTTGGGGCGAACTTCATCATGCTCCCGCGGTCGTGAGTTGCGCAAGTCGCAGAATTCCGATGGTTTTGCCCGATGAAAATTCAGGCGGGGGTTGGTTGACTTGGCCGCAAACTCCGTCGACGAGCTTCCACATTCTTCAGCACCGCCTCGTAGCGCGCGGAGGCCGCCGTGAAGCGATTCACCAATTCGGAGGTCTTCATCATGAAGGTAGGGTTTCTCTCACGAATGCCGTCGAGAATGTGAGCAAACTTGGCCAGCAGGAAGAACCCCTCGGCGTTGCAATCGACAAACAGCTCAGCAGAGACTGCGCCGTGCAGCACCATGGCCGACGCCATCTCCCAGTAGGTGATGACCTGCCGAAACCACGCGTTGTGCGGATCGGCGGGGTTCCCGGCAACGGCGAAGAATTCCTCGACTGTCTCCGGCCAGAACTCCCCGGTGATCCACGCGCGGGCTTGGCGCATCACGGTTTCAGTGCGCAGTTCATAAAGGCGAAGGATGATTTCGGCGTCAGCCGGGCTGGCGAGCATTCGTTCCATGGGAGTTCTCCGATGCCCCATATTAACGGATTCAAGAGAAGCGTGCAGATGCGAACTGCGGAGAGAGTGCGGTAGCGCAGTGAACACGCCCACACTCTCCCTCAACGTCCGTTACGCTGGCTGCAGCTCTTTTTTGTTACTCGTTTTCTCTGCCACCGGCCCGTGCGTCACTGCGGTGGGCGGAGGCGGGGCGTCGCCTATGCGTTTTGAGTAATTGCATACGACGGCGCCGGCCACTTGCTCTGCTGCTTTTTTGGCGCGCTTCTTCGGCGCAGCACCTGCTTCTTCAGCCAACTTTTTCTTGTTCGGGCACTCAAGGAAGATGCCGGACCGCAGCGTCTTCTCGACGAGATAGGGACTGCCGCATTCGGGACATTTTTGCGCGACAGGCTTGTAGTTCGACGTGAAGTCGCACTTGGGGTAATTGGTACAGCCCCAGAAGACGTTGCCCCGCCGCGCTTTGCGTTCCGCTAGATCGCCTTCACCACACTTGGGACACTTCATACCCTCGATGAGGTTCTGCTTCACATACTTGCACTTGGGATAACCGGAGCAGGAGACAAACTCCCCATACGCTCCCTGGCGTAGCACCAGCGGTTTGCCGCACAGCGGGCAATCTTCGCCGGTGGGTTGCGGCGGTTTTTGCTGCTGCTTCTGGCTGAGCTTGCGAATGGTCTTGCAGGGCGGATCTTCGTTGTAGCCTGGGCAGGCCATGAACATGCCGAAAGGGCCGCGCCGAAGCACCATCACCCGGCCGCAGTTCTCGCAGTATTCATCGGTCTCGCCCGCTTCCTGTGCTTCGGGTGTGTTCAGGTCGGGCTTGGCCGCGGTGTTCTCCTTGGTAAAGGTGCAACTGGTCGGATCCTTTTTGTTGTAGGCGGAACAGGCAAAGAAGCTGCCGAATTTCCCCCACTTCAGCAGGAGAGGCGAACCGCAGAGATCGCACGTTTCGGTCGTCACCTGCTCCATGCGCTTGATGTCGCGCATCTTCTTGCTGGCATCTTTGAGCTCATCTTCAAAGTAGCCGTAGAAGCCGTTCAGCAGGTCGGTCCATTTCTCCTTGCCCTCTTCGATGTCGTCCAGTTCCTCTTCAAGGCGCGCGGTGTACTTGGTGTCGAAGATGTAGGGGAAGCTCTCGACGAGAAGATTGCACACCACGACCCCGATTTCAGTGGGATAGAAGCGGCCGCGCGATCCTCCGTGCTTCACGACGTACTCGCGGTCTTGGATGGTGCTGATGATCGAAGCATAGGTTGAAGGCCGTCCAATGCCGCGCTCTTCAAGTTCCTTTACCAGCGACGCTTCGTTATAGCGCGGCGGCGGTTCGGTAAAGTGCTGCTCATGATCGAGCTTCTCCAGTTCCAGCACATTGACGTCAGCCAAATTGGGAAGTTTGTTTCCAGACTCGTCGTCATCGTCCTTCTTCTCTTCTGCAACCTCATAGAGCTTCAGGAAGCCGTCAAAGCGCACCACTGACCCGCTTACGCGGAAGTCATAGGTCTTGCCCGTCTTCGAAGAGACTGCGGCAATTTTTGCGGTGGTTACGTCGAAGATCGCGGGCGTCATCTGCGAAGCCACGAAGCGGCGCCAGATGAGCGTATAGAGTTTCAGTTGCTCGTCGCTCAAATAGCGCGCGATCGATTCTGGAGTTCGCGCAGCATCTGTTGGCCGGATCGCTTCGTGCGCGTCCTGCGCATCCTTCTTGCCCTTGTATTCATTGGGTGTTTCGGGCAGGTACTTCGGACCCAATTGCTTGAGGATCCACTCCCGCGCCGCAACCTTTGCTTCCGGCGCAACGCGCGGCGAATCAGTACGCATGTAGGTGATCAAGCCGACGGTGCCTTCGGCGCCGACGTCGATGCCCTCGTAGAGCCTTTGCGCCACGCCCATGGTGCGCCGCACATTGAAGCCGAGCTTGCTCGATGCATCCCGCTGCAACTGGCTGGTGATGAAGGGCGCCAGCGGCCTTCTCTGCTGCTCTCTCGATTGAACCGATGCGACTGACCACTTCGCTTTTTCGAGCGCTGCGACCACCGCATCCATCGAGTCTTTGTCCGCAATCGAGTTCGCAATAAACTGCGGCTTCCCGTCCTTATCATCGCCATTCGCAACCCGCGCCGGCTCGCCGTCAATTCCTACGAAGCGTGCCTTGAAACTCTCGTTGGCCTGCTTCTCAGGGTGCAGCATGGCGTCGAGCGTCCAGTATTCCACCGGCTTGAATTGTCCGATCTCGAGCTCTCGCTCGACAATCAACCGCACCGCGACCGTCTGCACGCGTCCCGCTGAAAGTCCGCGACGTACCTTGTCCCATAGAAGGGGAGAGATCTGGTAGCCAACCAGGCGGTCCAGCACGCGCCGCGTCTGCTGCGCATCGACCAGATTCTGGTCTACGTCGCGCGCATGCTTGAACGCTTCCTGCACGGCCTTCTTCGTAATCTCGTTGAACGTTACGCGACGAATCTTCTTGCGCTCTTTGGCCGATGTGCCAAGTTGAAGGGCCAGGTGATAGGCAATCGCTTCACCTTCGCGGTCAGGGTCGGGTGCAAGATAAATGTCGTCAGCCTTGGCGGCAGCCTTCTTCAGTTGCGCGACCACTTTCTCCTTGCCTGGAGACACGATCAGCGTCGGCTCGAAGGTGCGATTCTTCAGCTCCACACCAATTTCGTTTTTGGGCAGGTCCATAATGTGCCCGACGGATGCCAGCACTTCGAATCCGCTGCCCAGATATTTTTCGATCGTCTTTGCCTTCGCGGGCGATTCGACAATCACCAGTGATTTGCTCATTGCCATCCTTGATTACCACATCAGCTGCCCGGCCTGTTGGACTCGGGAGCAGGTCTTTCCGTTTTATATCGGCCGAAATTTTACGCTTCGCCGCACACCAAGCCTTTTTCTCCATCCAGAGAAATCAGCCACAAAGCTTGGAAGCTAACACGGGAGGCGCTTCTGTTTCCACTCGCAAGCAGATTTTTTCGGCCCGACGCTCCTCCAACACTACGCGCAAATGCATGTGGAAGTGCGAACAATTGCGTGATTTCCTTGCGTCGCGGTAGACGGAGAACTGTCAATATCTCACAGGGTCCGCACATAATTCTTGCCTGGCAATTGCCGAATGCGGCCCGTGATCTCCAGTTCAAACAGTGCCGTAAACACTTCGGACGAAGTTAGTTGCGTCTCCAGGATTTCGAGAATCTCGTCAATCTGCAGCGAGTCGTCAGCCCTCAAGACCCCCAGCACCATCACTTCCTGGGGTCGCAGCACCGGGTCAGGCAGTAAAGATGCGGTCTCTTCGGGTTTGGATTCATTTCCCCCTGCGGCTTCGAGTTCCAGCCGCACCTGCGAGGGCAGATCTTCCCACACATCTTCCCATGTTGCGACTAGCTTGGCGCCCTGCTTAATCAACGTGTTGGGGGTCCACGAGTTCTTGTTGGTCACATTGCCGGGCACGGCATACAAATCGCGGTTCTGTTCCGCAGCGCACCGCGCGGTTACGCGTGTTCCCGAGTTTTCGCTCGCCTCGACCACCAGCACCGCCACGCTGAGCCCACTCAATATTCGGTTACGACGCGGAAAATTTTGTGGCGCGGGAAATGTTCCCATCGGGACTTCACTCACGATGGCGCCGCCCGCGGCCAGAATATCCTCGGCAAGCTTCTTGTTTTCCTTGGGATAAATCACATCGACGCCGGTGCCCCACACGGCCAGTGTGGGCATGCGTGCCGCGAGAGCGCCTTTGTGCGCGCAGGTGTCGATGCCGCGCGCCATGCCGCTGACAATCAACAGCTTTCGCACTGCCAGGTCCCGAGCCAGCATCTCTGCCACGCCTGATCCGTACGGGGATGGATGCCGCGTTCCCACAATGGCAATCGACGGGCGCGCAAGCAACTCCGCTGCGCCGCGCAACCACAGCACTGGCGGAGGGTCGTAGATCTGTTTCAGCCGTTCCGGATATTCAGGGCAGCCAAAGGTAATAATTGTTGCGCCCTGCGCGGATACTCGCGCCCATTCCTCTTCGGCAGCCTGCCGCGCCTTGCCATCGAAAATAAATTGCGCCGCATGCGCCGGAAGCCGCAGCCCTTCAAGCGAGGTCAGAGGCAACCTGAAAATTTCACTGGGGGTTTCCAGTAGTCTCACGGCATCTAAAATGCGCTTTGGACCCAACCCTGGCGCCAGCGTCAAAGCCAACCATGCGAGGCGCTCCTCGTCGATGTTCGCGGTGGTCGCGCACTTCTTTTCATCGGGCAAAATCATCATTACAACGGCGGAATGCATCGGACGCACCCCGGCCTTTCCTTCAGAAGGTAACCTCGAAAAACTCTCTTAGGTAATTGCGCTCACAGTAACCCGAGCCGCGCGGGAAGTCAAGCAACGGCGTTGGCGGGGCGGATGCTTTCACGCATCTCTAACCAAATGTTGGTAGTCTAAGGAATGTGAGTTTGATCTCTCATGCCCGTCTGCGTATAGCCGCAATCCGATTCCTTAATCCCGCTCCACTGATGTGGGACTTCGAGCATCTGCCGCTCGATGCAGCGCTCGCTAAGCGCTATCAGATTGACTGGATGCTGCCGTCGGAATGTGCCGACCGGCTGGCGTCGGGAGCCGCTGACGTTGGGCTCGTGCCTATCGCATCGCTTGCCTCGACGCCTGGTCTGCGCATCCTACCTGGCTGCACGATCGCCTCCAAGGGGCGCGTGCGCTCGCTGCTTCTGGTTCGGCGCGCCGGCAGATCGATCAAAGATCTGCGCAGCGTCGCGGCCGATACAGCCAGCCGCACCACGCTGGCCTATTCACGTATTCTCTTCCACAAATGGGGCAACCCGGACGTGCCGTTCCTGCCCATGGCCGCCGATCTCGATTCCATGCTCGATCGAGCCGACGCCGCGATCGTGATCGGCGATCCGGCGCTGCTGGCTCTTGAGGAGCGCGCCAACCGCTTCGAGCGAACCAGCGAAGAGTTGATTTATCACGACCTGGCCGAAGAGTGGCATACACTCACAGGCCTGCCCTTCGTCTCCGCCGTCTGGGCGGCTGCGCCGGGCAGCCTTTTGGATGAGAGTGTCGCCGAGGACTTCATTCAATCCCGCGATCACGGTCTCCATAATATCGATGCCCTGGTTGCGGAGTGGTCGCGCAAACTGCCGCTGTCCGCAGAGACGATCCATCAATATCTGACGACGAACATTCACTACATCCTCGACGAGGAATGCGTGGAAGGCATGAGGGTCTTCTTTCGCATGGCAGCGGAATGTGGCGCGCTACCCGCGTATGACTTATCCCTTTCCGAACTCGTAAGCCATGACTCCTGAATATAGGAAGCGGCGTACGCTTTCTCGGAGTTCGCGGAATATGTGTCTATTGAATCTTTGGCTCCATCAGGTTGGCAAATACGAAAGAACTGAAGGCTGAGAGCTAACGGCTGAAAGCTGCCCTTCAAATCTCCCAACGCAGCAGGGCCGCCCCCACCGTGAACCCCGCGCCCACTGCGGCCAGCAGCACCAGGTCGCCCTTTTTCAGCTTGCCCTCTTCAATGGCCGTTTCCATGGCCAGCGGAATGGTGCCCGCCGAGGTATTTCCATACTTCTCGATATTGATAATCACCCGCTCCGGATCCATGCCCAGCCGATCCGCGGTGGACGTAATAATCCGCTTGTTGGCCTGGTGAGGAATGAAGCAGCCCAGATCCGCGCCGGTGACGCCATTGCGCTCCAGTAACTTTGATAGTGGCCTCGGCCATCTTGCGCACGGCAAACTTATACACCGCCTGGCCATCCTGGTAGATGTAGTGCATCTTCTTGTCGACGGTTTCGTGGGTCGATGGATTGAGGCTGCCGCCGCCCTTCAGATTCAGCGCTACGCCGCCCGAGCCGTCGATCTCGTTCACAAAGTCGATGAAGCCGATCTCGCCCTCTTCGGCCGGCTCAATCAGAACCGCCCCGCCGCCGTCGCCAAACAGCACGCAGGTTGTGCGGTCGGTGTAATCGGTCATGCGCGTATTCGCGTCTGCGCCGCACACCAGAACTTTCGTCTGCGCTCCGCTCTCCACCAGCTTCACGCCTGCCTGCAGCGCAAAGACAAATCCGGAGCAGCCAGCCGAAACATCGAATCCCCACGCCCCTTTGGCGCCGATCTTGTCCTGCACCAGGCACGCCGTCGAGGGAAACATCATGTCGGGCGTCACCGTGCCGACGATGATGACTTCAACCTCGCTGGGCTCGATGCCGCGCGCCGCCAGACACTTCTTCGCGGCCTCGACGCACATATCGCTGACGCCCAGGCCCTTGGCCAGCACGTGCCGCTCGCGGATCCCGGTCCGCGTCCACAGATCCACTGGTCGTTGGTGTCGACCATTTTTTCGAGGTCTTGATTGGTCAGAACCTGGGGAGGAACGTAGGTGCCGAGCGCCGTAATCTTGGCGCGCCGGCCCACCACGGGACGAACGGTGAGGGTCAATGCATTTCTCCTTGCGGCTCGAACTCCGGGAACGCTGGGTGCCCCATGTTGCCGCGTTTCTGTTTTTGCGGCGAGGGTGGGAGAACAACGATGAATCCGCCCAAGCCAACCAAAGAGTAAAACGGCCCATGGCCGCAAAAAAGTACCGGGTGACCTACTGCGCCCGTACTAGCCCGTTACCGTTGCTTCCTTCCGGACCTGGCGGGATTGGCGGGATTACGTCGCGTAGGACCCGGCACTGATTGATTTTACCACCTGAGCGGGATCGCGGCCTTGGATGCCGTCTGCGGATGAAAGGTTCCCGCTTCGCCGACTCGCGAAATCCATTACCCGGTACAATGAAAGGGTGAGCAAACTTTCCCCACCCACGGCTCCCACCGTGGGCTTTATTTCGTTAGGCTGCCCCAAAAACCTCGTCGACTCCGAGGTGATGATGGGCCTGCTCGACCGCGCCGGTGCGCGCCTGACCGCGCGTCCTGAAGAGGCCGAAATCCTGGTCGTGAACACCTGCAGCTTTATCGACACCGCCAAGCAGGAATCGGTCGACACCATTCTCGAGATGGCGCGCCACAAGACCTCCGGCTCGGCCAAAAAGCTCATCGTCGCCGGATGCCTGGTCGAGCGCTATCGCGACGAGATTCGCAAGAACATTCCCGAAGTCGACGCCGTAGTCGGCACCGGCGAGCTGGAAGCGATTCTCGAAGCCGCGGGCCTGGCGCCCGGCCAAGTCGCCGCGGCTCCATCTCGCCCTTCAACATTCTCGCGAGCAGCGGCCACGCCGAGACACGCGTCCGGGCAAGGAATCGCAGGCCGGCACGCACAAGCATCGAGCCGTGACCGCATTCAGGCCCGAAGGCGACCTGCGCGAACAGCAGGGCCGCTTCCGCCGCGACGACTGGCAGGGCGCGGCGCATCTGCTGCCCACCTATCTCTACGACGAAACCACGCCGCGCTTCTTTACGACGCCCAAATCCTCGGCCTACATCAAGATCGCCGAAGGCTGCGACCACCCCTGCAGCTTCTGCGTCATTCCCAACCTGCGCGGCAAGTTCCGCTCGCGCCGCTTCGAGTCCGTCGTCGCCGAGGCGCAGCAACTCGTCGCGCGCGGCGTGCAGGAGATCACGCTCATCGGCCAGGACACCACCTGCTACGGCGAAGACCTCGGCATCAAAGACGGCCTGGCCACGCTGCTCGACGCGCTGGCGGAATCGAAGGCCTGCGCTGGCTGCGCTTCCTCTACGCCTATCCCAACCGCATCACCGGCCGGCTGCTCGACACCATCGCGAAGCCACGACAACATCTGCAAGTATCTCGACGTGCCGCTGCAGCACGCCTCGCCGCAGGTGCTGAAGACGCATGAAGCGCGGCGCCGGCGCAGACATTTTCCTCAAGACCCTCGAGAAAGTCCGCGCCGCCGTTCCCGGCATCGCGCTGCGCACCTCCTTCATCGTCGGCTTCCCCGGCGAGTCGCTCCGCGACTTTGAGATTTTGGAGGAGTTTATCGGCGAAGCGAAGTTCGACTGGCTCGGCGTCTTCAGCTACTCCGACGAAGAAGGCTCGGGCGCATTCTCGCTCGACGCCAAGGTCCCCAAGCGCACCATCGAAGCGCGCAAGCGCCGCCTGATGAAGCTGCAGCAATCCATCAGCAAGCGCGCCAAGCAGCAATGGATCGGACGCGAACTGGTCGCTGCTGGCCGAAGGCGAAAGCGAAGAGACGCCGCTGCTGTGGGAAGGCCGCACCCAGTTCCACGCGCCGGAGATCGACGGCAAAGTCTACATCAACGACTTCGGCGATCTGGAGACACTCGAGCCGGCCGCTTCTACAACGCCGAGATCACCGAAGCCCACGACTACGACGTCGTCGCGCGCGTCATCTCTGGACCGCTGTAAACGGATCGGTCAATTGATTTGCATAGTTCGCAGCTATCTGCTCAATTGAATGAGCGAGAGCGAAACCCGCGTGGGCATTTTTGGCTGAAAAGCCGGATCGGATGCCGCCTACGTCGCTTGATCTGCGGGCCACTGTAGACTGGGTTGCGATGGACGACATCGCTTACATACATCCACCCGCCGCATTGACCGGTATTCTTTCGCAGACGACGGAAATGAAATTTGGCATGGCGTCGGAACCGCGCACAGGAGCGCTCCTTCGCGTTCTGGCTTGCTCCAAACCTGCAGGGCGATTGCTTGAGTTGGGGACCGGTACAGGCATCGCGACCGCGTGGCTTCTATCGGGAATGGATGCGGAGTCGGTCCTGATCAGCGTCGATACCGACCCGCAGGCGCAAGCCATCGCGCGCGAGGCCCTGGGCCACGATAGACGCCTGACGCTCGCCACAGAAGATGGAGCGGCTTTTCTGCGCCGGCAGTCTCCAGCAAGTTTCGACCTCGTCTTCGCAGATGCCATGCCGGGCAAGTACGAGGGGCTGGATGAGGCTCTTGCCGTCGTCAAGCCAGGTGGTTTTTACGTGATCGACGATATGCTGCCTCAACCAAATTGGCCGGAAGGTCATGCTGCAAAGGTTCCCACGCTCATGAGCCAGCTCGCCGAGGACGCGCGGTTCCAGATTGTGCCTCTTGCCTGGGCCAGCGGTGTCGTGGTCCTGGTGAGAAAATAACGATAGGAGGTTCGTCGAAGGAATCATTTCATGTCGCCATCGAAAAAATCCGTTAAAGTTCTGCGCTGCCCCACCTGCGGCATGCTGGTCAGGCCCAAGGACGAGGACTTTCCTTTTTGCAGCGACCGCTGCCGCAAGATCGACCTCGGCAAGTGGGCCTCGGGCGTGTACAAGATCAGTTCACCCGTCGTTGACCCTGAGGTGCTGGAAGATCTGGGCGGGCTGGCCGGCGGCCACAACAAAGGCTCTGAGGATGAGTAGCCCCTTGCCGGGCGTCGCACCGCCGGCAGTTCCCGCCGCGCGGAAAACGCTCTGGGCATGGACGGTTGCCACCTTCTTCGGCGCAGGCCTGGGTAAGCCAGGCCCTGGCACCTGGGGTTCCGTAGGGGCGGTCTTGCTGTGGAGCGCAAACGGCTGGCTCCTCCATCCTGCTCCGCAAACCCTCGTGATCACCCTGCTCGCCGGAATCGTGCTGTCGGTGGCGCTTGGCGTTCCCGCCGCCACGATCGCCGCGCGCGAAAGCGGCCGCCACGATCCCGGTTTTGTCGTCATCGACGAGGTGGCCGGGCAGTGGATCGCGCTGCTTGGCAGCCCGCTGGACTGGAAGCACGCCCTCATTGCGCTTGTCCTCTTTCGCCTTTTCGATATCACAAAGCCTTTCCCGGCCCGCCAGCTTGAAAGCCTGCCTGCAGGTTGGGGCATCGTCTTCGATGATGTGGCAGCGGGGCTGTATGCTTTGGGTGTAGCCTCGTTGATACGTATCTGGATCTGATATGCCTCGTACCCGTTCTCATTCCGTGCCTGAAGCAAGCTTGCCTGAGCCGCGCATCGACGACATTTTGCCGGCCGCCGCGCTGCCCCTCGGCGAAGTGGAGTTGACCGGCGCCTACCTTGGCCCGCATGCTGCGGGTCCTCCTGCTGTCGTCGTGGGCACCTTCCCTGCCCAGGTGCGGATGAGCCGCCCCGGACGCCTGGCCTTTCGTGTGCCCGAGCAGGCCGTTACCGGCCTGATTGAAGTTCGCTCTCCTCAGGGCGTGAGCAACGGAGCGCCTATCCGTGTAGCGCACGAGCTCTCCAACGGACTGCACCCAGTGACAAGCCCGGCGGTGAGCCGTTCCGGCATGGTGTACGCCACCATCTCCGGTCCCAGGGGCAAGCAGACCCCGGTTTCGGTTGTGCGGGTGAGTCCGGACGGCCGCGGCACACCCTTCGTGACCGGAATACTCAACGCCACTGGCCTCGCTTTCAGCCCCGATGGAGACCTTTTTGTCACCTCGCGCGCCGAGGGCAATGTGTACCGCGTCGATGGAGCAGGCGAATCGACTCTATACGCCGAGGGCATGGGCGTTGCCACCGGTGCCGCTTTTGATCCGCACGGCAACCTCTTTGTGGGCGACCGCAGCGGCACTATCTTCAAGATCGATCCCCAGCGCAAGATCTTCGTCTACGCCACGCTGGAGCCCAGCGTGGCGGCCTACCACCTCGCCGTCGATGCCGCAGGCACACTGTTTGTGACCGGCCCCACGCTCTGCTCCAACGACACGATCTGGGCCATCGATACCCACGGCCAGGCGCGGGCATGGTATCGCGGGTTGGGGCGACCGCAGGGACTGGCACTCTCAAAAGAAGGTGACGTATATCTGGCTGCTTGTTTGCGCGGACGCCGCGGCCTGGTTCGGGTCACTCCCAAAGGCGAGGCCAGCCTCGTCCTCAGCGGAAACAATGTTGTCGGTGTGGCCTTTTCTCCGCTCGGCACCACCATTTTGACCACCAGCGAAGCTGTCTATGATGTGGACCTGGGCGTTGAAGGAATGACCCTGTTTTAGCTGGAACAGCTAGCTCTCAGCTTCATGCTGATTGGTGTGGAATCAAGCGCCTTTGGGGCGGCGCAGATTGACCTTAAACGACCCCCAGCTAGAAGCAGGAGCCAGAAGCTGCACTTATGAAATCCGAGATCATCGCTGTCGGGTCTGAAATGCTGACCCCGTTCCGTCAGGACACCAACTCCCTCTACCTGACTGAAAAACTCAACGAAATAGGCGTCGCCGTGGCCTTCAAGACGATCGTTGGCGATCGCCGCAAAGACCTCGTCTCGGCGATCCGCACCGCGCTCGGCCGCGTGGATATCGTGATCCTCATGGGGGGCCTGGGTCCCACTGAGGACGACCTGACCCGCGAGGCCGCTGCCGAAGCGCTCTCGCTTTCGTTGCGCCGCGAGGCAACACAGGTGGCCGCTCTGCATGTGCGCGCCGCAACCTGGCGTATGCCGATGCCCGAGAACAACCTGAAGCAGGCGGACGTGATCGAGGGCGCAACCGTGATACCCAACACCAACGGCAGCGCGCCGGGCCAATGGCTCGACACCACGTTCAACGGATACCGCAAGCTGATCATGCTCATCCCGGGACCACCTCACGAGTGTCGGCCGCTCTTTGACGAGGAATGTGTGCCTCGTTTGCGCGAGGTGTTGCCGCCGCGCCACATCGCCACGCGCACGCTCAAGGCGGCGATGATCCCCGAGTCGCAGGCTGACAAACTGCTGGCCCCCATCTACACCACGTATCCCGACGTCGAAACCACCATTCTGGCCCACGCCGGTGACATCCAACTGAGCCTGATCTGCTCCAAAGCAAGCCAGGAAGCCGCCGAGCAGCGCGTCGGCGAGCTTGCAGGCCGCCTGGAAGAGGCACTCGACGACTGGCTCTATTCCTCCGAAGGCGAATCGCTGGAGCAGATCGTGCTCTACTACCTTGGCCTGCGCCAGGCCACTTTGGCCGTGGCGGAGAGCTGCACGGGCGGCATGGTTGCGCAGCGCATCACATCCGTGCCGGGCAGCTCGCGCTCCTTTCTGGGCGGAGCGGTCGTTTACTCAGACCCGCTGAAGACTTCGTTTGCCAACGTCCCGCCGGAACTCATCGCCAAGCACGGGGCCGTCTCGTCAGAAGCGGCATCGGCGCTCGCCGAGGGCATCCGCAAACGAACAGGCGCGACCCTTGGGCTAGGCGTTACGGGAATTGCCGGACCGACCGGTGGAACGGAAAATAAGCCGGTCGGCCTCGTCTATTTCGCGGTTTCCGATGCGCAGAAGACAGATTCGTTCGACCGTACTTTTCGCGGCGACCGCGAACGCGTCCGGCATTGGGCCTCGCAGCAGGCGCTCGACCTCATTCGACGGAAACTGATGTAGGGCCTGCTAACGCTACTGGGGTGGATGGCGTTGCGAGCGAAAATTAGGCCAGACGAAGCCGAGTCCGAAGGCTGTGGCGGGTCCACCGTCGAGGACGAGAATGAAGTATGGCCGGATTTTCGCCGCAGCCCTTCGGGCCGGGGCCAATTTTCCTCATTTCGTCGTCAATCGTCGCTAGCAGACACCCGGTATGCGTCACTCCTCATTCCTCGAACTGAGAAAAATTGGCTCCCGGCGCCACCGCCCCAGTAGCGTTAGCAGGCCCTAGCCTGCTAACAGTGGTTTCCCAGACTATGGGCCTGTCTTGGGAGGCGTCGTCGTTGTCGGCGGCGTCTTCTTGTCCGGCGTCGCGGGCGTGGCCGGCTTCTTCCTCACCTTTCGATGCGGCGTGGGCGGGACGCATGGCTTGGCGACAGGTGCGGGAGGCGCGGGACATTTGAAGCTTGCTTGTTTTTGCACCGTGACCTGCAGATCGCTCACCTGCTTCTCCACCGCCGTCGCTTCCTCCTGCATACGGGCATCGAGAGCGAGGCGCGCATTCGACAGGCTGACCAACGCATCCTGAAGGGCCGAAATCTGCTCGGGAGGCGCCGAAATCCGCGACGCTTCCACCACGCGCAACAGCACGTCGTAGACCGCACCCACATTCCGCGCCACCGGAAGTGACTTGGCAATCGACCCCGGAGCGGCATCGGCATCGTTCAGCAGCGGCGGCAGCGTCTCTTTCAGATCCTTCAGGATCTTTCCGATATTTTCGCCTGCCTCTTCGCGTACATTCCCGCGCTTCCATTTCTCCTGATTGATGCTGTCCAGTGTCTGGTCTACGGTATCGATCGCGGGTTGCAGCAACCCGGATGGAGTGGGCGGCGGAGCGGGTGCACCCTGCACCGGTGGTGCTTGGGCGGGTGGCGGAGCCGGTGCGCTTTGTACCGGCGCTGTTTGGGTTGGCGGCGTCGTGTTGGCGGGCGATTGCGCGCAGATCAACGAAGGCGAACACAACACCGTCACGATGACAATTGCGTGCAAAACGCGCATTGGCTGTTCCTCACTTCTGCGGGACCTCGGGATGGCCAGATGCACACCACGGAGTACCCGTCCTTGCTTTTTATCACACGCGGCTTCTGCGACGAAGCGCAGATATTCATCTCCAATTCGTTGCGCTGTAATCCTTTCCCTGTTGCACCTGCAGATAATCCTGACGTGCAGAGAGCACAGAATGAACGCGAAAGGAAACCTCATGTCAAACGAAGCAGCCCATCATCACACCCAGGCGGCAGAACATCATGAGCACGCTGCGCGCCATCACCACGAAGCCGCCAAGCATCACCTGGACGGCGACCACGAAGCCGCTGCCCACCACGCACATCTGGCTCATGGCCATCACACCCATGCCGCCGAGCATGCCGAGCACGCTGCCAAGCACCACATTGAGGCGCACGGCGACAAGTAAACCATCGATCTGAGCGACGCTGCCGTTCTCCCGATCCCGTTCCAAAATTCTTCCCCGTGGAACGGTTCATGCCGCAGATCTGGGTAAGCGAAGGCCCAGGTCTGCGGCTCATTTTGTCTGTTTGCGGCGGCTGCGGAATTGACGCTCTCCCGTCGCCTCTGCAAGACTCGCCCCATGCGATACGGCGGAAAGGTGGAGTACTCCGGGGCACGAAAGATTCGTGAACGCAATACGAAGATTTATCGATTGGCGCATTGGCCCATCTGGATATGGGTCTTCTTCCTGGCGCCGGGACCTTTGACGTTCTCCCTTTTTGCGCACGGGTTTGGCTGGGCCAATTCGATATGGCTCGCCGCCGTTCTTTTCGGCACCGGCATCGCCGGCCTCAAGGCGCAACTGCCCGGTGTCGAGCCAAGGCCCTACATCCTCCGCTTCGACGAGGACAAGCCCAATCCCCTTTATCGCAAGGTCTGCTACACCTTTGCGTGGAACGCTGTGATCAACTTCGCGCTGCTCAACCTCACCGGACTGGTGATCGCTTCAGTCACCGGAGTCTGGTATATGAAGCAGCTTTATCAATATGGCTACCTGCCGCTCTTCGTGCTGATTCTGGCGCTGGGCGCGGCGGGCAAGCTGCCCCGCGTGGGTCCCTCGACGCTGCGTGAGGGCACGGAGCGCCGCTACTTCTATGGCTCGGTGTGGGCCGTGACCACGGCGCAAACTCTGCTGCTGGTTCTTTGGAAGACGCTGCCGATGACGCGCACCGGCAGCCTGATCAAGCTTGCCGTCTATGTCGGGGCTCTGTTGGCGATGGGCTTTGCCGCATATAACGGCGCACTTCCGCGCACTCGCCCGATCGTGCCCGGCGAGGTGATGGTGGACTGAAGGCAGAGACTGCCTCGGGAAGGGTCGACTCGTCACCGACCCATTTTTAAGAGTGCGCAGCCGCTTCTACTTCTTCTCGGAGACGGGCTTGTAGCCGGAGGTTCCCGCTTTCTTCATTGCCGCCATGCCCTCTTCGACGGTGAGCAGGGGCGTGGTCTTTGTGCTCTTAAGCGCACCGCCTGAGGCGATGGCGAGCGAGAGCGCCGCAGCACTGATGTTGTCCGGCATGTCAAGAATGCAGACGACATCCTGGTCGCCAAACGACAGCCAAAGTCCGGTCAGCGAGCCGCCGAGCTTCTCAATGGCTTTGCGCACAACTTCGGTGCGGTTCTGCGGGGTCTTGATCATTGCGGCCAGAGCTTCGACGGTGTAGGAAGCCTGCACGAGATAACTGGGCATGGTCGTTGCCTTTCGAGGAAAGATTGAATGTGGGGGCCGGGGAGCACCCACTATACACCGGAACCTATACCGCCTGCGCTCATTCTTTTGTATTCTCCTTCGCGGATTCATGACCCATCTTTTTCGCCTCTTCCCGCACCCATTGGCGCAACTCCTGCGGCACCACAACGAGCACTTGCGATCCCAGACCAAGCACCACAAATCGCGCGTGCTCCTCGCTCTCAAAGTCAGCTTGCAACATCACCCGATCTTCGCGTTCGTTGTCGCTCTCGCTTCGCGCCACAGGCTTCGTCGCGCACCACGCATGCAGCCTCCGGGCGCCCTCGACCGTGAGCGACAAGACCGCTGGATAGCTCCTCAGCTGCTGCTTCAACTCCGCGGTCGATCGCGCCCAATAGGCCGCAAGATCGAAATGCGCCGGCCGTTCGAACCCCACGGCAAGCGCCGTGACAGACTCCATGCGGGAGACGCGATAGGTCCGCAACCCATTCGCAGCCAGCGCCACAAGGTACCAGCTCAGTCCTTTGGCAACCAGTCCCAACGGGTCCACCGTGCGTTTTGCCTTGTGCCCATCAGCCCGCGTGTAATCAAAGACCAGTTTTCGCTCTCGCGCTACTGCGTCCTGGACCAGCGATAGCATCGACAAATCTTCGCCGGTTTCGCGCCATCCTGTTGCATCAACGTGCAGCCGCTCGCGAATTGCCAACGCCTGCGCGCGCATCGGTCCGGGCAGCGCGGCCATCAACTTGTTCAGCGCACTTTCAGCGGCTGCCGCCAGGCGAGGATGGCCAACTACCCTCGGCTGTGCCATCAGGAGTGCCCTCAGCTCAGCCTCATCCAATCCCGGAACCTGCGTCCGCCAGCCTTTTTCCAGTTCCCAGCCACCTTGCGCTCCACGCAGTGCTACCACCGGCACACGCGCCGCGCTCAGCGCCTCCAGATCACGATGAACTGTGCGCTGAGAGACCTCCAGCCGCTCAGCCAGTTCGCGTTCTGTCACGCGCCCTTTGGCTTGCAGCAGCAACAGCACCGACAGCAGCCGGTCAGATTTCATCAGAGCGGTCGCCTTCCTCAGCGATATTTTTAATTTCCCAAATCAATTATGACAAGAGATGTCATATATACTCTCCTACTCTCAATTTGCGGGCCAAACCGCTCGCCACAAAGGAGATTCCACCCCATGACTCAGGCCAATGTCACGCTACGAGATTTTTTCCTCGCCAAGCTCGATCGCGAAGCTATTCTTGTCCGCAAAGCCATCGACCGCGTTCCCGATGACCGCAACGACTACAAGCCACATGAGCGCTCCATGGAATTGGGTTATCTGGCCGCGCTTGTCGCCGGCATGCTGGGCTGGATCGCCCTCATCATCGACCGCGATGAACTTAATCTCGATGACCCCTCGAGCGAAGGGTTCCGAACCAGGCCGCTGGCGAACAAGGCTGCACTCCTTGCCAACCTCGACAATGCAGTCGCCATTGCACGTCGCGCTCTCGAATCGACCACGGACGAGCACTTGCACAACCCCTGGGCATTCAAGATGAACGGCAACCCCATCCAGAAACAGCCCCGCGAGGTGATGATTGCCGACGCTGTCTTCAGCCATCTTGCGCATCATCGCGGACAGTTGACTGTCTACCTGCGCATGGTGTCCTCTACCGTACCCGCCCTTTACGGGCCCTCCGCCGACGAACGCTTCTGATTGCACAGGCGGGCCCGGCCGGCGGCTCGACAAAGCCCAGCCCCCTTTCCTGCTAAACTCTGTTTCGTTATGGTCCTCGCAAGTTTTCTGGTCGCGGTAGCCGCATATTTGCTCGGATCGATCCCAACCGGCTATCTGCTTATGCGGATTTTTCGACATCAGGACATCCGCACCATCGGCAGCGGCAATATCGGCGCCACCAACGTTCTCCGCTCCGGCGCCAAAGGCCTGGGCGCAGCTACTTTTCTCCTCGACATGCTCAAGGGATGTGCAGCGGTCTGGCTTGGCGCCCTCCTTGCCGGGCTTTTGCTTCCGACCGCTCCGGTGCGCAGCGTGGAGGCCCTGGCCGCTCTTTGCGCGGTACTGGGGCACATGTTCCCTGTCTGGCTTCGCTTTCGCGGCGGCAAGGGGGTCGCCACAGGGTTCGGCGTTTTCCTGGTCGCTGCGCCGCTCGCCGCGCTGGCCGCCATTACCGTCTTCGCTTTGGTACTCGTGGTGAGCCGGCTGGTTTCGCTGGCGTCCATCCTCGGCGCGGCCAGCTTTCCGATCTTCGCCTGGTTCCTGGTGCGGGGCGAAAAGCCTGCATTCTTCATTGCTGTGCAAGCCATCGTGGCGTTTCTGATCATCGCCAAGCACCACCAGAATATCCGCCGTCTGCTTACGGGCACCGAATCGCGCATCGGCGCTGCTCCACGTGAAGGAAAACCCGCATGAGCCGCATCGCCGTCCTTGGTTCCGGGGCATGGGGAACCGCCATCGCTCTCTCGCTGCATCGCCGCGGGGGCCACACGCTCACTCTCTGGGCGCACAGCGCCGATGAAGCGCGCCAAATCAACGAGGCAGGCGAAAACAACCTCTTCCTGCCCGGCTTCCCATTGCCCGCCGAAATCACCGTGACCGCCGATGATGCGGCCATTGCCGAGACAGATATCGTCGTCTCCGTGATCCCGTCGGAGTTCCTTCGCTCCACGTTTACGCGCCTTCGCAAGCATTTGCACAACGGCCAATTCATCGTCAGCGCGACCAAAGGCGTGGAAGACCGCACGTTTTTGCGCATGACACAGGTCATTTCCCGGACCCTGGAGCCGGCGGGCATCCTGCTTTCCATCGGGGCCTTCTCCGGGCCCAGTTTCGCCATTGAAGTGGCCCAGGCACAGCCCACGGCCGTCACGATAGCCTTCAGCGATCCCCAGATTGCCGCGCTCGTGCAGCAGGAGTTTTCTTCCGAGACGCTGCGGCTCTACACCTCAACCGACGTGATCGGCGTCGAGTTGGGCGGCGCGCTCAAGAACGTGATCGCCATCGCCTCGGGCATCGCGGCCGGAGTGGGGCTGGGGTACAACTCCTCTGCCGCGCTGATGACGCGCGGCATTGCCGAAATCACGCGCCTCGCCGTGGCCTGCGGCGGAAAGCGCGAGACTCTCGCGGGACTCTCGGGCGTGGGCGATCTGGTGCTGACCTGCACCGGTTCGCTCAGCCGCAACCGGACGGTGGGACAGGCTCTGGGACAGGGCCGCAAGCTGCCGGAAATTCTGGAGAGCCTGGGCGGCAAGGTCGCCGAGGGCGTGCGCACCACGCGGGCTGCGCTGGGACTGGCGCAGCGGCACGGGATCGAGATGCCCATCACCGAGCAGATGGAGCTGATCCTCGATGAAGGCAAAGATCCGCTCGAAGCGATTAAAGATCTGATGCTGCGCCCGGGAAAAGGCGAGCAATAGGAACCGGCGCCGGAAGCTTCAACTGTTCAACGAACCGGGCGTGAACGAACCGGGCGTGAACGAACCTGGGTCTGAACGAACCTGGGTGCCCCTTCCAAGCTCCGCTTGGGTGGGTCTGGATTTCCAGATCCGAAGATCCGCATGCTAGAACTGGTTGCATAATTCGTGTTTTGAAAGGGCACGGATTTATCCGTGCCGTGGAAGTCCCAAAAATCGCGGGCTTTAGAGCAGTTTCTGTAATAGTGTAGACTTGCTATTGGCGAGACTCTGCGACAAGTGAATCGATGGCGAAGCCATATGGGGATGACCTGCGCCGTAAATTTCTGTTGGCCTATGATCAAGGCGAGGAAACGCTGGAAGAACTTGCGGATCGTTTCCTGGTGAGCGTTGGCTGGGCGAAGAAGATTTCCGCGCAACGGAAGCGTAATGGGCAGGCCGAGCGGGTACCGCATCAACCGGGGCGTAAGTGGCGGGCCGGTGCCGAAACGCAGCGTCAGGTAATGGATTGGGTGGTATCGAAGCCCGATCTGACGCTGGCTCAACTGCAGGCCAAGTTGCACAGCGAGTCGGGCATTTCGCTTAGCCTGGGGCGGATCTGGCATTTGTTGAAAAAGTTGGGTCTGCGGCTGAAAAAAAGTCACTCCACGCGGTCGAGCGGGACACCGAAGCCAACCGCAAGCGACGCGAAGAGTTCGCGGCGCGTCTCCAGTCGATCACACCGGAGCGGCTGATTTTCCTGGACGAGAGCGGTGTCACTACCTCGATGACGCGGCTCTACGCGCGAGGCACGGGAGGCAGACGCATCCATGAGGCGACGCCTGGCGGCCATTGGAAAATCATGACGATTCTGGGCGCCATGAGCCTGAGCGGCATGATCGCAACGATGACCATCGAGGAGCCCACCGACAGCGATATTTTCCTCGCCTACGTCGAACATCTGCTGTGCCCGGTACTGAAGTCCGGCGACGTTGTGGTGATGGACAACCTGAGCGCGCACAAGGTGCCCGCGGTGCGCGAATGGATCGAAAAAGCAGGTGCGGAGGTGCTCTATCTGCCGCCCTATTCTCCCGATCTGAACCCTATCGAAAAGGCTTGGGCAAAACTCAAACAAATGCTTCGCGCGGCCAAAGCACGAACCAAAGAAACACTGGATCAGGCCATAACCGAGGCTCTGCCGTGCATCACTCCCGCCAATGCGCAGGCCTGGTTCGGACTCGCAATTAACGGTCTACAGGAAAACAGAAAATGCTCTAGCCCCTGAGGAATGCAGTTGCTGGGGACTGAGCGGCATTTATGCAACCAGTTCTAGGCGTCCAGCACCCAGCGAGAACCAATCTGCAAAAAGATGAGGCGCGAAAAAGAGAGTAACTGCGATAATTCGTGATCACGTTCAGCGACCGCGCGTGCCGTTCGGAGGTCACGATGTACACGAACATCCGCCAATCCCCGGGTGCTTTCACCCGCCGCCAGGCAACCAGAGTTCTCGTTGCCGCTTTCGGCGCTGCCGCCGCAGCCTCATTCACTCAGGCGCAAACCTCGGAGCAGCCAAAAGTAGAGCCGCCCTGCACATCGCCGAACCAGGCTCGTACAGCGATCCGCTACGAGCTCGAGTTCAAGGCCAGTCCACAGCGTTGTTACGAAACCATCCTCGACGCAAAGCAATTCGCTGCGTTTTCGGGGATGCCGGCCACGATTGCCCCAACCGAAGGTGGGCCCTTTTCGATGTTTGGCGGCCAGATTGTGGGGCGCAATGTCGAGCTCGTCCCGAATCAGAGAATTGTGCAGGCATGGCGTCCTGCGCATTGGGATGCGGGCGTGTATTCCATTGTGCGCTTTGAGTTCAAGGCAGGCGATGCGCCCGCCAATCTATCCTTTGACCACATCGGCTTCCCTTCCGGCGAATACGACCATCTGGACTGGGGATGGAAGAACCATTACTGGGAGCCGCTAAAGAAATACTTCTCGTAGGACTGACTGAGGCTGGCCGTCCACGAGGCGGGGTGCCCTATCCAAGCTCCGCTTGGGTGGGTCGGAATTCCCTGCTCCGTAAATCCGGACCGGAGCTCGCGGTATTTGAGGCTCACGTTTCTGCGTTATATTTGCCGCCTTCGACAATCTCCGAGTAATTTTCCCAAAAACAAAACTGAAAATGGAGGACAAAATCGAATGAAGATTCTATCCAGCTGGAGCATTCGGCCGGGCTGCGTGAAAGAGGCGGTGAGCCGTTACATGGCGGGTGAAGGAGCGCCCATTGCGGGCGTGACGGTGCTGGGACGATGGTACAAGACAGATGGCAGCATCGCCTGGGCCGTGTACGAGACGGATAATCCGGCACTGTTGTTTGAGCAGGCCGCGAAGTGGGCGGATGTATTGGACGTGAGTCACTCGCTGGTGGTGGAAGACGCAGAGATTGCGCCAGGGCTGAAGCGGGTCTTCGGGAAATAGGAAAAAGGTACACGTCATGCTGCTGCCACGCGTTGCGGTGGTGCAATGTGGTGCGCGTTCACAACAAGGGAAATAGCCGGCCAGGCGGACTCGATAGAGAAAGGGTATATGATTCTCGGGCTCGGGAAGTCCCGGGAAAAATCCCCCCTAGACAATTCAACCAGGAGGAAGAAAGCAATGAAATTCATGACTACCTGGGCCTTTCCAACCGGAAACATTCCTGAAGCTGCGGAGCGCTTCCTCGCGGGCGAGGCGGTCCCCCCTCCAGGGGTAAAACTTCTGGGGCGCTGGCACAACGCGGACTGCAGCGGAGGTTTTGTGCTGGTGGAAAGCGACGATCCGGTGGCGCTTTACACAGATGCGGCGAAGTGGGCTGATCTGCTCCACATGAAAACAGTCCCGGTGATCGAAGACGGAGATGCAGGACCGGTGCTGGCGAACCGCTTCAAGAAATAAACCGGGCCTCCGATGCCGATGGCCGCACCAAAGTTACTCGCCGCCTCCCCCGCTGTTGCAGAGTATTTGGCTCCGTTCGCGCACAATCGAGGTAAAGGGCTTGTGAAGAGGACTGGGCCGCACGCCGGGCTCGCCGCGCAAGCCCTTCTTCTTTTCACGCGGAGGCGCGCATGTTGAATATCGTGCTTAGGTGGCGCGCAACCGTGTTTCCGGCGCCCCAAGGCAAAGGAGTAGACGAGGTAAATCTGAATAGCCGGGCAGAAGTCCGACATTTCAGACCGGGCACATCTCCGACATTTTTTGTTTATTAGGCATGTTTTTGCTTTTGTCTTTCGGCCATGCTGGGTTGGTTAACGGAACCAGCTTATCGCGTTTGCTGTCGAAGCCCACCAGCTTACGGTGGGCAAAGTAGACGTTGTAGAGGCCTTCGCCGATCGGCATCAGTCCGACCGGTTCTCCCCACAGTACTTCGGTGAGGAAGATGTCTTTCTTTTTCCAGCGGAAATGCCCGTGCGCCTTGACCATGCGCACCTCCATCCAGTCCGGATACGCGACCTCGGGCAGGCGCGCCGGATAGGGCCGTTGCGAGGGCTCATAGACACTTGCCGGGGTCTGCATCTCAAGCGCCTCATGCGGCCGCACCTGGTTATAGTCATGACGAAAACGATCCAACTCGCGTTGCTGCCCCCGCCAGTCGGCGGCTGGCCGCATCTCCTGCTTGAGCGTGCGATGCATGCGCTCGTGCCGCCCGTTCTGCTCCGGATGCCCGGCCTGTATACGTTCGTGCTCGATGCCCAGCCGCATCCAGAACACCGCCAGCCGGCTCAGCCCGCCCACGGCCGAGCTGGAAAACGGCGCGCCGTTGTCGGTGCGGATCGCCTCCGGCATCCCATGCTCGCGGAAAGCAGCCTCGAAGATGGCCCGCACCCGCGCGCTGTCTGTCTTCTCCACTGCCTGTGCGCGCAGCAGATAGCGGCTCCAGGCGTCGGTAATCGTCAACGGATCGACACGCGCTCCGTCACCGGCCTTGAACCAGCCCTTGAAGTCAGCGCACCACACCCGGTTGGCCCCGCCGGCGTGCGCCAGCGGCTGTGTGTAAGGCTCGGTGCGGCGCCGCTTCTTGCGCGCAACCACCAGCCCGGCACGCTTGACGATCTCGCCGATGGTGCTGGCTGCAGGCCACACCCGTCCCGGCTGATCCCGTTCCAGAATCCGCTTCAACTTACGCGGTCCCCAACCCATGTGCGCCTCGCGCAGATCAAGCACCGCTCGCTCCATGGCCGCATCCGTCTGGTTGGGATGCTGCCTGGCCGCCCGGTTCAGTTCTGCCAGTCCCTTGACTCCGTGCAAACGGAAGCGACGAAGCCACTCATAGCCCGTGTCCCGGCATATCCCATACCGGAAACAAAGCTCCACCATCGAATGCTCATCGCGCTCATAATCAAACACAAAGCGCAGCTTCTCTTCCATAACACTGCTCGTTTTCCAAGGCATAATGACGGTTGTAACGCCTTCAGCCTTCGCTGCAGTGTCGGAGATGCCCTCGGTCTATTTCGTCGGACAAGCGCCCGGTCTGTACCAAATCCCCCCCCACCCTACCCCCCCATTTACCGTGAAACTGTGAAACTGTGAGGATTCATGTCCCGCACCAGAGCCGGCGCCGCCAGTCCATTGCCTTCAAAGCCAATCCTCAGCCACCGGCGATGGCGCCGATAATGAGCAGCGGTTCCTTCCCTGCCGCAACGGCTTCGGGAAGCGGCTTGTCGGGAGAGTCGTGCGAGAGGTCCTCTTCGCAGGCAAAGAAGCGCAGAAAGGGGCGGCGCTTGAGCGTGTCGTGGTCGCGAATGGTTCCCCGCAGCGTAGGGTAGCAGGCTTCGAGCGCGTCGAGCACGGCGCGCAGCGTGACGGGCGCGGCAACCTCGAGCGTGACTTCGCTGCCGACCTTGGCGAGGTTGCGGAGGTGGTACGGGAGTTGGACGCGGACAGCGAGGGACATTGTTCGCTTGGGGGCTTAAGCCCCACTCCTTCCTGATGAACTGATGTATGGGCTGAGGCTCGTACCTTTCAGGGCTAGTCGGAAGTTGGTGGTTTCCCACCCATTTTTTCTTGCTGATTCGGCTGACGATCAGAATTCAGTCGTTGACCCATTTTCTTGCTGATTCGGGATAATAACGGCTCGTGCCGAGGGTCGTTACTGCAGGGTTTGCACTTCGACCGAAAGCACGGGCGGCAAGGTACTCACGATCGCCGACCAGGAGTCGCCACCATCGGGCGAGACGTAGACCTGGCCGCCGGTGGTGCCGAAGTAGACGCCGCAGTCATCGAGCTTATCGACGGACATGGCATCGCGCAGCACGTCGACGTAGCAGTTCTTCTGCGGCAGCCCTTTGCTCAGTCCCTCCCACTCATTGCCGCCGGTACGGCTGCGGAAGACCTGCAGCTTGCCGTCGATGGGGAAGTGCTCCGAGTCGCTCTTGATGGGGACGACGTAGATGGTCTCCGGCTCGTGGGCGTGGACGTCGATGACGAAGCCGAAGTCGGTGGGCAGGTTGCCGCTGACCTCGGTCCAGTGGTCACCGGCGTTGTCTGAGCGCATGACGTCCCAGTGCTTCTGCATGTAAAGCACGTCGGGACGCTCGGGATGCATGGCCACGTGGTGTACGCAGTGACCAACTTCGGCATTGGGGTCGGGAATAAACTGAGAACGGAGGCCGTTGTTGATTGGCTTCCAGGTGGCGCCGCCATCGTCGGTGCGGAAGGCTCCCGCGGCGGAGATGGCGATGAAGATGCGGTTGGGATTGGAGGGGTCAAGGATGACGGTGTGCAGGCACATGCCGCCCGCGCCGGGCTGCCAGCCGGGTCCGGTGACGTGGCCGCGCAGGCCGGGCAGTTCTTGCCAGGATTGGGCGCCGTCCGTTGAACGGAACAGGGCTGCGTCTTCAATACCCGCGTAGACCGTGTTTGGATCGGTGAGGGAGGGCTCAAGATGCCAGACGCGCTTGAACTCCCAGGGATGCTGTGTGCCGTCGTACCACTGATGTGTGGTGAGGGGCTTGCCGGTTTCGGCAGAGGTGTCGTAGGCAAACTTGTTGCTCGGCTTGGGGGGCTCGGGGCCGGGGCTCGGCATCGATTCGCCACCCGGGGGGCTCCAGGTTTTGCCGCCGTCGTCGGAGCGCTGCAGGATCTGGCCAAACCAGCCGCTGGTCTGCGAGGCGTAGATCCTGTTTGGGTCCACCGGCGAACCCTTCATGTGATAGATTTCCCAGCCCGCAAAATGAGGGCCGCTAACTTTCCACTTCTTCCGTTTGCCGTCTGAAGACAAAACGAACGCTCCCTTGCGCGTTCCGACCAGCACACGCACGCTGCTCATTGTTCTCCTTTTCTCCCTCGTTGGATCGCCAGAGCGGCGAGGGCCGCTTGGAGATTCTCCTAAAACTGCGTTGCAAAATGCAAGCGAAAATTCGAAGACAAAACGCATGGACTGTGAATGCTCTAAACTTGAGGTCTGGATCGGCCCATGATCACAACGCTTTTCGGTAATCAGAACAATAATCCGGAACCCGAGCCGGACGAGACGGCGAAGCCTGGCTTTTTCAGTCGGATGAAGCAGGCCGTGTCCCGCACGCGGGAATCGTTCTCGACGCGCATCAACGACATTGTGGCGTTGACGCGCGAAGTGGACGAGGCGGCGCTCGAGGACCTGGAAACGGCGCTGCTGACCAGCGACATCGGGGTGCAGACGACGACGGAGATTCTGGAAGCGCTGCGGGAACGCGCGAAGAAGCGGGCGATTGAAGGCGGGGCGGAGCTACGCGAACTGCTGAAGGAGCAGTTGCGGGGAATCCTGGAGGCTCCGCGGCATGCTGTTGCAGAGCCGGCGACGCCGCCGAAGGTAACGTTTCTGGTAGGCGTCAACGGCACGGGCAAGACGACCTCGGCGGGCAAGTTGGCGGCCTGGTACCGCGGGCAGGGGCGGACAGTGCTGCTGTGCGCGGCAGACACCTTTCGCGCTGCAGCCATTGAACAGCTTGAGGTATGGGCGGGGCGTAGCGGCGTGGAGATGATCAAGACGCGGCAGGGCGGCGATCCGGCGGCAGTGCTCTATGACGGGGCCAGCGCAGCAAAGGCAAAGGGCATCCACGACCTGATTGTGGATACGGCGGGGCGGCTGCATACCAAGACGGGCCTGATGGACGAACTGGACAAGATGCGCCGGACAGCGGCGAAGCTGGTCGGGGGCGCTCCGCACGAGGTGCTGCTGGTGATGGACGCGACCACCGGACAGAACGGTTTGCAGCAGGCCCGACTGTTTACGCAGTCGGCAGGAGTGACGGGCATTGTGCTCACCAAGCTGGACGGCACCGCCAAGGGCGGCATTGCGGTGGCCATTGCGCGGGAGCTGAACCTGCCGGTACGCTTCGTTGGCGTGGGGGAGCAGATGGGGGATCTATTGGAGTTTGATGCGGGGACCTTTGTGGAGGCGATGCTGGGTTGAGAGGACAGGGACTAGGGTATAGGGATAGGGACAAGTGAACGAGAAAGAGCAAGACGTTTACTGGATGCAGCGCGCGCTCGAGCTGGCGCGCCGCGGCATTGGCGTGAGTTCGCCGAACCCGGCGGTGGGCTGCGTGATTCTGGACCGCGCAGGACAGGTGATCGGAGAGGGCTGGCACGAGTACGACCTGCTGGACCACGCTGAGATCGTGGCGCTGAAGGAAGCGCAGCAACATGCGCTCACCTATCAAAAAGAGGACAGGCTCAAGGGCGGGACGGCATATGTGACCTTGGAGCCTTGCAATCATACGGGACGCACCGGGCCATGCACCGAGGCGCTGATTGCGGCGGGGCTGGGACGGTTGGTGGCGGCCACGATTGATCCGAATCCCGCCGTAGCCGGGCACGGCATGGAGCGCTTGCATGCCGCGGGCCTTCGGACCGATGTTGGGGTTTGTGAGGCCGAAGCCCGACGGCTCAACGAGGGCTTCGCGCGCTGGAGTCAGCACAAGCGGCCCCTGGTGCTGATGAAGGTGGCGATGACGCTCGATGGGCGGATCGCCCCTCCGGCGGGTCAGTATGTGCTGCACGCGCCATATTGGATTACCAGCGAAGCGGCCAGGGCAGCCGTGCAGCCGCTGCGCTGGCAGGCCGACGCGGCCCTGACCGGCGTGGACACGGTGCTGGCCGACGACCCGATGCTGACCGACCGCAGCGGGCTGCGCAGGCGACGGCCATTACTTCGAGTAGTGCTTGATTCTGCACTGCGTATACCGTTGGATTCAAAGATGGTTGCCAGCGCGCAGGATGATGTGGCGGTGTTCACTGTTTCAAAGGACGAGGCACGGATCAACGAGCTGCGCAGCAAAGGTATTCGCGTTGAGGTATTGCCCGCGGAAGTGGGACGAGTTCCGCTGGGCAAGGTGTTGGACAAGCTGGGTGAGGAAGGCATTTTAACCCTGCTGACGGAGACCGGAACGCGGCTGAATACGGCTCTGCTGGCGGGCGGCTTAGTGGACCGCCTGCATCTGTTTGTATCGCCGCAGATCATGGGCTCGGACGCCGTGCCTACATTCCGCGGAATGACGAAAGCGATCCACATGGGCGAGGTGGAAGTCGAGCGGTATGAGAATGACCTGGGACTCTGTTCGCTGCTGAGGGATCCGTGGCCAGATAGGCAGGCGGGTTGACGCATTCCGGATTTCAGCAAATCCAACCGCTTGTTGATGCGGAACGTGGCCGAACAAGACCGCCTGTAAACTAAGAGAAGAGGTATTTGGATGCATCTTTCCCCGGGGGCCTATGCTGTCGGTTCGATCGTGGGCCTGCTCGTCATTCTGGTATGGCGAGTGCGCGAGGGGCGAACCGCGGTCACGGCGAAAAAGCTCCTCATGCCGCCACTGGGGATGGCAACCGGATTTTCGATGTTTATTGTGCCGGCGTTTCGCGTGCCGTGGACGTGGGGCATAGCCGCTTTTCTGCTGGGGGCCATCGCGTTTGCATACCCGCTGCTGCTCACGTCGAGCCTGCGGCGCGATGGCAACGTGATCATGATGAAGCGCTCGGGAGCGTTCTTTGCCGTGGTGATTGTGCTGTTCGCCATTCGCTACCTGGCGCGCGGGTACTTCGACAAGATCCTCTCGATTGAGCAGACGGGCGCGATTTTTTACCTGCTCGCGTTCGGCATGATCGTCCGCTGGAGGGCGCATCTCTACTCCGCCTACCGGCAGTTGACCCGTGGCTCAGAAATCGGTGGAGAACCGGCTGCGGAAGAAGCAGCGGACTGACTTCAGAGGTTAAAGCCAGGGATTAGGGAACAGGGAATAAAGACAGCGTCCGTCTGAAATTAACAGATCAACTCAGAAATTTCCGTAATAGAGTGGCAGGATGCGTGCGTTTCTTGCCTTTGCGCTAGTGTGTCTTGCTGCGAGCGTTGCGGCAGCGCAGCAGACGATTTCATTTCCGACGGAAGACGGCGGCGTGGTGTTCGCGGACCTCTACGGTTCAGGCGAGAAGGCGGTGGTGCTCGCCCACGGAGGCCGTTTCAACAAAGAGAGTTGGGCGGTGCAAGCGCAGGCTCTGCAAGCGGCGGGATTTGAGGTACTGGCGATCGACTTCCGCGGTTATGGCAAGTCGCATGGGCCGGGCGACAAGGAGGATGCGCCGTGGGAACTGGATGTGCTCGCAGCGGTGCGCTACTTGCACAAGGCAGGCGCGAAGACCGTGTCGATCGTCGGCGGCAGCATGGGAGGCGCAGCCGCGGGCGATGCATCAATCGATTCGCGGCCGGGAGAGATTGACCGCATCGTGATGCTGGGCGCGGCGCCGAACAAGCCTGCGGACAAGCTGAAATCGCCCAGCCTGTTCATTGTGGCGCGAGACGATACGAGCGGAGATGGGCCACGACTGCCGGGGATTCGGGCTCAGTATGAGAAAGCTCCGCAGCCCAAGAAGTTGATTGTTCTGGAAGGGTCGGCGCACGCGCAGTATCTGTTTCAAACTGACCAGAGCGGACGGGTGATGAACGAGATCGTGCAGTGGCTCGACAGTCGAAAGTGAACAGGGCTCTGCGTCCCCATTTCCCTTAGAATGGAGCCATGTTTACCGGAATCATTGAACAGACGGGAACGCTGGTTAGCCTCGACAGACCGGGCGGGGTGCGGCGGCATCACCGTTGGAGGCGCCGGGCATCGCGGGGCGGTTGCGCGAGGGCGATTCGCTGGCGGTTTCGGGCGTGTGTTTGACGGCGCTGGATGTGGACCCGACTTATTTCCACGCCGACCTGGCGCAGGAGACGTTGGACCGGACTTCGCTGGGCGCGCTGAAGCCGGGCGCGAAAGTGAATCTGGAGCTGCCGACGGCGGCGGGGAGTCCGCTTGGGCGGGCACGTGGTGCAGGGGCATGTGGACGGGACCGGGGAGCTCCGTCTCCCTTGACCCTTTGATCTCTAGCGCTTCGAGTCGCCAATTTCGACCGCAGACGACCGACTGGACGCTGAAGGTGCGCGTGCCGGAGAGCACTGCGGCAGTGGATGGTGCACAAGGGATCGGTGGCGATTGAGGGCATCAGCCTGACGATTGCGGCGATCGAGGACGATACGATCTCGATTGCCATTCTGCCATTGACCTACTGGCGGACGAATCTGCATACGCTCGAAGTGGGCGCTCCGGTGAACGTCGAGGCCGATGTGCTGGTGAAGCTGGCGTACGCCGAGATGAAAGCGAAAAAGAAGCCGGAGATCGAACTGACTGAGGCGTGGCTGGTGGCGAACGGGTACTGAAGCAGCGGCCAGTCGTCAGGGATCACTGGTCAGTATCGCTATGGGGCGGGGGCACGCCTTCTTCGATCGGTTTCCTAAGGCTTGGCAGCCAGTTTGGGAGCGTCAGTGATGTACTCGTCGCCAACCCGAGTGAGGATTTGCTGGCGGCGGTCGTCGAGCAGCTTGAGCTGGTCTGTTATCTCAATGAATCCCTGTTTCTGAGCCGGAGTAAACGACCCCTTTGGCGCAGGCGCGTCGCCGGTGGCTGACGTTTGCGCGGATGGGTCCGCCTTATTCTCACCGGCTGCCCTGTCTTCGCCAGCGCTCTTGGTAAGCTCGTCGAGACGGGCCTGGAGCTTGGGGACTTCGCGGTCGATGAGGATGGGGCGGACGATGGGCGTTTTCGTCTTGCCGCTGGCGATGTCGTTGCGGTTGTTCTCTTCCCAAACAGGCAGAATGCCGACATGTCCGAGTTCGACGCGGATGCCGGCTGGGCCGTAGTCCTCTTTGACCGCGGAAAAGAGAGCGATCATCTCGTCGCGAGGGTCGCCGTCCTTGTCGGGCATGAGGCCGTCGACGTAGCTGCGCGACTGGTTGGAAAGGAAGTTGCCGAGCGAGTAGAAGATGACGGTATTGCGGCCGTCGGCGGTGCGGTAAGTCTCAACCGGCTGCAGGACGTGGGGATGGTGCCCGACGACGACCGAGGCGCCGGCGTCGAGCATCTTGTGGGCGAGGTCGACATCTTCAGGACGCGGGACGGTGGCGTATTCAATGCCCCAATGGACGGAGATAACGAGGAAATCGCATTGAGCGCGGGCGGCTTTGACGGCGGCGAGAACCTGGGCTTCGTCCGCACCGGGAGCGCCACCCGATTCTCCGGGATAAGGGAAAAAATTGACGTGAGGCTGATCGGGTGAGTCGGGGTTGCGGTTGCCATTGAGCCAGCGAGTCATGCCGAGCCAGCCAACCTTGATGCCGTTGGCCTCGGTAATGACCGGCTGCCATTGCTGTGCAGTAGTGTCGCCGGAGCCAACGAAGAGCAGGCCCACTTCGCGGAGGTGCTCGCAGGTCTCGGTGAAGCCGGGCCAGCCCTGGTCCATTACGTGGTTATTGGCAAAAGAAACGATCTTGATGTCGACGGCCTTGAGCGCTTGAGGTAGTGCGACGGGCGCGTCGAACATGAAGGGCTTGGAGCCCTTGGAGTGATCCGGCGCTACGGGCGTTTCCATGTTGACGAAACCGAAATCGACCGAGTGAAAGACGTCGGCCACGTCGGAGAAGAGGGCTTCCCAGCCTTGTTCGCCGGGGCCTGCGGCGGCTGCGGCGGCGCGAACGGCTTCGTGGGGAATGACGTCACCGGCCACGGCAAAGCTGACCTGGGCGAGCTGGTGCGGATAGGGCGGCGGGACGACCGCCGGCCTGCCGGAGCGGAGGCCAGCGAACGAGAAAAACGCAACAGTAACAGTGAGAAGGGCGGCGACCGCGAAGCTGGCAAGACGATTCTTGCGAAGGATCGGTACGCGCATTGCGGCCAATCGCCAATTCTGCATCGTGCCATCGATATGTTGCGCCAAACCGGACTCCTTTATGGCGAATCGCTTGCGAACCGGAATGAAATCAGGATACAGGGTGAGTGGAGATCACTGCGGGTGCGATCGAGTCCTTTGCTCTCCCGGCCCAAAGGCCGGTCTCTTCGACTTTCGCCCAAGGCAGGCGGCAGTCTCGGGAATGACCCATCCGAGTCCAGTTGGACGGGTGAACGGTTGGGGGCAAGTTTGCGTCTATGGAGCGAGTGGTACTGATATACCCTTGAACAGGAAAGCACTCTAAGAAGGCCAGGGCGCGGCGAGCGTCCGCCCGGCGAGCGAAAGCATGGCAGAGTTTGTAATCAAGTTGGCCGATGAGCGTGGGCGTGTACAGGAGCAGGTGCAAACTGCCGCGACTGCCGACGAGTTGCGCGCGCGGTTCGCACACGCGGGCTACCACGTCTTTTCAGTGCGCACGCGCGGCGGTGTCGGGTTGCTTTCGCGGCGCAAGGTTAAGCTGGAAAAGTTTCTCATCTTCAACCAGCAGTTTCTTACCCTGATCCGCGCCGGGCTGCCGATACTTGGGTCGCTGCACATGCTGGCCAACATCCAGAAAGACGCGCATTTTGCCGGCCAGTTGAATGACGTTTCGAATCGCGTCAAGACGGGCGAGGCGCTCTCGGCGGCGTTCGAGGCGCAGGCGGGGATTCCAAGCATCTATACGACCACGCTGCTGGCGGGCGAGCGCAGCGGCAATTTGCTTGAGGTGCTGGAGCGCTACGTCAGTTTTCAGCGCGTTTCGCTCACATTTCGCAAGAAGCTGACGGCGTCCCTGATTTATCCATCGCTGCTTTTGACGCTGGTCTGCGCGCTGCTGACTTTCATGTTCACGGTAGTCATTCCGCAGTTTGCTGAGTTGTATGACCAGATGGGTTCGCAACTGCCCCCAATGACGATCGGGCTGCTGAACTTCGGCAAATGGACGCAGCACAACATCATCTGGATCGCGGTGGTTGTGCTGGGCGGGGGCTTTGGCCTCTACCGATTTTCCCTGACCGAAAAAGGCCGCGATGTAGTGGACGGTTTTCGCATCGGGCTGCCGGTGTTTGGCAATATCTGGCTCAAGTACCAGGTGGCCCTGTTTGCGCGTACGCTCTCAACCTTGCTGACCGGCGGATTGCCGCTGGTGCCTTCGCTGGAGACGGCTGCGCGCTCCATCTCATCGCGCCGCGTGGCGGGGACCGTGATCGGATCCATCGAGTCGGTGCGCGAGGGCAAGAGCCTGGCCGATTCGCTGAGCGGGACGAAGGTGATTCCGGATCTCGCGACGGAAATGATCTCCGTGGGCGAGCAGACCGGCGCGCTGCCGCAGATGCTGAATTCGGTAGCGGAGTTCTTTGAGGAAGATGTGGCCACGGCGCTGACCGCGGCGCTGTCGCTGATTGAGCCCGCCATTCTGATTGTGATGGGCGTGGTTGTCGTCTTCATTCTCATCTCGCTTTATCTGCCTATCTTTTCGCTGGGCAATGCTGCAGGAAATCCGGGGTAAAACGCCATGGCTGACACAACTGTACTTTCGCTTCCGACCGGCCCGATTCCGGGCAGTGCAGAGGAGCGCACGCAGGCTGAGGCGCTGGCGTTTCGCTATCGCGCGGAGTTTGTTGACCTGAAGCACTTCAAGATTCAACACGACCTGCTGCGCACAGTGCCTGTAGAGCTGATGTTCCGCTATAACTTTGTGCCGATCGAGCAGCAGGGCGAGGCACTGGTGATTGCGGTCAGCGATCCGTCGCGGCTGATGGTGCTGGACGAAATCTCAGGGCTGCTGGGGCACCGCATCATTGCCCGCGTGGCTACTCTTTCGCAGATCACTGATCTGCTGAAAAAGACAGAGCAATCGCAGCGCGTGCTCGACGAAGCCAGCGAAGGATTGACCTTCGATGTGTTGACGGGCGAGGATACCTCCGACGAAAACATCTCGATTGAAAAGCTGACCAGCGACGAGGACATCAGCCCGATTATCCGGCTGGTTGACACGACAATTTTCACGGCACTGGAACGGCGCGCTTCGGATATTCACATTGAGAGCTACGACGATTCGGTACATGTGAAGTACCGCATTGACGGCGTGCTGCAGGAAGCCATGGCGCCGATCGCGCGTGAGCATCACACTACGATTCTGAGCCGCGTGAAGATCATGAGCGAACTCGACATTGCCGAGCGCAGAGTGCCGCAGGACGGGCGATTCCGGGTGCGCTATAAAGGCAGGCTGATCGACTTCCGCGTCTCTATCATGCCGACGGTGCATGGCGAAAATGCCGTACTGCGCGTGCTGGATAAGGAGTCGATGAGCGAGAAGTTTCGCAACCTGACGCTGGATGTGGTGGGATTTGCGGACGAGGATTTGCGGCGGTTCCGGCGCTACATTCGCGAGCCCTATGGCATGGTGCTGGTGACGGGTCCGACAGGGTCGGGCAAGACGACGACACTCTACGCAGCGCTGAACGAGATCAAGAGCGACGAAGACAAGATCATCACCATCGAAGACCCGGTGGAGTACCAGATTCGCGGCATCACGCAGATTCCGGTGAATGAGAAAAAGGGGCTTACTTTCGCAAGAGGACTGAGATCCATCTTGCGCCACGATCCGGACAAGATCCTGGTGGGCGAAATCCGCGACCAGGAGACCGCGCAGATAGCCATCAACTCCGCGCTCACCGGGCACCTGGTGTTTACCACGGTGCACGCCAACAACGTGGTGGATGTGCTGGGGCGGTTCCTGAACATGGGCGTGGAAGCGTATAACTTTGTTTCGGCACTGAACTGCATATTGGCGCAACGGCTGGTGCGGACAATCTGCGAGCACTGCGTGCGCACGGTCACGTACAGCGAGGAGATGCTGCTGACCAGCGGAATGGACCCGGCAGAATGGCGTGACTTCGGATTCCGGGAAGGCACAGGCTGCATCGAGTGCGGGGGAACGGGCTATCGCGGCCGGACGGCGATTCACGAACTGCTGGATTTGACCGATCCCATTCGCGAGCTGATTCTGGAAAAGAAGCCGACTTCCGAGGTGCGCAAGCTTGCGCAGAAGGAAGGCATGTCGTTTCTACGCGAGTCGGCCATGGATCGCGTGCGGCGCGGGCTGACCACGCTGAAGGAGATCAACAAGGTCACCTTTATTGAGGCGTCGAGGTGAGAACAGCTGCTAGTTTGCAGCTTCTAGCTCGTTTCGCAATTCGTGCATGGATTCTGGTGATGAGCAAGTGAGTTAGAAGCCTGAGGCTGGGATTGAGGGTTTTAAGCTAGAGGCTAGAAGCTGGCAGCTAGAGGCTAATCGATGAGTGCGATGTGGAACAAAGCGAAATCGGGCAAACAGGGCGGAGCGCGTCCACCGGCAGCCGTCGAGATTGCGCCGGAGGGTGTGCTGGCAGCGGCGCTGCCTGGGAAAAATCAGGCGGCGGTGTATGCGTTCGCTCCGCTGCGCCCGGGCGCGCTGGTACCAGGCATCGGCGAACCCAATCTGCGCGAGCCCGGAGCGGTGGCAGACGCAATGCGGGCCGTACTGAACGATGTATCTCCGCGCACGCGTGCGGTCACGCTGGTGGTGCCGGATACGTCGGTGAGGGTGTTTGTGCTGGACTTCGATTCCCTGCCCGTCAATCCCGTTGAGGCGGTGCCGGTGCTCCGCTTCAGGCTGCGGAAGATGGTCCCCTTTGACGTTGAGCATGCGGGGGTAAGTTACCAGGTTCTTTCCCAAGACAAGACGGAGTGCCGGGTGCTGGCGGCGGTTTTGCCCGGACCCATTCTTGCGGAGTATGAAACCGCGGTGCACGCGGCGGGTTACGACCCAGGCGTAGTGTTGCCTTCAAGCCTCGCGGCGTTGGCTGCTCTGGAGACGACGGAACCGGTGCTGGCGGCCTGCCTGAGCGGCCTGTCGCTAACCACATCCATCACCAGCGATCAGGACCTGCTGCTCTATCGCACACTCGACCTCCCGGAAGATCCGGGCCAGAGATTGACAGAAGTGCAGCGCGACATTGCTGTGGCAGCAGCTTATTTTGAAGACAAACTCGCCAGGCGGGCGAGTCAGCTTCATTATGGCGGCATCGGCTCGGCCCAGGATTTTGCCCGCTGGATCAAGGACCCTGAACTGAATGTGATCGAACTGGCGCCGCGACCTACAACGGGCGTTACGACTACGATGGGCAACATCAACGTGGCTGGCATCGCCGGCGCGCTTGCAGGAGTACGATAGTGCGCATCGGAATCAATCTCGCTTCGCGGCCCTTTGCCGACCTTGGTCCGATTCTCAAAGGCATGCGAATTGCCATGGCCGTGCTTGCGATTGCGGCAATTGGCATGGTGTTCGGCCTGCGCGCTCTGCACCAGAGGGCCGAAGAGGCTCGCGCACGCGATCACTCGCTGGACGGACAGATCGCGCGCATTACCAGCGAGCGTCAGGGTTACCAGGCGATGATGCGGCAGCCGAATAACGCCCAGGTGCTAACCCAGGCCGAGAGCCTCAACAAGCTGTTCGACGAGAAGGCGTTCTCATGGACGCTGGCGATGGAGGACCTGGAGACCGTGCTGCCGGGCGGCGTGCAGGTAACCAGCATTGAACCGGCCCGCGACAAGGACGGCCACATCACCCTGCATCTGCGTGTGCTGGGCCCGCGTGACCGCGCCATTGAACTGGTGTCGAACTTGGAACACTCGAGGCGCTTTGTTCATCCACGCATCGTAAACGAAAGCTCCGAGTCTAGCGGTGGCCCGGGCGAGCGCGTGGAACCGGTGAGTGCTTCGAACCGAGTGAACTTCGATCTGCTGGCTGAGTACAACCCGGTGACGGCAGAGGAGTTCAAGGCGAGCAGGGCCAGATCAGCGGCCAGTGAACATTCCGAACAACGGGGCGCGGGAGGTGACGAGCCTGCAGCGGGAACGCACAGGGCTCCTCATACGACCATGGCGAGGCCAAAATCTCCACGCAAACCAAGAGCTGGAGGCATGCAATGAGCAAACCTTCTCTCTGGCGAAGCAATCCTTCTCTCTGGCGCGAAAGGCTGAGTTCGCCACTGACCTGGCACTATGCTGGGCTCGCGGTCCTGGTGCTGCTCGTGGCCGGGCTCGCGATCATGCTGGGACTGGACTGGAAGGCGACCGACAGCAGTTCCAACGACGCGCTCGCCGGCAAGCAAGTTCAACTCAAGGCGTTGGGTATGGAGACCGCTCCACTGCGGGGACTCGAACAGCGCGTGGCCGAGTCACGGAAGCAGATGCTGGCGTTCTATGACAAGCGGATCCCCGTGAATTATTCGTCGATTGCTACGCGGATCGGCGACCTGGAAGTGAAAACGGGCGTGCGTCTTTCGCGGCTCCAATACGCGCAAGGTCCGACTGGGACCGACCTGACCGAGATCACGATGGACGCGGGAATCAGTGGAGAGTACCCGCAGATCATGCACTTTGTGAATGGACTGGAGCGCGATCCGACCTTCTTTGTGATCCGGACCATGACGCTGACCGGGCAGCAGGGTGGGTTAGTGAATCTGCGGCTGCGCGTTTCGACCTGGCTGCGGTCGGCGGACGTGCCGCGCGGGCTGCCCAAGACACAGGATCTGCCGGCAAACGGCGCGACCTCCTCTACCGGAACGGAGGGCGAATAGCAATGGCCATCGCAATGGGAACGGAGAACAAGCGCCAGGTCTACCTGCTGATCGCGCTGGGTGTGCTGATTGCGGGCCTCGGTGTGTGGGAACTGAGTGGTTCATTTTGGGGCTCCTCGACGCCGGCACGGACGGCTCCCCGCCAGGTTGCCGCCTTGCGCACGCCGGCCGCCGCAGGACCCGACGCCGAAAAGCTGACAAATGCGGGAATTGATCCCTCGCTTCACTTTGACAAGCTGGCCGAGAGTGAAGACGTGGTCTACGCAGGGACGGGGAGAAACATCTTTTCCGCCGAATCGGCGCCGGTACGCATTGAGGCGCCGGTCAAAAGCGCGCGTGAAGTGCCCGCGGTGTATGTGCCTCCCGGGCCGCCCCAACCGCCCGCGATCGACCTGAAATATTTCGGCTACAGCGAGACCGGAGACAAGGCGCTGAAGGCGTTCCTGGTCCACGGAGATGACATCTTCATGGCGCGGCCGGGAGACATTGTCGATCACCGCTACAAGGTGGTCGTGATCATGCCGGGAAGCGTGCAGGTCACGGACCTGAGCTACAACAACACGCAGACGCTTCCTTTGCTGGTGAATTGAAGAAAACAGGAATTAGGGAACAGGGATTTGGTGATGGTCGATTTGTCAACGCGGCGGCGGTGTTCCTCAGAAGAGGGGTACATGCTGGTTGCGGTGATTTTCATGCTCTTTCTGCTGGTTCTCTCGCTTTCGATTGCGCTGCCGAAGGTGCGTGAAGATATTCAGCGGGACCGGGATGTCGAGACGATGCATCGCGGCAAGCAATATGTCCGCGCTATCCAGCTTTACTACCGGAAGTTCAACACCTACCCGCCCAACATCGATGCACTGGTAAAGACCAACAATATCCGTTTCCTGCGCAAACGGTATCTTGATCCGACCACCGGAAAAGACGATTGGAAGCCCATCATGCTGGGGCAGAACAAGACTCCGACCGCGATGGGATTCTTTGGCCAGCCGCTGGCGGGAGTTCCCATGGGGGGCGTGGGGCCGAGCGGAGGAAACGGGCTCAACGGAACCAACGCCCCGGGCGGAAACGGGTCGGCTTTTGGCGGCGGATCAAGCTTTGGAGGGGGATCGAGTTTGGGCGGGGGATCGAACTCGGGAGGCGGTTCGAGCTTTGGTGGGTCCACGTTCAGTTTGGGCAGCAATAATTCGACGTCCGGAACCAGCCAGACCAATGGCGGGACTGCAAGTTCAGGCAGCACAACGGGCGGGGACGGGACGGATTCAGGGTCGAGTTCGTCCGGCTCGGGATCGAATACGGGAGTGGCTAATGGCCAGACGTTTGGCGGAGCAGGCATCATCGGCTTCTCACCGGCGAGCCCCAAGCAGTCGATCGTGGTCATCAAAAAGAAAAATCACTACAACGATTGGGAGTTTACCTACAATCCGCTTTCCGACCAGCAGATGATGACGGGCGGGAATACGGGAGCGATCGGCCAGCCGGCTGGCGGCACAAACAACCCGTTTGGCGGTACCGGCACGCAACCGAATGGGGGTGGTACCGGATTCGGGGGCGGCACCGGATTCGGTTCGAGCGGAGGCTCTCCTACATCCCCAACGCCTCCTACAACACCCGCGCCTCCTGATCCTAATTCGCCCTCACCGCAGCCCTGAAGCGCACAACGCTCCAATCGGGTCGGAAGCAAGGACGCAACCATTCGCCCGGACAAAATTTTAGACACAAATGCGAAAGGCCCGCTTAAGAAGCGGGCCTTTGCCGTTAGGAACAGAGACTACACGCTGAAGGAAGAGCCGCAGCCGCAGGTTGACTTGACCTGGGGATTCTCAAACTTGAAACCGGCCGCTTCGAGGGTTTCAACGTAGTCGACGATGCAGCCGTTGAGGTACATCAGCGAGGTAGCATCGACGAAGACCTTGAGGTCGTCGAAGGTGAAAACCTTGTCCATCATCCCGCTCTGGTTCTCAAAGGCCATCGAATACTGGAAGCCTGAGCAGCCGCCGCCCACCACGCCAATACGCAGCCCGGCCGGCAGAGGGTCCTGGGTAGCCATGATCTCGCGCACTTTGGCAATTGCCTGAGGGGTGAGGTTAAGAGGCGCCTTCTTTTCAGTTTCCTGTGCAGGTGCGACGGTCGCTGTGGACATGATTTCTCCGAAGTTGTGGAATTCTTGCGGTTACTGTAACTAACTGTACCGCCCCGCGCAACGAGATTCAAGGCCCCATTCGCGGCGATTGGCTATTGGATGCGGGCGACGGAGGAAAGTCGCAGGCGACGGGTCAGAACCAGGAATTGTCGCTGAGAGGACAGATTGGGGCCGAAAGCCTTCATTCCCGGCGACCTGCGAAGCTGAAGATTATCTTGGGGTGCCGTTCCAGGGTTGCCCGAAAAGGAAGAAAAGGGTTGTACGAGGCTGAAAGGCCGGTTTATTAGGGAAAAACGACTGTGATTATTGTCACCACTGCCAGTTTCGTTCAGGGCTATGATTGTCAACCGTAGGGACCCTCTACTTACGAGACCGCGATAGATTGCTCACGGCCCGCAGGCATCTGGGACCGCAAAGTCATCTGGAGGTGGTTTATGCAAATAGTTCCCGTCATGTGGGCGGTTTGGTCTGCTCTCGTTGTGATCATGGTAGGGCTTTTCCTTTATCGCTCGCGTTTGACCAAGGACGAAGAGGACCAGATTTTTTTGGATGACTCTTTCAATCACATAAAGAGCGCCCAGACAGCTATTGTTGACAAAGTGAACAAGATCCAGCCGATTATTCGGGCAGCGATGTGGGTGGTTGGAGCCGCGACGCTTTTCGTCGTCGGGTATTACATCGTCGATGTCTTCAACCAGTTCAAATAAGAGAAGGTGACCTTCAGGCGCCCGACTGAATTGCCGGGCGCCGAGTTCCATCTTTCTCCCACTACTCGACTTCCTGGCGGGCACGGTAACCGTCGCGCGCAATGATCTCGTATTTCAATTGCTTGTGCTTTTCGTCCTGCATGCGCAGGGGATGACCTTCGTCGTCCACAAGGTCCACGCGCAGCTTGCGGTAGGAGCCGTCCATTTTGGTGTCGGTGGGACGGTAAATCAGCTCATACTTTGACCGGATGGCCTGGTTGATGGAAGAGAAAATGTCGGGCATCTCGCCCACGAAGCGAGGGCTGAACCACATGCCGCCGGTCATCTTCGCAAAGGTCTTCATCTCGTTGTCAGCCTGCAGATAATCGAGGTCGCGCATCGCCGCGCCCATACCGGGGCCTCCCTCGGTCATCGCCCGCACGGCGCCGCCGGTAGAAATAGCGAAAATTGTGACGTCCGGGGTGTTTTTCACCTTTTGCAGAATTTTGTCGAGTGTCATCCTCGACATGGTGTCGCGCCCTGAAGCGATGAGAACGATGTACTTGTGTCCTTCGATGCGGGTTAATCGGTCTTCTGCCTCATAGAGGGCATCGAAGAGATTGCGTTCACTGAACCCGGGGATAACGAGCGAGTTGATCGCGTTGTAGAGCTGGCGTTTGTCCTGCGTGAAGTCGGTGACGATCTGGGTGCGCATGTCAAAGGTCATCATCGCCACATAGTCCTGTGGCCTCAACTGCTGGGCAAACGACCAGGCTGCATTCCGCATGTCATAGATGAAGTTGTAGTTGGTCGACGCAAATTCGCACACGAGCAGAGCCGTAATGGGGGCCTCGACGCGCTTGAAGCCGATGACCTTCTGTTCGACGCCATTCTCGTAAACGCGGAAGTTGTCCGGTTTGAGTCCGGGAACGAACTGGCCAGTCTTTTCAAGCAGAACGCCCACATCGACGTCGACTTCAGGGACGTTGACCTGCAGGGAGTAGTTGGGCGCGCCTTCGGGATTTTTAAAGGCAGGCCTGGCCGGGGCAGGCGGAGGCGGCGGTTCGGTGCTCTCCTTCTTTTTGGGCAAGGCGATGGCGCCGGAGTCTCCGGCGGGCCCGCCCGCAGCCGGAGCGTTCTGGTCCTGTTGCTGAGAGGAGGGCTGCGCTTGCGGCTGTGGCTCGTTCTGAGCCCGACTCAGCGTTGAGCACGCCAGCGCCGTAATCAATGAGAAGACGGCAGGCAAACGGCAAAGAGTGGATTGGGAAAGGCGCATCGTGGGCATGACAACCTCAATGTGATCACAGCATACGGGATGACCCGTAGTCAGCGGCAACCGGCATCCCCCTTTTGACTGCGACGAACAACCGGTGTGAAGGTTTCAGAGTCGTGTTTTGCATGGTGATCGAGTGTAATTCAGGCATTCGGAATGCCAGTGCCACCAGTTGTACTCTTATAGACGTGAGAGTGTACCCGAAGGAAACCTTGTTTCGCGTGGCAGCGATGGGAATTGCGCTCGCCGCCGCCTTGTCACAACCACTGTCAGCGGCTGTAACCACCGCTGTCGCAGCCGGTCCGCCGCCTTCCAACGGGGGATTCTACCCGCTCGCCCAGGTGCATCGCGGCCTGGTGGGAACCGCCTGGACGGTGTTTGAGGGATCAAAACCCGAGCCGATGGAAGTGGAGATCCTTGGTGTGTTGCGGGGTGCTCGGGGGCCTGGGCACGACATGATTCTGGCGCGATTGCGGGGAGCCAGGCCGGAGTATACAGGGGTGGTGGCCGGGATGAGCGGAAGCCCTGTGTATATCGGCGACAAGTTGCTCGGTTCCCTTTCGTATCGCATCGGCCAGTTCAGCAAGGAGCCAATCGCCGGCATCACGCCGATCGAACAGATGATGGAAGTGCGCGACATCCCCATTGACGCCGCGCAGACCATCGAGAGGGCGGCTTCAGAGAAGCCAGAAGTTAACGCCGACGGAATGACGTTTCAGGCGATGGAGACGCCACTGGTGATGAGCGGCTTTAGGCCAGAGGCGATTCGACTGTGGCAGCAGAAGATGGCTGGAACGGGGCTGGATATGGTAGCCGCCGGCGGAGTCGGAGGTTCTTCAAAGCCAGGCGAAATGGATGCGAGGCCAGGTTCGACGGCAGCCTCCGCGGCAGCCATGGCAAGCGTGGAACCGGGGTCGGCTGTGAGCGCTCAACTGATCAGGGGCGACCTGGAGATTTCAGCAACCTGCACGGTCACGTATATCGACCCGAAGCAACTGTTGGCCTGCGGTCATCCCGTTTTGCAGGCGGGGCCGGTCTCGCTGCCGATGACGACGGCCGATGTGGTGGCCACCTTGGCTTCGCCGTTGAATGCCTTCAAGATCATCAACACCGGTGACACCATCGGCGCGTTCACGCAAGATCGCGACGCCGCGATTCGCGGAGTACTGGGCGCGCAGGCTCATATGATTCCTGTGCACCTCGCGATCCACGAGGCGGGAGATGAGACGAAGGACGCACCAAAGGAGCGAAGGCTCAATTTCGAAGTGCTGGATCTGCCATCTCTGACGCCGCAGGCGCTGATGGTGGCGCTCTATAGCTCGCTTCTCGAATCGAACCAGAGCACCGCAGAAACGAGCTACCACCTTACCGGCAGCATCAACCTGAATGGCTATCCGCCTTCGCCGCTCGATCTGTGGGCGCCAGGGGGAGCGATCCCGGGACAACTGACTGCTGCACTGCAGGCTGGGGAGCGATTCGCGCAGATCTATTCAAATGGAACCCGCCAAGGCGAGGTGCAGTCGATCAACCTCCATGTAGACGCCGTTCCGCGCAACCTGCAGGTGGAACTCGAAACTGCGCGGATTGTTTCAGGCAACATCGTGCACGCCGGCGACACCTTGTTGGTGGAAGCAACGCTGCGCCCGTGGCAACAGCCGGCGCGCAATGTCCGGATTCCGATCAAGCTGCCGGTTGGAATAGCTGCAGGCGATTTACGCGTGCTGGTTTCGGACGCCGGGACGCTGGACCGCGCTCTCGACCCACCGCGGCTTTCTCAGCGCTCGACGGACCTTGCGACGGTTCTGGCGCAGGACCGGCGCATGCATCCTGTGGATCGAGTTTATGTAAGCCTTCTGTCTTCCGATCCGCAAGCGGAGATGAATGGCCAGACGCTGCCTAGCCTGCCGCTTTCAGTAGCGAATGCTCTGGAGCCCCTGCGCACAGCGCAGGACGTGAATCTAAACGGAGAATCAGCGGTGGTAAGCGGCGACGCGCCAGCCGGGGGAGTGCTGTCGGGCTTCCAGATATTGAATCTGCATGTTGAAGGCGGCGGCGGTTTAAACTAGATCTGTCACGATTAAATTCGGGCCCTTCTTTTGGGCCAACTCCCATGATTCAGTGGGAGAGGCCTTTCTGCCCACCCCCAGCGAGGAATTCAGGAACGAAAATGAGCCAAATTCAGGGACTTGCAGCTCACGCGGCGGGAGCCGAGCTACTGCCTTTTCGCTATGACCCAGGACAACTGGGCTCCCATGAAGTAGAGATTGGCGTCACGCACTGCGGCATCTGTTATAGCGATATTCATTTGATTTCCAACGATTGGGGCACCAGCCATTTTCCATTTATTCCGGGGCATGAAATCATCGGCACAGTAACGGCCATGGGCTCTGAAGTTCGCTCGTTAAAGATGGGCCAGCGTGTGGGCCTGGGCTGGCAGGCGAATTCGTGCGGGAAATGTGAATGGTGCACGAGGGGAATGGAGAATCTTTGCCCCGAGTCGGTGGCCACCTGTGTTCATCGCCATGGCGGATATGCTGAGCGGGTTCGCGCCAACGCTCGATTTGTGATTCCGATTCCCGAAGCGCTCGACAGCGAACGCGCGGCGCCGCTGCTCTGCGGCGGAATTACGGTCTACAATCCGATGCGCACTCATGGCATCAACCCGTCGTCGCGAGTGGGGATTGTGGGCATCGGCGGCCTGGGACACCTCGCCATTCAGTTCGCCCGGGTCTTCGGCGCGGAAGTCACCGCGTTTTCCACTTCCGCCGCAAAGGAAGATGAAGCGCGCGGGTTGGGCGCCCACAATTTTGTGAACACCCGCGAATCAAAGGCCATGAGGGAAGTGGCGGGCACACAGGATTTAATTTTGAGCACCATTAACGCCGACCAGGATTGGGGTGTATACGTCAATACGCTGCGGCCTACCGGCACATTATGCTTTGTAGGCGTGCCGCCATCGCCGGTCGCTGTGCATGCTTTCCCGCTGATCGCCGGACTCCGGACCATCAGCGGTAATCCTAGCGGCAGCCCCTACCGGCTGCGCGAAATGCTGGATGTGGCCGCTCGTCACGATGTGCATGCGCTAACCGAAAGCTTCCCCATGGCCAAGGCCAACGAGGCGATCGAGAAAGTCAAGAAGAACAAGGTCCGCTACCGCGCGGTGCTGGCGAACTAGCGGCGAAGCACGAAATGGCGCCCACTGGTGAGTTGGGCTTGCGTTTCAGAGCTGGAATGAAATTCCGAATCTTTCGGAAATGTCGAGGAGCTGCGCCAGATCCCAGGGCATAGAGAGCGGCGCAATTTCTTCAAAATAATTTTCAATGCCGGCCGGAGCGACAAAGATAAGCATCCTGCCCTCGGTTGTGCCCGCGTTGCGGAAAGTGTGAAATGCGCCTCGCATTCCGCAAACAGCCTCCCCGAGTTCGGCTTTGCTCCATTCACCGTTCTGCAGGAACTCGTAGTCGCCTTCGAGCACATAGAAAATCTCATCTTCATTCCGATGCGCGTGAGGCGGAGGGCCGCCGCCGGGGGGCGAGGTCTGGATGAGGGTCGTGGAACGCCCGTGCGTCATTTCGCCGGAGATGAGGATCTCGATGGGTTCGCCGAAGACTGTAAAGGTCTTTGTGGAGCTCAAGAAACTTCCTTTCAGGGACGCAAGAGTGTTGAGTTCGCAATCAGGGCAGCATCATAACAAATCCCCAAGCTGCCCTCTCTGCAACTTGCGTTCGCTGAAAACAAATCCGCGCGCGCGTCTCTGCCAAAAAGGTTCAACGGCGCTGGCGCACGGGCATTCCGCTTTGACTGCGCGAGCGCGCTGCGCATGTCTATTGGGCGCTGAGGGTGGACTGCTGTTCCCGACGCGACTTGAACATCTCTGTAACCCGCGCCAACAGGTCTCTGGGATGCACTGGCTTGTTGATCAGGGAGAACTGGTGCCCCGCCTGATTGGCCGATGCAAGAAGACCCGACGTTGAGGCCTGTCCGGAGAACAGAATGATTTTGCAATCCGGAAAGATGCGTCTCACGGTAATTGCGAGTTCGATCCCGTTCATTTCGGGCAAGACAACATCGGTGATCAGCAGTTCCGGCGGCATCAGGAGCGCGGTCTCAAGAGCTCCTTCTGCGTCGTAGGCGGCAATCGCCGCGTATCCATTTCGATTCAGGATTTCAACAAGAGTGTCGGCAATGACAGACTCATCGTCGACCACCAGCACCACCGTACGGCAGGAACTATTGTCGGAACCGGAATTGGACACAGGCACTTCGTTGATGGGTATTGTGGGGAAGTTCGATTTCGATCTCATCTCAGAAATTTCACCTCTTCTACGACCCTAGCAGAGGTTGAACGGTACGGGGAAGATCTTTCTAAGCTGTTTACAATGAGAGATTTATAGAGGGTCCATAGCATTGCATTTAAATCGTTTGTGGGATAGCAAAATATTTCTTCAGAAGAGTTGCAAGAATTCAGTTTCATCGGTATTCTTTCATCGTCAGGGCAGTTTTACGCTAGTTTATGCGTACGATAGGAACAGGTTTTGAGAATCTGGCTGGTTCTGTACGGCCGCGAGAGGTGAAATGGAGCCATGGCGACCAATTCTGAATCAAACCCGACGGGAATGAAATTTGAGTCGATTCTGCAGCTTGACGTCCCAAAAGGCCGGGATGGCAAGCACAAGCAGATCGTGTCCCAACTCCTAAGCGACATCGAACAGCTGGCAATGGGCAACGCTTTGAAGGTGCCGCTTTCTGCGTTACCAGATTCGAAAGTTAATATTCGTTCTGCGCTCAACCGGGCCACGCGACAACGAGGAATCACGGTGAGCACGTCGAGCGACTCTGAGTTTCTTTACATTTGGAAGGTTGAGCCGGAATCTTAGACGCACACTCAGGTCACCGCTGAGTTCTCCTGGGCACTCGTTCTCAAATTAAGATGAACCATGGCCTCTGTGCGGATGGACAAGTGGCTGTGGGCCGCGCGCTTTTTTAAGACGCGTGCGCTCGCATCAAAGGCTTGCGATCTGGGTCGCGTATCGTCGAACGACATCCAGGCGAAGCCCGCGCGCGAAGTCCGCGTGGGAGACAGGCTGCGGGTGAAGAACGAGGGCGGCGAGTTTCAAATTGAGGTGCTGCTGTTGAGTGAGATGCGGGGGCCGGCGGCGGTTGCACAGACACTTTATCGTGAAACCGAAGCGAGCAAGGCGGCGCGATTGAAAGCGGCGGAAGAACGGAAGTCGATGCAGGAGTTTGCACCGTTGCCCGAACGAAGACCGTCAAAGCGCGACCGGCGCAGGATCATCCAGTTTCGCGGCGGAACGTGAAGGGAAGCGCGGCCGTCGCCGCGTTGCGCAGCTTGTGAAGACGCCGGGATCGAGCCACGCCTTGGGCAACTTTAGTAGACTCACGGCAGCATGTTTGTTTCCGCCGCCTCGATCCGTCGCTTCGTTTCTTCCTCTGCCCTGCCTGCGTTCGTGGCTGTTGTTCTGGCTGCCGCAGCCCAGACGTCGCCGGCACAGAACACTCACCTATGGACCCAATCCCGCTTTGACGAGTTTGAAAAAGGCACGCCGCAGGGAGTCGCGATCGGCAGCGACGGCCGATTGCGCGAGGGTCCGGCGCTGAGCGAAAAGCTGACCACGCCCTCGACCTTCGTGTGGTCGGTCGCGGTGGACAAGAGCGGCACGGCGTACCTGGGAACCGGCTCTCCCGCCACGGTGCTGCGCATCGGAACCGAGAAGGACGAGAAACCCTTCACGCTTTTCGAGACCAAGGACCTGAGCGTGCAGGTGGTCCGGCTGGGACCCGATGGGGCGCTCTACGCGGCTACGCTGCCCAGCGGCAAGGTCTACAAGCTGAATGCCGCCGCCAGCGCGAAACAGGATGATTCGAACGCCACCGTGGTTTTCGATGCGTCGAAACTGGATGGCAAGGCCGATGGTGACAAAGCTGAAACGAAGACGCATTACATCTGGGACATGACCTTCGACAAGGAAGGCCGACTCTATATTGCCACCGGCGGCCCCGCAGCGGTGTACCGCGTGGATGTGCGCCAACCGAACGCGCAGCCGGAGCAGTTCTTCAAGAGCGATGAGCAACATATTCGCGCGCTGGCGTGGGACGCGAAGGGCAACCTGATCGCCGGGTCGGATGGATCGGGCCTTGTCTATCGCATCAGCCCCGAAGGCAAGGGCTACGTGCTGTTTGAAGCGCCGCGGCGGGAGGTCACGTCGGTTGCTGTGGCCGCTGACGGCACGATTTATGTGGCCGATGTGGGCGAGAAGGGGCATAATCCCCTGCCTCCGCTGCCTATTCAGGGCGTGGGCACGATCACGTTCACAATTGTGCAGCCTGCCTCATTACAGGCCGCGAACACGAGCACTTCCCTTCCCGAAGGAAGCGAGATTTATGCACTGAAGGAAGGACAGGCCCCTCGCAAGATCTGGTCCGGCAAAGACGAGGTTGTGTACGCGCTGGCGGAGCGGCCTGATGGATTGCTGGCTCTGAGCGGCAATCGCGGACACATCTTCCGCATTCAGCCGGACGGCAATTACGCGGATGTGGCGCACTTGGACGCGCAGCAGGGTCTGAGCATGGCAACAGCAGAGAATGAGGGAAAGAGCAGCGTTCTCATCGGCACCGGCAATACCGGGAAGTTGGAATGCCTGTGCGGAACGGAGAAGCACGAATACGCGAGCGACGTGCTGGACGCCGGAGCATTGGCACGCTTTGGCCGCGTGGAGGTAGATCCCGGCTCGTCGGGTTATGAGATGTGGACGCGTTCAGGCAACGTGGAGCAGCCGATTCGCGGCTGGAGCGAATGGCAGCCATTGAACGACGGCTCTGTGGCTTCGCCGGCGGGTCGCTTTCTGCAATGGAAAACGGTGCTACAGGCCGACGGGAACGTGGGCAGCGTGGGCGTGAATTATCTGCCGGTGAACGCTGCACCGGCGATTGACGACCTGGTGGTCGTGCCCGGTGCGCGCGTGACTCCGCAGGGCCAGCAGGTCACGCAACAGACGGTGAACATCGCTTTCCCCACAGCAACACAGAACACCATCACCACAGATGAGTCGACCCAGTCGATCACCGCGATGAAAGACCGCACCAGCATTGCTGTTCGCTGGGCGGCTCACGACGAAAATGGCGACGACCTCATCTATTCACTCTACCTGCGCGGCGATGGCGAACATGTTTGGCGGCTACTGAAGGGCAAAATTACCGAGAGAGCCTACAGCTTCGACGCGACGCAGATTCCCGATGGCGGTTACCAGGTAAAGGTGGTGGCCTCAGACGCGCCTTCGCACACGCCGGGCGATGCACTGACGACCGCTAAGGTGAGCGACCGATTCGTGGTGGATACCACGCCGCCGACGATCACATCGCTCACGGCTGTTGAGGAAGCTGCAACCTGCGCGAAAGCTCCGTGCCCGCGCGAGGTCCATGCAACGTTTGATGCCGAAGATGCCACTTCGCCGATTGCGCATGCCGAATACTCACTGGATGCGGGACGGTGGCAGTTTGTTGCGCCGGTTGGCGAACTGTCGGATTCGAAGCATGAGCGCTATGATCTTCACCTTCCAGCATCGGCGTTGAAAGATGAAGAAGGTGAGCACCTGCTGACAGTGCGCGTTTATGACCGGTATGAAAATGTGGGCGTGGCGAAGACGATGTTTGGCTCCGCGGCAAAGTAAGGGGCCCAAAGCTCATGCGATTTGAACTTTTTGTGGCGGCGCGGTACCTGAAAGCCAAGCGGCGGCAAGCTGTGGTGGGCGTGGTGACCACGATCTCCGTTGCCGGAGTAGCCGCGGGAGTAGCAGCCCTCATCATCGCTCTGGCCATCACCAACGGAATGCGACGCGACCTGCAGGACAAGCTGCTGGGGTCAAGCGCGCACGTTCAGTTAATGCCGATCGAGGCCAAAGGGATACGCGACTGGCAACCGCTTCTCGAAAGGCTGCGCCAGGTGCCGCATGTTGTCGCGGCGTCGCCCGGACTCTACGAACAGGTACTGGTGGCGCGTGGCGCCCGCGACGGCGGCGCGATGGTGGAAGGTATCCTGCCCAACGACGAGATGGCTGTAAGCGACCTGCTGAAGGTGGCCACGCCGGGATCGGTCAGCGCATTGGAGCCACAGAACGCCGACATGGATTCGGATTTGCCGCCGATTATTCTCGGCAGCGATCTGGCAGAAACGCTTGGAGCCTCGGCGGGCGATTCCGTGACGCTGATCAGCCCCCAGGGAGAGTTGACTCCCTTCGGCATCATCCCCAAGTACGTACACTTTCGACTGGCGGGAACCTTTCATTCGGGCTTCTACCAGTACGACACGCAGATGGGGTATGTGCGACTGGTGGATGCGCAGCATCTGTTCGATGAGCCAGACTTGATTACGGTGATCAGTTTCAAAATAGACGACCCGAACCGCGCCCTCGAAGTGGGCAAAGCCATCGAGCAGGCTGCCGGCAAGGGTTATATGACCACAAACTGGATCGAGCAGAACCGCGAGCTCTTCAAAGCGCTCAAGCTGGAGCAGGTGGTCACATTCATCATCATCGCGCTCATCGTGATTGTGGCCGCACTCAACATTCTGATCGCGCTGACCATGATGGTGATGGAGAAGACGCGCGATATTGCCGTTCTGATGAGCTTCGGCGTTGAGCCGGGCCAGGTTCGGCGGATTTTTCTGATGCAGGGGCTGTTGATCAGCCTGGTCGGAACAGCCATTGGCCTTGTGCTCGGCTACCTGGCCGCATGGGCCGGCAGCCACTATCACATTCCGCTGTCACCCGACGTGTATTCGATTGATACTTTGCCCTTCGCGCCGCGCCCGCTCGATGGGGTAATCGTGTCAGCCGTATCGATTGGGATTTCCCTGCTGGCTACGCTCTACCCATCCTACGCCGCGGCACGGATCTTGCCGGCAGAGGCGCTGCGCTACGAGTAGGTGCGCCAATTGCGCCTGGTTATCTGCTGCCGATCACACAATTTCCTTAGACGAGGAGATTTCGAGCGGCTCGGTAAATAGAGGCACTGAGATCCAGACCTATTGCGGGGTAATAACTCCGCCCAGGGCGTGACGGCGAGGCAGCACGATGCCGCGGTGGTCAACCTCAACGGCGGCAGCACGGGGTGAGTCGAGAGCCGGAAGGAGAGCACGCTCAATTAAGGCGCCTCCGCAGGCGGGGCACCAGTCGGCTTTGGTGGCTTTGTCGAGCACAGCATGACATTGGCTGCAGATTCTCTCCATGTTCATAAGAGTATCGAGTGGCCAGCGCTCGTGCAATGCCTGCCACGCCGCAGCCGTCTACGCCCGCCTCAGTGCCTAACACCAGCCCCACCGCAGGTGGCCCGGTACACTGGAGGTATGCATTCCCCCGTGCGCCTGGTGGCAATTGACATAGACGGCACCCTGCTGCCGACCTTTTCCGGAGCTATCAGTCCGCGCAACGCAAAGGCCCTGAAGGCGGCGCAGGAGGCAGGGATTATCGTCGCAATCGCGACGGGGCGGCGTACAGCCTACACGGCGCCGCTGCTCGAAGGCCTCGGGCTGCGAGCGGACATGCCCCTGATTACGTCGAATGGAGCAGTGACGCGCACTCTGGGCGGAGATTCGCTGGACCGGTCGCATCTTGAGTCCAGGGTGGCGCGCGGGATTTGCGGGATGCTGCGGCCGTTTGGAGCCCTGGTTTTTACCTTTGACCGCCCTGGCCACGGCGAGCTGGTGCTGGAAGACCTGGAGCAGGCGCATGGGCGGATTGCGCTGTGGGTCGAGTCGAACCGCGGCGCGATTGAGGTCATGAAGCCGCTGGAGCGGGCGCTGGTGGACGGGGACGATCCGATCCAAGGCATGGTGGCAGGCGGGCTGAGCAAGATGAGGCAGGCGGAAAAAGTGCTGAAGGCCAGCGAATGGAGCACTCAATGCGAAAGCGTGCGAACCGAGTATCCGGCGCGCGACTTGTCGATATTGGACTTACTGCCGCAGGGAGTTTCCAAAGGCTGGGCACTCGAACGACTCGCCAGGCATCTTGGCGTGGACCGCAAGGAAACCATGGCCATTGGCGACAATTGGAACGATGTCGACATGCTGGAGTGGGCCGGACAGGGCATCCTGATGAGCAACGCAGCGCTGGACTTGCGGACCATGGCCAAGATGCGAGGCTGGAAGCAGGCTCCTCCGAACGATGAGGACGGCGTGGCAGTGGTGCTGGAAGCAGCGGTGGCGCGAAGGGCTTCTGCTAAAGTGTGAGGTATTCAGACCAGGCAGGGGTTAAAGCCACTGCTTGTTTGAATGTGTTTACGGCACGATTCGCCGCGAAACGTGCCCTGTTACAAGACATGAGTTGTTCCGTGACAATGCGCAGAAAGCTGATGATTGCGGCTGGAGCACTGGCGATGCTGGTTCCGGCAGCTCTTGTCCCAGCGGCATGGGCCGCTGAGCAGGCGACGCTCAGCAACGGCTTTGCGATGCGCTGCGACCATCATGCGCAGGTGGACGGCCGCGTCCGCCTCTACCTGAACCCGGGCGAGAATAATTACATCGAACTGCTCCCGAACGAGATTACAGGGTTTGAGCAGGTAGTAGATCCCACTCCATCCGCAGCGCAGCCTAAAGCGGGTGAACAGGGCGCCGACGCGCAACTGAACCCGGCGGATTTGCACGAAATGCTGGCCGAGGTGGGCCATCAAGACAATCTGGATGCAGATCTGCTGGCCAGCGTGGTGAAGGCGGAGAGTGGCGGCAATTCACGCGCAGTGAGCCACGCCGGCGCACGTGGGCTGATGCAATTGATGCCCTCCACGGCTGCTGACCTCGGAGTAGATGACAGCTTCAGGCCGGGCGAGAACCTGCGCGGCGGCTCGATCTATCTGGACGCCCTGCTGACCCGCTATCACGACAACGTGGCGCTCGCTTTGGCTGCCTACAACGCCGGACCGGCGGCGGTGGACCGTTACCACGGCATTCCGCCCTATCGCGAGACGCGGGCCTACGTGGCGCGGGTGATTCATGAATTCAATCGCCGCGTTCTGGCACGCCGCAGCGCACAGGCACATCGCGCTGGGTTGGCCCGGGCCGGGAGCGCCGGCGCGCCCCATGACGCACTTCCCTCCTCAATAGCCCAATAGAGGCATCCTCGAACATCTGGCCGGGCCATAGAATGTATCTGTATCGAATGGAACGGAGATCGCTTGAAGAAGAATCAGCTCATCGTAGGAATGGTGCTCCTGGCCGCCGTGGTGGCGCTCGTGATCTCGGCTCGCGACCGGATTCACTTCGACTTTGGCGCCTTCCGTTCCCAGTTGGCTCTGGCAGACTGGCGCATGATCGCGATTGCAGCCGGATGCATCTATCTCGCCTACATTTTCCGCTCGGTGCGCTGGGCATTGCTGATGCGCCATAACAAGAAGGTGCCGGCGTTTTCGCTTATCGGGACACAGGTGATGGGTTTTACTGCCGTTGCGCTAATCGGGCGCGTAGCCGATCCGGTTCGGCCCTACCTGGTGGCAAAGAAGACCGGCCAGCCGATCAGTTCACAGATCGCGGTGTACATTGTGGAGCGGCTTTTTGATGCCGGTACCATGGCGCTGATTTTTTCCTCGGCCATTCTACTGACCGCCTGGTTTAGTCACGCGGGGGCCATGCCTCACGAAGAAATTGTGAAGAGATCCGGATACTGGGGAATGATCCTCACCGTAGCTGGAGCGCTTTTCCTGGTTGCCGTGCGGTTGTCCGGCGGTGTGGTGGCTGGGTTTCTGGAGAGAGCCTTCGGCGTGTTCTCTCAGAAGCTTGGCCAGGCCGTGGGAGACAAGATTCGCACCTTCCGCACGGGTCTGGACACCATGCGCTCATTCTCCGAATTTGCGGCAGTGGCCTCGCTTTCGGTGGCCATGTGGGTGCTGATCGCGGCCTCCTACCTGGAGACGATGCGAGCCTTCGTCGCCAATCCTGTTCTGGCCCAGATGACACCCGCTAAATGTGTCGTGCTCATGGTGGGAAGCGGCGTGGCCAGTACCTTCCAATTGCCCGTGGTGGGCTGGTTCACACAAATCGGCCTCGTAGCAGCGGCCATTTCCAGTCTTTATGACGTGGCCTGGGAACCTGCCACAGCATGCGCCGCGATGCTGCTGCTGGTCACCTTCCTGAGCATCGTCCCGGTGGGGCTTGTTTGGGCGCAGATTGACCACATCAGCCTGCGCAACGTGACGAACGAAAGCGAACATGCCGAGGAAGAGCTGAAGGCTGAAAGCACCCCGGAAATGGCGGAGTGAGACAGTTACAGCTTGGGTTCGGGTAGACTGACGGGCTGCGTAAAGCGAATCGTCTCAGGCCCCACGGCTCCGCCGGTCATGATCATGCTCATGGCTTGTTCCATGGTCAGATCGGTCTCGGTGACCCGATCGAGCGGCATTACCTGCAGAAATGCTGACGTCGGATTGATGGCGTTGGGCAGCAGGACCGCCGCCAGTTCCTGGCCTGTCGACGAATCCGTGAGGACGCGGGTGAGAAAGCCGATGCTCTTCTGGCCGGGGATAGGAAAGTCAACCAATACGACGCGCTGGCTCGACTCCTTTTTGGCCAGCATGCTGTCGAGCAACTGACGCACCGAAGTGTAGACTTTCGCGACGATCGGCAGGCGCTCGAGAGAGGCCTCGAACAGGTTGAATACCTGGCGACCCAGGACCTGCGAGGTGAGGCGCCCCAAAACATAGAGCGCGCCCAGCGTGAGGACAACGGCAAGCACCGATTGCAGCCACGATTGGGCGAGCCAATCCAGCGGAAAAATCACTTCCATCAGGCGAACCAGCGGCAAGCCGGCCTTCGCGAGATTGCCCAAAAGAAAGCTGAACACCAGCCACGTGACAAACAGCGGTCCGATGATGATAAGACCGGCCAGGACATTGCGCTGCAGGTCGCGCAGCGCATGAGCGAGACTTGGTTTCACGCGATTCTCCTGAAACGAGGATACGCGAGCCTGCAATGAACCGGCCGGGCGGTGCCACCATGCGGTTCGCCAGGCCGCAAACACCCCTTGATAATGGTCTCCAAACAAGGCGCTTTACGCGGCGCAGCGGCGAGCCTCGCAGGGCTTTCCCTTATAGTGAGAGAGGAAAGGCAGCGCATGAGCAACGCAGACCAATCAGCCGGCGACGAGCAGAACCCGCGAGTTCTGAGTCCGGCCAGGATGCCGACTCGGCCATTTGACACTCCGGCCGCTCGGCATGACGAAGAATCACCACGAGCCCCGCAAGATAGCCCGCGTCCATTCAAGCCGGTACCCGCCGTACAGACATTGGCTCAGCCGCGCAAGCCAGCACAATCAGACCGTCCTTCCCTATTTCAAAGATCCCTGGGAGCCCTGCGCTTGGCGCTGCCAGTGATGCAGAAGATGCTGCCGTTGCTGGAAGGGAATGTCGCGACCGTTGTCTCGAATATGCTGGCGCCTTATCCCCAGGGACACGCGCCGGATCTTACGCCGCTCGAAAACGCGCTCGATAAAATGTACGCAGAGCTCAAGGAACTCCGCATCGGCGTCACAGAGCAGGGCACCCTGCTGAAGCGAGTGGGTGACCAGGTGGACCTGGTGAAAGAAGCGGCCGACCGCATTTCGCTGGGGCAGCAGGAGATGGTTGAGGATCTTCAAAGCCTGCGCAAGAGAGTAAGCATATTCGCCTGGGTAGGACTGGTGCTGCTGGTCGTCTCAATTGGTCTGAATGTGGTGCTTTTGCTGCGAGTACAGCGGATTTTGCCCTAGGTCTCGAGTTTCGACCGCCGTGAAGTTTTGTGAAATGAAGGCCGGTGCAGGGCATTTTTCACAGAGAGTTTATGCCACAAAGGCACTTTTTCATTAAAGTAACAGCATAATTGATTAGATGAAATCTAATTAGCATCCTTTTGCTTTCTTTTACCAAGTTCGTGATGCAAGACATTGCCAGGCGTATTTTTGTAGGGCTAGTATTCCTTCAGTTCAGCTGGGAATCGTGCTTCACGCACAATGCAGTTGCTCTCAAGTTCACAGAGCTTCACTAACGAGCGGCTTCAAGCCGCCAGCACACGGAGTTCCTGACCATGGCATGGTATGCCTACTGCATCGGTGAAAAACAAGCTTTTCCTGAATTGGCCCGTCATCGCAAACCTATTCCGTTGGAATCCGTTCTCGGAGTCAGCGGAAACCAGGTCTTTCTCTACCCTGCCAGCGAACTCGCCGTCATTGTCAGCGAGCACAACCCGGCAGAGGGACTCAGCCAGAAATCCGGCGTGGATCACGCGCGGGTCATTGCGGACTGCTTCCAGCATTCCACAGTGCTTCCCTTCCGGTTCGGGACGGTCTTCGGTGACGACGAGAGCCTTCGCAAGTCCATTCGGTCAAACCAGCGCCAGTTTCTATCGAATATTGAGAAACTACGCGGGAAAACCGAGATGCACCTGAAGATCTTTGTGGACGATTGCTGCGGGCGAGAGAACGGAAGACATCAACCCGCCGAAGGCGTCGGCCGCGAGTATCTTTCCAACCTCCGGGAAAACGCGGCACGCCAGCGTGAGCGCCAGACGCGGGCACGGGCGGTGAGCTTCCAGATGCATCGGCTCTTCCTACCGTTGGACGAGGAAGTCAGCTGCCGTCTGACGGAGAGCGGGAAGATGGTGCTGGACATCGCTCATCTGATCGAGCGCAAGTTTGTGGAGCGGTACCAGAACAAGTTTGCTTCGACCAGTGCCATGATGCGCGAGTGCCATTTGCAGCTTTCGGGGCCGTGGCCGCCCTACCACTTTGTGCATCGGCTGACGCGCGGGGCTCATGTGCAGGCGCAGCCTGTTACGGCAGAACCCGTTGCCGCCACAGAGGCGATTGGCAGCGCGGTTTCTATTCAGCAGCCGGTTGCAGCACTGGTTTAGCCCGATCCTGCATCAACCTAAAAGCCCCGGCCACGCCGGGGCTTTTTTGCGCCCAGCCATCAGTGAGCGCTGTGGGTGCTTTCGCTTTTGCGGCGGGTGAGAACGAAGGTTTTGCGGCGATCCTTCGAGGCATGGTCGATCTGCTTCCAGAAGCCCACAAAGTAGTCGATCGCGGAGATGATCGAAACGGCCACCGTGAAGTAGATGGCCGCAACTGCGATCCACTGAACGGGAATGACGAGCATCGCCAAACTGCCACTGATCCCAGTGGTGAGCCAGAATCGCGGAAACCACTGTAACGATTTGCAATGACCGTCTTGAGCTTGCCCAGATCGCTGGCCTGGATGGTGAAGCCCTCAGACGACGCGATGGAGCGCAGACCGGAGATGAGGAATTCGCGGCCGATGATGACCACGGCGATCCACACCTTGACGACCTGGGGATTGTACGCAACCAGAGCGATGAGCGCGCCGGTCACCATGATCTTGTCGGCAATGGGATCCAGCAGCATGCCGATGGTGGTGATCTGGCTGCGCTTGCGCGCAAGGTAGCCGTCCAGCCCGTCGGTAATCGAAGCCAGGACAAACAGGACCGAGGCCAGGATCTCCTGCTCGCCGTGGGCGCCGCGCAATGGGAAATGCGGCGAGAGGATCCACAACAGAAGCGGGATCATGGCGATCCGGCTCATCGTGATGGAGTTCGGCAAGTTCACAATAATTTCCAGCAGTTTAGAGTTTTTTGGTGAATCCCGACTCGCAGAACCCCAATTTGCTGAAAAAATCCTGCAGCCATTGTGCCCTCGTGCCCGCGGAGACAAATCCGACTACCACCACTATAACCGCCTTTGCGCGGCATTCACGTAAATGCTCAGGGAAGAGCGCCCTGCGACGAAACCGGAGTAATGGCGGAAGTTTGCCATCCCCCCGGTAATCGCGACATTAGCCTCCCATCGGCGCGGTCATTGGATTTCTGAAAGCAGTCAGTGCCGCAGCCCGATCCCTACGCGCGGCTGTACGGGATCCACACCTGCATCGCGGCAGGGTCACGATTTGCCCAGGCATAATACGGAATCAGCTTCACCGTCGTCGGAATCGGCTGCTCTGCTTTTATGTCAACAGAAGGAGAATAGAGGGCATTGCCCGTAGCCGACTGGCTGACGGATCCGGGATGTTCAAGGACCATGACTCCATCCAGAATGTCCGGGGCAAAGCGAGCGGTTGTAGTCCCTTCCGGTTGCACCGCATAGCTGGCGAAATTTATACTGCGCCGCGGGTCGGGCTGGTCCAGGCGCTCCATGCAAAAGACGACCGGTCCGCGCTGAAAGGCCACCCTGCCCAGATCGTCGCTCACCGCCGGATTGGCCTTGAGCAAATGCGTGCTCATGTCGAAGTTCATCTCAATGGTGTCGTTGGCGGACCAGCGGCGGCGAATAGCGAGATATTCGCCCGCGCGCGCACCACTCACAGGCGTGCCATTGACTTTGACGCTGCTGCTTTGTGACCAGCCAGGGATGCGAACGTAGACGACAAACTCGCTCGGTGTCGCGGGGCTGACCGTAATCTTAACATCCCCGCTCCACGGGTATTTTGTCCTCTGCTGGATACTGAGGCCGTTGCCATCGTGAAGATGCCAATTCATGTCGGAGTTGTCGTAGAGATGAACGTAGATCCCATCGGAGCTGGTGCTGTAGAAGTAGCCGGGCAGCGAAGCAAAAGTTCGCTCCAGGTTTGGCGGGCAGCAGGTCGTGTCGTACCAGGGATTGCGGATTTTGCCGTCCGGAGAAAGCTGATCGTCACTGCCACCGAAAGGATCGAATGCCAGCGGATTGCGGTAGCAGTAGGTCCTGCCATCGAGCGACATGCCGGAGTTGATGCCGTTGTACAAAGCGCGCTCGATCACGTCGGTAAAGCGCGCTTCTCCGGATGCCGCAAGCATGCGCCAGTTCCACATCATGTTGCCGATGGCGGCGCAACTCTCTCCATAGGCGCGCGCATTCGGCAGCTCATACGCATCGCCAAACGCCTCGCCTGCTTCGCGCGCCCCGACGCCTCCAGTGACGTAAAGCTGATGTTCAGTAAGATCGTTCCACAACGCATTGAGCGTCTTCCAATAAGCGGGATCGCCGGTCTCAAGATAGTAGTCAGTAGCGCCGCAGCATGCGTACATGGCGCGAACCGCGTGCCCCTCGAGCTTGGTGCGCGAAGTGAAGGGGATTCCGCAGAACATGTACGTGATCTGTCCGGGACGTAATGGAATTCTCGGTCACCGTGAAGAATGTAGCCCGCCAGATCGACGTATTCGCGCTTGCCCGTCGTGCGATAAAGCTCGATCAGCGCCATCTCGATCTCAGGATGCCCGGCGACAATTGCCTTCTGGTTTGTGCCGGGCCCGTAGTTCGGCAGCAAAAAGTTGTCGACGAAGCGAATGCCGGCATCGAGCAAAGTTCGGTCGCCGGTGGCGCGATAATAGGCGATTGCGCCTTGCAACATGTGGCCGATGCAATAGAGTTCGTGGCCCGTCGTCTGGGTGTCATACAACATGCGTTTCGGTTTCCTGTCACCGATAAAATAGGTGTTCAGATAGCCGCTCGGTTCCTGAGTTGCAACCACCTCGTGAATCATCGCGTCGGTGGTCTTTCGCAAAGCGGGCTGATCGCCGGATTGCAATGTGAATCCAACCGCCTCGGTCCACTTATAGATATCTGAATCGGAATAAACCGGCCCCTTCTGCGGTGCGGAAGACTTCCCTGACAATCGCAGAAAGTTATCCATGCGCCCGTGCTCCACTAATTCGTCATGCATGCTGGGGATGCTTGAATTCAGATTGGTCATGCGCCGTTGCGACCAGAAACCATCATGAAGATTCACCGCGCTTACCGGCACCGTCTTCAGTTTGGCGAAAGGAGAGCGGGAGAGGTCAATCACTCCAGCGCTGCTCCATGCCTCAACCGCGGAAGTATCCGATTGCGGCTGATCGGCGAGAAACGAGAGCAGACCTCCGGCCTTTGGTTGCACGGCAGCGAGCGCCGGCGAGGCAATGGAAGCAGCGGTGGATGCGATGAATGTTCTGCGCGATAACTCGTGATTCATGGATGTTCTCCTCCCGCGTGTTGCGGAGAGATAGATCGCAGGTGGTCGTTGCGATCGGGTAACTTCAATTTTTCCTGTCCGACGTAATCCGAAGTCGGGCGAGCGGGCCTAATTCGCAGGCGCAGGTTGCGACTCGATCAACCTGAACCGCTTTCTGTCGGTGTCCAGCCGCCGCGCGGCCTGCTCTGATTCCGCCAGGCGCTTCACCAACGCCTGGATTTGATCGCGCTCTCCACTCAAATCTGAGTGGCGCAACGCAACGATCAGATGATACATCGCGGCCTGGTCCTGCGGAGCATATTTGAGCGCAAGCTGCGATTGCTCAATCGCAGCACCGTATTGATCGGAACCCAAATACAGGCTCGCCAGCAAATCTCGTGCTTCGACAAAATCCGGCTTCAGCTTCACTGCAGTGAGCGCGGCGTGAATTGCTTGCTGCGATGCTTGACCGGCCCTGTCGGTTCCCTGCTTTTCAAGAAGCTTGGCAAGCAGGTAGTGATGCAACGCGCTATTGGGATGGGCCCTTAGCTGTGACCTTACCTCCAGGAGCGCCTGCTCAGGATGGTTCTTCTCCAGTTCCGCAAGGTCCAGGGCATAGGAACTCAGACTCTGGGATGAATCAAGGCGCTCCGCCGTCTTGAAATCAGCTTCGGCCTTCTCATAATCCGCGAGTTGCGCATAGAGCAAGCCGCGCGAGAGATACAAGGACGAATCGCCGGGAATCCGCTGCAACCCCGCATTGATCATGTCGATGCCCACCGTGAACGATTGATGGTCCAGGCAGAGCACGGCAAACTGGTCGTAAAGACTGGCATCCGTTGAATCGAGAACAATTGCCTGACGCAGGAGGGAAACCGCTTTCGGCGTGTCTGCCGTGGCTTCATATGCCTCGGATGCCAGACTCAGAAGGTCGGCGTCCGACTGATCCGCCGTAAGCATCGGCTCAAGCACTTTCAGCGCGGCGTCATTCTGCTTGGTATCAACAAGCAAGACGGCAAGATCGTACTTCGGATAAGTGCGCTGCGGAAGCATTTCGGCAAGCTGCCTGAAGACCTCGATCGCCTTATCCTGATGTCCGGTTTGAACAAGGCAGTAACCGTAAGTCTCCAATGACTCGGGATGCCGTGCGATGGCATTTTCACTTAGAAGAAACTGTTCAATCGCCGCTGGGCAATCGCCTCGCGCTTTGTCGAGCATGGCTAGCATCTCGTGGGCCGTATCGTCGCTCGGATCGCCCTTCAGTAGCTTTTCAAGCAGCGGGATTGCACGCTTGTCCTGCGCCTCGTAGAGAAGCTGCACTTCGCCTTTGAGAGCCACAGTGTTATCGGGAGAAAGACTCCGCGCCTTCTCGAATGCATCCAGGGCTTCATGGTTACTCCCTTTGAGGGAAAAGACAATGCCTTCCAGCGTCCAGAGCCGGACGTCGTTCGGACGCTCGCGCAAAGCGGACCGGACGGTCTGCAACGCCTGATCGTATTGCTGAGCGTGAATCAACGATTCAATCGACGCAATCGGCGAACCGGTTTGTTGTCCGATCGACAAAAGCGACGCGCCCAGAAAAAGTGCAGCGCACCCGACCCTGCACAAAGACATACGCTTGCCTGCGACTGAATGTTCAAAACAGTTTGAACACTCCTGTATTTCGCGTTTGGAATCAACAGGCATAAAGGAATCTGCGAACGGTGCGCGTACACCAACTAAGCGCCTTTCACAGAGCGCAGCATAGTCGGCCGTGTCTTTGAGACTCAAGGTATTGGCCAACCAGACCTGGTGCCCTAGGAGCGCGCCCATCCCTGATTGGGAACGATGCCGAGCCCTTCCTGAAGAGTAATAAGCTGGTCGCATTTGATATCCGAGACTTTTTCCGTCTGGCCGCTCGGCCAGTGAATCGTCAATTCCGCCCTAGTCGCCTCTCCGAGTCCGAAGTGAATGCGGGAATCATTGCACGAATAAAAACTGGACTGGCTCAGCACTTCCTGCGCCTGGGTGCGGCCGCCGTATCGAGCCAGTACGCGAGCGCCGATAGCGCTGCGGTTCGACTTTGTGCCGACTAGTTTCACTTTCAGCCAGTGGTGCGTTCCTTTCAGGTCGTTTCTCAGCAAAGAGGGGGGCTCATTCATGTTCAAGACGAGAATGTCCAGGTCTCCATCGTTGTCGAAATCGCCGAACGCGCAGCCACGGCTGCAATGAGGCGTTACCAACCCGGGCCCGCCATTCTTGATTTCTTCAAACGTGCCATTGCACAAGTTTCTGAAAAGAATGCGGGGCGAGTTATTGGGATTCTGCGGCAGTAACTTCTCCACCTCCGGGTATACGCTTCCAGTTACAAAGAAGATATCGGGCCAACCGTCATTATCGAGATCGAAGATACCTGCTCCCCAACTTGCGAAGCGAGTTTCAACGCCGATTCTCGTCTTGAGAGTCCAGTCGTCAAACGTGCCCGAGCCATCATTGTGATAGAGCACGTCAGTGTCATCGATAAAGTGGGTCTTGAAGAGATCCAGATGCCCGTCCAGATCGTAGTCGCCGATGCCCACGCCCATTCCCGCTTCCTCTTGCCCATCATTACTCAACGCTACGCCGCGCTCGATTCCTTCCTCTGAGAAGGTTCCGTCGTGCTTGTTGATGAAGAGAAGGCTTGGGGTCGAATCGCAGGCGACATAGATGTCGGGCCAGCCATCCTCGTTGAAATCGGCGCAGACGACGGTCATTCCATAGCTGGGCCGGGGCGTTCCTACACCCGAAGCGACGCTGACGTCGGTATATGTTCCGTCGCCGTTGTTTCTGTAAAGGGAGTGCCTGCCAAACGGAAGGCCCTTAGGGCCGCAGTTTACCGGGATGCCTTTCCAATTGCAATTCACATTTGCGCCTGGTTTGGGAACGTGGTCAAAGTCGAACTTCAAATAATTGGAGACGAACAAGTCCAGGTGGCCGTCGAGGTTGTAGTCGAGGAATGAACACCCTGCACCCCATCGGGCTTCGGAATCCAACAGGCCTGCTTCCTTTGTCACATCCTTGAAAGTTCCGTTTCCAAGATTGCGGTAGAGACGATTCTGCCCGAAGTAAGTGCAGAACAAGTCCTCATTGCCGTCGTTGTTATAGTCGCCAATGCATACTCCATTTGCCCAACCCACCGCTTCAAGGCCTGACTGCGAAGTCACATCGGTAAAGGTGCCGTCGCGATTGTTCTTGTAAAGTCGGTTTGTCGTGCCGGGTGGAGCGCCGGCTAACTGGGATCCGCTGAGGAGGAAGATATCGATCCATCCGTCGTTGTCGTAATCGAAAAATGCGCAACCGCATCCATTTGCCTCGATAATGTATTCCTTGTGATCGATGCCCCCATAGATCACGGGTGCAGTGAGCCCGGCAGAGGCCGCGACGTCGGTGAAATAAGCATCGAAAGGGCGGCCCGATTGTGCGGGCATTTTTTGAGCGGAGGCGGTTCTTCCCCCCATGCCACCGGCCTGCTGGGCGCGGCATCTGCAAGAGAGTGCTCCGGCAAGAGCCGCTAAGGAATAATGAAGAAATCCGCGCCGTCCAGTGTGCATTGTGCCAGTCAATTCCTGTAATGCGGTATGTCTTTGCCCAGATCCTCAGAATCCCAAAAGATGTTCCGCGTTTCCATGTGCGATTCGCTCTTTATCTGCGGTGCTTGTCGGCAGTTTGTCTAAGAACGCGCGGGCATCAGCCAAAGAAGCATAAGGGTAGTCCGCGGAGAACATAATCCGGTCGACGCCCACTTGCAGCATCAGGTCGAGGAATGTCGGCGTAAAGTTGAATCCCGAGAACGTGTAGTGCACATTCGTCCGCAGATATGCGCTGATCGGGCGGCTCAATTTGGTCATTGCCATCGGTATGACATCAAGTCTCTGCAACATGAAGGGCAATGTCTCGCCCATGTGGCCGATCACAACCTGGAGTTTGGGGAATTTATCAAATACTCCTCCGAGAATGACGCGAATCAAATGGATGGCGGTCTCAATGTGCCACCCCCAGCCGGCACCAGCGAGCAGATCCGTTATCATCGGCGTGAAACCACCGTATGATGCTTCAATCACCGGCTTCGGAGGGTATGTGGGGTGGAGGTAGATCGGAACACTCAACGCTTCAGCACTTTCGAAGATTGGCCAGAAAAATTTGTCATCGAGATAGCGTCCACGGTGATGACCGTTGATCATCGCCCCTTTGAAACCATGGTCGCGGACCATCCGTTCCAATTCTTTGGCGGCCCTGTCCGGAGTCGCGGTTGGCAGCGCGGCAAATCCCGCAAAGCGTTCCGGGGTCTTTTTGACTGCCTCAGCGAGGAAATCATTTGCTTCACGGGCAAGCGCCATCGCATCCTCGCGCTCGAGTTGTTCCGTCCCAGGGGACGTGAGCGAAAGCACCTGCACATCAATGTTCGCAGCATCCATCTCCCCAATTCTTTTCTCGCCGACATCGCACAGTTGTGCAAACAGCCTCGCTGCAGCATCTCCGAATTTCAAAGCGCGTGATTTGAGTTCACGACCTGGTCCATCCAGAAAGCCTGGGCTCGCAAAATGTTCTTCAAGCGCTATCGTTCGCATAACCTTTCCTATCAACTTTGCCTTAGTTCGTTACTTCAAATAGAGGCACGCTTCACACTCAGGCACAATTCAGTCTGCATCACCAAACGTACGTTGCGACGACTTCAGGAGGTCCGGGAACTGAATCGGTCACCGCGGTGTGAATGACGATCTGCAGGTTCTTGCGATTCCAGTCTTTGGGAGATGTCCTGAGCGCCTTTTCCAATCCCTCGGAATTCGAAACGAATTCCCCGGCTGCCTGCGTTCCATACGACTTGATTCCGGCTACCACGACAACGAACTGTCCGGTCTTGGAATTCAAAAGCCTGGTTACAACAGCGAAGTCCTCAATAGCCTTGCCATTCGAGTCGGTCTTCGAGTGCCAGCGCCTTCCTGCGGAACCATCTTCGCGAATAATGGATTCCCCGCCCTCTTCCGCAAATCCGAAGTGAAGGTTCGATGTCATTTGCATCGTCCATCGGTTGTTGAAGGCCCCAATCACAACCGCAGGAAAGTTGCGCAGGTCTTCAAAGGAGTAGTTGCCTCCTATTCTTACCTGGTTCATTTTCCCGATCTTGCCAAGCAGCGCGGATAATCTGACGGCTGCGTAGACATCTCCCGCTGCGAGCCCATAATCGGGGTATTCGACCATGTCTCCCCACTCAAGGCGATCGTTGGGCTGCAGATTGGGCCTCGAAGTGAGCCGCTCGAACTGACTCAGAAACTTTTCCGGTGTCTTGGAGTGCCTTTGGTAGAGCCTTAGTGACGGCAGATAAACCGACGGTTTGGCCATGCAGATCAGGACTGGTTCTGAGGAGGAGAGCGTCGGCGACCAGAATTGCTCAAGCACGGTCGCAGGCGCTTTCGCGCGGAGGATCGACGCAACGACCAGAACCAAACCCGCCACAATAGCCAGGCTTGCCAGCATCCAACGCCACCCAACAGACTTTCGATTCTCGGGCTTGCGCCTTATTTCCTCCACCACCTGCCGTACGGGCCGAGGCTGTTCCTGCCTGTGTATGGCACCTTGGAGTGCGTCCTTCTCGTGCAGTTCGGCCGGGGCTGTATCTCTTTGTTGCAGGTCGGGCTGCGCCCACCTGAATTGGGGAGCATAGGAGCCGGGACGTAACTCGATGCGAACCGGCGAGTGATTGGGATTGGTGTGGTAATACTGCTCGAGTCGTCGACGCACCTCGCCAGCTTGCACTCGTACGACCGGATCGTCTCCAGTCGCGTAACCAACTGGACGATGAAAGAGATCCACACCGATGGTGCGCTCTTTCAAACGATCGTGGTTGCCCTCGAGTTGGTGGCGAACCACGTAGGAGAGGAATTGCTGGCTTCGCTTGCTGGTCTGGTAAAAAGGACTGCCCAGGATTGATTCCAGCTCCCGCAGGATCGAAGTTTTTTCATGATCATCGAGCGCCCAGGAATCACCATCGGCGTGGCCGCGCCCAATCTGTTCTGGCGTCGAACCCATAGCACCCAACGCCCTCCAATGCACAAAAGGAAAACAACATTGGCCTCAAACTGCCTGTCTCTTTACGAGATGAGCCGTTGGTTAGATGCAGATCTCAGCGCTGAAGTCAACGTCGGATGTTATTTTTTGACGCATCGGTTTGGCAGGCTGCTGAACGGGCCCCCTTCAATCTGGCCCTCCACACAGTAATACACAGTGTCCTACTTGAAAAGAGAAGTCATCGCAGCCAACATGCAGTGTGCCTGTCTGGAATTCGCCAATAGGCAGAAACCGACAGCAAACTATTGAATTGGAAAGATTTTTCGCCACCGGACGCCCCAAGTCAGGTGTGAAGAGTAGGGCGCACTCACCTGCCGCAACGGCGAGCATGCTGGTTTTTACAGAAGGAGACCACATGGCCAGTGCAAGCTCAGCGACTAGGATCTTCGCTGTTGCTTTCCTCCTATTGAGTTTGGGAGGAGGAACGGCGGCTGCCCAGTTTCTAAGCGGGGTTGAAGGAACGGTCCACGATTCGACCGGGGCTGTGGTTCCCGGAGCCACGGTAACCGTGACGGATACGCGACTGGGTGTCACTAGAGCCACTACGACGAATCAGGCCGGCTATTTCCGCGTGGATAGCATCGGCGCGTCTACCTACGACGTGCAAATTTCGATGTCCAATTTCAAGACATGGAAACAAGCGGACCTCGGGCTGGACCCCGGGCAAATACGCACTCTTGCACCGGTGCTCGAGCTGGGATCGGTCTCTACCAATGTCACGGTGTCGGCCGCCGAAACAACTGTCGATCTTTCAACGGCTTCAACGGGTGCCGTGATTTCGAATACCACTCTGACACAGACGCCACTGCCCGGCCAGAACATCTACGGCTTGTCGGCATTGACGCCCGGAATTACCGGTGCTGCGGTAGAAACCTCGGGTAACGACAACTACACCAACGAGTACGCCGTCAACATCAACGCCGCGGGTCTCCGCCAGGAGCAGAACGGGTACCAGATCGATGGAGCGTACACCAACACCCCGTCGCGCGGCGGCGGAACGTCCATCTCCCCCAACCCGGAAATCGTGCAATCAGAGGAGGTCCGGACAAACGCTTTTGACGCCCAAAAGGGAAGGAACGGCGGCGCAACCGTCGACGTCTTTACTAAATCAGGAACCAATCAGTTTCACGGCGCCTTCGATTACTGGTTTACCAACAATGATCTTTCGGCGCTCACCGAATTTGAGACATCGCTTCCCCCTTCGCAGCGCAACGAGTTCAGCTACGTGATGGGTGGTCCAATTTTCAAGAATAAGCTGTTCTGGTTTGGTGCGATCGACGTGCTTCGGTCCAGCGTGACCTCCGCTAGCACGTCCACGGTCGAGACGATGGATCTATACAACTTCGTCAAGACCAACTTTCCCAATTCTGTCGCAGAACAGATTCTGACCCTCGCTCCACCGGCAACCTATGCCACCGCGAGCAGCCCAGGAGCGGAGACCGTGAGCCAGGTTTCAGGAAGTTATTTCCCGTTGCCGCCAGGCATCCCGCCCAATCTGCCTGCACTTGGCAATGTGAACTTCACTTTATCCGCGCCAAAGAATGGATACCAATGGAGTTTCAGAATTGATGACTATGTCGGCAAAAACGATCGCATCTATGTGGATGCGATTCGAACCTATGACACGACGGGAGTTCCACAGGCGCGGCCTGCACTCAGCAACACGGATGAAGGCAGTTCCGATTTTGTGAACCTCGATTGGACCCATACCTTCTCCTCACGCTTTCTGAATGAAGCCGGCGGCAACATGATTCGCCCATACGGACAGAATGGAGGAGCTCCCGCCTTTCAGATCCCTTACATCAACGTAACCGGGCTGCTGGGGTTTTCGAACTGGGGTCCCGGCAACTTTACCCAAACCACGGTGGGCTGGCGCGATGTGTTGACGGCAACTGTGAAGTCACACACCTTGAAATTCGGGTTTGACCAGTTCAACATCCGCGAGAACGATACGCAGGGTGGTGCATTCGACCGCCCGACCTACAACTTCAACAGTTTGCTGGATTTTATTCAGGGTGAGGCATTTTCGGAAACCGGAACTCCAGTCAGCCTGGTGACACACCAGGAAGCGCCCTATGACCGGCGCTACCGCGAACTGTACACAGGTATCTATGTTCAGGACGACTGGAAGCTGAAGCCGACGTTCACGTTGAACCTGGGCCTGCGATACGACTCAATGGCGAATCTGTTTTCCATTTTGAGTCCGCAATTCTCGAACTTCTATTTCGGATCGGGATCGACTCCGTTTGCGCAGGTGGGGAGCGGGGTGGTCGCCTTCGCGCCCAATAATAACGTGGTTAACCACAATGTCTGGGGCCTGACTCCTCGTCTGGGATTCGCGTGGGATGTTTTCGGTAAGGGCAAAACATCGTTACGCGGCGGCGTCGGGATGTTCTCGGATCAGCCGCCTTACCTACACATTACGGACATCACGGCAGGTAACCTGCCCAACTACTACACGCCGTCAGTCAGCGTGCAACAAGGGACGACCCCTGTGCTGCAGCTTTGCAGTCCACCCACGGGCTTCACAATCTCGTGCCCCGTGGCGGACACGAGCAACGTGACACTGAATTCAAGTGGAGGCGTGGTCGCGAACGGCGTCCTTCAACGAGCGAGTCTCGGTGGATCTTCTACCAATTACAAGATGACGCAGGTGATCGATTGGACGCTGAGCGTTCAGCACCAAATGCGGCAGGATCTGCTGTTTGAGCTGAACTACTCGGCTTCGGCAGCGCATCATCTGCCGGTGTACAGTCAGGACGTCAACCGGTTCGCCGACGACCTGATCGTGAATAAAGGGTCGCTGCTTCGCCTCAATCCCAACTTCGGCGCCATTCAATACGCAACCTCCGATTCCAATTCCATCGGCAACTATGGTTCGGCGACAGTTCTGCACCGCATGTCGCACGGATTCACGCTGCAGGGTATCTATACCTTCGGAAAGACACTCGATATCATCAGCGGTTCGGGTTCCCTCGATAGTGGAGCGATCACATCCAACGCGAACGGAGGTAACGCAAGCGGCCCGATTATCCAAAACTTCGACTACAGGCCGCAGCGCGGGCGAGCCGATTTTGATATACGACAGCAGTTCTCAGCCAGCGGCACATGGCTGGTGCCGAGCAACTACCCCAACGCGATCGAGAGAGATGCTCTGGGCGGATGGCAGTTCAGCGGTGTATGGATCTTGCAGAGCGGCCTGCCGTTCACTGTCTATACAAGCGCTGCATTTAACCCGGTGTATGACTCAAGCGGAAATGTCACAGGCAATACTGGCGGCGACTACAATGCTGACGGGTCCGACTACGATTTGCCCAACGTTCCGTCTTTTGGACCTCATCTGAGCGGAAGAAGCAAAAAAGAGTTCCTGAACGGACTGTTCACAGCATCTCAGTTCCCCACGCCGACCCTGGGCGCGGAAGGAAACCTCGGCCGAAACACATATGATCAGCTCGGCTACAACCGTATGGACTTCACCTTTGAGAGGCTGTTCAAGGCTCCGTTCTTCTTTGGGGAAAAGATGACGATTGAGGCGCGAGGAGAAGTCTTCAATCTCTTCAATCGCGCCAACCTTACGGGAATGTCCTCGGATCTGTCTGCCGGTACATTTGGTCACATGACGAATCAATTACCCGCGCGTTATCTGCAGATTCACCTGCGCGCCAGCTTCTGACCCTGTAGTGCTTCGGGAGAAGGGATGGATGCACCTGTCGAGTTGACAGGCGTCTCCATCCGTTCTCCCTTTCTTATTTTCGGAGCGAGCGGCTGCAGTTCGCTCCCGTGTCACCTTCTTGCCCGTGAGCTGGCGTAGAGCGGTTTCAACTGGAGCGCGCAACAGAAGGAATTGGGAAATGGGCTCTGCAACTGCACCGGGATGAAGCGGCGCGCGAATTCACTCACGAAGGGCTTGCGGTGTGGAGTGTGCCCGACAGCGAACTGGTTGAGGTTGTCAAGCGTTAGCGCACGAAACATCCCGTCGTTGCGGTAAAGAGGAGATCCGGATGATGAAGTCGAGTTCGAGTCATTGCAGCCGCTTGTTATGGCCCCTGTGCATTATGTTTTGCTGCGCAACTGCTTATGCACAAAGCGGTGACTTGATTCTCGATCGCGAAGGAGCCACAGTTGTTCTCGAACCCTATGCGCCGAACATCATTCGCGTCACCATGAGTACGCTGCCGGATGACGCGAGAGCCGGACCAGGATACGGCATTGTGGCAAAGCCGAACGCAGAGGGGTGGACCCACGAGACAGGAGCAGCAGGAGACACCTTTAAATCGCCGCGCATGACCATCTTCGTCGCAGTGCCGCCACCTCCGCGCCGGCGGCCTGACGGCTCCTTCTTCAAAGGCCCAAGGAAGAATTTCGGAGGCCCCAGCGGCGAACCGCTCATCTCGTTCACCGGCGCGGACGGAAAGCCCCTGCTCAAGATGCTGGGCTGGGAAATGGCGATCCTGAACGATAAGGACGGCGACAGCGACCTGAAGTATGACCGTAGGCCACAGGATCCGGGGTTTTACCGGGTGGGCGCTACGTTTGCATCGCCTGATGACGAACACTATTACGGACTCGGACAAAATCAGGAGGGATTTCTCGATCATCGGCAGCACAAGATCGAGTGCTGGGCAGATTATCAGTCGGCGGGCGGCCCCGCTTTCTGCGTTCCTTTTCTCGTGACAAATAGGGGATACGGCTTGCTCTGGGACAACCCCTCGAAGACCACGATCATGCCCGGATTCAACGAGCAGACCAAGTGGATCTCGCAGGTAGGACAAAGGGTCTCGTTCTTCGTAGTGGCCGGCGCGACGACTGATCAAATCTACGGTGGCTATCGGCTGCTAACAGGAGATACGCCCATGCTTCCGAAAGGAGCGTATGGGCTGATCCAGTGCAAGCAGCGGTATACCACGCAAGCGGAGATGCTGGCGGTGGCCAAGGGATATCGCGAGCGCCACCTGCCCATCGACATGCTGGTACTGGATTGGTTTTATTACACTTCAATGGGCCAAATGGACTTCATCAAAGACGATTGGCCTGACCCGGCGGAGATGAATCGCGAGCTTCACGCCATGAACATCGAGACGATGATCAGCGTATGGCCGCGTTTCAAGCCGAGTACGCGCTACTACGACTTCATTTTGAAGAATGGGTGGTTCCTGCATCACGCCGATGAGACGCCGGAGAACGGGCTTCCTTATGACACGCAAGGCTCCGACATCGACACAACCAACCCCGATGCAGCCAAGTGGTATTGGAGGGTGATCGACGAAAACATCGCCGGCAAAGGCTTCGATTCTCTCTGGGCTGATGAGACCGAGCCGGATCTGCCGCCGAATGGGAGCTACTTCAAAATCGGACCGGGCACGCAGTACTTCAATGTATATCCCTTCTTTCATACCGCCGCGTTTTACAACGGCATGCGAAAGGATATGACAGACCATCGCGCGTTAATTCTTGCGCGCGACGCGTATCTCGGCGCGCAGCATAACGGAACGATCTTCTGGTCTTCCGATATTTTTCCCACATGGGATGTGCTGAAACGTCAGATTCCCACGGGCCTCGACGTGACCGCTTCGGGCATTGCGTACTGGGGCAACGATATCGGCGGATGGCAGGGTCTGCCCAAGGTTCACAAACCTGAAAATTCGCCTTTGATCGATCCCTCTGACGCACGCGATAACGTCGGTGGCTACGACGACTATCCGGAGCTGTATGTGCGGTGGTACGAGTATGGGGCGTTTCAACCCAACATGAGAACACATGGCACACGGCGTTATAACGAAGCGTGGTCTTACGGCAAGCAAGCTGAGCCCATTCTCGAAAAATATCTTCGTCTCCGCTATGAACTGATGCCGTATATCTACTCGCTCGCTTACTACACACATAAGACCGGTGCGCCTTTCATGCGCGCACTATTCATGGATTTTCCAGACGACCCCAATGTCGCTGGAATAGGCGATGAGTATATGTTTGGGCCGGCCTTTCTGGTAGCGCCGGTTACATCGCAAGGGCAGACCGTCAAGAGCGTTTATTTGCCGGCGGGAACGGCCTGGTACAACTACTGGACGGACAAGCTATCCGAAGGCGGACAGACCATCCAGGTAAGTGCACCCATCGACACGATTCCCCTGTTTATGAAGGCAGGCGCGATTGTGCCGGTGGGGAGCAGGATCGAGAGCACGCACGACAAGCAAACCATCGTCCACGTAAAGGTCTATCCGGGTGCAAATGGCGACTTTGCTCTCTACAACGACAATGGCACGACCTATGCGTATGAACAGGGCGACTTCCAAATCACGCACCTGCATTGGAATGATGCGACCAGGAAGCTGACACAAAGCGGGCCGAAGGCGTGGACTTCCGATTCTGTTGTCGAGATTGTCGGAGGTCGATGAGGCCTCCGTAGCAGACTGAGGGGCAGTCTTCCGCGGGCCGCGTGGCTGTGCCTCTCCGCGGCGCTGAATTCCCAATCCGTTACGCCCTTTTACTCCCAATTCCCGTAACGACACCCCAGGATCCTCCAATCATCACGGTTTCCCATCGTCCGCCGATAAGGAAATCAGTGTGAGCACTGCTATGCCTTTCACCCGCGTCTACAACCTGTCGCGGCAAACGGTTCGCGCAGCGCTCTGAGTCAGACGCAAAGCCGCGCTGGCTCCGTGGAGAACACTCGCATGCAAGATCAGGATGTGATTCGTGAGTTCCTGGTGGAGAGTCATGAGAATCTCTCGCGCCTGGATCAGGAACTTGTTGAACTGGAGAAGCGGCCGAAAGACACTGCGCTGCTGGCTAGCATCTTTCGCACCATCCACACCATCAAGGGAACTTGCGGCTTCTTCGCATTCTCAACGCTGGAGCGGATCACCCATGAAGCCGAAAGCCTTCTGAGCCAGTTGCGCGACGGCAAGCGCGAACTCACGCCATCGCTGATCTCACTCATCCTTGAGACTGTCGATGCTACCCGCAAGGTACTGGCATCGATCGAGGCAAGTGGCGGAGAAGGACCTGACAGTTTCGATGAGATTACAGAGCGGCTGCGCCTCGCGGCAAAATCGCCGGATGAGGTCCAGATCCAATGCCGTCCTGATCAAGCGGTCCCTTCTTCACCGGAAGGTGAGTGTGCGAAAGACGCCAGCGAGACGCCTGAGAAGCCAAAACCCGAAGAGAATGGCGTGAAATCGTCGGCCGTGGCGGATGCCAATATTCGCGTCGGTGTGGGGTTGCTGGACAAGCTGATGGACCTGGTGGGCGAGCTGGTGCTGACCCGCAATCAGATTCTCCAATTCAACACCGAGCGGGAAGACGCGGCCCTGAACGCCACTTCGCAGCGCCTGAACCTGATCACCAGCGAGTTGCAGGAGGGCGTGATGAAGACGCGCATGCAACCCATCGGCATGGTCTGGAACACGCTGCCGCGGGTTCTGCGCGACATGGCCGTGTCTCTCGGCAAGCAAATTCGCCTGGAGATGGATGGCGCCGACACGGAACTCGACCGCACCATCATTGAGGCCATCAAAGATCCACTCGTACACCTGGTGCGGAACTCGTGTGACCACGGCATCGAAGCGCCGGAGATTCGCGTACAGGCCGGCAAGCCCGCGCAAGGCCGGCTCTCCCTGCGCGCCTATCACGAAGGCGGCCAGGTCAACATTGAGATCAGTGACGACGGCGCGGGCATTGATGTTGCGCGGGTAAAACAGAAGGCAACTGAGAAAGGGCTGCTGCGCACAGAACAGGCGGAGAAGCTGAGCGATCGGGAGGTGCTGAACCTGATCTTCCAGCCCGGATTTTCGACGGCGCAAGTTATAACCAACGTCTCAGGCCGCGGAGTCGGAATGGACGTGGTGAAGTCCAACATCGAGAAGATAGGCGGCGTGGTTGATATATTCAGCCGGCCCGGCGAAGGCACCACCGTCAAGCTGAAAATTCCGCTCACTCTCGCGATTATTCCCGGCCTCGTGATTACGAGCGGCGGAGAAAGATTTGTGATTCCACAAGTCAGCCTGCTCGAGTTGGTTCGGCTCGAAGGCGACTCCTCTGAAAAGCGCATTGAGCACGTGCATGGAACCCCCGTCTACCGCCGACGCGGGAGCCTGTTGCCTGTCGCCTATTTGAATGAGGTGCTGGGGCTCAAATCGACCGAACGGGCTGAGGCAGTCAGCATGGTCGTGCTACAGGCGGAAGACCGGCAATTCGGCCTAATCGTCGACGGCATCAATGACACGCAAGAGATTGTCGTGAAGCCACTGGGCAAGCAGCTCAAGGGGATCGCCGTCTACGCCGGAGCCACCATCATGGGCGACGGCAGAGTGGCGCTGATTCTCGATGTGCTTGGCATTGGCCAGAGCGCCGGCGTTCTCACCGAATCGCGCGAGCAGGCCCGTGCGGCGGCTGAGCAGAAAACGCAAACGGCGATGGAACAACAGCGGCTGCTCCTGTTCCGGGCTGGTTCCTTTGATCGTCTGGCCGTTCCGCTCTCGCTGGTTGCACGCCTGGAAGAGTTTCCATGCAGCGTAATCGAGCACGCCGGCGGATGCCAGGTCGTGCAATACCGGAACCGCATTCTTCCGCTCGTGCCCCTTCGCACGGTGCTTGAGCCCGGCGCTCCTGATCCGGAAGTCGCGGCTGATCCGCTGCAGGTGATTGTGTTCAATGACGGCGATCGAAGTGTTGGCGTGGTGGTCGATCAGATTCTTGACGTCGCTGAAGACGCTGTCACGATCCGTCAGAAGTCGGGCCGCAAAGGCTTGCTCGGGTCGGGCGTAGTGGGTAAACGCGTCACGGATTTTCTCGATCTGAACCAGGTGATCAACGCAGCCACAGAGGCGTGGTTCCAAGGCGCGGGCGGCCCCACAACCGGCAAGAGGATCCTGGTGGTGGAAGCCTCCGCGTTCTCGCGAGGCCTGATTCGCAGCAGCCTCGACATGGCAGGCTACCGGGTGGTGGAAGCAGCGAACGAAGACGAGGCGATCCGCGCCTTGGAACATCAACCGGCAGACGTCGTGATGGTGGCGCTAGATCTGCCGCACAACGGCAGTGCCGCTCTTCTGGCCGCCATCGGGGCGCATGCCGAGTGGGAACTAATTCCGCTGCTCGCCCTGGCTGAATCGAACGTTCAATTACAGGCCCCCGCAACGAAGAAGGCGGGTTTCCAGGAGTGTCAGGCGAAGTTCGACCGCGTGGGAATGCTTGAGTCAGTGGCGCGGCTGGCTTCGACGCCGGCCACTGCCGAGTTGGCTGCGGTTGGCGTGGAAGAGGGGAGATAAGCGATGACCGACACCGCAATGACAAAATCCGAACAGACGCAAAGCAGCGGACAGTTCTCAACGTTTTACGTGGCCGACTTATTTTTTGGGGTCGATGTACTGCGCGTGCAGGAGGTATTGCGCTTTCAGCAAATGACGCACGTGCCAAAAGCGCCCGATGTGATCGAGGGCCTGATCAACTTGCGCGGACAGATCGTGACCGCCATCGATTTGCGCCGACGGCTCGGGCTGCCACCGCGCGCCGGAAACCAGATGCCGACCAACATGGTGGTCCGCACTGACGACGGTGCCGTGAGCCTGCTGGTCGATGAGATCGGAGACGTTTTGGACATGGATGCGGCCACTTACGAACGGCCGCCGGAGAACCTTGATCCAGCCGCGCGCGAAATCATCCGCGGAGTTTACAAGCTGAAGGACCGGCTGCTTCTCGTTCTCGATACGGAGCGAACAGTGGACCTTGCCGTCGGACGGGCAGCGTAGATCCCAACGAACTGCTTCAGCAAATGCATGCAGAAAGCAGTCATCACACCGCGTCGCAAAGGAGCATGAGGTTGGCATTCACGTTTTTCTTCCGAGATCAGCACATTCTGGAGCGCGTCGTGGAACACAGCCTTCCTGCGTTGGCAGGGCGCAATCATCCACGCATCTGGGACGCTGGTGTGGCGCAGGGACAGGAGCCCTATACGATGGCGATCCTGTTTGCCGAAAGGATGGGACATTTTGCCTTCAACAATCTCCGCATCGATGCCACAGATGTGGAGGACGCAGGCCAGTTCGCACAGGTAATTGAGGCAGGGCTGTACCCGTGTGACGAATTGTCGCGGTTGCCCGCAGGCATCCTCGACAAGTATTTCGAAGCCGATGGCCAGAACGGGTCTTATCGCGTAATCGAGAAAGTGCGCAGTCGGGTGACGTATCAATGGCACGATCTCTTGTCGTTCAAAGAAATCGGACACGGCTATTCGCTGGTGATCTGCAAGAACGTGCTGCTTCACTTTCAGCCGAAGCAGCGAATCGAAGTGCTGCGGATGTTTCACAGGGCGCTCGGGCCCGGCGGACTTTTCGCTACCGAGCAGACGCAAGAGATGCCTGGAGAAGTCGCGCATTTGTTTGAGCGAGTGATTCCCGACGGACAGTTGTTTCGCAAAGTGGAGAGCGGCGCGTTGGCAGTGTGAGGGGTGTACGGGCGGCACAATCGGCTGTTCGTGGCCAAGTGCGAGTGAAGAATTTCAAACGCCGTTGGCGGCGTAGCAACGGAAACGGGAGAACAAGGAGAAAGACAATGGCAAGACAAGAAAGCTCTAACCGGGGTAGCAGCCCCGAGCGCAAATCGTCCGCCGGCGCCGCCGTATTGGATGCACCGGAGATTCATGATTCAGCTACCAAAGCGAACGACAGGCTTCAGGTTGAAATTCTGCGTCTGGCGCAAGCCTCGAGAGATGGGCGGCTCACTGAGCGTGCACGCTTGGAGGACTTCAAGGGCAATGATCGCAATGTGCTCGAAGGAATAAACAGCATCCTCGACACTCTCGTCACGCCGCTCCACCTGGCGGCCGATTACATTGACCAATTCTCAAGAGGCGTAGTCCCATCGAAAATCACGGTTGACTGCAACGGCGACTTTAACATGCTCAAGGGCAGTCTGAATGCCTGCATTGATGGGTTCGGCGGACTCCACGAAGCGAGCGCAGTTTTGCAGCGGCTGGCAGTGAATGATTGCTCTATCAAGGTTCAAGGCTCGTACCAGGGAATCTTTGCGGAGGTCGCAAAGGCGACCAACACCGTTGAGGAACACGTCATACACACGGTCCAGGTTCTCGACTGCCTGGCGCGAGCCGACTACAGAGAAGAACTGGACATTCTGCAGAAGGTGGGCAAACGCTCGGAAAACGATAACCTCGTCCCGGCCGCTATCCAGGCAATGGTATCCATTGATGCGCTGGTGAAAGACGCTGTCATGCTGACGAAGGCCGCCATAGAAGGCAAGCTTTCCACCCGCGCCGACGCCAGCAAACACCTCGGCGAATACCGCAAAATCGTCGAAGGCGTGAACGCCACTTTGGACGCGGTGATCGGGCCATTGAACGTCTCGGCCGAGTATGTTGACCGCATCTCCAAGGGAGACATACCGCCGAGGATCACCGACAACTACAACGGCGACTTCAACGAAATCAAAAATAATCTCAATGCCTGCCTTGACGCCGTGACTGCGCTAACCACCGACACTGCCCTATTGTCACAGGCTGCTGTGGAAGGCAGGCTGGGCGTGCGCGCCGAAGCCGGCAAGCACCATGGCGACTACCGCAAGATCGTCGAAGGCGTAAACGCCACCCTGGACGCCGTGATCGGGCCATTGAATGTCTCGGCCGAGTATGTCGACCGGATCTCCAAAGGCGACATTCCGCCCAGGATCACCGATAACTATAACGGCGACTTCAACGAAATCAAGAACAATCTCAACGCCTGCATCGACAACATCAAGGCGCTGGTAAGCGAAACCGACCTGCTGATCAAGGCTTCACAGGATGGCAAACTGGCAACGCGCGCCGATGCTGCTCGCCATCATGGCGATTACCGCCGCATTCTCGAAGGCGTGAATGAAATGCTCGACGCCATCCTCCTGCCCATCGGCGAAGGAAATCGCGTTCTCACCCAGATCTCCAACGGAAAGATCGACGAGCTGATCGCGGAAACCTACAAGGGCGACCACGAAAAGATGAAGCTGGCGGTCAATAACGTGGCTGCAGTGTTGCAAGGCTTGCAGAAGGAGTTGGGACGGCTCACTGAGGCATCGCGTGAAGGGTTGCTCTCTGAGCGCGGCAAGCCCGATCAGTTCCAGGGCGCATACGCCGGCATCGTCAAGGGCGTGAATGAAATGCTAGACGCCATCCTGCTGCCCATCGGCGAAGGCAATCGCGTGCTCTCGCTGATCCGCGGGGGTAACCTGCGCGAAAAGGTTGAGATCGCCTGCAAGGGCGACCACGCCAAGATGAAGGACTCGATCAATGGCGTCCATGGCTGGTTGACCGAACTAATAGCCTACGTCACCAAGGTTGCTAACGGCGATATGTCGGCCACCATGGTGAAGGCCTCCGATCAAGACCAGATTCACGAGTGGCTGCTCCTGCTCAAGACCAATATCAATGGCCTGATCGCCGACACCGACCTGCTGGTCAAGGCGGCGGGTGAAGGCAAGCTCGGCACGCGTGCGGATGCTGCGAAGCACACGGGCGACTACCGTAAGATTGTCGAAGGCATCAACAAGACTCTCGAGATGGTCGTCGAACCCTTGAAAGTTACCGCGCAAAACGCGACGACTTTGGCCTCGTCATCGGAAGAGCTGACGGCAGTTAGTCAACAGATGGCGGGCAACGCAGAAGAGACTGCGACGCAGGCCAACGTGGTATCTGCGGCCAGCGAACAAGTCTCGGCCAATGTTGCGTCGGTTGCGTCAGCCTCAGAACAGATGCAATCTTCCATCCGCGAGATTTCGAAGAATGCCAACGAGTCGGCGCGGGTCGCCAAGAATGCCGTCAGCGTGGCGCACTCCACCAACGAGACCGTCAAGAAGCTCGGCGAGTCCAGTCAGGAGATTGGCAACGTGATCAAGGTGATTACTTCGATTGCGCAACAAACCAACCTGCTGGCGCTCAATGCCACCATTGAAGCCGCGCGCGCCGGTGAGGCGGGTAAAGGTTTCGCGGTAGTAGCCAACGAGGTGAAGGAACTGGCCAAGCAGACCGCCAAGGCCACTGAAGAGATTGGTCAGAAGATCGAAGCGATCCAGGGCGATACCAAGGGAGCTGTCAAGGCGATCGAAGAGATCAGTACGATCATCAACCAGATTAACGACATCTCCAACAGCATTGCGTCGGCCGTCGAAGAACAGACGGCAACCACCAATGAAATCGGCCACAGCGTTGCAGAAGCGGCCAAAGGGGTAGGCGACATCTCCAGGAATATCGGCGGTGTGGCCCTGGCGGCGAAGAACACTACTCAGGGCGCCAGCGACACGCAGAAGGCATCGCAAGAATTGAGCCACATGGCGGCCCAACTGCAAAAAGTCGTTTCGAGATTCACGTTCTGATCGAATCGACTGTAATGATACGCGGCCCGGTTGACGTAAGTCTGCCGGGTCGTACCTCATCGCTCAACTAAAGATTGCGGGTGAAGTGATGGCGAAAGCTCTGGTTGTGGATGACTCGAGGACTATTCGAACGATCCTTTCGAAGACCCTGAAGGAAATCGGATTCGAGGTTCTGGAGGCAGAAAACGGAAGAGAAGCTTTGGAGGTGATCGAGGCGGAGACAACAGCAGTCAGGCTGATTCTGCTGGATTGGGATATGCCCGAAATGAACGGGCTCGAATTGCTTAAGCGGTTGCGCCAGGCCCCTGAATTCTCTTCAATGGTGGTCCTGATGGTGACTGCCCAAACCGAATTGGACCACATCGGGGAAGCGTTGGACGCCGGCGCCAATGAGTACGTAATGAAGCCATTCACCAAAGACATCCTCGTGGGAAAAATCGAGCTAACAGGAATCCATCTTTGAGGAGCACAACATGGCCGCGGTGAACAAGCGAATACTCCAACCGGGAGAGCGGATTCGAGTGCTGGTGGTGGACGACTCGGTCGTCATCCGGCAGTTGGTCATGCATGCCCTGGAAGAGGATCGGGAGCTTGAAGTGGTAGGCGTCGCGGCGAACGGCTCAATTGCATTGCAGCGCATACCGCAACTCAATCCCGATGTACTTACATTGGACATCGAGATGCCGGAGATGGGCGGGCTCGAAACTTTACGGCGCGTTCGTCGGGCTTATCCTCATTTGCGCGTCATCATGTTCAGCACGCTAACCGAGCGCGGCGCTGCAGTAACACTGGAAGCATTGACACTGGGGGCCGATGACTATGTGACCAAGGCCTCGAACGAAGGGTCGCTTGATCGCTCAATGGCACATCTGCGCGAAGAGCTGATCCCGAAGCTCAAACAATTCTTCCACCTGCCGGCGCAGAGTCGCGGCGCAACGATGGCCCCGGCGCAGAATACGGCAGCGCCCTCTCTGCCGCGAGTGATGCCTGCCTGGCGAGGCGCGCGGGTGCATCCGAGGGTCGTCGTCATCGGCGTGTCGACAGGTGGTCCAACAGCACTGGCCGCGATTTTGCCGCAGCTGCCCGCAGACTTTCAACTGCCGGTTCTGATTGTGCAGCACATGCCGCCTCTTTTCACGCGGTTGCTCGCCGAGCGCCTTCACACCTCGTGCCGGCTGCCGGTTGAAGAAGCAACCCAGGGCACGCGCGTCAACGCCGGAAGAATCTTGATTGCCCCCGGGGACTTTCATTTGAAGGTCGGCCTCAGCGGCGGCGCGGTGCAGGTGCACCTTGATCAATCGCCACCGCAGAATTTCTGCCGCCCCGCCGTCGACGCTCTCTTCTCCTCGATTGGCGAGACCTATGGCGGCGCCGTGATTGCCGTCATCCTCACGGGCATGGGCCACGACGGATTGCACGGGGCTGAGATCCTCAGGGCGCGGGGAGCCAGCATCCTGGCGCAGGACGAAGGATCGAGCGTGGTTTGGGGCATGCCCGGCGCCGTGGTTAATGCAGGGCTCGCCGACCGAGTGTTGCCGCTCGACCAGATCGTGCCGGAGGTCTTGCGCAGGGCCGACCAAACCTGAGGTGAATTGCATGCCAAACCAGCCATTAATCGGGGAGATTCACCCGGAGAATTACAAGTTCCTTCAGGAGCATATCTATTCCCAGGTCGGCATCGTGCTCGAAGAGAACAAGCAGTATTTGTTCGAGAGCCGTCTCGCTCCCATCGTCCGTCAACTCGGTCTCGGCACAATTAACGACTTGTGCGCATTACTACAGGCGCATTGTGCAGGCGAGGTGGGCCACCAGGTTGTCGAGGCCATGACGACCAACGAAACATACTTCTTCCGCGACCCAGCGCAATACGATGCGATACGCACAGTCCTGCTGCCGCGGCTTATCGAGGAGCGCCAACAAACCAAGAAAGTTCGATTCTGGTCCGCCGCGGCGTCGACTGGACAGGAAGCCTACAGTCTGGCGATGATGCTCATCGGCCTGGGCCTGGATAAGTGGAACGCCCAAATACTCGGTACCGATTTCTCATCGCAGGTACTGGAACGCGCGCGGTCAGGCAAGTACCAGCAGATTGAGGTCAACAGGGGATTGCCGGCGGCCATGCTGGTGAAGCACTTCCGGCAAGTGGGAGTGGATTGGCAGCTCAGCGAAGCGGTGCGCAGGCTGGTCACCTTTGAAACGATTGACTTGCGTGCCACCATGCGTTCCCTTGGGCCATTCGACCTCGTCTTCTGCCGCAACGTCATGATCTACTTCGACGCCAAAACGAAGAGGAACATTTTGAAGGAGCTCCACGGCACCATGTTTCGCGGAGGCTGGCTGCTGCTCGGCGGTGTTGAGACCGCCTTTGGTGTTGAGGAGTGGTTTGACCGGCAAACTATCGGAAATGCGACCATCTACGTGGCGCGCTGACGAAGGTCAACCTTCTTCCCATACAGCCGCGACGGAATCTCGATCGTTGTCCGCACTTACTCGCCGGGGACGGCGAAGAAGAATCTGGTGAATCTGAATCTCTTCCGTGTGAAGACTGGTTGCGATCTCAACCAGGTAAAGAAGCCATGCGCGATATTCACGGCTGAACCGGCGAGCGATTTCACTTATCCAGTTTTGCCGCAGACGAGCGATCCAAACGCGCAGCGTCTCCTCATATTCTCGTTGCAACGTCTCCACATTGAGCAATTCGAGGTTGACCAGTTCCGCGATCTCAAGTTCTTTTGAAAGCGGCTCTGAGAGCAAATCAGGATGCATCGAGCGGATGATGGGGCCGCTGCCGCGCGATCGAGTCATGCGATGAAGCAGCAGCAGGCCGCCGGGCGCAAGCATCTTCCGCATGCAGGTCAGATACTTACCCAGATCGAAAAACGAAACCTGCTCAAAGATGCCGAGATCGGTAATTTTATCGAAAGCCTCGGCCGGATAGGGGGATGTCCTGAGGTCGCGGGTTGACACCGCACATTTCCATTCCAGCCCTCTGCGACAGATGCGATCCATCGCTGTTGCGGCCTGCATTTCGCTCGAAGTGATTCCCTGCGCGTCGGCTCCATGGTGTTCCGCCGAATAGAGCAACAGGCTGCCCCATCCGCATCCCACATCGAGGATTCGGTCTCCTCGATCCAGGGCCAACCACCCGCAGACCCGCGTATATGCATTTCGCTGCGCCGATTCGAAGTCCTCCTCCGGGTTGTTGAAATGCGCGCAGAAATGTCCCAGGCGCGAACCCAGCCAGGGCTCGAAGAATTCCGCAGGAAGATCGAGCGGGCACGGCGAACGGTGCCAATTCGGTGCGGCGGTCGTCTTGCGGCCCGGTATGAGGCGCTTTGAAAAATCAAAACTGATGCGGCCAATTGTTTGAATCAGATTGCTGCTCAGCCCGTCGGAATGACGCAGCGTGTACTCCGCCACTGAGACCAGCGCAAAGATGTTGCCCTGTATATCCAGGTCGCCGTCGAGAAAAATTCGGCCCAGGGTTGCTTCCCTGGCATCGCCGATCACCGAGTCCAGTTCTTCCCTGGTGCGAAATGTAGCCACAAATTCCGGCGGCCGCAGCGCCGCGGAGGACCAGGCCCATCCGTCCGCTGTGCGTACCGAAAACGACGTGCCGTGGTACCGCTGAAAGAACTGATCGAATTGCAAGCTCCTGAGCTTGTCACTCAGCCGTGCCGGAAGTTTGTAGACAACGCCCCCGCCTGGTTCTGTGCTCTCATGCGACATGAGAAAAACGCCTTAGAAATTCTTTGCTGCGCCCGATTCGATCTCTCTCTGGCCGATTCACGGCGCATCAAGGTAATTTTTCCGGCGCGGAGACATCAGAACATCTGCACAACCCGGATGAACTCTTGGATGCGGGAAGGGGTAAACCGTGCCGCATAACGCCGAACCGTCTGGCTCCGCCACTGATTTTTCGGGGATCAGCGGCAACTGCGCGCAATCCACATGCGCTCTAACTTGAATAAGATGAACGCCAATTCTCGCGCCCGCCGCATTTCAAAAACGATCACTTTTCTCGCCATCGCGGTCCTCGCCAATAGCCTGGGAAACCTGATGCTTGCCATGGGAATGGAGCGAATGCCGGCATTTACGCAAGTGCCCTTCCACGGCTATCTCCTGAGCCTTCTTGAGAATCCGTTTCTTTTCCCCGGGGCGGCGCTCACCGCCATTTACGCATTCGCCCAGCTATCGCTGTTTAGTTGGGCAGACCTCAGCTACGTGATCCCCTGCACCGCGTCCTCTTACATACTCAGCACGCTTCTTGCCGAGTTTGTGCTCGGCGAGCATGTGCAGTTCGCTCGCTGGCTGGGGGTGCTTCTCATCTTTTTTGGAGTCATCCTGGTAGCCAGGACCCCCGTAACCACGAAAGCGCATCCTCCGCAGGCCCCCAAATGCTGAAATGGGCGTTGATCCTGTTCACTGTCTTTGCAAGCTCAAGCGGCGATATTCTCTGCGCCACTGGAATGTCCCGATGCGGGGAGCTTCGGTACTCCGATCCGTCGGGAATCGTGCGAGCGCTCCGCTACATCATTACGCGGCGGCTCGTCATCCTTGGCGTGCTCTGCTACGCAACTGCTTTCTTTTCCCTGCTGGGGCTGCTCTCGGTGGCGCAACTTAGCGCCGCTGTTCCGGCCACTGCACTGAGCTTTGTGGTGGACACGCTGGGCGCACGTTTTATCCTGCGTGAACACATTCCATGGAAGCGGTGGATCGGTGTCCTTTGCGTGAGCGCCGGGGTGGTGCTCGCAGTAAAGGCAGGACCCTCGAACAATGCGCTAGCTCGGTCCTCCAGCGCTAATAGCGCTGCCCTGCAGGCTTGCAATGATCAATCCGGCCACCACCAATCCAGTGCCAACGACTTTCACCAGCAGAGCGCGCCGTGTAAAATCCTCGCGAAACCATAACGGTCTCCACCTGGTAATCGCATAGGCGCCCAAAAATATAATCACGTAACGGACGCCGGAGGTTGCTTCCACCATCGACGGTGAAGTGCGGCTGATGGCAAACACTACCAGGAAAGAACCGACACCGGCAATGAGCCGGTTGAGCATGTAGCCGGCCTTGCTGCGCGGCGGCGCCTTTTCAGAGTCCTTGAAAATCTGCCGTCGCCACGACGGACGCAACAGGAGCATCATCGAGCCGGCAAATGTTCCGATGGTGAAAAACACGTAGCCGCTGACGAACTTCACCTGATTGAACGCCAGTTTCTGCAGCACATCCGTCAGGCCAAAGAGGAACGCGGCCGCCAACACCAGCGGCAGTATGCGCGCTAACGGCATCTTTTCCGCAAAGAACATGACGAATCCCCCCGCTGTCATCAGGGCAAACCCGGTTAACTGTCCGGTGAAGTGGATTTCAAGCAGAGAAATTGAAAGCAGGAGAGTTGCGACCGGCGTGAATCCTCCCATGGCCGCAACCTCTTCAGACGCTTCACCCGCTTTCAGGGCCGCGTAATAGAACCAGGTGGCCAGCAAATCGCAGAATCCGGCTACCATGGCAAGAACCGCGACCTTCCACGATGGCAAGTGAAATCCAAAAGGGATCAGCAAGAGGCCGAAGATGCTGATTGCGCCCAGCCAAAACACATACGAAGCCAGATCCTGCATTTCCTTGCGTTGAAGCAGTACCTTGTCCCATACAAGGGAAATCCCGATGAGGCCGTGCGCCGCAATTGAGATCACCACACCGTTTAACAAGTGGATCTTGAAGAAATTCATAAGCAAGATCGATTCGGAGTGGGATGTGCGATTGCACGATCATTCGCGCGACGCGTATCGGTGACCGGGAGCGAATGCGCAGAACCTGCGAACCATTCGGCCAAAACTCTTTGAAGCTCGTGCTTGAATTCTCCGCCAAAATTCAATTGTTTGAGAGCCGGGCGGATAACAGCGGGCTGCCATCCGCCTCCGGTTCAGGAAGTCAGAAGGCGCTTAACTGGGGAAACTCCATAGACGGCTGACAGAATCGTCTCTGCCGCAACGAACGTCAATATGCCCTTCCACCTGTAACTCAGCGGAGCGAAGATCGCCGCAGCAGCAGCAGCGGAGCCGATTCCGTACCTGATTTTCTGTTCCCTCTCGCTCATTCTGAAGTTCTTCGCCATCTCGTTCATCACGTCGGTCATAATTCTCCTTTTCGGATTTGAGATCAGTCATGGATTCATCTTGCTGTCTCAGGAAATAGATGCCCGCCTTTCTGTGCGAGTTTGCCGAAGAAGCCAGTTTTACCGCGGTCTGAAATGGGTGTTGCACGCACGATCCGGCTCACCACAAGGTGGCTGATGCCGCCGGAACAGCGAACAATAGTTTGTCTGGAAGATGCAGAAGCAGGCGCTTGAAGATCTGGAGCAGTTCTCCAGTAAGGGCAGACCAGTTTTGAATGGGCACCGCTTCAGGCGGTGCCGCTCATTCGAGAGAAAATTTCGAGAAATACGGACAGTGCAGACGCTCTCCCGCGTCTCGCAGTTTTTCTGAGAGGCCTGCTGGGATGCACGGATCCTGGAGGGACCGCGCAATTCCGGAAGACCTCCCAGATGATTGCGGTTGGACGATTCGAGTTTGAGTTCTGCGAAGCTGCTTAGTGGAGCTGAAAGTTGACTCTCAGGTCCAATTCCAGCGGAATGGTCTGATCGTCAAGGGTGGCAGGCACAAAATGATACTGGCGAACCGCTGCCAGCACGCGCGAATCCACTTCCGGGTTTGCCGATTTGATCAGTTGTACGTTATGTGGCGTGCCCTTCTCATCAACCAGAAGGTGCAAAACCACGAACTGACTGGACAGATCATCGGTGGCGAAGTCGGACGTCGCCACGGCGATGTTGGGAGCTGTCATTATCTTGGGCGCAATCACTCCGGTGCTGATGCGGCGTGGTTGTGCTGTCGCAGAGACATCGGTTGCGGGTGGGGCTGCGGCAAGCGCCGACAGCGCGTTAGGGGAACCGTTGCGAGCCTCCAGCTTCGCACTCTGGCCCGGCGTTGCTGCCTGGGCGTTGAGCAGCACGGTGGAGAGAAAACAACTGGCGACAAATATAGTGCGCATGATAAGTCTCCATTAGGTCAGGAGTGACCGTCACTAACTTAGCTCTACACTAATACGATTGTCAATGAATATTTTTTGGCGTCTTAGTTTCAGTCGGTTAGCCAAAGATGAATTCAGAAACCTTACACGATCTTCATATCGAGGCTGCGGCCCAAATCATCCGCTTCCCTGAACCGCGTGGCTCGCATTGCTTTCGAATGGCGCCGCAAAATCCGCACCTCTTCACGCGCGCCGCCACCGCTTCGCTCCGTTTGGTTACTATGAAATTCATGGCGAAATATCCAGCGCGGACAAACCCTGCTCATCGACGCCGACGATACCCTGTGGGAAAACAATGTCTACTTCGAGCGCGCCATCGCCGCTTTCATCGGCTATCTGAATCACCACGCGTATACGCCTGCCGAGGTGCGCCAAACCCTCAACGCGGTCGAGAGAGATACGATCCTTGCTCATGGCTATGGGCTCACTAGCTTTACCCGTTCGCTTGTCACATGTTTTCAGCAGCTCAGCCCGGAGCCGTTAACAGAGGAAAAACGCAGCCGCGTCGTGAGCTTCGCCGAATCCATCGCAGAACAGGAAATCGAGTTGCTCCCGGGCGTGGATGAAACGCTTGCCGAGCTTGCCTCGCGCCACAGACTGATCCTGATGACCAAGGGCAATCATGCGGAACAGGCGGACAAACTGGCCCGTTCAGGGCTCGCGCCGCATTTTGCAGGGGTTGAAATTGTCGCGGAAAAGGACCCTGCAACCTATCGGGCCGTCATCGCGCGCCACGAGCTCTCTCCGCACTCAAGCTGGATGATCGGCAACAGTCCCAAGAGCGACATCAACCCCGCCCTTGCGGCCGGCCTCCACGCCGTCTTTCTTTTTCACAAGGACACATGGGTACTGGAGCACGCCGAAGTGGATGCCGCGCCCGCCGGACAGCAGTTGCTCGAACTCGATTCGTTCGCGGGGCTTACTGCGATCTTTTGATCTCGCCCGGAAGTATCTGGGGTCCCTGCAGTGTCGGGTCATCCCGGCGCTGCTTCATTCGACGGGCCATCCTGCGCTGGGGTCCCTTTTGTACCATGAGACTTAGCGCAACAGAGGCTCGATTTCTACCACGTCTGTGCTATCGTTTACCGTTGAGGTGTGTGGGATGACAATGCGGCGAACAGCGGCCTCGCTGGGCTCCAACTTCAGCACCCTCTACCCCCCTCCACCTCGCGTACACTGGGCAGTTTTGTTGGTGACCGTCGCCATCGCGGAAGTATTGGTGTATCTGCTGGCGCCTCATTTCATCCGCGATTTTCTCATCAACCTGGTCGCGGCGGCATGGCCGATTTACCTCTGCATCTGGATACGCAAAATCGATCGCAAATCGATTTCACTTTACTGGGCCCTCGCTTCCTTCATCACGGGCTTTCTCTTCTCCTGGATATTGTGGATTGTTGTCATTTTCGAAGTGAGAGAAGAACTGCTGGCGCACTACAATCGCCGCGAACCTGTCGGCCTCCAGCTCAATTGGTTTCTGACCCTGCTTTTCTCGTTCGCCTACTTCCAATACAACCTCCGCGCGATCGCTTTCGAGAAAGAGGGCGAGACCGAGGAACTTCCCGAAGAGGCTGAACGCTTCATCATCCCTTGACGCTGTCGCCGCTGCTCTGTTTTACTTCACTCAAAGACATGCGCACAGGCACTCCCAACACGAGCTGTTTCCCGCTGCTGTGTTGCGCCTTCGTGTCAATTCCCCCCATTCGAATTAGGGCCCACAGCGCGCGCGCGGGAAAAAGAGCCTGAACCAGGGGATGTAGCAGTAGAGCAGTACACAGGCCACTACCCGCGAACGCGGCTAGTGGCTTTTCTATTCCTGTCCGTTTTTCTTGATCGAGGAGGTTCTCTTGGAATCCGTTACGCTTTCCAGCATCCAGGTGGCGCGTGCCCGCATCGGAGAGGCGATTCACATTTCGCCCTGCCATCTCTCCCACCACCTCTCCGAACTCACCGGCCTGCCTCTGCACCTGAAACTTGAGAATCTCCAGCGCACCGGCTCCTTTAAAGAGCGCGGCGCGCTCAACAAGCTCCTCACCCTCAATGAATCGGAGCGCAAGCGTGGCGTGATTGCGGCCAGCGCCGGCAATCACGCGCAGGGAGTCGCCTTTCACGCTGCCGCACGCGGCATTCGCGCACAGATTGTGATGCCGCTGGCGACGCCGCTGGTCAAAGTGGCCGCTACGCGCGGCTACGGCGCTGAGGTCATTCTTCACGGCGCCAGCTACGACGAGGCCTGCGACGAAGCGATGCGCCGCCGTATCGAAGAGGGCCGCACCTTCATCCATCCCTTCGACGATCCCGCGGTCATTGCAGGTCAGGGCACCATCGGCCTTGAACTCCTCGAACAGGTTCCCGACATCGAAGCCGTTGTCGTGCCCATTGGCGGCGGCGGCCTCATCAGCGGCATTGCCTGCGCGCTCAAAGAGACCAACCCCAAGATTCGCGTGGTAGGCGTCGAGCCGGAGAAGCTGCCCTCCATGCTGCGCGCCCGCGAGGCAGGCGCTCCCATCACCATCGCCCCTGAAGCGACCATTGCTGACGGCATCGCCGTGCGGCGAGCCGGGGATGTGACGCTGCCCCTGGTCTCACGCTATGTAGATGAGATCGTCACCGTCGACGACGAAGAGATCGCAAGCGCTATTCTCATGCTGCTCGAACAGGAGAAGACCCTCGCCGAAGGAGCGGGCGCCGCCGCGCTGGCCGCGGTCGTGCAATCCAAAACAAACCTGCGTCATCGCCGCACCGTCGTGCTGGTTTGCGGCGGCAACATCGACGTCACCCTGCTGGCCAAGATCATCGAGCGCGGCCTGGTCAAGGATGGCCGTCTGTTGCGCATTCGCGTCTATCTGCAAGATCGCCCCGGCGCGCTGCTCAATCTCACGCAGATCCTCGCACGCGAACGCGCCAATATCGTCGAAACCGTTCACAATCGCGCCTACTACGGGGTCAGCCTCGGCGAAACCGTCATCGATGTCACTCTCGAAACCCGCGGCTCGACCCACATTACCGCGATCAGCCACGCGCTCCGTGAGGCTGGCTTCCGCTTCGAGCGCATTCAGTAGTCCACGCCGGTGCACCACAATAACCGGGTACTGAGGTGCCCCATTCTAGACGCAGTCTTACCGCGTCTAGGGTGGGAAGGCACGAATCTCCACGACTTCGTTTCATCGGGAGCGTCATGTACACGCCCAGATTCAACCGAATCGCCGATCGCGGGATACTTATCGAAGCGATGCGTTCCTACTCATTCGCAATTCTTTTTGGCATGCAGTCCGCGCCTGAATCCGTCGCAACGCCCGTCGCCACCCATCTCCCTATGGTGGTGAAAGACGAAGGTGAACACGGCCTCATCGAGGGCCATTTTGCCCGCGCCAATCGCCACTGGCAGTCCCTCGGCGGCCGCGAGACTCTGGTCGTGTTTCCAGGACCGCACAGCTACGTCTCGCCTACGCTCTATACCGATCCGCTCTCAGTGCCTACCTGGAACTACATCGCCGTGCACGCCTACGGCGCGATGGAACTGGTCGACGATGAGCCGGGCAAAGACGCGCTGCTCAAAGGCCTTATCGCGCAAAACGAGCCGGCCTATGCGGAACAATGTCGCGAACTACCCGAGGGCTTTCGCCGCACCTTGCTTCGCGGCATCGTTGGATTCCGAATTCCGATTGCGCGCATCGAAGGCAAATTTAAGCTCAGCCAGAATCGCGAATCGCAAGAACGGCGCAACGTCCACGACGCTCAGGCCGCGGGAACACCGATCAACAATCCCTCGCCGCCTGGATGGAGCGCCTAATGCTATAGGAAGCCGTGATAGTCACGGCCATCGATATCCCCAGCCCCTGACCGGGACGCCTGCGGTTTTGTTATACTCGTAAGGTTCACCATTGCGGAGGTGGCGAAATTGGCAGACGCACCAGCTTGAGGTGCTGGCGCCGCAAGGCATAGGGGTTCAAGTCCCCTCCTCCGCACCAAAGAATTCGCGCCGGCGTCAAGGCGCAGACTCAGAAAGCAGTTAACGCAAATGCAGATTCTCTTTTATTTCGTCGTCACACTCCACATCATCGTGTGCCTCTTCCTGATCGGAGTCGTTCTCCTGCAGCAGGGCCGGTCAGCCGACCTGGCAGGCGCATTTGGAGGCCAGGGTTCGCAGACCGCCTTTGGCCCGCGCGCCGCCGCCAACGTGCTCACCCGGCTCACCACCTGGTCGGCCGTGATCTTCATGTGCACCTCCCTCACGCTGACCATCCTCTACGTGCGCGGCCAGCATGGTCACTCGGTGCTCGACAACACGACCACTGCACCCGCCTCAGCTCCGGCTAAGCCCGGCAAGTAATCCCGGGAGCGGAACATATCAGGCAGACCCATGCGGTCTGCCTTTTCTATTTGGGGGACCCATCATCAGGGTCAACCCGCTCTAAAATAGCTTCATGATCCTTGAGACCTTTCCCGTCGGCCCACTGCAATGCAATTGCACCCTTCTTGGCGATGAGGCAACCGGCGAGGCGATCGTCATCGACCCAGGTGACGAGATAAGCCGCATTCATCAACGTATCAACGATTTAGGACTAAAAGTTAAACAAATTCTTGTAACTCATGCTCATATCGACCACGTTGGCGGAGCGCTCCGCCTCAAGCGCCTCACTGGCGGTCCGATTCTGCTCAACGAAAATGACCTGCCACTGCTTCAGATGATGGCGCAGCAGGCTGCCTGGCTGGGCATCGCGCCTCCTGAAACCACCCCGCCCGACGAGAGCCTCACGGACGGAATGCGAGTCGGCCTTTCGGCTTACCCGGCCCAGGTTCTCCACACCCCCGGACACACGCAGGGCTCTGTCTGCCTCCACTTCGTGCCGCTCAAGATGGTAATCGCAGGCGACACGCTGTTTGCCCGCAGCATCGGCCGCACTGACCTGCCAGGGGGCGACTACGGTCAAATCATCGACTCGATCCACACACGACTGCTCACACTACCCGACGAAACGCGCGTGATTCCTGGCCACGGCCCCGCAACCACCATCGGTGAAGAGCGCCACGCCAATCCGTTTCTGCGGCCACAATAAACCCGAGTAATATCCAAATGAATAACCAATTTTTTTGAGCAACTTACATTAGATCTCTAAAGTCACACTTAAAGCCAAACTACATTTTTGTTACCACCTTGATGCGTTCCCAAAAAGCCAATAAGAAGGGTTACTCCCGTCCTGAATTCATGCTCCGCCGCCAGCAGACTGGTCACCAGCCAACCGGACTCCTCCATCCCGAAAAAGTAACCCGGATGCACCCAGACTCCACGCTCCAAGAGCTGAAGCACAGTCTGCTCGTCCGGCTGCACCGCCGGAATTCGCAGCACTGCGTACCAGCCTCCTTCCACCTCAAGCCGCTGAATAGCCTTTTGCCCGCCCAGTTGCCGATCCAACTCGGCCAGGTTGGCTGCCACCCGGGCCCGGATCTGCTTTTGGATTGCCTCCCTGCCTTCCAGCCACCGCGGCATCGCCCACTGCACCGGCGCATTCATCGACAGAAACGTATCTGCTATGACCTCCAGCCGCTCCAGCGCAAGACTGCGTTCCGGTCCGATCGCCACAATCCAGGCCGCCTTCATCTGGGGCAGCCCGGCAATCTTGCTCAGGCCGCTCACCACAAACACCGGCACACCTTCCAGGCCTGTCGCAAAGCTCACCGGCTGTTTTCCAAACCCGTAATCCAGGAACACCTCATCCACGATCAGGGCAAGTCCAAACTCCCTGCACAGCTTCGCCAGCTCCTCGGCCTCCCAGGCCTTGGTGAAGTGCCCGGTCGGGTTGTTCGGATGTACCAGCACAAGGGCCCGCGTAGCAGGCGTGATGGCCCGGCGAAATCCCTCCGGATCGATCTGCCATCCGTAGTCGTAAACCAGCGGCGAAGCTTTCAGCCGCACATCGTCCAGTCCCGCCAGATAGTCGAACAATGGATAACCGGGTTGCGGCGCCAGAACTTCGTCTCCCGGGTCGCAGAGCAACCGAAACAGGAAGCTGTACGCCTCGCTGGTGCTGGTGGTCAGCACAACCTGTTCGGTCGCAACAGCCACGCCATGCCCGGCATAGTAGGCGCAAACCGCCTCGCGCGCCGCCGGCAACCCCCGCGGCTGCGGATCGTAATCGAGCGCCCGCTCGTCACCCAGCGCTGCCAGAATCCCAGGGTCATATTGAAAGCCGCATCGCGTCGGATTCGAAGCAGTCAGATCGGCAATCGGCAACCCTGCCTGCACACGCCGCCGAAGGCTTGCGCCAGCTCGCTCTCCTCGGTGTTCCATTTCGTTCGTTGCGAAAATCGCATGGCTGTTCTGCCGAAATTCCCTTCCAGACTCCGCCTCACGCGGTGGGTCATGCACAATAAGAGCAGGCGTCCCACTCAACCATACACGGGCGTCCAATGGAGGCACATTGGCTTTGCGTGCGGTCGTCTTCGACTATGGAATGGTTCTAACCGGGCAGCCCGATCAGGAAGCGCATGCCGCGATGGTCCGCCTCACCGGCCTTTCCGCGGATCAATTCGAGACTCTCTACTGGGCCGACCGTCACGCCTATGACGAAGGCAAGCTTACCGGCATCACGTTCTGGCAAAACTTCGTGCGCGACGCCAAACTGGCGCTCAGCCAGGCCGACATCGAAGAGCTGAGCCGCCTCGACGCCCGCATGTGGACCACCCAGAATCCCGCCATGCTCGCGTGGCAACTTGAGCTCAAGCAGCGCGGCATTCTCACCGCCATCCTCTCGAATATGGGAGACTCCGTGCTCGCCAATATGCAGCGGGAGTTCGACTGGCTCCCCCGTTTTGACGTCCTCGTATGGAGCTTTCAGCTTCGCATGGCCAAGCCCGACCCCGCCATCTATCTCCACGCGCTGCAAAAGCTTGGCACCCGCCCCGATGAAACCCTCTTCATCGACGACAGGCAGGTCAACATCGACGCTGCTCGCGCTCTGGGCATGACGGCGATCCTGTTTTCTACCGTCGAGCGCCTGCGTCAGGACCTTATTGCGACGGGCCTCGATGCGGAGCTCCCACTTCCCGCCTGAACCCGCCTCAGGTGCCGATCAATTCAGCACAGCGTATCCATGGCCAAGTGGATTACACTTGCTGGCCATCGGCATCGCACAAGGAAATTGAAGCGCTCAAGCGGTTCCAGCGAACTGCTTGAGCGCGTCCTTGCAACTGCCGAATCTGACCGCCAGGCGGCAGGGGGCCATACAAGTGAAATTCAATTCAGGATCATCAGAAATCGCATCGCGCACCCTCAGGTGCGTCGTGCTAGGAACCGCAGCTCTCGCGTTGAGCGCAACTCTCGCGCTGGCGCAGACTGTGCCGGTAGTTACAGGCGACGCCCGGGTCGACAAGCTGCTCAGCCAGATGACGCTGCAGGAAAAACTGACACTCATCCACGGAGCACAGGAAGACCGGGCCGTCTATCAGGGTCAGGCAGGCTATCTCGCAGGCATCCCGCGTCTCGGCATTCCGGGTCTTCGTTACGCCGATGGCCCTCCCGGCGTGCTCACCCGCCATCCGTCGCAAGGTGAAACGGCCACGATGGGCGTCGCCGCCACCTTCAGCCTCCATGATGCCGAGTTGAACGGCGTGGTCATCGGACGCGAAGCCCGCGCGTTGGGAATTGATGTCGCGCTGCAGCCCTTCGTCAACATCGATCGCGACCTCGAATTTGGCCGCGGCTATAACACGTTTGGAGAAGATCCCTACCTCACTGGCCAGATCGGCGCCGCTGAAATCAAGGGAATTCAGGCGCAACATGTCATGGCCCAGGTCAAGCACTTCGTGGCCTACGACTCTAACAGCGGCAGCACCGTGGTCGATGACCAGACCCTGCACGAGGTCTACGTCGCCCCCTTCGATGCAGCAATCAAGGCCGGCGTCTCGTCCATCATGTGCTCGTACAACCGCATTAACGACACTTTTGCCTGCGGCAATCCCGACACCCTGACGAAAATTCTGCGCGATCAGATCGGTTTCAAGGGCTTTGTCACATCCGACTGGGGCGCCACTCACGCAGTCAACTTCATCAACGCCGGCCTCGACATGGAAATGCCCGGCGAGCCGCCCAAGAAGGGTGGTGGCTTCTCCATTCCCTCTTTCTTTGACTCGATGCCCATACCCCCGCCTCCGCCGCCGCACGCGATGGAAGACATGATGGCCATGTTCGGCAGCCACATCCCTGAAGAGCCTCCCCGCGCCCGCGAAGGCGCAGGCGACTTCGGCGTCAAGCTAAGCCCTGAGAAAATGCCCCAGGCGCTCAAAGACGGAACCGTCAACGAAGCCGCCGTCACGCGCGCCGCCGGCCGCGTGCTCTATGAAATCGTCAACTTCGGCTACATGGACGGCATGCAGAAGCACGACGTGACCGCTCAGGACATCGACGCCAACACCAGGATCATCGAGAAGACGGGTGAAGATGCTGCCGTGCTCCTCAAGAATGAAGGCGGCGCATTGCCCCTCAAACCTTCCGACCTTGATTCGGTCGTCCTCATCGGCCCCACCGCCGGTCAGATCGATTCCATCGGCATCAACGGCGAGCGCTCGGTTGGTCTGGCGTGGCGTCAGGTGGGTCCGCTTGCCGCCATGAAACAACTCTCCGGCGACTCCAACATCCAGTTTGCCGTCGCCGATGACATGGCCGGCTCAACCGTTCCTGCCGGTGCACTGAGCCACGATGGGCAGCCTGGCCTCCAGCGGACCGGTTCAGGCAACCCGCAAACCGACGCGCAACTCAGCTTCACCGGCGAAAATGCTCTGCCGCCCAACTCGATCGTTAGTTGGAAAGGCACCCTCACCCCACCTCACGAAGGCGAATACTGGATCTATCTCCAGGCCCTCGGCACCAACGCCAGCATCTCGATCGACGGCAAGCGACTGGCTGCAACCGGCGCGTTCCAGGGCGGCGTCCACGGCGATATCCTGCAGGCCAATCAGGACAACGTGGTCCCCACCCCCGACGGCCTCGACAACGTACGCCGCGCTGTTCAACTCACCGCCGGTCCGCACGCCATCGAAATCAAGACCAGCCCCGATTCGTCCAACTCGCCGGTCCAGGTGCGCCTCAACTGGTATACGCCCGAGCAGCGCCAGGCCGACCACGACGCCGCCATCGCCGCCGCAAAGAACGCCAAGGTGGCTGTCGTCTTCCTCTGGACACGTCTCGAACCCGTCTTCGGCTTGCCCGGCGATCAGAACAAGCTCGTTGACGAAATCGCCGCTGTTAATCCCAATACCATTGTCGTGCTCAACACAAGCCAGCCCGTCGCACTGCCCTGGATCGACAAAGTCAAAGCGGTTCTGGAAATGTGGTGGCCCGGCGATGAAGGCGGCATATCCACGGCCAACCTGCTGCTGGGTAAGACAAGTCCTGCAGGCCGCCTGCCCATTACCTGGGGCAAGAGCCTTGCCGACTACCCCGCCACCGATCCCAAACACCCGGAGCGCTCATTTAAGGGTGTCGACGGCAAAACCACTTACAGCGAAGGCGTCAACGTTGGCTACCGCTGGTTCGACAAGGAAAAGATTGATCCGCTCTTCGCCTTCGGCCACGGCCTCAGCTACACCACCTTCGACTATTCCAACCTGAAGGTCGAAAGAGCTTCCGATGGCGGCCTCTATGTTCTCGTCAGCATCAAGAACACTGGTACCTTAGCTGGCGATGAAGTCCCGCAAGCCTACCTCGGTGCACCTGTCGACATTCCAGCAGGAGTCCAGTTTCCGGTGCGCGCTCTCGTCGCCTTCGACCGCGTTCACCTCGATCCAGGTGCAACCCAGACCGTCACTCTCCATGTCCCGCTGCGTCAGTTGCAATACTGGTGCACGGCCGATACCAAGTGGGTCACCGCAACCGGCAAACGCACTCTCAGCTTAGGTGCATCGTCACGCGATCTCCGCCTCAACCAAACCGTCGAGTCGTTCTAAACACATACCGATATTGGGTGCCCCATCCTTCCGCGCAGTTTGCGGAAGGGTGGGATCCCATCCATCGCCGCACGCAACAATGCCGGAGCTTCTGCTCCGGCATTGTTGCGTATTCCCTGCTCCCTGCTCTTATGACGCCATCCCCAGCCCCACCAGGTTCGCAGCCGCGATAATCACCAGCATTCCCGCCCACAGCAGCCGCAAGGGCCTGCCGCCGACGCCCTTCCACTCGCCCAGCGCCAGCCCGACGATCCCGCCGCAAAGAACGTAGATACTCATATGAAGCATCCAGTTCACAAATGACAGATGTTGCGGAATATTCGCCGCGCCCCATGCATAAAAGAAAAATTGCAGATACCACATAATCCCGCCTGTCGCAGCAAGCAATCCATTTTTCACCAATACGTCTCGCGGCTGCCCCACATCGGCGCGCAGCGAAAGCCTCTTGAGTGCCGCAAGCCGAATAAAGCAATAGCTCAGGTTGATCACCGCTCCACCGCCCATAATGATGACGTAACTGGGCAGCGCAGCATACAGCGGGCTCACTCCGAGTTGCAGCGCCGCGGCCTCCATCGGCTTTGCCGCGTCAATCGCGAACGACATGCCCGACGAGAAAATTCCGCACATCACCGCCAACAAAAGCCCCAGCGTCAAATTGAATTCCTGAATTTCACCCTGCAGCAGCACTTCTTTCTGATGTCCGGCATAGGAAACGATAGCCACCCCGATCAACGCCACCAGGATCCCCGCCATCGTCAGCAAGCCACCTCGTGTGTTGAACAGCATTGCGCCCTGCCCGTGCATCAACGGCGGCACCAGGGTACCCACAATCAGGGTCACGCCGATGGCCACGCCAATGCCCAGCGACATGCCGAGATGCCGCATCGTTAGGCCGTAACTCACGTTGCCTACGCCCCACATGGCGCCGAATAGCGCCACTTTTAACAACAGGTGCGGCCCCATCGAGGCATAGAAGGCGCGAAAGTCGGGCAGCAGAATGAGGCTAACGCCGATCGGCAGCAGAATCCACGAGAAAATTCCCGCGACCGCCCATGTCGTCTCCCATGACCATTTCTTTACCTTTTCGATCGGCGCATAAAACGACGCCGCCATTCCCGCCCCGATTACATGCCACCCAATCCCCGCGATGATTGACATTCGTTCTCCTTATCCCGTTCCCGCGCGCCCAATCCTCGCAGGTCCCTATTCGAATCCTCAACCCGTGCCAGTTCCTAATCCCGGCACTTACTTCGGCTCAACGGCAAAGCTATAAGTCCCTGCCGCTAGCTCATATCCGTTCTTTCCATCCTGAGTTAATGGCTTGACTAACTTGCTTTGCGGCAAAGGCGTTCCTTCCAACTTATACTGGGCTGTGTCGTCTGCGCTCAGCCATCCCGTTGTATTCGCCGGAATGGTCACATTCCATTCGGCCGCCTTTCCCTTCATCGTCCAGGCTGAGCGAATCACACCATAACTCGAGGGATAGCTGAAGTCCACGTTGCCCAGCCGCGCATCAAACACCGAATGCAGCATAACCGTGTGGAAACCCGCATCTAGCGGCGTCGCATCCACGCCCGCCGCATAGCGATAGATCCAGTCTGCCACCGCGCCATAAGCGTAGTGGTTATACGAGTTCATGCTGGGATCGCCCTTCATCTGATCGCCGTTCCACCGTTCCCAGGTGGTCGTCGCCCCATGCTCCACCAGGTAGCCCCATGAAGGATACGCGGTATTGAGCAGCAGTTTGTAAGCCAGATCCGCATAACCTGCCTTGGTAAGTTCCTCGAGCAGATACGGAGTGCCCAGAAAACCCGTAGCCAGCATCCCGTTATTGGCTTCTATCTTGTCGACAAGCTTCTTTGCCACTGCCGAACGCAGGTTCTCCGGCACAAGATTCATGTGCAGCGCGAGCACATATCCCGTCTGCGTATCGCCGCCTTTGCTCTTCGCGTTGGGATTGTTGATCTGCCCGAACGGCGAGGGGGTGTTATCCGCGCCGGTAACAAACCCGTCGTCGTGAACAAACTGTTTTTCAAACGCGGCGCGAATCTTCTCAAACAGCTCTGCGTATTTCTGTTCATCGCTCGTGCGGCCGGTCGCATGCGCCATCTGGCGCATCAGCGTCACGTTGTATGCCCACGAGGACGTGGCAATCAGCGTCTGGTCTGTCTTCCCTTCCGGAGAGAGCCAGTCGCCGAACGGTGTTCCTTGAAGGTTCTTCCACAAGCCATCGGGATTCGCCGCTTCGATCGCCCCAACATAGTGCGCCATCGCGTCCCAGTTTTGCTCGACCACTTTCGTGTCGCCATTCTGGAGCCACGAGGTCCACGGAATAATCACGCCCGCGTCGCTCCACCCGGCGCCGGTGCCCATGTTTTCTTTCGCTGTGCCAGGCGAATAGATCCCGTAGATCGGCGTTCCCACCAGCGTTCCGCGCATGTCTCCTGCGTATTTGCGAGTGAACGCCGCGAGGTTCATGTTGTAGCTTGCCGTGCGCCAGAAGACCTGCGCATCGGCCATCCAACCCAACCGCTCATCGCGTTGCGGGCAATCCGTCGGCACGCTCATGAAATTCGAGCGCTGGCCCCACAGGATGTTGCTCCACAGCTTGTTCACGATCTGATTGCCGGTCGCAATCCGCGCGGCAAACGGCGCATCCGTGTGAAACACCACCGCAGTCACAGCATCCTTGGCCGGCGCTGTCGGAAGCCCCGTCAGTTCCGCGTAGCGATATCCGTGATAAGTAAACTGCGGCGTGAATTCCTCCACGCCTTTGCCGTCGAGCGTAAAGTAATCCGTCACCTTCGCCGTGCGCATGTTATCCAGGTAGACGGTTCCGTCCGCGTTCAGAATTTCCGCAAACCGCAGCCGCACCTTCGTACCCGCGGGCCCCTGCACGCGCACGCGCTCCACGCCCGCCTGGTTCTGCCCAAAGTCGTAGACATACACGCCCGGCTTGGGCTGCGTCATCGCCACCGCCGACAATGTCCGCTCCACGCGAATCGGCGGATACTGCTGCGCCTCGATCGTCGCCGCCTTGGGATCGATCGCAATCGCATTCTTCCATGCCGATCCGTTGAACTGCGCCGTGTCCCACCCCGGTTGCATGTGCCGCGCGTCCTGGCTTTCTCCGTCGTAGAGTTCCGAGTGCAGAATGTACGAGGTATTCGCCTGCCAGCCTTCGCCCGTCGTCACCCACTCCACGCTGCCGTCTGTGTGCTCGATGCGCAACTGCGCCCGCAGCGCCGGCGGCGTGTCGCCATAATTGTTCGGCTGTTGGAACCACTCCAATGGCGTCTCATACCAACCCGGCGCCAGCAGCGCGCCCATCGCATTCTTCCCATTTGCAACCAGCGCAGTCACGTCATAGGTCTGGTACATTACGCGTTCGCGATAATCTGTCCATCCCGGTGCCATCACCTGGTCGCCCACACGCTTGCCATTCAGGAACAGCTCATACGCGCCCAGCGCCGTCGCATAGAGCCGCGCCGACTTCACCGGCTTGCCCACCTCAAACCCATGCCGCAGCACCTTCACCGAGTCAGGAATCCACGGATGTCCCAGCGGCGCGGCGTCGGATCCCGGGTTAGGCGCCCACTCGAGAGCCGCCTTCCAACCCGAGTCGTCAAAGCTCTTCTGCTGCCACCCTTCCGGCGCGTGAATCGCAGTCTTCCACGACGCATCGCTGGCGAACACCGCGGTGGTGCCGTCCGCATACTCCACCACCAGCGTCGCGATCATCGGAGGCGCATCTTCCATTGCCATCCCGTTGGGATTTTCAAGATAGTGAACGGCCTCAACGGCAACCGCGTTGGCGCCGCCGCTCAGCTTGCCCGTCACGTCCGTGGCCACAAACTTCTTCCACGGCATCTGCTTGTAGGGCGGAAACGGATTCGCCGAGAGCACCTGCGCCCCGTTCACCCAGGCTGAAACCGTATCCTGGCCCGTCGCATACAAAGTCGCATGGCGAACAGGCTTGTCCAGGGTCACCGTGGAGCGGTAGGCAAGCTGCTGCACCGCACCCTTTTCTGCTGCCAGGGCCTTGGCATCCGGGTTTGTGATCCACTCCGCCGGAGCATGGCGTACCGCGGCCTCTTCCGCCGTCTCGTAGCCGATCCATCCGCCGCGCCACGCATCCTGGTTGAGCAGCCCCGTCTCCCACCACGCAATTTCGCTCTCCGGATAGGCGTGCCCCGCCGCATCCCACACCTTCACGCGCCAGAAGTAGCGCGTGCTCGGCCCAACCGCCGTGCCGCCATATTGCACGTTCAGCGACTGAGAACCTTCCATGCGCCCGCTGTCCCACACGTCTGTTTTCCCCGTCCGCAACAGCTCCGCGCTTGAGGCCACTTGCACTTCAAATGCAGTCTGCTTCGCTCCGCGCGCCGAGTCCTGCAATTGCCATGAAAAGTGAGGCGCCGCATCGTCGATCCCCAAAGGCGTCTTCAGATTGTCCACGCGGAGCTCAACCGGCCCCGTCGCTGCCTGTGCCTCGAAAGCCACCACCGTCGCAACCATCAGCGTGAGCCCACACACCATCTTCTTGACGCCGTGTCTCATTGCCTTTTCCCTCAATTCCGTTCGATTGAACCTGCCTGTTGTGCAACCGGAATCCACTCTCGCGAAACCCCTGCGCATTTCTGGAAAACCAGATAGGTCGATCGCAGCTTCGCGCGCACCCGTCGACAACGATTCCGGGATTCCAGCGCGCGCGCCGAAGATCAGCCGGATTTTGTTCGATGCTTTTCCCAAATGAAAAAGTTTCAGGCTAGAACCTTATGCAAGCCCCCATGGCTTTGTCAAAGGCAACTTCCTGCTCCGGAACTCCTTCGACGTACTTCGGAAATCCACTCCCTTTCGCCCGTTACACTCTATCTATGGCCCCCCGCCTTTTCGTTGCCACCACCAGCAAGGGCAAGCTGCGCGACTTCCGTACAGCCGCCGAGGCCTATTCGGTTGCTCTCGACCTCGTACCCGGACTTGAAGCCATTCCGATCCCCGAAGAGGACGGCGCCACCTTTGCCGCTAACGCGATGATCAAGGCCGCCCATTATTCCCGCTACGTTCCCGGCGAACTGGTTCTGGCCGACGACTCCGGCCTCGAAGTGGACGCCCTCAGCGGCGCCCCCGGTGTGCGCTCCGCCCGTTTTGCCGCTGATGCCGGACTCGTCGATTCGCCCGACGCCAATGACAACACCGACGTCTGGAACAATATGCTGCTGCTGCAGCGCCTTGCGTCTGTCCCGGCTGCTCAGCGGACGGCCCGCTATCATTGTGTTCTGGTCGCAGCCCGCGACGGCCATTTGATCCAGACTGCCGAGGGCACCGTCGAAGGACAGATCCTCGAAGCGCCCCGCGGCACCGGCGGGTTTGGTTACGATCCCCTCTTCTACCTGCCCGAGATTGATCGCACCATGGCAGAACTCGATCTGGAAGCCAAGCTTTCACTTAGCCACCGAGGCCGCGCTCTCGAAGCCTTGTTGCCCCTCCTCATCCGCTGAGAGTTGAAGGGATATTGACGCCGTCGCAATTCCGGACCTCTCTGCCTTGACGCTCCCAACGGCGGAAACGAATAATGTTATAGGCACTCGACGATTAAGCCTCTTCTACTGAAGGCGAAAAGCCTCGATCCACTCGCGTTATAGGAGCCGCAACTCGCATGGCAACTGCTCAACATCCCTCTACGCCCACTCTGCGTCCGGGCGTCCAGCCGCTCCGCGCCGGCCAGGGCCACTCCTTCTTCTGGCGCAAGCTGCACTCCCTCTCCGGCATCGTCCCCATCGGCGCCTTCCTCATCGAGCACATCTCTCCAACTTCGAGGCCGCTCAACGGCCCCCTCGCCTACGCCGCGCAGGTCAAGTTCCTCAACTGCCTGCCCCTCGTCCGCGTCCTCGAGTGGGTCTTCATCTTCATCCCGCTCGCCTATCCACGCGCTCTACGGCGTCTTCATCGCCTTCCGCGGCCGCGTCCAACGTCAACGTCTACCCCTGGGCCGGCAACTGGATGTACCTCACCCAGCGCGATCACCGGCCTCATCGCCTTCGTCTACATCATCCAGCACGTCTGGCGTCAGCGCTTCATGCGGCGTCAGCCTTCCCGAGCACCCCGGCGCAGCCTTCGCACAAGGTCCAGCACGAACTCTCCAACCCCTGGATGCTCGCCATCTACGTCATCGCCATGATCGCCACCTGCTGGCACTTCGCCTACGGCATCTGGCTCTTCGCCGCCAAGTGGGGCATCACCCCCGGCGACAAGGCCCGCAAGAAGCTTCGGCTACGTCTGCGCCGCTCTTCGGCGTCGCCCTCTGCCTCATGGGCCTCGTCAGCATCTACGCCTTCGTCGCCGCACCGCCCGCCACAATGACGTCATGCCAACGCGCCCTGGCATACATCCCGCGCAACTCGCCGCAGCACGATCCATCAGCCTGGACATAGCATTCGCACCATGACGCTCACCATTCCGCGCAAGTCTTTCTGATCGCTGACGAAGTGCGCAGTCTTGAAGCTCGTGACCTGGATTCAGCGACAGAGCATCCTGGGAGCATCAGATCTCAACGGGTCACTGTCAATGCTCTCTCGGAATCGAGGCATGCGGTATCCATCGCGTCGATTCGATAGCTTACAGCAGCGTAGCAGATCGAATCAATGGCAGCAGCACCCAGAATCATCGTAGTAGGCGGAGGCCTCGCCGGGCTCGCCGCCGTCATCAAGATCGCCGAAGCCGGCGGCAACGTCGACCTCTTCTCCATCGTCCCGGTCAAGCGCTCGCACTCCGTCTGCGCCCAGGGCGGCATCAACGCCGCCAAGAACCTCAAGGGCGAGGGCGACACCACCTGGAAGCACTTCGACGACACCATCTACGGCGGCGACTTCCTCGCCAACCAGACCCCCGTCAAGGACATGTGCGAAGCAGGGCCCGGCCATCATCGACCTCCTCGACCGCATGGGCGTCCCCTTCAACCGCACGCCCGAAGGCCTGCTCGACTTCCGCCGCTTCGGCGGCACCCTCTACCACCGCACCGCCTTCGCCGGAGCCACCACCGGCCAGCAGCTCCTCTACGCGCTCGACGAGCAGGTCCGCCGCTACGAGTCCGAAGGCAAAGTCACCAAGTACGAAGGCTGGGAGTTCCTCTCCGCCGTCCTCGACTCCAACGGCGCCTGCCGCGGCATCTGCGCCCTGGACCTCCGCACCATGGAGACTCCGCACCTTCCCCGCCGACGCCATCATCGTCTGCACCGGCGGCAACGGAGCCATCTTCGGCAAGTGCACCAACTCCGTCGTCTGCACCGGCTCCGCGCAGTCCGCGCTCTACCAGCAGGGCGCCTACTACGCCAACGGCGAGTTCATCCAGGTCCACCCCACCGCCATCCCCGGCGAAGACAAGCTCCGCCTCATGTCCGAATCCGCCCGCGGCGAAGGCGGCCGCGTCTGGGTCCCGCGCGACAGGAACGACAAGCGCGCCGCCAAGCCATCCCCGAGTCCGACCGCTGGTACTTCCTCGAAGAGTGGTACCCCAAGTACGGCAACCTCGTCCCCCGCGACGTCGCCACCCGCGCCATCTTCAAGGTCGTCTACGAGCACGGCATCGGGCATCGACGGCCAGCCCATGGTCTACCTCGACCTGACCCACATCGACCGCGCCACGCTGAACCGCAAGCTCGAAGGCATCCTCGAAATCTACGAGAAGTTCGTCGGCGACGACCCGCGCGAAGTCCCCATGAAGATCTTCCCCGGCATGCACTACACCATGGGCGGCCTCTGGGTCGACTTCAACCAGAGACCAACATCCCCGGCGTCTTCGCCGCGGCGAAGCCGACTACTCCATCCACGGCGCCAACCGCCTCGGCGCCAACTCGCTGCTCTCCTGCATCTACGGCGGCTTCGTCAGCCGGCCCCAACGCCATCGCACTACGCAAAGTCTCTGCCCGCGCAGGCAGGGCGACGGCGGCCACGCCGCCGAACTGCCAGCGCCAGAAGGAGATCAACCAGCGCCTGCTCAACAACGCAGGCACCGAAAACCCCTTCAAGATCTGGCGCGAGCTCGGCGAGACCATGACCAAGCACGCCACCGTCATCCGCTACAACGACGGACTCGAAGAGGCCGACGACAAGATCGTCGAGCTCCTCGACCGCTACAAGCAACGTCAACCTCTCCGACAAGAGCCAGTGGGCCAACACCAGCTTCGCCTTCACCCGCCAGCTCTACAACATGCTGGAGCTCGCGCCGCGTCGTCGTGCAGGGCGCGACGTCTGCGCGACGAGTCCCGCGGCGCGCACTACAAGCCCGACTTCCCCGACCGCAACGACGAGCAAGTTCCTGAAGACCACCAAAGCCAGCTTCACCGGCGACCCGTCCAGCCCGCACTTCGAGTTCGAAGATGTCGACACGCAGTTCATCAAACCGCGCCCGCGCCGCTACGACGCAACGAAATAACGAAGCGTAAGGGCTTCAGCGTAACGAAGGGTATGGGCTTTAGCGTAACGAAGGGTACGGGCTTCAGCCGGTACATATTGATGTTCAGATTCAAGGGGCTTTGGCCCCGCACCGGAGGGAGCAGGGGCCTTTAGGCCCCTGAAATCCGGACAAGTTAAGGCAGGGGCTTTAGCCCGGAAGTTTTGAAAGGGCACGACTTCAGTCGTGCCTCAGAGGATGAAGAAAAGGGGCTTCAGCCCCTGAGGGAAACATGGCAACCAAGACCGTCCAATTCGAAATCAAGCGCCAGGCTAACCCTGAAGCGCCCGCTGTGTGGGAGAAGTTTGAACTCGAGTGGCGTCCCGGCATGAACGTCATCTCCGCCATGATGGAGATCGCCGCCAACCCCGTCACCGCCGATGGCCGCCCCACCACGCCCATCACCTACGATTCGAATTGCCTGGAAGAAATCTGCGGCTCCTGCGCCATGAGAATTAACGGCAAAGCGCGTATGGCCTGTTCCGCGCTCGTCGACAATTTCGAACAGCCCATTCGCGTCGAGCCGCTCTCCAAGTTCCCCCTCGTACGCGATCTGCAGGTCGACCGCTCTGTCCTCTTCGAGAACC
>CAVUXX010000013.1:0-47023 GCA_963745555.1 uncultured Acidobacteriaceae bacterium | reverse complement strand
TCGTCTGGTCACCTCATGGAAGTTGCTCATTTCAAAACTCGCCGCTGCGCCGAATCCCGAGGAAGGAAACAAGAATCAGGCGGCCCGACCGCACCGCCGTGAATGAATCGTTCACAGATTCCAACTGTCGAGTGGCTCGTGCAAGATCATTCGATCGACGAATCTGTGGCCTGCATCCTCCAACCAAGACTCGGCGATCAGAGGCGCCGAAATGAGGATTGAAAGCAAGAGGCTCCCACAAATGGCCGACACAGCCATCTCACGCAACGACATTCGGGGCGAAGGAATCGGGGCACAACAACGCGGACACACCTCATGCGTCCCGCTCTCCTTCTGCGCCGCCCAACTCTGCCATCTCGACGCGATACCGCCCGCCCATATCCCGATCGCGCTCATCGCCAACTTCCTCCTCTTCGTCTTTGGTAGCGTGATCACCCATCGCTGCGAAGGCCGCTCGTTCACGTTTGTCCCGCCGGACATCCAGCAGTTGTTCCCCCAACCGTGTGTTTCGGGGCAAAGCAGTATTCAACGTAAGCCTCAAATAACGCCTGCTTCCGAATGCCGCGCGTAATCCGACGGCAACGGTCCTGGAGTATTCCACCTTTCTCACGGGAACCGGCAGCAATCCGGACAATGGGGAATATTGCGACTGCATTAACGGCATCGCAATCGATCCATCCGGGAACATCATCGCGGCGGGGCAAGCCGTTTCGGATGACTTTCCCACGAAGCCGGGCGTCTTTCAGCCGGGAAGCTACCTCCCTTCGAACATCGAGGGCACAATGCTCCGCGCCTTCGTTACAAAGTTCGACGGCAGCGAGATGACAACGCTGCCGTTAACGAACCTGACTCTGACAGAAAACGCTGATCCGCAAACCGTCGGATTGTCCGTAACCATCACCGCACAGGTGACGCCTGCCTCGCGCAATGCGGTCGCGACCGGGTCGGTGTTCTTCGCCTCGGATCCACGCATCGTCGAGCTGCGTATCACGGCTGAGCAAGCCTTTGCCCGGCACCAGGGCGCTCTGCTGCGCAGGGAACTCCGCAGAATCGAGGATTACCACAATACGGCTGTCCGCAACGCGCGCGTCCGCAGACTCCAATGCGACGAAAATTGGTGCTTTGTCGGGGCGAAGGCGAAGAACGTCACCGTGGAGAAGAAGGCGCAGGGATGGGCGACGTTTGGACCTGGCCGGCCATCGAGGCCGACACCAAACTTTGCCTGTCCTACCTGGGAGGCGGTCGCAGTGCGATCTGGGCGAACGATTTCATGAAACGCTGCGCCGCCCGTATCCGTGGCCGCGTGCAACTCACGACAGACGGACACAAGGCGTACCTGGAGACCGTTGAAGGCGCGTTTGGGATGAATGTGGACTTCGCCACTCTTCAGAAGGTTTACGGCGCTCCGTCAGAAGAAGAGGCGCGGCGCTACTCTCCGGGGAAGTGCATCGGCTGCGAGATGAAGCAGGTGATCGGCAACCCCGACCCCAAGCACGTCACCACGTCCGATGTGGAGCGGCAGAACCTCACGATGCGGATGGGGATGCGGCGCTTTACTCGGCTGACGAATGGTTTCTCAAAGAAACTGGAGAACCACGCGCATATGGTTGCGCAACATTTCCTTTATGACAACTTTGGCCGGCTTCACAAAACGCTGCGAATCGCTCCGGCGATGGCCGCCGGTCTCTCCGATCACGTCTGGAGCTTCGAGGAGATCGCGGTGCTAGCGAACTGAGGGTAGTGGGTCAGTTTGAAACGGATGGTCAGTCAGGGCGTTTCCGGGCTGCGACTACTACCGACACAGACGCGACAATCGCTCCTGATACACAGACAAAAACTGGAACGAGGTAGCTCATGCGTTCATGCTCTCAACTTTCTCTTGAAACCGATCGCCAAACTGAGACACTGCGAGCAGGTACCGTTGACAGGCAGTACGTCAGCCGGAAATACTGAAGCTGAGCAGGTGTTGGAGTCCACTTTCATTGCCCCTCGCCCGAGGGGAAGATGACTCCTACGAGTAGGAACTCGGGAGGAGTTTGCTTGCTCTCATGTCACGGAACCACTACGCGTCATCTGTTTCACCTGGTTTCAACGGCCGAAATTTGCCCACCGGAGTATAGCTGGTGACGTCGCCCGACGGGATTGTAGCCGGGGCAGGCCCCTTGTCTACTCCCACGCGCGATTCTGCGGCCGATGTGTTCCACAGCATCCTTTTCCCGAACGGCGAATCTCCTGACGAAATCGAGAGCTGGTGCGAGCCGGAGTGCTTTGCTGACCTGAATCTCGATCACGTTGTCGAGGCAGTGACGGCGGGACGTGCGGAATACAATCTGAAGCCTTTCTTCTACGGATTCTCCCGAGACACCGGCGTCATCGAATATCGTCACGAGGTCTTCAGAGAACTGGATCGTTCCGCGTTTGCCGAGGGAGTACGGTCCTTCGCGTCGGTAATGCAACGGCTGCGTGAGTTTCTTGCCCAGGCGAAACAACTTCATTACGAGCGTCAGAGGCAGCGCTGCTTCCTGGATGCCGTGGATGTCTACTGCGACGCGGTACGGAAACTGGCCGGCGACTTCGCCGCCCCAAATCTTCGTTCCTCGGGGCTGACGGCAATGCGCCAATATTTGGCGGACTACATTGCTTCTGAAGAATTCCGCGCCATGGAGTTGGAAGTGCGGAGACTCATTGGCGAACTGGAGCAGGTTCGGTACGCACTCCATATTGACGGAAGGCGTGTCACCGTTTGCCGATACGAACCAGAGCCGGACTATGGGATAGACGTTCTTGAGACCTTCGAGAAATTCACGCAGGGATCATCGAAGGAATACCGTTTTGATTTCCGCTTCGCTCTTGCGATGAACCATGTCGAAGCCGCGATCCTGGACAGGGTGGCTCGCCTCTATCCAGAGGTTTTCTCCGGGCTGTCCGCCTTTTGCGCACGGTATCGGAGTTTCCTCAATCCCGTGATGGCTCGATTTGACCGTGAAGTGCAGTTCTACCTGGCATGGATCGAGTACACGCAGCGGTTCAGAGATGCGGGCCTCTCGTTCTGCTATCCCACCGTGTCGAACGGCTCCAAAGAAGAGTTCGCACAGGGTGGTTTCGATCTTGCTCTCGCCGAAAATCTGCGGGGTGGGAACGCGCCCATCGTAACCAACGATTTCTCGCTCACAGGACCGGAGCGCATCCTCGTTGTCACCGGGCCGAACCAGGGCGGCAAAACAACGTTCGCCCGGATGTTTGGCCAGTTGCATACCCTGGCGAGTCTCGGCTGCCCTGTGCCAGCGAAACAGGCAAGCCTCTTCCTTTGCGATCAGATGTTCACGCACTTTGAGAAGCAAGAGGACGTTCGGAATCTCACGGGGAAGCTCGAGGATGAACTTCTCCGGATTCACCGCATTCTGGATCTTGCAACGACCGACAGCATCCTGATCATGAACGAGAGCTTTCTCTCAACGACATTGAACGATGCTCTCTTCCTGAGCAGGCAGGTCATGGAACAAATCGTTGAGTTGAACCTACTCTGCGTGTCCGTGACCTTCCTGGATGAACTGGCGGCGATGAGCCAAAGCACCGTGAGCATGGTCGGCACCGTCGATCCGGCAGACCCTTCCCATCGAACTTTCAAAATCCTCCGCAAGCGTGCTGACGGTCTCGCGTATGCCATGGCCATCGCAGAGAAATATCGCCTGACGCAGGACGCCGTGAGAGCCCGCATTGTCGGAAATGTGGAGGGGCGCGATACATGAAGGCCCACCTGATGCATGAGGATCGTGATTTCGATGCGCAGGGTTCGTTGCCTCCGAACGCGGCGGAATTGACGCAGGACCTCGGTCTGGACGTGCTTCTCGAAGCCATGGCGGCCGGCGATCCCTTCCTGCTCGAAGTAGCGCGGAAAGCGCTGCTAACCAGTCTCAGGGAGAGCCGGGAGATTCTGTACCGGCAGCAAGTCCTGATCGACTGCATGGAAAAACCGGAAATAGTACGTGACATATACAACCTCGCCGTTGACGCCATCGAGCGCGAGAAGCGCATCTGGGGCTGGTTGACGAGCAAATACCCCGCGGATCTGTTGCACCGTGCAGTGGCGGTGCTGGAGATTTTTACGGGCGTGCTGACACAGCTCCGTCGCATTCCCGACCAGCATGCCGCAATGTTCCATTCGGATGGCTTTAGGCGCTTCTTTGGGACGCTGGCGAAGGAACTCGACGACGACTATCTGAGCAGAATTGCTGCCCATCTGGAGCGGCTCACCTTTCGAGGCGGCGTGTTGATGAGCGCGGAGCTTGGCCCAGGAAACAAAGGCATCCATTGCGTACTTCGTCAGCCGCAGGTTGCGAGAGAAGGCTGGGCCGCGCGGCTGCAGGATTGGCTGGCCCACTTTACGCAGAATTCGGACGATTCCTTTACCTACGAGGTGGCGGAGCGAGATGAGGCTGGGTTCAATGCCTTATCGGAACTAAAAGTTCAGGGAATCGTGTCGGTCGCTGTCGCGCTGGCCCAATCGACGGATCACATTCTGAGCTTCTTCAGGATGCTGCGGCTCGAGCTTGGCTTCTATGTGGGGTGCTTGAATCTGCGTGACCGCCTTATCGAAAAAAGAAACTCGATTTGTATTCCTGAACCGTTCGCGCCGGGCGAACGGGTGCTTTCATGCCACGCGATTTACGACCCCTCACTGAGCCTCAGCATGGAGAACCGGGCCGTCCCGAACGATGTCGCCGCTGATGGAAAAGTGCTGGTCATGATGACCGGGGCGAATCGGGGCGGTAAATCCACTCTCCTGCGCGCGCTGGGAGAGGCGCAGCTGATGATGCAGAGCGGGATGTTTGTTGCGGCAGAATCATTTCGGGCGGAGATCTGCGAGGGCGTGTTCACCCATTTCAAACGCGAAGAAGACACCAGCATGAAGAGCGGAAAGCTCGACGAGGAGCTGGGCAGGATGAGCGCCATCGTCGACAAGCTCACGCCAAATTGTCTGATCCTTCTCAACGAGTCATTCGCCTCGACTAACGAACGGGAGGGTTCGGAAATTGCGCGCCAGATTGTTCGGGCACTCTGGCAATCGCAGGTCAGAGTTTTCTACGTAACCCATATGTACGACCTGGCACACGGATTTTTCTCCGAACACCTACCGACATCGCTGTTCCTGCGCGCGGAGCGGCTGGCCGGCGGAGTGCGCACATTCCGAGTGACAAAAGGCGAGCCGCTGCCGACGAGTCACGGAGAGGATCTCTATCGAGTCGTATTCGGAGAGGCCACCGAACCGCAGGCTTTCGCTTCCACGACAGGCGCGGAGGATGTATGAAGCGGGAAGCGGCTTGGAGATCTTGCTGTCGCACGGCCCCGCATCGCGATATCTTCGAGCCGAATCGGACGCGTTGGGAGTCGACGGTGAATTGGGGTTCTGATGGCCTATATGAAGAAATCCTTCTCCGGGGAAAAGGCGCGGTTGCTGGCAAGGCGAGGCACTCTTTCGACACGCGGCATCCGATCGCAGCCATGGTGGTCAGAAGAAATCTGTACAAGGGTCGAAAAGATTGTGTGGATGATTTACAGGGTGGGAGAAATCGGCGAAGACCTGCACGAGTTCACTGCCTACGATGCTCACGGAAGGGTCCTTGGTGTCCATCGCATTGAGAGTTTCTATCCCGCAACCGCACGTCAGAGTTACCAGGTGACGAGCGCACAGAAATTTATAATAGGGGAACAAGCCCGGCGACTCGCCAGGAATGGCAACTTATCTTCCCGTGCTGCGAGCCATCGGCCGTGGAGGCCGGAAGAGGTTTGCGTGAAAATCGAAAAGATTGTCTGGGTGGTTTCCGGCCTGAATGAGGGTGGAGAGTGCTGGCAGGAGTTTACGGCCTATGACGCCAGCGGAAAGCAATTGGGTACGCATCGCGTAGAAGGATTGTGAACAGCGCGCCAGGATCTCCCAAGCCGCGGCTGTTCTTTTCCTCCTGTGCAGGGATCGCACTGAATGTCATCCTGGACATCATGCAGTTGTGAGGGTTCGATGTATCTTGCGAAGGTTTATGAACCCGGGGCGACCGCCCACCGCATTCGATACGCAATCGCCAACATTCTGCGAGACCGAATCGTGAACGAAGGAGCCTTCAGGATCTGCTTCGAGATGGGCGATGAAGATACCGTGATGCGAACGATTCTGCGCCGTGGATTGAGAAACCCGCGATTGCGCATTGCGCTGGAGCACAGCCATCTGATCGATCTGACGCACTGGCTGGCGCGCTATCCGGATCTCGCAGAAGCTTACCTGGAGATTGGCCCCTCCTCTGAAACGCAGAGCGGTTCTGCAAGCCGAGGGCCTGCGAAGTCTTGCCGTATCAGCGTGGGTGCCCGTGGGGATTCAGTTTCAAGTGGCATTCGCAAGTGAGCGCATTGGATGCCGGTGCAATTTGATCAAGCCAATGCTCGAACTCAGCTTCCTCCTTCACACCATGAACCCCGTGATTTGGGTTCTGCTGGCCCCACTCGAACCTTTTGCAGCTGAGCCACAGAAAATAGGGTTTGAGCAGAGCATAAGGACAGCATTCCCCGTCGTGTCCAAGCATCTGTTCCGGGGTCATGCTGTGGTCACGCGCGTAGACTCGGTATCGAAACTGGAAATCCCCGGAAAATCGGGTTCTTCCATATGCACGGCTCACGGGCCGCCCCCTTGCATGAATTCAGGATAATGTCTTGCAGGGCCACCGCAGCGAGTCGGCGCAGAGTCCGGGACCGCTACAACACCACTTTGCTGGTTGGGAGTGAGGATTGGGTATTTCGCAATGCGAGTTGGCACAAATTAGCTCCTCCGAGTTCTAGCCTCGTAGGAGTCATCTTCCCCTCGGGAGAGAGGCGTTTGAAAGTGGACTCCAACACCCGTTCCCGGTCAGTATGCTCGGAGGTGCAGTGCGTGTCAACCATTTGCAATTGCAGGGCAAACGCGGCCGCTTATCGTGGCGATATGTGCCGGGATCCTACATTGACTGCCCGGTTCGCCAGTCGAGCGTTACTCATCTGGTTGGGTCCGTTGCGGTATGTGGAAATCGCCGCCGGAGGCCATCCAGCTGGTTCTGAATATTGAGGGCCGTTTCTGCAAGTAAATCTCGGCCTTCTCGGGCAGCGATCTCGGTCTTCACCTTGAGATGGCCCATATCGCTCCTGGAAATCTCCGCAGTCTCGGGATCGATGACCGATAATCGATTCCGCACCTGCCGCAATTGCGCAACACCCGAACCAAATCCGCCGCCACCCCAGACCCGTCGACTGCCTCAGGGCAGTATTCGGACTCGATGACGATCCGGCGAAGCGCGTCTTCATCCCCCGCCGCATACGCCGCGTTGACCTCCTGCATCGCCTGCTCTCGTCGTGTGCGATCCTGCTCGCTGGTTGCTGTGTCGGGATGAACCTGCCTCGCGGCTTCATGATAAAGACTCCTCAGTTCGCTGGGCGCCGGAAAGCGTGGCACTTTATCAGGCTCACTGAGGGCCGCGGAGCGAGACTCCTGATCTCCCGGATGGGGCCGTGGGCTATGGCTCTTGTCTTCGGGACTGCCAAACTGGTCTGCCGGCAAATTTGCCAGCCGAACCTTCCACTCCTTGAGTTCCGCATTGAGAGATCCCAGTCTGAGCAGATAAAGTCTCTCGAACTCTGCGAGTTCCGTCTTCTGGGTCGCGAGCTGCTCTTCCTTGTTCGCAAGGTCCGCCTGCAGCCACGCCAATTCTGCTCGCTTCGCAGCCAACTCTTCATCTTCCGGTGATGACCGGTGCACAACGTTCGTTCTTGCCAAAGCTTTGAGAACCGCGTACGAAGGCAATTATACGAACCCTTCAGCGGGTTGAGTCATCAGCGCGCGTGGGTGACTTAGGGGCATTTGTTAGGTTCTCCAGTCTTGACAATGACCTGGCAACGTCTCATGATGAGGACCAGAACAATTTCGATCCAGGTGATGGAAATCCACCTTTAACCGCCTTCACGGCTGATGATCCCTACCCTTGTGAGGAGACGCGCCGTGAGAGAGATCGTGAACAGGTTCGGATCAGGAACGCAATATCCCGGTCACAATTCCTACCTTCAACGCCTCCAGCCAATTCATTCGCGGTTCTGGTTGTCCATCTATTTGATCCCCGTACGGCGATGCTGAAATAGAAATCCGCTCGATAGAGTCCTGGAAACCTCATAGCAATTCAGAATTGCATTCTTCAGGTGAGTACCCGATGCTACGGACCGTTGTGTACAACATCATTCAGCTGCTGTTCGTGATCGGATTTGCACCTCTTTACTCCGGCGTGCTCAGCCGGTTCAAAGAAAACGTGCAAAGCAAGCGCGGGCCGAGCATCTTTCAGCCATATCGCGATCTGTGGAAGCTCTTTCACAAGGACGAGGTCGTCTCCCTGGAAGCGACGTGGATTTTCCGCTTCACTCCGTATCTGGTTTTCGTGATTCCTCTGTTCGTTGCGAGCCTCATACCGGTCCTCACGGATTACCCGCTGGCATTCGCTTTTATGGGCGACATGCTGGCGGGAGGTTTCTTCCTCGGGCTCGGAGGGTTCTTTGCCGCGCTGGCCGCAATCGACACCGGAAATCCATACGGTCCTATGGGAGCAAGCCGGACGCGCATGGTGGGGTTTCTGGCCGAACCAGTCTTCATGATCGTATTTTTTACGGTCTCTTTTGTCGCGCAATCGACGATACCTTACATCGTTCAGCAAAAGTGGGTCGCCAATCCGGCCGCCTTCTTCTCTCCCGCTCACATTCTGCTGCTGATCGCTTTTTTCATGCTGATCCTGGCGGAGGGAGGAAAGATCCCCGTGGATAATCCGACCGGGCATTTTGAGTTGGCCATGATCGATGAATCGAAGGGCCTGGAATACTCGGGACGCGGCGCAGCGTTGATGAAGTGGGGCGGGCAGATGAAGTTCCTGGTGCTGAGCTGCATTTTTCTGAATGTATTGGTGGCGCCGTGGGGCTTGGCGTACGACCTGCAGCCCGGACATGTATTGCTCGCGATCCCATTCATCCTTCTCAAGATTCTTCTGTTCACGGTGATTCTGGTTGTGATTGAAACCTCGCTGGCGAAGCTGCGCCTTTTTCGAATCAGCGAGTTTCTCGGAGCCGCTTTCATCATTTCTGTCGCGGCGATGATTGCCAGTATCTTTTCGACTCCGGGTGTCTAGAAAGGTAGGGAACGGTGACCGCCGCACATACGCAACTGATTGAAGGGCTCAACGCCTTGACCGCGGGACTGGTTTTACTCAGTGCGTTCGCGATGGTGACGACTCGTCAGGTGCAGGGCGTAATTCGCTTCCTCGTCGTGCAGTCTTTGTTTGTGGCTGCGTCGGCGTTCCTGATCGGGTATAACCGGGGCTCGTTCGATCTTCTGGCGCTGGGCGTCATCGTGATTGCTTCCAAAGTGATCACAATTCCGTGGGTTCTCAGGCGCATGCTTCCGGGCGAGGTCTACGAGCGGCGTGAAATCGACCAGGCCGTGAACATTCCGTCGTCCCTCCTGCTGGCGCTGCTGCTGGCTATGGCGGCGGAGTTCCTGGTCAGTCCTCTGCTCGCGACGACCAAAGAGCCGGTCATCCATACGAATCTGCCCATTGGGATGGCCTGCCTCCTGATTGGAGCGTATTCCCTCATTGCTCGGCGCGAGGCGATTCCGCAGTTAATCGGTCTTCTCGCCATGGAGAACGGCGCCTTCTTTGCGGGCGTCGCAATCGCTCCCGACCTCCCTCTGATTGCTGAATTGGCCATTGCGATCGACGTGGTTCTGATCGCGGTTGTTGTCGGCGTTCTGACCCGCAATATTTCAGAGACGATTGGCACGACCGAAGCGGCGGCTATGAGCGAATTGCGAGAGGAGCCTCAGACATGGCGTTGATCGTGGCTGTTTTTCTCCCGCTTCTGGCGGCATTACTTTGCTGGATCAAGCCGCTGCGCTCGATTGCCTGGGGCACGACGGTATTTTGTCTCGCCATCAGCCTTGCCGCGACAATCTTCGCGACGGGACAGGTTCTTGCGACAGGCCGAGTTGTTGCCATTCCGGGCTGGATCGAAATGGACGGCCTCGGCTGCCTCGTGCTTCTGCTGGTTACCTTCGTCTGTACGCTGGCCGCCATCTTCGCCGGCGGTTACATGCATCACGGCGATTCATCCAAAGAGCGGTTGTGGTGGTTCTATTCGAACTTTAACCTGCTGGTTTTTGCTCTGGCTGTTGTGCCGGCGATTGAACGCACCAATCTGGTGTGGGTCGGAGTGGAACTGGTCACACTGTTCGCAACCCTGCTGGTCGCCTTCGAGAGCACCGCTGGCGCACTTGAGGCCGCATGGAAGATGGCGATCCTAACGATCATGGGAGCGCCCATCTCTCTTTTCGGATTCCTGGTTCTCTATTGGGCGTTTCGCGGCAGCGGCGGTGGTACCGCCGAAACCTGGGTTGGTCTCCATGCGCTGTCGTCCACCATGTCGCCGATTTTGCTCAAGTTCGCATTCCTGCTGGTATTCGTGGGGTTCGGCGCAAAGTCGGGCCTGGTTCCCATGCATACCTGGTTACCGGATGCCCACAGCCAGGCGCCCACGCCGGTATGCGCAGTATTGTCCGGGATCAAGACCACCGTACCTCTCTACGTGATACTGCGCTTCCTTTCCATCATTCTGGGGTCGCCCGTGGCGCGCCTTGGGGAATGGATGGTGGTGATCGGACTTTTTTCTGTCGGGATTGCCGCATTTCTGCTGCTGCAGGTCCGCGATTACAAGCGAATGTTTGCCTTCTCCACTGTGGAACACATGGGCATCATCCTGATCGCGGCAGGTTTTGCAACTCATGGAGGGGATTACGGGGCCGTTTCCCAGATGCTGAATCACGCCATCGCCAAGTCTCTTTGCTTTTATACGGCGGGTATGGTGCTACTGGCGCTCGGGACTCGCCAGATCAACGAAGTGCGCGGACTTTTCCGCACTTCGCCGTTCACAGCCAGTGCATTGCTGGTGTGCTCTCTGACCATCGCCGGAGCTCCACCCTTTCCAATATTCTTAAGTGAATTCTCGATACTCTCAGCCGGCCTTCGGGCGGGACATGCTGTTGCCGTTGCGATGCTCGCAATTTTCATCGTGATTGCGTTTGTCGCCATCCTGCTGCAGGTGAACAGTATGTTGTTTGGAAAGCCCGAGTCGTCTTCTCCGGTTGTAGCGATACCTGCAAGCTGTCGAACGGCTGTTGTGCTGGCTGTGATTCCAGTCCTTGTTTTGGGCGTTTATATACCGGGCCCCGTCCATTCCCTCTTAACGCTTGCGGCACAGCAATTAGGAGGACACTGAGATGCGAGGTAATTTCTCATCCATTGAAAAGGACGGAGTAATCAACCTGAACGATCTGGCAGCCGCCGTCGAGGGCCGCTTCGGAAGCAGTGTTTCCCGGGCCGCGGCAAACCATGGCTATGTGCTCTCATTTTCGCTTGCAGTCCCGAGTTCGTTGCCGGCGCTCTGCCGTTTTTTATTTTGGGATCACAGCTGTATTTTTGGCGGCATCATCGCCGAGGAACAATCCAGCCACTGGCAACTGCACTATGTTTTTCTCCTGCCGTTATCGGGATGGATCGACGTTGCACTTGCATTGCCGATCGAAACAACAACGGTACCCAGCATCGTGGCTGAAGTGCACGCGGCGGACTGGCACGAGCGCGAGATCGAAGATCTTTTTGGAATTGGCTTCGAGAACCATCCCCGGCTGGGCGACTTCATCCTTCACGACCAGATTTGGCGTGAAGGCATTGACCCGATGCGGAAGAATTTTTCAGCGAGCCAGGAAAAGCTGGGAGGAAAGGTGGATCCCGCGTGGCAGCCGCTGCTGGTGGTTGGAGATCCTGGTTCCTTCGCGATGCCAGTCGGTCCCGTCTATAACGGAGGCCTCGGTGAGTCGCTGCACTTTCTTCTTGAAACGGTCGGCGAGGACGTCATTCGGGCTGTTCCGCGGCTGTTCTACAACTACCGTGCGGTAGAAAAGATTGCCGAAGGTCGAACCGTCCCGGATGCGCTGTTGCTCGCGGAGCGCTTTTCGGCAACGTCCGCGTTTGCGCATTCGCTGGCATTCTGTCAGGCGGTCGAGAAAATCTATTCGGTCGAGCCGCCGGCAAGGGCTGCGCTTTTGCGCGTTCTATGTTGCGAACTGGAGAGACTGCGGCAGCATGTTGGCGCGATCGCCGCCATTTGTGACTCGACGGCATTGGCGGTTCCCGCAGCACAGGCCTCCATCATCGACGAAGAATTGTTGCGCGCCTCCGGCGTCTTTACCGGACACCGGTATCTCTTCGGAGTGAACGTCCCGGGCGGATTGAGTCGCGATTTCGAGACCGCGGAGTGCAAGAAGCTTCTGGCATCGGCTGACGATGCGGAAAGGGAACTGGGTGTTCTGGAGAAGCGGCTTCGCTACAGCAGCAGTTTCCTCGATCGTCTCGAAGACGTCGGAGTCATCAACGGTGAAAGTGCCCGCGACCTGAATCTCGTGGGTCCCATCGGCCGCGCGTCGGGCCAATGCTTCGATCTCCGGAAGGCTTGTCCGTATTCGGGTTATGAGCGATACGCGTTTGAAGTGGCCCGAGAAACCGAAGGAGATGGATATGCACGGCTGCGCGTCCTGTTTGCAGAAGCGGCCCAGTCCGTGAAGCTGATGCACCAGGCGATCGACGCCCTCGAACCGGGTCCAGTGCGTGCTCCCTGCGACAGTAACCATTCGGGTGCGGCGCTCGGATGGGCGGAAGCGCCGAGAGGAGCGACCCTGCACTGGGTGAGTGTTGACGATGAAGGCCTGATTGAGCGCTATCACGCGATCACGCCATCCTTCAACAATTGGCTTGGATTTCACATGGCGGCTGAGAATTTCGCGTTTCAGGATTTTCCGATCATCCTCGCGACCTTTGGTCTGTCAGCAACCGAGTGTGACCGGTAAAGGTGGAATGAGATGAGCTTTTGGTTTTGGCACGGCTTGCGTAGAGGTATTCAATCGACCCGATATCCACGCAGAGCGGAGACGACTCCGGGAGTTTCTCCCGGCCGGCCCACCAACACGGAGTTTGCGACTCCGGCGAGGCTCAGCTTGCTGCCGCCATCTGCCCCGTCGATGCGATCGTCGCCCGCGGTGCTTCGGCTCTCGTAGACCCCGGAAAATGCGTGCACTGTCAGCGCTGCCGATTGCTTAGCCCGGCTCCGATGAATTGGGAGACCGGGTACGAATGGACCAGGCTGCCGCCCCAGCAAAGCGAGTGTGCGGCCCTGCCTCCGTCCTTTTCGAAATCGCTGCATGTGATGGTGGTGGATGCCGGAGATTGTGGCGCCTGCCTGCATGAGGTCAAGCAACTCAACAATCCTCTCTATAACATTCATCGGCTGGGATTCTTCTTCACCGCGTCGCCGCGCACTGCGGATCTCCTGCTCGTCGTCGGCCCGGTAAGCGAGAACATGCGAGGTCCGTTGCTCAAGACCTGGGAAGCTATGCCGACAACCAAACGTGTGATGGCGGTAGGAAGCTGCGCCATTACAGGCGGAGTGTTCGGCCGCAGTTTCATGTCCGCCGGCGGCGCCGGAACCGTGCTCCCGGTAGATTTTGAAATTCCGGGGAATCCTCCGCCTCCACTGGCTATTCTGCACGGTCTTCTTGTCGCAACCGGGCGCAAGATTCCTGTGACGAGTGTTGATCCTCTCTCCGAAAGGAGATCGTAATCGATGGCTGCTCTAACCGGCGTCTCATTGGTGTTGATCCTCGCAGTCTGTGTGACGGGGATTCTGCTTTCGGCTTTAACGGACCGGAAAGGCGCGCCACGTGTTGTAGCCATTGCGGGAACCCTGTCGTCGCTATTAATGGTACTCACAGCCGCGATCGTGCTGGCGACGGGGCAGACTTATCAGGCTGCCTTGTGGACGCTTGATGGGGTTGGCCGGCTTACACTGCGCCTCGATCCCCTGAGTTCGATATTTCTGCTGGCTGCAGGAATTGTTTATTTCTCCATTTCTCTTTTCGTAAAAAACTTCATCGACGAAAGAAGAGAGGCAGCGTATCCCGCGCACCGATACGCCATCCTCTACTTTGCCCTCATGGCTTCGGTTGTGCTGATTCTTGCGGCTGGTGATGCTCTGCTTTTCCTCATTAGCTGGGAATGCATGTCGATCCTTTGTTTTTTGTCGTTTAACTACAATCTCCGCAACCAGGGCGACAAGAAGGCGGGCTACATCATGCTGGCCATGAGTGAAGCCGGCTTTCTCGCTGTGGTCGTCGCCTTTCTGATTCTTGGCAGGACGGCGGCAGACTTCTCGTTCGCCTCTTTGCGGGCGGTGTCCTCCGGCCTTTCGCCACAAGCGCTGTGGAGCATTTTCCTTCTCGGCTTTTTCGGGTTTGGAGTCAAGGCAGGCGTGGTTCCTCTCAATTTTTGGCTGCCGCGCTCTTACACGGCGGCTCCGCCTGTTTTCATTCCTGTCTTTGCCGGCGTAACGCTGAATCTTGGTTTCTATGGAATTCTGCGGCTCAATGCGGATCTTGTTCATACCAGTTACGGAACCGGGGTTGTTGCACTGATCGTGGGGAGTGTCACGGCGCTATTCGGAATCCTCTACGCCACAACGGACAACGACATAAAAAGGATGCTAGCCCATAGTTCGATTGAGAATGCGGGGATCATCGTGGCAGGCCTGGGTGCATTTCTCATCTTTCGTGGCACCAGTCACCTCGTCTCAGCTGCCATTGCTTTGTCCGCCGCGCTCTATCACATGCTGAACCACTCCGTTTACAAGACGCTCCTTTTTGAGGGCGCGGCCTATGTGGAATCCGGAACCGGCACGCGCGATATGGATCGGCTGGGCGGACTGTCTCGCTTGCTGCCAGGACTGTCGATCGTCTTTCTGGTTGGCTGTCTCGCTATATCCGCTTTTCCTCCATTCAACGGCTTCGTCAGCGAGTGGCTGACGCTGCAGGCGCTGTTACGCAGTGCTGTTTTATCGTCCACGTCGATCCGGATCATCTTCGCTCTCTGCGGCGCCGCTTTGGCACTCACGGCGGCGCTGGCAGTGACCTGTTTCGTGAAAGCGTACGCGATGACTTTTCTTGGACATCCGAGAAGCACATGGAAGTCCACGCCGTACGCGAGCCGTGGCGCCCGCTTTTCTTTGTCGTATCTCGCGATTATTTGTCTTCTGCTTGGCACTCTTCCTACCTACGTCCTCCCCCTGCTCAACCAGTCCGTCGAGCCCCTCGCTGGCGCCAGCGCGGCCGCGTCTTTGGTGCCACCGTTTTTCACAGCCAATGCGCAGAACGGTCAGCTTCCAGCGCCCTTTCTCCAAGACTTCCACAATCTGGGCGCACAGACCGGTAAGGGTCTTTTGCCAGGCCGCGGGCTGGTCGTGCTGCTCCGCGGCCATGAACAGAATCCAGTGGTTTTCGCGATGTCGCCTGCTTATGGCTTGATGGCCCTCGCGATACTGCTTCTCGTGGCGTGGTTCGTGGTCAGGAGCCTGAACCGCCGGCGCGCGATGGTGCGGCGTCCGGTCTGGGCCGGTGGGATTCCGCGGCTTCTCCCGCAGATGACCTACACGGCAACCGGCTTTTCCAACCCGGTACGGGTTGTGTTCCAGGCGATTTTTCAACCCAATATCACGGAGGACACGCGTCAGACGGTGGCAGTGCATTTCCGTACCGCAATTCATCGGCAACGCGAAGAGACGCACGTGGTGGATCGCATCTTCCTGCAGTCGGTGGGAAAAGCAGCGCGAGAGATCGCGGCATTTTTAGCGGGCATGCATAATGGTCGGCTGAACGCCTACGTGACCTACGTACTCGCTTTCCTCCTGCTCGTGCTTCTCATGTTTCGCGCGGGGTAGCCAGTCTGTGAGCCAACTGAGTGCCGGGCTTTATCCGATTTGTTGGCGGGTGGGAACTATTACGTCGGTGCTGTTGACAGAGTTGAGCGTCCAGGCATAGAAACAAGTTGAAGACTAGCAGGTGACGGAGTTCACCTCAACCGCTGTCCTCCTCCCATTCGAGCCGGACAGATGATGACTCCTGACAGGGGATCCCCTGTTACGGAGACATGTCTGTGACGGGAATCCCAAACATAATTTGGAGCATGAGTCCATGTCCTATTCATGGAGTTCGTGTGTTTTTTACTTCGCTTTCACGCTGATTGCGGCTTCTTCCGCGATCCGCAATAGGTGCACGCAGTTTTGTCGTTTGCGGATTCCTCTTATTCACGCTCTCATAACTAGCGACCTCGGGGTCGAGAAAGTGTCATCCCATGTCTGAAATCGCAAAACTGGAAGCGCTCGAAATTCTTGACTCGCGTGGCAATCCCACGCTGGCCGTAACGGTAACGCTGGCGAATGGCGTCAAGGGGACGGCCAAAGTTCCTTCCGGCGCATCGACCGGCAAGCGGGAAGCCGTGGAACTGCGCGACGGCGACAAGGCACGCTACGGCGGCAAAGGCGTTCTGAAGGCGAAGAGCCATGTGGAGGGTGAAATTCAGAGCGCCATCCGCGGCTTCGACGCGAACGATCAGAAGGCGCTCGACAAGAAACTCTGCGATCTGGACGGAACGCCCAATAAAGGCCGCCTTGGCGCAAATGCCATCCTCGGAGTATCGCTCGCAGTCGCTTGCGCAGCGGCCGAAGATCGCGGTCTCCCGCTCTACGCATCCCTGGTGGAAAAGCCTGCGAATCTGTTGCCGACGCCCGGCCTGAATGTCCTGAACGGCGGCCGTCACGCCGACAACAGCGTCGACTTCCAGGAGTTCATGATTTCTCCCGTCGGAGCTCCGAACTTCCATGAAGCGCTCCGCGCCGCGGCGGAAACGTTCCACGCACTAAAGGCTGTGCTGCATGCGAAGGGCTACAGTACCGCGGTGGGCGACGAGGGTGGGTTTGCTCCACAGCTCAAATCGAACGAGGAACCCATCGAACTAATCCTCGAAGCCATTCACAAGGCCGGCTACAAGCCCGGCGAAGACATCGTGATCATGCTCGATCCGGCTGCCAGTGAGCTCTTCGAGAACGGCGCCTACGAGTTCTGGAAATCCGACCGGAGCAGGAAGTCGCCCGCTGAGATGATTTCTTTGTGGAAGAGCTGGCTGAAGCAGTATCCGGAAATCTGGTCTCTCGAAGATGGCATGGCCGAAGATGACCGCGCCGGATGGCAACAACTCACAAAGGAGCTTCGTGACAAGATTCAACTGGTCGGAGACGACAATTTTGTCACAAATCCTGCCCTGTTTCTCCAGGGAATCAAAGACGGTATCGCGAATGCAATCCTGATCAAGCTGAATCAGATCGGGACCGTGACCGAGACCCTCGATTGCATACAGGTCGCGCGGGAGCATGGCTACGGCGCGGTCATCTCGCATCGTTCGGGTGAAACCGACGACTCCAGCATTGCAGATCTCGCAGTCGCTTGCGGCATGGGGCAAATCAAGACCGGCTCGGCCAGCCGCGGTGAGCGCATCGCAAAATACAATCGCCTACTCGAAATTGAGCGGGAGCTTGGTCCAAAAGCACGGTACGCAGGCGCCAGCATGTATGAGCGCTGGAAGCATTCGGTCAAAGCATAGCTGTCTTACTGGTGTTGGAGTCCACCACAATCGCTCAACGGGCAAATGACTCCTGCAAGCTTCGAACACTTGGAGGAGTCATGCCCCAACACAACGCACACGACCTGCCCGCGAGTCGATTTCCCGGGGAACTGAACGGTCCCCAGCAAACTCGTCTCCGGATCACCTGTCATTACATCGACAAGCTTCTGAGCGACGTCGATCGTATCCTCCATCAGGCAACATCGCAGTCTTCGTTTCCGCGCTACGTAGTCGATATCGCCCCCGCGCAGGTTCGTGTCGTGGAGGACTACATTCGCCGGCTGCGCAGCCACCTTCTGCGAGCTCTGGATTGGCAGCACATGAAGCCGACCCCGCCCGATATTCCGGCAACGCGGGCCGTTCTGACGAATCTCGCCTTCATCGACATTGCCGTCGAAGAGCTGCGCCCCAGTTACATGCGCGGATCGGGAACCGTTCCGGAAGACGCCGTCAGCGAATTGAATGGCGTGGTCCACGAACTGCGCTCGCTGGTAGAGGGAATGGAGCGCTATCTACGCCAGGAACTGACCGCTAACCTGGAATCGCGGTTACAGAAGCTGGAACAAACCGGTTACGATGTCGCGCTGCTGCGAGCAATCGAAGAGGTAATCACCCGCGAGGGATTGGTCGAATTCCGGCCGCGCATTGGGTCGCTGGCTGGCCGCATGGAAGACAATCATTTGGAGGTTGCGCTCTTCGGAAGGGTCAGCAGCGGCAAGTCATCTCTGCTCAATGCGCTCCTCGGCACCGATGTCCTTCCCGTGGGTGTCAATCCCATCACCGCTGTACCCACGAAGCTGCGTTACGGGCCGACTCTTCGTGCCGCGGTGACCTTCGGCGATGGCCGCAGCGAGATCGTTCCCATTGAAGAGCTTGCCTCGCTGGTGACGGAACAGGGCAATCCCGGCAACCTGCGGAACGTCGTACGCGCGCTGGTGGAAGTCCCCTCGCGGCGGCTGAAGCAGGGCATTGTTCTTGTGGACACGCCCGGGCTCGGCTCGCTGGCCAGAAAAGGCGCGGCGGAAACCCTCGCGTATCTGCCCGTCTGCGATCTGGCTCTACTGCTGATCGATGCAGGCACTACCCTGAACGAGGAAGACATCGGGACTCTGCGGCTGCTGTACGAAGCGGGCATTCCAGCGCTGGTTCTGCTCAGCAAGTCCGACTTGCTGGCAGAAGGTGATCTTCATCGCACCGTCACCTACGTCAGGGATGAACTACACCGGGAACTCGGAGTCAGCATCCATGTCCATGCGGTAAGCTCCCTGCCCGCGTCCTCTGTCCTCCTTGACCATTTTTTCGAGCGAGAGCTGCTGCCACGCTTTGAACAAGCCCAGGCGTTACGGGAGGCGTCGATGGCAAGGAAGATCGGCGCGCTCCGCAAGTCCGTCATCGCCGCCCTCGATACCACCCTCGATCAGGTGCAACGCGGAAACTCCCAGCCGGGCGTCCCGGTCCCCGAACTGGAGTCCCGGCTGCGCGTTGTTACGGGTGAGATTGGGGAACTGCGAACCTCACTGGATCGCGCCTTCCTCGAATTCGGCGAGTCGCCCGAGTCCGTCATCGACAAAGTGGTGGATCGCGCGCTCGGCTGGACGCATTCCAACCCAGGGGAGCCGGTGACCGCACTGCACCTTTCGGAATGGGTGCACGATGTCGTGCAGGATTTCCTCAATCGTCAGATAGAGCGGCTTCGAGCCGCGATGACGCGCGCAGTTGCAACTCTTCAGCAAGTTGCAGAAGAGCTGGGGAACAATGAAGCCCCCTCCCAGGAAGAAGTTGCAGAGATCCTGCGGGACGCGCCACGTTTCGAACTAGCGGCTTTGCCCCACGAGACGCGTGCCGGGAGATGGAAGTGGCTTGGTGATCGTGCGGTGCGGGCAGCCATCGCGAAAAGCCTGCATGAGGGAATTGGATCGGTCCTTCATGAGGAGCTTCATCTCTACGGTTACGCCTTGCGGCAGTGGAGCGATCAGGCGATTCGGAAAATCGAGACCGTCGTGAACTCCTATGCCGATGCCTATCGCGCACAGATTCATCGCACCAGCGGACTGTCGGAGGGTGCCAAAGATTTGGCTCAGATAAAGAGTGATTTGAATCTGTTGCGAAGCTGGAGTTCAGCAGAAGATAACGACCTGGCGGCGAAGCGGGCCTAAATTAACAAGGAGAAAAGGACGTTGCAGAAATATTTCTATATCGCATTGGGCGGATCCATCGGAGCGATTGCGAGGTACTGGGTAGGGGCGACGATTTCCAGCCGGTTTGGAACAAAGTTCTATTACGGGACCTTCGTCATTAACATCACTGCCTGCGTAATCATCGGTTTTGCCCTGACTTTTCTCGGCAAACGGACAGAACTCGATCCGGCCTGGCGATATCTGATTCCCATTGGTTTTGTCGGAGCGTACAGCACGTTCTCCACGTACGAGTGGGAAACGTTCTCGTCCATTCGGACAGGAGCATTCTTCATCGCATCGTTGTATGCGCTGGCCAGCTTCTTCCTTGGTCTGGTCGCGGTCTGGTGCGGAGTTCTGATCGCGGAGGCAATCTCATGAGAAGGCATAAGCAGCATGTGGTCTACCATTCGATACTTCCTGCCCTCCACGAGCCGGGTTGTCCTTTCTGCCGGCTGCTCAAGGAGTTCCAGGCGGATCGCCTGCAGCGGCACGAAGAGGGGGAACTGCACCACCTCTGTAACTTTCATGTATGGGGTCTTGCGGCGGTACAGGAAGCGCCAGTCGCCGCACGCATTTTCATGAAACTGGTCAACGAGGCCGCCCCGCTCTCCAATGGCAGTGCAGCCTGCGATGTTTGTACGGAGATTATCCAGGAGGAAGAACTTCGTATTCGCGAACTTGTCAGCTGCCTCCAGCGTGCCGAAGTGACACAGTGGTTCAGAACAGATGTCACTCTGTGTATTCCCCATGGATTAAAGCTGCGCCCTAAACTGCCTGCTGCGCTAATTCCGAGAATCAATAGCGCAATGGAGAATTATCGGCAACAATTGAGCGCGGACCTGGAGCAGCTCCACAACGAGTGGTTGCCGGAGTCGAATCGTATCGGGTGGGGCGCTGTAGGCCGCGCCGCTGAGTTTCTTGTTTCGCAGCGAGGGCTGCGTCGATAAGGAGAACGACCGACATGCTAAGCGCCGGAAAAGCGGTGAAAGTCATCATCTATCTGAGCGAGGGTGCGACGCAACATGGAGTGTCCACCTATTCCAGGATTCTCGATTTTCTTTTCTTTCGGGGAGTGTCGGGAGCGACGGTTCTGAAGGGCGTCGCCGGATTCGGAGCGGACCACCACATGCACTCATCGAGCTTCGTGGAGATCTCCGATCACCTGCCGCTCAAGATTGAATTCATTGAAACGCGGGAAAAGGTTAACGAGCTCCTTGGAAAGCTTGGAGACCTCGCCGGAAGTGGCATGATCGAGATTCAGGAGACCACCGTCGCGAAACCCGCGCGGTCATCCAAAGCAAAGAAAGTACTGCCTGCAGTTCACCAGAAGATTGAGGGTAAGGCTCGCATGATGCGGATCTACCTCGGCGAGTCCGACCAATGGAATGACCGACCGCTCTATAAGGCTTTGGTGGAGGCCATGCGAGCCAACGATGTTGCCGGGGTGACGGTCTACAAGGGCATCCTTGGTTACGGAGCACACCGAAGAATCCACAAGGACAAGCCACTGCATCTGAGCCACGATTGTTCCATTATGCTTTCCGCCATCGATACCGAAGAAAAACTGCGCGCCTTCCTGCCGCTGGTCGAGCAGATGGTGCAGGAAGGGCTGGTGGTGCTGTCAGACGTGGAGATTATTAAGTATTCGCATCGTCCCATCGAAGTCGAGGACGACTCCACAAAATCTGGAGAGGTAGTGGCATAAACGGAGGCGGCACAATGAAAGAGCAATTTCAGGCACGCATGTTGCGAATTCACTTTGGAGAGAACGATAAGTGGAACGGAAAGCCGCTTCATGAGGCGATCGTTGCCAAGTGCCAGGAATTGGGAGTGGCGGGCGCCATCGTCTACAAGGGCATTGAGGGCTATGGGAGCAGTACCCGTATCCGCCACTCCAGTCACTGGAAGTTCTCGCATGACGCCCCGATTATGCTGAGCATCATCGACAAAGAAGAGCAGATCGCCAGGCTTCTTCCCCATTTGGACAAAATGGTGGACGAGGGACTGATCGCCATGTCGACGGTAGAAGTAATCCGCTACTTTCGCAAGGAACCTGTTCAGTCGCAAGGGAAATAAGAGATGCAGGAATTGGAGACCATTTCGGCAGCGCAGGATGACGGCAACGTTCCGGTTGAGAGATCCGCCACGATAGATGGCGCGTCCCGCCTGTTGCGGCTTGCCGATCTGGCTGAGAAACTCGAGACGGTACCTGTCGCCGAGGAAGCGCGCGAACTGGCAGCGCGCATTTCTGAAGGGCGTTTTTACGTTGCTTGTGTCGGCCAGTTCAAACGAGGGAAATCCACCCTGCTCAACGCGCTAGTCGGCCATGAAGTGGTACCGACGGGGTATGTTCCGGTCACGGCAGTGCCGACAGTGATTCGATTTGGCGACGTTCTGCACGCGCGCGTTCGCATGCGGGACGGCTCCTGGCAGGATGTTGCCATGTCCGACCTGAAGGAATACGTGACCGAAGAGCTAAACCCTGAGAACAAGAAGGGAGTGGACGGCGCGGAAGTCTATGTGCCCAGTCCGCTGCTGGCTTCGGGCATGTGTTTTGTAGACACGCCGGGGCTAGGATCCGTGTTCACTGGGAACACAGCAACGACGCAGGCATTTATTCCGCATATCGACGCGGCCCTGGTGGTCGTCGGCGCCGATCCGCCGATTGCCGGCGAAGAGTTGGCGCTGGTGGAAGCAGTCGGCCAGCAGGTTCAGGATTTAATCCTGGTCATTAACAAAGCCGACCGTACCACCGATCCGGAGCGTGCTGCGGCGGTTAAGTTCACCCGCGCAATTCTGGAAAAGCGGCTGCATCGCCCCATGGGCGAGGTCTTTGAGGTGAGCGCCGCCGAACTGATGGAAGGCTGCGGCCCCTTACGGGATTGGGAAAAGCTTCTGGCCAGCCTGCATCACCTCGTTGACGATTCGGGCAGAAATCTCGTGCGTGCCGCCGGCGACCGGGGGCTTCAGCGCTTGAACGAGCAGTTGCAGGCCGTCATAAGTGAAGACCGCGAGGCGTTGCTGCGTCCGATCGAAGAATCCGAGCGTCGCATCGAGCTGATGAAGCAAACCATCGGCGAAGCGGAACGCTCCATGCGCGAGCTCAATTTTCTGATGATGGCAGAGCAACAGCGCATCTCCGATCTCTTTGGCGATCGTCACAAGGAGTTTTCCCGTTCCGCATCGAAGGAGTCGCAGACCGAGTTCGAACAGGCTCTGTCGTCCCTGCCTCGCGGCTTTGGCCCGAGTTATCGGCGGCGCGTAATGCATCTCTCACAGGAGATCGCACGGAACAGGATCCTGCCCTGGCTCAAACCGGAACAGGAAGAAGGTGAGCGTCAATATCGCGCTGTGGCTGGGCGATTTGTTGAGATGGGCAACAGTTTCCTGAAGAAACTGGCCGATGCCGGCCTCAGCGAACTGACACGGATGCCGCATGCGCTCGACCCGGAGAAAGGGCTGCGGGTGCGTTCGCGATTTGTCTTCGAAGACTTTATCGGAACCGCGCAACCTCCATCGCCGCTGCGGTGGCTCGCCGACGTTTTCCTGCCGTTGGTTGGGGCGCGCAGAATCATCACCGCTGAAGCTCGCCAATTTCTGCTTCACCTTTTGGAAACGAACTGCTCGCGCGTACAGAACGATGTTCTCCACCGCATCGAAGATAGCCGGGACCGCCTGTCGGTTGAGATTCGCAAGCTGCTGCACGAGATCAGTCGCATTGCCGAGCAGGCACTCGAACGGGCCAGAAAAGTCAAAGAAGAAGGGACTCCTGCCGTCCAGTCGGCCGTCGAGCGACTGAACCGGTTGGAAAAGGAAGTTTCAAGGATTCACTAACACTGTTTGCGTTGCAGGTTGTTGATGGCTATGCTACACCTTGAATTGGCGACGGAATCCGCCATAAACCGCCATCCGAAAGGGAATGGCTGATGACTCCTGCACAGGCGCAGGAGTTTTCTTTTGCTCCTGCGCGGCAGACGCAAAGGACCTAAATGACTGACGATTATCTGCTCCTCCCCATTGGCAACAGAATGCCCAAAGTTGTCACCGCTGTTATCGAGATCCCCCAGGACAGCGTGAACAAATACGAATACGACAAACAGCTCAGGGTCTTTCGCCTGGATAGAAACCTGCATCCTCCGATTCATTACCCCGGCGACTATGGACTTGTTCCGCGCACACTGGCGGAGGATGGAGATCCTCTCGACATTCTTGTGCTGGGCGACGCGCCAACCTTTCCCGGTTGCGTTTACAACGCTCGCCCCATTGGGCTCTTTGAGATGCTCGACCAGAGCGTGCCGGATGAAAAGATCCTCGCCTACGCCACGGGAAATCCGCGCTTCTCCTCGATCAGCAACTACGGCGATGTGATGCCGCACATCCTGCGCGAGGTCGAGCACTTCTTCTCCGTTTACAAAAATCTCGAAGGAAAGCGGACAGAGGTGCTGGGTTGGAAGGACCGCGACGCTGCGTTTGCAATCATCCGCAGCAGTCACGAGCGCTTCGAGGCCGCGATTCCTGTCGGTTCAGGCACTCCCTGATGGCGAGCTCTGCTCTTCGGTCGTCCGATGCACAATACCTTGCCGCCGTCGATCGGACGGAAGAGCTAGCGAGGCTACGCGCGCAGGCGGAGAGGAGAAAGTCGATGCTCGTGTTTGGTCCCGAAGGCGTTGGGAAGACGCGTTTGCTCCTCGCCTTCGTTCAGGACCAACCCTTCACGCTGTATGTGCCGCGGATTCATTCGCCGCGTGACCTCATGATGGCGCTCATCCAGGATCTTCGCCGTCTGGACAAGCGCGACCTTCGCCTGCCGGCGAATGCCAATTCGCTGAGCACCTCATCGCTCAAGGGGATCGTGCAGCGTGCTCTGGCCAGGTTTCCATTTGTGCTGGTGCTCGATCATCTCGCAGGACCGTCCCGCGTGGTCACCGGCATCATCAAGGAGTTCAGCGACTACGGCCAAAGGCCCATCATCCTGGCCGCTCGCACGCCGCACATGGAGGACATCGGCAACCTGCAGCCCATGTGCGCGGATCGTTCAGAGCGGGCTGAGATTAGGAACTTCACACCGGCAGTCGCTCTCGAATTCGCGAAGCGAGAGGCCGAGAGGATCAGCTTGTGGGCCTCGAACCTCGAATCGGCAATGCACTCGCTCGTCGAATGGAGTGAGGGCAATCCGGGCGCCATCCTGCAGATGCTCAAGATGGCGGACTTCCCCCGCTACCGCATGGGCGATCAGATTAAGGCTCACGTTCTCTATCTCGATTACCGGATGGGCCGACGGTAGCCGTTGCGAGCCTGATGCGCCCCGGGGATGGTAGTCGATCCTCCATGGGCAACTCAAATTGCGATGCGCCGAAAGCAACACGGCAACCCGGGTTTGCAATGCGACAGAATGCCGTCGGATTTTGCGGCGCCGCTCATGGGAGGCACCCTTTTGACCGGAAGCATCGAAGCTTCTGGTGACATAGGTGGAACCGGCGATGTCCTCTTTCTGGCCGCCGGTTTTGTGTCTTGAATGAGAAATCAATTTGTTTCTGGCAGCGAGGGAGAAGTATGATTCAGGAACTGTATCGGCGAGTGCTTGTCGGAGCTGATGGAACCGGGCATTCGCAATTCGCGATTGACGCAGCGATTGCGGTCGCCACGAAGTTCAATTCAGAACTGCATTGCGTAGGAGTCATGCCCCGAGCCAGCCCTGAAACAGCTGCGGAGGGTGTTGGATTAGACGAGCTGAACCACTCTCATGCGTCTATTCGAGACCAGGTTGCTTCCTGTGGCGACCGAGCCCGAGCTGCAGGCATTCGGGCGATCACTCAGTTGATTGATGGTGATCCGGAGTCGGTGATCGAAAGCTACGCGCAAAAAACCGGGGTTGACCTGATCGTGGTGGGCCATCATCATCTGAACCGTTTCCGGCGTTTCCTTGAGGGCTCAACTTCCGAGAGTCTCGTAGAGCATTCCGCGGTGTCCGTCCTCGTCGCGAGATCTCCTTTGCAGGAATCGTGACGGGTAGTTTTACGGTTTCTCTTTCCCGTCAAGGAATTGGAAATTCCAGCCTGTGTTGTTAGTCTCAGTCACCGCTGCCCGCCCAATGTTGGAAGCGGCGAAGAGAGGCCTCAAAGGATATATTCGATCGTCCACGGAGAACTCACGCTGCGATGTCCTGCGAGCAGCAGCAGCGCGATTTGCGATGCACTCCGTTCCTCCTGGCTCGTCAGATAACGGCGCAAAGCGTCGTGTTTCAATGCGTACCGCTGCAAGTCCTCCGCTGTCCGCTCCAGGAGTAAGGCATGGGCTTCCAGAAGTTTCCGCGCTGGCTCGCCCAGTCCGAGCCGGCCAACAACCATTGCGAGATGCGGCAGGCAACAAGCCGGAATCCGCGCGGTGCGTCCCTCGGCCTGCCGCGTCAACTCTGCCACGTGTGCCATAGCCGTTTGTTCAGCCTGAATCCGCACCTCGCACGCGGGGCACGACCGCGGAGTTGGCAGCAGAGCCCTCAGTTTCCCCGTCGGGTCACCTCCCGCGTCCGCGATCTCCTCCAGACCCGCAGCAACGCGATGCACCAACTGCGGATAGGCAGTGCAGACTCCGTAGGGCGACGAGATGCCTTCGTATTGCCAAGTGTGCAGCGGACAAAAGCCCTCTCTTCGCGCATGTTCACGTTGGGTCTCGGGATTGATCGTAAGCTCATATTGATATTTGCTGAGGAACCGAAATACTGCCTCCACGACTGCCCCGCAAACGTGGCAGCCCGACTTTCTGTCGATGTCGAGTTTCATTGCTTCGGCAGAGGAGTCTGTCGTCATTCCGGCTAGGTGCTCGGGTTGCTGTGCAATCCCTGTGATGGCCTCCCGCTCTCCGCCTAACCGTTCGGTGACGGAGTTCCACGCAGGCTCGCGGTCCGCGTCTCTGTTTGAGCGAGACGCGTCGAGCAACAGATTCATGACGCGCTCGTACGTGTTCCGAAGAAAGGACAAGGCTCGATCTTCAGTGAGAAAGCGCAGGAGCTCCGATTCAAACTCCGGAATCCCGCTCTCTTCGAGCTTCTGCTTGTTTCCGGCGATTCTGGCCTCCAGCCCTTGTCGAGCCGAAATAGAAAAAATATGCTCAGGAGTCCATCCCAGCTTGGTACTTAGACGCTCGCTGATGAACTGCTGAGCCTGCTCGCGTTCCTCCGGCGTTACGGTGTCCTGCTTGTTGATAACGACGTACAGTTTCTTGTCCGTATTCCGGATCCTTTCGAGGATACGATCTTCTTCGTCGGAAAGAGGGCTCTCGTAGCTCGTCACCAGGATGAAAGCGTCGGCATCGGGCAGGAAGCGTTCCGTGGTGAGCGTGTTTTCGATGATGGGTGACCCGAGTCCAGGCGTATCGACGAAGAAGAAGCCGCGGCGCAGAATTTCAACCGGTAGTTGAATCTCCGCCCAGCCAATGCGCTTCGCGTTTCCGGGATTGCCCTTCTGCGTCACATAATCGGCAAGCTGCGACAGTGGGATCTCTCGGTTCAGCCCGTATTCCCGGAAGTGCAGCACAGCCTGCGTCCTGCTTCCGTAGCGAACGGTCGTGATGACGGAAGTCAGCGGCACGATTCCGGTTGGCAGATGATCTCCGCCCAGAATCGCGTTCATCAGCGTCGATTTGCCCCGACTGAAGCGGCCCACCACCATCAGGTTGAACTGATCCTCAGCCAGGCGGGTCAGCAGCTCACGGGATTTGCCCTCGAAATCGCGGTCCCTGGTGTCGATGGCAGCCGCTGAACGAAGCATCTCAGCCAGAAGAAACTTCTTATCCTCGTATTGTTTCAGGTCCATATGATTTTACCTGGTACCAAAGGCAGAACTGTGAGGTCTCAGGCGATTCTCGGTCATCCGGCCGCCAGTTCGCCCTTGAGAATGTGTTTGAGAACTCTCCAGGCCGGCACAATCCAGTTTGGCTGTTCGCCTCGAAGCTTTCGCTCCCGAACAAGATCGTGGGCCAATTCCCGAGCAATTTCGCGATGATCGTTCAGCAACCTGCACATGTCATCTTCCTGCGCCCAGTTCAAATGAGATGAGACACGGAACAGCGCCTTTGCAATGTCCCTATAGTCCTGAGTTGGTGCCACCCGAAATCCGATTTGCGCCGTCGCAATCACCACATCCGTGTCCGCATCCTGCAGAAAATCACGCAGATCACGCCACTCTTCAGCAGCCACACCAAACTCATCGAGCAATCGCAGGGTGGCACGCCGTCTGCTCAGGCCTGATAACTCATACAATTCAGATCTAACGGTGCCCCGAACGCTAAGGAGGGCATATTGTTGTGCGATGTCGGGTACTTTTCGGAGAGCCGCCTTCGCCTCCTCGCGACACAGATCGTCTTCCATAGCGGTAAAGAGCAAGGGCACGCTTTCCGGCCGGAGAAACTCACCAAGCGCAAGAATCAGACCATTCGTCATGCGTTGGCGGGATGCGTCAAGGAGGGTTCGATAAACGTCGTCGGATTTCCATCGCATGAGTTCCCGAGCTGCAGCACTGCGCACGCTGTCCTCGGCAAATAAAGTGGTCGCATCTTCGGGTCGCTGGTATTGACGAAAGTAGGCAATCAGAACGGACCAGGCGCCCAACTCTCCGAGCGCCCGCACGGCTCTGCAGCGTGGGAGAGGGAGGCTTCGTGGCTGCCCATAGAGCAAATAGCGTTCCAGAAACGGGACGCTTCGTTGTCCGATGACGATGAGCGCTTCCGCGGTTCGATCACCATCAATGATTGAATCCAGAGATTCGACGAGAGCCGCGATTCGTTGTTCCAGAGCTTCCGGTTCCGAATCTGTCATACCTCTTGTCTCTCTCCGACTTCACTCCCCGCATACCAATCCTCCCGCGTCAGTGGCAGGTGGCTGAGGCCCTTATCGGGCCGGCTGAGGAGTACCTGGTAGACGGCAATGTCTCCGCTGTGGAAGGCTGCGGCAGACCCTGCCACGTACAAAAGCCAGATTCGATAAGTCTCCTGCGAAAGGTGTCGAAGGAGTTCGCTGGCATTCGCTCGCAAACCGGCCACCCAACTCCGCAACGTCAGTTCGTAATGCTCACGAAGGTTCTCTACGTCGCGGATCTCCAAGCCCTCAGCCTCGGCTGCCTTGATTGTCTCCGACAACGTCACCAGCTGTCCGTCCGGGAAAACATAGCGGTCGATGAACGAGTTTTTGCGAGGAGGGGAGTGATAGGCGCGAGCAATGCCGTGGTTGAGGAACACGCCGCCTGGCCTCAACCAACCCCGAGCTGTGCGGAAATAGCGCCGGAGATTGTCCAGGCCCACATGTTCGAACATGCCCACGCTGGCAATTTTGTCGAACGCGCGCGCTGCGCTACCCAACTCCCGATAATCGCAGAGAACGATCCCGCAGCGATTCCCGAGATTTGATCGCGCGATTCTCCGCGAGGCTTCGTCATATTGTCTCCGGCTGACGGTAACGCCAAGGGCGCTCGCGCCGTGACGCACGGCGGCATAGAGGGGAAGACTGCCCGAGCCGCAACCGATATCGAGAAACCGCTCCCGTGGCCGGAGCCGGAGCTTCTGGCAGACCAGCGCGAGCTTATGTTCCTGGGCCGCATCGAGGGAGTCGCTGGAGTCGCGGAAATACGCGCAGGAATAAGCGAGAAATTCTCCCAGCCACGGCCGAAAGAACTCAACGGGCTGGTCGTAATGATAGGCGATCGCGGCGCGATCCTTGGCCTTCGAATGCCGCGGACCATGCGCAACCCACTGCCGCACCCTGAAGGCTGTTTGCGCCAGTTTCGCGGCGATCCGCTCGCGCTGTTTCTCCGGTCGACTCAAAACCTGTTCCACCATCGAGAAGACGGAAAAGATATCGCCCTCCACGTCGAGGTCGCCGTGAATGAAGGCTTCCGCAAGGTCAATTTCATTCGGCGAAGCCATGAATGTGTGAAGAGCCTTTGCGTTGTGCAGAACGATGGTGTACGCCGGCTCCGAGCCAGGGATCGACGTCCACTGCCAGCCGTCCCAGAATCGGATCGAGAAAGGAGATCCTTCGTAGTCATCGAACAGAGCGCTCAACACCCGGTTTCTTTGTTCCGGCCTATCGAAAATCATGTCTGTCACTCCGGGCATGGAATCAAATCACAACAGTGTCCGCGGAAAACGAGGCGTGGGGCGGTGGAATCCTCCCGGTGCGAAGCACGCCGATCAACCCGTCCTGATCGCCTTGAGCAATGGGCATCCTGCGAATATCCCGGATCGTCTCTTCTATCGAATATTCGTATTCCTTCAGAGAAATGCGTCCGTCTTCCCACACCGCATAGCAGGCCAGGGGTCGTCCCGTCTTCGGCTGACCAAGGCTGCCGGGATTCACGATCACCGTGCTTCCGATTGTGCGAACAAAGGGAGTATGCGTGTGACCCACCACAAGCACATCCGCCTGGATACCCTCAACTTCCCACTGCCATTGATCGGAGTCTTGCGCACAGTATCCGAAGAGGGGATTCGATGGAATCGCATGAACTACGTAGAAGCTCGTTGCGCCTATTTTGATCTGACGGCAGACGGGGAGCGCGCGCAGAAACTCGAGATCTTCTGTTGAACAAACCTCTTGCGTATAGCGCCGTGTTTCGGCCGCCAGCCGCTTGAACGGCGGAGAACACTGGGGATCTGCTGAAGAGCCTGCGGCGTAATCATGATTTCCGCAAACAGTGAGGTCAACTCGATTGCGAACTTCCTGAATGACCTCGCGGGGCCTCGGACCGTAATCGACCAGGTCTCCCACGCACCAAAGCGCGTCGTAGGAGGTTTCACGAAATGCGTTCAAAGCCGCCAGATTGGCGTGGACGTCGGAGATGATGGCGATCTTCATGGCGCGCCTTCGGCCGCGGCATAAAGCAGCCGCAGTCGCCCTTCTTCAAGGTTTCGCAGAAGACTCCTGGAGGCGGGAGACTCCCGACGATGGATCGTCAGGGGTCATCATCCGTCGATTCGTACGACATCGAATCGACAGCGGTTCAGGCGAACCCCTTCGCCGCGCGCGCCTCGAAATTAACTGGCGCACACTTTAAGTCTAGCAGACTGCGGGGTTTCCGAGATCAATCAGAAGGCGAAAGGCAGCCGCGTCTCGATACGTGAAGCTCTGAGGAATCGGCCCGTCGGGTTCTATAAAAGGGGATGTCAAGAAAAAACACCCTTCCTCTTCCGCTAGGAGGGGATATTTTTCTGACATCCAGCCCCCATCCGCAGATGCACGAATCCTGGCCGAGGCGCGGCTGGGCCGAACCGATTTTGCCAGTGGTTGCGGAATCATGAATTGATGCGTTCCTTCGCGTGGCCTCATTGCGCCTTTAAGCAGCGTGCTGGCAATTGCCAACCATGGTTCTATCTGAGACTCGTGGCCTATGGCTTTGTTGGGTTGTCCGAGGGGGCATATGGTGGGCCTGAAACTTCGCCTCTTGAAGGCGTTGGCTTAACCCGACGGAGGATACTCACCCTCGAACCCGAGCGCTCAGTGCCGGCGAATCGCGCATACGATAGTCTCGCATTCCGACAGGCTCTGCGCGCTCAAGCTGCTTGTGACTTCAGATGTTCGGCGTCGAAGGATTCTCCTCTCTTCCAGATCTTCAATGCAATGGCGGCGATCTTGCGCGCCAAGGTCAAACGTGCCATCTCCGGCCGCATTCCTTTCTTTAGCAGCCCAAGGTAAAACTCGCGAAATACTCCCTGGCCAGTGCTGGCCGCGTTGGCCGCACCCTTGAATACGTTCTTCAATTCATGGTTGTAGTTCCAGTTCAGCCCACGGACCTGTGCCGGTCTTTTCTTGCGCTCCAGTTGTCCGTCAGTCACGCGGTACTCGGCGCTGTCGCGGGTCTCCAGAGCCAGTCCGCAGTAAGTCCAGAACTGGCGCTTGGTGCGGAATCGGTGCGGCGTCTGCACCCGACCGATCAGCACCGCCGCACGCAGAGGACCCAGAAACGGCACCGTCTGAAGCCACTTGGCCTCCACGTGTTTCCGGCACTCGACGATCAGATCGTGCCGCGCGTCGCGGCGCAGCTGCTGCAAGGCGTCCAATTGCTGGTAAAGGCGCTCGGCGCGACGCCTCAAAGCGCAACCGCCGAGTGCCGCCAGATACTCGCCGCGGTGCTTGGGCCCGTATAGTCTCCTCCCAGTACAGGAAATCGCCTGGCCGCGAAACACAGCCTTCAATCGCCCCATAGCGCGAGTCGTATCCTCGGTGAGCATCAAGTAACTGCGCGCCAGTTGCTGAACCTCCAAGGCGCTGGTCTCACCGTGATAGACCGGCGACAACAAACCCGCACGCAACAGATCGGCCAGCTTGCGTGCATCGATCGCGTCCCCCTTGTTGCCCGACTTCAGCAGCGCGTTCTTGCGTGGATTGCACACCACCAGCTTGTCCACTCGCCGCGACAGAAGGTCGTAGAGCCAGGCCGAATGCGTCCCTTCTTCAAAAGTGACATGGAGAGATCCCCGTACTCCGCCGATGAAATCCAGAATCGCAGCCGTCCGCGTCATCAACACCGACTGTTGGAGCAGTCGGCCACTCTCGTTGAGCACCGCCGCTGAGATCGTGTCCCGATGGACATCCAGTCCGATGTACTTGATCTTATCCATCTGAGCGTTCCTCCTTCGCTCTCTGGTTCTCGTTAGAGATCAGAGAAGCAGATATGCTTCTCATGATGGACCAACACCCGCAGCGAGGATGGCGGTCAAGGACGCGCGTTCTGTGCGCGCCGCGCAGCGGTCGAAGATCCTTGACGGCCACCGCAGCGGAGGGTACGCGCGCCAGCGCGCCCTCTCTACTAGCCGCAACAGCTTGCCGCGAGGGGCGCCCTTTTATAATGCGTGGGGTGTGTCACGAACGCGAGCGCAAGCTCGCGGTGCTGTACCAAAGATGGGAGCAGGCCTCCCGAAGTCGACTTGCAGGAGCAGGCTTCAAACCGCCCAGTGCTGCTGCGTTCAAAAGACGTGGTAGTGAACATCTGGGGAAAAGACTTCCGATCAGGAGGTCAGGTAAGTGTTGAGGAGATGAGCGAAAGCGAACCGTCCGATGACGCATCGTTACGGGTTAAGAAACTGCCAAAAGTGGGGAGCCCACCTGCTCCATGATTAGCCGGGAAGGAACCTGCTTACGGTCCCGGTGGCAGTCGGTGTAAAGGCGGCATGAACTCAACACAGGCTTTGGTAGCCGTCGCCAGCCACGCGGCGGTCAGAGCCAGCGTGAGCATTCGGACCATTCGCCCGTGGAGGAAGCTCACCAGCGCACCATTTTGCCACAGGTTCTGCCAGACCCGCAGAGGTACCGCCCGCACATTGTGCGGGTCGCATCCGAAGGGCTGCAACGTTGTCCTCAACAAGCCTCGCAGCACTGCTCGGAGACAGCAGCCGGAAGCGGAGCAGCGTCCAGCGCGTACTTCGGGGGAGAGCAGCACGCTTTTTCGAGACGCGCCCGGTCTGCCCGCATTGGGGTGTCTTCTTTTAGGTAGGCGAGCACGTGCTGGAGAATCTGGGACGCCCCGATGTGCGGTGGCATGACGATGCGGTAGTGCATCCACTTGCCCTCACGCCGGGCTGAGACGATGCCAGCGTTCCGCAGATACGCGAGGTGCCGGGAAATTTTAGGCTGCGGTGCGCCCAGAATCTCCACGAAGTAGCAAACACAGACCTCCTGCTCGCCCATGAGGTTGAGCAGCCGAAGCCTTGTTGTGTCCCCGAGTGCCTGAAAGAACTTGGGCAGGTCGAGCTGTTTGGTCCGGGCCATGGAGAATGTATACGCTTTGACGAATTCGTTTGCAATGATTATATTCACCTAAGCGAATATGTTGGAGGTGCCACATGGCAGAGATTCTTGATTCCGTCCGGTCGAAGTATGGCGCGGTCGCAGAGAGCACCCTTTCCAGCAACGACGCAGGTGTAAAGGCTGTGGCGGAAGCCTTCGGCTATTCCGCAGAGGAGCTTACGTTCATCCCGGCTGAGGCCAACATGGGGTTGTCGTGCGGCAATCCCACCGCAACCGCACACCTCCGGCCCGGTGAAGTTGTCGTAGACCTTGGTTCTGGCGGCGGCCTGGACGTGTTCCTCGCCGCGAAGATGGTAGGGCCAAAGGGCCGGGTAATCGGCATCGACATGACCCCTGCCATGATCGACCGGGCGAGGGCGAACGCGGTGAATGGCGGATACACCAACGTGGAGTTTTACGCGTCCACCATCGACAGCATTCCACTGTCCGACTCGTCGGTTGATTGCGTGATCTCCAACTGCGTCCTGAACCTCGCGCCGGACAAACCGGCTGTCTTCCGTGAAATTGCTCGTGTGCTCAAGTCGGGGGGTCGCCTGGCTGTTAGTGACATTACGCTCAAGGGTGATCTACCGGAAGCGATTGCCAAAAGCATGGCCGCATACGTGGGATGTGTGGCTGGAGCTATCAGGATTGAGGACTATCGCGCTGGACTGCTTGCTGCTGGCTTCGAGCATGTCGAAATCGTGGACAGTGGCGCAGACCTAAACGCATATTCCAAAGTCGAGAATCAGTCTGGCTGCTGCTCCCCGGCGATGGCGAATGGTTCGTGCTGCTCACCTGCATCGGATGGGGGCACACTTCACGCAGAGCTATCAGACCTATTGGCGTAGTTCGATGTGAACTCAGCGGTGGCAAGTGTGAAGGTATTCGCTATCAAGCCCAAGACCGAAGTCACCAACCCGACAGTCGCGCCGTGCTGTAGACCCGGCTGCTGCGCGAAAGGAGAATCCATGTCGCGATATAACGTTCTGTTTCTCTGCACCGGGAACTCCGCACGTTCGATCATGGCGGAAGCCATCTTGAGCCGAAAGGGAACGCCCGATTTCACCGCGTTCAGCGCGGGGAGCCATCCTTCCGGCACGGTGCGTCCAGAAGCTCTGCGGCAGATAGAACTTGCTGGCATTCCGACAGAGGGGTTACGTAGTAAGTCCTGGGATGAGTTCGCGGTACCCGACGCCCCGCAGATGCATTTCATATTCACGGTTTGCGACAACGCTGCCAATGAAGTTTGTCCGATATGGCCGGGACATCCTATGACCGCGCACTGGAGCGTCCCAGACCCCGCCGCAGTGAGGGGAGCACCGGAAGAGATCGACCGCGCTTTCCGTGATGCATTCTCGATCCTAGACCGCCGAATCAGTCTCTTCCTCGCTTTGCCCATTGCGATTCTTGAGAAGCTTGCCATTCAACAGGAAATCGACACCATCGGTCGGCAATGAGCAAGCACACGGCTTCACTTCCTCGCCGCGTTGTCGCGGAGTTCGCTGGGACTCTGTTTCTACTTGCCGCAGTTGTCGGCTCCGGGATTATGGGGCAGCGATTGGCTGCGGGAAACGTCGCCATCGCTCTTTTAGCGAACACGATTGCCACGGGAGCCGCTCTGGTCGCTCTCATCGTAACCTTCGGTCCCATCTCAGGGGCGCATCTGAACCCCGCAGTAACGCTTGCCGACGCATGGCTGGGCAGCATTGCATGGCGAGAGACACCGGCCTATATAGCCGCGCAAACGGCGGGAGCGTTCGCTGGGGCTGCTTCAGCCCACCTCATGTTCGGCCTTCCCGTTTTCTTTGTATCAACGCACGTGCGCTCTGGCTCGGCGCAACTCTTTAGTGAGTTTGTTGCTACCTTCGGTTTGCTCTCCGTCATCTGGGGATGCGCCAAACACAGACCCGCCGCCGTGCCGTATGCCGTGGGCGCATATATCACAGCCGCCTATTGGTTCACCGCGTCTACATCATTTGCCAACCCGGCGGTCACCCTCGCTCGGTCGATGAGCAACACATTTGCGGGTATCCGGCCTGTCGATGCGCCGGGGTTCATTGCGGCAGAATTGGCAGGCGCATTTTGTGCAACACTCCTGTTCCAATGGCTTTTGCCGTCCCCGATCCTGTCCTACGCAAAGACCGATTAGGAGCGGCTGGCCTCCATGCTCGAACCCGCAGTGAACGAGTGACCGGAAATTTGGCTCGTGCGCAGGGAAACCTCTCAATGACCGTGCGCGTCTTCCCTTAATCAATCCCGACGGCGCGAATATCCATGAAACTCCTCCGGTGTTCACCTCTACACCCTCTTACGGCTTAGGCGGACATCAGTAAAAAAGTCTCTTGAGCTGGCGAGCCTGAATTGTCCGGATGAGTCGATGGCTCGTGAATGATCGCGGAGCCGAGTTGTGCCTGCGAAAGTCTCCTGCGAGAATGGGATTGGGCAGGAGAGTGCTCGATGCTGCAGACTCCTCGATACGCCGCGGCGCTGATTTTCGGATTTGCCTTCCTATCACAAGCCGAGCAAGCACCTGATAAGCCCCAGGTTCAACCACTGTCGAATCGGCCTGTCGCCGGCGGAGCAGCGCCTCTTATTCCGCGATCCGAGGAAGACCGCCGCCGCGCGAGTCTCGTTTCCCACGAAATCGTCCTCAACGTGCTCGTCACAGATGCCGCAGGCAAGCCGGTGCGTGGGCTGACCGAAAGCGATTTCACGATTCTCGACGGAAAGGTCCAGCCGATCGCGTTGTTTCGGCCGGCACAACCGCCTCACGTCATTCTGCTTCTCGACGCGGTGAACGGCTCTCGCTGGACCTGCGCTGCGGAACGCAAGGCACTGGAGAAATTTCTCACAAGCCGGAACGCGCCATTCTCGCTTCCCGTGACGATTGGGTGGCTCTCGTCTTTGGGGATTCATTTGAACTCGGAATCGCAGGCCCCGAAGACGCTCCTCAGCCAGGTTCGGGCTGCATCCAGCGTCAAGACCTGGACAGAGTCCGACCAGCCCACGGCGCAGGAGGTAGGCGGCATCAGCGCGAGCGCGAGCACCATCCTGCCCTCCGACATGCACGTAGAAATGGTCGATCTCGGCTCGTCCGACAAGAGCCGCCGCTTTGTGCTGTCCGTCGATGCGCTGACGAAGTTCGCGCTCAAAGAACAGAACGTTCCAGGACGGATTGTCGTGCTGTGGCTCGGTGTGGGATGGCCGCTGCTGACTGGCCCCGGGTTTCTCCTTGATACGGCCGACAAAAGGGACAAATTCTTCGACCGGATCGCCGATTTGTCCAATGATCTGCGTGAATCGAAGGTAACCCTGAATGAGGTTGCCTCACCGGAGTTAATGCGGGAGTCCGGTGCGGCTAAGGATGACTACTCGCCATTTCTCTCGGCAGTGACCGCGCCGAATGAGGCGGCTGCCGCCAATCTGGCACTCCCCGTTTTGGCTGTTCAAAGCGGCGGCGAGGTTCTCGACCAGAACTATAGATATGGCAGCCGCGATTGCGGAAAGCCTGGCCGGGATCAATTCCTGGTACATGATGGCTTTCCAATCGCTGCCATCCAGTCAACCCGATGAGTTCCGGCCGCTTCAGGTTACCGTGAACCGCCCAGGCGTAGTTGTGTGTACCAACGCCGGATATTACGCGCAACCCTAAGATCGGCCGCAGCCCGCAGTCACGCTCGGCCCCTTGGAGTATTACGACGTAACATCCGCCTCCATCCCGCCCAGCAATCCCTCCATTCTGTCGAGGGCCGAATTCGTGGTTACCGGACGCGCGGTCATCGACCGCCAGGGAGTTCCACACCAGGTTGAGGCCCTCGGTCCCGTCTACCGCTCGATCGGCGCGGAGTGGATCGCCATCATCCGCAAGGAATGATACACCTCGGCCACCATCGACGGCGTTTCCTGCGAATTCGCAGTCCGGTTCCTGCCCACCAACCCCGATTCGTCCGGATTTGCCTTCGGCTCCTGATGGAGCACAAATCGCTCATTCACTGCACGATGGATGTATGGGTTCGAAACTGGCAGAGAACACAAACTCAATCTCGTGCGATGGCTCCTCGCAACGTGAGGCAACAAATGGATGTCCGGTTCTGCTCGGAACAGAAACCAACCGGAAAGAGCCAGAACGCGCAGCGGCAGCGCCGGATCGGACCAACGACCCGCTCTCCTGAGCGCGGACAGAGATCTCGTGCTTTGGACTTACATGGATGCCGGTGCCTCGCCCCAACCCGTCCGCCGAAGTCGAAAATGACCAATCCGTTGGTTTTGCCGGCATTGGCCCGAGTTTTCGTCTACTTCATCCCATGCGAGCTAGATTATGCTTACCTGGCGCTGCACAAATATAGGGTGAACGCAAAATTTAAAAGGGGCATGCACAACGTCGTTTGCGTCTATCTAAGTGAGGAACTAGCTGCGCGCCTTCCCCACCGCTAGTTCAGTTTCCGAGCAGGGCACGCGCATAGCTGGAGAGTTCGCCAGCGGATGCAGAAGTACGAAGAAGGATGCTGCTGGGGCGCCCGTAGCCGGGACGCAACCTAAGGGCGAAAGAGTTTCGCCGGCGCGCTGCAAGGCAGGAAATGGGCCGCTTTGCTAACGCACATACGTTTTGGTAACCAAGGAGCGATTTATGAAAAGCAAAGAATCTTCGAGGAATTCGTCGCTAAGGAGTTTGTCATTGGGTATGGCGGCGGCTTCGCTGATGTTTGCGGGCGCGGCCGCAGCGCAGACGTCACAGGCCGGGCAAACATGGCAACTTGTGGGTGTGAATGCGCGGCTCGATCACGCTGTCGACACGAACTCCGCGACACAGGGACAAGCCGTGGAGGCGAAACTGGACGGATCCGTGACGACGGATCAGGGGAAAAAGCTCGAAAAGGGAACGGAACTGACGGGAACTGTGACAGCAATAGAGAAGTCGGCAAATGGAGGCGCTTCGAGCCTGACTCTGTCGTTCACCACGGCGAAGACAAAGGACGGCAAGGAGATTCCGGTGAAGGTGACGCTACTGAGTGCATTCCCGGCGAGTGCAGAGAATGCGGCCGCTTATGGCTTGGGTGAAGTTGGGTCAGTTCCTCGCCACGTGAAGTCCGATGAGAAAATCGACCAGGAATCCGGCATGCTGAATAACATCTCGCTGCATAGCCGTGTGCAAGGCGAGAACTCCGGTACGTTTATGAAGAAGGATGGAGACCTCAAGCTGAATGCCGGGACCTATCTGCAGGTTGGCATTGCTTCGATGAACGCCAACACGGCCAACAGCGGCGGAAACTAAGCGCCGGCCCGCGCGGCAAAAGGGGAAGTGCCTTAAGAACGAAGACCGCCTCATATGAGGCTGTTATGGCGGACGGCCCACTCAAGCACTGTTTTTGCCTTAAGTGGGCTCATCCTAAAGCATGCGAGGCCTTCACTGCCGCGATCCCATGAAGTTCACGTGTTCCAACATCAGCGTACCGCCAGCGTTCGGCGATAGGCCCACACGCTATTGATAACGGTCAAAGGTATTGTGACGTATATAGGAATATGCACTATCGTAGCTATGCCACTGAGAGCGATCAGTGCCGACCATGGGATAGTTGAACGCAACGCCAAGGTCACTGAGCCTCTGCCCAGGCACTCGAGGAAAAACAGAGCGAGGACAAACGCCGCGCTTCCAACGCAGGCACATCCCATGTGGACTCGCCACATGCTAACAAGAGCCTTGTCAGGAACTCCTGCATTGCTGCCGTCGGAGTAAATGATTTCAGCGCACTGGATCGCGCCGATGCCGATTGCCGCCGCCAATCCCACTGCCATCGCAGTGGAATCAGATTTGCTCTTCTGACGCCTTGTGGCCTTTTGTATACCAAGTCTGAACATGGATGGAGCCTTAGCAGTTGTTCCTCAGAGAGCCCTGTTGCGAAGAGCGCATCTGGACACATCTCCCGGAGTTCCTCAAAGAATCCAGGTGAGCGCAGGACGATGCCGGGAATCGTCGAGCCATAGCAACCTTCATGTGATCCTCCGCAAGACATCTCTCATGGAGTCGCACCGATTTCATAATTAAGCGTTGAGAGAGAGAGACGGTATTGATACCTGGCGCTCGTGTCCTCAATCTGCGCGCTGGTCTGCTGCAGCTGCGCCTGGCTCAGTTCCACAATCGAGCTCAGCCCCAGCTTGTACCGCGTCTCTGCCAGCCCCATAGCCAGATTCGCCTGCTTCACCAGCTGCGCCGTCACTGTCATGCGTTGCCAGTTGTTATTCGCCTGCAGCCACGACGTCCGCACGTCGCGCACAATCCGATCGCGCAGATCGCGGCTGTTCTCCGCCGCCGCCTGCGCTCGGTATTTTGCCTCGCGCGCCTGCGAAGCGTAGAGAAATCCGTTGAAAATCGGCACGCTTACATTACCGCCCACCGCCCCCCACCAATTTGTCGTGTAGTACGTGCCCGAGCGCAACGGGATCGTTCCTGCCGTTCCGGCCGCGGTCACCGTCGGCAAAAGCTGATCCCACTGCGCACGCGCAAATCTCTGCGCTGACTGCGTGTCGTAGCTCAAAGCCTGCAGATCCGGCCGTTGCTGCAGCGCCGTTTGAATCAGCAGTTCCACCGCGGCTGGAGGCGGAGGTGGCGCACCCTCGCCTTCGTCCAACCGATACGCAACATTATGATCCAGTCCCAACACCGCATCCAGGACCGCCATGCTGGCATTCGCGTTGCTCTGCGCATCGAGTTGGAGAAGCTGCGCCTGCGACAGATCCACATCCGCAAAGCTCAAATCGAGCGTCGATTTCAGCTTGTTTTTCGTCATCGCGCCCACTTGCGAATCGGTAGTCTGGCGAGCATTCACCGTTTGCCGCGCCACATCCAGTTCCGCCTGCGCGGTCAGCGCGTCGTAGAACGCCTGATCCGTCGCGAGCACGATCTCTTCAGTCGTTGCCAGCGCGTTGGCATTGGACGCCTTCTCGCTCAGCTTCTGCGCCAGCACTAAATTGTGCGTGTGGCCAAAGTCGTAAATCAGTTGCGTCACGTTCACGCCGGATCCCGCATGTGTCAGCAGCCGTGATGAGGTCAGCGATCCCGCGCTGATGCGGCTGGCCTCTTCCGCATCCTCCGCCGTGATGTTCCCGTTGGCCGACGGCAACTCCGCCGCTCGCGCTTCGCGTTCCACCTGATGCTGCGCCAGCGCCAGCAGCTTGCCCACCGTCACCCGCGGATTGTTGCGGATTGCCATCTGTTCCGCCTCCGCCAGTGTCAGCACCTGCCCGGTCACCGGCGCCGCGTCGGCAGCGGCCCGCCCGTTTGCAGGCGCAGCCTGCAACAGCGTCATTTCGGAGTTACTCGCTGCGGGCGCGGATATCGCGCGCGGTTCGGGCGCCGTCGGCAGTGCCTGCGCCGCCAGCGGCCCACACGCCAGCAACGGCGCACCCATCCAGATTAGAAAATGTCTCATGCCTCGGCTCCTTCCTGCCGATTGCTGCTCCGTTCCTGCCGCGTATGGATCAACAAATAAACCGCAGGCACCAGAAATACCGTCACCACCACACTGACCCCCAGCCCGCCGATCACCGCGCGCGCCAGCGGAGCGTACTGCTCACTGCCCGCCTCATACCCCAGCGCCATCGGGATCATCCCCAGCAGCGTTGCCAGCGATGTCATCAGAATTGGCCGCAGCCGCACCTTGCAGGCCTCCACCGTCGCATCCAGCAGCGACATGCCCTGCTCGTGCAGAATCCCGGAGAATTCCACGATCAGAATGCTGTTCGACACCACGATGCCGGTCATCATGATCACGCCCATCAGCGACATGATGTTCAGCGTGCTGCCGGTCAGCACCAGCGTCAGCACCACCCCGGCCAGCCCCGGCGGAATCGCCATGAGGATGATGAACGGGTCCACAAACGAGGTGAACTGCGCCATCAGAATCAGGTAGACCAGGAAGACAGCCACACAAAGCCCCACTCCAAATTCACCGAATGACCGATTCATGCTCACCACCGCCCCGCGCAGCGTGATCACCGTGTTGCGGTCGGTCGTAGTGTGCGCCATCAGATTGTGCAGTTGCTGGCTGATTCCCTGCAGAGCCTCGCCCTTCGTCGCAACGTAAATATCCACGACACGCCGAATCTGGTAGTGATCCACTTCCGTCGGCGTATTAATCTCGTGGATATCCGCCACCGAATTCAGCGGCGTGTATCCGGAGCGGTGAGAACCGGTCCACATCGCCGGCGCCGTGGCAGAGTCCTGCAACGCCTCTTCGATCGGCGTATAGCCCGCCGTATGCTCGCCACGCAACGGAATGTTTTCAAAATCCTGCATGGTCATGTGGTTCAGCCAGCGATTCGCGTACTGCACCGTCACCATGTAGTTATTGCCACTCTTCGGATCGATCCAGTAACTCGGGGCCACCATGCCGTCCGACGTCATCGCTGTGATCACGTTGTCCACCACATCCTTCGCAGAAAGCCCGATCATGCTCGCTTTTTCGCGGTCGATGTTCAGCTGAATCCCCGGATAATTGATGTCCTGCGGGATATAAGTCCCGCTCACTCCTGGAAAAGCACGAATCTTCGCCGCCATCTGCTCGGCCAGCGCATACGCGCCGTCCATATTCATCGAGCTGATCTGCACATCGATCGGCGCCGGCAAGCCCTGGTTTATCACGCCGTCCACCAGCCCTCCTGCCTGAAAGTAGGTCGTCAGTTCGGGCATCTCGCGCGACAATCGCCGGCGCACCCGCTCCATGTAGGCGTAGCTGCCGATACTGTGAACCCTCTTTCAGGCTCGTCTGCACAAACGCCGTGTCCATCGAAGCGTTCGAGGTGAAAATCGCCGAGAGATCCGGATACACCCCGATATTCGAAACGATCATGCCCAGGTCGGCCGGCCGCACCTCCTCGCGAATAATCTTTTCCACCCTCGCGATGTATTGGTTGCTGACTTCCAGCCGCGTCCCGCTCGGCATGCGCACGTTGATGACGAATTGCCCCGGATCGGTCCGCGGAAAGTAGGCGCGGCCGAGGAACGGGAACAGCACGATTAGCACCAGAGCGACGGCGCCCAGAATCGTTGTTGCGGTGAATCCCGGCCGCACCAGCGCTCGCCGCGCCAGCGATTCATACCAATCCAGCATGCGACGTGAAAGTACTCATTGAATTTGCGCGATGCCGCGCTGGAACCACGACGGCGCTGTCGCTTATCCTCGTGCTCCTCATCGCCCGCCGGATGGTGCAGCCGGATGAACTGCGCGCAGAACAGCGGCACCACCGTCATGGCAAAGAAGTACGACGCGAAAATCGACAGCACCACGCCCAGCGCCAGCGGCGTAAAGATGTACTTGCTGATCCCCGACAAAAACGTGACCGGGAAAAACACAATCGACGTAGTTGAAGTAGCCGCCAGCACCGCAAGCGATACTTCCATGCCGCCCTTTTCCGCGGCAATCCGCGGCGGCTCGCCCATTTCCATGTAGCGGAAAATATTTTCGAGCACCACCACTGAATCGTCGATCAGGCGCGAGAAGGCCAGCGCCAGTCCGCCCAGAATCATCGTGTTGATGGTGCCGCCCAACACGTGCGTGACCAGCAAACACACCAACGCCGACAGCGGAATCGAGAGCATCACTGCAAACGTGGCGCGCGGGCTGCCCAGAAAAACCAGAATCATGATGCCGGTCAGCACCAGCCCAATGCTGGCCTCCTTCACCAGATTCATGATGGCCAGTTTCACAAACACCGACTGGTCGAAGACCACCGCCGTCTTCAGCGACGCCGGGATATCGACCAGGTGCCTGATGGCCGTCTTCATCCCATCCACAATGGTGATGGTGTTGCTGTTCCCGCCCTGTTTAAAGACCGGCACATACACGCTGCGCTGCCCGTCGATGCGCACAATGTTGTATTGCAGCGCGCCCGCATCCTCGGCATGGCCGATATCCGCCACCAACACCGAGCCGTTCCCCACGGACTTGAGCGGCATCTGGTTCATCGCCGTCGCCGTCGGGAACTGGCTGTTCGCGTAAATATTGAAGTCTTTGTCCCCAACCCGCACATCGCCGGCCGGCAGAATGAGGTTCGAGCTGTCCACCGAACCCACCACGTCGTTCAGGCTCAGGTTGCGCGCTTCCATCTTCAGCGGATCGACATACACCTGAATCTGCCGGTACGTTCCGCCGTACGGCTGCGGCACCGACGCGCCCTGCACATTCGAAATCTGATTGCGTACCTGGAACTGCGCCAGGTCTTTTAGCTGCGTCTCATTCAGTCCTTTGCCTTCGAGCGTTACCAGACAAACCGGTTGCGTGGACGCCGTGAGGCCCAGCACCACCGGCGGCAGCGTTCCCGGCGGCAATCGCCGCAGATCGGCCATCGCCAGATTTGCCACGTTGCTCAGCGCCGCGTTCGGATTAGTTCCCGGCTTGAAGTAAATCTTGATCAGGCTCACGCCCGTCAGCGAGCGCGACTCGCTGTGATCCACGTTCGCCGCCAGTGTAAAGAACCGCTCAAACGTATTCGTGATATCCGCTTCGATCTGCTGCGGCGGCATCCCGTTGTAGAACGTCGCCACCACCACTACGGGCATGTCGATGTCGGGAAACAAGTCCACGGGCATCGAGGTCAGGTTCACGATTCCCACCAGCCCTACCATCAGGCAGAGCATCACGATGAAAAACGGATACCGGAGGGCGAACTTTGGCATTACTCTGCCCCTCCCGCCGTCGCTGCTGCCGCTTCCTCGCCCCGCCGGTGGATCATGAGATAGACCGCGGGCACCAGGAACATGGTCAGCACAACGCTGACGCCGAGGCCGCCAATGATCGCGCGCGCCAGCGGTGCGTACTGTTCACTGCCCGCTTCATAGCCCAGCGCCATGGGGATCATGCCCAGCAGCGTCGCCAGCGACGTCATCAGAATTGGCCGCAGGCGCATCTTGCACGATTCGATTGTGGCTTCCAGCACCGACCGTCCCTGCGCATGCAAAATATTGGAGAAATCGACGATCAAAATGCTGTTCGACACGACAATGCCGGTCATCATGATGGTGCCCATCAGCGACATGATGTTGAGCGTACTCCCAGTCAGCACCAGCATCAGCACCACTCCGGCAATTCCCGGCGGGATTGCCATGAGGATGATGAACGGATCGACGAACGACGCGAACTGCGCCATCAGCACGAGGTACACCAGGGCAATGGCGATGATGAGGCCCAGCCCGAAGTCGCGGAACGCCTCGTTCATCTTCACTACAGCGCCACGCATGGTGATGACCGTGTTGCGGTCGGTCCTCGTGTGATTCAGGAGGTTCTGAATCCGCTTGCCCGTCACTCCCAGCGCTTCCGATCGCGTCGCCACGTACACGTCAATCACCCGCCGGATCTGGTAGTGGTCCACTTCCGTCGGCGTGTTGATCAGCTTGATGTCCGCCACCGACCGCAGCGGCGTATAGCCGGCGTGATGCGACCCCGTCCACATATCCGGCGGCATGTCGCCCGCCTGCAGCGCATCGTTGATCGGCGTATAGCCGGCCGGCTCCACGCCGCGCAGCGGGATGTTTTCAAAATCCTGCATGGTCATGTTGTCGATCCAGCGGTTCGCGTACTGCACCGTCACCATGTAGTTGTTGCCGCTTTTTGGATCGATCCAGTAACTCGGCGCCACCATGCCGTCTGAGGTCAGCGCGGTGATCACGTTGTCCACAATGTCTTTCGCGGACAGGCCGATGAGGCTGGCTTTCTCGCGATCGATATTCAGCTGAATGCCGGGATAATTAATGTCCTGCGGGATGAACGTGCCGCTCACGTTGGGGAAGGTACGAATCTTCGCGGCCAGTTGCTCGGCCATCGCGTACGCGCCGTTCATATCCATCGAGCTCACCTGCACATCGATGGGCGCCGGCAAGCCCTGATTGATGACTCCGTCGATCAGTCCGCCTGCCTGGAAGTACGTGGTCAGCTCCGGCATCTCGCGCGACAGCCGTTCCCGTACCCGCTGCATGTATTCGTAGCTGCCAATGCTGTGCCCGTCTTTCAGGCTCGTCTGCACAAACGCCGTGTCCATCGAAGCGTTCGAGGTGAAAATCGCCGAGAGATCCGGATAGACGCCGATATTGGACACGATCATACCCAGATCCGCCGGCCGCACCTCTTCGCGAATGATCTTCTCGACCCGCGCAATGTATTGATCGCTCACTTCCAGACGCGTGCCGCTGGGCATCCGCACGTTGATGACAAATTGCCCGGGATCGGTGCGCGGAAAATACGCGCGCCCCATGAAGGGAAACAGGACCGCCAGCACGACGACGACAGCTACCAGCGTTCCGCCGGTGGTGAGGCCCGGACGCACCAACGCCCGCCGCACCAGCCGCTCGTACCACTCCACCATCCGCTGGAAATATTCATTGAATTTGTCGATGATCGGCTGGAATCCGAATCGACTTTTGGGTTTCGCGTCATGCCCGCCATGCGGCCGAATGAACATGGCGCAGAACAGCGGCACTACCGTCATGGCAAACGCATAAGACGCGAACATCGACAACACCACACCCAGGGCCAGTGGCGTGAACAAATACTTGCTGACGCCCGACAGCGCTGCAACCGGCAAAAACACGATAGATGTAGTCACCGTCGCCGCCAGCACGGCCAACGATACCTCTGAACCCCCTTTCTCCGCGGCGATTTGGGGCGGTTCCCCCATCTCCATGTAACGGAAAATGTTCTCGAGCACCACCACCCCGTTGTCGATCAGGCGCGAGAAGGCCAGGGCCAGCCCGCCCAGGATCATGGTGTTGATCGACCCGCCCATCACATTCGTCATCAGCAGACAGGCCGCCGCCGAGAGCGGCACCGACAGCAGCACCGCGATGGTTGCTCGCGGGCTGCCCAGAAACAGCAGGATCATCAGCCCGGTCAGCAGCAACCCGATGCCCGCTTCTTTTCCAACGTTCCGCAAGGCCTGCTTTACAAACACTGACTGGTCGAAAACTACCGCCGTCTTCAGCGACGCCGGAATGTCGACCAGGTGCCTGATGGCCGTCTTCATCCCATCCACAATGGTGATGGTGTTGCTGTTCCCGCCCTGTTTAAAGACCGGCACATACACGCTGCGCTGGCCGTCGATGCGCACAATGTTGTACTGCAGTGCGCCCGCGTCCACCGCGTGCCCAATATCCGCCACCAGCACCGACCCATTGCCCACCGACTTCAGCGGCATCTGGTTCATCGCTTTGGCGCTGGGGAACTGGCTGTTGGCGTAAATATTGAAATCCTTGTTGCCAATGCGCACGTCGCCGGCGGGTAAGATCAGATTCGAGCTGTCGACCGCCTGCACAACATCGTTCAGGCTCAGGTTCCGTGCTTCCATCTTGAGCGGGTCGACGTATACCTGAATCTGCCGGTACGTTCCCCCATACGGCTGCGGTACCGACGCACCCTGCACATTCGAAATCTGATTGCGTACCTGGAACTGCGCCAGGTCTTTCAGCGATATCATTG
>CAVUXX010000012.1:0-855279 GCA_963745555.1 uncultured Acidobacteriaceae bacterium | reverse complement strand
CAGCGGCAGGAGAAGAAGGTGCCCGGCTCCCGATTCTCAACCAGCTCGACTCTATCTGGGCAGAAGCCGAATCCGGCTTCGGAGCAGACGATCTGAGCGCAATCTACCTGGCACTTAGTAATGGAGTTAAGCAATGACCACCCTATCAACCCTTCCAAAGGTCATGAAAGCTGCGGTTGTGGATACGGCGGGGCCCCCCGAAGCCATTCACATCAAAGAGGTGCCCGTACCCGCGCTGCCGTCTAACCACGTGCTTATCGCGCCCGAGTATGTGGGTGTTGGCATATGGGACGCTGAGCAGCGCGCAGGATCTTGGGGATCAGTCAAGCCGGGAACAATCTTGGGTGCGGATGGGAGCGGAACGATTGCTGCGGTTGGCAGCCATGTGACAAAGTTCCACGTGGGCGATCGCGTTTACTCTTACAGCTACGGCAACGGCAGCGGCGGATTTTACGCGCAATACGTCAGCGTTCTGGCGGACAGGGTAGCTCCCGTTCCCGCACACCTGGAAATGAAGATCGCGGGGGGGATGCCGTGCATTGCATTGACAGCTCAATCCGGCCTGGAAACTCTGAAAGCGGCTCGTGGGCAAACCGTATTGGTGTTCGGCGCGAGCGGCGGCGTCGGTTCCTGCGCGGTCTGGCTAGGAAGCGAAAAAGGGGCAACGGTTGTGGGCACCGCGCGGCCCGACGCGCAACAGTATGTTCGCTCTCTGGGGGCTGCGCACACAATCGATCCAAATTCCCAGGAACGCGAGAGCGCAATCAAGCGTGCGGCCAAAGACGGGTTCGACGCTGCCCTGGTCACGGCCAACAGTGCCGCGTTGGCTTACTTCTTTTCGCATCTGAAGCCGAAAGCGCCGATTGCCTTTCCGAATGGCGTTGAACCCAAACCGCGTTTCAATGGCCATCCGGTATCAGCATTCGACGGTGCGATGTCGCATGAGGCTTTCGAAAAGCTGAATGCGGCGATCGGTTCACGCACTCTGCCGCTGAGGACCCAGGTTTTTTCATTGAAAGACGTGGCTGCAGCCCATCACAGGATCGAAGAAGGACACGTTGTAGGCAAGATCGTCTTGCACGTCGACTTATAGACTTGCCCGCGCACGGCGATGCGGGATCCATTGATCCACGTCATCCAGTATGACCTCGTCTATATAGCACCAGCCCCAACTCTCACCGGGCTCGAAGGAGCGCATGATGGGATGGCTCGTGCGATGGAAATGTTTGGTGGCGTGTTTACCGGGAGACTGGTCGCAACAGCCGACGTGGCCGCACTCCAGGCATAAGCGAAGGTGAACCCAATAACTCCCCGTCTTTAAGCACTCTTCACAGCCTTCGGGAGTGCGAGGGGATACGGGTCGAATCTGGCCTAAATGGGAACAGGTTGACATGGTTTTCTTCCTTTCAGTGGCTGGCTAAATAACGATGAACAAAGGTAACAGCCATTGCGCCTTCCCCGACAGCCGAGGCGCATCGCTTCACGGAGCCATGGCGAACATCGCCGGCCGCGAACATTCCGGGAAAGCTGGTTTCCAGATAGTAGGGTTCGCGATCGAGCGGCCATGTCCTGCCAAAACTACTGTGCTGTCGTAAATCCGGACCGGTAACGAGATAACATTCCTGGTCGCGCACCAAGCCGGCTTCTGCAGCCCAATTGGTGTTGGGTAGGCCGCCGAGGCACAGGAAAAGCCAGTGCGTCTGCACCGTCTCCTGCCGGCCGGTCAAATTATTAATGAGAGTAATGGCGTCTAACTGCTTATCGCCATGCAACTCAACGACCTCTATATGCGGTCTTACCTCGATCTTAGGCGAGGTCAATATGCGATCAATCAAATACTGGGAGAGCGTTTCCTTCAGGCCGTCTCCCCTGATCAGGATGTAGACCCTTCGCGCATAGCGGGAAAAGTGTATCGCCGCCTGTCCGGCGGAGTTGCCGCCACCGACCACGAAGACCTCCTGGCCGCTGCACAGCTCCGCCTCGCTGGTGCCGGCGCCGTAAAAGACACCCGCGCCGCGCAGCCGTTCTTCGTTCCAGAGGTTGAGACGGCAGTACTCAACCCCGGAGGCACAGATCGCGGCGTGCATCACAAAGCTAGTGCCATCCGCCAAGTGGCCGATCGACTTTTCGGGCACGAGTTCGGCACGCACCCCCTCATGCAGCAGAAGGATTTCTGCTCCAAAGCGGTTGGCCTGGTCACGGGCACGTTTCGCGAGGTCAGAGCCGCTGATGCCCTCCGGGAATCCCAGGTAATTCTCAATCCTGGAGCTGGTACCGGCCTGCCCGCCTACGGCGTAGCGCTCGATCAGTAGGGTTTTGAGGCCCTCGGATGCGCCGTAGACTGCAGCACTGAGCCCGGCAGGTCCGCCGCCCAGGATGGCCAGATCGTATTCTGCGCTGGATGGCTTTTGGAACCAACCTAACTTCTCCGCGATCTGGCGAATGGTAGGACTGTCCAGCCTAACGCCGTCGGGAAAGAGGCAAACCGGCAGGCGTTGATCGTGGAGATCGTTGACCTGGGCCAACTCCCGCGCCTGCTGATCAGAGGTCAGCTCGATCCATTCGAAAGGAACATTGCTGCGGTATAGAAAATCACGCAAGCCGTAACTGGTGGAAGAACCGTGGGTGCCCAAAAGCCGTAGCTGTAACGAATGTTGAGGAGTGGACGCACTCATTTTATTTGCCTCACAGGATCTACAACATCGGAAGCCGGGCAGGACGCGGACCCAGGCGAAAGGCCTTATCGATCCGGGCGATGTCTGCTGCGGACAACTGGAAATCTCCTGCACCCGCATTTTCCGCGGCGTGCTCGGGAGTCGAAGCTTTGGGAATGGTAAAGAGTCCGCGGCAGCGCACGAGGAACTGGAGCGCCACCTGGCGAGGGGTGGCATGCTGCAGTTCGGCTATTTCGTGCAACACTCGCTCGCCCGGCGAGTGTGGCGCCGGGAATGCTCCATGACCCAGTGGACTGTATCCCACCACAGCCACTTTGTGTTTCTGACACCAGGGAATGACAGCATGTTCAACGGCCCGCTCCTGGAGGTGATAAAGGACCTGGTTACAGGCGAGCAGACCTTCGCCGGCGATGCTCCAGATTTCTTCCAAATCGTCGACGTCGAAATTGCTCACACCCCAGGAGAGTATTTTCCCTTGGTCATGCAGCTGCTCGAAGGCTGCGACCGTTTCCTCCAGCGGATGGCGCCCACGCCAGTGGAGGAGGTAGCAATCCAAGCGGTTGGTCTCGAGGCGAAGCAGAGATTTCTCACAGGCCTTGATGGTTGTGCGCCGCCCGGCATTCTGGGGGAGAACTTTTGAAACGAGAAAAACTTCGTCGCGCCGCCCGGCGATCGCCTGGCCAACCAGCTTTTCGGCGGCGCCGGAGCCGTACATCTCAGCGGTATCAATGTGCTTCATGCCCCGATCGAGGCCGAGGCGCAAAGCGGCGATAGCTGAAGCAGGGTCTTCGTTTTCGTCGTACCAGGTGCCCTGGCCGATCACAGCGACCCGACGCTGAGTGGATCCGAAATAACGTTGTTCCATTGCTGCCCCCAAGCGGGTGGGGGCCTTCACCCCCACTTTATAAGGCACCAAGACTAGGCCGCTGGTTTTAGAACAACTTTCGTCCACCCATTGTCGCGCGCGTCAAAATGTTGGTAGGCAGTGGGTGCCTGATCGAGAGGCAATTCCGCAATCGAGGCACACCTCATAGGTCCGGCGCGAACAAGTGAAAGGCTGACTTAGGTTGCGATGCCGGTAGCCAAAGATAAAATTGAACGTCCATAGTAAGTTCTCATTCATATGATCAGGCCCACCCGTTTCTCTAGCGAGTCTGGCTTGCGGGATGAAGTGAGCGAAAAAAGCGATCTTTCATGAGTCATATTAGTGCGCGGAACTTGCTGGAACAATTCCTCGTGAGGAGGAACACTGCTTCAGTGGAAATTCCTAGTAGGCTGTCGACCACAGGTGAAAGCCCGCTGTACGACTTGCGGTTTAGATGGACGCAATCACGCCATATCGCGACATTCGACTTAACGTCGGTTGCAAGGAGCCGGGATGCGCCCGGGCCTCAGAACTGTCGTGCTTCCCGCCGAGCCGAAGATCCCGTTGAACCTTGTTCGCATTCTTGCGCACTTGGTTACCGTTCGCGGCAAGTTGATCGGCGATCTGCCGGAGCAGCGTGCGCGGATTTCAGTGATGTTCGCGCGGGAGATCGCACGATCGACCCTGTGGGCGGTGCGTGCGGCTCCCTCCGCCGTTGAGGCGCGCTTGGTGCATAGGGGTCGAAGAGCTGGATGAGAACCGCATCTGAATTGCGAATTCCAGACCAAGCACCCGCATACTGTGGATAGTCAGCGCCCTCTTAGGGCAATAACCTTGGGCAATTTTACGTCCGCAACAACCAGGGTGAAACGGTGCCGCTATCCGCTCTCGCATCGTTTGAGAAACGCTCAGGCCCTGAGTTCACGATGCGCTACAACGAGTACCGACCTGATGCCATGCGGATGAGGCTGATACTGAACGAGCTCTATAGCTGTTGCTTTACTTTGTGCAGAAAGGCGAGCGACTCCGGGCTGATAAGTCCCAGGCGATCGATGTCCAGGTTGAACGTGACCGGCACACTGGAGCGGTTCGAGGTGCGTACATAGTCGGCAACGCTGGTGAGCGGAAAGCGGGGCGGGGCGAGTGGAGTGTTGACGCGGCTGTGTACCCAACTAGGATTGTCCAGGCAGACCCAGCGATGGGCCTGAAGGTGGTCGGGGGTATACCGCGAGGTGGGCACGGCGACAAGGTCGTTAGCCTCACCTCCTTCGTAATCCTGGTGAGTGGAATAGAGGAAGTGGGTAAGCATTCCGGAACTGAGGGTTACCAGGCGGTCATCAAAGCCGGTCTTGGCCGCGACGGTCCAATCTTCCCAGGGAAACTGGAAGCCGTGCATGTCTGTGGTCACGGAGTTGTAAACGCCGCGCGGGTCAAGCGAGAAGCAACTATCGAACCACCAAGCGTCGAGACGTGATCCATAGCGGGCGCCGAGCTCGCGGAGAATGGCGAGCAGGTTTGAGGCGAGGCGGGACTTGTCCGCGGCGTGGTAGCTCACGGCATGCTCCCAGCAGGGGTCGTCGGCGTTGTTGCAGGAGTGGTTGTAGTAGAGGATAAAGCGCAGTCCGCGCGCGTGGCAGGCGTCGGCAAGCTCGCCGATCAAATCGCGCTTAGTCGTGCGGCCGGAGGCGATGCGGTCAATGGCGGCCGAGGGAGCGGGCAGCATCTGTAGGGCGTGAGTGCCAGTAAAGATGATGTACTGAGCGCCGGCCTGCGCGGCCTGGTCCACGTAGCCGATAGCGGAGAAGTGGTCAACGGCTTCGTTGAAGGGGAGCCAATCGTCCTGGCCGACGGGCTGCGACTTCGCGGTCCAGTGGGTCGAGATTCCGAAGTGGCAGTTGGCGAACCAGTCAGTGTTGGCCTGTTGGTACGCGGCTGCAAACATAGGACGGCCAGCAGCCCCAAGCAATGCGGCAGTGCCGAGGCCCTTCAGCGTCGCGCGACGTGTGAGAAAGTATGCAGTTGGCGTCATGAGCTTTCTCCTTGAGGGCTTGTGCCCCAGGATGTAAAGAGCAAAATGGCTGAATCGGAGATCAGCACCATTATCCCTGATGTGCGGGCATAGCTGGTGAAGTCCACGACTCCGGGTAGGCGCAGTATCGGCAGCGATTTCTTTGGCCCGAAATCCGCGACACGGTGTTGAAACTCCATCCGTGATCCTCACCCGTGATTGACCCGTTTTACAGCGTTGGACCGCACACCATCAGCTTCCCGCGCGTCGAGCCGGCCGTGGGTTCCGAGATCGCCTCCCGGCCTCCGCATGCAGTCAGCGACGCCGATTTCCTGAAGATGATCGCTATCATGCGCCTTGCAATTCCCTACACGGGAATGATCATGTCGACCCGCGAGACGACTGAGGCGCGCCGTGCAACGCTGGCGGTCGGTATCTCGCAGATTTCAGCCGGGAGCCGCACCGACCCGGGTGGCTACAAAGACGGCGCGGGCGATCCGAATGGCAGCCAGTTTCAACTGGGAGATCACCGCTCGGTCGAAGAGGTTGTCAGCGACGTGGTCTCCCTGGGCTATCTACCATCCTTCTGCACGGCCTGCTATCGAACCGGCCGCACGGGCGCAGACTTCATGGATCTCGCCAAGCCGGGTGAGATCAAGTATCACTGCCATCCCAATGCGCTCTCTACGTTTCAGGAATACCTTTGCGACTACGCCAGCCCTCAGGCAAAATCTGCCGGCGAAAAGCTGATCTCGATCGAACTGCAAAACATGGATGGTCAACAAATCGCCTGCGCGCTTCCGATGTTGAACAAGGTCCGCGCTGGCTCACGCGACATTTTTGTCTAAAACGAAAGAAGGGGAAATCACCATGCTCAGGGCAACGTCAAAAGGGTTTCGGGTCCATATTGGGCTCTTCGGACGCCGCAACGTCGGCAAATCAAGCCTGCTGAACGCTGTTACCGGGCAGAAGGTTTCGATCGTGTCGGCAGTGGCGGGAACGACGACCGATCCGGTTGAGAAGCCGATGGAATTGCTTCCTATTGGGCCGGTCCTTTTTGTGGACACCGCCGGAGTGGACGACATCGGAGCACTTGGCGCACAGCGCATTGAGAAGACGCACCAGGTGATCGCGCGTTCCGATATCGGCGTGCTCGTGACCGAATCCGGCGTGTGGGGTGACTTCGAGGAGAAGCTCCTTGTGGAACTGCGCTCGCATGGAATTCCCGTGTTGGTGGCCCTCAACAAAGCGGATCTCGGCCTCCCCGAGCTCACGCATTTAACTCGCTTCGAAAAGGAAAAGCTCCCGTACGTAGAACTCGTCGCAACAACCGGTGAAGGTGTGGATGCCTTCCGTGCAAAACTCCAGGAGATCGCACCCGCGGAATCCGACGAGTCCTCGGTCCTTCTGCGTGATCTCGTTGGACCGGACGAAACGGCAGTACTGGTGATGCCGTTCGACAAGGAAGCACCCAAAGGCCGCATCAAGCAACTGCAGGCGCAGTCCATTCGCGATCTTCTCGACGGCGAAGCCTCTTGCGTGGTCGTGAACGATGCAGGGCTGAAGAAAGTGCTGGACAATTTGAAGACTCCTCCCAGCATCGTTGTCACCGACGCGCAAGTCTTCGTGAGTGTCGCCCTCCAAACCCCTAATTCCATTCCACTGACTGCGTTCTCCATTCTTCTTTCACGGCTGAAGGGCGACCTGGTTGCGCAGACAAGGGCTGCTATTACCATCGATTCTCTCCAGTCGGGCGACAAGGTACTAGTGGCGGAGTCCTGTACTCACCACCCGATCGAAGAAGATATCGGCCGCGTGAAAGTCCCGCGCTGGATCGAGCACTACGTCGGCGCCAAACTCCAATTCACCCATGTCAAGGGGCGCGACTTCCCTCAAGATCTCTCGCCTTACAAGCTGGTCATTCACTGCGGGGCATGCATGTGGAATCGCCAGGAGATGCTCAACCGAATTCACGAATGTCATCGCCAGGGCGTGCCCATCACGAACTACGGCCTGGTTATCGCTTACGCGCAAGGCATTCTTGAGCGCGCACTGAAGCCCTTCCCGGAGGCGCTTGCCGCCTACCATGACGCTCGGGAGGCACATCTGAATTTGCCTTCAGAGAATAATCCACATCATGCGAATGAAAGCGGCATGAGCCTGGTTCATTAATTTGTGGCCGAACTGACCCAACACGAGCTACTGGGGTGGCTTCGGGAGAAGCACCCCTCGCGCCTGCAGGCGTTGTATGAAAGGGCCGATGGCGTGCGCAAGGAGCACGTTGGCGATGCCGTACACTTGCGGGGCCTGATTGAAATTTCAAGTCACTGCACGCGGCAATGCATGTATTGCGGATTGCGCCGGGGCAATCGCGACCTGGCGCGCTACCGCATGACGAGAGACGAAATTGTGGATTGCGTCCGCGAAGCGGTGAGGCTCGGATACGGCACCGTGGTGATGCAAGCCGGCGAAGACGATCTGCTTACCGCAAACTGGATCGCCGAAATCGTGCGCTGGATCAAGCGCGAAACGCCTTTAGCTGTCACGCTGAGCCTTGGCGAGCGGCAGCCGGACGAACTGCAACTCTGGCGCAGGGTGGGCGCAGACCGTTATCTTCTGCGTTTTGAAACTTCAGACGAAAGCCTGTTTCGCGTCATTCATCCCAAACGCTTTTCAGGAGGAGCTGACCGCCTGACGTTGCTCCGTCGGTTGAAACTTCTGGGTTTCGAAGCAGGCGGCGGCGTCATGGTTGGGATTCCGGGACAATCGTTTGAGAGCCTGGCGCAGGACATCCTCACTTTTCAAACGCTCGATCTCGACATGATCGGCATCGGCCCTTATATTCCACATCCCGCCACGCCGTTGGGTTCAGGCGCGCTCTGTCCCGAAATCGCAATCTCCGATCAGGTTGCAAGCAACGAAGAAATGGTCTGCAAGATGATTGCGCTGACGCGGATTGCGTGCCCGAACGCGAACATTCCGAGCACGACGGCACTGGCTACCATCAACCGGGCCGATGGCCGGAAGCTGGGTCTAAAAGCTGGGGCGAATGTGGTGATGCCCAATCTGACGCCAACAAGTTATCGGCGCATGTATCAGATTTATCCAGGAAAGGCATGCATCGAGGAGAGCTCAGTCGATTGCAGTCGCTGCCTGCGTGGACAGATTCGATCGCTCGGGCGTTTCACAGGCGAGGGACCGGGTGGAAGAGATTCAATTCAGAGTCAGCCTTCAAACGTGAAATTCTTCAGCATCCTGCCGACCGCGTCCGCGCAGGGCGTGTAGTTTCAGACGTGAAGAGGTGAGCGATGCCCGCGGATAACGGATGTTTAGAGCATTTTCTGTTTTACTGTAGACCGTTGAGAGCAAGTCCGAACCATGCCTGAGCGTTGCCGGGACGTGATATGTGTCAGAGCTTCGGTGGTGGCCTGATCGAGTGTTTCTTTGCTTCGTGCCTTGGCCGCGCGGAGCAGTTGTTTGAGTTTTGCCCAGGCCTTCTCGATAGGGTTGAGATCGGGAGAATAGGGCGGCAGGTAGAGCAGCTCGGCGCCAGCTTTTTCGATCCATTCGCGCACCGCTGGAGCCTTGTGCGCGCTCAGGTTATCCATTACCACCACGTCGCCGGACTTCAGTACCGGGCACAGCAAATGTTCGATGTACGCCAGGAAAATATCCGTGTCGGTGGGCTCTTCTATGGTCATGGTTGCGACCATGCCGTTCAGGCTCATGGCGCCCAGAATGGTCATGATCTTCCAGTGGCCGCCAGGCGTCGCCTCCTGGATGCGTCTGCCTCCTATGCCCCGCGCGTAGAGCCGCGTCATTGAGGTAGTGACACCGCTCTCATCCAGGAAAATCAGGCGTTCCGGCGGGATCGACCGGATACGCGCGACGAACTCTTCACGCCGCTCACGGTTGGCCTCGCTATCGCGCTCGACCGCGTGGAGTGACTTTTTTTCAGCCGCAGCCCCAACTTCTTCAACAGATGCCAGATCCGCCCCAGGCTGAGCGAAATGCCAGCTTCGCTGTGCAGCTCTGGACTGCAGCTGGGCCAACGTCAGATCGGGCTGCGATGCCACCCACTCCATCACCTGGCGCTGCGTCCCGGCATCAGCCCGCAACTTACGCCCGGGCTGGTGCGGTACCCGCTCGGCCTGCCCACTGCGGTTCCGTTGTGCAGAAATCTTCTTCGCCCAGCCCACGCTCACCAGGAAACGATCCGCAAGTTCCTCCAGCGTTTCCTCGCCTTGATCGTAGGCCAACAGAAACTTACGGCGCAGGTCATCCCCATATGGCTTCGCCATCGATTCACTTGTCGCAGAGTCTCGCCAATAGCAAGTCTACACTATTACAGAAAATGCTCTAGAGACCGTCATTTGCCTGGGAAGCTCGTGTTTTGCGCGAGGGAACTCTGAGAATCTCGCCATGATCAATAAGCATGCGCAAAGCCTGGGCCTGAAGGCATCCGTGCACCTGACCGGCAAACTCTGCCAGGACCAGTGCAAACAAGGCCCCAATCTGATTATCGACGGAACCTTTCACCACAACGTCACTTCAGCAAGATTGCGCGAGTTACTCGAACAGCAAGCCAATCCACTCCGGGAAGACCATGGAACGCCTTAATCCCATCTACACCCAACAGCGCGAGTGTCAGGACTGCCACAAGTGCATCCGCGAGTGCCCTGTGAAAGCGATTCGGGTGCAGGATGGCTACGCCCGTGTAGTGCCGGAGCTCTGCATTATGTGCGGCAACTGCGTATTGGCCTGCCCGAGCGGCGCGAAGCGGGTGCGCGACGATTTGCCCGGAGCCCAAGCTCTCCTTACCGGAGGGCGCAAAGTGATCGCTTCTCTCGCTCCTTCATTTGTTGCGCAGTATTCCGGCATTCGTCCAGGCCAACTGGTCCATGCTCTCAAAGAGCTCGGGTTCTTCGCGGTATCAGAAACCGCGTTGGGCGCACAGCAGGTTTCGGCCAACGTCTCTGCTCTGATGCATACAGAGCCGAAGCAGATTTGGATATCTTCTGCTTGTCCTGTTGTGGTGGACTTCATCGGTAAGTATCATCCGGAATGCCAGCCTCATATTTTCGGAGTATTGTCGCCCCTGCTCACGCATTGCAAGATGCTGCGTGCGCATTACGGCGTTGAAATCGCAATCGTGTTCATCGGCCCCTGCATTGCCAAGAAGATGGAGGCAGAGCAGCACCCCGAGCTTCTCGATGCAGTGCTGACCTTTGAGGATCTGGATCGATGGCTGGTCGAAGAGGAGATTCGCGTCGAGGATATTGCAGAAGGGCCGGCAGATCGCTTTCAGCCAGAAGAGGCTGAAGAAGGTTCGCTCTTTCCCATTGAGGGAGGAATGGTGCCGGGCATTGCCGGCAAACGAGATGTCAACAGCTCGCAATTCATGTCGTTCTCCGGAATCCCGAATGTTGAACGGGCGTTGAAGGGGGTTTCTGAGTGGAAGCCAGAGCACAACATCTTCTTCGAGCTCACGGCGTGCGCCGGATCATGCGTAAATGGCCCCAAGGCAACGCGCAACTCATCGGTTGCACGACGCCGTTACGACATCGTGAAATATGCGAAGCCCGCCTCCAATCTTCCGCGCGCGACCTCCGTCGAAATCGATCGGCAGTATACTGCCTCTCCGGTTGCTCGCAACGAATACAGCGACCTGCAATTGCGCGAGGCGCTGCGGACTGTGGGCAAATATTCCGAAGAGGATGAATTGAACTGCGGAGGCTGTGGATACGACTCCTGCCGCGATTTCGCGCACGCACTGATCGCGCACAATGCAGAGCGCATGATGTGCGCGACGTATACCCGTAGGCTGGCACAAAAGAAGGCCAATGCGCTCCTCCAAAAAATGCCGTCAGCGGTTGTAATCGTCGATGAAGATCTGAAGATCATCGAATGCAATTCAAACTTCGTGTCCCTGTTCGCTGCGGAAGCCGGACAGACCAAGGAGCTTGATGGCAGCGCGATCGACGCTGTATTGCCATTCTCCTACTTGTTTCGCCGAGTGCTCGATTCGGGCGAGGATATCGTGGGGCACGACATCCGCAACCAGCGGAGCATCCTCAATACGAGCGTCTTCACCATCGAGCCTCATGCCGTCATGTGCGGGATCTTTCAAGACATCACCAAGCTGATTTTCCAGAAGGAGCAGATTATTGGGCGGGCGCGCGAAGTCATTCAGAAGAACCTGAAGACCGTCCAGCAGATCGCCTATCTTCTCGGCGAGAATGCCGCTGATTCGGAGATCATTCTGAATTCCATCGTGCGCTCGTTCAGCCCGGAAGAGGTCGATGGCAGTGATGCAGGAGGCAACATTGACTAGCGCAGACAGCTTCATTGAGATCGACTCCTGCCAGCGCGCTAAGCACGGCCAGTTGATTTCCGGGGACGTCTTTCTTTCCGAGAAGGTTAAACAGGAAGGCCGCATCGTCTCTGTGCTTTCCGACGGACTGGGGAGCGGAGTGAAAGCCAGCGTGCTGGCAACCATGACGGCCACAATGGCTCTCAAGTTCGCGGCCAGCTCGATGGAAATTCGACGATCGGCCGAAGTCATTATGGACACGCTGCCCATTTGCAGCGTGCGGAAGATCAGTTATTCCACTTTCACTGTTGTTGATATCGCCGGTTCGGGCGAGGCTCGCATTATCGAGCATGGCAACCCGCCGTTTCTGTTTGTCCGTCCCAATGGAGAGTTGAACGTGTCGAAGACAGAACTCCGGCCCAAGCGCTGGCAAGACCGCGTCATCAGTTTCTCTACGTTTGACGTCCAGCGAGAGGATCGCATCATTTTCTTTTCCGATGGCATTACGCAGGCAGGGATGGGCGAATACTGAACCCAACTCGGATGGGGACTGCCCAACGTCGACAAGTTCATTCGAGAAAAGATCGACCGGTATCCTCACATCTCAGCCCGCGAACTGTCGCGTGTCCTTGTCACCAGAGCGGAAGAAGTCGATGGTCTGACCGCGAAAGACGATATTACCTGCGGCGTCGTGTACTTTCGGAGCCCCCGCTCGCTTCTGGTGATGACCGGGGCTCCATTCAATCGCGCTCATGATCTCGATCTGGCAAAGCTGGCCGAGCGCAATTGCGGACGCAAGGTGATCTGCGGCGGGACGACGGCCAACATCATTTCTCGACTGTTGAATCGCATCATACAGATCGATATGCGGCAACAACTCGATTCGAAAGTGCCTCCCTCCGCAAGGATGGACGGTTTCGACCTGGTCACGGAAGGCACACTCACATTGGGCGAAGTCCTTCGCCTGCTCGAAGAGGGATTTGCACCGGAAGATATGAGGGCGAATGCGGCTGTGCGACTGGCAACCATGCTGCTCGACAGCGACATCGTGAGATTCGCCGTCGGTACCCGAATCAATGAAGCGCACCAGGATCCCAATATCCCTATTGAACTCGATCTTCGTCGCAATATCGTAAAGCGCATTGCGCAGCTGCTCGAGAGCAAACATATGAAACAGGTCCACATTCAGTACCTGTGATCCAAGCCAAAGCGAGGACAGCATGACAAAATTCGAGACATTCATGGCAGCACGCCATGCAGGGCACCCGGTTGGCCACCACGCGGCGTCCGGACCACGATTTAATTCGGTTCACTGACCGGGGTTGCGGGTCGCTTGGGGGTCGAGTCCTACTCTTGCACCCTGCTGCCAACCAGGTCGCTTTTACAGGGTTCAAAAGCGCTCTAAATTGACGTTTTCCAACAAGGTAAACGTCTGGTCGCTGGCGAGTCCTCACGACCCCCTTTGGACTATACCGCTCGCCCAAAAGCGGGCGATGAGCCAAGATAACCCGGCCCGATGGCAAAAGGCAAGAAAACGGGCGGATCTTTGGCACCCGTGATCCTGCACCCGTGATTGACCCGTCTTACCCGTATTTAGCCGTATTTATGCAGTTCCAGACGTCGTACAAGTACTTGAAAACACTAGTTATTGGCGTTCTTTTAAGGCGTGGGCCCGATGCGTGGGGGGGCGGAAATGGAAGATTACGCAGAATGCTTACTAAAGACTGCGCGGTACCATCGCCCCAGAATATAGTCTTGAGTTCTGATCGGGTGGGGTGCCATGGTCGACGAATCCTTAGTATTTGCGCTCACGCCAACCACATTAGGAAAGCAGATTCGCTATGCGTGTATGGTAAGCCGGAGGAGACTGAATCATCACACCTACGATCAGCGTCGACCGAAATTGCCTACGATGACCTTCGACTCGGTGATGAGGGAATCCACGTAATTGGCCCACCATTGAAGCATCTTCTTACGCTGTTCCGCGTACTCGGCTCGGTTGTAGACGCCTTCAATGCCACCCTTTTCGTGGCATAGAGCTTTCTCAATCACGTCCTTGGACCAGCCATTCTTTGTTCCTTTCTCGTTGAGCCGAGTAGAAGCAGTCCGCCGCTGGTCATGAATCGTGAAAGGTTCCATGTTGAAAGTCAGACCTTCAAGGGATTTGTTTAACGCATTTTTTGCGAACGGCTGGCCCTTGCTTCCGCGCCCTCGCAAGATGTAGTTCGATCCACCAGCGAGTGCCTTAAGCTCGCGGAACATCGCGGCAACTTGCGCGGACATATCTCGTCGAATCCGGCCGAACTCTCAATTATTTTCCGATGCAGAAAGTTGAAAAGATCAGGTTAAGAATGTCGTCAGGCGTGGTCTGTCCGGTGAGCGAATCGAGAGCCCACAGAGCGCGGTAAAGATCGATCAGAATCATCTCGTGTGGAATCTTGCTGGAATTGGCCTGGGCGGCGTCGCTTAATGCGGAGCGGGCCGCGGTGATGGCCTGCTGGTGGCGCAAACTGGTCAGCAGCCCCGGCTCGGACGCGGCGCCTCCCGTGGCCAGCGCCAGAATGCGCTCGCGCAGCGCGGCAATGCCCTCGCCGGTGAGCGCCGAAGTCGGCAGCGCAGCTATCCCCGCGGCGTGGGTTACTGACAGATCGTCCTTCACTTCGCTCATCTCTGCAAGGTCGCTCTTGTTGATCGCGACAATCGCGGGGCGGCCCTCCACGGCTGCAAGCAATTCGCGCTCCTCATCGTTCAGCGGCTGGGTCGCGTCCAGCACCACCAGCACCAGCGCGGCGTCGGCAAGTGCTTCGCGGCTGCGGGCGATGCCCAGTTGCTCCACTTCCTCGAATGATTCGCGCAGACCGGCCGTGTCCACCAGTTCCAGAGGAATGCCGTCCAGTGAAATCCGCTCCGTCACCAGGTCGCGCGTGGTGCCCGGGACGGCCGTCACAATCGCACGATCCCGTTCCACCAGTCGATTGAAGAGCGAACTCTTGCCTGCATTGGGGCGTCCCACGATGGCCAGCGTCAGCCCGTCGTGAACAATACGTCCCCGCGCGAACGAGGCTTCCAGCGCGACAAGCGGCGGCTCAAGCTCGCCGATGCGCCGCGCAATCTCGACTTGCGGTGCGACATCCACGTCGTCTTCGGCAAAGTCGATTCCCGCTTCAAGCAGCGCGATCAGTTCCACCAGCGCCTGCTTCAGCGGTTGCACGCGCCGGCTCAACGCGCCGCCCATCTGGCTGGCGGCTTGCCGTGCCTGGGTGAGCGTTTGCGCATCAATCAGATCGCGAACCGCCTCGGCCTGGGTGAGGTCCAGTTTCCCGGCCAGAAAGGCGCGCTCGGTAAACTCGCCAGGCTCCGCCAGTCGCGCGCCGAGATCGAGGGCACGGCGCAACAGCAGTTCCAACACAACCGGAGATCCGTGCGCTGCGATCTCCACCAGGTCTTCAGCGGTGTACGAATTGGGCGCGGCAAACCAGGTGACCACCGCCTCGTCGATGCGCTCTGCACCGCCTTCCGGAGAATCCAGGACGTCGGCCAGCCTTGCACGCGCATGTTCCAGCGGTTGACGAAGAAGTACAAGCTGTGCCGCGATCGACGTGGCCTCCGAGCCGCTCAAGCGCACAATCCCGATACCGCCCCGGCCCGGAGGCGTGGAAATGGCCGCGATCGTGTCTGTAACTGGCGAGGGTTCCGTCATTGCTTGGAACAGTGTAGTGGTTGCGCAGGATGTGTGCCCCGTCAATCGTGTCAAATCATTCTGCAAAAAGCTTTTAGTGTGTGCCGGCCGGTATAATTTGGCAAACACGCTGAAAGAAATCCAACCCGCCGGGAACCTGCCTGGCGGGGGCGCGTACTTGGAAAGAATGAAGGCCTCTTTCAATTGATTACTTCATCACGGAACAGATGCTCTGAAGGCAGCAGAGAATTGAGAAGCACCCATTGGGGATTCTGGGCTCTGGTGCTGAGTGCTTTCCTTGTGTGCGTTTCAGCAAGGGCGCAAACGGCGGGGCATGCGGAGTGGCAGGGCGAGCTTCACAACGCGGGGGGCGCTCCTATTTCCGGGGCTGAGGTCGAACTGACTGCCAAGGGCGGCAAAGCCAAGGCGGTCACCGGCGAGGATGGGCGATTTCAGCTAACAGCATTGCCCGCAGGGCAATACCATCTCACTGTCCAGACTAACAACAAAAAAATCGGGTTTGCTGAGCCAATTGTGCTCACGCCTGCCAGTTCCGCTGTCGTCCTCACGCTATCTGCTCGCGGAGAAATCACCGTCTCGCAACTCAAGCAAAAGGAGCAGACCGCGACCGGCGGCGAAGAGCTTTCAAGCCAGGCCGTGAGCGAACTGCCGCTGAACAAGCGCGACTTCAGCTCGCTGCTGCTGCTGGCCGCCGGAACCATGACCGACAGCCAACGGCGCCACCAACTTCACCGCGCAGTTCGCCATCAACGGGCAGCGCGGCGTTGAAGCCACCTTTGCCATGGACGGCGCCGACATCAGCGATCCTGAGATGGGCGGTTCCACCTTTTCCAACTTCAATGTCGACGCCGTCGAAGGCATCGATTCCAGCTCCGGCTGGATGCCCGCCGAGATCGGCCGCGGCGCTGCCGGATTCACCAACATCCATACCCGCTCCGGCGCCAGCGGTTTCCATGGATCGATTTTCGAGTTCGTGCGCAACTCCGCCTTCGATGCGCGCAACTACTTCGACCACGCCACCCTCGCCTATCCCGGCCGCATTCCGCCCTTTCGCCGCAACGAGTTCGGATTCACCAACGGCGGCCCGGTCTACATTCCCCATCTCTACGACGGCCGCAAGCGCACCTTCTACTTCACCGAGTACCAGGGCTTTCGCCAGGTGCTCGGCACCACGCAGGTCATGCCGGTGCCCACTGCCGCGGAGCGCCCCGCGGCGGCAGTTCGATCGTCTATGACACGGTCACCTATCCCGACAGCTCCGTCGACACTTTGACGGTGCCTGTCGATCCCGGAATTGCTGCCGTGCTCGCGCGCTATCCGATGCCCAATTTGCCCGACCGGCTCCTTCGGCGCCAACACCTATGCCACCGCATCGAAAGTAGTCACCAACGCCGACCAGTTCTCCCTGCGCATCGACCACAAGATCTCGCCGAAAGACCATTTCTTTGCGCGCTTCAACATCGACAACCTGACCGGGCCCGACTACCAATCCCGATCAGACCGCCGTCGATCCTGCCTTTGGCGTTCAGTACATCGACCGGCAGCGCAACGTCGTCGGCACGTACACCCGCACTGTCTCACCGCGGCTGATGCTGGAGTCGCCGATCAGCATCACGCGCTCCACGCCGGGATTTCCCACCACCGACTACACCGACCCCGCCGTCAAATTCAACGATGGACTATTTGAAGCCTTCAACGTCGCCGCCGGCTCGGTGATGCAGGCCTACGGCAATCTCTTTCAAGGCCGGCAAACCGTCGAGTACACCGCCGGGCAGCCATGCCTTCAAGGCCGGCTTCGAAGCGCGCATCAACCGCGACACAACCTACTTCGGCATCAGTCCCGAATGGCGAATACGACTTCGGCGGAGGCACGGCCTATGCCACCGAAGCCATTTCATCCGGAAAGCGGCACGCACAACATCGCGGTGGCGACCCATTGCCCGACACGCTGTCGGGCTTTCTCTCCGGCAGCCCGTTCGTCTACACCGTGGCGATCGCGCCGCCAAGTTTCATCTCCAACGGCCAACACATCGGCCCCGCAGCCATCAGCCGCAACAACTTCAACGTTTGGGCGCAGGACACGTGGAAAATAACGCCGCGCTTCACGCTCGACTACGGCCTGCGCTGGGAGCTCTACACGCCGATCACCGAACGCGCCCGTCGCACCGCCGGATTCCTCACCGTGAACGGCACGCAGGAGTACGTCGTCAATCCGCAGCCCGGCTACCAGACCAGACTGGAATGGCTTCGGCCCGCGCGTTCAGGCCGCATGGCAAGTCACGAGCAAGCTCTCGGCCCATGCCGGCGGCGGCATCACCGTGATTCCGCCAAATATCTGGCAGGATAACTTCCTTACTGGCTCTACGCCCTTTCGTCGTCTATCCGCGTCGTGTGTCCGCTTCGTCCGCGCCGATCAACTATGGATTCCAGATCACTCCCTCGCAGCTTCCGACGACGTACACTCCGGCGGGCGTAAATATCTTTGCTTCCGGGCAAACCAATACCGTGGCGCCCAATACCGTGATGGATGTGGACCGCTATGAAAAGGATATGGCCGCGCTGACTCACAGCGGCGTGGTCAGCGCCCTCAACCTCAGCGGCATCGACCGCTCCTTCACCAATGCCACTCTTTTTACCTGGACGGCGGGCCTGGAGCGCAAATTCGGCAATCTCACCGCCGACGCAAGTTATGTCGGCACGGCCGCGGAAAGGCTTCCGCGCATTGGTTTCCCTAATGCCTACCCCGGCGCAAGCCCCGGCTTTGCTCCGCACACGCAGTTCGATAGCGCCGGCAATGTCATCGGTGGCTTTGGCGTTGAAAACGTCATCTTCGGAGACTCGCACTCCACTTACCATGCACTGCAAACCTCGCTTTCCGGAACCGTAGGTCACGGCGGCCCTGGCGTGCAGGCAAGTTACACCTGGAGTAAGTCGATAGACGATACCAGTCATTGTGCTCGGCGGCACCGGATCCACGGGGGCGGTAACTACCGGATCCTCGCAGAACCCCTACGACACGCATCCGGAAAAAGGCCCATCGGGTTTTGATGTGACCCATGGTTTCGGCCTGAGCCTGGCGCAGGATCTGCACCTACAGGAGGTGGACTTTCTCCATCCCATCTGCCGGAAAGCGACAGACGGCTGGGAATTGCTCAGTATTTCGAGCATCAGCTCCGGCTCGCCGTTCACCGTCTATTCCGGCATTCAGCAGACCGGCTATGGGAATCAACGGCGTGGACCGACCCGACCAGATCGCCAAGCCGACATCTCTCCACCGCGCGCAAAGATCGCGAGGATTACTTCGGCGAGGGCGCGAACAATGCTGCCGCCTTCTTCTCCATTCCTATCCATGTGCCCGACGGCACCGGTCCCAACCAGGGCCGCTTCGGCACACTCGGCCGCAACAGCTTCCGTGGTCCGGCGTTCTATAACTTCGACTTCGCGCTGATCAAAGACACGCCTTTCGGCCGGCGTGAAAGCGGAGCCGAGCGCGTCGACCTGCAGTTCCGCTCGGAGTTCTTCAACCTCTTCAACATTGTCACCATGGGCCTCCCGTCCAACATCCTCAACGGCTCCGGCTTTGGCGAGATCAGCAAGACCGCCGGCAATTCGCGGCAGATTCAGTTCTCGCTCAAATTGATTTACTGAGAACGGTCCGTGCCTTGTAACCGGGCCGGTCTCAATCCGTGCCACCATGCTATCCGCCGTCTGCTATAAAGGTTCCTGCTTACCGGCTGCCTTCTCTTCACCGCAAACTTTCCGCTCACCCAGCGGGGACGATTGGGCAACGTCGCGGCTATTGGGGGGCTCAATGAGGTTCGAACAATCTAGATTTAAAGCGCGCCTGGCTTTTGCGGCCGTTGTAATTGGCTTGGGCACCGCTCAGTCTTTTTCGCAACCGGCGCGGGCATCACAACCGGCCCGCGGCATACCCGCCCTCGCATTGGTGAATCCGGAGTCCGTCGGCTTCTCGTCTGAACGGCTGGAGCGTCTGCACACTCTCATGCAGCAAGCCGTCGACAACCATCAGGTCTCCGGAGTCGTCACCATCCTCGCGCGCCACGGCAAGGTCGTGGACTATCGGGCCTACGGTATGCGCAATATCGAAGCCAAAGTGCCGATGACAACCGACACCATCTTCCGCGACTACTCCATGACCAAGCCGATCACCGGCGTCGCGATGATGATCCTGTACGAAGAAGGCAAGTGGCTCCCGTCCGACCCCATCGCCAAATACATTCCCGAGTTCTCGCGCCTCAAGGTCTACGCCGGCACCGGCGCAGACGGCAAAATGATCCTGGCCGATCCCGTCCATCCGCCCACCATGGGCGAGCTGATGACTCACACCGCCGGATTCACCTACGGCATCTTCGGCGGCACGCCGGTCGATAAGATGGTTCGCGACGCCGATCTTTTCCAGTCCAAAGATCTGCACGAATTCGTCACCAGGCTCGCCGAAATTCCCTTGCTCTATCAGCCCGGCACCAAGTGGGTCTACTCCGTTTCGATGGATATTCAGGGCTACATCGTCGAAAAACTATCCGGCCAAACGCTGCCCAACTTCATGCGCGACCACATCTTCACGCCCCTGGCGATGAAGGACGCCGGCTTCTATGTCCCTCAGGACAAGTTGTCCCGCTTTGCTTCCGTCTACTGGGTCACTCCTGAGGGCGGTCTCTCGCCCACCGGTCCCTCGACCGTCAACAAGCGCGACTTCACCCAGCGGCCCGGTCTGCCTTCTGGCGGAGGCGGGCTCGTCTCCACCGCGGGAGACTACTTCCGCTTTGCCGAAATGCTTGCCCACAACGGCGAACTCGATGGCAAACGCATCATTTCGCCCGCCAGCGTCCGCCTCATGAGTTCCAATCATCTGCCGCCCAGCCTTCTCACCGGCGAGTATCGCATCGGCTATCAGGTCATGCGCCCTGGCTTTGGCTATGGATATAACTGCGCCGTCGTCTTCGATCCACCGGAGGCCAACCTCCCCGAAGGCAAAGGCACCTTTTTCTGGGATGGTGCGGCAGGCACGTGGTTCTGGATCGATCCCACCAACGACGTCGTCTTCGTCGGCATGATCCAGCGCATGGGCGCCGCACCTGGAAGCGAAAATCTCCAGTACCTTAGCCGCTCGGTTGTCTACGGAGCGCTCGTCGATCCGGCCAAATAACAAAGCACACCCGTTCAGGCTGCAAAAGAACCTGGGCTTTCATCTCTCCACCGAGAATCCACGGAGCCTGTTGTGCTCTGACTCCCTATTGCATTCCCATAGGGAGGGGTGTATTGTACCTCTCTATGGGTTTGCCATAGGAGGAAGAAATGGGCGGAAAGAGCGATGTATGGCAGGGAACGCTGGCGCTGATGGCGCTGCGGACCCTCGAAACCATGGGCCCGCAGCACGGCTATGGCCTCGCGCGACGTATCGAGCAGACCAGCGGAGACCTGCTTGAGTTGAACTACGGCACCCTGTATCCTGCGCTGCTGCGACTGGAGCAGGAGGGCTACATTCGCTCCCGCTGGGGCGTATCGGAGAACAATCGTAAGGCGAAATTCTATGAGCTGACGAAAGCCGGCCACCGCCAGGTGCGCAAGGCCGCCGCCGAGTGGGAACAGACCACCGAAATCCTCGCGCGCTTTCTTTCGCCTGCCGAGGAGGCCTGAGAGGAGACCTCATGGACCCGCTGCGAGCCATGCTTCGCTCTCTGTGGATGCGCCTGGTAAGCATCCTGCATCCCGGCCGCGCCGATAACGAATTCCGCGCCGAGCTCGAATCCCACATCGCCCTGCACACCGATGAATGCATCCGCGCGGGCCTCACGCCCGCAGAAGCCCGCCGCCAGGCGCTCATCCGGCTCGGTGGCGCAGAGCAAACTCATCAGGCGCTCCGCGAACGCCGCGGCCTTCCGTGGCTCGAGTCGTTTCTGCGCGACACCTCCTACGGCGTTCGCACCCTCCGCAAACATCCTGCCGCAACCGCCATTGCCGTGCTCTCCATCGGTCTCGGCATCGGCGCCAATGCCACTATCTTTTCCATGGTCAGCCGCTTTGTGCTTCGCCCCGCACCGGTCGGCGATCCTTCCACTCTGCTGGCCCTCCGAACGACGCGCAAAGGCGACCGCTGCTGTAACCAATTCCCCTATCCGGTCTATCAGGATGTGCGCGATCAGGCGAAATCTTTCTCGGGAGTCGCCGCCTATGATGAATTGATCCCTGCATCGATCAACGGCAATGGCGAGCCCGAACGCGTCTGGGGCCAGTCGGTCACCACCAATTTCTTTGATGTCCTCTCACTTCCCATGGTCGTCGGCAGAGGATTTGTCCCAAGTGACGATGCGACTCCAGTCATCATCCTGGGGCAGACTCTGTGGCAGCATCGCTTTAACGGCGACAAGTCGATTCTTGGCAAGCCCATTTTGCTCTCAGGGCGCAACTACACAGTTGTGGGCATCGCACCGGCTGCGTTTCACAGCGTCGACCAGATCCTCTATACCCAGTTCTGGGTGCCGCTCGGATCGACCGATCAGCTGGTGCCAAACTCGCCTCCGAAGGAATCGCGCGATTTTCATTGGCTCTCGGTCGTTGCCCGCATGCGAAAGGGCGTTTCGCGAGCCGAAGTTGATGCGGAGCTCAACACTCTCGCCGGCCGCTATGCCCAGGGGTTCCCGGCCACCGACAAAGACAACGGTTTTCATGTCGAAATGGCAGGTACTCTGCCCCCGAACATGAAGAGCACAGTCGTTCTCTTCCTCTCATCGCTCCTGGTAATCGTACTTTTGGTTCTCTCCATCGCCTGCGCGAATGTGGCCAACCTTTTATTCGCGCAGGCCGCAGCGCGACAGCGCGAAATGGCCGTCCGTCTCGCTCTCGGAGCGACACGGGGACGACTGCAGCGCCAAATGCTGCTCGAAAGCGTCATGATGGCGTTCGGCGGGGGAGTTGTCGGCGTGATGTTGTCGATATGGGCCACACAGACGCTATCCACTCGTCGCTTGCCTGCACCGATTCCGCTCGACTTGAACGTCGGCGTCGATTGGCGCGTTCTCTTGTTCGCGTTCTCTCTGAGCCTGGTCAGCGGAGTCTTGCTCGGGATGGCTCCGGCCTGGGCCGCTTCCCGGCCGTTGCTCACCAACGCCCTCAAGGGAGAGGACGCGCTCGCTCGTCCGGGGCGCCGCTTGACCATGCGGAATGTGCTCGTGATTACGCAGATCGCCATGTCGGTGGTGCTGCTTTCTGTCACCATGCTTTTCCTCCGCAGTCTTGAAAGTGCGGCCACCATCAATATTGGCTTCCGTCCCCATGGCCTGCTTCTGGTCTCCATCGACCCCCGCGTGCACGGCTATTCGCCGCAGCGAACCACTGTGTTTCTCAGGCAGCTTCGGGAGCGTGCAGCCGCGCTGCCCGGAGTTGACTCCGCGGTGTGTACCGACGTTCCACCGTTGTCCGGCGGCAATCGAAGCGAAGGCTTCACGGTCGCGGGTCAGACCAACAAGAACCAGGCCTCGACCTCGGCCGATCTGTACATGGTCACGCCGGGTTACTTCGCGACCCTCGGAATAGCACAGCTCCTGGGCCGCGACTTCAGCAATGAAACGGCCGACGGCCCGAAGACTGCAATCATCAATCGAGCCTTTGCCGATCGCCTTTTTGCCGGCGTCAATCCCATCGGCCAACATGTCAATGGCGGCAATTTCACCTTCCAGATCATCGGAGTCGTCGATAACGTCAAATCGCGCACACTGGGCGAGGATGCTCGACCTTTATTGTTCCGCCTGCTTGAACAGAGCGTCGCCGATGATCCCTCTTTGATGGGATATACGCTCATTGTTCACACAGAAGGTCGTGCCGGTGCGCTGGCTGAGGCGGTTCGCCGCCAGGTACACGCGCTCGATCCGGCCATGGCGGTTTACAACGTGGAGACCATGGACGAGCACGTCCGCACCGCATACGTTTTGCCGCGCCTCGCAGCTGCTCTCTTTGGCATTTTTGGCGCGATAGGAGTGGTGCTCGCCGCCGTCGGCCTCTATGGCGTCATGAGTTTTGCGGTAAGCCGCCGCACGCGCGAAATCGGCATTCGCATGGCATTGGGCGCGCGACCCGCCACTGTCGAGCGCCTCGTTTTGCGCCAGGGCATGGTGCTGACCGCGATTGCCATAGCCCTGGGCTGGCCTGCCGCGTGGATGCTGTCGAAGCTGGCGGCGAGTTTTCTCTACGGCATTCAACCGCACGATGCGCTCACCTTCGCGATCGTGCCGCCGTTTCTGGTTGCAATTGCACTGGCTGCCTGCTGGATTCCCGCCCGCCGGGCTGCCAGCGTTGATCCCATGCAGGCTCTGCGCACGGAATAGGAGGTCGGCGTGAGAAGACTGAGAGCAATCATCATGCGGGTTCGCGGCCTCTTCACCGCGCGCCGCGACAATGGGGACTTCGAGGCCGAGCTCGAATCCCACATCGCCCTGCATACCGATGAAGGCATCCGCAACGGCCTTGCGCCCGCAGAAGCCCGCCGCCAGGCTCTTATCCGGCTTGGCGGCGCCGAGCAAATTCATCAGGCGCACCGCGAGTCGCGCACCTTCCCCTGGTTTGAAAGCCTCATGCAGGATATTCACTACGGCCTGCGCACCCTTCGCCGGACTCCGGGCTTCACCGTCACTGCTGTCGTCACCCTCGCACTTGGCATTGGCTCGTCTACCGCCATCTTTTCCCTGGTCAACGCGGTGCTGATCCGCTCGCTGCCTTACGGCGATCCCGAGCGGCTTGTTTATCTCTTCACGCCCAATCCCCACCTCAAGATCCCGGCGGAAGTGATCTGTCCCAGCTATGCGGACTTTTTCGACCTGAAGCAACAAAGCAAGTCCTACGCTGATATGACCGCGTTCGAGCAGGAGCAGCTCACACTCACTGCGCAAAGTGCGGTGCAGCGTATCGGCGCCGCCCGCGTGGATGAACGATTCTTTTCGACGCTCGAATCCGCACCCGAACTGGGTCGTGCGATCGACGCGGACGACAACCAACCGGGCCACGATAAAGTCGTCGTCATCAGTCATTCGCTCTGGCAGTCCATGTTTGGCGGCAGCCCTAATGTGCTGCATCAATCCCTTCAACTGAACGGCTCAAGCTATCGCATCATCGGCGTGATGCCGCCAGAGTTCGAATATCCTTTCAAGTCCGACCTGCCTTACGGGAATCCGCAGATCAAGTCCACCAATCTTTGGGTTCCGCTTGCCCTTACTTTCAAAAAGAAATCGCAGCGCAGTCCCGATGCCGACGTTACGGTTGCTCGCTTGCGGCCCGGCGTCACGCAGCGTCAGGCGCAAATCGAGATGAGCGGAATCATGACTCGCCTCGACCGCCTTGACAGCGGTGACGATCTAGGAGACTGGGGTGCGCTCGTCGAGAGCTTTACGGGGATATCGCTCGGTCCCGTGCGGCCGCTCATGCGCCTGCTACTCGGCGCCGTCCTGCTTGTGCTGCTCATCGCCTGCGGAAATGCTGCGAACCTCATGCTCGCCAGGGCTTCGGGTCGGGTGCGCGAATTGGGCGTACGGGCTGCTCTCGGCGCCGGCCGATATCGCATCGTGCGCCAATTGCTGACGGAATCACTGCTGAGCGGCCTTGCGGCTTGTGCTGTCGGTATTGCGCTTGCCTGGCTTTTCCTGCGCGGCCTGCCGTATTTTGATCCCGGCAACATTCCGCGGCTCAACGAAGCATCTCTCGACCTCCGCGTCTTGCTGTTTACGCTTGCCGCATCCCTGTTCACCAGCGTGCTTGCCGGCATTCTTCCTGCATGGAATGCATCGCGCCTTCAACTCAACGAAGTTCTCAAGACTCAAGGCGCACGCGGACAAACCGGAGGCCATAGCCGGGTTCAAGGAGCTTTAATTGTTGTGCAGGCGGCCATGGTCGTGGTGCTGCTTGCCGCGGCAGGGCTGCTCATTCGCAGCTATATCAACGTGATGTCGGTCGACACAGGCTTTTCGACGTCTACCGTCACCATGAATCTCTGGCTCGATCCAAGCCATCTCCGCCCGCCGGCAGAACGAGCCCTTTATTTCAAGAGCCTGATGGACAAGATTCGCTTCCTTCCCGGCGTAACTGCCGCTGGAGCGGTCGACAGCTTGCCGCTCACCCATTCCGAGAACCTGCTCTTCTTCTGGGTAGATGGTTTTGCAAACCAGAAAGATCAGCTCGCAGAAGGCCGGAAAGTGACGCCGCAGTATTTCTCTGCCATGCAGATCCCACTGATCGCAGGACGCCTCTTCACCGACGCAGACACGTCAAGCACCGTAAGATCGGCCATCGTCAACGAGCGATTCGCAAAGACCTACTTTGCCGGGCGAAATCCCATCGGGGCGCGGATCAGTTCGGACGAGAATCATCAACAGTGGAACACCGTCATCGGCGTCGTTGCCGATGTTCGCCACACCAGTCTGGAAGAGCCGCCTCAGCCGCAGATATATCATCCAAGCTACGATTTTGATGGTGATTGGGTTGCTGTTCGCGCCGTACTGCCTCCCTCCGCCACGGCCGCCGAAATCCGCACGGCCTTGAAAGCCTTCGATTCAAACCTTACTGTCACTCATCTTCAAACCATGGGCGATTTGGAATCCGAGGCCAGTGCCCGCCGCCGCTTTCAGACCTCGCTGCTCACCGCGTTCGCGGCCATTGCGCTGGTCCTGGCTCTCGTCGGTCTCTATGGCTTGATGGCGTACTCCGTCAATCGTCGCACCCAGGAAGTCGGAATTCGCATGGCCCTTGGTGCGCAGCGAATCGATGTCATGTTGCTGGTGATGCAGAACGCGGCTTGGCTCCTGGGTTTTGGCCTCATCGCCGGCCTGGTCTGCACGTGGATCACTACGCGCGCCCTCAAGAGCTTTCTGTTTGGAGTGGGTGACCACGACCCGCTCACGATTCTCGCCGTTTGCTCGGTGCTTGCACTGTGCGGCTTGATCTCTGCGTTTCTGCCCGCACGTCGTGCCGCATCGATCGACCCCATGCAGGCATTGCGCTCGGAATAGGAGTCTTTTTATGCGAAAACTGAGAGCACTATGGATGCGGATGTTTGGCTTGTTCGGCCGATCGAATGTAAACAACGAAATCTCTGCCGAACTCGAAAGCCACATCGCCATGGACATTGAAGAAGGAGTGCGCGCAGGCCTCTCAGCCGAAGAAGCCCGCCGCCAGGCGCTCATCCGTCTCGGCGGGGCAGAGCAAACACGCCAGGCCTACCGTGACCGCGCCACAGTGCCGCTGGCTGAGAGCATCATGCGGGATGTTCACTTCGCGTTCCGCCAGATGCGCAAGGCGCCGGGATTCACGCTCACCGCTGTTCTCACGCTGGCCCTGGGTATCGGCGCCAACGCCATCATCTATATTCTGGTGGATTCCATTCTGCTGCGTCCGCTGCCCTATGCACACCAGGACCGCCTGATGCGCATCACCGGCAGCACGTCGCCTGTCTTTCCCAAGGGCTGGATCCGCGCGCTCGGCACGCACTCCAAAGCTTTTTCGTCCATCGCCGGATTTGGTGATGATGTCGAGTCCAACGTATCCGAATCCGACACACCCGACCGCGTTTTCGGCGCATCGGTCACGGTCAACGCGCTCGACGCCCTCGGCATCCAACCCGCTCTGGGCGATTTCTTCTCGCCCGGCGATGCCATTGCCGGGCAGGATCACGACGTGATCCTGAGCTACGGATATTGGCAGCAGCACTACGCCGCGCAACCCGCCGTCCTCGGCCGTACCCTGCGCATCGACGGCGTATCGCGCCGCATCATCGGCATCATGCCCGCCGGCGTGCATTTTCCCTACGCGGACACGCAGTTCCTGATTCCGGTTTCGTTCCACCCCAACGACCCACTCGATCCGTGGACGGTCCTGGACCTGCAGGCTTTTGGCCGCCTCGCCGATGGAGTGACTCCGGCGCAGGCGCAGGCCGATCTGCGCCGCTTGCACGGAATCCTGTTGCCGATGTTTCCCTGGCGCATGCCCGATATTTGGGCCTCCGACATGACCGTCACGCCGCTGCTTGAAGCGCAAACCGGCGCCATGCGTCCGCGTCTGCTGCTCCTGTTTGGTGCGGTCGGCCTGATCCTGCTCATCGCCTGTGCCAACGTGGCCAACCTCATGCTCGCACGCGCCACCGCCCGTGAACGCGAGCTTGCCGTTCGCAGCGCACTGGGCGCCTCGAGCCGCCGCCTCATTCAACAGCTGCTCTCTGAAAGCGTGGTGCTCGGCCTCACAGCCGGCGCGGTCGGTCTCGCCGCGGCCTGGGCGAGTTTGCGCGTCTTTGTGCGCCTGCTCCCCGCCGACACACCCCGCATCCACGATGTATCCCTCCACGGCAGTGACATTCTCTTCACGCTCTGCGCATCTGTGATCGCCGGTCTGCTCTTCGGCTCAATCCCGTCCATCCGGATGGCGACTATGAGCCTGCTTTCGACTCTGCGCCTTGGCAGCCGCGCCCTCTCCGGCAAGGGGTCGCGTTTCGGTCTTTCCATGGCCCTGGTCGTGGCACAGATCGGACTCTCCGTCATGGTCATCACCGCCGCCGGCCTCATGCTGCATAGCCTCTACAAGCTTTCGCAAGTCGATCCTGGATTCCGTACCGACCACACCGTCACGGCTGAAGTCGCGCTGGACTCGGCCGCCTGCAGAGACAAGGGCCGCTGTCAGTCCTTCTTTGAAACCCTGCTCGATCGCTCCCAAAGCATCGCCGGGGTCCAGACCGCAGCCCTCACTGACTCGCTTCCGCTCAGCGGCCGTGAAAACAACTACGTCTACGACGCTGAGAACCATCCGCGCGACGCCGGCCAGGGCGCGCTGCTCGCCACCGGCCGCACGGTTTCTCCTGGGTACTTCGATGTCCTCGGCCTGCACCTGGTCCGCGGCCGGCTGCTGACCGAGGAAGATGTTTCCGGCGCCACCCACGCCGCGGTTGTGAATGAGCGCATGGCCCAGCGCCTCTGGCCCAACCAGGACCCTATCGGCAAGCATCTGCTCGACGTCGACGATGCTCCGGCGCCCGCTGCCTGGGATACAACCAAGGCCTCCATCATCGTCGGTGTGGTGCGCAATGCGCGCGAAGGCAGCCTTGAAGGCGGATTCAACGACGAAGTCTACCTGCCCATGACGCCCGCGCGTGAGCAGGCGGTGATGTATGTTTTGCTCCGCACCCAGACAACGCCTACCGAAACAGCGGCCGCCTTGCGCAGTGCCGTAGCCGGCATCGACTCGCTGGCTCCCGTTACGCGCGTTCGTACCCTTGGCGAGGTCGTTGCTACTTCAGTGGCCGCGCCGCGCGCGCTTGCCGTGCTGCTTCTCGGCTTCGGTGGGTTAGCCGTTTTGATCGGAGCCGTAGGTGTCTACAGCCTCATCGCCTACATCGTCAGCTGGCGCACGGGCGAAATCGGCCTGCGTCTCGCGCTCGGAGCGCAGCGCTGGCAGATTGTGTTGGCCGTTATCCGCCAGAGCCTGCTACTCGCGGGCGGAGGCTGCGTTGCCGGCCTGATCGGCGCTCTCGCGCTCAGCCGCCTGCTGCACAGTTTTCTTTTTGAGGTCAGCGCGCTTGACCCCATCACCTACTGCGCGGTGTCGTTGCTGATGCTGATCGTCGCGCTCATTGCCGCCTGGATCCCGGCACGCCGCGCCGCCGCCGTCGATCCCATGCAAGCCCTGCGTGCGGAATAGGAGTCACATGATGCGCAAACTCAGAGCCTTATGGATCCGGTTCGCCGGAGTGCTTAGCGCAGAGCGAGCCAAAGACGAGTTTGATGAGGAACTGGCAAGCCACATCGATCTGCATATCCGCGACGGTGAGCGAACCGGCCTCAGCGAAGCGGAAGCCCGCCGTCAGGCTCTCATCCGTCTCGGCGGCGCAGAGCAGGCGCGCCAGGCCTACCGCGACCACGCCACGCTTCCCTGGCTTGAAAACCTGTTGCGCGATGTGCGTTATGCGTTGCGCGGCTTTCGCCGCAATTCTGTCTTCACTGTCACCGTCATCGTGACGCTGGCCCTGGGCATCGGCGCCACCACGGCGGTCTTCAGCGTCGTCGATCGCATCCTCTTTCGCAGTTTGCCTTATGCGCATGACGACCGGATCGTCTCCATCGGGATGGTGCATTCGCTGGAGCGACAGGAATTCATGATGGGCGGTTTCTTCTTTGATTGGCGCGATCATCAGAAGCCGTTTGAAGCGATGGCAATCCAAAGCACCATGCCACATGCCTGCGATTTGATCGAGAACAATCCTGCGCAGCTCGATTGCCTCAACTTCGACGCCGGTTACTTACCATTGCTGGGAATTTCGACGGTGCTGGGGCGCAACTTTCTGCCTGAAGAGGTTCTCCCCAACGGACCGCACGTCGTCATCATTTCCTACGGGTTGTGGCGGGACCATTACAACCGCGATCCAAACATCCTGAACCGCCAGATCAATGTCGATGGCAGCCCAGTCCGCGTGGTTGGAGTGTTGCCCGGGAACTTCCAGTTTCCTACGCTGCAACCATCCGACGTGATTTTCCCCATGGTGCTGATCCAGGCGGACCAAAAAACCGCAAATGGTGGCTACGGCGATCCGATGCGGACGTTCGCCCGCCTTAAGCCCGGAGTGAGCATTGAGCAGGCAAGGGCAGAGATGGAGCCGCTCTTCGACCATACGAGAGACACATTCGTTCCACCGGATGTTCGCAAAGACATCCACCTCAGCATTCGTTCGCTGCGCGACCGGGAGACGCAGGATGCGCAGACGATGGCCTGGATATTGCTCGGTTCAGTATTCGCGGTGCTACTGATTGCCTGCGCAAACGTGGCCAGCCTGATGATGGTGCGCGGCGAGGGCCGCGAAAGGGAGCTGGCGGTGCGTTCCGCGCTGGGCGCAAGCCGTGGACGATTGATCCGGCAGACGCTTACTGAGGCGGTTCTGCTTGCGCTTGCCGGGGCCGCAGCAGGAATGACGCTGGCGGAGGGGCTGCTGCGAGTTTTTGTTCGCCTTGCACCCACGGGAATTCCATTTCTCGACCGGGCCCGTCTCGATCTCCGCATTGCCTTGTTCGCTGTTTTGCTGTCGCTGGTCTGTGGAGGGCTTTTCGGCCTTGTGCCGGCCGTGCAAACACCGCGCGTGGTCGCATTGGCAGCGCGCGCCGCGAAGTTCCGCACACGCACCGTGCTGCGCAGAAGCCTGGTGGTGGGCCAGATTGCGATCAGCATGGTCCTGCTATCCGGCGCTGCACTGCTGCTCAAGAGCTTTCAGAACATGCAAGATCAGAGCCTCGGAATGCAGACCGGCGGCGTATTCACGGCACAGATTGCGCTGCCCGGCTTCCGGTACGACACATCGCACAAGCAGATGCAGTTTTACCTGGACGCGGAAGCGGCGATCCGGCGTTTGCCCGGCATTCGTGCGGTCGCATTCAGCGATTCAGTTCCTCCAGAGGGCGGGTATGGGATGCGCTGGACAGACCTGAAAATCGACGGAAAGCCTTATCAAGGTGAAGGGGCGGGCGATACCCTTACCACTCGAAGAGTCACGCCCGATTACTTTCCGGCGTTGAATATCCCCATCGTCCGCGGCCACGGATTCACCGAGGAGGATATGCATTCTGCGCAGCCAGTGGTGATTATCAGCAGGCTGCTGGCTGCGCGCATATTTCCTGGCGAAGACCCGATCGGGAGACGAGTCAGCGGGCACACGGTTGTGGGCGTGGCCGAGAACGTGAAGAATGGCGGATTGGTTGAACCCGACGCATCGGAGATCTATTTCCTCAGGGGCAAAGCCGATAGCGACTGGGATGGAAGGAAACCAGTCATGGTGATCAGCTCAGTCTTGTCTCCCAAGGCTGTTGCCCCGTGGGTGCGATCTCAGATTGCCGGAATCGACCCCACCGTTCCAGTGAAGATCGAAACGCTTGATCAGGCTGTCAGCAAACTCGCCGATCGTCCCCGCTTTGAGACCGCGCTGCTCGGATTCTTCGCGTTCTGCGGCCTGCTCATGGCGGTCATCGGACTCTACGGCGTCATCGCCTTCATGGCCGTGCAGCGCACCCAGGAAATCGGTGTGCGCATGGCACTCGGCGCCAGCCGTCTTAACATCCTGCAGCTCATCCTCCATGAAGGCCTGCGCCTGATGGCGCTGGGTGGTGCAGTCGGCCTCGTCGCCGCCTTGTTGCTGTCACACGTGCTGAAGAGCCTGCTTTTCGGCATCAGTCCGCACGATCCAGCCAGCTACATCGCCGTCGCCGCACTGCTCGCCCTGGTGGCTCTCGCAGCCACTCTCATCCCCGCGCGCTCGGCGATGAAAACTGACCCCATGGCTGCGTTGCGCTGGGAGTAGTCGCTGGTCCTTCGCCTCCCGCGGCAGGTGGTACACTCCCTCGTGCGGGAGCAGTGCATGCGGGCGACAAAATTGGAGTTTCAACTGCGGATGGCGATCAACGCGGCCATCATCATCTTAGGATTTTGGGCGCCATGGATTGATGCGTGGGGATTCGGCAAACGGATCTCGCTGCTTGAGTGGCTGCCGCTCGAGATCAGCCGCCTGGGTCTGTTCAGCTTTACCGTGGCTTCGCACGTCATCATCGTCGCCGCCGCGCTCATCGCCGCTGTGGGCGCACTCTCGCGCGTCTGGGGAACGGCCTACCTTGGTCCCGCCACGGTGCAGAACATTGAAATGAAAGCCGGCGCGGTGATGGCCGATGGCCCTTACCGCTACGTGCGCAATCCACTCTATCTCGGCTTGTGGTTCATGGTAGCGGCCATGGCCTTCCTCATGCCGCCGACCGGCGCGCTGTTTGCAATGACCCTGCTTACCGTCTTTCTGCTGCGGCTTATCCTGGGCGAAGAGGCCTTTCTCTCTGCCCAATTAGGCGAGCCTTACCAAGCCTATCTGTTCACCGTTCCGCGGCTCATACCACGCCTGCACACTAACCTGCGAAGCAGTGGCGCTGATCATCACTGGCTCCGCGCTCTGGTGGCAGAGATCACGCCGCTCGGTGTCTTTTGCTCGCTGGCGTTCCTGTCATGGAGCTACGACCACCGGCTGATGATACGGGCTATCCTGATCAGTTTTGGAATCTCCCTGGTGGCGCGAGCGTTTATGCCCGGTGTTCTGCCGAGCGCTAAGCCGGCGGAATAGCCTTGCGCATTCCAGGATTGCCCAGGTGCGTCCATTTGAAGCCGTCTGAGTATTTGAGTCCGTAGCCCAGCAGCCGGTCAACCCCGATGTGATTCGCCCAGATCAGCGCAATCGGCAGCAGCCCATTCGCGTGCAGCAGGAGCGCGGACAACCCCAGCGCTGCCGGCGCCACATAGGCGTGTACGGCGTTGTAAATCCGTGCGCCTCGGCAAGAGCCGAAGAGATAGCCCAGCATCGAGAGGTCCGGCGCCAGCCAAACCGCTGCAAAAAGCCACCAGCTCGCCCCAGTGCGAGCGTAAAGAGCCGCCGTTACGGCTGCTGCAGCAAGCCCTTCGAGCCGTAGAATCATGACAATCGAAGCGGGAGTCGCCACCGAGATAAACGCATTGTGGACCGATGCTGAGCTCGCCATGCTGATTCGATGTGGGAATGTTCAAACTGACTCCACAAAAAATCGCGGAGCCCCCTTTGCACAAACGAAAAGGGGAGAAGCCACGTGGGCTTCTCCCCTTCGGTCCGCCGTCCGGGAAAACTACTTCTTGACAGGTGCGATCACGTCCTTGGCGGCCTTGGCCACGCGGAACTTGACCACTGTCTTGGCCTTGATCTTGATGGCCGCGCCGGTCTGGGGGTTGCGGCCGATGCGGGCCTTGCGCTCTGCCTTTACCAGGCGGCCGATGCCGGGAATTACGAATACGCCGTTCTTCTTGGTTTCCTTGATGGCGGTCTCCGCCAGCAGGTCCAGGAAGGCTGCGACTTGCTTGTTGGTCAGTTCCAGCTTCTCGGCCAGGTGCCGCGTCAGAGCGGTCTTGGTCAGTCCAGTTGCCATGTAATGTTTCTCCTTCTGGGCATGCCCTCAGGGCAGCCGGTGTTGCCTGGGTTTCCGTTCGCTTGATTGCGTTCCGCATGGAGGGAGTGCGACTGAGGCAACGTTTGCACGAATCCCCTGTATTCATGCGGGTTCTCAGAACCCGTCGTTCGTATACCATGCAGCCTGGAGCCCGGGCAAAGTCAATGGGAAAACGGCCGATTTCCACAAGTTTTTGCGGGTTTTTGTCCCGATATTTTGCCGATTTTTACCGATATTTGCCTGTGATTCAGCGGGATTTGGGCCGGCCATTTGATGTCGGAACCCGCGCCATGCGCACCTGCCGCGCCAGCGACTTAATGCAGCCCGAAAAGTACCTTCTTTTTCGGTGCAAGCGACGCCGCAATCGGGGTATTCAAGGCATCCACCACCGGCGCCGCCAGCTTGAAATGGCGAATCACGGTTGCCGCCAGTTTCGGGTCGAGCGCGGTCGTCGGCGGGCAGCGTTGCGCTGCAACCCCCACTGGCGGCATTGAATCAGGTCCAGCGCCGGATGGTCCTTGGGAAATCCCTTCGGCGGCCGCGTCAGCGCGTTGCCGTCAAATTCCTCAAATCTCTTCCGAAGAGCCGGGCTTGCGCAGGAGTTTTCTGAAATTCAACATGATTGTCGAGCAGCCAATGCCGGATCGCGGCCAACTGATCCTTCTCCGGCATGTACGATCCCGCGGCGATCACCATTTCCTTCGCGCTCACGTGAAAGTAGTAGCCCGCTCCGGAGGTCTTGTCGAGTCCCGTGTGCGTCCACCACGCCGCCACATGCGTCTTGTAGGGCCGCTTGTCGTTCGAGAACCGCGTATCGCGATAAATGCGGAACAGGCTCTTCTCCGCCGGCCGCACGTGATTCGGCGCAAACTCTGCCATCGCCTCCGTCACCTTGCGAACGACGGCCAGCATCGGCTCTTTCAACTCCGCCTCAAACTGCGCCTTGCGCGGCGTAAACCATTCGCGGTCGTTGTGCTTGGCCAGGTTGCGCAAAAACGTAAGAGCGGCGGGGCGAAAATAAGGGAGAGCAACGGAGGTTTTTTTCTGGCTGGCAGGCATCAATTAGAAGTTTAGCGCGAGTGCACGCTTCGTCGATTTACAACGTCATCCCCTGCCAGAGAATTGCCTCGTGCGATTTTCCGAATATCTCTTCTCGCGCCGGTCACGGGCTGACTGGAGTTCCTGGGGTGGACTCTATGTATGGCCCTTCCGTTCGTTTTTGGATTGGCGGTCCTCGTGCCAAGGAGCAGGGGGCTTCAGGCCCGTGAACGCGTCGCGCTTCCTTTTGCAGGCCTTTAGGCCCGGATCGCCCCCCGCAGATGCGCGGGCATGGGATCCACGGCCCCACAACTCGCAGAGCCGTAGGCATACTCCGTCGCCGTTTGAGCAAGCCCGCAGCTAACTGGATTCTGCTCGATATAACCCAGAGCGGCGATGAATTTTTCTTCGCTCTGCACCTGTGTCTGATTGAAGCTGCGCATCCAAACATCCCGCTTGCTCTTGAGGCGAAACGAGAAGCCGCCTTTGATGAATTGCATTGCCTTTTCCAGAGAGACCTCCGGCGCGGGCGTGATGATGGCGTGAAAATGGTCGGGCATAATGACGAACGCATGCAGAAGAAAACGACCTTGGCCGCGATAATCGAGAAGAGTGCGTTGCAGGAGCTCAGCATTCGAAGTGACCTGGAAAAGACGACGGCGTTGCGCGGTTACACTTGTGACGAAATAAGTCCGGATTTCTTGCGGCGCAAATCGCATTACGGCAGCGTACGCTTTTGACCGCGGCTAAAGCCGTGCCCTTCGACACATCGATATCAAGGGCCTGAAGGCCCCTGCTCCTTCCGCCAGACAGCATCCCAAGAGTTTTATGAGGCTGGCAGAGCATTTGATAGTGCGCGTGATTTTCCCCGAATCACCTTCATTGCAACTTGGAAGCTTGCCCCCTTAGGGGGCTATTGGTGCCCCAGGGCGCCATGAGGCACGATCCCCTTATTGCACCGGCGCAACCTGCGCCGCAGCTTTCGCTGCCATCTTCGCGCGGTGCTTGCGAATATAGTGCGCAGCGATGTCGGGATAAAACTCGCGGATGGAGGAAAACGTCACGTCGCGCATCACGGAGTAGCCAAACTTGCTGGCAAGAACGCCGAAGCTTCCCGCACTAGGCGGGTAGTAGTACCGCGAGACTACCTGGGTCAACACTTTGCCGCCGAGTCCGGCGATATTCGGCGTCTGCCTGCCCTCATAGGTGCGGGCTACGGCTTGACGGCTGATCACATAAAGAGAACGGAACGCAATGCTGTGGCCTGCGCCGAGGGCATAAAAGCGGGTGTCCTCGTGCAGCAGACTGGGCAACAGCCAAGCCGAGAGATAGGTGCCGTCGGTCTTATCCAGAAAACCGCGCCAGGTGTAGGCGTAGAATCCGTCAACGCCCTTGCCGAGGGAGGGGTGCATGTTCATCCCTTCAGCGGTGATGGATGTCAGCCCAAGAAATATGAAGCTGGAATAGTCAGTCGCCTGATGGCTAGCGACGATGAAGTTGTATTTCCAGCTTGGGCGCGGTGGCGTGGCTCCCCCGGAGACGGACCGGAAGTTGGGCATGAAGCCGAGGATGCGCTGCGGCTGTTGGCGTTCGAGGGGGATCGCATTGCCGTTGGCATCGACTGGAGCTTTGGAATCAGGCTTGGGGCGCGCGTCACCGTGGTCGGTATCCGGCGCCTGCTGTCCCGCCAGTCCGAACTCCGAAAAGTAAGTCGAGTCAATTGGCCATGAGTAATCGGCAGAGGAAGAAGATTCACCGTAACCGGGCACGGAAGCGGGCACGGAATCACTCGCCGCCGCGACGCTGGGCGACGGCTGCGGTGCATCCGGAAGCTGTACCGACTGGGCGTGACTACTGGTGGCTAGGCCCAGGAAGAGAAGAGCGAGGATAAAACGCAAACACACCGTCCTTGCAGTGCAGGGGAAGCTGACACTCTGAAGCCGAGATCCAGCCGCGCTTGTCCAGTCAGAACGGGCAATTTCGAATAGGAACTTACAGACCCGTCATAAGTATTGAAATAAATACAACCAATCCCAAGGGGAAGAATCCTTAAAAACCGGTTCTTTTGAATTGCTCTACCAGTTTACCGGATTACCTTCAGCGCGCCGCGGAAAAGCCCATCGAAGTCCGCGGCAAGCGCCTTATCTTTTGCGATCGCCTGCTCAATTGCCTTTTCCGCCGCGGGCCGCTGATAGCCAAGATTGGTCAGCGCCGACAACACATCGTCCACCGCTGGTCCCGCCACGGTCGACTGCACCGGCGCGACGGCGAAGTCGTCGAGCTTGTCTTTCAACTCCACAACCAGCCGCTCCGCCAGCTTCTTGCCCACGCCGGGGATCCGTGTCAACTGCGCATGATCCTGTGCGCGAATGGCCTGCACCGTCCGCTCGCTCGAGAGCCCGCTGAGCATCTTGATGGCCAGCTTCGGGCCCACGCCGCTGACTGTAATCAGTCGCTCGAACAGCCGCTTCTCAACGGCCTCAAGAAAGCCAAACAGCGCGATCTGATCGTCGCTGACCTGGGTATGAATGTGCAGCGATGCTTCCGCGCCCAGCGAAGGCAGCGCCGTAAACGTCGGCACCGAGATGGCCACGTCATAGCCCACCCCGCCCGCCTCCACAATGGCCTGGCCGGGCTGCTTGTAAATCAGCTTGCCGCGCAAATGAGCGATCATTGCCTTCTATTGTAGAATCCCCATCCGGCGCGCCACCCGCTCTAGAGTTTGCCAGTTGCTGTTTCGTGTGTTCGCTGGTCAGGATCAGCCGAATGCGCGCCTTGCCTTCCGGCACGGTGAGAAACGCTATCCATCGCCGCGCGCTCAGCGTGCCGCGCTAATAAGCGATCATCGACGTGAATCCCGACCCCGGCAAAATCCTCAGAGGCTCGAGCGCCCTCCATACTACAGACCGATGGCCTCCTGGGCTCGCGCGCGGCAACATTGACTCCTTAAGCAACAAATATGATTGCTTGACGCGAGCCAGATTCGCGCTATGCTTGCTGAACTTCTCCTTTTTTTCGAATTGCTTTATTCACCGGTTTAATTGAAGTGAAGGTCAATTCGGATTCGCAGTTATTCCTGGTCGATTCCATCATGCGGTGAACGTCCTCCGAGGACCTAAGAGTTCTCCGCGCATTCCGATTGGGAGGTCGAGCCATGTCTACCGAAGCCGTCGCGTCACCCAAGCAAAAAAGCCATGTGTTTCTCAAGGAATCCGCGTGCTGGGTGCGCTACCTGTACTTTATGCGCTTCAGCCTTTTGCTCTGGATCTTTCCTGTGTTGCTGATCGGGGCAAATCATTTTCTCGCCAAGCCGCTCATCAGCGGTCTGCTCGTCCCCGAATACTTTCAGGGCTATCTATGCGTCGCATTCTTCATTGTGTCGGCAGGCTTTGTTGCTTTGATCGCGGGTCGAGCCGTCGTCATCAATGGACCGGTAAGGTTCGGCTCAGGTGGCAAGGATGAGGAACGCCCGCAATTGCTCAAGACGCTCCTGGTCAACGACAAAGCAGAGTGGGAGTGGATGGCCCCCCTGGGATCGCAAATTTGGTCTGTGTGCGTGTTCTGGTATCTCTATTCTTACGGCGTTACTCAAGGCGTAGACCCGGCACAGATCCTGCTCGGCCTCTTTTCCGGCAGCGCCCTGGCGGTCTCCCTCTGGTACGTTGCCAATGCCTGGTATTACCTCACCTACGACGCCCCGGCTGCGTACGGCGCGCTGACTCAAATTCAGCTTGGCAAGAATGCGGCCCGAACCATTCTCTTTCCGCGCCGATGGTTCTTTTTGAATGTGCCCGGAAAATCGTCTAACCGAAGCACGATCGAAACCGCCGTCACCAATGTAAAAGGGAGCAAGCTCGACAAATTGCTCCGCGCCACTGCGCGCTTTCTCTCCAATTTATCTGACCTCGCCGGTTATCTTGATCCCAACGGTCAACTGTATGAGGCGCACCAGTTCTCCCTTTTCGCCGTGATCATCTTCGTTGGCCTCTACTTCACCATCTGGCCGCTCACAGCCCCGGTCCTGGCCGTCGCTCCCTCAGTTGCTGCGCTCATCATTTCAGCGCTCGGCGTCATCGTATTCGATCGAGTTTTTTGGAGCGCACAAAAAGGCGGCGTCCGCCTGCTCTGGTGGAAGCTTGTGCTCACCTTTGAGGTCACCAGCCTCTGGATCCTGTTTGTCCTGCTCTATGTCTTCTGCAGCGCCGAACGCTTTCCCATCCTGGCTCTCATCTTGATCATGGCCATGGCGCTCTGCTGGGGGCTCGCCGGAATTGCATTCTTTCTCGACCGCTATCGCCTGCCCGTGCTTTCGGCGGTGATCCTTCTCATGATTCTTCCCCGATTGCCCATGCCGCCTGTTCTGCCCTGGACCGGCGAACGGGAAGAGCACTACTTCTCCACTGTTCGTGCGCGCACACAGCCGCCTGCTCCCGCCCCCACTCCGGCCGAGGTTCTGGACGAGCGCTGGTCCGATCCCTCCGACAATCGCCCCCTCATCATCGTCACCGCGACGGGAGGAGGACTCCATGCTTCGGCGTGGACCACCGCGGTCCTGGCCCAATTGGAGAGAGAGTTCAACCAAACCGATGCGCTAGGGCCTGCCGAACCGTTCCACAAGCATCTGCTCCTGCTCAGTACGGTTTCCGGGGGCAGCGTCGGCCTGCTCTCTTACCTCCGCGAAATTCAGGATCAGAGCCCCGATTTCACGCGGATGCAAATCTCCGGCCAATGCTCAAGCCTTGAAGCGGTCGGCTGGGGATTGGTGTATTACGATCTGCAAAAGACATTTCTGCCGTTATCCCCATACCTTATGCCAATCTCTTCAGGGGATGGGGACCTGGACGACTCGCCTCTCATGAAGGACCGTACATGGTCCTTGCGCAAGGCCTTCGCCCGCAACCTGAACAACAAGTATTGCGAGGACACCTGGAAGCGGGATACGAAACAGACAGTGCGGTTTGCCGACAGATTCCGATTCGCCGACAAGCGCGATGCCCAGGCCCGCAACGAAGGACTCGAGAGCCGTCTCACCCTGCGTTCCATGCTTCCCGGCCAGCTTCCCGCTTTCACCATGAACACCACTACCGTCGAAGAAGGCAGCCGTTTCCTTCTGGCCAACTACCGCGTCCCCCACTATTCCCTCGATCAAAGCCAAACCTATCCGGCGCAGTCGTTCCTCGACTCTTTTGGCGTCAACGACGCGGTCAAGCCTGACCTCCCGCTGACCACCGCGGCCCAGTTATCCGCGACCTTTCCCTTCGTTTCCTCGGCAACGCGCGTGGCCGAATCGGTCGACAGCCATAGCGTTCACTTTGTCGATGGCGGCTACTACGATAACGACGGCACCGCCTCGGCGATCGAATTTCTCCGGTTTGCTCTAGCTCCTTCTGAGAAGGCTCGGGAAACCGAGCCGGAAGACGCAAATCATCGGGCCAGCATTCAGTCAAAGCTCAACAGCCACCACAAACTCCGCATCCTTTGGCTGGAAATCCGCAACAGCGGCGACTTTGACGGTGGCAAAAACCAAACCAGCGGCGGTAATAACGGCTCGCCCGGCGGCTGGAACCTCTTCAACCAGGTCGAAGCCCCTCTAAACGGCTTTTGGAATGCCGGCAACGTCGGCGTGACCGGAAGAAACCGCGTCGCTCTCGGCCTGCTCGATCTGGCCTACGAAAAACAGATGCATATCCATCGCATCATTCTCACCGATACCAATTCGCAGGTCCTCGCCGGCACCGACCCGCTGAATTGGTCGCTCACGCCCCGGCAGCGCAAAGAAGTGCGCGATTCCGCCGACCCCGTCACCGGCATTGGACCCAACTACCGCGAGGCCAAGTGTTGGTTCTCGAATTGGGACCACATGATGGACAACGCCATCCACAAGGTCCAACCGCCTCCCGGATTTCAGCAGTGCTGGGTCGAGCCTCAGCCTTCTGCCTCGCCCAATCCACGCAAGCCTTAAGTGCTCAGCAGCCTCATTCGCTTCGCTACCCGCTCCAGCGTTTCCAGCGCGCGGTCCAACTGCGCCTTCGTATGTTCGCTGGTGAGGATCAGTCGAATGCGCGCCTTGCCTTCCGGCACCGTGGGAAACGCAATCCCCGTCCCCATCACGCCTTCATCGAACAGCGCTCGCGAAAACTCCATCGCCGTGCGTCCTTCGCCCACAATCACCGGCGTAATCGGAGTCTCCGTCGCGGGTGTCGTCACTCCGCCAATATTGAAGCCCGCGCGCCTGCAGCTCGCCCTGAAAGTACCGCGTGTTCGTCCACAGCCGCTCAATCCGCTCCGGCTCCGTCTCCAGAATGTCGAAAGCCGCAATGCACGTCGCGGCCACCGTCGGCGGATGCGACGTCGAAAACAGAAACGGCCGCGCGCGATGATACAGATAATCAATCAAATCCTTCGACCCGCACACATAACCGCCCAGCGCGCCGATGGCCTTCGACAGCGTTCCCACCTGCACATCCACGCGCCCGTGCACTCCAAAATGATCCACGGACCCGCGTCCATTGCGCCCCAGCACGCCCGAAGCATGCGCATCGTCCACCATCATGATGGCGCCATATTTCTCCGCCAGCGCCGCCAGCTTGTCCACCGGCCCAATGTCGCCGTCCATCGAGAACACGCCGTCCGTAATCACCAGCTTATGCCCCGGTTCGCCGGCAATTTCCTGCAGCAACTCCTCGCAATGCGCCGCGTCCTTGTGGCGAAACACCTTGATCTTGGCCCGCGACAGCCGCGCGCCGTCGATAATGCTGGCGTGGTTCAGCTCGTCGGACAGAATAAAGTCGTCCTTGCCCAGAATCGCGCTCACCGTCCCCGCGTTGGCCGCGAATCCGCTCTGGAAGACCACGCAAGCCTCCACATTCTTGAAGCGCGCAATCTTCTCCTCCAGTTCCATGTGGATGCGCATCGTTCCCGCGATGGTCCGCACCGCGCCCGATCCCACGCCGAACTTCCGCGTCGCCGCCAGCGCCGCCTCAATCAGTTTGGGATGGTTGGCCAGGCCCAGGTAGTTGTTGCTGGCCAGGTTGATCACCTCGCGCCCATCGTAGTGGCACACCGGCGCCTGCTGATCGTCCAGAATGCGCAGCTTGAAATGGGTCCCCTTGGCCCGCAGCTCATCCAGAACAGCCGTCAGGTAAGCAAGCTGGGGACGCGTAGCCATCTCCGTCATGGCAATTCACCTCAACCCCAAAGGATAAAACAGAAGGGCAGTGATCAGTGGTCAGTTATCAGAGGTCAGTTAAACACCGCCGAAGCAGATGCCAGCCTCTGACCCCTGATCCCTGACCACTGTTCACTTTCCCTTGACATCCCTAGTCCTCTATGCCTAGACTTCTCCATACCAAGTTCGCTAGGGGTGAACGAATGGCTAAAAACGATCTCCGCAAAAATGATCTGCAAGGCACTCTCGACTTGCTGGTCCTCAAGACCCTGGCTCAGAACGGCACGTTGCACGGCTACGGCATTGTCCTCCACATCCAGAACGCCTCCGGAGAAATGCTGCGCGTGGAAGAAGGTTCACTCTATCCCGCCCTCCACCGCATGGAACAGAACGGCTGGATCGCTGCAGAATGGTCTATGACCGAGACCAACCGCCGCGCCAAGTACTACAGGCTCACCGCCCAGGGCCGCCGCCAGCTCGACATTGCCCAGGAAAGCTTCGACCAGCTTGTCAAAGGCGTCCGCGCCGTTCTCCGCTATGCCTGAGTCCGACGCACTATCCGGAACCGCGCGCCGGCTTTTGACCCCGCGCATCGCCTGAGGGAGAAACCCCATGGCCGTCTTCCGCCGCTTCGCCAATCTCTTCCGCCGTTCACGCGTAGACCGCGAGATCGACGCCGAGTTGCAGTCGCACATCGCCCTGCGCATTGACGACAATCTCGCCGCCGGCATGTCGTCGGCAGAAGCCCGCCGCGATGCGCTGGTCCGCTTCGGCAACCCCGCATCCACCAAAGAGCGCGTCACCGCTGCCGATGCCAGCTTGAGTCTCGAAACTTTCGTCCGCGACATCCGGATTGCCACCCGCCAGTTGCGCCGTGCACCCGGTTTTACCCTCACCGCGATTATCACGCTCGCTCTGGCCATCGGAGCGAATGCCATCGTCTTCAGCCTTTTGAACGGGCTCATTCTTCATCCGGTCAATCTGCCGCGGGCGCAGAGACTTTACTTCATCGAACGCGGACGCGACCTCTCTCCAACAAATTCCTATCCCGACTACGTCGACCTGCGCGACCGAACGCGGGCGTTCGATGGCGTAGTCGCCACCGACATCGACAAGTCCGGCTTGGACATCAATGGCGTCACCTTCCCCGTCTGGCTCTATGCGGCGAGCGGAAATTACTTCGACGTGTTGGGCGTTCAACCCTACCTCGGGCGCTTCTTCCACGCCTCCGACGAGCACGGTCCCAACAGCGCCCCTTACATTGTGCTCAGTTATGGCTACTGGCAGAGCCACTTCAACAGCGATCGCACCGTGGTGGGGCGCGTGGTCCGCCTGAACAAGTTCTCCTTCACGATCCTCGGCGTTGCTCCGCCGGCGTTTCGCGGTACGGAACTCTTCTTCGCACCCGATCTTTGGGCGCCGATGGTCAATGACAGCCAGCTTGATTACTCGGACATCCTGACGAAGCGCGGCACCCGGAGCATGTGGCTGGTTGGACTTCTCAAGCCGGGTGTCGCTCCCGCGCAGGCTTCCCTTGACCTCAACTCGATCGCCGCACATCTATCCAGGACCTATCCCAAAGACGACGACGGAATCAGCTTTACGATGGCGCGTCCAGGGCTGCTGGGAAATATGCTTGGAGGGCCGGTGCGCGCGTTTCTTGCGGGGCTCATGCTGCTCTCCGGGCTGATTCTGCTGGCGGCTTGCGCGAACTTGGGCAGCTTGTTTTCAGCGCGCGCCGCCGACCGCTCGCGCGAAGTTGCGCTGCGCCTGGCCCTCGGCTCAACCCGTACGCGAATTCTGCGCCAGCTTCTCACGGAAGCAATTCTGGTCTCGCTTGCCGGTGGCGCCCTCGGCTTGACGGGAGGAGTGGCCCTGCTGCATGCCATCAGCGCATGGCGCCCGGTGCCGAACTTCCCCATCAATGTGCCCGTCAATCCCGACGCCCGCACTTACCTGGTCGCACTCGCGCTGGCTCTCGTCAGCGGTTTTCTATTCGGAATCGTTCCGCTGCGCCAGGTGCTCAAGGCCGATCCCTATCAGGGCATCAAAGCGGGAGCCACTGGGTTTGCAGGAACGCGGCGTATCACGCTGCGTGATGTGTTGCTGGCACTGCAGATCGCCGCCTGTGCCGTTCTCGTCACGTCGTCGCTCGTCGCAGTACGCGGCATGGTGCGTTCGCTGCACAGCAACTTCGGTTTCGTTCCGCAGAATGCGATGCAAATCAACACGGATCTTGAAATGGGCGGGTACAGCCCGGATCAGATTCCCGTGATGCAACGGCGCATGCTCGACACGGTTGCGAAGATTCCGGGAGTCACGGCGGCAGGGTACGCGAACCGGGTCCCGCTGAATATCGGCTGGTCAGACGACACTGTTTTTGCCGACAGCACAACGGATTACAGGCCCTCGAACGCCGTGACAGATGCCGAGCAGTATGGCGTTTCGCCGGGATACTTCCAGGCCGCCGAAACGACAATTCGCGCGGGAAGGGCATTCACCTGGAACGACGGAAAAGACGCACCCAAAGTGGCCGTGATCAACCATGAGTTCGCGCGCATGCTCTTTGGATCGGACGACAAAGCGCTCGGCGGCCACTTCAAACTCTGGGGAGGGAAGCGCGTGCAGGTGGTCGGAGTGGTCGAGGACGGCAAGTACGTGACCCTCAGCGAGGATCCAAAACCTGCCATGTTCTTCCCCACACTGCAGTCCCCGTCCAGTGATACCTGGCTCATCGTGCGCTCCAACCGCGATCCCCAGGAATTGGCAACTGCGCTGCAAACAACCTTGCGCAGCCTCGATAACGGTCTTCCCTACACCATCGACACCTGGTCGAGAGAGTTGGACACTGCCCTGTTTGCGGCACGAGCAGCTTCCATGGCTCTGGGAGTGCTCGGCGCTTTGGGCGCCATGCTGGCCATCACCGGCATCTTCGGAATGGCCGCCTACTCCGTGAGCAAACGCATGCGGGAACTGGGCATTCGCATCGCCCTCGGTGCGCAACGCAACGAGGTTCTGCGGGTTGCATTGGGCCGCGTCCTGCGGTTGCTTGCGGCAGGTTCTGCCCTAGGCCTGCTGCTGGGCCTTGCGGCCTCCCGGTTGCTCTCTTACATCGTCTATCAGGCCACTCCCCGCGACCCTGTGGTGCTCGGGGGAGTGATTCTGACCATGCTTTTGCTGGGCCTCGTTGCGGCATGGATACCCGCGCACCGTGCCCTGCAAGCCGACCCTCTCATCCTGCTCCGCGAAGAGTAGTCCTGATCACAGATCACTGTCCCGAGACGTCCAACCTGCACCGGGCAACTCGCCCGTCCGCCGTTGGCTCGCCCAAGCCCCCGCCGGATACAATGGATGCACGCTGCCACACATGGGCGATAAACGACTTTTTCTTGAGATTTGGAGCAGGCGCACGTGAGAAGTCTGATCGGCCGCGGTTTGCGGCTTGAGTTGATCGCAGCACTGGGTGCCGCTCTGGCCGTGCCCGCACTGGCAGCGCCGGCTGGAAGCACCGGCTCCCTGGCCACCCAGACCACTTTGTCTGCGGAATTCCATGACATCGCCGGAAGCACCCAAGCCACGCTGAGGGTCACCGTCACCGGTCAGGACGGCCTCCCTGCAACCGGCGCCGTCGTCCTGCAGGATGCCGGCAAGCCCTTGGCCGGTGTGGCGCTCGATGCCCAGGGCCACGCCACGGCAAACCTTTCACTGCTCCCCGGGCAACATAGCCTCACCGCCGTCTATGCCGGCGATACAGCGCACCAGGGCTCCGTCTCAGAACTCTCGCCAGTGCGGGCCGTCACCAGCAGCACTCCGGACTTCGGAATCACTGTTGCGCCGGCAACACTCTCGCTCACCGCAGGCCAGTCGGGCTCCGTCACTGCCTCAATTACACCGATCAATGCCGCGTCACTCACCGCCCCCATGTTCGTGACCCTTTCCTGCTCCGGACTTCCCGACCAGGCCACCTGCACCTTTACTCCGGAGAATTTGGAGATTCTGCCCGGCGCCACCGCCGCGGTCACCAGTTCGATGGTGCTCGCTACGGTTGCGGGGTCCACGACTCGCTCCACCCCGCCGGCTACGCGAACCTCAAGCCCGATTGCCTGGGCGGTGCTTCTTCCTGGCGCCCTCGGCCTAGGCGGATTGGCTTTCAGTCTACGCAACCGTCCCTGGCTCAGCCGTTTCTGCCTGTTGGCCTTGGTGGGCTTGGTCTCCGTGCTTGGCACCACGGCCTGCAATCCTCTCTACTATTACCAGAACCACGGGCCACCCCCTAACCTGCCTACTCCCAACGGTACTTATACGGTGAGCATCAACGCGCAGTCCAGCAACGGCATCTCTGCCAACACCCACTCCACCACCATCGTCCTTACGGTGCAGTAAACAGCTCCTCACCGGGGCCGGCGCGTAACGTGAAAAAGCCTTGGCATCCCCTTCCCGCGGAAGTTTACGCGCTGGTGGAGCGCACGCCGGCCACGCTACTTCTTGATTGTTCAGACTCCGCTGCCACTGAGCCGCTGAGCCGGCTCTTTGTCTCGCCGCTGCGCGTACTTGTCGCCTGGACATCGTCGGAGTTAGCCGACCTCTTCGCGCACATTCAGAACGCAACCGAGAAAAACCAATTCGCCGCCGGCTTCTTCAGCTACGAGTGCGGTGCCGCCTTCGAGCCGAAAGCCGCCCTGCAGCCGCGAATCTCAGAGAATATCCCAGAGACTTCCCAACCCCTGGCATGGTTCGGCATCTTTGAGAGGTGCCATCTTTTCGATCACACCATGGGGGCTTTTGTTGACGGCACTCCACCCGCGCTCTCCCAACCTCAATCCAACCCGCCGGACCAAAGCGCATCGATCCGGAACTCTGGGCCCAACCTGGGCCCGCTCAACGTCACCTTTGGTCTCACTCAGCAGGAATATGCCTCCCGCATCGAAGCCATTCACGAGTGGATCCGCGCCGGAGATGTCTACCAGCTCAACTTCACCTTCCCTTTGCGCGCAAACATTCCAGGGAGCTTAGCCGCTCTTTACCGCCATCTGCAAACCCGGCAGCCGGTAGAATACGCCGCCTTCGTCCACTGGCAGGCCAACCGACACATCCTTTGCTTCTCCCCGGAGCTCTTTTTCCGGCTTGATGAGCAGGGCACGACTCGCCGCATTACCACACGGCCCATGAAGGGAACCGCGCCCCGCGGCCGCACCACGGCCGAAGACCGTCAGATCGCCGAGTGGCTCCGCACCGACGCGAAAAACCGCAGCGAAAACGTGATGATTGTTGACCTGCTCCGAAATGACTTGGGACGGCTCTGCACTTACGGCAGCGTGCGTGTCGATGATCTCTTCTCGGTTGCGCGCTATCCATCGCTCTGGCAGATGACTTCGACCGTTACCGGCACACTGGGCCCAGAGGTGACCTTCGCAGAGATTTTCCGCGCTCTCTTTCCCTGCGGGTCTGTCACTGGAGCACCCAAGGTGCACGCCATGGAGCTGCTCGCGCAAATCGAGGATGAGCCCCGCGGCATCTACACCGGCGCGATCGGTTTCTTCTCGCGCTCGCGAACCGTTTTCAATGTTGCTATCCGCACCCTGGATGTCGACGGAGACAACGCCACGATGGGCATTGGCAGCGGCATCGTCATTGACTCCAATCCCAAGGACGAATTCCGCGAATGCCAGTTGAAAGCGGAGTTCCTCACCCGCCGCATCGAGCCCTTTTCGCTCATCGAGACTCTGCTCTGGCAGGGCACGTATGCGCTCGTCGAACTGCATCTCGATCGCCTTGAAGATTCGGCGGACTACTTCGGATTCGCTTTTGATCGGACTCAAATCAAGGCGGCTCTGCTTGCCGAAGCCGGAACCTTCCCCGACGATGCGTCGCGCAAGATCAGGTTGCTGGTTCACCCAGACGGCGGCCTGAAAATTGAGCAGGAAGCACTGTCGTCTGGTTTCGCATCAACCCTCGGCCGCGTATGTTTCGCATCTCAGAGAACTGATTTGCACGACCGCATGCTCTTCCACAAAACGACCGATCGGCGTCTCTATGATGAATCTTTCAAGGCCGCAGCGCAGGCCGGATATTGTGATGTGCTTTTCCTCAATCAACGCGGTGAGGTCACCGAGGGCGCCATCAGCAATATTTTTATCGAGAAGGCAGGACGCTGGTTTACGCCGCCCATCGAGTGCGGGCTTCTCCCCGGTGTTTACCGCCGCCACCTGCTCGAGACGCGGCCTGGAATCGAGCAGCGAATCCTCAGCGTGCAGGACCTGAAATCCGCCGACGCCATCTATCTCACCAATGCCGTTCGCGGCCTGCGCCGAGTCACCGTAGACTAGAAAAAGCGAAACGGCCAAAGCGCGCAAGACCAAGTGTGGCTAGGCCGGTTCAAAGACGCTTTGGCCGGCGAGAACTGCTTCAGAACGACCGCGACAACCCTGCAATCACCGTGTAATCCGCGAATGCCGCATCGCCATGCGTGTGATTTTCCAGGTCTGTCACGCTGGTTTTGCGGTTACGCTCCATAGCCCAGGGTCCGCTCCCGTAGAACGTGTAACGGCCGCGTTCGTACATCATGCCCGGCTCGATTGAAATCACATACCCGGGGCGGCGAAAGCCATCGCTCTTGCCAAACGCATCCCGCACCGGCACGCCTTCCATGCGCCCGCCAATGCTCAAAGCCAGGCCGCGCGCCAGGCGCAGGCCTGTGACAGGCCGCGAAAATCCTCCGCGCCACAGATACTGGTCGGTGGCGGACACGACTCCCTCACCAGGAGCAGGACGGAAGGTCAACACCCCGGTCGTATCCTGCGGACTGAAGAGCCATGAGCCGGTAAAGTAAGCCGACGTCTTCCAGATAACGGGGTGGTACGCCTCGGTGGCGAGACTGAATCCCCAGGTTCCGTCGCCCGGTTGAATTGACTCGTCAAACGGCTCTAGCGTCTCGGTACCCTTTGAACTGATCGTGTAGCCCTTGGCATCGTTAATGCCCGTGGGCAGCTTCAATTGGGCCGAGAGGTTGACGTTGCCGTGGTTCTCTGTCGGCGGCCGGAATATCCATGACTGCACGCCCACAGTGACGTCGCCAATGCCGCCGGAACGGTACACATTTAGCGGACTGCTCTGGCCGTGCCGTGTCGCTTCCAGTCCCGGAACGCTGGCGATCAGGCTCAACCGCGGGGTGAGCTGATAGTTCAGGTCCAACTCGAAGAGGTTCACATGGTTCACTACTGCGTTGTGATTTACTTGCCTCTGTATCTGGTAAACCGTCCCGATGTAGTGCCGGAACGAGTTGTACACGCGGTAGCCAGTGGTGATGGTAAGACCGTGCAGCAGGTTGGTACCCGCATAGTGACGCGCACTAGCCTCTGAGGTAGGGTCGAGTCCCGAGATGACGGGCTGAGGAGAGTGGGCGGCTACGCAGCCTTGCGCGCGAGCTGCAGGATGCATCCAGAGGCATAGTGCTACGAGCGCGGCACCGATTGCCGCTCCCGTCGAAGGGAAGCTTTTCATCTTCTTGTTCTCCGGTGTTACGGTTGTGATCTGACCTCGAAATCGCCATGCGCATCGTACGGCAAGGCGGGGAAACACTTGCAGGAGCAATGTGCCCGAAAGTAGCAGTCTTCGCACGCAATCGTCGTCGCCAATGCGGTTGAGCCCGTTCTCAACCCTTTGATGGAGACCAATTGGCGCGCACGCGGATATAGTCGGAAGGCCATGCTCAAAAGCTCAGTCGGGGTGATCTGCCGCGTGATGGTTATGGCGCTTCTTGCCACAGGCGTGCCGCTGGCGGGCAAACGCGCTCCTGACCCGGGTTTCAAAACGCTCGACGGCCAGACGCGCAAGCTCTCCGCGCTCCATGGCCAGATTGTCGTCGTGAACTTCTGGGCGACGTGGTGCGGCCCCTGCCAGGAAGAGCTGCCGCGCTTATCGCAGATGGCCGCGTCTTACGCCGGCAAGCCGGTCGCCTTTGTCTTGATCTCCATCGACGAGCCGAAAAACCGCGGCAAGATCCCCGCCAAGCTCGCCAGCCTTCACGTCACCGCGGAAAGCTGGGTCGATGCGGACACAGACACAATGAACCGCTTCGGCCTCGGCGACATTGTTCCCGGCACAGTCGTGCTCGACGACAAGGGCGAAATCGTGACCCGCATCATGGGGGAAGCAAGAGAAGACGATGTACGCAGCGCCGTCGACTGGCTCCTCGCCGGCAAAACCGGCCCGCCTCCGCCCGCACTCACGAAGCGCTACTAGCGCCATCCACCAGGCGAACTTCCCGGTCTACAACCGCATCCTGATAATAGAGGGGCGCATTCTGGGAAAGCTGCGCGCTCGGCGAAAGAGGGAATCAATGGCGCAGAGAAGAACATTCGTTTCCGGATCATTCCAGGCTGTCTCGCCCTTTACCCTCAAAATGTTTCGGTTGCGCATGGTGATGCCGCGACTTTTATGGAGCCTCTTCTTCGCAGCTGCTTTTGCAATTTCCGTCCACGCCCATGCGCAGGCAGATGACCCGGCGTGGCTCGGCTATCGGCCAGTCAAGAATCCCCTCACCGTACCCGTCCGCATCAGGACACTCGGCAACAGCCTGCTCGAACATACCGCCGCCAACGAGCTGAGTCAGGGTCTTTCCGGTCTCTTCGGAATCTTCGATCCCCATGTCGGTAACAATTTCATCATGCTCGGGACGCCGAAGGAGCTCGAAGCTCTGAGTAACTTTCAGATCCCGGTTCCGAACCCTCTTGGGCCTGAAGACTTCGATATCTTCTGGTATGGCAATGCTGTCACAGGTTCTCCGCGAAACCTGTATATCGCCGGCGGCAGCCCTCGCGGCGTGCTCTACGGCGCGTTTGCTTTGCTGCGCAACCTGGCAGAGGGTACCGACCTCACCGAGGCGGCAATTCGCCAACACCCCGCCATGCCCATTCGCTGGGTCGACGACTGGGATAACCCCGATGGCTCCATCGAGCGAGGCTCCGCCGGCCGCAGCATCTTCTTCGAGAATGGCCAGGTTCGCCAGGACCTCGCGCCCGTTTCCGCTTACGCGCGGCTGCTCGCCTCGGTCGGCATCAATGCCTGCAATGTCAACAACGTCAATTCCGCGCCGCAACTGCTCGATTCCGCTCATTTGAAAGAAATGGTCCGCATCGCGAATGCCATGCGCCCCTGGGGTGTCCGCATCTCCATGAGCGTCGACGTCGCCAGCCCGCAAAAGGTCGGCGGCCTCCCAACCTATGATCCCGAAAACCGCGACGTGCAAGCCTGGTGGGCTGCCAAGGCCAATGAGATCTACTCCGAAATCCCCGACTTCGCCGGCTTCACCGTCAAGGCTGACTCCGAAGGCCAACCCGGGCCCGCGAGCTACGGCCGCACCCCGGCCGACGCTGCCAACACCCTTGCCGCTGCCCTCGCGCCCCATGGAGGCCTCGTTCTTTACCGCGCCTTCGTCTACAACCATCACCTCGATTGGCGCGACCCCAAAGCCGACCGCGCCCGCGCCGCCTACGGCATCTTCCATCCGCTCGATGGCGAGTTCGCGCCCAACGTGGTCATCCAGACCAAGGAAGGCCCCATCGATTTCCAGGCCCAGGAGCCCGTCTCACCCCTCTTCGGCGGCCTCACCAAAACCAATCAGGCCATGGAGGTCCAGGTAACACAGGAGTACACCGGCCAGCAGCGTCATCTTGTCTATCTCGCGCCAATGTGGAAAGGCGTGCTCGACTTTGACATGCGCGTCGGTGGCAAATCAACGCCGGTCAAAGACATCATTGCGGGCAAGACTTTTGGGCGCCCTTTAGGCGGCATGATCGCCGTGTCCGGCGTGGGCCGCGACCATTGGCTGGGATCGCCGCTGGCCATGGCCAATCTCTATGCCGTCGGCCGCCTCGCCTGGAACCCCGACCTGACCGCCAGGGAAATTGCCGAGGAGTGGGTACGCCTGACAATCAGCAACGAGCCTGAAATAGTCGACACAGTCACCAACATGCTCATGCAATCCTGGCCCGCCTATGTGAACTACACCGGTCCCCTCGGCATGCAGACGCTCACCGACATTACCGGCAGCCATTACGGCCCGAACATCGAATCAAGTGAGAAGAACGGATGGGGCCAATGGCACCGCGCCGACCACCTCGGCGTCGGCATGGACCGCACCGTCGCGAAGGGAACCGGCTTCGTGGGTCAATATTCGCCGGAGGTGGCAAAGATGTACGAGTCTGCCGCCACCACCCCAGACGACCTGCTGCTCTTTTTTCACCACGTGCCGTATACCTACAAGCTCCACGACGGAAAGACTGTGATCCAGTACATCTACGACAGTCATTACCTCGGCGCAGAGCAGGCCGCGCACCTGGTTAATGAATGGGCCTCCCTCAAGGGCAGCGTCAATGCCGATCTCTACAACAATGAGCACGCGCGGCTCGAATACCAGGCTGGTCATGCCATCGTCTGGCGCGACGCCATCGTGCAGTACTTCCACAAGCTCAGCGGCATCCCCGACGACCAAGGACGCGCCGGCAACTTCCCCGGCCGCCTCGAAGCCGAAGACGCCCGGCTCACCGGCTATCAAGTCATCGATGTAACCCCGTGGGAAGACGCCTCCCGCGGCAGAGCAGTTTCCTGCGAAGGACAGCAAAGCTGCACTGCCAAGTGGACCTACGACGGGAAGCCCGGCCACTACAACATCGCCGCCCAATACTTCGATCTGCCGGGCGGCGTCGCGCATTTCACACTCAACGTCAACGGCAAGCCGATCGCGAGCTGGACTGCCGATGCACAGCTTCCGTCAAATCGCCCCAATGGCGACAACTCAACCCGCTTCACTGCCCATGACGTCACTCTGAAGACCGGCGACAGCATCAGCGTAGAAGGCACACCCGACAAGGACGACCCGGCAGCGCTGGACTACATTCAAGTTCTTCCTCTATCCGAAAGCCCCCAGGTTCCGCAAATCGGCTCGCGTTGATTGCGGTCTGAGCCTCGACGGAAAAGTTGGAACCGGCACAGTTTTCTGAGGACGAGTTCAGCTTGCCGTTACGAAATCATTCGCAAGGCGCATGCGGTAATGCAAACGAAGAAACTGCTTGCCCCACAGCCACAAAACGTGATCTGCGCGAGCCGTGTTTCGCTCCGCGGCGTAAACCGTGATTCGTTCCTTCATCGCTCGCACATAGCGCGCCCAAACCGTCCCATCCCGGCCGTGCACGGTGAAATAAAAACCCGGGTCACCGAATCTCGTCCCCGACGAAGTGAGGGAAAATGAACCGTCCGCATGGGACTCGGGTTTCATCAGGACGATCGCATTTCCGTTCGGCAGCGGGAAGACGACCTTCACACATGGACTGGGGGTAGCCAGGAACCATGCAGACTGAGTAGCTGCCTGCATAGAGCACATTCCTGGTTGCATGCAGCTCTCGTATCCACGCGGTTTGCGTCAGTTGCCCTGTGCGCCGGATCTTTCACCGAGCCAGATCACGCGAGAATTATGTCATGCGGCAAGGTCATTGCCTCGCCTCTCGCACCATCTTCACTACCGGCAGCACTTCGCCATTCGTGAGCGGCACAGCAATCCGCTCGACCTCAACGTAGCCTTTCAACTTGTAGAGCGGCACACCGGTCAGAGTTGATCCCATTTCAAAGCGCCGGAAACCCGCCGCAGCAGCTTCTGCTTCTACGTGCGCCAGAATCAACGAGCCCAGTCCCTGCCGTGCAAAATCGGGATGCACAAAGATCGCCCGCACCTTGGCCGCATCGGTCGCAGGATCGAGTAACTCCGGCTCGCGCCCCAGCCCGTGGTCCGCGCCGAACAGCGTCTTCCGCTTCGACCACCCCCCGCACCCGGCGCTCCGCGCTTGAGCGTTTTGGACAAGCGCTTCGGCCACGAAATAGGTTTGGTCGCGGATCAGTTGTGTATCGAGCCCCAGCACCGTCCCCAGCGCACCTTCAATTTGCGCTGCGGTGTAGTCGCCGGCCTGCAACCCGCGTACGGATGCTTCGATCAGTTCATGTAATTGGGGGATATCCGCCTCGGTTGCGAGGCGCAGCCTGAAGGCGGGTTCCATGACCGGTCAGAGGCTTCTGCCGCACACGATCTTGAACGCGCGCTCGTACGAGCCCATATTGAAGACGTTCTTATAGCCGACCCGCTCCAACCGTTCCTTGGCCGATTTGCTGCGCACTCCGCTCTGGCAGTGCAGCAAGAGCACCTTGCCCTTATCTCTCACCTGCCTCAACACCAGGTCTTCGACCTGATCGAGGGGCATGTTGTACGCCTGCGACAGATGGCCTGAATCAAATTCCCCAGACGTACGCACATCAATCACCAACGCGCCCTTCTTCAGCAAATCCACCGCGTCCTTTCTTGGAATCAGCCCGGAGTGTTTGTACGCGACGTAGAGTATCGCCAGTGCAACTACGACAATGAAATAGGTCCAATTCATGGCTCGACTCCATTTTACTCGTCGGAAGCTTTCGACGTAAGCGGTGGCGTAACCGGGTCTGCCCTGCGAGAAGAGCTCCTGGCAGACCCTACGCCTTCCCGACCTCGACCAATGTGGAATAAAACGTGGGCCCCCCGCCCAGGTCCGTCAGCCGCTCGCTGGTGAGGGCGTTGACGTTAGACCCATCCGTGTGCATTTTGGCCCAGTCCAGGCGCGCTGCCACTACCCCTGCCGGAACACTTCCGTTGACGAGCGCTTTCAGCTCAAGCGAACCTCGCTCGTTCCACACTCGCACCGGATCCCCATCGCCGATCCCGCGTGCCTCAGCGTCTGTGGGATGCATCTCCAGCCGTTGGGTTGTCCGCGCCTCCATTTTGCGGTGCCCTCCCAGGTTGGCAAAAGTGGAGTTCATATAGTTATCGGCCTTGCGGCCCAGAAACTCCAGTGGATAGCGCGCAGCCGCCTCACCGAACCGCGACTCGGCTGGAGGAACAAAGCGAGGAACCCCGTCCAGCCCCTGCGCTGCCAGGGTCTCCGAATGAAACTCAATCTTTCCCGACGGCGTAGCCAGCGGGCCGGACGTAAATGGCTGAAAACCCTCTTTGTGGAACCCGAGCGGAATGTGTCCCTCCCGTTCGAGATCCTGTACCGTAATATGTTCCATCGCCGCATTCGTCGAATGCCCATCGGGCCCTATGCTCAGCGCCTGCCGGATCATCTCCTCCGGCGTATCCCGGAAGCACTCCTCGGTAAAACCCATCCGCTGTGCGAGTTGACCAAAGAGCCATACGTTGGATCGCGACTCGCCCGGCGGTTCGATCGCCCGCTGCGACAACTGCACAAAGTAATGCCCATACGCGCCCTGAATGTCCTTATGCTCCAGGAATGTCGTCGCCGGCAACACGTAATCGGCATAATCCGTTGTGTCCGTAAAGAACAGTTCGTGCACCACCGTAAACAGATCCGGCCGCGCCAACCCCTTCCGCACGGAGTTCTGGTTCGGCGCCACCGCCCCAGGGTTCGAATTGTAGACAAACAACGCGTGCACCGCGGGTCCGTCCTGGCGGTCGTCTTTTGGTTTCCCGTTCCCTATTCCCTGGTCCCTGATCTCTGATCCCTGTTCCCTGGCTTGGCCAAGCTGGGTGAGAGCGCGGCCGAGCTCCGACATATTCACCACCCGCGCCAGACGCCCCAGGGGGGAAGCCAGTGCAAGGTCCGGCCGCTCCACTGCTTTCTTGTTCCAGAGAAAAGCTCCCGAGGTGGAAAGCTGCCCGCCGCCCCCGCGGTACTTCCACGCCCCGGTCAGCGCCGGCAGCATGGCAATCGTCCGCACAGCTGCGCCGCCGAATTCCGCGCGCTGCACGCCGTAGTTCAGGCGAATCGCCGCAGGTTGCGTGGTCGCATACTCGCGCGCCAGTTGCTCCACTTCTCCGGCCGTCATCCCCGTCCACGCCGCCACGCGCTCCGGCGTGTACTCGCGCACCCGCTCGGCCAGTTGCTCAAAGCCGTGCGTCATCTCGGCAATATAAGCGCGGTCTTCCAGCCCCTCGCGCAAAATCACATGCATCACGCCCAGCGCCAGCGCCCCGTCCGTGCCTGGGCGGATCGCAATGTGCCAGTCTGCCAATGCTGCAGTTCGCGTCTTATAAGGGTCGATCACGATCAGCCGCGCCCCATTGCGCCGCGCTTGTTCAACAAACGGCCACAGGTGAACGTTATTGCCGTGGATGTTCGCGGCCCAGGCCACAATCAGCTTTGCCAGGCGGAAATCCTCTGTCGGCGTGCCCATCTTTTTGCCGTACACCAGGTTCCACGCCACCCCGCCGGCCTCGGAGCAGATCGTCCGGTCCAGCTGGCTCGCCCCCAGCCGGTGGAAAAAGCGCCGGTCCATCGACCCGTAACCCAGGACGCCTATGGTGCCCGCGTAGCTGTAGGGCAGAATCGCCTCCGGACCATACTTCTCGCTAACCATCTGCAGCCGCGCCGCGATCGCGTCCAGCGCCTCATCCCAGCTCACGCGCTCAAAGGCCTCGTGCTCCCGGCCCCTGGCCAGCGGCCCTTTCGCGACTCCGAGTTTCCGGCGCAGCGGATACAGAATCCGCTCCGGCGCATACACGCGATCCAGGTACTTGGCCACTTTGCCGCATAGAAATCCCTGCGTCACCGGCTGCGATGGATCGCCCTGCACTTTGATCGCGCGTCCGCGCTGATCCACAGTCACCAGCACGGCACAACTGTCGGGACAATCGTGCGAACAGACCGTATGCACCACGCGAAAAGGGGATTTTTCGATAACCGCAGCCATGATGTCATTGTAAGCTGAACCCGTACAAACGCATCCCCGGAGGTTGGCCCATGAAAAGGTCTTTCTTGATGGTCCTGATCTGTCTCTGTGCCACTGGCGTTTCGCCCGCGCAAGCTGCGCCCGCCCCACCGCAGGTGGCCGCGCAAGCGAGACAGGGAGACGATGAAACCGCGATTCGCGCAGCCATCACCGCGCAAACGATAGCATGGAACCGGGGTGATATTCCGGCCTTCATGCAGGCCTACGAAGACTCCCCCGCAACGACCTTCATCGGACTCACCCTGCGCAAGGGCTTCCAGCCCATCCGCGAACGCTACATGCTCAGCTATTCCACTCCCGAACAGATGGGCACGCTCACCTTCAATGACCTCGACGTTCGCCTGCTCCCCAGTTCCTGCGGCGGCGCCGAATATGCCGTGGTCACCGGCAAGTTTCACCTCGACCGCAAAGCCAAAGGCGAAGCCAAGAAAGACGACGGCATCTTCTCGCTGGTATGGCGCAAAGGCCCCCAAGGCTGGAAGATCATCGTCGATCACACCAGTTGAGATCATCCCGCCCAAAAATAAACTTCCCACACCCAGTCAAAACCGCTGTACTCTCAATCAGCTTCCTGCAAAAGCCATCTGCCGCGAGCCGTTTCTTGACCCCTTTTGTGTGCCGGCGCGGGCCCGTGTAAAAGCCTTAGCATGTTCTCTTTTTTGACGCTGAGTTTCTCTGCAGCAGCGATTGCTTCCACGGATTGAGGCAACTATGAAGACCGTTCGACCGGGCCCCGATCCTTCGGAGACGGCCAAGCCGTCTTCAATCGCAAACCGCCGGCTCGGCATCGCTGCCTTCGCCGGCCTTGCCGTTCTTCTCTGCTCCGGCTCAACCGCTCCGGCTGGCTGCGGGGGTTTTAGCGGTGGCATCGGCCCTTCTTCGGGCGAGGTTGCCGGCGTCGCTGTGGGTATCGGCGCGGTCATCGCCGTCGCGATCATCGTTCCGGTCGAGATCAGCCACAGCCATCACACGCTCACCGGGTGCGTCTTCACCGCTCCCAATGGACTCGAACTCCGAACCAGCGACGCAAAGACGTACGCGCTTGAGGGAGATGCGGCGAGCATCAAAGTCGGCGATCGCGTCAAGCTGCACGGCTCCAAAGCCAAAAAGACAAAAGATACCACCGGCGACCAGGTCTTCAGGGTAGAGAAGTTGAACAGGGACTACGGTTCGTGTCCCCTCAGTCCGAAGTAGTCCGCGACTTCGGCACGGATCGGGCACTGCGACGACATTCGCTCTGCTCTCATGCCATTCGTGCCACAGATCGCCGCTTGTTGACGTTGGGAGACAGCCGCTCCATCCCCGTCTAGCCGTCCTTCAGCGCAAACCGCTCGCGAATCTCGTAGCGGGAACCTTCACCGCCTGGAAAACTCTCATACAGCAGAAACGCCCTGGCCACAAACCGCGTGAAGCGCGCCTCCGCGTGCAACTTCGCTAGCAATCCGCTCAAGCCGCTCTGCCGCGCTCTGCCTCTGCTGCGCGCCAGCGTGATATGCGGGTTGAAAGGCCGAGACTCCGGCACATATCCACATCGCTCTGTCGCCGCGGTTACGCGCTGCTGTAAGTGAACCAACTCCAGCGTCTCCCGCACCCCGACAATGAACACGCCGGCCCGCTCAAAGAAGCCGAGCCCTCCAAGCGCAATCGGAACCGATGCCGACTGCACTGCGCGCAGCCGCTCCACAACACACCTGTATTGTTCATCGCTTGTCTTGCCGAGAAACTGCAGCGTGATATGCCACGATTCCGCGGCGGCCCAGCGCAGCCCGTCTTCGCGCGATTGCAGTCGCGCCCGGATCGCCGACAACTCGTCCTCAACCGCAGCCGCCAGCGGAATCGCCACAAACAAGCGCATACGCCGATAGTCTAATCCCGCAAAGATGGCTGGGAATGCAATGAATACGCACCCGGGCCTCGCGCATTTGGACTTGTTGTTTGGCAATTCATGTATACACTGTATACATGAAAGCCGCGCCGACCACTGCCCGCAAGATCGCCATCGCCGCTCGCCGACTCCTCGACGAGGAAGGCGCGGAAGCCGTGACTATGCGCCGTGTGGCCAGGGACGTCGGTATTACCCCCATGGCCCTCTATCGGCACTACTCTGACCGCGAGGGTCTGCTCAATGCCCTGGCCGACGAGGGCTTTGAAGCGTTGGCTACGCAACTCGAAACAATTAGCACTTCAGGCAATCTCGATAGGCGACTTACCAAAATCCTCGACCTCTATCTCGATCACGCCCTTCACAATCCGCGACTCTTCGAACTCATGTTCCTCAAACCCCGCGCGGGCGCCCGCCGCTTCCCACAGGACTTCAAGGCCGGCGCCTCGCCCACCGCAAATCGCATGGCAGCGCTGATTCAGGAGGGCATGCAAAGCGGTCATCTCCGCAAGGATGACCCCTGGGCCATCACCTTCGAGATGGGCGCCCTGCTGCAGGGCCTTGTCATGCTCTACCTCGGCGGACGCATGGCCATGTCGCCCGCCCGTTTTCGCGCTTTTTGCCGGCGCTCGTTCAGGAGGTACCTCAATGGCATTCGCAATTAACTACAGGCGCACGCTTGCCGCACTGCTCGTCATCGCAGCCGCAGCTACGCTTGTTTACTTCGGAAACGGCCTCGATCCCATGTGGCCCCTGCTCTGGTTTGCGCCTCTGCCTGTGCTCGTCTTTGCCGCGCGCAACTCGTGGTGGGCCGCCGCGCTCACCACGTTCCTCTCCTGGCTGATCGGCTGCGTCAACATGCACCACTACTTCACCCTGCTGCAGATCCCGTGGCTCGGGGTCTGCTCGTTTATCGCGCTAGTCTTCACAGCGGCAGTCTTGATCTGGCGTGCATTGCTGCTGCGCGGTGCGCCCTGGAGCGCCCTCGTCGCTTTTCCCGCGGTATGGGTTTCGTTTGAATATGTTCTGAACCGTACCTCTTCAGGCGGGACTGCGGGAAGTCTCTCCTATACCCAATTGAAGTTCCTGCCCTTTCTTCAACTCGCCTCACTCACCGGCCCCTGGGGCATGAGCTTTCTGCTCCTCCTGTTTTCCTCCGCGCTGGCTATCGGCCTCCATCTGCGACACACCGCGCCCCGGCAGGCATTGCGCGTCGTGGTCACAGGCCTTGGCGTCATCGCGCTGGTCCTCATCTTCGGAGCGGTTCGACTCGCGCAACCCTCCCCGCAACCGCAGGAAAAAGTCGGCCTCATTGCTTCGGACACATCCGCCAACGTCGATGTCGCTTCGCCCGGGACCGACACGCAGCGTCTGTTCCACGACTACGCCGCGGCCGCGGAGAATCTCATAGCCCAGGGAGCGCAGATTATCGTGCTGCCGGAAAAGCTTGGCGTCGCAGTTGCTCCTGCCACCGCCGCCACCGACGGCATCTTCCAGACCCTGGCCGACAAGACCGGCACCACCATCGTTGTGGGCCTGGTCCGCGTTTCATCTCCACTCAAATACAACGAAGCCCGCGCCTACACGCCCAACGCGACCCTGCTCAGCTATGACAAGCACCACCTGTTGCCGCCCTTTGAATCCAACCTCACACCCGGCGACCGCCTTGCCCTGCTGCACAAGCCATCGGCCACCTGGGGCTTGGCCATTTGCAAAGACATGGACTTCACCGGGCTCTCCCGTAAGTACGGCAGCGCCGGCGCAGGCCTAATGCTCGTTCCGGCGTGGGATTTCAATCTGGACCGCGCCTGGCACGGCCACATCGCCATCATGCGCGGCGTCGAAGACGGATTCAGTCTGGTTCGCGCCGCCAAGGATGGCTACCTCACCGTGACCGACGATCGCGGCCGCATCCTCGCTGAAACACGAAGCAACTCCGCGCCCTTCGCCACCCTCATTGCCGAGGTGCCGGCGATGCATGACAAAACCCTCTATCTTTTGCTGGGAGACTGGTTCGCCTGGCTGACGCTCGCGATCCTGTGTTTCACCATCGTCCGGCTTGTGCTGTTGCGCCGCTAGGACTCCGCCTATGACTCATGATGGTTGGGGGGAGCAAGGTCCTCAAGACGTTTTTCGAAGCAGGAGCCGCGCCACAGCTTGCGTACAGCCTGATAGCATTCGCATGCCGCCGCCTCAAGGTTTTCCCGATCGAGGATGCGGATGCGCCCGCGGCGATACGTAATCAGCCCGCTTTGCTGCAGGGTTCCGGCGGCCAGGGTCACGGTTGTACGGCGCGCGCCCAGCATGTCCCCCAGAAACTCCTGAGTCAGCGAGTAGGAACTCTCGCCGACCCGGTCCTCGACCATCAACAGCCAGCGCGCCAGCCGCTGCTCGGCCTCGTGCAGCCGGTTGCACGCAGCCAGTTGCTCCAGGGTCAGCCCCTGAATCTGAATGGATTGAAGCACCAGGTTGCGAAGCGGCTCAGAGGTATTGAATTCCTCCTGTACATCGCTGAATCGCATCCGCAGTGCCGTTCCCGCCACCTGCATGAAACAGCTGTTTGGAACCTTGACTGGCCCAAGCAGATGCATGCTTTCTGCCATGCTTTCGCGCCCCCAGATGCCGACTTCCGACGTCCTGCCGTCGGTCATCGCCGTCACCACCGAAGCCATCCCAGAGGTCATGAAATGAGCAAATTTCGGCTTTTCACCCGGACGATAGAGAGATGTGCCGGACGGCAGCGAAACCGGCTCCATTTTCATCCGTAGGGAGTCCTGCAGGCGTTTGGGCAGACAATCGATAAGGGCGTTCGAAACCGTGGTCGCCACGGGGGCTCCTTTGCGGGGCGGTGTCGCAAAGGACGCTCACGGTAGGTTGGGAGAGAAGATTGCGTCTTGCGAGGCGGAGTTCGTTCCCACCTCGTCCAATGTTACAGACAAACATTGGGAGTTCTGTACGGTACCAGACAGAGCGCAGAAAAATAAGCGATTACCCTCTGCTCTACTTACGTAATTTTGCGAGTTCAGATTGGCGGCCGGTCATGTTTCCCAAATCCAGAATCCTCTGTGTCGGGCATGACCCCATGCTCCTGCAGACTCGCAAATGGATGCTGGAGGGGGAATTTGAGGTGGAGACCGCCGAGACTGTTGCCCAGGCTCTCGTGCTTATGGAGATGGTGGACCAACGTCCCTTTGATCTCGTCCTGCTCTGTCACTCGCTCAACGACCAGGAATGCAAGCTCGTCTGCGATGCGGTTTTCAGCCAAAGCACAGCCACCCGGGTGCTTCAGCTCAATGAAGGATGGCGCGACATCCGTTCTCTGACCGGGCCACAGGAACAAATCTCCGCAGCCAAGCCGCAAACCCTCATTGAGAAGATCGCCGACTTAACTCGAACAGCGCAAAGTGCCCGGTCGGGTCCAACTGAATTGAGCGAAACCGGCTGATTCGCTGATTCCGCCGTTTAACCTGCCTCCCTCCAAGCATCCGTTCCAACAATCTGCGCTCCTGTACACTGTTGGCGTGATGAGTTGCGTTTTCTGCAAGATCATTGACGGAAGCATTCCCTCGACGGCCGTCTACCAGGACGAGCAATGCTACGCTTTTGCCGACCTCCGGCCGCAGGCCCCGGTGCATGTGCTGGTCGTCCCGCGGGAACATATCGTCTCCCTCGCCGAGTGTGAAGCGTCTCATCGCGCTTTAATTGGACATTTGCTCTGGGTGGCGTCTGAGATCGCCCGCACCCGGAACCTCGACAGGGGCTATCGCATGGTGATCAATACCGGCGAGGATGGCGGCCAGACTGTCGATCATCTTCACGTCCACCTGCTCGGCGGCCGCCCCATGAGCTGGCCTCCGGGATGAGAGGCAGGGGGCAGCTAAGACGACAACATTTCCCGCGACAAAAAGAAAGGAGCGCACCAGATCGGGGCGCTCCTTTTCTTGATGCAATCTGCTGTTTTCCGACCCCTGATCACTGAACCCCGTCGTTACACCGGCTGCGGGGCGTACTCTTCTTCCTCTTCCAGCCCGTAGCGGCGCAGCAGGTTCGGCAAGCTCTGCGAGAAAGCCGAGCGCGGCATCACCGTATCGCAGCCCGCCTCAACGGCCTTCATTTTGAGGTCGCCCTGCAGGTGATTGAGGAAGCCGACGATCGATGTCGCCTTCTTGAATTTGGCCTTGAATTTCGGAATCAGCGTCATGGGCTTGGCGTTCAGGTTGTTCAGGTCGAAGACCACCAGCGTGGGGCGTTCGGCCTCGGGCGCATCGGTCAGGCGGGTTACCACATCCTTGTCACCTTTCACGAACTCGACCTTCACGCCCAGCTTGCGCGCCGTCTCCTGAATCTTGGCCTGGAAAAACAGGTCTTCGATGAAACAGAAGATGCGTGTGGGCGCGTCTATACGCACCGGGGCTGCCGGCGCGGCCTGGTACACGTCAGGATAATAAGTGCCGTGTCCATTGCCTGAAGTCGGGATGGTCGAGGCGGGGCCGTCCGTTACATTGCCGTTCACGGCGCGGTAACTGTGGTCCATTGGGCCCACAAACATCCTCGGTCCCCGCTGCTTTTCCTTGCGTCGGCCATGCTGAGACGAAGAGATGCTGTTGCCGGGCTGTCCGGGCGGAGCCGAGCCCTTCTGGAAGAACTTCTTCTTCTTCCGTCCCTGGTTCTGGCGAGGCGGGGGCGCTTTGGGCTGCTGCACAGCCTGCGGTTGCTGCGGCGGAGGCGGGGCCTGTGCTTGCGGTTGCACCTGCTGCGCCTGCGGCGCGCCTGGCTGGCTGGACTTGTTTTTGCGGCGGCGCCGGCGGCGCCGATGCCCCTGCGACTGCCCCTGGCCATTGGCCTGGGCTGCCCCGTGTTCTGGCTGGGGCTGGGTCGGTTCTGTCGTCATGCGTGCACTTCCTGGCACTTTTCTCTATAGTGCATAGTTCTGCTTTGATCCAGCTTTTCCCTTGCCGGGAACCGGATACCTCGTGCCTGCCGCGGTCGTCCCGGTCAGGACAGCGGCTCTCAACGGCAGGCGAATCTCTTTATTGCTACATGAGGCAAATCGCGCGGAGCGGCGCTCGCACGCAATCTACCATAAACTCCCTGAACCCACAGTGAATTCGCAGCGAGGGTGCCCTGTCTGCCAAGTGTACGGCGGTCTTTTCTTCAGGAAAATACCACTCAAGTAAGGGGCTCCGAGGTACTCCAACTGCCAAAATGCTCCAGCCGCACGGTACGCAAATAACCTTACAACAACCCTATCCGTTTGTAAGGATCGGTACGGTGCCGTTGGCGCTTCCTTCGGGTAATGCCATCCTATGGGATCTTTCGCCGCCCGTAGTGAATATGATGCGTGCGGCCAGGCGAAGGTTCTCTTATCAGCGGCGAGCTTTTACGACCCGACTAGGGGTGGTTCGCATCAGCCGCTTAGGCAACTCTGATAGTACAGCCTGTCGAAGCGGTGCGCAAGTCCACCTTTTGAAGGAATCAGGGATGATACAGAAAACCGCGCTGCTATCTCCCCTTGGGTGCCAAAGTGGGAATTCTGGCGCCCCGCCGAAAAGCGGTGCGGTCGATTCGCGTCCAGAAGCAAAAAGCCATCCGCCGCGGCGGATGGCTTTTTGCTTTCCCGTGCTGGTCACTGGCCTCCCAGCAAATCATGGCCGGTGGTTCTATCCACCGCGCCTTTCGCAGGCTATCCTGGCCGGTCTCCCCCTTGCGGGGCCGCTTCGTTGGCGGATGCTCTTGCCGGGTGTCTGCCGCGTTTGTGGGCTGGCCGGATTTCTCCAGCAGCCGGTACATCACTGGCACACTCTCTATAGCAATCGACGTGCCGTTCCTTCGCCCCTGTATTTTCAAGGACTTGTGCCTTCGGTTTTCGAGCGCGTGTCTAGAATCCAATAGTTCAACCTGCCGAAAACTTCAAAAAACCATACAAATTCTGGATCTATCTTTGGCATTGCGGGCAATAATGTGTGCTTCGCCCCGCGACCACAATCCGGCGAATCGGCGTTCCGCAGACGAGACAAGGCTCGCCGGTCCGTTGATAGACCCTGTGCTCCAGTTGAAAGAAGCCCCTGACGCCCTCCGCATCTACGTAATCCGAAACTGACGAACCACCTCGTCGGATGGCTTGCTGCAGGACCTCCCGCAAAGCGAGCCGGAGCCGTTCGAGCTCTGCCCGCGTCAGCCGGCCGGCCCTGCGGCGGGGACGAATGCCGGCACGGAAAAGGCTTTCGTCGGCGTAGATGTTGCCTACGCCCGCCAGCAGGGTCTGGTTCAGCAGAGCCGCTTTGATCGCCAGCTTGCGGCCACGAAACAGCGCGGCGAATTCCTCGGTCTTGATCGTTAGCGGCTCCGCGCCCGGTGCGCCGAATCCGTCGCTCTGCCGCAAATCGCGAAACTCGAGCCGTCCAAAACGTCGCGGGTCCACAAACCGCAGTTCCCGCCCGCTGTCGAGCGTCAGCCGCGCATGCGTATGCGCCAGAACCGGCGCCTCGGGTCCAGTCACCAGCAGACGCCCCGTCATGCCGAGATGCACGATCCATTGCGCCGCAGAGGCCAAAGGATCCTTCTGCGAAAGCTTGTTGTTTTTGTCGCGAGGGCCGAGTTCAACGACAATGTGCTTGCCGGTTCGGTGCACCGAGAGAATCTTCAGACCTTCGAGGCCGCGAGCCTGCTGCGCCGCCGGCGTTTTGAACGGCTCCCGATGCGACCCAAACCAGGCCTCGATGATCTGGTCGCCGCGCACGCGTGCGTCTACGCCCCGCGCAATGGTCTCCACTTCAGGCAGTTCAGGCATGGTGCTATTGTATTGGGCTGCAAAGTCTCATTGCAGGTCAACATGGGTCGTCGTGCGCAATGGCGCTCAGTGCGGGTACCGATCCTGAATGCGGCTTGCCTCAAAGCTCACGATCTTCCAATTGCCGTGGTCATCCCGCACGTAGACGCGCGTATAGCGATAGCTCCCGGAAATATCGGCTTCGGGACCGGTTCCACTGACCTCCGCACGGGAGGTGACCAGCGCCGTCATTCCATAGAACCTGACCTTGCGGTCAGAGAACTCAATGGAATTGAAGTGAACCGCGCCGCTGCGCAGATTGGCCAGAGTCTCATCCTTTGTCTGCAGCATGCCTTTGGCCGTGATGGCAATGTAATCGTCCGACAGCAACGCGGCCAGCGCCGCGGTATTCCGGTGCAGAATATCGTCGCGCCAGCTATCTTCAAGCTGATCGATTTCGTGATGGCTTTCGTGCCGCTCGCCCCGCTTCATCCCCGGCGGCTGGGCTGCGGCGCCGGCAGCCATCAGGAGCACAAGACACGCAGCCACTCGGCGGTTCCAGCCGTTCGTTGAGTTGACTCTGGTTGTACCCATAAACGTAACGGATGGTAGACCGGAACCCGCGCGCCGGTCAATGCGTCACCAGAATGTTCACAATTCAAAGTAACGGGCCCATGGTTACAAGCGATTGCAGGACTTTCGCTTGCGCCGGATGGAGAACACTCACGCCAGCGCGATCAGGTCCTCGCGATTGCGGTCCAGCATCTTCTGAAACAGGCCGCCCACGGCGTACTTCTTGAAGTGCGCCGACTGCCGATGAGTCGCTTCGGCCGCCGCGTCAGCATACTGCTCATAAATCAAAACTGTGTCGGGGTCGCCTTCGAGCCGGTGGGGAATGTAAGACACGCATCCCGGCTCCTGGCGTGTCGCCTCGGTCAACTGTCGCAGTAAATCGGCCATCTCGATACGATCTTCAGGAGCGAACCTCATCCTGACGGTGAAGCTGATCATATGCAGCTCTTCCTTCTTGCCTGGTTCGAGAGACGCAGGTCGTTCCCCAGTTTACCTGTGAATCTCATTCAGTGCAGCCGCAAATTCCGGCAGCACCATCGTCTGCTCGCGGTCCGGGCCCGTTGAAACCATGCCGATCTTCGCGCCGCTCTCCCGCTCCTGAAAGCGCAGATACTCCTGCGCCGCCGCGGGCAGCTTTTCGAAGTCCGTAATGCCCTCGGTCGACGCGCGCCATCCCTTCAGCGTCGTGTAGAGGGGCTTGATCTGCTCGAGGCCCTGCACGTCGGCGGGAATCTCGTCGGTCACCTTGCCGTTGATCTCGTAGCCGATGCAGATGGGAATCTCTTCGAGCTCATCGAGCACGTCCATCTTGGTGACCACCAGCCACTCCGCGCCGTTCACCTGGTTGGAATAGCGCAGCAGCGGAATATCGAGCCACCCGCAGCGCCGCGGACGTCCCGTCACCGCACCGTATTCGTTGCCGCGCGCCCGCAGGTGGTCGCCCACCGCGTCGTGAATCTCGGTTGGAAACGGGCCTTCGCCCACCCGTGTCACATACGCCTTGGTCACTGCGATCACGGTTCCAATCGCCGTCGGACCCACGCCCGTCCCTGTTGACGCGCCGCCCGCTGTCGCGCTCGACGACGTCACAAACGGATAGGTCCCGTGGTCGATGTCGAGCATCGTCCCCTGCGCGCCTTCGAACATGACGCTGCCGCCGTCGGCCAGCACGCCATGCAGCAGACGGCCGGTATCGGTCACAAACGGCCTCACCTGCTCGGCCGCCGCCGCATATTCGTCATACATCTTCGCCGGGTCCAGCGGGTCGGTCCCAAACAGCGCGTGCGCGATGGCATTCTTCTCGCGCGCAGGCCGCCTCGATGTGCGTCTTCAGCAGGTCGGGCCGCAGCAGGTCCACGACCCGCAGGCCGCTGCGCGCCATCTTGTCTTCATACGCCGGCCCGATGCCGCGGCTGGTGGTCCCGATCTTCTTGCCGTCCCGGCGCGCTCTCCGCCGCCAGCTCAATCATGCGGTGATAGGGCAGGATGACCTGCGCGCGATTCGACACGAAGAGCTGCCCGTCCACATCGACGCCGAGGTCGCGCAGCTTGGCCACTTCTTTCAGGAATGCAATCGGGTCGAGCACCACGCCGTTGCCGATCACGCCCTTGCATCCCGGCCGCAGCACGCCGCAGGGAATCAGTTGCAGCACAAATTTCTGGTCGCCGTGGATGACCGTGTGTCCGGCGTTGTGACCGCCCGCGTAGCGCGCCACCGCGCTGAAGCGCTCGCTGAGCACGTCCACAATCTTGCCCTTGCCCTCGTCGCCCCACTGGGCGCCCAGCACTACCGCCGTCTTCGCTCGCATCACTCGTCCAATTCCCGCAAATTGCCCGCAAATTGCCCCGCCGCAGCCGGTTGGGCCGCCGCGCGGGCAAAAATCCGGCGCGAGAAGAAACCCGCGCCATGTCCGATTCTAAACTAGCCGTCTGTTCGCCGCTGTGACCGGCGTTTCATTCAAATTGCGGAAAAATGAGCGCGGTCACGGCCCGGCGGGGGCGATGAACGACGCGCCGGGGCGCGGATCAGGCAGGCCGACAGGCTGATCCCAAATTACTGCGCTATCTTCGGTAGTGAGTTGGGCCCAGCAGAGGTTGGTATCTGCCGAGATCACAGAGATTAGACAAACTGCAAACATGGGCCTGTTCAAATGGAGCAAGTTCAGGTTCGTTTCTTACCGAGGCGACGGTTGCAAAACACACGGCACAGATTGAATCGGATGATCCATCCCTGTTTAGTCTTCGAGTGTAAGGGGAACGCGCCGGAGGGCTCATATGCATCTTCTCCTGAACTAAAAACTGGAGTCATAAGAAGTATTTCGCCAAGACCGTGGAATCTTACGGTCTGTTTTGAACACTTTTCTATTTTTTTGAGGTGAATAGACCGAAGAACACCTCCGGTGCTGAAGCCTCGATGAGTTGGGCAGCTGTACGAACTGAAGCTCGTACCCTTTATGGAACTGGACAGGACGACATCGAGGAGGTCGCGTGATGGCGCAAAGCTATCGAAGGTGCCTTAGATTCCGGCGCCCATCGAGACATAGTCTTCCACGCGGTCCAGTTCTTCGCGGTATGCGGTGCGCTCGGCTTCTTCGACGGTGAACGGCTCAACGCGCAGAACGTGATCGCCGAGTTTCTCTTCCAGTTCTTCAACGCGAGCGGAAAGCGCAATCAGCGCGTCGGAGAGCGGATCCTTCACGTCGTGCGGATCGGTGATGAGCACGCGCTGGCCGTTGCGATAGACGATGTGCGCCGGCACGCCAACCACGGTCGAGTTGGGCGGCACATCGGAGAGCACCACCGACCCCGCGCCGACCCGCGAGTTCTCGCCCACGGTGATGTTGCCCAGCACGTTGGCGTTGTTGCCGATGAAGACGCCGTCGCAGACGGTGGGATGGCGCTTGCCATGGCCCTTGCCGGTGCCGCCCAGCGTGACGCCCTGGTAGATGGTCACGTCGCTGCCCACAATCGCCGTCTCGCCGATCACCACGCCGGTCGCGTGGTCGATAAAGAGCCGGCGGCCGAGCAGCGCGCCGGGATGAATGTCGACGCCGGTGAAGAAGCGGGCGAACTGCGAGAGCACCCGCGCCGGCAGACGCAGCTTCGCGCGCCAGAGCCGGTGGGCGATGCGGTGAAACCAGACCGCCCACAGTCCCGGATAGCAGAGCAGGACCTCCAGCCGCGAGCGCGCAGCCGGGTCGCGCTCCAGCACCGAGTTCACGTCTTCGCGAATGCGGGCGAACATGGACAATCGCCTTGCCGCTTCAATTCGCAGCGACCCGGGATCGATGCTCAGTGCGCTGAACCCCGATCCCTGATCGCCGTCCCCAGCTTTCCTTACACCGCGACCGCTTCCGTCTGCAAGGCCAGCGCTTCCTGGCGCAGCGACTCGAACAGCACGCTGGAGAGATAACGCTCGCCGAAGCTGGGCAGGACCACGACGATCAGCTTGCCCGCATTCTCGGGTCGCGCGGCCACCTTCAGCGCCGCCGCCACCGCCGCTCCCGAAGAGATGCCGACAAACAGTCCTTCTTCCAGCGGCAGCCGGCGCGCCATCGCGATGGACTCGTCATTGGTGACCTGGATCACTTCGTCGATCGAGGTTGGTATCGAGAATGCAGGCACAAACCCGGCGCCGATGCCCTGAATCTTGTGCGGGCCGGGCTTGCCGCCCGAGAGCACCGGGCTGTCGGTCGGCTCCACGGCGATGGCCTTGAACCCCGGCTTGCGCTCCTTGATGTATTTGGCCACGCCGGTGATGGTGCCGCCGGTGCCCACGCCGGAGATGAGAATGTCCACCTTGCCGTCCGTGTCGTCCCAGATCTCCGGGCCGGTGGTGGCGTAGTGGATCGCCGGGTTGGCCGGATTGTCGAATTGCTCCAGGATATAGCCGTTGGGGGTCTGCGCCAGCATTTCGTTGGCCTTGGCGATGGCGCCTTTCATGCCGTTGGGGCCGGGGGTCAGCACGATCTCGGCGCCGAAAGCCATCAGCAAGGACGCGGCGCTCCGTGCTCATCGTCTCCGGCATGGTGAGGATGAGCTTGTAGCCCTTGACGGCGGCCACAAAGGCCAGCGCGATGCCGGTGTTGCCGCTGGTGGGCTCGATCAGCACGGTTTTGCCGGGCGTGATTTTGCCGGCCTTTTCGGCGGCGTCAATCATGGCAAAGCCGATGCGGTCTTTTACGCTGCTGACCGGATTCTGGCTCTCCAGCTTGGCCACGACCGTGGCTGGCAGACCGGCCGCCACGCGATTCAGACGCACAAGGGGAGTGCGCCCAATTAATTCAGTCACATCTGCAGCAATACGCGCCATCATCTTCTCCTTTTTGTCCGGAAATGATCAGCGGACAGTTGTCTCGGTTCCTGGGGTGTGGGCATTCGCCGCGGCGGATCAGACAGGGAGGCGTGTGCGCCAGTCGAGCGCACAAGTGCATCGCAGCAGACACCAAGTCGGCGTTAGCGACATCGACGCATGGAGATAGCGTAGTCCCGGTAGTGGATTCTGGCAAGGGGGTTTGGCCTGCAGGTCGAGCTGGGCGCCCATCGTCGGTATATCCTGAAGAGTTGCCCGCGAGAATGCGGCCCATTGTTCAGGCCTCGCTCCCGGCACATCCAAAACTATGAGCAAGCAAACCATTGCCGTACACCTGCCCGATGGGGCTGTTCGCGAGGTGCCTTCGGGCACAACGCCCCTTGAGATTGCCAACTCTATTTCGCCGCGGCTCGCCGCAGCCTCTGTCGTGGCGCGAATCACTCCCGTGGCTCTTGCAGAACACCAAAGCTCCGCCCGCGACGGCCAGTCGCCCGATGAGTCGGCGGAGGCCGCGATGTATGCGACGCAAGAATCGGACGCTCCGCGCCTCGTGGACCTGGCGACCCCGTTGACCGCCGACACGCGGCTCGAGTTGGTGAAGGAGACCGATCCCGAGGCACTGAAGGTGGTACGGCACTCAGCCGCGCATGTGATGGCTACGGCGGTGCTGGAGCTTTTCCCGGAAACCAAGCTGGGCCACGGCCCCGCGACCGATTCGGGATTCTTCTACGATTTTTATCGCGAAAAGCCCTTCACGCCGGAAGACCTGGCCCTGATTGAAAAGAAGATGGCCGAGATCGTCGCCCGCGATGAGAAGTTCGTGCGCGAATACGAGCCAAGAGAACAGGCACTCGAAGAGTTCGAACGCGACGGCGATTTCATGAAGACGCACTTCGTGACCAAGTTCACGCATCCGGGCGAGCAGGTGAGCTTCTATCGCAACGGAGAGTTTGTCGACTTTTGCCGCGGTCCCCACGTGCCTTCGACGGGCCGCGTGAAAGCCGTGAAGCTGACCGCGCTGGCCGGAGCATATTGGCTGGGCGACGAGAAGAATCCGCAGCTGCAGCGCATTCACGGCACCGCGTTTTTCTCGCAGAAGGACCTGGACGCGCACTTTGCACGCTTGGAAGAAGCGGCCAAGCGCGATCACCGCGTGCTGGGCAAGCAGCTTGACCTTTTCAGCATTCAGGAACTGGCCGGCGCGGGCCTGATTTTCTGGCATCCCAAGGGCGCCATCATTCGCAAGGTGATGGAAGACTGGATGCGCGACGAGTGCCTCCGCCGCGGCTATCTGCTGGTCTACACGCCGCACGTGATGCGTCGCGAGTTGTGGAAGGTCTCAGGCCACGACGGCGTTTACTCGAAGGACATGTTTCCACCGATGGAGTTGGACGACGCGGAATACCGGTTGAAGCCGATGAACTGCCCGGGCCACATTTTGATCTACAAGAACTCGCCCAAGAGCTACCGCGATCTTCCGCAGCGTTACGCGGAATTCGGCAACGTCTACCGCTACGAGCGGTCGGGCACGATGCACGGTCTGCTGCGTGTGCGCGGATTTACGCAGGACGATGCGCACATCTTCTGCACTCCGGAGCAGATTGAAGGCGAGGTCGTCGCCTGCCTCGACTTCGCCGAAGCTGTTCTCAAGACCTTTGGGTTCAAGGATTATCGCGTGGAGCTTTCGACCCGCGACCCGAAAAAGGAAGGCGAGTTTATTGGCACTGCGGCCGATTGGTCGAACGCCGAAGGGGCGCTCAAGAACGTGCTCACCCAACGCGGCCTATCCTTCGCCACGTTCCCCGGCGAAGCTGCGTTTTACGGTCCCAAGATCGACGTGAAACTGGTGGACGTGCTGGGGCGGTTGTGGCAGCTCTCGACGGTGCAGGTCGATTTCAATTTGCCTGCGCGCTTTGCACTCGAATACGTGGGAGAAGACGGCGAGCGGCATCAGCCAGTGATGGTGCATCGCGCGCTGTTCGGGTCGGTGGAGCGCTTCTTTGGCGTGCTGATCGAGCATTACGCCGGGGCTTTTCCGCTGTGGTTGGCGCCGGTACAAGTGGGCCTGGTGCCCATCAGCGAGCGGCATCTTGATTACGCGAAGAAGGTCCAGGCGGAGTTGCAGGCTGCGGGCTTCCGCGTGGAAACCGATGCGCGCAACGAAAAGATGAACGCAAAAATTCGCGACCTGGCCAACCAGAAGACGCCTTACATCCTCGTCTTTGGCGATAAGGAAGAAGCTGCTGGTACAGTCAGCGTGCGCACCCGCGGCAAAGGCGACCAGGGGTCAATGTCGTTAGCGGACTTCATCGCGAAGGCGAAGGCGCTGGTCGAAACCCAGTCGACGGAGTTGTGAACAACTCGATGCGTGCCGGGCGACAGAACGGTCCCGGTGTGCGTTAAGAGCAGGCGTAGACCCCTCAACCCGATGCGGCGCAGTCTAGGGCCTGTTAACACTACTGGGGTGGATGGCGTTGCGAGCGAAAATCCGGCCAGACGATAGCCGAGTCTGAAGGCTGTGGCGGGTCCACCGTCGAGGTCGAGAATGAAGTATGGCCGGATTTTCGCCGCAACCCTTCGGGCCGGGGCCAAATTTCCCCATTTCGTCGTCAATCGTCGCTAGCAGACACCCGGTATGCGTCACTCCTCATTCCTCGAACTGAGAAAAATTGGTTCCCGGCGCCACCGCCCCAGTAGTGTTAACAGGCCCTAATTCGTTTCTCGCATCGCTGGAGTGAAGGTGAGCCCGATCAATAGCCCATCGGAGTCGAGAAATCGACTCACAATTTGACCCCACGGTTCCTTCTTGTTCCTCACAAGCATGCGATAGCCCATCGATTCGAGTTGCGCCGTGGCTCTTTCGACACTCTCTACATCGAATTCAAGCCACGCGTGAGGCACCGGCAAGTTCTCAGGCCAGGTACCGCTGCCAAAGCAAGACTCCGCAGCTTGGGAGAGCGGCCAAACAGCGAAGTGCTTTGCCCCTTGAAGGACATCCGTGTAGAGATAGCCCCCAGTCTCCTCCTTGAATGGAATCGCAAGGGCCTTCGCGTACAGTTTACGGCTGGCATCCATATCGCTCGCAATCGGCCCAAAACCTGCGATGAAGAGAATTCCGATCTTTTCGAATTTTGACATTGCATCTCCTCGGGGGCGATGGGCCAGCCTTCCGGGGTACAGACCGGGCGCTTGTCCGACGAAATAGACCGAGGGCATCTCCGACACTGCAGCGAAGGCTGAAGGCGTTACAACCGTCATTATGCCTTGGAAAACGAGCAGTGTTATGGAAGAGAAGCTGCGCTTTGTGTTTGATTATGAGCGCGATGAGCATTCGATGGTGGAGCTTTGTTTCCGGTATGGGATATGCCGGGACACGGGCTATGAGTGGCTTCGTCGCTTCCGTTTGCACGGAGTCAAGGGACTGGCAGAACTGAACCGGGCGGCCAGGCAGCATCCCAACCAGACGGATGCGGCCATGGAGCGAGCGGTGCTTGATCTGCGCGAGGCGCACATGGGTTGGGGACCGCGTAAGTTGAAGCGGATTCTGGAACGGGATCAGCCGGGACGGGTGTGGCCTGCAGCCAGCACCATCGGCGAGATCGTCAAGCGTGCCGGGCTGGTGGTTGCGCGCAAGAAGCGGCGCCGCACCGAGCCTTACACACAGCCGCTGGCGCACGCCGGCGGGGCCAACCGGGTGTGGTGCGCTGACTTCAAGGGCTGGTTCAAGGCCGGTGACGGAGCGCGTGTCGATCCGTTGACGATTACCGACGCCTGGAGCCGCTATCTGCTGCGCGCACAGGCAGTGGAGAAGACAGACAGCGCGCGGGTGCGGGCCATCTTCGAGGCTGCTTTCCGCGAGCATGGGATGCCGGAGGCGATCCGCACCGACAACGGCGCGCCGTTTTCCAGCTCGGCCGTGGGCGGGCTGAGCCGGCTGGCGGTGTTCTGGATGCGGCTGGGCATCGAGCACGAACGTATACAGGCCGGGCATCCGGAGCAGAACGGGCGGCACGAGCGCATGCATCGCACGCTCAAGCAGGAGATGCGGCCAGCCGCCGACTGGCGGGGGCAGCAACGCGAGTTGGATCGTTTTCGTCATGACTATAACCAGGTGCGGCCGCATGAGGCGCTTGAGATGCAGACCCCGGCAAGTGTCTATGAGCCCTCGCAACGGCCCTATCCGGCGCGCCTGCCCGAGGTCGCGTATCCGGACTGGATGGAGGTGCGCATGGTCAAGGCGCACGGGCATTTCCGCTGGAAAAAGAAAGACATCTTCCTCACCGAAGTACTGTGGGGAGAACCGGTCGGACTGATGCCGATCGGCGAAGGCCTCTACAACGTCTACTTTGCCCACCGTAAGCTGGTGGGCTTCGACAGCAAACGCGATAAGCTGGTTCCGTTAACCAACCCAGCATGGCCGAAAGACAAAAGCAAAAACATGCCTAATAAACAAAAAATGTCGGAGATGTGCCCGGTCTGAAATGTCGGACTTCTGCCCGGCTATTCATCCGGAGTCATCGCAATCGCGAATTGAGGGGCGGGCGGGCCCCCTAATCTCGCCCTCAAAATCTGGGTGCTCCGTCCTAGCTCCGCCAGGGCGGGACGAATGCCTTCTGCACCCATTTTTGATCACGGGTTAAGTTGTTGCTACACGCAGTAGAAGCAACCGCAGATCCCTCGACTTCGCTCGGGAAGACACGTACTTTTCTGTAGATCTTACGCGTTGATCGCCATGCCCTCCACGGCTCCATACGCGTCGAGCATGGACTCGGCCAGCGTGGGGTGAGCGTGAATGGTGAACATCAGTTCATCGATGGTGCCTTCGAGCGTCATCACCGCTACAGCTTCGGCGATTAACTCTGTAGCCTGCGGCCCGATGATGTGCACGCCTAGAATTTCGCCGTACTTTGCGTCCGCGACAATCTTCACGAAGCCGTCGTGGCTGTCGACGATGCTGGCCTTCGAGTTGCCCGCAAACGGGAACTTGCCGACCTTGACCTCGTAGCCTTTCTCCTTGGCCTGCGCCTCGCTGAGGCCGACTGACCCGATCTGCGGTTCGCAATAAGTCGCTGCGGGAATGCGGTCGCGGCGTACGGGGTGAAAGGGTCGTCCGGCAATCTTTGTCACGGCCACAATGCCGCTCATGGAACCCGAATGGGCGAGTTGCGGCAACCCGGCCACGATGTCGCCGATGGCATAGATGCCCGGCTCGGCCGTCTCCTGCGTTTCGCCGACCTTGACGAAACCGCGATCGAGCTCGATTTTCGTTTTCTCAATACCGACATTTTCGGTGCGCGGCGCGCGCCCCACGGCGACCAGCACCTTTTCGGCTTCCTTGGATTGGGACTTGCCGTTGGCGTCGGTCCAGGTGACCTTGACTCCAGTGTCGGTCTTCTCGATCTTTTCGACTTTGGCGTTGGTGTTGATGTCGATGCCGCGCTTCTTGAAGACGCGCGCAAGTTCCTTGGAGATGTCTTCATCCTCAGGGGGCATGATGCGCGGCAGGAATTCGACGATGGTGACTTCCGCGCCGTAAGCTGCGAAAAATGGACGCGAACTCCACGCCCACCGCGCCCGCGCCAATCACAATCAGCGACTTGGGCACTTGGGGAATGTCGAGAATTTCAATGTTGGTGAGGATGCGATCGTCGGGCTTGAGTCCGAAGATCATCTTCGCCTCAGAGCCGCTGGCGAGAATTACGTTTTTTGCCTTGAGCTGGCTTGCAGCCCCGTCGGCCGCGGTGAGATCCACCGTGTGCACGCCATCCTGCGCCGAGCCGGTGAGTTTGCCGTAGCCGGAGATGACGGTGACTTTGTTCTTCTTCATCAGGAACTCAAGGCCCTTGGTGTGCCTGTTGACGACGGCGGTTTTGCGCTTGAGCACGTTGTCCCAGTTGAGGGCGGGCGCGGTCACATTGTCGATGCCGTAGTCGGTGGCGTGTTTCAGGTGGTCCCAGATTTCGGCGTTGAAGAGCAGCGTCTTGGTGGGGATGCAACCCACGTGCAGGCAGGTTCCGCCCAGCACTTTTGCCGACTCGATCAGAGCCACTTTGAGGCCCAGTTCCCCGCCGCGAATGGCCGCGGTATAACCCGCGGGACCGCTGCCGATGATTGCCACGTCATAAATCGTGTCTGCCAAAACAAGCTCCATTCCGAGGCGCTCCCGGGACGGAGGAGGCGCCGCTTTACCCGTCCAGTCTAATGGATTTACCGTGGGAGCAGCCGCTCCTCAGGCTAGAGGTTCGACTCGACCAAATGCGTCGCTGCGTAGCTTGCCTCCGCGGCGTCGCCAAAAGCGGCGATCCAATGCACGTCAGGCTCGCGGCGGAACCATGTGAGCTGCCGCTTGGCGTAGTTGCGATGGCCCTGCTGTGCCGCCGCGATCGCGGCCTCTTGAGTCAGGGCTCCATTGATGACGGCGAGTCCCTGCCGGTAGCCGAGAGAGTCGAGGGCCTTAACCGGGCCGTAGCGGGCCAATAATCCCCGCGTCTCTTCGACCAGCCCGGCGGCAAACATGCAGGCAGCGCGGTGGTTCAGCCGAGCGTATAGGCCCTTGCGGGGCGGGTTGAGGCCGATGCGTAGGAGGCGGAACCCGGTGAGAGGGTCGCGCGCCAGCACCTGCGACAGCGGCCTGCGCGTCGCCAGACATACCTCGATGGCGCGAATCAGCTTGGGCGTGTCGTTCGCGTGGATGCGGGATGCCGATGCGGGATCGAGGCGCGTGAGCGCGCGGTGCAGCCAGGCAGTCCCGCGTTTTTCTGCGCTGGCGCGCAGCCTGTTGCGCAGGTCTTCCTGGCGCGAAGGGCCGGCAAACAACCCCTCGGTCAGCGCGCGCAGGTAGAGCCCGGTTCCCCCAGTGACGATGGGCAGTTTTCCGCGACCGGCAATGTCGCGCAAGGCCGCCCGCGCCTGCCGGCTGTATTCGCCCGCGGTGAAGGGCTGGTCAGGGTCTGCCACGTCGATCAGGTGATGCGAGAGCCGGTCGCGTTCTTCCGGAGAAGGCTTGGCCGTGCCGAGGTCCATGCCGCGATAGACGGCAACCGAATCGCAACTCACGATTTCGCCGCCAAAGCGCTCGCCCAGCGCAAGGGAAAGCGCGGTCTTGCCGCTGCCGGTAGGTCCGAGCAGCAGTATCGCGAGAGGTTCTAGCGGAGAAGAGATGTTGGGGGAACTCGACAATTTATCCCTTCGGAGCCACAGAGATTGCTGTAACAGGGCACGGCTTCAAAGCATTCCTCTTGGCGTGCTGCAAGACTACTGAAGTCGCGTTCTCTCAAACCGGCACTCCCCGCGGCGCAGCCGCCGCCCGCCGTCCGCGCAGGACTCACAGGCGCCACCAGCCCGGTGGAAAGATCCATTTGGGGTTGGTGTGGATGAGCCACCAGGCCAGAATCGCCGCCGCCAGCAACAGCATGCCCATGACCTGGTTGCGCAAGGCAGTCCGCCGCTGCACGTCGCGCCGGGATTGCTCGGCCACCTGTTCGCGATGCGGCTTGATGCGGGTTTCAACCATCACAGGCTCTCAAGACCGGGCGCGGAGTTCGGCATCCCTTCGGTCCACGCATCAGTATAGGGGAGCGGCAACCGTGCGCATCCGCCCCCTCAGTTTGACTTCCCGGCCCCCCATTGCAGACCATAACCTGTCGGGAGAACGCACAACAATGAGAGTTTTGATCCTGGGTTCCGGGGGCCGCGAACACGCATTGGCCTGGGCAGTCAAGCGCAGCACACGAGTGACAGAAGTGATTTGCGCGCCGGGCAATGGTGGCATCGCCCAAATCGCGCGCTGTGTTCCGGTGGACCTGAAGGACCGGGACTCGATGGTGCGGGTAGCTGAGGCTGAGCAGCCCGATTTGACCATCGTGGGACCCGAGCTGCCTCTCTCCCTGGGCATTGTCGACGCACTCCAGGAGCGCGGGCTGCGCGTCTTTGGCCCAACGCAAGATGCGGCGCGATTGGAATCGAGCAAGGGATTTGCCAAGCAGTTCATGAAGCGGAATCACATCCCTACGGCAAACTACGCGGTGTGCACCAGCGCGGCGGAGTTTGAAAAGGCGATCGAGTTTTTCCATCCGCCGGTGGTGGTCAAGGCCGACGGGCTGGCCGCAGGCAAGGGAGTCATCATCTGCCCGTCGCGCAACTTCGCACTCGAAACTGCGCATGGCCTGTTCAAAGGCACTCTGCTGGGGTACCCCGAACAGCAAGTCGTTATCGAAGAGTATCTTACAGGCGACGAAATCAGTTTTCTCTGTCTCGCTGACGGCCGAAACGTGGTGCCGCTGGTTCCTGCACAGGACCACAAGCGCATCGGCGAAGGCGACACCGGCCCCAACACCGGCGGCATGGGCGTCTACTCGACTGACGAGATGCTGGACCCGGGTATGACGGAGTGGATTCTGCACCACATCGCGCTGCCCACCATTGCGGGCATGGCCGAGGAGGGAATGCCGTTTCGCGGCGTGCTTTACTGTGGCCTGATGATGACCGCGCGCGGCCCCGAGGTGCTGGAATACAACGCCCGCTTCGGCGATCCCGAGACGCAGGCGATCCTGATGCGGCTTGAGAGCGACCTGGTGGACGCGCTCGAAGCTTGCATCGACGGCCGCCTGAACCAGCTGCAACTGCGCTGGAGCCGCGGGGCCTCAGCCTGCGTGGTTGCCAGCTCTTCCGGATACCCTGGGAGCTACAAGACAGGTTTCCCTATCTCCGGACTCGGCGCGGCCGCCCAGGTTCCCGAGGTCCAGGTCTTCCACTCCGGTACGTCGCGGGTGGGCAGCCAGCTGGTGACAAGTGGCGGCCGGGTGCTGGGTTCGACCGCTGCCGGCGAGTCGATGGAACAGGCACTTGCACGGGCTTACCAGGCGCTCAACGAGATCGAGTTTGAAGGGATGTACTACCGCCGCGACATCGGCCATCGCGCGCTCAAGCCGTCCAAGGGGTGACGCGCCCGAGAGGTATGGAGGGAGCATGACGTCTGCTCTTACTTTTGAAGAATTGCTCGGCTGGAACGACGAGTCTGCCGCGTTCTGGAAGGCGCATTTCGACGCCAGTCCGGCCCTGTTGCAACTCCCCTGCGACATTGGCGGCACGGCCAATGTGCAGGAGTTCGTGCGCCATATCTGGGGCGTGGAATTGCGTTGGAGCCAGCGCCTGGCCGGGCTGCCGGTGACCGATCGCGAAAAGATGCCCATCGGCCCCCTGGACGCGCTCTTCGATCTGCACCTGCAGGCGGGAGAGATTTTTCGCGGCCTGCTGGCTGCCCCCGCCGCGAGCTGGGACGAACCGTACATCCTCGATCTGCAGTGGGTTCCACCGGAGTCGCGAAGCGTGACGCGCCGCAAAGTGTTTGGGCACGCACTCTTCCACAGTCAGCGCCATTGGGCGCAACTGGCGACGCTCACCCGGGCAGCAGGTTTCCCTTCAAAATTCAGAGGAGACCTTCTTTTCAGCCTTAGTCTGCGCTAGCCACCGGGGCCTTCCCCGCCTGCTTCTGGAAGCAGGACCGGCACAGCACCGGCCTGCCCTGCGTCGGCTTGAAAGGAACCGTCGTCGCCGTGCCACATTCCGAGCACGTGGTCCGGGTTTCCGCGCGAACACGGCTCCCCCCGCTGGCGCGCTTCGCCTTGCATTGCTTGCAACGCTTGGGGTCGTTTGTAAACTGTTTGTCGTGAAAGAAAAGCTGTTCACCCGCAGTGAACACGAACTCTGCACCGCAATCGATACACGTCAGTACTCGATCGGTAAACTCCATGACCGGCATCCCCAAGACGGGAAATACAAAGAGTTCGGCCCTGGATCCCAAGAGCTGTGCCGGCCCCGTTTCCCTGTCTTCGTGCTTGCGTTCAACAACAAGGGCCCGGGCCGCAACAAGTTACCGCGGCAAATTTCAGTGTCCCTCCGCCCCTTGGCGTGAGACCAGAATCATTCCCGCCCGAAGAAGTACGAACGAGGCGGAAAATTGGATGTTGAAGAATCGCGCCCAGCCGCCCCGATCTTACCTGGTCTTTCTGGCGTCGCCTGCTTGCGTTCAGCGGTCATGCCATGGCGGCGGGTCACGATCCCAACGGTAAAAAACTAGTCCTGCTCTTTGCGAGCTTTCTTGCGATTCCGCTTGCGCGCCAATGCTGCCTTGACGCGACGCTTTTCACCGGGCTTCAGGTAGTAGGAGTGACGCTTTACTTCCTTGATGATGTCTTCCTGCTGTACCTTCCGCTTAAACCGGCGTAGCGCATTTTCGAGCGGCTCGCCTTCTTGAACGCGAACCTCTGCCAAAGAATCCCACCTCCAAACCTCCCAAAGGGGCACCTTAATTCTACGTGAATTAATGTGTCCCCGGTCAAGCTAGTAGGCCCTTATTTCTAGCAGTTCGCACCAATTCCGTACGAAAAGGAACAATACTTCAACCTTGATGCTCAAATCTGTTCGATGGCGGACATAGATCTCAGTTTTCATTGCATTTTAGTAAACTGCCCCTTGAGGTTTCGAGCATGATCCGCAGTTATCAGGGCGGCTTCCTCAAATTGCCGCCAGTTGCTATATCGACATATCTGCCCAGATCATCGGCGATGTCGCATTAGGCGAGAACTCCTCGGTGTGGATGAATGCCGTCCTGCGCGGGGATGTGAACTCGATTCGCGTCGGGGCCAACTCCAATGTGCAGGACTGCGCCGTGCTTCACGGACAGCGCAATCTCTACGCGGTCCTGGTGGGCGACTGGGTGACCATCGGCCACAATGCCACCGTGCACGGCTGCGTGGTTGAAGATGAGTGCCTGATCGGCATCGGCGCCCGGGTTCTGAACGACTGCCGTATCGGAACGGGCTCGATCATCGCCGCCGGTTCCGTAGTGCCCGAGCACACCGTGGTCCCGCCTCGCACGCTTTGGGCCGGCGTCCCCGCGAAACTCCGCCGCGAGCTCGGCGACAAAGACCGCTCCCTCATTCTGGAATATGCCCGGAACTATCTCGACTACACCCGGTTCTATCTCGCCGATAAAGGAGCATGATGATGACGTTTTGTTCATCCATGCGAAGGCGCTCAATGAGTTAGCATCCTAATAGCTTGTGAAAAACTCAACAAAGCTTGCGCCCTGTGCCGCCCGGTTTATCGTTTGTACGTTTCTGCTGGTGCCGGCCCTTATCCCCTGCGCGCGCGCACAGGGAGTCGATACCGCCCTGCCGGATGCTCCCCAAGCCCAGACCGGGGGACAGGCGCCGGGCAACGATAAAACCGCGCTGCGCAGCGTTCCGCTCAATCTTCTCAAGGATCAGGAGGGCATCTGGACCAGCCCTCTTCGCATTCGTGAATCGAATGCCATCGTGCCAGTGACTCTGATTCTGGCCACCACGGTCCTGATCACCACCGATCACCAGGTGATGTCGTCTTCAAAGCTTCAGAACACGTCTCTGAACAACGAGGCAACCACCGCTTCTACGGGCCTTCTGGGAGGCTTCATCGCTTTGCCCGTCGCCATGTACGGACTGGGTCATCTGAAGCATGATGACCACGCGGCTGAAACCGGCATTCTCGGCGGGGAAGCAATGTTGAATGGCCTGGCTGTGTCAGAGGTGATGAAGTTCGTATCGCTCCGCGAGCGGCCCACGATCGATAGCGCCAAGGGTAGGTTCTTCCAGACGAGTGTCGGCTCCAACTCGTCTTTTCCGTCGAACCACAGTGTCATTGCCTGGTCCTCGGCAGCCGTGATCGCCTCGGAATACAGCGGCCCGCTCACCAAGATCACCGCGTACGGACTTGCCACGGGCGTCAGCCTGACCCGCGTTCTGGGCCGGGATCATTTCCCTTCGGATGTGTTTGTGGGAAGCGCTGTGGGATGGCTGATCGGCCGCTACGTCGTGCATCGCCACGCGCATTGGGCCGATCTCGGGAACCGATAGCGCAGGTCGTTATTCTCTAATCCCTGTTCCCCGACCCCTGTTCCCTGTCTTTTTCACACCGGCGGCGGATTGCGCTCCGCCAAACTGCCGCTGATGCCAGTAGGGATAGACCGGCGTAACCGCGCTGGCCTTGTCCAGCGCCGCGATCTGCTCTGCCGTCAGGTTCCAGCCCACCGCGCCCAGGTTCTGCCGCAACTGCTCCTCGTTGCGCGCGCCGACGATGACGCGACGAGACGGTGGGCCGCTGCAGCAGCCAGTTCAACGCCACCTGCGGAACGGTCTTGCCGGTCTCCGCTGCCACCGCGTCGAGCGCATCGACGACCTTGTAGAGATACTCGTCCGTCCACCGGCGGGCCCATGTCGGCCGGTCTTGTGCAGGCGGCTCACTTCCGGCAACGGCTGGCCGCGGCGCAGCTTGCCGGTGAGCCGTCCCCAGCCGAGCGGACTCCACACCAGCGCGCCGACTCTTCTGGTCGAGGCCGAGCGGCATCAGTTCCCACTCGTACTCGCGCCCGACCAGCGAGTAGTACACCTGGTGCGCGACGAAGCGGGTCCAGCCGTAGCGGTCGGCCACGGCCAGCGACTTCATCAGGTGCCAGCCGGAAAAGTTGGAGCAGGCGATGTAGCGCACCTTGCCCTCGCGGACGAAGGTGTTCAGCGTATCCTGCACTTCGTCGATGGGCGTCAGCGCGTCAAAGCCGTGCAGGTGGTAGATGTCCACGTAGTCGGTGCCCAGCCGGCGCAGGCTGCCTTCGATCGACTCGCGCAGGTGATAGCGCGACGAGCCGACATCATTGGGCCCGTCGCCAAGCCGGAAAGTGGCCTTGGTGGAGATCAGCACCTTGTCGCGCCGGCCTTCGAGCGCCTTGCCCAGCACCTCTTCCGATCGGCCGTCCGAGTAGACATCGGCCGTGTCGAAGAGGTTGACGCCGGCTTCAAGGCAGATGTCGACGATGCGGCGTTGCCTCGGCCACGTTGCCGGTTGCGCCCCACGCATCAAAAAACTCAACGCCGCCGCCAAACGTGCCGGCGCCAAAACTGAAAGCGGGAACCTTGAGGCCCGAGCCTCCAAGAAGTCGATATTCCATGCGGTTTGGATGCCTGGCAGTCAGCGAGGATGCAATCTGTGCGAGGTTGGAGTGGACTCGAAACCGAAGCTGCGAAATCCAGTTTCAATGCGTTGCGGTATTGGACGAGTCGCGCTGGTGGAAAAGCCGGCGATTGATGTCGGGCCAGAACTCCTTGACGAGGAAAGAGGCGCCATCGATTCCTACATCGAGACCCCACTCGGTGCCAACGTTGCCAAGGCTTCGCTCGCGCGAGGGGTAGTAGAGGGTCGAAATCCCTGCGGAGGCGCCCGCGCCGACTACTTCGCTCAGATTGAATGTTTCGCGGCCCGCGTCATTCCGGGTGACGACTACGCGGCTGAGTGCGTAGCCGGTTCTTTTCAGGAAGCCACCCGTGCTCAATGTGTAGAACCGCGTGTCTTCGCGCGTGATGACCGGCATTACGAATTCGACCATGTAGTTCTCACTGGTTTGATCGACGGCCGCATGCCAGAAGTAGCGCCCATATCCGACAGCGCCATGACCGAACTCGGGGGTCGCTGCGGTTCCCATGGAATAGGCGGCAAGGAATGCAGGAATAAACACGGAAGAATAGTCAAAGGAGTCGTCGGTGGCCGTAAGGAACTTCTCCTTTACCGACTGCGGCGGCAGCTTCTGATCGGTGCTGACGGAACGAAAGTTGGGAATGATGCCCAGAATGCGCTTGGTTTGCGGAGGCCGCCCATTGGGGACCGGATTTTGCGGCTCCGGGTGCTTGAGTGTTTCCTGCGATCCAGATTGCGAGTTCTGGGACGAGTCCTTCTGCGAATCCTGGTACGAGTCGCCGGACGCCGCCGCAACAGCAAGGGCAGACGATGGGGTCTGCAGTCCCGGTTGAGGCGCATCGGGGATCACCCCGGAATTCGAAGTGGAGCTGGGGTCTGCGGACCCTTGCGCGATTGCCAGGACAGGGACACATATCACGCAAAGCAAGTAGAGAAAAATGCTTCGTGACGTGCGTGCGCCGAAATTTACCAGCCGAAAAACGCCCGGATCAATGAAATTCATATCAAAGAAAGAAAATCTCATAGAATGTAGGACTTGCTTCACGCGAGAAAGGTGAGGCCGAATGGATCAAAGGGAAGAATCGCAAGCCAATGTTGATTGGATGCGCCGTGAGCGGGCACGTCGCAAAAATGCTAGTTGCTGGCGCCAACCGCGTGGCTCCCAGGGCTCAATTTAGCCCGACTACGAGTACGCCTGCTGCACAGGTATCTAAAAAGCCGCTGCTTTCGGCGGCATTGCCATTCCCGTTGCAGTTCGTCGTTGATCCTGAACTCTTTGCCGTGCTAGAGTCGCTCAACCTTTCCCCGCAGGCGGGCGCCTGCATCCCCTGGCATTTCCCTTCAGAAGGCGAGGTCTCAAGATGGCTTCCTCTGTGTCTCAAGGCGCGGTCGCGCGGCCGCTGGGCGGAATTACCGGCCGCGGCGGGTTGATGGACAGGTATTTCTATTTCGCCATGTCGCTCGTGTTCGCGGCGATCGTGGTGATCGGGTTTAGTCGCACCATCGACCAGAATCTGTTCCATGCAGCCCTGCCGCGGCCGTTTCTGCTCTGGATTCATGGCGCGGCGTTTTCAAGCTGGGTGGCGTTTTATATCTTTCAGGCGGCGCTGGTGCGCACGCATAACGTGAAATGGCACCGCTTCTTTGGCTGGTTCGGCGTAGGGCTCGCGGCCATCATGGTCCCGCTGGGCTTCACCGTCGCAGTCATCATGGGCCGTTTCGATGCCGTCCAGCTTCACCAGCCCGATCCGCCCTTTCTAAGCATTCCCTTTTACGACATGGTAGCCTTTGCCACGCTCGTTTCGCTCGCCATCTACTGGCGCAAAAAGCCCGAGCTTCATCGGCGTCTTCTCTTCCTCGCCACCTGTTCTCTACTCGACGCGCCTTTTGGCCGCTTCGACGTCATCTTCAACAACGGGCTCTTCTTTCCTTGCCTGGATGCGGTGATTCTTCTTGGCGTGGCGCGCGATCTCATGGTGAACCGGCGCATCCACGCGGTGTATCGCTATGCATTGCCCGCGTTGTTCGTGGCGCAGGGCCTGACGATGTACCTCTGGAAGGGCAGCCCCGCCTGGTGGCTCCACGTCACCCGATCCATCCTGGCATAGGCCATTGTGCTCTTGATAAATTGTAGCTACAATTAAATGGTGCACGTTTGGGACGAGGCAAAGCGAAAATCGAACCTCAGGAAACACGGCCTCGACTTCAGAGACGCTTCCCTCGTCTACGACAACCCGGATAAGTGCACCTATACGACTGATCGTGGCGCCGAACGGCGCTCGATGGACTTGGCGATGGCCGAGGTCCGCGGAAAGTTGCTGGCCTTGATCTACACGCGGCGTGGAGATGATGTCCGCATCATCTCCTTCCGTCCCGCCTCGCGAGAGGAGCGGAAACAGTATGAAGAAGACACAAAGTAAATCCGACTGGAACCGTGTTCTAGCCCACAAAGACGGCGACCCGATCCCCTTCGATCCGGAAGACGGCCCCTACGATCCCAACGACCCGCAGGCGACACGCGACTGGTTCGCGCAGGCCGATCTGATTCGTCAGGGCAAGCTTGTGCGTCGCGGCAAGCGCGGCCCGCAAAAGGCTCCGACGAAGAAGCTGATCTCACTGCGCCTCTCCCCTGAGGTGGTCGACCACTTCAAAGCGACCGGTCCCGGTTGGCAAACGCTGATCGACAGCACGTTGTTGAAGTCGATCAAGAAACGGGCGTAGGAAGCGCGCAGCTTATTACAGCCGTAGATCCCCTCTTTGTAACCCAACTCCCGCTTTCCCTCGCCCATTTAGACTAGATAGGTTATGACCACCCTGAAAGCCGTCCGCGGCACCCGCGACCTGTTGCCGCCGGAGACGGCCCTCTGGAACCGCATCGAGGCGACCGCGCGCTTGGTCTTTGCGCGCTATAACTTCGGCGAAATCCGCACACCCATCTTCGAAGACACTGCCCTATTCTCGCGCAGCGTGGGCGTAGAGACCGACATCGTCTCCAAGGAAATGTACACCTGGGAGGATCGCGCCCGCGCACAGTCGGAGAAGACGCAGACCCTGACCCTGCGCCCTGAAAACACCGCCGGCGTTGTTCGAGCTTACATAGAACATCAGTTAGGAGAGAGCGGGAAGCTCCAGAAGCTCTATTACATCGGTCCGCAGTTTCGCCGTGAGCGCCCGCAAAAGGGCCGCTATCGCCAGTTTTCGCAGATTGGCGCGGAGGTGATCGGGCCGCCCTCGGCCGGCAGCGAGAGTCCCTTGCGGGATGCGGAGATCCTGGAGATGTTAGCCACTCTCTTGGACGAGTTCGGCATCAGCGGCTGGACGCTGCACATCAACTCCGTGGGGTCTGCCGCCGACCGCGCCCGTTATAACGAGGTACTGCGTGAGGCGCTCATTCCTTTAGCGCCAACGATGTGCGTGGATTGCCAGCGACGCGCCGTTACCAATCCGCTGCGCGTGCTCGACTGCAAGGTTCCCGAGGACCAGCCGATCATCGAGACATTGCCGAAGATTGTCGATTCGCTCGACGACGCGTCAAAGGCTCACTTCGCGCAGGTGCTGGCAGCCCTCGATGCGGCGGGGGTGCCCTATGTGCGCAATGACCGGCTGGTGCGCGGCCTCGACTACTACACGCGCACGACATTCGAGTTCACCCATGGCGGCCTCGGCGCGCAGAATGCCCTGTTGGGCGGCGGCCGCTACGACGGTCTGAGCGAGGCCATCGGCGGTCCCAAAGCACCCGGGATTGGCTTTGCGATGGGCGAGGATCGTCTTGTTCTAACATTGCAAGCGCTCAACCAAGGGTCCGCCCCACCCCAGGTGGATGCGTATATCGCTCCGCTCGGTGAGAATCTCAACCCGGCGGCGCTTGCTCTGGCGCGCGAACTGCGTCGCGCCGGCCTCAATATCGAAGTGGGAGACGGCAGTTTTCGCCTCAAGAAGTCGTTTGAAGCCGCGGACAAGGCCGCGCGCCGCATTGTCATCCTGGGCGAAGACGAGCTCCAATCCGGTATCCTGACGGTGAAGACCTTCTCCACTGGAATGCAAACCAAGGTGAATCGCGCGGAGCTGGCAGTCTATCTCTCTACCCCCGCAAGCGAATAAAGGATACGTGTAGTGCTCGACTTTTTAGGCAATCTTGAACGGACGCATCTTTGCGGCGAATTGCGTGCCGCCAACGCAGGGCAGGAAGTGGTGCTGATGGGCTGGGTCAACCGGCGCCGCGACCACGGTAACCTCATCTTCCTCGACCTGCGCGACCGTAGCGGCATCGCGCAAATTGTGCTCGACAAGGAGCTGACCCCCGAGGGTCACGCCAAAGGCGAACAGGTCCGGCCGGAGTACGTTGTCGCCGCCATCGGCAAGGTGAGCCTGCGCGACCCCGACGCCATCAATCCCAAGATGCCCACCGGCGAAATCGAGATTGAGGCCACCGAGTTGCTGGTCCTCAACGACACGCGTCTTGCGCCGTTTTCGCCGTCTGAAGAGGCGATTCAGAACGAAGAAACGCGGCTGAAATATCGCTACATCGATCTGCGCCGCCCCGAGATGCAGCGCAATTTCTGGCTGCGCCACGAGATCACCCTGGCCATTCGCGAAAGCCTGTCGAAGCAGGGCTTTCTGGAGATCGAAACGCCCATCCTGACCAAGTCGACCCCGGAGGGCGCGCGTGATTTTCTCGTCCCCAGCCGCGTCAATTCGGGCAAGTTTTACGCGCTGCCGCAATCGCCGCAAATCTTCAAGCAGATTCTGATGATCTCGGGCTTCGACCGCTACTTCCAGATCGCGCGCTGTTTCCGCGATGAGGACCTGCGGGCCGATCGCCAGCTTGAGTTCACGCAGGTCGATCTCGAAATGAGTTTCCCACATCAGGAAACGGTCTTCGATGTAGTGGAGAAGTTTCTTGCAGCCGGTTTTGCCGCGGCCGGGGTCACGCTGCCCACGCCCTTCCCGCGCATGACGTATGACGAATCGATGCGGCGGCACGGCAGCGACAAGCCCGACCTGCGCTTGCCGGGGTTGACCGACGTGCGCTCCGCGTTTACTGACGCCGCCCTTGCCACGCTGCAGATCGATCCGGCGTTGCCTATCGTCGCGCTGCGCATTCCCAATGTCGGCGAGTTGAGCCGCAAGGAGCGCGAAGACAACCATCCGCTCTTCGACTCGAAAAAAGGCGCGAAATTCATTGACGATTTCAAGCGACTGGCCAAGAGCTTTCCCGAGTCAGCGGCCAAGGTGCGCGAACTGGCTGACGCCGCCGATGCCGATTTTGTGATCGTGGTGGCGGGCGATCCGGCGCATCCCGTCAAGGCCAGCGACACCAAGTTTCCCGGCCGGCTTTCGGAGCGCGAGATCAACGTCTACTCTGCCGCAGGGAACTTCCGCACCGAGTTGGCCAAAAAATACGCCGAAAAGCATGGCGCCTTTCAGGTTACGGAAAAGGCCGTGCAGGAGGCCGATCCGCGCGGCGGCGTGACGGTCGATGGCGCGACCGCGTTCCATCCCATCTGGATTACGGACTTCCCCATGTTCGAGTACGACCTGGCGAGCGGGAAGTGGATGCCGGCGCATCATCCCTTTACCGCGCCCTTTGAGGCCGACATGGCCAACCTGGTCAGCGATCCTGCCAGCGTGCGCGCCAACTGCTACGACCTGGCGATGAACGGACTCGAACTGGGATCCGGTTCCATCCGAATCCATCGCAAGGATGTACAGCAGCAGATTTTTGCGTCGCTCGGCATCAGCGACGAGGAGGCACGCGCGCGCTTCGGCTTTTTCCTCGATGCGCTGGAGTACGGCACTCCGCCGCACGGAGGCATCGCGCTGGGGCTCGACCGCATCGTGATGCTGCTCACCGGCGCGCCCAGTCTGCGCGAAGTGATTGCCTTCCCCAAGACGGCGAAGGCAATCGACCTGATGGCCGATGCGCCCACCACGATTCCCGACCAGCAGTTGAAGGAACTGCACATTCGCGTAGCGCTCAAGAGCTAGTTATTGCGGTAGAATCGTGCGCATGAGGCCTTCCAAGGCTGTGTCTCAACATCGCGACACGATCCGGCGATTGGTGTTCCAATCCGGCATGGCCAACCCGCGCCTGTTTGGCTCCGTGGCGCGCGGCGACGACGTGGATGACAGCGATCTCGACATTTTGGTCGATCCCTCGCCGGAAACCAGCCTTCTCGATATCGCGAAACTTCAGGCTGCAATTGAATCGACCGTGGGCGTCAAGGTCGATCTACGCACGCCGAAATTTCTACCCGAGTCCTTCCGGAATAAGGTGCTGAGCGAAGCTGTGCCGGTATGAGCCGCCACCCGTTGCGGGCACATGATTATCTCCGCCACATGCTCGACGCCATCCGACGGATTCAGCAATATGCTGAAGGCAAAAATGCAGAAACCTTTTTGTCCGATCAATTGCTCCAGGACGGCATCGCCCGCAATTTAGATATCCTCGGCGAGGCCGCCCGCAAGTTTCTTGAAGTGCTTCCTGGTGCCTCGTCGCGATTTCCCCGCATCCCCTTTGCGGCAATCTGCGAAATGCGCAATCAGCTCTCGCATGGGTACTTCGCTATTGATTGGAATACAGTCTGGAACACGATCGAACGCGACCTTCCAAGCCTGCGCGCGGAGTTGGAAAGAGCAATCGAGAGCGTCGGCCAACGACCGACCTAACCTCTAAGCCCTGTCCAGCTCCGCGAACATCTCGCTGAGTACGACGCAGATGGGCGTTTCGGGCACGATCAACTCACCGGAGCGTACCTCTTCAAGCCGAGCTTCAGAATAGCGATAAGCGATGCGTGGCTCGGGGTCGATGATCCAGACAGCTCGCGCGCACCACAAGGACGGTATTCCCTCACGGTCCAGAGCTCCTCCGAATTGGGCAACGTAGCCATGGCCCGATTATCCTGCTGGGCGGCGCCTCACGCCATCCGATCCCGCCTCCGCGCTTAGTCCGCTGCAACTTCCGCGGGATCTTGTGCGCTGATAGCCTGTCCATCGATGGAGAGGCAACTGCCCAGCTCGTTGAACTCCTTGCTCCAGAGCGCGCGGTCGGCATCGATCAACGCATTCAGCGCATAGTCCGATGTGCGCAATATGTCGTACCAGATGTTCTGTGCCTGCCATAGGTTCAGGTCAAAGGGCAGCTCCTGCAGCGTGCGCGCCAGGGTCAGCGCGCGCTCCAGCATTTCAAGAGTTCCTGCAGAAAGCTGCAGCTCAACCATCGCGCGCTTCATGCGCTGGTCTGCGATATAGCTCAGCGTGACTGTCTCCAGCGCCACCTGGTCGGCCTTGGCCAATTGCAGAAAAGACCGCAACAGCGCCTGGTCGATCGGCTCGGATTCCAGTGCGCGCCGCAACCCGGCATTCACCGCAAAACCCGCGGCCAGGGTAAGCGCCGGCGGCTTGGGCAACCCCGCCTGCGACAGGAAGTGCAGCAGGCTGGCGTGATCGTCGTAGATCGTGGTGAGCGAATTCTCGATATCCCAGAGCGTGGAGTTCAAAATGATCTGCACAATGCGCCGTTGCTCGTCAGAGAAGAGCGAAGTGAGCGAATAGTCCGCTCGGCCGTAGAAGCGGTCGAGCAGGCGAATCACCTCAGGGAAATCGGCGCGCAGTACATGTTCCGTGGCCTCCGTGGCAAACTTCTCGAACTCCTCCGCATCGCTCTCCGCATACGGTTTTACCGCGGCGGTAATGTTCTGATCGCCGAAGTGAAGAACCGCATAGGAGAAGCTTTGCTGCTGTCCGGTGATAACGCTGGCAATGTGAATGCGGCCCAGCGCCAGCCGCCCGCGGCCGGAGGAGTGCACGGCATAGGAAATCCGTCGCACGCGATAGCAGAACAGGTCGGTCTCATCGGCAAACGACGAAAACACGCTGCTGATGGCGTAATGCGCGGCCACCGCCTCGAGCCCCAGTTTCATCGCACCGATTTTCGACTGGTAAATGCGCGCGCCATCGCCGGCGCTGGGCACGTTGGAGCGGGCTTCGGCAAGCCGCGCGAGAAACGCCGGCTCCAATGCCTCGGCCTGCTCGCCGAATACGTCCTTGGCCAGTTGCAGCACGCGCGCGGCGTAGGCGATCACCTGCACCGTTTCGATTCCGGAGATGTCGTCGAAGAACCAGCCGCAGCTCGTGTACATCAACTGCGCGTGGCGCTGCATCTCCATCAGTTCGAGGGCGCGCACCCGTTCCGCTTCGGAGAGCGGCCGGCTTTGCTGCTCAAGAAAGAAGCGCTCCGTGCTTTCCTCGCTGCGGTCGAGCACGACCTGGATATATGCGTCACGCGCTGCCCATACGTCCTTGAAGAGCTGGTTGCCTTCCTGTTCGGTGAGCGGAGCAATCGCATCGCGCAGTTCGTCGAGCGCCTGCCGCAGCGGCGCTCGCCATGCCTGATTCCATCCCGATTTGCCGCCGTTGCAGCCGCAGTTGGAGCGCCAGCGCTCCACCCCGTGCGCACAGCTCCACGACGTGTTCTCGACAATCTCGCACTCGTACTCCGGCGGAAACTGCGCGAGAAAACTGCCGTAGTTGGTCAGCCTGACGGTCTTGTCCTGTTCCAGTAGACGCAGTGCGTAGGCCAGCGCCATTTCGCCGTATTTGTGGTGGTGCCCATACGACTCGCCATCGGTGGCCACATGCACCAGCTGTGGCTGCGATCCTTCGACCAAGCCCGCCTTGAGACGCGCAGCGAAACCGTCTCCGGAGTTCAGCAGTCCCTCAAACGCGATGGCCCGCGAAGTGGGTCCGTTGTAGAAGAAAACAGCAATCGAAAGTCCCGATGAGAAGCGCAGCAGGTAGGGGCGCGTGGTGTCCACTGTCGCATCTGCCGTATCGATCCACTCGATCGCAGTGTTCGGAACGCCTTCTTTCAGCGGGCGAATCCGCTTGCACTGGTGCGGCGCCAGCACCGTGAACTTGATGCCGTTCCGCGCCAGCAATTCCAGCGATTCAGAGTCTGCCGCGGTCTCCGCCAGCCACATGCCCTCAGGCGCCGACGCCGAAATGCTGCGCATAGTCCGCAATGCCCCAGCGGATCTGCGTGATGCGATCGCGCTCGTTGGCCAGCGGCATGATCATGTGGTTGTAGACCTGCGCCATGGCCGAGCTGTGGCCGTCGTAGAGCCTTGCGGCTGCGGCGCTCGCCGTCGAGAATCATGCGGTAAGTGCGCGGCGCATTCTCCTTGAGCCAGCTCAGCAGCGTGGGCCCGAAGTTGAAGCTGATGCGCGCGTAGTTGTTCACGATGCGCGTGATCTGGTTCTTGCTGTTCTGGATGCGCGCCGCGCCGTTGGGAGCGTAGCACTCCGCGCAGACGCGCTCGTTCCAGTCGTGGTACGGCGCCGCGGTGTCCTGCGTCTCGACCGTCTCCAGCCACGGATTCTCGCGCGGCGGCTGGTAAAAGTGACCATGAATGCAGATAAAACGTTTGCTTGGAGGCATGAAGTCTGAAGTCCAATCGCGGGCCGGAACTTCGATCAGAATCCCTGGCCGTCCTGACTATTGTAGGCTCGACCGTCCTGCCGACGGCGTTGTCTTGGCCAGATCGCAGGCGCGCCACATATACCAGCTTGCCACGGAACGGAACGGCGCCCAGCGCTTTCCTCTTTTGATCAGCACCTCGGGCTTGGGCAGATCGGCTGCTTCAAGGGCCCGTGTTTTCGGCAGGCGCATGAAAGTGAGCGCGAATCCTTTGCGCACCCCGTAGTCCGTCACCGGCAGCACATCGGGCCGCCCCATGCGGAAGATCAGCAGCATCTCGACGGTCCATGTGCCGATGCCGCGCACCGCCGTGAGCCGCTCCACAATTTCCTCGTCGGACATCCTGCGAATCGCGGCGTGCGTGGGCACCGTGCCATCGAGCGTACGCGCAGCAAGATCGCGCAAAGCCTTGATCTTGTTCCCGGAGACTCCGGCCGCCCGCAATGGCTCATCCGGCGTGTCAAGCAAAAGCTGCGGTGCGGGATCGCCGCCAAAATACTCGCGCACGCGCCGGTGAATCGTGGCTGCGGCCTTGCCGTGCAGTTGCTGGTAGAGAATCGACTCGAGCAACGACTCGAAGGGCGAAGGCGCAGGATCGAGCCGCAGCGTAAACGCGCCGGCCCGGTCAATCAGGGCGCCCAGTTTCTCGTCGCTGGCGTGCAGGTGGGCCAGCGCTTCGGCGGGATCGAAGGGAAGTTTGCGGCTCCGGCCGTTGTGAATCATAGGGCACCAGTGTATCGCGCACCGGCTCCGTTTCTCGAACTTGCCGGGTTGGCTAAAGTCAACGGCCGGTGCCGCGGCCGGACGCCTGCCTGAGTTACAACTTCCCAAGAACCTGAATCATCGAACGCAGCGAGAAGTCAATTCCGGGTAGTCAACTCCTCAATCAGATCTTCCGGGAAAGGGGCGGATTGGGAGAAGCGATGAGTCGGGTTTGCGCGCAGCGCGTCCTCTTCGACGTTCGACCTGGAGAAGCGCTCGACTAACCAGATCGACAGGAATGCGGTCACAAACCCACCTGCGATGTCCATCAGAAAATGCCACTCCAATAAAACGATCGATGGTAGAAGCAGCACAACATAGCAGAACACCAGCGGACGGGCGAGTTTCTTCCACGGACGAAGGAACCACAGTCCGACAATGGGCAGAGCGGTGTGCAGGCTGGGGAATCCGACGTAATAGTCTTTGAAACTGACGGCAACCATATCTGGCGTCAAATTGTGAGCGTAGAGCGCACGCACTCTCTCAAGGAACCCTTCCTCCGCCCAGAAGGTTGGAAGCGAGCGGGGATAGGTCATCAGGTGAAGCATGCCGATGGAATACGGTCCCTTTACGGGGCATATGACGAAGACCGTCACCGCGATTGCATAGCAAACGAGCAGGGTGCGCACGTACTTGACTCCGTAGCGCTGATTGCCACGCAGCACAACGAAAATCAAGGTCGCGGTGATTTGGGCGAACATTCCGTAGTAGATAACTTCAAGGAACCGGAAGAACCAGAGCGGAAGGTGGCTCGTGCCCCAATGCGAAATATTCGCGACGTTGGCATGGAACACAACCTGATCCAGGTGGGAAAAGAGCTCATCATTGGTTGCGGCGTAGCGGATGCCCGCGAGCGCGTGATTGAACAAAGAAACCACGATAAGCCCGCAGAACAGGTAGAGCGCGGGAAAAAAAACGTCCGCCAACGCTAGATTGAATCCCTCCGCCCTTCGTTCCAGCATTTCGGAGACGCCCAGAACACTGATCGTGACCATGATGCCCAACATCCAGCCCATCAGGAAGATCATCATGGACACAAGCACCAGGGTTATAACAATGCGGCCCTTCTGCTTTTGCACGCGCCTCAGGAAGGGAATCACAGTCAGTTCGAACGGGAGCACGATGATGGCGTACATAATCGCGAAAAAGGAGGCGCCAACTAAGGTCCCTCCCCAATACGCGACTGCCATGCTTTTGATATCGATCCGCAGCGGTAGCCGGGCGAGGTGAAAGAGGGGAACGACAAACAGGAGGGGTACGGCAATAAATAAGTAGTCGTATAGAGTCAACTGGCAAATACGCTGTTTGGCGACTGCGCGCAAATCGTCGCGATTCGTGTCGAGGCTCAAGTCGATTTCAGACTGCCCGAGCGGCAGTTCAGGGCTGGCCACAAGATTCCCCCGGTTATCAGCAATTCTGGACAGATGAATTCTCTCAGAATACGTGCGCATTTTGAACCGGCACAACGAGAATTCCGAACGTGAGAGCACGAAGGTCACTGACTCGATAGCCGGGCCGAATTGGCCTCGCAGGTTGCCTCTTCGGAGCCCATTGTGCCTCCGCGTTTTCTCCCCGGCCTTGTAACATCGAGGTCAGAGGAAGAACAGGAGCAATCACTTCATGAAAATGCGCCCCGGGACGCAAACGGGATTTCTGCTGTGCGGCAAGGAGTGGAACGAAGGCGAAGCGCTTGAAGTCCGCTCGCCGTGGGACCAGGGCCTTGTGGGACGGGTAACTGTGGCCACCCGTGCCGATGCGCGCCAAGCCGTGAACCACGCCGTCGCCAGCCTGCGCCGCACCCGCGCCCTGCCCCGCTGGAAGCGCCGCGAAATCCTCGAAGACGTTGCCGCCGCCCTCATCGAGCAAAAGGAGCGCTTTGCCCAACTGATTGTGGCCGAGGCCGGCAAGCCTCTGCGCCTGGCGCGCACTGAAGTCGATCGCGCCGTGCTCACCTTCAAGACCGCCGCGGAAGAAGTCGCACGCATGGGCGGCGAGAGCATTCCTCTCGACCTGACGCAGGGGAACGAAAACCGCTGGGGGTTGGTACAACGCTTTCCTGTAGGACCTGTATTGGCCATTACGCCGTTCAACTTTCCCCTGAACCTGGTCGCGCACAAGGCCGCGCCGGCAATCGCCGCGGGGTGCCCGCTCATCATCAAGCCTGCGCCGCAAACGCCTTTCACTGCGCTGGCGCTTGGCGAAGTCATCCTCAAAGCCGGTTGGCCCGAAGAAGCTCTTTCCGTGCTGCCGCTGTCGAATGCCGATACCGCCTGGTTGGCCGAAAAAGAGGATCGCATCAAGCTCGTCAGCTTTACCGGATCAGCCAAGGTGGGCTGGGAACTCAAACAGAACTCCGGCCGCAAGCGGGTGCTGCTTGAACTTGGCGGCAATGCTGCGCTGATCATCCACGGCGATTGGCCCGATCTCGACGAGGCCGCCCTCCGCTCTGCCGAAGGCGCCTTCGGTTACGCCGGCCAGTCATGCATCAGCGTGCAGCGCATCTTTGTCGAGCGCCGCGTCTTCCAGAGTTTCTTGTGGAAGCTGGTCGAGTGTGCTGCCCGGCTGGTGCAGGGCGACCCCTCTGCAGAGACCACCGACGTGGGACCGCTCATCCGGCTCAGCGAGGCAGAACGGGTCGAAGCCTGGATCAAGGATGCGATGGAAGGCGGGGCTAAACTCGTTGCGGGCGGCGAGCGGAAGGGCTCCTTTGTCACCCCGGCCATTCTCACCGCGACCAAGCCCGGCATGAAGATTCGCGACGAAGAAGTGTTTGGGCCCATCGTCACCGTGGAGCCCTACGAGGACTTCGAACAGGCGCTGGCCGACGTGAATCATTCGAAATATGGGTTGCAAGCCGGTTTGCTAACGCGCGATGCGGGCCGCATTCTTACCGCGTATCGCGAGCTCGAGGTCGGCGCTTTGATTGTGGGCGACACACCCAGTTGGCGTCTCGATCCCATGCCCTATGGCGGCGTCAAAGACTCCGGCCTGGGCCGCGAAGGCCTACGCTCCGCCATCGAAGAAATGACCGAGCCGCGCATGCTGGTGATGGCGGGGATCAGTTAGTGACCTGTCTCTAAAGTTGGCATCGAAAATACCTGCGCTCGATCCGGACACAAAGCACGGGTGCCCCATCCTTTCCGCAGTCTCACCGCGGGAAGGGTGGGAAACCACAAACCTGGTTGCGACGTCTTTCTGAATTCCAATCATCGGAGCCCCCGGCACCGCGGGCATACCATAGGAATGGAGGTTCGGTTCCGATGTTCACTCCGCTCCCCATTGGCTACGTGCGCAGCCCCTACACCGACAGCAAAGCCATTCCCAAAGGCCTCGGCGTCAAGCACGAGGCGGAAGGCACCCTGGAAATCCTGCCTGAATTCGCGGCCGGACTGAAAGATATCGAAGGCTTCTCGCATCTTTTTGTGGTTTGGGTATTCGATCGCTCCACTGACTTTGAGCTGGTGGGCAAGACGCCCGCCGATGGCCGCCCGCACGGCGTCTTCGCCACACGCTCTCCGCGACGCCCCAATCCCATCGGTCTCACCGTGGTCGAGCTTCTCAGTCGCGACAATGGCTTACTGCACGTGCGCGGCGTCGACATGCTCGACGGCACGCCCATTCTCGACATCAAGCCGTACATGTCCAGCATCCCGCAGGAGAAGCTGCGCCGCGGTTGGCTCACCGAGGCCGAAGCAGCTAAAGCCATCTCCGGATGACGAAGAGCGCGACCGCCTACTCCGCGCGCAATGCGTTTACGGGATTGACCGCAGCTGCTCGCCGTGACGGCAGATAGCAGGCGATCCACGAAATCGCAATCACCGATGCCGTGGCAAAGCCATATGTCCACGGGTCGGTGCTGCTCACGTTGAACAGCAGCGAGGCCATCAGCCGCATGGTGGCAAACGCCGCGCCCACGCCGAACGCGATACCGATGGCGGTCAGCATCAATCCCTGGCGCACAAACATGCCGGTCAGTTCCTCGCGCTGTGCGCCTAGCGCCATGCGAATGCCGATCTCTCGAGTCCGCTGCGACACTGCATACGAGATCACTCCGTAGATGCCGACAATCCCGAGCAGCAATGCCATGCCGCCTGCAACGCACAGCATGACCAGGGTGAATGAAGTCCGAGCCATGGACTTGGTATACAACTCGCCCACCGTCATCGGCTGCGCCAGCGGCAGGTCGCCATCTAACGACCACACGGTCCTTTGCACTTCTGTCATAAAGGCTGCCGAGCCCGCCCGCGGCGAGCGGATCACAAATGCCACGCCCCGTTGCATCCTCTCCTTTTGACCTTCGAAATTGTTCATCATCATCGGCCAATACACCGACGTTGGCGCGGGCTTGTCCACGCCATCGTCGTGTACATTGCCGGCCACGCCAATCACTTCACGCCAGTCGTCGGTGTTGCCCACGCGAATGTGTTTGCCCAGCGCGTTGTCAGGGCTGCGCCAGTATTCCGTGGCCATATTCTCTGAGATGATGGCGACGGGCCGCTTTGCGTACACGTCGGACCACGTCAAATCGCGGCCCGCCACAAGCGGGGTTCCCATGGTCTTGAAGAATCCAGGTGCAACGAACTTGAACCGTCGCAGGGGTGGAAGTTCCCCTTCCTGATAGGTGCGGTCCTGGGCAAACACCGGGTCCGTTGAACTATTGTTGTCCAGCGGAACAGACGTCGTAATGGCGACGGACGAGACGCCCGGAATCGACGCGATCTTGTCCGCAATGTCCTGGTCGGTGTGAACCACCCGATCGCTCGCGGTATCGGGTATCTGCGACTCGGGGATGAAGAGGCGGAAGGTCTGCAGTGAACCGGGGTCAGTAAAACCCGGCGTCACCTGCATCATGGCGCGGAAGGTGCGGATCATCAGTCCGGAACAGATCAGCAACAGCAGCGCGAGAGCCACCTGCACCACCACCAGCGCCTTGCGAGCGCGGTGTCGCTCGCGGCCTTGGCTGAGACCACGTCCGCCTTCGCGCAGACCCGTGTTCAACGTCACCCCGCCAAACTTGATGACTGGAATCAACCCAATCACGAGGCTGACAAAGAGCGCAAGCCCGAGAGTAAACAGCAGCACCGGAACGTTGATGCCGATATCGTGCAGGCGGGGCAGTCCTGTGGGCGCCATGGCGACCAGAACACGCAATGCGCCGAACGCAAGCGCCAGCCCAATCAGGCTTCCCGTGAATCCGAGCACCAGGCTTTCAAGGAGGATGCCCGCCGTGATGCGGGCCCGGCCGGCGCCCAGTGCGGTGCGAATGGCAAGTTCCTGTCGCCTGCCTTCAACGCCGAACCAGCAGCAGGTTTGCCACGTTGGCGCACGCCACCAGCAGCACAATGGCGATGGAGCCCATCAGGACCCACAACACGCTTCCCACGTTGCCGATCACATCCTGCTTGAGGAAACGGAGATTCGGATCGATCTTGGCTTTCTCGAGAATGGCGGGACTGAATCCGTCGGGCGCAGGAAAACTCCGAATTGCAATGCGATACAAGCGAGCCATATCGGCACCGGCCCGCTCGATCGTCGTGCCCGGCTTCAACCGCGCTATAGCGCGATAGCTGAAGTTGCCCAGCTTGGTCTTGCTGCGATCGAGTTGCATGGGAACGATCAGATCCGAATCCTGCCAGTCGAGAAAATGAAAATCGCGCGGCAACACACCGATAATCTCGCGCGCCGTTCCATCCGCGGTGATCGACCGGCCGATCACGGAGCGGTCGCCCCCGAATCGTTTCTGCCAATATCCATAGGAGATCAGGACAGTCTTCGGCACATTGGGCGAGTCATCCCGGCGATTGAAGAGGCGGCCGAGCATCGGTTGGACGCCAAGAAGCGGAAGTGTGCCGTCGGTAACATCGAGGCCGCGCACATGCTCCGGCTGGCCAGAGCCCGTGACGCTGAGCGAGTCGCCGTTGTACAGCCCGATGTCCTGCAGGGTGATGTTTTGCTCACGATCGATGAAGTAGAGAAAGGGCGCCATGTTCAGGTTCTCAAGGCCAAGGCCGGGCGCCTTGTGCCACACGCCGATAAGCTGCTCAGGGTGCGGATAGTCGAGGGGCTTCAACAGCACGCCTTCGACCACGCTGAAAACCACCGTGTTGGCGCCGATACCGATCGCCAGTGTAATCAAGGTGATCGCGGTAAACAGCGGCGCTCGGCCGAGTCGTCTGGCTACTTGCTTGAATTGCTCATTGACCAGCGCCATGATCGCAGTCTCCTTACGAGTGGATTGGTCGTGCAGGCGGGCAGGCAGCGCCAGGGGAAAGAGCCTGTTGGAATGCAATACGGAGGTAGTCCGCGAAAAGTTCGCATTATATTGCCGCCTTGCGCGGCAATAGGCAGTGTCTGACGAATGGCGCCATGATCAGCTTTGTGTCAAGCCACGACTTCAGTCGCGCCGAAGAATGGCTGAAAACGAACGCGCTTACAGGTTGCTGAAAACCCCGCGTTTCGTGAAAGGGCACGACTTTAGTCGTGCCGCAAACGCTCCAAAATGAGTGTGGCTTTAGCCATTGGGAAAGGTCTTCTTCGCAGCGAATTTTTCCGCAACCTCTTTAGCCTCGCGGGGTGCTTTCGAATTCTTCCCTTTGATTCACCAGACACTGCCTGGTCTCTTTCTGCTGCAGCAGGTCAGCGAGCGCCGGCCATTGCGATCACATCTGCGGAACTGACCCTTTCGGCAGGGAACTTCCTTGGCCAGCGGACCGTGAACCGGCTCCCCTTGCCGGGCATCGACTCCACTTCGATCGAGCCGCCATGCCGGCTTACCAGGCGCTTCACCGTCCAGAGTCCGATGCCATTGCCGCGCTCGCCCTTGGTGCTTACGCCAAACTGGAACAGGTTCCCGAGACCGGCAGCGTCGATTCCCACACCATCGTCCTCCACAATCACCTGCACGTCGTCGGCTCCGCCATTGATCGTGATCCGTACCCGGCCGCCTCTCTGTGGCGTGGCCTCGCATGCGTTCCGCACCAGGTTGAGCAGAACCTGTCTGGTCTCCATTGAATACGCATTCACCGTGCGGTTGCCGGTGCTCTCAATTTCCAGTTCCAGGCCTCGCTGGCGCAGCAGCGGGTGCAGCAGGAAGCGCACTGACTCCGCAGAAGTGCGCAGGTCCACATCTTCCGGCTTTTGATCTTGGCGAAAGAAGCCTAACGTCGAGCGCGTAATAGTGCCGATCCGCCGCACCTCTTCCGAGGCCTGCTCGGCCATCGCCGCAGTTTCCGGGGCGATGTTGGGAGACCCTTGAATCAGAAAAAGAAGATTCTGCACAGCGCCCAGGGGATTGTTGATTTCGTGCGTGACCACCGTGGACATCCGGTTCCACTCTTCCAGCTTTCTGGCCGCGAGCAGACTGTCCTCGATCTGCGCCTTTTCGGTCACGGCGTTGGAGAGCCTGTCGGCATAATCGTTGATGCCGAATCCCAGCGCCGGGGCGCGCCAAATGAACTGCACCGAGACGTACCCGGAGAGCGCCGCAGTGATGATGTTGGTCCACGCATCGATCCAGAACACGGGGTCCCAGGTCGTCACCACATCCATCAGGTGCGTCGATCCGCACGCCACGATGAAGAGCGCAAACCCCACCAGAAAGAACCTCCAGGCGCGCGCAATCGACCGGCTTGTCTTGCGGGCCAGGTAGAAAAGAGTGACGCAAATGCTGAAAAAACTGACGAATGTGATTGCGTTGGTGATCACCATCGTCCAAATCAGACGTTGATCCTGCCGCCAGCAGACCGCGTGCGGCATAAAGGCCGGGGACATACACATAGGGCTTCAAATCCTCTGACAATGTTTTGCGAAGAGAATGAGCCAAGGCCCGTCTTTTGATCGATTGACGATTTCGCTGGTCAGAAGGCACAAGGCCAAAGTCGATCAACTACTGGCGGAGTGTGTGACATCTTATCTGGCAAGAGGGTAACTCAGGCGTTGCCTAGCCGCGCTCTGCTCACGATAACCAACGCCACCAATCCTTCTACCAGCCGCGGACCTGTGGACGCAATCCACATTTTTGAGCATTTCCCCTTGGGGAAACCATGTTGTAAACCGGCCGGTTCTCCTCTCGGAGCCGAAACATTCATGCGATTCCAGATGCGCGCATCCGGTCTGCGAGTTTGCTCATTCCTCAAGAAAAAATCTTTCCTGTGGCGCGGCCACATGTCATTGTGGCATTCTTGTGTGGCGCTCCCACAGGAGGGAAAAACACCCCATGTCAAAACTCGACCTCTTGCAGGGAACGCTGGATCTGATGGTGCTCAAAACACTCGCCGCCATGGGTCACCTCCACGGCTACGGCATTGCGCGACGCATCGAGCAGGTCAGCGGCAACGAAGTGCTGCTCAACCAGGGCACGATCTACGCGTCGCTCGTGCGGCTTGAGCAGCGCGGCTGGATCGCCTCCAGCTGGGGCGTCTCCGGCAACAACCGCAAGGCAAGTTTTTACTCGATCACCAAGGCCGGCCGCCGGCAACTGGCTGAAGATGCGCGCTACTGGGAGCGGCTCACCGGCGTGATGGATCGCGTGCTTTCCATGAGCAAGACCTCGAACGAGGAGGCAGCCCTCGATGAAAGCGGAGAACCTGCATGAGCGGCTCAAGCGTCTCCTTGGCCGTCTGCGCGCCTTCTTTCACAAGCAGGCCCTCGACGCCGACCTCGAAGCCGAGCTAGCCGCGCATCTTGACTTCGCCATCGAAGAAAATCTTGAGCGCGGATTGCCGCCCGAAGAAGCCCGCCGCCTGGCGCTGGTCAGCATCGGCGGTATCGAACAGGCAAGAGAGAAACATCGCGAAGCGCGAGGACTCATGACACTCGACATTCTGCTGCAGGACCTGAAGTACACCCTCCGCACGCTGGGCCGCGATCCTGGCTTTACCATCGTCGCCATTCTGATTCTCGCTCTCGGCATCGGCGCCAACATTGCCGTCTTCAGCGTGGTGAACACGCTCCTGCTGCGCCCGCTGCCCTTCGCCAACGCCCAGCAGCTGGTGTGGATCGCGCCGCCGCCAACCAAGTGCGGCCTGTCCTGCGCCACGTATTCGACCGATGCCTACGATGAGTTCCGCGTGCAGAGCCGCTCGTATCAGGATGTGACCGGCTACTTCGCCTTCTCCAGTCCCGGCAATCTCAGCCTCGAGCCTGGGCGGCGCGCCCATTCCCGCCACCAGCATCGATGTGATCTCGAATTTCTTTCAGGTGCTCGGCGTGCAGCCCGCCATGGGCCGGCTCTTCACGCAGGAAGACGCGCGCAACGGAGCGCCTCCGGTCGTTCTGCTGACCGACGCCTGGTGGCGCCGCCAGTTCAACGCCGATCCGGACATCGTGGGCAAGGCATTCGACATGAATGGCCAGCAAACCACCGTCATCGGCGTGCTGCCCAGCGACCTTTGACTTCGGCGCCGTGTTTTCGCCGGGCGCGAAAGTCGATGCTCATCACGCCGCTCAATCTTTACGGCCCGCCGCGCGACTGGGGAAACATCATCACCTTTATTGGCCGGCTCAAGCCCGGCGTCACGCCTCGCGCAGGCACGGCAAGATGCAGACGAATGCGTCGCAGTACATGTGCTGGAATAACAAGCAACCGCGATCCTGCGGCAGCTACAAAGGCGACGTGGTTCCCGTGCCGCTGAAGGACTACGTCAGCGGACGCCTGCGCCGCTCGCTGGTCGTGTTGTGGTCTGCCGTCGGCGTGATTCTGCTGATTGCCTGCGTCAACCTCTCCAACCTGCTGCTGGCCCGTGCCGCCGCGCGCACCAAGGAGTTCGCCATGCGCGGCGCACTGGGCGCGAGCCGCGGCCGCATCGTGCGCCAGTTGCTCACCGAGAGCCTGGTGCTCTCCGGCGCAGGCGCATTGCTCGGTCTTGGATCTGGCCTTCATCCTCGTCACCTGGCTCGCGCATCAGGGCGCGATCGCCCTGCCGCTGCTCAGCACGCTGCACATTGACGGCGCCGCTCTCGGCTGGACGGTTCTGATCGCCGTCTCCGCGGCTGTCCTCTTCGGCCTCGTTCCGGGACTGCGCATGGCCGGCGGCAATCTGCAGGAGTCGCTCAAGGACTCCGGCTCGGGCGCCGGTCAGGGCCGCAAACACGAACGCCTGCGTTCCGTCCTCGTCGTCACTGAAGTTGCCCTGGCCTGCGTGCTGCTTGTGGGCGCGGGCCTGCTGCTGCGCAGCTTTCTCAAGGTGCTCGACGTCGACCTCGGCTTCCAGCCCGAGCACGCGGCCGCCGTCAAGGTCGACTACAACGACTCGGCTCCCACCAACGACGCCTCTGTTCAGAAACGCACCGCGATCTTTCAGCAGGTTCTCGCCCGCGCGGGTGCGATCCCCGGCGTCGAAGCAGTCGGAATCTCTGACTACCTGCCGCTCGGCCAGAATCGCGCCTGGGGAACGCCGTTGCCCAAAGGCGTCAGGCCCCCCGACAAAGCGCCGCCCAGTCCGCTGGTCTACGTAATCACCCCCGGATATCTCCGCGCCATGGGCACCGGGCTGCGCGGGCGCGACTTTACCTGGAACGACGGCCTCAAAAGCGAAAACGTCGTAATCATCAACCAGGCCTTCGCTCATTACCTTGCCGACTTCGCCCAATGGCCGAAGGGCGATGCGATCGGACGCGAGATCACCAGTGGCGGCCAGGATCTGCACATCATTGGCATTACCGACGATGTGCACGAGGAGAGTGCGGAAGGAGAAGCCGGCTGGCAGATCTACTATCCCGTGACGCAGGCCGGCCCAACCGGCGCGGAACTCGTGATGCGCACCACGCTGCCGCCCGCCGTGCTGGCCACAAGCGTGCTTCGCACCCTGCGCGATCTGAACCCCAAACAGCCTGCCGCGGAGTTTCGGCCCATTCAGATGCTCGTAGATCATGCCAACTCGCCGCGCCGCTTCTTCATGCTGCTGGTTGCCGCCTTTGCCACGCTCGGCCTATTGCTCGCCGCCCTCGGCATCTACGGCGTCATCTCCTACTCGGTCACGCAACGCACCCAGGAGATCGGCATCCGCATGGCCCTCGGCTCCACCATGGGCCGCGTGCAGGCGGACGTGATCGGTGGAACGCTGCGCCTTGCTGCGGCTGGGGTCTTGCTCGGAACGGTCGCCTCCTTCGCGGTGGCGCGCCTTATCGCCTCGCTTCTCTTTGATACCTCGCCATCAGACACCGCAACCTATATAGGGATGGCATTGGCGTTGCTCCTGGTCGCCGTCGTCTCCGGCTATATTCCCGCCCGCCGCGCCTCGCGCATCAGCCCCATGGTCGCGCTGCGCTCGAGTTAATCCGCTCGCTGAAATGCCGTTTTCACCGGCAAGAAATAAGAATGCTTATCCCCCATCAGTAACCTGTGGAATTGCGGCGTAACTTCAGCTTCATTACCACGGAGATGAGTGGCGCGCGCGATTCTCTTTGCCTCTGCGCGCAGGTTCATGAATGATTGCATCTTCCGCTGCTCTTGATCTCAATATCTTTCCCTTATTCCTGTGCGTTCACGCAGAGCGGAACTGCGGTTGATATTTCATGACAAGCAGGTGTTTCACCTCACGGGCGGGCTAATCCAAGGAGGCTCGATATGAACAACCGCATGATTGCGACTTGGTCGAAGATCCGGGACCTCATGGCAAGCGAAAAGGGCCAGGACCTGGTCGAGTACTCGATGGCTTTTTCCGTGATCGCTCTTGGCACCGTCGCCGGCATGTCAAGCGTGGCCACCGCCGTCGTTGGCGTATTCGCCACGATTACGGCACTCTTCACCAGCAACTTCTAAGCCGGCGCTGCTGGTAATCGGAACACCCGTGCCTCCCCGCTCACACTGCGACCTCTTGCAGCATCTACTGCCCGGCAAAGGAGTCCGGCGGCCAATCCAGTGCGTTTTGCGGGACCGTTGTGATCTGAGAGTGGAGAGATGCACATCAACCGGGTTCGTATCGGTCAAAAAAGCGCCCCCCGGTTACGCTTGCCCGGATGTACTCCAGGTCTGCTCAACCGAAGGGGCGAGGAGCCGCAATCACAAGAAAATGGGCTGTCCAGTTGGAGCGTCTGCACACGGATCGCTCCGTTTGCATTCGTCCGCTCTGGGCACATTTTCTGGACCGGACCCCAATATAGGTTGCTCCTTCCAGATTCAATAGGTTCCATCGGGTACCAATTCCGCCCGACCATATGCGGAACATTATTTAAAGGGGCTTAGTGCATTGTGGACAACTGGATTGTCGAGACGTATGATACGCCATGCGGAACAGGAGTAGCCTGCGCCTGCGCTGATGTCCACCGCGACGAACAGGCATCATCCACACTCACCGGTCCTGCCCCAGTGTGTGACCGCTCTGCCGCTTTCAGGGGTCTCGTCGGCGCGCCCGGCCCACAATATGCCCTCGGTGCCTGAGGAGTCGAGGAATTTCGAGATGGCGCTGGCGCCGAAATCCGTGCAGGAGATGGAACAAGCGGTTTCCGCTGCCGATTCCGCGGCGATCCGCGAGCAACTGGAACGTCTGCTGGTGCACCCTCTCTTTTCCAACAGCAAGCGCTATCCAGTGCTGCTGGCCTACGTTGTCGAACAGACGCTTATGGGCAATCGTCGTCGAGCTGAAAGAACGCAGCATCGGAATCGAGGTATTCGGCCGATCTCCCAGCTATGACGCAAACGCCGACCCTGTGGTGCGCATCACCGCGGGCGAGGTCCGCAAACGCCTTTCGCAGTATTACTACGACTCCGCCCACGACGGCGAATTCGTCATTGAGCTGCCGATCGGCTCGTATGTGCCCTAGTTTCATCCACCCGAACCCGGAAGCGACCCTGCCGATCACGCTTTTGCCTGAAGTCGCGCTGCCTGCGCTGCAGCCAACGCCGGCCGAAGCCGCTCCCCACCAATTCCTCGCGGGCTGGCTCGTGGCCGCCGTTCTGGTCGTGCTTTCCGGCGCGGTGGGCCTCGGTATCGGGTTGCGCTACCCGCGCACGGAGCCCGTCAAACCCCCGTCGAACTTCGATCGCTTCTGGCAGCCCGTGACTCAAGCGACAACCCGGCTACCTTCTGCCTGGGCGAGCCGGCCAAGAACATCGAAGTCGGATCCATCAATTCCCTCGACGTGCAAGTCCCGAAGTCAAAACCTGAGCCGCTCTACTTCCGCCTGCAGTACTCCGGAAATCTGGCGCTGGCCGACGTCATCACGCTGACGCGCACCGCCGCGGCACTTGAGGCCCGGCACAAGACTTTTCGCGTCGTTCCCGCCTCCGAGGCCACCTTTGAGCAACTCCGCGAGGGACCGATTGTGCTGATCGGCGCTTTCGATAACATCTGGACCCTGCGGGTGACACAAAAACTGCGCTTCGGCTTCGAGTCAAAGGACGGCGTGGCTTTGCTGGTCGACCGCAAGAGCCAGAAGGCGACGACTTGGGCCACCGCATGGGACACACCCTATGAGAAGCTCTCCCGGGACTACGCCATCGTGGCGCGCATCCACGACAGCACCACCGGGGAGCCGGTGATCATCGCGGCCGGCATCTCAGAAGAAGGCACGGAGGCCGCCGGTGAAATTCTCTACAACCCCGTCTATCTCGACTCACTTCTCGCCAAGGCCCCGCCGGACTGGGACCGCAAAAACATGGAAGCGGTGATCGAGACACAGGTGATCCAGGGCCACTCCGGGCCGCCCAATGTGCTCGCCGTTGAAACCTGGTAAGCGCACTCAATGCGCTTTCGATCGATGAAGGCCCTTACCGCGTGAGACGCATCATCGATCCGCATCAGAAATCAATTCGCCGGGGACGTGTTTTGTACTTCAACAGTCGATGGCCGGATGCACTTACTTCTGCAACCGGTCTCTTCTCTTATCGCTTCCACTTATGCATCCAAGGCAGGCTCGTCACACGATTCCCGCAGTCGTGAAGTGCTCAACGTGCACACCACCCGCTTTGCCGGTCGCGCTCCGCGGAAACGCTCGCCGGCTCGTTCTTCTTCCCACAATTCAATTTCCTACGGGATCGCTCGACGCACATCGCGCCTTAACCTACGCTTTGGATTTGGCTTTTTGCGCAGCCCACCGCTTGCGCTGCGCATCGGCGATACGCTTGCGTGCTTCTGCGCTCAGTACGCGCCTTTTGCGCGTCTTTGCCGGCGACTTTTTGATTTTCCGCTCTGTCACTTTGGTAGCAACTTTGCCGGAGTCGGCGAGCAGAGAGCGAACCTGTGTCAGCCTTGCAATCTCCGCATCGATTTGAGCAAGTATTGATTCAATAACCATAACCAGAGAATAAACCAATTTACTGTTCCTGCATACTTTTGGGCCCTGACTTATCCAACTTACGCGCGCGCTCATGCGAATTCATCATTCAGCTTTGCCGATGGTTCCGTTCTTGTAAGCCTTTTGTAGTACATAGAAGGCCAACTTCTTCTGGCCCTTCTCTGAGATGAGTCCCTTGCGGTTGAACTCATCCTGAATGTCTGCAAGCGGCCGGTTGGGCGAACGGAAATCCATCAATACCCACGGACTCATCCCTCTAAGTTGCGCAATCTTGTTGAGCATCGGCAGTTGATGACGATAAACATTCGCCTGGTACTCCTCGGTCCAGCGCTCGATTCTCGCTGCCGTGCAATCCCGCCTTGGCAGCCGGCGCCGAATTCGCTCACGATCAGCGGCTTCTGGTAGTCAATTCTGCCACTGAGTCACATCGGCCGATATCCGGATGTCCCTCGTACCAGCCGATGTATTCATTGATGCCGATCACATCCAGTGCCTTGCCCAGCGGATCGTCGACAATCTTGGTATTTCCCTGCGCGCGCACCAGCAGTGCCGCGGTAATCAGTCGCGTTGGATCGAGCGCACGCGCGCGTCCTGCCAGCGTTTCAATGAATTGCGTGCGTGCCTGCGTTATTAGGCGTCTCATTGGCCATCGACCAGAGGATGATCGCAGCATGATTGCGCGAAGTGTTAATCTCCTCGTCCAATTGCTGCTCGGCCTTGGCCAGCACCTTGGGATTGTCAAACTCCAGTGCCCAGTACACCGGATTCTCCGACCACACAAGAATGCCCATGCGGTCAGCAGCGCGCAGCATCGTTTCATCGTGCGGATAATGCGCCAGCCGCACGTAGTTACAACCGAGCTCCTTTGCCCATCCCAGCAGCGTCTCCGCATCCTTGTCGGAGTAGGCGCGGCCGGTGCGATAGGGCGCTTCCGCATGAATCGAAATGCCGCGCAGGAAGATTGGTTTTCCATTCAGCAGAATCTCTGTTCCGCGCGTTTCAATGGTGCGGAAGCCCATTAGTTCCTCGATTGAATCGCTGCCCGAATCGCCGCCGGCCCGCACCTCGACCTTGTAAAGCTTCGGCATCTTCAGGCGACCAGCGTTCCAACTCCTTCACCTCGAAGTGAATCGCAGCGCGCCCGTCATCGCCGGTGGTTGCCGATGCCTTTGCATCTAACTCTGGAATCTCCACCTCGACTTTCGTGTCGGGCGGGCCATCCATCACATGCACCCAGCCCTCAATCACTGAGCCTTCTCCGCGCTCAGATGCAGATCGTATTGATCGATGAATGCCTCCGGCACTTCAATCAGCGAAACCTCGCGCGTAAGTCCGCCATAGTTCCACCAATCGGTCTCGAGGTCCGGAACACCGTCTTCGAGGCGCGTGTTATCCACCGCCGCCACCACAAAGTTGCTGCCCGCGTGCACTGCCGCCGTGACATCGCAGTTGATTGCCGTAAACCCGCCCTCGTGCTCGCATACCTTTTGTCCGTTGACCCAGAACCAACTCCGATAATTGGCCGCGCCCACATGCAAATAGATGTGCGTGTGTTCCTTCGGCTGATAAGTAAAGTCGCGCTCGTACCACATCGGCCCTTCATAGTAGAAGAGCGATTCGCGCTGCGTATTCCAGTCCCCCGGAACCTTCAACTTGGCCGCGGTGTCGAAGTTGTACTCGGTCGGAAAGGGATCATCCGGCTTCGCCTTTCGATTCAGAAACCAGCCGTTCTTCTTCTCGATGTGATGAAAGCTGAAGAGTCCCGCAAAGTAAGGATCGACAATCGTGTTCCAATCGCCGTTCAGCGACATGGCAGGCCGCCGGTCTGCGCCGGTAAGCACAATCGGCCCGGATTCAGCCCGTGAGGAAACACATGCAACCACTGCGTCCAACACGACAACCAGCGCAATCATCCGAATGGGCGAGGCGAAAGAACGTGCAAAATGGCGGAAAGAGATGAGCTTCATGCCGGGTCCTCTTTATGTTGGTATCGCTCGGGCAGCCATGCCAATTTCGATGCAGCGGCTTGTCTGCCAAGGATCGACTGGCTATCTTATCGTCCCTTGGGTAGCGCTGTATATTTTGTCTGAGGGTACAAACGGCAAAAGGGGCAAGCGCGTCGGCTTGCCCCTTCGAGAATAAAACTATCGGTGTCTATCCCAGATACATCACGTGCACATAAGTGCCGAGCCGCACGTCGTAAGCCAGGTACCAGCCGATATGATCCGGGTCGGCATAAATGACGATGTCGTCTGAATCCCAGTTCCATCCGTCGCAATAAGCCACGTCCGCGGGCGCAACGCTCCAATACCAGTTGTTGAACGAGAAGCGGTCGGGACCGCCGCCCGCCAGATGCCACCTATGCGAAGGGCCAAAGCCGCCCGTAAATTGGCCGTGCTCCCAGGGGTGGTCCAAATGATAACTGGCATCGTTCTTGCCCGTGTCGTGACCTACCCACTTATTCCCATCGACGTGGGGAGCGTTGGGGTGGCCCGGTTTGTCGCTGAAGTTGCGCTGTTGCGGCGGAGCCGATTGCTGCTGCTCCGGCTGCTTGCCCGGCGGATGCATCTGATTTTGCTGCGGCGGAGCAGGACGAGGAGCGCGAACCGGCGCCGGTCCATGCGAAGGGGGAGCCTGGGGATGGGACTGGTGTTCCTGGTTATTTTGGCCAAATGCCGGCAGAGTAATAGCCAGCAGTGCTGTCAAAGAAATCTGCGCAATGCGCATACTTACCTCCCGGACGCCATCCAGATCAGCCACTTAGCAGCTTGGCTGCAATCCGGATAAGTCATCCTCACCCATTCCATCTAACCCTGCGCACAAAGGCAAGTTGTGTTTTGAAGAATTCTTGACTCCAGGATCAGTGGCGCTACTCTCGTCTTGAAGATGTTTCTCGGAGGACTACGGGAACTAACTTCAACCCGGCAGCGTGACTCGCGCCTATTACTAAGAAACTAAGTGAAACTCCGGGTTTTGAAGGGGCACGGCTTCAGCCGTGCCGTAAAAGCAAAAGAGCAAGCGTCCGGCTTTAGCCGCTGAGGGATGTTCTTGGGCTCTGCTCCCACGTTTCAGCTTTTTCTCCAGCCAGCTACACCACCATGGCAGCCGGTGTGCGCCGCCACGCGTACAGCGGGAACTGGTTCGCCATTTCGGCCACCTCGCCGCGAATGCGCTCGAGAGCCGCATCGTCGCCGCGCTGTTCCAGCGCCTTCGCGATCCACACCGCAATCTGCCGCATTTCCTGCTCTTTCATGCCGCGCGTGGTCAGCGCCGGCGTGCCGATGCGAATGCCGGAAGGCTTCAGCGGCGGATTCGTGTCATACGGAATCGCATTCTTATTGACCGTGATGCCGGCTTTGCCCAGCGCCAGTTCCGCCTCTGAGCCCAGAATGCCTTTCTCGAATACGTCCACCAGCAGCAAGTGATTGTCCGTGCCACCGGAGACGAGACGATATCCTGCCTCCTGCAGGCTCACGGCCAGCGCCTTGGCGTTGGTCACAATCTGCGCGGCATAGGTGCGAAACTCAGGCCGCAGCGCTTCGCCAAAAGCCACTGCCTTCGCCGCCACAATGTGTACCAGCGGTCCGCCCTGCTGGCCGGGAAACACTGCCTTGTCCACCGCCGCTGCCAGCGCCGGCCCGCACAGAATCATGCCTGCGCGAGGCCCGCGCAGCGTCTTGTGCGTGGTGGTCGTGGTGATGTGCGCATACGGCACCGGCGAAGGATGCACGCCGCCCGCCACCAGCCCCGCAATGTGCGCCATGTCGAAGATGTACACCGCGCCCACCTTGTCGGCAATCGCCCGCATCCGCGCAAAATCCCACAGCCGCGGATAGGCGCTGGCCCCGCCGATAATCGCCTTGGGCTTCTCGCGCTCCGCGATCGCTTCAAGCTCGTCGTAGTCGATCACTTCAGTGTCGCGCCGCACGTGATAAAACGTTGGCCGGTAGAGCTTGCCGCTGAAACTCAGTTTGTGCCCGTGTGTCAGGTGGCCGCCGTGTGCCAGGTCGAGACCAAGAATCGTGTCGCCCGCCTGCAGCACCGCCATATACGCCGACGCATTGGCCTGCGAGCCCGAGTGCGGCTGCACATTGGCATGCTCGGCGCCAAAGATCTGTTTGGCCCGGTCGCGGGCCAGGTTCTCGACCACGTCGCTGAACTCGCATCCCGCCGTAGTAGCGACGCCCCGGATAGCCCTCGGCATATTTATTGGTGAAAACTGAGCCGGCCGCTTCCAGCACCGCTTCCGATACAAAGTTTTCGCTGGCAATCATCTCCAGCCCTTCATGCTGACGCACGGTTTCATGGTCAATGGCAGCAGCAACTTCGGGGTCGGCCTGGGCAAGGGAAAGCGATATGCGGTCAGTCATAGTTCAATTTTACAGGCAAATCCGCCCCGCCGATGCGCGCATCCCGCCTGAGGAAAAACAAGGAAGGCGTCCCCCGGTCTCAATTCGTCCTGTTGACATTCTGCCTATGCGGTGCCATTGTATGTGTAGAACGCCAACAGGGAGCGCAAATGGGCGAAAACAAATCCGATGTCCTGCAAGGCACCCTCGACCTCATGGTCCTCAAGACGCTTGAATCCATGGGCCCGCTACACGGGTACGGCATCGCGCGACGCATCGAGCAGGTAAGCGACGACGCCCTCAGCCTCAACCAGGGCACCATCTATCCCGCGCTCTTGCGCTTGCAGCAGCGCGGTTGGATCAAAGCCGAGTGGGGCATCTCTGAAACCAATCGCCGCGCCAAGTTCTACTCCCTCAGCCGCATCGGCCGCAAGCAGATCGAAATGGAAACCGAGAACTGGGAACGCATCGCCGACACCATGGCGCGTTTTCTCGCCCCCTCCAATTAGGAGATCCTGAATGGACTGGCTTCGCATTCTTCTCAGCCGCTGCTCCGATCTGCTGATCCGCCGCAAACTCGACGCAGACCTCGACGAAGAACTGCGCACGCACATCGACCTCGCCATCGCAGAAAATCTGCGACACGGCATGAATCCACAAGAAGCCCGTACGGCAGCCCTCTGTGCATTCGGGGGCTTCACGCAGACCCGCGAGACGTACCGTAACCAGCGCGGATTTCCCCTGCCTGTCCAATTCGCCCGCGATCTCCGCTTCGCGTTTCGCCAACTGCGAAAGTCGCCCGGATTTGCACTCACCGCGATCCTTACCCTTGCGCTCGGCATCGGCGCTGTCACCTCGGTGTTCAGCGTCGTCGATGCGGTCCTTCTCAAGCCGTTTGCTTTTCGCGATCCGGACCGCCTCCTTGTGATGCGCGAGGCCGTGAAGTTACCTGACGGTCAAACAGTCGTCGAACCCGACAACTACCGCCATTACCTGCGCTTGGTAAACAGCGCGAAAACCCTCGAAGACGCGGCCATTTTTGAAAATCCCGGAGAAAGCGTCTCCCCAACCGGCGATCGCCCCCACATCGTCGGCGCCGTCAGGGCATCGCCCAATCTCCTCCGCGTTCTCGGCGTCCAGCCCATCCTGGGCCGCGATTTTGTCGCCGCCGACGCGGTCAAGGGCGCGCCCCGGTGTGGTGATCGTCAGCTACGAGGGCTGGCAGACTCTCTTTCAGGGTGACCCCAAGGTCATCGGCCGGTCGATGCGCCTGGGCGGCTATCCCGCCACGGTAATCGGCGTCCTGCCTGCCGGCGTGCGCTTCCCGCAAATCGCGGTGGGGCCCGGCTTTGCCTCGCAGGCCAACCTCAGCGCGCCGCCCGATACGCTGATCTATGAACCCTTCTCGCCCACGGATTACGATCTCAATACCGATTTCGGCAACTTCGATTTCAAAGTCATCGCGCGACTCAGGCCCGGCGTAGCCCTCGCACAGGCGCACGCCCACCTCGAAACACTCCAGAGCTCCTACTCCGCCTCAGCGCATCTGCCCATGCAGCTCGGCATTTCCCTCACGCCCCTCGCCGCCGACGTCACCTCCGGCATCAGTGGCGCACTCTGGCTCATGCTTGCGGCCGTTGTCGGCGTGCTCCTCATCGCCTGCGTCAATCTTGCCAATCTCCAACTCGCCCGCGCCGTCTCCTCCGAACGTGAAACCGCCGTTCGCGCCGCCCTCGGCGCAAGCAAAGGTCAGCTCGTCATGGCCCGCCTCGCTGAGAGCCTTCTTCTCGCCCTCTTCGGCGGAGCGGCCGGAGTAGCGCTGGCATTCGCCGGCGTGCGCCTTCTCCTCGCGCTCGTGCCCGCCAACGTCCCGCGCCTCAATCAGGTGCAAGTCAACCTGCCCATCCTCCTCTTCGCCGCCGGACTGTCAATCACTGCGGCCATCTCCTTCGGCATCCTGCCCGCGTTGCGATCGCTCCGCGTCCGGCCCCAGGCTGCGCTGCAGGCCAATTCCACGCGCGTCGCCAACACTCGTGAGGGACGTAGCGTGCGCAACCTTTTGGTTGCATGTCAAGTGGCCTGCACCGTCGTCCTGCTCATCGTCACTTCATTGGTTCTGCGCAGCTTCTCTCGCCTCCTCAATCAGGACCGCGGTTTCAATGCGAGCCATGTCATGCTGGCGCAGGTCGATCTCTACGCGCCGCAATACAGCGACACTGCGCCCGGTGTGAAAGCTACGAAGCTCGCCTTTATCGACAAGGCCGTCACCGCACTCCAGCAGCTCCCCGCCGTACAATCGGTGGCCGTCACCAGTGCTGCGCCGCTCGCCGGCGAAACCTGGGTCGACAACATCTTCCGCCCAGATCATCCCCTGCCCGTTGGGCAGCAGCCGGCGGTTAATGTCCGTTGGATCAACCAGGATTATCTTTCCACCATGCAGGTTCCGCTGGTCGCCGGGCGCAACCTCGCCGCCTCTGACCGCGCCAATCCCTACGTCGCGCTCATCTCGCAGCTTACTGCGCGCGAGGCCTTCCCCGGCGAAAACCCCATCGGCCGGCAAATCTCCAACATCGTTCCCGACGACCAGCACAGAGTCACCATCATCGGAGTTGTCGCCGATACCCGCATCAACGGCCTCAAGGACACTTCCCCCATGGTTTACATCCCTTACTGGAATTTCACGCCCTGGAGCATGTTCTTTCTCGTCCGCAGCGCCCAGCCCACCGACGCGCTCATCCCCGAGATTCGCCGTGTCCTCTGGAACGTCGACCCTCAGGTCGCAATTCCCGAACTCAAGTCGATGAATGAACAGGTCGGCGATTCGGTCGCCACCGAGCGTCTCCAGGCCGTTGTGCTTTCCAGCTTCGGCGCCGCGGCTTTGCTGCTCGCTCTGCTCGGCGTCTATGGTGTGCTCGCCTACTCCGTCTCGCTGCGCCAGCAGGAATTCGGCATCCGCATCGCGATGGGCTCAGGCAAGAGAGCTCTGATCGGGCTGGTTCTATCCCAGGCTGCGAAGCCCGTCCTTCTTGGGACGGGTATCGGACTGACCCTGGCGCTGATCGCGCTGCGCTGGGTGCGCAGCCTGCTATATCAAACGCCCGTCATGGATCCGCTCGCAGTGGGCGGCAGCGTATTGCTGTTGCTGTTTGCCGCCGGAATCGCTGCAATCGTGCCCGCCGGCCGTGCAGCCTCCACCGACCCGATGCGCGCATTACGAACCGAATAGGAGCCGTTGATGGACGACATCCGCATTCTTCTCAGCCGCTGCGCCGCTCTCTTTCGTCGACGCAAGCTCGACGCCGACCTCGATGAGGAGTTGCGCGCCCACATCGACCTCGCCATCGCAGAAAATCTGCAACGCGGCATGACCCAACAGCAAGCCCGCACCGCAGCCCTCCGCGCCTTCGGCGGCATGACCCAAACCCGCGAGTCGTATCGCATCCAGCGCGGCGTGCCGTTTCTCGAACAGTTCGCCCGCAACCTTCAATTCGCATTCCGTCAACTGCGCCGGGCGCCCGGCTTCACCTTCACCGCTGTGGTCACGCTGGCGCTTTCCATCGGCGCGAACACGGCCATCTTTTCCATCGTGAACGCACTGATGCTGAGCAGTCTTCCTTATCCCGAGCCAGACCGGCTCGGCACCATCTTCATGCGCGTGCAGGGTTCCGAGGCATTTGACGGCCAGCATGATATCGACGGAGAACAGTTTGAACTTCTGCGTGACAACGTTCCCTCGCTGCTCTCCGCGGTCTCCAGCAGCATTTCATCCGGCGTAAACCTTCAGGCTGGCCAGAGTGTCCAGTATGTTCATGCCGGTCGTGTTTCGGCTCACTATTTCGATGTTCTTGGAATTCACCCGGCGATCGGTCGCAGCTTCACTGAGATTGAAGATCGTCCTCACGGTCCCAGAACCGTAGTACTTTCATACCCTTTGTGGCGCGCCACCTTTCACGCCGACCCGAACCTGATCGGACGAGCGATTCATTTGAAGGGTGAATCCTATACGGTGGTGGGCGTACTGCCCGCGGGTGCGGAAACACCGTTGAACGCCGATATCTACACCGCTCTGCAACCCAGTCGACAAGGCGAGGGATCCGGTGCGAACTTCGATGTGATTGTCCGGCTGCGCGACGGCGCAAACTGGCAGCAGGCGAATGCGGAGATGAATCGGGTGTGGGCCAATCGAGCTTTGCGTTTCGCCAAGGAATATCCGCCCGGCACCACGGTTTCCTTTTATACGGTTCCTCTTCAGAAAGGCGAAACCGCCGAGCTGCGCCCCAAGGCGCTGACGCTAATGCTGGCAGCCGGCTTCATTTTGCTCATTGCCTGCGCGAACCTTGCCGGACTGACCGTAGTTCGCATGGCTCGCCGCACCCCTGAAATCGCTACGCGGTTGGCTCTGGGCGCCTCAAGCTGGCAGGTGCAGAAACAGCTCTGGATCGAGAATCTCGTCCTGGCGTGCACTGGAGGCATAGCCGGAGCTGGCTTGGGCTTTCTCGCGCTGCACGGACTTCTCTCGCTGCTGCCCGTCGATTATCTTCCCGTGGCCGGCGTGCCGCTGGACACGCACGTGCTGGCGTTCACATTGGTTGTGTCGGTGCTCACCAGCGTCCTCTTTGGCATGCTTCCGGCGCTGGCAGTGAGCCGAATCGATCTCCGTTCGTTCATGGCCAGCCGTACGATTGCCGGCGGAGAACGCCTGCATCTGCGCCAGGCATTGATCGCCGGCGAAGTGGCCCTCACTGTCGTTCTGCTTGCCGCCAGCGGACTGCTCATCCGCACCCTGGTTCATTTGCAGACCCTTCCACCCGGATTCAACCCGCAAGGTGTGATGACTGCCAAAGCGTCTTTGGACGATGCACGCTACCGTGACCCGATCGCATTCGACCGGCTGCTCGACAAAAGCACGACCGCCATGGAGCGTATTCCCGGCGTGCAGAGTGCCGCTGCCGGTTTGTCGTTGCCCTTCGAGCGCGCTCTGAATGATGGCATCACACTCCGCAGCGGCCCCCCGGCAGGTCAGCAGGTTATGACGGGCGAGCTCTATGTGACCCCCTTCTACTTTGAAACCTTGCAGATTCCCTTGCTTGCCGGACGAACGTTTACTCACTCCGACAGACGGAGCGCTCAACCCGTGGCGATCGTGAACCGCTCGTTTGTCCGCAAGTACTTCGGAGGGATGAATCCTGTGGGTCAAATCCTGGACAAGGAAGGGACGATCGTTGTCGGCGTCGTGGAAGACGTCACGCTTCCGCCTCACACTGAGGAAGTGAACGATCCGCTGGGCAGTGAGCCCATGACCTACATCCCCTCTGCGCAGGTAGACCCCCGTCTCATTGCAGTGGTGCATGTCTGGTTTCAGCCGAGTTGGATCGTCCGCACCGCCGGGCCAATCGAAGGCTTGACCGGCCTCATGCAGCGGGCTCTAGCCAGCGTCGATCCGGGCCTGCCCTTTTCCGGCTTCTACAGCATGAACGATCATCTCGCGGAAACCCTTGCCGCCCAAAGAGTCGAAGTAGCGCTGCTCGGCGCGATGGCCGGTCTCGCCCTGTTGTTGAGCGCGATCGGAATTTTTGCCCTCGTGGCAAGCCTCGTGGCCCAGCGAACCCGCGAAATCGGTATCCGCATCGCTCTCGGCTCGAGCATCCGCCAGGCGATGGTTCACATCGCGGGATCGGGAATCCGCGCGTCCGCATTTGGATTCATCCTGGGTTTGATTCTCTGCGCCGGAGCGTTGAGGGTTCTGCGCAGCGCGCTCTTTGGAGTAGGCGTCTACGATGCGCCCAGCATCCTTTTTGCCGTTCTGACGCTCGCGCTGGTCACGTTGCTCGCCACATCGATCCCCGTGCTGAGAATCGCATCTATCGATCCGGCAACAACGCTGCGCGATGAGTAAATGCCCCTAGGGGCTCAGCGTCTGCTCGGCGACTGCAACGACATGCCCATTTTTGCGATCGGCAAGGAACACAACCAGGCGCATCGGGTCCTTTGATTCGGCGCCGTGGTCGAGGCCTCCGCCGGAGAGCTTGAGCGCGCGGCCGTCGCCGGCTTTGGAGCCGAAGTCCTTGATCACCCGCACCACCGCGACGTGGTGCAGCGTGCGTCCCGCGTTTTCTCCGCGCGCCACTTCGGAGTGCGTGGCATTGGCTGCCAGCGCCGCAACCAGGTCCGCATTTGACCCGGCCGGACCGTGGACCGTAAAACTCACCGCGCCGCCGTCCCAGTGCGCATTCTCGATCGCAAGTTGCTGTTTCGGCGTTTGTGCCGCGCGGACCAGGGCGGCCTCAAGCGCGGACGCATTGCTGCCTACAAACTGCGTTGCACCATCCACAACCATCTGCGGCGTGTAGTTTGATTGCAGCCCAAAGCGTTGCACATACTCGGTCTGCCGTTGATCGATTTCATCAAATGAGAAGGGATCGCGCCACCCTTCATGATTCCAATACGTGACATGCTCACTCAACACAATCGCGTCGGCTCCGGGTTCAGGCTGCGTTGCATCCAGCCGCTCCAGCAGCGTGTCTGCAGGCGGACAATCAGAGCATCCCTCTGAAGTAAACAGCTCCACCAGCACCGGCACACGCTGTGTAGTCGCGGAGCTTTGTCCAACGGCCGGCAGTGCGAGCAAGCCTGTAGCCGCAGCGATGAGAAACACATTCCGCGCGCGCAGAAGCGTGCAATGCAAAGGGGAAGTCATACTTTTGTAAGATGGTCTCCGCAGCGCAATAGTTACAAAAGACCCTGTACCGCAAGAGATCGTAGAGGGGAATCGAGTTACCCCGGTTTGTGGTGCGGGGAAGAAAGATGGGCTCATGGGAGACTTTTCTCCGAAGCTGATGTTCGGGTTCAACATGGGCCGGAATCAAGAGGCCCTGGAGGAAAGCAATGAACCGGACACTCTTGATGTTAGCCCTTTCAACCGTAATCGTCTCGGCCCCGGCCTTCGCTCAGCAGAGCGAGCCTTCTCAGCCGGCTGCGGCGCAGTCCGCTCCTAAAGAAGGTTCGGTGAACGACCGCCGCCAGGACCAGCAGCAGCGCATTGGCAACGGCGTGCAGTCAGGACAGCTTACCGCCGGCGAAACCAAGAACCTTGAAGGCCACGAAGCCAACGTGAACCGCGAAGTCCACGCGGACCGCACCGCCAACGGCGGCAAACTCACCACGCAGGAACGCCAACAGGTCAATCACCAGCAAAACAACCTGGGCAAGTCGATCTATACCGACAAGCACAACGCCAGCCAGGCGCACTTCGGCAACAACGAAGTCGGCCAGCGCCGCGAAAATCAGCAGGACCGCATCGCCAACGGAATCAAGAACGGCTCGATGACCGCCGGCGAAACTGCCCGCACCGAGAATCGCGAACAGGGAATCAATCAGCAGGTGCGCGCTGACCGCGCTGCCAGTGGCGGAAAACTCACTGCCCAGGAACACCGCAACATCAACAAGCAGCAAAATGGCGCCAGCGGCCAGATCTACCGCGAGAAGCACAACGGCGCCAACGCACCTAAATAAACTTGCGCTTCGCTGAACAATGCGAGAGCCGCCGGGATGATTGCCGGCGGCTCTCGCATTTTCGAATCATTGCTTATCGAATGGACGCGATCACTACGGCGAAACTGCTTCTTCCTTTTCTTCGCGGACTGGCGCGTCGCTCGTTGCTTCGGTCTTCTCCTGCCGCAAGGCCTTGAACGCCCGATGCACAAATGAGCCCATGTACCAGCCATCGATATATTGAAAAGGCGTTTCGCCGGTTGTGTAATGGCCGCAGGGCAGCACCCGCAGCTCAAAGTTCAGGCCCACGCGTTTGAATGCCTCCACCACCTGTAGGGAATACTGCTTGGGAAAAGTGAGGTCGTAATTCGCGTAGACCAGCAGCACCTTCTTGTCGGCTCCGCCGGCTTCAGCGCTCGCGATTTTGGGGTAATAGCTGACCGGACTGATCGCGGCCCACAAGGCGCGAATGCGGTCCTGCGTAAGCCCGGCATCGGCCAGCGCCTGCATCACGTGGCGGGTGCTCTGCCCGGCCCAAACCACATCGCCAAACGCCGTCGAGGCGTGATTGAAGGCGTTCACGCGAATGCGCTTGTCGTGTGCGCTGGCGAGAAACGCATAGCACGAGCCGAGGCTGGTCCCCAGCACGCCGAAATGCTCGTAGCCCCGCTCCTCAAGCCAGTCAATGCAGCAGCGGATATCGACCACCGCCTGGCGGCACGCAGAAATCGTGCGCCCCACATTCGCGCTCACCGCATAGTCCGACCGCTCCAGTTCAACCGGCCGGCGAATGTCGTGATAGGGCTTGGAAAGCCGCAGCGCCGAAATGCCCATACGATTGAAGATCGTGCACAGCGAGTTGTGACTGAACGCATCGGCGTTCCACTGCGGCATCACGATGATGGCCTGCTTAGGGCGCAGAGGGTCTTTGTGCGCGGGCGCAGGATACCATCGCGCATTCACCAGGTCGTTTTCCGGATAGGGCGTCCGCTCCGGCGAAGTGAAGCGCAAAAACTGCGCTGTCGGCGTCTTGCCGTCGGCTGCAAGCTGCTTGATAGCCGCATCTTTGGCCAGCGTTTCAGGCCGTACATTGGTTGGGAACAGCTCAGGATGCCGCTCTTCCAACCGGAAATCCGTGGGCCGCTCATAGCCGAAGAAGACGTCGCTGTGCCGGATGAGCAATTGATTGATGCGCACCATGGCCAGCTCGGCCGCCGCATCGTCACTCACATCTTCGGGCCGTGGAACCGCTGCGCTGAAACCATGCGATGTGAGAAACGGCTCGACCCACTCGAAGCCCCACTCCAGCGGCCTTACCACGCGGTTTTCGTCGCGCGTGGTCAACCGCGTCTCCCACTCATACATCCAGCGCGCGTATCGTTCCTTCAACATGCCTATTTTTAAGTTTATCAGCGCGGAGAGAACCGAAGGTGGGCTGGCCGTGAGCCTTGCATATCAAAAAACGAGTGCCCCATCCTTGAATTGTTTTGTGATTCAAGGGTGGGAAACCACAAATCCAACCCTGCCCATCAAAACAAATACTCAGCTCTTCAACCGGTCCGTCCGCCGCAGCCGCAAATACTCTGCCGCAAGCCACCCCAGGCTCAGCAGCAGAATCAGCGCAATGATCCCCTGCGAAATCACGCAGTAGAGACACCACACTTGCAGCACATAGTGTTCGATCGAGGTCAGCCACAGGGCAAAATCGAATCCGATGAACGCGGCCAGAAGCAGAATCAGGCGCTGCCGCGCCAAGGCCAGCGAAGCGATAGCAATGTAGCCCGCAATGCCAAGCGCTGCAACCGGAACACGATCGACCACGGCAAAAGGGCTGTGATTGACCACGCCGCAGTCCCATCGCTCGTTGATCGAGCAGGGCTCGGTTCCCGTTGAATAGTGAACCTGCAAAGCCAGCGCCGAAACCACCGCGCCTGCCAATGCCAGAACTGCAATCGCGTATCTCATCCAATCACGTCTCTCATCTAGCTTCGATGCTAAGGCATTACCATTGACCCATGCTCGATCATTCGGTCGATGGCCGTCGTATTGCTTTCTTCGGCGGAAGTTTCGACCCCCCCCATCGCGGCCATCTTGCCGTAGCCCGCGCCGCCCGCGAAGCTCTGCATCTCGACCAGGTTCTCATCGCTCCCGTTGGCACCCAGCCCCTCAAGCCGCACGGCTCCACAGCAGGCTTTCTTGATCGCGTTGCCATGACACGCCTCGCCATCGCAGACGAGCCCGCATTCGAACTCTCGCTGGCCGATGCGCCCGCCCCCGGCGCGCCCGACAACAGCCCCAATTACTCAATAGACACGCTGCTCCGGTTGCGCGCTGCGCTGCCCCCCGGCGATACGCTGTTTTGCCTCATCGGCGCAGACTCGCTCCTTGCACTCCGCCGGTGGCATCGCGGCGCGGAGATACCCTTCGTCGCTCCACTGATCGTTGCTTCGCGCCCCGGCCAGAGCCTCGGTGACCTGGCGGCCATCCTCCCTGACGGCCTTTCGATCGAGGGTGAATCCATTGACGCAGGCCCGCGCGCCGGGACCGAAGTGCTCTCCTACAAACTGCGCAACGCTGCCGGGGTGGTTGCCCCGTTCTATCTCCTGCCCGGCCTTCATGTCGAGATCAGCGCGTCGGAGATTCGCCGGCAGGTCCACGCCGCCCGCGGCCACGTCCGCGCGGGCCACCAACTCCTGCCCCACCCCGTCGCCGAATACATCGCCCTCCATAATCTCTACCGCTGACGCCGCTCCTTCCTCCTTCGCTGTTCACTGTTCACTGGCCACTGTCCACTGGTACGATGTGCCTTGGAGAGCTTTTCCTTCGAATGATTACAACAACCCCAACAGCCCACGAAAAAACCCGCATCCCCGTCAAGGTTCAGGTTCAAACCGCAGCTCAGGTCTGTGAAGAAAAAAAGGGCGAAGACACCCGCATTCTCGAGCTCGACCCCATCGACTCCGGCTTGTCGGACTTCTTCCTCATCACCTCGGCCACCAATGACCGGCAGGCCATCGCCATCGCCGACGAGATCGAGCACCGCCTCAAGAAGGAGTTCGGCGTCTATCCCACCTCCGTCGAAGGCCGCCGCAAGGGCGATTGGATCCTCCTCGACTACGTAGACTTTGTGGTGCACGTCTTCCTCGCCGAGCGCCGCGCCTTCTACGACATCGAGCGGCTGCGCAAGTCCGCGCGCCCGGTCACGCCCGCCGAGTTCGATGAGGAGCTGAAAGCCGCGCTCGCCGCCAGAACCCGCGCCGCCCGCGGCAAATCCGGAGTCCCGGGCGACGCGGCTTCAACGCGGAGGCGAAAATCCGCAAGCAAAGCTGAACCGGTGAAAGCCGCCGCCCGGCCCGCAAAAACCGCCGCGAAAAACGGCTCCACGCCCAAGCCGAAGACGGCCCGCAAAGCTGCGTCCAGCACCAAAGCAGCAAATGCAGCTTCTCCCAAATTCGCAGCCAAGCCCGTAGCCAAGAAGGCAGCGAAAGCCGCGAAGAAGTAGCATCAAATCCGGCCACAACTGCTAAACGCGTTTGTCATTCCGACCGAAGCGAAGCCGAGTGGAGGAACCTGTATTTTTCCAGCTAAACGAGTTTGTGATTCAACGGTGGGAAACCGCAAATCCAAACCTGTCCGTTTATTTTCGCGTCAAAGCAAAAGGACCCGCCGAAGCGGGTCCTTTTGCTTTGGTACAGTTGGGTTGACTAGAAGGTCTAGAAGGTGAAGTGCAGTCCCAGGCGGATGTTCCGGCTCTGCTGGTAGAGATACGGCTTCCCGTACTGGCTGCTGACCGTGATCGGCCCGCCGGCGGTGGTGCCGAGATCTGATGCGTTCATCGCTGCGACGTAGTTGTACTTCGACAAAGCCGCCGTATAGAACGAGGGTCCGTCAGGCAGGAAGCATGAGTTTGACGCGAGCTTGTAGTTCGCGAGGTTGTACGCTCCGCATCCTGCAGAACTAGGCGTTATATAGTTCGACGTGTAACCCGAATCGATCTCCTGGTTGTCCGAGACCACATTCCGCTGGTTCAGGACATTCGTGAACGTCGCGTCAAATGCCAACGCCTTCGATTCGCCGATCTTGACATTCTGGCGAACGTTGAAGTCGGTCTGAGTAAACCACGGTGTGCGCTTTGTGTAGGGAGCGCTCGCTGTGATCTGGCCAGTGCCCGGATCCTGAGTCACATCGATCCACTTTCCGCGTTGAACGATGTCGGTTGGGAAAGCGCCACTCGGCGGAATGCCATTGCCGCTCGGGAAGGCATAGCCCACGTCGATGTAGCTGGTTAGCGGGGTTCCCTCGTAGGCGTCCTGGAAGATGCCGAAGTCGGTGGTGAACTTGCTGAGCCACGGCAGATCATAGTAAACGTAGCCTTTCAGAGCACTCGGGCGATCGGTGGGCAGGAGGCCGCTTGAGGATCCGCCATTGGCGTTCCATGAGAATTGCGGCTCATCAAATGACCGGCTGTTGTCGGGGGCGTTACGACCACCGCCACCGTCAGCAACGTCCGTGCTCGTAAGCCCGGTATAGTTGCCGCGGAAGTTACTGTAGGTGTACGAGAACATGCCCATCCAGTTGTGGCTGACCGCCTTCATCAAACGAAATTCCACGCCGTCATAGCTGCGAGCTGCCGGAATTGTCGATCCGCCCGGGCACCCATCCGAGCAGTCTGGCGGGGCTCCGTAGATGAAGTTGTAGAAGTTTTTGAACGTATTGTTGACGCCCTGACCGGGGTTCACGATGACGAACACCTCGCCACCGATTGCTGGATTGAAAATCGAAGAGTCTTCGATCACGTGGTCGAGTCGCCTTCGATCCCACCGTGCCTCGAACGCCACATTAGTCGCCACCTGGTAGTCAACGCCAAAGTCCGACTCATGCTGCTCATAGGGCTTCAGCCCCGGTGCCGTGCCTTCTTGCGCGATGCTGCACGTCGAGCAGGTCGTCGGCCACGCACGCAGGTTCTGGTTCTCCAGGAAGGTCAATCCCGCGGGGGCGGCCCCACCGAAGTTGGCCTCGCTTGTCGCGGAGTATCCGGAGCAGTCGCGGCCGTTGGAGTCGTAGACAGGACCGACGGAGGCCAGGTTGGGGGTATTCAGCGCGTACCAGCACTCTTGCCAGTATTGGCCGCCATACGAGCTGATCGCCACGTTCAGCTTCATCTGGTCGTAGAACACGCCGTATCCGCCAAATACCTTCATCTTCCCATTCTTGTAGACATCCCAGGCCGCTCCAATACGCGGAGCGATCTTGTCACCCCAGCCAAAGTTGATCGGCTCGGTGATCTTCGTGCCGGATGGCTGATTCTCTGCAGGCAGGTACTCGCGCTCAAGACGCAGACCGTAGTTGATGGTCAGGCCCTTGCCTATCGTCCAGGCGTCTTGCCCGTACAACCCGTGGTTGTAAGCGATTGCCTTGCCGCCGCTGCCGTAGTCGTACACATCCACAGTTCCATATTGGCCGACGCAGGTCGGATCCGCAGCATAAGCAGCGCTCGGGGTGTTCGCGAGATTGGCGGCTTCAACGGCCGCGCAGTTGGTCACTCCCGTTGGTCCAGCAGGCTTATATGGATTGGTCGTTCCGGGCCATACCTGGACATAGGCCGTGTTGTATCCCTGGAGGATGTAGTTCGAATTGCGGTTTAGTTGATATCCGAACTTGAGGTTGTGTGTTCCGCCACGGCCCGCGTGGAACCAGGCAATATCTTGATCGAACTGAACCGCCTTGTTCGAATTGCGATGCGTGAAGCTGCCGTCAACCGGAAGGTTGGTGTAACCGGAACTCTGGGCCAACGTTGCGGGCAGCGGATTCCCTTGCGTGTCGGTGCCGCCGGTGCCGGTCGCCTGGAAGGCGTCGATGGTGCCGGATTCCGGGTAGCCGAAGTCGTGATAGTTCTCAAAGTAATAACCGAACCGCGTGGTGGAGACCAGGCTGTTGGTTAGAGTAATGTCTGCGCCGGTATTGAGGGTGATATTGGGCGCGGTGTAGCCGATGTCATGTGCATAGTTCGACACCGGGTTTCCGGCATCGGGATTGGCAAGGCCGTTGACCGAGTCAAAGTAGAAGGGCAGCGACTCGCCAAGTTGGCGCTGTCCTTGATAAAGGTACGAACCGAAGACGCGGATCTTTTGCGTGACCTCTGCATCGATGCGCCCGTTCGTGTAGTAGGTTCGGGTGTTTTGGCTAAGTGGCGTAGGACCGACACCGGTAAAATTGACCGTCTCCTCGAAGTCGCTCCACTCCGGGGAAAAGCCGGCAAACAGGAAGATCCGGTCTTCCAGCTTTCCCGCGTGGTCAGCGACCACCTTCGGGAACATCCCCATAAGCGGACCACCGAGGGTAAAGCCCGGCCAGACGACGCTGGTATGCGGACGCTTCGGCTGATAGCTCTGATAACCGGGATCGAGGGCGCCCCAGGAGGTTGGAGTTCCGGTCGAGGTCGGGTCGTAACGGGGGAAAGCGTTCAGCCCTCCATTCATGGCCCCATCCTGGAACCCGGTAAACAGCGAGCCATGCCAGTGGTTGGTGCCCTTATCCATGATGACGTTGACTACGCCACCGAGCGCGCCACCGTATTCGGCTTCCACACCCGAAGTCTTCATCTGAACTTCCTGGATGAAGTCCATGGGGACGTTGGTATGCGAATAACCGCCGATAAGGTTCGCCGTCTCCTGGCCTTCAACCAGGTACGAGTTCTCTGAGTCGGAACCACCGTCAATCGAATAGCCGAAAGAGCCGCCATTGCTGCCGCTGCCCGGAGAGACACTTCCCGAACCATTGCTGATCATCGAACTGCCTTCAAGCGGCTCGTTGCGCGCCGAGGGAGCAAACTGAATGACCGATTGATAGGATGTGCCGTGAGGAATGTTCTGCAAAGTCTCTTCGGGGATGTTGGTCAGCGTGGTCGTCGTGGTCGCATCGATGAGGGGAGCCTCTTCGGTAACCTGAACCACGGTGTTCACCGTGCCGACGTGCAGTGTCAGGTTCAAAGTCGGAAGGTGGCCAACCTCAAGGATCACTTTTTCCTGCTTCAGGGTGTCGAAACCTGTGGCCTTCACCGTCATCGTGTACGTTCCGGGAGGCAGGTTGGCAAAGCGGTAGTAGCCCGCCGCGTCTGTCACAATTTCCTTGGAGCCGACCAGGGTCGGTGTCGTCACGGTTATCGCGGCCCCGGGCACTACGGCGCCCGACGGGTCCTTGATCGTGCCCTGCAGCCCGCCGGTCGTCTCCTGGCTATAAGCAGGCTGTTGAAGCACAGGAAGGGTTAGCCCTAGAGCAAGCGCCACCGCAAACATCAGAGCCACGCTTTGCAACCTGATAAATCGCATCGAACTCCTCCAAACCGATATGAACCGGGAAGCCCCGGTTGGGAACTCCACGGTCGGTGTATTCTGTCTTGCGTCCCGGACTCGATAGGGGGGAGTTGAGCCGTTCCGCGATCAAATCAAAGCAAACCTAAATGGCGATAACAAGTTGGGGTCGCACATCAATCCCTGCGGAGTACATCCTGAAAACCGCAAATCCTGGAAGATGTGGAACGTATGATTCCGGTTTTCTTGCATGAGGAGGGCCAATCTTAATGGTGTCGAAACAAAACTTGTTATTTGTTGAAAATAAAATGATTAAGGGTGAGTCGCAGATCTGCGTTCTCGGATCAATCTATGAAAAAGCGGATATGATCTCCCGAGTATTCCAAAAATAGCGCCTTCCTTATCTTTTTGCGGAGATCTGTGCATCCGAAGATTGAGGCAAAAATGCGAAGGGCCCGATTCCTCGGACCCTTTGCTCTTAGCGGTGAAGGCTTCTTAGAACCTGAAGTTAAAACGTGTAGTGAAGTCCCAACCGAATGTTACGCGCCAACTGATAACGGTACGGTTGCCCATACCAACTGTTGACTGTGACTGCGTCGGTTGTCATGAGAGATTTCCAGTCATAGGGGTGCTCGTACGCTGAGTATGCCGGCCCACCGTAGTAGAACGGAATGCCCCCGGGAAATATGGCGCCACCTGTTTGCGCTGAGTCGATCTCGTTGAAGTACGCCGTTACGGAGCGCTGATTCAACATGTTTGATGCTGTCGCATCGAAGCTGATCGCTTGTTTTTCGGTCACCTCGTACGTCTGTTTGAAGTTCAAGTCACTCTGCGTGTACCAGGGAGACCTGCGGGCATAGGTTTTGCCGATAGTGATAGCACCTGTCGTCGGGTCCTGCGACACATCGGTCCATTTCGCGCGCCCTTCCGGGTACACCGGGTATCCGCCGTAGCCGTAGCCAACATCAACCCAGCTTTCCTGCGGAGTGCCGCTGTAAGCGACCTGGAAAATACCCAGGTCCGAGACCAGTCTCTTGGTGAACTTCGTCCAGGGCATGTCATAGTACGCGTACCCCTTGTAGGCGTTCGGGCGATCCGTCGCTAATGGTCCACTGGAAGAGTTTCCATGCGAATCGAATTGGAAATACGACTCGTCAAACGCGCGACTGTTGTTGGGTGCGTTGCGGCCGCCACCACCATCTGCAATGTCGCTGGTCGTCAGGCCGGAGTAGTTGCCACGCAGAGAGCTATACGTGTACGAGAACAAGCCATACCAATGGTTGCTCAGATTCTTTGACAAGCGAAGTTCGAGGCCGTCGTAGCTGCGTGCCGGCTTGATGTTGGGGGGGCAAGCCGACCCGCAGGTCGTGTTGGTGGCGTTTGGGCCTTCACCGGGGTTCACAATGGTGAAGACTTCAGAGCCCGCCGAGTCGAAGAGGGCAGCATCTTCGATTACATGGTCGAGGCGACGGCGATCCCACCGCGCTTCAAAGGCGACCATCGGGCCGATTTGATAATCAACGCCGAGTTCAGACTCATGCTGATGGTATGGCTTGAGCCCGGGCGCCACGGTTTCTGTGCCACGATAGTTCAGATTTTCAATGAAGGAGAGCCCCGCCGGCGTCGCACCGTTGCCAAAATTCGCCCCTGTCCCGCTGTCGCCCTCGCAATAGGTGCCGTCCGAGGCGAACGCAGGATTAATGGACTGATAATCAGACGTGTTGAGCAGATAGGTGCAGTTATGCCAGTATTGTCCACCGAAAGAGCTGATAGCCAGGTTCAGCTTCATGATGTCATTGAACTGTCCATAACCACCAAAGACCTTCATCTTGCCGTTTCTGAATACATCCCAGGCGGCGCCGACACGAGGAGCAAGCTTGTCCCCCCAACCGAAGTTGATGGGGTCCGAAGGAAGCCCACCCGAAGTCGTTTCACCCGGCACCCACTCTTTTTCAATGCGCAAGCCGTAGTCCGCTGTCAGACCCTTGCCGAGCGTCCAGGAATCTTGTGCGTAGAACGAGTGGTTGTAGCTCGTAGCTTTTCCAAGGGAGCCGTAGTCCTGGATGGTCACGTAGCCATCTGTACCCGTGCAATTATCCGGAGCGCCGTTTTGTGCCGAGTAACTGTCGGGTTCGTAAGTGGCTAAGCCGGCACTCACCAGTGCGGCGCAGTTCGCGTACCCAGTACTGCCAGAAGCAAAGTAGTACTGCGTACTGCCGGTCTGGTTGGGGTACAACTCCACTTGAGGCTGGTTGTAACGTTGAAAGATGTCGTCCGACACACGATTCAACTGGTAGCCGAACTTGACGTTATGCGTACCGCCCCGTCCGCTCTTGACCCAGGAGAAATCCTGGTCAAGTTGGATGTGCTTCTCCGCGTTACGCAGCGTGTAGTCTTGCGAGAAGGGTGCACTGAAGTAGCCCAGGCCCTGGCCGAATCCGGCGGCGTCCCAATAGTAGGTGTCGCCTGCGGTCGGATACCCTAAGTCGTGGTAATTCTGGAAAAAATACCCGAAGCGGGTAGTTGAAACGAGCGAGGGGGAAATGGTGTAGTCGGCTCCCACGTTGGTCGTGCTGCTGGGCGCCGCATAGCCCAGATTGTGTGCGAACGCAAAAGTCGGGATGGTTGAGGACACATTGAAGAGCCCTGTCGTCGAATCACCGCCGGGTAGACTTTCACCCGATTCACGCTGGCCTTCAAAAAGCCATTTCCCATAAAGGCGCAGCTTTTGCGTTGCGCTCACGTCCAGGCGACCTACGGTGTAGTACGTCTGCTGGTTTTGGCTGAATTTGCTGTTGCTGCCGTTAATGTTCACGGTTCGCTCATCGGCGAGAAACTGCGGATTAAAACCTGCGAAGAAGAAGAGGCGGTCTCGCAGAATCGGTCCACCCACCGTAAAGCCTGGGAAGAAATCTCCCGTCTTATCCTTTGCAGCCTGGTACTGCTGATAGGGAATATCCGTTTCAAATCCATTCGCGCCGTTGCCCAGACCAGCGAGAGGATCGTAACGAGCATATGCGACCGGCGATCCGGCCATCGCGTCGTTCGTGAATTGCGTAAAGACGCTCCCATGCCAATTGTTGGTTCCGCTCTTTGTGACGGCGTTGACCACGCCACCCAGGGCACCGCCGTACTCGGCTTGCACACCCGAGCTCTTCATCTGCACTTCGTCAATGAAGTCGAACGGAAGGTTCGTATGCGAATATCCCCCGATCACATCTCCCGTATCCTGTCCGTCGACGAGGTATGAGTTTTCTGAGTCAGAACCGCCCCCGATGGAGAAACCGGACGAGTTGCCGTTGCTGGTACTTCCAGGAGACGATCCGCCTGATCCTTTTCCGGAAAATGTCGTATTGCCCATGAGCGGCTCATTGCGCGCCGCCGGGAAAAACTGAATAACAGACTGATATGACTCGCCGTGGGGAATTGATTGAAGTGCCTGGGAGTCCACGTCGCTCTGCGTCGTCACCGCGGTGAGGTCAATCTGGGGAGGCGCGGTACTCACTGTAACGACCGAGTCAGCACCACCGACTTCAAGGGTGACATCAAGCGATGGAAGGCCTCCCACGGCGACGTCAATGTTCTCGTGCTTATAGGTCTTGAAACCAGGAGCGGTGAGGGTAATGACGTAGGTGCCGGGCGGTACGTTGGCGAAGCGAAAAAACCCGCTGGAGTCGCTTTCAGTTTCCTTGTTGCCAACCAGCGTAGGGCCGGCCAGTACAACCTGAGCGTGCTGAATCAAGGCGCCGGAGGGATCCTTTACGGTACCTTGCATACCGCCCGTCGTCTCCTGACTATGGGCGATCTGTTGCATCGTACTCAGTGTGAACCCCAAGACAAGCGCCATGGCAAAAACTGACGCCATGGCTTGGAATCGGAAATATCGCATTGAATTACCCTCGAACGGAGGACAAAAAGGTTCCGGAGGTGGAACCTGACGGTCCGCGTATGGTTCGGCGTCCCGCTCAGCTGGGGAATTGGGAGAGCTGTTCCGCGGTTAAAATTAAACAAAACCCTCTCGTGGTGAAAATGAGAGTGAATCCCGTCAACGTGAAGCCACGCATACTGGGATTTACTGAAAGCAAAAAGGGTTTACTTGAGTTCTATGCCTGCAATAACGTGGCCAATCGGCGAGCTTGAAACCTGATTCTGTAAGTTACTTTAAAATAAATGGTTATTGGGATGTAAACGTTTTGCCTCAGCTTCAAGTATATGAAAAAGCGGATAAAATTTGGCGCTTATTCCAAAAATGAGCGGATCTCCTGATATCGGGAGCCTTCACGCACGGTCTATGCATGCACTATGCATGCAGCCTTGCGGTGTATCCTCCTCCCCATGCACGTTACCCTCGCTCACGTCGGCGCCCGGCCCCGGGCCAAAGACGGCTTCAATTCCCTCACCGCAACCTATCTCGAGCGTTGTTCGCCATTTGCCCGCTGTCAGGCTGAATCTTTCCGCACACAGGAAGCGCTGCTCGATTGGCTGGGCAGGCAGCAGGGACGGACCCCGGCAACGACCGTTTTGCTCGACAGCCGAGGCCGTCAGATGACCTCTGAAGCTCTGGCCGCCTGGCTCGGCGCCCGACGCGACGAGGGAGCCCAGAACATCGTCTTCGCCATCGGGCCGGCAAGCGGATGGTCAGACGCCGCGCGCACACGGGCGCACCTGCTGCTTTCGCTGGGCTCTCTCACCCTCGCTCACTCCCTTGCCCGTCTCGTCATGGCCGAACAGATCTACCGAGCATTTACAATCCTGAGTGGCCACCCATACCACACAGGCCACTGAACCGCGCCATCACTGTCTCGCTGTTTCTCTGCTTCGCCGTTCCCTGACCACTGACCCCTGTTCCCTGACCACTGCCATGACTGATTCCCGACGCGGACTAATCCTGATCAACACCGGCCCCGGCAAAGGCAAGACCACTGCCGCGCTGGGCACTGCACTGCGCGCCGTGGGCAATGGCATGCGCGTGCTCATGCTCCAGTTCCTCAAGGGCTCCTGGCACTATGGCGAGCTCGACGCCGTTCAGGCCTTCGGCGAAAACTTCGTGCTTAAACAGATGGGCCGCGGCTTTGTGAAAGTCGGCGGCGCCGAAACCGACCCCGAAGACATTCACCTCGTCGAAGCCGCATGGGCCGAGGCACGCGAAGCCATCCTCTCCGGCGAGTGGGACATGGTCATCCTCGACGAGATCAACTACGCCATCGGCTACGGCATGCTCGATCCAGCACAGGTGGCCGAAACCCTCCGCCAGCGTCCGGAGATGGTCCACGTCATCCTCACCGGCCGCAATGCTCACCCACTCCTCGTAGAGATCGCCGACACCGTCACCGAGATGCGCGAGATGAAACATGCCTACCAGAAAGGTATCCTCGCCCAGCGCGGCATTGAGTATTAACGCAGCTCTCCAATCGCTGTAGAACGGATTTGAAAGGGCACGGCTTCAGCCGTGCCGAAGGTGCAACGAGACAATGCCCGGCTTTAGCCGCTGCGGGAAGCCTTTGCGGGCGATATACCATCGCCGCTAACCGGCAGACACTGCCTCATCCCTCACCTTCGCATAGAATCCGAGTCAAAGCTCCATCTGTCTCACCGAGCACATCGTCATGCCAGGAGGCGTATTGTGCGGTTCGAATGTCTTTTTGTAGCGGCAGCCCTTGCCGTGCCGTTTGCAGCAGCGCAACAAAATCCCAACCAACCGGTAGCCCTCACCATTTACAACCAGGATTTCGCAGTGGCTCGCACCTCGATCGATCTGGACCTGCACTCCGGCCTCAACGAAATCACCACGACCGGAGTCACCAGCCGGCTCGAGCCCGACTCCGTTGTCCTGCGCGATCCCACCGGCAAACGCATCGTCCACGTGGTCGAGCAGAACTACGATGCCGGGGTCGTCAACCAGGACTGGCTGCTCGATAAATACGAAGGCAAGACCATCGACTTCCAGATTTCGACGCCCGCGGGCTTTCAGATCGTGCAGGGAAAGATCATTCGCGCCGGATACCAGCGGCCCGCTGAGTACGGTCCGCAGGGCCAATATATTCAGCAGCAGCTCGCACAGCCCCTTATCGAGGTCAACGGCAAGATGCAGTTCCAGCTTCCCGGCCTGCCGCTGTTTCCCGCCGCAACCGACGGACTGCTGCTCAAGCCCACTCTGCGCTGGCAAATCCAGTCTGAAAAGGCCGATCGTTTCAATGCCGAACTGGCCTACATCACCGGCGGCCTCGATTGGGAAGCTACCTATAACGTGGTCACCCCCAACAGCAGCGACGTCACCGGCGAAGAGCAGGCCGACGTGCTCGGCTGGGTCACCATCCGCAATCAGAGCGGCTCCGAGTTTCCCCAGGCCACCATCAAGCTCATGGCTGGCGATGTAGCCAAGATCCAGCCCCAGGGCTACGCCTATGGAGGCGTCAGAGCCATGAACATGGCCAAAGCAGAGTCGGTCATGGTCGATGGCATTCAGGTTACTCAAAAAGCCTTCGACGACTTCCACCTCTACGATCTGCACCGCACCGTTTCATTGCGCGATGGAGAAACCAAGCAGGTGCAGTTTCTCGAGGCCGCCGGCGTGACCGTCAAGCGCAGCTATCTCTACGACGGCCAGTCTCCGCCGTTTCAGCCGCAACCCTACTACAACGGAAACGTGAATGAGATGCGCGGCTACGGCCTCGGCGGCGAAAATCCCAAGGTCAACATCCTAGAAGAGATCAAAAACAGCGAGCAGAATCACCTCGGCATCCCATTGCCCGCGGGCCGGGTGCGCCTTTACCGGCGCGATGCCGACGGCCAGATGGAGTTCGTGGGCGAAAACACCATCAGCCACACGCCCACTGAAGAGATCCTCAAGATTCCCACCGGAAGCGCCTTTGATGTGAAAGGCTCCCGCCGCCAGACCGACTTTCACGTCAATCAACAGGACCGCATTCTCGATGAAACCTTCGAGATCAAAGTCACCAATCAAAAGCAGCAGCCCGTCAAGGTGACCGTGGTGGAACACATGTACCGCGGCGACAACTGGCAAATCCTCAACAAGTCGGCCGACTTCACCAAGCGCGACAGCCACACGCTCGAGTTCCCGCTGCAGGTTCCCGCCAAAGGGGAAACCACGCTGACCTATTCCGTGCGTTATTCGTGGTAATTAGTCCGGCGCCAACTCAGCCCCTTGACGCCACCGGCGGGTGGCCCGCATCTTAGGACGCAAGCCCCCACGGAAATGGGTGCCCCAGGTCTCCGGGGTGCCCGGCGAGCGGTCTTTGCTCGCTGGGGTGGGAGATCCTCGTTTCTGAATCCTGGGAAAGCAACGAACCCCTTATCGGCTCCCACTTTGCATGCGACCTTGTGCCGTCGTCGCAAGGTTGCTGTGCGAGTCAGCGCCCCGGCACAGCAAGCCGTCAGGCAGGTTCCTTCGATTCATTGGGTGGCGCGCCGAAGCCACCGCACCGCGAACGCCAGTCATGGCGGAGCTTTTCCCGCTCCTCCGGCGTCAGCCGTTCCCATTCCTCCCGTCGCCGCCGTGATCTGGATCGATCGCGGCCACCGCCACCGCCCCAGCCTCCAAACAGAATCCTGCAGAGAACCAGCAGCCCGAGACCCTGCCAGAACGTAATCTGGTGCCATCCAAACAGCGGCGGCATCAGCCAGTTCCACAAGTGCATGACCACCTCGCCGAAGAGCCAGCCGAACAGCACCAGCGCCGGCGGAGCCAACAGGAAAAGCCACCATTTCTTCCTCATCTTGTTCCTCATTTCCTCAAAAACTCATCGTGAATCCGCTGCAATCTCTGCCGCAGGTGCAGCACCGCGTAACGCTTGCGCGAGAGCAGCGTGTTGACGCTGACTCCGCTCTCTGCCGACAACTCTTTAAAGCTGCGCCCCTCCACCTCGTGGGCCACAAACACTGCGCGCTGCTCCTCCGGCAACTCAGCGAGCGCCACCCGCAGCTCGTCGACCAGGAGATTTCGAAAGTAGAGCGCCTCCGGCCCCGCATCGGGCGACGGCAACAGGTCTCCCAGGTCCAGCAAAACGCCGTCTTCGTCCTCGACCGCAATGTCGGCAAAGGGGACCGGCTTCTTTTTTCTGAAAAGGTCAGTGATGCGATTGCGCGCTACCCTGAACAGCCAGCCGGTCACGTAGTCGATCGGCAACAGCAGGCGGTGGGCTTCCACGAGCTCGACGAAGACCTCCTGCAAGAGCTCTTCCACGTCGGCTTCATTAGGCACCCGCCTGCGAATAAAACTGAGCAGCCGTGGCCGTTCTTCCGCGATGACTTCGGCGATAGGTCGGTCTTGCTCGGTCATCGAAATCACGCTCATGGCTGCGTCCGTCTGGTTCTCAAGACGGACCAACGCCGCAAATATTGTAAAGATTCCTCTGAGGGGCACTTGAAAGGGCACGACTCTAAGTCGAGCCAAGAACTGGAAAGCCTTGCAACAGGGCACGACTTCAGTCGTGCCGCAAATGCTGCGGGCTTTTAGCTTGAAGGGTACGGGCTTCAGCCCGTACATCCTGACCTGCCAAACGACCGCGGCTTCAGCCCTGAGGAATCATCTTCTCCTCCCCAGCGAAGCCTCTTCACTGACCCGCTTGCCCGCCCCGCCGCCCATATACAATGGCTAAGGCTTATGTCCTGGTTCAAACGAGAGAACGGCGACTACCCCGCAGCGGGCAACTCGAATGCGGATGGCAATGGAGACGAGGAGAAGCGTGTGCGCACCGAGGGCCTCTGGATCAAGTGTCCGGGCTGCCGGCAGGCCATCTTCAAGGCCGACCTCGAAGCCAACCTCAACGTCTGCCCCAAGTGCCAGCACCACTTCAAAATGGGCGCGCGCCAGCGCCTCGACCTGCTGCTCGATCCCGGCTATGAAATTCTCGACGGCGGCCTGCGCTCCACCGACCCGTTGAACTTCGTCGATGTAAAGCCCTACAAGCAGCGCCTGCGCAAGGCACAGGAGGAAACCGGCCTCGACGACGCCATCCTCAACGCCGTCGGCCGCCTGGGACCGCACGAAGTCGTCGTCAGCGCCATGGAATATGCATTCATCGGCGGCTCGATGGGCGCCGTGGTCGGCGAAACCATTGCCCGCGCCGTCGACCGCGCCCGCCTCGGCCGCAAGCCGCTGATCGTCGTCGCCGCCTCGGGCGGCGCGCGCATGATGGAAGGCGTGGTCAGCCTCATGCAGATGGCCAAAATCTCCACCGCCCTGGCGCAACTGGACGACGCCAAAGTCCCCTACATCTGCGTTCTCACCGATCCCACCACCGGCGGCGTCACAGCCAGCTTCGCCATGCTGGGCGATCTGAATATCGCCGAGCCCGGCGCCCTGATCGGATTCGCCGGCCCCCGTGTCATCGAGCAGACCATCCGCCAAAAACTCCCCGAGGGCTTCCAGCGCTCCGAGTTCCTGCTCGAAAAGGGCTTCCTCGACGCCGTCGTCCCGCGCCGCGATCTGAAAGCCTACCTCGTCCGCGCCCTGCAGTTCCTCAAGGCTCCCGCAATCGCCTGAGGAAGCGCGACTGTACAGACCTCAGAAAAATTCCTGTTCTGTAACACGCGCGACTCTCAGAAAAACTCCAACGACAAGGGCTTTGTAGCAGCGCGCGACTTTGATCATGACCGCATCTTCGCGCCCAATCCGCAGCGATGCAAATCGAGGTTGCATGGCGCGATTCCCTGGCCTTCTACGCCAGCGCCTTTGCCGGGGTACCGCTGCGCAGTGGACTCGTCTGCGCCCGCAGCTCCTCAATCGCCGCGCGCAGCCGCTCTGTCAGCTCGTTCGCCTGCCGCAAATGCATGCCTGCGGTCACAATCGGCTCACCCACTGCCATCTCGAGCTCACTCGGATAAAAATGCCGCGTATGAATGGGCAGCAGGTCGTAGACCCCGCTCAGCGACACCGGCACCAGCGGTACCTGTGCGCGAATAGCAAGATAGGCCGCACCGGAAAGAAACGCCTGCAGCTCTCCATTCGGCGTCCGCGCGCCCTCGGGAAATATAAACAACGGCATCCCGGCCCGCAGTGCCTTCACCCCGGCCCCCAGGCTCGACAGCGTCGCATGCGGGTTTTCGGTATTGATCGAGATCTGGCCCGACCGGTTCAAATACCACCCGATGAACGGTAGCGACCAGAGCTCTTTTTTCGCCAGGATGCGAAACTGCACCGGCAGCGATGCGAACACCACCGGAGTGTCCATATACGACGTGTGGTTTGAGGCGAAGACGGCCACCGGGTACCTGGTGACGTTTTCCGTTCCCCGCACCGTGAGCCGGCAACCTGTTATCGCCACGCAGCTTCGTGCCCACATCCTGGCAATGCGATGCTGTGCGCGTCCCGTCTTGTCAAACAGCGAAACCGCCAGCGAGATCGTTCCGAAAATCGCGGTCGAGATAAAGAAAGCCGGCGCCTGAATCACGTTCGTCCGCCAGCGGTAGAGCCGCGGCAGCGGTTCCGGCGGACGGCTCATCGCCCCGCACCCACCGGCTGCGCCAACGGATGCGGAAGATCGGCAAGCAGAAGGCTGCGCGCTTCACCCACCAGGTACACCGACCCGGAGATTACGATCACCCCGCCGCCACTCAGCGAAGGATGAGCGCCGGTCGGGATCTCAGTCCGGCTTTTTGCAATGTGCAACGCCTCGCTCACCGATCCCGCTGCCTCCGCCGGCGTCCCCGTCGCCTCGGCCGCCGCCATCAGGTCGCTCATGGGCGTGGCGCGTGGACTCGCGATGGGCGCGAAAATGACCTGCTCAAACAGCGGAAACAAAATCTGCGCCATTTCTGCCGCGGGTTTGTCACGCAAGCAGCTGAAAACTAGCGTCCGCGGCCCGGCCTGGTCGAGAATCTCCCGCAATCCGGCGCGCAGCGCCCAGGCGCCCGCCGGATTGTGTGCCACATCCAGAATGCACTCTGTGCTTTGGCCGCTCACTGGATTCCGGACCGCAATCCTCTCCAGCCGCCCCGGCCATCGCGTCTGGCGAATTCCCTCCGCAATCGTCGCTGTGGTAATCGGGACTCCGTGGTGCTCCGCCAGTTCCACCGCCGCGGCAATCGCCAGTGCGACGTTGCGATGCTGGTGTGCCCCACGCAGCGGCGAATCGACCTCGATGGCCGTCCCCATCACTTCGACCCGGTACGAAGCCGTCTCACTCGCGCCCATCGCCGGCATGTAAGGCACCGCGCTCACCCCGCGCACGCCCAGCTCCGTCGCCACCTCACCCAGCACCTGGTTCGCCTCAGGATGCTGCGGCAACGTGATCAGCGTGCCCCCGGCGCGCAGAATCCCTGCCTTCTCGCGCGCTATCGCCGCAATCGTCGGTCCCAGCCACTCCGTATGATCCAGAGAAATGTCGGTGACGATCGACAGCTCCGGATCGACGATATTGGTCGCATCCAGCCGCCCGCCCATCCCCACTTCCAGCACCGCCATCTGCACATTCATAGCCGCAAAATGCAGGAAAGCCATTGCCGTCAGCGTTTCAAAAAAGCTCGGCATCTGCGCCAGCACACTTTGCCCAACCAACTGCCGGGCCGTCTCCCCGACGCGATAAAACAAGCGTGCGAAATCCTCGTCCCCAATCTGCTTGCCGTCCACCTCAATGCGTTCATTGGGCCGATTCAGATGCGGCGAAGTATAAAGCCCCGTGCGCACTCCCGACGACCTCAGGATCGAGGCCAGCGTCGCCGCCGTCGAGCCCTTCCCGTTGGTTCCCGCAATCAGCACCGATTTGAAGCGGTGATGCGGATCGCCCAGCGCACCGAGCAGAACGCCAATTTCATGCAGAGAAAACTTGCGCCGCGGCTCTCCCGGCCGGGTGTGCAGCTCCGGCACCATGGCGTTCAATTCATCGATTGCGGACTGGTAAGACATCGAAGCTTCAGTATAGAAGAGAGAAACAGCAACCAGCTTTTCGCGTGAGCGGGTCAATTTGAAGGGTATCGGCTCAGTGTCCGTGAGATCCGGAAGTTCTCACTGACTTGCTACCTTGAAGCCGCAAAGCGGCTCTGACTTGCTGGTTCAGTTTGCACCAATTTTCGGCAACATACGCTTGATCCTGGCCGTAACCCTTGAATCGCAATACGCTCCTGTTGTCCCTTAACCTGCACTCAAATTGCCTGAGTCGAGAATAAGAGCGCATTGACCCAGCTCGCTCAAATTTGCGTCATGCTCTGTCATCGAAGCAACCCTCAAAATCTACCTCTCCGTCCCGCCTGTGGAACTCTGGTCCGCTCAAACCCCTTGCCCCCATTGGCTCCGGACCAGCTCTCCACAAATCCCACCCGCAATCCACACCCTTTTTCCGTTCCCCTGTGGGAGTCGTGGGAAAAATGCCCCAGCCAGCCACTCCACCTGCCTCTTTTCCAAATCTCCTGAATTGCACAGCCAGGATTTAGAAAACCTGCACCCCAGCCAAACCCGCTCCAACAGAGAAGATGGCCAACCTTTCCACTTTTCCTGCGTGAACTACGGGTACTACTGTCTTTTTTATTACTTCTTATTCCTTTTCCTCCTCCCCCGTCGCACACTCTGCTCCCGGAAGGAAGAACGCGTTGTCGAGGTCACAGAGTCGAGGTCTTACCCTCCAAATCCATCAGCGATTGAAAGACACCGCAGAATCCAGAGATGCGCACCGTTTTTCCACGTCCAACAAAATGACAAGGTGAATACAATCATAGGAGAGGACAAGTCGACTGTTTACGTGAGCCACCGTCGGTGATATAGAGTGATGCCAGCGTGAAACGGGCTTGATTTCCGGTCTGGATGTGCCGCGGTTCGCCGTGGCAACCCGAGGAGTGGTCAATGTCGATCGTGGAAACTGAAGTGGAAAAGCCGGCCGCGCAGGGGGCAGCGATGGAGATTACCGTAAGCCGCCAGGAACTGGTGAAGGAACTCACCGCTACGCAGAGCGTGGTGGAGCGCAAGACCACCATTCCCATTCTCTCCAACTTTCTGATCGAGGCGGACGGCGACCGGCTCAACATCACCGCCACCGATCTCGACCAGGCCATCCGCACCAGCGCCGCCGTCAAGGTCAAGAAGCCCGGCTCATGCACCATTCCCGCGCGCAAGCTCTACGACTACATCAAGCTGCTGCCCGACGGCGAAATCTCCATCAAGCTGCTTGAGAACCACTGGGTGCAGATTCGCAGCGGCCGCTCCAACACCAAGATGGTCGGCATGGCGCGCGCCAACTATCCGCAGGTGCCCGAGTTTCCCTCCGTCGCCGCCACCAGCATTCCGCGGTCGCGCTCAAGACGCTCATCGCGCGCACCATCTTCGCCATCTCCAACGAAGAATCGCGCTACACGCTCAACGGCGCGCTGCTGGTCATCAAGGCCGAGTCGCTGGCCATGGTCGCGACCGACGGCCATCGCCTCTCGTTTGTCGAAAAGCCCAACGAAACCCTCGAAGGCATCAGCGGCGAAAAGCGCGTGCTCATTCCGCGCAAGGCCCTGCAGGAGCTGCAGCAGTTGCTGTCGAACACCGATGCCGAAAAGGTCGAGTTTGCCGACGACGAGCACACGCTGTTCTTCCGCGTCGGCCATCGCACCCTGAGCACGCGCAAGCTCTCCGGCCAGTTCCCCAACTTTGAGGCCGTGATGCCGCGCGACAACACCAAGTTCGCCGTGGTGCGCTCCAGTGAACTGTCCGCGGCCATCCAGCGCGTCGCGCAGTTTGCCGACGAGCGCTCCGGCGCCATCCGCCTGCGCCTCGAAGGCAACGAGCTCAAAATCAGTTCGCAACTCCACCGAGTCCGGCGAGAGCGAAGACACCATCGACACGCCCTACTCGGGCGACCCCATCGTGGTCGGCTTCAACTCGTCCTACATCATCGACTTCCTCAAAGCCCTCAGCAACGAAGGCGAAGTGCGCCTCGAGTTCAAGGACTCGCAATCCGCCGGCCAGATGCGCCCCGAGGACCCCGATGCCGAGTACAAGTACCGCTACGTGCTCATGCCGATGCGCATCTGAAACCCATCCAAACGGAGGCAGCAGCAAAACACCACGGCCCGGCAGCAATGCCGGGCCGCAGTGTCTGCGGTGTGCGTGTCGTCGCAACTGCCCATGCTTGATCAGCCCAATCACCAGGTCAGCGTCACCGTCATGGTCTTCCATCCATCCCCGGGCGGAAAGTCAACAACGAGCAAAGCCGGCGCGGCCGGATCATCGCCAGGCTCTCGCATCGAAATCTTTGCCTCACCGGCACCCGGACCGGATGTTTCGTTCTGAACCTTCGGAATGAAACGGCCATGACGAACCAGGCTGGCGACCCCTTCGCTTCCGCCGAGTCCTTCGGCTGTGAGCACCAGTTTGTGCTCGCTGTACTCGGAATGAACGATGCGGAAGCGAGAAGTGCGCGCACCAGGAAGAGGAGGCCGATCGGGCAGCGCGGCGCGCACGCCTTCAGCTACATTCGTAAGATTCGCCGGCGTTAGATCGATCTCCACTGCCGGCAGCGGAATGCGAACTTCGTCCGAAGAAGCGTTCGGACTCTTTCTCGATCCGCGCGCATCGCCGTTGGCCGCAGAGGTCCCTCCAGCCGTGTCACTGCGCAAATGCCACGCGTGTCCCGGATTCGTGCCGAGCGAAACCTTCACGCTTGCACCCTCCCGGTCGAAGCTCAGTGATGTCGGGCCGCCCGGAATTGGCAAATTCAAAACCTTCGCATGCTCCCAACCCGCCGGCAACTGCGGATTCACGGTAATCGTTTTCGTCTGCGCATCAATCGAAATCCCAAACATCCCGCGCAGGATCGGCGTAATCACCATGGCCGACGACCAAAGCTGGTGACTTGTGCTGCGTCCGAACGGAACATAAAAATCCCCCGACAGCAGCTCCGTCACAGCGCCCAGGTCTTGCGCGCGCGTCAGGTTCGCGTTTTCCATCAGCATCTGGTAACCGGCCAGCGGCTGCCCGCCGCGATACTCCGCCAGCGCCGCCCATCCGGTAAACAGTGGCCACACCGACCCCTGGTGATAGCTCATTCCGTCGTAGAACTTCTCGTTGTTCGCGACATCGCGCAGGCCCCAGTCCGTATTCAGCGTCGCATCTGCAAAATGCGATAGGCAACTAAATGGTTGCGCAAGAATTGAACCGTCGCCGCCTGCCGTGCTGGTGCCGGGCAAATTGGACCACCACGCCAGCGCTGGATACACCGTCGTCGTGCGGTCCATCGAAATCGCCCCATCTTTCGCCATATCGCGGCTGAAGGCATAGCAGCCCTTCTCAGGGTCGGGATACTCGACATTGATCGTCTTGGCGATCGTCTCCTCGCGCCGCTCCGCGGTTTCTGCTTTGGACGAGTCCTTCAGCAGCTTTTCGATCTCCGCCATCGCAGCCGATGCCTGCTGATCGAGCAGCGCGAGATAAACCTCCTGGTGCGGCATGCCGGTGGGCCAGCTTTCCACCCAGCCGGTGCCTTGCGAGTTGTCGTAAATCCCATCGTGGTCCGTGTCATGCGCCGGATCGGTCTCGAATGCCCACGCCTTCTCAATCGCATCCCGATGCGTGCTCAGAAACTCCACATCTCCGCTGGCTCGCACATAGTCGTCCACCGCCAGGAGAAAGAGCGGCGTCGCGTCGGCCGCCGCATACATATAAGGAAACGCCTGCCAGTCGAGATTCGCGGCGGTCTGCGACCATTCGTGCATGATCTTGCCATCGCTCCGCTGCCGCCGGATCAGGAACTCCAGTTCATTCTTGGAGAGCGCAAAATCGCCGTACCCATTCACGGCATAGAGAGTGTAGAGCGAGTCGCGCCCAAAGAACCACCCGAAGCCCGGCCGCGCCGAATCGCCCGATTCGTAGTAGCCCGCCACCAGCGCCGTCTCGCCGCTGGGCTGGGCAATCGCCCGCAAACCCTCAATCGAAACCTCGGCCCACTTGAACGCCTCATCGAGCTTCTTATCCGGAGTCTCGATCGAGACCGAATCGACAAGGAATTTTTTGTAGCTTTCGGCGTGAGCCTGGTAGCTGGCCGCGATTCCCGCGTTCAGGGTGGAGAGCGCTTCGCCCAGGGCGTGCGTGCTCGCGGCCGCCGTGCTGGTTCCCAGGGCCATCAGCAGCGGAAAAAGCCGGCCGCTGTCGCGGATCGGGTCAATGTGCAGCTTCAGCTCAGTCGGGTAGAACTTGGGCCGCTCCTGGTAGGGCGGCAGAATGCCGGGCTGCGCCCCGGGAATCGTGACCGCCGCGGCCAGGTCAGGATAGTCAGTGTGCAGGACATAAAATCCGCCCCTCGCGACCCACTCCGCATCGGGGACGCCATCGTTGCGTTCAGGCCACATCCATCGCAACTCCGGGGTGAAGCGGAAAGTAAAGTCGGTGGGATGCAGGCAGTCGAACTGGAAGAGAACCACCGGGCCTGTCCCCGCCGCAGCGCCATTGGGCGAAAACATGATCTGCCGCACCGTAAACCCGATGTGGCTGTAGGTGATGATGGTGCGGTCTGGCCGCACCTCGATCTCCGCTGCCATCTGATTCACATCGATGGGGACCGTATAGCCTTCGATATCGGCCTCGATGGTCAGGTGCGAGAGAACCTTCACAGGCAGAAGCCACGCCTCGAAGCCGCCGTCCTGCTGGCCCACCAGCACGCCGTGTTCCCCGGCCACCGTGAAGGGTTTTTGCGGTTCCGTATGGGCGCGGATCACAGGGCCGCTATCGTCGAAAGCGATTGCCGGAATGGAGCCGAGAGCCGGAAAAGCCTGCTGTGCCCCGCTCACCATGGGGATTGCGGAAGTTACAACAAGCAGCAAGGCCGCAGCCATGCTGAAGGCAGAGGTACGACTACGCATTGTGATGTCCTTCTTGTGCAACTTAAAGCCAACAGTCTAGAGCAATTCCACGGTGTCTGTATCGAGCAGCGGATCCTGCGGCTCAGAGCACGGTCTGTCCTTTCTTGGATTCTGGTCTTGGTCGGCGAGCCACATCCATCGTAGATTGCCGCTCCAAAACGATCTCTGAATTTTCATATTCATTTTGCGATTTCTTTAAAAATCAGAAAAATCCGTTGGCCGGCTCCCGCGAGCCCGCGTCGGCATCTGCGTAACCTCCGAGAGTTGTTCAAGATAAAGAGGGCCGTTGCGGCGGCAGATTTTGGCACGCGAATTGCTCAGCTTGATGGCAGTTGGGGAAGGTCTTCCTCTCGGAACGACATGTCCGACTTCTCCTCAACCTGGTTCGAGAGCGGTTCCCTCAGGGTTCGAGCTGCACTTGCCAAGTCGGTGCAACGTGGCATTCCAGAACGATCGTACGAGCCACTCCGCGTGACAGTGCGTGACCGTGCGTGATAGCGCGATGGAGCAGCGCCCGCACACCGCTCAAATCGGAACACGATGCGCAGCGAAATCGATCAAAGCTCATTGCAAGGCAAGCACATCTGAAGGGTTCGCCAACCCGGCGCCCGGAAAAGGAGCCACACATGCATCGCATGCTGCGGTATTTGCTCGCCCTCGTCTCGTTGAGTCCTTTCTTCTTCAACCAGGTTTCCCCAGCTCAGGGCATCATTACCGGCTCCATCAGCGGAGGAGTGGCGGACCAGACGGGAGCCGTCATCTCTAACGCCACCATTACAGCTGTGAACGACAGCACCGGAACCACTATCGAGGCCAAGTCTGACTCAACCGGGCACTTCCGCATCTCTGACGTGCCTTTGGGCTCCTACCACCTCAACGTCACCGCAACCGGATTCGGCTCAAGCAAAGTCGAGCACGTCGTGGTTGTGGCGGGAAATGATACGTCAATCGGGAATCTGGGATTGAAATTGGGCGCCTCCTCCCAGACCGTGGAGGTGGACGCAGGAGCGGCAGAGCTGCTGAACACCGAATCCTCGCAAGTGGAAACCACCATCGCCCTCGAGCAGGTGGCGTCCGCTCCCGTCACTGGCGCTCTTGATAACCTTGCCCTGGTTTCCCCCGGCGTCGTGAATTCGCATGCCGACGCCAATTCGAACACCAACGGCATGAACTTCTCCGTCAACGGTCAGCGCGGCCGATCCAATAACTCGGAGATTGACGGGCAAACCAACAACGACACCTCGATCGGGGGCCCGAGCTTCTTCTTCGATAACCAGGATGCGATCCAGGAAGTGCAGGTCCTCACCACAGATATGGGCGCGCAATATGGCCGGAATATGGGCGCGATCGTCAACTACATCACCAAGTCGGGAACGAACACGTTCCATGGCTCTGCTTTTGAAATCTATACCGGCTCGTGGCTCTCCTCCCTCACTCAAAGTCAGAAGGCGCCTCAATTTGGCTGGTGCTCGGGAGGGGTTACCACCAATTGCTTGCCTACCGTTGTACCGAAATTTGTTCAAAACAACTGGGGTGGAACGTTCGGCGGGCCGATTCTAAAGGACAAACTCTGGTTTTTTGGCAGTACGCTGTGGGACCACACCTATGAAGGCGGCCAAACCCTGACCTCGCAAGGCGGCCTCTTCCCCGACGCTAACGGAATAGCGACCCTCAAAAGCGCTTTCGCGAACAATACGGCGGTCGCGGCGATCACCGCAAACGGGCCCTACAGCACCAACGTCGGAAATCCGACAACGGTTCCCGGAACCACCCCTCAGCTCATCACTGTGACGGATGGAACCTCAGTCGCGAATGTCGAGGTTTCTCAGTTCGAGCGCTCCTTCCCAGACATAATTCTCGACCAGGAACATCTTGGCCGCGTCGACTATCAGTTGACATCGAAGGATCGGCTCTATCTTCGCTACAACTACCAGAACAATCCGTACAATCCCGCGTTTTATCTGACCGCCCCCAATGTTGCAGCCGCGGGCGCTTACCCCAACGTCAATGGAATCTCGCACGAGGCAGGTGGTGACTTGACGCACATCTTTACGCCAAGCATCACGAACCAGTTTCGTTACGCCTTCCAGCAGTCCACCATTGCATTCGAGGGCGGCTCCATTTCCTCCTGCACGATTACCAACCAAGCCGCATGCAGCTCATTTGTCGGCCTGGGCGGTTCCCTGGCCAGCTACGGCTATGGCTTTGCAGGTGCATTCCCGCAGGGCCGGATCATCAAGGTAAACCAATTCCAGGACAATGCAAGCATCGTCAAGGGGCGCCACACTTTGTCTTTCGGCGCCGAGTTTGATGCTCAGCACTCTCCGTGGGGGTGGCTGCCCAACGATGAGGGCAGTTTTAACTTCGCTCCGGGTGCCGCAATCAATGCGGCCAATCCCAATGGCATTCCGTTTAACTATCCGGCGAGTGGAGCATGCGGGGCCGGCGGCGCCAATTGCAACAACGGGCTCACGGGCTTTCTTGAAAGCATCGGCGAGCTGACTCTTGCCGAAGGCAGCCCCACCATTCCCTTCAAGGAGAATGACTTCGATCTTTACTTCCAGGACGATTTCAAGATTGCGTCGTACCTGACACTCAATCTGGGTCTGCGCTACGAGTTCTTCGGGCAGGCGATCAACTTCCTGCACGGCGAGACGGTACAGCGGCAACTGGGATCGAATCCTTTCTGGAGTACGAGTCTGCCGCTCTCGGCCACGACCATTCCCTCCCTCCCCAACTATCTCAGGAACATCGAACCGCGCATTGGATTCGCCTACAAGCCCCCGTTTGCTCCGAAGATGGTGGTGCACGGCGGCTATTCGATCAACGCCGATCCGGAGTTCTATTCGATTTTTGTCAACCTGGCCACTGCTGCCCCTGCAGTGAATTCCGGTTCCTTTGCCTGCAACGGTGTGACCGTCACTTGTGTGCCGAGCGGCGGCCTGACCTACGCCACTGTGCAGGCAGCAGACAGCAAGTACATTCCCACGGGCGGCGATCCGCGTTTGAACCCAATCCAGATGGTGACCAGCAACTTCCACAATCCGCAGGGTGAAACCTACAGCCTCGGATTTCAGTACCAGGTCACCCCGGCCGCTGTAGCCGATGTTCGCTATGTGGGGAACCACACCTATGGCAATTTCCAGGCCATTAACTCGAATCCGGACATCCTCGATGTGCAAAACGCCTTTCCGGGCTACGGATCTGGGATCACTCTGTGCACAGACCCGACCGCTGTCGGTTACACAAGGCCCAATTGCAATTACGGTCCGGTGGAGACCTACGGCAACACCGCATTCTCTCTTTACAATGCACTGCAAACCTCGCTGACCATGCGCAACTACCGCGGCTTTTCGGGAATCTTTTCCTACACCTGGAGCCGGACGGTCGACAACACGGACGATTTCAGCATTAACATCAACAATAATGGCGGCGGAGGCCAGGCGAGCGCGTTTGCGCAGAATCCGCTGAATCCCGACCTCGGCGAGCGCGGTATCAGCGGCAACTCATACCCCAATATCTGGGGCATTCAGTTGACCTACACTGAGCCTTGGTTCCATGACCAGCGCGGAATTATGGGGAGGCTGCTGGGCGGCTACCTCTTGAACGCCTTCTACCAATACAACGGGGGCCAGCCGTATAACCCCCTGCAGACCGCATCAACGGTGCAATCCCCCGCGGTACTCAGCGACATCGCGGGGACGGGAAGCATCAGTCCTGCAATGGCTGCGATGATCAATCCAGTTGAGGCAGGACAGGGTTTCTCCGATCTCGGCTTCGCTGCCGCGTTTGGCAGCTCAGGCCGTCCCATCCTCGCGAATTCGACCGCGCCGCCGCAATCGGTAGGTATCAATCTGGGACCCGCCGGCTACGTCGACTATGTGACGGGGAACCCGGTCTCGCGGTCCTCCGAACACTGGATCTGGAACAACCAGTACGAGGCGATCGCGCTCGGGAATCCATTCCCCGGTGTGGGGCGCAATATCCTGCGCGGCGACAGTTGGAATGATCTGGATCTTTCGGCCTCAAAGACCTTCAAGGTGGCCGAGCGGGTCAACTTCCAGATCATTGCGAGTGCCTTCAACCTGATGAACCGGGGTTACTACGCCACCCCCGATCTCAACATAGAGCACAGCCTGAATTCGCCGGCCTCGTTTGAGACCTACCTCTTCACAGGGGTGCAGGAGAGCGGGGCGGGCGGAGGATCGTATCCGCAAGGGCTGGGCAACCGCAATGTCCAAATCAGCGGCAAGATCACCTTCTAAGCACGTCCGCCAGTCCACATAAAGGGGGACAACAAGGGAGCGAGCCATCCGTTCGCTCCCCTTTGTGTCGCTAGGCTCTTGTGATCTTGAGCGGAGGTCGCTGCGGCGACCGAAGTCTAAAAACTGCACTGAGCCTGTCGAAGGGGATACGCGCTTCCTTTTCGGAGTTACTTCCGGTCACCTATACGCCGGTCGGGCCAAAGACATCCAAATGCCCTAAAGGCCTTGCGAGCAGGGAATCCTAAGTGGGGGACATCGGATAGTGCCGTGCTCGCTATGCCATGAAATCACCATCTGCTCCCTGCTCTGCAGATGGGCTATCTATTGCGAAACGACCATGGACGATGTGCTGCCCATGTGGATGGTGGTCCCCGAATGAGGCCAGAAGGGAATATCCATGGGGAAGGTGTAGAGAACGGTTACGGTGATCGTGCTGCCGGGGCCGCCCGCAGGCGACGGCGATAGACTAGCGGTTAGGTTACCTGAGATGATCCCCGGGTAGTTGAGGCCTTTGACATAAGTGTTCACTTCGGCCGAAGTGATGTCGCAGTCGCTGAATCCCACACAGGACGTGCCGCGGACAATAGCATAACGAGCCGCATCACGCGCCGCCTGCGCTACGAAGTTGTACGAGTAGAGGGCAAGGGACATGGAGATGATCCCGAACAGGGTCAGGAAGAGAACCGAAGCGCCGATTGCGAACTCGACTAAGGTCGAGCCTTCTTCATCGGGTCGTTTGGTCATTGCAGCACCATCTGTACGGCATTTCCATGCAAGGTAATGGAACTAATTCCCGCCACGTGAATCCCCGGATTAAAGGTTGCTTGCGTTGCCACCTTAATCTGGACTTGCACGTAGGAGCCCGCACACGGTGGTGAGGCGACGCTGTTATCGGTACAGCTTACGGTTGCACCGCTGCCTGCACAGGTACAAGCGTATCCGGCCGTCGGCGCGCCGGCAGTGATCACGGGAGAGGTCATGGTGAGACCCGTGGAGTAGTACTCGTTCTGCGCTGCGGCCAGCATACCTGCCGTGTTGAGGGCAGTGCCGTGATTCTGCGCTCCGTACTGCGCAGCGGCTTTGGCGGAGTTGCTGACTTCGATGGCGGCGAAGGTGAACATCCCGAACTCGACAGCACCCAGCATGATTAAGATCAGCAAGGACATGGAAAGTGCAGTCTCAACCAGGGCCTGTCCCTGCTCATCTCTTGCATTGGCTTTCATCGCGTTCCTTTCTACTCAACCAGAGATACAGCCTTAATGGGCGACGATGGTCCAGCGCTGCCGGTTATGGTCACGGTCGATGGGCCTGTATTGATGTTGTCCACGATCAAACCGCCAACGGTCGTGCTGCTGCCATTGTCCTGCATGCTGAACGTAGCGCCGGGAGCGACGATCCAGCCTGCTGAGTTGAAGCCGGAGGCCCCCTTGTCCATACTGATGGTGCTGTTGTTCGTGGGAGGCATATAGATCGAAATGTTGCTGAATCCTCCGGTGGTGGGTGGGGTGAAACCACTCGAGTTGTTGCCTGCCACTACTTCTAGGCTGCCGTCATTAATGTCCAGGCAGATGCCCGTCCCGGTGACCGAACTGAGCTGGACGTTGCCGCTGAATATATAGAGACCGGGGCTCAGTGCTCCTGAGACGGTGTCGTTGGCCTTCTTACCGGTAGGCATGTTATAGCAACCGGGGGTAGTCTGGTTGTTCCACGTAACACATCCGGTCAGAGGCGGAGGGGTGATGTTGCTGAACGGGATGGCCTCCGGCAGTACCTGCTGAGGGACCACACTGTTCTTGATGCTGAGACCGTCACTGCCAGATGGCGGTCCCACCATGGAAATGGAGGCCGCGGATATACCGCCAGCAGCACCGTTGACGGACCCCACGGTGCTGTTGTTCGAGTTGATATACAGCCCGCAGGTGGAGGCGACGACGTCCCACTTCCCGTTCGCGGTGATGGCCAGGCCGGTTGCGTCGGTCAGATACGCACAATCGGCGCTCGTCCCCCCCGTTGTCCCAGCCACCGCACGGGCGCCCACGGTGACCGTGGTACCGACGGTGGTGTTGGTGAACATGTTGTAGAACGCGCCGAAGAAGACGGTATTCACGCTCTTGGTGACGATGGCTTCGAAGAAACAGGTCGAACCGGAGCAGACTTTGTGCGCTGCCGGCGAGGCGGCATTGGCATTCACCGTGACTGCAACCGGGGTATTGATGTTCGGATCATTGGTCGTCGCTGCTGTCTGCCCTGCAGTGATGGCGTTGGCCGTGCTGTAGGTGTTGGCGGTTGTGCTTGGGGTATAGCCGTAGACGTACTGAACAGCCGCTGCAGTGGCTGCGGCGTCGGCATCAATCTGCAATTGACGTCTCGCGTTGAACAGCATCCCCACGTCAATTGCCAATGCCAGGCATCCGAGCAGGGTTGTCATACACAGGGCAGTGATGACCAGGGTCTGACCTTCTTCATCCTTAAACAGTTGAAGTTTTATTTGCCCACTTTCGTCGCGCGGTGTCTTCATGGCATCTTTCCCGCACACAGAGCCCTGGTCTCAAGCGGCAAAGGTGTACGTAAGCCGGAGTCGAAGAGGGGGAAATGACCTTCAGAAGAGCGAGCGGCTCCAGCGATAGTTCAAGAGTTAAAACACGATCTTAGGAATACGAAGCATCTAGGTCAATTCCATCATCGTAACTATTTTGAAGGTAAAGGTAACGTACCTCGCCGCATAAGTGGCTTACTACTCCATGCTTTTCCTGCACCTTCAAGCTTCTTCGTACTTTTATTCAACGAAAAAGCAATCTGATGTTTTGGATGAGCGCGGTAAACCGCCAACCAAGGGCCAGGCGGACGTCCCGAGACTAGGGTCCATCTCATAAATGGCTTTGTAAAAGGGCACGACTTTAGTCGTGCCGCAAACGTCTCGTAAATCGCTGGGCTTTAGCCCCTGAGGGACGTCTTTTGCGGTGTTGGACCATTTATGAGACAGCTTCTAGGGTCCCCCACAATTCCCGCACGCCTTCGGCGCGGATGATTTTGTGTTCATTCCCCCGCTGCGGGCCGCAGCCTCCGATTGCATTGGCTGACGGCATGTTTCTGGATAGCGCTCCCCGCAACCATGTGAGAGAATCCCTCCACACCGGCTTTTTCCCCGCTTGCCCAAAGGAAATCCCGCATGCCCGAAGCAGCAGCCGCAACTCTCTTCTCCTTCGACGTCGAAAGCAAAGGCACCCTGGCCATCGTGCACTGCCACGGCAAACTCGTCGCGGGCGTCGCCGATCGGCTCTACTCCCGCGTCAGCCAGCTCATCCCCGAGAGCAAACGCATCGTGCTCGACCTCACCGACCTCAGCCACATGGACAGCATGGGCCTCGGCGCAGTGGTGCGTCTCTACGTCTCTGCCAAATCCGCCGGCTGCTGCCTTGAGCTTGTCAACCTCGGCAAGGGAATTCGCCACCTGCTCGGCGTCACCAATCTCCTCTCCGTCCTCACCACCATGTGCGAAAACGGCATCTCAATCCGTTTCTGAGCCGCGAGTCGTCCGCCCTAACCTCGCCCCCAAATCTGGGTGCCCCGTCCAAGCTCCGCTAGGGCGGGATTGGGATGTCTTCCCCATCACAGACATCGGGGCGGGTGCCCCCAGGTCTCGGCGGCCGGGTGCCCCATTCATGCGCGCAGTTTGCGCATGAGTGGGAGACCAAGAATTGCACTTATTGGCAACATGGAACGTTGAGACCTGCGAAACGGGAACCCCTCAAAACTGCCAGGTGGGTGGCCCAGATTTGGGCGGTGATAGATATGGGTGCCCCTGGCCTCGATTTTGAGACCTGGGAAACCACGAACCCGAATCGACAGGCTGTGTATTACCACCAGGCGTCCAGTTCCACCCCAGAGGGCTCTTCAAAACTGCCAGCGCAACGCGACCTGAATCAGCCGCGGAGCCATGGCGTTCACAGCCTGTCCGAAGCTGCCGCTCGAGATGTTTCCCTCCACCGCCGATGCTCCGAAAAATTGCGTGTGATTGAAAGCGTTGAATGCTTCGAGACGCAATTCAAGCGCACGGTCGTCTTTGGCAAGAAAGCTGCGCGAAACCGTTGCGTCGAAATCCTCGATGCCCGGCCCTGAAAAGAAGCGCCGCCGCGCATTGCCCGTCGTGCCCAGAGCAGGCAAGGTGAACTGCGAAGCGTCAAACACCGCCGCGCCGCCCCGTGGATCGGTGTGAAGGCGCAGCGATTCTCCGCTCCAATCCGGCGTGTCGACACCATTGTTATTAATGCCGTTCGGTATCGTCCCCAGAAGCGATGTGTCGTTATTGTTGAGCAAAGTCACCGGCAGTCCCGAAGTGAACCGCGCAATGCCGGCAACCGCCCAGCCCGAACCGAGCGCCCGAACGTGCCTGTTCTTCGTGCCCGGCTTGGGCAACTCATAATGGAAGGTCGCGACGAAGTTGTGCCGCATGTCATACGCCGAGAGGCCGCGGCTGAGCGATGGATTCACGGGATTGACAGGCTCCGGCAACCCCGCCGACTGGTCCAGAGATTTCGAGTAGGTATAACTCGCCAGCATCTCCAGCCCGTGCGAACGGTGGTTGACGCTCGCTTCCAGCGCGTTATAGCTCGCGTTGGCGATGGTGCGCTGCAACTCCACGCTGCCGAAGGCCGGACCGAAGACAGTGCGCGCAGCCTGCTCATTGAACGGTCCACAGGCCGAGCCAAGGCTCAGGCAAAGCGCCGGATCGGCGGGGTTGGCTTCTTCCAGCACCAGCAGGTGATGCGATGCAGCGCCAACATAGCTCAACGTCACCAGCGACGCGGCTCCAAGCTGCCGCTCAACGCTGGCCATCCAGTGTTCTGCGTAAGGGGTAACGTCGCTCGGATCCACCGCGGGAATGCCCACCAGCGGCTCGAACTGGCTCCAGTCCACGCTCGAGTTAGGATGCGCGCGGCTTGCGCCGTAAGTCACACTCTGCAGCGGAAAGCGCTGACCCGCATCCGCGCCGGTCGCCGCCACCGTAAAGGGCGACGCAAACAGCGGCGGCGCAGCCGAGGTGTAGGTGTAGCCGTACGGCGGATTGGCGCTCATGATGCCCGCGGAAAGTCCTTCATAGGCCGTATAGAAAGTCCCATAACCAAGCCGGATGCTGGTGTGACCCTGCTGTCCGATGAGCTTGTCCAATAGGCTGTTTCCCGCAGAGCCAGGCGACCACGCGACGCCGATGCGCGGAGAAAAATTGTCACGCCCCGGCGCCAGCGATTCAGAAACACCGGGATCGCCCGGGAACACCAGTCCCTGCGGCGCGCCTGGAAAGACCTGCGATTGCTCGCCTTTCACAAGCGTTTGCAGTTGGTTGTATTTTTCCTGCCACGGCCGAATGCGGTCCCAGCGCACTCCGTAATTCAACGTGAGCTGCTTGGTCGCCTTCCAACTGTCCTGCGCAAAACCTGCAACATAAAGGTTGCGGTTGTAAAAGTCCCGCGCCTGCCCTTGCGTATAACTCGACGGCACGCCCAGCAGAAAGTCCGCGAAATCCAGTCCGGTCTCGGAACCATTGAATGCGAAGCTGCCATTGAAGACGACATCGGGATGCGTGTTGATCTGGTTCGCATGAATCTCGCCGCCGACCTTGATGCCGTGTTTGCCCACAATGCGCGAGAATGCATCGCTGACCTCGTAGATGTTCTCGGCCTGCACGAGGGCCGTCGTATCGACGCCCAGCGTGAAGTCGTTGAATGAGACATTCTCAATGCCCTCCGTCGAAGGTTTCAGCGCCACGATGCCGCTGAATCCCTGCGAAGCCAGCGACGGCCCCACGCCGCCGCGTGGCTGCCCCACGGCGTTGTCATTGCGCATGAAGCTCAAATGGAATTCGTTCAGAGTCGATGCGCCGAATGTGATGGTATGCGCGAGGCTCGCCAGTTGAGCGTGCCCATTGCTGGTCGCGTCGAAGCCCGGTACGCTCGCCCCGCCCGTGCCCGTGGGGTAAGGGTTGTCGAGGGAATATCCATCGAGAAAGTAATACGCCGTTAGCGTCCCTCTGACGTGCGTCCAGTCCGCGCGGAGAGCACCTTTATTGTCGGTCAGCGTTTCAGCTTCAGCCGCTGTCGCGAAAAGCGCAGCTCCTGCATTGGTCTCGGGAACATATGCGAGAAGATTCAACGCTGGCCCCGACCACGCCGACTGCGGAATCTTCCCATCGGGAAACACGGCCGAGTACGGTTCGCCCTCGGTCACCGTCCGCCCCAGGTGCGCCGAAAGCAAGCGCGCCCAGTACGGCCCGCTCACGCTGCCGGTCAGCGGATTCTGGCTGAAGTCGCCGCTGCGCTCCTCTGCAGATGGCACCGCGATGTTCCCCGTATCGATGCCCTCGGTGAGCCGCGTGCCCTGGTAGTCGCCGAACAGCTTCAGGTTTTTCCAGTGGAATGGCACCCCGCCCAGCGTCCCGCCAAACTGATTCTGCCGGTAAGCTGCGCGATCCTGTGAGAAATAATTGCGCGCATCCAGCGCCGTGTTGCGCAGGAATTCAAAAGCCGACCCGTGCACGCGTTCCGTGCCCGACTTGGTCGTCACCAGCACCTGACCTCCGCTCGAGTTGCCGTATTCTGCGTCAAAGTTCGACGTCAGCACGCGAAAGCTGTCGATCGCGTCGAGATTGGGCAGGATCGACGTTCCCATGTTCACGTCTTCCTCCACGTCGCTTCCGTTCACCCGAAAACCGTTGGATGACTCGCGCTGCCCGCTGATCGAAAGATTCCCGGGGTTCGCGTCGCCCGAGGGAGGCGTCGACGCCACGCCCGTCATGATCACCGCTCCGGGTTGTGCGGTATTCTGCGGCACAATGCCCGGCTGCACCGCCATCAGATCGGTGAAGCTGCGCCCATTCAGCGGAACGGCCTCGATCTTTTGCGTGTTCAGCGTCTCGCCAAGCTGCGTGCTCGTGGTTTCGGCAGCCAGGGCGTCGGCAGTCACCTCGACGGTCTGCACATTTCCCGCCACGGCCAAAACGATGTCGAGATGAGCCGAAGGCTCAGCATCGGAGACAACGACCTCGGCCTGGTAAAGCTCAAATCCGTTTGCCTCGACCGAAAGCCGATACCCGCCCGCCGTCGGAACCGCAATTCGGAACGCTCCTTGCTCATCGGTTTGGGTAGACAGCGCAGTTTCAGAACCGGATTGCCGCAGCGTCACCTCGGCCCCCGCCACGACGGCACCGCTTGCATCGTGCACCACCCCGCCCGCCGAGTAGACGTCCGAAGCGTTCAAACATGCAGCAAACAACGAGAAATAAAGAAGATATAGAATCGTGATCGTGCGGAATCTCATGCCGTTTTCCTTGCCTTGTTTCGCGCTGTGGCGACTTGCCGGAGCGTGATCTCTTTGAGCGGCAGCCTGCGGAAAAGCTCCAGGTTTTGAAAGAGACAGAACTTCAGTCGTGCCCAAAAAACTCATGCGTCGCAACAGAGCACAGGTTCGGTCGCTCCAAAAACTCATGTTTTGTGACAGGGCACGACTTCAGTCGTGCCGAAAAATGGCCCAAAGTCATTGGGGCTTTAGCCCCTGATGGACGCCTATCGGCTCCTCTCCCCTCGATGCAGCCTTTCGCCAGGAACTCCGACCGATTTGGTCTTGTTTAATATACGACAAATTAAGTCCGCGTTTTATGCAGTGATTTAAATCACACCAGATTGCGAAACGACCCATCGGCTGGTGAGGAGCCTCTATCCCAAGCTCCCTGCGGACCGCTGACTTGCTAAGCCGAGCGGCGCTGACTTGCTGGTCCTCAATTCGGGGAGTCGAAAGCCCTGTGGCCGTTCAAAGCCCGGCCCGAAAACAAACAACCCGATCCGCCCCCGGCGTCTCGCACGCCGTCATCCACGTCTCGCTTGCCGCCACCAGGGTGCAAGGTCCAAAGGTACACACCCGGATCGCCCGCTTCTCACTCTCTATGCGCAGCCGGCCGAGAATCATCTGCAACAGCGCCCCCGTGAAAGGCGTGTAAAGGTAGAACACCGATCCGGTGCCCAGATCCGCACCCCGCGCGTCCTGCTGCACAAACGTGACCCGGCTCAGGCCCAGGCTGTCCGCGCACTCCCGGGCGCTCGCCACGTAGGCCGCCTCCGCTTCGATCCCAATGCTGCGTGCGCCGGTCAGAATCGACGTCAGCAGCGGTACATGGCCCAACCCCGATCCGAGATCGACCAGTACATCGGCTTTCTTGAGCCCGATGACCTCAATCAGGCGAAGAATGTGGCGCACCGGCGTCGGCTGGTAGAACACCTCTTCAGGCCCAGGGTGAATCGGCGCGCCGCCCGGCTCCTGCAATTGAAATACGCCGCTGATCAACTCGTCGAGACAGTCATAACCCAGGCCGCGCGGTGGTGTTTCTTTTCGGTCGCTGCAGATTTCCATCCATCGAAGCAATTGGTCAGATCGTGCGCCCTGCTGCACTTCGCTCCGAATCCCCAAGTAAATGGCGGCATTCATCGCTTCGAGTCGGGTCTGGATCGCCCTCGTACGCTCAAATAGATTCGATTTGGCCGCCGCCGCTGGGCCCGCGTCGCCGAAATACCCATCGAGTTCGTCGAGAACCTCGATCCGCTTGCGCAATTGATCGGGCTCGAAAAGCGACGAGTCCCCTTCCAACTGCGCAATCAGCCGGTTCAAATCCCCGGTTACCATTCCGTCCAACCTGTCGTGGGGTTCCACCCGTAGCGATACTACCGCCGCTGAGCCACGCGACCCACTCCGGAACCACCCAAAAATCGAAGGTGACGGATGGCACACCCTACCTCCGCCCCAATCGGGGTGCCCCGTCCTAGCTCCGCTAGGGCGGGATTAGAACGGTGCCTGAAGGGTGGGAAACCACGCCCCCCCCATCCCTCCACCACAGCCGAATTTCACGCCAACCCCAACTGGGCTTACACTAGGCTTCGATGACCGTCCGCATCGCGATCCCCGAACCCACCAGCAGCGACACGGAATACAACCAGCACTCGCTGCCGCCTTACATCGCCGCCCTCGAGGCTGCCGGAGCCACGCCCGTCGTTGTGCCTCTCCACGAGCGCCAGGACCGCGTTGCCCGGCTGCTCGCCGACGTGCACGGCATTCTCCTCCCTGGGAGCGGCTATGACGTTGATCCACAAAGGTTTGGCGAGACCCGTATCCCCGAGTGCGGCCCCGCCGATCCCGGCCGCACTGCCGTCGATGAGCTCCTGCTGCAGGACGCTTTCAACCTGCACAAGCCCATCCTCGCCATCTGCCACGGCGCACAATCGCTCAATGTCTGGCGCAACGGGTCCCTCTTCCAGGACCTCGAAACTCAGGTGAAAACGCCCATCAACCATCGCCCCGGCCGCACCATTGCCGAAGCCCACCCGGTCCACATCGCCCCCGAATCGCGCCTGGCCAGCTTTCTCCCGGCCGATGCAGACCCGCCCCAGGTCAACTCCAGCCACCACCAGGCGATCCATAAAGTCGGCGACAACCTCCGCGTCAGCGCCGTCTCTCCTGCCGACGGTGTCGTCGAGGCAGTCGAACTCGACTCGCCCGACCAGTTCGTCGTCGCCGTTCAGTGGCACCCCGAGCGCACCTACACCGAGAGCGCCTTCTCCCGTGCCATCTTCGCCGCTTTTGTGCGGGCCGCCGGTGCTTGGCAGCCCCCGCGCGTCGAAGAGTCGGTCGCCGCCGAGTGAGCCTCGACCCCGAATCGGAAGCGGCCCCGGAGCCCGCTCCGCAACCCATTGGGGTTCGCCTCAACCGGCTGCTGGCCGCGGCCGGCATGAAGCCGCTTCAACAGATTGAATCTAGAGCATTTGAATCTTATAGTTCGCTTATTCTTCGCTGGAATGCACGCGTCAACCTGACCGCAGTTCGGGATGAAGACGGCATTCTTGTCCGCCATTTCGTCGAATCCATCGCCTGCGCCCGCGCCCTCCCCGCCGGGATCTCGACCCTTCTCGACTTCGGTTCCGGGGCCGGCTTTCCCGGTATTCCCATTGCGATTTGCCGCCCGGAGATCGCCGTGACTCTCGCGGAATCCCGAGGCAAAAAGGCCGCGTTCCTCCAGGAAGCCGTCCGCGTTCTTAACCTCCCGATCGCCGTCCATTCCGCCCGCGCCGAGACATTGCACGGCCCGTTCGATTGCGTCGACTCTCCGCGCAGTCGACAAAATGGCGATTGCGGTTCAGGCAGCAAGCTTTCTGGTTGGGCCCGGTGGTTGGCTCGCGCTGATGACGACTCGCGCTGATCTCCCCAACCTGCAGACTGCGACAGTCTCTTCGTTTGAGTGGACGCCCCCGATCCCGCTGCCCGGAGGCGAAAAGCGGATTCTTGGATTGGGCGTACGCCGAAACTGAACGAACCCCTACCGGCATGGAAGATTGTTCCAGAGTTAAAAGGGGATCGCTCAAGGGGTTGGGCCACGGGGTTTCTGATAAGTATCTGCAACTGGCAACAGTTCCACGTGGAACATTGAACTTGCCTATGGAATCTGATCGAGCATGTTCCACGTGGAAACATAGACAGACCCCACACCCAAATCCAGGCAATCCCGGCGCTCATTTCCCCAGAGAGCATGTTCCACGTGGAACATACCCGGAACCCGGCACCCAAAACTCGCCGCATCCGAGCTTCACTCCTCTCCCACTTCCATCACTTCAACCTCAAAGTTTTCCACTGATGCCTCCTTTCCGCCGCTTCTGCACGTATCTTTTTGGGCGCCTCCGAACTTATCCCTTTTCAGCTATTTACCTTCCGCCGTTCTACTTCGTCCAACCTGCTTTCCACAGCTTTGCGGAGTTCTCCACAACCGATATGGCTGCACGTACCACCCCCTTCGCTTTACCCTGAAATGCCATGGGCAAGATTCTCGGTGTCGTCAATCAAAAGGGCGGAGTCGGCAAAACTACCACGGCGATCAATCTCGCCGCCTGCCTGGCGCTCGAGGAACTCAAAGTCCTCCTCGTGGACTGCGATCCCCAGGCCAACGCCTCCTCCGGACTCGGATTGCAGCGGGACGATAACCGGCACTCGATCTACGACGTTCTCGTCGGCAATGCCTCGGCCGAGCAGGTCATTCTGCCCACGGAAATCGACCATCTCTGGGTGTTGCCGGGCTCAAAGAACCTGACTGGTGCCAATGTCGAGCTCACGGGCGATCGAAGACCGCGCTGTCCGCCTGCGCCAGGCTCTTGCCCCCATCAAGGACAAATACGACTTTGTGATTCTTGACTGCCCCCCTGCCCTCGATTTGCTGACGCTCAATGTTCTGGTCGCCGCCAACTCCCTCATCGTTCCCATGCAGGCCGAGTATTTCGCCCTGGAGGGTGTTTCGGAGCTCATTTCGACGTTGGAACGCGTTCGCGCCGCCTTTAACCCGGAGATCACTATTGAAGGTGTGCTGCTGACCATGTACGACGACCGCACCAATCTTGCCCAGCAGGTTACCGAGACATTGCGCGAATATTTCAAGGACCGGCTCTTCCGCACCGTGATTCCCCGCAATGTCCGCCTCGCGGAGGCGCCCAGCTACGGCAAGCCGATCGCGCTGTACGATGGCCGCTCGCGTGGAAGCGAAGCCTATTTTGAGCTCGCGGGAGAGTATCTGGCCCGCAACCAAATCGAAAGCCCTCGCGCCGCCAAACGCAAGGCAGAAAAGGCAAAACGGCCCAAGCCCGAGATTCGGTTCTGGCCCTACTCCTGAACCGCAAACCGGCATATCGTGTTTTTCTTGTTTTGAGCCTCGGCCCGCGTCGCCGCGACAGAAGGGATTCCGAATGAATAGCACGCCCGCACCTCCCGATACCAAACGCCGCGCACTCGGCAAAGGTCTGGATTCCTTGTTGCCGCGAGCGCATACGCCGTCTGCGCCCGCTCCTGTCGCGACGGAATCGGAAGGCGGTAAGCCCCGCGAGATCCCCGTCGACCAGATCGATCGGAATCCATTTCAAACACGATCCCAGATGAACGAGGAGCAGCTCGCCGAACTGGCCGCATCCATCACAGCCAACGGGGTGGTGCAACCGGTCCTGGTGCGCCCGCTGGCCAATGGCAGATTCCAGTTGATCGCCGGAGAGCGGCGCTGGCGCGCGTCGCAGTTGGCGGGCAGGCCGACCATTCCCGCCATCCTGCGCCAGGTTTCCGACGAACAGGCGATGGAGATCACGATCGTCGAAAACCTGCAGCGCGCGGATCTGAATGCGATGGAGCAGGCGCGCGCCTTCGAACGCCTTTCGCGTGAGTTCCACATGACCCAGGAGCAGATGGCGCTGCGCACGGGCAAGGATCGGACTACGGTATCTAACTTTTTAAGATTGTTGAAGTTGCCTGAGAGGGTGCAGGCACGCGTAGAGGCCGGGGAATTGAGCTTTGGCCACGCGCGCGCCCTGTTGGCGTTGAATCATCATCCCGAGATTGAAAAAGCGGCGCAGCGAATCGCTGCACTTTCGCTTTCTGTTCGCCAAACAGAGAGCCTGGTCCAGAGCATGCTCTATCCTGAACGGAACAAGAAAGAGCCCCAGCCCGAGCCGCCCGTCGACGCTAATGTGCGCGAAGTGGAGGAGCAGTTGCAGCGAGCTCTCGGTCTCAAGGTCCGCGTTGAAGACCGCAATGGCCGAGGCAAAGTCATTATCGAATACGCGACCCTGGCCGACTTCGACACGCTGTTGGAGCAGCTTGCGGGAAAGTAGTGGCCGGCAGTTTCCTCGGGACGGGTTGAACAGCTCCCGGAACAGACTGTCTTCGGGATCAAGCCCAAGCCCACGCCAGGAACGACGGACCATCACGCCCTCTGCGGGCGCGATGGTGGCGTCGAGTTGAGGTTCGCTACGCGCACAGCAGCATCCTCCCCAACTCATCAGTGGAAGGTGCAGTGTTGTCGGTTTGGGGCGCATTCGCATCTGTCCAAACGCGAACCAGTGGCATTCTGGGATCGTCGGTAGGCTCCCAGTGGGAGGTCAGAGAAACAGGGTTCCGGACCAGGTACAGTGTCGTGTTCATGGTTCCTCCTCGCGCAGCCCAGGCGTGCGTGCTCGATCCGGGCGCGCAAGAGCGCAAACCGGCCGGGTTTAGCACGATGGACTGTTGGTTCGGGAGGGTGAGTCAGGCTTTCAATTCCAGCGGCTCACACGCTCAATTCACGTCAAATGCTGTGAAGAGCGGTGTGGGAATCGTCGCTAGCCAGGCTAGAGGCGGTTTCCAGAGCGCTCATCGCGGCACAGGAAAGAACTCCAGTTACTTGGGGGTTCTTGTGCGGATTCGATGCTCATGGTTCTCCTGCAAAGAGATGAAATTCCTTGCATTCCCTTTGTACCATACCCCCACTCGGTATTGTCAAAGAGAAGTGCCACATTCGGGGAGAGACAATCGATGAATTGAGGGGCAATCGGTGCAGTCAGGCCAAAGCGCTCATCCAGCGAAAGCTTGCGGCTGCGGGTGGATTAGAAACGCAAAACGCCGACGGCAACGGCGATCCTCACTCGATGACTGATTACGAAATCACAGCCGCAATGCCGACATTCGGGTACTGATCTCCGTCGACGAGTGATTTCGCGATTTGCCGCTCGTCGGCGAGCTGAGGGAGATCGCGGGACGGAAGCCCGTTTGCACCGGGACTGATCGTGGTCTGCTTCGGTCGGTTTTGGGTCCATTGTCTCCCGTTCCCAAAAGCGAGGCACCTCCACCCCAGCGACGAAGACCTGTCGCTGCGGACCCCGGCGCCTGGGGCACCCATTTCAGTGGAAGAACACACTTCCAGGCACCTGGGCCCCGCCGCCAAAGTCAGAATCCTCCGCTTCAGAAATCTTCCGCCATTCCGGCATGACCGTGGCCTTCAAAACCACGTTTGAGGTATTCACCAGGGTTGGCCCCGACAACTCGCTTGAATGCCTTGCTGAACGCAGCGTCGGACTCGTAACCGACCGACCGGGCGACGTCTATGAGCTTTTTGTCACGCTGTTCGAGTAACTGCATCGCCTTCTGCATCCGCCACTCGGTTACATATTCCAGTGGTGTCTGTGCGAGTAGCTCTTTAAAACGTGCTGCGAATGCGGAGCGAGACATGCCCGCAGCTTCGGCCAGGGATTCGACCGTCCAGGGTGTATTCACTCTGTCGTGAATGGCACTCAGGGCAGTGCCCATTTGAGGATCGAAAATCGCACGAAGCCATCCTTTGTTGCGTTCCGGTCCCGACGCGATATGCGCCCGGAGTATCTGGATAAACAGAACCTCGGCTAGCCGATTCGCGACTACTTCAGATCCCGGCACCTGTTCTGCCATTTCTGACGCCAGCGCCTGCATTGTGTTGTGAAGAGCAAGCGTGCGTGCCTGATCGGCCTTCATCAGAACGAAGCTCGGCAATAACTGAGTGATCGGCTTCAGGCTGGCGCGATCGAAACTGAAGGAACCACAGACGATTGTCGTCGGTGCGCCACCACCTCCATAATGGGCGACATTGCTGTTGGCTTTGGCCCCGATCTCGCGGAAACTCCACCTCGGACGCGTGCGCGGGCTGTCGCGCAAAACAATCGAAGTCCCCCGGGCCAGCAAAAAGCAGTCACCACCGGTCAGAGGAAGCGGCTCCGGAATCCCTTCAACACTCAGCCAGCAGTTGCCGCGCGAAAGCATGGCGAAGTGCGCCAAATCTGTGGGTGACATCTTTTTGTCGGAAGGCGTGACTTTTTCTTCGGTCTGCTCTTCCTGTTTTACGCCCCACGGAGCTGTGGCTTCGAGCCTGTGCAGACCGAAAGCGGTTACGTGCATCGTTCTGAAGATGTCTGTTATCGGGTCCAACTTAGCCTCCCTATTTTGGACGAATAGACAAAATATTAGGACTCCTGAGCAGTTCTCGTCCACTGTCAAAGAATCTACTCTACTGTACTGAATTCTACAGATCTACCGAAGGGAGTAATGATGGGAAAGCTAGAGGGTAAGGTCGCAGTCGTCACGGGAGGATCGAGCGGTATGGCGCTGGCAAGCGCCAAGCGCTTTGTTGAAGAGGGTGCCTACGTGTTCATCACGGGTAGGAGGCAGGAGCAGCTCGATGAGGCCGTCAAGCTGATTGGCCGGAACGTGACCGGCGTGCGCGGTGACGCGGCCAATCTCGACGACCTCGACCGCCTGTTCGATACGGTCAAGCGAGAAAAGGGCAAGATCGACGTCCTGTTCGCGAGCGCTGGCACGGGCGAGGCCGTACCACTGGGCGAGATTACCGAGCAGCACTTCGATGCGGCCTTCGGCCTGAATACGCGCGGAACGCTGTTTGCGGTTCAGAAGGCGTTGCCGCTGTTCAACGATGGCGGATCGATCTTCATGACCGGGTCAGTTGCTTCGGTGAAAGGTTTTCCTGGTTACGGCGTGTATGCGGCGAGCAAGGCGGCGTTGCGCTCCTTCGCACGCACGTGGCTCAACGAACTGAAAGGCCGGAATATCCGGGTGAACGTGCTGAGCCCGGGGCCAATCGCCACACCGATGCAGGACCAGGTTCTCACCAAGGAGGCGAAGGAGATGTTCGAATCCCTGATCCCGCGGGGAAAAATGGGTCGTCCTGAGGAAATCGCGACGGTCGCGCTGTTTCTTGCTTCAGACGATTCGAGCTTCGTGAATGGGGTGGAGTTGTCTGTCGACGGCGGCTTGTCGGCCATCTGAAATCGGCAGATCTCGGTGAGTGCATGATCGCCAAGGCACTCACCGAGATCCGATGGGTAACCAAGAGTCGGCCAAGGTTCAGCGATCCGCCGGCAACTGAGATCTCAGTCGTTGCTTCCAGGGCAAATCACTCATCCAGCATAGTTTCTGGGGCCTCCGCGCGGTGCCAAGTCGTCATCAGGCATCAAACGTACAATTGTTACTACGGAATAACTGCCACCAACAGGTGAGTGCCGCAGCCACAAAAGCCGCGGTATCCTGACAACATGTTTCGGTACACCTCTGGCTGCTTGCGCGTGGCCTCTATGGTGTTTTTTGTCTTCTCCACCCTGTTGTCACACGCGCAGCAGGCAAACACAAAGATCACGCCGGTCGTCCCTCTCGTCGCCGATGGCCTCGGCAACGGCGTGGTCGCCCTCAACGGCCCTTGCCAATTCCACCTTGGTGACGATCGATCCTGGGCCGCTCCTGCTTTCGACGACTCTGGGTGGGAGCGGCTGGCCACTGACCAGCCGTGGGGCCAGCAGGGCCACGCTCGCTATACAGGATTTGCCTGGTATCGCTGTTCCATCGCATTGACCGCGGCCACTGGCGCTTCGCCGCAGTTCTCGATTCTGCTGCCGCTCGTCGACGATGCATATGAAGTTTATTGGAATGGCTCGCTCATCGGGGGTCTTGGTAAGCTTCAGCCTCGCCCGGTCTGGTACACCGTGCTCTCGGCGCAGAGTTTTTCCCTCGGCCGGATGCAACGCGGCGTCCTCGCCGTGCGCGTCTGGAAGGCCCCGCTGCTCTCCGACGATTCCGGCTCAAGGGGCGGTTTTGAGACTGCTCCCCTCGTCGGGAGCCCGGAAGCCATCGCCGACGCCAAGGCCGCACTCGACTACAAGTGGCTTGAAAGCCGCCAATTTCTCTTTGGCGAGAATCTCATCTATGGTCTCGTTGCCGTCTTGAGTCTTCTCCTCTGGTGGCGCAATTCTTCCCCTTCCCGGTGGCTCCTGTTCTGGGTGATGGGCTTTGCCATTGTTCCACCCTTGAACCTGCTGCTCCTCAAGGCGCACCTCCGCTGTCCGTATGTTCTGGCCATGGGAGCTGTACAGCCCCTGTGGGCCATCCGAGACATATCGCTCTGGTTTGTCCTGCTCTGGCTTCTCCTGCTCCACGAGAATCGCGGAATGGCCCGGCTCACCCGCATTTTTGCCTGGATTGGCCTCGCGACGACGACGGTCGACGGAGTGATGATTGCGTTCAGCGGGAACCCGCAGTGGATCGGACTCTGCAAGACAGTGGATGCCACATCGACCATCCTCTATACCCCGATTCAAGCTTTCCCGCTGTTTCTGGTCTGTTATGCGATTTTCCGGCGCAAGCAGCTCGATTCAGCTCGCTGGCTGGTGGCCATCCTGGCCTTCCTCGACGAAATGATTCTCGTGATCCGCAATGCGGTGATGCAGGGGCGTCAGTTCACCGGCTGGTCCTTCGAGTCAAAGATCGACTCGCCCCTTTTTACCCTCGGCGGCAGTGCCATCTCTCTCTACACACTCACCGGCGCTCTCCTCCTCTGCGCTATCGTCTATGCCGTGTACAAGAGCATTCGAGAGGACCAGCGCCGGCAGGACGCACTCGAGCGCGAGAAGCTGGAACTGATGCTCGCCCGCGAGCAGATGCGCCACTACGCCGAGCACGACGGGCTGACCGGCCTTTGGAACCACCGCATCATCGTCGAGCAGCTCCGCGGAGAGATTGATCGTTCGCGCCGTGAGGGCACGCCCCTGAGCGTGATCCTGGCTGATGTCGATCATTTCAAGAAGATTAACGACACGTTCGGCCACCTCACCGGTGACCTGGTACTGAAGGAAATCGGTGCAATTATCACGGGTTCCGTGCGCAGCTACGACTGGGTGGGCCGCTATGGCGGCGAGGAGTTTCTCATCGTACTGCCGGGCACGGAAATCGAAAGTGCGCTCTATCGGGCCGAGCAGCTGCGACTCGCCGTGCAATCGGCAAAGGTCGGGAATGACGAGATCACTCTGCAGGTGACAGCGAGCTTCGGCGTAGCCTCCGACTTCCCGCCTGACTATGATGCGGAAGCCATCATCCGAACCGTCGATACAGCTCTCTACCGCGCCAAGAACAGCGGGCGCAACTGCATTACCGCGGCGGAAATGGACATGCCGCTTTGCGAAAGCTTGAGCAATTCCTGAGTTATTCCGAGTTATAGCACTTTCGGAATTGGTGTAGTCCGGAACCACGGGCTCAAGTGGCTTTTTTCTCAAGAAAAAGCCACCCTTCACAGCGCTCAAAAGTCTACGTGAATTCCGAAAGTGCTCTAAAACTTGTCGCGAGTCAGGTCTACGCATTCGAGTGCCGTTCTCCATTGGAAAACGGCACCCTTCATACTGCCAAACACCCAGCCTGAATTCCCGACCCGGTCAATTCCTGACCTCGTCTGGGAATTTCCCAACCCCTGGATCACTGCGTGTCGCCCAAGAGACCTGACTGCTCTTCAAACGCCTCTTTCGTCTCTGCCCGCACTTTCTCCACAATCCCGGTCCACACCGGATTGGTCTTCGACGAATCAAACGTCCCATTGGCCATGCCCGCGTCGTATTCCTCGCTCTTTTCCAGTTCCCTCTTATAGGCCGGAAGCTCCTTCACCAGCTTGAAAGCTGCAGCAAGCACTACGCCGACATCGTCCTTGTACTGCTCCGGGACCGTCGCATAAACCTCCGTCTTGTGTTCTTCGATCCACTGGAACGCGATGGGCATGACAACCGCGCTCACCCAGTTGCTATACGATTCCAGTGCTTCAATTCCCGCAATCCACGACGGGTGCATTTCCCAGTCGCGAACCGGCCGATGCCCAGACTCTCCGCCCTCGGTCGGGCAATACGTGCACTCGAACTTGACAAGTCGCAAGATAGTTCTCCTTTTAACTGATGTAGTTGTCGGTTGGAAAGCAGGGCGCCCCGACAATCGCGCACATTCGCCCGCACCACAAGCATCTTCTTCTGATGTAAGGACCTCTCTCTTTTGGCGAATGTCGGGGCGTAGAACCAGGTGCTTCGGGCGTGTGGACTTATCATCGAAGCGCGCCCGAGCGCAGGGCAATCACTCTTGCGCGCCATGTGCCGTACACCTTGAGTGGTACGGCGGGGGGAAAAACAGGGCGGGAAACCCCGTCCTTTTCCCAGTCAGTCCACTAGCTCCTGCAAAATCGCCGCGTCCCTCGCATCTCGTGCCCACGCACAATGACGCCTGGCAAACAGCAACCGATAAACGAAAGCCGACTTTGTCGGTACTGATCCGGTGTCGATGAGTGCATTACCCATTTACCACCCACCGCAGGCGTCAAGGTTCAGAGATCACAAAACAGAAATCAAGAATCGCAAAATTAGCAGTTGACATCGACCGACAATTCACTACCATATGGTTGTGGATCAACTAGGTACAACATTCGCGGCTTTGTCTGATCCGACCCGGCGAGCGATGATCCAACGACTCTCGCTTGGGCCTGCGACTGTGCATGGATTGACGGAGCCGTTTGCACTCTCGCAGCAGATGATTTCAAAACATATCGCCTACCTGGTACGGGCGCGGATTGTGATCAAGAAAAAGCGCGGACGTGAGAGCGTATGCACACTGAGGCCAGAGGCGATCAAGACAGTCAGCAACTGGGCGATGAGCTATCGCCGATTCTGGGAAGAGAGCTTCGACAAACTGGAAGTAGTTGTCAATCAAATGAAGAAAGAGGAGGCCAGAGATGGCAGAAAACACGGATAGCGAAGTCGAGCGGATGGTCGTTACAAGAATTTTTGATGCCCCACGCGAGTTGGTTTGGAGGGCGTGGACAGACCCGAAGTACGTGATGCAGTGGTGGGGGCCGAAGGGTTTTACTGCGCCCGTTTGCAAGATGGATTTTCGCGTGGGCGGAAAATCCCTCTTCTGCATGAGAACGCCGGATGGGTACGAGGGCTGGAATGCGATTGAATACCACGAGATTGTTCTGCACGAAAAGATCGTTTCCTCCATGTACTTTTCGGACTCGGAAGGAAACAAGATTGACCCTGAGCAATTAGGAATAGAACAGGCCATAGACGGAGCGTACGACGTGACCCTCTTTGAGGATCTCGGAAACGGCCAGACGAAACTCACACACATTGGAAATGAATCCTTGGAGAGCGCGAAGAATAGCGGTCAACTCGAGGGCTGGATCGAGATACTCGAGAAAGTTGCCGCAGTTGTTGCGGAGCTAGCGCAGGCGAAATGAGAAGTTGAAGCTTTGATTCGCGAAACTCAATCATGGAGAAAGAAATGAAAAGAATACCGTTTCTCGCTATCGTCCTGCTGGCATTCGCATTTCCCGCCCATGCCCAGGACGCGACGAAGAAAGATGCAGCCGTCAAACCTGCAGATCCGGAATTGAAAGTCGTGCTCGATTCCTGGAATGAGATTGGCCGCAAGTTGACGGCGATGGCCGAAGATTTTCCCGAGGACAAATACGATTTCAAGCCGACACCCGCGCAGCGGAGCTTCGCCGAGCAGTTGCTGCACGCGGCGGGTTCATGCTACTACTTCACGAATTCTGTGATGGGGCAGAAGCCTCCCGCGGCAGAAGATCCGAAGCGCGACGAATACAAGTCCAAGGCCGACATCGTTGCGTTCGTCAAGAAATCCTTCGCCGATGGCGCAACCGCCATCCAGGCGAAAGGCGAAAAAGGCATGACGACGGAGGTTGTTTATTTCCCTCAGCAGAAATCTCGCGTTCTCGACATAGCCTACGGCATCATCGAACATAGCGGTGAACACTACGGCCAGCTCGTTGTGTACTACCGCCTCGCAGGTCTTGTGCCGCCGGAGTCGCGGCCCAAGAAGTGAAGCATTTGTCCTGATAAACGCTTAAGGCAACGCCTATTCGGCGGGACGGGTCTCTCACGAGATTCGAGTCACAATACCGACTTTGCGATGCCAATCCGGCAGCGACCTCTGACGTTTCGCGTTGATCTGTTCTGCGCATTGCGCCGCCGGCGCGGAGTCTAAAAGAAGGCGATGCTGCCCAGCGCAAACGAGTCGTTGCTGTTGGTGATCCCTAGCTGCGACTCGGATCGGGTGTGGGTGAATTCGCCGACCAGGTTGACCCACTTGGTCAATCCGTAGCGAGCCTGCCCGATATACGACGCGTTGTTCCTCATCATGCCCTGGTTCGCAATGTTCATCGTGGTGACGCCGTTCGCGGTCGTTGAAGTCTCGCTGCCCAGCGTAATTGGAGTTTCTCCCGCGCTGGCTGGGCTCAGATTGCTCTGGCCGTAACTCATGCCAACAATCCCCTTTTTAAGGATCGTGTAGGTTCCCTGCAGATAGTAGCCTTCGGAGTTGCGCTTGGCTCCCGAAGGACTGGTTGCGAGGAAGAGCAGACCTTCGCTTCCGACGCCTGAGCCGTTGTAGCCGTAGGCCAACAAATCGGCTCCGTCAAACGCGATGTTCGCGCCGTAGTCGGCCGCGTTTGCACGAACGCTTTGGCCGACGGGAATCGTCAGTGCCGCGTCGCTGTTGTGATCGGATTTATCGGCTTCCATGCTTTGGGTAAGATAGTTTGTCCACAGCTTGGCCTGCGCGCCTCCAATCTTGGGCGTCGCGTAGGTTGCCTTGAACTGATACTGGGGCTGGCCGTAGCCGGTGAGCGGGGCGGAGTACTGCGTAGCCCCGAGCGTTGTGGAAACGATATCGCTCAGAGGCTGGAAGATCGCGCCCGAAACCTGCATCCCGCTCATCGAAGGCGAGGTCCAACCGATCTGCGGCATGAAATCCGTGTAGAGGTAGCCCAGGCCGATGCGACCCAGCGTGACAGCGCCCGGTCCGAGGCCGGCGCCGGCGCCGTTCGAGATGTTTGTCGTGCCTGCGCCGAGAAGCGACATGTCGTTCAGAATCGCCTCCTGGCCCAGGTAGCCAAGATCGCGGCCGACCTTGAACGTGCCCATCCTGGGCTTGCCGAAGGTCAGGTACTGCTGACGGAAGTCGACGCCTTGCACGCCGAATCCCGTCGGCTGGCCGGCAGCCAGATTCAAGCCTGCCGGAGAGGTCATCAGGCTTTCGATTCCAGGCCAGATGCCAAACACTACCGCGACGTCAAAACCATCCTGCCTTGACGAGACCTTGATGTTCAGATCTCCCGGTAGCAGGCCGTTACGCAGAGACGAACTGGGCAAAGCGTTGGCGCTGGCCAGGCAGAGAAGGCAGGACGTGTTGGGGATAGTAGAGGGGGAGGAATCGAGAATGGGGGTGTTGTCTGGACGATTGTGAACGTAGAAGCCGTTGATTTCGCCGGAAAAGGTCACGTCATAGGGGCCGGCGTGGAAGCCCACGACGTTTTCCATGGAGGTAACAACCTGGGCCGGCTTCACCACCGGTACGGGCTGCTCGGGCTGCGGGGCCGTTTGAGCTTCGCGCTGGACCGCATAATGTTGCTTCAAGGTATCGTATTGCTGCTGAGTGATGGTGCCATTGGCCAAAAGAACGTTCAACAGGTCATTAATGGCGCTCGTCGACGCAGGCTCTTGTGCGGGTGTCGAGCTAAACGCCGGGATGGAGACTATACAGAGAAGAACCAGTAGAGTCAGCGCATAAGATACACGGAACCATCGCCAAGGTAGACGAACTCTGGTCTGTAGATTAAGAACAAATTGAGCTTTAGTGATAGCTTTAGTCACGGCGGGCCTCTGAAATCAGTAGATGGTGATCTCAATCACTCTTCATGTAAGGAATCACGCGCGACATCACTGGCGATGTGACCCTCATCACAAGCAGCTTGTGCTTTACAGGCGAAATGAGTGGTCGCGAGATCAGAAGTAACTCCGAGAAGCAACCGCCGATCTTTGTTGAGCGGGATCTGGCGCAAGCGGGCGAGTGCGCGTTTGTAGAATCGAAGAATGGCGCTGCACATCGGAATCGTTGGTTGTTCCGCCGAGGGTGCCGCTCTGTGCTATCGCACCATCTGCATCGAAGGAGCGCAGTGGCTCGGCCCGCATGCGCATCCTGAGGTCACGCTGCATACCTACTCGCTGGCTGTCTACATGGAGCGCGTTTATCAGGGCGACTGGGAAGGCGTGGGCGAGTTGATGCTGCGCTCCGCAGAGAAGCTGGCGCAATGCGGCGCGGACTTTCTCATTTGTCCGGACAACACGATTCACCAGGCGATGCCTTTTGTTGTGGATCGATCGCCGCTGCCCTGGATGCACATTGCCGGGGTGGTCGCGGATGAAGCGGCAAGCCGGGGCTACCGGCGCATTGGCCTGCTGGGCACGCGCTGGCTGGTCGAGAGCGAAGTGTATCCCGAACAGCTTGCCGCACGCGGCCTTGACTACCTGCGGCCCACCCGGGACGAGCGCGAAGCCATCAATCGCATCATCATGAATGAGCTGGTGTATGGCGTCTTCCGGCCCGAGGCAGTGACGGAACATCAACTGGTGATCCGGCGCATGAAAGACGAGGGCTGCGATGCGGTGTTGCTGGGCTGCACCGAGATTCCGCTGATGATCAGCAACCAGAACTCGCCTCTTCCGGTGCTGGACTCGACACGTTTGCTGGCGCGCGCAGCGCTCAGGCGGGCAGCGGGTTTGCCGAAGAGTCAGGCCAACGCTTCGTAAGTGTGCGTGCGGCGGTCAACACCCAAGGGCGTTGCCTAAAACTCCCTTCTTGCCGAAAAACTTCGGACCTTGCCCGTAAACTCCGAGTTCTGCCCAAAAATTGCCTGCGGCGGGATAGGCGGGCGGCTCGATCGAGCCGTGCGGAACTGCTGATGAAAAAGTAATTCCTGAGCAGGCCGTGATGCAGGCGCAATCGACGGAATTCTGTAAATTTGGGGGGCATCATCGAGCTTCTGCCGACCAAGTGGGCCTGGAGCACATCTGAAACGGAGGAGGTGGCGCGCATGGCAATGCTAAGCGGGTCAAAACCGGGGCAGGCGACGAGGGGAGTGATCGCGACCGGGTTGATGCTGGTGGAAGACGTGGTTTACATCGGACTGGGGGTGCTGCTGGCGGCAGCGGCGATCTGGCTGCTGGGATCGACGATGTGGACATTCGTTTCGCAACTGGTGTCGCGTTCGTTGTCCACACAACTGGTGGAACTGCTGGATCAGATTCTGCTGGTACTGCTGATTATCGAATTGCTGTACACGGTGCAAGTTTCATTTCGCGCGCACTCGCTGGTGGCGGAGCCGTTTCTGGTGGTGACGCTGATTGCCTGCGTGCGGAAGATACTGGTGCTGACGGCGCAGATTCCGCAGTTGCCTGAGGGGAACGAGACGGCGTTCCGGCACCAGGTGATCGAACTGGGTGTGCTGTCGGCGATGGTGGTGGTGTTTGTCGGTTCGTTGATTGTGTTGCAAAGACATGCGGGGGACGCGGGCGAGAACGACAGAGAGGGGCCTATGCCGGGTTGAGGCACACGTAGATGGTCGAAAGTCCAACTTGTCGATGCGTGAATGGTAACTTCTGGCAACTATCCGACCGAAATCCCTCCGAGTCTCTGAGAGCCGAATTCCCCTGGTTCTCGACTCCCAGGTCTTCGCGAAACCGGGACAGCGAAGATCTGCCAAAGGTCCGGGTTGCGGGTGATACTCCCGTTCGAACTCCCTCACTCGCTGTCATTCTGAGTCCGCCGCGGCGGACGAAGAATCTGGGGTTGTTCTTCCGGTCACAGCCCTGGACGAGCCAGCACGGGGTACGCGGCAACTCTTGTGTTACCCTTATCGGGATTTCCCTTTCGCCATGCTTGCCCGAGAATTGTCCGCCCTCCTTCTTCTCGCGATTCTCGCGCTGACGCCAGTCCGTTGCGCTTCCCAAACACCTTCCGCGATTGCACCGGTAAGAGATACATACGGACATCGACTCGATCTGCTGGGCAACGGCGAGAAGGCCGCGGTACTGTTCTTTGTCACGAACGATTGCCCGATCACGAATAACTACATTCCCGAGATCAATCGGATCGTCGCCAGCTATGAGCCTCGGAAGATCGCTTTCTATGCTGTGTACACCGATCCAACCCTTTCGATCACGGATATCCGCAGACATGCCCGTGAGTTCGGTCTCCACATTCCGCTGATTCCTGATAGCGCGCATGATCTGGTGCACCGAGTCGGGGCAACGGTCACCCCCGAGGTTGCGGTACTCGAACGCGGAGGCAAGCTGGTTTATCTCGGCCGCATCGATGACCTCTATGTTGATTTCGGCAAGCGGCGTGTGGCGCCAACGCAAAGATATCTTCGCCAGGCGCTGGATGCAGTTCTCATCGGGAAGCCGGTCGCCATCTCAAATGTCAATCCGATCGGATGTGCTATCTATCCCAAGTAGGAGGCGCTTTTGATGTCGGGCAACATGCGATTGCGCAATGCTGCCTTGGGGTGGCGAGAGGTGCGGCGTACATCGCGCTCTTGTTGGACGCGTTGTGAGCAGTCGATCAGAGCAATGTGATTCCTGGCCTATTCCTACCTGTCTTTTGGTAACTCCGGAGTCATTCGAAAATCTTTAAGCTGAGCGGTAATACGGGGATTTAGAGTTAAACTGCGCTCAATGCTCCTGTTTTTTCCTGTTCACCCCGCCCCTTACGCGGGTGAATGCTGGACGCTGCAGCGCCATTCAAGAGCGGTATCTGAGGAATTGAGTGCATTTTCTGAAATCACTGGTCAAGAATGCCGGCGGCCTTGTCGTCGGGTGTCTGCTGGTGATTGCCTGTCTCCTCGTTGTCGCAGGACTGTACTTCATCCGGGAAAAATCGAAGAACAAATCCGAAGCAGCGTACTCGGCGCTCAAGGCCCCTGCTCCTGATGAAGAGAAGGCCGAAGCCTCTGCACCGCCCAATCCCGGTGAGGCTGGGGGCGCACCATCCGGGCCGATTACGTACTACAAGCACATCGCTCCCATCGTGTACCATTCCTGCGCGGTGTGCCACCGTCCTGGCGAGCCCGGACCCTTCCCGCTGCTCACTTACAACGACGTCCGCAAGCGCGGGCAGCAGATCGTCTCGGTTACCCAGCGGCACTACATGCCGCCCTGGCTACCCGAGCCAGGCCACGGAGATTTTCAGGGGCAGCGACGCCTCACCGACGCACAGATCCAAACCATCGCGGAGTGGGTGCGGCAGGGCGCTCCAGCCGGGTCACCGACCGACGCTCCACCGCTGCCAAAGTTTGTCCCTGGCTGGCAGCTTGGCAAGCCGGATCTGGTCATCGAGGCCGCGGCTCCCTATCATCTGCCGGCCGACGGACCGGATCAATATTGGAACTTCGTGCTCCCGTTGAAGGTGCCGAGCACGCGCTGGGTCAAGGCCATCGAAATCCGTCCTGGCAATCTCAGCGCCGTGCACCACGCAAATGTGGTGGTCAATGTGGAGATCGATCACAGCCGTTTGGCAGCCCATGGAGGGCAAGGCATCGAGGGCTTTGGCGGCATGGACATGAACGAGGCTCCGGTCACTTTTCATCCCGACTACGACAGCTATTTCCTGTTTTGGAAACCCGGTGAGACAGCCTGGGTGCAACCCGCCGGCATGGCCTGGCGCGCAGATCCCGGCACCGATCTGCTCCTGAATGTCCACATGCGGACGACGGGCAAGCCTGAGCTGGTGCAGCCGTCGATCGGGTTGTATTTCACCCCCGATGCGCCCACGAAGTTTCCCATGATGCTCGAGCTGGAGCACGACGGCGCCCTCGATATCCCGCCAGGGAACGCCGACTTCCAGGTAAACGACGACTTTACCGTGCCGGTCGATCTGGACGTGCTCGCGGTCTACCCGCACGCGCACTACCTTGGACACGTGTTGGAAGGCTATGCGACCTTGCCGGACGGAAGCCGCAAGTGGCTGGTTCGCATTTCGGACTGGGACCCGAGCTGGCAGGCTGTCTATCACTACGAGGAACCCGTATTCCTGCCCAGGGGAACCGTGGTTTCGATGCGCTACCATTACGATAATTCGGTCGCAAATGTGCGCAATCCCAATGAGCCCCCAAAGCGCGTGCGTGCCGGGAACCAGACCACCGACGAGATGGCGCACCTGTCGCTGCAAGTTATTCCGCGCGGCACCGACGACAGCCGCATTGACTTGCAGGAAGCCATTCTGCTCCATCGCCTGGAAAAGTATCCGGGGGATTTCACGGCGCAGTTCAACCTGGGTGTGCTGATGCATGCGCGCCACCGCGACGCCGACGCCGTGCGTTATTTTCGCGGAGCGGTTGGGGCAAGGCCGGATAACCCGGTGGCGTTGAACGGGCTTGGCGAAGCATTGGCTTCAGCGGGAAACGTGAACGACGCGGTCGGACTCTTCTATCGGGCGCTCCAGGCCAATCCGCGCTCTATCAACGCTCACGACAACTTGGGCGAAGCGCTCATCAAACTGCAGCGCTGGGAACCGGCGGCGGCCGAGTTTCGCCAGGTACTCGCCGACAAACCGGACGACCCGGGAGCGCGGCAGAAGTTGGGCGTGTTGCTGAAGATATTGGGTTACATGAGCGCCCAGAAGGGCAATTTCGAAGGGGCGGTCGCGTATTGGCGTGAATCATTACAGTTGAGCCCGGACGCAGTGCTGTTCAGCGATCTCGGCGACGTGCTGGCACGCCTCGGCCGCACCCGCGAAGCCGTGCCTCAATTCGAAGCCGCGCTGCGCCTCGATCCGAATCAGGAGAAGGCCAAGCGCGGCCTGCAGACCGCACGCGCGCAATTGGGGGCCCGTTAGTCGGACGAACCGTTGACCACCTCAGCCAGAGCCGTCTCATCTGAAGCCGCCTCAACCGGAGCCGAATCAGCCGGGTTATCCGTTACGGTTGGGCTGGGCTCGCACGAATAGGTGAGCCGGGGAGTGTCTTGAGGAATGCGGCGGTCGGCTGCGCTTCCACGACGCTCTCTCCCACCCCGACGCCGATCCTCAATCACCGTCATGTCAGGCAGCACCACCATGCGCCTGCCCGAAGGCGCCGTAACGTTCACTGCCGGAGCATGCGCGGTGGCGGCCTGTGTGCCGTCGGTCAGCAACTTGTTCAGGATCGGAATGTTGGTGCGTTGCGTCTCAACGAAGTCAACGCCGGCAGCCGTCAGGGTGAAATCGGAGTTATCGGCCCGCGTGATGTATCCCTTTTTTTGCAGATACCAGGTGGTGAAATCGAGATAATCGCGGGGAAATCCCATGCGTCTTTCAATTTCTGAAAGCCCGACCTCGGGAGAGTAGGGATTTGCGCGGCGCCGAAAATAGAGCACTGCCAGGACCGCCAGACGCCGGTTCAGCTCGCCCTCAACCGTGTCCATGAAGTCAATCGAAGACGACAGGGGAGCCGGCTGTTGGGGATCCCATTGCCGCGACGCATCATACTCTGCGCGGCGGTCTTCATCGGACAACACGTCATAGGCAGTCTTTAATTGATTGAAAGTGTCCGCGTCGCCGGAGTCGGGATTATCCGGGTGAAAGCGGGCTGCGAGAAAACGGTAAACGCGATGAATTGTGTCTTGATCGGCGTTGGGGCTGATTTGGAGAAACTCGTAGTAGTCTATTGCTTTCGTCTCCATTTACATGTCCTTTCAAGAGTTCGGTCGAACTGTATGATCCACGAAAAACAACAAAAGACCAATACCCTCAATCGGTCATTACTTTAGAACTTTAGAGGGAAGACGATGAGCACCGTTCTTGTCACCGGCGGATCAGGATTTATCGCAAGTCATTGCATTGTCAGCCTCTTAGCTGCCGGCCATCAAGTTCGCACCACGGTCCGGAGCCTGAGCCGCGAAGGCGATGTGCGCGCCCTGCTGCGGCAAGGCGGAGTCGAGCCAGGTGATCGCCTGTGGTTCTTCGCTGCCGATCTTGAGAAGGATGAAGGCTGGGCAGAAGCCGTGGCGGGCTCGGATTACGTGCTGCATGTGGCCTCGCCTTTTCCAGCGAGCGTGCCCAGACACGAGGATGAATTGATTGGGCCTGCCCGCGGTGGAGCGCTCCGGGTGTTGCGCGCCGCGCGGGATGCAGGCGTCAAGCGCGTGGTGCTCACCTCCTCGTTTGCGGCCATCGGCTATGGCCACCCGCTGCCGCATGAGCCCTTCGATGAGACCAGCTGGACCCATCCCAATGCAGACGGCGTATCCGCCTATGCCAAATCAAAGACGCTGGCGGAGCGCGCCGCATGGGATTTCATCACCAGGGAGGGCGACAGCCTGGAGTTATCTGTCGTCAATCCGGTGGCCGTTTTTGGCCCTGTGCTGGGTGCGGATTATGCGACGTCGATTCTGCTGGTGCAGCGGTTGATGGAGGGAGCGGTGCCTGGGTGCCCGCGCCTCTGGTTCGGGGTAGTCGATGTGCGCGACGTGGTCAAGCTGCACCTGCTGGCCATGACGCATCCGGCTGCCAAAGGCGAACGCTTTCTGGCAGTGGCAGGCGACGCGATGTCGATTGTGGAAGTGGCCCGCCTGCTTAAAAGCCGCATGGGCGAGTCGGCGCGCCAAGTGTCGACCCGGCAATTGCCCGATTGGGTAGTGCGCCTGGTCGCGTTGCGCATGCGCGAAGCGAAGGGGCTCTTGCCCGAGCTGGGCAAAGTGAGAAACGCGAGCAGCGAGAAAGCAAAGCGCATGCTGGGCTGGTCGCCGCGTTCGAGGGAAGAGGCCATCCTTGCCACCGCCGAAAGCCTCGTCAGGCTTGGCCTGTTGAAGGATGGCTCCAAAAGGGGCTGAATGCGAGCGAGATCCTGCATCATTTGCGGGAACTCCACGCGGTGTTCTCAGGCATGTACGGCAACCTGAGAAGGCGTCGAAGCCAGGTGGGCGCCATCCGATCCGTGCTGCTTCACCAGTTTGTTATAGATTCCGATGACAAGGAAAGGCGCTGCCCACTGGCCAACGTACAGGGCTTCGTGCTTTCTGTTTGCCAGATGAAGACCGAGAGACACGGCCATGGCAGCGAGCGCGAGACCGAGGTACAAACTTGAAGGCGCCTGCGAGGATACTTTTTCGAGCGCCGCTGTCAGTTGATCTTCCCGTGCTTCACCCTTGTTTACGCGATAATCCGTCATAATGCGATTCTCCTCTGCGATAAGTCATCGCTGGTCGTGTGATGCAGAAAAGGGGAGCGGGGAGAGCAGGCCGCTGAGCCGGATCCGGCGGCCTTGACGGTTCGCGAGTTAGAACCAAGGGGTTGCGGCAATCCGCCGCGGTGTGGAAATATGCGGCTTTTCACGCTTTAGTAAAGGGAAGCGTCGGCGGTGATGCACCTGCGGTCGACGGATTGCACTTAGCTCCGTCTACGCAGGCGTGCCGGCATGGTCGGGGTGTGACTGTTCACCGTTGTTTAACCATGACTTCAGATTGAAAGCGTAGATGCAAATGCAAAACACGTTTGCCGGGATGAAGCCATACTGGGACGTATAGAATCCAATAACGCAAACGATCAGGCTGTTGACGCCCGAGAGAACCAGGCCAGTCCACTTTTTCCGGCTGACAAGGATCGTCGCCACGACGGTGAGAAAACAAGATAGATAATCTAACCGGAACATCTCCACAGCGGGCCTCCAATTCAATTTGCCAACGGAAGAGAAGAAGTGAACTGCATTTCTTGGTTCTCACCGCTGCACCTCATAAGGCAAATGACGTGCCAAATTGCGTTGGCCTGAGGCGCAAATTTCTCGCCAATTGAAATCAGTCAGTTAGCGGCGTTGAGCCTGATTTGCTTGCCACGAATGCAGCAGAGTGACGACCTGACGATGACGATATTTCGTCGTAGTGGCTTCAGGTCGTCACGGCACGCATTCGATTTTGTGGTTCTGACCGGTTGCCCGGCGGTCATCGCTCAGGGCAAGGTTTGCAGTGGTGTGCAAAGCCGGCCGATCAGCTTCGAGGATTCCCCAGTCTCAGAGACGAGACCTCGAGCGCACGACCGCGTGCAATCACGTCTTCCTAATCGCGGTATCCCGAACCTGCCCTCACGATGCGGATGTAATGGTCGGTAAAGGTCGCGTGAACCATCTCGAATTCATACTTGGGCATGTGGCAAGACACACAGTCTTTGCTGGCAACAGTGCAGGCAGCGGCTTGATTTGCCCTGGCGCGATGGCCGGTGTTGGCGTGGCACTGGAGGCACTTCGAATCGTAACTCGCCAAATCCTTCTCCAGCGGTTTATGCGGGTCGTGGCAGGCGATACACGTAATACGCGCGTCGCCCGATGCGCCCCAGCAAAGACTGCGCTCCAGGCGATAGGCCGAAAAACGGATTCCAATCATTCCGATGTTCCCAGGCATCTGCACCCCCACGTCCGCTGGAGTGCGATGACACGCGCCACAGAAATCCACTGAGTCGTGAGGCGCGAGATCTGCGGGATTGAACGGCGTGGCGACGGAATCATTACCGTGTTCTTCCGCTTTGACATGCTCTGCGCTGGGGCCATGGCAGGCTTCGCAATGGATGCCAGGCGTCGAGTCTTCCGGATTGAAGACTCCCGAGACGGTGGACGCTGTGGTGTGGCAGCCGAAGCAGAGCTTGGCGGTCGCAGGATCCTGTGGCATGCCCACCGCCTGCTCAAGGTCGTTGGGGAGATTATGCGAATGCCCCGGCGTAATATCAAGGCCAGATAAGCCTGGAAAATAGCTGAGTCGGCTTTCGAAATAGGTATCGTTTTTCTTGAGGAGGTAGGTTTGACCTACTTCGCCATTTCCTATCGCCCACGCAACCGGCGCAGATAGAGTCCCCCACGTGTTCTCGACCAAAAACACAGTTTGATTGCCGACGCGGGTCAATTTGTAGCCGTAATCGCCCTCGCTGAACTGCAAGTTGTCATGCTGTCGCAGAACAGAGGCCTCCGCCGGGCGGCTCGCGGCGTTGAACATGGGAGTTTGCGCTTGCGACGCACTGATACTTCGGTGGCAACGCGCGCATGCCGCAGAACCTGCATATTCGCTTAGGGCTGCCGTACCTTTGGTGGGCCACCATCCCGGGCGCTTCACATGCTCGCCGGTTTCGAGTGAAAGGCCGCTGACGGCAGAGTTTTGACCATAGGCCGTACAAAGAATAGAAACCACGATAACAAACCCAATAAGCCGAAATTTGAAACGAGTATGAAATCCATTGGAGGGGGAAATCATCAGTCAGGGGCCCTGCGCAGGTAGACGCAGCAGAGGATGCAGGAGTTGCAATCAAGCGTCTGGTCGATCTTTGCCATCGAAACCCCTTGACTTTCGCTCTTATACCTGTTTACTCTAGGCATGTTTTGAAAATGCCTTATGGAAAACAGCAAAGACATATCGCGCGATCTGTTCCCGGGCGCTCTCGAGATGATGATTCTCGAATCGCTCCGCCGTCAGCCGGCGCATGGATATGCCCTGGTCCAACATATCCAGCAACGCTCCAACAACCTGCTTCAGGTTGAAGAGGGCTCGTTGTATCCGGCGCTGCAGCGGCTCCTCAAGGCAAAGCTCGTCAAGGCCGAGTGGACCGTGTCGCCAGTAACCAACCGCCGGGTGCGCATCTACCAGATCACGAAAACCGGTCTACGCCACCTCGAGGCTCAGATCTTCGAGCTTTGACCGCATGCTCGAGGGCATCCAGATGGTGCTCGGGCCCGCGAGGGACAACGCGAATTCTTAGGAGGTTGGATCCCATGAGCTGGTTGGAGCGAATCTTCCGTCGCCGAAATCTTTATGACGAATTGGCCGAAGAAGTGCGCGAGCATGTCGAAGAGAAGACCGAGCAGCTCATGCGCCTTGAAAATCTTCCTCGAGCGGAGGCGCGACAAGCAGCCCTTCGCGCATTTGGAAACCCCACACTGATCGAGACGCGCAGCCGCGAGGTTTGGCAATGGCCGTTGCTTGAGTCTGTCCTTGCCGATCTGAAGCTCGCCTTCCGCCGCCTGCGAAAATCGCCAGGTTTCGCCACTACGGTACTCCTCACACTCGCCATCGGCATCGGCGCCAATTCGGCGGTATTCAGTGTTGTCAACAGCATCCTCCTGAAACCGCTGCCGTACCCGGATCCCAACCAGCTTGTGGCGCTGTGGCTCGACGCTCCGGGCGCGGGAGGATTAGCCAACTACTCCAGTGGACTGCAACTTTCCCCCTCGATGTATCTGACCTTCGCGGAGCACAACCGGACGTTCCGGTCGATAGGCCTCTGGGCACCGGGCACCGCCAATGTCACCGGCGTTCAACAACCGGAGTGGGTGCAGGCAGACCAGATCAGTGAGGGTGTGCTCGAAACTCTCGATGTCCCGCCTATGCTCGGCCGCTGGTTTTCGCCGGCAGATCAGGACCCGCGTGGTGCAAATAGCGTGATGTTGAGCTATGGCTACTGGCAGAGGCGGTTTGGAGGAGATCGTGCCGTCATCGGTCGCGCAATCCAGGTGGACGCCCAGGCCAGGACCATTGTCGGCGTAATGCCGCGCGGCTTCCGATTGGTTGACCAGGATTTTGATCTTCTAGTCCCCTTCGCGCTCGATCGAACCCACCTCAAGCTCGCTCCCTTCTGCTGTAACGGCATCGGACGGCTTAAACCGGGGATCCCGATCGCCCAGGCCAACGCCGATATCGCGCGGCTGATTCCGCTGTGGATGGACACGTGGTCAAACGGTCCCGGCACCAATCCGCATTTCTACGCGCGATGGAAGATCGCACCGAATTTCCGCCTTCTCAAGCAGCAGGTCATCGGCAACGTGGGAAATGTGCTCTGGGTAATCATGGCAACGATCGGTGTTGTTCTCCTGATCGTCTGCATGAATGTTGCCAATCTGCTGCTGGTGCGCGCCGAGTCCCGTCACCAGGAGCTCTCGATTCGAGCCGCACTGGGCGCCGGCCGTGCGCGCATCGCGCGCGAGCTGATGCTCGAAAGCGTTGTGCTCGGTCTGGTCGGCGGCCTGCTGGGAATCGGCGTTGCAGACGCGTCCCTGCGCCTTCTGGTTGCCATCGGTCCGGCAAATATGCCGCGCTTGAGCGAAATCTCTCTTGATTTCCGCTCCATCGCATTTACCTTTGCCGTTTCGCTGTTTTCCGGGCTCCTGTTCGGCTCCGTGCCGGTGTTGCGCTACGCACGTGTTCGTGGCGCCGCGGTATTGCTCGGTTCCGGACGCACCGCGAGCCTGAGCCGGGAACGCCATCGCGCCCGCAATGTGCTGGTGGTGACCCAGGTGGCAATGGCCCTGGTGCTGCTGGTCTGCGCCCTCCTCATGGTTCGTACCTTTGCCGCCTTGCGCAATGTCGATCCTGGCTTCGCCGACGCACCGCACATTCAGACAGTGAGCACGTGGATTCCCGATCAAATGATGGCCGATCCGCAGATGGTCACGCGCATCGAGAACAACATAGCCGACAAGCTTGCCGCAATTCCGGGAGTCGCTTCGGTCGGTTATGCCGCCGCGGTGCCGATGGATGGAAACGACCCCAACTGGGACGAGCTTTATGTTCAGGGAAAGGACTATCAAAGCGGAGAAGTACCACTTCGTTTGTACAACTATGTATCGCCCGGATATCTCCCTGCCATGGGGACACGCCTGGTTGCCGGAAGCGACTTCACCTGGGCTGACATTTACAACTTGAGACAGAACGTCATCGTTTCAGAAAACTTCGCTCGGGAATCGTGGGGTTCGGCTCAGGCAGCCATCGGCAAACAGGTACGCCAGTTCACCAACAAACCATGGCAACAAGTGATCGGTGTCGTCGAAGATGTGCGGGTCCACGGTGTGGATGAAAAGGCGCCCGCGATCATCTACTGGCCGGTCATGATCAATAGCCCCTATACTCCGCAGCCGACGATCGATACTCGACGGTTCGTCACCTTTGCTCTTCGCAGCGATCATGCCGGAACCGGCGTTCTGCTGAACGAAATGCAGCAAGCGGTGTGGTCGGTCAATGCGAACCTGCCCCTGGCCACGGTGCAGACGATGCAGGAACTCTACGGCAAATCTATGGCGCGCACCTCTTTCACACTCGTCATGCTGGCGGTCGCCGCCGCGATGGCACTCGCCTTAGGCATCATTGGCATCTACGGGGTGATCTCCTACTCCGTATCGCAGCGCACCCGCGAAATTGGCATTCGCTTCGCGCTCGGCGCGCAGAAGAACGAGCTGCGCTGGATGTTCGTCCGCTCCGCCCTGGCTCTCACGGCGATTGGCGTGGTCATCGGCCTCGGGGTCGCGGCCACGGTGGCACGGCTGATGAGAACGCTGTTATTTGGCGTCAGCCCTTTCGATCCGTTGAGCTTCGCCGCGGTGCCGCTCATTCTTGCCACAGCGGCGGCGCTGGCAAGTTTTCTGCCCGCTTGCCGCGTGGCCGCAGTCAATCCCGCAGACGCGCTCAAAGTCGAGTAAGTGCCACCAACCGCGAAGGCGGGATCGAGGAGCACCCGGCTGCCTCGACTGTTGACGAGAGAGAAATTGACGGTTCAGCGGTAGTGCCACACCGAAAGATGTCTTGTCATGCTGAGCGAAGTCGAAGCATCTGCGGTTGCCCTTCAGGATGCAAATAGCCGCGCGCCCCATGTCCCGATTTTGCCCTTGCCACTGCGCAAAGGGCCTCCGGCCATCGTGCATTCAGATTTTCTTTTGCAGATAATTACCGCGATCCGGCGCACAATGGAAGGAATGAAGAAGCGGCAAAATGCTGGCCGCACTTTTCGCCGGGAGAGAAAGGCCCACCCCCTACCCCCTACCTGCTAGTAACCTGAAAGTGGTTACCTTCGTGCGACGCTGAGGCCGGCGGCCCGCGTCAACTAAGTCCCGGTTCTAGAACCGGTCTCATAAATGGCTTTGTAAAAGGGCACAACTTTAGTCGGGCCGCAAACGTCGCGCAAATCGCCGGGCTTTAGCCCCTGAGGGACGCCTTTCGCGGTGCTCGACCATTTATGAGACAGCAGCTGTCATCCTGAGCGGCCAAAGATAAGGCTGTCATTCTGAGCGAACGGGGCCCCGAACGTCTTTCAGTTCGGGGGTGGTGAGTCGAAGAATCTGCGGCTGTTCTTCGATGAACTTCAGACTCACCTCATTGGGGCTGCTTTTCGGTAAGCGGTGACTCGCCAGGAAACCTAAAAACCGGCGAGTTCCATCACCTCACCGCTCGATGAATACCGCAGCGATCTGGCTGCCCTCTGAATGAGTCTTCGAAACAGCGTCAAAAGTGACGCGATTCTCTCGATCATCGGTGAAGTGTTCCATATGCGAGCATGCGGGCTCCGCCGTAATTCGGGTCAGGTTGCCGTGGAATTCCCGCATTTGCGAATGCTCGATGAAATCTCAATGAAACGCTGATGAATCCGTCGAGTCCTTAAGATTCGCTTAAGTCTGGCGAACCTAGCCTCCGCGTATGCCCCCGAAACACGCCGAGTTCGCGAGGTCGGGTACGGAGGAGAGCCATGCACAGACTTGGTTTCAGCCCCATCTTCTTGATGGGGCAATCCGACTACCGCATTGACCAGATATCAATCCTGATGACCAACTGAGAGACCGACGCTCTTACGTCAGTTCCCCATTCCGGCCTTGCCGATGTGCTGCGCCGCCTGCCGTAAAGGTCTCGCCATTACAGCTTGAATCCTTCACCCAAACGCAAAGAAAACGATGAATACAGTTCGCATTTCAAGGAGATGCCAATGACCTCCCGAGTCTATCTTCCCTTTCGCCAGTCTGTCGTTGTTGCCCTCGCGTTATTGATCTGTCTCGGACTCGCAACCGCGGCATCGGCCCAAAACCAAGCCGGATCCATTTCCGGTACGCTGATGGATCCAGCCGGCTCTGTATTGAGAGGGGCGCAGATATCCATCCCCGCCAAAGGCGTGATTGTTTCCACCGACGAACAAGGCCGCTTTTTCTTTAGTGGACTGCAGGCCGGCGACTACACGATTTCCGTCAGCTACATCGGCTTCCAGAAAGCTGACGAAAACCGTCACCGTCAATCCGGGAGAATCGGCTACGGTGAGCCTGCAACTCCAGGTCGAGTCACAAAAGCAGAGCGTGCTGGTGACGGCCGGAAGCGCGTCGGCTGAAGTGGAGGCGGTCAATGAAGAGCGCGCCGCGGACAATCTCATCCAGGTCATGCCCACCGAGACCATCACCAGCCTGCCAGACCGCAACCTGGGCGACGCGATCAGCCGTATGGCCAGCGTCGCGCTGACGCGCAACGAGGGACAGGACAATTTTGTTGGGGTGCGCGGAGGCGAGCCCCGACTGACCAATACGACGGTCGACGGCTTCAACATGCCTTCCCAGGATCCCGGAATCCGCGAATTCGATTTCTTCTCTGTTCCTCCAGGCATCGTCGGTTCGGTCGTGCTGAGCAAGACCCTGCAGGCCAACATGGACGGCGATGGAATCGGCGGCTCAATCGATCTCGTCACCAAGACCGCCAGCGATACCCCGACCTACCAAATCACCGCCATGGGCGGCATCGGCGCCATGGGCGGCTTCACGCCGATCGAAAACCCTCGTCCCAACGCGGATGTTTACGGCACTTGGGGCAGGCGCTTTGGAGCAAGCAAAAAGCTCGGCTTCGTCGTCGGCGGCCAGTATAGCTTCGATGGCACCGGTTACAACGACGTCGAGCCCACCCCGGACGAGGCCACCCTCTCAAACGGGCAAAACGTACCCTGGGACGACGGACAGGATCTCCGCACCTACAGCTTCCACCGTCCCCGTTATGGATTTGGCGGAACCCTCGATTACCGCATCAAGCCCGGGTCCACGATCTTTGTACACTATCTCTATACCTTTCTACGCGACAACGGCGACAAATCCGTTTACAGCCTTTTCGACAATACGCCGGGCGTCCAAACGGTGACTGTGGCCAACGGCAGCTACAGTGGTGGATGTTCCGGCACCGCCAACGGGATAACGACCGGGCCCTGCAACACCCCGCCACGTTACTACAACCAGCTTGAAGATGCCCGGATCTATTCCGACAGCATCATTCTGAGCGGCACGCACGTGCTGACCAATACCTGGTACTCCTGGAGCGCGGCCATCGGAAACGGCTACTTCGGCGACCAGCCTTTCGACTCGGCCGACTTCACCAACACCGCCACCACCAGTTCGTGCCAATTCAACCAGGCCGCCACCAAGGACTACTTCGTGCCTCAGTGGACCCCGGCATGTTTTGCCGAGATCAACAGCCCCCAGAACTACTTCATGACCGATACTCAGCGTGAGTTCGGCCACGAGGAGCAGATCAACGTTGGCTTCGAAGGTTCGGGCGCATTCCGCTGGCACCTCGGCGGTCATCCCTCCACCTTCGAGTACGGCGCCAAGTTCCGCGGCATGCACAAATACAACAACCAATACAACTCTGTAGAAAATTACGCCGGCCCCGGCGCCGGCGTCCCGATGACGGCCTTCCCCAACAACCTCATCCAAAAGAACTATTACAACGGCGCGTACCAGGATGGTTACAACGTGTGGTTCGGCCCCGCCCAGGACTACGTCAACCAGCACGCCACCGATTTCATCCTCGACAACAGCGATAAGGGGGTGGACTCCTCAAACTACTCGCTCGTGGAGCATATTCCCGCCTACTTCGTGATGAACACCACCGACTTCTCCAACGGCATTCGCCTGATCCTTGGCCTGCGTGCCGAGATGACTTCGGACAACGTGCACAACCTGGCGTTCGATCCCAACGGCAACGCTACGCCGAACAAGTTCTCCGGCTCTTATTACGACCTGCTGCCCAGCGCATCGCTGCGCTTCAACGCCGGACCGAACAGCTACATGCGGCTGATCTACGCGCGCGGCGTCTCCCGCCCCGAAGAAAGCGAGATTGCGTCGGACGTGAGCTGGGGCACCGGCGGGAACGGCGCCTACAAATTCACGGTTACCTTCGGCAACCCCAACCTCAAGGCGGAAACTGGCGACGATATCGACGTCCTCTACGAGCACTATTTCAAGACCTTCGGCGTGTTGTCCGGCGGGTATTTCTACAAGCACCTCGCATCTCCGCCGGTCCAAACCAACACGGTGCTGAACAACTACCTGCCTCCGGGCGCGCCGCCTATCGATCAGGGCACTTACCTCGCAACCAACTACATCAACGCCGGCAGCGCGTGGATCAGCGGAGTTGAATTGCAGTACATGCAGAACTGGACCAATCTGCCCGGCTTTCTTGGCGGCTTCGGCATGAAAGCCAACTACAGCTACATCGGTTCCCAGACCAGCGGCATTGCCGGGCGCAGCGATAAGCCGCGCCTGCTCGAGAACGCCCCCAACCTCTTTAACATCGGCCCCACCTACAACAAGGGGCCTCTCTCGATGGCGATGAACATCAACTTCAACGGGTCCAGCATCTACTATTACCAGTACACGGACGGAGCGCCGGGCGGACCAACGGGTCCCCTCGGCGACAACTATAATTACGACCACACCCAGATCGACGCCCAGGGCAGCTACGCACTTCCCAACGGCTTCAAGTTGCTCGTTTCCGGCCTCAACCTCAATAACGAGGAATTCGGCTTCTACTACGGCAGCCCGAAATACGACACGCAGCGCGAGTTCTACCACCCTACCTACTCGTTCGGCGTGAGCTGGACTCCCGCGCGGCATCAGTGATCAAGCGCGCAAAGTCGCCTGAATTCAAACCAAAGCGCCCCAGATTTCTCATTCGGAACCTGGGGCCTTTACTGAACGCGAGCTTTTGCGCGGCCCTCTTGAGCATTTTCGATTCAAGTGTCAACAGAACTCCGTGCCCCATCCATTGTGCGCTCTGCACAATGGGTGGGAAGCCGCAGGCCTCTCTCAACCGAATGCACTCAAGCCGAAAACGTGCATAAATGGAGTTTTGAAAGGGCACGGCTTTCAGCCGTGCCGTCAGGAGACGCATAGAAGCCGGGGCTTTACAGGCTGCGGAAAAACTCATTTCAGACACGCTTTGTAACAAGGGCACGGCTTCAGCCGGGCCGCAAGAGTCAATAGAATGAGTCGGGCTTTAGCCCCTGCTAAGGCCCGTCACTCGATTCTGATCCCGCGCCAGGAGTTTTTCCGCAGCCTGTTTAGCCCCTGAGGGAATCTCCCTCGCTCGTCGAGCAACATTTATGCAACCAGTTCTAGTACTACTGTGTCATAAACGGTGGACGCCGCAGAACGGGCATTGGCGGAGGTATTGGAGCAGTGAGCGGGCAAGGATGATGCGTAAGGTGGCGATGGAGTGTGGGTTATGGCGTTGCGGACGGACGCGAGCCTCGGGGCTGGAAGTTAGACGGGAGTTCGGGGACTGGTAGTCCAGGATAACCGCTGGCCGAGGGGGAAAAGCGACTCCGTTCGGCCACCAGGAAGCCATAGGCGGCGATACAGAGTGTCGCATGATGATGAAAGCCCCGCCAGCCGCGCCCTTCAAAGTGGCCCAGCCCCAGTTCCTGTTTCAGTTCTTGATAATCGCGCTCGATAATCCAGCGCTGTTTGCCGAGCGCGGCCAGATCGCGCAGCCTGGTGTTTTCCACCAGATTGGACAACCAATATTGAGTGGGTTCGGCTTCGTCACGTGGCCACTCGATCATCAGCCATTCCGACTCTCGCGGCTGGTGGAGCTTATGATCCCGATGCGCGGCGCGGATGCGCACCGCAGCAAACCGGGAGCGCAAGGGATGACGCGTGCCCTCTCTCCACGTTACGGTCTTCCATGCCTTGGCCGGTAAGCTCAACGCCAGTTGCTTGACCGATACCGGCGCATGCTCCGGATCGCGGCGCAGGCGGCTAGCCGGTCGGCCGCGTCCCGAGTATCTGGGTGCGGAGAGCGGCTGAGTGCCCGGCGGCCAGATGGTGGTGGTGCTCTGAACACCGAGCACATAGCTCAACCCCAGTTTTGCAATCGCCTGACGGAAGCCCGTATCGTTGCCGTAAGCCGGATCAGCCAGCACGGTTCCTTGGGGAATTCCGTCGGCCAAGGCTTGGCCGATCTGGCCCAGCGCGATCTCCAGTTTGGTCTGAAAAGCGATGTTGTTCGGAATCTTGGCCTGCCGCCTGAGTTGGCTGTCGTTGGCCCAAAGTTCCGGCAGATATAAACGGTAGGCTATGGGCAAACTGGCCGTCCATGTGGCCACCGACAAGCTGACAGCTACCTGGCAGTTGTCCTGCTTGCCGGTCTGCCCGCAATACTGTCGCGCAACGCCCACCGAATGGGTGCCCTTTTTGGGAAGGCCGGTATCGTCCACGATCCAGACCGCAACAGGGCCGGCCTTGGTCATCGCCGACAGCGCATAGTCGCGCGCGCAGCCCAACAGGGCCTCATCGCTCCAGGCAGCCTCGGCCACCACATGATGCAGCGACTGATGCATGCGCCGCACGTTCTCCGGAGCCAGCCGCGCCGCCATCGGCTCGACTGACTTCCGCTCTCCCGGCAGCAGCAACCCGGTGCAATACAGCTTTAGCGGAACAGCACGATCCGCGTGCCCAGCCGCTTCTGCCAGACGATCAAGGTAGCTCGTCAGCCGTTGCTGCCGCGCGACTGAGGTTCTGGTGCTGGCGTTCATGCAGCCAAGGTACAACCATACCTGCTTGCACATACTGGAATAATCGCGGGCAAGTATCTAGTTTATAACACAGTAGTTCTAGAGTCTTGTTTCTAAAGTTCGCATCAGAATTGATCTGTCATCCTGAGCGTAGTTTGGCCGGCTTTTCGGCCAAACGAAGTCGAAGGATCTGCGGTTGCTCTTTGCGATTTATGTCACGAACTTTTGAGACACCACAGTAGAGCCCACCTCATAAATGGCTTTGTAAAAGGGCACGACTTTAGTCGTGCCGCAAACGTCTCGCAAATCGCTGGGCTTTAGCCCCTGAGGGACGTCTTTTGCGGTGCTAGACCATTTATGAGACAGCTCCTAGAGTCCGTACCTCAATGGCGCAACGGCTGCTCCACTGCATCCCCGGTGAGCGCGCCGTCTATACTCTGCATTCAGGGAGTCGTCGCGCGAGACAGCGGCGCACCTGAGGAGAATTGAGTTTTGGCGTTTTCCCGCCGTGGATTTTTGAAGTCGCTTTCGAGGACCGCACTCGTCTTACCGCTGGAAGATGTGTTGAAGCTGGCACGTCCCGCGTTTTGCCTCGGCCGCACCGGCCAGCAGGCTCCGCCGCCGCAGAAACCCAAAAGCATGTCGCGCGATACTTACGCCGCGGAGGCACGCCCCGCGCCCAAGGGAGAGCCGTCTCCCGTGACTGGTACGCCGCTCGGCGTGCAGTTTGTGGACGTGGCGCGAGAGGCCGGACTTCATGTCGAGACCATCTTCGGCGGCGAGCACCGCAACAAATACCTGCTCGAAACAACCGGGTGCGGCGCGGCCTTTTTCGACTACGATCACGATGACTGGGTCGATATCTTTCTGGTGAACGGCTGGCGGCTCGAAGGCATCGCCAGGGGACAGGAACCAATATGCCACCTGCTCAAGAACAATCGCGACGGGACGTTTACCGACGTAACGCTGAAGGCGGGCCTCGCGCGCTCGGGATGGGGCCAGGCCTGCTGCGTGGGCGACTACAACAATGATGGCTGGAACGATCTCTTTGTCAGCTACTACGGGCAGAACGCGCTGTTTCGCAACAACGGCAACGGGACTTTCAAGGAGGTAACCAAGGAAGCCGGCCTCCTGCAGGACAGGTTGCGCTGGAACTCGGGGTGCGCCTTTCTGGATTACGACAAGGATGGCCATCTCGATTTGTTTGTCGGTAACTACATCGACTTCGACATCAAGACAGCGCCGCTGCCTGAGGATGCGAACTGCACCTATAAAGGGATCCAGGTGGCATGCGGACCGCCGGGTCTCAACGGCGGTAAGAACCTGCTTTACCGCAACAACGGAGACGGCACATTTTCTGATGTGAGCGAGAAAGCCGGGATGTGGGGCACGCTGGGCACCTATGCGCTGAGCTGCGGCGCGGCTGACCTGGATAACACGGGCTGGCCGAATATCTACGTGGCCAACGACTCGACTGCCGCGACATATTACGTGAACCAGAAAGACGGAACCTTCAAAGACCAGGCCATCGAGGCGGGCGTTGCCTATTCGCCGGACGGCAAGCCGCAGGCGGGCATGGGTGTTTCGCTGGGCGACTACAACCGCGACGGCCTGCTCGATATCGTGAAGACCAACTTTGCTGGCGACACCGATTCTCTCTTCATGAATCTCGGCGACGGCTCGTTTGACGATCGTACTTACCAGGCAGGCCTCGGCATCAACACGCGCCTGCTGGGCTGGGGCGTCAGCTTCATGGATATCGACAACGACGGATGGCTCGACATCCTGGTAGCCAACGGGCATGTCTATCCCGAGGTGGATGGTACCGAGGTGGACGCGGCCTACGCGGAGCGCAAGTATCTCTATCGCAACCTGCGCAACGGGCAGTTTGAAGACGTGAGCCTGGTCGGCGGCAGCGGGATTACAGCGGCAGCCAAGGCGCGCGGATTCGCGATCGGCGACTACGACAACGATGGAGACATGGATGCGATCGTGAACTGCGTGAATGCGGTTCCGCAACTGTTGCGCTGCGACTCGAAGCTGAACCGGAGCTGGATCAAGATTCGCGTGGTGGGAACCAAGAGCAACCGCACCGGCATTGGCGCACGCATCAAGGTAGTGGCGCAGACCGGGTCGCCAGTGCTCACGGCAAAGCCCGGCTCTCCGCTGACCCAGATCGACGAAGTGCGTTCGTGCAACGGCTACTATTCAGCCAGCGATTTGAGAATTCATTTCGGCCTGGGCGCGGCGAAGAAAGTTGACCTGGTGGAAATTCGCTGGCCCTCGGGCACCGTGGACACGGTGCCTGACCTCGACGTCAACCGGCTCTACGTGATCCAGGAGGGCGGCAGGATTCTGAAGAATGAGGCGCTCAAGGCCGTCTGAGGCGCGAGTCGCGAATCACCTGTCTGCGTATCTTCGGGGGCCCTGGGGTGTGCCGTGTTGATTTGCTACGGGCAGTTAAACCAGGTCACGTCGGTTCGGTAAGCGAGGACCGGAGCATACCTGCTGAATCGCGCCTTCAGCGCGGCCGCCGGATCAGGCGCAGCCCGATATTCGCCAAGGACATTGCAACGCATGCGCAATCGCTCGTTCAAGGCGTTCTGGAACAGAAGTTCGTCTTGACTGATCGGCCCGATGACATTCACGACCTTGCCACGAAAGCTCATGGGCTCCGTTTGCAGATCGTACGCTTCCAGAATCTTGTATCCGTGAGACCGATACAGGTCTTCACCCATGTAGGTTCCTGGTGCCGCTCCGGTTTCGGACTGAAGGCCAAGTTGATAATCCAGATAAAGAAAAAATGACGGGTTGCCGCCGACGATCGTTGCGCCCCTCCCCGCATCTTGAGCCACGACCTCGGCGACCTTGCCCCAAGGCTCGTACAGGTTCGCAGTGGCGTAGTGTTTACCCGATGCGATGCCCAGCCAACCGCAAGCCACAATGACGGCGAGCGCCGAGAATGCCAGCCGAGGATGACGAGAGGTACTGTCCCCCGCAGCCAGCCCCATGGCCAGAAACAGCCATGGTGTGAGGAACAGAACCCGCTTGACGTCCATTTGCCCGCTGATTTGCAAAATGACCATCGTCAGCACGATGTAGATGAGCCATTTGCGCCCTTTGCTGAACCAGGCAAAAACAAACAATCCAGCAACGGCCACAAAGATCGGAACGCTGAGGGGCAGGTACCACGGCGCAACCGCGGTTGAGCCAAAGATTGCAAATGCAGGATAACCAGCGGAGGCAATCTCATTCTTCCAGTCCATCCTGGCGGCGACGGGGGCAGCGTACCCGGCCAGGTCCGGCAGAGCAATCTTGAGCGCTGGCAAAAAGGCCAGAACAACGATCCCCATGACCGCGAGGAGTGACCGGATGTGCGTCACGGCGAGATTCCGGTGAAAAATCAGGAGATCGGCAAGCAGTAAAAATAGAATGGCAAAGCCAAAATAGTTGGTCCATACCAGCAGCACGCTCACGATACCGAAGGCGATCCACGGGCGGCAGCCTTCGCCCTCGTGCAAATGGAGGTAAGCCCAGGTGAGCAGCGATATCAGGAAAAAAGAGGGGCAATACCATCCGGTAATGCGTCCATACTGGAACGCAAATGGCCACACAAACCCGAGAACAAGAGTGACCCAATATGCGTCCCTTCCTCCGATTTTCTCTGCCGAGAGAGCCGTAAAGCAGACGCCTGCAATATAGAAGATGTTCGCGAAAATGCGGAGCGCAAAAAATGAATCGTGAGTCGCGACTAGCCACAAATGCAAGAGAATCTCGCTTGCAGGCGGGTGCATTACACGCGATCCGGCTCCAGTGAAAAAGTGCTGCAAAACGGGGAGAACCGGGCGCGCCGAGTTCACAATGTGCGTGCTTTCGTCGTCAAGAATTGTGAACCGGGTATTGGTGCACGCCATGACGGATGCATAGACCGCGACGATGGCGAGAGTGATTAGCCTTGATCGCAGCGGCATGCGACTTCGAATTTGGATCGGCTCAAGCGCCTCCATCACACCTGCATGACTTCGGCTTCTTTGCGGTGGGAGAGCTCTTCCATGCGGCGGATTTCTTCGTCGGTCATCTTCTGCACTTCTTCGAGAGCCCGCTTCTCCTCGTCTTCACTGATCTTCTTCTCTTTGGCGAGCTTCTTGAGCGCGTCATTGCCGTCGCGGCGCACATTCCTGACCGCGGTGCGGTGCTCTTCGAGCACCTTGTTGAGGTGCCTGCAGACTTCGCGGCGGCGCTCCTCGGTCATCGGTGGAATGGGTACGCGAATGATCTTGCCGTCAGATTGTGGATTGAGCCCCAGATCCGAGGTCTGCAGCGCCTTTTCAATCTCTTTTAACACCGTGGGATCCCACGGAGAGATCACAATCAATTGTGCTTCCGGCGCGGACAATTGCGCGAGCTGGCTGATCGGCGTGTGCGTGCCGTAGTAGTCCACCTTGACCTGGTCGAGCATGTGTACGCTGGCGCGGCCCGTGCGCGTTGACGCAAGGCTGGCCTGGAAAGTCGCCACTGCTGCGTCCATGCGCCGCTTCAAGTCGCCTGGAGAGTCCTTTAAGTGCCGGATTGCCGTCCATGAACGATGCCATCTTCAGTTCCCTCGCTAAGCCTGTTGCCAACCGACATTCTACTAAAATCAAGTGGGTGGTAGAGTTTCACCTGAGGCCATCATGAAGAAGTACCCGCCACCCCAGCCCGCCACTGGCCTTTCAAAAATCTGCTGCCTCATGATTATGGCCGTATTTTGCACCGGCGCAGCCGCAGAGCGTGTGGATTCCCTCACCCGCGCCCGGACCCTTTACGTTGAAACCTTTACCGGCGGCGTGCAGGCTGCGCAACTTCGCGAGAGCCTGGTTCGCAAACTCGCGAAGAGCCATCGCTTCCAGGTTGTGCAATCGCCCGCCAACGCCGACGCCGTCGTGACGGGTACAGGCCAGATTTGGGTTCGGGGTTTCGTCGCCATCAATCCTCACACCCCGGCGACCGACCGTGAGGCAGTCTACGGGGGGTACCTTTCGCTTGAAGTGGACGGTGCTCATGGTCAGCCCCTTTGGTCGTGGCTGGCCACTCCAGGTCAGCGTGCCTGGGGCAGCGTTTTCGACGATATTGCCGGCCGTGCCGCCAAAGAACTCGTTGGGGCCGCGGAGCCCGCCCCCGCGTCCCCAATGTCTCCTTCCCACCCTGAGGTTCTCGCGAAAATCAGCTTGACTGCCGCAGGTGCTACGTTCCCCGCTCCGCTCTATGAGAAGTGGTTTGAAGATTTCGAGCAGATCCATCCAGGCGTGCGGCTTCATTACGATCCGGTTGGTTCCGAACTCGGCAACAACGAGCTTTTTCAAGGGAAACTCGACTTTGCGGGGTCGGACCTTGTCCCCGAACCGGCCATGACCACGCATATGCGCCGTGTTGCCACAGTTCTTGGCGCCGTCGTTCCCATCTACAACATCAAGGGAGTCACCCGGGACCTGCGCTTCACCCCTGAAACCCTCGCAGATATCTACCTCGGGCGCGTGCTTCACTGGAACGATCCCGAGATTCTCCGGTCCAACAAAGGTGTAAACCTGCCCGACGCGCCAATCGTCGTTCTACATCGTTCCGACGGCAGCGGCACCAGCTGGGTCTGGAGCGACTTCCTCTCCAAAGTCAGCCCCGCCTGGTCCTCGTCCGTCGGGCGCGGAACTACGCTGCACTGGCCGGTGGGCAGCGGAGAAGAACACAACGAAGGCGTTGCCGAATCCGTTCAGAAAACCCCGAACTCGATCGGTTATGTCGAACTGACCTATGCCATCCAGCACGAGCTCAGTTATGCCGCCGTTCGCAACCGCGCCGGAGAATACATTCACGCCGATCTCGACAGCGTCGCCGAAGCGGCCAGGACTTCCGGCGCCTCTGACACGCCTGCTTCCTCGATCACCGATTCCGCCGGCAGATACGCATACCCGATTTCCTCTTTCACCTGGCTCATTCTTCCTTCTCAAACAGCCGATGCGGCGAAACGGGCCGGTCTCGGCGAGTTGCTCCGCTGGATCCTTACCTCCGGGCAAAAGGAATGCTCTGCACTCGGCTACGCACCGCTGCCCCGCGAAATCGTCGATAGCCAGCTCAAAAGCTTAAGTGACTTTCAGTAGCCTTGAATGTCCTCGGCGATCAACCGGGCATCACGTCCGGGCCGCTCACAGCGAGCCTGGAACTGGTTGCATAAATGGAGTTTTGAAAGGGCACGGCTTCAGCCGTGCCGTCAGAGACGCATAGAATCCGGGGCTTTAGCCCCTGAGGGAAGCTTCCTCGCTCGTCGAGCAACACTTATGCAACCAGTTCTAGAACCTGTCTCATAAATGGTTTTGTAAAAGGGCACGACTTTAGTCGTGCCGCAAACGTCGCGTAATTCGCTGGGCTTTAGCCCCTGGGGGACGCCTTTCGCGGTGCTAGATCATTTATGAGACAGCTTCTAGCTAGTGTCCTGAGTCTGAAATACGCAACACAAAATTGATTGTCATTCTGAGCGAACGGGGCCCCGAACGTCTTTCAGTTCGGGGGTGGTGAGTCGAAGAATCTGCGGTTGTTCTTCGATGAACTTTAGACTCACCACACTAGTAGGAAATTAGGTTCCTTAGACTGGAAGGGCGTTCTGCTCCTCTTTGGATAGCGCTTTCCTAGAATGGGAGTACCCCTTTCGTAGACAGGATTGCATTTCGTAACAATCTCGTAGACTGGCTTGCTCCGTTCGGGGTTTCAGTGCGTCATGGCATAGATTACGTAATTCACCCCGATCCTGGTGCCTAACACGGAGAATCTGGCAGGGTATTCCGGGTCGTCGAGAAATTCCCATGAGTCTCCGATGTCGGAGTTGAGCGAGAAGGCGACCATGATCCGGCCCTTGTCGTCGTAGATTCCCTTCCAGTGGGCGACGTAGCCGTCTTTCTTATGGCCGGTGGCTAAATGCTCCGCGCCCGGAATCTGGAAGCGGTCATCGAGATCGAAGAAGCTGTGGAAGATGGGATCGTCATTGGGAATGTCTACGAGCTTGCGGTCCGGGAAGACCATCTTCATGGTCTTTTCGAAGTAGGCTTGCTCCTGGGTTCCGTGGCAATCGTCGGCCATAAAAAAGCCGCCGCGCAGCAGGTAATCGCGCAACTTGTCTGCCTCGGCCTGAGTAAGCCCCCACTCACCCACCTGCACCGCATAAAGCCATGGCCAGTTGTAAATCTCGTCGCCGTCATCAAGGCTTACAGATTGCTCGACCGAGCGGGCCTCCACGCGCGTGAGGCGCCGCACCGCATTGGCAAATGAGCGGTCGGCACGCGGATAGTCCTGGGTCCAAAGCGAAAGCCCGTCCTGCCACGGTCCGTCGAATCGGCCGCGATAACCGTCGAGTGGACCTGGAGGGAACATAAGGCGCGCAAAGGTCCACTCCGCAGGCTGTTTCCAATCGGTCGGCAGCGGAATGGACTCGCCGTATTCGACCGATGGATATTGGCGGAAGGTGCGCTGCGCAGATACCGCCGTGAGCACGGCTGCGGCGAAGATGAACGGGAGAGCAGACCTGCCGACCCTCCTCATGGTAATTCCCGCCTCCCAACTCCCAACACGAAAACACCTCAATGAAAGCCAGGTGTTTTATGTCTAAGTTTGTCGGTTCGCCGGCGCAAAATGGACGGCCTGCCGTTTAGACGCACGAGATTTGTTGTAGGGACAATTGTCCTGTCTCTAAAATTCGCATCAGAATTGATCTGTCATCCTGAGCGTAGTTTGGCCGGTTTTTCGGCCAAACGAAGTCGCAGGATCTGCGGTTGCTCTTTGCGACCTATGTCACAAACTTTTGAGACACCACACTAATGACTTGAAAAGCAGGGAACGGGAATATCCTCCCGCTTGCGAGGCGAACGGTGACGTTGCCCCAACATTCACCCGGGCGAATTAAGTTCCCGCTTTCAATTCGATTCGTCGACTAGCCCCGTCGAAACTGCTTGCTCATGCGCGTGATAGCTCGAACGCACCAGCGGGCCCGATTCGACGTGGCGGAAGCCCATTGTGAGAGCTTCGCTCTTTAACTCCTGAAACTCTCGAGGCGTATATAAACGTGCCATGGGCAGATGATCGCGCGAGGGGCGCAGATACTGACCGATGGTGAGGATGTCGCAACCAACCGCTGCGAGGTCGCGGAAGACTTCCAGCAATTCATGCGTCTCTTCGCCCAGGCCCACCATGACGCCGGACTTGGTGAGGCCTTCCGGCCTTAATTTTTTGGAGTAGTGCAACAGCTCCAAAGAACGCTCGTAGCGCGCGCCGGAGCGGACCACGCGATACAGCCGCGGTACCGACTCCGTGTTGTGGTTGAGGATCTCCGGGCGTGCCTCGACGACGATTCTTATCGCTTCAGGGTTGCCTTGAAAGTCGGGGATCAGGACTTCGACGCGACACCCAGGGGCCTGGCGGCGAATCTCGTCAATCACCATGGCGAAGATGCGTGCGCCGCCGATGAGGTTGTCGTCGCGGTTGACGCTGGTGATCACGGCGTGTTGCAGGCCCAGCGTGGCAACGGCCTCTGCCACGCGGCGCGGCTCGTCAAAGTCGATCGGCTCGGGCCGCCCTTTGGGGACGGCGCAGAAGCCGCAGCGGCGCGTGCACAGGTTGCCGAGCATCATGAAAGTCGCGGTCTTGTGGTGCCAGCACTCGCCGATGTTGGGGCAGTGGGCGCTCTCGCACACAGTGTGCAGCCCGAGTGAACGGGCCAGCCGCTTGAGATCGTGGTAGTTCTCACCTACGGGTGCGCGGGCCTTCAGCCACTCCGGTTTGGGTAAGGGGGCTTGGCGCAGCGGCGAGATTTGCACGAGGTCCATCGCTTTTATTGTACGGGCAATCGGCCGTAAGCTTTCCCCGGGGGCGCGCCAGTGAGTAAACCCCGAAAACAATTCCGGCGTGTGCGGACAACCTCTTGCATCGCGGCCCGACTCTGACCGGACAAAGGAACCAGGCGGCGGGAAAACGGCCGGGGAGAAAAAGGCGAAAAAAAGGCATTGCAACGAAGAAAGGAGACCGCGATGCGTTCTGAGAGTGTACTGATTGGATCCGTGGTGTTTCTGGTAGCGGGCCTGGGCTTGATCTTCGGGTTTTGCAACGGCACCACGGGCTTCACGTTCGGGTATCCGTTCTCCGCTACGTCGCTTCACCTCGACATTACGACCACCGGGTTGCCCGCGCTTGCCGGGCTCGCTCTGACATTTGACTGAACACCCGAAGCTTCGGGATCCATCGCAGAATCTCGAAACACATCCTCGAATTTAGCCCGAAGCGGCCCCACCGCCAATTATGGATTTCCTTAAGGTGGCCCGGAAGGTCCGGCGGGGATCCCAAGTCTGGCGACAATCCTGACCAGCTCCGCAAGTGACGAGGCTGCCATTTTCTGCATGATCTTGCCTCGATGCACTTCAACCGTAATCTCCTTTATCCCGAGCTCAGCGGCCGTTTGCTTGTTGAGGTAGCCGCCCACAACGAATGACATGACCTCCCGTTCGCGACAGGTAAGAAGCCCAAGCGGGCGATCAACAGGGCAACTACGCTGGAGATCACCGCCACCCCGTAATTCCGGGCTTTGGAGAACATAGCCACTAATTTAAAATAGACGCCGCTGCAACCGTGAAATCTGCAAGAATCCAACAGATGTACAGCTGTACTGCGCTGCCTGGCTAAGCCCTTATTCTGCAAGAGATGCCTCGAATGTTGGCGCACTGCCGCGAATCGTGCGTGCTCTCCAAATTGATTTCTTGCGGACGAAGTTCGATCTGCAATCAGGCGAATGCACGATTCCGACTACCCCCCAACGCCCCCACGCAAACGACGAATAACTACCGCAGTTTGGCGCGCACTTCGGGACGGATGAGGTAAAGGAAGAAGACTAGGTTCAGCAGTCCCTGCACAAGGGCGGCTGGCTGATGCTGGCGGGAAAAAATCCACAGGTTGTAACATGCCAGCAGGAAGACCGCGGACAACGTGAGCGCCCATGCCCAGCGAAGCAGCAGGACAAGGCCCGCGGACGCGGTGATAAAGGCGGCTGCGAAGATCAGGAACAGGGGCGGATAGTGCCCTCCGGCGACGACTCCCAGAATGATGACGCCGGCCAGCAACAGCAGGTAGAGGCCGATGGCGGCAAGGCCGGGCAGGGGAAGCAGTTCACGCTGCGGCGGTGGGGCATCCGGCCGCTGGCCGCCTTGATCTGTCGTGTTGAGTCCGGTGTGCGGTTCGTCGCTCATAGCGTGTGCAGATAGGCCAGCAGTACGCGGAGTTGTTCATCATTCAGTTGCGTACCCGGCATCATGCCCCGGCCATGCAGAATCACGGCGGTAAGCCGCTCGTCGGTGGGCGGCGCGCCCGAGGGCATTGCCTTGACCTTGGTGATGGCTTGCAAGCCCGGTCCGTGCAGCCCCGCAGTGGTGGTGGGGTAGTGGCAGCGCGCGCAATTTGCCTGGTAAACCTGCGCTCCCTGCGCTTCTTCGGGAGTCCATTCGGAGGCCGGTTTCGAAGGCGGCAGCGATCGGCAGCCGGCGATGGTGAGCGCCGCCGCGCACGTCAGGATCGTAAGAGAAGAAGAAAAAGAACAGGTGTGCATTTGCTACTTGATGATACTCGGTCGGGTCCGTCCGCCAGGTTTATCAATGTGGGAACTCGACATCGGGAACTCCAGCTCGGATCACGATAGTCAGGTCGCCGCTTTGCTTCTTTCTTAAGCAGCAGCAGAGCCAAAGACTCCGCAAGGTGTCCATTACAACGGAGCCCGCAGCGTCGGCATCCAAACAATACCTGACGGCAAGTTTGAAAAAACTATGACGTTGTGACGTTTGCACAGCGTTATCCAGCCGGTTAATGAGAGAGGATATTCATCAGGATGGAGGATTTCCATGAGCACCTGCACGCATCTGAATCAGATTCGACACGTGACTCCTCGCACTCCGGAAGGCTGCGAGGAATGCCTGAAGATGGGAGATGAATGGGTCCATCTGCGGCTCTGCATGGAGTGTGGGCACGTGGGCTGTTGCGATTCATCCAAAAACAAGCACGCACGAAAGCACTTTCATCGCACGCAACACCCGATCATGCGGTCGTTCGAGCCCGGCGAGAACTGGGGCTGGTGCTTCATCGATGAGGTTGACTTGGACTTTACGCTGATCCCAACCGGGGCATGAGCCGGCGGCCGATGACTAAAAAAAGGTAATCTCTCGCCGGCATTCATTCCGTCGCGGCGATGGCCTCGCAGATGCGTTCGATCGCGTGGTTTTCCGCGTCACTGCCGGGCCGGTGGCCGTTGACGAGGATGGAAAAGGCGATGGTCTTCCCGCTGGCCGAAGTCAGATAGCCTGAGAGGGCGTTGGCCTCGTTGAGCGTGCCGGTCTTGGCCCACAGACGGCCCTTGAGCGGCGAGTTGCGGAAGTGCCCGAAGAGCGTGCCGTCAACCCCGGCGATGGGAAAGCTCGCGCGCCAGGCCGAGCCCCACGGCTGCCGCGCGGCGTAGACCAGCAGTTGCGTGTAGGCGCGCGGAGTGATCCGGTCGTCCATGCTCATGCCCGAGCCGTCATAGAAGAAGAAGTCGTTGTCGCTGATCCCCGCATTGATCAGAAACTGGCGCACAACCCGCGTACCCTGCGCCAGGCTGCCGTCCTTGGCGAAGACTTTGCCAAGCAGGCGCAGCAGCAGTTCGGCATGCAGGTTCTCGCTCACCTTGTTGGTCACCGTGATGTCCTCGGCCATCGGCACTGAAACGTGACCGGCCAGGACTCTGCGGCCATTCACAGGCGCGACCACGGTAGTCAATTCTGCAGGCGCCAGCCGCAGCGGCTCGGAGCGTTCCGCGGCAAAGTCGCCGGTGCCGATCGAATTGCGATGGGCGGCCACGGCCGAGCCGGAGACTCCAATGCCCCGCGAGAGCAGCGCCAGCTTGAAGGCTGCCGCGGTAAACTCGGCAGGATCTTCGACGGCCAGATCGGCGCGCAGGCCTTGCGGCGGCGCGGTGCCCCAGGAGCGCACCAGCAGGCTGCCCGGCATGCGCTGCAGCCCGGGATGCGCAGCCTCGCCGGCGGGCGCCATGGTCATCGAATTCTCAACGGTGTAGAAGTCCACATTGGGAGTCCAGGCAGTATCGACACCGCCCGGAGCTGACGGATCGGCAATGACGTTCAGCTCGATGGTGTTTTCGTTGAAGCTGAGCGCGGAGGCCGGCGCGCCATAGCCCCATTGCAGATCGTCCCACGTCCACGAGATGCCGTAGGGCTCATCGAGAAAGTAGCTGTCATCACCCACGATGTTGCCGGTGATACTGCGGACACCGGCTTGTTCCACTTGCTCGGCGAGTAGTTGCAGCACATTCATGGCGTCGGGTTTGGCTTCGGGTTCCGGAGCGGCAGTGGCTGGAGGCGTTGTAGGTGGCGGCGGCTTGGTGGGCGCCTGCGGCGTGGTGGCGACCGGCGGAGGCGTGGGAGGTGGCGCTGTTGCCGGCGGGGGCTGATAAGGATACGGTCGGGCGCTGAGAGTGGGGTCACCCACTCCCAGCAGAAGCAGATCGCCATGCAGAACTCCGCCCGCGTCCACCTCGCCACTGGTGACAATATCGGTGGTCCATGTGAGGGTTTCGACGGGCAGCAGGGCGTAGGCGGCGGCGGTGGTGGTGAGTTTGGCATTGGAGGCCGGGGTAAACAGGCGGCCGTCATTGAGGCTGTAGAGCGCGTGGCCGTCGAGGGTGGTGACGCTGATCCCAAATTCCGCGTAACCCAACGCCGGTTCGGCCACGATGGAATTGATGCGCTCGGCGAGGGAGCCTCTAGCGGGCAACGCCCTGGGCGCCGGGTGCGTGGCAGATCGCTCAACCTGACGGCTCTGCGCCAGGAGCACAGTCGATGGAAGAAGGCTTGAAAGCAGGATCACGAGAACTTGCCGTTTCGTCCCCATGGCGGGAGTGTAGCAGGCGGGATTGCCGCTCGAGCAGCGTTTCAAACCCGCGCTGCGACTTAGAATCAAAGTTGAATTCGATGGGCTGACTTCAATTTGAAACGCATGCGACAGCAGGGATGGATCCAATGCCGGAACTAGCTCGCCCCATCTGCACCTGGCGCCTGCGCACACGCGCTCTCGAACTGGGCCGGCGAACGCAGGTAATGGGCGTCATCAACATTACGCCGGATTCCTTCAGCGACGGCGGGGCATTTCTTGATCCCCAGAACGCAGTGGCGCGGGCTCTCCGCTTGCTCGATGAAGGGGCCGACCTGCTCGATCTGGGCGCCGAGAGCACGCAGCCGGGGTCGCGTGTTGGGAGCGCAGCGGATGCAGAGCCCGAGCCGGCGGTCAGCGCCGCGGAGGAGCAACGAAGGCTGCTGCCTGTGTTGCAAGGAATTCTTTCAGCCCGGCCCCAGGCCGTGGTCTCCGTGGATACCTACAAAGCGGCGACGGCGCGTGGCGCGCTGGCAGCAGGCGCTGAAATCATCAACGATGTCAGCGGCCTCAAGTGGGATGCCGAGATGGCAGGCGTTTGCGCCAGTGCGGGCTGCGGCGTGGTGCTGATGCATACGCGCGGGCGGCCCGATGAGTGGCGCACCCAGGCGCAGCTTGAGCCGGACGCGTTGCTGGCGACGGTCAAGGCCGGGCTGAACGCAAGTTGCGACGCGGCCACGAAGGCGGGGATCGCGCCCGAAGCGATTGTCCTCGACCCGGGTTATGGTTTCGGCAAGCGATTCGGCGAAAACTACCTGTTGCTGGCGCGCCAGGCTGAACTGCTCAGCCTGGGGCGGCCGCTGCTTGCGGGGCTCTCGCGCAAATCGTTCCTGGGGCACACACTGGCGCGGCTGTATGGCGGACAAACCGCGCCGGTGGGTGAGCGGGAAACAGCCAGCATCGCGGCGATGGTGGCGGCGATTTTGCATGGCGTCTCAGTGGTGCGGGTGCATGCGGTGCGGCCCGCGGTCGAAGCCGCGCGCATTGCCGACGCAGTGCTGGCGGGGTAGGACCAACATCGGAATGAGTCGCTCGGGCATTTAAGATGAACGGCAGATTGATCCAGGGGTCTCACGTGTTGCCTTCGTTCAAAGCTCTCTCGTCGCGTCGCCATTTTTTGCATCGGCTCGGTCTCGCCGGACTGGCCTCATCCCTGCCCATCTGCCGGCTTCTTTCCGCACGCGCGGCCGTCTTTGCTGCTTCAGCTTCGCTTCCCGCATCTTCGGGGTTCAGGAACCGCGCCCCGCTGGCTGCAAACGCATTTTATTTTTTGCCGCTCGGTTCCATTCGTCCCACCGGCTGGCTTGAGAGCCAACTTCGCATTCAGGCCAATGGGCTCAGCGGGCACCTGGACGAAACCTGGGCCGATGTAGGCCCCAATAGCGGCTGGCTGGGCGGAAGCGGCGAATCGTGGGAGCGTGGTCCGTACTTTCTCGACGGCCTGATTCCGCTGGCGTATCTTCTCGACGATGCGCGCCTCAAAGCCAAGGCGCAGCCGTTCCTCGATTGGACGCTCGATCACCAGGCGCCCAACGGCATGATCGGCCCCTCATCCAACAACGACTGGTGGCCGCGCATTGTCATGCTCAAGGCTCTTACGCAATATCAGGAGCTGACGGGCGACAGCCGGGTCATTCCCGTCATGGACAAATATCTCCGCCATCAGCTCGCGGAGTTGCCGCAGCGCCCACTGCGCGATTGGGGAAAATTTCGCTGGCAGGACGAGCTGCTGAGCGTTCTCTGGCTCTATAACCGCACCGGCTCGGCCTATCTGCTCGATCTGGCGCGCCTGCTGCAGAAGCAGGGCTATGACTGGAGGTCGCAATACGCCAACTTCCAGTACACCGAGCGCATTACGTCGGACTACCTCAAGCTCAAAGAAGGGGACGGACTCAAAGACCTGGCGCTGGCGACGCATGGAGTGAACAACGGCCAGGCAGTGAAGACCGGGCCGGTATGGTCTCTGGTTTCTGGCAGCCCTGATGACCGCGCTGCTGTGCTCACGATGATCTCGGAGTTGAACAAATATCACGGCCTGCCCAACGGCATGTTTTCCTGCGACGAGCATCTCGCCGGCCTCGATCCTTCACAAGGCTCGGAACTGTGCACGGTTGTCGAATACATGTTCTCGCTGGAAAACTCGCTGGCCATCGTGGGCGATCCGCGCCTCGGCGACCGGCTCGAGCAGCTGGCCTTCAATGCACTTCCCGGCACATTCACCGACGACATGTGGGCGCACCAGTACAACCAGGAGCCGAACCAGGTGGAGTGCAGCCTGCATCACAAGCCTTGGACGACCGACGGACCGGAATCGAACCTCTACGGCCTGGAGCCCAATTTCGGTTGTTGCACGGCGAACTTCAATCAGGGATGGCCGAAGTTTACCAACAGCCTGTTCATGCGCTCGGGTGCCGAGGAGAGCGCCCATGAGAGTGACGACGGGCTGGTCGCAGCCGCGTATGCTCCCTGCGAAGTCCGCACCACGGTGCGCGGGACCGCGGTTCACGTGGTCGAAGAGACGAGTTATCCCTTCCGCGGCGCCATTCGTCTCGTCATCAACCCCGCTGCGCCGGTCAAGTTTCCGCTGCATCTCCGCATACCGGCCTGGGCCGCGGGCGCCTCGATCCGGATCAATGGCGAAGCCGCGCCGCAGCCTGTGCCCGAATCATTTGCCCGTGTGGAACGTACGTGGAAGGCAGGCGACCGTGTCGAGATTGTGTTTCCGATGAAGCCGCGCATCTCCCGCTGGTTCCACGACTCGATTGCCGTCGAACGCGGGCCGCTGGTCTTCTCCTATGGCATCGGCGAAGACTGGGTCAAGCTCCGCGACCGCGGCATGACCGCAGACTGGCAGGTGTATCCAAGCAGCCCGTGGAACTATGCGCTGAAGGTGGATGCCGATGATCCGGAGAAAAGTATTTCTGTCACGGAAGAGGCGGTAGGCGAGCAGCCGTTCGCTCGCAAAGACACTCCCGTCAAGCTCAGCGTTAAGGCGCGCCGTCTCGATGCGTGGCGCGCTGAAGACGGCGCTGCCGATCCGCTGCCACAAAGCCCCGTTGCAAGCGGTCAACCGGAGGAGACCCTTACGCTGATCCCCTACGCAGCCGCCAAGCTGCGCGTGACCGCGTTTCCTCAATGCAAATCGTGACGGATCACGGATGCACTCCTAGGTAATTGCCGTAGCCGACAATCATGGTTGAGCCTACGAGCGTCATCAACGTCAAGAAGACCAGGGTCTTTGTCCGCCTGCTCACGCCGCGCCATTCCTTCAGCGCAATTCCCCACAGCGTGCTGAAGATCATGATGCTGGCCATGTGCAGCGTCCAGCTTGAAAATTTGTAGCGGCCCATCTGCGTTTCGCCCATGGTGTAAAAGAAAAACTGCATATACCAGGTGGCTCCGGCGATCGCCGAGAAAAGGTAATTCCAGCCGAGCGACGGCGCGCCTTGCGGATGCGTCGTCAATTCGAGCGCCATCTCGGTAGAAGCGGCGTCGGTAATGTTTTCAAGCGGGGGATGTTCGCTGGATGCGGCGAGGCCCGCGCCCGCCGGGATCTTCAGGTACTCGCCATAGCTGCGATTCCGCAGGTTCAGCACGGCGCACCAAACAAAATTCGTAGTGAAACCGCCGGCCAGCACCACCACCAGCACCGGCAGCCCCTGCCACATCATGCTGGTCCCATGCTGCAGAGTCAGCGCCTTGATGGGATTGCCCGCGTCGAGGCCGAAAGCAAAACAGGAACTCATGACGCCGCAAAAAGTCGCCACACCCAGCCCCAGTTTCAGATTGAATTCGCGAATGCTCGCGAGCTTCTGCGCGCTGGAGAGCTCGTTCTCTTTGGAGATACCGGCCGCGCCCGCGAATAGAATTCCGAGCACGCAGATGCCCACGCCGATCAGGATGATGACGCCCGAGCGCTGGGTCAGCAACTGCATAAACTGCCCGTGAAAGATGGGCGGGATCAGGGTGCCGAAGATCGCCGTGTATCCGAGCGCCGTCGCCATGCCCAGTGACAGGCCAAGGTAGCGCATGGTGAGGCCGAAGGTGAGTCCGCCGAGTCCCCACAACACGCCGAAGAAGTAAGCCCAGAAGATCGATGAAGCCGGCGCGGCGTGAAGCACCGGAAGCAGATCGTGCGTCAACAATCCCGCGATCACCCATGGCGCGACGATCCAGCTCACGACGCCGCCGGCCAGCCAATACGTCTCCCACGACCAGCCGCGCACCTCGCGGTACGGAACGTAAAAGCTGGCCGATGCAAGCCCGCCCAGCCAATGCAGAAGCAGCCCCAGCAACGGATTTGCGCCCAATGATTGACCCCTCTTTGCAGTCTCTCTTCGATGCCGTTTCTCGAATTCAAACAAACAGGGAAGCGATGAACTTGTTGTTAACGAACCTCACAGAGGCTGGTCAAATTCGGCTGCCGCCAGCAGGCCGGCGTCGACCACGTGCAGAATCCCGGTAATGCCCGCTGAATCATCCGAAACCAGATAGAGTGCGGCGCGCGCAACATCTTCAGGGCTGAGAATCGTGCCCAGCGGCACGCGCGACAGACGCGTCCGGATGTGTGCTTCTCCCTCGCTGCCATGGCCCATGTGTTCGCGCAGCATCGGTGTATCGGTAATGCCTGGGCAGATGCAGTTGACGCGAATCTTGTCTCTGCCCAAATCGAGCGCCAGCGATTTGGTGAGCAAAGCGATTGCCCCCTTTGACGCGGAATACGCAGGCGTACCGACCTGGCCGGCAAAGCTCGCGATGGAGCCGCTATTCAGAATCGTGCCGCCGCCAATTCGCCGCATGTGCGGGACAGTGTGCTTGATGGCAAGAAACGCCGACTTTACGTTGACCGCCATCACCCGGTCCCATTCTTCTCCGGTCATCTGCTCAATCGACTTCACCAGCACGATGCCTGCGTTATTGAAGAGAACGTCGATCCGACCCCAACGCGCAACGGTCTCCGCGACCATGCGCCCAATGTCCGCTTCACGCGACACATCCACCTGCACGAAATGTGCCTCGTGGCCTTCAGCGGTAATCAATGCAGCGGCTTCTTCGCCGCAACGCGCATTAGTGTCGGCAACAACAACGCTGGCGCCTTCGCGCGCAAATGCGATCGCGCTGGCGCGGCCAATCCCGCTGGCCGCACCCGTCACAATCGCGACTTTCCCCGTGAGCTTCATCGGCGCGCTTTCTTCTTGGGATCAGTGCCGCTGCATGTAAACGACATGCGTCTGCAGGAACTCATACAGCCCGTGGCGGCCGTCTGCGCCCCCAATGCCGCTCTTTCGCCAGCCGGCATGAAACCCTTGCATGGCTTCGAAGTTCTCGCGATTGATATACGTCTCGCCGAATCGAATCTCCTGACAGGCCCGCAGCGCCACGTCGAGATTCTCGGTGTAGATCGATGAAGTCAAGCCGTATTCACAGTCGTTGGCAAAGGCAATCGCTTCGTCCAGATCATCAAATTCAACCACGGGAATAACCGGCCCGAAAATCTCCTTGCGCACCACTTCCATGGTCTGCGTGCAACCGGTGAGCACGGTCGGCTCGTAGTAGTAGCCGCCCGAGCCTTCGCCCCGCTTGCCGCCGGTGCGCAGCGTGGCTCCCGCCTTCACCGCACCCCCAACGAGCTGCTCCACTTTGCGAAAACCCGCTTCGTTGATCAGTGGGCCGTACTCGACCGTTTCGTCCTGCAACGGATCTCCGTAGTGAGTTGCGCGCATTGCATTGCTCAGCTTGTCGGTGAACTCCGCGGCGACGGAGCGCTGCACATACACGCGTTCCGCGCAGTTGCACACCTGGCCGCTGTTGATCACGCGCGAGGCCTTGATGGCATTCACCGAGAGATCGACATTCGCATCGCCCATCACGATCGCCGGCGCCTTGCCGCCCAGTTCCAGATTGACCTTGGTGATGTTCTTCGCCGCCGCCGCCATCACGGCAGAACCCGTATCGACGCTGCCGGTGAAGTTGATCATGCCGATTTGAGGAGAGGACGCAAGCGCCCGCCCCGCGCCTGCGCCGCGGCCATGCACGACATTGATCAGCCCGGGAGGGAAACCCATTTCGACGAGAATCTCGCAAAACTTCACCGCGTTGTGCGGAGTTTCCTCGCTCGGCTTGATCACGATGGTGTTTCCCGTGATCAGCGCCGGTCCGGCCTTGCGCGCGATGAGAAAGAAAGGAAAATTCCACGGCAGAATCCCGCCGATGACGCCGATCGGCCTGCGGAAAAGAAAGATTGTCTCTCCCGGCCGGTCGCTCTCGATGATTTCACCTTCGATGCGGCGGCCCCATTCCGCCATGTATTCCAGGTAGTCCGCTGTGAACTCGACCTCGACGCGCGCCAGGCCCAGCGTTTTGCCCTGTTCCTCGGTAATCACGCGGGCAATCGGCTCCACTTGCTGGCGAATCTTGGCCGCCAGCGCCTTCAGCAGTTTGGCGCGGCTTGCGGCAGTCTCTTTCTCCCACGATCGCTGCGCCGCTTCCGCAGAGGCGATTGCCGCATCGATATCGTGTTGGGTGCTGTCAGGAACTGTACAAATCACGGCGCCTGTCGCCGGGTTTTTTACCTCGATACGACCGCCATCGGAAGCCACGAATTTGCCATTGATAAAGTTTTCAAAGTTTTTCACGTGTGCTCTCCTGCCCGACCCTGTTGCAGCCAATTCAAGATTCAACTTTTCTGTTCCTCAGCGAGGTCCGCACCGGGCCATGGTATTTCGCCCGAACAATAGCCCGCAAGCACCATGCGGCGGTCCGGCTCGCTGCCGGCGTAGACCCAGATCATGGCCATTTCTTCACTCGATCGATTGATGAAGCGATGCGGAAGCCCTCGTGCAACAAACGCAGTGTCGCAGTCGCTCAGCTCGTACTGCCTGCCCTGTACCATGCAGACAGCCTTGCCCTTCACAATGGTGATTGACTCATCAAAATCGTGAATGTGACACGGAAGCGATGCGCCGGGAAGAAACCGGCCATAGCCTCCGCAGATGCCGTGGGAGCCATAACGGCGAGCGAAGAGATCGCAAAAAAAGGCATTTGCCGAAAGCTCATAGATAGCGCCGCTGTCGTGCCGGATGAGCGTCTCGGGATCCGCCTCGGAGGGAAGACCAAAGCCTCGGTCCTCTACGGGAAACGTTCGATCAATCAGAATCCTCGACGGCGTTGCGGTTGCAAACGACCAGTGCGCCACCAGCGGCTTCTCCGTATCGTTTTCGACCTGGTGGGCAATGCCCGTCGGAACGTGCACGCAATCGCGTGGACCAAGCCGGTAAGCTCTGCCCTCAATGAGCACGCGTGCGCAGCCCTCCACCACCGTAATGGCTTCACTGAACTCGTGGAGATGGTAGGGCAGGTAAGCGCCGGGCGCAAAGGTTGCGGTTCCGGTACTGAATCCGGTAGCCCCGCACAATTCCGAGACAAAGGTCCGCAGCTCAACACCGGCAGGTCCGCCCTGGGGCAAACAGCCGCGAGCGGAGATAATCGATTCACTCACGGTAACTGCGCGAAGAGGTTCGGCCGGTTCGTTGTGCAATGGGTCTTCCACCTGCGGTTGAGACATCAGACCATCATATGGGTAGTCGTGCATATGGAAATTACCGGCGGCCCGGAGGTCCTGTCAAGCAGATTCATCGCATGCGCAGTCGCCGGAAATCCAGTGCACGAAGCAGGTTTAACTTCGCTATCACATTCGTTGCGGATTCTCTAGTTAGACCTGCAGGAAAAAAAGGAATTTGAACCTTGACAGTTTTTGGGCGACTGGCTAATCATCTGATGGTCTGAAACCTCGATTCTGCAGTGAAACCCAAATTCCCCAAAGGAGTTCTATGTCTGACGCGATATCGAGAAGAACTTTTGTGAAAACATTGGCCGCAAGCGCCGTGGTCGGTTCAGTAGCCAGGCCGGAATTGGCCGAAGAGAGAGTCGCGACCGCGGGCATGGCGACGGAATGGGCCTACGAGAGCGGGAAGCAGTACTCCGATCCGTTCAATCAGGTGGAAGTGGATGCCATCGTTACGTTGCCCTCGGGAGGCGAAGAACGCGTTCCCGCATTCTGGGGCGGCGACTCAAGCTGGCGTGTCCGCTACGCTGCTCCGGCTCCCGGGCTCTACAAGATTCGCTCCGCCTGCACCGACACCTCCAACCGCGATCTGCATGGCCAGACCATGACGCTCGATGTTCATCCCTACGAGGGGAGCAATCCTCACTACAAGCACGGCGTACTCAAAGTGGGCGACGACCAGCGTCACTTTCAACATGCTGACGGCACGCCCTTCTTCTGGCTCGGCGATACCTGGTGGATGGGGTTATGCAAGCGGCTTAGCTGGCCCGACGGCTTTGAGACGCTCACCGCCGACCGCGTGCACAAGGGATTCACCATGGTCCAGATCGTCGCCGGACTCTATCCCGACATGGAGCCGTTTGACGAACGCGGGGCCAACGAAGCCGGATACCCATGGGAGCGCGATTTCTCCCGCATCAATCCGGCTTACTTTGATATGGCGGACGTGCGCATCCGGCATCTGGCAGATCACGGGCTCGCGGCCTGTGTCGTCGGCTTCTGGGGATATTTCATTCCGCGCATGGGCATGGACAAGGTGAAACAGCACTGGCGCTATTTGATTGCTCGCTGGGGCGCGTATCCGGTGGTGTGGTGCCTGGCCGGCGAAGGAACCATGTCCTACTACCTTTCTAAAACGCCACAGCAGGACGCGGAAACGCAGAAGCATGGGCTCACCGAACTGGCTCGCTACGTGCACTCGACCGACCCGCATCGGCACCCCATCACCATTCATCCTTCCAGCACGTCGAGGCTGTGCGTGGATGATCCATCGGTGCTGGATTTCGATATGCTGCAGACCGGCCACGACGACCGCAAGAGCGTGCCCAACACCATTGAGTCAGTGAATCGCTCGCTGGCTGCGACTCCGAAGATGCCGGTGCTCATTGGCGAGGTCTGTTACGAAGGCATTCAGGAAGCGAGCCGTCAGGAAGTGCAGCGCTTCATGTTCTGGTCAGCGCTGTTGGGCGGTACAGCGGGGCACACTTACGGCGCCAACGGCATCTGGCAAGTGGATACGCGCGAAAAGCCCTACGGCCTTTCGCCACACGGCCACTCCTGGGGCGGGCCGCCGTGGGAGATCGCCGCGCAGCTTCCGGGATCAGGACAACTCGGCCTCGCCAAGGGCCTCCTGACGCGTTATTCCTGGTGGAAGCTCGAGCCCAATCCCGAACTGATTACACCGCACTGGAGCAAAGAAGATTATTGGAAGCCTTTTGCCGCCGAAATCCCCGGAGAAGCCGTCATTGCGTTCATGCCTTCGTCGCACAGCGGAACTGCTCTCCATAATCTCAAGGGTTCGTCTTACAGGGCTTTCTTCTTTAATCCCACCGATGGAACCGAAGTCGCGCTCGGCAATATCACGCCGGATGCAAGCGGGGCATGGAGGATCGCGGAGGTTCCCATCTTCCAGGATTGGGTCGTGGTGCTGGAGCATATTGCATGAGCGTGCCAAGCCGGAGGGGGAAAGCAAGCTTCCGCGTCGGCTTCTCTGCCGATTTCTGCAGGGAAGATGGGACGCTTGCGTTCCCTGACATTGGATTGTCTTTGCTGGATGGCGTTGCGGGTATGGGGTATGAGTTTTTGCGCGAGTATCGAGCCGAGTATCTGCCGTCGCAACTTGCGGACTGTGACGTACTCATCTCGCTGAAGCCGAAGGTCACCGCCGCGTCTCTTGAAGGAAGCACGCGCCTTTGCGCCATTGGCCGCTGCGGCGTCGGTTATGACAACGTGGACTTGAATGCATGCACGGAGCACGGCATCGCGGTCTACATCACGCCGGGCGGCGTGGTGCGGCCGGTGGCGGAGTCCATTCTTCTTTTCGTTCTCGCGCTGTCGCACCGTCTCCTCATCAAAGACAGGCAGGTGCGCGCAGGACAATGGGCCGAGAGCACGCATCGCCTTGGCCGCGAGCCGCGTGACCGCGTGGTGGGAACCATCGGCATGGGCAATATCGCCAGCGAAGCAATCCGCCTGCTGCGCGGGCTCGATGTTCGCCGTTTCATGGCCTTCGATCCCTACACTTCGGCAGAGCGCGCAAATCAGCTTGGGGTGGAGCTGGTCTCGCTGGATGAGCTACTTCGCCAGTCGGACTATGTGCTGGTCAACTGCCCGCTTACGCCGGAGACTCGCGGCCTGATGGGCAAAGCGCAATTCGCTTTGATGAAGCCTGACGCGGTCCTTATCAATACGGCGCGCGGCCCCATTGTCAATGAGGTTGCGCTGATTGAAGCTCTCGAAAACAAGCAGATCGCCGGCGCCGCGCTCGATGTATTCGAGGAGGAACCGCTCAGTCCCTTCTCGCCCCTGACCGCCATGAAGAATGTTATTCTCACTTCTCACTCCATCGCATGGACCGAAGAGCTTTTCCGCGACATGGGGCGCATTGATTGCGAGGGCGCCCTTGCCATCTATCGCGGCGAAGCGCCAAAGCACGTCGTGAACCCGAAGGTGCTCGACAACCCGCGATTCATCGACAAGCTTGCGCGCTTCAAAGCCGCCAACGCTGGAATGGAGAGCCAATCATGAACGGCTTTCGCCAGCGGCTCAAACAGGGAGACGTTCTCCTCGGCCAGATGGTGCTCGAGCTTTTCAGCCCCGGCATCGGACCGATGCTGGCCGCATGCGGGCTCGATTTCGTGATTTTCGATATGGAGCACGGACGCTGCGACATCACGCTGTTGGCGGAGATGGTCGCCGCCTGCCGCGGCAGCGAAATCTTTCCCATTGCGCGCGTGCCCGATGTGGCGTATGCGCCCTTGTCCCGAGCCCTCGATGTAGGCGCGCGCGGCGTGATGGTGCCTCGCGTTGAAACCCGCCAGCAGGCTGAAGACATCGTCAGTCAGCTCAAGTACGCGCCCAAGGGCCGGCGCGGGGTGGCGCTTGGCATCGCACACGATCTTTATCGTGCTGGGTCCGCGGACTTCTTCGCGCAAGCCAATGAAGACATCGCCGTTATTCTTCTTTTGGAAACCGAAAAGGCATTCGAAAATCTTGACGCAATCGTCTCCGTGCCGGGTGTGGACGTGGCCTGGATGGGACACTACGACCTCACCGTGTCGATGGGCATTCCCGCGCAGTTTGACCATCCGCGGCTGCTTGCGGCGATGGATGACCTGGTTGCGGCGTGCCGGCGGAATGACGTCGCGCCCGGATTCCTGCCTCCAACACCGGAGGCGGCCGCGCACTGGATCAGCAAAGGATTTCGTGCCATCAGCCTGGGCAGCGACATCGGCGTCTTCCTCGATGGAGTCCGCAAATTCCGGGCCTACGTTGCTCCGCAAGGAGGTGCAGCATGAAGTACACGATTCAGGCGTTCAACGCCGGCACATTCTGGGTTCCCGGCCCCGAGGTGTACTGGATGGAGGCGTGGAACCAGCGCGAGGAGATGAACGCGCTCATCTATCTCATTCGCGGTGGAGGCCAGAACATCCTTATTAACACCGGGCCGCCGCAGGATCTCGCCGTTATCAACAAGGCGTGGCTTGGTTTTTTCGGATACCCCGAGGCGCAGATCGCTCGCACCGATGCGCAACTGCCGCAGAATATTTTGCGCTCGCAGGGGCTTGCACCTGAAGACATTTCGATGGTGCTGGTCACCCCACTGCAGGCCTACGCCACAGCGAATATTCACATGTTCCGCAACGCCACCATCGGGATTTCGCGGCGCGGGTGGATCGAAGATTTTCAGGCCCCGTATTACCATCTCCACGTGCCGCGCCATCTGCGGATTCCGCCTGACGTGAACCACTATTTGCAGAATGAAGGCTGGGACAAAGTCCGCCTGCTCGGCGATGAAGAAGAGGTGCAACCCGGCATCCGCGTCTTCTGGGCTGGCGTGCATCATCGCTCGTCAATGGCTATCGCCATCGATACGGATAAAGGCACAATCATCATCAGCGACTGCTTCTTCAAGTACGGCAACATCGAAGCCGGCCGCTACCTGGGCGTGATGGAAAGCATGATGGAGGCCGACGCAACCTGGGCACGCATTCGCAAGGAGGCGGATATCTTCGCCTCAATCTATGATCCCGAGGTATTCCGACGCCATCCAGGTGGAATCCTGGCCTGACCAGCTCCGTCGCGCGTGTCTCAAAACCGGGGAATAGCGCAGGCCGAATAGGTAAAAATGGATACAGAGCACGAAGGATCGATCGAGGCATTTGATGCCGTCTAACAGTCTCATTCCCGTTGTAAGAACCACCCTGACCGCCGACATTTGCCGCCAGATGGTCAACCACCTCATGCGTGGCGTGTGGAGCGAAGGCGCGAAGATTCCCGCCGAGCGAGAGCTCTGCCTGCAACTCGGCGTGGGGCGCGCCTCGCTACGCGAAGCGCTGAAAGCGCTCGAAATCATGGGCATGATCGAGACGCGGCTCGGTGATGGAACCTATGTCTGCAAGCGCTCCGACTTTTTCTCGCGACCTCTGCTGTGGGCCATTGCCAGCGGTTCTGAAGCCGACGTGCGCGAATTGATCGAAGCGCGCGTGCTGATCGAAGTCGAACTAGCCGGACTGGCGGCGGAGCGTGCGACCGTGGAACACCTGAAGCAACTGGCTGAGTTGCTTGACCAGATGGAAAAGTCACGAAAGAAGCCGCAGGAGTTTGTGCAGGCCGACGTGAACTTCCATCTCGCCATCGCGCGCGCCGCTTCCAACGGCATCCTGATGAACGCTCTTCATCTCATTCGCAACCTTCTCCAGCAGTGGATTCTGAGTGCCGTAGCCGTCAAGGGCGTGCCGGAGAAAGCCTGCGCGCAGCACAAGCGCCTGCTGCTGGCCATCAAAAGCGGTGACGGCACTGCCGCGCGCAAGGAGATGCGAAAGCATCTGCGCGATATGGCCGGATTCGCTCCGCGAAAAAAGCTCGCCGTCGAATAGACTCTCCGCGCCGAAGCTTCGAGCACACCCTGAGCCTTGCCCCGCCCATGGTGCTCATCGGGTTCTTCCTTCACGGTCAATTGATTCATTGATCTGTTGATCAAGACGCCAGTTTCGAATGCATCCCAATCCCGGACACGTAGCGCAAATGAAGGTTGCATTGTACTTGTTCAAGACCGAGAGAATAATCTAGAACCTGTCTCATAAATGGCTTTGTAAAAGGGCACGACTTTAGTCGTGCCGCAAACGTCGCGTAATTCGCTGGGCTTTAGCCCCTAAGGGAAGCCTTTCGGGGAGCCAGATCATTTATGAGACAGCTTCCAGGCGGTGGAAACACGGTTACAACTTGTCGTGCGCCTGCGCGGTCCAGGTCGGACATCAGCAACGTGAGGAGAAAAATGCAGAGACTCTGGAAGACTTTCCCGATAAGCCGGAAGATTCTTTCCTGGGGGCCGGTGCTCTTTCTTCTCTGCTGGCAATGTAAAGTCCCCGCACAACCCTCCACACCATCGCCTGGCGTAACGTCGTCGGGCCGCTTTACGGCGATTGATTCGCTCGTGGACGAGGCCGTGGCCAAAGGGCGCATTCCCGGCGGCGTCGTGCTCATCGGCCACAACGGCGACGTCGTCTATCGCAAGGCATTCGGTTCGCGCTCGCTCGAGCCGACGCGCGAGCCAATGACCGTCGACACGATCTTCGATCTCGCCTCGCTCACCAAGTGCATTGCCACCACCACCGCGGTGATGCAACTGATCGAAGAGGGCCGCGTCCGGCTCAACGATCCCGTGGCCGCCTATCTGCCGGAATTCGCGCAGAACGGAAAAGACGACATCACCGTTCGCGAACTGATGACGCACTTCTCCGGCCTGCCGCCCGATCTGGATTTGAAGGAGCCCTGGGAAGGTCGCGCGACCGCCTTCAATATGGCCATGCAGGTCAAGCCCGACTTTCCTGCCGGGCACGCGTTTCGTCTATAGCGACATCAATTTTGAGACGCTCGGTTTTCTCGTGGAAAAGGTCACGGGCATGCCGCTGAACGAGTACGCGAGCGCAAAAATCTTTGCGCCGCTGGGCATGAACGAACACGCGCTTTCTTCCTCCGCGCGAGTTGGATCCCGCGCATCGCTCCGACGCAATACGACGAACAGGGCAAGATGCTGCGCGGCGTCGTCCACGATCCGACGGCGCGCCGGATGGGCGGCGTGGCCGGACATGCAGGCCTGTTCTCCACTGCCGACGATCTGGCCATGTTTGCGCAGGAGTTGCTGCAGCGGCTACGAGAATTCTGAGCCGTCTGGCGATTGAGAAAATGTCGACACCGCAGCAGCCCGCCACGGCCGCGAGTCTGCGCGGACTGGGATGGGACATCGATTCGCCCTTCTCCAGCAATCGCGGAGAGCTGCTTCCGGTCGGCTCCTTCGGGCACACCGGCTTTCACCGGCACTTCGCTTTGGATCGATCCGGTGACCGACACCTACATCATCATGCTCACCAATGCTGTGCATCCCCGCGGCGGCAATTCGATCGATTTCGCTGCGCTCGCGCGTGGCAACCGCGGTCGTGCAGGCGCTCGATCTCACCGCGAGCGAAGAGCCAAGCCTGCGCATGGCGCGCATCACCGGATACAACGAATCGCTGATGGCCGAGCGCCGATGTGACTGCGCGCAACGGCGAAGTAAAGGCCGGAATCGATGTGCTCGAAGCGGACGGTTTCCGCGAGCTGCATCCGGACGCGAGCCATCCGGTGCGCAGTCGGGCTGGTGACCAACCAGACCGCTCTCGATGCGCATGGCCAGCGCACCGCCGACGTGCTGGCGCACGCGCCGGGAATCCGGCTGGCCGCGATCTTCAGCCCGGAACACGGCATCGCGGGCAATCTCGACTACCACCGCAATCGGCAACTCGCGAGATGCCGCCACGGGCGTGCCCATCTACAGCGTCTACGGCGACACCGATGCGAAGCGCCGCCCCACACAGAGGAGCTCGCCGGCGTGGATGAAATCGTCTACGACATTCAGGACGTGGGCGTGCGCTTCTACACCTACGAGAGCACGCTGGGCTATTTTCTTGAGGCGCTGCCAAAGCGGCGAACAAAGAGATTGTCGTGCTCGACCGCCCCAATCCCATCGGCGGCGCATATGTGCAGGGCCCGTCGCCGATGCGGGCGCGAATCGTTTGTCAGCTACTGGCAAACTCCGGTGCGCCACGGCATGACGGTGGGCGAACTGGCGCGGATGTTCAACGGCGAGCGCGCCATCGGCGCAAAGTTGACGGTCGTTCCCATGCAAGGCTGGATGCGCGGCGACTGGTTCGACTCGACCGGCGAGTGTGGATCAATCCATCGCCGAACATGCGCAGCCTGACCGAAGCGGCTCTCTATCCCGGCATCGGCATGATCGAAGGCACGAACATCTCCGTCGGCCGCGGCACCGACACACCCTTTGAACTGGTCGGCGCGCCGTGGATCGATGCCGCGACCCTGGCCGCCTACCTGAACGCGCGAGAGATCGACGGCGTGCGCTTTGTTCCGGTCGACTTTCACGCCCAATGCGTCAGTCTTTTCAGGCCAGCGGTGCGGCGGCGTCAACATCATCGTCACCGATCGCGATGCGCTCGACGCGCCGGAGCTGGGGCTGGAGATCGCGGCCGCGTTGCAACATCTTTATCCCGACGATTACAAAATCGCCGCGCTCGATGGCCTGATGCGCAACAAGGCCACGCTCGACGCGCTCACGGCCGGCGAAGATCCGCGCCGCATTGCCGAGAACTGGCAGGAAGCCATCGAGCGCTTTGAGACACTGCGCGCAAAGTTTCTGTTGTATTGAGCCGGTGAGCCTGATACACCTGATCCCTTGGCGTAAGCGCATCAGAGGAATACTCTGAACTGTTCCGCCAATTCGATTCCAAGGGGCCACTCAGGTGACAACGAACGTTAACGGTTCTGCGACCCTTCGCGCCGATATCGCCACAAAGCGCGGCTACAACATGTTTCTGCTGCTGGTGGCGGGACTCGGCGGCCTCCTCTACGGAATCGATGTGGGCATCATTGGCGGCGCGCTGCCTTATCTTGAAGCAACTTCGCACCTCACTGCCGCCGAGCTATCCGTCATCGTCGCGGCGGTGTTGCTGGGCAGCGTCTTCTCCACCTTGTTTGCCGGCCTGCTGGCCGACTGGATGGGTCGCAAGCCATTGATGATTATCAGCGGCCTGGCTTTCATGGTGAGCATTCCGGTCATCGCCCTTTCGCAGGGCTACTGCGCCGCTTTTTTTCGGACGGCTCTTGCAGGGCATGAGCGGCGGGTTCATCGGCGTCGTGGTTCCGCTGTATCTTGCCGAGTGCCTGTCGGCGTCGAGTCGCGGCAAGGGCACCGGAATTTTCCAATGGCTGCTCACATTGGGCATTGTGGTCGCGGCGCTCATCGGCATTTATTACAGCTACCGTGTTGAGGCTGTCGCCAGGGCCGCCGATGCCGCCTCTCTCTTCGCCTTCAAAGATCAGGCGTGGCGGCGCATCTTCTGGGTCTCGCTGCCACCGGCAGTGTTCTTTGTGGCCGGCAGTCTGCTGGTGAGCGAGTCGCCGCGCTGGCTCTTTCGCCGTGGACGAAAGGACCAGGCTCTCGCCGCTCTTCTGCGCTCGCGCACGCCCCAACAGGCCGCTACCGAACTGCGCGAAATGGAAGAAACAGCCAACGTCCTTTCGTCACAACGCGCTGCTGGGCAAACAGGTGCGGGAGCCGCTGCTGCGCCGCAAATACGTGATTCCATTCCTGCTGGCCTGCGTCATTCTCTCCTGCAACACCGCCACCGGCATCAACTCGCTGGTCGGCTACAACACCGGCATTCTGCTGCAGAGCGGCCTGTCAGATCTGCAGGCGCACTGGGGCTATGTCGTCTTCACCTTCGTCAATTTCCTGATGACCATGGTCGGCATGTCCCTGGTCGACCGCAAGGGCCGCCGATTCCTGATGATTATGGGCACCAGCGGAATCATCGTCTCCATGCTCTCGGTCGGAGCCACTGTTCCTGGGGACTGAGAAGGCAAGCGTGGATTGCCGCAACGTGCTCCAGGCCGCGGTCGGCGCCGATCAGGCGCTCACGGTTCACTTCGATAAGGCCGAGGCGGAACGCCTGCTGACCGCCGTGAAGGCCATACAGGCGGCGACATCCGCGCCGACCGCGCCTCTTTCGCAATCATCTACTCCTACGGCGATTTCACCGCTTCCACCAGCTATGTGCGCTCCGACGACCCCGGTGCGGCAGTGCTCGCCATTACCCGCGCAAGCTGCGTTCCCGCCAACAAGGTGGACGCCTTCTTCAAGAATCCGTTGGGCAATCTCGATGCCGCGCAAACCGCCCCCCTGGTGATCAAGAAGGCCCTGATCGGCGGCGTTCCCGACCCGGGTCACGGCTGGCTGGTCGCATTGTGCCTTTACGCTTTCGTCGCCTTCTATGCGTCAGGCCCCGGTGTGTGCGTGTGGCTGGCGCTTTCTGAACTGATGCCGACGCGCATCCGATCCAACGGCATGAGCGTTGCCTTGGTGCTGAATCAGTTGGTCTCCACCACCCTGGCGGCGATCTTTCTGCCCTTTGTCAGCAAGTACGGCTACTCATCCATGTTCTTTTTGTTTGCCGGATTCACGGTCATCTATTTCCTCACTGTGACCTTCCTGCTGCCCGAGACCAAGGGCAAGACGCTGGAAGAAATCGAGGCTCATTTCGCAGGACAGGCGGCCGGCTAGCTGGGGTGTTCCCTCAGAAGTTTCGCCTGAAAACTCCGAGGTCTTCGCGTAAGACGAAGAGTTTTTGGGCCGCGACTCGACTTTTGAGCAAGGGCTGAATGCGTCGGGTATGATCGGCCTCCATCCGCCTTTACGAGGGTATAACAACATGGCAATTCCCAGTCATCTTCCGACTGCGGTCGCATTTCGAAGTTGCTTCCGGATTGCCCACAACCCAACCGGGACTATGAGAATGCTTCTTCCGGGCCGAGCGTCAACCGTACGTGAGGTCGGTGCTCTGTCCGACTTCGATGATATAGCCGTCAGGATCGCGGATGTAGCAGCGTATCTCGCCGTACTTGGGGATCGGCTCCGTGATGAACTCCGCTCCTCGACTTTTCCATAATTCATAGCACGCTTGAATATCCGCAACGCGGAAATTCATAAAGCTGTTGATGTGACTCGGGTCGGGGACGCTGAGCGTTACCGTCGGCTTATCCGGGGTCGGCCCGCCTCCAACGTTCAGAATCATCCAGATATTCGCAAGCTGAAGGTACCCGGGCGCGTTGCCGTCACCCAGGCTCAGAATGCGAGCGCCGAAGACCTTTTCGTAGTAGCGAGCCGATCGCTCGATGTCGGCGACGGTGAGAAATTGCGCGATGCTGATCCCCTCTCGCGGGGGCATCTCATAGCTCTTCTGGTCGATTTGTACGCTGCTCATTGACGACTCCAATTCCGATAAACAGTGCTCATCGGCTGATTCTGTTTCTTTCATATTCAGATTGACAATCAAAGTGACAATCGACAGATCTAAAGAACCGCGGCGATACAGTCCACCTCGATGTCGAAGCCGCCATTCCAGGCAGGAACGTTGATAAAGATTCGAGCAGGAGGATTCTCCGGGAAGTAACGCCTGTAGACCTCGTTAACAGCAGGAAACATATCTACTGAAGTCACGTAGACATTCACTTTCAGGATGTTTTCCAAGGACGAACCCGCCGTTTCGACACAGAGCTTAAGCTGGTCTAAAACGATCTCGGTCTGGCGCTCAATAGGCCCTCGGATAATCTCTCCGGTTTTCGGATCGAACGGCGGACAGCCTGAGACGTAAATAGTGTCGCCGTGTTTAGTCACCATCGAAGCGGGCGCCTTGTACTTTTCGAGGTAGGTCGCCAGTGGCTCGACCCGAATGATTTCTCGTTTCATAGATTTCCTCCGTTTTGTAGACACGGTTTCGAACAACCAAGAGCCGCGAAGATTCGATGGTAGGAGTAAAGCGAGACCCTGGAACAGCTGTCTGCGTGAGGTCATCGGCTAGGCCTCCACCCGAATTGTAGACTCTTCTCGCATCAGCGGTTGATGCGGGTTATGGCTGCGGGAATCCGAACATCAACCACGACTGATTGGCTACCCAATGCGGGTATAGCTCCGTCATCTGATCGAACAGCTCCTGGTCGGACGTCGCGGTTTTCTGTAGCCGATCGAAGTCCTGCAGGTAACGCTTGGTGTCCTGGATCGTCGAGGGAGAGTCGGGCGCGCCAGGCTTCTTGTGACCGGCGACAACAATCGCCGGGTTCAGCGCCGCTAACCGGTCTAGCGCCGCGATCCAATTCTTCCGGCTCTCGGGAGTGGTGTCGCCGACGTACATGCGGCATTGGTTGTACACAACGTCGCCAGCAACGATCAGGCCGATCGATGGAACGTGTAGAGACGTCGAATCGGGACAATCGGTGCGGCCCTGCTCGATGATGCGCAATTCGTGGCCCTCAAGCGTGAAGGTGTCGCTGCTCATAGGGCTCAGGCCCAACCAACTTCGTGGGCACTTGCCCAGGAAACATTCGGCGGGCTAACCGCTGCACTGGGGAAGACAAATACATCTGTATGCCCTCCACCGCCTTGGGCGTTGCGATCGCCCGAGCGCGTGGAAAACGGTCGAGCAGAACGCTCAAACCGTAGAAGTGGTCGAAATGCGCATGCGTTATATAAATGGTCTCCAGGTTGCGATTATGCAGCGCAATCCAATCCGCGAGCGCCTCGGCCTCAGCCACCGTGGTCATGGCGTCCACCAGTACCGCGTCGTGCTCGCCGAAGATCAACGTCGACGTGGCCGGATCAAAGCCGAGCGCTTCGCCGAAGGGCCTTGGCCGCTCGCCGACCATAGCCTTTCCCGGGGCCGTAAAAACGTTCACACTAAGCGTGTTCGACGCGACAGGCGCGGTCACGCGCGTGGTCTCTTTCAGTCCATTTGTGCCGTCCATTCGGTACTCCTTTCGATGTCAGAGCGAGGGGCTGTTCAAGGCAAGATTGGCAGAAGCGCGACAACGAATCCATTGGACGAACGTATCGATCCATACCAAAGTATTGGTTGGACGTTGCGGTCAGGGACGGCAGGAACCGGAGCCACCCGTTGACGCGCCGCTATAACTCGCCAAGTCAGCATCTGCCACTCCCCCGAATGTGCGCAGTTCTTATATCACCGCCAATCCGGACGTAACTCATTTTGCAGCCGCCGCTGATGCCGCGCCCCTGACAACTGGCTTGCCAGTCCATCTTCGCCTATGGAACAATCCACGTCATGAAAGGCAACCCAAAAGTCCTCGAACAACTGAACCAGGCGCTCCGCGAAGAACTGACCGCCATCAACCAGTACTTCCTCCACGCCGAGATGTGCGAGAACTGGGGTTACGACAAGCTCTCGAAGTACATCAAGAAGCAGTCAATCGGCGAAATGAAGCACGCTGAGACGCTAATTGAACGCATTTTGTTTCTTGACGGCACACCGAGCATGGATCCGCTGGCTCTGACGATCGGCAGCAATGTCAAGGACATGATCGAGTCCGACTTGAGACTGGAGATCGGGGCCGTGGCTATGTACAACGAGGCCGTACGCATTGCCTACGAAAACAAGGACAATGGTTCCCGCGACCTCTTCGTCGATCTGCTCAAAGACGAAGAAGAGCACGTAGATTGGCTCGAAGCCCAATCGCACCAGATTAAAGAGCTAGGCTATGAGCGGTATTTGTCCACGCAGACCAGCGAAAACCAATAGGCGGGTGGCCCATCTTAATCTCGCCCCGAAATCTGGGTGCCGGGTGCCCCGTCCTAGCTCCGCTAGGGCGGGACGGATATCCTGTCGATGACACCCATCGTTCCTGACTGCGCGCGAAACTCTCCTTGTTTCCTCAACACTGCGCCGCACGAATCCAGCGGTCCGCGGGGCCGGATACATTGAATTGCACAACGTGCGAAGGGGGCTTATTTTTCCAGAACCGCCTTGGAGAGATTCCGCGGCCGGTCCACGTCCACGCCGTGCTCCAGCGCCATGAAATACGCGAAAAGCTGCAGCGGAATGACCTCCGCGATGGGCAACAGGTACTCGGTCGTCGGCTGCACTTCGACGCAATCGCTCGCCAGCGCAGCGACTGCATGATCTCCGTTGTTGGCGATGGCGATCACCTTTGCCCCCTGCGTCTTCATGTCCTCGAGCAGTTGCAGGGTCTTCTCATAGCGCACCACCGAGGCTTCGAGTTGGCGGTCCACCGTGGCCAGCACCATCAGCGGTACGCGGTCGCTGACCAGCGCATTCGGCCCATGCTTCAGTTCGCCCGTCGGATAGCCCTCGGCCTGCACATACGACGATTCCTTCATCTTGAGAGCGCCTTCGCGCGCGATCGCGTAGTGTATGCCGCGGCCGAGAAAGAGAAAGCTGCTGGCTGCCGCGTACTTGTGCGCCAGTGTGGCCATCGCCGATCGCCAACCATCCAGTTGCGCTTCGATCGCAGCAGGCAGCGCCAGCAAGCTGCTGATATTCGCGGCCAGTGCTTCGGCATCCATCTGCCCCAGGCGGCTGCCCTCGTAAAGTCCCAGCAGAAACAGCACCGCCAACTGGCACGTGAAGCTCTTGGTGGCCGGAATGGCCTTTTCAATACCCGCTACGAGCGGCATTGAAACCTGCGCCTCGCGCGCCATGGTGGACGAGGCCGCGTTGGTGATGGCCAGCGTTGCCTGCCCGCGAAGCCGCACCTCGCGCAACGCCGCCAGCGTGTCCGACGTTTCCCCCGATTGCGAAATCACGATGACCGCGGGCCGCCGCAGGTTCGATCCGCCGCGAACACTGTACTCGCTTGAATACTCGACATCCACCGCAAATCCGCACAGGTCCTCGAGCAGGATTTCACCCGCCAGGCCGCTGTGCCGGCTCGAGCCGCTGGCGGCAATCAGCACCTCGCCGGCCGGGTGTGCCCAACCTGCCAGCAGCCGGGTGACTTCGGATTTGAGACTCCGATTTTCAAGGTACGCCGCAAGCGTCCGGCCCAGTGCGTCCGGCTGCTCGTAAATCTCGCGCAACATCTCGTGCGGAAAGTTTTGCATTTCCCTTTATTCTCGCCGCTGAACCGCTGCGGGAGCAAGACCGCGGCGGGGGCAAGGTGGTTACGGACTTCGATCATTCGCCCGCGTTGGAGGCAACTCCGGAGAGAATGATGGGGGCGGTCGGCGTCTGCGACCCTTCTGCCCGTTCAATGGTCACGCCAAACGCCTTGGCCGGGACGCCCATAGGCAGCGGCGGCAACACCACGCTCGCGCTGCCGGTGGCGTCGGGCCAGAAGGTTCCTGCCGGAATCGCGGCCGTGCCGTTGGCCGGAATCACCCACAGCTCATAGGCCTTGTTCTCCGGCAGAGGATCGAGATTGCTTGCCTGGAAGATCAGCCCGCCGCGGTTGGCCAGGTAGACGGCGCGACCGGTCGGCTCGGGTCGCGACTTGCTTGAGATCAAAACGGCCCGCTGTGCCGCCGGCGCAGTGAGCACGTCGAGCACTTCCTGCGCATGCGAGCTGGCCGCCGCCTGCTTGGCTGCCTCCATGGATTCCTTCTGCAACTGCTGGTTGAGCGTGTTGATTTTCATGCCCAGCACGACCGCAAGAATCACCAGTGCCGCCACCGCGGCCCACGGGATCCAGACATTGGGCCGGCGAACGGGCTTGCCCGCGGTGATCGGCACGACTTGCCGGTCAGCCTTCCCTTGCCGCTCCGTCACATCGGCCGAGATGCGGTTGAGGAATCTCTGCCGCACGCCTTCAGGCACGGCTTGCTGGTCGACGCTCATGGCCACAGCCGCCAGGTCTCCCGAAATCACAGCCAACTCGGCGCGGCACTCGGCACATGTCTCCAGATGCGCGCGCACCGCTGCAGCCTCCTCCGCCGGAAGAGCCTGCATCGCATGGAGGGTCAAATCCTCCTGCGGAATGTGGTCGCGCTCGGTCATGCCTGGATCGCCTTTCGTACGCTCATCAATGCCGCTCTGATTCTGGTCTTCACCGTGCCCAGCGGATCCCCGGTCTGCGCCGCGATCTCCGCATGAGTCATGCCGTCAAGAAACGCCATCTCCACCGACTTCTGCTGCTCCGCGGGCAGGCCATTGAGCACACCCCTGACCTTTTCCATCATCGAATTCCGCTCAACCTCAGAGGCCAGGTTGGTGTTTGAAACCAGCACCACTTCGTCCACCGGCTCTGTGGGCCTCCTGCGCCGCAACACATCCACTGCGCGATTCCTTGTCACCACCGCCAGCCACGCGCCCAGCGAGCCCCGGCCCGGCACAAACGAGTCCGGCTGCTTCCAAACCTGGAACAGAATCTCCTGCATCAGATCTTCCGCCTGCCCGGAATCTTTCAAAACGCGCAACGCAACCGAATACACCATCCCCCCATAACGGTCGAATACGTCCGCCATCGCCTGCTGGTCTTTGTTCTTCACGCGCTGCAGCAACAGGTCGTCGCTCACCGGATTGGCTCCAGTCTCGTCGCGATGGGCAGAACCCCCGTCAGACGTACGACTGGAGGCCTTCACCGGATTGGAGGGGTCCTCTGGCATCACGGGGACATCATGGGCGGACGCTATAGCACTTTCGGAACTGGTGTAGTCCGGAACCACGCACTCAAGTGGCCTTTTTCTCAAGAAAAAGCCACCCTTCACAGCGCTCAAAAAGTCTACGTGTATTCCGACAATGCTCTGGAAAGCCCGCCAGTATTCTATGGAGCACACCGCGCAAAGCACAAAAGAATTCGGCGCGTCCTGCATCAGGAGCCCGTCTCGATCTACTCGTCGGCGTTGTGCACGTAGCACTCGTGAATCGCGTCCAGCGGCGCGTTGGGCCACCTGGACTGAACCAGGTCGTTCTCCGTCAGTTCATGCAGGCTGAAGTCGATACTCCCGTCGCCGTGAACGGTCCCCCGCATGTACCCGTAGATATGAGTCCGGGCAGCCGGTTCGGCGTCTTTGGGGAGCTTGTAGCGATGCGCACCCGCAGACCCGATAATCCAGCCGGGCACAACGGTTTTTGAGCGTTCCTTCCAATACGGTGTGTCGAAAATATTGGGTGAGTAATAGTGCGAATGACTCGCAATCAGGTAAACATGTTTGCCTGCGGCCTGGGCGTCATAGAACCACGTGTACACCAGATCTCCGGTCCGCACCCCCAGTTCCCAATCGTCCATCGCGTGTTCCGCTCCCCTGGAGTGAGGCAGCGCCTCGTGCATGCCGGCGATAATGCCGCGAATGCCCGAACCGGGCGCCAGATCGCGGTCCAGTACCCCGCGCAGCCAGTGAAGCTGAGCGTCGCTAAACTCATCGCGGCTTGAGTTATCCAGCGTGATAAAGTCCACGCCATTGTGCGTCCAGTGATACCAGGGCCCCACCGGCGCAGCCTCTTCGCCGTCCGCTTTGCGTTGCGCAGCAATCTCGGGGCGATCGAGGAAGCTGGAGAACTTTTCGACGTAACCCTCGCGCGTCATCGGCTTCACATCTTCGTGATTTCCGCGGCCAAGAAACACCGGGAACCTGCCGAAAGACGCCATTTGATGCGTCAGGAAATCGTCCCAGGCCTTCTGCTGGTATTCCGCTTTTGGGGGCTCAATGCCCCCCGCCATCGCCACCAGGTCCTCGTCCGGCTGCGACATCCAGCGAAAGTCGCCGAGGTGCCAATAGAAGTCGTCTTTCTCGGCCTTCACCTTCGACGCAATCGCCGGCATTACAAAATCGCCGCAGTTCCGGCTGTCGCCCGAGACGGCAAACGTCCAGTCGGGCGCAACTTTCTGAGCGGTCGCGGGTGCGACGGTTGCGGCTGTGAATGCAGCCATCGTGAACCAGAGCCGGGGAAGAGATGCGCTGAACATGCAAACAGCATAAACCGTTGCGCGATGCCAATATGACGGTCGGGTTACAGTGCGGCCTGGGATTCGCGTGGTCGTGCCGTGCGGTCGATGAGCGCTGCGAGAAGAATGAAAGGCAGGCTCACGAATCCGAAAATCAGCCGGGGCATGCGGCGAAAGTCATCGCGCAGCGTCCGCCCGTGTCCACTCAAGAAGGCCCCACGGCGCATCACGTGAAGATGAAACAGGGCTGATATGCCCGTAGAGATGCATACAGCCACGGTCGACCGTGCCGGCGCGACGGCCCCGCTCACCCAGTGCGCCAGCCAATCCAACACCTGGGCAAGCCCGGGTACCGCAAGCACCACCGTGAGGTTGCCCAGCACCCGCGAGCGAAAATCGAGCGCCCTCTGCTGAAGGCCGGCATACACGCCGGCAGTGAGCGTGACATACATCATCTCCACCAGCACCACGGCCAGCCCGCCGCGCAGGCCGGTTCGCGTCATCGCCACGAGATACACCAGGGAGCGCACCGTAGCACTGAGCAGTGCGCACTTCCAGTTCCAGCACACAAGGGCGCGCCCGTAGAAAGGAGAGCGTTGGGGAAGGGTCATGTGCACATCATGCAGCAGGAATCGAGAACGCAGTGTCAAACGAACGTGACGGGACCATTGAGATTTGCCAAGCATGTATCGAGTGAGATTCCTTGGTACCGTGACCTTCGTACTGTGACGCGAGTCGCCGTCCAATCCATCAGAAAGACAAATAAGCTGTCATCTTGAGCGGAGGTCGCCGCGGTCCGCCGCGGCGGACAGTCGAAAGATCCGCGGTTGAATTTCGGAGTCACTTCCGGATTGCCCACAAACCGCCCCTGATCACGATTCGGTGTGCAACTCGACCCCCCAACGCGCTGTCATCCTGACGCGAAGCGGAAGGATCTGCGGTTGCTTCTTATCGATCGATTCGATCGGCGATCATCGGCAGGTCGTAGTCGTACCAATCGCGACTCAAGTCCGTCCAGACCGCGTCAGCTACCGAAGCAGTCACCCGCCGACCCGCCCACAAACCACTATGAACCGCTTCGATCGAGAGTAAGCAGCGCGAGCGCCGCCAATGTACCTACCAGAGCCGGAAGTGGAAGGAAGAACACAATGAGAACCCCGCATACGAACTGCGTATTGAAAGCAGGCGAGCCTGAAGGCGGATGGCCATATGCCAAAGACGTCAGGATGCACACAATCAGCAGAAAATGGGGTGTGAGGAGCAAAATACTCGCGATCCGTTTACCGCGTGAGATCTTTCGCCAGGCTCGATAAGCGACATAGATCACCGCGCAGAACGTAAGAACGATGCCACAAAGCAAAAGCAACCCGATTCGGTGCATACGGCACTATACGAATCCCGATGCATTCCACACAAGATCACCAGCAATTCGCCTCTTACCTGGTCGACCGACGTGCCGCACGCGGTCATGTCCCTACTGTGATTCAAGTCACCGAGACGGCAGTCGCCAACTGGTTAGCCTGAAGATGAGGGCGCATTTCGAATGCGAGCGCCCAAACACAAGGAGCGGAATACTTCATGGCTTACGTAGTGACTGATGCCTGTACCAAGGATTTTGTCTGCGCTGCAGAGTGCGCCACCGGCGCCATCGCGCCGCAGGCCGGCGATGCAGACGCCGGAACCGTACCTCACGTCTTCATCAACCCCGACGAGTGCATCGATTGCGGCAACTGCGCGGATATTTGCCCGCAACATGCGATCTTCCAGGCAGACGACCTGCCCGCCGACAAAGCTCACTTCGCCGAGGAGAATCGCGCGCACTTTAACTAGAACTGGTTGCATAAATGGAGTTTTGAAAGGGCACGGCTTCAGCCGTGCCGTCAGAGACGCATAGAATCCGGGGCTTTAGCCCCTGAGGGAAGCTCCCTCGCTCGTCGAGCAACATTTTGCAACCAGTTCTAGTCTCCTGAGTCTGAAATACGCAACACAAAACTGGCTGTCATTCTGAGCGAACGGGGCCCCGAACGTTTTTCAGTTCGGGGGTGGTGAGTCGAAGAATCTGCGGTTGTTCTTCGATGAACTTCAGATTCGCGACACTAGAACCTGTCTCATAAATGGCTTTGTAAAAGGGCACGACTTTAGTCGTGCCGCAAACGTCGCGTAATTCGCTGGGCTTTAGCCCCTGAGGGACGCCTTTCGCGGTGCTAGACCATTTATGAGACAGCTTCTAGAGCATTTTGCTCACAGAACTCCGCCGTGCCCCCTCCTTTGTGCGCTTTTTGCACAAAAGGTGGGCAGCCGCAGACATCTTTCTCTACCGGAAGCACTCCAGCCGAAAGCGCACTAGCCGCGCTTTTCAACAGCGGTCAAAGTGATCCCTTGGTCTCAGCTTTTGCCGACGTGCTGGGCGCGGGAGTCGCAGGCTCTGAGCGGGGCGTGCTGGGCCGAGACTCCGGCGTGCCGGTTGGCTCGGCTTGCGGTTGCGATTCCTCAGCAGGTGCAGCCGCCGGCGGGGCCGGCTGCGATCGGGCCGGGGTCGCCCACTGACTCAATGGCATCACCGGCAGCGCCAGCGTCTGCACCGTCACCGGATCGTCGCGAAGTTTCAGGTAAAGCACGCCGCCCGCAGGGTGGGGAACCGTGAGTTGCGTTCCCGTGAAATCCGGCGGCACATCGGTCGGGTTTTCAAACTCCGGCGTGGCTGCAATCGACGTGGCCAGAAAAAGATTGCTCCCGATCAAGGTGCAGGGTTTCGACACGGCGCGCGGGCAGTGCAGTTCCTTGAATCCAGGCAGGCGCACCAGCGTTCCCAGGGGCAACCAGTCGCCCGCCACATCGTCCGCCGATACCGCGCGCGCCTCCACCGGGCCAAAAGCCGACAGCCCGAAGCGCGACATCGGCTCCACGACACCCAAAGCCGTCTTTGAGTCTTCCAGCATCAGGCTGCCATCGGCCAGCGACAGCGTGGTGTGAAAACTGCCGTCCACCGCCGACACTTCAATTTTCTCGGTGCGCGGAAAGTTTGCCGGCGTTTTCGACTTCAAAAAGAAGATCAGCCGCCTTTGCACGGGCAGGTCATCGGCGCTTCCCAATTGCACCGGCGAAGGTGCCTCGGAACTCTGGTCCTGTGAGCCCTTGCTGAGCAGCGTAATCTGCGGCCGCGGCGAATCGACGATCACTGGGGTACGCAATTCGCGGCCATCGCGCAGGTGCACGCTGGCAGAGTATCGGTTGCCGGGTTCCAGGTTCGCGGTCGACCCTTCGGCGTTCATCGCCAACCGGTCAGAGTTCTCCACGCGCGTCAGGGCGGCGGGAGACCAGGTGATTCCGTCAAGAGACGCCTTTGCCACCTCATCGAGCCGTGTTCCCGTCAGTTCCGCAAGCGAATCGCCGGCACTGAGCGAGAGATGCGTCAGCGAGGCAGCCTCGGCATAGGCGGTAAGGTTCAGCGTATCGGGTTTCTCCAGCCCATATTGCCGAATGATGATCTTTACAGGGCCCGGCGCGGAATCCTTCATGGGCACCGTCACCTCGAGCGCCTCCGGCTTGGGAGACTTCCAAGTGAGGGGAACCACTTTGCCAGCGGTCGGTTCTTCCTCTACCTTGTCGACGCACAAGGTACTGTCGCCCTGAATATGCAGCGTGTCTTCCCGGCCTACCACCAGGGCCAACTGGTCGCTGGGCGCGACGATCCATTTGCCCGCTTCGGTTGAGCGCAACTGAAATTTCGGCCCGTCCCAATCGTCGAAGCCCCACTTGCCGCGCACCACGCCGGTCAGTTCTTCCGCCGCCACAACGGGCGCCGGATGCTGCAGCACCAGCCCGCCTTCAGCAGGGGCGGCATCGAGGGGCAGATCGATCGGGCCGGTCTTGGTCTCGATATGAAGGCTCAGATCATGAGCCAGGTGAGTGGCAAGTACCAGCGGCGCGCCCTCCGCCTCCAACGCCATCCCCGGTTTTTGCAGACACTCGGCCCCGCTTGGATTTACCGGGTGCAGCGGCGGCAGCTTGGCCGGGCCGACCGGCGGCAGCGCCACCACCACCACCGATTTCGGATCGCGAAACGAAGGCGGCACATTCAGGCGAAGATTCAAAGTGTCTTTGGTAGGCAGCGCCAATGCGGGAATGTACTGGTAATGCGCGGTATGCAGCGAGGATAGAATCTTGACTGTATCCACGATGGCGCCGACATAAGGGCTATAAACACCCCCCCCGGCCATCGTAGAGTAGCTGAGCTGGTTCATCAGGTCACCGGCCGAGCCGCTCGCCAACTGCGCCACCCGCGTTTGCGTATTGGCGTCGTCCATCACCAGCCCCTCAGGCTGCTGCGACAGGCACGAAGCCTGTTGCTCAAGCGGCTTGTAGAAGCAGTCCTGGTTGACCTTGATGCCCAAACTGCGCGCGCTAATTTCAGCGCGTTCTTTCAGCGCCTTGGGATCGGTTTGCGAAGTGACTTTCACCTCTTCGAGATAGGTGTCGAGCCGCATCCTGTCCCAGCTTGCCGCTTGCAGGTCCTGGTTGGCGCGGACAAACATTCCCGGCCGGCCGCGCACCGTGTCGCGCAGGGTGTTGAAGTCTCCGCCCGTTGACGGAGCCAGAAAGATCAGCGCCTGCTGCGCCTCCGCGGGGACGACGACGAACACGCCTTCTTCCCGCGCAACCCGCGTCCAGGTTTCAACCCGCGTAAACCACTCCGGCGGCGGCGGGTTGGTCGCTCCGCGCAGAAACACCACCACCAGCACGTAGTGCGCAGACTGGGTTTCTGGAAGGTCGGGATGGACCCACAACCGGTCTCCCGGAAGAAGATTGGGCACTTCACCGATAGGCAGGGTAACCTCACCCCGCTTGACGTGCACATCTACCTTAGGACCCGCAAGATCAAACGCCTGGGCATTGGCATGAAGCCCTCCCCAGGCAACAAGCCAAAGCAGGAGCAAACGAAAACAGCGCTGCATGTACACATTGTACGAACTATTGCCGTCGCTGAGAATCACTTCTGTAACGCAACTTTATGGCCACTTGGGTGTTGCATCCCCGCAAAACTCGTCCCGTGCCGCCTAACAGACGGTGCCTGAGACGTGTTTTCGTTTATACTAAAGGGGGTTATCGTCGACGGTTGAATAGTTAATTTCTCAAGTCCCAGCACGAACAAGTGAAACGGCATCGATAAGTCAGCAATATGCGCCCGCGTCCGCGTGGAGGCGAGCTCCGTTACGAGATCTGCAATGCCCATAGAGGCATCGCTATTGCGGCAGGTTAAAAAGACGTTATACGGAGAAGGAAAGATGAAATCGACAAGAGCTGCGCAAGGCAGCGTAGATGTGAGCAATCTGAGCATCCCCGATGCTGAAGAGATTATTGAAGAGGCCCTCAATGAACTGGCGTTTTCTCAAGACCCCGGACTGGTGCGAGCTTTACGTTTCCTTGCCCCTCCCGGATACCAGGCGATTGTGGAATTATGCAGTGAAAATGGGCGCAGCAAGCGGCGCAGCGCCTCCGCCGATGCCTGGTCGCCTGAGGAAGACGAGGTGCGCATCTACTTTGAGCGCGCCGACGATTCCGAGTCCGTCCCCCGCCAGCCCCGCGCTTCGCGGCCCGTTCATGATCATGCCTTCGATCAGGAAGATGACAACCAGGAAGCCGTGATTCCCGCCGATCTCGACGCCCGCGTCAAGGAGCTTTGCGCGGCATTGGCCGAGGCTGAGCGCGGTGGCCACGCTTTTATTGCTCTCAAGTGGTTCCGCGACTCCTTCCTGCCGCGCAAGGCCTTCCGCTGGAATCAGCATCCCGAGCCGCGCCAGGCCGTGCTGGCCGAGGCCATCCAGCGCGGTGTCGTACTTACCAGCAAGATCGCCAACCCCAAAACCCCGGCTTATCCCACTACAACCATCCGGTTGAACCGCGCTGAAGCCGGCATTCCCGAGGAAGCACAGCGCTTCCACCCGGTCGCCGTTCACAGTGGCTCCATCGCTGAAGCCATTGAAGAGGAGCGGGGGGCCCTTTGAGCTGCTACTTTCTCGAGTCGACTGCCTTTGCGAAGTTATTTGTACGAGAATCGGGAACGGATGCTCTTATTCGCTTGATGGAGGCGATCGAAGACAACCGCAAGCTGATCGCCGCCTCCGCCCCGCTCGAAGTCTATGCAGCCATCCGGCGGCGCGAACGGTCCGGCGGCATCAGCCCCGAAGATGCCGCGGCTGCCCTCGAGATTCTCCGCCTTGAAGCGGCGCGCATGGTCCAGGAGCCGCTCAATCCCGCCGTGCTCGAAGGCTGCCCGCCAGTTGCTCGACCGCACCAGCCTCCGCTGGCCCGACGCCCTGCAGCTTGGCGCTGCCTTGGTTGCCCGCGACATGTTCCAGGGAACCGAAATCATCTTCGTCTCCGCATCGGAGCATCTTCTCGAGACCGCCAGGAGCGAAGGCTTCAACACCTTGGATCCCACCCAGGAAACGGCTCTGCCCGAAGCCGCCCCGCTGGGCTCCGACGCGCAACCGGCCTAGCAGTCCTGAGTCTTAAATTCGCGGGAACCGGTTCCATAAATGGCTTTGTAAAAGGGCACGACTGTAGTCGTGCCGCAAACATCGCATGGCTAAACAGGCTGCAGGAAAAACTCTTTAGCTTTGAAAGGGCACGACTTCAGTCGTGCCGTACGTGCGACAAAATAAAGCCTTGGCTTTAGCCACGGGGGGATGTTCATGGGAAATTCTCCCCATCTTTGCCTTTTTCCGCAACCTGTTTAGCCCCTGAGGGATGTCTTTCGCGGTGATAGACCACTTTATGAGACAGCGTCTAAGACAACCACAGAATCCTGTCATCTTTGAACAGACGTCCCCCCGGGTCCACCGCGGCGGACAGCCGAGAACCTGCCTTGAGCCTGCCAAAGGGGATCCGCGGTTACTTTTAGGCGTTATTCCAAGTTGCCCACGATGGGACCGAATTCCCCGGGGCGGCATTCTCCTGCTCGTTGTCATCCTGAGGAGCGCAGCGACGAAGGATCTGTGGTTGCCTTTCGGGTTCTTCCGAATCGGCTACCATCCGTCCCCAACCGGGGATTTTCATCGGTTCGGTGAGCTAGTATGACCATCTCTTACGTTCGATACATGACACAGTGAAACTAGGTTCCGACCTAACTTCAACGGCGCGGAAGAAAGAACAACATGATCCATGCTCAAAATGAAGAGCTTAAAGCTACGGATCGGCCAATTTTGAAGCCGAGAGTTCTGCTTGTAGATGATGACAAGTCAAACCGAGATTCTCTTGGTATGGTTCTTCAATTCAGTGGATTCGACGTAGTCACTGCGGCAGATGTCAGCGAAGCACTCAGGCAGATTGGCTCTCAATCTTTCGATGTTCTGTTGACTGACCTCCATATGCCGGCTCCCGGTGACGGATTGACCGTTGCGAGCGCGATGCGGCACTCCCAACCGAACGCCGCTACGTTCATCTTTAGCGGTTTTCCAGAGATGTCTGCAGCAACATCTGCAATTCTTCTTCAAACGGATCAGGTCCTGTTGAAGCCGATGGACCCCGGCGCACTTGTTGAAACAATCAGGAAGCGATTGAGGGAAGGCGCCATCACCCCAGTCAATATGATCGAAAATGTGGCCACGATCCTCGAACGCGAGTCGAAGACTACAGTTGAGGACTGGTATAAGCGCGCGGAACGTGATCCTAGCGTTATGACCGTTCAACTTGAGCGAAGCGATAGATGTGCACATCTGCCCGCGGTTTTCCGCGATCTTGTGTATCGCCTGCGCCATCCTTTGCCCCTGGGTACGCATGCTCTCGTGTCAGCGAACGCTGCTGAACACGGACGGATAAGATGTAGACAAGGTTATACGGCTGCCATGTTGGTGGAGGAATCACGGATGCTGCAAGTCAGCATCTTTCAAACGTTGCAGAATAATCTTCAGACTGTGGACTTCAGCTTGCTTCTAGTCGACGTGATGGCCATTGCCGATGAAGTTGATTCGCAGTTGGCACAGGCGATGACAAGCTACATCGCTGAATCCAATCTGAACCATCCCTAACCGCAGGGCCCAAAACTTCTCCACCATGCGGAGTTTTTGGGCAGAGCCGGACGAACCTTTGAGACGCCACCCTGGCGCATGATTTGTCTGACCCCCTTCTCAAGCCGTATCCTGACCACCTCCTGCATTTCATATCAGGCCGCTCCGCGCCAACTCGGCTCCGCGCGCCACATCGAGGATGCTCGGCATGAAGACGCTCAAACTGATTGGCACACGACTTCTGTTGGTCGTCTTCTCTTCCGTATTTCTTGCGCACGCGGCCTCGCAGTCGCTCGCGCCTCCGCTGCTCTTGCCGGACTCCCGTTACAAGGCCGATCTGCTGCTGATCGTCGCCCATCCCGACGACGATGTCGTCATCGGCGGCTACCTGGCGCGGATCAGCCTCGACCAGCGCAAACGAATCGCCGTGATCTACTGCACCGATGGTGACGGCGGCGGCAACAGCGTAGGCAATGAGGCCGGTGCCGCGCTCGGGCAAATGCGCGAAATGGAAGCGCGTCGCGCGCTGGCCTTTTTCGGCATCGAGAACGTCTGGTTTCTCAAGGGGCACGACAACCCGGGCCAGAATGTCTTATGGTCTCTCGATCGCTGGAACCACGGCCTCGCCCTCGACCAGATGGTCGAACTGGTCCGCATCACGCGGCCGGAAGTAATCCTCACCTGGCTCCCCGACCCGGTCGTCGGCGAGGACCACGACGATCACCAGGCTTCCTCCGTGCTCGCAACCGAAGCGTTCGATATGTCCGGAGACCCGACATGGTTTCCCGAGCAGGTATCGACAGCACACGACCGCGTCGGAATGGCGAACCTCACCGAAGGCCTGTTGCCCTGGCAGCCCAAGAAGCTTTATTTCTTCACCGATGCGTTCGAAGATTTCGGCCCCTACTGGCATGACGCCGCCAACCTGTCGCCCTATCGCAACAACTTTCTTGATGGCAACGGTCCCAGCTACGACAACAAGGCCATCTCGCCCTCGCGCCACGAGTCTTATGCGCAGTTGAACGCCGAGCAGCAGGTCCTCTATCAAACGCAGGAGGGCGACATCGGCGATCAGGCGATGAAGAGTCGCGACTTCTCCGGCTTCGAATACCCCATGCGCCTCATCTTCGGCAAGTCGGTGGTCGGCGGCTCGCCCACCGGCGACGTATTCGAGGCGGTGTCGTCAGCCCCCGCGTCCTTTGCGCGCGTGCGGGGGTACCTGACCGGAAACGTGCCTGCGTCTCCAGCCGGTTTGTCTTTCGAAATGGGCGACCTTTGGCGCTTCTATGCGCTGTTTTGGAAGGCGCACAATCTCGATCGCATGGCCGCATTGATTCCCGTGCCCGAGCTTGACGCGAGCACCAGAGAGCGACTCAGCGTTCCACTGCTGGCCTGCAATCACACTTCCGCCGCTGCCGAGATCGCGATCACGAGTTCCCTGCCCGCGGGATGGACGGACGCGATGGCCTACACGCACTACCCGGTGCGCCCAGGGGAGTGCTACCCGATCAGCGCACAGATCGCCGCTCCGGCTTCTGACAAATCGCATTGGGAACAACTCACCTGGACCGCAACCGCGGGTTCGCAAAACATCGGCAGCGTCACGGCGCGCGTCTATGTCGGCAGAGGTGGCGGCCTGCCGCAGTAAAGAGCTCTGGGGTCGTGCCGCGACGCGCTCCTCTCAAAGTGGAATATGGTTCTGCGAGATCTGAGTAGCCTGTCGTTAGACTTTCTCCAGCGTCAGATGGGTCGCGTATTGCGAAGCCTTGTGATCGGTCACGGAAAACCCAAGTGCATGCAGGTTCAAACCGTCAAACAGCAGTTCACCTTGACCGAGCAAAACGGGCACCGACGCGAGGTGCAGGGAGTCGATCAGTCCAGCCTTCAGATATTGCCGCACCGTTGACACGCCGCCTCCGATCTTCACGTCTCTATCGCCGGCGGCCTTCTTGGCGAGCGCCAGTGCCTCCTCGATTCCGCCGGTTACAAAGTAGAATGTCGTTCCGCCTTCCATGACCAGGGGCTCACGCTCGTAGTGGGTCAGGACGAATGTCGGCGCATGGTACGGCGGATTCTCGCCCCACCAGCCCTTCCACGAGTCATCCAGCCACGGGCCGCGCACGGGACCGAACATGTTTCGGCCGAGAATGAAGGCGCCAAAGTTGTCCATCGCCTGATGTGCGAATTGATCGTCGATGTCCCCGACAGAACCACCCTCTTGCCCGTGCATAGAGCAGAAGGTCCGCGTGTGAAAGAACCACTGAAAGATCTCGGTTCCACGCTTGCCGAGCGGATCGCTCAGACTCTGCTCGATCCCAGCGCTGTAACCGTCCAACGAAACACCAAATCCCGCGACACGAACCTTTGACATCCTCGTTCTCTCCTCGACTCTTTGTACTTATTCATTCACGCTTCGGCCTAAAGCACTTTCGGAACTGGTGTAGTCCGGAACCACGCACTCAAGTGGCTTTTTTCCCAAGAAAAAGCCACCTTTCACATCGCTCAAAAAGTCTACGTAAATTCCGAAAGTGCTCTAAAGTAACCCGGTCAGCAAAACCCACCCACTTGACATGCATGATTGTCACGAAGCTGCCGAGACCACGAAACCGAACCTTTTCCTGTCAGGCCGTCTTCAGCGCGCAGTGTTCTGTCTCCGTCGCTGCTCGCTTGCCTTCATGACTTCGTTCATGTCCCCGACTGGCCGAATCTCGAAAATATTGCCATACGTCATAGCCGGATGCTGCGCCATGAGCTGTACAGCATGATTCATGTCCCTCGCCTCAAGGACGAGAATGCCGCCGAGTTGTTCTTTGGTCTCGGCATAGGGGCCGTCAGTCGTTGCCACTTTGCCGTTCTTCCAATACAAGGTCAGGGCGGTCTCCGGCCCCTGAATCGCTTCTCCACCGGCCCAGTGCCCGCTGGCGCGAAGATGATCGTCATATTCAAAGCATGTATCGAACAGGGCGTTTCGCTCGCTCTCAGTCATGCCATCGAATTTACCTTTGTCGTAGTAACCAAAACAGAGGTATTTCACTGTTCTTCTCCTCAAAGCGGATTGAACGAACCGGTAACAGAGCGTTGCGCCGGCTCGTTGCGGGGCCCCCGCGGACACCGGGGTCCCCGGCGAGCGGCCTGTGCTCGCTGGGGTGGGGATGGATCTTCGTCCGTGGGGTGCTTCATCTCGTCACCAGGGCGCGTATTCCGAGGCCGCCGTAGCCAGGTTATTTACTTGCTTCCGGCGGGTTCTAGTTCCGGAGCCGGGAAGAAAAGAAGCTCACGCACCTCGCCGGCCACATCGCAGACGATGGCCCCCTTCTTTGCCCATGCCAGCGCCTCGTCGATATCAGCGCATTCCAGTATCCAAAATCCGCCCATGTGCTCCTTGGTCTCGGTGTACGGCCCGTCGGTGACGAGCACCTTGCCGTCGGATTGGGTCCGCAGCGTCTTTGCGTTGGCGGGCGGGGCAATGCCGCAGGCGAACTTCCTCACACCGGCTGCAATCATTTCGCGGTTGAGCGCGTGAATCTGTTCCATCATTTCTTCGGTTACGACGGACGGGTCGAAGTCGTCGGGCATGTAGTTACAAACCAGATACTGTGGCATGGCTTTTTCTCCTTGGTTTCTGTGGTTTCTTTCCGATGACCCGTTTCCTGTTCACTCAGGGGCTCATCGTTCTTTTGTCCTATAGTCGTTGGAGAAACGGAAAATCGACAGCTATCCCAATTTTTTATTTCAGATCGAGGAATCGTCGAAATCGAGTCGGAATGGAAGGCAAGACTCGCGGCCCACTCATCGCGATAAAGCCGCGATGAATGGGGCACAGACTTACTCATTTGCGATGCTCGGGCGGGTGGCTGCATCGGTGAGTGGGCCACCTGCCTCCATGTCTCGATGCTGAGACATGGGAATCCTCGACTCTCGATTCGCCGCCGGTCGGTGATCGGCCGGATCCCAGGTCTGAAAATCCAGACCTGGGGCACCCATTTTCAGCGACAGATCGGGATATGGGCCACCCGCCAAGAACTCGCGGCCCACTCATCGCGATAAAGCCGCGATGAATGGGGCACAGACTTACTCATTTGCGATGCTCGGGCAGGTGGCTGGATCGGTGAGTGGGCCACCTGCCGATGCGCCACCGGACATTTTTATCCCAGCTGCCGAATCCGCTCCAGCAGGAATTGCCGCTCCGGTTCCTGTTGGGTCAGCACCAGCGCCTTTTCATAAGAAGCCCGGGCCTCAGCGGTCCTGCCCAGCCTGCGGCACATATCCGCGCGGGCTGCATGCGCCAGGTAGTAATTTGCCAATTCGCCATGTGCCAATACCGCGTCGATATGCGTCAGACCGGCCTCGGGACCATCGCGCATGGCAATGGCCACAGCACGATTGAGATGGACAACTGGCGAAGGCTGAATCCGTACCAACTGGTCGTAGATCGCAACAATCTGCCGCCAGTCGGTCGCAGCGACCGATTCCGCCTCCGCATGAACGGCCGCAATCGCAGCCTGCAGCGTATAGGAGCCGAAGCGACGTGACTTCAGGGCTTTCTCCACCAAGGCCACCCCCTCCGCGATCTGCTCCCGGTTCCAGAGCGAGCGGTCTTGATTCTCCAGCAAAATCAGTTCTCCCGCCGGAGAGGTTCTCGCGGCGCGACGGGATTCCTGGAGCAACATCAGGGCAAGCAGCCCAATGACCTCCGGCGCTGGCTCCGGGCTTGGCTGAAGTTCGGTCAGTAGTCGTCCCAATCGAATCGCCTCGCCGGTCAGCTCGGCCCGCGTGACCTCCGCTCCCGCCGCGGCCGAGTAACCCTCGTTAAAGACGAGATAGATGACCTGAAGCACCGCGTCCAGTCGCTCCGGCAACTCCTGCGGCGTCGGCACCTCGTAGGGAATCGGTGTCTCTCGAATCTTCGCCTTGGCGCGCACGATGCGTTGGGCGAGCGTTGCCGGCGAAACCAGAAATGCCCGGGCAATCTCCTCCGTGGTCAAGCCGCAAACTTCCCGAAGCGTCAGCGCAACCTGTCCTTCCGGAGGCAGAGCTGGATGACAGCAGGTGAAGATCAGACGGAGGCGATCGTCCTCAATCTCTTCTTCCTGAGACTGATTGTTCGATGCGCGCCTCAAGGTGGAGCGCGAGGTCAGTTTGCGCGGCATCGAAGCGCGCCCGCCTGCGCATCCCGTCGATGGCTTTGAAGCGTGCTGTTGAAATCAGCCAGGGGCGCGGTTTGTCCGGAATGCCAGCCTGCGGCCAGGACTCCAGTGCGGCAGCGAACGCCTCGTGCATCGACTCTTCGGCCAGGTCCAGGTCTCCGAGCAGGCGCACGAGCGTCGCCAGAACCCGGCCCGATTCCGACCGGTAAAGCGTCTCAATGGTTCTGCTCAGCGGTTCGGGCGTATCCGGCAGCATCTACGCCAACCTAGCAAAAGGACTGACCTTACGCAACCGCACTGCCGGTCTTCGATGAGCACAGACTCGGCGAATCACTCATCGGACACGCTTTCCCTGGCACTTCTCTTCGACAAGCGGCTTTTCAGAATCCGAGTTCCGTAGCCGCCTTGTTACTCTCCCTTTTGCCCGACAACCACAATCATGAAGGTGTCCGGCTTCGGCTGCGGACGTTTCGAGCGCTGCTCCGGGCGCGGGCGGCACAAACTCCGCGGTCGGCAGATAGACGGTGTGCGTGGTCGGATCGACGCCCATGGTCCGCGCACCGGCCGGTGTCTTCACCACCTGCTCCACTTCGAACTTGCCGTCTTTCTCGCCGACCACCGTCATCGTGCCGTCGCCGCAGCTCGCGAAGGCCAGCGCATCATCCGTCTTGGTTGCATCCACGCCGGCGCCGATGGGCAGGTCCGCCACGATTTTGCCGTCCACCGTGCTCATCACGATCAGCTTCTGCGGATTGCGGCAGCCGATGAACAGCAGATGCTTCTTCGCGGTCGATCGCCATGCCCACGGGTCGTCCGCCGGGCGCAACCGGCCAGCGCGCAATCACGGATCGCGTCTTGAGGTCGACCACCGCGACCAGGTCCTTGTCTTCAAGGTTGATGTAGACCTTGCCCGCGCCGTCGGCCGCGAGAAACTCGGGCGCGCCGCCCAGGTCGATCGGCGGATCGATCTTCCCGTTCACCGGATCGATATCCGGCTTGAAGGTCATCAGCTTGCCCCCGTCGCCGGAGACAGCGAGCACCAGATTCTGCGACTCGTCATAGATGATGCCGTCCGAATCGGGCATCGTGGCCAGCTTGCCCAGCGTCGCGTAGGTCTTCAGATCGAAGACCACAATTGCGCCGTCGCCGCCGCCGTCAGTGATGAAGCCGCGTCCCGCGTGCAGGCACAAGTGCCGTGCCATGCGACCGTCTTCTGCCCCGGAATATCGCCCAGCACCTTGCCGGTTGTGCCGTCGATGGCCATGGGTGTGCGTGCTGCGCGTCACAAAGATCCGGTGCGTTCCGGGATCGACGGTGAGATAGTCCCAGCCGCCGTCGCCGCCGATATGCACGGTCTTGGTAACGTCCCAGTTTCGCCTGCGCACACGCCGGCAAAGCACAGGCAAGCAGCAGCAGCCGCCAGCAGCATCAGCAACCATCCGCATCGTTCGCATGTTTCCTTCTCCTTGCAGGGTTTCCAATTCGTTAAGGTGCAATTCGGCAGGATTCAGTCAACAGCAGCGACCTTAGCACGCGAAGATTAGGATTCCCTGAAGGCACTCGTTCGCTTGCCATCCGTGCATCGCAACTTCATGAAAACAAAGCTTCGCTTCAACACGTGACAGCCTCCGCGCCCGGAATCCGCATCTTAATTGATGATGGTTTTTACGAGCATTTCGCGAACGGCAACATTGGTCTCCTGCACGGCGCTTCTTGCGCTGGTGTGGGGCGGACACGCCAGCTCGAAGCAGACACCTGCCCAGCCTGTGCTCGCCCGTGTTGCGCCCACCGTGCCCAAAGTGGAGGAAGCCACTCCGATCGCAATCCAGAAGGACGAGCTGGGCAAGCCCACTTGGGATCCCGCATGGGACCAGATCGTCGAAGACGCGCTTCCGCCTGAGCTGCTTTCACCCCGCGTAGCGCGGGCCGTCGGGCCATTTGTTCGCAGTTCAAAAAGATGAGCGACACAGACAAGCGCGGCTTCTGGGCCTATTTCTTCCAGGCGCTCGCCGGCGCCGAGGCTGGATTGCTGCCGACCAGTGACGTCCGCCATCCTGAAATGGACGTCAAAGACACAGTCACCCGGCGCATGGTGCGCGCAGAAGGCTTGCTGCAGCTGACCTATATGGATGCCGATCGCTATGGCTGCGACTTCGATTGGGACCAGGACAAAGACCTGCCACACCATGATCCGGCGAAGACCATTTTGCAGCCCAAAAACAACCTCACCTGTGGCGTGACGATCCTCGATGACCAACTCATTGCGCGGCACGAGCGGCTGCTCAGCCCGTCCAGCTATTGGGAGACGCTCCGGCCCGGCACGCCGGGTTACACGGTGTTCCTTAAACAGATGACGAATGTTCCTGCGTTCTGTTCCATTCCCGGGCAACACAGGGAAATCAAAGAGCAACCCGATCCCGCCGCGCTCGCGCAGGAAGAAGCGCGCAAGACCGAAACCACATCGCCATAAACTCGCTCGCCTGCCGGGATGAACAGAAGTTTTGTAACAGGGCACGACTTCAGTCGTGCCGCAAACGAGCCAAAATAAACCTTGGGCTTCAGCCCCTGAGCTCAGGCTCCTTCAAACCGATCCAGCCCCTCGACAGGCCCTATGCTTCCCGCCGGAACCGATTCGCCTTCTCGAACTCATCGCGCAGTTCCGGCGTGCGCAGATTTTCGCGGAGATGCGCGAGGCGCTGCTTCCAGCGAAGAGCGCCGTCTCAATCGGCTTCCGTATTGGTGTAGGCAATATCGCGCCACATCGAATAGGGCTTGCGCCCAGGCGCGTCATCTCGCGCAATGCGCGACCGCCCACGTCCTTCAATTCCGGCGCATCGCCCACTTCTTCCTCAAGCAGCGCGCTCAGAGCCGTGGCCACAAACTGCGGCAGATGGCTGACCCACGCCACCAGCTCATCGTGACGCGCGGAGTCGAGATCGATGGTCTTGGAGCCCATGGCGACAACCCACTCCCGCCAGTCTTCGCACAGCGCCGCCGACAGCGGCGAGCGTTGCCACGTGGGATCGTCGGTAAACAGCCACACCGCGCCGCGAAACAGATTCGCATCAGCCAGGCCGCACCGCCGCGCTCCTTGCCCGCCATGGGATGTCCGGGCAGAAACGCCGCGCGCTCCGGCGTATTGAAGAGGCGCCCGGCTGCCTCGGTGATCTGCGCCTTGGTGCTGCCCACATCCGTGACCAGGTGCTCAGGCCCAAGCACGCCGGACAACTGTCTCCATCAAGTCGAGCGTTGCATAGATGGGCACGGCGAAGCAGCACCACCTGGCTCTCGCGCGCCGCTCTGCAGCGGGTCTGCCGCAACCGAGTCGATCGCGCCCATCGACAGCGCAAGTCTCGCGCCTGCTCCGGGCTCCGATTCCAGCCTGTGATGGAGCCGCGAAATCCCGCCGCGCGCAAGCGCCAGACCCGCCGATGTGCCCAGCAGGCCCGTCCCCAGAATGGCGATGCGCTCGATCATGGTTGACGCCTTTCCGAGCTGAGTTAGTGGAGCTAGCGGAGTTAGCGTTGTTAGCGGAGCTAAGATACTAACCCCGCTAACACGCGCCAGCGCCTAACTCCGCTACAGAGTTCTTCCCACCGCCGTCGGCAATCACCCGCAACTCGCCCATAAGCTTCTCGAATTGATCGAGATACAGCGTCTGCGCCGCGTCGGAGGCAGCCTTGTCGGCGTTGGGATGAACTTCGACCAGTAATGGCGTCGGCTCCCGCGGCCACCGCGGCCCGCGCCATGCGGAGCAACCATATCGCGCCGTCCCGTGCCATGCGATGGATCGCCCACGATGGGCAGATGCGAAAGCTTCTTCACCACCGGAATCGCCGAAATATCCATGGTGTTGCGCGTCGCCGTCTCGTAGGTGCGAATGCCGCGCTCGCACAGGATCACGTCGTAGTTGCCGCCCGACAGAATGTACTCGCTCGAAAGCAGCAGTCTCCTCGATGGTGGCCGCGATGCCGCGCTTCAGCAGCACCGGCTTGCGCACCTTGCCCAGTTCGCGCAGCAGGTTGAAATTCTGCATGTTGCGCGCGCCCACCTGAAAGCAGTCCACGTAGGGCAGCATCGATTCGATCTGCGAAATCTCCATCACCTCGCTGACGGTGAGCAGGCCATTCTCCCGCGCCGCTTCGTACATCAGCTCGAGCCCCGGAATGCCCATTCCCTGAAACGCGTACGGCGAACTGCGCGGCTTGAACGCGCCTCCGCGCAGAAAACGTGCCTCCCGCGGCCTTCACGCGCTTGGCCGTCTCGAAGATCTGCTCGCGGCTTTCGATCGAGCACGGCCCGGCCATCACCGCGACCTGTTCGCCGCCGATCTTGACGCCGTTGGCGAACTCCACCACCGTGCCTTCCGGTCGAAAGCCGCGCCCGGCCAGCTTGTAGGGCGAACTGATGCGGTGCACATGCAGCACGCCCGGCAGCAGTTCAAACTTGCTCAGGTCCAGGCTGGCCGTGGGTCCCACGCCGGCCAGATATGGTTTGGCGTTGCGCCGGTGGTTCGATGAACACCGACTCCGGCTTCCACCATGGCATCGATCACTGCATCGATCTGCTCTTCGGTGGCCTTCTCCTGCATTGCTACGATCATTGCTTGTTCCCTGTCTCGGCGCCTTGCCGGGGTCCCCGGCGACGGATTCTTGTCGCTCGGGTAGTCCTGCGCCAGTGCCGTGGCCCGGCGCATCATCCCCGCGACGAGGACCTGTCGCCGGGCCCCCGATGCATTCGCCTGGGCATTCCTCTCCGATGCCAACTCGTCCCTCTGCAGGGCCCGCATCACGTCGATAATGCGCTCGTAGATATGCGTCAGCTCGATGTCCGGCAGCGGGCCCTTGTTGGCCGCGCGCACGTTGGCGTAGATCACCTTTTCGCGCGCCGGCTCATACACCGGCAGCGAGGTGGCAACCTTCAGGTGACCGATCATCTGCGCGGCGCGTGCCCGCTCGCTCAGCAACTCCACCAGCTGGCGGTCCAGAGCATCGATTTGATTTCGCAATTCTTCCAGCGTCATTCCATCCTCGTGTTGCGCCCGCCTGACCGGGCTTCGTCGAAAGCCCAGACGCTACGGGATGCATAGGAGCTAGAGTTGAATTCCTAACATGCGGCTGCAGAGCGACCGCCTGCGGGGCTTTATCGTTCACCGGGCCAGCGCTCCGCCGTGGCGGAGAGCGCAGACCCTTGATAAATCGAGCCACTGCGCCGGGCGCCGTCTCCGGAGTCGATCGCTCAATCAACTCCACAATCGCGCTGCCGATCACCGCGGCATCCGCGAACTCCGCCACCTGCGCGACGTGTTCCGCGTTGGAGATGCCGAACCCCACGGCTACCGGCAGCCCGGTCCATCGCCGGATACGCGCCACCAGCGACGCCGCGTCCGAGGTCAGGCTCTGCTGTTTGCCGGTAATCCCCACGCGCGAAATGGCGTAAACAAATCCTTTGCTGTGCGTCGCGATGGCCTCAAGCCGCTCGTCGGGACTGGTGGGCGCGGCCAGAAAAATCGGCGCAAGCTTCACGCGCTCCATCTCGGCCAGGTACTCGCCGGCCTCTTCGACAATCAGGTCGATCACCAGCACGCCGTCCGCGCCGGCCGCGGCCGCATCGTCGGCAAACTTGTGTAAGCCCATAGCGCAAAATCGGATTGAAATAGGTGAAGATCACCAGGCCCGCATCGGGCCGCGCCGCGCGAATCTCCCCCGCCAGCGCCAGCACGTCCTTGAGCCGTGTCCCCCGTGCCACTGCGCGTTCGCTCGCGCGCTGAATCACCGGCCCATCCGCCAGCGGATCGCTGAACGGCACGCCCAGCTCAATCACGTCCGCGCCCGCGTCGATCGCCTCAAGCGCAATGGCGCGCGTGCCGTCGAGGCTTGGGTCTCCGGCCGTCAGGTATACGACCAGTCCGGGTTTGTGATTGAAACGAATCGCCATTGGAATCCGCGAAAAGCTCCGTGAAGAGCCTATGAAAAATCCCCACATTGAAAGGGCACGATTCGCCGCGGCGAATCGTGCCGCAAAACTTCGAAAAGATGAACCGGGGCTTTAGCCCCTTTTGCAACAGACTTCATGTTTTGCAGCAGACTTCATGTTTTGCAACAGGCTTCTGTTTTGTAACAGGGCACGGCTTTAGCCGTGCCGCAAATCCACCCCACACGAACCGGGGCTTTAGCCCCTGAGGCACCCCTCATTCCAAAACGCCTACAGCTTCAGCTCACGCGCCAAAATGCCCATGTCCTTATCGCCGCGTCCAGAGAGGTTCACCACCAGTATGTCATGTGCCGCCATTGCAGGAGCGATGCGCAGCACCTCGGCGACCGCATGCGCGCTCTCGAGCGCCGGCAAAATCCCCTCGGTCCGCGCCAGCTTCACCACCGCATCGAGCGTCGCCGCGTCATCCTGCGAAACGTATTCCGCGCGCCCCGAATCGTGCAGCGCCGCATGTTCCGGCCCGATCGAGGCATAATCGAGTCCCGCCGACACCGAATGCGTAGCCGCAATCTGCCCGTTCTCATCCTGCAGCACGTAGGAAAACGTCCCCTGCAGCACGCCCGGCTCTCCCCCGCGGAAGCGCGCCGCATGCTCTCCCAATGCAGTCCCGCAGCCCCCCGCCTCCACGCCGATCAGCCGCACTTCTCTGTCGGGAATGAACTCGTAAAATGCGCCAATCGCATTCGATCCGCCGCCCACGCACGCAATCACCGCCGTCGGCAGCCGGCCTTCTTTTTCGAGGATCTGTTCCTTCATCTCAATGCTGATGCAGCGATGAAAATCCCGCACCATGGTCGGATAAGGATGCGCACCCAGCGCGCTGCCCAACAGATAATAGGTCGTCCGCACATTGGTGACCCAATCGCGCATCGCCTCGCTGATCGCATCCTTCAGCGTCTTCGAGCCCGACGAAACGCCGCGCACTTCAGCGCCCAGCAGCCGCATGCGCAGCACGTTCAGCTCCTGGCGCTCCATGTCCACATCGCCCATGTAGATCACGCACTCCATGCCCAGCAGCGCGCACACCGTGGCCGTGGCCACCCCGTGCTGTCCCGCGCCGGTCTCGGCGATAATGCGCTTCTTGCCCATGCGCCTCGCCAGCAACCCCTGGCCCAGCGCGTTGTTGATCTTGTGCGCGCCGGTATGCAGCAGGTCTTCGCGCTTCAGATAGATCTTCGCCCCGCCCAGCTGCTCAGTCAGCCGCTTGGCAAAGTAGAGCGGCGTCGGCCGCCCCGCAAAATCCTTCAGCAGCCCGGCCAGCTCCGCCTGAAACGCCGCATCGCCTTTGGCCGTGTCGTACTCATGCTCCAGTTCCACCAGCGCCGCCATCAGCGTCTCCGGCACATACCGCCCGCCATAGACGCCAAACCGTCCCGGCCGCGACTCCGACGGAGCGGATGGAAGAATCACAGATGTGCCATTTGGGGGCCTCCTGCGCAGTTGCCCATAGAGAACTGGGAACTTTTCAGTGTACTAGAGGGTGTTTCAAGCGCCGGAGTCCGGGTCCTGTCCTAACGCCCCCTTGTTCAGCAACGCAGTGTTAGGACAGTACCGGAGTCCGTTAGTGGGTCGGTTTGAAGTGCGTGAACTAAACAGGCTGCTGCGGAAAAACTCAGTCCGGAAGGAGGCGGGGGTTTCAACCCCCGCACAAGGCCTGCACAATCAATCGGGCTTCAGCCCCGGACGTCCGGCTTTTTCTGGCTGCGTGAATAGTCGGGCGCGGAGCTCCTGATGACCATCCACCAAATTAAATTCCCTCCACGCGCCAAAACATTGCAGATTAATTCCTCAACCCTGTCACCCTATTAAAGACAGAAGGAGATATTTCAATGGCAAAGCCTGCTCTGCTCGCTCAAATGCACAATCCACGCACCTCCGGTGAATAGCCGGGCAGAAGTCCGACATTTCAGACCGGGCACATCTCCGACATTTTTTGTTTATTAGGCATGTTTTTGCTTTTGTCTTTCGGCCATGCTGGGTTGGTTAACGGAACCAGCTTATCGCGTTTGCTGTCGAAGCCCACCAGCTTACGGTGGGCAAAGTAGACGTTGTAGAGGCCTTCGCCGATCGGCATCAGTCCGACCGGTTCTCCCCACAGTACTTCGGTGAGGAAGATGTCTTTCTTTTTCCAGCGGAAATGCCCGTGCGCCTTGACCATGCGCACCTCCATCCAGTCCGGATACGCGACCTCGGGCAGGCGCGCCGGATAGGGCCGTTGCGAGGGCTCATAGACACTTGCCGGGGTCTGCATCTCAAGCGCCTCATGCGGCCGCACCTGGTTATAGTCATGACGAAAACGATCCAACTCGCGTTGCTGCCCCCGCCAGTCGGCGGCTGGCCGCATCTCCTGCTTGAGCGTGCGATGCATGCGCTCGTGCCGCCCGTTCTGCTCCGGATGCCCGGCCTGTATACGTTCGTGCTCGATGCCCAGCCGCATCCAGAACACCGCCAGCCGGCTCAGCCCGCCCACGGCCGAGCTGGAAAACGGCGCGCCGTTGTCGGTGCGGATCGCCTCCGGCATCCCATGCTCGCGGAAAGCAGCCTCGAAGATGGCCCGCACCCGCGCGCTGTCTGTCTTCTCCACTGCCTGTGCGCGCAGCAGATAGCGGCTCCAGGCGTCGGTAATCGTCAACGGATCGACACGCGCTCCGTCACCGGCCTTGAACCAGCCCTTGAAGTCAGCGCACCACACCCGGTTGGCCCCGCCGGCGTGCGCCAGCGGCTGTGTGTAAGGCTCGGTGCGGCGCCGCTTCTTGCGCGCAACCACCAGCCCGGCACGCTTGACGATCTCGCCGATGGTGCTGGCTGCAGGCCACACCCGTCCCGGCTGATCCCGTTCCAGAATCCGCTTCAACTTACGCGGTCCCCAACCCATGTGCGCCTCGCGCAGATCAAGCACCGCTCGCTCCATGGCCGCATCCGTCTGGTTGGGATGCTGCCTGGCCGCCCGGTTCAGTTCTGCCAGTCCCTTGACTCCGTGCAAACGGAAGCGACGAAGCCACTCATAGCCCGTGTCCCGGCATATCCCATACCGGAAACAAAGCTCCACCATCGAATGCTCATCGCGCTCATAATCAAACACAAAGCGCAGCTTCTCTTCCATAACACTGCTCGTTTTCCAAGGCATAATGACGGTTGTAACGCCTTCAGCCTTCGCTGCAGTGTCGGAGATGCCCTCGGTCTATTTCGTCGGACAAGCGCCCGGTCTGTACCAAAGACCCACCCCCCTACCCCCTACCTGCTAGTAACCTGAAAATGGTTACCATCGTGCTATGTTCAGGGCGGCGGGGACGAGTAGGTCAGCGTCAGTCAGTTCGGGGTTTCCCTGGTCTCAGAAGCGAGACCCGGGGCACCCGGCAACCACCAGAGCGTTCATTGAAGTAGCGCTAGGCGCCTGGCTGCTGCGGCTCCCCGGATTTTGCTCTGCGGGTGGGAGCCAGTTTCAGGATCCGCCACACCAAGCCGCCGGCGCTCACCACCAGAAAGGCGACAAACACGAGATACTGGGAGATCGGCAGCGTGCCGTCGCCCACCAGGCTCCAAAACGCGATAATCAGGCAGGCGATCAGGCCCAGACCCGTCACCTCAAGCGACCCCTGAGACGACTTCGGAATCGAATCCGTTGCGTGCTTCATCGAATCAGCGTTCATAGGGACTTCCTTCTGCTCACTCACTTGCCAGAGCCTCCACCAACCACAGTGAAAAACAGCTCGCATCTTCTGCCCTAGCCGAAAACTGGGGCAGGTTTTGGTTGAGTCTCCGCATATCTGGAAACCTGCGTGTGCCCCGAAGCCGTCTTCACACTATTCGAGATCCAGCAGTTCACTTGGGAAACATGAGTTATTGGAATCGTTACGCGGTTCGAGTGGCCCATTGGTTGTTCTCACATCGGACACACGCTCCGCGTGATTGCCTTCACCCATCAGTTCAAGGTAGATCCGGATTACGTCAGCCTGATCGCTCGCAAGAAGAGGGAAGCAGGAATTGGGTTGACTTGCCATGTGTGTTGCACCTCCGGCTGGACAGTTTGTCCTGTTCGAACCGGCGTACAAGATTCGCAGGACACCTTTGACAATGCACTTCGCCTGCCAAAATGTCGCATCTGAACGAGAAACTGCTGGCACGGTTGTTAACAAAGAATTTGGAGGTGGAACTTCCTCCGCGCATTGGAGTGATCAGGCGAGGATGACGAAGTCGCGATGACGAGATATCGTCTCGAAGGCGAAATTTCGTCTGCGAAGGCAGGAAGCTCATCGGGACCGTCAGAGTCAGTCCTTACGCTCCGATCAAAGCTTTCTGCTCGGCTTCAGCGGGCATCTTTGTTGGGCAGTGGGTCCGCAGTTCCGCCAGGAGTCGAACTTTGTCTGGAAGTTGCCGTGTGTGGACGACCTTATGGCCATTCGTGCCTTTGACCGTCACTCTCTTTTTCTTTTCATCGATGCTGATCCAGGCGATTTGTTTCCATGGAATCTGCCTTTTGCCCACCCAATACGATTGTTCCAGCCCCTCGCTTTTGATGTAAATCGAACCTGGAAACGACATGAGCAAGAGCAGGATGCAGCCGAAGCAAAGCGACACCAGCCAGAAGCCGACAGGCGACTTGAACCCGGTCGCGACAAATACCAGGATCGGATAGCTCGTGAACGCGAGGAGTATGTAGATCCCCCAAAAACACCGGCGATTGGGGAAGAAGTCGATCCGGCCGTTTTCTCTATCGACCGCGGTCCTGTGCCTGGCGGCATCGGCTACTGCCAAGCGCCCAGCGATCCAAAACACAATGAGCACGCAAAAGAACGGTGCGATCGCTTTAAAGAGGTCCATCTGCGTATCTTAATTCGGAGTGAGGTGAACTGCTTTACCACTTTCGTTGGGTATATTTACGAAGGTAATCAAGGGGTTACCTCAGTTTTCGCTTGCTGCAGTGGCCTAATCCATTGGAGACAGGTGCCTCTTTCGCTCTTGCTGCTCAGGCGTTTACCCTCCGCCTCAGGCGCGGAGAAGATAACGGAACCGCATATTTTCGCCGAACCACATGATGTAGTTGGTTCCCCAGGTGTTGTTGAAGAGGTTGGAGTGGACACCGAGGGAGAGGTCCGGCTGAGAACGGGAAAACTTCAGCGTGCTGCGTTCGCCGAAAGCGATGAGAGGCGCATCAATGCACTCCACCGCGAAGGCGCGGCTGCTGTTGCGATACGCAAAGCCGGTGGAGACGGCATGCAGGTTGCGGTTGCCGCCGGAAACCACATCGAGCGGCGCAACCCGCTCGCCGGATTTGTCCATCGTCCAGCCGCTCCGATCCGGCACTTCGGGATTGAATGTCAGCCACATTGCTTCGGGCATGCGTGTGGCGGGCTTGTCGAACCAGGAAAGCTCCAAATGGATAACCGGTTCAGCCGCGGGAAGCGTGAGTTGGAGATACAGCCTCTGCGGAAATGCGGCGCGGCCCGAGTCGAAGGCTTCAGAATCGTCAAGGCTGAGGTGCGCAAGAATCCGATGACCCTGGTCATCCTGCGAAACCTCCATCGCGGATAGCGCGGGGTGCCACTCGCGGCTTTCCGCGCCGAACTTCTCGATGTTGGGTTTCCCAAAGTCCATCTGGAACCAGTCTGCCTTGATGACACCGTAGTTCGCGATGAAGCGGGCATAGTCTGCCTGCGAATAGGTCTGGTAGGTGAAAAGCGCAATCGGGTGTTCCGGCGATGCCCACTCGATGCCTGTCTTCTTGTTGCGCAGCCGTTGAATGGCCCCGGTGTGCGGATCGAATGCGAGCACAAAGTGTGTCGTATCGATTTCATCTGCCGGCGTATGCTCGGATGCGGCGGAGAGTTTCGGTTCCACGGGCTCCAGTGCACGGATCGCGTCATGCGCCTCGATGTGCAACGGCTTGGGAAGTGTTGCGATTCCGTCGATCAGATCCTGACGCTTCTCCTGCCAGCTGAATTCAGCCACTGTGTAGTTTTTGCTGTAAATCACGAGGGTGAGATCGTGCGGGGTGTAGCGGTCAAAATCAAGCCAGGTCTTGGTGTCAGTTCCCCACGTATGTTCCACCTCCAGAAGAACCTTGCGCAGAAGCGCGATGTCGGTAGCGTCACCGGCTTGGAATTTGCCTTGGGCAATCCAGGTGCGGCGCAGGCGTGCAATCTCGCGGTAGCGCGCAACCTTGAGCGGATCGCTGGCGATTCCATGTATCCACGTGTCACCGATCTCCTGCGTGACCACGGGGAAGTTGGCGCGATAAGGTTCGACGGCATTGGCGATCTCCGTCAGGTTGGTCGCGACAATTTCTGCGTTGGGAAACCGGCGATGAAGATCGTCATAAACATCCTCGACCTCATCGGCGGTATGCGGACCGCTGTTGTCGCCGCGCACATTGATCGACACGGCGAGGTCGGAGCCTGGCACGCGCACCACGCCGCCGTAATCGTGGTGGTACATCATCACAATCGACTTGCCGCTCAGATCCTTCCAGACAAAAAGAGCCGGCACATCCGGCGTCGTCGAGCCGCCATTGACGCCGATGTCGAGGAATTTGACGCCCTGGCTTGCGAGCGGCGCGATGATTCCGCGGGTGTGCCCGGGAACATCGGTCATCTTGGCTCCGGTGGTAGTGCGGCCAAAACGCCGGTCCAGCGATTTCGACAGCGCAACGCTTGCCGAGATCATGGACGGGTCTATCATCTCGGATTGCCAGCTGAAGGGGAGGGCGTGCCAGGCGATGTCGCCCTGGACAATCGCCTCTTCCATGCGTTTGCGGTCGGTGGCGGATGCCTGTTCCAGGTACTCGTAGACCAGCCAGGAGCCGGTGGTCCACACGTACCGATTCGCACCCGGCTGTCGAGACTTCGCAGCGCGTTCGATGGCAACCGGGAAATACTCGTTGAAGTAGCGATGCACGACCGCGGCCTGTGTGTCGATGAACCCCGCGTCAAAGTGGCACTTGAACATGGCCAGTACTTTTTTGACCGAGGTAGCCGGCGCGTTCTCCTCAACTGCCATGGCGGGAAGGGACTTGGAAAGAATGGCGCCGCCCAGGGTCAGGGCCGAAGTGCGCAGCAGGTCGCGACGATGCATGATAGAGAACCCCTTTTTGAATGCTGCAGGATGAGTAGGTTCGAGTGCGCCTTCATAATATTCCTGCAGGCGGCAAATTCATTGTTCATGCCAATTTGCCAAACCGTGCTATACTCCTGTCAGATCGTAGAATTCGATTAGAAGTCATTGCCTGTTCCGAGTTACCGCTCTACACGCAAACACTTCCACATTGCGTTCGCGGTAAATTTGCACCAAAGGAACAACACAAAATGGAAACAGGCACAGTCAAGTGGTTTAATGACGCAAAGGGATTTGGATTTTTGAGCCGTGAAAACGGCGAGGACGTCTTCGTCCATCACACCGCCATCCAGTCGAACGGCTTCCGTTCGCTGCAGGAGGGCCAGAAGGTCCAGTTCAACGTGACCAAGGGCCCCAAGGGCTGGCAGGCTGAGAACGTCCAGGTTGTCTAAGAACAGAGCGACCTAAGTTTCGAAGCAAATAGAAAAGGGACGGCAAATCTGCCGTCCCTTTTCTGCGTTTGTTTGAAATTCTTCGCCTGTTAAAAGCCAATCCGCCAGCATTGCCTCGATAACTGATCACTGAGAACTGATCACTGTCCTCAGGCGGCGGGCTTCAGCGATGTGGCGCTCACCTGTTTCATGGCAGGATGAAGGCCCTCGGTCGGCACATCGTGTGTGCCCAGATATTGCAGAACATCGTTGATCGAGTCTTCAAAGCGCCCCCCGGTTTTGTGGGTGGCTTTCACGCCTTTGGCAACCAATTGGCAAACTTCAAATCGGTTCATGCCCTGGGAAAGGGCGCGATGTATTTGATCAGAACGCATGACGGTACTCCGATCGACAGGTACCTGTATAACTGGGGATTGCGTTAACAAGCGGCCCGTGGATGAGTGATTGCTGCGTGAAGTGCGGAGCTCGTCAGAGGCGGAGAAGCGGCAAAAGCCGAGCAGGCTGGTCGATTCCAGGCGCGGACTGTTCTCATTGTACGCTGGAAACGATTGAAACGCCGCTCCAAATGCGCTCTTTCCGTAGGTTTGCGCCTTTCGCGGCATGCCAATCCCTGTTAACATTAGGGTGACGATGGCCCGATTTGACCGGAAGCCTGAAAAGATTGCAACGAAAGAGGTTAAGCATTGGCAGACACATCCAAGATTGAAGACAGGGAAGAACGCAAGAAGGTAAAGCGCGCCGCCCGCAAGAAGGCCGCTCCCAAAGCCAAGCGGACCGAGCCGCGCGGCGCAAAAAAGAAAAAGGTTAAAAAGATGGCGCGCGGCCAGTCGAAGCGCTAGCTCGACCGCAGACGCTACCCATCGGGGGTTCCGGGCCAGCCGGCCATCATGTGCCGGGCCCGGGACCCCAGGCCGTATTTAGGACCTGCTAACAGGCCCTGGTCTCCTCATGACTTTCCTTCGCGGTGGAAGAAGGCCGCTCTGCATCTGCAACTGCCGCAACGTGATCACCCTCCTAAGGAATCCTCATCATGTACACTGCGGCAAAGGCATACCCAACTCATTGGGACCGGCCTTCATCCGGAGGTGCCCGCACCTGCCCGGACGAGGAGAATCGCCCTGCTCAGCCAACTGCTTGCCCGCAAGTCCATCGATAAGCTGATCCGGGAATCAGAAGATCCCGAGCACTGTTTGAAGAAGTCGCTGGGGCCGTGGTCGCTTACCGCCCTGGGCATCGGCGCTGTCATCGGATCGGGCATCTTCACCGTCATCGGCACCGCGATGGCCGGGCAAAAGTTCGACACGCCCGAGGTCAGCAATACCCCGCTGATTCATTACCTGCTGACCCAGACCGCCATGGCGGGGCGTCCCGGAGCCGGCCCGGCGCTGGCGCTCTCGCTGGTACTGGTGGCCATTGTCTGCGTGTTCACGGGCCTTTGTTACGCCGAACTGGCCTCCATGATTCCCATTGCCGGCTCGGCTTACACCTATACCTATGCCACACTCGGCGAGCTCGTGGCGTGGATCATCGGCTGGGACTTAATCCTTGAGTATGCCTTCAGCAACATGAGCGTAAGCGTCGGCTTTGCCGCGCACATCGAGGCTTTGCTCGAGTGGTTCGGATTTCACCCCGCGCTCAAGTGGATCTCGCCCGCCTACCTGCCTACCGGATTGCAGGACTTTGCGGGTCACGACCTCTACCTACCTGGCTGGCACTTCGGGTTCAATATCCCCGCATTCCTTATCGTAATGATTCTCACGGTGATCCTGGTGCGCGGCATCCGCGAGTCGGCTCGCACCAACAACATTCTCGTCCTGGTCAAGATCGTCGCCATTTTGGCCTTCATCATTGCCGCCTCCAGCTTTATCAAGCCGCACTACTGGCATCCGTTCATGCCCAACGGGTTCACGGGTATGCTCTCCGGCGGTTCGATTATCTTTTTCACCTATATTGGTTTCGACTCGGTGTCGACGGCGGCCGAGGAGTGCACCGAGCCGCAGCGCGATCTTCCTTTTGGCATCCTGGCCACGCTGGTGGCCTGCACGCTGCTTTACGGAGGCGTGGCCATCGTGCTCAGCGGCATCGTGCCTTGGCAATCGATCATGGGCGATGCCGCTCCCGTGGTGAATGCGCTGCGTCGCCTCTCGACCACGCCGGGCGGCGGCGGGCTCCATTGGGTCGAGTTGATTGTGCTCACCGGCGCCCTGCTGGGCATGATCTCGTCCATTCTCGTGTTTCAGCTTGGCCAGGCGCGCGTGTGGTTTGCCATGTCACGCGACGGACTGCTTCCCGACGTCTTCTCGCGCATCCACGTGAAGTTCCGCACCCCCGCGGTCGCTACCTGGGTCGCGGGATTTGTCGTGGGCATTCCGGCCGGCCTGCTCGACATCGGCACGGTTTCAAATCTCTCCAATATCGGAACGTTGTTTGCGTTCGTGCTGGTCTCGATTGCGGTGCTCATCCTGCGCTATCGCGAGCCGGAGCGGCATCGCGCCTTCCGCGCTCCCTTCGGGCCGGTGTTTCCGGTGCTCAGCATCATCTTCTGCATCGTGCTGATGATGGGTCTTGAAGTGCTCACCTGGACGGCCTTCTTCATCTGGCTCTTCGCCGGCCTGCTGATCTACTTCTTCTACAGCCGCCACCGGTCAGAGTTTGCGGGGCTGCGGTAGGCGCAGAGCGGAAAACTCACAGCAATTCGTCCTATCATTCTGGATGAGCGACTCGGGCTGAAGTCAACAGCTTACGTGGCGAAGCGGAAATGCTTCGGATTCAGTGAAAGGCTGTCATGGGAATCACGTTTGATCCTTCTCACACGGTTGTCCTCGCTCTGGATTGCCAAACCGGCGTCATTTCTATTTACGCGAAACCACAAGGCGATTTCATAACGCGAGTTTCAAGTGTACTGAACGCGGCCCGAGCTGCCGGAATGACAGTGATTCATGTTCAAGTGTGGTTCCGACCAGGTCTACCTGAACTGAGTGATCGCAACAAGCTGCTAGGCGCTATCAGAGCTTCCAAACCACACCAGGAGTTCTTTCAGGGTTCGTCTGGCGATATTCATCCCGTACTCGGACCGAAGCCCGATGACATCGTCGTTGTCAAACATCGGGTCAGCGCATTTGCCGGGACGGATCTAAAAATGATCCTTCGCGCAAAAGAGACTCATACGATCGTGATGTTCGGCATTGCGACTAGTGGAGTAGTACTCTCGACCTTGCTACAGGCTAGCGATGCTGATTATCGCCTCGTCGTAATTGAAGACTGTTGTGCAGATCTGGATATGGAACTTCATTCTGCGCTGATGAGGCGATTGTTTCCCACGCGTGCCGATGTAATGAGTGCAGAGGATTTTGTGAGAACGCTGGAGAATCCCAGTTGATGCCAAATCGCCGAGTCAGTCACCGAGCCCGATAGTCCAGGGCGTGGCTGCGTCATCTGCCATCGCAACTGCCCCGCTTCCCGCCACCTGAAACTCACCTCGTAAACTGGTCAGATGGACGACATCTCCGCCTTTATTCGCCGGCTCCCCAAGGCTGAGTTGCATCTGCATCTCGAGGGCACCATCACGCCGGCAACCCTGGTCGAGTTGAGTGCGCGCCACGATGCCCGCCCCATGACGCTGGCCGAGGCCGAGTCGCACTACCGCTTCGACGACTTCACCAGCTTCATTGAGGGCTTCAAGGCTGTAACCCGCCGCCTCATCGACCCCGAGGACTACGAGCTCGCGGCCTGGCGCATGATGCAGCGGCTGGCGGAGCAGGGCGTGGTGCATGCCGAGGTGTACATCTCCGTCGGCGTTATCTATATGTGGCGCAACTTCGACCCTTCTTGCTTCGAGCCGATCTTTGAAGGATTGGAACGCGCCCGCAAGCGCGCTGAGCAAGAACTGGGCCTTTCGCTCTACTGGATCTTCGACGCCGTACGGCACTTCACCGTCGAGGAAGCTGTGCGAGTCTTCCGCAAGGCCGCCGAGCTGCGCGCCGAATTTCCGGCAATCATCGGCATTGGCCTGGGCGGCGACGAGCGCAGAGCGGGTTCAGCTCCGTTTCGCGCCCTCTACGAGGACGCCCGCCGATCCGGACTTCGCCTCACCAATCACGCCGGCGAAACCACCGGCCCGGAAGCGATATGGGAGGCGCTCGGCATCGGCTCGGAGCGGCTCGGCCACGTGCTTTCGGCGATTGAGGACCCGCATCTCCTTGAAGAACTGAAAAACCGCAACGTCGCGCTGGAGCTGAATCCGACCTCCAACGTCCGCACCGGCGTCTGCCCGTCGTTTGCCGCGCATCCGCTGCGCCGCTACTTCGATGCCGGGCTGCTGGTCACGCTCAACTCCGACGACCCGGCTTTCTTCGGCTCCGACGTGGCCAACGAATACCTGCTGGCCCACACAGAGCAGGGCTTTACCCGCGATGAACTTCGCCAGCTCGCCGCCAACTCGATTCGCGCCAGCTTTCTTCCGGAAGCGGAAAAAGCGGCGTGGCTCTCCCGAATTGTTGCTGCAAGCTAGGGCCTGCTAACACTACTGGGGCGGTGGCGTCGGGAACCATTTTTCTCAGTTCGAGGAATGAGGAGTGACGCATACCGGGTGTCTGCTAGCGACGATTGACGACGAAATGAGGAAAATTGGCCGCCGGCCCGAAGGGTTGCGGCGAAAATCCGGTCCATACTTCATTCTCGCCCTCGACGGTGGACCCGCCACAGCCTTCGGACTCGGCTTCATCTCCACCCCACGGACGAAGACCTGTCCGCGGGGGCCCCGGGTCTGACCGAATTTTCGCTCGCAACGCCATCCACCCCAGTACTGTTAACAGGCCCTCAACAAAAGTTGTAGAGGCCAACCCCCGGATGGGTGAGAGAGTCTAATGCGTATTGAGGTAACATGCTAAGAGGAGAGTTTGCAGCAATGTCCACTGAACTCGACCCCGTCACGCTAGTTGAAGAGCCGAAAGAGGGTATGGCTCTCCGGGTCATCGGCTGGTTTTCGGCAGGAATGGCCGTCGCCGCACTGGGTATCTACCTGGGCGTCGAGATTCGCAGCCGCTACAAATTCAAGCGCCGCACCCCCTACGACTTCTACGCCAACGCCGGCAAACAACAGGCCGGCGAGTTCGGCATGGGCATCTGATCAGCGCTTTCGCCTCTTGGCAAATGCCGCCTTGCGCGGCATTTTGCATTTCCGGCCCGTGCTTCCGGGCTGTATTGCCGGGCCCTTCGGCCCGCGTCTGATCGATTGACCGCAAATCTGCATCCCGGTATAGTTTCCATATGAGTCTTCGTCCCATCCCGGCCTCCTGTTGTGCGTGTCCTTGCACGCTGCGCCGGTCTTGTGGGTGAGTTAGTCTAGACTTCACCGATCCTCATGAGGCCGCTTCAGCCCGTTGCTGACGCGGCCTTTGTGTTTCTTTCGTTAAGCAAGCTGTATCGTTCAACGTTGTACCGGACCCAATGAACTTCCTTTCTTCCCATTCGCGGCTCAATCCCTCCGCCTCCCGGCAGACGAGCTGTTGTTGTAGCCGCTGACCTTTTTCCGTTCTGAAAATTTGACCTGGGCCGGAGGCACACGATGTCCTCCCGGCCAGTTCCTCATTCTCCCCAGGCTGGCGTTCCCGGTGAACGGCCAATCAAGCTCCCAGATCAAGTACCAGGAGGCCTTGTGAAGCTCATATCAAAATTGCACTCCATTCTTATCGCCCTGTTCCTTGTCGGTGTTCTCGCCGCGGTCGGGACTCAAGCCGCGCACGCCCAGATTGTGGGCGGATCAATCAGCGGCACGGTCCGTGAAGCCACTGGAGCATCGCTGGCCGGCGCGTCCGTGTCGGTTGTTCAAACCGAAACAGGAGCCACGCGCAAACTCGTTACCGGGTCAGACGGGCGCTTTTTCGCGCCATCTGTTCCGGTGGGCAGATATTCGGTTTCCGTTGCGCATGATGGATTCGCATCCCAGGAACGAAGCGGCATTTCTCTCACCGTCGGGCAGAGCCTGCAGGTGGATTTCGTGCTCGGCGTCGAGGCTGTGCAGCAACAGGTTGAGGTGGACGCGACTGGAGACACCGTCAATACGACCACGCAGCAGACCGCGGGCCTGATCGACGAGCGCCAGGTGAAGGAGCTTCCCCTCAATGGCCGCAGCTACGATGAACTGCTCACGCTGAACCCTGCAACCGTGAACTATACTGGCGAACGCTCCGGCGGCATCGGTACTTCCAATTCATCGGTCGGCAACATGTTTGCCGTCAGCGGACGCCGCCCGCAGGACAATCTGTTTCTGCTCAACGGCATTGAATACACCGGAGCGTCGCTCATCAACGTCACCCCCGGCGGCACCAGCGGCGAGTTGCTCGGCGTGGATGCGGTGCGCGAGTTCAATGTAGCCACCGACACGTATGGCGCCAGCTACGGCAAACGCGATGGCGCGCAGGTCAGCATCGTCACCACCTCGGGAACCAATCAACTTCACGGCACGGCATTTGAATTCATCCGCAACAGCGCTCTCGATGCGCGCAACTACTTCGACGCCGGATCGATTCCCGAATTCCAGCGCAACCAGTTTGGCGGCTCGCTGGGCGGGCCCATTCGAAAGAACAAGGTCTTCCTCTTCGGCAACTACGAGGGCTTTCGGCAAAATTGGGGCTTGAGCGCGGTGACGCTGGTCCCGGACAACGAGGCGCGCCAGGGCTATCTGCCTAACTCCGCGGGAACCGAGCAATATGTGGGCGTCAATCCCGCTGTCGAGCCGCTGCTGGCGCTTTGGCCGGTGGCCAATGGCCCGGAACTGGGCAGCGGCATCGCCGAGGCCTTTAGCCATCCGAAACAGGTCATCCGCGAAGATTTCGGCACCGTGCGCTTCGATGCAAACCTCTCTGGCAAGGATCTCCTCTTCGGCGTCTACACAGTCGACGACAGCGCTGCCAACACACCCTCGCAAAACCCTTTGAGCCTGGTCAACGAAAGCCTTCGCGAGCAGGTTGCGAGCATACAGGAGCAGCATGTTTTCTCGCCATCGCTGCTCAACACGGCGCGGTTCGGCTATTCACGCGCCAGCTACTTCTTCACCGGATACTCGCCCGTGAATCTCACTGGTTGGGTAGCCGGCGAGCCCATCGGCGCCATCGTCATCAGTGGAAGCACCGCCTCAAACGGCGCTTCGCAAATCACGCAGGCAGGCACCAACGTAGGCAGCAACAACAGGGCGACGCGCAACCTGTTTACGCTGGACGATCACGTCTACTGGTCGCGCGGGCGCAATCAGGTGGAAGCGGGTGTATGGCTGCAGCGCATCCAGTCCAATGACCTGCTGGCGCAGGATCAGTATGGGCAGGCTTCGTTCAGCACGCTGCAGTCGTTCCTGCAAGGCACCGTGAAGACGTTCACCGTGGTGCCGTCGCCTACGGAACTTGGCTGGCGGTCGCTCGAAGGAGCGGCTTACATCGAAGACACGATCAAGTTGACGCCGAGGCTCGAGCTGCGCGCCGGCTTCCGCTCCGAATCCACCAACGGCTGGAACGAAGCGCAAGGGCGCGCATCGAATTACGCGCTCGTCGGGGGTGTTCTGCAAACGCAGCCAATCATCGGCGGTTCCGCGCTCACCGACAACCGCGCCAAGTTCCTACCCCAGCCGCGCGTAGGCTTTGCGTGGAACGTCTGGGGCAATGGCAAGACCGCTGTTACGGGCGGATTCGGCATTTACCATGGCCTGCTCGACACACTCGACTACCGTCTGGATCAGACCGCGCCCTTCAATACCGCGGAATCGATCAGTAACATCGCTGTCTCCCACTTGAGCTTCACGCCGGGAACGCCGCCACCTGCCGGTACGAAGGTCTCCCCCAGCAACGTGCAGCCCGACATTGCCACACCGGCCGTGCTTACCTGGAGCCTGCGCGTCGAGCAGCAGATTGCCCCGCGCACTTCGCTGACCGTTGGTTACGTGGGATCGCACAGCTACCACCAGATCCTCTCCGAAGACATGAACGAGCCGGTGCCCACGATCGAGGCAGACGGATCGGCTTTTTATCCTGCGGGCGCGCCGAATGCGAACCCCGCGCTGGCCAATTCCACCTCGTGGGTATCCGGAGGAGTGGGTCTCTACAACTCACTCATCGTCGATGTGCGCCGCTCCTTTGGCAGCGGATTCCAGTTCCGCGGCAACTACACCTACTCCAAAAACCTCGACGACGGTTCGGCGTGGAACACCAGCGTCAGCGGCAACACTCCGGCATTTGTGGAGTTCCCGCTGCGACCCAAATTGGACTGGGGGCCTGCGGCGACCGACGTGCGCAATGCAGCTTCGCTGAACGGAAGCTACGAGTTGCCGTTCGGACCGCATCGCCGCTTTTTGAAAAACGCCTCAGCACCGGTGAATTTTGTTGCCGCGGGCTGGACGGCCAGCGCCATTGTCGCCGTCCAGTCCGGCTTCCCGTTTTCGCCGCAGCTCGGTTACAACCCCACTGGCAACGGCGATACGCGCAATCCCGTGCGACCCAATTGGAATCCCAACTTCAGCGGAACCCTGTATCCGCGGACGCCAACGCAGTACTTCAATCCCCTGGCTTTTCTACCGCCGGCAACCGGCACTTACGGCAATGTTTCCCGCGATGCGCTCACCGGGCCCGGCCTGTCGGAGCTGGATTTTTCGGCTTCCAAGATTTCGCACGTGACGGAAAAAATGCAGTTGCAGTTCCGCGCCGAATTCTTCAACATCCTCAATCACACCAACTTCCTCACGCCCAACGAAGTGGTCTACACCTCGGCAACGTCAGGAGTCTCGCCCACCGCCGGCCTGGTCACTGCCACATCCACCACCTCACGACAGATTCAGTTCGGCGCGAAGCTGCAGTTCTAGGCAGTGCTCTGGTCCATGCGCAATTATCCCAAGGCCGCTTTGCGCAAAAGCGGCCTTGGGAGGGCGGGTCTCCCCGTACTGCCGTCAAAGCCCCATGGGGTCGAGGAATTGCTTCAGAGTAGCAAGGTTAATCGATCTGATTTCACATTCCCAGATCGTGAGAACGCGCCAGCCGAGCGCCCCCAGTTCCTCAATGCTTCGGAGGTCTCGTTCCCGGTTCCTTTCGACCTTCTTCTCCCAGTATTGCCGATTGGCCTTCGGGACACGTGATCCACGGGAACATGAATGCCCATGCCAAAAGCATCCGTTAATAAAAAGAACTTTTCGCCTTGAAGGGAACACAATATCGGGTCGGCCTGGGAGAGAATTAACGTGCAGCCGGTATCTGTACCCCCCTGCGTGGAGTATTCGACGCACCACTAATTCCGGTCCTGTATCTCGGGACCGAACCGCTTGCATGGTTCTGCGGCGCGTCTCCGGTAGTTCCATAGCTACACCCGGCGAATCGATGTGAACGCCGACTCTTGCACGGTTACCCCGTCCCGGCGAACTCGGGTCTTTCGCACCGTATCTGCATTTCGATGTTCGACTTCGAAATCGACGTAATTGACCTCGTCCGATCTGCCACCGAAACAATCTTGGAAAGCTTGGAGAATTTGAACGTCAGCCAAATCCTGAGACAACGGCTTCGGATTATTGCGCGGTGAAGGCACAGTTGGAGGTAGGACGTAAATGCATGGCGGAGGGAGTTCGTAATGGAAAACTTTTCCCAACGCAAGTCTCTCTCGGCCGGAAGCATGGCGTTCCGACTCAGATCCGAGTGAGCCAGGAAACCTGTACCGTGATCCGCTCGCTTTTTGAAAACTCAAGCCGGCATGACAATGGATTCGGAAAAATCTCATGGAGAGGTGATTTCTGGAAGTTCTTGACGACGAAGAGGTAGAAACGATCTCGCAGTGTCGTTGCCGCCTCGTACTCACGCGGAGTTAGTGATAAGCCGCCCGTTAGGTCACGCAAGCCTTTGACTTCAACAGCCAAGAATCCGTCGTGGTTTGACGCATGTAATCTGAAATCATAACCGCATCCTAGGCGAGTCGTGTTCTCCAATTCGAGGTCTGCAAATTCTGGAATAGTTGGCTGAATCGATTCGAAATAATGCTCTGCAGCCAAGCCAGTGATTAGCCTCTTAGCAAATCCAGATGCGCTCCCATCCTTCGTTTCTTTCGTCTCGATCTCGCTGACGATATTTTCGTCATATCCTACGAATGACTTAATTAGCCCTGTAAATAATTCGAGGTCCAAGCTCTTGTACTCTTGAAAAATTTTCAAACAATAGTCGCGAATTGGCCGCTTGTGCCAACCTTGCCGCTTATTTGGAAGATATGGATCAAACTCATCCCTGTAATTCTTTATCGACGCGGGCTGAGAGCCAAGTGCGTATCCTACGACGTTGAATGCTTCCGCGAAGCTACGAAACCCAAGTCGCTTTAACCCAACAGCATCATATTTCGCAAAATAAAGGCCTGTGAGAATTAGCTTCGTTCTGTTTGAAATCTGATCCGTATTGAGGATCATCGGCTGCTCCGAACGTCATGCAAAGGTGAAGCGATTCTCCGGCAGCAATTAAAGCTGTGAAAGTCCCGGCAGTGCGCCGGGAAAGTCAGTCCTACCTCTATCCCTTTCGAATCTACGTCGAGCTCCCCTCAGCCAAAGCGGTCAGGTCAACCAAGCTCGGGTCTTCTGTGTCCTCGCTGAAAACTTGGAAAACCGTCGACCTTGTATCGAGGTTTAGCTGCGCCGCGCGCGCCAGCTTGGCAGCTTCGACGGGATTCTCGGCATTGACCTCAATCTCCCAAGTTACGAAGAATTCCATATCTCCCCAATCTTGGAACTCGGCTGTCGCAGCGAGGCGAAGAATTCATAGAAGCTATGTTCCATCAGATTCGCGTCCTTGCGCGGTTCGCTGGTAAACGATTTGCGTTTGAGAGGGTTGGCCGACGGCCTTTCGGAATTATCACGCAATTTGCGGTGAAAAAGAGGGTACATAACCGTCGGTGAACCTCATTAATACTTGGAGCCATTCTAGATCGAAATCCGCGAATTGGGGAACAAAAAGCGAACATCGCTGTCCAACTCGGAAACATGAATGCAGCTCATCCCGATTCAGGAGAGCGCCGTAGGAGAATCACCGAATTGCTTTTGCGGTGATCAGGACAGGAATAGCCTCAGCGGCCCTGAAGAATGCCGCATTGTGCGGCCTTCTATTTTCTGACGCGTTTTCAACCGCCATCTTCTATCCTCCCCTGCGTTAACCTAATCCCTTATGGGCCGCATCCGCATTCTTCCCGATCAGGTGGCCAACCAGATCGCCGCCGGTGAGGTGGTCGACCGCCCCGCATCAGTGGTCAAGGAATTGCTGGAGAATGCCCTCGATGCTGGGGCCACCCGCATCCGCGTCGAAGTCGAAGCGGGTGGCAGGCGGCTGATTCGCGTAGCCGACGACGGCCACGGCATGAGCCGCGACGACGCGCTTCTGGCCTTCGAGCGTCATGCTACTTCAAAACTCCGCACCGCCGATGACTTGCTCTCCATCGCCACATTGGGATTCAGGGGCGAGGCGCTGCCCTCAATCGCCTCCGTTGCTCGCGTAACCCTGGAAACATCCACCGGTGAGTCCACCGAGCACGCCGGGACCCATCTCGAAATCGCCGGCGGCAAAATCCTTCACGTCGATGACGCCGCACTGCCCCGCGGAACCACCATCGCTGTCGCCGACCTGTTCTTCAACACACCTGCTCGGCGCAAATTCCTCCGTGCCGAATCGACTGAGCTGGCTCATGTGACAGCGTTGGTTACCCATTACGCGCTGGTTCATCCGGAAAAGCACTTCGAACTCGTCTCGGCAACCCACACTCTTGTGTCCGCCGCGCCTGTTGCCCGCACTGCCGAGCGCATCTACCAGATCTTCGGCAAGGAGACCCTGGCCCAGCTGTTGCCTGTGGCCGCCGAGACTCCGCTTGCCCACGCCGGGCTGCCCGAGCCGCCACCGTGGAAGAAGGATCCCGACGAGCCCGTCCGCGACCCCGGCACCCTTCGTCTCTCAGGCTTCTACTCCAAGCCCGAACTGCAAAAGCTCAACCGCAACTCGATTTATATCTTCATCAACAAACGACTGATCCGGGACCGTCTGCTGATGCACGCCATTACCGAGTCGTATCGCAACGTGATTCCGCCCACCAGCTTCCCGGTGGTGCTGCTATTTCTTGAAATGCCGCCCGAAGAGGTCGATGTCAACGTCCACCCGGCCAAGACGGAGGTTAGATTCCGCCAGCAGTCGCAGGTGCACGATTTTGTGCGAGACAGTCTGCGCAACGCGCTGATCAAAGCCAGACCGGCCGCCGGATTCCTGGCCGCGCTCGATAATTCCCCTGCCGCCAGCCCGTCCCTCATGCCTCCGGCGATCTCGCCTTTGCCGGGCTTGCCGCAGTCAGCGCCGATGGCGCTTCCTCCCGAATCGGAAGCATCTTCTTTTGAATCAGCCGTGGCAGACGCGGAATCATTTCAGCTCACCCCTCGTCCAGTCGCGTCCGTTCCCGGCACGCTCCCCTTCGTCGCGGGATCCCTCGACGCCAACCCCTTCGATCAAGAGATTCTGAACCGTGAGGTCCTCGCCCGTGCCGCCGCGGCGCTTCTACCTCCGGCAGGGGCGGTCAACGGCTGCGGTTCGGGGCTCTCCGATGGGGTTGGCACAGCGGCGCAGACGGCCCTGGTCGAGGCGGAACAGGCCGCCACGAACCTGAATCACCTGGGTTTTTTGCGCCCGTTGGGCCAGCTGCGCGAGTCGTTTATCCTTGCGGCTGGGGATGATGGCCTGTGGATAATCGACCAGCATGTGGCACATGAGAGGGTACTTTTCGAAAAAATTTTGCGCGATCGGCAGGTCGAAAAGGTCCAGCGCCAACGCTTGCTGATGCCTCTGCTGGTGGAGCTGAAGCCCTGGCAGATGGTCGTTTTTGCCAAGATTGCAGAGGAATTGGAATTCAATGGATTTGAAGTGGAACCCTTTGGCCCACAGACACTTGCGGTCAAATCGGCGCCTGTGGGCCTGGAGGGAGCCTCACTGGAACGAATGCTGTCGCAAGTGATCGAACAGTCCGGCGATGATTCAGACGAAAGTTTACAGAATCATGATCTTACGTCGCTTCGTACGCGCATTGCGGCCTCCATCGCCTGCCACTCCGCCATCAAGATCAACACCCCGCTTGATCCGGTCCGCATGGAGTGGCTACTTTTGGAACTTTCAAAGACCGAACACCCAACAAGTTGCCCGCACGGACGTCCAATAGCTTTGCACTATTCGTGGAAAGACATTGAACGGGCCTTCCATCGAATTTAGAACCGATTTAGAATTGGTTGGGGCAGCCCCCTCCTCTCAGGAGAGAGAGTTGCCCAGCGCCAGCATGAGCCTGGAAGCGAGGTTTTTCTTTGACATCGGAACAATTGGAAGCAGCGCGTGCCGAAAGGATGCGCCAGAATGGACTTGGGACTCTCACATTAGAGGATGCCCGGACGTGGATTGAAGAGACTGGTTTGTGCCTCTTTTTGCCGCGCAGGCAGTTTTCCTCCTCCATCGCACCTTCATTTGTTGAGGCTATCGGCGGACAGAGGGATTCAACCCCAGCCCCCAGGCAGATTGCCGCCGCCGAAGAGCTACTGGTGCGCCTGGAAACGGATGGCGTGGCAGTCAGGCTCAATCTGCTCGGTCAACCCGGCGAGCAGCCGGATTTTGTCGTAGCCGCATGGGTATTGCCCTATGTGTATGCCCTGAGGGGCGACCGCGACTGGCGGCGCAGCCCGCAGCTCACCGGTTCGCGGCAGGTATCGCCGCTGGCGGTTCAGGCTTACAAGTTTCTGGAAACAGGCGACCTGACTATCTCCCAGCTCAAGCAGTCGCTGGGCCGCGAAGTCAGTGAGACTGCGGTCATTCGCGCCATCACCGAACTCTGGCAGCAGTTGCGCATCATTCCTGTCGTTCCGGCCCCGGGCCAGCCCGCCCGGTGGCAATTGCTCCGGGTCCGGTTCCAACGGGCCATTGCGGAAGGCGCTTCCACCTCCCAGGTGACGGCGATCTCGGTTCTTGCTTCCATCTATTTGCAGGCCGTTATCGCCGCGAGCATGGAAGAGGTCGAGCTCTTCCTGGCTCCGCTGACAGCGCGCAGCAAGGTGCGCGAGGTGTTGCGCGGATTGCTGGCGACGCGACAGGTCCACACCATTTCGATGGGGCATTCGCCGCACTTCTATGTGGCCGGGACGTTGCCGGAGTTCGCCGTTGAATCCTCAATCTACGCCAGCTCGTATCTGCCTTCCTCGGCCTACTTCATGCGGCCCAGGGACCATGAGGAGGAGCCACCGGAAGCTCCCGGGCCACAGATTGCCGCACCGGTTCAGGCCGAGACCCGTAACGAACCCCGCAAGGTGAGTGAAGTCCGTTCGCCCAGGCCGGGGGTTCGCAAGCCGGCAGCCGCGGGCAAACCCGCATCGGCGCGGCCCCACTTCAGCCGCCCCTCCGCCCACGCGCGCGACCGTAAACCTGCCGCGTCGAGCAGGCCAGGGCAATCTGCCGCGTCACGCTCTCAAAACGGCACACGGCCCACGAACGGAACGCGCTGGGGCAAGAGTGCTGGGGCGAGCACCAACGGCAAGAGCAACGGCGCCCATGCCACGACGAATTCGGCTAAACGTGCCGGATCAAACGGCTCCACCCCAACCCGGAACGGGAAACCTTCGGCTCCAGCCTGGAGCAAGTCGGCGCCGCCGGCCAAGCACAATGGCCATACCAATGGCATCAAGACAGCGCCCAAGACCACAACCGCCAAGCGGACCCTTTCCCGGGGTGATGCACGGCCGGTGCGCAGCAGCGGCCGCAAGCCGACCATGACAGCCGGGGCAGGAGCAGGGAACGGGAAGCGCTTTGGATTCACGGCGCGGCCCAAGCAGGGGACAAAGAAGCGCGGATGAGTGCTGTTGAAAACCCCTTGCGTTCCGCTCAACCCTCTCAGAAGCTGATCGTCGCCATCGATGGTCCTGCGGGTGCGGGAAAGAGCACGATTGCGCGTCATCTGGCGCGCCATTTTGGCCTGTTGAACCTTGAGACGGGAGCCATGTACCGCGCTTTTGCGCTCAAGGCGCTGCGGGCCGGTATTTCTCTGGACTTGCCCTCAGGCGAACAGATCAAAGCCCTGAAGATCCTCGCTGACGAAACACAGATAAGTCTTGAGCCGGGCGACGATGAGAATCGCGTTCTGCTCGACGGCGAGGACGTCACCGGCCTCATCCGCAATCAAATGGTCACCGACGCCGCATCGCGTGTCAGCGTGTATCCCGCTATTCGCGCCTGGATGGTTAGCCTGCAACAGGAGATGGGCGCCAGCGGCGGGGTGGTGATGGAAGGCCGCGATATCGGCACAGTTGTTTTTCCGCAGGCGCAGGTGAAGATCTTTCTGGATGCGGCGCCCGAGGTCCGAGGCATGCGCCGCTTCGACCAGCTGGGCCCGCAGCCCATTCACCCGCCGGAAGAAGTGATTCGCGATCTCCGCGCCCGCGACGAGCGCGACCGCAATCGAGCCGATTCTCCCCTGAAAGCGGCTCCCGACGCCGTCCTGCTCGACTCAACCGACATGACCCTGGATGAAGCGGTCAAGGCCGCCGAAGCGATTGTGGCCGCGAGGCTGGGCGGCTCGGCCGACGCGTCGTAACTGTACCGGGCAAGCTCAAATCAAAGAAATGAACGGCGGTCGACTGGTTACTTCAGTTCTTCTAACCGTGCCCCGCTGGGGGATTGACGTCTATCGCCACCTGCGTTCATATAGTGCAAACTCTGGCCCCCAATATTGCGAATTACACCGAATGTTCTGCTTTATCAGGAGGGAGACCGTGCCTGTTACTTGCCCTGGTTGTGGATCGATAGAGTTTCGTAGCTCGCGCTTTCGGATTTCCGACTTTCTTCATTTGCTGGTCCGCCGGCTTCCTGTGCGCTGTTGTATATGCCAGATGCGAAGCCACGTGTCGTTCTCGTCGGTTTCAAATCCGACGCGCGGCCGCTAAACGCGAATCGATATCTCAGGCCGCGAGAATTCGCGCCGCGCAATCTGGAGTGTGCCCAAAGTCGCCCGACCTCCGCGATTTCAACAAGGTTGGTTGCACAAAATGGCAGCCGGAGCCGGGCCCTGCCCCTTAGCGTCCCGGGGGGAATAGAATTCCTATAGAGTTTAGTGATTATGGAAATCACCTGCCATCGCTGCCACCAGCCCGTTGATGCCGAAGACTGCTACTGTCCGGCTTGCGGTCTGCCGCAACTGGTCTACACCACGGAAGGCGAGTCAGGGCAGGCGCCGGCAGAGCGCTGGACCGAGGCTGTACGCGACGCGAGCGGTGTGGAGTGGAAGCCCGCCATGCGTGCCGCCCTGGCACTTGCGGTGCCTGCGGGGTTGCTCTCGAGCGGGCTCTCGCCGGTGGGGATTCTGGGGCTGTTCTGGATGGCTGCCGCCGCGGCCTGGGCGGTCGCGATTTATGTGCGGGGTCAGCGGCCCGCATGGATCACGATGGGCGCGGGAGCGCGCATTGGCCTGGTGACCGGCCTGCTTGCTGCATGGTTGGCCTTCAGCATCAGCGGCGCTACGCTTTTTGTCGATCGGTTCGTTCTGCACCACTCCAGCCAGATTGATGCGGAATGGAAAAGCCGCGTCGACCTGAGCCAGCAGATGATGGCGCAGCAGTGGGGGAGCATGGGATCGGTCGATGCTGCGCAGGCGCAGACGATGCGGGCCGAGGTTCAGGCGTGGATGATGTCGCCATGGGGCCACGCGGGCATTGAGACGTTCAGCTTTGCCGGGAATTCCATTTTTCTGCTGTTCTTTGCTGCGGGCGGCGGTGCACTGGGAGCGCGCCTGCTGGCCCGCTCGCGCCGGCCCGAAGTTTGATGCCGAGTGCGGGTCGTTGGAGCGGCGCACTTGTTCAAGCGGCGGTCTTCGATATGAGCCTGTTTCTCCACAACTTGCCCCAATGAGCTAACCCTCGTATCATCCCACGTGAGACAACCCACGTGAGACAAGCGCCAAGAGAGAATCCATGAGCGAAGAGCCAAGTTTACCCAGCCTGCGCGTCAAGGGCAGGCTGATGTCATCGTCCGAAATCGAGCGCACCCTGGTTCGCCTGGCCCATGAAATTGTTGAAAAGAGCAACGGCAGCGAAGACCTTGCCCTGGTCGGCATCAAGCGGCGCGGCGTTCCGCTGGCCGAGCGCCTGGGCAAGCTGATCTCCAATATCGAAAAGCGCACCGTAGACACCGGCATGCTCGACATCCAGTTCTACCGCGATGATCTTTCCACGGCCGACATCCGGCCTGTAGTGACCAAGGGTGCCATTGGCTTTGACGTTGAGGGCCGCGACGTCGTGTTATGCGATGACGTGCTCTACACCGGCCGCACCATTCGCGCCGCGCTGGATGCATTGTTCGACCACGGCCGGCCGCGCCGCGTGCAACTTGCCGTGCTGATCGACCGCGGCCATCGCGAGCTGCCCATCGAGGCCACTTACGTGGGCAAACACGTGCCCACCAGCAGCCGCGAGATCATTGAAGTCAAATTCCACGAAGTCGACAACGACGAGCAGGTGCTGCTGGTCGAGCGGGTAGATTAAAGAAAGGCAGCTCTTAGCTTCTGGCTCTCAGCTAGAGGCCGGGAGCTGGAGGCTGAAAGCCAACATATGAACGCGACTGCACCACCCGTCCGCCGCCAGATCCATCCACCACCCGTTCCCGCCTCGCCATTTCCTTACCATCCCGGCTCGCTGCTTTCGGTGCAGGATCTGAGCCTTGAGAGCGTCAGCCACATTCTGGCCCGCGCCACAGCGCTTGAGAACATGGACCCGCTGGTCCGCGATCGCATCCTGGCCAAGCGGCGCGTGGCGCTGCTGTTCTACGAGTCATCGACGCGCACACGCACCAGTTTTGAACTCGCGGCAAAGAGCCTGGGCGCGGACACCACACTGGTTTCGAGCCTTTCGTCGAGTATCGAAAAGGGCGAAACGCTGAAGGACACGGGCCTGACTTTGCGTGCTCTGGGAGCTGAGGCCATCATTCTCCGCCACAACTCTTCGGGCGCCGCGTGGCTGCTCGAAGAAGCGACCCGCCTGCCCGTGCTCAACGCAGGCGACGGCATGCATGAGCATCCCACGCAGGCGCTGCTTGATTTGCGCACCCTACTAACGCATCTGCGCCCCGGTATTGAGAATGTGACTGCCGAAACGCTGGCTGGTGTCACCGTAACCATCGTCGGCGATATCCTGCACAGCCGCGTGGCCCGTTCCAACATGTTGCTGTTGCCCCGGCTCGGCGCGCGCGTGCTGCTCTGCGGTCCCAAAGAATTGCTGCCGGAATTGGCGGGCGCCGGACCGAACATTGCGATCGAGCGCGACTTCGAATCGGCACTCCTCCAGTCGCAAGCCGTCATGATGTTACGCATCCAGGCGGAGCGGCTTGCCGGTCTGCAACTGGACCTCGAACAATACAAGGCGAATTATCAACTGACTGGACAGCGCCTGGCTTCACAGGCTCCTTCCGCGGTCGTGCTTCATCCCGGACCCATTATTCGCGGCCTTGAGCTGACGGCTGGCGTGGCGGACGGAGCGCAATCGGCGATCCTCGAGCAAGTGCATAACGGCGTGGCCATTCGCATGGCGGCTGTCGAGCGCGCGTTGACGGTCGCGACCGGTGAAGGAGACCGTGCATGACAGCGCTGGTGATTCGTAACGGCCATCTGATCGACCCCGCAGCAGGCATCGACGGCCCTAAAGACATTTTGCTTAAAGATGGCCGAGTCGCCGAGATTGCCGCGCCCGGCAAGCTCAAAGCCACCAACGGTGCGCAAACCCTGGATGCCGCCGGCCTCACGGTAGCGCCGGGCCTGATCGACATTCACGTTCACCTGCGCGAGCCGGGACAAGGCTACAAGGAGACCATCGCCACCGGCACTGCCGCCGCAGCGGCGGGCGGATTTACCGCCGTTGCCGCCATGCCGAATACCGTCCCGGTGAACGACTCGCCTGAAATCACACGCTGGATGCTGTCGCCGGATCGAGGCGCAGCCATTCGCATTTTTCCCATCGCTGCCGCAACGCGAGGCTCAAAGGGTGAGGCGCTCAACGACTTTGCTGCCCTCAAGTCCGCCGGAGCCGTCGCCGTGACGGACGACGGCCGGCCCATCCTCAAAGACAGCGTGATGCGCGAGACCCTGGCCGCCGCGGCCCGCGTGGGCCTCAGCGTCATTCAACACGCCGAAGACACACGCCTCACGCAAGGCGCCTGCATGAACGCCGGGCCGACCGCATTCAGGCTTGGTCTGCGCGGCATGCCACCCGAAGCTGAATCGGGCCTCGTCGAACGGGACATCCGCCTCGTCACCGAGCTGCGCGACGCGCGCGCTCATCTGCATGTAGCCCACACATCCACGGCTGCCGCGATCGCGGCCGTGCGCCAGGCGCGCCGCAACGGATTGCGCGTCACCTGCGAAGTGACGCCGCACCACTTCCTGCTCACAGAAGAGCACGTGGGCTTTTACAACACCAACACCAAGATGAATCCGCCGCTTCGCTCCGCAGCCGATCGGGATGCCATGGTCGAGGCGATCCTCGACGGCGTGGTAGACGCCATCGCCACCGACCACGCGCCGCACGCTACACACGAGAAAGAAGTCGAGTTTGAAAACGCGCCCAATGGCATTACCGGCCTTGAAACGGCGCTTGGTCTTTCGCTTCGCTGGTTGCACAAGGAGTGGAAGATGCCCCTGGGACGCGTGTTAAGCCTGCTGAGCGCGCAGCCGGCCGCCCTGCTCGGACTCAAAGGCCGCGGCACGCTCGCGGTGGGCAGCTTCGCCGACGTGGTCATCTTCGACCCCAAAGTCGAGTGGACCTACCGCGCCAAAGAAACCCGTTCCAAGGCGCACAACACTCCGTTCGATGGCTGGACCATGCAGGGGAAAGTCCGTTGGACGATCAGTGAAGGCCGCATCGTATACCTCTGATTGACGATGCGCCCGGACGAAACTCAAAGCGCGAATGCGCACACGACGACCTTCGATCGCCGGGCGATGCAAGCCAAAATTACCTCGGCCCAACAGCGACGACGTCCTTGCAATCAAGAGTGATTGATTTTATTGATGATGAAGGACCCCGTCAGGATGCTTTGCCCAGAAGTTCCTGTTCTGCGCGGAACCAATCCTCTGCATCACGCCCGTGTTGGCGACCGCGCTCGGCCCAGAATCGATGTGCCAGCTTCGCCACTTCTTCGGGAGAGGCTGTCGTTGAGGCTGTGTTCTTGCCGATAGTTTCTTTCTTGGCCGTGGTCTTGCGGGGTTTTGCTGTGGTGCTCACTTTCTTCGTCTTCTCTGCCATGTAGGTCTCCTCCTTCGTACCGTGTTATCGAGCGTTCGGTCTATTACAGGATACAAAAACAATCGCTGATCTCCAACCCAAACCGGTTTCAAGAATCTTTGTCGTCAATGCGCATTTAGCGTGCCACGCTGCGCTATTGCGGCTGTGACAACGCTGTGCAGCAGACTTGTGACGGATCGAAATGGATTCGATGGGAGCAATACGGCCGCTCTCGCTGCTGATTCAAATAAGCTTGCGCAGAGAAATTCAACATGGATCGAGTGAGATTTTACGCACTATTCGGATTTCCGCAGTGAGACTTGGGCCGTTCGGGTCGCATTGACGCTCTTCAATGTCAGTTGTCCGCTCATCTGTTGACCCGTGTTCTTCAGGTCATAGAAGAACTTCCAGTCGCCCGTTGTCAATTCAAATGACACCCGATCTCCCTTCACCTGCCCATTCGCAATTGGATACCGCTCGACCGTATCGGGGCCGCCTGTGCCAGTCAGTTTGTTTCCGTCTTCATTGAGAACGAAGAGTTGCGGCACTTCATGGTCTCCGCCAGCAACCCGGAATGAGCCTTCCCATTTTCCCGACAAGCTCCCGATGGGTGTGGCCATCGCAAGTAATAACGCGAGTCCGAGTATTTTCATTTCGAAACTCCTGTGACGAGGCGAATTTCTTCGCGCTTTTTTCTGCTCCTGTTCCGTTTCCACCACATGAAAAGCCCGCTGATTGCCTGCGGCAGAATCATCATTCCTGCCAAGGCTACCAAGGTGCGGCCCACGATCCCCAGGAACGATCCTGTGTGGATGGCTTCGTTGACTTCAAAGAAGCGGTCGATGGACGGCCGATCTTCCGACGACACCGAGAGGATTTGCCCGGAATGCGGATCAATGGTGATCAAGCGTTCGGCGTCAGGCCCGGGGAAGCGATGTTCCGTCATCAGAACTTTGTAAGTTCCCCCGTAGGCCGGCATCTGAATCCGCGCCGGAGTATCACGTGGAAGTGCTGCCTTGGCCGTTGCTAGAGCGTCGTCCGGCCCAATCGCGCCCGAGCCTTGCGACGGCGGCGTGGCCATCACTTGCGAAGCCGGAACTGGATTGCGGTCGTGTAGCGTTTGAATCGCGTGCCGGATTGGCCCTTCAAAGCTGATCAGGGCACCCGTGCCTGCGGCGATGAAAAGAAACGTAAAGAAAATTGCTCCGATGGCCAGGTGCAAGTCCGACCAGGAGCGACGGCTTCCATCGAGGCCGCCGAATCGGATTCGTCGATTTGGCCACCAAAGCCCGACGCCCGAGATCAGCAGCAGCAGCCCCATCAAATTGGACCATCGAATAATGGTCGCTCCGATGGTTCCCGTCGCCAAACGAACGTGAATTTCGCCGGCTAATCCAAGAATTGTCTGGCCTCTTTGTCTTTGCCCCAGCACCTGCCCCGTATAGGGATTCACGTACACAATCCCCGATGGAAGTGCCACCTCCCATGATAGTTTTGGTGAAGGCGCGAAGGTGACCGCGACCACATCGTCCGATGGGAAGCTCATCTTTATCGAGCGGAGGATTGCGTCCAGGGGAAGCGCGTGCTGAGACGGCGCGACGTGGGAAAGCTTTGCATGCAGCAGCCGGTCGAGCGGTGCCTCAAAGGCGAGAACGCTGCCGCTCAGGCCCAGAACCACGAAGAATGCTCCAGCGAGGGCCCCGCACCACAAATGCACTCTGAAGATCCACCGTCGCATCGATGTTCGTCCTCATGCTCTTACCCGGTCGTCCTTTTGCCTACAGAAGAAACGGCAATCGACAATTTGTCAATCGCGCAGATGCTTCTTAAGCAGCGTCAGTTGATTCCCCTGCCGGCACAGTTTGTTCTTGCTCCTTGAGGTCACGGCAAATATTCTTGACCAGCACTGACGGGGTCATCGATCGCGCCTTCCCGGCGCCGTTTCGCAGCGAGGTCATCAGGACAATGGATAAGAGGGAGTTTCTCAAATCATCCGGAGCATTTATGGCGGGCAGCGTATTTTCGCGATTCAGCTCAGCCCAGCAGCACGCAGCGCGCGAGAACTGGGCGGGTAATCTCACCTATAGCACCGATCACTTATACGCTCCCGCTTCCGTTGAAGAAGTCTGCCAGACGGTGAAGAACTGCAGCAAGCTGCGCGCGCTTGGGACACGCCACTCCTTCAACGCCATCGCCGACAGCACGCAGAATCAGATCTCGCTGAAGCAACTCGTTCAGATCTCCATCGACGACGCGGCGCGAACCGTGACCGTCGGAGCCGGCGTCGCCTATGGCACACTCGCTCCCGTCATTGATGCGCGCGGCTATGCCTTACACAACCTGGCTTCGCTGCCTCACATTTCGGTTGCCGGCGCATGCGCCACGGCCACGCACGGCTCGGGCATTCACAACGGCAACCTGGCCACGCCGGTTGCGGCATTTGAACTGGTGACCGCCGACGGCAAGGTGCACAACTTGTCGCGCGAAAAAGACGGCGACCAGTTTCTCGGCAGCGTGGTTGGCCTCGGCGCGCTGGGCGTGGTCACCAGCGTCACACTGAATCTGCTGCCGACTTTCCAGGTTGCGCAGTCTGTTTATCAGGATCTCTCCTTCGATCACCTCGAGCACCACTTCGACGAGATTTTTGGCAGCGGCTACAGTGTCAGCCTTTTTACCGACTGGCAAAATCACCACGCCACGCAGGTCTGGATCAAGCGCCGCCTCGCGCCCGGCGAAAAGAACGAATGGCAGCCCGAGTTCTTCGGCGCGAAACTCGCCACCGAGAAACTTCACCCCATCACCGGCCACCCCGCCGAAAGCTGCACCGACCAGCAGGGCATTCCCGGCCCCTGGTATGAACGCCTGCCCCACTTCAAGATGAACTTCACGCCATCAAGCGGTCGCGAACTGCAAACCGAATACTTCGTTCCGCGCGAGCGCGGATACGAGGCGATTCTCGCGGTTGAAAAACTGCGCGACCGCATCACGCCGCATCTTTTTGTCACCGAATTGCGCACGATTGCCGCCGACAATTTGTGGATGAGCACAGCGTACAAGCGCGATTCGCTCGCCATTCACTTCACCTGGAAACCGGAATGGCCAGAAGTGAGAGAAATCCTTCCGTTGATCGAGGCGCAGTTGGAGCCTTTCGCTATCCGACCGCACTGGGCCAAGCTTTTCACGGTGCCGCCCGCGCGGCTGCAATCGCAGTACGCCCGACTCGCGGAGTTCAAAGCGCTGCTGAACCATTACGATCCTGACGGAAAATTCCGCAACGAATTCATCGACAGGAATCTCTACGCGAGCTGATCGCTGATTGGGACACAACAACGAGTTTCCCTGCCAGGCAGCGAAATGCTCGCTCCATCAATCCAACGAAAAGGCGACCGCCAGTTCCTTGATGACGCTGTCGGACATGGGCGTCACTTTGCCCAGAGGACGGCTGTTGATGAGTGCCTCCGCAGTTGACTCCAGGACCTCCAACCGATCGAATGCGTCGAGGATGCTGGTGCCCAGAACCAGGACTCCATCGTTTTCAAGAAGCGCGATGGGATTGCGTGGAGACATGCGCTGCGCCAGCTCTTCGCCATTTTCGAATTGGATTCCAAAGGGTATCTTCTGCACTTCGCGCAGGAAGATATAACTCTCGGGAATGGTTCGAGAATCGCAGCGAGAGTCGCTCACGCTGAACGCCGTTCCATTGACCGGCGACGCGTTCACGATGGCAACGATCTGAGGATAGCGGCGGTAAATGGCATGGTGATTGGGAGTGGCGCGACTCGGTATCTTGCCGCGCTCACGCATACCCTTTGAGATCAAAACGAAATCATCAAGTTCTACCGCGCTGCGGTCCAGCCGGTGGGGCGTGATGAGAAACGAGTCGTCTTCCAACCGGGCAGAAAAGCTTCCCGCTTTGCTGATCAGCAATCGTTGCTGGTATCCGCGGCGGATGAAGTCGGCAAGTTGGCGCCTGGCTTCTTTTTCCCGGCTGTCGGCGGGCGCGCGATCAAACTCAGCAAGAGCCGGCAGCTCTTCCTGCGACAGCTTCAGTTGCTGGTCGTCGAGATAATGAACGTTGCCGAGAATGCTCGCTTTGATGATCGTCTTCGCCGTGAATTCAAACATCTCAAACCGCTGAAAAGCCTCTTGCAAATCTGCGCCACCCACGGCGACTCCGTGATTTTCAAGAATGACACAGTTGAAACCCTGTTTGAAAATATTGGCAATTTCCTGGCCGAGGGCCGCGCTTCCGGGCAGCGCATAGGGGGCGAAGCCTGCGGCGCCGCAGATATGACTGGACTGGTGGAACAGGCGCGTATCCGGAACCTGTCCAATGATGCTGAATGCCACCAGGGCGACAGGATGGGCATGCACGATCGCTCCGAGGTCGGGTCGAACCCGATAGATCGCCTGGTGGAAGGGTAACTCCGATGATGGGGGATGAAGGCCTTCCACCGTGCCATTTGCCCTGACGCAAACAATGTCGTCCCGCCGCAGACTGCCCTTGTCCACGCGAGCGGGTGTAACCCAGACATCTCCGTTTGCGTCGCGAATCGAAAGGTTGCCGCCCGAGGTGGTTGTCATCCGATAGCGATAGATGCGATCCATCATTTGCATGAGTTGATCGCGTGGATGGAGGAGATTCGATGCTGAATTCATATGCACCTCTATACAACCTTGCTCAGGTTCGTGACGATTTTCGATGTTCTGATTTGGTTTGCGGTACAAAACCTATTATCGGTTTCCCAGGCAAGATCTCTCGCAGTTTATTTCCTGAATTTCAATCACCCGATACCCCTTGACCGAGTGGCGGCTGGGCGGGCACCATAGACAAGTTTGCGCCAACAGAAAAGAGACAGACTGTGCCTGATTCCAATCCATTATCGCGCAGGCGATTCCTCTCGGGCGTCGCGTCGACGGCAGCGACCTCGTGCCTGCCTGTCAGCGGTGCAGCGATTCTAGGGGGCGACTCCTCAGACGCACTCGCAGCCCAGAACACGAGCGTCACGGTGTCGCGCGAAGCCCCGTCCGCGTCCCCCGTCATCATCGTTAATTCAGGCTATCGATTGCTGATCGATTCGGTGAGGGGAACCATCGCGTCGTTTCAGTCCACCTACGGCGTTGACCGCGAATTGCTGATTCGGGATCATGTTCGCCTGCCGCTCTTCATCGTCGAGTTCATGAATGAACAGGCAGAGTTCAACCAGGTCAGTTCATCTGACGCGAAGAAGATCACCGTACACAAAGACGAGAATGAGAATGAACAGATCGTCACCATCGAATACAACGAGATCGGCGAATTGCATGTCGATGCGATCGCGACGATCCGGTGCCCATCGAACGAGACGCTTACTTATTGGAACCTGGAGTTGAAAAACGGCACGAAGTTGTGGATTGGGCACGTGCAATTCCCTGTCATTGAAGTGCCATTCGACCAACCAATGGAGGCAGACCCAAGCCACATCCTCTCGTCCTCCCTCGATGGGTCGCTGGCAGGGCCGGTTGAGCCCGCGGTGTATCAGCGGCCGGGATGGACCCGTCATACTCCCCTCGAGCGGCAGTGGGGAGGAACAGAGAACGTCACGCCCGATCTTTGGCTGGAAGACATCTGGTCAGGAAGACAGCAAAACACTCCTGATATCTGGCGCTCGCCCAATTATCCTGGTCAATGGGCTTCGACACAGCTGATGGCCTATTACAACTCCGCGGGCGGCCTGTATATGGCGTGCGATGATGCGATGGGGCTGCCGAAGTTCATCGATCGAGTGATGGAGGAAGACGGTGTCACGCTGGGAATGGCGCACTATCCCGGCACGTGTGGGCCTGGCGAGACCAGGCTGCCCTACAACGTTGTGATTGGCACTTTCCACGGCGACTGGTACCGAGCGGCAGAAATTTACCGGGACTGGGCGACAAAGCAGTCTTTCTGCGGCCGCAAGCTCGTTGATCGAAAAGACTGCCCAAAGTGGATTACCGATTCGGCTGTGGGGATCGCGTTCCCGATGCGTGGCATGGGAGATTGGGACGCTCCTTCAGCAGTGAACCCGGGGTATACCCCTGCGACCAATGCGCTGCCTTTTCTGGAGAAACTCGCGGCTGCGCTTGAGAGTCCTCTCATGCCGTTCGTTTACAACTGGGAGCGTCCCGGCCCGTGGGTGCAGCCCGATGCCTTTCCGCCGCTCGGCGGAGAGGCGTCAATGCGCGAGTTCTTGGCCAAGGCAAAAGAGAAAGGGTGGTCGCCGTTTCTTTATGGAGACAGCCTTTGCTGGGTGACCTGGCAGGGGAACACCGGCTATGACGGGATGCCGTATTTCCATTCCCACGGGGGAGAGGCCGCGGTGGCTCACAGGCCCGATGGAACCTTTGTTGAAGATGTGTGGCCGTGGAGAAAGAACTATTGGGTGTGCGTTGGAACCGAGAAGGGCCGCCAGATGATTCTGGACATGACGCGGAAGATGGCCGAGCTCGGGCCCAGCGTCGTGCAACAGTTTGACCAGGGCCCTGGCGCAGTTGCGTGCTATGCCACGGACCACGGTCATCCACCAGTCCCGGGGCCGTGGATGACGGAAGGCTTCAAGAGCCTGCTGAAAGCGGATGCGGAAACTGCGCGGTCGGTAAATCCTAAAGTCGCGATGTCCTGCGAAGGAGCTCCGCCCGAGATCTATCTCAAGGACTTTCAGATTTGGGATGGCCGCATGAGGACAACTCCGCTCTTCTCGTTCCTCTACCACGAGTATTGCAACGGCCATGAAGGCTTCTTCTCGAATCGTGTGAGTGATGAAGCCTTGCGGCTTTCTGTGGGCAGGGCAATCGTCTCAGGCTACATGCTGAACTTCACACTGCGCGATAAGGGGCTGATTGCGTATGACTGGGATCAGGCATGGACACGAGCCTTCCCGGATCAGGGCGCGATTCTTGACTGGGCGAAGAGAACGAACCATTTCCGCGCAGGAATCGCGCGCGATTATCTCGTCTACGGGCGGATGCTGCCACCGTGGATGGTGAGCAATGTAACACGACGCGATTTCGGGTGGGGCAAGGAGCCGCTGGTGCAGTCTGCGACATGGCAAGCGGCCGATGGGCGCATCGGCGTTGTATTGGCAAACTGTGCCGATCAAGGCGAGTCTCCGCGCCTGGAGTTGAGAGGGCAAGGAAGCAAGACGCTGGCTCTGTATATCGACGGCGACCAAAGCGAGCGCAAGGTGCAACTGCCCTGCGTGATCGATGTGGATATGCAGCCACGCTCTCTGAGCTTGATCGAGGTGAAATAGGCGTTTCCCGCTACTGCTCGCGCGGGATCGGTTCACCCATGATGCGAAGCGGGTCTTATCCCTTGCGCCGATAAAGAATCTGGAACTCGAATCCGGGATTGGTGGGGAAGAGACCAGCCACATGGCGCAGCCGCTCAGCCAGTGCCGGGGCGGCGAGCAGCGGATATTCGCGCTCGCGCAGATCGTGGTAGTCGAAGTCGACCGCGAGCGACAACATGTAAATCGCCAGCGCGTCAGAGAAGGCAGCCTCGAAGTAGCTGTTGCGGGCGCGCTCGTCGAGGGTCTTCTGGCGATTCAGCGTATCCTGCGCCCGGCGCCGGGTTTCCCAGGCGTCCTGGCTCGACTCGCCGCGAACCTGCGCTTCTGCCTGCGACCAGGCCAGCGACGAAAAGCTCTCCGGAACACCTGCGGCCTCAACAAAGTTGTGAGCTACGTTGATAAAAAACTCGAAGGCCAGGCCAAAGCGGTCTTCCACCAGCCGGGTAGAAAGAAAAACGGCCTCTGTGGAGCCAAAGAGGGCATTGCGGTGGCAAACGGCCCGGTCCCCGAGATCCACCGTGTAAGCCGGAGCAATCATGGTTTCGCCCGTGTCGGCGATGGCCAGAGGCACGAAATAGTAGGTGCGATGCGAAAGCGCCGCGGACATTGCAGCGGGCACGGCTCCTACCAGGTGGTCCACCTCTGATTCGGGAATGCGGGTTTCACCCCATGTGGCGTAGTGAATTCCGTTGGGGCCCTGCCCCACAGTCGTCTGCGTCGCGACCTTTTCGGCATGCCAGAGCTCGATTTGTACATTGCTGGCCATCGAACTGTATTCTAGACGACAGAGGCGGCGATGATGCAATCTGCGCAAACCCAACCTTCCGGCAGCAGAAATCGCTCCGGCAGCGTGCTCGGCTTTCCGCTCGAAGGCTTCGGGTTGTTCCAGAGCCTTTTGCTTTCGTTTGCAGCAGCCTTTTTCACTTTTTTCGCATCCACCTTCCTGGCAATCATCGCGTTGCTGATATGGAACGGGATCGGCGGGCATACGGTGGACTATGCAGACACCTATCGCTACGTCGGTTTTCCGGCCGGTGTGATTGTGCTGGTGATCGCGCTGCCGTTCTTCGGCACCTTGTGGGCCCGGGCTAAGTTGCGGAGATAAAGCTTGTGCTATGCCAGTGCATTCCATCACGACGGATGCGCTGAGCGGCGGACGTCCGCGAAGCATTGAAGAGGTCAGGTCGTGGTGCGCCTTTCTGGAATCGGGCGGCATTCTCTATTTCCCGAAGACGCCGGTCCCGATTCCCGACGCCGACCTGCAGCTCCTTATGGGCGGGCGCCAATCGAGCAGCCGGCACCACAAGAACATCTCTTACAAGCCGGATCGCGGTTGCGTCGGCGGCGTCGATACGAAGACCCTTGGTGACGGCGAGCTGGAGCAACTATGTGCGGTGATGCGGCGTTACTCCGCCAGCGTGAGCGAGTTTCTAGCTGGTTTTCTGGTGCCTTACGAAGGGCGCTGGAGGCTTGATTACGCGAGCTATCGGCCGGTTGAAGAGCACGGACGCACATTGCCGCTGCATCACCGCAACGATCTGCTGCACACCGACGCCTTTCCGACGCGGCCCACGCGAGGATGGCGGATTTTGCGGTTCTTCCACAACATACATCCCACCAGAACCCGTGACTGGGCCGTCGGTGAACCGTTCGACCGCGTGGTAGGGCTTTTTACGCCCGGCAAGCTGGTAGTTCCGCGCGCCGATGGACCCGTGCTTCGAAGCGTCAAGCGGCTTTCCCGGAGCATTGGAGCTGCTCACCTGGTCCCTCAGCTCAAACGCACGCCTTACGACGCCTTCATGGTGCGCCTGCACAATGCGATGAAAGAGGACGAGCAGTTCCAGCACAGGTGCGCCAGGGAGTTCATACAATTCGCGCCCGGCTCCAGTTGGATGGTGTTTACCGAGACGACGGCACATGCGGTACTTGGCGGCCAATATGCGCTGGAGCAAACCTTCCTGGTGGATCCGGCGGCCATGGTCACGCCGGAGTCGGCGCCCATCGCAATGCTCGAAAAAATGGCCGGCGTGCGGCTGATTTAGAGCTGGTTGCATAAATGTCGCGCATTCCCGGCAAATGCATTCCTCAGGGGCTAAAGCCCGCGATCCCTAGGGCTTCCACGGCACGGATAAATCCGTGCCCTTTCAAAACACGAATTATGCAACCAGCTCTAGGGCTTACAGACCCGTTCTCCGCTCATTTTGCAGTGACAGCAGGTTTTCCGTGCGGGTCTATGCATCGAAAGCCTTATGTCCGCGGAAAGCTCAGATTTGCCGGTCACCTCTTCAATCGAACCTTCCTGGGCCGAGGATGCGAGGGATTGTTATCAGGGCGTTTTGCAGGCGCTCAAGGAAGCAGCGGTTCCGTTTGCGGTGAGCGGCGGATTCGCCTTTCACTACCATACGGGCATCTGGAGGGCAACCAAGGATCTTGACCTGGTCTTGACCCCGGACGCTGTGCCGGCGGCATTCAAGGTGCTTCAACGCCGAGGCTTCGAAACGTGGATCGAAGATCCCGTCTGGCTGGCGAAGGCGCGTCACTCGGGCTATTTCGTCGACCTCATTACGGGCGTAGGCAACGCCACCCTGACCGCCGAGGAAAGCTGGATCGAACGGGCAATTCCGGACGAGGTCCTGGGAATTCGCTGCAAGGTGCTTCGCGCGGAGGAGATGATCGCCTCAAAGTTATTCGTCACGCGGCGCGAACGCTTTGACGGAGCCGATATTGCCCATCTCGTGAAGTCCTGCAGTCAACAACTTGATTGGGATCGGCTGTTTTACTTGACCCATCCGCACTGCGACATGCTCTATTGGCATCTTGTCCTGTTTGCGTACATCTATCCCTCTCATGCCGGGGTTGTGCCGGCAGACGTTTGGCGGAAACTGACCGAAGATTTCAAAACACGCATCAGTCATCCGAACCCGGACGAACCGTTTCGAGGTTCCCTTATCGATCCCAAGATGTTTGCCATCGATGTAGACGAATGGGGGCAGCGCGACTTGCTTCGCGAGTTGAGCGAGAATTATCCGCATCCATTGCAAGTTGAAGAGTCGGACAGGAGCGAACCATGAGGCTGGCCGCCGTTGCGGATATTCACCTCGCGGCGGAGGATCGCGAACGGAATATTCGGGAATTCTCGCTGGTGAACGAGTTCGCGGACGCATTCGTGATTGCGGGAGACTTTACTAACCACGGAATGCCCGAAGAAATGCGGGTTTGCCTCGACGTGCTTGAAAAAATCCGCGTCCCCATCATCGCGGTACTCGGGAATCACGACCACGAGAGCGGGCACCAGGATGAGCTCGCCGGCATGTTGAGATTGGCTGGAGTGCACCTGCTCGATGGGCATGCATTCGAGGTCGACGATGTCGGCTTCGCCGGAACCAAGGGATTCTGCGGCGGCTTTGCGCCGCATGAATTGATGCCGTTTGGCGAACAGGGAATCAAGACATTCGTTGAAATTGCCGAGCGCGAGGCAATCAAATTGGACTATGGCCTTGCCCAGCTTCACACCCGGGTCAAGGTCTCTATTACGCATTACGCGCCCATCAAGGAAACCATTTTCGGAGAGCCCGAGCCCATCTTCCCTTTTCTTGGCAGTTCGCGATTGCAGCGCGCGCTTGAGAACCACGGCCCCGCCCTGGCGCTGCACGGTCACGCGCACAAGGGCTGCTTCTCGGCAGAAACCGCGTCGGGTATCCGGGTCTGCAATGTGGCGCTTCCCATCCTGCGCCGGCGGGGAGAAGAACACCCGTTCACGCTGTTCGATCTGTGACCTGCGAACGCCCCGAACCTAGCACGATGGTAACCATATGCAGGTTACTAGCAGGTAGGGGGTAGGGGGTGGGTCCTTTTCTCCCGGTGGGAAGGGCGCGTTTGCCCCTTCTTCATTCCTTCCTATTGTGCGCCGGGCCGCAGTAATTATCTGCAAAAGAAAATCTGAATGCCGGGGAAGGCGGAAGATGGCCGGTTCACGCGAAGATTGATGACAGCGTGTGAGGGAGGTCGAAGCGGATGCGTCACCGCGGATGGGGAGATTTCAGCCAGGGGGATCGCTGCGCCACCTACGGGGCGCGAATTGGGATTGCGCTGCTTTCCCCGGGTTTCACCCGGGGCTATTTTCGATTCGTCCCTCCGGGACGTGAAGCGGTCGAATGACCGTCAAACCAGCAATTTCCCTTCATCAACATTTCCGCGCGACTTGATCCTGCAAGGGGGCAACCGCGGATCCTTCCGCTTCGCGTCAGGATGACAGGTCTTGGGGGTCGAAGCGGATGCGTCACCGCCGATGGGGAGACTTCAGCCAGGGGGATCGCTGCGCCACCTACGGGGCGCGAATTGGGATTGCGCTGCTTTCCCCGGGTTTCACCCGGGGCTATTTTCGATTCATCCCTCCGGGACGAATGGCGTGAAGCGGTCGAATCACCGTCAAACCGGCAATTTCCCCTTCATCTAGGATTTCCGCGCGACTTGATCCTACAAAAGGCAACCGCAAATCCTTCCGCTTCGCGTCAGGATGACAGGTCTTGGGGGTCGAAGCGGATGCGTCACACCGCTCAGAGTCCAGCAGGCTTGGGATTTTTTCGGTCGAACTTGGCTACGTGAATCTTGCGCGCGAGGCCCACCTTCGACAGCAGCCAGATTCCCCAGAAGTTGGGGTCCACCTCATACCACCGGAGGCCGTGGCGGGCCGAAACCGGGTGCGCATGATGGTTGTTGTGCCATCCCTCGCCGCCGGTCAGCAGGGCCACCCACCAGTTGTTGCGCGAGTCGTCGCGGGTTTCAAAACGCCGGCTGCCCCACAGGTGCGTCGCCGAATTCACCAGCCAGGTCGCGTGCAATCCCAGCGTAACGCGCAGCAGAACGCCCCAAAGCACCATCGCGATTCCGTTGACCCAGCCTCCCCATATCCAACCGCCGGCCAGAAGCAGCACGCCGCTCACCGTAATGGGGAGCCAGTGATACTTGCTCAGCCACACGTGGAAGCGGTCGCGACTCAGGTCGGGCGAGTAGCGCTTGAGCACTTCGGTCTGCGCGTGCAGCGCCTCGCCAAAGAGAACCCAGCCGGCATGCGCCCACCAGCCGCCTTCGCGGGGCGTGTGCGGATCGCCCTCCTGGTCGCTCAACTGGTGATGTACGCGATGCGTCGAAACCCAGAAGATCGGACCGCCCTCAAGCGAAAGCGTGGCGCAGATGCTCATCAGGTATTCCACCCACTTGGGCGTCTGATAGCCGCGGTGCGTCAGCAGCCGGTGATAGCACATGCCGATGCCCACGTTGATGGCCAGGACGTAGAGCACCGCCATCACTGCCAGCCGCTGCCAGCTGAAGAAGAAAAACGCCGCCAGCGCGCCGGCATGAAACAGGATGATGACCACCAGGGTCAGCCAGTTGACGCCTTCACCTACGGTTGCGGCGCGGCCCATGCGAACAAGTTTGCGCGCGGGCTCGGCATGGACGGTTGAAACAGAATCGGACGCGGAGGCATCGGCAGATGCCGTGGACGGGGTGAGGACTGAAGCCATTCTGGGGACCTTGGAGAGTGGCGAATCAGCCCACTCTTTCTAGTTGAATTGTATAGGAGGTCCCGCTTTGGTCAATCCAAACTTTCGCCGCGGGTCATGCAAGCCGGTCATGCAAATCGGGAGTATTTGCAATCAATTGAGGCTCTGCGCGCCAAATGTGGCGCCTCCGGTCACGATGAGCTTTTCGGCGGTGCCTCGCAGCACACGATAAAGAGCGAACTGCCGCTCGGTTTCGCCGCGCAGCTCAAACAGCAGCTCGCCGCGGTTGTCGGCCATGGCGTCTACCGCATCGACGAGGCGCATCCGCGGGGTTTCGTCGAGCCGCGACCCATCGGTGGCACTCTTGAACAGAACCAGCAGGCTGCCATAGAGATCCGGCTGCGCGATCAGGGTTACGAACTTCTCTTTAGCGAGCGGGCCATCGGTATGCGCGGTCAGCACCAGGGTCGCGCCCGAACCATAGGCCAATTCAAAGACGCGAAACTGCTCATCTGTGAGCGGCGCGGGCGGCAGCGTAAGCTGAGTCGATTTGGCTTTTGTTCGGGTTGTTGTCGTCTTCTTTTTGGGAGCCGGCGGCGCATTGAGGCCCAGTGCACCGCGGGCAAGGTCTTCCAGTTGCGCCTTCATCTTGGCCTGATCGTCGGGATTGGCCCAGGAGTAGTCCCAGGGGTGCTCCGGGTGGTTCTGGGCATCGGACACAGCGACCATCTGGTGCATATCCTGTGGCAAGCCCATCAGGGTTGGAGCCACGGGAGCCCCATCGCCTGTGGGCTTTCCGCGCAAAAGACGAGGCCGGTCCGGATCCGTGTCCCCGGCCACATCCGAAACAGAGCCGGCGTCGGCGGTCTGGGCAGGCTTCTCATTGTTCGGCTTGGGCTGCGTTAGCCTGGGCCGGTCGGGATCAGGATCCGGAGCGCTCGACGTATCCTCACCACTTGTGCTCGATTTGTGCAACGTCGGCCGGTCGGGATCCGACGTCGAAGAGCCGCCCGAACTCGCCGAATCGTCACCGGAGTCTTTCTTGTGCAGCGTCGGCCGGTCCGGGTCAGCCGGCGCTGTCCCGCCGCCGCTTCCGGAACTCCCGCTCTTGGAATCGCTGGACGGGTGCTTGCGATGCAGCACGGGATGATCGCTTCCCTCGTCGTCCATGTCGTTCCGCGCCATCGCCGGCGCGGGCCTCACCTTCGGTTTGGGCATCGGCTTCCAACTTCCCAGGCCCACCCACGAACCTTGTTCCTGACCTGCGTCGTTGATGTCGAACAGCCCGATCCGCTTGCCGTCCTGCTGCAGCACGTACTCCACTCCGCCTTCGACAGCCATCGGCTGGGGCCGCGCGAGGTAAACACTGCCATCCTGCAGTTCCTGGCCGTCGAAGACAGTCACGGGTACCAGCCGGCTGAATTTTGGCTTGCCCTCGTCGCCCGTCCACTCCAGCACCCCGACCGCCCGCAACTCCGGGGCGTTATCCTTCTTCGTGATCTGCCCGGGATATTGGGCGATCGCCGGAAGCGTGGCCACACAGCCGAATACAGTCAGAAGAATCTGTCCTTTGATGGAAACGCCGGTCCTCCGCAATGACACAAACTGCCCGCCTCGGGAATAATGCAACCTGATGGCCACTGTGGGCCCTCCATCCACCATACGAGGAAACACCCCATGGAACTGAATCAAAAAGTTGCCGACTTCACGCTCGAAACCGACGAGGAGAAAAGCGTCAGCCTTTCAGACTTTGCCGGCAAACCCGTTGTACTCTTCTTTTATCCCAGAGCCGACACACCTGGCTGCACCATTGAGGCCTGCGGTTTCCGGGACAGCTTCAAGAAACTGCAGGCGGCGGGCGCCGTGGTGCTGGGCATCTCGCGCGACACCCCCAAAGCCCAGGCCAAATTTCGCGAAAAATTCAACCTGCCCTACACACTCCTTGCTGATGTAGACGAGAAAGTCTGCAATCAGTTTGGCGTGATGAAGGAAAAGAACATGTATGGGAAGAAGGTATGGGGCATCGCGCGCACTACTTTCTTGATCGGCCCTGACCAGACTCTGCTCCACATCTTTCCCAATGTCACACCGGAGGGCCACGCCGACGAAGTGCTCAACGTGCTGAAGGATTGGAAAAAAGCGCACAAGTGACTCGCACCGCAAACGCAGGCGCGCGGCTGCCGGGCCGGCTCGTTGCGCGCGCCTTCTTCGAGACTTCACCGGAACAAGTCGCTCCGCGCCTGCTGGGCAAGGTGCTCACACACATTTCGCGTTCTGGTCTCATGGCGGGCAGAATCGTCGAGGTCGAGGCCTATCTGGGCCCACACAACGATCCGCCCGATCCCGCGGCCCACGCGCATCGCGGCCCCACCCCGCGGAACCGGGTCCTCTTCGGCCCTGCCGGCCATGCCTATGTTTATGCGATCTATGGGCGTTATTTCTGCATGAACATCAGTTGCGAAGCTGAGGGGAAAGCCGGCTGCGTGCTGCTCCGCGCCCTGGAACCGGTTGCCGGAATCGACCTCATGGCCGCGAACCGGGGCCTGAGCGTAGACGGTCTTACGTCCGGGCCGGCTCCCGGCACGTTGGCGCGCCAGCTTACCTCCGGCCCCAGCCGTCTTTGCCAAGCGATGGGGCTCTCCCGGCCCGTCCACAACGCCCTCGACATCACCAGCGCCGCCTCGCCGCTGCAGGTGCGCGACGACGGCTGTGCGGTCCGCGAAGTCCTGGTCACCGCGCGCATCGGCATCAGGCATGCGGTCGACCGGCCCCTCCGGTTTGCCGTTCCGGAACACGTCTGCGTCTCCGGTTCACGATCTTTAATCGGCAAGCGCGCCATTTTCCGATAGAATTCCGTCCATTAGTGAAGCTCATCCCATCCAGCGAGGAACTCTGCTTGAAAACGACTTCCCTGTTCCTGCCCTCGGCCACGGTCGGCCTTCTGGCTGTCGCCGTCTTTGCCGCCGCCTCGGTAGCGCAGGCCCCACAAGGCCCGCCGCCGGAAGGTTCCGGCCCGCCGCGCACCTTTCCTGCGCCCACCAACCTGAAAGTGCTGCCGAAAAATCTCACTGGCAAGCAGGTCCGCGAAATCATGGAAGGATGGGCTGGCGCTCTCGGTGAGCATTGCGACTACTGTCACGCCGCCGACCCCAACAAGAAGGGACCTAACGGCCGTCCGGTACTAGATTTTGCCCTCGACACGAAGGATGAAAAGGCCATGGCCCGCATCATGTACACCATGACCGAAGACGACAAGAAACACTACATTGCCAAGGTCGCCGCCATGGACAAGATGGAAGAACCTGCCGCCCCGCTCACCTGCGGCACCTGCCATCGCGGCCATGAGGATCCACCGGCTTTTGTGGCTCCGCCGGAGCATCACGGGCCGCCGCCGGCCGGAGCAATGCCCGACATGCCGAAGCCAAATTAAGCTCCGTGAGCTGACCCAAGCAAGTTGCGGAAGAACTCGTTGGGGCGTAGGCCGGGGCTTTATCCCCGGTTTTACGCTTCTCTCAGCGGCTAAAGCCGGGCATTATCTTGTTGCACTTACGGCACGGCTGAAAGCCGTGCCCTTTCAAATCTCGGAGTTTTTCCGCAGGCTGTAGATTCATTCTATTGCGCTTACGGCACGAGTGAAGTCATGCCCTTTCAAAACCAAACTTTGCCACAGGCTGGTAGCGGCTTCACGCAGGAAGCGTGAGCCGCTGTCGCCTCAATTCGTTCCAGATTCTTTTGGTTGTCCGATGGGATGCGATGCGGTGATTTCTGAGCCGGCTTGCGCGGCGTCGCGCTCGCGCATCAGCTCAATGAAGATCTCTACGATTTCGGCGCGGTCGGCGTCGCTGATGGCAACTTCGAATAGGGGAAAGCTGGTCATGTTGCACCTCGCGACTACTCCTGCTCATAGAAACCCCATCTCTACCCCGCAGTTGCGCTGCCCCTCATTGCTGCCGGATTAACCGTCGCATCTGCCTACTGATTCATGGCTTGCCGCGCACGTACTCCCCGCTCTTGCCGCCCGTCTTGGCCTCGAGCCGTACCTGGCGAATCACAATCGCCTTATCGAGGGCTTTGGTCATGTCGTAGACGGTGAGCGCGGCCACGGCCGCTGCCGTCAACGCTTCCATCTCCACGCCCGTGGGCCCAACGGTCGCTGCTGTCGCCGTGATGCGCACGCCGTCCTCAACTATCTGTGCCTGCACATCCACGTGCGTCAGCGCCAGCGGGTGGCACATCGGAATCAGCTCCGATGTCCGCTTCGCCGCCTGTATCCCCGCGAATCGCGCCACCTCCAGCGGATTCCCCTTGGGATTGTCCGGCAGCGCCGCCAAGACAGCCGCGGACAGCTCCACGAACGCCGAGGCCGTGGCGGTGCGCCGCGAAGGCTGCTTGGCGCTCACATCCACCATAGTTGCATGGCCGGATGCATCGAAGTGCGAGAGTTGCGATGGAGCGGATTCGGTCATCTGGCCCTTCACGGTAGTGTAGCGTCCCTGAAGTTCATTGCATAAGTTTAGGTCCCCAACTGCAGGTTCCCACCAAGGCGGGCAGGCTTTCGACTCGTCCGCCGCGGCTGAAGCCGTGCCCTTTCAAAACTCCATTTATGCAACCAGTTCTAGTGTGGTGAGTCTGAAGTTCATCGAAGAACAACCGCAGATTCTTCGACTCACCACCCCCGAACTGAAAGACGTTCGGGGCCCCGTTCGCTCAGAATGACAGCCAGTTTTGTGTTGCGTATTTCAGACTCAGGACAATAGAAGGATGCGGACAATCGCGCCCGCTTCAAGCCGGCCGGCTTGCTCCGGCACAACGACGAAGCAGTTGGATCGCGCAAACGCCGGCAAATCGCCCGACCCATGCCACGGCACCGTTGCAACCTGGGGCAGCCGGCTCCCCGGCGAATAAAACTCGCAGCGGGCCGGCAGGAAACGCGTGAGCCCGGGCTTGCCCTGCCGATCGGTGTCTTTGGTGAGTTCAGCCAGCACAAAATGCGGGTCCAACTCGCGGTCACCTGCCAAAGCGCGCAGCACCGGCGCGGCAAAAAGCAGGAAAGTTGCGGCTGACGAGATGGGGTTGCCGGGAAGACCGAAGAACGGCAAGACACCAGGCTTGATCGTCCGCGCCAAATCTCCGCCGGCCCATCGGGTCACATCCCCAAACACCGTTGGCTTGCCGGGCTGGATACGCACACCGGTGAAATGGAAACGTGCGCCCTTGCGTTCCAGAGCCGGCTCGACCAGGTCGAATTTGCCCGCCGATACTCCGCCGGAAATCAGCAACAGATCCGCCTCCACAGCCTGATTCAGAGCGTCGTCCAGAGCTTCATCGGTGTCAGCGGCGCTGGGCAGCACCCACGGTTCTCCTCCTGCGGCAGAGACAAGCGCGGCAAGCATCGGCGCATTTGAGTTGCGAATCTGTCCCGGGCCCGGTTTGGACTCCACGGGAACAAGCTCATCGCCTGTGGCCAGAATTGCGACCCGCGGCCGGGCGAACACGGTGAGTTCCGCGTATCCGCAGGAGGCAGCCAGTGCCACCTGGGCGGGTCCGATCCTCGTCCCCGAAGGCAGCAGCGCGTCGCCTCTGCGAGCCTGCGCCCCCTGGGCAACGATATTCTCTCCCGGCCTGATTTTTCGGGGTGGAGTGAGCCGGACTCCATCGCCATCCCTCTCCACATGCTCGATCATCATCACGGCATCGGCGCCCGAGGGAACCGGCGCGCCCGTCATGATCTCCCACACAGCTTTCGCCGGGAGCGGCCCTGCGGGCGCTTCGCCGGCATGCGTGGTTCCTGTTACTTTCAACCGCGCATGCGTTGACGCTTCCGCGGCTCGGCAGGCAAATCCGTCGCGGGTCGATCGCGCGAAGGGCGGCTGATCCACGTCGGCGGCGAGGCTCTCAGCCAGCACCCGGCCCAATGCGCGCGTCAGCCCAACGCGCTCAAGCACTGGCGGCGTGCGGTCCAGTGATCCGGCGTAACCGACCACCATGGCAGCTGCTTCTTCGTAGCTGAGAAGAGGGGTGCTCATGGAATGAATTGTAGATGGGGATGCTAGTACGGTGAATCTATGGTTCATCGAAGAACAACCGCAGATTCTTCGACTCACCACCCCCGAACTGAAAGACGTTCGGGGCTCCGTTCGCTCAGAATGACAGCCAGTTTTGTGTTGCGTATTTCAGACTCAGGACACTGGTAAGTGCGGAGGCTGGTAGATGCGGATGTTTGGGCAGGCCGGCTTGAAGTGAATGCCAAAATTCGAAGGGCGCTCCCGAGACCCGGGAACGCCCTTCAAAGATAATTCTCAACCCTTCTTTGAAGCCTTGTAGGTGGAGTTGATCTTCTGGCCGGCCTGATCGAGGATGCCCTTGGCATCCGCGGCATAGGGGCCGGTTGGCGCCAGTTCCAAATACTTTTGGTAGGCTTCGGCGCAGCCTTCGGGAAGAACAATCTTATTCGTCTTGGGGTCAACGGTGGCCTTCTGCACAAGGCCTTGCCCCTTGAGGTAATACAGCAGCGCATCATTGGGGTCGTTCTTGATCCCCTCGTCCGCAGCCGCGACCTGGGCGTCTGCATTGCCCTGCTGGAAGAAGATTACAGCCTGATTTCTCAGGTAGGTTCCCGCAGAGGCAGGATTCGCCTTGGCGGCTGCATCATAAGCCGCATTGGCTTCGGGAACCTTCCCGGTGCGCGCATAGATCTCGCCCAGTCCGGCGTTGGCCATGCCCTGGATTGCCGGGTTCGGTTTCTTCGAAGCGGTGTCAACCTCGAGCGCTTTCTTGTAAGAGGTTTCTGCAGCATCATATTTCTTCAGGCCTGCCTGGGCCAGCCCCAGTTGCGCCCACAGGACGGCGGCATCCGGCTTGGCCGCGGTGTCCTTGGTCATCAGGGTTTCGATTTCAGTGTACTTGGCCGTCTTGATCTCGTTTTCTTTGGCTTCGAGATCGGGCTTCGAAGCGGTAGCACCCAGTTGCTGGGCGGCCGTGATACGCGCGGCGTCTGCATCCTTCACGTCCTGGCTGACGGTCTTCAGGTCATTGTTGAGGTTCTTGATGACTTCATTGGCCTTCATCGCTTCGGAGTTCTTCTTCTTCAGATCCTCCAGTTGCTTTCTCTCTTCTTCAGGCAATGTCTGGATGTAGGCCGGGCGGGACATGTCGTCGTCGACTTCGGTGTCCTGACTCGCAACCACAGTTACATTTTCGAGCTTGTCTGCCTGTTTGTCGGGTGTCATGCCCGGCGTGCGATAGATCACGGTATACGTTCCGGCTGGAAGCTCGCCCTTGAATTGGCCCTGTGCATCCACGTCGAAGGCCCCCTTAGGCGTTGTCGTCGGTTGCGCACCGGAACCGGAGGCGACCCTTGATGTTGCGATAAAGCTGATCGAGCCGCCGCTCTGCGGCGCACCGGTCGGGTTTGTGATCTGTCCGTGTACCTTGCCCGTCGCCTCTGTCGGCTGCTGCGCAAGCGCGGGTAAAAGAGCGAATGCCAGGACGCCAAGCCATAGTGAAATGGTGCGTTTCATGTTCTTCTCCTTGGGAGCTCAGGCGAGCGAGACTGCCCGCGGCTCAATCAAAAAAATCGTAATTTTGCCAACCCCAAAATGTAGTGCCAGCGGCGCCTTCTCGTCCACCCTGGTGTGCGCCACCTGGCCCGGTAACCGCCCCTACAATCCACTCCTGAAACTGCCGGTTACTTCAATTCCTGCAAAGCTGTCGCTGCGCGGAATCCGCCCGCAGATCCCATTTTCCAGCAGACTCAAGTTAAATCCAATGGACTATCGAGCACAAGGCCAGCGGTCGCACGCCGACCTCTACTCCATCACTTACCAAGGCCCCGATGCAGCCGGACCGTCCCCAAAATGCCCTTTCCGGGAGTCGAGAATCTCCCGGTTTTGGAGCGATTGAGCTCTGCCCTCGGCAATGGTATTGCGTGCCAAGCACAGCTCCTTGTGGTCTGTATCACACGCCATTTGTCATCACCGTTGCGGCGCTCAGTTGAAGGAGACCCTAGAATAACTTCTATGGCAACTGCGATCCGCCCAGCGACTCCCACGGATGTACCGGAAATTCTTGCCTTTATTCGCGCCCTGGCCGCTTATGAGCGCAATCCTGACGCGGTGACAGCAACGGAAGCCGACCTGGTGCGGGATGGATTTGGACCTAACCCCTTCTATTTCTGCCTCATCGCCGAGCACAACGGCGCCCCGGCGGGGTTTGCCTTTTATTTCTTCAACTATTCCACCTGGACCGGCCGGCCGGGACTTTACCTTGAAGACCTGTTCGTCCACCCGGAGTTTCGCGGCCTGGGCATCGGCAAGGCGCTGTTGCAGCGGGTCGCGGCCATTGCAGTCGAAAAGAGCTGCCCCCGCCTGCAGTGGGAGGTTCTGGACTGGAACACCCCGGCCATCGAGTTCTATCGCGCCATGGGCGCCGAGTTCCTGGATGAATGGCGCAATGTGCGGATGACGGGCGAATCGCTGCTTCGGCTTGCAATGTCCTCGGTGACAAGCGAATCGTCCCTCCGCCAAGGGCCGGTGAGTGGCGAGCAAGCCGATTCCTCTGTGCCTGCTCTGTCCACCGAGGAGACGCCGTCGTGAGAATTCGCGTCATCGGCGGAGGTCTTGCCGGCCCCGAAGCGGCTCTCACCGCGGCGCGTTTCGGCTGCCAGGTGGACCTTTATGAAATGCGCGCAATGGTCGATGGCAAGCCGCGCCTGACTCCGGCGCACCAGACCACCGAATTTGGCGAACTGGTCTGCTCCAACTCACTCAAAAGCGAGTCCCCGAACACCGCGCCATGGCTGCTGAAGCAGGAGATGCGCCGAGCTGGATCCGCGCTCTTGCGCCTTGCGGATGAATCGGCTGTTCCGGCGGGACATGCGCTGGCCGTCGATCGCGTCGAGTTTTCCCGTCGCATTGCCGATGCCATTGCCGCGGAGCCCGGCATTCGCGTCTTCCGCGAAGAAGTGACCTCGCTCGAACCTACCGGCGAGCCGGTCGCGTGCACCATCGTCGCCACCGGCCCGCTGACTTCGGGAGCCCTCAGCGAAGAGATCCAGCGCATCACCGGCTCCGGCCATCTCGCGTTTTACGATTCCATCTCCCCCATCGTGGACGCCGAAACCATCGACATGGAGCGCGTCTACTTCGCCGCCCGCTGGGACAAAGGAACGGCGGACTATATCAACTGCCCCATGGATCGCGCCGAGTACGACCGCTTCCTCGACGCCCTGATGGCCGCCGAAGCCGCCGAGTCAAAAGAATGGGAGAAGCTCGACTACTTTGAGGGCTGCCTACCCATCGAAGTGCTCGCCCGACGTGGCCGCGACACCTTGCGCTTCGGTCCGATGAAGCCCGTAGGCCTGCGTGACCCGCGCACTGGTTTGCGCCCGTGGGCCGTGGTGCAACTGCGCAAGGAGAACCTGCGCGCCGACAGTTACAACCTTGTCGGCTTTCAGAACCACCTAAAATTTGGCGAGCAGGCCCGCGTCCTGCGCCTGATTCCGGGTCTTGAGAACGCCCGTTTCCTGCGCTACGGACAGATCCACCGCAACACCTACATCTGCGCGCCCGCACTGCTGGATGAATGCCTCCGCTTGAAAGTGGAACAGCGGAAGCTGTTCGCAGGCCAGCTCTCCGGCGTCGAAGGCTACACCGAATCCATCGCAACCGGCCTGCTCGCCGGCATCTATGCAGCCACGATTGCCCGCGGCGAAGAGCCCACCCCGATTCCCCGCGCTACCGCTCTGGGTTCGCTGGTCCACTACATCACGCACGCCGATCCCAAAGACTTTCAGCCCGCCAACATCACCTTCGATTTGCTTGAGCCGTTGGACGAGGAGACGCGCAAGAAAATCTGCGACAAGAAGGAGCGCCATCGGATTCAATGCGAGCGCTCGCTGGCCGCCTTCGATGCCTGGTGGGCAAACGCAGGGTACGCGCAATCGCCGCACTTCGCTGTCTAGCCGCCACTGGGTGAATGAATCGACGTGAAGATGAAAACGGGCGGCTAGTGTGGCGAGTCTGAAGTTCATCGAAGAACAACCGCAGATTCTTCGACTCACCACCCCCGAACTGAAGGACGTTCGGGGCCCCGTTCGCTCAGAATGACAGCCAGTTTTGGGTTGCGTATTTCAGACTCAGGACACTGAAGCTGTCTCATAAATGGTCTAGCACCGCGAAAGGCGTCCCTCAGGGGCTAAAAGCCCCCTCTTGTCGCGGCCGTTTTCGGCACGACTGAAGTCGTGCCCTGTTACAAAGCCATTGTTTGCGGTACGACTTGAAGTCGCCCCCTGTTACAAAGCCATTTATGAGCCTGTCGGCCCGGGGTACGGAACTGCGCACAGGGGATTTGCGTATTTCCGTGGTACGCTGTTCCGACTTCCCGGAAAGGCCAATTATGCGCCCGATCTCTGCCGCCGATGCTATTTCTCCCGCTGTTCAACGCACCAGGGAGTTCCTGTTCAGACCGTTCCGCTGGGGAACCTTCCTGAAACTCGGCCTGGTCGCGATCATTACTGAAGGGGTTGGAAGCAATTTCAACTCCTCGCACGGCGGGCATCCGCAGCAACATGGACCAGCAGACCATGCGCCCTTCAGCATGCCGTCCGGTGGACCGGATTTTCATTTTCCGTTCCATCTCGCGCCGGAAGCGATCGCTGCAATCGTGGCGGCCGTGTTGCTCATGCTGGTTCTTGCCGCCTTTGTGGCTTACCTGGTCACACGTCTGCGGTTTGCCTTCTTTCATTGCCTGGTTCACAACGTCAAAGAGATTCGTCCAGGCTGGTACCTCTATCGTGAGCAGGCGACGCGGTTTTTCTGGCTCAATGTGGTAGTGGGCCTGTGCTTTCTGCTGGTGGTCGCGCTGGTTGCGATCCCCTTCGGGGCTGGGTTCTGGCGGCTGTTTCATGAGATTCCTCCAGGCGGCCACCCCAACTGGGGGATGTTGCTGGCTCTCATCCTGCCCTTGATTCCCATCGCCATTCTGCTGGTGATCACGGGGGTTCTGGCCGACGTGGTTTTGCGCGATTGGATGCTGCCGCATTACGCTCTCGACGACGCAAGCGCCGGCGAGGCGTGGGAGCGGGTGTGGGCCAGTTTCACGGCAGAAAAGCTGCAGTTCTTTGTCTACGCTCTGCTGCGCCTGATCCTGCCCACGATTGCGACCGTCGCCTTGTTCTTCGTCCTATTGATTCCCGGGGCCGTGGTGGCCGGTTCGGTTGCCATGCTGGAGTACGGAATTCACTCGGCCTTCGCAGGAACGTCGGGCGCGTCCTGGGCTGCCGGAATTTTTCTTGAAGCCTTCTTCGGCGCGGTTGCGTTCGGCTTTGCCCTGTTGCTCGGCATCTGCCTTGGAGGGCCTCTGAGCGCCGGAATCCGCGAATTTGCGCTGATCTTCTATGGCGGCAGGTACCAGGCCCTTGGCGACATTCTGTTTCCGCCTCCTCCGCCGCCGCCTGGATTGGGTCGGCCCCAAATCGCCTGATCATGGCGCACCTGCGGCGCAATATTGCCATCTCTCTGCTGTTTACACTTTTCGGCGGACCGGGGATTGTACTGGGCTACTTTCCCTGGTCCATCACGCGCTTTCGTGTCCCTCGGGATGAGCCGCTCGGCTTGACGTTGGCCGCAGGCCTGCTGATTGCTGCGGGGCTCGTTCCGCTGCTCGAATCAATCATTCGGTTCATTGTCGTGGGCCATGGCACCCTGGTGCCCACCGCGCCTCCTGAGCACCTCGTGGTGAGCGGACTTTACCGCTATGTGCGCAACCCAATGTACGTTGGTGTGCTTACGGTCATCGCGGGCGAAGCAATGCTGTTCCGGAATCGCAGCATGGTCACCTATTTCGTCGCTGTGTGGCTTGCGATGCACTTGTTTGTCTGTTTCTATGAGGAGCCGAAGCTCGCGCGAACCTTTCCCGGCGAGTTCCCGCTCTACAAGAAAGGCGTCCCGCGCTGGCTTCCCCGGCTCACTGCATGGAACCAATCAAAATAACCCGCCTTCCACGCGGGAACCTTTCACCCTCTCAAGGTGTCAAACAAGGCAGGCCTACATCGCGCGCGTCGTAAAGTAGTACCCTGAAAGCTGGAGTATCTTTTTGAACCGTTGGATGACAATGCTGGCCTGTTCTGTCGCACTGCTGAGCGGTGCGGCGGCAGCCCTGGCCCAGACTGGACCCGCGCAGTCCGCACCGGCTAAGTCGGGTCCGGTCACACTTGAAGTTCCCGTGCCCGTCGCCGTAAAGGCCCAGGCGCTGCTACCCCAGGTTTTCGATGGCTGGGTATCCACCGCCAAGCCCAAAGTCGTCACGGACGCCGCCGAGGCCGATAGCACCAATGCCGCCGCGCTCAAGGAATACGGCTTTACCGCTGCCGCTGTTGCCAGCTACAAGCGCGACGGCGACACGCTGAACCTGCGCGCTCTGCGCTTCAACGACGCCAGCGGCGCGTACGGCGCCTACTCCTTCTACCGGCAGAACGGCTGGCCCAAAGAGGAAATCGGCACCGGCGCGACCTCCGATCATGCCCACAACCGCGTGCTCTTCTGGAAAGGCGGCACCGTGGTCGACGCGACCTTCTCGCAGATCGGCCCCATGTCGGCTGCGGAGCTGCGCGAGCTGGCCGGCCAGTTGCCCGTTCCCCAGGGGAACAGGGCTATCCTGCCGCCTATTCTGGCAAACCTGCCCCAGGATTCGCTGGACGAGCAGACCACCCACTACGCCCTCGGCCCGGCCGGTTACGCCGGCAGCGGGGGCGTGCTGCCGCCCGAGCTGGTCGGCTTTGATCGCGGCGCGGAGACCGTCACCGCCAACTACTCGCTCCGCTCCGGCCCCGCCACGCTCACCATCATCGACTACCCCACCCCCCAGATGGCCGCGGCGCAGGAGACCAAGATTCGCGACTACATCAAGGCCGGCAGCCAGGCACAGCCGCCCTGGCCCAAACCGCTCCAGGACTCCGACCTGGCCTCGCTTGAGGTGCGCCGCAGCGGCCCGCTGGTCGCCCTGGTCAGCGGCGACGCCATTCCCGACGAAAGCCACAAACTGCTCGGTCAGTCCACTACGACGCCAATCTCATCTCGATCCCGCAGCCGGTGGAGTCCGAGGTCGCCAAGACCGGCAGGCTGCTGGTGGGCATCGCGACCCTCTGCGTCATTGGCGCCGGCGCTGCCATCCTGCTCGGGTTCTTCCTCGGCGGCGGCCGGGCGCTCTATCGGATCGCGCGCGGCAAGCCGGCCTCCTCGGTCTATGAAATCGAGTTCATCCGTCTCGATCTGGAAAAGTGAAAGACTGATTTTTCAGTCACTAAGCCGAAGTCGCATCCGAAGCGTTAATGGCGGGCTCAAACCTGTGGAAAAAAGGACGAAAACCCGAAGAAACACCCTGAAAAGACCAGGTTCCTAGGAAACAAAAAGGCGAAGAGAAGGCGAATATGAGCGCCGGTATCTCTTCAGTTATTACTTTATAAGTAATTGATAAATATGTCTTTATTTCGTTCAGGAATTGTTCTTGACACTCCCTTTCCCCCCCCTACTATGCAGCCAGAAAGTTCTGATGGTTTTGCCTCCGTTGGAACTATTCTCCCTGAGGAAGGAGCTGCCCTGTTGCCGGGCGGCTCTTTCCGTTTTTGCGTAAGAAGCTCACGCGGGACACCCTCCCGAGCTCCGCACGATAGTAACCTAATGCAGGTTACTAGCAGGTAGGGGGTAGGGGGTCGGCCTTTTTTCTCCAGGTGAAGAGGGCGCGGCCGCATCTGCTGCTTCTTCATTCCTTCCCATTGTGCGCCGGATCGCGGTAATTATCTGCAAAAGAAAACCTGACTGCCGGGACAGCTACAACTGCGATCGACTGGTGTGGTTCGAACGACATCAGGACGTCGCGAGAGCGATCAACCGCGAGAAGGAACTGAAGGGCTGCAAGGAAGATTGCCTTGATTGAGACGATCAACCCGGTCTGGACGGACTTGAGTCGCGATTGGTACGACTACGAGCCTGCCGATGATCGCCGCGCGTCGGATTGAATCGATCGATAAGAAGCAACCGCAGATCCTTCCGCTTCGCGTCAGGATGACAGCGGGTTGTGGGGTCGAGTTGCGCACCGAATTGCGATCAGGGGTGGATCGTGGGCAAACCGAAAGTAGCTCCGAAAAGCGACCGCGGATCTTTCGACTGCGCTCAAGATGACAGGGCTTTTTGGTTTGGGAGGGTTGGGTGGGCAATCCGGAATTACTGGATTATAAGCAGCGCATCGAGCGACGGCCTTCCATCGGCTGGCGGCAATCCGTTGTATCCCACGTTCTCCTCAGCGCGCACAGCCCTCCCGCGCGAAACCAAACTGAGCGATGGCGCGCTTTACCGGATACGAGCGCAACGATACAATCTTGAAGGAGCATGCCGAAGTAGCTCAGTTGGTAGAGCAGCTGATTCGTAATCAGCAGGTCGTCGGTTCAAGTCCGACCTTCGGCTCCAATCCTCCCTGGCTCCATTCCTCCCTGTTTGATCACTTTTCATCGATCCCGGCGCGCTCTTGCGGCGCATTCTGAAACCTACTTACAGCGACTGCACAAGTCTGTTCAGTCTCTCCAGCAGCGTGTCGCGCATGCCATGGAGCTCGCCCAGCGCCACCAAGGCAGCGGGGCCATGGCCGTCGGCTTTGAGCGCCAGTATCTCGGCCGCGAGCGCGTGCACCTGATGGTGCAGCACGTCGATGTCTTTGAAGCCGGGGCGGCCGCCGAGTCCCAGCGCCGCCTGGGCGAAGAGCCAACCGCCAAACCGGCACTGCCGGTGATCCAGAACCGGCGGTGTGTGGCGATGGCCGGTGAGATAGTCTTCGATGGCGACGAACCAGGCACGATGCTCGACGCTGGCGTAAAGCAGCGGCCAATCGACTGGCTCAACCGCGGCGACATTGGTCCACTGCGGAAACGAACTCCAGGCCGCGGCCCATGCGGGCAGATTGCGCGCCGGCATGGGACGCGCGATCACGTAGCCCTGGGCAAGCTGGCAGCCAAGCCTCAGCAACATCTCCCCGTGCTCCACCGTTTCGACTCCTTCGGCGATGGCCCGGCGGCGAAATGCAGTGGCCAATCCGAGGACACCTTCAAGAATGGTGAGGTCCTCCGGGTCATCGAGCATATCGTGCACGAAACTCTGGTCAATCTTGAGCACGTCTACGGGGAGCCGCTTGAGATAGGAGAGCGAAGAGTAGCCGGTGCCAAAATCATCAAGAGCAAAGGACACGCCCAGCTTCTTGCAGTCGCGAATCACCTGCGAAACCAGTGCCACATCTTCGAGTGCGCTGCTTTCCAGCACCTCCAGCTCGAGTCTCGATGGCGGAATGCTTGGATGCGCGGCGAGCAAAGCGCTCAGTCGCTCGACGAACCCGACCTTTTGCAACTGCTGCGCAGCGATATTCACGCTGACCGGGATCTCAAGGCCCTCCGCTCTCCATCGCTCCATCTCGGCAAGTGCGCTATCGATGACCCATTCGCCCAGTTCGACCGCGATTGGATGGCCCTCGATCACGGGAAGAAACTGTACCGGGGGCAGCAGGCCGGCTTCAGGATGCATCCAGCGAATCAGGCCCTCCACGCCCAGAACTTCTCCTGTCGACATGTTCACCTTGGGCTGGTAATAGAGCACAAATTCCTGGGCTTCGAGAGCATGGCGGATGCGCTCAATATCCTCGTGATGGCCGCGGACGCTACGGTCCTCATGGGGATCGAAGATGTGATACCGATTTTTGCCCTCTAACTTTGCCCGGTACATCGCCTGATCGGCCTGGCGCAGCAGTTGGTCTGCATCCACATCCTCGGTCTGCGGAAAGAAAGCAACTCCGGCACTGGCTGACACCCGGAGTTCCAACTCTCCCACCACGATGGGTTCTGCAACGGCATCCAGAAGAGCTTCGATTAAAGGAGCGCTTTCCTCGATGCTTCCGATGTCCATGACAGCGACAAACTCGTCGCCGCCCAGGCGCCCAAGCGTGTCTCCCTCGCGCAGCGTCAGGCTCATTCGGGTGGTCACGGCAGTCAGCAACTCGTCGCCGGTGTTGTGACCATGGCGGTCATTCAGCGGCTTGAAGTTGTCCAGATCGAGGCACACAATCGCTACCGGCCCGCCACGGCGGTGCGCTTGCGCCACTGCCTGGTTCAGGCGGTCAACGAGCAGAACCCGATTGGGGAGGCCGGTCAGAAGATCGTAATGCGCAATGTGCTCGAGTTGCCGCTCCTGCTCCTTGATTGACGTGATGTCAGAGAACATTGCCACATATTGCTGGGTCTTGCCGGTGGCATCGGGAACGGCGCTGATGGTGAGCATTTCGGCGAACACATGACCGTCTTTTGCCCGATTCCAAATCTCGCCTGACCAGTGACCCTTGGCGAGGAGCTGGTTCCACATATCGGTGTAGAACTCCCGGCTCTGCCGGCCCGAATTCAGAATGCGTGGGGTTTTCCCCAGGACCTCTTCGCGGCTGTATCCGGTGATCCGCGTGAATGCATCGTTTACATCGAGAATATTGCCGTCTGCGTCCGTGATCGTAATGCCTTCAGAGGCATGCGTAAACACGCTGGCCGCCAGGTGAAGCCGTTCTTCAGCTTGCTTCCTCTGTGTCGTATGTTCAGCCAGGATGACGATGCCGCCAATTGCGCCGTTTCCGGTCAGCCATGGCCGCAACATTCTGCGAGCCCAGTGCTTGTTTCCGTCTGCGCTCTCGAAAGAGTCCTCGCCGGAAATCACGGTTTCTCCGTCAAGCGCACGGCGATGCTCTGCTCTCCATCGCTCCGGGATCTTGGGAAAGATATCGTAGTGGCAGCGGCCGACGATTTCCCACTCTTTTAACCCGTAGTCTTCAATCCAGCGCCGGCTCGCGGAAATATACCGCATCTCCCGGTCAAACATGGCGAGGCCCGTCGGTGCGTCCTGAATGAAGAGTTGCAGAAGCCCGCTGCTCTCCTGCAACGCCGCCTCGGCCATTTTGCGATCAGTAATATCCTGGAGCGTGCCGCGCATCGTCCGCGGTTTTCCCGGCGACTCGAGCTCCAATCTGCCAAGAACATGCGCCCAGCGGACGGTACGGTCTGTCTGACGGATGAAGCGGCATTCCTTATCGAAGAGCCTGCCTTTTTCTGCTCTCGTCACCTCGAACTCGGCCGCGAGCCCGGGCAGATCGTCGCAGTGAATCAGATCTGTCCATCGGTCCACGGTGTGTTCGTAGCTCTTGTCAATTCCAAGCAGTTCATACAGCACATCCGATGCGGTCCATATGAGTGTCGAGAGATTCAGGGTAAAGCTGCCCAGGCCGGCGATCTGCTGTGATTCCCTGAGAGACGCTTCGCTTGCGCGGAGCGCCGTCTCCACCAGTTTCCGCTCAGTAATGTCCTGAATCGTGCCGCGTAACAAGCGCGGTTTCCCGTGCGGGTCGATCTCCAACTTGCCGATGCCCAGCATCCAACGCACCGCGCCATCCGATCTGCGAACGATGCGGTATTCCTTGCTGAACGGTATACCCCGGCCAAGGACCTCATTCTCCAGGTGCGCCTTCATCTCCGCACGGTCATCCGGATGGATGAGAGCCCTCCAGCCTTCCACCGTCCGTTCAAAGTCCTCCCCGATTCCAAAGATCTCGTCGAGCACGTCCGAACTGGTCCATGTCCCGGTCGCGAATTCTAAAACATAGGTGCCGAGCCCCGCGATCCTCTGCGCCTCTCGAAGCGATTCCTCGCTCTCGGTCCGCGCACGTTCCACCAGCACGCCTTCAGTAATGTCGGTACAGATGCCGAAGATGCCGACGATCTCTCCGTCATGATCTTTGACAGGAAACTTGCGCGTGTCGATCCAGGTTCTCTCGCCGTCTTTGCCAATTGACTCCTGCACCTCGTGCGCGCAAGCGGAACCGGCGAAGATCTCCTGTTCAAGCCCATACGAGCGGTCGGCGAATTCATCAGGGAACAAGTCGTAATCGGTCAGCCCGACCAAATCCCGGGGAAGCCCCTCGGCATTGGAAAGCCTCTGGCAATAATTCCGATTGGCACTGGTGATGACATGGTTTCTGTCTTTGAAGTAGACGCATTCGTCCACGCTTTCGAGAACAGACCTGAGGGTTACCGACGAATTCAAATCGGTCCTTTTCGATCGCAGTCCCTTCGCGTCCTGCAGTGTCAGATTCAGAATCGAGTTGCCATTCGCTGCAATCGCGAGGCTGCAGTTTCCGCGAACGCAGCGAATCCGTCCATTGGCCTGCCTGAAGCGGATGTTGAATGTTTCACAATCGGTCGGGCACTGTGGGCAAAAGAGCCTCGCGAAAAACTTCGCGTCGTGAGCGTGAACAAGCTCTGCAAGGGAAACTCTGCCGGAAAGAAAATCCTCTTGTGCATAGCCCAGAAGTCCCTTCACACCTTCGCTGACCGACAGAACCTGCGGTCGCTCCGCCAATGCGATGCGAAAGGTTGCTTCTACCAAAGGGCCCATTCCTTAGGAACACGGAAGAGAAGCCAGACTACATGACAAAGAGCTAAGACGTTCAAAAATAACATGGAGGCGAGCCGGAATGCACCACCCATTTCGGGTCATATTCGCCCCAATTGGGGTATGAACCGCGGTCGTCGGGGGCTTCCTTCGGGCCCCGCGGATACCGTACCGCCTCGGTGCGCTCTTTATTCTTCAAGTTCTCTAACGTAACCGGCCCGGAATTTCCGTCCGGATTTCGGGCGAAATTCGCGTCAATGCCCGAATGAACCAAATCATGCACCAGTTATCCACTCACTTTTTCATCTTGCAGTGATTCGTCCCTGCTTATCCACGCTTATTCTTGGCATAATCGCAGCAAGAGCGGATCCTCCGTCGCTGTTCCAGGAGCCACGTCCAGGACCGGAATCGGGAATTCGAATCCAAGATGCCCAGTTCGAATCACGAAGCCGAGCCGGACTCACCAACGGGAGCATTGAAGAGTGACCAGCTATAGCCGCCCGGATGTCTTGCGGATATTGCAAATCAGTGCCCACCAACTTCAGGGTTGGGAGCGGGCCGGCCTCATTCCTTCACAGCAAGCCTATACCTTTCAGGATCTCGGTCAGTTGAGAACCCTGCGTGTGCTGCGCGACGACGACGTGTCCGCCGCTGCCATCCGCCACTCGGTTGTGGCGATGAAGGCCGTAGCCGGCATGGCCAATCCTCTTATCGAGGCAAGCCTGGTCCGCACCGGCACCCGGCTTGCATTCCGTTGCGATGGATCGATGGTCGACCCCATCCGCCGCCAGTTCCTCTTCGATTTCGAGCGCGTCGATCGGCTCGACCGCCAACCGGCAGGCTCGCAGCCATCGCCGCTGCGCAGATCCGTGCCCGGAAGCCAGCAAGGGATCCAGGACCTCTTCCTGGCCGCGGTCCAGGCTGAAGAATCTGCCGAGAAAATCGAGGCTATCGCCCTCTACGAGAGAATATTGGCGCTGGATCCATCCTACGCGCCCGCCTACATCAACCTGGGAACCATCCACTTTCATCTTCGCCAATATGCTCGCGCTGAAGAGCTCTATCGGCGCGCCACCGAGACCGACGCCACCTACGTGCTGGCCTTTTTTGACCTGGGAAACGTGTTGGACGAACTGGAACGGCCCGAGGAGTCCATTGCCGCCTACCTTCAGGCCGTGGCCCTGGCGCCGCGCTACGCCGATGCGCATTACAATCTCGCCCTCGCTTACGAGCGCAAGGGCCAGTTCCGCCCCGCGCTGCGCCACTGGGAGGTCTATGCCCGGCTGGACAAGAGCGGTCCCTGGGCCGAGCATGCGCGCGGCCGGATCCGCAGACTGCTTGAGCGCGAGAAACTCACCATTGCCTGGCGTGCCGCAGGATTCGTTCCGCCCAGCCATGTTCAGGCGGCCCTGGAACTGGTGCGCCCCGAGCCATCCCCAAGCTGAGCTGCTACCATTTCCTACTTCAAATCTTGTGCGGGTGACACACAGCGGGGCGCTGCGCCGCGCCACCTACCCCAAAAAGGGGATATGCTACCCACAACTTTGAATTCAAACTGGAGTCTAATCGTGGAGACGCACGCAGTTGTATATGCGGAAGGTCGCCTCCGGAAACGTATTAGGATCAAGTAAAGGAAGGCGCCCATCCAATCACCTCCCTCATCCCCCTGTCGCCCAGGTTGGGGCGAACGGCTGTTTCATCGCTCCCCTAACTTAGGCGGACATCGTGTGTCCGCAGTAGCCAGTTCGGACGCCTCAGCGCATTAACCCACAAGGATGGATATGACGATGCTTGCACTCTCAAGGCCAACCCAGCTTCGGATTTGCGGATGGATCGCCGCTTGCATTATGGCCGGAACCGCTCTTGGCGCGCAGACGCCCGTCGCGCGCATCCAGTCCGAGGTCTCCAGTTCCTATATGTCCACGTTGAAAGGCTCCCTGCATCCGCTGGCGCAAACGCGGTTCGATGCGGGCAGAATGCCCTCCGATACCCGCCTCGAAGGCATGACCATCGTCTTCAACCGCTCCGCGGCGCAGGAGGCTGACCTCCAGGCTCTGCTCGCCGCCCAGCAGAGCCCCGCTTCGCCCCTCTTTCACCAGTGGCTCACGCCCGACCAGTTTGCGACCCGTTTCGGGATGAGCTCGACCGACATCGACAGCGTTTCGCTGTGGCTTCAGCAGCAGGGATTTTCGGTCGACTCGGTGGCCCGCAGCCACAACTTTATCCGGTTCTCCGGTACCGCCGGCCAGGCTGAAATGGCCTTCCAGACGCAGATGCACTACTACAATGTTGAGGGCGAGAAGCACTTCGCTCCGTCCACCCAGCTGTCTGTGCCCACGGCGATCGCGCCCACGGTTGCGGCCGTCATGAACCTCAGCGACTTCCGCCCCAAGCCGCAATACATTCCTTTCAATTCGCGCGCGCGGGGCGCGTTCACGTCGAGTGTTTCAGGAAGTACGTTCCTGGCTCCAGGAGACGTCAAGGTTGCTTACGACGTGAATACGCTTCTCACCGCCGGAAACAACGGTACAGGTCAGGCAATTGCCATCGTCGGGCAGTCTTACGATCAATGTAAGCGACATTGCGAATTTCCAGAGCGCGGCCGGCCTTCCCAACAAGGCTCCAACGCTGGTGCTTGTTCCCAACTCCGGAAGCGGCACAACATTCTCGGCCGGAGACGAAGGCGAGTCCGATATTGATCTGGAGTGGTCGAGCGCGATGGCGCCCGGCGCAAGTATATTCTTGGTCTACGTTGGCAGCGATACGAGCCAGAGTGTCTTCAACTCCATTCAATACGCCGTTGACCAAAAGATTGGGAACATCATCAGCATCAGCTACAGTGCATGCGAGACGGAGCTGACGCCTACTGATGAATCTGCGCTTGAGGCCACCCTGTCGCAGGGCACGGCACAAGGACAGACCATTCTCTCCGCCTCCGGCGACGAGGGATCGACATCCTGCTTTGTTGAGAATCCCCCTCAAACCGGGGATCCGTCTCTTGCCATTCAGGAAGCTCTGGCCGTCGGCTATCCCGCCAGCAGCGCCTATGTGACCGGTGTTGGCGGCACCGAAGTCACTGCGGCCGATGACGTGGACACGAACTCGACCTACTGGGATGCTCAGAGCAGCACCGATATCCTGACCTCGCTGAAAACCTACATCCCTGAAATCTCATGGAACGATGAGGCCTATCTTATTAGTGTCGGCGGAAGCGGTCTCAGCGCCTCGGGCGGCGGCCCAAGTGCCCTCTTCACCAAACCGACGTGGCAGGCAGGCGTGCCCGGCATACCTTCCGACGGCAAACGCGACGTGCCGGATGTTTCCTTCTACGCCTCGCCGAGCTTCCCCGGTTATCTCTATTGCACCAGCGACCAAAGTGACTGGTCGCCGGGAGGTCCCGGCAGCCCGGCTCAGGCAGCCAGCTGCAACAGCGGATTCCGCGACAGCTCGACGCAAGATCTAACCATTGCAGGCGGCACCAGCTTCGCAGCACCCGTTTTTGCCGGCATGATGGCCATCCTCAATCAGAGTTCGGGTTATACCACCGGGCAAGGCCTTATCAACCCCAAACTCTATTCCCTGGCTTCAAATGCCACCACCTATGTGGCAGCCTTCCATGACGTCACCAGCGGTAACAATGAGTGCCTGGCCGGAACAACGTATTGCAGCACAAGCAGCGGCAGCACCACCAACTACTCCGCTGGCACAGGGTATGACCTTGTGACAGGGCTTGGCTCCGTCGATCTCAACGCACTTGCGACCGCATGGACCGCCAGCACCACAAGCCCGATCGCTACCTCGACGACTGTGGCAGCCTCCAGCGCCACTCCGGCACTCAACGCCAACGATACCTTCACCATCACGGTCGCCTCTTCGACCGGCGCCACCATACCCACCGGCACGGTTGCCGTAACCGTGGATGGAGGAACGGCAACCAGTTTCCCCCTGGGCACGAACGGTATTTACGCCGATATGTTGGCGTTTACCACGGCGGGTCCCCACACGGTGGTAGCCCAGTATTCGGGTGACTCCACACACGCCGCATCGACTGGCGCTGTTACCGTTACTGTCCCGGGGTCCACAACGCCTGGCACCTTCAAGCTCACCGCGAGCCCCACCACACTCACTGTGAGTCAAGGGAGCTCGGGTACTGAAATGCTTACCGTTACGCCAGCGGGGGGATACACTGGAACGGTCGACTTTAACTACACCACCTCCAATAACAACTCACTCGTCAACCTTTGCGTCTTCGCCGGCACTGGGACCAATACCGACGGTTCGGTGACAGTGAGCAGTGCTTCGCCCGCCACTGCGCAGATAACAATCGATACAAATGCATCTGATTGTGTGGCCGCGGCGGTGATCCTTGGCAGCAAGCCCGTCATACACCACGTCGCAAAGAACTCCCCACCCGCCCGTCCTAATCAGGCACCCCTCGGAGTGGCGTTTGCCGGATTGCTCCTTGCCGGGTTCCTGGGCCGCAAGTCGCGGAAATTCCGCACCACGGTCGGACTTGTCGCATTGCTGGCCGTCGGATTTGCGGTCTCAGCTTGCGGCGGTGGCGGCAGCAGCGGACCTAGCGCACCCTCCAATCCCGCCAAAGGCACCTACACGATCACGTTCACCGGACAGGATTCGGCCTCGGCGACCAACACCGCAACCACAACCTTTACCCTGGTCATCCAGTAGTCCAGGGTTCAAATGTCAGATGAGGGCAGACACCATTCAAAGCGTCTGCCCTCGTCGTTTTCATACAGGTGAAACTGTGAAAGCCTGACTCGATCTAACTCCCCGCCGTCGCCCCCAACGCCGTCTTTGATACACTCCGAATCCGGAGGCAGGATTCCCTTGTCCGCAGCCAGCCACACCCCTTCCGCTCTCACCCAACTCTCTGAAGAAGAGAGACTTTTCTATTCCACTGTTCGCCAGTTTGCCGAGGAGTCCATCGCCCCGCTGGTCCGCCAGATGGACGGCGAACAGCAATTCGCGCCTGGTTTGGTGGAACAGCTTTTCGCCATGGGCCTGATGGGCATCGAGATCCCGGAGGAGCGGGGAGGCTCCGGCGGAAGCTTCTTCGACGCTGTCCTCGCCATCGAAGCCATCTCCACCGTGGACCCTGCCGTCGCCGTCCTGATCGACGTCCACAACACTCTTGTTATCAATGCATTAAGGAAATGGGGCGCCGAGATCCAACAAGCGCACTGGCTGCCGCGCCTGGCTGCCGACACGGTCGGCGCCTACGCACTGAGTGAAGCCGGCTCCGGCTCCGACGCCTTTGCCCTGCAAACCCGCGCCCAAAAGGTGGAGGCAGGTTACCGGCTCAATGGCCGTAAGTTGTGGATTTCGAATAGCCGCGAGGCCGGGCTGTTTCTGGTCTTCGCCACCGTCGATCCTGCCGCCGGCTACCGCGGCATCACCGCTTTTCTGGTAGAACACCATGCCCCGGGCTTCACCATCGGCCGCAAAGAAGACAAGCTGGGCATCCGCGCCAGCAGCACCTGCGAGCTGATCTTCGATGATTGCCTGGTTCCAGAAGACAGAGTTCTCGGGCAGCCGGGCAAAGGCTACAAGATCGCCATCGAAACGCTCAACGAGGGCCGCATCGGCATTGGCGCGCAGATGCTGGGTTTGGCCGAAGGCGCATGGGGTCACGCGGTGCGCTACGCCAAAGAGCGCCGCCAGTTCGGCAAGCCGATTGCTGAATTTCAGGCTGTGCAGTTCGCATTGGCCCGCATGGCCACGGAGATCGAGGCGACACGACTGATGGTTTACAACGCCGCCCGTCTCAAAGATGCGCGCCGGCCCTACCTGCGCGAAGCCGCCATGGCCAAGCTATTCTCCTCCCAGGTTGCGGAGAGCGTCGCCAGCCAGTGCGTGGAGATATTTGGCGGCAATGGCTTTGTCCGCGACTACCCGGCCGAGAAGTATTATCGCGACGCAAAGGTGGGCAAGATTTACGAAGGCACATCGAACATGCAACTCGCCACCATCGCCAAACAAGTGCTGGGCAACACTTAGATTCCGTCCTGCCAGCACTTTGCCGCTCGAAGCCTCAATTGAATACCTTCCAGAAATAAGCCAGGTACACGAGGATTCCGCAGACGGATGCATCGAGTAGCCAGGCAATTCGGAACAGCCATGGCCACTTCGGGCACAAGGCCGCGGTCAGGCTGACGGCCAGGAAAAAGAAACAATACACCAATTGCTTCTGGTCGTCCTCAAATGCGCCTTGGCCGAGGTTTGCGGCTCCTTTGGAGAGGTCCCGCATAATGCCTGCGCAAAGGGTCGCGGGAAAAACTACGAGCAGCCACGCGGCCAAATTCCGACTCCGCATCAGGTGAAGCGCGGCAGCGGCGAGGAGGAGAGCGATCAGGACGAGAACAAAGAGAGACGCCATTCGAACACCCGCTTGCCAATGGGTAAAAATCTAAAGCGTTTTCGGCTCGAGTGCCTACGGTTGAGAAAGATTTCGGCGGCCTCCCACCCATTGTGCAAAAAGCGCCCAATGGATGGGGCACGGAGTTCTGTTAGCACCTGAATCGAAAACGCACACATGTGCACGGCCCGGTTTGAATCCTCTGTCAAATCCTGCGGCGATTCACTGAGAGACTCTCGCCGCGCGAATCGGCGGCAACCTACTCTTTGCCCCGTGCGAGCCACCACGCTTTGACAAACTTCCAGTGGATATAGACGGAATGATTGAGGTGAAGGAGTAATCCCTCACGGCCGTCGAGAAATCCAAGGCGAATGCCGTAGTTATAAACAAAGGTTGCTGCCGGGTTCAGCACCGCGTTCCAAATAAACGCGGGAAGGGACTTACTGTTGCGGCCGCGCTGGTGCAGCAGCTGGGCGATCTCACTGCTGTAGCGGTTCATATGTTCCAGGTAGATGGCCAGAGTGGGGTAAGCGTAGTGGAGCATGTCGTGCTTCAACTTGCCTTTGGCACCGGCGAATTGCGGGGTGGAATGCGGCCCAACGCCCTCGCTGAGCGGAGCAGAGCCGCGGCGGAAGAGGCGAAGCTTGTAATCCGGATAGAAACCGCCATGGCGAATCCAGCGACCGAAGTAGAAGTTGAGACGCGGAATCCAGTAGGCGCCGAATTTGGGCTCATCACGAAGCAACCGCTGGATTTCGGATTGGAGCTCCGGCGTGAGCACCTCGTCTGCGTCCAGCAACAGAGTCCAATCGGAGGTGCAAAGGCCGAGGGCAACATTTTTCTGCTCACCGTGGCCGCCAAATGCGTGATAACTGGTTTTTGCTCCGAACGACTGAGCAATCTCGATGGTGCGGTCCTTTGAACCCGAATCGACGATGATGATCTCGTCGGCCCAGCGCACACTCTCGAGCGTGCGCGGCAGATTCGCCTCTTCGTTCATGGCGATCATCGCGACGGACAGGGTCAACCGCATCGAATGAAGGATAAATCAGTGAGTTCATCGGCTCCCACTTCCGTGCCGCACAGGGCTCTCTTTTCCCAGGCCAATCCACTGCGGGTAAACTTGGCATGACGCGGGATCGGAACCACTTTTGAGTTGAAAGAATTCCGTGACAGGGCGGGGTAATGAAGGTACTGATTTTTGGCGCGACCGGGATGGTAGGGCAAGGGGTGTTGCTCGAATGCCTCCGAGACCCGGACGTGGAACTGGTGATGACCGTGGGCCGCACTGCGACGGGCATTCGTGACCCGAAACTGCGCGAAATCGTGCATCGGGACTTGCTGGACTACTCCGGCATGGAAGCCAGCCTGCAGGGCTTCGATGCATGCTTCTTTTGCCTGGGTGTCGCGTCGAGCGGCATGAGCGAAGCGGACTATGAACGCGTGGCCTATGGGTTCCCGTTGGCTGCGGCAGAGGCGCTGAGCCGGGTGAACCCGGGAATGACCTTTATCTACGTCTCCGGATCGGGTACAGACAGTTCGGAGAAAGGCTGGAGCATGTGGGCCCGGGTGAAAGGGCGCGCTGAAAATTCATTGCTGAGTCTGCCTCTCAAGGCCTACATGTTTCGTCCGGGATTCATCGAACCTCTCGACGGCATTCAATCGAAGACACCCATGTACCGGAAGTTCTACAAGGTGATCAAGCCGGTGCTTCCGATGCTGAGACGAGTGTTTCCGAGCCAGATCCTGTCGACGCGGGAGATTGGGCAGGCGATGCTGAATGTGGCGAAACAGGGGTATGCAAAACGGATCCTGGAGACTAAAGATATACGGGCGGTGGTTGGCGGCTAATTCACCTCGCGTTATCCCTGTTGCAACCTGCAGCCATCACGGCACGCGCCCAACGGTTCCTGAGGCTGCACTCTACGGAGGACATTTTGCGGGGGCTTTCGGCTCTATTCACTGTTTTGGAGCGGAAGGTGCGGCGACAGGTGTCGCGCCGTTGGATTGAGCCGGTTCATCGATTGAGACTTGTTGATCTCCTGGTTTGTTGCTATAGAGCGGTACAGCGAAATCGGGCAATGGGAAGCCCCGGAACATCTGTGCTGATTGCGAGCAGGCTGCCGGAAAGCCGTTCGTTCGATCTGGCGCTGGTAATGAAAAGCGTGTGCAGATCGGGACCGCCGAAGGCGCAGGTGGTGGGCTTGGAGACGGGCAGAGACACGATACGGTCGATGCTTCCGTCGGGGCGAACGCGGATGAGGCAGCCGGCATATGGGCGCGTGATCCAGAGAAAGCCGTCGGCGTCCATGGCCGAGCCGTCGGGCAGGCCCTTTTCGTAGCCGGTGAGGAATGGCTTTCGCGCCGAGATTGCTCCAGTCTGCTGATCAAATTCGAATGAGTAGATAGCGTTTGCGATGGTGTCGCCAAAGTAGAAGGTGGAATGGTCGGGACTCCAGGCGAGCGTGTTCGAAATACCAATGCTATGCATCCACTCGGAGGCTGAACCATCGGGATCGATTCGATAGAGGACGCCGTCGGTGAATGCGACGTCGAGGTTCTCCCCGTCTGGGCCGACGTTGTTGCGCATCGTGCCCACCCAGAGCGATCCGCGGGGATCGACCTTAGCGTCGTTGAAGCGCATGGAGGGCGCGGTCGGCAGAGTATAGACGACCGCGAGTTCCGGATGCGTGGCTGGCGACCAAAAGGCAATGCGCGTGGCGAGAACCAGCAGCAACTGGCCGGGACGCGTGGTGAGATTTACGGAGACGACGGGCTCATCGAAGAGCCAGGACTCGGTCGCATTGCCGGCCAGCCGGTAGCGGTGCACGATGAAGCGGTTGATATCGGCCCAGTAGAGCACGGCCTGCTCACTATCCCACACTGCGCCTTCGCCGCAGATGTCTCCCGCGGGAACGACACATTGAATTTCAGGTTGCATCTTGCCCTCTCATGCGCCTCGGGAGCTAACTTTTGTTCTGCGGAAAGATGCCTGTCCGCATCGCAATTGGATGATTCTCTCATGATCACTTGTTCGGGGCGGGAGCTTTGTCTGCACACGACGCGAAGGCCGCCGGTTGCGGAGGCACGCGCAGAGGTTCTATGGTGGCTCGATGACGATATCACAAATGCAACTCGCGCTTGGGCGCGGATGACAGTGACTCAGGCAGTGATCGGCTTATTCGGATTGAAGCGAAATGCGCTGGAGGAGGGATGCTGATTGAGCGCCGGAGTGTGCTGCGCGGCGCAGGTGCACTGGGTGCGGTGGTGCTCGCGGGTGGTTGGCGTCGCATGATGGCGCAAGCCGCACACGCGGCGATTCCGGCAGTGACGGGGCCGATTCGATTCGTGGAAGGTGCGCGTGCGGCTGGACTGGACTTTGTGTTGCGCAATGGGGCGATGGGGCGCAAGTACCAAGTGGAGACTCTTCCCGGCGGGCTTGGGGTGATCGATTTCGACGGCGATGGATGGCCGGACCTTTTCTGCACCAACGGGGCGCGACTGCCGGACCTGGTGAAGAGCGGGCCGGAGTACCGGAACCGGCTCTACAGGAACAATCGCGATGGCACTTTCTCCGATGTGACGGCGAAGGCTGGGCTGCAGGGTGAAGGCTACTCGATGGGCGTGGCCGTGGGCGACTATAACAACGACGGCCATGAAGACTTGTTCGTGACCGGCGTGCACGGTAACCATCTTTACCGAAACAACGGAGACGGCACATTCCGCGACGTGACGCGAGCAGCGGGACTCGCTGGGCCGGGATCATTGGGCAAGCCGGCGTGGTCGGTCGCCGCGTGTTGGATCGACTGTGACAACGACGGACGCCTTGATCTATTTGTCTCGAATTATTGCGACTGGGAACCGGGCATCGACCCAATCTGCGGTGGGCTGGAGGCGCAGGAGCGCGCGTATTGCCATCCCGACAAGTACCGCGCGGAGCCGATGCAGCTTTATCACAACAACGGCGACGGCACGTTTACCGAGATTACGCGGAAGACCGGATTACCGGATGTTCTGGGCAAGGGGATGGGCGTTGCGATGGCCGATTTTGCCGGCGATGGACAGCCGGGGATTTTTGTAGCCAACGACAATGCTCGGAATCTGCTGCTGCGGAATCGCGGTAAGGGGTTCGAGGAGACGGGCCTCGACGCGGGTGTGGCGTTCAACGGTGATGGGCGAAATATCTCGGGGATGGGAGCGGATTTTGGAGATATCGATGGCGACGGCCGTTTCGACATTGTGATGACCGGGTTGAAGAACGAGACGTATGACGTTTTTCTCAACCGCGGCAAGGGTGAATTCGAAGATGGCAGCGTGCAGACAGGGCTGGTGAAGCTCAGCCGATTGTGGAGTGGGTGGGGATGCGGGCTGGTTGACCTGGATAACGACGGCTGGGTGGACCTGTTTGTTGCGGGTGGGGGACTGGACGTGCAGGACACTCAGCCGAACCGGATCTTCAGGAACAACGAAGGGAAGTTCGAGGATGTGTCGGCGGAGGCAGGTGCGGAATTTGCGCGGGTGGGGCTGCACCGCGGCGCGGTGTTTGCGGACTTCGATCGCGATGGACGGCTGGATGTTGCGGTGACGGCGCTGAATGCTCCGATGGAGCTGTGGTGGAATCGGACACCACCACAACACTGGTTACAGATGCGATTGACCGGCGGGCAAAGCAACCGTTCTGCGATTGGCGCCGAGGTTCGTTGCCATGCGGGCGGGCGCGAACAGGTGCGCACGGTCTCATCGAGTGTGGGGTATGCCTCGTCAAGCGATCTTACGGTTCACTTCGGGCTGGGCGAAGCGGTTCGGGCCGCGGTGGAGATTCGCTGGCCCTCAGGGAAGATCAGGAAGCTTGTCGACGTAGCTGCGGACCAGAGGTTGAATATTGTGGAATTGGCGACGTAAGCGCAGAGGATATTAGAAGCTGTCTCATAAATGGTCTAACACTGCAAAAGACGTCCCTCAGGGGCTAAAGCCCAGCGATTTACGAGACGTTTGCGGCACGACTAAAGTCGTGCCCTTTTACAAAGCCATTTATGAGACAGCTTCTAGTGAGGTGAGTCTGAAGTTCATCGAAGAACAACCGCAGATTCTTCGACTCACCACCCCCGAACTGAAGGACGTTCGGGGCCCCGTTCGCTCAGAATGACAACCAGTTTTGTGTTGCGTATTTCAGACTCAGGATATTAGGGCGTGTTTCAAAAATGGCGGCGAGAGCGAAAAGAGACCATCCCTCGGCGGCTAAAGCGGTGCCCTTTCAAAACCTATTTTTGAAACACGCTGCAATCATGGGGTGAATGACTTTGGTGCATTCTAAACCGCGGGCTGAGCGGCCTGTGAAGATTCAGCCGCAACGAGCCTTGCGTCAGGGTCGACGGCAAACCATGCTAACGCCCCCAGAGCCGCAAGCGTGGCGGCAGTAAAGAAGGAAACGCCCCAGCCGAAATGGATCGCGATCAATGGCGTGAGGGATGCGGTGACCGCGCCGCCTATCTGGCCGCCCATATTCATGATGCCGCCTACCATTCCCGCGTGTTTGCCGGCAATGTCGGTGGCCACTGACCAGTAGCAGCTTTGCGAAAGATACAGTGCGCCAGCGCCGCAGGCGAGGACGAAGCTGGCAGTCTGCGCACTCTGCGCTCGCGATCCTACAAGGAGAAGCACGGCGGTGGAGGCAAGCGCACATGCAGGAAGAAAGCAGCGGCCGACGCGAGTTCCCGCGACGCGGGTGAGCCAGTCGCTGATTGCGCCGCCAATGAGGGAACCGAGCGTCATGGCGATGAAGGGAAGCATGGAGTAGACGGCGCTGGTTTTCAGATTTAACCCGCGAACCTGAGCCAGGTAGATATAGAACCAGCTGAAGAAGATCCAGGCAACATAGCCGTAGGTAAAGTAGCTCAGGGTGAGGGCGATGATTTCCTTGCGCAGGAAGATTCCGGCTTCGGGGCGAGAGTTCGATCGAGTGGCGGGAACCGAATCACTTTCCTGGCAACTGTCGCGGCCGGCGGCGATGTGGTCGAGTTCCTGCGTACTGACCAGGCCGTGCTGCTCTGGAGTGTCGCGTGCGGCGAGATACCAGACGACGCCGGCGACGACGCCGATGGCTGCGCAAAGCCAAAACGAATTTCGCCATCCGTAGCGAAGAATCACGGCAGTGAGCAGCGGAGGGGTGAGTCCCGAGCCGAGCCCCACGCCGCCGAAGATGATTCCGTTTGCCTTGCCGCGCTCCGCACAGGGGAACCAGCGCTCAACGAACTGACTGGCTGCCGGGTACATGACGGCTTCGCCGGCTCCGAGCGTAAATCGGATGAGGATCAGGAGCACTAACGCGAAGGGGACGTCAGGCGCCGCAAGCGCTGTGAGCGCGGTGAAGACTCCCCACCAGACGACGCTGAGAGCAAGTACACGGCGCGGACCGAAGCGGCGGGCGAGCATGCCACCGGGAATTTGGAACGAGGCATAGCCGACGAGGAAGGCGCTGAACACCCAACCCAGTCGTGCGTTGTCGATGCCGAACTCCCTGCCGATTTGGACGCCCGCGATGGCGATGTTGGTGCGATCGAGATAAGCCACCGCGCTGATTACGAGAAGCCACAGCACGAGCAGATAGCGAACGGGCAGGTGGCGGTCGGCACTTGTCGACGGGATTCGAGTCATTGTTTTGAATTTCGCGGGCATGTCGCCGCGGACCTAGAGCTGGTTGCATAAATGCCGCTCAGTCTCATCAAATGCATTCCTCAGGGGCTAAAGCCCGCGATTCCTAGGACTTCCACGGCACGGATAAATTCGTGCCCTTTCAAAACGCGAATTATGCAACCAGTTCCAGCGTCGCGGACAACTTTCCGCTTAAGTGTCTCACCGCGATTCGGATTGACGATAGGTTGTTGCGAAGCTTGCCGTCGCATCATCCCCACCAGGTTTCGCCAGGCGCCAGGTGTGCGCGTACATAATCGGGGTCGGGTTCCACGCCAAGGCCGGGCTTGTCGGGGATGAGGATGCGGCCGTCTTTGACCAGTGGGCCGTCGTGGGTGATGAGGTTTGACCAGCCTTTGATGGGGTCACCTTCGATGTGTCCCCATGGCAGATCGTTGGACTTCACGTCAAAGCTGCCGACGCTGAGTTCGTGGCCTTTGAAGTCGCGCATGGCGGCGGCGCTGTGTGCCGAGGCCACGGCGCCGAGGGCGCTGGAGGCATTGTGCGAGGTGACGGGCATGTCGTAAAGGTCGGCGAGGTCAGCGATCTTTTTAGCTTCAAGCAGGCCGCCGGCCTTGGGAATGTCGATCTGCGCGATGTGGCAGCCCTGGTGGATGATGAAGGGAAGAAAGCTGCGGCGGGTGTAGAGGTTTTCGCCGGTGAGAATGGGCACGGGCGATTCTTCAGTGAGCTTGACCCATGAATCGCAGAAGTCGGGCGCGAGCGGGTCTTCGATCCACATGGGGCGCATGGGGGCGACGGCACGAGCGAGATTGAGCGCATCGCTCCAATCGAGCTCCCAGTGCGTATGAACGGCTATGCCGAAGTCGGGGCCGAGAGCTTCGCGCACATTGGCGAAGGCCTTCGCATTGTTGTCGAGGTCTTCGTTGGTCAGTTGGCGGTTGTAGCCGCGAGGGTTGTCGAAAGTAGTGTCGTAGAGATTCTCCTTCGGGTAACCCTGACGGACGATGTTGGTCTTGACCGCGGTAAAGCCGAAGGGATGTTCTTTGATCGTCGCGGCCCATTCGCGGCAGGAGGCCGGATCGAGCGAGTCCACCGGGCTGCTGGTGAGGTAGACACGCACTCCGGTGCGATACTGGCCGCCGAGAAGCTTTGCGACTGGCTGGCCGAGCAGCTTGCCGGCGAGATCCCAGAGAGCGATCTCCACACCGCTGATCGCGGTCACGGTGACTCCGCCAGTCGCGCCCGCGCCGCCGGTGAGCATGGTCATACTGGTAAGCAAGGGCTCGATGTCGAGCGGGTCTGCGCCGATGACGGCCCCTCTCAAATAACCAAGCATTACGTCCTTGACGCCGTAACCCCAGTAGGCCTCTCCGTAACCGCTGATGCCCGCGTCGGTATCGATTCGCACATAGGTATTGCCACCGGGACGGCCGATCACCATGGCTTTGAGGTCGGTAATCCTGACTTTCTTTCTGAGCGGCTCAGCCGCTGCCGCGTAGTGCGGCAATGTCGCAACGGCGGGAACGATGGCAGCAAGACTTTCAAGAAAACTTCTTCTCTTCATGAATATCCTCGTACTTCAAAAGAAACAGAAAATTACGGGTTCGTTGCTACCAGAGCCATGCGTAGACTGCAATCGTAGCAATCGCAAGCAGTAGCCAATGCAGCCGCCAGTCTGAAAGGCCTTCAAAAGAGGCGCTGTGCGAATGCCAGTCGACCGTGAGGCCCTTCACCTTTGCGAGTTCTGGCGGCCGCGTTACATGCGACACGGCGAACAGCACGGCAGTGGTGATCATGGTGCCCCACAGACCACGGTAAGTGTAGTTGAGCGTGAGCTTGTGATGCAGGAAGGGGAAGATTTGCGCGCCGTGCGAGTTCATGAGCTGGTCGGCGACGAACATGCGAGGCTATCAGTGTTCCCGTGATCGCCGAGGCAACAGCACCCTGGAAGGTCATGCGCTTGCTCATGATGCCAAAAAAGATGGCGGGGGTGACGGGCATGACGAGATAGATCGAGACCGCCTGCAGATACTTGTAGAGACCGTCGGGCGTGGTGTAGATGAGATAGGCGGCGGCGACCGCGAGCGGCGTGGTGATGAGAATGGCCGCGCGGCCCAGCAGGATCTGGGTCTTCTCGGGTGAGTTTTTGCGGAAGCCGAGGAGAAAGTCGCGCACGATAAGCGTTGAGATCGAATTCATGACGGAGAGCGAGGAGCCGATGAGCGCGCAGATCAGCGCAGCCAGCACAAGTCCGCGAACGCCCGTAGGAAGCAGGTCGCTCAACAGGGTGATGAAGGTGGTCTTGGGATCGCGGCCGGGATAAAGAGCTGCGGCGATGACTCCGGGCAAGGCGAAGATAAAGATAGGGCTGAGCTTGAGCAGGGTGGCGAACATGGCGCCGCTGCGGGCTTCGCGAAGGTCGCGGGCGCCGAGCACACGCTGGACGTTGACCTGGTCCATGCCCCAATAGAAGACCCCTGCATAAAGCGCGCTGAGAAGGATTCCGATGAAGGGATAATTGGGGTCGTCGTAGGGCCTGGCAACATGCATCGCAAGCGGCATATGAGCGACCAGAGCGTGCCAGCCGCCGACCCTGGTGAGGCCGATGAAGAGCATCAGGCTGCAGCCGGCGATCATGATCGCGGTCTGAACCGAGTCAGTGTAGGCGACCGCAGTGAATCCGCCGATGATGGTGATGACGGCGACACATGCGCCCATGAGCATCACCATGGGCATCACGTCCCAACCCAACAGGCTGTGCAGCACCAGCGCTCCGGCATAGAGATGAAACGCCAACTTGGTCATGATGCAGATGATGAGCATAAGCCCGGAGAAGAAGACGCGTGCGGTGCGGTTGTAGCGAAGTTCGAGGTATTCCGGAATGGTATAGACGCGGGCGCGGATGTAGTAGGGGAAGAGCACGGCGCAGGCAATGCCGAGGCAGATGCACGTGGTGAGTTCGACGGCGCCGGCGGAGAGGCCGTAGCGGTAAGAATCGCCAGAGAGACCCACGAGGTGTTCGGCGCCGATGTTGGTGGCGAAGAGTGAAGCGCCGACCACAGGCCAGCCAAGCCGACGGCCGGCGAGAAAGAACTGGGAAGTGGACTCACTGACGCCCTTGCGGATGGCAATAATGAGTCCGGTCGCGATGCTGGCGACGACGGCGACGCAGCAGACTATAACGTCGAGTGCAGAAAGCGACATTCCGATTCCTGGGGAAGCAGGGACTCGCCGCGGCAGTTATGCAGCCGGAACGGAGGCACGCTGGTGAGTTCAGCGGGACATGGTGTAGAGTATACATGTCAAGCGCCCAAGCGCTTATTCTTGAAAGCGCTTGAGCGCTGATCACGGACAAAGCGGGTCGAAGAGTTGGCCGGCCGGTTGGGGGACAGATTTTCTTTGACTGACATTCCTGGGACTCTGCAATGACCCGTTCGAAGTTCGAGATTCAACGCCGGCTGCCTCGTGCCGTTAGAATTTCCACCATCGCGCTCATCGCCGCGTGGGTTTGCGGCTGGCTGGATTCCTCGCCTGTAACGCTCGCTACGGCAGAGCGAGGCGCTGTGGTTCAGCAGACCGGGGAGGGATGGCCGGCGTATGGCGGCCAGCCGGCGCAGGATCATTACTCGAGCCTTGCCCAGATCAATCGCGAAAATGTGAAGAACCTGAGAGTGGCCTGGACTTTCGACACCGGAGAGAAGGGCAGCGTCGAGTCGACTCCTGTGATTGTGGGGCGGATGCTCTACACCTACACGCCGTCGCTTAAGGTTGTTGCCTTGGACGCGGCTACAGGCAAGCTGATCTGGACGTTCGACTCCGGTAACCATGAGCCCGACGCGAGCCGGGGTGTTTCTTATTGGAGCGACGGAAAAGAGAGCCGGCTCTTTGCGGGGATGAGGAATTTGCTCTATGCGCTGGACCCCGCTACCGGCAGGCCGATCGAGAGCTTCGGCGAAGGCGGGTTCGTTGACCTGCGAAAGGGACTGCGCGGCGACTACAAGATGCAATCGATCGGGCTGACCAGCCCCGGCGTGATCTACAAAGACCTGATCATCGTGGGTGGGCGCGATCCGGAGACACACCCGGCGCCCCCGGGCGACATCCGTGCATTCGACGTGCGCACGGGCGCGCTGCGCTGGCAGTTCCACACCATTCCGCGGCCCGGTGAGGCCGGTTACGAGACGTGGCCCAAAGAGGCATGGAAGACGGCGGGCGCGGCGAACAACTGGGCGGGGATGGCACTCGATGAGAAGCGCGGCATCGTCTATGTGCCGACGGGGTCGGCGGTTTTTGATTTTTATGGAGGCGACCGCGCGGGAGACGATCTATTTTCCGATTGCGAATTGGCGCTGGACGCAGAGACCGGCAGGTTGCTGTGGTACTTCCAGGGTGTACATCACGATATCTGGGACCGTGATTTTCCGGCGCCTCCTTCTCTGGTGACTGTGAAGCGCGATGGGAAAAGCGTCGACGCGGTTGCGCAGACGACCAAGCAGGGATGGATGTTTCTGTTCGATCGCGTGAATGGAAAACCGCTGTTTCAGATTGAGGAGCGGAAAGTTCTGCAAAGTGCGGTGCCGGGCGAGGCGACTTCGCCAACACAGCCGGTGCCGCTGCAGCCCGAGCCGTTTACGCGGCAGGTGGTGGACGAATCGACGTTGACCAACCGCACTCCCGAAGCGCACGCGGCGGCGCTGAGGCAGTTGCACACTTTCGCCGGTGGAACGCAGTTTGTTCCGGGCGTGCTCGGCCAGCCTACGCTTGAATTTCCCGGCGTGGGCGGCGGTGCGGAGTGGGGCGGGTCGGCGGTCGATCCTAACACCGGCGTGATTTATATCAACGCGAATCAAGTGGCTTTCACAACCACGCTGGTGAAGAACGATCCTTCGGCCGGTATTGGAGCGAGAACCTATCAGAGCCAGTGTGCCGTTTGCCATGGCGTTGAGCGAACCGGCGCTCCGCCGGCGTATCCTTCGCTGATCGGCGTGTTGGATCGCATCACGGCACCGCAGGTTGCGGAGATCATTCATCAGGGCCGGGGAAGAATGTCGTCTTTCCCGAACCTGGAGGGCGCGCGGCTGGATGCGCTGTTCGAGTATCTGCGCACGGGTAAAGATGCGGGCGCGGCGAGCGATGCGGGGCCTGCGGCGTCAACGGATGCGGATGAGGACTCCGACGATCCTGAAGTGATTGCCGGTCACGGCGTCTACACTGCGCGATGCTCTTCATGCCATGGCGCAACGAGACAAGGTTCGCCACCGGCCTATCCATCACTGCTCGGGGTCGGCCAGCGGATGAATGCATCGCAGGTGACGGATCTGATCCAGAAGGGCAAAAAGGCCATGCCGGCCTTTCCTTCAATCAAGGATCATGAACTGGATACGCTGCTTCGGTTTCTCGGCGTGGGGGCACAGAGTATCGGAGCGGCTGCCGATGACGCGGCCAGCGAAATGCCGTATAACATCACTGGCTATACGCGGTTCGATGATGCGGAGGGTTATCCGGCGGTCGCTCCGCCGTGGGGAACTCTGAGTGCGATCGATCTGAACGCGGGCAAGTATCTGTGGAAGCTGCCCCTGGGCGAGTATCCGGAACTGGCGGCAAAAGGCGTAAAGAATACGGGCACTGAGAACTATGGCGGGCCCATTGTGACCGCGGGCGGTCTGGTGATTATCGCCGCTACTGACTTCGACCGCAAGATCAGGGCGTTTAACAGTCGTACCGGCGAGTTGTTGTGGGAAGAAACGCTGCCATTCTCCGGAGTAGCGACGCCAGCTACCTATATGGTCGACGGCAAGCAGTACATCGTCATCGCGACGTGCGGGGCGAGAGACCCCGAGTCCCCGCAGGGCGCTGCATATGTTGCATTCGCGCTGCCGTAGTTTTTCAACCAATAGGAATCTTGACTTTCCCACGAGAGGCGACGATGAGTACCGATACAAGAAACGAGCCGAGGTTGAGCGGCATATTTGCCCCGACGGTGACCGCCTTCAACAGCGATGAGTCGCTCAGCCCGCAAGGTACACGCGCATTTGTCCGCTTCTTGCTGGAACAAGGCGTGGATGGGCTCACGCCGTTAGGAAGCGCGGGCGAGCCGGTGGCGCTGAGCACTGCAGAGAGAATGAAGGCGCTGGATGCGATTGTGGGGGAGGTGGGCGGGCGCATTCCGATCTATGCGGGAACGAGCGACTACAGCACTGCAACCACGATCGAGCTGAGTCTGCATGCGAAATCGATCGGGTGCGACGGATTGATGCTGATGGCGCCCTATCTGCTCAAACCGCCGAAGGAGGATGTGCTGAATCACTTCCGGCGCGTCCGCGAAAAAGTCGGATTGCCGATCATGGTCTACAACGTGCCGGTGCTGACGGGCATTGAGATTACGCCGGAAGAAATCCGGATGCTGGCCGAGGAGGATGTGGTCCACGCGGTGAAGTGGTCGCACATGGAAGATTGCCAAGGTGCAGGACACGCGGCTGCTGTGCGGACCGGAGTTTTCAATTTTCGCCGGCATCGACATCACTGCGTTTGCCGCATTGGCAATTGGCGCCGACGGCTGGATTGGCGGACTGCCGATGATTGTGCCCTCTCTTGCTGTGAAGCTGCATCGGCTGTTGACGGTGGAGAAGAATCTGGACGAGGCGCGGGCTTTGTGGCTGCGCCTGCTTCCGATCATTCGACTTGAGTACCGGGCGATGGGAACGAACGAAGCGAAACCGCACTGGCTGGCGGTGTGCCGGGAGAGCGCGGCTTTGCGAGGGATTCCTGTGGGTGTGTCGCGGGCGCCGTTGAGCCCGGTAGACGAGGCGGTGCGCGAGGAGTTGCGCGCGTTGCTGGACGGGCTGGGGCAGCTTGCGAATAAGTCTTTCGCTGCGTGATGTCGCGTGCGTGATTAAGAGCTGTGTATTCCAGGCGAGGTGAACGAGACCTGGTATGCGGGATTGATGCTTGGGCGAGCGTACGCGACGGTTTACCGAGCAGCAGACGGAGCAGAGGTGCGATGAAGATCACGAATGTCGAAGTTTTTCTGACGGGCACTGCTTGGCGGAATTTTCTGTTTGTCAAGCTCACGACGGACGAAGGCCTTGTGGGATGGGGCGACGGAACGCTGGAGTGGAAGGAATCGGCGGTTCGCGAACTGATCCTCGACTTTGGCCGGCGCCATGTGGTTGGCATGAGCCCGTTCAACATCGAGGACCTGTGGTTCAAGCTCTACCAAGTTGAGCACAATACGGGTCCGATCATGTTTGCGGCGATGGCAGGGATTGAGACGGCGATGTGGGATCTGGTGGGCAAGGCGGTTGGCCAGCCGGTCTACAACCTCGTCGGCGGCGCGGTGCGGAAGCGTGTCGAGGTCTATGCGAACGGCTGGTATGCGTTCAAAGGTGATCTTGCGAAGATCGCCGATCGTGCGCAGGAGGTAGTGGGCCGCGGCTACCGGGCGATGAAGTTCGATCCTTTCGGGCCGGGTGGACGGGAACTCACACACGAGCAGCTCATGCAAGCGTGCAGGATTGTGGACACGGTGCGCAAGGCGGTCGGTGACGAGATCGACCTGGCAATCGAATTCCATGGACGCTTCAGTCCGATTATGGCGCTCGAAGCGATTCGCGCGATGGTGCCATACCGGCCGCGCTGGTGCGAGGAGCCGATTCCTGCGCACAACCATGAAGCGATGGCGCAGGTGGTTGCGGCGTCTCCGCTGCGCGTGGCTACCGGCGAGCATACTTATAGCCGGTTCGGATTTCTCGACCTGCTCACGCGCAAGGGCGCGCACCTGATACAGCCGGACATCATCTACAGCGGCGGATTTATGGAGACCAAGAAGATTGCCGCGATTGCCGAGACCTTCTATGTGAGCGTGGCGCCGCATAACTGCCGCGGGCCGCTGGGCACGGTGATTGCGATGCACCTGTGCGCCAACATCCCGAACTTCGACATTCTGGAAACCTTTGAGGATTACGATGTACCCTGGCGCTGCGATCTGACGCCAGGCACGCCGCGCGTGAACCGCGGTTACTATGACATCCCCACGAAGCCGGGTTGGGGCGTGGATGTGGACGAAGAGCTGATACGCGCGCATCCCGAGAATCCGGACGCGAAACTGGATATGTTTGCGGAGCGATGGGAAGAGATCATGTGCAAGTGAGCTAGTGTGGTGTCTCAAAAGTTCGTGACATAAGTCGCAAAGAGCAACCGCAGATCCTTCGACTTCGTTTGGCCGAAAAACCGGCCAAACTACGCTCAGGATGACAGATCAATTCTGATGCGATTTTAGAGACAGGACTCTAGCGCATTGGGGGTGAGGTGACTCGATGAGCTACGACCATTCAAACAGGCGGATCCTGGTGACGGGCGCGGCCAATGGGCTGGGGCTGGGCATCGCGCGCATTCTGGGGGCGGCGGGCGCGCGGCTGGTGCTGACGGATGTGGACTCGAAGGTACGCGAGAGAGCCGCGGAGACGGTGTTTTCGGGACGCGCTGTTGCGCTGGTGCGCGACCTGGCGGAGCCGGAGGCCGCATGCTGGCTGATCGAGGAGAGCATTCGCGAACTGGGCTTGCTAAATGGCCTGGTGAACTGCGCGGCGTGGAGCTTTCACAAGCCGGCGCTGGAGACGACAATTGCGGAGTTCGATCGCGTTGTCGCCATCAATCAGCGGGCTCCGTATTTCCTTGCCTGCGAATTCGCGCGGCATCTGAGCACGGCCGAGAGTGATGCTTGCATTGTGAACATCGCGTCAGTGAATGCGCTGATCGGAAATCCCAACCTCGTGGCTTATGCGGGGACCAAGGGCGCTCTGGCCGCAATGACGCGGGCGCTGGCGGTGGAATTTGCTCCGCGCATGCGCGTGGTGGCCATCTCGCCGGGAAGCGTGCGGACGCATGTAACAGAACAACTGATCGAGTCCGGACAGATCGATCCCGAGGCGCTGCTCGCTACGGCGCTCATCGAACGCTTTATCGCGGTGGAGGAGATTGGCGAACTGGTTTCATTCCTGTTCAGCTCGGCGGCGCGATCTGTAACCGGAGCGAACTGGGTATTCGACGGCGGGTACACTACGCGCTAGTTTGGCGTCCCTGAAGTTCATTGCATAAGTTTGGGTTCCGAACTGCAGGCTCTTCGACTACGATCGGCGCAAAGTACGCGCCAATCTCCGCTCAGGATGACAGAGGATTTTTGATTCGAACTTCAGGGACAGGACAATAGAGGCGCGAGCTGGGAAGAGGAACAATTGCACGGTGATCCGGTTCATCCCATCACGGCCGACAGACGGAACCTTTATCAAAATGGCTGGCGTGGGCGCTCTTGCGCTCTCTACGCGGAACCTTGGCGCGGCGAGAAGGGCGTTTTTCCGGATCTAGAGCGGGTGCGGCGCGAACATGCGCAGGCGGGTATCATTTCGCCGGGACGGACCTATCGGGCGATGGAGTGGGAGTTTCACACGCCGCCTGAGCAGACATTCGACATCAATCTCAAGGGAGCGATTGAGGCCTCGCGCAATGCAGGCGCGGAGAGCCTGATGTTTTACACGCAGGACCATTGGGGCTACGCGTTTTATCCTAGCGACGCGGCGGTTCGGCATCCGAACCTGAAATTCGATTTGTTCGGTACGGAGTGCGAACTGGCGCGGAAGGCGGGCATCGCGGTTACCTCCTACTACAGCCTGCAGTTCAACAATCAGTGCGCGATTCATCATCCCGACTGGGCATGGACGAATGAAGACGGGGCGGAGCAGCGCTTCTACGGCAAGTGGCACGTGCTGTGCCTGGACTCGCCTTATCGACAGTATGTGCTGGCGATGATGGACGAGATCTTTTCACGCTACGAAGTGGATGAAATGTTTCTGGACATCTTCGGGATCCAGTTTGCGATGTACGCGCGCAATGGAATCAATCCGTTTTGCTTTTGCAAGTACACCGAAGAAGCATGGGCGAAGGAGTTTCCGGACGATCCGTATCGCGAGGGCTTCAAGACGCGCGAGGGGTGGGAGCGGCGCTTCCGGTGGCACCAGCGAAGATCGATGACCAACATGCTCGACGAGATCATCGCGGTCAGCGCGCAAACACAGGCCGAATCTGCTGGTGTCATCTGAATGGCGGCCCGGAGTCGTTCCCCGATGACATCATGCAGCGCGTGAGTTTCATCTATGCGGAGCCGCTGGATTGCCCGACGGGCATTGCGCTTGGCTCGATCCTGATGCGCGGCTGGGGGCGAGCGAATTATCAGGCCGGAGTGTTCACCGATTACGGATATTCGGACATGTATCCCGGAGATCTGGCGAGGGTGCAGGCGGACGCACTGATTGTGCAGAACGCGCGCACATTCTTTGTGGGCGATGCGCCGGTGTTGAGCGGGATCGACGGACAGGGGTTCTCAAATCGATGGTTTGCGGTTGCCACCGACGCATGGGCTGATGTGAAGAACGTCGATTGCCTTCTGGGGCCGGATTTGAAACCGCTGCTGAGCACCGTGGTGCTTTACAGCGAAGGAACGCGTAGAGAACTCGAGGCGGACAAGCGGCCGCAGGATTTTCGGCGTTCCACGCTGGGCGCGCTGGAGACGATGACGTATGCCGGGCGTCCGTTGGAGAGCCTGCCGGATTTCAAGCTGCAGGCGGAGGTGCTGAGTCAGTTCGAGGTGTTGGTGCTACCCGAGGTGAGCGTGCTCTCGGCGGCGCAGGCGGAGACAATTCGCCGGTGGGTGCAGGCGGGAGGGACGCTCATCGCGAGTTACCGCTGCGGTTTGCTGGACGAAGAGCACCGGGAACGCAAGAACTTCGCGCTGGCCGATGTGCTTGGCGTCGACTATGCCGGCGAGGAGACAGCGTATGCCTGCGACGCGAGCGGGAAGCAGCGCGAGGGGAATGCGGTTTCGACTTACCTTGAATCGGGCGGGCATCCGCTGGCTGAGTTGATCGCAAAGGGTACGGTGGGTCTGCCGGGGCCATTCGTGAAGATGAAGGAGACCACGGCGCAAGTAGTGATGCGCTACCGATTGCCGTTGATGGTCGAGGATGTTCCGCACAACAAGTGGGTGGGATGGGGAGCGATTCCTCCGGGGCCGGGGACGGCGGGCACGGCGGTTGCCTTCAACCGCTTCGGCAAGGGGCAGTCGGTGTTTATTGGCGCGCCGATTTTCTGGGCGATGGAGTGGCGCGCGGAATGGATTCAGGCCTGGATTCCCTGGCTGATCAGGAAGCTTTCCCCGAATCCGCTTGCAGAACTTCGCACCAATCCGCCCTCAGAGTTTGTTCACGGCAGCTTTTTCCATGACGTGGAGAAGGACTTGATCCTGGTGCAGGTTCTGGATGCTGTGCAACTGGCGACCAGGGGCGAGATGCGGCCGACGCCCGATGTCGAGATCACTTTTGACGCGGATCGACTGCATGTGACTGCGGCACGGGTTGTTTGGCCGAAAACGCGAGATCTGGCGGTGGCACGAGATGGGAGAAGAGGGCGAATTGTGATCGAGAAACCTGACCGGTATACGGCGATTTATCTCAAGACGGGTTGAGGGGTGATCGGATCGCATGCTGCTCATGGGATGGGCCCGCCCGGTGTCCAGATTTGTGTTGACAGGTCAAATTTGGCTCATTAGTGTAGGTGCTGGCTTCCGAAACGCGCTTAAGCGCTTAACATAGAAAACGTTTCATGCGAAGGATACGTTTGGTGTCTCCATTCGAAGGGGTCGAACCTGGTTCCATCAAAATTAGCCGACGTGATGCCCTGAGGGGACTCGGGGCGGTTGGGGCATTGCCGCTGCTTGCCGAGCACTCAGCGAACCCGCAAGAACGGCGAGGCTCGGGGCCTGATCACGGCGTCGAAGGCGCAACTGTTTCAGATCACACTCGCGAGCAGTCGTTTGATCTGGGCTGGCGGTTTCTTCGTGGAGATGTTGCCGGTGCCGAGAACCCAGGCTTTGACGAATTGAGCTGGCGGAGGGTCGATCTTCCGCATGACTGGAGTATTGAGGATTTAACGCCCAACGCGGAGACTGCAGGCGAGGGAACGATCTGGGTGGGAGGCAACACGCCCACCCGCATCGGCCCATTCGACGTTGCGCTGAGCGCGGGACAAGAAGCCACAGGGTGGGTTGTCGGTGGCACAGGGTGGTATCGCAAGCGATTTCGGCTAGCGCTCGCAAACGAGAATGCGCAGGCCGAAGTTCGCTTCGATGGCGTGTACATGAACTCCGAAGTGTGGATCAACGGTCACTCGCTCGGCAGCCATCCTTATGGGTACACACCGTTTGTTTATGACTTGACGCCGTATTTGAAACGCGATGGCGAGAATGTGCTCGCTGTGAAGGTGCGCAACGAAGGCGCGAACAGCCGCTGGTACTCCGGTTCCGGGATCTACCGGCATGTGTGGCTGACGCTGACGGGCGATGTACGGATTCCGGTGTGGGGCGTGGGAGTGAATACACCGAAGGTGTCGGGGGAGCTTTCGACGATTGAAGTTTCCGTTGCGGTGGAGAATCGCGGCAAGATTCGACAAGCCGCGACGATTCGCACGCGGATCTTTGGTCCCGGTGGAGAGGTCGCAGCTAACGGCGACAGTGCGATCGATCTGGCCGCGGGAGACCGATCCAATACGTCTCAGGCCTTCGACGTGAAGGACGCGCCGCTTTGGTCGCCGGCAAAGCCGAATCTGCATCGGGCCGAAATTGAGATCTTGATTGCCGGAAAAGTGGTCGATCGATCGACCGTGTCATTCGGCATTCGCAGCATTGAAGTCGATATCGACCATGGGCTCCGCATCAATGGCGAGACGGTGAAGCTGAAGGGCGGTTGCGTGCACCACGACAATGGGATCCTCGGCTCAGCAGCGTTCGATCGGGCGGAAGAGCGGCGCGTCGAGATTCTGAAGTCGAACGGATTCAATGCCATTCGCACCAGCCACAATCCGCCGTCGCCGATGTTTCTCGATGCATGCGACCGGCGGGGGATGATGGTGATCGACGAAGCGTTCGACTGCTGGAACCTGGGCAAGAACGTCGACGATTATCACGTCTACTTTAAGGACTGGTGGGAGCGCGACCTGAAGACGATGCTGATGCGCGACCGCAATCATCCCAGCATCATCTTCTGGAGCATCGGCAACGAGATCGACGGGCGGCGCGATCCAGCGGGAGTTGCCATCGCCAAGCAACTTCGCGATGAGGTGAAGAGCATCGATACATCACGGCCCGTCACCATGGCTGTGCCGGGCCCATACGATCACAACCTGCCGGAGTGGCAGGCGAACGACCCGGCATTCTTACATCTCGATGTGGGCGGCTACAACTATCAGTGGCAGCAGTACGAGATCGACCACAAGCGGTTTCCGAATCGCATCATGATGGGCACCGAATCATTTCCGTTTGAGGCGTACGACAGCTGGCGCAGCGCGGAACGCCTGAGTTACGTATTGGGCGATTTTGTGTGGACTGCGATCGACTATCTGGGTGAGTCCGCGATCGGGCACTCGATTCTTTCCCAGACGCCGGGATGGTGGCGGCAACAGTACCCGTGGTTCAACTCCTATTGCGGCGACATCGACCTGATCGGCGACAAGAAGCCGCAGTCGTACTATCGCGATGTTTTGTGGGGCCGCAGCCCCTTGGAGATTGCCGTGCAGCGGCCGCTGCCGCGCGGGAGAACCGAAGAACTGGCCAACTGGGGCTGGCGCGACGAACTGCGCAACTGGAGTTGGAAGGGCTACGAAGGATTTCCGCTGAAAGTGCGCGTTTTTACCACGGGAGATCGGGTGAAGCTGCTGTTGAATGGCAAGGATATCGGCGAAAAACCTGTTTCCGAGTCGGCCAAGCTGATTGCGGAGTTCGATGTGCCGTACGCGGACGGGGAGTTGCGCGCGACTGCCTTCAAAGATGGACGCGAGATTGCTTCGCATGCATTGAATACGGTTGGGAAAGCAGCGCGACTGCGGGTGAAGGTAGACCGCGAGAAGATTCGCGCCAGTCGCGGAGAACTGGCTTTTGTAACGGTTGACATCACCGATGCTGCGGGCGCGCCGGTGCCGGATATCGTGCGCAGAATCGATTTTCATGTCGATGGCGCAGGCGAACTGGCTGCAGTTGGAAACGCGAATCCGAAGGATGTGGCCAGCTTTCGCCAGCCGAGTTGCAGGACATTTCACGGTAGGTGCCTCGCAGTGCTGAGGCCACTGGGGCGTGAGGGTCGCATTGCGCTGCGGGCAACGTCGGAAGGCCTCTTGCCGGCTTCTGTGATCGTGGAGTGTTCCTCGGTCTGACCTGAACGCGGAGTGAGCGCCTGGCTTCACTCCGCGAACTTGCTGCACAACAATGATTGTCACCCGAAAGGACATGAGTTTGATGCCACGGTTTGAATTGAAGAAATGCTTGATGTTGGTTTTGGTTTTTCTCGCTGGGCGGTCGTGCCTTTATGCGGGGAATCAGGGGCTCGGGCACGTGATGACGGTCTTCAACGTCAAGGAATATGGGGCGACGGGGAAGAAGCCGGATAACGCGGGACCGGCAATTCAAAAGGCAATCGACGCGGCCTCTGCGGCTGGTGGAGGTGTGGTGTATCTTCCTCCGGGCCAATATACTTCGGGGACATTGCGGTTGCGCAGCCACGTGAATATCTACATTGAGTCGGGGGCAACTCTTTTTGCGTCGGAGGATCCGGCGGCGTTTGATTTGCAAAAAGTGCAGTCCAAAGATGCGCTGTTCTTTGGCGAGGATCTGGAAGATATCTCCATTGGCGGCCGCGGTACCGTGGATGGTCAGGCCAAATATTACTGGGCTCCGGATACGATCGAGCGGTCTTTCCTGCACAAGAAATTGATTGTCGCATCGGGCAAATCGCAAATGCGTTCCTATCCTGTCGGCAATGGGACGCGCACAGTCTATCCTCACTTGATTTGGCTGGGGCGATGCAAGAACGTGAGTATTACGGGGGTGTCTTTCGTTCGATCATTCAGCTGGAGCTTTGCTCTCTATGACTGCTCCCGGGTGGTTGTCGATGGCATTTACATCTATACCAGTCTGCATGAAGCGGTATGGGCCGACGGAATCGATATCGTTAGCTGCAAGGATGTGAGCATTTCAAACAGCACAATTGCTACCGGTGACGACTGCATCGTGTTTGTCTGCGGAATCGATGAGTGGGGGCCGACTTCGCCGTGTGAACATATCACGGTGACCAATTGCCGTCTTTCTTCGGCGTCGGCCGCGATCAAGTTCAGCGAAGGCAACAACCTGGTGATTCGCGATATTTTGATTACGAACTGCACTATCTTCGATTCCAACCGTGGACTGACTTTGCAGATTGCGACTGGCGGCGATATCAGCAATGTCGTGATTTCAAATATCACCATGGACCTGCACCGCTTCGACTGGTTCTGGGCAGGCGACGGCAATGCTTTCAATTTTGAGCTGCGGCGGCAGAGCGAGTGGAATGACGAGCCACGCAAGCCGGGCGAACCTGGCCCCGGGTCGATCCACAACGTGATCATTCACGACGTGATCGTGCATTGCCAGGGCGAGTCGACAATCTACGGCCACCCCGAGAGCTGGCTGAGCGGCGTGACTTTCGAGAACATCAAGTTCTTCATCTCCAGCAACCCTGATTCGCCGTATGACACGGCGAAGAATGCGATGAGCTTCCGCTGGATCAAGGACCTGAAGCTGCGGAATATCGAGGTGAACTGGGAGAATCCCGCTTATGACAAGTGGGAGAGCGCGCTCTCGCTCGAGGATATCGACGGGCTGCAGGTTGACGGATTCTCGGGAAAATCAGCGTGGCCTGAGCGCAATCTTCCCGCCATTGCCCTAGACCGGGTGACCAACGCCACGCTGCGCAACATGAACGCGGAGCCGGGCACGAATCTGTTTCTGAAGGTTGCGGGGGCCGACACACACGATATTCATTTGATCGGCAACGACTTTCACCAAGCCAAGGTTCCCTATCAACTGGATTCGGATGTCAAGGCGGACAGCCTGACGGCGTTGGATAACTTTCTGCCGTCGAAATAGGACGCGTATGCCGAGAAGTTGAAGATGCGGCATGCGGAGTTCGAAAAACTGCTTCAAGAAACCGAACAAAAGAAATAGGGTTTCTGGTGTCTATGGTTGATCCTGCGGCGCACTGCGCGTTTGCTGCGCGAAATCGTCGGCAAGTCTGATTGCTTCGTCTGACGCGATTTTGGCGTCATGATCGCGCCCGAGCTTGCGCAGTTGCGCCGCAAGCATTGCATGCAGCGAGCCTTTTTCGTCCGGGTAGCCTGCATCAAGGGTTGGCTGCAGCTTTTGAACCGCTTCGCCGGGATGCCCGGTCTGGGCGTAGGCGGTTGCCTGCTGTATGCGTATCCAAGGGTTGGCCGGCTGCATAGCGGTCAATTGCGCAAGAAGCGAGAGTGCAGTTGAGTAGTCGCGCTCGTTCATAGCGACGCGGATCAGCAATTGCAGCAGTTGCTTGCGATGGGGGTTTTGTTCAAGCGCTTGTTGCGCCGCCTGCCGCGCTTTGGCAAACTCTCCCTCGCTGTAAAAAGCTTCTGCCAGTTTCTCAAGGAGCTCAGGATCTTTGGGCTTCAGGTTCAACGCTTCTGTATATTCTGCCGCGGCGCTGGATGGGTCGAGTCGGATGGAGAGCTGAATGTCACCTCGAATCTGATGAACCGAGGCTGCGTTGCCCAGGGTTTGCAAGTGGTCGGCAGCGAGCACGGCTTGGCGCTGATAGCAGTTGGCCAGGCGGACCGCGGCTTCTTCGGCGCCGGCGTTCAGCCCTCTTTCGAGGGCGGGGATGGCATGCGGGCAATTCCCAAGCTCTGCAAATGCGAAGCCGCGCCAGAACCAGTCTTTCTCATTGGCTGCGGGTTCCTTTACGCCAGGGAAGTTCGCAACGGGCAGGGCGACCAGCTGTTCCCATCTGCCTTCCGCAAAAAGCTGTTGAGGAGTCAAGGCGTTTGGTTGCTGGGCGGCGGAGATCACTGGCAAGCAATCCGGTTTGGCTTCGCTCAGACATTGCCAGATGGTTCCTTTCATTTCCTGCGCCGGATAGAGGGTTCGCGGCCAGACGGCCTTGAACTTCGCGAACTCAGCTTGCGAACGTTGAGCGAGATTGAGGAGTTTCGCGCCGGCTTCCGGCCAGTGTCCGCGAGTGGCGTCGACTATTGCCTCTAACTCCAGCGTGGACGAACCATCCGGCTGATTTTGCCGCGCGGATTGAAGGCTTGCCTCGGCGTCGGCTTCCATGCCGAGCGTCGCCTGCGCAAAACCCAACTGCCCCCAAACCCCGCTTGATTCGGGATTCATTGCGGAAGCCTGCTTGAGCAGTTCTTCCCTTCGTTTCGAGTCAAGATTGTCCTGCGCCGCGGCAAGTTGGAGCAAGGCAGCTCGTCCGCGTGGAGAAGCGCGCAGGGAGAATTCGAGCACCCGGTAGCGTTCAAGACTGAAATCAGTCCACCAGAGCAACGCTTGTTCTGAGTCCGGCGAGCGTGCGACAGCGGACTCAAAGGCGTCTGCAGCGAGAGAGAAATGTTGCAACTCCATCTCTGCGTCGCCGAGGTAGCCTGCCGCCGCTTCGATCGGCGGAGTTGCCTGGCTGGCAATGCGAAGCGGCGCCACTGCTTCGGCGGTTTGGCCGCTTTCGAGCAAGGCGGCGCCGAGCAAATAGTTGGCCGAGGGGTCTTGAGGGATGAGGGCTGCGGCACGTCTGAGCAGCGGAATCGCGCGTCCATAATCCGCCTGCCGGCTCAGATCCGAGGCCTCTTTCACGAGTCGATCGAACTCTGCATGCGGCGACGGCTGAGCGATGCCGGCGACGGCAATGAAGGCAAATGAACACTCCAAGGCGAGTCGCGCTCTCATGCGCGGATTTTAGCATTCTGCATGCAGCCGCCGGTTGGTCACTTGGAGGTCTTCTCGTGAATCTGATTGAACATCTTGAAATCCTGCGCTGCTTCTTCGGTATATCCGAGCTTCTTGCTGAGACGGGCGGCTTTGTAGTAAGCGCTGGCACGGCCCGGTTGCTGGCCCGACCGGTCACTTTCGATTGCGGCGCGGTATTCATCCAAAGCAGCCTTCGGGTCTCCGCTTTCCTCAAGAAACGTTCCCAGCTGCACCAGCGCCTGGGTGTTGCTGGGATTAATTGCGATGGCCTGGACCAGATAGGGCTTGGCATCAGCAAGGCGATTCTCATGAATCAACAGCGTAGCCAGGTCGACCATGGGCCACTCCGTTCTCTGTTCACTGGTCGCGTCGATCTCGATTGCTTTCCGATACGAGCGCTCAGCGTCTTCCTGTTGGTACCTTCCCTCATAACAGAGACCTAGGTTTTCATAGGCGCGCACAAAGCCGGGCGCCAGAGAAATCGTCTTCTGACTCTCCTGGATCGCTTCGTCAAAACGGTTGTCAGTGTAGAGCAGGCGGGCGAGGAAGTAGTGTGCGGTCGCGTTGTCGGGGTCGAGTTGAATTGCGGCACGGATGGGCGGTTCCGCGCGGTCCATGTGGCCTGCCTGGCTTTGCGCGAGGCTGATCAGCATAAAACGTGTAGCGGAGTCCCCCGCGATCGAGTTGGCATCGGCGAGCAACTTCAGCGCCTCGCGGGTGCGATTCTGTCCCAGGCGGACCTCGGCGAGCAGCGTGATCCAATCCGCATCGCGGGGCGCATTCATCATCTCCGCGACGATGAGTTTCTCTGCAGCATCGAGCTGCCGCGAATCAATAAGCTGCTTGGCCTGGGCCTGTTTTTCGGGAAGAGGAAGCGCGCGGCCGGTTGCCGATACGAGCATCAGCGCGCACGCAGCAATGCACGCCCAGTTGGTCACCGCCCTGTTATGCAAACGCACCAATCCAGAGCCTTCAGAATCTTATGGTCGACGCAGAGTCATGGTCGACTGTCCGCATTTCGATCAGAATTGCAGAACGACCTTGATCTTGTTCGCATCGGGACGAAGCAACTCGCGGAAGCCGGCTTCGCCCTGCTCGATAGGGTAACGTGATACCCAGCTGGTGTCGAGGTTTCCCTCCGACAGAATCTCAGCGGCAAGGCGAAGATCCTGCAGCGAACCGGAGTAGGAACCGGACAGGCATTTCTGCCCGAGCGTCAAGGAGTAGCTGTTGAGATTGATTGCGTCCTCGCGCAGTCCAAGCCAAACCGCCGTTCCCCCTGGTTCCAGAAGATCGAGCGCCAGTTGCTTGGTTTCTGCGCTGCCCACCGCATCGATGATGAACTCGGCGCGCTCTCCGCCCCAGTGCTTTCGGCTTTCAGCATCAAGATCCTGTTGCAGCGGATTCACGGTCAGCTCCGCTCCAAGCAAACGGGCTGCATCGAGGCGCACCGAAATCGGGTCAGAGACGATGACACTCGATTGATGCAGCCGGCGGGCGGCAAAGAGGCACATAAGTCCGATGGGCCCAGCGCCAATGATCACAACTTTTGATCGTCGTGCAGTGCCGCCCTGGCGCATTGCGTTGATGCCGTTGGCCAGCGGTTCGGTGAAGATCGCCGAATTGTCAGGAAGGTTTTCCGGCCAGGGAAGCAGGACGCGTTCGGGAACGGCTACATATTCGGCGAACCCGCCTTGACGGTGCATCCCGAATACCTGACGGCAAGCGCAGAGATTCGTGTCGCCACGCCGGCAGGCGGAGCATTGCCCGCAATGCACAACAGCATGGCAAAGCACACGACGACCGTGCCAGCTGCGACTGCCGTTGCCATCAACCTGCTCAACTACGCCACAGAATTCATGTCCCATGATCAAGGGTGGAGTTCTGCGGGGGCTCGAGTGCTTAAATGATTCCAATTCAGAGCCGCAGATGCCGCAGCTGGAAACACGCAATAACACCTCTCCTTCGCCGATCTGCGGGATGGCGAGGTCTCGGAACTCGAATCTTCCCCATGCCGAGTAATGTAGAGCCTTCATTTCCAGGGTTCGTCCAATCACTGTCGAAGTGGCATCAACATAGCATGAGTAAGCGCTTAAGCGAAACTAAAATTGCCGCAAGTCAGCTGGAGAGCAGTCGGTTGATCTCGATATTATGATGTAAGTATATTGTTTTGATGGTGAACATGAGATTCAGGTTCATTGAGAGAAAAAGTTAAATTTGTCAGTTGACAAGCGAGTAAGCGATCAGATAACGTTTGCCTCAATCAATCTTAGATCGCTCAGACGATCAAGCGCTTTCCCCATTTTTCGTAGGAAAAAATCTGATCAGCTGTTTGGAAGCAGCTTCTTTTGATGTCGCTTTATCCCCGTGCCTTGCTCTATGGGATAGGAGCCACGTCTGTGCTGTTGGCCGTTATAGGCCTTCTTCGAACCCATGTCGAAGTTAGCAGCGGCATCGATAAAGGGCTTTGCCAGGCGTGCCGGGTCTTCGAGGCTGCAGCAATGTTGATGTCCGTTGTAGATTGACGCCGTGCGAACAATGGCAGGAGACCCCAACGACTCGATGTTGATTGAGGGCCGAGCCAAGTATCGAACAGGTAGACGAAAGAGGAGACGCAATGAGGCCATATCGGATTTTGATTCTTGCAGTGCTCGCGTTCGTATCACTCCGTGGATCTGCCCTATTGGGGCAAGCCGGCGGAGGCTCTATAGTTGGCACCATTCTCGATTCATCCGGAGCGGCGGTTCCGAAGGCTGAAGTTACGCTCACCAATACTGAGACCGGGGCCCCTCTTACGACCAGGACCTCGTCAGAGGGCCGCTATGTCTTTCCGCTCGTTCAGGTGGACACATACATCTTGACCGTCGCCGCGCCTGGCTTTGAAACAGTCGAGCAGCGGGACATCCTTGTCAGCCTCAACAAGACCGTCGACGTCAGCGAGGTCTTGAAGGTTGGATCGGCAAGTTCAACAGTCCAGGTTGAGGGGTTGTCCAACCAGCTTGAGACCACGACTTCGCAGGCAGCCACCACGATTGACCAGCAGAGTTTTGACGATCTTCCCATTGCCATGTCCGGCGGCGCGCGCAGCGTCACCGCGATTGCCGACTTGATGCCCGGCGTTTCCGACACTTCGGCAATTGGATACGGTAGCAGCAGCGCGCAGGGGCAGGAGTTCTCTACAACGATTAATGGCGGACAGGCATGGGGCGGCGCGGTCATGTATGACGGCATCCCATTCGTCTCCGCCAATCAGAGCGGCGATTACCGCATTCAGCCCGTACCGGTTGAGGCGCTCCAGGAGTTCTCCCTGGTGCAAAACAACTTCTCCGCCGAATATAGCCGCACACCCGGCGGCAACCTTACCTACTCCACGCGGTCCGGCGGGGGGGGCTTCCACGGCCAGGCCTACGAGTACGCGAGGAATACCGATCTGGACGCCGCAGGCTACTTCGCAACCGCACCGACGGTCACACACCAGAACGAATTTGGCTTCAATATCGGCGGGCCGGTCAAAATACCATTCCTCGGCCTCAAGAAGGACAAGATGTACTTCTTCGCCTTCTATAGCGGCTTCCGGCTGGCCGGCGGCGTCACTCCGAGCGATACCCGCATTCCAAGCCTCGCGGAGCGGACGGGCGACTTCTCAGCGGATGGTGACCCTATCTACGATCCGAACTCAACTACCTGCAACAATGCAGGCGTCTGCACCCGTACCCAGTACAGCTATAACGGCGAGTTGAACGTGATGTCTCCCAGCGCCATCTCCGCCACGGGAACAGAGTATGTCAAGTATCTTCCCCAGCCCGTTGCAGGCCTCGGAAATGGGAACAACTTTGTTGCCACCGGCGTGAATGACCTCACCGAAGACCGCTGGGGCGGCAGGGTTGATTACAACATCAACGAGAGGAATCTACTCCACGGGTTCTTCTCCCTCGGCCCCATCAATAACAACAGTTACACCAACATCTTCCTGGCCCCCATCGCGACCTATGGCGCCGGTGCGGGAAACAATCACCTCGGCCTTGCCCGCTTGGGCTACGACCACACTTTCTCGCCGTCCCTGCTGCTGCACCTCGGCTTTGGATGGAACTACGACACGCAGGACGGCTTGGCCCCGTACACCAGCACAGTGGACACATACGGCATCTCGAATGCGTTGCCCATCACCCCGCAGATGTATATGACGCAGGGCGATGGCTTCTGCTGCCAGTCGTACGCGGACACCAACGGAGCGGGCGGCTCAACCAACCACGAAAACACCTACGTCGACAGCGGGTTCGTCTCCTGGAACAAGGGCCACCACGAATTCAAATTCGGCGGCGAATATGACCGCATTGAAGGCAACCAGAAGTCGACTGACAACGTCGTTGACAGGCTGAGCGGTAAGGAAACTGCCGGCTTCACCAGTGCTGGCGCACTTGATCCAACCACCGGCAACAGCTTAGCCAGTCTGATGGCCGGATCCTTCGACAGTGTGCAGCAGACGGACAACCCAATTGGAACAGAAAACCGCTTCCAGTACTTTGACACCTATATCACGGACAATTGGAAGGTGGCGCCGAAGCTGGTCCTCAACCTGGGCCTCCGCTACGACATCCCCTTTACCTTGAGTGTCCACGATTCGATCAACGGGGTCCACGTTGCTTCCAGCTTTGAGCCGAATGTGCCGAACCCTGGCGCTAACAACATCCTCGGTGCACTTGTCTATCAGGGGACAGGCCAGTTTACCTGCAACTGCAACCGCCTGGTAAATACAAACTACAAAATGTTCCAGCCCCGCGTCGGCTTCGCTTACCAGTTGAACGACAAGACTGTGATTCACGCTGGCTATGGCGTCTATATCAGCATCAACGGATCCACCAACGGAAACGGCTTTGGACAGGTGGCGGACGGTTTTGATGCAACTGTGAGCAGCACCTCTCCCAACAACGGCACCACGCCGGCGTTTACCACTGCGGGTGGCTACCCAACGTTTACACCTCCGCCGTTTGTCAGCTCAACCTTTGACAACTTCTCTGGAACCACCTGGATACCGAAGACCACCGGCCTTCCGGGTGTGATCAACGACTACACGCTCAGCATTCAACGTCAGCTGCCGAAGGGCTTCCTGCTCGACGTCTCCTATGTCGGCAATACCTCCCAGCATATCGCCTCTGGCCTTGATAACCCCGAGCAGTTGCCGATCAGTGACCAGATCCAGTATGGTGCGTCTCTGACCGCGCTGCTCAATTCTCCCGCGGGCATCGCGACCGGGGTTCCGGCGCCTTTCCCCACCTTCTCCACAGATCTGGGCAACAATGCAACCGTAGCGCAGGCGCTGAGAAAGTTTCCTCAGTACACCGGCATCAATGAGATCAAGCAGAACAATGGCCACTCCGACTATAACTCGCTGCAGGCCAGGCTCCAACGCCACTTCCACGATGGACTCTCGGTGCTGACCAGCTTTACCTGGGCCAAGCAGATGAGCACGGCTGAAGATGAAATCAGCCAGTTCAACGACGGTCCGCAGGATACGTACGGCAGGCAGGGTGAGTACACCGTTGCTCTGGATCAGCCCCCGCTGAACCTGACCATCACCTATGACTACCAGCTTCCCATTGGTTACCAGAAGAAGTACCTCAACCACGGCATTGCTGCCACGGTGTTGGGCGGTTGGGCCGTTGCCGGAATTCACCACTACCAGAGCGGAACCGCGCTGTTTGAGACTTCGACCGGGAATGATCTGAACATCTTCAACGACCTACTGCGTCCCAACTATGTCCCCGGAGTGCCGGAGAAAGCACATTGGTCAGGAAAGTTCAACCCGCACACCGACGCCTACATCAACGCCGCTGCCTTCACCGCGCCTGCGCCCAACAGCTTTGGCAATGTGTCGCGCGACCTTCCATTGCGCGGCATGGCCTACCTGGATGAGGATTTGAGCGCACGCAAGGACTTCCACATCTACGAGTCGAGCGCCCTTCAGTTCCGCACCGACTTCTTCAACGCATTCAACCGCAGCCAATTGATTGACATCTTCACGAACACTTCGTTCGGCACCACCGGCTTCGGCACGGATGCTCACCAGGGCAACCAGCCGCGCACCATTCAGCTTGCCCTCAAGTTGTTATTCTGACCGGGTGGTGGTCTATGAAGAGAGCCGGAAAGGCTAGGTCTAGCCGGCTCTCTTTTTTGCGTCCTATCAACTTAATTGAATCTCATTCGGATTCCGATGAGAAATTATTCGGGACCGGTTGTCGCGCATCGTCGGGCGATTGAGAAGGAGTTTTTACATTGCCGAGCAGCGGAGAACAAAAGCCCGGCATCAGCCGACGGGCATTCCTGGGAAGCTCCGTTACCGCAACAGTCGCCTCGATCGCTCTTCCTTCGGTGAGTCTCGCGGAGCCAGGTGGCCTGAGCGTTGAAAAGTCGAGCGCGCATTCGACAGTCACCTCTGCGTTTCGATCGGCCAAGCCCATCTGGCCGCGAGGACGCGATAAGGAGATGAACCTTTTTGTTGGGTTTCGCGCCATCTTCGAGGCGCCGCCGGAAGACGGGGTTCAATTAAGTGCTGCCGGAGCGACGCTCTACCGGATCTATCTAAATGGCAAGTTCCTTGGATGGGGTCCGGCACGCGGACCTCATGACTATTTTCGAGTCGACACGTGGGATATAACTCCACATCTGAACGAGGGCAAAAATCTTCTTTGTATCGAAGTTGCAGGTTATAACGTCAACAGCTATTACGTGCTGAACCAGCCCTCGTTTTTGCAGGCTGAAGTTGCAGCGAAGTCGTCGATCCTCGCTTCGACCGGCGGGGCCGGAAGTCAGTTCAAGGCGACAATTCTTTCTGAACGTCTGCAGAAGGTGCAGCGCTACTCATTCCAACGCTCATTCTCTGAAGTCTATCGGTTGGATTCGCGCCTCGGCGACTGGCGGGAGAATGCGGATGCCAATGTCCCATTCGCTGAGTGTTTCAGTTCTGCACCGCGAAATCTAATCAAGCGGAGGGTACCGCATCCGGCATATGAGATGCGGCAACCGGAGCAGATCTGTTCTTCAGGAACCTTTCGATGGGGTGCAAATGGGCCGAGAAGCCTCGCGGATGATCACAGTGTCCCGTTTGGCGCGAAGATAAGCAATCATCTGCTGGGATACTCAGAAAATGAGATGACGGTAATCCCGTATCTTGAATTGCAGAGAACTGAGATCGTCGCGAATTCGCGTATTGACGAACCTTATGTTTGGCATCACCCAATTGAACTTGGTGCGAATGACTTCAGGATTTTCGACTTCGGCACCAATCTTACCGGATTCTTTGGCGCAAGAGTTACCGCCCACACCCCTACCAAGCTCTACTTCACATTCGATGAGACATTGACAAATGGCGACGTGGATTTCACACGTCTGATGTGTGTGAATATCGTCGCATACACACTTGCGCCCGGCACGTACGATCTGGAGTGCTTTGAGCCGTATGTGCTTCGGTTTCTCAAACCGATGGTTCTTGAAGGCACATGCGAGATCGATCAGGTGTTTCTTCGCGAATATACAACTCCGGATATTTGGACGTCGCATTTTCACTCGAGCGATGAAGGGCTCAACGAGTTATTCGACGCAGGCCGGGAGACGTATCGTCCCAATACCGTGGACTTCTTTACGGACACGCCTTCTCGAGAACGCGCCGGATGGTTGTGCGACAGTTCCTTTACTGCGCAGGTCTCTCCACTTCTGAGCGGACATACAAAAGTGGAAAAGTGTTTCTTTGAAAATTTCCTGCTGCCGGAACATTTCGCAAACATACCGGATGGCATGATTCCGATGTGTTATCCGGCGGATCACTATGACGGCGGATTTGTTCCTACGTGGGCGCTTTGGTTCCTCGTCCAGCTCGAACAGTATCTTCTGCGAAGCGGAGATCGCGAGGTAGTTGAGGGTCTCCGTCCCAGGGCGCTCAAACTGCTTGACTACTTTAAACCGTTCCAGAATGAAGATGGCCTCCTCGAAAAACTGAAAGGTTGGGTGTTCATCGAGTGGTCTAAATCGAATGACTATGTAAAGGACGTGAGTTATCCGACAAACATGCTCTATGCTGCGGCTCTGGGCGCAGTGGGCCGGATGTACAATTTACCGTCATGCACGGAACAGGCTGAATCAATTCGAAGGGTCGTTCGCGCTCAATCGTACGACGGCGAGTTTTTTGTCGATAATGCTGTTCGCCAGGGAGGAAAGCTCGTTGTAACCCGGAATCGGACTGAAACTTGCCAGTATTATGCTTTCTATTTCGAAACGGCAACAGTAAATGCATATCCGGAGTTATGGAAAAAGTTAAGCACGGAATTTGGTCCGCCGCGCAGGAAATCCAAAGCATTTCCTGACATTGCGCCGTCGAATGCCTTCATGGGCAACGTGATGCGGATCGAGCTCCTTTCACGTTCGGGCCTCACGGATCAGCTAGCCGAAGAGTCAAAGGTCTTCTTTCTTCCGATGGCGGAGTTGACTGGAACTTTTTGGGAAAACATGGGCAACGAGGCGAGCATGAACCATGCGTTCGGTTCGCACGTAATCGTTCATCTGTTTCGCGATGTTCTGGGCCTCTATCGCATTGACACGGTCGGTAAGTCGGTCCAGGTCCGCTTCTCCGATTCATCCATCCCGATGTGCGAGGGACGGGTACCCACGCCGGATGGATTTGTATTTCTGAAGTGGAAGAAAGACTCGGGTACGCTGACATATCAGTTAGATGTTCCTGCCGGGTACAGTGTCCAGGTTGAGAATCGGGCAGCATTCAATGTTGTTTCCCGAGTGTTCCCGCGCGGGAAGATCGAATATGGTTACAAAATCGACGGAGGATACAAGTAGGTGTCTATTTAATGAATATCTCCGCGGACGGCTCGGTCAGCAGGGATTCGCGGAGGTTATCGAAAGTGATCGCATCGAGCCTTGGAAGGTATCGCCGGCGGCTGAATGAGTTGTTTATGCTGACTCCGGCCGAGGCCTAAGCCCACTGCATTCATTCGGATTTGTTGAGGTTTACTCGTGAAAGATGGAATGCGAATTGTTATTACCGATTACGGATTCCCCAATGTTTTGATTGAGAAGGGCCTCGTTGAATCCGCTGGCGGCGAACTGCAGGCGTTTCAATGCAGGACGGAACTGGAGGTGATCGAGGCGGCCAGGACCGCTGACGCACTTCTTGTACAGTTTGCTCCAGTCACAAGCGCGGTGATCGCTGCCCTGACTCACTGCAAGGCGATCGTGCGTTACGGCGTCGGCGTGGATAACATCGACATTGAAGCTGCGCGTGCTCGGGGCATAAGTGTATGCAATATCCCGGATTATTGCGTTGATGAAGTAGCCGATCATACGTTTTCTCTGGCAATGGCGTTGACGCGGCAAATTGCGGGAACGGATGCATTGGTCAGGCGGGGCGTGTGGAAACAGAAGCCGCCGAGGCCGATGCCTGCCTCGCGCAACATGACGTTTGTCACGATCGGCTTCGGACGCATTGCGCGCGCAGTGCTGCAGCGCGCAGAGGCTTGCGGATTCAATTTGGCGACCTGCGATCCCTACTTGCCGGAGAGTAGCGATATGCCAATGCACATTCGAAACCTGAACATGAAGCAAGCTCTTGTGGCAGCCGACGTCCTTTCTCTTCATGTGCCTTTAACGGATACCACCCGGCATTTGATCAATGCCGACAAGCTTTCTTTTCTCAAGCCAACAAGCGTATTGATCAACACCGCTCGAGGCGGTCTGGTAGACGGCGCTGCTTTAGCCGAGGCTTTAAATTCAGGTCAACTTGGTGGTGCCGGGCTCGACGTATTCGAAGAGGAGCCGCTGCCCCACAACCATCCCTTGCTGAAGTGCCCAAATATTCTGCTGACTTCACATATGGCTTGGTACAGTGAAGCAAGCAGTCCGGAACTACAAAGGATGGCGGCGCAAGAGGCGATTCGGGCCTTGCAGGAGCAGCCTTTGCATAGTCGCATTGTATGATTTGGCGTACGAAGACTGAGAATGAGACCGCAATAATCAACCAAGCAGAAGAATCACCGGTGAACCAGGTTTTTGACCGCGTGATTTCGTGCTTTGAGTTCATGCTTTCCCAAAATCAGGACCCGGGGCACCCATAGTTGGTACAACAACAAGCGGCCAGAGACCGAGTTTCAATGAGGCGAGATGCACTTAACGGGAACCTTACTCATCATTGCCGGTGGAGTGATGGAAGGGCTGTTCTCGCTCCCGGTTAAGCTAACGCCGAAGTGGTCGTGGGAAAACATTTGGGGATCGGGTTCTCTTGCCGCGCTTGTTCTTGCGCCGCTCCCGCTCTTGTGGCTCACAGTTCCACATTTTGCCGATATATACGCATCGACGCCAGGATGGACGATCGTTGCGACAGTCTTGTTTGGCGCGGGTTGGGGGCTCGGCGGCATATTCTTCGGCCTCGGAGTTGCGGAACTCGGAGTGTCGTTGGGAACTTCGTCGATCATGGGCCTGATTGCAATTGGCGGTTCAGTGGTGCCATTCATGATGCAGCACAGTGGGCAGTTCCTGGGCAGGAAGGGTATTGCTCTGATGGCCGGAATCTGCGTGATGCTGGTTGGTCTGGCGGTGTGTTCGCGCGCCGGCAATCTTAAGTCTTCGGCGGAGGGCTCGCTTCACGAAGGTGCCTCGGGTTCGTCATTCTGCCGCGGCCTGCTTTACTGCGTCGCTGCCGGGCTCTTGTCGGCCATGGTGAATTTCGCGCTGATCTATGGTGCCCCCATCGCACAAGCGTCACAGGCCCGAGGCGTTCCGGCCGCGTCGGCGAATAACGCCGTGTGGGCGATCGTTTTTGCGGTGAATTACTTTTTGAATGTCGCTTACTGTTTCTATCTGGCGAGAAAGCGGGGAACCATGGCTAAGTTCAGGGTTCCTTCAACCGGTTATTACTGGCTTCTCGCTGTATTGATGGGTCTTCTCTGGGCCGGGGGCATCGTGGTCTACGGCATTGGCGCTTCGATGGGCGGACCCTATGGCCCGGTGTTTGCATTTCCGGTGATGCTGATTGTTTCAATCCTCACCGCAAACCTGATGGGCGTATTGGTGGGAGAGTGGCGCGCAGCCGAGTCATCTGCAAAACACACCATGCAGTTGGGAGTTGCACTGATGGTGGCAGCGATTGTGGTGCTAGGCTGCGCGAACTGGTGATCGAAACGGGGGCAATAGACACGGAGCGCGAGGTGCGCTGCGCACATCTCGAAGAATGAGTTGAAAGGGAAAGATTGCGATCATGATATGCAGACAGCGCGAACGATTGGAAGCCGCGTTAGTCCGGGGAAGCCAGGGTCTTAGAATCTGGCCCTACCATGACGCGGGTGTGCTCGTGAAACGTTCCGATTGTTTGTGTTACGAGCCGCTCGGCAAAGACAGGGTCGTGTGTCCTCAGCGCTTCGATGATGCGGCCATGCCGCTCAATGCTCTCAATCCACTGGCCTTTTTGAGTACGCACCGTGTGGATGACGACGAACGCGAAAAGAGGGACGATGATTCGCCTGAGAGCCTGCACGAGCATGCCGTTTCCCGTCATCTCCGCCATCAGCAAGTGAAAGTGCAGGTCGCGCTCGTAGAATGCATTGATATTCTGGCAGCCGGCTGCGGAGCGCATATCGGCGAGCGTCTGCTCGAGTTCGCTCAGATCAACTTTCTTCTGGGCTACAACCCTCGCGCAATAACCTTCTAACACAGCTCGGAGCTCGTAGCTATGACTTACGTCCTCATCAGTAAGGCGAGTTACCTGGGCGGTGCGGCCGGAACCTTTCTGGACGAAACCTTCCGCCATAAGAATGTTGATCGCTTCTCGAACGGAGGTTTGCGAGAGTTTAAGGAGCTTGGCGTATTTTACCTCGACGATTTTCTCTCCAGGAGCAAGGCGGCCACTGATAATCTCCTGCCGAAAGTAGGCGGCAAGGTTGTCCTTCACAAGAAGAAGGTCTGCCTGCGCGTGTTTTATTCCGAGAGGTGGAGAGCTCATGTCTTCTTATTCTAGCATGACTTGGATGCGAAAGCCGGCCCGATTGACGCAGCGATATTTGACCGGAACGCCCTGTTGGCGCGGGTTTTCGCCACCTACGAGGTCGATGCATCGAGGCGATATCGCTCTTAGTGAACGGCAGCGTCTAACCTGCATCGGGGAATAATGGGGTAGCTGCTTTAGGCGGGTTGTTTGATTTGAAATGGAGTTTCTAAGTCATCATAGATATGCCGAACAGGCTCAGATGACTGGAAGAAGCGCGGTTGACGGAGGAGACGTGAGGCAGCGGAAGGCGATTTCGAATCGGTTTGCGGAAAAGGTCGCGATTGTTACTGGAGGATCTGCCGGAATTGGGCGGGCGACGGTGGACGAATTGTGCCAGGAGGGTGCGGCGGTGGTTTTCACAGGCCTTGAGGCCTCCGAGGGAGCCGAGGCAGAGCAAGAATTGCGGGAAGCGGGGCGAGAGGCGCTGTTTCTCGCCGGAGACATGGCCGACGATGCGTTCGTCAAGGAGACCGTCGAGCAGGCACTAAGGCGCTTCAACAGGGTCGATTATCTTGTGAACAACGCATTCTCGTTCACATCGAAAGGCTCTGACGCTACGGTGCAGGATTGGCATCGTGTCTACGATGTCGGCCCCATTGCGTACGCGCGTATGGGTAGCCTGGTTGCCGAGGAGATGCGCAAGGTTGGCGGAGGGGCCATCGTCAACATTTCAAGCATCTCGGCCTTTGTGGCTCAGAGGCATAGGTGGACGTATAACTCGGCGAAGGGTGCGGTCCATATATTGACCAAATGCATGGCCCTCGATTTTGCAGCGTATGGGATTCGGGTAAATAGTGTGAGCCCGGGCTGGATATGGACGCGAGAAGTGCTGCGAGCTGCGCACGGGGACCGAGAAAAGTGGGATCCGATCTGGGGGCAATTCCACATGCTGGAACGCTGTGGAGATCCATGCGAGGTTGCCGCTGCGATTCTTTTCCTGCTCAGTGACGACGCATCCTTTATTACCGCGACGGATCTGCCAGTTGACGGTGGATACCAGGGACTGGGCAGCGAGGGTCTAGGCAAGGATAGCCGATTTGCCGGTTCACAATGAGAGCTTTACCGACCAACCGGAAGTTGCTATGTAGAGTGGATATCCCATTTCCGTGAGTTATCTTACGATCACCGGTGCAACTCCTGGGTCTGCGGTTACCTTTGCTTCTGTCTCCAGTACGCGCACGGACTTGCTTTTGCCTGTTACATGAACTGAAGCGACGCGTGACTGCCGCACCAAAACGCCGTCCGCATCGTTCAACTGCAGCACCGGTTGCTCAGAACCGGGAACGGCGTCAATCCTCATGCCATCGAGCAGCAGGTCCTCAACCTGGTCCACCTTGAGCCCTGTCTGCCAGGAAGTCGCGTGCGGCTCTTCCCAGGCTACCTCTACATCGTTCATTACGACGTTGCGCGCATATTGGAGGGTCATCGCCGCTGTCGTGCTTTCATAGGGTGCATTCGCTCCGTGAGACAAAAACAGCCGCACATGGTTAAGCCGAATCCCCTGGAGCCAACTGTCCGGGTGGCCCCGCATCATGGACGTTCCCTGGCCGTGGGCGATTACATTGCTGATGGTTACATTGCGGATAATGCCCGCAGCGGGCTCGTTGTCGTGCTTGACGCCGTCCACCTCGCTACGCCGTTTGATGTTGAAATGAATCGGGTCTCCGTCTCCCCACCAGAACCAGTCAAAGCGGCGGGTGTCGATGGTGACATTATCGATGACCACGTCTTCCACGATGCCGCCATCGAACACCATGAAGGCCAGGCCGCGATTTGAGTTGGTGATGACGACATTGCTGATGGTGACGTGGCGGACAGCGTCGCTGTTGCCGTCGCAAAACTTGATGGCGCTCGATGCCGACGACAGCCGGCTGTTGGTCACAGTCACGTTTTCTGTGGGCAAGACGGGGCCCCACGCGCTGGTCGAGTAGAAGACGATGGCGTCATCACCGGTCTCAATGGTGGAGTTGGAGATGTGCACATCCTGGCAGCCGTCCGGGTCGATGCCATCGGCCCATACGCCTTCCTTCTGACTTGAGTAGATGTATACGCCATCGATCACCAGCCGCTTGCAGGCATATGGATTGATGGTCCAGCTTCGCGAGCGCAGGAACTTCAAGCCTGCAATGCGCACGTCAACACAACGCAAAAGCAGCACCATACGAGGGTAGACCGTCTCCTTGCCAAACCCCGTGGGAAACGACCGCATCAACGGTTTCCCGGTCGCCTCCATCTGGCGCTGATTCCCCAGGATGTAGGCGTCCGTGATGGTGTTTAGATGCCACTGATAGGTCGCCTGTCCATCGAGCGTCCCTGCGCCTTCGAGTGCGATATCATGCAGGTCTTCGCCATAAATCAGTGCCGCCTTCCTGGCGTCGTCGTACTGGCTGGAATCAAGCGTGGCATAGATCGTCGCGCCCGCCTCCACATATAGCCGCACTCCCGAGCGCAGATGAAGCTCTCCCGACGTGTACTCCCCGGGTGGAACGTAAACCCGGCCTCCGCCCGCGTGCCCGCAGGCATCAATGGCCTTCTGTAGTGCCGGCCGGGCATCATCGCTCTTGCGGCCGGTTGCACCGTAGTCCTTGACATCGAAAACGCGCTGCGCAGACGCTGTTTGACAGACGACACCCATTACCACTGCGCATCGGAACAAAATGCCTAACCTGGTCAGAATCATCCAGCTATCATGCACCATTCACAGCACACCCTACAAGTGTTTACGATGTGCACGAAGAATTGTTTGAATGTGAGGTCGATGAGGAGCACGAGGTGTTGCGAAAAGCTGAACTAAAACGCGCGGCTGCTTCAGAGAGCACTTTACAAACTATCCAGAGACGACACGTATTACATAGAATTAGATTGTCAAACGTTTTCCTTTGTGACGACTTATCGTCACTTAGCACGAACCTTGGAACCGATGTCAGGCGACCGAGGACCATCGGCCTAAAAACGCACTGATCTACGGACTGCGCGCCGCCACCATACAATTCTGGTATGGGTCATGCTGTTTCCGATGAAGAGATCGAATCGGCCTGAAATTCTACCGGAGATTCTTTTATCTTTGACATCGATGAGGTCTCGCTGAATCGCACGAGTTGGACCGTTAGAAGGTGGAGGCAATATGAATATCACTTTTCCCGGGCGCGTGATCATGGTCGCCGGTGGTACAGGTGGGCTTGGCAGGTCGGTAAGCCTTGCTTTTCTCGAAGAGGGCGCAAGCGTGACTGTTACGTATCGCAAAGAAGACGAATTTCGCGCATTGAAAGAATTAGCCGGTGAAAGAGCTCCTTCTCTCGAAGGGAGTCAAATTGATGTCACTGACGAAGCTGCCGTAAGTGAATTCGTCGATGAAGTCGTGGTTCGGCATGGTGCGCTGGACGCACTCGTAAATACGGTCGGCGGATATATCGGCGGGGTGAAGCTCTGGAATGGAACGACAAAGGGTCTTGACCAGATGCTGGCTCTTAATCTGCGTTCGGGCTTTGTTCTGGCACGGGCTGCCATGCCCGCTATGCTAAAGGCCGGGCACGGTTCGATTGTCAACGTGGCCGCAAAAGCTGCCGTGGATCACGGGGCGGGCGCCGCTGCATATGCTGCGTCCAAGGCCGCCGCCGTCGCACTGATGGATTCACTTGCAGCGGATGCCAGGGGCACTGGAGTACGGGTCAATTCCGTTCTTCCAAGCATTATCGATACTCCCGCAAACCGATTGGCAATGCCAGACTCTGATTTTGCAGCGTGGCCAAAACCCGATGATATCGCGCAAGTCATCCTATTTTTGTCAAGCGACCTTGCAAAGACAATTCACGGTGCAGCCGTACCTGTCTATGGGAGCGCCTGATAGTGGGCTGGGCACTTTTGAGCGATTGATCAGAGTGTGCTGAACGTGCTTACACTTCCGCGTATCGCTTATTCCCTTCAGTTCGAATCTGACACTTCGCTTTCGAATGCCAGGCTCAAACGCTTAGCACGGGAAAAGGTGAGTCGCGAGTTATGGCGTAAGTCAAATCCCGCATCCGTCCATGAGCGCCCGGACGAGGGCTTCTTCCGATGATCAGCGCATCGGCCTCCGATTGGCGGGCCGCCTCAAGAAGCGCGTCCTTAACGGAACCGGTGGCAATGCGAACCGGCGCTTCGGAACCGACGGTCCGTTGAAGATCAGCTATACGCCGAAGCGCTTCCCGCTCTTCAACCGATTTGAATTGGACCTCAAGGTCCAGCCCAACCCGGAGTCCCGGCTCTCCGGACTGGACCGCGTGCATGATGGTAAGTTTGCCGTGCTCCACTTGAGCCAACCGGCTGGCAAAGCGAAGCACCCTTTCTGAATTAGAACTGAGTCCAATTGCACACAGCACTTTCCGGTGCTCTAAAGGCCTTGGGGGGACTGTTTCAGCGTGCCGTGCAGTCAACACCGGGCAGTCTGCGTCGTTCAGAACCTTGGCTGCCGTTGATCCGAGCAGCATTTGCCTGAATCTGCCGGCATGCGTGGGCATCATGATGAGGTCGAATTCCCCATCTCTCGCGACCTGAGCAATCTCTGTGGCCGCGTCTCCCGAAGTCAGGATTCTCGGGACTTCTGTGATGGGGAACTCCTCCAGGAGAAATGAATCGAGCCTTCCCCTGCCGATGTCTAAGTGTTCCTCTGAAATCTCGGAAATTGGCCTTAGGTATAATTCAAGCCCATTATGGCTATAAAGGTCGACAACATGAACAAGGGGAACGCTGGCTCCAAACAGGGTTGCCGCCCTTTTAACGTAACCAGCCATCGCGACACAGGAGGGCGAAAAGTCAACTGGAAAAAGGATCTTCGCGATGAAAGCCATATACGCCTTCAACAACATTGGATTCGCTACGACCCGCAGCGGCGCAAATTTAACTTCCTATAATGTGGCTTGGGCAAGTTCTAAGACGGCGGTTCTCCGTCTCAGTGCGGCATACTCTTCGCGAACAAGACGGCAAACTCTCCCGGATTACATGGAAGGAGATGCGAGCTGCTGGTGAGCTCGCGATCGTTCGCAGCTCCTGCGATGATCAAGCCGCCTGCGCAGAGGCACGTGAAGTCTGCATCTCCGCAGCTGCGGGATTATGTCATCCTCCGGGCGGCGACACCGACTTATCAACCTGCGCGGGACCCCAGGTGTTTTCTTCATACTCGTGGATTGGTGTGTCGGACTTCAGGATCGGATCGACGATGCGCCAGGCTTCTTCAACGTAGTCCTCGCGGGCGAAGTGGCTCGAATCGCCCACCATGGCATCGCCGAGCACTCGCTCGTAGGCTTCCATCTCTTCCGGGCACGGCAGCTGGCTTGCTAACATCTCCACTGCCTGCCCCGCCATCGTTTCGTCAGCGCACATCACAATCGTGCCGACGGCGATCTCCATTTCGGGGCTGATTCGAAATCGCATATAGTTTCGTCCTGGTGCACGGCCTTCAAGAAACGTAGGAGGCTCTCGGAACCTTGCCAGAACTTCGGGTGCACGTGACTGGCAGACACTTTCCTGCGCGGATGTAGAACGGCACTCCTTTCCATCGCCACGAGTCGATCTCAAGCCGAAGCGCGGCAAAGGTTTCGACTTTTGAATCGCAAGAGACGCCCCTTTCCTGGCGGTACCCGCGGAACTGACCGCGAACCAGATCCTTGGTCTGAATAGCCGGCATCGCTTTCAACACCTTGGCCTTTTCATCGCGGATGCTTTCACTATCGGTGCGAACCGGCGGCTCCATCGCGAGATTCGAGACGATCTGAAAGAGGTGATTCTGAATTACATCGCGGATGGCGCCGGTCTGGTCGTAAAAGGCACCGCGGCCTTGAATGCCGAAATTTTCGGCCATCGTGATCTGCACGCTTTCGACATAGTTCCGGTTCCAGAACGGCTCCACGAACGCATTGGCGAAACGGAAGATGACAACGTTGTTGACCGGTAGTTTGCCGAGATAATGATCGATGCGAAAAATTGCCGACTCAGGAAAGACGCCGTGCAGGACCATGTTGAGTTTCCGCGCCGAGTCCAGATCCTCGCCGAACGGCTTCTCTACGATCACGCGGGCGCACGCTGCACCGCCTGGTGTCGTGGCACATCCACTTGCGGCTAATTGATGCACTACCGTCCCGAATAGTGCGGGGGGAATCGCCAGGTAGTGCGCCGGGTGCTTCACACTGCCGAGCTCCCGCCGAATGGCTTGAAAGGTGGCCGCATCCTCGTAATCGCCGTCCACGTAGCGCAACAGGCTACACAGCCGTTCGAATGAGCGCAGGTCGATTCCGCCGTGTCTTTCAATGCTGTCCTTCGCGCGAGCAGGAAGATTATCGAGGTTCCACCCGGACTTGGCGACGCCGATGACGGGCACATTCAGGTCGCCGCGTTTGACCATCGCGTGAAGCGCGGGAAAGATCTTCTTGTAGGCAAGGTCACCTGTAGCTCCGAAAAAGACCAGGGCGTCTGATCGAGTCTCGTTCATGATGTCTCCTATTTCGCCGAAAGTAGCGACAGCGGCTGGCAAAGCATTTCGATTGCCGGGCGCCGGCGTTGCGGCGAGGCTGCAGCTAAATCGATTTGGCTTGAACGTGAAGCAAATTTCTCCTCCACGCATTTTTCTGATTTCGACCTCGCCAAGAGGCGAACGCAAACGACCCAATATACCAAGCGGCCACGAAACGTCGTGAAGATCACTGATCGTAGCCTTTGCAAACTTCCACACGGTTAAAGATGAGAAAGCCGGCGGGAAGGTGCCAAATCTCTACGATTTCGTCCATATCTTTTGATGGAATTTCCCTGACACACGGCGACGCGCTGCCCGCCTTCCGTGCTCAGTATGTGGACTTTGCTCTCTTTGAAACGGCTCGAAAGTCAATTACTACGATGGATGTTCGAATTAAACGGGTTTACGAGAAGCCGGACGAGAATGACGGAACGCGCATTCTCGTAGACCGGCTTTGGCCACGAGGCCTGACTAAAGAAAAGGCGAGGGTTGATCTTTGGCTGAAGGACGTGGCGCCAAGCACGGAACTTCGAAAGTGGTTTGCCCACGATCCCGCCAAGTGGACGGAGTTCGAGTCGCGCTACCGCGAGGAATTGAAGGAGAACAAGGAACAACTCTCACGTCTAGAACAAGAAGCAGCCAAGGGAACGGTCACGTTGGTCTACGGTGCCAGAGACCAGCAGCACAATGAAGCCATAGTCTTGCAAAGACTCCTCAAGGCGAGATGAATTCGTCTCTCACCCCGCGGATGCCCATTCATGAGCGCGGCGCCTTCGCATCGAACCGGGCCGCGAGCTCAATCTATCTGTACGATTCATCGCGTTTGTGCTTGCTTGCCGATTGCAATCTTTTGCCGCGCTTTGAGGGGCGCCCTCGATAAGAATGATGGATTAACTTGTCCGATCCAGCGCGAAAGCCTCACTGCCAGTGACGGGCGGCCTATAACAAACAAACACATTCCACAGTAGAACAGCATCACGGCGATCAGCACATCGCACAGCACCTGATTACCCATCTAAATGTCCTCTGTGATGTCTTTACTCATCTGGCCTTCGATTGCTCCTGTATCAGTCGGCAGCTGCTGAACGGCGGTTCTGACCTGAATCAAGGGGGAACGGTCTTTGGTAAGGTTCGACCGGATAGCCGTTTCTTCTCCAGCCTTCCAGCCCACCCTTCAAAACTTTAATCCGTGAGAACCCAATGGCGAGTGCTCGATTTAAGACGGCGCGGCTGGTCTCGTCACTCGGGCAGGTACAATAAAGCACCATTTCTCTCCTCGCGGGCATAAACGATGGATCATCAAGGAGCGTTTGTGGAGCGAACCACTTTGCGCCCGGGATCATCACGGAATCAGCTAACAGGTCGAGGGGTTGACGAACGTCGAGGACAAGCACATCGCGATTTGAAGCCAACAATGCATGCAGCTCTTCGGGTGTGATGGTGTGCAGTTCCAATTCCCGTCGATCTATAGCGCGTTTGACCAGTGCGGCCGCGAGCAGAATCGCGACGCAGATTGCGATCAAAGCAACCATCCATCTTTCTCCCCAACACTACTGAGATTCATGTTGACCTCGATAGGATTCGTCGCGATCGAAGAACATGAGTTCCTATCTCCTCAGGACCCTGGCCTTTCAGATAGTGTGAATCGCGCAGGACGAACTCCTGTACCAGACCGCACGCCTGCTAAAAGAGGATGCCGTGGAATGTCTGTTCGAGGCGTTCAATGACACCACTCTACTTGACGCGCTAAATATCTCATTCAATAGGATATGATACGCACCGTGCGTCAGGGTGAGTGGCTGAGGAAGCTTCATGCGCGATGGCGATGTGGCGCCAAATGATGCCAATCGATACTTTGGTCCAATAGACTCGTCTCCCTGGTTCTGGCCTAATCACCTCATTGAGCTGGACGCGACGATTCGCAATTGCTCAGGGCCCTCACCTTGATTGCACCCGCTTCTTATCAAGGACACCAGACCATGGCTCAAGCTATAACGCAACCGATGCCTCGTCAGCAGGGCGGAGAATGTCACACAGCGGTCGAACGCATTGCTGTGTTTACTGTTGCAACTCGGCCTGGGCATTTGAAGCCTCACCAACGCAACCTGCGCAATAAGGACATTGCTGATGCGGTTGATTATCTGGCCGAAGCCGGGCACGTTGCCGGGGAGGTGCTACACATGGACGACGGTGGGCACGGAGGGCGGTGGTGAGCGGGAAAGGTTCGCAGCAGGGCAGTGCGGAGGGCCGGCTCGAGGACCTCGGGATTCAGCTCCCGGTTGCTCCAACGCCATTCGGCACCTACGTGGAAGCACTACAAACGGGCAACCTACTGTTCCTGAGCGGGATGCTTCCGGTTGTCGACCACAAGCCGAAGTATCTCGGACGTCTTGGGAAAGAACTCGATGCGGAGGCAGGACGCGCTGCGGCCTATACGGCGGCCTTGAGCGCGCTTGCCACGGCCAGGGCGCACTTGGGCTCTCTCGATCGAGTGACTCGCGTTGTGCGGCTCGGCGTGTTCATAGCGACATCAGAGGATTTCTTCGACCAGCCCAGGGTCGCGGATGCTGCTTCGGATCTCTTTCGCGACATCTTTGGCAACGACAAAACTGGAGTTCGACTGGTCATCGGTGTCGCCAACCTTCCATACGGAATGCCGATTGAGCTCGAAGTCATCTTCGAAGTGGCGGATTAGCGCCGTCATTGGTAAGTGCATTTCAACTCTGAATGAAATCACCAGGGAGGATTGATGGCAACAACAGCCGCAGTAGCAATCGCCAGCCGATCCCAAGGTTAAGGAGCGTCGCATGCAGCCGATTCTCTATCGCACCGTGCAGGTCGACGGACTCTCCGTATTTTACCGGGAAGCAGGACCGAAAGATGCTCCCACCCTTCTCTTGCTGCACGGTCTCCCGTCGTCTTCGCGGATGTTTCAACCGCTGCTGGTGCGGCTTGCAGACAGTTTCCATCTGGTTGCCCCGGACTATCCGGGCTTCGGCCACAGCAGTTGGCCCGACCCGAAGCAGTTCGACTACGCCTTTGACCACATCGCCACGGTCATGGAGGACTTCACGCAAGCTCTCGGCTTGTCTCACTTTTCGATGTACATGCAGGATTACGGCGGGCCGGTTGGTTTTCGCATGGCATTGGCACACCCCGAGCGCGCTGAGGCTGTGATCGTGCAGGATGCGGTAGCCCACAATGAGGGCCTCGGCGCGAACTGGGTCACGCGGCGCGCGTTCTGGGCAGACCGGGCGAAGTACGATGAAGCTCTGCGTAAGAATCTGCTGTCGATGGCCGCTACAAAGACGCGTCATGTCGGAGACGATCCGAATTTCGAGCTATACGACCCGGATCTCTGGACCGACGAGTACGCGTTTCTGAATTCGCCCGGCCAGGCGCAGATTCAGAGCGATCTGTTCTACGATTACCGCACGAATGTTGACGGTTATCCCAAATGGCAGGCCTGGATGCAGAAGGCGCAACCGAAGCTTATGGTCCTCTGGGGCAAGCACGACCTTTCGTTCGATTTGGGCGAGCCGGAGCGATATCGCAAAGACGTACCGAATGCCGAAATCCATGTGCTCGAAGCGGGACACTTCGCACTCGATACCAAAGCGGATGAGATTGCCGTGTTGGTCCGGAACTTCATGAGAACACAGAATTGAGCGGCGCATTGCCGTTGGGTGAACGATGGTGAGGAAAACGAGGGCAACAAGCGTGGTCAAGTAGTGCATCTAGACAAGAGGAGTGCACCGGGGGGAGCAATGAAGGCGACTCAGGAACTACATGATCTCGGGCAAAGCTTGTGGCTCGACAACATTTCGCGTGATTTGCTTGAGAACGGAACGCTCAAGCGCTACATCGATGAGTTGTCCGTTACAGGACTAACATCAAACCCCACCATCTTTGAGCATGCCATCTCAAAGAGCAAAGCCTATGACGCGCAAATTGGCAGTCTCATGTCGACAGGCCTGTCGGGCGAGGAGTTGTTCTTTGAACTGGCCCTGCAGGATCTCACGCGAGCTTCAGACCTGTTTGGGCCAATTCACAAACAGACGGCCGGCAATGATGGTTTTGTTTCGCTTGAAGTTTCGCCTCTTCTCGCTAATGACACCAAGGGATCCATAGCCGCGGCGACTAACTTGCACAAGAAAGCGAATCGCCCGAACCTCTTCATCAAAATTCCCGGGACGAAGGAAGGAAATCTGGCAATCGAGGAGGTGATCGCCGGAGGTGTTCCCATCAACGTCACTCTTCTATTCTCTCGTGAGCACTATCTGGCGTCGGCAGACGCGTACATGCGTGGACTCGAGCGGCGCATCGCGGCCCGCCTCACTCCTGACATCCGATCCGTGGCGTCTGTCTTCCTAAGCCGATGGGACGGCGCAACGATGGAAAAAGTGCCCGAGCAACTACGGGACAAGCTTGGCATCGCCGTCGGACAGCAGGTATACAAAGCCTATCGCGACGTACTCGACTCGGACCGCTGGCAGCGTCTGGCCAATTTTGGCGCTCGGCCTCAGCGGCTTTTGTTCGCCAGTACCGGAACCAAGGATCCAAAGGCTTCCGACGTTCTTTATATCGGGGCTCTGGCTGCGCCAAACACGATCGACACAATGCCGGAGAAAACTCTTCTGGCTTTCGGCGATCACGGCAAGCTAGCCGGGACGCTGCCACGAGACGGGGGAGATTGTGAGATTGTTCTAGGCAAATTTCGAAAGGCCGGAATTGATCTCGAACAATTGGCGTCCGACCTGCAATCCGATGGCGCCAAGGCCTTCGATGAATCCTGGAAGAACCTGCTCGCGGCAATGGAGGCAAAAGGGAAACAGTTGAAGCTGGCTTCCTAGCTGTATCCGCGCATCAGGCAAACGCAAGGCTTGATGCGAGGGGCTGTATGCGGTGCGCGCATTAAGGGCGTTCATTGACGATTCCACCGAACGATTTGATCCGTTATTATCGGAAACTGAACGAGCTATGAAGGAGATTTGAGATGCAACTCGGCATGATCGGTTTGGGAAGGATGGGCGCCAACATGGTGCGGCGACTTATGAATGGCGGTCACAGCTGCGTAGTGTTTGACAGATCGCCGCAAGCAATCAGCGAGTTAGTCAAGGAGAAGGCGAGCGGCGCAAAGTCGCTGGTGGACCTGGCGAAACAACTCGCGAAGCCGCGGGCAGTTTGGCTGATGGTGCCGGCTGCGGTGGTGGACGAAACTATCGCGGAACTTGTGCCCCACTTAGAAGCAGGAGACATCCTGATCGACGGCGGTAACTCCTATTACATCGACGATATCCGACGCGCTAAAGACCTCACTTCGCGCAAGATCCACTATGTGGATGTGGGTACCAGTGGTGGCGTGTGGGGTCTGGAGCGAGGGTATTGCATGATGATTGGTGGAGAGAACGAGATCGTTAAGCACCTCGACCCAATTTTCAAATCGCTTGCACCCGGGATGGGTGATATTCCGCGCACTGCCGGCAGGGAAAAACTCCAGGGCACAGCTGAGCAGGGTTATCTGCACTGCGGGCCGAACGGCGCCGGACATTTCGTCAAGATGGTGCATAACGGTATCGAGTATGGCGTGATGGCCGCATACGCGGAAGGGCTGGGCATTCTGCATTCGGCTAATGTAGGCAAGCAGACAGGCGCCGAGGTAGATGCTGAGACGACGCCATTGCGCGATCCCGAGCACTATCAGTTCGATCTGAATCTCCGTGACATCGCCGAGGTGTGGCGTCGCGGCAGCGTGATCGCTTCGTGGCTGCTGGATCTGACGGCCGACGCATTGGTGCGAGATCCAAATCTATCGAAATTTGCCGGGCGCGTTTCTGATTCCGGCGAGGGGCGCTGGACGATCAAAGCTGCAATCGACGAGAGTGTGCCAGCGCCGGTTCTCACCTGTGCCCTTTACGAGCGATTTAGCTCGCGAGGCGAGGCTGATTTCGCCGACAAGCTTTTGTCTGCGATGCGCTATGAATTTGGCGGGCACCTGGAAAAATCACTCGACAAAGCCATGGCCTCTTAAGGAGAGGAACGAGATTCCGACGGAGAAGGCTGGCAGAATCCGATTGTGAAGATCGAGATTTCAGCCGTTCCCGATCAAGGTGCTTGAGAGTGGAAACAGCGCGAACAAATGGAGTTTCAGGAAAAGGTAGATCTGGCATGGAAATCGAAGTATTTGCCGATGACGAAGCGACCGCTCGAGCAGCAGCAAAGCTGATTGCCGCGGATTGCATGGCTGCCGTCGCTGCTCGCGGTAAGTTCGTCATGGCGGTGAGCGGAGGTCATACACCGTGGATCATGCTACGCGCGCTGGCGAATGAACAACTCCCATGGGAACACGTGCATTTCGTGCAAGTGGACGAGCGCGTCGCGCCCACCGGAGACGCCGACAGAAATCTCACGCATTTTAATGAGAGCCTGCTTGGGCACGCGCCAATTCGCGCGGAGCAAATCGAAGCCATGCCCGTTGAATCGCCGGACCTTGAAGCTGCAGCCGAAGAGTATGCCTCGACACTTCGCGAGATCGCCGGTTCGCCGCCAACGCTTGACTTAGTCCACCTCGGACTTGGGCCGGACGGTCACACTGCCTCTTTAGTGCCGGGAGACCCCGTGCTCAATGTCACCGACAGGGATGTGGCTCTAACCGGCATCTACCAGGGAAGACGGCGAATGACGCTGACCTATCCGATTATCAATCGGGCACGTCGCATTCTCTGGCTGGTGACGGGAAGCGAAAAAGTGTCTATGCTGCCGCGACTGCTTAAGGGTGATGACTCGATCCCTGCTGGACGGATTCGGCAGGATCGAGCCTTGCTGTTCGCTGATCGCGCCGCAGCCCCGGAGCTAGTAGCCGAGCGAGCGACGAAAACCATGTAAGCAGTCTCTGTAGCCAGTGGTTGTACCGTCCTAATGCAGATGCCTGCGGTCTGTCGCGCCGGCTCAATCTGTTGACCCAGATAGTGCTCCAGGGAGAACCGGTTGTAGATATCGGTGAGCAACTGCCTGTACAGTACGAAACCCACATCTAGCGTATCGAGCCGGTCACACCATAATGACGACAGTCTGGATAGCACGGCGCGATTTCGCCGCCGGTAATTCATGCTTTCCAGGAGGCTACCGGCCGTTTCTGTCGCGGCGCACTGTGGCCTGATTCTGTACCGGCACGCCGTATGCCCAAAGAAAAGACAATTGAATGACGATTCGATAGCATGAGTTGCGGTCTAGCTGACTTAGACTTGAGTCGGTCGTGCTGGCTCACCAATGCTGATCGAGCTTTCTTCAAATCGCTTGGTTTTCCGGCTAGTGAAGTTGCAGATAAAGCAGCCCGTCGCATAAGGAAACTCATGGGTGTTCTCGATAGACTCAAGAATGATTGGGAATCTCTCGCTCAATGTGATGCTCTGAGTGCCATCCTCACGGATGACAGCAAAGCAGATGGCAGATGGAGCGTCGAAGAGTTCATGGCCACCGGTGATGCCGAACTGGGCGTGGTCATGGCGCATTTGGCAGGTCTCCAATACGTTCCCAACCGCAACGGTGCTGCATTGGATTTTGGGTGCGGCGTTGGACGAGTGACGCAAGCTCTTGCGCGACATTTCGCCGTTTGCATTGGTATAGATATCTCGCATCAGATGATCCAAGAGGCTGACTCCCTGAACCAATATGGACACTGCAGGTACCTGGTGAATTCCAGTAAGCACTTGCCCTTCCCTGACGCGAGTTTCTCATTCATTTACAGCAATATCGTCCTGCAGCATATACCTCGACGTCTTTCCAAGGGTTACCTCAAGGAACTTGTAAGGGTACTTACACCTGGCGGGGTACTCGTATTCGGAGTACAAGATTCCTTCGCGGCTCCCGACTTCATGTCTCTATTGATTCGAATCCGCCATATGCTTCATATTCGATCCCGCATCAAGGTTGCGCTGGGGCTCGGTCCGGGAGATATGCAAATGCATTGTCTGCCGGAAAAACTCGTCCGGGATACGCTGGGCCCCGTTACGATTTTGGATATTCAGCTCACGAATACGGCGGCACGGGATTTTAATGGAAGACTCGTTTATCTTCGAGAAGCTCCAACCTCGGGATATGTCGGCAAGCAGTACTGCGTGGTGAAACAGTCACAAGCGCACTAACCGACCCGGCACTGCGTCATGGCCGGGGATATTGATAGGCAGCTGCCTGTCAGGCCGAAAGGGCTTCGAGCAAGCCCAGTTCCTGATCTACACCCACTTCATCCATCTGCTTCTCTATCCAGCGATAAGTTTTCTCAAGTCCGTCGCGAAGCCGGATCGAGGGCTCCCATCCAAGATTAGCCAGAATCATGGAGTTATCGCTATTGCGCCCGTTCACGCCCTTGGGAGCACTGAGGTTATAGGACCGCTTGAGCCGAATCCCTGCGATCTCTTCTGCTATGTCAACCAGTTGATCGATCGTGACAAGTTCACTGGAACCGAGATTGATGGGCTCGGCAATGTCGCTGCTCATGATCTTCGCGGTACCTTGTATGCAGTCGTCGATGAACATGAAGCTTCGTGTCTGCTTGCCATCTCCCCAGATATTGATTTCGTGAACGCCGGATCTCTTGGCTGCGCAAACCTTCCGGCAGATCGCCGCCGGCGCCTTTTCCCTACCACCTTTCCAGGTGCCGTTCGGACCATAAACGTTGTGATAGCGAGCGACGCGGCAGATCAAGCCAAATTCTTCTTCGAAGTGATGGCACATCCGTTCGCTGAATAGCTTCTCCCAGCCGTACCCATCCTCCGGCAGGGCTGGGTAGGCATCGGATTCCCTGAGGGCGACCACATCAGGTCTAGTCTGCTTCTGTCCGTTGTAGACGCAGGCTGAAGATGCATAGAAGAACCTCTTAATCCCTGATTCCTTCGCCGCGACTAACATGTTCGTGCTCGTCAGCACGTTAAGCATGCAAAGCACCTTGTTATTTTCGATGAATCCCATGCCGCCCATGTCCGCTGCAAGTTGATAAACATGGTCGGCGTCTCTGGTGGCAATTACGCAGTTGTGCTTCTCTCTGAGATCGAGGGAGATGTTCTCGACGCCATCTGCGATTTGGAACCACTCTTTCTGTGGTTTTATGTCCACGGCACGAATGACATGAACCCCGCGGGCCAGCAGGCCTTTCACGAGATGTCCGCCAATAAAGCCGCCTGCTCCGCAAACTACCGCTCGTGGTGCATTGGGATGATACATTTTCGACTCTGTGCCTTTCACTTAGGATGGATGCCGTCTCGGGAGCCTGGTCGAAGCCATGCTCATGATTGTTGCTTCTTCAGCTAAGGAAAATGTATTACTGCGTTCAGCCGAAGTTGTCAGGATACTGTCAGCGGATTGTCACGACATGATCCAAAGTCTGCTCTGAGTGTTGAAGTCATTGCGCTCAGGCACAAGTCAGATGGCAATCTGACATGGCCAATTCATTCAAGAGAACTTTCGCTTCCCTACAGACTTCGAGGGCTCTCCTGCATCAGGAAGGCCCTCGATGTCCAAGTTAATGCGAACTGCGATTCAGAATCGTCTAGCTGCGTCGGCTGATTCAGCAAGAGATTGCAATTCGTTCAGGAAGGCCTTGCTTTGGCCCATGAAGAGACCATCCGCTGTGAGGCTCGCGACCGCGGCAACGGCGCCTGCGAATCGATCATCCAACGGGCGAATGATTGAGACATGGGGGAGTTTCGGGCTGATGAACTCGCAGGGAACAGGAAAGATCAGACTTGGTTGCACAAGACTAGCTGGCTGCACCGGCGGATTGGTAAAGAAATTTGGAAAAGTCAAGCCACCGTCCGACACCGGAGCCACGGGGGCTTGAACTCCGTTGCCTGCGAAATCAACCCATTCCAGAAAATGCGCTATCTCGTCTCCCCCGATGCCAAGGGTAATTTGGAGCACTTCGGGATCATTCACTTTCTGACTCATTGCCGCATAGAGGCTGGTGCCACCTTGCTCAATCATGCCAAAGTGGAAGGCCGCGATGTTTGCGATTACCTGAATATGATTGGGATTGTTGAAATCAGAGTCAGTGATAGGAATAGCGGTGCGGTTCGATATAGTTATCGCCTGCGGGAATGTGGCCCCGAAGTTCGGATTCGTTGCACTGCGGTAGCGTGTGTACCAACTAGTGTCAACGTTGAGATGCATCAGGTTGGTGAGGCGCCCGATGTTCTGCGCACCGGAGGCCGTGCTCCCCTGCAATGTGCGGAACTGGTCGAAATCGACTGGATCAGCCCCTTTGGATTCAAGATAGGCATTGAGAAATGCAGCGTGGCTCACTTCATCAAGTGTGTTGCTCGTTATATATTGCGGACCATCCGAATCGAGATTTGAGAGTGCGGACTGATAGGCGTTAAACTGTGGGTTCGGGTCAATCTCTACGGGCTGATTGTCGCCCATACCTCCCAATTCCGCATATTGCGTCCAAAGGTCTGCCTCGATCAGCTCTGCCGCTGCAAGAAAGCGGAGAATGGCAATGTCGCCTTCTCTGAGCTTGCCGTTTTCATTTTGCTGTTGCGCGCGGACTGGAACCGCACTTGTTAATAGACCGACGCCTATGGTAGCCGCGCCACTTGCCAGAAGACCGCTCCTCATGAAGAAACGGCGGTCAACTGGACCACTAATCTTGTTCTCTGGATATTCCATATTTCCTCTCTACATCGATTCAGTACATCGATCACTTCCGCTCGGTGATCCGAAAATCAAAGTAAGCGCGCGGGCAGACGATAGTTGTCAGAGAATTGTCAAACGAATGTCTTATTGCTCTTTCTGACTTAGCCCAAATCACTTGCGACAAATCAGGTGGAGTGATTGTTTCCGGATGGTGGGCAATTGGGAAGAGGTCCATCCGTCTTAATGCCATCCGAGACGACACCTTATTCTGCGATCACGCCAAGGGCCATCTAAGTTCGCGTCGAAGTTTCTCCAGAAGAATGAAACGGGCCGTTTTCATATTCCGGCTTGGGCAGCCTCGCATTTACTGCCAATCTTGCGATGCAGCGAGACCATTTCGATGGCTGCGCAGGCGGCTTCAAAACCCTTGTTGCCTGCTTTTAAGCCGGAGCGGTCGAGCGCTTGCTCGAGGGTTTCACAAGTGAGGACGCCAAAGCTGTGGGGAATCCCAGTCTCCTGCTGGGATTGGCCAATGCCGCGAGAGACTTCGTTATAGATGGCTTCATAGTGTGATGTTTCGCCACGAAGGAGCAGACCGAGGGTGATGACAGCATCAAAATTGCCGGATTCTGCGACTTTCCGCGCCGCGGAAGGGATTTCCCACGCACCCGGAACACGAAGAATCTCGATTTCCGACCTTCTTGCGCCGCTGCGCAGAAGAGCATCGAGGGAGCCCTGCAGCAGCCGATCGGTGATAACTGAATTCCAGCGTGCAGCGACAATGGCAAACCGCATATTCTCTGCGGAAAGATCGCCCTCAATAGCGAGCGGCTTGTCCTTGAGGGGTTGGATCCACTCCCAAAACGTGATGGAGTGGTCGGGAACCGGTGTGGCCGTGAAGAGACGCGAGTCCCAACGAGTGTCGATGATTTCGCCAAGAGTGGCTGGAACGCCGTCATGATCGGCATTGAGCCAGGCTTTGGCCGCCTGGTGAAGGGAGTCAAGACTAGTGACCTCGATGTGAATCTCGTCAAATTCGTCATCGACCTGAAGCAAGCTCTCGTTTTGCGTGCTTTGCACTGCATGAACAAATTCGAGGCCTCCGACAGGTGCAAGGAATCGGCGGCCCAGTCCCTTGAGATCGTCCTGGCAATTGCTGGTTTCCATTCCCAGAGCAGCAAAAAAACTGCAAAGGCGCTCGTACTTCGCCGCATCGCTAATGTGCCGGGTGAATGTGATGCATTTGATCATTATGTAGCGGTACCGTTTTTTGTTGTTCCGATATGCAACTTACGCGATGGGTTTCACGAGCCCATGCCATTTTGGGCAAACGCGTTACGTCCAGGTGATAAGACTACTGGTGTGCGACAAGCCGTTTGCCTCGATCACAATCTTCTCGTCGGCATTATCGAAGGTCCGCGCTTTCGCGAAAGAGATTGGACAATGCTCCACAATCTCGATCCCGTAGCCATCGAGCCCAGCGATGGGGCGAGGATAGTTGGTCATTAACCGGATGCGACGAAGATTGAGATCGAGCAAAATCTGAGCTCCGATTCCGACTTCACGCTGCGTGCATCGCTGATTCTCCAGGGTATGTCGTTCCCTCTCTCTTGGATGGAATTCAACCAGATCAACCCCATCTATCTTTTCTAGTGCAAATCCCAGGGAGTTCTGATGCAGGTAAATTACGGCTCCAGTCCCCTCATCGGCGATTCTTTGCATTGAGGCGCGCATATTCGAGGCACATTCACACGAAGAAGCGTGAAACACATCGCCAGCAAGACAGCGAGTCTGCAGTCGAACTAAAGTTGGCCTGTGTGAGGATTCGAGATCACCATAGTAGAGGGCGACGTGCGACTCCCCATCGAGATCAGATCTGTAGACGATCATCGAGAACTCGCCAAATTCGGTCCGCAACGTAGTTGCGCCTTGGCGATGAACGAAGCGTTCATGGGCCATCCGGTAGCGGATTAATTCGGCCACTGTGATCATCTTTAGCCCATGGTCTTTGCAGAACTCGACGAGGTCCGGCACGCGCGCCATTGCTCCGTCGTCTTTCATGATTTCGCAAATCACGCCCGCCGGCGTTAAGCCTGCCAGGCGCGCCAGATCTACAGAAGCCTCGGTTTGGCCAGCTCTCACAAGGACTCCGCCCGCCCGCGCACGCAAAGGAAACACATGGCCAGGACGCGCTAATTCTGAAGGATGTGCTGTTGGATCAATTGCACACAGGATTGTCTGAGCGCGGTCATGGGCCGAAACTCCTGTCGTGACGCCGCGTCCCAATGCATCAATCGATTGAGTGAATGCGGTACCGAGACGTGCGGTGTTCTGCTTGCTCATTGGTTCCAAGTGAAGATGATCCACGCGCTCCGGTGTCATCGCAAGACATATAAGTCCGCGGCCGAACCTGGCCATGAAGTTTATGGCATCCGGAGTGATTTTCTCGGCCGCCATCGTGAGGTCTCCCTCATTCTCGCGGTCTTCGTCGTCGACGACGACGACCATACGCCCAGCCCGGATCTCTTCAATTGCACTTTTCACATCAGTAAATGGAGAATTCACCGGAATCACACAGCCTCATTTCCACCATTTGCAATCAGAGCGTTAATAGATCGACCGGGACGCACAGTCAAAAGGTCATATATCCGTTTCTGAGCTCCGTCATGCATCTGCTGTTGAAGGCAAGCAAGACGAATGAGCACTCTCGTTCGGGGCGATCCGAATTTGGGCCGTTAGCTAGAGGCTCCGGTCGAGCCCAAATCGATATTTCATTTGCAGTCTCGATACGTAGATGTGTTGGCTTGCACTCAACTGGTTCCAATGTAGTACCGCGATCATGCGAAGTTGTCAGGATACTGTCATAGGATTGTCACCAGATGGACGCATGTTCCAATCAGATCTTTTAGTGTGCTACCCTCTTTCGAGGCACGTGAGCTACACACAGGGGAGCGCCTTAGCTCAACACTTTGATGCTCTCGTTTGGCGATGAAACCTGTCCCATCTCGCAATCACAGAGTACGCTGATCAAAAGAATGGACCATATTGGAAGCAAGAAATCGAAAGCATCAGCCTCAGCGAGGCCACGTACAACAACAAACAAGATCAAGCTGAGAAACAGAACTTTTACCGGGCTCTTCGGCAGCTTGCGCACCTGTCGGAAGAGGCTTCCATATAAACCGACGAACGTCACAACGCCGAGGATGCCATAGGCATAGAGCTGCTGCAGTAATTCGTTTTCCGCGTGCCTTGCTTCAAACTGCTCGCCACCGAAAGGCGGAACTACCTTCCACCAGGAATCAAATCCGTGCCCTATCCATAGACTCCAGGGATGATCGAACAGCGCATTCACAACGTAGAGCCAAATCGCCGTGCGGCCTGTAAGAGTTTCGGCCTGATTCCCGGTAGTTGTGTAGATGTCATAGTAAGCTTCAAACAACCTCCAGAAAACAAAGATGAGTAGAATTGCAGATATTGTGAGGAGAACCTTCGTCTTACGCCTGATCGACTTGTCGTGAATTACCAGGAAGGCTTCACTGAGCAGAAAGGCGACGAGCGTTGTCTTGCTAAGACTCCTAAGAAGGGTGACTCCGAGGAAGAGTATTACAAGCCCCCATCTCCCCTTCGACCGGCGCATGAGATATTGAGCGAAAAAGATTGCGATGGCACAGAGGTTACCGATCTCATTTGTATTGAAGAACTCCTCATCTCCAAGCCTCAGGTCGGATTGAGCCGGCATGCACCATGCAACGAGCGCGAGACAGCAGGTGCTCAATATAAATCCTTTCATCAGTGACTGCGCGACACGCATCGATGATCCGCTTCGAAGCAACATGGTCATGATCAGGAAGTCAGTGAACAGTCCGGACCAGTAGGCAGCGGAATTCAGCATAGAGCCTGTTTCGCTCCATACAAGGCTACAAAGAGAGAGCGCCATAAATACAGCAACCCATCGAACTGTCCCGGTGCGCAACATGGACCCAAATGAGTTTCGAGTGAAACCCATTCGATCAAAGCATACGAACACAAGCAGCAACAGATCCAATGCGAGACTCAATGCGGTGCCCCCGCTAGCTTCGGTTCCTAATATTCGAACCGAAAAGAGCACAATGCCGAGTCGAAAGGAAAAGAAGAAGCCGACCATGAACGCCAGATCGGTAGACTCAGCAGGCGCAAACGCGGGATTCTCTGTCCCAGTCAATCCGCCACTTGCAAACTCTTCACGCCCTGTGTTCACCACTTCCAGACACCTCAGTGTGTATACATGTCGGGCACGCCCTGACTGCCGGCTGGAGGAAGATGCCGGAGAAATACCACAATTGACCAGAGCTCATCGTCGTTCAGGATTCCCTTGGAACTCGGCATTCCGGAGGGTCGGATTCCATAGTCGAGAATGTACTTCAATTGCCCGTCTGTATAGCTTTGAACGTCACGTGATGCGAGTGAAGGAATAGGGGGAGAGATATGATCGGCGAAGGGAACACCGGTATTCTGTCCATCCATCCCATGACAGGCGACGCAGTAATGCGAGAACGCCTCCTTTCCGTCGGCCAGCGTCTCAGGAGTGTTCGCCAGCGGATTCTTCTGATTTTTGTTGCCAATGAGAATGCGGTGTTTCGCATAGGTCATGGTGCTCGTCTCCAGCTTTCCTGGAGAGTTCACTTTGCAACCGATTCCCCCGGTAAGGAGGATCGTCATTATAGTTGCTGAAAGACCCCGCATGTCAATCAACCACGTGCAGTTTCATCGCCATCGAGCCGTGACCGCTGCCGCAAAACACATAGCAGTGACCGACAAACTCCCCAGTCTTCTCTGGAGTGAATTGCATCTCTGCCGTGCGACCTGCATCCACTTTGACGGCGAGATTCAACTCCCGAAAGCGAAGGCCATGCGCGACATCCACGCTCTTGAGCACAATAACTGCAGGCTGTCCTTTCTTTAGGGTGATCTCTCCAGGTTCGAAAACAAAACGCTTAGCTGTTATCTCGATTCTTCGGGGCGAGGCTTGCCCCAAGGCAACTCTAGCGGGCAAGCACAAGGTCATCAGGGCTCCAATGAGCAGGAGCAACAGAATTTGCTTTTTTTGCACAACTTCTCCTTTGAAATAGGGAAATGGGTTTAGGTGTGAGCATCTGCGATACAGAGGTCAGCTCAATGCTTTCTCTGCTTGGCTCGATCGCACCGGCCGCCCTCATCTCGACTTAGCTACAGGACTTCGATGGGCTGTCATTTCAGGTTATTCAATTGTCAGAGTTCAGTTATTGATATGCGCCAAGAATCAATCACGCATCCTGTTAAGGGTTCAGAAACTGCCGAAGAGCTTTATAATCTGCCTCACTGAGGTTAGCCCGCACCCGCATGTGCCTGGCAATCGTGCCGGAAATGTGGGGTGAGAATCCCTGCGGCGCGTTATGACACCGTGAGCAGTTCTGCTCGAATACTTGCTGTCCGCGGTTGGAGGGCAATCCTTGACCAGCCATTGGGGATGAGTTTTTCCTCGACTGCTGCGAGTCGTTCTTATCCTCTCCGACGGCAATAGATGCACTGATGGCCATTGTCCCAATGAGCATTGAGAGTCCAAGCGCTATGCCTTCCAGGTGCTTCATCGTTTCTCCTTTTCTGCAAATAGTTAGTCTGGCAAGGTGCTATGCCGCTTCGCTAGCTGCACGAGCATGCGAGAATGCCAGAACACGAAGGCGCTTTCGAACAATCTCGTCGCGCAGATACAGACTACTGAGGTTCTCTGTGTGGCGTGTCACGAAACCGTCTGAAGTTTGTCACTGGAATGTCTCGGGTAAATCCGTTTCACAAGCGAGCGTGATTATCCGAGCAAAGGCCTCCCGGTGCGGCTTTCGCCTGCAGACCGCATCTCGTTGCAATGTTACGTTGCGATTCGAGCGAGATTGTCACCGCATTGTCTCCTCTGCGCTCTTCCGACAGCTTTGGAATCACATCGAGGAACTTCATGACAATTCACTGACAATCTGACGACCCACCGCTGACAACTTTGTCATAAGCGCATTGTTAGCTTTGAGTCGATAGGAGTCACTCTCCCATGGGACTTTTCAATTCTTCGGAAAACGAGGATCCAACTCTAATTGACGGCGATCTTCGCACAGCAATAGGGCTTTTGGGAAGCAGACCAACGAGTCCTGCTCTTGTTGTCAGCCTTAGGAAGGATTGCAGTTGGCCTCTGTGATCTATTAGTGGCTGCCACGATGTATATTTTGTTTCTATTGTTGCAGGGGCAGCCGGCGAGCCATCATTTCTGGTGGACACCAGAGACAGCCTTTTCGGCCGCAGTAATCGCGACCGGCCTCGTGGTTCTCCGAAGTGTAATGGAACTCTCTTCGTCACGCTTCGTCTTTCGCCAGATACAAAATCTGCAAATCGCGTTTCTTCTCCAACTGACCGAGGGCTACAGTTGTCTGGAATGGGGCAGGTTCGTTGAATGCAATCGAGGTGAGCTCTCCGGCCACGCGCTCCATACTGCACGGGAAGCGGCCGACTTCTATCACCGTTGTGTTGAATTGACAGGCAACGTGGTAATTGTTGCCGCTATGACTGCCACCCTCTTGTACAAGAGCCTCATCGCAGCCTGCAGTCTGGGCTTTGCGCTTGTCGTTCTTTACGGAGTACACCGGTTTCTCATTCGTAATAAGCTTCAAGACGCCGCAATCAGCCGCGAGACATCCCTGCGAAACCTCCAGCGACATCTAGCGGATATGTTCTCGTCCGGAAAGGAGATTCGCGCATATGGGAACCACGCATTCTTCCAGGAACGTATCCGCCGACAAGCGGAACGTGCGGCCGTAAGCTATGGGCGCATACTTCTTCTTCCCAATCTCGCCCGGATTGTGGCCGACCAGGGCGCCGTCCTTGTGTTTCTTTCGATTATTGTCGCAGTTCAATTGCGGCAAGGAGATGCCCGCCAGTTGCTTTCTTTGCTCGTCTTCTACTTTGTGCTCTCTCGACGTATGCTTCCCCTCATCAGCCAGATCTCACTCATAGCCGGCCAATTGGAGAGTTCTTATGTGAATGTGAGGACAGTGGCCCAGGAGTTGGACAAATGTCGCAAATACCGCACACCCCAACTGCCCGCTCTTCTGCCCGACGCAGGGCTGGTCCTGCAGATGCGCAAGGTAACTTTTTCGTTCTTCGGGGGTTCTCCAATCCTTCGCAATATTAATATTTCTATGCGTGCAGGGGAGACGATTGTGATTCGCGGAGCTTCAGGGATTGGCAAGACTTCGTTACTGAACCTTATCGCCGGCGTGTCTCAGCCTACGTCCGGCTCGGTATATGTTGACCGCACGTGCATCGCTTATGTCCCTCAGGAAATCTCTCTGCTCGATGACTCAATACGGAACAATCTTCTCTTCGGATCGCCTGAGAGAAATGATAAAGAGATTTTTCGGGCGCTGGAACTCGCCATGCTCGACGACTTTGTCGCCGTACAGCCGCTCGGGCTCGAAGCTGCCGTCGGCGATAGCGGAGCACTTTTCTCAGGTGGAGAGAGGCAAAGACTGGGGATAGCTCGAGCTATCTTGCGCGGGAGCCAATTCCTACTTCTGGATGAAGCGACTTCGGCATTGGATGAAGCAAATGAACGACGGGTGCTTGAAAATATGACCGCGTCAGGAAAGTCGATTATCCTTGTGTCGCATCGTCTTCACGCACCTTCGTTTGCGCATCGCGTTTTCAGACTAGAGGAGGGTACGCTGAAAGAAGAAATGAACCAAGAAGAGCCGATGAACGAATTGACGTTGTCTCCAGCCGCCTCTGGCCTGGTGTAAACCCGCCAACTCGCTGTTTTGCTGCAGCCCCGTGAACCGAAGCTTGGCCTAGATATTTTCCAATTGGTGCACAGTAACATCGTCCCGACGTTTCACCTCAATGGGCCTCGTCGCCGGCTGATGGTATTCCTGGTGGCTGTTGCTGCTGAGATGGTATTCCCGCCAGAAGGCCTGACAAAAGCAGCAACACAATTGCGGCTTTATAGATTAAGTACCCGCTGTTTCAATGGAGCGCCGTCGCTTAATTATGCTGCCCATACGTACTCTTTTAGGGGAGCACTTATATCTATCTTACAAGTTCGAGCTCCACCACATCTTCCAATGACGACCAACGAGCTCAACAAGCAGTCAAAGAATTTGTGTCATACAGCGTCTTATAGCTTTTGACCGCTTGAACGCAGGGAATTGACTCGATGGAAGTGGAGCCCCGACGACGGCGCTTACTGTTCCCGCTTTCCTTGATATTGCTGCTGTTCAAAGCCTTCGCGATTACCGGGGAGTCTATGTTATTGCTTCTTGCCTTTCCAGGTCGGGAAGAGGAACCGATAGACAATTCCGGTCTGCCAAATGTTGACGTTACCTGTCGACGCGAACTGTCTTGAGTAACTCGTATTTATACGCACTTCATGCGGCAAATGGTAATCCAGCCCAAACTCCGCGTTTTGTGTGTTCACTGAAGGTAACCCGTCGTTCGGATCCGGCTTTTCACGAAATGTCTGCTGCATTCGGAACACTGGCTCAAGCCGGCCGAGTGGACTCTCAGCTCCGCCAAAATGTGAAAGACGATAATCGGTCTCAAACCAGTAACCTTGGGAATTTGGAGCGTGCGCATATTCAGAGCGAAACCTGAACGGGCTATTAATTGGCTCCCACCAAAGATCCGCTCCCTCAGAGTTCTCGTGAGTCCCAGCGAGTGATCGTCCGTAGGATGCGCCGACTTCAAGCCCCGACTTGGGAAAGTACACCTGGCCTTGTCCTCCGCTCGAACGTTCAGCTCCGAAATATGAATTGGTGCTGTTGGCTGAGTAGTAGGCCGCATAGCTGATGGATAGGTGGTCGTTCGACAGAGCCGAACCGCGTACCATACCACCAACACTCGACCCCGTGTTCATCGTTCCGATGCCGTAGATTAACGGAAGGTCCGCGAAGTTCTCAATCCAGATTTGTGTGAGACGCTCGTTGTACGTCCCGAACGGGGTCAGGAACTCTCCGCCAACGATTGTCAGATGGGGTCCTGCGAACACATCTGCCTGGAGGTAGTCCACCGCCTTAAATACGGGGGCCCGTGAATATCCGACTTGCGGCTTGGGAAAGAACGTGTCTGTAACAGTTGCACGGCTCTCGACGAGGACATGTTTCCCGAGAGGTGCGACAAGCACGGGTTTAATGTATGGCTGGTAGTTGGTGTTCCCACCATTCGTGCTGGTAAAGAAGCCAACACCGCCGGAGATCAGCGGTATATCTTGCGCGGTCCCATATTGCGCGAAATATAGCGCGGCTAGAGCTAGGACGATGACTGGTGTGAACCATGTCATTGTGGATTGACGAAGAGTAAATCTTGAACGCTGCATAGCAACAAGAATAGAAACATGTGTCCATCAATGTGTCTCTAGAACGTCTGCTCTTTGTCAATGGATTGTCATTTCGAGATGACGCATTCAATAGGCGTTGAGAGCCCAACACGGACAATGTAATGGCCGCTGGGCTACTACCCCTTTGCCATGTTGAGTAAGTCACTTTAAACGTAATGAAATCGGAGGAAAGAAGTGTGCTGTTAATGAATCAGCCGAGACTATGTGCGGTTATGCCGTCTCTTTCGGCCGGTTCTCGGACCACGGCAAACTGCGATTACGAGCTCCCTTATCAACCTGTTCTGTGACGACCAGCAGCAACATAGGATCGGATGAGACATCTCTGTTGTTGCGGCCTTCTACGTTGCAGAGAGAGACTGGTGACCTTCGTCGTGACTGCATTATTCTACGCGACCCAAACTTCTCACGCCGATGGCCGTTAACACGGTTTAGTCGAGCTGACTCAAAATCCTGGCATATCTCTCTCGTCGAGAGAGTGGCTCTGCCGTCTTCGAGAGGCGTTCTATCTCAGATTTGGATGGTTGGAATTGCAATGCAAGTTTCTTCCAGTAATATCTCAGCTCGCTTGAACGCCAATGTGAGTAGATCGATTCCCAGGACTTTCCGGAGTCACCAGCAAACGCCAAATTGGCTGGATTCAGGGCTCGCCGGGAATCTTGGAATCTGCAATCAAGGGAAAGGCGAAGCCTGTTGGAACGGTTTATGCCGGCTGCGTGCACTGTGAGGCTATGAAAGATGAGCACGTCGCCTGCATTAATTTGGCCGCCCACCCAATCGTCCCCTAGCGCCGCTCCTGCCGGGATCTCCGGCACATGGAGATCAGTGTCCTCATGAACTTGGAAGCCAAAGCGATGAGAGCCTTCCAGAATTTGCAAGGGACCGACTTCGGCTGGACAATCGTGGAGAGGAATCCAAGCGGTATAGCACTCGGGATCCCCATTCATGAACCGATAATCCTGGTGCGGATGGACGGTGAGACGCTCGCAATTGGGGAAAATCAACCGGCCGATTGGCTTTGGGTGAATCAGAATATGCTCACCCACAAGCATCATCATGACGCGCTTCAGGGCCGAATGATGCGGCAACGCGTGAAACGATTCCAAGTTAAAAACTTCCCTGTAAACCCGCTTGAACAATGGGTCCGGATCACCACATGCAGCGCCATTATTGGCGATGCGTTCGCGGGGATCAAGTCCTTCTTGTAGCCACCCAGCAAGCGAGAGTATTCGTGTGACATCATCAAGGACGTTGGTTATATCGACCTGAGGCAATACACCTCGGATGAGCACATATCCCCATGCGTCGATTTCATCTTTGAGGACGCGTGGGGTGAGATTACAGTTGTGGAATTCGCGAAATTGTTTCATTTGTTTAAACCTCCATCGCATTGCTCATTTTGCCTCTATGTCGCAGCGAGCACGCAGATCTGAAGCCCGGACACGCGGAGCGTGATTACAGTGTCTGGTCAGAACACTCAGGGGTTTTCGCCTTTTGCGACAAGGAACTCAATCCTGGTTAGAGTAGCGGTCTCCGCTGCTCGACGTGTCTCCGCATTGTTGTCGTCTTGTCAATTGATTGTCATTTGCATCGTCGATGAAACAGAGAATGAAGTTCAGGTCGGGACGAAGCCATGGAATGTTCAGATGCAGCCTTGCAACAACTCGTTAGACCAGCGAACGAACAATCAAGTGACAATTGACTTACAGCAACATGACAAGCATTCGAGATATTGGCCGCTAAGCTGGTCAGGTCATCCCCTTCTCTCCTGATAGAGAAACGGGGCCGCAATGAGGTGATACGACATTGGCGCTCCATTCCAACCGAGGGAGATCATCCGAAGCTGACGTCTGTGATTTAAATACGATCACCTGTGGCGGCCCAGAGTTCGGACAAATCGGCGATAAGTCTGCGTGTGCCTCTATACTTCCGCTAAATGGCGACACCACTTCGAGACCGATGCGCGGCGAACAGTTAGCCCGCGAGGCCGTACTACTGACATTCTGTGACCCTTTACCTGACCAATGCTCGCGGTTACTGGATCTCTCCAGTAGAGATTGGAGCGAGCTACTGCGCTGGCTCGATCTGAGTGGCCTTGCACTGTATTTTCTGGATCGACTTGTCGAGTTGAACCTCTCAGCTTTGCTTCCACCGGCCGTGTACACACGTCTTTACCTGAACCTGATCGATAACACTCAACGAACGCGAGCCATGATCTCTGAATCGATCGCCATCCAGCGGGAATTTCAGGCAGCCGGTCTCGCGTACGCCAACCTCAAGGGGCTTTCGCTCTGGCCTAGATCGGTTCCGAAACCAGAACTCCGATCCCAATTTGACCTGGATTTTCTGGTTGCTGCAAAGTATATACCGGAAGCGCGAAAAATCCTGGAACGCCGCGGATACCGCCTGAATCTTGCGAGCGGCAGAAGTTGGCAATTCAGGTTCAATGAGCGGCCATGGCTGGATTTGAAGGATATCTATAAGGACTTTCAATCTTATGCCGTGGACTTGCACGGTGAGCCTAATGTGCCAGGCAGCCTGTCGCCGCTCGAACGGTTGGAATGGCGTGAGTTGCACGGTTTGAGGATGCCGTCGCTTTCGCCCGTCGATTTGTTGTTGGGGCAGGGACTCCACGCCTTCAAACACATATGGGGTGGATACTCGCGCACGGCGCACTTGCTCGAGTTTCGCCGTCACGTACTCAACCGCCGCGACGAAGGTGCGTTTTGGCGTGAGCTTCAAGTGGCGGCAAAACACCATCCGCGAGCATCCTTGGAGTTAGGCGTGGTGACACTTCTGATCACGCGTATCATGGGTGATTTCGCACCTCAAGCTCTTACGATGTGGACCGTTGATCGGCTCTCCCGGCCGGTACGGCTCTGGGTGGAGATGTTTGGACATCGCGTTGCTTTCGAGGGCTATCCACGGGATAAGTTGCACCTGCTGCTCCAGAAGGAACTTGAGTTCGCGGGCATCGCACAGAAACAGAAGCAGTCCCTTCGCAAGGCGCTGTTACCTTTGCGGCTGCCTTCGCCGGTGATACGAGCGCTTCCGAATGAGTCATTGCCTGCTCGGATTCGCCGCTATTTCATGTATCTTCAATTGATCCTTGAACGTCTACGCTTTCACATTGTGGAAGGGTTTCGTTTCGCATTGGAATGGCGCCGTTTGCGGCGCATGAAGGAGCTCGCACCTTGACGCTCCCTTTGCGCCCTGCTGCCCTCGCATTTGACGCGGTCGCACCAGTCTTTGACAATCGCTTCGGTGAATGGCGGAGTGTTTCGACACAGCGCCGAGCCGTGCGCGCGGCGCTGATGGAGCAATTTCCCAGACGCGGCCACTTACTGGAACTGGGCGGCGGCACAGGCGAAGACGCAGCCTTTCTCGCAGCATCGGGATACGACATATTACTGACCGATCCGTCGCCTGCGATGGTCAACCTGGCAAGGGCAAAACTGTCTCCTTGGGGTGCACGGACGGAAATCGTAGCTGGAGAAGAGTTGGAAGACTTCGCCATTCGTCATCTTTCTGCCGGTGGAGGGCAGTTCGACGGTGCGTTCTCCAACTTTGCACCACTCAACTGTGTTGTCGACTTGAATCCGGTTGCTCGCGGCCTCGCAAAGCTGCTCAAGCCTGGTGCCGCGGCCATGCTTGTGCTTTTCGGAACCCTTTGCCTCGGCGAGATGGTGACGGAAGTGCTTCGCGGCCGGCCGGAACTCGCGTTACGGCGCTTCACGCGTGTCCAGGTGCCGGCGCGCATTGCCAACCGAGAGTTCCAGGTGATCTACCATCGACAGGCAACTTTGAGACGCACCTTTGCGCCCTGGTTTGACTTGGAGAAGCGAATCGGTATTGGCGTAACGGTTCCCCCCAGCGCTGCCGAACCGTGGATTTCTCAGCATCCTACACTTCTCTCTGCGATGGAGGGCATCGACCGACTCATTTCCGGACCACTCGCGATTCTCGGCGATCACGTCTTATATCACTTTCGCCGCACCACGGCGCGATGATTATGTATCCACTGTGGTTGCGCTGCATTCAACAATCGTTCTGCGGCGAGATCTGCATACAGGGAGACGGGAATTCCTTCCCGATTCGCCCAGCTCGACCAAGCTTGGCTCCTGCTCCTGTCACTTATGACAATCGAATGACTCAGTCAAGACAATCTAGCGACACGAGCACCTGCGCCGCGAGATACGCTTCCAATGCGGGTCGATATTTCGATGAATTCAGTGCACCGCCTGAAGGGAGCAAGTCCCCACCTTGCTGAAGCTAAGACAAATCGCAGAAGTAATTCTTCCAACTCACTGGGCCACGTTCCGACTTCTTGCCTTCGAAGGTCTTGATACCAATAGGAACGCAAAGGAAGTGGAAACCGCGCTGGCATTGACTCTTGGAGACCTTCACCGAACTCCTCCGGTAGTGCGTATCCATTCCCAATGCACAACAGGGGACGTATTTCACTCCCTTCGGTGTGATTGTCATGACCAACTTCATTTAGCAATACGTACAGTCTCGGAGCAGGGTGCAGGTGTCATTGTCTACGAGCATCAAGAGGGCAGAGGCATAGGGTTGATGGAAAAACTCCGCGCCTATCAGCTGCAGGAGCAGGGGTTAGACACCATCGAAGCAAACCTTCAGCTCGGGCATGCAATCGACCTGCGGGATTATGCCCTCTCGGTAGAGGTCCTTCGATTCCTCAAGATTCGCTCTCTGCAGTTGATGACCAATAATCCGGAGAAACTCGATGCCGTCAAGTCTGCAGGAATTGAGATCGTGAGGCGGGTAAGCGCTGACGTTCCCAGCAATCCACATTCTGCTCACTATATAGCTACTAAGCGCGGCAAGTTAGGTCATTTTTCGGGAACGTCCGTACGCAGCACGTCATCTGCGGAGGCCAGCCCGGCGAGGCCTGATGTTGATACCGCTACTCTGCATCGCGCTCAGACCCCGATTCCCAACAGATGACATTGGGTTGACAATTCCGCGACAACCTAATGTCACGGATGGGCTACGCTACCTTTCACGTGTCGGAGTGGGTCAGATACGCCAATCCGATTCATACACACGATCGCAGCAGATGTGCCCTAATCTGCTGGATCGTTCATCTCCGAGGTCACCCGTGGCACAGGTTTTGCTCACACACTCATATCATCTTCCTTTCGACCCGAAGCAGCTCCGCAAGATGCAACCCTATATGCCGATTGGCACCCTGTATGCAGCGACAGCGCTGCGACAGACTGGCATATCCGTTGCGGTATTCGATTCCATGCTTGAAGCGCCTTCTGCGAAGTTGACGGTCGCATTGACGGAGTGTAAAGCAAGAATCGTCGCCGTCTATGAGGATGATTTCAATTTTCTATCGAAGATGTGTCTTACGCGCATGAGAGATGTAGCATGGGAGATCGCGGGTGCAGCGCGGTCGATTGGCGCAATCACCGTTGTACATGGTTCCGACTCAACGGACAACCCGTCGCTGTTTCTGGAGAATGGTTTTGACTATGTTCTGTGCGGAGAAGCAGAGGAGTCGCTCGTACAACTCTGCCGCTCCATCCTGAATGACGAACCAACACCAGAGATCGATGGAATGATTAGACTCGATGGGGATGGATCTCTTGTCCGTAGTCAACAGCGACTATCGAAGAATCCGGCATGGTCAGAACTCTCGTTGCCAGCACGTGATCTGATCGATATGAAACCATACCGGGAAGCATGGACGAAAGCCCATGGTCATTTCTCGACAAATATGGTCTCTAGCCGAGGCTGTCCCTATAACTGCAATTGGTGCGCAAAGCCAATCTCAGGAAACAGATTCCATCTGCGATCGGCTGAGAGTGTTGCCGAAGAGATGCTCTTAATGAAGGAGTCGGCCGGAGTTCAGCACATATGGTTTGGCGACGATGTATTCGCATTAGATCGCCACTGGGTGCAGCGATTTGCCGAGGAAGTGGTAAAGAGAGATGCAGCACTCCCATTCAAGATTCAGTCTCGGGCCGACTTGATGAGTGAACCAATTGTCAAGCAACTGAAAGCTGCAGGATGTGCCGAAGTATGGATGGGTGTTGAATCTGGATCGCAAGCTGTGTTGCGTGCGATGGACAAGGGGCTAAAGCTCAGCTCCGTCCGCACTGCCCGCAGCTTGCTCAAGGAGGCTGGTATTCGCGCCTGTTACTTTCTTCAATTTGGTTATCCCGGAGAAACCTGGGTTGATCTGCGACAGACCGTAGCCTTCGTTCGCGAGACCCGGCCGGATGATATCGGGATTTCCTTTTCTTACCCGCTTCCGGGAACAGGCTTTTATGAACGGGTAAAGGCGCAACTCGGACAAAAAAGAAACTGGACCGATAGCGATGACTTATGCATCACATTCAAGGCAGCTTATAAGACTGAATTCTATCGTGCGGTACGTGACGCTCTGCACGCAGAAGTCGATGCCTGGGGGGAGGCGGGCGTGGTTCCTGAGACGCACACTCGACTCGACACTCTGTGGAGGAATGTTAGTGACCTTGAACCGGTAAGCCGGGAACCAGATGCCTTCTCATTTCAGGAAGAAACCCCCGCCTTCACATCTTCAGTTTTTGTGCCCGTGGCGGAATTGACACCGGCACGCAGGAATTAAATGCCGGGCTCGTCTTGGAGGAATTGTATGCACGTGACCCGAAGTATCTCCAACGCCGCGTCCTCCGAGCGCCAGGGAATGAAAACCTCCCTCTCCGGTGATCATGTTTTCCTGGGCGTGCGGCCGCAATGTCCACGCTGCAGAGCCACACTCGATAAGCTGGAGTGTGAATCATGCGGACTACGAATGCCAGTCAACAATGGAATCGTCTGTGCCCTCCCTCCAGACCGGGCCTCACATTATGCGCATTTCATCGCAGACTATGAACGTATTAGGGCGGCGGAGGGGAGATGGAGCCGCAAGGACGATTTCTATCTTCGTCTTCCTTATACGGACATTTCCGGAAGAAACAGCAAACAGTGGAGGATCAGGGCGCTTAGTTACGACTATCTATTGGGCCGAATATTGAAACAGAATCTTCACCTTGACGGCGGACGGGTTTTAGATCTCGGCGCCGGAAACTGCTGGATGAGCTACCGTCTTGCGCTTGCTCGATATCGGCCATTCGCTGTTGACCTGCTCACAAATAATCAGGATGGCCTTGGAGCAGCCGAGCATTTTCGAGAACATCTGGCCGCAATGTTTCCGCGGTTCCAAGCCGAGTTCGCCCATCTGCCGTTTCAGGGTGAGCAGTTCGACGCCGTTATATTCAATGCCTCGTTCCATTATGTCGAAGACCCGGTGTCGACTTTGTCCGAGGCTCTTCGATGCGTCAAAAGTGGCGGCTTGGTGATTATCAGCGACACACCTTGGTATTCCCGTGATGAAAGTGGCAGGAGGATGGTGGCAGAGCGCTATGTCGCTTTTCTCGAGCGATACGGAACGGCATCGGATTCCATTAGAAGTCTCGAATATTTGACAGACGACCGTCTGCGCGATCTGGAACAACAACTAGCCGTCCGATGGACGATTCATTCTCCTCGATACGGCCTCAAGTGGGCGATGCGCCCGCTTATCGCAACACTAAGTAACCGACGCGAACCATCGCAGTTTCGAATCTACACCACTCGAAAAGAGTGACTTTGGCCAACCGGAAATATGCCGAATTGAGAGACTCCAATTGATAATTCAACGAAGACAACACATGTCAATCCGCGGCGCGCGGTGCAGCTTTGGTCCGGAGGATGCCAGGCATGCTTCGATTGAGATCATCGGCGATCGAATAGCTCAAATCCAGGGCTTGCCTACCCTTCACCGCGGGGACGTATCGGAGAGTTCGGATATTGACCTAAGCGACTTTCTGCTTTTGCCGGGATTCGTCAACGCGCACGATCATCTGCATTTCGCTCTCTTCCCGAGGATGGGGAACCCGCCATATTTGAATTACATCGAATGGGGAAACGATATACACAAGAGATTTCCAGAGTTGATTGCGAAGCATCGGTCAGTGCCTAAAGATGTTCGTCTTTGGTGGGGTGGAATACGCAATCTTCTCTGCGGTGTCACAACAGTCTGTCACCACGATCCTTTTTGGCCTGCGCTCTGGAGACCGGACTTCCCTGTACGAGTAGTCCGGAACTACGGCTGGGGACATTCGCTCGCCCTTGGCGGTGACCTTCTCCATGCGCGCTCGGCCACACCCGACGGGGGCGCCTTCATAGTGCATGCATGCGAAGGAATTGACGAACTGGCACGAGACGAGCTTCAGATACTCGAGCAACTGGGACTCCTGGACGCGAATACGGTGCTCGTCCATGGGCTGGCTATTGACCACAAAGGAGTTTTATTAATGCGCCAGCGACGCGCGTCTCTCGTAGTCTGCCCATCCTCCAACCATTTTCTTTTCAGAACACTTCCAGACATTCACCTGCTTAGAAAGATTGAGAAGATAGCTATTGGGAGCGATTCTCCGCTCACAGCCGAGGGCGATCTTCTGGACGAACTGCGGTTTGCGATGCAATATTCCGAGATCTCCTTCTCGACTGCTTATCAGATGGCAACGACAGTTCCCGCTGAGATTCTTCGATTAAGAAATGCAGAAGGGTCCATAAAGGAAGCCGGGAGGTGCGATCTAATTGCCGTCAGAGACACGGAGCAAAGGCCGGCGGAAATGCTTCAGACGCTCTCGGCGAGTGATATTGAGTTTGTGATGATCGGCGGTCGTATACAGCTTGCGTCGGAAACAATTCTGCGCCGGCTTCCTTCCTCGACAAGACAAGGCTTGGAGCCTTTAGCGATCGATGGGATGATTCGTTGGTTGCGCGCGCCCGTGAAAATGCTGCTGCAAAAAGCTGAAGAGGTGCTCGGAGATGGCCGGGTGCGACTGGGAAACAGAAAAGTCCAGATCCCGGCAGATATCGAGGCTGCACATGCTTGCTGAGGGTCATAAGTGGCACTTTGGTGTTCTACCCTTTACTGGCACCGGGCATCTTAAACCGTTTATTCTTCTTTCTCAAGAATTAAGGGATCGAGGACACAAGGTTACCTTCTTCGAGAAGCCCAAAATAGAAGATCGAGTACGACAGGCAGGTCTGAACTTCGTTCCCATCGGAGCAGAAGTTTCTTCTCTGAAACGCAATGCTCCGACAGCAATTCATACAAGTTTGTTGTCCGATATCTCAACACTTCAATTCAATCTGAAACGGATCACACGTGACCTGGAAATATATCTTCGCGACACGCCGCCCGCGCTGACCCGGACGGGGGTCGATGTCCTCCTCATCAACGAGATCGCGCTGACCGGTCCTACCCTGGCTCAATTGCTCCGCTTGCCTTATTTCATAATCTCTACCTCAGTGCCTCATAACTTTGGTTGGACCGCCTATCCTCCGTTTGCAGGTTACAGACACTCCACGTCTTTGATTAGCGGACTGCAAAGAGCGTTATTGGAGTTATCCGCCTTGCGGGTTCGGGGGCCGATACGCCGAGTACTCGACAAATACAGGCGACACCTGGATCTGGAACCTGTTCGAGAGATCGTAGAGTGTTATCCAGCCCTGGCTCAGATTTCGCAATTGCCGCACTGCCTCGACTTCCGGCGAACCTCCTTTCCAGACAACTTCCACTACACTGGACCGTTTGCGAAAGAAGCCGCAGGACCAGAGATAGACTTTCCCTGGGATCAACTGGACGGTCGGTCGATCATATACGCGTCATTGGGTACCACACGAAATGTGCAACCGGCTATTTTTCGTCTCATTGCTGAGGGATGCAAGGATCTCGGCCATCAGCTGGTGATCTCTCTAGGTGGTCGATTCGATCCAGAAATGTTTGCTGATCTACCTGGCAATCCTGTGGTGACGAGGTATGCCCCACAAATAGACCTTCTAAAGCTAGCCAAGATCGTGATCACACATGGAGGCTTCAACACGGTATTCGAAACCCTCTTAGAAGGAAAGCCGATGGTCGCCATTCCGCTGGCGCACGATCAGCCAGCTGTCGCGGCTCGCCTGGCACGGTTGGGAATTGCCGAAGTGCTTCCCGTGATGCGGCTCTCAGCCAACCGGATTCGTACCGCCGTGACAACACTTCTTTATGACCCGTCCTATCGTGATGCAGCCTTGAAGATACAAACCACTCTTCAATCTCTCCACGGACTGGATCGTGCGGCGGCGGTGATCGAGGGGGCGCTTGAAAAGCACCTCAGCAGTCCCCGCGACCTTTCAGGAACACAGGTTGTCATTCCGAATACAAGAGCCTTAGGCTCATCAGCTTCTACTTAACTAAGTCACCTTGCGTCAGGATGTCGAGAGCGCAAACGCCTTGATATAGGTCGCAAAATTGCAATTCATAGGTCGGGACGTCAGAGAGCATCTCCAGGATCTTCTCGTGCTTTTTGCGAATCTCACCTGCAGAATAGAGCTCCCAACAGGCGCGCTGCGCCGCCGTTCCATTGGGCAATCGTACGAGTCTTGTTGAAGCCGAGGGATGTCTGTTCAGATAGACGATGAAATCCACTTTAGTTTCGGTGGCAGTGCTTTGGATCGGAAGATCTGAGATCGGAACTTCGATCGATGGTTTTCCTTCAAGACGCGGAGTCATCGTGAATCGCACCAGTTCCGGAAAGAGATCTTTCGCGGCCGGGCGGAAACGCACCCGATGGGAGTGCCCGATGACGCGCGGAACATCGGAGTCATTGATCAGGTAACTGGTGTCGTCTGAGGTGTAGGTCCATCCAGTGCGCGCGCAGGCATAGGCAAGCGTCGACTTTCCAGCTCCAGAATCTCCGCAGAGGAGGATGCCCTTTCCGTTCTTGCTGACACAGGCCGCATGAAGGTCAGTTACTACGGATGCACCAAGTAACAAATAGACAACCTTCTCGAGAAAATTATACCGGAAATAGATTCTATTGTTGACCACCTCTCGTGTTAGCCACGTAAAGTTGATGAGGGTTTTAAGGTCGAGGAATGCCTGATTATGAACGTCAGCGACCAGGGAATATAGGTGGTTGTATTCACGCCGAATCGGTTCGGGGGGGCACCCAGGACTGACTCCCTCAATGACACCAATACGTATCTGCAATGTTGTCGCTGCGCGAGCTGAACATACGTGACCGAAACTATCATCTGCGGCCTGCAATACCCCGTGGTCATTCGTAAGGATCTCGACTGGATAGCCGAGTGGATAGAAAACGCCGCGAATTGGAAGCACTATGTTCGAGAGGAGCGCATCTTGCAGGCGGCCAGTTGATCGCTGATCGGAAGTGGTTGTCAATTCCTGTTGGACGAATTCGATGGCCATATCGTCTGTGCTTTTCATAAGTGTAAATCGATTCGTTGCTGACCCGGCACGAACAAGTTAAGTGGAGTTGAGGATTCAATGTGTCGGTCCTGCGCACGGCTTGCATACAACAAGTGTCCCGTTCACTGAACGCGTCACTGCATTAACAATGCATAACATCTCGCCAAGCCTGAAATGTCAGACAAATGTTTGCGTAATGTAATTCTCTTCGAGTGATCTAGCGGTATCGAGACAACGCCAATCCGTTTATCCCCGCGATCCTGTCAGTTTCTCCCGGGCGGCACATGCATCTTGGCGACCAACAAAGGAATGACAATTCCCTGACGGCCACATGACACTCCGCCTTCCGCAGTTTTTTACATTCAAAATCGAAGAACAAATATGCCTCTGTCACTCACCGTTGCCCCTCTATCTGGTAAGATTTTGACCCGAAGCGCGCGTCTAAACCTCCTGTGCGCTCGCCTGTCACGAGTTGCGCACCTTCATGCTGCAATCCTCCTAATGCTGTGTTCGGTCGCGGGAACACACGCAAACGGTCAAGAACCGCCAGCTCTTGCCCCAACGATGAGCGGGGCGCAGTCTCCAGGGGGAGGACAGTCTCCAGGCGGGGCACAGTCCCTAGGAGGGCTGCAGTCTCCAGAGGACGACAGCGGCATTGCATCGCCGGATTCGAGCAATCCCTTCGCGGATGGCCGCAATCTATCGATGGGGCCGGCCGCTCTGACGCAGTCTGCGCCGCTGTCAGCCGAGCAGATCACGAACATCTTGCAGCAGAGCCCCGATCTTGTCGTGGAGTTGAAATCGCAACTCGCAGATCGATTGCAGCAGCAGCAAGGCGTCCAGGTCGATCCGAACGACATTTCCGACCAGATGCTGTACCAGCAGATCGCGACGAACGCTGAACTGCGTGCAAATATCACAACCGTCCTTCGCGCCCGTGGATACACATCAGACGCTGATCTCGAGCCTTCGGCACTGGGCGCGGCCGAAATGGACGGAACTATGCAGCAGCAGTCGTCTAACCAGCTGTCGTCAAACCAGCAGTCTCAGTTCTCCCGTGACGCCGCAACTGCGGCAGGCACCGACGCAGGAACACGGGTTGATGGGGATGGTTCTTTAACGACAACTGCGGAATCAATGCGTTCGAATCGGAGTCGGCAAAATCCGACGGAAAACCCACGGCGACAGGAGAACACGAATGCGGCGACCGACGCGCCCAAGGTCGTCCGGCAACCCGCCCCCTACAACCTCCAATCTCTGCGCGATCTTTATGCACAGATTCCAGAGGAGACAGCAGGGCTAAGACGCTTTGGGTCGGATGTTTTCTTGAATCGCAACCTTACTGGCGCTCAAAAAGAAATAACTGGCCAGGCCGCTCCGCTAGACGTTCCTTTGGGCCCGGATTATATCGTCGGGCCAGGGGATACTCTCACAATTCATCTCTCCGGAGGCATGACCCAGAGCATCGCACGCACGGTAGACCGAGATGGGTCCATTTTTCTACCGGAAGCAGGCACCGTCGACATTTCGGGTCTCCGACTTGAAAAGGCGCAAGCCGTCATAGAAGACGCTCTCAAACCGCAATTCCGCAGCGCCCGCGTTGCTATATCAGTCTCGCGCCTTCGTTCGGTACGCGTTTATGTAGTCGGGGATGTGCAGCGACCGGGCGGATATGACATCAGCTCACTTGCAACCCCTGTAAGTGCGCTCTACACCGCTGGTGGTCCGACAGCGGTAGGCTCGCTTCGCACATTACTCCACTATCGCGGAAAGCAACTAGTGGAGAAAGTCGATCTTTACGATTTCCTGCTTCATGGTATCCGCAGCGGAAGCGCTCCGTTTGAAAGCGGGGATACGCTCCTCGTGCCTCCTGCCGGCCCCCTTGTCTCAGTGTCTGGTTCGGTCAAGCGTCCGGCAATCTACGAACTCAAGGCCGGGGAGGCAACTCTTGCCACTATGATCGATGACGCCGGCGGATTTACTGCGGCGGCCTCACTGTCTCATATCAGAATCGAGCGCATCGATGCCAATCATCAGCGTGAGACGGTGACTCTGCACAGCACCAGCGATCAGAATTCACCAACGAACGATGGCGCCATTGCAACATTCGCCGTGAAAGACGGAGATCGAATTCGAGTTCAACCGATACTGCCGTACAGCCAGCGCGCTATCTATCTCGCAGGCCACGTTGCGCGTCCGGGGCGCGTGGCATACACCGACGGCATGCGCCTCAGTGATGTGCTTCACAACTATCAGGATATGCTGCCCGAGCCCGCGGCTCACGGAGAGATTGTGCGTCTCGTCTCCCCGGATTTACACGCAGAAACCATCAGCTTTAATGTGCCCGATGTCCTTATTGGGAATGCCAACGTCGATCTGCAGCCTTTCGATACAATCCGTGTTTTCGGGCGCTATCAAATCGATGCGCCTACCGTCACCATACGCGGTGAAGTGCTGCGCCCCGGCAGATACCCCATGTCGCAAGGAATGACAGCGGCGCAACTGGTGCGCATGGCGGGAGGATTTAAGCGCGATGCTCTCCTGGAAAACGCCGATCTCGCCAGCTACGACGTCAGGAACGGAAATGAAGTCGTCGAAAACGTAGCTACAGTTCCGATCGGTGCAGCGGTTGCGGGAACCGCCCCTCGCGCAGATGTCTTTCTCAAGGCTGGCGACATTCTCGCGATCCATCGGATCACCAACTGGGAGAACATCGGTGAGTCAATAACGATCGATGGCCAGGTGAAATATCCAGGCAGCTATGGCTTTCAAGATGGTGAACACCTCAGTTCGGTTTTGCGAAGAGCGGGCGGCCTTTTGCCTACAGCGTACCCGGCAGGTGCAGTACTCATTCGCGTGCAGGTTAAAGAACTTGAGCAAAAGAGCCGCGACGAACTCATTCGCCAGATCGAGACAAACTCGGCAGAAGCAAGACTTTCGCCAAGTCTCGCAGGTTCAAATGCGTCGGGCACATTGCAACTCATCAAGGAACAGCAAAGCCAGGTGATATCCGATCTGAAGAATCATCCGCCGACAGGTCGGATGGTAATTCACATTAGCGCCGATATCGACAGCTGGGCGAATACCCCAGCAGATTTCGAACTGCGCCGAGGCGATGTTCTTACCATTCCGAAGCGTCCTGGATTCGTTCTAGTTAGCGGCCAGGTCTACAACGCTACCGCTCTCACATTTACACCGGGGAAAACTGCAAACTGGTATCTCAAGCGCGCGGGCGGCACCAACGGAACCGCCAATAGGAAGGAAATATTCATTATTCGCGCGAATGGCTCGGTTGTTGGCCGTCACTCAGGAGGTTGGTTCGAAGGCGACGTTCTATCAACCCAGCTCAATCCAGGCGACGTCGTTGTAGTGCCTCAGAAGCTTGTCGGCGGTTCGCTGTTCTGGAAAAATCTCCTTTCATCGGGGCAACTTGCTGCCTCCCTTGCTATCACTTCCGGCCTGACAGCCGCAGTGCTTTAGGGAGGAACAGATGGAGTGGCGGCGGTTCCCTTTGTTGTACGCGACGGCGCAACGTAATCCAGAATTCACGATTCAACTCTCGTACGGACCACTTGCGAGGACGAAACAATGACTCCCGATTTATTACTCGCGACCCTGGATCGAGCCGAGCCAATGCAGGTTGCACACGAACCGCACTGGGCCGTCCGTGCCATGCTGCTTTGGAAGCATCGTCGGATGCTTTCGCGCGTCATATTAATCTCCCTCCTGGTAAGTCTTGGAATTGCATTTATTATTCCAAAACAGTACAAGTCTACTGCCAGTCTTATGCCGCCTGAACCACAGAATACAGGCGCAATGATGCTTGCCGCTCTGGCCAATCACTCTGGAGGCCTTGGAGCTCTCGGCGGCCTCGCAGGCGGTCTTCTGGGCGGGCACTCTTCAACCGCACTGTTCATTGATATGTTGCACAGCGGTTCGGTGAGTGATCAGCTCATTGATCGATTCAATCTGCAGCATGTTTACCGCAAGAAGTACCGCATCGATGCGGCGAAACGTCTTGCACGGTGCACCAAGATTACGGAAGACAAAAAGAGTGGTGTCATCACAATTCAGGTCGAAGATACAGACCGCGTCCGGGCTCGCGATTTGGCTCAAGGATATCTCGATGAGTTGAACCGGCTCGTTACGCGAACCAATACGTCCGCCGCGCACCGGGAACGCGTTTTCATAGAGCAGCGTTTGCGCAAGGTTCAGGCCGATCTCGAACAAGCGCAACTTCAGTTGAGTGAATTCTCCAGTAAGAACAGCACCATCGACATCAAGGAACAAACCCGCGCGATGGTAGATGCCGGCGCCCGAGTCCAAGCGGAGCTGCTGATCGAACAATCCGGCCTCGAGTCATTGCGGCAGATCTATGGCGATGGCAACGTAAGAGTCCGTGAAACAGAAGCTCGCATTGCAAGCCTGAGGGAGGAGCTTGTCAAGATGACGGGCTCTTCAGCTCCTCTGCCTGTAGAAGAGAATAGTGACACTAATGACGGCTCCAATAAAGGCGAGACAAAAGGAGAACTCTATCCTCCATTGCGTCAACTTCCACGGCTGGCCGTTCCTTACGCGGATCTGTACAGGCGTGTGCGAGTCCAGGAGACAGTGTATGAGCTTCTTACCCAGCAGTTCGAGATGGCCCGAATCGAAGAAGCAAAGGACGTTCCTCCAGTAGAGGTGATCGACGCTCCTGGAATTGCAGAAAAGAAGTCATTTCCGCCTCGCATTCTGCTTACACTGCTGCTTACTTTTTTTTCATTCGTGTGTGCGTCTGCTCTGATTCTGTTGCGCGATCACTGGTCCACGATTGGCGTACACGACCCACGCAAGGCGCTCGCGGCGGAAGTGCTCCCGGTATTGCAGCGTCGAGTTCGCGCGATTTTGCCGCGAGAGCGAGGTGCCGCATGAAGAAGCACCTGACGAATGCCGTTTCCGGAGTTCTGGACTATGCTTCGTATCCCCTGGGAATGCTGATGGTGGCGCCAATCGTTCTGCACAGGATTGGCGCTTCAGAGTATGGGCTATGGATGATTTCCACGGCTCTGATCAGCGCCGGAGGGATCATTGCATCGGGCTTTGGCGACGCTAACATTCAGCGTGTAGCTCATCTGCGCGGAACTGGCCAAATCGAGTCGATCTCGCGTACTTTTCGCAGCATGTTGGGAATTAACCTGGTGCTCGGTCTCACACTTGCAGTATGCGCGTGGATCGCCGCTCCATACGCCGCTTCCCGCATTGCTGTCGCGCACCAAACAGTGCCTGGAGAGTGCCTGATTTCGCTCCGGATTGCAAGTGCGTTGATTCTTTTGCGGTCAATTGAAACTGTCAGCGTCAGCACGCACCGTGCTTTTGAACAGTATCGCGGCACGGTGCTCATCAGCACCACTACCCGACTTCTGACGCTGGCCTCCGCTGCGATTCTTGCCCTGTTGGGACACGGAACAATTAGCATCTTGCTGGCCACAGCCGTCTTTCTCGCTCTGGGCACGTTCATTCAGTTCCGTCAGCTTCGCGGGCTTCTTGGCACTGTTCCCATATGGCCACTCTTCCAATCCACGGAGACGCGACTCTTGCTGGGGCTCGGCGTCTTTGCCTGGCTGCAGGCCCTGGGCGCCGTTATCTTCGGACAGTTTGATCGAATCCTTCTCGGTGTTTCTCTGGGGGCGCTTGCGGTCGTCCCCTATGCTCTGTGCGTGCAATTTGCGCAACCGATTTTCGGCCTGACTGCGTCCGGTCTCAATTTTCTTTTCCCCTACCTTTCCGGACGCGCCGGCTCGATCTCAGGCCACGACCTGAGGAAGACCGTACTAAAGGCGTTCGCCTGCAATCTGCTGCTTGTCGCTTGTGGCGCGGGAGCATTGCTGCTGATAGAAAACCGGCTCATTCAACTCTGGGCTGGACCCGTCGTCGCACAAAGCGCGTCAAGAATCCTGGTGCCCATCACTCTTTCTTCCGCGCTGATGGGTCTGAGCGTGACTGGAACTTATGCCATGCAGGCGCTTGGTCGTTTCCGGACGGTCGCCTTCATTAGCCTCGGATGCAGAACGGCGATGTTGCTGCTGATGATCCAACTGCTGCGCCATATGGGGCTTCAGGGACTGGCATTGTCGCGGCTCTGCTACGGCTCGGTTGCCCTGCTGGTCTATGTGCCGCTGATTGGGCAGCTCAATTCCAGGAAGGGAGACAGCAGCCGCGTTCCACCGCTGCCTATTTCTTACAGAGTTCAGGAGGAGGCAAAACTGTGAAGATTCTGATCGCTGCCGCTTCGTTTGCCTCGAACATGTCTGGCCTGCAACGTCATGCCTTGAATCTCGTCCGCTGCCTCTTGCCAGAGTCCGATATTTCAGCACTGCACCTGGTGATCGCGCCGTGGCAGGTCAATTTTGTGCAAGCGGCGGCTCTTCGCCAGGATGCTCGGCTGGTAGTTCACGTTGCCGAAATGGATCGAAATTCTCTCAGCCGGAATCTCTGGTACTACCGTCGTCTCCCCGGTCTGGCCACTCAATTACAAACCGACGTGGTCCATCTGTCGTATCCCATGCCCATTGACGCAGCCACGTTTGACTGCCCAACAACGGTTACCTTGCATGACATGTATCCCTACGAAATTCCGATGAACTTCGGGTTTCCGAAATTCATCTTCAATCGCGTGGTTCTCCAGCAATGCCTTCGCAATGTCGATGCGATCGCCTGCGTCTCCGACATCACGCTTCTCCGATTGAAGCAATACACGCCCGCTCGCGTATGGCAAAAGGCGCTTCGGATCTATAACTGCGTTGAGGCAGGATCAGCCCGCGACATGAAGTCGCCGGTCTCCGAATTGCAGAACCAACGCTTCCTTCTCTGTGTCGCGCAGCATCGCCGCAATAAGAATATTCCTCTATTGATCCGGACCTTCGCAGGCATGCTGCGCACCGGCCAAGTCGCACCGGATATGAAACTTGTCGTCATTGGAATCACTGGACCGGAAACCCCCATGATCCGACGGCTCGTGTCAATCCTCGGCCTCGCAGAAAGCGTGTGTTTCCTCGAAGGCGTATCGGAGTCGGAACTGGAGTGGTGCTACACCCAGTGTGAAGCAGTTGTGTCTCCATCAATTACCGAAGGGTTTGGGTTACCGGTTGCCGAGGCTCTCCTTGCCGGCTGCCGAATCGTTTGTTCAGACATTCCGGCTTTTCGCGAGGTAGGAGATGAACAATGCCGATTCGTGGCTCTGAAGGAGAAGGCAGAGGAGACGCTCGCGGCGGCGATTGTCGCCGCCCTGAATGACCCCAAAGGGACCCCGAAGCCTCTTCAGCAGTTTTCCGCTTCTGTTCTTGCGAAGCAATACTTAGGCCTTTATCGCAAGCTCATATCCTCCGGCAAGCCCCCTGGAGAATGCCAGGGTTGCTCCGTCAATTCGCGTAGCAGCTTCAGAAAGGCAGCCTCTATGAGAAAGAAGGACGTATTGGCGTCACTGCTGAAGAAAGGAGACGAACATGAGCGCATCTGAGTCCGCCACGCCGCACCTATATGTTGAAGCGCTTTCAGTTTCGCGCAAGGAAGTGGTCGCGCCTTCAACACGGTTGTTTCGGAGCGTGCTGGTGTGTGTCGAAGTGACGGCGGACTTTCTTACTTGTACTTTCGGAACGTTCGCTGCCCATTTCTTTATTCATTTTCTGCATACAGAGAGTCAGATTCACTATACTGCCCGCCAGGTAGCTGCCGCATCCATTGCAGTCGGTTTGCTTGCCGTACTATTCCTGCAAAGAGGCGGAGCCTATCGCGGAGGCGGCAGCCTGCTCCAGATTCGGGAGACGGAGCGCGCGCTTCGGGTTCCCGTTCAGTCCATACTCGTACTTCTCCCGATCAGTTTTCTCTTGGGTATGACGTACTCGTACGCCATCGTCTTTTTTGCACTCATCCTCACTCCAGTGCTGTTAATCATTCAGAAGCTGCTATTCTTCTCGATCATCCGGACATTGCATGCTATGGGGTATGGCACAGATCGAGCGGTTATTTACGGCACAGGAGACGCCGGGAAACGTATCATTTCCGCTCTCTTTCAGTCAGTCAGGCTTGGAATCCTCCCTGTTGCGGTGATCGACGATAATTCCGCCCTTGATAGACGTTGCATCCTTGAGATGGGATACCGGCGGCGCCGTTCGGTTCCGGTTCACATGGGGCCAGTCACGCCCGAGTTGCTGAAGTCCCTTCAGTGCAGCATACTCATCCTGGCACTTCCCAATCTCTCGCCGGAACGACAGACCGCAGCCATACAGGCTGCAAAGCAGGCCGGACTGAGAGTTGCCTTCTTATCCGGGGTCGAGTTTCAAGAGCGTCAGTGGACACAGGCAATTGACATCGACGGCCTGTCACTTACTCCGGAGGTTGAGCCGCGCCCCTCCTGGCATTGCGCACTCGCAAAGAGGATGGTCGACCTGATCTTATCCTCTCTACTGCTCGTGTTGCTGGGTCCTTTGTTTCTTCTGATTGCATTTCTCATCAAGCTTGACTCGCGTGGACCAGTACTTTTCATTCAGATAAGGGTCGGGCGGAACGGAGAGCTGTTCAATATCTTCAAATTTCGCTCAATGTATATAGACTCGCCAAAATATGACCTTTCTCCGACTACGTCTGTCGATCCTCGAATTACACGATTCGGAAGGTTCCTCAGGCAAACAAGTCTGGATGAGTTCCCTCAATTGATAAATGTCCTTCTGGGAGATATGTCGCTGGTGGGGCCAAGGCCGGAGATGCCCTTCATTGTCCAGAACTATACTCCTGCGGAACGGCAGAGATTGCAGATGACTCCCGGAATTACAGGCCTATGGCAACTAAGCGCTGATAGGGCCTACCAGATACACGAAAACATCCAATACGATCTCTACTACATTCGGAATCGCAGCTTCTTTATGGACATTGCCATACTGGTCCATACGTTGCTCTTTGCCGTCCGTCGAGGCGTATGACCATATCAATTGTCAAAGTCCGCTCCTCCATCAACGAACTGTCCGGCTGAGCTCTTAAAAGATGCTGCGAGGTACATTCTCAATGCCGGATTCTTACTTCTCGCATCCGTCCGCCAATGTGCTTGGCGTCAACGTGTCTGCGGTCGATCTTAAGTCGGCGGTCCATAGAGCCGACCGGTGGATCAGTTTGGGTTCAGGACATGGCTACATCTGCGCTACCGGTGTACACGGAGTCATGGAAGCTCGTGCGGATTCTGAGCTTCGACGCATTCTGAACCAGGCGCTCATTAATGTTCCAGATGGGATGCCGATGACCTGGATTGGCAGACTTCAAGGTTTCCGAGAAATGGATCGTGTTTTTGGACCGGACTTCATGATGGCGATGTGCCGGTTGTCGGTGGAGCGCGGTTACCGCAATTTTCTCTTCGGGGGCGAACCTGGCGTAGCCGAATCACTAAGGGATGCTCTTCAGAAACAATTTCCCGGGCTCCAGTTGGTTGGGACGTATACGCCTCCCTTTAGGAGCCTGACTCCCGAGGAAGAAGAGAGCGTTCGCGCCCAGGTGCGGGCATCTCGACCGCACATTCTCTGGGTGGGGTTGAGCACGCCGAAGCAGGAACGGTTTATGGCGAAATATGTCGATCAGTTTCAGGTTCCACTAATGGTCGGAGTCGGAGCGGCATTCGACTTTCACACAGGACGCATTCGTGATTGTTCCGCGTGGATCAAGCGCGCAGGTCTACAGTGGCTGCATCGACTCCTCCAAAATCCTAAGCGTCTGTGGAGACGCTATCTCCGTAACAACCCCGCATTTATTTGCCACATTGCTCTGCAAATCCTGCGGTTGCGAGAATACCCTTCAGGGGTCGAGAGGCCTTTCGACGATGAACCTCGGGTGGATAGAGTTCTGTAGCGAACTACCATTGGTGAATGCAATTTCATTCCTAAGGCAATCCACGACTTGAATGCTGTCTGAGGATGGACGCCTGCTCGTTGTGAGGCACAGCAGACATCGGATCAATGCGTCTTCGATCGTCCTGACTGCAAGCCCTGGAATAAAGTCGAAACCAAGGCGTCCACCCGCTTTCGCCCAAATGGGGATTGCACAATTAACAGGCGATACAAAACAGGACCATAAATCAGGTCGAGGACAAGATCCCTATCCAAAGAAGGGTCGACCTCCCCTCGCTTCACTGCGCGATCAAAGATGACACCGGCGATCTCCCGCCTCGGTTTCACGAAGCGTTCACGCAGCAGGCAGGCAAACTCGCGGTCGCTTTGAGCCTCTGCCAGGAACTGGCCGAATATTCGGCCGGTTGGGCTTGTGTAGAAGGTCGCCAGATAATGAATCTGCTCTTTCAGGTCCGCTTCCGCAGAGCCGGTATCGGGATTCGGCACCATGCGATTCATCTTCCGCAAAAATGCATCGAGGGCGACATACGCCTTGCTGGGCCACCATTTGTAAATCGTTGCCTTACCCACGGCTGCTTTGCGGGCAATCTCTTCGATGGTGATGTCGCGCAGGGGCTTTGTTTTCAGTAACTGAAGCGTGGCGCAAAGAATCGCGTCTTCCGATTTCTCGCTGCGTTGTCGGCCGCGAGTCTTTGAGGCGGTGGCCACAATCGGAGCCGCCGCCGGCAACATTTTTGTGCCGTCAGCGGCCTCTGCAGCGGGCCGGTACAGAACCTTTCCGTCCGATAATTGCGCTTTCACCGTAGGTCACGCCTCTGGGAGCAATTTCTTTTAATCACCAAGACTACATCGATGTCTGCTCCGCGTCGAGAGACCCGTGCACCCAGCGCGTTAAGTATCCGTGTCTTCACCAGGACGGGAATTTCTGAATCTCTGTACCGGAGATGCGAATCAAACAATCCATGCTATTTATATACTAGACGTTCAGGATAGAAATAGCTGATTCTTGAGGTTTCCCCGCGACCTCGGAGGTGAGACGAGAATGTGGATCGTCAAAATCGCATTAACCCGGCCATACACGTTCATCGTCCTTGCACTTCTCATCCTGATCGTCAGTCCGATCGTCATCCTGAGAACGCCGACGGATATCTTCCCGAACATCGACATTCCCGTAGTAGCCGTCGCCTGGACTTATAACGGGCTGAGTCCGGAGGAGATGGAGGGCCGGATTACAACGGTCTACGAGCGCGTTCTGACAACCACCGTAGACAATATCGAGCACATCGAATCGACGACGATCAACGGAACCGCGATTGTGAAGATCTACTTGCAGCCGGGCGCCAGCATCGATCGTGCGAATGCTCAGATCACGGCTGTTTCACAAAGTATCCTCCGCCAGTTGCCGGCTGGTGCGCTGCCGCCGCTGATTCTAAATTACAACGCATCTACGGTTCCGATTCTGCAGCTTGCTCTCTCCGGACACAATCTCACCGAGCCTCAGCTTAATGACATTGCACTCAACTTTCTGCGTACGCAACTGGTGACCGTGCCCGGAGCGTCTGTTCCGTTTCCGTTCGGCGGCAAGACGCGCCAGGTGATGGTGAATCTCAATCCCAATCTTCTTCAGGCCAAAGGGCTCTCGCCCAACGACGTGCTCACGGCGCTCAGCAACGAGAATCTCGTTCTGCCGGGCGGCACCGCGAAGATGGGGCAGTTTGAGTACGATGTCGACCTCAACGCCGACCTGAAAAAGGTTGACGAGTTTAACAGTCTGCCCATAAAAACCGTTGGCGGGGCCGTCGTTTACCTCCGTGATGTCGCGACCGTCAGTGATGGTTTTGCTCCCCAAACAAATGTGGTTCGTCAGGATGGGCGCCGCGGTGCGCTGGTCACTGTGCTTAAGGCCGGCGATGCTTCCACCATTGATGTCGTCAAGGGCATTCGCAATCTCCTTCCGCGAGTGGCGCAGACGCTTCCGCCCGAACTGAAGATTCAGCCGCTTGCGGACCAGTCGATCTTTGTGCGCAGTTCAATCAATGGCGTAATCCGGGAAGCGATTATTGCCGCCGGACTCACCGGCTTGATGATCCTGCTTTTTTTAGGAAGCTGGCGGAGCACGCTCATCATTGCTATCTCCATACCTCTTTCAATTCTGACATCGGTCATCATCCTGAGCCTCCTGCATCAGACCATCAACATCATGACACTCGGCGGTCTAGCCCTCGCGGTGGGAATCCTGGTCGACGACGCGACTGTCACGATCGAAAACATTGAGCGACACTTTGAAGAGGGCTCTGAACTTCACGACGGCATCCTGGAAGGCGCCGCACAGATTGCAGTTCCAGCCCTGGTTTCGACTTTGTGCATCTGCATCGTCTTTCTGCCCATGTTCTTTTTGAGCGGGGTGGCGCGATACCTGTTTGTCCCGCTGGCAGAAGCGGTCATCTTCGCGATGCTCGCCTCGTATGTGCTCTCACGAACGCTGGTGCCTACACTGGCCATGTACCTGCTCAAAGCCCACAAGGACAAGCCTGTTTCCAAGAGTTTGTTCGCGCGATTTCAACAAGGGTTCGATCGCATCTTCGAGAGAATTCGCTGGTCCTACTCGGGGCTGCTCGGCTGGCTGGTCAGCGTTCGCGCGAAGTTTGTGCCGGCGTTTCTGGTTGTCTGTCTGATTGCCTTCGCACTGGTGCCGTTTCTCGGGCAAGATTTCTTTCCCGATACAGACAGCGGGCAGTTCATGCTGCATGTCCGCGCCAAGACGGGAACGCGCATCGAGGAAACCGCACGTCTGGCGGATGAGGTGGAAGGCTCAATCCGCAAGACGGTTCCTTCTCCTGAGATAGATAACATCCTCGATAACATCGGGGTACCGTACAGCCAGATCAATTATGTCTACAATCGCTCCGGACTCACGGGCGCTGCAGACGCTGACATCCTGGTTTCCCTGCGAGAGAAGCACCATCCGACTGCGAATTATGTCCGCACGCTTCGCACAAATCTGCCTCGCCAGTTCCCGGGAACCACGTTCTACTTTCTTCCCGCAGACATCGTCACACAGACATTGAACTTTGGTTTACCTGCGCCGATTGACATACAGATCGAAGGTGCAGACATCGCAGGCAATCAGCGTGTAGCCGAAAAAATGATGGCGGACCTGTCGCATGTTCGAGGCATAGCCGATTTGCGTATCCAGCAACAGTCGGATTATCCCAAGCTGCATATTGACGTGGACAGAACGAAAGCTCTCGAAGCTGGATACACGGAGCGTGACGTTGCCAACAGTATGCTGATCTCTCTGAGTGGAAGCTTTCAGGTCACGCCGATGTTCTACCTGAATCCCAAGAACGGTGTTTCGTACAACCTCGTAGCCCAGACTCCTCAATACGACATACAGTCTGACCAGAATCTCCAGAACATTCCGCTCAGCGGAGCCAACGCACAGAAGTCCGGCATTCTGGCTGACGTTGCATCCATCCAGAGAACGAGCGAGCCGGGGTCGATCAATCACTACAACATCCGCCGCGTGGTCGACATCTACGCCGCCGTGCAGGACCGTGATCTGGGTGCGGCCGGGCGCGAAGTGACCCGTATAGTCGACGCGAATCGCCATCTGCTTCCCCGCGGAAGCTTTGTGACTGTGCGGGGTCAGTACAGCACGATGCGGAGTTCTTACATCGGATTGCTCGGCGGGCTGGTCTTCGCCATCATTCTGGTTTATCTGCTGATTGTCGTCAATTTCCAGTCGTGGCTTGATCCGTTCATCATCATCACCGCTTTGCCCGCTGCGTTGGCCGGCATCGTGCTGTTCCTGTTTTTGACCCACACCACGCTCAGCGTTCCGGCCCTGATGGGCGCAATCATGTGCATGGGCGTGGCCACCGCGAACAGCATTCTGGTGGTCGCCTTCGCAAAGGAGAGGTTGCAACATCACGGCGACGCGATGCTGGCGGCTCTTGAGGCGGGAGCCACGCGTTTTCGTCCTGTCATCATGACGGCCCTGGCAATGATTATCGGCATGATTCCCATGGCGCTTGGACTGGGTGACGGCGGAGAACAGAATGCTCCGCTGGGACGCGCCGTGGTTGGCGGATTGATGTGCGCCACCGTAGCAACACTCGTTTTCGTACCTGCCGTGTTTGCTCTACTGCACGGTGGATCGGCGCTAGCGAAGATGAACCCGGCTGGCGAGTCAAGCGATCGTTCCATTCATGTATAGCGGCAAAAGATTCCCCGGAGGCTCACAATGAATACCGCAGAGGCGAATTCCATCGAACCCCAGAACAGCGCGCAAAAAGCCGCCGCTGCACCGAAGCGGCCGTCGCGTGCTCTTGCGCTCGGGTTGACCGCAGTGACCGTGCTGCTAGCTGTGGTGATCTATGCCGGCATCCGTGAGCGTGCTCAGGCGGAACGCAGGCTCGGCAACGTAACGGAACTTGCCGCTGTTGCAACCGTGAATATTGTTCATCCCGACCCGGGAGCTGCTGCACAGGAGATCGTCTTGCCGGGCACAACCGAGCCCTTCAACGACACGCCGATCTATGCGCGCACGAACGGATATCTCAAGCGCTGGTATGTCGATATCGGAACCCACGTGCAAGCTGGACAGCTTCTGGCGGAGATAGACACGCCTGAGGTCGATCAGCAGCTGGATCAGGCGCGCGCAGACCTCAAGAGTGCGCAGGCAAACGAGCAGCTCGCGGCAATCACTGCGGCCCGCTGGCAGAATCTGCTGAAGACGAACAGCGTTTCCAAGCAGGAAACGGACCAGGCGGTAAGCGATCTGAGCGCCAAGCAAGCGGCGGTCGATTCCATGTCGGCCAATGTGCATCGGCTTGAGCAATTGCAGTCGTTCGAGAAGATCTATGCCCCATTCCCGGGAGTCATCACTGCGAGAAACACCGATATCGGCGCGCTCATCGATGCGGGCGCATCGACGACTCCGCGGGAACTGTTTCACATGGCGGCGGTGAACAAGATGCGGGTCTTTGTGGCAGTGCCGGAAGTGGACTCGGGAGCGGCATTGAACGGCGCCAAAGCGAAACTCACACTCGATGAATTTCCCGACGAAACGTTTCTGGGTACGATTGTTCGCAACTCCGACTCCATCGACCTGGGATCGCGCACGTTGAATGTCGAGGTGGATGTCGATAATCCTGGCGATCGCATCAAGACGGGCGCATATGTCTTCGTGCATTTGAATGTTCCGGCAGCAACGCATGCGGCATCGCAGTCTGTTGTCATTCCCGCAAACACGCTTCTGTTCCGCTCGGAAGGGTTGCGTGTCGGAGTGGTCCGCAATCATCATGCCGAACTGGTCCCCATCCGAATTGGTCGCGATTACGGTTCGACGGTCGAAGTCATTGCCGGCCTTAAGCCGACCGATCAGGTGATCGTGAACCCGTCCGATTCTCTTACCAGTGGAACGCCGGTTCGGGTGGCCACTGGAAATACGGATGGCCCGAAATGAAAACGCGATTTATCTCAATTTCATTGGGCCTGATGAGTGTGGTGCTTTCCGGCTGCATGGTCGGGCCGAAATACGTCAAGCCCGCAACGCCGTTGGCTCCTGCGTTCAAGGAGCAGTCGCCCGGCACGTCTCAAGCGGATAGCGAATGGAAGACGGCGACGCCGAGCGATGCGGTGATCCGAAGCAACTGGTGGGAGATCTTCGGCGATCCACAACTCAACGCTCTTGAAGAGCAGGTCACCTCGGCCAACCAGAATCTGAAAGTGGCAGAAGCCCGGCTACGCGAGGCGCGGGCGATGATTCGATTCAATCGTGCTTCTCTCTATCCCACGATCTCGACCGCGCCGAGCGCGAGCAACGAGAGGGTTTCTGCAAACCAGCCATATTTTCCTTCGTCACTGGCAAACAATGGAAGCGGAGATTTCAACCTGCCGTTCGATCTTTCCTACGAGGTCGATCTGTGGGGGCGCATCCGCCGGACCGTTAACGCGTCACGCGAGGAGACTCAGGCGACTGCCGCAGACCTGCAGACTGCGAGCCTGAGCCTGCATGCGGAATTGGCATTGGATTACTTTGAATTGCGCAGCGCTGATGCGCAGAAGCAGCTCTTGGACGACACGGTAAAAGCCTACGCAGACGCAGTTGCACTTACGCAGAATCGATTCGAAGGCGGGGCGGCGCCAAAATCGGATGTAGCCCAGGCACAGACGCAATTGGACGCCGCCCAGGTGCAGGACACCGATGTCACTGTTGAGCGTGCGCAGTTTGAGCACGCCATCGCAACGCTGATTGGGCAACCCCCCTCCAGGTTCACGTTGCCGCCGGCTCCCCGGACAAGGCTCCAGATTCCGGCGATCCCAGTTGGGGTACCTTCGACGCTGCTCGAACGGCGGCCCGACATTGCCGCAGGAGAGCGTCGCGTAGCTGAAGCGAATGAGCAGATTGGGATCGCACGGGCGGCGTTCTTCCCGACGCTGGTAGTCGGAGCTTCAGCGGGTTTTGAGGGCAATAGCGTGACGAATTGGCTGAACTGGCCAAGCCGGATGTGGGGCGTTGGTCCGCAACTTTCAGAGACCCTCTTCGACGCGGGCAGGCGTCGGGCCACGTCAGAAGCGACACAAGCGAACTACGATGCAACGGTGGCTACCTATCGTCAAACTGCCCTCACCGCGTTTCAGGAAGTTGAAGACAATCTCGCCGCCCTTCGCATTCTTGAAAGCGAGGCCGAACAGCAGCATCGGGCTACCGCATCGGCGGAAGAATCGCTCCAACTCTTCACGAACCGTTACGAGGGCGGCGTCGATAACTATCTGCAGGTGATCACAGCGCAGACGATTGCCCTTGCCAACGAACGAAATGACATCGACATCCAACGTCGCCGGATGGATGCCAGTGTGCTCCTTGTCAAAGCTGTCGGCGGAGGATGGACTGTTTCGCAGTTGCCGAAACTCTAGAAGCTGTCTCATAAATGGTCTAGCACCGCGAAAGGCGTCCCTCAGGGGCTAAAGCCCAGCGATTTACGCGACGTTTGCGGCACGACTAAAGTCGTGCCCTTTTACAAAACCATTTATGAGACAGCTTCTAGAATCATGTTCCCGAGACCGACGACGCGAGTTGGGGAGCAGACCCGGAAGGCGCACCGGTGTTGTTCAACAACGAACATCGCGACGTTGCGGAGCCCGTGACCATTTTCATGGCACCCGTTTTCCATTGGTCAGACGGGGCCGCTGCGCCTGGCAACGAATGTCTCAAGCGAGGCGCCGGCCGAAGCCGGCGTCAGGACTTTGGCGGGACGGCGAGGAGCTTCTGCATGTCCTCGACTGACACGGCGACGGAGGGCCGAGGTTTCCCTTCCTTGCGCACCATCGGCTTGGTCGTGTTCACTTCGAACGACTGCTTCAGGTTTAGATTTGAGCCTTGCGGCATCAGTCCGTAGAAGGTGTTCGCTGTCTCGCAGGTCACCACCCCGGTTTCCGTGCAGCCACTGGGCAATGCAATCCCCACCGAGATCGGAGGCTTGAGCGCGGTATAAGAGATGAATCCTGCGCCCGACGAAAGCACGGCGCTCTCACCGTTGATGGGGCCCACGATGTTCACCTCGAAAGCGGTGATGGGCGCGAGAAAGGGTACATAACCCGAGTTCGCTCCGAGATTCTGCCCGGCGTAACCAAGTTGATTGCCGTTATTGTCCCGCAGTTCCCAGAACGCGCCGGTCACAGTGTTCTCCATTCCAGTGGTAGGGGCATTGTTGTCCCACCCGATGAAAGCTTGAAATCCCGCGGGCAGAACAGCGCTGGGCAGGGTCGCCAGGGTGGGATAGCCAGTATTGATCAGGGGGTTGGTGCCGCCGCTCGCCGGCCAATCGTTCACTCCATAGACAACGGTGTAGCCGCCGGAAGAGTTCTGGTAGAAGTTCATGACGTATTGCTGCCAGGCGCACGTAAAGCCCTTATTCGAGTAGCAATTGACCTGGAATGAGAAGCCGACTACGTTTTCTGCGCTGCCGGACGGAGGTTTACAAAGCTTCGGAGACGGCGGCGCCACCGACTTGCACACCATGTCCTGGGTGATATCGAAGAGCACGGTGACGTTGTAGAGGGGATTGCAGCTGCTGCTCACGATGTAGTTGGAGTTGCTGCCCAGGTTCGAATCAGCCACCGTCGAGACGGTCTTGGGAAACGATCCACCCACCACCTTCCAGAGCTGGTTGTCAGTGCCATGCGCCTTCATCGGATAGGCATCCAGCGGCGTCGCCAGCGCCTTCAAAGCCCCCTGAATGTCGACGACATTTCCGTTGAGCCGGCTCATGATAAAGCAGTAGCCGGAACCGCCGGGATCTTCGACGAACTGCCAGAGCTGGTTATCGGCTTCCCACGGGTAGTTGATGGGCTTCTGCGGATAGGCGTCCAGCAGCGCGCCGTCCTTGAGGCCCGCGGTCGAGTTGCCCTGCTCGATATCGATGACGTTGCCGCTAAGCTTGCTTTTGATGAAGTAGTAGCCGGTGCCCGCGGGATCGTCGACGAATTCCCAAAGCTGGTTATCCGATATGGGTGAGTTCGCCGTGAAGGAGTCCAACGCTGTTCCCGGCGCCGTGGCGGCTCCCAGGATATCGATCACATTGTTGTTGAGCTTGCTCTGGATGGCGTAGTAATTGGCCATGGATGACCTCGCATTCTCTGCCTCCCCGGAAATGTGATCTGCTGAATCGAATTGAATCCGCGCGCGTGAGGGGAATGCAAACGTGCTGAGAGCCGGCCAGGCTTCTTAAAGTCGGCATCCCATTTTACTCAGCCGCGTTGTGGAAAATACAATTTTCCTTCCTTCCGGTAATGTGCGTTTACTCGTTGCGTCAATGCACAATGTTCACGGCGATCGCCGGCGTGATGGTGTCGCTGGTGTTTCGTCCCGCCGGGAAGAGCCGCACGCCGACGAGCACCCCGATCCAGGGTTTCCAGCTGTATTCGACGGCAGGGGCCAGAGCCCAGGCATCGCTCCAGCCGGAGTTGAGGGTGACAGGCGGGCCCGGCGCGTAGGATCCGGTGACGCGGGTGTTGGCATTGTTGCGATAGGTGATGTCAGTGGCGAGCACCCAGCTGCGGGTGAGGCTGTACTCCCAGGAATTGTCGAGGTAGAAGGAGCTTCCAGGATGGGCGGTACCCCGGAATCCGGCGGAGGTGCCGTAGACGCTCGCATCCTGGACGGTGACGGAGTGCGAGAACGCGTCAGAGAGGTCGAGGCGCGTGCGAACGATGCGGCGGTTGGGGAGCCAGAAGTACATCTGGGAGAGAAATTCAGGATTCGTGGTGTAGGCTCCTGCGCCCAAGCCATTGGTGGGGCGCGTGCCGAGCCGGTCGTATTTGCCGGTGGGGAGCGTTTGCTCTAGAGCGACGGAGATGATGGGGATAGGACGGCACGCTTTGAAGGTGGTAAGGCGACGCTGCAAAAGCAAGGTGAGATCGCCGAAGCCGGGGCCGGCGCTCGAGGACTGGCCGGTGGCGGTGTTGTAACCGGCGGTGGGGATGAGGCCAAAACCGGTCTTATCGGAGAGACCGTAGATGAGGTAGGTGAGACTGCCGTAACTGTTGGCGTGCGGCACGGACTGGCGGGTGCCCTTGACCGTGTACGCGCCCTGGGTAGTGGCGTCGTAGAGGTAGGTCTCAGCGAGCGAGTGGCCGCGGGGTGCGGTGGCCGGCGTGTTGGCGAGCATGGGTCCGGTCCACCACGCATCATTCATGGGATGACGCTCGTCGCAGGGGATGGGCTGCCGGAGTTGGAGGGCCGGTTCCGCTGAGGCTGCGAGCAGGAGACCGCAGGCGGCGAGCGCGAGGCACAGAGTCCGCGCGAAGAGGAACGCCTTGCTGAGAGCGACGGCTTTCATAGAGGGATACCGCGGGCTTCACGCGCGGGGCGCACTCCGTTGGGTTGTGGGGATTCGATGGGCGGAGTTGCCGGACGCCAGTAGGTCGTCGCATCGAGGCAGAAGCACGGCGCCGCGGGGCGACGGCGTTGGAGTGGCGGCGCCGCCAATAGGCCGAATCCGTCGCTGGCGCTGATGTCGTGGCGACGCGGATGTGTGGGGATGGTCGTGGCAGACATTACTCGCCTCCCTTGTCGTTGACGCGGGTGTAGGTGTTGATCCAGTTTGTCTCCCAGGTTGTGCCGCCGTCAGCGGAGAAGGCCTGCTCGGAGCGGACTTCGGTGGGTGAGACGGCCCAGATGCCGATGCGGACGAGGATGTTGCGTCCGTGCAAGAGCTCGCTGTCGTAAAACTCACCGCGGCCATTGGTGAACCCGCCGACGGCCGGAACACTGAGCACAGCGGAGTCGCCGGTGGCGAAGCTGATGTTCCATTGATGCGCGCGGGGATCGTAGAGGCGCAGCGCAAGCAACTCGAGGTGGCCGGAGGGGCCGTCGGCTTCGACGGTGGCTAGGTTGGCGCGGCCGTCCCAGATCTTGTTCGTCACGGTCGTGCCCTCCATCTCGGACCACTCAGTGGAGCCGGTGAGCGGATGAACAAGACGCCGGATGTGCATCTTCCATGTACCGAAGTCGAAGTCAAAATCGTGCTGGCCGTCGCGAGCGGTGGAGGACGGTGGGGGCTGTGTGCCGGGAGGCTGCGTGCTGGGGCGGCCGGGCTGCGCCTGACTCCAAACTGCGTCACCGGTGCGCATCTGGTCGGTGATCCAGTTCACTTCCCAGGTTTTGCCGCCGTCGGGAGAGAACGCCTGCTCGAAGTGCGGCGTGCCGGAGGTCATGCGGGACCAGTCATAGCGGATCAGGGTGGTTTTCCCATTGATGGTGTCGGTGGTGTAGAAATCACCGTGATCATCGCGGAACTCGCCGATCTGAGGTGGGTCGAGGCGCCCGATGCGATTGTTGGCCCAGTAGAGCCGCCACTGTCGCGCCTCGCGGTCATAGAGGCGCAGGGTCAGACCTTCGATATGGCCGCCACTCGAGCTGTCGAGTTCCACCGTGTCGAGTTGCGCGCGGCCACCCCACACTTTATAGCAAGCGCCGGTGCCGGTCATGTCAGTCCAGCCGGGAGAAGTGGTGAGCGGATGGAGCATGTAGTGCAGGCTAAATTTGAAATTGCCCAGGGCAGGGTCGAAGTCGTGCGCGCCGTCCTGGGCAGCCGGCGGGGCGGGAACCGGGGACGGAGTGGACTGCGGAATGCCGAGGCTGCAGGAGGCGAGCAGGACAGACAGGACCAGAAAACAAGAACGCATGCGTTACCTCGAGGGCTTTGAATTCGCGCGGCGGCGCCCGATGTCGCAGAAGCGCGTAACAGGTTAAGCTTGAGGCTGGTGATGGTACTTTAAAAGGACCACTTTTCATGCAGCTCGTAATACCACTTACGCGTGACGCTGAGCCGCTGTTCCGGCAGGTATATCGCGGAGTACGCCAGGCAATTTTGAGCGGCGCGATCGGCGCTGGCGACCGGCTACCATCGACGCGCGATCTGGCCGAGCAGCTCGGGATTTCGCGGACCGTGGTGCTGCTGGCGTACGAGCACCTGCTGGCGGAGGGGTTCATCGCGGGGCGAGGCGGCTCGGGAACATACGTCTCTCAGGAAATGGCGCGGAATCCGGCGCCAGGCAAGCGCAGTCTGGCGCAGCTGCGCTTGTCACGGTTCGGGAACGCCGTGAGGGGGTCGATAGCGACCGTGGATACGCCCCTGCCGCGGCCAGCCGCGCCGCTCTACAACTTCATCTACGGCCGGAGCGATCTGGCGACATTTCCATTCGCAGAGTGGCGCCGATTGCTGCTGCGGCAGGCGCGAAAGGGATCAATGCGGCAGTTCGACTACGGATCGGCGTTGGGGAATGCGGAGTTGCGGGCGGCAATCTGCGCGCATTTGCGGCGTGCGCGAGCTGTGGTATGCGATCCGGGCGAGGTGATCGTAGTGAATGGATCGCAGCAGGCGCTGGACCTGGTGATTAGGGTGCTGGTCGATCCCGGGGACGCGGTGGCGCTGGAAGATCCGCACTACGACGGGATTCGCGAGGCGCTGCGCGCGGCGGGGGCGCGGCTGCGGCCGGTCCCGGTGGATCGGGACGGGCTCGACCCGACGAAGCTGCCGGACGATGCGGGGCTGGTGTTCGTGACGCCATCCCATCAGTTCCCGACTGGAGCCATTTTGCCGCTGGAGCGGCGGCTGGCGTTGTTGGAGTGGGCGCGACGGCGAAACGCGGTGGTCGTCGAGGACGATTACGATGGCGAATTTCACTACGAGGGGCGGCCACTGGAGTCGCTGCAGGGGCTGGATCGCGAAGGGCGCATCATCTACATCGGAACGTTTTCGCGGACGGTGTTTCCGTCGATGCGCATCGGGTATCTGATTGCCCCGGCGTCACTGGTTCCAGCGTTCACGGCGGCGAAGTGGCTAAGCGATCTGCACTCGGCATCCCTGGAGCAGCAGACGCTGGCGGATTTTATCGCCGGCGGGATGTACGAGCGGCATCTGCGGCGGCTGCGAAGGAGGAACACGGCGCGGCGGGCAGCGCTGTTGGAGGCAATCGCGAATTATCTGGGGGATCGCGTCGAGGTAACGGGCGAAGGCGCGGGTGCGCAGGTGGTGTTGTGGCCGCGGAAGAAGGTAGTGGAAGAGGAGGTGGTGGCAGCGGCGGCACAGAAAGGCGTCGGGATCTACGGAATCGCGCATTGCTGGCTGAGGAAGCCGGCGCGCGCCGGCTTCATTCTCGGCTATGCGCGGCTCGGCGAGAGGGAGATTCGAGAAGGAATTCGGCTCCTTGGACAGATTCTGTAATGTGGTTTGACGAAGGCGCTGGTCAACCAACCGATGAGTCCCCAATGAGCGTGTAACTGACCTGGGCCAGACTGGATCCAGCTTGTCGCGTGATTTCGTGCTTTGAGTTCATGCTTTCCCAGGTCCCAAAATCGGGACCCGGGACACCCATAGTTGGTACAACAACAAGCGGTCAGAGACCTGGAGATCCTACCAGCTACAACGCTTCTTCGAGTTATTTTGCGGCTCTCTGGTTAGTGGGTTTCAAGGCATCCAATTTGCAAGTGATTGAAGCGCTGGGTATGCATAGATACTGCCTGTTGCACGCTCTAAGCCACTTTGTAGAACAGGCAAGGTAGGAACGCTGGAGCTGTCGGAAAGCTAGAATCCAATCACCAAAAGTGAATATAGTGACATCAAAACAACTTGATTGATGTCGGGCAACGCGCTGCCTCCCAGCGCTCTGGCGTGTAACAATGCCGGAAGCAACCTTCGCGACCGCTTCTTATCGGTCAGCTTGCAACTCTTGAAGGGACGATGTTTCGTGTGCGCTTTCGGAGCATGTCCGGCTCAGCCTCGGTTTGAAGGACACTCAGGCCTTATGCGAAATAGAACAGTCCGATCGATATTTCGCTTGACGACCTTCAATAGAGAGGTTTGTTGAGCAGCGCGCAGTAGACGTTCCCGAACGTCTCAGGCTCAGAATAGCCCACCAAAATTCCCCAAGATTCGTCGCTTTAATCCGAGAGTTTGAGGGAGCGACGTCTGTGAGCCCTGTTCTGAGGGGTCAGCGACACTTGTTCGCGCCGGCGACCAGCTGGCCTCGATGAACGTGTGCGGACCACTTCAGACGGTACAAATATTTCTGTGAAGGAATTCTCGATGAAGCTGAAACGGAATCTCTCCCGCGTTTGCCTTGTGCTCGCGACGGCGATGGTCCCCGCCCTTGCACAAACAGTCATCACCAGCCCGACCAATGGCGAACAAGTGTCTTCTCCTTTCACTCTCAACATGACGGCCAGTACGTGCTCCTCGCAACCAGTCAGTGCGGTCGGCTATTCCCTCGATAACAGCGGCAATACGTCGAGTTGGCCTGCGCAATATATCAACGGCCCGGTGGCCGCGCCCAGCGGATGGCACACCCTCCACGTGAAGGTCTGGAATGGTGGGGGTGGAGTTTGCGTAACCGATGTCTCGATCGATGTGGATGCTACTCCCGCAGCGGCCGGTTCGTCTGGCTCGATTGTCCCGTCGACCGCAGTCGGGGTCAGCAGCGTTCAGTCGCTGGGAAACTGGACCGCCATTCATGACGGCGGAACGACCGGTTCTTCAAGCGGCACGATGAGTCTCACAAACTCCCCTTCGCTGACCGGAACGTCCAGGCTCTTCGCAAACCAGTTAAACGACTTCGGAGGAGAGCGTTACTCTGTTCAGTTCGATGACAACACCACGTCGCAGAATTTCTTTTACGACGTCTGGGTCTACATCGCCGGTTCCTCAAGCGGCTTCTCCAATCTCGAGTTCGATCTGGACCAGACAATGCCTGACGGCCAGACCGTCATCATGGGTTTCCAATGCGACAGCTGGATACAACGATGGGATTACGCTGTCAACGGAGGCTCTCCCACGAGTCCGAACGACACCTGGCTCCATTCCTATGCTCCATGCAACGTGCACAGCTGGGGAGCCAACCAGTGGCACCACGTTCAAATTTACTTCTCGCACAACGAGTCTGGTTGGGTCACTTACCACTCGGTGTGGTTAGACGGGGCTGAGCAAGACCTGAACTTTACCGTCTTCTCTGGATACGCCCTCGGATGGGGTCCGGCAGTCGTAACCAATTTCCAGATCGACGGAAGCACCAGTGGAACCACATGGGGGAATGTCTACCTCGATGAAATGACCGTCTATCGCTGGTGAAGTGAAGGGGAGCGACCTGCCGAGCAACGAGCGGGTTCGATTGGGTCAGCTCGAAGGGGAGCCATTCAGCTCCTTTTCGATGTGAGAGGCAGCTCGGGCTGCCTTGACTTGAGCATCTTGTGCGCGGGTATACCGCAGAGGACGATAGCAGTTCCTACGAGAGCGGGCAGCGGGTCATGCATAAGGATGAGCCCAGCGACGGTAGCGCAACAAACGATGAAGACGATCGGTGCCGCGGGGAACCACCAGCCGCGCACGGGTTCGGGCATGCGGAAGAGCGTGGAGACAGTAAGTGCGAGAAAAAGGACTGCAGAGAAGATAATGTAGGCGAGCATGCGGTCGAATGCGCCGAGAAGGAGCACGGCGAGTGCAAGTACGGTCTGAAGCAGAATGGCGTTGGCCGGCGTGCCAAAACGCGTGTGCAGTTTGCCAAATGTCGAGAAGAACGAGCCGGTGTGCGCCATGGCATAACTGACTCGGGGAGCGGCCATGGTAAGTGCGGCGATTCCGCCACAAACGCAGATGAGGACGCAAATTGAGAGAACATGGGCGCCGGATGTGCCGAAGAGGGACTCGCCGAACTGCGCAACGAAGGCAGTATTGGAAGTGACGCGTTCGATGGGCACAACAGCGAGGAAGGCAACACTGATCAACAGGTAGACAGCCGTAACGACGGCAATGCCGAAGAAAAAAGCGAGGGGGAGGGTTCGGCGAGGGTTACGGATCTCTCCGGCGATCTTTCCAGCTTCCCACCATCCACCGAAGCTGAAGAACGCGCTGACGACCGCACCGGCAACGGCGGGAAAGAGGGCGTCGGAGCCCGGCCTGCGCACTGCAAGTGGAAGGAGATTCGCGACGTGGGCATGACCCGAGAGGATCGCCCACGCGCCCAGCGAGAAGAGCAGAACAAGTTTGAGGATATTCACAAAAGACATGATTGCTCCCCCCATGCGCGTTCCGAGAAGATTGACCAAAGCAAAAGCGCAGAGGAGTACAACCGGCACCAGCGACTGGGCGAGACTGCCAAGCGGCATCAGCTGCAAGACATATGCGACGGAAGCTACCGCGAGTGCCGCGGCAACACCGGGATACATCACGATGGTCGACATCCAGCCATAAAGGAACGCCGTTTGCGGGCCATAACCGGCCTGGAGGTAAACATATTCTCCGCCGGATTCCGGATAGCGGACGGCGAGTTCGGAATAGCAGAGAGCTCCGCTCGCAGCCATGACGGCCATACCAAGCCAGACGAGACAGAGCAGGAGCGGAGAGCCAAGCGACTTGGCCATTGCAGCAGGCGTGAGGAAGATACCGAGCGCGATGGACTCGCCGGTGACAACGGCGATGGCCGCCAGGAGGCCGAGTTGTCTCTTTTCTCGGACCAAGGGCTGTTTTGCGTTTCGGCTTATAGCCATTCGTTCATCCTAATGCGAAGAAGTCTCGCATTCTCGCTTTGTCTAATGCACGGCGTTGGAATCGGTGCTTGCCCAATGCACATTGGGCCGAGCGACCTTATACATCTCGGCCGCGATGCGATCAAAAAGGGCGAAACGGTCGTCCCCTTCCGCATAGAGGTCAAAGTGCGATTTTCCGGGAAGGAATGTGAACTCAGAGCGGGCGCCAAGTTTGTTCAATGCCGCTTGCAGACTGTGCGCCGCTCCATCGAGGTAGAAGGTGTCGTCGGTTCCGACGACGAGATGAATCTTGCCCTGCAACTCGGTACCGATCTCCTTCCAGTTGGTATTGAGGTACTGGACGATGTCGTAGTGGCTGCGCCAGTAGGCTGCAACCTGGGGATCGATGCTGCCGGTGACGCGATTGAAGATTTGCATGGGGCGCCCGTCGGGTCCGCGCGGCGAGAAGACCCATTCGAAGGAAGCGAGCTGACCGCCATAGGGACCGAGAACCGTTTCAAGACCGGCAAGTTGTTGCAGAGTTGCAACCGGCCTGCCGTGGACGCGAAGGATGGGGTTGGGTGTGCCGTCCGCCGCACGATACATATTGGCATGCGGTGCGTAGAGATCGACGGTGCTGAAGTAGTGGAAGTCACTTGGGTCGGGTGAAGTAGACCATGTGCCGCCGAAGATGTTGGGGTAGTGCGTCTGCAGCCAAAGCGTGGCCCATCCACCGGAGGAATGGCCCTGAAGAAAGCGCCCGGACGGGCGCGCGTCCATGCGATAGGTCCGCTCGATTTTGGGAATGAGTTCGGTGGTGAGCGCTCTTCCCCAGGGTCCGTTGTTAACGGAGTCGGCGAATTCATGGGTTCCGGTCGGGCTGCTCTCGTCGAGCAGGACCCAAATCATCTCCGGCATCCGGCCATGTTTCATGCGGCTGTACAGTATGGGAGCGTAGCGGCCGCGGAGGCCCTGCAGCGTGCCGCCGAAGCCGTGGGTGAAATAGACAGTGGGGTAACGCTCCTTGGGATGGGTTGCGTAGCCGGGCGGGAGCAGCACCCATCCGCGCATCTGAATCTCGCGCCCCCAGAATTGAGACAGAGTCGGACTCACCATGTCGATGGGCTTGAGGGCTGCATTGACATCGGAATCCTGGGCAACGGGGTCGGGCGGTTCGGGCACTAACTGAGAGAGAGCGAGGAAAGGAGCGTCGGCCGAGTTCAACGGAACAGTGACGCTCTCAACCGCGCTGATGAGGTCGCCCGCGCTGTGACCTTCATAGTTGTAGCTGTGATGTACGTCGAGGACCGCCTGGATGCTGTAGGCACCCGCAGTTGCCTGCGAAAGAGGATTGGGAAAGACGATGTCATCAACGTCAATATCGACAGTCTGTCCGGGTTCGAGATCCGGAACCTCCTTCGCAGCAACATAGGTGCTGTTGGGCGACATCATATTTATGTCCACCGACGCAGGATTGCCGGACGCGTGCCCAATAAAGAGAAGCAATCGGCCGGAGACAGGGTGTACAAAGGCGCGACTCAGCGAAACGTGGACGAACTCGTGTTGAGGAAACGTTCCTGGAACCTGCGCGCGGAGCCGGCCACGAGTTGCGCAGAGGATCAGCAGAACTGAGAACGCAGCGCGGAATGCGCTCGCTTTGCAGAACCGATATTTCGTGAATGGTTTCGTCATTCCCGAACGTACCCCTGCTCTGCCATTCGCGCACCAAATCGACGAAATGCTGCATCGGAGACTGGCTGAACACCATTCGCAGAGACAAAGCGATTATAGAAATTGAAAAGGCCGCAGGCAGCTATGGCATAGAAGATCGATGTGTCGTCCCAGCCTGCGCTGTGGAGCACAGCAATATCGCCCGCGTCGATCGATCCTGAATCGAGTGTGACTTTGCGGACAAAACGCAATATTGCCTTGTCTCGGTCGGCCAGGGGCGAGCTCTCGAGATCACGGAGTACGCTCCATACGAGTGCCTCGTCCTCAAACAACTGCGCGGCGACGGCAGCGTGAGCTTTCATGCAAAATGTGCAGTGGTTGAGCGAAGAGGTATAGGCTGCAATCATCTCGCGCATTGCCTGGCTGATGGGTGCGTCCTCATGCATGATCTCCTGCGAGAACTTAGCCAGATGGTAGGCAGCCTTGGGACGGAATGCCAGCAGGTTCCAGATGCGCCAGTATTCGGCGCCGGAAGATTTCGCCGCAGCAATCAGGTCGAAGTACGGGCTGGGCTGCGGGTTCTCTTCCACTTCGCGAAGAAAGAGTTGAGCTGTATTTGGAGCGGTCTTCACCGGGGCACTCCCTTTGTCTGTCATGGTTGATTACCTGGATTGACGGGTTCGCCATCGAGGAGATCGAGCAGTCCCTGAGACGCGAGCCCAAAGGCGTTGGCCACGCGATTGAATGTGGCGAAGAGCGCGGCGACATGCACAGCTTCGGCAATCTGCAACTCGCTCCAGCCGGAATCGACGAGCGTGTCGATGTCCGCCCTCGTGATTTCATGTGACTGTCGATTGATCTTCCCTGCAAACGCGAGGAGTACCTGTTCCGGGGCCGACAGAGAAATTGAATCGAGCTGGTCCTGCTGGATCGCGCAAAGCGCATTGGCAGAGCCTCCGTGCATGCGCAGAAAATATCCGTGGCTGTCGGCGCAGTATGGGCACACGTTCTCCGAAGAGACCAGTGTTGCGATCATCTCCTTGTGGCGGCGGCTCAAGTGCCCGTCACTGAAGATCAGGCTCTCGGATAGATCCATCATGTGCCGCAGCAGATCCGGGTGGGTCGCAAAGCATTTAAGAATTCCCGGAACGTCTGGACGGCCGAACCGAGAACGAAAGTGTTGATAGAGTTCCGCGACTTCGCTTGAGGCCCCGTTCTCTTCGACCCAGCCGAGATTCTTTGGCTGTGACGGCTTCGGGCGGGAGGCAGCTCGAGAGATGAGCTCGTATTCAGGGAGATTCAATCGGGTCTCCGTTTAAAACTCAATTCGCGTCGCGAACTGGAAGGCGCGAGGCCCGCCGGAACCGAAGAATCCGCCTGCGGTCGAGACCGGGGAGTAGAAGTTGGCCTGCACAGTCTGCGCAGGCTGACCGTTCTGCGCAGACTGATAAGGCCCGATGGAGATATTGCGGCCGGAGTAGCTCGTGTCGCTGGAGCCCCGGATATTGGTTTCGTTGAAGAGGTTGAAGGCTTCACCCATCAGGCTGAAACGGGCGCGCTCGCCGAGCTTGAAGTCCTTCTTCAGGCGCATGTCAAATGAACTGAAGGGACTTGAAAAGTTGATTCCTGCGGGTACGTTCTGCAACGTGCCGCCAGCAAGACAAGGGAATGCAGCAGGGCAAGCGGGCAACGCATTCCAACGGTCGATCTCTGCGTTCAACTGGTCGCTGTTCCTGATCTCACGTCCGATGGCATTCCGGGGAAGAAGCGGCAGGCGGGAACCGCTGGATCCGTTGATATTTCCTGTCCCCGGTAGAAAGGTGTCGGCGGGCACGCCGGAACCGAAAGTGTAGAGAGGAGCGAGCGAGATTCCCCAGGGAAACTGCGTTTCTCCGTAAAAGGTGAGGCGATGGCGCTCGTCGGTAACCGCGTATCCTTTCTCAAGCTGTAGATTATTGATGCCTTCGACGAGATCGACCTGTTCGTCCGAGTTGTTTTGGGTGAGTTGGTCATCGTCCGAAAAATCGAATGTCTTTGAAAGTGTGTAGCTGACGTTGAACTGATAGCCCACGTGGCCGATGTGAGCCTGGTGATGCTGCAGGCTGACGATCAGGCCGTCATACCAGGATTTTGCCTGCGACTGCAGCAGGGTGATGTTATCGGTGATGCCGCTGAGAGGATCGGTGAGCGTACAGGGAAGGTTGTCACCTGGACAACTGACATAAGGCGAGGTCGAGGTTGTGCTGCGCAGCAGGTGCGCAATGATCTGACGGGTGGCAAATACGTGCAGGCCGTCGGCGGAGAGAAGCCAGTCATTGCCGAACTGCTGCTGGGTGCCGAGCGAGAATTGCCGGAACATCGGGTGATGGGCATCCGGTCCCATGGCCAGCATGCCGACACCACCCGTCTGGTGCGGTCCGCTGAAAGGGTTGGCGAGTGAGGGGCTACCCGCTGCAAAGCTGGCCATCGGCGCGAAACACGCGTCGAGGCTGGGTCCGCCCGGCACATAGGGAGAAGTGCAGGAAGAGCCGGCGTAGTCCGTCACCGTCAAAGCGCGGTCGTTCTGCACAAGTTCGTACGAGCCCGCTTCAAGAATGATTCGATCGTAGTAAATGCCGTAGCCGCCGCGAATCACGCTTCGGCCTTTGCCGAACGGATCAAACACAAAGCCGACGCGGGGGCCAAAATTTCTCTTGTCCGGTGTCTTCTTCAGGTCGATCACGTTCGCCATCCAGGTGCATGGCTTGGTCGGTTCCACCGCGGGATCGGGGCAGGGATCGTGCGCGCTGGAGGTTCCGGTGAGATTTGTATCGTATTCCCAGCGTAGTCCCAGGTTGAGTGTCAGCCGGGGATGAACGCGCCAATCGTCCTGCGCATAGCCGGCAACGTAGCTGTTGTAGATGGTGGGAATCGGCACAGGAACCACGGGTGCGCTGCTTTTCAATCCAACCGCAATCGGGATGTCGAGGTCGTTGATTTGCCCATCGCCATTGAGGTCGGCGAAACCGAAATCGGAGGTAAGGATGACCGTGCCCGAGCCAAAGACGTTGATCTCGCCATTGGCAATGTAATGCTGGAACTCGCCACCTAGCTGCAAAGAGTGTTTGCCGAGAGACCATGAAAGTGCTTCACCGGCCTGATACCGGTTAAGGTGTGTCGCCTGCGGCAAATTGAAGTTCTCGCCGTCTGCAAGATCGGGGAAGATCAGCTCGTTGGTCAGACTGAGCGAAGGGTCCGTCGTCGGTGCATCCTGCGGAAACGGGGGAATATCGTTATAGAAGTTGTCGAAGTGGAAAGACACGATGTTGACTTTGTTGGTCGAGAGCACCGAATTGAGAGCGCCGACCAGCGAGTTGAAGCGGTTAAGCGAATTTTGCCGCTCCGCAGATGTAAAGGCCGGGGTGTTCTGCGAAGGAGTCGCTTCGGCAGTGTCAGTAGAGCGATTGAACGAGTACCTCAACATGAGGCTGTTGTGCTGGCTCAGTTGGTCGTCGATCCGTGAGGACCAGAGCGCATCGCGCAGCGGCGCGGCCGCGGATGCGTTCAGAATCTCGTCGGTCGTAAAATCGCGAGAACCGGTCTGGATGGCCGCATTCTGGTCGCGATATTCAACGGAAGAAAACCACCATGCACGGTCTTTCCGGAACGGACCGCCGATGGATCCTCCGTATTGTTCGCGGTCAAATGGAGGTGTTGGCAGGCTGCGATTGAATGTGGCCGGCAATGCCTGCAGATTGCGGTTTCGCTCAAAGAGAAAGACCGAGCCGTGATATTCGTTCGTGCCGGACTTCGTGACCACGTTGATGATGCTGTTGCCGGAGCGGCCCACTGCTGCGGTGAATCGCCCCGTTGCAATCTGAAACTCACGCACTGAGTCTTCGGGAAAGTTGGCCAGCGTTCCACCCACGACTTCGTCGTTGTTGTCACCGCCGTCGATCGTGATGTTGCCGCCACGGCCAAAACCGCCCGCGGAACTCACTTCGAGTGTGTTCGTCTTAGTCGGATCGAAGGTAGGCGCCGGGCGATTGCCGGGAACCAGATAAGCTAGTTCGAGGAAGTTCCTGCCGTTGAGGGGAAGGCTCTCGATCGTCTTCGAGGTGATCTGGCCCTGAATCATAGACTGGGTCAAATCGACATTGGCCGGTGTCGCATTCACCTCCACGGTCGTGCCGGCGGCTGCAACCTGCAACTCGGCATCCAGGGTGGTGCTGCGCCCCGCGGCGAGAGCAATGCCTCGCACCTTGTGCAAGCCAAACCCGTTCTGTGCGATGGTGAGGTCATAGGTGCCGGCAGGGAGGTCGGAGAGGACGTAGAGACCGTCGCTGTTCGTGACGGTTTGACGGGAAATGCCCTGTGAAGTATTCGCCGCGGTCACTTGAGCTCCCGTGAGGACACCTCCTTTGGGGTCTGTCACACGTCCATTCAGGTTCCCGGTCGGGACCTGGCATGTTGCGGAGTGTGATAGAGACAAAATGACGGCAGACAGAACTACGCAGATGCTTCTTTTCGACATCAATACGACCTCACTTGAAGGTTTCACCAGTGGACTTGGGAGAAGACGCAGGCGGTTCTCGGCATCTTGCAGCATGGCTGCGATGCTCAAAATGGCCGTGATGACGAACTCTATTGGAGAGGGAGAAGGGTTGTCGTCAGCCCGGAGATGGTAAAAAATCCCAAACTAACGATCTAGTGGCCTGTCCGAAAGGTCGAAATGGCATGGCCAGGCACGGCGCTCTTGCAGGTTTTTATCTGACCGGGTCCGCATGAAAGATGCCCGATGTTGGATAGTATGTACCCGATTCGACGTTGTGTATGTTTCCCCGTAGTTGATCTGCTTCAATCGAGGAGAGGTTTCGATGGATTTCTTAATTGCCTACTTGCGCAATCTGCGGGTGATCTATGTTCTGACAACCCTTGCTGCCGGCACTGTTGCTCTGGCACAGAACGTACCCTCGACCTACGATCCGCGCCTGACCTTCGCGCCGTTGACGCTTCCTGATCCCGTCAATGCCTATCGCTCCTCGAACGGTGCGCCAGGGCCAGGCTATTGGCAAAATGAAGCCGACTACGAGCTTCACGCCACACTCGACAGCGCCGACAAACAGTTGCGCGCCACCGAGATCATCACCTACACCAACAACAGCCCGGACGCCCTCCCCAGCCTCTGGATCCAGCTCGAGCAGAACCTCTATCGCAAGGACTCGCGGGGGCAAGCCATTTTCGGCAGCTTCATGCGACGCCGCAGAAACGCTGCTTCGGCCCCGATCTCCGAGACCACCACCGAGGGCTTTGTCTTCGATTCGGTAGAGATAGAGTCTGGCAAGCAGACGGTCAAAGGCCGAGTACCTCGTCAACGACACGCGCATGCAGATCCGCCTTGCCGAGCCGCTCAAGCCGCACGGCGGCCAGCTCAAGATTCGCATCCAGTACCACTATCAGATTCCCGGAGTCTGGGGCGGCCGCACTTCGTGGGGCATGTCGAAGCAGGGCGAGATCTATGACATGGCGCAGTGGTATCCGCGCATGTGTGTCTATGACGACCTGCGCGGATGGGACACGCTGCCCTACATCGGCAGCGAGTTCTACCTGGAGTACGGCAACTTCGACTACTACGTCACCGTGCCCTCGAACATGATCGTTGCCGGCTCCGGCGAGCTGGTGAATCCCAAAGACGTGCTCACCAAGACGCGAGATCGACCGCCTCGCCCAGGCGCGCAGCAGCGACAAGACCGTCTATATCCGCAAGCCGGAAGAAGTCGAACGATCCGGCCAGCCGCCCCAAACGAGATGGCACCCTGACCTGGCACTTCCACATGGACCACACCCGCGACGTCTCCTGGAGCGCCTCGCCGGTCTTCGTCTGGGATGCGGCGCGGATCAACCTGCCCGACGGCAAAAAGTCCCTGGCCATGAGCGTCTACCCGCCGGAGAGCGTCGGCCCCGACGCATGGGACAGTCCACCGAGTACGTCAAGGACACAGTCGAGCACTTCTCGAAGCAGTGGTATCCCTATCCGTGGCCCGCGGCGATCAACGTCGCCGGCTTCTCGACCGGCATGGAATACCCGGGCATCGTCTTCGACGGCATCCCCGACAACGGCGCATTTCTCTTCTGGGTCACCGCGCATGAGATCGGGCACGACTGGTTTCCCATGATCGTCGGCTCGAACGAGCGCCGCCATGCCTTTATGGACGAAGGCTTCAACACCTTCATCGACATCGATGAGTCCGACGACGTATGCGAGCGGCAAGTACGGCCCCAAGCGCGATTCCGAATACTCCGCAGGCGGCGAGCCGCCGGACATGATCCTCAAAGTCCTCGACAACCCCGACGCGCCAACCCTGATGGCCCGTGCCGACTCCTATGGTTTCGCGCTCGGCCATCCCGTCAGCTACTTCAAGGGAGCCTACGGCATGGTCCTGCTGCGCGAGCAGATCCTCGGCCCGGATCGCTTCGATTGGGCCTTCCGCAAGTACATCCGCGACTGGGCCTACAAACACCCCTCGCCATCCGACTTCTTCCGCGAGATGCAGAGCGAAGGCGGCGAAGACCTGAGCTGGTTCTGGCGCGGCTGGTATCTCGAACAACTGGAGATACGATGTCGCCGTCGACAAGATCGACGGCTCCACGGTCACCCTGAGCAATCGCGGTCAACTTGTACTGCCCACAACAGTGGAAGTCACGTTCCAGGATCGGACAAAAACACGTACCAGGCTGCCTGTCGAGACTTGGCTGTCGAAGGGAACATACACCTGGACGCTTGACAACAAGTCCCCCATAGCCTCCGTTATCATCGATCCTGACCACCAGCTGCCTGACGACAACCGCGGCAATAACGGAATGAAAGCGCAGTAGCCTGTGCTCGACGCAAGCGTCTTCGGCTTTTGAGGGTGCGGCGCGCGGCAATATGAACGGCGGCTGATTACTGATTCTTGCTGAGGCGCTTGTAGTAATCGGCGACTGCGTCCCGGTAGCCGTCCGGAATAGCGTAGGGCTTGCCTGTACGCGCTTGCGTGGCACCGCCGGCTCGTTCAAGTTCGAGTTCGAGTCTTTCGACTGAACTAAGCACTTCGCGATGCATCTGTTCGACCATCGCGGGATTGCCAGGGAAGCGGCTTGGATCAAGATGCTGCATCTGGAGCGTCAGATCGGCTACTTCTTTTTGCGTCTCAGGATCTCCTTGAGTCATCTGGCGGAGATGGCCGAGTTCCCGCATTTCCTGTTGATAGCTGCGTTCGGTATCGGCAGGATTTGCGGATGGATCGCTTGCGGTGGACGGCTGCGAGGGATGGTTGTAGCGATTGTTGCCCGTGTTGATGTTGTTCCACGCCGTGCCATCGGCACCGGCTCCACCGCCAAAGCGTACTTCACCGCTGGCGCCGGCTCGTGTCTGATTGCCGAGGTCTCCACTGAACCGAGAGCCTGCACCGGTGCGCTGACCGGGTGTGGGCTGTCCTGAGCGGTCGAACGAAGGCTGCGTGGCGGCGTTGGGAGCAAGTCCGTTTGAGCCAGGCTGGCCGTTGCGTGAAAGTTCGCCGCTTTGAGTGAATTGCTGTGCGCCGCTCTGCGACCGATTGCTGCCGGTGCCTGCCTGGTTGTTACCGGATTGGGACCGCGCAATGGCTTCAATCTGTGAGCGAAGGCGTTCGACCTGATTGAGCATGGCGGTCTGGTCACCTTGCGCTGTTGACGATCCAGGCTTGGATCCAGCCTGTTCCTGGCCGATGGATCTTTGAGCCCGCTGGAGTTGCTGGCTGAGCTTGTCGAGGCCTTGGGCGATGTCGGATTCAGTGCCGTTGGAGTTGGGATCGATGCCGCGGCGCAACCAGTCAGCTGTTCGCTGAAGGCGATTGTCGAGGTCAGAATCGTCCATCTCCGTAAGGGCGTCGCGCAGCTTCTGTGCAGTTCCGGGCTGATTTGAGGCCAATGTGCGCGCAGCGTCGCGAAGGTTCTGCTGGAGCTTCGATAAGCTGTCAGAAAGTTGCTGCCGTTTGCCTGCGAGTTGGTCGCGCTCGCGACGGCGGGCAAGCATGGCACTGAGGTCGCTCGGATTGATTGCGTCGGGTTGGGGATTTGCGAGTTTGCCGATCTCTCCAGCCTGAGCTCGCTCTTCTTCTTTGAGCCGGTTGGCCTCCTGCGTCAGAGAATCCAATTTGCCCGAGGCAAGTTGCCGTTGGGAGCCGGCGAGCAGATTCTGCGCATCGCGCAGGGCCTCCGCGGCCTGGCGTGCGGAATCAGCGTTCTGTCCGGCGGCATTGTCGCCCCGCCGCATTTCTCCGGTGGCCTGGCGCAGGCGGCTCAGGGCCTGTTCGATGCGCGGGTCTGAAGACTGGCCGGAAGCGCCGGAGGAAGGGCTGCCTGGTTGGGGGCGCGCAGAGGATGAGCCGCTCTGGCCGGAGGAACCATTTGAATTCTGGGCGTTCTGCTGCGCGGACGATTGACTCGACGCCGATCCGTTTGCATTCTGCTGGCCGTTCTGCGCCATCTGTTCAAGCTGCCGCTGGAGCTGCTCGGCCTCGCGGCGAAGCATCTCCTGCTGCCAGCGCTGCTCGAAGCTTTGCTGGGGATTACTTTGCTGATTGGCGAGGTCCTCCTGGCGTTTTGCGAGTGCGTCCAGTTTTTGGAGAGCGTCGTCCACATCTTTCTGGTGCTGCTCCGCAGGCGAGGCGGTCTGCGCGGTTTCGTACTGATTCTTCTCGGTGTCGAGCTCGAGATCGAAGAGACTGGCAAGATCGCGTCCGGCATTGCCGCCGCCGCTGCCGCCACCAGCCTGGCCAAAGGCAACTTGAATCTGCCGGAAGGTTGCCTCGGCGCGCAGAAGCGCCTGCAGGGCTTTCTGCTCCAGCGGGACTGCGTCTTTCCACTGCGCGCTGCGAAGCTTGTCTGCGGAGGGAGCCATGGCAGCGGCTGCATCCTGCATGTCTTTGTCGAACTCGGTGAACTCAGTGTTAGCTTCGGAGATATCACGGCTCTGCATGCGCACCGAGAGCGCATTCACCTGATCGCGCAGTTTCTGTTGCGCGTCAGAAAGAAATTGACCTTGGGCTGCGTTGTCTTTCGCAGTAGCGGTTTTGTCATTTTGTTGTTTCCACGTGGCAGCGATCAGTTCCTTTTCGCGCTTGGAGATGTCCGTCTGATTGTTGCTGCCTCCGCCACCCCCGCCCCCAGCCTGCTGGGACTGCGAGAACTCGCGCTCAAAGGGATCGACCTGGATGAAGGAGATATCGGTGCGCGCTTCGCTGTGGCCGTCTTTTGCCGTTGCATAGATGCTGACGAGGTCCCCTGGCTTGAGTTTGAAATCCTCGAGCGCAAGCGTGTGCGAGCCGTCGGCAGTTTTGGCCCCGGATGAATTGAGCAGGCTCACGTCGCGATCCGGTCCACCGTTGACCGAGTAATGCAGGTGCATGTCGCGCAGCCCGAATTCGTCGGAGGCCTTGACCCCAACGGTGACCTCTTCGATGGGACTGGCGCGATAGTCGCCGCCGGGCCGGCTGATGGAGAGCTCAGGAGGCATTGCCTTGTCTGTCGCAATGAAGTAGTCCTCCGAGAGCCGGACGGACTGTCCTTCATCGATTGCGGCGAGGTGATAGGCCCCGTCTTTCTGCATCGGGATCATGCCCTGAAAAATGTTGTTTCCGTCGGGAGTGAGATGGATGATCTCGCCGCTGTCAAGGGTAAGTTGGCCGTCGTGCATGGGGCGATCCATCTGGAGTTCGACCTGTGCCTCCGTACCCTCAATGGCACGCAGATCGCCGGAATGCTCTTCCGTCGCGGGCTTGAGGCCGGTCCATGCGGGGTAATGATAGGTGACGTGGATGTCTTTGACCGATGGAAGGTCGACGACGCGCACTTTGAAGTGCGGAGACACGAGAGGTCCCGCGCTGACGTAATATTCCACGTTCTCTGGTAATCCGGCCAGGACGAATTGATAGGTTGCGCCGGTCGCGGAGCCGGGGACGAGCTGCATGGTCACCGGTTCCCATCCAGAGGCGCTCGCATAGCGTGCGAAGAGCCGAGCCTGCGCGGGCTGCATCCCCTTGATGTGCGCGGTGATGAGCTGATCGCTGTTACGGCGGACCGTGGTGTTGCCGGGCTGGACGGAGATGGCGTAGAGCGGTGCAGCGTCTTTCTTTCCGCCGGTCCAGAGAAGTGATGCGCCATATCCCATATAACCCGGGGCGGCTGTGATCATCCAGACGAGCACGCCAAGAGAGGCCAGCCCTGCCCCGGCAGTCGCGAAGAGATGATTGGCCGGGACCATGGAGGAAGGATGCAATTCCTGCATGCGAGCCAGGGTGTCTGCCGCGAGTAACTCGAGAAATGGATCGTCGCCCTTGCTCTCGCGGTCGTGAAAGGTGCTGAGGCGCTGCTCAAGATCGGGATGGGCCTTTTCTGCGCGCCGGACAGCCCAAGTGCGCGTGAGATGGGCGAGGGGGATGGCCAGACCGAATGCGGCCGCAGCGGCGAGCGCGAGAATGAGTGCCAGTCGACCGTAGGCAATGCCGTGGGCAGGGAAGGCGAGCCCGTTGAGCACCAGTACCAATACAAGTGTGACTCCGAGGGCGGTGCCGGCGAAGAGCGCTGTGCCGCGCAGCCATGCGCCAAGCTGCAACCGCTGCCGCACCTGCGCAATGTAGGAATTGAGCTCGCTGGAGTAACTCATACTTCCTCCCGCTGCGTGCCCATGTACCGGCTGGCCAGAGCTGTCTCAGTCAGCGCGGCGACCAATGCAAGCAGCATAACGTACCACCAGAGATTCACGGTACGATTCGTTGATTCTGCAGGAAGAGAGCCTGCCGGTTGGGAAGAGGAGGGGGTGTTGGCAGCTCCCATTCCAAAGCTTGAGGATGTCAGGCGGGAGGGGCTCGAGGTTCGACTCGCGCCGGTCCGGATTGACGCCGATGACGGCATCGCGGCCATTGGCAAAATGGATCTGATAAAAGCCCGCGCGTGCAAGGCGGAAAGATTGTGCGGTGCGCGCTTCGCTCGAGCGAGAGCGGCCGGTGGCCGTCCGGATCGATGACTTCAACGTTGGCCAGGGCGCCCACCGGTTCTGCCGAGGAACGGAGCTGCACGAAAGAGTCCACGAGTCGCGATCCGCTCAGCCGCTCCGTGCCGGAGAGATAGCGCGCGGTGTGATCGACAAACGCAACGAAGACAGGATGAAGCGGAAGATCATTGGTGAGATTGTCGAGCCCGGAAGTCAACAGAAGCATGTGGCCTTCTCCGATTTGCTTGTCGAGCAAGAGCGGAGTGCCGTCGGCGAGACGTGCAGCGACGCGTGCCGAGCCGGGATCGACGACGGTGGCATAGAAAACTTTGACGGCGCTCCAGCCGCCGTTGTCGCGGTCTGGCTGGGACTGGGTGAGCGCAGGGAAGCTGAAGTCAACCTGGCCGAGGGTAGCTGCCACTTCCTGCGCGGGCAAAGTCGCGCACGTCGACGACCGCGGCGCCCCAAAGCGGAATCTGGGCGTGCCGGCCGGAATGGGTGCCCAGCGCGACGAACACATTGCCGCCCTTGGCTACATACTGCGGCGAGCGCGTGCTCAAAGATGGAGGGCAGGATTGCGACATCGGACAAGACAACGAAAGCGAACTTCGATGGATCGAGATCTGTCGTTTGTTCCGCGGGCATGGATTGCAGGATGAACGAGCCGGGAGCGGCTGCAGAAAGAGCCGCGCCGAAGTACGTTGCGGAACGGGTCTCGCCGGTTGCATGCACAAAGAGCACACGCTCAGGATCAGACCGGCGGACCGCGAAGACAGTGGCGTCGTCAGCAGGGAAAGCGTCGTTGCCTTCGATGCGGACAGAGCAGCGGTTGAACCCATAGCCTACGTCGAGTGGCGCGAAATCGACGGTGGCGCGCCCGTTCGCAGGAATCTCCACCTTGCGTGTAGCGGCCGTCTTTCCATTGATGATCAGCGAGACTGTCTTTTGTAGAGGCCGGCGTATTGAAACCGGCGATGACGGCACGCACGTGAGAGCGCCGGGGATCTTTTGGATCGGACAATTCGGCTGGAGCGTCGACGCTCTCGATCGTCCAGTTTGGCGGCGGCAGTGGCGTTCAGCCACGGAATGCAGGGTCAGCTTCACACCGCCGGGCAGTACCATGTCGGCAAAGTTCGACGGGCATCGCCGTACGTTGCATGTCGCTGAAGAGATGCAGATCGATCGGTTCGTGGACAGTTTCCGTCGAGAGAGCGGACTGCGCGCCCAAGATCGCCGAAGTTTGCGTGGCCGTCGCTGGGCTGGATGCTTTCAAGGGCGGAGCGAAGTTGTGCGTCATCGGTGATGGGCTGCGTCAGGACTTCGACCTGTCCGCCGAGAGCCATGATCTGCGCGGTCTGCGCCGTGACGGTTTGGCAGACAGCGCGGCCAAGCGCCTGTTGTTTTGCGTCGGCAAAGCGAGTGCCTGCGCGCATGCTGAATGAATTGTCGAGAACGATGAGCAGCAGACGGCCATTGGCGTCTGCTTGCAGCGCGGCGCACAAAGGGATTGGCAAACGCCAGAACGACGAGCAGAACGAGCGCGAACGCGGAGCGCGAAAAGAAGCAGGTATTTCAGCCGGCGATGACGTGTGGAGCTCTGGGTGCCGCGTTCGAAGAACATGAGCGAGCTCACCGGGCGCGGCGTGGTCACGTGGCGCCGCAGCAGATGCACGAAGACCGGCACGCCCAGCGCCGCCAGTCCGGCCAGAAACCATGGAGCCAGAAAACCCATCAGTTCCCTGCCTGCCGCAGCGAAAGGTACTCGCGCAGCGCCGAATCGAGAGGTTGATCTGTCACGAGCAGCTGGTAGTCCATTCCGGCGGCGCGGGCGCGCGTACGAAGCTGCTCGATATGCGCGTCGACTTTGGCGCGATAAGTGGTCTTTGTGTATTCGGGGATCACCTCGATTCTCTGATCCGTCTCGAGATCGACGAGGATCGATGGTGACCTTCAGCAGCGGGCGGATCTCCTGCGGATCGAGGATGTGAAACAGCATGACCTCGTTGCCATGGAAGCGCAGCGGCGCAATTGCGTGCACGATGGTCTCAGGGTCCTCATAGAAATCGGAGATCACGATGGCGATGCCGCGCCGATGCAGAGAATTCTGAAAATGCCGAAACGGTTTGGCGAAATCGGTGCGCGCGCGCGGAGTTCGCGCGTTCAAGCCCTGCGAAGAGCCGCGCGAGCTGTCCAGGCCGCGTCGACGGCCGGATATACTCGCGCACTTCATCGTCGAAGACAATCAGCCCTGCAGCGTCGCGCTGATTGCGAATGGCGAGATAGAAGAGCGATGCCGCGATGAAGCGTGCGTAGTCCATCTTTGTCGGAGGTCCCGAGGTGTACTGCATGGAGTTGCTGGCATCGAGCAGGACGGTGAGCTGGCTATTGGTCTCGCCGCGATAGCGCTTCAGATAGCAGCGTTCGGTGCGCGCAAAGAGATTCCAGTCCACATGGCGCAGATCGTCTCCGGGCGTGTAGGCGCGGTACTCGGCAAACTCCTGGCTGAAGCCGAAGTCCGGCGAGCGATGAAGGCCGGCGACAAAGCCGTCCACCACCGTCTTCGCCAGCAGGTCGAGCGAAGAGATGCCGGCCAGCACTGCGGGATCGAGAAAGCGCTGCATCAGTTCTCCTTCGGCCGCGGCACATGCGCGATCAGCCGGTTGAGGATCTCGTCCGGTTCGATGCGGTCGGACTCGGCGTGGAAGTTGAGCAGGATGCGATGGCGCAGCACCGGTACAACCATGGCGGTGATGTCGTCGTAAGTCACGTGATAACGCTTGTGCGAGAGCGCGCGCGCCTTCGCGGCAAGCACAATGAACTGCGCGGCGCGAACGCTGGCGCCGTAGTTCACATATTTCTTCACGAAGTCGGGCGCGCTTTCGCTCTTGGGCCGTGTCGCGCGCACCAGGCTCACGACGTAGCGCGCGAGCGTCTCGGCGATCGGCACCATGCGCACGAGCTGCTGAAAGTCGAGCAGGTCTTCGGCCGAGGTCACCGCCTGAACGTTGGCACCTGCGCGTCGCCGTCGTCCGGTCGATGACCTTCAATTCGTCCTCGGCGCTCAGGTCGTCGAGGATGGAGTTGAAGAGGAAGCGGTCGAGCTGCGCCTCGGGCAAGCGGATAGGTGCCTTCGAGCTCGATGGGATTCTGCGTGGCCAGCACAAAGAACGGCGCAGGCAGCTGGTAATGATTGCCGCGCACCGTGCAGGAGTGCTCCTGCATGGCCTCGAGCAGCGCGGACTGCGTCTTGGGCGGCGTGCGGTTGATCTCGTCGGCGAGCAGAATATTGCCGAAGATCGGCCCTTCGACGAAGGTCCACTTGCGATGGCCGGTCGTCGAGGTCTTCTTCAATGATGTCGGTGCCGGTGATGTCGGACGGCATCAGGTCGGGCGTGAACTGGATGCGGCGGAACTCGAGGCCGAGCGCGTCGGCGATGGTGCGCACCATCAGCGTCTTCGCCGTGCCCGGCATGCCGGTCAGCAGGCAATGGCCGCCGACGAAGAGCGCGATCAGGATCTGGTCGAGCACTTCCTCCTGGCCGACGATCACTTCGCGCACCTGCTTGAGGATCTCCTCGCGCACCGCAGTGAAAGCGCTCGATGCGCTGCTGGAGGAGCGCTGCGTCCTGATTCAATCCGGCAAAAGAGACCATTGCAGTCCTTTCCCGTTAGTTCGATTTTGCGGGCGATTGCTGCAACTCCGAGAAGCAGCTTTTGCGCCGGACGATAGCCGGGCGCGATTTCAAGCGCCGCCAGCACGCTCTCCTGGGCCTTGTCTTTCTGTCCGGCGGCAAAATAGGCCTGCGCGAGATTGAACTCCGCGCCGGCCTTGTCCAGACGGATTTGATGCGACCACCGCGTTGTACTCGCGGATCGCGCCGTCGTATTGCTTCTGCGCAAAGAGAAGATCGCCGAGACGGCGATGCAGATCTTCGTCGTTGACGGGATAGATGTAGTTGAGGCGCTCGAGCGTTGCCGTGGCTTCGGCTTGTTGCCCAGCGGCTTCCTGCAAGTGTCGCAAGCCGCTTGAGCAGATCCGGCGACTGGCCGCCTGCATGTTCATAGGCGGTGAGGATCGCGGCTTCGGATTTCGTGTCGCCTTTGGCCTTGTCCGCATCGGCCATCAACTCGTAGACGTTGGCGTCGTCGACATATTCGGGATACAGCGCCAGTACTGCAGGGCCCTGTGCAAGAACGGCGTCGTACTGCTTCTGCTCCGCCGCTGCGACGAGTGCCTTTCAGCTTCTCGCGCCACTCGTCGAAGTGCGCAGCCTCGCTGCCGTATTGGTTGTCGATCCACGCAAGATACTGCTTGTCGAATTCCTCGGGCGTGAGCCGAAGATTCTGCTGCACGACCTGCGGCGTGGTCTGCAAGAGCCGCATAGGAATGAACCATGTCGAGCAGCTTTGCTTCGCCCCATTTTTCGCCGATGAAGTCGCAGATGCTGCCGGCCTGAAAGTACGAGACGATGACCTGCGACGGATAGTCCGGGAAAACGAAGCCGCGATCGAGCTTGGCGACCGGCAGCAGCTTCTTGTCGCGAATGGCGACGAGGACATCGGGCGTGACGCGGTTGCTCCACTCCGCGGAGCGCTGCGCCTTCCTCGTGCACCGCCAGGCCTTCAGTGAACCAGCGCGGCACGCGATGATTGGTGGCCGTGAGAATGAAGACGTGGCTCATCTCGTGCCACAGCGTCGCGCCCCAGTTGAAGTCGCCGGGCTTGCGCGCCGAAGGGCTGTCCATGGCCACGACTTCGCCGAAGGTGACGCCGAGCGCGCCGAGTCCCGGCATGCCCATGGTGCGCACGGCGAAATCCTCGTGGTTGGGATAGACCTCGACCTGCACCGGACCGGGCAGCGTCATGTGGTACTTCTTCTCGTAGGTCGCGAGAATCGTGTGCAACTCCGACTGCATGTAGGGAAGCAGCAGCGCGGCTTCAGTCTTGTTGAGCTTGAGGATGGTCGTGTCGTCGCGAAAGGTGTCGAAGTTCTTGTAGCTGTCGAGCAGGCGCAGGCTGTTGACCGTTGCGGCGTCGCGATAGCCGTTGTTGTAGCTCAAGCTCCAGTTCCCTGACGCGGCTCATCTTCCTTGCCCAGGCGCATCAGATCGATGCCGAGCGCTGAATGCGCCGACCAGAGCTGCGGATCGGCTTCGATCGCCTTGCGGTAGTAGGTGACCGCATCTTCGTAGCGATAGTGCAGCTCAAGCTGATGAGCCACGCGACGCATAGGCCTCGCCATAGCCGGGATTGATGGCGCGGATCTTTGCGAACCATGCATCGGGAGAGCGATCGGCGAGCAGTTCGAGGGCGGCATGAATCGCCATGGCGTCGAGCGCATCGTCTTCGAGAGCGATGGCCTTGTCGGCTTCAGCGGCGGCCGCTTCGCGATCGTCGTTGGTCAAGCGCGAGGTCGGCCATCAGCTCGTGCGCTTCGGCCGACTTTGGATCGAGCGCGATGGCCTTTGGCAGCATACTCGGCAGCCTGGCCGTCGAAGCCGTCTGCAGAGACGAGGGCGAGACCGACATAGGCCTCGGCATTCGACGGATCTCTGGCCAGCGCTTCGCGGAAGAGATCGGCTGCGTCGGTGTCGTTGAAGCGCTCGTGAAGCAGCATGCCCCAGCGCACTTTGTAGAGTCGGCTTGCTGTCTGCGGGCTGCGTGGCGAGGCGGAACTGCGCGTTGGCCTGCTCCCATTCTTCGAGACCCCAGAAGCCTTCGGCGCGGTCGTAGGCGCTCGCTGCTGCGCGTCAGCGCATCGAAGCAGGCCTGTGCTTCCGGCGGTTGCCCGTGCTTGCGCAGGACCAGCAGTCTGCGGCGCGCGGCGTGCGCCGAGCGAGGGCCGCAGCCAAGCAGCAAGCGCGAAGATGGGAGCGAGGCGCTTCATTTCGTCCCGAGTTCCTCCTGCACCTTCGCCAGCTCGACCAGCGCGTCGGTCAGCTGCTTCTTGTAATCGGCGGGATCCATCGCCGCTTTCTGATACTTCAGCGTGTCGATCTTCTGCTCGAGATCGTCCTTCTGTTCGAGCAGCGCGCGTTTGGCGGGATCGTTGGCGGCCTGCTGGCTTGTGCCGAGGCGCAGCAGGGTGAAGCTCGACGAGCAGCATGCCCTGGCCGTTGCCGGCTTCGCGCACCGGTTCGCCTGGCCCGTGTCGTTGAAGACCGCATGCTCGGTGGCGAGGCGCTTCTGCGAGTCGTAGAACGCGGCGGTCTTCTTTGTCGCGTAGGTGAAGGCTTCCATGGCGCTGATGGAGTCGCTCTTGTCGGTGTCGGCCGAGGGATCCTGGAGCGCCTCGACCCAGTAGCGCGCAAAGACCGTGGCGTTCTTCTCCGTGCCGGATTTTGTGGCGGCGATCACGGCGCGGCCCGGACGCTCGAGCGCTGCGATCGCTCCGCCGCTGGCAGCTGGTCGTGTCGACGATGAGCTGACGGCGCGCGGCGATGCGGTCGCAGAGCGCGGCGATCTCGCCCGCTGTCATATCCGGTCCGACAAGGTTGAATTTGTACTCGACGCCATCGAAAGATCCGTGGCCGATGAGGATGAGCACAAAGTCGTCGTCGGCTTTGGCGTCGCGCGCGACGGCACTCAAGTGTCTGCTTTCAACTGAGCGGCCGTGGCCTGCGCGCCGGTCAGGGTTTTGACGTGCGCCGTTGGGCCTTCCGCCTTGAAGATGCGGTCGAGATCGTTGGCCGCCGCAGTGAAGCGCTGCTCGTAGTCCGGCTCGCCGCCGAGGCCGGCGACGATGACGTAATAAGTCGCGCGCGTGCCTGCAGCGCGAGCGCGCAGAAGGATCATCAGCGAGCAGCGAAGCGTGCGTTTCATACCACACCCCACTTGCGGCGCAGCAGCCACTCGGCGATGGGCAAGCCCGAGCAGCAGCAGAAAGACGATCGGCATATCCCACAGCTCCTTTGTGGTGCGGACGGAGATGCCGGCCTCGGAGTACGAGATGTCGCGCGGAAGATTCTTCAGATCCGAAGGTTTCCAATAGCTTCCGCCGGTTCTCGATGAAAGCTGCTCGAGCAGATGGCGATTCTGCGCGGTGTGAAAGTTCTCAGCGACGCCGTCCTCGCGCTGAAAGGTCAGCACATCGCTGCCCAGTTCCTGCGGCTGGTTGCTCCGGAGGATTCCGCCGTGACTTCGGCAAGATAGGTGCCGGGTTTTTCCGCGGTCCAATCGGTTTGATATTAGCCGGCGTGTCCTGCGATGGAGTCAGATCGATCAGTGCATCGGTATTGCCGGGCCCGACGATGTGCGCCGTGACATGCGCGTCGGCGCGGCTGAAACTGGCCGATCGCGCACCTGCGCGGTCAATTGCACCTGGCCCTGATCCATCAAGAGACGCGCAGGCATGGAGGCGGTCACGGGGCCGGGCGACTCTGCCACGAGCCAGCGCAAAAGCTGCTGCCAGAAAAGATCGTGCGACGGATCGCCGAGCGCTTCGCTCATCTGCCAGCGCCATGTGCCGCCGGTGGCCAGAATCGCCGTGCGGCCGTGGCCATAGTTCTGCGTGATGAGCAGCGGCAGTTTGCGATGGCCGGCATTCATGTCGACAAGAACAGTGGCGCCGGGCTTGGGGGAGCCGGGATCTTCGTAGTCGGCGAGATAGGTGAGCTTCTTCCAGCGCTCGGCGTTTTTCTGCGGATCATCGAGCAGCCGCGTGATGGGCGAATCGATGCCTGCCGCGGTCAGCTCCACCGTCGCCGGGTTGCGATGAAAGTTGTGATTGCCCGCAGGGAGAAAGGTGGGCAGCAGATCGTTCAGGCTCGATGCGGCCCAGCCGCCGTCGCTCAGCGACGAGCTTCCGCCGCAGGAAGAGAATGCCGCCGCCGCGTCGATCGACATACTCGCGCAGCAGTTCCTGCTGCAGCGGCGTGAAGTAGTCGGCCGCAACAGAGCCGATGATGATGCCGGAGTAGCCGAAGAGATCTTCGGCGCGCACCGGAAAACCCTCGGCCAGCTCGCTCGGATCGCTGATGCCCTGGCGGTAAATCTTGTTCTCGCTGGTGCGCAGCATGGAGACGACCTGCACCGTTGGGTCATCGTCTTCCGCGCGGCGGATGAATTTGTACTCCCAGCGCGGCTCGCCTTCGATATAGAGGATGCGGCGCTTCGCGTCGCTGACGAGGATAGGCCGCGTGACCGCATTGTTGGTGAGGTTCTCTTCGCCGGGCAGCGGTTCGACTGAAAAGGTAAGGCTCTTTGGCGCCGGCTGTCCCGACAGGAAAGAAGAGAGGCTCAGTCTGGAGCTGGCCGTCGGGTGCGAGGATGATTTCGCGTTCGGCGAGCGTCTTGTCTCCGTCGCGCACAGTGAGCGTCGCCTTTCTGGCCGGCATAGCCGTGCTGCGTCAGGCTGACGGTGGTCGCGATGCGCGCATTGGCGGCGGCGCTGGCCGCAACGCTCACATCTTCGATCTCCACGTCGTGGGCTGTTTCAGGATTGCCGAAGCCGATGGTGTGCACGGGCAGGCGGCGATTGCGCAGCGCCTGGAGCGCATCGGCGCTGATCCCGGAGCCGCCGATGTCCGGCTGTATTCTCGCCGCCATCGCTCAGCAGCAGAATCGCGCCAATCGGCAGGTCGGCGGTTTCTGCGACGAGCTGCTTCAGGCCGTCGCCGATGTGCGTTGCCGGCTTCGACCGGAGCGATCGCGTTGAGTGAGTCGATCGCGTGGAGTCCAGCTGCCAAGCCGGTAGATGCGCGTCTGGAAGCGCTTCTTGCAGGCCGGCAAACACGCCGCCCTCGAGCGCCGCGAGGGCCGCGGCTTCGCGCGTTTTGCCGTCGCTGTCGGCAATGCTCATGCTGCGCGAGTCGTCGACGACGACGGCGATGATGTTCTGCTGCGAGCTCAGCTCGCTGACCGTCATGGCCGGCTGCCACAGCAATAACGAGAATCAGCGCCACCAGCGCCGACTGCATTGCCCAGATCGCCAGGCGCGCCAATTCTTGCAGCTTGGGCGCGGCATCGCGAGGCGCCAGCGGATGAGCAGCGCAAGCGCACCGAAAGCCAGCGACGATCAACACCGGCAGCAGCCACGCGGGCCACGCGCTGAGCAGCACGAATTGCCCTTTGGTGAAGACCGGGCTCGGGTACTTGAAGAAGAACTGAAACATGTGCGCTTCGCGGTCCTGTGTCGGTTCATTGCTGTTTGGTCCACTGCCCTCGTCTCGTTGGCAGTGGGGCTTAATGCGTCATGCCATAGATGATGTAATCGAGCCCGACGCGAAAGGCCATGGAGGCGAAGGTCTCCGGGTAATTCGGGTCGTCGGCCCACTCCCATGCGTCGCCGAGGTGCATGTTGTGGCAGATGGCGACGATGATGCGGCCCTTGTCGTCGCGGATGGCGCGCCACTTGGGCTGATAGCCGTCCTTCTCATAGGTGCGGCCGGTCCACACGTATTGCTCGCCGGGAATCTGCATCTTGTCGTCGATGTCGTAGAGCGTGTGAAAGATCTCGTCGCCGCTCTGCAGATCCTCGACCGGGCGGTCGGGCAGCACCTGGCGCATGCCGTTCATGAAGTTTTCCCAGTCCTCGGTGCCGTGAAAGTCGTCCACCATCAGAAAGCCGCCCTTCAGCAGGTACTCGCGCAGGCGCTTGGCCTCGGCGTCGGTGAAGGTCCAGTTCTGCACCTGCACGGCGTAGATCCACGGGATAGTTGAAGATGTCGTCGGAGTCGAGAGTGACCACCTGCTCGGTAGGGCGTCCGTCAATGCGCGTCAGCCGGTGCATGGCGATGAGAAACTGGCGGTCGGCCTTGGGATAGTCGCGCGACCAGGAGTTGAACCAGCCGCGACGTGCCGAAGCCGCCAAATCCGCCGCATAGCTCTGCATGCTCGAGGATGTAGGCGAGGCGCGACCAGTAGAACTCCGCCTTGACGTTGGTAGGGGAGTCGTCATTGCCGAAGCCGAAGTCCGCCGTGCGCTGCAACGCCCACACCCCCGCGCAGCAGGCTGCGATGCGCCGATCGCGATGAGCGGCGTGCCAAGGCTTCATCGGGACCTCCGCGGACGCGGGAACAGAGACGCTTGGCGGTTAGACGAACGAGTTTTCCGGTTGGTTGCACGTTTGATGTGGTACGAAGCCGAGCCGGTTGCTTGCAGCCGCGCCTTGTCCGCGTCTTGCGCGTGAGACGATGCAGGCAGGTCCTGCTCGGTCGTGAGCACGATTGTGAACGGCGCGATCTCCTCAAACTTGGCGGCATTGGCCCTGGCGCAGGCGGGTGCGGCACGGCTGGCCGCTGTGCGCAGACCAGTCCACAGCCGATGGCCACCGGCGCTGCGCCGGAGGGCAAGGCGGATTACACGCTTCGCATTGCGCCGGTTACCGTCGAACTCGACCGCTCGCACATTCTCTCGACCATCGGCTACAACGGCACCGCGCCGGGCCGGTTGCTGCGCATGCGCGAAGGCAAGCCGGTCACCGTCGAAGTCATCAACGACACCGACACGCCGGAACTCGTGCACTGGCACGGCATGCTGATTCCGCCGGAGGTGGACGGCACCGAAGAGGAGGGTTCGCCGCTGGTGCCGCCGCACGGCCGCCGCCGATTCCAGCTCACGCCCGGTCCGGCCGGCAGCCGCTGGTACCACTCGCACGCCATGGCCATGGACGACCTGCACAAGGGCGCGTATACCGGCCAGTTCGGCTTTGTCTATGTCGATGGCGGCAACGATCCCGGCCAATACGACCAGGAGCTCTTTCTGGCGCTGCGCGACTGGGAGCCGTTTTTCACCGGCAACAATGGACGACGATGACGACGACACCCACGATGGGCCGCTGCTGGAAAAGCCGGCCACGATGAACACCGATCCGGACGGCCTCGAAGTCGGCTCGATGACCTACTCCATCAACGACAAGGCGCTTGGCTCGGGCGATCCGATCCGCGTGCGCGAGGGGCAGCGGCTGCTGATTCATTTTCTGAACGCGAGCGCCATCGAAAACCGGCGCATCGGCATTGGCGGGCCACAAGATGAAGGTGATTGCGCTGGACGGCAACCCGGTGCCGACGCCGCAGATGCTGGATTCCATCTTCCTCGGTGCAGGCGAGCGCATCGACGCCGTCGTCGAGATGAACAATCCCGGCGTCTGGATTCTGGGCTCGAACGGAGAAGACGCATTCGCGAGTCGGGGCTTGGCGTGGTGGTGGAGTACGCCGGGCAGCACCGGCAGCCGCAATGGATCGATCCGCCAAAGGCGCCGTGGGACTACACCATCTTTGGAACGGCCAACTCGAATTCGCCGGCGCCGCAGCAGACAATCGAGATGATCTTCGAGAAGATTCCGGGCGGAGCGGGCAAGTTCAATCTGTGGCTCGTCAACGGCAAGCCCTATCCGCACGAGCGCGAGTTTGTGCTGCAGCAGGGCACGCGTTACCGGCTGGTGATGCGCAACCGCACCGACGACGCGCACCCCATGCATCTGCACCGGCACTTGTGGGAACTGGCTGAGATCAATGGAAAGAAAACGGCAGGCGTCATCAAGGATACGGTCGTGGTTCCTTACTACGGCCGCGCCGTCGTGGATTTCACCGCCGACCAGCCCGGCTTGGCCCTTTTTCACTGCCATATCCAGCAACACATGGACTACGGATTCAAGGCGCTCTTTCGCTATAGCTGAACAGTCCTTCCGTTTCGACGGTGATCATCTGCTACCGTGTCGATCGCCTCGAAATTGAGACCTCACTTTGCCCAGCACTCATTCGGAAGAACCGTCTGTGGATCGGGCTTAGGATGCGGCTTGAGAAAATTTACCCGCAATCGGTGGAAATTTTTCTTGATGTGAAAGAATTTTTCATGATAATTTCGGTTAGTGCTCGGAAGACCGCTTGTCGGGCGGAGTTCTTTGGCGGTCTGTCAATTCGTACCTCCCGTCGTTGAGCTGATTGCGATGTGAGTCACTTTTGGAATGGCCTAAGCCGAAGCCACTGTCGACCTTGGCTTCTCTCATTCGCGCGCTGACAATCGAAAACGCCGCAGATATATTCAGGAAAGTCGGTAAGGAACGTATCAGAATAGCGAGATGGGATGAATAAAGTGATTTCAATGCCGCAAACGGGAAAGCCGGCCAGGCAACGCACTTCAGGACGAGTGCGATGGTGGATCGTTTGGACGCTATTCTTTTCAACCGTTATCAATTACATCAGCCGCCAGACATTTTCCGTATTGGCGCCGTTGATTACGGCGCAATATCATTTGACGCACACCGACCTGGCCAAAATTCTTGGAGCGTTTCAGATCTCATATGCGCTTACGTGGCTTCTTGGCGGCATCCTTCTGGATGCCGTGGGAACGCGGGTTGGACTCGCGCTTGCCGTGGTCTTCTGGTCCCTCGTTAACATCCTGACGAGTTTCGCGTCATCCGTCCTCACCTTCGCATTCTTTCGATTCCTATTGGGAATTGGGGAAGGATTCAACTGGCCCGGCGCCAGCAAGACCGTTGCCGAGTGGTTTCCCAGCCAGGAGCGCAGCCTGGCGGTAGCGATCTTCGATAGCGGCTCCAGTGTGGGTGGAGCTGTGGCCGCGCTGGCCGTCCCGTTGATCGCCCTTGCTTTTGGCTGGCGCTCGGCTTTTGTTTTCTCGGGGCTGCTCGGGTTTGTCTGGCTGCTGCTGTGGCTGCGTGTCTACCACGAGTTGGATCGTCATCCAAGAGTGACGCTTGAGGAGGTTTCTCTGATCCGCGCGGGCCAGGATGTGCCTGTTATTTCTGCGGAGCACGGGCTACGGCGTTTGCTCAGTCTCGGCCGTCAGCGCAATGTCTGGGGCGTCGTCCTCGGCCGCGCACTCACTGATCCTATCTGGTGGTTCTACGTATTCTGGCTGCCCCAGTACCTGAGCGATGCGCGCGGATTCAGCCTGAAGCGAATTGCTCTGTTTGCCTGGATGCCGTTTATCGCCGCCGATCTCGGTAACTTCACCGGGGGGCTGATCTCCGGATATTGCATCCGACGCGGTATCTCCGTGATTCGCGCCCGTAAGTGGGTATGCGTTTGCAGTTGCGTGCCCATGCTTGCCGGCATTCCCGCTGCCGGCGTACATAGCGTCTACATTGCTTTAGCGCTCATCTGCTTCGCCCTTTGGGGCTTCGCGAGTTGGTCCACCATGGGTCTCACACTACCCTCCGACCTGTTTCCGCAGGACGTTGTGGCCACGGTCACAGGATTGAGCGGACTGGCAGCCGGCCTGGTCGGGGCGGTGTTCACGTTCGCCGTGGGGATCCTGGTCGATCGCTTTTCCTACGGTCCCGCATTTCTCGTCGCGGGATTACTGCCCCTCTTCGCGACCGCATGCCTATTATTATTGGTCCGCGCGCCCAGCGATTCCCCGGCGTCTTGATTGGCCGCCAGCCGCATCTGCAAAGCGCGCAACCTGCCTGGCGCCGGCTTCTGGCCGTGGCGAGCGCCTGCATGAGACGTTTGTCGATCACGCCACCGGCACATTCTCCAGGGTGTGTTTGAGGGGTTGATCGCTTGAGGAAGAGATCGGACGGCATGAATCTCTCTTAATAAGCTCGGTAGGGATAGTAATCCGCTGCGGTTTTTGATCGGGATTGGCAATGCGGTTAAGAATCGTCTCCACCATTTGCTTTCCCAGCTGCTCAGGAAATTCGCGAATCGTGGTCAATCTCGGATAGAGCCACACACCAACAGTGTCATCGCAACCCGCAACGCTGACGTCATCCGGAATCTCCATGCCGCTATCTCGCAGGGCTTTGTACACGCCGTGAGCGGTGGCATCGTTGCCGGCAAAGATGGCTGTAATGGGCTCGCCGCGTGCAAGCAAAGACTTGGTGCCCAGATATCCGATCTCGGCATCGTCTTCCGAGTCGATGCTGCTGTGGGTGGGCGCCAGGCCCGATTCCTCCATCGCGCGGCGATACCCCGCGAAGCATCGAGCAAACCACGGAAGACGAGTATTACCTACGAAGCAGATGTGGCGATGACCCAGGCCGATCAGGTATCGAGTCGTGTCTTCGCTTCCCTGAGTGTCATCGGAAAAGATCACATCGTTCTCCAACTGTTGCAGATCACCGATGACATTGTTGCCCAGGACCACGTAAGGGATACCTTTGTTGTCTAACAGTTCGATTAGATTGCTGGAGTTGGTTCCGGCTAATATCACAGCTCGAACCACGTCGCGCCGCTGCATCACCCTCGGCAAGTGCAGCTCATTCCACTGAGCATGCGGCGAATAATTAAAAGACAGGAAGAAGATGTCCCAGCCGTGCGCCGTGCAGTACGTTTCCGCACCATGCAGCACACGGGAGTGAAATGCATGCAGCATTGCACGATTGCTGAGAACGAACGCCAAAGCCTTGGTCTTGTTTCGCTGGGATAGATCGACTTTGAGCATCGTCGCCGCATTGATGACAGTCTTTTGAATGGTCGGGTCAACGCGATTATTTCCATTCAAAACTCGAGAAACTGTTGCGACGCTGACCTGCGCGGCTTCCGCGATTTCCCGAAGACCCACCTTGGCCGCTGGATGAATTGCGCTTTTCATTCTTGCACGCTCCAAGTAAAGATAACTATGCACCATCCTGAAAATTTTCTCAATACACGAGAATAGCCCCCGCCGCGGGGAATGCGTGCCAGATACAGGGGCCCGAAGGGTGAGGTCCTTGCATGATAGCCAAAGTTCCCGAAAATGCGCGTACCACTTCCGGCATAGTGCCGAGAAACGCGGCGCGTTTGTCTGCTGACGCGGAATCGGGTCCCATTTTTTCGGGATGACTCCCTGCAACCGCCTGCACTATTTTTCAAGTATTTGCGAAAATAATCACATTAACGGTGAAAATTATCTTGACATATGTTTCAATCTCGACATATTTGTATGTAAAGGCTTCCCGCGGTTGTTCAATTCCGATCTCGACTCCGGTTCCGCGGTAGCTGCTCGGTAAGACATGTCAAGAGCTGTTCGGGAGAGGCATGCCGCATCGGGTACCGGCCAGGTAACTGGCAACGTTGTTCCCCTAATTGCCAGGCGCATCAACCACGAAGGAGTTTTCTTTGATTTCGGAAAAGTCTCAAGCAAAGCACGTCCAAGTCGGGTCTATGAAGGTAGAGATCCATCCCAACAGTCATGCAGCCGGCGCCGCTGCGGCGCAGGCTGCAGCCAATGCAATGATCGAATTAGGTGAGACTCATCACTCCTTCGCAGTCATTTTTGCTACGGGGGCCTCGCAGTTGCGGACTCTTGACGAGCTCACCGGAATCGCAGGTTTGCCCTGGAATAAAGTTCGCGGCTTCCATATGGATGAATACGTGGGTATATCCGCGGACCACCCTGCTTCGTTCCGTCGCTATCTGCGCGAGAGGTTGACCCAAAAAGTGCAGATGAAGGAATTCTTTGAGATTGACGGAAGCGCGCCGGATCCTGAGCGGACAGGCCGTGAATATGCGGAGAAGCTCCGCGCTGCCGATCCACAGTTGTGTCTGCTCGGCATTGGAGAAAACGGCCACCTGGCCTTCAACGATCCCTCTCTCGCAAATTTCACTGATCCCGTGGATGCGAAGATTGTGCATCTGGACGCCGTGTGCAGGCAGCAGCAAACCGCCGAAGGATGGTTCGGCAGCGTTGAGCAGGTTCCGGAATATGCTATTACGCTTACCATTCCAACCTTGCTTCGGGTGCCGAAGCTGATCGTATCAGTGCCTGGAAAACGCAAGGCAAAAATTGTGCGGCGCGCTCTCCATGAGCCGATTTCCACCGAATGTCCTGCAACCATCCTCCGCACTCATCCGGACGTAACTCTCTATCTGGATGCTGAGTCGGCAGAGGAACTTCATGAAGTTCTCGCCGCCCAATGAGGACGCTCTCCTGATTGGGGCAAACAACTTGGGTGAAAATTCCTACCAAAAGAAGGGGAAAGGTGAATTTATGGCTGATGAATCGACTCCCGGGACAGATCGCAGAACATTCTTAAAACAGGCAGCCGGCACCATGCTGGCGGCGGGAATGACCGCGCGTTCCTATGCGCGGGTCATAGGTGCGAATGATCGCATCCGGCTGGCTCAACTCGGCTGCGGAGGACGCAGCCGCGGTCATGTGCATATGGTCCAGTTGGCCTCTCAGCAAACCCCGGTTGAAACCGTCGCAGTATGCGACATCTGGCGCTTGGCTCGAGAGGCACGTGCGGCCCAGGTGAAAGACGCATTCAATCTGGACCCCAAGTCCTATAAGTACTCCGAGGAGATGCTCGCCAATAAGGACATCGATGGAGTGATGATCGCCACTGGCGACTTCCAACATGCCAAGCTCTGCGCGGAAGTCGTGCGCGCGGGCAAGGATTGTTATGTTGAGAAGCCGTTTGCCAATGTTCTTTCCGAGGCCATCGAAACGCGCAATGTGGTAAAGGCTTCAAAGCAGATGGTCCAGATGGGGTCGCAGCATCGCAGCGAGCCCTACCAGCTGGCCGTCCGCGACATCATCCGCGCCGGCCGCATCGGCGAGATCGTCCATATCGAACAGGAATGGAATATCAATATGGAGCGCTGGCGGTGGGTGAACTCGGATACCGGCAGCGGCCCCTCCGGCGAACGGGCCATGTATAACGCCACGCCCGCAGAGAGACAGCAGATGCGCGCGAGCATGAGCGAGCGGGAAGAGGATCGCAACATGGAGTGGCGGAAGTGGCTCTATGATTCCCCATCCAAGCTTCGCGAGGAAGATACGGACTGGGAGCGGTGGCTCCTGGGCAAGCCTCACCGGCCTTTCGATCCCCATGTGTATCTCGAATTCCGTCTCTACAAGGACTTTTCCTCCGGAATCTTCGATCAGTGGATGAGCCATGGCAGCGACCTGGTGCACCTGTGGACGGACGAGACTTATCCCGAAAGCGTAGTGGCGAACGGCGGAATATACGCATGGAAAGACGACCGCGAAAATCCGGATACCTGCGTCGCCGCGGTCACTTACCCCAAGGGCTTCCTTTACACCTACAAATCGGTGTTCGGGAACAGCTTCCGAAGCTTTTCCAGGATTCAAGGCCGCGATGGAACCATCGCGAACTACGGCGGAGAAGGCGCCTCGCTCTTTACGGTCAGTAAGGAAGGTGGCAGAGACGAATGGCCGGGATCAGTCGACTCGAAATCCGTGCCTGTCGTAAGTCCAGCGATAGACCAGGAAGAAGTAGTACAGGTGGCCGGTGCCGCACCGCCGGACTCGCGAGGCCCAGGGGATGACAGCGTGGTTCATGTCATGAACTGGCTAAATTCCATTCGGTCGCGCAACACGCCCAATGCAAACGTGGATCATGGGTTCTCGCACGCCATTGTCGTGATCATGGCCGCGCAATCTTACTGGAGCGGCAAGAAGCTTTACTGGAACCCGCACACGGAAGAGATTGTCGACAAGCCCGTCACCCGAGCTACTTAGGCAGGTTGCGAATCAGATCGCAACGAACTTCTTAACAAAACAAACTGGTGATTCCCGCGCTTTGAAGGAGGCCACATGTATCCCATTGTCAGAAACCGAAAACTCCAAGGCTCCCTCTGGCTGGCGCTCTTCTTTGGCGCGTCAATCCTGCTGCCGGTCCTGCGGGGAAATGCTCAAACTGCAGGAACCGCCAGTATTCAGGGGGCCGTAACCGATGGCACAGGCGCTGTGATTGGAAATGCGGATGTCACGGCTACCAATACAGCGACCCAGGTGAAACACAAGGCAACCTCGGATGGCAGCGGCCTCTATAGCTTTCCAAACATCTCCATCGGCACATATGACGTGGAAGCGACGGCTCCGGGCTTTAACCGGTACCGTCAGTCCAACATCGTGCTCGATGTTGGAAGCAGCATTGCCATTAACATTGTCATGAAGGTTGGCGGAGAACAACAGACTGTAGAAGTGCGGGCCAGCGACCTGGCCCTGCAGACCGAAGACAGCACGCTCAAACAAACCGTCGACGAGCAGACTCTCACCGAGATGCCGCTCAACGGGCGAGAGATGACCAACCTGGTAACCCTGATGGGCGGGGCAGTGAACGCCAACGCTAACAACGACGTTCAAGGCAGCAAGACCTTCTACAGCTCCGCAGTTATCTCGATTACCGGCGGTCAGGGGAATTTCTCTGACTACCGATTGGATGGCGCCGATAACAACGACTACCAAACCAACATCAATCTCCCGTTCCCCTTTCCGGATGCAGTTGCCCAGTTCAGCGTGGAAACTACTGACCTGGGTGCATCCAGCGGTCTCCATCCGGGCGGATTGGTCAACGTGGTTACCCGTTCGGGATCGAACCAGTGGCACGGGTCGGGCTTCGAGTTCATCCGCAATAACTTCATCGATGCGACCAACTTCTTCTCCGTCAATAAGGACACCTTGCATCAAAATCAATACGGCGGCACCTTCGGCGGAAGGATTATCCGAGACAAGCTGTTCGCCTTTGCAGGTTACCAGCACACCAAGGCTGACCAGGCACAAGCCTCAACTCAGGCCTACGTTCCGACGGCGGCAAATCTGCAGGGGGACTTCTCGGTTACGGATGGACCTGGATGTCCGGGAGGCCCCATTCAAGTCCTCAACCCGCAGACGGGCGCAGTCCTGCCCGATAACCAGATCAACCCAAGTTTTTTCAGTCCCACTTCTCTCGCCCTGCTTAAATACTTTCCTGCCCCGACAAACAATTGCGGCCTTGTAACCTTTGCGATTCCCAGTGAGACCGCCGAAAATCAGTTCGTGACGCGTGTGGATTGGACTATCAGTCCGAAACACAGTGCGTACGGCCGTTACTGGGTCGATGGCTATCAGCACCCATCGTTTTATTCCCCAAACAACATCCTGATCACTGGCCAGTCCGGCAACTTTGAGCGCGTGCAGGCGCTCACCCTTGGTGAGACCTACGTCCTCACGCAGAACATCGTGAACTCGTTCCATGCCACCGGCACCATACGCGACATCCGCCGTGGTCCCGCTTCGACCGGCATCAACGCAAACACGATTGGCATCGACATGTTCAGCTCGTCTCCTGTGCAACTCCCCATCACGGCCACCGACAAGTGGACCATCTACTCGGGGGCCCCCGCTATCTTCAACGAGAACACGTTCTCGTTTGCCGACGATGTGACCTGGATCCACGGCAAGCATCAGATTGGATTCGGAGGCGAATATGCACGCTCTCAGTTCAACGAGAACAATGTATATGATGGGAATGGAACCTTCGGCTTCAGTGGTATCTTCGCCCGCACCGGGCCGAACGGCTCAAGCGCTGGCGGCACGGGCAGCGATGCAAATCTGGATTTTTTGACCGGCGCTTTGCATTCCTTCGCGCAGAGCAATAACCAGCAGGATGCTTTGCGTGCGCCGATTCCGACCCTCTATGTAATGGATACATATCACCTCACCAACAAGATTGTGTTGACGGGTGGCCTTCGTTGGGGGCCGGAGTACTTTCCAACCGACAATTATGGCCGAGGCTCGGAGTTCAGCATGGCCAATTTCATGGGTAACGTGCACAGCACGGCCTATCCCAATGCGCCAGCCGGAGAGTTGTATTATGGCGATCCTGGAATCCCCAAGGCCTTTACAACAAACTCAGTGGCGCAGTTCTCGCCGAGGATTGGTGCCACATATGATCCCACTGGAACCGGTAAGACGGTCTTCCGCGTGGGCGCGTCGATGGTCTATGACACGGTGGACTTTTTCATGGGGCAGAACATGAACGAGAATCCGCCATTCTCCGAGACTATTTCAACTTTTCCGGTCACCGGTCCTTTGAACTTCGCCGCGCCATGGTCAAACGGCTCGGTTACCGCCAATCCCTTTCCGCGGCCTCCGGTGCCGTCATCGTCAACGCCATTTCAGCTTGGAGCGCAATACATCGAGCTTGCCCAGCACTATCACCCCCCAGTCATGCTCCAATACACCGCCAGCGTGCAGCGGGAATTTAGCCATGGCTGGCAAGTGCAGATCGACTACGTGGGCAACAGAACAGAATTCAACAGCTACGCTTCCCCGATGGATGACGATGTGTACATCCCCGGCATGTGCAACGGAAGTCCTTGTTCGACCACCGGCAACGATGCTTCGCGTTTCGCTCTGACGATTGCGAACCCGTCCCAGGGTCCCTACTTTGCGGGCGGCGGAAATGAGTCGAATTACGTTCTAACTGGGGCTAACTCCAGTTACAACGGCGTCGTGACTTCAGCTCAGCATCGCCTGTCATCAAGCTTCGTTTTGATGGCCAACTATACATGGTCTCACTGCATCGACATCTCCGACAATGTGGGTGATACGGAAGGTACTGTCGTGCAGAATCCCAACAATATAAAGGGTGACAAGGCGAACTGCGGATTCGACTTCAGGGATGTTTTCAACAGCAGTCTTGTGGCGTCGAGTCATTTCAATCTGAGCAACCGTTTGGCTTCCGAGGTTGTCAACCATTGGGAGATAGCCCCGCTGGTTCATTTTCAGGATGGAAATCCATTCACCGTTCTAACGGGACAGGATAACTCTCTCACCGATACGGGTAACGACCGGCCAAATCTAACCAGTCCTGATTTGGCTTATACCCATAAGAAGATTCAAAGTGGGCCGGCGACCAACGCGTCGTATCTAAGCAGCGACGCGTTCACTCCAAATGAGCTCGGCACATTTGGGACCTTAGGCCGCAATTCGTTTCGCGGTCCCAAATTCCTGCAGGTCGATAGTGCATTGAGCCGCGCCTTCTCGTTGCACGAAGGGTTGCAACTGCATCTGCGCATCGAGGCTTTCAATCTGTTAAACCATCCGGACTTTGCCACGCCCAGCAATAGCGGGTACATCGGAGGCAGCACTTCGCTGGCCTCTTCAATCTTCGGTGACATCACATCGACCGTGAATAATTACGGCGCAAGAATCTTCCAAGGTGCACTGAAGATCACCTTTTAGGGTGATGCCTCCTTATCCCTCCTGTCCGCACGATGGATGGGAGGGATGTTTTACAGACCCACAACTGACTTAAGCCGCAATTCAAAAGACTCGGATCGCCGCATTCGTCACTATGCATCAGGATCCGGATGTGTGAAGGCGCCCGCGCGGTCCTGGCCAAATCCCGCAGACTGAGGTCCGGGAGAGAGTATAGGGGAATCCAAGTTTGAAGCTCAGCAAATATTCCATCGGCACAGGAGACAGGTTCGGACACCAGGCGAAAGCGCAGTTGCGAGCATGCGTGCAGGCGCTCGAGAGCGGGGTCGAGGTCGTTCCAGTGTGGAACAAGTCCAACCGCGAGCACACCATCATTGGTTCAGAGCCGTCCTCTGTTCGGGATTCGGCCGACGCCGCCGTCAAGGCACTCGATTGGAAGCTGCCTTATTTCTGCGACGCCGACCACATCACGTTGGAAACTGTCGATCGCTTCTTTGCGGCCTGTGATTTCTACACCATCGATGTAGCCGACTTCATCGGTCATGAGGCGCCGGCGGCCGACATCGAAAAGTTCGTCAAGCTACACCCGGAGTTATTGGGGCGCGTTGAATTGGAACTTGCGGAAAAAGCCCTCGAGATTACGCCAGAAAATCTCAAGCAGACTGCACAGAAGTTTCTCGGCGCCGTGAAGACAGCGGGCAAAGTCTACCGCAAGATCGAGAATGCCAAGGGTATTGGCAACTTCATCCCTGAGATTTCCATGGACGAGACCGACCGCGCGCAAAGCCCGGTTGAGCTGCTGATCATTCTGGCGGCTATCGCCGATGAAGGCATACCCGTACAGACCATCGCGCCCAAGTTCAGCGGCCGCTTCAACAAAGGCGTCGACTATGTGGGCGACGTAGCGCAGTTCGAAAGCGAAATGGCGCTCGACGTCGCGGCCCTCGCCTATGCGGTCCAACAATACGGCCTGCCGGAGAATCTCAAGCTGAGCGTGCACAGCGGCAGCGATAAGTTCTCGATTTACCCGGCGATTCACTCCACGATGAAGCGGTTCGACGCGGGTGTGCACTTGAAGACCGCTGGAACCACGTGGCTCGAAGAACTGATCGGCTTGGCGGAGTCCGGAGGTGAAGCGCTCGCGCTGGTTAAAGAGATTTACTCCGAAGCCTTTGCGCACCGCGACGAGTTATGCGCGCCATACGCCGCCGTCATCGATATCGATCCTGCTAGGCTTCCGGCGCCGGACGAGGTTCACGGCTGGTCCTCGGAACAGTACACCTCCGCCTTGCGGCACGTGAGAGGAACCTCTGCCTATAACAGCAACCTGCGCCAGTTGCTGCATGTCGGCTTCAAGGTTGCGGCGAAGATGGGCCAACGCTATCTGGATCTGCTGGAAGGGAATGAGACCGTGATCGCGAAGAACGTAACAAAGAACCTGTACGACCGGCACATCGTTCCCATCTTTCTCGGGCGCAACGCATGACCCTGGCTTTGATAAGTGCCGTTGTCTGTTCCCGCTTTTGCCGCCAAGAGGATCAACGGAAGAGTCTTTGCCTGGGCACCCCATCCCCTGGTCGAAAGCGGTCCGGCTGGATTGAACCTGGGACTCGATGTGGAATGCAACTAATGGTAAAGATTGGCGTCTCCTGAGTGCTTTTTGGTCCCCGTCGTTTCTTAGCCTGAAAGACTCACAATATTTCGGGTTAAGAGCGCCTGCCTGATCGGTCCGATCGCCCCCGACACCTGAATCGTCCTCGAAACGCTGGCAGCTCCGCGCTGCCAATCGATATCGGACCACTTGAGAGCCAGGTACTCGCTGGGCCTCATCCCGGTCGTGAGTGCCAGCGCAAACAGCGCATGCCATTCAGATTCTTCTGCGACCAAAAGAAACCGGCGGCACTCCTGCACACTGAGCGCCTCCATTTCTTTGCGTTTCACCCGCGGCAGGTCGACTCCGGCACAGGGGTCCTCGGCCAGCATTCTCCAGCGGACCCCCTGGCGGAAGGCCGATTCGAGCACCGCATTCGCGTACTCGATCGTCCTCGCTGACAAGCCCCGTTCGAGCATCTGCGCGTAAAGGCCTGCATTTCCATCTGTCCGATCATGCCGATCAGTCGCGTGCTGAGAACCGGCCGGATGTAAAGTCGCAGAAGCGATTCGTAGTCATGGAAGGTCGACGCCCAGAAACTAACATTCGAGATTCCTTGGCCGATCGCGACCGCTCGGCGATTGGAGCCTTGACTGCCGCAATGAACGGGGCCGGTCCCACCGTGTCTTAATCGCTACACCGCTGAGAAGGAGGGTGGAAATGGCTTTTTTAAGGTGAGTGATCCGTTTCGCCAGATTGGTATTGCGAATAGAACCGAAGTGATGGCAAGCGCCATTCCAAACTCCCCGGCGAACCATGCCGCTCTGCCAGTTTCCACTGTCATGGAGTCGAACAGCCATTGGATGACCGCATTATGGCAGGCGTGCAGCATTGCTGCAGGCCACACCGATCCGGTTTTCAATCGTAGCCATGCCGCCATCGCGCCTGTGGCAACGATCATGGTCGTGAAGCAAAGCAAAGCCACCCACTTAGGAGCCGAGTTACTGTAAGTGCCAAACACAATCAACGGGAAATGCCACAGTGCCCAGATGGCCCCGCTAACTAAGACGACTCCGGTGAAGCCGAACCGTTGCGCTAACACAGGCACAAGAAATCCTCGCCAGCCGATCTCTTCTCCAGCTGCGGAAACACCACTTTGCAGAACACCGAATGTCATGATCAATGCCGCGTTTAGAACAGCGGCTCCCGCTTCAATATGGAGCGATCTCTGGCTCGCGCGCAGGAATCCTGTGAAATCGGCCGGGGCAAGGCGGGTGGTCCAGACGAATAGGTAGGCGGTGGTAGCGTATGCGATGGGGAGAAGATATCCCCAGGTAATTGCTCGCATTCCAGGCCACTCGAACCCCAAAAATCTAAATGGGATACGAAAGAAAGCGCAGCAAGTGAAAGCCGCTAGAGCAGGAGTCCACATCTGCGTATGAATGACAAAGCCCCTCCCGATGTCGAGGCTCTGCGCGTGCAGCAATAGCAACACCCAGGGTGTCGTGAACACCACGGTAAGAGCGAGGTAGAGGAAAACGAGAGTCGATACACGAGTACCGGGAGGGAGATAAGGAACGGTCCCTGGATTTCGATTCGTTGCCTTGGCATTTAGAGATCGGCCGGCGCTTTCGCTCAAGATTCCGTTCTTCTCAGTCATCAATCTCATCATAAAACTTGCGACTAAACCTATCGGCTTCTAGTTTGAGTATCAAAATCGGTACTTTGCCTCGATTCCATCGCCAACTGGAAGCTGGTCGCAAGATGGGTCAACAGAAGTCCCTACCAGCGCCGACCCGCCGTTGGGCACACAACCGGCACACCGGGTGTCGGAGAGTTCAGGTCTTATCGGGGCCCCAAAAAGGGTGTTATTGCTCGGGCGACTCATTGTCCGGGCAAGGTGCAGTCATCATCGGCGCAATCGCGGAGTTGGAAAGGTCGCTCATCGTCGAGCGAGCCCGCGCCGGCATGCGGCGCGCCTGCCTCGACGGCCAACGAATCGGCCGAGCTCCACTGATACTGGACAGCCTAGCCATCCAACAAGATCGTCAGCGCGGCCAGAGTCTGAGGCAGATCGCCAAAGGCCATCGCGTTTCGACCGCCGCCATCCAGCGCGTGCTACGCGGCCAGGCCATTAACTCACGGGAGCGTGTCGCATGATCGACGAATCGGCGGCCGTCCTACCTATGTGGATGTTGCTATCCGCCGCCTTCGGCTTCATCATCGGCGACGCCTTCGGCGACAGCCGCCGTCATCGGAAATGCCTCGAACAAGCCAACGAGGATCTCCGTGATGAGCTCGAAAAAACCCGCATCGATCGAGAGCCCCTACACCGGGAGCTCAAGCAGCAGCGCGGCGTCATCAACGACATCCACAAGCAAGTGACGGCCGTGACAAAGCCCTCCAGAAACGCCCTTCCTAAATCCAATAAAATCAATGGCCGGATCTCCCCGATCCGGCCGTATCAAAAGGTATACCTTCAGATACGCAAGAGACGTGCCAGAATGACCGCCTCCACCTGTTTTTGAAAGGTTCCCCAATCCTGGCCCGTTTTCCATTACGGATCCCGTCCGCCTAAGGTGAAGATTGCTTTACACGCTCTTGAGAAGGTTACGACGCTTGCGAAGATCAGAGCAGACTATGCAGTCTGACACTTAGTTAGGCCTCTTGCCAGTAACTCTGCTGATATTGAAGCGAAGGGTGTCTCCCGCCGATGTATTAATTGCACGCTGGATCGATTCGGGCACTTCTCAAAATAGATGTCGGCAGAAGTGCGGCTTTCGATGGGCCGATCCGGGAAACCGAAGTCACATGCCGGGCGGGTGAAGGCGATCGAGTTGCACTATGTTCTTGCGGCCGGCACGCGCGAGACGGGGTACAGCGATGAGGGTGATGGCGAACAGGAAGAAAGAAGCGGCAATGAACTCCATGCGGCCGTGGCGCAGGTCTTCAACGAGCAGTTTTGCGGCTTCGCAGGCCAGAGCAGCGTATGCGATCCGCGTCATTTGAAGACGGCGCCAGTGGGCTCCCCCGAAGGCGAGAGCGAGGGCCACAGAACAGATGGCGAGGGTGCGAATGAAGGCTAGGTGAAAGACGTCGGGCGTGATGAATAATGCCGCGAGGTGCAGCAGGCCCTGGGCCATGAGCGCCGTGACGGCACAGGACGCCAGGAAGGCGGGAAGGAAGTGTAGAAATTGTTGACGCCAGTCTTCGCCGACGCGCTCCTTGACGGCAGCGTAACAGGAGATAGCAACGGCGGAAACGAGGAAGAGGCTCCACGAAGCTTTGGCAGCCTGTGATCCGGCCAGAGCGAGAAAGGCATACTCAAAAAGCCCGGATGCGATGGCGGCGGTAGCCAGGTAGACCACACCGTGGAATTCCAATGCCGCGCATTCGTGCCGGGCAGCAAGCACGGTTGCGATCAATGCTGCCAACCCCAGGCACGCCGCAGCCCAGGTTATCGGCAGCGTCCAGAATAATCCGACAAGCAAAAGACACGCGCTCCAGGCAGCAAACACGCTGAAGTTGCGTCGTTCGGCGGCGTAACGGAAGTCCGCGAAAGCGACCCAGTAGCTTGCTGCGGACAAGAGGAGACACGTGATTCCCAGCGGGAGAGTACCTCCGCCCGGCTGGAAGAAGAGCACACTGGAGACTGCGAGCAGAAATGCGACGATGCACTGGAGGGTCTCGAAGACAGATATCTTTCGCCGCAGAAGCGCGGTCTTGCAGGCAACGCTTGCAGCACTGAGAAAAAACAACGCACACGCGGGAGCCAGCAACGCCACCGTGCCCAGAACGGGATAATCGGCGCGGACGTTCTGAGGGCCTGAGTAGATGAAGATGAGCGCCCAAACCGCGACGTCGGCCACGGCTGCAACTAGCAGCCTGATGGATTGGCCGCGACCTCGAATTGCGGCAAACTCGCTGAGCAAAACCATCAAAAGCAGCGAGAATATGAAAGGCATGAATTCGTGGGTCCCGATGCAGAGCGCGACGGAGGTGAGTGCGGCCGCACCATGGGCCATCCAGAAGATGGGTGTAAGATCGCGTTTCCAGGCCAGGGCCGTGGCCGCAATGACAAACCCGCTGAGGACGGCCGCCGCAAGCGCGGGAGACAGAACGTTGAAGCGCAATGTGAGTTCCCACAGCATGGGAGCCAAAATCAGAGCGGCAGTGCCCGCGTAGACGGCGCGTACAAAGTTTGCTGTGGCCCTTGTCCTGGCGGCCCACACTAGCCATGCAGCGGCATAGGCGATGGCAACGGCCGCGATCGCCGGCCGCGGGACGAGACTCGATTCTGCGAACGCGCGGAGTACGTAGGCCCCTGCAATGCCGAGCATGGCGCCGCCGAGCACAGGGAATACGCCGTTCGCCTGCTCAATCGCAGATTCGCTGGCAATGTCGGATGCGACAGTTACAAGGCGCATCTCAGGCGGCGCGCAAACCTCAACAGAGTGCTCCAAGTCATGGACACGTTTCTCCAGCGCATCCACGCGGGATGTGAGCAATTCGAGAGCTTCGGGAAGAACGTTCATGGTCTTCACCTGATGGCAGCGCTCTGCCCATGCTATGTCTAGTCGGCGGCAACGCCTTCCGGCAAGTGTTCGTCAGGCCAAGGCGGCAGCAGCTTGACCAAGACCCAAAGAATCCCCAACGGCAGAAGTGTCAGCGCCACCGCAACCAGCAATCCCTCGCGCGTCACCAGGGTCATCTTGTAGGTTGTGTAACCGAGAAAACTCTTGCTGAAGAGTTGCCCACCGATCACCACATTCCAGCGCATAGCAAAGATGCCGATGAGGGTGAGGCACCCGGCGATGGTGTAACTGCGCTTGCGCGCAATCTCGGACAACTTTACCACCTGATTGGTGCCCAGCAGAATCAACGGAACGAGGGTGCCAAGAAATATCTGAAGGACGATCTGCGAAAAGAAAAGCCGAGTATGCACCATGAAATCCAAACTGCGGAATGATTCGTCGGCTTCGTAAATGCGGTGAATTAGGTCGAGCATCTCCAGGCTGAAGTCGATGATGAAGGTATAGAAAAGGTACATCGCGATGGTGTCGACGCAGTGCATGTCGATGGTTTTGTGCCGGAGCTTCGTGACTGCCATATAAAGCACCATGACGCAGGCGATGCCCGAAACCATGGCCGAGAAGATGAAGACGACCGGCATCAGCGGCGAGTTCCACCAGGGATTGGCTTTAATAGATCCGAAGATGAATCCGACATAGCCGTGCAACAGGAAGGCCGAAGGAATGCCGACCAGCGTGACAATCCAGCCGACTCGCTCGTCGATATGGAGTGAGCGCGGGCTGATGTTGCTGGAGCCGAGCGTCATGATCTTGTAGATCACGCGGAGCAGGCCCGTGGATTCTTGCGAGCGTACGACGATATCGTGACGGTAGTCGAGCCAGATTTCGAAGGTCAGCACGGCCATCAAATACCAGAGATACACATAGCCGAACATGGCCATCGCCGAAGTGCTGTGGGGCGTGAAGTACATCTCTGGCGAACGTTCGGGATGACCGAGGTGTAACTGCAATGGCAGCGGAGCCACCAGCAGAAACGAGAGGGCTGTCAGCAAGGCCAGCCGGTAGGTGGGCTTGACTGCTTCCACGCGGAAGACGCGCTCCAGCGATGCCAGGATGAATGCGCCCGCCACCAACCCCGTGATAAAGGGATATAGAACGATTAATACGCTCCAAAAGAGCTCGACTTCGTTCGGATACATGAAGCCTTCAACACCATTCATAACGTCTCACCCTGTTCGACAAGCTCTTAGCTGTCAGCCTTCAGCTATTTGCTTGTCTTCGTAACATTAGTCCTTGCTGCTTGTCCGTGAAATCGCGGCTCATGCCGTAAAGCTGATCGCTGAAAGCTGAAATCTGCTTCACCGCACCGATCCATCGAGCCCGTTGTAGTACACCTTTGCGCCAGTGGCCATCTGAGGCTTTAATACCTGCACGCTGTGGGTTTTCAGGAACTCGTGGATAGGATCATTCGGATTCTTGAGGTCCGCAAGCTGGCGCGCGCCCGTGGGGCAGTTCTCAGCGCAGGCGGTTGTTAGTCCTTTCGTGATCCGGTGATAACAGAGCGTGCATTTGTCCGCGACTTTCTTTTCCGGGTGGATGTATCGGCAGCCGTAAGGACAGGCCTGCACGCAATAGGCGCAACCAATGCAATACGTCTGGTCGACAAGCACCACGCCGTCGGGAGTCACGAAGGTGGCGCCCACGGGACATACCTGGGTGCAAGGTGAGTCGGCGCAGTGGTTGCACATTTTGGGGACGAAGAAGTACTTGCCTGCATCCTCGGCAGCCGCGGGGAATCCTTCCTTACCGCCGTCCGGAGAGATGACTTCGGGATTGGCCATGTTCTCGTCGGAGACGTGATACCGCTCCACCCATGTGCGGAAGTGCCCTTCAGGAACATCGTTTTCGGCCTGGCAGGCGCGCACGCAGTTGCCGCAGCCAATGCACTTGGGAATATCGATCAACATGCTCCACCAGTGCTCCGACATGTTGTAGTTTGGCGAGGCCTCCGGAGTTCCGGCCAGCACGGACTTCCATGCAATGGCAGCGGCGGGCAGCAGAACCAGAAAATGACGCCGGGATGTATTCATTTCGCAACTCCTGCGGTCATGGCCGGGTTGTGCGGCTGGTGACATGTCTCGCAAGGCAAGCCAGTGGTGTGGTCAGCCGGCATCTGTGGAAACCCTTTCGGCTTGGCCGCGCTGGCTGCGTGGCAGCGAACGCATAGAACCCCCGTATCAAGCTTCGGAGGTGTGACAGAGGCAGGGTCCTCGGCGTGTTTCGCCAGTGCCCCGTGACAGGCTTCGCAGTTCACGTGCGCGTGCCTGCCATTTTTCTTCACGTCCAGTACGTCGACGTGGCAGGTTTCGCAGGCTTCATGGCCGGCAAAATGAACTGGACGTGCCGCGATCTCGCCGATCGCAGCTCCGCGATAGTGGCCGTATTGCCCAAAGCTTTTGGGGACCACGTAGCCGCGAATCACCCAAAACAAAATGAAGGCGAGGACAAAAAGCCCCGCAAATCGAAAAAGATGCCCTGCATCCTTGAAGATGCTCATCTGGCCCATTCTCCTTGATGCGGCTAACAGGAGGCTGAGACAAGCGGCCTCATGTGATCCAGATCATTCGTGTGCCCAACAGTACGCGGATGGCAATAATGGTTGTAAGTGCGCCATATCACACTCGCATGTGATGCAGGACGCACAATGGCTAACAAGCCAAGGTGCGTAGCGGTTCCAAACGGCATCGGAAAGAAGAGTGTAAAGGGGCGGATCAAAAAGGATTGGAGTGAGTCGAGGCCGGTTTACGGGCTAGGCAAAGTTCATTGAGAGCGATTCTTCAACGATAGCCAGACATGTGAGGTAAGGATGGTAATGTCGTCGTCCTGGCCGAAGTTGACGGGTCTGCGTGGCCCGGGCGGCGCTGGAATGGGTTGCGAAGAGACTCTCAAGGCCCGAAGCTATACAGTTCACCGGCCGGGTTGCGCGCTTCGAGCAATCCGTCGGTGAAGAGAGAGAAGTGGTCGCCGATCTCGACGAATCGAGTTGCGACTGTTACAACTGCCGATTCTGCTACCCAATGCAATGTTGCACAGCAGTTCGAAGCGGCAGTGCGGTAATTGAGACTCTCTGGTGAACGCTCGTCTCTATGGGAGAATACTCAAGAATGAGACGCTTTGTCTTGCGCGCGGCGGCGACCTTCCGCAGCGTCCGTTCTCTATGGTGTCTAGAAGAGTCGACAATTCTGCAGAAGCGGCGATCCGCGCAAGCGCATCACTAGCCGTGCTTGGATCGAGGTGCTTCAGCGGGGAGGTGAGTGTGTCCGGGGGTATATTGCGCCTCGCAAAGGCAGCCGACAGTTCCCATGTATGAACTGTATCTGAAGGTATACCTTTTGATACGGCCGGATCGGGGAGATCCGGCCATTAAGTCTATTGGATTTAGGAAGGGCGTTTTTGGAGGGCTTTTGTCACTGCCGTCACTTGCTTGTGGATGTCGCTGATGATGCCGCGCTGCTGCTTGAGCTCCCGGTGTAGGGGGTCTTCGCAGGTGCGGGCTTTTTCGAGCTCATCACGGAGATCCTCATTGGACTGCTCGAGACACTTGCCGTGGCGGAAGTTGTCTCCGAAGGCGTCGCCGATGATGAAGCCGAAGGCGGCGGATAGCAACATCCACATAGGTAGGACGGCCGCGGATTCGTCGATCATGCGACACGCTCCTGTGAGTTGACGGCCTGGCCGCGTAGCACGCGCTGGATAGTCGCGGTCGAAACGCGATGGCCTTTGGCGATCTGCCTCAGACTCTGGCCGCGCTGACGATCTTGTTGGATGGCTAGGCTGTCCAGTATCAGTGGAGCTCGGCCGATTCGTTGGCCGTCGAGGCAGGCGCGCCGCATGCCGGCGCGCACCCGTTCGACGATCAGGTTGCGTTCCAGTTCGGCGATGGCGCCGATGATCACGAGGAGAGCGCGGCCCAGCGGGCCGCTTGTGTCGATATTTTCCCGGAAGCTGACATACTCGACCCCGATCCGATTCAACTCGTCGAGCACTTCTAAAAAGTGCTTTACGGACCGAGCGATCCGGTCCGATGCCCAGACGAGAACCACATCGAAGCGGCCGCGGCGGGCATCGGTCATCATCTGATCGAGGCCGGGGCGTTTAGCCTTCACACCGCTGATTCGGTCAGTGTATTCGGCTATGATCTCAAGGCCGCGCTGGCCAGCCATCTGCCGGAGGTCATTCAGCTGCGTCTCCGGATGCTGATCGACAGTGCTTACTCTCATGTAGAGCCCGGCGCGCTTCAAGCGCGCCTGCTCTTCGGCTTGGGAGCGTATCCGGACTTGGCGACGTAGTTTTCGATGAACTCGAGGAGTACGACGGTCATTTCGAGGCCCTGCGCTGCGGTTGTGGCCTTGAACGAGTTGTGGAGCTCAGTTGGAATATTGATGTTCACGCGTTTTATCCCTGTTCCTTCCTTCTTCTTGATCGATCTCACCTCCTTCCCCTGGAGGTGAGCATATGTGATTGTGAGTACCCGCCGCCAGTGCCCCGGAAGGTCCGGGGCGGCAGCAGGACAGGTTTACTGCTCCCAGGCATCCCGGCAGAGCAAGACCATTGTTCCCAGTTGCTTGTTGCTGAACTGAAGAACGCCGGCCATCAAGCGCAACTGTACTGCAGTTTCCGGAACACGGCCGCCCTCGACAGCCTCCCAGGCAGACGGTTCCATGGCGGCCAGGCAGGCCGCCTCCTCCACCGAATAGCTCATCTTCTTGCGGCCGCTCTGGATGAACAGGCCGAACATCTTGCCCCAGGCCCGGCGGCGAACGGGGCGCAGGCTGTCTTGTCCATAAAACTTCATGATCATATACTCATTACTCCTGATATGCGCCTTGTCAAGTAAATCCAGGGTTCCCGCTGAATTGGACCACTCCATGAGTATCTGCCCATAGGCTCAGACACCAAAGCCAGCAGATGGACAACTTCTCCCGTCGTTATTATGAGAAGGAACTGGGCGCCGGCGTCGGCCCGTCCATGTCCGGTACGGAACACTTCGGATATACAGAGCCATTCCGCCGCTTTGTTCAGAACGAGCTGTTCACTCCGCAGGCCAACGAGATCCCTAATCAGGCTCCCTCATGGCTGCCAGGTGATGACTACTACACCAACTTCCATGAAGGTGATCCTTTCCTCAAGGTCCCGGAAGGCTATGCCCGCCTGCCCGGCGCCGGAAGCCCTGCACCCGGAACTCGAAGGAGTCAACCCCGAGGATTATCCCGACATCCACAAGATGGCCATCCTGGCCGATGTGGCTCCCTACTCACGTGAGTACAACACCTATCGCCAACGCGTCGGCAAACAAGCACAGGGAAATACCGAACTGGAGATCGAATACGAGAAGATCCTCAACCGGGTCAAGAAGACCCGCGAGTCCGTCATTCGCATGCAGGACCGGCACTTCACGTCCCCCGTCGATGAAATATCCGGCACAGTGAATGAGGTGTCCCCAGGAGGTATCACGCTCAAGGAGTACCCCGGACGCGTGTTTCAGTTTTCATCGGTGAGACCAGGAGGGAACATCGTTTTTCCTTAAACGCAATCTTCGCGATCCACTACCGTCTATCGAGAATATGTTCCTCTCCTGAATCACCTGAATATGTCCCGGATCCAATATGAACATCGATGGATTCTGAATTCTCTTCTTCTTCTTCTGAAGCGTCGTTCTACTGCCTCGTTCGTGAACCAGAAAGACTGGGCACGTTCTTCGCTCTCATGCTTCTTGGCCAGGCGCGGCGGGTTCGATCCCGCCCGCGTGCCATTGATATCGATCGGTATGGTGGTGTCGCCCGCGGCCGCGTTTGCCTGAGTTTTCATCCATTTTGACAGAGGGTGCCTAAGGTATTATGGTCTGCGTGGCTCCCTGCTTGGGCGAAACCGCGCACCCGGCTTGCCACAGCAATGGCTAAGGCTGCGCTGGCGCTTCGCGGGCTGAAACACCAAGTGTTTTGTAAGACTATTACTCGTATGTCTGGAAGAGACGTTCCTAAACCGAGACTAGGGTGGCTGTAACGAATGAGCTTGAATCCTCTGGGGCTTAAGCAACTCGACAACATGACAGCGCTGCTCGCCGCGGGTATTCACGCCTCCAATCTCGGCATCTGCCTATTGGATTCGCAGACGCGCTTCGAGTCAGTCAACGCTGCCCTTGCACACGAGACTCGGGCTTCGGTGGAGAATCACATCGGAAAGAGTTCACGGGAAATTGTAGGCGACCTCGCAACACAGATCGAACCGACCTACGAGAAGGTTTTGCGCACTGGCAAGCCGGTAATCGTCAGCCTTGTAGGCCAGGTGCGGGACACTCAAGAGACCGGCTATTGGCTCGACTATTGCTTCCCCATCTTCGACAAGTCGCGACGAGTGCAGCAACTCGGCTTGTTCGTAGTGAATCTTACCGCGGAAAGGGCATCGACGGAGATACTAAAGGCGCTCTCATCGGACCCAAAGGCCCTTATGGCGCAGGACTCTGGCCTTCTTGAGAATTTTGATGAATCCGTCTCTGCCTATTACTGCAGTTTGGTAAGGAGTCTCGAGACCCTATCTTGCCCCTCTACAGAGGCTGCCAGAAGAGTGGACGGCTTTCGTTTGTCCCTGGAGCAGCTGGACAATGACATACGGCTAATGCGGGAGCTCATCTACGCCGTCATTGCCAAGTTACCTATCCCCGAGTGCTGAGTCTGCAGTCTAGATCCAGAATCGAGAGCTGGGAAAGCATTGGTCGAGTCTGAAAAGGCCTCCAAGGTGGCCAAACCCTCTAAAACCATCGTGATCGGAATGGCCGAACGCAACGGGCGGATTCATCTGGAGTCGATGTCCAACCGCCACTTCGAATCCATCAAGCCGGTGCTGGTGCCAAACTGGCCGAAGAACACCAAAGAAGTTGTCACCGACGGCAATCCCACTTACAAGCGTCTCATTCCCAGAGAGAAACACTCGAGAGGCAATCACGCCAAGGAACTCCGGGAGCGCGTCTGGACAACTACGCAGACGGTGGAGAATGCGTTTTCGCTGTTCAAGCGTGCCATCGTCGGCAACTACCACAAGCTCAGCCCCTGGCACCTGGATCGCTATATGCGCGAGTTCTGCTGGCGGTACAACCGGCGGCGCATGCAGGCGGCGATCTTCGACATGGCGCTCACAAGTATGGTCAGTCGAACACCCTTACCGTACAAGACGCTGGTTGCGTTCTAACTCGATCCCGTAACAGTCAACTTCAACTTACTTGCCTGTGCTGCGTGCCTTCCGTCGCGCCTGAAGCTTCGCGCTGACCTCAGATCGCGACAGCGGCTTGGCCTGCAACATCCGCCGGAGTATCGCGTCGAACCTCTTCTCCACTGCTGTCTTCGCGCACATCGCCACATCTTACCAATCATCCACCATGCGTGATCGGGATGATCATTCCAACCAGTAATTGACGGCTTGGCGGACTTTATCGGCGACCCAAACCGGGAGTGTTACCTGGCTGCATCGCTGGACGAGTGCTTTGGCGGATTTGCGTCAACTCGAATCCTGCCGATGTAAACGGCTCGATACGATCTGCCTCGAATTGGTTGTGAGGTTCGAGTACGGGCCTGATCACCCACGCGGCCCCTGCTAAGTGACTTCCTCAATCAAGGGTTGGAAAAACTGTTCCAACAAAATCGGATTCAGTCGGGACCGTTCAGGCGGCCTCCGTCTGATCCATGTGCACCAGTCCCCGTTTCAAAGCGACGTTGATCGCCTCTGTGCGTCCGGTAACATTGAGCTTTTCGAGAATGTGCGTCACGTGCACCTTGACGGTCGATTCGCTGATATCGAGGGCCGAGCCGATTTCCTTGTTGCTCTTGCCGGTGGTCAGCGCGCGCATAACCTGCGTCTCCCGGGGGGTCAGTCCGCGGTCCTGAACTCGCTTTCCAAGCTGGGCCGCCACCGAGGGCGGAATCCATCTCTTCCCTTGCGCCACTGCCAGGATGCATTCGATGAGCTCAGAGAGAGATGTACTTTTCAACAGATATCCGAACGCGCCTGCCCTTAGCGCCCGGTAAATGTCTTCCTCGCCCACGCAGGTTGTGAACACCACCAGACGCGCCGCGGGGTTCTTGGCACAAATCGATTTGACGGTCTCAATTCCGTCCATCAGGGGCAATTTCAGCTCCAGGATAGCCAGGTCAGGAGATTGCGCAACGAATTGATCCACCGCGTCCTGCCCGCTGGACGCCTCGGCGATGACTATCATGTCGGACCTGCGGTTGATCAGCGCGGCCAATCCCTCGCGTACGATCGGATGCTCATCAGCGACCAGTATCCTGTATGGCTGGCGGGTAGATTCTGCGAGTCCGCAGCCATGATCCGTAATTCCATTTGAAATCGACACAATACTCCTCCCCGCAAGTGGCAAGGGTTCCCTCGCCGGCGGCGCCCTGGGGCCGTCGCCGCAAGGTGAACAGAGTGGAAGTTCGGATTCACTGCATGTGCGCCTATGCACATGCAAAGAACGAAGACGTTACTGCCTTCTGTTTTTCAATAACTCCACACCGGTTTGAACGGCGTTGAGAAGGGCGTCATCTTCGAAGGGCTTGCGCAGAAAAGCGATGGCTCCTGCTTGTGCGGCTTTGTTTTCTACCTCTGGTTCGTCGCGCGCCGAAATGAATACCACCGGCAGCCGGTTGGGTTCTGCCGCCAGCCGGCGATGCAATTCGAATCCGCTCATGCCCGGCAGACCAATATCGAGAATGATGCAGCAGATGCCATTATGGTTGCCCTCATCAAGGTAGTCCTCAGCCGACTCAAAGCTCTTCGACCTGAGTCCAGCGGACTTGAGGAGCCTTTCAAGAGACCTGCGTATCAATCGATCATCATCGACGATTGCGATCAGTCCAGTCTCGGTCTCAGTCATGACTCTACCTCCGGCCCGCGAATCACTGTCAATTGGAGCTTTGTTCCGGTGCTGGCCTCGCGGGGCTGTTGAGCGCCGGAAAGTAGCTGGCTCATTTGCTTCACTTGCCTTACACGATTGAAGGTACCCCCGGTACGGCGGCGTGTCTATGGGACCTTGGTCCCATAAGGCCGGGATCAATTGGAAGGAAGGCCGAGTTTCTCCGCCATGTGAATCAGGTCGGCCAATGATTCCGCCTCCATCTTCTGCATCACCTGCCCGCGATGAACCTTGATGGTCTTTTCGCTGGCGCCCAGCTCCGCGGCGATTTGCTTGTTCAACAAACCGCTGGTCACGCGAGGAAAGACTTCTCGTTCGCGCGGGGTCAACAACGCATAGCGCTCCTGCAACGCGCGCAATTCCGCGCTGTGTTGCCTGGTGATGCCGTCCTGGTCGATCGCGCGCTGGATTGCCTCCAGCAGTTCCTGCTCCCGGTAAGGCTTGGTGAGGAACTCGACGGCCCCGGCCTTCATGGCGCGAACCGACATCGGGATGTCGCCATGGCCGGTGACAAAGATAATGGGAAGAGTAATCTTCCGGGCCGCAAGCTCGGCCTGAAGATCGAGTCCGCTGAGCCCCGGAAGCCGAACGTCGAGGACCAGGCAACCCGGCGCGTCAGGGCGTTTGCTGTGGAGAAACTCCAGCGCCGATCCGAATGTGCGGGCCTCGAGGCCCACTGAGCGCAGCAGTCGTTTAAGCGACAGACAGACCGAAGGCTCGTCGTCCACGACATACACGATTGGAGACGATTCCTTCATCACGGTACTATGCCGCTGCCGGTAAAGAGAACCGAAAGGTTGCGCCTTGAACGGCGGGATCCCGGCTGGCCCACAAGCGGCCTCGATGCGCCTCGATGATCGACCGGCAGATGGACAAGCCCATGCCCATTCCATTGGGTTTGGTGGTGAAAAATGTATCGAAGATATGATCGATATTCTGGGGATCGAGCCCGATCCCGGAATCCTGAACGGTCACCTCCAGGCCCGATTCGCGCGCGTCGGAGCGGATGACGAGAGCCCGCGGGCGGTCCGGAACCGCACTCATCGCCTCAATTCCATTCATGATCAGATTCAACACCACCTGCTGCAACTGGACCCGGTCGCCCAGCACCGCCGGAAGGGCAGGCCGCAGTTCCATTTCCAGCGAGACGTGTTGCTTTTCCAGAACGCCGGGAATGATATCCAGCACCTCCTGAATCACCAGGTTGATATCCACCGGGCTCTTCTGCGGAGCGCCTTTCTTCACCAGAGCGCGGATGTGGGAGAATGATTTCTCCCGCCCGGGTTCCCGCCTCCGCAATCTCGGTCAAAGCCTGTTGCACGTCTTCAATATCCGGAGCCGGGCTGGCCAGAATCCGGCGGCTCGCATTGGCGTTGGTGACGATTGCCGACAGCGGCTGGTTGACCTCGTGGGCGATGGAAGCCGTCATCTCCCCCAGGGTGGACACTCTGACCACCCGCGCCAGTTCTGCCTGGGCGGCCTGAACCGCGTCCTCCGCCCTCCGGCTTTCGGTCAAATCCCGCGTAATCTTGGCAAAACCAACCAGCTTTCCCTTGGGGTCGTGCAACGCGGTGAGAATCACGTTGGCCTGGAAGCGCGATCCGTCTTTACGGAGCCGCCATCCGTCTTCTTCGAACCTGCCCGTGGCTGCAGCTTCACGAAGGGCCATGGCCGGCTTGCCCTTGCGCAGATCTTCGTCGCCATAAAAACAGGAGTAATGCTGTCCGATAATCTCCTCGGCAAGATATCCCTTGATGCGCTCCGCTCCGCTGTTCCAGCTGGTGACGAACCCTTCCGCGTCCAGCATGAAAATCGCGTAGTCGGCGATGCCTTCGACCAACAGGCGAAATCGCTCTTCGCTTCGGCGCAGTTCTTCGGCCGCCTGCCTGCGCTCGGTAACATCCAGGCTCAGGCCGATCATCCGGAAGGGCGAACCTTTGCTGTCGCAATGCGTCCGTCCCTGGGCCAGCACCCAGCGCATCGAGCCATCCGGCCGCTGAATCCGATACTCGGCATCGAATTCTCCGCCCGGCCGGAGCGCCTCGCGAATGGCGAGTTTCACCGTCGGCTCGATCCTCGGGATGAATCAGCGTCAGGAAACTCGACTCGTCGAGCTTCTGCTCGCCCGGCTGCAGGCCGAAGATGCGAAAGGTCTGATCGGACCACTCCACCCGGTCGGAGCGGGTGTCCCAGTCCCACACCCCCACTCCCGAAGCCTCCTGCGCCAGCCGCAGTTGCTCTTCGCTATCTCTAAGCGTCTTGCTCTATGCGCCTGGCGCCGATCGATCTCGAGGACCAGATCTTCATTGACCTTCTTCAGCTCCGCGGTGCGCTCCTCGACCCGCAATTCCAACTCCGATTTGGCCAGCTTCAGCTCCTCTTCCACTCGGATGCGTTCCGCGATTTCGATCCGCAACGCCGCGGGACTCGGCAGCGCGACCGCGTGCGGAACCAGTTTCACGAGCAATACCGCGGTGGCGAGGGAAGCAATCGCCGTGATGGCCTTGATCACCCCTGCCAGCCAGTAGTCGGCATGCCAGAGGTTCCACACTTCCATGGCGTGGGTGGCGCCGCAGGCAAGAATGAAAATGCCAAAACACACAAACATCCAGTTGAATGGCAGATCGGTCCGCCTGCGGACAAAATAAGCGAGCGTGAATGGAATCGACAGGTAGGCAAGCGTGATCAGCGAATCGGAGATCACATGCAGCCACACCAGCCCCGGCACCCACATATAGCAATAACCATGGGGCATGAAGGGGCCCGACGAGAACAAAGCATCCAGGAATTGCATCGTGCACCTCACCGCTTTCACTCACTCTGCGGGAAAGGAAAGAGCCAACGTTGAGTGGTAAGAGAGAGTTGTTACTCGTGCACTGGGGTCTGGAAATCTCTGAAAGGGCCTGTTATGTTGGTCGCCGCTTGCGAACGGGAGCTGACGCACAAGGACGACGGCTCGAACCAGCCTTAATCGTTCTGTCATGGTTATTGTAGGCGTTTGCGATTGATGTAAAACGATCACGACAATGTTAATTCTTTAATTCTGCGTTCGATAAACGACACAGCTCTTATGTCCGAAGATGACCTATGCGAACATGACTGATGCGCGGTGCTTTGAGGTAAATCACGCACGGCGTGAGACATTGCGTTTGTCGGGAAGTATTCAGAGAGGCAGGAACACGCGAAACACCGAACCGCTGTGTCCGGGTGAATCGTTGCTCCGTGTCGCAATGCGCCCCCTGTACCGGCTTACGACATCGGCGCAAATCCACAGCCCCAGCCCAGTCCCGGTTCGGTCCTTGGTCGTGTAAAAGGGTTCGAAGGCATGGCGGTGTGTCGCAGCGCTCATCCCGCGGCCATTATCCGCGACCGTAATCCGCACGCCTGGGCGAGCGGTCATCCAATCGGTTGCTCTGCGGACTCTCAACTGCAGCCTGCCGCCGAAGGGCATCGCATCCAGTCGCATTCCCGATCAGGTTCACCATCACTTGCCGCAACTCTCCCGGATGACAGCGAAGTCTCACGGTCGCGTCATAATCGCGCAACACTTCGATGCCTGCCACTTCGATGCGGTTATCGTGCAAGGCCAGCGCTTCATCGAGAATGGCAGAGATCGAAGCCCAGACGGCTTCTCCGCTGTTTCGGCGGAAACCCAGGGCCTGCGTCGAAATGTGGGCCACGCGCGATATTTCGCGGTGTGCGGTTGCCAGGTACTGCTTTCCTTCCGGGGAAAGGTCTTCGTTCTGCAGAAGAAAAAGAAGATTCGTGACAGCCGCCAGCGGATTGTTGATGTGATGCGCAACGCTGGAAGCGAAGCGCCCTACGGCCGCCAGCTTCTCCGAAATTCGCACCGCCTCTTCAGCGCGCTTCTGGCGAGCGATATTTCGCGCAATCTCCGAGACTCCGGCGATCTCCCCGGCAGCGTTCCGTATAGGAGAGACGGTCAGGGATACAGGAATCTCTGAGCCGTCTTTGCACCTTCGCCTGCTCTCGTAGTGGTCCAGGCGTCTTCCGTTGCGCACCTGGTCGAGCACCGCGCCCATGGCGCCTTCTTCACCGGCGCAGGCGAGCCGGAAGATCGGTTGCCCAATCATTTCCTGCTCGGTATATCCGAAGATGCATTCCGCGGCTCGGTTCCAACTGGCGATTGTAGCCTCACCCGCCACGCTGATGATGGCATCATTGGAGTCCTCGACGAGCGCAGCCATGTGTTGCATCAGGCCATACTTAACGGCGGGAACGAGAAGTTCCCCGGGAGAGTCGATACGGTCCTCACGCGGCGCACCGGAATCGTTCGACACTGCACGCCCCCGAACCATCTCAGGCTTTGGTTATCAGCCATGCCCATGTACTCATCGGCATAAACTCCTATGCCGGTCGGCTACACGCCGTTACCTTCTCAACCGATGGACTTCTACGCGCGGTCCAATCGGACGCACCCATGGATGGCCATACGGGATGAACGTATCCGAACTCGGTTGACCCACACTCGAGTCCATGGACGGCGATCGATCAGAATGGTGTGTGAAGGCCAGAGAAATCCTGAACCAAGCCACCATCCCCATCCACCGAACGTCGCACCAATGGTGATTCCTGGGCCGAAGTGGATTGCGCCCGCAATCGCGAAGCCAGGCCGCGGTGGCGCGAAGACCACGAGAGGGTCGTAATAGGGAACGTAAACCACATTTGGATCGACGGGAAGGATCTGGATATACCCTCCGGTCGCGATGACATTGATGTAGCTATTCGGTGCCAGATAACCGTAGCTCCTGGCACGCTGGCGCATCCGCTGCACGGCATCCATAACCTCCGCATCCTGCGTCAGGACCGCATTACCGAGTTGCTCCGTCCATGCCGGGTCCCGTGCCATCATGTCCAGAACCGAAGGGAAGGGCAACAAGGCCAGGATGCTGGGGTCCCACTGCAAATGGTCCGCCTGCATGGCCTGAGCCAGCGCATCCCCCTTCAGATAACTGTGCTGATCCGCCCATGACGCGGCTTCGGGAATCTCGCTCCAGTAAGTGGACGCAGTAAGAATCTGCGCCAGCAGCGGGTCTGGATAGAGCGCGATCCGCGCTACCAACTGGTCCAATTGGGGCGGAGCCAGTGGCGCCGGCTGGCCAAGTGCGCTCCTTGGAAAGCATAAGGCCATAAGCGGCACAAAGGCGATGAACAACAAATGACGAAAACCAGCGAGTTTCATTGTGTCCCTCCATGGATGGTTCGCCCGGATTACCGAGGCCAATCATGCATTTGCGCGTCCGGCCGATAAGCCCGGCGGTGATCAGGCCCATCTCATTTCTCGGTCTCTTCTTCTTGCGGTTCTTCCTTGCTGCCGACAATCCAAAACACGACCCCGAGGGCGAGAGATGCTCCGGCCAGCGCCGCGATGGTGCTCGGGGAGGTCTGGTAGAGATCGAGGATGATGAATCTGCGAACCAATGCAAGCAAGGCAATCAGCACGACCGCGCGCACCTGGACGATGGCACGGCGATGATGCTTGACGACCAGCAGTGTGTGTTTGAATTCAAGTGCAATGAGCACCGTGAGCACCATCCCGAAAAGCCCCTGGAAAACCTGGGGATCGCCGAGATTGAGTACATGGCTGCTCACAAGCCGCAGGGTGTGCAAGAACAGCTGCCAGGTGGTGAGCGCCACAATGAGAGCGATCACCAGGATGAGCGCTGCAACAATTGTTTGCTCGAATCTCTCGTATAGCGAAAGCGTTTGCCATTTGGAACGCAGCTCCTTGAATTCCGAAGCGAGAGTCAGAAGGTTGTTTGTCATCGACCGCCCTCACCACCGCTCAAGTCCATGCCGATGCGACGATGAATGCATCGTGCGGATCAGAACGCGCCCGGATGTTTAGAACCTCGCGCCGCGACATCTCACTTGCCGGTTTCCGGACCGGTCAGCTTGCTTCGTATTCTGTTGATCTCTGTCATGCTCTTCTCGTAATCATCCAAAGCCGAGATGATCGAGGAAAGTTGCTGTGCCGTCTGGGCATTCTTCTCGAGATATTGCTTATAAGTGTCGGAAACAGGTCGGTCCTTGTTCTGATTCAGATAGTTCATAGCGGCTGTAGTATTAGCCTGTAACTCCTTCACCAGGGGTAGGATTCGTTCGACGGCCTGCTCCTGTAACTCAGAACCGGAACCTCTGGGTTTTGGTCAACTTATCCACGATGAGCGCCATATTATCCACATGTCCCTTGATTTTGGCGAGCTTCAACGCGTGAGTAAGCCAATTCTGGTCGCTCACGATGAGGGTTTGCAAATCTTCGGCGTCGACGGCCAATTCACGCGCTTCGTCGCTGGCTTGTTCGAGAAGCGTCGTCTAGCTCCTGGCTGTCGCTTCTTGTCACCCCTGCAACCAGAGGTGACTGGAATGTAAACAGGACCAACGGCGCCAATATGACCAGCGCTCCGAATTTGCGCACACGCAGCTTTCATGCTCGATCCTCCCTCTTCGTCAGTTGCAGCATCAGATTACCTGGAGACGAACGGGCAAGGTAATCCTGGCAATGCCGCTAAACAGCATGCTCACGCCCACCAGCGTGCCCACAGCCCACAAGGAGCTCGATGGCCAGTGAAAGAGAATCAGGCTGGCAACCAACAACGACACCACTCCATCCACCAGGAACCATGCTGATCCGGGAAGCCTTCGCAGGAGCGAGAAAACCACGAGTTCGAACACCCCCTCGACGGCAATGTAGAAGGCCAGCACAAGCGTGAGCGCAACCACCCCGGCAACGGGCAGTGCCAGCATGTAAAAGGCCGCGGCCAGGTACACGATTCCGATGAGAATCTGCCATAGAATCGCGCCGGCCCTGCGCTGCGACCAGGCGTACACAAGGTGCGCAACACCGGCGAACAGAACCAGGCACCCGAAGTAGACGCTGGCGGCCACGCCGGCAAAGAACGGCACCGCGATGGCCAATAGTCCCGCAATAATCAGCAGGATGCCAAGAGCGATGGACCACCCTCTTTCCGAGCGAGCATACGTTACCATCGTATTCAAGGCTTCCTCCTTGTGCGGTATCGATGGCGATAAGCGTGTGTTTCCGGGCCGCCAGCCGGCCTGTGTCGGCCGGTCCGGCTCATTCAATGACGATCAGGCGCGTGGCGGGAACTTCTCGAACATCTTGTCCACCGCCTTGTTGAGCTTCTTGGTGTCCTTTTCCGGCTTCTCAGAGAGTTGATCCTGGGCTTCACCGCGCCACACCAAGTGCTCTGAATTGGTGTCGTAGAGATCCACGACCAAGGTGCCAACCGGGATTTTGTCAATGGTCGTAGTTGCCATGCCCATACCCCAGCCATGCCAACCCCAGCGTGGCCCTAGCCCGTCGTAAAAGGTGTCGTATTCGGTCTTGTTCTTTTTGACGGCCACTGCGGTCACGGTCAGGTCGCCCCCAGCTTCTACCTCTCGCAATCCTTTCGCTTGAAGCGCCTGGTCCACGGCCTCGCGAACCCGTTGTTCGAAAAGAGGATCCGCGGCATGGAGATGTCCCCACGAGTAGGTGTGGTACTGGCTGAAGTTAGCGGAGTGGTCAAAGTCCGTCACCACCTTATCCGCCATTGCTGGAATCGAGAAGAGCACGATGGCAAGAGCCACCGTCCATAAGGTCCTTCGATGGAGTTTCATTCTGATCGCTCCTTTGTCGCGCTTGTGTCGATCCTGATTCCATTTCTGTGCTGCCGGAAGGCAAGAGGACGATAGGACAGTTTCGCCCCAGCCGTCCGCCGATATCTCGTCGAGCGACGGTCAGACGACACGACCAGTCACTTCGTACTGCCGGCTAAACTGCCGGGTGCTTCAATCTTGTCCTGGAGCCGTTCCAGCTTGGTCCTCTCGCGGCCATACTGGTTAACCGCTGAAATCATATCTGCAAGTTCATGCGAGGTATCCGCATTTTGCTGAAGATATTCAACGTAGTCAGGCGTCGTGGGGCGCTCATGATTCTGATTCAGATGCTCGATGGCCGCGGTGGTATTGGCCGCGATTTCCTTGAGCATGGGTACCATGCGATCGATGGCCTGCTGCTGCCACGGAGACGCCTCCTCGCGTTCTTCCTGCAGCTTGGCCACGATTCTTCCCATGTTGTTCACGTGATCCTTGATCCGGCTCAGCATCGCGGCATGCGACTCCCAACTCACATCGCTGTGGAGCAGCGAAGTCATTTCATCCGCATCGCGGGCCAACTCCGCCGCCTCAGTGTTTGCGGCATCCAGTTGGGCTGCGACATCGGCGTTGGGCGGGTTCCGCGCCACCGACCAGAGGGTGGGTGGCAGCAGCGTCGTTGAACCGAAGAGGAGCGACTACCAGTAGACGATGGACTACTCCTGGTGAAACTGACATGTCAATCTCCTTTCTCCATGTTTCCAATCCGCGTGCGTTTGCGTAGTTGGTTATTAGCGCCGCTCCTGCGCCGATTGCCGGTTGAACAGCGGCGAAAGTTCGTCTTTCAGCTTGGCGAACAGCGAGGTGGTATCGCCATTGCCTTTCAATTCCTTGTCAAGCTGCGCAATGCTGGTATTCAGTGCCGAGTATTCCGTTGCATTGGCGGCATAGCCTAGTTCCTGACAGCGATGAAGCTGATCCTTTGCCGTCGCCAGCAGCGTCTGCGCTGCGTTCTTGTCTTTCTGCCGCTGTTCTTCCGCGGCTGCGATGGCGGCGCGCGCAAGCACAAGAGGGATCGGCGTAACTTTGTCAACTGCGACCAGAGTGTTGAGCGCCGTTCCCAGCACCTTGCTTGCATCATCGTTCTTTCCTTGATCGAGTAATCGCGCCGCCTCCTGGAGGGCCAGAGGATAAGTGGCCAACGGGAGATTGTAAGTGCGAGTGCGGATTTCGCTCTCCAGCGAATACAGCAGGAGACGGGCAGTCGGGTAATTCTTGTTTTTGACCGCTTCGGAAACGCTGTGGTCCAACGCCTGGACAGCTTTCTCGTCGAGCGGCGCGGCATCAATCACTTCGACCTCCGACGCCACCGGGATCAGCGCCGCCTTGGCATTACGAGCAAGAAGAATATCGATCTTTCCGGTAGCCGCTTCGATCGCGGCAAGCGCATCGTTCTTCTTGTTCTGTGAAATTGCCTTGATCGCATTCTGAGTTTGATTGATCGCCGCGATGGCATCCTGATCGAGTGCTTGATTCGCTTGTTCCTGGGCACTCTGCCGTTCCTTTTCGACTTCAGGGCGGGTCTGCTTTTCCGCATTCTGCCGCTGCTGGTCGAAATTTGCTTGTGACTGGGGCTGCGTCTCGCCCACCTGCTTTGCCTGCGGGACGTTGGCCGTATTCTCTCCGGACTTGCAGCCTGCAGCCAACACCAGCGAGGCCACCATGAACATCGCTATCGCCCGTGCGTAAAGGTAGAACGCTTGTTTCATAACTTCCTCGCTTTTCTCTCGATTGACTCAGCGCGGCACTAATGTCCGTCTCGCAACACAGTCACCAGTGGCCGATGGCTGAGCAACTGGTCTGCGATGTTAGCCGCATTGACTCATGCAGACAATTGGTCGCTAGGATGAGCCTCGATTGAATATGGGTACCTATTTACATTTCTATCCAGAAGCGCACGGAAAAGTAAGACCTTCGTATTAGAGAGCGACCGAAGAAGACCCGGAGTCGTCTGACCTAAGTCGAAGGTAGTAGAAGATTCTAACCAGCGGGTCGTAGTTATCCCTAGGCCGCCCTCCCGATGGCATTTCTATCCTCCCGTGTAATTGCATTTGCGCAGCACGATCGCTAGCATCTCGCAAGGGAAAGTGAGGATCACACTTGATGACGACGGCTGTTCCCACCCAGTTCACCCCTCCCATAACCAGTCGAGATCACGTTCGCGGTCCGGCGTCCGCTGTGGTGACCCTGCTTGAATATGGCGACTACAAATGTCCTCGCTGCAACGAAGCGCGTTTCGTGGTCAGGCGCCTCGAGGCGGTCCTGGGCGACCAGATGCGCTTCGTCTTTCGCAATTACCCCTTGTCCAGCTTGGAAGTCAATTCGAAGCATGCCGCGGAGGCGGCGGAGACGTCCGGCGCGCAGAACAAATTCTGGGAGATGCACGACCTTCTCTTTAATCAACAACACGCTCTGTCGGACAAGCACCTAAGGGTCTACGCCACCCAGTGCGGTCTCGACATGGAGCGGTTCAATCGGGACATGGCGTTGCACACGTTTGACTCTCGGGTAAGGGAAGACATCCTCAGCGGACATCAAAATGGGGTCAGCGACACTCCAACGTTTTTTATTAACGATCGCCGTCACCCTGGGCCGTATGACTACGAGACGCTTTTATCCGCGATGAAAGAGTTCCTTTGAAAACGCACTTCCCTGGAATCGTCACACGTTGGGTGGAACCTCCAGCGGCGACGCGGCCTTCTTCGTCGCTCTTCACACTTTGTCGATAGGCGATTCTCCAACCATGGAAGCGAACTACAAAAGAAAGGAGATCATCATGCCGACCGAAACCGAACCGACAACCGCAACATCACAAAAGACCAACGAGGGTGATAAGTCTTCGCAACGCACCGGGTTGACGCAGCAATCTCGCCCGGGTGCGATCGCGAGAAATCTCCGGCCGAGTGTGCTGGGGCTTCCGCTCTCTCCATTCGAGATGTTTCGTATGACTCCATTTTCTCTTTTCCGCCGAATGGCAGACGAGCTTGATCGCGCGCTTCAGCCGCTCGCGTCGGAAGGAGAGATAAACCAAGCCATTGCCTGGACCCCGACCGTCGAGATTTCCGAGCGCGATGGCAAGTTCAACATCCTTGCCGAACTTCCTGGATTGTCACCGAACGAAGTTCGCGTCGAGGCGGAAGATGATGCGCTCGTAATCCAGGGGGAGCGCAAGATGGAACGCGAGTCCACCGAGGGAGGGGTGCGCCGGAGTGAACGGCAATTCGGATTCTTTTACCGCCGCATCCCCTTGCCGGAGGGCGCCGATCCGGAACAAGCCAAGGCCCGTTTTCACGACGGAGTACTGGAGATCTCGATGCCCGCCCCGAAGCCGCAGTCGAATCGCCGTCAGATTCAGATTGAGTCCGACAGCAAATCGTCTTCGACAGAAACGAAGCCGGCAGCGAACGACGCGAAACAGGCGGCGTAAAGGAAAGGTGACTGGAATTCAGCCGGGAGATCCATCCCGGCTCGTCCAGCCAGGCCATCGACCGGGATCGATATGTCGCAGTGAGCAACGACGCCTGGCCTGTTGCCCTGACCAGTCGCCCGAGCCGGATTCTGTCTTACCCTGATGCTCCGTGTCGATACGGGCATCACACCACGTTTATTTTGAAAACAGCCGCGTGCTCCTTGGAGCATGCCGGCATAAGAAGGAGGAGTTCAGATGCCAACCGCAACCATGACTCGTACAGATCGAGAGATTCAGACCGATGTGCTCTCCGAACTACGGTGGGACCACAGCATCCAGGCCAATGAAATTGGCGTGGCAGTCAAAGACGGCGTTGTCACTCTCACCGGGACGGTGGATACCTACCTGAAAAAGTGGAAGGCCGAAGAGGCCGCCCATCGGGTACACGGAGTGGTCGCCGTAGCCAACGACATCAATGTACGCACCATCGGAGAGCGCACCGACGCCGACATTGCGGCCGCCGCGGTCCACGCGCTGAAGTGGAATTCAAGCGTACCGGCCGACAAGATTCAGGTAACCGTCGACAAGGGCTGGGTGACGCTCAAGGGCGACGTGGAGTGGCAATACCAGAAGTTGGAGGCGGAGCGCGCCGTGCGGGGCCTTTGGGGCGTAAAAGGCGTGAGCAACTTGATCATCGTGAAACCGGCCGCTTCACCAAGCGACTTGAAGAAGAAGATCGAGGACGCGCTGATCCGCACCGCGCAGGTGGATGCCAGCAACATTACCGTTGAGGTACAGGGAAGCAAAGCCATTCTCAAAGGCCGGGTGCGCTCCTGGTCGGAAAGGCAGGAGGCGGAAAGACAAGCGTGGCTGGCTCCGGGAATCATCTCTGTGGATAACCAGATCACCCTGTTGTAGACATTTCTCGCCCTTGAATGATGGCGGGTCTGGGTGGAGCACCACAGCATGGAACAATGGGTAACGACCATCGACGAATTGTCCGCCGGTGGTCGCTACGCATCTCTTACCGAAGGCGCAGCGTACCGCTGCCCCATCCACTCATCTTCCATTTCAAGCGATGCAGACAGGTGCCCTAGCCGTCCTTCATAAGCCAGTTAATGAACAAGATTTGCTCATGGCTATTCGTGCGGCTTCGAGAATGGGTCGAGACCGCAACTGATCGCAAGTACTGCCGATGAAGGGATACACGATTGCCCAGCGCGACCACGCCGGTCGCCGTTCTTCGGTTGTGATCGCGTCTGAAGAAACGCCCGGCGCTCATGCGCCGGCAATGAACGCTCTGTGTACCATTTTGAGTATGGCAATACCCATTCCCCAGCCGAGACCTGCGCACGTCCTTTCTGAAAGCACAATGTTCCAATGGGACAAGCAAACGCTTCGAGCCGACATTATCCTCGTGTTGCCGGTTGCACTTTGCCTGGCAATCGGCATCGCCGTGGGGCATCCGGCAGCCGGGATGATTGCCGCAGGCGGTGCCGTAAATACCGGCTTCGGCCAGAAACACAGCATCGACGATTCATCGCTGCTTCCCATGGTCTTTGTCACGTTTGGTATGACGTTCTCAGGGTTTTTCGGAGTATTGATCGGGCATGCAAATCTGTTACTGGTAGTTACGGCGGCGCTTTGGGGATTTGGCTACGGATTGCTGACAAACCGACCCGAAGGATACGGCTGGGTCGGTCAGCAGTGCGTCATTACATTCCTTGTAGCGTCCGCATACCCGGCCCCGGCGAGTGCCGCTATCGATCGCGGTCTGCTCTTATTCTCGGGCGGAGCTCTGCAACTCATACTGTCGTCGGCATTGCTGCAGATGTTCGGAGAACTGCGCTCGCGCCTGTTCCAACTCGCCTGTTATCTCCGCGAAGAGGAGGCCGCCTTTCGCACCGCACTTTTGGAAACCGCTGAATCGGTTCGTCAAAGAAGATTCGCCAATTCTTCAATTCCATATTCGATTCGCTTGGCAGCGACGATCGGAATATCAACCGAAATCTATCGCAGGCTGCATTATCCTAGTGGATATTGGATTCCAATGACCGCTCTGCTCGTGCTCAAGCCGCAGCTGACCGACACGGTGAGTCGCGTGATCGCACGAATGCTCGGCACCATGTGTGGGGCCGTCGCGGCGAGTTTCCTGCTCGCGCACGTGCATGCGTCTTCTGTAGTCCTGGCCATTGGCACCGTCGTGTTCGCTTGGCTTGCTTACGGATTCCTCAACGTCAACTATGCTCTTTTCACTACCGCCGTCACCAGCTACATTGTGTTTCTCTTGGCGCTGAATCAGGTGCCCGGAAAGGAACTTGCAGTGCGCCGCACACTCTGCACGGCAATCGGCGCGGCGATTGCTCTTTGTGTCCGCCTCGTCGTGATCTCTTATAACCGCCGTCATTGGAAGAGAGCCGCTCTTGTTGTTCGGCACGCCGTACTCCCACCATTGAGTTCGTTGCCGAGGTGACGTCTCGCAGAAGCAACTCGGACGATCCTGTCTGAATTCCACCAATGTTCGCGGTAAGGTAAATGGGGGTTCACCCCAGCATTTTAGAGTCGCTTCTGTCGATTGTCAGCGATTCTGTCGATTTAAGAATCAGTAAGTTAATGTGTTTCGCATGCGTGGGTAAGGTTCGATAGAGCCCACTGCGGCGGATTGACGATGATTCAGAGACCCTCGTCACTTGCTCCTAACAGCCAACTCACTCATTGACCGGTTCAGGTCGATCCAGTTCTGGCACTCGGCCGTAAAACGGCATCTCGGATAAATGCTCCGAAAACCTGTTGCGGGCTTGGCGACTCAAGTGGTGAACGATAAGCGAGATTCTCATCAAGAATCTGGTGCCCCAATTTGCGCTGGCTTTCCGCAAGGGTGAGCATCCCGAAATACCATTCGATGAACCGTTCGATCGGCAGGATACGATCGCCATTTTCTTCGCGAAGATCGGAAGATTTAATTAGACTGATTTTGACTTGCTATAGTTGCTATTGTTTTTGGGCTGAATTAGGGCCATAACGACGAATTATGGTGACAAATGACAAATGTGACCGAAGTAAAATCTCGTAAAATCCTTATTTTACAGGATTTACATTAGAATTCAATAAGATGAAAATTATCTTGGTGCCGAAGAAGGGACTCTGGATGCCAGTGCGAAGACCCGTATAAACATTGATGAGCGTTGACACGCATCACTTGGTAGTCCCATTCTATTCCTGTGCACACTATGCACTTGTGAGGAATCTTGACGAACCGCAAAATCAGTTTGTGCTGGTACACGAAGACGCCGCGAGGGTGGCGGCACTTCCCGGTTCTCTTTGAGATGCACCACGGCACTATGCAAGTCAAGCACGGCTTGGTCAAGGACAAGGGCCAGCTTGTTGAATATCCCGAAGGCCGTTACGAGCTGCGGACGTATACCGATGGCCACAAAGTGTACGCACCTGTCGAGACTTGTAATCCGACGCTGGCTGTAATTGCTCTACAGAGGGCCAGGCGAGTCGCTGTCGCCGCCGGTGACCCTAATAGCCGTCTCGCGGTCCTCAAGAACGCAGCCAAGGCTTACGTTGCTGATTGTGAGGCACGGAAGGCAAAGGAAGCGACTGCTCAAGCGAAGCTGGTCCTCAATGAATTCCTGCCCTTGTGCAACGTAACTTACGTACGCGGAGTCAACCGCTCCATGGTCCTTGCCTACCACGCCAAGCTGAGGAAAAGGGGATTGAGCGAGCGAACGGTCGCCAACAAACATGATCGACTCAAAGCCTTCCTTCGGTTCTGCAAAGTCGATACCGAATTCATGCCGGATACACCTAGGTATGAGAAGGGACTGCCGACAATCTACACGTCGGCAGAGACGACTAAGATACTGGCGGTTGCCGACGAATACATGAAGCTAGTGCTTGAACTGGGATTGAAGCTAGGTCTGCGAGAGCAAGAAATCACCTACGCTGAGTGGAGTGATGTGAATTGGGATGAATCAGTGTTCCGCGTGCAAGGTAAGACATATTGGAAGTGGAAAATCAAAGACTCTGAGATGAGGGACACTCCAATACCCGCCGATGTATTGGGGCACTTGGAGGCATGGCGAAAGGAACATCCAAAGACGCGCCTAATCGTTGGCACATCCACAGACAGGCCAAATCAGCACTTTTTACGGACCCTGAAACGTCTGGCAAGACGCGAAGGGCTGAATTGTGGCGAGTGCGATGGATGCGGCACCGAACTACAGGAATGCCGCGAGTGGACACTTCACAAGCTTCGCCGGACTTTCTGCACCACGCTCCTAAGGCAAGGGGTCGATGCCCGCACAGTGCAGGCGTGGGCAGGCCACGCCGATCTCGAAACTACGCTACGGTACCTGCGTCCTTTAGCAGCGAAGGAAATGCAGGACAGGGTGAATGCGATTGTCTGGTGAGCAGCCAACTGCATACTGTGCACCCAAGCAATGAGCCGTCACTGGACATCAGGTGAGGGGATAACCCTGTCCGAGTTACACCGAGGGCAGGAAGGTGGCTTGCAGTGCGATGGCTGCCGTCCTTGGTGATTGCTGTCTAGGCTGGTGGCAGGATTCCCGGAAAGAATTCCGCCGAGAGTGCTTCCCAATCTGCCGTTGGGTGAAGCTTCATCAATTTGTCCAACACCACGCCTGCTGCAACTTCTTCTGAATCGTAGCGACCAAGCACCTTCTGCTTTTTCTTGATCGTTGTGATAGCCCGCCATGTCTTCGTGACTGCGTGCCAAGAAACGCCAGGGAATTTGCTGCTGCCATTCGTCACCCTGTCGCTGTTAAATGAGTTCAACTGAGGGGGCAAAGGGCGAAGATTCGACTCGCGATTGTTGAGCGGATCACGGTCTTTGTGGTCTAAATGTAGGCCGGGAGCCAACTGTCCATTCTTAAACATGTTGACGAGGCGATGAAGGCCCAGTCTTCTTACAATTCCATCTGACATCCGTATCTGAGTGTAGAAATAGGCATATTCGCCTCTCTGATTCGTCTGCGCCGTCCATGCGAAACGGGCGACAGGCTGGACCATCATTCCGTCGATAATAGTAGTTAGTTCCTTCCCCTTCACAGTGACAACCAGATAAGCCACTCCGGTCTGGGTGTTCACCCTGATTTGGGTCACCTTCAAACGTCTGCGCGGTTTCGCTCGGCGATTGTCTGGCGTGCTTGAACCCTCTTTAGACTCTGGAGTCTTGTTCTTTGACGTCGTTGCCTTGATGCTGGGATCACTGTTCAATTTACAGTCTCCTCTATCGACAGGGTACATCCCGGATGGATCGGCTGCTATGGCTTATCAGATTGACGAAAAGGCGAACGACTCTCCACTAGTATCCTCATTTCGCGGGAGTGCGATCCTCATTTCGCGGGGGTGCGTTCACGCCTGCGATACGGTTCCGTTGAAACCGAACATCGGCATCTTTTGACCCGCCATACCCCACGGCGCGGTCGTCATGCTCAGGCTACCGAGGAGGAGTTAGATGAAGTGGCCCAAAGAATCTCGTTACGCCCTTGAGAGAATCGATACGTTGGATGAATCTGTCTGGATCGAGAAGCAACTGACGATAATTCCTCGTGATGTTCCTTGGGGTGGCCCATTTCGTGCAGTAACGAATGAGAGCGTCGAGATCAGCATCGGTTGATCCTGCTCTGACTGCGACAAAGCTTGCGTGTTTTCTCGGCTTGGTCGGCTGCCTCCTCTTGAGCGGGGACGTCAAATCACGTTTTCTGGCTAACGGGCATGCCTCTTCCCACATCAGTATCCAATCAGGTTCTGAGATGCGATGACGGCCACTGTCCATCGGCTTTGTCACAACGAGACTATGCACATGGGCACAAGGTTGGGTTCGATGTCGCTTCAATGCAACTTCAAGAACAGAGAAATGAGCAATGACTCGGTTCGTCAAGCGTGGATGGCTGAGAAGTCGCCTCATTCCACGGACAGCCGCTTTGGCGTGGATGTTCACATCGTTACTGTCCTCTGTCGCACCAGTCAAAAACCATACCTGCGCATTGGGGTGCTTTTTCAGGAGGGATGGAAGAATTTCTTGAAGGTGCTTGCGTTGCCGGTAGACTCTGCGGCTCATGCACTTGATGCAGTACGGTCGCTGGCAGTGCTGATAGCCGTAACACTTGCCTATGAGGATGCTTTCTCGGAAGAGTTCACGTTTATTGAGATGTTTTTCGATGTCAGCAGAGAGCCGATTGATTGAGGTAAGGGCAATGGTCACGTGGGAGTAGTTTTCTCGAAAATAACAAGCAAACGAATTTACAGGGTGCAGGCACACAGATTCTAGTGAGAACCGCGGAAACAGTAGCTCATGCCGTTACAGATGCGATTTCAAACTGTATCAGGATGTTATACGTCTTAACAAGGAGAAAACACACAACCCCCCTCCCCACTTTTGTAGGTGTTCTTAGACTACCACGGTTGCTCTGAGTGTCAAGACTGATCCGAAAGGAATCTTTCCTGGGCATCGAGGGTGCCAAATCAGGGTACACCCTTGGTTTACGGTCGGGGCTTTACACTTTTGGCACCTAAAACCGTAAAATATAAGTAATAAAATTTATACTTGACACCTGTCTCCTCATGGTCTAGACTCAAAATTGACAGTTGAGGAGATGAGCATGACAGCAGCGAAGCGGGGCGGCAAACGGTGTGGCTATATCAGGGTAAGCTCGATTGACCAAAACACGGTGCGGCAGTTGGATGGCGTGCAACTTGACAGGGTGTTCACTGACAAGGCCAGCGGGAAGGACACGAACAGGCCACAACTGAAGGCCGCGATGGATTACTTGAGGGATGGGGATGTGCTGGTGGTCCACAGCATGGACCGACTCGCCCGCAACATCACTGATTTGCTCAATACGGTCGAGACACTGAACAAGCGCGGCGTGGTGGTCGAGTTCGTCAAAGAGGCTCTGGTCTTCACTGGTGACGATTCGGCAATGTCCAAGTTGATGCTGACCATCATGGGCGGGGTTGCTGAGTTTGAACGTTCGATGATTCGGGAACGCCAGCGGGAAGGCATTGCCAAGGCCAAAGAGGCTGGCAAGTATGAAGGTCGGAAGTCCACTATGACAGATGCTCAAGTCCAAGCGATTCGTGACCGGGTGGCGGCTGGTGAAAACAAGTCTGCCCTTGGTCGGGAGTTCGGCGTGACTCGTCAGACCATTTACAACATCATCGCTGCGTAATAGGCAGCCCGTGCTCACCAGTCAAGGCCGTGCTCATCGGCGGGGCTAACTCCCAAACCCCTATTTGAGACTTTGAGACCACGAGGATTCGTATCCGTCACTGAATCGCACTCTCTTGAATCCTAACAATTTCCATTCGTCAGTCGTCTCAGAATCGTTGAGCATGTTGTAAACAAGCGGGCGGTCCACCAGAATATACGTGATCACCAGAGTATCTGCGTTCTTCCCTTCGGTTCTGACGGTGGCATCCATTCCTGCCTTGAGCATAAGACGCTCATACGTTTCGGCGTAGTCGATCCGATTTGCTCTGGATTGTGCCGCAGTAACAACTGGCGACACTACCGGGGCGGTCTGCTCTGGCTCCGCAAATCTCTGAGCGACATCAGGCGAGATTGGTGGGGGGTGAAGCGGCTTATCATCTGAACACGCATGTATTCCGATTGCACAGCAAATCGCCGTGCCCAGAATCAATGTCAGGCAACCTAATACCCCTCCTGCCCCTGAGCCGATTGAAGACCCAGTGCCAGTTATTTTTAGGCAAGCTGGGCACAAGCTGCCTATGTGGTTGGGGGGACACGTAGAACAACATCTCGTACATATCACGTTCGGTTCCTTGCTTTGAACGATGCAGGAGTTCGGAATCCTTATGTCATCTCATACACCACTGAGGACACGAATTCCATTCCACTAAAGGTAGTGTTGTTCGCTTAGTACCAAATAGTCCTGCAAACTGCCGCTGTTGATGGGGGATATAATCCAAATAAGATTTGTGTAATCAGTAACTTATGTGATAAATTGGTGCCGAAGAAGGGACTCGAACCCCCACACCCTTGCGAGTACGTGGACCTGAACCACGCGCGTCTGCCAATTCCGCCACTTCGGCACGGGACACAAATCCAGCCTTCTCGGCCAGATCGGCAGCATCTCTGAGTCTCGCAAATGCGGGTTGCAGTGTCAAATCCCGAGTGCGCGTCAGTATGACAGTTGCAGATCGCTTTGGCAGAGGGAGCATGGGGCTTCAGCCCCATGAAAATAACGCGAAACATCGGGGCCTTCAGGCACGGATCAGCGTGGGCCGATACGAATACAACTGTAGTATGAACGCGACGGGCGTGTACTACCGCCGGATTCCGCCGCATCAGCGCCGCTTCAGCGCTTCCAGCTCATCCAGCGTGCGCGGCCAGTCCGACGCCCAGCAGCCGCGACAGGCTGCGGTCGGCCAGCACCTTGCCGCCGGTCTGGCAGCGCGCGCAGTAGTTGGTCTCGTTGTCGGCATAGCGAATGCGCTGCACCTTTTCGCCGCAGCGCGGGCACGGCTGGCTCGAAGCGCCCGTGCACGGCCATCTCCGGCCGGAATGCCGTGACCTTCTCCGGAAAACTCTTCTCCGCCTCCGTGCCGCAGCCGGTCCATCCACAGCGTGAGCGTCGAGCGCGTGGCGGCAAACAGCCGCTCCCACTCTTCCGGCTTCAGCTTGTGCGTGAGCGTGATCGGCGAGAGCTGCGCCGCGTGCAGAATCTCATCGGAATAGGCGTTGCCGATCCCGCTCACGATGCGCGGATCGGTCAGTGCGCGCTTGAGCGTGCGATTCTCGAGCGTGAGCGCCGCGCGAAAGCCGTCGAGATCCGTCTCAGAAGATCTCAACGCCGCCGGGATCGATCGAGTGCAAGCCCTCCTCGCCGCGCACCACGTGCAGCGACGCGCGGCGCTTGCTACCGGCCTCGGTCAGCACCAGCGTGCCATCCGGAAAATCGAAAGCCGCCAGCGCATTGCGTCCGGCGAGCTTGGCCTGCGGCGGCTTCCAGTGCAGCCGGCCCGCAATCATCAGGTGCAGCACCAGCCACAAGTCGCCTTCGACGCCGATCGCGATGCGCTTGCCGATGCGGCGAAGTTCCGCGCACCGTGCTGCCCTCGGCGCTCGCGAGCGGCGGATCGACCGTGCGCAGCAGGAAGACGGTTGCCAGCCGCACGCGCTCCAGCGGCTGGCCCAGGATGCGCGGCTCGAGCGCAGTGATGTAGGCGGAGATGTCGGGCAGTTCCGGCATTGCTCCAGATTGCAGCCGGAGCATGGTTCGCGCAACGAAGTTCTTGTCCGGATCAACATACGGATCAAGCCGCGAATCAGCCGCCAATCAAGCAAGGATCGCATTATCGATCAGCCGCGTAGCGCCAACCTACGCCGCAACCGCGAAGAGCGATCCCGGCGTCGCCGTTTCAACCGGCTCCAGCGTAGCCCAATCCACCAGCGCGATATAATCCATGCGCACTGCCGGCTCCGCCGCAAACTCCGTCCGTGCCGCTTCGATCAACACGCCTGCTCGTCGCTCACCCTGCGCCACCAGCGCCTCCACCCGGCGAACAGCGCGGCTCAGTGTTAACGCCTGCGCTCGTTCGGCGGAACTCAGGTACACGTTGCGCGAACTCATCGCCAGCCCATCCGGCTCGCGCACAATAGGGCACACCACGATCTCAGTCGCCAGGCGCAAATCGGCCACCATGCGCCGCAGCACCGCCACCTGCGCCGCGTCCTTCTGTCCGAAAAAAGCCCGGTCCGGCTCGGCCGCGATCAGCAGCTTACTCACCACCGTGGCCACGCCGCGAAAGTGCCCCGGCCGCGACTTGCCATCCAGACGCTCGCTAAGCCCTGCGACCTCGACAAACGTAGCCGCGCCGTCGGGATAAAGCTCTTCAACCGACGGCGCGAAGATCACCGTTGCGCCCTCGGCCTCGGCCAGCGCGCAATCCGCGTCGAACGTGCGAGGATAGCGAGCGAAGTCCTCGTTCGGCCCGAACTGCGTTGGGTTCACGAAGATGCTCACGGCGACAGGGCTGCACGATGCTGCCGCCGCTCGAATCAAGCGACGCGTGCCCCGCATGCAGCGCGCCCATCGTCGGCACCAGGCCAATTCCGCGTCCTTCGAGCATTCGGTCCGAGCCGCACCGATCGCCGCGACCACTCCCGCAGTTCCACAACGGTGCGAAGAATCTCCATCAGGCTTTGCGTAATATCTGCGGCTTCGCAGCAGTTTCCGCTTCCGCATTCAATGCGCTGCGCGCCGCGTCCGGCAAGTGATAGCTCTCCTCGTCCGAGGGAAACGCGCGACGCTCCACATCTTCGCGATAGTGCTCAATCGCTTCGCGAATCAGCGCAGCCGCATCGGCATAGCGGCGCACAAACTTGGCCGGCGGCGCAAAGGTCAGGTTGAGCAGGTCGTGGAAGACAAGAATCTGCCCGTCGCAATCCGGCCCCGCGCCGATGCCGATCGTCGGAATGGGCAGTTCGGCGGTAATTGCCGCAGCCACTTCGCGCGGAATGCCTTCAAGCACCAGCGCGCCGGCTCCGGCATCGGCCAGCGCCTGCGCGTCCTCCTTCAGCCGCTGCACGGTCTCAGCGGTGCGCGCCTGCACCCGGTAGCCGCCCATGCGGTGAACGCTCTGCGGCGTCAGACCGAGATGCCCGACCACGGGAATCTCCGCCTCGGTGAGCGCGCGCACCAGCTCCACGCGCGGTCCTTCGATCTTCACCGCCTCGGCGCCCGCTTCTTTCACAAAGCGGACGGCGTTGGCGAGCCTTCGGCAACCGTGCCGTGATAGCTGCCGAAGGGCATATCGGCCACCACCAGCGCGCGCCGCACCGCGCGGCGCACCGCGCGCGTGTGGTGCAGCATCTCGTCTACGGTGACGGCCAGCGTGTTTTCGTGGCCCAGCACCACCATGGCCAGCGAATCGCCCACCAGCAGCAGGTCGATGCCGGCCTCGTCCACCAGGCGCGACGGTCGCGTAGTCGTACGCGGTGAGCGCAGAGATGGGTTTGCCCTGCCGCTTCATCTCGGCCAGTGCGGGCACGGTAACTTTTGTGATGGGAGATGCCGGTGGACGAAGCTGCCACCGCCGGGGAAGTTGGTAAGGCTCATGTTGTCTCCAGTGCCGCTCCGTACCACTCAGGATGCGACCCGAACAAGATGAGTATACGCCCGATCCCGCGGCGCAGATGCAAAGCGCCGTCCCATTTTGCCCGCCAAATGTCGCAATCCAAATCGGCGAGAGCTTGCGATTGGTCGCCTTCGCGCCGCACACTGGTAGGGACCATGCTTTCTCTGGCCACAGGCATTTACGCAGGACTCGGTGCAGCGGGCGCTGTGGGAGTGACGCAGGCGGCTACGCCTACGCGGCCATGTGGCCCACCTCGCAGATCTTTGGCGACGCACTGATTGCCCCGCGCCGCGCCGGCGAACTGGCGCTCACCTTTGACGACGGCCCCAACCCGGCCTGGACGCCGCGGCTGCTCGACATTCTCGCCACTCACCATGTGCGCGCCACGTTCTTCCTGGTGGGCCGCTTCGCCGAGGCGGAACCGGAGCTGGTTCGGCGCATCGCCGCCGCCGGCCATCTTATCGGCAATCACTCCTGGTAGCCATCCCAACCTCGCGCTCACCGCGTGCAGCCGCGTCCGCGAAGAGCTCCCGCGCACCAGCGATGCTCTGGCCCAGATCACCGGGCAGCCGGTTCGCTATTTCCGTCCGCCCTTCGGCGCGCGCCGTCCTTGCGTGCTCGCACACGCGCGAGACTCTGGGCATGACCCCGGTGCTCTGGAATGCCATCGACCAAGCGACTGGAGCGAGCCCTCGGCCGACCGAATCGCAACCCGGCTGAAACGCAAAGCCGACAGCCTTGAGCGGCGCGGGTGGGCGGCCAACATCGTGCTCCACGACGGCGGCCACCTCGGCCTGGGCGCCAGACCGCGGGCCCTCCGTTGCAGCCGCGGGGCAGCTCATTGTCCGTTGCAAAGTCGCACATCGCTTCGTCACGCTCGACGCGTGGAGTTAGTGATCGCCGGGTGTCCGCCCTCACGCTAGCGATCGATTATGGGTGCCCGCCCTCATGCTGGCTACAAAGTAAGGGTGCCCCATCCTTACCGCACTCTCACCGCGGGAAGGGTGGGAAACCACAAACCTGATTGCAACTGAGGGATCCCGACTTATCAACCCACGCTCTAAATCGCCTGAAATGCCTCGCGCGCCGCTTCAATCGTCGCTCGCACTTCAGCCTCTCCATGTGCCGTACCCACAAACGCAGCCTCAAACTGCGAAGGCGGCAGCCACACGCCGCGCTCCAGCATCGCGCGGTGAAAGCGCCCGAACGCTGCCGTATCCGACTTCGCCGCCTCGCTCGTAGTTCGTCACCGGCCGCCGGATTGAAGAACCAGGTCCACATCGAGCCCACGCGATTGAGCGTGAGCGGTACGCCCGCCTTCGTCGGCCTCGGCGGCAACGCCCTCAGCAACAGCCTTTGCCGTAGCCTCAAGCTGCGGATAAACCTCAGCCTGCGTGTTCCTGCAGATAACTAACCGTCGCGAGGCCCGCAGCCATGGCCAGCGGATTGCCGCTCAACGTTCCTGCCTGGTAGACCGGCCCGAGAGGCGCGAGCAGATCCATGAAACGCAGTTTCCCGCCGAAGACCCCCACGGGCAGCCCGCCGCCCACAATCTTTCCCAGCGTCACCAGATCGGCGATCGAGACCGATAGAGCTCCACCGCGCCGCCCAGGGCCACGCGGAAGCCGGTCATCACTTCATCCACGATGAGCAGCGCGCCCTCGCGCTCGGTGATCTCGCGCAGCCCGTGCAGGTAGCCGGGCAGCAGGCGGAATGCAGCCGGCGTTGCCGACCACCGGCTCCAGAATCACGGCGGCAATCTGCGTCGGGATGCGCGTCGAAAGCCGCCTCCACCGCGGCAAGATCGTTGTACGGCAGCGCATGGGTCAGCGCGCGCAATCTCCTCCGGCACGCCGGCCGAGCCGGGAATCCCGAACGTCGCCACGCCCGACCCGGCCTTCACCAGCAGCCCGTCGGCGTGGCCGTGATAGCAGCCCTCGAACTTCACAATCGATCTTGCGCCCCGTCGCCGCGCGCGCCAGCCGGATCGCCGACATCGTGGCCTCCGTCCCGGAGCTCACAAAGCGCAGCTTCTCGATGGCCGGATAACAGGCGACGATGCGCTCGGCCAGATCGGCCTCAGCCGCTGTCGAAGCGCCGAAGCTGGCCGAGTTGCGCGCCGCGCGCTCGATCGCCTCCACCACCGGCGGAAACGCATGGCCCAGAATCATCGGCCCCCACGAGCCGAAGTAGTCGATATAGCGGTTGCCGTCCGCGTCCGTGAGCCACGCGCCCTCGGCCCGCTCGACAAACGGCGGCGCGCCGCCCACCGCGTTGAAGGCACGCACCGGCGAATTCACGCCGCCGGGAAAAAAGCGCTCGGCGCGCTGCTGCAGGGCCTGGGAGCGAGTGCGAGTTGCGGTGTCGGTCTTGGAACTCATAGTGCGTTCAGTATAGTGGGCAATGGATAAAAGCCGCGTGCATCCTCCCAATTGAATCCCGTTACTCCACGCAGGCATCCCGTTCTCAATGGAAAGCTTCCCGGAACTCGGCGACCGTCTCCTGGTCATCTACGACGGCCAATGCGGCTTTTGTAATCGTACCGTGCGCTGGTTCCTTCGCCGCGACCATCACGACCGCCTGCGTTTTGCGCCTTCCGATTCACCGAAAGTAATGGAGATCATGGGCCGGTACAGCGCACAAGTTTCCGAACTCAGTCCCACCACCATCCTCGTCATACGCGCCCCAGGCCTCTCATCGGAGCAGGTCCTTGTCCGCTCCGACGCCGCCGCCGCGCTGCTGGCTGCTCTGCCCAGCCCCTGGCCGGCCATCGCCAAGGTGTTCCAGTGGATTCCCCGTCCGCTACGCGATCTCGGCTACCGCATCATCGCCCACTGGCGCTATCGCATCTGGGGCCGCTTCGATACCTGCCCCATTCCAACTCCGCAGGAGCGAGCCCATTTTCTATAGTCTTTCGACCAGCCTCGAGTCTCTCTCTATGTCAAGCCGCCGATCCATCGCCCCAAAAATATCCTCAGGTTTTGAACACATTCCCTGTCCCCCACCTCACCGCCAGCCCCTTCAAATCCTGCTAGAATCGACCTTTCCGGCCAGCAATGCCGTCCGCGACTTCATCCGCAGAAAGCCCGTACAGTGCCTGACGAACCCAAATCCAAAATGCCTGACGAACCCAAATCCAAATCCAAATCCGTAACCTACGCCGATGCCGGGGTCGACATCAGCAGTGGAGATCGCGCCAAGGACCGCATCAAATACCTGGCTCAAAAGACCTTTAACCGCAACGTCCTGGGCGGCATCGGCGGCTTTGGAGCGCTCTTCCGGCTCGATCTGCAGCGCTGGAAAACCCCCATCCTCGTCAGCTCGGCCGACGGCGTAGGTACCAAGCTCAAAATTGCCTTCGAGCTGGGACTGCACCAGAGCGTGGGCGTTGACCTGGTCAATCACTGCGTCAACGACATCGCCGTGCAGGGCGCTACGCCCTTGTTCTTCCTCGACTACCTTGCCAGCAGCAAGCTGGACCCTGAAGTGACTGAGAGCGTCGTCACCGGCCTCGCCGACGCCTGCAAAGCCAATGGCTGCGTCCTCATCGGCGGCGAAACCGCCCAGATGCCCGGCTTTTACGTCGAGGGTGAATACGATCTCGCCGGCTTCATCGTAGGAGCGGTTGACCGCGACAAAATGGTCACAGGCGAGGGCATCAAGCCCGGCGACGTGCTCATCGGCATGCCTTCCACCGGCCTGCACACCAACGGATACTCGCTCGCCCGCAAACTCATGTTTGAGAAGGCCGGCTACAAGCCCACCCAATATGTCACCGCCATCAAAGAGAAAGCCGGTGCCGCTCTGATGAAGACGCATCGCAGCTATCTCCACGTGATTCAAAAGCTGGTTACCGCAGGAATGACCACCGGCATGGCCCACATCACGGGCGGCGGCATCACGGAGAATCTGCCCCGTATCCTGCCCAAAAATACCGGCGCCCAGATCGAGCTCGGTTCCTGGCCGGTGCTGCCCATCTTCGAGCATCTGCGCGACCTCGGCCAGGTCTCGCAGGAAGAGATGATGCGCACCTTCAACATGGGCATAGGGCTCATCGCCGCCATTCCAGCCGCCAAATTCACGCGCGCCAAAACCCTGCTCGACCGCGCCGAAGAAAAGTTCTACGTCATCGGGCGCGTCGTCAAAGGCGAGCGCCGGGTGCAGTACACATGAGCCCTTTTCTAGGCATTATCGTCCTGAGAGTCATGGACTGGGGTCTGCGGAAGAGGATGAAAATCTAATCGGGCCGTGCGTCCAATCGCTCCCGGAGGGAGCCGTCGAAAATAGCCCAGGGCAAGCGCAGCCCTGGGAAAGAAGCGGGAAGAATTCAGCAGCCCCGGAGGGGCGACCGATTTTCTGAAGGTGATTTTCAACGGAGCGACCGTGTCCGCGAATGCGGACGAAGGAAGAACACTTAGTGGCGCTGCAGCTGCCGAATTCAGTCCTCGACCAGACGAGGGAGACAGCGTAAACTCAGCTTCAAGCAACATGACTCGCATCTTGGGGATTGTCGGGCTTTCATTTGCGCTATTCTTTTTCGGGAGTTGGACGATTGTCATTATCTATGCGGGAATCTCTCACAGACATCTCAACCTAAAAGGCATTGCGATGCTCGTATGCGACAGCTATGTGGCTTGGATCACTTTCCAATTCCTGCGGCAGAAGATTGCCGAGCGCAAATCCACATCAACTACCACTGTGGATTCAAACTGACTCACTACCTCCAACTTCGCGGGCTCCGTGCATCGGCCCTGGAGGTATAAGCTTCTGGAACACCACGATCAAAGCCTCCACCGCTCAGAATCCTCGGATCAAAGGACCGAAGGCCGCCCGCCCGTCCGGCAAGGACCCCGACGCCTCGGCATTCTGCTTTCCGGCCGCGGATCCAACTTCCTCGCCATCGCCCGCTCCATCCACGAAGGCCGTCTTCCCGGCGTCGAAATCGCCATCGTGATCTCCAATGTTGCTGACGCCCCCGGCCTAGCCGCGGCTCGCGAACTCGGCCTACCTGCCGCGCTCTTCACTTCCAAGGGGCGCCCCCGCGCCGAGCACGACGCCGACGTCATCGCCTGTCTGCGCCGGCACAACGTCGATCTGGTCTGCCTCGCCGGCTACATGCGCCTGCTCTCGTCCCAGTTCATCGCCGCTTTCCCCGACCGCATCCTCAATATTCATCCCTCCCTGCTGCCCGCCTTTCCGGGCCTCGATGCGCAACAGCAGGCCTTTGACTACGGCGTCCAGGTAGCCGGTTGCACCGTCCACTTTGTCGATGAGCACCTTGACCATGGCGCGATCGTCCTGCAGCGTGCCATTCCCGTGCTTGCATCCGACGACGCCCATTCCCTCGCTGACCGCATCCTGGCCGAAGAGCACATCGCCTATACCGAAGCCATCGCCCGTGTTGCCGGCGGCGCCTATGAGCTTCGCGGCAGGCGTTATGTCAAGCGAATGACTGGGGTGTGATTTAAATCACTTACGGCCACCGAGTTTCCTGCCATTCTACCTTCGACATGGGACGGCAGACGTCTCCGGGCCCCTGGGTTGTTGTTTAGTTCTCCCGCCTCATGTCACTAAATCCGTCTCCCCATCCCCTCAGCGTGATTCGCACCAAAGGCTCGATCATTCTGTTGAAGGCGTTGGGCAGCGAAGTTTCAATTGGAAGGCGATCGGGCCTGTATCTTTCCCAAGGGGTTTCATTATGGCAACAACGCATCCATTTCCGTCATACAGCGGCATCAGCGGCGCCGTCCGTCGCGTCCGCCCTCGATTCGGGGAGGCCGAATCCGTCCAGATGGTGGAGGGTTTGAATTGGCTCCTGTCGTTCCTTAGATGTCCACGGCATCAGTGGACCTGGCCGCGCGCCAACAAGGAGGAGCGTGTCAATGGTTTCGACGCGCACCAGACCTGTTTCAAGTGCAGTTCAAGGCGCCTCTTCAATTCAAAGGATTGGCGGTCGGGTCCCATCTATCGGCATCGTCATCACGGCGGAAATTAGGAAATAGCACCGCCGATTTCCTTGGGCAGTCGAATAGCCGGTCACGTGTCAACCCCTGTCGCGACGAGATTCCAGTCTAAATGACTGATTGCAGAGGGCGTAGATGCCTGCGCCGAATTTGCGTTTTATATCTCGCGATTCCTTAACCTTAAGAAATAGCAGACAACCGAACGGAAATGCCGCGCCCGGCGAATGAGTTCGCCCTCCCAAACAACGGAGGGTGCCGGGGCGCGGGGCCGTCGTCTGTGCCAGGGCGGCTCTCCGCTTCCTCGCCCGCCGAAACCATGGCGCGCAGATTCTGAGAGCCACCCGGAACATAGGTCAAAGGCCGGCGCATAACGAGGCCGGCCACCGACCGGAAAAGGACCCATCGCGAATGGCCAACATCCTGGTAAATATCGAGAAGGGCGTTGAAATCGGAGCCGAGGACGCCTTGAAGTGGCTCACCGGAGCCAATAAGGCTCTTACCGCAGCGCCCGCCGTCGTAGCGGCGCTCGCTACCCTCATCGGCGCAGTGGAAAAACCCATGGCAGAGCTTGCCGGCGCCGCCGCCAACCCCCTGAATATCCCTCTGGATCTTCAGACCGTCACCGACCTGAAGGCCGCATGGCCCGATGTGAAGGCATTTCTCAGCACCCTGGGCGTCAAATTCTAGAACTGCTTGCTTAATTCGTGCTTTGAAAGGGCACGGATTTATCCGTGCCGTGGAAGCCCTAGAGCCCATCTCATAAATGGCTTTGTAAAAGGGCACGACCTTAGTCGTGCCGCAAACGTCGCGTAAATCGCTGGGCTTTAGCCCCTGAGGGACGCCTTTCGCGGTGCTAGACCATTTATGAGACAGCTTCTAGTGTCCTGAGTCTGAAATAAGCAACACAAAACTGGCTGTCATTCTGAGCGAACGGGGCCACGAACGTCTTTCAGTTCGGGGGTGGTGAGTCGAAGAATCTGCGGTTGTTCTCCGATGAACTTCAGACTCACCACACTAGAACTGATTGCATCATTCGTGTTTTGAAAGGGCACGGATTTATCCGTGCCGTGGAAGTCTCAGGAATCGCGGGCTTTAGCCCCTGAGGAGTGCATTTGCCGGGGACTGAGCGGCATTGATGCAACCAGCTCTAATGTCCTGTTTCTAAAGTTCGCATCAGAATTGATCTGTCATCCTGAGCGTAGTTTGGCCGGTTTTTCGGCCAAACGAAGTCGAAGGATCTGCGGTTGCTCTTTGCGACTTATGTCACGAACTTCGGGGATGCCACACGAGCGCAAAACAGATGGGCCGCACCCTCGGGAGCGGCCCATCCTCATTCACAATCATCCCGGCATCCTCAACCCGAAATTCCGCCTGTACCCCCTACCCCCTACCCGGTAGTAACCATGCATGTTGGCGAAATAGTAAACAAGCATTGTTGACCGTATAGATATGAAAATATTAAACTTGAATCCATTTTTACATGCGCAAATTCAATAAAAGCCGCTTGCGCCTCAAGCGTTCACATCCTGCGCTTCGCCCAAATTCAGCTTCAATGTCATCTGTCTGCGGCCGCGCAGAATGGTCACGCTGATCGTATCGCCGGCCTGGTGCTTGTCCATGATGGAGCTGATGTCCTGCGGATCGGTGACCTGCTGGCCGTCGATTCCGACAATCAGGTCGCCGCCCAGCATGATGGGCGTGTTCCCCACATAGGCCTGCTCATTTCCGCCATGCAGGCCGGCCCGTTCCGCCGCGCCGCCCGGAACCACCTTCTGAATCAGCACGCCGTAATCGGCGGCAAGGCCCATCTGCTCGGCCAGGTCCGGCCCGATCGCGTAGGAAACGATGCCCAGCGACGGCCGCTTGACGCGTCCATAGCGGGTCAGATCGCCCAGAACCGCCTTGGCCGTGTTGATCGGAATCGCAAATCCGATGCCCGCAGCTCTGATCGGCGCCGTTCGAGGCAGAATCATGGTGTTGATGCCGATCACCTCGCCGCGCGAATTGAGCAGCGGGCCGCCGGAGTTGCCGGGATTGATGGCCGCATCGGTCTGAATCGCGTCCTCGATCGGCGCGCCATCTGCGCTGCGAATGGAGCGAATCGAGCTGATGATGCCGCGCGTCATGGTTCCGTTCAGCCCAAACGGGATTGCCGATCGCGTACACCTTCTGCCCCACGGCCAGTTGGCAGGAATTGGCCAGCGTCACCGGCTGCAGGTTGGGCGCATTGATCTGCAGCAGCGCCAGGTCGTGCACCTTGTCGGTGCCGACCACCTTGGCCGCGTATGTGGTTCTTGTTGCTCAGCATCACCTCGATGCCGCGATTGGCGCCCTCGACCACGTGGTAGTTGGTCAGCACGTGGCCGGCCTTGTCGAGAATGAATCCCGAACCCTGCCCCTCCTGCGGCACTGCGCCGTAAAAGAAGTTGAAGACCACCTGCCTTGAAGTGATGTTCACCACCGACGGCAGCACCCGCTTGTAAACGGCAATATTGTTCTGCTTCGCCGGCGTCGTAGGCGGGCGCGGCCTGGGCCTCGGTCAACTCCAGCGGAGACCTGGAGCCCTCCGCTCCGACCAGCGAAAAATGACTGAGAGAAACATCACTCAGCTTCGAAGGAAGATGCGACGTGAGATACCAGAATCCACCCACCAGCAGGACAACAAGAAAAAGACGACGCAGTTTCATAGCTCGCAGACCAAACACCTTTCTCTTACAGATACGGCTGGCGGCGCCAAACGGTTCACAAGGGGGACAAAGCGCGGTGACCGTCATTTCTTATTTTAATGACTCGTCTTTAGGAACTTTGTTGCTCTCCGCGCTTGAGCCGCTGCCACAGTTCCTCCACCTGGGAGCGAAGAGTGTCGAGATTCCCCGTGTTTTCCAGCACGATAATCGGCTCGCGCCGCTTTCCGGTCATCGGGAATCTGGTGTGCTAGGCGGGAACGCGCATCGGCTTCGGCTGCCTCGCGTTCAGCCCCCGTGAGGCCCAGCCTGCGCCACATAGCGCGCGATCTTCACTTCGTCGGGCGCGGTCACCACAGCGACGCGATCGATGCGACGGCGCCAGTCGGCCAGTACGCTTTCTCGTCTCGCCGCGGGCGCGGGCATCGCGCTCCACCTCAAAGATCAGCGCCGACTCCACCACCGCCACGGCCGCCGGATCGCGCCTGAAAACCTCGTTCATCCAGCGCCGCTGCGCCGCAATCACCGCCGGATGCACAATCGCGTTCAACTCCTGCGAGCCGACCGCCGCGAAACGCCAGCTCAGCCAGCCGCGCCCGGTTCAGGCGACCGTCGCGCACCGACAACCTCCGGCCCAAATGTCCTCACAATCTCCGCATAGACCGGCTGGCCCGGCTCCATCAGCGCGCGGCCCAGCTCGTCGGCCTCGATCACCTCCGCGCCCAGTTCGCGCAGTATGCCCGCGACGGTGCTCTTGCCGCTGCCCAGCCCGCCGGTAAGGCCGACGCGCAGCATCGCTTAAAGCCCTCGCCGCATTTTGGCGGCGCGCACCGTGTTGGCCATCAGCATGGCAATCGTCAGCGGTCCCACGCCGCCGGGCACCGGCGTATACGCTCCGCCAATCGCAAACGCCTTGGGATGCACATCGCCCACAATCGTCGAGCCGCGCTTGGCAAATGCGGCCTCGCGCTTGGCGTCTCCCAGGAAAATACCGCTCAAACTCATCCGCGTCGGTGATCCGGTTGATGCCCACATCGATGATGGTCGCGCCCGGCTTCACCATCTCCGGGGTAATGAATCCGGGTCGCCCAATCGCCGCCACCAGAATGTCCGCCTGCCGCGTAACGGCTCCGAGATCGCGCGTCTTCGAGTGGCAGATGGTGACCGTGGCATTCTCGTGCAGCAGCAGCATCGCCGACTGGCTTGCCCACAATATCGCTGCGCCCCACCACCACCGCGTGCTGGCCGGCGATGGGAATCCCGCTGCGCTTCAGGATTTCAATAACGCCGGCGGGCGTGCACGGCGCCAGAGCCGGCCGTCCAGCCTGCAAACGGCCTGCATTCACGGGATGAAAGCCGTCCACATCCTTGGCCGGCGAAACGGCATCGAGCAGCGCCTTCGCATCCACCTGCTTGGGCAGCGGCAACTGAATCAGAATGCCGTCGATTTCGTCGCGCGTATTCAGCGCATTCACCAGGTCCAGCATCTCTTCTGTGGTCACCGTATCCGGCGGCGTAATCAGCTCGCTGTAAAGGCCCAGGTCGGCGCAGGTCTGCACCTTGCTGCGCACATAAATCTCCGACGCCGCCATGTTGCCCACCAGCACCGCCGCCAGTCCCGGCCGAATCCCCTGCGCCGCCAGCTTCCGGACTTCCTCCGCCACTTCCTGCTTGATCGCTGCCGCAATGGCCACGCCATCGAGAACTTTCGTCATCCTGCTCTCCAAACTCCCATGCTACCGCTTGAGCACCGAAGGGTGCTCCCGGGGCAGTGCAAAATACAGATTCCCCTTTACTTCCAATATGATTTCCAAGGTATGCTTAAGCATGCTTCCCCGCAGTTCGCGCATTGCCTATCTCGTTTTGGCTGCATTTTTTGCGCTGAGCACAACTGCGTCACAAGCAGGACCACAAGCAGAGCAGAGGTTACCCGGGGCGGCTCAGCCGTCCTCGCTTCTCGTTGTAGACGGCTTGGGGAAGGGAACCGCGCCGCTGGACGGTCCCTGGCAGTTTCACGTTGGCGATGACCCGGCCTGGGCATCGCCCTCGTTTGACGACTTTTTCTGGTCACAAATCAAGGCAGACAAGCCATGGGGGTTGCAGGGCCACGCCAGCTACACCGGATACGCCTGGTACCGCCGCCACATGACTCTCTCAACGGCTCCCGGAGTCTCTCCGGACGTAGCGTTGCTCATCCCGGCGATCGATGATGTGTATGAGGTTTACTGGAATGGTGTCCCGATCGGGCATTCCGGCCACATGCCTCCCCACTGGGTTGCATACGCATCGGTCCCCTCGCAGACTTTCGGTCTCGGCCAGGCCCGGAGCGGGGTACTTGCCGTACGCGTGTGGAAGGCGCCCCTCTATTCGACAGACGACGGCACCGCCGGCGGGTTTGAATCTGCGCCGAGCATCGGCAGCCCTGACGCCATCGCAGCCGCCAGAGGAAATCTGGAATTTGAATGGCTTCGCCGCCAGCAGTTCCGCTTCGCTCTCACCTTTCTCTACGCGCTTGTGGCCCTGTTCAGCCTCCTTACATGGACCCGGGATCGCAAAGAGTGGGTTCTGTTCTGGATGACCATGTATACCTCATGCCTGGTCTCGGAACTGTTTCTGAGTGGTCTTCGCCTCCATGTTTCGGTTGCCGTCATCACCTGTCTCAGCCAGATAGAAATATCGGCTCGTGAGATGTCCCTGTGGTTCCTGTTGCTATGGCTCCTTCAACTTCAGGACAACCGTAGAATCGTCGTGCTGGTCCGCAAAGCCGCTCTCATCAGTGTGACGGCAAGCACCCTCGACGGGATTCTCGTCTTCCTTTACCCATCCGTCCTCAATGAAATCAATGTGCAGATCGTGGACGCTGCGCTGACTCCGCTGGTCATCTTTTTCGAGGCTCTGCCCTTGTTGCTGGTCGGCTATGCCTTCCTCCGCGGCAAGGCGCTCGATTCCGCCCGATGGGTCGTAGCCGCTTTCGCGTTCAGCAACGGCATGTTCTATTTCGTGCAGAACATCGCTGTGCAGGGCGTGCGGTACACCCATTGGACCCTTGGCGACAAAATCGGTGCGCCTCTATTCCATTTTGGCGATAACCCGATCAATTCCATTCTGCTGCTGCGGACGTTGCTGTTCTTCTCCATTCTCTATGCGGTCATCCGCTACTCCATTGAACATCGTCGGCGTACGGTGGCTCTGGAACAGGAGTACCAAAGCGCGCGCGAGCTGCAGCGGGTGCTCGTCCCCTCGTCTTTGCCGGTCATCCCCGGCTTCACGTTGACCAGCGCCTATCGTCCGGCTCAGGAAGTGGGCGGCGATTTCTTTCAGATCATTCCGCTCGAAGGCGGGTCCACGTTAGTGGTCCTGGGCGATGTCAGCGGCAAGGGGCTCATGGCAGCCATGGCGGTATCGCTCATCGTGGGTGCCGTGCGTGCACTTGCTGACGACTATCCTTCCCCCGCCCGGCTACTGACCTTGCTCAACCGCCGGCTCTGCGGCCGCCTGCAGGGAGGCTTCGCCACCTGCGTGGTTCTCCGCATCGACTCCCTTTGCGAATGTGCCGTCGCCAGCGCGGGTCATCCCCCGCCCTTTCTCAACAAACGGGAGCTGGACCTTCCGGGCGCCCTTCCGCTCGGCATCTCACCCATGGTCGAGTATGAGGAGTCTTCTTTCAGCGTCGAGATTGGCGACCATTTCTCTCTCTATACCGACGGGCTGCTCGAAGCGCGCAATCAGGCCGGCGAACTCTACAGCTTCGCGCGCCTCGAAAGACTTTTCTCCACTCATCCCAGCGCCGCACAGGCCACCCAGGCCGCCGTCAATTTCGGCCAGGATGACGACATCACCGTCCTCACCCTCACGCGTCTGGCCATCGTAGAAGATGCGCTGGCAATGAACTTTGCGTAACCGCTGAATCGATTTCAACGCGCCGCGATTCTTCTTCCTGCTCATGGCCCTCTCGCTTCTGCTGGTGGCCCTTCCCGAAATCTGTCTATCGAAAAGCCGCATCTCTGCCGACATACACCCTGTGGGATATCCGGGTCTGGCCCGCAGAGACACCGGCATGGGCAGGTGCCTCCTATCGGTGTGGGAACCGGGGGAATGCGGCGGCGATGATCGAACAGCAAATGAATGAAACCTGCCAGATACCGTGGGAGCACCTCCGTTTACCGGCTTTTCCCCAGGTTGCGCTTCGCGTGCTGCAGTTGGCCGGCAGCGAGAACATGCAGCTGCACAAGCTCAGCGAACTCATCTCGTCTGATCCTGCGTTGGCCGGCGAAGTCCTTACAATTGTGAATTCGCTCGCATACGCGCCCCGCTTTCCGATCAGCAGCATTCTGCAGGCGATTGCGGTGATGGGGGCCAATCACCTGCAGGGCCTGTGCCTCACGGTTGCGATCAGGGGCTACATCAGCAAGTCGCTCGCTCATCCCTGCATGCGCGCCATGTGGCGGCATAATCTTGCCTCCGCAGCCATTGCCGAACAACTCGCTTTGGCCGGATTCATGGATCGCGATACGGCATTTACCTGCGGCGTGATGCACGACATCGGCCGCATCGCGCTGGCGGTTGTTCGGCCCAAAGAATACATCGACCTGCTCGGAACCTACAACGGCACTTCCGCCAGCATCCTTGAGCATGAGCGGGAGTGCTTTGGAAAAGACCATTGCGAGATCGGGAAAAAACTCGTTGCTGATTGGGGATTGCCCGAGGACCTTGAATCCATCGTGGCCAAGCACCACGCTCCGCGTCAGGCAACCGGGACCTGGAGCATGGCGGACCTCGTCAACGTAAGCTGCCGCATGGCCGACGCCGTCGGGTTCTCGGCATTTCCGTTCTGCCATGCGACGCCCTTCGCCGAGTTGCTCGAAGAACTGCCCGCGCGCGAACGCAGAGTTTTCTATACCGAAATGGAGGCGCTCACATTTGAAGTCTCACGAAAGATCAGCGCCATCGAATCGATCTAGAGCCTGTTATTAGAGCATTTCTCCATTAGGTGTACACTGTAGTTAGCTCTGGACTTCGCGGCATGAGAGATGGCGAAGGCCTATTCGGATGATCTTCGTTGCAAGCTGTTGACGGCCTACGATCGCGGGCAGGGATCGTTGCGCGAGTTGGCGGAACTGTTTTCTGTCAGCTATGACTGGGCCAAGAAGATATCGAGGCAGCGATTGCGCAGCCAACAAATGGAGCGGGTGGCGCAGAGCCGCCATGGAATGGCGAGTCGGGTGACGCCAGAAGTTGAAGCCGAGTTGTTGCGCCAGTTGCGCGAACAACCGGATTGCACGCTGGCGGATTTGCAGAAAGGGCTGCAGAAGTCGCTCGGTATTGGCATGAGCAGTCAGCATTTGTGGCGTGTGCTGAAGCGGTTGGGTGCGCGTTTGAAAAAAAGTCACTCCACGCGGCCGAGCGAGACACGCAAGCCAATCAAAAGCGGCGGGCAGAGTTCCTTGAGAAAATCCATTCGACCCCGCTAGACAATCTGATCTTCCTTGATGAGAGCGGCGTCACCACTTCAATGACGCGGCTCTATGCCCGTTGTCTGGGAGGACGGCGCATCCATGAGGCGACGCCTGGCAGCCATTGGAAAATTATGACCATCCTGGGCGCGATGAGCACCCGGGGCATGATCGCAACCATGACCATCGAAGAGGCTACCGATACAGAAATCTTCCTGGCCTATCTGGAACATGTTCTGTGTCCGCAACTACGCTCCGGCGATGTGGTGGTGATGGATAACTTGAGTTCGCACAAGGTCGACGGCGTGCGTGCACGCATCGAGGCGGCTGGAGCGGAACTGCTCTACCTGCCGCCCTATTCGCCAGACCTGAACCCGATAGAAAAGGCCTGGTCAAAGCTCAAACAACTCCTCCGATCAGCCAAAGCAAGGACCAGCGAGGTCCTCGAACAGGCCATCACAGACCTGCTACCTCAGATCACTCCAGATAACGCTCAAGCTTGGTTCAGGTTCGCCGGCTATGGAGTATATCTATGAGAGAAATGCTCTAACGTCCGCGCAAGTGTCGTTGCGAGCGAAAATCGAGCGCACAGTCACCAGGAGATGAAACCTTGAGGAACGGGCCGGAATGCACGAAAATTGAGATGACGGCTCACTTGGACTGGGGAAGGGCGGCCGCCCGGAATGCTTCACAAATGGTCAGGCACTCACCGATTCTGTCTCAAGCAGTCGATATTCGCGTGCCGCCTTGCGACGATAATCCGCTACGGAGGAATAGATAAAGCCGAGCTTCGCCAAACGCTGTTTCGCGGCGCTGTACAGCGCGTGCGCATCTTCGTATGGCATCCCTTCTTCGGGGTTCATTGAAGAGACCGTGAAGTGCAAGCACTCCGAGCCCTCGTCCCACTGCCCATGCTCCTCCATGAAAAGGTAAACCTTGCGTCCACTTGCAGCACGGGAAGTCAGAACAAGAACGTAGCACTCCGACACTCCCTTCACAGGCAGTTCAGTTCGATATAATGTCTCAACCATAGCTCGATTGTACCGCAGCCGTCGGACTCGCCTCAGTGAGGCTGTGGGTCAGCTCACTGCTCAGATCGCTCAATTGACACGTCTTCGGTCGTGTCGCCCGGAGCGCAAACCTGCTTTTTTAGAGAGAGATGCGGTCCGGCCGTGGTAGGAGCGGCTGGGATGGTCATTGAACGCTGACCGCTATATGGATTGATCAGCCAGAAGGGACCATTCCTTTCCCGATGGCCATAGCGCAGTGCTTTGGTAATGGGACCTGGCCCGGCGGGGCGTTCTGCTTGGTCGCTCTGGGATTCCACTTGCTTTCTTTTTCTTTCATTACTGCGTTCGTTCCGGGCTTTATTGTGCAATAGTGGGGATTGTGAGGTCGAGAATGGAAACGGACAACTCGAATTTGAACGAAGGCCAGGGGACAATTCACCACGAGGGGGGGGCCTCCGCTGCCGAAGCACCGTTAGACGGGATGATGGCGGAGGAGCGGCGGACGCAGATTTTGCAGATCGTGCGCACAGCGGGCCGTGTGAAAGTCAATAACCTGGCCCGCCGTTTTAGTACGTCAGCCGTTACCATCCGGAACGACCTGAATGAACTGCATCAGCGGGGTATGGTACTGCGCTCGCATGGAGGCGCGGTGCTCCCAGACACCATTCTGCACGAATCGCCAGTCCACGAGCGTCTGAATGCGAATTCCGATGAGAAGCGACGCATTGGCGCCATGGCAGCCAAGCTGATTAACGATGGCGAGACGATCATCCTGGACTCGGGGACGACCACGCTTGAAATCGCCCGTCAGATCAAGAGGAAACAGGGGCTGCATATCATCACCAACGGGGTCAACATCGCTGCCGAACTGCTCGACGCGCCCGGGGTGCAACTGTTCATCGTCGGCGGCACTGTCCGCCGCGAGTCGGCCTCCATCAGCGGTCGATTCACTGAAGAGATGCTGGTCGAGTTCGCCGCCGACAAGATGTTCCTGAGCGGCGCCGGCTGCGACATCGACTTCGGCGTAAGCGGCGGCAATCTCGAAGAGACCATGGTCAATCGTGCCATGCTTAGCATCTCGCGCGAGATCATCCTGGTCGCCGACTCGAGCAAGTTCTCCCGCCGCAGCATGGCTCGCATCGCGCCCTTCACCGAGATCGATACGGTGATCAGCGACTCAAAGCTTCCCGAAGATATTCAGGCCCGGCTCCGCTCGCTCGGATGCGGCCTCATGTTGGCGTAACCCGAGGCCCCTGAGGAATTCACTCCGCTTCAGCCGGCACCTCGAACGTGACAAGCTCGGAGCGAAAGCCGCGCGTGCGCACCGCCCCGTAGGCGATGCCGGCCATCATCCACACTGCACCCAGCACCAGCGCGGGATTGCTCAGATGCACCCAGATGAACCCGCAGATCAGAAAGCCCAGCGCCGGCACAACGTACCCGCCCACGCTGCTGCGCTTCTCGCTCCGCAGGTGATGCACGAACGCCGCCGCATTCACGCCCATGAACGCGACAAATGCGCCAAAGTTCAGGCACTCTGCGCCGATCTCGTATGCGCCTCCGCCCAGCCGATCGGAAAAGAACTGCAAGCAGCGCCGACGCCGACAAACGCAAACGCTCCCACAGCAATAATGTTGTTGCGCGGAATGCGGTGCTTCGGCTCGATGGCGCCAAAGAACGACTTGCGGCAGCGCGTTGCCGCGCCCCATTCCGTAGAGCAGTCGGCCCGCGGCAAGCTGCGAACCCATGCCCGAACCCATGTTGGCCATCAGCAACGTGAAGTTGACAATCTGAAAGAGAATCACGCCGCCCGCCTTGCCGCGAGACAATCGCAAAGGCCGATTCGACATCGTCGCTTGCAAACGGCTTCGATCCCCAGATCAGTTGCGCCGCGTAGACTTCCAGCCCCGAGAGCACTCCGGTGATCGAGACAGACCAGCACCGTGGCCAGCATGATGTTGCGCCGCGGATTCTTCACCTCCTCAGAGAAAGTGGAGATCGCGTCGAAGCCGATGTAGGTGAGCACCGCAACCGAAGTGCCGGCAAAGATGCTCGATGGTTGAAAGTTGCCCGGCTCGTAGAACGGATGCGTAAAGAAGCCAGGATCGTGATGTACGCCCCACACCGCGCGGACCACTGCGGCGAGAAAGAGCACAACCACCACCACCATCCCCGCGCACAGCGCCTCATTCATGCGCGCCGAGGTCTTGATGCCGCGCAGATTGGTCCAGGTAAAGAAAGCCGCGAAGAAGAGAATCCAAACGTAGAAGGAGAGTGCCGGGAAGATATTCATCGCGGCTTGGCGCAAAACGCCGTGCAGATGAGCGGGTTGATCAGGTAATCCATCACCATGCCCCAGCCCACCACGTAGCCCAGCGCGGAGTGCATCTCCTGGCCCACGTAGGTGTAGGCCGACCCGGCGCTGGGATAGACGCGCGCCATGCGCCCATAGCTGATGGCCGTAAACAGCATGGCCACCATGGCGATGAGAATGGTGGTGACCACGTGGCCATGGGCCTTGTTGCTGATCACGCCGTAGATGCCCATCGGCGCCGTCGGCTGGATGATCACCATGCCGATGATGATCAGGTTCCACAGGCCCAGCGTGCGATGAAGGCGGACTTGTGCGGTCGGCGATGTTTCTGCGAGAGCCATCACGGAGCCTCGTTTGGTTACCGTCTATCGCGCGGCAGAATCTCCACCGCCCATACTGCTTGACCTTCTTGGTCTGCTTCTTGTTCTTGCTGGGATCCTACGCCCGTGTGTCCAGAGTCGCCAACTGCTGTTCATCAAGCCGATGGATCCTCACGCCCTGCACCACCCGGTGGATGATTCCATTCGGGCTGGGATTGTCAGGATTCAAGCCCGCGAGCAGGCTCATGTTGTATCCCAGCAACTGCGCCGCGACAATCTCGAATGGAGTGCGCAGCGCGTCGTCCATGCGCGGTGCAACCGCGGGAATCACTTGATCGAAGTACCGTTCCGCCTCTTCGATCTCCGCAATGCCTGCCAGGTACCCGATCCGCTTTTCGCGCAACTCCCCGACCAGGTCCAGTTCGTAGGCTCGGCGCAACGGATCGTTCGACAGCAGGCACAGGACGAGCGTGCCCGGCTTGACAAAGGCCATTGGCCCGTGACGGAGCCCGAGGTAGCTTTCGGCCAGTACCGGAAAGCGTCCCGCGGTCATCTCCAGAATCTTCAGCGCAGCCTCATGGCGCCAGCCCGCCAAAGGAGAAGAGGACAGAACGACCATCCGATCGACGACACGGTGCGCGGCGCGTAGGGTGGCCTCGGAAAGATCGGTCAGCAAAGATTCTGCACGGCTGCTCAGCGCATCCATGTCCTTCAGCATCTTGTCCGGCTGTGGCATCGTCAGTCCGGCAATCACGAGGTTCGAGAAGGAGGCGGTCATCACCAGGCTGTGGTCGTCCGTGCGGGGGTCCAGTCTCAGCACGTGGTCAACATCGCTTTGCGCCAGCTCTCCGTTCGCGTTGCACACAATTGCCAGTTGGAAGAGGTCGGGCCGTAGCGATCGTGCCACCTGCACCACCGCAGCGCTTTCCGGGCTGTCACCCGAGCGAGCCAACGAAATTAGAACATCCGCCTGGGCGAGCGAGCGCTTCGCATCCACCAGCAGATCGGTCGTGGGTACCGCTCCGGCCTGGGGCCACGCAGCGGCAATGGCTTCGGCCGCGTAAGCTGATGTTCCCGCGCCGGTCAGCACAACGCGCGCATTCGCCAGTCGGCCGGCCAGCCCCAGACGCGTGATTTCGCCCACTATGGTTCGTGCCGTAGCTGGCCAGAGCTTTGGCTGAGCGAAGATCTCCTGCCTTGTGTAGGAAGTGTCATTGTGCGGGGCTTCTATGGCGGGTGTGTGCGAATCCTGTGACATTTCGGCGTCCCTTCTCAATCTCGACCTTCCGTTTTAGTAAATCTCTCCCGACAAAAAAGGAATAATCGAAATAAAATGAAACTATATAGACTCTATGCGCAGCCGTCAATAGTCAGGTCGCAAAGAGATTGCTGAAACGTCCGGAATCGATTAACTTTGCTGGAATAAGTAGTTAATTTAACTATAAATTACAAATAGGCAGCCACCCTCGCACTTGTGCAGAATTGGGCCGTCTGAATTCGCTATCCGCGGGTCGCCGAAGGCGATTTAAAGACTAGGTTTTCATTTAATACCCTTTCATTTATGGGCGATTTAGATTTTTTAATTTTCACTATTGACAATTGTTGATGAAATATCGTAATAATTCAAAACATCAAATGGTCTAGTGTATGGCAGAAAGCGAAGTCTTCGTAATCGTGTGAAGGACCCGCAAGTTCCGCGAATACTTTAGCCCATCGATTCCAGGCGGGAAGCGAACTACACCCTTGCAGGGCGGTGTTAAACGACTGGAATTCACCGTTGAGGAGACCACGAAATGTCATTCAACTCGCTAAAACTGAGGTTGTTTTGCATGGCAGTCGCAGTTGCCGCATCCAGCCCAGTATTTGCCCAGCGCGATACTGCCACGCTAGAGGGCCGGGTCGTCGACACGACCGGAGCTATAGTCCCGAACGCCGCTGTCACGGTCATGAACACCGCGACCAATTACAGCTATCGCGCCCAGAGCGATGATTCCGGAGAGTGGATCATCAGCCCTGTTCGCATTGGCACATACACGGTCACTGTTTCAGCGAGCGGTTTCAAGCAAACAGTTGCCGGTCCGATCACATTGGATGTACAGCAACGTCAACGGGTCGACACGATGCTCCAACTAGGTGCGACCAGCGAAACCATAGAGGTCACTGACGCAGCTCCACTGCTTGAAACGGATTCCTCTGAGACGGGCCAGGTCATCAACAGCGAGTCCATGGTGGGTTTTCCGCTGAACGGCCGCAATGCCGTGCAACTTGCCCAGCTTACCGTTGGCGTGACAACCAGCGAACCAGGCGCCCGTGACTCAAGCGGATATGGCTTCAGCGCTAGCGGCTCCCGCTCTCTGGACAACAACTTCCTTCTCGATGGTGTCGACAACAATTCAAACTTGCCCGATCTTCTGAACGAAACGAACTACGTCGTCATGCCTCCGCCAGACGCGCTGCAGGAGTTCAAGATCGAGACAGGTAATTACGACGCTGAATTTGGCAGGGCCACAGGGGCAATTGTCAATGCGACCACCAGGGGCGGAAGCAATCAGTTCCATGGCTCAGCCTACGAATTTCTGCGCAATCAAAGCGTCGATGCGGAGAACTATTTCGACACAGCAAAATCGCCATACCACCAGAATCAATACGGAGCTACATTCGGCGGAAGGATCATTCGCGACAAGCTGCTTTTTTTCGTCGATTACCAGGGCTTGCGCCTCAGTGAAGCGACGGCAACCGCAACTCAGGTTCCAACCGCGGCGCAACGGGGCGGCGACTTTTCGAGCCAACTCGTCCCGGCTAGCCCCACGGGCGTAAACGACTGCAACGGACAGCCGACCTATCAAGGTGAAATCTTCGATACCACCAAAACCCAACTGCAAGGGAGCGGATACTGCGGCGTTCCGTTTGGCTATGTAAATGGATTACCGAGCAATATCATTCCCAGCTCCAGCATCGACCCGCTGGGTCTCAGGCTTATTCAACTCTACCCAACTGCGAACGCCAGTGGAAATGGCTATAACTACCTCTCCGATCCCATCACCGCGCAGACCGCGAACCAGGGAGATGTCCGCGTAGACCAGGTAATTTCCACGCACGATACAGCGTTCTACCGTTTCAGCATGCTTACCAGTCCTTCAACCATCGGTTCACCCTTCTCCGGAGCGGCGGATGGAGGCGGGTTCTTCACGGGTGCTCAACAAATCACCGCCTACGCCGGCGCCGCAAGCGAAGCTCATGTCTTCTCCCTTCATAAGGTGAACGAGGTCCGTTTCGGCGCCAACCGGCTCAGGACAAGCAGGTATCAGTTCAACTCCGGCGAGGACGAAGCGGCCACTCTGGGATTTCCGGGTGTCCCCTACGCAACCGGCACCAACAATGGCGGTTTGCCGCAGTTGGATTTCACAGATGCAGCCAACTTGGGAAGCCCTCTCTATCTGCCGGCCATCGAAAGACAGACCATGTTTATGGGGTCCGACACTTTTACTCTTATTTCCGGCAATGTTACCTGGAAGATTGGTGGAGAGATACGCCCGGAGCACTTTTCGATCTATGAGCCGGCATACCCTCGCGGCAACCTCAGTTTCACGGCCCAGTACACCGACAATGCAGGTAATCCGGGGTCAGGCGGAAACAGCATTGCTGACCTGCTCACAGGACAGCCGAGCGGTGGCTACATCAACAACCTCAACAATATCGACTACACCCGTCACACCTATGCTCTATTCCTTCAGAACGATTGGCGTGTCCTGCCGAAACTTACTCTCAATACGGGTATCCGCTGGGAGTATTTCTCTCCGGTGTTTTCAAAGGACAACGCTCAAGCCAACTTCAATGAAACCACCGGTAAGCTGGATATCCCGAAGAGCAACCCTGCCACTCTGACCCCTCTACTGGCCCAGACTCTCCCGGTAAACCACAACGCCTCCGACGCTCTGATATCCGCCGACTACAAGGACTTCTCGCCTCGCGTAGGTTTGGCCTATAACGCGACCAGGCGTTTTGTCGTGCAGAGTGCATTCGGAATCTTCTTCAACGGCGATGAAGCCGGGCCATACAGCAATCCAAGCCCTGGATTCAATCCTCCTTTCTTCATCACACAGACATTTTCTGCCCCGTGCAGCCTGCCCTCGTATGCAGCGGTCGAAAACTGCGCGGTACCTGGAATAAGCCAGCTTTCTCAGGGATTTCCCACAAGCGCACTGGTGAATCCAAACACTCCAACGCTATTCGCCTTGCAAACAAATCTCCGTATGCCCTATGTCATGGAATGGCACCTCACAACCCAGTATCAGATCAACGACAAAACGATGTTCGAAACTGGGTATATCGGCTCAAAGAGCAACCGTTCCTACATCTATCTCGACGGCAATCAGGCGCAACCAACAGCCGACCCTGGCGCTCCCACAGCCCCGCGCCGCCCGTTCCCGTACGTAGACGCGTACATCGGCTATCTGAGATCGTCTGGATCGTCTAACTACAACGGTCTGCAAAACTCGCTGACGCAACGGTTGGGCCACGGCCTGGAATATATCGTCAACTACACGTACAGCAAAGCGCTTGGAAACGCCAGCAGCGCCGATCTTACCTCCCAGAACAACGACGGCTTCCGAAACAGCCTGTACCCGAATCAGGAGTATGGGCCTTTGGACTTCGACGTGCGCCATCACTTCGTGGCAAGCTATCTGTACGACTTGCCCTTCGGCAAGGGCCAGCATTTTGCCACGGGGATTCGTGCAATCGACGCTGTGCTCGCTGACTGGAACTGGTCAGGCATCGTGACTTTTTCATCAGGTACCTGGTACACGGTGACGGATGGAAACGCGAACTTTGCCAACTCGGAAGCCGCGACGCAACGGCCCGATTTTGTTCCCGGAGTCAAGGCGACATCGAAACCCTGTATCCCGGGCACGTTCTTCAATACATGCGCCTTCCAGAATCCGGCTTACGGATCCACGGGCGACGTGAGCATCAATAGCCTTGAAGGGCCTGGAGAGAAGAACGTGGACTTCGCGCTTTTGAAAAAGATCCCGCTGGGCGAGTCCAGACGCCTCGAACTCAGGGCCGAAACATTCAACGCATTCAATCATCCGAACTTCGAATTTGCAATACCAGGGCCCCAGAACACCAACTACTCAACTGTCATGGGAAGTTCGACTTTTGGCTATGTCACGGGCGCACAGGCCCCCAGGCTTCTCCAATTTGCCGCGAAATTCTACTATTGAGAATGTTCACCATGGCAGCCCGGTCTGCGCAGCGGACCGGGCTGCGTCATGTACAAAGAAGCAGAATGCCGCATTGGGAAGAGGAGTTGTCGTGAATCGGAAGCAGCGCCCCTGGTAGAGACGCGCACAGCCAATTCAGGAGCAGGCATGAAATTGAAACAAGATCGCGATGGCAACCGGCCGCCCGATTCACGCAAGCGGCCTGACGTGGCCATTGTCGGGGAAATCAATCCGGATCTCATTCTTGACGGTCTGCCGCGTGAACTTGCTGAAGATCGCGAGCTGCTCGCCAGCGGCTGCACCCTCACCCTGGGCGGATCGTCGTCGATCTTCGCACACAATCTTGCCTTGCTCGGCACCACGGTCACTTTCAGCGCGCGCGTCGGCGACGACAACTTTGCCGATATGTGCCTGAACGAACTCATTCGGGCCGGCGTCAATGTGGATCGGGTCGTGCGTGCATCCGGCGGCAGCGGCACCGGAGTCACCGTGATCCTTCCGCTCGCGCAAACTCGCCGCATCCTCACGTTTCCCGGCGCGATGTCTGAGCTCAGCCTCGAAGATCTCGATCTGGACTTCATCGCCAGCGCCTCACACTTTCACCTTTCCTCGGTCTTTCTTCATCGCACGCTCTTTCCCGATATTCCCTGGCTTTTCCAGCAAATGAAGCTGCGCGGCCTCACCACTTCGCTCGACACCAACGACGATCCCGAAGATCGCTGGCAGGGAGTGGTCGACCGCATTCTCCCTCACGTCGATGTTTTCTTCGGCACCGAAGAGGAACTGCGCAAAATAGCCGGTGTGGAGCAGGCTGAAGCATTTCTTGCTTCGCGCGTTCCCGTGCTCGCAGTCAAACGCGGCGCACGTGGCGCCTCAGCCTTCTCCGCGGGCCGCCGCTATGACTCGCCCGCGCTTCTGCTCGACGCGGTCGATGCAGTTGGGGCCGGCGACACATTCGATGCCGGTTTTCTGCATCAGTGGCTCCGCCGGGCGCCGCTTGAACAGTGCCTCGCCTACGGCAATGTTGCTGGAGGGCTCTCTGTCACACGCGTCGGCGGCACTACGGCCTTCCGCGATCGGGCCCACCGCCAGAGCTTCTTTCGACGCCACTGGCAGGAAGGCGTGTTAACGCCCTAGAGTTTCAACTTCAAAAACAGAACTTTCATTAGGTATGCCTTTCGCCGCCGTTCACGCGACCATGACGCCACAACGGACCGCAAGGATCGCTCAATGTTTCCGTTGACCCCGACAGCCAGAAGACAATTCCAGGACCGAGTGAATCAAAAGAAGGTGACTAACCATGGTATCCAAGACATTCTTAAGCGGCGAGGCCGCAACAGTTGAGAATCCGGCAAGCGCTTTGCGTCGGCTCTTCCAAGAGAATCGAGCAGGAAAAGCACGCGGCATTTATTCGGTGTGTTCAGCGCACCCACTCGTCCTCGATGCCGCATTTGCCCAGGCTTCAGCAGACAAGAGCTTGTTGTTGATTGAGGCCACCTGCAATCAGGTGAACCAGGATGGCGGCTACACTGGTCTTACCCCAGCGGCCTTCCGCGAATATGTGCACTCGATTGCCGCCGGCACCGGCCTTCCTGCCGAACAGCTGATTCTCGGCGGCGACCACCTCGGCCCGAACCCTTGGCGCTCGTTGCCCGCCACTGCAGCCATGGAGAAAGCCTGCGCCATGGTCCATGACTATGCCCTCGCCGGCTTCGCAAAGATCCATCTCGATGCAAGCATGCGCTGCGCCGACGACCCGGCGGTGTTGAGCGACGCCGAAATTGCCGAGCGTGCTGCCCGCCTCTGCGAAGTTTCCGAGGATGCTGCCGCGCACTCCTCCATGCGCCCTGTCTATATTGTTGGTACTGAGGTGCCCATCCCCGGCGGTGCGCAAGGGGAATTGGAAATCGCCGTCACCAGCACTGCAAGCGCCCAGAAGACTCTCGAAGTCCATCGCCATGCTTTCGAGCGCCGCGGCCTCTCTTCCGCCTGGGAGCGCGTGGTCGGAATTGTCGTCCAGCCCGGCGTGGAGTTCGGCGACGAAACCATCGCCGATTACATTCCCCAGCACGCGGCCGAGCTCTCGCAATGGATTCTGAGCGTCGAGGGAATTGTCTTTGAAGCGCATTCCACTGACTACCAGATGGAAGAGTCGCTTCGCCATCTCATCCGCGACCACTTCGCCATTCTCAAAGTTGGTCCCGAACTCACATTCGTCTTACGCGAGGCCGTTTTCGGCCTGGCCCACGTTGAGGAAGAATGGATCGCCGATGCCCGTCGGTCGAGTATCCGCACCATCCTCGATCGGGTGATGCTGGAAGACCCCGGAAATTGGCAAGGCTATTACCGCGGAGACGCGCATCACCTCAGGCTTGCCCGAGCCTATAGTCTCAGCGATCGCATCCGCTATTATTGGCCTAACGCCGAGGTTTCCTCAGCTCTCTCCCTGCTGATCGAGAACCTCCTCCACCATCCAGCGCCTCTGCCGCTCGTTGAGCAGTACCTTCCCTTTCAAGCAGAAGCCATTCGCCGCGGTGAGATCGCGAATGATCCTCGTGCGATCATTCGCCATCGCGTCCGGCAGACTCTCGCGCGGTATTCCACCGCCTGCGGCCTAGGCGCCTTTTCGGCCTGATTTAAGCGGGATGAATTGAGTAAGTCTGTGCGGCGGTCATCGCAGCCACGGATCGTAGCGGGAGATGGATCCTCGACGCAGTCCCAGCCGAACTCCGATGTGAATAGACGGTCAATTCCCCAACGAGTTGCGTCAAGTCCCGCATTTGCCCACCCGACGAGCTTGAAACCAGTTGAGCATTGCCTAAACTATTCATATGCGGAAAGTAGTCATCGTCGGACCGCCTCCTGTTCAGGTCCTCGATGTAACCGGCCCATTAGGGGTCTTTTCCAATGCGCCTGATTACGAGATTCAACTTGCAAACCCCGGTTTTGAACGAACTCTTCAGACCAATCGCGGCATCGTACTCGCCGACGCAACTCCGATCGCCGAGGTCCACGGTCCTATCGACACACTTGTGATCGCCGGAGGTCCCGGCGCAGAAAGCGGGAGTTACGATCCCAACTTCATCGCCTGGATCGCGAAAGCCGCAAGGCAGTCACGTCGCGTCGCATCCATCTGTACCGGCGCATTCCTTCTCGCTGAAGCAGGTCTCCTCAACGGGAAGCAAGCCGTTACGCACTGGACCTTCAGCGACCGGCTTGCCAAGGAATACCCAAAAGTCGCGGTGCGGCCCGAGCCGATCTATCTGCGCGACGGCTCAATCTACACATCGGCAGGTATCACGGCCGGCATCGACCTCTCGCTCACCTTGGTCGAAGAAGATCACGGACACGAAACAGCTCTCAAGATCGCGCGCTTTCCTCGTCATGTTCCTCGTGCGTCCGGGCGGACAAGCGCAATACAGCCACATGCTCTCGCATCAGGCCGTCACCTCGCAGCCATTGCGCGAGCTTCAGGTATGGATGCTCCAACACCTTCGTGAAGACCTCACCGTCGAATCGCTCGCCGAGCGCATTGGTATGAGCGCCCGTCATTTCACGCGCGTCTGCCTCCGCGAGACTGGAATGAACCCCGGCCAGTTCGTTGACCGTATGCGCGTCGAAGCGGCGCAGCAGATCATCGACAGCTCCTCTCGTGGGCTCAAAGAAGTAGCCGACTCCTGCGGCTTCCAATCTGCAGATGCGATGCGCCGCACCTTTCTCCGGCTCCTCGGCGTTACCGCAGCCGAATACGCCAGTCGCTTCAAGAGCACACTCGTGCGTCCGTCAATCTCGTCGATTGGAAAGTCCTGAATTGCTGTAATCATGTCGTAGCGTTCACTCATCTCAAGTTGTAGCGTGGATACGTAAGCAAATCACCGGAGGGTTTCTATGACCATATCAACTCAGGCTTCTCAACCAACACTCATCTCGGGCATCAAAGTTCCCGACAGTAAACTTGGCATCGAAATCACGGAGTTTATCCGCGATACAGAATCGACTCTACTGTTCAATCACTCCAGCCGCGTTTACTACTTTGGCGCACTCGCTGGTCAGAGGCGTGGATTCAAGTTCGATGCCGAGCTTCTTTACGCAGGCGCTATGTTCCACGACATCGGTCTCGTACGTGCTTACAGTAGCGACGCAGACCGTTTCGAGGTCGATGGAGCGAATGCCGCGCGCGACTTCCTGCGTCGCCATCACATCTCTGAACGGGACATTGATCACGTGTGGACAGCGATTGCACTCCACACTACTCCCGGTATCCCTCAGTACATGCATCCGGTAGTAGCATTGCTAACGGCAGGCGTCGAAATGGATGTGCTCGGAATCGATTACTCCAACTTCACAGACTCAGACCGCAACGCTGTCGTGAAGGTGTTCCCGCGTACAATCCATTTTAAAGAGGATATCCTGCAGGCTTTCTACAATGGAATCAAACATAAACCTGAAACCACCTTTGGAAACGTCAAAGCAGACGTACTCGCAGACAAAGATCCCGGCTTCAAACGCGGCAATTTCTGCAGTGTGATTCGCAACTCTTCTTGGCGCGGCTGATCAAGCGCAGGGCGCGCGTACCCAAGACACGTGACCCCACATCTCACAGACAGGGGTGTGGATCGACCATCATGTTCACACGCTGGAGAGAACCGTGACAGCTATCGTCCCAAGGCGTCTGCAATTCGCACGAGATCGCCAACAAAGCCGAAATACCGTCTGTCTGTTGGTCTTCACCGCTGCGATAATTGGCGGCCTTTGCGGGCGCGCAGCACACGCTCAGGATAACTACGAGATTCAGGTTTACGGCTCCGACACCGTTGCGCCGAAAACAACAATGCTGGAGCTGCATAGCAACTTTACCGCGGACGGGAGCAAGCCGCTCCCCGGTTCGAAGTATGCCGTCGACCGGCTCTATCCCACCAATCACGCGGAACACGAGACTGTGGAGATCACCCAGGGGATCAACAACTGGTCTGAGGTCGGCTTCTACATCTTCACCAGTGCTCGCGATGGAGATGGATGGCAATGGGTTGGCGATCACATTCGTCCTCGTGTTCGCGTACCTGATAGCTGGCATTGGCCTCTGGGTGTAAGCCTTTCCACGGAGTTCGGGTACCAGCGACGCCAGTTCTCGACCGACACCTGGACGTGGGAGATCCGTCCCATCGTAGACAAGACGATAGGACGCTGGTATTTCGCCGTGAACCCTGCACTGGAAAGATCCTTTCACGGACAGACTGTGAATCAGGGCGTGGGATTTTCGCCGAGTGCCAAATTCAGTTTTGACTTCAACAAGTACATCTCCGGCGGTCTCGAATACTACGCGGACTATGGATCTCTGCACGGCTTTTACGCGTTTCACGATCAGCAGCAACAGTTCTTTCCGGCGGTTGATCTGAACGTCTCGCCGAACTGGGAGATCAACTTTGGTGTTGGCGTAGGGCCAACGTCAGCCACCGATCATCTCATCGTAAAAGGAATTCTAGGCAGACGCTTCGACTGGACGCACCATCGTGCGGGTAGCTCCGGGAGCACACAGTGAGAGTACGAAAACCAATGAATCGACGTGAATTCATCGCGAAGTCCGCGGCTACGGCTGCCTTGGGCTTGTCCTTTTCAGAGGAACGCAAACTTCGGGCGCAGCCCCCTGCAGACGTGCATCTGCAAATTGCTCCGCTGAAGCTGGAGATCGCACCAGGCAAGCACGTTGAGACGATTGCCTACAACGGCCAGGTCCCAGGTCCGCTAATCCGCTGGCCTGAGGGAAAGCCGATCGCCATCGATGTGCTGAATCGCACCAGCATCCCGGAGATTGTCCACTGGCATGGCCTCTGGATTCCCTCCGATCAGGACGGCGCCATGGAAGAGGGATCGCCGATGATCGCGCCCGGCGCGCAGCAGCGGTATCATTTCACCCCAAGTCCTTCGGGACTGCGCTGGTATCACACGCATTCATTTGCCGGACATGATTTGAAGAGAGGCCTCTACACGGGGCAGTTTGGCTGCTTCTTCATCGAGCCAAAAGACGAAGCAGGCGCCTACGATCAGGAAATTTTTCTCACCCTGCATGACTGGAATGCCTACATGGGCGCAGCTACTGACGCCTCGATGGATGTATCCTATGACTATTCGACGATCAACGACCGCATGCTGGGCCACGGAACTCCTATCCAGGTAAAGCAGGGCCAGCGTGTCCTTTTCCGCATCGTCAACGCCAGCGCAACGGTAACTCACTGGCTCGCCCTCGCGGGTCACGAGATGACAGTGGTCTCGATGGATGGCAACCCGGTCCCTGTGCCATCCCGCGTCACCCCTCTTCGCCTTGCTCCGGCCGAGCGAGCCGATGTTGTCGTCGAGATGAAGAATCCAGGGGAGTGGATCCTCGGCGAAACGCGCGACGACATTCGTAAGGCAGGCATGGGCATTGTCGTCGAATACGCCGGTCGGCAGGGCGAGCCGAAGTGGACCGATCCCCCCGAGGTGCTATGGAGCTATCGGCCTTTCGCCCACCCCGAGGCCGCGACCATTCAGCCGGACTATCAGATTCCTCTGCTCTTCGAATCAAAATTCCGCGGGCACGGCGACTTTGATTACTGGACCATCAACGGTAAGTCGTATCCGAAGACCGACACCGTAATGCTGCAGGAAGGCAAGCGCTATCGTCTCGTCATGCGAAACAAGAGCGCAGACGACCATCCCATTCACCTCCACCGGCACACCTTCGAGGTGACAAGCCTCGACGGAAAACCCATGTCCGGCCTGCGTAAAGATGTAGTAGTGGTAACTGCGAACTCGACAGCTGAAGTCGATTTTGTTGCGGCAAATCCCGGCGCAACTCTCTTCCACTGCCATCAGCAGAGCCACATGGATTTTGGCTTTATGATGCTTTTCCGTTATTCATGACTTACAGACTCAGAGGCGCCTCTGCAGGTGGGACTTGGCCGAGCACTTGTGTTCATTACGGGCATACTCATCGGAAGATCGTAAGAATTGTCGAAGAGCATCGGTTCAGAAACATCTCTTCGCCACGGCCAACCCAGGGATTCAGGCTAGCTCTTCTTCGGCGTTCAGGTATCAGGAATTAGCGAATGCCGATGATCTTGTGAATTTGCAGACTGAGACGCCATTGTGGGTTGTCCAAGCAGAACTGAGTCGCGGCAACGAGCGCATTGTGTGCATCGTCCCCGTCCTTAGGTTGGACGAAGAAATGCTCGAACTGCAGGTGTGCGTAAGAGCGCGGATCGACCTCTTGTGGAAACACCACCTTCAGTTCATTCCCGTGTGTCACAACCAATTCCGTGCCGCTTTTTGGGCTGACACAACTCCAGTCAATGCCCTCCGGGATCGGAATTGTTCCGTTCGTCTCGACTGCAATCCAGAAGTTCTTCCGATGTAAGACCTCTATCAACTCTTGATCGACTTGGAGCAGCGGCTCGCCACCAGTGCACACGACAAACCTTTTGCCCGAATCGGTGCGTGGCCATTTAGATGCAATCGCGTTTGCCAACTCCTTTGCGTCGGAGAACCTGCCACCACCTTCGCCATCGAATCCCACAAAGTCGGTATCACAGAATGTGCAGATGGCAGTGCGGCGATCAGCTTCGCGTCCGCTCCAAAGGTTGCACCCCGTGAACCTGCAAAAAACGGCCGGGCGGCCGGCATTCTCACCCTCGCCTTGCAGAGTGTAAAAGATTTCCTTCACTGTGTATGGCATGAATTTGTCCTTCAGATTGATACGTACTTGGCGGGATCAACGATCCCTGCTTCCGCGAAGCCCTTCAATCGGAGGAAGCAGGCGTCACACTCGCCACAAGCCTTTCCACTACTGGACGGGGCGTAGCAAGTGGTCGTAATACCGTAATCCACGCCAAGAGCGAGACCAGCCTCGATGATTTCCTTCTTGGTCATTAAAATCAGCGGGGTGTGGATCTTGATTTGCTTTATTCCCTCGATTCCAATTTTGGTCCCGAGATTCGCCATGTTCTCGAATGCCTGAATGAACTCAGGCCTGCAGTCGGGATATCCACTATAGTCGAGAGCGTTCACACCGAGGAAAATATCGGTTATAGCGAGTGTTTCTGCCCAGGCAAGTGCCAGTGATAGAAAGACGGTGTTCCTCGCAGGCACATAGGTTGCAGGTATTCCACGGCCAATCGCTTCTGCAGAACGATTCTTAGGAATCGGTTGATCTGTTGTCAGTGCTGAGCCTCCGAACGAACGCAGATCGACCATGGCCACGACGTGTTGAACAGCCCCGTACCTGTTTGCAACTACCTTCGCGGACTCCAACTCGATTTTGTGGTTTTGACCATAGTCAAAGCTGAGAGCGTAAACCGAGAAGCCTTGCCTCTGTGCAATTGCCAGAACCGTCGTGGAATCAAGACCTCCGCTTAGGAGCACAACAGCTTTTCTATCCATCGCCAACTGCCTCGCAAAATTAGTCTACTGCGACCGGTCTGCTCTGAATGCATCATCAACTCGCGTGCTTTTCATCGCCAGGCTCCGAAAGCTTGGCCATAAAAGCTCCCACGGCGCTCAGATTGTGCTCGGCAATGTCTTTCATGAGTTGTGGAAGGAGATGGGACCCGCCCATCCGTTCAGCGAACTTCTCTGACAGCAGAGCAGGAGCAGAACCATCTCGCACACGCACGACATGCCCAATCGGACAGATGCGCCCCCCTGATCAGCCAGGAGTCAGACTAACCTCTTCCGAGAGGACGGGATGATTTTTTACGGGCTTAAATTGCGATGCGGCCGTGATACTATCATTCAACCAATGTTCACAAAGGCCGCAATTCCGCGCCGTTGTTGTTTCCCCTGCCAACTTCTGCGCGGCTGAGCCTCTGCAGCCCGTTGTTTGACGGCTGCTTCGATTCCCCAAATCGCAAAGAGTTTTAGGCACGGTTTTAGAGCGAATTGGCCATAATCTCCAGTTTTTTGGATTGTTCGTCCTAATCTCCGGTTTTTTGAAAAATTGGCATTAGTCTATGGTTCTTTGAAAAGCAGTGTTCCGGGCGATTTTTCTTAAGGGAAAAAGCCGTTCGGCTGTACCGATTCCGTGCAGAAGCGAGACTCTTTTTTACCTGCACGCGACCCTGAAGTTATCCCTGCCACGGAGTACCTCAATGCAAGCCCGGGGCTCTTGTAAACGCATATAAAACTGCGGTTGACCGAGTCTGGACCAAATCGTCGCCGCAGAGCAGACCATTTGTTTCAATTCAAGGAGGAGTTATGCAAACTACCGGAAAATGGAGGCGGATGTTCTCCGTCCTGTTCGCCCTGTTGCTGCTGTTCTCTGTGTCATTGTTGGCGCAGACATTCCGCGGCGGCATCAACGGCACGGTCACCGATTCCTCGGGCGCGGTCGTTCCGAACGCCAAGGTGACGGCCACCGACGTTGCCACCGCAGCCGTTCGCGAGACGGTTTCATCCGGCGCGGGCGAGTTCGCGTTTAACGATCTTCCGCTCAGCACCTACAACATCAAGGTGGAGGCAGCCGGCTTCCAGACGACCGAGGTTACCGGCGTTCAGGTGCTGGCCGGCAAGATTTACACGCTGCCGGTCAAGCTGAGCCTTGCACAGCAGGCCACCACCGTCGAAGTGTCCGCCGATGCTCTTTCGCTTGACACCACCACCGTCACGCAGACAACCGTCCTCGATTCCAAATCGCTGCAGGATGTGCCGCTCAACGGCCGCGACTTTACGCAGCTTCTCGGCACCTCGGTCTCCTTTTCCGGCTACAACAACTCTGGCTCGGTCAACGGCACGCGCAACAACCAGATTAACTACACCATCAACGGCACCGACAACAACGATCTGTACCTGAACGTGGACGCGGTCAATCAGGGCGGCATCAGCGGCATCGCCGGCGTCGTCTATCCCATTGACGCGCTCGACGAGTACTCGCTGCAGACCACCGGCAACAGCGAATCGGGCCGCAGCCCGGGCGGCAACCTGAACGTCACCACCAAGTCCGGCACGCAATCAGTTCCACGGCGATGCTTACTACTACAACCGCAACGAGGCGCTGGCCGTGGCGTCGCCGTTTGTTGCTCCGGGATCGCCGGAGCAGCCGCTGCGCAACCAGAACTATGGCGCTTCGCTCGGCGGGCCCATCTGGCACGACCACACCTTCTTCTTCCTCACCTACGAGGAGCAGAAGTTCGTCATCGGAGAAGCCAATACCGTCACCGAGCCTTCGCCGGCCTACCAGGCGCTGGCGCTCGCGGAGCTGAGCAAATACGACGTCGCGCCCAGCCAGGTCTCGGAGAACATCCTCAGCACGCTGTGGGATCCGACGCGACATTGCCAACCTTCCCGCCACACCGGGCAACTACTCCAGCAGCGCGCCGCAGAGCGGCTACAGCCACAACGTCGTGGCCCACATCGACCACAACTTCAGCGACCGCAGCCACCTTTCGGCGATCTGGTACTTCGGCCAGGGCTATGCCGATGCTCCGGGCTGCGTCTTCGTCTGCTCCTACCTGCCGGAATACTTCCAGACCGTTCCCTCGCACATCCAGAACTACAACTTGGTCTGGAATTACAGCCTCCGCCCCAACCTGAGCAACCAGCTTGCCGCCGGCGCCAACTACTTCACGCAGGACTTTGCCGATGCGGTGCACAGCCAGAATCCCCTGACGCTGGCCGGTCTGAACACGGGCGCTACTCTGTCCGGCGCTCCGCAGATCGCCATCAACGGTTTCGACTCGATCGGCATCACGCCGACCTCGGGCCGCAACGACATCTCCGGCCAGATCGCGGACACGCTCTCCTGGACGGTGGGCAAGCACCAGTTCCGCTTCGGTCTTGAGTATCGCCGCGCCTATCATCGACCTCTACTACAACTGGGGCGCTCGCGGCGCCTTCAACTTCGGCACCGGCCGAGCGTGCTCGGGCCCTGGGCAAGCGATACCTCCGTCACCGACCCCAACGTCCTGACTCTGGCCGACTTCCTTGCCGGCTACGCGTATACGTCCGACCATTACCCTCGGTACCCAGGAGCGCTTCATCTACACCCACACCGGGAGCGGCTTCGCAGAGGACTCCTGGCAGCTCACGCCGAAGCTGAACCTCAACCTCGGCCTGCGTTACGACTACCAGCAGCCCTTCTACACCAACGATCCGAACCTCTCCATCTTCGACCCCACCAGCACCACCGGTCTGGTGGTAGCCAGCGGTGGCTCAGGCACGCCGGAGTACATCTACAACAGCAACAAGGTCGACCTCTCGCCGCGCGTCGGTCTCTCCTACCAGATCCACAATCGCACCGTCCTCCGTGCCAACTACGGCATCTACTATGACCAGCCCGCCGGCCAGGCCTTCTTTGGCAATATCGGCATTCCCAACCAGGGCGCCGGTGGCGTCAACAACAACCCAGTCGGCAGCCAGCCGAACGAGTCCATCGTTCTCACACCCCGACCGCGGCGCCCATCTGGACGTACAACCAGACAACGCCTATCTTCACGGCCGCCAAGGGTCAGCCCACGGGCAGCAACGTGGTCTCCATCTACTCGGTCAGCCGCAACTTCAAAACACCCTACGCCGAGCTCTTCGGTCTGAACATCGAGCAGAGCCTGGGCAAGCGTGGCAGTTTAACGTCGGCTACGTGGGCTCGACCAGCCGCCACAACCTCGTCCTGCAGGACATCAACCAGAATGCACTGGGAGCCGACCAGAGCACCTCCCACCCGATCGACCGTCACGCTACGGCGACCGTAACGGTGAACGGAAACACGTTCCCCTACCAGCAGGCCACGCGTCCCTACTTCAGCCAGTTCCCCAACTTCGGCATCATCAACCAGATCAACTCCGCGGCTTCGTCCAGCTACAACGCGCTGCAGGTTACGCTGCGCAGCAGTTCGTGGCATGGGCTTGCCAGCCAGTTCGCCTACGCGTGGAGCCACAATCTGGACGACTCCAGCGTCTTCAACACCATCCCGCAGAACTCGCTCAACCTGGCCGGTGACTGGGGCAACGCGAACCAGGACATCCGCAACCACTTCTCCGCATATCTCAACTACGCGATTCCTGCCTTTGCGATACGGACCGAAGGCTCTGACGCAGGGCTGGGAGGTCAACAGCATCCTCAAGTTCCAGAACGGCGAGCCGGTCAACGTGCTCACCGGCCAGGACAACAGCGGCACGGCCGAGGGCGAGGACCGCGCCAACATCACGGGTCCGGCCCTCAACAGCGACCGCTCGGTGCAGTCGCACTCCTATGCGCAGTACCTCAACCCGAACAGCTTTGCTGTGCCGACGCCTGGCACCTACGGCAATCTGCGCCGCAACCAGGTCGTCGGACCCGGCTTCGGAGACGTGGATATGTCGCTGATAAAGAACATACCCATCTACAAGGAACGCGTCCGCGCGCAGTTCCGCGTGGAGATGTTCAACGTCTTCAACCGCATCAACCTGGCGCAGCCGCTTAACAACCTCGGCTACGGTTCTTCGTTTGGTGCGAGCACCTCGACCATCGGCGTCTCCTACGGCGCGCCTGGCATCGGCTCCGGCGAACCGTACAACACCCAACTCGCCCTGAAGATTATTTTCTAGAGCATCTTCGGAAGAACTTCGTGAGCCGACCTCGACGGGGCCGGCTCATTTTTTTAAGCAGAGCTTCGAAGCTTCCAACGCAGACACCAGATACTTTGCACCTTCCAACGTCAGAGTATGCCTTATGGACCCCGCCTCATCGATGAATCTTCCTGCCGGATATGGGTCAATCTCTCCTTGACGCGCTAGGGGAGCCAGGGCACTCTCTTTCCTAGAGCGTCGAGGAGAGACCCAATTGCCGAATGAGAAGCCGGAAAAACAGATTGACTTGCTGCAAGGGACTCTGGACCTGCTGATCTTGAAGGCGGTATCGCTTGGACCCTTGCACGGATACGGGGTCCTCCTGCGCATCCAGCAACTTTCAGGTGAAGAGTTGGTGATTCAACAGGGTTCGTTATACCCGGCTCTCTACCGGCTGGAGCATCAGGGAGTCATCACCAGCGAGTGGGGTGAGAGTGAGAACAATCGGAAAGCGAAATACTACAAGCTCACCCGCGCCGGCCGTGAACGGCTGGCCGGAGAAACTGAAAAGTGGAAGCGGATGGCCGGCATTATCGCGAGCATCTTGCGCGCTACTGCGGAGGGAGCATGAGGCCCAGTTCATTTATTGCTCGCTTATTGTCGCAACTACGTTCCTGGTCTGGCGGTGTCTTTCACCGTCAGCGATTGGAACAGCGGATGGACTGTGAGCTTGCTTGTCATCTTGAACTCCTCGCACGCGACCTGATTCAATCTGGTTTCTCGCCCGAAGAGGCTGCGCGGCGGGCCCGAATCGCTCTTGGACCGATGCTGAAAAACAAAGAGGAGATGCGCGCCTCGCTTGGCCTGCGCTGGTGGGACCAGTTCCGGGCCGACTTGCGCTATGCGCTGAGAATCCTGCGCAAGAGCCCGGGATTCACGGCCATCGCCGTGGGATCGCTCGCGCTGGGTATCGGCGCAAACACCGCAATCTTCACGGTAGCGCAGCACATGCTGCTCGACAGGCTGAATGTCCCAAACCCAGAGCAGTTGCGGATGTTCTATTTGAGTCAGCCGCGCGATGGCGTCGTCAACGAAATGTGGGGTTGGTGGGACGACCTCCCGGGGGGCGAGCACGTTTCTACGTCTTTTACCTATCCGGTTTACGAACAGTTGAGGCGTCAGAATCCAGCGCTGGTGGATGTAATGGCGTTCAAGCCATACGGGCGCATGGCGGTCACGATTCGCAGCCAGGCTGAGACTGCGGAAACAGAAATGGTCTCGGGTAACTACTATTCCGTGCTAGGAGTGCGGCCGCAGCTTGGGCGCGGTATTCAGGCGTCGGATGACGGAGAGGTGGGTAGTGGACCGGTAGTGACGATCAGCGACCGGCTGTGGACGACGCGGTTTGGGCGCTCGCCGGATGTGATCGGACAAGTCGTCTTCGTGAACGCGACGCCGATGACGATCGTGGGGGTGAATCCGCCGGGATTCACGGGCGCGTATTCGGCACAGAGCACGCCTGACATTTTTCTGCCGTTCAGCATGCAGCCGGTCGTTGCGCCGCAGGATTTCGACCCAATCTGGTCGCCTTCTCTGCTCTCGAACAAAAGCCTGTGGTGGGTCTTAGTGATGGGACGCGTGAAGCCAGGTGTCCCCGCCGTCAACGCGGAGGCTTCGCTCAATGTGGCGTTGAATGCGGCAGTGCGCGCAACCTTTACGGCGAAGAGCGACCGTCAGATTCCAAGATTGTTGCTGCACGACGGAAGCAGAGGGCAGAATCCGAACGTCGACGATTTCGAGAAGCCGATCAATGTGCTGATGGTACTGGCTGGCCTGGTTCTTCTCCTTGCATGCGCGAACCTCGCAAACCTGTTGCTGGCACGGGCTGGCGCGCGGAAGCGGGAGACCAGCACTCGGCTTGCGCTGGGCGCTGGGCGTGGGCGAATTCTGCGCCAGATGATGACTGAGAGCCTGCTGCTTTCGCTGATGGGCGGAGCGGGTGGATTGCTGCTGGCATGGACAGTGCGAAGTGCCATTCCGCGTTTGTTGTCGAACACGTGGGCGCCGCCGGCGTTTTCGGCGAAATTCAATTGGCCGATCTTCGCGTTTGCGGCGGCGATTTCAGTCCTAACCGGCATCATTTTCGGCCTCGCACCCGCATGGCAGGCCACGCATGTGCAAATGAGTCCGAGCCTGAAGGACAGTGGACAGACGATTACCAATCGACGGCGTGGACTGGCAGGTAAAACCATTGTGACTGCGCAGGTGGCGCTCTCGATGTTGCTGGTCGTCGGTGCCGGGTTGTTTGTGCGGACGCTGATGCAATTAACCCGGACCCCACTCGGGTTCCAGCCGCACAATCTGCTTCTGTTCAATGTCGAGCTGCCGGAGAAGCTTTATCCTAAGGCGGCGAGCACAATGCTGTTCCAGCGCTTGGAAGAAAGACTTTCTTCTGTTCCAGGAGTACAGGACGTGACGCTGACCCGTGAGCCCCTGATTTCCGGATCTGCGATCAACAGCACGTTCATTCCCGAAGGCCAGCAGCGAAAGGCGGAGGGAAACCCAAGCGCGCTGGTGAACCGTGTGGGAGCGCAGTTCTTTGAGACGTTTGGCATTCCCATCGTGGCCGGGCGCGGGTTCGACGCGCGTGATACACAGACTTCGCGCAAAGTGGCCGTGGTCAATGAGAGTGTCGCAAAGACGTTCTACCCAAACGTGAATCCAATTGGCCGAACATTCGAGTCCGGAGGCCACCACCCCATCACCATTCAAATCGTGGGCGTGTCCGGGGACGCGAAATACTACCGTATTCGCAAGAGTGTGGAGCCCACGTATTACACGCCCTATTGGCAACAAGACGATGGCATTCACTACGCGACTTTTGCGATCTCAACAAAGCTGGACGGTGAGGGTCTTTTGCCGTCGCTGCGGGACGCGATGCGGCAGATCGACCCGAATCTGCCGATGCTGGACGTGCGCACACAGGATGAGCAGGTCGCAGCGAATCTGCGCCAGGAGCGTATCTTTGCAACTCTCACCAGCGCGTTTGGCGTGTTGGCGCTGGTGCTTGCCTGCGTCGGTATCTACGGCATCATGGCGTACACCGTGGTGCAACGGACCAGCGAGATTGGAGTTCGCCTGGCGCTGGCGCCATCCCCAGCCAGATTCTGGCTATGGTGTTGCGTGAAGCGTTTTGGATGTCCGCCTCGGGTATCGCGATTGGTCTAGGCGCTTCGTTCGTATTGGCTCGCTTTATCCGATCCATGCTCTATAGTGTTACGGCATCCGATCCGTTAACCTTGTCGGGTGCAGCCTTAATCTTGGTGCTGGTCGCTCTAGGAGCAAGCTGGATTCCTGCTCACCGCGCGGCCCGCGTCCAGCCAATGGAGGCCCTGCGACACGAATAAGGGCATCCAGACTCTGCAGCTCACGTATCGAGAGCTTCAGATATCTGATTTAGTCGCTGTCCGCGACCGGCAACACGGTCTGAGGTGAATCCGAGTCGTATTCACCGCATAGCATGCGTAGATTATTCCCTTAAAGTTGCGGAGAATAGACGGTATATTCTCTGCAAATGGTGCGGAGAATAAAGGACGGAACTTATATCCACGAGCGGCCAGAATGGCCAGCTTTCCAGTGGAACTCCGAACACATCTCCCGGCTTCTGGTTGAGGTGCGGCATCGGCAGGGACGCCCGGTTGGCCGGATGGAGGGGCTCGGTTTCCAGCTTCGGACGGAAGCTGTATTGAACAGTCTGACTGAAGAAGTCCTCAAATCGAGCGAGATTGAAGGGGAGAAACTCGACAGGGACCAGGTGCGCTCCTCGATCGCACGCCGCCTGGGAATTGATATTGGCGGCCTGACTCCAGCCGACCGCGACGTCGAGGGTGTGGTCGAGATGATGCTGGACGCAACCCTGAATCAACGCAGAGAGGCGACCTTGACATTACCCGCTGGCTCGAATGGTTTCTCTTATGTTTGGAGCGCGCGTTCGACCACGCAGAGACGATCCTAGCCGCTGTGCTCAGCAAGGCCCGTTTTTGGGATCGCTTTATTGGAACAGAGTTCAACGAGCGGCAACGCAGGATGATTAACAGGCTACTGAATGGTTTCGAAGGCAAGCTGACTTCTTCTAAATGGGCAAAGCTTGAGAAATGCTCTCAGGACACCGCGCTGCGCGACATCGAAGACCTCATGAAGAGCGGCGTCCTGACGAAGGATTCCGCCGGTGGACGTAGTACGTCCTACTCGCTCGCAAGGGTCACTCCCGAGCACCGCACGATATGAATGAGACAGTCCATGAACGATACGAAATCAAAAACGGCTTGGGCCGCATACCTTGTTGGCCACGGCCCATTGCGTGAACCGAGGCCAACCGAATTGCAACTAATGCGGATGCTGCGCTACTGCCCTCTACTTTGGGCCAAGGAAGAGTTTCGGGGCTTCTGGCCGGAGTTCTACTTTTATGTTCATCTGAACTACCCTCGCTCGAAGACTGTGTCTACGCTAAACTGCTACACGCAAACCGACAATGAGGAGCTTGTGGCGGCTCAGAACCTGATGCTCGACGCAATCTTCAATACGAAAAGCGGGGTAGTTCAGTAACTTTGGGTGAAATCTTGGGTGGGATGGAATGGCTTCGGGAGATGTAAACCATTGATAAATATGGTAGGCACGACTGGACTCGAACCAGCGACCTCTTCCGTGTCAAGGAAGCGCTCTAACCAACTGAGCTACGCGCCTATTGTGCGGCAATCCCTAGTCTATCAGCATGTGCGCAGTGCGCAAAGAAGCAGATGGTGCCGTGCCGCCTCCCATGATGTACCATCTGTGTCGGACGGAGAACGCCCGTCAAGGGTTTGCGTCTTGGCCCTTCGGCAGGGTCGCCAGCATATCGCTCTCCGTTCAGAAAGCCGTGCTCGCCTGCGTCCGTCTTTTGCACGACCCCGGCTTTTCGGCTGTCGTTGTAGACCGTTTCCGCTGAACGTGCCATGACAGACGCCTCGAAGCCCCGTATCAACCCGCTCCGCACCGCTCCCAACCTGCTGACGTTTTTCCGCATCTGCCTGGCGCCATTCCTCGTGGCTGCGATTCTTGAAAACCGGTTTGAGATGGGCTTCATTCTGTTTCTGGTTGCCGGTTTGACCGACGCCTTGGATGGACTGATGGCTCGGTGGCTGAAGCAGAGCACCGTGCTCGGCCAGTATCTTGACCCCGTCGCCGACAAGCTATTGCTGAGCACGCTGTTCCTGGTGCTGATGCACGAAGGCCTCATGCCGGTGCGGGTCACAGTTCTGGTCTTCGGACGCGATGTCGGGATACTTCTGGTATCGGCAATCCTGTATGCCGCGGTTGGACGGCGTGAGTTTCAACCCAGCTACTGGGGCAAGGCGAACACCCTCGCGCAGGTCACCGCCGTGGCCGTCGTGCTTCTGCACCAACTTACTCAGGCGCCTTGGGTGGTGGTCTTGCGCGTGGTGGCGCTCAACGCGACAATCGTGCTGACCGTCGTCTCGGGTCTCCATTACGCCTGGATCGGAGTTCATAAGACCGGCCCGGCTCCGGCCGCCGGACCGGGCGCAAAATAATCCTGTCCACCTCGGTCCTTCTCTGAGCGCGGCGGTCACTACTATGAATTGGACAGCGTTGGGGGCGATTCCAAGGGTTTACTCGTCGTCCGAGACCGGTTCTTCCTCGTCGGCGGTTTCCTCAATCACCATGTCGTTAAATTCATCGGAGTCAAAGACTTCGCCACATTCCAGGCATTCGACATATTCGGCATCGTCGTGCCGGGAGACTATTCGTACCCTCGGGTGTTTGCAGGCGGTAACCATCGGTTCGTTTCGTCGAGTGAGGTACTCTTCCCGCCGATTGTAGCGACCTTTTCAAGTTTTTCAAGCGCCAAATTGATGAATCGTTTTATCGTTGGTACCCGGCGGCGGCCGCTTTCGGCCCTTTTCGCGCCGCCTGATCCGCAGAGGGCTTGAAATACCGACATAAACGGTCGTATACTAAATACGGACCTAACCAGTCGGATATTCAATGCTCAAGCTCACCAAAAAGGCTGACTACGGATTGATGGCGCTCAAGTACTTGGCCGAGCACCCTGAGATCGCCGCGCTCAGCGCCAAAGACATTGCGGACGCCTACGGTATTCCGGCGCAATTGCTGGCCAAGATTTTGCAGCAGTTGACCAAATCCGGCTTGCTCAAGTCGCACGCCGGCATGAACGGTGGCTATGCGTTGTCAAGAGATGCGCGCGAAATCTCGGCCTATGAGGTGATTCACTCGATTGATGGTCCGTTTTTCATCACCTCGTGCACCAAAGGCGCCAAGGGCTGCGACCTCACGCCGAGCTGCACCATCAAGGAGCCACTGGCGCGGGTCAATGACACCATCGCCGGAGTACTGAAGAGCATCAGTATTCAGGACCTTGCGGAGAAGGAGCATCCAGCGGCGCACGAAGTGAGCTCGCTGGTTTCGTTAACGCTTTCTTGATTTTCCTCCGTGCCATGCGAGTAGAGGGCGGAGCCGTCGTGAGGATGGAGATTTCAAATGAGTACAGTTGTCAGCCACATTGAAGCACCGGCAGGCGTGACCTTGCCGATTTACATGGACAATCACGCAACCAGCCCTCTCGACCCCCGGGTGCTTGAAGCCATGATGCCCTATTTCACCTCGAAGTTCGGCAACGCGGCCAGCCGCAACCACTCCTTTGGATGGGAAGCCGAGCAGGCGGTCGAAACCGCACGCGAACAGATCGCCAAGCTCATCGGCGCCACTGCCAAGGAGATCATCTTCACCTCCGGCGCAACCGAGTCGAACAACCTGGCCATCAAGGGCATTGCGGAGATGTACCGCGAGCGCGGCAACCACATCATCACCCAGGTGACGGAGCACAAGGCTGTACTCGACACCTGCAAGCGCCTGGAAAAGTACGGCTACCGCGTCACCTATTTGCCGGTGAAAGCCGACGGCCTGATTGATATGGAAGACCTGAAGCGGGCCATGGATGACAAGACCATCCTGGTCACCATCATGGCTGCCAACAACGAGATTGGCGTGCTACAGCCCATCCGCGAAATCGGCAAACTTTGTCATGAGAAGGGCGTGATCTTCCACACCGATGCGGTTCAGGCGGTGGGGAAGGTTCCCTTCAACGTGATCGCCGACAACGTTGATGTGGCTTCGATCTCCGCGCATAAAATTTACGGTCCCAAGGGAGTAGGCGCTCTCTACGTTCGCCGTCGCAACCCGCGCGTGCAGATCGCCGCACAAATCGACGGTGGCGGCCACGAGCGCGGCATGCGTTCCGGCACCTTGAATGTGCCCGGCATCGTGGGCCTGGGCAAGGCCTGCGAAATCGCCTTAGCCGAGATGGATAACGAGGCGGCATACCTGCGTAGCCTGCGCGATGGGCTCAAGGCGAAGCTCGAGTCATCGCTCGATTATGTTCACGTGAATGGCTCCATGGAGCAACGCCTGCCCGGCAACCTCAACATGAGCTTCGTCTACGTCGAAGGCGAGTCGCTGCTCATGGGCATCAACGACGTCGCGGTCTCCAGCGGGTCGGCGTGCACCTCGGCAACCCTCGAGCCCTCCTATGTGCTCAAGGCGCTCGGTTTGGGCGACGATGTTGCGCACAGTTCGATTCGCTTCGGGCTAGGCCGCTTCAACACCCAGGCTGAAGTGGATTATGTGAGCGCCAAGGTTATCGATATTGTGAAGAAACTTCGCGAACTTTCACCGCTTTACGAAATGGTGAAAGAAGGCATTGATTTAACCAAGATTCAATGGGCAGCACACTGAGTTGGCGCGCCAGGTCTCAATTGATATCTGGAAAGCAAGCATCGGCGGGCCAGCCTGCCGAATCAAACAGAACGGCGGCTTCCCCCGCAGGAGGATTGGCAAATGTCATACAGCGATAAGGTAATCGACCACTACAACAGTCCGCGCAATGTAGGTACGCTCGACAAAAGCTCGACCGAGGTCGGTACGGGCCTGGTGGGTGCGCCGGAGTGCGGCGACGTCATGCGGCTGCAGATTCGCGTGAACCCCGAGACGCAGGTGATCGAAGAGGCCAAGTTCAAGACTTTCGGCTGCGGCTCGGCAATTGCCAGCTCCTCGCTGGCCACTGAGTGGATAAAGGGCCGCACCGTGGAAGATGCCCTGGCCATCAAGAACACTGACATCGTGAAAGAGCTGTCGCTGCCGCCAGTGAAGATTCACTGTTCGGTGTTGGCCGAGGATGCGATCCGCGCGGCCATTGGCGACTGGAAGAAGAAAAACAACGTTACGGAAGCCGCTCACGCGACTGCCACAGCGCAGTAGGTGGAGTATTCAGCGGTTTTTGTAACAGGGCGTGACTTTAGTTCTGCCAAGTGCTGCAAATTGCCGTGGGGTTTTAGCTCCTGAGAGAAAGCGCGTAGAAATGTCGAACGTCGTGACAATTGGATCGAAGCCCGCTGAGGGCGCATTCGCCTCTCAGCCGGCTTCACCACAGGTGCCCGCCGCAGGCGGAGTGGGCACCACCGCAGGTGGTCTGCAGGTAACTGCGCGTGCCGTCAAGCGCATTCGCGTTGCCATGGAAAAGGAAGGCGTATCGCCCGAAGAAGGTGGCTTGCGTCTCGGCGTCATGGGCGGCGGGTGTTCAGGGCTTTCTTACTCCATCAAGTTCGATACGCGGCCCCGCGAGCGCGACCGCATCTATGAGTTCGACGGCGTTCGCGTTTTCGTCGATCCCAAGTCTTTCTTGTACCTGCACGGAATGACGCTGGACTACGAAGAGACACTCATGCGGCAGGGCTTCAACTTCATTAACCCGAACTCCTCGCGCTCCTGCGGCTGCGGTTCGTCCTTCTCGTCGTAGGTTCGGTGCGCTGGAGTTCATCATGTTGAAAGTCCTCGATTCGGCAGTCCCGGTGGCATGCTGGTCGTGTTCCGTGGCCCACAACGACGCCACGCTCTTTTGCCCTCATTGCAGCAAGATTCAGCCTCCGCCGGGAGGCGACTACTTCTCGGTCTTCAGCCTCACGCCGAGCCTCAACCTCGATCTCGGCTCGTTGGAACATGAGTTCCACCGCCTCAGCCGCAAGCTGCACCCCGATCGTTTTGCCCGAGCGCAGGAAAACGAAAAGCAGTGGAGCCTGGCCGACACAGCCCTGCTCAACGATGCGTATCGTACCCTCAAGGAACCCATTCACCGCACCGAGTATTTGCTTAAGTTGCACGGCGCGGAGATCGGTGAAGAGCACGCGGGCAAGGACCGCAAGGGCCAATTGGATCCGTCACGGGTTCCCGCCGACCTGCTCGAAGAAGTGTTTGACCTGAACATGCAGCTTGAAGAGATGCGCATGGCCCGCAAGATGGGCGAGACCGACCCCGAACTCCAGGCAAGCCTGGAGCAGGCGCAACGAAAATTTGAAGGCTTGCTCGATGACGTGGACCGCGACCTGCGCGCCCAGTGGTTAGCGTGGGATGAAGGCGACACACCCGCGCGCCGCGCAGCCCAAAACACCATGGTGAACCTGCTCCATCGGCGCCGCTACCTCAGCAATCTGGTCCGCGACGTCACTGAAACATTGGGCGCTTAGAAAATTTCAGGAGCTTAGAAGAGAAGCATGGCGGATGGACGCGTAGTTGGAATCGACTTGGGAACCACCAATTCCCTGGTCGCTTATATGCAGGGCGATGCGCCGGTGGTGATTCCCGGTGTGGATGGCTCTAACCTGGTTCCATCGGTGGTTGCGCTCGATCCCATTCCCGTCGAGGGCGGTCGGCCCACCGTGACCGTCGGCAACAGCGCGCGCAAATCGCTGATTGAAACGCCGGAGCGCGTCATCTATTCCGTCAAACGCCTAATGGGCCGCGGCCTTGAAGAGGTCCGCAGCGAATTGAAGTTTTTCCCCTTCCGTCTGGCTGACGATGTCGAAGCCGGTGAAGTCCCGCGCATTCAACTCGGGGAATTGCGCTTCACGCCGCCTGAAATCTCCGCGTACATTCTGCGCCAGCTCAAGCGCAATGCGGAGCGGTTCTTTGGCGAGCCCGTCACACAGGCTGTCATCACTGTTCCTGCGTACTTCAACGACGCGCAGCGACAGGCCACCAAGGATGCAGGCCGCATGGCCGGCCTCGACGTGCTGCGCCTGGTCAATGAGCCGACCGCGGCGGCGCTGGCCTATGGCCTCGATCGCGCCAAAGAAGGCACCATTGCCGTGTACGATCTTGGCGGCGGTACTTTCGACATCTCCATCCTCAAACTGCGCGACGGCATCTTCGAGGTGCAGTCAACCAATGGCGACACGCACCTGGGCGGCGACGACATCGACAACCTTTTGCTCGCCATCGCACTTGATGAAATTAAGTCCGAGCACGGAGTCGATTTGCGCGCCCATCCGAGCGCGGTGCAGGGTCTGCGCAAGGCAGCCATCGACGCCAAGATTCAGCTATCCGCCGAGCCGTCGGCGCGGTTCGATATCGAATTGCCCAACGGCGACCGCTACCAGCGGGAAATTCCGCGCGCCGTCTTCGAGCAACTGATCAAACCGGTACTCGATCGAACCGTCGGCCCTTGCAAGCAGGCCATCACCGACGCCGGCATCACGCCCGAGCAGATCGATGAAGTGGTCATGGTGGGCGGCTCTACGCGCATTCCCGCCGTCCGCGGGCTGGTCGATGATCTCTTTCATCTCACGGCCCGTGGTAAGAAGCCGCACATCGAGCTCAATCCCGATGAAGTTGTGGCCCTCGGCGCCGCAGTGCAGGCTGACATTCTCGCTGGCGCGTCAAAGACCACGGAAGAAATGCTGCTGCTCGACGTTACACCGCTGTCGCTCGGTATCGAGGCACTCGGCGGTGCCGTGGCGCGCATCATCCAGCGCAACTCCACCATTCCCGCCTCAGCCACTGAACACTTCACCACCGGCGTCGACGGCCAAACTAACGTCGCCATTCACGTCGTGCAGGGCGAAAGGGAGCTGGCGGCCGATTGCCGCTCATTGGCGCGCTTCGACCTCAAAGGCATTCCGCCTATGAGCGCCGGGCTGCCGCGCATTGAGGTCAAATTCCTCATCGACGCCGACGGCATTCTGCAGGTCTCGGCGCGCGAGCAGCGAAGTGGGCAGGCAGCGCAAATTGAAGTCAAGCCGACCTACGGCCTCACCGACGAACAGGTCGAGAGCATGATTCTCGACTCCTTCGATCACGCTGAGGAGGACTTCGCTGCGCGCCTCCTCATCGAGGCTCGCAACGAGGCGGAGACAATTCTTTCCGCGGTCGAACGTGCTCCCGAAAGCCCCGCGTGGGCACAGCTGCGCGGTGAAGAACAGGCCGCCATTCGTGCAGCCCGCGATCGCCTGGCGAACATTAAACAAGGAACCGACGCGGCCGCGATTCGCGATGCAACCCTTGCGCTCGACCAGGCCACGCGCCGTTTTGCAGAGTTGATGATGGAAGCGGCGGTTTCGACCGCTATCCGCGGCAAAACCATGGACGCAGCCGGCGAGGAGTTGGGCGACGAAGTCACTGCGCCCCATCCTATGGCCCCGGCGGAGTTTAAATAGCAGCAACTGGCAGATCATGATGGGGTGAGGAAGCAAGGAGACATAGCGATGAGTCAAGCGAATCAGACGAACATTCCGCCGGACAAACTGGTACGCGTTACCTTCCTTCCTGAAGGCAAGACCGTTGAGTTTGAGTACGGCACCCTGCCCTACGAACACCACGGCAAGCCCATGTCGTTTCTCGATGTGGCGGAGAACTTTGGCATCTTCCTCGACCATGCCTGCGGCGGCGTTTGCGCCTGCACCACCTGTCATTTGTGGATCAAGGATCAGGATGGCATCAGCGAAGCCGAGGACGATGAGTTGGATCGGATGGACATGGCGGCGGATCAGCAGTTAAATTCGCGCCTGGGCTGCCAGGCCGTCATTACCGGTCCCGGCGAATACGTGGTTGAAATTCCCAAGTGGAACCGCAACTACGTCTCCGAAGGCAAGCCCCTGGCACTGGCCGAGCAGAAGTAAGAAGTCGTCAGGTAGCCTGCATTTTCTCTGAATCAAACTGAGGAGCGATCCTATGCCGCGCGAAATCAAGTGGACCGACGTTGAAGAAATCGGCATCCAGTTGCAGGAGAAATATCCAGACCTCGACCCGCTCACCGTGCGGTTTACCGATCTGCACCGATACGTTACGGAACTAAATGGCTTCGCCGACGACCCAACGAAATCCAACGAGTCACGGCTCGAAGCCATTCAGATGGCGTGGCACGATGAGTTTCAGGACGCGCAGGACTAATCCCGTCCGCCGTGCTCGCTCCAGGTGAAAGCGCCTTCGAAGTGCATGAACGCCTTTTCCTGACCCGGGACAAGGTACACGCTGATCACATCGAAGCGCACTGGCGGCGCAGTTTCCTGCGGCAACTGGCGAATATAGCGCTGTGCCAGGCGTCGCAGAACGGCGCGCTTGTGCCCGTCGACGGCCACTTCCGCGGGCGTTGCGTCCCGCGCTGTGCGGGTCTTCACCTCGATAAAGCAGAGCATCGGACCCTGCCACGCAATCAAATCGACGTCACCTGGTACATCGCCCGACGACCAGCGCCGCGCCACCACCACGTACCCATTGCGCCGCAGAAAGAAGAAGGCTGCATCCTCGCCTTCAATTCCTGTAATCAGATGCGAAGGCAGGTTTTCAGCGCCAGCGCGCCGCAGCGCAACCCAATCCAGCCCCATCATGGCTCGCTCTAGCCACTCCGTACGAACTTGTGCAGCCTGCTTCACCGCAACCATTCTCACGCGCAACGCCCGAAGCGCGCAAACCACTGCGCACGAAGACAGTCTTACGCCGTCGTCACCGTCAGTTCGCCCGCGTGCGCGTACTCCTTCTCAGCTCCGCTCAGCGCATCTTCCAGGATGTCCAGCGCCACGGTCACCTCGTGCTCGTTGACGATCAGCGGCGGGCACAGCCGCAGTGAAGTCTCGCCGCATCCCAGCACCATCAGTCCGCGCTCAAAGGCCAGCGTCTCCACCCGGTTGCGCACTGCAGTGATTGGCTCGCGCGTGACCTTGTCCTTCACCAATTCAATGCCGATCATCAGTCCGCGTCCGCGCACATCGCCCACCAGCGGATGGTTCTGCTTCCATCCCTGCAGCCGCTCCAGCATCAGGCCGCCCATGCGACTGGCATTGGCCATCGCCTCGCGCTCAATGATGTCCATGGTCGCCAGTGCTGCGGCAATCGATACCGGGTTGCCGCCGAACGTCGATGCATGAGAACCCGGCACCCAATCCATGATCTCGGCACGGCTCATGCAGATGCCCAGCGGCATGCCGCTCGCGATGCCCTTGGCCATGCAGACCATGTCCGGCTCCACGCCGGAGTGCTCGATGGCCCACCACTTGCCCGTGCGGCCGGCGCCGCTCTGCACTTCATCCACGACCAGCAGAATCCCGTGCCGATTGCAGATCGCGCGCAGTTCGCGGAGAAAATTATCCGGCGCCACCACGTAGCCACCCTCGCCCTGAATGGGCTCGATGAAAATGGCCGCTACTTCCTCCGGAGGCAGAACGGTTTTGAAGAGCTTCTCCTCAATGAACCGCGCGCAGCCCATACTGAACGCTTCCTCTTCCTGTGGTCCGCCTGAGCATCCGCGATATGCATAGGGATAGCGAATGTGAGTTACACCCGGCACCAGCGGAGAAAACCGCCGCTTCTGCTGAGGCTTTGAGCCGGTCAGCGACAATGCCCCCATTGTGCGCCCGTGGAATGCTCCGAAGAACGAGATAATCTGCTGCCGCCCGGTGTGATAGCGGGCGAGCTTCAGCGCGCACTCAATCGCCTCGGCCCCGGAGTTGCCATAGAAAAAGCGATGCGGTCCGGGCATCGGCGCGACGGCGCTCAGACGGCTGGCCAGGTCCGTCAAATGCTCATCATAAAAATCTGTGCCCGAAATGTGAATCAGCTCCGCGGCCTGTCTCTGGATTGCCGCAACAACTTCAGGATGACAGTGGCCGGTCGAAACCACGGCGATACCCGCAGCGAAATCGAGAAACTCGTTGCCGTCCACATCTTCCACGCGGACACCGCGACCGCGTTTGGCCACCAGCGGATAAGAGCGCGTGTAGCTGGGCGAAATCAGCCGTGCGTCTGCCTCGACCGCAGCCTTGGCTTTCGGTCCTGGCAGAGTTCCAACGAGCTTCGGTCCGTATTGCGTGTGCATTTCTTGCTTGGTCATCTTCTTGTCTCCTCGGCAGATTCTGTGATGCGGCCTCAGCTGACTGGATGGAGCAGCCGACCTCCGGTTAGAAGGAGTCGTCCAGTTTCACAAACCCGAAGGGGTTCGCAAATGCGGGCGTGTCCAGCGCGGTGGACGGCGATCTGGAGCTAGTCGCCGCCGTAGAGGCTAGGTCGAGTGCGGGTAGGCAGCACACGCAAATGGCGGCGCGGGCAAATGCAACGCGCGCGCGACCGCGACCAGCGCCTGAAGGCTGGCATGAGAGGCATCGCACTTGAGGCGTGCTTTTGCATGGAAGTCCCGCTGGCTATGAGGATAACACGGGGTCAAAATGCGGGGCAGCCGGCTCACCACGATTAGGATTTGGGCTTCTTGTCGAAGGCAGTCGAAGGCACCAAAGCCACCGATGTGTCGCCGTCCAGCGTCACGTCACCGTGCTCAAATGTCTCGAGGCCGGCGTGGTCCGCGGCCATCGTCATCCAGCAGACAGCGCCTTTCTGCAGCAGGCTGCAGGCAATCTCCACGGTGTACTTTGCTTCGGGATGGCCGATCACCGTGCTAAAGGCGCGTTCGATCCAGAAACTGTGGGTACCCAGCGTATAGGCCCCGTAGACAGGATCGGAGACCACAAATGACCGCTTGATTCCCTGGGAAGAACCCTGGCCGAAGCCCGGCAGATCCTTCTCCGTCATCTGTTGCCCAAAGCAGGCGAAAGGCAAAGCCACCACAACCACCACGGACGCAGGATTGCCATGCCGCGCACTCAGTGCGATCTGAACGCACTGGATGCCCTTCTTTTCCTCATCCGAGGAAGCGCTTTGCGACTGCTGCTTCTTCACCGCTGGCAGCGTCGGTTGCGTATCGACCACATCCCAATCGTTGGGCAGGCTGTAGCTGAAACCGAGCGGGCTGTTATGGGCCTCCGATATCGGCGCGGGAGCCTGCGCCATCAGTGAAGCACCGCAAAGAACACACAAAGTCGCCCACAAACGAGGGTTCATTTCACCGCCAGTTTACCGTGATCGCCATTGCGGGCCGAAGAGCCCAAGCGGCCGGGCGAGTCTACTTCAGAAACAGCACCGACAGCGCCGACGCGATCCCCGCGACCGCGAACACCATGCCGAGGTACCAGTAGATCCGGCTGCGCGTCAGCAGTGTAACCGACGTGATCACCAGACCAATCTCGAGCAGCGCCTCGCCCAGATCGAAGCGAGTAGCGCGGGCCTCGGCCTGCTCCACTGTCGTCTCGAGCGCCTCGGCTTTTTCCTGTTCTTCTTTAAGGTCATCGACCCACTTTGCCTGGTGATCGGAATACGCTTTGGCGATTTTCGCTGCCGCACTTTTGTCCTCAACGGTCATTACGCCGAGCAGATCGGCGGCAAGCTGGGTATTGTTTGAGCGAATCTTCTTTGCCTGGTAAAGATTCCACTGGTCGGTGGCTTTGTTCTGGTTCAGCACCGCCTCTGTGTGAGTGCGATGGCCCAGCACCGTGGTCACGGCCACCAGCACCGCCAGCACGCTCATCGTGAACGCGACCGGCCGCATCGCGGACTCATGTGATCCATGCTCGGCGTGTTCCTGCAACTCCTGGGCTTCGTTCGCTTCCATCGGATCGATCTCCTGCGTTGCGCCGCGCGGTAACTCGGCTACTTCCGTTTCCAGCGCACGCCGTCCTTTGCATCTTCAATCGCAATCCCCTTTTCCGCAAGTTCATTGCGAATCTGATCGGCGCGGGTAAAGTTGCGTTGGCGTTTTGCCAGCGTTCGCTCTGCCACCAGCGCATCCACTGCCTCATCGCTCAAAGATTGACGGGTCAGCAGTTCAGGCGCAACTTCGCCCAGCCGCCCGGACCGCTCCGCCCATTCAATCGCTCGTCGCGTCGGTTCTGCATCGTGATCCTCAATCACATCGAATACCGCATCGAAGCTCGCCAACACCTTCAAAATCGCATCCCGGTCTGCGGCGTGCAATTGGCCCTGGTCGATCGCCGTGTTTGCCTTCCGCATCAGATCAAAGATGGGCGCCCGCGCTTCAGCGGTATTCAAGTCGTTGGCCAGCGCCTCCATGTATTCCATCTGCGCTTTTTCGGCGGCCGCTTGCAACCGCGGATTTTCGCCTGGAGCGTAGCTGCCCTTGACAACCCTCTCGTGAAATGTGCGCAGCCGTTCAATGGCGTTGGTCGCCTCGACAAGGCCGTCAAATGTGAAGTTAAGCTGATGCCTGTAGGGAACAGAAATCAGCGCCAGCCGTATCGCCGATGCTTTATAGCCCTTCAGCAGCAGGTCGCGCAAGGTAAAGAAATTCCCCTCGCTTTTCGACATCTTACGTCCGTCCACGAGCAAAAAACGCACATGCATCCAATGCCTTGCAAAGGGCTTGTGGGTCACGCTTTCGCTCTGCGCAATCTCGTTTTCATGGTGCGGGAACATCAGGTCTTCGCCGCCCGTGTGCAGGTCAAAGCTGTCGCCCAGGTACTCCATCGCCATTGCCGAGCACTCGATGTGCCATCCGGGGCGGCCGCGGCCAATCGCCGTCTCCCACGCCGTTTCGCCCGGCTTGGCGGCCTTCCACAATGCAAAGTCGCGCGCCGAATCCTTTTCATACTCATCGACGTCCACCCTCGCCCCATCTTCCATGCCGCTGAGGTCTTTCTTGCTCAGCTTCCCGTATTCAGGAAACGACGCCAGCCGGAAATACCAGCTCCCGTCTTCTGTCTGGTAGGCAGCCCCCGCTGCGGCCAGCTCTTGCACCAGTTTCACCATGCGCGGAATGTGTTCTGTGGCTCGTGCAATCTGCTCAGGGCGTTCGATGCGGAGAAAATCGAGGTCCTCAAAAAAAGCCTCGATAAAGGGCGGAGTGTACTCGCTGATCGGGATGCCTGCCTGGAGTGCATTGCGAATGATCTTGTCGTCCACGTCGGTAATATTCATCACGTGCTGGATGTGCACGCCGGTCAATTTGAGAAAACGGCGCAGCACGTCGATCTGGAGAAACGTACGAAAATTGCCGATGTGGCCGTAATCGTAGACTGTTGGCCCGCAGGCATACATCCGCAGGGCCTTGCCGTCTGCGGGGACGAGTTCATCCACTTGTCCCGAAAGGGTATTGAAAAGACGAAGTGTCATTGGTCGGGGGTCGAACTGTTTATTCAAAAAAGCCTTCAAAGACTGATCGATTTGCGCCTTTTCGATTGTAGCAGCGGGGGTTATGGGTTGGTGACCGGCCGCAGCAGGAACACTGAATCCAGGCAAAGCGTATGGTAATTTTGGGCTAGGGTCGGTATTGGTGCTACGGAAGAAATGCCGCAACAGATCAGGGAAGACGATGTTTTGTCTGTGCTGTGCGATCCGGACACGCGCTACGCGTTCGAGTTGGACGGCAACACTCTGCGCAATACGGCAACCGGCCGCGTCTACCCGATCCGCGATGGCATTCCACTCTTCGTCAGCACGATAACCGGGCCGAATCTGAAGCACCAGGCCATGTATGACCGCCTCGCTCCAGGCTATGATCTGGCCGAGCGACTGTATCGCTGGGTTACCCGCAAACCCGACTTCCGCAAGGAATACCTGCCCGAACTCGAGATTTCAGAGGGCGCACGCGTCTTGGAAGTCTCTGTCGGCACCGGCGCAAATTTGCGCTATCTGCCCGAAAATATACAGTTCTATGGGATTGACCTTTCCTGGGGGATGCTGCGCAAATGCCAAAAGAATCTGAAGAAATGGCACCGCAGCGCACACTTATTCCATGGCGAGGCGGAGCGGCTGCCGTTTCGCGTTGAAGCATTCGACTGTGTGTTTCACGTTGGTGGCATCAACTTCTTCACCGACAAGGCCCGCGCCATCAAGGAAATGATCTGGGTGGCCCGCCCGGGCACCAAAATCGTCATCGTCGATGAGACCGAAAAGACGGTCAGAGAAGACTACCAGCGGAACCCGCTCACGCGCAGAAACTTTGAACCAGGAAGTGAAAAGGTGCGCTGCCCTATCGACCTTGTCCCTGAAGACATGATCGAAGTGAAGGCGCGGGAGATTGCCGGCGGCAAACTCTACTGCCTCACTTTCCGCAAGCCGCTCAAATCGAATGCCTCATCCGAATGAGGGCCGCATTCGACTTAAGCCTGATGCGCTTCCGGATCTAAACTGCCCTACCCGCCGCCACCGCCGAAGCCCACGCCCACTGAAAATTGAACCCGCCCAGTTGCCCGGTTACGTCCACACACTCGCCAATAAAAAATAAACCCGCCACTTCGCGAGCCTCCATCGTGCGTGCGTGCAATCCGTCGGTGTTCACACCTCCGGCTGTGACTTCCGCCTTCTCAAACCCCTCGGTCCCGGCTGGATGAAAAGCCCACGCGCGGAGTTTTCTCTCGCAGGCATCGAGCGCAGCATTTGACCAGCCCTGCGGCGCCCCTGCCGTAGCAAGGTGATATGCCAACCGTTGCGGTAGCGCGGTTCGTAGTGCCTGCCGCAATGCCGCCGCATCCCGCCGCGCTTCCGGCTCCCTCAAAGGCCCCAATGCGGAGGCCGCTGAAGCGTCCGGCAAAAAGTCCACCAGCAGAGGCTCGCCGGGACGCCAGTAAGTCGAAGCCTGCAGCACCGCCGGTCCGCTCAGCCCGCGATGCGTCACCAGCATCTTCTCTCGAAACTTCGCTCCGCCTGCCTGGGCCACCACTTCTGTCGCAACGCCGGCCAACTCCGTCCAGTCTGTCTCGGCTCCGTCCAGCACCAGGGGCACGAGTGCCGGACGCGGCGGCACGACCTTTAGCCCGAACTGCCGCGCAAGATCATACCCGAGCCCGGTCGCACCCAGCTTCGGAATCGACAACCCGCCCGCAGCCACAACAAGCGCTCCTGCTCTGAATTCTCCCGCTGAGCATTCCACGCAAAAATCGCCGCAGCCACCCTGCACCGCAATCCCGCGCGCATTCGGCACCAGTTCCATACAGCCGTGCATTTCCCGGGCGCGCTCACATTCCGCCAGCAGCAAGTCCAGGATCGCCCGCGCTGACCCGTCGCAAAACAGCTGTCCGAGTGTCTTCTCGTGCCAGCGAATCTCGTACCGCTCCACAAGCTCGATAACATGCCGCGGGTGATAGAGCGCCAGGGCAGACTTTGCGAAGTGCGGATTTTCCGAGATGAAGTTCTCTGGCGCGCAATGCAGATTGGTAAAGTTGCACCGTCCGCCGCCGGAGATGAGGATTTTCCGCCCCGGCTGAGCATTATGCTCCAGCAGAGCCACGCGCCGCCCGCGCTGCCCCGCCACAGCCGCGCACATCAGCCCAGCCGCTCCCGCACCTAACACAATCACATCGAACTGGCGCGGTTCCGGGGGCATCGGGTCTTGTTCAGAATAGCCGCTGCCGTTCCATTTCCTGTTTGGATCACTTCTCTAGCCAGTGTTTTTCGATGAGTGAAAGTACGGTAGAATCTCCGCAAAGAGAGGTCGTATGCCCTTCATCGAAGGGCAAATCTTGAAGTCATTGAGCGTTTGTCGGGATGGCACGGTCTTTATTTCCACTCGCCGAGCATGACCTTTGCCCACTACGACTTCGTACGCGGCGCATCCATTCACGAGCATTCTCATTCCCCAGGAAGAAGTCTATGAAGTGATTGAAGGCGAACTTGAAATGGCCCTCGACGGAGTGACGCAGGTTGTCTGGCCGGGCCTGATCGCAATTGTGCCCGGAGGTGTTCGACATTCCGTCACGGCCATCACCGATGGGCGAGTCGTCATCGTCGATTATCCATCCAGGCCGGGGATTGTTCCTGCCGGCAGACCGGATGCCAATGCTCTTTCAGTAGTAGAGCAAGAGCGAGCCGGTTAAAGGCCCCTTCGTTCACTGACCGGCCCTTTTCGTTCACCAATCATTGAAATGCCATCTTCATCGACGGCGCCAACGCATCCTGGCCGACATACTCTGTCCATGGCATGCGCGGTTCGACGATCCCACGAAAGCCGATATAGCCGTCCGGCCGCACAATCAACAACTTCTTCTCTGTGCCAAGCGCACGCAGGCCGTCATCGAACAAATCGCGTACGTCCACCGTGACCACCTTTGCGAGCGGAAGCCCCGCCTTGATCTCTTCCACTTCCGCGGCCAGAGGATCGAGCATCACCGCCAAGTGTTTCGACTCTGTCCAATCCTGCAACAGGGTTGCGCCGTCGCTGTCTCTCAACCCCAGATCCGGCATCCGGTCTCCCGCCCAGAGAGAGCCGTCCCCTCCAAAGTCCTTCACGACCGACGAAGAACGATAATTGATTCCCGTTTCCGAGATGAAGCCCATCATGGCTCTCTGCACAGGAGTGAGGCTCGATATCACAGGCAGCAGATCGTCGCGCACAGCTTCGACAAGGGGATTCGTGGTTGTCGCGAGCATCAGCCCGCGTTTTGTGAAGCGCAGCAGCGCCTTTCCCACTGCCCCTCTTTCTTCCTCGTAGCTGTTCAGCAGGACCGGGTCACCCCCGCGTGCGACTGCGGCCAATTTCCATCCAAGATTCGCTGCATCCTGAATGCCGGTGTTCATTCCCTGGCCGCCAACCGGCGAATGAATATGCGAGGCGTCTCCCGCAAGAAAAACATTTCCCCTACGATAGTGGCGCGCCTGCAGGTCATGCACGTGAAATGGCGCCATCCATTCCGCTTGGTGGACTCGCACCTTGACTCCCGCATTATCGACCGCGCCCTGAAAGTCCTTCAGCGTGAGTTCCGGTTGCAGTTGTTCGCCCTGTGTCGAATGAAGCGCAACAATCATGCGGGTCAGCTTCTCCGTCAGCTTTGCCAGGACCAGGACATCGCCTCCGTGATGAAAGTGGATTGCAAGTTCATCCTGAGGCGCATCCGGTCCATCGATCTCCAGATCGCCGAGAAAGAACGACATTCCAATGCCGCGTCCCTCGAAAGGAATTCTCATCTTCTCGCGAATGCCGCTATGCGCCCCATCGCAGCCAATGACCCATCGCGGCCAGACCTCTTCTTCACGCCCGTCGCGATGGCGGAGAGTGGCGGTCACCTCGCCGTCCTGCTGCGCGATTTCCACCAGTTCGATTCCTCGTTCGGTCTTCGCGCCCAGCGACTCCATTTGCTCGTTCAGAATCGCCTCAGTTTCGTTCTGGGGGAGCATCAGCGCATAGGGGTAGCGGCTCATGATGTGTCCAACGGCAGTCGCCGAGGGGAAGAATCGCGCAGCTCTTCAATTTGAAGCTTGTGGTCGCGGAGAATGGAGGGCCGATGAGAAGGTGAATGAACCCTCCTACCGGCTCGGGTGTCGTGACTTGGGGCATTGGTAATCGTGCAAATTAATTTGGGTGCCCCAGGTCTCGCTTTTGAGACCTGGGAAACCACATCTTTCCGCAGTCGCGGTATTAGGTCGAACTGATCGCCGAAGTCGCGAAGGCCGGCTCTTCCACCTTGGCGGATTCGAGCAGCTTCACCGGGTAGTAGGCGTTGCGGGTGTACTGCTTCACCATGCGGTTGGTATTGAAGAAAGAACCGTTGAAAGCCAGTGTGGTGCGCATCAGGCGCGCCCATTTCTCCTGGGTGTCGCGATAGAGCGGGACTACGGCCGTTTCAAGTTTGCGATAGAGCGAGCCGGCCTCTTCCGCATCGTTCGCGCCGTCTTCAATGGCCCAGCCGGTCACGCCTTCAATGCAGCCCTCGATCCACCAGCCGTCCAGAATCGAGAGGCTGGGCACGCCATTCATCGCCGCTTTCATGCCGCTGGTGCCGGAAGCTTCGTAGGGGCGCCGTGGCGTATTCACCCATACATCCACGCCCGCGGTGAGCAAGGCGCCCAGGTCCCATGCGTAGTTTTCAAGGTAGACGATCCGCAGCAGGTCGGTGGAAAGCTTGGCCGCATCCTCGATTACCTGGTGAATCAGCGCCTTTCCGGGTTGATCCTGCGGGTGGGCCTTGCCGGCATAGAGAACCTGCAGACCGCCCGCATCACTGGCAATCTTGAGCAACCGTTCTGGATCGGTAAACAAAAGAGTAGCGCGCTTGTACGTCGCAGCGCGACGGGCAAAGCCCAGCGTCAGCACCTTGGGGTTGAGTACATGGCCCGTCCGTGTGGCCACTTCGGTCAGCAGCGCTTCTTTCGCGCGGCTGTGCGCGTCCAGAATGTCCTGTTCTGGTAGATCGATGGCGTTGCGCAGGTAGAGATTGTCGCGATGCCAGCCGGGAATGTGCTTATCCAGCATCTGCTGCACAGGTTCTGATATCCAGGTGGGGGCATGCACGCCATTGGTGATGGAGTTGATATTGAACTCGGGGAACATGGCGCGAGAAACCTTGCCATGCTGCATGGCCACTCCATTGGCGTAGCGCGAAAACTTCAGCGCCAGCAGGGTCATATTCAGCAGCCCGTCACGGAAGCATCCCAACTTTTCAAGCCGCGCCGTGCGGTCGCCACCGAGAATGCGAATAGCTTGCTCGGTAGAGAAGCGGTCGTGACCGGCCGGAACCGGCGTGTGCGTCGTAAAGACGCATTTCTGCCGCACCTGGGCGATGTCGGCTTCCGTCATTGCGCCCATGGGGCCGCCCCCCAAGACACTCTCAAGCAACGCCTGGGTAAGAAACGCGGCGTGGCCCTCGTTCATGTGATAAACGTTTACGTGCAGGCCCAGCGCATGCGCCATGCGCGCGCCTCCCATGCCCAGAACGATCTCCTGTTCAAGGCGATAGTTGGTGTCGCCACCATACAGGTGATCGGTGAGGCCGCGGTCCCAGCCCGAGTTGCCGTCCAGATCCGTGTCCAGCAGGTAAATTGGCACCACGTGTCCGTAGCGGCCCTCAAGGTCGTAGCGCCATGCGCGCACCGTCACGACGCGGTCTTCCACTGAAACCGTAACCCTCGCTTCCTGTTCGGTGCAGAAGTCGGCCGGATCCCACGGCTGGACATCTTCACTTTGCTCGCCGGAGCCGCTCAGATGCTGCTGAAAATAGCCCTTGCGATGCACCAGGCTGAAGGCCACCAGGGGCACGCCCAAATCTGCAGCAGAGCGCAGTGTGTCGCCTGCCAGTACGCCCAGGCCGCCAGAGTACGTGGGCATGGCAGGGTTAATAGCAATTTCCATTGAGAAGTAGGCGACCAGACCGCAAGTGGGGAATGTTTCGTAAGCAAAGGGCTTAATCGAGTTTAGTTGCATTACCTTTATCTCTCTGCGTGCTCGCAAACGATCAGGCGACGGCTATGAAATTCAAACAAAAAAGCCAAAACCGGGGTTGACCTTTCTCTCCCCAGCATCCTTCTTAGATGTGTAAAACCTTCTGAGATTTTACCAAGGAAAACCGAAATTCTTCGCGTTTGGGCAGATTCATCGTTCGGCGACGGTAACCCATTTTCACCACACCGTAACTCCCTGCTAAATCCCTTTAGGTGACAACCGGCCGCATGTTTCAGCAGAGAGGTTCACCCACCCGGTGCGCCCCGCCTGATGCGTGGCAAATGTGAATCTGGGGCACGATGCCGGTCTCCGTGGCATAGTGCGCAGCCAGGGTTTCAGCAAAGCCGGAAGCCTCTTCACGCTCAACAAGGTTAATGGTGCAGCCTCCAAAGCCGCCGCCAGTCAGGCGCGCTCCAAGGAGCCCTGGCAAATCCTGCGCCAGGGCCACCATTGCGTCGGCCTCCACGCAGCTTGCTTCGAAGTCCTTGCTGTAACTGACATGCGCCTCCGCCATCAGGCGCCCAAGTTCGGCAAAATCGTTCTTCATCAGCGCTTCCGCAGCGGCAACCGTGCGCAGATTCTCGGTGATGATGTGGCGGGCGCGCTTCAGCGCGTTGGGGCTCATTTCGCTGCCCCATTGCGTCAGGTCCTTCGTCGTGGCGTCGCGCAGAAAGCGAACCTCAGGCCGATGACGCGCAATCACCGCGCACGCCGCTTCCGCTTCGGCGCGGCGGCTGGTGTACTCGCCTCCGGCAACGGAATGTTTCACCATCGTATTGGCGATCACTAAAGCAACGTGAGTCGGAATGGGCGCAACCTTATAGCTCAAATCGCGGCAGTCGATCAGCAAAGCACTATTTTCGACGCCGTTCACCGAAATGAACTGATCCATGATGCCGCAGTTGGCGCCGACAAATTCGTTTTCGGCCCGCTGGCAAAGCCGCGCAAGCACGGGGCCTGGATAACTGACTCCAAGAAGGGAAGTGACCGCCAACGCAGTAGCCACTTCGACTGAGGCGGAACTCGAAAGACCCGAACCGAGCGGCACATCCCCCCACAGAGACAGGCTGAAGCCTGGAATAGCGTTTCCCTCGCCCGCCAGGGTCACAGCCACGCCGAGCGGATAGTCACTCCATACCTTCCTTCCGGCACACGGAAGCGTAGACGCATCAAAGGTACGCTCATCGCTGAAATTCTCTGAAAATATGACAATTTTTCCGTCGGAGCGAGGCGAAATACCAGCCAGTGTCGCGAAGTCGATTGCCGCAGGCATCACAAAGCCTTCGGCATAATCGGTATGCTCGCCAATTAGATTCACGCGGCCCGGCGCTTCAAAAATAGCCGGTTCGGCATGAAAGCGGGCTAAATGCAGAGAACGCAGTACTGCAGGATCATGCATAGTTTTTTAAAACCTGAATCTTCTCAAAATCGACAGACAGAGTCCATGAAAAACATTCTCCCGGAGCCAGCACGCGTGACCATGGACCGGTGATCGCAAGTGAGTCGGTGGGCGCCGTCGAGGGTTCAAGCGCTACACACGTCTGCTTCGGCCCCGGTCGATCGGGCCAGCCCCCATTGCAGATCCAGAGCCCTAGATACGGCGTCGCCGGCGGGTCAAAACTCATCTTGATGCGCACGCCGGCACTGGGCCGGTAAAGAGCACACCAGTTCTCACTTGCCGAAAGCGGACCTGCAAAGACCTTGTCGCCGATGTGCGACTCAGGGGACTGCATCATACCGAGGTCGCTCCGGCTGCCATCCGCCAGAGTGGCGATCGGCCAATCAACGGAGTTGCCTGCCACTCCAAGACGTCCGCCGCCCGATGCTTCAATCCGCAATTTCGTGATCGAAGCCGGTAGCAGAATCTGGTCGCCTGGCTCAGTGGCAAACAACGGATGCGCCGACCAAGACCATGGCACCGGGAAATCGCCCGTGTTGGTCAACTTGTAATCCAGTTCAAGATGCCATTTCTGTCCGTCTTCGCGGAGTTGAATAGAACGGTCCAGTACCAATGGAAGCGAGAAACACTCGGCGCGCAACACCACTGAGCCGTTGGTGGAAACCTGGTCCCAGGCCACCCGCCACACATCGCCATGATCGGGAATATCGGCCCGTCCGGCCATGGTTTCCACGCTGCATGGCGCAACGGAAGGCAGGCATTCGTCCCACCCGCCCGCATCGCCTTGTTCAAACGCCATGGTGCGTGTTCGGGGAGCGAGAGGGGCAAGCGGGGCCTGCAAAAGTTCACGACCCATCACGCGAATCGAAGCGATCTTGCCCCCCAGTTGAGGGACAATTCTGATGAGACAGTTTCCGGATTGGATGAGAACGTTTTCTTTTTCGGTTGCAACCAAGCACGTTTCCGTCATCCCTTACGTCTCCCTTGCCTCCGCGCACGCCGCGGCCAGCCTGTCCCAGATTCTGTCAAGCCACGCCTCGTGTTCGGGTTTCATGAGCACGGAACGCAGGCAGGTCAGATACTTGTCTCGATTTCCCCGGCGATCCCCCCCGGCCGGTCCAAACCAGTATTGCGGCAATTGTACAAGCGCCAGATGCAAGTGTCGCGTGGCACAAGAAACAAAAGTTTTTTGCGCCAGTTGCGAAGACTCTTCGAGCGAATTCGCCGCCACTTTCCAGACCACAATGTCCAGTTCGGGCGCGCCCGCGGTAAGAGGCCGGAAGTCTGCATCTTGGCGCAGCCGTCGGTCCAATTCGAGGGCCGCGAAGCGCCCGCGCGCTAGCCCTCGGGCAAATTCGCCTCCCTCGGTCAACGGCAGCAATTGCTGCGTGGCCCATAACGCCGCCGCCGCTGCCCCCGCCCGCGAACACTCCAGGCTAATCTCACCCAGATGTAACTCCTTCGAAGTGAAGTAGGTATAAGGAGAGTCGTGCTTGTAGAATCGCCCCACGACCGGGTCGCGGAATAGCACGCAGCCGCACCCGTAGGGCTGCAGGCCATGCTTATGCGGGTCAATCACGATCGAGTCCGCCCCATCCAGAGCCGCATACGCTCGCCGTGCCGGTTCGTCCAGCGCATTGGGAATCAGGCGGAAATAGCCCCCGTAAGCTCCATCCACGTGCACACGGAATCCATAGCGCTCCCGCAGCACAAGAATCTCCTCCAGTGGATCCACGGCTCCTATAGCCGTGGTGCCCAGTGTGACCACCACCGTTCCCACATCCCCTTTGCGCAGTTCAGACTCCAGCGCGTCCAGGCGCATCCGGCCGCGTTCATTCGAAGGAATGGGTGTAAAGTCCAGCTTCAATACGGCGGAGATGCGCTGGTGGGTGTAGTGTGCCTGTTCCGAACCCATGATCCGTCGCCCGGGCGCGATCTGCCCCGATACCCAGAGCGCTTCAAGGTTTGCCAACGTCCCGCTCGAGGTCAGATGGCCCAGAAACTCTGTCCAGCCGCACATGCGAGCGATCTCCGCTACGGCCTCGATCTCCATCTCCGAGCTTGCTCGGCCCCCATCGCGGGCGTGGTTATTCGGGTTGATCGTCATGGCCAGGGCATAAGCGGCCCGCGCCACCGGATGCGGCGGCTTGAGCATTTGTCCGGCATAAAGAGGATGGAAGTAGGGGTAGTTGTTGCCCAGCCGGTGGGCCGTTTCTTTGAGGACGCGCTCAATTGCCTCAGGGTTGATCGTGCTTTCAGGCGCCGGTTCGAAGGCAGGCAACGAGCCAAACTCCGCCTCCAGTACCTCAGTTGCGCGAGCTAACAGGCCGGGAACCGGATCGTTGGGCATGACGACAGTTCACCCTATCACAACCAAAGGTAACCTCACAGGTCCATGATTCTGGGCGTGTTCCAGCATCGGTGTGCAGCAAAATCTCTTAAATGCGAAAGTTTCAACGCAGAAAATTTGCGGCGCGATGCTACACTATCGCCAGCGTTAGAGTCGAACCGGGCGTGAGCAGCAACTCGCCCAACCAAGCAAGATTCTGCCAGTGGTCGCTCCGATTCATCCAGCGCAATTCAATTCAGGAAATACGAACAAAATGGAACAAGGCACTGTGAAGTGGTTCAATGACGCGAAAGGCTTCGGCTTCATCTCGCGTCAGAACGGCGAAGATGTCTTCGTGCATTACTCTGCGATCAACTCAAGTGGTTTCAAGAGCCTGCAGGAAGGTCAAGCCGTGCAGTTCAACGTTGTGAAGGGGCCAAAGGGATGGCAGGCTGCGGACGTTCAGCCGCTGTAAGGCGATAGGCCGGAATTTCGGCAGAATCTAGCAAACACATGAGGGCGGGGGATCGGTCCCAGCCCTCTTTGTGCGCACAGTGCCACTCCCTCTATTTAGCCAGAGTGTACGTGACCGTGACCGTCGTCTTCACGTCGACGGGCTCTCCATTCAGAAGAAACGGCTTGTAAGTCCACTGCCGCACTGCATCAAGCGCCGACTGCTGTAATTCCTTGGGTCCCGAAGCCACGACAAGTTCCTCGACGCCTCCCGCTTTACCGACCACCGCGTTCAGCACGACCTTGCCCTGAATTCTCTCCTTCTTGGCTTCGACAGGGTACGTTGGCGGGACTTTGGTCAGCAGCTGACCCTCCATCACCTTCGCAGAAACCGCGATTGGCCCTGCTTTCTTGGCCGCGCTTCCAGCCTCGTCCGTTCCTACGGCATCCACATGCATCTCCAGCGCCAGGGCCGAAGCGCAGGTCCCTACGCCCAAAAGCGCACATGCCGCCGCAATCCCCACTCGTCTCCATCCACGAATCTCATTCCGTCTCTCCGTCAGTCGCATAAGTCTCCTTTCCAGCGTGTTGGCATCGAAAATTCCGATGGCGTGAGGGATCCTGACTGGCTTCCCCTTAATCAGGAGGGAAGCCAGTCTCAAGAGCGAATGCGCGTATGCATCTCGTCCGGAAATCGTCGCGGCCATCTCATCGCAGACCATCTCGCGGCTCTCCATCAACCGCTCCCGCGTCAGGCTGAACAGCGGATGGTAGCTCACTGGCAAGGCAAGCAACTCATACACCAGGTTTTTAAAGAAGTCGTTCCGCCGAATGTGCGCAAACTCGTGCGCAATCACCGTGTGCAGATCGGCTGTCGACATACCGTCGACCAAATTGAGGGGCAAAAGTACCAGCGGTCGCAAAATCCCGAGGGTGACCGGCCCGAAGATCTCTGTGGACGTTGCGAGAGATACCTCATCGATCCCGCACTCCTTCGAGCACCGCAACCAGAAGTCCGCGACTTCAACCGGGAAGACGGCTTGAACAGTTCCCCGGCTCAAAAACGCGAGCCATCTGCATCTCCAGGCAAATCTCAAGAAGAAATAAACGCTGATCAGGCCGAAGGCAGTCGCGATCACCCCAAATAGCTCTGACGGCATTTGGAACCCGCCAAACAGGCTGCCTGCGCCCATCGTCACCGACACGTGCGGTTCGCCGCCTCGGTGTGCTTCGCTCGTCCAATCCAGAGCCCGCCGCAGCCACTCCAATGGGAGGGCAGAGCCGGCGGGCAAAAGACTCTGCAGAATCAGGACGCCTACCCACACCCGATGCTCGGGCCCAACGCCGATCGTTCTTGCCACTCGGGCCACCACCCATCCGGCGGCGAAGAGCAGAGGCACCTGCCACAGCGAATTCAAAAGGTAGTTGAGCATCCAGGACTCGAAATTCATCATGGCTTGTTTCCCTCCTTGTTGAAGCGCTTGGTCAGTTCCGCCAATCTCTTCGCGTCGATCTCTCCATTCTTCAGGAGGCTCATCACAAGGTCTTCGCTCGAGCCGCTAAACATGCGATCGATCAGGTCGCGGACTCCCTGTCCCAAAGCCTTGTCTTCGGTGACCTTGGCGCTATAGACATAGGCGCGTCCATGCAACTCGCGTTTCAGCTTCCCCTTGCGCTCCAGAATGTTCAACATGGTTTGCACGGTGGTGTAGGCAAGTGCGGGCTCCAGCGCCGTCTGCACCGCACTCACGGTGCTGCTGCCGCATCTCCAGATCACCTGCATGATTCTTAGTTCGAGCTTGGTGAGGCCCGACTTGTTCGATTCTTTCTTCACGTCGTCTCCTATTGTTTTAGGAGGTTAGCGCCTAATCGTCTCGCCTGTCAACTAAACTCTTAGGAGTTTTCCACGCATGGAAACGGGCAAAGATTCTTCCAAACTCTTTGTAGAAAATTAGAGTCCCGTTTCACCCGGTGTTTCTAAGCCCAGCCGAAATCCCGCTGATCGTCGCCGCAATGGCCCGATTCACCTCTGGTGTATCCTCCCCCGATCGCTTGCGTCTCAGCATGTCCACCTGGATCAGGTGCATCGGATCGACATAGGGATTACGCAACTTGATCGAGCGGGCGAGGACTTGGTTATTCTCCAGCAGTTCCTTCTGCCGTGTCACCGCCAGTATGGCCCGCACGGTCCGATGGAACTCGGCTTCAATCAGGTCGTAGACGCCTTCGCGCACCCCGGCGTTTCTCACCAGAGTTGAATACATCCGCGCCGTGGCTAGATCCGCCTTGCCCAGCGCCATTTCCACATTGCGCAAAAGATCGATGAAGAGTGGAAACTCGCCGGCCATCTCCTGCAGCAGCTCGAGTGCTCCGGGTTTTTCGATAAACTCCTCGAGCGCAAAACCGACGCCAAACCAGGCCGGCACAAGCAGCCGCGACTGGGTCCAGCCGAAGACCCACGGAATCGCACGCAGATCGGCAATATTGGATGAAGCCTTGCGGCGCGAGGGACGCGACCCGATCATCGCGTGCTCCAGTTCGCTTACCGGTGTGGATTCTTCAAAGTAAGTCACCACCTCGGAGTCTTCGAGAATCCTGCTTCGATAAAACGCGAACGAGATCGCAGACAGCTCATCCAGCGCGGACTCCCATTCAGCCTTGAGAACTCCGGTGAAGTGGCCGTCGGGATCACGTGCGTTGGGGCGGGCGAGGGCGTCGAGAGAGGCCGCAATCATCAGCTCCAGATTGCGTTCTGCCAGAACTTCGTCGGCGTATTTGAAGTTGAGCACTTCGCCCTGTTCGGTAATGCGCAACTGGCCTTCGAATGAATCCATGGGCTGCGCGAAAATGGCGCGATGCGTAGGTCCACCCCCGCGGCCCACCGTGCCGCCGCGGCCGTGGAAGAGCCTCAGCTTCACTCCACACTCGCGCGCAACCACATGGAGGTCGCGATGGGCACGGAAAATCTCCCAGGTACTGGTTAACATCCCGCCATCCTTATTGGAGTCGGAGTAGCCGAGCATGACTTCCTGCCAGTTGTCCCAGGAGGCCAGCAGCTTGCCATAGTCGGGGCGGCTCCAGAGTTCGCGGCAGATGCTTGGGGCATGGCGCAGATCTTCAATCGATTCGAACAGCGGTACCGGCATGAGCCCTGGGTCGCGTCCGGATCCCTCGACGCGCACTCCGCTGAGTCGAGCAAGCCGCACCACGGCAAGCACATCTTCAACCGATTCAGCGCCACTGATGACATAGTGGCGGATGGCCTCGGGCGAGCAGCCGTTTTTCACTTCGGCCACCACGCGCAACGTCTCCAGCACGCTCGACGTTTCATCAGAAAGGCCGCCGGGCAACGAGGGCGCTATGGTATCGGCGATGGCTTCTTTCAATGCCGCGGCGTGCACGCGCGCGTGCTGGCGAATGTCGAGCGTGTGCAGATGCAGCCCGAAGGTGCGCACCTGCAGCACAAGCGGGTCGATGAGCGTGCGCGCAATGCGCAACCCGTTGTGCGCCGCAAGCGAGGCCCGCAGCGTTTCCAGATCGTCGAGAAATTCATCGACGGAGCAGTAAGCGGGGAGCACCTGGGCGAGCTTGTCCTGCCCCTGCGTGAGCGTCGCCAGCGTGTAGGGCATCACCGGCAGCGATGTGCCGGGGTGCGACGGCTGCTCCATGAACTCGAAGCGTCCGCTGCAGGCGCGCCTTGAGGCAAATGACGAAGCGGCGATAGTATTCGAATTCGTATTGCGCGCCGAAGACCTGGGACTCCGGCGTGTGCACCTGCGCAACGTAGGCCTTGAGGCGCTGCAGCAAAGCCTCGCTCACCGGCCGCTGCTGGGCGCTGGTCGTCAGCAGATCCATGATCGCGTCGAGCTGTCGCTGGTAATAGAGAAGCAAATGGCCGCGCGCCAGACGAATGGCGTCGCGCGTGACCTCGGGCGTGACAAAGGGATTGCCGTCGCGGTCGCCGCCGATCCACGAGCCGAAGCGCAGCACCAGCGGCAGCTCATGCGGCTCGATCTCAAGGCCGTACGAGGCGCGCAGAGCCTCGGCGATCTCGCGATAGAGCCCGGGCAGCGTCGCGAAGATGGAGACGTCGTAGTAGTCGAGGCCCATCTTCACTTCGTCGTAGACGGTGGGCCGGCGCGAGCGGACTTCGTCGGTCTGCCACAGGCTGGTGATCTCGGCGAGCACCAGTTCTTCGAGCCGCGCCAGATCCTGTTCGGGAACGGGGATGCGGTCGAGCGTGGCGAGAAACTCGCCGATGCGCCGGCGCTTGAACATCACGGAGCGACGCGCCACCTCAGTGGGATGCGCCGTAAAGACGGGCACGATGAGCACGCGGCGCAGCCAGTCCATGGCTTCGTCCGCGCTGATGCCCACGCGGCGCATCTCGCACAGTGTGCCGGCCAGCGAGCCGCGCTGGCGGCCGGCCTCGCCGCTTAATTGCAGCGCAATGCGGCGGCGCTTGCGGTGGTTGGTTTCGGCAAGGTTGATGAGTTCGAAGTAGAAAGCGAAAGCGCGGGTGAGCAGGATAGCGCGCTCGACAGGCAGCGAGTGCACAAGCTCGAGGCGCCTTTGCGGCGTGGCGGGCGGCCTCTTCCTCATCGCCACGCGCCTCAGCATCGCGGCGACGAATGGTGCCCTGCCGCAGCGCTTCAACATGCGCGAAGAGATCCTCGCCGGCCTGTTCGCGCAGCACTTCTCCCAACAGCGTACCCAGCGAGCGGACGTCGCGTCGCAGCGGCGCTTCTTTCAAATCGCCGGAGCGGGCCTCCAACTCGGCCAGGCGCTGCGACCAGCTTTCGGGGTTCCAGAGTAAGGCCATCCTGTTTTGATTATGCACGATACACTTCAACGTCTGTCGCGGCGAGGCGTCTTTCATCCCACGCCACGCCGCGATTCATTACAGGCTCTGTTCGCGCATTAACCCGCCATTTCACCGTCCTGGCGGAGGCAGTTGGCGCATCGCGTTGTTGTAGCCCTCGCGAAATCCGTGACGATAATCCTGAATTGCCGGCGGCGGCACTGGCGGGTTGCGGAATCGCGGGTGCTGTTCAAGGCGCGGCGGGCGTCCATCGGCAATGTCATGGCGAGCAGCCTGAAATCCATCGTGAAAGCCGCGCTGCGCAATCTCATTGAATTCAGCCGGTGGAGGAGGAGCCTGGTACACAACCACCGTCCTATGTGCGCAGCCTGCCAGCATCAATGGCGCCGACAAGACAAAAAGAAGAAGCATTCGTTTCATGTTCACACCTCAGGGATGTTTTTCTGGCCCGCCAGTTTTGTGGGAGACCTTCCCCTCTGAACACGAATCTCGAAAGAGTGTTGCGGATGGCCCTCGTCTTCATTCGACGACAATCACAACCTTTGCTCACGCATGCCCCGTCTGTGTTGGAATCGAGGGTTCGTGCCGCCTACGCACCCTCAAGCTGCATCGTCAGCTCTTCCCATTCGACAGTGAGGCCAGCGAGTTGGGAACGCAATTCCGCCGCAAGATCTGTGAGACGCTGCGTCTCGGCGGCAGAAACATAAATGCCCAGCTCTTCTTCAGTATGGGCAACGGCGGCTTCGATGCGGGGAATCTCTTCTTCGAGAAACGCGCAGCGCTCTTCCATTTGTTTCTGCTTGATGGGATTTAGGCGGCGTTGACGCGCGGAAGATGAAGTGGATCCGTACGTTGGTTCAGGGCCGCCTTCGATGACGATGGTGACTCCAGTGGAAGTGGGCTTTTCGGCTGCGGGAGTAGCGGCGATCGTGGTTGCGACTCCGGCCGCCTGCGCTTCTTTCCAGCGCAGATAGTCCTCGTAGTTGCCTTCGTGGCTTGTGACGGCGCCATCCGCCACTTCGAGCACGCGTGTCGCGAGGCGATCGATAAAGTAACGATCGTGCGACACGAAGACGACCGTGCCTGAAAAAGCGGCGATGGCCTCGAGCAGCACGTCTTTGGCACGCATGTCGAGGTGGTTCGTCGGCTCGTCAAGGAGCAGAAAGTTGGATGGCGAAACCAGAATGCGCGCCAGGGCGTAGCGGTTGCGTTCTCCGCCGGAGAGCACACCGAGGGGCTTGAAGACGTCGTCGCCCGAGAAGAGAAAGCATCCCAGCAGCGAGCGCAGCGCCTGTTCCGGCACCTTAAGCGCGGCGCGGCTGATGTCGTCGAGCATGCGCGCATCGCCGTCGAGCACCTTGTATTGGTCTTGCGCGAAGTACTCGGCTACCACGTTGTGACCGAGGCGCACTTGACCCGCGGTGGGCGCTTCGGCTCCAGTAAGCAGCTTGATCAACGTGGATTTGCCGGCGCCATTCACGCCGACCAGGGCAACGCGGTCGCCGCGCTCGATGGAGAAGCGAACATTACTGAGAACCTGTTTTGCACCGTAACTCTTTGATAGACCTTCCGCCTCAACCACCATGCGGCCCGAGGGCGGCGGTTGCGGAAATTTGAAATGAATTACCGGCTCATCTTCCGGTATCTCGATGCGCTCGATCTTCTCCAGTTCTTTGATGCGGCTCTGCACCTGTTTCGCCTTGGTGGCCTGGGCGCGGAAGCGGTTGATGAACGCCTCAAGGTGTTCGATCTGGTCGCGCTGGTTGCGATAGGCGGCCTGCAACTGCGCGCGGCGCTCGTCTTTTTGCGACAGGTATTTGGTGTAATTGCCTTGGTAAATGGTGAGCCGCTTGTTCCATATCTCTACCGTGCGATCGATCGTCACATCGAGAAAGTAGCGGTCGTGGGAGATGAGGATGTAGCCGAAGGGATAGGTGCGGAGATAGTCCTCGAGCCAGTTGCGAGTTTCAAGGTCGAGGTGGTTGGTGGGCTCATCGAGTAGAAGAAGGTTGGGCCGGGCCAACAGCAATTTGGCCAGCGCTATGCGCATTTGCCATCCTCCGCTGAATTCGTCGGTCTGCCGCGTCCAGTCTTCCTTGCTGAAACCGAGGCCGGTGAGCACAGAGCCCACCTGCGCATCGAGCGCATAGCCGTCGAGCGCGTGAAAACGATCCTGCAGCATCGAATAGCGCTCGGCGGCGGCTTCGTACTCCGGGCTTGCGTGGTCGAGTTCAGCGAGTTGACCGCCAAGCCCTTCAATCTCCTGCTCCATGTCGCGAATTTCGTCGAAGACCGTCAGACATTCATCAAAGACGGTTCGTCCGGTGAGGCGTAGCCCCTCTTGCGGCAGATAGCCGATGCTCATCCCGCGGGTTTGCTGCATCGTGCCGTAGTCCAGCGACTCGAGGCCAGCGAGCACCTTCATCAGGGTGGATTTGCCGGTGCCGTTGGCGCCCACCAGCGCAGTTTTTTCCTTCGCCCGGATCAGCCAGTTGGCCTCAAGAAAGAGAACGCGCGGCCCAAACCGCTTGCCCGCATTTTGCAGTGAAAGCATCCAACTCTATTTTCGCAGACCACCTGCGGTGGGGCTGATCTTGGGACAAAGGCCCAGCAGATCATCTTGCGCATTTGGTCACCAGCGAGGATGATTCGGTCATGATGGAGCGTTCTCAGGGCAACCTCTTTCGCCGGTTGTTCGACTCCCGCTCCGGTCCGCGCGACCGGCTGATTCCTCGCTGGATATTTCTGCGCGCGCTCGCGGCCATCTATTTCTCCGCTTTCTATTCGCTGTTCTTTCAGATTAAGGGGTTGATCGGCCCGGAAGGCATTCTGCCCGCGCAGCAGTACCTGGCCGCCGTCAACAATTCGCTGCCGGGCGTGGCGCGCTATTGGTATGCGCCGTCGCTCTTCTGGATCTCCTCCAGTTCACACGCACTGATGGTGGTTACGTGGATCGGTCTCGCGGCCTCGGTGGCCGCATTCCTGAACCTGTGGCCGCGAGTCAGTTTCTTCGTCTGCTTCACCTGCTTTTTGTCCTTTGTCGCAGGCGCGAGCGATTTTTCCAATTATCAGTCGGACGGAATGCTGCTGGAAGCGGGCTTTCTTGCGCTGTTCTTTGCGCCCAGAGGGCTCATGCCCGGCTGGGGAACAGACAGTCCTCCTTCGCGCGCCAGCCTGTTTCTCCTGCAATGGGAGTGGTTTCGGATCTACTTCGAATCCGGCATGGTCAAGCTGCTTAGCGGCGACACGGAGTGGCGGAATTTGACGGCAATGGATGAGTACTACCAGAACGGCCCGTTGCCGACATGGATCGGCTGGTATGTCCAGCACTTTCCACATTGGTTTCAGGTGGCGTCGGCCGCGGGCACGCTGGTGATGGAACTCGGCGTGGTGCTGATGCTCTTTTTCCCTCGGCGCGTTCGCTTGATCTGTTTCTTCATCGTGACACCCTGGGAAATCGGGGTGATTCTCACCGCAAATTACACGTTCCTCAACTATCTGGTGCTCTCTCTCGGCTTCCTTTTGCTCGACGACCGTTCATTGATTCGATTCGTGCCGAAGCGATTTCGGCCAACTGAGCAGGCTGAGACTCCCAAAGTCGAGCCGCAGAAAGAGCTGGAGTTGTCCATCCTGAGACAAGATGGCCCCGCTGTTCCGAGAGAGGAAGTGTGGGATGATGAAGCGCGGATTGGAAAGAAGATTCGAGAAGGTCGAACAATGCGTCAAAGGCTCGCGGGACATTTCAGCGCCATTGGCCTCGCAGTCACGGCAGTGATGCTCACGTGGATCGCGTACGACACAACGGCGGAGATGATCAGCATGCCACTACGCGGTATTCCGCTGCCCAATGCGCCGATTGCTGCAATCGAGCCGTTTCGCATTGCCAATCAATATGGTCTTTTCGCGGTCATGACGCGGGGGCGGTACGAAATTGAGTTCCAGGGATCGTATGACGGCAACCAATGGGTTGCATATCCATTCAAATACAAACCGCAGGCGCTGAACGAGGCGTCCCGCATCTATGCGCCCTATCAGCCGCGCTTTGATTGGAATCTCTGGTTCGCATCGCTGGGGGATTGGCGGCAGAATGAAATCGTTCCGCTGACGGAAGAACGCCTGCTCGCGAATGACGCCGATGTGCTTTCGCTGTTCCGAGGCAATCCCTTTTCCAAGTCGCCGCCGCGCTATGTGCGCGCTGTCTTGTGGCAATACTGGTTTACCTCGATGGACGAAAAGCGCCGCACCGGCAACTGGTGGCGGCGCCAGTTGCTCGGCCTCTATGCGCCGGAGATTACACTCACACAGGACGGCAAAGTTGCCGTTGTCGAGATGCCGGAAGAACTGCCGCCCCACGATTAAGCGGCGGAGGACGACACGATGAAGCGCGCGTACGTGATCGGCTCGGGCCCTAACGGACTCGCAGCGGCCATCGTGTTGGCACAGGCCGGCCTGCACGTCGAGGTCTTTGAAGCAGAAGCGGAGCCGGGCGGCGCTGCGCGCACATTGCCGCTCACGCTGCCGGGGTTCCTGCACGACTTTGGTTCGGCGGTGCACCCCATGGCGGCCGGCTCTCCGTTCTTCAAATCGCTTCCTCTTGCCAAGTACGGATTGGAATGGGTTCATGGAGAAGCGCCTCTGGCGCACCCTCTCGACGATGGTACGGCCGTCGTGCTCGAACGCAACCTGGCCGATGCGGTAAAGGAATTTGGTGCTGACGGCAAGAGCTGGCGACGCCTGATGCAGCCGATCGTCGACCACTGGGATGATTTTGCGGACGATAGTCTCGGCCCTGCAATCCGCTTTCCGCGTCATCCATTTTTGATGGTGCGTTTTGGACTATCGGGTATTCGGTCGGCGCAGAAGCTGGCGCAGAGCCACTTCAGAACTGCGCGCACGCGGGCACTTTTTGCGGGATTGGCGACGCATTCCTTTCTCGCGCTCGACCAGCCGCTGAGCGCAGCCTTCGGATTGGTGCTGGGTGCTGCCGCTCATGCAGTCGGTTGGCCGATTCCCCGCAGCGGGTCCCGCGCCATTTCGCAGGCATTGATTTCGCACCTGGAAGCTTTGGGCGGCATTGTGCACACGTCGCGCCGCATTGACCGAGACGCTTTGCGCGAGCTGGACGGCGAACATACCCTGACACTGTGCGACACGACGCCCGGCGCAATGCTGCAATTGGGGGGCGAACGCCTCGCCCCCTCATACCGAAGAACACTGCAGCGATTCGAACAGGGCCCGGGCGCGTTCAAGATCGATTACGCTCTTTCTGAGCCCGTTCCCTGGAAGGCGACGGAGTGCGCCCGCGCGATCAGTCTGCACCTTGGCGGCACGTTCGAAGAGATCGCGGCTGCGGAAGATGCGGTGGCACACGGATGGTGTGCCGAGAAGCCGTTCGTGCTGGTTGCGCAGCCAACCCTCTATGACACGTCGCGAGCTCCGGCCGGCAAGCAGGTGCTCTGGGCGTATTGTCACGTTCCGAACGGGTCGAACTTCGATATGACGGCACGCATCGAAGCGCAGATCGAGCGCTTCGCACCGGGATTTCGCGATTGCGTGCTCGCGCGACGAGTTCTTCCGCCCCTGATGCTTGAACAAATGGACGCGAATCTTGTGGGTGGTGACGTCAACGGCGGAGCATTCACGGTGCGGCAGTTCCTGTTTCGACCCAGCATCCATAACTATTCGACCGGCACACCCGATCTATACCTATGTTCTGCGTCGACACCCCCAGGGGGCGGTGTTCATGGCATGTGTGGTTACCACGCCGCCAAGCGCGCCCTTTCGAGACTGCATGTTTCGAAGACTGGGGGCTGACGGAACGGTGGTGTCCCCAGGGTCAGCCAGGCCTTCGGCCAGCGCCGCAGCGGCCATGTTACATTGAAATCCCACGGGGGTCGGGCGGAATGGCGGCGGGTACTCAGCTTCCAGGCAATGACGAGACGATTGATCTGCAGCAGCAGGTAGCGCGTTTGCAGGCGCTGCTTGAGGCTTCGCGACAGGTGCACTCCACAATCCGCGAAGAGGAAGTGCTGGAGCAGGTGCTGCGCATCGTGGTGCGCGAGTTAGAGATGGCCGGCGCCGCATTTCCCGGCACGGGCCGGTCCTATGGCCAGATTCCGGAGCCGGGAGAAGCCGGCGAAAACGGCTCGCCGCTGCCCATCTTTTTGTTGCAGGACCGCGAAGGCAGACGCATGGCGGAGCTGGTTGTGGCTCCTCCCAATGGGCGCGAGCTCACCCTCTATGAAGCCGATTTTCTTGAGGGCTTGACCCTCCAGGCGGCCGTCGCGCTCGAGAATGCGCGAAACCATAAACGCAACGTCGAATTCGCCCGGGTGCAGCAGGATCTGGATGCCGCGCGCGGTATTCAACAGTCGCTGCTGCCGCAAACCCTGCCCGAGATCCCCGGCTATTCCCTGGCTTTCCGTTCCGTCACTTGTTATGAGGTAGGCGGCGACTACCTCGACATCGTTGAGGAGCCGGACAGCAGCCTTCTGATCGCGGTTGCCGACGTGGCGGGCAAAGGCCTGGCATCGGCCATTATGGCCACCAGCTTCCGGGCGGCTTTCCGCGCCATGGCGGTGCAGGAGATGCCGCTGGAAGAGCTGGCTACGCGCATGAATCAGCACCACTGGACCGAAGGCGAAGAGGCCCGACGCCGCTACGTAACGGCTATTTTCCTGCGCCTGCACCCCGAGACGGCCGAGTTGGAGATCGTCAATGCCGGGCATAATCCCGGGTTCCTGGTGGAACCGGACGGCAGATTTTGCGAGTTTGAATCGACCGGCACTCCGCTCGGATTGTTGCCGGGGATGCGCTACACCAGCCAGAAATGCGGGTTTATACCGGGAGCAAGGCTGCTTTTCTATACGGATGGGCTGACCGAAGTCTTCCGTGGAGATGAAGAATTTGGGCCGGAAAGGCTGATGGATGTGTTTTCTAAGAGCCGGGAAGATAAAGCAGATGATATCCTCGGTGCAATATGGACAGCCATTGAGGATTTTGCTGAAGGCGGCCCGCAGGGGGACGACATGACCGCTCTGGCTTTGTGCAGAAGAGCGGGTATGACGGAGACGACGGAATGACCAACTTGAAATCCACCAGCGTGGAAGTGCGGCTGCCCTCGCGGCTCGGCTATGAGAAAGTGGCTATGAGCACCGCGGCGGCGGTCGCCAAACTGATGGGTTTCCGCGAAGACCGCGTGGAAGACCTGAAGACGGCGGTGGCCGAGGCTTGCATCAATGCCATTGAGCACGGAAACATGCTGAACGAGGGCCTCTCGGTGGGCGTAGTACTGTCTGCGGGGGCCGACGGACTTGAAGTGAAAGTGATCGACGACGGCAAGGGATTGAAGGGCCTGCCCCCCAAGCCCGACATCGACCGCAAGATTCACGGCGAAGAAGATCCCCGGGGCATGGGCATGTTCCTGATTCAGGCATTGGTGGACGAAGCCGAATGGGTCAAGGGCTCTAACGGCAAAAGCAGTTATGTCAGGCTGGTAATCCGGCTTGATAAAGAAGCCGAATAACACAGAATCGAATACGGAGATAAATGATCGTGCAGACAGAAACCAAAGCGCGCGTCGACCAGCTCACTTCCCCGGCCGGGCACCCGGTCACTGTCCTCCGTTATGAGGGCGATATCGCCAGCACATCGAAAGACGCGGTACTGGGCACCTATCAAGCGTTGCCCAAGCAAACGGCAAAGCTGGTTCTGCTGGACTTCACCAAGGTCGATTACATCAACTCGAGCGGCATCGCGCTGGTGATCCAGATGCTGATTGAGGCGGCCAACTCTGGCCAGAAGGTGTTTGCCTTCGGGCTGTCACCGCACTTCACCAAGGTCTTCACCATGGTGGGCATCACCAAGTATGCCGGCCTGTTTGCCAACGAGTCGGCGGCGCTGGCGGCGCTCTAGGCAGTGTCGCGCCTTTGATCTGTACATCCCCTGTGTCCAGGCACAAATTCCTCATCGCGCCCCGGACAGCAGAACCGTCTTCTGCCGATCGCGAGTTATGGCAACCGCGAGGGAGCCAGGCCCAATACGAAGTTCATACGTGCTAACGCGGTGCCGGCATTCGGCTGAATCTCATTGGGTCCTGGCAACACGAATTGCCGGTAACTGTTTTTCTGCCCGGATGCCGCCACCTGGATAAACTCAACAGACTGTGGCGTGTCGGGGATGCGCGCACCAAACCAATGCGGATCGTCGCGTTGCGCCCAGGTCGCGAGCGCCAGTACCGAACCAGCCGGATAGGCCGGCGGCACACCATTCGCAGTGCGGGCATTGACAGCTTGCATGGCAGTTTCGTTTCCGAAGAGCGTTGCTGTCGTTCGGCTTTTCGGGTCAACGTACTGGGTGATCGCGTTCCATTTCAACGGATCATACGGCAGACTGGCAGGAAGAGCGGCAGCCCTGTTGTTGATTACCTCATTCTGATCGACATGGGCGGCGGCCGTAATGGGCAAGGTGTAGACGTAGTCATTGCCCCGCACGGGTTCGTGGCAGCCTGTGCACTCGTTCACAAAATGCGCATCCTTGCCGTAAGGCTTCAAATCGAGACCGCGCCAGCGGCCCCAGGTCCATCCATCGGTGTCCTTGTAATTCTGAGCATTCTTCAGCATCAGTTCCACCTGCACGAATTCGCCGGGGTGCATCAGCCCATCCGGGCCAAGCTCCTGCTTCCACGCAACTTTGGCAAATCGCGTTCCATCCGGCCAAGGTGAGACGTTCCCCGTCTGAGCGGCCTGGATAGCGATGTCATTGCCGAGAACGAACCGGAAGGTGTTGTTGTCTCCGCGATCGGTTGTGCTGATTACTTTCCAGTTCTCAAAGCTCGGATCAAATGCAAAACCGTTGAGCTCGGGCTGTGCCGCGAGAGGAGCAGGTGCAGTTTCTGCTTTGGCAGTGACGTTTTGCGGCACCGTGTTGGCTTGTATGGGTGTATTTGTCCAGGGAGCAAGATACGCTTTGAGAATTGCCAACTCGATGGGCGTTACCATCGCCTCCGGATGCAGTTTCCTGAAGCTGGGCAGCGGCATCGCTCCGAGCTGGATCATGTTCACAGCCTCGTAAAGTGTTGCCTTCTGCACTGCTGCGGGTTTGGAGCCCAGGGTAGAGAAGTTCAAGTGTTCGCGCGCGGTCAGGATGTCGTGCCGTACCAACCAGTACGCAGGCACGATCTGGTCAAACCACGAGAGCTGCGGCTGATCAGAGTGGCAACTGTAGCAATCCTTCTCGAGGATGAGCAAAATCTGGGGCGGCGGCTGCAACTCGGCCGTCGCCGGTCTTGTCGGAATTGTGGGCCGCACTGCCTGAAGGGCAACAAATATGGCCACTCCGCCAATGATCAACCTGCCAAACGTCTTCATCTTTCCCCCTTCCGCGCACTCCGGACCAGTGCATCGGATCACGGTCACACGTCGAATCGCGCCAACAGGATTAGATTTCCGTCCGAATCGATCCTTGGCAGGAGAGGAATCTGGTCGCCGACGGCCAGGTGCCGGGTGAAGTTTGGTTTGACTTGACGCACCCCGTTCTTACTAAGCGATGCAGTTATATCCTCGTGTGTTGCCAAGAGTGCAAATCACTCACGGTGCTCCCAGATAAGGTAGTCGCGGCGGCGGGGGTTTTCCAGCGGGTTGGCAGCCTCAGTCGATCCGATTCAGCCATTGAGGAGTGAGTAGGGAATCGTCGGCCGCGAAGACGCATTGACCTATCCAAAAAATTACTCGTGCCTCCGCAACTTTTGAAAACTGCTGGTGTCACCGTTGGACAACGGATTCTGCACGGCTGCATCAGAATCCTTCAGTTGCAGCCGTTCCGAACGCGACGGATTTCTCTCGTTCCCGCGAAGAGGACTTCTACACTCTCCCATTGAGCTGCGATTCGATTTAAGCGAGACAGGCACCACTTCTCGATGCAACGCAGAGCACGACTGCTCGGTCTTCCGTGATTCTCCCCCGCCCAGTGGGCTAAACAGAACGATCAGCCGAGACTCGCCTGCGATCTCTTCCGGCGGGTTCTCTTGGATCAGGAGGCCTTCGATGAAGAGCGTTCAGCTCGCTCTCTGCACACTCTTGCTTTCTCAAACTTTAACTGCTTACGCCGCCAGGCAGATTTTGCCTGCCGGTTCCCTTATCAACTGCACGGTTTCGGAGACGAAGCTGTCTTCGAAGACCACCGCGATAGGCGACCCGGTTCTTTGCCAGGCCGGAATTACCACGCGCAACGGCTCCGCGCGCCTGCCCTTCAACACCTACCTGGAGGGCCGGTTCGAGGACTACAAGGATCCGGGACATTTTGTCGGCAAGGGATGGATGGAGCTGAAGTTCGATCGCATGGTGATCGAGCCGCGCACCGTGATCCCAGTGTCGGCGAGAGTGGTGGATGTGCCGGGATATGCCGTCGATCGGGAGGGAAGAATCCTGGGCAAGGGCCACCGCACGCGCGACATCGTGGAATGGTCGATTCCGATCCTGTGGCCGATTGATCTGCTAAACCTGCCGCGGCGCGGACCTCGTCCGACTTTGAAGACCGAGACGCGGCTCACGCTGAAAGTGATGGATGACACGGAAGTGCCCATTGAGGAGGATCCCGATCGCGACCCATACGGTCTTTACCATCGCGACCCGAACGCTTATAACGATCCTCCGCAAGACGAGCCACAACAGCAAATGGCCCAGGATGAACCTCGACGGCCGGTCTACCAGCCGCCTCCGCCGCCGCAATATCAGCAACCGCAGTATCAGCCGCAGCAGTATCAACCGCCGCAACAGGAATATGCGTCACCGGCTCCGCCACCGGTTTACATGATGGCGATGCCCGTCTACTATGTAATCGCTGCACCGCCTCCGGTTTACGTCTATGCCGCGCCGCCTCCGGTGCCCATGTATATGTATGGGTCACCGGCAGTCGCCATGTGGTCGCCTCCACGAACGATTGTGTATCCGGGCGCGTACAGGAGTCGCGCGGCGTATCCGTACGGCTACTAGGGCCTCTGCGTTGTGGTTGAATGTTGAACCGCGTACCCCTGCGAGCATCGTCACGCCCGTCGGAGCAGGATGCTCGCGGGGTTAACCGACTCATACTCTCTAAAAAAGCTCCGTCGTTTCATGGGTTACAGATGCGGGTCGATAACGTCCTGCAGGCCCGGATGCGGGGTCGTCAACTCGACTCAGCGGCTTCAGTGACGAAGACCTCTCGCCGGGTGTCGGCGGAGTGCGCTCGGATCAAGAAACGATAGAATCTCCGTTATGAAACTTGAGGCGATTCAAGCTGCCCTGCGCGAGGCCGGTCAGGATGGCTGGCTGTTCTACGACCATCATCATCGCGATCCGATCGGAGAGCGCATTCTGGGGCTCGATCCCAAGGCGCACATCACGCGGCGCTGGTACTACTTTGTGCCCGCAAGGGGCGAGCCACGCAAGCTGGTGCACCGCATCGAGCAGGGCCGGCTCGATGCGCTGCCCGGCTCGAAGGGCCAGTATTCGAGCTGGCAGGAACTGGCGACAGGGCTCGACGCCATGCTGGGTGATGCGCAGCGGATTGCCATGCAATACTCGCCCAACAACTCCATTATGTACGTCTCGATGGTGGATGCGGGCACGGTAGAGTTTTTGCGCGGGTTGGGCAAGCAGATTGTGAGTGCGGCCGACCTGGTGAGTCAGTTTGAAGCGGTGCTCAGCGAAGAGCAGGTCGCCAGCCACATCTATGCGCAGCGCAAAATTGATCAGATTCTGGCCGCGGGCTGGAAGGAGATGGGGCAGCGGCTGCGGCCTGCGTCGGGCGGTGCGGGAGCGGTTACAGAGTTCGACATGGTGCAGTGGCTGAGCGATGCCATGCGGCGCGAAGGGCTGGTGTGGGAGAACGGGCCGAATGTCAGTGTGAATGCCAACAGCTCCGACTCGCACTACGAGCCCACCGCGGAGCACTGCGCGCCGATCAAAGAAGGCGATTTTGTGCTGATCGACATCTGGGGCCGCATGGATACGGCCAACAGCGTGTTCTACGACATTACGTGGACGGGCGTGGTGGGGCGGGAACCGTCGGAGCGCGAACAGCATGTGTTTGAAACGGTGCGCAACGCGCGCGACGCTGCCATTGCCGCCGTGCAGAATGCATTTGCGGAAGGCAGGGCGATCTGCGGATATGAGGCCGATGATGTGGCGCGGGGCGTAATCTGCGCGGCAGGATTTGGCGAGTTCTTCACTCATCGTACCGGGCACAACATCGCCCACGAGATCCACGGGCCGGGCGCGCATCTTGACAACCTGGAGACCCATGACGAGAGGCGGCTGTTGCCTTGCACATGTTTCTCAGTGGAACCGGGAATCTATTTGCCGGAGTTCGGAGTGCGTAGCGAAGTGGACATGCTGACGTCGGCGAACAAGGCGTCGGTGACGGGCAGGATGCAGCGAGAGCTGGTGAGAATTTAGTCGATACAGAGTCGTCGTAACCTCAGAGCCGAGTTACCTGAGAGAGCCCGCGTTGCTTCCCATCGAACCTGCGTGCCATGCTGCGCACGAGGAGTTAAATCATGGCCGAGTCTGCAGCCACCTTCCCCTATGAAACCCGCCTCAACCTTTTGCATGGGCCGCTGGAGGTCATCGACGTTCACGCCATCGAAGACGCGCGCAACTACAACTGGTTCAACCAGTCGCTGTGCAAGGTGAACGACTCGGTGGTGCGCGTAGGTATTGTCAAGGGCGAATATCACTGGCACAAACACGATAACGATGATGAGTTCTTTTATGTAGTTGAGGGCATGCTGGTGATTGACCTCGAAGGCCGGAGCGTGGAACTTGCACCGGGTCAGGGATTCGTGGTGCCCCGGGGAGTCGTCCATCGCACCCGCGCGCCGAAGCGCACGACGATCCTGATGGTTGAGAACGCCGGAATCATTCCCACCGGCAACTGACCTGGCTTATTGCCAGGGAGAGATTCGACCGTCTTCCAGGCACGGCGAGCTGCAAGCCGATCTCTTACCCCTGACCCCTGACCCTGCTCAGTGAGATATAGTCAAAAAGGAATGGCTGCAAGCGAAAACAAGAACACTGCGGTTGCGAGTTCGCAAAACGGTTTCGTCTATCTTCCCCTGATCGTCGGATGGCTGGTGCCTGGCGCGGGCCATTTTCTGCTGCGCAAATGGGGTCGCGGCACCCTGCTGATGCTGTCGGTTCTGGCCATGTTTGCGCTGGGTATCGCCATGCAAGGCAAAGTCTACACGAGCGCGCACGACATCCTGGACATGCTGGGCCTGGTGGGCGATCTGGGCAACGGACTGCTCTATTTTGTGAGCCGTTCTCTAGGCCTGGGAGCGGATTCGGTGCAGGTGACCACGGCCGACTACGGCACGCGGTTCATCGTGGTGGCCGGCCTGCTGAATGTCATTGCCGCAGTGGATGCGCATAACCTCCGCACCGGGAGGAAGGCATCGTAATGTTCAGCCCCTCTCATTTCACCGCGGTTCTGCTGTTTGCTCTTTGTGCGTCAGTGGTATTCGGCATCACGCAGCGGGAGACGCCGCGGCGGATGGTGCGCTACGGGCTCTACTGCTTTGCCCTGTTCGTCGGCTCGACGATCGTGTTGAGTTGGGTGATGTACCTGATTGCGCGATGATCAGGCCGCCAGCCGCCGAAGAGATTGTCGAATGAACAAGGATTGGCACGCAGAAGTCGTGCCGGATACAAAACAGAATTCCTTCGAACAAAGTTGCGACCTTCCAACGTCGGCCTTAGCGCTGCCAGACGGCGGCGTCGAAGGTGTGCAGGCAGTCGTAGCCCTCTGACTTGTACAGCTCAATCGCCTCGGTGTTCGCTTCCGTCACCGTGAGCGAAATTTCGCTCACGCCCTGGCGCACAAACTGCGAGGCGGCCACGGCGAGGAGCAGACGGGCCATCCCCTGGCGGCGAAAGCCGGGATGCACGCAGAGTTGGGTGATGTGGCCGCTCTGCGGGGAGACGCGCGAACCCAGCACCAGCGCGACCAACTCCCGGCTGGAGCGATCGACGACCACGTGCGAGGTGAGCGCGGAGAAGACGCCGCAACCCGAGTAGCGCACGATGTTATGCAGAAAGCGCAACGACCCGTGCACTGAGCGGTATTGGTCGTTGATCAGGCTGTCAGGGTGGCCTCGGTAGGCCTCTGAGATTAAGCGCGCGGCAGCGCTCAGGTCTTCATCGCGCCAGCAGCGCAGTTCGAGGCTGTTACCCAGATCGAAGCGGGGGCGGGTCCAACGGCCGGCCAGCGGCTGCACCATAAAGAGACGATGGTAGATCTCAAAACCGGCGGTGCGAAAGGCGGCGGCATGTGCGCCTGCGGGATGGAGGAGGAGCTGCGACTCGACGCGATCGACTTGCGGCGAATTGAGCAGCGTTTCAAACAAGTGCCGCAGCAGCGTCTCCTCAATTTCATGAGCAAGGCCCGATCCGCCATTGCGAGCATCTGGAAAATTAGGATCGGTGCCGGGAAGGGCGAAGACGTCGCCGATGACGGCCTTGGATTCCTCGTAGACACAGAAGGTATAGCCGGTGACCTGGCCGGTCTCGAGAGCCGCATAGCCGGGCAGCATGTGATTATCGAGATACTGCATCAGCAGCTTGGATGAGGAGCGGTAATCCCAATGCAGGCGCTTCATCCAAAGATCGCTCTCGGCATCGAGCACAGGCCGGAGTATCGGCGCTCCAAAGTGCCGCAGATCGAGAATCTCGATAGAAACGCTTGATGCCATGGGACTTCTCTTGGATGCGTTTCGGCCGCGGTTTACGCCTGAAAACCTGTTTCGGACGGCGCGGCACCCGGAACGCGCATCCAAAAGCCCTCTGGGTCACTGTGCCACGAAGCGTGCCAGACTGCAAGTTCAACTCCGACTTATTGTTGCGGACTCTCCTTTCGTGTTCCCTCGGCGCCTACCAGATAGACCTCGACTCCCCGCTCCGGCCAACTGAATAAAGGCTCATATGGGCGGCCTTCGAGGTACTCTTCGAGGGCCTCCTGAGTGTGCAGGTCTGCGCCGCCGCGACCCGCTACCCTCGCCACCAACAGATGTTCGTCCTCGGGCACGCCGGTCTCCTCATAGTTCACCACCGGATGGTTGCGATAGAAGGCGAGGCCGTATTCCATGTCGCGGCGCACCCTGAAGACGGCGACTGTCTCGTTGGCCGGAGCAATGGAGGCGAGCCGGGCAGCGAGCGGACGCGCGGAATATGACCGGTCAAGCAGATGAATCACGCGCTTGGTGGACTCGATCGCCGGAATGCCAAAGAAAGGGCCTACGCCATAAAGGAAAAGCATGAGCACGATCAGCACCGCGGTTGTGGCGAGCCGCAGCCTGGCCACTCCGAAGCCATGTACCACGATCAGGATAAGAAACACCGCGCCGGTGGCAGCCAGCACCGCGGCCACCAACGCGTGCAGCGGGGGCATCTCAGCGCCGTGAAGCACAAACCACGGCAACAGGAGTGCAAACATGGTCATCACCCCGCACAGAAGTGCGTGGCCCAGCAGCACCCAGCGATTGAGGCCGCGCTGGCGCATGCGGTAGAGGTAGTCGCCTGTGAGAATGGTAATGGGAGGAATGGAGGGCAGGATGTAGCCGGGCAGCTTGGATTTCGAGAACGAGAAAAAGATGATAGGGATGATCGTCCAAAGCACCAGGAATTCAGGAAACGCGTCGCCCGGGCGATTGGGCTTGGGCTTGGACGGATGGGACCGGCGCAAGCGCCACTCGGCCACCGAGGTCTGGAACCCGTCGACCAGGGCGCGCATGGCGATCACCGTCCAGGGCATTACCGCCAGCAGCACGACGATGAAGTAGTACCAAAAGGGCTGTTCGTGCTGATAGCGGTTGGTGGCAAACCGCTCCAGGTTGTGCTCGAGGAAGAATTCGCGGAAGAAGGTAGGGTTCTGGTGCTGCACGGCAATGAACCAGGGCAGCACGATGGCGAAGTAGAGCACCACTCCCGGCCACCAGAAGGAGCGCTTGACGATCGACCACTCGCGTCGCAGAAATGCGAAAGCCATGATAATCAGGATGGCCAGCAGCGGCGCTACCGGCCCCTTGGCCAGAGTAGCGACGCCGGTGAAGAAGTAAATATCGAATAGCCAGAACTTTGAGTCGGTTTCATACCACGCATACCATCCCAGGAGGCCGATGGCCAGAGGGGCGGCCATCTGCATATCGGTTGAGGCTCCCCGTGCAAAGCCGATCATGCCGGCGCAGGCGACGGTAATGAGCGCGGCGTCGAGGTGTCCGCCGGGGCGAAATCGTCGCATATGGAGGTAAATGAGCGCCGCCATGATGAAGGCGAAGCTCGCCGAAGGCAGCCGGGCGCTCCAGTCGTGGACCCCGAATTCCTGGAAAACGAACATGGCCCGCCAATAGTAAAGGGCCGGTTTTTCAAGCCAGGGATGGCCATAGAGATACGGGGTGACGCAAGCGCTCAGCCGGTCTTTGAGGGTGTGGGCCGAGTCGAACCGGACCAGCATCTCCTGTGCAATCTGCGCATAACGGGGTTCGTCGGCGCCTACCAGGCCCAACCCATCGCCGCCGAGGATGGGCGTGACTCCATAGAGGATGAAGAAAACGGCGAAGATCACAAACACAGCCGCTTCGCGGACGACCGGCCAACTGGGCAACCGCTTGCGCGCGGATCCGGGCAGGTCCGGGGCAGATTGTTCTGACGTCTCCACTACTAATGCTTCTCCAGGGGCCGAACGTGCAAATACTTCAAAAAAATAGCCCTTCCGGCCAGGTTATTGGAGTTGGATGTCCACTTTTGGCCGGTTCAAGTGGCGTTCCAGGAACAGGAAAAAACGCAGAATACAAGAGCGCTTTTCAAATGGGACGTTCAACAGGGACAAGGCTAACAGATTCCAGCCGGGGTTTAAGCTGGCGGCGCGCCCTCGAGTCCGGTGTCGAGTCCGTAGCGGTCGCCGGGGGCCAGACTAGCGACGATGGGGCGCAGTTCGGTCAGGATCTGATCGATTGCGCGGCCCAGCGGCCCTTCGAGGTTGCATCCTGCGGCGGCCTCGTGCCCGCCGCCGCCCAGCCGCTTCGCAACGGCAGCCACGTTGACCCTGCCCTTGCTGCGCAGGCTTAGACGGATTCCGCGCTCGGGCAGTTCACGCAGGAAGACGGCGACCTCGACGCCGGCGATGGAAAGGGCGTAGTTGACGATGCCCTCGCAGTCTTCTTCGGCGGCGCAGGTGCGGACGATGTCCTTGTGAGTTACCCACATCCAGGAAATGCGGCCTTCGCGATTCAGGTTGTTGAGCGCGGCGCCCAAAAGCAGCAGGCGGGCCGTCGAAGTGGAGAAATAGACGTCCTGAGCGATGCGAATGGGATCGGCGCCGGCCTCGACCAGTTCCTGCGCCAGGGCAAAGGTGGAGGCGCAGATCGAGCCGTAGCAGAATCCGCCGGTATCGGTCAGCAGAGTGGTGTAGAGGCAGGTAGCCATCTCCGGTGTGACCACAGCGCCGGCGGCTCCGGCGGTCCCGGCGGCCTTGACCAGCCTGAAGACCAGCTCGCCGACGCTGGCCGCGCTGCGGTCGATCCAGTTGAGCTGGGCCCAGGGTTGGCCGGTGGCGTGGTGGTCGATATTGACCGCGAAAAACCGGTCGAGGCCGCGCAGGCGGGTGCGTCCGAGGCCGTCGCATTCGAGCAGAATGGCGGCGTCGTAGGGGCCATGCACCCGCAGGGCGGTGCGGATCGTATCCGCCGCGGGCAGGGTGCGGTACACCGAGGGAACGCCGTCTGCGGTGACGAGGTCGACGCGCTTGCCCATCTGCCGGAGCAGCATGCCCATGGCCAGGATGCTGCCCACGGAATCGCCGTCGGGATGAGCATGCGAACAGACGAGAAAGCGTTCACCATCGCGCAGGACCTTCAGGATGGCCCCGACCGGGAGAATCGCCTCAACCGGATCGGCCGGCAGGGCGTCGGGATCCGCGGAGAGGTGCTGCAGCTTGTCCATTTTCGGCTATTCTGCCGGGGCTTTCTGGCGTTTGCGCGAGCGGGTCATGAGCTCATCGATGCGGGCCTGGAAGCGGCCGGAGCGATCGGCAAAGAAGGCCAGATCGGGGACGTGGCGCACCCCCATGCGCTCTTTGAGTTCGAAGCGGATGTAGCCCTTGGCGGCTTCAAGGCCGGCGACGGTTTCTTCTTCTGCCTTGGCGATGTCGGGGACCGCACCGTCGAGGGCCACGTAGACGCGGGCGGACTTGCCGCCGGGGTTGAGCACCACTTCGCTGACGTAGCAGAAGGCGATGCGCGGATCGACGAGTTCGCCCTCGATCATGGCGCCTATCTCTTCGCGCAGCGTTTCAGCGACCCGGTCCTGGTGATGTTTGCGACCCCTGTGCTCCGGCATGACTCCCTGCTCCTCCATGGGTAAACCATTCAGGATAGCAGAGAGAGCCTGGGGCACCCTATCCTTGATGGCGGGTTAGGAGGTGGGCACCGGCCTTTGTAAGGCAGACCGAATCGGTCCGCGTTGCTCTGCGAATTAATCTGCAACGCTCCCGAAAAATATAGTTACTGGCAGGTAGGGGGTAGGGGTGTATGCCGGGGTATAAACCGGGGGGATGTCCGACGAAATAGACCGGGAGCATCTCCGACACTGCCGAACGAAGCGAGCGGACATTGCAATCGAGATTCCTCTTTCTGCTTCTACAAGCCTGACAGGGTTGACGAATTAATATGCAACGTTCTGGCGCATCGAGGTAATTTAATTTGCGGGTGGATGGGTGATCCGCGGAATGATGGCGGGTTGGCGCACCCTGACCTCGTGTGGCGTTGCCGGTTTCACCTGTCGACGTTGACGCCGGAGGGAAGGTTCCTGATTCCTGCGTTCGTGATCTTATCGTCACTGACGAGGTCAAGCTCTGTAAGGGATCTGGGCAAGTCCTCAAGCCCCGTGTTCGTAATCTTAGGGTCATAGCCCAGGCGAAGCGTGGTAAGAGATTTCGGCAGATCCTTGAGCCCTGCATCCGTGATGTTTGGATCACTGCTCAGATTGAGCTCAGTGAGGGACCGGGGCAAGTCCTTGATTCCCGCGTCCGTGACCTGTCCACAAAAACTGAGATCAAGTGAAGTAAGGGACCGGGGCAGGTCCCTGAGCCCCGCATCTGTGATTTTGTCATCATGTCGGAGATTGAGCGATGTGAGAGACCTTGGCAGGTCCTTGAGCCCTGCGTCCGTAATTTGCCTGTCGTACTTCAGGTCAAGGGAAGTCAGAGATCTCGGCAGGTCCTTCAGCCCCTGGTCAGTAATCTTCGCGCCACCACCGGATCCGAAGTCAAGCGATGTGAGAGATTTCGGCAGATCCTTCACACCCGCGTCCGTGATCTGCGCACCCTCACCATTGAAAGCAAGAGACGTGAGAGACCTGGGCAGGTCCTTCAACGCAGCGTCCGAAATTCTCACATCTTTCTCGAGGTGAAGCGAAGTGAGAGAGCTGGGCAGGTCCTTGTACCCTGCGTCCGTAATTTGGATGCCATATCTGATGTTGAATGATTTTAGGAACTTGGGCAGATATTTCAGCCCCGCGTCGGTGATGAGCTGGGCGTTTTGAAAATCAAACGAGGTGAGGGATCGAGGTAGTGCCTTCAGCCCTTCGTCCGATATCAGCACCACGGGGCCAAGATCGAGCGAGGTAAGCGATCGAGGCAGGCCCCCTATTCCCGCATCGGTGATGTTCTCGCTGTAAAGGACGAGTGAGGTGAGGGATCGGGGCAGTGCTTTCAGCCCTTCGTCCGTGACTTGAGGGCTCAAAAGTTCAAACGAAGCAAGGGACGGCGGCAAGTTGCCCAGGTCGGCATCGGTAAACTCAAAACTCAATGGCGGATTAAACATCGTTACGTGAAGCAAATCCTTCGCAGCAGAGAGGTCTTCGAACCCGGCACCAGACTCCAAACCCAACGCCGTAAGGTTGATCAGACCAGCCCAGGCACCAAAGTGCGCCTTATCGAAGGAGTGAATGCCCGTAAGCTTCACCGCAAACGGGCCTGGAATTCGCTTCAGGAATCTCAAGCTTTCCGGCGGAGGAACCGAATTGAACGTCAGAAAATATTTGTCCCCATTCTCTGCTAATTTGGCGTCTTTCGGGTTGTTCGCGTCGACCAGGCGAGTTTGCCAGTGCATCTTGTTCAACTCGGAGATCGGGTCGGGGATGAGGTGCGGCACAACAAAAAGCGCAATGAGCAGCACGGCAACATAACCCAGCGGAAGCCACGGGCGCACCTTCTTCCATAGCGAGACTCTCCACTGCGCCAGCATGGAGTTGATCATGGGAACGAGAAAGTCGTGGGAGATCTCCCACATCGTATATTCGGGATCGAGCGCGTGGACGATTCCCCGCTCCGGATCGCCAAGCTTGAACATGACGCCTTGTGCCTGCCTGGGCGAAAGGCTCGTACCGTTGGCGAGGTTCTCAATAGTCTGGGGCTGCTTGGTGCCCTGTTGCGAGATGAGCTTTGGCAGCAGGATCGGACTGGCCTCCCTCACATCCTTCTGAAATACAGATTCATGCACAAAGCCGCGAATCAGCCTTCCTGGCCGGAATGCGTGCGGCAATCCCGTGGCAAAGCGCGAGAGCACGAGCCCGCAAAGATTGAGCGTGACGGGACGAATCAGCCCCTTGGTTTCTTCGACCTCGGCCGCTTCGCGCAGGACGTCGGCCAACAACTGCGGCTGGATTTGGAGTCCGGCACCAAGCAGGAAATCCTGGGCGGCTCTCTGGGTAAATGCGGATACTTTTTGAAGATTCTGGCCGGGGATCGGGGTGGGAAGGTTCAGGTCCTGAATGAATCCGTCATATTCAGCACGAAAAACGAGAAGAATGGCCGATCGCGACTCGCGGAGCGTTGCCAGTGCGGTCAAAAACTCCACAAATCTTGCCCGCTGTTGCTCCTCCTGGAGTATCAGGAATTCCTCAAACTGGTCGAAGACGACAAGAATGCGAGACGGTTGGACGCGCTGCCGCGCCTCTTCAAACAGAGCATTCAAATCGGTGGTGTCGGGAGGATTTCTCTTCCAGATTGCTGCGGGGCGTTTCAGTTCATCTTCAAGGGCGCGGGCGGGGTCCTGATATCCGCGCAGCCGGATGACCTTAAAACCCTCCCTTTCGAGTTTTGGCAGAACCCAGGCAGCAAGCAGAGAGCTCTTGCCTGCTCCAGAAGAGCCCGTCAAATAGAGCACGTTTGCCGGAGTGCGCTGAAGCCAGCGCAGAACCTCCTCATGTTTTCCGTCGGCGCGTTGAAAAGCCGCTTCGTCTTCACGCACTGCCAACTGGAAATAGCCGGGCTTAGTTGAGCCGGTGACCTCGGCCAGCCGGTTCTTTCTTCGCTGTTCAAGAAGCGTGGGAAGGGTGTGCGAGAAAAACAGCAGCGCGAGGAGAATGGTCACAAGCGCGGCACATAGAGGCACGGAGAGACCGAGGCCCAACTGCAACTTCTGGAAGCTGATATATGCGGCGGCGATCGCGCCGAAGAATGCGGTGAGTGCTGCCAGCTGAGAGGTTGCAAAGGTTGCGGTTTGGCCCAGCAGGCCGGTCTGCGGGGAGCTCTTTGCTTCCGCAGCGGTGTTCGGCGGGGGAAGGTCGACAGGACCGGCTGCCATGGTGGCAGCATCATACCATCGACTCAAATAGGCAGGCTGCACATTCTATGTGTTTGGCGTTTGAACAGCAAAGGCTGTCCCGCGGGGATTTCCGGCTTTTTCCCGTTTCGTGTGGTTCTATCAGCCGCCCGCCGACCCACCACGCGCTGACTGGAAGCTGTCTTAGAATTGTCTAGCGCCGCGAAAGACGTCCCTCAGGGGCTGAAGCCCAGCGATTTATGCGACGTTTGCGGCACGACTTGAAGTCGTGCCCTTTTACAAAGCAGTTAGTGCCATCTCACAAAGCCAGTTAGTGCTCTTTTACAAAGCCGGTTCTAGGCTGACAGGTTCCGAATCGTTCGCAATCGCCAGATGAGATAGGGCAAGGCCGTCAGCGAAAGAATCATCAGCGCGTGAATGAGGCTGTCGGAGATGCCGTGGATTGAAGAGCCAATGCCGAATCCCATGCTGACGTATCCGGCGCTGCCGGGAGCTGTGGGGCGGTCGGTGTGCACGTGGGCCGTACCGGCAGCGATGGCGACGAGGGCCAGGCCCGCAATGGGCCAGACGGCACGCAGGCGCTGGCGGACGGCGACGGTCGAAATCATCCAGCCAATAAGAAGCGGCGCGCCGAAGTAGATCATGCGGCCGGTTTGAAAATAGATGTTCTCAAGCCGATAGATGGGGCCCGGTAGAGCGGTGCCGAAGGGCGTTGCGGCTCCGGGCAGAAACATCTGCCAGCCAGTCCAGAGAATCAGCAGGGCAAGGCACCAGGCAGCGACCAGAGACAGCAGGGGCGCAACAGCGAAGATGGCCCACGGGGCGCGGGCTGACCATGCATACAGGCGGCGCTTGGCGATCATGGCATTGGCGAGATCGTCCATGGTGCCGAGGCGCGCGAGCGCGGCGGCTTCTGCCTCGGTGCGGCCGCGGCCGGCGCTTTCTTCCTGCGTAATATCGGCGAAGTGATCGGTGAGTTCGGCAAGGTAGCGGCGGACATGCCTCGGCGCGACGCCGGCTGTCAGCAGGCGTTCGCGCAGGACGTTGCGCAGTTCAAGGAATGGCTTCGCCATGTGTCCCTCCTGCAAGAAGCGATTGGATTGCGCCGGTCAGGTTTGTCCATGTCTGCGCCAAATCGGCGAGGCGGCGCGCGCCGGCGGCGGTGACAGAGTAATAGATACGGCTGCGGCCATTGACGGTCTTGCGCCGCGACCGGATGGCCCCTTCGCGCTCCAATGCATGCAGAACGGGGTAGACGACACCCTCGCCGACGGCAATGACCGCGTCGGTGCGGCTGCGAATGGATTGCACGATTTCGTAGCCGTACATCTCCTCTTGTTGCAGAAAGCGAAGGATGAGGAGCTCGGGGACGCCGTTCATGAAGTTCGGATTGGTTTCGCGGGCGGCCATGGAGAGCACAGAGTACATCGAACCGCGAGGTATGACAAGAGGGAATTTCAGGAAACTCTGTTTTGTCGTCGCGGTGTACCATGTGGCTGCCTGGCCGTACCGCTAAAACAGAGACGCCAGTGGAGGAGGAAAGTTCGATGGCTTTGCGCACGCTGGTTTGCCTGGTCGCCTGTGCGGCGCCGATCGTGGGTGGCTTTGCGCTGCAGGAGCAATCGGGCGCGGGATCGACGGACTACACGGTAACAGCCAGCACCCCATCGCTCGGAATCGGCGGCGTGACCAGGACCTATCGCCTGGGCCAGTGGGCGCTGGTCGACCAGAGCGGCACGCCGAGAGAGGTGGCAGGCACCAGCCACACGGTGGAGATGCGGACGCTCTATGATCTGGCCAAAAAAGAAAGCCTGACCTGGGACCCGGTGCACGATTCGGCTACGTGCGTGAAAGGGGCATTCTCCGATTGGGGCGATCCGTTTGGGGGGACGGCAGTGCTGACAAGGCAGGGCGCGCGGCAGGTGGGAGGCGAGATGGTTCACGGGTTTAGCGCGCGGATTGTGGAGAGCTCGGCGGGCGCGAAGGGGACGCTGAGAACCTGGGTGGACGTCGCGACGGGGCTGATGGTGAAGCAGCAGTTGACGCCGCCGGGAGAGGCTCCGCAGACCCTGATGGAAGTAACGAGCGTGAGCATGAAGGCGCCCGACGCTGCGGTCTTCGCCGTCCCGGCAAGCTGTGGCGAGGTGGCCGGAGCTCCGCAAGCGCCGAGCGTCGCCACGCAACCGCAGAACGGCGAGACAGCCGCGCTGGTGGGTGCAGACGGGAAGAACTTTGTGAGCGGACTAGCCGGTCCGGCGTCGAAGAATGCGTGCACAATGGCGTTCAGGGTGGTGCGCGCGGGAACGATGGAGCCGGTTGCGGACGGGGTCCAGGTGGGGGTGGATCTGAGACTGGCCACAGAGACAAACCCGCACTACAACATCGGCGCGGGTGAGGGCGGCAAAGCGACGTTTGCCGGCGGTGGTCTGCACGAGGTGACGGCGATGGCGCACGACGGCGTATTTCGCGTGGAGAATGTGCCCGAGGTGTTTGAGATGGACCTCGAATTTGGCGCCGGCGGGGCAACGGCGGCCAAGGTCTACCGGCAATGTTTTGCGCCGCAGACAGTGCTGCTTTATGTGGTGAAGGATCCGGCCAATGTTGAGGCGGGAGGCGGATGGCTGTGGGTGAAGGCGGGGAAGTTCGCGGCGATTCCGCGCTGACGGTTGGGGGAGGCTGCGCCCGTTTGGTTGATGTCGTTTGGCTGATTCAGTTGCGAAGCGGAATGCCTCAGCTCTCGATGTAATCCCAGAAGCTATCGGCCAGTTCGGCGCCGTGCTCGTTGGTGATGCGGCGGGCGGCGCGCTCCACCTCTTCGACCAGGCCATGCAGATAATCGCGCGAGCGTGAAATCGCCACGATACCCAAGGTAGCGGACTGCCACGTGACGGCTTCGTCGAGCTCGGCGACCGAGACATTGAAACCCTGGCGAAGCTGGTCTTTGAGCGAGCGGACCACCTGGCGGCGGTCTTTGAGCGACTGCGCGTGCTCGATGCGGAGTTCGAGGGTGAGGTGGGCGACGGGCATGGCGCTTCACCGGTGCTTAAGGCAGCAATGCAAAGGCTACTATGGTTTGGTTGGTTTCGTCCGTGTTTTCGATTTCGGCGAGCAGGCGGGTTTCCAACTCATGAGGCACGGGCATTTCGCAGGCGGCGATTTCGGCCTCGGTTGCGCCGATGAAGCAGAGTTCGCAGCAGGCGAGGGCATCGCCGGTACGAGTGGGTGGGCCGAAGACGCGGCAGGTCACGGGTCGCCATTCATAGACATCGCAAAGGCCGGTTGCGGGGTTGAGCGCGGGACAAGGCGCTTCATTGGCGAAGTCGTCAAAGCAGGCCTGGTCGGTTTCAGAGGTGCCCAGCAGGCCGGTTACCGGATCGCCGGGAAAGCCGGGAAGGTGCTCGATAAGCCAGGCGCGGGCGCGGGTCTCGAGATCGGCAGCGAGGGCGGGAGCGGTGGTGCGGAGGGTCTGCATCCCGGTGCGGAGACGAAGGGCGTCAAGCGCATTGATGGCGAAGGCCCCGTGGCAGCATTGGGTGCAGCCGGGGCGGCAGGCTAGCCACTGGCCGGCGCGATGGGCCGCTTCGGCCAGCGAAACGTCGATGATTTGCACGAGTTGGGAATCACCGGCAGGAAGGGTCATTGCGCCAAGGATACTTGAACTCCAGACAGGGTAATCTGGCGGGTCGACCTTCCAGCCGAGAAAACAAGCATAAATCGACCACTGACATTCAAATCGCCCACCGACCCTCTGGCGGAAACCGTACAATTCCCGCTGCTGTCGGGAGGCGTTGCCATCGGAATCTGCATCCACAGCAAAAATTTGTCCAGTTTTCGCAGTTGCAAACCCTGGGCTTCGCTTATAAAGGTAATTGCCGAGTTGCCCACGATCCGACCGGGACCCCCCCAAAAAAAGGCACGTAGTGTTGGCGTCAATGAACCCTGATGTGCTGGTAGACATTGGCCACTGCGAGTTGATGGTTATGCTGATCGTCGGATTTGCATTTTCATTTCTGAGCTGAAGTGCACAGAATCGCTTTCAGCTTGCTGGCAGAATCGCAGGTGAGCTCCGCGGAACCCGTTGCCCCGATAAGAGGAGCAGGGATCGCAATGAAATTCACCACGCATACAGCCTTATTGTGCTCTGCAAGCTCAAATAAGAAGACACCGGTGTGTGTTGCCACGCCGGCGTGCCAAAATCCGCGGCCCCGTTACTCGATGCGTAATCATTAACCGGATGTTTTGATCCGGGGATACCGGAGACTCTCGGATGCAGCCACTCGTTTCAATCGTTATTCCCGCCTACAACGCCGAACGAACCGTTGCCGAAGCAATACAGTCGGCGATAGGGCAGACCTGGCCGCGCAAGGAAATCATCGTCGTTGATGATGGGTCCAGCGATCGCACAGCTGAAATAGTCGATCGCTTTGCGCCGACGGTCAGGTTAATATCCAGCAAAAATCGAGGTATCTCGGCGGCCGTGAATCTCGCGGTTCAACACAGCCACGGGGACTATATTCAAGAGCTGGATGCGGATGATCTTTTGACTCCAGACAAGATTGAGAGGCAGCTTTCAGCCCTTCGCGCGGGCGACAGCAAACGAATTCTTCTTTCCTCCCCGTGGGCAAGTTTCTACTATCGCACCCGGAACGCCCGGTTCGTAAACCACGCGCTTTGTCATGATCTGTCTCCGGTCGAATGGCTTCTGAGGAAGTTGGGTGAAAATCTTTACATGCAAAACGCGACTTGGCTCGTCAGCCGGGAACTTGTCGAGGCCGCGGGGCCTTGGGATACAGGCCTGCACTATGACCAGGATGGTGAGTATTTTGCCCGTGTGGTTTCCATCTCGGCGGGTACGCGCTTCGTACCTGGAACTGGTGTCTTCTACAGAGCCAGTGGGCCCGGCAGCATCAGCTACATTGGCAACTCCGACGAAAAGAAGGAATCGCTCTTGCTTTCGATGCAACTTCAGATTAAGTATCTGCTGACGCTGGAAAACAGTGAACGGGTTCGCAGAGCATGTATAACTTACCTTCAGAACTGGTATGAGAATTTCTATCTGGAAAGAAGCGATTTGGCTGCGCAAGCACAAAAGATTGCCGCAGAGCTTGGCGGCAGCATCGAGGAACCGCGCCTAAGATGGAAATTCGCGTGGTTGAAACCTTTGTTTGGGTGGGAAACCGCCAAATGGGCGCAGATGACGTTTCCACGCATGAAGGCATCACTGCTGCGATCAATCGATAAAACGATGTACGCTCTAGAGAACTCTCCAAACTGAAATGTAGTCATATCGAACTGCATCCGCTGCCGAAGGAATGACGGATCATATGGCAAAGAATGCCACCCTGCCGTTCTGACCGTTTGCAGTTCTGGTCGGATGACCGCGGATGGGGAAACTTCTGCGAGGGGGGCGCTGCGCCACCTACGGGGCGCGAATTGGGATTGCTTTCCCCGGGTTTCACCCGGGGCTATTTTCAATTCGTCCCTCCGGGACGAAAGGCGTGAAGCGGTCCGATCACCGTCGACTCGGACAGAACGAAAAACAACCGCAGATGTTTCGCTGCGCTCAACATGACAGCGCATTAAGAAGTTCGTTGGTTGCGGGCGAATCACCGCCCAATCGGCAACCGCCCAACCGGCAGTTAAAGCCAATGCGGCGCACGGCTCCTGTCAGACGGCACTGAAAAATCCTTGCATTTTTATTGGTGGCCCGAACAAACACAAAACACCACCCGGCCGCCGCCCTGAACCCATCACGATGGTAACCACTTCCAGGTTACTAGCAGGTAGGGGGTAGGGGGTCTGCCTTTTTCTCCCTGCGAGAAGGCGCGGTTGACGCTTCTTCATTCCTTCATTCCTTCCCATTGTGCGCCGGGTCGCAGTAATTCTCTGCAAATAAAATCTGAATGCCTGAACAGCCAGGGAGGCGTGGCTGAGCCACCATCCACTCAGAGCCGGGAGGATTGACCTGCTGATGGCTCGACGAGTGCGTTGGGTTACAGTCCCCAAACGAGTCGAATCGACGCGCGCTTTGCTAGATTGAGTCCATGGAAACAGGCGATCAATGCAAAGGGTGTGACCCGATCGTTTGCGCACATCTGCTCGGCAAAGTGGACGCACAGCTCATCGATTTGCTGCAATCACTCAGCGTGGACGAGTGGGGTCTACAGACGGTCGCTCCACGATGGAAGGTGCGCGATGTCGCGGCTCATCTCCTGGACACAGCTTTGCGCAAGCTGTCTCTGGTGCGTGACTCCTGGTTTGTGGAGATTGCCAGCCCCCGATCCCCGCAGGATGTGATTGCCCTTGTCAACCGCCTGAATGAAGAAGGTGTCGCGGTATATCGCCGTCTGAGTCCGGCGGTTCTGATCCAACTGATGTCGCTTGTGTGTCAACAATCAGCGAACTTCCATGCGTCACTTGATCCGTTTGCGCGAGCTGCCTTCAACGTCAGCTGGGCGGGTGAAGAGACATCTCTCAATTGGTTCGATACCGCCCGCGAATTGACGGAGCGCTGGCATCACCAACAACAAATCCGGCTCGCGACCACCCGCCCCGGCTTGATGACGCCAGAGTTTTACACTCCTGTACTCGATTGCTTTGCGCGGGGCTTGCCCTATGCGTATCGGCACGTGGAGGCTCCAGTTGGCACCAGTATCCTGCTGGAAATCTCGGGCGAATGCGGAGGAAAGTGGGTCTTGTCAAAGGGAGTCGCCGGCTGGAGATTCGCGAGACAGAGCCCGGCAAAAGTAGAGTGCAAGGTAACATTGCCGCAAGCCATTGCGTGGCGCGTTTTCACCAAAGGAATCTCCCCGGACGCAGCCCGTCCACAGATCGAAATCGACGGAGATCAGAATCTGGCTGACGGAATTCTTGCCCTCACAGCGATCGTCGGTTGAACCTGTCGCGGGGGATGCCTTCTAGCGTGGTGAGTCTAAAGTTCGTTGCATAAATCGAAGGTCCCAACTGCAGGTCCCCGTTCGACTGCGGTCGCTTTGCTCCCTTCGCTCAGGGCAGGCTTTCGACTCCGTTGGCGCGAAAAACGCGACGTTGCGGCACGACTAAAGTCGTGCCCTTTTACAAAACCATTTATGAGATGGGTTCTAGTGACGGCGATGAGGGCGCCTGCGTCTGGCTGCAGGTTTGGGGGGCGGCGGTGGCAGCGGCGGCAGTCCGTCGATGGCGAGGAGAAGCTTGTTCGCAGCATTGAAGAGGTTCAAGTGGGTGTAGACAGGACCGTCGGTGGCGGCCAGAAAGATTGCAGTACGGCGAGAGCGGTTGATGGCGATATAAGTTTCGAAGCCGGCTCCGCCCCCCGTCTTTTCGATGATGTGCGAAGGAGAATCGACCGGCAGGATGTGAATCCAGCCCAGACCGATGCCGGTGGGCTCGCCGGCGTGGTCGAGTCCCTTTTGGCTTACAAGATTTGAAGGAAGGATGTAGACGGCCTGAGCAGACGGGTCCTGTGCGGAGTCACCAATCTGGAGCAGGTACTTGAGCCAGATCGCCATATCCGTTGCGGTGGAGTAGAGGCCGGAGCTTCCGGCAGTGGCCTCTGTGGCGGTGCAGGGACCCTCCTCGCGGGCGCCGATCAGCAGATGCCCGCATTGGTCCGCGCTGGGAAAGAACGTCGTTTGCCGCATCCGCAGCGGTTTGAGAGTGCGCTCGTAAAGAAGCGCAGCATACTGCATGTGTGCAGCGGACTGAAGGGCATCGCTGAGAAAATCGAACGCCACATTCGAATAGAGGGCGGCCTTACCAGGAATGCTGCGGAGACGCCGGTTCGGCAACCAGCGCCATCGTGTGCTGTAGTCGGGGAAGGTGAAGTGCGACGTGTTGGGAGGGGCATTGCCCAGTTCTCGCGGAAGGCCGGATGTATGTGTCGCCAGATCGAAGAGAGTGATGGGATGAACCCGTTTTGGCACAACAATGCCACGCGGGACATAGCGCTGGAGCGGATCGTTGAGTCGCACCGTCTTGTCCGCAATGAGTTTGGTGAAGACGTCGGTGGTAAAGATTTTTGTGAGCGAGCAGAGCCGCAGCAGGGAGTCCTGGGTGGGCAGTTGATGGGAGTTGGGCGCAGTTTCGCCATATCCGCGGAAGAAGACCTGATCGTCGCGAACAACGACGAGAACCATCCCGGTAGAGCCTGACTGAATGAAGAGCTCTGAGCCAAGAGCGCCGGCAGATTGGAGATCGGGAAGCGGCGCCTGTGCCAGAACAGACATCGGCACGAAGAGGAGGACAAGTAGCGTCCGCAGGAACTTAGTAAGTTTCATTCTTCCTTGCACTTCTCAGGGTACAAAACCGGGCGGTGTATTGAAGACAGAAATGCAGATTCCCGGGTTGTTGGCGAGTTCTGCTCGATGCGCTTGAAAACGCACCGGGTTGCGTCCCGTCTTTAGAATGAAAGGAAAGGAGGCCGGATGATTGACCAGAGAGATATGGATCGGCGAACGCAGTTCAAGTTGCACGCGGCACGGCGTGCCCTTGAGCTGGTTCAATCGGGAATGACTCTGGGGCTTGGCTCGGGATCTACGGCAACGCTCTGGATTCAACTGCTCGGGGAGAAGGTCCGCGACCATGGCCTCAAGATTCGCGCCATTGCCAGCTCTGAAGATAGCGAACACCTGGGGCGCAGTTACGGCATTCCCTTCATTACGTTCGAGGAGTGCCAGAGTCTCGATCTGACGGTCGATGGCGCCGACGAGATCGCTCCAGGTCTCGCCCTCATCAAAGGCGGCGGAGGCAAGCTGCTACGCGAGAAGATCGTTGCGAGCGCGTCAAAGCGATTCGTTGTGGTAGCGGATGAAACAAAACAGGTCGAGAAACTGGGTAAATTCCCGTTGCCGGTCGAAGTCATTCCGATGGCTGCCCCGTTGGTGAACAACGCCCTCCACAACCTTGGATTTACCACTGCGGTGAGACTCAATCAGCAGGGCGGGAGGTACATTACGGATCAGGGCAATCTCATCATCGACTGTTCCGGTTTAATTTTTGAAGAGCCCGCCGAGATGGCCGCGAAGATCGATGGCATCGTGGGCGTTGTAGAACATGGTTTTTTTCTCAAGATGGCGAACCTCGCTTTGATTGCGGGCGCGACCCAGGTCATTGAACGTACCTACTGAGGCCTTCTGGTTGGGGGTAACACCCGCTGTCCTTGAAGTTCAGGACTGAGTCAGCAGCTTGTGGTTCAGCTCGCTTTTGTGGAGTTGTAAATGGGGAGCAGCAGACGGACTTTTATCAAGCAGGCATCCGGGTTTACTACAGCCTGCGTGACCGGCCTCAATGTCAACAGCACCGCCCAAACATCTTCCATTTCGCCAGCCGTGGGCTCAGCCGACAGCAGTTCGGCTGAATGGTATGACCGCCCAATGCGCTGGGCCCAACTGGCATTTGTCGAAGATGATCCCGGTAATTACAACCTTTCTTTCTGGCTCGACTACTTCAAAAGCATCCATGCCGATGCGGCTTGCCTGAGCGCGGGAGGCGTTGTCGCTTTTTATCCAACTGAGATCGCGCTCCACTATCGAAGCCGATGGCTCGGGACCATGGACACATTCGGCGACATCGTTGCGGGTTGCCGGAAGCTCGGGATGAAAGTGGTTGCGCGAACCGATTCGCATGCCTGTCATCAGGACGTCTACGATGCGCATCCGGATTGGATCGCAGTCGATGAACATGGCAACAAGCGCAGGCACCCTTCGGATCCCGACTATTGGCTTACCTGTGCCCTTGGGCCGTACAACTTCGACTTCATGAGCTCAGTGCACCAGGAGATCATGCGCAAGTACAGGGTCGACGGCATCTTTACCAACCGCTGGTCCGGCTCCGGAATGTGCTACTGCGAGCACTGCCAAAAAAGCTTTCACGACTTCTCCGGCCTCGACCTTCCTCGCACCCTCGACCCGCAGGATGCAGCGCGGCGCCAGTACATCCTGTGGAATCAAAAGGTGCTGTTTGACCTCTGGCGGCTCTGGAATCAGAAGATTCGCGAGATCAATCCGCAAGCCAGCTACATTGCAAATGCCGGAGGCGGCGCACTGAGCCCGTTGGACATGAAAACCATCGGAGAACTGGCGCCGACGCTCTTCGCAGATCGCCAGGGAAGAAGCGGATTGATGCTGCCATGGGCCAATGGGAAGAATGGCAAGGAATATCGCGCTACCATGGGCCAAAAGCCCATCGTTGGGATTTTCAGCGTTGGGATCGAGGACAAGTATCGCTGGAAAGATTCGGTTCAATCGGCCGATGAGACGCGGTTATGGGTAGCCGACGGGATCGCACAGGGCCTTCGTCCCTGGTGCACCAAGTTCAATGCCAAGGTGATCGATCGTCGATGGCTGCCTGTTGTCGAGGAAATCTATCAATGGCACTATGCCAACCAGGACTATCTTCGCAATCAGAAAAACTTTGCGCGCGTGGGAATGGTCTACTCGCAGCAAACGGCGTCCTTTTATGGCGGAGAGAAGGCCAAATCCTTAGTCGACGATCCGGCGCTCGGATTTTACGAGGCGCTGATCGAAGCGCGCATTCCTTTCGAGATGGTGCATGATGGATTGCTTGATCCTGGGCATACCGCCCAATTTCGCACTTTGATCTTTCCCAATATCGCGGCGCTTTCCAATCTGCAATGTCAGCAAATCCGAGAGTTTGTCGACGGCGGCGGCAACGTTGTTGCAACCTACGAGACCTCTCTCTATGACGAATGGGGCGTGCGCCGCCCGGACTTCGGACTGGCATCGCTCTTCGGTGCTTCGTTCACCGGCAAAGTGCAAGGCCCCATGCTGAATTCCTATCTCTCCCTCAAAAAAGATGCGGCAGGGGACGCGTACCACCCGCTGTTGAAGGGCTTTGAAGATGCGACAAGAATCGTCAACGCCGCCAATCAGGTTGACGTCAAGCCTCTTGCTCAAAACCTTTTCTCGCCGCTCGAAATCGTCCCCAGCTATCCCGACCTTCCCATGGAGGAAGTCTTCGCTCCGCCGGTCACGACGCACAATCCGGGAGTCATCCTCCGCAAGCAGGGGCGCGGCCGTGTGGTCTATTTTCCCGGAGACATCGATCGCACATTCTGGGAGGTGCTCGATGTCGACCATGCAAAACTGCTGCGCAACGCCGTGCTCTGGGCAACCAATGAGACTGCGCCCGTGACTGTCGAAGGCCAGGGAGTCCTGGACATTTCTATTTGGGGCCAGAAGAACTCAATGACCGTGCATCTTGTGAACCTGACAAACCCCATGATGATGAAGGGGCCGGTGCGCGAAATTATTCCGGTTGGAAACCAGCATGTGCGCATACAAATCCCTGACGGATCGCGTGTGGCGCGCGCAAAGCTACTGGTGGCAGACAGGCCAATTCCGTTCGCGAATGACCGCGGCCTCATCGCCGTCGATGTACCCTCGATTGCAGTGCATGAAGTGATCGCGTTCGATCTTGAGGTCTGACCGATTCAGACTGAAAGCCTCCCAAAGCAGAGTTACAGAACCGGATGCGGTTGGATTACCAATTCGGCAATTGCTCTTCGACGATTGACTACTTCTTAATTGCAGGTTGGCCCACTGACGCCGCGGAATACTGTGACAGCGGCGTGAATATTGGTCAAGCGTAGACTGGCTTCGAGGTCTTGCATGTTTCGTAAGCGGAGTGATACGGCATGACGGCCCTGCCAGAGCAAGCAATATTGCCGAAAATCGAACAGCAAAACCGCGATGCTCGTTTTGCTATGTGGCTGTCGTTGATCGTCGGCGTGCTCATGCTGGTCGGCAAAGTGGCCGCTTACTTGTTCACGGGGTCTTCAGCCATCTTTTCCGACGCAGCGGAATCGGTCGTGCATGTCGTCGCAGTCGCGTTCGCTGTGTTCAGTCTATGGCTGAGCACCCGACCGGCCGTTCCGCAATTCCACTATGGATTCGAGCGAATCACGTTCTTCTCCGCCGGTTTTGAAGGCGCGATGATCGTGCTGGCCGCCGGAAGCATCATCGTTACAACGACTCAAAAGTGGAGACACGGTCTGACACTCGATAACCTGGGAAGCGGAGTGGCTCTGGTCTTGGCCGCCGGGGTGGTGAACGCCGTTCTGGGCTGGTACCTGGTGCGGATGGGCAGACGGAATCACTCGCTGATTCTTGAGGCGGACGGAAAGCACGTCCTGACCGACAGTTGGACCAGCTTTGGCGTCGTCGCAGGCCTGGGGTTGGTAATGATGACCGGATGGAAGCCGTTCGATCCGCTGGTCGCCTTATGCCGTAGCGGCAAACATCCTCTGGTCGGGCGGCCGGTTGATGTGGCACTCGATGAAGGGATTGCTTGATTACTCTGATCCCAGAATCGGTCATCAGATTCGCAATCGGCTCGACGTAATATGCGAAGAGCTGGGGTTGCAATACCACGGGGTGCGCTTCCGCACCACAGGCTATCGACAGATCATCGAAGTTCACCTGTTGTTTCCCACACACCATGGGAGTCGGCGAAGCTCATCGGCTGGCGACAACTCTCGAAGAGCGTCTGGCCATTGATTTGGAGGTTCCGGCGGAGGTCTCCACACATTTGGAATCGCTAAAGGATCATTCCGAAGTCCATCATGCGCAGCACTACACAGGACGACCGGACTAGAAGCTGTCTCATAAATGGTCTAGCACCGCGAAAGGCGTCCCTCAGGGGCTAAAGCCCAGTGATTTACGCGACGTTTGCGGCACGACTTAAAGTCGTGCCCTTTTACAAAGCCATTTATGAGACAGGTTCTAGTCTAGTGTCCTGTTTCTAAAGTTCGTGACATAAGTCGCAAAGAGCAACCGCAGATCCTTCGACTTCGTTTGGCCGAAAAGCCGGCCAAACTACGCTCAGGATGACAGATCAATTCTGATTCTAACTTTAGAAACAGGTTCCAGTACCTCATTACCAGCGTGGGGCTAGTGCCGTGACCTGGTGATCGCCTAACCGGACATCACGGTTTCCGGTTCTCAGAGCCGAGACCGGACCTGGGGCCTCCTGCGTTGCGCGAGAATGCCTTGGGCGCTGAATTCGTGCTATAAGAGGCACGAGGTCATTGTGCCTTACCTGGAGCGCATCCCCGCCGCGCCGCTTGCTGGATTTGTGCGTACGTTGTGGTATGCGCAAGTCGAGGATGCTGCGCATCGGCGTGAGCGGATTCTTCCCAATGGCTGCGTGCAGGTGATTCTGAACCTGGCGCGTGACTTTCTTCTCGACTGCCCCGAAGGCGAGGCCGATCGACGGACGCCGCCCGCGGTGATTGTGGGCGCGCGGTCGGTTTACGAGATCGTCAGCAGGTCTGACATGGCCGATCTGATCGGCGTGGTCTTCGAGCCGGGCGGATTCGGCTGCTTCGCGGGCGACGCGGTCAATCTTTTCAGCAACCGCAACGTGCCGCTTGAGGATGTGTGGGGCGCGCCGGCACAACCTCTGCGCTGGCGACTGCGCGAGACACCGACTGCCGCTGCGAAACTGGAATTGATGGAGAATTTTCTCGTCACGAGATATGCGCGTCGGCTCACCCGGAACAGAACTGTGGAATTTGCGCTCAGCCAGTTCAAACGAGCGCCAGGCGCCTCGAAGGTGCGGGAGGTCGCGCGAAATGTGGGCTGGAGCGAGCGCCGCCTCTCACAGGTCTTTCGCGAGGAAGTTGGGTTCTCGCCCAAGGTGTGGTGCAGGATTCAGCGCTTCCAGCAGGCGGTACGGATGCTGCACGCGGGCGGAGATGTGCGCTGGGCGGAACTGGCGCTCGATTGCGGCTTCTATGACCAGTCGCATTTCGCCAACGAGTTCCGGGCATTCTCAGGAATCGATGCGACGACATACTCGGCCCTGCGCAGCCCGTGGGTGAATCATATTCGGGTGGAATAGGGAAAATGGCCGGCCGCTTCCGATTCTTCCAAGATGCGCGCGAGGGCAGGGTGTCATTGTGGACGGGTAGTTGATCGGAACCCAGGAGGGATTATGTCAAACACTGAAAAGAACACCCCATCCACCATCATGCCTGCGCTGCGCTATCGCAACGCTTCGGCGATGATCGACTGGCTCTGCGACGTCTTCGGCTTCGCACGGCACGCCGTGTATTCCAACAACGACGGCAGCATCGGCCATGCGGAACTGACGCTAGGCGGCGGGATGATCATGCTTGGGTCGCAGAAAGATGATGAATATGGGCGTGGATTCAAACCGCCGCAGGAACTGGGCGGCGTGGAGACTCGCAGCGCTTACATCGTGGTGCCGGACGCGGACGCGGTGTTTGCGCGCGCACAAGCCGCGGGAGGAACAATCATGCGGCCGCTCAAAAACACCGAGTACGGCAGCCGCGAGTTCAGCGTGAAGGACCCTGAAGGACACTCGTGGAGCGTGGGGACCTACAACCCGTGGACTGCACACGAGTAAGAACCGCGCACGAGTAGGCTCGGCCCACAATCAGGGTCGGCGCGAAGCAGATTCGACACCCGAGCCCGAAAGAATTCACCCGTCGGAGACCCGCTGTGGAAAGGCCGCGCCGGCTGTTATATTCAGTCGTGGTCTGAGGGGGGTCTTCGATGGGGATTCGTCTGATTGTTCTGATCAGTTTACTCGGAGTGGCTTTGCCGGCGAGCTATGCGCAAGGCCGTTTGCTGGTGGCGCAGAAAGGCCTGGGCAGCCTGGGGATCGTGGATCCCGCGGCGGGCAAGCTGATTGCTTCGGTGCCGGAGGGTGGCATCACGGGGCACGAAGTGGCGGCTTCACACGATGGCCGCCTGGCGTACGTGCCCATCTATGGGAACTCCGGCGTGGGCAAGCCGGGGACCAACGGGCACGAAATGGTGGTGATCGACATTGCCGCCGGAAAAGTCGTGGGCAATCTCGACTTCGGCCATGAGGTGCGGCCGCACCTGCCGGTGTTCGGGCCAAAGGACGGGCTGCTCTATGTGACAACCGAACTGGACCAGGCGGTGACCGTCGTCGATCCGAAGACCCTGAAGATTGTGGGGTCGATTCCCACCGGCCAGCCCGAAAGCCACATGCTGGCCATCTCCCATGACGGGCGGCTCGGCTATACGGCCAATGTGGGCCCGGGCACAGTTTCGGTGCTCGACATGGCGGCGCGCAAGACGCTCAAGGTAATCCCTATCTCCGGTTCGACGCAGCGAATTTCCATTTCAACGGACGACAAGTGGGTTTTCACCGCCGACCAGAAGCAGCCGCGCATTGCGGTGATCGATACGGCAACGGACACGGTGGCGAAATGGGTGCCGCTGGAGGGGTTCGGTTACGGGAGCGTGCCCACTTCGGACGGACGCTGGCTGCTGATGACGGAGCCCAGCGTAAACAAGATTGCCGTGGTCGATCTGAAGACGATGCAGGTGGTGCGGTCGGTGGAGACGCCGCCCGATCCGGAGGAAGTGATCGTGCAGCCGGGTGGAAAGACGGCCTGGGTTTCGTGCCCCGGCTCGGCCCAGGTGGCCGAGATTGACCTGGCAACCTGGAAAACGACGAGGCAGATCGTGACGGGAAAAGCGTCGGATGGGCTGGCGTGGGCCAGGGGGCGGTAAGCCCCGGGGATGCGCGCAGGCACTTGAAAAATCGAGTATTTTTTACCATTTGGCAATCCGTGCCAATAGGTAATCTTTACAATTCGAGCAGAAAATACACTGTGCAGAAGTGGCATAAGTAACACGATTTAGCGGGAGGAAGCTTAGTTATCAGTAATTTAATTTTTAAGCTGCGTTTTGGCTCATTAAATGCAATATGCCAGGCAACTCAAGCAATATGCCAGGCAACTCAAGAAGCAACTTTTGCTCACTGGACGAGGGGCGTTGAGAGGGAAGATGGATCCGGAACACAAAGTGTGAGTATTCACTTTGGTTCCGGATCGGCGGTCAACTCTTTGCATAGGTGTCTTTTAGAGGTAGAACACAGAGCAGGAAGGAACCAACATGGCGAGCGGAGTCTTCCATCATGTTGAGGGTCAGCCGATCGACGCCACGATTCGGTTAACCGCAGATTATACAGATCTTATAGCGGCGTTTCCCCGGTTCGAAACCACGATCTTTGCCCGGCCTACAATTCCGCTCGATATTTCGAGGGTGGAGACGTTGCGCGGCGCCCGGAGCGCGATGATTGCCGTTGGTCTCGAAACTGCCGTGGTGCTCTGTCTCTTCGGCGCCTGGGGGATCTGGCATCTCCTGCGCTAGGTCGTCCGAATCCCGGACATACCTGGAACGAACTGGTGTGGGTTCTCAAAAGTTCGTGACATAAAGTCACAAAGAGCAACCGCAGATCCTTCGACTTCGTTTGGCCGAAAAGCCGGCCAAACTATGCTCAGGATGACAGATCAATTCTGATGCGAACTTTAGAAACAGGACCCTAGTATTACAACGTTAAGTATTGACATTATGATTTAAACATTGATACGTTCGGGCATGACCGAGGATCAGATCGCCAAGTCACGTCAGCGGTTGGAGCGATTCCTGCTTGACTTGCTGGAGCCGATGGGCCGCAGCGAGCGGCGGCATTGGGGCGAATTGTACGTGCGTGGCCTGCTTCAGGACGGGGAACGAAAATCGATCGAGCCGATGGCCTCCCGACTGCCGGATGGGAATGTGCAGTCCATGCAGCAGTTCGTCGGGCAGAGCCCTTGGGAGTGGCTGGAAGTCTGGGCGCGGTTGGGAAAGCGGATGACTGCGGAGTTGGAACCGGATTCGGCGTGGGTGGTGGACGACACCGGGTTTCCCAAACAAGGCGAGGATTCGGTGGGCGTGGATCGGCAGTATTCCGGGACACTGGGCAAAACCGGCAATTGCCAGGTAGCGGTGAGTCTGCACCATGTGGGCGAACAGGGGAATGCGGTTCTGGGCTGGCGATTGTATCTGCCGGAGAGTTGGACGAAAGACTCAGCGAGGCGCCAGGCGGCGGGGGTTCCGGAAGAAGTTGTCTTCAAGAAAAAGTGGGAACTGGCGCTGGATCTTCTCGATCAAGCACGAGGTTGGGGCTTGCCGGACCGGATTGTGCTTGGTGATGCGGGATACGGCGAGGCCACGGAGTTTCGCGAAGGTTTGGAAGAGCGAGGTCTACGCTACGCAGTGGGCATCGCGCCGCAAATCGGAGTCTGGGCCAAAGCGCCCAAGATCAAAGTGCCGGAATATAGCGGGCGCGGCGCTCCCCCGAAGAGGTGGGACTACGGGGACCAAAGGCCGAGCTCGGTGAAAGACGTGGCGCTGAAGGCCAAAGGCTGGAAGAAGGTTCGTTGGCGCGAGGGGACCAAAGGCTGGTTGGAGTCACGCTTCCTCGCTCTGCGGGTACAGCCGTCCCACGGATTCGTCGATGGAGATCCGCCGCACAAGGAAATCTGGCTACTGGTGGAGTGGCCGGAAGCGGAGAAGGAACCGATCAAATACTTCTTCTGCGATCTGCCCCCCAGCTACACACTGCGCCGCCTGGTGCGCATCACCAAGTGCCGGTGGAAGATCGAACAAGACTACCATCAGTTGAAGGAAGAGCTGGGCCTGGATCATTACGAAGGAAGGAGTTGGAACGGCTGGCACCATCACGTAACCCTGGTGATGCTGGCGCACTCCTTCCTGACCCTGGAAACTTTGCGCCGTAAAAAAAACTTCTGGGTGGACCCTGCCAAGGACTCGGCGTGAAATCCAATACTTACTCTTCACGTGGACAGGCAACTGCGCTTACTGCGGGGTCGCGGTGGGCCACTCGCACGGTCCATAGCACTTAACGTTGTAATACTAGGAGCTGTCTCATAAATGGTCTAGCACCGCGAAAGGCGTCCCTCAGGGGCTAAAGCCCGCGATTTACGAGACGTTTGCGGCACGACTAAAGTCGTGCCCTTTTACAAAGCCATTTATGAGATGGGCTATAGTGTCCCGAGTCTGAAGTTCATTGAACATCGACGAATGGAAGCGGTTCGAACTGCAACCCGCAGGGGCTAAAGCCCGAATCATTCTATTGACTCTTGCGGCCCGGCTGAAGCCGTGCCCTTGTTACAAGGCGGGTCTGAAATGAGTTTTTCCGCAGCCTGTGAAGTCGCGCCCTGTTACAAAGCCATCTATGAAGCTGGTGCTAAGCAAAAGATCTCTTAGCCGGTTCAAGAAGGCTCTAATACTCCGGCCAGAGGCTCGTTCTTTTCCTGGTCGCGACGAGCGGAATGGGCGTCGACTCCAATCCTTTGAATCCGCAGCACCGTGATGTCATCTTCTTGCCCGAACTCCTGTGCAGCGGCGGCGATTTCGACGGAAGAGCGATCCTGGTGGACGAGTTCGCCGAGGCGGGCAAAGCCGAAAAGCTCGCGTTCGGTGTTCTGTGCCTCCACAATGCCGTCGGTGAGCAGAATGAGCCGGTCGCCCGGTTCGAGAAACAGGGTGCGCTGCTCGATCGGTGCGGGGTCGACGAGGCCCAGCGGAATGCTCCCGGCCAGATCCAGTTCGCGCCCATTCCAGAACGGCGGCAGATGACCGGCATTGGCGATGGTGGTCCTGCCGTCAGCAGCGATGTGCAGCGCCAGGCATGTGGCGAACTGGTCCTTGAGCCGTCCGCACAGCCGCTCGTTCACGCCGCGCAAAACCTCTGCCGGATCGCGCGTGAACTTGGCCAGCGTCCGCACTGCCCCGACGATGAGTGAGACCAGCATGGCCGCGCGCAGACCTTTCCCGCTCACGTCGCCGATGATGACCAGAATGGATCCATCGGCTTCGGGAATGATCTGGAAAAAGTCACCGCCCACCTGCTGAGAAGGCCGGTATTCGCTTTCCAGAGCAAACCCGGGGATGGAAGGGATCACCTCGGGAATGAGCACCTGCTGCACCTGGCGCGCCTGCTCGATCTCAAGCCTCCATTGCTCGCGTTCGCGCTGTGCATGAAGAAACCGGCGCAAGAGCAGTACGGTAACGATGCCCAGTGACAGGCCCGTGGCAATCTGGCTGGCGGAAACCGTGTAGCCAAATACGAAGAAGAGAATCGGCGCATGAAACAGTTGAAATTCGTACTGGTACTGCGCCACGCCGATCAGCGCCACTGCGGGCAGCGCCAGCAACGCTTCGGTGCGGTTCTTCAGAATGCCGCGATAGGTGACCCAGATGCAGCGCCGCGCCCAGCAGCAGCTTGAGCGCCAGCACGAATGGCGGAACCCAGGTCAGCGCCTGGACGGGCAACACCCGTCCATAGAGAGGCGCACGTTCGAACGCCGCCCCCAGCGCCAGCAGATGCCACGAGTACCAAAACCTCGGCGCGCAGGCGCTTATTCTCATCCAGCCGGAACCAGCAGGCCCAGAAGAAGATCCATAGCGCCATCTCGAGTGGAAGTAGAATCACGTCGCGCAGAAACAGCGCATGCATGGCCGTAATCCAGGTGCCGTGGTACGCCACGTCGCGCACGCAGATCACCGATAGAATCACGATGCAGGTGGCGCCGAGCCACAGGTAGGCGGATTCGGTGCGGTCCAGCATGTGCAGCGAAAACGCCACCGCAATCGCCAGCAACAGGATCAGGGCTTCGAGGAAATCGCTTGATTCCGAGCGGTCGAGAGCGTCCCAGCCCAGGCGTTGCATGGCCATCACAACCTGGGTCTGCCCGAGCACAGGAGGACCATGCAGGCCGCCGGCCTCGGCTTCAATCAGCGGCGTGTGTGCATCCATCCACATGCGAATGGCGATCGTAAGCGGCCCGCTGCCGATGCCTGGAGGCAATGTGAAGGCGCGCGGCTGCGAGATGTAATCGGACACAGCGTTGCCGTTGAATCGCCCAAACTCGCCAATGAAGCGTCCGTTCACAAACACCTGGTACGCGTCATCCACGTTGTCGGGCATTTTGATCGCAAGCCCGCCCTCGACCTGGTCCTGCAGGTTCACGCGCAGCCGGTACCACGCAAAGCCGGAATAGCGCGGATAGCCGCGTCCCGTCCAACCCGCCACGAATCCGCTGCTGCCGATATAGGGATCGTAGGAGCCCCCCGGCGGCGTCAGGTCCATGGTGCTCCATGCTGGAATCGTCGAAGCCCGGATGTGCCCAGGCAGGATCGTCACCGGTGTGAAATCGCCACGGCCCGGTAAGCTGCGCCGTTGCGCTGCCCAGCACGATGGTCGACTGCGCGGGGAGGATGACGGGGAAGGCAAGCAGTAACGGCAGCACGCGCCGTGCCCATCGAGGGCCAATCCATAACAGGCCGATGAGTCTCGAAAGCAAGCGCCGCCTCCGGGGATCGTACAGGCGCAAAAGGGACTTCACCCATTGTAGGCGGAACCGGAAGAGGGTGTGCGAAGAATCGTGGAACGGACTCTTTTGGTTCATCTCCGTGGTGCGCACAATCGACAGCGCTTAGCGCTGGGATCGAAGCATGCTTTCACCGATCGGCACGACTGCAACAACGTGCGATCTTGTGGAAGAAAAGTGGTTGACGGCGTCGGCGGATGCAGATGATAATCCAGCCACCCCAGGAGGTAATTAGATGAAAATGCTGGAATTTCTGGCTTCATTGGCTACTGACCCCGAACTGATGTCTGCATTTCGGAGATCGCCGCACGAGACCTTGAACAGATTGAACCTGACCGCGGACGACCAGCGAGCGCTGCTCGCCGGCGACCCCGTTGCCCTGCGCCAGGCGGTTTTCACAGAACAAGCCATGGCCGCGCACGAGGCAACGGGTGAAGTGAAAGCGCCCAACAGCCCCGAGTTGATGCCAGTGCCGCCGAGGCCGGCCGAGGCGCCAGCCAACCCCGAATTGATGCCGCCGCCGCCGAAACCGGCCAACTCTGAATTGATGCCGCGGTTAGTTCGGTCCAACCCCGAAATGATGCCGCCGCCTATGCCCGAAGAGATACCGCCCCCGAGGCCGGCCAACCCCGAGATGATGCCGCCGCCTATGCCGGAAGAGATTCCGCCGCCGCGGCCGGAAAAGATACATCCGCCGAAGCACTCAGCTGGCTCGTACCAACAGGAATCGGTGCGGTTTGAGCCCATCGACTTTGAGCTCGATCTGGCCCAGGATGCGATGCTGGCCGGGCTCGGATTCCATGCGCTCCCAGGACCAGGATCCATGCGGAGTGTGGTCCGCCGAGGGTCTGACCGTGGTCGGAACGGGGATGCGCGCCGGCGTGCACATGACGGTCGAAACGCGGCTGGCGATCGAACAGGCCACCCGGGTCCTCTACCTGGTCGCCGATCCCGTTTCCGAGGCATGCATCCGCAAGCTCAATCCGGCGGCCGAATCGTTGTGGCCTCTGTATCAGACCGGCAAGCCGCGCATCGAGATCTATGAAACCATCATCGCCAGAATTCTCGACGAATTGGAATCGGCCGGTGATCTTTGCGTAGCCTTGTACGGGCATCCGGGCGTGCTCTCGCACGCGGCCTGGGAGTCGATTCGCCGCGCCCGCGCCACCGGCAAGCGCGCGCGCATGCTGCCCGCCATCTCCACCGAAGACAGCCTGTTTGCAGATCTCGGGCTCGACATCGGGCGCGCCGGCCTGCAAAGCTTCGAGGCCACGCGTTTCCTCTACTACAAGTACAACTTCGACCCTTGTGCCGGCCTGCTGCTCTGGCAGGTAAGCGTGCTGGGAGAGGACCAGTGGAATCTCCAGCACACGGAAGTGCGGTTGCGGCTCCAGGTGCTCACCGGCTACCTGATGAAGTTTTACGGGCCGGAGCACGAGGTGTTTCTGTATCACGCGCCGGAGCTTCCGACCAGCCGTGCGCTGATCGAGCGTGTGGCGCTCCGCGACCTGCCCAAGGCCGAGTTCATCTCTATCTCGACCTTGTACATTCCGCCCCGCGGACAGCCACAAATGAATGAGGAAAACATCCAGGCGCTGGACCGGATGGTGGTTCGCAGCTAGCAATCCGCCTAGAACTGGTTGCATAAATGTTGCTCGACGAGCGAGGGAGCTTCCCTCAGGGGCTAAAGCCCCGGATTCTATGCGTCTGTGACGGCACGGCTGAAGCCGTGCCCTTTCAAAACTCCATTTGTGCAACCAGTTTTAATGTGGTGAGTCTGAAGTTCATCGAAGAACAACCGCAGATTCTTCGACTCACCACCCCCGAACTGAAAGACGTTCGGGGCCCCGTTCGCTCAGGATGACAACCAGTTTTGTGTTGCGTATTTCAGACTCAGGACGCTGGAAGCTGTCTCATAAATGGTCTCGCACCGCGAAAAGCGTACCTCGGGGCTAAAGCCCAGCGATTTTTGCGGCGTTTGCAGCACGACTAAACAGGTTGCGGAAAAAGGCCAAAATATGGGGAGAATCTCCCAAGAACGTCCCTCAGTGGCTAAAGCCAGGGCTTTATTTTGTGGCACCTACGGCACGACTGAAGTCGTGCCCTTTCAAAGCAAAGAGTTTTTCCGCAGCCTGTAAAGTCGTGCCCTTTTAGAAAGCCATTTATGAGACTGGTTCCAGGCTTCGCGCATTCACTTGGAAGGAAGGACGAGCCCTATCGTCCTTCCTTTTCCATTTGCAATGCCGATCTATTCGGCAGGGGGAGCTTCCGGCCGGGATGGAGGCGTGAGGACGAATCCTTTGCGCACCAGGGCAAAGCCCTCCTGCGGCAACTCAGCCAGGAGAAGCTGGTTTGCAGGCCCGGAGAAGAGTTCAGTCGTCCCGCCGGCGATGGTCGCGATCAAGTGATGCACGACGACGGGTTTGCCGTCGAGCGTGCCCTGCTGATCGGCATAGGTGGCGAGTTGGACGGGCACAACGGAGCCGGCCTGCTTGGGAATGATGGCCCACAGATCGCGGTTGTTGTGGTTGACAGCCATTGCCAGCAGGGTTTCCAGGGCGGCGGGGTCGAAGTCGGGCAGGAAGACAGCGGCCGGATGCGCCGCCAGTCGCGTCGTTGAACTGCGACCGTTGGCGGAGATGTTCATGAGCAGTTGCGCCGCATCGGGCGCCGCGGTCACATGTACTGCGGAGCCGTTCACCGTGGCGCTCAGTTCAACATGCTCGAGCTGGTTGGCGGAAGAGAGGCGCTCATTTTCAGAGAGCGCGTAATCGAGGCCCTGCATGGAGACCCGCACCATTGAGGCGGAGTCGTATCCATCGGGTGTTGCGGCCACGTTAAAGCTGGCCGTACCTACCGCCGCGGCATTCTGGTTGATGGTGAAGCTGCCCTGCTGTGCGAGGGCGGTCGAGAGTCCGGTAGTCACAAAGGCAAGCAGTCCCGCAAAGGGGAGAAAAGCCAAAATGCGCACACGCATCTCCATCGCGCTGTTGTGTGGTTAGACACGAAATGCGGAGAAGAGTTGCGATGAGACAGCTACCAGCCGCTAGCTTCCAGCGATCAGCCCTCCAGTTTTCCCGCCCAGTTCCAAGGCGGCAAGATTCAGTGACACACGCACCGAGACAGGAGGGCTAAAGGCTAAGAGCTAGTGTGGTGAGTCTGAAGTTCATCGAAGAACAACCGCAGATTCTTCGACTCACCACCCCCGAACTGAAAGACGTTCGGGGCCCCGTTCGCTCAGAATGACAGCCAGTCTTGTGTTACGTATTTCAGACTCAGGACACTAGCGGCTGATGGCTGTTTTATTACTTCTTGGCCAGGGCGAAGCGTTTGTTGACCTCGGCCCAGTTGACCACGTTCCACCACGCGGCGAGGTATTCGGGGCGGCGGTTCTGGTACTTCAGGTAATAGGCATGCTCCCAGACATCGTTGCCGAAGATGGGATAGAGGCCCTGGCTCAGGGGCGAGTCCTGGTTGGCAGTGGTCATGACCTTGAGCTTTCCGCCGGTAAAGACCAGCCAGCCCCAGCCGGAGCCGAACTGCTTGGCAGTGGTCTCATTGAAAAGTTTCTTGAAGGCCTCAAAATCATTGAAGTCGGCGGCGATCTGCGCGGCGATTGCGCCGCTGGGTGCGCCCCCTACTCCGGGACCGGCAGGAGCCATGATGGTCCAGAACATGCTGTGATTGGAGTGGCCGCCACCATTGTTGCGCACGGTTGCCTTGATGTCCTCGGGCACCTCTGCCAGGTCGCGCAGCAGGTCGTCGACTGATTTGGAAGCGAGTTTGGGGTGCTTTTCGAGTGCGGCATTCACATTCGTCACGTAGGCCTGGTGGTGCTTGTCGTGGTGCAGGTGCATCGTCTCCGCGTCGATATAAGGCTCGAGAGCGGCGTAGTCGTAAGGCAGCGGTGGAACGGTGTAAGCGACTGCTACTTCTGGTGCCATTGGGGAATCTCCTTCATTGGGAATTGTACTGTGAGGGCTGAGCGGATTGGACAGCTCAGCGACGTGTGCTGCTGGTCACGGAAACCCGGCCGGTTCGAATTCGGGGCTCAAGAAGGTCAGCGTCCGGTTGCAATGTAATCTTCACACACCGGCCCGCCCCGTATGTTCTGATGGATGCGGGAGGGCCCTCTGGGGCTGCCAACTAATTCTGCTTGAGGTTTTTCCGTCGGGTTCCGAAACCTTCTTGCTTTCCGGAACATCGATTAGGAGAACGGATCTGCGCATTTTGAACTTCCCCAAAACACAACATGACCTTGAATGATGAATAATCAGCCACTTTACCGTTGGCTTGACCAACAGGGCGAGGCCTTTGGCGCGCCGGGCCTTGAGCCGCGCTGGACCTCGAGCGTCAAAGACGCCGTAGGAACTGCCTATTCTGCCTCAAGTCGGGTGTGGTTCACCTGCTCGCACGGCATCTTGAATGAGCTTTACCACCCGACCATCGACAGCGCCCAGGTCAGGGACATGGAATTCCTGATCACCGACGGGGCGACATTTGTTCACGAAGAGAAGCGCGACCTGATCACGACGTTTGAGTACATCCATAAGGAGGCGCTGGGGATTCGCTATGTGAACCGCGATCCCGATTGCCGATACACTCTGACCAAGGAGATCATTTGCGATCCGCATCATAGTGTGGTTTTGCAGCGGGTGCGCCTTGAAGGCCACGAAGACCTGGTGCCGCGCCTGAAGATTTATGCACTGCTGGCGCCGCATCTTGAGGGCGGAGGAGCAGGCAATGCGGCGAGGGCGCTCGATGTAGCAGGTCACAACATGCTGCTGGCATGGAAAAACCGATCTTCGCTGGCCATGGGCGCCAGTTGCGGGTTTTCGCGCACGAGTTGCGGGTTTGTCGGCGCGAGCGACGGCTGGCGTGACCTGATGCAGAACCTCACGATGACCTGGGAGTTCGGTTCGGCCACCAACGGCAACCTCGCCGTGATTGGCGAGCTCGACCTCGGCAATGCAGGAGCAGACGGCGCGCGTGAATTCACGCTGGCCATCGGAATGGGCGAAGGCCATCATACCGCATTGCAAAAGACGGTAAGCGCGATGGCCGCGCCTTTCGAAGAATGTCGCACCCGGTTCATCGAGCAGTGGCATCGCGCCGCTAATCCAGAGTGGCTGGCAGCCAAGGCACAGGACGACGGGAAACTGATGCGAGCCAGCCATAACGTGCTGCTGGCGCACGAGGACAAAACTTTTTCCGGGGCATTTGTGGCTTCGATGTCGATTCCCTGGGGACAGGTGCACGGCGATGACGATCTAGGCGGTTACCACCTGGTATGGACCCGCGACATGGTGCAAACCGCGACTGCCTTGCTGGCCTGCGGGCGCGCTGAAACGGCCAGGCGGGCGCTGGTCTATCTGGCTTGCACGCAGAAACCCGATGGCGGGTTCGCTCAGAATTTCTGGGTCGATGGGCGCCCTTACTGGTCCGGCGTGCAACTGGATGAAGTGGCTTTTCCGCTGATCCTGGGATGGAGGCTCTGGAAGGCCGACGCCCTGGGCGAAACGGACATCTTTCCCTTCATCGAACGCGCTGCCGGCTTTCTGGTGCGCCATGCACCCATCACGCACCAGGAGCGCTGGGAAGAGAACGCCGGCTATTCGCCTTCCACGCTGGCGGCGGTGATTTCAGGACTGATTTGCGCGGCAGAGTTTGCATGCGCCCGCGACGCAACGGAACTGGCCTGTTTCTATGAGGATTTCGCCGACTGGATCGATTTTCATCTCGAGGACTGGACGGTGACGAACGAGGGTGTGCTGTTGCCATCGGTGCGGCGCCACTACATGCGCATCCGGCCGCCGGAAAAAGGCGAGGCCTACTCGTGCGAGAGCTGTGGCTCTGAGATGATCCGGATTCAAAACCGGCCTCCCGGCACGCGCACCGAGTTTGAAGCACGCGAAATTGTGGATCATGGCTTTCTTGAACTGGTGCGCTATGGCGTTCGGCGTGCCGACGATCCGCTGATTATCGACTCGCTCAAAGTGGTGGATGCGGTACTCAAGCGCGGACTGCCGCAGGGTCCAGGCTGGCTTCGCTACAACTGGGATGGCTATGGGCAACGGCCCGATGGAGGGCCGTTCCAAGGGTGGGGACAGGGTCGGGTCTGGCCGCTCCTGACCGGGGAGCGCGCCCACTACGAACTGGCTGCCGGCAACGATATTACCCCGCTGATCGCGACCTATGAGCGCTTTGCAACGATGGGGCAGATGATGCCGGAACAGGTGTGGGACGAGCCGGATCGCCCCGGGGCCCGCCTGGTGTTGGGGAAGCCGGCTGGCGCCGCTGTGCCCCTGGTATGGGCTCACGCCGAATACCTGAAACTGTTGCGTTCCGCGGTTGACGGCAAGGTCTTTGATCGCATCGAACCTGTGTGCGCTCGCTACAGCGAATTAAGCGGACGAAAGAAGCCGCGAAAACCGCTTGAGTTTTACACCTTCCGCCGACCCATCCAAACCATGGCGGCAGGCGATACGCTACGAATCCTCGATGGGGATCGCTTTGAAGTGAGGTGGTCCGACGACGGCTGGCGTACGGTGCATGACACGATTAGCCGCAGCCTCGGGTCCGCGGGCTACAGCGCCGACATTTCGCCCGCGGCAACCCAGCAGAGCGGTGGGCTATCATGGACTCTTTACTGGCCGGAGCAACAGCGCTGGCTCGGCTACAACGTGAACATCAGAATTGAACCCCCGGCAAATTGATCCATCCCCTGAATTTCATCGAAAGGACCCGCGTCAGCGGGCGCGAATTCATATGACCCCCACTCTTGCGGCTCTCTCCATCGACGAACTCTCCATTGACACCTTGCGGCTACTTGCCGTGGATGCCGTGGAAAAAGCAAATAGCGGGCACCCGGGAGCTCCGCTGGGCGACTCCCCGATTGCGTACCTGCTCTACCACAAATTGATGAAGCACAACCCGGCGCACCCCAAATGGCCAGACCGGGACCGGTTTGTGCTCTCTAATGGCCACGCGTCGGCGCTGCTCTACGGTTCGCTTTATCTTTCCGGCTACAACGTCACGATGGACGACCTGAAATCGTTCCGGCAGTGGCATTCGAAGACGCCGGGTCACCCCGAGTCCCTTGACACCGAAGGCGTCGAAGTGACCACCGGACCGCTCGGCCAGGGCATCGGCATGGCCGTGGGCATGGCCATGGCAGAGAGGCACCTGGCAGCCATCTACAACCGCCCCGGCTTCGAAATTGTGAATCACTATACCTATGCACTCTGCGGCGACGGCGATCTGATGGAGGGCATCTCGCATGAGGCCTCTTCGCTGGCCGGAACGCTGGGGCTGGGCAAGCTCATCTTTATCTACGACGACAATCTCGTCTCGCTCGACGGACCGACTGAGCTGAGCTTCACCGAGGATAGGGTGAAGCGCTTCGAAGCGTACCACTGGCATGTGCAGCGCGTGGCCGACGGCAACGATCTTCCCGCGATTGAGGCGGCCATTGAAGCGGCCAAAGCCGAAACTACGCGCCCGTCGTTCATCGACGTGAGCACCGTAATCGGCTACGGCAGTCCGAAAGCCGGTACGAACAAAGTTCACGGTGAAGCGATGAGTCCGGCGGATACCGCGGCGACCAAGAAGTTCTTCGGCTTCCCTGAGGACAAGAACTTCTATGTCCCCGAGGAGGCTCTCGCCAACTGGCGTCAGGCCATTGATCGCGGCAAGGCGCTTGAAGCGGAATGGAATCAGCTCTTCGAGGGTTATCGCGCACAGTATCCTGACCTCGCTGCGGAGTTTGAGCGAACCCAGAAAAATGTCCGCAGAGAGGGATGGGAAAAGGCCATCCCGAGCTTTCCGGCAGGCAAGCCGATGGCCACGCGCAACGCCGGCGGCGCGGTAATGAACGCCATTGCCGACGTGGTGCCGGAGCTCTTCGGCGGGGCTGCCGACCTGACCACCTCGACCAAGACAATCTTCAAGCCCGGCGCCAACTTCCACGTTGATCCCGCCGGCCGCAACGTCTATTTCGGCGTGCGCGAGCTTGGCATGTGTGCCGCCGTCAATGGCATGGCCGCGCATGGAGGCCTGGCGCCTTTCGGATCGACCTTTTTCTGCTTCGCGGATTATGCCAAGCCGGCGATTCGCATTGCCGCGCTGTCGCAAACGCACTCGCTATTCATTTTTACGCATGACTCGATCGGCCTGGGTGAAGACGGTCCGACCCATCAGCCCATCGAACACCTGACGATGCTGCGGGCTGTGCCTTTCCTCACCGATTTCCGGCCTGCAGACGCAAATGAAACTGCGGCTTGCTGGCGGCTCGCATTGGAGCGCAAAGGACCGTGCTTCTTCGCTCTCACCCGCCAGGATTTGCCGGTCATCGACCCGGCTACGCACGATGCCTATGCAAACGTCAGCAAGGGTGCTTACGTTCTGCAAGACGCGCCGAATCCCAAGGTCATTTTGATCGGCACAGGCTCTGAAGTCTGGCCTTGTGTGGATGGCGCAAAGCTTCTCGCCGCCGAAGGAATCGCGGCGCGCGTGGTCAGCTTTCCAAGCTGGGAAATCTTCGACGAGCAGTCAGCGGAGTACAAGGCAAGCGTATTGCTGCCCGGCGTGCCCAGGCTGGCTGTTGAAGCGGGCTCTCCCATCGCCTGGTGGAAATATGTAGGCCTCGACGGCGACGTGATTGGCCTCGACCGTTTTGGAGCGTCGGCTCCGGGTCCAATCGTGCTGCGGGAACTGGGATTCACGCCTGAGAATGTCGCCGCGAAGGCCAAGGCGCTTTTGAAGAAATAGCGGGGTCAGCCGCGCTTCGCGTGTTAGCGGAGTTCAGAAAGCTGCTAACTCCGCTACCCCGCTAACTCCGCTAGCTCCGCTAGCTCCGCTGACAGGAAAGGAATCGCAGTGAAACTTGTTATCGGCTCCGACCACGCCGGATTTCCTCTCAAGGAACAGGTGCGGGCCTATCTCACCAAGGCAGGTCACGAGTTAGTCGACCTGGGCGCGTATCAGGTCGATCCCCAGGACGACTACCCCGATTTTGCCGAACGGGTAGGGGAAGCCATCAACCGCGGAGAGGCGCCGCGCGGCATTCTTATCTGTGGCTCCGGCGTAGGCGTCTCGGTTGCGGCCAACAAGATGCCCGGCATTCGCGCCGCGATGTGCCACGACACCTACTCGGCGCATCAGGGCGTTGAACACGATGACATGAACGTGCTGGTGTTGGGCGCGCGCATTATTGGCCCAGCTCTCGCATACGAATTGGTCGATGCATTCATCAAGGCTAAATTCCTCTTCAACGAACCACGGTTCACGCGACGATTCAAGAAGGTGTTGGCCATCGAGGCCAGGTATCAGTGCGAAGTGGGCTCAAGCAATCCCCGCTGACCATGTGGACGATCGCCGCAGCGCGGCCCACATTGCCGGCTCAACTTCATCAGACAGTAACCGACCGCGCGCAGAATAGCGCTGGATGCACCACTAAAGGGCGCCGATGTTCCCCTTCGACGTAATCCTCTTCGATGTTGGCGGGGTCCTGCTGACCAACGGCTGGGATCATTGCGAACGTTCGGTGGTGCTCGACCAGTTTCACCTGGACCATGCCGCCTTTGAGGCCCGCCACACAGCCGCCAACGATGCCTGGGAACGAGACGCGATCGACGTGAGAGCCTATCTGGATGCGACCGTCTTTTACGAGCCGCGCAACTTTTCGCATGAACAGTTTTTCACCGCTATCTGCGCGCAATCGAAGTTGCTTCGCGACGGAGCATTGGGAATCCTGAAAGAAGTTGGGGCATCGGATAAGTGCGTGGTGGGACTACTCAACAACGAGGCGCGCGAACCGAACCAATACCGGTTTGAGACGTTTGGCCTGCGTGCCTCCATTGAGATGGCATTCAGCTCCTGCTTTTTGGGATTGCGCAAGCCCCATCCGGCCATTTATCGCCGGGCGCTCGACATTCTCGGCAAGCCCGCGGAGCGCATTCTGTTTATCGACGACCGGGAGGAGAACGTGGCCCCTGCGGCGTCAGAAGGCATGAAGACGATTCGGTTTGAAGGCGAGGAAACCTTGCGCCGCGATTTGATGGGCATGGGAGTTCTCTAGACTGGAAGTTTTTGAAAGCAGATTGAAAAGGAGATTCAGATTGCAACTTGGGATGATTGGTTTGGGGAAGATGGGCGGCAACATGGCGGAGCGGCTGCGGTTGGGCGGCCATCAGGTCGTCGGGTTCGACTTCAACGCAGAGGCGGTTATGCGGCTCACCGATGCAGGCAACCTGGGCGCCGCAACGCTTGAAGAACTGGCACAGAAGCTGAAAGGCCGCCGGGCCATTTGGATCATGGTGCCGCAGGGAAAACCTGTGGACGACACGATTGCGAAACTCGAACCGATGCTCAATCCCGGCGACATACTGATCGATGGCGGCAACTCGAATTACAAGGATTCGATGCGCCATTACAAGGAAGTGACCGCCAAGGGTTTTCAATTTATCGACGTGGGCACATCGGGCGGCGTGTGGGGCCTGAAAGAGGGCTACAGCATGATGGTTGGCGGCGATAAGGAGGCAGTCGAGTATATTCGGCCGATTCTTGAAACCCTGGCGCCCGCCAAAGACAGGGGCTGGGGGCACGTCGGTCCTGCGGGTGCAGGCCACTTTGTGAAGATGGTGCACAACGGAATCGAATACGGACTCATGCAGGCCTACGCCGAAGGATTCACCATCCTTGAAAAAAAGGAAGAGATGAATCTGGATCTCGCGCAGATCTCTGAAATTTGGCGTTACGGCAGCGTGGTGCGGAGCTGGCTGCTCGATCTCACCGCCGATGCGCTCTCGAAGAATCCAACACTGGACGGGCTCGAAGCGTATGTAGCCGACTCCGGCGAGGGACGCTGGACGGTCTTTGAGGCGATCGATCTGAACGTGTCGGCGCCGGTGATTACCGAGTCGTTGATCCGCCGCATCCGTTCGCGCGAGGAGAATAACTTTACCGACAGAATGCTGGCGATCATGCGCAATGCGTTCGGCGGGCACGCGGTGAAGAAGGACTGAAACAGTGGTCAGTGGTCAGTGGTCAGTGATCAGTGATCAGTGATCACTGACCAGTTGAGAGACGGGACAGCAGGAGGTTAAGGGAGTTATGGCGACAGTGCAGATGAAAGTCAACCCGGAAGATCTTTCCCAGATTCCGCCGCACGGTGAGCGGATCCCCGAGCCGGTCATCATGGTGATTTTCGGCGCCTCGGGCGACCTGACCAAGCGCAAGTTACTCCCCGCGCTCTTCCACCTGGAACAGAATGGACTGCTCCCGAAGAAGTTTGAGATCGTGGGCGTAGCGCGGCGGCCGCTGGGCGATGAGTTTGCGGCCGATATGCGGGAAGGAATCATCGAGTTCGGAGGGGTTAAGCCTGACGATCCCAAACTCGAGGAATTCGTGAAGAACATCGGTTACTTTGCGCTGAACTTCGATGACCCGGCTCATTACGAAGCTCTGAAGACGGAGTTGGACCGGATCGATAAGGAAAAGAGCATCGGCGGCGACCGGCTTTTTTACCTTGCCACGGCGCCCGAGTTTTTTGCGGAGATTATTGAGAACCTGGGCTCGCATGGCATGGCGACTCCGGAGCGTGGGCACACGGCGGTGGTGATTGAAAAGCCGTTTGGCCACGACCTTGAATCGGCGCGCGAGCTCAACCACCAGGTCAACGCCGTTTTCCGGGAGAGCCAGGTTTTCCGTATTGACCACTACCTGGGCAAGGAGACGGTGCAGAACATTTTGGTATTCCGCTTTGCCAACGGCATCTTCGAGCCGATCTGGAATCGGAATTACATTGATCACGTGCAGATCACGGCCTCCGAGACGCTGGGCGTCGAGGGCCGCGGCCCGTTCTATGAGAAAGCCGGCGCGCTCCGCGATGTGGTGCAGAACCACGTGATGGAATTGCTGAGCTTTGTGACCATGGAGCCGCCGTCGAGCTTTGAAGCCGAGAGCGTGCGCCGCGAAAAGGTAAAGGTGTGGCAGTCGATCCCGCCGGTGCCGATTCTCAATACCGTGCGCGGCCAGTATGGGCCGGGGGTGGTAGAGGGTCACAAGGTGGTCGGTTATCGCGATGAGGATCGCGTCAATCCGGAGTCAGCCACGGAGACGTATGCCGCCGTGCGCCTGGAGATCGAGAACTGGCGCTGGGCGGGCGTGCCGTTCTATCTGCGCGCCGGCAAGCGGTTGAAGAGGCGTGCCACGGAGATCAGCATCCAGTTCAGACAGCCGCCGCTGCTCATCTTCAACCGCATGCAATCAAGCGGCCCGTGCCAGGAGATTCAGCCCAACCTGCTCTCCATCCGCATTCAGCCGAACGAAGGAATCGCGCTGCGCTTCGGGGCCAAGGTACCCACCACCCCGGAGATGAACGTTTGCCCGGTGAACATGGACTTCGACTACGCCGCGGCTTTTGGGACCTCCAGCGCCAACGGGTATGAGCGGCTGCTGCTTGACGCCATGCTGGGCGATCAGACGCTGTTTGCGGAACGCGATGGCGTGGAGACGACGTGGGCTCTTTACACGCCGATTCTGCAGGCCTGGGCGAATAAAAGTCCGGAGGCGTTTCCCAACTACTTTGCCGGTGCCTGGGGGCCGGAATGCGCCGACCGGCTACTGGAGCGGGACGGCCATGTATGGCGCAACAACATCGGCAAGTAAGATCAGGATTCGGCGCCGGACCAGGCCCGGCCCTAATGTGGTGAGTCTGAAGTTCATCGAAGAACAACCGCAGATTCTTCGACTCACCACCCCCGAACTGAAAGACGTTCGGGGCCCCTTTCGCTCAGAATGACAGCCAGTTTTGTGTTGCGTATTTCAGATTCAGGACACTAGCTCACAATCCGCTTGCCCATACCCTTGTCCATGGCCAGGTTGGCGAGACGGTCGGCTTCCTGATTGCCGCCACGCAGGGTGTGGCGCATTTCAAAGCGCTCCAGGCGCGCCGCGAGCCGCTTGGCTTCTTCCCATAGCGGGCGCAAGCCGGGGCTGGCCACTTTGTAGCGGCCTTTCATCTGGTTCACCATCAGCTCCGAGTCGGAGATGACCCGCAATTTCCTGACGCCGTGCTCGAGGGCCCAGGCCAGCACTGCCAGCAGGGCCGAATACTCGGCGTAGTTGTTGGTCTGCCGGCCCAGGTACTCGCTCAAGTGCGCCGCCACGCCGCCTTTCGGATCGTCGATCACTGCGCCGTAGCCTGCCGGACCGGGATTGCCACGAGATCCGCCATCGCAGTGGGCCACGTACCATCCCTCTGCTTCCGAGGCCTTCTCCAGGCCTGAAAAAAGATTGTCGCTCATCGGTTACCAGTGTACCGGGAGGGAGTGGAACCGGAGCGTCGCTCCGCTCACCAAGCGGGACGGAGCACGTCTATTTGAATGCATCTGTTCTTGATAGCCGGAACGGAGATTCCATGGCAAGTGAAGCTGCGATCCCCTTGTCCACGGCCGGGGCGCCGGCACCCTTAGCATGGTCAGCCGAAAGGAGGGTACAATCCTCCCAAGGGATGGCTGCATCGAGGGCAATGGACGGACCGAACCGCGCGCAGGAGCGCCTGGAAGCCCGTGCGCCGGAGATGGAACTGATTCGTCAGGCACAGGCTGGGTCACGTGTGGCTTTTGACGCCCTTGTGCGGCAATACGAGCAGCAGGTTTTGCGCCTCGCGCTGCATCTCACCGGCTCAGAGCACGATGCCGAAGACATCTACCAGGAAGCGTTTCTGAAAGCCTTCCGGTATATCGGGAATTTTCGTTTCGAGTGCTCGTTCTACACCTGGATTTACCGGATCGTAACTAACCTCTGCCTCGACCAGTTACGGCGGCGCAAAACCCGCCGGGAGGATCAGGCGGTGATGCTGGACCACTCCGGCGATGAAATTGACTTGCTGGCTTCAGTCTCGGATAACCGGGCGTTTTCCAATCCGGCCCGGGAACTGGACCGCAAACAACTGGGCGAAAAGATCCAGGCCGCGCTGGGCAAGCTCACCCCCCGCGAGCGTATGGTTTTTGAGCTGAAGCATTACCAGGGGCTCCGCTTGCGCACCATCGGAGAGATGTTGAACACCACGGAAGAAACCGCCAAGAATACGCTCTTCAGAGCGACAAAGAAGTTGAGAACACAGCTGGCGGGATTGCGTTGAAGCATCCTGCCGGTTCTTGTGGGCTGCGGAATTTCGGACGTAGCGTTACCGATTGAGGCTGGAAGGACGTATCGAGATGAATTGCGAACTTGCTCACGAGCGGATCGTGCTGGCGGCTTATGGGGAGCTGCCTGACGAACAGACGCACGAGTTGGATCGGCACCTGACGGCCTGCACCGGGTGCCTGGAAGAACGCGAGCAGTTGCTGGCGCTGAGGACGCTGGCCGCCCTGCACCCGGTAATTGAGCCGCCCGCCAACCTGGTGGCGCGCTCCCGGATGCGGCTTGAAGAAGCATTGGACGCCCTGCCGCCCAAGAATTGGTATGAGCGCCTGAGCACACGGCTGACCAATAACGTTGCCAGCCTGCAGGCCGCGCCCGTTGCGGCCTTTTTACTGCTGATCGTCGGTGCCGGGGCGGGCAGCCTGGCCGGCTATGAATATGCGCAAGGCCGCGCAGCGCACACCGCCGCCCAGGCAGCCCAGGTAGCCGGCGCGCCACAGGCGGCCACTGTAATTCCCGCCGACGTAGCCGGCATCTCCAGCATTGTGCAGCAGCCTAACAGCGATGTGGTCGAGGTTCGCTACAACCAGGTGGTTCCTCAGCAGATCAAGGGCTCGCTGGACGATCCGGCGATCCGCCAGTTGCTGATGATGGCCTCTGAAGACGCAGCCTCGGCCGGCGTGCGGGACGACTCGGTGGGCCTGCTGGCTGCCGAGTGCCGGGCCGGACACAGTTGCAATGCGGAGGGTATTCGTGACGCGCTCATGGTGGCCCTGCGCTACGACAAGAATGAAGGCGTGCGCGAGAAGGCGCTTAAAGGGCTGGAGCCCTATGTCGCGCAGGACATGCGGGTGCGCGATGCGGTGCTTGAGGCGCTCTTGAACGACAGCGATCCCCGCATACGCACCGCGGCCATCAATACCCTGGAGCCGGTTGAAGCCGACACCAGTGTTCGCCAGGTATTGTCGACCGTCGCCGCTTCCGATCAGAATCCACAGATCCGCACGGTGTCCCGGGAAGTGTTGAGCCGGGCGCCGGAGATTCAGTAAGAACTACCCTTGAGGCCATTGCACCGTCCATATAGAGTGCGGGTCCGGGTACCGAAAACTCGGGAGAAGAAGAAGCACCATGAACCACTTTTTGAGGCCGAATTATCATCTCGTAGTCGCCATGCTGCTGGGGCTGGGCATGGCCGTGGCGCCACCAGGCGCCGGAGCACAGTCGTCGGGGATCGCTCAAGTGATCGAGGGACCCAGTCTATTGCTGCACTCCAATTCGCAGGGCTACCTGGGCGTGCTCGTGGGCGACGTGGACAACGATTCCGCGCCAAAACTCAAGCTCAAGGAAGTTCGCGGGGCCGTTGTCACGTTGATTGACCACGACGCTCCGGCGGCGAAAGCCGGCATCCGCGTCAACGATGTGGTGCTGCAACTGAACGGGCAAACGGTCGAGGGCGCCGAGCAGTTCGGCCGCATGCTGCGCGAAATCCCCGCAGGCCGCAAGGTCAGCATGGTGATCAGCCGCGACGGCAACACGCAAACCATTGCTGTCGAACTTGTCGACCACAAAAAGATGGAGCACGACGTCTGGAACAAGCTGGGCGACAGCAGCGACGAGTTCTCGCCGGCTCCCGGAATGGGCATTCTCACCGGCGGAGGCGACGTGCCTTTGTCGGGCGGATTCCACATGCCGTTCTTCGGCAGCAGCCTGAATGTGGGCGCGCTGGTTGAGCCGCTCACTTCGCAAATGTCTGAATACCTGGGCGTGCCCAGCGGGCTCATGGTCAAGCAGGTGGCGCGCAAAAGCGAAGCCCAGGCGGCCGGGCTCAAGGCCTTCGACGTGATTCTCAAAGTTGGCGCAGAAGGCATCGCCACGACCGCGGACTGGGACCGGGCGCTGCGCTCCAACCAGGGCAAGCCGGTGCAGGTCACCATTCTGCGCGACCGCCGGCAGCAGACCCTTACTTTGCAGGTGGATTCAAAGCATCATCACGCGGAACTCGAAGACCTGCTTCCCTGGGGCGATTCCGCGCTGATTGCCGAGTTGGAATCGGGCGAACTGGGCGAGTTAGACCCGGGCGTCGCGTCGCAGTTGGAGCAGCAGTTTGCGGGGAACGCCGATGCGATGCGCCGGCAGATGCAGGAGTTCCAGAAGCAGCTTCAGCAGCAAACCAGCTCGAAAGACTTCGGGATAAGTCCTGAACAACTTCGCCAGCAGGCCGAACAATTGCAGGAGATGCTCAAGAGTCAGGGCTTCCAATTCGACCAGAAGCAGATGGACGAATTCAAGCAACAGATGGAACAGAATTTCAACCCGCAGGATTTCAAGCTCGATCCGAAACAGATGGAAGAGATGAAGCGGCAAATGGAGCAGTTCAAGCAACAGATGGAAGAGATGCAACTGCAGGGCTGCGGCCACTTCGTTTAAGGAAATATCGAAATTGCGGAGAAGGCGCCGCCGGAGCTTCCGGTTGGCGCCTTCTTTGCGCCAGACAAAATGCCTTCCGGTCTACTTTGCCGGTTCCATCCAAAATCCCGGCGTTGACCGCGAAATCGCCACTTCCTCTTCCGTCATGTCAACCGAGACATCCGCAAAGAGCGGGGTGCTCAGATAGCGTTCCCCGGTGTCCGGCAACATGCACAGAATCGTCGATCCCTTCGGCGCCTCCGCCGCCACGCGCAGTGCGCCCGCAAACGTCCCGCCCGATGATATGCCGACGAAGATCCCTTCCTTGCGCGCAAGCTCCTTGCTCCACTTCATCGCCTCTGCGTTCGGCACACGAAGCACCTGGCTGATCACCTTTGAATCGACAGCGTCCCCTGTCAGCTTCGGGATAAAGTCCGGGCTCCATCCCTGCATCGGGTGTGGCTTCCACGAAGGGTGACCCGTCTTTGCCGATCCATCCGGATTCCGCTCCTGTGGAACTCCGCTTGAAAGCATGGCGGCGTCATCCGGCTCGCACACCACGATCTTCGTCTCAGGCCGTTCTTTCGCCAACACCCGCGCCACGCCCTTCAGTGTGCCTCCGGTTCCGAATCCCGTCACCCAGTAATCCAGCCGTTCGCCCTTGAAATCCTCCAGTATCTCTTTAGCCGTGGTGCGCGAATGCATGTCGGCATTGGCCTCATTTTCGAACTGCCGGGTGTAAAACCAGCCATGCTTCTCCACCAGTTCAAGGGTCTTTTTAACCATGCCTACAGCGCGGCCAGAGGCGGGTGTGATCACCACCTTTGCCCCCAGAAACCGCATCAGCTTGCGCCGCTCTATGCTGAAGGTTTCCGCCATCGTCACCACCAGCGGATAGCCTTTGGCCGCGCACACCATGGCCAATCCGATCCCTGTATTGCCGCTTGTCGCCTCAACCACCGTCTGGCCCGGCTTCAGTTGCCCGGTCCTCTCCGCATCCTCAATCACGCCCAGCGCAAGCCGGTCCTTCACTGAGCCCAGCGGGTTGAAAGCCTCCACCTTCACGTACAGATTCACATCGGGCGGTGCAAGCTTGTTGATTCTCACTACAGGAGTGTTGCCGACTGTTTCAAGAATGTTCGCGTATCTGCGGCCCATCGGTCGAACCTCCGGATGCGCCGAATTCTACATGGCCCGCCAAAGATTCGACAGCAAAAAGAAACAACTCATCGGATAGAATGCGTGCGAGGGTCGCCATGCACAATCAACTCGGGACCGCAAACCGCGAGTCACCCCTGGCCATCAGTTCCGAAGAGTTTCGCATCGCCGGCCATCAACTCATCGATCGCATCGGCGCCTTTATTGACTCGCTTCCCCAACGTCCCGTCACTCCTGCGGAATCGCCTTCTTCTGTCCGGCAGGCTCTGGCGGCCGAACGCTCCATGCCGAAGGAAGGAACTGACGCGGCCCAATTGCTGAATCGCGCCGCCGATCTGCTCTTCGACCATTCCGTCTTCAACGGTCACCCGCGCTTCTGGGGGTACATCACTTCGTCTGCCGCGCCGATTGGCGCACTCGGCGACTTGCTTGCTGCCGCCGTCAACCCCAACGTCGGAGCCTGGCTGCTTTCGCCCATGGCGAGCGAGATCGAAGGGCAGACGATTCGCTGGATTGCCGAAATGCTGAGCTACCCGGTCGAGTGCGGAGGGTTGTTCGTGAGCGGCGGCAACATGGCGAACATTGTCTGCTTTTTGGCCGCGCGGCAGGCGAAAGCAGGATGGGATGTGCGCACCGAAGGAATGAACGGGGCTCGCTTGCGTGTCTATTGCTCAAAAGAGGCGCACACCTGGATTCAGAAGGCCGCGGACATTTCAGGAATGGGCACGGACGCCATTCGCTGGATTCCAGTCGACGCAGAAATGCAGATGGACACGGCCGCGCTGCGAGGGCAGATTCTGAAAGACATTGAAGCGGGCGACAGGCCGGCCATCGTGGTGGGGAATGCCGGTTCCGTGAGCACCGGAGCCATTGACCCTTTGCCGGAACTGGCCGCTATCTGCCGCGAATTCAATCTCTGGTTCCACGTGGACGGAGCCTATGGAGCCCTCGCCGCCGTTTTGCCGGATGCTCCAGCTGCTCTCGCCGGGCTGCAAGAAGCAGATTCCGTCGCGGTGGATCCGCACAAGTGGCTCTATGCGCCGCTGGAGGCCGGGTGCGCCCTGGTGCGCGACCCGGAAAAGCTGCGCGACGCCTTCGCTTATCATCCCGTCTACTATCACTTCGGCGTGGAAGCGACGAATTACTTTGACCTTGGACCGCAGAATTCACGCGGCTTTCGCGCCTTGAAGGTATGGCTGGCACTGCAGCAGGCGGGCCGCTCCGGTTACGAGAAGATGATCTCCGACGATATCCGTATCGCCCGCGCCCTGTTCGAGCGAATTGTTGATTACGCGGAACTTGAGGCATTCACTCATTCGCTGAGCATCACCACATTTCGTTTCGTCCCTGCGGAGCTTGATCGCAACGACAAGAACGTGGCGCCGTATCTCGACACCTTGAATCTGGAACTGTTGACGCGCCTGCAGAACAGCGGCGAAGCTTACCTCTCCAATGCGGTGATCCATTCCAGGTTTGCGCTGCGTGCCTGCATTGTCAACTTCCGGACGACGCTGGCGGATGTCGAAGCGCTGCTGCCGATTGTTGTGAGGATCGGGAAGGAACTGGACGCCGCTCTTCGACCTCAAAGCCTCCGTGAAAACCCGAGTCCGGCCGTGTGAAGGAAGGGGGGTTGGATGAACGCCATCGACTCAGCGGACGTCTAATCAATATGGTCCAACCCTCTCGCACGCATCTAGTGGGATTTGGTAGCCTGCGAAAAGGAGTTCGGAATCGTGCACTGTGGTCGGTGGTTGATTTTGTGGTTGCTTTTGGCTGAACGATCGATAGAGGCTTTGGCGCAAAATCCAAAGCAGTTTGTCCAGCATGCCGTGGAGACGGAGCTGGCAGCCGATCGCAACGACCATTCCCGCTGGCTCTTCTTTGAAACCGACAGCACGCCCGGCAACTCAGTAAAGCAGTGGGTGGCCGATACAGGCCAGGGCAGCTTGCGGCGCGTGCTTGACCAGAATGGCCAACCGCTCTCACAGGGGGATCAGCGCGCCCGGATGGATCGCTTCATTGAAAATCCGCAGGCCCAGGGAAAGCAGCGCAAATCGGGTCAACATGACGACCAGCAGGCGGAAGAGATGCTCCGCCTGCTGCCCAATGCGTTCATCTGGTCGATAAACGGTACGCACAATGGCCAGACCACGCTGCACTTCAGACCGGATCCGAATTTTGAGGCGCCCGACTGGGAGACCCGTGTTTTTGCGGCAATGGAAGGCGATATGGTAGTCGACAACAAGCAACTTCGCATTGCGAGCCTCAATGGACGGCTAATACACGATGTCAAGTTCGCCTGGGGGCTATTGGGGCTCTTGAAAACTGGCGGCACATTCGATGTCGAGCGACGCGAGACCGGTCCTTCGATATGGCAGATCACCGAGACGCATATCCATATCCAGGGGAATGCCTTGCTGTTCAAGAACATCTCCCAGATCGAGGACGACGTAAAGTCGCAGTTCAAGCGTCTTCCGGCGCAAATCTCGTTGACTGAGGCAGAGACCGATCTGATGAAGCAGTAGAAAGGTTCGCCCCCACCCGAGCAGAGTTGGGGCGGGGCACCCAAATAGTGAAACCGGATCAGTTATTGGTTTTGCAGGAATCGCTTGAGAGCTTTCCTGTTTGTGCCGCCCTGCTGCCATGTCTGTTCGCGTTCGATGTCTCCCAAGGCGGAGAGCACAAAGTCGAGGCCCTCCCCGTTGGCTCCCCAGCGAACAACCTTGGTTTGCGCGGCAATCGAATCGGCTGGATCCTCCCCGGTGGTGTTCGCCCGCTGCAGCGTCATCGTGACGATGGTGCCGGGCAGCCAACGCTCCTCGGTCAGCAGAAACAGCCCGGTATCACTGATGTCGCCGACGCGCCGCGGCTGCGGAATGGAGCCGGTCCAGCGATAAGCGACCAGGTCCGGCGCGGAATGACGCGTAGCCCGGCGGCGATCGCGCACGAGCATGCGCATAAGGCGGCTCTTTAACGACCGCTTTTGGGACTCCTGTGTGTCAGCGTCTTTTGTCTGCTTCAGCATCTGCGCCGCGAGTTGCTCCTGCCGCAGGCGCTCGTCCAACTGCGACGTGGCTGAACCATTCGGACCTGCTCCGTTGCCGCTTAACGTTGTCGGGCGGCTATCAGCACGGGGCACCAGGCGGACCCGCCCGCCCTGGCCGGGAACCCGCTCAAAACGCCTCTCCATTTCCTCGCGAATGCAAATCACAAGCTGGTCGCCGGGATGCGTGTGCGACCAGTGAAGCGTGCGCGCCGGCAACACCAGTGCGCTCGCGGTTCTGGGTTCAAGCTGGACATAGCCGGCAGTTGAAAACAACTCAATTTCCTGAATGACGCGATGCTCCTCATCCAGGCAGACGAGATCGAAAGGCGCCAGTCCCGGCACCGAAGGAATGCCCCGATAAGGCATGAGCCAAAGACCGGTTTGGGCAAACGCGAAGAGGTATTCAATCAGCTTTTTCAGAGGCTCGGCCGTGCTGTCGACTTCAGCAACTTCGAGGCTGAGGAGGCTTTCCCGGGTCAGGTTGTAGACACAGAACCTCTGCGATTCCATGTTGTCTTATCCTTCCGCAAGCGGTCGGGTCTCTGGGGAGAGCCCGGGATTTTGACTATGCCATTGACAAGTCAACAATATACCGGCGGTGATCTCCGCTCGCGCCGTTTTTCGCATATTCGCAGCGGGGGGAAGGCCACCCACGCGTGCAATGGCTGTTTGCAGTACGACAAGATGCGACACATCCTCCAATGTCAGAGTGATTTAGCAGAAGTCTCCGCTTTGACTCTCAGCGTTATCTAGACTGGTACGCCATCAGGAAGCCCCACGTCGAGTCAAGTGAAGGCGCACGCCTGCTTCCGGGTCAAGCTCATCCACATCAAGACATCGTGTGGCTGCGACGATTCGCGCCGTCCGTCGGTCCGGTCTCTGGTCGAGAAGACGCTGAATTGCGCTGAAGGAGGCGCACCCCAATGAAATGCACATTGATTCTCGCGGCGCTGATGCTTTTGCCGATTGGGGTGATGGCACAGAGCGCGCTTCCCGTAGGCACGATTCTGCCCGTGAGCCTCGACACGAGCCTGAAAGCGAACAAGGTGCATGTCGGTCAGGAAATCCGGGCCAAGGTCATGCAGAACGTTCCGGGCACGCCTGTTCGCCGCGGGGCAACGGTGCTGGGGCACGTTGTGCAGGCGGCTTCTTCGAAGAATGGGCAAACCAGGCTCGAATTTTGCTTCGATGCTGTGAAGGTTCATAGTCGACGCATTCCCTTGAAGGCAGACCTACGCGCGCTTGCGTCTCTCATGGAGGTCGAAGCAGCCCAGATTCCAGAAGAGTCCGCTGACCGGTCCATCCCGCCGGAGGTCGCCACCACCCAGCAGATCGGTGGTGAGCAGGTCTACCGGGGCGGCGGCCCGGTGGCCGACGGAGATTTGAAAGTAGGCGAGCCGACTCCCTATGGGGTGCTGGCACTGCCGCGCGTGCTGCCCGGACAACCTTGCCGAGGGATCGTTGCGGACAACCAGCAGCCTCAGGCATTGTGGCTGTTTTCAACGGACGCTTGCGGCGTCTACGGCTTCAGCGATATTCGCATCGAGCATGCCGGGCGTTCCGATCCGGCCGGGACAATTATTCTCGTAAGCGACAAGGGAAAGCTCGAAATCGGCAGCGGAAGCGGATTGTTGCTGCGCGTTCTGGGCTCCTGAAAATAGTACGGCCGCATCGAACCATCAACGCTTCATCTCCTGCAGCTTTTTGAGCGCGTTTCCGGCTTTCACGGTGTGGTCAGCGGGCGAGTTCCTGCTCCGCTCCCCAGAAAAGGGACCGCATCGCTCGCCATACCCAGCGCACCATCACGACGATGAACAGCAGCAGCGCCGCAACGATGGAGATGGCCCAAATCGGGCGCACCGTCGACATCCATGTAAGCAAGACGGCCAGCACATCTTCGCCCATGCTCAGCGTGATGTTCGAGAGGGGCTCAGGTGAAGGAGTGACGATGGCGCGCGCGGCGGTCTTGCCTCCGTGGGCGGCCAGGGCGATCGCGCCTCCGGCGAGGGTAGCGATGAGCCGCTCTCCGGGCGAGAGCGCAGCCGTGGCCTGGTAGGCCAGCAGAGCGGCCACGGGGACGCGGATGAAAGTGTGCAGCGCATTCCAGACCAGGTCGAAGGCGGGAATCTTGTCGGCGAAAAATTCGACGCCAAACAAAGCGCCGCTGGCACCGATGACATACCAGCTTGCCAGCAGGTGCAGACCGGGCGGCAATGCGAACACGCCGGCGTGAGCCAGCAGGCCGAGGGTGGCCACGGTGGCATAGACATTGAGCCCCGCCGCAAAGCTGACCGCAACCAGCAGGGCCACAAGTTCATCGCCGGGGAGTTTCATGGGGCTAGTATAGGCGGGGCGGCAGTAGTGGCTGAGTTTGAAAGCAGACTCGCAAGTTCGGCCATCTCCCAAGCCTGATCTGTGAGCCCGGCTTCCATCGCCGCAGCGACGCGCAGGGACACTTCCTTTACCCCTTGGGGGGCTTTCGCTTCATCCCAGGGAAAGCCGTTGGATGCTTCTTCTCCAGGTGGAGTTTGAACTGTTCCGAGAGGTAGGCGATCTGGTCGTGCGAATTCGAAGCCGGAGGGTCTTTGGGCGGCATCGAATCATGACAAACAGAGCAGACTCCCGAAACTGGAAACATATTGTCATCGAAGGAGATAACAAGTTCGGGTCTCATGCGCGTCACGATGCGCCCGGCCCTTACTCTTGTGCCGTGACCGGCGTCACGGTGCGATGTTTGCCAAGGAATACTGTCGCCTAATTTCAAATTGAGGCGGGTGGCCCGACATGCCTGGAGTTAACAAATTGGTGATACAATTCGTATATACAAATGCGCTACGAATGAGATGAAAAGAAGAATCTCGAAAATCAGCGCAAGCACGGCGGCATCTCATTCGAACTTGCGGCACTCGTTTTCGAAGATGAGAACTGCCTCATCGGTCCCGACCGCGTAGATGAGGACGGAGAGCAGCGATGGCATGCCCTCGGGACGGTTTCGATTGAAGAGGGCATAAGTACCGTTTTGTTAGTAGTACACGTGTACCGGGAGAATCGACATGGTGAAGAAATCATCCGTATCATCTCGGCGCGGCGCGCTGAAAAGCAGGAGTGCCGAAGATATCAGGAAGAGAGTGTGGACTGAGCCGGGGCGCGACGCGCTACGCAAGGCAAGCGCGGCGCAGGCTGCGGGGGACGATGCGGGGATTGATTTCACTGACGCTCCGCGGCTGACCCCGGACCAGCTTTCGCACCTTGTGCGCCTGCGCGGGGCCAGGCGCAAAGTTGCGGTCAGCGTCCGCCTCGACCCGCAGGTGCTCGACTGGCTGCGTTCGAAGGGCGAAGGCCACCTGACCCGCATCAACGATATTCTGACCAACTTGATGGAGGCCGAAGGGCGGGCCGGGTCGGGAAGATAGGCCGTTTGGGGTCTTCGGCGGGTTGGAAGGTCATGCTCTCCCACCCAAGCGGAGCTTGGATGGGGCACCCCCATTTGTGGAGATGTTTAGGGCGGGCCACCCGCCCCTTACTCTTGTGCCGTGACCGGCGTCACGGTGCGATGTTTGCCAAGGAATATTTCTGCCTAATTTCGCAGGCAATCAGGGTGCGCCCGTGGCGGGTTAAGCTCCGAATTGGCGCAGGTGATGATCAAGATGCTTGTACATCAGCACGGCCCATTCCTGCGGCGTGAGGCGGCCGAAAAAGCTGTGCGAATGAGTGGTGCAGGCTGGCGGGCCGCCGCTGGCAAAGCGGTCGATCAGTTGGGAGAGCCGTTGCTGTTCCGTTTGGAGGTTGCGCTCATCGGCTACCACAAGGGTCTTCGCGGTCGGGGAATTGCGGCGCATCGGCTCATTTTCGCGGAGCACCATGGGCTTCACGATCCGGCCAACGATCTGGCCGATGAACATGCGGGGCGGCAGGGTGTCTCCGACTGCCCACTCCACGCTCGCCGCGCAGTGCGCTACGGCCTGCGCCACATTCATGGTGCCCCATTGCCGCTGGCTGTCGGGCCTGAGCTGCGCGACTCTCTGCTTGACCTCACTGACCGTCGCCGGTTCGAAAAGATTTTTCATGCTGGTCGCCTCCCTGTGGACGTTTCCAGCATGAGTGTATCCAAACAAGGGCGGATGCGGGATAGCTGGGATGGGGAGGAAATTGAGTGTCATTCGATCCCACCCAAGCGGAGCTTGGATGGGGCACCCCCATTTGTGGTGATATTTAGGGTGGGTCACCTGCCTGGTTTGTGGCCGAGGTGCGCAGCTGCCCCTTCCTTCTCCGTCCCCTCCCCCTATGCCAGCCGCCCAACGTCAGCACGCGCATTCACCGATTCCACGAGCCGCCGTTCACTAGCGGTTGACCCTGAAGGCTGACAGCTGAAAGCTGATAGCTCATGGCAGCGTGTGGTTCAATAGTAGTGATGGGTATTCCCCGGAGAGCGACGGTGCGTGGGCGGGCGATTACGGCTCGGCGGAAGATGCGCGAGTACGCGATGGTGACGCGCGCGCTGGCTTCGACTTCGCATCCAGTGCTGGCGCAGATCGTTCCGATGCGCTTTTGCAATCTCTCCTGCGCCTACTGCAACGAGTACGACAAAGTCTCCAAGCCCGTGCCGCTGGAGGAGATGAATCGGCGCATCGACCACCTGGGGCGGCTGGGCACGGCCATGATCGGCATCTCGGGCGGCGAGCCGCTGACCCACCCCGACCTCGACGACATCATCCGGCGCATGCGGCGCACCGGCGCGATTGCCGGCATGATTACCAACGGCTATCTGCTGAACGTGGAGCGCATCGAGCGCCTCAACCGCGCGGGCCTCGACCACTTGCAAATCAGCATCGACAACGTAGACCCCGACGACATCTCCAAAAAAAGCCTGAAGGTGCTCGACAAAAAGCTGCAGATGCTGGCCGAGTACGCCGAGTTTCACGTGAATATCAATTCAGTGGTGGGCGGCGGCTTCAAAGACCCCAACGACGCCCTCGTGATCGGCAAACGCGCGCTGGAACTGGGGTTTGAGTCGACCATCGGGATCATCCACGACGGCAGCGGGCAACTGAAGCCGCTGAAGGACGACGAGGCGCGGGTCTATTTTGCCATGACCAACCGGAGGAAGACCAACTACGCGCAGTTCGACAAGTTTCAGGCAGCGATTGCCGAGGGGCGGCCGAACGACTGGCGTTGCCGCGCCGGTTCGCGCTATCTGTATATCTGCGAAGACGGGCTGGTGCACTATTGCTCGCAGCAGCGCGGCTACCCCGGCGTGCCGCTTTCCGAATACACCACGGCGGACGTGAAGCGCGAGTTTTTGACCGCCAAAAGCTGCGCGCCCAACTGCACCATCGGCTGCGTGCACCGGATCAGCTACATCGATCACTGGAGAGCACCGCAGACAAACACGGTTTCTCCGGGAATGGATGGGGGTTTGGTGCGGATTGATGTGTAAAGACAGCTTTTAGCTATCAGCTTTCGGCTCATTGTATAAATGCCGCTTGGTCCCAGCGAATGCATCCCTCAGGGGCTAAACAGGTTGCGGAAAAAGGCCAAAATATGGGGAGAATCTCCCAAGAACGTCCCTCAGTGGCTAAAGCCAAGGCTTCATTTTGTCGCACCTACGGCACGACTGAAGTCGTGCCCTTTCAAAGCAAAGGGTCTTTCCGCAGCCTATAAAGCCCCGCGATTCCTCGGAACTTCCACGGCACGGATAAATCCATGCCCTTTCAAAGCGAGGAACTTTGTCATCAAGGCAACGGCGCATCCTTGCGGATGCGCCGTTTTGTTTTGGTCGAGAGGCGTGGCTGGCTGGAACTGAGTCGTGCTAGGACGTCGGCTTGGGAGTGGGGTGAGGTTGGGTTTTGGGGGCCTGATGGGCGGCGGGTGCGGCCGGGACGGCGGGCAGAATCCTCGCCAGCTTGATCTTGTCGATTTTGGGGAAGTTGGCGGTGAGGTAGGCGTCGCCCTGGCTGGTGATCTGATCCTGGGCTGGGGTTTCGCCGTAGCCGGAATAGATTTTGTCGACCACGTCCATGCCCTCGAGGACGGAGCCGAAGGGGGCGAAGCCCATGCCGTCGAGGCGGGCGTTGTTGCCGAAGTTGATGAAGAGCTGGGTGGTGCGGGTGTTGGGGCCGGCGGTGGCGAAGACGAGGCGGCCGCGGGTGTTACTTTGCTTGACGGGGTCGTCCTGGATGTTGGCGTCGGACCAGACCTTGTTGACGGCGGGATTGGCGTTGAGGCCGAACTGGACGACGAAACCGGGGACGACGCGGAAAAAGGCGGCGTTGGTGAAGTATCCGCGGCGCACGAGGTTGTAAAAGCGGTCGGCGCCAAGGGGAGCCCAGTCGCGGTGGACTTCGACCACGAAGTCGCCGGCCGTGGTGGTGAATTCTGCTTTGAAGACCGCCGGCGCCTTGGCGTGGAGCGAGGCGGGATTGAGCAGCGAGGGCTGCGGCGCGGCGGCAGCGGCGTGGGCAGCGCCGGGCTTTGCAGGAGAGCGGTGGGCAGCGGGGGTCTGGGCACGGGCGAGCAGGCTCGCGCACAGGGCAAATCCGGTTAGAAAGGCTTTCATGACGACCGATTATATTGCAGCTGTCTGCTGACCGTTCACAGGGAAAGGCTCAAAGCGAGTGAAGCTGCTGCTCTTCGCAGCGCACCTTACAGATGTTTGGCGGTCAAATATTTCCACTTCAAATCGCGTAGCTTTATTTTCGCGCGGTCCGGGTCGTTTTCTCTGAAGCAGTTTCGGCCATTGCCTGGTCGATGAGCTGGAAGAGCTTGGTGCGATCGACGACTTCGACGAAGGGCGCGGCGTGGTCGCCGTTGGTGACGACCCAGATAGTGGGCGTGTGCTCGATGCCGATGCGCTGACCGAGAGCGTAGTCGCCTTTGACCTCGGCCTGCAGCTTGCCTTGCGGGTCGATGGCAAAGGGCAGCGCGACGCCGTGCTGCTGCGCAAATTTCTCAGTGAACTGGCGCAGTCCGTTCAAGTCCACCATGGAGGACTGGTTGGCGAAGACAGCGTCACGATAGTCGTCGCCGAGCTTCTTGCTTTTGGTGTCGAACCAGCGTGCGTTGACGGCGGCCTGCATGCTCCACGCATGGAAGGGAAGAGGGAAGTCGTGGCGCACCCAGGGAATGTGGTACTTTTCGCTGGCCTCTTTAAGCAGCGGGTTGGCGTTGGCGCAGTCGGGGCACTCGAGGTCTTCGAACTCGACGATGGCGACGCGGGCTCCCGGGGGAGGCTTGAGGGCGGCAGGGTCGTGGACCGGCGTAGTGGGCGGCGGGCCAAACTGGGCGCGGACTGCGGTGGCGGAAATCAGCAGCACGGCAGCGGCCATGACAAGCAGCAGGCCGGCGGGGTTGCGGCGCGTGGGGAAGCGAAGGGTGGGCAAAAGACGCATAACGATTGGACGGCTCCCTTTAGTCCATTGTAACGGCAGGGATGGGAGAAAGTTGTGAGTGGGCGTGCGAGGCCGCTTCCGGTAGTCACTCGGGCGGTGGCGGGCAAACCGTTTAATGATGATCGGGTCCCCGGGTTGGGTCGTCAACGGAGTTTCCCTGGCGCTCGACTTTGCGCGCTTCCATCCAGCGGCGCCATTTGTAATCAGCGACGAAAGAGATGGCGAAGACGAGGACGACAACGGAGATGAGGATCCAATTCATGGGCGGTCAGTGGGCAGGGATCAGTGATCAGTGGGCAGTGATCAGTGGGCAGTGGTCAGTGGGCAGTGGTCAGTGGGCAGTGGGCAGTGGGCGAGGATCGATGCGTCGGCATGCCAACATCCTACATCCCACGCCTTCCGCCGGGGCGGTCGAGACCTCGGGCACCCGATCGAGCTGGCCGGTCCTAGTGTGGTGAGTCTGAAGTTCATCGAAGAACAACCGCAGATTCTTCGACTCACCACCCCCGAACTGAAAGACGTTCGGGGCCCCGTTCGCTCAGAATGACAGCCAGTTTTGTGTTGCGTATTCAGACTCAGGACACTAGAACTGGTTGCGTAAATGTTGCTCGACGAGCGAGGGAGCTTCCCTCAGGGGCTAAAGCCCAGCGATTTACGAGACGTTTGCGGCACGACTAAAGTCGTGCCCTTTTACAAAGCCATTTATGAGATGGGCTCTAGCGTCTTATGAGACAGGTTCTAGCGTCCCACCACGATCACGGTGAAGCTGCCGGGGAGCATAGTTGGTCTGGGATGCGGGTTGGTGGGGGTTGCCGGGGGCGCGGGGCCGAAGCTGGCTGTGACGAGATAAATGCGGTCGGCTGCCGGATCGTAGGCCATGGTGCGGGCGCCCTTTTGGGTGGGGAGATTCTCGATCGTGGGATAGTTGGGTTTTCCGGCATCGACGACCGAAAGAACGCCGTCCTCGCCGCAGGAGGCAAAGGCGAGATTATGCTGGGGGTCCCAGGCTGCGGCGTCGGGGCCGTCGCCGATGGCGGGGGTTGCGAGCACCTTGCCGGATTCGGAGTCGACCACGGCCATCTTTTTGCCGTCGCATACCGTGAAAAGCCGGTGTCCGGGAACGTCGAAGGCCAGTCCGGAGGGCGACTGGCAGCCGGCGGACCATTCGGCGGTGAGCTTGCGCGCATGGGCGTCGAGTCGGGCGATCTCGCTCTTGTCCTCGATGTTGTCAAATACGGTTCCGTGGCCGTCGACGACCGGGAATTCGGGCTTTCCGGGCAGCGGGATGGTGGCGACGACTTTTTGCGTGGTTGCATCGATGACGGTTGCGTCCTTGCTGCGGCCGTTAAAGGCCCAGACGGTCTGCGTGGCCGGCTCAAAGACGATGCCATCGGGGTTGGTTCCGGCGGGAATCGTGGCGATGATGGCGAAGGTGTTGCGATCGAAGGCCACCACCGCGTTGCCGCCCCCATCGGAGATGTAGCCGAACTTGCCCGCGGTGTCCAAGGCCACGCCGTGGGTGCCATGGAGATGGCCGATCGTGTTCAGCAGCTTCCCTGTCTGGGCATCGAGCACGTCTACGTGGTCGCCCCGGGTGATGTACACCCTGTGCGCGGCCGAATCGACGACCAGGTAATCCCACCAGCCGGAGTCAGTTAGTTTCCAGTGGTCGATCACGTGATATGGTTGTTGCGCCGCTGCGGGTGGGGTGACGGCAAGAAGGCCGCAGACAAGGACGGCGGCGAAAATAGCCTGAGCCGCTGGACGAAGGTTGCGGTGGATGTGCATGGGAGTCTCCGCTGAACGAATGGGTGACCGTTTCGGATTGACCAGCCTCAGAATTGTGCCATATTTGCGCGGATTCAGGCTCGGGCAGTACGGCCGCGCGCTCGCTTGCCCAATCACGCGAAGGTTCCCTGGGTGGGAGCGAGCGTTCCACTCGCGACGGGCAGGCGGACACTGACGGTGGTGCCCTGACCCTTCTGGCTGGCGATGGCGATGGTGCCACCTGCCTTTTCAACCATGGCCTTGCAGATGGCCAGGCCCAGGCCGGCTCCGCCAGTGGAACGGGTGCGCGAAGCGTCGCCTCGATAGAAACGCTCAAACACATGCGGCAACGCCTCGGGGGAGATGCCCTCGCCCTGGTCTTCGATGACCAGCTCGACTGCCTTACCCCACGAGATGAGGCGAAGATTGACCATCGACTGGGCAAAGCTGTGCTGCAGCGCGTTCAGCAGCAAATTTGAAATGAGCAGGGAGCAGTCGTCCGCCGCAAGGGGCACCGGCAAGTCCTCACCCGCCATATCAGAAACGGTGATGCGCACGCCGCGAAAGGTGGCCACCGAACCGAGCTGCTCAACCGCGTTACGCACGCATTCAATGATGCCGCAGGCGGAGTTTGCGGCAAAGCGGTCTGTTTCGGACCCATTGGGTCCGGGCTCGTTTTCGAGGCGCGCCAGGGTGAGCATCTTGGCGACCAGATCTTCAATACGCTCGGAGTCGGCCACGCAGCGGGCGAGGCCGGCCTGATATTCGGCGGCGGTGCGCTGGCGGAGGGTGAGGAGTTGAAGCGACGACTTGGCAACCGCTACGGCTGTCTTGAGCTCGTGCGCGGCATCGGACACAAACGTGGATTGTTGCTCAAATGAGCGCTGCAGACGCTGCAATACGCTCTCAATTGCGACGGTCAGCGGTGCCAGTTCACGCGTGGTACGGGCGCTCGCCGGGGGCGCAAACTCCCACGAGCTCACTGAAACCTGCGCGGCCAGCGCGGCCAACTGGCGCAGCGGCTCAAGCCCGCGATGGAGCAGCCACGCGATCATCGGACCGGTGACCAGGAGCAGAAGAAGGCTGCCGCCCGCATAGAACTCGACCGCGCCGCGGATGGCGCCCCAGACCTGATCGGTGGGCGCCCCGTAAAGAATCGTGACAAAGCGCAAATGGCCGCCGCCGGTTTCGCCGGGATCGACGATGCGCGAGCCCTGCATGCGCAGCAGGCGGTAAGTCCGCTGGCCCAGCGTGAATCGCGAATGTCCATTCTGCTGCGGCGCGGTGATTGCGGCGCTGCCCAGCCAGTTCGTCGAGCGGCCCAGCAGATGACCTCGTCCGTCCCAAACCTCGTAGACATCTTCGCGGGGCACGTGCAGATCGGCCATGTCGAGCATCACGTTGTCGCCGGTATCTTCGGCATCCTGGACTGCGCCCAGCACGCTGTCGGCGCGCCCGCGCAGCATGACGTCGAAGGCGCGGAAATGGGTATGACGCTCGTAGCCCAGGGAGAGGAAGATGACGGCGAGCGATGACACCAGTTCGACTGCGAGGACCGCGGCGATGAGGCGAAAGGCAATGGAGCGCGATTTTCTTTTAGACAAGGCCCTGCTCCGGATTCAATTCTCGATCGACAGCCAGCCGGTAGCCGCGGCCGCGCATGGTCTCAATCACCGGCTCCGCATCAGGACGCGCGGCTTCGAGCTTCCTGCGCAGGTTGGAGATATGCGCCTCGATGACGTTGGAGTGGTGCTCCCAGTTGTAGTCGTAGAGGTGCTCGAGCAGTTCGCGCTTGCTGATGATTTTGCGCGGGTGGTGGATGAGGTATTCGAGGATGCGGTACTCGGTGGGCGACAGGTCGACTAGAGTGCCGGCGCGGCGAACCGTTTGCTCGAGCGTGCTCACCTCGACGTCGAGAACGGAGAGTGTGGGGTGAGCCGCGCCCTTGCCACGGCGGATGAGCGCCTTGGCGCGCGCGATGAGTTCGCCCAGATCGAAAGGCTTGGCGAGGTAGTCGTCGGCGCCGGCGTTGAGCAATTCGACGATATTGCTCTTTCCTTCTTTGGCGGTGAGGATGAGCACAGGCGTGGGGTCCTGTCGAGTGCGTAAATGTCTGAGTACGCTCAGCCCGTCGAGTTTGGGAAGCATGAGGTCAAGGATCACAAGGTCGTAGACGCGATTGCGCGCGGAGTCGTTGCCTGCTTCACCGTCTGCGGCCCAATCCACCGCGAACCCGGGGCCGTCGCGCAGGGCGGTAGCAAGGTTGTCCGCCAGCCGAACCTCATCTTCCACGAGCAGCACGCGCATTGGGGCAGGCTTCTCCTCTGCAATTATCGCAAGTCAAAGATTAAATGAGGCTGAAGCGGGGGTGCGGTTGGGTGAATCGCTATTTGTGACCGGCGATGAGGTTGATGGCCAATGGATCGGCAGAACAAGAAAGGCAAGCCCTGGGCTTCATTGAGGAGAAGCGCAGGGCTTGATCCGGGAGCAGTCTTGCGCCGGATTAGAGATTAATGAGCAACTTGAGTGTTTGCCGACTGGTTCCGGTTGGCCATGATCTCGGCCAAGGCGCCCAGCAGCGGAAGCTTGCGGCGCTTTCCATTCAGGGCATTTATTCCGCACCAGAGCCAAAGGATCGTCGCGGAAAGCCAGACTGCGAAGATCAGGCTCATATAGACGTACGCACCGAACGCGAGGGTGGGCGCCAGCGCATAGGTGGCGAGGAGCAATACGGCATTGAGCTCGAGAGACTGCCAGGCGTGAAAGCGCACGGTGACGCTCTTCTTATAGCGCGTGACGAGAAGAAAATAGACCGCCGGCGCAAATGTGACGTAGGCAAGCGCACTGAGAGAATTTTCGTGGAAAACGGAATGCTGGATATCGGACACGGGCCCCCCTGCGAAGAGTGACAGATAATTTGCAAACTTCGGTTACCTTATCGACGCTACTTAACACGGGGACGGTGGAGAATCCCTCGTTCGGGCCATGACTTACGACTTTTGTGGCCTTGCCACGGTGCGAAGGAGAACGACAGGGAGTGGTCTGCGCTTGCTTCCAGGAATGGAGCCATGAAACGCCCGGGGCCTGAAACAGGTTGCAAAAAACTCAGTCCAAGGGGGAGCGGGAGTTTCACAGGCTGCGAAAAACTTGAAACCGGAGTGGCTTTGTAACAGGTCACGACTTCACAGGTTGCGGCAAAAGGCCAAAAATATGGGGGGAATCTCCCAAGAACGTCCCTCAGTGGCTAAAGCCATGGCTTTATTTTGTCGCACTTACGGCACGATTGAAGTCGTGCCCTTTCAAGGCCAAGAGTTTTTCCGCAGCCTGTTCAGTCGTGCCGCAAATGTTGCAAAATAACCCGGGCTTCAGCTGCGGGATGCATCTCGACTTTCCTCCGGAGTTTCGGACTTTTCCGCGACCTGTTCAACCCCAGCACAAAGCCCGCACCATCCGATCCTGGGTCTGAGACGCGTCTTCCATTGCAACGCTTTTTAAAGCGAAAACCGCCGCATTTGCTTACTGCTTCGTGTCCAGCGGATGCTGCGACTCCTCGTAGAACTCACTCTGCAGCTTGAGGCTGGCGGTGTCGGCCTTGATGGCTTTGAGGGCTTCGGCGATCTGGCGCGACCACTCTTTCTGGTCGAATTCGCCCAGTTCCTTGTTGGCCGCCGCACCCTGGCCCGCATAGTGATTGGGGAAACGCGCATACCACCAGATGCCGGTATAGACAGAGTCCGGCAGAGGGTCGCGCTTCTGGTCCGCACCCGATTGCTGATCGGCGCGATCGAGGTGAACCAGGTCGGGACGGGCGATGAGCAAATTCGAGGTCTCCACTTCGCCGCCGTGCATGTCAAAGGGCGTCTTGAGTGCGGGGCGTCCCGGCACATTTTCCTTGGGCAGCCCGAAGACGTAGACAACGTAGTCGCGCGGGCTGGCCATCTGCGACTGCGCGAAGAGCGGCAGCAGGCTCTCGTTGCCGCCGTGGCCGTTGACGATGACAATCTTCTTGCAGCCATTGCGCGCCATTTCGCCGACTGTCTCCTGCAGAAGGGTGAGCTGAGTCGAGAGGCTGTAGGCTACGGTTCCGGGCTGGTGCCGCGCTTCGAAAATCTGGCCGAAGTAGTATTCGGGAAACACCACCGCGTATTCCTGCTTGACCGCGTTCATGACGGCGAATCGCACGTCGAGCAAATCAGTGCCGAGGGGAAGATGCGCGCCATGTTTCTCGAGGATGCCGAAGGGCAGCACGCACACGCCTTGCGATTGATGAATGGCCTGGATGAAGTCGGGGCCAGTGAGTTCTTCCCATTTGGGAGAGAGATTCGATTGCGAGAAGCCGGCTTTGGCAGAGAGCAGAAGAAGAGTCAGAGATAGAAATGCGCACACGTTTTTCACGGTGAACCCCGGAACTGGAATTGAAACAAGCGATGATAGCACTCGCCGGTGAAGGTAAACAGGAGTGGTCTGCGGAGATTGCCAGCCGGTGCGTTTGCCTGGATCCCGAGGTCTGGCGACCGTTATGCGTAGATCACACAGATCGCTAGAAAATTGAAGAGAGAAGCGCCTCGAAGCAATCGGCGTCCAGCTTATGCGGGATTTCGCGGGACATGATCTCAATCACTTTCTCGATGGGCAGGCCTGGACGGTAAGGACGATCCTCTATCAGCGCGCTGAACACGTCGGCAACGGCGATGATGCGCGCTTCCAGCGGCAGTTCGCTGGCGACGCGCCGGTTGGGATAGCCGGTTCCATCCAATTTTTCATGGTGCGCTCCGGCGATTTCGGCCAGCTCTTCAAACTGTTGAATGCGCGACAGGATTTCACGCGTGAGTCCCGGGTGCTCCCGCACAATCCGCCATTCTTCCGCATTCAGTTTGCCTGGCTTGTCCAGAATCGAATTCGGAACACGCAGCATACCGATGTCATGCAGCAGGGCTGCGCGATTCACGAATTGCGTGCGCTCGGGGTTGAGTCCGAGTCTTCCAGCTATTCCCAGCGCCGCATCGGTGACCCCCAGCGAATGTCTGAAGGTAAAAGAGGACTTCGCGTCGACCACGTCGGCAAACGCCGCGCAGATGAGATCGACGTCCGCGGCAGCCAACTCGACGGCGGTCTCCGGTGCGAAATCAAGCACGGCACGCCGTGTTTCGCTCGCGGGCGTGTCAGGCAAGGCAGCCGCCCATAGCCTGCCTTCCCGATGCATCATCTCGGCTACCTTGACCAGTTCCGGATCGAACCAGCGTCCGCTGCGTTCGCGAAGCACCGACATGGCCGCTGCGGAACCCTGCTCCGTTGCAAATACGTCGAGATGTTGCGCAATCGCCAATATCCGGGACTCGATACGAATCTCGTTTCGCGTGCGCCTCTCGGGATAACCGCTGCCGTCCCAGTGCTCGTCGAGGCCGCGCACCGCCTCGACCGCAATTATCTCCAGGCCGAGCTTGCGCAGAATGTGAGCCCCGTGATCGCAGCGTAGCGTAATCATTTCCCGGTTGTTCGCATGCTGTCTGAGGCCGATATGCAAGATGCCCGCGGTGCGCCGCACGATTCCCGCATCGGGAAGAACCGTGTTCCAGAGGAGGCGCAGGGTTGAAGCCTTCGGACGACTGGGCCGAGTCCAATCTTCCAGCTTGACTCCGGCTTTCACCCGTCGCTCATCGCCTCCGCCAATGATCTGGCAAAGGCGTGCCGCAGTGCTGCTGCAGCCAACATCCTTAAGCAGGAGCGCATAATAGAGGTTCGCCATCCGTCCTGGAGTAAAGCGGAGCTCATCTGCAATGCGCATTCCGAGCAGGCAACTGCGCAGCGCGTGACCGTGCCTGGCGCCCTCAGTCAGGTCGAGCGCGAAGGATAGGGCCGAAAGTATCTCCGCGCGGGAAACACCTCCGTTCCAGCCGGGGCGCACAATCTGACTGATGTTTGTTGCAGTCGCAAGGCTTGCCACGTCCACTCCAATTCGGCGAGCAATTTTCCTGTTGTGAAGGCAAGCTACCACGAAGCAAAGACAGATGAACTCCCACAAAAGTGGGCATTTCAATCGAATCCGCACAATCCGAACGCGGCCCGGTGCTCATCTCCGGGTTGTTCAAAGGTGCACCCCAACCGGAGATCGATGGATCTCCGGTCGCTGTAAATGCCACCTTCTCTCGCGTTGATGCGTTACTCTAAACGCTGCGGCTAATCCCACATACGGACCCTCATGCGTATCATTCTGTCGAACATCGGCACCCTCGGAGACATCAACCCACTGGTCGCTATCGCGCTCGAATTCAAGCGGCGCGGGCACGTGCCGGTGATGGCGCTGCCCGCCGTCTATCAGCCGAAGATTGTGCCGTTGGGGCTGGAGTTTCACGCGGTGCGGCCGGACATCGATCCGACCAACAGCGTTCTCGTCGAAATGGTGTACGACGTGAAGCACGGCACTGAGCACGGGCTCCGCGATTTTCTATTTCCCTCGCTGCGCCAGACCTTCGACGACCTGCTTGACATCGCGACAAAGCCTGAGCGCGCCGACCTGCTGCTACTGGGGGAATTGAATTATGCTGGGCCGCTGGTCGCCGAGTTCACGGGAATTCCGTGGGCCAGTTACGTGCTCGCGCCGCTTTCGTTCTTTTCTGCGTTTGACCCGCCGGTGCTGCCGCCCTATCCCCGGCTGGCGCGGGCCGACAAGGTTACCGGCTTCGGGCGCGTGATCAAGCGCCTGGCGCGTTTTAGCACCCGTAAGTGGCCCGAGCCAATCTACGAACTGCGACGGGAACTGGGGCTCGCCAAAGGGCGCGAATCCGCTGTTTGATGCCAAGCACTCCCCGAACCTTGTGCTGGCGCTGTTTTCGAGCGTATTGGGTACCGAACAAAAAGACTGGCCGCCGCATACGCTGATTGCCGGATTTTGTTTCTACGATTCCGATGCAGGCAATGCCGCTTTACCGGCGCATCTTGAAAAGTTTGTATCCGCCGGGCCCGCGCCGGTGGTGTTTACGCTGGGGTCGGCCGCGGTGCTGGCTGCCGGGAGACTTCTACGAAGTGTCGGCGAAGGCCGCCATGAAGCTGGGAGTTCGTGCGGTGCTCCTCGTCGGCATGGACCCGCGCAACCAGTTACGCCAAAAACTGCCGGAGTCGATTTGCGTGGCGGAATACGCGCCGTATTCGGCGCTGTTTTCGCGGGCGTCGCTGGTGGTGCACCAGGGCGGCGTAGGCACGACGGCGCAGTGCTTGCGCGCGGGCAAGCCGATGCTCATCATGCCCTATTCGCACGACCAGCCGGACAATGCGCGGCGCATGAAGCGGCTGAAGGTGGCGAAGGTGATCCAGAAGGCCGCCTACACGCCGGCCCGTGTCGCGCGCAAGCTGAACGCGATCCTGGCTGATCCACGCTTTGCAGAGCGGGCGCAGAACGTTGCCCTGCAGATCAGCCGCGAAGACGGCGTAAAGACTGCGTGTGACGCGCTGGAAGAACTGTTTGCGCGGACCCGACCGGAAGAACTGCTCGCCCGGACCCGGAAGTGAGCCGAGCCCGCCGCGGTATCGAAGCCCTCAAAAAGAACCGCGGCCTACTGTACCCGCGCTGATCCGGGTCGAAAGCGTTTTTCTCCATCGTGGCGAATCGCGCCGCAAATGCGGCGATTCCTCCTGGCAATTTCTCCGATCAGGGATTTCTGCATCAAACAACCCGTATGAATCGGATCAAGCCGCCGTGGTTGGTTGTCCTTGTCTTTTGCGGGAGTGCCTGTTGCCCGCCGAATTGGTGCAGTGCGCAAGAGAACGATGCAAATTTGCCCGATAGCCCAATGCCGCAGATGGCGCCACCCGCAAGTCCGGTTCATGACGCAGCAGGGGAGCGGGAGATGACGTGGCGCAGTCTTCCCCGGGATTTTCTTCACGATCAAAAGAATGTCTGGCTGGTGTTTCCTTCGCAGTTAGCCAAAGGGCACTTCTGGATTCCCACGCTTGTGGTCGCGGGCGCAACCGCGGGACTGATCTACGCTGATCCCCATGCGATGCCGTATTTTCGCACTCACGCAACAAACCTTGACGATTTCAACGATGTCTTCGATCCCTACATCGCCACAGGAGAAGTCGTCGCAGTGCCCGCCGCGCTGATGGCCGCCGGGTACATGCGGCATGACAATTACGAGGTGAGCACGGCATTGCTCGCGGCAGACGCTTATGCCGACAGCGCGGTAGTGAACCTTGCCATCAAGGCGATCACGCGCCGAGAGCGGCCTTCCGACGTTCCTCCCGGAGCGCCGTTTACCGGCACGTTTTTTAACGGAGGCAAGTCTCCGTTGAAGGGCAGCAGCTTTCCGTCAGGCCATGCGACCGGCGCATTCTCGGTGGCCACTGTTGTCGCCACGCGCTATCGCAATCACCGCTGGGTGCCGTGGGCCATGTATAGTTTCGCCACGGTTATCAGCCTGTCTCGCATCACTTCCAGCGCCCATTTTCCATCGGATGTATTTCTCGGGGCTGCACTCGGGTATACGATCACGCGCTACCAGGTGCTGCGGCCGCAGTGAAATAGCCCTCTGATCCGAACCTGCTCAAACTATTGAGTCTGCGTGCGATGCGCCGGGCGAGCAACTCCCTGTGGCAACCGGCGCATCGCAGTGGAGTGGACCATGAAAGGTCCAGCCTGCAATAGAAAGCCCCGGAAGCAAGAGAAGGGAGGGAACCGAATGATTAAGAGTCGAATATCGAACAGGATTCTGATATGTTCCGCGACGGCGCTGCTGATGAGCATGGCCGTATTTGCGCAGATGACTCCGGGAGGAGGCGGACAGCAGCAGCAACCTGTGCCCGGTCAGCAACCTGGAGCACCGGGCCAGCAAACACCGACGAACCCGAATATGGGATCTGCAGGAACCAGCCCGGGTGCGCAAACGGCGCAGCAATACGGCGAACAGGCATTCGTCAAGAATCAGCTGGAAGGCGACGATGCGGAAGTTGAACTCGGGCAGCTTGCCCAACAGAAATCCCAGAGCAACGATGTAAAGCAGTTCGCGCAGAAGATGGTCGCTGATAACTCGCAGATGAACGACAAGTGGTTCAAACCTGTGGCGCAACAGCTTGGTGTTTCAGAGCCCAAGGGCCCTTCAAAGAAACAAAAGAAGGAAATCGAAAAACTGCAGGGCCTCTCCGGCACGGACTTCGATAACGAGTACATCAAGACGATGGTGACGGATCACAAGAAGGACTTGAAGGACTTCCAAAACGAAGCGGATGCAGCGTCGGACCCGAACGTGAAGCAGCTCGCAGAACAGGGCACCAAGGTGATTTCGCAGCACCTTCAACTGGCTGAGCAACTCGCGAAGATTCACAACGTCGAAGTTGCGGCAAATTCAAAGGAAAAACCGAGCATGTAATCAGAGCTCCTCATCCAACCCAGGTATCATCCGCTGGGGTTCGCGGCGGATGGCACCTGGCAACGTTGGTTTCAGCAGCCCGTCCCGGCCTTGGTCAGCGCCTCTTTCAATCCCTGCATGCTGATGCGGCTTGAGGCTTCAGGGCGTGCCGGCGCCGCGCCAGTGTGTCTCAAGGCTCACGGCATAACGGAAGCCATCGCGGTCGAGTGCGCGCAACTGCCCCACCCAATCGACGACGCCGCGTGCCCACCGGAGCCCACTCCCATTTGCCGTCGGGCTTGCGGACCACGTTCTTTGCGTGGCAGTGGCCGATGCGATGCTTGGGCAGCAGATTGTAGTCATCGGGGTACGGGATCGCTGCCGGGGAAGGTGGCGGCGTTGCCGGGATCCCAATTGAGCATGAAATTCGGCTCGGGGATGGCCTTGAGCGTGGCCGCGGCTTCTTCGCCGGTGGCGGTATTGCACGACATTTCGTTTTCAAGCAGCAGAATCAGATCGTCTTTGGCGCAGCGGCGCGCGGCCTCGCGCAGCTTGTCGTTGATGGCCGTCGCGATAGGGCTTCACATCGTCGAGCCGCCAGAAATCGAAACAGCGGATGCGGTCGGTCTGGAAGGTTTTGGCGAGATCGATGCAGTGCTCGAGCAGCGCGTCCTGCTGCTTGAAGTCGAAGTCGGCGTGGAACTGGTCGCGGCGCTCGCTCTGCTTTGACAGCGGCGCGCCGGGCCAGTCGGACCTTGTAGAGCGGGCTGGCGATGTCGGTGACGCGCAGCTTGTATTTCTCGAGGATGCCGAGCGCCACGCTTGATTTCAGTCGCATCGAGTTCGGTGAGGTTCTTCTTCCACATGCCGCGCAGCTCGATCCACTGCAGGCCGAAGTCGTTCGCGGCGACGTAGCAGGCGTGATCGAAGTCCTGCGAGATTTCGTCGTTGATGACGGAAACGCGGAAAGGGCAACTTGCCTGCGGCGATGCGCGGCACGGCGGCGAGTGCGCCGGCTGCACCCAGCCCGGCGAAAAAATTCCGTCGCGATAAAGACATTTGTTATTCTCCTGGATTTTGAAGCGATTTTTGTTCTACTGCGCCGGATAGTTCTTTGGTCTTGCCGGTGCGCGAATTGGTCACGGAAAAGCTGCCGTTGGCGCGATGCGACCACCTTGAAGTACGCGCCATCGCTGCCGCCCTTGAGATTGGCGATCAGCGGGTCGGCGCTGTTGTGCGCGGCGTCGGAGCCCTCGGCGGTGTGGAGCATGTAGAGATCTTCGAGGCCGGGGCTGTCATGCACGGTCTGCCACGCCTCGGGGCTGCCGGCCTTGTGCGCGCCGTTGTTCATGATGGCCACGCGCGGATGGATAGCATCGACGAAGGCGCGCGAGTTGGACAGATTCATGCCGTGATGATTCACGAGATAGAGATCGACGGTGCCGATGAGATTGTTCGGGCAGACCAGCGCAATTTCTTTGGCCTTGGTGAGGTCGCCGAGATCGAGAAAGCGGAACTTGCCGAAGCGGACCAGGATGCCGGCGGAGCGTGCGATTCTCGACGCGGATCCGAGTTCCCACTTGGGCTCGCTGGCGCACTAAGGATTGGGCTCGGCTTGATGCCGGGCACCGCGGCGATGTGCTCGCCATCGGCGGTCGAGAACGACGATGCTACAGGCCGGGAATGTTGATGGTATCGCCGGGATGCACGATGCGCCGCGGCGTTGCCCTGGATGGCCTTGAGATACGCCGCGTAATCGTGACGCGTGATGTCGGAGTCTTCGCGGTTTTCGCCGTGGTCGAGGAACTCGCCGACCTGGACGCGCTGGACCAGGTTCGGCACGCCGCCCACATGGTCGACGTGGAAGTGCGTGATGAGCACGTGGTCGAGCTTGCGTAATGCCGGCGTCGTGCATGGCGGCCTGGATGCGGTCGGTGTCGCGGCCGTTGTTGCCGGGCCAGCCTGTATCCACGAGCAGCGAAGCGCCGGATGGGAGCGACCAGCAGCGTGGATTGGCCGCCTTCGACATCGATGGAGTAGATGAGCAGGTGCCTTGCAGTGGATTGCGCTGCGGCGTTGAGCGGCGCGGCGATGAGATGAGCAGCGCGACTACGATGAGTGAAAGAACGGGGAAGAAGCGCGCGACCCGTGCCAGAAGAGAGCGGCCCGCAGAATTCACGCAGTCTTGAGCGGCAATTCGCATTTGCGGGCGATTGTATTCGACCAAGGCAGCCGCGGGAAAGCAGGTCGCGTGCGCGGCCGCGCCTGGGCCTCGCAAATCACGGTTGGCTACAAATCGGTGAATCTGCGCATCCAACGGGAAGGATAGCGGCCTGACTCAAGGAGCGTGATGCAGCGTCTTGCGGGAAAAGTTGCGATTGTAACCGGAGCCGGCTCGGGGATCGGGCAGGGAATCGCAAAGCGTCTGGGCGGCGAAGGCGCGAAGGTGATCGTCGATTACGTCGGCGATCCCGCCGGCGCGAAGGAAACGCAGAAGCGCGATCGAGCAGGCGGGTGGCGAAGGAGAGATCGTCGAGGCCGACGTGACGTCGATGGACGACGTGCGCACGACTGGTCGATACCGCGTGGAACCGGTTTGGCTCGGCAGACATCCTGGTGAACAACGCGGGCATGGAGAACAAGTCCGACTTCTGGGATACGACCGAAGAGGAGTACGACAACGTGATGGCGGTGAATCTGCGCGGGCCGTTTTTTCTTACCCAGGCTTTTGTGCGGCGGCTGCGCGACGCGAAAAAGCCGGGGCGCATCGTCAACATCAGCTCGGTGCATGAGGACATGGCCTTTCCCGGATTCGCCACCTACTGCTGCAGCAAGGGCGGGCTGCGCATGTTGATGCGCGACCTGGCCGTCGAGCTGGGGCCGCTGGGCATTACGGTGAACAACGTTGCGCCGGGCGCGATTGCCACGCCGATCAACACGGCGCTGCTCAAAGACAAGCCGAAGCTCGATGCGCTGCTGAAGAACATTCCGCTGGGCCGGCTGGGCACTCCGGAAGACGTTGCCGGCCTGGTGGCTTTTCTGGCGTCGGACGATGCAGCCTACGTGACAGGCGCGACCTTTGTGGTTGACGGCGGGCTGATGCGCAACTACCACGAGCAATAAGAAAAGCTATGGCCGCAAAAATTGAAGACTACGCACTGATTGGCGACTGCGAAACGGCCGCGCTTGGTTGACCGCCATGGCTCCATCGACTGGCTCTGCTGGCCCGACTTTTCGTCGGAGGCATGCTTTGCCGCGCTGCTGGGCACCGAAGAGAACGGATATTGGAAGATCTGCTCCGGCCGAGGGTGAATGGAAGACGACGCGCCGCTATCGCGATCACACGCTGATTCTTGAAACCACATTTGAACAAGCGGACGGAGCGATGCGGCTGACCGACTTCATGCCCCTTCGCGGCAAGAACTCCGATGTGGTGCGCATTGTGGAAGGCATTCGCGGAAGCGTTGCGGTGCGCATGGAACTGGCGCTGCGCTTCGACTATGGGCGCGACCGTGCCGTGGGTGACGCACATCGAGGACGGCGTGCGCGCCATTGCCGGCCCCAATCTCGCGGTTCTGCATGCATCCGTTCCCGTGCACGGCGAAAACCTGAAGACCGTGGCGGACTTCAAACTGCGCAAAGGAGAGCAGGCGTGGTTCACGCTGACGTACGGACCCTCGCACCAGCCCGATCCCGAACAATCGATGCGCGTCGCGCACTGGAAGAAACGGAGATCTCTCTGGAAAAAGTGGAACGCGCGGCTGAAGTACGAAGGCCACTATCGCGACGCGGTGGAGCGGTCGCTGATGACGCTCAAGGCGCTGACCTATCGGCCGACCGGCGGCATTGTCGCAGCTCCCACCACGTCGCTGCCTGAGGCGATCGGCGGCGTGCGCAACTGGGATTATCGCTACTGCTGGCTGCGTGACACCACCTTTACGCTGCTGGCGCTGACCAACGGCGGCTACTTTGACGAAGCAGAGGCGTGGCAGGACTGGCTGCTGCGCGCGCTGGCCGGAAGCCCGGACCAGGTGCAGATCATGTATGGGCTGACAGGCGAGCGGCAGCTCGTGGAGTGGGAGATCGGACTGGCTGCCCGGCTATGAAAATTCGAAGCCCGTACGCGTTGGCAACGCGGCGGCGCGCAGATGCAACTCGATATCTACGGTGAGATGCTGGACTCGCTTTTACCATGCGCAGCACAGCATGCGCCGCCATAACGAGGACGATTTCAGGATGCTGGTTCTGCTGCTCGAGCACCTTGAAACGATCTGGCAGGAACCGGATCAGGGCATATGGGAGACGCGCGGAGGCCCGCAACAGTTCACCTATTCCAAAATGATGGCCTGGGTTGCATTTGATCGCGCCGTGCTGCTGGCCGAGCAACTGAAGTACGAAGCGCCGGTTGAGAAGTGGAAGGCAATTCGCGATGACGATTCACGAGCAGATCTGCGCCAAGGGCTTCAACAAAAAGAAGAACAGCTTTGTGCAGGCTTATGGATCTGAAGACCTGCTCGATGCGTCGCTGCTGCTGATGCCGCTGGTCGGCTTTTTGCCGGGCAGCGATCCGCGCGTGAAGGGAACAGTGGAGGCGATTGAGCGCGAATTGATGCCGGATGGCCTGGTGATGCGCTACGACACGGCGAAAGTGGACGACGGATTGCCGCCGGGCGAAGGCGTTTTTCTGGCGTGCAGCTTCTGGATGGTGAGCTGCCTGAAGGCCATCGGGCGCAAGACGATGCGCGCGCGCTCTTTGAAAGACTGCTCAAGTTGCGCAATGACCTGGGCCTGCTCTCGGAAGAATACGACGTGAAGGAAAAGCGGCAGGTGGGAAATTTCCCCCAGGCCTTTTCGCACATCGCGCTCATCAACGCCGCGTTCAATCTGCAGGACCAGAAAGAAGTTCGTGCGCGTTCGCATCGGGGCACGGAGAAGGATCCGGCGACTCCGCACTGATTTTCAACCTTGCGGCCAAGTAATCCGTCCAACCAAACATGCGGTCAGTCGCATCTTCTCATAAAGAAAGACTCGTGCAAAGAAAGACTCGTGCAAACGACATGAGAGAAGTGCGCCTTATTGCGGCTTCAGTCAATTGTTTGAATCGAGGCCTTTGCTTCCCACCCCGAGCGGACGGGAATTACTGGGCTGCTTTTGTGCCACGCCAGCGATGAAGACAGATTGCCCGGAACCCGGGAAAGAACAGTCGATTGCGCCATTGCGCTGGAGCACTGTGGCTTACAAATCATTTCTTCGCCATTCTTGTCTTCTTGTTGCATTCTGTGGGACCGCGTGTGTCCTGATCGCGTCCGCCCAAAATCCGTCTGCGCCGGCTTCGTCAACACCAGCTTCGTCATCAAAGACCGGCGCAATCCGGGGCACAATCGCTGACCCGACAGGCGCGGTGATTCCGAACGCAACGGTGCTGGTGGCTACATCGGAGGGATTGCCGATTGCCACGGCCCAGTCAAACGGAGTTGGGAGCTATCACGTTGGGCATCTCGGGCCGGGATCGTACCTGGTCACCGCGAGCGCAAAGGGGTTCGCCTCCTCTGCAGCCGAAGTCCGTCACTTTGAATGCGGGCGAGACCCAACTGATCAATATCACGCTGCAGATCGAGGTACAGCAGCAGCAGGTGCAAGTGAACTCGGAGGATTCCGGAGTCAGTACCAGCCCGGAGGGCAATGCGAATGCCATTGTGCTGAAGGGGCAGGATCTGAACGCGCTTTCAGACGATCCGGATGAGCTGTCGAACGAATTGCAGGCCCTGGCGGGTCCGTCGGCCGGTCCCAATGGCGGCGAGATCTACATCGATGGATTCACGGGTGGTCAGATCCCTCCCAAGTCTTCGATACGCGAGATTCGTATCAATCAGAATCCGTTCTCGGCGGAGTTTGACCGGCTGGGCTATGGGCGCATTGAGATTCTTACCAAACCCGGAACCGACAAGCCGCACGGGCAGATCGAGATCCGCGGCAACGACTCCGCCTTCAATTCGCCAGAACCCGATTTTGAATGCGAACCTGAGGCCGGGAGAACCGCCGGTTGAGGAGCCGAGCTACTACTCGTATAACCTGAATGGCAGCGTGGGCGGGCCCCTTGAACAAGACGAGTTCTTACTTTGCGAGCGTGTTTGCGCGGAACACGCAGAATGAAGCGGTGATCGACGCGCTCAATCCGGCGGATCCATCGCAGACCCTGAACGAAGCCGTCAGCAATCCGAGTTCGCGTCTCGATGTGAGTCCGCGCTTCGATTTGCAGCTTGGAAAATCGAATACGCTCACGGTGCGCGGCGAGTTTTATCGCGCGGTGCAGACGAATTCCGGCCTGGGGGCACTGACGTTACCTGAGGCGGCCTACAATACGCATGGCTTTGAAGATACGGTCCAGGTGAGCGATAGCCTCATCCTCGGTGAAAACCTTGTTGACGACATTCGCTTTCAGTATCGCCGGATTCGGAACCAGCAATCGGCGATCTCCGCATTGCCGACCGTGACGGTCCAGGGCGCATTTACCAATGGAGGCAGCAACTCGGGTACGGTGGAGGATCACCAGGACGACTACGAACTGCAGGATTATTTCACCGGATCGAAAGGCGCCCATGCGTTGAATTTCGGAGCGCGATTGCGCACCTACCGCGACTCCAACTTTACCAACGGGGGCGCGAACAGTGCGTATGTCTTCGACAGCGTGGCGAATTACCTGGCGGGAACGCCGAATCAATATTCCGTTACACTGATCCACAACTACACTGGCGCACGCCATTCTTTTCGATGCAGCGCTCTTTTATCAGGATGACTGGAAGCTGAGCCCGCGATTCACATTCAGCTATGGCGTGCGCTGGGAGATGCAGAATCGCATCAACGACAAGAACGACTGGGCGCCGCGCGTGAGCCTGGCCTATGCGCTGGGAAAGCATGGCGGCAGTCAGCAGCCAAAGACTGTGCTGCGCGCCGGGTATGGCTGGTTTTACCAGCGCTTTGAGGTGCCGAACAGCTTTGGCTCGACCCAGGGAACGCCGTACATTATTCAGGCAATCCACAACAACTTTGTGCCGCTCGGATCGACCGAGATACCGAATCAACAGACTTACATCATCCAGAATCCTAACTTTTATCAATCCCAACGCGCCGGTCACGAATTTCTCCGGATCTCTCGACTGCCGCGGCGCCCACGGGATACTCGGTCGACCCGCACTTCCACGCCGCGAACGATATGCAGGGCGCGGTGGGAGTCGATCGGCAACTGACCAAGTCAATGACGTCCAATGTAACGTATCTCTATAGCCGCGGTGTCCACCAGTATCTGACCAACAACATCAGCGCTGCGGGGCTCTTTCCTGAGGCGAATATTTCGAACGGCACTTATCCGAGCACGCCGATCGCGCCGCCTCCGGAGAACAACATGCAGTATCAATCGGGGGGCGTATACCGTCAGCAACAGGTCATTGCTTCGGTCACAGCGCGCTACGCGCGGTTCAGTATCTTCAGTTTCTATGTCTATAACAACGCCAAGGGAGATACGAGCGGCGTGACGTACACGCCGTCTATCGCGGCCGATCCCGGATTCGATTACGGCCGCACCAGCTTCGATGTGCAGAACCGGTTTCTGGTGCTCGGCAATATCATGGCGCCATGGCAACTTTCGTTTGCGCCGTTTCTCTCGGCCAATTCCGGCACCCCGTATAACCTGACCACGGGCAAGGACCTGACCGGCAACAACCAATTCAACGCGCGGCCCACGTATGCGGCGAGCTGCAACGAAGTGAACGCGATTTCGACGCCGTACGGTTGTCTCGACGCTAATCCGCTCGCGAGTCCGAATGGGTCGAGCGAGAAGATCGTTCCGTACGACCTGGGCACGGGACCATCGAATGTGAGCCTCAATCTGCGCGTCAGCAAGGTGATCGGATTCGGCCCCAAGGTCACGGGTGGTGGCGGCGGCGGTGGAAATCAGGGCGGCGGTCCGGCGAGGCGGCGGACTGGGCGGTCGCGGATTAAGCGGGAACCAGGGTGGCCCGGGGCGCCTGAATGCGACGACGTCGCACAAATACAACCTGACGTTTACCGCGTTTGGGCAGAATATCTTCAATCACGAGAACCTTGGGCCGCCCAACGGCACCTTGACCTCACCCTTCTTCGGCAAATCGCAATCGCTCGCCGGCGGGTTCTTCGGGCCTTCGACGGCAGGCAATCGAAGCATCTTTCCTTGAGATGGGTTTTAATTTCTGAGTTGGCGATCGGCAGCGACTGACAAAACCACCAAAAGTTGGCCGGTTCAGGCGAATCTTGGCCGCTCTGAACTGCTTGAATATTCATGAGAGACACGCTCTATGAATTTCAGAACCACAAACGTGGCCGAGTTTCATGAAATCTGAGGGCAATGGTGTTGCCAGAAAGGTAGTTTCCGAATCGCCCACAATCCGCCCGTGACCGATCAGTTGTATGCTTCTCACTGCCGGGAACTCTGCTGTCGCAAGGCATAAAGCCCAGCGAGTTCGTGTGAAAGGGGTGTGATTCACATGAAGGCCGTGCGCATCCATCGTTTCGGACCGCCTGAGGTCGTCGTTGTCGAAGATATCCCTCAGCCGTCGCCTGGCAAAGGAGAGGTGTTGGTGCGCGTTGCCGCCGCGGGCGTCGCTCCATGGGACGCAGTCATTCGTGAGGGCAAGAGCAAGGTAAGTCCACAGCCTCCATTGACGCTTGGTTCCGACCTCTCAGGCTTCGTTGAGGAGGTTGGTCCCGATGTGAGCCAATTTGCAATTGGCGAAGAGGTCTATGGTGTTACCAACCCGCAATTCTGCGGCGCCCAGGCAGAATTCGCCGTCGCACTCGCGGGGATGATCGCGCCAAAACCGCGGCGCCTGAGCCACCTCGAGGCAACTTCGGCGCCGGTTGTCGCAGTCACCGCCTGGCAGATGCTCTTCGAATATGCCCAGGCGAAAAGTGGAGATTCAATTTTGATCACAGGCGCCGCCGGAAACGTAGGCGCCTATGCCGTGCAAATGGCTCTCGACGCCGGAATGCGGGTGATTGCGGTGGCCCGCTCCTCTGACCAGGAGTTGCTCCGCGCATATGGCGTCGAAACGATCCTCGATTCGAGCGCTGCCGGTTTCGAAAATTCCTTGCCTCAGGTCGACTCCGTCCTCGACACCGTGGGTGGCGACACGGTCCAACGCTGTTCCGCTGCAGTGAAGGCCGCGGGGCGGCTCGTATCGGTGGCCTCCATGCAACTTCCGCAAAGAGCAGAGATGCACTCGGTGTTCTTTTACGCTGAGGTTACGAGCCAGAGATTGCGCACTGTTACGGACCTTTTTGAGACGCGCAGGATCTCCGCCCGAGTCGGGTCGGTGCTGCCGCTGGCAGAAGCGCGTAGCGCGCACGAGATGCTTGCCGGTGCACCTCATAAAAACGGCAAGATCGTTCTGCAACTCCTCGGCTGAATCGGGACGGAATGAGAACTCCGAAAAACGGGTTCAGGTCGTATGACCGCCGATCCGTAAATTTCGTCGAATCATCGCCGTTTTTTCGTGACTGGCCTTTCTTTACGGGTCAGTCGAGTGCAGTTGAGGGCCAAGTGGTTTCAAATTCGGCTTCGGGGATCCGACGCAAACACAATCGAGATTCAAGGACGGTCAACCGCGCAACGGAAACCAACGGTGTCATCCTCCGCATTGGGATCTTGCTCGGCCCGGTGAGAGACGCGAATAGACTTGGCATCACTACCCCAGAATCCTCCACGCACCACAGCCGTCGCGTTGGAAGCCAGCGGCTGGTCAACGTCCGGACCGGTGGCGGGAGAATCAAGATAGTATTTTTTGTAGTAGCGATCCAAAACCCACTCCCTGGCATTTCCAAGCATGTCGTAAAGCCCAAAGGCATTTGGCAGCTTGCCTCCCACGAGATGGGGCGCGTCTCCACTGTTCTCGGCGAACCAGGACACCTTTGAGGGCATTCCATAGTAGGCTTGTGAGCTTCCGGCACGCGCCGCGAATTCCCATTCCGCTTCCGTCGGCAACCGGCCACCGATTGCGGCGCAATACTGTTTCGCCTTTGCCCATGTCAATCCGGTCATGGGAAGAGTTGCGTCGCCCGCCGGGAGGTTCAGCTCATGCTCGGCGGCGAATTTCTTGTAGGCCCCGATCGTCACCTCAGTTTGGCCAAGCCAAAATCCTTTTTCGATGTCTACTGGGTGCGCTGGTTTCTCATCATCACTACACTCGCTGTCGCTCGGTGAGCATCCCATCGTGAAGCTTCCGGGCTCGATCCATGCGTACTTTTCATTATCAATTGTGTTGAGCCAGGTTTTTAGCTGTGGCTTGGTGTCCCGAGCCACGGAACCGTTAGCTTCGGTGACAGGTGGTGTGGCATGTGACTTCATCCATCGCTGATATACCGCCGCGCCAATGAGCAAAGCCGTCAACGCAAATGCTCCAACCATCATTGTTCGCCACCTATGCGCCTTAATCGCACGTCGGTCACCCCTACCGGCTTGTGGGTCCAATATCGCTTCTGTTAATCGCTTGATATTCTCGTCAGTACAGCCATCAATGGCGTCCAGCCACTGCGTCAAAGACAAGAAATATTCGAGATCTTCGGGCAGTGGGCCATTGGAGAGCCGAAACGGTATGATTCGCTTTTTGTTGTTGAACGCATGACCTACTTCACTGAGTATGTGAGGCGAGGCAGCGGCCCGCGGAGTCAAGATCAGAACCAAAACCTGCGCGGAAGCAATTGCTTCCACGATCGCTCTCGGATAGTCCACACCGGGCAGGATATTTCGAGGGGCGATCCAGCACGGGATGTCTGCTGCTTCGAGAGCACTGCAGACGCGATCCGCGACGGTCCTATCTTCGGATGAATAACTCAGGAATACTTTAGGTCCCATCTCCAGTCCCAGCCTAGATTATGACCTAAAGGTCATCGTACCGATGGACCTGCCAATGTCAACCCTCCAAGGAACCAGGGCGATCTTCTCAATGATACGGCGGGCCATTATTCCAAGCTCGCGACCGCAGATTGTTGCGGCGGAGACTCGTCAATGTATTCATTGAGCGCTTGGAAGCCCCAATTTATAGTTCCGGGCGGATCACCGCCAACCCTGAAATGACTCAAAAATGGGATTCTCGCCTGCCTTCACGATCCGCATAACCGCGCGATTCCCGCCGACACAACTGCGATTAGAACCTTGGTCACCGAGACAGGTGGGTACGAATTCGTCATTGACGAGCCTGTTTGGCCTGATTATGGTTTGCACACGTGCCTTCTGCCCGACGCCAAATAATTGAGGCGGTAATGACTATGATTTTGTGTGTCATTGCATACGCGGAAGTGCGTCGACAACGTCATCCTATGCGAAAACTACTTGCAATATTGATTTTTGCCAGCTGCGTCTCGGCTTCTGCACAAACCAGCACGACCTGCGGGCAGACGTTACAATCGGCAACCGACAGTGGCGACGCGCTGGGCGAACTAGCAACCCCATGCGTCACCGGATCAAACACCGGCGGCTACACGGTTTCTACGATCTCGTATTGGGTCGGCTCACCCACCTCAACCAGCTTCGACCTCGGTGTCTATGGCAATTCCTCGGGGAGCCCAAGTTTGCTTCTCTGCTCGGCCTCGACCGGCACTATCACGCCGTCGTCGGGCTGGAATTCGATTAATTTAACCGGTTGTCCGACTTTGAGCGCGAACACAACCTATTGGATCGGATATGTCACTGGAAGCAACCAGATTGAACAAGGCTTGGTAACCGGGAACTGTCCGGGAACCAACTCCGTCAGTACCTGGACAAACGCTCTGCTGTCGGGGGTTTCGTTGCCGAGCGCCTTCCCAGCCAACACTCCCGATGCATACAACAAATGCTACTCACTGTATATGACGCTCACCAGCGCCACAGGCTCCCCAGGGCCGTTGGCCATCACCACGACATCGCTACCCAACGGCACAGTGGGGACGGCCTACAGCACTACGCTGGCTGCCACCGGCGGCACAACTCCCTATACCTGGTCGTTAACCTCGGGCACGCTTCCCTCTGGCCTGTCGTTGAACGCATCGACCGGCGCGATCAACGGCACGCCGACGGCAACGGCTTCGGCAACATCACTCACCTTCAAGGTCACCGACTCAGAGACGCCGGCCCAGACCAACTCCGCCACCCTAAGCCTGACTGTGAACTCGGTAACCAGCACGACCTGCGGCCAGACGTTACAATCGGCAACCGACAGTGGCGACGCGCTGGGCGAACTAGCAACCCCATGCGTCACCGGATCAAACACCGGCGGCTACACGGTTTCTACGATCTCGTATTGGGTCGGCTCACCCACCTCAACCAGCTTCGACCTCGGTGTCTATGGCAATTCCTCGGGAGCCCAAGTTTGCTTCTCTGCTCGGCCTCGACCGGCACTATCACGCCGTCGTCGGGCTGGAATTCGATTAATTTAACCGGTTGTCCGACTTTGAGCGCGAACACAACCTATTGGATCGGATATGTCACTGGAAGCAACCAGATTGAACAAGGCTTGGTAACCGGGAACTGTCCGGGAACCAACTCCGTCAGTACCTGGACAAACGCTCTGCTGTCGGGGGTTTCGTTGCCGAGCGCCTTCCCAGCCAACACTCCCGATGCATACAACAAATGCTACTCACTGTATATGACGCTCACCGGCGCCACAGGCTCCCCAGGGCCGTTGGCCATCACCACGACATCGCTACCCAACGGCACAGTGGGGACGGCCTACAGCACTACGCTGGCTGCCACCGGCGGCACAACTCCCTATACCTGGTCGTTAACCTCGGGCACGCTTCCCTCTGGCCTGTCGTTGAACGCATCGACCGGCGCGATCAACGGCACGCCGACGGCAACGGCTTCGGCAACATCACTCACCTTCAAGGTCACCGACTCAGAAACTCCGGCCCAGACCAACTCCGCCACCCTAAGCCTGACTGTGAACTCGGTAACCAGCACGACCTGCGGGCAGACGTTACAATCGGCAACCGACAGTGGCGACGCGCTGGGCGAACTAGCAACCCCATGCGTCACCGGATCAAACACCGGCGGCTACACGGTTTCTACGATCTCGTATTGGGTCGGCTCACCCACCTCAACCAGCTTCGACCTCGGTGTCTATGGCAATTCCTCGGGGAGCCCAAGTTTGCTTCTCTGCTCGGCCTCGACCGGCACTATCACGCCGTCGTCGGGCTGGAATTCGATTAATTTAACCGGTTGTCCGACTTTGAGCGCGAACACAACCTATTGGATCGGATATGTCACTGGAAGCAACCAGATTGAACAAGGCTTGGTAACCGGGAACTGTTCGGGAACCAACTCCGTCAGTACCTGGACAAACGCTCTGCTGTCGGGGGTTTCGTTGCCGAGCGCCTTCCCAGCCAACACTCCCGATGCATACAACAAATGCTACTCACTGTATATGACGCTCACCAGCGCCACAGGCTCCCCAGGCCCGTTGGCCATCACCACGACATCGCTACCCAACGGCACAGTGGGGACGGCCTACAGCACTACGCTGGCTGCCACCGGCGGCACAACTCCCTATACCTGGTCGTTAACCTCGGGCACGCTTCCCTCTGGCCTGTCGTTGAACGCATCGACCGGCGCGATCAACGGCACGCCGACGGCAACGGCTTCGGCAACATCACTCACCTTCAAGGTCACCGACTCAGAAACTCCGGCACAGACCAAATCCGTCACGCTCAGCCTGACCATCTCTTTGTCCGGCAGCATTACTGTCTCAGTCTCTCCGACGCAGACTGGTCTCGCCATCAAACAAACTCTGTCTGTGACTCCAACGACCACTGACTCTGCAGGTGTGAACTGGTCGGCCAGCGGATCGGAATGCAGCGGCTCAACGTGCGGAACGTTTTCCGCCAGCACCAGCCTTACCGGAGTTCCGGTAACATACACGGCTCCCAGCGCAGGTGGGATCTACGCAATTACCGCAACGAGCGCTACCGAGAGTAGTGTCTTTGCAACCGTCTCGGTGGCAGTCACCGATCTTGCCGGCGTCACGACATACCACAATGATCTCGCGCGCGATGGAGCAAACACACAAGAGTACTTGCTTTCGAGCGCCAACGTGACTCCTTCAACGTTCGGCAAGCTGTTCTCCTGCACTGTCGATGAAGCCATTTATGCGCAGCCGCTCTGGGTTCCAAATCTCAGCATCGGTGGGGTCAATCGGAACGTCGTTTTTGTTGCTACTCAAAACGACAGTCTTTATGCCTTCGATGCCGACAACAACAGCACTCCTTGCACTCCGCTGTGGCACGCCAACTTGCTGGACTCTACGCATGGCGGCACTTCGGGCGAAGCCTCTGTGCCTTCATCAGGAACAGGCTACCTGGTTGGCTCCGGCAGTGGAGACATAACACCGGAGGTTGGCGTGACGGGCACCCCGGTCATCGATCCGTCGACCAATACTCTCTACGTCGTTTCGAAGTCTTACGTCACCTCAGGCCCGACCTTCTTCCAGCGACTTCACGCAGTCGATGTGTTTACGGGCAATGAGAAGTTCTCCGGACCGGTAGACATTGCAGCCACTTATCCAGGCACTGGCGATGGCAGCATGGTGACGACGTTCGTTCCCCGACAGGAGAATCAGCGACCTGGTTTGGCTCTAGTCAACGGAGTCGTCTATATTTCCTGGGCTTCGCATGAGGACACGCCACCTTACTACGGCTGGATCATCGGCTACAACGCCGGAAGTTCTACGCAAAGCAACCTTACCCAAGCGTATGTATTCAATGTTAATCCAAATCACGGATATGGCGGAATTTGGATGAGTGGAGGCGGACCCTCTGCCGACACTTCCGGAAACCTGTATGTCATAACGGCCAACGGGGTATTCGACGCCACAAATACGTCCGCTCCCAAAAACGACTATGGCGATTCCTTCTTGCAACTCACCGGCAGCCTCAACGTCGAACAGTACTTTACGCCTTCCGATCAGGCGTCGGACTCCATGAATGATGTGGATTTCGGCGCCGGAGGAGCTGCAGTGTTAGCCGACCTTCCCGCCAACGGCAGCAATCCCACGCACCTTGTTGTAGGTGGCGGGAAAGATGGAACACTCTATGTGCTCAATCGCGACCCGATGAAGATGGGAGGATACGGCGACTCCAACGCCTGGCAGGAATTGAAATTTCCGAATGGGATCTATTCGACTGGCGCCTTCTGGAACTCCACTCTCTTTCTGACGCCCGCCAGCGAGTCCCTTCAGGCATTCTCGCTCAGTTCCAGCACCGCAAAGTTGACTCCCGCCGCCCACGCCACATCGACGACGTTCAAATGGCCTGGTACAACGCCCTCCATTTCTTCTATGCCCGACAACAGCAACGGCATCGTTTGGGCCCTTGACAATAGCAACTACTGCACGACGCAATCGCCTGGCTGCGGCCCAGCCATTCTGCATGCCTACAACGCCTCGAACTTAAGCGCTGAATACTGGAACAGCACTCAGGGCACCGGAAACACCGGCGGCAATGCGGTGAAATTCACCGTTCCGACGGTGGCCAACGGAAAAGTGTATGTCGGCACCAGAGGCAACAATAAAGGTGGGGCGGACAACAGCACCTCAGTTAACGGCGAACTCGACGTGTATGGGCTCTTGCCCAACTAGCCAGTAGTTGCGACTTGTGGCGTAGCGCCTTGGCCTACTCTCTCATTGCAGATGCGCGGCACTAACGCCTCAGATCATTTGATCATTTCCCTCAGGGGCGGACTATACGTCGAGGCAAACGGGGGCCACATTCGCGTCGAGGATGAACCGAAGGGGCTGTTTTGTTCGCCCTATTCCGACCGCGGAGCCCATTTCTGGCTAACGCCGAAGAGCGGTCAGAGCTACGCAGACAAACCTTTTTACAGGCCCATCTCTGCAGTCCCATCGACGGCGTTTGTCGAGGGATGGTCGCACGAGAGCAACAAGGCAAACGGCGTCGTGATCGACCTTTCAATGTCGAACCCTCCGTCGTCACCCGATTTCGATGAAATCCGAGGCTGGAATATCAATTCGTGGGTAGACAAGAAAAACCCTGCCCATACTTTCCATTACTACTTCCAATACAATCAGTTAAATGTGGTCTTCGCGTATGACCTGCTCGTCGAACCAATCCCAGGCACAGATGGGATCAGATGCACATTTAGCGCCCTCACTGATACCGACGAAGCACCCGAAACTGCGTGGACCCGCGACAAGAGTTTCCGAGTGGTTGCTCTTCCGGGCAATCTAACTCCATTCGTAATCAAATCCGGCGGTGTAATTGCATTCACAACGCTCCCGCTCGGCCCGGGTAAGATTGCAGTGGTTTATTATCTACGCCTCACTCGAGTCGATCTAACACCCGACTCCGATTCAGCTCAATAGCTAGCTCCTAGTTGGATTGTCTTGGGTATTCGGTGTACCGTGGGTCTAGTTGCGGTCGAGTCACCGCCTACCCGTCAATGAGCCTATTTCGGTGCATTTGTTGATGATCAGGGTTTGCTGAATTTACAGGCAAATTGCGTTTAGTGGTGGCGGCCCTTGGCTTGTTCGTGACATTCGAAGATGGAACGTGGGCTCATCCGGGCGGTTGTCCCCAACGATTCATTCTTCGGCGGAATTCGGAGCGGTTACACTTCCTTAGTGCCTACAAAACCCTTCACGCACAAACAGGGGCAGTATCTCGCGTTCATTTACTACTACAACAAGATCAATAACAGTCCTCCGGCCGAGGCCGACATGCAGAGATACTTTCGGGTGAGCCCACCTTCCGTGCACCAGATGGTCTTCACACTGGAAGCCAACGGATTCATCGAGCGGATTCCCGGGCAGGGACGATCCATCCGGCTTCTGATTCCACGCGAGGATATTCCGGACTTGGAGTAGTGGGAAAGCTTGCGCAACAGGCAGCCGAACTGTTATCAGAAGAGTAATCTTTGGGTTGGCTACCACACGGGCCGTAACGAGAATCGAGATCTCCGAGGGCAGTCGATTAACGAATACAAGGGCAAGACTGGGTTAGGGTGAGCCGATGTCTCAATCAGAAAACATAGCGGTGGTAGAAAGCTATTTGAAGGGCCTCGCCCGCAAAGACCTATCGTCCGTGCCGTTCGCACCAGACATAACCTTTGAGGGGCCACTGATGCCTAAGCTGGCGGGCCGTGAGACGATAGTCGGCTTCCTCACTAGCATCTTTCCGTTCGTCAAGGGTATAGAAATAAAGCAGCACATAGTCGATGGCGATTATGTTGCGACCGTTTTCGACATGGAGACGATTAATGGCGTGGATCATGTTATCGATCTGTGTCTTGTTGTCGGTGGAGAATTGAAAGAGGTTCGCGCCTTCTATTATCCAAGCCAGGGCCCTCGGCAAACCACGATGTTGCCAAGTACCTTGGACAGTGGCGACGCAGTCTGCCCGCTTCGCCTGCCTCGCTCGCACTTCTATGAAGGGTGTTCGGGGTGTGTCACCGCTAGCCGGACGTTACACTTCCGTTATGCCGAGTAGCCCACCATCCAGACACGACTTCAATCCTCGACCTTGGCGTTTCTTTGTGTAGCCATCTAGCTTCAATCCGGGACGCCGCAGCATATAGTCCCGGCACAGCAACCAGGCCCGGATGCTCTCGAATCATACGGTGCAATCGCCGGGCTTTCCTGAGGGGGCGCCATGGAGAGACAACCTTCGCACCCAACTCAAACGAACGCAGCAAAACCTCTTCGACCACTTCGTTGGATCGCTTCGCTGGCGGCAGGAATCGCTCTGCTCCTCGTCATTTCCGGAATTTCATATCAAGCCGTCAAAGCTAGAGAAGATGCGCGGCGATTCCACGAGGAAGGAAAGCTAGTTGACGTTGGCGGTTACAAGCTCAATATCGATTGCACTGGCAAAGGAAGCCCCACCGTCGTCCTAGAATCCGGAGTCGAAGTGCCCGCGGAGGGATGGCACCTCGTCCAGCCAGGGATAGCGAGTTTTACACGTGTCTGCTCATATGATCGCGCCGGATATGGCTGGAGTGATCCCGGACCGATGCCTCGAAAACTCTCACAAATCGTTCTTGAATTGCACACGCTTCTGCAAAATGCGGGAGAAAAACCACCGTACATACTTGTGGGGCATTCATTCGGTAAAGGCAGCGTTCTTCTGTACAACAAACTGTACCCGAACGAAGTGGCCGGAATGGTTCTGGCGGAGGGCGGTCCCGACAAGCTGAAGTTACCAGCAAGCATCAAGGCACTATCTGAGGCTGATCTCAGGCGCCGTCAACGAAGTCGAAGGTTCGCCTCCGCACTGTATTTCTTTGGAATTAGCAGATATCTTGCGAGAAAGGACATTGAAGGCGCGGGTGAGCCAACTTACGACCAGGAATGGTCGTACGAAGCCATACAGCCAAAATTCATTCGGGCAGCCACGAGCGAAGTAGAGAACCTTTTGAGTGGCGACAGTCAGGCCGAGCTGGCAGACGTACCGACGCTGGGCGACAAACCGCTGAGAGTCCTCATCGCAGGCAAAGGCATGTGGGGGCTGCCGCTAACGTCGCAGGACTGGGTAGACCTGCGCAAGAATTGGGTGAATGGTCAAATTCAGTTGGCGCAACATCTCTCCACACGGGGTAAGTGGCTTGTCGTCTCCGATAGCACCCACGCGATTCCAGATGAACGCCCCGATACGATTGTAGGCGCAGTGCGCGATGTTTATGCGGACACAAAGCAACGGGACGGTGCCATTCCCAACTCTCGATAAGTCGGCATGGTGGACGATTCTGAAGTTCAGGCGCTGCTCCGAGTGGATCACCAATCCGGACAGAACTCGAAAATCGGGATAATGTCCGGATCGGCCACCACACTCCCGGAATTGGAAGTAAACTCTTTCGGGAGAATGCTCTTATGCAGAGTGTCAGCTTGGTTCATATATATCGCTTGACGCGTCGCGGCGGTAAAAGGGATCGACTGGGGCCGGCTTGTAGTTTCGTATGCTACAGCCGGGCCAACCTTACGCTTTCATTTCCTTCAGGCGGATAAGGTCGCAGTAAGTTAGGGCGACTCCGCTTGACGAGGTGCCGTGACGACTGACTCCTTCAATTGCGCCTTCTTTAAGAAATCCCAAGCACTACTGTTTACTCGATCTGCAATCGCATAGTAGTTATGGTCGTGGTTTGGAATGATTGAGAGCTCAACTTGAAACCCATTTTGCTCGAATTGCCGCTTCGTCGCTTTCACGACGTCTACGGAAAAAAGCGGGTCATTGCTTCCGACCCAGATTGCAATGGGCGTTCGACGGTCGGCCTGGGCAAATAGGAGTTTTTCGTATCCGGGCGGCAATGCACCCGCGTGAACCGCGACGGCCGCATAAAACCGCGAATCGACGATACCTAGGACCAGGGCGTGGAGGGCTCCGGCCGAATGGCCAAACAAGTAGATTCGACTTGCATCGACCGCGTGTTTCGCCTTGACCTGCTCAACCACAGCATGAAAGAAGCGGGGCGAGTCTGTTTTGAAGGCCCAACCCGCGGGATCGTAGGAGTTCGGCGCGGCGATAATGAAACGCTCTTTCGATGCCAGGTCCCTCCAGGCATCGACCATCACTTTTCCATCTCTCCCTGAGCCATGCAACAGAACGACAATGGGCAGAGGGCCTTCATCTTCGGGTATGAAGGAATAGTATGTTCTCGAAACGCCCTCAAACTCAAAGGTGATCTTGGCCGCGGCCTCACTTCCTGAGACGACGGATGCAATTGGGGTATCCTGCCCACCCATTGCGCTGGCCAACACAGCAAAGGCTGCGAGTCCGATTAACGCCCTGCGATTCATCATGGTGCACATGGCGAAATCCAGAATAGCAATTTCCCTGCGCCCGGAAGTGTCGAGGCGAGTACCACGTGGCCATGCTTCCGAATAATCGCCTACTCCTCCCTGACCGGGTTAGGGAAGAGTAGGCCACCAACCGGGCACATCATGCGGAAAAGAACGCAGCAACTGTATGTCATGGCTTTCAAGATCATTCTGGCAAAGGGCGGTCAAACCATCCATCTGGCCATACGTCTGTCGTTCCCCCGAGATGGCATAGGCGATTTGCATTTGCTTTGTCGAGGTGTTCAATGCTCGGGTATTGCCGCGAATGGAGAAACCTCTCGACCATCCGATTGCCATCAATGAAATAAACACCGTGTTTGTCCTGGTAGGTCAGCAATCCTTCGTAGAGGCAATATTTCGGCGGGAACCCTCCCAGGTAATGCAGCGATCCTGAGTCAAGCTTGGAGTATCTATAACCGAAGCCCCAGACGTCACTCCTGCACGCCAGAATCGCTGGCCCGACCTGTCTGCATTGTGCTTTTTCCAGGGTATGACTGCGAACAAAGTAGTGAGCTTTATCCTCAGCCCAGAATGCTTCTTCACCTTTTGGAGCAATATGAAACGAAGCAGCGTCCGCTAGTGAGAGCGCCTTTTCTTTAAAGAAGACGGTTCGATTACTAATCCAGTATTGATCGCCCGAATCAACCACGTCTTTGGGATTCGCTTCTGAAACAACGGTGGCGCCGAAAAACACGTGTCTGGTGTCACGCGCCAGGCTGTCTTCTCCAAACCAGCTTGAACTGAGTATCGAGAAGGCCGCAGGATCGGCATCCTCTATCGTCGCTCCACGCAGATAGACGTGAGCCGCGTCCTTGAAGTAGGCCCGGTCGATGTACGTGAATGTTCGAGCATCGGCGCCGCTCAACACCGTCGCGCGGTAATACGCATGGGCTGCATCGCGCGAGTAGTCAAACTGGAGATAGGAAAATGTCTCGGGATCGGCGCCCGAAATGGCGCTCCCATGCCAGTACACGTGCAATTTGTCGGCGGCAAACCCGGAATCGTGAACGCATGGAATCAATCCGAGGTATGGGTCTGGACCGGTTATGACCTGAAACGTTGCAAGGTCAGCACCTTCGACACTCCTGCGCTCGAAAAACCAGCCCTGCGCGGTCTTGCGATAGTTATCGTCGGCACATTGTATGGCCTGTGCTGTATAGCATAGGAGCAAGCACGCCAGCAGAGGAGCCAAATGGATCCATCGGATCATTCTGCGAGGGGGCAAGGTGCGAAAGCGTTCAAGGCCCATCTTGAATTGGACACCTGCCGGTCCGGAATTGTTCCTTCAGGTAAAACCATCAAACGTCATCGGCGGGCGTTGGTCGACCACCCACACTGACAATTTTGGTGCAAGACGAGTTGAGGAAGGGTGGGACTATGTTTCAGCGAGTGCCGTCGCAAACGACCCGAAAGCCATAATCAGCGTAACTGAATTCCGGCGGGATGCTGGAACGTGCCGAGCATCGTGAAATCTTGATTTGGTGTCGCCAGGAACCTCCGCGCGAAGCTTTTCTCTGGCCTTCTTCCGGCCCTTGCGGATTTCGATCAGGTGATATGGCATAGTAGTTGGCTCCGTACCAATCGCTGCACCACTCGTGCACGTTCTCGCAAATGTCGAATAGGCCGTAGGCATTCGGCTGTGATTGCCCGACCGGCTCAGGGCCAGTCTTCCAACGACTGTCGTAGCAGGGACGTGATACCGGCGGATCATTGCCCCAGGGAAATAACATCTGTTCCGCACCGCCTCGCGCAGCCCGCTCCCACTCGGCTTCTGTAGGAAGCCGATAGTGCGAGCTAGTCACTGACGAAAGCCACGTGCAATATGCCACAGCGTCAAACCACGAAACCGCCACCACAGGTTGCTGGGGATGAGAGAAGTTGGGATCGCTCCAGTTTGGGGGCGGCACGCTCCCGGTGGCGTCAAGAAACCGCCCATACTCCTGAACGGTGACTTGGGTTGCTGCCATCGCAAAGGAATCTAGCCAGACGCGATGAATAGGGCTTTCCACAGTCTGACCGGCCCCGGATCCCATGGAGAACCAGCCAGCGGCAATGCGAATTCGCATCGGCTCAGTGATCAGCGAGCGACGTCCACTAGAGTCATGGTGGACCGACGGGTGCATGTTCCATTTGATGCAGGTTACTGGATAGCACAGCGGAAGAGACTGGATTGGGCGCAGGTCGAACCGATTGCGGGACGTGTTGCTCAACCTGTAACGTCGGGGTTGCCCACCATTGTCTCGGAATCCGAGTTGTACTCTCGGGTCATATGCTTGATCCTTTAGCCTACGGGAAAATCTATGACAACTGTTCGAATTTCCGGAGGAGTCGTACATGACCTTCCGTCTGATCTCCGAAAGGCGCTCGCGTCTGACGCGAATGCACTGGCTGCCTGGGAAGACATAACACCGCTCGCACGGAATGAGTGGATCTGCTGGACCATCTCAGTCAAGAAAGAGGAGACACGGCGGCAGCATGTCGAAAGGGTCTGCTCGGAGCTCAAAGAAGGGATGCGGAGACCGTGCTGCTGGCCGGGCTGTCCGCATCGATGAGCATATGCCCGCCAAACCAACTCTTTCGAAAAACTGCGTTATGTCCGGTTGGCCCACCACACATCCAAAATCGCTCTGTCGGGTGGCAATGACAGGAGTACCTAAGAAATCCTCGATGTCTCTCAATCGAACTCGGAATCGCGCCAGCGCCGCGCCGCGTCGAGGCTGTTCTCCGGGTTCGTGTTGAACGCGATGGCCGCGTTTGGCGCATGTCTTCGAACGAGGTTGATCACAGTTTCGAAGAATTCGAAGCATCGGCTCCGGCTTTCGAATGCCACCGCCGATCACTACGCAGGCGTACTCCCGCGCGCTCAGTTTTTCTGCGATCTGATCGAAGGCACGAACCGGATCGAGGCCGACCAAACACAATTCGGACGGCACGCCAGCGGCATCGAATCGTGCTTGCCCGCGTGCGAGTGCGCCCACGACTGCGTCCACATCGATTCCGAGGTGAATCGCCGCATGTGGGTCGATGCCTATAACCAGAACGCAGGACGTGCCAGTCTCCGTCATTACCCTGTCCTTGCCTCCGCCCCGAAATGGGCGCACCCTAGGAGCACTCCTGGCGCCCTTCAGAATATCCTAGATTTTGGGACGGTACGCACGACCAGTGGAGCGGCCAGTAATGGAACACATCGCTCATACTTGCCAAGTTCCAGTGTGTACGCGCTTATTTCAATCAATCTTACGATGCAGGCATGCAGGCTGGTAGTTCCGGGCGTATCACCGCCTCGGCAACCGCCTACTCGGCAGTTACTTTTCAAGTAACACTCCGACGGCTCATCGCCAGCTCTGAAAAACATCTGCAACTGTTGGGAACAGGCAAATCGTGGCCGTTCGGCCAACGTTGGTTTTTTGCAGGGATCGGCATTCATTGAAGGCAGAGGCGAGGCCGGCTCGGGGCCGCAATTCGCCCTGCTGATAGAATGGGAGCTGCCGCAGTGTGCGGTGATTCATAGCATATTCATCTCCCAACCCTGACGGTCCTGAGCGGCCGAACCCTAGAAGAGGAAAAGCAGCCCCTGTGAGCCAGACGATACGCAATATCGCCATCATCGCCCATGTTGACCACGGCAAGACCACCCTTGTAGACGCCATGCTGCGGCAGTCGGGCACATTCCGCGCCAATGAGCAGGTGGCAGAGCGAGTGATGGACTCGAACGAACTGGAGCGGGAGCGCGGCATCACCATCCTGGCCAAGAACACGGCCATCAACTTTGCCGGCGGCAAGATCAACATTGTCGATACGCCGGGCCACGCCGACTTTGGCGGCGAAGTGGAGCGCGCGCTGAAGATGGTGGATGGCGTGATGCTGCTGGTGGATGCGGCCGAAGGGCCGCTGCCGCAGACGCGTTACGTGCTGGCCAAGGCGCTTGAAGCCAAGCTGCTGCCGATCGTGGTGATCAACAAGATTGACCGGCCGGACGCGCGTCCGCAGGAAGTGCTGGACGAGATCTACGACCTGTTCATCGATCTCGACGCGGACGAGTCGCAACTGGATTTCCCGGTGCTCTACGCGGTGGCCAAGGCGGGCACGGCGACGCTCGATTTGGCCAAGCCGGGCACGGACCTGCAGCCGCTTTTTGAGACCATCGTCTCCACCATTCCCGCGGCCACCGGCGATGCCGAAGGCACGCTGCAGATTCTGGTCACCAATCTCGACTACTCCGATTACTTCGGCCGCATCGCGATTTGCCGCGTCTTTCAGGGAACGCTGCACGCGGGCGACGACGTCACCATTTCAAAGCGCGACGGCTCGCTGATGAAGACGCGCATCACCAAGCTGTTTACGTTCTCGGGGCTCAAGCGCACCGAGACGACCGAGACCACGATGGGCGACATTGTGGCCGTGGCCGGCGTGGAGGGCATCACCATCGGCGAGACCATCACCAGCGTCGAGAATCCGTCGCCGCTGCCGCTCATCATCATTGACGAGCCGACCATCGCGATTCAGTTCAGCGTGAACAATTCGCCATTTGCGGGGCGCGAAGGCCAGTACGTAACCAGCCGCAACCTGCGCGAGCGGCTGGAAAAAGAGCTGCTGACCAACGTGAGCATTCGCGTGGAAGACACCGGCTCGCCGGACAGCTTCAAGGTGCTGGGACGCGGCGAATTGCAACTTGCGATTCTGATTGAAATGATGCGCCGCGAAGGCTACGAGCTGATGGCGGGGCGTCCGGAGATCGTGACCAAGATGGTGGAAGGCACGCGCATGGAGCCGGTGGAGCACCTGACCATCGACGTGCCCGAAGCCTATACCGGCGTGGTGATTGAGAAGCTGGGGCCGCGCAAGGGCGAGATGACCAAGATGCACAATCACGGCTCGGGACGCGTGCGCCTGGAGTTTCGCGTGCCCAGCCGCGGACTGATCGGGCTGCGCAGCGAAATGCTGACGGAGACGCGCGGGACGATTGTGATGAATGCGCTGTTTGACGGCTACATTCCCTACCAGGGCGAGATTCCGCAGCGGCCCACCGGCGCGCTGATCGCCGACCGGCAGGGGCTGACGACGACGTATTCGCTGAACGGTCTGCAGGAGCGCGGCATTCTGTTTGTCGGCGCGGGCGTTGAAGTGTATGAGGGCATGATTGTCGGCGAGCACTCGCGCGACAACGACCTCGACGTGAATGTGGTGCGCGAAAAAAAGATGACCAACATGCGCGCCTCCAGCGCCGATGAGGCCATCCGCCTGGTGCCGGTGAAGGCGCTGAACCTGGAACAGGCGATTGAATTTATCGCCGAGGACGAGATGGTCGAAGTGACGCCGAAGTCGCTGCGCTTGCGCAAGAAGATTCTGCAGCAGAACCGCCGCCCCAAGCGGTGGGAGAAGAACGCCGTCTAACCTGGAACTGGTTGCATAAATGTTGCTCGACGAGCGAGGGAGCTTCCCTCAGGGGCTAAAGCCCGGCGATTTACGCGACGTTTGCGGCCCGACTAAGTCGTGCCCTTTTACAAAGCCATTTATGAAACCGGTTCTAGGGTACTTTTCCAAAAGTTCGAATGGAAAATGCCCTGTCATCCTGAGCGAGTCCGCCGCGGCGGACTAGTCGAAGGATCTGCGGTTGTTCTTCGGCTGTGCGCGGCATCTTTCGGCGGAGTCGAAAACCTGCGCTGAGCCTGCCGAAAGGACCTGCGGTTTGGGCGTTTGATTTCTGAATTCGCTTTCGATTCACCTCACCGGTTAGACGTCAGGGTTCGCTCGCGAAGCAGACCGCGCCGAACTTCAATGCCTTTTTGAGGCCGCGACGGTTAGAGTATTCAGCATGAAAAGTCGGCGTATTTTTTCAGCGCTGGGTGCGTTGCTGATTGTGGCGGGAGTGTGTGCTGTTGGCTCGGTTGTGCGGGTCGGATCGGCAAGGGCTGCAGAAGCGTCCGCCGCGGAACCGCAACTGGTGATTATCGACACCGATATTGGCGACGATATTGACGACGCGTTTGCGGTGGCGCTGGCGCTGCGCAGTCCGGAACTGAAGATTCTGGGCGTGACCACGGCTTTCGGCAACACGGAACTGCGCGCGCGGCTGGTCGACCGGTATCTGGCCGCGGTCGGTCGGCAGCGACATTCCCGTCGAAGCCGGCGTGACATACCGCAGACCGACAACGTGATGACCCAGGCCGCCTATGCGCGCCGGGCGCCGGACAAGAAGCATGCGGACGGGGTGGCGTTTCTGCTGGACGAGATTCGCCGGCATCCGGGGCAGATCACCCTGATCGCGATTGGGCCGCTGTTCAACGAGCAGGCTGCCATCGCGCGCGATCCGGCCACCTTTCGCAAGCTCAAAAGAGTGGTGATGATGGGCGGGAGCGTTCAAAGGGGATACGACGGACCGAATGGGGAGCGCCGCCCCGCCGAACCCGAGTGGAACATCGATCGCGACCCGGCCGGAGCCAAAGCGCTGTTTGCAGCCGGGGTGCCGATCTTCATGATGCCGCTGGACTCGACCCAGATCCACCTGCAGATACCGGAGCAGGGGGAAATCTATTCCCATGGTTCGCCGCTGACCGATCAGTTGACATTGCTTTACCACCAGTGGACCGGTGCCAAGCAATGGAGATTGCCGACGCTTTTTGATCCGGTGGCCGTGACGTATGCTTTTCGTCCTGATCTTTGTCCAGCGAAGCCGTTTCGGATTGAAGTGGATGACAAGGGCTTCACCCAGCCGGTCGCGGGAACGCCGAATGCCGAGGTTTGCCTCCAGTCGGACGAGAAGGGCTTTTTGGCGCTTTTGCTTTCGCGAATCGCAGAAAAGTAGACCTTCGGGAAGGTTCGACGCCGGCGCCGAGTCAATTTGTTATGAATAAATCGTTTAGTTGTGCTCCCTGTCACTTGCAACTCCATTGACAGCAGGAGAAAGTAGGAGAAAAATTGCGGTCGACGAGAATCAGGTCATTTCAAACGGTGCAGGAGGAAAAGTGAGAAGCATGCTGAAAATGAATACCTTGGGTGTGGTTGCGATTTTAGGGGTGGGGATGTTTCTGGCCGGCTGCAAGTCAGTGCCGGATTTGACCCAGAGCCAGGCGCTGGCATTGATTCAGGCCAATTATGACCATGCTCCGGCGGTGGGCGCTGAACATCTTTGTCAACGACCTCGGGATGCGGCAAGGCATTTCGGCGAAGTATCTGGACGAGGACAACGATCTATCCCAATAAATTCTGGGCCGACTTCACGCTGACACCGGATGGCAAGAAGGTGGTGAAACTGCCGGGTGGCGGGGACGTGATGCAGTGGCGTCCAGACAGCCTGAACGACACGGGTTATACCTACAAGGTCGTCACGGTCGCGGCCAATCATCTCAAAGCGCGGAATATCGCGGGACATTCAGGATGAAGGCTCTGCCCGGCGTGACCACCGCCAAGGGTGCCCAATTCACTGAGGCAGTTGACCTTACGGGCGTGCCTGACGCGCTGCAGGAGATCGCGCATAATCCGGGCAACCAGCTGACCACCAAGCGGCATGCCGATCTTTGAGTTGGCCGACAACACCTGGAAGCTGCATTCGATCCAATAGCTGCTGAAAAATACAGGGGATGGGGTTGATTTCGTTGACCCCATCCCGGTTTCTTGTTATTGTAAGAAGGTTCTGCAAGAACGCCTCCGTGCGTGTGTCTTAACGGCGGAAGCGCAAGGGTAGCCCGGCTGGATGTAAAAGCCATGGGCTGAAACCCGAGGCCAGGCGCAGTTGAGCCGGCCGGACAGGTCCCCGGATTCGCTCTCATCTTGCGGAGGGCAGGGGCACATCGCATCGGTGCCCGCGCGTTTCTCCACCTTGGAGGGCTATGCGGGCCGGAACCGCGAAACGGAGTTGGCTTTTCCGCGATTAGTGCGAGAACGCCCGGCCACCGTCCTGGTTCTCGTCTGAGATTGGAACGAAGGCAGACGCGAAGCAGCAACGAAGGGCTTCTGTGCGCCTGTGCGCCGGCAGTGTATGCCGGCGACTCCGCAGGCGCAGAGCGGCCCGAAGGGTCTGCGCGCGGCTGATGAGTTTGACGGGTTTTGGGGTAAGGAGTTTCAGTTTGCCTACATTTAATCAGCTGGTTCGCAAGGGGCGCACGGCCCCGCGTTACAAGACGGCGTCGCCGGCACTGCAGGCCTCGCCGCAGCGGCGCGGTGTTTGCACCCGCGTGTACACGCAGACGCCCAAGAAGCCGAACTCGGCGCTGCGCAAGGTGGCGCGCGTGCGGCTGACCAACGGGATTGAGGTCACGACCTATATTCCCGGCATCGGCCACAACCTGCAGGAGCACTCGATTGTGCTCATCCGCGGCGGCCGTGTGAAGGATCTGCCCGGCGTGCGCTATCACGTGGTGCGCGGCACGCTGGATTCGGTGGGCGTGGCCAACCGCAAGCAGAGCCGGTCGAAGTACGGAGCCAAGCGCGCCAAGGGCGGCGCGGCGGCAGGCAAGAAGTAACGAGCAGTTGTCAGTGGTCAGTTGTCAGTGATCGGCGACGGACCTGAGCTAGGCGAGCGGAGAAACTGAGCAGCTGAGCGGCTGAGAGCTGATGTTTTGAGGAATTATGCCGAGAAAAGGGCACATTGCGAAGCGGGAAGTGGCGCCGGATCCGGTCTACGGGTCGACGCTGGTCACCAAGTTTGTGAACTCGATGATGTGGGGCGGCAAGAAGTCGACCGCCCAGGGCATCTTCTACCAGGCGATGAAGAACCTCGAAGAGAAGGGCGGCGGCGACGACGCGCTCAAGCTCTTCAAGAAGGCGGTCGAGAACTGCAAGCCGCTGCTTGAAGTGAAGACCCGCCGCGTGGGCGGCGCCAACTACCAGGTGCCGATCGAAGTCAATCCCGATCGGCGCACCTCGCTGGCCATTCGCTGGCTGATCACCTACGGCCGCAACCGCGGCGAAAAGGGCATGACCGACAAGCTGTCGCAACGAGCTGCTGGATGCGGCCAACGGGCGCGGCGCGGCGATGAAGAAGAAGGAAGACGTGCACCGCATGGCCGAGGCCAACAAGGCCTTTGCGCACTACCGCTGGTAGATACAGTTGTGGATCAGTGGACTAGGGATCTCGAGTCTAAGATCGAGACCTGAGGCATCCGGAAGCTGATCACTGACAGATCAGCTAGAATCAACCGCGGGCTGAAGCCCGCAAGGAAAATGACCGTGGCTCGCACCATACCTCTGAATCGTTGCCGGAACATCGGAATCATGGCGCACATCGACGCCGGAAAGACGACAGCGACAGAGCGCATCCTGTTTTATACGGGCATCACGCACCGCATCGGCGAAGTGCATGAAGGCACGGCGACCATGGACTACATGGAGCAGGAGCAGGAGCGCGGCATCACGATTACGTCGGCCGCGACCACCTGCACCTGGAAAGACGTCCGCATCAACATCATCGACACGCCCGGCCACGTGGACTTTACCGCCGAGGTGGAGCGCTCGCTGCGCGTGCTCGACGGCGCGGTGGCGTTGTTCGACTCCGTCTCCGGCGTGCAGCCGCAGACCGAGACCGTGTGGCGGCAGGGCGACAAGTACAAGGTTCCGCGCATCTGCTTCGTGAACAAGATGGACAAGAACGGCGCGGACTTCGAGCACGTTCTCGAGACCATCCGCAAGCGGCTGGGCGCGCGGCCCGTGGCGCTGCAGATTCCCATCGGCGCGGAAGCCGACTTCAAGGGCGTCATCGATCTGATCGAGATGAAGGCCATTCTGTGGCACGACGAGACCATGGGCGCCGAGTTTTCGATCGAAGAGATTCCCGCCGATCTGCTGAAGAAGGCCGAAGCCTTCCGGCTGCAGCTGATCGAAGTGATCGCCGAGACCGACGATGTGCTGCTGGAAAAGTTCCTCGAAGGCGAGACGCCGACCATCGCCGAGCTGAAGGCCGGCATTCGCCAGGCCACCATCGATCTGAAGGTCTTCCCGGTCATCTGCGGAAGCGCCTTCAAGAACAAGGGCGTGCAGACGCTGCTCGACGCGGTGGTCGATTATCTGCCCAGCCCGCTCGACAAGCCTCCGGTCGAAGGCATCGATCCCGCATCATCGCGGCAAGATCGTGGTCCGCAAGGCCGACGACAACGAGCCGCTCTCGGCGCTGGCCTTCAAGCTGATCAACGATCCGTTCGGCAAGCTGTGCTTCATCCGCGTCTACTCGGGCTCGCTCAAGACCGGCGACACGGTGCTGAATCCGCGCACCGGCAAGACCGAGCGCATTGGCCGCCTGGTGAAGATGCACGCCAACAAGCGCGAGGACGTCACCGAGATTCTGGCCGGCGACATCTGCGCCTGCGTGGGCCTGAAGGAACTGAAGACCGGCGACACGCTGTGCGCGCCGCAGCATCCCATTGCGCTGGGCGCGATCACCTTCCCGGAGACGGTGATCTCGGTGGCCATCGAGCCCAAGACCAAGGCCGACCAGGAAAAGATGGGCATTGCTCTGTCGCGGCTGGCCGATGAAGATCCGACCTTCAAGGTGCGCACCGACGAAGATTCGGGCCAGACGATCATCAGCGGCATGGGCGAGCTGCACCTCGAAATTCTGGTCGACCGCATGAAGCGCGAGCACAAGGTCGAAGCCAATGTGGGCGAGCCCAAGGTGGCCTTCCGCGAGACCATCCGCAAGATCGGCCGAGGCTGAGGGCAAGTACATTCGCCAGACCGGCGGCTCGGGCAACTACGGCCATTGCAAGCTGCGCATCGAGCCCAACGAGCCGGGCGCGGGCTACGAGTTCATCAACGACATCAAGGGCGGCTCGGTGCCCAAGGAATACATCAAGCCCATCGATCAGGGTGTGCAGGGCGCGATCGAGCTGGGCATCCTGGCCGGCTATCCGCTGGTGGATGTGAAGGTGACGCTCTTCGACGGCAGCTATCACGAAGTGGACTCGAACGAAATGGCCTTCAAGTTTGCCGGCTCGATTGCGTTCAAGGAAGCGGCGCGCAAGGCGTCGCCGGTGCTGCTGGAGCCGGTGATGGCGGTTGAAGTCACGGTTCCCGAGGAGCACATGGGCACGATCATCGGCGACATCAACTCGCGCCGCGGACGCATCGAAGGCATGGAGCATGTGGCCGGATCGCAGGTGATCAAGGCGATTGTGCCGCTGAAGGAAATGTTCGGCTACGTGAACGACATTCGCTCGTCCACGCAGGGCCGGGCGTCGTACTCGATGCAGTTTGCGCGCTATGAAGAGGCGCCGCGCATGATCGCCGATGAGATTATCGGCCGGGCGCAGGGGAAGTAGAAGGCAGTGGTCAGTGGACAGTGAACAGGGTTAGCCTGGTTGCGGCGGTGAAGTGATGAGCCGTGACGAGCACGAAGACTGATCACTGACAGCTGAACACTGACAGGTTTTGGGGCTGGAGCCGGATGGCCGGCGCCCCTGGTTGAAACGGGCAGTACGAGCTACGAAAGGGATTCGGGACTTTTATGGCGAAGGAAAAATTTGATCGTTCGAAGCCGCACGTGAACGTGGGGACGATCGGGCACATCGATCACGGCAAGACGACGCTGACGGCGGCGATCACCAAGGTATTGCAGAAGCACAACCCGAAGAACACGTTCCGTTCGTTCGATTCGATCGACAACGCGCCGGAAGAGCGGGAGCGCGGCATCACGATCGCGACGGCGCACGTGGAGTACGAGACGGCCAACCGTCACTACGCGCACGTCGACTGCCCGGGCCACGCCGACTACATCAAGAACATGATCACCGGCGCGGCGCAGATGGACGGGGCGATTCTGGTGGTCGCGGCGACCGACGGTCCGATGCCGCAGACCAAGGAGCACGTGCTGCTGGCCCGCCAGGTGGGCGTGCCCTGCATCGTGGTGTTCCTGAACAAGTGCGACGCGGTCGAAGACGAAGAGCTGACCGACCTGGTCGAGATGGAAGTGCGCGAGCTGCTTGTCGAAGTACCAGTTCCCGGGCGACGACGTGCCGGTGATTCGCGGCTCGGCGCTGGGCGCGCTGAACGGCGAAGCCGAAGTGGGAAGCCAAGATCGACGAGCTGATGGATGCGGTGGACAAGTACGTTCCGCAGCCGGCACGCGCGCGATCGACCTGCCCTTCCTGATGCCGATCGAAGATATCTTCTCGATCTCCGGACGCGGCACGGTGGTGACGGGCCGTATCGAGCGCGGCAAGGTGAAGGTGGGCGAGGAGTCGGAGATCGTCGGCTTCCGCGAGACGCGCAAGACGGTTGTGACGGGCGTTGAAATGTTCAAGAAGCAGCTGGACGAAGGCCTGGCGGGCGACAACGCCGGCACTTCTGCTGCGCGGCATTCCCAAGGAAGACGTGGAGCGCGGCATGGTGCTGGCCAAGCCGGCATCGATCACGCCGCACACCAACTTCAAGGGCGAGGTTTACGTGCTGAGCAAGGAAGAAGGCGGCCGTCATACGCCGTTCTTCAAGGGCTACCGGCCGCAGTTCTACTTCCGCACGACGGACGTGACGGGCGTGGCGGAGCTGCCCGAGGGCGCGGAGATGGTGATGCCGGGCGACAACGTGCAGCTGGCGGTCGAGCTGATCACGCCGGTGGCCCTGGAAAAGGGCTTGCGGTTCGCGATCCGCGAAGGCGGCACGCACGGTCGGCGCGGGCACGATGTCGGAAATTACGAAGTAGACAGTGGAATCAGTGGACAGTGGATCAGGGATCAGGGCACAGACGGTGCAAGCGATCGCGCTGAGACTGACACACTGACAACTGAGCACTGTTCACTGAACACTGGAAGAAGCGAAGAGTCATGGTAGGACAGAGAATTCGAATTCGGTTGAAGGCATACGACTATCGCGTGCTGGACACCTCGACCGGCGAGATTGTGGAAACGGCCAAGCGCACCGGAGCAACGGTGGCCGGTCCGATTCCCTTGCCGACGATCAAGAACAAGTACTGCGTGCTGCGTTCGCCGCACGTGGACAAGAAGTCGCGCGAGGCGTTCGAGATTCGCACGCACAAGCGGCTGATCGACATTCTCGAACCGACGCAGCAGACGGTGGACGCGCTGATGAAGCTCGATCTGCCGGCCGGCGTCGATGTCGAGATCAAGGCGTTCGAGAAGTAGGCACCTGCGGTGCGGGCAGACTGCGCCTTGCGGCGCAAGAGGTCGGCGGTCGCACAGAATTGAGAAGTTGCGACGACGCGAAGCAGATCGAAAGGTCCGGAAGGACCCCGGCAGTGCGATGAGTTCAAGCTCGCATGATGAGGTGAGGAAGAGATGGCAGTTACAGGGATTCTGGGAAAAAAGATCGGCATGACGCAGGTCTTCGACGAAAAGGGCGATGTGCACCCGATTACGGTGCTGCAGGCCGGCCCCTGCGTGATTACGCAGTTGAAGACGCTGGCCAAGCGATGGCTACGACGCCGCGCAGATTGGGCTGGTCGAGTTCGTCAAGGCCAAGAACGTGACCAAGCCGCAGGCGGGCCACTTCGCCAAGACCGAAGCGCCGCCGGTGAAGGTCATCAAGGAAGTGGCGATTGAGGCCGACTGCCGAGGGCGAGGTGACGACCAAGGCCGGCGATCGCGTGCTGGTGGACATCTTCTCGCGACGCGAAGTTTGTGGACGTGATTGGCACCTCGAAGGGCCGCGGATTTGCCGGCGTTGTGCGCCGTCACGGTTTCGGCGGCGGTCCCAAGTCGCACGGACACATGTTCCAGGTGCAGGGTTCGATCGGCGCATCCAGCTTTCCGTCGCGCGTGTTTCCCGGGCAGCGTATGCCGGGGCACATGGGCGCGGAGCAGGTGACGGTGCGCAATCTGCGCATTCGCGGCATCGATCTCGAAGAGAACCTGCTGATGGTCGAGGGCGCGGTGCCCGGATCGCGTGAAGGCTATGTGCTGATTTCGAAGGCCAAGACTCCGCCGCGCGAGCGCCGTGGTTTTGCCGGATCGGGCACGGTCGATCCGCTGAAGGCTTCGAAGAAGGCCGGCGGCAAGAGGAAATAGCCGACCTGCGGCTGGGTGCGGCATCGCTCCCACCCTAGCCGCAAAGACGAAGACTGCGGCTAGGATGGGGCAGCAGCATTTCGACTGAGCGCGAAAAGATTGAGAGCCGGGGAAGAGACCGGCGGAAGAAGAAGACGATGGCAAACGTAGATGTAGTGAATCTGAACGGGGACAAGGTGGGCTCGCTCGAGCTGGCCGATGCGCTGTTTGGGCCGACCAGGTGAACGAGGCTCTGCTGTGGGAGGCGGTGAAGCACTATCGCGCCTCGCTGCGCCAGGGCACGCACAAGACCAAGAGCCGCACCGAGGTCGCCGGTTCCGGCAAGAAGCTGTGGAAGCAGAAGGGCACGGGCCGGGCGCGTATCGGCTCGGTGCGTTCGCCTCTGTGGCGTCACGGCTACACGGTGCACGGACCGCAGCCGCGCAGCTACGACTACGCGTTTCCGCGCAAGAAGCTGCTGGGCGCGCTGCGCTCGGCGCTGGCTTCGAAGCTGGCCGACGGCAAGCTGACGGTGGTCGACTCGCTGGAGATCAAGGAAGCCAAGACCAAGCTCTATCGCGCCGCGCTCGACAAGCTGGACGTGACGCGCACGGCGCTGCTGGTCGAGAACGGCAAGACGCTGACCCAGGCGCTGCTGCTGGGCGCGCGCAATCTCGAAGGGCGTGGAGCTGGTGCTCAACAACGAGGTGCATCCTTACGATCTGCTGCGCTATGAGCGGGCCATCTTCTCGAAGGCCGCCATCGAGCAGTTGACCGAGATGCTGGAGAAGAATGCGTCGAAGCGCAAGCACTGCGGCGGCCAGAGCGCAGCGCACACGGAGGCTGCATAATGCCGACACTTTATACCGTGATTCGCCGCCCGCTGATTACCGAAAAGGGCTTGGGCGTGAAGGAGACCGAGGGGACGCTGGTGTTCGACGTGGCGCCCGAGGCCTCCAAGACCGAAGTGAAGCAGGCCGTCGAGGCGCTCTTCAAGGTGAAGGTCGCCGCGGTGCGCACCGCCAACGTGGTGGGCAAGGAACGCCGCCGCGGCAAGTTTGCCGGCTTCCGGCCGGACTGGAAAAAGGCGTACGTGCGGCTGAAGGCCGGCGAGAAGCTGCCGGAGTACGTGAGCAACCTGTAAAGACAGCTGTCTAGCTGTCAGCTCTCAGCTTGAGCTCCGTAAAGGCCGGCAAGAAGGATTATCGAGAGCTCGGAAGCAAGTAACGGAAGTTGTTGGAGAAACGGGGATGAGCTGGCAGCTGAGAGCTTGAGCGCAGGCTCTCAAGGACAAAGACGATGGCAATCAAGACATACAGACCGATAACGCCGACGCTGCGCTTTCAGACCTCGCTGGTCAACGACGACCTGACGACGGATAAGCCGCACAAGCCGCTGCTGACGGTGCGCAAGCGCACCGGCGGACGCCGCAACTCGGGCGACCTGACCATCCGCCACCACGGCGGCGGGCACAAGCAGAAGCTGCGCCTGATCGACTTCAAGCGCGAGAAGTACGGCGTGCCGGGCAAGGTGGCGACGATCGAGTACGATCCCAACCGCTCGGCGCGCATCGCGCTGGTGCACTACGCGGACGGCGAGAAGCGCTACATCCTGCAGCCGGTGGGCCTGAAGGTGGGCGCGACGGTGACCTCCGGTCCCGAGGCCGACATCCTGGTCGGCAACGCGCTGCCGCTCAAGAACATTCCTGCCGGCACCACGGTGCATGCGATCGAGCTGCGGCCGGGCAAGGGCGCGCAGATGGCGCGTTCGGCCGGCGCGCAGGCGCAGCTGGTGGCCAAAGAAGGCGACTACGCGCTGCTCAAGCTGCCTTCCGGCGAGACGCGCAAGGTGCTGGCCGAGTGCATGGCGACGATCGGCCAGGTGGGCAACACGGATCACGAGAACGTATCGATCGGCAAGGCGGGACGCAACCGCTGGAAGGGCATTCGCCCCACCAACCGCGGCGTCACGATGAACCCGGTCGACCACCCGCACGGCGGCGGCGAAGGCAAGACCTCGGGCGGCCGTCATCCGGTGACCCCGTGGGGCCAGCCGACACGCGGCTACAAGACACGCAACAACAAGCGGACCGACGCATTCATCGTCAGCCGCCGGGCGAAGTAGAAGAGCAGCCTTTAGCTATCAGCTTTCAGCTTCTAGCTAAACGCGGCTGAACAAAGATTGAGGCAATAGCCGAGCAGTTAGCTTGAGCAAGAAAAAGCTGAAGGCTGAGAGCTAGAGAGCTAGGAGCTGAGTTTTATGGCACGTTCGACAAAGAAGGGTCCGTTTGTGGATGCGCACCTCACGGTGAAGATCGAGGTGCTGAACCAGGCCAACGACAAGAAGGTGGTGAAGACCTGGTCGCGGCGCTCGACGATCTTTCCCGAGTTTGTGGGCCACACCATCGCGGTGCACAACGGCAAGAAGTTTGTTCCGGTGTACGTGACCGAGAACATGGTGGGCCACAAGCTGGGCGAGTTTGCGCCGACGCGCACCTTCAAGGGGCACACCGGCGGCAGCGCAAGGCCGCCGAAGCCGGCGCCAAGCCGCGGTAGCGACAGCAGCTTGCAGCTTTCAGCTGACTAGGCGACTAGGTGACAGTGGCAGGAGCTAGAGCTGCGGGAAACGGGACGAGCTGAAGCTAGCGGCTAGAAGCTAGTAGCTGAATTTGAGGACAGACGAATGGCAGTCGAGACAAAGGAATACCGGGCCGAGGCAAGGTTTCAGCGCGTGTCGCCGCAGAAGGCGCGGCTGGTGCTGGACCTGATCAAGGGCCGGGGGGTGCAGGAGGCGCTGGACGACGGCGGCCTTCACCAAGAAGCGCATCGCTCCGGTGATTCACAAGCTGCTGATCTCGGCGGTGGACAACGCCAAGTATCGTGGCCGGCGAGCAGGGCATCGATCTGGACGTGGACAACCTCTACGTCAAGCAGGCCCTGGCCAACGACGGTCCGCGCATGAAGCGCATCCGCCCGGCGCCGATGGGACGCGCCTACCGCTATCAGCGCAGGCTGACGCACATCATCCTGTCGGTGGCCGAGCGCGCGGCGAGCCGCGGGCCTGGTGACCAAGGTTGAAGAGCCGGCGGCGGCCAAGCCGGCCAAGGCGAAGACGGCAGCGCAAGAAGGCGGCGGCGAAGAAGGCCGCGGCGAAGAAGGCGGTTGCAAGCCATCAAGAAGAAGGCCAGCAAGAAGGCCTAGAGGATTTTGAGAGGAAGCATATGGGACAGAAAGTCCATCCTTACGGATTCCGGCTGGGAGTGAACAAGCCGTGGCGTTCGCGCTGGTTCTCAGAGCGCGACTACGACAAGCTCCTGGTCGAGGACGTGAAGCTCAAGGCGGAGCTGCGCGAGAAGCTGAAGGCCGCCGGCGTGAGCTCGGTCGAGATCGAGCGGCCGGGCAACAAGCTGCGCTTCCTGATCCGCACCGCGCGTCCGGGCATCGTGATCGGCCGCAAGGGCGCGGAGATCGAGAAGCTCAAGACGGAGCTCGGCAAGCGCACCAGCCGCGACGTGTTCATCGACATCATCGAGGTGAACAAGCCGGAGCTGGATGCGCAGCTGGTGTCGGAGAACATCGCGCTGCAGCTCGAGAAGCGCGTCAGCTTCCGCCGGGCGATGCGCAAGAGCGTTGATTCGGCGCTGCGCTTCGGCTGCAAGGGAATCAAGGTGCGCGTTTCGGGCCGGTTGAACGGCAACGAAATCGCGCGCTCGGAGTGGTATCTGCAGGGCCGTTTGCCGCTGCACACGCTGCGCGCCGATATCGACTACGGATTCACCGAAGCGCACACCACGTATGGCGTGATCGGCGTGAAGACGTGGATCTATCGCGGCGACATCTACGAGCAGAAGCGCCGCCAGGCTCCCGCGGTGGGAACGTCGGTGTTTTAAAGGCAGCTGATCAGCGTTCAGTGATCAGTGATCAGCTTCGGCTGTGAGCTTGAGAGGTCGGTTGCCGGATTCAGTCGTGAGTGATGAAGCTGGTGAGCTGGAACTAGCTGACCACTGTCACTATTCGCTGACCCTGGTTTTCGAGGTTTTCGTTATGTTGATGCCAAAGAAGGTGAAGTTTCGCAAGCAGCAGAAGGGCAAGCGGCGCGGCAAGGCGTGGCGCGGTTCTTCGCTGTCGTTCGGCGAGTACGGGTTGAAGGTGCATGGAGTGCGGTTACATTACCGACCGGCAGATCGAGGCCAGCCGTATCGCCATGACGCGGTTCATCAAGCGCGGCGGCAAGATCTGGCTGCGGCTGTTTCCGGACAAGCCGATTACCAAGAAGCCGGCCGAAGTCCGAATGGGATCGGGCAAGGGCGCGCTGGATCACTGGGTGGCGGTGGTGCGGCCGGGCAAGATCCTGTTCGAGATGGAAGGCGTGGACGCCGGAGATGGCGCAGGAAGCCATGCGCCTGGCGTCGAACAAGCTGCCGCTGAAGACCAAGTTCGTGATGCGGCCGGGCGCCGAAAAGGTTGTGGCCGCGGCCAAGAAGTAGAAATGCAGCTTTTAGCTGCCAGCCTCAAGCTTCCAGCTCTTCGTGTTGAAACGAAGGGTTATGGACGAGCAGGGTGAGGCTAGAAGCTAGCAGCTAGAAGCTAGGAGCTAAGAAGATGGAACTCGAAAAGATTCGCAATTTGAGCGACGAAGAGCTGCTGCACCAGGAGAAGACGACCGCCGAGCAGCTTTTCCGGCTTCGCTTTCAGGTCTCGCTGGGGCAGAACGACGGAGTGAAGAAGCTCCGCCAGCTGCGCAAGGAGATCGCGCAGATCAAGACCGTGGCCCGCGAGCGCGAGCTCGGGCATCCGCGGCGCGGCGAAGGATGTCGCGGCGGAAAATGCCGGAAAGGGAGCCCGTTAATGACGGCGACGACAGAAGCAGGACAGGCGCCGGCGACGGCGCCGGCGCAATGAGAAGGTTGGCAACGTGGTTTCGACCAAGATGCAGAAGACCATCGTGGTCGAGGTCGAGATGCGCAAGGCGCATGCCAAGTACAAGAAGATCGTGCGCACCACCAAGAAGTTTTATGCGCACGACGAGCAGAGCTCGGCGCGCATGGGCGATGTGGTGCGCATTCGCGAGACCCGGCCGCTGAGCAAGCTGAAGCGGTGGGCGCTGGAAGAGATTGTGCGGCGTTCGTCGCTGGGCCAGATTGAAGACGCGGCAGTGAAGACCGAAATCCAGGCTGCCAGCTAAGGCGAGCGAGTTAAGGAGAAGAACCATGGCAGTGCAAATGAGAACCATGCTCGCGGTGGCCGACAACTCCGGCGCGCGCAAGCTGCAGGTGATTCTGCCGCTGGGCGGCGGACTGGGCAAGAAGGCCGGTCTGGGCGACATTGTGACCGCGGCGGTGAAGGAAGCTTCGCCGGACGGCACGGTCAAGAAGGGCAAAGTGGTGAAGGCGGTCATCGTCCGCACCCGCAAGGAGTATCGGCGGCGCGACGGCACCTATATCCGCTTCGACGAGAACGCGGCGGTGGTGATTGACGATGCGCATGAGCCGGTGGGCACGCGCGTCTTCGGGCCGGTGGCCCGCGAGCTGCGCGAGAAGAAGTTTTTGAAGATTGTTTCGCTGGCCCCGGAAGTGGTGTAAAGCAGCTTCTAGCCTCTAGCTCCGAGCTTCTAGCTGGTTTGTCGACGAGGCAGGCGGGGTTGAAGAAGTTGAAAGCTGGGAGTGAAAAGCTAAGAGCTAGAAGCTAGCGGCTAGTAGCTGTTTTTTGGAGAAGAGATGCCGAGTTTGAATATTCATCGCAACGATACGGTCAAGGTGCTCACGGGCGCCGACCGCGGCAAGACGGGCCGCGTGCTGCGCGTCTTCCCCGACAAGGGCACGGTGCTGGTGGAGCACGTGCGCGTGGTCAAGAAGACGGTTTCGAGCAAGACGGGGCAGCGCACCAAGGGCGGCATCGCCGAGCAGGAGTCGCCGATCAACGTTTCGAACGTGGCGCTGGTTTGCCCCAACTGCGGCGCGGCGCGCGTGGGCTTCAAGATCGAAGGCGACGACACGGATGCGGATCTGCAAGAAGTGCGGGCAGGAGCTGCCGACGAAGAAGTAAGAAGGCAGCTTCTAGCCACTAGCTACTAGCTTCTAGCTTCGTGCTGGAAACGACGGGCGGGCAGGAGCGAGATGAGCTGGAGGCTAGCAGCGAGAAGCTAGCAGCTGTTTTGAGTAACCTTCCGCAACGGTAAACGGGTCGCTGTGGCGATCCACTCCGAGAGCCGGAAGAAAGAGAGCAAAGAGAAATGGCAGCAAGGTTGAAAGAGAAGTACCACAAAGAGATCAAGCAGGCTCTGCAGAAGGAGCTGGGCCTCGAGAACTCGATGGCGGTGCCGCGGCTCGACAAGATCGTGATCAACATGGGTCTGGGCGAGGCGACGCAGAACACCAAGCTGCTCGACCCGCTGGTGGCCGATCTGGCCGCGATTGCCGGGCAGAAGCCGGTGACCACCAAGGCCAAGAAGTCGATTGCGGCCTTCAAGGTGCGCGCCGGCATGTCGATTGGCGCCATGGTGACGCTGCGCAACGACAAGGCCTACGAGTTTCTCGACCGGCTGATTTCGACGGCGCTGCCGCGGGTGCGCGATTTTCGCGGCGTGTCGACGAAGAGTTTTGACGGGCGCGGCAACTACACGCTCGGCCTGCGCGATCAGCTGATCTTCCCGGAGATCGACTACTCCAAGGTGGAGAAGCTGAAGGGCATGAACATCACCATCGTGACCACGGCGAAGGACGACAACCAGGCGCGGGCGCTGCTGAAGCACTTCGGCATGCCGTTCCGGCAGGGCGCGTAAGAACAGCTTCTAGCTGCTAGCTTCTAGCCTCCAGCTTTAACGAGGTAGAACCAGCATCGGAGGCAAAAGCGAAGTTGGAGGTTCAATGCGATGAGCTCGCTTCGAGCAAGGAACAAGCTGAGTAGCTCATAGCTAGAAGCTAGATAGCTGCTGTTAAGAGGATTTATGGCAACCACTGCAAAGAGAGTGAAGGACGCGCGGAAGCCGAAGTTCAGCTGCCGCAAGCACAACCGCTGCCAGCTCTGCGGACGGCCGCGCGGATTTCTGCGCAAGTTCGGCGTCTGCCGTTTGTGCTTCCGGGCGCTGGCGCTCAAGGGCGAGATTCCCGGCGTCGTCAAGTCGAGCTGGTAAGAACGACAGTTGTCAGTGAACAGTGATCAGTGGTCAGTTCTGTTCGTGCTGAAATGAGCCGCTGAGGTAAGAGCAAGAGTTCTTACTGATCACTGAGCACTGAACACTGATCACTGTAGTAAGCATTCCCGCTGGTTCCCGCTAAAAGGCGGCGGGCGAACGGGGAATGAAGGAGAAGGAATGAGTCTGACCGACCCAGTAGCAGATTTTCTGGCGCGGATCCGGAATGCGATCCGGGCGCGTCATCAGAAGCTGGATGTACCGGCTTCGAAGCTGAAGACCGAGATTGCCCGCATTCTCAAGGAAGAGGGCTACATCTCGAACTACAAGACCCAGGAAGAGGAAGGCAAGCTGATGCTGCGCGTGTACCTGAAGTACGGCGGCACGGAAGCGGCCATCCGCGACCTGGCGCGCATCTCGCGTCCCGGCTGCCGCGTCTACATCGGCCGCGACGAGATCAAGCGCGTGCAGGGTGGCCTTGGCATCTCGATCATGACCACGCCCAAGGGCGTGATGACCGGCCGCCAGGCGCGCCGCGAAGGCGTAGGCGGCGAACTGCTCTGCGAAGTGTGGTAAAGGACAGTGATCAGTTGACAGTGATCAGTGGTCAGTTCGATGCTGAGGCTCGTGAGTCGCAGCTGATCAGGCGAGAATACTGATCACTGACAACTGAAACTGTCGAGCCTGTTCTCACCGGCTGCAGTGGAACGATGGGCGTTGAAGCTGATCACTGAAAACTGATCACTGACAACTGCTTTTCGGGACTCGCAAGCCAATGAAGGATTGAATCGATGTCGCGTATTGGAAAGAAACCGATTCCGCTGCCGGCGGGCGTGAAGTACAAGGTTGAGGGCAACACCGTTCTGGTCGAAGGGCCCAAGGGCAAGGTCTCGGCGCTGATTGCCGAGGGCATCTCGCTCGAAGACCAAGGACGGCACACTGCACGTCGAATCGCGACGGACGACAAGTACGCCGCGGTGCACGGGCTGACGCGCGCGCTGGTGTTCAACGCCGTGCAGGGCGTGACCAAGGGCTGGACGCAGGAACTGGACATCGTCGGCATCGGCTATCGCGCCGAGTTGAAGGGCAAGGGCACGGTGGTGTTCACGCTGGGCTACTCGCACCCCATCGAGTTTCCGCTGCCCACGGGCATTGAAGTGGCGATCGATCCCAAGCAGACGCACCTGACCGTCACCGGCATCGACCGGCAGAAGGTGGGCCAGGTGGCGGCCGACATGCGCTCGCTGCGCAAGCCGGATCCGTACAAGAACAAGGGCGTGCGCTACTCCGACGAGAAGCTGAAGAAGAAGGCCGGCAAGACGGGAGCGAAGTAAATACAGTTGTCAGTGATCAGTGGTCAGGTTCGTACAAACTGAATTGCGGTTGATCACTGAGCACTGTTCACTGAACACTGAATTAACCGAACGGGGCCGCAGGGCGGCTCCGCTGATAGGAAAGAGAAGACCATGATTACGCAGAACAAGAGAAACGCAATTCGGCAGCGCATTCACGCGCGCATCCGCGCAGAAGCTGTCGGGCACCGACGGAGCGGCCGCGGCTGAATGTCTACCGCTCGCTGAACCACATCTATGCGCAGGTGATCGACGACCAGAAGGGCGAGACGCTGGTTTCGGCCTCGACGCTCGGCCTGAAGCTGAAGACCGGCGGCAACGTGGCGGCGGCCAAGGAAATCGGCAAGGCGGTGGCCGAGACGGCGGTGGCAAAGGGCATCAAGAAGGTGGTCTTCGATCGCGGCGGCTTTCTGTATCACGGGCGCATCAAGGCGCTGGCCGATGCGGCGCGCGAAGCGGGCCTGGAGTTCTAAGAGCAGTGATCAGTTGTCAGTGATCAGTGATCAGTTTTTCGTGCTGATCGGACTGATAGCGGAAGTTGAAACTGACGAAGCGAACGGATCGGGAACTGAAGCTGCAGGGCTGACAAGCTGACCACTGACCACTGTTCACTGAAAGAAGACGAGAGAGCAATGACGATGTTGAAGAAGAAACTCGATGCCAACCAGTACAACCTGAAGGATCAGGTGGTGGCCATCAATCGCGTGACCAAGGTGGTCAAGGGCGGCAAGAACATGTCGTTTGCCGCGCTGGTGGTGGTGGGCGATGCCGCTTCGGGCGTGGTGGGCTACGGTTCGGGCAAGGCCAAGGAAGTTCCCCAGGCGATTCGCAAGGGAATCGAATCGGCCAAGAAGAACCTGGTCCGCGTCAACCTGACCGAGACCACGATTCCGCACCAGGTGCTGGGCCGCTTCGGCTCGGGCCAGGTGCTGCTGAAGCCGGCTCCGGAAGGCACGGGCGTGATTGCCGGCGGCGCGGTGCGCGCGGTGATGACCTCGGCCGGCGTGCAGAACGTGCTGACCAAGAGCCTGGGCTCGCCCAATCCGCACAACGTGATCAAGGCGACCTTCGACGCGCTGGTGCAGTTGCGCGACCGGGCCGAAGTGGCCACCATGCGCGGCAAGACCGTGGAGGAGATGTAGATCATGGCCGAGACCAAGAAGATTCGCATTCAGTATTACCGCTCGAAGAACTCCACGCCCGTACAAGCACAAGGTGGTGGTCAAGGGTCTGGGCTTTACGCGGCTCAACCAGATCGTCGAGCGCGTGGACAACGAATCCATTCGCGGCATGGTGAAGACCGTTCCGCACCTGGTGCGGATTCTGGAAAGCTAGCTTTCAGCCTCTAGCTACTAGCCTCTAGCTCGTCGCGCGGATGGATAAGGCGTCGACCAGCATGAACGGCTGGAAGCTGAAAGCTACCAGCTAGTAGCTGCTTTACAACGCGAGTCGGCGGGACTCAATCCTGTCCGGCGCTATAGCGAGGAAATCATGGCAAAGAATCTATCGAATTTGCGCGCGCCCAAGAAGGCCAACACCGGGCGCAAGCGTGTGGGCCGGGGCATGGGATCCGGCATGGGCAAGACTTCGACCCGCGGCCACAAGGGCCAGGGTTCGCGCTCCGGCTTCAGCCTGATGCGCGGTTTTGAAGGCGGCCAGATGCCGCTGCACCGCCGCCTGCCCAAGCGCGGCTTCACCAACATCTTCCGCACCGAGTACACGGTCGTCAACCTCGACCGCATCGAGGGGCTCGAAGTGGCGGAGATCGGCCTGGACGACTACAAGAAGCTGGGCCTGGCCTCGAGCAAGAAGGCGTTGATCAAGATTCTCGGCTCGGGCGAACTGACGTCGGCGATGACCATTCACGCCCACAAGTTTTCGAAGTCGGCGGTGGAGAAGATCGAGAAGGCCGGCGGCAAGGCTGTAGTGCTGGGCGCTCCGGCTGCTCCGGCGACGGCTTAGGCGGAATCGAGTTGTCCAGGGTCTCTGACGCGACGGCGGACCGAGACCTCGAGGCACCCCGCCGACACGTGTGATGGCCCGCATAGAGGGCATTCTGAGGTTTCTGTACGCTCTCAGAAAACAAGAATGCTCTAAGATGGAGTGGTAAAGAGTTCGACTGGCGGAAAACGCCGAAGCGGATAACCCAGACATGCTTGAGAAGTTTCTCAATATCTTCCGGATTCCCGACCTGCGCAAGCGGGTGCTGTTCACCCTGGGCATTCTGGCCGTCTACCGGCTGGGCGCGTGGATTCCCACGCCGGGCGTCAACACCCACCAGCTGGAACTGCTGTTCAACCAGCAGAGCGGGTCGGCGCTGGGGCTGATGGACCTGTTCGGCGGCGGCAACCTGCGCCGCATGACGATCTTCGCCCTGGGCATCATGCCCTACATCACGGCGTCGATCATCTTCCAGCTGCTGACCGTGGTCTATGAGCCGCTGGCGCGCATTCAAAAGGAAGGCGAACTGGGCCGGCGCAAGATCACGCAGTGGACGCGCTATGTGACGGTGATTCTGGGCGCGCTGCAGTCGATCGGCATCGCCGCGATTCTGACCACGGCAGGGCCTGGTGCTGAATCCCGGCATCGGCTTCAGCCTGATGACGGTGCTGACGCTGACCACCGGCACGGCCTTCATCATGTGGCTGGGCGAGCAGATTACCGATCGCGGCATCGGCAACGGCATGAGCCTGCTGATCTTTGCCGGCATCGTTGCGGGCCTGCCGCGCGGCGTAGGCGAACTGATTCAGAAGGTCCAGACCAATGCCTGGGGTTCGTTGACCATTCTGGCGGTCGCGGTTCTGGTGGTGGGCATGATCGCAGTGGTGGCGTTCATCGTCTTTGTCGAGCGGTCCGAGCGGCGCATTCCCATCCAGAGCGCGCGGCGCATTGTCGGCCGGCGCATGATGGGCGGCCAATCGAGCCATCTGCCGCTGAAGGTGAACTCCGGCGGCGTGATGCCGGTCATCTTTGCCAGCTCCATTCTGTCGGCGCCGCTGCTGTTTGGCCAGATGGAGTGGGTGCAGAACAACCGCTTCCTGCAGCCGATCATGCAGGCGCTGCAGCCCGGCTATCCGTGGTATGAATTCCTCTACATGCTGGGCATTATCTTCTTTGCCTACTTCTATGTATCCATCGTCATGAAGCCGGACGACATTGCCGACAACTTCCGCAAGTCGGGCTCGTTCATTCCCGGAATCCGCCCCGGCAAGCGCACCTCGGACTTCATCAACGACATCCTGACCCGCATTACGCTGGTCGGAGCGCTCTACCTGATTATCATTTCGCTGGTGCCCACCTTCCTGATTTCGGGCATCCGTTTCGACAAGGTGTGGCTGATCGGCAGGTTCTTTGAGAGCCTGCCGACCTGGGCAACACATGGTTTGGGGGTCAATTTCTACTTTGGCGGCACTTCACTGCTGATCGTGGTGGGTGTGGCCATGGACACCATCAACCAGATCGAATCGCAGCTGATCATGCGTCACTATGACGGCTTTTCCCCTCGTTCCGGTCGTATTCGCGGAAGGAAAACCTGGTAATGTCTTCATCTGCAAGTGCTGTAGAACAGGGACCGGGGTACGGCTTCAATGACCGTCCCCGGTCCGATTCTTTTGTTGGGCGCGCCGGGCTCGGGCAAAGGAACCCAGGCCAAGGAAGCTGGTGAAACTGTGGGGCATTCCGCAGATCTCCACCGGCGACCTGCTGCGCGCCAACGTGGCCCAGGGAACGCGCACTGGGCAGGGTGGCGCAAGGAGATCATGGACCGGGGGAGCTGGTTCCCGATTCGCTGGTGAACGAGATGGTGGCGGCACGGCTGCAGGAGCCGGACACGGCCAATGGCTACATTCTGGACGGGTTCCCGCGGACGCTGCCGCAGGCCAGCTGGCTGGACGGCCGTCTGGCGGCGCAATCGCAATCGCTCCCGGTGGTTGCCGTCAGCATCCATGTGGACTATAATCAGTTATTGCGCCGCATTACGGGGCGCAGGAACTGTCCTGTCTGCCAGACCATCTACAACGTCTACTCAAATCCGCCCCAGCGGGCTGGTTTCTGCGATGTAGAAGGCGCAGCGCTGGTCCAGCGAGCCGACGACACGGAGAAGGTCTTCACGGAGCGCATGCGCGCTTACGCAGGCACAGACTGCGCCCGTGATCGAGCACTACCGGGCGCTGGGGCGTTTTGCGGAAGTGGATGGAGACGGGCCGATTGCCGCAATTGCGGCTGGAATTGTTGCTGCCGTCGAGCGGTTGCGCAAAGTAGCGCGGCTGACGGGCGGTTATTTGTGCGCGTAGGCGCACTGAAAGCGGGGATTAGCGGGGTGGCGGTGGTACTGAAGTCGTCGGACGAGATCGAAAAGATGCGCCGCGCGGGCCAGGTGGTTCGCGAGGTGCTGGAACTGGTGCGCGAGCCACGTGAAGCCGGGCGCGACGACTCTCGATCTTGAAAAGGTGGCTGAAGCGCGCATCGCCGAACTGGGCGCCAAGCCCGCTTTCAAGGGCTATCACGGGTATCCCTGCGTGCTGTGCACCTCGGTCAACAGCGAGGTGGTGCACGGCATTCCATCGAAGAAGCGGGTCCTGAAAGAAGGCGACATTGTTTCGGTGGATTGCGGCGCCGTGGTGGACGGCTACTTTGGCGACGCGGCGATTACCGTTCCGGTGGGCGAGAAGATTGCGCCGAAGACGGCGCAACTGCTTGCGGGTGACCGAAGCGTCGCTGCAGGCGGGAATTGCGGCGGTGAAGCCGGGGGCGACGCTGGGCGATATTGGCGCCGCGGTGCAGGACGTGGTCGAGGCCGAGGGGTTTTCGGTGGTGCGGGATTTTGTGGGGCATGGAATCGGCGTCCACATGCACGAAGAGCCGCAGGTGCCGAACTTTGGCGAAGCGGGCCGCGGGATGAAGTTGCGCGCCGGCATGGTGATCGCCATCGAGCCGATGGTGAACGCCGGCAAGCCGGATGTGCGGGTGCTGGACGACGGCTGGACGGCGGTGACCGAGGACGGAAGCATGAGTGCTCATTTTGAGCACACGGTGGCGGTGACCGACACCGGCGCAAGAATTCTGACCGAGTAAACGCTCGGTCCAAAAGATAAAGGTGCGGAAGCACAAGCGGGAGAGAGTTTGTCGAAGGAAGACGCGATTGAGGTAATGGCAGTGGTCATTGAGACGCTGCCCAATGCCATGTTCAAGGTCAAGCTCGAGAACAATCACGAGGTGTTGACCCATGTTTCGGGCAGGATGCGCAAGAACTTCATCCGCATTCTGCCCGGCGACCGCGTGGCGGTGGAGCTGAGTCCCTACGACCTGAATCGCGGACGGATTGTGTACCGCTACAAGTAAGACAGTGAACAGTGGTCAGGTGAACAGTGCTCAGTCAGGCTGACCATGTGGAACTAATCAAAACCGCGGCCAAGTTTGGATGCGCGGAGAAGGGCAGTAACAATGAAGGTCCGTGCATCGGTAAAGAAGATTTGCGTGAAGTGCAAGGTCATCACCCGCCGTGGGGTGGTGCGGGTGATCTGCGAGAACGCAAAGCACAAGCAGCGCCAGGGCTAGTTGAGCCTGGCAGTAGGCGGAAGCTCCACAAAGGGATCAGGGATCAGTGGACAGGGATTAGTTAGAAGATCGCATAGTGCGAACGAGATCGAACTGATCACTGACAGCTGAAAACTGATCCCTGGTCCGGGGCTAGTTAGCTTGAGTCAAGGCTTGCGATGAACCCCGGAAGCACTCCGCGACGAAGACCGTCGCGGGGACCCGGAGATCAACACCCGTGCGAACCGGTTGAGGCCGGAGGCACACAACCGGAAGCAGCAAAGGAATACGGAATGGCACGTATTGCTGGCGTCGATCTGCCCCGCAACAAGCAGGCACGGATCGCGCTCACATACATCTTCGGCATCGGCGATCCGCGCGCCAAGAAGATTCTGGAGAAGGCGAATGTCGATGCCTTCAAGAAGATCCAGGATCTGGGCGAGGACGAGGTCAACCGCATCCGTCAGGTGATCGAGGACGAAGGCGACGTCGAGGGCGACCTGCGCAAGGACGTCTCGATGCACATCAAGCGTCTGATCGACATTCAGAGCTATCGCGGCAACCGTCACCGGCGGTCGCTGCCGGTGCGCGGACAGCGCACCCACACCAACGCCCGCACCCGCAAGGGCCCGCGCAAGGGCACAGTTGCCGGCAAGAAGAAAGCGACGGGTAAGACCTAAATGGCGAAACCAGAGCAGAAAGCCGGAGCCGGCAAGGCGGGCAAGAACAAGAAGTTCAAGAAGCGCGAGCGCAAGAATGTGCCGTTTGGCATTGCGCACATTCAGGCCTCGTTCAACAACACCATCGTCACCATCACCGACCAGGTGGGCAACACGCTGAGCTGGAAGAGCTCGGGCTCGCTGGGCTTCCGCGGTTCGCGCAAGGGCACGCCGTTCGCGGCGCAGCAGGCGGCCTCGAATGCGGCCAGCATGGCGCGCGATCACGGCCTGCGCGCCGTCGATGTGCGCGTCGCCGGTCCGGGTTCGGGCCGCGAGTCGGCCATCCGCGCGCTGGCTGCGGCGGGCATCGAAGTACGCTCCATCCGCGACGTGACGCCGGTGCCGCACAACGGCTGCCGTCCGCCGAAGCGGCGGAGAGTGTAGAGAAGCAGCGATTAGCTATCAGCTGTCAGCCATCAGCTCCATTGTGCTGCTGGTTGCGCCAGCAGCTCCCCGACGGAGCTGCAAGGACTGAAAGCTGAAGGCCGAGAGTTGAAAACTGAAACAGGGCCGGGACGAAGCGTCCCATGCAGCGAGGTTCGGTTAGCCAGGGCTGAATCTGCTCTTTATTGCACGAGCTGAAGGCTGAGAGCTAATAGCTGAAAGCTGCACTGCGCGTAAACCGGCCGTCATCCGAAGTCAGGAGAAGAAATGGCACGTTATACCGGAGCAGTCTGCCGCCTTTGCCGTCGCGAAGGCACCAAGCTCTTTTTGAAGGGCACCAAGTGCCTGTCCGATCGTTGCCCGATCGAGAAGCGCAACTTTCCTCCCGGCAAGCACGGCAAGGATCGCAAGGCCAAGATCGTGGGCTACGGCCTGCAGCTGCACGAGAAGCAGAAGGCCAAGCGCATCTACTTCACGCTCGAAGGCCAGTTCCGCGAGTACTACGAGAAGGCCAACCGCGCCCAGGGCGTCACCGGCGAACTGCTGATTCAGCAGCTGGAGCGCCGCCTCGACAACGTGGCCTACCGGCTCGGTTTTGCCATCTCGCGGCGCCAGGCTCGCCAGATCGTGCGTCACGGTCACATTCAGGTGAACGGCCGCAAGGTCAACATTCCTTCCTACCAGGTGAATGTGGGCGACGAAATCGCATTGCGCGAGGCCGCCAAGAAGATGGTCATCGTGGAGCAGGCCGCGCAGTATGCCGCCTCGAACCCGATGCCGGCATGGCTTGAAGTGAACTTCGAAAATCTTTCGGGCCGCGTACTTTCGCTGCCCAAGCGCAAGGACGTTGCGCTGCCCATCAACGAGCAGCTCATCGTCGAACTGTACTCGAAGTAACAGTGAACAGTGGTCAGTGAGCAGTGGTCAGTAAGTGCCCGTATCGGCCTTAACTGATCACTGACAACTGAACACTGATAACTATGAGGGCGGTATGCCGTCCGAATTTCAACCGAAGGAGAACTTGCGCGGCCGCCGCAAAATGCATCGCGACGTACATGCCGCGCGGGAAAAGAGACAACCGATATGCTTTGGAGAGGATTTCAAAAACCGAAGCGGCTGGCAGTGGATGCCGAGACGCTTACCGACACATTCGGCAAGTTCAGCGCCCAGCCCTTTGAGCGCGGATTTGGCACCACCATCGGCAACGCGTTGCGCCGCACGCTGCTCAGTTCGATTGAAGGCGCCGCCGTCACCGCGATTCGCATCGAGGACGTGCTTCACGAGTTCCAGTCGATCGCGGGAGTCGTCGAAGATGCCACCGACATCATCCTGAACCTCAAGCAGGTTCCGTTCAAGCTTTCCGGCGACGGCCCCAAGGCGCTGTATCTGCGCGCCGACCAGCCCGGCGTTGTCACCTCCGGCATGATCGAAGCCGATGGCGACGTCGAGATTCTGGACAAGAACGTCTACATTGCCACGGTCTCTGAAGGCGGCCGGCTCGACATGGAAATGCGCCTGAAGCGCGGGCGCGGCTACATCTCCGCCGACAAGAATTTTGACGCCGACCTGGGCTTGGGCTTCATTCCGGTGGACTCGGTCCACTCGCCTGTGCGCCGCGTGAACTACGTTGTCGAAGCGGCACGTCTGGGACAGATCACCGACTACGACAAGCTCACCCTGGAAGTGTGGACCAATGGGGCTGTGCTGCCCGCCGATGCGGTCGGCCTGGCCGCCAAGCTGCTGAAGGACCACATGAACATCTTCATCAACTTCGAGGAAGAAATCGAAGCCGAAGCGCGGGGCGAAGAAGGCCGCGTCCTGCTGCGCAACGACAACCTGAACCGCTCTGTTGAAGAGTTGGAACTGTCGGTCCGCAGCTACAACTGCCTGAAGAACGCCAACATTCAGTCCATCGGCGAACTGGTGCAGAAGACCGAAGCCGAGATGCTGAAGACCAAGAACTTCGGCCGCAAGAGCCTGAACGAGATCAAGGAAATCCTCGCGCAGATGGGTCTTTCGCTGGGCATGAAGATCGACGAGAGCGGCAACGCGGTTCCGGGACCGACGAGCATTCCGCCGGCCACCGCACTGGCTGCCAACTATAGCCACTTCGACGACGAAGATGAGCCGCTGGATTCGGTCGATCTCCAGTTGCCCACCGAGACGGAGAACTTCTAAAGACAGTTGTCAGTGGACAGTGATCAGTTGTCACTCAGAAGCAACTCGATCACTGAACACTGATCACTGACTACTGATTCGAAAGAGAGTTTCACCATGCGCCATCGCAATGCAGGATTCAAGCTCGGACGCAACACCAGCCATCGCCGCGCTCTGCTGCGCAACCTGGTCACGTCCGTCCTCGTGGAAGATCGCGTGGAGACGACCGTGGCCAAGGCCAAGGCTGTCCGTCCGCACGTCGAAAAGATGATCACCCTGGGCAAGAAGGGCGATCTGCACTCGCGCCGTCAGGCGCTCAGCTTTCTGATGACCGACAAGGCTGTCACGCGGCTGTTTGAGACCGTGGCTCCGCGCTACGGCGATCGGCAGGGCGGCTATCTGCGCATCGTCCGCACCGGCTTCCAGAAGGGCGATGGCGCCGAAACGGCGTTCATCGAACTGCTGGGCGCGGAGAAAGCAGCTCGAAGTCAAGCGCCAGAAGCGCGACGACGTGAAGGCCAAGAAGCGCGCCGAGCTCGAAAAGCAGCTGGAAGAAAGCAAGAAGGAAGAAGGCGGCGAAGAAGCCGCGTAAGCGGCTCTCCTTCGACTTCAGCTTTCAGATCGTAAACAGACACGGGTGTTCGCTGCGGCGGGCGCCCGTGCCTGTCTTTTTTCGCAAGAGTAACGTTTATCCAAAGCAAAAGGGCGGAATCTCTTGCGAGACTCCGCCCTTTGCTTTCCGATTTTTGAAGATCTGGTTCGGCAACCAGCCCAACTGGCGCTACCGGAATGAGTGCGAAACCTTCGTCGTTTTGCCACTCCAAGCGCTGTGCAAGGCCGTCGCTCATCGCGTTGACTTGGGCAGCGGCTCTTTCGGGACAAATCAACTCCGGTTGCGCATTTAGCCGGTACGCTCAAGCTCAGCCCGAGTGCACCTGACCTTTTCCGTATCGCAGTTGAACGAGTATGCTCGTTGACCTTCGCGAGTTTCGTTGCCGATTCTCTTGTCAGTCATTGAATTTACTCTCTCCTCTTGGAAGATTTCTCTTCCGTTAATGAATTAGATTCGGGGGCTTTCCTGAGGGTTGTCGGTGACAAGGAACCTCCCGGGCCCTGCAAGGCTATTTTTCAGCGCTGATTTTTCTGTCCCGACCTACGCCGCTTTTGCGAGCCGCTTGGGCTTGAAAAAGCGAATCATCAGATAGACCAATAGTTGCAGGGTAATGGCCCCGCAGCAGTCCAGCAGCACATCGGAAGGGACTCCGGTTCGATTGGGCAGAAACGACTGGTGAAATTCATCGGCACTTGCCACAAGGGCCGTGCTTAAGATCGCCAGAAAGGCGTCCAAAACGAAGCTCGAACGTGGGAGCGTCATCCACCATGCGCGCAGCCAAGCGAGCCCAACGGTTCCATAACCCAGGAAATGGCCGGATTTCCGGATGTAATGATGCAGCATATCCCAGCGGGCATTGGCGACGGGGCCAAAAATCGACTCGTAGAGCCTGCGCAACGGACCACTCGTCCGTTCAGCTCCGAAGTATTTTGTCGACTCAATCGCGATTACGCTGACGCATATCACTACCGGCAGCCAGGCGCGTAGCCAATAAGTGAATTTCTGCCGATCGTCCGAAAAACTCAATCAATGCAGCCTTTCTGCAACGGGGAATGCGAACGATTCCCGTCTACCGGTTACAGTGCGAAACCAATGGAGGCTGAGAGTCCGGACCACGGAACCATTGGCAAATTGATCAAAGAAAAGCAGCATACCAAACACTAATTCTTATTCGACGTGATAGTTGGGCGCTTCGCGGGTGATGATGACATCGTGCACGTGGCTTTCGCGCAGCCCGGCGCCGGAGATGCGCACAAACTGCGCCTTCTGCTGCAGATCCGCGATGGAGGGGCACCCGAGGTAGCCCATACCGGAACGCAGGCCTCCGACGAGCTGGTAAATCATCGACTCAAGCGGTCCGCGATACGGCACGCGGCCCTCGATGCCTTCAGGAACGAACTTCGCGAGGCGGTTCTGGCTGGCGCGCTCGCGCTGCACCACGCCTTCAGTGCCCATCTCGGTGCTGGCAAGGTCTTCGGTGCTCTGAAAGTAGCGCTCGCCCGAACCCTGGCTCATGGCAGTAAGCGAGCCCATGCCGCGATAACTCTTGAAGCTGCGCCCCTGATAGAGAATGGTTTCGCCGGGGCTCTCGTCGACGCCGGCAAACAGCGAGCCGATCATCACAGAACTGGCTCCGGCGGCGATGGCCTTGGTGATCTCGCCCGAGTACTTGATGCCGCCGTCGGCGATGATCGGGAATGCCGCGCTCCTGCGCCGCACGAGCCGCCTCGGCAATGGCGGTGATCTGCGGCATGCCCGCGCCGGTGACCATGCGCGTGGTGCAAATGGAGCCGGGTCCGATGCCAACTTTGACAGCGTCAGCGCCCGCGTCGATCAAGGCCATGGCGCCCTCGTAGGTGGCTACATTGCCAGCCAGTACACCGACACTGGGGAAACCGCTTCTTCACTTCGCGGCACCGCCTCAAGCACGCGTGAGGAGTGGCCGTGCGCTGAATCGATGGCCAGCACGTCGGCGCGGGCGCGCACCAGTTCAGCAGCGCGCTCAAGGAAATCGCCAGTGGCTCCGATGGCCCCGCCCACGCGCAGACGGCCTTTCTCGTCCTTGCTGGCGCTGGGATATTTCAGCTTCTTCTGGATGTCCTTGACCGTGATCAGGCCTTTTAACTCGTAGTCGCCGTTGACGACCAGCAACTTCTCCACACGATGCTTGTGCAGGATCAGCTCGGCCTCTTCAAGAGTGGTGCCAACGGGGACGGTGATCAGGTCTTCCTTGGTCATCACGTCGCCAACGGGGACGTCGGTGCGAGTCTCAAAGCGCAAATCACGATTGGTCAGGATGCCCACAAGCCGCTTGCCTTGCGTGACCGGCACGCCGGAAATCTTGTAGCGCCGCATCACTTCGAGGGCGTCGCCGATCATCTGGTTGGGGCCAATCGTCACCGGATCAACGATCATGCCGCTTTCAGAGCGCTTGACCTTGTCGATCTCTCCAGCCTGATCGACGATCGACAAGTTGCGATGCACGATACCGATGCCGCCCTTGCTGGGCCATGGCGATGGCCATTCGCGACTCGGTTACCGTGTCCATGGCCGAGGAGATCAGGGGTGTATTCAGCGTGATGTCGCGGGTAAGTTGCGTTTGCGTACTCACTTGCGCGGGCACGACGTCGCTGTAAGCGGGCACCAGCAACACGTCGTCGAAGGTCAGGGCTTCCGGGAGAGATTTTCCTAGCATAATACTTTGACGCGCCTGGCAGGCCGGAGATTCGAGTCCCCCGGTACGGCAGGCGCTTCACTCTATTGTAGCGGAGGAGGGCGAGGGGAGATCCCAATCAGTTGCGATGTCCCCCCGAATCAGTCGGCAAGGCAGCATGCGAAGCGGGATGGGTCATGAGCGAGAGTGGCCAGAAAGCAAATGATCGCCCGGGAGTCTGAACTTCTTCCACAACGGTCGTCTTCACCGACCCTCGCAATCTCGATCCTCCCACCATCCAGCACAAATGTGGCCGGCCAAGCAAAAAATGAGTGATGGCGAGTGCCCCGGCGTAGGTTGCGATGAACGCGCTGGCAAGAATTAATACCGCATATGCCTGGTTCGCGCCCCAAGCTTTGCCGGCTGCGCCATGAAAAGGCATTGGCCTGGCCAGATTTACCAGCAAGGCCAGTACGACAGAATGTGCCAAATAGATGCCGAATGTGCTTGTTCGCACATTGAGCGCTCGTGGCCAGAGCGCTTTGCGCGCTTTGAAAATCGCCAACACAACGAGAACGGAATACACCTGCGTGGTAATGCGCAATGTATTCAATGCAGCGCTACCTGAAAGCAATTCCCCTTCACAAAACGCCGCAAGCCCTGTCAGAGCCGCCATTGCAATGAGAACAACTGCGGGAATGCACGCACTCCATGCTTGAAAGGCGTCGAAGTTTTTTGCCGCCCATGCACCAAGCCATAAATAGAAAACGAATCCGAGAAGGGCCTCAGTGTGGCTTTGGATGGGGAGCCATTGTGTATAGACATTCGCGCCATAGAACAGGCTCACTCCGAGTAGGGCGCAGCCGAGGCGCAAATCATAGAGAAAGCGTCTGCAAAGCAGCAGTACGCCGATCGCAAGCATGAGATTGGGAACAAACCAATATGCAGTATCAAACAAGGCATTTTGCAAGAGTTCGCCGAGCATCCTGTAATCATGCAGCGAATTGACGCTGAGTCGGCCGACCATGACCCGGTGGGTGAGCAAGAGGCCGACGTAGATCGCAACCCATACCAACCAGGGGGCGAAGACCGTCTTCAATCGACGAGTCAGGTAGGCGCTTGAACTGCTCCGGGAGAGACCTTCTCCCATCAGAAATCCGGAGATCAGGAAGAAGCCGATGGTGCCGAACTTGAAGGGTTGCAGCAGGGCGTGAATCGATCGGCTTGAACCGCCGATTCCGCACAGGGGAGGAAGAACGCCAACGCAGTGGAGCGCCACCACTGCCGCCATCGAGAGGAAACGGACATTGTTGACGAAGAAGTGATCGGCGCGACGTTCCGTGACCGGTGAGGGATTTGTTGGCTGACGGGCTGCTGGTGGCTTTGAGAGACTGTTTCCACCGCTGGGTAATTCGGCCCGATAAAGCACTATAGCTCCTCGCACATCACCGCATGGAATTCAGGTACTCCAGCGGTTGCGACGAAGCCGCTAAAGCGAACCTCCTGATTCCAAGCGTGTATGGCGGGAAAGCGCTTGTGTCTGTTACCAGTATCTACTACAGTGCGGTCCTCAAGTGCCGCAACGATTTGAAAATTGAGAAACTGAAGTTTGATTTTGGAATTGTCGTCCCATTCCGATAATGGGACCAGTGCACACAGATTGAGCTGTCCCCATCTTCAGATACTGAAAAATTGAGGGCAAACGTGTGTGACCGAGAGAAAGAACTTACACCCCGACCGGGAACGGCTTGGGGCTCGATTCGTCGTTGGGCGCTGGTGCGCCGGTGCGCCAGCGCTCGAAGCGGCCCTGCAGCAGGCTCATCAGGCCCGTGTACCAGTAGCCGACGACGAACAGAATCAGGAACGGCGCGGTGAAGTAGTTGTGGTTGGAGAAGGTGTAGAGAATCGCCACGAAGAAGTAGCCGCCGAAGACCAGCTCGATCCAGGGCGCGAGAATCAGGCGCTTGCGATACTTGGCGGCCTGCGACTTTTCGCCCTTCTTGGCCACGCGGTACTTGGGCGTGCGCACAAAGGCGCTCTTGATGCCGAAGAGGGCCTCCATCACCGCCTTGGTGTTGGTCACGGTGAGGCCGATGCCAAGGGCCATAAGAAAAGGCAGGTAGAGGAAGGTCTTCATCCAGGTCTTGGGAAAGAGTTCGCGCTGGCTCATCACGTAGAACACGGCAATGGAGAACGTGGACGCGGTGAACAGCGGAAAGTCGATGAGCAGCATCTGGAACCAGCCCTGGTAGAAGCGCACAATCATGGCCGGAATCAGCAGCGCCGACATGATGACCATGAGCGGGTAGCTCATGTTGGCGGTGAGGTGGTAGACGGCCTCGATCTTGATGCGCCGCGGCACGTTGGACCTTGAACATCATGGGCAGCACCTTGATGCTGGTCTGGATGAGCCCCTTGGCCCAGCGCGCCTGCTGGGTCTTGAAGGCGGTCATCTCGATGGGCAGCTCGGAGGGGCACTCGACCTCGGGCAGGTATTTGAACTTCCAGCCGGCCATCTGCGAGCGGTAGCTCAGGTCGGTGTCTTCGGTGAGCGTGTCGTGCTGCCAGCCGCCGCCGTCGGCGATGGCCTTGATGCGCCACATGCCGGCCGTGCCGTTGAAGTTGAAGAAGTCGCCGGAGCGGACGCGCGCGCCGTGCTCCAGCACAAAGTGGCCGTCGAGCAGGATGGCCTCAATCTGGGTCAGCATGCTGTAGTCGCGATTGAGGTGCGTCCAGCGGGTCTGCACCATGCCGATCTCCGGCTCGGCAAAGTGGTGAATCACCTTCATCAGCCAGTCGGGCGGGGGCACAAAGTCGGCGTCGAAGATGGCCACGAACTCGCCTTTGGCCACCTTGAGGCCGGCGTCGAGCGCGCCGGCCTTGTAGCCGTAACGATTGGTGCGGTGGATGTAGACGATGGGATGGCCCAGTGCGGCATAGCGGTCAACGATTGCCGGCAGCCACCTCGGTGGTCTCGTCGGTCGAGTCGTCGAGCACCTGAATCTCGAGCTTTTCGCGCGGATACTCCATGGCGCAGACCGCCTCAATCAGCCGGTCGATGACGAACTGCTCGTTGAAGATGGGCAGTTGCACCGTGACCAGCGGCAATTCGTTCAAAATGGCCATGGCGGATTGGGGTCGTAGTTCTTGCGGTACTTGAAATAGAGGTAGCAAAGCGTATAGCGGTGGACGCCGTAGATGCGCCAGGACGATCATGACCGCGAAGTAGGGGAGCAGCAGCGCCGCGTCGAACCAGTTCCAGTGGTAGAGCCCCTTGAAGGTCTGGTCGGCATACTGCATCTTCAGGTAGTGGCGCAGGCCGTTCTGTGGGGCAAAGGAAAGATAGGCGGCGATGTGCAACGGCAGTCCCGCAAGCCGAACGAGAAGAGGGCCGGTGGAGTGATTCAGGCGGTCAGCGAGCGCGGCGAACAGGGCGAGGCCTCCACGACGGGGATAGTTAACATTGTATGCGATAGCGGGCACGAGTGTCCGGTGCGCAGCTTGGGGCATCTGAACTATGGGCCTTGCATTTGCATCCGCTTACGCTGTCGTCGTAATGTCTGTGACAGTCGGAGATACGATTCCATGTCCACTCTTGCCGCTTCTCCCGATCGTTGCCGCCGCAGGCGGCAGTTTTCTGCTGGAAACCCGTACACCTGCCGAGGTCTTTACCCCAGAAGACCTGAACGAGGAGCAGCGGCAGATTGCCGCGACGGCGGCGCAGTTTGCGCGCGAAGAGATTCTGCCGGCGGCGGCGGAGATCGAAGCCAAGAAGCCGGGCGTGCTCGCAGGGCTGCTGCGCAAGGCCGCCGAACTGGGGCTTACCTCGGTCGACATTCCTGAGGAATACGGCGGCATGGGGATGGACAAGGTCACCTCGACGCTGATCGCCGATCACCTGTCGGTGCTGGCGAGTTTTTCGACGGCATTTCGGCGCGCAGATTGGCATCGGGACGCTGCCGCTGGTCTGGTACGGGACCGAGGAGCAGAAGCAGAGCTACCTGCCCAAGCTGGCGACCGGCGAGTGGATCGGCGCCTATGCGCTTTCCGAGGCAAGCTCGGGCTCGGACGCGATGAACATTCGCACCCGGGCAACGCTCTCGGCGGACGGCGCGCACTACACGCTCAACGGCGAAAAGATGTGGATTACCAACTGCGGCATTGCCGACCTTGTATACGGTCTTCGCCAAGATCGATGGAGAGAAGTTCTCGGCGTTTCTGATCGAGCGGACATCGCCGGGGCTGACGGTGGGCGCGGAAGAGCACAAGCTGGGGATTCGCGGCTCGTCCACCTGCCCGCTGGTTCTGGACGGACTGCAAGATTCCCGCGGCGAACCTGCTGGGTGAGGCCGGCAAGGGCCATCACATCGCCTTCAACGTGCTCAATGTGGGCCGATTCAAGCTGGGCGTGGCCTGCGTCGGCGGAGCGCGTCACGCGCTGGCGCACATGATTCGCTACGCCAAGGAGCGCAAGGCGTTCGGCAAGGCGATTGCCGAGTTCGGACTGATCCAGCGCAAGATTTCTGCCAGCGCGACGCAGCTCTACGCGGCCGAAAGCATGGCCTATCGCACCGCGGGCATGATCGACGCCAGCCTCGGGGCTGAGTCGCGGAGCAGGCTCATCAGCCGCGTGAGATTCAGAAGCGGATTGAGGAGTATGCGGTCGAGTGCTCGATTCTGAAGGTCTATGGCTCGGAGATGCTGAGCCTGGTGACCGATGAACTGGTGGCCACCATGGGCGGTTACGGCTATGTCGAAGAGTATCCGGCGGAGCGGTTCTACCGCGATGCGCGCATCAATCGGATCTTCGAAGGCACCAATGAGATCAACCGGCTGATCATTACCGGATGGCTGATGAAGCGGGCGATGAACGGCCAGCTGCCGCTGCTGGCGGCGATCAAGAAGCTGATGGACGAAGTGACGCAGCCGCCTTCGTTCGACGCGGGGATCCGACGAGGGCGAGCGCTCTGGCGCGCGAGGCGGAGGTGCTGGCGGCGGTGAAGAAGATTGACGCTGTTTGCGGCGGGAGTGGCCAGCCAGCGATTCATGACCGCTTGCAGGATCAGCAGGAAGTGATGGCCGATCTGGCCGACATGATCACGCAGGTGTATGCGCTGGAGTCGGCGCTGCTGCGTGCGCGCAAGCTGGCAGGGCCGGCAAGCGCTGCGGCCGATGGCCGCGGCGATGACCGGACTGCTGGCCGATGAGAGCATGGCGCTTGCCGAGAAATCGGCGCGGCGCGTGCTGGCGGCCTGCGGCGAGGGCGACATGCTGCGCACGCAACTGGCGATTCTGCGGCGGCTGGCGCGATTTACGCCTGCGGATGCAGGAGCGCTGAGCCGGTCAGTGGCAGCACAGTGCCTCGCGATGAACCGCTATCCGTTTTAGGGCCTGCTACTTGGGTGGATGGCGGTCTTGTCCTAAAGTTCGGATTCAAAATCCCTTGTTATCCTGGGCGGCCAAAAATAAGTCTGTCACTCTGAGCGAGGCCGCCGCGGCGGACGAAGAACCTGCAGCTGGGACCTTCGATCTAGACCAGGAACTTTTGAGACGCCAGACTAATTGGATGAATCCGGCTCCGGTCGTATTCCGCATCGGAGCCGGGATTCTTCGAGGCGGTTTCAGACGTGCGCATGCTGGCGGACGCCATGGCTGACTGCTTCGATCACGGCGCGGTTGAAAGCGGGAATATCGTCGGGCTTGCGGCTGAAGATGAATTGGCCGTCGGTGACCACTTCCTGATCCACCCACTTGGCGCCGGCATTCTTCAAGTCGGTTTTCAGTGAGGGCCACGAAGTGACCGTCTTGCCCCGCACCACGTCAGCCTCCACCAGCGTCCACGGAGCGTGACAGATGGCCGCGACCGGCTTTCCGGTCGAGACAAACTGGCGGACAAAGTTAATCGCCTTCGGTTCCATGCGCAGGTGGTCGGGATTCATGACTCCGCCGGGCAGCAGCAGCGCGTCGTAGTCATTCGGATTGGCGTTCTCAAGTGTCTTGTCTACCTTTACCTTGTCGCCCCATTCTTTGAAATTCCACCCCTTGATTTCGCCGCTTTTGGGTGAAATGACTACCGTGGTCGCGCCCTCCTTGTCGAGCGCCTTGCGGGGTTCGGTCAGTTCAACTTGTTCGAATCCATCGGTCGCAAGAATCGCAATTCTCTTGCCGTTCAAAGAACCCATAAATTCCTCCTGTGTGCTTAGTAGGAAGCCCGGCTGAAGGGATGGGTTGCCGAGTCGAAAAGATCTCGCGGAGGGTCGTTTTTGGCGCATGAAAGCGGATTCGGGAAGGGTAGCGAAACACGAGGGCGCGGCAAGATGTTTGCATGATGGTGACGTGCTGCATTTATTCCCAAGTGCCGCAGGTATAGGCCGGATTTGCGTGGAAAACGAGACTTCATGCGAACGGTCAGATGAGAATCTGGCGAAGCAAATGAGGAGTGGCGGGTGGCTTATTCTATGAGGGGATTGAGCTTGCGTATTTTTTTCAAGTATTCCATCGAAGGCGGATGACCTTGCCCTCAGAATGCGTATCTCTTAGCCGGCCGGGTTGTGAGGATAGAGTTCATCCTCGTCGTAGTCGTGGCGGTGGGAATGTGGGAATCGCCGCAGCGATTTCCAAGGGCTGGGGGAAGGGTGGAAAACAGTCTTATCGTTTTCCCATGCTTTCCACAGACCGTCATTTCCACCGCCTGCCGCGATCGCCTCGAAAACTCATGCGGCGATCTTCACCGTAGCATCCATCCAGTCTTGCTCGAATTGCATCGGGCTGACGTAGTTCAGCGTCGAGTGCATTCGTGTTCGGTTATACCAGAGTAACCAAGCGATGGTTTCATCCTTGGCCTCGCGGATAGTTTGGAAACGCCGGCCATGCAGGCGCTCCACCTTCAGTGAACCGAACAAAGTCTCTGAGCAGGCGTTGTCCCAGCAGTTGCCCTTGCGGCTCATCGACGGCGTAATGCCATGCCCTTGTAGCACCCCAGTGAAATCGTCGCTGGCGTATTGGCTGCCGCGATCGCTGTGGAAGATCAGACCCGCCTCCTTACCTGGGTTGCGCCCGAGCCAAGCCATCTCCAGAGCATCGAGCACCAGGTTGCGTTGCATGTCTGGCCGCATCGACCAGCCCACCACCTTGCGGCTGAACAGATCGATCACTACCGCCAGAAACAACCAGCCCTCATCGGTCGCGATATAGGTGAAATCGCCCACCCATGCCTGGTTGGGCGCAGCCACCGTGAACTTGCGATCAAGCACATTGGGCGCAATCGGAAGATCGTGCTTGCTGTCGGTGGTGGCAACGCGAAACTTTCGCTTGCCGCGCGCCTGAATGCCGTGCTTCTGCATCAGCCGTTGCACCCGCTGTTTGCCCACGCGAATGCCCTGCGCCCGCAGTTGCCGCCAGATGCGCGGCCATCCATACGCACCGCGATTTTCCGCATAGACGGCGCTGATGTGAACCAGAAGTGCTTCGTCGCTGAGGTGGCGGCGACGAGCAATATGCCACGCCGCGCCAGATGTTCATGGTAGCCAGAGACACTCACCAGCAGAACCCGGCACTGAATCGAGATCGGCCAGACTCGCTTATGGCGTTGAATAAAGGCGTACTTCATTTCTGGCACTTCGCAAAATACGCCGTGGCTTTTCCCAGGATGTCACGCTCCATCGTTACCCGCGCCAGCTCGGCCCGTAAGCGGCTGTTCTCCATCTGCTCGGCAGTCACCTGTGGCTTGCCGCTGGCGCCCTTCAAGGTTCCGGCTCGATGCTCCCTGACCCAATTGCCCAAGGTCTGCTCAACCACTCCCAGACTGCGAGCTGCCGCTGCCTGGCTCTGGCCCGACTCCACTAGCCGAACCGCCTCTTGCTTGAACTCAAGCGTGTAACGTCCCCGCGTTGCCTTCGTCATCTTCGCTACCCTTTCGCATTAGAACAGCTCGCTAAGGGATACGTTTCGCGCGGGCAAGGTCAGGAGCCGTTGCGGGAACGCAATGAACGTTGAGCGCCGGATATTGACGAACACGAAATCGGGCCAGCACGAACGGGAATGATGGCAAAGTATCCGCGTTTGGCGAGGCGAGAAGGCGAGTTAGTTTGGGTGACGTGAAAAGAGAAAATGGCCGCGGGAAAAATGGCACTGCACAGATCGCCTTCGGAGGGGAATGTCGCTCCGAAGCAGGGATCGAGGTTGGCTCGGGGCGAGTGAGACGCGGGGAAACAAGGAATGCTTTTCGGGTTATGAGGTGTAGCGCCAGTGCTTAGTCTGGTGGACGGCAATTGCCAAAATAACGCCATCGTGAAGAAAATTGCCCTTTAGAAACCCTCCGGATATCTGCGTTCCGTCGGCATGCTTCATCTGAACGCGGGAGTTATCTCTGGGATGAGTATTCCTATCTTTAGGGTCGAACTTGCGCCACTCGTTCTTCATAGCTTGATTCTACGCTCGTCGATGATGTTTCATTTTCCTAACACACCGTGAATGTTGGTGCGGGCTGGCCGGTAGCTTCTCAGTGGTTTTAGGTATTCGAGCTACGCAATTCCTGAGTACCTGCACCCCGGAGCCGCCGCCACTCAAGTCGACGCGACCATCAGAGCCACGAAAGGACACGGTAACGCAGGAATTGCCCAAAGCCGCTATTGCAGCGGTGTGGCAGTCACCACGACCTGCATGCTGCCCTTGCTATCGAGTGAGTCGGAGGTGAACACCACCGTCGGTTTGCCGATGGGAATGAGAACCTGAGCCTGCCAACGATTTTGGCGGATGACGGGCTGATGGAGATCCTGATTGCTCGACGCAGCCATGCTGCTGATATCTGCCGTGAGATCGAGCGAGAGTTGGCGGTCGATCTCGTGAGCTCGGCGCGTATCGATGTTTACGCCCACATCGATGTACTGGAATTGAGTGTTGACGATTGAAGACTTTATTTCTCCATAAGAGCCGGTGGCGACTGGAATCCTGGAGCCGGCGCGGATGGACGCCGTTTCGTTAAGACCGGTGCACACGGTTGTGGTGTACTTGCGGCTGTTGGTGGGCTTTGCCGTCGGCGCCAAGTTCCTGCACAAGATAGTCGAGGTGGTAATAGTGAGCCGGCGGCTCCGCTGCTTTTGCAGACTCCTGAGGTTTGGAGTCCTGTGCGAAAGCCTTATGGCTCACAAGCAACGAGCAGAGCAGAAGGCAGCAAATAAACGTGATCTTGCGCATGCGAATCTCCTTAGTTCTGGCCCTGTTCGGGCTGTTCGAGTGGCTGGATGTGAATGGCAGCGATGGCGAGAGGAGCGCTCGGCCTCTTGTTGCGCCTCGATCACGGCCTCAACTTCGTTTGGAAGCCTGCGTCTGCGAACGCGACGAGTGCTTGCTCCTGCGGCGTAAGCGGCTCCGGGGTAGGGAACACATCACGCTTGGGCAGTGGCGCAGACTGTGCGTGATTTCCATTGGCGGGCGGTGTACTTTGGCCATGGTCCGGTTGGCTCCATGGTTGAATGGCGGAGTGAGAGACAATGGGCATCGGACCATGTTGAGTAGTCACTGCGGGAGGTGCGTTGGACAATTGTGCTGATTGCGCATTGCGTATTGGCGGATGAATTCGTTTCTGCGCTGAAATCACGACGAAGAGGAGCAGGCAAGCAAGCGCCAGCCAAAGCAATGCCCCAGGGCAGCCAGCGGCGGCGTGGCGCGGGCGCGGATGCAGCGAAATTTTCAGCGGAGATGCGAGCCAGAATGCGCTGCTCGAGACCGGAGTCAGGGCCGGGATCGGCGTAGGTGACGAGGGCCGCGTCGAGCAGGCTGTCGAGTTCATCCTTTTCACGCATGGCGAATCTCCGGAATGTGGGATTTCTGAAGCGATGCGAGTTTCTGGCGAAGCATCTGGCGTGCGCGCTGCAGCCGTGTGCGTACCGTGCCTTCGGGGACGCCGAGGATGCCGCCGATCTCGCGTGAGTTGAGTTCGTCAAAAGCAGATAGCACGAGAGGCACGACGCAGTTCTTCAGGCAGCGCGTCGATCATGGAGTGAACCATGGCCTCCTGGTTAGCGAGAAGCATCGGTCCGCTCGGGCCGGGCTGCGGCGATGGTGGGTCATCCTCTGCGGCAGCGACCGCTGGCTGGAGCGATGCGAGGACGCGGTCAACGGCAATGCGCCATGCGGCGCGTGCCAGGAAGGCGCGTTCGTTCTCGCGCTGCTTGCCATCCACGATTGCGATAGAGCTTCAAGAAAGTCTCCTGCACCGCGTCTTCGGCGTCGTGGGAGTTGAGCAGGACGGCATAGGCCACGCGAAAGACGAAACGCGACTGGCGTTGGACGAGCGCAGTGAAGTCCGCATCTTCGTCGCTGGTCAAGGCCTGCGTGCTCCCTCGGGCTACCGGCGCAAGTTGCATGCCGTAGCAGAACAACTCTACTGCCTGTTCACACGCTAAGACGGTAACTGGCGACAAGGTGTTCGGATATTTTCGGGTGGTGATCAAAAGAGATGGCCCGCTCCTCGGGTTGAGAAGCGGGCCAGTTTTCGTCGGTTTTGTGGTCGCCCACCCTTCGCGATGAAGCCGCGAAGGATGGGGCACCCAAGCGGATTAGGTGAGCGCTAGGCTTTCGCTGATGTCAGACGCGCCGAGGTCGGCGGCCAGCTTTTCGGTGGAGAAGGCTTCGATCAGGTCGCCTTCCTTGAGGTCGCTGAAGCCGCCGAGGCCGATGCCGCACTCCATGCCGTTGGTGACTTCGCGGACGTCGTCCTTGAAGCGCTTGAGCGAGCCGATCTTGCCCTTGTAGACCTGCTCTTCGCCGCGCATGACCTTGACCTCGGAGTCGCGGCGGATGACGCCGTCCTGCACGCGGCAGCCGGCGATGGTGCCGACCTTGGGAATGCGGAAGACGTTGAGGACTTCGGCGCGGCCGACGTAGTTTTCCTTGAAGGTCGGATCGAGCAGGCCCAGCATGGCGAGGCGCATCTCGTCCTGCAACTCGTAGATGATGGAGTGCAGGCGAATCTCGACGTCTTCCTGCTGGGCCAGTTCGGCGGCCTTGCGCTCGGGGCGCACGTTGAAGCCGATGATGATGGCGTTCGAGGCGGTAGCGAGCAGCACGTCGCTCTCGGTGATGGAACCGACGCCGGAGTGGATGACCTTGACGCGCACCTTCTCGGTGGACATGCGGACCAGCGAGTCGGCGAGCACTTCGACCGAGCCGGTGACGTCGCCCTTGATGATGAGCGGCAGGTCTTTGACGCCGGCCTGACGAATCTGTTCGGCCAGGCCTTCGAGCGAGACGCGCGAGCTCTTGGCGAGCTGCGCTTCGCGCTCCTTCATCTTGCGGTACTGGGCGATGCCCTTGGCCTTGTCGCGATCGGCGACGACGAGGAAGGTGTCGCCGGAGTCGGGCATGGCTTCGAGGCCGAGAACTTCGACCGGGGTCGAGGGACCGGCTTCTTCGATGGCGCGGCCGCGATCGTCGAACATGGCGCGGACCTTGCCGAAGGTGTTGCCGACGATGTAGCTGTCGTTGAGGCGCAGGGTGCCGTCCTGCACGAGGACGGTGGCCACGGCGCCGCGGCCGCGATCGAGCTTGGCTTCGATGACCGAGCCGACGGCCTTGCGGCCGGGCGTGGCCTTGGGCGCGTGGATGTCGGAGACCAGGCAGATCATTTCGAGCAGCAGGTCGAGGTTGATGCGCTTCTTGGCGGAGACTTCGACGAAGACGGTGCCTTCCTGGCCGGCGCCTGCCCACTCTTCGGGAATCAGGCCGCGATCGGCGAGCTGCTTCTTGACGCGATCGGGGTTGGCCTCGGGCTTGTCGATCTTGTTGACGGCCACGATGATGGGCACGTCGGCGGCCTTGGCGTGGTCGATGGCCTCGAGGGTCTGCGGCATGACGCCGTCGTCGGCGGCGACGACGATGACCACGATGTCGGTGACCTTGGCGCCGCGGGCACGCATGCGGGTAAAGGCTTCGTGGCCCGGCGTATCGAGGAAGACGATCTCGCGGCCGGAGGCGGGCGAGCCTTCCTTGGTGAACTTCACCTTGTAGGCGCCGATGTGCTGGGTGATGCCGCCGGCTTCGCCTGCCGCCACGTCGGTCTCGCGAATGGCGTCGAGCAGCGAGGTCTTGCCGTGATCGACGTGGCCCATGACGGTGACCACGGGCGAACGCGGAACTTCGAGCTCGCCGGTGTTGTCGGCTTCGAGGACCTCTTCGATGGCCTGGTTGGCGATCTCTTCTTCGTAGCTGATGACGGTGGCGCCGGCGCCGAACTTGGCGGCGACGTCCTTGACCATCTCGGCGTCGAGGGACTGGTTGACGGTGACGAAGACGCCGCGCATGAGCAGCGTGGCGATCAGGTCCTTGGCGCGGATTTCGAGCTTCTCGGCCAGGTCCTTGACGCTGATGCCTTCGGTGACCGTGATTTCGCGGGTGATGGGCAGCGGCTCGTTGCTGAATTGCGTGGCGCCGCCAAAGCGTGGCGGCGGCACAAAGCCCTTCATCGGGCCTTCCTTGGTCTTCGGATACTGCTGGACGGCCGCCGCGGCCTCTGGAGGGCGCGCGCTGCGGGCGAGGCGCTTCGCCAGTGGGCGGAGCGCCGCCGGCGCCAGGACGCGGGCCGCCGAAGCCGCGGGACGGGGTGCGCCAAAGCCGGGACGTGCGCCGAAGCCGGGACGTGCGCCGGGACCGCCGGGGCCGCCGGGTCCGGCAAAGCCGCCCGGCGTGGTGCGGGTGGGATGCTTGGGCCGCGGGCCGCCGGGGAACTGGCCCTGGCCGGGAGCACCGCTGGGCGTGCGCTGGGGGTAATGCTGCCGCCGGGCCACCGGGACCGGATGACGGCGGACGGCGATCGAAGATGGGTTTGCCGCGCTGAATTCCGCCGGCCTGTGCTGCAGCGGGCAGGGAGCGAGCCTGGAACCACGGATGGGCGCCTTGTAGACGGGGCGCGGGCCGGTCTGCGGCATGACCACGCGGCGAATCGGGGGCGGCGGCGCTGGTTCTGGGGCGCGGTCGAGCCGGGCTGCGCAGCGGCGCAGCGGCGCTGGCAGGCTCGGCGGAAGCCTGAGGTTGCGGTTCCGCGACCGCGGCGGGCTGCAGCCTCAACTGGGGTCGGCTGCAACGCGGTGCAGCCGGGAGCCTCAGCGACGGGCGAGCTGCGGGGCGGCCGCGACGGGCAGCTGCAGCGGCCTCGACAGCGACAGCCGCTGGCGGCAGCAGGAGCCTGACGGCTTGCCGGCCGGCGGCTGGCGACTTCCGGGGTGCGGCTTGCGCTTCGCGGGCTGGAGGCGCGACCGGCGGCTTGACGACGACGGCGACCGGCGGCGGCACAACGGCGACCGCGGGACGCGAGGAAACGCGCTGCCAGCTGGAGCTTTGGCGACGACCGGGCCGGCAGGCGGGCGGGAAGCGATGGCCGGCGTTGCATGAGGCGGGGCGCACGATGGGCGGCGCAGGCCGGGGCGGCGGAACAATCTTGCGCGGCTCAGGACGCGCCGGCGCAGGGGCGGCGGCGCAGCCACCGCGACGGTGCGGGCTGGCGCTGCCGGAGCCTTGGGCGGGGCGGCTGGGAGCTGGTCCGCACCGGTGCATGGCTGCGACGGGCCTCGGCTTCCTCTTCCTGCTTTTTGGCCAGAATGGCCTTCATCACGTCGCCGGGCTTGGAGACGTGGGAGAGATCGATCTTGGGTGCAATGGCCTGGGGGCCGCGAGAAGCACGCGCCGCTGCCGTGGCCGCCCGACCGCGTTCCGCGCTCGAACTGCGCGCGAACCTTCTCGGCCTCATCGTCCTCAAGCGAACTGGAGTGGGTCTTGCCGGCGGCCAGGCCGAGCTCCGCCAATACGTCAAGAATCTGCCGGCTCTTGACTTCCATCTCGCGTGCGAGATCGTTGATTCGAACCTTACTCATCCGCCTCTTTTCAGAATCTGCTGCCCAAAGCCCTTAGTCGCTCATAGCTACCTCATGGCATTGGCTGGTCGTTGAACTTTCATTATCGCCTGAATCGGCCTTGAAAAGCGCGGCGCATCTTACGCGCCGCGCCCATGGCCCGCTTCATCTTCGTCGGTCGTACCGATCTCGTTCTCTTCCGCTTCCAACTCCGGGACTTCGGCTTCATCCGCGGGCGGAACATTCTCTACGGCCAATTCTGCCGCGGTCTCGCTCTGAGTTTCCGCATCTTCCTCGGCCAGAGCTTCGATTGCTGCACTCGAAGCTTCGAGGTGTCGTCTTCCGCCTCGGCGGCACGGACGCTTTCGGCTTCTTCCAGGACTTCCGCGGAGTTTTCCGCTTCCGCTTCGGCCGTGCCGGCGACTGCAGCTTCGAGTCGGCACTTCCGACTCGCCTTCAGAGATTGCGCCGGTATCTGCAGCTGCCGATTCGGCCGCCGGACCTTCAGAAGGTTCCTCGACGTAGCCTTCTTCGCCTTCTTCAAAGTGGCCGAAGTAGTGGCGCACGGCAACGCTGATCTTCTCCAGCGTCTTTTCGCCGATGCCCGGAATCTCTTCGAGCTGCTCGGGCGTCATGTCGGCCAGGGATTCGACCGTGGTGATGCCGGCGGCGACCAGCTTCTGGATGATGCCTTCGCCCAGCTCGGTGACCTGCTCGATCGGCGTGGAGGGACCGCCGGAGAGAGCCTGCATCTGCTGCTCGACTTCCTGACGCTTCTCCTCTTCGCTCTTGATGTCGATCTTCCAGCCCAGCAGCTTGGCGGCCAGGCGGACGTTCTGGCCCTTCTTGCCGATGGCCAGCGAGAGCTGCGTGTCGTCGACGATGACTTCAAGCTGCTTGTCGGTCAGGTCGGAGATGGAAACGCGGCTGACCTTGGCCGGCTGCAGGGCCTTCTCGGCGAAGGTGGTGATCTCTTCGCTGAACTCGATGATGTCGATCTTTTCGCCGCGCAGTTCGCGGATGATCGACTGCACGCGCATGCCTTTCATGCCCACGCAGGCGCCCACCGGGTCCACATCCTTGTCGCGGCGACTGAACGGCAATCTTGGTGCGCTCGCCGGCCTCGCGCGCAATGGCGCGGATGACGACGGTGTTGTCGTAGATCTCCGGGACTTCCGACTGGAAGAGATTCGAAACCAGCTCCGGCGCGGCGCGGGAGACGATGACCTGCGGTCCCTTGGCGGCGCGATCCACCTTGAGCAGCACCACGCGCACGCGCTCGCCGATGGAGAACTGCTCCAGCCGCGACTGTTCGCGCTTGGGGCAGCGGGCTTCGGCCTTGCCCAGGTCGTAGATCACGTCCTGGCCTTCGATGCGCTTCACGGTGGCGTTCAGCACTTCCTTCTCGCGATGGGCGTACTCCTGGAAGACCGTGTCGCGCTCGGCTTCACGCACCTTCTGGAAGATGACCTGCTTGGCCAGTTGCGCGGCGATGCGGCCCAGCGGGCTGGTGTCGCGATAGAGGCGAATCTCGCTGCCCACCTCGACGCCCGGGGCCAGTTCATTGGCCTCGGCCAGCGTGATCTGGTTGACCGGATCTTCGACCTGCTCTTCGTCGGCCACGACCGTCTTGTAGATATAGGCCGTGATCTCGCCGGTCTCCTTGTTCAGCTCGCCGCGCATGTTTTCCTGGGTCTTGTAGTACTTGCGCGTGGCCAGGGCAATCGCCTCTTCCACGGCGCCGACAACGATCTCGGGCTCAATGCCCTTCTCGCGGCTCAGGAGCTCGATACTTTGATACAACATGCTGGTGGCCATACGCTGCTTGCTCTCTCAGTTTGTTCTTGCGTCGGACGGTGCTTACAATCGGCCGCCGTTCAGTTATTTCGTTGTCCATGGGGCACAGGCTCCGGCCTGCTCCCGTCGGGGTCCCGGCCTTTTCCGCCGCTGCGGACGACCGTTGACGAAGACCTGGGTTCCCTTAAATCTCCGGAACCAACTGCGCTTTCTCGATGTTGCCGAAGCGCAATTTCCACTGTGTTCACGCCGGCCTTCCGGCTCTTGCTGTTCTGCTTCACCGCGGAGAGATCGAGCGTGATCGTTCTCGCCGCTTCCAGGCCGCCAGCCGGCCCTGCCAGTGGCGGTTGTTGCGGATCGGCTCGAAGGTCTGCACCTTCACCAGGCAACCGGCAAACCGCTGAAACTCTTCCGGCCGTGGTCAGCTTGCGATCCAGGCCCGGCGAACTGGCTTCGAGCGTGTACTCTGCGCCCGGAACCAGGTCTTCCACATCCAGCAGCACGCCGAAATCGCGGCTGAATGCTGCGCAGATCCTCATGTGTGATGCCGGAAAGCTGATCCGGATTGGGCCGGGCTCGAATTTCCCTCGGCCAGTCGCTCCGGAAGTCCATCTGCTCCCGCTTCCATCTGCAGCTTTAAGCCGTGCCCGCCCCTCGGCATTTTTCTCAAGGAAGACGCGCAGAGTGCGTTCTTTGGCTGGGCCGACGAACTCGATGTCCACCACGTCCAGCCCATGTGAAGCGGCCACCCGTTCCGCCGCTAACCGAATTTAATCCAGCTTTACCGCCATCGTTCCCAGTACCCCAACGAGCAAAATCCGCCGCCGGGAAGCCATTGTTGTGCCCCCCCGCCGCCTGCCGGCAAGGGCCATTCCATCAGGAAAGCAACATCCCCCGGAAGACAAGAGCCAGGGGAATCAAGACCGCTTCCGGGGACATTTCGGTCCCGCAAAAGCGGCAATTGAGTGCCTGGAATTTGCCCCAAATAAAAAGTGGGCTATGAGCCCACTCATCTCTCCGCCAGCCGGCAAGCCCACGGCAACTCAAGCGGACAAATTCGTCTGCATTCCTAGGATACGGCGAAACGCGGGGAAATTCAACGTCAACCCTCTGTTGCAAAGGAGGAGCGGGGCGTCTATTCAGGCTATTTGGCGCAATATGGCCCAAAAGTACACTTGTTTATTGTTACGAAAGGTAAGAGGATGAGGGCATTCTATGATGCGCGCAAGCCAGCAGCGGGTTTTCGTCGCCCTTGTGGCGACCGTCATCGGCTTAGCCGTGGGCGCGCTCACCGGCTACTGGCTCGGCCGCGCCATTGTGAAGGGGCAGGCAGAGGGAAGGCTGGATCAACAGGCAACGCGCATTCTGCTTGAGGGGGAGACCTCCAAGGCCGAGTCGCGCCAAGTGCTCGCCAAGTTGAATGGATCGCCTTACAGCTTCTGTTCAGATGCTGAAATCGCTTATTTTCGCAAGCTGGTCTTTCAGTCGCACTACCTGAAAGAAGCCGGGCGGATGCGCGGGGGAAAGATCGACTGCTCGACCACTTTGGGCAGAGCGGCTCAATCGCAGACCGAGTTCAAGCCGGATTTCACGCAACGGGACGGTACTTTCGTGTACCGGGACCTTGCCCCGTTCCGCATCGACAAGCAGACGGTCATTACGGTGCAGTTGGGCGATTCCTACATCGTCTACAGCCCTTACAATGCAAACGTTCCTTCGATGCCGCTGGTGCATTACACCGTGACTGATATCGATGCTCCGAGCGCAAAAATGGGGCGCCTTGTGGGCGAATTGCCGGAGATCACGGGGTCGATCTTAACCAACGAAGGCAAGGCGCAGGTGGGAGGTAGCCTGTATGCCACCCGGTGCGCACCGGACCATGTGCTATGCGACACGACCTACATTTCGGTACCCGAGGCGCTGCGAGCCAACCGCTCTGAACTAACAGCACTTGTTGTACTGAGCGGGGTCACGGGCGCTTTGTTTGGATTTTTCTGCTCTTTCCTTCATATCCGCAAAAAGGGAATCCAGCACCAACTGCAGCGGGCGATCCGGCGAGACACGCTGAAGGTGGTCTACCAGCCGATTGTGGAGTTGGCGAGCGGTCAGATTATGGAAGCGGAGGCCCTGGTGCGCTGGACCGATGAGGATCAGCTTTCCGTCACTCCCGATGTCTTTATCAAGGTTGCTGAGGAACAGGGCTTTGTGGGCGGCATCACGAAACTGGTGGTGCGGCATGTTCTCGACGATTTTGGAAACGATGCTGCGAGAGCGGCCCGGTTTCCGCGTCAACGTGAACATTGCCGCCGCCGACCTTGCCGACCCCAAGTTTCTGCCCATGTTGGAAGAATCTCTCGCGAGTGCCAAGGTGTCACCGAAGAGCCTGGGCATCGAGATCACCGAAAGCTACACGGCCCGGCAACAGGTGGCGAAGGATACGATTCTTCATCTGCGGCGGCGCGGCCATTTCGTCCACATCGACGATTTTGGCACCGGCTACTCCAGCCTGGCCTACCTGCACGATCTGTCGGTGGATGCAATCAAGATCGACAAGGCGTTTACCAAGGCCATCGGAACCGAAGCGGTGACGGTGTCGATTCTTCCACAGATTCTGGATATGGCGGACACGCTGAAACTGCGCGTGGTTGTGGAAGGCATCGAGACACAGGAACAGGCCAGCTACTTTGCCTCCGCCGACCAGCGCATCTTCGCGCAGGGCTGGCTGTTTGGCCGCCCCGTTCCCGTCGAGTCATTTCGTCGTGCTTTGGCGGAGAACGAGAAGAAGAATGGAAGTGGACCAACCTTCCGCTCACGAAGACAGATTGTCCGCTCCGCTGCAGATCGCGTGAGGTCGTTCCCGCGTACAACGTGAGCAGCCCTGTCGGTCTCCTAAGCCTGTAGACTATTCCAACGCTTTCTTTGTGTCTGCTTTGCGCGGAAGTGGACGACCGACGACAATAGCGGAATGAAACAGCTCCGTTATTTTGCTGGTCGGATTTCTTGCTCGTTATTGTCCTTGCTCCTGTGGCGCATTCCCTTGATAAGCAGCCTGCCAGTGCGTATCACGCACGAAGGGTCGCGCTTGGCCGCGGAACTCAACGGCGGGGTTGCGGTGCTGTTTGCGGCCGAAGAGCCGGTACTGGACTTCATGCCCTATCGGCAGGACTCGGACTTCTACTATCTGACCGGATGGAACGAGCCGGGTGCGGCGCTGATGGTGGTCGCCGCGTCGCAGGCAGCCGGGGCATGAGCGGAACTACAAGGAGATTCTGTTTCTGCCCACGCGCAATCTGCGCACTGAAACCTACACCGGCGCAAAGATGGATGCGGCATCGCCGGGAGTGGTGCAGGCGACGGGCGTGGACGCGGTGGAAGCCGATGACCGAGTTGCCCGCGGAACTGAACAAGCTGATTGCGGACGACCGGCGACTGGCTTTCAACCTGTGGACGCAGCCCGCTGCCGAACAGGCCAAGGCATTGGTGAGCTTCAACTGCAGTCACGCTGGGATTGGATTCGGCTCCGGCGGCGCATGATGTGACCAGCCTGACCATGCCGCTTGCGCCAGGTGAAAGACGACGGCGAAATCGAGCTGATCAAGAAGGCCACCGCGGCGTCGATCGCTGCGCAGCGAGAGATGATGCGCGATGTGAGGCCGGGCGTAACCGAGCGCGCCATTGCCGGGAAAATGACGGCAGTGTGGTTTGAGCACGGATGCGAGCGGCCTGCCTATGCGCCCATCGTCGGCACGGGCATCAACTCGACGACGCTGCACTACTCAGAGAATTCGCGCACCGTGGAAGATGGCGACGTGGTGCTGGTGGATGCGGCCTGCGAGTACTCGATGTACGCATCGGATATCACGCGCACCGTGCCTGCAAATGGGCACTTCACCGCGAGGCAGCGCGAGATCTATGACATCGTGCTGGGCGCGCAGCAGGCTGCCATCAATGCGTTTGTGGCGGGCAAGTCAAAGATCAACGACTTCTATCACCAGGATCCGGATTCGCTCGACGTCGCGGCTTACAACTACATCAACACGCATGGAAAGGATCTGCATGGACAGCCGCTGGGCAAGTATTGGGAGCATGGGCTGGGCCACATGATGGGCATCGATGTGCACGATCCAGGGACGTATCCGGCAGTGCTGAAGCCGGGCATGGTGTTTACCATCGAGCCAGGTGTCTACATACCCGAGGAAAAAATCGGCGTGCGCATCGAGTGCGATTTTCTGGTGGGCGCGGATGGCAAGCTCATTGACCTGGACGCGGACCTTCCGCACACGGCCGATGAAGTGGAAGCGGCGATGCGAGGCAAGTGAACCGGGAATGGACGAGGCAAGCCAATGGACTCACAAGACGAGATGGACTTCGGGCAATTGGAGACGCTGAGCAAGGTTTTTGCGGAGCAGCTTCTGGCTTGTCTTGAGGAGTGCGCGCGTGGCCGGCGCGGCCTGTTCTCTGACCTGGAATTGATGAGCGATGACGATGAAACGCACGCATGGCGCGAGGCTGCGCGGCTGCGCGAGCTGGCGCTTGCGCTGCAGGCAATCTCGCACCAGGCAGGCGAACCCAATGCGCTGTGCGACGAGTTCCTCGACCTGTGCAGCATGCACGGAGAGAGCCATCCCGGCGAACCACGGCTGGCGCGGACATTTCTTGCCCGGATCGAACGAGGAGAAGTCGGCACGGAGACGGAGAAGAAGCCGTGGTGATTCTGCATGCGTTCGTGGCGCTGGTGGCGGGCTTTGCCACAATGGCGGCGCTGGTCGCTGCAATGACGGCGCTGTCTGACACGCACCGTGCCGAGTTGGACGGGCACCGAGGGCAAGCCGCAGCCGGGCTACATCTTTGTGAACCTTGGCTACTCGCTTTTGGCCGCAGCGGCGGGAGGCTACGTGACAGCCTGGGCTGCGAGGGGCAATCCACTCGTTCTTGTGCTTGGGGTTGGGGATCATCGTGCTCGCACTGGCGGCGCTCAGTGCGTTGCAATCGCGCGGCAAGCAGCCGATCTGGTACCAGTTAAGCCTCGTGGCGATTACGCCGCTGGGCGTTCTGGCCGGCGGATTGATTCGGCTGAGGGTGCTCGGAATTCTGTGAATTGTGGTAGCAAAGGCTGAAGAGTTTCCCATCCTTGCAGCATGCGCCGAAGCGAGCGCGAGGATGGGAGACTGGATGAGAAACAGGATTGCGGCGAGCGATGCTCTACCAGCGAACCCCGAGCGTGATGGGAATGAGCTTGGTGTCAGCGCCTACGGTGGTCATTCCCAGACCATTGGGCGATGGTGACTGCGGCAGGAGTCAGCACATCGAGATAACGCACCTCGGCGAAGAGCTTGACCCTGCTTTCGCCGTACATGCCTCCCAATCTGTGCTGATAGCCGCCGCCGATGTTCCAGCCACCCTGGTTGCTGGAAAAGTGACCCGCCACCTGGGGCGCGTACCCAATGCCGCAGTAGAAATACGTGCAGTACTCGTGCGGCGAGAGGACAGTAAAGCTGGTGACTTTGCGATAGAAGCCGCCGCCGCCCGTGATGTAGAGATCATTGGAACTCTTCGGAAATAGATCGAAGACTGGATCCACAGTGAACGACCAGATGTGAGCATGGCCGCCCGTTGAGCCTGCTTCCGCGATCAGCTTGCCGGGCAGCTTGTCGTCGATGAACTGATACTCCACCAGCGTGCTCAACCGCTGAGTTGATGCGATAGTCCGGCGCCGACTGTGAAATTGCCACCCCAGGTGATGTAGTCCGAAGAGTCGCTGGTGGGGCCATTGGCGCCGCCGCCCGCCTCAAACGTCATGTGGCTAAAACGGCTGTGCGATTGGTATCCGCCGTTTTGATCGTATCCGCCATTCTGGCCGGCATGGGACGGAGTCGCAGCGGGAGCGGAAGGCAAAGCGGCAGCCGGATCTGCGCCGGGATCGGCCATGGCGAGCGAACTGGAACTCGATTCGGTGGGAGAAACGGAAACCGAATCGGAGGGGTTGGGGGAAGGTGCGAACTGGGCACTCGCGACAGCGGCTGCAAAGACCGCCATTGCCGAGACAAGTGGTGACATGCCGCATCACCGACACCCGACGAAAAGATGACATGCTGTTCACCTCATGTTTCGGATTGTTTGTCGTGCATGGTGCCAAACAGAACCTGCGTGTGGCTTTACGTAGGCCTTGTTAACCACTTAGACACCGAGTGTGCCGGGGAAGTTGCGTGCGAAACGGCAGAAACGCGAAAGGATACAGTGCCCATGCTGATGAATCAAAAGGGCATCTTTATATAGACGTTTCAGGCGCAGAAAAGGATGATACGGGTCCGGCTTGTTTGTACGCAGGCTGCACAACAATGGAGCAGGGCGAAAAAACGTGGAGAACATCGAGGGGAAAATAACAATGGCCGGAGCATCACTCCGGCCATTGTTATTGATTGGAAAAGACGGCTCAGCCCTGAATGTCGAACTGCTCGGGGTGCAGCGTGGCGTCGCTCTTGACCAGGATGTTCTTGCCGACCAGCTCTTCGAATTCGGTGAGCCAGCGCGCGTTGTTTGACTTGAGCACCTTCACGGTTTCGGGGTTGACGCGCAGCAGCACGTCGGCGCCTTCGAAGTGCTTCTTCATCTTGCGCAGCTCGATGTAGATCTCGTTGCAGACCGTGGTCGGGCTCTTGACCATGCCGGTGGCCTGGCAGGTGGGGCAGGGAACGCTGAGCGTCCGCTCCAGCGATTGCTTGACGCGCTTGCGGGTGATGGCGACCAGTCCGAAATCGTTGAACTGGAGAACCTTGGTCGGTGCGCGATCGCTCTTGAGCGCTTCTTCGAGAGCGGCCATCACCTTGAAGCGATTCTTGCGCTCGTCCATGTCGATGAAGTCGATGACGATGATGCCGCCCAGGTCGCGCAGGCGAATCTGGCGCACGATCTCCGGGACCGCATCGAGGTTGGTCTTGACGATGGTGTCTTCAAGCCGCGCCGACTTGCCGACGTACTTGCCGGTGTTGATGTCGATGGCCACCAGCGCTTCAGTCTGGTTGATGACGATGGAGCCGCCGGATCTTGAGCCAGACCTTGGAGCGCAGCGCCTTGGAGATTTCGTCCTGAATGCCGAAGTGCTCGAAGAGCGGCGTCTCTTTGGTGTAGAGCTTGACGCGCCGCACCAGGGTGGGCGAGAAGCGGTTGAGGAAGCGCACGATGCGCTCGTAGTCGTCCTGCGAGTCGACCCAGATGGACGAGAAGTTGGCGCTGACCTGGTCGCGCAGAATGCGCTCGATGAGCGACAGATCGTGATAGATGAGCGCGGGCGACTTGGACGTCTCGGAACGCTGCTTGATCTCGTCCCAGAGGTGAATGAGGAAGCGAAGGTCGGCGCGCAACTCTTCTTCCGATGCGCCCTCGGCCGCGGTGCGGACGATGAATCCGCCCGAGGCTTCGCCGCGCTCGCTGGACGAGAATCCGCTTGAGGCGCTGGCGCTCTTCGTCGGAGGCGATCTTGCGGCTGACGCCGACGTGCGAAACGGTCGGCATGAAGACCAGGAAGCGTCCGGGCAGAGCGATGTGGCTGGTGATGCGCGCGCCCTTCTTGGCGATGGGCTCCTTGGCGATCTGGACCAGAATCTCCTGGCCCGGCTTCAGCAGGTCGCTGATGATGGGCAGATCGGAAGTCTGCGCGGAGCGGCGCGAAGGGCCACGGCGGTTGCCCTGACCCTGACCTTGGCCACCGGGTCCGCCACGTCCACGGCGTCCGCGGCCGCCGCGATCGCGGCTGCGGGCGGGGCTGCGCCGGCAGCGGCTGGCCATCGGCGATGACGGGCTCTTCCCCTTCTTCCTCGTCGTCTTCCTCTTCTCTCGCCGTTCTTGTCGTCGAAGTTCGAGCTGGATCTGGTGATCGAGATGAGCTTCCTGCAGCATTTCGCCCAGGTCGCCGGAGCGAATCTGGTTCTGGCAGCGTCTCCTCCTCGTATTCGTCGAGATCGTGCTCGTCGGCCTTGTGGTGATGATGACCGGGAGCGTCGAACTCCTCGCCTTCAATCACCTCTTCTTCGATGAGGCCGCTGCCGGGGGCGTAGGTGGAGACGGAAGCTACGGCGCTGGCGGGACTGGAGGCTGCGGGCGCTTCAGTTGCGGGGGCGGGCTCGTCGCCCTTCTTCTTCTTTCCGCCGAGGCCGAAGAGGCGGAAGCCGCTGGGGGGAGCCGGATCGACGTGGTGCGATGCAGTCGCATCGGGTTCGGAGTCAGCCGAGGCCAGATCCGAAGACTCGGTTGCATCCGAGGTTGATTCGGCCGATTCGTATTCGCTCGATTCGTATCCGATGGACGTTTGTTCTGAATGCGGCACATCGGCGAGATGCTCTTCGATGACCTCGATCGTGTCGTCTGCTGTCGTGGCAGGATTTTCGAAATCGTGTGCCGTCTCAAGCTCGCTTTCGACGGGCTCAGAGACGGATTCGGTCATCTCTTCGACGAAGGATTCTTCTTCGATTTCGATGAAGGATTCTTCCTCGGTCATGTCTGCGGCGTCGAGGGATTCTTGCTGCTCAGGACCTCTCTCCGCCGCCGGCTCGGGCTGGCGGCCGCGGTGCTTTGAGAACGATTCGCCGGGAAGAAGCCCGCTACCGTCCCACGCAAGGGGCGCTTCAATAAGCGTCGAGGGCGTGACGATGGCAACGGGCGAGCGGGAGGCAACGTCGGTGCCGCGGACTTCGGCTCTCCCTCAGCCGGATGTTCCGCCGTATCGCGAAAGCGACTCGCCGGGAAGAACGAACGGCGCAGGAGCACGTTCGGCGCGGGGCGCAGGGCTGGCGGGGCGAACATGAGTTTCCTGAGCGGCGGCGTGGATTCCGAAGCCGCGGCTTGTCTCGGGGGCGGATTTCGCTCGATTTCCGGTGCTGGTCTCCGGGTCCGCCAGAAGAGCCGCGGCCGCCGCGACGGCTGCGGCGTCCGCGCCAGCGCTTCGCGCCGTGCTCGTCGGAGGAGTCCTCGGCCGGACTCCTGCTGCTCGGAGATGATGAGGGATGCGGGTTGCAGAGAACTCCGCCTCGGCGCTCAGAGGCGCGCTTTCAACGGGCGGACGACGGTCTCGGCCAGAGCGGTCCTGCCGCTGCTGGTCTTGACGACCGTCGGACTGGCGACCGTCCGTCTTTTGGCCCGGGCGCTGTTCGTTCCGGTCGCCACCGTGGTGCACTTCGCGGGGCGGCTGGTTGGGGTTGCTGGCGGCTGCTTTTTCAAGTTCGTCGGTTTCTTCCTGGTCTTCGAGCTCGAGGAAGTCGGTTACATAGAGGAAGGCGTCGCGTTCCAGGCCCACGTCGACAAATGCCGACTGCATGCCGGGCAGCACGCGCGTGACGCGGCCGTTATAAATGGAGCCGGCCAGGGTGTACTCGTTTTCGCGTTCGTAGTAAATTTCCGCGAGTTGATCGTCTTCAAGAATTGCAAGCCGCGTCTCATGCGGCGTGCTGGAGATACAAATCTCTTTTGCCATCGTACCTTTCCGTCCAGCGGCATCTGGCCTGCTGGGACCTGCGGCAAGGTGGGATGGAGACGCGCGAGACCGGAAGGGGAGGGGATGAGCGAGAGGGGATGACCTGCGAGTCGCTGGCGCGCCGGAAGTCGCGCGGCTGGCGGCCCGGGGGGCGGCGAGCCGCTGCGATGTGTTGCTGAACCGACAAGCTGCTATCGAAGTTGGTGATCCGATTGCAGAGAGTTTGTGGCCAATCCTGCCGGAAACTGTGCTTCGGCTGGGGCCGTTCGATCCGCCGGCGGTTGCACGGGCGAACCGGCGCGATAGGGAGCGAGCCATGTCCGGCACCGATTCCCTCGTCGCGTTCCGTGCAACTTACACGCTGCCTGACGGTTTTCCCGTCTCTGCGTGCTCATGAACCCAATCCTGCCGGGCTCGCGATCCATCGGGACCTGGCCGGCGAAATGCTTGAATATCTGTCTCTTGCGGGTCCGGACCGATTCCGGCGGAACGCAAGAGGTGAACTTATGGACTCGTCCGACCCCTGGCCAGACGCTCTTAGTTTACGAACCGGCGCATGCGGACATTCATCGCCACGCCCAGCGCCAGGAACGTAAACAACACCGAAGATCCGCCGTAACTCATTAACGGTAAAGGAATTCCGGTGACTGGCATAAAACCGATGACCATGCCCACGTTGACCGCGATCTGGAAGGTCAACACAGCCACGACTCCCATGATAATCAGGGAGCCGGACAGGTCTGCGGCTGTTTGAGCGTTTTGAATCAAACGCATCAATATGAAGAAGTATAGCAGCAGCACAAAAACCGCGCCCACAAAGCCGTGCTCCTCGCTGAAGGCGGCGAAGATGAAGTCGGCGTAGGGAATGGGCAGAAAGTCGCCCTGGGTCTGCGTGCCCTTGGCTGCGCCCTTGCCCCAGACGCCGCCGGAGCCGACGGCGATGAGCGACTGGCGGATCTGGTAGCCGCTGCCCTTGGGGTCGTTGTCGGGGTTGATGAAGCTGGTAAGCCGAGCCTTCTGGTAGGGCTTGAGCATCTTGCCGCTGGTCCAGACGCCGCCAATCAGGACGATGGCCGCAGGTGGCGAGAATCAGCGCCTGGCGCAGGTTGATGCCGCCCAGGAAGAGCCCGGCGACCAGGATGGGCGTGTAGGTGAGCGTGGTGCCCAGGTCCGGCTGGATGAGCACCAGCAGCATCGGAACGCCCACCAATGCAAAGGCCTTGAAGATGTCCCTCCAGGTCAGATTGCGGCCGCCCAGGTTGGCAAAGTAGCGGGCCACGATCAGAATCAGCACCAGCTTGACCCACTCCGAGGGCTGAAACTGCATGGGGCCGACGCTGATCCAGCGGCGCGCGCCGAGCACCTTGTGTCCCACGGCTTTGACCGCGACCAGCGCAACAAGGAAGACGCCGTAAGCCCAGGGAGCCCAATCGAGGAGCCGGTGGTAATCGATCTTGGCCAGAGATGAACATCACCACCAGGCCGCCGGCGATCCAGAAGACCTGCTTGGTGGGAAAGCCGGCAAACCGGGTGTGGAAGGTGGCCGAGTAGATTTCGAACACCGAGATGGTGCAGAGCACCAGCACCATGGCGAGCAGGCCCCAGTCGAAGTCGCGGAAACTGAGAAAGCGGCGTATCGGGGCTCATGGCTTCTTCCAGGGAAGGCTGGGAAGCATTGCGCCCAACTCAGAGGGATTCGCCGGAGATTTTGATCCCGGGCCGGGCGGTTCCAGTCGGCGACCTGACTGGCCGCCTCGATCGTTTTGGGCCGCGAGTCTTCGGAGTGTCGGAGGCACTGGGGTTCACGAAGAAATGGCCGCCACGGATACGGGCTGTCTCGCCAGCTTGCCGTCATCCGGGCCGGGTTGAGACCAGACGGCGCCGACTTCGACGGGGACGGGAGGCGTCTGCTTGACGGGCTGCAGGTTGTGGGCCAGGCGGCGCTGCTTTTCGACGTAAGCCGCCACAATCTTGGCGCCGATGCGCGCGGGGTAATAGCTGAATGAGCCATTCTGCCAAAGCACGGCGACCACCAATTCGGGATTGCGGCGAGGGACAACGCCGACAAACCAGACGTTGGGATTGTTGGTGTGGCTCTTGGCTACTTTGCTCAAAGCTTCGTGGCTCATCACCTGCGCGGTCCCGGTCTTGCCGGCAAGGTCGATGCCATCAAGATGCGCCGACCCTGCGGTGTGGTAGAGCCCGGGCTGCGTCACCTCGGCCATTCCGTCGGTGATGATGTCCCAGTTTTCCGGATCGATGGGCAGGTCCGCTTTTCCGGTGCCGGGGAAGGTGTCAGTCAGCGCGTGGCGGAAATCTTCCGGTAGCTCATCTGGGAAAACGGTGTGGGGCCGGACCATGTGCCCGCCGGAAGCGATGCCGCCGATGATGCGCGCAAGCTGGATGGGCGTGGCCTCGATAGCTCCCTGGCCGATGCCGACCGAGATGGTTTCCCCTGCGTACCATTTGCGGTGGTAGTTCTTCATCTCCCATTGCGGCGGAGGGCATAAGGCCGGCCTGTTCGCCGGGGAGATCGATGCCGGTTTTCTGGCCGAAGCCGAACTCCGTCGCGTATTTGGAGATGCGATCGATGCCCAGCTTGTCGGCCAGCGTGTAATAGAACGTGTCGCAGGACATGGGGATGGCGTTGTGAATGTCCACCGAGCCGTGCTTCTCATCGCAATGATAGAAGTGGCCGTAGAAATTGGCGTCCGCCGTTGCAGATCACATGGAGGTTCTGCGCGATGCCCTCCTGCAGGCCGGCCACCGACATGAGGATTTTGAAGGTGGACCCCGGAGCGAGCTGGGCCTGGATGGCCTTATTCATCAGCGGGTGAGCGGGATCGGTGATTAGCTTGTTCCAGTCCGCGCGGTCGATGCGCACGGCGAACTCGTTGGGGTCGAAGCTGGGGCGCGAAACCATGGCGAGAATCTCGCCGTTGCGCGGGTCCATGGCCACGATGGCGCCGTTGCGATCGCCGAGAGCCAGTTCCGCGGCGCGCTGCAGGTCATTGTCGATGGTGAGGCGCAGGTCCTGGCCGGGCTTCGCGTGCTGGATTCCGAGGTAGCCCACCTCGCGGCCATGGCTGTCGACAATCACGTCGCGAGAGCCGTCCTGGCCGCGCAGCAGTTGGTCGTAGGTTTCCTCGACGCCGGCCTTGCCCACGACGTCACCCGGTTCATAGGCGGCGTAGCGCGGATCGTTGAGCATCTCTTCGCTGACCTCGCCGACGTAGCCGATGAGGTGCGCGGCGAAGCCGTCGCGCGGATAGAGTCGGCGCTCCTCGTCGATGGTCTCGAGCTCGGGCAGCTCGTTGCGGTGGGCTTCGATGAAGGCCTGCTCGTCGGCGGTGATGTCCTGCTTGATGGGGATGGGCTGGTAGCCGGGAGAGAGCGCGGTAATGGCTGCAGCGTGGCGCGCAACTGGTCCAGATCGAGGTTGAGCCCGCGGGCGATGAGCGGCAGATCGGCGTCGATGTTGTGGTTCTGTTCGCGAACCAGAAAGCAGGAGACGGAGGGGTAGTTGTCGACGATGAGCCGGTTTTCGCGGTCGAAGAGCTTGCCGCGCGCAGCCAGGATCGGCACCTTGCGAATGCGGTTCTGCTCGGCGAGCACGCGGAAGTTGGTCGCGCCCAGCACCTGCAGCCGCCATAGGCCCGCGGCCAGCGCCAGCATCATGAACAGAATGCCGTACTGCACGACCGCCAGCTTGACGGTCGAGAGCTTTTCGCCTCGCGTGAAATTGTCAAAAGCCATTTGACTGCACTCTCAGGATACGATGTTTCATTTCAGCAAGAGCCTAAACAACCCCAACGTACGAGCCAAAGCCCAACCCTTCACTCGGTGCCAACTTCTCTGATCCCGGCCCCTGATCTCTCGATCCCTGATCCCTGACAACTGACCACTTAGCACTGCTCGCATCAGTCTCGAATCTGCAGGCGGTCGAGCAGGGGAAAGAGAACCAGTGCGATGGCCGAGTTGCCAAAGGCCTTGAGCAACTCGACAAGCCAGCTCGACTCCAAAGAAAGCCCCAGCAGGACGCGATACACGAAGATATAGATCGCGCTCGACAGCAGGGACAGTAGAAAAATCAGCGCCAGGCGGATCGTCTGGCTTTCCACGTCGATGCGCACGCCGACAGACGCCGCCAGAAAGCCGACCATGGTTTTGGCGATGCCATTGATGCCGATGGCCTGATGGGTAAGCGCATCTTCAAAGAGGCCGAGCGCGCTGCCCATCAGCGTTCCCTGGATCGGGCTGCGCCGGCCCAGCGCAAAATAAACGGTGACCACCAGCGGCAGATCGAACCAGGCGTAGGGCCCCAGCAGACGTGGCAGCCAGGCCTGCAGCACCAGCGACGCCAGCGGGACGAGAGCGTAGATGAGAATCGGAAATCGATGGATTTCAAAATCGCGGCGGGTGTCTGCGGTCAGGACCGACATGGTTAGGGATTCCTCCGCGGCAAAGTATTTGTGTCGGGCTGTGTTTGCGCCGTTGCGGGCGGAATAGTTGGGACTTTCTTCGGCGTGACGGTTTTCGGAGCCGGCTTGCTTGGCGCGGGATCGCCAGTCGGTGCTGGATCCTGACCCTCCGCGGCACCCGGCGTGAAGCGATCAGGATGCAGCGGCTGGGCCGTGTGCGCCACGGGGTTCGGGTTAGAGGTGTCTTTCAGGGGTTGCTGGTCGGGCGGCAGGTTGGGATCGATGAGGCCGGGAAGCCGCTCGGCCATGATGTCGGAGGCTTTCTTCTGCGCCTTTTCTTCCTCCACCTCAGCGCCCTTGAGGGATTCGCTGGTCGCCATGTCCTTCTGCTGGTCTGCGGGGAAGCGCGGCTCGGTGGAGGTGATGATCAGCACCTCATCGAGCCGGTCAAGATGCGCGGCCGGCTTGACGATGATTTGAATGAATGAGTCGCGATCTGGATCGGGGACCACTTTTTCGACTGCGCCGACAGGCAGGCCGCGGGGAAAGATCTGGTCTCCGCCGGCGGTGAGCACCTTCTCGCCCGGCTGAATGCGCTGGTCGGCCATGACGTCGACGATCTGCGGCTGGCCGGCGGCATTGCCGCGCAGAATGCCGCGCGTGCGCGTGGTTTCGAGAATGACGCCCGCGCCGCTGGATTGGTCGTTGATGGCCAGCACCTGCGCGGAGTGGGGATAGACCTCGCGCAGCTTGCCGACGATGCCGTCCGGAGAGATCACCGCCATGTCGCGGCCGAGTCCGTCGGCAGACCCCTTGTCGAGATAAAAGACCCGCGACTGGTCGCTGCCGCTGGAGCCGATGATCTGCGCGGCCAGGGTCTTGTAGATATATTTTTCCTGGAAATTCATGAGGGCCTGCAGACGCTGGCCCTGGCGGGCATCCTCAAGCAAAGCGGCCTGCTCAAGGCGCAGCCGGTCGACGGTCTTCTGGAGGTCCTCATTATGCTGCGCGGACATGGCGCAGGTCGATGTAGTTCTGCCAGAGGCCGGAGACGCCGAGACCGGAGGAATGGATAAGCCGCTCCGGCGGCGAAACGAGGGCGTTGGCCCACAGCCGGAGCAGGCGAACCCCGCTGCTGTCGCGCGTGTCGAGACTCATGTGTCCGGAATCGGCCCGATGCACCTGCACGGCAAGGCCAACGATCTGCGCCACCAGGATGACCAGCAGCACCACGAGATTCCGGTAGCGGTCGAAGAACGAGTCCATGGGGATCAGTGAACAGGGAACAGTGAACGGTGAACAGCGGCCTGACATTTCCTGGGAAAGAGCCGTCGCAAGCCCCTGGCCTGCGACGATGCCGGAAACTGATCACTGAATACTGTTCACTGCCTACTGTCTTAATCGATCTTGATCTTGCGCAGCAGGCGGAAATCGGAGAGCATTTTGCCGGTGCCGAGCACGACGGAGGCCAGCGGATCGTCGGCTACGGAGACGGGCAGGCCGGTTTCTTCGCGGATGCGCTTGTCGAGGTTCTTGATGAGCGCGCCGCCGCCGGTGAGCACGATGCCGCGATCGGAGATATCTGCTGACAGCTCAGGCGGGGTGCGTTCCAGGGCCACGCGGATGGCGTTCATGATCACCGCGATGCATTCGCCCAGTGCTTCGCGAATTTCGCTGTCGTCGATGCTGATGGTTTTGGGCACGCCTTCAATCAGGTTGCGGCCCTTGATTTCCATGGTGATCGGCTTGTCCAGCGGGTAAGCCGATCCGATTTCGATCTTGATCTGCTCGGCGGTGCGTTCGCCGATAAGCAGATTGTACTTGCGTTTGAGGTAGTTGGTGATGGCCTCGTCCATCTGGTTGCCGGCCATGCGGACAGAACGCGAATAGACGATGCCGGAGAGCGAGATGACGGCGATGTCGGTGGTGCCGCCGCCGATGTCGACGACCATGTTGCCGCCCGGTTCGGTGATGGGCAGGCCGGCGCCGATGGCAGCCACCATGGCCTGTTCCACGAGGTAGACTTCGCTGGCCTTGGCGCGGTAGGCGGAGTCTTCGACCGCCCGCTTTTCAACCTGCGTAATCTCTGAAGGCACACCGATGACGATGCGCGGATGGACAAGCATCTTGCGGTTGTGCGCCTTCTGGATGAAGTAGTTGAGCATCTTCTCGGTGACTTTGAAGTCGGCGATGACGCCGTCCTTCATCGGCTTGATGGCCACGATGTTGCCGGGCGTGCGGCCCAGCATCTCCTTGGCTTCCTTGCCTACGGCTTCCACCTCGCCGGTGTTCTTGTTAATGGCCACAATGGAGGGCTCATTGACCACGATGCCCTTGCCGGCCGCGAAGACCAGGGTATTGGCGGTGCCCAGATCGATCGCCAAGTCGCTGGAAAACATGCTGAAGAGCGAGCGCAGGCCGTGCGACCGCGAGGAGCGGGATGGATAACCGTTCAATGACATTTGAAAATTGGATTCTACCTCAAGCAGTATTGTACGGCCAGCGGCACATGGCCGCATGGAAAGGCAACACGCGGCAGTTACGAGTGTCACGAGGCAGTTACGGGCGCCGCTGGCCAAGCGGTGCGATACACTCAGGGATTGTGCCGGGCCCTGACTCAATACCGCTCCGGTTTTTCTTTCCTTTTTCGAGGTTCTTATGGACTATCACACGTATCAAAATCTGATTGGCGGCGAGTGGATGCCGGCAAAAAGCGGCAAGACCATCCTGAACCTGAATCCGGCGGACCACTCCGACGTGGTGGGCGCGTTTCCGCTGTCGCAGGCCGAGGACGTGGACCTGGCCGTGGCCGCGGCGAAGAAGGCGTTCGCCTCATGGAGACTGGTTCCGGCGCCGAAGCGGGCTGAGATTCTGGTGCGCACCGGTCTGTTATTGCAGGAGCGCAAAGAGCAATATGCCCGCGACATGACGCGCGAAATGGGCAAGGTGCTGGCCGAGACCCGCGGCGATGTGCAGGAGGCGATTGACGAAGCGTTTTACGTGGCCGGCGAAGGGCGCAGGCTCTTTGGGGTAACGACTCCGTCGGAGCTGCAGAACAAGTTTGCCATGAGCGTGCGCATGCCGGTGGGCGTTGTGGGCCTGATTACGCCGTGGAACTTTCCTATGGCGATTCCGAGCTGGAAGCTCTTTCCGGCGCTGGTTTCGGGCAACACCTGCGTGATCAAGCCGGCCGCGGACACGCCGCTCTCGGTTTACAACCTTGTCCAGGCGTTGGTGGACGCGGGCCTCCCGCCGGGGGTGGTGAACATCGTGAGCGGCAGCGGCTCGGCCACAGGAATGGCGCTGCTGGAGCACAAAGATGTGCGCGCCATCAGCTTTACCGGATCGAGCGAGGTGGGCTCGCTGGTCGGCCAGCGCGCCGCGGCCACCTTCAAGCCGGTGTCGCTGGAGATGGGCGGCAAGAACGCGCAGATCGTTCTGAACGACGCCAATCTCGACCTGGCTTTGGATGGCGCTTTGTGGGGATCGTTTGGAACTACCGGGCAGCGCTGCACAGCCACCAGCCGCATCCTGCTGCAAAAGGGAATTGCGGCGGACTTCACCAAGAGGTTTGTGTCGCGGGCCAAAGCCCTGAAAGTGGGCAATGGTTTGGATGAGAAGGTTGAAGTCGGTCCGCAGGTGAATGCGGGACAGATTGAAACTTCTGCTAAGTACGTGAAAATTGCAGTAAGTGAAGGAGCAGAGCTCCTCTGCGGCGGTCATCCACTTACCGAGGGTACTTATAATAAGGGAACTTTTTTTGAGCCAACGGTGCTTGGCGCTGTGAAGGCGGCGATGCGCATCGCGCGGGAAGAAGTGTTTGGGCCGGTAGTGAGCCTGATCGAGTTCGACACCTTCGAAGAAGCGATCGAGATCGCCAATTCCATTGATTACGGGCTTTCAACGGCACTCTACACGAAGGATGTGAATCGCGCTTTTGCGGCGATCCGTGACCTCGAAGCGGGAATTACGTACATCAATGCACCGACGATTGGAGCGGAGGTGCATCTTCCCTTCGGTGGCGTAAAGCAGACCGGCAACGGCCATCGCGAAGGGCTGGGCGCGATCGATTTCTTCACCACGTGGAAGGCGGTCTACGTGGATTATTCCGATAAGTTGCAAAGGGCGCAGATTGATAACGCGGAGTAAGAGGACAAGCCGGCGAAGCATCGCCCAATCCGAATGTTTTTTGGGACTAAGAATCGATCACTCCCCAATACGAGAGGATGCTCGGAAGTTATTCGTTGATGCGCCCGGTAATGACAGACGAGGTGCCAGCGCGTTGCAGCGCGCAGGTTGCGTGCTGATCGCACTTGTAATGGATATGTGCAAAACTCGAAGCCCACGTTGCCGCGGCGGACTGATCGCTTTTTCTCCCGATATAAAAAACCCTGTTCTCACTGGTTTCGAGTGCCCCGCTGGATGTGTCATAACCTGAAACCGTATCGTCGCCTTCGATATAAAAGGCCGACTGAGGTTTTGCTGCGCGGCGGGCGGCGGCCCTGCGCTCTTCGAGGGCTTTTTGAGCCCTCGAAGAGCGTGGGTGTTTGAGCAACTCGTCCTGCTCGGCGATCGTGGGAAAATTCGTTGAGAAATCCCAATAGTCGAAATGTTTGTATTGGTCCGCGGAACAGGGAAGGTCGCCCTGCGCGCTCATCGACTCAACCCGACCATCCGATCCAAGCTTATTCTGAAACACATCTTTCCCGCGCTCCCTGTCCTGTTCCTGCACCTGCATCAATTCGAGGTTTGCTTGCCGGTCTTCCATTTCTTTTCGAGCTTTGCCGCTCAGGGATCCTCCGCTAGCAGACTGAAGGCTGTTGGCGGCCTGCGGGCCCGATCCCGCGGGGTAGTAGGGAAGCAGAATTTCTTTGCCGCACAAGGCAAAGCCGGAGGAATCGAGGATTCGTATGTTGATGGAGAGTGGCTGCGGCGGATCATCGACGACGCGCTCAAACCCGGGGCCCTCTCGCGGATCGATCGGTCCCAGATCGAGTTGGTATTGCGCCTTGCCCTGCCAACGCGAGATGAGGTGTCCTTTCAGTCCGGACGCGTTGGAGATTCCCGCGCCCAGATCGTCGTAATCGAGCTTTGGTTTGGGATGGTAAGTGAACATAAAAACGACGACGACTAAAGCCACAACGGCGCCCACGATCAGGAGCGTAGAGCGATCCAGCTTTTTCTGGCCTTTCGGTGCAACCGGGGCTTCTGCGGCCGTATCCGGGGCGCCTTCCTCGGGGTGGGCGATGTAGCGCTCTTTCAGATCGGTCCAGGTTTTCTCGCCTTCCGGGGTTTGGCCGTCTGTGGACTGGCTATCTGCGGACTGGCGATCGAGAGATGGGCCTATCGGGGACTGGCCTTCGGGGGACTGAGGCTCAGAATCCGTCATAAGTTCATGCCTTTCTGAATGTTCATAGGCCCTGGCTCCAGGAGCTTACAGTGAAAAGGAGCGCTGCTGCCGTCCGATTACTTCAATGTACTGCCGTGGCGCGCCGATCCGGCTTGACTAGATAGGTTCGGGGAGCACGTGCGTAACTTGCGAGCTACGATTTCGTCCGATCGAGCACGTCTCTCAAGGCGAAGCTGGTTTCAAGCCGGGTGACGCCGGGCAAGTGCGACAGCTCGTTCTGGTGCAGGCGGCCGTAGTCGTCGATGCCGGCGACGCGGGCCACCAGCATGTAGTCATACTGGCCGGCCAGGAGATGGCAACTAACGATGTCGCGGCAGCGGCGGATGTCCTCTTCGAATGCGGCGAGGACGTTAGCGGATTGCCTCTCAAGGGTGACGCGGATATAGACGGTCATGCGCTTGCCGAGCAGGCGGTCGTCGACCAGGGCACGATAGCCGCGAATGGCTCCAGCTTTTTCCAGTGCCAGAATTCGTCGTGAAGCGGCGGAGGCGGAGAGTCCGATGGCCTCGCCCACCTCGTAATTCGTGGCGCGGCCATGGCGCTCAAGGTGGCGCAGGATCGCGATGTCCAGGTCATCCAGCTCACTGGACGGTCTTGCATCGGCGTTTTCTCGCGCTGATTCCGCATTTTTATCACGAATCGTTCCCATTTGGCTGTTTTATCACGAAGTTTGCACACATTGGAAGCCGGTCGCGTCGTAGGATTCTGTTGAGTTGGAAGCGGATGACCGAACCGCGCCGGAATAGCCCTCCCTCTCATCAAATCGATTCCTGCGCGGCCGCTTCTCCAAGAAATGAGTCTTCCCCGAAGCGTCAAATGCTGCGAGCATGGCCCAAGGGCAAAGGAGCAAGAGCGATGATCATCGGCGTTCCCAAAGAGATCAAGGACAACGAGGCGCGCGTAGGGGTGACTCCGGCCGGTGTGAAGGCGCTGACCGAGGCCGGCCACACGGTTCTGGTGGAGACCCTGGCCGGCGCGCAATCGGGATTCGAAGACGCCGAATATCAGAATGCCGGCGCGGAGATTGTGGGCGAGGCCGGGCTACGCCTGGGGCAAGGCCGAGATGGTGGTCAAGGTCAAGGAGCCGATCGAGAAGGAGTACGTTTTCTTCCGCGAAGGCCTGGTGCTGTTCACCTATCTGCACCTGGCGCCGCTGCCGGAGCTGACCGACAAGCTGCTGGAGTCGAAGGTGATCGGCATTGCGTATGAGACGGTGCGCGACCGCCAGGGCACGCTGCCGCTGCTGACGCCGATGAGCGAGGTGGCGGGGCGGATGAGCGTGCAGGTGGGCGCCACGTATCTTGAAAAGGAACGCGGCGGGCGCGGAATTCTGCTGGGCGGTGTTCCGGGCGTGCCACCGGCGCATGTGACGATCATCGGCGGCGGCGTGGTGGGCACCAATGCGGCCAAGATTGCGCTGGGCTTTGGCGCCAAGGTGACGCTGGTGGACGTGAATCTGAACCGGCTGCGCGAGACTGGACGACATCTTCGGCGGACGGCTGTATACGCTGGCATCGAACAGCTACAACGTGGCGCAAGCGACGCGCGAGGCGGATCTGGTGATCGGCGGCGTGCTGATTCCGGGAGCGACTGCGCCCAAGATTGTGACGCGCGCGATGGTGGCGCAGATGAAGAAGGGCGCGGTGATTGTGGATGTGGCCATCGACCAGGGCGGATGCGTGGAGACGGCGCGGCCGACGTCGCACTCGAATCCCAGCTATGTGGTGGATGGCGTGGTGCACTATTGCGTGACCAATATGCCGGGCGCGGTGCCGCATACTTCGACGCTGGCGCTGACCAACTCGACCTTTCCCTACCTGCTGCGGCTGGCCAACCTGGGCGCGCGCGAAGCGCTCAAGCAGGATCGCGGGATTGGCCGATGGGCTGAATACATGGCTGGGAAAGCTGACGCATCGAGGCGTGGCCGAGAGCCAGCAGAGACCATGGACTGCCCCTGCGGACGTGATCGCCTGAAAAGCCATTGAGATAGCGGCTTAATTCCATCTGCGCCTATAATCGCCCCATGTTCTTCAGAGGCGATCCACGACGGCGGTCGGTTGTCCTGCTGGGCGCGGGCGTGGTGCTGTTCTTCGCTCTGCTGGGCGCGCTGCAGGCTTTCAATACTTCCAATGTGCGCTTTCTGAATCCTGAGACGGCCGGGGAAACGCTGGCATTCACGGGGCTCAATGTGGTTGTGTTTCTGCTGCTGCTCGCCCTCCTGATTCTGTTGCTCAGGAACATTCTGAAGATCTATGCGGATCAGAGCAGCAGCGCACTGGGTGCGCGGCTGCGCACGCGGATGGTGCTGGGCGCGGTGTTGATTGCGCTCACTCCTGCGGTCTTCATGTTCCTTTTCAGCTTTCAATTGATGAACCGGTCGATCGACCGATGGTTTTCGCCGAACACGTCCGAGTTGCGCGAGGATTCGACGCGGGTTGTGCTGGAACTGGCGCAATATGTGACCAACAATGCGCGGGTGGAGGCCGAATCGATTGCCGCCTCGGGCGCGCCGGATCTGGACCTGCCTGCGCTGAAAGATGTGCTGGGCACGCACCGCATTACGCTTGGAGGCGGGTTTGCGGTGGTCTATGACAAGGACCTGCACGTGCTGGCCAGCTTTCAGGCACCCGCGGAGTCTGCTCCGACAAGTCTTCTTCCGTGGCTCAACGAGGGCGGGCAGGGACTGGCCACTCCTTTGAAAGGTCCGCTCTCGATGAACCTGCTTGCCACGGCGCAGACTAACGGCGAGCCGGTGCTGAAAGTGGCCGGGCAGGATTACGCACTCGGTATGGCGGGCACGGCCTCGGGAAAAGTGGTCGTTGTGGCGCTGCCCATGCCGCAAGGGCTGAGCCAGACCACCGCGCGCATCCGCGCCGGCGCCGCCGCTTATTGGGATTTGTTCCGTTCGCGCAACAGTATCCGGTCCACCTTTTTCCTGATGCTGCTGTTGATTACAGTGGTGGTTTTTTTCTCGAGCGTTTGGCTGGCCCTGTTTCTTTCAAAGCAGATTACCCGGCCGGTGGAAGCGCTGGCCGACGCTATGGACGAGATTGCCGACGGTAAATACGACCAGCGCGTGGCACTGGTTACGACCGGCGAGATGGCAGACCTGGTGAGCTCGTTCAACCATATGGCGGCCGATCTCGAAACCAGCCGACAACTGGCAGACAGCTCTTCGGCACAACTGACTGCTGCCAACGCATCCATTGAAGAGCGACGCCGCGAACTGGAAACCATCGTGGAGACGATTCCCAGCGGCGTAGTGACCCTGGATGGATCGGGCACTGTGCTGCAGGCAAATCGCGCCTTTGCCGTGCTGATGGGACAGCATAAAGACGCGGGCCTGCGCGGCGAGAAGTTGGATTCGTTATTGCCGCCGGAGTGCGTAGACGATCTGGCTGGAGTGATCCGGCGAGGCCAGCGTATGGGTGCGGCTTCAACTGAGATTGAGTACCACGCCCGCGGTCGGACCATGCATCTGGCCGTGACCAGTGCGCGGCTTGAGCTGGCGCACGGCAAGGTGGGCACTGTACTTGTGGTAGAAGACACGTCAGAGCTTTTGCGCGCGCAACGGCAATTGGCGTGGAAGGAAGTGGCGCAGCGTGTAGCCCACGAGATCAAGAATCCGCTCACCCCGATTGCGCTATCAGCCGAGCGGATCGGCAGACATCTCGACCGTAGCCTGCCCGATTCGCCGGTCATCATTCGTAAATGCAGCGAGGTAATTCTGGGCTGTGTTGCCACGCTGCGCACGCTGGTTGATCAGTTCTCGGCTCTGGCTCAGTTCCCATCGCCGCAGCCTCGCCCCTGCGACATGAACCAGGTGGCCGACGAAGCCCTGGCTTTGTTTGCAGGGCGGCTCGATGGCATTACGGTGACGCTTGCCCTGGAACCGGATCTTCCCATGGTGCTTGCGGATCCCGAGACGATTCGCCGCGCGCTCGCCAACCTGATCGACAACGCTGCCGAGGCCATGCAGGGCAGCCTGCTCCGTTTGCTCGACATTCGCAGTGCGCTCAGCGAAGACTGCACCGCGGTTGAAGTAACCGTCTCCGACACCGGCCATGGCCTCACCGACGAGATTCGCGAGCGCTTGTTCCTGCCCTTTTACTCGACCAAACAGCGGGGCACGGGGCTTGGGCTTTCCATCGCGGCCAAGATTGTGCAGGAGCACGGCGGCTCGATTCGCGCCGAGAGCAACAGCCCCAAAGGAGCGCGTTTTCTGATGCGGCTGCCCCTGATCGAGCATGCGGCGCAGCCCGCTGTTGAATCGAGCACAGCCACACCGTTCATGGGAGCACGCTCATGAATCACATCCTGGTGGTGGATGACGAGGCAGAGATTCGCTCGTCGCTTGAGGAGATTCTGCGCGAAGAGGGATATGGCGTGGCCACGGCTGCTACTGCGGCCGAAGCGCTGGTGCTGGTTCAAGACGCGCCGTATGACGTGGTGCTGCTCGATATATGGTTGCCCGACCGCGACGGCCTCGATGTGCTGAGCGACATCCACAGGTTGGCGGCCGAGCAGCGGCCCGAGGTGGTCATCATCTCGGGGCACGGCACCATCGAAACCGCGGTGAAAGCAACCAAGCTGGGCGCATTCGATTTTCTCGAGAAGCCGCTCTCGCTTGATCGAACGTTGATTGTGCTGAAAAACGCAATTGAGGCACGCAGGCTGCGTGCGGAGAACCAGGAGTTCAAACGCCAGTTCAGCGTGGGGTCGGTGCTGACAGGCGAGAGTGTGCCGGTAAAGGCGCTGCGACAACAGATTCGGCTGATGGCGCCGAGCAACGGGCGCGTGCTCATCTACGGTGAATCGGGAACGGGGAAGGAACTGATTGCCCGCGCCATTCACGCTGAGAGCACACGCCGTGATCGCGTCTTTGTCGAATTGAACTGCGCCGCGATTCCCGAAGCGCACATCGAGGCGGAGTTGTTCGGCTACCGGCATGGCGCGCAGCCCGGTGGTCCTCCTGAACAGCGCGGCACACTGGAGCGTGCCGATGAAGGCTCGCTTTATCTGGACGAAGTGGGCGACATGAGCCTCAAGACGCAGGCCAAGGTGCTGAGCGCCCTTGATGACCAGATGTTTACGCCGGTGGGCGGCACGCAACCCCTGCGCGTGGATGTGCGCCTCATCGCTTCGACGAACAAGGACCTCGAAGAAGAGATTGCCAAGGGCAATTTCCGCGAGGACTTGTTTTACCGGCTCAACGTAGTGCCGTTTTTTGTGCCTCCCTTACGCGAACGCAAGCAGGACATTCCGCTCCTGGCGCGGGAGTTTCTCGCTGAGTTTGGCCGCCAATATGGCCGCCCGCGCATGGAGATCGGAGAAGATGCGCTGGAGACGCTGTCCACGTATCACTGGCCGGGCAACGTGCGCGAGTTGAAAAACGTGATCGAGCGAATACTGATTCTCAACCCGCGTACTTTGCGGATCGAGCGCAAGCACCTGCCCCCGCTGATGCACAAGGCGGGTTCACGATCCACTGAGGAATTTTCAACGCTGCAGCAGGCGCGCGATGCCTATGAGCGCGAATACATCCTGAAAAAGATTGAAGAAGCGCGCAACAACGTGAGCCGCGCCGCGGAGATGCTGGGGCTGGAGCGCAGCCATCTCTACCGCAAGATGAAGGCGTTGGGAATCGGCGTGCGTGAGTAGCCGGAGCGCGTTAGTCTAGAAGGGATGGAGGCATTGCAATGCCCGTCATCCTGCATCGATCGAATCTGCTTCATCTGAATGGGTTCACGCGCGTGGAGCGTCTGAAGAGCATAGGCCGCCTGCGCGAAGCTATCGTCAGCAGCCGCGGCTGGGTGACCGACTTCCATCAGTTTTCGAACCTCTCCATATGCCTGCAGTTCGAGATCCCCATCGAACACCTGCCCTTGCTGGCCGAGTCCTTGCTTGATGCGGGCGTCAAGTTCAGTACCAGGAGCGAGGCTCTGCTTTATAGCCTGGGGCCGGAGAAGGCGACCGGACCGATCCAATGCACATTGCAGGTGCTGTTCATCCACAATGAACCTGACCTGCGGCGCAAGGTGCTGGCCGTCCCAGGCTGACACCGGCGATTTTTTATAGAGCGTCGTGTCTGTCGCTGAGATGAATTTGCATCTCAGCGACGCGGCAGGTGCATCAACTCCGCCAGTCGCCTCTTCACCTCGGGCCACTCCTCCGCGATGATGGAATAGCGAACCGAATCGCGTGGGGTGAAATCCGCCGCCATTCGGTGGGCCCGCAAGAGTCCCTCGCGCTTTCCTCCGATACGCTCAATGGCCGATTGTGAGCGCAAGTTGCGCACATCGGTGTGCAGACAAACGCACAGCGCTCCCCAAGAGTCAAAAGCATGCGCGAGCATCAGGAGCTTAGCCTCTGTGTTGGCTCCGGTGCGGATTGCCGAGCGGGTCAGCCATGTGTAACCGATTTCGCAGGAGTCGGGGAATTCACGGCCATGCCGTGCATGGTCGAGCGGCCATGCCCAGCGTTCGATGTTCCAGAATCGTGTTGAGCCGATAACCGCGTTGTCTTCATCGCGGATGATCACGAATGGTACCGCGGTGCCGACGTTTTGCCAGGCGCGTGCTGTGGCAATGTAACGAGCGGCCTCTGTGGTGCTCTGCGGCACCGGACTCCACTGATAGAGAGCGGGATCGATCGCGGCTGCGGCTGCCAAAGCCTCCGCGTGACGCGGTTCGAGCGGCTCGAGCCGAATGAGCCTTCCTGAAAGACTTTGGATTTTCCCGTTCTTCAGAATTGATGTCTCCCCGAGTTGCCTTCAGTTGCCAGCGCCTCAATTCCTACAAAGCTAACCGGAGACGGTTTCCGCGTGGGCCACCGGGGAGACCCGGAGTTCGCTCACCTGGCTCACTTGAATGACGGGCTCAATGTCGGTGTAATTGGGAATGTCTCCCTTCAACTCCGCGGCATGAGGTAGAAAAGCTTCGCTGAAGGCCTTGACCGATTCGCAGGTAAACGCGGCGACCGCGCGGAAGGGGGGTGGTTGTTGCACCTTCGCACCGCTGACTCCGATTTCGACCGAAACGGCTCTGACTGCGGATACGAGCGACTTCATCACCAGCGGCATGTGGACGTTGGTGTAGTAGTCAACGTCGAAATGGCTGCCGGGCATATTCGGAAAGTAGATGCTGACCTTGACCATGATTACCTCACTTTTCAGGCGCATCGTTCAGTATTTCGGGATGGATGGGTCGATCTCGTCGCTCCACGCATGAATTCCGCCGGCGAGGTTGGCAACGTTGGAGTAGCCGGATTGTTGAAGAAACTCGGCGACGCGCTGGCTGCGTCCACCGGTACGGCAATGCACCACGACCTCACGATCACGGTCGATCTCAGCGAGGCGCTGGGGCACATCGTTCTGAGGAATCAGCTTTCCACCGATGTTGGCGATCTGGTATTCGTAGGGCTCGCGGACGTCGAGCACGAGCACATTGTCGCCCGCGTCGAGCCTCTGCTTCAGTTCCTTCACCGTCATCTGCGGAACGCCATTCTTCAATTTCTTCTCCTCTTGCGTTTCAGGTGCAATCCCGCAGAACTGCTGGTAGTCAATGAGCTTCGTGACCGTTGGATTGAGGCCACAAACGGGGCACTCGGGATTTTTGCGCAGCTTGAGTTCGCGAAAGCGCATGTTCAGCGCGTCCACCAGCAACAGGCGACCCGTAAGAGAATCGCCCTTGCCGAGAATCAGCTTGATGACCTCGGTGGCCTGAATGACTCCGACCAGGCCGGGCAGGATGCCGAGTACACCTCCCTCCGCGCAACTGGGGACGAGCCCCGGCGGCGGCGGCTCGGGGTAAAGGCAACGGTAGCAAGGGCCTTCTTTGGTGGCGAAGACGCTGGCCTGGCCCTCGAAACGAAAAATGGATCCGTAGGCGTTCGGCTTGCCCAACAGCACGCATGCATCATTGACGAGATATCGCGTGGGGAAGTTGTCTGTGCCGTCGGCGACAATGTCGTAATCCTTGATAATTTCGAGGGCATTGGCGCTGGTCAACATGGTCTCGTGCTTAACGACGTTGAGCGCAGGATTCAAGGCCTTGAGCTTCTCTTCGGCTGAGTCCAGCTTCTTGCGGCCGATGTCTTTGGTGGAGTGGATGATCTGGCGCTGCAGGTTGCTCGCATCCACCACGTCGAAATCCACAAGACCCAGGGTGCCGATTCCGGCCGCGGCCAGGTAGAGGGCCAGCGGCGAACCGAGCCCGCCTGTTCCGACGCACAGTACGCGGGCGGCCTTCAGTCTCTGTTGGCCCTCCATCCCCACTTCGGGCAGGATGAGGTGGCGCGAGTAGCGCGAGAGATCGTCGGTGGTTAACTCCGGAAGCGGGATGGATTCAGTGATGGATGCCATATTCGATTCTCAACTTATCGCCGTGGTTGAGTCGGATCGATCTTCACATAAGAGACGCGCTCTGAACTCAGTTGTTCTGGTTTGCTGTTTCCGGAATTGGGACGCCCGAGGGGCGACCTAATTCGGCCAACAACCCGCCGGCGAGCTAACAACCCCCGGCGATTGAGGGAATGATGGAGAGCGTGTCGCTGGCGGTCACGGTAGTGGACTCTTTCGCCGGGAGATAGCGCACGTCCTCGTCGTTCAGATACAGGTTAACAAAAGCGCGGAGCTTGCCTTCACCGGTGAACAAATGCTTGCGGAGGTCTGGATGTGCCTGGGTCAGATTGTCGAGCGCCTCGGAGATAGTGGCCGCGCTGATTTCCACTGCGTCCTGTCCGCCCGCAAAGGCTCGCAAAGGTGTGGGGATAAAGACTGTCATGTGAAAGGATTTCCTCGCCTGCACTATTTTAGATGGCGCACGCGGCTGATTGGATGATGTGAATGTCTCGCCGCACAAAGAAACGGCTCCGGCAATGCCGAAGCCGTTTCAGATGATGGTCACCGGCCGTGGTGGTTATCCCATGTTGTGTAAACCGCAGTCTGTCTTTCCCTTATTGAGTAGAGGCCATGCTGTCAGATGAAGACTTCGGCTTCCAGAAATCCGGGTCGGCCTTGATCCATTCGTCGGACACGTAGCTCTGCTTGGGGTTGACCGCGAACAATTCGCTGCGCGAAGAGTCGACGGCTGCTCCGATAAGAGCGTCGAATTTGGCCATCCCTTCTTCGCCGCCCATGGCCTCGACAAACTTCTTATCGTTCGCATAATCCTCATCGATCACCGACATGTGCGGGTCGCCGCTGATGGCGATGTAAGTGCCATCCTCGGTCCCAAAAGCGGCCTCATACATGCCCCAGTGGGCGTTGTCTCCCATCTTGTCGTGGGCAGCTTTCACCATTTTTGCCAGTTCCATCCAATCCTTGCGGTGGCCGGGACGGACGTGGAACACCGAAATCTGGTAATAGCGATGATTCATCAAGTCGCGGTGCGAGTGGTAGCTGAGGTCTTCATCGTATACATAGACGACCGAATCCACGCCTTCCAGCAATTCGCCATCGGCGAGGCTGGCACTCTCGATGTCTGCGCTAAGGGAGACGTTCTTGTCCGCGAGTTTGTTGTCTTTTTCCCACTCGTCAAAAGACGAATACCGTGTCATGAACAAAGCGCGCGACTTGCCGGACATGGAATCCATACCGACGTAGTAAACCGGAAACTTCGCCTTGGTCATGGCGGTAATGAAGGCGCTTTCGGTCTTGTCATGCGCCATGCCGCTTTTGTAAGGTTTGATGAATTCCCGCGTGATCTGCAGAATCTTGGGTACTGAGTTGGTCGTAGATGCATCCTGCTGCGCCGCGGCCAGCGTGCTGCCAGCAACCGCGAGGGACAGTCCCAACACAAAGGGGCTGAATCTTTTCATGTGGAATAACCTCCTTGACGTGCTCAGAGACCACTCGCGATGGGATGGGGGAGACCGGGGAGACGCGCGCGCCCTAAGTCAGTTGCATAGTATGCCCGCTGGCGGCCGGTGTAAAGAACTTCCCGTGAAGTCCAACCAGTAGCCAACGTGGGTGCGAGCAGCCCAAGCGAACCGCTCAGCTCAAGTCGTCGACGCGAATCGTTTCCTGCTCAAATCGCTTATCTTCCTCGGTGGCCCCGGCCAGCAGAAAGGAATTGGTTACGGCAGCCTTGCCCTGGATGACTTGGGTGATGACATAGGAGCAGCCGAGCCAGTGCGCTTCGGCGAAATCCGTTGCTGACCATTGCGCAGGATGGTCGGGGTGGGAGTGATAAAACCCCGCGATTTCAAGCCCGCGGCCTCGCGCCTCGCGCTCGATCTTGACCAGTTCAATGGGCGCAATGTGATAGCGGTTGTGGGCTGAATCCGTGCGGGTATTTCCGGCGCGGATGGCGGCTGTGACAACCCATCCCTCAGTGCCGGGCCGGCCCAGCAGCGCGCCGCAGCACTCATTCGGGTAGGTTTCCTCGCCGTGAGCACGAATGGCCTCATAGACATCGCAAGGCAGGCGCAGCTGGCTCACGCTTCCTCCCAGAACCGCTCGCTCAGATACTTGTCGGCCGAATCCGGCAGCACGGTGACGATAACGGCGGGTCGGCCTGCCGCGGCCTCTTCGCGCGCGATCTGCAGGCAGGCCACTACAGCCGCGGCGGCCGAAATCCCCACCAGCACGCCTTGCTCGCGGGGGAGCCGCTTGGCCATCTCGTAGGCCGCTTCGGTCTCTACCTGCAACTCGCGATCGGCCAAATGCGGATTGTAGATGGCTGGGACCATGGAGGTGGCGAGATGCTTGAGGCCTTCGAGGCCGTGGAAGGGCGAGTCGGGCTGCATGCTGATGACCTGGGTGGCCGGGTTGTGCTCCTTGAGCCGGCGCGACGTGCCCATGAAGGTGCCGCAAGTGCCGAGACCGGCGACAAAGTGTGTCAGCTGTCCGGCGGTCTGGGCCAGGATTTCAGGACCCGTCGTGTGATAGTGCGCCAGCCAGTTGGCGTCATTCGAGTACTGATCGACATAGCAGAAGCGCTGCGGATCGTTGCCGGCCATCTCGCGTGCACGCCGGATCGCGCCATCGGAACCCAGGTCGGGATTAGTCCACTCGACCGTGGCGCCGTAGGCTCGGAGAATCCTTTTGCGTTCCGGCGACACGTTGGCTGGCATCGCTAGTTGGACCGGAAAACCGAGCGCAGCACCCATCATGGCCAGGGCAATGCCGGTGTTGCCGCTGCTCGCGTCGAGCAGAATCTTGCCGGGTACCAGCAGGCCACGTTTCAGAGCGTCGCGGAGCATCGCGGCGGCGGCGCGGTCTTTCACACTTCCGCCGGGATTGGCCCACTCCGCCTTGCCTAGCAGGGTAATCCCTTCCAGGTCTCGTACGAGCTGGTCGAGCCGGAGGAGCGGCGTGGATCCGATGCGGTCGGGTAGGGTTGAACCCAGCGCGGTCTGTGCAATGGCGCTCTTCATAGCGGAAATACAGGACTTGCCCAAGGTGTGCGAGACTGGAGATGGAGAAGATTGCGCACTCCCTTGAACCATCTTCGCAGAAAGAAAACGGCCATGACTCGAAAAACCAAAATTCCAACCTTTGATCAGATGCTTGAAATCCTGCGTGCCCACTCATTTGAGGTGACGCCGTACGCCAAAGTGTCGGATAGCGTGTTGGTGAGCAAACATGGAGTCGGCGCGGTTCTTGTGCCGGCGCAGGTGAAGGGGACGCCGCCGGTTTTCGCAGTTCACCCCAGCGTGCTGGTTCGAGGCGAGGTGGCCGAACTGCTCGACAGGGGTTATCAGAAGTTCATTAAGACCTCCCAATTTGAATTGCCCGCAACGGCCAGTCAATTGCACGCAATCCACCAGTTCACAGAGGAACTGAAGCAGTTGACCGGCGGCATAAGCCTGTATAACGAGTCGCTCGGCACCACCAGCGATGTATATGAATACGACCGTTTGCAGGGCCGGGAAGCGGCTCAGCCCGCACCGACGCAACCCTGGCAGCTGGCCTCGGGACACTGAGCTTCGCCCGGGATTGCACGGGTAGCGCAATGGACCTTGAAGGCAAACCGAACGGCGGGGCGAATGGCTCCCCGGCACAACGCCCGGAGCGTCGCAAAGAATCTCGACACCCGGTGGATACCAGCGCGGTGATTTACCTCATCGACCTGGCAGCAAAGGTCCAGGGTCGCATTCTCGACGTGAGCCTCCACGGCTGCTGCATCCGCACTCACCAGCGGTTTCCTTTGGGCATTTTCAGGAGGGTGGAGACGGAATTCTGCTTCGAAGGATTACCCTTCCGTCTCGCTGGCGTGACCCAGGCTCTGTACGACGGACGCAGCGTGGGCATCCGCTTCCTCGACATGAGTGAGCGCAAAAGGGAACAACTGGTGCAACTGATCGAGGAGATCGACGAGTTTCAGAAGCGGGAAAAGGCCGCGCCCGCGTTCGACGGCTAATCCGGGCGCAATCCGGCGGACGAGCATTCTTCAAGCAAAGGTTAAAGCTTCAGGCCATGGGCTCCGCATTGTGATAGCGCGGGTCGGGCGCGTGGACGATGCGCATCAGCTTGCCGTGATCCAGCCAGTTCAGTTCGCATGTGTCGCAATCTTCAATGACCACGTTGCCGGGTCCTGAATAGAAGTGCGTGTCCATAGGCCTGTGGCAATGGGGACAGTCGAGCTTGCGGTGCAGTTCGTTGGGGTCGGGTGGCGGGGGAACCAGGGAGCCGGGCTGTCCGGCGCGGAGTTCATCCACGAGCGTCATGAACACACCCATGGGCACCAACATGCCTCGGCAGCGCGTGCAATATTCCATCTGAACTTTAGCTAACGAAGCATGCATGAGAGGAATGGCGCAGACGGGGCACGACTCGTCCGATGCCTCGGGAAAAACACTAACCCCTTCGTCATCTTTCTGCGGGAAAAAGATGTTCTTGCAGTAGTCGCAAGCCAGGCCGTCCGCTGCCGGCTGAAGGTGCATGGGAGCGCCGCAGGATGGACAGTTCATTGGGCCTTTCCACACTCCGGACAGAATTTCGCGCGCTCCGGTATGGTCTTCCCGCATTCGATGCAGAATCGTGTTCCGACAGCTGCTGCAGGACCCGCATCGGCGGGAGCCTTCATGGCCGCCATCACGGTTTGAGCCATCGCGACTCCGGCTCCCAGGCCGACTCCGATTCCAGCGGCGCCGCCGGGATTCGCTGCCGCGATCGGGAGTGCCTGCGCAGTCTCAAACTGCGTATAGCGGTCAAGGTCGCCCGTCATGCTGGTTCCGATGCGCTGATCCATCACCTTCTGCAACTCATCAGGCAGCGAAATATTTTCCACGACAAACTGGTTCAGTGCAAGACCCAGCGCAGCGAAAGCCGGCTTCATCTGTTCGGCAATCTTCTGGCCAAGGGCCTCCTGGTTTGCCGCCATGTCGAGGAAGGAGACATCGCTGGTGGCAAAAATGTCGGTCATGCGCGCGACGATCGTGTTGCGCAATTGACCTTCGAGCTCCGAGACGAAGTAGGTTTGGCGTGTTCCGCTGATCTGGTTGAAGAAGACCCGCGGATCGCCGATGCGATAGGAATAGATGCCGTAGCCGCGCAGGCGCACGGCGCCGAACTCCTTGTCGCGGATCGTAATGGGTGTGGCTGTTCCCCATTTCTGGTCGATCTGCAGCCGCGTCGAAAAGAAGTAGACATCGGACTTGATGGGAGATTCGAAGCCCTTATCCCAATTCATCAAATCGGTGAGCAAGGGAAGGTTGCGCGTGTTCAGTGTGTGCAGTCCCGGTCCAAAGACATCGGCGATTTTGCCCTCGTTGACGAAGGCGGCCATTTGGGATTCGCGGACGGTGAGCTGTCCGCCATTCTGGATTTCCATGTCCTGCATGGGATAGCGGAACGCGAGCATCCCGTCTTCCGCTTCATTCCATTGAATGACGTCGATGAGCTGTTTGCCCAGGAACTCTCTGAGGGTCACGTGCGTCCTCCTGGAGTGCAACTCTACCATGCGTTGCAGCAAGGGCAAACGAAAAGACCGCCTCGCAATGCACCGAAATACCCAATGGATTCAAGCGGCTCGCGATGTCCTGTTCTGTGCGCTAGTTGGGCGTATCTTCCGATGGCGACGCGGAGAAGGTACATTCGGCGCATTGGCACACTCTGCGCAGGTATTCCCAGGAGTAGATGCCGGCCGAGTGGCCGTCGAGCCAGTTGAACTGCAGCGCATAGCGGCCCACGGCGTGCGCGCTGGCCGGCTTCGCGGGCGGTTTGTACATGGGCAGCAGATTGGCCGGCTTCGACTTGGGCCGGCCGATGTTGCGGCCTTCGTTCTTTCGCTCTTCAATGCAAGTAGCGCAAGGGCACGCGTCGCGCAGCCAGGCAAAAGTCCAGGCGCTGCGGTGGCCGTCTTCCCAATCGATTTCGAGGCCCTTGCCCTCGGTGAGCAGAACCCGTACCTTGTGCGGAGTAACGGCCAAGCGCGAGAGCGGACGCTGTTCTTCGGCTTCCTGCGCCTTTTCTTCTTTTGAGACGATGCGAATGCCTTCGTGGCTCATGCTTTCATTTTATCGTTTATTTGGTGCGCCGCTTGCGCGGGGGTCATAACGGAACTTGCATGCCAGGATGGCGAGAGCCAGCGCAAGGGTGATGGCATTGGCAGCCGTAATGGGGCCGGAGCCGATGCCCAGTCCATAGACCAGCCAGCAGGCGCCGCCAAAGCTGAAGAGCAGGAACATACTGAGGGAAATGTCGTCTGCGCTCTTGCGTCTCCAGATGCGGATCAGCTGAGGCAAAAAAGAAAGCGTGGTGCAAAAGGCGGCGACGGTGCCGATCCAGTTCAGAATCCAGCGCGAGAGAGTGTTGAGCGAAGCGATCATTACCTTTCCTTCCAGAAAAACCAGGCGGCCATGGAGAGCCCGATGAACACCACAAGGCCGCGCAAAAAGGGCTGCGGGATCCGGCGTGCGAGGCTGGCTGAAGTGTAGCCGCCGATTGCACAGGTCACCATGGCCAGCAGGCAGTAACGCCACACCACCTGGCCGTCCACGACAAAGATGGCGAAGGCGATGCCATTGGCCATCGTGGTGGATACCACTTTGAGAGCGTTGATCTCATGCAGATCCTGGAAACCGAAGAGCGAAAGCAATGTGATGATGAGAAATCCCGCGCCCGCCCCAAAGTAACCAATGTAGAAACAGACAGCCATGGTTGCAATGAATACCGGCAGACGGCGCGGCGCCGGAGGCGGGCCGCTGCTCGCTCCGTTGTCAAAACTGCGGCCGGCGAGGTTGCGGCGGGCAGTGTTCCGGCGTTCGAGCCAGCGGGAAACCGGGCCGCTTGCAGCAAAGATGGACGCGGCCACCAGCAGCAGCCACGGCACGAGGTGCAGAAAAGTCATCTGCGGGGTGTTGAGCAGCACGAGGGCGCCGGCCATGCCGCCGAGAAGTCCCGCGAGAGCCATCGGCGAGACGAGGCGGATGTTTTTGCGAATGTCGTTGCGATATGCGGCAACTGAGGTGAGTTGGCCCGGCCACAGAGCAACGGTGTTGGTGGCGTTGGCCTGGACTGGCAGGATCTTCATCCCCAGGATGGCAGGAAACAGCAAGAACGATCCGCCGCCCGCCACGGCGTTGAGCACTCCAGCGACAAACGCGGCAACGGTGAGCCAAAGCCAATGCCAATTGACGTATGGAGGGAGGCTGAAGGGCGCGAGCATCTAACTCATATTGTAGAAGGGCAACCCCGCAGGACCGGTTCCGAACATGGGTTCGCGGCTGCTTTTGGCTCGTTCGACGCACACGTAGAAAAATGGCTATCGCCAACAGAAACAGCGGAGTATGCTCTAGCCATGCTTGCGCGCTTCCCTTGCTTCCCGCGGTTTGCGGGCCTGATTTTGTTTGCCTTGGCAGGCTTCACATCACTGGCCGCTGCGCAGATGGTCGCCCCCATGCTTGCGATTGACGGGCTGGGCAAGGGGATCGCGCCTCTTGATGGTTCATGGCAGTTCCACCTTGGCGACAATCCAGCGTGGGCGTTGCCGCAAACCGGAGATGATGCCGGGAACGTCGGCTGGGAACAGATCAGGCCCGACAAGACATGGGGAGCACAAGGCCATCCGGCTTATACCGGCTATGCGTGGTACCGGAAGCACCTCCACATTCAGCCGGCGCCGGGGGCCTCGCCGGATATTGCGTTGCTGATCCGGCGCATTGATGACGCTTACGAAATCTATTGGAACGGCACATTGATCGGCCGTCACGGGAATCTTCCGCCACACCCCTCTTATCCGTATTCGCCACCGGTTCAAACGTTCGGCATGGGGCCCGCGCGGGATGGGGTGCTCGCTTTGCGCGTTTGGAAGGCGCCGCTGACTTCATTCGACTCCGATCAACTCGGAGGCCTCTACGCAGCGCCGTTGATCGGGAGCCCAACGGCCATCGCGGCGCAGAAAGCCGAGTTGGATTACGGATGGCTGCGCAGCCGGCAGTACTACTTTGGCCTGGAATCACTGAACGCGCTTGTGATGCTGCTAAGCCTGCTGGCATGGCTGCGCGACCGATCGAAACGCGTTTTGTTCTGGATGGCTGTTTTCAGCGGCGCTTCTGTGCTTTCGCTGATTCTTGTCGGACTGCGGATTCCCTTTTCCTTCAGCTTTTCTCTGGGCTGGCTGCAGCCGGTTCTGAGTCTCGCTGACGTTGGACTGTGGTTCCTCTTGCTCTACCTTCTCAAGCTTGACGAGAACCAGCGACTGGCTCGACTCACTCGCCAGCTGGCGATTATCAGCATTGTCGCCACTTCGCTCGATGGCTTGATTACGCTGCTGGACTGGAGCAACCCGTTGATCGCGCCCTGGGTGCAGACTGCCGACGCCCTACTGACTGTCGTTTTCACGGCGGCTGAGATCTATCCGCTGGTGTTGGTTGGATATGCCTTGCGCAAGCGCCTTGATCCTTCGCGCTGGCTGGTAGCCATCGCGGCCTTTCTCTCTGGAATGATTTCGGTGGTCCGCATCGCGGTGCAGCAAGGCAGCCGGTTTACCCATTTCACCCTCGGTGAAAAGATCGGCGCACCGCTCTTTACCTTGAACGGCAATGTCTTTACCGCGCAGACCATCGCCAACACGTTGCTGTTGCTGGCCATTATTTATGCGATGTACCGCTACATGCTCGATTCGGCCACCCGCCAGAGCTCCCTCGAACAGGAGTTCAAGAGTGCCCGTGAATTACAGCAGGTCCTGATCCCCGAGTCATTGCCTGCCCTGCCTGGATTTGCGTTCACCAGCGCCTACCGGCCCGCGCAGGAAGTCGGAGGAGACTTTTTCCAGGTCATCCCGCTCGAAGGTGAGCATGAAGGTTCGACGATGATCCTGCTGGGCGACGTGAGCGGCAAAGGTCTCAAGGCGGCAATGACGGTGTCGCTCATTGTAGGAGCGGCGCGCACGTTGGCACGCTTCGCGCCCGATCCTGCCGAGATGTTGACTGAACTCAACCTGCGCTTGTTTGGCCGGCTGCAAGGCGGCTTTGTGACCTGCCTCTCGCTGCGCCTCGACGCCGCCGGTCACTGCGTGATGGCCAGCGCGGGCCATCCTGCGCCGTTCCTGAACAAGCGCGAAGTCGATCTGCCCGGCACACTGCCGCTCGGAATCCTTCCCGCGGCGAGTTACGAAGAAACTTCGATCGACCTGCGCGAAGGAGATCACTTCGCGCTCTATACCGACGGTCTGCTCGAGGCTCGCAGCTCAAATGGCGAGATCTTCAGCTTTGAACGCCTCCACGCCCTGTTTGCCACCCGACCCGACGCTGCCAAAGCGACCGAGGCGGCCGTCAATTTTGGCCAGGACGACGACATTACGGTGCTTACTCTGACGCGGCTGGGCAAAGGGCAGCAATCGTCGTCACACCTCTCCGCTCCGCACTTTGCGCAGATTTAGGCAGCTAATCGACAAAAATCCGGCAGGCCGACGCCCACTGGGGGTCCTTTCTTCTGGCTGCGTGAGCTCTTTGTTCGGAACTTGAGGCAATTTCGCGCTCATCCGAGGCGTGCAGAAGTCAGCCGCTAATACGCTCATAATAAAAAAGATAAATTGCGAAACCAGGTTAGAGCCGTGCGGAAGGTGTCTTCTTCTTGCTCAACATGAGTGCGAAACGCTCATATTTTATGAATCTTCTGTGCTATAGTTGCGTCAAAAGGGTTGAAGGGCTGGGCTGAGCCTCCGTCCTATCATTCCGAAAACCATCTGGAGGTGAATACTCATGGCAATCACTCGTTGGGACCCCTTCCGGGACGTAATGACCTTGCAGAACCGCGTGAATTCGATCTTTCGCGATTTCAACGACGGCGGCGACAATCCATTGACGACGGCCACCTTTGTGCCGGCAGTCGATGTCTATGAAGATCCGCAGAAAGTGGTTCTCAAGCTCGAAATTCCAGGTGTCGATGAAAAGGACCTGGATATCCGGGTCGAAGACCACACCCTCACGGTAAAAGGTGAGCGCAAGTTCGAGAAAGAAGAGAAAGAGGAGAATTTCCATCGGATTGAGCGGCGCTATGGCAGCTTCTATCGCGCTTTCACGCTTCCTCCGACCGTGGACACGGAACACATCGCCGCCAATTACAATGCCGGCGTACTGAAGCTGGAATTGAAAAAGAAGCCCGAAGCCCAGCCCAAGCAGATCAAGGTGAACGTGGCGGCGTAAAACAGTTGTCAGGCGTCAGTTGTCAGTGATCAGTCTTTGCGCCGGTTCTGACAACTGACAACTGAGCACTGATAACTTTGGGGGAACAATGGCTATTCGCTGGGACAAACTAACCGTCAAATCGCAGCAGGCGATGCAACAGGCACAGGAACGGGCGACCGAACTCGGAAATCCCGAGATCCAGCCTGTCCATCTGTTGCTGGCCCTTATCGAAGATCGTGAGGGTGTGATTCCCGCGGTGCTCGAAAAGATCGGCGTTCCTATTGAACGGTTGGAAAGCGATCTGCATGGGATTGAGGAGAAACTCCCCCGGGTGGCGGGCGCCTCGACGCAACCGGGCGTGAGCAATGCGCTCAATAAAGTCGTAGAGCAGGCGTTTCGCGAGGCGGCAAACTTCAAGGATGAGTATGTCTCGACCGAACATCTTCTGCTGGGCGCAGCGCATCTGAAAGGTGACCCGGCGCGTGATGCGCTGGTGACGGAAGGCGCAACGCACGATGCCATTCTGAAGGCCCTGACTGCGGTGCGCGGCTCGCAGCGTGTTACCGACCAGAATCCTGAAGGCAAGTTTCAGGCACTCGAAAAATATGCCAAGGACCTCACAGAACTGGCGCGCCGCGGAAAGCTGGATCCGGTCATCGGCCGCGACGAAGAGATTCGCCGCGTGATCCAGGTGTTGAGCCGGCGTACAAAGAACAATCCTGTGCTGATTGGCGAGCCAGGTGTCGGCAAAACGGCCATCGTCGAGGGGCTTGCGCGGCGCATCGTCTCTGGCGACGTACCCGATGGTCTGCGTGACAAGCGGGTCATCTCGCTCGACCTGGGGTCGATGCTGGCTGGGGCAAAGTATCGCGGCGAATTCGAAGACCGCCTCAAAGCCGTGCTGAAAGAAATCGAAGAATCAAACTGCCAGATCGTTTTATTCATCGACGAGCTCCACACGCTGGTCGGCGCGGGCGCTGCCGAAGGAGCGATCGACGCAAGCAACATGCTCAAGCCTGCCTTGGCGCGCGGTGAACTGCGGGCAATCGGCGCAACCACGCTGAATGAGTACCGCAAATACATCGAGAAGGACGCCGCTCTGGAGCGGCGTTTCCAGATCGTTTACGTCGGCGAACCCAATGTCGAAGATACGATCGCTATTCTTCGTGGACTGAAGGACCGCTACGAAGCGCATCACAACGTGCGCATCAAGGACTCGGCAATCGTGGCTGCCGCCACGCTTTCGCATCGCTACATCAGCGACCGTTTTCTGCCCGACAAGGCGATCGATCTTGTCGATGAGGCGGCTGCGTCATTGGCCATTCAAATCGGCTCGGTTCCCACGGAGATTGACCAGCTTGAACGCGAAAAGACCTCGCTCGAAATCGAGCGTGAGGCGCTGAAGCGCGAGACCGATTCGAACAGCATTGAGCGCCGCGAAGTAGTGGAACGCGAAATTGCCACGCTCACTGAGAAGATCACTGCGCTGCGGTCGCGTTGGACGATGGAGCGCGAGGCCATCACGCGCATCAGCGAGGTGAAGAAGCGAATTGAGGCTTTGCGTTTCGAAGCCGAGGAACAGACGCGCAAGGGGATGCTCGACCGCGCAGCACAGATCCAGTATGGCGAGTTGCCCAAGCTTGAATCCGAACTGAAGCAGCTGGAAGCTCTTCAAGATGGCGGTTCGGGAGCAGCGCGCATGCTGAAAGAAGAAGTAGATGAAGAAGACATTGCCAAGATTGTGAGCAAGTGGACAGGGATTCCGGTTTCACGGATGTTAGAAGGCGAAGTGCGGAAACTCGTCGAGATGGAGGACCGGCTGCGCGAGCGCGTAGTCGGCCAGGACGATGCGCTCAGAGTCGTTGCCAACGCCATCCGCCGTTCGCGTGCCGGATTGAGCGATCCGAAACGGCCGATCGGCAGCTTCATCTTCCTCGGGCCGACCGGCGTGGGCAAAACTGAAACTGCTCGTGCGCTGGCGGAGTTCCTGTTTGACGACGAACAGGCCATGATTCGCATCGACATGAGCGAGTACATGGAAAGGCACGCAGTGGCGCGACTGATCGGTGCCCCTCCAGGCTACGTGGGTTACGACGAAGGCGGCCAACTGACCGAGGCTGTGCGGCGTCGACCCTACGCCGTAATTCTGTTCGACGAAATTGAAAAGGCGCACCCGGATGTCTTCAACATTTTGCTGCAGGTAATGGACGACGGGCGCCTGACCGACTCCAAGGGCCGTACCGTCGATTTCAAAAACACTGTACTCATCATGACGTCGAATTTGGGCGCTGCCATGTTGACCGGCGATGCGCTCAAGACCGAACACGACTTTGAGATGGCGCGCGAGTCCGTCATGCGCGTGTTGCGCGAGCACTTCCGTCCAGAGTTTCTAAATCGCGTAGACGATATTGTGATCTTCCGCTCGCTGGGACCGGCGCAACTGAACCAAATTCTGGAACTGCGCTTGGACGAACTGCGCAGAATGCTGGCAGATCGGCAGATCTCGATTGAACTCACCGAGCCCGCACGGCAATTGATTCTGGCGGGAGGTTCGGATGCGGCATACGGTGCACGTCCACTCAAGAGGGCGCTGCAACGCATGGTGCAGGATCCACTAGCCATCAAGATATTGAACGGCGAGATTCTGCACGGCGCGCACGTGCGGATTGACGTCGACCGCAACACGAACCATTTGCGATTTGAGCCGATGGGACGTGAGGCGATGGCGTAAAACAGGTTCGGCCGCATACTGCGATCGGTCCGGCCAGTAATGAATGAGGCTTCGAGTGATGATTCACTTCGGAGCCTTTTTTCTAGAACGGGTTGCATAAATGTTGCTCAACGAGCGAGGGAGCTTCCCTCAGGGGCTAACTAAAGCCGTGCCCTTTCAAAACTCCATTTATGCAACCAGTTCTAGGGTGTTGCGATCTCAACCTTGAACCGTCTCCGGCAACCGTTGCTCAGGGACCAAGGCTCCTCGACGCAAAGCGCGGCGTTTGATGAGCAGGAAGAAAACCGGAACCAGAATCAGGACGTGAATCGTCGACGTAATCATTCCACCAACGATGGGGGCGGCGATGGGCTTCATCACGTCCGAGCCAATCCCGGTCTCCCACAAAATCGGCGCGAGGCTGAGAATGACGGCGGTTACGGTCATCAACTTTGGTCGCAGGCGTTGCACTGCACCATCGATGACGGCCTTTTCCAAATCGCTTTCCGACATCGGCAAGCCCCTGGCGAGGCGGTGCTGGAAAGCTTCATCCAGATAAACCACCATGACCACACCGGTTTCGACCGCAATGCCGAAGAGCGCAATGTAGCCGACCCAGACGGCAACGCTGAAGTTGAAGCCAAGTAACCACTGCAGCAGCAGTCCCCCCGACATGGCATAGAGCGTGGGAAAGATCAACACCGCGGCCTCGGTGGCGGATTTAAAGACGAGATACAGCAGCAGGAAGATGACAAAGAAGACGACAGGCAGAATAATTTTGAGCCGTTGTTTCGCGCGCATTTCGAATTCGTACTCGCCCGCCCAGCGCCAGGTGTAGCCCGCCGGAAGCTGCAGCTTCGACTGCATCTCCTTCTCCGCGCGGTTCACAAAGCCGCCGTAATCATGCGTATTGAGATTGAGGTAGACATACCCGGTCAGCGCACCATCTTCATCGCGGATCATGGCCGGCCCCCGCGAATAGTAAACACGCGCCACTTCGCTCATCGGAATCTGTTCGCCTGAAGGAGTTGGAATGAGAGCCTGCGATAAAGCCTCGTGGTGGTCGCGGAAGTTGCGCTGATAGCGCACGGCAATCGGGAAGCGCTCGCGGCCTTCGACGTTTTGCGCAATGTCCGCTCCTCCGATCTCCGATGTAATGACGCGCTGCACATCGGCCACGGTCAGCCCGTAGCGCGCGGCCTCCGGCCGGTTCACCTCCACATTGAGATAGAAGCCCTGCGAAACGCGCTCCGCAAAAACGGAATTTGCCTGCGGCATGGCAGAGAGAATCTGCTGCATGCGCGCGCCGATATCCTCAATGTGCGCGAGGTCGGGCCCCTGTATCTTGATGCCAACCGCGGTCTTGATGCCGGTCAACTCCATGTCGAGCCGGTTCTCAACGGGCATGGTCCACGTATTTGTGAGTCCGGGAAACTGGAGTTTCTCGTCCATCGATTGAATCAGCTTTTCATAAGTCATGCCGGGACGCCACTGCCTGCGGGGCTTCAACATGATCGTGGTGTCATACATATCCAGCGGCGCATTGTCCGTGGCGCTGTCAGAGCGGCCGACTGTGCCGAAAACCGTAGCGACTTCAGGAAAGGAACGAATGATGCGGTCCTGTTGCTGCATGAGCGCAGTCGCCTGCGTGATCGAAATGCCCGGCAGTGCGCTCGGCATATAGAGCGATGACCCTTCATACAATGCGGGCATGAACTGGCTTCCGAGGCGGAAGTAGAGTGGAATCGTGACTGCAAGGAAAATCAGATTCAGCGCGATCACTGTTTTCCAGTGGCGCAGGCACCAGCGCAGAACGGGCAGATACATCGCCTGCGTAATCCGTGCGGCTGGATTCTTCGATTCAGGTCGCAACTTGCCGCGCAGGCAGAGCGGCATCAGTGCGGGAACCAGCGTGATGGAGAGCAGTGAGGAAAAAATCAGCGCCAGCGTTTTTGTCCAGGCAAGCGGCCGGAACATGCGACCTTCCTGTGCCTCCAACAGAAACACCGGCAAAAACGAGACCACGATAATGATGAGCGAGTAGAAGAGAGCCGGCCCAACCTGTTGTGCCGCCCTCACGAGGATGCGACGCCGTTCAGCCTCGGTTGGTACATCGGTTCGTTCGGCGAGATGGCGATATCCGTTCTCAACCATTACAATCCCGGCATCGATCAGCACGCCGACGGCCAGCGCAAGCCCGCCCAGCGACATGATGTTCGAGCTGACGTGTAGGTAATACATCGGGATGAAGGCAGCCAGAACGGCGATAGGCACCGTCAGGATGGGCACGAGTGCGGAACGGAAATGAAAGAGAAAAATAATACTGACGAAGCTGACGATGATCCCTTCGAAGATCAGGTCGCGCTTGAGCGTATGGATCGATTGATTGATCAACCAGGAGCGGTCATATCCGGTCACAATTTCAACGCCCGCAGGCAACGATTGCGCGATCTCTTTCAGTCTAGCTTTGACGCCGTCAATCACGTTGAGGGCATTCATGCCGTATCGCATCACGACAATGCCGCCGACCGTTTCTCCCTGTCCCTGCCAGTCGGCCGCGCCGCGCCGGACATCCGGACCGAATGAGACGGTGCCCAGATCGCGAATCAGCACGGGCGTTCCGTTCTTCGTAGCGACCGGAACATTTTCGAGATCCGAGAGCGAGCGCAGGTAGCCGAGGCCGCGAATCATGTACTCGGCCCCGTTCATCTCCAGCACGTCGCCTCCCACTTCGTTGGTGCTCTGCCGAACGCGGTCGATCACCATGGCAGCGGAAATTCCGTAAGAAAACAATTTATTCGGATCGAGATTCACCTGGTACTGCCGGACGAAGCCGCCGATGCTGGCTACTTCGGCCACTCCTGGCACGGTCTCAAGCTGGTAGCGCAAGTACCAATCCTGCAGTGCGCGCAGATCGGCCAGGCTCTTGGTGTGGCTGCGGTCCACGATCGCATATTCATAAACCCAGCCTGCGCCGGTTGCATCCGGTCCGATTGCGGGATGCACATCTGCCGGCAGTTTTCCTGCAATCTGCTGCAGATACTCCGTCACGCGAGAGCGCGCCCAGTAGAGATCCGTGCCATCCTGAAAAACGACGAAGACATACGAGTCGCCGAACATGGTTTGCGCACGCACGCTCTTGACGCTCGGCGCAGAGAGAAGCGATGTCACAATCGGATAGGTAACCTGGTCCTCGATTACGCTGGGCGGCTCTCCGGCCCACTCCGTGTGAATGATCACTTGCACGTCGCTGATATCAGGCAACGCATCGAGCGGAACGCGCCGCAGGCTCCACAGGCCCGCGACGACAAGCAGAGCCGCCCCCGTGAATACGAGAAACGGGTTGCGCGCACACCATGCGATGATGCGTGAAATCATCACATGCCTCCTGCAACGTTCAGAGTGAACTGCTTTGCAGCGAGCGTCTGACCGCCGCGCTGCACCGACAGGGAGACCTGCCAGGCGCCTCCCGACGGAAGTTGCAAAGTTCCTTCATAAAGTCCGTTGCCCTTGTCCGCCAGCGTGGTAAGTGCACGTTCCGCAGCCATCCCCATCGCGGGCATTGCCGGCATGAAGAAGGTCGCTGAGACCTGCGCTCCCGTGACAGGCTTCCCGTCAGGGCCGGTCAGTTTGACTCGTACGCTGTTCGCTCCTCTGTGCGGTGGAGAGGGTTGCGTGCTCAGATCGATCTGCACCTGATTTGTGTTTGCGGCGCTTCCCGCAGCATGCGATGGCGGAGGCGCAAAGGAACGGAGCGCCGTCTGGAGTTGAGCCTCTGAATCCACCAGAAAATTAGCGGAGCTAACTACCCTTTCGCCGACCTTCAGCCCATTAAGAACGACGATGGAATCGACGAGCTGCGGCCCGGTCTGAATTGCACGCGGCTCCAGGTTCCCGCTTCCGTGGTCGACAAACGCGATCGTCCGCTCGCCGGCCTGAAGCACCGCCGACGCCGGAATCATCATCTGTCTTCCCATCGGAGCAGCGAGCGCCACGTTGACATACATGCCCGGTTTAAGTGCAACCCCGAGGTTGCGTAATGCGACGCGCACGCGCACGGTGCGAGTTGTCTGATCGACCTGCGGCAAAATCTGATCGATTCGGCCATTGAAATTGCGCCCCGGATAGGCATCGACGGTCACTTGCGCGTGGTCGCCCGGTTTCAGGCGCCCCACATCACTCTGCGCAACGTTGGCATTCACCCACACCGTGGAGAGATCGGCGATCGTATAAAGCTTAGTATCCGGCTGGACATACGCGTTAGGCAGTGCGTTGCGCTCGATGATGTAGCCGGAAGCGGGCGACTCGATGGCAATGTCATGCGGCACCTTTCCGCTCTGCTCCAGATCCGTAATCGCCTGTGCCGGAACGCCGAATTGCCGGAGGCGCTCTTCGGCGGCCTGCAGAAGCCAGCTGCTCTCATGCGCGGCCATTCCGTGAGCATCCTGCGTAAAGGCTGCCTGGTTCTGACGTGCCAGTAAATATTCCTGCTCGGTGCTCACCAGGTCCGGGCTGTAAATCGTGAAGAGGCGTTGTCCCTTGCGCACGTACTGATACGTCGCATTTGCGAAAACACTCTGAATCCAGCCGGGAAAGCGGGTCTGCACATACGACAGGCGCTCCTCATCGATGTCCACATTGCCGGGTACGGTCAGATCGTCGTTTACATCCTGGAGTTCTGCAGTTGCCGTCGTGACGCCAATTTCCTGAAGACGCTGAGGTGATAGCTGCACGGTGCCCAATGTCGGCTCGGCTCCTGCGGGCGCTGGAGTCTTCAATGATGCAGCCTGAACCGCCGGCTCCGGGCCGCTCGCCACAACCGGGTCCTCTGCTGACGTCTCCGGCGTGGAACGGCCACGCAGCATGAGTACATATACAAGCGCCGCGGCAAGCGAAAGGCAAACGGCAACGGATACCGCAAATGCAATCTGATAACTGCGCAGCTTCATGGCTTCACCTCCGAGGCGAGCTGTTGTAACTGGTCCATCGAAATACCTGTGGCGAGTTCGAGGTCCGCGAGGCGCATCTCATAATCGGCATTTGCCTGGATCCATGCGAGATCGATATCGACCACCGTCATCTGACTGTCGAGAAGATCCAGAAAGTCCGTTTTGTCGTTCTCATAAGCAATCACGCTCGATTGCAGTGTGGCTTCGGCCTGCGGCCTAAGTTGGTCGTGATACATGTGCGCCAGCTTTTGTGCGGCCCGAGCTTCCACAAGCGCTTCGTTGATTTGGCCGAGCGCGGCGTTGCGCATTGCATTCAGTTCCGCATCCTGCTCAGTGACGCGCGCCGTGGATTCCGCGATCTCCGCATCATGCTTGTGACGATTCAGCCAAGGAAGGTTCATTGAACCCTCAACCATGTAGGCATTGCGCATGCTGATGCCGGGTGGCTGCAGCATGTACCCGGCTGAAACAGTGAAGTCCGGGACGTAAGCCTTTTTCGCCAGCGCCTGCTCGATGTGGCTCCGTTCCGCCGCTTTTTGAGCTGCCACCAAATCGGGCCGGGAATGAAGAGCCAGATCGTCGAGAACCGACGCGGCGGGCAGCGTATCCAGGGCCGCATGTTCTCCACTCACGGCGAGGGGAGCGCCCGGATCGCGTGCGAGCAAGGTGTTGAGCCGCGCCTGGGCGAGGTCGGCGTCCTGGTCGAATTGAATCATGTGCTCGGCGAGCCGCGTGAGCACCACCTGCGCCTTCAGGATGTCCTGTTGCGGGACTTTCCCTACGGTGTACTTGATGCGCGCCACTTCAATGGCCTGGCGTGCGATCCCGACGTGCTGATGGTGAATGTGCATTTCCTCGGTGGCGCGCAGCATGTCGTCGAAGGCCTTGCGGACGTGCACCCGAACCTCAAGTCGGGTCTCATCCAGGTTCGCTTTCGCTTCCGCGACATCGGATTCCGCCAGACTCGTGCGCAGCGGGCGTTTGCCCGCGCCTGGAAATGTCTGGCTGATGTTGAACATGTTTTGCGCAGCGTTGTAATTCCACGGCTGCTTCAGCGGGACTCCCCAGCCGCGGTACATTGCCATGGGGTCGTCGAGCGCTCCGGCTGAGGGAACATGCGCCTCGGCAATGGCAACGCGGCGGGCGGCTACCTCAATCTCGGGATTCACGGCGAGGGCGATCCGTTCGGCTTCCTCCAGCGTCAGCGCCGGACCTGAATCTTCAGCGTGGTGATGATCTTGAAGCAACGCGGCAGCGTTAGCCAAGCCATCGCTCTTTGCCGGTGTCTCCGCACTCGAAAAAGCGACAGTCGCGCTGAACATCAGAACACAAAAAATAGACAACAGGACTTTCATCAAACTCCTCCATCGGACTCAAGACTTGCGGCCCGGCGTGCACTCGACTCCTTTTCAGGTGCACGAATACCGCACAGGCTCAAACTGCGAAGGAGGATTTTTAAATTTGGAGTTTCGAACTTCCACCCGGGGAGGGCTTGGGAGGCGGTGTCCCAAAAGTGATTCTGTTCAAGGAGACATGTGTTTGCTGAGGCGACAGCAGATTCGCCCCTCCCGGTACAAATGACAGTTTTTGCGGATGTTGGGGAGAGTAGGGCGGTGCTGGAGTGACGGCGGCTTCCTGACGGTTGGTCTTGCAGCACGAGGTGTTCGATGCCGATCCGGGTCCGCCGCAATCGCGCGCCATCGCACCACAGCAATCGGGTGGTGTCTGGGGACTGCTTGGCAAGTAGACAGGCGGAGACGGGAATGGCGGTCCAGAAGACCACAACCGCCAGCATCAACAACGCGCTTTTTCTATCCCAGGAAATGGTATTGCTCCGAGTCACTATTGTAAGCATCCGCCATCAGATGTTTCCAGGCGGTGATTTAGATCACATCTTTGCCGCCGGAGAGCACAACTGTGTTGTGAACCGATCGAGTCAGATGTTCAATAAGTTCTACAGGTTGCTGCCGTTATCAAGACATTCAGGCTGTTTCGCGCGGATCAGATCGTGAAGCGCTGAGAGCAGCTTTTCCGGGTTCCCCTTGTGTACGAAACCCTGGACAAGAGGCGCGGTGTCGGCGGGGGCGTCGTACATGTCGGACAAGATCAGGATCGGGGCAGACGGATATCGATCTTTGACCTTCTGCACTGCACTGCACTGCACGCCGACAGGCTGGGGCCAAGACGATAATCCACGAGCGCCGCGTGCACGGTTTCCCCATCCGGGAATTCCATCCCAGCATAAGAAACAAGAACTGGCAGGCCCTTGAAACCGGCCTTTTCGAGGATCATCCCGTAAAGCTCCAGGTGCAAAGGATCGTCATCAACGATCAGGATTGTTGCTTTCGAATCCATGCCATTCACCTTGAAAGATATGAGCCTTGAAATAGCGCCGTTCGTGATTATGCCATCCCATTTTTATTGACACCAGATGGGATTCTTTGCCTCGGTCCAAAGCTACGTTTTTTGCCCAGAAATCTGCATTGGATTGATCCGAGGACACTTGCAGGCAGACCCCCTCAAGAAAAGTGAGGGAGGTAATGCATGGTGTTTCGAGGGCAGCCAGCCTACTGGCCGTTTACCAGACCCGGCATGGCTTCGGGCTCACCATCGGCGCTGTTTTCTTGCAACTGAAGCTCTTGGCGAATTCAGGCAAATCGGTGAGGACGGTATTGGCGCGATACTCGTCAGGCGCGTGCGGATCGCCTTCGGCCTGTGTGCGCAACTGTTCCGGGCGCGTCTGGGTGCACCACTGCTGCGCATAGGCGATCCAGAAGCGCTGGTCCGGCGTGTAGCCATCCGTTTTCGCAGCCATGTCTACGTGCTGAGCCTCGGCTTTTTCCTGCCATGCCATCCATGCCAGCCATAATCCACCCAGATCGGCCAGATTCTCGCCCAGGGTGAGCTTGCCGTTGAGGTGAACACCGGGGACTGCTTCGATGGCGTCAAACTGTTTCACCGTGCACTCGGCGCGGTCGTTGAACTGCTGCTCGTCCGCCTTGGTCCACCAGTCTTTCAGATTGCCGTCCTTGTCGTATTGGCGGCCCTCGTCATCGAAGCCGTGGGTTAGTTCGTGGCCGATGGTCGATCCCATATCACCGTAGTTCGCCGCGTCATCTTCCTTGTCGCTGAAGAAAGGAGGCTGAAAATAGCCGGCGGGGAAGTTCACATTGTTCTGTTGGGGCTCGTAGTAGGCGTTGACCGTGGGCGGCGACATATCCCATTCTTCCTTGTCCACCGGTTTGCCGATCTTGGCGAGTTCCCGCGCAAATTCGAAATTGCTCAGGCGCTCCTGGTTGCCCAGAGCATCGCCGCGCACGATTGAGACCGTAGAATAGTCGCGCCATTTTGCGGGATAGCCGATCTTGTTCATTACCGCGTGCAGCTTTTCCCTGGCCCTGATCTTGGTCTCGGCGCTCATCCAGTCCAGGCCCTCGATATCCTTGTCCATGGTCTGCTCAATTGCCAGCGTCATTTCCAGGGCATGCTGTCTCGCTTCAGGCGGGAAGTATTTTGCAACGTAGACCTGACCGAGCGCCTCGCCCATTTCATAGTCGACGAGGCTGGTGCATCGCTTCCAGCGCTCCTGCTGCTTTTCTGCGCCATTGAGGATGTGCGAATAGAAGTGCCACGACTCCGCTTCAAAGTTCCCAGGCATGGTGGTGTCGGCGTAGGTGTGCAGCAGGTGCCAACGCAAATAGGTCTTGATCTGGTCGAGAGGCGTATCGGCGATCAGCGCGTTGAATTCGGCGAAAAACCTGGGCTCTGCATCATTGATCTTGCTAACCGCGGGAGCGTGTGCCGCGGCCACATACTCGGCCAGCGAAAAATGGGTAAGCTCCTTGCTCAAGCTGGCCATGTCCGTGGCGTGATCCAGGTTTTTCGGCTCGCGCAGTTCAGTCACGGTGAGCGAAGCTCTGGCCAACCGTGTCTCGATGTTCAGCACGGTTTCGGCGTCCCGGGTGGCCCGCACATCCGGTTCGCCGGCCAGCACAAAGATCTTGCCTACGTGATCCACATACTGTTGTCGCTGCTGGACAGATTTCGCGTCGGTGCGGACGTAATAGTCGCGCTCAGGCAGACCAAGGCCGGCTGCGCTGTAATAGGTGATTTCCGAGTTCGCGTCGGCGAAGTCCTGGCTCGAAGAGATTGAGAAGAAGGCATTCACTCCGATGGTATGCAGGTGAGCGAGCAGCGCGGGCAGGTCCGCAATTGACTTGAGCGCGGCGATGCGGTTCAACTCCGGCTGGATGGGCGCAATGCCGGCTTTGTCGATGGTCGCCGTATCCATGCAACTGGCATATTCGTCGCCGATTTTCTGTTCATTCGGGCTACGAGTGGGCGAGGGTACTGCCGCCTCGTCGAGAATCTGCTTGAGGTGCAGCAGGTTCACATCGTACAACTCCCTAAAGCGGCCATATGAAGTCTCATCAGGCGGCAGAGGATTCCGCTTGAACCATCCATTGCAACTGTACCGGTAGAAGTTCTCACAGGGGTCCACCGTCTTGTCGATTAACGAGGGATCAAAGACGCGCAACTCCGGACCGGCGGGGATGGGCGTTGTTTCGGACCCTGGCGGCTGCGGGAAAGCACGAACTGCGGCGAGAACTGCAATGAACGCGAGGATGTATTGCGACGGCGCGGGAGAGGAGAACATGGCGACACTGTAGCAGATTTGCAGGAGATTGACGGGGCCGGGCTGCCTGTACAGGCTGCCGGTACAATGAGATACGGGGCGAGAATCCCGCAAGGAGCAAAGCGAGTGGCGCAGCGTACTTTCAGCATTATCAAGCCGGACGCGGTCCGCAAGGGCTACACCGGGGCTATCCTGGCCGAAATCGACAAGGCCGGCTTCCAAGTTGTGGCCATCAAGAAGGCCTCCATCTCAAAAGATCAGGCAAAGGGTTTCTACCATGTCCATGCCGAGCGTCCTTTTTTCAACGATCTCACCACCTTCATGTCATCGGGACCGTTATTCCTGATGGTGCTGGAGAAGGAGAGCGCGATTGTTGACCTGCGGACGCTTATGGGCGCCACCAACCCGGCCAATGCCGAAGAGGGAACCATTCGCAGGAAGTTTGCCGGGTCCATCCAGGAGAACGCGATTCACGGTTCGGACGCCGAAGACACCGCGGCTTTCGAGATTGGCTATTGGTTCGCGGGGTACGAATTGATCTAGAGCCGCTTTTTAGGTCCCGGATCAGCCGAAGAGAGAATCGATCTTCTGGCGAAGTGTAGCCATCTCCTCGCGAAGTTCATTTACCGTTGCTTCCAGCTGCGCGATGCGCTGTTCCTGCTCCGGTCCATTCTCCTGGTCGATAGCCGCGGCCGGAGCGGGCGCAGCTTCCACGGCTCCGGAAAGCAGATGCGCGTAGCGGGACTCCTTCGTTCCCGGCTGGCGCGGCAGCAAAACGGCCAGGGGCGGCTCGCGCTCTATCAGCTTTTGCAAGCCCGAGAGCACGTCGGCAATTTCATCAAAGCGGTGCAGACGCTCAGTGCGGCCGCGCAACTCGCCGGGTGTCTGCGGCCCGCGCAGAAGCAACACGCAAAGCAGGGCCGACTCCGCGCGGCTGAAATTGAATGCCTCGCCCAGCCAGTGCTCATACTTGGTGACCCGCCCATCGGCACTGCGCGCGCGCCCGGCCAAGCCCTGGTTCTCGAGGCCGTGCAACGCTTGCCGCACATCATCCTCGTCCAGGTCCATCACCGGCTCCCGATTGGAGCGCTGGTTGCAGGCGTTTATCAACGCATTCAGCGAAAGCGGATAGTAGTCCGGCGTGGTGATTTCCTTCTCTTGAAGCGCCCCAAGTACGCGAGCCTGGGCAGCGGTGAGCATGATCTGCGCGGAGGTCATACGTTTATTTTCCCATTTTTCCACGGTATGGTTCGATGCCGTTCACTCCGAGGAGTTTGGTCTTTTCTACCGATTGGCCGTTTTGATAGGCTCCTGGCAATCGAACAAGACTCGCATCTTGACTTGGCTCAACGCTTCTTTTATCGAATCAGGCTGCGTCTTCCGCTTGCGCCTCGCGGTTGCGTGTCAGCAGGAAATACACAACCGGCGTGACCACCAGACTCAGCACCATGGAGATCGCGAGGCCCCCGATGACAGCGATAGCCAGCGGCTGCAGCATCTGCGAGCCTGCTCCCAGCGCGAAGGCCAGCGGCAGCATGCCACAAACGGCCGCAATCGCGGTCATCATGATAGGGCGTAAACGGCGCTGAGCTGCATGGATCATGGCGTCGGCGGCGGAAGCGCCCTCTGCGCGGAACTTTTCATCGGCGTCGAGCAGTAGAATGCCGTTTTTGGCGACGATTCCGATGACCATGATGAGGCCCATGAACGAGGCCACATTGAACGTGGTATGCGTGACGAGCAGGGCCAGAATGACACCCGAAATCGATAGGACTGACGAAGTAAGAATGGCGATCGGCGCAGGAAAGTTGCCAAACTCAGTGAGCAGTACACCAAAAACCAGCGCGAGCGCCAGTAGCAGTACGCGCAGCAAATCGCGGAAGGACTTCTGCTGTTCCTCATAGGTGCCACCGTATTCAATACGCACCGAGGGAGGCAGATGCAGGCCGGCAACAGTCTGCCGAACATTCTTCATCGCGGTGCCGAGGTCAGAGCCTTCCAGGCGTCCGGTCACGATGACCAGGCGTTGCAGGTTTTCCCGCAGGATTTCATTTTGCGGCGGCAGTTCCTCAACGGAAGCCAGTGATCCGAGCGTGGCCGTGTGACCCGAACTGCTGTTGAAGACAGTGTTCTGGATCGCTTCGAGCGAGTCGCGATGCTCTGCGCTGAGACGCACGCGAATTGTATAAGGCCGGCCGCTTGCTATGAGCGGATCATTGGCGGGCAGCCCGTCCAGGATGGAGGTGGCGTCTTCCGACACCTCGGTCGGCGTGAACCCAAGCCGTGCGGCGACTACCGGATCGACTTGAAAGTTGGTCGCCGGACCGCTGATGGTGTTCTCGATCCCGTTCTCCACATCCACCACGCCCTTGATCTTGCCAATCGCATCGCCGACTCGCGGGCCGAGCTGATTCAGCATCGCCGGATCGTCTGAGAACAGCTTGATCTGGATCGGCTCCGGCGCATTGGAGAGATCGCCGATCATATCTTGCAGCACCTGCGTGAACTCGATGTCCAGCTCCGGCTCACTGGCTTTGATGTGGGTGCGCACGTCTTCCATCACCTCATCGATGCCGCGGCTGCGCTTCGACTTCAGCTTCACCGTAAAGTCGCCGGTATTGGCTTCAGTCACGGCGGCAAGGCCCATTTGCAGGCCGGTTCGGCGCGAGGTGCTTTCTACCTCGGGGGTAGCGTGAAGAATGCGATAGACGTGCTCCAGAACACGGTTTGTTTCAGCGAGAGAACTGCCCGCGGGCATGATGTAGTCCAGGATGAAACCGCCCTCATCCATCTCCGGCAGCAGATCCGATCCGAGCGCCTTGTAACCGGCCCAGGTGGCCGCCACGAGCAGCAGACAGGCGATGCCCAACCATAGCGGTTTGGCCAGAGACCAATCGAGAACCCGCCGGTGAATGTGAAGAACGCGGGTGAGAAAGCGCCCGGCAGCGTGGTCGCCGCTCTCGCCCGACTGCTCGTGACGATGGCGCAGCAGGACAAGACTCAGGCCCGGTGTCCAGGTTAGCGCCAGCACCAGCGATGTGAGAAGCGCCGAAGCCATGGTGATGGCCAGCGCGCGAAAGAAGCTGCCCGTCACACCGCTGACCGCGATCAGCGGCAAAAAAACCACAACCGGAGTGATTGTCGATCCGATCAGCGGCTTGGTGATCTCTCCCAGTGCCTTGCGCACTGCGCTGGCGCGAGGCTCGCCCAAATCGCGATGCAGCACAATGTTTTCCACCACCACGATGGCGTCGTCAATCACCAGACCGATGGCAGCGGCGAGACCTCCAAGCGTCATCAGGTTGAAGCTCTGGCCAATGGTCCAAAGTACCAGCACCGTAACCGCAATGGTGACCGGAATAACGAGTCCGGCGACAAGCGAACTCGACCAGTCGCGGAGAAAAAGAAAGAGAACGACGCAGGCCAGGATGAGCCCGATGAAGATGGCATCGCGCACGCTGGCGATGGCGTCGCGCACCAGTTGCGACTGGTCATAGAAGGGCTGGAGCGTGACGCCGGGCGGAAGCTTCTGGCGAAGCTGGTCCACTTCAGCGGCCACTGCGTCCGCCACTGCAACTGTATTGCTCGACGGCTGCCGTGCAATATTCACGAGCACCGCAGCTCTTCCGTTGGCGGTCACCGTCGTGTAGACAGGCAGGGTGGCTGCTTCCGCCGTGGCCACATCGGCAACGTGCACCGGTGCCCCCGCGGGCGTAGTCTTCACCACCAGTTGCCGCAGCCCATCGGCGTCGTGAACCTGCGCGCCTACCAGGCCGAGGATCAGTTGATGATGCGCCTCATACAGCCCGGGGGACTCCACAATGTTCGAAGCCTGGATCGCGTTCACCAGGTCGGAGATGGTGACCCCGGAAGCGGAGAGCTGCGCCAGGTTCGGGGTGACGTGGAATTCCGGGACCTGCCCGCCCTGCACAGTCACCGTGCTCACGCCCACGACGCGATTCAGCGGGGGCTTCAGATCGTAGGTCGCAATCTCCCACAGGCGGGTTTGAGGAACAGTGTCTGAGGTAAGGCTGTAGCCGAGAATCGGAAAGGTTGCAAAAGTCAAGCGGTTGGTCGTGATGCGAGCGGTGGATGGCAACGTCTGCTCCACCTTGCTGATTGCCGCATCCGTCAATTGCAATGATCGGTACATGTCCACGTTCCAGTCGAAGAAAAGACTGACTTCGGCTGAGCCGCGGCTGGTGGTAGAGCGCACCGTCACAAGCCCCGGCACGGAATTCACCGCGTCTTCAATCGGCTTGGTGATCGTCACCTCCATCTGTTCCACGGGCATGACGCCGTTATCCACGCCGATCACAACGCGCGGAAAATTCGTATCGGGAAAGACAGAGATGGGCACCTGGAAAGCCAGGTATGCGCCGGCAATCGTCAGCACAGCCGCGAAGAAGAAGACAGTGCGCGTGGCGCGCGCCAACCAGAAGGGCTTTTCAATGGATGCCACGTCGGGGACCGGGATAGACATTACTGATCCTCCGCCGCGGGACCGACCTTTACTTTGGTGCCTTCGTCCAGCCCGTAGGATCCAACCGAAATGACCTCGTCATTTGGCCCGAGACCGGCGGTAACCTGTACATCGCCGTCATCTTCAATTCCCAGGGTGACTGGCTTGCGATGCGCCGCGCCATCTGCGCCGACCACCATCACGGACTTGCTGCCATCCTGTGCAGTCAGAACCGCCGCAGTGGGAATCTTCCAGGCCTGGGCAACGCTTCGTCCTGTAATGATGACCTTCACCGGAGTGCCCACTTTCAGAGTGCCGGCTTTGTTATCCACGCGGAGCCAGACTTCTACGGTTGTGCTGCCCGGATCGAGCGCCGGACTGATGAGCGACACCTTGGCCGTGACCGGATCGGCCACACCAGGCACACGGACCGAGGCCTCGTCTCCCACCTTCATTTGCTGCGCGACGCTCTGCGCGAGGTGAGTCTTGGCAATTAGCGAGGACGTATCCATCACTGTGAGCAGCGGCGCGCCGGCAGCCGCGGTTTCGCCGGCATACAAAGGCCGATCGGTCACTACGCCGTTGATGGGGCTTCGAATTTCAGAGTAGTTGAGCTGCGCCTCGGCTCCCATGTACTTGCCTTCGGCCGACGTCAATTGTCCTTGCGCGGACTTGAGCGCGGCCTCCCGGCTCACCTGGCGCAACGACTCAAGATGCTTGGCGGCTGTGTCGTAGGCAGCCTGGGCCTGCACCAGCGCGGCTTCGGCCGTGTCCAGGTCGCGGCCCGGAATTGCGCCCTCGGTAAAGAGTTGTTTGCGGCTCTTCACAATGCTCTGGTTCAGATCGAGATTGGCTTTAGCCTGCGCAAAATCCAGTTCGGCCTTTTGTGTATCTTCGGGTACCTGCGCCTTGGTCGCCGTGGCAAATGCTGCCTCGGCTGACATGTACGAGCCCTTGTTGTCCTGCGCCGCCGCGGCGAGGTCCTTGTTCTCGAGGGTCGCCAGCAACTGGCCTTGCTTCACATGAGCGCCTCGCTGGACATAGAACTCTTTGACCGGGGCACTAAGCCTGGGTGCAATCGCCGCCTGGGCCAACGGAGACAGAATTGCATCGGCGTTGATGTGTTCCGCAATCGATCCCTGCTCCGGGTGCTCGGCCTGAACCGTGACCTGGGTCTCGGTCTCGGCCTCTTTTTTGCAGCCCGGCAGAAGAAAAATGGGCAGCACAAAAGCACACGCGAGAATGCGGCGCGTTCTCGTCGCTACGCAATCCTGAAATGCAGTTTTGCATACGTTCAGCTTCATCATCGGCTCACATCGTTTTCCGTCTTGCATTGTTCCATCTCACATCGTCCCCGTGAGGGTCTGTAAATCGGCAAGCGCCATCTGATAACGAACTCTCCCATCCTCGCGCGCGTTTTCGGCGAGCAGGTAGGCGTTCTGTGCGTCCACAACCTCAAGCACCGTGGCCTCACCGCCCGTGTAGCGCAGTTTGGTAAGGCGCAGGCTCTCGTCGGCCGTGGCAACACTCGCATCGAGTGACGCAAGCTGGTCGCGCGCCGCAGCGGCCTCGGCATAAAACTCGTCCAGTTGGGCGATCAAATGCCTCTGTGTAGCACTAAGGGCCACTTTCGCAGCATCGCGGCGAATCTCGCTCTGCTTCACTTTATGTTCTGTCGCGAGCCAGTCCCACACAGGTATGTCGATCGTCAGGCTCGCCGAATAACCCAGGTTGCGAACGCGCTCAGGACCATTCACCGCAAACTGCGGAGCGTCGATACCATACGTTACGTTCAAGCCCACGTCCGGCAGATAAGCTCCGCGGGCTGCAAGCACGTCGGCATTGCTCACATTGAGTGCGGAGAGCGCGCTCTTCAATTCAGCATTGTTCTTCGCCGCAGCCTGTTCGACATCGGTGCGCCCCGCGAGGGTCGGAGCGTTTTCAGAAACGGAAATCACGTAGATCGTACGCGGATCAGGAAACAAGAGTACCGCCAGTTCCAGCCGTGCCTTGTCGGCGGACAATCTAGCATCGGAAAGGTCGCGCTCGCGTTGCTGTTGCTGGAGCTGTGCCTTTACCACATCGGCGTGGGCGGCTTCGCGCGCTTCTTCCCGCTCAGTCGTCAGCTTCGTGAAGTCCGCCGCTTCTCCTTGAGCGCGCTCGGCCACGGCAAGCTTGTTGTCTGCAGCTGCCAATCCAAAATAGAGTCCGGTCACCGCGGCTACCAGTCCGCGACGGGATATTTCGAGTTCCGCCGCAGCCTGCGCCGAGGCGGCATCCGCACGTCGTACCGCGGCCAACTGGCCCATACCCACTGTTTCGTTGACAACCGCCTGGCTGGCATACTCACGAACCGCGTTGTTGGCGATGAAACGGGGTGCGGGTTGGGCAGCCACGCCCTGGCCTGCCTGATTCACCAGGCCATTCGGCTGCGTGTAGAGGAGCTGGTTGTGATAATCGACGCTGGGGAGCAGGCCAGCGCGCGCAATGGACCGGTCGAGTGTCGAAATCCGGCTGGCAGCGGAAGCCGCAGCATAGGATGGCTCATTGGATTGTGCGCGCCGAATTGCCTCATCGAGCGTAATCGTGACCGGCTGGCTGGACCCCGATGTAACCTGGGAAGCAGCTTCGCTTGCCACCTGCCCGGAGGCGAAGTCCGCCAAAACGACTACAGTCATCAGAACAAGGATTGCGCCGAGCGGGAGTTGCAGATCATTCTTTCTCTTGCCCGGCGGGATTTGTTGCCTCATAGTCATGGTCAGCATACGATTTGAACCTTAATTTCACATGAGTCTCGAATCAAACTCCCATGTCGGGCCTCACACGAAATCGTACAGTGTTCGCGACCGTCGGATGGCGTGCTTAAGATAGGTGTGCATGGAAACGACAACAATTGCAGATGTCGAGGTTTCCCGCATCGGCCTGGGCAGTTGGGCTATTGGCGGGATGGAGTGGGGTCCGGTGCCCGATGACGCGGCCATCGCTACCTGTCTGAGCGCGGTTGAGCGCGGCATCAACCTCATCGACACGGCGCCCATCTATGGGCGTGGACACGCGGAGGAGATCATCGGCAGGGCCATCCGCGCCCACGGCAAGCGCGAGGCATTTTTCATCGCGACCAAGGCTGGCCTGGAGTGGTTCGACAACGGCGTCTTCGCCAACTCCACTGCGGCACGGTTGCGCAAGGAACTCGAGGATAGCCTGCGCAGGCTTGGCACCGACTATATTGACCTCTACCAGGTCCACTGGCCGGATACGCTCATTCCGATTGCGGAGGTGGCTGGGCTCTTCGCAGAGTTCAAGCGCGAGGGCAAGGTCCGCGCGCTGGGCGTGAGCAACTTCAGCGCGGCGCAGATGGAGGAGTTTCGCCGGGTGGCGCCGCTGGCCTCGAACCAGCCGCCCTATAACCTCTTTGAGCGCCAGATCGACGAATCGATCCTGCCCTGGTGTGCGGCCAACGATATTGCCGTGCTCAGCTACAGCTCACTGTGCCGCAGCCTTCTGGGTGGCCGCACTCAGCGCGGCACGCGCTTTAACACCGGCGATATTCGCAGCGTCGATCCCAAATTCCAGGAACCGCGATTCAGTCAATACATGACCGCGGTGGAGCGGTTGACGGCTTTCTCTCTCTCGCAGTTTGGCAAGAGCATTGTGGAACTGGCGGCGCGTTGGGTGTTGGACAGGCCGGGTGTCTCGCTGGCCTTGTGGGGCGCCAAACGCCCGGATCAACTGGACGCCATGGCCGGCGTGATGGGCTGGAAACTGGATGCGGGCGCGATGGATGAGATCGATCGCATCGTGGCGGAGTCGGTCAGCGATCCCGTGGGGCCGGAGTATCTGACGCCATTGGTGCGCACCAATTAAGAGGGAGGCTTGCAGAGCGCGGAGCGCAGCGCAAAAGAAGGGTTATGACGGCGCCGAACAATTGCTGGAGAATCCAACTTGATTTCGCTCCGTCCCGCCTCCTTCTGCGATACTAGTTCGTTATGCCGATCGCCGACCTGCAGCAAGCAGCCCAAAAAATCGCCGGATTTCTCGCCACCCTCAACAAGCTGGGTGGCATGCGCCTCAAGTACCGCATCACTGCCGGCGACGGCGCACGCGACCCTGAAGGTCTTGAAGCGCGCGTGATCTACGTCGAGCTGGGTGGCCCCGATGTTCCGCTGGTGACCCAACACAATGGCGAACTACTGCGTGCCCTTGAGACCATCGCTGCGCAGATGCTGCGCCTCGACCAGCGCGAACATGACCTGGTCAGCTTCGACGCCGGCAACTTCAAGGCGCTGCGCGCGCAGGAACTGCGCATGGCCGCCGAGACCGCCGCTGAAAGAGTACGCAAGTCCGGCGTGCCGTATGCCTTTCCGCCCATGAACAGCCGCGAACGCCGCCTTCTGCATCTCGCGTTTCGCAGCATGGAAGGCGTTGAGACGGCCAGTTCCGGCGAGGGGATGGATCGCTTTCTTGCCGTCTTTCCCGCCGGCAAAACCGACCTTCCAGTGGCCCCGCCGGTCAAGCCAAGAGGTTTCGGCCGCCGATAACTGCGAGAGATAACGGTGAGATAGGCGCAAGATCAGCACAGCCGCGCTGCCCGCCCCGCACCAAGGTATGCCGTGCGGGGGGTATGCCACAATACCCAGAATGAGAACCGCAGCCTTTCTGCTTCTGCTGGCCACCGCCGCACAGCTATGCCCGGCGCAAAAGCGCCTCGTGCTCATTGACCAGGACGGCTCGGGGCCAGGCGGCTCGAACCAGATGGCGATGCTGGCGCTGTTGCAGTCCCCGCAAGTCGAAGTGCTCGGTATCACCATGGTCACCGGCAACGCCTGGCGCGACGAAGAAACCCTGCACACTCTGCGCATGCTTGAATTGACCGGCCATGCCAATGTGCCGGTGGCCAAAGGCGCCGTATTTCCTCTCGTCCGCACCCAGGAAGAGACGCGGCTGTCCGCGGCGATTGACGGCAAGGTCGCCTGGCTGGGCGCCTGGGGACAAGGCCAGACCATGCTGGTCGAGACGCCCGGCGGCGTCACTCCGGTCACGCCGGCGAAGCTCCAGTCGCACGGCCCCTACGAAATTCCGCCGATGCCCGAAGGGCAGCCCAGCCTCAAGCCCATCGACGAAGACGCCGTTCATTTTCTCATTCGCCAGGTGCGGGCGCATCCGCACCAGGTGACGATTTACGCAGCGGGTCCGATGACCGATATCGCGCTCGCCGTCTCCATCGATCCCGAATTTGCCGCGCTCACCAGGGGCATTGTGTTGATGGGCGGCAGCCTCGATCCGCAGACGGACGATCCGGAGTTTGCCGCAAACCCGCGCCACGAATTCAATTTCTGGTTTGACCCCGAAGCCGCGCACATTGTGCTGCACGCTGACTGGCCGCGTGTGGACGTGACCACGGTGGATGTCTCGATCAAGGCGCCGTTCACGCAAGCGATGCTCGACCAGATTGCAAAGTCCACTTCGCCCACAGCTCGCTATATTGCCGCATGGAGCCAGGACCGCTATTACCTGTGGGATGAACTGGCCGCTTGCGCGTGGCTCGATCCCACGCTCATCACCAAAGAAAAGCTGTTTTACATGGATGTGGACCTGAGCCATGGGCCGAATTACGGCGACACGCTGACCTGGACCGGGACGTTCAAGCCATCAACCGGCGTTCGCCTTGTCCACGCGCAGGTTGACCTCGACCTGCCGCGCTTTCAAAAAATGTTTGTGGAGTTGATGACGAGCGCGGGCGCACAATAGAGCGGTTGCAACAGGGATCTTCGCGGAGGCGCGTGATGACAAAGGAATCCATTCTCGGTGCCGCCAAGCTTGTAGTCTTTGTCCCCACCATCGATCCAGCGAAGGCGCGTGCATTCTATGAAGACGTTCTCGGTCTTCGTCTGGTTGAAGATGCCAAGCCTTTCGCCCTGGTCTTCGACGCCAACGGAACCATGCTGCGCGTGACCACCGTCCGCGAGCTCCATCCCGACCCGTTCACCGTGCTGGGCTGGGACGTCGCCTCTATCGAGGGCACAGTCACGGATCTCGCCGCCTCCGGCATTGAGTCTCTGCGCTTTCCCGGCATGAACGACACTAATCCCCTCGGCATCTGGACCGCCCCCAGCGGCGCACGAATTGCGTGGTTCAAAGACCCCGATGGGAATGTGCTGAGTGTAACGGAGTTCTAAAGACTTGATCAGGGAAAAGAAAAAGCCCACGCCGGAGCATCAGGGCGTGGGCTTTTTCTCTGGCACGGAAGAGCCGAAAGGCAGTTGGCCCCACCGCAGGGGTCTAGCCGTTCAACAGCTCCTGCAGCTTGTTCAGCGTGCGGTGCAGATCCTTGTCGGTGCGGCGCTGCTCGTCGATCTTGGCGATCGAGTGCATCACCGTGGTGTGGTGCTTGTTGCCGAACTGGCGGCCGATCTCCGGCAGGCTGGCTTCGGTCATCTGCTTGGCCAGGTACATGGCGATCTGCCGCGGCACCACCACGTTGCGCGAATTGTTTTTCTGCTTCAGGTCGGTGACTCTCATGCCGAACTGCTCGGCCACCGCGCGCTGAATGGCCTCGATGGTAATCTTGCGCACCTGCATGTCGATGAACTGCTTGAGGCACTGCTGCGTGGAGGCCAGCGTGATCTCCATGCGGTTGAGCTGGCACCAGGCGATGAGCCGCACCAGCGCGCCCTCGAGCTCGCGCACGTTGGTGCGCACGTTCGAGGCGACGAAGAGCGCCACGTCGGTGGGCAGCGTGCACCTGCTCGCTCTCCGCCTTCTTCTGCAGAATGGCGACCTTGGTTTCGAGATCGGGCGGTTGAATGTCGGCGATCAATCCCCACTCGAAACGCGAGCGCAGCCGGTCTTCAATCTCGGCCAGCTCCTTGGGCGGACGATCGGAGGCGATCACGATCTGCTTCATGCTCTCGTGCAGCGCGTTGAAGGTGTGGAAGAACTCCTCCTGCGTGCGCTCCTTCTGCGCGATGAACTGGATGTCGTCGATGAGCAGCACATCCACGGTGCGGAAGCGATCGCGGAAGCTGGTCATGCGGTCGTTGCGCAGCGAGGTGATCATCTCGTTGGTGAACTTTTCCGCGGAGACGTAGCAGATGCTCGCCATGGGCTGGCGGCGCTTCACTTCGTGGCCGATGGCGTGCATCAGGTGCGTCTTGCCCATGCCGACGCCGCCATAGAGGAAGAGCGGATTGTAGGCGCGCGAAGGCCGCTCGGCGACAGCCAGCGACGGCGGCGCGCGCAAACTGGTTGCCGTTGCCGATGACGAACGCGTCGAAGGTGTAGCGCGGTTGAGCTGCGCGGCGGTCGACCAGTCGAAGCGCTCCTGCTCTGGATGCGCGCGTGGCGCAGCGGGCGGGCGCCGTGGGGGCGTGCGTGGGCAGCGGGCCAAAGCCGCCGTCTTTGCGCTGCGGCGGAATGGAAGGATCTTCCTCGGCGGTCACGAAGCTCACGTCGTCGAACTCCAGCGACTGCAGATCGATGGCTTCCTGAATCAGGTCGCCGTACTTGTCGCCGATGTGCTGGAACTCCGGCGAAGGCACGCGCACATAGAGCGTGCGGCCGGCTGCGTGGCTGTAGCGAGTGGGTTTGAGCCAGGTCTCGAAGGACTGGCGGATCACCTTCTTTTCCAGTGCCGCGAGAATCTGGAGCCAGGGGTTGAGAGCCGTTGCCGGCGAAGTTGCAAATGCCATCGATCTAATCCTTGCCTGCGTCGCCTAGTGTACTGCCGAAACGGTTCATCCGCTGGGTTTGGGCAACGGCTCTCTCTTGGCGCAAAGCCGTGGCTCGCTGTCCGAGTCTGCATTGAGCTGATACCTGACTGCCGCTGGTCTGCCCCTGGAAATTTCGCACCGGGGCGTGGATAAACTCGTTCCGTGGGACGCTTGGAAACTTTCTTGAACGGTCCCGATAGTAGCACATTTGGCGGTCGTTGCAATCCCTCTTTCACATAACTTTTGCGCAATCTCCCGGGGTTGCACCAATGGTGGTGAAACTGCAGCGAAAAATAACTGGAGAGAGCTGCGAAAAAAGTTACCAGAGTCATCGCAAGACGACTGCACGGCGCCCTCGAATTTCATTCGCACGGTTTCAGCGCGCAGGTCATGAAAACCGGCACTCGTTCGCGAACTCAGGTTGGCGAAAGCATGGGCTCTCATCCTGAGCACCCGAACCCCCTGCACTGGATTCCTGGCTCAACCTGCGATATACTTAAAACTTGCCGTCAAGGCACAGATTTTCAAAAGGAAACAGGAGCGCATTTTCATGCCCAAGCGCACATTTCAACCCAACCGCCGCAACCGCGTGAAGACGCACGGCTTTCGCGCGCGCATGAAGACCAAGAGCGGCGCAGCCGTGTTGAGCCGCCGTCGCGCCGTTGGCCGCAAGCGTGTGTCCGTCAGCGCCGGCTTCCGCGACTAGCCTTGCTGCTGCCGATTCGCTATCGCTGGAATGGGTTGCGGCGTCGACCCTTCCGCGATAGCGCGCGGCATTGCCATGATCACCCCTCCCAACTCTGACTCGCTCTGGCCTGCACCCGGCTCTGAACTTCGACGCCAATCGCTGGCAGGAGCGCGTCTCCGCAAGCACGCCGATTATCAGCGCGCCTATGCGGCGAGCCGCAAGCGGCAGTCGGCTTCGATGAGCTGGTTTCTGGCGCCGCAAACCGATACGAGCCGCAGCCGGGGCCGCGCGTCGGCCTCACCGCCGGCAAAGTGCTGGGCAAGGCGCATGAGCGCAATCGCATCAAGCGCCGCATGCGCGAGGTGCTGCGCCGTCATCGTGGATCTGCTGCCCGCAGGGCTTCGATCTGATCCTGCATCCGCGCCGCGTTGTGCTCACCCTCGAATTCGCGAAACTTGAAGCCGAGATTGTGCGTATTCTTCATCAGGCACAGGCGGAGGCGCGCGAATGATGCAACCTGCCCCGGCGAAGCCGATTGTATGACGCGCATTCTGCTCGCCATTCTCGCCTTTTATCACCGCTGGCTCTCGCCGGCGCTGCATTCGCTGAAGCCGGGCGGTTGCCGCTATGTGCCGACCTGCTCGGAGTATGCGGACGTGGCGATTGCGACGCACGGCCCGCTGCGCGGCGTCGGCACTGGCCGCGTGGCGGCTGCTGCGCTGCCATCCATTTGCCGCGGAGGACTCGATCAGGTCCGCCCCGGCGCGGGAAGCGGGGACGGCAAGCCATTTTTCCCCACGAACCATTACCATAGAAAGAGCAGCGCCAGAGGCGCGGCCCCACAAACGACAGGAAGTATCCTTTGCCCGAAATTCGCAATCCCAATCTTCAGACGCAGGGTTCCGGCGGCGGTGGCGGCGGCGGTGGCGACTATGCGCCCTCATCACGTTCGCGCTTCGCTCTGCTGCTCGCTGGTTTTGCTGGGCTACCAGTATTTCTTCAAGCCGAAGCAGACGCCGCGCCTGCGACGCAAGCTCAGCAGCAGCCCAGCAGCAGGCCCAGCAGCAGGCGTCGCTCCGACAGCTTCCGGCCAGCCGGATCCAACGCTGCAACTCCCGCACGGCGAATGCTCAGTCGGCTACGCCCACCATTGCCGCGTCGCTCGAGACCGAGACCACGGTCGAGAACGAGCTCTACAAGATCGTCTTCACCAATCGCGGCGCGCAGGTGAAGCACTGGATCCTGAAGAAGTACAACGACACGGCCGGCAAGCCGCTGGACATGGTGCAGCCGCAGGCCGCGGCGCAGTTTCGGATTTCCGCTCTCGTTCTTCACCTATGAGCCGGCGCTGACGACGCAGTTGAACCAGGCGCTCTATCAGGTCACGGTTTCTGGCGCGCAGCCTTCGCCGACAGGTGCTGGTGCTGGCTCCGCACTGACCTTCACCTTCCACTACGCGGCCAACGGCCTGGACGTGGTGAAGACCTTCCACTTCGACTCGAGCTACGTGATCGGCGTCGAGACGCAGGTGCAGCGCAACGGCGCGCCGGTGCGCGCGCTGGTCGAGTGGCCTGCCGGCCTGGGGACATGGAGGAGTTCCTGCCCTCGTCGCTGACGCGCAGCCCGGTGCCTACTCGCCTCGTCGCAGATTGCCTGGTCCATCGACGGCAAGCAGGACTCGCTGGCCGCCGCCAAGGTGAGCGGCAACGCCACGCTCGACCAGCCTTACCAATACGCGGCTGTCACCGACCTCTACTTCGCTGCGGCCTTCCTGCCTGACGATCCCGGCGACGCCACGGTGGTCACGCTGCATCACACCATCGACCTGCCCAGCGACCTGAGCAATCCCAACAGCCAGAAGAAGCCGGCGCATGTGCTCGGACTGGCCGTGGGCGACACCAGCGGCGACACCCGCCTGCGCCTCTATGCCGGCCCCAAGCAGCTGGACGTGCTCGAAGACGATCCATGCCATCGGCCCGGACGGCAAGCCCGACGGGCCCATCGCTCGAACCGCTGATCCAGTTCGGCTGGCTGGACCGTCATCGCCAAGCCGCTCTACCTGGCGCTGCGCTGGCTGCGCAACCTGCTCGGAGCGGGCCATACAACTGGGGCTGGGCCATCATCATCATCACCGTGATCTTCAACCTGATCATGCTGCCCACCCGGTTCATGATGATGAAGTCGTCGCTGAAGATGATGCGCATTCAGCCCAAGGTGGACGCGCTCAAGAAGCGCTATGCCCATCTCAAGGTGAACGACCCCAAGCGGGCCGAGATGAACACCGAGATGATGGCAGCTCTACAAGACCGAGGGCGTGAACATGTACGGCGGCTGCCTGCCCATGCTGCTGCAGATGCCGCTCTTCTTTGCCTACTACAAGGTACTGCTCAACGCCGTCGAACTGCGCCAGGCGCACTGGTTCTGGCTCACGGACCTCTCCGCGCCCGACCCGCTGCACATCCTGCCGGTCCTGATCATCGTCAGCATGTTCTTCGTGCAATTCATTACGCCTTCGCCGGGCATGGACCCCACCCAGCGGCGCATGATGGCCTTCATGATGCCGGTCTTCATGGGCTTCATCCTGTGGCACTATGCTTCGGGACTGGCGCTCTACTGGAGCACCGGCAACATCATCAACCTGGCCATTCAGCTCGGGATCAATCAGTCCAGCATTGGCAAGGAGATGCACGCCATCGCAGCCCGGCGGGCGCAAAAAAAAAGTAGCAATAACAGCTCGCGCGTAGTCCAGGGTCGCCGGTAACGAAGCGGAACTTCCTAACCCAGCGCGGCGGCCAGAGCCTGTTCCACCGTGGGGTGTTTGAACCGGAATCCTGCGGACGTCAGCCTTTCAGGGACGGCCCGTTCGCTGGCGAGGAGCATTTCATCGGCCATTTCCCCGAAGGCCAGCCGCAAAGCCATCGCCGGCACGCGGAATACAGCAGGTCGCTTCAGTTGACGGCCGAGCGCACGGGTGAACTCCGCATTCCGCACAGGATTGGGCGCGGTCAGGTTGACGGGACCCGCCAGTCCGGGCGTATCCATCGCAAACAGAATGGCGCCGATGCCATCCCCAAGACTGATCCAGGGCATCCATTGACGTCCTGTACCGAGCCTGGCGCCAAGGCCAAGACGAAACACTGGCAGCATGGGCGCCAGCGCTCCACCACCTTGCCCCAGCACCACTCCGAAGCGCAGGTTCACGACGCGTATGCCGGCGTCCGCAGCGGGCTTCGCGGCAGCCTCCCACTCCCTGCACAACTGGGCTATATAGCCCGCCCCGGCGGGCGACGACTCATCCAGCAATTCCTCCCCGCGGTTGCCGTAAAAGCCAACGGCGGATGCCACCAGCAATGTCTTCGGCGGGCGGTGCAAGCCAGCCAGCAGACGAGCCACGGTTTGGGTCGACTTTACGCGGCTGGCCGCCATTTCCTGTTTGTACGCAGAAGTCCAGCGCTGTCTCACGCTAACGCCGGAAAGATGGATTGCGGCGCCAAGGCCTTCCAAACCGGCGGGGTTCGCAAGGGCGGGCTCGGCCGCGGGATTCCACGCAAGCTGGTCTCTTGATGCAGGCGTGCCGCGCACCAGTTGCAAGGCCGGAGTCCGGCGTTCAGCGAGGGCGGCGCGCAAGGCCGTACCCAGCATCCCCGATGCGCCGCTTAGCACGACCTTGAATGGTTCTTCACTCATCTGCGTATCTGCCGGAGGGAACTGACTTTCCTTTCGATGAACTTGACCCGGTTTGCTCAGTGTAGAGGAGTTTAGTAACATGGGAATAGCTTTTGATTGGGGCAACAATTGCCCAGCGCGCACCCGGGGGAGGGGGCCGATGACGGAACTGGCGGCAGTTCATCACGAGGAGACCCAGAAATCACAGGTGGACACGGAAACCACCGAACGGTTTATTGCGGAAAAGCACATTGGCGAGCGCATCAAGCGGCTGAGGCTCAAGAAGTCCATGGGCCTGGTGGAACTGGGGAAACATACCGGGCTCTCCGCCAGTTTTCTGTCGCAGCTTGAGACCGGGCGAGTGGTGCCCACCCTTCGCAACCTCGCGCGCATCGCCATGGTCTTCTCAAAGGATCTTTCCTACTTCTTCGAGACCGAGCCGCAGGCGATGTTCCGCGTGCATCGGCGCAAGGAGCGGGTGCGGCTGCCGCAAACCGGCGTAGACGATCCGACCTACTTCTTTGAAAGCCTCGGCTATATGGTGCCCGATCGGCACATGGACCCTTATTTTGCCGAGTTCATCCCGCTCGAAAAGAGCCATGAACCGAGGGCGCACATGCACCCGGGGTTCGAGTTTCTCTACGTGCTTGACGGGGCACTGGACCTTCACCACGGCGACCATCACTGCACGCTGGAGCCGGGGGACGCGGTCTACTTTGACGCCAGCACGCCTCACTCCTATGTCTGCAACGGCAAGCGCCCGGCCGATGCCCTGATTGTGACCATGCACCAGGTTCCGTCCGCCCAGCCGGTTACATTGCTGCGGCCTGCCGCTCCGCGCGTGCTGCCAGGCGCGCCGGCGCCAGCAGGGTCGAGCAACCGATAACGCCAACGCGAAGCAGATCCTCGGCGGGGCGGTGCGCAGTCGCGATCACGCCGTGAGCTTGTTGCTGCTACTCCGCGATACCGGCGAAATAGGATGCCACTTCCCGCCAATTGTTGACGCGATCAAAGCCGACAGCCGTCAGGTTGTGGGGAGCGGTATAGAGCAGGCCCCGGCCTTCAAACCGCAGCAGGTTCCGCGGCAGGTCGTCGATCAGGTAGTCGGCGCGAAGAATGCGCTTGTCGCCACAGAAAACGTAATGAGTGGGCGGAATGAACGGAAAATGCCGCTGCAGCCAGCGATACTTGGGCCCCAGCGAATTGGGTACGGTCATGGCCTGGGTGGCGATGAAGATTTCAAATCGCGTCGACAGCTCTTTAAGCACGTCCTGTGCATCCGGGATCAGTGCCAGATCTTCAAAGAAGTCCTCGGCGTCAAGGAAAGCGCGCAACTGCGCCTGGCGGTCCGCTGGAGTGACTTCCCACAAGCCTTTGCCGGCCAGATCGTCCACCGTCACCAATTCATCGAAAGCCTGGTTGTAGCGGCGCAGGTGCTCAGCCAGCGTGTCCGCCATCACCTCATCCATGTCCACGCAAACCCGCCGCACTGCCCGCTCCTTCAATGGAGAAGGAATTTAATTTCTTATTAGAAGGTTAGCAGGCAAGAGAGCCGCGCTTCAGGCTCCGGCTTGATGGGGTTTTCGGATGGCGCGGCCTGAGCCGGCCGGTGATTCAGGCTGTGGCGATTTGGGCGCGGGCGCCATGGCGGGGTCCCAGTAGAGCAGTCTTCCACAACTGTCGCACGTCAGCAATTCGCCTTCGCGCAACTGGTTCCAGACCTGCGGGCGCACTCCCATTCGGCATCCGGTGCACTGTTGATTTTCTGCAAGAGCAATGCCCGTGCCCCGGCTTGCGGAAATGCGGTCGTAGCGAGTGAGCCACTCCGGTTCAATGGCCTGGCGCAGGGCTTCGCGTTCGGCCAGCAGCGCAGCCTGCTCGCGACTCAGATCCTGCTGGTGCTGCGCAACGCGCTCGCGTGTCTTGTCGAGTGCCATTGCGAGCTGTTCCACCTTGGCTCGCGCGCCGGCCAGCACCGTTTCCTGCGCCTCAGAGCGCTCCAGGCTGGCATATTCCTCGTTTTCAAGGCGATCGATTTCCTGCTCGGCGAAACGCACCTCGTGTTCCACGGCCGCAGCCTGGGCGGGAGTCGTCACTGCGTCCAATTGCGCGCGCACATGGGCAGCCTTTTTGCGATACCCGTCGACTTCCCGGTCCATGCGCGTGCGCAGCGACTCTTCGCGGCTTAATGCGGCTGAGGCGTCGGCGGCCAGGCGTTGCGCCTCGGCCAACTCGGCCTCGGCCTGGGTAATCTCGGCTGGCAGAGCTTTTGCCTCCTTCGCCAGACGTGCGCGCTCCAGATCCACATTCTGCAGCTTTACGAGATGTTCGATGTAGGCTTGCATTCGTGTATAGGAGTCTAAGCCATCAACCGCCTGTTGCGAAATGAAGGGTGCGCCGATGCCGCCAATGCATCCAATGAAGAAGTAGGCTTCATACATGAAAATGTCCTTTTGGCAACGGCATAAGGTTCTCCGCTGGACGGTCGGCATGGGGTTGACCCTCCTTTTGGTCGTGTTTGTTGCCATGGCTGTGCTGGCGCACCGCGCCGAGCCGTTCCTGCGCGCCCAGATCATTCAGGCGCTATCGGCGCGCTTTCGCACCCGCGTCGAGTTGGACAGTTTTCGTCTCCGCTTTGGCAACAGCTTGCGAGGGGAGTGGGGTGTCTGGGCCGACGGGCGCGGGCTGCGCATCTGGCCTGCCCACAATGAGGAAGGGTCCGGCACGCCCCTGATCCAACTCGCAGAGTTCCGATTTCACGCGCCATTGCACTACCAGCCGGGCATTCCCGTGCACATCCACGAAGTGCAAATCAAGGGGCTCGACATCAACCTTCCGCCCAAATCGCATCCCATCCGCTTTGCGTTAGGGGGCAATGGTTCCCATCCATCGAACGAGAATCCGCCCTTGGTCACGTTTCGCGTGGACGAGGTTGTCTGCACCAATGCGCGGCTGGTGCATGAGCCGGATGCGCCCGGCAAACAACCGCTCGATTTCTTGATCTCGTACCTCAAACTTACCGAGAAGACGCGGAATGGAGGAATCACGCCTCAGGATGGGATGAACTTCGACGCGAAGCTGACCAATCCGCGGCCTGTGGGCACGATCCAAAGCACAGGCAGCTTTGGCCCTTGGCAGGTGGACGACCCCGGCGATTCGGCGGTTGCGGGCAATTACCGCTTCGACAACGCCAACCTTGGCGACTTCAAGGGAATCGCAGGGACACTCAACTCGACGGGCCGCTACCAGGGCACACTGCGCAACATTCAGGTGGACGGCGAAGCCGATGTGCCCGACTTCAGCCTTTCGCAGTTCGGCAATGCGATGGCACTGCGCACGCGCTTTCACGCTACGGTCGATGGCACCAACGGCGACACCTGGCTTGACCCTGTCGATGCGACCTTGGGACACACGCAGTTCACAGTGCAGGGCAAAATCGTGCGCGTTCTTCAAGATGTGCCGGACAGTTCGCCGCATAGTCTGGGGCACCAGATTGATCTCAAAGTCAACATCCCTCAAGGCCGCATCGAGGATTTCACGCGGCTTGCCAGCCGCGATCCCACACCGCTGCTCACCGGCATCCTGACGTTGAACGCAGATCTGCAGATTCCGCCGGGGACAACTCCGGCGCACAAGCGGATGGCGATGAAGGGCCGCTTTGCGCTGGACGATGCGCAGTTCACCAATTCGAGCGTTCAGGGTCGCGTGAGAGAGCTAAGCCTGCGCGGACAGGGTAAGCTCCAGGAGCTGAAGGCCCCCGACCCGATCGATGTTGCGGCGCACATCGAGGGTGATTTTCAGGTCGCACGCGCAGTCATTACACTTCCCGATCTGGATTTCACCGTGCCCGGAGCCGAAATCGATTTGAAAGGCACTTATGCCCTCGATGGCGGCGCGCTCGATTTTCTCGGGAACGCCAGGATGCAAGCCACCATCTCGAAGATGGTAGGCGGATGGAAGGGCTTTCTGCTCAAGGCGGCCGATCCCTTTTTCAAAAAAGACGGAGCCGGCGCGGACATTCCCATCCACGTCGGTGGAACCGACAGGAGCCCAAAAATCGGCATCGATTTTCATGCGAAAGGGGCCACGCATCCCGAGTCGCCGGATCAAACGAAATCGAAATAAGCCGGCCCGCGCATAGCTTCGAAGCCAAATCCGTGCCTGCTCCTTTAAGACGACCTAGAACCTGTCTCATAAATGGCTTTGTAAAAGGGCACGACTTTAGTCGTGCCGCAAACGTCGCGTAATTCGCTGGGCTTTAGCCCCTGAGGGACGCCTTTCGCGGTGCTAGACCATTTATGAGACAGCTTCTAGTCTCCTGAGTCTGAAATACGCAACAAAAACTGGCTGTCATTCTGAGCGAACGGGGCCCCGAACGTCTTTTAGTTCGGGGGTGGTGAGTCGAAGAATCTGCGGTTGTTCTTGATGAACTTCAGACTCACCACACCAGGCCGAGCGAGCTTCCGTTCCACGATAAAGAGGGCTGTGACCAAGGCAAGCGCGAGCGCACTGATGCATCGGCCCGCCCAAACGTCGGGCGTCGTTGTCCAGTCCACTATTACCATGGCCGACCCCTGCGGAATCGGCACGGCCATCAGTCCGTATCCCTCTTCACGAGTTGCGTCAGCGGCCCGGCCGTTCACGGTCACACGCCACGCGGGATAACTGCGCAGATGGAGAATCAGGTAGCCCGCATGATCCGCGTTTCCCATGAATATCTTGTGCTCCGGCTGGTTCGCCATCTGCGCGAAGTTCCCATTGCATGCGGGCGCGCCTCCGCTTTGCGCTGCATTTAAATCGTGCTCCTGCTGGCCGGACAGATCCCCAAGGCTGCTGACTACACAATTGCCCGCCACATCGGGCTCGACGAGCGGATGCTGGATGCCCGGCGGAGCGTACTCGGGTTTGCCGCGTACTCCCTCGGTCCGCTCCACCAGCGGAATCGCGGCAACCACATTGCGGCAATTCTGAAAGCAAATGCCTGACGTGGCCCCCGTGACGATAAAGAACAGGAGCGCACATGCGGCCACAAGCGGAACCCGGCCACGTAGCGGATTAACCCATACCGCCGCTGCGAAAAAGAATGCGAGCGGCGCATTCATCAATACCAGCCACCGCCACGGGAACTGGAGATAGCGCAGAGCCGGCAACCACTTCCACTGCGGCTCGGAGAGCGGAAGCTGCATGAGCAGTACAGCAACGGGAATGAGAGCCAGCGGAATCGACCATGCTCGGTCCGTTGCCAGCTTGCCCCGCTTCCAGGCAAGCCAAACCGCGGCCGCGCTGATGGCGAACATCACGACCGCAAGCCACGAGTGAATTTCGAGCATCATGTAAAAGCGCGACCAGCCCGGATCGCCGTAATGGCCAAAGAGCCAGCCATTCTCGACGATGTACTCGCGGTCGCTCATGGCAAGTCCAATGCTGGCCCAGCCCCGCTCACTAGATCGCGGGCACAAGGTATACGGCCGCCAGCGCGCCGCCAACGACGCTGGCCAGGGCCGCGCGCGCCACCGGTGTCCAGGATTTCTGGATCGCTGCCGAAACCAGAGCCGTTGCAGTCAGCAGATAGCTTGCCATGATGCCGAGCGGCCCATTCGACAGCCAAATGCCGGCCACCACAAGGGCCAAGGGCGCCGCGCCAGCGAGCGTTCGCTGCAGCGGAGTTTCAGAAGGCTTGCTCTTGCCCAGCTGAAGCAGCAACAGCAGCGGAATCCAGAAGCCGGCGGTGAGCTCCGCGTAGTCGCTGCGCATGTACACATCCACCAGCATGTTGCCCAGGAAGATGGAGACGCATCCAGCCAGAGTGGCGGGACCGTCGGTGAGCATCCGGCGGGCAAGTGCCCGGTTCGCAAACCCGGTGGCCGCCAACAGCAGATACACCAGCACAATCGAGACCAGGCGCCACGGGAAGATCAGTCCCAAAAACGAGCCGGCTATCCACGTCAGAGGCGGGTAGAACACAAACCGCGGCTCGCCCGCGCCGAAATTCGGCCCGCTGGCCCAGTGCGGATACGGGATGCCTTCAAGGAGGCTTCGTTGTGCCTCGATCCATGAGACAAAGTGGAAGGTAAAATCTGGCCCACACGAAGGGCCACTCACTACCAGAGGCCACAGAGCCATTGCCGCTGCCGCCAGAATCACAAGCGGCCCCGCGAACCGCCGGAGAGGCTGGGGACGCTGTTCTCGCCTTGCGCGTGACCTGGTCTTGCGGCTCATTTGAAATGCAAGGAGCCGTTGAGTGGGCGTGCGGAAGGCATCCCGGTCCGAGAGTGAGAGGCAGTTGGCATGAGGCTTGAAAGCCCATCATACGCGAACCGATGTTAGGCGCCGAGCGTCATGTTGAACGCAGAGATCGGTTTAGCCATCGTTGCCGGAGATAGCGAAGAGTGGATGTAACCTGCCCCAATGCATCGGACTCCGCTCGCCTCGGATGTATCGTGGGGCCATCCGCCCCCTTATCGTTTTCAGAGAAACTGGGTCCAATTGCCGCCGAAAACCCTGCATTTTGGTTCTTCTAGAGGCACAACAAACATAAATAAATCAACAACTTACAATATCGATTGCGGTTTCGATGCCAAGGCAGAATTCGACGAAGAATCCGGCGATTCTCCTACCTTGCACGATGGTAACCTCTTTTAGGTTACTAGCAGGTAGGGGGTAGGGGTGGGCCTTTTCCCCGGCGAACGGCGCATTGGCCGCCTCTTCATTCCTTCTCATTGTGCGCCGGGTCGAGGTAATGATCTGCAATTAAGATTTTGAATGCCGGAAAGCTAAATGATTGCCGATGACGTTTCCTCCCGGGACGTGCAATGCTGCCACAGTGCTTGCCGTAAAGCACATATTGAAAAGCAAGATCAAAGGAGAGCAAATGGCGATTCGGGCGGTTCTTTCTGCGATTTTCTGGCTTGCGATTTCTGTGCCTTCCCTTGGTCAAACGACTCAGGGTGATTCGCAGACCCTTCAGGAAATCCTGACCGAACTACGAGGAATTCATGACGACATCAGGGCGACGGAGACTTCGCAGATTCTCCTCGTTGAATTGGAGGTGCAGCAGAGTCTTGTGAACCATGTGACGCAGCGTGTTGAGGAGGCGCAATCGAAAGTCAATCAGATCCAAATTGCTCAGAAACACAGTGCTGGCGATGAAGCGCGTTTAGAAGACGAATTAAGCCAAAGTACGGACCCGTCGCAGACGAAGCGTATTAACGATGAGATAGAGCGCGTGAAAACCGGCATCGCCACATTGAAGATTGAGGAGCAACAAGACTCAACAAATCTGCAAGAAGCAGAAGAGCAACTGAGAAGCGCTCAGGACACGCTTGACGGCATTCAAGATAAATTGAACAAGATCGTGAAGCGTCTCCATCCCGACCTCAACTAAGCCAATTGGCTGTTCCATTTGTGCTCGAAGGCGCGATTTTGCAGGTTTCCGCTCACGCCGACGCATACGCCTGCTTCGGTTCGTTGCCGGCTACGGTGATCCCTCGCGAAAATGCCTCGAGCAGAGGACGGGCACGGTCCACCGCCTTATCGGCGCCAGCCACGACGATCCATAGCTGACCATGCTCGGCATCGCCTGGCTGGCCAACCACCCGCGCCCCCACAAAATCGATGCCCCGGTTCGCATGCTCCACTGTTAGCCGCTCAGCGAGGACCATGCTGATGGTGCCACACGCGATGTGAAGCACTCCGGGTGAGAGCGCATCAATCAGCCGGTGAACGCCAAAAAGTACCTCTTCATACGCCGCATCGTCCAGAAGCATGGTGATGACAGCGTCGGAACCCAGTTCGGCTTCGGCCGGGGTCGCTGCGGCGATTGCACCTTCGTGGATGAGCGGCTTGGTGCGCTCTTCGGTTCGATTCCACACCGATAATTCGTATCCGTCAGCGAGCAACCGCAGCGCCATCGGCGTCCCCATGTTGCCGAGTCCCAGAAATCCGATCTTCATGGCTATTCCTGCTTGATGGCAATTCTCGTAAGACGGGCTGTTGTTGGCCTTCGCGCGAACCAGCGCGTGAAGGCCTTGAGCCAGCCACAAAGCCGAGGGTACCTGTGAAGTTTCAAGAGGTTATCCATTCGATCTGGACGGGACCATGAGATGTCGTTATGTCAGCTACGCCTGGACTTGGCCTCATGAATCGATCCCCCGTCCCGCTAACTCTGCGTGATCTTCGTCGGGAATTCTACGATACCTGATACGCGGCAGGTGACGCCGGTCTCGATTCGGAGACCTTGGAAACCACGATAGCCTGATCATCGGAGCGTTTCGGGCGAGTCGCCGCCCATCCTTCCATTGCAGAGTGGTATTTCCAAGTTGCCCACCAACCAACCAAACCACAAGGCCATGTCATCCTGAGCGGAGCGCAGCGGGGTCGAAAGATCTGCGGCTGCATTTCGGAGTAACTTCCGGATCGGCCACTAACCGCTCGCACGCCGAATCATCCGGGGAATTCTACGCGGCACAGGGATTTGATAGACTCTGGTCAAGACGCAAACGGACGACAGTCTAACATACATGAAATCATCGCTTTTGAAGTGACCGCTGCGAACGCCCTGGGGCTCGCCAGCCTTCCTGATGAGGAGCCTTTGGATGAGTTCAGCGAGGAAGAGATCTCCTGTTTCAACGAAGCCCGCAGCTTCCGCCAACATCAATCGGGAAGAGACTCCTTTCGAGGCGCTGGCCAGCATCTGCTCAGTTCTAGTAGTGGGTCTGTTCATTCTGACCTTCTTAGCTCAGAACTACCTCATTCCGTCAGGCTCGATGAAGAACACTCTGCTTATCGGTGATCACCTGGTGGTCGACCGGATCACGCTAATGCCGCCTGCTTCGTGGATGCCGCTGATAAGATATCGCGAGCCGAAACGCGGCGATATAGTGGTCTTCAACAAGCCCGTTTATCAACCCGGTATTGATGCGACTGACGCCGATGGGACGCCGCAGTACACTCCCCTGGTGAAGAGATTGATTGGCATACCGGGCGATCATATTCATCTACGCAGCGGCATTGTGTTTGTGAATGGCGTCGCACAACCGGTGGGATTTGCGCAGCCGACCACGGCGGATAACTTCAACGAGTTTCTCGACGATTTCCCCGCAGTACCTCCAGCCGGGGTGCCCGGGGCAACAGAGTCGTGGGCCGTGAACTTCTCGAGTTATATCCAGGACGGCGACCTGGTGGTTCCACCCGGCATGTACTTCATGATGGGCGATAACCGGCACAACAGCCTGGACTCGCGCTACTGGGGCTTCGTGCCACGCGCTAACATAATTGGCCGGCCTCTCTTCAACTATTGGTCGTTCAAAGCCGCAGATGGACAACTTGAACAAACAGGATTCGGTCACAAACTGGCGTGGATCGGCCACGTTCTGGTGCATTTCTTCCCAGACACGCGCTGGAAACGCACTCTGCACGTTGTTCGTTGAACCGGAATTGTAAGATCCCGATTTTGAGCTTGGTGTGCTCTGGTTGATGAACAGTTCGGGCCGCCTTCGGCGGGTGGCACTTCTTCTTGTTGCACGCTGCGGGCGGTCGTGCGGATTCCCAGCCTTTCGTAATCTCCGCATGATTGGCGATCCTGTACAATTCGCTGTTGCCCGGTAGCGCCGGACAGCGGAGGACGCAAAATGGATGTACTGCTCGTGATTGCCATTGTCATTCTGGTTCTTGTTTTTCTCTCCTTTGTCCTTGGAAGCTTCTTCACCGTCAACACGGCGACGGTCGCCGTGATTACGCGGTTTGGCAAGTTTCTTCGGGTTGCGGAGGCCGGGCTGAACTGGAAGACGCCGTACTTTGACTCTGTTGCCGGCATGGTCAGCCTCCGGGTGAATCAAATTACGTTGACCATGGAGACCAAGACCAAGGACAACGTCTTCGTCACGATTCCGATTTCAGTACAGAATCGTGTCCGCCCCGAGAAAGTCTATGACGCGTTTTACAAGCTTTCGGATCCCGTGGCGCAGATCAAGTCCTACGTCGAGCAGGTGATTCTCGGCCATGTTCCGGGCATGACGCTGGACGAGGTCTTCGCTTCGCAGTCGTCGATTGCCGCGGCCGTAAAGCAGGAGCTGGACGCGGATATGTCGGCATTCGGGTACGAGATCGTCAACGTGTTAGTCACCGACATCGTTCCCGATTCCAAAGTCAAGTCGGCGATGAACGACATCAACGCCGCTCAGCGCGAACAGGTGGCCGCCAGCGCACGCGGCGAAGCGGACAAGATTCTTGTAGTCAAGAAAGCCGAAGCCGAGGCAGAAAGCAAGGCTCTCCAGGGGCAGGGAATCGCCAATCAAAGAAAGGCCATCGTCGAGGGACTACAGGTCTCTATCGAACAATTCCAGAAGGTGGTTGAAGGGGCGTCGCCCAAGGATGTCATGCAACTGGTTTTGGTCACGCAGTATTTCGATACCCTGAAAGCGATTGGCGAGAGCGACAAGACCAACACGCTGTTTCTCACGCATTCGCCCTCCTCGGTCAAGGAAGTTTCCGACCAGATTCTTGAGTCCATGCTGATTGCGGATCGAGCCCGCGTTTGATGAGCGGTGCCGCAGTCCGATGTGTTAGTTTGACTTCCGTCACACCGTTGCCGAATTCATGAGCAGCGGGAACACGACGAGGAGACTGCAATGCACTGGACCAGGAACATCGCACGCTATGCCACAGGCCTGTTCATCGGGGCCATGGTTCTCACCGCCGCGGGGCAAAACTCGCCCGCTTCGCAATCCACGTCAACTACAACCAGCGAGCAGGATTGGTGGAAGAACTCTGTCCTCTACGAGATCTACCCACGCAGCTTCCAGGACACCAACAAGGATGGCATCGGCGACCTGAACGGCATCACGCAGCGCCTGGACTACCTGAAGAGTCTGGGTGTTGACGCCTTCTGGCTCTCTCCCATCTACCCGTCGCCCCAGGTGGATTTCGGCTACGACATCTCGGACTACGAGAATATCGATCCCCAATACGGCACTCTGGCTGACTTTGACCGCATGATGGCCGAAGCCAACAGACGCCACATTCGCATCATCATGGACATGGTAATGAACCACACTTCGGACAAGCACAAGTGGTTCATCGAGTCGCGCTCGTCGCGTAATAACCCATACCGCGACTGGTATATCTGGCGCGACGGCAAAGGCGAGACAGCCACCTCAAAAGGCGAACCGCCCAACAATTGGCAGTCCGACTTTGGCGGTTCGGCATGGCAGTGGGACCCGAAGACGCGCCAGTATTACTACCACAAGTTCTATACCGAACAGCCGGACCTGAACTGGTACAACCCCAAGGTCCACGAGGCGTTCAAGAACATCATGCGCTTCTGGCTCAAGCGCGGCGTGGGCGGATTCCGGTTTGACGCCATTACGACGCTCTATGAGGACCCGAACCTCGCCGACGAGAAGGAGATTCTGGGCAAGGACGGCAAGCCGATCATCGACGCCTTCGGTGAGCCGGAGTTGGACGATTCGCTCACCAACAATCTTCCCGAAGTCCATCCCGTCATGCAGGAGATGCGCCGTGTTGCCGACGAGTTCGACTCCGATCAGTTCCCGGGCAAGCGCGTGCTCATCGGCGAAACCTACCTGCCCAATGTTGCCGAACTGGAAAAACAGTATGGGCCTCCCGGCAAGCCAGAGTTTGAGCTGCCCATGGAAACCCAGGTTGGCTTCATCAACAAGCTCGACGTGGGCGAGTTCCGGTCAAAGCTGGAGGACGCGGAGAATCATCTCGATGGTCATACTCCGCTGCTCGTCTTCGACAACCACGACAATCCGCGCATCGATGCCCGCTACGGCGACGGCGTACACAACACCGACATTGAGCGCGTGATCTCTACCATCCTTTTCGCCAGCCGCGATGCTGCGCTTTTCTATTACGGTGACGCGATCGGCATGAAAACCACGCCACCGACGAGCCGAGCTGAGGTGAAGGACCCGGTTGGCGTTCGAGGCTGGCCCAAGGAGAAGGGACGCGATGGCGAACGTACTCCGATGCAATGGGACACATCTGCCAACGCAGGCTTTTGTCCCGCCGGAGTCAAGCCATGGCTGCCCATACCGCCGGATTACGTCACCGTGAATGTCCAGGTCGAGCATCCTGAACCTACATCGCTGCTGAACTGGTACGAAAGCCTCATCCGCCTCAAGAAGACCAATCCGGCCTTCGCTCAGGGAACCGAAACGATGCTCGACACGGACAACAACAAGGTACTGAGCTGGATGCGCCAGGCGCCTGGATCGCCGGCCGTGGTGGTCTCTCTCAACTTCACCGCTGATCCGCAGACGGTGAGCCTCACGCTTCCGGGTACGAGCTCCGGCTCGGGCAGGCTCACGACTCTGCTCAAGACTCCCGGCGCGCAGGATCCAGCGTCGCCTCAGGCGATCGAACTTGGTCCGTATGGTGTCTTTATCGGAGAAGTACAGCCATAGTCCGGCTGGGTACGCAGGCTTGCGGCTTCCGCAAGGCTGGAGCCGCCAACCAGGTTCATCAACGGGTTCGTCAACGGGGCCCGTCAGCCTTGTTCGTCGAAATCGTCTTCCGTGACGCTGAATTCCGCGGCGGGCGCCTCGTTTTCGGCCTGGCGAAGCCGGGTAAGCGTCTTCCGGTAATACCAGGCTGCAGCCATGCCGCCGGCCAGCGCCGATGCGGCAGCAAAGATTCCTACTTTCAGCCAGCCCGATGGGCGCGAGGCTTCTGTTGGCTTGTTTTCGGAAGATACAGGTTCTAAATGGCTTGTCATGAGGTGAGCGGCGTTCTCCGTTCCATTTTGACCCTCAGAACAGCGGAAATCGGGTCTCTGGTTCGATGCGGCGAATCCTCAAAAGTCACGAAATACCACATTGCGAGAAGATTTCAATTTTGGTATTTGCTTTCTACCGAATCTATAGTAAGGTGTAGATATTCCAGTGATGGAGGCGGTCAAGTTACCGCACCGGATCTGGAAGTAGTTTGCGTCACTGGCCTCCCGGCACGAACAGCTAAAAGTTCGTGCCGTCTTTTTTTTGTGCGGTAAAGCGCTCGAAGAATCCCTCTCTGCAATCCTCCCCTGTATGCTCTTCAGTTCTCGCCTTCTCGTTCTAAAATGATTCGGGGAGAGCCTTTCCAATGATCAACTGGACAAAACACCGCTGGGTCCTGGGTTTCGCCGTATTTGCGATGACGGCTGCGAGCTATGCACAGTGGTCCAATCCGGCCGAAGATGTTCCGGCCTACCACCCCTCAGCTCCCCTCAAGGTCAGCGCATTGCCCCCCATCCTGGCGGGTACTAAATTGACCGGCGCAAACTTCCAGTACCCATGGCAGGTCCATGTTTACCAGCAGGCGGCCAAGGTGGCGAACGTGCTTTACCAACTCCCCTGCAACTGCCGCTGTGACCGGGCTCTGGGTCATACCAGCCTACGCAGCTGTTTTGAGGGATTGCACGGCACCGAGTGCTCCACCTGCGCCAAGGAAGCCCTGTTCGCCTACCAGCAGACCCGGCTGGGCAAGTCGCCGACGCAGATTCGCGCTGCGATCGGCCGCCACGAGTACGAAGCCATCGACCTCGAGAACCAGTAGCCGCCGCAAAACCCAATTGGGCGTAGAATGAGGATGCAGCACGAGCCAGTTGGCCCGGCTCGCACCCGGGGCATTGTTGATCAATGCCCGGCACGAAATGGGGGCGTCACGGTTTCGACGGGATCGATTGCGGCATAGGAGGCATGTCGGGGTGTGGGCACCCGTAATCGCCTGCAAAACAAAAGTTGCCAACGATAATCTGGCACTTGCAGCTTAATTAACTAAGCTGCCGTCTTTCGCGGCTTTGCCTATGGGCTGCGAGTAAGACGTCATTCAGTAGGCTGGTGGTTGCGGCTCGGTCCGTGTTGTAACCACAAGATCATCGGACTAGCTTCTGGCGCATCTTGTCCGTTCTGAGCGCCAGGAGCGAAATCATCCGGAACCGGACAGAGCATGGATTCTCCTGGCTGACAGCGATTTCGGACGCGGGTTCGACTCCCGCCGCCTCCACCAACTCTAAGTTACTTATTTTCAGTAGCTTATCTTCAAGAGTCAAAATTGGCGCGCAGTTTTGTACGTAATTTGTACGTTGCGCCCTTTGACCGACTTCCGTTCTGCGGGCAATCTCACCTGAAGAAGTGGGAGCCCGATGCTGCTTTCTGTCTTTACCCGCCACTCCACCACCTGCAGATTTTCAAGAGACCGTGCCTGCCGGCGCTGCAATTGCCCCAAGTGGGTCGGCGGCCAGGTCAACGGATATTACTTTCGCCAGAGTGCCAAAACCCGCCAGTGGGCCGAGGCCGAAGAAGTGCGCGTCAAGCTTGAGGAGGCGCTCATCAAAGGCCTGCGGCGGCGCTGGCTGGTTTCCTCCGCCGGCGGTTGAGAGCGCTCGCGCGGCTCCCGCTGTCGCTGTACCGGCAGAGCCCCCGGCTGAGGCTGCGCCTGCGGAACTTCCGCGCGCAGCCGCCACGCCGGCCGCCGCTCCTTCAAAACCTGCCGCCCCTGCAGTCAATGCCGTCACCGCCGTACCCACCATCGCAACCGCGGTGCTTCCCACGTCGCCGCTGACGATGCGCTTCGCAATGAATGGAATGACTGCGATCGCAAGCGAGTAAACAATACTCACAATGCCGATCAGAATTGAGCCTTCGAGGTTGCCCAGGCCGCCAAGGAAATTGTTCTGACTGAGCATCTGACCAATTTGGCCCATTTGAACCGCGCTTAGCAGCGCCCCAAAGCCTCCATAGAGGATGGGCCACGCATTCCAAATGAAGATATTTTCGACATAGGCCTTGGCGATGCGATTGGCTGCACCCAATGGCATGAGAGCGATTACGATAGGTCCAAAGATGTAGAGAATGCTGCCGTAGAAGATATAGAAAAAACCGAAGACGACAATAACGATTGGATAGAGGAGATAGGCGACAAGAATCAGAAGGGCGTCTAATAGCCCAGGAATATCTCCGGTGATGATTCCCCACAGTTTTTGGAAGCCCACTTGGTTGAATTGCGTCATCAAATCGCTCTTCCAGTTATCGAAGAGACTGACAGCCCCCGAGGCGTTATTGATCCAGTTTCCTGCGTTCACAAAGCCCTGATTCACTGTTGTGAACACGGTTCCGTAGTTCATCACCACAACCGCTGTGGCCACATACTTGATGAGGCTCGTACCGAGCCCCCGGACATCCCCTCCATGCAAAGCTGACTGATAGACTTGCCACAGGAACCCGACAACTAGGACAACATACGCCACGTTCTGCATCCCAGCGGTAATGCCAGTTGAATCGATACCGGACATTGCTTGCGTCTCGAACCGCTCGAATAGACTCAGCTGCGTCGATTGAAAAAACGCGAGCATGACCTCGGGATGGAAGTGGGCGTAGAGCATGTCTGTTACCTGTTGGTCAGTGCTCCGTTGATGAGGCCGTTGTTCGTGGTGTTGTCCGCGGTCGCCAGCTTCGTGATTGCGCTTTGATTCTCGAGATCGATGCCACGCGTTCTCATCAGTTCCGCAAGTGCCGCCTGCGTGTAGGCATTGGCGCGCACCACCCATACGTCGGCCTCGGCTTCAAGAATCGGAGCGCTGCCGGGCGCAGCCTCGGAGATCTGCTGGCCCATCTGGTTCGCCTCGTTCAACTCTGCGTCCGAGAGCGCGTCGATCTCAATCGCACGCTTCATAGCGTCCTGGGCCTGCGCATCCGTCATATCGGTCATCGTCCTCGTCTGCGGCGACGCTGCATTCTGCGCCATCACAACGCCGTAGACGTTCTGAAACTGGCCCGCTAAGACCGGCACATTCGCCGCGTTGCGCGACAGTAAGAGCGACTCGAGGTTTTGCGACTGCGGAAGCGTAGCGCTTGAGACGTTCACACGGAACATGCCGCTGACCTGGTTGAACTGGTTTTCAAACTGCATCACCGACGACTTCGCCTGATTGATCGCTGCAAGTGGGTACATCACCTCTTGCTCGTACTTCGCCACGCTCTGTTCGTACTGATTGATGGTCCTGAGGGGCGTGGCGATGAACGTGTTCATCAGCGACTGCATCTTCGAGAGCGCCGCCAGAATCGCAGCCGTGTCGATGCCGAATTGTCCGTTCGCCGTTTTCGGGAGAATGGCAAGTACAGCGAGCACGACTACCGCCGCTTTTAACAGGGTCGGGCGGAACCAGGGATGCGCTTTCCTCGGGCTCCCTTCAACCGGATTCACGAGCTTCGCCGATTCCGGCATGAGAATGGGTTTGCGCTGCCAGAAGAAGGACCTGCGCTGTTTGTTCGGATTGTTCTTTGGATCGGTCATAATCAATGCTCCCTAGCGCGCCGTCAGCGCTCCTGTAATGAGGCTGTTTATCCCGCCCGTCGCCGCGGTTCTGCGTTTGACCAGCACGTTGTCGTGAGCAATACGACCCGCCTCCTGCCGCAGCTCCGCCGCAAGCATCTTTTGCATGTACGCCTGACAGCGGAGATTCGCGACCTGGGCCTGCGCAGTCAGAAAAGGATTTGAACCGGGCGTGCTCACCGCAACCTGATTCTCCATCTGGTTGGCAGTCTGAAGAATGACGTCCGCGCCCTGGTCAGCGATGAGCGTGGTTTTCAGGTTCTCTTGTCCCAGTGCGTCGTCCACGTCCATCATCACGCGGTCCTGCGGCGAGGCTGTGTTGACCTGCGGGATCGCCCCATAGTTCGAAGTAAAGCTCGTCTGCAGGGCAGGAATCTCAGACGACAACCGGCTGTGCAAGATACTCTCGAACTGTTGCGGCCCGGGAGTCACCGCGCTTGTGAAGGGCGTGTTGAAGATTTGGTTCATTTGACCACGAAAGCTGTTGATCGAATTCACGACAAATCCGCGCGCCTGATTGAGGGCCGCCAGCGGCGCTAAGGTCGTCTGATAGAGCTTCTGCGTCTGTTGAATGACCTGATTGATCGAGCTGAGCGAGCTGCCGATGTCGTTCTGAATCGAGCTGAAGATCGAGTCGAAGATACTCAGGAATTGCCCGTGCGCGTACTTCGGAAGAACGAAGCACGTCTCCATTAGGAGAATGCCGACAAGCAGTCTCCTGTTCCAGCGAGCGCGGAAGCTCGGCGCACGGCGGCTCTCCGGGGCAGCATACGGTTCGCCGTTCAGGAGCAGTTCGGGTTCGAGTTCAGGCTTGTCATTCATTGGCTCATTGCCTCCTGCATCTCTCCGGACAGCTCGACCGGTAAGGGCGCCAGTTCAGCCAGTCCGCGCGGATATTTGGCGGCTAGCTCCTCGTATACCTGGATCAGCGGCAGTTGCCGATGCTGGCGCAGCCACCACTTGCGAAATGACCTCTCTCTCGCATAAGTCGTCGTGATCCAGTAGTCCACGGGGCTCGGAACAATCCTTATCGCGTGGGTGGATTCGGCCTTCTCTCCAATCGCAATCAGGAACTCGGCGCTGTGACCCTTCTTTGGGTGAGCGAAGGTCTTAATCTGATTCAGCGCCGTTTCGTTCAGATGGACATGCTCGCGGAGAGCGGTCATGTCGCCTGGTTGCTTGCCGATGATTTTTGTCGTCGCGTTCTTCACGATTCCGGCGCCGTGCTCGTTGGGCTTATCGGGGGTGCCGACGAAGTCTTCCGGCGTCTGGCTGATGCCCCAAACGCTCGCATTGCGCTTACGCGCAGTGCGGAAGAGCTGGACCACCACGCTGGCCAGGATCGGCGATTCAAGAAGCGCCCAGCACTCGTCGAGCAGAACGATGCTCGGCTGCCCGGTCATTCCCGATGCGCGATGGGTTGCTGTGTGCGCTATCAGTAGACTCATCGCGCGTTCGAGGCGCGGATCGTCCTTTAGCTTCTCGACGTTGAAATAAAGCCACGGATTGTTCAGTTCGATAGTGGTGGGGCGATCGAAGAGCCGCGCGTATGGACCCTCGTCGACCCAGGCGCGCAGTTTGGTCGACGCCATCTGCGCCATCGCATTGATCTTCTGGTTGCGGTCCCGGTCCTGCCAGTGCGCCAATTCCGCCGCCAGATCTCCGAACAGTGGAATCGGATTCGAGGACTTCGCGCTGCAGCGTTTGTACGTCGATGCAATAGCTTCGAGCAGGACGCTGTCGAGCAGATCGATGTCGAGATCCGGAGGCGTGTTCTCGCCCAGCATGTGCCGCGTCAGGTTCTTGAGAAACGAAATCTGGTCATTCGAGGGCCGGTCCTCGCCCCGCGGCAAGTCCCACGGATTGATGGTTTGCTCCGAGTCGAGCGACATCTCAATCATTTCCCCGCCCATCAACTCGACCAGCGGCTGATACGAGTCTCCGCGCTCAAGGATGGAGATGAGTGGATTTGCGCGCGCCGCCATAAGCAGCATCTGCTGCGCAGCAAGCGTTTTGCCGCCGCCGCTCTTTGCCATCAATAAGCCGTTGGCGTCGGAGAGGTCGGGATCGAACATGGAGAAGGGAATGAGCTGGCGATAGGGAGTCTCGAAGAGAATCAGAGGACTCCTACGCGTGCCGGTCCATGGCATCTCTACAGGCACAAGATCGGCGACGTTGGATGAGAGCATGTCCTGGTCCCGTTTGTCCGCCTCAGCCATCCCCGGCAACGTCCCAAGAAAGATGCGCCGCTTGGCTATCGTCTCCGCAACCGCCTTCGCGCCATTCATATGGGTGAAGGCATTCAGAACCTCTTGCGTACGATTCGCGAGTTCGCGTTCCGACTTTTCGAGATCGCGAAGCGTGATCGCCGGTTGAGACGTCCGGACTACAACAGAGAGGCTGAGCTTTGCAGTTTTTAGCGACGAAGAAATGATGTCGCGCTGGACCTGAATGAGCTGCGCCTGCGCGACCTCGGCCTCGGGGTTGGACTTGAAGTTCCCGTTCGCGTCCTTCTGCGCGGCCGTCATCTTTCGCAGGCGCTTCTTGTAGCTCTTAAGCACCTTCACCTGGTCCGGGATGACGACTTGACCGCTGATGACGACCGGAAAGCCAAGAGTCGAGAAGTTCTTGAGCATCCCCGGAAAGGTGGCATCCGGCAATTCCTTGAGGCTCACGACCGCGTAGAGATACCCATCGATGTTGAGGTAGGTCTCGGTCTCATTGAGGATGCTTGCCTCGGCCGCCTGTTCCCGCGCGCTGCGGTACTCGATCATCTCCTCTCCAGGAACATACGGCCGCCGATCGCGCCTGATCGGATGCTGCGCGTGTTTCACCTCTTCAAAGAGATCCTGTGTCGAGAGCCTCCGGGGCCCGAGGCCGGCCGCCTCCATCGACCCCTCGATGCCTCGGAGGATGGATTCAAACTCGGCGAGAAAGGTTTCATGCTCCTTGCGGGTACGCTGAATGGCCCTCCTTTGGCTTAGTGTGAATCCGTTTGCACTACGCTTCTGCTGAACGGAGTGGTAGAGCTTCGCGTGGATCCGCGGGTCCCAGATGAAGTAGACATGAAGGCGGTTCTCAAAGAAGTATCCGCTGCCTTCCTTTTGACGCCACATCCGGAGCCTATGCGTATCGAGGGCCATCACCTCCGACTGCTCGGTGCGCTGCTCGTGAACGTAACTTTCGAGAAGATCGCCGAGGCGCTCAGAGATCTCATAGCGAAACTGAATGCGCATGCTGACGTCGGGAACGCTGCGGAACAGCGCTTCGAGCATCGACTTGTTCTGGTTGCGGTCGTCGTCAGTCGCGAAGTAAGCGAGGATGCCCTGGAGCTCATATCCCGCGACGAATGCTCCGTTGGTGCGGACTATGATGTTGTCGCCGAGAGGAAGATCACGCAAAGGCAACAACTCGCAGACCGCGGGCGCTTTGAGCCTTCTATCGTGTTCTGCTTGAGTGACCGGCATAGCCAACCTCTCCGCTCAGAGTCCCCGCACCTTCAATATGCAATTGCTGCTCCACGATCCGCGCCAGTGGAACAATCTCTTCATGAATGCGCGCCGCGAAGATCACACTTGCGAACGCGACGCGTGCGGCTTCCGCGTCTAAAACAGCAACGACCGTTCCGTTCTTCTGTGTTCTGATCGATGCCTGCATAGACTCAGCTCTCCATTGCCGCTCCAGAAGAAGTAGCGTGGATTCGGCTTGGGGCCGGGTGGAATGTCTTCGAGCGCCTCCACGACGTGCGGGGGGAGCGGCACGTAGACAGGTGTCCCGGTTTTTGCCTGATAGAGCAGAAGGCTATCGCCATTGAGGCGATGTCGTTCGAGAGTCACCGCATCGCGGATGCGTAGCCCGCTCCAACGCATCAGCAGGGTCATGGTGCGAAGCCTGGTCTGATTCGCCTTCACATCTCCGCCCCCGCGATCGCCCCGGCGAATGTAGGTTGCGGCAATGATCCTCTCGAACTCGTCAGGCGGAAAGTAGTCGGTCGGGATCTGCACGACCTTTATCTTCCCGAGACCGATGGCGGGGTTCTCAGTCAGGTAGCGGCGTCGTACGCAGGCCCAGAAGAACCCAATCACTCGGCTCTGCTTTTTCTGCTTGGCGAGGGGACCGTCTTCCCAGGTGTTGCGGAAGTTCAGCAGAGTATCCAGCTCCAGTTCATCCAGGTATTCGATCCCCTCAACGCGCGTCCAGGCAAGAAACTGCTTGCGGAAGATGGTTTCGAGTTTCTTGAGGGTCGAGGATTCGACGCTGCGGCTGACGGCATCGGCCAGGTATGCTTCCACTGCTTGCGCCACCGTGACCCTTGGCCGCGGCTTCGGTACGCGTGGTTCCGGGACTCCGGTCCGGGACGCCGGCGGGGGATCGGCCTGAGTGGGGATTGGCGGCGCCGAACCGGTCGCCACCGCGGTGCCGAAAGGCGGCAGCCGGCGCCCATCGCCGCATCTTCTGCCGCCAAGGGACTCTCGCTCAGTGACGGCGTTCCCACACTCGAAGGTCACGCCGAGCAGATTCGCAGTTCGATCAGCGACGTGATGGGCGTGGACGAACCCAGCGACGAAAACAGTGGAGCAATCAGTGCCCCGACGCAGGATTCCGCGGTCTCACAGGTTCAGTCCAGCGGAGGAAGTCGGAAATCCGGGGCCATCAACAAATCAGCGGCGCCAATGCGAAGAGGACCGACTGTACACCGGTACAACCTGGGGACTTGGACTGCGTACCATGCCGCCCGGATAGCAGCGAAAAGCGTCGTAAGCGCCACAAGCCATAAGGAGTAGGAGGACGGATGAAAACCAGCACAGCTACAGCGGACGAAGCGGCCCTGGCGAGGCCGAAGTATTACGAAATGGATGGGGCCCTCCGCGCTAATGCGAACCGTGCCTGGCTGCTCGCCTTCCTGACCATCCCGATTGCGCTGTTGGCGATCGGATTTGCAATCTTCGTGCGCATGCAGCCGCCGACCGTCATTCGCATCGGTCCCAATGGCGATGCTTCCGTGCTGGGGAAGCCCGCGAAGGGCGCAGTATCCGATCTCGCTACCGGCGGGACCGATCAATTCCTGGATGAGGCCTTCGTGAAGCGCTTTCTAACGAGTTACCTCAATTACTCGCCATCCGATGTGGACGATCACTGGGCCGCCAGTCTCAATATGATGACGCGCAATTTGCGCGCCTTCACGCTGAAGGCGATGAGCGACAACGACACTCGCGGCAAGATCGATGACGGCCAGATCCAGTCCGTCTTCCATCTTCGCGAGATTGACACAGTACCTGGAGAGCCGCTCGCCTATCTCGTCTACGGCGTGAAGGACGTTCACCACCTGTCGAATGGAACCGAGACAACAGACCACTTCGTCAACGAATACCGCATTCGGCTAATTCCGGACCGCCGATCCGACGTAAATCCGGACGGGTTGTGGATTGCCGAGTACAGTGAGCGCCCAATCGATGGCGAGCGCATGAACCAGATTCTTAACACGCCCGACCTGATTCCGGGCGGGGACGACACAACAAAGCAGGGAGGCCGATGATGGAAACCGTACTCGCGAAAGTGGCGGAGATGCAAGCGCCGGCAGGACAGGCGGAACCGCAGCGTCGCCGCAGACCGCGCCAGCAGAGCGAGGAGGTCGCCCGCTACTTTCTTGCAAAAGATGGCTCATCCATCGACAAGCCTGAGCTTGGTGCCGAGGTGGCGAGCGAAGGCGAGGCTCTGATCAAAGCATTTCAGTCGAAGAACGGCGTGATCTACACCGTTCTCGCCTATAAGGCGGAAGCGGAGATACAGGGAGGATCTCCGACATTGGTCAAACGGCCCCTGCGCAAGTAGGGCCATAAGAAGGTCAGCACGGATTCAAAGAGGAGACAAACCTGAAACATGGCTCATGTCGCCTCCTTTGACGCCTTATCGCACACGCGATGAGGAATTCCGCTGACCCGGTTTGCACTCTCGAAGCCTGGTTCGGCTAACACCCACCCCTAACCCGGGCGGCCAGGCGAGGAGAATGAGGACCGGCAATCAGCCACCTCTTATCACTTCGTCTTGAAGCGCCAGACAAGTGAGGAGAACATGACAGCGAACAGGACACAAAACGCGGCACTCGATCAACAGCTCATTCTTGAACTGAGGATCGATGCGTCCGGTGAAGTGACTCGCAAGCCAACCAAGCTCGGACGGAAGGACACGCTTGAGGGAAAGCTCCTCGGGCAACTCTATCCTGGCATCCGAGTGGCTCGTGTCAGTGTGCCGTATGAGTTGACGCCGTATGAGCAGTCTGTGGTCGAAAACCGCATGGCGAGCCTTCAATATGGTGGGGTCGAATACAAACTGGTAGGCGCAAGCGGTTCGGCGAAGGATGGCAAGTTCTACTTCGTGGACCAGGCGCACGCCGGCCAGATTGCTGAGCGCTTTCAGCATTGGCCCGAGGCAGCGATCGTGTACTTTGCGATCCTCGTCTCCGACTGCAAGCTGATGGTCGAGGAACCCGACCTCCGCATCGCTGTTGTCAAGGACCATGTCCTTGGCACCAACGATTGCCGTGGCTGGGCGCGTGAATCCCTTTACCGGAAGCTGAAGATCGGCACGAATCGCTTTTGCCAGTTCCGTTTGGCATTCGACGCGAGCGAACCGAAGCAGGCAAAAGGCGCATTGAAGGCGATGACCGATCGTGTGGCCGACAGGCTCGCGGTCGACGTCATCCTCCCAGAGAGCGCCTGCAAACCGGCCCTCAAAGGAAGCGTGCGGTTTCTTCCCCAACTGGGCACATCGGGCCGCATGTTTACGGGTCCGGCGATTCTCGGGATTAAGCAGATCTCCCGTCAATCGGAGTTTGGGTCAAGCTACACCTTGATCGAACATGCTTCGGAAGAGGCGCTGCAGTTTGAATTGAAGCTGTGGGCGCTCCAACGAATCAAGACAATGCGGAAGGCATGGGACGAAGGCGACTACCAGGCGCTGTTCGAAGTAATCGGCAAGTCCGAGGTTACAACGATCGACGATGGTGTCAACTTCGATCCCGACTCACTGGAGCGAGAAGACGATCAAGCTTCAGAGGGATGTGACCCGGCGGAGGCGGTTCTCTTGGCGGACCGTAGCGGAAATGCAATCAAGATTCCCTACGTCTTCAACCAATTGAACCGCAAGCTAGCCCGCTGGGCATTTCGTGCCTGCACGAGTGCGGATCTGAAGCTGCCATCGTTCGCTCTAGCGGACGACGGTGTCCTGATCGAACACCGGGGAAAGGTTCTCTCGGCGTCCGACTGGATACCCGAAGACAGCTCGATCACATCGTTGGCGGCTGAGAAGGGCCTCTGCATCCGGTACCCGATACGGATGCAGGAGGATCTCCTGCCCATCCGTCATCTCACCAACGAAGAGCTTGTTCCGGCGCTCAAACAGGCGCTGGGCACGGCCGACCTCGATGAAACGCTGGTCGCAACCATTCTTGAACGGCAACTCCGGATGGAGGGGACTTACATCCTCAATTCGAAGACAGCGAGCAAGAACGGCGGCGACTTCGACTTCGACACCATTTGCGTGATGCCATCCGATCAGTTCCCGAAGTTCGTTGCGGGAAGGATCGCGTATGGGCAAAAGTTCCGGCAGGAAAAAACAAAGCATCAGAAAGCCAAGTCTCCCTGGTGGAATGCCTGCCCGGTTGCCATGAAGGCGCGGGGAAACCGGATCGGTTCAATCACCGATCTGAAGACCTCATGCCTTGCCGCGGGACGGCCAGACCTGGCCTACAAGCTCGTGGAGCAACTGCAGAACGCGCTCGATTCCCTCAAACATAGGGTCGAGATTGATGAGTCCGTGATCAGTGAGATCAGGAAGGAGGTAGCGCCGGCGCCCTGGCTCCGCCACAAGCGGGAGCGCAGAGTGTCGGACCTGCCGGCCCATCTTGAAATCGCGGATACGGACAAAGTTGGAAGGCTCTATAACCTCCTGCGCAAGGAACTCGGCTTTCTTCCCGACGAAACCGGCAAGGGTTTTGAAGAGAAGATGGGGATCGAAGACTTCCGCGGACTCTTCTCGGGAGAGCATGTAACTCGGGAGATGTTCGAGGAATGCCAGTTGGTCAATTCGATCTACGGCGATATCGCAAGCCGGATTGTTCAGCGCGAGGAAGAAGTCAAGCAGCAATTGAAAGACGCTCAGGCGCAATGGGAAACCGTGCGCCAGAGCGAAGACAAGGAACAGAGAAGGTCTGCTGTGCTTGCGCGGAACAGGGCGCAGGCGGCTCTCTGGGAACACGAGCAGGATGCACGGGATCAATTCAGCTCCCTGCATCTGTTCATTCACTACTGGGCGCAGGGCAAGCAGGAGAACCGGCGGGCGTGGGCGCAGGCGATGAATGCTGTCGTCACTGGCGGCACAGGTTCCGGCGCGGTCCTCTTCCAGTCGTTTCCGCAGGAGGTGGTCGATGCCTTCGCGGAGGTGACTGGCGGCCAGCGGGTTCGGGTTCGAATGCCGAAGACCGTCAATGGCTATGCGTGGTTTGACGATGAGCGGCGAGCATTTCTCGTCGAACGAATCGCCAATCCCGAAGGCCCGGAATGCGAAAAGAGAGTCTTCCTCTTTCAGTACAAGGGGAAGCGCGATCTGCTCTTCGAAAACACAAGTGCTCCCGTTCCCCTGGGGCACTCCTAGCCGGCGAAGGAGAAGACTGAGCCTCTGGCTCGGCTTCTCCTTTCCGTTTTTTGGACGATCGCCTTCTCGGACAAGTGCGCAGAAGCCTTGTTGTGAAGATTGCTGCCCCAGTAGCGAACGATGAAATTGTCAATCACAATTTCCATTCGGGATGCGCGATCCAGGACGATATGGACAATTGGGGACTCACGTTAGAAGCTGCGATCACACACAGTCGCATCGGCGCTTTCCGGAAAGACCGCGCCTCGACCATCGTAATCATGCCGGAGCCACAGCTTGTTGGTGCCTCTGTGCAGGGCACTGACTGGCCATCAGCAGATCCGCCCGGCCGCTGAGCGTGAATGCTGCTGCGACTTGGTTTGAGTGGGCAGGCTAAAGAAGGTGCAGTGACAATTGGCGCGGGATCGAGCGGCGGCTCCGGGAACCTCTGCAAGATTACATTGACCTTTACATCTCGACAACACTGAAGCTCCTACTAGTGGCAAAATAGTCGGCGCCTTAGTTGGCGCAGCGGCGGCAGGGTTAAGCCTGCCGAATCTCGGGCACCGTTTCCAAGAAGACTCGCTGGTCGACAGAATAGCCTTTTGCTTCTAGCTTTCCCGCCAGCGACTCAAAATGCAGGTATCCACAGACCACGATCGTAGTCCCGAATGCGTTCCTGATCAGCTTTTCTACCCACGCATTTTTTCGAATATCATCTGCTGGAATCCTGAAGGTGACGTTTGATTGAAACATTCCCGGGCGGTTGCTTTGCGCTTCGAGGATGCCCGCTTCAGACCTCTCTTGTGTCGTCATGTCGATGTTGAACCATCGAATCTGAAGCTCCTTCGCCTGTTTTTGCGCGAGGCTTTCGACACCGATTCGCTCCGAATACTCCTCCGCAAATGCGCCGAGCGGCGCGATAAAGCGGCTGAGTGCTAGGGATCGCAAGATGGCTTCCAATTCGGGGCTATTCTCTTGGAATCGGTGGTCTGTGCCCACCACGACAAAGTTGAGGATATTTACCATTTCCTTATGGTAGACGTAGATTGAAGACCAAATGAACTGGAGAAGCCGGATCGACGCGGCAAGTGGTGAACCATGGATTACGAAGAGCTTCGGCGGAATATTCAATGGCTGCGTGGAGAGGACGGTGTCGTGGAACCTTGCACAGCGGAGGATGTTCTTGCTCGTGTCTTGCAGCCGCTGCTTTCAATCGAGGGATTTCAGCATATTGAACGTCCACGGGGAGGCGATCAAGGTTTCGACTTTGAAGCCACCAATCCCGAGCCGCAACCGGGCAAATTCGCGTCCGTCGGAATTCAGTACAAGCATTTTGGACGTGACCGGCCGATCGGAGTGAACGAAGTTCGAACACTGCTCGGCGCTGGCGTGGTCGCAACGCATCCACGATTGATGCTTATTGGCCGCTTCGGTTTTACGCGGTCGGCAGTCGACGCTGCACGTCATAGTCATCCACTGACGGAGGACCTTCTCGATCTGAATGACATTGAGCAATGGATTAGCCGTGTTCAAAATCAAAGGTCCAACAATGAAGCCATATTCCAAGCGTTGATTCGATCGATCAGTCACGAGTTTGCGAAGTCCGTTGCAGCTGATCCGGAAATGCTGGACCAATTGGAATGGCGAGATTTGGAACGAATGATGGCACGTATTCTGGAAGGCTTGGGATTTAAGGTGACGCTTACGCCCCCGAGCAAGGATGGCGGCAAGGATCTCGTCTTAACATACTCCGCAGCGAAAGGAGGTTTGTCCGTCATTATCGAGCTGAAACACTGGCGCAGCAAAAAAGCAGGTCGGGCCAACGTCTGTCGCAGATTTCCTAGAAGTGATTATCAAGGAAGGTCGCGCCGGCGGCTTGTTCATCTCGACATCAGGTTTCACATCGGAGGCGTTTTCCGGGCTGACGGAAATTGAACGTCAGAGATTGAGGTTCGGCAGCAGCACAAAGGTTGTTCTCCTGGCGCGAAATTACGTGCGGGCGGCATCGGGATTGTGGTCCCCACCAAGTGACCTCACAGAAGTCCTGTTCCAATCCACAGAGTAGTCGGCATTTGCGCTAAATCATTGATGCCTTCTTGTCGACGACAACAGCGAACTTCCGAAAGGCAAGCCTGGCCTTCTGTACCGTCACGCTCGTGTCTACAAGGCGACGAACCGCGTCAATTCCGATCTCGCATTTAGGTCCTAGAATCAACTCGCGAAGAACCAGCTTTTTCGAGAGGGGATAGAAGAACTTGCCCGCTTCGTCCTGCAGGCGGCTCAGCTTCACGAAGAACCGCATCTCTTGTTCATATTTCCAGTCTTTGAACTTCGTTCTCATGATTCGATCAATGTCTTTGGTTGTTAACACCAGTTCTCCGGTCTTGGAGTCTCGCTTCACCTGCCCAAGGGATTCTTCGTACTCCACCTCGTGGAGGTGATCTTCAAATACATCAAAGCCCATACAAATGCCAGCGTGTCTTTCGCCGTAGTGGCCCCATAAGACGGGATTACTCCATGACTTGCTGAAGCAAAGCAAGCCAGTTTCATCGTTGATCTTCCCGGTTTTCTTTCGTAGCGCGTGTCGGTTCTTGACATTGGATCGATCGACGCCAAGCAGTTCAAACGGGTCATTCAGATCGCTGAACCGAGCGACTTTGACACGCCGGAGCGCAACGTTGCTGATTGCGAACTGTGCAGGAGTGAGATAGTAGACGCGCTTGAAGCCGTCTGGTGGCGAGTTTCCCGCTAACGCTTTCTCTTGACTCGGAGTGTGATGTGTTCCCACCGTGCTGCCGCCTTTGGGGGTTCTCCTAATACTTAGTCCGAACGTATGACCCGTATCTTCCGTAGCACGGATAGCCCTGGCGATTCTTGTGAGAGTTCAGGGTTCCGTCCATCTTCTTTTTGCTAAAGGTCTTTCCGCATGCTGTGCACCGGTAGACATACGTCGGTCCTTGAGATCTGCTCCTTCCAGGCCGCCCGATCCGCGGCATTCTTGGCATCGCTGTTGAAGGCATCACATTTAAGGGCCCAGTAGAAGTCAACTCAACCGTATAGCTAGGATTGAAGACCTGTGAGCTTACGGTTGCTCCCTGCATCCGGTCCACTCGGTAGGAACGGTGCTCGCCGGAATCGCTGCGAATTGCATGCAGCACAAAAAAGCCTTCCGCGGTTTGTCGCAGCGAATACGGCTCAATCCGCCGCACGCTGCCGTCGTAGGAGAGATCCACGCACAAGTGGTTGGCCGCAGCGAAGCGGATGATCTCCAGCGTCGAGCGGGAGGGGAATGGGACGCCTATCGGCAGCACGCGCGTGCGCACTGCGACTTCGTTGGCGCTAGGGTAGAGGATTGCGCGTTGCGGAACCAGTGCACCGCTTGTCAACCAAGTGAAGATTTCCGGAAGCGCATCCCAGAAGTCATTAAGGGGAGGAAGAACCGGGAGCTGATGGGAAAGCATGTCCGACCAAGTGGCATCGAGCGTTTGTCGATGGGGAACGAGCGATGCAAAAGTGGGGATCGCGATGGTTTTGTATTCGCACTTCTGGCGGAGCACGTCCAAAAGCACAGTAGCGGTTGGGCGGCTGTCAGTGTGCCTGTAGAGGTTCACGACATCGTAAAGATCGCGGGGCCGAGTCCTCTCCCCAAGTGCCCGGAGCTTTTCGCCGAAGGCCTCCTCGTAGGCGTAACAGTTTGCCCAGATTCCTCCTTCTGGCTTGTCACTATACGGGTGAAACACCTCGCGCCGAACTGAAGGGAGCACGAGCCTTTCATCCGCTGTCAGATCAAGCTTGATCTTGGGCCAGCCGCCCGAAATTGGGGAGACTGGCCCGCGATACGCAATCTTGGCCTGGCAGTTTGGTTTGCCACGCGGATTGTCGTAGATGTCGAAGTCGAGCTGGTCGGCGGCAAAGTTCAGGCCGGATTGTTCCGCAACCCAGGCTACGACTTCTTCGAACACAGGACGCAGGAAATCCTCATCGAGGTGGCCTTCATCGCGCAGCGTGAAATCCAGATCCTCGGAGAAGCGGTAGGTCTCAAAATAGCATTTCTTCAAGCAAGTACCGCCCTTGAAGACCCAGCTATCCGCGAGTTCCTCATGGGCGTTGATGCCGGCGAGTATCCAGCCCAGGACGTAGTCCTTTTCGACAACGCTGGGCAACCCGAGCGAAAACGAAGACGTGGCTTCGAGGATTTCGCGCTTGTCGATCATGCCGCTCTGGCCTTCCAAGTTTCCGGCACCCAGAGGCGCCACGCGGTGATCAATTTTGTAGTGCGAAGGGATGGATCGAGCCGGGCGTAGCCATGCGTGAGCCTCGCGCGGCAGTCGTCCGCGAGTCGCTTGTCACCGAGTCGCGCATCGGCGAGGAATCCAAGCCGTTTGAACACGGCACCGTTGCCGAACTCCTCTGCATGACGAATTAGCAGTTCTTGATCCGCTGTTTTTCCTCTTAAGTACGTTCCCAGACACTCCGCCACGTGATCGATTCCCCCCCCCACTTCGGGCGCCGCGATCATATCGACCAAGGTGCGCGCAGGGTCCGAGATTGCAACTTTGGTAGAACCACGCCACAGAGTTTTCAAGCCAAAGAGGCGTTTGGGATTTACGCTGTGCAGTAAGAATTTAGCACCCTGCGCAACGACGTGTTTTTCAGTGACGCGGCGAGTGGTAAAAACGAAGGTCTCATTGAAGAGCTGCTCGGTGAGTTCCCAGTGGTGAGCGGCTGTCCAGCCGCCAATATAGCCCCGACCAAAGAGTGTGGGAACTAGGACCCAGGGATCGGTTACAAGCTGTTCGCTTGTGGCAAGATCCAAGGGCACAGGAACATAGAGCCCGTGACCGACCCTTCGGAGCCAGCCTTGCCCCTGCCAGCGTGATAGTAGCTTTGCCGCTTCGTGCCGATCGATTCCGAGGGACTTCGATGCGACATCGACAGACACAACTTCTTTAGCTGCGCGGAGCACGGAAGCAAGGCGCGCACGGGAGGCGGGCAGGGGCGATGTTCCATTTTTCACGGCTATATTATGGCACATAAACTTCGCATTTTTCAGGAACTTTATGCGTCGCGATATAGCTGTGGACGTCGGAGGCGGATCTTGAGCCTGCACTTCTCCTCTGGAAGCAATCCGAGAAGTCTGCTTAATCTTGATGCGAAATTAGCGGCCCGCTGACCTCGGATCTACGCCAAACAAAGGCCAAAGTTGCGCCAGCCATTTGACATCTCCATAGCCAGGCGGAAGACCAAGCAATGCGTTCAGGTCATCGGCTGAATTGAGAGAGTCGAAGAACCAGACGCAGTTGAAGATGCGCCGCTCAGGGTGCTGCGCGTAGAACTCGGCCCCACAGGATGCGATTCGCTCCAGCGTGAGCGGGTGGCCGGGTGTGTTGTAGCGATAGGCGTTGATTCCCCCATGGACGAGGAGCCAGAGTTCGGCGAGGCCGAGAGCTTGAAGTTGTGCCCGCTTTTCCGGCGTCGAGTAGAGCGTCAGCTTCTTGTCGAGCGCTTCTTCCAACGTCTGAACGGCAATGGATGGGTCGAATCCGCCTCCGTCCTCCTCGACATCGATCCAGCGGAAGCCATGCTGTTCGCCTCCGATATAGCGTATTCCGTTAAAGTATTTCGCCAACGTCGGGTAGCCCGAGAAGTCAGCGTGGTAGTAAGTCGAGCCAACCCGGTCTGGATTGGTGAGCCACACTGAGTCGACCTCTTCAACGCAGCGAAAGAACTCTTGCCGGAGTTGGGATTCATCGGAACGGACAATTCTCAGGTTCCAGATAGGCATGAGAACGGCCAAGCCAACATTCTGCGGCCCGTATTCGTTCTGCCAGTTCTCGCCCAGGACACGAACGATGTTCTCTCGCTGGGATTCCCGACCCTTGGCCGGTCCCATCTGGCTGCCGTCCAGCCGCTCGATGAGTTCGAGTCCGATGGTGCCGGCTGGAGTCTGAGCGAGGAAGTCGGGCGGGTCCTGGCCCTCTGGCACTTTGGCCCACGTGAAAGGGAACCCCGCGAAGCAGGGAAAGTGCCTTTCGAGGTCGGCCATCACTTGCTGTTCGCGCTGATCGTGGGTGAGTCTCTGGGGCGTCATGCTGTAAGAACAATGCCACAATTTTCTGACAAACGGGAATTGTTCCGGTGGGAGCGGCGCAAATCCGAATCGGTAGCTGACTGACTCAGGTTGAGAGTGAATCGACCTTCAACCCTACTGGAAATCTTCGCAGAGGGATCGCTTCCTGAAGTGCATACCCTTCGACTCCGCATAGCAGACGAACGAACGGATTGCTTGCGCATACGAGAGCCCTCGGAAGAAGCGCGCAGAGTCTCCGTAAGAATCTGGAACCTCGAACAGCCGATGCTCAAACAAATAGCCCAGTCCCCACTTGGACTGGAATCGATCACTGCCGAAAGAGATGGCCGCGTGCCGGAACCGGCCATCGGTAGAGGTGTACAAGGCAAGATCGTTTGGAACGAGATCGGATTCTGTGACCTCGATCAGACGGCCTTGGTCGCAGAGCCAGTGAGCAAATTCGGGGCTGGCATACACGTAGTTGAATCCGATCTGCGCTATCGAGACATATTGCGGCATTTCGGTAAAGCCGAATGCGTGTACAAAGCATGTGTAGCGATGGAGAGGGTGGAGGCTCTCGAGAATCTTGATGGTATTCGGGTGCTCACGGGACAACTCACGGAGAAGTTCGGGATGACGGGCCCCGTCCGTCTCCTCAGTCATCGCCTGAAGTGCTTGGCGGAGGCCGGACACGGCTTCCTCATGCGACACCTGTTTGGTGCAAACCTCTGCGCACATGCGAACTCTAGCTTACCCGAAGCACCCCTGCGCTGAAACTACGCCTTGGCGATTGTTCACGGTGAAAGATATTCTGAATGCAGGTGAATGATCATGCCACTGAATCTAGAAACGTACAAGGCCGTCGTCCGGATTACATATACTTCCAATCTTGGCAATCGGGGCTGTACAGGATCTGGAGTAGTCATCAGTCCCGCAGGTCTCGTAATTACCAACAATCACGTTATAGAGGACCCAGATTTCGGCACAGCCTTTGGCGAGATCACCATTGAGTCTCTCAAAAGCGTTGACTCTCCTGCGATGGACGCAGTACCTGCTGAGGTGGTAATCCGCAATGAGAAGTGCGATCTGGCCATACTTCGGATGCCGCCTGATGGCGTAAAGCGGTTTATCGATCTTTTAAAGCCGGATGCGATCGACTCCTCTCTGATGGAGCGCCGTGTGCGGATTCTTGGCTATCCTCCGATAGGGGGACCTATGATTACGGTCACTCGCGGAGTTGTGAGCGGATTCGATCCGCATGGCAATCTTAAGACCGACGCCGAGATCAATCCTGGAAACTCGGGAGGAGCAGCGCTCGATGAAATGGATGTGTTCCTCGGAATACCGAGTTTCATCGTTCCCGATGCGAATGGGAAACTGGGGTTCGTCATAACGCTCGACCGGATTAGGACCTGGTTCGAGGAAATCCTGCGGCTTGGGATTCCCAAAAGTCTAGAAGAGCTCGCGCCGGCTTTTGCGACAGACAACCTGAATTTTAGCGGTGATAATGTTGACCGGTCCAACAGATACCCGAGGATATTGGGCAAGTTTGCCGCAGTGGAGACGCTCCTTTCGGAGCGCAGATTTGAGGAGGTGTTCCCGCAAGTTGACTACATCCTCAAGCAGCGTCCACGTAGTTCGCTTGCATACCACTATCAGGGGAATGCGTTTCTTGGACTGAAGAGATTTCCCGAAGCCGCAGAACAATTCCGAATCTGCTTATATTACAATCCCAGTCACATTCCCGCGCTCGGCAACCTCGGGGTCACACTCATCGAGCTCGGCCGTCATCAGGAGGCTCTCCAGATTTTTGAGCAAATCATTGACATGAGCGAGAATCCGGCTGAGCTCTGGACTTCATACAACAACATTGCAGAGATCTATAGATTATCGGGAAGGAGTGCGCTGTCCGATCTCTACCGTTCTAGAGCGAACGATTTGAAGGCTGCTGCGGAAGAGCGTCTCGCAACCTATGGTCACCGAAAAGGCCACGGAACGAAATTGGGGACGCTGTTAGAAGCGATCGTTCACATGGAGATAGCCATGCCAGACGCGGGCAGCGAAAAGAGCCGCTGAACTGGGATCAAGACGAGGCGACGAACCGAGAAGTTTTGAGCGATAAGAATTAATCATAGCCAAGTTGATGGGTGATGCGGACAGGAACGGTAAGGTCGTATAGTTCTCAGTAATATGCCCGACAACGAACCGCTGGAATACTCTTTGCCGTCCGACCTGATCTCTTTGGCCGCACGGAAGTCTTCGGAGATCTCCAAGTCGTTGGAGGAAATCCGTGGTGGTTTTCTTACGCACCGCCAGGTGACGGCACTTCGTTTTGACGCTGGGATCGGTCCAGAAGAAATCAGCGCGAGTGAGGTTGCACGCTTCCTTGGACAGCTACGAACCATGGCTTTCGATTCCGCGGAGCCTGCGCCGCCAGGGCCAAAGACGGTTTCCTTGTCTGGCATTGTCGGAACAAAACTCAGCCAGTTCATCGAGCATTTCTTCTTAGAAATCAGAAATGTCATTTGCAAGGGACCCAAGCGTCCCTCCGTGCCAGCAAGCGCAGTGGTTGCGGAATTGGCTCACTGGCTTGTAACGCAAATGGGAGTGGCCGGAGCTCTCGGTGATGGTGTTGCGATAGCAATTCTTCTGGCGGTGCTGACAGCGACAAAGGGAGCGTTTTGCAAGATGACGGAAGCCGAAGCGAAGGCCGCGTTGGGTGCGGCGAAGCAGGGAAAGCGGAGATCGAGCTGATGGACGCATCTCAGACAGTCTCTCTGGAAACGGGCATTGCAGGCTAGGTGCTTCGCGCTGTGGTGTTGACCGTCTCGATTGTGACGTATCTGCGCGACAAGCCGAAATTGATCGTGAAACTCGCTTCACGCCGCCGGCTATCAATCCCACGGGCTTTCCTGAGCCTGAATACGCCAACCGTCTCGAGGGAATGGTCCTGGTCACGTCAATCCCAGTGAAGATATAGAGCTACTGATCCGGCATCAGCCAGCCCGGGCCGTCTGATTGCGAGTTTCGCGATGGCGTGCGCTTGCTGGTGCGCAAACTGTGTGCCGACAGAATCGAAAGAATCTCTGGCGAAACGCGGTCGGAAAGGTCGCCGCCGGTCTTGCCACCGCGCGACAGAATTCTCTAACAGACCCTTCGGGGCGAGCACGCATCTCGCACACAAAACACAGCCCAGAGGCGAACCTACGCAGTGTTCTGGAAGAAACGTCGTTGAAGCGCGCAAATCTTTGCTCGTCGATCTCTGAACTATCTCCAGGCGAAATTTTCTGCGTCAAGCTTTATGTTCTTTGCTGTCAGCAATAGGGCCAACGGTCTTTGTTTTCTCCCGGCAAAGTCCAAATTGACAAATTGGCCGAATTCTCGGGGTTCGCAAATGCAGTGTGGTGTGGGAGGGCAGGAAGCCAAGAGACCTTCTGCGAGGATGTTCGGCGCCGCTTGGTTGCGCTTTCCGGAGGCTCAGGAGCATCATTTTTACCATGGAAGAAGTGCTCTCAAAATCAATTGATCCGAAGACCCCTTCGGAGCACATGGAGTTTTACGAGTTGAGCCTGCTCGATGAAGCCAACGAGTTGGGAACTCGACATTGCATCCGACAGGCCCACGTCGCGTGGAACGAAATTGAGGGAGACCTCATGTCGGATCAGGAAGAAGTCGAGTACTTCTGGATTCTCGCAGAGGCAAAACAACGATATGAAGAGCGCAGACGCGCACTGGCCGATAAGGGGTTCACCTACTCGGATATGGACCCCATCCTGTGACGTCTCGCCGGGAGTATCATGTTCTCGGATTCCGATCCATCTTCGAGGTGACAATGAGAACCCCTCTTTCGCTTCTATTCGTGTTGCTGGCGTTTGCCCTCACGCCGGCCGTAGCACAGACGATTTCAGCGGCTCAAGCCAAGGCCCATGAGGGCGAAAATGCTACGGTCTGCGGCAAAGTGGCGAGTGAGCGGACTGCGACAAGTAGCCGGGGAGAGCCCACGTTCATTAATCTGGACGCCGCTTACCCGAATCAGGTTTTCACTATCCTTGTTTGGGGAGATGACAGACAGAAAGTAGGCGCTTTGCCCAGTGAAGGATCACGGGTCTGCGCTACAGGCTTGATTCACGGACTATCGGGGCGTACCTGAGATCGTGGTCAGGAGCAGCGGACAGCTAAGCCATTGATGCGCGAGTTGCCAAGTCCTCGTGTACGCGGCAGTTTCATTCTCACGAGCACTTCTGAGCAATGCCGGGTTGCGGAAGCGCAATGGAGTGGATGTGGTCGCTGTGCTTCTTGACCGCCCATTGAAATAGACCGCCGCAGGCAGGAAGCGCACTGCACTTTTCGCATTCCGGGAGGTAGAGGGTCTTCCAATCGGAGATGGACTTCCTTGCAAACTTCCATAAGGAAGGCCTGAGAACGCACAGCTGATGGTTATAGATAGACACCGTCATGTTTCTAACGGCAAGGTACTCCACGGCCTCCTCAAGCTCGTCTTGATAATCATATGGGTCGATCCACAATTCCCCGATATTGCGGGGAGTGTATCCGGTGTACTCCAAACCCATCAACGCGATATGCTCGGCAAAGGTGAGGTTCCGATAGATGTAATCGACGAGCTTGGTCAGTCGTGGGATCGTCAGCTTGTGCAATACGACTCTGACCTCCACGCGGATGCCGTTGCGTGCAGCCTGGTGCAGACCGGCGACCGTCTGGTCGAACGCTCCTTTCGCCTGAACCACGTAATCGTGGGCACCGGCGAAGTCGGAATAAAGCGGAATGCCGAGACTGATATTCGGGTGCTCAACTTCCGCAAATCGTCGTGCATACTCCGGCCAAGCGAATGTTCGTCCGTTCGTGAGCATGTGCAGTTCTGTCTCCGGCATCGACAATCTTAGTTGCGAGATCAGTTTGAAAAGATTGTCGCCGAGGAGTGTGGGTTCTCCGCCCGTGATCGTGAGGTATGGAGGGTGTGGGGCTATCAGGTTTATCAGTTCAAGATTTCGCTCCGTCAATGCCTCGACATCGTCCCTATCCTTCGGCGGCTGCGAGCACATCAGGCAATTGCTGTTGCACCGCTCGGTGACAAACAGATGGTGATGCAAGTTCATAGGGCCGGTAGAGCGAACGAACAAGACCGGTGTTCCCCTCCAGTACGACGATATCCCCGTCTCTCAAATGATCGGATTCCCGGAGACGATGAACGTAGGGTACGCTGGGGGCGCTCTTCAATTCCTCATGGGAAAGGAGGGCTCGGTACCCCGATACGTTTTCACCATTGATGGTGTCGCTCCGCGCAAAGAACCGGATGCTCTGTGTGCGTTGATCAAGCGGCAGGTCCTCGGTCGCAAGGATGCCAACGATGCTTGTGTCGAAGTTGCCCGCAATTCCCATGGTGGTCAGACGCATTCGACCACCTCTTTCCTCGCGCGCTCTCCGGTGACCCATGACCACAAGATCCGCATGGTCTCACGGTCATTCTCTTCGATGATCGAGAATAGTTGCTTGATGACCTCCATATTCCGGGAACAGAAGCCGCTCGTAGGTCGATTCCCGTACATGTCGCCCTGAGTTGCGTGATGGTATACCGGGTCGGCAGCGCAATACGACTGGAACGCGCAGTCTGAGCAGCCAGCCAGCGCCTGATTACAGGATGCGTGAAACAGTTGAAGCGCCGGATCGCCGGTAAAGAGCGTTCGACGCGTATCCCGTGCACGTTCCCGAGTCGGAACGTCCAGTCGTTCATCTCGGCCAGCATCCGCGACTCGTCAGACGCGTAGACATCGCCGTCGTAGTTGTAGACCAACACGTTCCATGCCTCACCGGCGGGCGATTGCATATCGACGTATCGCGTCCCATGAGGAGTCAGTATTTTTGTAAGAAGAATCTGCGTGTAGACCTCGGCGATGCGGTACCCGCCCCGGTTGACCTTGAGGATATGCGCGAGGCCCTTCTTATAGAACTCAAGAAAACGTCCCATCTCGTAACCCGGTGCGATGGCGCGTCTTTATCGCGAACCCGTAGGGGCTGATCGGCCTCAGAAATATCGAATGGAACTCCCGGCGCACATATTCATCGACGATCTCGTCAGCATAGTCGAGCGAGGCTGCCGTCGTCGTCATGAGCGCGGCAACGCTTTCCATGCCGAGAATCGCACGGCTCCGCTCGATTCCCTCGATTGCCTTTTCATAACTATTGTGTCCGGGTCGGGGTCGGTTCTTGTTGTGCAGGAATGCGGGACCGTCGAGGGAGGTGGAGACCTTCACGCCCTCATCGCGAAAATACTTCAGGATGTCATCGGTCACGCACGCAAGGTTCGTGCAGACGACGATATCGAGGTTCTTTCCCTTCTCGAACGCCAGCTTCTTGGCTCTTGGAATGATGTATTGAATCACATCAAAGGCGAGCAACGGCTCTCCGCCCTGAATTTCAAGCGTAACCTCACGGGCGGGGCTGTCCATCATCATGGCGATGGCGCGATCCGCGGTGGAGGTGCTCATGTCGAATTCGCCGCGAGTCGCCGTCTGCCGGGATACCTGACAGTATTCGCAGGAATGTTCGCAGCGAAGGGTCACGACAAAGATGTGCAGCTTGGTTCCGCCGCAGATGTGGTCAAACTTTGTCCGGACTTTGGTCGCTAAAACATCGAGCAGCGGAGACGATGATTCGTCATAGACAAAATGCTTCGCCTTGAGGTCCTGGTACAACTCGGTATTCGTATCGAGTTGCTCCTCAGCGAGACTCTGGACGGTTCCGCTCGGGGCGAAGAGGAATTCACCTGCCTCGTTCACCAAGAGTTCTTTTCCGTTTAAGCGAGTGAATCGGAATGGGAGCAGGCGAAATGCTGCTGGCGCGGGAGCGAACCGTTCGAGCGGATAGAAAGCACGCGCCATAGTTCATCTTCCGTCAACGCTGAGGGTTGCCCAGAATGTTGAACATGCCGTCCGGCTTCGTTTCTTCGATCATGTCGCCGAACACACCTTCGGGCTGATCCTCCAAAACACCAGATTCCGAGAATGCCTTCGCGAGAAGGAGATCACGGATACCGGAGGTCTTGGCTTCGATCTTTTCGCGTAGCGCAAAGTCCATTGCGCTCGTAGTGAAGGCGTCCTTCGCCGATGCAAGATCGGAAGCGGACATGGGGTTTCGAGGAGTCAAACATACTTCCGCCAGCTTGTTATCTTGATTCCGTATCTCGCATACGAAATCTCGCGAAAACCAGTAGCTCGTCTTAAGCAGTGCCTCGGCGCTGATGATGGCCAGATCAATCTCAACCACCACGTTGGACGCAGTCTGGCGTGCCCGTGCTCTCAGGCTGATCCATTCTCAGTAGGCGCTCGAGGAGTGCGACGAATGGGAGGAATGTGAAGAGTGAGACGAGTGCGACGAATGGGAGTCGTGACTCGCAATCATCTTGAAGCTTTCATTTTGCTGCTTCAAGATGAGTTTCGGAGCCAGCGTTTTGAGAGCCGCAGCGGACGGCGAAGAGATGGTGTTTGTGTCGGGGACTGGCACAACAGCAGTGAAGGGTGAAGCATTCACACCTGTTGCGGCGACTGCGCCGCCCACCAGAACAGCCAACTTGGCCGCGATGCCGCTGAGAAACTGCTTCCTATCCTTCTGCATACAGGTTCCCTCAATCTGCAAAATTCTGATTGCAGGAATTTTATACCAAGAATTGACGAATTGACCTCAAATGCAATGTTTTTTGCCCGAAGTTCCGCCTAGACGCTTTGGGCGTTGAGACGCTCTTTACACTTTAGGCCACGATTGATTGCCTATAAGGGTATGATATGTAATGACTTGCGGCCTCATCGGGCTTTCCACTTGGGTGCTTAATGGCTAATTGGATGACGCAATCGGATGCACTTGGGGTCGTGACGACGCTCTTCTGGGCGAGCGTCTTAACATCTCTCGCCTGTTTCTTGACGGATTCATACCTACACGGGCTCTTGAAGACCCACTGGAAGCCGCTACTTGTCTGCATCGCCCTCGTGTTGGTTTGGCGAATTCCAGCGGAAGGGGGATTTTTTCACGGACTGGAATACGAAGATTCGTATGTGTACACGGTTGCAGGCCGTCAGATGGCCGAGCAATTTCGAATAGAGCCGAGTGGAGCGACGCTTCCGTATTCGATCAACGTGTGCGCAGTTGGAAGCTTGACATCGTGCAGGCTATCGGACAACTATCCTGAGCATTTAATTGGGTACCCATACATACTCTCGGTGCTCTTCAAAGTCTTTGGATACCACTCATCCATCGGCTCGATAGCGAACGTAGTTTGCGCGTGCCTCGTGGATATTCTAATTTTTCTTTTGTGCATCGTCATTGCCGACGATGTGATCATCGCTGTTAGCGCGGCGCTCATTTTTGCGATAACGCCGATATTTGCCGTATGGGGCCTTGAAACGTCCGCAGAGCCAATCGCGAATGGATGCATCAGCCTGGTTCTATGGTTCTGCCTGCGCTACGTGTTCGTCTGCCCAGAACGCATCAGCCGTTGGCGTGCGTTCTTGATTTGGTGCGCGTTCACGTCGACGCTTCTTTTCTCCCTGACAGTGAAGCGAGAAAATATCCTGCTTCCAATTATCTTGCCGCTCGTTGTCTTCCTCATGCGTTTCACGAACAAGAGCACGCATTCCTCTCCTATTCACAGGTTTCGTTGGATGTTGGTTAGCGCAGCACTCGCCCTCATGTTTAGCCTTCAGCTACATCTACCTCAGACCCAGAGCAGTCAGATCGCGCTCTTAAAGCACTTTCCCCTCACAGCTACTGAACTCCTCAGCTTTTTACCAGTATTTGTGAGTTCGTTTTTCGTCGTTCAGTGGTACGGGGGAGCGATCATTCTCGTGCTCGTTGGAGCCATCGTCGCGTTGCGTCACAGAAATCTCGCACTATTTCCGCTCATATTGTTTGTTGGCTACTTGCTGCTTTATGCGTTTCACATTCGCACCTACTATGAAATGCGATCCGGAATAACCGACTCTCGTGCCGCGCTGCGGTTCTCGATGAGTCTCATGGGTATGTGGTCCATTCTGGCCGGTCTTGGCACAGCATCCATGCTCAGATGGCTCCGGCGCACCCGCATTTGGACGAACCATAGAGCCCCAATCAATTGGATCGTGGGATGCACAGTTGCAGCCATTCTTGGCACGAGTTTTTTCGCTACAGACTATTTCAGGGAAGACGTGGTGAGGGATGAGCTTCGGATGAGGATCGAGCCTTCGCTTACTGCCGTGCAAGCCGCCGATCATGATCCAAAAAGGCAGACCTATATTCTCACGCTAGAGCCCCTGATTCCGCAGATGTATGCGAACCCAAACGTAAATGTTATTAGCCTTCGAACACTGAATGATGGAGTGATGAAGGACATTGGGTTTGATCAAGGCGTGGTAGGCGTACTGTATTTGGACGAGCAGATACATCGGAGCCCTGCGGATGAGGAGCGATATAAGAGCCAGCTAGAGTATTTGAATCAATTCCGGCGCACATCGCTAACGAGTAATTCACTCTTTTCGATCATCCAGGTAGACAATGTGCCCGCGGGTAATGGTGCATCGCGAGATGATGGGAGTCTCGGACGTGATCGCAGTCGGATAAGCGCGACACCGAGAAATACGCTTATCGATGGCAGAAACGTCGAGCAGGCCAGCCGACCGGAGTTGGTTTTTGCCGAAATACTGACCTCCCAAATTGTTCATTTCTAGCCCGACCCATCGCCTTAATCATCGGGGTCATCGACCGTCTGTTCGTCAGGCTCGTTCTCTCTCACATAGATCCGACACCCTTCTGCGAATGACGGATATAGATGAATCGCCCGCTGCGTCGCAGTCGGTTTAAGAATCCCGCGAAACGCCCCCTTCAATCGAGCCATAAGCCTAAACGGGAGGAACTCCATGAGACTCCGTCGCAATCAGCTCTGTCCCATTCACCGTTCCCTTTCTTGCTGCGGAAGAGAAGTTGTCCAGCTGGGAAGGAGACTACGACAGATTGGCATTCGGCGCATCGACGATCCGCAACATCCTCGCGGGTACAGGGAACTCCGCTCAAACGGGGAGATGCGCAAACTGCTCGATCGAAAAATCGTGGCGCAGAACGGCAAGTGCGGCATCTGCGATGAGAAGTTCACCGATTACACCGATATTGTTCCCGATCACATCAGCCCGCGGGGTATGGGAGGAGCGTGGAGGGACGATCATCCCGACAACATCCAGGCGGTTCACTGGTGGTGTAACGGAGAAAAGGGTTCAAGCAGGGTACGATAGATGAAATCCAGCCCGCTCCGTTTAGAATTTCCGCTACAGTACCGTATCAGAGTTCGCACATCGTGCTCTTGGAGGAGAAGGTAGAACAATGGACCTCAGCTCCTGTTCTGCAATGTTGGTTTCGCGTGACTGGGTTGACTACTCGACCGTCATCATCAGTGGCGCGCTGCTTCTAGTCGGTGTTGTGGGCGTTAACGCGGCTTTACGGAGCTTGCGCGTTGGAGAAAAGGCAGCCAATGCCGCACTGCTGAACGCTCAGGCACTCATTGTTTCCGAACGCCCGTGGCTCGTGGTTGGGATTGCGCCACATGAGTCGGACTCAGAGATGTTCATCATTCGGGCGACGAACAAGGGAAATACCCCTGCGATGCTCCATGAAGGGCATTGTGCCTGCAAGATTCATTCCGCGATGGGATTCGAGCCGCCAGACGAGATTTGCGATCCGTTCTACGCGCCGATGGACATTCTCACAATGAAAGGTGAGGGATTTGAGATTCGGAGAGTAGCGCCGGAGAGAATGCGCGTGGAACCCAATCCCAACGCATCCGATCCCGGAGCATTGTACGTGTATGGCCGATTGATGTATTGGGACGCCTTCATTGACAGAAGCAAACCAGACGCAAAACCATTCGTCACCCAGTGGTGCTTCACTTATAACCCTTTGAAGAAGGAATTCCACCGAACTTCCACCAAGTTCACACTGAATACATAAAACAGCGTTTAGGTCATCATTGAAGTGGATCACAGCAGGCTGAGAGGTTATGTGGACTCTGCGCAGCAAGTCTGTACCGGCATGCAGTTTGCTGGCGGATCATAAACCTTGGCCAACTGATCGATGATTCTCAGTTCTGCCAAATAGTCCCGTCTCTTTTCGCGCGAGAACCGATGAACCACGTTGTGCCGGCAGGCATTCACGTCGTTAGCAAAATAGAGAAGCGCGATTTCGAGTTCAATGCCAAGTTCGGCTCCGAGAGATCGCACGCAACCCTGCGCCTCCTGAAGGCGCTCTGCCGCGCAGTATGCGATGTCTGCGATGACGCAGTCGTTGCCGCGCTTCAAGGCGTCCTTCAACGCTAGATAGCATCGGCTCGCGGTGAATGCTGGCGAGTCTTGGAATGCCCCGGCATGAAAATCGTCGAACACCAGTTCGGTGCGCTGCTTCAGGAACCAGGATTTTCCTGAACCGGGAAGCCCCACGAGTATCGTTACAGTCTGAAGCATTATCAATATGGTAGCCGCGTGGGTGAGAAACGAATATGTCATTCCTCTTGCAAGGGGATTGGAGGCTCTCGTTCATTGGCCGACCACCGCAATTATTGACTGCGAAGGCGTCTACCGCCCAACCCGATCCAAGATCATCCTCGCCAAGCTCACGCTCTCGTTGACTACCGCCGTGAGACTCGGAGACGGCCGGCTTATATCAGGATCCCGGGCCAGACGAACGGCCGCTATGATCGCGGCGGCAATGACCAGCGTCGACTTCATTCGCGTCTGCTCTTGCATCTTCTCCGCCCAAGCCTCCCGCTCCCTGGCAATAGCTCGCTTCATTTCACCCATCAGTGCACCACTGATCGCACGGGCTTAGGACCAAGTCTGTACGAGAGCTTCCCTCGAAAAATCTCGGAGGGAAGATAGTTCCTCTTCTCGCCGCAAAGCGGACACTGTGCGGCAATCCAGGTATCCGGCATCGTGCCAACGGGCGCCGGGATGTTTTCACCGCATTTCTTGCAGCGGATTGTGAAATCGCACTGCCGAGTTGGCGGAAGATTAAACACGAGTGCCAGTATAGGAGAACAAAAGGCGAAACTTCAATGTGGATTTCTGTCGGTCAGATTCAGTGAGAGGTGACAAGAATCCGCTAAGGGTAATAATTACAATGGATTAAAGGTCAACGTATTGATCTCCCGGCGGTAATCTGGCAGTATAAAGGCCAAAGTGATCGGTCCGCTATGCGAATTGCGTCTTCCCCCACCCTTCGCATCGCAACCGGTTTGCTCCTAGCCGTCCTGCTGAGTGTTGTCGGGTATCAAGTCGTCCGGCGGCTGAATTCTCATCGTCCAGAGGCGCTGCTGAAGCGAGCCGACGAGATGTCTTGGCTCAATAGCTGGATCGCCGCGGAACCTCTCTACCGAAAAGCCGAAATCGAATTCGAGCAGAGGCATCAGCCTTCGAGGGCACTTTACGCGCGTGTGAGCCAGATGCCGGCGCACAGCGAATCCTCGACCTCCATCCCAAGCCAGATTGCTTTACTCCGGCACGATCTCGATCTCCCCGAGGCGCGCGAGCCGGAGACTCGGCTCCGCATCCTAACCATTCTCGGAATGCTTGAAGCGAACTACGACGCCGCGATGGCGCACCAGACTTGGGCGGAGGTCGAGTCGCTGGCGATCCGGCAGCATCATCTCCTGCTTGCTTCGCGAGCAGTCGGCGAGCAAGGATTCGCTGCGTTCCTGCTCGGTGACATTGCAACCGCCAAGAAGGATGTGCTCAGGGCGTGGACGGTGGCGAAGATCGCCGACCCGGCCGCTCATATCCGCTACGCGAGCATGTACGGCGCGGGTTTGTTGGAATTGCACAAATACAAAGAGGCCCTCGGACCGCTCGATGAAGCCATCCGGGTTGCCGCAAAGACTCGCGGAGCCGCATATCCGTCGATTGCCGTCGACGCGAAGATCGAGGCGTTGAGCGGTCTCGGGCGGAACCAGGAGGCCCTGGCACTGGCTGCTCAGGAGATGCAGAAGATCTCCGCCTATCATCTTGCGGGGCATCTTTATCAGCTCTACCAGACCAGGGCAGGCGTATACGAGCGAATGGGCCAATGGAGCCAGGCTGTGGCAGACCTGGAACAGGCCGTTCGCTATGCGAAGCAGCTCTCCTATTGGCGTGGGCTGACGCAGGTGGACGGGACACTTGCCGAGGCGTACATCCATCAGGGCGCTTTCGAGCCAGCTCTATCCGCGATCAACGAAGCCATCGAGGCCAACAAGAACATTCCCGATGAACTGTACTTTGTTCCCAGGAACCTGGGAATCAAGGCGGAAATCCTGTCGCGGATGGGGGATGTGAAGGCATCGAACGCCCTCTACGAGAAGAGCGCAGATCTATTCGATGCGCTCCTGAGCAAGGTGCCGACGCCAATGGTCGAGCGCGACTTGCTGAGCGACCTGAGCATCGTTTATGCCGGATATTTCGCTTCGCTCAGCGATCAGGGCAGAATGGCCGAAGCATTCCGGGCAATTGAGCGGGCTCGCGGACGCGTGGAAGCGCAGGCCCTCTCGCGTCATGAGATCGTGGCGCCGCACCAACCGACCGCCGCGGAACTCGAGTTGACAAGCCTGAACCTCAAGTTGCTCAACACCGACGACCCGAATGCGCGCGGTCGGATTCTCGATTCAATCTACACTGCGGAACTGCAACTCGGCACAGATTCCCAGGACATTGATCGGCCACCCAATCCGGTTCCGCTCACGAGCTTGCAACACGATCTGCGACCCTCCGAGCTCCTTGTCGAATATGTGCTGGGCGAACCTCACTCTTACGCCTTGGCTGTGACAGTGAATACTGTTCATCGCTACACACTGCCGCCGAAATCCGAGTTGGAGCAGGAAGCGACTCAGTATCGATCCGAGATTACACAAAAGAAGACGGACCTGTCTCTGGCGCAGCAGCTCTACAATGGCCTGCTTGGCGGCATTCCGGAAGTTGGCAAGAAACATGATTTGATCATTGTGCCGGATGGCAAACTCCACCTCCTGCCTTTTTCCGCTCTTGCCAATTCAGGGCAATACGTCCTTACCACGCATTTAGTGACAGTGGCCCCCTCGGGAACCGTCCTCGACATTCTCAGGCATCGCGCCAACCGGACGATTCAGGACGATTTGCCATATGTCGGAGTTGCGGCCTGGATCTCCAAACCTCCCCCGACGACGCTGCTTGCCACCATTCGCCGTGCCGTTTCCGGCCCGGAGAGACGAAACCTGGTCGCTCTGCCGGAAAGTCGCAATGAAGTGGAGACCATTGCGAGTGACCTCCCGAAACCAAGCACTATTCTCCTTGGCAATCACGCGACGAAAACGGCCTTCACGAAGCTTCCGCTCAATGAATACAAGGTCATTCACCTTGCGCTGCACGGATATGCCGATCCTGAGTTTCCCGATCGTTCAGCCCTTATTTTTGCGCCCCAATCCTCACCCGCTGATGATGGCTTGCTCCAGGTGCGGGAAATTCGGACCCTGCCGCTGAACTCGGAGCTAGTAACGCTTTCGGCGTGCGATACCGGAGTTGGTCCGGTTGGCGAGGAGGGCGTTGCCAACATCGTCAATGCATTCATCGAAGCGGGAGCACAGAGCGTGGTTTCGACGCTTTGGGAAATGGAAGACCGTTCGACAGCGCAACTCATGATGGCCTTCTACCGGACACCTCAGCCATCAGGGAAGGCAAGGCGGAAGCACTGCGCGAGGCGCAACTTGAATTGCTGAAATCCGGAGACCCGCCATACTACTGGGCCGGATTCGAACTTGACGGTGAACCAAACGCAACACTCTTTGCAGATTCGAAATCAACTCCCACTCTCAGGAGTAGTCGATGACCACAACGACCGCCACAATGCCCACGTTGCCGGTTCAACTCTCAGAGAAAGACCGGCACTCGATTCTTGAGAATGTGCTAGCCGCTTTGCAAAAACGATTCTACGCGCCCGAAAAACTCAATGCGGATTGGCAAGCGGCCGTGACTCGTCATAGGCCCATCATCGAATCCGCCGCAACCGCGGATGCCTTTGAGCAGGCCATGAGCGATCTTCTGGCCGAACTCCATGCGTCGCATCTCGGCTTCTTTCACGGAACGGCCCGGCGGGCGTCGAGCCGCGCAGCGCTCAGCGCAACGTACCTGGCGGATGACACGCCTTATGGCAAGCGATGGATCTTTCAGGATGTCCACTCTGGCGGCGCCGCCGCGATTGCCGGCATTGAACCCGGGAATATCCTGCTCCGCGTCGATGGCCGTGAAATCGTGCCACCAGAACATCCAGTTTTTCCAATGGGGAAGCAGACGAGTGTCGTGATTGTCGACAATGAAGACAAACAACAAACCGTGTCTGTCGATGTGGCCCGTCCAAAAGGGAAGAAGCTCCATTTCATCGAACCGACCCTCGTGGAGTCGCGACGCCTCGAAAACGGCACAGGCTACCTGAAAGTCGCCATGTTTCCCGGCATGGTTGGAGTTGTAGTCGCCAACCAGATTTCCAGTGGGATTGCGAGTTTGGGCGACATTGACCGCCTCATTATCGACTTGCGCGGGAACACGGGCGGCGGAATCGGCGCACTGCGCGTGATGAGCCTGCTCACTCCAGACAAGATTCCGGTGGGCTTCGCGCTCGATCGCCGGCGAGCAAATGCCAATATCGAATCCGAAAAGCTGACCTTCCCTCGCTTCTCCCGAATTCCGGTCTCGACGAAGAATCTATGGCTGCTCGCACTTCGATTCGCTCCATCTATGCTTGCGAAAAAGCCCATCGTCCTCGAAACCGAAGGACTGGGCCCGAAGCCGTTCCAGGGACGGATTGTGCTGCTCGTGAATCGCCATACGGCAAGTGCCGCCGAAATGATCGTCGCCTTCGCCCGTGAGAATAATCTCGCGTTTATCGTTGGCGAAAAGACCGCGGGCCGGCTACTCTCCGCCACATCGGTCAAGGTGGGCAATGGCTTCCGCCTTGCACTGCCAACAGGCGCTTACCATACGTGGAAAGGTGCCATTCTCGAAGGGACCCCGATTGAGTCGGATCAGGCCGTGGAATTTGATTGGCGAACTCGACGGGGCGGCGGGGATCTACAGCTCGAATACGCGATCGAACCGCCTCGAAGGACATCGACTGCCAGAGCCAGTTGACCCTTTGGGTCTCTAGAGTCATGGTTCCTGGAAACGTCTCGATGAGTGATTTGACGATGTTGCGCTCGTTGACCTCCTTCGGAAGATTGCGAAACTGATTCCCGTTTCGCGGGATCCAAAGAGAACGTATCATCGTCGAGTCCGCTCAAAGACCCGCAAATCCGAGCAACTCGACCCGAATTAGCGGTTTTCTCTGGTTAACTTTACCCAGTATGGTAGCTCGACCCGATCAGAGACTGCCGTTGCTGCACCGAAGAGAATGCCCTGACGAAAGTGGAGTTCCAGCTCAATATTGTATGGAGGCGCGGGTACATCGGGGGTCTTCAGGTCACCACGCATGACGCAATACACTTGGGCATTCCCCACATCTGGCTTCTGACAAGGCGACAAGACGGCGCTCTGTCCAACTCCGGCTTGTATGGAGTTCGAGGAAATGGAGATGACCAACGGGATGCTGCCCTTCCAGGTCTGAACCGTTCCAGTCCAGCGCCCAAACATCTGTTCGGATCTCGGTTCCTTTCTCACCGTATTGTTTGTCGTTGAAGACGAACCCCCTTTAGGGGGTAAGAGCTTCGCCACTATCGCATTGGCGATTTCTAGAGGAGCTCTTGTGCTCCCATTCGAGACTACGGCGATAGAAAGGCCGGCGTCAGGGATTAGCTGAATAGCCGCAGACGAGTCCTCGGTTCCGCCCTGGACAACTACGCCAACGTGGCCTTCCACCGTGTTTTCCTCCCAGCCGAAGCTATAACGGTGGCCCGCACTTGCCGAATCCGTGTAAAGGAGCTCCCGGAGACGGCCCTTGGACAGAACTTCTTTCTGTCCTCGGACAGGCTCGCCCAACACGAACGAACCAAAGATTGCGAGGTCGTGAGCGCTGCAGCGGGCCGACGAGGCAGCGGGAGTGTCTGACACGCGAAGCGGACTTCGCAGGGCCCTGGAATCGTCGTAGTTAGCTGCGGATCCTGTGCGAATGTCACCTGTCTCCGACAAATGGCAGTTCTTCATTTCCAATGGCCCGAAAATGTGATCTTCAAGAAATTCAGAAAATGACTGGCCTGACACATTGGAAATCACCTGACCCAGGACCCCATACCCAAGGTTCGAGTAGTCGAAGCGCTCTCCCGGCGGCCAGAAAACAACGCCGTAGCGCTCAATAGCAACTTCGGTTGAAACTTGACAGTCGACGTCGCCTACGAGGCACGACCGGTCGTATGTTGTTAGGCCGGCGGTATGGTCGGCGACTCTGCGGACCGTGGCTTCGGAAACGTTCCACATTGGGCTACGGAGCTTCGCCGACTGTAGATATCCGTTGACGGGAAGGTCGAGATCAATCTTGTGCTCTGCTTCGAGGATAATCAGAGAAGTCCCGGTAAAGGCTTTGGTTACTGACGCCACGTAATAAGGCGTGTTCGGCGTTGCGGGAACGCGTTTTTCGCGATCGGCGAGACCATAGCCCGACTCGAATAGCACCTTTCCATGGCGAACTACGGAAAGGGCTATCGATGGGACAGTTCCTGGGTTCACTCGTTCGCGAATGGCCCTATCAACCGCTTCGATCTTCTGGCGATCTTCTGAAGTATTTCCAGCGTGTGTCTGACCCCACAGTTTGGACCCAATTGCAAAAACGGCTACTGTCGCAATCAATCGAAAGGCTGCTGTCTTTCCCATCGAAAAACCCCTGGGTGCTTCCTATGCTCAATCTGTGGCAATACCACAGTGACGGTCAATATAGCCCGATAGGGCAACCGCCAAGTCGGGCGATTCACGCTATTCGGATTATTACAGCGCTGGCAACCTCCCGTGTAGTCGGTCAGTATTCGGCGATTCCCCGCGGCGCGAACTATCAGATATCGCCAACAGGGCGACGCACTCATTGAGCGCTTCACGGTCTAGCAACGAAAGAGCAAGCCCGCCTTAGGTAGCTTCTGGAACACTGGTTCCTTCATCCGCACGGCGAACATAAGCGATGAGTGTCTTACCGATTCCGCTATCATTGCGCTTCCGCCGGATGCCATGCTGCCGCGCGAGCATTTCCCGCCGAGGCTATTCCATGCAGCGGAGGACCCAATTGGGCTCTTCACAGATGACGGTGTAGCGCTGGGCGTCGGCGTGCAATCGTCAGAGGAACGTGAGGCGGGTCGCTTCCGGCTTGCCTTGGGCAAAACCGGCACGTGCGGCGGGGATGCGGGTCGCCAGATCCATCTGGTTCGTGCCCATTGCGGCTCGGGAATCGGCGTCCGGTGTGATTACCTCGACGCGGCTACCCTGCTTGCGCAGGGCCTCGACCTGGCTCGCAAGGTCCGTGCCCCATTCCGGTGATCTACGTATACCCTCGAACTGGCCTGCCGGTAGCGTCCCGCTCCGCCCGCCAAACGGCGAGAGCACCACGACGTTCGCATAGCCCGAGGCAAGGTCGGCGTTTTCGGCGGAGCGCACGCCACCGTTGATATAGCGCGTGCCGTTGATGTTGTGTGTGGGGACCGTACCAGGCAGCGCGGTGCCTGCGGTCACTGCGTCCACGAGGTCAACGCCGGAATCGCGGTCGAACGCAACCAGCTCGCCGGTATGCGCGTTGACTGCCGCCACGATCATCGGCCTCTCCGGCCATTGCTGGTGAGGCAACCTGGCGGCGACCATCGCGCGCCGCTGTTCCGCCGCCGTGGGTCCGAGTGTGGCGTCGCTCTCCAACCCGAACGCGCCCATCGCACGGCATAGATCGACAGCCGAGGTGGCTGCGGCGCCGATGGCCCTCATCCGCTCGTAGACTGCGGCCATCGGCGGAGACGGCAGCCCTTGCCGGTTCTGTCCGACCGGTGGAACCGGCTCTGACAGAATCGGAGCCAACAGTTCGGCTGGCGGTATGCCGCTGCGCACCTGCGCTGCCGCGGTGGCCCCGGACGACGTGCCGATCACCAGATCGGCGGCCTCGGTCATATCGATGCCAGCTTCGGCCAGTCCTGCGATGACACCGATCGTCCATGCATGTCCGGCGGACCCACCACCACCGAGAACCAGAGCAACGTTTTTAACCATCTGCCCACTATTTTAGCCCGTGGACACTTCTGTCCATCGAAATATCAAGACCGTGCCTTCAACTGTTGACTTCAGGCCAATTCACGTTTTCAGATCGGGTTTCCAGGGAACGAGCGTCTACCTCACCTTGTCCAGACCTGTGCCGTGACAGCAAGGCGGAAACGCGTAACTCATTGAAACCAGGCGCAACGGATGGCTACTGTAAGCGCCCTGGGACACCCTGGGAACCGTTTATCGAACCCTTATCGCACCCGCGTCCTCTGTCCACCTGACCTCTGTCCAGACCTCTCAGAGAGCAAAGCAGAGGGACGCGAGTAAGTAAACACGAGCCGACTCGCTACCAATTGCGCTCAAAGAGTGAATTGCCGATTAGGCGGTGCTAATCGGTTCGGAGTGCCTGTATCGGATCCAGCCGGGAAGCGCGCCATGCGGGAGCAAGGCAGGCCAGAACTGCGACCGCCAACAGCGAGGCAATCACGCCGGAGAGAACGACGGGATCGAGGGGTGTGGTTGCGAAAAGCATCGACTGGAAGATGCGAGTTACAGCGACGCTTACCACCAGTCCAAGACCAAGCCCGAACAGCGCCGGTCGCAAGCCATCGATCAACATCAACCGCAAAAGTTTATTTCGTTGCGCTCCGAGCGCCATGCGAATGCCCAGTTCCGATGTCCGTTGCGTCGCGAGGTACGACAGCACGCCGTATAGTCCCACCGAGGCGAGAAGCAGCGACAAAATCGCGAAGGCAAGAACGAGTCTTGCGCTCAGGCTAGCACTGACCAGTGACTGGTCGATCACCTGATCCATAGTGCGCACTTCGGAAACCGGAAGCCCCGGATCGAGAGAGGCAATCTGCTTTTCGACCGGCACCGCAAATTGCAACGGCCTCGTTTCCGTGCGAACAGCGAGCATCTGGAAATTGGCGCCCCCGGTGTCTCCTTCCAAGATGGGGAAATACATGGCTGCGCTCGGATCTTTGCCGACCTGATATAAGGTGTCGCCGACCACGCCCACGATTTCGTAGTCGACCTGGTTGGGCATTCCCGGGTGGAAATGCGCCGGAACGTGCAGGTGCCTGCCTATAGGGTTGTCACCCGTGAAGTATTGCCGTACGAGTTGACGGTTCACAACGACCTTATACGATCGTGCGCCGCGTTCGTCACTCGTAAAGAACCGGCCCTGCACGAGCGGAATCCCAAGGGCGCTGAAATAGCCCGGATCAGCCTGGCACACCATCGCACTGGGCATGTCTTCGCCCGTCTTCAGCGGAGCGTGCTCCTTCACCGTGAACACCATGTCACCCGGATATCCGGCTCCGGGAAGAGTGTTTCCCAATGCAGCTGAACGAACTCCGGGCATGGTTCTGATACGCTCCAGCAAGGCTTCGTTGAATGCGTTCACCTTCTCCGGCGTGTTGTATTTCTTCTCGGGCAGGCTGTACTGCAGCGTGAGCGTGTTCTCGGTCACGCAGCCCACATCGGCAGAGCGCAGCCGAAGAAAGCTCTTGAGCAGCAGTCCCGCCGCCACCAGCAGGACCACTGTGATTCCAATCTCGACAGTAAGGAGCGACCTGCGCAGTGCCGTCCGTGCAACGCTTCCGCCTCCGGTCCGCGCGGAAGTCTGCAGGGCTTTCAGCATGGTCCTTCCCGTTGTCGAGAACGCGGGCAGCAACCCGGCGACGAGCACTGCCGTAAACATCAGCAAGCACGCAAACGCGATCACTGTGCCATCAAGGTGAATGCTCTGGGCGGTGGGCAGATCTTTCCACGCATGGGCAAGGAACCTTGTAGCAAACACCGAAAGCAGAATGCCACCCAGGCCCCCGGCTACGCAGATCAGCAGGCTCTCGGTCAACTGCTCGCGAATCAAGGTGCCGCGCTGCGCTCCCAGAGCACTGCGAATAGCTACCTCCTTCTGCCGTGCGGCGCCCCGCGCAACCAGCAGATTCGAGACGTTCAAACACCCAATCAGCAGCATGCAGCCGACAGCGCAAAGCATTAGATTCAGCGGCTTCTTCACCTTCCCGGCCAGATCCTCGTTCAGAGAACGCGAGATAACATCGTCGTTCACGGGATCACGAGGGTATTCGAAATGAAGCTGGTACTGGATTGCACGGACTTGTGCCAGCGCGCTTGCCAGGCTCACGTAGGGACGCAACCGCGCTACCACCTGGCTCTGGTGCCAGTCGTGATGCCCCAGGAACTGCGGCGTTGCGGGCGCTTGATACGGAACCCATAACTGGATGCCGGCATCGGGATATGTGAACCACGCGGGCAGCACACCAACGATCGTGAAGGGCCTGCCGTCGAGGTGAACCTGGCGGCCCACAATCGTCGCGTCGCCGCTAAACCTCCTCTTAAACACGCTCCAGGTCAGCATCACAACGGTGCTGCCGGGCCGGTCGTCCGACTCGGTAAACGTCCGGCCCAATGCCGGCCGCACGCCCAGGAGCGGGAACAGATTCCACGAGCCTGTGGCCGCGCGGACTGACTCGGGCAGTTCGCCCCGTTCGCCCGTCAGACTGTACCCGGCGTAACCCATGATGGCCATGTCTTCAAAGCCGTGGGTCTTCGAGCGCCAGTCGTAAAAGTCCGCGGGTGCCACCGGGATGAAGTTGGAATCCGGTGTGTTCGCCTCTCGATGGTGCTCGTACACCATCACCAGCCGGGCAGGGTCCCGGAAGGGAAGTGGCTTTAGCAAGACTGAGCGCACAATCGTAAAAAGCGAAGTTGCCGCACCTATGCACAAAGCCATCACTCCAATCGCGATGATCGAGAAGCCGGGCGTGCGGCTCAGCGTGCGCAAAGCATATTTCAGGTCGCGGCCAATCGCGGTGAATGGCTGGGGAGAGTTCTGCGCCCACAGCGATTCGCGCACCTTCTGCCGGTTGCCCAGCTTCAGGTGCGCCTGACGCCGGGCCTCGTCGAGCGACATTCCGCGCGCCTGGTTGTCAGCTGTCTCCTCCGCCAGAAAGGCCTCAATCTCGTCCTGCAACTCGGCATCGGATTGCTTGCGGTGAAGAAATCTTCGCCAACTCATTGCGCACCACCTTCTTCGCCCATCACGAGGCCGATGGCCCTTGTCATCTGGCGCCAGCGGCTGGTCTCGCGCACCAGTTGTTTACGGCCTGCGGCCGTCAGGCGGTAGAACTTTGCCTTGCGATTGTTTTCACTGGGGCCCCAGGAAGAAGCCACCCAACCGCGATCCTCCAGCCGATGCAGAGCTGGATACAGCGAGCCCTGTTCCACCTCGAGTACGTCTTCGGAGGTGCGCTCAATGACTTTCGCGATGGTGTGCCCATGCGCGTCTCCGCCCATCAGCGTCCGCAGGATCATCATGTCCAGCGTGCCCTTCAGCATCTCGCTGTCGGGTTGGTTCTCTTTTTTTCCCATCCGTCCCTCCACTCGAAGTCCTATGGGAAGTAATCTTACACCACTCGAACTTCTATGGGAAGAAATTTGCGGGAAACTCTTTGTGCTCGTTGGTCAACTGGCGATAACAGGGCGATGCACTCTTCCAGCAGCTCTGCCGCTCGTTGACGATTCAAGGGCTTTGATAGGAACCCAATCAATTCGATTTGCGTATCATCGTCTGCATAGCGGAGTTCAAAATCAAAGGATTGGAATTGACCGTCGCTCGCCCGTTTTTTTTGGAGCAGAGAAAAGGAACCGAGATGCGCGGAGTAGCGCAGTTTGCAGCGTTTTTCGTCGCGGTTGAAGTGGCTTCGGCTTTCGCCGGCCAAACTGCTGTTGTGCGGCCTGATGGGAGCGCGATCACAGCCGCGCAGATTGATCACAACGCCAATCGATTGATGCAAAGCGCCCATGTGACCGGAGCAGGGATTGCCATTTTTCATCGCGGCAAGATCGAATACCTCAAGACATATGGAGCACGGGATGCGGAAACAGGGTCGCCACTTACCGCGGATTCGGTCATGACGTCTGCTTCTCTGAGCAAGGCGGCGTTTGCCACGGTTGTCATGCGCCTGGTGCAATCCCACATTCTCGACCTCGACAAGCCCATCGACAAGTATCTGCCAAAACCGCTCCCCACGTATCCTCAATATGCCGATTTGCAGGGCGACGACCGTTGGAAGCGACTCACCCTTCGCATTTTGTTAAGCCACACCAGCGGATTTCCAAACTGGCGCGCATTCGAGGACGACCGAAAGCTCAGGATTCATTTCGAGCCTGGGACGCGATATGCGTACTCGGGCGAGGGCATCGTTCTTGCGCAGCTCGTTGTGGAGACGGTTACCGGCAAACCGATCGAGGCGCTGATGCAGGAGGAGCTTTTCATCCCCCTGAAAATGACGCGCACAAGCATGGTGTGGGAGCCGAGGTTCGAGAGCGATTTCGCCAATGGTTACGACGAATACGGCCGTTCGTTGGGACCGGAAAAGCGGAGGAGCGCGAATGCAGCCGGATCAATGCAGACCACGCTCCGCGACTATGCTACGTTTCTGAGCGCGCTCATGAGCGGCAAGATTCTGGATAGACGAACAACTGGGGAGATGTTCGATTCCCAAATCAGCATCCACTCGGCACATCAGTTTCCTTCGCTCGCGGCCGAGACCACAACTGCCAATGACGGCATTCGTCTGCGTTATGGAATCGGCTGGGGATTGTATTCCTCTCCTTACGGCAAAGCCTTCTTTAAGGAGGGTCATGACGAAGGATGGAGACATCTTGCTCTCTGCTTTCGCCAGAATGGCGACGGCATCCTGATCATGACCAATAGTTCAAACGGCGAGGGAATGTTCAAACCGCTGATCGATTCGTCGGTTGGACCAACCGGATTCCCATTCGACTGGGAGAGCTACACGCCTTACAATCTGCTGCCTCCGTTGCCGAAGCTGAAAGAGCACAAGCAAGTTGCCCTGAGTACGGACCAGTTGCAGAGGCTTACCGGCCGTTATGCGCTTTCGCCGGAGGCCATGCTCGCCGTAACGCTCGATAGTGGACATTTATACGTGCAGGAGAACGACGAACCCAAGCAGGAATTGCTCGCGGAAAGCCCACTGGATTTTTACTCGGTGAATTCGAGCTATGAGTGCAGCTTCAGGCTATCGAACGATGGTGTCGCACAGTCGTTGGTCCTGCACCTGGGCGGGAAAGATGTTGAGCTCAAGCGCGTTCCGTGAGCCGAGCTAGTGATGTGGGAACTGAATGGGACGCGTACTTGTACGGAGAGTCCCATTCCAACTCCGACTGACGACAACAGGCCTTAGCGAAATTCGACGCCTAGGCGGGCGAAAAGGCATCCGAAACGATCATTGACGGGAACTCCGGACAGAGCGAACCTCAACTGCATATCACCAGGGAGGGAGACTCCTATCTGCGCATGGTGCTGGTGCAAGGGGCACAACACATCCTGGGGCCGTTTGGAGAGGACTCCGATCTGCGGCGGTGGGGACTGAAGCTGGCTGAACGTGGAGGAAAAAGCGGAAAGAAACGAGCGATTATCGCGGTGGCCCGCAAGCTGGCGGTCCTGCTGCATCATCTCTGGATCAGCTGCGAGGAGTACGAACCGCTCCATAATACGCGCAAGCGGAGACTGGCAGCGGCTTAGTTCAAGAAGGCTTGTATGCACCACACCAAATGTCGAGTTCCGGCGACTGCGCCCTTGGCCTTGCCCCCGCTCCACCAAAAGATGGAACGAGAGGGCGCCCTAACAGATGGCAGCGCCGACTGTATCGAGAACACCCAATGTGCACCGAGCGCATAAGTCGCTCACAACGAGTGCGGATGGAAGGGTGACGACAGCTTAAGCTCGGCACGGCAGTGGTGAGAAACAGGTCGGGAAAGGAGAATACCCATGTTTTCCTTCGCCCGGAGTGTGCCTTGCTATGGCTTGCTGCGGCGGCCGTCAAGGCTCAAGATGAACTCGCTGCGCTCGGCCTTGACCGCCGCCGCAGCAAGCCAAGAGATTACCCGCTATCCGAGCAAAGGAAAACATGATATGAACTTACCAAACCTCAAATAACTTGACAGCGACCGGCCTTCTCATGGAAGGCCAAAGCGCTCATTGACTTGAAAAGGGCGGGATGGTGCGTCGGTGCACGTCTTTCGAGGTCGATCGAACCGGGGAATCTGGCGAACCTGTAGAAAGATTGGGTCGACTATCAAGGAGGTTATCGTTCGCAAGCGGACGCCATTACCATGACTACACATTGCAAACGCAAGCCATTCGCAAAGCTTGAGAGCCAACGACAAATCAGGATCTGGCCCCTCGCTGTCATCATCTTCGGAGGCACGCCGGCGGGATTCGGCCAGAATGCCGCTCATGAGCTCACTCAGTCCAAAAATCGATCAACGCGCGTCATGATCACGAAAATTGAATCGACCCTGCCCGGCACTCTGGACGAATACTCGGTGCCAGGCGCGGCGGTCGCACTGATCCGAGGGGCGAGGTGGTTTGAACAAAGGGATTCGGCTTCGCCGATCTGTCGGCCCGGATCCCGTTGACCACCGAAACCGAATTCAATGTTGGTTCCCTGTCAAAAACACCGACGGCATGGGCCATCATGCAAATGGTCGACGAAGGCAAGCTGCAGCTGAACGCGCCGGTAGACGCATATCTCCGCCGATGGCATCTTCCACCGTCTTCCTTTGACAACAAGGAGGTCACCATCGGCCGTCTGCTCAGCCATACTGCCGGCATATCCGAGCATGGCTACCACGGGTGGGATCCAACATCTCCACTACCGCCAATCGAAGACTCTCTCGCCGGAAAGACCGGCACTGGTGCCGTGCAAGTTGTCTATTCGCCTGGTGCTGCACATCAGTACTCCGGCGCTAACTATGAGATTTTGGCGTTGGTGATCGAAGAGGTATCGGCCGGCCGTTTTCAGCGTACATGGAATCGCAGATTTTTCGTCCCCTTCACATGCTTCATACGAATTACGGGCTTCCCACCGATTTTGACAAGAGTATGGCGAAGCCTTATGACGCATTGGAAAATCCTCTGCCGATTCTCCGCTACAACGAATTTGCGGCAGCCGGACTTACCACCAACATCCACGACCTCGCCATTTTTGCTGCCGGAGGGTTGAAGTCCAAGACAGGTGTGCCACGAGGGCGTGGCCTCGTTCGGCCCGAAACGATAGCCGAGATGCAATCGCCTCAGCCAAATACGAAATGGGCCGACGAAGATCCCTTCGGCCCCAGTCCGCAATATGGATATGGTTATACGGTGCGGCCTTCGCAATTCGCCGGGAAAACCGGTGTTGGAAATGGCGGAACTGATAATGGCTGGGAAGGTTTCCTTCAAATCATCCCGACGACTGGAGAGGGGATCGTCATACTTACGAACAGCTCGAACGGGAGCGCCGTGATTGCCTCGGTTCTTTGCGATTGGCGGCAATGGGCTGCCGGCACGGACCAGCAAGTGCCGTGCCCTGCAATTGAGGCGCGTATTCCTTTGCTTCGTGCGTATCGCAGTGGCGGAGCCGCGGACGCGGTCAGCTTGTATCGCCGCCTGCGGCAGAATGAGGGTGCGAAGTACGACTTTTCGTCTTTTGAACTCAATTCACTGGGGTATCAGGTGATGAGAATGGGGGATGTTGCCGGAGCGATCGAGATATTTAAACTGAATGTCGACCAGTTTCCACAAGAATGGAACGTGTATGACTCCCTCGGCGAAGCTTATCTAAAACTGGGCAACAAGGCTGACGCGATCAAGAATTACAAGAGATCCCTCGAACTCAACCCGAACAACGACAATGGACGCGGTGTGTTGAAATCGCTCGGAGTATCGTGAGAGACGCTACAGCTTTGAAATGCGCGGTTGACCACAACACAAATTGAGTGACATCTAGATGGAGTACTGCGTCTCGCCTACCACTCAAACATTATCTCGAGGATTCCGGCACCTTCTTTTATTTGCGCTTAGCTTGTGAAGCCAACTCATTTACGTTCTTTTCAAGAGACCCATCAGGCCCCCGGTGCGCAGCTCGGTGAGTCGAACCATGTACTGGCGCTGAAGGCAGCCGATACTCCCAGGGCAGACGGTCCCAAGAGTCCAAATCCTCCAGATCTCAATTACGCAATCGGAAACTGCCAATCGAGCGCCTCCTATGGACACAGCAAAGGAGCTGTGTTATCTTCTTTGCGGTATCCAAAGGAGCACTTGTGACCGCTAAGAAATCCGAGGTCCTTCAAGGCACGCTCGATCTGATGATCCTGAAAACCCTGCACGCCCTTGGTCCGCAACACGGATTTGGAGTTGCGCGGCGGATTGAGCAAGTGAGCGATCAGGTGTTGAAGCTGAATGAGGGTACTGTCTACACCTCTCTTCTGCGGCTTCAGCAGCAAGGCTGGATCGAGTTCGACTGGGGCGTCTCGGAGAACAACCGGAAGGCCAAGTTCTACTCAATCACCCAGCGTGGACTGAAACAGCTAGCGGCTGAAACAGAGGACTGGGAAAGGATTTCAGGCATCATTGGCCGAGTACTGCGTTTGGAGGAGCAGAAATAGCCATGACAACTTTCTCGTTTCTTCGATTTATGTCGCGACTCCGCTGGCTCTTCGGTCAAGGTCAAGCGAATCGCGAGTTCGGTGACGAAATTGAGACGCACATTGAACTTCTCAAGGATCGGCTGATGCGCCAGGGCATGAGTCGCGAGGATGCAGCGAGTGCGGCGCTGCGCCAATTTGGCAATACGGTGCTCATCGAACAGCGTCACAGAGAGGCGCGTTCGTTTCTGTGGTTTACAACGGTTCTCCAGGATGTGCGCTACGGTTTGCGTATGCTGCGGAGAAGTCCCGGATTTACCGCGATTGTTGCCGCTTCTCTGGCGTTGGCCATTGGCGCGAACACGGCGATCTTTTCCGTCGCCAAGAATCTGCTTTACGACCGGCTCGGCGTGTCGCATCCGGAGCAGTTGCGGCTATTGGGATGGGCTGGCGACGACAAAGTGGCGGTGCATAGTTACTGGAGTTCCTATGAAGCACTCGATGCGGGGATGAAGAGTGAGTGCTTCTCTTATCCGGTGTTCCGCGAATTGCAGGCGCACAATCGATCGCTGGAGGGGCTGTTTGCCTTCAAGGATCTACCCACGAGCGCATCGGTTCGTGGCAGCGCCCAGCGAATGCAGGTGGAATTGGTTTCAGGAAACTTCTACTCCGACCTGGGCGTACGGCCGCAGTTGGGCAGGGCGATTCAACCTGCGGACGACGTCGCGTCAGGAGCGGGTGCCGTCGCGGTCATCAGCGATGCGCTGTGGCGCCGCGAGTTTGGCCGCTCGCCCGCGGTGCTGGGGCAGATGATCACCGTGGACCAGTCGGTACTGACGATTGTGGGCGTTAATCCGCGCAGTTTTACCGGCGCGCAGAGCGTGCAACAGTCGCCGGATTTGTTTGTCCCGCTGAGCATGCAGCCGCTTGTGAAGCCATGGGGACACAGAGTATCGCTGCTTTCGCAGCCGGATAACTGGTGGCTGGAGGTGATGGGCCGAGTCAAACCGAATGTGACCGACCGGCAGCTTCGAAGCGAGCTGGATGTGGAACTGGCTGCTGTCGTTCACGGAACCATGACAGTAAAGCCAGACGAAACGATTCCGCGCATGGTGTTGGCCGATGGCAGCCGTGGCTTGCATCAGTTGGATGGTAGTTTCAAGGGTCCGGTCAATGTGCTTATGGTTTTGGTGGGTCTGGTGCTCGCGCTGGCCTGCGCCAATGTGGCCAACCTGCTGCTAGCGCGGGGTGCGCAGCGACAGAGAGAGATGAGCGTGCGCTTGGCGCTTGGCGCTGCGCGCGCGCGTATTCTGCGCCAGTTACTCACCGAAAGCTTGCTACTGGCGGCACTGGGTGGCACGGGTGGGCTGCTGCTCGGCTACCTGGGGCGAAACGAAATTCCGCGGTTGCTGACGACTCCCTGGTTGCTGGCTAAGATAGACATTCCTTTCAACTGGGGCGTGTCCGGGTTTGCTGCCGGGGTGACGCTGCTTACAGGAATTCTGTTTGGCATGGCTCCGGCATGGTCGGCGGCGCGCAGAGAGGTGAGCAGCAGCCTGAAAGAGGGCGCGCAGACAGCCACGCGACGGCGCAAGGGCGCGGGCGGAAAGATGCTGGTCGGCTTCCAGATTGCTCTTTCTACCCTGCTTGTGATTGGGGCGGGGCTGTTTCTGCGCACGGTATTGGGACTGAGCGAAACAGACGCCGGGTTCAGGACCGAACACCTGCTGCTGGCATATATTGATCCTCCCCGGCAACGCTATCCGGAAGGGAAGGATGTGTTTTTGCACCAGCAGCTGGAACAGGCTATAGCCGCCGTGCCGGGCGTGCAGGCGGTGACTCTCATGTCCACACCCTACCTTACTGACTCCATGAGCAAGATGAGTTTCATGACTGAAGCGGAGAGCGCAGATCCGGCCAAGGCACACGGCGAGCGGGATGAAGAGGTGGGCAACCGGTTCTTCGAAACCCTGGGCATTCCGATTCTGGCCGGTCGCGGCTTTGGCCCGCAAGATACGGCTTCCTCAGCCAAGGTGGCCGTTATCAATCAGAGCCTGGCGCGGACACGCTTTCCCCATGGCAATCCCATCGGGCAGAGGTTCCGGCTGGAGGGAAACACGGGCGATTGGATCAGGGTTGTGGGCATCTGCGCCGACACGCGGTACCAGAACCTGCGAGAGGATAATCCGCCACAATTCTTTGTGCCATATGTCCAGCAGACGGAGGTTGGTGGGATGAGTTATGTCATTCGCACGAAGATCGCTCCGGAGGCTATCGTACCTGCGCTGCGGCGTACAGTGGCACAAATCGATTCGAATCTACCCCTCGAGGACGTTCGCACCCAGCAGGAGCAGATCGACGAAAGCATGCGCAAGGAGCGCGCTCTTGCTGCGCTGATCGCCGGCTTTGGACTGCTGGCGCTGGCTCTGGCGGCAGTGGGCATCTACGGTGTCATGGCGTATTCGGTGGCCAATCGCAGAAACGAGATCGGCATTCGTCTGGCGCTGGGCGCTCAGCCGGCGCAGGTTCGGGGCATCATTCTGCGCGAAAGCGCCTGGCTGGCGGTTGCGGGGATTGTTGTGGGTGTGGGCGCAGCGCTGCCGCTGACAAGGCTGGTGAAGTCGATGCTCTACGGGATTCAACCGTACGATCCGACAACGATAACCGCTGGGATTCTCGTTCTGCTGGCGGTTACGCTGGCGGCAAGCTGGATTCCAGCGCGGCGGGCAGCCGGCGTGCAGCCTATGGAGGCGTTGCGCTACGAATAAAGACCGAGATTGGAAGTCGGAGACTCGAAGATACATTCGGTTCATGCCTATCTCCGCCAAGTCGCTCAACGACCCCTGATTTCTGCTGGATGGCCGACCTCTCGCGATCGGTAACCAGCGCTGGGCGCGCTTCCCATTGGGCACTTCCGCCGGAAAGCGATAACCTCTACCCCCACCGGCGATATACGCCGAGAATGCTCCCTTCAGGACCGCCAGAAATTGTCGGTCCGCGAAAGGAGCAATCATGCAAAAAGGAAGCTTGGTACGAAGAGCACGGCATACTCAATCCGAAGTTTGGGAGTTCAGATGGCGCGAGCCGGGACCAACCGGTACTCGGCGCCACCGTCGAATCGTCATTGGCTCAACAGACCAAATCGCCGACGAGTCCGCGGCACGACAGGCCGTCGCTGCTCTCCAAATCGAAATCAACCAGAACATGCAATCGACCCAGCCAGCAATTTCGATCGGAGATCTTGTGCAGCATTTCCGGCAGCGCGAGCTTAGGAATGAGTTCGCCTGGCGCACCTTCTCTACGCGAAACAGCTATGAAGGCAACCTTCGGAAATGGATCATCCCACGCTGGAGTGAACACCCGACCAAAACGCTTAAAGCCGGAGAGGTGGAGCTTTGGCTGCGATCTCTGCCTCTTGCGAGGGCGAGCTGCGCTAAGCTTCGAAACCTGATGAGCATGCTGTTCAATCAAGGGGTCCGCCACGGAATCTGCGACACGAATCCCATTCGACTCGTGCGGCAAGGCGCAAAACGAAAGAAGATTCCCATTGTCTTGACTGCCGATGAAGTACGAAGGTTGATTGAAGCGCTGCCACTGAGAGAGAGAACGCTCGTGTTGATGGCCGCGGGCACCGGCCTGCGGATGAGCGAGCTCTTTGCGCTCAAATGGGGTGACGTTCACTTCGATCGACATGAGATCAGCGTGACCCGCTCAATCGTCTTTCAAGTCGTTGGTCCGTGCAAAAACGGAGGCCTCGCAGAGATCCATTCCGATGGACCATTGTCTTGCTGAAGCTCTTGAAGTATGGCGCGCTCAATCCCACTACTGTGCAGAGAGCGATTGGGTCTTCGCGAGTGAGAATTTGGGTGGACGCCTGCCATATTGGGGACAATCGATCATGCGGAAGATCATCCGCCCCGCCGCGATCAACCTTGGGATCAGTGGCCGATTAGGATGGCATACGTTCCGCCACACGTATTCGACCTTGCTGCGCGCCACTGGGGCAGATATCAAGGTGATGCAGGAACTGCTCCGTCACGCCTCCGCGAGGGTCACGCTGGACACGTACACTCAGGCGATCACCGACAAGAAGCGAAGCGCTCAGACGAAGGTTGTCAGGCTCTTGGTCAGCAGGGAGACACGAAAGAAATAGCATTCGTCGGCGAAAGGGTTTGTGCCCATTTGTGCCCACGGAAGACACGCTCTCAGCCGCTTGAACGCTGGGTTTGGCGAACTTCGGGGGCACATTGCGGAGCGTTTTTGTGCCTATTTGTGCCCACGCCAAAGCGCGGCAATCTCCGTAACACTCAGATTCTATTTGGCGTCCCTGACGGGATTTGAACCCGTGTTATCGCCGTGAAAGCACTGCTGAGAACCAGAACGCATCGCAACGAATTCTAACAACATCAACGAACACGTTAAGTGCTCCGCAACTGTCCGCAATCATCGTACGCCAAATTGATCTCTCGTGGAGCCGAGAGGCGGTCCCAGCTAAGGCCGTGACCGGCAGTCATGGTTCTGGCGCGTTCAGAACGCAGTCCGCAGCGCTTCTAGCCCGCAACTTCAAGGAATAATCTACGCGCACAATGCGGAGAATACACCCCTCGTTCACCGCAATCTCGCCGTCGTTGACCGCCGTCCGCAGCGGGGTCGATGAGCAGCTCGGCCTAGAGTTTCAAATCGAAGGGGGATCTTATTCTGTGCGAAGTGCAGTCAATGGCTCGACGCTCGCCGCGCGACGTGCGGGCAGCGCACTTGCAGAGAGCGCGACGCTTGCCACTCCCGTGACGGCGAGGAGGTAACTTGCTCCGTCCAGCGGGGTCACGCCATACAACGACGACGCCAGCGCCCGCCCCACCACCATCGCCAGAGGAACTCCCGCCGCCACCCCAATCGCCGTCAGCACCAGCGAATCCCTCAGGATCATCCAAACCACCTGCCCGCGCCCCGCGCCCATCGCCATCCGGATCCCAATCTCCGCCGTCCGTCGGCTCACCCGATACGCCAGCGTGCCATAAAGCCCCGCCGCCACCAGCAGCACAGCCACCAATCCGAAGAACCCGGCCAGGCGCGCGAACAAAACTTGATAGGAGATGGTCAGATCGTATTGCGCCCTCTGTGTCATGGGCTCGATCAGCGGCAGGTTCGGATCCATCTGCTGTACCGCCTTCCGAGCGGCCGGCAGAATCGCCAGCGAGTCGCCGTGTACGCGCAGCTCCACGCCCATCCTCCCGATCACCGGAATTTGCGCATAGTCATACCACGCCATCGGAATGGGGGCCTCATCGATGCTGCGATACTTGTGATCCTTGACCACGCCGACAATGGAGATTCTTAGCGGCATGTTGGGCGGCCCGAACGTGTGCCCCAGCGGATTCTCGCCATGGAGGAATCGGCGCGCGAACTCCTCGTTCACGATGCCGACCAAGGGCGTGCTTGCCATGTCCGAATCCCGAAACTCCCGGCCGGCCAACACCGGCACTCCCAGCGTTCGGAAGAACTCCGGTCCTACAACGTTATTGCGAATCGAGATCGACCCTCCACTCGGCACCACCGGCAATTTCCCGTCTACCAGCAAGTTGTTGTTGTCCGATGCTCCGGAACCAATACGCAGCATCATTAAACCCACTGATTCCACGCCAGGAATGCCGCGCAGCTTGTCTGTGAGCTCGCGATAGAACTCCCGTCCCTGCTGCAGCGAGTGAAAATCCGGCTTCACGTCAAACACAACCAGGCCGTCGACATTGAATCCCAGGGGTGTGTTCTCAAGATCGCGCAACGTGCGAATCAATAATGCGGCAGCGACCAGCAGCACCACGCACACCGTCATCTGCAGTGCCACAATCGCCCGGCCCACCCTCGTCTTTCCCGTATCGCCGGCGGAAACCGAGGCCGATGTCTTGATTGCCAGCGACGGCCCCGCCGCCATCGCAATGCGCATCGGCATAGCTCCGAACAGAATCACAGCAACCACAAGCACTCCCACCGTGAAGCGCAGCACCGAGCCATCCGGCGCGAGGCTCGATTCAATCTGCGCCCACGCCCCAAGTGCCCTCGTGGCATACACCGCGAAAAACCACGCCAGTAACCCTCCTGTCGCAACCAGCAGCAAGCTCTCCGCCAGCAGTTGCCGCAGCAGGTCGCCGCGTCCCGCTCCCAGCGCCAGCTTCATGCTGAACTCCCGCTGCCGCGCCGCGTTGCGCGCCATCAGCAGCATCACCACGTTGGTAAGCGCAATCAGCAGCACCAGCGCCACCAGACCCATCAATAGCCGCAGAGGGTTGCCATACATCTCAGCGTATCCCGGGAAGCCCTTCGCGTCCACCAAGCTCAGTACCGGCTTCCTTTCCGCCGCCGCCGGCGTGCCCAGTCCGTCATAAGCTGCCGCCTGGAACACCGATTGCAACTGTTCTACAGCCTGCGTCCGCGTCACCCCCGGGGCCAGCCGTCCAATCAGCCGCAGGCACCACCAAGTCGGATCACTCATGTACGTCTTCCCGTCTTGTGGCGGATTCCCCCACGCGTTCAACTCCGGCCGATTCTGCAGCGGAATCCAGAAATCCGTCGATTGCCCCGCTTCCAGTCCTTCAAATCCACGCGCGGCCACTCCAACAATTGTGAAGCCGTCGCCATTCACGAACAGAGTCGTGCCCAGCACGTCAGGGTTGCGCGCAAAGCGCCGCGTCCAGTAGTCGTCGCTGATAACCGCCAGAGGCGCGTGATTTTTCTCGTCTGTTTCCGTGAATCCACGCCCGCGCGCGAGCCTTACGCCGAGCCCGGAGAAGAAATCGCCGCTCACCATGTCGCCTTCGGCTTCCTCCGGCTGCGCCCCAATGCGCACCGCAACCTTGCTTGCGGAGAGCGGCACATATCCCATCAGCGCCGTCATCGGTCCGGTCTGCTTGCGCAGTGCGTCATAGACCGCATAGGAAAATGTCTCCGCGGTTTCAATCGTGCCCGTTCCATTCGGCGGAGCAGTGGTTCGCAGATACATCACGCGATCCGCATCGGCCACCGGCAGCGATTTCAGCAACACCGCATGCATCACGGTGAACACCGCCGTGTTGGCGCCCACGCCCAGCGCCAGCGTCACCATCGCGGTAATGGCGAACCCAGGACTTTCCAGAAGCGAGCGAAACGCGTGCTTCAAGTCACGGAGCCATTTCTCCGGCCAAACCCACCGGCCCTGCATGTAGAAGCGTTCCTGCTCCCGGCGTACGCTGCCGAACTTTAGCCGCGCTTGGCGATGCGCTTCCCCCTCGCTGATGCCCTCGCGCCGCAACTCCTCGGCTTCCAGTTCGATGTGGGCCTGGATCTCTTCGGCAAAATCTTGGGTAGTGCGTTTGCGCCCGAACATGCTCATGCCTCCTCGGATTTCGGCGCTTGATTCGCGTCCAGAATCAGACCTACGGCTCGCGTTCGCCGGCGCCATTCGCTGGTCTTCTCAGTTAGCTGTTCGCGCCCAGTCTCCGTGAGCGAGTAGAATCGCGCCTTTCGGTTGTTCTCACTCACGCCCCACTTGGCTCGAATCCACTTTTTCTCTTCCAGCCGTTGCAGGGCCACGTATAGCGATCCATGTTCAACAAGAAACGTATCTTCCGATTGCCGTTGAATGGATCGTGCGATGCCCTGGCCGTGGCACAGACCGAAGACAAGGCTTTTGAGGATGAGCAAATCCAGAGTTCCTTGCAGCAAACCGATACGGTCGTCGTTGTTCTCTCGGGTTGACATTCTGCCCAAGTATCCAGCCGCTTGGGTAGAATGTCAACCCGACAATGCTTAGTCAAATTTCATTACTAGCCACAGGGTGTTCGGTGGACCAGCGCAATATGTAATCGCCCTATGTATTTTTAGAGCTTCGATTAAGCCGATGGCTGGCCGCCCATTCCAACATGGTCGATCGGGGCCAGTTTTGAATGGCAAATGATCGCATCGACTGTTCGTTTTTGGTTGGCGAGTTTCGATTCCGGACAACGATCGCGCTGCCGATCGCCACTGTGGGACGGGACTTACTTATGAATCAGTGACTTGAAGTTGGTGCGTTTTGGGTGGCTACATGCATAGGTCAAAGCAGATCGCAAATTCGTGCAGAGACCGGTCAAGGAAGACCTATGACGAATCTCAAAACCCTTTCCAGCGCACACGGAGTTGTTGGAGGATTCTCAATGTTCAGATCCATTGCTCGCGTCGTGGCTACTGTTGGCAGAACGGACGTCATGAACGAATGCATCGGACTCTCAAGGAAGAAACAACTAAACCGGCGGCTCTGACATTGCGGCTTCAGCAGAAAAAGTTTGACCGTTTTCGACAGGTCTTCAATTACGAGCGACCTCACGAGGGACTAAGCAATGCAACTCCAGGCAGCATATATCGGCCAAGTTCTGTACTCCTGCCTCGCAATCCGGTCGAGTTCGTTTATCCGCACGGATTTATGCTCCGGAGAGTGAACAACAGCGGCGACATTAGCTGGCACAAAGGCTGGTTATTTGTCAGCGAGGTTTTTCGATTTGAGATTCTCGGCTTCGAACAGGTCGAGGAAGACTTTTACAAGGTCTATTTTCGGGATGTTGAGATTGGTGAGTTTGACGCGGAAGCATTTCGCGTCCGGCCGGTTCAGGTCATACGATGAATAGATGTTCGGCCTCAATTTCCGACAAACAGTTTCACGGCCAGGTGCCGAGAACGCTCACCGACTCGAATGGGTCAATGAGCGCTTCGGGCTGTTGCCGCCATTGCAGGCACGAAACTTTCAACGCTCCTTTGGATATTGCAAAGGTGCCGTGCTATCTTATTTGCAACGTCCATAGGAGCAGCGATGGCCGCTGACAAATCCGAGGTCCTGCAAGGCACGCTCGATCTGATGATTCTGAAGACTCTCCACGCTCTCGGCCCACAACACGGTGTCGGGATTGCGCCGCGCATCGAGCCTGGATTCATTTCAATTGGGGCGTATCAGAGAACAACCGGAAGGCCAAGTTCTACTCGATCACAAAGCGCGGGCTTAAGCAGCTTGCGATTGAGACGTCAAGCTGAGAAACAATTTCGGGCGTAATCGGGCGTGTCCTGCGACTGGAGGATCAGGAATAGCCATGACCCCTTTAATTCTTCGATTCATGTCTAAACTCCGCGGGCTGTTCGGTCAAGGAAGGACGAGTCGCGAATTCGGCGACGAAGTCGAGACGCACGTTGAGCTTCTGACGGAGCGGCATATTCGCCAAGGCATGAGCCGAGAAGACGCGGCTTGGGCTGCACGGCGCCAGTTCGGCAATACTGCGCTGCTTGAACAGCGCCAAAGAGAGACGCGCGCATTTCTATGGATTGCAACGGTCTTCCAGGATGTGCGCTACGGCCTGCGAATGCTCGCGAAGAGTCCAGGCATCACGGCAATTGCGCTTGCGTCGCTTGCGCTGGGCATTGGAGCCAATACAGCAATCTTTACCGTTGCCAAGGCTGCGCTATTCGACGCGCTTTCGGTTCCTCATCCGGAGCAGTTACGGCTGCTCGCCTACACCAAGGACGATCGATCCGTGATAGAGAATGATTGGGGTGATTTTTATACGGACAAGCAGGGACGAACCGTTCTGGCTTCATTTTCCTATCCGGTATATGAGAAACTTCACAACCGCGATCATAGCCTCGGCGACTTGGTTGCGTTTGTTGACCTCAGTCAGTTCGAGAATCTTTCCGCTACCATTGATGGTCATGCCGAAGTGGTCAGTGCGGAGCTTGTTTCCGGCAACTTCTTTGAGGCGATGAATGTCGGGACAATCGTGGGGAGGCCGATCGAGCCTGCGGATGACGCGGTGCCAGGAGCTGGAGCCGTTGCCGTCATCAGCGACTCGTTCTGGCAGCGGCGATTTGATCGCTCACCCTCTGTCATCGGTAAAACGGTCAACATCAATCTGACTCCGGTCACAATCATAGGAGTTGCTCCGCAGGGTTTCGCGGGTGCATCGCGGGTGCATGCGCCACAGGATGTGTTTCTGCCCCTCGGCATGCAGCCGGTCATCTTTCCGCAAAAGACAGGCTCGTTGCTCTCTAATGCGGACACATGGTGGATTCAAATACTGGGTAGATTGCAGCCGGGAGTTTCCGATGACCAGGCGCGCGCGTCGCTGGCTGTCAGCCTGAATCAGGCAGTGAGATCCACGATGACCGTTCCAGCCGATCGCACCGTGCCTCCGCTGTTTCTCTTGCCCGGCGGCCGGGGATGGAACTACGCTGCGCAGGAACTTGAGCACCCAATGCCATTTCTTCTCGCGCTCGCGGGTCTCGTGCTGCTGCTGGCCTGTGTGAATGTGGCCAACCTGCTGCTGGCTCGCTCCTTATCTCGCAATCGCGAAATCAGCGTGCGCCTGGCCTTGGGCGCGAGTAAGCGGCGCGTAGTGCGCCAGATGCTTACCGAAAGTCTCTGTCTTTCAACGCTGGGTGGATCCATGGGGCTGCTGCTCGGCTATCTTGGACGAAACATCCTCCCTCACCTGTTGTCGAACTCCTGGGGCCCCGCCACACTCAGCACACGCTTCGATTGGCGTGTGTTTGCGTTTACGCTTGTCATCTCAGTTTTTACTGGTATTGGCTTCGGGGTGGGACCCGCATGGCGATCGACTCGGACCAGTGTGAATGCCGGCCTCAAGGATGGTGGAACGACGGTGACTCGTCACCGCAGAGGAATTGCCGGCAAGACGCTTGTCATTCTTCAGATTGCCCTGTGCATGCTGTTGTTGGTGTGCGCCGGACTCTTTGTCAGGACGCTTTCCAACCTCAACGCACTCGATCCCGGCTTCAACAAGAGGGGTCTTTTGTTGTTTGGAATTGAGCCTCCAGCGAGGCGTTATCCTACGCCGAAGAACATTGAGGTGCTCCACCGGGTAGAGGAGAAGCTGGCGGCACTGCCGGGAGTGGAATCCGTCACATTGTCGAGAGAAGCGCTCCTGGCGCAGAGCGGATCAGACAGCGATTTTCTGCCGGAGGGGCGGCCCAGGGGTGTTGGGCGGAAGAATCCCGTTCCGTACAACTCCGTCGGACAAAGCTTCTTTGCCACAATGGGGATACCGATTCTCTATGGCCGCCCTTTTGATCTCCGCGACAGCGCGAGTTCTCCCGGCGTTGCCGTCATCAATCGGGCAATGGCAGAAAACGAGTTTCCCGGAACCAATCCGATTGGCGCCTCTTTTCGAATGAGAGAAGGAGGGAAACAATTTGAGGTTGTGGGGGTGTGCGCAGACGCGAAGTACGCCTGGATTCGCGATGACGAGCCTCCTGCCTTCTATGTCCTGTATACCCAGGAAGAAGAACCAAGACGCAGCATGACCTTTGAAGTGCGCACGAAAGGCAATCCGAAGGAGTTTGCCACAGCCGCGCGCAGTGCAGTTGAATCAATAGATAAGGACCTGCCGCTGATTGATGTCCGTACACAGGAGGAGCAGATTGATGCCGCCCTCGCGTCGGAGCGAAGCTTCGCTGCCGTGACTTCCGGCTTTGGGTTGCTGGCACTGGTGCTTGCCAGCATTGGAGTCTACGGGGTGATGGCAGCGGGAGTCTCTCGTCGGGTAAACGAAATTGGGGTTCGCATGGCGCTCGGCGCACAGGCAAATCAAGTGCTAGGGATGGTTCTTGGCGAGGCCATGGCTTTGGCGCTCGCCGGCGTTGGCACAGGCCTTTGCGCAGCATTGCTTCTTACTCGTTTGTTGGGCTCATTGCTTTTTGGTCTGAAGCCCACGGACCTAGCAACCCTCGCAAGCGCAGGGTTGCTGTTGTCAGTCGTTGCAATCCTGGCCAGTTGGGGACCTGCGCGCAGAGCGTCCCACATTCAACCAGTGCAGGCATTGCGGCATGAATAGTCAGGCCAGTTGATGACTCATCGCCAACGCCAGGTTGCTGATTCCTGGAAACGTGCTACGGCCTGTTGTCGCCATTCGAAGTCCTTGGACTCTCAGTTTTGGACCCTTCCCATCGGTTGAGACCGCCCAGCGCTTGACGCCTTTCCCCTTGACACCTAGGGTAGCCAATGCTACGTTTCTTATTACCCTCGTTGTCTAGGGTACAACCTATGGCAAAAAATGACCTGCAAGGCACGCTCGATCTGCTGATCCTCAAGACTCTCTCACAGCTTGATTCCATGCATGGCTATGGGATGCTGATGCACATCCGGCGCGTCTCCAATGACCTGCTGATTGTGGAAGAGGGCTCGCTGTACCCTGCGCTGCATCGCATGGAGCAGCAAGGCTGGGTGCGCGCCAGCTGGGCCATAACCGAATATGGGCGCAAAGCCAAGTGGTACGGGCTCACGCGCTCGGGCCGGGAGCAGCTGGCCAGCCGGGAAAAGAGCTGGGCGCAAGTGGTCAAGGGTGTCGATGCGGTGCTGCGTTTTGCATGAGGTGAATAATGGCACTTTTCCGGAAGATTCTTTCGCTGGGTAGGCGTGGGCGCATGGAGCGGGAGATTGACGCCGAACTGCGGGAGCACATGGCCATGTGCGTCGACGATAACATGGCCCACGGGATGAGCCGGGAAGAAGCAGAGCGCGATGCGCGCAGACGCTTCGGGAGTCCGACTGCCATCCGCGAGCGTGTCGCAGCGGAGGACGCTGCGCTCGGGATCGAGAGCCTCTGGCACGATGTGCGCGGGGCCTTGCGCGTCTTCCGCAGAAGTCCAGGCTTTTCCATCGTCGTTGTCGCCACGCTCACGCTCGGCATCGGCGCTAACACCGCCATCTTCGAGATCCTGAACGCTGTGAGACTGCGCACGCTCCCCATCACGAACCCCGGTGAGTTAATGGAATTGCGCATCGCCGACGGCAATCCGACTGGCCTCGGTGCTTCAATCACTGCATTCTCAGACTTCACCATCCCCATGTGGCGGGAGGTTAGAGAGCATCACGACCCATTCTCCGGCATCATTGCCTGGAGTACAAACAACCACATTCACGTGGGACCCCCCGGTCAGTCCCACGTGGCAAATGGTCTCGAGGTCAGCGGAGAGTTCTTCAACGTGCTTGGGGTCACTCCGGTTCAGGGACGTCTGATCGAACCGCAGGATGAAGCTGGGTGCCAGACCTCAGGCGTCGTGGCCAGCTACTCATTCTGGAAGTCGCAAATGGGCGGTGAGCCGATCACCCCGAATAGCGCCATAATTGTCGAAGGCAGATCGGTGCGGGTTATTGGTGTAACATCGCTAGCCTTCTTCGGTATGGTCGTCGGCGACCGCTTCGATCTTGCTTATCCTACTTGCAGGTCTCCCAATACGTCTGCCGACACGATGATCTACACCGTGATGGGACGGCTGAAACCTGGCTGGACCCTGAAGCAGGCAACGGAGTATTTTGACGCGCTGAGTCCCGGGCTGTTTCAAAAGACTGCGCCGGTGGGTTACAGCGCCGAGGCTCTCAAGACCTGGAAAGCCTTTCGTTTGGCTGCATTTCCCGCCGGCGCCGGGGTCAGCTACCTGCGCAATCAATACAACTCTTCGCTGGACATTCTGCTGGGGATCACCGGGCTCGTGCTGCTGATTGCCTGCGCGAATCTCGCCAACCTGATGCTGGCCCGCGCCAGCGGAAAAAGGCGCGAAGTCGCCGTTCGCATAGCGCTGGGTGCTTCTCGTGGCCGCCTGTTGCGCCAGATTCTGCTGGAGAGCGCATTGCTCGCGGCCTGTGGCGTGATCCTGGGCGCGGCCATCGCACAACCGCTCAGCAGGACTCTGGTGAGGTCTCTGGATACCAGCGAGAACACCGTTCATCTCGCCATTGCGCCGGATTGGCGCGTACTCCTGTTTGCTGCGGCAGCCGGTATCGCGACTTGTATCATCTTCGCCACGCTTCCGGCTCTACGGAGCACAGGCGAAGATCCACTTACTTCGCTCAAGTCCGGCGAACGCGGATTGGTTGGCAACCGCGAGCGCTTCTCTTTGCAGCGCGCGATGGTGATCACCCAGATCGCTGTGTCGATGGTTCTGCTTGTGGGGGCATTGCTCTTTGTGCGGAGCTATCGCAATTTGCTGACTCTGAACCCAGGATTCCGGGAGAATCGCATCACGATTGGCTATTTTGGTATCCCATTTGCGGTCAAGATCGAGAATCTTGCAGATTACAAAAAGCAATTGGTCGATGCGGTGCGTGCTATTCCAGGAGTAGAAAACGCCGCCGCGACCACAAACGTTGCTCTTAGCGGCGCAGTGTGGGAACACGACGTCGAAGTTGGAACTGTCGCGGGGTCCAGCAAGTTTACCTATGTCAGTCCAACCTTTTTCGCGACTATGGGCATTCCACTGCTTGAGGGACGCAACTTCACCGAATACGACACGAACGACCGGCCGTTGATCGTGATCGTCAACCAGGCCTTTGTTCGCAAGTATGTCAGGGGGTCGTTACCGCTCGGGGTTCAGGTCCACATACACCCTGAACCGAACTATCCCGCACGCATCTGTCAAATAGTCGCGGTGGTCCCGGATACGAGATATGCTGATTTGCGCGAGGACCCGCCGCCCCAGGCATTTGCGCCCCTTGCTCAGATTCCGGTCATGGCGCAGGATCATGCTTTGGCGATATTGATTGCTTCACGCGATCCTGTTGCTGCGCAGTCGGCCGTGCAGCGCATCCTCGACACTGAGCATCCCGGCATGGAAATCGGTTTTTCCAATTTTCAGCAGGGCATTCTCGACCACCTGGTGGGCGATCGCATGATGGCCAGACTGGCCGGATTCTTTGGCGTGCTCGCGGCTCTGCTGGTCGTTGTCGGACTGCACGGAGTCCTCTCGTACTTCCTTGCCCAGCGTCGCAGTGAGATAGGCATTCGTATGGCGCTCGGAGCCAGCCGGGGCCGCGTCGTCGCCGCGATGCTGGGCAGTGCCTGCCTCATGCTGGGGATCGGCCTGGCCGCGGGAACGGCGTTGGCGTTGCTCGCTGGCCACGGAGTCAACTCGCTGCTCTTCGGTCTGAAATCGTGGGACCCAGTGACTCTTGCTGGCGCTGCTGCACTTCTGGCACTGGTTACCGTCGTTGCAAGTCTAGTTCCGTCGCTTCGCGCAGCAAACGTGAATCCGATCGACTCTCTCCGTGCGGAGTAGACGAGGGCAATTGTTACAAACACCGGGGAATTACATACTTGCCCCCTCTCAGGAGTTAGAGGATTGCGTGAAACGTAATGCGACGTCCGGGTTTTGACGCTGGCAGGAAACACATGGTTGTCCGTCTCGTTGTTGTTAAGCAGACAACGGAGGCGGGAGAGCCCAAGGCGAGGTTGACGGAAACGGGGCAGAAATGGAAACGGGGCGGAAATACAGAGTGCAAGTCATAGTGATCGATCCCGAAGGCCAGGAGATTCTCAACCTGACCAAGTTGGCCTTTGAAAGCGAACTCCATGACAGTGGATATCCAGCTCCGAATATCGGCGAGGCGCTTCAATTGCTCGTTGAAGCTGCAGGAGAGTGGAGTGCATAGTTCTTTGTTATTTTGCGGAGTTTCCTCGCGAATCACTTGCTGTACGACCTTGCGCGTGTAATTCTCAAACGCCGAAGCTAGAGCCTGCTCCACTACTCCAAGGGAACAAAGCCGCCACTAGAGCCATCGGCGAAAACGACGCCCGTCTTGTTCATCTTCGGACAAGGCAGTCCAGAAGTGAACACTCTCACTGTTCGTTGTGACTGTCTCTCGAGATGAATGCAATCCAAGTTTTCAATTGCATGCAGGAGTTATCCAAGATGGCGCTTTAAATGCTTCGTCTCATTAGGTAGTCACCGGAGATTTGGGGGGTCTTCGACAGCGCCCCACCCCCGGCTGTATCAACACGAAAGCAATGCAGGCGTGGTGAGCGCAGAGGAATCGTGGACGTCACGAACTCATCGGCATGCGCTGGCAGGTTCTGTTTTTTTCACTTCCTGGTGGAGCTTCGTGACCCGACGTCGTGAGCTCTAAGAGGAAAGAGGTGTCAAATGGGCCAGTTGAGATCAGCATTGTCGAACAGATTCCCCAATGAAGGAGAGCCGATGCGAATCAAACTCGTCTCAGCGAAAGCGTTGATTTTGATAATAGCCGCAATGCGGAGCGCTCACGCCGCAACTACGGTGGATGAAAGTGACTCGATTAACCGCGCGTATGTATTAGAGGCCCATGGCGATTTTGCCGGCGCAATCACGATTCTCACTCCCATTGCGAATTCACCTTCAGCGGGACTATCAGATGAGACGAAGGGAATCGTCTTGAACCTGCTCGGTTCTGCATATCGGGTCACAGACAATTTCGCCGAAGCACAACGCTGCTATGAAAAAGCCATCGCAATTCTTCGACGCGATCCTTCTTCCCAGTCAGAACTAGCCTCCTCAATAGACAACCTCGGCTCGCTGGAAGCGTCACTTGGGCATTCTGCAGAATCGGAACGCCTCAGCAAGCGCGCACGGAAGATCTACATCGCTCTTGACGATCATGCTGGGCTGGCGCGTGTATCCACGAGCCTGGCGGTCATCGCTATGCAAAGGGATGATCGTTCCGCAGTTCGCAACTATCTGGTTCAGGCGCTTCAAGAAGCTCAACTCGCCGGGGATCTCGACGATGATCAGATCGCTTCAATGAACGGCGTCCATGGATGGCTTGCGCTGAAAGACGGGAATCCGCAATCGGCATTGTCGTTCTTCGATAACGCGATAGCCCACTGGGCCCGGCTCCATGGACCAGGTAGTTGCCAAGTGGCGACAGGCATGGTCCTGCGTGCGCAGGCATATGAAAAGAACAGGGACTTCAAGGATGCTTCGACTGACCTTGAGCAGGCAGAGAACATTTTTGCAACTGAATTAGGAGAGAACAGTACTCTCTACTGGAGTGCGGTTCTAGATCAAGCGGTACTTCTGAAACATGAGGGTCACGAACGCGAGGCGCGATCATTAGAGATACGTGCAACAAGTGCTCTCAATAATATTGAGCGCGAAACATGCGTGAATTGTACGATCACAGCTCAGGCGTTCCGCTGAGTCGGGCTGGCGAGAAAGGTCGCCGTGCGGAGTAGGCGAACCAGTCAGCATGAAGATGTGGCTCGTGAATCTGAGTTCAACAATCCCTTTACCCCAAAATTTCAAAGAGTGCAAAATCGCGATGCATAATTTCAGGATGCTCCTTCCTGGAAACGTGCTTTGGCCTGTTTGCGTAAACCGATGACTGGCGTTTGACAAGCATTTTCATACATAATATCGTTATGCCTATGGTTGATACACCTAAAACAGGTATGCCTGCGGGCGCGTTGCCCATGCTCGTTCTCCGCGTGCTTCAATCTGGATCGCTGCACGGGTATGCGATTGCCCAGCGCATTCATTTGCTCTCAAGCGAAGTGTTGGGGGTGGAGGAGGGGTTGCTTTATCCAACTTTGCAGAAGATGCTGGTTAAGGGCTGGGTGACGGCCGAGTGGGGCATTTCAGAGACCAACCGCAAGGTGCGCTTCTACCGCCTCACGCCGGAAGGACGCAAGCATCTTAAGGCCGAGCAGTCGGAATACGATCGCGTGACGCAAGCCATCCAGGACATATTGCGCACCGCGTAACAAACACAACCAGGAGGCCCCTCATGGGCGAAGTCTTCCGGCGCATTCGCTACCTCATGAACCGGCGCCGCTTTGATGCGGAGTTGGAAAGCGACATGGAATTCCATCGCGAAATGATTGCGCGTGGGGGACGCAGCAACTTCGGCAATACGCTGCGTTTAAGGGAGCAGGCACGCGCGGCGTGGGGTTGGACCTGGCTGGACCGGCTGGCGCAGGACTTGAGGTATGCAGCGCGAACGCTGGTGCGCTCGCCCGGTTTCACGTTGACCGCAGTACTTGTGCTGGCGATCGGTGTTGGTGCGAATGTGGCAGCCTTCAGCCTGTTCGACATGGTGGCACTCGAGCCTCTGCCGGTGCGAGATCCAGCCTCGCTGGTGCGGCTGCAAAGACGGTCGCCCGAGATTATCAGTGGCGATATGCCCTATCCTGCGGCGATGTTTTACCGCGACCATGCGAAGACGCTCTCGGCGGTGCTGACGATGATGGGAGCGCGCTTGAGCCTTGAAAACGATTTGCAGCCCGTGAAGGCGAACTTTGTGAGCGCCAATTTCTTCAAGGAACTCGGTGCGACCGCAGCTTACGGGCGTTTACTTGAGGCCCAGCGCGACGATGCTCCCAATGCACCGCCTGTAGTGGTGCTGGGGCACGAGTTCTGGCAACGGCGGTTCGCGGCGGATCCTGACGTTGTGGGCAAGGTAATCCACCTGAATCGCAAGCCGGTGACGGTGGTGGGCGTAGAGCCCTTCGGGTTTCCGAGTCTCGACGGCCAAGAGGCAGAAGTGTGGCTCCCGATGACTCAACAACCCTACTTTGTTGAGGGCAGCAAGGTACTGACGGATGTGTCAGAAGGCTCCGTGCGCGTGTGGGGCAGGCTGGCTCCGGGAGCGGCTTCCCGGCAGGCCGAACAAGAACTGCTGGGGCTAACCAACGAGCTTCGCAAGCAGTATCCCGCGGACATTTGGAAAGACGAATACATTCGCACTGACCCAGGTGGGCACCTGCATGTGATGGAGCCTGGGATGTACAAGGTTGCGGAGATGGTGGGAGTGCTGACGCTGCTGATTCTGGCGGTGACCTGCGCTAACTTGGGCGGGTTGCAGCTGGCTCGTGGAGTGGCGCGCGAGCGAGAGATGGGCATTCGGCTGGGTCTGGGGGCCAGCGCAGCAAGGATCTTCCGGCAGTTGCTGACAGAAAGCCTGGTGCTTGCGCTGATAGGTTCTGCGGCGGGTATGCTGCTGGCCTGGGGAACGTTGAAAGTTGTGCTGGCACAGACCGCTGCGCCAGTATGGCTGAGCGCGACGCCGGATTGGCGGGTGCTGGCATTTGTGGCGGCTATGGCGCTAGTGGCGACGCTGCTCTTCGGGTTTGCTCCTGCGCTTCAGATTGCCCGGCAACGGCAGCGCAAGACACTAGCGCGACAACTGCTGGTGGGCGCGCAAATTGCGGCAAGCTGCGTGTTGCTGGTGGTAGCAAGCCTGCTGGTGCGGGCTGCCCAGCACGCACTCCATGCCAGTCCAGGTTTTGGCTACGAGCGGGTGATCTCGATTGATCCGGGGCTCGGCCAACATGGGTACACACCGGCGGCGGCGGGGGATTACCTGAGCCAGATGCGGAGCCGTCTGGAGGTACTGCCAGGAGTGACGGTGGTTTCGATGGCGAGGCTGGCGCCGTTGGGACACTCCATTACCAGGGAGGACACCGAGATCAATGGGCGTAAGGCTTCGATTTATCCGAACTGGGTGGACGAGCGGTACTTTCAGACAATGGAGATTCCGGTACTGATGGGGCGGAATTTCGTGCCAAAAGAAAAGAACGCGGTAATAGTGAGCGAGGCGCTGGCGCGGCGGCAGTGGCCGGGCGAAAATCCGCTGGGGAAAAAGTATGGGGAGAACACGGTCGTGGGGGTGGTAGGAAATGCGCATGTGAACGCGATGAACGATGGGGATTCGCTGGAGGCTTACTACCCGGCGCAACCAAGGGATATGCCGGATATGGTGGTGCTGGTGAAGAGCGCGGGCGCCCCCGACGGGCTGACACCGGTGGCGAAGTCGATCGTGGAAAGTCTCGGCCCCAAGTTGTTTCCAGAGATTAATCTGTTGAAGTCTGGTTTCCGCAAAGACATGGAGCAGGTGGAACTGACGGCTTCCGCAGTGACGCTGATCGGAATGGTTTCCGTGGCGCTGGCCGGAGTGGGCATTCTTGGCCTGGTCTCCTTCTCGTTCTCGCAACGACTGAAGGAGATAGCAATTCGCATGGCTTTGGGGGCAACGAGGATGCAAGTGCTTGAGGCGGTGCTGCGGCAGTTCGTCTGGCCGGTGGCACTCGGCATGGCAGCAGGAACGGGGATCGCTGCAACGGCTTCCAGAGTATTGCGAATCGTCCTTTACGGGGTGAGCAACCTTGACCCGGCGAGCTACGCCGCAGCGATTATGGTGTTGATGGCAATGGTAGGCCTCGCGGCGCTGTTGCCCGCTCGGAGTGCGCTGCGCCTGGATCTGGCAAAAACATTGCACTACGATTGATTCCTCAACCCCGGGACCTCAGGGCTTCGCACGCTCGCATTCGCGAAAGGGCAAGATGGCGGAAACTCAACAACGGTGTGGGTGTAGTGACGGATCGTGCGTGCGGAGAAATTGCGCAGCCGGAGATCTTCCTGCATACGCTGGCGTAGATGTGTCATGGACACCTCCTTCGGTGTCATAAACTCTATCCAAGTGCCACAAAGGCATAACCTCCCGCGCTAGCGGGTTAGTGCAAATCGCCGGGTCGCATTTCCAGGTCCTCATGCTTTGGAAACGCGCTTTGCTCTGTTGCTAATCGAGATTTCCGCCCACTTGCACCCCCGGAGCCAGCATTCCGGCAAATACATTTCAGCGTAATCTGGTCACAAAGTCGCGAACTTCCCTTGACATCTAGGGTAAGCCGGCTTTACCTTTTGGTGTACCCTTGCTGTCTAGGGTAACGGCTATGGCAAAGAGCGATCTCCAAGGCGCGCTCGATCTCCTCATCCTGAAGACTCTCTCCCTGCTTAGTTCCATGCACGGATATGGGATCGTGATCCACATCCGGCGCGTGAGCGATGAGCTTCTCCTCGTGAAAGAGGGCTTACTCTGTCCCGCATTGCACCGCATGGAGCAGAGCGGCTCGGTGCGCGCAAGCTGGGCAATCACCGATTACGGGCGGAAAGCCAAGTGTTACGCTCTCAGGCGCGACAGGCGCGAGCAATCAGCCAGCCGGGAAAAGAACTGGGCCCAGGTAGTCAAAGGCGTCGACGCGGTTCTGCGATTTGAGTGAGGTGGGCGATGGCACTTTTTCGAAGAATTGTTTCGCTGGGAAGACGCGCGCGCATAGTGCACGAGATTGACGCGGAACTGCGGGAGCACATTGCCATGTGCATCGACGACAATATGGCACAGGGCATGAGCCGCGAAGATGCGGAGCGCGATGCGCGCAGGCGCTTCGGCAGCCCGACAGCCATGCGCGAGCGAGTCTCAGCAGAGGATGCGGCGCTTGGGCTCGAGAGTCTGTGGCAGGATTTGCGCGGTGCTCTGCGCATCTTCCTCAGAAGTCCAGGCTTTTCCCTCGTCGTTGTCGTTACACTCGCGCTCGGCATCGGCGCCAACACCGCCATCTTCGAAATCCTGAACGCCGTGAGACTGCGCACGCTCCCCATCACGAAACCCGGCGAGTTGGTGGAATTGCGCATCGCCGGTGGCAATCCGACCGGATTGGTGGGTGTCTCAAACAGTGCTTTCACCGACTTCAGCATTCCCATGTGGCGCGAGGTCAGAGAGCATCATGACCCGTTCTCAGGCATCTTTGCCTGGAACGTAGATGGCGTTCACGTAGGCCCCCCGGGTCAATCGCACCTGGTGAACGGTTTAGGGGTCAGCGGAGACTTCTTCAACGTGCTTGGGGTCACTCCGGTCCAGGGACGTCTGATCGAACCGCAGGATGAGGGCCCGTGCCAGCCCACAGGTGTGGTGGTGAGCTACCCGTTCTGGAAGTCGCAAATGGGCGGTGAGCCGATCACCCCGAATAGCACCATAATTGTCGAAGGACAATCGGCGCGGGTTCTTGGCGTCACATCGCCGTCCTTCTTCGGCATGGTCGTGGGCGACCGCTTCGATATTGCCTATCCTACTTGTACGCCTCCCAATGCGCCCGCCGAAGAGTTTGTCTACACTGTGATGGCACGGCTGAAGCCTGGCTGGACGCTGAAGCAGGCGACAGAGTATTTTGACGCGCTGAGTCCCAGGCTCTTTCAAGAGACCGCGCCAACTGGTTACAGCCCCGAGGCTGTAAAGACCTGGAAAGCCTTTCGCCTTGCTGCATACCCTGCTGGGGCCGGTGTAAGTTATCTACGCAACGAATACAACTCTTCGCTGGAGATCCTGCTAGCGATAACTGGGCTTGTGCTGTTGATTGCATGCGCCAACCTCGCCAACCTGATGCTGGCTCGCGCGAGCGGAAAAAGGCGTGAAGTGGCGATTCGGATGTCGCTGGGCGCGTCGCGCGGACGCCTTCTTCGCCAGGCACTTCTCGAGAGCGCGCTACTGGCGACTTTTGGAGCGCTGCTAGGGGCGGCACTCGCCCTGCCGCTGAGCCGGGCACTGGTGAACTCACTCAATACGAGCCAGAACACGATCCAATTGACGATTGTGGCCGACTGGCGCGTGCTTTTATTTGCCGCGGGCGTAGCGACCGCGACGTGCGTGGTTTTCGGCACGCTCCCTGCCTTACGCAGCACCGGCGCGGAGCCGCTGACGGCGCTGAAAGCGGGTGAGCGAGGGGTGGTTGGCAACCGCGAGCGATTCTCAGCGCAGCGCGCATTGGTCATCACCCAGATTGCTGTGTCGATGATCCTGCTCGTGGGGGCATTGCTTTTCATCAGGAGCTACCGCAACCTGTTAACCTTTGATCCGGGAATCCGGGAGAACAACATCACGGTTGGATTCCCCACGCCGAACGTTAAGCCCGAAAATCTTACGGATTTCAAGACGCAACTGGTCGCGGCAGTGCGCGCCATTCCAGGCGTAGAGAATGCTGCCGCAAGCACAAACATACCTCTCAACGGGTGGGACTGGCTCCATCAAATCGAAGTTGGTGCTGTCAGCGGGTCGAGCAAGTTTTCCTACGTCAGCCCAACCTTTTTCGAGACCATGGGCATTCCACTGCTCAAGGGACGCAACTTCACCGACTACGACACGAACGGCAAGCCGCTGGTGTTGATCGTCAACCAGTCATTTGTTCGGAAGTATGTAAATGGCCCGTCACCCCTCGGGACTATAGTCCGCGTACACCCTGAACCGGGCTTCCCCGCGCGCACCTATCTGATCATTGGGGTGATTCCGGATACGAAATATAGCGATCTGCGCGAGAACCCGCCGCCCCAGGCATTTGTGCCCATGGCACAGTTACCCCCCATGGCGCCAATCGCGTGGGGGATCCTTGTTGCTTCGCCTGATCCTGTCGCCACGCAGTCGGCCGTGAAGCGCATAGTGGACGCGCAGTTTCCCGGTACCGACGTTCAATTTTTCGATTTTCATCAAGGCATTCTCGACCACCTGGTGGGCGATCGCATGATGGCCAAGCTGGCGGGGTTCTTTGGCGTTCTGGCGGCTTTGCTGGTCGTCGTCGGACTGCACGGAATTCTCTCGTACTTTGTTGCGCAGCGGCGCAGCGAGATCGGCATCCGCATGGCGCTGGGGGCCAGCCGCGGCCGTGTTGTGGCGGGCATGCTACGCAGTGCCTGCGTGATGCTGGCGGGCGGACTGACGGCGGGAACGGCATTGTCGCTGCTCGCTGGCCGCGGAGCCAGCACGTTGCTCTTCGGTCTGAAATCCTGGGACCCAGTGACTCTTGCTGGCGCTGCTGCGCTGCTGGCACTAGTTACCGTCGTTGCAAGTGTCGTTCCGTCGCTGCGAGCAGCTAGTGTAAATCCAGTAGATGCTCTCCGTGCGGAATAAAAGGAGAACCAAGCCGGTGAGGCACGTGATAGTCGGCAAACAAGATGACTGGATAATGCCCATTGCCCAGATAAATCCTGTGATCATGGCAGTCGCGGGAAAACTGTGCTTCTTCGCTAATTCCGGAACCAACAACCCGCGCCAGGCGATCTCCGCTCTTCCCTTGACATCTAGGGTCCAGCGGCTCTATGCTCTTTCTTACCCTCGATGACTAGGGTAAGACTTATGGCGAAAAATGACCTCCAGGGCTCTCTCGATCTCCTGATCCTCAAGACTCTGTTGCAGCTGGATCGCGTTGGCAATCGCCGCCCTGGAACTGAACTTTACTTATGAACCAGGGACTTGAAGTTGGAGCGTTTTGGCTGGCTACGTGCCCTGTTCTACACAGACTCGCAGTTCGTGCAGAGACCGGTCAAAGGAGGCTTATGAATTTGCTAGTGTTCCGATCCATTGCTCGCGTCATGCTTGCTCTTGGCATCGTTTCTGTTTCCGTCTTGGCGCCCTTGGCCAACGCCCAGCAAGGCATGCCCAATCCGATTGCAGCGCCGAATCCGTTGACGACGACGCTATCCATTTTTCGCAGCAATATGCAGGACAAGATCATGAAGTCGGCGGACGCGATGCCAGAGTCCAAGTACAGCTATCGGCCGACGAAGGATGTCCGCTCGTTTGCGGAGATCCTGACTCATTTGGCGGATATATCGTACACACTGTGTTCAAACGTGAAGGGTGAAGCGAATCCTGTCGCGACTACCGCGAAGGTTTCGAAGACCGAAATCGTGGCTTACCTCAAAGGATCGTTCGATTACTGCGACGGCGTGTACTCCGGGTTCACGGATACGCATCTTAATGACCCGGCGGACTTCTTCGGTGTCAAAACGAACAAGATGTTCATCCTGACGCAAGTGGGAAATCATGACGCCTTGCATTACGGCAATCTCGTGACGTATCTGCGCATCAATGGCCTCGTTCCGTCCGGGGGCTGGTTTTGATGCACCGGTGGCGCCCGCGTCCCACTAAGCGATTTTGTATCGGCCGGTCCCGAACACGATCATGGCGAAGATCCTTCTTCCAGAACTGATGAGAGCCGCGCAGGCTTGGCGTTGCAAGGTCGGCTTCGCCGGGGAATTGGTGGCGCGAAGCGGGTTTATTGGGACCAATCCTGTCTCTCTTTCCGCGACGTGCTGGGTTCTCTTCGTTCCCGCAATCGGAGCTGCCGAAAAGACAGGCGATCTCAACCGGTCGATGCAACACCGGCTTGAAGTTTACTTGCGGGAGTTTCAACGCCCAAAGTTTTCCGCGGGCGTTGATTGAGGCGCAGCGCTACTTTGTCGAGATCGGTGAGAATAATTATGCGGCATGACTACTGGAGGATAAATGGATCGGGTCAAAAGTATCCTGGGAAGGCGCTCTAGCGGCAACACAGCCTGTCACTTCGATTGGACGTACTTCAGGCGCATAGCTGTCGCTGTTCCGCTACTCTTGTGTGCCGGTTGGTCTGCATTCGGTCAATCTCTACAACCGGGACATCTCCCCAGCAGGAAACAAGTCGCTCCCATGACTCCCACAGAAGAGAAGAACCTCGCCTTCGTTCTCGACTGGTGGAGAGAAGTGATCGAAGCACGCCACACCGAACTTGCAGCCAACTACGCGGCCGAGGATTTCATCCAGCACAATCCCAATGTTCCTACTGGTCGAGCTGCTCTTGTGGCGTTCTTCAAGAGCCTCGGACCTGCGATCGAGCCGATTCCCGATCGAATTGCAAATCCTCCGGTTGTCGAGGGCGCAAAGGGAAATTTCGTCTGGCTGGTCTTTGAGCACAAATTCAAATATCCCAAAGACCCTTCACAGACGGTCTATGAAAACAGCTTCGATCTGTTTCGCATTCAAAACGGAAAGATACAGGAGCACTGGGATGGTGCCCGGAAGGACCCCGGGTCCCCGGCGTTCATTCCGTCCATAGCTCCGCCGCCCTCCACCTGGAACACAGCGAAACCTTCAACTTCGGAACAACAGAACCTGGCGATCGCAATACGCTTCGAGAAGAATGTCGTCGAATATGGACACATCGAGGACATCGAAGAGCTTCTTTCGTCATCCTTCATCGAGCATAATCCCGTCGAACCAGTTGACCGTAAAGGCTTGAAACAGTTCATTCACAGCCTCCCCGACTATCAGCTTCAAGACATCAAGCCAGAGTGGAAGAATGCGCCGGTGCTGGAATTCACCAACGGTCCTTTTGTCGTAATGATGTGGGAGAAGCGCTACAAAGATCCTTCTGATCCGACGCGAGAATACACGCGCAATCATTTCGAGATTCTGCGGATCGAAGATGGGCGGATTCAGGAAGTCTGGAACTAGGTCCGTAACAACACTCGAGACGAGCCGAGGAACTTTTCCAAGTGTTTGCCTTATCCGCGAATTGCTGAGCCGGTACCCATGCTGGGGGCACGCCTCAACGTCGTCAGGATTAACATGTCCAGGGTTCCCGGCATTAGCTCCGCTTTATTCATGAGAGATACCATAGACTTCCTATGTATAGACTGTCAATGGGTAGGTATGGATCCAGTGATCTACTGGCCGAGTTCCGAGAGCATCAGCTCCAATGCGGCTCGGTATGCGATCCCGATTGCCCAAGACGTCAATGCCCCGAATGTCCGTTGACGTACACAGGCCGAGTCGCTCATCGACGACACCGAATTGTTATTTGATCTGAAGAGGATAGTAATACGCAGTCTGATCCTGCTCGTGTGTGGTCGAAAGGAAGTATGCACCTGTCTTTACGCTGCGCAAGTCGAGATCAACGGATACCTTTTGCTGGGCTCCGCTGGCGACGGTTGCAGCGGTCCCTTCTCCGACGACGCCATTTCCGTTTTGATCACGAGTGACTGCTACTAGATATTGGCCGGCCAGGCTGAAGCGAGGCAGGATGATCGTCAGGTGGACGCGCGCAGCAGGGAGCAATACAGCCTGCAACTGGCCTGGTTGCTGGCCGCGATAGGTGGCCGCATTCCAGAGATCGACAGTTTCAGGGATCGGCTGGGTTTGTGCGAGCGTCTGCTGCTTTTGGCTCTCATAACGAGACCATGCAACGAATCCGACAACGAGGATGATGCACACAGCGCCTGCAAGTGCCCAGGCCAGCTTCCGTCTCTGCGATTGGCGCTCCTGCCGGAGCGCCAGCAGGCGGTTCATGCAGTTGGGGCACGTTGCCGCGTGATCGACCCGCGGGTCCGACAGCGCGATGCTTTTGGACCGCCGGGCGAGCGCCCGGAGGAAGGCCTCATCCGGACATGGCCCGGAGGGAGTGGTTTCCCCGGCGAGTACCCGTCGCTGATGCTGCTGTGTAATCCAGGACTCAAAGCGGTCCTCCACGCGGGACGACCGGTGCCAGCTCAGTCGCATTTCGGGGAATCTCCAGACCGGGACAGCCCTTGGAGCACCGACTCCAACTCCCGCAAGTATGCACGACGGACCGCCGTGTGATCCATCTCTAATTCTCCTGCAATCTCTCGCCAGGTGTATCCGTTCCAGCGCCGGTTTACGATGGCCCGTGCGAACGGCGACATCCGGGAGAGCAATTCAATTGCAAAGACGCCTTTTTCTGCTTCCAGTTCACCGGCGAGAAGCGATTCCATATCGAGCATCGACCCAAATGACAGTTCGCGGCTCCGCCTCGCGGAAAGCTGTCCCGCCCGGCGGCGAATGACGCTTTTGATACGGGCGATGAGTTTTTCGGGAGGAGCATCTGGATGACGCGCCATGTACCGGGATGCGTTGTGGACAGCGTGCTCCATCAATTCGCGCGCGGCATCCAGGTCGTTCAGGTAGGTCCGTGCGCACAAGAGAGAGTACGACCATGCTGCTTTCGCAGCGGCCTCCAATTTCTGATCAGAAGCCGGGTGCCCGGTCGTATAGGCCCAACTCCAAGTCAGCTCTTCCCGGCTAGGACCTGTTGGCGGCATTCGCGAGCTTCTGCCCGTGGGGGGATTTAACCACCGTCTTAACAGTAGTATAGGCGAACTTCTTTTCTTTCCCGCACAAAGCCGTGCCCCAAAATGCCATTTCAGATGCCTTTAGTAAGTAGGAGGCTCCTCAAAGCCTCCGTGGAAAGTCGCACGAGATTTCGAGACATCAGGGGTTTGACGGCGTCCTCGACGCGATGAATCGGATCGCGCTTCTGCTAGCGACGTGGGCCATGGCTTTCGCGTTGAGAGAGCGACTCCTCCAGAGGTTCCGCAGGCCCAATCACGTAATTTGCCCTGGCAATCACCGGAGATCGGTTATCGAGGCGCATATGGCAACTCTCCCCAAATTGCCAGAGCGATCCTGCGAGTGGAGTCCCGAAGCTATTGGCCATGGCAGCTCAGGCCAAGGTGCTTTCAGGCAGCAAACTCGAACAGCTTGTAATGCGCCTCCAGCGCCTTACCGGGCGTCCCAAGGAGGCATGCTGGCGCTTGGTCATCCAGCACGGGATCAAGGGACGGAAGGATCACCGACGATGGACGGAGTCAGAAATGGAGATCGTCCGGGAGGAACTGGTGAAGCGATCTATTGAAGAGGTGGCGAAAAAAATCGATCGAACACCAAAGGCGATCCGCAACATGCTCAGGAGGAACCAACTCAGCCTGCGAGAAATCCGATGCGATTTGTTCTCAGTAGAAAGTCTGGCCAGCGCGCTTCATGTTCGCAAGGCAGAGGTCGTCTTCTGGATTCAACAGAACTGGCTGCAGGCTTCAGTCGCCACTCAAGGCAAGCGGCGTTTCTACATCATCACTCCCGAAGCGCTCAAGGTCCTTTACAAGCACCATCACGGGGATCTCATGAATCGCGGCATTCGGAACCAGGCGTTATTTGAGGCTTACGTTGAATACTGCTTCGTCCCCAAACACACGGTTGGGGAGCAACTGCTAGTCGTCCGGCGAGACAAACGTGAACGGGCGGCTTTTGCGGCGTTGGGTGACCAGGCTACTGATAACGAAGAGGAGGACGATAGCGATGAGATCGATTCGGACATGGACGGGCGGTATCGCATCGAGATGGCAGAGAGGGGTAGCTCAGAGGGAGACCCGGGAAACGGCGAAGCATGAGCTTTGCCCGCGCTGCGGCACCCCGATTCTTTCGTCCCGAATGTCGTTGCGTGAGATGGCTGTGTCGGCCCTTTGTGGGAGCCTCTTGCTTTCGATCCTCATTGCAGCATTTTTGATAGCCGAACCCTGGTTAGAGGATGCAGGCCACCGATTCGTTGATCGAATGGTCTGGCACGAGCCGCTTGACAGTTGGAATCTGTGAGCGGTTCGTTC
>CAVUXX010000011.1:0-742668 GCA_963745555.1 uncultured Acidobacteriaceae bacterium | reverse complement strand
GGGTTGCAACTATGCGATCTTCCGCGGTGCGGCTGTTCTGCTGTCGCCTGTATTGGGCGTGCCGGTTGGTTCGATCAGAAGTAAATGAGCTTCTGTTCTCGCCCTAGGGCAGTGCTCGACTCCCATTGGCACAACGTAAATCTCTCCGGGGCCGAGCGTGACAACCCGGTCACGCATTTGAATGTCCACTGTTCCTTGCAACACGAGGAAAAAGTCGTCGGTATCATCGTGCTTATGCCAGACGAAGTCGCCATCAACCTTGACTACCATTACATCGAAGTTGTTGAACTGAGTGACTGTGCGCGGAGACCAGTGTTCCGAGAACGTCGCTAGCTTTGCTGCCAGATTGATTTTGTCATCCATTTGTCTCTCCCAAATCTGCAGTTCCAATGGTATTATTGCCCACTCACGCCGGTGCAGCTCTGTTTTGTGAAACGAAGCGATAGCCTTGATGTGCGAAGAATTATGCTGAATCGATGCCCGGGGATGGCCCGTTTCTCTTCAGAAGCGTCGAAGGCGGCCAGCGTGCATAAAGGCGTTTAAATGACCAATAAGCTGTACAACGCGGTCGCAGCTGACGGTGAGAATGGCATCGATCACTTGCCCAAACTACCGATTGTACGGCCACATGAATTGGATCTGTAAACACCGACCGACATTTCGCTACTTATCTGCCGTCGCCGAGCGAATTGGCATTTGGCATTCGTTGGGAGGACTGGTCTCGTTTCCCCAGGGCCTGGCTAGCTCAATGCGTTTGCGAATCGAATAAGCCCTTGCCGTATTGCAAGCTTGTCAAAGCCGCCAAAGCCCAGGAGTAACGCATTCGGATCAGGACTTCTCACATGTGAGTCGATCAACGGCGAGGACCTCAATACCCTGGGCCGCCGCCAACTTTTCCGCCTGTCGTGAAGTCATTCCATTCTTGAGGTACCCGATGGTGTAAAGGCCCGCCCTGACGTTAGAGATCTCAAGCAACCCACTCAAATGTTGCGTGGCTTCGTCCATCAGTGTTGAGAGACGCCCCGCATACAGATTCCGCATCCTGCGCAGATGGCGTGCGAAATGCCCATCTACGATGAAGTCGCAAAGCACCGCCTGGTCAAAGGATGAATTCCGGAAATCGGTTCGGTAGCGAAGACCTAGGAAGGGATCTACTAACGGCGCCGGTAGTACCACATAGCCCACGCGCAAGGCGGGGAACAGCGTCTTGCTGAACGACCCTATGAAGATAACGCTTGAGTGATGATCGAGGCTTTGCAGGGAGGGAATAGGGGGTCCCTCAAACCTGTATTCGCTGTCATAGTCATCTTCGATAACAAAAGCGCCAGCGCGTGAGGCCCAGCTAAGAAGGGCCATCCGCCGCTCCAGCGACATGGTTACCCCCAGCGGGAATTGGTGCGCTGGTGTTACGTAGGCCCCTTTCGCATCCGGACAGAGTTTGATTCCGGCGGAAACAGAGAGGCCATCCTCATTCACCGGTACAGGAATAAGCCTGGCTCCGACATTTTCAAACGCGATTCTGGCTCCGAAATATCCAGGATCCTCCATCCATATCGGATCGCTCTTTTTCAGGAGCAACCTTGCCAAAAGGTCCAGCGCCTGTTGTATTCCGGAGACGAGAACGATTTGTTCCGCAATGCATCGCACCCCTCGCGACGTGCGCAAATACTCGGCGATTGCATCGCGCAGTGGCCGATACCCGCGCCGGTCAGATTCGTGCTTTAACCATGACCCAAAACTCCGTGCTCGGTTTGCCGTCCAACGTTCACGCGGTCTTACATGGGGCCAAATTCGATGTATCAGTGTTGACAAACGGGCCTCGGTCCTGCAACGTGGGGCGCCGTCGATGAGCGCATTATCGTCAATGCGCTTATCGAGCGTGGAACGCAGAGCACTTGGCCGCCTTTCCGGACAAGTGGCCTTCGGCTCAACTGTTGATTCCAGCCAACGCGCTCTTTGCTTTCCTATTGCTTTCGGTTTAGGGGCCGGTGATCGGCCAACAATCAGGAACGATGAGAGCGAAGCAGATGTGAGCGGGTAGCTCGTCTTCGCGGGCGCGAACATCTGCTGACCCAGTTGCAAAAAGACTGGAGCTTGGACGAGTTCACGGATTGTTTTGGTTCCTGGGGTTTCAACCCAACTTCAACCCATCCGTGAAGCTCTTCCAAACTCCTGGCAATTGCTGTGGACTATAGATGGTAACCAACCATGCCAGCTAACTCTATGTAAATACTGCATTTAAGAACTCATAACCCAAAGGTCGCTGGTTCAAATCCAGCCCCCGCAACCAATTGAATCAATAACTTAAGACCCCTGCCGAAATTTTTAGGGCGCAATTAAATGCGCCCTGGAAAATTCCGCTCTGCCAGCGCGCTGTGTCTTCAAACCCTCGGGCTGGGAATTCGCATGGGTTCTCGCAATCGATGCTGTTCGAGGGTCTGCGTCTGCGCCAAGCGCTGTTCGGCCTCGGCTTTAGCTTGCTGTTGGGGTTCACGGCAACAAACGTCTTCCAGTCAAATGCTTTCCGGAACCAAACCTCTTGATCACGTGGTTCGATTGCGATGCTGTTGGCCGGTCGCGGTTCTGGCCCGCCTCGCTCCCGCATGGGTAGGACCGCATGTGGGGTGTTGCGCAATCGCCGAGGCGCTCACGGACGCCGAATAGACACTGGCATTGCTGCATTCGATCACTACGCCTGCATCGGGCGTGGCACGGCATGATATTGTCCGTGGCTGTTGAAAAAGGGGCTGTAGGCAGAGGGTGGAGTGGGGTTTGGGGAGGCAATGATCATCTGGGTAGTTCGGGAGGCTTGTTTCTAGGCAGGAACCGCAGCCGCCGGTTGAGGTTGCGAACTGAGGAAGCGGACGAGTCGCTTGATGTTCTGAGCCGTAGCAGCAAGGAAGAACTGTTCGCGAACATACTTGATGCGGCGCAACCGCAGGCGACGAAGTCCAATCTGGTTCTTAAGCTCACCAAATAGCGCCTCAACTTTTCGCCGTTGGCTCAATGCATGTTTGAAAGCGGGAGTGTTGGCACGATCACGGGCCCGCTGTCGAGCTGCTTCATGAATATGGATGCTGATACGGCGATGATTTCCCGTAGTGCACTGTGACTTCTGCGAACAGTCGCGGCATCGCGCTGGGGTGGAAAACCACACATGGTTTCGATTCTTGGTATGGATTCCGAGATAGTTGAGCTGTTTGCCTTCGGGACAAATATAGTTTCCGGTTTCCGGCACATAGGTGAACTGATCGATTCCATAGAGCTTACTGTTTTGTCTCGCTTGCCCCTCGCGCGTGTACATGTAGGGCGTGATGTTTCGCTCTTCAAGCCAGTTCAATAGCTCTCCGTTACCATATGTGAAGCGACAAGCAGCTTGAGCGTCAATCGAAGATCAAGCCCATTGCTCAGGTTTTCCTGGCCGATGGTAGCCTTTCGGTTTTCGCGACGCTCGGGGTCGAGGGTGAGTATCTAGTAAGTAGTTAGGCGCTTTGTGTGCTGTTGATTCGACGCCGAGTCTCCATTGCAATCCTATGCCCCCTCGCTTAACCCAATAAAGCCATAGGCCTCGAGTCTCTCATAGGATCATGGTTGGCATGTTGCCTGGAACCAACACTCCTGCTTGCGCTGCTTCACGAACCGAGGGCGTTGAACCACCATCGGACACATGAAACCGACTAGATATAACCCGCAACTGGCCGGGTCGCGCTCAAGAAATATGCATCCAGCGCACAGCCTCGGAGGCTCCTCCGACAGTGGGCTGGATGCAAGGCGAACAGCTTCCTCTCACAGAGGAGCAAGGGGGAGTTTTTCTCTTGACATCCCCTCTCATAGGACGACTTACACGACGTGGGGACACGTCGAAATACAGTCAACGGGAAGTTGAAATCATAGCCACCCTGAAATGTCATGATATGACGGGTTTGGCTGCCAGCCTGAGCAACGGTCGCGATGATGCTGCTAAGGAACTGATGCTCGACGCTAAGGCTGTATGACTGAACTTGGGTGGGAGTGAACGAAGAAGGCGTGTTCTCCAACGATTGCGTTGTTGGAGCAACGACCAACTGGACGGCGACCATTGCCTGCCTTGGGATAATGCGGTTCTACCAGCGACAGAAGCCGGGCCCAAGGAACAACCTCGTTCATCTTGTCCAGGAACTGCTCCCGCTTACTCTTCCGACCGTACTTCTCAAAACTTCTATGCCCTGCAAACGTCCGGTGAAAATGTGCCTTACGCTTCATACTTCTACTTTAACCATTAGGCATCTGCCTCGCCGACTTGTGCAGAGTCTCCTTAGAAACACTTGACAAACCAATTCATTGAGAGCAAGCTAGCAAGCGAATTTCTGATCGGCCCTCTTTCCCGGCGAGTTGCAAGGGGCCCCACCCCGGTTCATTCCACGGATAGCACGAATCGATGAGGCGTGATCGATCGCCCGCCACAATCTAACGCACCCCGAGAATGGATATGTGTGACCTTGGCATGTCCTTCTCGATAGTCTGACTCGGCCTTTGCCAGGTACGGCAAACGTAAGGAATCAGAAAGAGCACGCTTGCGGGCGAATGTCTGATCAGCCCGCTTTCCCGGCGAGTTGCGGATTGCCCTGGTTCACCCCTGGGATACCACGAAGCCACGAGGCGTGATCGATCGCCCGCCACAATCATCCTCAGCACGGGAGGGGAAGTTGTGCGGCTGTGCCTGTATTTACTTCCTTCCGACCGTCTGACTCGGCTTTTGCCAGATACGGCAAAAGCATGAAATGGAGATTGCTCATGCGATTCACAAGGCTAGCAGGATCAGTAGCGATCTGCGCGGCAGCGATCACTGCCGGTTCGATATACTCGCTTCATCATGTGCAGGCACAAAGTGCTTCACCGAGTTTCAACCCGCACCCTCCGATCTACAACCCATACCCGCCCGGCATTCTTCCCCCCGATTTGGCTTCTGAGATAGCCAGGGTACAGCGCGAGGTTCATTTCATCTACAACGAGGCTATCGCGGAGTGGGGGGCACTACCGCCGCCGAATGTACAATCGAACCCGCCGACACTTCAGGGCAGCGGATATCAGGCCGTGGAAGTACTGGGGAAGCTGCTGAATTACGACCTGAAAATGTCTCCCTTCGAGGACCAGGCCTGTGCTTCCTGCCACATGCCGTATGCCGGCTTTAGCGGGCCGATCCCGTCTGTCAACCTGACGATGATCGCGTATCCCGGAACGGTTCACTATCGGGCCAACAAGCGGACAGCGCAGCGATACACGTATTCACCCGATTTTCCCGTACTCGAGTACAACGCCGAACAGGGCCTCTTCTTCGGCGGAAACTTCTGGGATGCACGCTCGACTGGATACAAGCTCCAGAGTGCTGACTCCGAACAGGCACAGCATCCGCCGGTCGATACGGGGGAAATGGGCTTCCCTGACACGGCTTGCATCGCGTATCGGCTTCAGTCGGCCCCATACAAATCACTCTTTGAGGAGGTCTGGGGTGACTCCCTGGATATCAACTTCCCAGGTGACACAAAGGAAATCTGCGACACCCCAGGAGGAGCGGAGAAGTTCGGCACGAACGCCACGCCGATTGATCTATCGCCCCAGGACCGCGCCAAGGCAAACAGCGTTTACGATCACTGGGGCCAGTCAATCTCCAAGTTCGAGCGCTCAGTGAATGTGAGCGCCTATTCGTCGAAATTCGACGCCTTCCTGGCGGGCAACTACACCATGACTGCAGACGAGATGACTGGTTTCCAATTGTTCAATGGCAAAGGTAACTGCAATTCTTGTCACCTTGACGGAAGATCCACGCTCTGCGTGGACCAAAAATATGGCTGTGCCTCCGATTCGTCGAGCCTGACTGACACAGGCACTAAGGCCCAGGTGAACCCTACGTTCACCTGTTACGGATATGCGAATGAGGGCCTGCCCCTGAATCCCAGAATTGCTTATTTTTATGAGAACAAGCCGGATCACTACGGATTTACGCCCAATCCTTATGGCTTCGGCTACAGAGATCTGGGACTCGGCAATTTCCTCAGAAGCGGCTTCGGCTCCGCCCCCAATCCGAACGCGTCATGGATACCATCTGCGACGTCGGTCGACGGCCAAATGCAGGTTGCTACGGCGCGCGATGCGGCCCTGGCACCGCAACAGTGTCCAACCACCGAGGCCCCAGGTCCCTACTTCCAGAAGGAGTTCTTCCACAATGGCTACATCAAGAGCCTGAAGCAACTCGTTCATTTCTATAATACGCGTGACGTGTATGGGCAAAAAGTCACATCGGGACACTGCCCGGTGGGAACGACGGAAAGGGTAAATTGCTGGCCGATGCCCGAGGTCCCGAACAACGTCGACATGACGACTGGCAATCTCGGCTTGACAGATCAGGAAGAGGATCAGATCGTCGCGTTTTTGCAAACACTTTCGGATGGGTACACGACTCCTTACCCCGACTACAAAACCTTCACCGGTCAATGCATGTCCGGTGGTTCGGCATCGACCCAAGGCAATCAGTCCCTCATCCCTACTCCACCGCTGCTGCCCTGCACATCGGCGATCTGCGGTATCGCGCCGCCACCGGGACCATTTCCGATTCCTTAAGTCAGCTCGGATCGCCAGTTCCGAAGGAAGGAGCATCAGAGTGAACATGAACAGGCCGCTTCTCAAAATAGCGATGATTGCAGCGGGCGGCGGCCTGCTCATCTCCAATTCATCGCTTTCTCAGGTCCTTCCCCCAGCAAAGAAGGCCTCGCAGGTCGAAATCGTACAAGGGCCCGCACTCGAATTCGCTCGCGACGACTTGGCCATTGTGAGGTGGACGACGAATAACCCGGGGGGGACGGACGATCATTTCGGCGTCGTGCACTACGGTACAAATCCCAAAGAGCTGAACCAGGTAGCGAAAAATCACGTCAGACTCAACCGGGGCCATCAAGAGACGATGTTCCGTGTTCGCGTGGACGGCCTAAGTCCGCGGACCACCTACTACTACACGGTGACCTCGACCGAGAGCAATGGAAAGAGCGATGGGGTGAGGAGCACTGTCGAACATTTCACGACACTTAGCCCCGGCGAGCATTTCGAGGCTTATCCAGAACCTTCCCAGCAGACAAGGTAACGGCAGTTGGAGCCATCTGAAGGCAGAGCGACCGCCCTGCAACAGCCACTTTCATCGGATGACTTCATTCATGTCCACCAGCGAGTAACCGTTCGAAATTGGAGGAACAGATGAGCGACCAACGCGAACAACAACGTCCTCTAACAACAACCGACGCCGGCAGCCCAGCACCGAGCGACGAGCACTCGCTTACGGTCGGTGCGGGCGGCCCCAATCTGCTGCAGGATAGGTACCTGAACGAGAAACTGGCTCACTTCGTCCGCGAGCGCATCCCCGATCGCGTGTACCACGTCAAGGGCGGCGGGGCCTTCGGCTACTTTGAGTTGACCGCCGACGTCACTCAGTGGACCAAGGCCGCCTTCCTCAACAAAGTTGGGAAGCGCACGCCGCTGTTTCTGCGCTTCTCGATTGTGGCCGCCGACGAAGGCGCCCCCGACACAGACCGCGACGTGCGCGGAGTCGCCATCAAGTTCTACACCGAGGAGGGCAATTACGACATCGTCGGCAATAATACGCCGATCTTCTTCGTTCGCGACCCAATGAAGTTCCCCGACTTTATCCACTCGCAGTTGCGTCTACCCGACACCGGCATCCGCAGCAACAATATGCAGTGGGACTTCTGGACGCTCTCGCCGGAATCGTCCCACCAGGTAACCTACCTGATGAGCGACCGAGGCACGCCGCGCACCTGGCGCCATATGAATGCCTACGCCAGCAGCACGTACATGTGGGAGAATGCCGCAGGCAAGAAGTTCTGGGTCAAATACCACTTCAAGACCGAACAAGGCGTCCAGAACTTGACCGACGCCGAGTCCAGGGCCATGTTCACAGACCTCGACAACCACCGGCGCGACCTGTGGGATGCGATTGCCCGCAAGGACTACCCGGCCTGGCGGCTGGAGATGCAGATCATGCCGTTCGAGGATGCGGCGAACTATCGGTTCAACCCCTTCGACATCACCAAGGTCTGGCCGCACAAGGACTACCCGCTGATCCCGATCGGCCGGATGGTGCTCGACCGCAATCCCGATAACTTCTTCGCCCAAGTCACGCAGGTCGCGTTTGAGGTGTCGAACTTCGTCCCGGGCATCGGGCCCAGCCCGGACCGCATGGTGCTGGGGCGGTTGTACGCCTACGGCGACTCGGCCCGCTACCGCAACGGCCCAAACTATCTTCAGTTGCCGATCAACAAGCCGGTCAGCGAGGTGCACAGCTACAGCAAGGACGGCCCGATGTGCTACCGCCACAATGGGAACCAACCAGTTTACGCGCCGAACAGTTACGGCGGCCCAAAAGCCGACTCGCAGCGCTACCGCGATCCCGGCTGGTTTGTAGAAGGGGGCGAGATCATGCGCGCGGCCTACCTGGCGCACAAGGACGACAACGACTTCATCCAACCCGGGACGCTCTACCGCCAGGTGATGTCGCCCACCGATCGGGACCATTTGGTCGGCAACATCGTCTGGCACATGAGTCAGGGGGTGGAGCGCTTCATCCAGGAACGCGCGGTGAAAAGCTACTGGTCCCCGGTCGACTCCGACCTGGGGGCGCGGGTGGCCAAAGGTCTCGGATTAAAAGTCACAGCTCAATCAACTGTTGGCAAATCTGGATAATTCGCGAAGCAAAAGACACGGGAATGCCAAGAGCGGGCGGTGTCTTAAAGCAGCCAGCCTGCAGCTCCTCGTATTCAGGACGAAGCTGTTACGCGGTCCAACGAATAACGAGGCGAATTTTCCAAGGAGAGTCTAATGCCTACCAACAGCCTCAATATCCGCCTCCCCAAGCACATCATTCCCGTGCCCACCCCAGAGGGGAAGTACCAGAAGCTTGCGCCCGGGGTTCACGACAGCAAGCTGACGCGCGAGGCCACCGGTCTGCTCTACCAGTTCAGCACACCGCTGCTCATCAACCACTCGCACCGCGTCTTTTTCTGGGCTAATGAGCTGGGCCGTCAGACCAGCCAGCCTTATGATGCGGAACTACTGTTTGTCTGCGCGGCGTTTCATGATCTGGGTCTGCTGAAAACCTTCCGCAGTGAAGGCGACCGGTTCGAAGTGGACGGCGCCAATGCAGTGCGCCAGTTCCTGGAGCATCACGGGGTTTCGGACACCCGCATCCAGACGGCATGGGACGCGATCTCGCTGCACACGACGCCGGGGATCGCGGCCTACAAGCCGATTGAAGTCGAGCTGCTGTACAACGGAGTTGGCCTGGATGTGCTGGGCATCGGTTATGAGGGACTCGACCCGAAGCTGCGCGACAAGGTGGTTGCTCAGTTCCCGCGCGCGGACTTCCATCGCCAGATCGCTCAGGCGTTCCAGGATGGCTTCGGCTACAAACCGCAGACCACCGAAGGTACCTGCAATGAAGACATCTGCTCGCACTTTATTCGTAACTACAAGCGGAGCAATTTCTACGAGCAGATTCAGAACTCGGCCTTCCCGAACTCTTAGTGTGGTGGAGCCCGATGTCTCGGAAGCGAGATAGGAGGCGCCGGGTGTCTTGAAGAGCAACATGCAGCCTGTGTGGCATTTCCGTGCCGCGAAGTTGAACCAGCAAAGTTGAGCCCACAGCCCGACAATTCTCAGTCGAGAGTCGAGGAAGTTGATTCATGAAGATTGGGACCTTCTTTCTGGTTCTTACCATCGGATGCACGGTGGTTGGCCACGAGGTCGCGCCCTGGCCCCGTTGGCAATCGGGTCCGCCCATATGGTAATGGTTTTTGCAGGCGGACATATTTCCGGAGGGCACTTTAATCCGGCGGTCGCATTTGGCGTGTGGCTGCGGGGGAAGTGCGAGGCCAAAGATGTACTGCCCTACATGAGCTTTCAGATCGTGGGGGCGGTGCTGGCTGCCTTAGTCGTCAAGTTCCTGAAGACAGGATCCCCCGTTACACCGCTCCAGCCGGCGACCGTCCCGGCCCTTCTGGCGGAGTTTCTGTTCACCTTTGCACTAGTTTACGTCGTGCTGAACGTAGCTACTGCGAAAGGTACGTCGGGCAACTCCTTTTACGGGTTGGCGATCGGCTTCACAGTGCTCGTCGGAGCATTTTCGGTCGGCAACATTTCCGGTGGAGCATTCAATCCAGCGGTCGCGGTGGGGATTTCAGTTATGGGCTTATCGCCATGGCCGAATCTCTGGATTTACCTGCTAGCTGATTTTGCCGACGCTGCGGTTGCGGCAGGCGCTTTCAAGGCGGTGAATCCGCTCGAGGCGTGAAGATGTCCAACCATCAGAGTCGAATCAACGTCTCGGTGGAACAGCTATCCGGAACTCCGCGACATTCAACATAAGAAAGATCGAGCAGAACCGTAACTGCTGCCAAATAAGTTACTGGGCATGTAGTAAGTGAGGTATTTGCGTGATCGATCTCCGTTCCAGAACTCGTAGTTGCGCCACAAGGGACCTGCAAGTCGGCCATGAACGCGGCCAACTTGGGCTTGAGGTCGGCGCCGAACGACGCGGGAAACTTTTCCGGTCGGCAAAATTAGTCGAATTACTGACAACTGAGGCAGCCACCCGACACACCCACTCGTCATACCCACTCATTAGTTGGTCTCAAGACATAGAAAACAGTCAAGCCAGCCAAAGAAGTTGTTTGGCTCTTGAATTGCTTTGTCTATAGCAGGTGGCATGGCATTGATGGTCCGCATCGTGTTAACGACGCCTATTCGGGCAATGCGTGGTATCCACAAGAGAACAACGCCGGTGGCTAGACGAATCGGTCAGTAACGAATCTCGTTCATATTGTTCTTCCAGGAGACGGTGCCGGGCAATCAGAGCAGAGATCCCAGTTCGGGCCAACTCACAACAGGAAAGTATCTATGAGTGATATCTTCGCAGCTCGCTCGCAAATGGCAATATCTCTGGTTTTTCACATAATTTTTGCGGCCATCGGAGTGGCCCTTCCTCTCATGATGGTGATCGCCGAAGGCTTGTGGTTACGGACGCAAGATGGGGCGTATCTATGCGTGGCGAAACGATGGGCCAAGGGTACGGCGATTCTTTTTGCAGTAGGCGCCGTCTCCGGCACAGTTCTGTCGTTCGAACTCGGATTGTTGTGGCCACGTTTTATGGGATTTGCCGGCGCGGCGATCGGGATGCCGTTTTCGCTGGAAGGCTTTGCCTTCTTCACAGAGGCCATCTTCCTCGGGATTTATCTCTATGGGTGGAAGAGAGTCTCTCCGGGCATTCATCTTCTCGCGGGCGCGATCGTTGCGGTAAGCGGCATCGCCTCCGCAATGTTCGTATGCCTGGCGAATGGATGGATGAATACTCCCACCGGCTTTCGCCTGGTGAATGGGCAGCTCGCTGACATCAATGTGTGGCAGGCGCTAAGAAATCCGGCGGGATTGCCAGAGGCAATCCATATGATCCTGGCGTCCTATTGTGCAGCGGGCTTTGCCACTGCCGGCGTTCATGCGTTGCTGGCGCTTCGCGACCGTTCAAACCGTTTCCACCAGCGCGCGATCGCCATCGCCCTTTTGGTGGGTGGGGCAGCAGCAGTCGCGCAGGCGGTGAGCGGGGATGCCCTGGCCAGAATGACGGCCAGGAACCTGCCCACCAAATTGGCTTCCATGGAAGGGGACTTCGAAACACGTAGCGGAGCGCCCTTGCGCATCGGCGGTCTGCCGGATGTGCATACGAGGCAGACGAATTATTCGATCGAAATTCCGGATGGTCTTAGCCTGCTGGCTTTTCATTCCCCGCACGCAACCGTAGAGGGATTGGACAAGACTCCGCGGGACGAGTGGCCGAATGTGGTGGTGGTGCACATCGCCTTTCAGACGATGGTGGGAGTCGGGACATTGCTGATCTGCGTCAGCCTGGTTGCCGCGTGGCTGGCCTGGAGGCACCGGTCCCCGATCGAGAGTCCCCGCTTTCTGAAATTGCTGGTGCTCTGCAGTCCACTGGGATTTGTGGCGCTGGAATCCGGGTGGGTGGTGACGGAGGTTGGGCGTCAACCTTGGATCATCTACCACATCATGAGAACCTCCGATGCGGTGACGACGATGCCGGGCCTGACCACTCCTATGGTTCTGTTCACCGGCCTCTACCTGATTCTGTCGGCGGTTGTGATATGGCTCATGAGCAGACACGTGATTTCCAGCCCAAGTGAAGCAGAGATTCACGCCTTTCCCGGGAATAAGGCGGTGCTCCATGCGCGCCCCTGAAATGTTACTTGCGCTCATCGTCATGGCCTCTCTGACTTTGTACGTTCTTCTCGGCGGCGCGGATTACGGCGGTGGCGTGTTAGACCTGCTGTCGAGTGGGCCGCGCAGGCAGCAGCAAAGGGAGTTAATCTCCAATGCAATCACTCCGGTCTGGGAGGCAAACCACGTCTGGCTGGTCCTGGTGGTCGTACTGCTCTTTGCGGGATTCCCTCCGGCGTTCGCCGCGATTACGACGGCATTGAACATTCCGCTAACCGTTTTAATCATCGGCATCGTAATGCGTGGCTCGTCCTTCGTCTTTCGCGCCTACCATACGGGCAACTACCGAACGCAGAGGCGCTGGGGCCTGATCTTCGCGATCGCCAGTACCGTCACACCCATTTGTCTTGGAGTCGTGGTCGGAGCAATCTCGTCGGGGCGCGTGTTGGTAAGAGACGGTGTCTCGGTGAACGGCTTTCTGTCTCCATGGTTTGGGATGTTCCCGTTGATGGTCGGTCTCTTTGCACTCTCGCTGTTTGTATTTATCGCTGCCGTCTACCTGACAGTAGAAACGCGGGAACCTGCGTTGCAGGAGGACTTTCGCCGCAGGGCGCTGGTTTCCGGAGTCATTGTGGCAGTTATGGCGCTGGGCACGTTCCTTGCTGCGAGAACCGGTGCTCCCGCAATTTATTCAGGCTTGCTACAGCCATCGCTTGTCTGGATCGTGCAGGGCGCGACGGCGTCTTATGCCATCGCGGCATCTGTCGCATTGTTGAAGAGGAAGTTTAAGGTAGCCCGGATTGCGGCAATGGTCCAGGTTGGCCTCATTCTGTGGGGCTGGGCACTCTCGCAGTCTCCCTTTTTCCTGCAGGGTGACATGACTGTCTCCGAAGCGGCGGCCGCACCGCCAGTTCTATGGGCACTGATTGGTGCCACGACCGCGGGGCTTCTCGTACTGTTTCCTTCGATTTGGTACCTGATGCAAATCTTTAAAGCCAACAATGAAGATATCCCATTACATTAACGGAGGCTTTCAATGAGGAACACATTGAGTGTGATTGAAACCACAAACGCCGTTAAAGCCGGCCAGTCTGGTAAGCGGTCAGAGGTTGAGATCTCCGTCGATGGAACGGCCGTTGCTGCAAGCGAAGGTGAGCTTCTGGTGGAGGCGATCCTCCGGCACAAAGAAATTCCCCATATCTGCTATCACTCGCCCCTCATGGGACCGATTCAGACCTGTGACACTTGCATCGTCGAGGTAGATGGGCAACTTGTGCGTTCCTGCGGAACTAAAGTGAGTTCAAACATGAAGGTAATAACCGAGTCGAAGCGCGCGAAGGATGCCCGCTCGGAAGCCTTCGATGTGATCCTCGGCAATCACATGCTCTATTGCACCGTCTGCGACAACAACAACGAAAACTGCAGAGTCCACAATACGGCGCTTGCATTGAATGTGCAGCACCAGGAGCACCCTTTCAAGCCAAAGCCCTATGAAGTGGACATGTCCAATCCGTTTTATCGCTATGATCCCAGCCAGTGCATTCTTTGCGGCCAATGCGTTCAGGCATGTCAGACGGTGCAGGTCAACGAGACCCTCTCAATCGGTTGGGAATTGGACCATCCGCGCGTGCTTTGGGATGGCGGGATGCAGATTGGCGGATCGAGTTGTGTCTCCTGCGGCCACTGCATCACAGTCTGTCCGTGCAACGCGTTGATGGAAAAATCCATGTTGGGCGAGGCCGGCTTCATGAGCGGCATGCCTAAGACCGCCCTCGACAAGATGATCGATGTGGTCAAGGCCATTGAGCCCGAGATGGGTTATGGAGCGATCATGCAGGTCTCGCAGACCGAGGCGAAAATGCGCGAGGAGCGCATCAAGAAGACCAAAACGGTCTGCACGTACTGTGGCGTGGGCTGCAGTTATGACGTCTGGACTCGGGACCGCAAGATCCTCAAGATTGTGCCGCAGCACGGTGACGCCAACCAGATCTCCACCTGCGTGAAGGGCAAGTTCGGTTGGGACTATGTGAACCACAAGGACCGCCTGCAAACGCCGCTGATTCGCGAAGGCAATGGTTTTCGTGAAGCGAGCTGGGAAGAGGCGCTAACGCTGGTGACCTCGAAGCTGAGCAGAATCAAGCAGCAGTATGGTCCCGATTCGCTTGCGGTAATCGTCTCATCTAAGTGCACGAACGAAGACGGTTACCTGATGCAGAAGTTTGCTCGTGCCGTGCTGGGGACGAACAATGTGGACAACTGCTCGCGCTACTGCCAATCGCCTGCTACGACGGGCCTGTTTCGGACCGTCGGTTACGGCGGCGACTCGGGCGGGATCGAGAATATCGCAAAGTCCGGCCTGGTTCTGATCGTTGGCAGCCAGACGGCGGATAGTCATCCGGTTCTGGCAACACGCGTCAAGCGGGCGCACAAACTGCACGGTCAGCGGTTGATTGTTGCAGATCCGCGCGAGCACGAGATGGCGAGTCGTGCGGATATCCACTTCCGTCCGCGTCCCGGTACGGACCTGGTGTGGATTTCGGCGATGAGCCGTTACATGCTCGACAACGGCCATGCTAAGCTCGATTTTCTGGACAAGTGGGTGAATGGTCTGGACGAATATCGCAAGAGCCTCGAGGCGTTCACGATGGACTATGCGGCCAAGACCTGCGATGTGCCCCTGGAAACGCTGGAGCGGGTCGCCAAGGAGTTGGCTGCGGCAAGAAGTATAGCGATCCTGTGGGCGATGGGAATTACCCAGCACACACGCGCCTCGGATGGATCGACGGCTATCTCGAACCTGCTGCTGATCACCGGCAATTACATGCGCGACGAGGGCGGAGCGTATCCGCTGCGCGGCCATAACAATGTGCAGGGAGCAGGCGACATCGGCGCGGCACCGGACGTGTTCCCCGGATACCAGAAAGTGACCGATCCGGAGATTCGGCAGAAGTTCGAAGCCAGCTGGGGCGTTTCATTGCCGCCCGAGCGAGGCATGGACAACCACGAGATGGTGGATGCGATCCACGAAGGAAAACTGCGGGCAATGTACCTAGCGGGCGAGGACATGATTTCTGCTGATTCCAACGCGAACCATGTGGCCGGCGCCTTTGAAAAGCTGGACTTGTTTGTGGTTCAGGACATCTTCTTCAGCGAGACCTGCCGGTACGCCGACGTTGTTCTGCCCGGTGCCCCGGCGCTGGAAAAAGAAGGCACTTTCAGCAGCACGGAGCGGCGGATCCAGAGGCTCTACCAGGCGCTGCCGGAGTTGGGCGACAGTCGCGCCGACTGGAAGATCACGCAGGATATTGCCAATCGCATGGGCGCCAAGTGGAATTATCAGCATCCGTCGGAGATCATGGCGGAGATGGCTTCTTTGACACCTCTTTATGAGGGCGTTAGCTATGACAGGCTGGAAGGCTACAAGACGTTGCAATGGCCTGTGGCTCCCGACGGCACCGACCAGCCGGTTCTCTATCTCAATGGCTTTCCGTTCCCGGATAACAAGGCGCGACTATATCCGCTGGTTTTCCACGAGCCTCTGGAGGCATTGGATAGCGATTTCGATCTGTTCCTGAACAATGGCCGTCTTCTGGAGCATTTTCACGAAGGCAACATGACGTACCGGATTTCGGGTATCCAGGAAGAGACGCCCGAGAGGTACCTTGAGATCTCTGAAGAACTGGCGAAAGAACGTGGCATCGAGTCGGGACGCTGGGTGCGTGTGACCAGTCGTCACGGCTCGCTGGTGATCAAGGCACTGGTGAGCAACCGAGTCTTCGGTAAGCAGGTTTACCTGCCGCATTTGTCGCGGGAGGGTCCGATCAATGTCCTGACCGGCTCGCATGCGGATGAGGCTACCAATACTCCCGCCTTCAAGGAGACCGCGGTACGTATCAGACTTCTGATGGAACAGGGCTCGAATCCGTTGCACCCTCTGAACCCGCGCTTCTCCGGCAAGCCCACGCCCCAATCCGGTGTTGAGGTAGAACGCAAGTGGAAGCGCAAGGACTATCACATGCCGGGCACGGAAAAGCTCGTTCAAATTCAACCGCAGAGAGGCGGGTCATCCTATGACGGTAGCTGTTGATTTTAGGGAGTTCACACCGGTCGATTCGCGTGGAGACCTGATTCGCAGGGTTGAGCAGGCTCCAATCGAACACGCAGAAGCTGTGCTGGCCGCATATGATCTGCTGCAGCGGATGCATCAAAGGGGCCTGATTGAATTATTGAATGGACTCGTGAGTGCAGGCGACACAGTCGTCAACCGCGTGGTGGATGTCGTCAGTTCGAAGGAGATGGTAACAGCGCTCCGGATAGGGCTCATCTTCAGCAACCTGCTTACCTTGATCGATGCAGATGCATTGCACGCAGTGATTGCAGAGCCCGGCAAGGAGGCTCCATCGTTGCTGGCGCTTGGGAAGCAGGCAGCTTCGAAGGATGCGCGCCGCGGTCTGGCGACGGCAGTGGGGTTGCTTAATGTTTTCGGGGCCGCCCTGAGCAAGCAGCAAACAGAAAAGAATGGCTAAAGTGCGCGTGAAGCCGGCGGTTGTATGTGAGATGACTTACTGGCAAGTACCGCCATCCGACTCACTAATTCCCCTGATGAGCCAAGTTGGAAGACGCAAATCAGCCTTCGTCAACTTCTGGGAGAGATTGCTTAAGCATTGTCGATTCTGAATTCCATTCGTCTGTTGAAACGAGGTCGCCCTTGACGCGCCGGAGGCTCATCGATAAGCATGGCCGCACCATCACCGACCTCCGTGTTTCCATCACCGACCGTTGTAACTACCGGTGCGTCTACTGCCGCACGGGTAGCCAAGGCGCAGTCTATTCAGAACTATCCATCGTGGAGTATCTGCGCATGGTACGTGTTTTCGTCCAGTTGGGAATCGAGAAGGTCCGGCTGACGGGCGGCGAGCCCCTGTTGCGCAAGGGGCTGCTGGAGCTAGTCCATGGGCTGCGGCGATTGCGGACGCTTGTCGAAACAGAGAGCGGGCGGCCTCTCGACCTGGCCCTCACCACCAACGGGCACCTGCTCGCGGAGTTGGCGCAACCCTTGCGCGATGCGGGCATGAACCGAGTAACAGTGAGCATGGACGCTGTGGACCCTGACACGTTCACTCGCATCACGCGCGTGCCCGGCAGCTTCGACCGCGTCATAGCTGGAGTTCGTGCCGCTAAGCAGGCTGGCTTCGACCAAATCAAGGTGAACTGCGTGCTATTGCGCGGTTTCAACGACGATCAAATTGTTCCCTTCGCGAAGTTTTCCCGCGAGGAAGATGTCATTGTCCGGTTCATCGAATTCATGCCGCTTGGAGAAGACCGCTGCTGGTCGCCAGACACGGTCCTTCCGCTCAAGGAAGTGAAGGCGCGGCTTGAAGCTTTCCGGCCACTGGTACAGATGCCATCAAATGCCGCCAGTGAAACAGCCATCCGATACACCTTCGACGATGGCGTCGGCGAAATCGGAATCATAGCACCAGTCTCACAGGCTTTCTGCGGCCATTGCAGCCGCGTGCGCCTGACTTCTGACGGCAAACTCCGAACATGCCTCTTCTCACAGTCCGACCATGACTTGTACGGAGTGATGCAGCGTGGAGGCAGCGATGCGGAGATGAGAGCATTCATCGAGCGCTCAATTCAGCATAAGGAAGCCCGCCACCACATCGGCGAACCCAACTTCCTCAAGCCCTCACGCAGCATGGTCCACATCGGCGGTTAACACCTTGAATACTCGCGGCCGGGAACATGCCTGCACACTCATGATGAATCCTGCTGCGTCCATCATGCCTCAAGTTTCCTCACACAGCCTCTAGACTCGACGCAACAGGAGCGCCCAATGCCCAAAATTGCAAGCAAGCTGACCTGTGAAGAGTTCCAGAGATGTTGCCCTTGGCATATCGAAAACGCCGATCAGCGGCGTCAATACCAGCGGCGAGAAGCTCACGTTTCCTCCAGGTTTCGATTTTGCGGGCATGACAGAAGTGGAGCGAGCCTTATTCCTCTTCAATGCTACCAAGATGTAGAAACTGACTCGCTGAAAGCGAGCAACTCGGACCTTCGACAGCGTTCTCCATAGCAGGGAGAATTTCGAGTAAAGGAAGGCCAGCGGTCAACCGACCGGAACGCTCGGCGTCGAAAAAGAGAGCAGCTGCTCAACGAATCTGGGGTGCTGAAACTCCGTTTGGCTTACGTTGACTGCGAGCGTCAGTTGGGCTTTCGAGACATCGCGCTTCCATTCTGCAATCTTTAGACACCCAGCTTCCAGAGCCCAGTATCCGATTGACAAGATCTTTCCGCTGGTCTCAGCCTGAGGGCGACAGCATGTATGAACACGTGGACCAGACGCAGCACAGGAAGCCTCCAGCGCACTCCCATTTTTCCCGTGTAGTTGGCCCAATTGCCAGACGACGGGAGTGGAAGATTCGTGCATGATCCAGCACGGGCTCTCTAACCACCTGATTATAGGCCCGACAAGGTCTTGCGAAAAAGTCACCTATAGAGGCAGTCTCGATCGGGTAGGCGAGGTATACAAGGCCAGCTGCAACCCTGGCAACAAACGCTATTGGAACTTCACCTACAGAGCTTGGTGATCCGGTGTAGCGGAATTGTCGGTTACGTTGACTGAGGGGAAATCTTTATCTGCGTGATAAAATAATTGCACGTAGTATGTCGCCCTCATCCACAGCGGTGTACGCTTCCGATAGGCTTTGGCGGCTGCCGAGAGACTATTCCAGAGCGATCTTCCACTCATACTATTATTTGCGCCAGAAGCCATCATTTCTGGCCGATTCCGCGCCCAGTGTGAACCAGGATTTGGCTCGGACGCACTCACTGGTTTTTTCCAGGAAAGACGCGAGCACTCTTGATTCAGTGATCTCGACCTATCTGCGCGGTATCTTCCTGCTATTTTGACAGGCGGCCATGGAGGCAAACATTCCACGTCAATGTTCTAAAATCTGCTCCAGCAAACCGATTGACAACCTGAGAGCACGGGGACATCGTGGAGGCACCTGTGATGACAAGCAGCAACCTTTCAGGCGATCAAATGATCTTCACGATCGGCATCTCAAAAGCTCCACGGCTGCGTTCGACGAAGACTGCCGGGATGGTGTGCATTTTCCTCTTGTCTCTGGTTCTTCATGGAGAGCATGCAGCTTCCACGCAATCCGTGACGGTCACGTTCGTGGACCCGGAGTGGTCGCACGACCTGACCGAACATACTGTGGTTGCAGACGACAGGTTGAAAGATTTCACGCAGGAGACAGGGATCGGCGTCAGGCATCTGCCGACCCCGGAGACCGCGTTAGACCAGTTAGATCTGATCCGGAAGTTGCTCCAGGAGGAAAACTCCAGTCCGGATGTCTACGGTGTCGATGTGATTTGGCCCGGAGTTTTGAGCGACGAATTGATCGACCTGAAACCGTCTCTGGGGCCAGAACTCTCGTCGATCAACGCCGACGTCGCCGCCAGTTACACGGTCAAGGGAAAACTGGTTGCCGTGCCCTATCATTCCGATCTCGGAGTTCTGTTCTACCGAAAGGATTTGCTGCGAAGGTATGGGTACACGGCGCCGCCCCGTACGTGGGACGAACTCGAGCAAATGGCAGTCAGGATCCAGAATGGCGAGCGCGCCAGAGGGCAAAAAGATTTTTGGGGATTTACATGGCCCGGTGCGGCCGGCGAAGGATTGACCTGTAACGCCCTGGAATGGCAGTTCTCTGAAGGCGGGGGACGCATCATCGAAGCAAACGGCGCAATCAGCGTAAATAATGCCGATGCGATCCGCAGCTGGCAGCGCGCCGCGCATTGGATAGGCTGGATCTCGCCCCCCAGCGTGACTTCTCTCGAGGAATGGGATGCCGTAAACGCCTTTTACTACGCGAGAAAATCCGCTTTCTTTCGGGGGTGGGCGCGGTCTTATCTTCTCAGCGTCCGTGATATTCCGACGAATCGAGACACGATCGGAATCACCAGCATTCCGGCGGGAAAGAATGCGCAAGCGGCGACTTTGGGCGGATTTGCACTCGGGCTTTCGCGCGCGTCACGGCACAATGCAGAGGCACTGCAGCTGATTCGATTTCTCATCCATCGGGAGATCGAAATCGAAGAAGCTCGCGCCGGCTACGAGTCACAGACCTGGCCGGAGTTATATGACCCGACCGCCATCTTGCGAGCCAAACGAAATTCCGCCGACAATGGAAAACTGGAGGTGAGCGGCGTGGTGGCTCGACCCTCAACGGTTGCAGGAGAAAAATACGAAGAAGTTTCGCGCGCATATATTCAGGCAGTGCGCTCTGTTTTGCTGGGCCAAAGCAAGGCGCCAGAGGCCGCGGCAGCTTTGGAGCAGGAATTGGTGCGGATTACCGGGTTCAAGCCGGGACCGCCGATACGGAACCGCATTTCAAAGGAGAAGCGCTTAGGAATCGTTTCCGGATCTTACCCTGCTGCTGGTTCGACTGCTCCATGACCGCATCCATTACTTGAATGTGGATAGTGTATGCCCCGTTCCCAAAACACGACTGGATTGAGTGGATGGCTAAGGCAGCCGAACACCAGCTTCGGCCCTTATCGATTCAACATTGGCCGCCACCTGGCGCTCTGCTTTGCCCTGCTTATTGGAATGATGATCGCTTGCGACGGCGTCCTGCTTTGGCAGTTGCGCGAGGTTCGTTCCCAAGTTGAACTCCTGAAGGGAGTCGACCGAGAACTGATCGAGGTCTTGCGCGTTCATGGCGAGCTTTTCTCGTTTTACGAAAGGCTCGGTATCGCGGCGCGATCCGAGAACCAGGATCAGCTCGTCACAGTGTCGGAAGCACTCAGGAGCGACGTACTGGACGAAGCGAAACGCACTGATGCAGTGTTCAGTCATTTACCTCCCGCGGTCAGGGTAGACGAAACAGTGCTGCCAACGATCCAGTCAATCGAGAGCACCCTGCCGTCTCATTTGGATGCCATCAGTGCGTTAGCGGCTTCGGGGGAGTGGGCGGCCGTACGGGATCGAACCGACAAACAAATCCAGCGGCTTGAGTTTCTCAGCGCTCAGCTCGTCAAGGACGTAGCCCGCGACGTGGAGGAACAGCGTACGCAAGCTACATCCAACATTGCGCTCGCCCAACGTCGAATCGTCTTCACAGCAATCGTCACAGGCTTCGTTACCCTGTTCACCGCCGCTTTCTTCGGCTGGGCCACCGCGCTACGGATCATTGAACTTCAGTTGAAGGCAAGCACGGAGCGGAAGCAAGCGGAGCAAGCGCTGCGGCAGGCGCATGAGGATCTCGCACGCGCCAACCGGGTGAGCAGCATGGGAGAGCTGACTGCCTCGCTGGCGCATGAAGTCAATCAACCGATTACGGCAGCTATCACGGACGCCAATACTTGCTTGCGTTGGCTGTCCCGCGATCTCCCCGATTTGGAGGAGGCGCGTGCAGCTGCGTCAAGAATCGCGCAACACGGAAAGCGTGCGAGTGAAATCATCAACCGAGTCCGCCTGCTCTTCAAGAAGGGTACTCTGCAACGGGAGTTGGTCGATCTAAACCAAATTATTCGCGAGATGGTGCTTCTCCTGCACAGCGAGGCAACTCAATTTGCCGTATTTGTTCGGACGGAACTCGCTGCGGACCTCCCTCAGGTGATGGGAGATCGCGTGCAACTGCAACAGGTGCTGATGAACCTCATGATGAACAGTATCGATGCGATGAAGGAAGTGAATGGGACGCGTGAGCTCACCATACAGTCGCAGCACAGTGAAGACGGTCAGGTGCTGATCTTGGTCAGAGATACGGGCGCGGGCCTGCCACCGCAACAGGCGGACAAGATTTTTGACGCGTTCTTTACGACCAAGACTCATGGCACGGGCATGGGACTGCGGATCAGCCGCTCCATCGTTGAGTCGCACGGGGGGCGTTTGTGGGCTGCCGACAATCCTCCGCGTGGCGCGAAATTTTGTTTCACACTACCTATCAGTGGCGAGCCACGCGACTCAGTTGTGTCGGTAGATCGCACCGAGCCTGCTGACGCCCATCATCACAACACCCCGCTCGTTTGAGTGCATCCGTCAGAACATCTGCACGATTGAGGGGATCGGCAATGTGGGCTCCAGACTGTGGGTGTGCGAGATGCGGCGAAGAAGTGGTCTATCGGATTCAAGGGCTCTACAGCGAAACCAGAGTCAGCGTGCTCTTGCTGGTTGCAATCCGGGGGCTTTTACTTCCACCCCAGCGACGAAGACCTGTGGCTGGGGACCCCGGGCCTGAGGAAAAAGCTACGCGGCGGTTTCCCTCCGGGATACATCGACTCTGGTTCCGCTGTAGCGGGTCGCGCACGGTGGAAGCATTCAGCATTCAATACAACAACTTCGTGATGACTTAGCCCACGAGCATCGTTCCCCTTGCTGATGCGGATGCGGTCTCCTGTCCTCCATACCGCCCCTTCCAGCACAGCTTCAACCCCCAGTTCCTTGCCGATTTGCCTTGCATCGCAACGCTGGCCCTTAAAGCGGAATACAACGCTGCCCGCAGTGACCCGCAGGCCTTAAACACGCGAGAGCCCGCGAATCAATTCGTCTGTCAATCCATCACTGAAATATTCATCCTTGGCTTCTCCGGTTTGGTTCACGAAGGGCATCACCGCCACGGCAGGTCTTTTGGGGATCGGTGCAACAAGGCGACAGCCGCGCTTCGGAACGGTTTCGATGACGCTGGATAAACCCGCGGAATCGCCGAGCGCATCGCGCAATCGGCTAACAGCGGAGTTGAGCGCGACTTCGAAATCTACAAACGTGTCGGACGACCAGAGCCGCTTGCGCAACTCTTCGCGGGTGACGATCTCGCCGGGACGTTCCATGAGAGCAGCGAGCACCTGAAACGACTGCTCTCGCAGCGTAATGGCCTTCTCGCCTTTCAGCAGCCGCCTGCCCTCGAGGTCGATTTCGAATTGTCCGAAGCCCTGATTCATTACAGCTCAATCATTCTGAGACTCACCGATTTTGTCTGTCAACATTTTGGTCAGATGCGCGCCATTGTTCCGTCTGAGCCCAGAGGTAAGCTGACATCGCGGCGGGCAAGATCAGGACGCGCGGAAGGTGCTCTGAACCGCTTCTTTCATTTGGGGGTAAACATTGTGGAGAAGATTGACTTGAGTTTTCTGTGGGAGGCTTTTGCGCTAGCGTCGGGCGTTCCTCCATCTCTTTGGCGCATACCGCCTGATCACGAGGTTGCGATAGGCCAGCCCGATCAGAAACGGCTTCCGAATCGAGAAGGCCGGCGGGCCAGGGTCTCGCCTCGCAAGCTCATCAGCAAGAGGAGCGATGGTGATACGGATCTGCCAGTCAGGCGGTTTCGAAAAGTCCTTTTGACAACTTTGGAAGCACTGCGATAAAGCCACATGCACGAGGCACATTCGGGGAAGAAGTGGTGAGAGACCTCTTCTGGGGGAAGGAAATCACGACGAGCGATGCCAGCATGACCACCAATTTGATTGAGCGGACGACGATCCGCAAGCTCAGGATCAGGCTGCTTCCGTTATTGTTTGTGCTTTTTGTACTCACCTTCATCGACAGAATCAATCTGGGATTCGCGGCGCTGACGATGAATAGCGAACTGGCCCATCTTGTGAAGCATGCGATTGCTCGGGATTTCAAACAGAAAGTAGCCCCAGAAGAAAACTCCGGCCGCAAACCCGAACTGCTGGCTGGCGATGGCCCGCGCGTGTCTGGATTGCCCGCAGCAACGAAGTGAGCGGAAATCCCCACCGAAAAGTACGCTAAAGAGTGGCGCGAAGTGAGCGGGAATCTAATGATTTGCGCTCGCACGTCGCACGGAAACTTTCCTGCGATGCAGGTGTTGGGCTTTAGCTGAAGGTTAGTCCGCGATAATGTCCTTTGTCGCCGGCGATCCGCTCGCCAGTCGCGGGAACCTTGCAAAAGATATATTCAGCAGGATTTAATGCGGGCAAGAAACAGGGGCGCAAGCTGGAGCGCAGTTCGCAAGGCAGTTTTGTATCTTACGGATTCTAAAAGGTGCTTCGGGATCATCCGCGCCGCACTAAGTCTCTTAAAATCAGTTTATGACTTCCCTCATAACCCAAAGGTCGCTGGTTCAAATCCAGCCCCCGCAACCATAAAATCAACAGCTTAGAGAATTTAGAATACGATTTTCCGTCCAATAAGCGTCCAAACCGTGAAAAGTCTGAGCCAAAGCTCAGGTCTCCCTGCCCCGCGGAGGGGGAAAACAGGTTGCCACGAGCTCGACGCTGTGGTTATCCTCATGGGCGAAGGTGACCGATGCGAACTGCTCTTGCTGTATTGCTGCTGCTGCTTCCGGCCTCTCTGTTCTCTCAGGCCTACCAGGATGCCGTGCTGGTCCGTCTTAAAACCGTCTCAGTCGGTGCCGACTGTTCGACCGACGGCAGCACCCGGGGCACGGTCGACGAGGGAAACCTGAAGGCGGACTCGGACTCCACCACCGCCTGCGCCGACGCCGAAGTTCACCTGTACACCGTCCGCGTGGGTGAAAGCCTCTACACTCTGCGCCCGGTCTCTCTGATTCCTCGATCTGGACTGCTCGCGCTTTTACGAAAGGTCTCTCTGGCTAATCAACTGCCGGGCGCCCACGTTCTGATCCGCTCTCACGGCGACGGATTCCAGGTCAAGGTCGGCTCAAAAGAGTCTTCCTACTCCATCTACGAAGCCCGCTGACTACTGGATCGTCGGCGAGAAGAGCGCCCCGAACTGCTCGGCGACCTTGAGGTCCTCGGCGTCCGCAGCCTCGGTGTAGTGCTTGAGGGTGACGGTCGGGTCTGAATGCCCCAGGCGCTTCTGCCGGGTCTTGAGCGGAGTACCCCACTGGTCCATCTGGGTGGCGTTCAGGTGACGAAAGGCATAGTTACCGCAGCGGATGCCGAGGGCCTTGACGCGGGCGCGGATGCCCAGCTGGTCGAGGATGGGATTCAGAATGCGCTGCCGGAAGGTATCCATCGAGAGGGGCCGGCCGCCCTTGTGCTGGTTCAGGCGCATCTTGCGGCCTGCCTGGTTAGCCTGCACCCGCCACTTGTCGGTCACAAACAAGAGACCGTACTCGTTCGGCTCTGAGGTCGCAATAAAGTCCTGAATCGCCTGGCCGAGGTTATGGCTGATGGTGAAGGTCCGGACGCTGTCCTTGGACTTCGGGGCCTGCACCTTGCGCGCCCAGACCGATTGGCTGACCCGGATCGATCGCATCTGGCAGTTGGCCGAGGTCAGCCCGGCCAGTTCCCCGGGGCGGATCCCGGTCTCGGCCAGGATGCGGAAAAACAGCTTCCACTTGGCCGGCGCCAGAGCAATGATCTGCTGCGCTTCTTCGACGGTAAAGAAGTAGACTCCGCCCCCGGGGATCGGCGGCAACACCAGGCCGGTGAAGGGGTCGTGCTCGACATACCCCCAGGCCCTGGCGGTCGTCCACATCGAGCTCAGCACCCGGATCACGTTGTGAATGGTCTTCGGGCCCACCTTGCGCTTGAGCACCGGTATCCAGCTCTGCAGCACCTCGGTCGTCATCTCCCGCATGCGCACGTCGCCCCACTCCGGGCGCAGGTGTACTTTGATCACGCTCTTCTCGCTCGACTGGCACGACGGCTTGTGTTCGAGGCACACCGTCCTTTCCCAGCGATCGGCGAAGACGGAAAAGGTTCCCACCCATGCGGGCTTATAGTCCACGCGATCGACCATCCCATAGAGCTTCGCCTTTCTGAACATGCGGTTGACGAAAGCCTTAAGGTGCCCCTTCGTTTTCGGCGCCCCGGTTTCATCTCTCAGCCATTCCTGGAACTAACAGACCTTTGAATTATGAGGCCAACTGACAAACTGCCAAATTCTATTGATTTCAATGCCATTAGCTCATGACAAGGCCCAAAAATCCGCTTAAGTTCACCTAGTTTTGGGTCCTAGTTGGCCCCACGTCGAATCCGTGCGGGACTATTGTTCAACTGTCGATTGACGGGGGCGCTCGATCGTCTCTTTTAGCGGTTCAACGGAACCTTTGCTACCTTTGCTACACTGAAAACCCTCAGGTGTCTCATGAAGGAGTTCCCGCCATTCCTGCTGGATGATGAAGGCCAGCGTCTATGGCGCGGGAATGAAAGAGTAACGCTTACACCCAAAGCTTTCTCGATTTTTCTTTGCTACATGGTGAAGCGCGCTGGGCGCCTGGTTACGCATAACGAACTCCTGGAAGCGCTTTGGCCCGATACATTCGTTCAACCCGACGTACTAAAGAGTCACATCCTGGATGTTCGCAGCGCACTCGGCGATGACGCAAGAAATCCATCCTTTATCGAGACCCAGCAGCGACGTGGGTACCGGTTCATCGCGGCCGTCAAGGACAGTGCCTCCCGAATGCCGAAATGGGGTGGTGCGTTAGAGGGAGCGCCGGTAGACGGGTCCGAACGCGTCGCGTCGATCGCCGTGCTGCCATTCTCTGACATGAGTTCGTCCAAAGAGTACGAATATTTCAGTGACGGGTTGGCGGAAGAAATCATCAATGCGTTGACTAGGATCCCCGACCTCAGGGTGATCGCACGCACCTCTGCGTTTGCATTCAAGGGGCAGAGTAAGGACATCCGCCGCATAGCCGAGGCGCTGGGCGTGGCCAACGTACTCGAAGGAAGCGTGCGCAAGGAGCGCAACCGTGTCCGCGTTGCCGCGCAGTTGATCGCTGCCTCCGATGGCAGCCACGTCTGGTCGGGCAGCTATGCCCGGGAGATGACCGATATCTTTGCGATCCAGGACGAGATATCGCACGCTATCGCGGAAGCGTTGGAAACCAAGCTGGGGCGGCCGGTCAAACCCCCGGCAAGCGCCAGGCAGCCAGCCAATCCCGAAGCCTATCAGGCGTACCTGGAGGGCTGCTACTACATGCACCAAGTGACCCCGACGGGGATTGGACGCGCTCTCGAGTGTTACCAGCGCGCCATCCGGCTGGATCCAGGCTATGCTCTTCCACACGCCGGAATGGCTGAGCGAGTTTACTATCAGGCGATTTATCTTTCGGCGCGCCCTCGCGAGATCGTCCCCGCGGCCCTTGCCTCGCTCGCGCGAGCCTTGCAATTAGATCCCAGCGCTTCCGATGCCCACCTGGCGCGGGGGATTTTTTCCGCCTTTTACGAGTACAACTGGAAGGCTGCAGACGAGCACTTTGCGCAAGCAATGGAACTCGATCCGGCGTGCCCCAGAGTGCGCTCGGCTCGGAGCTTCTGGTTGCTGGCGCCAACAGGAAGATTGGAGGAAGCGCTGGCCGAAGTCAAGCGGGCGGTCAACCTTGACCCCCTGAGTTCCGTGGTCCGAAACAGGGAATGCTGGGTCCTGCATTGCATGAGAAAAGGGGAAGCGCTGGAGCGCGCACGCACAACGCTGCAGATGTTCCCCGCGCACCCTGTCAGCAGCTTTTCCGGGAGCCTTGTCTTCCTCAGCCAAGGCTTGCATGATGAAGCCGCAACTACGCTCGAAAAGAGTCTGGAAGCCGTTCCGGGCAGCGTGTATCTTTTAGGCGTTCTGGCGTTGGCTCGCGCGTGCCAGGGGCGATACGCCGACGCGCAGCGGATCCGCTCCGAACTGGAAGAGCTGTCTGCCAGGCAATACGTTCCTTTCCTGCCGCGAGCGTGTGCCAGCGAGGCGTGCGGCGATATGGATGGCGCCTATCATTTCTTTGATCAGGCCGTTGAGGAGCGCGAACCTCTCGCGATTCCCGTTCTGACTGCGCGGCGTGCCGAGCTATTCGCGGACCCTTGCTACCAGTCGCTGCTGCGCAAAATGAACTTGGCATCGCAAAGACCCAACCTGCCGCGGCTTGAGCGCCTGCTCTTCCACTACAAACTGCATCAGCGTGGGGAGGCCGAATAGGAAGGTGCAGCGGAATCGTTCGATGGCATCCAGAACGGCCTTTGGACAGAATCCCGGCAGCAATGCCATCGAGGCGCCCACGTAGATAGACGGCATCAGGCAGACGTTGAGTCCGGCGGCGTGCATCAACTGAGTCATCGGCGCCACCACGTCGCTCGAATCCATTACGTCGCGCGCCATAATCTCGGCCGTGCACAGCAGGGTGCGGTGGGTATGCGTCACTCCCTTTGGGTGAGCCGTCGTTCCGGAAGTGTACAGAAGTATTCCCGGTTGATCGAGATCAACCGACGGCATCCGCGAGCTTGCGCGTAGTCAAGCGAGCTGTATATTCGACCGGCCCTGCTGCGTATGCTTCTTGCCCTCCGCCATCTTCGCTCCTTTTTTGTGCAGTCTCTCTCATTCGAACTGGTACAAAAAAGCCCTGGCACTACAGGGCCGTCATGCGGTTCACACGAACTGCTTGGTAGTGTTTGTTACTGGACCGTCAAGGTGAACGTCGCACTGGCTGTAGTGTTCTGGGCGTCGTTGCCCTTGGCCGTAACCGTGACGGTGTATGTGCCGGCCGTTGTTCCCGGGTTACCGGCCGGGGGAGGAGTGCTCACTATACCCGAACCGCTGCCGCCAGCTCCGCCGCACCCGGACAGGAACAACCCGCCCATGGCAGCCGAGAGGAGTACGAATGTCACCATCGAGCGAAACTTCTTTCTCGGCCTGGGTGCGAAAAGCCCAATCAACCCTGCCAGCGCCAAACCGCCGCCCGCGGCGCCCCACGGGCTGCTTCCGCGCTGTCCTGCGGGCCGCGTGAGTGAGCTTGTAGCGGCCGCGGTGGTCGATACCGTCACCGTGGTTGAGACGTTGCTCGTGTTTGATCCCATCGTTGCGCTGGAGCCGGCAGTGCAGGTCGGAGGATCCTGAGATCCCTGTGGGCTCGAAGTTACTGAACAGGAGAGCGCGACCGTACCGCTGTAGCCGTTCGTTGAGGCGAGCGTGATGGCCGATTGGGCCGAATTGCCTGGTTTCACCGTCACCGCTGTCGCGGCGATCGAAAAACTGGTTACGCCTCTGGTAATGGTGACGGTCATCGGAACTTCCGCGGTTTCCGACCCGGAGGTGGCCGCGATATTCAGGGTGTAGGTTCCAGTGGGGACCGAACCCGATGCGGTGAGTGTCAGCACCCCGGTACCGGAACTCTGTCCGGCATTGAAGTCCGCGCTCAGACCTTGAGGTAGATCTGATACCACGGCGAAGCTCGGATTTCCGACCGCGCCGCCGGCCGAGGTCAACGTGGCCGTCATGGTCGCCGACTGCCCCTGAGGCAACTGCAAGCTTGAGGGCGAAAGCCCCAGGCTCAGACTCGACGCCGGGATAACCGTGACGAAGAGAGTTACGCCGGTGCCAAGCGCGCCGCTCGCGCCGCCAATCCCCATCAAGTAATTGCCTGGCAGGGTATCCGGACCTGCCGTGAGCGTAAGTTGAGTGGAGCCCCCGGCGCCGAAGGTAGTCGGGTTGAATGCGTACGTCATCCCCTGGGGCAACTGGGGTATGCCGAACATTTTGATGGTTCCGCTGAAGCCGTTGAGAGCCGTTGTTGACACGCTGACCACCGTGGACTGGTTTTGCTGAATCGTCACCTCTGCCGGGGAAGTCACAAACTCGAAGGAAGGAACCGGAGTGGCGGTGACGGAGTACTCGAAGCTATCGGAGCCGCCCGAATCGGCGGCTGATGCGATCGCTACGCTCACATAGGTCCCGAGCGCCGCGTTACTGGCGGCCGCGAGAGTCATAACGCTCGATTGCCCCGGTGCGATGCTGGCTGGGGAAAACGTCGCCGTGATTCCGGCGGGTAACAGGTCAGCCGACAGATTGGCCGTCTCGCTGAAATCCCCGATCGGCAACATGGTGACCGTCGAAGTGACTTGTCCTCCCGGAGTAAGTGCGGTTGGAGGAGGAGCGAGATTGAGCCAAAAACCTGGGCGACCAACGCCCACCGATACTGTGGTCGTCGCTGTTACGCTTCCCGCGGTTGCCGTAATCGTCAGGATGGTCGTCGCGAGCGGCGCCGAACTGCTTGCCGACAATGTGAGCAGGGCGTCGTTCTGAGCCGGATTTCCGCTCCATTCTGCGGTAACACCAGGGGGAAGCGGAGAGGTAATTGCCAGAGTGACCGGGGACGTGAATCCCGAGTAGCGAGTCACCTGGATTTTGGTCCCTGCCTCGAGACCCGGACGCACGTCCAGTCGGGTGCTTGAAGGCAGTATCGAAAATCCGGAGGCATCGACAAGGAGGGCCATTGTTGTCGTTGCCGTCTGGGTACCGGAGGCGCCGGTCACCGTCACAAGATAGGATCCGCGAACTGCCGAATCCGAAACTTCGAGCGTCATCTGGCTCGATTCGGTTGCCGGATTTGTGCTCCAGGTAGGCACAACCCCGTCCGGGAGTCCTGTGGCGGCAAGGTTCACTGATCCGCTGAAACCTGAATTGGGCTTGATGGTGATCGTCGCCGAGCCCGAATTGCCGGGCGCGATGGTCAGCTGGGCGACCGATGAGGATAGGCCGAATCCGGATAGCGCCTTCGGAGCGAGGGCGTCGATCAGACTCTGGCCGGCGGGGCTGCCCCAACCGGTCACAAGGTCGTAGCCCGTTACGGCCGAAAAGATCTGCTCAGGCGCCGGTGAGGCACTCCGGTTGTCGTTTTTACCCGACGTGATGTCGTGGAACGTGGTCGAGTAGAGCGCGCTCTTGCCGATGCTGTAAAGAACAGGGTTGAGGAACCCGATCGGACCTGCGCCGGATTGGGCCGCCTGCTGATTGATCAGAGCCGCAAACCCGGCCCAGCGCGGAGCTGCGAAACTTGTTCCGCCCCATCCACCCTGGCATGTGCCGATGTTGCAGCCGTAATTATCAAAATCCGCCTCCATCGCCACGTCAGGAATGTTGCGCAACGTTGTGGATCCCTCGTTCGCGGAGTTGGCCACACCGGCCTGCCAGCCAGGTATGGGAAGACCGTCAGGACTGATGCCGCCGCCGCTGTAACTCCATGCTGTCTCTGATACCCACGGACCCAGTCCGCCGTTGGTGACCAGACTGGTTCCGCCTACGGCGGTCACGAACTCGTCCTCGGCCGGGTAGAAGTAGTCCGAAACGTTTGGGGAGAAAGCACCATCATCCCCCGAGGCAATGAAGATGCTTTGTCCTTGAGCCGCGAACTCCTCGAAGAAGACGTCATCGGTAACCGGATCGTCCGGCGTCCACGTCCAGGAGACGCTCAATTGCCTGGCTGCATTTTCCGAAGCCATCGCGTTGAGAATGTCGGCGTCGAGACTGCCAATATACACGCGGACCTCTGAGAGTCCCGGAGCCATCTCCGCGGCCTGCACGATATCGAGGACCTGTTCAGCATCCTCGCACGGAAAAGTTATGAACTGACACTGAGCGCCGGTGGCTCCATCGAGCAGAACGTTCTTGATCGGCACTGCATTGGTCTGGCCGGTGTTTGCGAAGGTCATGTCGACATCTTGCGGATCGTAGCCATCAAACTGCAGCAACCCGACGACCTGCCCGCTGCCGGTCAACTCAGTCCCGCCATAATAAGCCGCCCTCATATCGGCGCCGAGATACGACCCGCCGGGACCGGAGCCCTGGGCCTGGGTCACGGACGCTTCGGACCCGGCAGGCTTGACGTGCATCGGATGTGGCAATGAAAAATTATTCAATCCTGCGATATGTGCAATCGCTATTCCCTGCGGAATCTCGGGCTCCCGGTCCGGAGAAAAGAACGTCCGGTTCTCGGTCGGATGCTGGTAGACCCTCATGGCCACATGGAAGGCTTTCTGGACCTGATCGACACTCGCCGACACCGGTACGATGAGGCGATTGGCCGGTCTGCCGGTGACGATCATGCCTTTCGCCCTGGCAAATTGGACGACGGCATCGTAGTCCTCGTCCGTGGGGCCGAACTGATCAGTGAACTCCGCGACCGAAAGAAACTTCCGGTACATGGGGTCGGAGCGATCGTACAACCTGGCCAGCAGGGATCGAAGCTGATCCTGGTTTCTGAGCGGCAGAACAATCGAAAGGTTCATGCGCCCGGTCGATGGCATTTGCCCAACCGGCTTCGCTAATCCCTCTGCGACCGCGGGGCGAACGTGCCCCGCAAGGGCCTGTTTTGATTGCTGCGCTCCGAAAGTGGTTAGGTGAAAGGTGAGAATTGCGGAAATCAAGATCAACTTCTGTCGCCGAGGGCTCATCTTGCACTCCCTTGAGAGGCTTATCGGCACAAATCAGGAAACTTATAGATGCCGGCGACGCGCGTGTTTTTTGGCCATGTGGGCTGGGTTCTTCGGCACATTTGGTGACACTGACCTGCCCCGATTTTTTCAGCCAGTTATAGCTGAAGTTTCTCGATTCTGACCCGCCCCGGAAAACTCAGCCGCACGAGGTTGGAAATTCCGACCTGTGACCCGCCCCGGATTTCCGTGCCCACGCGCTTGCAAATTGAGGCCGTAAAATCTACAACAAGTCTCGGGATAAGCGTGACCACTGCGTTCGGCCGGTCCGAGATGAACTGACTTGACGCGAGGACGGCAACTGACTCTCCGGTGCTGTCAACTGAATCGATCGATGGTCAATCGAAGTTGCAGACTTAGCTGGATTTTGCGTCCCTCAAGAAAATATGTCCCCTGAAACGGGCATGCCGTAAAGTTCCGGTTTTTTGCCGACGTCCGCTCCAGCAACCCTGGATAATAAGGGAACGCTTGGCGCCTTTACACTTTTTGCGAAACGTGAAATAGGTGGTAACTGAGTGGATAACTCGCGACTAACCTCAGACCGCCATGGGAGGTGTGAAGGTACGTGCCGGTTGCCGCCAATCTATCCCTTCGCACAGCATCGACAGCTGTGCTCTGGTCAGTGAAACGGTTCCACTCGTAGCTTGCGGCCATACAAAGCGTCCACGGTCCAATCGCTTCTGGAGAAGACAAATCCCGTCGCCATCGTGCCACAAAAGTTTTATGAGATCACCTCTGCGTCCCCTGACCACGTAGACGTGTCCACCGAGCGGGTTCTGGTCAAGCACTGTCTGCACCAGCCCGCTAAGGCTGCTAAAGCCGCGCCGCATATCGGTCACCCCAGCTACGATCCAAATCCGCGTGTTGGCTGGAATCATCCCCGCAAACTCTCCACCACGGCACGAACAACGTTCGGATCCACTTGGCCTTCGATGCTGACCAGCGCTCGACCGGGAAACTCGATGTTGATCGTCCCTGGCTGGTGTTCAGCACTGACCGACTCGCGCACCTGTTCGTGCCCGCGTGGCAGTTAGGAACCAACCCGGTAGGTCAACCTGCAGTTCAATGGAGAATACGAAGACTCCTTGTCGATGCGGCGCAGCCGGTGAAGGGAGGACCCCCGCCCGTGAAAGGGCTGGGGTGTGGTCCGTGATGGTGGCCGGGTGTGGCTGCAAACAGAAAAGCCACGACCCTGTAAAGGCCGTGGCTCGGATGAACCCGCATCCAGTGCTATGTGTCGTTTAGAGATCAGTAAGCAGTTTCGTGCTGACGTCGTCAAACGCGGTGTTAATGCCGCCAGCCAGGGCGTTCATGCCTGCAACCGCACCAAATGCGATCAGGGCTACGACGAGCGCGTACTCAACCAGGTCCTGGCCTTCTTCGCGCGCCATCAGGTTCTTGCAAGCAACATACATCTTAAGCATCAGATCGTTCATTTTGTATTCTCCTAAGCGTTGAGGAAATCCCACCAGAATCTGGGGCAAATGGTACTTAGCCAGTAGAGCACCGCCATTCTGGCGGGTACATGGCACTAAGGTGTGGGCCAACTAGCACAAATCTGTGAGCGTTGCGGAGCGCGCTCGGGCGACAGTGGAAAACTCCACGCCGTCGCCGGGCCGCGCCGTTGCCAGGGCCAAGGTATCGGCGGCCAACTCCTCGCCGCCGCCGCGCGGCCCGATGGTACGCGAGTTACGGCGCTGTGCCTTTGAGCGGCAAGCCTTTGACGCTCGTCATGTCGCTCGCCTCGTTTGCCGCCGCCCTGAAGGCGGCAGGGCAGTTATGAACCACGCGGTGTGGAAAGCACGGGCTAGCTCCGGAATCCCCAAAAACCTAGGCGGCAGCCTACAACGAGAACACGTGGCAGCATTCGATGTTTGCCAAGGCTCGCCTTGCCGACCTTACAATCCCGGAAGTGGAACAATCGCGGGCGGTAGTGCTCAATACGCTCGATGACGTAGTTCACGAAGAACGGGGTTTCCGGCGCCTCTCTCGAGCAAGCCACAATCAGCGAGGCCGGACTAATCTAATTATTTTGTCGGGGTGGTTGAACAAGAATTATTTTTTTCTTGCCGAAGAGCTTCGAGAGGCCGGTCTTATTGAGGATGTCGGCGCCTTTGCTGCGTAAAGTTGCGGCGTTGCCTTTCATCAGGCCGTTGACATCCGCGGTGATGACGGGGTTCTCCGCTGTGCCGGTGATGTTAATGGGGATACCGGTGGCAGTCGAGGGTTTGTCGGCAGCAGATGTGCTGTTCAACTTTGTGAGGATATTTACGCCGACTTTATTGAGGCCTTTAGCGCTCGTGACTTTGGAGATCAAGTGGAAGTTGAGCTCGCCGGAAGGAGACACGGTGCCGCTGCCGGTAGACTCGCCGAGGGCAGGAAGTACCGAGTAGATATTCGTGGTCTCGCTGCCTGATTTGGTTATGCGCATGTCGGCGCGGGAGATCTCGATGGCGAGTGGTATCGCCGGTCTTGATGCCACCCAGGGCGGCGATGCCAACGATCTTGGAGCCGAGGTTGTACCCTACCAACTCTGTATTTTTGATCTCGTAGGAGCCGACGATGACGTTGTCTTTTGCCGAGCCCTTGATGGCGAAGTTGGCCGACAGCGTTCCACCCTTGAGGACGGCGTCGTTGGGAAGCCTTACGCCGACGGCGGGCATAAGCGCCTGCAGACCGTCGATGGGGACACTTTGGGCCAGCAGCTTGAGATCGAAGACTGGTACGTTTGCGGCGAGTTGATAGGTGCCTTTGATGTGAATAGCGACAGCGCCGGTCTGAAGGGCGAGATCGGAGACTTGGCCACTGTTGCCTTTGAGGGAGTGGCCAACCTGATAGTTGATATCGACAGGATGCGGGGCGGCCTTGCCGCCTTTGAGGAGGATGAGGTGCTCGGCGTGGACTTTGCCGTCGCTGGTGACATTCATGCCGTCTGAGACGATGTGGGCGTCGAGGCCGGCGATCATGGAGATTCCGGCCGCGGGGTCGACGTACCCGGCGACGACGGGGTCCAGGTGCTTGATGGTGAGTTGGGCGTCGAAGGTGGTGGCGGCGGCGTCTTGCGGATTGATAGGTCCGACGGTTCCGGAGACCGCCACCTTGCCGTCGCCGGGCAGCGAGGCGCTAACCGTGAAGGGAAAGGCCTTGGCCAGGGAGAAGTGCTCCAACTTGACGTCGAGATGGTCGTAGACCTGGGGATTTCTCTGCGAGGGCAGCTTTTCTATCGTGGCGTTTCCGTCTTTGATGGTGATGAGGCCGACGGGGAGATCGGGTAAAGTGGCCGTCTGAGTGGTGTTCTGAGGAGCCGCGCCGTGGCTCAGGGTGGAGAAGTTCCAAGTGCCATCCTCGGCGCGGATCAGATGGATTTGGGGAGCATCGACCTCAAAACTCCGCACAATCAGCTGACGGTTGAAGATGAGCGGCTTCATCTGAACGCCAATGCGCAATCGTTTAGCGGTGAAGAATGGAGTCTGGCCGAACTTCGGGTCTTCGGCTATGGCGAGATCGTTCGCCACCAGGCTTCCGGTCATGACGGAGAGGCTCAGAGCGCCGAGGGTGACCTTGCGGGAAAGGGCTGCGGTAAGCCGGCTCTCGATCATAGGACGAAAAGTGTTGGCGTCCACGAAGAGGCGAATGGCCGCTGCTGCGAGTATTGGTAGTGCTATGGCTGCAGCCAGACCGATCTTGACCGACTTCTTCATGAATCCTCCGAGTTTAAGAAAAGGGGCTACTCCAACTTCATTGCGCGCATTCGTTTTCTTCAATGCTCGCAATTCGATCCCGGGCACCATTTTTACGAAGACTAAGCGATCGTCCACGCCGCGGCTCAACGGAGTACTTTACAAATGAGCTTTGTGCCTCGCCATGTGACGGTCGCTTCGCCATGATGCTCCCTCGCTTGCCGAGCTTTCGAGGCGGAAATCCTGCAGAGAACCCGTGAGATCAGCTTGCTTACGTCCCGCAGAAAGTTTGAGTGACGCTCTCCTCAGGACTCGCTGGTGCGGAGTAGCGTTCTTGGCCCGGCTGGTCGTCGTATGGCCGTGACGTTACGTCCAACAATTCTTCAAATGGCTGAAAGTCCTCACGCTCGACCGCGGCATTGATTGCGGCCTCGACCAGATGGTTTCTAGGAATAAATGCGGGGTTTACCTTGCGCATCGATTCGGCGCGGTCTACCCCCGAAACGGATTCTTCTTTTAGTCGTTGGCGCCATCCAATAGCCCACAAGTCATACGCCTCAGAATCGGTGAAAAGTGAGCGCACTTCCTTATCACTTTCAAGGCTCGCTGCGGCGTTGCATAGTTTGCGGAAGGTCAAGGTAAAGTCGGCGCGGTTGGTGGCCATGCGGTCAAGTAAATCCTGAACCAACGCCAGGTCGCCTTCGCGCTCAGAAAGAAGACCGAGCTTGCGGCGAAAGCCCGCGAGTTGAAAGTTCTCAAATGTATGAGAGAACGTTGCGAGTGCTTCATTTGCCGATGCAAGGGCAGCCTCGTCGTTGCCTTCCTCCTGCTGCAATACCGGGAGCAGCGCTTCGGCCAGCCGCGTCAAGTTCCAAAGCGCGATTCGGGGCTGATTGCCGTACGCGTACCGTCCGTTGGCATCGATGGAACTGAACACCGTGGCGGAATTATATGCTTCCATGAAAGCGCAGGGGCCATAATCGATCGTCTCCCCCGAGATGGAAGTGTTGTCGGTATTCATCACGCCATGGATGAAGCCGATGAGCATCCATCGTGCGATTAGCCTTGCCTGGCGGGTGATCACAGCTTCCAGGAGAGTCCGATATGGCCGCTTCGCATGCGCGGCCTCGGGGTAGTGGCGGAATATCGCATAGTCGGCAAGAATGCGTGTGCCTTCGGTGTCACGCCGCGCGGCAAAGTACTCGAAGGTGCCGACGCGGAGGTGACTTGCCGCTATCCTCGTGAATACTGCTCCGGGTAAAGCTATTTCGCGGAGCACACGTTCTCCTGTAATCACAGCGGCTAGCGCTCGCGTGGTGGGTACTCCAAGCGCTGCCATTGCTTCACTCACGATGTACTCACGCAAAACGGGACCAAGAGCGGCTCTGCCGTCACCGCGGCGTGAGAAGGGCGTCGGTCCCGAGCCTTTGAGCTGGATGTCGTAGCGGACGCCATCACGTCCCATCACCTCGCCCAACAGAATGGCTCGACCATCGCCGAGTTGAGGGACAAAATGACCAAACTGGTGACCGGCATAGGCGAGCGCGATCGGCTCGGATCCCTCGGCCAATCGATTACCAGCCAGAATCTCCACGCCTTGCGTACTCATCAACGCATCGGGATCGATGCCCAGGCTGCGAGCGAGTTCCACATTCAACTTGACGAGATGCGGGGCCGCAACCGGTGTGGGGGCCAGTGGCGCAGAGAAGCGCTGTGGCAGCCGAGCGTATGTGTTCTCGAAACCAAAACGGATGGGATGAAGTTGGGAGTCGGGTGCGCCGAGCGACTCGATCATAGGAACATCTGGGGAAGTCATGTTCGTTTGGATGCCTGCAAGCTGCTTTCGTCTCATCTGAAGAAGCTTGTCTCTATGCTGCCACAGATACCCAAATCAATGTCGGCAGCGTAGTTCTCTGCGATCAGTTCTGGTCGACTTTTTGATTCCGTTTCCTCGCTCGAAGGGTGGCCCGGCCATTTCGCAACCTCCGGAAACGATCGAGGTTATAAGACGTCGCATTCATTTCTTCGATCCCAGACTGAGTCCCAGGATCCCAAGACACCGGCACACTTTCCGGTATTAATCTGGCTCGATGCGTGCATTGGCGAACTGGCACCAATCAACGTCCAATTCGCTCTTTCGGGTTCAGGGATGCATGATCGCGGAACACCGGGGATAAGCTATGCGTAGGGTTTGGCGAAGAATTTGTACGCAGCGATGGAGGCACGACCGGGGTGACGATTGAGACGAGAATTGCCGAGCCGCAGGAATTTACCGCGGTATCGGTGAAGGGTGCACTGTGGCTGGCGGTTGGGTTTGGCCTGCTGAAGTATGTTCTGTCAACGCTGGGCCAGATAACGATCCAACATGCAGGGTACGGCATTTTTCGTGACGAGTTGTATTTCGTCGTGTGCGGCCGACATCTGGCCTGGGGGTATGTGGATCAGCCGCCCGTCATTCCTTTGGTCGCGCGCATTTCGGAGTTGCTGTTTGGCTTGCAATCGCTGGCCGTGTTCCGGACCTTTGCCTCGCTGGCGGGTGCCGCGGAAGTTGCGATGACGGGGCTGCTGGCATGGCGGATGGGCGCTTCGCGCTGGGCGCAAGCGCTGGCAATGACGGGGATTCTGCTGGCGCCCATGGTGATGGGTATCGATGCGACCTTTTCGACGAGCACCTTCGAGCCGGTCTTCTGGATGACGGTGGCGCTGGCGACAATCGAGCTGGCACGGCTGGCCGGTCGCGGCATTCGCAGTGGCCGTACAGTGGCGTCGTGGTGGGTGCTGCTGGGCGCGACGGCTGGCCTGGGCCTCGAAAACAAGTGGAACGAGGTTTTCTTCCTCACCTGTCTGCTGGCGGCGCTGTTGATGACCAGCCAGAGAAAGTTACTGGCTTCGAAATGGTTCCCGATCGGCCTTGCGCTCCTGGTCGTGCTGATTCTGCCCAATCTGCTGTGGGAGATGCACCACCACTGGGCAACGCTTGAGCTGCTGCACAACGATCAGATTAACGGCAAGAACGTTCGTGTGGGCCCCCTCGCGTTTGTGCTGGACCAGATGATCGTCTTCGGTCCTCTGATGGCGCCGTTGTGGGTGGGAGGCATTCTGTGGCTGCTCTTCAGCCGGGCGGCTCAGGCGTTCCGCTTCCTGGGCGTGACCTATCTGCTGTATCTGCCCCTGATGATGATTCTGCACGCCAAGGACTATTACCTTGCCGCGATTTATCCGCTCTATTTTGCCGCGGGGGCGGCCGCCTGGGATCTTCTCTTCCGCAAGGCCTGGTTGCGGCGCGGGCTCACGCCCGTTTACGTGGCGATGAACGTGCTTCTCATCGCGAGAGTGTTGCCAATCATTCTCCCGGTACTGCCACCGGCAAAAATTCTTGCATATCAGCAGCGGCTGCATCTGCAGCCTCCGAAAATGGAGAATGGCGCGACCGCGCCGCTGCCGCAGTACTTCGCCGACATGCTGGATTGGCGTCAGAAGGCGGACTTGCTGGCCGCTGCCTGGTACTCGCTGCCGCAGGCGGAGCGTGCACAGGCCGTGATCTACACGGAAAACTATGGCGACGCGAGCGCGGTGAACGTGTACCGGCCGGATGTGCCGGAGGCCATCAGCGGTCACCAGAACTACTTCTTCTGGGGACCGCGCACGTATACGGGTAGCGTGATGATCGTGTTTGGCGAAAGCCGCAGCACGCTCGAAACCAACTTCGACTCGGTAGTGGAATTTACACAGGATGCAAATCCGTATTTGGAGCCGTATGAGCGTGGGCCGGTTTTCATCTGCAGAGGCCTCCGGGAAAATCTCCAGGCGCTGTGGCCAAAGGTGAAGAACTGGGAGTGAGGCCACGGCGAAGGCGTCCGGTCCGTCTCAACTCACGATTTCAGACCAACGCATTCATTGTGCTCTATTTGCGCATGGCGCCGGCCATCCTAAATCGACGGCTTGGTTATCAGATTTCAGTCGCGATGCCGACTTCACATTGCTAATCCGCGGCTCACTTCGAGACTCGGAGATTTGTCGAGCGTCAACGCCTTGCGGCGAATGGCGTTTGCGGGAGTTTAAAAAGAAGCAGTCGCGCTGGCGAAAGAGCTGCCGCACAATAGATGTGGCTTTGTTTCTTGGCGATTATGCCCGAGTGACGGCTGTCCGCAATCGACCGAAAACACGGCGAATTTAAATCAATGCAAATGATCGGCGCGGCTTACCAATCTGTGGTTAAATTATCTCCGCCACAATTTGAGCCGAAGGAGAGACTTCATATGTCGTCGTCCCCCGCTTCTCTGCCCGTTCAAAGTCCTCTCAATCTAATGCTCAACATTCAACCTGGAAAAAATCAATCCATACTCGACTATCTCGAACAGAACCAGGCCAAGATTAATGCCGCCCTTTCACAAGTAGGCACGGTCCATTTTGCCCGATTTCTGATGATACCGGGCACTCAGTATCTATTTGTTATAACGACCTACGACGGAGACTTTAACGCGTATATTCAGGCGTTCACGAACATCGTCGGAGATGTGTTTAACTTGCTTCTCTCCTGCGTTGACCCGGCGCCTCCGCTTCCCGTGCAACAGCATGTCGCCGAGTTCCAGGCCTTCGTGAGCCAGTACAACCTGCCGACGGGTCTTTACTCGGCTTATCCCGATTGCACCGTTGTGCAGATATTGAGCAACGGATGCAACCCGCCTCAGTAAGCGCCGGGGTGTGGCCGTGACAACGCTCGAACTCGAAGATATCCAAGGGATCATTCTGCGTGGCTACGGCTCGTTCGTCCACGTGAGGCACTTTATTGTTGCGGTGGCGGAGACAGACGCCGCAAGAGCCGTCGTCGGCAGCTTAGTCCCGGCAGTTCCTGCGACGGGAAATCCGGCTCGTCTGGCGGTCACGACCGCCGCCGAATGGCACGTCAAGCCGGACTATACGCTGAACTTATCCTTCACTTACGAAGGACTCTCTGCTCTGGGGGTTCCTTCAGCTCTTATCGCGGGATTCGCGCCTGAGTTCGCCAGTGGAGCGATCGGCTGCGCCAGCAAAATCTTCGACGTGGGCGCCAGCGCTCCTGAGAATTGGGAAGGCAGGATGGGTGTTGCTTCCGAGGTCCACGCCATTTTCTCTCTCTTCGCGAGAACCGCGCATGAGATGGAATGGCGCACTTCTGAACTGCTCGCGGTCATCTCGAAAGCATTCCGTCTGACTCACCGCCATGATGGCAAGGCTCTTCCTGATGGGTATGTCCATTTCGGCTATCGGGACGGTCTTTCGCAACCGTTCCTGGCCGGCGGACCCCGTCCCACGCGACCGTATCCTGATCTGGGAGTCAATAAAGACGGAAGTTCACCGGCAGGGGACTTCCTTTTGGGATTTGAGAATAGCTTCGGCAATCAATACTCGCCCGGCATTGCCAATACCAGCCTTGGGCGCAATGGTAGCTTCGGAGCCTTTCGAATCCTCGAGCAGGAGGTCGCGAGCTTTGAAGAATATCTGGCGACGGTCGCGCCCAAGATTGGCCTCACGCCGGACCAACTCGCTGCTAAACTCATGGGCCGCTGGCGCAGTGGCGTGCCGCTCGCCCTGTCCCCGCAAGGAACGTGCCCGATCCCGTCCGATCGCCTGAATATGTTTCTGTACAAATCTGCCGCGCCCGGTCAGGCCGAACCCGATCCCAAGGGCGTCGCTTGTCCCATCGGCGCGCATATCCGCCGCGGCAATCCGCGGGACGAAACCGTCGCCGGATTTTTCACCCAGCAGGCGCGCATCATGCGCCGCAATGTTCCCTACGGTCCGCCGTTTAATCCTCAGCAGCCGAACGACGGAATCGAACGGGGACTCATCGGCTACTTTATCAATGCCGACTTCGCTAATCAGTTTCAATTCCTCATGTCACAGTGGCTGAGTTTGGATAACTTCGTTGGTGGAATGATTTCCGGCCTTGACCCCATCGTCGGAGCCAACGGTCCATCCTCCAGCGACTTTACCCTTCCGACGTCACCAACGAGCTCGGTCAAGGTCAGCGCCTTCGCCCAATTCGTCGTCACGCGCGGCAGCGCCTACTGTTTTCTACCGAGCATCACTGGCCTCCGCTGCATCGCCTCGATCGGTAAAAACGCATAGTCCTGTTCGCAGCGTCACTGAAGGCACAGCGGGATCCGCTGCTCGATGGGCTAATTGCTACCGAAGTCAAGGTCGGTCCCGAGCGCGGGCGGCTGAACTGTTTCCCGCTGCCCGTGCCGTCTGTTTCCTGCCGCGTGGATAAGATCAATGGCCAAAAGTCTGGTCTGCGAGGCTGAGATTGGACGAGAAGATTGCACAGACCCGGTGAGCAGACAATATAGAGCTAGGTACTCGCGGGGTGACTCCCGTGGCAACTCGACAATTTCCACGGACCGGACTCTCACCGACTGGATTTGTAGCCAGCTTGGCTGCACGAGGACTCACACTTCCATGCGCGTGCGCCTGCCGGGCGCACCTGAAAAAACGCTGCGGCCGAAGCCGCCGCGCCCTTCGAATTGCCGCTTTAGACGGGTTCCGCAGTTGCCGCGTCCGAAAGCCGGAACCGCCGAGTGGCGTTTTCTTCGAGAAAACGCCACCTTTGACAACCAGCGGCGACGGCTAGATCTACTGCGAAACCGGTCTAGAAAACGAAACGAGCACTGATCTCGATTTCGCGCGGCGTGTAGAGGAAGCCGCTATTATTCGAGCTGGTCGGAATCTGGTAGGTGTTGTTGGAGGGGTTCGACGTGCCCTGTCCTTGGTAGACTGCCTCGTTCAACGAACCCGAAGTCGACAGCTTATAGGCTGTGGTACCCAAGCCGTCGATGTTCTGATGGTTGGCAATGTTGAAGACGTTGGCGATGAATTGCAGTTGGTAAGGCCGGGACTCATGGAACGTGAACTGCTTCTGAACGCGCGCGTCGTCGACGATGTGCCGCGGATAACGTTCGGTGTTAGGCCCAATCATCGGGATGAAGCTCGCCCCGGAGGCGCCGTTCCAATCGCTGAGAACGCCGGCGTTGAAGAAGCCGCTTACACCAACCGTATAAGGCAGGCCGTTCTGCATCTGGAAGCTGTCGTCGATGCTCCAATCGTTGGCGACCCACTTCAGAGGATTGCTCGACTGCAAATTGGGGGCGTTGTACAAGGCATAGGCCACAAAGCGATTGGGAACGTTGTAGCTTGAATCGCCGTAATTGGCACGGTAGCCGCCGTACGGATTAAACCAGTTGTTGACGGCCGCGCTCGCAGTATTGGCATTTTGCGAGTAGTCGAGTGCGTGGGACCAGGTGTAGTTGGCGTCGAATTGAACGCTGTGCAGGGAGCGGTTGACGATCTCCGCGACGAACGCGTCGTAGTTCGAATTGGCGATTTCGTGTCTCTGGGAGCTGATAATCAGAGCGTTCCTCCTCGTTCTTGTAGCTTCCTTCGCGCATGCTGCTTGGAACTTTCTCGCGAAGCGCGCCTCTCATGGGCGAGTTCGAGCAGTGTCTCGGCACTTGCATGAAACAAAAGTTTGAAGATGACCTTCTTGTTCTGCAGGGTCAACGGCGCCAGTTCACGCGGTAATGTCAATACGCGTGCACATATCTTGTCGACAGGAGCTTCCCTTCCCGCGCAGCGAGCCAGCGCAGGCGGGCGTTGCCTGGCATTTTGTGCAATGCCGATTGCCACACGAGTTATATGAGATGGCCACGACGTGGCCGCAGTCGGAACATCGGTCCCGGTGACTGTAAGTCGCATGGCGCTCCATTTCGTGGCAGCCTTCTGGAGAGAACGCCAGATATATTGGCGTATGATCCTCTCTTGCCGGTGGAAATCGGTCTCTCGATGAGAGAAATCCAGCCCGGAAATCTCTTGAACCTTCTGAAATTGGCCGCCATGTGCGCGAGGGTCGTCATAGTGACATCCAGGAATCATGCATAGACGTTGACATTGAGAAAGCGAGTGTTGCGTGCTTTCGAGATGGTGAAGATGTGTGGCCAAGACGTGCGAGGGAGTCTGGGAAAGACAAAAGTGACCATGCTCCAGAGGTGAGTTTTCCCCGGAAGCACGGCCACTCGGTCGGGACATCACTTCGCTGCAACCATGGTTTCTTCTCCGTTGTGAACCTTTGCCTCAAGAGAGCGAGAGCGTGCCTTCTTCTCAGCCTTCCCTTGCTGGACATCAAGATTCAACGAAGCGATAGAGGGGCTCAGAACGTGACGGAGGAAGTACTGATCGCCGCACTTGTCAAACACCAGCTTATTTCCTGAACTAGACTCGTTGTAGCCCTGAGAACCCACGATTGTTGCGATTTTAGAGAGGTCGACGCTTCGAACTTGCACGACCTGATGGAGTGGCGATGAGATGGTGTATTCACCGGCCGGCATCCAGGTATTTCCGACGGTGAAGTCGAAGGGGATATTCGCTTTGAGCTGTTGAGCGATGGCACCGGTACACGTTGCCAACGAAGCGATGGTGAGCAGACCAATTGCTGAAATCCGATTCATGTGAGTGTCTCCTCTCGGGGAAGCGTCGTTAATCGACCGCCTTCACTCTCTAAAGCGGAATGCTCTTGAAATTCAGGACACCATTCAAATACTTTTTCGATATTTCCGTCCCTACGTCTGCCCCACACTTCAGAGATACCTATCTCCTGTTCCCCGGATGGTCCAAGGCGGCGACCACGACCACCGCCCTTACGGAAGAGATGGTGTATTCACCTGCAGGCATGGATGGGTCGCCCACGGCGAAGTTGGAAGGAATGTTGGCCTTCAACTGGATGTCTCCGGCACTTGCGCGCGCTGCCTCTGGTTACTGGCAGGTTCTGGGTTGGATGTTTCGCAATTGTATCGAGAGACTTCGTAAGGCTGGCGACCGCATCCAGGAGGATTAAAGAGTCAGTCCGGAGCCGCGAGGCACAGCTCCGAACAGGAGAGCCAGCGCTTGTTCCAGGTATCAGCTCAATCCAATGTCGCATTGCAGCCTTGTACATTGGCACGCTTTCTGCGCATGCTATGTTACTCACAAGGCAATTGTTGCCTGCAAGCCGCGGAGGCCGCCCCTTGTCAGGTTTCCGTCAACCTCTTTCGAAAGAGAAGTGGGCCAGAGCGAGGGACATCTATGCCGAGTTGATGGATGCGCCCGAGACGGAGCGGCCGGCACTGCTGCAAAGGCTTTGCCGAGGCGAAAGAGAGATCGAGTCGGAGTTGCAGGGCCTGCTGGCAGCCCATGAGAAGGCCGGTAGCTTCCTGCACGAACCTGCCGCCATTCCGTTGGACGATGTTCCGTCCGAGAGCGCCGGAAGGGATCTAAGCAGTGGGACAGTTCTCGCTGGTCGCTTCCACATTCTGCGCCTTCTGAATTCCGGCGGAATGGGAACTGTTTACGAAGCTTGGGATTTAGAGCTTCAGGAAGTCCTGGCTCTAAAGACTATTCGGCCGGAGATCGCATCCGAGCCTTCCGTCATCGAGCGGTTCAAGCGAGAGGTCAGGCAGGCCCGCCAGGTAACACATCCGAATATCTGCCGAGTCTATGATCTGTTCAACCATGACTTCGCTCCCGGTGATCGGATCTGGTTCTTGACAATGCAATTGCTCAAGGGGCCAACTCTCCTGGAACGGATCCGTGAGAAAGGCCCGTTCCTTAGCAGGGAAGCACTAGTGCTCGTCAAGCAGATGGTTGCGGGTCTTGCCGCGGCCCATGAGCACGGGATCGTCCACCGGGATTTCAAGAGTGGCAACGTGATGCTGGTCCAGAGCCCGGAGAACGGCGTGCAGGCAGTGATTACGGACTTCGGATTGGCGAGCCAGGTAACCGCCGCCGATGCCACCGAACGTGTGCTGGCAGGACAGGGCACTCCAGCGTACGTGGCTCCGGAACAGTGGTTCGATGGGGTCGTCGATCCGGTGGGAGATCAATACTCGCTCGGCGTCGTTCTATCCGAAATGCTCACCGGCGAACGCCCGGTTCGCGCGGTGCGCCATGATGGTTCTTCTGCTCCTGTGAGCCTGCCCGAAGGCAAGAAAATCGACGCACGCTGGGAATCCGCGATCCGCCGCTGTCTCGAGATCAAGCCCGAAAACCGGTTCGGCTCGCTCGACGATCTTCTCGCCGCACTCGATCCAAGTCGCCGGCGCAGACTCATTCTTCGCTGGGTCACGGGCGCAGCAGCTGCGTTGCTTCTCACAGTGACAGGCCTGATGGTCAACAGCAATGTGAATAGACTGCCCTCGCTAACTGGATTGAAGTTGCTGACGCCTGCGACGAACTTTTCCGAAGACCCCAAGCTTTCCAGCGATGGCAAGACCATCGCGTATGTTTCGGATCGCGCGGAACCGGGAAACCTCGACGTGTGGCTACAGCGGCTTCCAGACGGCGCACCCAAGCGCATTACTGCAGACGCCGCTATAGACGAGAACCCAACTGTTTCCCCTGACGGACATCTCGTCGCATTCGAGTCGTCTCGTAATCCACCAGGAATCTATCTTGTCGACGAAGATGGCCGGGGAGAAAGATTACTGGTTCCAGGTGGACGCGAACCCGCATTCTCCCCTGGCGGCCGTTTTATTCTCTACTGGACGGGAGACGAATACGGGTTGCATCCGACTGGTAAGCTTTTCCTTTTCGACTTGAATACGGAGAGATCGATTCAGCTCGCATCAGGAATGGCGGACGCAAGGACGCCAGTCTGGAACTCCGATGGGCGCCATATCCTTTTTGCGGGTTGCGCGGATACTAAGCGCCCATTTCCTGCCTGTAAGGATTGGTGGGTTACCAGCACGGACGGGCAAACGCCGCGAGCAACTGGCGCAACCGAGGTTCTCATATCGCAAGGACTAAGGCCAAGCATTTATTTCGGGGGCTGGCAAGGAGACGCAGTTGTTTTCAGTGCGGTGCACAACTCCTCGCTAGGCTTGTGGGAAATTGAAGTAAATGCTGTGAAGGCTAAGGTCCACGGTGTCGCGAAGCAGCTGATCTCAGGAGACAATCGCGACTTCATTATTTCATCTTCCCTGGTGGGGAATTCCCTTGCGATCGGCCAATGGAATCCTGCGGTCCATGTATGGCGAATCGATTATGCGGGAAGCCCTGAACAAGCGAAAGCTACCAAGATCACGAATGATCCGGAATTCGACATGAGTCCAAGCGTCTCGCACAACGGGCGATGGTTGATCTTTGCCCGCGGCTATTCGAATGACCGGGAAATCCGGGTAGAAGACATCAGTACGGGAATGGAACGCTCTCTCCATTTTGCGGAATCGTCCAAATACGCGCCAATTATTGACGATTCCGGAACGACAGTCGCATACGAGGCTTCAGAGAAAGGGGTGCCCGGCATTTGGGTTGCAACTTTGGGCGGAACACATGAAAAACTCTGCAGTGATTGCAGAAATCCGACCGGATGGATAGGTGACGCGAAAGCAGTTCTTTATGGTAACTCAGCATCAACAGAGGTTAGGGTTCAGGACGTCGCCGGGGGTAAACCGCGCACGATTCTTAGCGTCCCGGGCAGTACTGTTCAAGATGCGGTGTGGTCGCCGGAAAGCAGATTCATCCTTTTTACAGTTTTGAGGCCCGAGTCCAACGGACAGGTATTCGCTGTCCGCTTTTCGCAAGGCGCGAACGCTCCCGATAACCACTGGGTTGAGATTACGGGAGCATCGGACTTCAGCAGAAAGCCACGGTGGTCCGGCGATGGCAAGACCATCTATTATCTTTCGGAAAAAGATGGTCACTGGTGTGTCTGGGGCCAACACTTCGATTCAATCCTCGGCCGTGCCATAGGCAAGGCATTCCCGGTGCAACATTTTCACGATCAGAAGTTCACTCCAGGGGCAATCAACGCCAATGGTCTGAACCTTTCTGGGACAGGTGATTCTCTCTACCTAAACGTGCTGGAGACGGGCGGAACGATATGGCTGGGCAAATTGGATAAAACATCGCTCTTTTCGCAATTCAGATAAATTCCTGTTTGTATCCGGTTGTTTGTCAGGTACCATGACGCTTGAAAGGGGGGGATCATGCCAACCAAGAAAGCGGCCAAAAAGGCAGTTAAGAAGGCAGTCAAGAAACCGATTACCATCAGACTCGAGTACGACTATACCCTGGAAGATGTGCAAGCCGCGATCACGCCCGGATTGTTCAGGCGTCTCCGCGCTGCGCACAAACACTCTCCATCAACGCCCATCTTAGCGAACGTGATTCCCCGTGGTGGACCAGGAATCGGTTGAATTGGGTTTTGGCTAAGAAGGTTCTGTCTCCCTCGCCGATTTCCCCCGAGAGGCAACGGTCCAGAAGCCACCGCATCGCTGTTTTGCCTGTCCCATTCTCTCTTGAGAAGATGGGCAGGTGGTAGAGCGCGGTCGGAGTTTGCCTTATTTGTAGACCCTCTCCGTAAGCAGGGGGCGTCGTTTCTGATTGATTCCTTCCTTCTTAGAGGGTCCCGTTTCCAAGGCCGGTCTCGAGTAAGCGAGTTGTTCCTGGCTCGAACTCTCTGGGAGGTCTTTTGCGGATTTGCCTGATCTATGCCCCTACCAGTGGCGAGTTTATCGATCCCGTTGAGTTCAACAGCGATCTCATTCGGAGCGAAACCTGCTCGCCCCAGCTTGGGATACTTGGCCTCGCGGCTATAACGGAAAAGCTCGGTTGCGTAACTACTATCTACGATCCGAACCGAGCGTTCTTTCGATTCGCTGATGCCGAGGGAGAAGCTCAGATCTTGGAATTCGCTGAGTTCGCCGCGCGCCAAATTGGGGCCGTTGATGCCGATGTGTATGGTTTTGGGTCGATATGCAGCGCTTACCCACTCACGTTGCGCATTGCCAGGCGCGTCAAAGAGATCCACCCAGACTCGACAATACTGATCGGCGGGCCGCAAGCTTCTGTCGTGGCGGAAGTTACGCTGAAAGTCTTTCGCTTTGTAGATTTCGTTCTGCGAGGCGAGGCGGAAGAAAGCTTGCCGATCTTCGTAGATGAGTTATCACACCAGCGCAGATTCGAAAGAGTTCCTGGTCTTGTGTTCCGATCCATTTTGGGCGTCCAGCGCAACGGAGATGCCCCTATCATCACAGATTTGGATGCTCTTCCTCTCCCTGCCTATCACCTTACCGGAGAGCTGCGCGGCGCACGAACAGCTGCACTCGAGTTGGGCCGCGGATGCCCGTTCGCGTGTACCTTCTGTTCCACCAATGACTTTTTCCGGCGCAGGTTCCGCCTACGCTCACCGCAGCGGGTTATTGAAGACATGTCTGTCATTGACTCGGAGTTTGGTATCTCCGATTTTGATCTTTTCCACGACATGTTCACCGTCGATGCAAAGCGTGTGCGGACATTTTGCCATCACATGATCGACTCGGGTAAAGGCTACACATGGGCATGCAGCGCGCGCACGGATTGTGTGGACCAGGAACTGATCGAATTGATGGCCGCCGCAGGATGCAGGGACATTTTTTTCGGCGTCGAAACCGGCTCGAGCCGCATGCAGAAGATTATCGATAAGCATCTTGATCCCAAGCGCGCTCACGAGATCATCGACATTGTCGAGCGCGCCGGAATCCAGTCGACGATATCGCTGATTACCGGTTTCCCGGAAGAACAATGGGATGATCTGAACGAAACGGTGCAATTCTTCATGCACTCGGCGAGAACTTTCAGATCCAGGCCTCAGCTCAATCTGCTAGCGCCCTTAGCCAACACGCCCGTGCATTTGAAGTACAAGGGCGAGATGACACTCGAACCGCTATGTTCCGATGTTTCGCTCCAAGGGAGGTATCAGCATCCTGAGGATATTGAACTCATCGAGAGATTCCCTGATATCTTTCCAAACTTCTATCTTCTGCCTACGCCCGCACTCGATCGCAACCTCCTTGTGGAACTACGCGAATTCCTGCAGATGGCAACGCTCCGCTTTCGATGGCTGCTCGCTGCGGTTGACCAAGTTTCCACCGGTTTCCTCGATCTGTTTGTCGCGTGGACCGATCACCGCAAGTCCGTTTTTCCAGCAGTCGTCGGGCCTGATTTGCGTCACTACTACCGGACTTCGGAGTTTCAAAATGACTTCATCGCATTCCTGCGAGGTCATCGCTTAGGGAAAGGCCGGAAGGTGAAGATCTTCATCGATTTTTACGAACGCCTGGACGCTACGGAATCTCCGTCCGAGTGCAGAGTATTTGAGGCGATAGAACCGGGAGTCGGCGAGCCGATGGTTCTGGGAGACATTGCCATGCGAACACATAAGAGCCGCGTGGTTGAATTACGGGGCAATTTAGAAGCGGCCATTGATTCCGTTCGAGATTGCAGAGCTTATAAAGCGCGCCCGAGTCTGCACTTCTATGTTGTTTCTCAGGCCGACACTGAGCAGCATCCGGGCTATGAGGTATCAAATTACATCGCAAAGGTGGTCGAGCTGTGCGATGGACGGCGAACGATAGCCGAAATCTTGGAACGCCTGAGAGATGTCATATCCGTCAGTCCACAATCGGCAAGCGTACGTGTTTACGAAGCGCTTATCCAGAAGGCTCGTTCCGAAGGACTCATCGCGATATATCGCACAGCCCCGGCGGTCGAAGTGAGCCTGGTTGGGGGGCTTGCCGTTGTGGAGTGCAGCGAGATCCAAGCGGAGGCATCCCGGCTGAACCGGTCCTCCATTCAGGCGGATTAATGCCTGGATTCGCGCGTCATCTTCGGGTGAGTTTAGCGACTCGACAATCGCGCAGGGTCGCGTCAAATTCGAAAATGATTACGAAAAGTACGGCGCGGGAAGAAACCGGAACGAATACACACGCCCACGCTGCGTCGCGTGTTAGAAAGCGTCCAGAACCAGCGAACCGCCCGTCGATCAAGACTATTCAATCCCGGGTCATCTCCCGATAGAGCCAGTCCCGGGCAAATTGCCAGTCTCGCTTCACGGTCCTCACAGAGAGTTTAAACACTTCGGCGATTTCAACTTCAGTCATCCCCGCGAAAAACTTCATCTCGATCACTTTGCTCAAACGTGGATCAAGCCTCTCCAGCCGATCCAGGGCCTCGTTCAAGCCCAGCAGCGATTCGGCCTGGCGCCACTCGTACATGAGCCCATCGTCCAGCGAGACCTTGTGAAGGTCTCCTCCCCTTTTTGCCGCCCCATGCGCGCGAGCGTGGTCAATGAGGATGCGCCGCATTATCGTCGAACAAACAGCAAAGAACTGAGCACGGCTCTGCCATTCCAGGCACTCTGTCCCGATCAGACGCATCAGAGCGTCGTTGACCAGCGCAGTGGGTTGCAGGGTATGGTCCCCCCGCTCGTTGCGAAGGTGTGCGCGCGCCATCCGGCGCAACCGGTCGTAGACGAGCGGAATCAGGTCATTCGCCGCCTCTGCGTTGCCTAGGCGCATTTCCAGAAGCAAGCGCGTTATCTCATCGGATTGAAGGTTTGAAGCCATGAAGGCCTGCTCTTGAGTGGTGATCCCCGGGATTAGCTAACTGCACCAGATTACGCGCAGTTCGCAGGGAGAGGAACCCTTGGGCCATTTGCCGCTGCCAGCCGGTTGCGGAGTTTGCATTCAGGACACCGATATAGCCGCCGGGAAGGAACTGGAGTGGAGCAGTAATCCGCTTTTGAAAGTCGAATTGCGACGACTCGCATGCCGCTGGAGCAATCTCCTCGGCTCGTCTTCTCGAGCCGGTCTAGAGTATAAAGCGAAATTCCGGATTAAATGGGGACACAATGATTCCATTTTGCTCCAACAAGTTCAAAATCGCATGGTTGATTTCCAGAACGGCGCCGGCGCGCTCGAGATCTGAGAACCTGAACCAGTCTGACTGAAGCTGGGCGATAGAAAAAGTGTTGGTCATAGAGGGGTAGTTCCTTTTCGATGGTCCGGAGTGGACCTTCCCCTGTAGCTAGTATCGGGCAGCGCGACGAAAATATCCGGTGCAGGAATTCAGGGCCTTTGTGCAGACGGCGCGACGCTACATCGCGATGACCAAGAACGACCAGAAATATCGGGCTAATCAGAACTGCGAAAACTTCGCCCTGCCCAGAGGTATGCGGTTCTGAGTTTGCTGATCTCGGTTTATGCTACTCTTTCCTCGCAGAGAAGAGTGCCGTGGAATTCGGGTTGCGAAGCGAAAACTATTGTGTCCCGCTTATCCTGCCAGCAGGTCTAGCTAGCCTGATGTTTTGTTGTAGGAGCGCGGGCAAACGGGCGAGTTAGGCTGCAGGAGTCGCTCCGGACGGAGCGACGCAACAAGGCTCCCGGAAACCTCCGCCCTTTCCCATAGCGGGTCCGTTGGGCCGTCCTGATCGCGACTCGCGCAGCTAAACCGCCTGACACCCTGGGGACTTCCAAGAAGATTGCTTTGGGCCTGAAACAGTTCTTCAATGGACGCTTTTCGGTTGACGGAGGCGGTTAATACTTAATTGAAGCGCGGCACGACGGTTCCGCGTGGCAAGCGCATGGAGTCAAATGGCTGCCGTGAACTTGATTGGCTCGTACAACTACGCGCTCGTGGCGCTTTCGGTTTTGATCGCCATGTTTGCCTCGTACGCTGCTCTGGATCTCGCAGGTCGCCTAACGGCCGCGCATGGTTGGACTCGCGCGGTTTGGCTGTTGGGAGGGGCCAGTGCGATGGGAACTGGCATATGGTCCATGCACTACATTGGGATGCTGGCTTTCGTCCTGCCGATTCCCGTGGCCTACCATTGGCCGACCGTTCTGCTGTCACTGTTTGCGGCCATTCTCGCGTCGGCCGTTGCGTTGTACGTGGTGAGCCGACAGACAATGGGTGCGTCACGAGCGGCCGCCGGAAGCGTCCTGATGGGTGCCGGAATTGCGAGTATGCATTACATCGGCATGGCCGCCATGCGTTTACCGGCTATGTGCCACTTCAATTCCTTTCTCGTAGTCCTGTCCGTCCTGCTAGCGATTTCTATTTCTCTCGCCGCGTTATGGATTACCTTTCACTTCCGAGATGAGAAAACGGGGATCGGCCGGGAAAAGTTAGCCGGAGCCGTCGTGATGGGCGCTGCGATCCCCGTAATGCATTACACGGGCATGGCTGCCGTAAGTTTCACGCCCTCAGGCATGCCTGTGGACCTGTCTCACGCCGTAAGCATCTCCACGCTCGGCACCGCCGGAATTACTGCCGTCACCTTTATGGTGCTCGGGCTGGCTCTACTCACATCCTGGATGGATAGGCGATTCGCTGCTCAGATCTTGGAATTGCAGGAAGAGAGGCTGCAGCGAAGCGAAGCGTACCTGGCGGAAGCGCAAAGGCTCACGCACACAGGGAGTTGGGCCTGGCGGGTGGCGGGAAGAGACGCCTTGCATCTGTCCGAGGAATGGTATCGCATTTATAGCTTCGATCCCAAAAATGGCCGGCCGGCTTTTGAAGAGCATCTGCAGCGCACTCATCCGGAAGATCGAGCCAAGTGGCAAGGGGCATTCGATCGAGCAATTGCTGAAAAGTCGGATTACGAAGTGGTATTCCGAATCGTTCTTCCAGACGGATCTGTCAAACACATCCACACCGTTGGCCATCCTGTTTTGAACTCATCCGGGGATTTGGCGCAATTCGTGGGAAGTTCGACGGACATTACCGAGCGCAAGCTGGCCGAAGAAGCGCTTCGTCAGGCGCAGGTGGATCTCGCACATGTCAGCCGCGTGACCACGATGGGCGAGCTGACCGCTTCCCTGGCGCACGAAGTGAATCAACCGATTACCGCCGCCGTCGTCGACGCCAATACCTGCTTGCTATGGCTTACGCGCGATCAACCCGATCTGGAAAAGGCGCGCGAGGCTGCGTTAAGAATGGCTAAAGACGTAACCCGTGCGACTGATATCATCAGCCGGATCGGTCTGCTTTTCAAGAAGGTTAGTCCGCAACGGGAGTTGGTCGATGTCAACGAAGTAGTTCGAGAGATGATCGTCCTGCTGCGGAGCGAAGCAGCGCGATACTCCATTTCCGTCCGGACGGAACTGGATTCGGCTCTTCCACAAGTTATGGGAGATCGCGTGCAATTGCAGCAGGTCCTGATGAACCTCCTGCTCAATGGCATGGACGCGATGAAGGATGTGGACACGACGCGCGAGCTAATCATCAACTCGCAGCCTGCGAAAAACGAGCAAGTTATGGTGTCGGTGAGCGATACCGGCGTGGGGCTCCCCCCGCAGCAAGCGGAGCAGATATTCAATGCCTTCTTTACTACCAAGCCCTATGGGACCGGCATGGGACTCCGCATCAGCCGCTCTATTATCGAATCGCATGGTGGCAGCTTGTGGGCAGCTAACAACTCCCCGCGCGGCGCAATTTTCTGTTTCACCCTACCCACCAAAGCTGAGGCAGAGGGATGAAGCGGGCAGGCGCTCCCACGCTGCTCGTCAGTTCCTACATGTTTACTACCAAGCATGTCTATCGCGCGTTGAGCGTCTTGGATGCCCCGATAATGTCGTAGCAGATGAGCTTCTCGCCGCTGGGATTGACGCCGCTGATCGGCGTTTTCGATGTGTCCAGGGCACTTGCCTTCTACCGAGACTTGCTCGGGTTCGCTGTCGTCTCAGCCTCACCTGAGGTCGAGACGGCCGAGGGCCGGTTTTCTCAGGCCATAGGGATCAGTGCCGCAGACGGTCGATGACATGTACATCCACCTGGCGAGGAACGTTCTTGCCACACAAAATGGTCTGGGATAAACCACGGACTTTACTCGTCATCGCTGCGATGCCTTCGCATTGCCCACTTCTCGTGTTTCAGGCCCCGTTGGCGGAAGCATGTGAACTGCTTCCAAAGTGACGCCGAGGACGTGGTAGCCTGTTTCGAGCCGCACCTTCAACAACGCTTGAAAAGCAGGGAATGGCCGCCTGTCTCCTGTGGTTCCCTGGAATTGGATTGCCTTGGTCAATTCATCGACCCCCGACCTTGAGGTGGCATAGAGAATCGCGCCTTCTGTGCCGGTCGTGTCGAGACCGCCAAAATCTGCGATATACCGCCCGGACACAATCCCCGGCTGAATCGTAATCAGGCTGTAATCCGCCTTCAAAACCTGCGTGTTCGGATCGCGTTCTGTTTGGTAGGTCGACGCTGTGTTGGGGAGGGGATGGGCATTTACGATGATGCCTCGCCATTGCTCCAGGCGCGAGTCGAAATCCTTGAAACTGAAATCGCCCAGGTTGCTGAAATGGGCGACCGCAATGTTTTGCGAGGATGAGCCAAGCATAATCACGTTATGCTGCGTCAGATCGTCGACGGTAAGTTCGCGGCTGGGCTTGACGATTGGCTTATATCCCATCTGGCCAAAGAGATTCGACAGCATGCCGACGGCCTTGAGTTCGCCAAAGCCCAGGTACGAATTCTCGTAATAAAGCTGGCCGGCTCGCGCAACCAATGCCGGATTCGAGGCGAATTGCTCGGCCAGGTGTGGATCGACCGGAGCCCCACGGTAATCCGTCGCGCCATGCTTGATGCGAAACAAATCGTTGTAGTTATCGAGAAGGAATACGGCATCCGGATACGCAATGACCGGAGTTGGGTCGTTACCGATGTACCTCGCCCAAAAGGCTATCACCGGATCTGAAGACTTTGCCGGATCCAATCTCGCACCGGATGCGCTCATTTTGCCAAGACTCAGTGGAGCCCATCTGCTTCCGATCCATAGACCGACGATGAAGGCGGCGATGACCGCTGCTACCGCAATGAGTTCACTACGCGAGACTGGCCAGCCCGATCGGCGCACTTTCGGATCGACGGGATCGGGAACGATTTGCACGGGCTGATTATTCGATAAAACTGCATCGCTTGCGGAGATGGCCTTCCCAACTGCGATGGACTCAACGCTGCCAGAGCTTTCGAAGAAGGGTAGGTATTGGCCCTTCGGAATCTCAATCACGATGGCATCGTGAAGCCCGTCTGAGTCGTAATACTCTTTCAGCTTTTGCCGAAGGCGATGAATCTGAACGCGGACAATAGGGTCCACCTTCGGATCGAAATCCCGGGGTCGGCCTAACGCCTCCACGCCTATTGTGTATTCTTTCAGCGTCTCGGCGCTGGGATCGACTGTCTTTTGTGCGAGGTAGCGCAGCAGTTGCTGCAGCATCGATGCGTTGTGAAAACTGGAAGATTGCAGGACTTTCTGGACCTGCTGTTGGCATTGATTTCGGGGAAGGGCCCCCACCGTGGTATCAGCGCGCGCGTTCACTCGTTATCCCTCCGGCGACACACTGCCTCGTACACGATCCACTTATGCCAGTTTTCCCGACACACCCAGTTATTCAACTGATCGCTTCGGCGACCCAACCCTACATACCGCAAGGATTCTACGACAGATACGCATCAATGCTGAGCGCCCCTGAGCCAAGTGTCAAGTGCAGCCGTGCCGCCGGCGGGCAAGTCATCGTTGTCTGGGAAACCCTCGGAGCCAGATGGTGAGAGGGGTGATTCGACGTTACGGGCCCATTAACATCCAGGTACGAACTCCCTGAAAACAAAGATCGCTGCGTGTTGAACTCCACGTTACACCGCCCCGTAACCCCGCCGTTACTGGTAAAAGGAGCGCGTCCTGCTTCAGGATGGCGGCGGTGTTCGCGGAGCACCCTGTGACATATACAACACAGTGGTCGTGTGGCGAAGGGAAAAAACAATCACGATGATCCCTTGGAAACGCTAACATTGGCAGCGCAAAAACAGCGCGCCGAGCACACCAGGAACGCTTTGGAGGCATTATGCAAAAGCGATCGACAGTCAGATTTGCAGTAACATGCTTGCTGATTCTTCTTTCGCTGGGCGCGAAGTTCGCGCCGGCGCAGGCGGTGACCGGAACCTTGCTCGGTACGGTTCAGGATTCCTCCGGGGCCGTGGTTCCGGACGCCATCGTAACGCTCACCAATCAGGACACAAACGTCACGAGCAAAACCACCTCCAGCCAGCAGGGCTTCTATACATTTCCGAACCTCAACCCAGGCCAGTTCAGCGTCACCGTGGAAGCCAAGGGGTTCAAGAAGCTGGTTTCGACAAACAACACTGTCCAGGTGGAACAAACAACCCGCGTCGACATTATGCTGACGCCTGGAGCGGTGACCGCTGAAGTGACGGTGACGGGCATGACGCCATTGGTTGAGACCACAACCTCCGACCTCGGCGAGACGATCGACCAGACACAAATCAGCAACCTACCCGTCAACGGGAGACTCGCAGCCCTGGTCATGCAGCTTGCTCCCGGAACCACGCCTGCAGCATGGGGCGCCGGCAATCCCGAAGATGCGTCCGGGGCTGCGTCGACGGCGCCAGGCGGTGGCGGCGGCGGCGACTACACATCCGCAAACGGCTTTCCTTTCGAGGGAAATCTCTACCTGGTGGATGGCGTGAGCGACGTGGAATTGATGAACGCATATATGGGACTCCAGATTCCATTCGACATGATCTCCGAAATGAAGCTGGAAACCAGCGATCCCACCGCGGAATACGGCACCTTCGGCGGCATGGTATCCAACATCACGACCAAGAGCGGAACCAACAGGTTTCACGGTCAGGTCTTTGAATACAACCGCAATACCGTATTCAACTGCACCGGACTACTTCAGCAAAATCAATCCTCCCTTCCATTCCAACCAGTTTGGCGGAGAAGTGGACGGCCCGATTATCAAGAACAAGCTATTCTTCGCCGCAGATTTGCAGTGGCTCAAAATCGCTGAGGGAGCCTCTGGCATCGCGAGCGTGCCCACGCAGGCGGCCCGCAGCGGCGATCTGTCGGGCTTCGACGTGAGCGGCGCCGGTCCGATTACCAACCCCATGGCGTGTTACTTGAGCGCCCTGGCCAATGGACTGCCGAACCCGGCGCCGTGCACGGCCAGTTCGGCGGTAACTGTTGCCCGGAACCTACGACACCGTTCCGGCCGCGGATATCGAGCCGATTGCCGGGCCGACATCGGGCTTTCTGCAGTCATCGGTGTGGCCGTTGCCCAACCTTTCCGGGGAAGTCAACAATGCGACCTATGTGCAATTGAGCAATGCATCCATGCCGCAGGAAGACGCCCGCGTCGATTGGGCGTTCTCAGATCATGACCGCTTCTTTGCCCGCATGTCGTATGGCAAGCCGGAATCTCACACAGCCGTTGCTGGCTCGGGAGCAGTACGTCACCGGCCATCTTCATGAATAACGGAAACGCCAACGCAACCAACCAGACCACGAACGACGTGGTCGGTTGGGACCACACGTTCTCCGCCAACATGATGAATCAGTTCCGCGTGGGCTTCAGCCGCTTCGCCAGCTCTGAGTTCTCCACCGCCAACGGGATTTCGGAGAACAATATATCTGGGAGTCCCGAACGGCAATATCAGCCGCTTTTCCGGATACCAGCGGCATCGCCGATGTGAATATCAGCGGGTTCCTGCAGCACTGGAGACCCGGGCTGGGTGCCCCAGGGTCTGGGCAGACTCTCCAACATTTACCAGTTCAACGACGCATTCACGCTGGTTAAGGGCCGGAACAACTTGAAGTTCGGCGTCTCCATACAGCCCATCCAGGCGCGCGTCTACAATCCGCAGAACGATCCTCGCGGCCAGTTCTACGCCACCGGCAACTATACGGGCACCGGCTCCAACGGCGCCGCTGTTGCCGATTGGCTGGTGGGCGCTCTCAACGGTTCCCATCGCGATCAATTCTTTGACGTGCCCAACACACGGGTAAAGTTCGTCGGGCGTCTTCGCTCAGGATGACCTGCGTCTGACCAGCAAGCTCACCTTGAACCTCGGCGTCCGCTACGACGTCTACACGCCTCCCGTGGATACGAAGAACCTGCAGAGCAACTTCGTCATATCGGGGCCTAATGCGGGTTTGAATCAGATCGCGTCATCGAGCAACCGCGGTCCCAACGTGAATACGTATTAGTGGCAAACATTTCGCCGCGCGTGGGCTTTGCCTATACCCCCGACAACGGCAAGACGGCACTGCGGGCAGCCGTTGGGTTCAGCTACTTCCCTGACAACTTTGGCGCCGACGGCGGTACGCTGGAGAGGAACTATCCACTCGACGAACAGGAAAACAACAGCGCGACCTTGGGGAACTGCTTGACCCCCTATACCGGGAGAGGGCCGTCAATCCCAACCCGGCGGAGTACTCGGCCTGCGGTTCGCTGATCCTGGCCAACGGCCTGCCGGGCAACGTGACCACCGGATCGCCGGTGTACCAGCCGCTGGTCGAGCCCTCCATCACGCCGGGCGGGTTCATCGCACCGCCGCCGAGCTTCGGCGTCTACGAGGTGGCCAGCAACTTCCGCCAGGACCAGGCTGTCAACTGGAACGTCAGCATCGAGCGTCAGCTCGGCGCGAACATGTCGATCCACGCCGCCTACGTCGGCACGGCGGGCGACTATCTCTATCACGATTGGCAGCTCAACCAATGCAACCCGACGTCGTTTACCGCTGGTCCGACATATGACCAGCTTGCAGGCCCAATACGGCACCACAACGTATCCGAACTTTCCGCAATTGTATGCCGTACTACGGCATCGCTCCCAACGTCTCCACCATCGATTTCCGCAACAGCGGAGGTAAGTCGCACTACAACGCCGGACAGTTCGAGTTCCAGCGGCGCGCCGGGGCGAACCTGACCTTCACCGCGGCCTACACCTGGTCGAAGATGATGGATAACATCAACAACCCACTCGATTCCTACTGGACAAAGGAAGAACTGGACACGGCGGGCTGGCAACATAACAACTTCCCGCATGTCATCACCCTCACCTACGTCTACACGCTGCCATTCGGGCGCGGACAAAGGTTCGCCAACTCGGTCTCTCCCCTAGAAGACGCCATCGTGGGCGGGTGGTCGATCAGCGGTATCACCCAATTCCGTTCAGGTGCCGCTCTCCTGATGGGTGCGAGCTCGGAGTACCTGCTACCCCAGAATGGCGGGCAGCGCGCCAATTACAACTGCGCGTCTCCAGTCAATCCTCATACCACCAGCGAATGGTTCCAGACGACCTGTTTCACGCAGCCGGTCGGATATGTCTTCGGCAACGCCGGTGTTGGAGCAGGCAATATCAAGGGGCCGCGCTATCAGGACTGGGACATGACGTTTGGCAAGGCGGTCCACCTGGCCGAGGGCATGCAAGTGCAATTTCAGGCCAGCTTCTTCAACATCTTCAACCACGTGAACTATCAGAGCCCGGACACGAACGTGCAGGACGGCAGCTTTGGAGTGATCTCCAACGACTTTCTGCCGCGCATGGGGCAGCTCGGAATGACCTTCTCATTCTGAGCGCTGTATGTTTTGTCAGGTCGCAACCTAACCAGCGGGAGCTCATTCGGATTCGTAGTCCGTATGGGTTCCCGCCATTTCGGCGCGCGTCGTTGAGTCAGCAATCCTCACGTCTGGAAACCGGTTTTTGCCTTCAATGCCGGTTCTGTACGGGGATTGTTTCCCTGCCACGAAGCATCGATATCGACGATGATGTTCGGAGTACCTAAATGACAAGGACGTGCTCTCTTATCGTCTTGTTGTTCCTTCTTTCTTCGGTCGGCCTCACGGATATGGGCCATGGGTTTCACAGAGCAGGTTTTCACGCGCAGTTCTCTGGTCAATCTAAGTTATGATTGGATGCCCATTCGTTATGACCCGAAGCAAGACCACCAACAGACGGCAATTCCTGAGCGGGGCCGCAGCAACTGCCGTCATGATGCCCGCCAGCTTCAGCAAAGGATTCGCTGTGTTTGGCGATTCCCGTTTCCTCGCCGAGGCTCCGGCCGCACCGGGCGCAAGCGCCCCGGCATCGTCGGAAGGCACAATCGAGTTTGAGTCCTCCGACGAAAAGCTGGCCAATGGATTTCGATGGGCCAAGGCACAGGCGCTGGCTTACGCCAGAAATGACGGTTCAATCGGGCGGTGGTACGAAGCGTCACTTCCGGGAAGAGATGCGTTCTGCATGCGCGATATTTCGCACCAGAGCACAGGAGCGCAGTTCCTGGGGCTCGGACCAAGAACCCTGAATATGATGCGCCGCTTTGCCGCGAACATCTCGGCTTCGAAAAAGTGGTGCACATGGTGGGAGATTACGCGCGACAACCTGCCTGCGCCGGCCGACTACAACAACGACCACGACTTCTGGTACGACCTTCCCGCGAACTTCGACGTTTTGGATGCCTGCTATCGGCAATGGCTCTGGTCGCGTGACAGCGACTATCTCGACGAAGTGTTTCTGAATTACTGCCGACATACTGTGACGGATTACGTTCAGGCGTGGGATCATGATCACGACGGCCTGCTTGAACATCTCCCTAACTCCGGCCATATGGGAATTGCCACCTACGACGAGGATCTCCAGGACGAGATCCTGGTTGGTTCGGATCTGATCGCCGCCCAGTATGCAGCTTTCCACGATTACGCGGCCATCGAGCGTGCACGAAACGAATTGAAAGCTGCTGTCGAATTCGAGCAGAAGGCCGATCAACTCAAGTCGCTATATAACGGCAAGTGGTGGGATGCGGCGCACAACTGCTATTTCGGCGCGCTCGGCGAAGACGGCAAATTTCATTCCGACATGAAAGAAGGTGCCGGCAGGGGCACGCTCGAGTTCCCTCTCTATTATGGACTGACGGCTCCAGGACCGAGGACCGAGGCGAGCCTGAACATCCTGGAGCAGCGGCTGGCAACGGATATAACTGCGGCCCAGGGAGCCATCAGCGGTGCGGAAGGCCGATCCTACTTACCGGACATCTTCTACATGTACGGCAGGTCGCGGGCAGGTTATCGCGCATTGACCGCGATGATGGACCCCGGCTTGAAGCGCCGCGAATACCCTGAAGTATCCTATACGGTCATTGGCAATCTGGGGGCCGGCTTGATGGGTCTTCGTCCACTCGCCTCCGAGCAAACGGTTGAAACTTTCCCTCGGCTCACGACGGAAACCGGCTGGGCAGCCCTCCATCACGCACCGATGGGCAGAAATGTCATCTCGGTTAAGCACATCAACAACGGCGACACTTCTCTGACCAACGAAAATGGCCCCGCACTGTCATGGCGCGCCGCCTTTCCGGGCAAGTTCCGTACCCTGTTCAGCAGTAAGAAGGAGATTCTCGCGACGAATGCCATTCGCAATTCAGGAGCCGCTGAGACCTACAGCATCGTTCACGTCGAACCCGGCGAAACGCGGGCTGTGCAGGTGGCATCCGGGTGATCCAGCCGATTGTTTTCAAGATGGAGGGTTTTGCATTGCATAGTCCGAGATCAGACCAGTTCTCTGTGCCCCTGAATTTGCGACTGATCGCGAGAGTTTACCTGTTCTCGGCAGCGTCTCTGCTCCCGTGCTGTCTGGCTGCGGCGCAGTCCAGGGTTGCTGCGTCCCCTTTCCCGACTTATCTCGGCGATGATTTTGACTATTCCACCTTCACGCGCTTCGACGCGCCGGCTCCGCCGAAGAGCCTCATCTATCAATCGAACGGCTTCATGGCTCTGCAGGAATCCGGCTTTGGAGGGCAACGGGTGATCATTCCCGTTGCCGGTGCGGCTGCGCCCACCAATAGCAGCGACAGGCTGTCCGCCCTGACGATCGAGGCGCCTGTGATCACGGACGACTCCGGCCATACCTGGAAGCTGTCCGACAGCTCGGCCAAACGGAGTCTGACGTACTTTGCCGATCGCACCGTGTATCGGGCTGCGTTCGATGCGGGTCCCGAAGTCTCGCTCACGGTGTACCCGATCTACGGAAAGCCTGCGGCGGTGATTCGGCTACGAATCGTTCGCACCACAGACCCGATTCAGGTCTCGATGGCCGCGCATGCAGACGGTCTGCAACTCATTCCAGGCAGCGATGAGCAGAGTTCCACCTACGGTTCGCACAGCTGGCCGTATCGACTCATTCTCGCCGGGCGGCCTGCAGCAACGATTCATCACAACACATTCAAGTGGAACCTGCGAGTCGACGGCGAAGCTACCCTCATGATGACGCTCGGCGGCACGGAACAGGAAGCAGCGGCTACCCTCACCCAGCTGCGGGGTTCCTCCGACCTTTTCGACGAGGAAACTCATCGCCTTTGGAATGCCTATCTCGCGTCGACGCCGCTCGTAGCACCGGCCACACCGGTCAGCTTCACGATTGGCACCACGGGCGAACGAAGGAGCATCAGTCCAGAAGATCTCGTGCGCAGCGAACTGTGGTTCTGGCGAGGTCTCCGCAACACCACCTGCCAGGTGCCTTACCTGCCCGCAACTCCGTTGATGATCGCCGACTGGAATGTCTTCGTGGGTATGTGGAGCAACGACGGCATTGCAGAGGCGATTGCCCTGGCCGCAACGAACGAGAGAAATGTTGCTCGCGGCGCCATCCTGAACTGGTTTCGTTACTCGGTTAATGCGCAGGCGGATGGAACGCTCGGCCTGGACGATCTTTCCTTCCGGCCGAAACACCTTCCAGGCGAACGGGACCCGAGCGAAGCACGCAGGGTGTTCCCGTACAGGCTTCGCTCGTCGGGGAATATGTCCGGCTCACTGGCGATACCGGCATTCTTCGTGAGAAGCTCGGCGGACTCGCCGGAGATCGCACGTTATGGCAGGCACTCGTGGCCTACCAGAAGAATCTGCCGCACGTGCGCGATGTCAATCACGATCATCTGATCGACTGGCTGCACACCTACGAGACGGGATGGGATGATAAGGATTCCCCTTTCATCGATCTTCATGGTGACCCGACCAGCGCCGTCAACGAGCAGGTCTTCCAGCTTTGGAGCCTTCAGGAGATGGCGTGGCTCGCGCGACTTCAGGGCGAAGATCCGTCGCCATGGCAACGGGAGTTCGATGCCACCCTGCAGGCCGTGCGCGACAAGTTATGGGATCCAGCGACGCAACGTTATTGGGACCTCGACGTGAAGACCGGAAAGCTCTGGACGCAGGGCGAAAATCTCGATGCATATGACTTCCTCTATTTCGAGAAGGATCCCCAGCGCATTGCCGCGATGCTGCGGCGTCTCGACGACCCTGCCAAATTCAATGGACCGCTGCTGCCGACCCTGGCGTTTGACACTCCTCACTGGGGCGGATATTGGCGTGGTCCGGCATGGCCCAGAATCTTCTCTTACGTTGCAATGGCACTCGCACGCTCGGGTCACACACAGGAAGGCTTCGATTGGCTCGCCAGGGCGATCAACTCGAATCTCGGTCCGCTTCTTCCTGAGAACGTCGACCCGAAGGCGTATCCGCCCGGCGAACATGCCATCGGTTCCGTGCGCATCATGGGATACGACGCGCTGGACACGCTGGTGCTCCCGGATGTCGCTGGATTACGCACATGGGGAGGTGAGGATTTGACCGTCGCGCCGGATGCTTCGCTCGGAACGGTGTACATCCGCGGTCAAAGGTGGCGCGGGGATCGGTACGATGCCTTTTTCTCCCCGGGTCAGCCATCCCGAATCTGGCGCAACGGTCGCGAACTGCCGCCGCTGCCCACAGGGCACATCTGGCACGCCCAGAAAAATGGCCAGACGGTACATTTCTACGCTTACGACCAGCTGCTGGAGACTCCTTGACCCTTATGTCAGCGGTATATAGGTTCCCGGGAAAGCCTCCTTATTCACCCTGATGACCGTGATCGCTTAAGAGCCTGCAGAGGATCCCTATAGTTACTCAGTCGAAATCCAGGGACACGGCATAGAGGGGTTCCCTCTCTCCGCCATTTTAGAATCAGCTATTCCGCGGCCGCCGGCTTTCCCGTCGCTGCTTCCGCAAACGCTGACGCGTCCAACGGATGATGCAGCGAGCGATACGCGGCATTGAGCAGTTCGGCGTCCTCCGTATCCCCACTCAGTTCCCAGATCATGACGCCGGCAAGTTTCTCATGCGCGGCATAGCTCGCCTTGAATCCAACAGAAACTGGATCCTCGTAGGTCCAGAACGTATCGCCGTCAAACAGCCACGGAGCCTGCGAGCGCTCGTCGCGGTAGACCGCAAACGGTGGGGCAAGCGATCGGATGGAGTGATACGGCTGATCGCCGCGTACGCCATGGCCCGGCTGAAACAGTCCGTTGTTTGATTTCTGGACGTCGGTCCAGCCATAGCCATAGAATGGCAGCCCCATTAGCAGTTTTGTCGCCGCGACGCCGGCCGCCTTGTAACTGTCGATGCTTCGCTCAATGCTGCTGCTGTAGTCGTGCGGCGCAGCAGGATTCGTGAACAGCGGCGCAACAAACCCCGTCGTCGTGTTCCACGGTCCCGCATAGTCGTAATTCATCACGCCGACCTCGTCGACGAGTTTTGCCACCGAGGCGAAGTCTGTGCCCGGCAGATCCCCTGGGTTGGCGCCTACTGCAACCGAAAGGCGCGCATCGCGGCGCACCCCATTCATCTGTCGGCGAAACTCTTCGAGCAGCGCGCGGAAGTTCTCTGCATCCTCCTGCTGCGGCGATTCCCAATCCACATCGATGCCATCGAAGATGCCGGGCTTGCTCACGCCGGGCGCAAAGTGGCCGCGAAGGAATGTATTCACGCACGAAGCCACAAAAGCCTGCCGGTTCTCGGCCTGAGCATCTTCCGCAAAATCCGAAGCCTTGCCCTCCAGCGAAATCAGGATCTTCAACCGTGGATAACGGTGCTTCAGTTCCTGGAGTTGATGAAAGTAGCCGCGAAACGGCGACCGCGGGTCGTCGGCTTTGCCGTTCACACTGATATCCGCCGAGTAAGTCGCGTTCAAATCGGCCTTGGGATCGGAAAGAGAACAGCGACCGTTCCGCACCGAAGCCTGGGCATAGTTGATCTGATCGAGCCGGTCCGCTGCGCCGCTGGTCACAAGCGCCTTCACATAATACGGCTTCGGATAATACAGGCCCCACTCCGGGAAATAACCTACAATTAGCGGCCGCGCCTTGCGGCTTGTCCTTGAAATGTGCGCAAGATGAAATATTGGAATGCTGTGCGCCCACGCCGCGCTTCCACTCAGTGCAACCATCGCAGACACGACCAGAAGCAACCAAGGTGCCAAAGAAAAAGGAAAAGAAAACCGCTTCACATCTATAAGACGCTTCATCTGCGAAGAACGATTCTTCACCTTTGCCCGCGATCATGAGATGTGTGCCAAGCGATTTCATCTTCCGTCGACTAGTGCTCTCGCAGCGTATCGGAGCAAGGAAGGCAAGCAATCCTAACGACCAAAAGACGGTGGAACGGAAATGATCCACACAACTGCCGCGAAGAGGAAACACTCAATCGCGCCAATCCAACGCGATGGAAGATCGACACACTCGGAATGCTGGAATCAAATACTGGAAAGGTTGGATGAGTATTGTCTTCGCGGGCGTGCTGGCCTCCACGACTTACCGCTGGATTTCAGACTTGGCCTTACTGAATCTCGACATGGATGGCCTGAAGCAATCAACGATCAATTCGGCCCTCGGGTTGGTGATGCAGCAATCCGCCTGCCATTCCAATTCTAAGATCGCCAATTTTCTTCGATGTCAGCATCGGCATCGGCGTGCGTCGTGAAGACGGAACCGAGATTGAGGCGCTCATCGAGGTTGCAGATCAGTCGATCTACGCCTCAAACGAACGCGAACCAACAGGTAGGCGCCTCGTGTCATGAGTTCTGACCTGAGTGCCCGCGAGCTTGAATTCAATGGCTTGCCCTGCCGTTTGGGACGCAGCCCGAGTCGTTCACGATCCGTGAACTGGAAATTATCCGGAACGCTGGGCTAATCCGGCCGGCGTGAAAGCCTAGAAGCAGGCAGAAAACACTGCCCGAGAGCCGTGATACTCGCGCCAAGCGCGGAAAACTTGCGTTGACATTCAGCCGATCTCTTCCTACATTGAATCATCCGGTCTTAACATTTCTGCAACAGACCGTTTTCTTCGAGGCCAACACAGCAAGCTTAATGATAAGGGGGTGTAGAGATGCATCGCATCTTAATGAACCCACTGCGTAGCTGGAAACGCACTGCAATCCGGACCACAAAGATTTCGTTTTCGCTGGTAACCGTCTTCATTCTGATACTGGCAACGTGCCCTGTCGTACACGGGCAGGCGCGAGGAAGCTTCTCCGGGAACATCGTCGATAAAGCCGGGTCGGTTGTTCCCGGTGCTTCTGTCACGGTGACCGCGCAGAGCACGGGGCAGGTTCGTGCTGTGAAGACGGACAATGCCGGACATTACGATGTTCCTCTGTTGCCCGTCGGTACTTACAGGATGCGCGTCGAGGCCACCGGTTTCCAGACCACCGAAACCGTGGATCTACAGCTTCAGGTTGATGAAGCGCGCGAACTCGACTTTACCCTCACGCCCGCCACCGTCGTCACCACAGTGACCGTCTCCAGCGCCGCTGTCGCCGTCGAAACCGCCAATCCTTCTCTGGGCCAGGTGATTACTTCGCAGCAGGTGGCGGACCTGCCGCTGAATGGCCGCGATTTCGTGCAGCTCGCCACTCTTACCGCCGGCGCCACCGCAGAGACGAACCCCAACAGCTTTTTCACCTCGGGAAGCGACAGCGAGGTCGCCGCGCGCGGATCGTTTTCGTTGTCGGTGGGCGGCTCACGCCCCAACAGCACGGACTGGTTGTTGGACGGGGTCGACAACAACGAGCTGACCGCAGGCGGCATCGGCGTCTTTTCCTCGATCGACGACATTCAGGAATTCAAGGTTCTGACCTACACCTACTCGGCCGAATTCGGCACACGCGCCGGACCCACGGTCCTCGTTACCACCAAGTCGGGCTCGAACGACTTCCATGGGTCGCTCTTCGAGTTTGTCCGCAACACCGACCTCGACGCTAAGGGCGACTTTGACACTACAACCCCAAAGTTCAATCTGAACCAGTTTGGCGGCTCTATCGGAGGGCCTATCCGCCACAACAAGATGTTTTTCTTCGTTGATGGCGAGCAGAAATATCAGCGCGAGGGAATTACCTTCACCGGCCTGATTCCTTCCCTGGCCATGCGTTCGGGCGACTTCTCAGCCGACCCCTTCGGCAATTCGCTTTCCGGAATCGGCTCCGCTTTCACTCCGGTAATCGCCAATCCGAACATGATCGGCGCGTCGAACGTTTACTTTCAATGCGACTGCTCCGGCAATCCGCTGCCTGCCAATACCTCTACCTCAACCACTAACCCGCAGTATGGTTTCCAGGCCCAGGGAGTCAACTGTAACAAGATCCCTTCAAACCTGATCGACAGCGTCGGCCAGGCAATAATCAATATCTATCCCGCGCCTAATGCCAATAATCCGAGCGAGGGATACAACTACGTCAACGAGCCTGTCCGCACTCTGAACGAAACCAAGTTCGACGCCCGTCTGGACGAGACGCTCACCGCCTCGGACAATGTCTTCGCGCGGTTCAGCTACGACCAGGCGTTCTCGTTTGTCCCCGGCGGCGCGCCGGGACTCGCCGAATCCAATGCCTTCGGCAGCAATGAGAACCTCATCAACCACGGACGCAACATCGGCATCGGCTGGAGCCATGTGTTCTCGCCCAACACGCTTAACCAGGCCAGCGTGGGCTACGACCGGATCTTCGACTACATTGCCTCGCAGGATAACTTCACCTGCGAATCGGCCATCCTGGGAATTCCGAACGCCGATCTTGGTTGCTCGCCAAGCGGTTCCCCTCTCCGCGGTGGCTCGTACAGTCAAGGTTTGGTTTCCACCGAACTCTACGGCGGCTATTGGTCCCTCGGCGATCGCGGCTACTCTCCATTTCAGGGTGGAACGAATATCTTCTCGTTCAAAGATGATCTCGACCTGATTCGCGGTAAGCATGAGATCCACACCGGCATCGATCTCCGTGCCAATCAGATGAATGTCGGCACGGAAGCATTTCAAGACGGCTTCTGGCTCGTCGGTGGTTTCGGAAACTTTAGCGGCGCAGGCCTCGCCCCCGGAAATCCCGAGGCCGACCTGCTGATGGGAATCGCTGGAGGGGCCATCCACGATCAGACATACGACGGTGCCATCACCGGCCGACGCTGGAAGATTTACCGGCCCTTCGTCGAGGATGACTGGCGCGTTACGCCGTCGCTCACCCTCAACCTCGGCCTGGCGTGGGACATGACCACTCCCATCACCGAGGTCCATAACCGGATGGCGAACTACATCCCCTCAACGCAACAGCTTCTGATCGCGGGCAAGAACGGGGTGAGCAACTCCGCGGGCATCAATATGTACTGGGGCGCATACGAACCGCGCGTCGGCCTCACCTGGAAAGTTCTCGGCAGCGACAAGACCGTGCTTCGCCTCGGCTTTGGCATCTATCACGATTCGGCCTGGAACCAAGGCGCGCAGGGCCTGTGGCAAAATCCGCCCAACCTCGGCGAGTCCGATCAATTCCCCGCGACTTTTTCAGCGGGCTGCGCCTTTGCGTATTCATACTGCGCCTCCATTCCAGGGCAGACAGTCGAGTCTGTGCCTCCACCTCCGGCGGCTTTCCAGCCCTTCCCGCGCCGCAGAATGTGGCCAGCTTCTTCGGCACGTACAATTACCAGCCGGCGAACTTCCAGCCAGGCAGGGTTCACCAATATAACGCAAACGTCGAGCGCCAGTTGCCGGGCGATGTTGTGCTCACCGCGGGCTACGCCGGTTCAATGGGCGGCCATCTGCTGGTGATCGGCAACGACCTCAACACCAACAGCCCCTCCGCATGCGTCGCAGGAGGGTCATACACGCTCGGCTGCCTGCCTGGCGGCGCGCCCTACGAATATCCTTACACCCCGCCGAACTTTAACGCGATCTTGCTCTTCGGCGACGTGGGCCAGACGCATTACAACTCGCTGCAGATCAAGGCGGAGACCAAGACGCCCAAACACGGCCTTTACGCGCTGGTTGCCTACACTTACTCGCGCACCTACGACAACGGTCTCTCCGACGGGCTCGGCTCGGAGTTGAGCGCCCCTTATTTCCCGCTGCCCAACTGGCAAAGCCTCGACTGGTCACTGTCGCAGATCAACCTCAATCAAAGCTTCACCGGCAGCGTCATCTATAACCTGCCGTTCGGCAAAGGGAGGGTGCTCGGAGGCAACTGGAACACTGTGACCGACACGATTCTCGGCGACTGGCAGGTGACGCTGATCGAGAGGATCTCTTCCGGCTTCCCCGTTCCCCTGATTGACAGCAGCAACCAGTCGGGCACTACCTTCAATACCGGCGGCAACGACAACAACTTCAACCGGCCCAATCAGGTCGCAAACTGTAACCCCTACGCCGCCAACCACAGCCAGCACGATTGGATCAACGCCAAATGCTTCGCCGTCCCGCCCGCAGGGGAGCTCGGCAATGCGGCGCGTGTCCCCGTCTCGGGACCTGATTTCGTCAACTCCGACTTCTCGGTCATTAAGGATTTTCGCTTGCATCGTGAGATAGGCTTGAACTTCCGCGCCGAATTCTTCAACCTTTTCAACCATCCGCAGTTTGGCTCGCCGATCAGCGACATCAACTACGGCTCGCTGGCCAATGGCACCGTCTCCCAGTACTTTGGTGAGGTCAACTCAACCGTCAACAATCCGCGGTTAGTGCAGCTGGCTTTGAAGCTTTCGTTCTGACGGACTGCGGTTTTCATACACCTGCGGGGCGAGGAGGCGACCGCCGCGCTGGAATCCGAGCTTCGTGGATTACCTGTTTCTTGCTTTCAACACGAGAACTGGTTGCATAAATGGAGTTTTGAAAGGGCACGGCTTCAGCCGTGCCGTCAGAGACGCATAGAATCCGGGGCTTTAGCCCCTGAGGGAAGATCCCCCCGCTCGTCGAGCAACACTTATGCAACCAGTTCCAGCACTCGATCGAAACGACGAAACGCCATCTCGGCACGGAGCAGAACCTGGCCGTCGCATGACCAGTAGAATTCGACGAGCGCAGTCGGCCCTATCGGCTGTGGTGCAACCAATCTTGATACCGTCGCGACAGCGTAACCTCCCCAGCTTTGAAACAATCCCAATGCGCGGCGACGGTCAATTTTCTACTGGCTGCGGAAGACCGACAGCGGACACCATATACTGGGCGTGATTCCCATGCCAGGCCAAGCCAAAGCGACGAAGGCGGCGCATGCCCTGTCCCGGGCGAGTCGGCGTTGGCGGCGAATGGTCGGTCTGGCCGCGCTGGGGCTGGCATGGCTGGGCATCGCCCATTGGACGCCGGTGACTGGGAGGGCACAGGGGCATCCGGCATCGAAAGCCGCCGCTGCGCCGGTCACCTTTGACGATCTTATCGAGCGGTCGGGAATCCAGTTTCAGCTCCGCAACAGCATCAGTCCGCAGCGCTACTCGATCGAGACCATGCTGGGCGGGGTGGCCCTGTTCGATTACAACAACGACGGGCTGCTGGATATCTTCTTTACCAGCGGCGCAGCGATTCCGTCACTCGAAAAGACAGACCCGAGCTACTGGAACCGGCTTTACCGCAACAACGGTGACGGCACCTTTACCGATGTGACGGAGCAGGCCGGGGTCAAGGGTGTCGGCTACTCCATGGGCGTTGCGGCCGGCGACTACGACAATGATGGATTCGTCGATCTATATGTCACAGGGGTCAACCGCAATCAACTGCTGCACAACAATGGCGACGGCACATTTACCGATGTGACCGACAAGGCCGGCGTCGGCGGGGCGGTTGCCGGATATGGCAAGCCGTGGGCGGTGGCGGCCGGCTGGTTCGACTATAACAATGACGGACGCCTCGACCTGCTGGTGATCGACTATCTTGACTACAACATCAGCAACGCCAAGCTGTGCTCGATCGGCGACCATCGGACCTATTGCGCGCCGGGAAACTTCAAGGGCACGCCCAATATCCTCTATCGCAACAACGGAGACGGGACGTTCACTGATGTCTCGGCGGCGTCGCACATCAGCCAGTACGTAGGCAAGGGGATGGGCCTGGCATTCGCCGACTACGACGGAGACGGGTATGAGGACGTATTTATCTCCAACGATACGTTTCCCAATTACCTGCTGCATAACAACGGCGACGGCACGTTTAAGGACGTGGCGCTGGAGATGGGAGTGGCCTACACGGCCAATGGCACTGCCGTGGCGGGCATGGGGGCGGAGTTTCGCGACCTGAACAACGACGGCAGGCCCGACATCTTTCATACCGCGATGTTCGGCAACACGTTTCCGGTTTACCGGAACACAGGCACGGAGTTTGAGGAGGTGACGGACACGTCGGGCATGACGGCGTTCAGCCGGCGCATGACGGCATGGTCCGCGGGCGCATTCGACTTTGACAATGACGGGTGGAAGGATCTGTTCGTGGACGGCGGGGCTATCCTGGACAACGAGCAGGAGGTTTTGCACCGGCCCACATTACTGCCGAACGGACTGCTGCGTAACAACGGCGGCTTTACGTTTACCGACGTGAGCTCCCACGCGGGCGCTGCATTCCTCGAGCCGCGTGCGCATCGAGGCGCGGCCTTCGGCGACCTCGACAACGATGGCACAATCGACGTTGTGGTAAGCGCGATCAACGACCGGCCGCAAATCCTGATGAATCGAACGGCCAGGGGAAATCACTGGATCCTGCTGAAGCTCGTAGGAACGAAGGATAACCGCGATGGGCTGGGAACGAAAGTGAAGATTACAACCAGTGAAGGCGTCCAGTACAACCAGGCGACGACAGCCGTGGGCTATAACTCTTCGAGCGACAAGCGCGTGCATTTCGGGCTGGGCAAGGCGACGGTGATTGACCGGATCGATCTGACTTGGCCCACGGGCGTAAAGCAAGTGCTGGCGAATGTTAATGCCGACCAGGTGCTGACAGTTGTTGAGTCAAAGTAGCTGCTTTGCCGGTTCTTCAACTTTGAGAATCTGGTCGACGCCGGGATGATCAATGCGCTGCACAACGCCGCTGGGCTAGTGAATTTAAACGCAATCGATCTTTGTTTCCGTTCCCACGCCGAAATGCGATCGACGATCGCTTGAGGGCATGAAACATCAGATGCCGAAGACCCACGCGAGTCGAACTTGCGCCAGGGAATATCGCCACAAAAAGCAGGTTGACAGAGGTATTCTCAGGGAAGTACACTGCGGGCGCTCATGAAAACGTTTTCGACCCGTAGAACTAATGGAAACGTTTGCAATTTGTCCCAGCATTTTGAGGAAGAAATGGCGATGAGCCGCACCTTGCTAACGTGCGCCGCACGTTAGCTGGATGTCGGAGGGATGGAAACCCGGGTGAAGTAGACAGATCCAGTCTGGTCGCTAGAGCCGGCACGCCATGGCGTGCTCGCTGCGGCCATAGCCGGACATCGAAGATGTTTCAGCCGGGATCCGATGACAACACGTTTAAAAGGAGATGCTATGAGAAAGTTCAAATCGGTGACGCGCACTTTGTTGTTCGTCCTGGTGGGAGTGTTTCTCCTAGCCGCAGCCCATCGAAGCTACGGCCAGGACACGAACGCTTCTCTCACCGGTACGGTCACAGATCCAAGCAATGCGGCTATCCCGGGTGCCAAGCTGACGTTGACCAACGAGGCGACCGGGTTCCAGACAAACTTTGTATCCGATGCAAGCGGTGAATACTCATTCCAAAATCTGACGCCCGGCAAGTACGATTTGGCCACCGAAGCGACAGGTTTTAAGTCGACAACTCAGCGCGGAATCGAACTGGCAGTAAACCAGGCGGCCCGCATCGATGTGCACCTGCCGGTAGGAAACACGGCCGAAACAGTGACAGTGACCGGCGATGCATCGCTGATCAACTACGACAACCCGACACTGGAGGGCGGTATAAGTCCGGAAACTCTGCAGGATTTCCCTCTGACGATTTCAGGTGCCCCGCGGTCTTCGGCAACGGTCGCCATCTTCCTTCCCGGTGTGCAAACGGGCGGCGGCGGCAACGCCTATAACGCGCGTATCAACGGCGGCCTGGTCACAGGCGACGAGGCCGTAGTAGATGGCGCGACCGCGATGGAAGGCTTCATGAACCAGAGCGGCATGGTGAGCCTTGAAACCGACTTCGGCATGTCGCCCGACATCACCAGCGAAGTGCACGTGCTGACCGCGAACTACGATGCCCAATATGGCAACACGACTTCGGGCCAGCTCATCATCGAGACGAAGAGCGGCGGAGAACAGTTCCACGGCGCCGGCTACGAGTACATTCGCAACGACGATCTGAACGCGACTCCATATGGCGGCGATCCAAGCCGCCGGATAAAGAGAACGATTTCGGCGCGAATATCGGCGGCCCGATCTTTCTGCCCAAGATGCATGGCCCGAACTCTTTCCTGAAGGGCTACTTCTACTTCAACTGGGAAGGCTTCCAGGATCACGGCGTGCGCAACTCAGGCGACTTTGATCCCATTGCTTCAGCAAACGACCGCAACGGCAACTTCAGCGCGTGGGGACGCAGCTGTACTACCCCAATGATCCGGCCAAGTACGGCGCGGACGCCGGGACGCCGATCGCATACCAGGGGGTGATGAACCAGATCAACCCGACCTATGAAGATCCCGTCGCCAAGGCCTGGATTGCCGGCGATGCCCAGCCCGACGACCGGTGGAGAGATCAACAACTACTACATTCCGAAAGCCGGACAGGGTTCGCTGACCAAGCAGCGAGAACGTGTACTTCTGCGCGCACGGATCTCAACATGGGCAGCAAGGATCACCTGTACTACACCTACTGGTGGCAGTACAGCGGCCTTAACACGGCCACCAACCTGCCGGTCGCCTATTTCAACCGCTGGTCCGGCGAACCCAGAGAACGCGCCCATTCAACGCCTGAACTGGGAACATACCTTCTCTGATGTAATGACCAACCACCTTACTTTGGGTTACCTGAACCGCAACGAGGGCTACTATGCCCTGAACGGCAAGGCGAATCTGCCCAAAGTGCTAGGCGTAGCCAATCCAAACTGGCTGCCAGAGATGGCCTTCGGCAGCTATTATTCACAACTCGGCAACAATGATGCGCCGGAAGGCTCCCAAGCCACAACCACCCGCGGAACGCGCGCGCTTAACGATGTGCTGACCCGCGTTATTGGCCGGCACACGCTGAAGGCGGGCTTTGAATGGCGCTCGGCTGGCACATCAATCCACGAAGCAAACAACCAGGGTGGCACCTTCACCTTTAACGCCGACACCACCGGCACCACGGACACGACTCTCTGCCCGGGAGGCTGCTCCGGTGACCCGATGGCCAGCTTCTATCTGGGCGCAGTCGGCGGCGCCAACGTAGCGTACTACAACGTGCATGCAGAGTATCCGCGGCAGTATGGGTACGCGGCACACCTCGGCGACTCGTGGCGCATCAACCCCCGGCTCACGCTGAATTACAGCCTGCGCTGGGACTACGTCACGCCGTTCAAGGAGAAGTTCGACAACCTCTCGTTCTTCGATCCCATCGGTTTGAATCCTGACGCACTGGCAAATGGTACCAACCTCAAGGGCCGGCTGGCGTTTGCTGGCAACAAGTGGGGTGCGGCGAGTTATGGCGCCGACTACCCGGAGGTACCGGAGAAAGCGAATCTGGCGCCTCGCGTCGGTTTTGCTTATTCGATCAATGAGAAGACGGTCGTACGAGCCGGTTATGGCATCTACTTCGGCCAGGCGTTCTACCCCGGCTGGGGTGGCGGCATGAGCCAGGATGGATTCAACAAGACCCTTAACCTGAGCGAGTCGCCAAGTGGCGGCTTCAGGGTGCCGGCCCTTTATCTTACGTCGGGCATTTCTACGGCGCAGACCGGGTCGACGTCGAGCAGCATCGATTCCGGCTTCGACAACGGCACCACCCCGTCGATCTACCGCCCGCTGGATGGAAACAAGAGGCCGTACTCATCTCAGTGGAACATCACCGTCGAACGGCAGTTGCCGCACAACTTCTTCACTCAGGTTTCCTATGTGGGCACAAAGGGAACGCACCTGCCATCTGCCCTTAGCCCGCTCAACGTGCTCAATCCAGGTAACCCCGCAATCTTTGGCCTCGGTAGCGATTTGGACGTAAACTACAACTCCACCAACGGTCCCGCGACCTTTGCCAAGGACGGAGTAAGCGTGCCTTATGCCGGTTGGGCAAGCCAGATGACAGGCTGCTCGCCGACGATTGGCCAGGCGCTGCAGCCGTACCCGCAATATTGCGGCGATTTGCAAGGCGACAACGAGTACCACGGAAACTCGTTCTACAACTCCTTCCAGGCACGGGTGGAACGGCATATCACCAATGGCCTTTACACCCTCGGCTCTCTCACTGTGTCGAAGCTGATGAGCAATGCGACTTTCTCAACCCAGGGGAACTCGGGCGGCGCGGGCAACACTTCGGCATTCTCACCCTATGACATCGGGCGTGCCTATGCGCTCGCTCCGGACAACGTTCCCATCACCGGACAGATCGCTGTTGTGTACGATCTGCCCTTTGGCAGAAACAAGCTCTTCCTGAATGGGTCGGGCGTGGCGGACCGATTGGTAGGCGGATGGCAGGTAAGTCCGATCTATCGGTACGAGTTCGGGACACCGTTCTCGCTGTCTTCATCGACGTGCCAGACTTCGACCATTGGTTATTTCCGCGAGGGCTGCGTCCCGGGCGTTGTTTCCGGGCAAGAGGTAGAGCCACACGGGCGCAATGGGTTCAATCCCGCTACTGGAGGAACCTATCTCAACCCTGCTGCGTTTGAGAGCGGCAACGCTTTCACAACCTTTGGATACACCGGCTACGGCAAGGCGGTCACGACCATTTACGGTCCGTCTTATTCAAACCTCGATGTGTCCTTTACAAAAAACACGAGGATTGTCGAGAGGGCGAATTTCAAGTTCTCGGCGAACCTCTTCAATTCACTCAACAATCATGCACTGATCTCGCAGGGCAACGGTCCGGGAGGTGCGTTTGTCACCGATGTGTCTAACCCGGCGTTTGGAACCTGGAACGGCGACGCTTCGGCGCCCCGTTCGATTCAATTTGCAGGACGAATCGAGTTCTAGGCATGTCGTAGTCAATCACAGCGCCATCCGGTCCTGCCTTGCAGGGCCGGGTGGCGCTTTTTCCTGCCTGCAGGAGCATGGGACGTTGTCGGGCGGGTCTGCTGGGGCAGATCTGGGGTAGTGCCGGAAGGTTCGGCGAGTTGCACAGCGAGGTGTCGGGCGCTCTCCGCTGTCGCGTCCTTATTCCACACTGGCTCAGGGGGTGGAGTGGGGATGGAGGCGGAGGTAGGTCTGAACCTCTTCGCGTGCGGGAGCTTCCTGGTTGAGTTTGTGTAAGACACGGGCCATGGCCATGTGAGGTTCGGCGTAGGAGGGATCGAGGCGGGCGGCTTCGCGCAGTTCGGCGAGGGCCTCCTCAAGACGCTCGAGATCTTCAAGTACGGTTCCGAGTTGGAAGTGCGCCTTGGCGAGGTCTGGGTCGAGGCGAAGCGCCTGGCGAAGATTCTTCTCGGCGTCGGGCAGTTGATTGAGAAACTGCTGGGTGATGGCCAGGTTCAGGTAAGGCCAGGGCGACGGGTGCGGCGACGCGGCGTCGAGCTGGATCGCCTTCTGGTAGCTGGCCACCGCCCGATCGTTTTGATTCTGGTAGTAGTAGCAGAGGCCCAGGTTGTCGTAAGCGCGGGCCATCTGCGGGTTGAGTTCGACGACCTGCTGGAAGCGGCGGATGGCCTCGGGGTAGCGGTGGTTGTCGTAGTCGAGCCGGCCGAGCCAGTAGGGATAGAGAGCATCTTTGGGATTCTCGCGGGCCAGGGTTTCAAGAGCAGGCCGTGCCCAGTCGGGGTGGCCGATATGGATGTAGGCCATGGCCAGGGAGAAGCGGAGATCGGCGCCCAGGGGCGCGATGGCGTCGGATTTGTTCAAGGCCACCACCGCGTTGGGGTAGTCCTGGTTGCGGAAGTAGATGACGCCGATGAAAGCCAGCAGGCGCGCGGCGCGGATGGAATGGGGATCGCGGTCGATCTCGGGGAGCAGGAGTTTTTCGGCGGATATGTAGTCGCGGCGGGCCAGCGCCTGGGAGAGGCGATCGGCCGTATCGGCCGGCAGATGGAGCGAAGCAGTCAGAGAAGCCTGCGGCGAAGTCTGTGACGAAGGCGGAAGGGATGCTTCGTCGGTGGGCGCCTGGGCGCCGGAGGGCGCCGGAAAAGCCAGTGCAAAAGCGAGCAGAGGCGCACAGGCGACGTTTCCGACGGCATGATTCATGGAGATTAGTGTAGTGGACCCAAGCAGTGCGGTGGCGGTGACGGGCAGCAAACGAAGAGGATCGCGCAGGGTGGCTTGGCGGCTGGCTGCGTACAGCACTTGCGGTGTGTTGCCGCTGCAGGCGTTTGGATATGCCTCCGGATGCGCTTTGGGGCATGCGGCCGGGTACGTCTCGATCGACGCCGCGGGGCAGGAGGCCAGCGCCTATGAGCGAACCGCTCTGGAGATCCAAAAGCAGATTGAAGATGGCAATCTCGAACAGGCGCGCGGGCTGCTTGTCGCGGCCGAGGGAAGGTTTCCGCATAACGGGGGCCTCGAAAATCTGCAGGGTGTAGTGGAGATTCAGGAGGGTCACGCAGCCGAGGCGATCCTGGCATTCCAGGCGGCAATCCGCGACAATCCGCGGCTGGCGGGCGCGTATCTGAACCTGAGCCGGATCAGGATGCCAGAGGCTGCGACCGACAAGGCAGTGCGCGCCGAGGCTTTACGGCTGAGCCAGAAGGTGCTGGAGATGGACCCCGGCAACGATGAGGCGCGCTTCCAGACAGCCACGATCTATTTGTGGAACATGGACTACCGGCTGTCTTTGGAGCAGGTGAAGAAACTGAGCCCCGAGGCCAGGGCGCAGGTGGGCGCAGAAGCCATCTCGTGTGCGGATCGCGCAGCTCTGGGGCCGCGCGAAACGGCCGATGAGGCGGCCAAAGCGCTGGCCGCGAACGCGGATCTGACTGAACAGGACGTCGACACCTGCCTGCCGGCACTGCGCGCGGCCCGACGCGCAGATCTGATCGAGACGCTGCTGGAGGCCTCGGCTGGGCGCAAGGCGCTGATGCCCCAGGGGCTGCGCGTGCTGGGCCTGGCCGAGGAGGCGAACGGAAAGCTTAAGGAGGCGCGCGCCACGCTGGAGAGCGCGTTTGCCGCCAACGACGGTTCGACGACAATAATCCTTGAAGATCTGACGCGGGTGGCCAAGGCGGCCGGCGACTACCAGGGTGCTCTGGGATATCTGGCGCATGCGCGCAATCTGGAGCCAAATAACGCCGAGCTGTCGTATGAGTTTGGGGCCATTTGCGTGCGAATGGGGCTGCTGGCCGAGGCGCGCAAGGCGATCGCAGAGGCGCTGCGCCTCGAGCCGGACAATGCGCAGTTCAACCTCGGCATGGGCATTGTGGTGTCGTTTTCTGAGGATCCGTCGCAGTCTCTTCCCTATCTTGCGAAGTTTCACTCACTCGAGCCCAAGGATCCGCAGGGACCGCTGGCGCTTGGCGAGGCGAACTTCCGCGCTAAGGACTATGACACGGCGATGACGTGGCTCCGGCGGGCGGTTGGGGACGAAAAGACCGCCGCGGATGCGCATTACTACATCGGCAAGATCGCGCACCAGCAAGGGCGGCTGGACGAGGCCGCGGCGGAGCTGAAGCAGGCGCTGGCCCTGCGGCCGGGGAATGCCGATACGCTGGCGGAACTGGGACAGGTGAGCTTGGCCAAGCGAGATTTTGGTCCGGCGGCGGAGTATTTTCGACAAGCTCTCCGGGAGGATGTGGATAACTATGCGGCGAACTTTGGCCTGCTGCAGCTATACGCGCGCACCGGTGACGCGCGGCGCGAGGAGCAGTCGCATCGCTTCGATGAAGTAAAGAAGATCCGGGACGAGCGTGACCAGCAGATGATGCGCGCCATCGAGGTGCGACCGGACGTCGCGCCGGCTCCGCCGGATTGAATCGCGAGGTTTGAAAACGGGTTTTGCAATTCTGTTTTTAAGGCGGTTTTCGAATTGCTGTGGAGTCCCAGAGTCTGTGCAAGGTGGCGTTTTCTTGAGGAATACGCCGCTTGAGGTTGGCGGCTTCGCCATACACCGATTGGAAAACCGCTATAACCGTAAGGGAGAGAAAGCATGAGCAGGAAGGCAGTTGGATTGAGAAGCATGTGGGCGGTTCTGGCGGCGGGTGTTCTGGCCATGCTGCTGGCAACGTCGGCATCGGCGCAAGGACTGACGGGACGCTGGCTGGCGACAGCCAAACCCCTGGAGAATGGCGAGCAGCAAAAGGCCATCATGGAACTGAAGCCGGATGGCGATCAGATCACCGGGACTCTGCGCGGGCTGGGATTTCAGATCGACGTGACGGGCACAGTGAAGGGCTCGCACTTCGAACTGTTCGGCGTAGGCTGGAATGACAAAAAACCGTTCCTGGTTGGCGATCTGGCCAATGGAACCATTACCGGGACACAGTGGGGCCAGAAGTTCACGGCGCGGCCGGCCATCGCAGCGGACGAATTTCCGAAGGAGAAGTACATCGAGCCTCCGGCGCAGCACGACGTGCCTTATAACGGGCTGGCCAAGACACCGCCCATGGGCTGGAATAGCTGGAACCTGTTTGCCGAGAAGGTCGATGACCAGACGGTGCGGACGATGGCCGACGCGATGGTTTCGAGCGGCATGAAAGACGCCGGATACATCTACGTGAACATCGACGACACGTGGGAGGGAACGCGGGATGCTAATGGCGTGCTGCACACCAACCACAAGTTCCCCGACATGAAGGCGCTGGCCGATTATGTGCACTCCAAGGGGTTGAAGATCGGCATCTATTCGGGTCCTGGACCGCGCACGTGCGGCGGCTATCCGGCCAGTTATGGCTTTGAGGAACAGGACGCAAAAATGTACGCCGAATGGGGAATCGATTATCTGAAGTACGACTGGTGCAGCGCCGGAACGATCTATAAGAACGATGCGTTACAGCCCGTCTATCAGAAGATGGGCCAGGCGCTCGAGGCGACCGGACGGCCGATCGTCTACAGCCTGTGTGAGTACGGCATGGGCGACGTAGAGAAGTGGGGCGACAAGGTGGGCGGCAACGTATGGCGGACCACCGGCGACATCCGCGACGAGTGGGACAGCATGATGGACAACATCGAGAAGCAGGTGAAGACCGCTCCGTATGCGGGTCCGGGCCACTGGAACGATCCTGACATGCTGGAGATCGGCAACGAGCACATGACCGCGGACGAGTACCGTACGCACATGAGCCTGTGGGCGCTGACGGCGGCTCCGCTGCTGGCGGGCAACGATATCCGCACGATGTCTGATGTGACCAAATCGATCCTGCTGAACAAGGAAGTGATCGCGGTAGACCAGGATGCACTGGGTAAGCAAGCGTCTCCGGTGAAGAGCAACAAACTGGAGACTTGGGTGAAGCCGCTGAGCGATGGAAGCGTGGCGGTGGGCGTGGTGAACCTGGACACGGCGCCGGCCACGGCGACGGTGCAGGCAAGCGACCTGAAGCTGGCCGGCGTGAAATCGGCGCGCGACCTGTGGGCACACAAAGACGTGAAGTTCAAGAACGGGGAGTATTCCGCGACGTTGCCGGCGCACGGAATCCTGATGCTGAAGGTGTCGGCGAAGTAGTTATCTCAAGAGCAACGATCCCGGGCGCCGGTCATTACGGTGCCCGGCATTTTTTCGTGCACGGCCCGCTTGCCGTTTCCTCAAGCTGCTCTAACGGGTGCGATAAAGTGTGCCCCTTTGACCAGTTTTAGCATTGCGCGCTTTGTAGAATCGCGGGAGACAATCAGACACGCTCGATGTCAAGGTGCCGAATCCGCGGACACGGACTGACGGGTCAGAACCGGATGGAGCGACTTACCGACAGAGGAGAAATGCAGCATGATCAAACTCTTAATTCACTGGGTCCTTAGCGCGTTTGTCCTGGTTCTTATTTCACATTTTGTCCCGGGTTTCCATGTGCGTGGATTAGAGCCCGCATTGATAGCAGCGCTCGTTATCGGCCTGCTGAATGGAACGCTCGGACTCCTGTTGAAGATTGTTACGTTCCCCATCACAATTCTCACGCTGGGGCTGTTCCTTCTTGTGATCAATGCATTGATGATCCGCCTCGCAGCGCAACTCGTTACGGGATTCCACGTGAGCGGATGGGTCCCGGCGTTGTGGGGCGCGGTGGCTTTGTCATTACTGGGCATGGGGATTCACAAGTTTACGAGAACGGTGTAAACGGACCGCTTCATTGAGGCAACGACCAGTTTCAGTACCGGGCGAGTTCAGCCCGTGCTGCCAGGTCTTGAGCGGCGTGCCGATCGGCTCGCTTTTGGTTCCGGCCCACTGCTGAGGTATCGTGTCTGAGAGATCATTCGATGCAAGCTGCGGAACTCATCGCGCCTCTGACATTCCGGCTCATTGACATGCCGGCTGAAGATCCCGGGCCAGGCGAAGTGCAGGTCCGGATCGAAGCTGTGGGTGTGTGCGGGTCCGATCTGCATGCCTACACCGAAGGCGCAGTCGGCAGCACTCCGAATGTGTACCCGATGGTGCTTGGGCACGAGCCTGCGGGAACGATCGTGAAGACAGGCGCCGGCGTCACTGGACTCGCTGCGGGCGACCGCGGGGCGCTTGAGCCCGCGCTTTATTGCTATCACTGCGAGTTCTGTTTGAGCGGGCACCACAACGTGTGTGCCAACATCCGCTTTCTGAGCAACCCTCACCATCCTGGTTTTTTCCGTGAACTGGTCAACTTGCCGGCGGTCAACTTTCTTCCCATCCCCTCCGGGATGTCGTTCAACGAAGCGGCACTGGCCGAGCCTCTCGCGATTGCCGTGCATTCCCTCCGCCTCGCTTCGATCCGTCCCGGTGAAACCGTAGCGGTCCTCGGCGCGGGACCCATCGGGCTTTTGACGATCGCCGCGCTGCGTGCCGCCAAGGCAGGACGCATCTGGGCTGTGGAACCCCTGGCGCACCGCCGCGAGTTGGCCCGGGGAATCGGCGCCGACGCCGTGCTTGAGCCCGCGGAAGCTGTTCACGAAATCCTCCGCGAGACGGGGCAGCGCGGTGTGGACTGCGCCATTGACTGCGCGGCTCAAGAACACACCACCAATCAAGCCATTCAACTCACCCGCAATGCCGGCCGTGCCGCGCTGACAGGTATTCATTCAACACCTAATGTCTCAATGGACGGGTCAGCAATGCGGCGCAAGGAGCTTACCATTTTCAACGTGCGCCGATCGAACCACGAGACGCACGAAGCTCTGGATCTGCTCCAGGCGCACGCAGAGTGGTTTGCACCGCTGCTTACGCACACGAGGGAGATCGAACGCATCGATGAAGCCTTCGCAATAGCCAGCCAATATCGCGACGGGGTTGGCAAGATGATCGTCAGACCCTAGAACTGGTTGCATAATTCGTGTTTTGAAAGGGCACGGATTTATCCGTGCCGTGGAAGTCCTGGGAATCGCGGGCTTTAGCCCCTGAGGAATGCATTTGCTGGGGACTGAGCGGTATTTGTGCAACCAGCCCTAAAGCCCATCTCATAAATGGCTTTGTAAAAGGGCACGACTTTAGTCAAGATTATTCACTTCACTAAGGGTTCGTGCTATGCTTCGTGCGGGGGTGTACGATGAGAACCTTCCCCCGGATTGCAACCCCGCCGCTCTTTCTACGGCGGCTCCGCAAGAGGAAACGCATGACTATTTGTATCGGAGTTTTGGCAGCCAATGCAAAAGCAATCGTCTGTGTAGCTGACAAGTACATCACGTACAACGAGGAGATTCTCGGCGAAACGGATTCCGTAAAGATCGTACCTGTTGGAGAAAATGGCTCTCATGCCATGATCTCTGGGAACGATGATTCTATCCTGCGCGTCTTGGCAAAACTGGCATTAAAAGACAATGTAGGCAAAAATCGGAACCAGACCGGGCAGTTTTGTGAGGAAGCCTATAAAGAAGCTGAGCGAGAAATGATAGAGATGCGTTTTCTTCGCCCATTCATTACAGCGGGGGACTATGAAAAGGCTCTCTTGAAGAAGCGAGTCAATCAAGTCATTGAGACAATCGCTGAAGAGATCAGCAAGAATCGAAGTTCAACAGAACCAGCATTCAATTGCGAGTTGCTATTCTGCGGTTTTGATGAACAGAGCAATCCTTACATTTTGAATTTAGCACCGCCCGGCGTTTGCACGGATGTCACCCTGAACGGGTTCTCTGCGATTGGCAGCGGGGCAGGTTACGCTTTGCAGCGTCTTCTTAATAATGAGTGGAGCCGCAAATACTCAATAGACCGCGCTCTATATGAGGTTTTCGACGCGAAAGTTCAAGCCGAGAATGATATGAATGTTGGTTATAACTGGGACGCCATCATTTTGACCGGCAAGAAATCTGTTCCGCTGCCAGAAGATACGAAGAAGATGATTGATCGAGCGTGGATTATGCTCAATCGCTCTCCATATGAAACCCACGATCCCGTGGAAGATGTTCCTCTACCGGAAGAGGATTGGAAGGATAGGCTCAAGACATTCGCTGAAACCATCATCCCATTAGAGCCTCCACAGTGAAAAGTAGTTTCATCTGTCGAGGTTTCGGAGGAGAACGATGAAGATCAGGTTCGCTGGAATTGTCTGCGTTCTTGCCCTTGCTGGAGTGTTGGCTTATCTCCATGCACAGACCACTATTGCCCAATCTACCTTACCAACCGGGGCTATTGGTCGCTATCAAGTTGTTGCATCTGACATTGATTACACAAGTTCAGGTGGGGTGCTCAAGCATAAGGCCCCCATCAGAATTGACACTCAAACGGGGCAGACGTGGGAGTTGACTGAAATCAATGACGATAAGACACATGCGGTCACATTTTATTGGATCAAATTAAACGAACTAAAGTGACCGTAAGATTCACGCAGTCAGATTTCAAATGTAGGTGTGTTGTAATTTGTGGCAGTGGATATAGACTTCCAAATTCGGATACGCTGTGCTTTAGGAGCACGCGAGGGGGTGTGTGCAATGACTTGGGAAGATGACGAATTGAATGAATACGAGAAGCGCCGAGTTAGGCTGGCACAGGAAAACGCTCTATCTTCGCAACGCCTTCACTTGCTAGAAACTCGACATGCGCATGAATGGATGGCGCTTCGTACTCTGATTCAGAAGACGTGTGAGGATATTAACGAAAGGGCAGGAAGAGAGATTCTGAAGTCTATAGACCCTGTAGCGAACAATCTGTTGATTCGCCGAGAGGATGGAGAAAAACTGAAAGCGCAGTATACCCCACAAACAAAGAAACTCACGATTTCCTGCGATGCTCCCCCGTTTAGTACGCAGAATTATGAATTAACGGTAAGAACTATTAAGGGAAATGATGCTGTTGTTTGGTGGAACGGAAAGGATATGGAGAGCGCCGAAGATATTGCCAAATTAGCTGTCGGTAATTTTCTTCACGCAGGGATGCTTTAATCGGCAGTTAGGTTCTCGAAGGTCAGTGGATCGGCGGTAACCATATGCCGCAGCGTATCAACGAATAGATCAGAACGACCGCGACGGTTGAATCTGAATTCCATTTCCTGAAGGTAGGCTTCAAGATGTTTCGCAGAAAGTCGATGCCACGTTCCGATGACGCCTCGCTTAAAAAGCGAGAAAGAGGATTCGACTGTGTTCGTGTGAATATCGCCATCCACATAAATTTTTGCCTTATGCTTGATGGTCTTGTGACGTTCGGTAAGATCGAGAGACTTCATCGCGGCAGGATAGGCGTTGAATTCATCAGTAACGATAACGTCTACGTCTTCGCTCACGTTGTCCTTGATGTATTGGGCAAGTGTGCCACTCTTGGCATCCTCGGCATGGAAGAATCGAACTTCCCCGCCGCGTTGACGGAGGCCAATCACGATCTGCTTTTTGCTCCGTCCGTGCCCCGGCTTGTCTTGGTGGCCGCGCTGCACACCCCCAACATAAGTCTCGTCCATTTCGACCGTACCATGCAGCATCGTTTTTTCTGCCGTCGCCATTGCCGCACGAATCCGATGGCAGAGGTACCACGCAGTTTTATAACTGCCTTTGTGCTGGCCCCAGAGTGTCCGCTTCAGTTGCATGGCACTCATTCCCTTTTTGGCTTCGCAGATCAACAGGACCGAAAGAAACCACATCGGCAAAGGCAAATGAGAATCATGGAAGATCGTCCCACTCATCACCGTGAATTGGTACTGGCATCCAACACACTCAAAGCGCGCCCATTCCTTCATCCGAGAAACGCGGCGGTCTTTACAGCGGGGACACGTAACGCCTTCAGGCCAGCGGAGCCGCTCAAGCAACTCGCGGCACTTCTCATCAGTCGAAAACAGCGTATTAACTTCAGGGAGTGTCATGGCTGAACCTCTCAAACCAAAGTCGCCATTACAGCGGATTCCCACTCGAAAGCTAGTTGCAAGTATTAAGCGGGACTTGCGCCGTATTCCACTCCCCAAAGAAGAACCTAAACCAAAGAAAGGGAAGGGATAACGACTTGCGATATGAGAATCATACCGAAGTCGTAACCCTTCGTCAAGGGAATAATCTTGACTTTAGTCGTGCCGCAAACGTCGGTTAATCGCTGGGCTTTAGTCCCTGAGGGACGCCTTTCGCGGTGCTAGACCATTTATGAGACAGCTTCCAGAGCGCCCATCCCTCATTTACCACTTGATCGCTGACGGGGTGGCCACCATCCGGACACAACCGTTTTTCTGGATCCTTGCGTGTCTATCAGGACCGGAGAAGAGATTTGGTCCGTCTGGGTAGTGGAAGGAGTTCGGCCCGGGAACTACCGCTAGATTTTTTCATATGTTCTGATTGAGCGTCAGTAGCGTCCACGGGAATCCACAATGCAGAGGCTCTATGTCCATCCTCACTTGGATCGCGAAAAGTACCCGGGATTGCTTGACTGGCTGCGCTATTTCTGTGCCTTCATGCTGTGCTCAGCCAGCTTGCCACGGAGCGCTTCTTCGAGTTGCGGAATCTTTTTCCGTAGTCCTGATGAAGCCCGTCCAAACCCTCCACAGCCAATCAATAGGGCCAATTTTCCAACGCTCTATCAAAAGCACTTAAACCGTATTTTTACTGCAGATAATTACCGCGATCCGGCGCACAATGGGAAGGAATGAAGAAGCGGCAAATGTGGCCGCCCCTTTCGCCGGGAGAAAAAGATCCACCCCCTACCCCCTACCTGCTAGTAACCTGAAAATGGTTACTATCGTGCTGGGTTCATGGCGGCAAGGCGCGTTCCCTACTCCGTCCGAAGTGCTTGCATTGGGTCGATGGAGGCGGCGCGACGAGCGGGAATCATGGTCGCGATCAAACCGGAGGCCGCGAGCAAAGCACAGACGGACAGAATTGTAATTGGGTCGTGCCGGCCGACACCAAAGAGGAATGCCTGAATCACGCGCGTGGTGAACCACGAGGCAACGAGACCGGAGATGAGACCTAGCGCAAGCAGGAGCGCGGCTTTTTTGAGCACAAGCAGCATCACGTCCGTCCGCTGCGCGCCGAGAGCCATGCGGATGCCGACTTCGCGCGTGCGGCGGCTGACGGAATACGCCATGAGGCCGTAGAGTCCGACCAGCGCCAGGAACAGAGCGATGGCGGCAAAGACGGTGAGCAGCGAAGTCTGAAAGCGGCGCTGCGCGCTGGCCTCAGATTCCAATTCGCCCATGGTGTGAATGTCGCCGGCGGCGAGGTTGGGATCGATTGAGCGCAGCGTGGAGCGAATCTCGGCCGCGAGAGCTTTCGGCGGAGCCCCGGAGCGAACGGCGATGTAACCACCTCCGAACTCCATGTCGGGATGATAAATTTGCGGCTCGGCGGGTTCTTCCAGGCTGGTGTGGCGCACGTCGCCGATGACACCGACAACGGTGCTCCATCGAGTGGGGTCATCCTGTCTGCTGACGCGGCCACCGATGGGGTTGCGACCGGCAAAGTATTTCCGGGCGAAGACCTGATTGATGATGATGGTGTGGAGACCCGATGGCTCAGTATCGGTGAACAGGCGCCCGGCAATGAGAGGTATCTTCATGGCTGAAAAATATTGGGGTGTGACCCAGCGCGCTTCAGCCAATTGAGTTTTTTGGTTTGGATAGCCATCCACCGCGAACATGCGGAGGTCTTCGCCATTGCTGAGCGGAAGGTCATTGATTGCTCCCACTGCCTGCACGCCTGGAAGTACTTCTATCTTTGCGAAGAGATTTCGGAAGAATTCGACGCGCTGCGGCTGGCCGTAACGCGTATCAAGCCCGATATTCATCGTGACGGTGGACTGCGAGAAGCCGGTATCGACCGCCTCGACGTTGATGTAACTGCGAATCAGCAGACCGGCACTGGCCAGCAGCACTACAACGAGCGCCGACTCGACGACGATGAGAGCGCTTTGCACGCGGGTGTGCGCGCCGGCCACGCTGCGGCTGCCGGTGGTGGCCAGGAAGTCCGTCAGATTGATGCGCGACACGGCCAAGGCGGGCAGAATGCCGGTGAGCACGCTTGTCAGCAGAGAGATTGAGACTGTGAAGACCAGGACGCGCATGTCGAGCGAGGCTTCATTGAGGCGCGGGATATTGCCCGGATTAAGGAGCGGAAGGATGCGCAGAAAGATGTATGCGAAGGCCACGCCGATGGCTCCGGCGGCGAGGCCGATCAGGAGAGCTTCCGTGATGAGCTGGCGAACAATGCGGCTGCGGCCGGCGCCGAGCGCGACACGGACGCCGAGCTCGCGCATGCGCCCGGCGGCGCGGGCGAGGAGCAGATTGGCGGCGTTGCCGCAGGCGATCAAAAGAACAATGCAAACCGCGGCGAGCAGCAGCCAAAGAAGAGAACGCACGTGGCCAACAGTGCTGTCAACGAAGTTCTTTACGGAAGCGCCCCAGCCGCGCACCTGGGGATCGTGCAGCTTGTCGAGCCGCACCATGATGGCGGCCATCTCTGCCTGCGCCTGGGCGATGGAGACGCCCGGCCTAAGGCGGGCAACGGCATTTCCGCTGGTGTTGTCGCGGTCGGCCAGTTCGTGAGCCGTAAGCGCCAGCGGGATCCAGACTTGCGTGGTTCTGTATTGCGCTTCGCCATAGGGAATATCAGAGAAATGCGGATACTCGAAGCCTTGCGGCATCACGCCGACGATCTGGTAACTTTTGCCGTCGAGCAGCAGCGAACGATGAAGAATATCCGCAGCGGAGGCGAACATGGGCTGCCAAAGGGCATGGCTGATGACGGCGACTTTTTCGTGCCCCCGTTGGTTGTCGTCGGGAGTGATGGCCCTGCCGAGTTCGGGCGCGGATTGGAAAGTTCGAAAGAAATCGCCATCGACCCGTGCGGCGCTGACGCGTTCCGCCGCGCCCCCCAAAGCCAGACTGAAGACTGACTCACCGAAGGCGGTCATGTCTTGAAAGGAACGGCTCTCTTTTTTCAGGTCGTAAAGGTCGGCATAAGACGGGCCAAAGACTTCCACCGGTAGATTGAATTGAGGGTTGGGCGTGTAGAGATAGACGAGCCGGCTCGGATCTCCGTAAGGCAAGGAGCGGATGAGCACCGCATTCACGAGGCTGAAGATGGCCGTGCAAGCGCCGATACCGAGGGCGAGCGTGAGCACTGCGGTTATGGTGAAGCCGGGGCTCTTGCTCAACGTGCGCAGGCCATAGCGCAGGTCCTGCATGGTTTGTTCGATCCACAACAGAGAGCGCTCGTCGCGATGTGCCTGTTTTGCCTGCTCCACGCCGCCGTAAGCTCTTCGCGCGGCCAGCCGCGCCTCTTCAGGCGACATGCCGCGGCGTTCGAAGTCGTCGGCGAGCAGGGTGAGGTGCGATGCGACTTCGCGCGCAAGGTCCTCTTCGGCGCGCTTGTTGGCGAGGAGACTGCGGAGCTCGGCGATGATTCTTCTCCAATGCGCCATGGTTACTGTTCCTCCGCGAGCAGCTTTTCGACCAGGCCGGCCATCTGGCGCCAGCGCCTGGTCTCTTCATTGAGCGCCTTCAAACCCGCCCGGGTGATGGTGTAATACTTCGCTTCGCGACTGTTTTCAGTCTTGCCCCAGGAGCCACGGGTCCAGCCGTGCTGCTCAATCCGGACAAGAGCCGGATAGATGGTGCCCTGGTTGAGATTCAAAGCGTCCTCCGAGACCTGCTGGAGCCTGTTGGCGATGCCATAGGCATGCTGCGGGCCCATGGTAGCGAGGGTGCGGAGGATCATGAGGTCAAGGGTGCCTTGCAGGATCTGGATGGGCATTTTCGTCACTTGGCATTCAAGTGAACATGGTTTGCACTTTGATGTCAAGTGGAAGCCGCAGGCCGAACTTGGCGCGCCTAGCACGTTCGATTGAAGGAGCAGAGGATCGCTCGCGGCCGCTCACTTCTGCTGCCAATCGCCATGTTTTTGTTCGTCACCTACCAGACAGCAAACGCATCAAACAAGCGCGAAGATGTTGGCGAAGGGCGAAGACATTGGCGCCGACCGTGTCGATGTGGCATAAAACTCTGTTCGGCCGCACTGAGAAAAGGGAGTTATGAACGACCAAACCGGGAAATTGCTAATCGTGGAGTCTGACGACACTTTGAGAGCAACCCTCCTCACTGTGTTGGGAGACGCAGGATACAAGGTTTCAACCGACTACAGCGGAGGGATGAAATCCGTTATCGCCTTCGAACCCGACCTCGTCATTCTTGGGGCGGACCCACCGCAGTTGGATTGTTGCGACCTTCTCTCTGAAATTAAAGCTTCCAAGTCCACTCAAAACATACGAGTTGTGATGTTAGTTCACGGGGGCGTAGCGGAGCGGACCCGGGGACTGGATCTCGGAGCCGACGACGTGCTGTCGCTGCCTCTCGCTCCGGCCGAATTGCTGGCGAGGGTACGCTCTCAACTGCGCAACAAACAGGTCGCAGACGAGCTTTGGGAGCGGCTCCGCTCTACTGAGGACAGCCAGAACGCCAGTCAGCAGGTGGTAACAGCGGTCAAAGAAGAACGACGGACGTTTCTCGTCGGCGCTTCAACCATCGTTCTTGTGCTTATTATTGTGGGTCTTGTCTCATTCTCCTTTTACCGCCGTGGCCACAAGGAAAATGTCCGAGTCTATGCCGCGATCACGCGACTGCAAACAGGCGCACTCTCGCAACAAAGCCTGCTTCAACGCTCCCGGCAAAGTCTGGCAAACCAGACAACCGGAACTGCAGGCAGTCCACCGGACGATAGCGCCGCTCTCAAGAATCAGGTTACGGCAGTAGAGGGCCGCCTCGAGAAGCTCGAAACAGAGGGCAAGATTGCACATACGATCATCGACGCTGATGAGTCGAGTGTCTGTCTCATCCATGTTGCGCTGGCGTTCCGTGATCACGAATCGGGGTTGAGATTGCACTACGAGGCGCTCACTAACAACGGAGAGCCTGAGACCGACAAGTCCAACAATCCCTTAGTGAGCCTTACAGGAATCGGTCCAGAGGTACACATCGATGTTTTTGGCACCGGGTTTCTTGCCTCCGATGATGGACAAATTCTCACCAACCATCACGTCGCCGAACCCTGGTGGCAGAACGACGAACTGAAGGAGATGCTCGATCAAGGCCTCGAGCCGGAGATTGCCGAGATGACAGCCTATTTTCCCGGAATCACCCATGGCATCCCGATTTCGACCCAAAAGATTTCTTCCGCGGCAGATGTCGCAGTCGTGAAGGGGAACGTTTCAGGGCTGGGCATCCGACGTATCGCCCTGGCCGATGGTCGCCACTCAGCCTTCGGTGGCAGTCCGGTCGTGTTACTTGGCTATCCTACCGGCGTGAATGCGATTCTGGCCCGCACGGGCGCAGCGACGCTCCAGGCCATCGCAGCTTCATCGAAGGGTGATCCGAAGCAGGTGATGGAAGAACTTGCACGTAATCGCTTAATCAAGCCTGTCGTCACACAGGGACACATCGGCGAGGTACTGCCCGACAAAATCGTTTATGACGCACAGACGACCTCCGGCGGTTCCGGTGGCCCGCTCTTCAATGATCAAGGTCAGGTCATAGGGATCAACTTTGCGATGGTTCGCGATTTCGGCGGATCAAATTTTGCCATTCCCGTGCGTTTTGGGGAGTCAATATTGAAGCCTTGAGAGGTGTAACCAAACGCGGTCCGTGAACTTCTCTTCGCCGAAAGCGCCTCAAGTTCGAGTCCCTCTCTTTTCGCGAGCATTGCATGCAGCAGTTGGGGCTGATCGCTCGCGAATTATTCGTACCCACTCTGATCGCTGACGCATCCAAAGGTTCGCAGCGGAATTTACACGCAGCTCGACACCGTTTCGCTCGAACGGCTTCAGCAGCGCCGAAGTTGAGTTGCGCCGCGCCCTGAGAAAAATGCTGACGCCAGACGAGGTACCCGTCTCCCGTGGGCGTAAAACCGCTCTCAAAAAGATAAGTCCATCCCAGCGAATTCGAGTCGTTTTTTGGCCTCACGCGGCACTTCTCTCGATTTTTTTTAAAAAACACTTGCATCTGCTTTGGCGTTATGGTTAACTACAACACCATACAGGTTGTGCCCCCGGGCAGCTTGATGCGGGGTTGGCCTGGAGAGAAGGCGATTTTGAGGAGGATCCAAATGAAAACGCGTCATCTGACTCTGTCTCTGGTTCTGTTGTTGATCTCTACAGCGGGTCTGGCGCAGTCCGCCGCGCAAAAGTCTTTCGAGCAGCTGAAAGCGCTGGCGGGGACGTGGGAAGGCGCAATGGACGGCCAGCCGATGCACGTTTCGCTGCGCGTGACATCGATGGGCAACACGCTCATGCATGAGATGAGGGGGGCTGGGCCCGACGATCCGATCACCATGATCCATCTCGACGGCGATCGCCTGCTTTTGACCCATTATTGTGACGCCGGAAACCAGCCTCGGATGGCGGCAACAATTTCGCCTGACGGCAAGACCATCGTATTCAATTTCTTCGAAGCCACCAATCTTCTAAGCACGCAAATGGGACATATGCAACGCGTCACTTTCATCTTCATCGACTCCGATCATCACACCGAAAACTGGGAGTTCGCGATGGCCAACGGCAAGCAGATGGGTGGCTTACTCGACCTTAAGCGCACGAAGTAAAAGAGTCACTGCGGCGATCGAGAGTTCATGCAAAGCGTTATCGATCTGATCGAATAGTCAGCGTTCACAGCAGGGGCGATAAGAGCAGAGGATATCTGGGACACAGGATGGAATTCCAGTGGAACGACAGTCAGCCGATCTACCGCCAACTTCGCGATCGAGTTATCGCCATGATACTCGATGGCGTGCTCAAGGAAGGCGATCCGTTGCCTTCAGTCCGCACGGTGGCGGCCGAATATCGGGTCAATCCCCTCACGGTTCTGAAGGCTTATCAACAAATGGTGGACGACGAACTGGTGGAGACCAGGCGAGGGCTGGGCATGTTTATCAACGCCGGGGCACGCACCTTGTTATTGCGGGGCGAGCGGGAAAAATTCCTGGGCGAAGAATGGCCCAGGATTTATGCAACCATTCAGCGGCTTGGCCTGAGGGCGGAGGATCTGCTCGATGCTCCCTATGCGAAAAGCGCCAAGCCGGATTCTCGAAAAAAGGAGCGCTGAAGCCATGGCATGCATAGAAGCGCGCGGTCTTCGCAAGGAGTTTGGGACGACGATCGCGTTGGATGGTATCGATTTGCGTGTCGACGAAGGCCGCATCCTTGGACTCATCGGTCCCAACGGCGCGGGCAAGACCACCGCGCTCAACGCTATTCTCGGCCTGCTCCCCTATCAAGGAGAACTACGGGTTCTCGGTTGCGACCCCTGGACGCAGCGCGATCAGCTCATGCGCGATGTCTCGTTCATTGCCGATGTCGCCGTGTTGCCCCGCTGGATAAAGGTGTGGCAGGTGCTCGACTATGTTGGCGGCGTGCATCCCCGGTTCGACCGCGCAAAGGCGGAAAGTTTCCTAGCTAAAACGGCCATCGGACAAACGCGCAGAGTCCGCGACTTATCCAAGGGCATGGTGGCTCAACTGCACCTTGCCCTGGTCATGGCGATCGACGCCAGGTTGCTGGTGCTGGACGAGCCGACGCTGGGGCTCGACATCCTTTTCCGCAAGCAGTTTTACGATTCGCTGCTGAACGACTACTTCGATCGCAGCCGCACCATTGTGGTGACGACGCACCAGGTGGAAGAGATCCAGCACGTCATCACCGACCTGATGTTTATCGACCGGGGCCGCGTCGTGTTCAGTTGCAGCATGGAAGAAATTGAGGCGCGCTTTCTTGAAGTGATGGTTCATCCCGACCACCTGGATGCAGCACGGGCCCTCAAACCCATCGACGAGCGCCAGGTTCTCGGTCGCAGCATCCTGATGTTCGACGGTGTTGATCGGCAACAGGTTGCGGCGCTGGGCGAGGCGCGAACCCCCGGCATCGCCGACTTGTTCGTTGCCGTGATTGCTAATCAGTACAAGCAGGCACAAGGAGCGGCCAGGTGAGCAGTCAATCGAACGTAATGCCCGAATCCACCCTTCAGTCGCAGGGAATTGCAACCGCGGCGATTCCCGCGGCAAGGCTCATGTACTGGTCGGTGCGGCGCGAATTGTGGGAAAACCGGGCGATCTATGTTGCTCCTGTCGCGGTCGCTTGCGTGTTCTTGTTTGGCTTCTCGATCAGCATCCTTCACCTGCTGGTCGAGATGCACGCCGCGCCCTGGCTCGACCCGATGCAGCAGCGCGAGTTGTTCGGGCAGCCGTACGAGTTCGCTGAAGATTTGATCATGGGCACCGCTCTTATAGTCGGACTGTTCTACTCTGCCGATGCCCTGTACGGAGAACGCCGCGATCGCAGCATTCTGTTCTGGAAGTCGACGCCAGTCTCGGATCTCACCACGGTTCTGTCGAAGGCCGCGATTCCTATTGTCATTCTTCCTCTGCTGGCATTCGCAATCACCGTACTTACGCAATGGATCATGCTGATGATCAGCAGCGCAGTGCTACTGGGCAGCGGCCAAAACGTGGCGACCCTCTGGTCGCGGGTGGGAATTTTCCACCGCTGGCCCATGCTGCTCTTCCACTTCCTGTGCATTCACGGGCTCTGGCAATCACCAATTTATGCGTGGCTCCTATTGGTCTCAGGCTGGGCACGGCGCGCACCGATTCTCTGGGCCACGTTGCCGCCGCTGACCATCGGCATCGTGGAGAAAGTCGCATTCAACACGACGTATTTCGGTGCCTTGATCGGGAGCCGCTTCACGGGTGGCTCAGAGGGTACCGCCATCATGGAGCACGGCAGGGCGATGGATCCTGCGATGTTATTCGGACCATTCCATTTCCTCATCAACCCGGGCTTGTGGATTGGCCTGGCGGTCGCAGCGGTGTTCCTTGCCATAGCCGTCCGCATGCGTCGGTATCGCGGGCCGGTCTGATTCGCCCGGCCAGATTCAATCTCAAGCCTTAAGCAAGCTTCTCATTATCGACGGCTTCATTCAGTCCCAAGGAGGACCTATGGAATCCCTCGTTTCTTTGACCTGCCCGGAACCGGCCGGGTGCACTTCCGCCCCGCCCACCGCTTCGATCTGGCAAGACGTTCTTGCCCAGGCACTCACCGGCGAGCTTATGGCCGCCATGAACTACACCGCATTATCGACCATTTGCGACGATCCGGAAGAAGTCGCCGACGCCCTGGAGCACGCACAGGGTGAACAGGGACACGCCGCAGCGTTCGCTGCCGAAGGCCGCAAAATCGGAGTGAATGTCCCCAACAATGTCAACGCAAGGTACTGGAAGCGGATTCGCGAAGCATTCATGCGCTCGATCGCGGAGCGCGATTTCATCGGCTGTCTGATCGTTCAGGAGATCATGCTCGAATCGTTCGCAGTCGCAAGCTATTCCCGTGTCGGCAAAGCCGCTCCGGGCAGTCTTGGCAGGACCTTTGCCGCGATTGCTGCCGAGGAGGAAGGACACATCGAGCACGCCATGGAGATTCTCAGGGCCGAGCGAGCCAAAGACCCACAGCAATTCGATGACAAGGTGCATCGGCTTCATCTCGACGTCATGACTACGCTCACGGAGATGGTCGCCAAGGAATGCCGGCATGGACAGTGCGAGCTATGCCACAGCAGCTGCGTAAAACCATCGCTTTTCGAGGTCGGGCTGACCACGGTCGAACTGCGCGGAGCGTCGCTGCAACAGTACCTGAAGACGCTGGACGCGCTGGGACTGCCCGGGGAGGTAACACTTCAATGGATCGCGCAACTGCCAGTGTAACCGCGCGAGAGCAGCGGACCGATGTGGATTTCGCTCTGATCGGGCACCAGGAAAGTTGGCGCGCCGCTGCGGATGTGCTCGCCGTTCTGCGCGGGGCCGAGCGCGCGCCATTACCCGACAAGGAAATCACGGAGATCTTCCCGTGGATTCCACCGCGGGCCGTCTGTAGCGTCGAAGTCGCTTCAGCGACCGGAGCGAAAGCGCATGGCCTGTACATCGACTGCTTCATTCCTCCTGATCACCTCGGATTGCGAATACGTCCACGACAACATCGGCCGAGTTCGGGCCGCCGCCGCCTGTGCAATCAACGCGGTGCAAGGATAGTGAGCCTGGGTGGATTCAGCTCCATTCTGATCGAAGGCAACTTCCATCAGCTTCCCGAAAGGACCGATACGATCTTCACGACCGGCAATACCCTGACGGTTGCATTTATCGTTCAAGGCATCAGGAAAATGTGTGCGCTGGAAGGGCGGGACATCCGCCAATCGACGCTCCTCATCGTTGGAGCAACAGGTGATGTGGGTTCCGGCTGTGCCCGCTGCCTGGCGCCTTTCGTCAAACGCGTGATGCTTTGTGCGCGCAACGCGGAGCGGCTCCGCACCCTCGCCGCCGAGCTGGAAGCTGATGGAATGTCGGTAGAAATCGCCACCCGCCTCGAGCAAGTCCCATTTGCGGCCGACCTCGTAATCTGTGCGGCGAGCCTGGCTTCCTCTTCACTTCGCTTGGGCTGCATTGCGCCCGAAGCCATCATTTGCGATGCGGGCTACCCGAAAAACCTGAGTCCTCGCGGCGATATGCCTGGCGCCCGAGTCTTCTTTGGTGGTCTGGGACAGATTGCGGGCGGATTGAGATTCATGCCCGATTTCAAAGGCGTTCTAAATCGGCATCCATTCCCGGATGTGGCCCACGGATGCTTACTCGAAGGCATGGCGCTCGCCTTGGCGCGACGTTTCGAGCCGTTCTCGCAGGGACGAGGGTTCATTACGCGCGAGCGGGTCGATGAAATCGAGACCATTGCCGCACTGCATGGGATCCATCTCGCGCCGTTCTACAACGTTGAAGGGCCACTGGAGGGGGTGCCCATCCAAATCTATCCCCGTTCAATTGCCCAATTGCATCCGAATTAACGGAGTGGCTGGGGCAAAGTTATTCAGGCGTCCAGCGCTCAGGCAGGCAGATGGGCGAATGACAGAAATGCCTCGACAACCGTCTTTGGCAATTCATCACGATTCCGTTGCGTCAAGAGTTCGTGACCAGCACCCGTGATCGGAAGCAGTTCGGTTCGCGCCGGAATGAGCTTCAGCGCCGTATTCATCTCGTCGATCGTTCCGAACCCATCCCGCATGCCGTGAACAAACATGGCAAGTGTCTGGAGACTTGGAAAGTGCGCGGTCCGCAACTGACCAGGTTGTTGCGGCGGGTGGAGCGGATAGGAGAGCAACAGGAGCCGATCGACGAGGCCGGGCTCAGCCGCAGCGAGCATCGACGCTTGTCTCCCTCCATACGAATGGCCGCCCAGGAACACGCGCCCGGAAGTTTCGCGCCGCATTGCCGCAACTGCTGCCCTGAGTCCCTGTTGATCACGTTCCGCACTGCCGCGCGGCGGGGGCCCATGCGGTCGCAACTGGCGAAAGGGCAGATCGCAGCGGAGGACGGTCAAGCCAGATTCGCAGAATGCACCCGCCAGCGCCACCAGAAGCGGAGACTCGCAGTTCGCTCCCGCGCCGTGCGTCAATACGAGGCAACCTCTACTCGGACTGGTCGGGTGGTGCAGAAATCCTCGAACGGGCACTTCATTCGGCGGGGCATCCGAGAATGCTTCATATTCGTTCATACATACAGGATATTGCGCCTGCGGTTCATAGGCCAGAAGGCATGATTGTCAGTTCACGCTCGCCGTTTCACCGTCCAGAGAGCTATGCACGAATCGTGGCAAGCGCGTTGGCGATCGATTTGCCCGCGGTGGAGGTGTCAGCATTGCCGCCTACGTCACAAGTGCACAGCGATTTGTCGATTAGGGTGACTTCGATGGCCTTGAGGATGGCCGCGGCGGCTTCAGTTTCACCGAGGTGATCAAGCATCATTGCGGCCGACCAGATCTGTCCAATGGGATTTGCGATTCCCTTCTCGGCGATGTCCGGCGCGGAGCCATGAACGGGCTCGAAAAGAGACGGGTACTGGCGTTCAGGATTGATGTTCGCGGAGGGAGCGATGCCAATCGTACCGGCACAGGCCGGCCCGAGATCGGAGAGGATGTCGCCGAAGAGGTTTGAGGCTACCACGACGTCGAAGCGGTCGGGGTTCAGCACGAAGTGCGCGGTAAGGATGTCGATGTGATATTTGTCCCAGGTGACGTCGGGGAAGGCTTTGCTCATCTCCTGCACGCGCTCGTCCCAGTAGGGCATAGTGATGGAGATTCCGTTGGACTTGGTCGCGGAAGTCAGGTGTTTCTTCTCGCGCCTGTTCGCGAGATTGAATGCGAAGTTGAGGATGCGATCGACGCCAACTCGGGTCATCACCGTTTCCTGGATGACAACCTCGCGATCGGTCCCCGGGAAAATTCTCCCGCCAATCGAGGAGTACTCGCCTTCAGTGTTTTCGCGAACCACGAAGAAATCGATGTCGCCCGGAATGCGGCCGGCAAGTGGGCAGGGGACACCAGCCATGAGCCGAACCGGCCTCAGGTTTACGTACTGATCGAATTCGCGGCGGAACTGGATCAAAGATCCCCAGAGCGAGATATGATCCGGAACCGTTTCGGGCCAGCCTACGGCGCCGAAAAAAATCGCGTCGTGGTGGCCGATCCGGCTCTTCCAGTCGTCCGGCAGCATCTTGTTGTGCTTCAGATAGTAGTCGCAGGAGGCGAAGTCAAACTCGTCGAACTGGAGTTTGAAACCGTAATTCATGGCAGCGGCCTCAAGCACGCGTACGCCCTCGGGAACGACCTCCTTGCCAATTCCGTCGCCGGGGATGACGGCTATTTTGTAACTGCGATTCACTTGACCTCTGGATGTACTGACTTTCCCGCTGACATCGGGCATTTTAGAACACCTTTCCTATTTGACAATCCTGGGGCAGCATTGCCTTGCGCGCGAATCGCATAGCGACGATGGTCACCGCAGACACGATCAGCGTACCGCCAACCAGATAAAGGCCGCGACTGAAGTCCCCGCCGGTCTCATTGGTCGAGCCAATCATGTACGGTCCCGCGAAGCCGCCCAACGTGCCGAGGGAGTTGATGAGTCCGATGGACGCGGCAGCCGCAGTACCGGCAAAGAAAGTTGTCGGCAAACTCCAAAGAGGCGGTTTCGCAGCGCTCACCCCTAATGCGGTCAGTGACAGTCCGGTGATTGCAAGGATTGCAGAAGAGCCTGCGCGAGCGGCAATAGCCATTCCCACGGCCCCGATCACGCATGCAATCGCGGCATGCCAATAACGCTCTCCAGTGCGGTCCGAGTGGCGTGACCAGATTACCATTCCGATGACCGCAATCAGGTTCGGGATGGCAACCAGGAAACCCACATTCATGACGGAAAAGCCAAGACCCTTGACGATGAGAGGGGCCCAGAAGCCGATGGTGTAGAGGCCTGCAGAGGTGCCAAAGTATGCCAGGGAAAGCGCCAGGACCTTCCAATCAGCCAATGCATGCAAGGCGCTGTGGCTGCGCGGATCTTTTATGTCGGCTTGTTCCTGCGCGATCTCTTGCGAGAGCCAGTTGCGCTCTTCCGCAGTGAGCCAGCCGGCGTCGGCGGGACGATCAGTGAGAAAGTGGAAGGTGATCAGCCCCAGCATCAGCGCGGGGAGACCTTCGGCAATGAAAAGCCACTGCCACCCCCTCAAACTCAGGAGGCCATTCAGTTGCATCAGGGCACCTGAGATGGGCGAACCGATGAGCCCGGCGGCCGGCGCGGCGGCCATAAACATCGCAGTCACGGTCGAGCGATGATTCGAGGGAAACCAGTAGCTGAGGTAAAGGATGATTCCCGGGAAAAAGCCTGCTTCCGCCAGACCGAGCAGAAATCTGAGGAGATAAAAGGCGATCGGGCCGCGAGTGAACACCATTGCGATCGAGACAAGACCCCAGGTGATCATTACCCGCGCGATCCAGAAACGTGCTCCCACTTTGTGCAGAATGATTGTCGAGGGCACTTCAAACACAAAGTAGCCAAGAAAGAAGATGCCCGATCCAAGGCCGAACATCTGCGGCGTCAGGCCCACATCCTTGTTCATGGTCAGAGCCGCGAATCCTACATTGATCCTGTCGAGAAATGCTACGAAATAGAGGAGCATGAGGAACGGAATCAGTCGCCATGTGATCTTGCGAATCGCTTGTTTTTCCAAGAGGCTCTCAACAGGTTTTACGACGTCACTCATTCTCACCCCTTGGCAATTGATCCAATGACCCAGCCTCAAACGCTCGACCTCCCGATTGTACCGGCGGACTTGGGGTGCGGCTCGATCGACAGGGGACATACAAGCCTTTTCAAGATAGCGCCGCGGTGATGCGCGAGTGCCTCTAGTATGCAAGGCGATCCTGGCGTGCCTGAGATGCTGATGTATGCACGTACCGGCGCGTGAAGAAAACTCGAAGCCAGTGCACTGGGAACCTGGCTCGGCGCTGTCGCGCTCGTTGAAGGCGGGACCCGTACTTGACTTACGGTCCGCCTCCCGACGGGATTGGTTTGCACCTTCACGCGACTTGGTTATCTCGGTGATCGATTGTTTCCTTGATCGAGGCCAGTGCGCCGTCAAGCGCTTCAGGTGTAATCGCGTGCTGTAGACTGAGGAATGCCGCATATTCAGCTTCTGCTTCCGACTGAAGAGACAGAGATCCCGCCGCATGGCGCAAGAGCTTGCTCAGGTTTACATCGAAACCGGCTTCTTCAGCCTTTTTGCTGACCGCCTCATACACTGTTTGATACGCGGTGAGTTCGATCTCATAGGTGATAAGTAGCCGGAGCATCTCCGAAATGAGCTCTCTCACCTTTGCCTCATTCATGCTTAGCCCCTCCGGTACCTTCCACGTCAAAAACTGAACTTCAGCGCGCCCTGCAGAATGCGCGGTGGCGCGGCGCTGATCGCATTGCCAAAGGTCGAGCTGCCGATGTTGCCATCTACCGAGCTGGGGCCATTGAACTGTGTGTGGTTGAAGACATTGAATGCCTCCACGCGGAAGAGCAGTGACTTCGAATCTGTGAGCGGCAGATTCTTGGCGACCGCCATATCGTAGTTATCCGCGCCGGGGCCGTGAAAGAACCTGCGCTTCGCGTTTCCCGGCGTGCCCAGCGCATTCATGCTGAAGGCCGTCGCGTCGAAGTAGTTGTTTTCAGTCGTTGCGTGGATTGCGGTTAAGGTGGAGCGGGCCGCCGTTGTAGTCGGGTTCGTCGATGCTGCTGTTGTTGACCCCGTTCGGATTTGTGCCGATCAGCGAATTGTCTCCGTTGTTGGTCAACGTTACGGGAAAACCGCTCGCAAAACGCGTGATCCCGGAGAGCGACCAACCCCGGCTCAGTCGATTGGGATGCATCAGGCGGTCGACGGGCAATTGGTACTCATAGCTGAAAACGAAGTTGTGCGTTACGTCGAATGACGACAGCGCATAACTCAGCGCGGGATTGAATGGATTGACCTCCTCGCCGATGTTGGACGACTGATCGAGAGACTTGCTGTAGGTGTAGGCAGCGGAGAACTCAAGGCGTCCGCTGGTGTGGCGCGCGCTCAGTTCAAGAGCGTTGTAATTGGCGTGGCCGATCGTCGATTGCAGCGCATTGCTGCCAAAGTTCGGTCCCAGCGGCCCGCGCGTTCCATTTACCTGGCCGCCGCCGATCGGGTAATAGACAGTGTCCTCGCCGCCTGCGCCGCAGGTGAGTGTGCCGGGTTGCACTTCGCTCGGCTGGCTCAGACTGAGGCAGAGCGCCGGATTGCCGGGATTGGGCTCGATCAGCACGCGCTGCCGATGGCTCGACGTGCCGATGTAGCTTGCGCTCAAAACGGTGTCAGGGCCCGCCTGTCGCTCGACCGAGAGCATCCACTCTTCCGTGTAAGGCGTTCGGTTATGAATGTCGTACCCCGGAATTCCGCTGATCGGCTCATATGTGCTCCAGTCGATGTTCCCATCGGGGTGGCTGCGCGAAGAATTCAACGGCGCAAACGTATACGGGAACGGCTGGCCGAAGTTCTGTCCATTGGCCGCGCTGACGAATGGCGTCGCGAACAGCGGCGGAGCGGGACTGGAATAGGTCGTTCCGTAGGGTGCGTTCGCGGCGAGTACGCTGATGGAGAGTGCATCGATGGAGGTATAGAAATTGCCAAAGCTGGCTCGAATGCTGGTCGTCCCACGAGACCCCAGCAGCTTTCCCAACGCGCTGCCAGAATCGCCCTGCGGTGACCAGGCCACGCCCACGCGCGGCGAAAATCCCACGTTGCCGATCGGCGCGAGCGTGTTCGGAACGCCAGGATCACCCGGATAGAGAATGCCTGCCGGTGCACCCGGAAATACGACCGACTGAGCGCCCGCCTCAAACGTCGAAATCTGGTTGTACTTTTCCGACCACGGCGCGATGCGGTCCCAGCGAAGGCCGTAATTCAGTGTCAGGCTCGGCAGCGCGTGCCAACTGTCCTGGGCGAACAGGCCAATATATTTATTGCGCGCATAGAACGGGTTGAGCTGGCTCTGGTTGTACTGGCTAGGCACGCCAATCAGGAAATCCGCGAAGTCCACGCCAGTCTCCGTTCCGGAGAACACAAAGCTTCCGTTGAACTGCGCAATCGGGTGCGCGTTTACCTGGTCGGCGTGGAATTCGCCACCGAACTTCATCGTGTGGTTGCCCAGCACCTTCGAAAACGTGTCCGTACTCTGGTAGGTATTGTTGGCCTGAATCAGCTGGTTGGCCGCGGCGCCCGTCGAGTAGCCGTTGAAGTTGAGATTCTCGACGCTTTGGCCCTTGGGATCGAGAGCCACAATGCTGGGGCTGCCGTCGGCGTTTTCAAATCCCTGCGAGACCAGGCTCACGTCGCGTCCGCCCACCGGCTGTCCGAGGTTGGTGATGTCGCGCAGATAGCTCACATGCACTTCATTCACAGTCGTCGAATTGATTGCCTTGGTATCGCTCAACGCCAGAAGCTGCGCCCGCCCTCGTGGTCAGCGCATCGAAGCCGGGAACGCTGGCCCCGCTCTGCGCAGTCGGATATGGGTTATCGAGATTGAAGTCGTCGATAAAGTAGTAGGCCGACAGCAGACCCCAGCGCGTATTCGCATCGACCCGCACGCCGGCCTTGTCGTCGCGCAGCGTCTGGTTGAAGGCGGAAGTCGCAAATCCGTTGGCCGTTGTTCGGGGCCGGAATATATTGCAGCATCCGCTGCGCCGGAACCGACCACGCGCTCTGCGGAATCTGCGCATTCCCAAACACGCATTGACCGGCCTGCGCATCGGCCTGAGAGCAGCCGTTGAAGTAGTACGGCTCGCCCTGCGTACACCGTATAGCCCAGCTTCTGCGTCAGAAGATTCGCAAAGTAAGGGCCGCCCACCGTCCCCGTCAGCAGCGTGTTGCCGTTGCTGTCCACAAAGTCGGAGAGATCGCCTGTTCGGTCCGCATTCGACGGCACGCTGATCTCGCCCGTATCGATGCCCTGGGTCTGCCGCGTGCCTTGATAGTCGGTAAAGAAGAACACCTTGTCGTGACGAATCGGCCCGCCCAGGGTTCCGCCAAACTGGTTCTGCCGGTAGGCTCCGCGCGTCGGCGAAAAGTAGTTGCGCGCATCGAGATCGGTGTTGCGCAGAAAATTGAATGCGCTGCCGTGGAATTCGTTGTTGCCGGATTTTGTAATGACGCTGATCTGTCCGCCGCTAAACTCCCCATACTCGGCATCGAAGTTGCTCGTCACAATGCGAAACTCGGAAATCGCATCGAGGTTGGGAATAATCGCGGTGCCGGCGTTCACGTCCTCTTCCGCGTCGCTGCCGTTCACGCTGAAGTAATTCGAGGTTTCGCGCTGCCCGTTGACGGAAATCGTGCCGGGATTTAGCGCGCCCGATGGATCGAGAATCGTGGCTCCGACGTCCTGCACAGTATTGGACCCGATCGTCGTCGACGGAGCCACGCCCGGCTGCAACGAGAGCAGATCGGTGTAGCTGCGCCCATTCAGCGGCACTGCAGTCATCTGCCGGCCACCGATCACCTCGCCCAGTTGCGTACTCACCGCCTCCACATGCAATGTATTGTCGGTCACGCTCACCGTTTCCTGGTCAGCGCCCACCGCGAGCGAAGTGTCCAGCGTCAGTGCCGCATCGGTATCGAGCACAATGTCCTTGCGGCGGTAGCTTTGGAATCCTGAAGCCTGCACATCCAGCTCATAATGGCCCACCGGCAGAACCGGCAGAGTGTAGTAGCCATTTGCGTTGGTGTGCGTCTGTTGTGAGACCCCCGTGCTGAGCTCCCTTACGGTGACACTCGCATTGGGAACAACGTTCCCTGATGGGTCCTTTACTGTGCCGGAGATGCTTCCAGCAACTGAACCCCAAGCAGTGACGGCGATAAAAGCGAGCAAACAGGTCAACCGGACTGCGAATCGAAAATTGATTTTAGACGGACTCAAACCGAATTCCTTCTGTTGACGCAATCGCCTCGGAGGAGTGGACCGCTGGGTTCGCCGAGGCATGCCAAATATGCGACCGATTCAGTCTCATTTAATATACGACAAATTAAGTCCGTATTCTTTGCAGTGATTTGAATCACACCAAAATGCGGTAAAAGGCTTCTGAAAGCTCAGAAGCAGTCTCTGAATCATGGCGCGTCGCAGAATTTGCTGTGAGCTTCCGAGGCTCCGCTTTCCCAGGTCCCAAAATCGGAGACCGAGTAGCCTGGCTTTGATCTGGTTGGCGCAGGGTTGGAATCCATAGGACGTCCACAGCGTGATCACCGGCCCCTTAAGATTCCAAGTCATGTATTCTCCTCGGATGGCCGTGGTGGCTCATTTGAGTCTATGAAATGGAATCCGATGAAGAGGAAGACCCTGATATTAGTTGGGCTGGCACTAGCGACTGCGCCTTGCCTCTCTGCTGATCACCCCAAAACGACAATCACCAATGGCCTGATTCGCGCCAATCTGTACCTGCCCAATGCCAGGACAGGCTACTACCGCGGGACACGCTTCGATTGGTCCGGCGTCGTCTCGAACCTCGAGTACGCCGGGCATAACTATTATCCGGAATGGTTTCAGCGTATGGACCCGAAGGTCCGCGATTTTGCTTACGATGGCACGGCTATCGTGGCTGGCCCCTGCACCGCCATCACGGGTACGCCGGAGGAGTTTGTTAGCAACAAAAAAGCCTTGGGTTTCGATGAAGCTAAAGCCGGAGGTACCTTCATCAAGATCGGCGTGGGAGTGCTAAGAAAACCCGACGACGCGCCATATGACGTCTTCCGCGTCTACGACATCGTGGATGGCGGAAGGTGGTCCGTAAAGAGGAAAACTGACTCCGTGGAATTCAGGCAGGAGTTGTCCGATCCCGCCACGGGTTATGCCTATGTTTACCGGAAGACGGTATCGTTGACAAAGGGTAAAGCGCGGATGGTGCTCGATCACAGTCTGCGAAATACAGGGTCGAGGATCATCGAGAGCAGCGTCTATGATCACAACTTTCTATTTCTGGACCGCCAACCACCGAGCCCCGATTTTGAAGTGACATTTCCGTTCTCGGTCCAGGCTGATCGACCTCCGAGCCATGACCTCGCCGAACTCCGAGACAATCATGTCACCTTCGTGAAGACTCTCGCAGGCGAAGACCGCGTCTTATTCGACCTTCAGGGCTACAGCAAAGGTGTGAAAGATTACGACATCCGGTTCGAGAACCACAAAGTGGGCGCCGGTGTCAGAATCACCGGTGACCGTCCGCTGTCTCGTGAGTCTCTGTGGTCCATACGGGCGCCTCTTTCCGTTGAACCGTTCATCGATATGAAAATCCCGCCGGGCGAGGAGTTTACCTGGAGAATCACCTACGACTACTACACGTTGCGTAAGAACGGCGATTAGACGCGGAGTGTACGGGCAATAAGGAGCAGTGCTGCGGGAACGGGCAGTCGTGTTTCCTCGTATGAGTTGGTATCGGAGAGTCCGACATTCCCAATCGTCGAACTGTTCGCTCCGGGACAGATGTGTTCGAAAACGGACGATTCCGGGCAGAAGGACATGTGCTCCGCATCGCAATTCTCAATGGATAGTAGGAGTTACACCGAAAGATGCCCTTCGAATTTTGGAAAGTGGATTGCTCAACTGAATCTGGAACTCACCCTCCCCGAGGAGTCCCATTTGATGAAGCAATTCGAGTCTTTCGCGCTGGACACTTCAAACGAGCGTCTCTGGCACGAGGGTGTGCAGATTGCTCTCGCCTATAAGCCGTTCTCAGTTCTGCGTTATCTGGTCGAAAATGCTGGTCGTTTGATTACGCACGATGAACTTTTGGACGCGCTTTGGCCTAAAACATACGTGCAGCCCCAGGTGCTGAGGACTTACATCCAGGAACTCCGCAAGGTCTTGGGCGACGATGCAAGACATCCGAAGTTCATTCAGACCTCGCCCAAGCGTGGTTACAGTTTTGTAGCGACAGTGAGCGAGAGTTCAGGCGTGGCTTTTGAAGTTGCGAGAGCCTCTGGAAGTCCCACGTGCGACACGAGAATCGCCGAATTGGCAGGCCGTGAGGGGGATCTGGTTCGTCTGCAGGAACTTGCTCAAATCGCAGCAAATGGGCAACGGCAACTGGTATTCATAACCGGTGGAACTGGAATTGGAAAGACCGCTCTTTTAAGCGCGTTTCGCGAAGCTTTAGCCGTTTCATCACCACAAGCAATTATGGTCTGCGGTCACTGCGTTGAGGGATTGAGCGAGAAGGAAGACTACTACCCCATCATCGAGGCATTCGATCAACTCTCCACGTCAGAAGATCGGGAGCGCGCGCGCAAGATTCTGGCGATGATTGGTCGAACGGGGCTACCAATCGAGCTAATGCCTGGAGCGGCCGCTGGACTTGTGGCCGGAACTGCGCCGGGAGTCACCCTTCGAAATGGACCGGGTGAATTGTGCGAGGCACTCGAAGAGCTTGCACAAGAGAAGGTTCTCTTTCTCGCATTGGAGGACATTCAATGGGCGCATGAATCCACGCTCGAGTTCATCTCGGTTTTGGCACGGCGCGGAAGGCCCGCGAAATTGATGGTGCTTGCGACATACAGGCCTCGAGGTACATCAACCGACCTTAGTCTGAAGTCTACGAAGCAAGACCTGTTGGTACGGCACCTATGCACGGAATTGTCGCTCGCGCCATTGTCAAAGGTAGAAATCAAACAATTGCTGAACCAGCGACTGCAGGAGAGATTGCCGATCGGGCTTGAAGGTTTCATCTACCAACGTTCCGAGGGGAATCCACTTATTGCTCTTGCGCTCCTGGAGCACATGATCGCAGAGGGTTTGCTAGTGCGCAAAGCTGCGACAAATGAAGGACAGTGGGAACAGGTTATCCCTTTTTCCGAGATGGAAATCGGCGTTCCAAGCGAACTGGCGAAGCGAATTGAATTGGAGATGGATCGCTTGAGCCCAGAGGAACAGAGGGTTCTCGAAGCGGGAAGTCTCATGAGCATCGCTTTTCCAGTGTGGGCAGTGGCAGCCGTGTTGGGAAGAGATTCGGATTATGTAGAGGAGCTAAGTAACGATTTGGCCCGCCGAACAGGGTTGGTGCACCGCGCGGGTCATGACGATCTTCCAGATGGAACGCAGTCGGATTTTTACACCTTTACCCATGAGTTTTATCGCGAGGCTCTGTATCAACGGCAACCGACAGGCCGCCGTTCGAAGGGGCACATCCGCATTGCAGAGCGGCTGCGCGAACTTTTTTCGGGGCGGGAGGCCAACGTAGCGAAAGAGATTGCGATGCAATATGAGGCGGCCGGCAACTGGCCGCGCACCGCGTATGCACTGCGCGATGCTGCACGACATGCGCATGCGAGACACGCTTACCAGGAATCGGTTCAATTGCTGGAGCACTCTCTGCGCATCGCGGAGAATATGAGCGACGCAGAACGTGGGCTCATACTGAGAGAGATCGAAGGTGAGTTGGAAATGGTCCGCGAATCGATCGCAGGAACGAGTCGGGAACAAAAGGCGAGTTGAAGATTTGATGTTTATTGGACGGAGGCTTGACGACTATCTTTTCGAAGGTCGCTAGTGTGATGAACAAAGGCAGGAGGTCTCACACCATGCGATCGATCTTTAAGAAAGTCATTTGGGCGTCTGCAATCGTCGCAACGGCAGCATTGACAGCAAATTCTGCGTTGGCGTCAACAACCGTTTACGTCCCTTTCAGCTTCGCAGTTGCCGGGAAGATTCTCCCCGCCGGTAGCTATCAAGTCGAACGTGACTCGAGCGGCAGCTTTGTGACACTTGAAAGCCAGAGGTTGTCGCAAACCTTTACCTGGATCCTAGGCCCGGGCCTACCAGACCCAAACGATCGCAAGATCGCTTTAAGGTTTGAAGGCCGAGATAGTACCCATGTCCTTGAATCGATTCAATACGGATCGAAGGTCACTCCAAAACTCAACAAGGCCAAAAGCGACGAGCACGCTTCTGAGCGGGTCTCTCAGAGTTGGTAAGATTCATCTCGATCCGTTGCGACCGCAAAGAAGAAACACCAGGAAATGCTGAGGGAGCGTCTTCAACTCAAAGAAGCCGCTCTCCTTCATCACCATGTGGCGAAATGCTCCAGATTTTTGACCGCGTGATTTCGTGCTTTGAGTTCATGCTTCCCCAGGTCCCAAAATCGTGACGCCGGGCGCCCATGCTATAGTCTCCGCCAATTTTGCGGCCAACTTCCCAAGTAGAAAGGCCGCCTGTTTCAGGCGGCCTTCGTTACGTCTGCCTCTCGTGATTTTGGTCAATCATGGATTGAACACGATTTTTGCAAAGGTGCCGGCCAATTCGGAGGTGCCAATCCCCTGACCCACGGTGACGAACAACTCGTTTAGCTGCTCCATTGGTCGTGGTTCCGCCGCCGAAGGCAACTCCCCAGAGGTTGTTGAGAACGATCTTCTCCCCGTGCTCGTCTCTTATCGTGCCGACAAACTTCCCGGTAACCGGATCGAACGCATTGATGGTGCCGCGGACCGAGTTGTTCGAAATCAGCAGAGTATTGCTCAGCGGGCCAAAATTAGCGCGGAGCAGCGGCGACACCCCAGGCCTGGTTGAGTGCGTCTCCTTGAATCAGCGTCTTCACGAAGGTGCCGTCCTCCTTGAAGACGTCGACGTAGCCGCCGGCCCCGATGTTTGGTACGGCATACGTGACGTAGACCAGGCCATTGATGTCCTGGATGCCGAAGACGGAGAAGGTGGATGGGATCGCCGGATCGCCGAACGACTTCACCCAGGTGAAGGTGCCGTCGAACATATCCACGTGATTGTTCGCGTTATCCGCCGCGTAGAGGAAATTCCCCGAAGCGTTGCTGGTGATGGCCAGGCCCGTGTAACTCGCCTTGTTGGCTGAGTTGTCGACCACGATCATCGACTGGTTGGCGTTTACTCCCGGCGACCATGCGCTGATGGTGCCATCCAGTGTCGCGAAAATGAAACTTGCCTTCTTGCCCTGAACCTGGAAATCCGTCGACGATCCGTTGAACACGATTCCAGTCGGTGTGCCAGGGCCGTTCAGACCTGTCGGTGAGGCCGGCCCGTTTCCGGCAGTGGGAATCAAAACCCTGAGTGACTCTTGAGTTCCGGTTGCTGTCATAGAGGGTCGACCAGCCGGTGTCGTTATCGCTGATCCACCAAGGGCTCGTGGCGCTCCGTGCTAATCCCCAGGCATTGGCCAGCAGTGGATCGATGGTCGGGGCCTGGCCGACCTGATTCGAAACCAAGTTTTTGAGTTGATATTGTGCTTCGGCCGAGGCCGAAAGCATGAGAAGAACCACGCCGAGGCAAGCGGCGACTGCGGTCCTGCGAACCTGCATATCGATATCTCCTTAGGGAAGTCAGCAGCGCAGGAAAGGGCGAACCGTCGGGGAGTAACCGTGTGCGCAGCCTTCTCTGACCTGCCGTGCCTGATCGTAGGCCGAGTCGCGATTTCGAATTGTCATACGATTGTCACCAGTTTGTAAATTTTTCTCGTCCTATTGGGCACGGGTGCGAGTCCTGGCCGACTGCAGGCCTCTTTCACTGCGACCAGCGTTTGCGAATAAAGCGCTCAAAAATGTGAGTTTGCCACCGCACTCGGTAAAGTGGTATTCAAGTGGATCATGTCCAAACAGTCTCGTTTTGACTCGCCAGCCAGACTTCGTCCGTTCAATCGCCGCAATTTCCTAAAAGCTGCCGGATCGGCTGCGATCCTTCCTGCTGTTCTTCCCGCCTTCGGCGCGCAGAGCTCGGGAGCTTCAGCCAACAACAGCATCAATCTTGGTGTGATTGGCATGGGCTGGCAGGGGCCGGACAATACGCAGTCCTTCCTGGCGTCGCAGGACTGCCAGGTGGTCGCAGCATGCGATATCGATGCGAATCACCTCAAGGCCGCGGTCAAGATGATTAACGACAATTACGGGAATCAGGATTGCAAGGGCTATCACGATTATCGAGAGTTGCTTGCCCGCGACGACATTGATGCCGTGATGATTGCCGTGCCCGATCATTGGCATGAAATCGTTGCAACCGAAGCCGCGCGCCGCAAGAAAGACATCTACTCCGAAAAACCCCTCGCGCACACGATCGCCGAACAGCAATCCATCGTTCGCGCAGTCCAGCAGAACGGCGTTATCTGGCAGATGGGCTCATGGCAGCGTTCGGTTCCGACCTTTCATAAGGCCGCTGAAATCGTCAGAAACGGGCTCATCGGCTCGGTGACCCACGTGGAAGTCGGCCTGCCCGGCGGCAACTCGGATTTCGACGACGTACAAAAGCAGGCGCTGGCCAAGCTGGCTGCCCAAGGCGAAAACGTCGCCAGCCTGGAGCAGATTCTGCCCGGCACGAAGGCCTGGAATCTGCTGGTTTCGGATCCTCCACCAGAGTTGGATTACGAAACATGGATCGGCCCATCCAGGATGGAACCTTACATCAGGGCGCGCTCGCATAAGTCCTGGCGCTGGAATTACAACACCGGGGCCGGTGAGCTTCTGGACTGGATCGGCCATCATTGCGACATTGCCCACTGGGGCCTGGGATTCGATGACTCCGGTCCGTCGGAGATCGAAGGCAGCGGGGAGCTGCCCCCAGCCACCGCTGTTTGGAACACCGCGCCAACGTATCGGTTTGAATTGAAATATCCGCAGGGCATCACAATGACCATCGCGGGGGGCCACCCCGACATCAAGAGCGGCGTGAAATGGATTGGCACAGAAGGCTGGGTGTGGGTAGATCGTGAAGGCTTCGACGCCTCGAATCCCGCCTGGAAGCAGGGCAAAACCCTGCCCAGGGAACTGCGCAAGGTGAAGCTATATACTTCTTCCAATCACCAGCAGAATTTTTTGGACTGCGTCAGAACCCGTCAACGAACCATTACTCCCGTGGAAGTTGGACATCACTCGGCGATTCCCGGACACCTTTGCCTGATCTCCATGCTAACCGGGAGAAAGATTCACTGGGATGTGAAGAAAGAAGTAATCATCGGTGATCCTGAAGCCACCAAGCTGATGACTCGCGAATACCGGGCACCTTGGAAGATGAGCTAGGGACGTTTTCCCTTAGCCGTTTTTCGTTTTTTCCGCCGTTTGACAGCGGAAGCTTCTTAGAACCTTTGCCATCCAACCTTGGCATCGACTGGCGAGACATGACTGATTCAACTGAAACAAAACCGGATCCTGGCCGTAAAGTTCTTTGGGATTTTACCTATGCCTTTCTGATCTTGCGCCTTTGGCTCGCCCTGCGCTCCCTGTTTATAGGCATCGAGAAATATAGCTCCTATCGCTCTGTGGCTATGCCGCTCATCGATCCTTCGACCGGCCAGCCGGATGCGAGCGGAGTGATGGTCAATGTAAACATCAAGTCCTATGCGTTGGCCAATTACGCGGGAATTCCCGCCGCGCTCCGAGACAAATTCGCCCATGAGCCGCTGTTTCCGAAATTCGCATTGGCGGCGTTCGACAAAATGCTGGGCCCGGCATTTATTCTGACCGGGATCATGCTCCTGATCGGGCTGGGTACTCGCCTTTCACTGCTTGGCCAGGCGCTGCTTTATATTGCGCTGACGGTGGGCCTGGTGCTGATCGATCAGCCGGACGGGGTGGCCTATCTGGGCATTCATATCGGCCTGGTTGCAGGGGCATTGCTGCTGGTCGAACACAACAGATTTGCGGTCCTCAAAAAATGGTAAATCCGTTCCTGAACCGTCGAGACTTCATCAGCACGACCACTGCCGCAGGCGCCGGCCTGTTGTTAAACGGCTGCAAATCCGATTCGAGCGAGCAAACCGCGGCCGTTCACAAATCTTCGTTGAACACCCTCAATATTGCCCTCGTCGGTTATGGCGAGGAAGGCAAGGTATTGCTGGAATCCATTCTGAATATCGAGGGCGTCAGGCTTGTGGCGCTTTGCGATATCTGGGATTACCACCTCAACGAGGGTGGGCGCTATCTGCAGAAGCTCGGCAACGAGGTCCGCGCCTACGAGAATTATGAGGACATGCTTGCCAAGGAAAAAGACCTGCAGGCGGTTGTGATCGCTACGCCGGATTTCTGGCATGCGCCGATGACCAACACATGCCTGAAGGCCGGTCTGCATGTGTATTGCGAAAAGATGATGAGCAACACCATCGACGGAGCGCGCTCCATGGTGAAGACCATGCGCGAAACCGGAAAGCTGTTGCAGATCGGCCATCAGCGACGCAGCAACCCGCGCTACCTTTTCACCCTGAACCGCCTGCTGCATGAGGCGCAGTTCTGCGGCCGGCTGACGGCCGCGCAGGGGCAATGGAACCGCGCGGTGAAGGAAGACTTCGGCTGGCCCAAGAAATACGAAATGCCCGCAAGCATGCTGGCCAAGTACGGCTATAAAGACATGCACCAATTCCGCAACTGGCGCTGGTACAAGGGACTCGGCGGAGGGCCGTTGTCCGATCTCGGCGCGCATCAGATCGACATTTTCAACTGGTGGATGGGCACGCCGCCAAAGTCTGTAATGGCCAGCGGCGGGCTGGATTACTACAAGAACCACGACTGGTATGACAACGCGATCGTCATTTACGAATATCCGTTGGCCCAGGGCGTGGCGCGCGCGTTCTACCAGGTGCAGACGACCACCAGTGCAGGCGGCGGCTATTTTGAAATGTTCATGGGCGACGACGGCACCATCAAGATGTCTGAAGATCCGTCCATCTGCGCGATTTACCGCGAGGCTCGGGCCACTGCAGTTTCATGGGATGACCTGGCTCAAAAGGGCTATGTCCGCGCCAAGGCTGCCTCCGCAGACGACGCAGCGAAAGTGGACGTGCGCGAAACCGCGCAGTTGGCGGAGTATGAAATTCCGGTGTTCTTCAATAAGCCGCCGCATCAGCCGCACCTGGAGAACTTTTTCAACACCATACGCGGCACGGCAAAATTGAATTGCCCTGGCGATGAAGCTTTCACCAGCGAATACACGATTCATAAAGCAAACGAAGCCGTTGCCGCACAGACGAGAATTGTCATTCACTGCCGAAGAAGTGAGAGCTTGAGACGATGATGAGAATCCTTTCCAGGAGTTTTTCCGTTCTGCCTGTACTGCTTGTCGCAACCGCCGCGCTTGCGCAGAACCAGGTCGTTTTAAAGACCCAATTGCCGCCGCCTCTATTTGTCGGAACGCCTGCGCCCTTCAACGTGCCCAACCTTGAGCCCGCCACGAGAGGCAAGCGCCCCGATTTTATGGTCCCGCCGGCACCATAAATCTCGCAAAAAACAAGAAGGTCACATCGAGCGACAACAATCCCGATGTTGGAACGCTGGACATGATTGACGACGGAGACAAGGACGGCAACGAAGGCTCATGGGTCGAACTGGGGCCGGGCAAACAATGGGTGCAGATCGATCTGGCGAGGAAAGCGAATATCTATGCGGTACTCGTTTGGCATTTTCATTCCCAGGCGCGCGTGTATCGCGATGTTGTGGTGCAGGTCTCCGATGATCCCATGTTCAAGTCCGGCGTGACGACCATATTCAACAATGACTTTTCCAACGAATTTGGCCTTGGCGCAGGCAAGAATTTGAATTACATCGAGACGTATCAGGGCAAGTTGATCGATGCCAAGGGCGTGCAGGGGCGTTATGTTCGTCTTTACAGCAACGGGAACACGTCCAACAAGTTGAACCACTACATTGAGGTCGAAGTGTGGGGCAAGCCGGCCGCCTGAAACCGCCCATCTGCCGCCCTGGTGATGCGGAGCGGCAGAATTCCGATCCGCCTGCCGATCTGTCCCAGGTTGCTCTCGATGATCGGAATCGGTCACGCGAAAAGCAAAATTTCGCGATTCCTCCGCAGTGGACTCGCTGGGCTGCGTTTCTCCTTATCGCGCTTCTCGGACTTCTCCTCCGCCTGCCGCAACTGGGTGAGCGGCCCATGCACACAGATGAAGCCGTTAACGCCTACATCGTTGGCCAATTGCTGGCGGGTCAACCGTTCACCTACGATCCGCAGGACCGCCACGGGCCGGCGCTGGCCGCACTGGCCCTGCCGCTGGCCAGAGTGCAAGGCGCAAAGACGTTTTCTGACCTCACGGAATCGGAACTGCGCCTGACCACGGTCCTGGCCGGAAGTGTCACGATTCTGCTATTTGGCGCGGCGGTCGAAATATTCGGCTTCGTGCCCTGCCTGATCGCCGCGCTGCTGTTTGCCGGCGCTCCTCTGCCCGTCTACTACGATCGATATTTTATTCATGAGTCCATTTTTGCGGCCGCCACGTTTGGGCTGATTTTGGCTGGATGGCGTGCTTGCCAAAAGCGCTCCGTCGGGCAGGCCGCGCTGGCTGCGGCCTGCGCCGCGCTGATGCTCGCCAGCAAGGAAACCGCTGTTCTTCACTTCTTCGCGCTGGCCCTCGCCGCCTTCGTCTTCTGGCGCTGGAATCTGCGCGGAAAAAGCACCGTCGGTCTGTGGCGGCCCAAAGCTGCTCTGGCTGCGGCTGCCGTCTTCGTGCTGCTGAGCGTGATGCTCTTCACCTGGTTTGGTAGTAACTGGAAAGCGCTGGCCGCATTGTTGCAGGCAGTTCCCAATTTTCTCGCGCGCGCAGGCGGTGAAGGCCATCAAGAATCCTTCTGGTATTACCTCCAGCTTTTAACTGGCGGTTGGTCGGGCGGAATGATATGCGCTCTTGCCTGCTTGGGCTTTTTACTGATCGCGAGAAAGCGCAGTCCTTCCCCTTATGGCTTTTTGGCGATCTATGCCCTTCTGCTTGCCGTCGCCTACAGCCTGATTACCTACAAGACGCCGTGGCTGGCTCTGAATTTCTGGCTTCCGATCGCCCTGTTCGCAGGTCTGGCGGTCGAGTCGCTCTGGCGCATGGCGGCAAAGTATCCCACTTTTCGCATTGCGATTCGCGCCGTTTGCATTCTGGTTGGAGCTGTGGCCGCCGCGCTGATCGTCCACGATACGCGGCAGCGCGTCTTTGTTCATCCTGCCGATGAAGCCAATCCGTATGCCTATGCCCACACCTCCGAAGATTTGCTTGGACTGCCTGCCGAGATCGAAAGGCTGGCGCGCCAGAATGCAATCGCGACGCCGCGCATCGCTGTGATTGCTGCCGATCCCTGGCCGTTGCCGTGGTATCTGCGGCACTTTTCCCAAGTCGGATTCTGGCAACCAGGTCAGCAACCGGGAAAAGCGGATTTTTACATCACCTCCACCGAAGCTGCCGACCAATACGCGGAACAACTGAAGGATTTTCGTCCGGAATTTTTCGGAGTCCGGCCCGGCGTGCTTACCGTTTTGTGGTCGCCCGCGCCGAGATGAAATCACATGGCTGACATCTACCAGTTGAATCATCGCGCCATGGCGACATACTTCGAGGTGCGTATCGCCGATGAAGAGAGAACGTATGCCGTGCAGGCGGCGCAGGCCGCACTCGATCTTCTGGATAAGCTGGAATCGCATTTGAGCCGCTTTCGCTCCAACAGCGACATTGCGCAGATCGCTCAACTCGCGCCGGGCGAAAAAATGCGCCTGAGCGAGCCAGCCTTTGCCTGCCTTTCAATCGCAAGGAAAATGGAGTCGGCCACGTTCGGCGCGTTTTCTCCTACGGCCGCTGCCCTGCAAGCGCAAGTCTCTTTACCGCAGTGGCATTTACTTCCGGAGGAGCTTGCCATTCAGTGCGATAGCGGGCGGTTGCAATTTGATCTGGGCGCGATCGGCAAGGGGTTTGCGCTCGACCGGATGGCCGAGTTGCTGCGGAACTGGGACTGCCCCTCATTTTTGCTGGTTGCGGGCGGCAGCAGCATTCTGGCGGGCGGTCCGCCGAAGGAATCCGCCGGCTGGTCGTGCGGCCTTGGTGATGACCATGCACCGCAGCGGTTCTTTCTGACACACACTTCATTGAGCGGCTCGGGACTGGCGGTGAAGGGAAACCATATTTTTGATCCGCGCACAGGTCGCCCGGCCATGCGGCAAAACCGCGCCTGGGTTCTGGCCGATACCGCGGCTGAATCCGACGCGCTCTCGACGGCGTGCATGGTTTTGAGCGAGCCGGAACTGGAAGCGGTGCTTGCGCAGGATCCCTCGTGGCTGTTTTTTCTCGAGACGGACAAAACCGCCCGACCCATGGGAAGCCGCGCGTTACCGCCACAAGCCTGATTTCTTGCGTTTTGCATCGCAAAGGAAAATCAACCTGTCGGAAGCACACTTTTCGCATGGCGAACAGCGCGAATCATCGATCGACGCGGCTTGTCATCCTGAGTTTACGAGGATCATCTCCCGCCCGAAAAAGACTCAATGGTCGGCGGTTTCGCGGGGGGCTTATTGCAGCATGCGGAGCAGGACGTTTTTAGATTCGGCGGTTTTCACTAAAACCTTTTACAAAAACTCTTGACAATCACACCACTCTCGTATTGAAGTGTGTAAATCACAGAAACGGCCCTATTCTTCCCCGCCTTTTCTAAACAATGAAGGTTCCCGATCGTCCAGAGGGAGGTTTCTGTGAAGGTACGTTGCTTGCAGTTTGTAGTTCTTGTTGTTGCTATCACAGCCAGTGCATAGCCCGCAAATGCTCAAGGTATCTTCGCAACGCTAACGGGGGTTGTGTCGGACTCCGCCGGGAGCGTGGTCCCGAACGCGAAGATTGTGCTGAAGGATGCGGTCTCGGGCTCCAGCCGCGAGACGCAATCTAACGGCGAGGGATACTACACGTTTGCTTCGGTCCCGGTAGGCAGCTACAACCTAACGGTTCAGGCTGCAGGATTTCGGGAGTACAAGGCGTCCGGCATAAGTCTGGGTGGCGGCGATAGGCGCAATGACAACGTTCTGCTCCAGGTCGGCGCCGCGAGCGAAGAGGTCGAAGTAAACGCCCAGAACATCGATATAGCAACGACAGATTCGGGTGAAAAATCGTTTTCACTCGAGACGAAGGAATTGCAAAACTTCGTCCAGGTGGGAAGTAATGCGGCTGAGTACATCAAGGTTGTACCCGGCTTCGGCATCTCGAATGGCACCCAGAATAAATCCAACTACAACGGCGCCACGATTGGAATCAACGCGAATGGCGACTCTGGCAGCCAGAGCCCGCTGAATGCAGCTTATTCCTACAACGGCCTGCCTCAGAACTCCATGGACATCGTCGCGGACGGCGCGCACGTCTCCGATCCAGGATGCGACTGCGACACCCCGGTCAACCCCAACTCAGATTTTCTGCAGGAATTCAAGGTTTTGACCTCGAACTTCAGCGCGGAAGACCAGAAGGGGCCGATCGTCATCACTTCGGTGACAAAGGCGGGTGGCTCGCAGTTCCATGGGAACGCCTTCTTCTCTGCCCGCAACGCCGCGCTCAATGCGAATGACTGGCTGAACAACGACAGCGGTGTTAAGCAGCCGCAAGACAAGTACTACTATCCCGGCGGCTCGGTCGGTGGACCGATCATCATTCCCGGGACCCGTTTCAACAAGAACCGGAACAAGCTGTTCTTCTTCACCGGCTTTGAGTACTTCTACCAGGTGTTGGACACCGGCCTGCTGCGCGCCACCGTGCCGACCGCAAGTGAGTTGAGCGGCGACTTTTCGCCGTCCTCGGTGGCAGGTGAGGGCGCGATGACGGCGGCCGGAAAGCCTCCGGGTCAACTGAACTCATCGGCACTTTCAGCGTTCGGGGGCACAACGATTCCGACGTGCACGGGCACGGCCAACGGAAAATGCATCGACCCGAATATGCTGGCCCTGACGAAGCTGTTTCCGCACCCAAATGCGGACCCGAACGCCACCGGCGGCTACAACTACACCCAATCGGAAGTCTTTAATCAGAACAACAGGCAATGGACGATCCGCGGCGACTACAGCATCAGCGATAACACCAAGGTGTTTGTCCGCTACAACTACCAGCGCGAAGTACAGCTGTTCCCGGTGGGCTTGTGGTGGCGCAATGGAGACCAGGTTCCGTATCCAACTGCAATTCAAGGCAGAAACCGCTCCGACTCCGTAACCGGAACAATCACACACGTCTTCAGCCCGAGCATGACCAATGAAACGGTCATGGCCTACACATTCGTAGGATTTCCGAATATTCTCGCCAACTCCGCGGCTGTGGACCGCACTAAGGTCGGTTACAACTACACCGGCCTGTTCAACAACGGCGTGAAACAGATTCCGTCTTTCGGTAATTTTGGACCGAGCGAAGCCGCGCTGGTCTTCAATCCCGGCGGATTTGAAGACGGCGGAGCCCAGGGACTCTACGCGAACAAGTGGATGCCCAGCGTCAGCGATACGCTGACCAAGGTCCTCAACGACCATACCATCAAGGTCGGTTTCTTTTACGAGTGGATCCGCAACGCGCAGCCGGCAAACAACAACACCAATGGTGAGGCGTTGGTGACAGCCAGCAACCAATTCAGCTACGGCAACGAATATGCCGATTTGCTGACCGGCAACCTTACCAATGGTTACACCGAGACCAACTTCAACCGCGTGAACGACATTAACTACGGCACGACGGAGTTCTTTGCTCAGGACTCCTGGAAGGCGACCAAAAAGCTGACGGTCGAAGTCGGCCTGCGGTTCTCTCACTTCCAGCCGTGGCTTGACGGTTTGGGCGACGGTTACTCAATCTTCGTCATGTCAAACTACTCTCCAAGCTGCGCGGCTGCCCCAACTTATTGCGGCTTCGAGTGGCACGCCAAGGACTCGGCTGTCCCCGTGGGCGGGTTCCCGACTCGAGCTCTGTTCTATCAGCCCAGGCTTGGCGCCGCTTACGATATATCCGGCAACGGCAGGACGGTGGTTCGGGGAGGATGGGGCCGCTTCTACTATCATTCTGGCCAATTCACCAGCGGGCTTGATGCGTCAGCAGGCGTTAAAACGGCCACCCTCTCGACGAGCAACTGGGTTGGAGGACCCGGGTGTCCGACCAATCCTCCGACAGGCTCGGCGCTTTTCGCCGCCTACCTGTCGTGCGTCAACCTCGCGGCCACTCCAGCAAGTCCCGCGGCCGTGGACTCAACTGACAACAACCAGCCGTACACAGACAGCTGGAGCTTCAACGTCGACAGGGTAACCCCGTGGCAGGGCTTGCTTGAAATTGGCTACGTGGGCAATCGCAGCGAGGAACTGCAGAACACCCAGGGCGGTGCAGGCAGTAACCTCAACCTGGTCCCCTTGGGCTCCATGCTCACCGCCACCAATCCTGGGTCCGCGAACTCGAACCTCTATCGACCGCTTCAGGGGTATGGCGATCTGAATCTCGCGACCAACAACCTCTACAGTAACTACAACGGGATGCAGGTCACGTGGGGCCGCCATGCTGGCCTGTACACGATCCAGGCGAACTACACGTGGCAAAAAGCGCTGGGCATTGTCTCGCCAGCAGTGGATCCGTTCAAACTCAGTGCGAACTACGCTCCTCTGCCCACAGACCGCCGGAATTTGTTCAATGTCGCGTACTCGCTTAACCTGGGGAACCGGCTGCATGCGGGCGCCTTGGTAGACGGACTTGCCAACGGCTGGCAGCTCTCTGGAATAACCCAGATCGAGAGCGGTGCCAACCTGACATTTTCGGGCGCGTACACCTCCAACACCAATTTCAACGTTCAGTACAACTGCACCGCCACAGGATGTCCGCAATCGGCGGCAATCATTCCCGGCTCGGTGAGCGCGCAAAACCCAACCGGCATTGCGATCAACAACCAGTCCATCCTGGGAACGAGTTCGCAACAGCTCAACCCGTTATTGACCTGTAACCCGACCGCGCACTTGGGATCGCATCAATTTGTAAACGGAAGCTGCTTCGCGGTGCCAACTACCCCGGGTCAAAACGGCCCCGCTATGCTGCCCGCCACTTACGGTCCCGCGTACTTCGATTCAGACCTTGGGCTGTTCAAGAATTTTCAAATGGGAGAAAACAGGAGGCTGCAGTTCCGAATGCAGGCCTATAACTTCCTCAACCACCCGCTCTGGTCGTTCCCGAACGGCAGCAACCTGACCCTGCAGTTCAACCAGAATCCGACCACGGGGGCTTTTACGCAAACGAACTCGAACTTTGGTACCACGACGCAAAAACAGGGCCAGCGCATCTTGGAGCTTGAGTCGAAGTTCTACTTCTAACGGAGCAGAAGCTTCAATCGGGTCCGTATGACAGGGATGACATTTCGCAATTCCGCTATGATGTTCACCTGAGTGGGTCGCAATGCGGAATGTCATCCTTTCTATTGTTTTCGGGCTTAGCGTGCTGGCAGCGGCTCAATCTCCTCAAGAGCTGGTGCAGGATGCAATTCAGAAGCAGCGCTCCGGCCAACTGGCGGACGCGGTTGTCGAATACCGCCAATTCCTGAAAATCGATCCGGAAGCCACGGCCATTCACTCAAACCTGGGTGCGGCGCTGGCCGATCTCGGCAGGTTTGAAGAAGCTATTCCCGAATATCAGACCGCGCTCAAACAATCTCCAAAGCTTTTGGACGCCCGGCTGAACCTCGCCATCGCTTACTACAAAATGGGTCGCATCAAGGACGCTTCATCGGAATTGGAGAAGGTCCATCAACAGGATCCGTCCAACCATCAGGCCAGCCTGCTGCTGGGCGACTGCTACATGAGCATGGGAAAGGAAAATGAAGTCATTCGGGTGCTCGAACCCGAGGAGAAGAAATATCCCGATGACCTGGCGATCAGTTACTTGCTTGGAACCGCTCTGATCCGCGAGAAGCGCGTGGATGAGGGCCAAATACTTGTGGACCGGATTTTGCGCAACGGCAACTCGGCAGAGGCCCATTTGATGCTGGGCACCGCAAAGTTGAACGTGTCGGACTTCGCGGGAGCCCGCGACGAATTTGCTCAGGCGGTAGCACTGAATCCGAACCTGGCGGACGCGCACGCGCTCTACGCCAAGGCCTTGATGATGACCGGAGATTCGGATCTGTCGGCGAAGGAGTTCAAGGCCGAACTCGAAGTTGAGCCGTATAGCTTCGACGCCAACCTGCAGTTGGGCGCTGCCGCGAGACAGGAACAGAATTACGACGAGGCGCAGAAACTGCTGCTCCGTGCAGAGCAGACCAGGCCCGGAGATCCCGGAGTTCGTTATCAGTTAGCGCTCGTAGCCATTGACCAGGGCAGGTTGGAAGATGCCTGCCCAATTTTAGAATCGCTGGTGAAAGAATCACCGCAGTTCATTGAGGCGCATGTCTCTCTGGCGCTGGTATATTACCGCTTGAAGCGGCCACAAGACAGCAAGGTTGAACGCGAAATTGTGCAGAAGTTGACAGCTGAGGCGCAGGCGAAGCAACCCGGCGCCAAGCCGCAGTAGTGTCTGAGATACTTGGTGAGCTTTACTAGTCTGCTTTGGGTTATTCATGTTGATGCGAGCTCGTTTTGGCGTGTTCCTTTGGTTACTTCTCAGGGCGGCGGCTGCGAGCCAGCCGAACCCGGTGACTTCCGCTGACTGCCGTGGGTGCCACTGGCAGGCGACATCGCAGCCATCCACAATGATGGGACAAGCACTGGAGACAGCAGCGCAGTGCAAAGTTCTCGCCACACACCCTGTGCTCACGACCATCCAGGGCAAGTACACCTATCGCATCGAACGCAAGGGAGATCGGAGCGTCTACTCAGTTACAGACGGGACTGACACCGTCAGCATGCCGATCCTTTGGGCCTTAGGCGCCAGTTTTGCCATCGGGCAGACTTACATTCTGGAGAAGGACGGCCAGTGGTACGAAAGCCGAGTGAGTTGGTTTCGGGAGCTTAAAGGGCTTGGACCCACTCTGGGAAGTCAAAACTACGTGCCGGTTAATCTGGCTGACGCCGCCGGGCGGCGCATTAGCCACGACGAAAAGCTGCGTTGCATCGGTTGCCATGCGACGAATGCTGTCTCGGGCAAGGAACTTACATTACAATCCATGGTTCCTGGAGTGCAGTGCGCGCATTGCCATGCAGATCTCGAAACACATCTATCAGAGCAGGAAGGGGGGCCTCGTCCTTCGCATAAAACGTCTGAACAATCTTTTCGGTTGGAAGGAACGTCTGCGCAGCAGGTGTCCGACTTCTGTGGTAACTGCCATCGCACCTGGGCGGAGATCGCCTCGCAAGCGAATCCAGGCATCGGAAACGTTCGTTTCCAACCCTATCGTTTGACGGAGAGTAAGTGCTTTGACCCGGATGATAAGCGGATAAGTTGTCTCGCGTGTCATGATCCGCACAAGGAACTCGATCCGGCGGCTAAGAATTACGATACGAAATGCCAGGCGTGTCATGGCGGTAGGAAACCAGGAGCGAAGGCGTGTCGCGTCTCAACTTCAAATTGCATCAGTTGCCATATGCCAAAGCTTGAGCTGCCGGGCGCACACTACCGGTTCACGGATCATCGAATTCGTATCGTGAAACCGGGAGAACCTTATCCTGGGTAATTGATGTTTAGATGATAATCTCCCGCAATATGCTAGGAATCTGATTCTCTGCTCATCACGAAGATAGAATGGTTCGAATGATTCACTCCAGGCGCGGTTTTCTGCAAGTTGGGCTGACGGTGGGAGCCGCCAAACTGCTGCGCCTCCCATTACTGGCCCAACAGCCCGACAAACAGCCGTTGTTCATCGAGGTTCCGGCCTCTGATTCGGGAATTGCATGGGTGCATGAAAACGCCATGTCGCCCAGCCGCTTTCTGCCTGAAGCGCTCGGACCAGGTTGCGCCTTCCTCGATTACGACAACGACGGATGGATGGACATATTCCTCGTCAATAGCGGTCCCAGCGACTTCTGGAAGCCGACGAAGCCCGTCCGCAACGCACTCTACCGCAACAATAGGGACGGCACCTTCACTGACGTAACTGAAAAGGCGGGTGTCGGGGGATCCTACTTTGGAATGGGGGTGGCAGTCGGGGACTATGACAACGACGGCTGGGCCGACATCTTCGTGACCGCCTATGGGAAATGCATTCTTTACAAGAATAATCACGACGGCAGTTTTACCGACGTAACCGAGCACGCTGGAGTCGCCACACCCGGCTGGACCACAAGCGCGGTGTGGTTCGACTACGACAACGATGGTCTGCTGGATCTATTTGTCTGCAGCTTTGTCGACTACTCCGGCGTGCGCAAGCTGGAATGCGGAAACAATAAGATTGGCCGCAACTACTACTGTGTGCCGCGCGTGTTCAACCCGACGGCGAGTTTTCTCTATCACAACAATGGTGATGGGACCTTTACTGAGACGAGCAAGGGAACCGCCATTGCATCCGCTCTCGGCAAAGGCCTGGGAGTGGTAGCGACCGATATCAACAACGATGGCCGAATGGATCTCTTTGTAGCCAACGACACCGTGCAGAACTTTCTCTTCGTAAATCGTGGGCCGGGTGCCAATGGCCATTGGAACTGGGATCAGATCGGTCTTCAGGCGGGAGTCGGATTCAGCGAAAGCGGACGGCCTCGTTCCGGGATGGGCTTAGATGCTGCCGATCTGAACGGCGACGGATGGCAGGATCTTTTTGTAGCGAACGTGGATCACGAGAGGTACTCCGTCTACATCAATAACAAGGATGAGACATTCTCAGATGCCGCCCAGGTGAATGGTGTCGCCGAGAAGACTCGACTGATGAGTGGTTGGGGCATGAAGTACTTCGACTACGATAACGATGGCGCCGTTGATCTTCTTCTGGCCAACGGCCACCCGGATGACATGATCGATCTCTACTCGATTCAAGTAAAATACAAAGAACCCCTGCTGCTCTATCACCATGGTGAAGACGGGAAGCTGCACGACGTAAGCCAGATCGCAGGTCCGATATTCCAGAAGGACTTTGCCGCGCGTGGGCTGGCCGTTGGAGATTACAACAACGATGGTGCCCTTGATGTAGTGATCGGCATCAATGGCAGAGCGCCTTTGCTGCTGCGGAACAACGCGGCGATCGGCAACAATTGGTTAGGACTAAGGTTGGAAGGAGTTACGTGTAATCGCGATGCTATCGGCGCCCGCATCGTTTGGAAGGCTGATGGCAAGACGAGAGAGCGTTTGAAAAACAACGGAGGTAGTTACCTCTCGAGTCATGATCCTCGCGAGGTGCTTGGCATCGGCAGTGCTGCTCGTATCGACGAGCTAGAAATCCATTGGCCTGCCCCGAGCAAGCATGTCGAGACGCTGAGCAATCTGATGCCGAACCGGTATCTCCACATCATTGAGGGGAAAGGCATCATCTCCGCATAGACTCAGCTTTGTCTGGATTGACGGCGTCGCTCGCGTAATCTCTTTTATCGCCTGAGCCAATCCTGTCGGCTTAGCTCGACTTGTCGATGAGGGTTTTCCGCTGCACATGTGGATGTGCGACGAGGTGGTTTTGAGGTTCGTCTCCCCAGTTCGAGCGAATTTGAATAAAAGCTATCACCCCGGCATCGTAAACGCGATTAAGGATTGTTGATGTGTGGTGGGCGACTCGTCATGGATGCTGTCCGTGTCACGCAGATCGCAGAATCGAAGCGAGCGTTTGGAGGGAACGATGCCAAAGTCGTTGATGCCAGAGATACTCGTCCAAGGAGGCGAGTGCGGTTTGGCGAAGTTCAAGAGTGCTGCTGCCAAAGTTGCCGCGAAGCCGGAAATCAACCAGGCTCTCGGAGCACGTTGGCCTGCGGGTCGTTCGCCAGAACAATCGCACTTTTCGTCTGCGCCGCATCAGATAAGAGCCACAGAAGCTGACGGCAACGCGGCCCCCTACGTAAAGATCGAGGCGATAGCCGTTGGGCTCCGGCGAAGCGACAATCTCGGAGGCTGCCGGCTGATCGGGTGTGCGGATCCATGCCTCCAAGTATTCAGGAACCGTCAGCGCCTGGCAGATTCGACGCGTATCCGCGTTTACGTCGATGGAGATGGCAATGTTCCAGTATGATTTGCATGCCAGGTTTGTGCATTGGCCACTTATTTGTGTTGCCTGCTCCAATGAATTCATTTCGGTTTCCATTACGATGCATATCTCCGCACTGGAAGCGTGCACGTCTTTGCCCAAATGGCGCATTCCCTGAGGAAGTGTGACGGGAGGGATGTTTGGTGGGGTGAGTCACCGATTTGCAAGACGAACCGCGCGGCGGGATGCTGCCATCTGAGTTATGCAGCGAATCCTGGTTCCAGCTATGCGGATTTTCGCGATCCGTTCTCCAGATTCAAGGATTGCGGGTTGAAATGCTATCAGTACGGGATCAACTGCACTGCTTATGGTGTGGACGCCGGCGTCAGTCGGGTTACCATCGATGGACGGTCAGCGAATCCTTCAAAAAACGGGATATTCAGAAATGATGAAGCTGATCATTCAGCAGAGAGCGATAGCTGCGGCCTAGAGCAACTTTATTGCCTTTATCCATGATCACAACAGAATCGCCGTTGGCTTCTCTGCGCACTTCTTTCACATATTGCAGATTGACGATGAAGGAGCGATGCACCCGCAGGAATCCCCGAGGATCCAATCGTTCTTCCAAACGAGCCATGGTTTCCCGCAGAAGATGAGACTCGGTCGCCGTGCAAAGACGAACGTAATTGCCTTCGGCGCCGATCCAGCGAATGTCGGATACGGGAAGAAAAAGGATGCGGCCACGCGATTTGAAGACGATCCGATTTGTATAAAGGCTGGCTGACGCGGCGCCGCCATTTGCCGCGGCAGGGGCTTGTTGTCGAAGCTGGGACTGCTCGCGCACTCGTTGAATGGCAGTGCGAAGCCTCTCGCTGGTAAACGGCTTCAAGAGATAGTCCACCGCGTGCACTTCGAAAGCTCGCACAGCATATTGGTCGTAGGCCGTCGTAAAGATGACGTGGGGCACCTGCGTTTCAGTATGGCTTGACAAAGCCCCCATGACATCGAAGCCGTCCATCCCCGGCATGTGGATATCGAGAAACAAGAGCTCGGGCCTAGCCGCGCACACCAACTCAATGGTCTCCAGGGCAGTCGCCGATTCGCCGACGATCTCGATATCGCGGTCGTCACGCAGCAATTGGCGCAATTTTTGACGGGCCAGAACCTCATCGTCTGCTACCACGGCATGTATCATCAGTCACCAAACCTTGCGAGGCTTTCGACGAGCTCCGTCGAGAGCTGAAATGGAAAGGAGATCGAAGCCTGCACCTGCGTTGGATTGAACTCGAATATGGAAAACTCGCAATTGTCTCCGTAATGCAAGCGCAACCGGTTCTTCACGTTGGCCAAGCCAACGCCGTATCCATTTGACGGTTCTTGCGGGCTAGTTCTCAAACCCAGACCGCTGTTGGTAACCGCGGCCTTCACCCGCTCACCGTCCTTGCGCACTTCAATCGAAAGCCTTCCGCCGCGGTCGAGCTTCGAGAGTCCGTGGGCATACGCATTCTCCACGATCGGCTGCAGAATCATGGCAGGAACCAATGCATCATGCAGCTCCGGATCGACCGAAAGCGTGCGCGTCACGCGGCCCAGATACCGCATATCCTGCATGGCCAGATAGGTCTCCGTGAACTCGATTTCGTCGTGCAGCGGGATCAGCTGAACGTCCCTTCGCTCGAGAGTCATACGAAGCAAGCTGCTCAGTTGTTCCAGCAAAGAGTCAGCGGCATCGATATCGCTGCGCATCAGGCTGGAAATACTGTTCATGGTGTTGAACAGGAAATGCGGGTTCAATTGCATCCGCAAAGCCTCGATCTTCGCATTGGCCAGTTGCGTTTCAAGCTGAGCGGCTACGGTTTCTTTTTCGCGAAGCTGTTGATAGTACCCGGTTCCGCGAAAGAAGAAGAACGCGCCCCAGAAGATGGCCATGCTCTCGGTCAGATCTCCTTTGAAGTTGTAGGCAACACGCGACCAATAGGGCATCGGCGCGTGGCTCTTGGAATAGTGCGGGAAAAAGATGACCCAGATCATTTCTTCGATCAGGCAAGTTACAAGACTGACCGGCAAAATGATGGTGAACATCTGGATAACACTGGCATTTTGGATGAACGCTTTAAAGCGCCGCCAAAGCACCCACGCGGTAATACCCCATAAGAAGTACTGCAATCCCCATGCTTCGAAGAGCATGGCGGCGCGGATGTCAAAGCCGGAATCGATTACATGCACCCACTCCTGCGCGGCGAACAGCAGTCCCACCAGCGTAAACGAGGCCACGAAGACAACCGGATGCATAAGGACCGACCGTCGGCGCGTCGCGCCAAGGGGCACCGGGCCCGGAGGATGATGTCGCAAGTCTTTTTCTGTTGACACAGCCCCACCCCTATCATCACCGACGATGCGAATCGTGGTGTCAAGGAACCGTCAGGAAATCGTCAATTCCCGCGCGTAAAAGTGACGGGATGCATTGAAAGGGCAGCAACGTGAAGTCGAAGCATGAGCCCTGATTCTGTCCGCAGTACTCAACACCAACTCCAGCCGGTGGCATCAGGTTTCCCGACCGCTTGATTTCGTGCTTCGAGTTCATGCTTGATACAACAATAGCGGTCAAAGACCTAATTCGGCTGCGTGGAGAGCATCTGCATCGCGTGCATTCCGTTCTCGGGGCTTGCCAGAGCATAATCGGGCAATCCAATCCGATTCTTGCCTGTTCTGTAGACGAATTCAAGCGGAATATGGTGCTGTTGATACCAGTTTTCTGCTTGGGAATCGAGGGCGGTCGTTTGCACCGGGCCTAAGCTCAAGGAAAGCTGGCGAATGTCGTTTTCGACACGTTGTTTCGCATCCTCTCCGCCTTGAAGCATGGCAATCCGAAAATGGTAATAGGCCGCATTGCCATCTTGAGGACCCATTTGGCCTTGGCGCGCGAGCACGCCGAGGATCGCGGATGACTTCCAGGCGCCTGCATTCGCCGAATCGTTCAGCAGCGTGATCGCCTCATCCGGCGATTTCGAAAGGCCTGGATTTCGAGCCAGGAGCAGCCCCAGGACGTACATTGCATGAACGTATCCTGCTTCTGCAGACTTCCGAAACAAGGTCGTGGCTTTGCGAAGGTCGTGCACGTGATCCGGACGATCGAAAAAGAGCAAACCCAGGTTGTATTCCGCCTGCGGGTTATGCGTCCCGACACCTTTTACGTACCAGCGCTCGGCTTCGGCCGCATCACGAGGAACACCGGCTCCCAGGTAGTACACGTCGCCAAGATAGCAGTCGGCGAGCCCAACCTTGTGCTCTGCAGCCTCGTGAAAGAGTTGGATCGCAAGTTGCTCATTCTTCTTTACGCCGATTCCCCAGAAATACAGGACTCCGAGATTCACATTGGCTGCTGTGGCGCCGCCAGAGGCCGCGAGTTGATACCAATGTGCGGCAAGCTCCGGGTCTTTGGGCACACCAATGCCGGCGTCGTAGAAGTAACCGATCTCCAATTGCGCCTGGGGATTTCCTTTTTTGGCCGCTACTTCGAACCAGTAGGCCGACTGTTTGAAATCGCGATCTACCCCCCGGCCCGCGAAGTAGTCGTTGGCGAGTTTGATCTCCTGTTGAACGGAATGCGGCTCCGGCGCCGGCCTGACATTCTGTACGTCCGGTTCGCCGCCGGCACGCACATTTGATGCGAGGACGAGAAAGCCCAGGAACGCAAATGCCGGGATGACACATTGCCGGTGATCGCTGATTCGTGTGCGCATCATGAGTTCACTCCTAAGTTGAGATGGGGAAGATTTTCCGCGAGCCCGGACAGGCGCAACGGATATGATCTAGACCGGGACGGGCAAGAAATGTTATTTGCTTTGAACGGTTTACGGCGCTTCTCCGAACCTGTTCAAGGCCATCACAAACCTGCCGAAGAGACGTCCGTCACTCTTCAACCGCTATCCGTCACATAATTCAAATTTTTTGAAAGCATGTGCGGCTTGGGCACGCGGCTTTGGGTGTCTGCCGTTTGAGTGTGTCGCTTCACCCTCGATTGCCGTACAAAATTGTGTGAGTGCCAGATTGCCAGCGAAACTTGTTACTGTGCGCGCGAGATGGTTCATGTCCGCCTAAAAGACGACCTTGCCGCCCAGAATCAAGAACCGATTGCCGGAGGAGTTGCCCGGAGTCGATGTCCCGGATGAATTGAAAATGTTGCTTGCAAATGCGGCTGAAGATACATTTGGATTTCCGGGGCCGAGATACTTTTGATTCAGGGCGTTGTAAGCCGCGAGTGAGAGCTGTATCGATACCTTTTCTGTTACCTTCGCCGTCTTGGTGATGGTTGCATCCAGTTCGCTGAAGACCGGGCCGCGAAGCAGGCTTCGGCTCGAGCCAGGATATGGACTACCGGCGGCCAGTGCGTACGCCTGGTTATTGATGATCCAGTGTGCCGAGGCCGGATCAATGGGCGTACCCGGACTGTAGACTCCGGTTGCGTCGTAAGCATCGCTGCCGTAGACAATGTAGACGGGCATGCCCAGCGTGGGCGCCCCAGTGACTGGATCTTGCGGGCCGGTATAAGGATTCAGATAGGCCACAGAGTTGACTGGCGCTTTGCTATTCGACAACACCAGCCTGCAGGTATCCAATTCCGGACCCACCGATGAGCTGTTGAAGACGTTGTCGCAAAAGCTTGTGTCGCCGTTGTTATGATCGAGGTCGAGCGGCTGATATGGCGTATAAACCTGGCCGCTGGTAAAGCGATAGACCCCGCTCAGCATGAATCCGTTCGCTGCCTTTGAGAATGCATCTTTCCGGTGCACGAGCTCGGGCACGTCATAGGTAAACGCGATGCCGGTCACGTTGGTAAAGTCGTTGCCGCTCACGCCGCGTTCAGCAGAGTCTGTGTTGAGCGGGTTTTGGGCGTATGCAATGGTGCTGCCGCCGGATCCAGTGCTTCTAAATGCGTCGGTAGCGTTGTTCATCGACTTGCTCCAGGTATACGAGACTGTCGATGAAAGGCCGTGGAAGTTGCGCGTCGTCAAGTTGAGCTGCAGGCCGTTGTAATTGGCCCATCCGCCGTTGGTGATCTCGGCGACATTCGAGTTGCTGCAATTGGGGCGCCCGTAGCCGGTTGCGGTGGTGTCTGAGCAAAGCGACGACGGAGCAACCACGCCGGGAAATGCGGCTGCAACTGGCAGCAGGAAAGGATTGGCGTCAATGGACTGGAAATCGTCGGTTGTCTTGCTACCCACGTAGCGTACTTCTCCTACAACCGCGTTACCGACCTGGTGGTCGACTGCAAACGTGTAGGTCTGTACGTAGGGCGTGCGGAAACTTGTGGGGAAGGTTGTCTGGTCGTCCTGGCGGGGATCTCCAGTAGGCAAAGAAGGCAAGTTGGTGGCGCGGAAGCTTGTGCTCAGAATGGAGCCGCTCGACGGCAGGCAACCCCCATTGCCACAGAGGATTGCCCCCGTATTCACCACCGGAGCGCCGCCTGCTTCCAGCTCAAACATGTTGGTAAAGGCCGGATTGGCGTTAATGGCATAGCCGGCACGCACAACCAACTTCCTGTCGAAATTGGGATTCCAGGCGAGCCCGATGCGAGGCTCGAAGTTCGTGTATATCTGATTTGCCAGTACGGTCGTTCGCACTGAAAGAGGAAGCGAACTAGGCCAGATCGCTGTGCTCGGGTTCGATTCGCGGGCGACCGTTTCGTCATGCAGCTTGTTTACGGCCTGGCTGAAGAACTCCCAGCGCACACCCAAGTGAAGCGTAAGACTCGGAAAAGCCTTCCAGTCATCCTGCAGGTACGCGGCGACGTCAGGCTCTGTGAAGGGTACGACAGGATTGCCGTTGGCGAGAATCGAATAAGCGGTACCAAATCCGCCGGGTCCATTTTGCATCAGGTTGCTGAGCGTTCCGAAATTGGCTTCCCCGTTGTAAAAGAACAGCCCAGCATTGGGCGAGTTCTGGTAATCAAACTCGCCGCCAAAGACCAGTGAGTGCGATCCCCGGGTCCAAGTTGCATTGTTCTGCACCTGCGTGATTTTGATGGTGCGTCCCTGGGGAAACAAAACATCGCCGCCAAAGTTCAGGTCGTTATTCCCGCCGATATAGTTGATTTCCGCCGGGCAGGCGCCGAAATCCGTGGCCACACAATTGGGGTAGGCGCCTCCCTGAAAGTAGATTTTTGCTTCCTGGAAGCTATAGCGGAGTTGATCGACAAAGTGGACAGAGAAGGAGCGCGTCCAATCCGCTCCTACCGAATGGGTGGTCGAGGGCACGCTCACAAAATCTCCCGCCGCGATGGCGCCGAGGTACGACCCGCCGACGCCGGTGCTGAGCCCTGGCTGGTAGAAGTAACGCACGAACAGGTGATCTTTTGAGGTGGGCTGCCAATCGACGCGCCCCAGTTCCTCCTGATCATTGAGAATGCTCGGGATCGTGCGCTGCACGGCAGCTACTTCGATGGTCGCCGCGTTGCCGCCGGGACCGGTAACAGTTTCAGTGGTCACGGTGCTCGCGATTGGTTGCGGGTTTCCCTGCGCGACGGCATACGGACCAAACCCCGTGAGCGCTTCGACTCCGGGATTATTGGGAAACGCTGCTTGAAGTTCCTTCAGGCCGTTCGGGTCGGGCGTCAGGTCGGGCAACGATGCGGCGGGCGTAGCTCCCACTCGAACGTGATCCCAGTAGGTGCTGCCAAAGAAGAAGAGCTTGTTCTTGAGGATCGGTCCGCCCAGCGTCCCGCCCCACCGATTTTCGACATAGCGCGGCAGAAAGGGGACGAGGCAGCCCGTGGACGGGCTCTGCCCGGGAGCGCAGAAGCCGAAGTTCGGACTCTTTTCAAAATTCGCAAGGGAGCTTAGGAATTGCCCCTGGTAGAACTCAAAACCGCTTCCGTGGAACGCGTTCGTTCCCGACTTTGTGACGTAATTCACTACGGCGCCGGCATTTCGCCCGTATTGCGCGCTGTAGTCGTTGGTGATGACCTGAATCTCCTGGATCGCATCCTGGCTACCAAAGAAAGCATCCGGACCACCAATGGAGTTGTCGTTATTCGACTGGCCGTCGATCTCGAAGTTGTTATACCGGCCGTTTTGTCCATTCACTGAGAAGTTGTCGCCATTGTCGTTGGAGAAGTTGTCCCCATAGGTGCGGCCGCCGGTGCTCACGACACCGGGAACCACTTCGGCTACGGTATCGAATCCGTTGTTCAACGGCAGATTCTGCACGGTTTGGGTATCAAATACCGTCGTGACTTGAGAATCGGACGTCTCCAGCAGTGCCGCAGCGGAGCCGTTCACGACCACCTGCTCGGCCGACCCGATGCGCAGCTGGACATGATTCAGATTCGTCGTTGCTCCAGCCTGCACGGCGACGTTTTCGACTGTCTCGTTCGAGAATCCCTGGGCGCTGACAATCAACTTGTAAATTCCTATGGGAACCAGAAGGAACCTGAAGGAGCCGTCACCGCTAGAGCGGCTGCTCAGGGCGAGCCCACTGGTATCGCTTTGCAGTTCAATTTGAGCGGATGGAATGACGGCGCCTGATGGATCGGCAACTGTTCCCTGAACGGTGCCTGTTGTGATGCCCTGGCCGAGCGCAAAAACGCCCATATTGAACGCAGTCCAGGCTAAGATCAATTTCTTCACAATTCGCACGTCGATCACCTCGTATGCAGCTGCATTGCGCCGGCAAACGCGCAACGATTGTGCGGAATCGCGCTGCCAGGGGGATTACCGCGTCATACGAAGTGGAAGCCGCCAGGCTTGGCCCGGTCCCAGCATTCAATCGCCTCTTATGAGATCAATGATCGCGACATTCGAGACGGTCTCCGCTTCGCACGTGCAACGGTTGTCACTGGCCCGCCGCCCTCCTCCATGCACGCGAAGTTCCTCTTGAGGGGTTTTTGGGATTTATGTGACGACCAATCGAGATTGTGGGACGAATGGACGCCCGCTTCACTTTGGCCGGCGTGAGAACGAGCTCACGAGGCGGCGACCCTCAGGATCCGTGCAGCGGCTGGAATTCAACCTCCAGCATTCTGGAACTGGGGACGAAGTACCGGGAAACAGGGATGAAAAGCATGCCAGCACGGCGAGCAGCAACTTCCGAGCCTGTATCTTCGATCAAGTTTTCAAATGAGCTATGAAAGTGCGTAGACGCATCCACGCCCCGGGTCCATCATGTTCGACCGGTCAGGGTCTCTCCAAGGAAAAGGCCACTCTGACACAGTTGCCATGTGAATCAAAGGATGCAACTCAATCCCAAAACAGAGCCGAACGGGAATGCGGCCTCGCGGAATGATCTCGCTTCCAGATTTCACCGATGGCGTCTTCATCGCCGAGTCCGTCCGGCACCGCGGGGCTGGACGTATTCGCGTAGTACCAATGGCGGTGATCGAGTGGCGATGTCATTGTCCGGCTGCCTGGCATTTCCAGATAGCCATTGGGATCTGTCTGTCTAACCCAGTTCCACGCATAGTGGAGCCAGTCGCTGCGGTATTGTTTGCTCTGGTGGGCAAACCATGTGATTTCGTCGTAACCCCAGACCCAGTTGCCGCCCGCTCGCGACTGTCCCGGCTGTTTGCTGGCGCCCCAGTTATCCAGTTCCACCAGGTAAGGAAGGTGCTCGCACCGCCAGCCGCTGAATGTCTGCCCACCCTTGCTGCGGCCGTAGATACCGTCAGAGAAACCGACCTTCAGGATTGCCTCCTGCGGGCGGTCGGGAACCTCCATGATTCTAAGAGGGAACGCATGGAAATCGAGCAGCAGCTGTCCATTGCGTACCAGGCCGCCGCTTGGCACGTGGGCATTGCAAAGGACCATACCGCGGCGCGCATGTCTCTCCGCATAAGCGCGAACCAAGGCAAAGACCTGAGCGTAGTGCGCAAGATCATGATCGTTGTTATTCATGATCTCCATCTGGCCCCAGTGAATGCCTTCAAAGCCCAGATCGATATACGACGCCGCCAGGAAATAGAACCAAAGCTTGGTTTCCATCTGACTCACATCTGGAACTCCACCGTGGTTACCCCACGATCGTGCACGTTGCGCTTTAGGATAGAGGATGGCGTCGTATTGGAAGTTCCGCTTTTCCACCGGCAGCCCCAAAGCAGCAAATGCCCACGCGGGCACAGGAACCTGCTCCACTTCGGTGGTAACAATCTCAAATATGCAAGCTTCGAGGATCATTTCCGGATCGGCTGCATGGACCATGGGCAGCTGCTGCTTCGCTCGCGCAAAATTTTGAATCAGATTTGACTCACCGCCCCACAGACAGATACTCCGGCCGATGTATTTCGCCCTGATTTGGTCGAGCATGCGTATGTCGTCGTCGAGATCGCCTCTCCCGTTGAGCAGTCCCTCCATCGAGATTGCCCGCGATAGATAGTTGTCCAGCACCTCACGCGAAATTCTCTGCCGAAAATCATAATTGCGCAGATGCATCGGCGATGGAACACCACCGAAGGCCCTTTTTGCCAGCGCAAGAGCGGATGCCGCAAGAGAAGAAGTCAGGAACTGCCGTCTTTCCATCAAACCCCCAATGAGAGAATCACCAGACCGCGATCCAAATAGCCACTCTATGCGAAGGTCAACACTGGCACAAGGTTACACAGCACTTCTAACGCGCACGCAAAGACTTGAAAAGAAACGAGGCGTTTCTGAGTGACGCTTCGAAACGGTAGATACCTGCGGAACGAAAAGAGAGTCGAAGCAAGGGAAAGACGCAGCGAGGGCCTCTTTGCAGAAGCCTGGCAGTCTGTCGTAAGTCGCCTCGGAGGCAGGGCGCCCGAGGCAAGCGACATGAATTAAAGTCAGTGTGTACTGGCGCCGGCCAGTAAATGGCACGCAACAATATCAACATTGTTTGCAGAGCCCGCCATAGTGTTCAAGCGCAACAGCAACTCGAAATGTTGCAGCGGACCGGAAGATTGGATGCCGCATCCATGCAATGTGGACGCGAGCCGCGGCAGATCGTTGACCAACTTTCCCGCAGCTTCTGTGCCCTCGGCGTTTGCCCCCGCTAGCAGGAGAACCTGCCCATTTTGATCAGGATTCTGAACCAGCGCGATGACGGCAAACGATTGGCCGGTAGCCCAACCCGGGGCTGTCGGAACGTATGCCGGTAACTCATGCGCGCGTGGGTGAACATTTTGGATGATTTCCTGGTCTGTGGCTTTGTCGAAGACAAATCTGAAGTCCAACTGGTCGCTGAAGAGAGCAGTCCACGGATCCGACCGCGGGCTTCCCAGGAAAATGAAGTTATCATCGGTTTTTAAATCGGTAAGCTGGATGCTGCGTGCGGCGCGCACATCGATTTTTGTTAAGTTAGTTTGAGCCAACTCCGCAATATGTACAGCGATCGGTGTGTCGACCAGAGAAGTGTCCCCTCGCAGAATGACGCGGCAGAATCGGTCTTCCTCGGGTGTCAGCTTGTTTGGTTCGGGAATGTAATTGTGATTCGCATAGTCAGAAGCCGAAATCTGAGTGCCGGTGAATCCCTGAATTTGGGCAATGTTGGGATCGCTGGTGATCAGATGCGTGGCATGGGAAGGATTGAAAAGTGTTGACCAGGGAAACATGGGCCTGGTTGCCGCTTCGGTGCGCGAAGAGCGGTTCCAGAGGATGCTCCACAATGCGAGATTCAGGGCCACGATCAGAATGACAAAAGGTAACCATTGACGCGTGATCTGGCTTGCGGGGCGGAGTGCTGTCTCCGGGAGGGAAACAGTTGGAGAAATGCCAACCGGCTGTTGTTGTGCTGCTGCCGAATCGTGCGGTGAAACCGCAGGTTCCTTGTGCGGCTCTGATCCATCGTGCTGCCCCACCTCGCCATGACCCTCGCGCGTGATTTCGGGGATGTACGACCCTAAAGGAAGGCGGAGACGGAACTCGGAGGGGGTCCCGTATTTGCCGTAGTGTTGCAGCAAACGCTTGCGCACGTCGCTCGCGGTTACTCGGACAATCGCGTCTTCGCCCGTATCGTAGGATGGAGACCGGCCAAATAGCTCCATACCGATCACACGCTCTTTGAGTGACTCGAAATGACCGGCAATTGATTGATCGACGATATATTTGAGAAACTGCCCGCTGCGGTGACTTCCTCTAAATGCCGTGCCTTCCACTATTTCAGTAACGTGTTGTTGGAGCGCGGCAATGTCTTCCTTTGATTCCGCAATCTTGGCAATTTCCGATTCCCGGGCGTCGATTGGGTCCATGGGATGCATGTAAATCGTTCTGCCGCCTGAATCACATGAGAATTGTGTGCGGGCTAATCTTAACATTAGATCGCCGCAACGGTCTTGGCTGCGCTGCCTCACTCAAGAAAATCCATCGGACACTAGCTTGTCTGCGAGAAGAAACTGGGAGCGGATCACCGTCCCTGAAACATCGCGGTACGCAAAGCTTTCCCGCAGGTACCTACCGTTAGAGGTTTGCCATCGATGGAACCTGTTTAATTTCATAATCTTAAAAACCACGTTAGAAGCGGCGCTAACGTTGTCATATCCTCCGGCAATCCAGTAGCGTTGTTGTCACTTACAACAGGCAGCCGGGAGCAGGGCGAAAAAGTGGACAGATGCGGCACGCAGCATGACGGTTCGATCGAAGTGCAGAGTTTCGCCTCAAGCTTGAGAAGGCAAGATGAACGGCTTTCAATCCCCGGCAGCGGCAATGCCATGTCCAGAACACGGGAGCCTGAATTGGGTCAGGAGAAGCAAGAGAAGGTTCGATTTGTATTGAGGTTTGCGGGCGAATTTGCCATGCTGCTTGGGCTCTCCCTGGTGTTTGCGGTTTGCCTCATGCCCGCCAAGGCGCAACAGGCGGCTCAAGACGCAGATGCAAATGCCTTGTACAAGCGACGAGGCGCGCCCATCGAGCAGCGCATCGACGATTTGCTGCAGCGAATGACCCTGGAGGAGAAGGCCCGGCAACTCGATCTCTACGCGGCCGCCGGAACCCTGGAAGACAAGCATACCGGCAAGGACCATGTTGCTCTCGATGCAGCCTTTCTCCCAGACAAAGCGGAGGCGATGTGGGGAACGCTTGGAGTGGGCGGCATTCACGATACATATCCGACCTCGGCCCAGTCCAACGCAATCCAGAGTTGGGTGATCGCGCACAATCGTCTCGGCATTCCGGCGTTGTTCGTTGAAGAGGGCCTGCACGGCTTTGACACGGGAACCGTATTTCCCGCACCCATCAATCTGGCAGCTACATGGAACCCGGCCATCGCGCAGCGTACTGGGGCGGCCATCGCAGCCGAGGCTCGGTCGACGGGTGTTGGCATGATTCTCGCTCCCGTGCTTGATCTTGCCCGAGATCCACGGTGGGGGCGCGTCGAAGAAGATTTTGGCGAAGATCCTTATTTGACCGGCCAGTTTGGCTTGGCCTATGTGCGCGGAATGCAGGGAGAGAGTCTTGACACCGACCACACTTTGGTCGCCGAGCCTAAGCACTTTGCGGCGCACGGTTCACCGGACGGCGGCGCGAATACATCTCCTGTGCATATGGGAGAGCGCGAGTTGCGCATGGTCATGCTGCGCGGATTTGAGCCGGCCATTCGCGAAGGCCACGCGATGGGGGTCATGGCCGCATACCACGAAATCGATGGCATTCCGATCACGGCAGACCCGTTCCTGCTGAAACAGGTCCTCCGCGATGAATGGAATTTTCAGGGGTTCGTACTCTCAGATCTCGGCGCGATCAAGCGTCTATACGTTGATCATCGCATTGCCGCATCGGCGAAAGACGCCTCGTGCATGGCTATCCGGTCTGGCGTCGATATGCAGTTTTATGACTTTGAACACGACGTTTTTCAAAAAGCGCTCATCGACTGCGTGCACGAGGGCACGCTCGCCCCGGCGGATCTGGATCGCGCAGTGAGGTCCGTGCTGCGCGTGAAGTTTTCTCTCGGGCTTTTCGATCGTCCCCTGGTGGACCCGAATCTGAATGCCAGCGTGAATCGCTCTGCGGAACATCTCGCCCTTTCGCTTGAATCGGCCCGCCTGTCGATGACTCTGCTCCGCAACGAAGGAAATCTGCTGCCGCTCTCCCGCTCCATCCGGCACATCGCTTTGATCGGACCCAATGGCGACGTGGCGCGGTACGGTGACTACGAAAAGGAAGAGAACGGACTGCACATCAGCATGCTGGAGGGGATTCGCAAGTTACTCCCGCAGACGGCAGTCAGTTTTGATGCCGGCAAGGATATCCCTACCGCGGTGGCCGCAGCGAAAGATGCGGACGTCGTTGTTCTTGCCCTGGGCGAGCGGCAGGGCATTTCAGGCGAAGGCTTCGATCGGACCAACCTTGACTTGCCTGGAAACCAGGAGCCACTGCTCGAGGCGGTAGTCGCCACGGGCAAGCCAGTGGTTCTGGTTCTCGAAAATGGACGGCCTCTGACAATCGGCTGGGCAAAGGAACATGTTCCGGCCATTCTCGAAGCCTGGTATCCGGGGGAGTTTGGCGGGCAAGCCGTCGCCGAGACCCTCTTCGGAGATAACAATCCTGCTGGCCGGCTGACGATTACCTTTCCACGCAGTGTGGGACAGTTACCGGATTTCTATAACTTCGACCCATCGCGCACGCATAAGTATGTGGACGACGATGGCCAACCGCTGTTTCCCTTTGGATTCGGCCTGAGTTATACCACCTTCCGCTACGACCGTCTTACTGTGCAAGCCCCCACGCCGAAAAGCAAAGACGATATCCGAATCACTGTCGACGTGACGAATACCGGTAGCAGAGACGGGGACGAGACGGCGCAGCTTTATATGAGGAAGGATGTGAGTAGCGTTGAAACTCCCGAGCGCTCGCTGAAGGGATTCACCCGCATACATCTCAAGGCGCAGGAGACCCGGACCGTGACTTTCCGGGTTCCGCAGGATCAGCTTGCAGTCTGGAATGCGGCCGGAAAATGGGCCATTGAGCCAGGTCAGTACACAGCATGGGCAGGGGGATCATCGCAGGCTTCCTTGACAACCAAATTCCTTTTAAATCAGTGAACAGGATGCGCGGTTACAGACAATTTCTGCTTTCTGCCGATGAACTTCGGCGAAAAGACACACGGACCAACACAAAACGAGGGACCATGAAGAGCGCAGCGACACTTGCTTTCCTGGCGATTTTTGGCGGCGGTGCTTTAGCCGCATTCGCGCAACACCAGAAAGAACCCGTTGATTATGTCTCTCCAAACATCGGAGGCATTGGGCAATTGCTCACCCCGACAATACCATACGTGCAACGCCCTCATGGCATGGCCAGGCTTGCCCCAATCACAACCCCAGGAATCACCGACCGCTATCTTGCCGATAAAATATACGGTTTCCCTGCCGGTCCAGCTGTCCTGATGGCCTCAGTCGGAGAGGGCTGCGCGAGCGCTGCTGCGAATGCGTCGGACTACGACCACGATTTTGAGGTTACTACTCCGTACTATTACGCGGCAGACCTGCAAACATGGAATATCAAGGCTGAGTTCACCGCAAGCGAACAAGCTGCGTACTACCGCTTCACCTTCCCATCCAGCACCCATGCCCACCTCATTCTTAGCGTGGGGAATGACGCGGAGCTTACTGTAGTTGGGCACACCGCGGTGCAGGGAAGCGAGCGGATTGTTGGCCCCGTTGGGAAAATCGACGAAACCGGTAAGGAGACCAGGGAGTACTTCTATGCGGAATTCTCACGGCCCTTTGACGTGTACCAGACTTGGCGGAAGGATGGCATGTCAAATGAGGCCAGGCAAATTGGCGATCAAATAGGATTCATTTCGGATGGCGCGACGCGCGCTGGAGAACAGATTGAGGTCCGCGTTGGCATGTCCTACATCAGCGCGGAGCAGGCGCGGCAGAATCTTGCGCGGGAAATCCCGGGCTGGACCTTCGAGCGCGTGAAATCGGACACGCGGGATGTTTGGAACAAGGCTCTCACCGGCATCAGCACAGTGGGAGGAACGGACCGGCAGCGGACCATCTTCTATACGGCCCTCTATCGTTCTCTGGGGCGCATGACCGATATCACTGAGGATGGCAGGTACTTCAGCGGCTACGACCACGCCGTGCACGATGCGCAAGGGCATGACTTCTACATAGATGATGGAACCTGGGATACTTATCGGTCACTCCATCCCCTGCAACTTCTGCTTGATGCCAGGCAACAGGAGGACATTGTCCGCTCCTACGTGCGCATGTATGAACAGAGCGGCTGGCTTCCATCTTTTCCCTCGGTGGCCGGCGAACAGGCGGTGATGATTGGTCACCACGCAATTGCCGTTATTGTCGATACGTATATGAAAGGCTATCGAGATTTCGATGTGGAGCAAGCCTATGCGGCAATGCGAAAAAGCGCCACGGAGTCGACCATGCTTCCCTGGAGCCGCGGGCCGCTGACTGGCCTAGATCGCGTGTACTTCAAAAAAGGATTTTTCCCGGCGCTCGAAAACGGAGAACAGGAAACGGTTCCGGAGGTAACTCCTGAGCGACGGCAGGCAGTGTCTGTAACTCTAGAAAGCAGCTATGACGACTGGTGCGTCGCGCAATTTGCGAAGGCTCTCGGCAAGCAGTCGGATGCTCTGTACTTTAGCAAGCTGGCACATAACTATGAAAATGTGTTCAACGGGAATATCGGATTCATGGCTCCCAAGAGCGCCGATGGAAAGTGGGTCGCGCACTTTGACCCAACGTTAGGTGGCGGACAAGGGGGGCGCGATTACACGACAGAGGTCGATTCGTGGCTCTACACCTTCAACGTGCAGCACGACGTTGCGGGCTTGATTCATCTGCTCGGAGGGCGCGATGCGTTCAACGCAAAGCTCGACCGCCTGTTCGTTGAGCAGTACGGTACTTCGAAGTTCACCTTTCTGGGCCAGTTCCCGGATGCCACGGGCCTGGTCGGTCTTTATGCGCAGGGCAACGAGCCCAGCTTTCATATTCCCTATCTTTATGATTTCTCCGGGCAGCCATGGAAAACCCAGAAGCGGGTAAGACAACTCATGGACGTGTGGTACGGAGATGGTCCGCTGGGCATTCCCGGCGACGATGACGGTGGTGCCACCTCGTCATGGTACGTCCTAAGCGCAATCGGCTTCTATCCGGTATGTCCAGGCAGTCCCGCGTATGAGATCGGCAGCCCGATCTTCGCGAAGAGCACAATTCGGATGGGTAACGGCAAGGAGTTCACCATCCTCGCGAATCATGTGTCGGCACGCAACAAGTACATCCAGTCAGCTCAATTGAATGGCAAGCCCCTCAACCGGGCCTGGTTCCGGCAATCGGAAATTGCGAATGGAGGGATGCTCTCTCTGGAAATGGCGGATAAGCCCAATACGCATTGGGGCAGTGCGCCGGAAGATGTTCCGCCGTCGATGAGCACTGAAAGCGCAACGGAATACAGAGCGGAATAGGGGCAAGCAATCCAGTCAAAGCCTACCAAATGGGTCGGACCCTAAAAGGATCCGTGCGATTCTCGATTCAATCTTCCTTCCGCGCGCCAACAACAGGGTCAGCAGACGTATCTACTGTTACGGCTTTCTGGTTTCGAGAAAACGTCTTGTTATCAGCCATATACAGGCAAGGTTAGCGCACTGTCCTAACGTTGCGAAAACGGACAAAGTTCAGCGTATGGTTGGAATCGCATTTGAAGGTCAACTGAAGGACGGCGCTTCACGTAAGGCCAAGGAGGGCCAATGACGCAACAAAGAAAATGGTTCAGGCACTTGAACTTGAACCTGATTTTAATTGTGCTGTGCTGCACGAGCGTGATGTGCTTTGCACAAAGCGATCGCGGCAGTGTGTCAGGAATTGTCACCGATCCGTCTGGCGCCGGAATCACGGGAGCCAAGGTAACCGTCACCAACGCGGCGATGGGCACGCAGAACTCCACCGTCACAACTGGCGTGGGAGAATACACCATCCCGGAACTGCCTGCGGGCGTCTATTCGGTTACGGTGCTCGCACCCGGCTTCTCAAAGTTGGTCCATACAGGAATCACCGTCTCGGTTGGAGAGACGGCACATGTCGACCTGAACATGGGTGTTGGGCAAGGCACAACGACAGTTACGGTGACGGCGGATGCTCCCCTGCTCCAAACCGATAGTCCACAGAACAATGTCGAAGTCTCCACGAATGACATGAATGAGCTTCCGCTCAACATCCCCGGCATCGGAGCTGTACGCGACCCGATGAGTTTTGCCGCGTTGGTGCCGGGAACCATCGCCGGCGGCTGGAACGATATCCACATAAGCGGCTCGCCGGCAACGACGTACCGCGTCTTTATGGACGGCCTGGACGACACCTCGGCGGTCAAGGGCGCCATCTCCGATGAAAACCAGCCGTCGGTCGAATCGCTTGCCTCACAAGACTTGATGGTGAACAACTATTCGGCGGAATTTGGTGAGTCAGCGGGCGGAATTTTCAACTACACCTCGAAATCCGGCACCAACAGGCTGCACGGAACGGCCTTCAACTACCTCTGAGAATGAGGATCTGGACGCCGGACAGCCCTTCAACTACACCTCACAGCGGCCAGAAATATAACCCCGTACAGCGGCAGCTTGATTTTGGCGGCTCTTTCGGTGGACCGGTGGTGATTCCTCACCTCTACAACGGCCACAACAAGACCTTCTTCTTCTTCGCTTACGAGGAGTACCACAACGCGCAAACCCTCAACCAGGGAACGCATTACGGTTCCCACGGCAGCCTATCGCAATGGCGATCTGAGCTCTCTCCTGCTTGGTCCCATTGTGGATTCCAACGGAAAAGCCGGTCCTGGATTGCCTGGGCCGACCGATGATCAATGGCGCAGTGTACAACCCGGCAACGACCAGAACGGCAACCTGCACGGATGGTTCGACCGCAGTGGTCCGCGATCCGTTCCCGAACAACTTCATCGGCGCGCCCAGCACCTGGGATCCGGTGGCGCAGAAGGTTCTTACCTACCTTCCTGCTCCATCGGGGGCCACTGCCAGCGCGCTGACCAACAACTACCCAAATGTGCAGCCGAACAACAAATACCAGTACCTGACGAGCATCAAAATCGATCACTCGATCGGTCAGTCGTGGCACATCTCGGGTTATTACATCGCCGAGCAATCAAACAAGGACAATGCGGCTGACGGCATTAACGGTGTGGCAGGCTCAGACCCGGTGGAACACAACCCCCGCCCCGCAGGTGTATCTCAATTTGGACTATACGGCCACGCCGAGACTTGTGCTCCACGCCGGATTCGACTATACGAGCCACAACGCCGCGCAGGATTCTGCGGTGCAAAACTTCGATTTGACGACTCTTGGGTTGAACACGTCGGCAAACATGCCTGGCGGCGCTGCGAAAACCTTCCCGATCATCAGCGGACTCACGGCCAACAATCAGAATGTTCCTCAATTTGGGAGTAAACAACGCTCCGTTTATCGACCACAACTGGGCTCCCACTTCATCCGCGACCTGGGTCCACGGCGATCATACGTTCAAATTTGGCGGCGATCTTCGTCATCAGGTTTTCGGCACTCACAACGACCTGTCGGACGGATCGTACGGCTTCAATAGCAATGAGACCTCTCTGCCGTCTGCGCAAGGTCAAAACCTTTATGGCGCCAGCATCGGCGACGGTTTCGCGAGCTTCGCTCTTGGCCAGTTGGATGGCGCAAACATCGGCAACGATAACATTCAGTGGTTTCACCGCATGGAGGGCGGGTTTTACGCGCAGGACACCTGGAAGGTCACGCACAAAATCACGGTGAACTACGGACTGCGTTGGGATCTCGAACAGATGCAACACGAACAGAAAAACCGGGAAACCCAATTTAGTCCGACCGTCGTGAATCCGTCGGCCGGCGGACTGATTGGGTGGAACCGAATACGAGGGGTATGGGGCTGGGCGCTGCAACTGCATCTACGAGAAGTTCTATCCCTGGATGATTCAGCCTCGCCTCGGCGTCAACTATCAACTTGATGCGAAGACCGTCATCCATCTGGGGCTCGGTCTCTACTCCGGTCAGCAACTCTTCATGAATGAAATCGACTATAGCAACCAGGGATTTGGCTTCAATCAGGTGTTCCTCAACAGTCCGTCGTATGGCATTGCCGCCGGCCAGTTTTCCAATGGTATACCGTATTCCGCGGCGGCTCTGACAGCCACCAACTTCGACCCTGGCGCCTACCCGAATGTGGGTCAACTCAACTCGCCTCCCAATTTTACCGTTCCAAACAACGGTCGTCCGGCACGCTTTGTGCAATCAAGCATTGGCTTTGAGCGTGAGATCGTCAGAGATCTCGCGGTTGAAGCATCTTTCATTGACAACCGTGGTGTATGGCTCGAATCCGACGGTCTGAGGATGATCAACCAACTCCCCATATCGGTCATTGCGCAACACGGTTTGGACGTTACCAACCCGGCTGACTTCGCCCTGCTCACGCAGCCGATCTCTTCCCCCGCCGTGGCGGCGAGAGGCTTCACGGCGCCGTACTCCACCTTCCCGTCCGGAGCCAGCCTGGCTCAGGCGCTGCGGCCATTCCCGCAATTCGGCAATATAGGTGACCAATACGAGCGCGACGGCAATACCTGGTACGACGCGCTTCAAGTCAAGGTCACCAAGCGGCTCCGCGACGGACTTTCGGGCGGCCTCGGTTACTCCTGGTCGAAGGATCTGGGAACAGTCTCCAGCACTGGGACCTATACCACGGCGATACCGATACAAGATCCCACCCGGTCCCCCAAGAGCCAGAAGTCCTATTTGGCGATCGACCAACCGCAGATGCTCAACTTCTACTTCAATTATGAGGTGCCGAGATTCAGCTTTGCACAAAGCGGCTGGAAAGCTGCATTGTTAGCGGGCTGGACAGCCGACGGCATCTTCCATTACCAGAGCGGTTTCCCGATTCAGATGCCCAATTCAGACGAGCACCCTGAATTAGGTGACTTTTACCTCAAGTAATAACGGGAATAGCGTTTGGGCGAATCGCGTTCCGGGCCAGACGCTCTTCTTGCATGATCTCAATAATCACAACGTCGACCCGTACACCACGTTCTTTCTCAACCCCGCGGCGTGGGCAAACCCGGCTCCCGGAACCTACTGCCACTTCCAAGCCGTACTACGGCGATTACCGCAGCCCGAGATATCCCAGCGAACAGTTGGGCTTTGGCAAGGTCATCCCGTTCAAGGAGGGCGTGTCGTTCTCGCTCCGCGCGGATTTCTTCAATGTCTTTAACCGCTGGGCTTATCCCAACCTGAACAATACGTCCAATCCTTCCAGGCCGCTCAATATAACGGCGACGGAAGCATTGCCAACGGATTCGGTTTCCTCGGAGACAGCATCTCCGGCGCAGGCGGAAACTTCGCTCCGAGAACTGGCGAGTTTGTCGCGAGAATCCAGTTCTAAGCGCCAATTCAACTGAAATCCCAACCAACAGGCCAGATGAATTCATCTGGCCTGTTAACTTGTAAGCGCGTGCGCTCCGCGGACGACAAGCAGTGCAATCTGCATCCAGGAATGGATGGGGTGAAGCGGAATCCGAGACACTCAAGCATTGCAAAGATTCTCGCGCTGGGATAATCAACGGGAACGACGTTCTGGAGTTCTAAAAAAGAATATATTGGCTTCAAATGCACCCGACGAATGATAACAAGATCTGATTTCTAAAAAGAGGGAAAACTGCCGCGCCGGCCATTCCCGCTGATACGTCTGATTTTTTCGGGAGAAGCGAAGTTGGCAATTTCGCGACGTGACTTTGTTACAGGTTTGGCTGCTCTAGCCGCAGGACCTTTGAACTCCCGAGCGTTGCCGTTATTGCGCACTTCCTCCCAGGATGCCAGGAATCAACTTCACGGTGCCGGGCAAAGGGCATCCGCCACTGGTCAATCCGCTGATTCGCCAATTAGTCTTCGAGAACACAATTGAGGCGTCAAAGATACATTTCGTATTGAAGAACAGTGTCAGTCCCCAGCGCTACTCCATAGAGACAATGACTGGCGGTGTTGCACTCTTCGACTACAACAATGATGGGCTCCTGGACATCTTCTTTACGAACGGGGCAGAAATTCCGTCTTTGAAAAAGAGCGACCCCAGTTTCTACAACAGACTCTTTCGCAATAATGGCGACGGAACCTTCACTGATGTCACCGAAAAGGCTGGCTTAGCTGGTGTTGGCTACTCAATGGGCGTAGCGGCAGGTGATTATGACAATGACGGATTTGTGGATCTGTATGTGACCGGATTTAACCGTAATCAACTCCTTCATAACAATGGCGACGGGACATTCACTGATGTGACGGAGAAAGCAGGAGTCAGCGGCATTGTTCCGGGACAGGGCAAGCCTTGGTCCGTCACAGCAGGGTGGATTGACTACAACAACGACGGATTGCTCGATCTCTTTGTTGTGAATTATCTGGACTATTCGATCTCCACAGCCCATAGTTGCCGAGACGGACAACATCGTTGACTATTGCTCTCCCAATGAGTATCGCGGAACACCGAATATCTTGTATCGGAACAACGGCGACGGCACATTCACCGACGTTTCGCAGCAGTCGCATATTTCGCAATATGTAGGCAAAGGCATGGGCGTCGCTTTTGCCGATTATGATGACGATGGATTCACCGACATCTTTGTTTCCAACGACACCTTCCCGAATTTCCTGTTGCACAACAATGGCGATGGGACATTTACAGATGTCGCACTCCTGGCCGGCGTAGCCTACAACGAAAACGGCAAGACTGTTGCAGGTATGGGGACTGATTTCCGCGATATCGACAATGATGGCAGGCCGGATATCTTTCACGCTGCGATGTTCGGTGACACTTTTCCTCTCTACCGCAATCTGGGGAATGGCCAATTTGAAGATGTCACAGACATGACCGGTATGGCCGCAATGACAACCCGCTTACCGCTTGGGGAACCGGAATTTTCGATTTCGATAACGACGGGAACAAGGATATTTTCGTTGCCTGCTCCGCAATTCTCGACAATTCGATGGAGGTGAATCATAAGCCTTATCCGCTTCCCAATGGGCTCTATCGCAATCTCGGCAACATGGTGTTTAAGGATGTGAGTGCGACAGGCGGGAGCGAGTTTTTCCGTTCCGGCTGCACACCGCGGCGCTGCATTCGGTGATCTAAACAACGATGGGAAGATCGATATTGTGGTCACAGTCCTTAACGGAGAGCCACAGTTGCTCATGAATCGGTCTCCGAATCATAATCATTGGATCATTTTGAAGCTCGTTGGCGTGGCCGATAATCGAGATGGATTGGGAACAAAGGTGAAGATAACGACCGCGAGTGGCGTCCAGTACAATGAGGCCACGACAGCCGTCGGCTACAATTCGTCCAGCGACAAACGCGTGTACTTCGGATTGGGGAACGCGACCGTTGTGGACCGAATTGAACTCGCATGGCCCACGGGTGTGAAGCAAGTGCTCAAAAGTGTGACGGCCGATCAGATCCTGACAATCGTAGAAAGTGGCCATCCTCAACCCGGTGGCAAGCTTCTATGATCTGGCTTCTCGCACTCCAACTCGCAGTCGGCCCTGCGCAACATTACGAGAACGCAAAACAGGATTTTGCGCAACGGAAATTTTCCGACGCCGATAGCGAAGTCAATGTAGCGCTGCATGAGAGCCCGTACATGGTTCCAGCCCTGGTCCTCAAGGCTCGCCTGGCCGCTTTTGCGCATCGTCCGGATGTTGCAAAGAGCTGTCTGATCACGGCCATTACGGCCGATCCAACATCCGAAGAGGCGCAATTCTTCCTCGGGGTGTTTTACTACACGCAAAACGATTTCAAGTTGGCGATTTCACCGCTTCAAACAGCCCAAACGATCTCTCCCAAAAATCCCACTGCCCGTGTTCTATCTTGCCATGACCCAGGAAGCTCTGGGAGATGAGACCAAAGCGTTGGAACTCTACCAGCAGGCAGAGAATCTCTCTCCGGAGAAATCGCCGCAAAGCGCATCGATTCTGGTTGCATACGGGAAGTTCCTGCTTTCACTGGGCCGGACCCAGGAGAGTATTGAAAAAGATCGACGGGCCATTGAGGAAGATCCCGAGTCCCGCGATGCGCACTATGAATTGGCAAAGGGATTAGACCATGAGGGAGATTTCAAGAATGCCGCACTCGAAGGAGAACGAGCCCTGACTCTGCCAGAGCTCGGCACCAGCGATGCACAGATTCATTTTCTCCTGGCAACTCTCTATCGGAAGTTGAATCAACCTGATTTGGCAAAGGCCCATTTGGAGAAATTCCAGGCAGCTTCCCAGACAACACGCAGGTGAGTTGTGCCTCGCCAATTTTTTTGAGAAGCAAATGCGATTGCAGTACTAGGAGCCCACAGGTTTCTCTTGGTCTCCTCAACCTTCACGATCCGATCTACGGCGGGATGCTCGAGCCGCTGCACAATTCCGCTTGGCCAGCGAATCTCCACGTGGTCGATTTTTGTCTCGGCGCCAAGGCCAAAGTGCGCGCGGCGATCGCTCGACGACATGAACCCTACACTGGTGGTCACGTGGTTATAGAGCATCCTGCCGGATCCGGTGGTCACCTTGATGGTGGCGCCAATCCCGTCGCGATTGCTCTTGTGTCCGCGCAGATCGAACATGATCCAGTGATTCTTGACCAGGGCATTATTCATCAGAATGCGGGGCTTCTGGCCGAGTGAAGTCACCACCAGATCCATGAAGCCGTCATTGTTCAAATCGACAAACGCCGAGCCGCGCTGGTAGCCGACAAATGCGAAATCGGGTCCCATCTTTTCTGTGACATCGATAAAGGTCTTGCCGCCTTCATTCTCGAACATGGTGTCGTGCTGCCTGGAAGACTCGGTCAGATTGTCCACATCGCCATTCGCGGAGTACACGTCCTTCCAGCCGTCGTTGTTGTAGTCGATGAACCCGATGCTCCATCCCGAGAGATTCCGGGTGAGCGGGCCAAGCTTGGTGGACCAGGTTACGTCGCTGAATGACCTTCCGCCTTCGTTTTTGAGAAGGCCGAAGACCTGGCCGGCCAGGTCGTTGTAGAGAATGTCGACCCAGCCGTCGTTGTCGAAATCCTTGGCGTCCGAGCCCATGCCCGATACGGAATCGCCCTCGTCGTTGTAGGCCACGCCATATTCAAGGCCGCTCTCCTTGAACGTTCCATTGCCCTGGTTGATGAAGAGGAAATTGGGCTCGGTGTCGTTGGCGATGAAGATGTCCATCAGCCCGTCGCCGGTGAAGTCCGCGATCGAGATGCCCATTCCTTTGCCCAGAGCCTTCCCGATGCCGCTTGCTTCGGTGACGTCCTCAAAGCGGCCGTGGCCAAGGTTGCGATAGAGCCTCGACTCGACGCTTTTGTAGATCGTCGGACTGCAATACTCCTCGTGCGTGGCGTCCTTGAAGCACTGCTTGTCGGTCTGCGGAGTCCAGGTGGTGTAATTGGTGACGATCAGGTCCAGAAGCCCGTCGTTGTCGTAGTCGAACCAGGCCGCCCCTACGCTCAGCACATTCTCCGGTTTATGTTCGAGTCCCGATCCGGCGGTCACATCGGTAAATGTGCCGTCGCCGTTGTTATGGTAGAGAGCATTCCTGCCCGCATTGCAGATGAAGAGATCTTCGTGGCCGTCGTTGTCGTAGTCCGCAACGGCAACACCAAAACAGTAGCCGAGACCGGCTCCGGTTAGGCCAGCCTTGGCGGTCACATCCTCAAACGTTCCATCGCCGTTGTTGCGCAGCAGGCAGTTGTAATAGGCGGGCGAGGTCTTCTCCAACTCCGGCAGCTTGGCGCCGTTGGTAAAGAACAGGTCCATTAGCCCGTCATTGTTATAGTCAATAGCCGCAACTCCGCCGCACATCGGCTGCGGAAAATACTTTCTGCCCGTGAAGTTGTTGTTGGTCCGGTAGGCAAACTGCGATCGGCCGGCGACATCGGTGAACCAGTAGGAACCGGCCTTCGACGGATTGTGGTCCAGCGTTCGGCCATCGGTCTGCGTCTGTGTGTTGGACGATTGCGCCGGGGCAGAAAGCGAAGGCTTGGCGGCCTGGGACAGACCCACCTCGACGGTCAGGCCCAGAGGAAAGCCCCGCCGGACGGCCAGGCCGGATAGGCAGGCCGCAATCGAGGCCAAGAAACTTCGGCGCCTCACATCCTTCATTTCATCCCTGGCCGGTGCATCCGGCGCCAAGAAAGGCACGCACACCGGCACCGCTAGAATACCATTCAAAATGGGAAGAGACCTGGAAGCCGGCTCCGGTTCTGAACTAAGTAAATTTGAATTCGAAAGGGTTATCACGCCGTATCTGCTGTTAATCTCGGCCCGCACCGCGCATCGCGTCGATGGGATTGGTCCGTGCGAGAAGCCAATATCGAGCAGCAGGACCTTGGATTCAATACGCAGAACCGTATCGTTCTGCGTATGGAGGAGCCGCTTGCCGCGTATAGCCACGAACACCTGAATGTGCTCTACAGCGAGTTGCAGCAGCGACTCGAACGCCTACCCGGTGTGCGTAGCGCCAGCCTCGCTCTCTACACTCCATTCACATCGCATTGGGAGCAGCTCCTGGTCAAACCCGGAGAAGGCACGCCCAGCATTGACGGTTCGCGCAAGGTGCTGTGGGACAGAGTAAGCCCAAGATATTTCGTCAGCATTGGACAGCGAATGCTCGAAGGGCGCGACTTCACTGATGCGGATAACGCTGCTTCGCGCCAGGTAGCCATCGTCAACCAGTCCTTCGTGCGCCGGTTCTTCCCAGGTGTCGATCCTCTGGGCAGGGTGTTCGGCTTCGGCACTCCCGCCCACAGCGATGACTTTGTAATCGTCGGCGTTGTCTGCGACGCCAAGTACGCCAAACCGGAACAGGCCCCGGAGCCAATGGTGTTTGGGGCTCTCGCGCAGCAATCTGAATATACCGATCCGGCCGCCCGCGACAATGAGAAGTGGAGCTATTTCATCACCGGCGCGCAACTATGGATCGATAGTGATATGGGAAGACTTGACCCGCAGATCCGGGAAGTGTTCCGGAAGGTTGATCCGAATTTCGCAATTGTCAGCATCCAATCGCTGCAGCAGCAGGTCGAAGTCAACTTCGATGAGCGGCGCATGCTCGTGCGGCTCAGTGGGATATTCGGTCTATTGGCACTGATCCTCGCTTCGATTGGCCTGTTTGGCGTGACCGCGTACAACGTCGCGCGCCGTACCAGTGAGATCGGTGTGCGCATGGCGGTTGGTGCCGGCCGCAGGCAGATTGCGCTCCTTGTCATTCGAACCGCGCTCGCACAGACGCTTCTCGGACTTGCAATCGGCCTGCCACTCGCGTTGATCGTCGGCAGGTTGCTCAAGTCGCGACTCTATGGGGTGAGCGTGATCGATCCTTTGTCTCTCTTGTTGCCGGCGGCGGCTCTGTTGTTCTGTGCCAGCGTGGCGACCCTGCTTCCGGCCATACGTGCCGCTTCCATCGAGCCGCTCGAAGCGTTAAGGGCTGAGTAGAAAAACCGGGTTAGCGACAGACTGCCCTTCAGCCATCGTGTTCTCCGCCACTCGGCAATCGCAATATTGTTTTTGCGCTCGGCGAGAACTTATCTAACGCATCGCGTTCTCGTTCCACTTACAAACTTATGCAACGACGACGCACCTACCCGACTTGATCAGAAGTTCCATAAGGGCTGGCATCTCGCCGAAGACCAACATTCAAAGTGGTTCGAGGATACCGCATTCGATCACGTTGTTCTGGCCGATTGCGTTCTCAGCTCTTTGCCGCATAAGCCTAAATTAGGCAACCCTCAGCGAAGCTTTGGCATCCTACGCCGCGGAGTTGGATTGAGCGTACGCGGGGAACTCTTGAGGGGGCAAGTGTAGGTCATTGGACTCAGTCTCTATAAATCCATTCTCCTTATCGCGAAGCACAGCCTCGAAGCCGAACAGCAGGTTCGGAAATGAATAGGCTGATCACTATCCTGAAAACGTCTACAAAGAGCGGAAGAAAGGAAGAGACAAATCTAACTGTTCGACGAGCTTGGCCATTTTCAGTAGGGAGGCAAAACATGAAGTCAAGAATCGAGAAACAGAAGCGCCCGGCATATCGTTTCGAAGGATATCCGAGAGCGATCGCCCTTCTCTTCACAACATTTGCCGTGATTTGTTTGTGTACTCTGCCACTTCACGCGCAAATGACAACGGCCCAGGTCAATGGCACCGTGACAGACTCGAGCGGCGCGATCGTGATCGGTGCAAATGTCACGATCACCAACACTGCGACGGGAATTCTCCATCGTGAACAGACGGACAGCCTGGGCGCGTACCACATCACTGAACTGCCCCCGGGTAGCTATACGATGGAGGTGACTAAATCCGGATTTGCGACCCAGAACATTCGGGTTTTTACGCTCGTTGTCAGTCAAATATTTCAGCAGAATATTACCTTGGCTGTTGGCCCCGCTGTGCAGACTGTTTCAGTCAGCGCGGGGGCCCTGCTACTGAATACCGAAACCAGCCGCGATGAGCAGCTCATTGAGAGCAGACAGATCAACGATATGCCTTTGAATGGCCGCGATTTTCTGCAACTGGCACAGCTTTCCGCTGGCGTCGTGCCGGTCGCCGGGGTCTCCGGCATCTCATCCCCTGCTTCCCAATGGAGTGCTGCCGGCACGGTGGCAATCGACGTGAGCGGCTTGAGGGAAGACGATAACAGCTACCTTTACGACGGTATCGAAACCCGCAACGCATGGTACGGTGCAGCGGGCCTGCTTCCCGACCCTGACATGATTCAGGAATTTGAGGTCATGAATTCCACCTCACCGGCACAGTTTGGATCTGGTGCAGCATTTGTCAATGTTGTTACCAAATCCGGCACCAATCGGATTCATGGAACCGCCTACGAATTCCTTCGCAACAACGACTTCGACGCCCGTAACTATTTCGATGTAGGCGCCGCACCTCCCTTTCACCAGAACCAGTTTGGTGCAAGCGTGGGAGGACCGATTAAGAAGAACAAGATGTTCTTCTTCGGCAACTATGAAGGCTTTCGGCAGATCCAGCCGAATGACCTGTACAATCTGGTTCCGAACGCCAATCAAATTGCCGGAAACTTCAGCGCCGACACTCAGCAACTCTACAACCCCTACGTACTCGACCCAACTACGCCGACCGGCTATGCGATATTGCCAGGCAATCAGGTCCCAAGTTCACTCTTTAGCGCGGTCGGACAGAAGATATTAGCCTTGTATCCGGCGCCCAACGGATCCTTTAACAATGGCACCGCCAACTACTTCAACGTCGCATCCACAGTCGACAACTGGAATCAGTTCAGCGCCCGATTCGACTACACGATATCCGCGAAGGATACAGCCTTCGTGCGGTACACCGGCAACTATCAAACCGAAACGACACCCGGCTTTACCCTCTTCAATCAGCAGCTCTACCCTTCGAGTCCCAAAAATCTGGCCGTTGGATGGACGCACATTTTTTCCCCTCGTCTGGTCAACAATTTTCGCTATGGGTGGAGCCACACGGCAGTCGGCCTGGAGCGTGGCGATGGGTTCAATCCAGCGGATGCGAATCCTTTGGGTTTAGTCAACGAGGAAGACCAGCCCGGTTCCGACGGCCCCCCCAGTATCGGTGTGTCGGGATATGGAAATCCGGGCTCTACGAATGGAACGGACATCGTCCGCGAAGGATTGAATATGTGGACCGAATCGCTGATGCTGCAAAAGGGGCGGCATCAGATTACAGCGGGATTCGATATCCGCTACGAACCGATGTACTTGTATGAGGATTGGTCGGCCACCTCGATCGGCTTCAACGGAGTCTACAGCGGAGATCCCGTCGCCGATCTGTTGATGGGTGTCCCGAATACCACGCGGACGGCACTTGGTGACCCCACGATGAATCTGAGAACGTGGTACGAGTCCTACTATGTCGAGGACCACTTTCAAGTGGATCGCCATCTAAGCCTGAACTACGGCCTGCGGTGGGAGCACCGCAGCCAGCCGATCGAAACCAACAACCGCGTCGGAAGCTTTGACATTGCTACAGGCCAGGACCTCACCTATCCAGACACCAATGTTCTGGGATTGGGCAGAAACATGGTCACGCCTGTCTACACCAACTTTGCCCCCCGGGTTGGCTTTAACTGGATTCCGTCCGAAAAGAACAATATCGATGTCAAGGGCGGATTCGGCATGTATTATCTGCAGCCGAATATCAACCAATACGAGGTGGAAGTCGATACGACCAAACTCTATGAGGTTGATAGCTTCAACAACCCTGCGGTTGGCTCACCTCTTGTCTTCAATCTGGACGGCACGCACGGCCTTCCGGGAATGTACCAGCCGGCGATGACCAACGGAAACTTTTCAGGCGGTGGTCCGACAGTCTCCTTCATCCAGCAGAACGCGCCGACTCCTTACGCTTACGAGTGGAACCTGATCATCGATCACACCATCAGGAATTGGCTCTTAGAAGTGGCCTACATTGGTACCTCTGAACGTCACTACGAGGAGCGCAATGAAATCGACCCCCTCAATACTTTGGGAGTCGCATCCCTTTATGCCACGTGCGGAACACCGCCAAACCTGGTGGGGTGCTATAGCGGGGTTCAGGAGAATCAACTGACAGGAACCTCGAATTACGACGCATTAATTGGACGTGTCGAGAAGCGATTCAGTTCCGGATTCTCGCTAATGGCCAATTACACTTTTTCAAAATGCCTCGGCACGCCCTATCAGGATGAGTTCACGTGGCACGTCGACATGCATCTTGACTACAGCCACTGCACAGAGGACATCAACGATATTTTCAACGCAAACGGAATCTACGAGCTTCCCTTTGGGTATGGGAAGAGTTTCTTGAACAAGGGCAATCTCACCGATGCTCTTGTCGGAGGCTGGAAATTTGCCGGCATCGTCGCGCTGCGCACCGGCCCCTGGACAACGTTGGGCAGCCAACAAAACATTGGGTTTTTCGACGGTGCGCTGCCCGATCTCACAGGACCGATCAACAATCAATCATTGCATGGGGGGTTGGGAAGGCACGGAAGGCTGGGACCCTATATCAACACCCAGAATGTTATGAATTTAAGCGCTGTGGGAGTTCAGGGCGACTCCGCAACGCACAACGTTGAGAACCCGGGATACCAGGACTATGACTTGTCCGGCTATAAAGGTTGGAGGTTTGGCAAGGAATCGAATCTGACCTTTCGGGCGGACTTCTTCAATGCGTTCAATCGCGTCAACTTTGAAAGCGTAAGCACGTATGATCTTGCTCCCAACTTCGGCATGGTCTCAAGCGCCAATCCGGCGCGTGAGATCCAACTCAGTTTGCGGTTAGACTTCTAGTCGCGTAACATCAACCGATCGATCTGTCCATGACGCCAAAGGGGAAACTCGTAATCATCGCCGCCATTGCTTCCGGTTGCTTATTCGGCCGCCCCCCGGAAGCAAAGGCGGCTGGGCAGGAAATCCACGAAACTGCGCCGCAGGACCGCTCGGCGAACCAGAAGGCGTGCCCATCGCCGGACGTTGTGGAAAATGTGCTTGGCAAGGCCAGCGATTTGATGGAGCACGCGCGATATCAAGTTGCTGCCGAGAAATTGGAGCCACTTTCTTCCCTCGGATGCGACGCCCGAATTAGTCTGTTGCTTGCCGGCGCCCTGGAGTCAGAAGGGAATTCTCCCGAGGCTGAACAAACGCTGCAGCGGGCTCACTTGAAATGGCCATTCAATGACAGCATTGCCGCCTCGCTCGCTCGTGAATATCTCCACGGTGGGCAAACGGATAAGGCTTTGCAAGCTCTGGCCCACTTCCATGTTTCCAAAGATACCCGGCCGCAAGAAATGGAAATCGCGGTAGTCGTGTATCTCGCCGCACACAAGCTGGTGCCGGCACAAGCAGTGGCTGATGCGGACTATAGGTCCCACCCCTCTGTAGACACCTTGTTGTTGTTGGCAAACGTTCTGCAGCTACAGGGGCGATACCCCGATGTGAATCGCCTTCTTGGAAGCAAGCGAGAGAGTTACTCCGACTCGCCGAAATTTCTGATCACGCTGGCTGAAAGCGAATACGACGCATCAATCTACACCGCCGCTCACAACGATATTGAGCGCGCCCTCTTGCTCGATCCTTCCTCGTTCCAGGCGCACTATATTCTTGGCAATGTTCTTGTCAGGCTAGGCGATCCGGATCGAGCGGTCACGGAGTATCGCGAGGCAATTCAACTCGCTCCTGACCAACCGCGTACATATTTCCAACTCGCTCTTGTCCTGCGCACGAAGATGGATAGTGCTGGTGAAGAGAGTGCATTAAACCAGGCACTGGCAGCCGATAATCACTACGCACCTGCACATTGCGAGATGGGGAGAATGCTGATCGAGCAAGGTCGGTTTGAAGATGCGGTAATCCATCTTAATTCGGCGGTTGAGTACAATCCGAATTCGGAGGAAGCGTACTTTCTACTTGTAAGAGCCTACGCAAAACTTGGCCAGAAGGACAAAGCTGCCGCAATGGAGAAACGTCTGGTAACTCTGTTGAAATCAAATCGGCCGGGTCAAGTGAAGTGAAGCGGAGTAACGATAAATACATGTTGCTCCGGCCAGTGCGTTGCACCGAAGATACTCAATAAGACTCAGGTCGCTCGGACCCAGTAGGCAAGAACCAGCACTTCAAGCCCGACCAGCGCTGCGAGGATGATGCTGTGTTTCAAGGTGAACCGGAGCAGTTTTGATTGCTGCTGAACTGTGATTCCAGTTGCGGCTGCGGCCACCGCGATGGATTGCACGCTGATCATCTTGCCCATCACGCCGCCCGATGAGTTAGCGGCTGCGATTAAGACGCGGCTAAAGCCGAGCCGCTCCGCGGTGATGACCTGCAGGCTCCCAAAGAGAGCATTTGACGAAGTATCCGATCCAGTGAGAAAAACACCCAGCCAGCCAAGCAGGGGGCTGAAGAAGGGAAATGCGGCGCCAGTGGCAGAAAAAGCAAGGCCGAGAGTTCCTGTAGCGCCGCAGTAATTCATCACAAAAGCCATCGAGAGCACCGCTGAAATCGTCAGGATGGGAAGAGCCAATTGGCGGGCCGACGCGAGAATCACCTTCAGAAAACCGGCAATCGACATTCGCAGGAAGATCGCAGAGAATATGCTCGCGAACATGCAGGACGTTCCGGCCGCTGATATCAGATTCAAGTTGAAAACAGCTGGATAAAGAGAAGTCTTCGGCAGAACGGGCGGCGTGCGGAGAATCAGATTGTGAAGCGCCGGCCAGGGTACCGCGAAGGTCGCTATGTTCAGAGTGGATTGAAGCGGCTTGAATCCCCAGAGAAGAACAAAAATGACAAGAAAGAAATAGGGCAGCCATCCGGAGAGGACCTGCCCAAACGTGTATTTGGACGGCGCGAATTCCTGCGCTGAAAACGCGCTCGCAATCTCGAATGGCCCTGGTTCAGCGACATCCGCGCCGGCCTTACGTCCTTTCAGATCACGCAATGGCGGGTGCCAGAATTTCAAGAGCGCGACAACGGAGGCCATGGACGCGATCGAGGAGATAAGCACCGTGAGTTGGGCGCCGATGTAATTGGAGACGAGCCACTCAGCGCCGCCAAACGTCAACCCTGCCACCAGCAGGGCGGGCCATACCTCAAACGCTGAGGCAAATCCTCCCATCGCGACGATCATGTATGCGGGCAGGATGACCGCAATGGGGGAACAGAGAGTTCCAACTGCGCCACTCAGCTTATCAAGCGGGAGTCCTGTAACTCCTGCGAGCGTGATGACCGGAATGGCGATCGCGCCGAAAGCGACAGGTGCAGTATTGGCCAGTAAACAGAGGGCGGCAGCATTGAAGGGAGAAAATCCCAAGCCCACCATCATGGCTCCGGCTACGGCGATCGGCGTGCCAAAACCAGCGGCGCCCTCAATGAATGCACCAAAGCCGAAAGCAATAATGATGGCCTGAATCCGCAAATCGGGAGTTACGGACGCAATGGAGTCTTTGACAACCGAGAACTTCCCCGTCGCAACCATCACGTTGTAGAGCACGATTGCCCACAATACGATCCATGAAATAGGGAAGAGGCCAAACGCCGCTCCATAGGCCGCCGAGCTGATGATGAGGGACACGGGCATCCGATATCCCAAGAGTGCTAGAACCAAAGTCGCCCCGAGGCCCCAGAGCGCTGCAACCCACGCCGGCTTTCGTTTCACCCCAAGCAGGAAAAGCAGCACGGCCGTCGGAATGGCGGAAATGGCGGCGGAGACTGCCAGGCCTTGTCCCCAGATGTAATAACCCTGTTCCCAGACTGCCTTCATTGCGAGTTCGCCTCGTGCCTGCCCGGTGAACAAAGGAATTCAGACGTGGTTGTATTTGGGTGGCATATGCCTTCGAGAAGATGCGCCCGCACCCTCTGAGCGGCTCTACGCGTGCCCCATGGGCTCTCCACTCCTGCTCCCGGGTTCATTCTGCGGCGACGCTCAGTGTGGCGCGCATGGTGTGCTCCTCGCCGGGGGCCAGTGGAACTGCAGCGTCAAGAATGTTGCTGGCTTCGACGCAGGCCATGTTTCGCCATTCGTCATTTCCAAGATCGGCGAGAGCCGCCGCGCCCTGCTGCCACGGGTTCCAGACCACCGTGGTTGCGGAATTGACCTTGTCTGTACGCATCGCTCTGTGCAGGATCGGGTCGATCAATTGCAGAGCGCCGCCGGTATTGAGGTACGCATTATCGATTGGAGCGGCGAACACAACGTCTCCGGACTGAATCTTCCTGCGGTTGCCATCCATGTTATCGAGATACGCGACCTGATCGAGACCCCGCACGCGCGCGTTGTCCGCCTGTCCGACCCGGAAATAGGTATGGAGCGCCTCTTCGAAGCGCATTGTTGTGGGCCCGACGTTTGTCGCAACCAACTCGAGCTGAAGCGTTGCGCTGATCGTGACGCGATGGAGCAAGCGAAATTCATGAGGCCACCAGCGCCGCGTTGACGCATCACTTTCCGTCGAGAAAGAGACAATTACGGATCCGTCTTCCTCCGCGTTGATCGAATCTAGCCGCCATTCTCTCGTTCGCACCACACCATGCGCCGGCGCATGAGGATCGTCCGCCTTGGCTCGAAACCAGGGGAAACAGACCGGGATGCCTCCGCGAATGGCGCGACCATCTTCCCAAAGCGAGTGCTCGCTGAGAAAAATCACTTCTTCCGCATCGGCAGGCTGCCATGATGTGACGTGCGCACCGTGCAGGTAGAGCTCCGCCGAAGCCAGGCGCGAGGTGACACGCACTTTCGGCAATCCGCCATTTCCAGAAACTATCTGGACAATTCCGGGGATTCCGAAGCGGCTATTGAGCGCATCGATAAGAGAGAGTGCATCCGTCACAGGCAGGATTCTATCTGAAAGAGGCGGCCATGCCGCATTCAAATTCATGGCAACTTTATCTCCCGCAATCCGGGGGAAGAAAAACGTCGCGAGCGTAATGGCCCAAAGCGTATATTTATCCATTACTGGAAAGAAAAGCGCGAACTTCGAATTGAACGCCGGGACAAGCCCGCCCGCGCTGGCGCTTGCCGGGAATAAGGGCTGCAGATTTCCCCGTTTCAAATACATTTCGCTGGAGAAAATGGATGGCTCAACTGAACCCGCCCAGGAAAGTCTTTGACGTCTGCATCATTGGATCGGGCGCCGGAGGCGGCACCGCTGCGAAGGTGCTCACTGAAGGCGGACTGAATGTAGTGATGCTCGAAGCCGGACCGCGGCTCGATCCCGACAAGGACTTCAAAGAGCATGTGTGGCCCTATCAACTCGCCCATCGCGGCGTGGGCATCGGCGGCAAACAGCGTGGCATCGGCAACGAGTTCATGGCGCCCAACGGGTTCTGGGAGATCGAAGGCGAACCCTATACAACGGCGCCTGGCTCGTCGTTTCGCTGGTTTCGCTCGCGGATTGAAGGAGGCCGAACAAACCATTGGGGGCGCATCGCGCTGCGTTTCGGGCCGGCGGATTTCAGGGCGCGCTCCACCGACGGAATGGGCGACGACTGGCCGATCACCTATGAGGAACTCGCGCCCTATTACGACAAGGTCGAATCCTACATCGGCGTCTTCGGGTCGAAAGAAAACGTTCCCAATTCTCCGGATGGCGTATATTTGCCGCCACCTAAGCCGCGCTGCACTGAGACCCTGATCAAGAAGGCCTGCGACCAGCTGAACATCACGTGCATCCCGTCGCGCCTCGCCATTCTGACCAAGCCGCTGAATGACCGCGACGCATGTCACTACTGCGCGCAATGCGGCCGCGGATGCAGGTCCGCCTCCAACTTCAGCTCAAGCCAGGTGATGATTCCGCCGGCGACGGCGACCGGCCGACTGACGATGATTGCCAATGCGATGGCCCGCGAAATTGTGCTGGGACAAAGTGGCAAAGCTGAAGCGGTTTCGTACATCGACAAACCGACGAAGAGCGAACAGCGCGTCTATGCCAGAGCCGTCGTGGTGGCGGCGAGCGCCTGCGAGTCCGCGCGCCTGTTGCTGAATTCGCGCTCGCCCAGCTTTCCCAACGGGCTGGCGAATTCGTCGGGAGTCGTGGGGCGCTATCTCACCGATTCGGTCGGCAGCGATCTGGCCGGCTACTTTCCGCAGCTTGAAAAGATGCCGGTGCACAACCACGACGGCGTGGGCGGCATGCACCTGTACATGCCGTGGTGGCGGTTCGGCAAGAAGAACGAATTCCTGCGCGGATACCACATCGAGTTTGGCGGCGGACGCGACATGCCCGGCGTTGGCGACTTCGACGGGGTGTGCGAAGAGCATGAAGGCTATGGCGTCAGCCTGAAACAGAAATGCCGCAGCTCTTATGGCACATTCATCGGATTCAGCGGGCGCGGCGAGATGATTCCCAACGCAAAACTGCTATCTGCGAACTCGACCCCGACGTGAAAGACAAGTGGGGCATTCCTGTGCTGCGCTTTCACTGGCAGTGGGGCGAAAACGAGATGAAGATGGCCGCGGATATGCAGGAGACTTTCCGCTCCATCGTCGAAGCCGCCGGCGGAACCGTGATCGCGGGCACGCGGCGGCACCCGTTGCCGAACAGAGCGAAGCAGCCGCGGCCGCAATGCGCATTGCGGGAGGCGGCGAAATCATTCATGAACTGGGAACGGTGCGCATGGGCAACGATGCGAAGACGTCGGCGTTGAACAGCAATTGCCAGGCACACGAAGTCAAGAATGTCTTTGTGGCTGATGCCGCTCCATTTGTATCCAATCCGGATAAGAATCCGACGCTGACCATCATGGCGCTTTCGTGGAGAACCTCGGAGTATCTGCTCGACCAAGCCAGGAAAGGAGAGCTCTAAGCAAGAGCTATGACACGAGACTTCGTTTCACGGCGCGCGGTATTGAAGTCACTGAGCATCGGAGCAGTGGCGGGCTCGGTGCTGCGAGTCATCCCGCTTGAGGCGGCCGAATACGCCCACAACCTGATCGAAACAGAAAGAGCAGACGCCAAGGCGGGAGGATACGCTCCAAAGTTCTTCGATGCGCATCAATACAAAACGCTGCAGGCGCTCTGCGAGACGATTTTTCCCGCCGACGCGGAATGCGGCGGCGCTATCGAGGCCGGTGCGCCGGAGTTCATCGACCTGCTGACCAGCGAGAATACTGAATACCAATCCAGATTAGGAGGCGGGCTGAAGTGGCTCGACACGGCATGCGCGAGCCGCTACGGCAAAGCCTATCTGGACTGCTCGCCGCAGCAGCAGACAGAAATTCTCGACCTCATCGCATATAGCAAAAATGCAGCGCAGGACGATAGCCTACGCGATGGCGATAGAATTCTTCTCGCTGTCTACGGAACATGACCGCCGACGGTTTCTTCACCAGCAAAATCGGCATCAAGTATCTGGGCTACAAAGGCAACACATATTTGACGGAGTTTCCCGGATGCCCACCGGTGCCGGGCGTGTAAACCGGTCGTGGTGTCGCATGAAATCCGGGATGGGCTCCCTAATCGGCGAGCCCATCCGGTTTCGCAATTGCGTTGCCGGTCAACTTCACATGGTGAGAACAACGCGGAATTCGGCTTTGCCGCTCATCATGCGTGCGTACGCTTCGGCAGCCTTTTCGAGCGGGTAGGTTTCAATCATCGGCCGCACGCCGCTGAGTTCAGCAAAGTGCAGCGTGTCCTCTGAATCGGCCGCAGTTCCCGCGGCCCAGCCCTGAATCGTCTTGTTTCCACTGATAAGTTGAAACGGTGTGACCTCGATGGGATCTGCGGTCGCGCCAATCACGATGAGCTTTCCGTTCGGTCCCAGGCCGTTGATCAGCTCAGACATCGCTTTCGAGTTCGGGGCGGTGGCAAGAATTACTTTTGCTCCGCCCAGTTTCTGCAAAGCTTCTGCTGCGTTGGTCGCCTTGCTGTCGATGTACACGCTCGCCCCGAGTTTCTTCGCCAGCCGCTCATTTTCCGGGCCGCGTCCAATCGCCGCGACCTTGTAACCAAACTTGTTTGCGAATTGAATTCCGAGATGGCCCAGGCCGCCGATGCCCTGGATTGCAACCAGGTCGCCGGGGAAGACGCCACTGTGCCTGAGAGCGTTGTAGGTGGTAATTCCGGCGCAGAGCAGCGGTGCCGCGTCAGTGTCTTTGAGGCTCTCAGGGATCGCGACCAGCGCTTCGACGGGAGCCACCATGTATTGCTGGTATCCGCCGTCGTAGCTGATGCCTGGAATTTTCAGATTTCTACAATTCTTGAAATCTCCTCGGCGGCACTCGAGGCACGTGTTGTCGTGGCCGCCGTGCCAGCCAACGCCAACGCGCTGTCCCTTCTTCCAGTTGGAAACGCCGGCGCTCACCTCGTCGATGATGCCCGCGACTTCGTGGCCTGGGACGCGGGGATACTGAATTCCGGGCCATGCGCCTTCTACCGTGAGCGCGTCACTATGACAGATACCACAGGCCTGCACCTTGATGCGCACTTGTCCCGCGCCCGGCTTGGGGATGTCTCGCTCAACCACCTCGAACGCTGCTCCTGGCTTCGAAATTTGCGCGGCTTTCATGGTTCCTACTGCGACTGTTGCAGTTGCCATAAATCCTCCTGTGCTTTCAGTGAATGTTGAAGTTCACTTACTCCTGCTCGCCTTACCCCGCGGTCTCAACGAGAACACCCGGCTTTACCGGCATCCAAGGGGAAGGCAGGCGAAATCTGAATTTTTGGTGGGCGAAGTGATATTGACAACGCGAGCCTTGACTGCGTTGAAGAAAATACCGCTCTTGGCGTATTCGATCAGGGAGGCTTGCGACATGCGTGAGGACCTCGATTCACGGCCACGTGCGCTCGCTCGAACTCAGTATATTCCCAACTGTTGTGCAAAAGAATCGTTGAGCCCTGAACGGGAAATGGAAGGCTCGGTTCTGCTTTCCGCGTCCCGAATCTTCTTGATGATGCCGCAGTTGCAGGATCGTCGACGGGCGCTCTTGGCAAGACCTCCTAACCTCGATTTGCAAGAGCCGGAATCTCGACTGGGCACAATCTCACTCGATTGCCTGTGCGCCCGCGCTTCGTTCCGGTGCGCGCGTGCGACCCGCAACGGGTTCAATTTTCCCCATTACGGCCGACGGCCCACGTCGGGCAGCATCGAAAAATCGTTGCATTTTTGTTGGTGTCCCGCACAATTCCAAAACAAAATCCGGGCCGCCGCTCTGAACCCAGCACGATGGTAACCAGATCCAGGTTACTAGCAGGTAGGGGGTAGGGGTGGGTCCTTTTTCTCTCCGCGAAAAGGGGTCCGCAATTACCGCTTCTTTCATTCCTTCCCATTGTGCGCCGGATCGCGGTAATTATCTGCAAAAGAAAATCTGAATGCCGAGACGGCTACATGGTGGCCGGAAGTCCTTCACGCAGGGGCAAGGGCAGCCGCAAATGCCCACCACGGCGGGCAGGCTTTCGACTTCGGTCGCCGCGGCGACCTTCGCTCAGCATGACAAGACGATTTTCGGGATTCCGAACGGATTACGATCACTGGTGGCTATGATGGCGGGCGATAGGCTTGTCCTTTGCACCAGATCGCCCTAGAGCTGGTGAGTCTGAAGTTCATCGAAGAACAACCCCAGATTCTTCGACTCACCACCCCCGAACTGAAAGACGTTCGGGGCCCCGTTCGCTCAGAATGACAACCAGCTTTGTGTTGCATATTTCAGACTCAGGACAATAGAGCTGGTTGCATAAATGTTGCTCGACGAGCGAGGGAGCTTCCCTCAGGGGCTAAAGCCACGGATTCTATGCGTCTGTGACGGCACGGCTGAAGCCGTGCCCTTTCAAAACTCCATTTATGCAACCAGTTCTAGACATCCGACTTGCCAAATGAAACCGATTTCATTTTGGCCTTGAAAACTGGAGTTTCTGTCGCGATTTCGATGCGGTCGATTCGCGCACAACAAGGTCCGGTCCAACGGCTATCTCTTGTTGAAATCCTTCGGGCCACTGAATTCGCTGTAACACACACTGCGCTGCGATTCTCCCCATCTCGGAGAGCGGCTGCCGAACCGTTGTAAGTCTCGGAATTGTGAATTCAGCTGCCTCAATATCGTCGAATCCGATGATAGAAACGTCTGCAGGTACGCGAATTTTTGCGTCTGCAAGCGCGCGAATCATCCCAATAGCCGACATGTCGTTGAAAGCAACGACAGCGGTGAACTGTTCTTTTCTCGCGATCAATTGCTTAACCACGGGGAATCCCAGTTCAGGAGAATGGGTATCGCTCTTAAGCTGGAATACCAATTCAGGTTGAACAGGAATGTCTTTTTCGCGAGCGACCTCTAGCAAGTAACGCCAGCGCTCTCTAGCATCAGCACTGAATTCCTGGCCGCGCACGAAGACAATTCGGCGATGGCCGAGCGACTGAAGGTGAGTCAAGATCAATTCTGCCGCGCGGCGGTGGTCAAGGACAACGTTGGTGATGCCCTGAATGAGTCGATGTCCAGCCACCCCCACGGCGGGCACGGGAAACGAGTGATCGAGGGGCGTATCAATTGCGATGAGGCCGTCCACGCCCCTACCCAGCAGCATTTGACAATATTTGTCGACCAGATTCTTTTTGCGCCGATGATGAGCCGTGAAATAGAAATATCCGGACTCCATGAGGTGATCACCGATTCCAACTACGATCTGATTATGGTAGGACTCGGCGAGATCGGGCACCAAAATACCAATGCTCAGGGTCTTTTGATTGCGCAGCGACCGCGCAAGCAGACTCGGTTGATAGTTGAAGTCTTTGGCCGCGGCCTTGATCCGGTCACGAGTAGCTTGGGAAATGCTACGGCCCGGAACGTCGTTAAGAACAACCGAAACCGTGGTGGGATGCACGCCGAGATGTTTGGCCACCTCTTTCAAACTCACTCGATGTTTTCGCGTCGTCATTTTCACTATCGAACACTACTCGGAGACATCATATCCCTTGTCCTCCCAGCAGCAAATCGATTTCTGAAGCAACGCGGGCCGTTTCAAACTTCGGCGATCCTGCATTGCCCGAGGAGTTTTCCGAGCAACCCTGTTTACGGTCCGGGAAAACGGGACAGATTTCCCGAACGCGCCTGAAGGCAGCGGGGAAGTAGGGCGAGCCTACTCTGCTTTGGTGAAGTCAAGGTAGGCCAGATTCATGTTGCCTTCAAGGACGATGTGAAGTGTCAGCACATTAGTTCCCTCAGGTAACTCGACTGCGACAATGTCTTTGGCATAATTCCAATGGTGCCATTGTCGCCAGGCGATGGGATCTAAAGCATTATATGTTGATTCGATTTTGATCAACCCGTCTACCTTATTGCCGTTCAGATCCAGTGCAATGGCTCCACCGCTTTTGGATGTGTAGAGCAGACCGACGATATATCGACCAGCCTCTTTAACGTTCACTGTCAAGTTGAACCATTCACCTGGGTCGGTCCAACCGACATAGAGCAGGTCTTTAGGAGGATGAACTAACTCAAATGGGTTGTCATCAATCGCGTCGTGATATTTTGTGTAAGAAGTATCTACACCCTCGTGGATGCGAAACTCGTTCAAATAGGAGCCATCGGCCGGGTTCAAAGTTCCGCTTCCCTTATTCGTCGCGTCAGAGTCATGATATGCGACTCCTTCACCTCCGATGTCGTAATAGGCGCACATGACGCGACCCGGAATTTTTTGCGCCCCATCCTTATAGACGCTGTCGTGATATGGCTGACCACGGTAGGGTTCCGCAGCTCGCACAACTGCTGATATCGGACCGATGACGCACGGTACCAAGAGAAGAATCAACATGTTTCGAAACGTTTGAGTATTCGTCTGCCGAGTTTCGTTCAATTGCAAATCTTTCCTCCTGATTTGCCACGCCGTGATTTCGAGAGGCATCAGACGTAGACGCGTGCCGCAGCGGCAGTTCCAAAAGTTGGCACGCAAAGCATATTTCAAACACAAACGATTGTCTAGTGCAATTCTCGGTGGCTGCGCGGGCTCGGGGTGTAGTTCAGGATCACTGTCCGCAGGCCAATTGTTCAAGGAATGCGCGTCGAGATTCCTGCCAATGTATGAGTCCTTTGGAAGGCCCGCGAGGACTCCCCAAAGTCTGATCTGGACGAGGTAGAAAAACGGCGCAGTACAAAACATATTGCAAACAATCGATTGTCCTGCTATACGTATTAGCCGCGTAAAGGTTCTCAAGAAACGGCAAATGCAAAATTGTTTGCGACTTGCTGGTTTTTGGGTTTGAAACGGCTTCTGTAAGTACGGTTCCAGAGGGCTGCAATTTTGGAGGAAACGATGCCAAATGCAAGCCGTAGAGACTTTCTCAAACTTGCTGCATCAGTGGGTGGCGCAGTGATTGCAAGCGAGGCGAAACCACTGTACGCGGAATCTCCTGTTGCTCCAGGCCCGGTACGAGCCTGGAGAACGAGCGCGCAAGAAAGATTCCAACCGATCAAGTCGCCGCCTCAATGGGAAACTGGTCAGGATTTGTCGCCGTTGGCGATCTACCTCGAACCCGCCACGACGTATCAAGAAATCCTCGGGTTCGGCGGTGCATTCACGGACGCCTCGAGCTACCTTCTGCATCTCATGGAGCCCGATGCTCGCCACGCACTTTTGTAGGATCTCTATGGGCCCTCTGGATTGCGCCTATCAGTGGGACGAACCTGCATCGGAACGAGTGACTACTCGACGAAGATGTACAGTTACGATGACACTCCGGAACCAGATCCGGAGCTGAAGCACTTCAGCATCGAACAAGACCAAGCCCGGATCGTGCCGACGCTTCGCGAAGCGCAGCAGATTAATCCCGATCTCTATTTGTTCTCGTGCGTATGGAGTCCGCCGGGATGGATGAAGAGCGGGGGGTCGATGCTCGGTGGCTGTATGAAGGAGCGCTGGTTTGCGGCCCACGCTCAGTATTTCGTCAAGTTTCTTCAGGCATACGCGGACGCTGGGATCAAAGTCAAAGCCGTCACGGTCAATAACGAAGTGGACACAGACCAGGACGGACATTTTCCTGCCACGCTCTGGGCCCAGCAACATGAAATGGTTTTTGTCGCGTTTCACCTGGGGCCTGCTCTGGAAGCGGCATCATTGGAGACCAAGATTTGGATTCTTGATCACAACTACAATCTGTGGGGTCGGGTGGCCGACGAACTGAGCAACCCGCAAGTCTCCAAGTACGTGGATGGTGTCGCCTGGCACTCTTACGCGGGAATGCCAGACGCAATGTCCCGCATCCATGAGATGTTTCCTGACAAGCATGCGTATTTCACCGAAGGGGGGCCCCCCGCTCATCTGTTCGGTCCGTCGGAAGAGCGACACTCGGGCCAACCGCGCCGGTATCCTCCCTATGGAACGGACTGGGCCAGATGGTCCAGCTCATTTACGGGCATGCTTCGGAACTGGTCCAGGTGCATCTGCGTCTGGAACCTGCTTCTGGATGAAAACGGACGGCCGGACATCACGAATCCGCCCCGTCCTATGCACCGCGGAGGGCTTGTCTCGATCGACTCGAAGACGAAGGAACTCAGCTATAGCGGGAATTACTATGCATTTCCGCACTACTCAAAACTCATTCAAAGAGGAGCGCGCATCTTCGCATCTTCAGGAGATTTATCTGGTGTCGATCACGTGGCGGCCGAGAACCCGGATAAGAGTCGCGTGCTGGTGCTGACCAATAGCAACGACGCCGAGAAACAGTTCGACTGCAGGCTCGGAGATCAGATCCTCAGGGTCGCGCTGTCATCGGACTCAATTACGTCATTTGTATGGTGAACGTCAGCTGCGTTTTGAGCATGGATCAGGGATGAGGGAATGGCACGGGATTGTCGGCCCCAGGAGTATGTAAATCCTGTTGAATTGGCGGTTGTCCTTCTCGAAGCAAGTAGAAACGATCAGCGGCGAGATTGTGGAAGACTTGTGGTCCTCCGGCCGGCCAAACAACTTCAATCTGAGAGACGGACACAGAACTGTTGGGCCTTTTGGACGTGGAGCGCGACCTGGTCGTGATCACTCAGCTCTTGCGAGGTCGCCAGGATTGGGTAAATTGCGAAGAACAATAACGCTGAAAATGCTTTCATCCGGCCAAGCCGGCCAGAGATCCTTGAGGGCCAACACCGCGCCCCCAGCGAGAGACCGACAGGATCGACATCCAAGCGCGGTCGCCTGAAACCTCGCCGTCGGGATTGGTGCCGTAGGGAGCTTTGGGCGGGCAGAGTGTGTCGCGAGGGCGAAGTCATCAGAGACCAACCGTTTTCCGGCCCCAAATCGGAGCACAAGTAGATAGCCGCGCCGGCTGGTCGAAAGCAGGACGGCTGCTCATCACGCTAATCAGCGAAACAAGCGTTTGTCTACGGCATTTTCTGCTTGACAAGCCTTGTCGCGTAAGCATATTTTTGCTCAACGCGGTTCACTAGGCCGAGAGAACAATCGATTGTTCACAGGCGATAGCTGCTCGAAGGCAGTTTACAGGAAGCGCGATCGCAGCCTACAACTCCCGTGAATCGAAAACAAATCAGGAGGCTACAGTGAAGAGAGCATATCCCCGTCTACTCGTCCTGGCGTTTGTCTTCTGCGTTGGGAATATCGGGTTTGCGCAAAACTCAAACTCCGGTGATATTCGCGGCACCGTGACCGACTCGTCGGGCGCGGTGGTGCCAGGCGCAAACGTCACCGTCACTAACAACGATACCGGTGTGGTCAACAAGTACGTGACGAACAGACGACGGCTTATACGACACCAATTCGATTCTGCCCGGAAATTACACGCTCAAGTTCGCCAAGCAGGGATTTGCAACCTTCGAGCGCGGCGCGGTTTCGCTTGAAGTCGGAATCGTGACCGTTGATGCCGTCTTGAAAGTTGGGGCGGCCACCGAAGTAGTCGAAGTGAATTCCGACGCGCCTCTGCTCAAGACAGAGGATGCCGCAGGTGTCAACCACTCTGCAATCGGAGCAGTTGGCCGAACTTCCGAACGTCGATCCGGAGAACGGCTAGACCTATCTGCTGAAGCTGCTTCCCGGCGCTACCAGCACGCCAGGGATGCGGTGGGGGCAGTGGTGATGAGGAGCCCGGAGTTCGATCAGGCCATCGGTGGAACCATGCCGTACTTCTCCAGCTATCTGGTTGACGGCGGTTCGATTTGGCTGCCGCACAGCGCCAACACTGACCAGGGCCTGAGCGAATCGGTGTCCGAGGTCAACGTGATTGGCACAGACGCTCCCGCCCAATACGGCGGCGGCGGTTCGGTCTTCAACGTCATCAGCAAGAGCGGGAGCAATCAATTTCACGGCTCCGCTCTATGACTATTTCCAGAACGACGACTTGAATGCGAGAGACTACTTCAACAACACTGGCGCCAAAGCAAAGCTGCGTTACAACTACTTCGGCGGGGCGGTAGGCGGGCCGATCCTGAAGAACAAAATGTTCTTCTATTACAACTATCAACAGTTGGAAAACCCCCAAAGCTCGATCACCAAGACTACGGAGCCAACTCGCAGCCATGAAGGCAGGTTGTTTCGATCCTGCGCTTTTTGGAAATGATCTGAGGCTTGACGCTGCCCATGGCGGCACGCCGTTAACCACCAATGCCGCTCAGTGCGGAGCGCTTTAACGCGTAGCGATTTGGCGATTCCGACAGCTGATTTCGATCCGGTAGCTGTCAACATCCAGAACGGTTACTACGTTGACAGCCACAATCTCTCTGGATTAGCAAACAATTTCAAGTATCTGGCGCCAGCCGTTAACAACCAAACCAAGATGTTTGGGCGATTGGACTACAACATTACTCCGAAGAACCGCATCGACTTTTCGATCGTCGTAGCGCTTCGCCCCGGTCGAGGTGTCCTATAACGGCAGTCCGAATTGTCCGGTCAATTGCCAGAACGATTCGTCCGACGGCGGGAACGGCGCAGATCTCGGATGTGTGGACCATCAGTGCGAACGTGGTCAACGAATTCCGTTTTTCGTTTAACCGGGAGGCGGATTACTATGCTCAAGCAGTCCCTGGGCGAGGGTATCCCGGCCAAGATTGGATTGCAGTTCTCTACCGCGGATGTCATGCCGACGGTGAGTGTCAGTGGAACCGGCGCGCCCTCGACATATTCAGCCCCGGCACAGAGGCACTTTTCATCCAGAACACCTTCGCTCCCTCGGATACGGTCACCTGGATCAAAGGCAAGACATATCCTGCACTTTGGCGGCGAGTTGCTGATGGAGGAAGATAACTCGACTCCATGGGGCGGCATTAACGGCGCAACCCTGACGTTCACCGGCCAGTTCACCACCAGCAATCCCGCCGTCTCGGAAGCTGGCTATGCCGACTTCCTGTTGGGAGATGTGCAGTCATGGAATACAAACTCTACACCGAAACACTACATGCGAGCCAAGAATCCTTCGTTCTTTGCTCAGGACGACATCAAGTTGCGGCCGAACCTGACCATCAACCTCGGGGTGCGCTCGGAAACGCATGGCGGATCGACCGAAAAGTACAACAATGCGGGTGGATTTGACCCGACCCTTGCCGATCCGGTTCGCCAGTACCGACTGCCATATCCTGTCAACGCGATGGGCTCGATTTGGTTCGCCGGCCTGAACGGAGCGCGGACTCAGAGCTACGAGACCAAGACCATCGTGATGCCTCGCCTCGGATTCGCCTGGACAACTCTCGACACAACTGGGTCATTCGGGGCGGCGTGGGGCAATACGCTTCGCTGTGGAGCGAGGACACCGTGGGCGGACCGATGGGCTTCGGCTCAGGCGCCGTTGGCAGTTCGTCCACTTCCAGCACGACAACACCGGTGGTGCAGCTATCGGGGACTGGGTCGAATCTGCCCGTTCTTACAGGTGCTGCAGCCCGCAACCCTCTTTCTTACATTACCCCTGCAAACCCCCAGGGAAGCGGCGGGACGATCCCCTATACCCCTTACAACCTCCCAATTCAGAACGGCTGGCAGTGGACGGGCGGCGTGCAACATCGTTTGCCCGAAAATATGGTGGCAGAGGCGCAATACGTCGGCAGCCACTGGGAAAACATGATGTTCGAGGCTGATATCAACCAGCTTCCCGCGAGTCAATCTCGGCCAAGGGCCAGGCGGCACGGCCGTACCCGCAGTTCTCCGGCATCGGTGTTGGTTCCGGCGGCTCGCGTACCGGCTCATACAATGGCATTTCGAACTACGAGTCGGCGTCATTCATGCTTCACGTGCCAACGAGCCATGGCTTGGCTGTCGAAGCTCGCTTACACATGGTCGCGACTGAAGGACGACATGGACGATTCCGGCTGGGGGAACCAGTTCGGCAACGTGTACTATCAGGACGCGTATAACCCCTCGGCCAACTATGCGCCCTCGAATTTTAACCGGCCAAACTCCCTCAAGGGGACGGTGCTCTATGCGGTACCACTCGGAAAGGGACACCAATACCTGAGCTCGGACTTAGCCGATGCGGTGCTGGGCGGTTGGCAGGCATCCGGTGACTTCGAGGCCGAATCGGGAGCTCCATTTACGGTGATTATGAACAACCCGATCAACGATGGCTCGCTGGGTGCGATCCGATGGCAATAGTCAGGCGGCGCTCTATCCAAACCAGCGTCGAGTGGGAATCCCAGTGCCTCCGGGGGTCAGTCGATCAAGCCCAGTGGTACAACCAGCTCGCGTACGCAGCGCCGGCAGCGAATACCTTCGGCACCAACCCGAGAAATTCGCTCACGTGGGCCTGATCTTGCGTATGTTCGATTTCTCGTTGGCCAAGAGTTGGAGTATGCCGGGATGGGAGTCAGGCAAACTCCAGCTTCGTATGGATGCAGAGAACATCTTTAACCATCCGAGCTTCAACCCTCCCAGCAACCAACTCAACCCAGCCGCGCTGGCCACCGGGGTTCCTGACCCCAGCGTCGGTCAGATCACAGCAACCTCGATCACCGGTCGAACGGTTGAGCTCACCGGTCGATTCTCGTTCTAGAAGCGGAAAGTGAGTGTAGATTGGCGACGATGAGGGCGGGGCCAGGGGCGCCGCCCTCGCTTCACAGTTGTAGCCGGCGCTTTTGATCGGTACCTTCTGGTAAACGATGGCGGTGCGTCGTTCAAGAGCGCAGGAGATCGGGACAGTTGTTCATCGCACGGACTTCCCGGCTTATCCAATAGATGTGTGTCAGTTTGTGTGCGCGGTGTGTTTGGTTGGAGGATCCCATAATGGCCGAGGAGATCTTGTCTTTGTCTGATTCGGCTCGGTTCTCACCGCGAGGCGTCTATGCTCCGACCATCACCGCTTTTGAGAGCGACGAGGAAGTGAGCCTCGGTGGAACTCGCGCGTTTGTAAGATTTCTGTTGAATCAAGGCGTGGACGGACTTGTTCCCCTGGGAAGTTCTGGGGAACCTCTCGCCCTGGGCATGGACGAACGCAAGGCGGTGTTAGACGCGGTTGTGGAAGAGGCGGGCGGCCGAGTTCCTATCATCGCCGGCATTGTTGAGTACAGTTCGCGGGCCGCCATTGAACTCGGCAAGTACGCAAAGTCAGCCGGCTGTAACGGTCTCATGGTGATGCCGCCGTATGGCATCCGCCCTCCCAAGCGCGATGTATTCGCTCACTTTCGCAGAGTGCGTGATTCGGTGGGTCTTCCCATCATGCTGTACAACGTTCCGGGAACGAGTGGGATTGATGTCACGCCGGAAGAGGTGCAGCAACTGGCCGAAGAGGGGGTTGTGCATTCGGTCAAATGGTCGACAGCAGAAGTCGGAAGAATTCGCGATACCAAGTTTCTCTGTGGCCAAACATTCACAGTGTTTGTGGGGAACGACTTGATCGCCTTTGAGGGGCTGGCGGCGGGCGCCGATGGCTGGATCAGCTGCCTGCCAATGATCGCGCCCAGCAGTGCCCTGAAGCTATTCAGATTCATAACGCTCGAGCAGGATCTGAGTTCCGCGCGTGAGTTGTTTTACCGTTTGGTTCCTTTGATCAGGCTTGAGTTTGGCGCATCAGGGTCAGCGGATAACGATCCTCATTGGCTGGCCGTCACCCGCGAGTCGGCCCTCTTGCGCGGTATCCCCGTTGGAGAGAGCCGAAAGCCTCTGTCGCGGGTTCGTCGCGACTGTTCTGACCAGTTGAAAAAGTTGCTCGTTGCATTGGATGAAATAGAGGACACTGCAGAGGAGGAAAACCTGGGCTCGTTCTCGGTACCTGCACGACTTGACTAGAGCCCAAATGTTTACCGGAACGACGCGCATCACTTCGATTTTCTAGCGGGGACCGATGGTCCGGCGCGGGTCATCATGGAGCAGATTCAGCATTTCTTGAGAACAGGCAGGTGCATGATCGTTGAATTCCGACTTGAGACATCGCACAATTCTCGTCACGGGGGCTGCCCAGGGCATGGGTCTTGGCATCGCGCGGAGTCTGGCGAACGCGGGTGCGCGCCTGGCGCTGGTCGATTGCAATCCGAAGGTCGCGGATCAGATAGCCGACCCCATATTCGCGAACTCTGCGATTGCTCTTGTCAAAGACTTGGCGGTGCCTGATGCCGCCGAAGAGTTGATGTCTTCAGCTTTGGGCAAACTCGGGCATCTTGACGGCTTGGTGAATTGTGCAGCGTGGAGTTTTCATAAACCGTTAGTCGAAACGACGATAGCTGAGTTTGATCGGGTGATTGCTGTGAATCAACGGGCACCCTACTTCCTGGTTCGGGAATTTGCAAAGGCGCTCGATAAAGATGCTGCTGATCCATGCGTCGTAAACATCGCTTCTGTGAACGCCAGCGTTGGAAATAAAAACCTCACTGCTTATGCATCCACGAAGGGCGCCCTGGTGGCCATGGGCAGGGCGATGGCGGTGGAATTGGCGCCTCGGATACGCGTCGTGACCATCTCACCCGGTGCGGTCCTCACCAAATATACCGAGAGCCTGATCGCCCAAGGCGAAATTAACGTCGAACGTCTTTTGGATCGTCTACTGCTTAAGAGATTCATCACCGTTGACGAGATAGCCGATCTGGTGGTGTTTTTGTTTGGTCCGTCGGCCCAATCTGTAACAGGCAGCAATTGGATCATCGATGGAGGAGCTACAGCTCAATAAGGCTTACCGCCTGTTGCGATTGATGCGGAGCATTCTTGAGAGACGCTGAATCGGCGAATGCGGCACTCTTGAACTTGAGGCTCGTGTTGGGATTGATCAATGGCCTTCTCGCTCGGTTGGATTGACTGGTGTACATGTGGTCTGGTTTTAGGCGCAACTCTCTTCGTTGGCCTGTACCTTGCCATTCGCAAAGATTCGGCCGCAAACAGTAGCCGGTTCTTTCTGGCAGATCGACGCCTTTCCTGGCCGATAATCGGCGCATCCCTATTTGCAACCAATATCGGGGCCGAACATCTGGTCGGCCTGTCCGGCGACGCCTATCGCTACGGGCTATCCGCCGGTACTGTCGAACTCACCACGTGCTGGACCCTGGGTTTCGCCGCCCTGTTCTTGTTTCCGTGTTATATCCGCAATCGAGTTTTCACAACTCCAGAGTTTCTCGAGACACGCTTTCATCCGATGGCGCGAGTCCTTTTCTCAGGCTTAATGCTGATTATTTCGATTACGACCAAGATGGCTTTTCATCTATATGCCGGCGCTCTGGTATTGCGTGGACTGGTCGGGTGGGACATCATGACGGTGGTTTGGATCATGGGCATTGTGGCCGCGCTTGTCACCATTATTGGGGGCTTCACCGCGGTCGCGTATACCGACGGGATTCAGGCCGGAATCATCATCGCCGGGTGCCTGGCGATGCTAGTTACGGGGTTGCACCGGGTGGGGGGGTGGCAGGCTCTATACGGTGGTACAGACCGGGCGCTTGTCCGACGAAATAGACCGAGGGCATCTCCGACACTGCAGCGAAGGCTGAAGGCGTTACAACCGTCATTATGCCTTGGAAAACGAGCAGTGTTATGGAAGAGAAGCTGCGCTTTGTGTTTGATTATGAGCGCGATGAGCATTCGATGGTGGAGCTTTGTTTCCGGTATGGGATATGCCGGGACACGGGCTATGAGTGGCTTCGTCGCTTCCGTTTGCACGGAGTCAAGGGACTGGCAGAACTGAACCGGGCGGCCAGGCAGCATCCCAACCAGACGGATGCGGCCATGGAGCGAGCGGTGCTTGATCTGCGCGAGGCGCACATGGGTTGGGGACCGCGTAAGTTGAAGCGGATTCTGGAACGGGATCAGCCGGGACGGGTGTGGCCTGCAGCCAGCACCATCGGCGAGATCGTCAAGCGTGCCGGGCTGGTGGTTGCGCGCAAGAAGCGGCGCCGCACCGAGCCTTACACACAGCCGCTGGCGCACGCCGGCGGGGCCAACCGGGTGTGGTGCGCTGACTTCAAGGGCTGGTTCAAGGCCGGTGACGGAGCGCGTGTCGATCCGTTGACGATTACCGACGCCTGGAGCCGCTATCTGCTGCGCGCACAGGCAGTGGAGAAGACAGACAGCGCGCGGGTGCGGGCCATCTTCGAGGCTGCTTTCCGCGAGCATGGGATGCCGGAGGCGATCCGCACCGACAACGGCGCGCCGTTTTCCAGCTCGGCCGTGGGCGGGCTGAGCCGGCTGGCGGTGTTCTGGATGCGGCTGGGCATCGAGCACGAACGTATACAGGCCGGGCATCCGGAGCAGAACGGGCGGCACGAGCGCATGCATCGCACGCTCAAGCAGGAGATGCGGCCAGCCGCCGACTGGCGGGGGCAGCAACGCGAGTTGGATCGTTTTCGTCATGACTATAACCAGGTGCGGCCGCATGAGGCGCTTGAGATGCAGACCCCGGCAAGTGTCTATGAGCCCTCGCAACGGCCCTATCCGGCGCGCCTGCCCGAGGTCGCGTATCCGGACTGGATGGAGGTGCGCATGGTCAAGGCGCACGGGCATTTCCGCTGGAAAAAGAAAGACATCTTCCTCACCGAAGTACTGTGGGGAGAACCGGTCGGACTGATGCCGATCGGCGAAGGCCTCTACAACGTCTACTTTGCCCACCGTAAGCTGGTGGGCTTCGACAGCAAACGCGATAAGCTGGTTCCGTTAACCAACCCAGCATGGCCGAAAGACAAAAGCAAAAACATGCCTAATAAACAAAAAATGTCGGAGATGTGCCCGGTCTGAAATGTCGGACTTCTGCCCGGCTATTCAATACGCGCGTGTTCCCGAAGCCATGCACTTAGCCAAACCGTACTACGACCCAAACTACCCATTTTGGGGAGTTCTGCTGACGGCAATCTATGGCGGGACCTTTTATTGGGGTGTGGATCAGGTAAACGTTCAACGCGTGCTAGGCGCGCGCGATTTGGACCAGGCGCGTTGGGGCGCAATGTTCACAGTCCTTTTGAAAATTTTGCCCGTATTTATTTTTGCCCTCCCAGGCGTCATTGCTCTGGCGCTGTTTCCCGGGAGAGAAAGCAAAGCCACGTTTGTCACCTTGTTGAATGAGTTGCTGCCCACGGGCGTCCGCGGTTTGGTTCTTGCCGCACTTTTTGCCTCGTTGATCAGTTCAACTCTTTCGGTAATGAATTCCGTCTCAACACTGGTGGTGCGCGACTTCATTCTGCATTTCCGCCCAAGCACCGACGACCGAGCTCAGGTTAGACTCGGCAGACTCGCCATCGCAGCGGCGGCCTTGCTCGGCATCATGGCAGCTTATGCCGTCTACAAGACACCGGAAGGACTTTACAAGTATTTGCAGGCGGTGAGTCTTTATCTGGCATTACCAGTCGCTCCGGCAATCGTATTTGGAATTTTGAGCAGAAGGGTGACGGTGGCAGGTGCGCTCGCGTCAGTCGTGGTCGGATCGGCGTTTTCCGTCGTGTTCATGGTCGACCAGTTGGCTGGTCCTGAAGCAGGTAGCAAACTCTTCCCCTTGCTCCACGCCAGCCCGCTGACCCTCAACTACACGTACCGCGGTTTGTGGGGATCAATTGCCAGTGTCACCGCGCTTTTTGCCGTATCGGCTTTTACGAAACAAACTGATCCGGACATACTTGATCACTATACAGTGAATTGGAAGGGGATAGCGGAGCCATTCCGAGGGATATCGGATTGGCGCTTGCAGCTCGCTATTCTAACGGCGATCACGTCCGCTCTCTACTGGATGCTTGCGTGACGCTGCTGAGCGGTTGATTTCTGAAGGGCTGGATCGCAATGAGGTACGAACCGGAGATGGAGAATGAAAACACTGCGGAGTGCGTCCTGGTACGGAAGAAATGATCGCGACGGATTTTCACATCGAAGCTGGATGAAAAATCAGGGCTGGCCTCATGATGTATTTGGTCGTCCTGTTATTGGAATCTGTAACACATGGTCTGAACTGAATCCATGCAATGCTCATTTCCGCGAGCTGGCGGAATGGGTCAAGCGTGGCGTGTGGGAATCGGGCGGCTTCCCGCTGGAGTTTCCGGTGATGTCGCTGGCTGAATCACAGCTGCGTCCCACTGCAATGCTCTTTCGAAATCTTGCCAGCATGGATGTGGAAGAGTCGATTCGGGGAAATCCGATCGACGGCGTCGTTCTGCTAATGGGCTGCGATAAGACCACTCCGTCGCTGCTAATGGGCGCGGCTTCCTGTGATCTGCCCACAATTGGCCTTTCCGGCGGACCTATGTTGAATGGCAAGTTTCGCGGCTGTGAACTGGGCTCTGGGACCGGCGTGTTCCGAATGATTGAGAAACTCAATGCCGGCCAGATGCCCGAGAGTGAGTTCTTTGAAGCGGAAAGCTACATGAACCGCTCAAAAGGGCACTGCATGACCATGGGTACTGCCTCAACCATGGCCAGCATGGTTGAGGCGCTCGGCATGAGCTTGCCAGGCAATGCCGCGATCCCCGCGGTCGACGCACATCGCAATACCCTGGCTCAGCTCTCAGGTCGTCGCATTGTGCACATGGTGAAGGAAGACCTTCGTATTTCGCAGATTTTAACCAGAGAAGCAATGGAAAATGCCATCTTCAACAACGCGGCAATTGGCGGCTCAACGAACGCGGTGATTCACCTGCTTGCAATCGCCCGCCGTGCCGGTGTGCCGCTCAGTCTCGAAGATTGGGACCGGCTAGGATTCAATTTGCCGTGTCTGGTCGATCTGCAGCCATCAGGCAAACATCTTATGGAAGACTTCTACTACGCTGGGGGTGTTCCTGTCGTACTGCGAGAGTTGGGCGAGGCGGGCGTGCTCCATCGCGACGCATTGACCGCCAACGGGAAGACCATTTGGGAAAATGTCGAGAACGCAGAATGCTGGAATCGCGATGTGATTCATCGATTTGCCAAGCCATTCAAATCGGAGGCCGGCATCGCGGTTTTGCGGGGAAATCTTGCGCCCAATGGAGCGGTCCTCAAACCTTCTGCGGCCAGCGCGCATTTGCTGCAGCATCGCGGTCGCGCAGTAGTCTTCGAGGACGTAGAGGATCTTCATGCTCGAGTTCACGACGAGAATCTTGACATCGATGAAGCCTGTGTAATGGTTTTCAAGAACTGTGGGCCTCGAGGGTACCCCGGTATGGCGGAGGTCGGCAACATGCCCATACCTGCCAAGCTGTTGCGCAGGGGCATCACCGACGTGATCCGTATTTCTGACGCTCGCATGAGCGGGACAGCCTACGGCACAGTTGTCCTTCATGTTTCTCCCGAAGCAGCCATAGGAGGGCCGATATCGTTGGTGCAATCAGGCGACGTCATTGCCCTGGACGTGCCCGGGAGGACAATTCATCTAGAAGTCGACGATGCTACGCTGGCTCTTCGCCGCGCGGAATGGACCTCTCCGCCTTCGCCTGAGCGGGGATGGGCCAAGCTGTATTGGGACCACGTCCTGCAAGCGGATGAAGGCGCCGATCTGGATTTTTTAACTGGATGCAGCGGCGCGCCAATCCCGCGGGATTCCCATTGAAATGCTTCTGATCCCGCCGCGTCGTTGATTCATTCGAGCCAACGAGCGCGAGCGATTCGCCTGCGGCGTGCTCGCTTTGTATACTGCGGTCGGCGCTGCATTGTCCCCTCGCAGCCGCATTTAGACCCCGGCACGCACAACTCGCTCATCAACGAGCGCGGAAACACCGCTTGAGAGGGCATTCTGTTTTCGGTGCGCGGCAATGATTATGGAAAGGAGGGCACGAGATAGTGCGCTACTTGATTCGCGCCGCATTGCTTGCCGGGAGCGTAACCTGCGCTGCCCTTGTGGCGACCAGCCAGGAGGCGCAAACAGGCGGGCAGGAGGGTGTTCAACAGCAGGGCTATCAGAATATGACGCCGGCGCAACGTGCGGCAGCCACACGGGCATTTCTGGGGCTCGGGGCAATCCCCGATAAAGTCGCGGCAGACCGTGGAGCGCCGCTCTTTGTGCAGAGCTGCGCCTTCTGCCACGGCCAAACTGCTCGCGGCGCGACAGGGCCAAGCCTGATTACGTCGGACCTGGTCCTGGCAGACGACCGTGGGGAGCACCTGGTGCCTTTCCTCAAGAAAGGGATCCCGGAGAAAGGCATGCCGGCATTTGCAACCCTGTCGGACCAGCAACTGACCGACATCACGGAATTTCTACACCTCCAGGTCGAAGACGTCGCGAATCGCGGCGCCTACCAGGTGCTCAACATCCTGGTCGGCGATGCGGCGAAAGGCAAAATCTACGTGGAGGGCCACTGCATGTCGTGCCACACCGCGGAAACGTTCGCGCACATCGCCAGCAAATACCGCTCGCCCGAGCAACTGCAGCGTAACTGGATTTGGCCGGCGCGCGACGAAAACATCACGGCGAATGTGAAATCCTCAACCGGAACCATCTCGGGGCGGATTACGCAGATGAGCGATTTTCGCGTGACCCTCGTCGACAGCGCCGGCCAGACACACGCAATCGATCGCGGGCCGGGTGTGGACGTCGAGATCGGTAACCCGCTCGCAGCGCACGAGAACATCGTGTTGACTCTGGCAAACGATGACATGCACAACGTGACCGCTTTCCTTGAGACGCTGAAATGAAGCTGGGATTTTGCGCGGCGATTATGACGGCGGCCCTGGCCGGAGCCCCGCTGCACGCTCAGATCGAGTCGATCGATCCGGCCACGATCGGAAGAGCGCCGGTCAAAGACTGGCCCACTTTCAACGGCGATTACAGCGGCCAGCGCTACAGCACGCTCACCCAGATCAATCACGCCAACTTGAACCGGCTCGAGCTGCAATGGGCATACCGGATTACGGATGTCGGAGCGCAGCGCGGCGCGCCGGTCCCCATCATCAAGTGCACGCCGCTGCTCGCCAATGGCGTGCTCTACATGACCGTCCCCGATCACCTGTGGGCGCTCGACGCTCTGACCGGCAAGGAACGTTGGCACTACGACTGGGTTGACCATGGCGGGCATCTCGTGGGCCAGCGCGGCGTGGGGATATGGAAGACCACCATATTCTTCCTCACCCCCGACAACTGGCTCATCGCGCTCGATGGCTCCGCCGGCAAAGAGTTGTGGAAGAAGAATTACGCCGACGCGCGCAAGCAGTACTTCTCCACTTCGGCGCCGCTGGTCGTGCGCAACCACGTGATCGTGGGTGTCGGCGGCGATGCGATGGACATGCCCGGCTTCCTGGACTCCTTCGACGCGGAGACAGGCGATCTGCAGTGGACGTGGTGGTCGACGCCACGCAAAGGCGACCCCGCGCTCAAGACGTGGCCGAATGAGACCGCGTCGGAACACGGCGGCGGGATGACGTGGATGCCGGGGACCTACGACCCCGTACTCAATCTGCTCTATTGGCCCACAGGGAACACGAATCCGGTCTTTGCAGGGCAGGGAAGACCCGGCGCGAACCTCTGGACCGAATCGATCGTCGCGCTCGATGCGGACACGGGCACGCTGAAGTGGTATTTTCAGGTGTCGCCGCACGACACACACGATTTCGACAACACGACCGCACCCATTCTCTTCGATCGCACCGTGAACGGAAAGCCGGAGAAACTCCTGGCCCAGGCGGCGCGCAACGGATTCTTTGTCACGCTCGACCGTGTGAACGGCAAGTATCTGGTGGTGAAGCCGTATGTCCCGCTTGATTTCTCCTCGGGGCTTTCGGGGGAAGGCGAGCCGATTCCGATACCCGACAAGGATCCCTCCGTGGGCGGCTCCATCAACATTGTGAACGCGTCAAACTGGCCCGCCCCGGCGTACAGTCCCAGGACCGGGCTCGTGTATGTGAACTCGGTGGAAGGCAAAGCGATCTATTACCTCACCGACGACAGCGACAAGCCCTCGGGCTACGGAGGGACGGGCGTTGGGATTGGGCACGCGGTGAGAGTGCTGCAGGCGATCGATCCGCTCACTGGCAACTCGGTATGGAGACATGCCTATCCGAACCTGAACAATGCGTCCTCCACGGTGGGTCCGAGCATCCTCGCAACAGCGAGCAATCTGCTCATCTCAGGCGATGACCAGAAGAACCTGATCATCTTCAGCGCCGATAAAGGCCAAATCCTGTGGCATCACGAACTGGGTGCCAATGAATCGGGCGGTATCATTACGTATCTGCTCGACGGCAAGCAGTACATCGTTTTCGGAGCCGGCGACACCCTGTACGCATGGAGCCTGCATAAATGAAGCCGAGCCGCACGCGCTACGGCGTCGTCATGCTGGCGATCGGGCTTGCTGTGCTTTCGTACGTGCAGCGGACGGCGATCTCTGCCGCTGCCGCGCCGATCTCGCATGATCTCCATCTTTCGAAGGAGCAGATGGGCTTCGTCTTCGGGGCCTTCGGGCTCGCCTATGCGCTGTTTGAAGTTCCCATGGGCCTGTTGGGCGACCGGCTTGGCGTGCGGCGGGTTCTGACGCAGGTGGTGCTGGCATGGTCGGCGTTCACCGCGCTTACCGGTGTGGCATGGAGCGTGACCTCGCTGGTGACGATCCGTTTCCTCTTTGGAGCCGGCGAGGCAGGCTGCTTTCCCAACCTCACGCGCATGTTGAGCGGCTGGCTGCCTGCGCGCGAGCGCGTCACGGCTCAGGCCCTTATGTGGGCCTGTGCACGCTGGGGTGGCGCGGCAACGCCGCCCCTGACATTGCTGTGCATCACGTGGTTTGGGTGGCGACGGGCATTTGTGATCTTCGCGGCGCTGGGAGTGGTTTGGTGCGTGGTGTTTCTGCTGTGGTTCCGCGACGATCCGGCAACGCATGGAGCAGTAAACGCGGCAGAGCGGGAGATGCTCGAGGCTTCGCGGGTTCTCATGACCCATCGCGCGGGATCGAGCTGGCTGTCGCTGCTGTTCACAGGGCAAGTTGCGGCGCTCGTGCTGCAGTATTTCTGCTTCTCATACGTCTGGTACTTCTACATCACGTGGCTGCCGACCTACTTGCGTGAGGATCGAGGCCAATCGCCGGGGCGCGCGGCCGCGCTGTCGGTGTTGCCACTACTTTTCGGCGGGTTCGGATCCCTGGTGTCGGGAATTTCTTCTCGGCGCCTGCCGGGTCGAGCGATTGCCTGCGGCGGGTTTGTTGTCACCGTGGTGCTGCTCATTCTATTCATGCACATTCGCCCAGTGGTGCCGGCCATGCTGGTGATGGGGCTGGCAAGTTTTGCATGCGACCTGAGCATGCCGGTGTCATGGGACGCGTGCGTTGAGATTGGCGGAGCATATACTGCGACAGTAGCCGCCACGATGAACATGCTGGGAAACCTTGGAGGGTTTCTTGCCCCCGTCGTCGGCGGGATCATCCTGCAACGAGTCGGCACTGGAACCGCGGGCTGGAATCTGTTCATCAATACCATGGTGGTCGCAGCGGCGGTCTCAGCGGCATGCTGGCTCTATCTCGATCGAAGTCGGCGCGTCGCGAGCAAACGGAACGCGACGGCAGCGATCAGCTCGGACCCGATTGTGCCATGAGATCGGCGGCGGCAAACAGCGATAAGGAGCGCAGAGGCAGGCGATGGAAATCGATTTGAAGAATCGGACCGCGGTGATTACCGGCGGCAGCCGCGGCTTGGGCGAGGCCATGGCAAAGGCGCTCGCCGAGTCAGGTGCGCAAATCGCACTGGTGGCACGCGACCGTGCGCGATTGGAGCGCGTGCGTGACGAAATCGTGTCGCGGGGCGGGTCGGGAGAGATGTTTGCGGCCGATGTGACGCGCGAGGATCAGGTCGTCCGGCTGAGTGAACTGGTGCAGGCACGCTTCGGCAGCCCGCAAATTCTGATCAACAACGCCGGAATCAATCTGCGAAAGAACCTGGTGGACTTCACGCTGGAAGAGTTTCGCAGCGTGCTCGACGCCAGCCTGATCTCGACCTTCTTAATGTGCCGCGCCTTTGTGCCCGGCATGAAGGGAACGGGGTATGGCCGCATCCTGAATATGAGTTCGACCATGGGCCATGTTTCGCTCGCCGGCCGCACGCCGTACAGTTCGGCGAAGGCAGGTCTGCTCGGGCTAACCAAAGCCTTGGCGCTCGAATTGGCGGCTGACGGAATCACGGTGAATGGCATCAGTCCGGGGCCCATCGCAACCGACATGAACCTGGAGTTGATGAACAATCCCCAGGTGAACGCGCAATTCCTCGCGAATCTCCCCGTGGGGCGATGGGGCAAGGTGGAGGAAATCGGCGCTCTTGCCTGCTACCTCTGTTCCGATGCGGCCGGATTCATCACCGGAACCGACATCCTGATCGACGGTGGCTGGACAGCGAGGTAGCTGTCGACGCGCTACCCGCGAGCACGGTAGCCCAGCGCCGCCTAAGTGCGCTACTGAGGCGCCGCGGCAGGCTGCGGATGCGTTGATGGCGGTGGTACGTAGTCAACCAGCGTATCGACCGGCCTGTGCGCGGCCCATGCAATGCCGCGCAGCAGCATCTGCTCGATCTGGTAGTTCGCGAAATTGGCATACTCGTGGCCCTGCATCCACACAAAGGCGCGTGCCGGCCGCCCACCCGACAGCGTATGTTCATAGGTCCAGATCTGCGGAACTACTTCGCCCTTGTGCGAGCCTGCGCTCGGCGTGCCGGGTATGACCGTGGTGGCCAGAACGTGAATGCCGGGATCCCGGGCCCAGGTCATCTTGTAAAAAGCTTCGTCGAAGATCGTGAAGTTCGACATGCCTTTCATGATCGGGTCGGCGGAGTCCACCACCGTGTAGGCGATCGGCGCCCCAAGCGTGTAGTTAACCTCGCCGTGCTTTTTGGCGCCGCCGACCAGCGTGGCAAAATATGCGGGATCGGGGCCGCAGAGTGAGTCGTGCAGGCTCACCAGGCCGCCGCCCCGCTTGACGTAGGCTTCAAGAGCCGTTTTCTCCTCATCGCCGAGGTAACCGGCATCGCCCTTGTAGATGACCACCACATCGGCGTGCTCCAGGTCGGCCGCAGAAGGCGCATGCAGCGCCCCGTCGACGACGGCGCCATGGTCGGTGAGAATCTTGCTCCAGTCCGCAAGAAACTGCGGATAATCGTGCTGCCCGGCAAAGTGCGATTTGAGTCCTGCCCAGATATAGATATGCATGCCATTGGCCTCCTGACCCCACGGCTGGGGTACCTGCTCCGTTGGCTCCTGTCCGTTCGATCGCAGCGCAACCAGTCCGATCGCCGCGACCAGCAGTGCAAGGCGAAGCTTGCAGCCTGGCCGCATCGAGTAGCGTGGTCTCGCTGAAGTCCGAGCGGCACAGATTGGCGCGAAGAGATGAGTTGTCACAGCGACCTCGCTTGAACTGGATCGAAGACGAACTTGAACGAGCCTATGCATACAGAATTCAGATCGGTCATGCCAATTTGCAGCAAGCATACCACCCTCCGTGCGTACAGGTTGCCATCGCCAAGCGTCTCAAACACTGAGTAATCCCCAAGCATTCCCGTGAATCTCGGTGCCGGGTCAGTTTGAAAGAGCCGGCCTCAGGGGCTAAAGCCCGCGGTGAGTTGGCAGAATTTGATGTACGAGCTGAAGCTCGTACCCTTCAACGCTGAAGTCCGTACCCTTCAAATGACCCAGTACCTGAATCTCTGGACCCTTGTAATCGCCAAGCAGCTTGTCGATCAATTCCTTGTCGATTCCCATGCGTTTCTTCTCGATTTAAGGATCTTGTACCTACGCAAGATTTAAAACACCCTCGCGCGAGCCGAAAATCAAATCAATCCTCCTTAATCCAGCCGTTTCCTTCTGAGCTGAATGCTCCTCTACCACTACTCTGTAATTGACTTTGTGTTAAGCAATGGACGAACTGACTCTCTCCACCGGTAGAACTGCTCACGGTCTCCGCACCATTCTGCTGGAGAGCGCAAGCCTGCGTGTTGTGGTGCTGCCTGAGGCTGGCGCCAGAATCTTGCAAATCACCTATAAGCCTCTCGAAGCGGCTCTCTTGTGGAACCATCCTAGCTTGCCGGCCAAAGTGCATGAACTTCACTCCTGCTATGACGATGTCTGGAGTGGCGGCTGGGATGAGCTGTTTCCAAACGACGAAGCTGGGACCCTGATGGGTCATGCTTTGCCTGATCATGGCGAGTTGTGGACGGGCGATTGGCATGTGGAACCTTTTCATGGCGATGGCGCTGCCGGAATGCACCTTCGTTTCACCACGCCGATCAGCAACTTTCTAGCCGAGAAGACGCTGCTTCTGCACCCCGGAAGCGACGTTCTTGAAGTCCAGTACCGGCTGACCAACCAAGGCGATCGCCCGTTTCCCTTCCTGTGGAAACTGCATCCGGCATTTGCTGTTTCGCCTAGCCATCGCATCGACTTTCCGCCCATGTCCGTGGTGCTTGAACCTGAGTTTCCCGGCACCCTGGATGGAGCCTTGCCGAATTTTCCGTGGCCTCATGCGCCCCTCGACGGCACGATGCTGGATTTGCGCCAAGTGCCCGATGTCTCTTCGCGCGCAGTTCACTTTTTCTATGGCACCGAACTCGGTTCAGGCTGGTGCGGCGTGACGAACCGCGCCAGCCAGCTGGCCGCGGCCCTGCGTTTCGATCCTAAAGTCTTCCCAAGTTGTTGGCTGTTTGCCACGCACGGCGGCTGGCGCAATCTGAACGTCGCAGTACTTGAGCCGGCCACCGGTTACCCGTTCCGCATGCAACCTCTGATAGACGGTGGACGGGCACGAACCTTGGCTCCCGGAGAAAGTCTGGAGACGACTGTGCTGTTCTCAGTGCAGGAAGGGCTTACATCCATCGGTGGTGTCGAGCCGGACGGTCGAATTCTGCCTGGTGCCGAAAGCTGAAAGCGCGGGTCAGATTGCGCCGGAAGATTCCGCTTGGGGCGCGCCTTCCATCGACAACAGGATCGCAGCGGCAATCGCTGTGACAGCACCTGTCGATTGCATCCAGGTGAGTCTCTCACCCAATAGAAGCACCGCCAGCACGACGGTCAGAAGCGGATAGAGCGAGATAAGCGAGATCACAATCGAAGCTTTGCCTCCCGATTCGAGAGCGCGAAAGCTAGTCCATGCTCCGAGCCCATTCAGCGCGCCTCCGGCAACTGAGCAAAGAACCACTATCGTGCCCAATCCCCAATTGGGGCGCGCCACGATCAGCACCGCCGCTGAGAGCGCCACCATGGCCCAGCAAAACCACAGGAACGAGCGCTCGCTCGATATGCGATTAGTAGACAGCTTCTGCGTAACACCGGTGATGCCCCAAAGAACCAGCGCAAGAACGGCAAAACCAAGCCAGATATGCATCGTTTCCTCTCCCGCGACTCAAGCGCTCAACAAATAAATAGCAACAAAAGCCAGGGCCAGGCCAACCCACTGCACGCGTCCCAGCTTCTCCTTCAGAAAGATCAAAGCCAGGAGCACCGTGACCATTGGAAACAGTGCCGTCACCGGTGACACCACCGAGGCCTTACCACCCTTGACCAGGGCTTGAAAGAAGGCGATGTTTCCAACTCCGCCCAAAATACCGGTGAGGAAAGCCCAAAAGACGCCCTTGTTTCGCCCCTCGCGCTTTTCTCCGGCGCTGCGCTTGTGCACGGCCCATGCGACAAAAATCATCAAAGGCGCCAATCCGACCGTGTAGAGCAACTGGTTTACATATGCGTCCACGCCCGCCGAAGCGACCTTGGATACCAGACCCCACGTTCCCCATAGCACGATTGTTGCCAATGACCAGAGCAACCACGACGGCGGTTTTCCTGATTCGCTCTTTTGATTCACGCGCCTACCTTTCATATCTCTGGGCCGAGCATACCGGTCCCGCGGATGCACGGGCAATGGTTGTCACGGCCTTCAGCTCCTGTTTTGTGGTTCATTCTTTCGTTATGACTGTTCGCGTCGTACAACGGGTGGCTGCACGCTCTATCATCAGCGCGTTGGACAAGGGACACTGCCATGAAAATCACTGCCGTTGAAGCCATCCATTTACGTGCAGAAGACCCGCTCATCGAGTTGTTCGACGGCTCCTACGACGATTGCGTGTTGGTCGTGCATACCGACAGCGGACTCACCGGCATCGGCGAAACAGAGTCGATGGCGCCAGCCATTCAGGCTATTGTGCGCGGCCCTTCAGCGCACAATCACGCGCGCTCACTCTCCTCCGTGCTGGTGGGCGCCGACCCTTCAGACCCCGTCGAACTGTGGCATCGCATGTATGAGTCCACCGACTATGTAGGCCGGCGCGGCCTGGCAATGCATGCCATCGGAGGTGTCGATCTGGCGTTGTGGGATTTGCGAGGCAAGATTGAAAGAAAACCTGTCTACGAGCTGCTTGGAGGCGCCAAACGCGACCGGCTCCCTGCGTACGGCACGATTTATCCGATGGCGAAGACGCCGGAAGAAGTGCGCGCCCAGGTTGCCGCCGGCCAAGCCAAGAACCTGCGCAACTTCAAATTTGCCGCCGACCCGTGGTGGCTCGAAGACATCGTTTTGACCGGACGTCTGCTGGCAGCGGCGCGCGAACAAGCCGGAGACGATGCGCATCTCATTATCGATGCGGCGCTCTCCTACCGTACCGCAACCGAAGGGTTGCAGTTGTTCCCTATCTTCCGCGAAGTCGGCATCTGGTTTCTTGAAGCGCCGCTGCCCCTGGACGATGTGGAAGGCCACCTGGAGATGAGCCGGCATGGCTTGCCCATCGGCGTAGGAGACCTGGGCTTGACCCACGTGCGCGAGTTCATTGAGATGATGGATGCTGGCGGCGCCAGCATCTGCCAGCCGGACATATCGCAGGTGGGCGGATTCACCGGGATTCTGCAAATTGCGGCGGCGGCCTATGCGCGCGGCAGGCGCGTGATTACCCATGGCTACAAGACCAATATCGAGATTGCTGCCAACCTGCACTTCTTAGCCGCGCAGCCCAACGTCGAACCGTTGGAGTTTTCGCTGAGCCACTCGCCGCTGCGCTGGCACACCACCCGCGAGCACTTTCCTGTCGAAGAAGATGGGTGCGTCCATGTTCCAGAGGGACATGGTCTCGGCGTAACTCTCAACCCGGAGATCATCGAGCGCTACCGCTTTATGCAGTAGATCTCGCCGTCTCTCAATTAACCCGCAGCAACATCTTGAGCCGATCGCCGGGCGCAGTGGTCATAAGGTCAAAAGCTTGCTGACCTTGCTCCAGGGGCACCTCGGCGGTCCACGGCGTGAGGTCGATCTCGCCAGCTTTGAGCAGCGCCAGAGAGCGCTCAAAATCAACCGGTGTGTACGCAAATGACATGGCCACGCGATGTTCCTTGCGAATACTGGTCACAAAGTCGATCTCGCTCCGCTCCTGGCTCATGCCCAGCAGCACCACCAGGCCTCCTGGCCGGCAGATATCAAATGCCGACTGCCGCGCCGCACTGGAGCCCGAGGCGTCGAGTACCAAGTCCAGACCGTGTCCGGCGAACTGTCGCGCCATTGCACGGCCATCCTCAGTGGCAACATTCACGGCAAGCGTGGTGCCCATTTCGCGAGACACTTCTAATCGCACTTCGCTGACGTCCTGCACCAGCACTTCGCGCACGCCCAGCCGAAGCGCTGTCAGCAGCGCCAGCGATCCCATGGTCCCTCCTCCCACAATCCCCATGCGAAAGAAGGGCAAGGGCGCGGCAATGCGGAAGAGGTGAACGATGTTGGCCAGCGGCTCGGCCATCACTGCACGCGCGTCAGTCAACTCGTCGGGAATCTCATAGAGTTGCGATTCGGGGATGGAGATGAACTCGGCATAACAGCCGGAGGTCTGGTCCATACCCAGCAGCCGCCAATTGGAGCAAAGATTCTGCGCGCCGCCGAGGCAGGCCGTGCAGCGCCCGCAACTCATCAACGGATTGGCCACCACGCGCCGCCCATCGGACCTGCGTCCCACCAGTTCATGGCCCAGTACCATGGGCGGAATACGACGCCGGCTGTGCCCCAAAAATCCCGAAATATCCGAACCGCAAATGCCTGCGGCGATGACAGCGATTTCGCTTTCACCTTCCGCTGGACGCGGGCGCGGACGTTCTTCGAGCACCACCTGGCGTGGTGCGGTGTACACCAATGCGCGCATCGATTTCTCCTTTATCTTGCCAGCTGCACTTCTGGCTCCAGTGCACTGGTTTCGAGTGCACCCCACCGCTGTGGATCGCCTGCATAGGCGCGCGGTGTACAGTGCATATATTTCTTGAAGACTGAGGCGAAATAGGCCGGGTTGCAGAAGCCGCAACGGTCAGCGACTTCGGCCACGTGGAGCCGCGGATCGAGAAGGAGTCGCTTGCTCATCTCCAGCTTTTGCCGGATCAGGTACTCCTCCAGCGTGTGCCCGGTTGTCCGGCTATATACGCGGCCCAGATGCCCTGCCGAGAGCTTCAGGTCGAGCGCCAGTCTCTGAATCGTAGCTTTTTCCGGTCCCATTTCGCGCACCAGGCGCTGCGTCTCGTTCACAATTTTCTGTTCGCGCTGTCCGAAGAGCTGCACGATCAACAGCCGTAACTGGTCCACAAACGCGCGAAATGCTTCGGCCATGGCAAATGAACTGGGCGATCCCATGATGATTTGAATGGCGCGCTCTTTGGCCGAGGTCATCGGCTCGGGGCTGGCGCCGAGCGCAGACAATTCGCGAGTGAGGTGTTCACAAGCCCAGGTCAACAGTCCGCGGCCTTGCTGCAGTTGCGCAACACTGGCCGCTGCGGGAGCCGCTGCTGCCAGAAACTCGCGCAACGCTGCTGTAATCGTTCCGGGCTCCGGGGCTTGCAAGGCCTTCAGGACGCGTCCCAGCGCCTGCGCCGGCTGTTGCTGCCGCTCCGGTAAAGCCTCGAACCAATTCAGGGTGGAATGCCCCGCATCGAGCGCCGAAGCGGCTTCATGATAAGCACGCAGCAGTCCGGCCGGCTGTGGATGCAGTCCGCTGATGCCAATCCGTGCCATCATCAAGCCCTGCGATCGTGCGGAGCGCAACAGCGCCTGTCCGATCTCATCCAGGAGCATCCGCTCGTGGCTCGGAGTGCGCGATTTCTGCGACGTGAAGATGCACATCTCTCCCGGCGTCACAACCGTGGCCAGCGTGTTGGGCCAGCTTCGGCACCGATCGACAATCATGTGCGCCACACGCCCCAGCGTCAGGCGATTGCCGAGCTCGCCGGCTGTTGACAACTCTGTTTCGTCGCCGCCGCCCAGGTCCGGTTTGGCCAACTCTTCCATGCCGTTTTGCAGACGTAACACCAACACCCGGTCTGGAAGTCGCTCCAGCCCCACGTTGCGGGCAAGCACGCGCATCGCTTCGAGGTTGGCGGCCGCTCCATTGTTCGCCTGTCCGGAGAGCAGCATTTCGGCCAGTTCACGCCGGTCCAACTCCAGTTCACGCTCCCTCACCTGCTGGAATTCGCTCATGATCTCCAGCCTCTTCCAGGCATTGGAGAGGTATCGCGCAAACACCTCCATCATGCGCACCATCTCCGCCAATTGCGCCGTGGTCACGACCGGGACCCGGTAATACGCTTCCTCGAGCCGTGCAAGGTCAATGTGCGGCTGTCCTTCAAGTGCCTCGCGGACTCGAGCAAAGCCGTCGGCCTTTGGAGACGCGGTCAGCACCTGCCCGCTGAAGAGCGTGCCCAGATAGCGACCCTCGCAGATCACGGGCACGGCGATGTCGGCGAGACCTACGTGGCAGGGATAGACGTCGCTGCGGCCGGTGGCGCGGCAGCGTTCCTTCGCCGGTTTGTCACTGCGCGCGCAGGTCTGCTCCTCGTGAGCGCCAAAACCATGCACCAGATCGCAGAAATGTGTACTGGGACTGGGGGAACTGCGCCCCTGAACATCGGCGCCTGCCGGCTGCAGTTGGACCAGCGCGCTACCCGTATTCACGCGAGGTCGCTGGGTGGGATCGAACAGTTCCAGGTCCTCGGCCCACATCAGTTCAACGTTGCGGATAGGGCTTGAGCTGTTCAACAGCACGAGAAAGTATTCAAACAGCTCGAGATCCTTCTTGAATTCCTGCTTGAGGGTTTCGCTCAGGACTTCTTTCTGTCGTTTCATAGCGGGCGGCCTCTGAACATGTTGGGTTGGCCCTGTCATCTTATGCTTTGAAACTAAGGCTCGAATACTGGAAAATCGGCACCAACTATTATCCTTTTGTCATTTTTGTTGAAATTCCGGCAAATATCCGGCAACGAAACGCGCAGTTCTCAAGGATGTGTGCGAATCGTAAGGCCCCCATCCACCACCAGACAGGTACCGGTAACCCAAGCCGCCTGGGAACTGGCCAGATAGGTTGCAGCCGAAGCGACGTCACACGGCAATCCGCGCCTGCCCAACGGATGCAGCGCTTGAGTCTGGCTGGCCAGAGACTCCGGATCGCTCGCCGTGCGCAGCCACTCCTCCCACATCGGAGTATCGATGTATCCCGGGCACACCGCATTCACGCGGATATGGCGGGGTGCCAGTTCCAGGGCCAGATTGCGTGTCAAAGCCAACATTCCCGCCTTCGAACAGGCATACGAGATGGCGTTGGGGAAAGCATGTTCGGCGTGAATGGAGCTGATATTGACGATCGCGCCGCCGGATTCAGGAAACAATGAAATCAACGCCTGAGACATGAGGAGCGGGGCTCGCAGGTTGACGGCAATCACCCGATCAAACGACTCGGCAGTGATGCTTTCAAAGGGAGTGTCGACCTCAATACCGGCATTATTCACGAGGATATCCAACCTCGGCTCGAATGCTGCGACTTTGGCGGTCAAGGCTTTGATCGCCGTTGGATCGGCCAAATCCGCAACCGCAAAATCTACGGCGGCCCCGCCCTGGGTGCGAATTGACTCGACGGCGGCGGCGACGCCGGCCGCATTGCAATCCACCAGCAGCACGCGCGCGCCCTTTGCATGCAAATGCTCGGCGATCGCACGCCCAATGCCTTGCGCAGCCCCGGTGACAACGGCAACCGAACCAGCGAACTCATCATTCATCCCGGTCTCTCCCTGCCGTTTTCGTCTTCGATGCGTCTTTGCTTGAAGCCGCATCTTCTACGAAAACCAGCTCTGAACTCAATGGCTGCCGCAATTGGACCTTCAGTCCAGGCCCCGTCAAATCGCTCCCGGTCGCCTCAGAGTCCGGCGTGGTTCCATCTTGAAAATGCAGCCTGTAGCGCTTCGCGGCGTTCAACCCGGCCAACACAAAGCGATGCTCCGTCTCGTCTGGGGTGGTTCCGCGAAAGGCGAATATCACGCCTTTGCCGCGCGCTGGATCCCAGTACTCCATGCCATCCCAGTGCATGCCATCGGGACGCGACGAAATATGGAACAGGCGCGCATCGCGGATGAGGGGCCGCAGCTTCAGCTTGTAAAGCGCGATGGCCTGCCGTGCAGCTTCATGCTGTTCGGGCGTCCAGACGGTGGTATCCATCATGATGGTCACCCAACCCATCATGCCGCTGCGCAACATGTAGAGAAAGTTCTCCGGCTGCGGTGCAGGCCACTTCTCCACGTAGCTTTCGAGCATGGCCGCCGGTAGCAGATGACTGGTGTCGTAGAAAGCGCGGCGGTTCGACAGCGGATCGTACGTGTCGGTAATGGAGAAGTAGTCCCCATGCGCCGCCGAGCCGAAATCCACCATGCGCCCGCCGTCATTGCAAATCTCGAACAGAAGGCCGGGATGCTCGCGCCGCGTCTGCTCGTAAATGTTGTAGTAAGCGCGCACGGCGTGGTAGCTCACATCCGTCGAGTTCGACGCCAATACGAAATCGGAACCCCAATCGTGGCTCACCTTCATCGTGCTGCGATTGGGTGGCGCATGGGGGTGATCGTCGCGCGTGCAGCCCTGTGCCACGAGATAGCCGTCGTGCTCCAGCATGTCCAGGTGATAACTGTTCACAATGCGGTTTACTTCATTTGCAGAGTAGTCGCGCGCAGCGGGAACACCCAGATCGATGGTCTGCCCCTTGAACTCTTCCGGCTTCCAATTCGGCCCGACATCCGCGACCAGCCAATCGCGCACCTTGGGATCGCGGACATTCAGCGCTCCCGGCTCGGTGTCCAGCGCCGCCTGCGTCCAATCCACCCAGATGCCGAAACGCAGGCCCTGCTTGTGCGCCGCATCTGCAATGTACGCGAGACCATGGGGAAACTTCCTGGGATCCGGATACCAATCGCCCACTCCGCGGAACCATCCTGCATCCACATGAAACATCTCCAGGCCCAGTTCCTTCGACTGTGCGATCATGCGCAGCGCCAGCGCCTCATCCACCGCCATACCGCTGCCCCAACTGTTGTTCACCGTTAGTGGATAGTGCGGATCCTTCCAGGTGAGGGGATTGCCGAGCACTGCGCGGACCCACGGCCGCAATTGATTGCCCGCGCCGTCAGGGCCACCGGCGAACGCGCCCAGAAATACAGTAGGTGTGTCAAAGCTGCCGCCCGGCTCGATGCGCGTGCGGAATGGGCCCGGATCCGGATTGAGGCCCAACACAGTCTTGAGACTACTGCCACTGCGTTCGAGCGAAATGCGGGTGCGACCACTGAACTCAATTCCGGCATACCAGCCAGCTTCGCTCGAGTCCGCGTTGAACACAATCTCGGCAGGAATGATCTCGCGTGCCTCGCCTGGCATGGGATGCGCGTAGGTGGAAGATTTGCCGGTCCATTCATAGCCGTCTCTCACATCGTCCAAGTGCGTGCCTTGCACCGACGGCGTGTCTGCTCCCTTCTCTATATATAGGTTGCGCAAGTCGCGGTCAGCGGGAGCAGTCCAATTCAGTAGAAGAGAGTCCACCATGGGCAGCCAAATTTCCTGACCGCTGAGATTCTCGATGGTGACCGAATGCTCGACAGGTCCAAAATCCGCGCGCGTCTTCCACCGCCAGCGAAGGAGAAGATGCGGTTCGACGGACTCGTAGACAAAGACCAGAGAGTGCGCGTCCGCGTGGCCGAGTTCCGGTTTCAGTTGCCAGGTTATAGGGACGGTCGCTCCGGAGATCTCGACGCTGGCGGGCAACGGTTCATCCGCGACATTGGACCAGCGATTGCCAGATGAGCCGTTTATCCAAACCAGCCGGGGCGAATGATCGCCGGGTCGCAACGCAACCTGAATGCTCGAGTTGGATAAAACTGTCGGCTGAACAGGCGGGGCGGCCAAGGCGCTCGACGCAGACCCAAGACAAACAGCCAGCGCCTCTGCAGCCAGGACCGCTGCGACCGCTCTGCGGCGGCCATAGGCTTTCCAATTCTTCATCATCCTCGACATCTTCTCAGGACCCGGTATATTGCGGTTTTGAAAGCGGCCATCGTCAACAGGCGATGCTGCCCGGCTAAGCGGGAGCCTGCCAAAATACAAAACCTTCATTTGGCATCTTGTGGGCGAGTCGAGACGCAGGCGATTGCATAGTCACGTACAATCGCCCACGCCTCAATTGGTTTGCAATTCTAGAAGAAGAACCGCGCGCCGGCCTGCATCACACGTTGGCCCGTTTTTCCGTTGATGCCACCAAAGGTCGGCGAATCCGGATCGGCGATGATGTTGCCAAAAACCGGATGGTTGAGGATGTTCTCCGCCTCGAGGCGTAACTCGAAATAGCGCACCCTGTCGTCGGACAGGAAAAACTTCTTCAGAATGCTGGCGTCAGTGTAGAAACTGCCCGGATTGCGCAGATTGCTGAAATACACCGGCGAGTTTGCCAATGAATAGTCCGGAGTTCGGGTGAAGGAAGTAGCGTTCAGCACACTGGCCCCTGCCGAATTGGCCCAGGCTCCGTTGATCACGAGCGCATCCTTGTAACTGACGCCGGACTTTTTGAAGTCCTTATTCGCGAAGCCCCAGCGAAGTGCGGCGCCCGGCACCTGGTTGCCGCCATCCACCGTGGGTACCTGCACTGGCGTTCCCCTGGGATTCCATGTGGAAATGCCTGCCACGGCCCAGCCACCCACCAACGCATCTGCAATATGGCCAGGCACTCCATTCATCTGGTTCAGGAATTGTCTTCCTCTTCCAAGGGGCAGATCGTAGGAGTAATTCAGCTTCATGGTTTGCGGCATCTCAGTCGGCGATACGCCGTAGCCTTCCATCAGGTTGTGCGGGTTTTGCAGCACCCCGTACGAAAGGCCATTGTTATTAATGTCCGTGCTTGCGGCATCGGTAAGGGTCTTGCGAATTGCATACGAAGCCAGCAACTCAAGTCCTCTGAAGTTGCGCGACTGAATCTGGAAGTTGGCAAAGTTCGAGAACGACTTGCCCCATGTAACCTGGCCAGGCGTGGTCGAGTTTGTGCCACCATATTGCGGAGACAAACCAAGCAACTGGCTAAGGGGAACTGTGGCTGCACCCGTGAAGCTTTGAGACTGATTCACAAACGGATTAGGGACCTGATCGTTCAGGTGCTGACCCAACTGGTAGTAATTGAGCGGCACATTGTTCAGGCTCCATTCCGCCTGTACGTGCATCATCTGGTGAATACCCCGGATGCCATCGTACTCGGCCGTCAACACCCAGTCCTTGCCCAACTGGCGTTGGACGTTCGCGCCCCACATGTAGTCGGTTGGCGTGTCGTAGTGGCCGATCGTAGTACCCTGACCGTTTGCGTTCGCAGAATAGGAGCCGTAGGTCTCGTTCCAAAATTGTGCATTGTTGCTGACTGGCGGCGTCCAGCCCAGGTTGGTGCCCCCAGGCTGTGCCGGGAACGAGAGCAGCCCGTGATCGCACTGGCATAATTCGCTGATCCAGTGCATTCCGTCCTGAGTGGCAACCTGATTGAAGATATTGGTGTTGTAGTAGAAGCTTTGCCAGTCCGTTGAGAGGCCGTTCAGTCCCTGATCCACAGTGCCGGCGCTCAGATGGAGCACCGTTTTTTCATTGACAGCCCAGCTGATTCCGAGCCTCGGTTGCAAGTTCACCAGGTTGGTGGTGTAGAGATTCTTTTGCGGATATTCGGGCGTGTTGATCAGAGCCAGGCGTCCGGTCGCGCCCTGATCGACCCAGGCCGGGACGGGCACACCGGAGAGCACTCCAGCCGGTTCAGACGATACAACAGTATTCCAGTTCCAGCCGTTGTTGGGAGTCAGTACATTCTTGGCTTTCATGTCGTAAATCAGGCCGCCAAATGGATGCCGCCCCTGCTTCGCGCCGTCGTGATCCCAGCGCAATCCAATTTGCACTGTCAGCTTGTTGTTCACCTTCCAGTCGTCCATGATGTAGGCTGCCTGATTCCATCCGTACGGCGTAATATCCCAACTGCTGCCCCACGAATTCAGGTTCGAAGAGCCCATCATCAACTCGGCCAGCCCGCTGCCGCTCAAGCCATCATTCTGGTTCCAGTACTGGTTCGATCCGCCGCCGTTATTCAGGCCGATGACACCGGTCGCGTCGCCCCCTTGCTCGGTGAATCGAATGAAATACTGTTCGTATCCCGCCTTGAGCGTATGACGCCCCAAAAGCCGTGTTACCGAAATCACCCCGTTGTCCGTCTGGGTGAGGAACGAGTCGTATTGGTCGCCGCCTACATGGGTGTAGCCATTCAGATTGACCACCGGGGCGATCTCGGTAGTCATCTTCGCCTTGTTGCCCTCAATCAGCGGATCAAAGCCCCACTGCGATGTGTTGATATTTGGATCGGGCAGTGAGCCATCGCCGGAGACGCCCGTGCTCACCAGATCCGTTACACCGATACCCAGCCGAAAATTCACCACCGTATGCGGCCCGGCTGTCCATGTGTACTGGAAGTCGCCGGTCCAGTCTTCATCGCTGGTCAGGGCCGTGGCTGCATGTTTAAAGGGTGCTGGAACAAGGGCAGTAATCATCGACCGGCTCATGCTCCCCTGCAGGTGATGATTGGCGCGAAGCGCCTCGTCTATGCGCAAGAAATCCTTATCGATCGGGGTCGAAAGCCGGACCGGATCATACCGGTTAAAGTTGTGGTCGCTGTTGGCAGAAGGGGTGTGATTGGGCGCGGGCCACAATGCCATGTAGTGGGCAAACAGCTTGCTTTGACCGGAGAGACCCGCCATGGCGTTCGCTGGAATCTTGTTACCTGGAAACTGCGGACGAACCCAGCAACTGCCTTGCGCGGTGTATTGGTTCGCCAGCGGCCCGGTGCAATCGCCGGGGTTAGTATCGAGCCCTCCGTTGAAAGGATCGTAGATGTTCGCGTATACCGGATTACCGCCGCTGAAGTTAATGACCGTTTGCGAGAAATCGCCTTGCTGGTTTAACGCCGTGGGGACGCTGCTGGCGACAACTTGCCCTTGCGAGAAACGCTGCCCCTCCCATGCCCCATAAAAAAAGGTCCGGTCCGTGCCGTTATACAGGTGCGGAATGCGAATCGGGCCGCCCCCGGCAAGGCCGTAGTTCTTCTGCTGGAAATCCTGCCGGGCATTGCCAAGCGAGTTGTCAGTCCAGTCGTTGCTGTTCAGGTCCTGGTTACGCAAATAAAAGAAGGCGCGGCCGTGGTAGGCATTCGTTCCGCTCTGCGTCTGCATTGAGATGATGCCGCCTGCGTATCGGCCCGTATCAGCGGTCAGTACACCGCTCTCCACGCGAAACTCGCTCACCGAGTCCGGAGTGGGAATCGCCCGGTTGGTATTGTTGAACTCTGCTTCCTGCACCGGGTTACCGTCTACGCTGATGTTGGAACCGTTGACCTGGCCGCCCGAGATCGAATAGTTGTTGCCTGTATTCGCAATGAGATACGCTGCGTTGCTTTGGGCGAGGCTTTGAAGATTGTCCACCTGCGGCCCTGAGCCTTGAATCGCCGGAATTGTCGCCGTCAGATCAAGAGCGTTGCGGTTCAGTTGCGGCAGTTCGGTAATCATTTTGTTGTCGAGCACGTCGGCGGTGCTTGCCTCATCCGACGAGATCAGCGTCTGACCGCTGGTGACCGTCACCGACTCCTCGACCGTGCCAGGTTTCAGCTCAAAGTTCTGCGCAAGGTGATCGCCCGTGCTCAGTACAAGCCCAGAGCGGTTTTCCGAGCCGAATCCCTGTGCGGTGACTGAAATCGTGTAAGGGCCGGGCAGCAACTCCGGCAAGACATATATGCCCGCGCCGTTCGAAACGGCGGAATAGGGCACATTTGTGGCAACGTTGACGGCCCTGATCTCCGCGCCGGCGATTACCGCTCCTGTCGTATCCGTTACCAGTCCGCTCACTTGCGCATTCGATGTCTGGGCGTGCATTACCGGGCAAAGCATCATAAGCGCTACCGGTACGACGACCCCAAGAATTGAACAGAAACGTACCCCAGCTGTTCTCCTGTTTGAATTCATGGCCACAAAGCCTCCACAACTGCCGGTTGGGTGGGACGATTTCTATACATGACCGGCTTATCGTTGCAACCATTCATATTCCTCCCGCAAAACGAGAGTCTATGTGAGATGGCGATATTTATTGTGTTTAACGGCTTTCCTGCCCGGCCAGTCTCTGGAATACAGGCAGAACGCCTCTGGCGGAATTACAGCCAAAGGGTTCCGGTGTGTACGCCTTCTTGCTCATCCGGAAGGTTCTGTCAGGGTTGATGCGCTGGTCCGCTCCGGTTTCCCAAGCTTTTGCGCCAGCTATGACGGCCAGCAATCTCGAGCGCGGAAATTGAGGGAAACACGCCTACTGGTCGGGATCCGGCTTCTCTCCTACAGCGCTCTCGCTGCGGCTCTGGAAAGCATCTGACAAGCGGCGCGCCTCAGCCGCTGCTTTCGCCGCCTCAACGTTGCGGTCCAAAACACGAAGTACCCGAGCCTCCTGCGCATGCAGCGCGCCCTTCTCGTCTGGATAACCCGCAGCCAGTGCCGGAGCCAGATACTTTAGCGCATCTGCAGCGTTGCCCGTCTCTGCCAGCGCTTTCCCCAACTCCACTTGTACCGTTCGGTCCCCAGGTGACTCCGCATTAAGCTGCCGTAGCCACGGCAGCGCTTCCTCATAATTCCGGCTGTCCATTGCCAGTGAAGCCAATGTTCGCAACGACTCGCGCTGTTGCGGATCGATGGCCAAGGCCGCCAGCGCCGATTGTCTCGCGCCTCCCATGTCTCCCGCGGTCAACTGCGCCTCCGCCAGTCGTTCAATGAGCGTCGGGTCGCCGGGGCGAACTGCGATGGCCTGCCGGTATTCTTGCTGCGCCGCATTCGCATCGCCCTTCAATCGCAACAGGACATCGCCGCGCAAACGGTGCAGAGCAGCCGCGTCTTCTACGCCGTCCTGCAACTGCGCGGCCGCTTTTCCAGCCTCCACCGCATAGCAGATGGAAAGCTTGTACGCTATGTTCGTCTCCGGACTTGTCTGGTGTCCCGCAGGTTGAAGAGCCAGTTTTCTCTCCAGCGCGGGGATAGGCCCGTCGCAAACCATCGACGAAGCTGGTTGGGCTGCGGCCGCCATCAATCGGCGCACCGTCGCTATGCCCGCCTCCGTGGCGCGCAGATTCATTCCAATCTGCCGAAAGCGTTCCAACGCAAACCCTGCCCATGCCTCCAGATCCTGATCCGAGCCATGCCCGCGCACGACCGCGGCCCGGTAGGCTTCCGCGGCTTGTGCGTATCGGCCCAGGCTCGCATTCGCCTCACCTAGATAATCCTCGGGGATCTCCTCTCCGGGCCTGGTGCGAGCCGCCAGTTCCAGACGCGGCAATGCCTCGGCCGCTTTGCCCGATCGCAGCAAATCGATGCCGAGCAGCAGGTTGGCAAAGTAGTCGCCCGGCTCCAAGCGCCATGCACGCTGCAGTACGGGAATCGCCTCCGCGAATCGTGCTTGCTCGTGTAGCTGGAACCCCTGCTTCAGCAGTGCCTGGAACTGGTCTTCGCTTGCGCTCTGCGCAATGGCGGCAACACTCATCCACACCGCCAGCAACGCAGTAATGCGGAATCGTCCCCCGGTTCGGCTGTGGCGCAGCATCCTCCCGCCACCATAGCCCCTGGCCTCATCCGGTTGCAAACGGACGCCCTTACCGCTAGACAAGCAGAGATCTTTTCCGCCCCGTCGCCGGGTGCATACCTGTTCAATCCCTACGGGAAAACCAAGGCAGCGCGAAGCCGCATCGCGCTCACGGCAACTGCGCGTCGTGTGCTAGCTCGTCAAATCGTCGATTACGGCCCTTATCTGTTTTCTTGCGGGACGGACCCGAAACGCCCTGTTCCGAATGTCAATAACGCCTACGACCGGGCAGTGAAAGCAAGTGGCGTGGCGCCATTCGGATGCGTGACCTTCGCGATACTTGGGCCACTCGTGCTGCGGAATCTGGCATTGACCTTGTGACCTTGGCGGACATGTTCGGCCATTCCAAAATTCAGATGAAATTCAGATGGTCACGCGGTATGCCCATCCGACTCAGGATCACCAAACGGAAGCAATGGGCAGGTTTGAACAGTTCATCGCGCAACAGCAGATTGAGGCCACCTCACGACAACAAGGGATGGACGAATTACCGGTCCAGTAGGAAAAAAGGGAAACAGTTTCCGCAATTTTCACCACAGAGACCCTCGATGGATCGAGCCAGCTTCATTGTATGGGCAATAAAACGGTTGACACACATGCTGCGTCTGGCGGAAGATGGTTTTACCGTGATAGGGCAGCGCTATCTATTTTGGTTTGTTTTCTCTTAGTCCATGGTGTTGTGTTTGGGGCAGGCTTGCAGAATACCTGGATAGACAATCCTCATGCAGAAATCAGTCTGATGCGACTTTCCAAAAACATCCTCGTACCAGATAGTTCCGTAGGCATAAGCCCCGTTCGCGCCGCTCTTTATCGCATCCATGGCGGGGGAACTGAGGGCATCGGAGTCGGGCGGGTGAAAGAGTATCGTGATCTTTCCTTGGGGTGGGATGGAAACCAAACTGTCTGGGCCTTTCGTCGAACCAAAAATGAACTCGGGGAGATTATCGCCCACGGCCCCGTTGAGACTGTGTTTGGAATGGACGCCGATCGCTGGGGTTTTGCCGCTGTTAACGACATACAATTCGACATTTACCGGTTTGCCCGCTTCAAATTGGGTTACACGGCCATCGGGTACTCCTACCCACGCTCTTTGATCAATTCTAAAGTTCTGTCCGAGCTGACACCACTGAGCAACACTAGCGATTGCAACTACTACACCCGCAAAAATTCCGACCACTTGAAGACCGGTCAACCATGGATTGCTCTTATCAGCGCCAGTCTTGGAATTTTGGGCATCATTTGGAGTACTTTCAACAAGTGTCACGCTTGGAGTGGGGTTGTTCTCATTATCGGGGCTTTTCTTCTGTTCTGTGGTGGCATACTGCTGGCGAAGAGTTTCGAAGTTAGCGTCAATCTTGGTTACGTGATTACGCAGAGCCTTTAGAGATGCCTCTATCGCGCTAAGACGGTTGTTAATTTTGCCATCATTCATAAGGAGATCGAATGGGGAGTAAACACGAATACCACGAAGGGCCTAAAGCTGGCGAGAACTTTGAGAAGTTTGCGAGGGCTGTTTTCCAGAAACCGAAGGCAGCGGTTCCAAAGAAACAGCCCAAGAAGAAAGCTACACACCGCAAAACGAACGGCAGCGACAAGGGTTAGAAGGGTTCCTCTTGCCCCGTCCCTGCCTCCGGGTGGTGTGGCTCGTTCGAATCCTTGCCCGTCAATTTGGCATAGGTGAGACGCTTGCCAGCCACTTGAGACATGAGCAACGCGAAGCGGTCGGTATCGGTCAACTTGTTGTCTTTCGTCGCTCGGTTGTTGTAACGAAACACCTGTTCGGTGAGGTAATGGTCAAGATGAAACGGCTCAACCGCCACATAGGTACCGCGCAAAGTTCTCTTCAAAAGGCTCCAGAAGTTATCCATACCCTGCGTGTGGACTTGCCCGTTCACGTATTCCTTGGCATGGTTGACCACTTCGTGAACGAACTCTTTGCGCAGATGGTCGTATCCAACAGCGGAATCGGTGTAGACCTTGCTCCCACGATGAACCTGATTCAGAATCTCATTCTGCAAAGTCTCGCGCTTCACATTGGGAATGACCCTAGAGCGAACCTGCCGCAAATCGCGGTCCAACACACCAAAGACGGCAGTCTTTCCAACGTAGCCGCCCTTTGCTCCATCCCGCGCATGAACCTTGGATTTGCGACTCTTGTGCATCTTGTAAGGGTCCGGGCCGACAAAGGTTTCATCGCTCTCTACTGGACCGCCATCCTCTCCACCAAACTTGAAATCCGGGTTGTCTCTCATCGCTTCCCGAATCCGGTGAAGCATAAACCATGCCGACTGCTGGCGAATCCCAAGGTTCTTGCCAAGTTCGTAGCTAGAGATTCCGTTCTTGCAGTTAGCCAGCATCCAAATCGCAACCATCCACTTATCGAGTCCAAGCGGAGAGTCTTCCATCACCGTCCCAACCTTAACCGTGAACTGCTTCTTGCAGACATAGCAGAACCAAATGCGGCGAGTCTTGATGAAGGAAAACTTCTTCTGTTCGCAGCGGGGACAAGCGACGTTGCCACCCGGCCAGCGAAACTCTACCGCCGCTTCAAAAGCCTGCTGCGGATCGGAGAAGTAAGCGACTGCTTGCTGGAGTGTGTGAGGAGCGTCCATGTAAGAAATAGTACGCTTAAACCACATGTGTGTCAAGAGTGTTATTGCCATTGTATGTTGTTGAAAGATATTGGAGGCGCGGGCCGGGATCGAACCGGCGCATAAAGGTTTTGAAGACCTCTCTGGGCAGTCTAGGCGTACCTAGATGAACTTTTATTCGCTTTTATTTTCAGCAGCTTATCCAAGCATCGCTCCGGTGAATAAAAGCCTATCTAAGCAAGTGGCCGCTACATTATCCGCTACACTCGATGATTTTTTCCTTGACAACGGAGATATTAATGTCTATACCTATGGACAGATGAAACCTACCTACTCAACAGCCGAAGTCGCAAAAGCCATCGAGGTCAGCAAGAAGACGCTGCTTCGCTGGTTGTACTCTGGCAGCCTGTCAGAGCCGAAGCGAGAGACCTTTGGCGGGGTTGAGAGCAGAGTATGGTCCGCGGCCGATCTTGAGCGGGCCAAGGCATTCCGGGAGCGGCGCTATCGAAGGCGCTCCTAAACAGAAGCGCGTCCTGTGCGTGTTGCCGCACTCACAGGACGCTAACCGAAGTCGCCTAAAAGGGAGGCAACAATGGTTTCGAACAAGCGTAGCACGATAGCAACTTCCGCTCAACGGGCCGGCATCCCCGGCCGTTCCCAGTCCAGCCTGGATTGGAACGCTCCCCAGGAGCCCAGCACGCCGCGCGGCGAGTATGCCTTCATGATGGAGGACTGCTCGCCAGTCTGGGGTATTCAGTCGCACGGCTCCTTCGGCCCGTTCAACGGCGGGATGGCGGTGTGCCAATGAACACTTTCAAGCCCATTCGCTACGATCAGCGCCAGGTGACCCTGATGCTCGAAATCGCCTCCCTCCTTCGCGGGAAGAGGACAAGCCTCGAGGCTTTAGGCCTTCAGAAAGACGGCGACGGATACATTTGGAATCCGCGCTGACGCAAAGGTGTTATCGCCTTCGACCACCTTGGGGCGTAGCCTGCAGGCATTGATGGAGGAACGCCCCGGCGCGCGATCGCAAGCGCCTTGAAATTGGCCAGCTAGACAACGAAAGGGACTCACGAAAGGGAAAATGAAGACCTTGGTTAATACCGTCATATCCGCTCGCCAACAGATCGCCCGTGAACTCATGGAGAATATGCCTGACCGTACCCTTCCCGCATCTGAGGAATTGGATAAGCTTCTCGAGGGCACAGTGTCAGGCGAGCTCGAGAAGGGCCTCGCAGAAAGAGATTCCTGGTTTGCTGATTCATTGGCTTTTATCGGTTGGCTGACAAAGCTTTCCAACGTAGCCCTTGAGGGGCGAAATCCAGAGTCTGGTGATTTCGAGTTTGGGCCAAATCCCGATTTCTGGCGCGAACGACAAGAGCTTTCAGATCTTCTCACATCCGCGTTGACGGCTTACGGCCCCGCCAATTGTGAGTGCTCGGCTTACTTTACGGATTGGCTTTCCCTTCGGCTTCCGAGCACGCTTCAGTTCCTTAAATGCTACAGGCTCTATGAGAAGCGAGTGCACAGTTTTGTCCAGGAGGTTTGGCCGGACATGAACCTGGAACCTCTTGAGTTGGCATAAGGACGCGCAGTGCGGGGATACTCACAGCGGGCTTCTGCCCGCTGTGCTAGTTTGGAGCCGTGGATCCTCGACTCCCCATTTTCCAAGAGCCAAAATCCATCGCCAAATTCCTGGGGTTGCCAATAGCTGCGCTTGTGAGCTGGCGCATAACAGGTGTCGGCCCTCCATACGTCAAGCTCGGCCATTCTGCCCAGTCGCACGTTCGATATCAACTCGACGAAGTAGTCGAGTGGCAGAGAAAGTGCTTGCGCGTCGTCCCTAAAACATGGCAACTGTAGAGAGGGTTTCTCCCTCCGGTTCCTTTGTTCGCCTCGTCACCGTTAACCGTCTTGTTAAGAATGGGGTGCGCGAATTCACGCTGACTTCTACCTTTAGCCTTTTTGCGTCTGTCTTTCATCGAACCCCCTGAATCGTTGTGGCGGGAAGCGCCTTTTTCCTGGACTGGTAGTCCGCTATCGCTTTTTCTTTGTCCGCGAGTGCCTTTTGAACAGCGTCGCTTTCTCTGGCGAAGCCCGCACGGATGAGCCGCTCGACATTTGTTAACTCAATCGGCACTACCACCTCGCCGTCATCGGCAAATATCCCCACGCGCTCCATAAGCATGTCCAGCACGTCACGGAGCTGCTGGTCGGAAAAGTCCTTGACTGAGAGTTCGGCGAAGTTTGCCTGAATGCCGATGTTCACGCCGGGCTGCTTCAGTTCGCCGGACAGCTTTCCGATCAACTCGAGGCATCCGCGCAGCTCCCGCGTAGCGCTCACGGCGGGTGTCCACTCACCCTTAGCCATTGCCTTTTCGCAGATCGTTTCGCATCGGGACACTAACCGCTCGACGCGGGACAGCAGAGAAGTTGCATCAGCAACCTCTTCGGCCTGTTTCGCCTTTGTCAGCGCGGCCGGAATGTGTTTTCGGTGACGATCCAGAGCGCTCTTGGTTGTCCCGAACTGTCCCGCTATGGACCGAAGCGAGGTTCCATCGATCAATGCCGCATCGATCGCCGCGCGCTCTGGATGGGAGCAAATTCCGCAACTCTTCATTCAAATCAACCTCTCAAAAAATGGAGGACGCGCAGCCATTGAACCACGCGTCCTCCAGCAACGAAGATCGCCCGGCATCAGGGTCTGCCTTGAGAAGGTTGAGTCTTTTAAGCCAGCGCGCGCCCATGGCCCCAATCGGATCCTGGGCGGGATAGAACTCATGAGTAGGTAAAATCCGCGCTCTCTCCATCGCCGAAGTGTAACCAACGAAGCGCGTATAACCGTTTTGGGGAAGATTGATGTTGGCCAATCCCTCAAGGATCTGAAATAGATCACGCCGGCGCTCATTGAGCACAGCGAGCTCGGCAGCAACCTCATCCGCCTTTTCCCGCAACACGTCGAGCGCGCATACAATTTTCGTGTCTTCCATGGGCGCCAGGCGCTTTTTGATATCGTCGAGCTCCTCGCTGATGGCATCTCTTGTGCTTGTGCTTTGCTCCAGCTCCACTTCCGCCAGGCGCTTCGCGTCGACCCGCGCCCGCAGAATTTCCGGGAGCGTTTTTGCGCTGAGACCTCGCTTAGTCTGGTCGACTCTCCACCGCGTAATAGCTGCGCTCAAGTCGTCAAACGCTTCCAGGTCCTTGCTTGCCGTCTCTACCGCTGTCGTGGCCGTGGCCAGGGCTGTTTCGAGTTGTGCCCGTTGCCTCTCCAAATGCGCGGCCTTTGCTGTGGCCGATTTCAATTTCTCTCTCGCTGTCATGTGTGTGCCCTCTCCATTTTTTGAGAGGTTGATGTTCCAAAAGCCTGCCGCGCGGCAGGGCTGTAAGTGCTGGAAAAACAAAACCCGAAGCGCGATGCTCCGGGTGTTCCAAAAGGAGTTAATTGTGAGGATCTGGCTAAACTGCGGTTACCGTGCTGAACGGTCCAGAAGCCGCAAGCTGTTAAGAGCAACCTGCAGACCCGAGAGCCGTTCCCGTAAAGCCGTCATCTCGTCTGAGTCGAGCAAGATGAGGTATGCTTCCCGCCTCGAATGAACCACGGTTGCGCACACGACGCACGCCTTGACTGTGAAGTCAGTTGTGAGGAGTTCGCAGTCTCCAGGCGCAATGGCTGCCTTTGCCGAGTATCCCTTCGCGGAAATCACAGCCTCATAGAGAGCTGCGGGGTTTGAAAGTGTGGAAAGTTCCCAATCCTCGAGCTGGATCACTGCCAAACCTCCTTTAAATCCGCGCGAAGTTCATCAGGGATTCCGGCCTCAAGCACATTGAGTAACAAAGAGAGCTGCTCTCCATCGAGGCTCTCCATCAACCCGCTCATCTTTCGAAATGATCGGATGGTGGCTTTAGCTGATTTCGGATTCTGCAAGACGGCGCGGTTTCCCGCTTCCTCGAGGATGGGCAGGATTCTCTGAACGCGTGCCATCAGAGCTGCTTCATCGATGGCCACCGCTGCGGACTGCGTTAGCTTTCGTCTTTGAAATGGGAATCTCAATAAACCGCCTCCTTCATGTTGCGAAGCATGTCAGAGAAGGCATGCGATGCAGCCGTACCCGCGGCGCGCCCAGCCTCATGCGGATCAGATACGCCCGTAACCTTGATATCTGCGTTCTGGTGAACGGTGATGCTCTTGTCCGGCGCGCGGAACAGGTCCGCCTCCGCACTACGCCGCGCAGCCAGCCCTGAGTTCACCACAAGGTGGCCATTGTTCATCGCCTTATTCCAATACTGGAATTGATCAGCGGCGCCGGCGAAGTCTCCGGAGTTCAGTTTCTTCAACAGGGTCGAGTGGGCGAACTTGTCGCCTCCGAGATTGAAGACGAAATCGGCGAGCGCATCGGCCTGGTTGTGACTAAGGTGCACCTTGACTAGGCGGCTTACTGTTGCCACTGCGGAGCCTAGGTCCTTGGCGAGCAGCGCCAGCGCGCCGGCCTTGTCGAGATGGCTGAAATCCTCGCCCGGCTTGACCAGGTGGCCATAGCCTGCCGTGATGTTCCCGGCGATGTCCTTGTAGAGTCCGTACCCATTCTTTACGTGGCCTTCGAAGCCGGCAACCATGCGCGCCAGGCTGCCGATTGTTCCCGGCACGATGGATAGCGCCTTGACGTACCCACCGGTCACCTGAACCTGCTTATGCATCTCCTGAATGGCGTGCGCTGCGGATACGAACGGTTTCTGGATGGCGTCTGAAATCTGATGGCCATGCGGGTCAAGGCCAAGCATCTTGGCGACGACGTCGGGCTTGAACATGGCAAAGACTGCAGCGGCGAGCAGCGCAATCAAGCCTGTCGTCAGAATCGTTCCAACAAGGCTGGAGATAGCCCCGGCTCCGCCTGCTCCGCCAGCCGCGGCCGCGCCACCGCGTCCAAGAAGGTTTCCCGCTAAACCGAGGCCACCCTTGAGCGCTCCTAGGCCCCCAATTGCGCTCACTACACCAAGAATCTTTGACGACCATCCGCCCGTGGCTGCATCGGCTTTCGTTAGCCAAGTGACAGCATTCTCCAACCAGCTAATAACCCTTTCGCCGGTCGGCAGCAGGCGGTAAGCGATGATGTCCGCCAAGTTCCCGATTCGGCTCGCAAGCTCTCGCGAATCATCCATGAAAGCATGACTGGCTTTCGCTTCATCCTCGGGATTGATCCCGGCGACCTTGAACATGTCCGCCTGGATCTTGATGAACTTCTGCATTTCCGGGAGGCCGCGTTCAAGCTGGTTGAGGGTGCCTTCATCGATACCGAACATGGCAGCATATTGCGTTGCTACCGCGTAACCCATCGTGCCCGGTCCGCCCATCGAATGCAGCTTGACTAGGAGCTGAACCATCGCTTTGGCATTGTCAGTTTCGCGCGGGTTGATGCCGAAGCTGGCCAACAGACCATTTAAGCCCGGATTCGTCCGGCGCGCGGCTGCCATTCCCTCGATTGCAGCTTGCGCCCGCTCTGCGCTCACGCCGATCTGCGAGGCGGCGAAGCTGAATTCTTTTAATTCCCGCGTGCTTGCGCCCGTCCGCTGTGACGCGAAATAGAGAGACTCCATCTGCTTCGCCATCACGGTGGTCGATGCCGTCAGCGCTGTGCCCGCGGCGAGGCCTGTTTTGGCCAGCTCGCTGAAGCCCTTTCCCAACGAGGCAATCCCCTCGACGAAGTTGCGTTGCCCCTGCTGGTCCACTTTGAAACCCAGGCGCACAAAAAAGCTTTTGAGAATATTGTCGGCTGCCATCGGCAAACTCCTTTTGCAATAGAAAGGGCGCCCGCTAAGGCGCCCGGCTGAGAACGATCGGCTGTGACTAGCTGGCGATTCCCCAGCGCCGGTCCGATGCGGCCTGGAACTTCTGGATCGGCGTCAGGCCCGTTGTATCGATATCTGCAGCCTTCCCGGGATTCCAGCGCCGGTCCGAAGCCTTCGCGAAGTCCTGAATCGGCGCGCTCTCGACAGGTTCCGCTTCAAAGGAGATGTTCACGTTGACGTATCCGAGCGCCTGGATCTTTGTCTTGGCCTGCGCCAATATCGCGGCGACGGCCGAAGGCATAGGCTCGCTCTCGTCGTCGATGCGCTTTCCCGCGTCAGGGTCGCCGGGATCTGCATTTGGGTACAAACTCCGCTCCATCTGTTCGTGCTGGTTTAGCTCATCACGGCATATGCTGCCGGAAGGCTTGTCTTGAAATCTCATGCGCATCCTTGTTCCTTTCTGATTTATGAAGTGGTTCCGTTGCGAGCCGTAACTACGCCGCGGCGGTTGTGCGCTTACGTGTGGCCTCAGCGCGAATGCAGACGGGATTGCTGCACGCCGTGCGGTGTGGGTCGGTCCACCAGCAGGAATCGCCAGTCGCGAGCCTGCAAGGCGAAGCTTCGGTGCAGCCGCAATGCCGGCAAACATCGACCAGGCCAGGCTTGGTCCCTCTAAAGCTCGGGAAGCGCTCGAGCAGTTCCGCCTCTGTGTTGCCGGTATCGCTCATCCATTGCGGCGCCCATTTCCAGAATTCCTCGATCTCCTGCTCTCTGCGCTGCTGGCTTCGTGTCACGTCGGCCTCCCGGTTGCGTTCTAACTGCTGGCGTTCGATCTCGCCGGCAACTTCATCGGGGCGGGGGAAAAATATCCGGCCCGGCGCGATCCTGAGTTCCGCCAGCGCCTCTATCACTTTCGCGAGGGAGTATCTCAGGGCCAATCGTTCGAGGTCCTGCTGATACACCTCGATCGACTCCTCTTGATCTTGTGAGGGGTAACGGCGAGTCAGAATATCCATTTCCGCCAAAAGGATCGACAAGTCCTCGTTTGAGAGCGATCTCTGCAAGCTTGGAGCGCGCGCCATTAATCCGCTGTTTAGCTGCACTCGGCTGATTTGTTCCATTCTGCCCACTCTCCTTCCATTTGCTGTCTTCGAACCAGAATGCGTTGATGACGTCACCGCGTGTTTGAGCTTTGATGATGCGTTGCTCCATGGTTTCCGCAGCCTTGTGCTTCGCAGCGTTCTCCAGCTTTCCCAGCAGAACAATCGCCTTCGAAAGGGCATCGCGCAGTCGAAACGTGTCCACGATGGCACGATGCTCGAGGATGCCGGCCGCATACTGCAGTTCCGAGAGGCCTTCTGGGAAGCCGGTAAATTCTATGACAAGCGCAGGCGAAGTGGGCGGTGGTGACGGTTCCCCCTCCGGTTCAATTCCGGTTCTACCTAATAGGGGGTGTGGGGGATTTTTCACCATGACACCTTTACCGCCCCATGGTGACACCTTTTCACCGTCACCATGACACCTTTTGGTATCTGATAAATCCTCTCGCCGTGACACCTTTTCACCGGAAAGGTGTCGTGACGGAACCTTTCTTAAGTAATAATGCGATCCGTTCTTTTGTGGGTCATTCGTCGATGGCCTGCCCACTCCTCTATGAACCTCAAGCCAGCCCGCCTGTTCTAGGTTTGCGATCGCGCGCCGCGCTGTTGATTCACTGAGCCGGGTTCGCTTACAGATGTCAGCGACGCTTGGCCACGCGTGCCCAGTGCTGTCGTCTTTATTCACGCGCTCCCCGATGGCTAGGTACACGAAGCGCTCCGAGGAATCTTCGGGCCCGTGTTCTAACGCGTGAGTGACCCACTCAATGCTCATTCAGCAACTCGCTCGAAGTCGGGGATTTTCGCGCATGACTTCCCTCGCCGATCAAACGGTTGTCGCATAAAAATGAATTGACATGGAGGGGGTGGAATCTTTAAGCCGGTAGAATTCGGCGGAGAAGCTAGACGGCAGCCAGGGCCGCCTGGAGGCGATCGACTTCGCGGGTCGCTTCAGAGAAGGCATCATCATCGATGATGCGCATCGCCGCGGCGGTTTGATTGGCCTTCGCAAGAGCGAATCTCGTTACACGCCGAGTTAGCCCGGAATTCGAGACTCGGCAGATGGGAACCGGCCCAAGTTCGGGAGAGCCCTCATAGACTACGAAAAGAGTAATCATGTTTACCTCTCTACCTATCCTCTGAAAATTGGCCTTTCAGGACACTTCAGGATGAAAATATCTGTGGAAAACTCAGGACGAGCACAAAACATGCCGAAGTTTCTGCTTCTTACCCCGCCCAAGGCGCTTCCATGCAGCCTCGAGAGATCTCTTTTCGGAGTCGTTCTCGCATAGCTTAAAAGCTTGATACAGAGTGTGGCCACTAGCCATGAGCAACAAGGCCTCTGTCTCCCATTGATCTAATTTGGCGCGCTTTGCGATCTCGCTCCAGTTGACCGAGATGAGGGGGTCGACAATAAATTCGCGGGCTTCATCTGACAGTTCGGAGGGATCAACCGTCACGCGTAGGTCTTCGGGCACATGCTGAATCGCGGGTCGCAAAAAAAAGTCTTCATCGATATGCTTTCGGAAGGGATGCCGGTCATGGCATCCTCCTTGGCGCCACACTCCATCAATTTTGATAGCTTCTGAGGTGTCGGACAATTCCTTCATCCAACCCAACTCATCGGGAGAATATCCGCCGCTTTTCTCACGCGCATTCTTGCCGGCGTTATCTCGCTTGAAGACGGCCCGCATGGTGCTCTGATGTACGTGCTCCATCGGGCATTCTGCGGTTCGCCACCGACCGTTCCCCAGCACAGTAGCCAGGATGTCTCTGTACGCTTCCGAAAGGTCACAGGCCACTAGTAGCGCCTCGCGCTCGGGAGAGTCATCGCCGGCCGCGGCTGCGGCTTCAAGCATTGCAATCTGTTGCTCACGGAACGCGGAGGTTTTCACTTACTCTACCGCCGTCACCGTTCCGCACACTGCGGCAGATTCGGCGACCCTCGGCCGCCCAGGCCCTGCGGGCGACTTGTCGTCGTCACGAAGAAATCGCTCGAGTTCGCTTTCGCGAATCATCGTGCGCGATCCAACTTTTGTGCGACGCAATTTGCCCTTTGAGAGCCACGATTCAACTGCTGCCTTGCTAACGCGGCCAAGTGCTTCAGCGGCTTCCTTCGTGCTGTAGAGTCGTTCCATCGTTCCTGATCCTCCTTGGTCTAACGTGCTATATGCCTGTAGTGGAAAGTAGCGTTGCCTATGTAAAACATCAAGCCAAAAATAGCAAGTGAACTGCAATGTAACAATCCCACTCATCTAATGATGCTTAGTTATACTTCTTCGATTTCCCCTTACTGCATTCCCGAGATGTCTATTTCCCCTCGCGGCCGTTCCAATATTTTCTAATTTCCTCTTGCCGCCCTTCCAAGATGTCATTACCATTGACGCATGCGAGGATCTTCTACCCAACAGGTTGCCGACAGCATTGGCATTTCAAAGCGCCAACTCCTGCGATGGTTGTATGACGACAAAATTCCGGAGGTGCGCCGCGTGCGATTCGGAGGAATCGAGGTTCGCGTGTGGATGTCCGCCGATATCCAGAGGGCTCGAAAATTCAAAGAGCGCAGCTCGGTGACGCGTGTATCGAGGGCAGGCATAGAGTTGCCCCGAACATTAGGCCAATTTTAGAAAGGCGAGGATAGTATGTCGATCTTCAAGCGTGGCAAGGTCTACTGGTACCACTTCCTCTTCGAAGGGGAGCATATCCAAAAGAGTACGAAGCAGGGGAACCCGCGCACTGCTCGCACGATCGAGGCGGCCTTTAGGACAGCCCTTGCCAAGGGCGAAGTAGGCATTACGGAGCGAAAGAAGGCTCCCGGCTTCAAGGCAGCGATGAAATCCTTCCTCGCATGGTCGGCGAGTGAGCATGAGGCGCATCCAGCCACGCACAGGCGCTACAAGGTGAGCAGCAAGGCGCTCCTCAGCCACTTTGGGGGAGATGCGCCCATTGATCGGATCACGGTGCAAGACGTGGAGGACTTTAAGGCTGCCCGCGCGATGGAATCAACAACCGTAAAAGGCAAACAGAAGAGCGAGCGCAAAAGCACAGGAAAGCGGATCCGGCCGGCAACTTTGAATCGGGAATTAGCCTGCCTGAAAGCCCTCTTCAATCACGCACTCCAATCTGGCTTTACATTCAGAAATCCAGTCAGCCGGATGAAGTTTCTGCCAGAGAACAACGAACGGACTCGGGTGCTCACGTACGATGAACAAGGCAAGTATCTGGCCGCGGCAACTCCAGTGCTCAGAGATGTAGCGACGCTCATGCTTGAAACCGGGATGCGCCCGGAAGAGGTTTACCGAATTCAGCCCGAGAACGTAAACCTGGCGGCCGGATTCCTGTTCAATCCCTTCGGTAAGACGAAAGCGGCGCGGCGGCGCGTTCCATTGACTGCGACGGCTAGGAACGTCCTTACGCGGCGCATGGCAGGGTTGGAGTCGCCTTTCCTCTTCCCGTGTGACACGGACGCATCAGCGGCCAGTTCCGAAGGTCAACAATGCCCACGACCGCGCGGTGAAGGTTAGCAAGGTGGCACCGTTTCGGCTATACGATCTTCGCCACACCTGGGCGACGCGGGCGGCAGAATCTGGCATTGACCTTGTGACGCTGGCGGCGCTCCTGGGCCATTCCAAGATTCAGATGGTCCTTCGGTATGCCCATCCTACCCAAGAGCATCAGGCGAGGTCTGTGGAGCGTCTGGAGCAATTCGATGCGGCGCGGCAGATGGAGGCGCTATTGCCGAAACAGGGAGACGGCACACGGGATGATTCAGTGAGAAACGACAGGCACTCGCTACAGTTTCCGCTACAGTGGCCTTTTGGCCTCTGGTCGTGAAGTTGCTCTAAGTTGTTGAAAGAATTGGAGGCGCGGGCCGGGATCGAACCGGCGCATAAAGGTTTTGCAGACCTCTCCCTTACCACTTGGGTACCGCGCCTTGGCAGGGCTGCCTCTACATTTGACGGATCGCTCCAAACCGCCGTAGCCAACCCGGCTGGCGCCGGAGGGCGGAATGGAGCGGGAGACGAGATTTGAACTCGCGACCCTCGCCTTGGCAAGGCGATGCTCTACCACTGAGCTACTCCCGCTTACTGCAGTACTGAGTATACCGGGCGCGCCGAAATGCGGTCAAACCGCCGCCGCAGCGCCAGACGCACCGTCTGCTGTCCGGATTGACCATCGGCGACCGCGTATCGCGGCGGACACGGCTGAACCGCCTGGGATCCGCTTCTCCTCGCGCACAATCTCCCCGTCGCGCATGTACAGAATGCGGCCGGCAATCGCCGCCGCCTCAGGATTGTGCGTAATCATCAGCGTCGTCTGGCCCAGCTCCCGGTTCGACCGCAGCAGCATCTCCAGCACGGCATCGGAGTTCTTCGTGTCCAGGTTGCCGGTCGGCTCGTCGGCCAGCACAATCGCCGGCCGCGTAATCAGCGCCCGCGCAATGGCCACCCGCTGCTGCTCGCCGCCGCTCAGCTCGCGAGGGCCGATGCTCGAGCCGCCCGCGAATCGACGAGCAGATCGCTCAGGTGGTCGAGATAGGTCGCGGTCCAGCGGCTCCTTGCGGCCGCTGACGGCGTGGGCAATCTCGATATTGCCCATCGCCGAAAGCGTCGGCAGCAGGTTGAACTTCTGGAAGACGAAGCCGATGCGATGCTTGCGCAGCCGGGTGCGTTCGCCGTCGTTCAGCGCTGGCAAAATCCACGCCGTCAATCACCACGCGCCCCTCGGTGGCCTGCGTCAGCCCGCCCAGCAGGTAGAAGAGCGTGGATTTGCCCGAACCCGAAGGCCCGACAATGGCCACAAACTCGCCCGGCTCGACGGCAAGCGAAACCCCGCGCACCGCCGTGACCTGCAATCGGCCCGCCGCATAAACCTTGGTCAGGTTTTCGGCGAGAATGATCGGCGAGGGCTTCGGGCGCACACTTCGCAATTGTAAATGCGCACCGGCCGTTCCAGTTTGAACCCGAAAATCCGCCCACGACCGTAATGCGACGTCCGCCCGCTCCCTTAGAATGAAGAGCAACGATCCTCAAAGCAGGTTCCTCGCCATGACTGCTGAATTGAAATCCTCTCTTGTCACCTCCCTGGAAGCCGCCGCCGCGCAGGCCGGCCTGGTTCTGCTCTCCGCCACTCCGGGCAGCGACTTTCACGGCGCAGCCGACGGCGGTCTTTCAGCTCGGCCTGCCGCGGCGCCGAGAGCCGCTCGCTGCAGCTCGAACTGAGCGAGGCCTTCGAATTCGACAAGCCGCATCTGCTGCCGGCGATGACCGCTCACCTGGCCGCCGAGGCCAAGCGCCTGCGCAATCCCCGGCCCGACTGCTACGTCACGCTCGGCGGCTTGCCGGTGGCCTTCGGCAAATTCCAGTGGCCGTTTCATCGCTCGACCTCCGGCGCGGACACCTATATCGTCCACGGCGAAATGCACCTGGCCGACGGCGGCGCGCACAACCTCCACGCCAAGCTCGCCGCCTCCGTCACGGTCACCTTTGCCGAGATCGTGCCCGCCATGGAGCAGCCCTACGCCGAGACCTTCGTCTACAACGCGATCCGCAAAACGGTCGATCTCGGCCAGCTGGAATTTCGTCAAGTCCGGCAACCGTCAGCCTGTGCCGGTGACCACGCGCTACTACAGCCGCTGGCAAAAGAAGTTTCTCTTCACCGAGACCAACGACGCCGAGCGCCTCGAATACCTGCTGCGCAAGGTCTACTGGCTCTCCGGCGTACTGGGCGAGAGCAAGCCTGTCTGGATCGCCGACCCGCGCGACGCGCAGTATCTGAACACCACCGAAGCCGACCTGCTGCGCATGGCCAGTGACGAAGCCGGCGAGGGATTGATGGTGCTTCGATGGCGAGTTCGCCGCCGCCACGCCCAAGCTGCTCGGCGCGCGCCGCCGAGTACCAGGCCGCGCTCGAAGCCGCGCTGAACTTCACCAAGCCGCAGTTCAACGAGTCGATGCGCTCCGGCCACGCGAATATGTAGACCCTCGTGCTTTTTGACAGATGTGAAACAGAGAGAGGCACGACCATTCGCGTACCTCTCGTACGGTGAGTTTCAGTTTGCGCGCGTCCTGTTCGAAGCCTCTGTTGCTACTTAGATGGGGCCAGGTAACTGAGCTCCGGGACGAACTTCCAAATGCTATATTCGGTGCTCTCGATCAGCGGCAGCAGTTTCGCCTGAAACGCCTTGTACTCATCGGCTGTCATGCCCTTCTGTGCGCCGAGGGGTCCGTCCAGATCAGCCCAGCCTTTCATTCCCAGGTAGGTATGAATCTCATTACTGGGTGTGCCGAAGCGCGCCACAGCGACCCCGAAATCCGAGGCGCCGGACTTCTGAATGGCCGGGAACAGCTGGTCGTGGAATACAGCTTTGACCTCGTCCATCTTTGCCGCGATGACTCGCGTGCGACCGACGCGGATCATGGGAGGGATGTCGTTGGACCGGATCATCAGGTCGGGCTGCATCTCGTCGATCCAGTATTCAAGGCTTTCTGTAACGCTGTTGAGGCGCGCAATCCCTCGCGCCATCTCCGCCTCCGAACCCTTCATGGCCGGATCTTGCTCGTCCAACTCCTTCCATTTCGAGGAGTACCAGACGACGGCGTGTTGCGTGGGGCCGGTTTGCGAATCCCAAACGGTTACGCCTTCCTTGGATCCAGCTTTCTTGAACAGAGCGACATAGTCTTTGACAGCAGATTTCCAGTTGTCTTCCTGCCCCGCCTTCACCTTGACCAAGAGGACGGTGCGGATGTTTTGTGCCACAGACGGCATCGCGAATGCCAGCATGGCAATCGCAACGAACAGGCAAAGGCGTAGCCTCAGCAAATTTTTCATGGGGTTGGTCTCCTGCGCCTCGCGAAGCGAATTTGCAGCGCTCGACAGGGGGAAAGGGAACGTGCACGTTGTGAGGCAGACGGATTATACGGGTAATGAGAGGAGATTTGATACAAATATTGGCGGGTGGCCGACCCAGGAAACATGGTCACAATAGGGAGTGCCCCGTCCTGGCTATGCGGGGCGGTTGGGATCTTTCCTTTCACTCCAACTGACGCATTCGGCACAAAGAACCTCTTCGCAATCTGCAAATCAATCTCCCGTCCGGGCGCACTATAAAGGATGAGGAGCAGAAGCGCGGCCGGTAATCCCCACCCAGACAATGCCTCCGCGCAAGGAGGTATCTGAGATGCGAATCGGAGTCTATATCTTCGGCCTGGCGTCAATCGCTGCGGGCGTTCTCGATCTCATCTGGGGCGAGTTGGAGCCTGCCCACCAGCCCCTTCAGGCGTGGAACGACCACATCCCCGGCATGACGATCTTCGCGTATGTAGTCGCGGTGTGGCTGATCGTTGGAGGGGCTGCAATGCTGTGGCGCAAGACTGAGCGGTTCGGCGCGGCGGCGCTGGTCGTCCTCTACGGCATCTTCGTTCTGTTCCCTCTGCCTCGGTTCTATACGGCGCCGCACTACCTCGGATATCAGCTCAGTACCTACATCGGTGTCATGGCCAACGTCTGCGAGCAGATCATCCTGTTTGTCGCGGCCGTGGTTGCCTGGGAGTCTCTGGCCGCGCGAGGTTCTCGATCTCGTAAAACGGCTCTCATCGCCTGCTGGGTCTTGGGCTTTTGCTCGGTCTTTTTCGGGCTGGGGCACCTCACTGCCGTGCAGACGGTCGTTCCTCTGGTCCCGAAGTGGCTGCCCCTTGGAGGAAGCTTCTGGGCGGTGCTCACCGGAATCGCTTTCGTGCTGGCGGGCCTGGCCATTGTCTCGGGAGTCCTGGACGTTCTGGCCGCCCGGCTGCTGGGCCTCATGCTCCTGGTCTTCAGCGTTCTCGCTTTAACCCCATTGATCTTTGCAACTCCGCGCGACCACACCGCGTGGGGTGGAAACGCCTACAACATGACCGTCGTCGGCGCCGCCTGGATCGTCGCGGACTGGCTCGAGGCCCGCCGGGAGGCGGTCCACACTGCGCAGAGTGCGAGCACAGCCACGGCATAGCCCCGCGGCGGGATTTACTTGGTGAACGTACGCAGCGGAGAGACGCGGTGACGCAGAACCGCGACAGCTCTTAGCCAATGGCGGCGACGATACGAGATGACCACGAGACGCATGCACAGGGCAATCGCTGCGCCGAGAGCTGTGCAAAAGGCTCGGCGTTCCGCAATTTCCGGACCGGGAACCACATCCAGAGAGAGAAGGAAGACGATATACCCTGTGACAGCCATGGAAAACAGGGCATAGTTCACATTGAGAATGCCGTACGCCAGCCACGCAAAAAGAACCGTGAAGGAGGCCAATACGATCGGCGTTGTATGAATGTGGGCGAGGCAGAAGCTGGCGCCGATGGCTCCGCCCATGGTTCCGAGCGTGCGGGCAATCACGCGGCTTACGGTATCGATGAGGCTCGGTCGAAGTACGATCAACGCTGTCATCGGGATCCAGTAGCCGCTCGGGTAATGCAGTCTCCGGTAGATTTCGGTGGCAATCGCGATGGTAACGGCGAGCCGTATTGAGTAGGGCAGCGGTGAGTTCACAAACCGCATTTCGCGCACTGACGTCGCGGTTTGAACCAGCGCGGCACGGAGAGCCACCTCTTCTTCACGGATGTAATACGTAAGTTGAAACAGGCGTGTGCGCAGATCGCCGAAGAGATGAAGAAGGAGCGACGACAAAATCAGTTGCAACGCTCCGCCTATGAAGAGCACCAGGCTGCGATCAAAAGCTTCGCTTGGAGATGCAGGGAACGCAGAGGTCACCAGAAACGTAATCACGCACTGCTGGCCAACCCAACCGTATCCGCCGGGCCGCGCCGTGAGCATTCCATAGCCAAAAGTCAACAGTGCCGACGCCAGGACAAGCAGCAGATTCTCATGACCCAGCAGAATGCCCAGGAATCCGGAAAACGCCGTGCCGAATGTGACAAAGATCATCGGCAAGAGAGTCGAATTATCAATTGGATGCTTTTGACCGAAACCGGTGTTCACGGCGCCGCCGGCCGCGATCATGCCGACTGCGGGATGTCCGATGGCGATGCCGATCGCGAGACAGAGCGCGATCGACGGCACGAGGACAAGGTCGCCGCGGAGCGTCTGGTTCTGCCACTGGAATACCGTGCTGTCTGTAAGAAAATGACCGGGGACAGCCGCCCCGGGCTCGGGCGTCGACATAGAATCCAGCATCGCACGCTAGTTCAAGTGCAAAGCAGGATGGCGAAATTTTTTAGGAGCTTTGCGCGGTAGCTGAGGCTCCTGCTAGAGGGCCGTCCCGCATGCGGAGCAAAATCGTGAGCCCTGCGGGTTAGTCGTCTGGCAGCGGCTGCAGGCGATCAAGGTACCAGAAACCTGCGTACCCGCAAGCGGTGTCCCCGGCTGCATAGCTGTCGAAGAGGATGCCGGGGTCGCCGCCGGCGGCACATTCACGTTTACGTTGACCGGCCAGCCGCCCACGCCGGCACGCTCATCCCCAGTGCCGCAGCAATTCCTGCCGCCTGAATGGCATTGAACTCCCGCACCCGGCCGGGCATGAAAAAGCACTCCACAAAGCCGAGAAACGTGGTGATGCCCGTCCAGCAGAAGCAGCAGTACAGGATCCCCAGTCCATTCCGGCGCAGATAGAAATGGTGAATGCCAAAAGTGCCCAGAAACAGCGCCAGCAGGATGCCCACCACCTCGTCACGGCGCACCGACTCGTATTGCTGATAGAAAACGGCCTGCGCATTGGGATACGGAATGGTGCTCATGGTGGTCCTCCTTGCGTGATCCACATTACAACATACGTTTTGATGCAGTTGAAGGTTCCCGCTGGCCGAACCAGTCATGCGATAGCATCAAAAGCATCATGGAAACGCCGAATGCCTCCGCCAGCGGCAACTTTCTCATCGGCGGCGATCTGCCGTCCACCGCCTCGGCTACGGAACCATGCGCCTCGTCGGCGATGGCGCCTGGGGTGAGCCTCGCGATGCCGAAGAGGCCCGCCGCGTCCTGCGTCGCGCTGTCGAGCTTGGCGTCAACCTCATCGATACGGCCGACGCCTACGGCCCCGAGATTGCCGAGCGCCTCATCGCCGAAGCGCTCTACCCCTACCCGCCAGGCCTGGTCATCGCCACCAAGGGCGGCATCACTCGCCAGGGTCCGGCCAAAACCGAGTACGTGGGCCGCGCCGGCTACCTCATCCAGTGTGTCGAGATGAGCCTGCGCCGCCTCAAGCTGGAGCGCATCGAGCTCTATCAACTGCACCGCATCGACCCCCGCACCCCGCTCGAAGAATGCCTCGGCGCGCTGCGCCAGATGCAGGAACAGGGCAAGATCCGCCACATCGGCCTCAGCGAAGTCACCCCGGCGCAAATCGAAGAAGCGCAGAAGATCGTCCCCATCGTCACTGTCCAGAATCGCTACTCGCTCGCCGATCGCCGCCATGAAGAAACCCTCACCTAGTGCGAGCAGCGCGGCATCGGCTTCCTGCCCTGGTACCCCATGGCCGGCGGCAAGCTGCTCAAACCGGACCACCCCGCCGAGCAGACCTTAGCCCGGATCGCCGCACGCCACGGCGCCACCCCCGCCCAACTCTCCATCGCCTGGCTGCTTCATCGCTCGCCGGTGATGCTGCCCATCCCCGGCACGTCAAAGGTGGCGCACCTTGAAGAAAACATCTCCGCCGCCTCGCTGCAACTGCAACCGGCCGAGTGGGTCGAGTTGGAAAGCGCCGCACCCGAGTCACTCCAGGCGCACGCGTGAGCGCGCCGGCTTGACCGCGGCCATCGGGCGACGCACCCGTACATACGGGCACGTCTTCCCATACAATAACTTTGGGAGCATAACCAATGGCGCACATGGTCTTTTGCGTTCGCAACAAGAAGGAAATGGAGGGCCTCGATGAGCCGCCCTTTGACTCGGAGTTTGGTCAGAAGATCTACAAGAACGTTTCCAAGCAAGCATGGGGCGACTGGGTCAACCACCAGAAGATGCTGCTGAACGAATACCGGCTGCAGCCCTGGACACCGGACGCGCAACAGTTCCTCGTTGAGCAGATGGAGATGTTCTTCTTTGGTGAAGGAGCGTCGCTGCCCAAGGAATATGTTCCTCCCTCTCATTGAGCGGCCAGGCATCAGCCAGTTCGCTCTCAACCGACAGTAAAGCTGCGAACGCGGCCAGCCTCGCTGGTGTAGACTGATTGGGACCCCCGAGGCCGGCTCACCCGAGCCGGCTCGATTGTGTCGGGACGTGGCTCAGCCTGGTAGAGCACTCGCTTGGGGTGCGAGGGGTCGGCAGTTCAAATCTGCCCGTCCCGACCATTAAGTTTCATCTAAAATGAATTTCCTTGTGTCGGCAATTCCCTGCGGAACTGCCGACCCACGAAGCACCCCAACCTTGGAATCCGCCGTAGCGGATCCCGAGAAAGGTCTGCGAGGGGGGCGCGGCGCAGCCAAGCCGATCGGCAGTTCAAATCTGCCCGTCCCGACCATTAAGTTTCATCTAAAATGAATTTCCTTGTGTCGGCAATTCCCTGCGGAACTGCCGACCCACGAAGCACCCTAACCCTTGGAATCCGCCGTAGCAAGTCGCATACGATTGCACTCACCCTGCTCCACCAGGCAGTGAGTCTGATTCGTGACATGCCTGCAAGGGATGTGAACCTAAGTAACCTGTCCTGAGGGCGCCAACTTGTTGGTCGCGCTTTAGAATGAGAGGCAAAGTGTACCCTCGATATGACATCTATCTGGCTGACACGAATTCCCCAGTTCGTCCGGACCATCGCCAGCCAACGGTGGCGGAACATCCCTGAAAATCGCGGCAAGGCCAGTTTGTGGTAGACATGCAATGGAATTCAGGGAATTTCGGCCGAGAGCAAGATTCGGTGCTGATCGAATCCATGGGTGGTGAACCCAGTGGAGGATCTTAATGTACTTGAAGACGCTTCTAGCGGCAATCCTTGTCAGTGCGGCTTTCCCCAGCTTTGCCCAGGTCGCTCCAGACGTAAATAAGCCCGGCATTCCGTTGACTGTTGGGGTTGGTTACTCCAACTATGCGACTGATTGGAGCGGGCGCCTCGCAGGGCCTGCACTGTGGCTTGACTGGAGCATCGACAAAGGCCCGGCGCTCCTGCGGGGATTGGGGCTTGAAGTGGAGGCTCGCGATTTGAATTACGGCCGGAGCGGCCGGAGTAATCTGCGCATGGACACAATTTCCGGCGGCCCGATATATACCTGGCGGCATTACCGTCGGTTTACTCCCTATGCGAAGTTCCTTGTGGGCTATGGCAGCATGGATTTTGATATCGATATTCCGGGCTATACACATGACACGCGGACAGTGCTCGGGCCCGGGGGAGGAGCGGATTACCGCGCCTTCGGCAACATCTGGGTACGCGGAAACTACGATTATCAGTTCTGGCCTGACTTCTTTCATCATCACGCGCTTAATCCCAACGGGGTCACCGTCGGCGTCTCCTACGATTTGGGTGGCTTTCGCGAGCGGTAATGGCTTGCGCAACCCGACCGGCGGCTGCGCATGAGGGCGGGCATGTCTTCAGTGCCTTATCTCTAATCGGCGTCAGAAGCTAAACGTCCGAATCCATGGGTGGATCGGCGATTCCGTGCGTCGCTTCTCGGATCGGTCCAGCAGGCGCGCTCTTCGAACGAGCCGGCTCCGAATCTCAAAAGAGGCGTCCGCTCCGGGTGTCCGATTGGGATAGAATGAGGCCGCCTTTGGAATACGCTTTCTGGCGCCGGGAAGCTGCCGTGCCTCGAAGGGGTTTCCGGAAATCTCACGTTATTTCAGGAATGGACTCAGATGAAGCCGATGATCAATTCACTTGCCGCTCTTCCTATCGTCCTGCCCATTTTGATGGCAGGCCTCTTCTTTGCCCGAAGCCACGCGCAAGGCGTCACTGAGATTGGCGGCGAAAAGCTCGTCACCCTCACTCGCACCGCGACCAGCAAAACCAAGCCGGAGTTCACCAGCGTCACACTCGCCCCGGGCCGCGGCATGGAACTCTTGCAGATCACGGCCAACTTTCCCGGCAAGGGCGAAGTGAATGTGCTCGCCTCACCGGACCTGGCCGCCGCCAAGCAGATGCTCGACGAGCAGGATAACGCCAACGGCGATCTCGGTTATCGGCTGGGCGCGGCGTTCCTGGTTCCCTACCCCAATCGGATTCGCGGCAAGCTTTCGCCTGACGGCAAAACGCTGACCACCGAGTGGGAAGGTCATACGCTCACTTTGCCGGCCAATAACATCGGGAAGAATCCCGGCGCCGAGCGTCATGCGATGCACGGACTGATCCTCAAGGCCAAGACCGACGACGTGCAAGTCAAAGACATCCCCGGCGGCCAGCAGGTCACCGGCGTGATCCATGCCGGCAACTTCGGCGGCCACTGGCTCTCCAAGACCGACCTCGACTACACCATCACTCTCACGGCCGACGCCGTCGACGCCAGCATCGTTGCGCGCAACGTCGGCAACGAGGCTGAGCCCATGGCCATCGGCTGGCACCCCTACTTCAACCTGCCCTCCGGCGACCGCGAACAGGTCAAGCTGCACATCCCCGGGTCCATGCTGGCCCAGGTCGACAACTACGACAATGTCTTTCCCACCGGCAAGCTGCTGCCCGTGACCGGTCAATACGATCTGCGCACCCCCGGCGGCAAGCCGCTGGACAAGAATTTCTACGATGACAACTGGAGCCGCCTTGACTGGAAAAATGGCGCTGTGACGGTCACCGTCATCGATCCCGCCGCACACTACGGCGTGAAGATTGAAGGTCTTTCCCCCGAGATCAAGACCATCCAGGCCTACGCGCCGCCCACTGCAAAGTTTGTCGCGGTCGAAGACCAGTTCAACTTCGCCGACCCGTTCGGCAAGGAATGGGGTTCGATGGACACCGGCATGGTCACCCTGAAGCCAGGCCAAAGCACCAGGTGGCACGTTCGGCTCAAGGTGTTCGTACCCTAAGGCGCTGTTCAACCGCATCGAAAACTGGCCGGGATTCTCGTTCTCTCAGCCCTCGATCTGTTGTTCTCCCGGTGTTAGAAGACCAGGACCAGTACTGGGTTTGACGGAATACCGTTTGCAACAACTTGTAATTCACTTAATCCCGTCTCCTGCGTAGCGGGAACATCGAAATGGGTCGAGACCACGCTGTTCGACGCCACTGCCATGCTGCTGTGATTGTGTGTGCGGCTGTAGAAAACATGATGCGTCGCAAGGTTTGTGATTCTCACCAAGGGAAAATTCGTCGCGGCCTGCTCATCATCTCCATAAGCAGCTCCCTGCGACATGCCATTGAAGCGCAAGCCAGAAATTTGATAAGAGCTACCCCGCTTGAGCAGAAGCTGCGTATTGAGTATGATCGGCGCCCATTCAGGTTCGTTCGACGCTGCGGGCGTGTAGACTTCCACGTCATTGGAGAAGTCCGTCAGAAGGATCTGCCCCGTCGGCAACACCAGCATGTTTCCGAAATATGAGGTATCGACCGGTGCATTCGGAGGGCCGGATACCGGATTCAGAGATTTGCCATTCCACTCGAAAAACTGGGATGGCGATCCGCCGAATCCTGGGCTGGCCATCATCAGTACATTGCCGTTGGGTTCGAGGGCTGCAGGACCGTCAGCAATGTCATAGTCATCGGGAAATGCCGGCCCCGCGGTCCATCTATTGCTTCGCGAGTCGTAAATCGCCGTGTTTCCGGGACCGCAGGAATTCGCTCCGGTATAGAAAACGGTCCCGTTGGGCCTCAGAACCCCGGGGCCAAGTTCAAATGTTGCCACCGATTCTCCCCCGCAGTCGGCAGCCGAGTCCCAGAGCTGCACGATCGTGCTCCCTGCGCTCGACCATGCACCTGTCCTGGGGTTGTAGAGCTCCGAATTCGTTCCCGTGGGAATGTACGGGAAGGGCGGAATCGGAACATAGGCATCGACCGCCAGCACTTCTCCGCTTGGCAGCAAATTCCATCCTTCTTCGTCGTTGGGATCGAACTTGTTCGCGCCGGTTGGGGTCCAGGTGAGGGTCGCCGCATTCAGCAGTGCTTGCTGATCTGAGCAGCAGTTGGCCTGCATATATGTGCCATTGGGAAGCACTACGCTCTGGGCGTCCCCGATAGAAGTCCACCCCGCGGGCGGATTGATCTGCGTCCACGCGTTTGCAAGCGGATCGTAGATCGCGCCTTGATTGGTCCAGGTGGGGACGAGTGCCGTTTGTGCCAGGTTGAGAAGGTATTCGCCACCCTCAATGACCATCCGGCCGTCGGGAAGCACGGCGCTGGAGTGATAGAGCGGGCTGTAGGTGGCAGGCAATGAGGCGATCGAAGTCCACGTTCCGTTCACATAGCTGCCATTCTGATCAGGAGTCAGTTTCCACCAATCGGGAAAGGCGGTGTCCTGAAAAAGCACGGTTCCATCGGTCAACAAAATTGGATTCGATGCGCCATTCAGCAGAAACGAGGGTTGATTGGCTAGCGGAGTCCACGACCCGGCGGCAGGTCTCGAACTCGCACTTTTGTTGGTGTTCGCCGCAGCCGCTTGAGGTGCGCCAATCGGGTGGGGAATTGGTTTCATATCCTGAGCGTCAGAGATCCAGGGGCAGGTCGCGAGTACAACGATCGCAACCACAAATCTTCCATTTCCGTGCATCTTGGCTCCTTTTCTTGCGCCATGGGGTTGAGGCCGGTTCTTGGCAGCTTGCACCGCTTCAATGAATCACTTGATCAACCAAATCAAAAATCCCGCAGATGCTGACATATCCCGCTTCCTGACTGTGCGATCAGGCAAACAGGAGAAGAATCAACTGAAGAGCCGGGGCGTGATGGTCATACGTACAGATTTGTCTACTGGGAGATGAAGAAGAATGAATCCTTGAGTTGAGGCCGTGCGCCACGGTTGCAATGTGCGTATGCGCACGAACTCGAATGCATCAAGCCGCTCAGCGACTGGACGCCTTTACCGGAAATCCAAGAGGATCAACTGGGCCCGAACTGTAAGGAAATTGACGGATCGGCCGGGGATGCCGATGCCCGAATGCTTTCCAATGCGCTGCCGAGCAATCTGCCATGACTCGTCAACAAAGTCAAGATCAAATTGCGCAGCATCTTACAAGCGTCCTCCGTAGTGGAGGACGAGTCGCAAAGCTCTTCGCTCGCGCGGCTATGTATCCCTGACCTGGGCTTCTACTCTTCCACCTTGGTCAGCCGCACAGTTTTCCCGGTGCGCGCCGATTCCCGGGCCGCATCCAGAATCTGCATCACGATCACATTGGTATCCAATGCCGACAAATCGCCCTTGGGCACAAGCTGGCCGCGGAGTACGGCTGCGAGATAGTTCAGCGAGTTGTCCTGTGGCGGACTTAGCCGGGGCGCGGTCGTCAACTGCTCTTCCGACTCGTGTTCGTGGCGCACTCGCAGTTGATCGGGTCCCACGGTAATGGCGTAGCCGGTCGCGCCGTAAACTTCCATATCCTTGCGTGCGAATGGCCAGTTCCACGAGCCCATGATCACCGCCTGCGCGTGCGGATAAGTCAGGATGATGGTCGAATCGTCATCCACCCTCGGGTAGATCTCCGGCTTGTCGTGGGTCACCACCGCGGTCACGGTCAGGGGCGTTTCGCCGTGCATCAGCACCGTCATCAGGTCCACTCCGTAGCAGCCAAAATCGTAGAGCGCGCCCGCCCCATTCTGCGCCGGGTCGGTAAGCCAGCCGAGGAACTCCGGCGGAACGCCAATCTCCTTCGGCCCCTGGTGCCCATCGTGAACGACCACCCGCCGCACCGCGCCCAACTTGCCGTTCTCCAGTTCGTCGTAGGCCGCCTTGTTGCTCGCATACCATGTTGTCTCGTAGTTCACCAGCACTTGAATGTGGTGCTCGTGCGCCACTTTGCGAATTGCCAGTGCGTCGTCGAGCGAGATCGTCAGCGGTTTTTCCACCATGACCGAGACGCCGTACTGTGCGGCGATTTCAATAGCATGACGATGCTCGCCAATCGACGTATACACCAGCACCGCTTGCGGGTGACGCACCTCAATCATGTTGGCCATGCTTTTAAAAAACAGCGTCTCCGGCAGCGAATATTTCTTCGCGTATTTCGCGGTCAGTTCGGAATGTTCGTCGGCAATGCCCACCAGCTCCACGTCGTGGTGCCTCGGCAACTGCGCCAGGAAACCCTCCACATGACCGTGCTCCAACCCAACAATGGCGACCCGCAGCGGGGCGGCAGGGGCTTGCGCCCTGGCGATCCCGGCTGCGGCTACAAACAGTCCCATGAACAAAAAGCGGCAGGTGAAACATGCTGACAAATGGCGCATCGTGATGGACTTCCCCCTCGCGCCCGATTCTACTCTGCCGTGAACAGATTCCTTCAAGTTGCTCTAACCACTCTGCATCACTTCAGGCCCCGCAGCGTCGCCTCCGAAGCATTTGACGGCTTGCGCAGTGGGCGAGTTGGGAGAATTTGATGTACGGGCTACAGCCCGTACCCATCAAACTGACCCACTACTGGCTGTGCAAGCGGCCGTTCCTGAGCCTACAATGCTGAGTGTCATGGCGAAAGCGAAGGAAGTCACGTTTGAGGTTGCGTGTCCTGATTGCGGGGCAATGCTGAAGATTGATGCCGCTACCGGGGTGCTCGTGAGTCATACGCCGGCGCCGCGCAAGCGGACGTTTGAGGATCTGGAAGCGGCGGCCAAGGCGATGCGAGAGCAGGATGAGCGCAAGGAATCGATCTTCCGGCAGTCTGTCGATGCGGAGAAGAACAAGGAAGATTTGTTCGAAAAACGGTTCGCCGAGGCCTTGCGCAAGGCTAAGGATGCACCTGAAGGCAAGCCGCTGCGCGATTTCGATCTGGACTGAAAGACGAATTTGCGCATCTTATTCCTGAGTCGATGCAGATCGCAGTGTAGGGAAGGATAGGTCCATGGCCCTTGAGCCGCCTCGTAACCATGAAAGCCAGTCGCCGGGCGAAGTTTTACCTGCCGATTCAATCGATTGGATAAGAATTGCCGCAGCCAGTTCCCTGATTGCGGGAGGGTTGCTTTACATTGCGGGCCAACGCCGCGCCGGAATCGCGGCAGCCGCCACAGGTACGGCTCTGGCGATGATTGATCAGCAGGATGCGCTGCGCGCCTGGTGGCAGCAGCTTCCCGGCTACGTGGATCAGGTGCAGCATATGCTTGACGATGTGCAGACCCTGGTCGAGGACATTACCGGCAAACGGGAGCGATTGCGCGAAGTTCTGGGCAAGGTCAGCAACGCGATCTAGGGGCTGCGGGAAAAACTCTTCGCTTTGAAAGGGCACGACTTCAGTCGTGCCGTAAGTGCCAAAAATAAAGCTCTGGCTTTGGCCACTGCGGGACGTTCCTGGGAGATTCTCCCTATATTTGGCCTTTTTTTCGCAACCTGCTAGTGTCCTGTTTCTAAAGTTCGCATCAGAATTGATCTGTCATCCTGAGCGTAGTTTGGCCGGCTTTTCGGCCAAACGAAGTCGAAGGATCTGCGGTTGCTCTTTGCGACTTATGTCGCGAACTTTTGAGACACCACACTAGGCGGCGCACACTTGCTGGGTTGCGTTGTCTCTAGATATTAAGCTGACGGCGGCCTGCCTCGCTGATGCGATGGGGCGTCCACGTCGGTTCCCACACCAGGTCGACTTCAACCTTGCTGATATCGGGCATCCCGGCCAAGGCGGTTGTTGACCTGCTCGAAGATGAGGCCGCTGGCAGGGCACTGCGGCGTGGTCAGCGTCATCGTCACCTTGACCCACTGGCGCGGCCACGCAGGTGTCGAGTCCGGGTCGGGGCCGGTTGCGATGCCGTAGATCAGGCCCAGATCGACGAGGTTCAGCTTCACTTCGGGATCGAAGCAGTCGCGTAGCGCGGTGAGGATGTCGGCTTCGGAGAGCATCTCTCTTAGTTCTTCCGCTCGACCAGGTAGCGGGCAACCGACTTTAGTCCATCGGCGCGGCTCCCGTAGGGCTCGAGAGCGGCAAAGGCCTCCTCGATCAGGCTGCGGCGTCGCGCTTGCTTTGCTCAATGCCAAAAACCGCGGGCCACGTGGCTTTTTCGGTGGCTTTGTCCTTGCCCGCGGTCTTGCCAAGATGCGCCGAGTCCACCGTCATATCGAGCACGTCATCCACAATCTGGAACGCCAGCCCTGCCTTGCGGCCGAAACAGGTCCAGACGGGCAACGTCGTCGGCAGTTGCGCCTGCGTACACGCCGCCGGCCACCACGCTCACGCGGATCAGCGCGCCGGTCTTGGCTCGGTGAATGGCTTCGACAAGCTCCGGCGTCGGTTTCAGATGCTCGCTCTCGAGGTCCAGCACCTGGCCGCCGATCATGCCATCCACAGTGCCGACTGCATTCGCAATCAGTCCGATGATCTGCACGGTCGCAGCAGGCGGGCAGTCGAGCCCAGCCAGTACTTCAAACGCGCGGGTCTGCAGCGCATCGCCGGCGAGAATGGCGATGGCCTCGCCGAAAGCCTACGTGGCAGGTCGGCTTGCCGCGGCGCAGGTCGTCATTGTCCAGGGCCGGCAGATCGTCGTGAATCAGCGAATAGGTGTGCAGCATCTCCAGGGCCGCGCCCAGCCGGGCAATTCCGTTGCGGAAGCTCGCCGGCAATGGTGACCGCTGCCTGCATGGCCAGCACCGGGCGTAGCCGCTTTCCGCCGGCAAACGTGGAGTGGCGCATGGCGCCGTGGATCGACGCAGGGACCGTCTCGACGCTGGGAATGAGTTCCTCGAGCGCCCGGTCTGTCAGCTCTGCGCCTTCCTGAATCAACGATTTCACGTCGGTCGGCATTGCCCTTATATTAACCGAGGCCGGGATAACTTTCTTTCCAGCAAACATAGAGCTGTGATCAAGGCCAGGGCCAGCGCGCTCAGCCAGCGGCCGGCAATGATGTCGGGAGTGGTGGTCCAATTCACGGTCAGGTTCACTGGTCCCTGCGGAACCGGGACTGCCATCAGGCCATCAGCACGCTCCGGCAGGGCAGCGCAACAACTCGCCATTGACCCTGACCTGCCAGGCGGGATAGCTCCGCAAGCGCAGAATCAGATAGCCGGCATGGTTCGTGACGGCATGGATGCTCAGGTGCTCCGCTGCTTGCCTTGCCGTGATGGGGTGATGCCGGAAACGTCGCATCGCAGCTTTTCTGATCCGCCGACCACTCCAGATCGGCGCCATCGGGGCCCTGGCCCAGAACCGTGGACCGGCGATGAGCGTGAGGCAGGCTTCCGGCAGGTTCATCGCGAGCAGCGAGTTGTCGGCGTCCGGCGGCGCGTACTCATCTCCGCCTTCAAAGCCTGCGCCCGAGTGGAAGGCGTCCACCATTGCCCACACAGCATCGTCTGGATCGCAGGCCTGGAAGAAGTTGAACCCCGCCGTGATGGTGGCGGCCAAAAAGACCGCGGTGCAGGCGGATAGCACGACGAAACGCCACCGCCACGCGAGCAATCCAGACCGCACTCGCGAAGAAAATGCCCATCGGCGCCTCGAGCACCACCAGCCAGCGCCAGGGAAACTGCAGGAATCGCAGTTTGGGCAGCGCCTCCCAGACGGGCATCGAGATCGGGAATCTGGAGCAAGAGCACGACCAGCAGGAATCAGCGCCAGCGGAAGCCACCAGCGCAGTCGGCTGCATGCCAGGCAAGCGTGCCACGCAGCCAGCTCACCAGCACGCCCGCGAGAGCCACCGCAATCATGGTCACCGCGATGGTTGAAACCTTGAATAGCTCCAGATCATGCAATTCGAGAGCCTGGTTGGCGTGACGCGCAAACAGCCAGCTGTCCTCGATGCGATAGCCGAAGTTGGTGGCCTGCGAACATCGATCCAGCGCTGCTCATAAGTGGCAGGAACCAGATAGACAGCCGGCGAGGCCCAATCCCAATGCAGCCGCGAGGGTAGAGCGCAGCACCGGCGCCCAGGACCGCCAAAGCAGAGCCGCGGTCAGCGCCATCCCGGCGAGCAGATAGCTGGCCATGACTCCAAGCGGAATGTCGGATAACCAGGCGCCTGCCAGCACCACCGCCAGCGGGGCAGTGGAGCCGTCGAAGGCGCGCCGCCAGACCGACCCCGCCGGAGTTGCGGTCGCGCAAAACGAAGAGAAGCAGTAACGGAATCCAGAAGCCGCCGGTCAGTTCCCCAAAGGCAGTGCGCTCGTACGCGGTGAACAGCGTGTAGCCGGAGAAGAGCGCGGCGCATCCGGCCAGGGTTGCCGGGCCATCGGGCAGCGCCTGGCGCGCCAGCGCGCGCGCGGCGAGGCCGGTTGCCGCCAGCAGCAGAAAGGTGAGCGCGATCGGAACCAGCTTCCACGGCAGCACGGCTCCCAGCGCCGCGCCCAGCATCCAGGTGAGCGGCGGATAGAAGACGAAGCGCGGCTCGCCTGCGCCGAAGTTGGCGCTCGACGTCCAGTGCGGGTAGAGAATGCCTTCGCGCCAACTCTGCAGCGCGTCGAACCAGGAGACCAGATGAAAATCGAAGTCGTGACCGCAGGAGTTGCCGCGGAAGATTTGCGGCGCAATGGCGACGAGCGCGGCCAGCAGAATGACCGCGGGCCCAATGAAAGAGCGCCAGGCCAGGAAGACTCCGGGCCCGCGACATCTCGGGCGCTCCGTTCCGATGCCGGCGTCTCATGGCAGCAGGCGCAGCGTGTGCTGTGTCTGCGCTGCGACGGCGGCCGGGCTGAAGGGCAGCGCGAAGGTCGTTCCGTCGTAGTAGTCGTTCCACTGGTCGCGGAAGTAGGGGCTGCAAGGGGTTGCCGCTCTCGCCCAGCACGATATTTTCCGTCGAGCCGTCGATGTTGCTCCAGTCCATGGTGAAGCGCTGCGAGGGGCCGAAGGTCGCGGCCCACCTGCTTCACCGTGGTCGTGTCGCCGCTCAGCGGCTGCGGCCCGGTGCCGGCGATGCGGCCGATCATGGGCAGGAACTGAGCCAGCGGATGCTCGATGTCGACCACATGCCAACTGCCATAGGTCCACTGGCTCAAATCGGCGGGAGCCTTGCCCTGTTCCATGCCGCGGCGCACAGCCTCGGTCAGCAGCGCGTCCCAATCCTTGTAGCCGGGCGGAAGCCAGTCGGGGCTGGCGTGCATCACGATCTCTTCCTCGGCAAAGTTGGACTCGGACCAGCGATAGTCCTCTGCGTCCTTGCCCAGCTTCGGCTCCAGAATCAGCGGCCAAGCGCGTCGCGGGTCTGCGTCACCAGCGAAGCGGCGGCCGAGTCGGTCGTCAGCCGCCCATCCCAACTGCGCATCAGGTCGGCGGCCTTGCGCAGGCGCTCGTCCGTGCCGGCCGTGTGGTCGATGGCGTAGGCGAAGCGATGTGCCAGTTCCTGATCCACCTCGCTGTAGATGTCGGTCTGCACGGCGAGCATGTCCTTCGGGCGCAGCATGATCGCGGCCGTGCAGCGCCTTGTAGATGCGCTCCGCGCGATACGGATCGACCCACTCGAGCGAGAGCGGGTAGGGCGACTTGTCGGTCGTGACGCGCGAGTTGGCCGTGGCCAGAAATCCCGATGGCGGATCGACTGCATTGGGCATCGCGTCGAATGGAATGTAGCCCTGCCACTCGTGCGTCGTGTCCTCGATCGGCGTTCCCTGCAGGCCCGCGGGCCGCAGCGGCACGCGGCCGACGGCCTGGTAAGCAATGTGTCCCTGGTCGTCGGAGTAGACCACATTCTGCGTCGGCCAGCACCACTGCGCAAGCGCCGCGGAAAACTCCGTCCAGTTCGACGCCATGTTCATCTCGTAGAGCGGAATGCGTGTTCAGCGTCGGATCGTAGAAAGTCCACTTGAGCGCGATCGGGCCGCGCTCTCGTGCGGAAGAGCGGATTCAGCAGCGGCCCGTGATCGCGTCGACTGCACATCGAGTGTCACATCCTTGCCGCCGCGCACATGAATGACCTCGTGATCGACGGCGAGCGGCTTCCAGCTTCCATCGACGGACTTGATAATTGCCCTTGCCGTCGAGCTTTTCGACGTAGAGATCCTGCACGTCGCCATAGAGCGCGGTAAATCCCCAGGCCACATGCTCGTTGTGTCCGGCGATCACAAACGGCAAGCCCGGCAGCGTGACTCCGGCGGCATGAAAGCCGGGCGCCCGCAGATCGGCCATGTACCAGATGTTGGGCACGGTCAGCCCCAGGTGCATATCGTTCGAGAGCAGCGGCTTTCCGCTGGCCGTGTGCTGGCCGGAGATGACCCAGTTGTTCGAGCCCGGGCGTGCAGCCCGTCGCAGGCGGGCAGGCCGAGCGAGGCGCGCAAGCGCGTGTCAAGTCGTCGAGCGGCGCTGCGGTGCGCTGGCTTGCGAATCGTCTTCGTCATCGTCATCGTCGCTGCGCCGGCGGCTCCGGATGCGGCTGGCTCAGGTCAAGCAGCAACGCCGGTGGGCGGATGGTCGCGCCACGAGCCGACCGGATACAGATCGGCTTCCAGCTTCGGGTTGTGGAGATCCGTCGCAGATCGCTCGCGCGCCAGCTTCACGTCCCAGTGCGTGTCCAGCGTCTGCACCATCATCATGCCGACGCTGAGCGAATCGACGCCGGTCCACGGCTGCGGCTTGTAGTGCAGCAGCGGAACTCGGGCGGCAGCGAGTCCTGGTGCTGCGCGATGAAGAGATTCACGCCGCGCGCATATTCATCGAAGCGGCGCGCGGTCGGCCGCCGGACAGATTTGCATAAATCCGCTGCGCCGTATTGCGAAACTGCAGCACGCGCTGCGCCTTGTCGTGCTTCACCAGCGACGAACCCATGATCTCCGCCAGCTCGCCATTGGAGTTGCGGCGAAAGGCATCCATCTGCCACAGCCGGTCCTGCGCCGTCACATAGCCCTGCGCGACGAACAGGTCGTCCTGCGTGGCCGCGTCGATGTGCGGCACGCCATGCGCATCGCGGCGCACGGTGACCGGCGCCGAAAGTCCGGCCAGATGCAGCTCGCCATCGAGCACCGGCAGCGCTGCTTTCGTGGCCGAACGCAGCCACAGCACGCCGCTCCCGCAGCCAGCAGAACGAAGAGCACAAGTCCGGCAACCACGTCCACAGCAGAATGCGCGGCCAGCGACGTTTGCGGGACACGGCGCGAGGACGCACATGCCAATTCCGGCGCTGGATTCTGAATGGTGAGGGTCCGCCATCGGTCAAACAACAGGATAACGCTCAGGCGCGGCACCGCGGCATAAACTCCTGTCGCTGATCTGCTAGAGAGCGCTTTCTCGTCTCAGCCTGCGAACTGCTCCGTACCCGATAATTCCTGTGGAGCGGGCTTTCTGGGGCCGTAGATGACAAGCAGCGCCAAAAGCAGAAGCAAAGATACCGCAATGACCAGCAGGCTGCCTTCGGGCCCATCGGTGCCGCCGCTCCACAGCGGATTGCCCGTGGCCGTCGCGTGGAAAGAAAATGGCCCTTGGCCACGAAAGCCGCTGTCGGCCGTGCCGTAGAAGTAGGTCTCCGCCCAGTCCCATGCGGCGTGGCAGCCAATGGCCCACCACGCCGAGCCGGTGACCCAAACGCTCACGCAGAAAACAAATCCGATGAACGCGGCAGCAAAGATGCCGATCCAGTTTTCGCCGTTGTTGCCGGTGTGAATGAAGCCGAAGAAGTCGACGTGACCCAGGCCGCCTGCCAGAATCCGGAACTTTGAGCTTTGTGCACGATGAAGCAGAGCGCAGGGAACCAGCCCCAGCAGAGCAATGGCATAGACGCCCCAAACGCCGTTGCCTTTGACGCGAAGTCGCCAAGGCGGAGACACAAGGCGCCGATGCACGCCAGCGCCCACCAGAAGTTGATGCCGCGGGTGAGCGTGAACTGCAGGTAGCAGCGGAAGACGCCTTCTTCAACGCAACCCACCAGCAGAAATGCGGCACCCCACAGAGCGGCATACTGAAAGATTTGCGCGCCGCTGAAGCGCGTGCGGCCCAAAATGCAGCCAGCCGCCTCAGTCCATTGCCCACACCAGCGTCGATAGCGCGAGGAATCCTGCCGATCGAGTCCGGAGAAGAAATTCAGCGTGCGTCCGGGACCCTTCAGGTTGAAGTCGAGCAGGCTGCGGTGCTCGATCAAGGCCACAATCCCGACCGCAAACAAGACCATCACAAAGGTCAGCCAGTTCGCTGGTGAACGCCGAGGAAGCAGTAAACTTCGCTCTGCCTGCCGAGATAAGTGGAAGCGCCGGTTGGTCAAGGTCACGGCATAGCCGATGAGACGAAACATGACGAGAAAATCGCCACGGACCACCCGACTCGCAGGCCCTGGTCGCCGATAAAGATCCAGCGCAGTCCTCGATATGGCGGATCCTCGGGGCCAGGGACGGGCTATCGGGCCAACTCGGCTGATCCGGAGGCGTGCGGGCCCGGGGCAGGCTCCGGCGTGGGTGGCTAATTCTCTGAATCCATTGCGCTCCTTTAAATTGTTGCGATTATCTTGACGGGAAGATTTTACTCATAATCGAATACGGTCGCGCCAAGGAATGGGTTGCCGCCGCAACGCCGGTCACGCATCCATGTGATCCGTCGCCTTGACACAATCGGCCCTTCCCTTGATGCTTAACTTTCGGTTTTGTTCGACTTTGGGCGACAGGGGGCTGTAGGCTCTTGCGAGTTCGCGTCTTCTATCACGACAAATGTTTCGACGGAGCTTGCTCAGCCTCGCTGTTCACGCGATTCCACCGCGAGTGCATCGACTCCGACTCCAGCTATGAATATCACGGGCTGGTCCACCGCGCCGGCGCGCTCTTTGATGAAGACGAATTTACCGGTGATGAAAACGCCATTGTCGATTTCAAATACTCTGCATCGCCGCGCATCACCTGGTGGTTCGATCATCATCTCTCCGCATTCCTGACGCCGCAGGATCACGAACACTTCAAAGCCTGCCAGCGCGACCCGATCTGTGCCGCGCACAAGTTTTTCAATCCCGAATACACCTCCTGCACGAGCTTTCTGGCGGATATTGCCTCGGATCGCTTCGGGTTTAATACCACGCCCGTCGACGAACTGATTCACTGGGCCAACATTGTCGATGGGGCGCTTTACGAGAGTCCCGAAGCAGCCGTGGAGATGGCCGCTCCGGCCATGAAGCTGACCCTCATTATTGAGTCGACGCAGGACCCGGAATTTATTCCGCGGCTCATTCCTCTACTGACCGAGATGCCGCTGGCCGAGGTGCTTGCTCAACCCTTTGTGGCCAACCTTCTGCCGCCTCTGCTGGAGCGGCACAAGTACGCGATTGAGGTCATTAGAAAACGCAGCGAAGAGCGCGACGGCACCATCTTTTTCGACGTCACCGATCAGCCGCTGGAGGGGTACAACAAGTTCATCCCCTACTATCTGCACCCGCAGGCGACGTATTCGATCGGGCTGTCGAGGTCGAGTTTCCGCACCAAGGTTTCGGTGGGGTCGAATCCGTGGACCAAGGCCGATCCGACGAAGATGGTCAATCTGGCCCAGGTCTGCGAACGCTACGGCGGCGGCGGACATGCGCGCGTAGGCGCCATCAGCTTTCCGCCCGACCACGCGGATAAGGCACGCGCGGCGGCCGCGGAGATCGTGGCGGAACTGAGGGCGAAGAACCCGCTGGCTTGATTGGGGATGCGGTTCGGGGTACAGCGGAGCTTGCGATAGCACGGAAGTAACCTACTTTAGGTTACTAGCAGGTAGGGGGTAGGGGGGGGGCTTTTTCCCCCGGTGAAAAGGGCGCCTTCGCCGCCTCTTCATACCTTCCCATTTTGCACACGTTCCGATTGTGCGCCGGATCGCGATAATTCTCTGCAAAAGAAAATATGAATTTCCGGACAGCCCCAAGATGGAGTTACGAGAGAGCAGCACGTAACCGTCGCACTGCACCCGGGTTCGAAAGTCAGCGGGACCGGTTGAGGACTTGCTTGACAGGCATTGAGACAAGCTCATCAGCCGCGTCGAGAGCGAAGCAGAGGGCCCGAAAACAGGCTGATGGCATAGTCGATCCACTTCCCAAATAGCTCGTTCCGGGTGGTTGACCGCCAACCCTGAAGTTACTCGCCGAGTAACAACGGTTCAGTGTTGTCACAAAAGTAACGGAAGGGTAGGCCACCACACGTCCGGAACTGCGCCTATGCAGCCAACGGATTGAACTGGCCGCAGAGTTCGTACGTATTTACTGGTTCGAGTTCGCCATATGAAGCGATGGATTATCGGCGGAGCTATCCTCTTCACGTGCGCTATCGTTCTATTGGCAGCGATGTTCATGAGGCACAGCCAAGCAGAGCGAGAAGCATCGCGCCGACGTGAAGCAACCTACAGTTTGGCCCTTCGGCATTACTCAGAGGCCGTCGCCCCAGGAATGAGCCGTAACGATGTCGAATCCTACTTGCGACAAAATGGCATCGAGTTCGGAAGAATATGCTGCGTTGATCGGTCAGACACTTACGCGGACACCGTTTTAATAGGGAAAGATCCTCCACCCGCGTGGTGCAGCGGCGCGAATGTATACATCGCGTTTCAATTTACGGGCGCAAGCGCCTCTAACGATCCGAAAGACAAGCTCCACCGAATCTCGATATTCAAGCTCCCAGTTGATTGTCTCTAGCGCGTATTTGCTCGTTAACGAGCGAGTGACTGCCAACCCAGAAATAACTCGTCGGTTAACACCTAGATCGTCATATTGTCGCAAGGGTGACATCCGGGTGGGCCACCACACACCCGGAACGCTGCGATTTCAAAGGAAATCACATCCAGACTCGCGTTCTCGGAGTAATATTCTCGGCAACCAAGGATCCAATTCTCGCGATTCTCTATATCCCTTTTGGCAAATGCGTCGTTCTTTACGAGGGTACATGGTGAGAAGTTCTCTATTGGCCGGGCTTGTTGGGGCGGGTTGCTGGCTGTTCTGGTATCCCCTGATTATGGCGCAGGACCTGTATCCGCCCTGGTGGTTGCCGTTTCCCCTGATTGCAGCGCTGGTAGCTGTGGGAACGATCTTGTCTCAAGAGCGGGCGGTTGGGGTAGTAGCCGCAGCAGTCGCAGGGACCTTCGCAGGAACCGCGAGTGGATTCGCGATCTGGAAGCCGGAAGATCGACTAGCCGCTTCCTACAACGGACTGACTATCGCTGTCGTGACGCTAGCAACTCTGGTTGTGGCCGTTGTGACATTCCTCCTGTTCAGGAAGAGAGTGGCGTGGATGGAACGTCAGACCCGTAGCCTGTGGCTAACGCTGGTTTTTTGTGCCGCGGTGGGCCCGCTGGCGCTAGCTGTGACGCCGCCCATCCTTGCGTATCGCATATCGAGCAATGATCGAGATGCGGCCCTGCGCTTCGAATCACTCAAGCAAGCCGTAGAACAAACCCTCTCTGAGGATGGTAGGATGTCCATCTGTAATGGAAGGAATCTCCAAAAACGATACGTCGGCCCTCCCTTTCGCGATGAGGCTTGGACCTATATCACAGGAAATTACGTGAAGCAGAGCGGCTATGTATTTATGGTTCTTTGCATGGAGACGGGCGGATACGTGATTGATGCGCATCCGGCGCGAGCCGACGTGGATGGAACCCGGCAATTTTGCACGGACGAGTCACGCGCAATTGGCTGCAGGGTGGAATGGAACCGTTCGCGTTACCAGTGTGTTCCGTGCTCTAAGTGAAAAGGAACCTCAAGGTCGGCACGTAGAGGTGGCTCTTGAGAGGCGCGACGAGACTGATTTGCGCTCTGAGCGAATCACCGCCTACCCGGACGTTATACTTCCGTTACTGCCGAGTAGGCCACCATGCGTCCACGACCGAGTCGATGAGTGACTCGGCCTGCTCGCAACAGTCGCAGGCAGTTTAAGAGCGGTGCACGAGCGTATACTTGCCGCGACTGGGAAAGCAAAATGGAAATCTCGGTAACCTCTGAATGGACCAGCGAGCGTGATGCAACCGAAAACACCGTGAAAATCTTTAATTGGTTCAAGCCGAAATCCGATGCCCCGAAAGGCTTGGTGCGGCTTGAGGTCGAATTTACCGACGACGAGAACGCAGCCGTGAGCCGCGCCATCGAACGGTTCGACGCTGTGGTGACGAATGCGCACGCACCAGAAGGAACACGGATGTTTGCCCCTCCAAAAGTCTCGAGCGCAATTTCGGCTCAAGGGCTGACGGAGTACGTCGCAGATCTTCAGCGGGAAATTGAGAATTCCGATTTTGCTGCAACGACCGCAAAGCTGATGGAAAAAGCCGTCCAAGCACAGATGAAGGCTTATGCTCTTCACAATTTGCCAATCTACCTATTTCGGCTCGCCCGAATGTACGAGTGCGCTGGCAATGAGGCAAAAAGCCAGGAATTCTCCCAGCTATTCCAACAAGCGCAAGATGAGTTTCAACCGGACCGGATAGATAAAATCTTCTTAGAACTGATCGAAACCGTCGAAAAACTAGGGGAAGAAGGCTGCGATATTTCTCCCACGCTTAACGACCAACTGAACCGAGTGCTTCTTGCCAAACCCCTTTTTGAAGCGGGGTTTCTGTGTTTCTCACGAAGCTCGTAATGGCAAGGCCAACCGTTCGAGACGCATCAGACGAAGCCACAATGACGGAAGCGCCTGTTCCGACGCCTTCGCCCAGCGCGATTCGCTTCTATCTTAGTCTGTAGCCTTGTTGTAGCTGAATCTCTTCCCATTTACGATCCGCTAAGTTCCAAATCGCTTCATAATTTTGGACCGACGGAAATGTCCCCGGGTTTGCCCTTACTCGTCCAACATTTCCCTCTCTTTTTCTGATGATATGTCTTTCAAGGACCTGATCGTGGTAATGGTCCCAAGCTCTCTCTGTATTGGGAACTGGATAGCGTCCACTCCATTTAAGGACTTCAGCCAAAAGCTCTAAAGTCGCTATTTGGTCTTTCGAAAATGGAACCTCGGCGTCACACGCAAGCTCGCGCAGCTCGTGTGTTTGGGGAGCTACTCCGCCTTTTGCAACGATGATGGCCTTAAGCAATAGCTCGATAGACAGAGCTGCATTTAAGAGAAATACTAGCGTTCCCTTGCGAATGGAATCTTCATGTTGCCAAAGAACATTTGCACCTTCATGGAAAGAAATCGCAGAGCCATACCAAGAATCTTCATTTGATTGTTGGTCAGCAAATGTATGCTGTGCGATTCGGCGAGTTTCTTTTCTGTCCATTGTGACTGTACCTCGTCGGAGGTCTAAGGTCCTGCGGGGTGGCCCAGATCTCGATTTGAAACCTTGGAAGTGGAGAATTCAATCGGAAAGATATTACTCCCGATTTGTCGGCTTCTCTAACGTTTTCGGCGGCGGAGTCAAAGTTCCGGGCGTGTCACCCCCTACTCGGAAGTTATCTTTTCGTCAACACTCCCGCACGCATTTCGGCGTGGATGATGCTGCTCTCAGCTTGCGCGCACCGGAGTTTCAGGGGGCGGGACGTGTTGCTCTTCATCCGTGCCGCGGTAGCTTGAACGAATCTCCACGGGAACTCCAATCTCTCCGCACGCAACCTGCTCCCGCACTTTTGCCGTGAAGGCGACCGCACATTGCCGGTCACAGCGGAGTAAGTGCAAGCCGTGCGCGAGGCGGCCGAGGTAGCGGGGCGCCCGATGCAGCCAACGGCGCGCAGCCAGGGCGTTCGTGCCAAGACAATCGAGGGCGATCGCGTCGAGTCTGGGCAGCCACCGCGCCGGCCCCAATGCCACCGTCCACGTCAGCCATCCTGGCGCCTCGATTGAAGCAACTTGAATAGGCCGGTCCTTCTGGTTTGGGCGACCTGATCCGGTGAAGGCCCCGGAAGTTGCGGTGGGCCGCAGCAGATCGGGTGCGACCCCGCGCTCCAGCATTTCCCGCTCCACGGCGGCAGGTTCAGCGCCTACGCAGACCGCGACCGTTTCGCGCTTGCGGATCTCGTTTTTCAGGATGCGAAGGGCTTCGTCGAGCGACGTCACCAGGAAATCAACCACGCCGTCGCGAACGGCTTGTTTCTGGATGGCGGGATCGGCCGAAGCGCACAGCGAAGCGGCTCCGGCAATGTTGCCGGCAACCACCAGAACGCGGCCGGCGCCATCCAGTTCGCCGGCGTAAAGCAGGTTGCCGCCAAGGGTCGGCTCGCGGCCGGAAGATGGATCCCCGCCCGCGGCTTCAGCATTTGCTCGAACAGTTGCTTGAATAAGGCCCGCGTAGGCCGCCTCTACGTTCGATATGAAATCGAATGCCGGAGAAAGATGAGGGTCGAGAGCCACAGGGAAATTCTCTCCACAATCCAGGTTTCTGTCCGCGCGATTTCGCGCTTTGAGTTCATGCTTTCCCAGGTCCCAAGTTGCTCGACGAGCGAGGGAGCTTCCCTCAGGGGCTAAAGCCCCGGATTCTATGCGTCTGTGACGGCACGGCTGAAGCCGTGCCCTTTCAAAACTCCACTTATGCAACCAGTTCTAGTGCGGTGAGTCTGAAGTTCAGCGAAGAACAACCGCAGATTCTTCGACTCACCACCCCCGAACTGAAGGACGTTCGGGGTCCCGTTCGCTCAGAATGACAGCCAGTTTTGCGTTGCGTATTTCAGACTCGGGACACCAGGGCAACTTCGGAATACAAGTAGACTCTTCGGGCGCTCGGGAGGGCGGCTTTTTCTTGAGTAAAAGGTCACTTGAGTGTGTGGTTCCGGACTACACCAATTCCGAAAGTGCTATAACCTGCCGCATGGGAATCAGGAGGCCTATTCCTGCGACTGTTCCCGCCAGCCCAACTTGCGCACGAACAGGACAAACTCTCCGGGCTTCGCGGTCACCTTAAGTTTTTCGGCGGCTTTAGGCTTGAGGCAGCCGTTGGCAGCGACCAGGCCTGTGGCGAGAATTCCTGAGACCGGATACCAAAGCTCGGCGGGGGTATCGGCCTGCTTCGGGCCGTCGCAATTGACGAGGTACTCCATCGAATTATCGTAGGTGGCGTGGATCAAGATGACTGAAGCGCTTTCGGGAAGCTTGATTTGCGCCGTTCCATCCTCATTTTGCTTTGCCCAATTGCCGTGGTCGGTGGCATCGTGATTGGCGCGAACCAGGATGCCGGTTGGCACAACGCGGCGACCGGTTTTTCCATCCAGCAAACGAAGAGTAACCGTGTTCGCGGTTTGCGCGCCGCAAAGTGCGGTCATGGATAGTAGCAGCACGAGTGCACTAGAGATTTTTCGAACCATCGTCTTTCCTTGCCTCCACCAGCCTTGCCTCTACCAGGCCGAGTAAGGCTGCCCATCGGAGCCGGTCTCGTCCGACCCGGAATGAATGTCGTCGATGCCCGGATCGGTCTGGTCGACCGAACTGAGCGAATCGCTCGTGTCAGTCACCCAGGTGTCCCTGCTGTGGGTCATCGGGTCTTCCGGAATGTTCCGCAGGTATCCGTTCTGAACGAGGTCGTCCATTGACTGCGGAGCCTTCTGCTTGTCCATGGTATAGGAATCGATGGCCGCCCGCATCACGTGCAGATCTTCTTTGAGCACGGCTTCCCGGGCAGACTTGATGGCGCCGATAAAGCTGGGGATGGCGAGCGTAGCCAGCACGCTGATAATGGCCATCACGATCATCAACTCCATCAGCGTAAAGCCCGCGTCGTGTTTTCCGGTGCTGCGCATGGTGAGTCCTACCAGTCAGAATACTTGGTGCCGTCCAGGGCCGTGCCCGTGGATTTCGAATACACATCAAAAACGCTCTGCCCTCCGTAGGAATCCGAATTCGGATCGTCCTGCATGGAGCGCAGGCCCCATTCGGCCTTACCGGTCATGGGGTCTTTGGGAATGCGGCGCAGGAATTTCACCTTCTTGCCCTGCACATCAACCCCGTTGACCAGCGTCTCGAGGTCGGGCGGATAGTTCTGGCTCTCCACCTTGGTCTGGAAAGCTCCCCTGTCAGCCGCATCCTTGTAGTGGTCGATGGCATCGCGCATCTGCCAGAGGTCGTGGCGCAGCTCCCGTTCATTGTCCCGCTTCACCTTGAATCGGGCAATCGGAACCGCGGCCGCCGCCAGAATGGCCAGGATGGTGATCGTCACGATGAGTTCGACCAGCGTAAGGCCGCGCTCCGTGCGATGCCGGATTGCGGATTGGACCCTCATCGGCAAACCATTCCTACTTGACCACAATGTTGGTCTGCGCCCCTTGCCCCTGGACCTGCTGCTGCGCACTGGTCAGGGCTGCGGGACGGGTGATGACAAGGGGGCTTTCTCCTGCGGCCTTCGCCTGAAAAGTAAGGACGCACACCACGCCCGCTCCGCTCACCCCTGCCACGCCGGGAGGACGAGACGCATTGAGAACGATGTTGCCTGGCCCATCGTCACGATGCACCAGCGCCACCGATTGCCCGTCGCGGTTGAGAAAATCGCCATCTCCCACATTGACCAGAGAAAGCTTCGCCGGATCGTATTGCACCTGCAACGGAACAGCAGCGATATCCGTCGCGCCGGTTATGACCACAGGAACCTGGAAGGTCGAGCCCGCTGCCACCGGTGCGTTAGGCGCAACAAGCGAAAAACTCAGCCGTCCCGGAACTGGCGGCGTTTGCTGAGCGCCGGCAGGTGCGGGATTTCCATTGCTCTGTGCAGCGGCATTCAACTGGGCCAGCGCGGCCGGGGCCGCAGCTTGCGCACTCGCTCCCGGAACCGTGCCTACGTTGGGCTCCGACATGGCCGGACGCGCCGGGTTTGCCCCTCCCGGGGAATTGGACGCAGTGTTTTCATCCGAGATATGGCGCAGCTCAATCGACTGGCCGGAGCCCGTGTCGATGGGCCGGAGATTCACCGGGCTCAATTCCTGTGAGCGCATGATGTGCGGCACGACCAGAAAGACAATTTCGTCTTCTGTAATGGTGTGGTCTTTCGAACCGAACAGATATCTGACCAGAGGAATCGAACTGAGTCCCGGAATCCCGGTCCAGCTCACCACGTCCTGCTTCTCCAGAATGCCGCCGAGAATGCTGGCCTCGCCCTCACCCAGACGGATCACCTGCTCACTGGTGTGCTGGGCGAAGACCGGCTCGGTGACTCCGCTGATCGTGACGTAATTGGCAATGGAAGACACGTCAATCTTCATCTTCAATGTGACCTGATGGTCAAAGTGAATGGTCGGCGTCATCTCGATGTTCACGCCCACGTCCTGGTACTGGAACTGGGTATTGACCAGCGAACTGACAAGGGCAGTCGCCGCACCCGTCTGATAAGAGCCGGTAGCAATCGGAACCCGCTGGCCGATCTTCATCGTCGCCTTCTGCTGGTCGGTCGCGCGGATGCGGGGATTTTGAAGAACCTTGGTGGTCGAGTCGTTCAGCAGCAGGTTGGCGGTGGCCGCCCCGATGGTGACCGCAAAGTCATTCGAGTTGAGATGAGCCAGGTTGTAGAGCGTCGGACTGGTGCCGGTGGTGGGGGTGCAGTTGGTGCTGCCGGTGGGGCAGGTCGTCGTACTGGTGCTGGACTGGGGCGCCTGCAACTGAATACCCGCACTTTGGGGCCACGCGATTCCAAGCGTCCGCTCCCAGTTCTTGCTCACTTCAAGGATCGCGATATCGACCACCACCTCAGGCCGAGCCTTGTCCAGATCATCGACGAGCTTTTGCGCAAGCAGGAGTTCGTCCGGGGATCCACGCATCACAATGGCGTTCTGGCTCTGCACGCCATACACGTGGGTGTTGGGCAGCACGTTGCGGATGGCGGTCTGCACATCGTTCAAGTCGTTTTGCTGCCACGCATTGGTCAGGTAAAAGGTTTGTATCGCCTGCTCTTCAAGTTCGGTGCGCTTGGCGCGGGTATTGGCCGCAACAAAGATGGTGTTGCTCGTAACCGGACGCCAGAATGTATTCGACACGGTGCCGACAATGCGCAGGGCGTCCATCAACGACACGTTGTTCAGGTCGACATGAATGGTCTTGCCAGTGTAGTCGGGATCGAACAGCACGTTAATGCCGGCCGCTTTACCGACGGCCTGGTACACCACCTTGCTGTCTTCAACCATGTGCAGTGTCAGGGGCTGATTGGAGATGGGCTTCAGCGCGACCGGCGCAGCCATGGAGTTGATTTCTGCCTGCTCGCCGGCGGTTTCGGGCATACCGTTCTCGGGCTCGGGCGCCTTGTGCCCTTGCCGTTCGCGCAATTTGGCGATCTCCTGCTGCGCGGCCTCATTTCCGGGATCGATTTCGACGGCGTGCAGAAACTCCATCAGCGCACCTTGCGTATCACCGGTCTGCAAGAGCTTGCGCCCGTTCGTCGCATGCAGCCCCGAAGCGGAAATGCGAACCCGGTAGACCGCAGTGCGGTAGGCCAGATCGCTGGGAGCCATCTCATATGCCTTTTCGTAGTTCTCATAGGCGGCGTCGTAGTTCTGACGCGCCTCCGCGGCCTGTCCGCGCTTGAAAAAGGATTTCGCTGACTCCGCGTGTAATCCGATGCTGCCCAGGCCGAACACAACCAGCACAGCAAAAAACGCGATCCAGAAAGTCCACCTGGAGATAGGCGAAGCGGCAGCGCGGCGGTTCATCGAACTCCCTTGCGTCTTTGCCGGCCTATCCTCTGTTCGAGGCCGCAGCGGGCCGCCTTGGCTGCCCTTGACGCAGTTCCTGTTGCTTGCAATACCCATCCAACGTCGCCCCATTCTAGCAAAACCTCGCCGGGCTGCGATGCGGGAACATGCTTAATTTACCGGCGTTTAGGGCGGCAAAGGGCCACGGGCAGGCACTCGTATCCACGCCGATGCTACGATGAAGAGTCAAGGATTTCGCCCCATGGCCCGCCAAACCAGCCACGTGATTGTTCAACCCGACCGCCCCGGCCCTGCGAAGCCGCCGCCGCGGCGCGACCCCGTGGCCTCCGGCGAGCGGGATGCCGCTCAGAACCGTGCTGCGAGCCATAATTATTTCCTGCTGGAGAAGTTCGAGGCAGGCGTGGCGCTGCGCGGAACCGAGGTCAAGTCGATCCGCGAGGGCAAAGCCAACCTCAAGGATTCCTACGGGCTCATCAAAGATGGCGAGGCGTTTTTGCTCAATGTTCATATTGGGCCTTATTCGCACGGAAATATGGCCAACCACGACGCCCTGCGCACACGAAAACTGCTTTTGCACAGGGATGAGGTTCGCAAGCTACAGTCGAAGACGCAGATCAAGGGCCACACGCTCATCCCCACCCGGCTTTACTTTCGCAATGGGCGCGTGAAAGCCGAATTGGCCGTGGCCAAGGGCAAGCAGGACTGGGACAAACGCGAGACCGAGCGCCGCCGCGAAGCCGACCGCGAAGCCCGTGCCGCTGTGAACGCCAGCAAACACCGCATGGGACGCTGAACGCAGCTATCAGCTCTCAGCCGTTAGCCGTCAGCTTTGCATCCCGATTGGGATTTGAGAAGGCTCCGGCCGATGCGCTGAATGGCCACCGACTTCATCTCCCGCTCCCGGTCTCAATGAAATAATGTTTCCATGCACACTGCCCTTTCCTTTTCGCCTCTCTCCACCGTTGCCACCGAACTGCTTGTCGTCCTCGCCGTCGACACGCAAACTGCCAAAGGCCCGGATGCCAAGCCGCGGCCTACGCTGCTTACCGAGGACAAGGCTGTCCATTCTGCTGCCGCCGCCGTGCTATCAAGCGGCGAATACAAGGCAGGGGCCAATGAGACGCTGCTGCTGCATGCACCGGCCGGCCTTGCGGCCAAGCGCCTGCTGATCGTCGGCTTGGGTAAGCAGGCCAAGGCAACGGTACACAGCGTACGCAATGCCGCGGGAACGGCCGTGCGCTTCGCCAAGCCGCGCGGCATTCGCGAACAGGTTCTCGTCCTGCCATCCTCCGAAACGTTGCCCGACGCGGCCAGCGTCCGAGCGGTGGTTGAAGGAGCTTTCGTGGGCGACCTTGACCCCGACACCTATCGCAGCGACCGCAAGGACCAGAGCATTCAATCCTTCACCGTCGCCGGGCCGGAGAAGAGCGATCAGGCCGCGGTCAAGGCCGCCTTTGCCGAGGGAGTCATCATCGGCGAGAGCCAGAACTTCACCCGCGCGCTGGTGAATGAGCCCGGCAACAAGCTGACCCCGACGATTCTCGGGCAGCGCGCCGCTCAGATGGCCAAGGAAGTGGGTCTTGACTGCGCAGTCTACTCGACGGAGAAACTGCACGAGCTGAAGATGGGTGCGTTCTGGAGCGTCTCGCAAGGGTCCGCCGAGCCGCCGGCGCTGATTGTGCTGCGCTATGAGCCTGCAGGCGTGCCGAACGGCCCTGTGCTTGGGCTGGTCGGCAAGGGCATCACGTTTGACACAGGCGGCATCTCCATCAAGCCGGCCGACAAGATGGAGCTGATGAAATATGACATGGCCGGAGGCGCCGCGATGCTGGGCGCCATGCGCGCCATCGCGCTACTTAAGCCCAAGGTGCGCGTCATCGCCATTGTATGTGCCGCCGAAAACATGCCCGACGGCAAGGCGCAGAAGCCCGGAGACGTGCAGACGGCCATGTCCGGAAAAACCATCGAGATCATCAACACCGACGCCGAGGGGCGGCTGGTGCTGGCCGACGGCCTTGCCTATGCGCGGCAGTTGGGCGCGACGCACCTGATCGACGCGGCGACGCTGACCGGAGCCTGCGTAGTCGCACTGGGAGCGGTGAACGCGGGCGCGTTCTCCAACGACGATGAGACGTACGCGAAGTTTCAGAGCGCACTGGCAACTTCGGGAGAGAAGTTCTGGCGCCTTCCGCTGGGCGACGAATACGCCGACATGATCAAGTCCGATATCGGCGACATCAAGAACACCGGCGGCCGCGCGGGCGGAGCCATCACGGCGGCAGAATTCCTCAAAGTTTTCGCCGAAGACACGCCGTGGATTCACCTCGACATCGCGGGGATGGCCTGGATTGAAGACTCGCGGCCCTACATCGCGAAGGGCCCGAGCGGCGTAGCGGTACGGTCAATATTGGAGTGGGTGCGAAGCTACGAGTAAGGCAGCTTCTAGCTGCTAGCTTTTAGCGTTTAGCCGCTACTTCCGTTCACGAGATTGCTGGGTGCCCCATCCTTTTCGCGCCTTCGCGAAAAGGGTGGGATACCGCAAATCTCAACCGGCATAACTTCATGCCGCAGGTTTGTCACAAGCGCCCTCACACCCCGACGATGTTCCCGTCCTCATCTACATCAATCGACAGCGCACGCGGTGCGCTGGGCAGGCCCGGCATCAGCATCATGTTGCCCGCAATCGCCACCACGAATCCCGCGCCTGCGGACAACGAAACGTCCGTCACCTTCAGTGTCCAGCCGGTTGGCGCACCCATCACCTTGGGATTGTCGGTGAGCGAGTATTGCGTCTTGGCAATGCAGACCGGCAGGCGTCCAAAACCCCACTCGATATAACGCTCCAGCTTCTCGCGCGCCGCATCGTTCAGGCTCACATCGGCAGCACCGTAGACCTGCACGGCGACCTTGCGAATCTTGTCTTCGAGAGAGGCATCAAGCGAATAAATCGCATGAACATCGGGCGACGGATTGGCCTCGATGGTCGCGACCACTTTTTCAGCGAGATCGACGGAACCCGCGCCGCCCTTGCTGAAGGCGTCCGTGACGGCGCACGTCACGCCCTCGAGCTCACATTCGGCAGCAATCGCCTCCAGTTCCGCCGCGGTATCGCCGGGAAAATGGTTGATGGCAACAACAATGGGCACGCCATACCCACGCAGCGCGCGGATGTGATGCGCGAGGTTGGCGAAACCGGCTTCGAGGTTGCCCTCGCCCTGCGCGCGCAGGCTCTGTGCGGTGGCAACCAGAACGGCCACGTCAGGCCGGATGCCCGATGCGCCCATCACGATGTCGAAGTACTTCTCTGCACCAAGGTCGGCGGCAAATCCGCACTCGTTGACCACGTAATCGGCGAGGCGCAGCCCCATCTGCTGCGATAACACACTGCTGGTTCCGTGCGCGATATTGGCGAAGGGCCCGGTATGCACCAGGGCCGGCGTACCTTCGGTCGTCTGGACGAGGTTAGGCAGGACGGCGTCGTTGAGCAACGCCATCATGGCCCCCGTAGCGTGCAGATCGGCTGCGGTCACGGGGCGGCCGACGCGCGAAACGCCCACCACGATCGATTCGAGTCTCCGTCGAAGATCGGCTCGACTCGAAGCCAGCCCCAGAATGGCCATGATTTCAGAAGCCGCCGTGATGACGAAGCTGGTCTCGCGGTTGCCGCCCTCACGGCCCGGCTTGTCCTGCTGGCCGGCGCTCACAATCACACGCCGCAGCGCGCGGTCGTTCATATCCTCGGCGCGGGGCCAGGTGATCTGCGCCGGATCGAGGTCCAGCGCGTTGCCGAAGAAAAGGTGCGAATCAACCATAGCCGCCAGCAGGTTGTGCGCGGCGGTGATGGCGTGGAAGTCGCCATGAAAGTGGAGATTGATCTGTTGGCTCGGCTCGACTTGCGACAGGCCACCGCCCGCTGCTCCGCCTTTGAGGCCGAAGACCGGACCCAGCGACGGTTCCCGCGAGGTGACGATGGCTTTGCGCCCGATGTGCTCCAGACCCTGGGCCAGGCCGATGGAAACCACGGTCTTGCCTTCTCCCGAAGTGGTGGGTGTAGTGGCCGTGACCAGGATGAACTTGCCACGCACGGGAAACGCGGGGTTGCTGAGCAGACCCAGTTTGAGCTTGGCGCCATAGGTGCCGAGAGTTTCGTACTCCTCGGGCCGCAAGCCGAGTTTCTGCGCAACGTCACAAATGGGCAAAAGCGTATTTGTCATCGAAAGTGTGCTTGTCATAAATCGTGGCCGGGGAAGAATATACTCTGCCGCGGCACCGGCCAATGTGACGCAGATTACAGGGGCGACGCGCCTGCTACATGGCTTCCGGGCTTTCGATTCCGAGCCAGCTCAGCACTGTCACCAGTTCGCGCAGCACCACGGCGGCCGTTGCGAGCAGGAAGGTCTTTCGCGCTGGGTCCTCTTCTGTAAGGATGTGATGCTTGTGGTAAAAGTTGTTGAATTCCTGCGCCAACTGGAAGGCGTGCTTGGCCAGGAAGGCAGGCTCAGAGGTGGAGATGCACTGCTCAAGCACCAGCGTGCGCCGCGCGGCGCGAATCCACAGCGCCCAGATGTCCTCATTCCCTTCGCCGGAAAGGTAGGCGCCTATCTGCGTTAGCTCAGCGAACCGTGCCAGCTCCGCTTCAGGGCTCGTCTCACCCTTGCGGAAGATGTTGCGGGCGCGCACCACGGCGTACTGGATGTAGGGGCCCGTCTCGCCTTCAAAGCTGAGCGCATCTTTGAAATCGAATGCGATAACCGAGTTGCGCGTGAATTTGAGCATGAAGTAGCGCAGTGCGCCAATGGCGATCTGCTCAGCAATGTGCTGGCGTTCGGCTGCATCGCGCCCGGTCTGCCGCGCGTCGACTTCAGCGCGCGTGGCGGCGATGAGCTTGTCGATCAGGTCGTCGGCCTTGACGCCGAACCCCTTGCGCCCGCTGACCTCGATGTAGGGGCGCGCCAAATCTTCCGCCGAAACGTCGTAGCCCAGCTCGACCGCACAGCGCGGCGTGAGCGCCACCATCTCGTAGCTGAAGTGGGTATAGTGGTCGGCCTGCTCGGTATAACCCATACCGCGCAGCGCCTGAATCACGTTGGCCTGCGGATCGGCTTGGCGCGCGTCGATCACGTTATAAATCGCCTGCGCTCCGCCGAATTGCGGGTGCGGCTCCACGCCGTTCACGGTCGAGATCCAGCACTCGCGATCGGCGTAAGCGAAGAACGGCCGATAGCCGAAGTCGCGGCCCAGCAGGCCAAACTTCCAGAGGTGATAGGCGATGTCTTTGCCGACGTAGGTCACCGTTCCATTGGAGCGAACGATCACCTTGGCATCTTCGTCGGTGCTCTTCGAGCCATCTTCGTCATTGACCGATTGCTCTGCAGCGCCCGGCCGCGTCATCACCCAGCAGCCTTTGTTTTTGCCCTCTGTTTCGAAGTAAAGCACGCCCTTCTGCTTCAACTGCTCGAAGGCCAGCGCCCAGAAATTGAGGTGCAGAATTTCGCTCTCGCGGGGCAGGAAGTCGTATTCGATGTCCAGGCGAAGCATGGTTTCGAGGTGACGGCGCAGGACCAACGTCGAAACCAGCTCGGCTACCTCAGCCGTTTCATTGCCGCCGCGTTCGATCTCGTGCAGCGTTTGATAGCGCAAGCGCTTGCGCTGCTCGTTCTCTTCGGCCGTTCCGCTCGCGTACCACTGCGAGGTCTTTGCGTAGAGGTCCCAGCAGTAGTAGTCAATCCGCTCACCCGATGCGCTCAGGGCCTCGACCAGCGAGTGCACGTCCGCCGCCGACTTGCCCTCCAGGTGCAGGAACCCCACGACGACATCGGCTACCTGCACGCCGGTGTTGTCGATGTAGTTCTGCACATCGACCTTCTGCCCGGCGGCACGCAGCAAGCGCACAAACGAATCGCCAAGAATGGCATTGCGCAGATGCCCCACATGCGCGGCCTTGTTGGGATTGATGCTGGTGTGCTCGACAAGGGAGTGACGCCGCACGTGCAGATCCTCGACAGGGATAAGGCAGCAGTTGGGACTGGCAATCGCGTGTACGGTTGTCGCCCGATCCAGACGCGCGTTGATGTACCCGGCGCCGGCAACCTCGAACTCCGCAAATCCCTCCAGGCCCGTCAGCGCGGCAACAATCTCCTGCGCAATGATCCTGGGTGCTTTGCGCAGTTCGCGCGCCAACTCGAAGGCGATCGGCGTAGACAACTCGCCAAGCTTCAGGTCCGGCGGAGTTTCCAGCGGGACGTTGTCGATCGCAAGAGAGTATTTTTCTTTGAGCACGGCCCGGATGCGATTGCCGAGCCGCTTTTGCATTTCCAGATACACGGGTGGGCCTTTGAAAATCCTTGATTTTCAAGGGTGATTTTACCACCCGCAGTGGGGCGGCCTGGTTCGGCCTGGTTCGATCGGATACCGTAAGATGAAGAGTAGATTGCCTTCTGACCTGTAGCTTGCAGCCGAGGCGAGAATGGAAGGCTTCATCTCACCGATCATGAACGAACCCAGTCCAGCCCGCTTTTATCTCACCACGCCCATCTATTACGTCAATGCGCGTCCGCACCTCGGCCACGCCTATTCCACCATCGTGTGCGACGCCATTGCGCGGCGCAAACGCGCGCTGGGGATCGAAACCTGGTTCCTCACCGGCACCGATGAGCATGGGGAGAAGATCGAGCGCTCCGCCAAACTGGCAGGCCGTAGCCCGGAGGAGTTCGCAACCGCCATCGCGAGGGAGTTTCGCGGGCTGTGGGACCGGCTGGGCATTACCTATGACGACTTCATCCGCACAACATCCGAGCGGCATATCCGCGGCGTCCAAAAGCTCTTTACGACCATGCAGCAGCGCGGTTTCGTCTACAAGGGCTTTTACACAGGGCAGTATTGCGTGTCAGACGAGGCCTGGGTCGATGTGCTTCCGGGCGAACCGTGCCCCGACTGCGGCCGCATCACCGAAACGGTGAGCGAAGAAAACTACTTCTTTAAGCTTTCCGCGTTTGAACACAAGTTGCTGGAGTTTTACGAGGAAAATCCCGGCTTCATGCAGCCCGAATCCACACGCCGCGAGGTCATCTCGTTCGTCCGCCGAGGACTCAAGGATTTGTCGATCAGCCGAAGCACCTTCACCTGGGGCGTTCCCGTTCCGGGCGACGAAGAGCACGTGGTTTACGTGTGGCTCGACGCGCTGGCCAACTACATGACGGCTCTGGGTTATGGCTCGGACGACGACCAAAAGTTCCAAAAATTCTGGCCGGCGGACCTGCATCTGATCGGCAAGGAGATCAGCCGTTTTCACTGCGTCTACTGGCCGGCGTTTTTGATGGCTGCGGGCCTCCCGGTTCCCCGCTCAGTGAAAGCCAACGGCTGGCTGCTTTTCGACCAGGGAAAGATGTCCAAGTCGCGCGGCAACATCGTTCGCGCCGAGACCGTTCAGGAGGTGTTGGGCGCAGACGCAATGCGCTACTTCCTGCTGCGCGAAATTCCCTTCGGCCAGGACGGCAATTTTTCGTTTGACGCCTTGGTGCAGCGCTATAACGGCGACCTGGCCAACGGCTACGGCAACCTGGTCAGCCGCGTGGTCAATATGGTGCACAAATACTTTGGCGGCGTGCTGCCCGAGGCTGGGCCGGAGACGGCGGCCGAAACAGCTCTGCGCGAAAGCGCCGGCCGCACCATTGCCGAATTCAACCCCGCATTCGATGACCTGAACTTCTCCGATGCTCTCAAAGCGCTGTGGGTTCTGGTCGCTGAAACCGACGGCTACCTGACCGCAAACGCGCCCTGGAAACGGCCGGCCGACCGGTCCGAAGCCGATCATTCTCAACTGCAGGCGCGGGTGCTGGCAACGGCTGCCGAGGCCATCCGCATCATAACGGGGCTGGTTTATCCGATCCTGCCGGATTCGTCCGCGAAGGTCTGGCGTCAGTTGGGGTTGGGCGAGATCGCAGACGCGGCAAAGCACGCTTTTTTGACTGAAATTGCATGGGGTGGATTGAAGGCGGGCACACAATTCGGCGACCCCACGCCGCTCTTTCCCCGCGCAGAAAAGGATGCTGTCGAGCGTATGCAAAAACTTGAAGATGAAAACAGCCGCAGCGCTGTTGAAGCTGCCAGCCAGGCTGAGAATGCTCCCACGTCATCGCCGCAAGCACCGGCATCGGCTCTTCCCATTGCTCCTGCACCTCCGCCGGCTTCGCCTTCGGTCGTGTCCACGCGCGATGCAGGCAGGTCGAAAGACGCGGCTGCGCCTGAGAATCAATCTGGACAGATCAGATTGACTCCGGCGGCCACTGCACCGGCCGATCCGGAAAAACCGCTGCCCACCGCGCATGTTCACCAGGTTCCCGCCGAGCTGGCCAGCAGCAGGCTCAGCACTACTCCTGCTGCCGCTCCGGCAACCGCTCCATTGACACCGCCGCAGCCCACTGCTGAGCCGCAATCCGCCCCCCCGCAGGGGTCGGAGCACATCACCATTGACGATTTCGTCAAAGTAGACCTTCGCGTGGCGCAGATCCTCGTCGCGGAGCGCGTTCCCAAGGCCGACAAGCTGCTCCGCCTCGAAGTCGATCTGGGCTACGAGAAGCGGCAGATCCTGGCTGGAATTGCGCAATACTACGAGCCGGAAAAGCTGATCGGGCGCAAGATTGTCATTGTCGCCAACCTGGCTCCACGCAAGATGCGCGGCCTCGAGTCGAACGGCATGTTACTGGCCGCTTCGCTGCCCGAAGGCGCGCCCGTGCTCGCTGGATTCCTGGAAGACGTTCCACTCGGCGCACGGCTGAAGTAAGCATTCTTCCAAGTTCAAGGATTGGTCACGGGGAAGGAGGCCAGCGGGAGTCCATGGCAATTGAGATTGAAGGGATTGCGCCTTTGATTTTTGTCTTCGACATGCCTGCGTCGGTTCACTTTTACCGGGATATCCTTGGATTTGAGCTGGTCAACCATGCTCCCGAATACGCCGAGGGATTGTTTCACTGGGCTATGTTGCGGTCGAACGGCGTGACCTTCATGCTCAACACCGCCTACGACGAAGGCAAAGCTCCGGAAAAGCCCGTACCTGCGAGGGTCCATGCGCATGGCGATACGCAGTTCTACTTTGGCTGCGCAGATTTGGATATTGCCTATCAACATTTGCTTGCCAACGGAATCAAGGTCAAACCACCATCCGTGGCCCGGTACGGGTTCAAGCAATTGCATTTGAAGGATCCGGACGGGTATCACATTTGCCTGCAGCACCCCGTGTAGAGCGACGATCATCCACGCGGGTTTCCTTGAAAAGGTTCCACTCGGCGCACGGCGGAAGTAGCTCTGCCGCGTCGGCCGGCATACACATAGATCGTGCTATCCTTACACATCGGGGAAACCGCGATGCGCACCAACATCGAAATCGACGATAAGCTCATGAAGCAGGCCATGAAGGCCACCGGCGCCACCACCAAGAAGGCCGCCGTCGAGGCCGCCATGCAGATTGCCGTGCAACTCCATAAGCAGGGCGAGGCCATCCAGAAGCTTTGGGGGCTCGGTTGGGAAGGCGATCTCAAGCAAATGCGCCGCAGCAAGCACGTCGATTGGGATCGCAATTGGAAATCCGAAACCAAAAACCGGCGCAGAACCGCCGCATGACCGATATTCTTTCCTGATTAAGGCGCAAGAATGGTGATCGTCGATTCGTCCGTCTGGATTGACTTCCTGAACCGGCGCCTCACTCTCGAAACAGGATGGCTGCTCGGTCCTGGCCAAAGAGAGCTGATCGGTTTGACGAGCCTTACGCTCGCTGAAGTGCTGCAAGGCATCCGTTTTGAGAATCGCTTTCGCGCGGCGCAGAGATATTTTGAGGTCATGCCCGTTTTTCAGACCATGACATCTGCGCTCGCGATCCAATCGGCGCGGAACTACCGTGCTCTGCGTGCCATTGGCATAACTGCCGGCGGTACGCTGGATTGCCTTCTGGCCACCTTTTGTATCGAACAAAACCATCGTCTGTTGCACTGCGATGCCGATTTTGAGCCTTTCGAGCGCGAACTTGGCCTGAAGGTCCTCCATCCCTGAGACCCTGTTTTGAGACCCTGTCTCCATAGATAAAGGAGCTAAATTGCTGATCGATTCCCACGCCCATCTCGACAGCGAGCGCTACGCCGATGACCGCGAGGCGATGCTCATGCGCGCGCAGGAGGCCGGCGTGGGCGCCGTGCTGGCCATCGGCATCGGCGAGGGCCCATCGCAGATGCACCAGGCGCTCGACATCTGCCGCCAGTTCAACGGACAAGCCCGGTATGCCCCGCCTCTTTGCCAGCGCCGGCATCTATCCGCACAACACGCCTGAAGCCGATGACGCAGCCCTCGCCAAGCTCGACAGCCTGCTCGCCGAGCCGGAGGTGATCGCCTGCGGCGAGATCGGCCTCGACTACTACCACGAGGGCGCGCCGCACGAAGTGCAGCGAGCGGGGCTGATTCGACAACTTGAAATTGCCGCCGCCCGCAAGCGCCCCATCCTGATCCATTGCCGCCCCAAGGATGGGCTGCACGATGCCTGGGATCATCTGTTCCTGATCCTCGACACCTATTGGCGGCACACCGGCCTGGGCGGCATCATGCACTGTTTTGGCGGCGAGTGGGAGCAGGCGCGCCGCTCGCTCGACCTGGGCTTTCTGGTCTCCTTTGCCGGCAATCTCACCTATCCCAAGGCGCAGCCGCTGCGCGATGTGGCCGCGCGCATGCCGCTGGACGGCGTGCTGGTGGAGACCGACGCGCCGTGGCTCGCTCCCGCCCCCGATCGCGGCAAGCGCAACGAGCCGGCCTGGGTTGCCCGGACGGCCTCAGTGCTGGCGGAAGTGAGGGGCGTCGAACCGCAGGAAATCGCCTCCGCCACCACGAAAAACTTCGCCCGGCTGTTTCACCTTCCCCCCGACGTGGGAAACTGATAGAGTTGCACCGCCCGGCGCGAGAGCTAGCGCCAACCAGACAAATCGAGGGAAGCATGGCGCAGGACAATTCATTCGACATCGTCAGCAAGGTGGAGATCCAGGAGGTCCGCAACGCCATCGATCAGGCGCTCAAGGAGATTCGCCAGCGCTTCGACCTGAAGGATTCCCACTCCGAGATCACGCTCGTCGAGGGCGACAAGGAAATTCAACTGGCCTCGGCCAATGAATACAAGCTGGAGGCGGTGAAGGAGATCCTGGGTCAGAAGCTGGTGAAGCGCGGCGTCTCGCTCAAGAACCTGACCTATGGCAAGATGGAGCCTGCAGCCGGCCAGAGCGTGCGCCAGAAGATATCCTTGCAACAGGGCATCCCCACCGAAAAGGCCAAGGAGATTGTTCGCCTGGTCAAGGACTCGAAAAAGAAGGCGCAGGCCAGCATCCAGGGCGATACGGTGAGAATATCGAGCAAGGACCGCGACGAGCTGCAGGCCATCATCGCGCCGCTGCGGGGCAAGGATCTGGGCGTGGAGTTGCAGTTTACGAACTACCGCACGAATTAAGAGGCTGCTGGCGGAAACCGGCGCATCCAACATAGGCGCTCGGCGAGCAAGTCCGCATCGGAACTCAAGAAGAGCGAGAATCGGAGAGCATTGAGCACACTGGCGATAGCGACGGCGAGAGAAGTCTTCGATCTGCTGCGGGACGATCTCGTGGCGATCGAGCAGGAGTTGGGCCGCGACGCCGCCTCCAGCGTCAGCACCATCACGGAGATTGCCGAGTACCTGCGCGAGGGCGGCGGCAAGCGCATTCGGCCCTCGCTGCTGCTGCTGGCCGCGCACATGCTGGGCTACTCGGGACATGGGAGCCATCCGGCTGGGCGCGGTGGTGGAGATGGTGCACACCGCGACGCTGGTTCACGACGACATCATCGACGGCGCCGACACGCGGCGCGGGCGGCCCTCGGCCAATACCACCTGGGGCAACGAGAAATGCGTGCTGGCCGGCGACTGGCTCTACATGCAGGCCTTTCAGCGTGGCGCTCGAAGAGAAAAACCTGCGCGTGCTTGAACTGCTCATCGGCCTGACGCAGCAGATGGTCGAGGGCGAGCTGCTGCAGATTCAAAAGCTGGGCAAGGCCGTCTCCGAGGCCGAGTACTACGACCTGATCTTCCGCAAGACCGCCTGCCTGTTCTCGGTTTCGATGCGGCTGGGCGCGGTGCTGGCGGGAGCAACTGAGGCCGAGGAAGCGAATCTGGCCGCCTATGGCCGCGCCGTGGGCCTGGCTTTTCAGATTGTCGACGACGTGCTCGACCTGACCGCGACCGAAGAGGTGCTGGGCAAGCCGGTGGCCAGCGACCTGCGCGAAGGCAAGGCGACGCTGGCCGTGATTCACTCCTTTGACCACGGCACCGCCACCGACCGGCAAACCATTCAGCGGGTGCTCGACGACCGCAGCTTTGAGAACGTGAGCCGCCAGCAGATTCAGGAGATCCTGGATCCGCAACGGATCGGTGGAGTACGCCATGACCGCTGGCCGACCGCTACGCGGAGCAATCCCGCCAGGCGCTGGCCCCGCTGCCCGACTCCGACTTCAAGCGCGCCCTGCTGTGGGTGCCGGATTTTGTGGTGGCGCGGGACAAGTAGCCTTCCCCTGAGGTGCAAAACATGCAAGAAATCTGGGCCGAGGTAGACCGCTACTTCGGCGATCAGCTCGCTCCCATCGATCCAGCCCTCGACGCCGCTCTCAAAGCCAATGAGAAAGCGGGCTTGCCCACCATCGACGTGACTTGGTTTTTAGGCAGATTTCTCGAACTGCTGGTGCGCATGTCGGGCGCGCGCCGTGTTCTTGAGATTGGAACCCTGGGCGGCTACAGCACGATCTGGCTGGCGCGCGCACTGCCGGAGGGCGGCCAGATCGTCTCTCTCGAACTGAACGCGCATCACGCCGAAGTAGCTCGGGCCAATCTGCGCAATGTAGGGTTGCTCGACAAGGTGGATTTGCGCGTGGGCCGGGCCAGCGAAAGCCTCGCAGACCTCGACGCAGGCGATGCCGCGCCCTTCGACCTGATTTTTATCGATGCCGACAAGTCAGGCTATCCCGAATATCTCGACTGGTCCCTCAAGTTGTCGCGGCCCGGAACCGTGATCGTAGCCGACAACGTAGTCCGTGATGGCAAGGTCATTCAGGCTGACAATGCCGATCCCGACATCCAGGGCGTGCGCCGCTTTACCGAACTGGTAGCCGCAGAACCACGACTGAGCGCAACGGTCCTCCAGACAGTCGGGTCCAAGGGATACGATGGCTTTGCGGTCGCAGTTGTGCTGCGCTAAGCATTCGTCAGCCGTCTTGCACGATCGTTCCGTGATGGTAAACGATCTTCCAGCCGTCCGATGTTTCCCTCCATATCGTTGACCGCCGGGTATGGCGTGAGTGGTTCTGCACCAGCGAATAGGTCAGCAGATAGAGATCTTCTGCCAGCCGTTGGCAGCGGAAGTCGCTCGCCTCCCAGTCATCCTGGTGCGGAGTGGACGATCGCTTCTCCAATTCATCCAGCACAGTCTTTCGCGAATAGCACCGGCCCGAAGCGCCCGTCTCCCAGAAGTCTTCCGTTGTCATGCGTTCAAAGTCTGCCCGCGCCGTTCCAAGCTCGGGTCGATGAAAAATCGGCTCAAGGCGGGAGAGATCTTCGAGAACTTTCTGCATCGCCGGGGACGTGGACCGCCGGTTCGGCTCCATTCCCTTTTGAGATGGATCAGGTGCGGACATGCAAATAGGATAATGGGGCGCTCGAGGGAACGTACAAACTCCAAAGTAATAATACGAGTGCCATCCGTCACCGAAATTCAGATGCCTCTGCTCTAAACTGGTCGCTGAATCTGTTTACTCGCTGGATCGGCTTATAGGAGTGGACCTTACTGTGTTCCGTCTGGATTATTTGTCCTGCTTCCTAACTATTATTTCTACAATTCTGGTCGGACGAAAGCTTTGGACCGGCCTTGTCGTCGCATGCATCAACAGCGCGCTTATCTGCATGATCGGATTGAGAACCTCGCAGCTGGGATTCATCCCGGCGAATCTGTTCTGCATCGTGGCATACGCGGTGAGCATCCGGTCCTGGCTCAGAGATCGGAAAATCGCTCCGCCGACTGCGGGTTCGCATCCATAGATTTTCAAAAGCATGCAGCATTGCAGGCGGGAGCAGTAGAATGCTGTCGAATGAATCCGCGCATCGAGAACATACGTCAGCTTCTGACCGAACTCGAAGCTGAATCCGAGTTGCACTCGTCCGGCGATGGCGGCTTCTCTGCGCTGGAGTTGCCAACCATCGTTCAGGAGATCGTTGACGATCTGCAGCCGCTGCTCACTCCGTACGATGCGGCATTCTACTGGTTTCTCTTCCGCCACTCCATCGCCAAGAACGGCAATCCGTTGATCCGTGTCAGCACGCGATCGCTGCAACGCGCGGTTGTCCGGTCATCCTATTCACAAGCCGAAGAGAACACCATTTCGCTGGGCAAGGTGCAGGAGACGCTGCGTGCCCTTGAGAGCCTGGGCGCGATCAAGAAGGAGGGCGAACCGAATCGCCAGGGTACGCAGTACCGGGTGCTCATCCCCGACGAGATCGACGCTTGCCGCAAGTTCCGCGCCGAACGAACGGCCTCGGAGCCGGCGCTCATGTTCCCCGCGTCAGAGCCCGAGGATGCGATCACCCACGACCATCGCATGCGGGTATTCGAGCGCGACAGCTACCGGTGCTACTCCTGCGCCAAACAACTCACGCGCTTCACCGCCACGCTGGATCGTGTGAAGCCGATTGCGGAAGGCGGGGATAACAGCTTTGAGAATCTTTTGACGGCATGTACGGAGTGCAACTCGCGCAAGAGCTAGAGCATTCTCCTGGTGAGGCAATGGGTGAAGCATTCCCTCAAGGACTTTGCCCAAAAACTCCTTTGCAGAAACTTCGGACCTTGCCATCAACTCCGAATTCTGGCGAAAAATTGACTGCGGCGGGATGGGCAGAACGGCCCGCACAGAAGTCCCTGAAGCCGACTGGGAAGCCAGTTGCCCGCTCCCAGGTCTCGAAGGCCGAACAATCCTCCCCTCTACCACATTGTCAGATTTACGTTATCGACCCATTCATGAATTGGAGCGCCGGTGGAGTTCTGGTCCAGTTGGTACTGGATGCCGACCATATCCGGCCAGGAGGTATAGTTGATCGTCCAGGTCTGGTTGAGTCCGTAGGGGTGACCATCGACGACCAGCGTGTCGTAGCGATACTGCGTGGGGCTGATGCGCTCTTCGTACCACTGGATGTGGTGCCAGGTATTCGGCGCCCAGGCCGGACAAGCGATTCCATTGAGAATCCAACGATTGCCCGCACTATCCCAGGTAGACCAGTAGCCGTCGCCAAAGTCGCACTGGCTGCCGATCATGAACTCTCGGCCGCCAAGCACCTGCCAGAGATCGAACTCCGAGGACCAGAAGGCTGCGGAGGTGGAGTCGTGGTAGACCCAGAAGTCCCACAAAAAGTGGGAATTGGAACTGGTGCCGAGCATCGTATCGATAAACAGCACGTTGGTCCAGGGCAACCCGTCGACGTACATCTCAAGGCTGCTTCCGCTCCTCGAAGGCTGGTTTTGAAACGGCGCCATCCAGTAGTTGGCGCTGTTGTTCGTGCCATGCGCACAGACGCTGCAGGTTGTCCAGTCGGCGGTGTTGTTCTGCAGCTGCTTCAACACCTCAGCGTTGTCGGGGGGAGTGGGCAGGACGGTACTGCTCTGAAGCGGCGGCCCGACCTGGAGCAGCAACGTGCCGGACGTGTTGTAGTCGCCCTGGCCGTCCCACGCGCGCGCGTAAAGAAGGTGCTGGCCATTCGTCAGATTGATTTTTTGCGAGATTGTGCTGGTAATGTCATTTGTCTGATACACGATGCGATCGTCGAGGTAGATAATCCAACCGGTAACGGCGCTGGGGCCGTACGCAATTGCATTCACCTGGACCTGGTTCGGGTTCTGACCTGGTTTTGGGCTCTCTAACCAAACGCCGGTTATCTGTCCCTGCGCTACCCGAGACAAAGCCACCAGACAAACGAGCACCACGCAGATAAGAAGAGAGGTTCTTCGAGAGTTCATGTGGGTTACCATCCGGGGAGAGATGTGTTGGCTCGCGCGTGGCGGAGCCAAGGTTCGAAACCTGGGTCTCGCTGCAAAAGTTGCTTACAAACGGTCCTCGTTCGAGAGTGAGCGCGTACCGGAGCAGTCTACTCCGAGTTCTGGCCGGATTGTGGGCAATTCGTCAGGAATAACTTCGGCAACACGTCACCGCACGTGTTAATCACCGAGTAGTCAATTTCCGGAATGAGGGTCAACCTCCTGGAAGCCAGGGGTTGGGGTGACCGTATCGGCAACACTCCGATAGCTATTTGAAGAACAGAATCGTGACTGTACCTGCAGAGCCGTTGCTGACAATAATGTCATCCCCGCCGCGCCCCAGAAGATCAGCCATCAGGATGCCGCGTTCGGCAGGACCGCCAGATACGGCGGCACGCACATCGAAGGAAGACAGATGAAGTCTGCCATCCTTCTGCCCGCTGAATAGCAGGATGGTTGAGCTGTTCGTGCAGGCCACTGCGAAATCGTGAAGCTTATTTCCGTATACGCTTCCCGCTATTTCCGGATCGGCGGAGACACACTCCGTTCGAACTCCCTCACACGCTGTCATCCTGACGCGAAGCGGAAGGATCTGCGGCTGTTCTTCCCATCACAGCCAATGCATCCTTGGTTTATGTCGGCAGTTTCCTGATGGACAGCTTAGGTCCGGTTGGGCGGTGACACGCCCCTGAACAAAAAAAAGCAGCTATGTCGCCACGCTGAGGTGGATGTTCAACTCTTGTCCAGCGTGTTTATCGATGTGAACTCGGAGTTGATAAATGTCCATTCCCGGTGCTGACACACGCAGGTAGAACAGTTTTGATTTCGCGACCTGTTCAAGCGAGAAGCGTCCCTTGTTATCCGTCTTCGTGGAACCGATGACATTCTTCCAGCCGGGACTGCAGAGTTCTACCGTCACGCCGCTCGCTGGCTCATCTGTTCCAAGGACGACCACTTGACCGGAAAGGGAGCGGCTTACGGAAACCCATCTTTGCTGGACCAACGCGGTCGCGTGGGCGCACGTCGCGCAGAGAATGAGCACTAGATAAAGCAGCTTGTCCATGCTGGCAGTCATTTCAATTCTTCCCGACAATTATGTCGGAATGATAATACTCCCGCACGTCTTCTGGGTTCTGAGTCGTGGCCAACCCGTCAATTACCTCTTCGACAACACTGCGCTCACGTATTTGATTACTTCGCTTTTCTATGGGCCGACGGGGCATTGCAAGCGCGTGATTAAAGATGCTTGAGAGCAAGCCGCGCGAGCGACTCTTCCGACGAACGCTGTTGATCCGGACTTTTTGCACCGTAAACCGTCAAAACGATGACATTGTTTCCCTGCTTCACTGACAGTGTCCAGGTATTCTGCATCCCCGAGAGCGACGCCGCGTCACCAATTCCGCTGACATCCGTCTTGGTCATGCCCTGAACGGGCATCGTGATTCGCCCCCAAGCCGAGGCAGGCCGCTGAACGATGCTCACATACTGCGGGCTGCCCTTCCACATGCAGCCGGTGGTGCCGACCGGCATGGGTGATACCGGGTTACCGAGCACCTGGGTGATCTCTTCCACGGTCAAAAGATCGCACCGTCCAGCTGCGCTTGCGGCCTGGGGCAGCGTAAACAAGAGCCCGAGCGCCACGAACGTTGCCCATCGACGCGCTGATGCTTCCATGCTGAACCTCCCTCGCGATGGAGGATTTTAGCATTGCACAGAAAACTTGTGGATGGCTGGGCGATTCTGCTGCTCGGTATTTGATAGTCTGGGTCGCGGTCGGGTTGTGGCCAATCCTTCCCTCTCTCATTTCTTCGCCCCGATGGCCATTTTGACTGCTGCAAATTGAGTAGGGGAAGTGTGGGCGGTGACACGCTCATAATCTCCGCGTACACGAGTCTAAGGCTGCAGAAAAGTCGACATAATCTGCGGAATTCGGAAGGAACCCCGCGATGAACATCTCCAAAGCCTGTCTTATGCCGCTCTTCCTCGGTTCATTCACAGTCGGAATCGCGCTCGGACAGCAAGGGTCGCAATCCACCGTAAAAGAACCCGAAATTCCATCTCAGGTCCAGACATTGAGCGGTCAACTCGTTTATCACGATGGCATCCGTAAATGGTTTGAACTGAAACTGGATCGGGCGCAATTCGGACAAGTCTCGATCCAACTTGTGCCCGCAGGAGAAGATTGGAAGCCGATAGAGGTCCTCAGAGGCTGTCGAGTTCGTTCAAAAGGTCCAATCTTCCTTTCGCCGACCGGCCCCTACTCGTCCGGTTACTATTCGCTGGACATTACCCAAAGTGTGCAGCACATCGAGTTCGTTGAGACGTGCACTCTAAGGCCACCCATCTCAGGGGATTCCAAAGTTCCCGAGTAGCGGCCCACTCGGAGTTACTTCTGAGAATGATCATCCCGCGGTCGGAGGAACCCTATGCAACGGTAATAGATTCGTATATCGCCCGGCTCGGCCAGGGTGGGAGCATAATGCCGTATCCAGCAACTATCCGGTCCCACATTTGCTGTCTCTTGGTGCGATTGCGAAAAGAACTTTGCATATTATTTCTCCGCTCGGCGCACACTGGAGATAGAAACGGAAATCCGGACGAATCTCGCATCGCAGGCATTCAATCAGCTAGGTCAGCGCCGGGAAAAAAGACACAGTTCAGCTTCGCCAATCCTTCGCCGCGTAGTCGATTAAGTATAAGAAAATAAATTAGATACATGCCACACAGTTGATTCTCTTTTTCTTCGCCTGGAAGTTGAATTGAGTCTTCGCGCAAGAATCGAATTGTGGAGACCCGCTCCTAGAGCTCCCCGCCCGCGGCTTCGATCCTGGTCCATAGTTCCTTCACGCCGCTCCCCGTCTTGGCCGAAACGGGCAGGACCTCATCCAGTTCCAGACCCTTTTTCAGCGCCAGCAGATTGCGCGTGCGCTCATTGCCGCTGAGCCGGTCAATCTTCGTCGCCACCACGGCAAAATCGCGCCCCGCCGCGCGCAGCCAATCGATCAACTGCCGATCGCTCTGCTGTGGCGGCACGTTTGAGTCCACCAGGCAGACGCACAGCTTGAGCGTTGGGCGATCCGACAGGTAAGGCTCGATAAATGCCGGCCAACCCGCCGAGATCGATTTTGAAATTTTGGCGTAGCCGTAGCCGGGCAGATCGGCAAAGACCAGCTTGCGCCGCTGGCTCGGATCGAGCAGAGCAAAAAAGTTGATGGCCCGCGTGCGTCCCGGCGTTGACGAAACCTTGGCTGCTTTCTCGCCGACAAGCGCATTCAGCAGGCTCGATTTGCCCACGTTCGACCGGCCCAGAAAAGCGATCTCCGGCACATCCGGAGCAGGAAACTGCTCCGCCGCCATCGCCGAAAGCAAAAACTGAGTGGTGTAGCGCATGGTCGTTCGAGCAGTGGATGCACTCTACTGCCGCGCCACCTGACCGCTTGCGGATTCTGTTGCCGGCGGCACCGCAGCCAGCACGTCGGTCTCGCCGGAACGAGCGGTGGGCAGCGGGCTTTCCAGCGCCAGCGCCAGCACCTCGTCCATTGAGTCCACAAAGTGCAGCTTCATCGACTTCTTGATGTTGTCCGGCAGCTCGGCAATATCCTTCTCGTTGGCGCGCGGCAGAATCACCTCGAAGATGCCGGCGCGCAGCGCCGCCAGCAGCTTCTCTTTCAATCCGCCGATGGCCAGCACCTTGCCGCGCAGCGTGATCTCGCCGGTCATGGCGATGTCGCGCCGCACCGGAATCTTGGCCAGCGCGCTGGCCAGCGCCGTCGCCATGGTGATGCCGGCCGAGGGGCCGTCCTTGGGAATCGCGCCCTCGGGCACATGCAGGTGCAGGTCGACGTTGCGATAGAACTCGCGGCTCAGCCCCAGCGCCTGCGCCCTGCCGCGAATGTAGCTCAGCGCGGCCTGCGCCGACTCCTGCATCACGTCGCCGAGCTGGCCGGTGATGGTGAGCTTGCCCTTGCCGTCGAGCACCTGCACTTCGGTGGTGAGAATGCTGCCGCCCACTTCAGTCCACGCCAGGCCCGTCACCAGGCCGACTTCGCTCTTCTCGTGCACCTCGGAGTCGCGGAACCGCGCCACGCCCAGGAACTCGTTGATGTTTGCGGCGGTGATCTCTTCCTTGTGCTTTGCGCCCTTCTTCACCACCCGGCGCGCCACCTTGCGGCACACATTGCCGATCTCGCGCTCCAGATTGCGCACGCCGGCCTCGCGCGTGTAGTAGCGGATGATCTCCAGAATCGCGTCGTCGCTGAACGAGATGTTCTTCTCGCTCAGCCCGGTCTGCTCGCGCTGCTTCTTCACCAGGTATTGGCGCGCAATTTCGAGCTTTTCCTGCTCCGTGTAGCCCTGCAGGCGCAGCACTTCCATGCGGTCCTGCAGCGCCGCCGGAATGGTGTGCATCACGTTGGCCGTGGCCACGAACAGCACCTGCGACAGGTCGTAATCCACGTCGAGGTAGTGATCCTGGAAGGTCGTGTTCTGCTCCGGGTCGAGCACTTCGAGCAGCGCCGAGGCCGGATCGCCGCGGAAGTCCGACGCCATCTTGTCCACTTCATCGAGCAGGAAGACAGGATTCTTGGTGCCCGCGCGCTTCATGTGCTGGATGATCTGCCCCGGCAGCGCGCCGATGTAGGTGCGGCGATGGCCGCGAATCTCGGCCTCGTCGCGCACGCCGCCCAGCGAAAGCCGCACGAACTTGCGCCCCGTGGCCTTGGCGATCGACATGCCCAGCGAAGTCTTGCCCACTCCCGGAGGTCCGGCGAAACAGAGGATCGAGCCCTTGGGATTCTTGACCAGCTGGCGCACGGCGAGAAATTCGAGAATGCGCTCCTTGATCTTTTCCAGGCCGTAGTGATCGGTGTTCAGCACCTTCTCCGCGTAGTCGATGGAGCGCGTTTCCTTCGACCGCTTCTTCCACGGCACGGCCAGCAGCCAGTCAATGTAGTTGCGGCTCACGGTCGACTCGGCCGACATGGGCGGCATGGCTTCCAGCTTCTTCAGCTCCTGGATGGCCTTGTCGAGCACTTCCTTGGGCATGCCCGCCGCTTCAATCTTCTTGCGCAGCTCGTCGAACTCGCTCTTTTCGCCGCGGCCCAGTTCCTTCTGGATGGCCTTGATCTTCTCGTTGAGGTAATACTCTTTTTGCGCGCGCTCCATCTGCCGCTTCACGCGCGACTGGATGTTGCGGTCGAGGTCGAGCTTCTCGATCTCGACATCGAGCACGTCGGCAATGCGCGCCAGCCGCGCCGCCGGATCGAAGATGCCCAGCAGCTCCTGCTTCTCCTCGATGCCGAGTTGCAGATTGGCGGCGATGGTGTCGGAGAGCTTTGCCGGCTCGTCCATGCGCACGGTGGCGATGATGGTCTCGTAGTTCAGCGACTGCTGCAGCTTGACGTACTGCTCGAACAGAGTCGGTGACGCGCTGCATCAGCTGCTCGACCGCCGGAGTCATCTCGAAGTCGGTCTTGCCGGTGCGCACCGTGGCCACAAAAAAGCCGTCGCGGTCGTTCACCTCGACTGACTTGGCGCGCTCCACGCCCTCCACCAGCACCTTGATATTGCCGTCGGGCATCTTGACGCTCTGCACGATGTTGCAGATCGAGCCGACCTGGTAAATCTCCTTGGCCTTGGGCTCGTCAATGGAGGCGTCGTGCTGCGTGGCCAGAAAGATCTTGCGGTCGCCGGTGAGCGCTTCTTCAAGCGCGCGCACGCTCGACTCGCGGCCCACCACGAACGGCGTCATCATGTAGGGGAAGATCACCATGTCCCGGATGGGCATCATGGGCAGCTTGCGGGGCTCGGTCTTTTCGCGAGACGCGGTCATAAGGACACCTTTAGGATTGGACGCGCTACAGCGCCTTCGGCTGCAGGGAAGTTTGCGCGGCGCATGTTCGGATTGTACCGCGAAATTCGGGAATCGAGGGTGTAACCAAAGGGCAGGGAAACTCTAAGGCAGTGTGGAGACTTACCTTTTCTGCTTCACGAGCGTGCGGAGTCGCCGGCAAAAAACGCTCGGCAAAGATGTGGGGAAACAAGGAGGGGTGTTGTGCTTTCCCACTCATGACGCGTTGAAGCTGCGTCATGAGTGGGGCTTTTGGGACACCCGGAGTTTTTCGAATTCTGGGTTGAAAGATCAGCCCGCTTTTTCAAGCAGGCACAGCGACAGATCGCGGCGCTCCACCATCTCGCGCGTGATTTCCAGATCGCGCACGCGCTTGTTGCTGGGCAGGTGATACATCAGGTCGAGCATCAGCTCTTCGAGAATCATGCGCAATCCGCGCGCGCCCACCTTGCGGGCCAGCGCCTCGCGGGCCACGGCGCAGGTGGCTTCCTGCGTAAAGTGCAGGCGCACATTCTCGTACTCGAACAGCCGCTGATACTGCTTGAGGATGGCGTTGCGCGGCTTGGTCAGAATCTCGATCAGCGCCGCCTCGTCCAGCTCGTCGAGAATGCCCATCACCGGCAGGCGGCCGACAAACTCCGGAATCAGCCCGTACTTGATCAGATCCTGCGGCTCGGTCCTGCGCAGCAGCTCGGTGTCGCGATGCGAGCGGATGGTGGCGGCATCGGCCTCGGCGTCGGCGGCCTTGAAGCCCAGCGCCTTCTTGCCCACGCGCCGGCCAACCACGCGCTCCAGGCCCACAAACGCTCCGCCGCAGATGAACAGGATGTTGGTGGTGTCGACCGCGGTGAACTCCTGGTGCGGATGCTTGCGCCCGCCCTGCGGCGGCACGTTGGCCACGGTGCCTTCGAGAATCTTCAGCAGCGCCTGCTGCACGCCTTCGCCGGAAACATCGCGGGTGATGGAGGGGTTCTCGTCCTTGCGGCCGATCTTGTCGATCTCGTCGATGTAGATGATGCCCTGCTGCGCGCGCGTCACGTCGCCGTCGGCGGCCTGCAGCAGCTTGAGGATGATGTTCTCGACGTCCTCGCCCACGTAGCCGGCCTCGGTCAGCGTGGTCGCGTCCACAATCGCGAAGGGCACGTCGAGCATCTTGGCCAGCGTGTGCGCCAGCAGCGTCTTGCCCGAGCCGGTGGGCCCGATGAGCAGGATGTTGCGACTTGGCCAGCTCCACTTCGTTGTTGCGCATGCGGTTCATCTGGATGCGCTTGTAGTGGTTGTAGACGGCGACGGCCAGCTTCTTCTTGGTCTGGTCCTGGCCGATCACGTAGTCGTCGAGGAAGCTCTTCACTTCCTGCGGCTTGGGCAGGTGGCCGGCGGCGGTGGCGGGGTGCGCCTCGCCGCGATCGTCTTCGAGAATCGAGTTGCAGACGGCGACGCACTCATCGCAGATGTAGGCGCGAGGATAGTCGCTGGGCGACGAGATCAGCTTGGCAACGGCGTCCTGCGACTTGTGGCAGAACGAGCAGCGCAGTGCTTCTTCAGGTCCCGTGCGCGTTTTCATGTTTCCTGCTCCCTTTTAGATCCTGTTAGGTTCCGCAAAATGCGGGCTGGTCACTACGTGCGGGGCCGGTCGATAATTTCGTCGACGATGCCGTATTCCTTGGCCTGCTGCGAGTTCATGATGAAGTCCCGCTCCACGTCGCGCTCGATCCGGTCGAGCGGCTGGCCGGTGTGCTTGGCCATCAGCGTGTTGGTAATCTCGCGAATGCGCAGAATCTCGCGCGCATGAATGTCGATGTCCGTCGCCTGCCCGCTCAACCCGCCCATCGACGGCTGATGGATGAGAATGCGCGAGTTGGGCAGCGCAAACCGCTTGCCCTTGGTGCCGGCCAGCAGCAGAAACGCGCCCATGCTGGCCGCCTGGCCGATGCAATACGTCACCACGTTGTTCTTGATGAACTGCATGGTGTCGTAAATGGCCAGGCCCGCGGTGATCGAGCCGCCCGGCGAATTGATGTAAAGCGAAATGTCCTTCTCCGGGTCCTCGCCCTGCAAGAAACAGCATCTGCGCCACGATCAGGTTGGCAATCTGGTCGTCGATCGGCGTGCCAAGAAAGATAATGTTGTCGCGAAGCAGACGGGAGTAAATGTCGTAGGCGCGCTCGCCCCGGCTCGTCTGCTCAACCACCATGGGAACCAATGCCATTGAGTGTTCTTCTCGCTCTTCCGTCTGGGGACCCTGTCCGCCCCGTTTCGTTGCTCGACCGCGCGTCTCCGACATCCTGCCAGCTGCACGGGCTCTGCGGCGATTCTTACCGCCTTACTGCGGGCAGCCGTTCGTACAGCAGACTCGCAGTTTTTTCGCGCTTCAATTGTTCCCGGATTCTAGCCAGCCCGCCGTCCTCCGTCAATCGCACTTTCAGGGCATCGACCGGCTCGCGGGACTGCAAGTGCAGCCAGTTGCAATTCGTGGTCCATTTCCTCGTCGCTGACCGTAATGTTTTCCTCATGCGGCAATACGATCCAGCAGAATAGATGTCTTCACCTCGGCCGACGCGCTATCGCGCTGCGCGGCGCGCAGCCGCGCAAAGTCCAGCTTGCGCATCTGCTCGGTGTCCATGCCCTGCGCCGCCAGCGCGCGCAATCCGCGCTCCAGGCGCGCATCGATCTGCTCCTGCACCAGCGACTCGGGAACCGGGAACGGATACCGCTCAGTCAGCGCGGCAAACAGCCGGTCCTTGGTCTCGCCTTCCACGCTGCGCCGCTTGCGGTTGGCCAGGTGCTCGCGCACCCGCGTCTTCCAGGTCGGCAAAGCTCTCGTAGTTGCCCAGTCTCCTTGGCAAAATCGTCGTTCAGCTCCGGCAGCGTGCGCTTCTTGATGGCCTTCACTTCCACGTCGTAGGCCACGGTCTTGCCGGCCAGCTTGGCGCTCGGCATAATCCGCCGGATAGATGACCTCGGCCTTCAGCTCCTGGCCGGGCTTGGCGCCGCGCAGAGACGCGGTGAAAGCCTCCACCGTATCCTTGCCGCCAATCTCGACCAGCGTGTCTTCGCCCGCGATCGGGGCCGCTCGGCGCTCGCCCTCAATCTGGCCCTTGTAGGTGATCTGCGCCCAGTCGCCGTCCACCAGCGCGCGGTCTTCCTCCACCGGCTCAATCGTGGCGCGCGACTCGCGCAGCTGCTCCAGTCTCGTGCTGGAACTCCTCTTCCGTCACTTCGACCGAAGGCTTCTCGACCGTCACGTCCTTGTAGCCCTCGATCGAGAAATCGGGAATGAACTCGAAGACCGCCTTCACATGCAGCGGCGCGCCGTCTTCCACGGTCAGCTCGGTCACCTGCGGCTGGCCCACCGGCTTGACGCCCAGCTCGGCACCGCCTTGTTGAACCGCTCCGGCAAGCAGGCTGTCGATCACTTCCTTGCGAATCTCGGTCGGCAAACGGCGCCGGATCACCGATTCCGGCACCTTGCCGGCGCGGAAGCCGGGAATCTTGGCGTATTTGCGGTAGTTCCGGACTACGGTGCGGAAGGCCTTCGAAACCTCTTCGGCAGGAATGTCGAGCACCAGTTCGCGGGTGCACTCCGGATTGAGAACGGGCCCATGCTGGTGCTCATGGTCGTGCTCGTGGTCATGCTTCGTGGTCGTGGCCAGCGTGCGCGTTCGCTTCCTCGGCCGTTTCAGGTTGGGGATTGTTTTCGAGGGTGTCGGTAGAACTCAACGTTTTGCCTTCCGGGCGCGTCAGACGCCAAACTAGCTGCCAAAGCGGGCTGGCGTATGAAGCACACCGCACCGTCTGGCTGGGGAAAATCCTCATCTCATGGTAAGAGGGATTGCGGGCAGGGTCAAACCGGGCAGGCCGGTTTCAGAAGCGCAGCACCGCGGAAGTCACGTTACTGCTCGGTGACGTCCGGTTTCCTTACGTAGGGGAGGAAGCGCGGGTGGGATGCGCCGCACAGGTGTAGTACTCGCGAGCCTCCTGCAGACTCAGGTCCCCATTTACGGTGTGACGCACTTCGGCGGCGTCAGCATCTTCCTGGCCGTCGTCCTCCCACCAGCAGACCGGGCACAGCGCCATGGCGGCAGGCGCCTCCAGCGTCCTGTTGCCGCAGCAGGGGCAGCGATAGAGAACTCTCAGGGTTTCCACTGTTAGATGGACGAAAAGCGGCATGCAGGGATTACCCGCAAAGCCGACCTTCACCGAGAGCAACGCTGCAATAATTTAATTGTTGCAGGCCCGCTTAGATGTCGAGGTTCTTCACATCCAGTGCGTTGTCTTCGATGAATTTCCTGCGCGCCTCGACGTCCTCGCCCATCAGGGTGGTGAAGATCGCCTCCGTTTCGGCAATGTCTTCGAGCTTGACGGAGAGAAGCGTGCGGTGTTCGGGATCCATCGTGGTCTCCCAAAGCTGCGTCGCGGTCATTTCGCCCAGTCCCTTGTAACGCTGGACCTGGTAATCCTTCTTACCCTGCTCGACAATGTAGGCGAAAAGCTCGCGCGCGGTCTGTTTCTCGACCGGTTCGCGCAATGCACGGGCGCCTCGGGCTGTGGCTTTGGCCTCTGCGCGGACTTCTGCGCTGCCGGGCGATGGGGCTCCCTCGGCATCGGGTTCTTCTCCCTCAGCTTCGGGGTTCGCTTCAGTCGCAGCTGCGCCTTTGGGCGCAAATTCGATCAGGAAGGGCGGCTCCAGGTACTCCTTGATCTGGGAGTACTTGGCCATCATCTGGCGGAACTCGGGGCTGGAAGCGAGATTCCAGTCAATGCAGCGATGCGCGCCCTGCGAATCGGTAAAGCAGATGGACCAGGTGTGGTGCTCTTCGTCCTCGAGCGGCTCATTCAGCTTGAACTGGAACTCATCGGACAGTTCGGGCAGATTCGCGTGCAGTTCGACGAGCTTGGGCGGGACCTCGCTCTCCTGCTTTGAAGTGAAATCGGAGCGGTGCGTGAGTTCAGCGCGCGCCAGCAGCTCAGTGAGTTTCTCGTTGCGGATGCGCTTGTCGACCTTTTCGACGAATCCAAGATACTCGTTGAGGAAGCCCATGAAGCGCGTCAGGTCGGAGCCTTCAATGCGGCTGGCGCTCTCGCCGTGGCGCACGATCATGCCTTCGGAGGCACGGTTGACCATCACCTTCACAAACTCGCGATCGTCCTTGATGTATTGCTCGAATCGTCCCTTTTTGATCTTGTAGAGCGGCGGTTGCGCGATGTACACGTTGTCGCGCTTGATCAGCTCCGTCATGTGGCGGAAGAAGAAGGTGAGGAGCAAGGTGCGAATGTGCGATCCGTCGACGTCGGCATCGGTCATGAGAATGATCTTGCCGTAGCGGATCTTGGCAGGGTCAAAGTCGTCCTTGCCGATACCGCAGCCGAGCGCGGTAATCATGGCGCGAATTTCTTCGTGGCCAAGCATCTTGTCGTAGCGGGCTTTTTCGACGTTGAGAATCTTGCCCTTGAGGGGCAGGATGGCCTGGAAGCGGCGGTCGCGGCCCTGTTTGGCGGTGCCGCCGGCGCTTTCGCCCTCGACAAGGTAGAGTTCGCAGCGGTCGGGATTGCGCTCACTGCAGTCGGCCAGCTTGCCGGGCAGACCGCCCCCGTCGAGCGCTCCCTTGCGGCGCGTGAGGTCGCGGGCCTTGCGAGCCGCTTCGCGCGCACGGGCAGCCTCAATTGCCTTGTTGATGATCTTGCGGGCGACGGGGGGATTCTGCTCGAGGAACATGCCGAGGCGCTCGTTCACGAAAGCCTGTACGGTGCCGGCGATGTCGGAGTTGAGCTTGCCCTTGGTCTGCCCCTCAAACTGCGGCTGCGAAAGCTTGACGCTGACCACTGCCACCAGGCCCTCGCGCACGTCATCGCCGCTGAGGTTCTCCTTCAAATCCTTGAAAAGCCCGAGCGACTGGCCGATGGCGTTGATGGTGCGGGTAAGTGCAGTGCGAAAGCCGGAAAGATGCGAGCCGCCGTCGACCGTGTTGATGTTGTTGGCGAAGCTGAACACCGTCTCCGAATAGCTGTCGTTGTATTGCAGCGCGATCTCGATTTCGACATTGTCGCGCATCGCCTCCATCACGATGGGCTTGTCGTGCAGGACCGACTTGCCGCGATTGAGGTGCTTGACGAACTCGGCGATGCCGCCGGCGTAGCGGAATTCCGCCCGCTTTGATTCACCGGTCTTGGGATCGGAGGTGCGCTCGTCGGTCAGCGTGATTTCAAGGCCCTTATTGAGGAAGGCCATTTCGCGAAGGCGCTGGGCCAGGGTGTCGTAGTTGAACTCGGTGGTGGCGAAGATGGACTTGTCGGGAAGAAAATGCACCTTGGTGCCGCGGCGCTTGCTGGTGCCGGTTTTTTGCAGCATTGAAGTGGGAATGCCCTTCGAGTAACTCTGCTCGTAAGTGTGGCTCGGGTCGCCCGGTTTCTCCGGGCGCCAGATTTCGACCTCGAACTCCTCGCTGAGAGCATTGACGCAGCTGACACCCACGCCGTGCAGGCCGCCGGAGACCTTGTAGTTGGAGGCGTCGAACTTGCCGCCGGCATGGAGCTTGGTGAGGACGACCTGGACAGCGGGCATGCGCTTGCCGTCGGGCGTATCCATCATGTCGACGGGAATGCCGCGGCCATCGTCGACCACCGTGATGGAGTTATCGACGTGAATGATCACGTCGATCTTCTTGGCGTATCCGGCCAGGGCCTCATCGACGGAGTTATCGACAACCTCATAGACCAAATGGTGCAGGCCCATCTCGCCGGTCGAGCCGATGTACATCGCCGGGCGAAGGCGCACAGCCTCCAGACCTTCAAGAATCTTGATGTTTTCGCCGGTGTAGGTGCTGTTGTCGCCAGTTCCGCCGGGGAGGATCTCCTCGGGTGGGTCGATCGCCATTGTCTTAGTCGCCATAGAGTCCTTTTCGCAAGGCTTTCGCTCTGCGCTCCACACGGATTGTGTTCCCGGCTCTACTTTCGGGCACGGCTTGAGGGGGATTAACCGCTTGAAATATCGGGGGCTTTGAAACGAAATCGCCTGGGTTTATTTTACCATGCGGCGACCGCTTGCGACCGTTCAGAAGCAGGGGTGAAGTGATCAGGAAAGTGGTTACCGATGGGCAGATTACTTATGAGTTAGGTGACGTCAGTAACTACATAGGTTACTACTTGTAGATATGCATGAAAAAGCTGGACTTACTGGAAAACATGACCTACCATTTACGTGTTACGGGAGCAAGTCTCCTCATGACGGAAATGGGACAAGGGGTAACCAACTATGAAACTCACTCTTCGCGTTTTTGCAATTGTTATCGTAATCGCCGGTGCCGCTGCAGCTGCCACATCACCAAGAGCCGCAGTCGCTCTCGCCAGCCACCAGTCGGCCACCGCCAGCCTGCCCGCTCCGGCTTGCGGCCCCGGAATGGGCTGCCCCCGCTGATGTTGCTCATAGCACGATAGTGCTATGAGCTTAGCGTCGTTTTCTATTTGAATCTTAAGGCTTGACGCGCTATCCTGAAAAAACCTTCAGGAATGGTAGAGGGGCGTTATGCCTTTAGGGTTTGCAATGTCGCTCATGAGCGCCGCCGAGTTCTTGCTCTGGGCTGTTATCGGCTTTCTTTTTTGGAGAAGGGGATTGCATCGGCGCTTCCCGGCGATGAGTACCTATCTCGCGCTGCGGCTCGCTTCGATGCCCGCTTTGCTAGCTCTTCTCTATCTTCAGGCACAGCCCTGGGGTCACGCTTATTTTCCGATGTACTTCTACGCCTTCTGGGCGGTCTATATCGCCAGCGCCATTACTCTGTTCTTCATTTGTGTTGAAGTCTTCCGCTCGGTGCTCTCCTCGTTTACCGGCCTCATGAGACTTGGTACGGTGGCGTTTCGGTGGGCTGCGCTGGTTTCCTCCATCGTCAGTCTCACCTCGGTCTCCTTCACCCACCGCGGTGTCTTCATCATTCCGGATATCGCCTACGCGCTCATGCGGGCGGTGAGTATCCTTGAGCTCTGCCTCCTGGCCTTCCTTTGCCTGTGCATGAATGCTTTGCGCAGCTCCCCGCGGGACATGGGATTTGGCATCGCCCTCGGATTTGGCCTCATGTCCTCCAACGATTTCATTGTCGCTTCCTTGTTGGCGCGCAACACTTCGTTCACGTCCCCCCTTCAGTTCCTTAATGAAGGACTCATTCTGGTTTCGCTCGGAATCTGGGTTGTCTACTGTGCCCTGCCTGAGCCTGCCCGCAAGCCTGTGGTCGTGCCGGCGAACTCGACGATCTACCGATGGAACGAGATTGCCGCCGCGTTGGGCCATGGAACCCAGGTTGCCGTGCAGCAGCCGGCCAACAGCTTCTTCCTGACTGACGTCGAGAAGGTCGTGGACAAGGTATTAACCCGCAGCTTGCAGAACAGCGAATCGAAATTATAGGCGCGCTGGGTGCGCACCTCCAGAAGAGAATGGGCTGGACTTCTTTGAAGTCCAGCCCATTCTCTTTGGGTCACAACGCACAAAAGGGCCACGGCAGCGCCGCGGCCCTTTTTGTGATCGCGAAATGAGCTATTCGGCTGCGACCGGGTCAACCGAGGCAAAGCGGCCGCGGTTGCCGCGGTCGGTAAACTGCACCCGGCCGGTGACCTTGGCAAAAAGCGTGTCATCGGAGCCGATGCCGACATTGGGGCCCGGCTTGATGCGGGTGCCCCGCTGACGCATGATGATCGAGCCGCCGGTCACCAGCTCACCGGCGAATGCCTTCACGCCCAGCCGCTGTGCATTGGAATCGCGTCCGTTTGTGGAGCTGCCTCCACCCTTTTTATGTGCCATCGCTGAATCCCCTTCTGAAATGAATCTCCGCGCCTAGCTGGCTGCGGTATAGGTCACGCCATCGGCTTCAATGGCCTTGATACGAATCTCGGTAAAGTTCTGCCGGTGTCCCTGCAGCTTCTTGTACTGCTTCTTCCGCTTGAGATGGAAGACCAGGATCTTGTCGCCGCGACCTTCGCCAAGGACCTCCGCCGTTACCTTGGCAGTGGCCGGCCTGGCCATGGTTCCGGGTTCGCCCGAGATGGCCAGCACGTCGCTGAATTCCACGGTCTGGTTCTCTGAGGCAACGCTTTCAATCTTGACAACGTCGCCAGGAGCGACACGATATTGTTTTCCACCGGTGCGAATGACGGCGTACATAATTCCTCCAGCGCTGGTCCCGCCGCGGCGGATGCGCTTGCAACTCAAAATAGCTCGGGCGGAAACTTCTGCGCCGCGGTACGCTCAAGCCTTCCAGATTCAAGGCGAACGTCAGGCTCCACGACGGCAGGCAGGAATCGCCAAACTAAGGTAGTTTACCTGCTTTGCAGGGGAAGGTCAATGTCCATGCGCCTGCTTGCCGTTGATTGTCCTGCATCGCATACGCGCATGCTACTCCAGGTTTAGCGGCAAGGCATCCGGTCCGGATGTCTCCGGCGCGAACAAAAGCCAACCGGCTCCGGCCGCCATCAGGATCAGTCCTGCGCCCGCGCGGAGCCCTACGGCCGGCCGCAGCAACACCAGTCCGACGAGGCTCGCCATCAGGGGCGTCAGAACAAAGCGCGTGGTCATGCGCACCGCAGACATGCGCCGCATCAGCCAGAAAAACAGCAGCAGTTCCGGCAACTCCGCGACGGCAGACCAGGCCAGCTCCGGCCCGAGCGCATTCAATCTCCACACGGGTTGTTCAAAGAGCGCACTCAAGAGCACGAGCCCTCCCACGGCGCTGAGAGCCGCAATGGCGGCCATGGGTGCAATGGATTGTTGAGACAGTTGAGCCGCCGTATTCACGGCAAGGCAATTGGCTGCGGCAATACACGCGGCGGCCAGAATCACGGCGCAAAAGGCGCTTGCGGCCGCAATTGAGTTTGCAGCGCCGGCGGGAATCACGCACAGTGTTCCTACCACGGCTGCAAGCGCTGCCAGCAGACCGCCCCCGCTTTGCGAGACAGAGTCGCGGCTGCCAATGTAGGGCTCAAAGACCACCGCAAAAACCGGCGTGATGGAAAACAAGGCGACCTGGGTCAGGTTGCCGATCCATTGTTTCGCAATACAGAACGACACGGCAGGCGCAACAAACAAACCCAGACCCACCACGACGGAAGCGAGAAACCTTGCTCTGTCGGGCCATTCCGCCCCGCGCAGCAGCGAAAACAACGCAGCCGCAACCGCCAGCAACGCAAAGGTCAGCGCTTGCCGTTCAAGGGGAGGCAGAATGCCTGGCGCCAGGCCCGGGAACAGGTCCGGAAACAGATCGGGGCGCAACGAAGCCACGGACCACAGCAAGCACAGAAGCAGCAACCCCGCCACCGGGGACGCTTTGAACCGTGCACTTCCACGCCGCTTCATGGTCTCGATCAAAACATACCCGCCTGTGCAATCTTCGCTTGCCTTGACTGGCAGCTTCAAGCAATCGCAAGAACAGTGCCAACGGCGGACTTGTCCTGGGCTATTTTCCTGCCGTCCCTACGGGACTTCGCCCCTGGGCCAGTTGGAGTTCGAAGACGAATCAGCGAAATCGACACAATGGCTTCATGGGATTGCCCTGGACAAGCATGTCGACCTGAGCAGGCCTTCAATCGGCCGTAAGTTACAATGGTTAATGGGCCAAGGCCCATCTTTTTTGCGTATTGAGACGCAACTACAGCAAGGAGTTTTATCCCTATGGCGATTCCCGCCACACAAATGCGTCCCGGCATGATCATCAAGCACAATGATCAGTTGCACCTGGTTTTCAAGGTGGAGCACCGCACGCCCGGCAATCTGCGCGCTTTTATCCAGGCCAAGCTGCGCAACCTGAGAACCGGCGCCATGTTCGAGCATCGTTTCCGCTCCGCCGATGCCATTGAAAAAGTCGTGGTCGACGAAGTCTCGATGGATTTTCTCTACGCCGATGGCGATGACTACTACTTCATGAATCCGGTGGACTACGAGCAGACCGTATTGAAGGGCACGACGCTCGGCGATGCGGTCGAATACCTAACGGCCAATTTGCAAATCAAGGTCAGCTATCACGATGGGCAGGCCGTGGGAATCGAACTGCCGTCGGCTGTCGAACTGCAGGTCGTGGAGACGGAGCCGGGGCTCAAATCCGCCACGGCATCCAGCGTGACTAAGCCCGCCAAACTCGAGACGGGACTGGTGGTCCAGGTGCCCGCGTTCATCAACGAAGGTGAGAAGATTCGGGTCGATACCAGCGAAGGCGCCTACCTCAGCCGCGCCTAAATTGGTGCTATCTTCATTCAATGCCGGAGCGCTCGCTCCGGCATTGTCGCTTTGCTTCGATCCTTTTGAAGAAATTCCCGCTTTCGTGGAGTTCGCTTAGGCGGCGCGCGCGAGCCAGCTCTTCATCGTGTTTGCGTCCACAACTCCTGCTTGCTGGAACTGAAGTTTGCCGTGAGCGAATACGGCGAAGTTTGGAATTCCTCGCACGTTGTAACGGGAAGCAAGCGCCGGGAACCGCTCCGTATCGACCTTCAGCACGACGGCTCGGCCGGCGAGATCCCGCGCAACTTGAGCAACATGCGGCGCCGCCATCTTGCACGGGCCGCACCACGCTGCCCAGAAATCGACGAAGACAGGAACTTTGCTGTCGCGAATGATTTCATCGAACTCCTCGGTATTTACTTCAACGGGCTCTGCGATCGGCGGCAGCGGTGTCTTGCAGGCGCCGCATCTTCCTGTGTCGGCAAGGTGTTTAGCCGGAATTCGATTCGGCTTCCCGCAATTAGGGCAACTTCGGATGATGGCCATGGCAAAGTCCTTTGGTGGATTGGCGTCTCCACAGTATGGATGAGCGGAGGAGATGGAAGTCGCATCCGAGAAAATTTCTCTTGCACGCTCACCCTTTTCGTATGCTACAGTCAGTAACACTATGGTGAGTAACACTCCATCAAGTCACGATCCGGCAGAGTTGGGAGAGCTGGAACGCAGCATTCTTTCCATTGTGTGGCAAATCGGCACGGTCACCGCGGAGCAGGTTCGCGAAGAACTCAATCGGCCCCTCAAAGATTCCACCGTACGCACGGTTCTGCGCCGCCTCGAAGAGAAGGGCTACCTTGCGCATACCGTGGAGGACCGCACTTTTCTTTATCGTCCCGCACAGTCGCGCCAGCGCGTGGCGGGGCGCGCGGTGAAGCGCATTGTCGACTGGTTTTGCGAGGGCTCTGTCGAAGCGCTGCTGGTGGGCATGGTCGATTCCAAGGTGTTGGATCGCGCCGAGTTGCAGCGGCTCGCGGCGCGGATTGCCGAGGCACAAAAGGGCTCCACAGCCAGGAAAACGGAGGAGAAGCCATGATTGGGACATTGACTGAAACAGCCTTGCGTTCGCTTCTGCTGGCGCTTGTGGTGTGGGCCGGTCTGCGAGCGTTTCGAATGCGCAACGTGCTGGCCCAGAAGGCCGCCTGGAGCGGTGTATTGGCTGCAGCACTGCTGATGCCGCTGCTGGTGCCCATGGCCGCGCGCTGGCCGATGCTGCCTGCAGCCGCGGGTGTTGTGCTTCCAGCCAACCCGATGACTCTGCTCGAAGAACTGCGCGCTACGCTGGAATCGAGACGAGCCGCCGCTCGCAGGCCGTCGCCGAGCGCAACGCCTGCACCACAAGACGATTCATCGCAGATTGAGTCCGCGGCGCCTGCGCCCGATCATGCATCCGGGCAGAGCGCTCAGGGCCAGAGCGCCCAGATGCCCACGGAATCGAGCCCTGACAACGCGCGCCCCGCGAAATACGCCCAGCCGCAGCCTGTCGCTCGCCAAATGGCCGTTTCACCCGCAACGCTGGCCGTGTTGCTTTACCTGGTGGGTGTCGTCGCGCTGCTGTGCAGGCTGTTCTACGGGCTCGGGTCCGCCTTTCGCATCTGGCAGATGGCTGAGCCGGTCGAAATGGATCACGCGATCACGCTGGCGGCCGGGATGCCGCTGCGCTCGAGCGTCGCCGTCGCATCGCCGGTCACCATTGGGTCGGCCGTGGTGCTGCCTGCCAACTACACAACGTGGGATGTCGGGAAACTCCGCGTTGTCCTGGCCCACGAGCGCTCCCACATCCGCCAGGGAGATTTCTATCTGCAACTGCTCGCAGGGTTCTACGCGGCCGCTTTCTGGTTTAGCCCGCTGGGATGGTGGCTCAAACGTCAACTCTCCGATCTGGCTGAAGCCATCAGTGACCGCGCCGCATTGAGCGAAGCCGCCAGTCGATCCGTTTACGCACAGATTCTGCTTGAATTCGCGGCCGCACCGCGCCCAACTCTGATAGGAGTCGCCATGGCTCGCACAGGTCGTCTCTCCCAACGCATTGAACGGCTCCTCAACGATCATTCCTTCCGCCAGGCGTTTGCGGGTTCGCGCCACCGCGCGCTGTTGGCCGTGTTGCTGGTACCCGCTGCACTCTTCGCCGCAACGGCACTCGTTCGCGTGCAAGCTGCCGGACAGGCACAGCAGGAGCCCGCCCCCGCTCCGCAAGCTGCCCCAGCTGCCCCGCCGGCCACCGCGCCGGAAGCCCCTGCAACAGGGCAGGCGCACCCGGATCAAGCGCCCGACGCCGCTCCTTTGCCGCAAGATCCTTTGCCGCAAGATCAGGAGCAGACGCCTCCTCCTCCTGCTGCTCCCAACGCTGCTCCCAACGCCCCGCCCCCACCGCCCGCGAACTCGGGAACCACTGTCATTCCTCCGGGCGCTGACTTGACCCCGCCCTTTCCCCCGGCGCCCGTCAGCGGCCCGAGCGAACCTGTCCCGCCCATCAGCGTCCATATGCCCGCCATCGACGTCCATCAGCCTGCCGTCAATGTGCACGTACCCGCCATTGACTTTCATCAACCCGACGTAGACGTGCATGTGCCCGCCATCAACATCCATCAGCCGGCCGTCAACGTGCATGTGCCTGCCGTTGATATCCATTCTCCAGCCATCAACGTCCACGTTCCTTCGATGGACATTCATGTTCCCTCTCCGGACGGTCGCGCCTTTGTCATCGCGCGCGCCGGTCAGAATCCGGCCTCGCCCGGGGGATTCTCATTTCGTTACTCTGCCAATGGTGATTCCTACGCCATCATCAAGGGCGATGAGCGCCAGCACATGTCGTTCTCCGGTGACATTCACACGAGCGAAATCGACAAAGCGCGCAAGATGGCTCATGGCAACTTCCTCTGGTTCACCCGCAATGGCAAGTCCTACCTTGTCGATGACCCCGCCATCGTGGAACAGATTGAGGCGATGTATAAGCCCATGGAAGCGCTGGGCAAGCAACAGGAAGAACTTGGCCGCCAGCTGGAGGCGCTGGGAAAAAGGCAGGAAGAGATGGGCCGTCAGCAGGAACAGGCCAGCGTCCCCACTCCCGACATCAGCAAGGAGATGGCTGAGCTGAACGCGGCGATGGCCAAGCTCCAGGCCAAGATGGGCAAGACGGTTACCCGGGAAGAACTGGCCGACCTGCAAGGCAAACTTGGCGAATTGCAAGGCCGCCTGGGTGAACTGCAGGGCGAGATGGGATCCAGGATGGGCGGGTTCGGCGAGCAGCGGGGCAAGCTCGGAGCGGAACAAGGCAAGCTTGGGGCGGAACAAGGCAAGCTTGGTGCGGAGCAGGGAAGACTCGCTGTGCAGGCGGACCAGAAGGTGAAGTCGATTATCGATGAGAGCCTGAAGAACGGAAAGGCCAAGCCCGTGGAGTAGCTCTCCGAAAAACGCTGCAGTCCAGGAAGAGTCTGGAAAAATGATGGAAATTCGACTGGGCCGGCTCCTCAAGAAGCGCATAGAATCGGCGCATGATTCAAGGCGTTCACATTCTCATCTACAGCCGGGAGCCGGAGGCGGACAGGACGTTTTTCCGCGACGTGCTTAGCCTGGGTTTTGTCGACGCGGGCGAGGGATGGTTGATTTTTGCGCTGCCTCCTGCGGAGCTGGGAATACATCCGGGAGATGGCACGTTCGTCCAGAAAAATGCGGATCAGCAACTGCTTGGCAGCATTGTTTACCTGATGTGCGACGACCTGCAAACGACCGTCGATACACTCACTGCAAAGGGCGTTTCATGCACCGAGGCTCAGGAGGCAGGCTGGGGCTTAACGACCACTGTCCGCCTGCCCAGCGGGGGCGGCCTGGGACTCTATCAGCCTCGCCACAAGGTTGCGATTGACCTGTCGCGTTCTGCTCCCTCAGCGTAGGTCCCGCAGAATGGGTGCCTCGCTCTTGCGCCTTCTGCATGGCGCCAGGGTGAGACACCGCAAATTCCATTGGAAATCCAACTAGAGTTGGACCAGCGTTGCTTCGAGCATCGCCTCGATGGTGCTGAGCGCTTCGAGCACCGCATCCGACACCGGAGCGTCCACCTGGACGACGGCGAGTGCTTTCACGGGCTTTGCCCCGGCGCGCTCGCGGCCCAACGCAAAGTTGGCGATGTTGACGCCGCATTCGCCCAGGATCGTCCCGATCTTCCCAATCACGCCGGGCACGTCGAGGTTGCGGCAGACCAGCAGATTGCCTTCGAGCGGCGCCTCGATGTCGATGCCGTCGAACTCCAGCAGGCGCGGCTGCTCAGCGTGAATCACGGTTGCGCTGGCATGGCTTTTTCCGGCAGCAGCATGCAGCTCGATGGTCAGCATGGTGGCTGCGCCGCCGCGGGCGCTTTCCCGCTTTTCTTCGTGCAGACGGATCCCGCGCTCTTCGGCGATCGCCGCGGCATTGATGCGATTCACGTTCTCCGAGCCCTGCAGCAGGCCCGCGATGGCTGCATTCCGCACGAGGTCTGTTTTGGCCTCGGCCAGCGCGCCTCCGTAAACAAGGTGAATCGCCTCGATGCCGCCTTTTCCGGTTTGCGCCAGGAACGAACCCAGCCGACCGGCGAGATCGATGTAAGGCGCGAGCTGGACGTATTCTTCGTGGCTGAGGGAAGGCAGATTCACCGCATTCTGCACCACGCCCAGCTTCAGATAGTCCGATACCTGGCGCGCAATCTGGATACCGACTGCTTCCTGCGCTTCAGCCGTCGAACCAGCGATATGCGGCGTCAGAATCACGTGGTCCAACGCGGCATACGGCGAATCTTTCGCAGGTTCTTCCACAAAAACATCCAGCGCCGCGCCGGCAACCTGCCCGCTCTTCAGGGCCTCAATCAGAGCCGCGTCTTCAATCAGTTCGCCGCGTGCGCAATTGATGATGCGGACGCCCTTCTTCATCTTCGCCAGCGTTTTGGCGTTGATCACACCGGTGGTCTGCGGTGTCAAACCCACATGCAGGCTGAGGTAGTCCGACCCGGCAATCAGCTCATCGAGTGTCACCAGCTTGATGCCGTTTTCGCGCGCCACGGCGGCAGAAACGAACGGGTCGCTGCCGAGAATTTCCAGGCCAAAGCCGCGGGCGCGCTTGGCGACTTCGAGGCCGACGCGTCCCAGGCCGAGAATGCCCAGTGTCTTGCCGCGCAACTCTGCGCCCTGCAGGCTCTTCTTCTCCCATTTGCCGGCGTGCATGGTGGAGTTGGCGGCGGGTAGTTTGCGCGCCAGCGCGAGCATAAGGCCGATCGTCAACTCAGCCACGGCCACGGCGTTTGCGCCCGGCGTGTTCATCACCACAATGCCGCGCCGCGTGGCCGCTTCGGCGTCGATATTGTCCACGCCCACGCCGGCACGCCCGATGACCCGCAGTTTGGGGGTCTTTTCCATCAGCGCGTCGTCTACCTGCACGGCAGAGCGCACCACCAGCGCGTCGGCGTCGGCGAGAGCCGCGGCAAGTCCGTTGGGCAACTTGTCGTGCGTGAGAACTTCCCACCCCGGCTCAGCCGCAAACACCGCCAGCGTTGCCGGAGAAACCTTCTCTGCCAAAACGATCTTCATCGTTGCTCCCTTTTCCGCCGCACTGGACGTGGCTTCATACTCATCAAAGCGAATGGCGTGCTTCTCGCAGAGCAGCTCGAACATCCGCACCACTGCGGCGTGCGGCTTGCCTTCGCCCCGCTCATAATTGGTCACCGAGTTGGGATGTACGCCCAGCCGCTCGGCCATTTCGTATTGGTAGAGGTCAAGCTGCTTGCGTGCAATCAGCAGCTTTTCTCCGAAAGTGAGTTCAGGCATGAAAAACAGCTCCTAGCCTCTAGCTCCTAGCTAAAAGTCGATACGCATTCCTCCCGCGTTGTTTACGAAAGGGTGGAAAGCCATTTTCGTCTTCGATGAAACATAAAGCAGCGAAAACCGGCGTCTTGCGATCTCAAACGCCGGCTCGGCCACCGACAAAGCTAGCAGCTAGAAGCTAGGAGCTAGAAGCCGCTTCCGCATACACCTGCTGCGCCGCGGCCACTGCTTCTCCATACTTGACCGGCAGCTTCAACGTGTCCTTGGCAATGTGTTCCATGGCGCCCAGCAACGCAATTGTGTCGAGGAAGTCGAAGAAGCCGAGGTGCGCTACGCGGAAGATCTTTCCCTGCATCTCGCCCTGGCCATTGGCGATGACCAGCGCGAAACGGGCCTTCAGCGCCTTCACCACATCACTCGAATTCATGCCCTCGGGCACCGCGACTGCCGTGGCCGCCGCCGCAGGGGCGGTGGGTGCAAACAGGGTGAAGCCCAGCTTGATCAATCCGGCGCGGGTTGCCGCCGCATTCACCTGCGCGTTGTCTATCAGGGCAATGCGGCCTTTCTCGAGGTCGCCGCCGGCCTGGCCTGCGATGTAATCGAGTGCCGCGCCCAAGCCAGCGACGAGCGCGACTGCAGGAGTGTAGGCGCTCTCGCCCTTTACGGCGTTCTTGCGCTCTTTGCGCAGGTCAAAGTAGTAGCGCGGGCTCTTCGCCTTCTCCATCGTTGCCCATGCCTTCTCGCTGACGCTCAGGTAGGCAAGCCCCGGCGGAATCATTACGGCCTTCTGCGATCCGCCGATCAGGATGTCGATGCCCCAGCCATCCACGTCGAAATGTGTGGTTCCCAGGCCGGTAATGCCGTCGACCACCAGCAGGGCTTCGGGCGCAGCCTCCTTCAGCAGCCTGGCCACCGCTTCCACGTCGTGGCGCACGGCCGTTGAGGTCTCCGTGGCCTGCATGTAGACGACGCGATGCTCCGGCTTCAACGCCTTACGCACTTCGGCCAGGTCGAACGTCTCGCCATACGGGGCCGTCATCACGTCCACATGGCAACCGAAGGCCTTGGTCAGGTCAACCCAGCGCTCGCCAAACTTTCCCGCCGTCAGCACCAGAACCGGGTCACCCGGCGAAGTCAGATTCGACACCGACGCTTCCATGGCGCCGGTACCCGAGGACGACAAGAGCAACACGTCGTTTTGGGTGCCGACGAAGACCTTGAGTTGCGCAAGTACCTTCTGGAAGAGGGCCCGAAATTCCGGGGTGCGGTGGTGAATGTCCGCCGCAGCCATGGCGAATTGGGCCGCCGGCAGCAGCGGTGTCGGACCGGGCGTAAACAGGCGCGTCTTGCGAATCATGCGTTCTCCTTTGGTCCGGATCGGCCGCCCCAGGCTACGAGGAACCTTGCGTTGGATCAGGAAACCACAGATTACACAACTTTGTTGATTTTGTGAATACTTCATTCTGTGGAAATCCGAGGATATTCTTGCCTCTCATCGAACAAGATGAGATTTAAATTACTGAAAATAAATAGGCCGGGGATAAATTCCCCGGCCGGTTGGACGCTTTTGAATGATTATCTGCCGCCGTGGCCACCGCCGCCAAAGCCACCACCGCCGCCACCATGGAAGCCTCCGCCTCCACCAAAGCCACCCCCGTGGAATCCTCCGCCTCCGTGGAACCCGCCATTGCCGGCGAAAGCGCTGCCGCGGGGGGCGCCGATTCCACCGTGGCCGTGGTCTCCATAATGCCCGTGCCCGTAGTATCCCCTACCGTAGTACCCGCCATAGTACCCGCCATAGAATCCACCCCAGGGGCCGTAGAATCCCCAACCGAACGGGCTGTAGAACCCGTCCAAACCGATGTAGGTGTAATCCCAGGCGTATGGATCCCAGTACCAGCCGGGTGCGAAGCCTTCAGCCCCGGCGTATTCCGGTGCGATCTGGCCATTATCCTCGGCCAGGTACTCGGAGCGCAGGCTGCTCCAGTTGTAAAGGGGATCCTCGTTTGTCTTCGCATTAAACTTTACGGTCTTTTCCCTTGCCAAAGGCTGTCCGTCCGTCCCCGCGGCGAGCGCGAACTCATGGCCGTCCTTTAGCACTTTGTACTTTCCGTCTCTCACCTCCACCGCGGCTTTTCCATTGAAAACCCTGACGGTAGCAGGGTTGGCGTTGACTTCGTAATAGCCGTCCTGAACCAATTGAGTGGTTACGCCTGCGTCAATGACCTGCAAGTCGTTTTGTTTGTAAATCTCATCCACCTCGACTCCGGCCTGGCCGTGTTCGAGTTCAACCTGGGTCAAAGTGATATCGGGCGAAATCATCTTCACCGCGCTATCGTCTCCAAGGCGTAGAAACACTCCCGGCGTCAGCAGGACTTCTGCCCGACCCTGCTGAGTGGTCAGTTCGTCACCGGCATTCAGCGTGGCAGTCCCCACGTCGCGGCTGTTGAGCTGTTTTCCATCAAGGTAGGCAGCGCCCTCTATGTAGTTCACTGCTCCGGGGCGCGCTGGAATTGCACCAAATGCAGGCGCGCACATTGCCCCTATTGCGAGTAGGACGATCAACTTCACCCTAGTTAACATTGCTTTTTCACTCCCATACATAAAATGCGCGAAACGCGCTAAAGTTCCAGTGTGCGGGGAGGGCTCCGATATTCCCTTGCGCGGTATCAAATCGAAAATCCCACGCGGCGAATCCGATCGGGAGGCATTGTCATCGTGTAACTGGCGTCAGATTGATTAGTGACTAGTGCGGTGCTGTCGAACACCGAGACCGCTTGCGTGTTGTTTCAACCAGACAACGAGAACTCACGATGAAGGAAGGACGAAGCTGAATGGCCGTGCTGAGGGGGAAAGTAGTTTCTGGCATCGGCAATTTCTCTTACTGGATTGAGAAGTTGCGGGAGCACTATCTCAGCAAGACGGGGATGAGCTTGTTTCCCGGTACGCTCAATGTGCAGCTTGAGGAACCCTATTCGCTGCCCCCACGCGTGATTCGGTTGGAAGGGCAGGAATACGGCGGGACCGTCTCGGTGAACCTGGTTCCATGTTCGATTCGCGGAAAGAGCGCTTTTCTGCTGCGCACGGATGCGAACGAACAGGAACGCGGACATCATCCCAAAACAATCGTGGAGATCGCCACGGACATCAAGCTTCGCGATCACTTTGATCTGAACGATGGCGACCAAGTGGAGATTGAGATCTACGATGCCGATGGCAGCGAAGGCCATTGAACACCATGATTCCCTTTGTCTCTCTCACGAAAGGCGTGAGAGGCCCCGCCGCTCGATTAAGATTGTTAGACAGGGAAGATACCGAATGACAGAAGCAGGCGCACTGGAAGCACTGATCAGCCAACAGGTCATTACCGCCATGAAGGCGCATGATGCCGCACGCACCGGTACGCTGCGCCTCATCAAGAACGCGCTCAAGAACAAAGCGATCGAAAAGCGCGCCGCGCTGACGCCGACGGAAGAGCAACAGGCGCTGGCGACCATGATCAAGCAGCGCCGCGATTCCATTGAGCAGTTCACCAACGGCAACCGGCCCGAACTGGCGGCAAAAGAAGCGGCGGAGATCGTGGTGATCGAGGAGTTTCTGCCCAAGGCGCTGGACGAGGCCGGCCTGCGCGCCCTTGTGGCCGAAGCGGTAGCGCAGCACGGCGCAACCTCTGGCCACACGCCGACGCCGAAGGATATGGGGCCGGTCATCAAAGCCGTCCAGGCAAAGCTGCAAGCCGGGGGACTCCGTGCCGAAGGGCGCGTGGTGAGCGAACTGGTAAAGCAGGCGCTTGCGGGTTAACGACACAGTACGATTCTGCGCAAACGGGAAGGCAGGACGTCTCTACGTTTGATCGACACTCTTGATCGGGACTCTTGATCGGATTAGGGGCGCTGTGACGTTGCGGCCGAGAGGGTTCGGGGATGCTCTTCGTGAAGTTCGTGATGCAGCTCGTCGACTTTCGCTCGGGCTTTGGCTAGAGCCTGCTTGCCGGCGTACGTGATCTTGTAAACTCGCCGTCGACGTCCTCCCACGTTGTTGAGTACGGATTTCAACAGTCCAGTGCGTTCCAGCCCGTGCAGAAGCGGGTAGAGGGTGCCCGGGCCAATGCGATATCCGTGATGCTCCAGCTCCTCCATCATGGCCAAACCGAAGATCGGCTCGTGAGAAGCGTGAACAAGCACGTGAATTCGAATCAGGCCGTCAAAGAGTTCCCGCTTGTGATCCTTCACAGATGTGAATATATCCCCAATCAGTTGCTTTCATCTTGCTTATTATCGAAGTTCGATATATAGACTTTGCAGAGGGCAACTCCTCGAAAAGCGCATTGCCATCTCACAGGGAAGGAACGGTCAATGAGGGCGAGTGGAAACTGCTTGAGGTTGGCTCTACTCCTCCTCTCTGTCGTGACCGCGCGGTGCCTTTGGGCTCAGGGGCCGCCGTATCAGACCGACGATCCGGTTCCCGTTGACCTGCATCATTACGAGTTTTACATCTTCGGTGGAGTGGACGGCACTCCAGTGGAGCTCGACTCGACGGGACCCGCCTTCGAGTTCAACTGGGGTGCTATTCCGCGGGTGCAGATACACGCGATTCTTCCGTGGGGGACGATCAATCCGACCAACAATCCCGTCTACCTGCCGGGAGGCACAGGCCCGAGTGCCTTTGGCCTGACGGATATGGAACTGGGCGCGAAGATCGCATACATCAAAGAGAGCAAGCACATTCCACAGATCGGCACCTTCACCATGTTCGAGATGCCGACCGGAAGCTACGACAAGGGTCTTGGTGTGGGCAAGGTCTGGTACAAGCTTCCGGTATGGCTGCAAAAGAATATCGGCCCCTGGCTGCTTGACGGTGGCGCCGGCGAAACGGTTGTCCCGCAGACCGGTTACCGTAACTTTCCCTACGGCGGCTTCCTGCTGAAGTACACCTTCCCGGGCGACCGGATTGAGTTCGGAGGCGAAGTCTTCACTCACGGAAAAGAAGGATTTGCCGCCCCGCAGACGCAGGCTTCCACCATGATCGACTTGGGTGGCTACTACCACTTCAAGCACAATCCCAACGAGCAGTTCCTGCTTTGCTACGGCCATTCGGTCGCCGGGCAAACGGAAAACTACGCCTACGTGGGCATGTATTGGACCTGGGGAAAAGAAGACAAGAAGCCTGACGCGGGAAGCGCCTGGCTACAAGAGCCCATGAACCCGACGGGATTTCGATAACCAGCGACTTGCGTCCAGCTCTCCCTTCATCCTTGCAGAGGACAGGCAAATGGAAATCACGGCACGCGGACTTTGGACAATGATTCACGGCATGGGGTTTGGCGCGCTGTATCTGCTGGCTTGTTCGGGAGCAATCGTTGAGCTTTGGCGCCGTTACTCGCCCGCGACCCACCTGCCTGTCAGCGGAGAGGATGAAACTTTTCTTCGCATCTACCTCGCGGTCATGACCCTGCTCGCGTGGATCGCCGTATTGACTGGCACATATTTTATCTATCCCTGGTATCGCGCCGCTGCGCCGCCGGGAACGATCAACCTCAGTGGCTATCCGCAGCGGCTACTTATGTCGAGCCCTTCCACCATCGGATGGCACTCCATCGGCATGGAATGGAAAGAGCATGTTGCGTGGCTCGTGCCCATTTCGATCACCATGGCGACGGTTGTTTTTATCAAGTACGGACGCAACCTGAGGAACCATCCGCGGCTTCGCACCGCAGTCGTGGGATTCACTCTGGTTTCGTTTCTTGCCGCGGGCATCGCGGGCTTTTTTGGCGCAATGCTCAATAAACATGCACCCGTCGAGGGCGGCCGCACCATACACCTCATGCGAGGTGAGTGATGATGAGCAAACAGCAAGCCGTCGTCGCAGAGCGCGATGATGCAATGCCAAACGGCTCCGGAGCAGCCGCTATCCTCTCGGCGGGCATCGGAGCGTTCCTGGTCGCATCGCTCGCGATGCTGGCGGACAAATCCGCATCGATCAAGAGCATGATGAACTTTTACAAGCCGACGGGGCCTCTCTCGGGAGTCACCACTACCGCGATCCTTGTCTGGCTCGGTGTCTGGGCAGTGTTGGAGTTTCGCTGGCGCGCGCGGGCGGTCCCGATCGGACGCGTCGTCGCGGTTGCATTGACCTTGCTCGCACTGAGCTTGCTGCTGACATTCCCTCCCGTGGGTGATCTCTTCTGAGTGAATCTCCTGCTGCCAGGCCAAGAAAAAACGCCGGAACCAATGCTGGTCCCGGCGCTCGATTGAGATGCAAAACCAAGTTAGTGTGGTGAATAGAAAGTTCGTCGCCCAAATCGGATGTCCCAACTGCAGGTCCTTCGACTCCGTTTGGCGCAAAATGCGCGCCAAACTCCGCTCAGGATGACAGGTTTTCTGTTCAACGCTCAGGCACTAGTTCATGTCGTCCACGTAGTGACCCACGAGCACTGTGTTACCCGAGGTTGGATCTTTCAGCAGCAGGCCGACTACGCGTACATTGGCGCCGTCCGTCAAGTCGGCGAACGTCGACCATCCATCGCGGAACTGTGTATTGTTCGTGATGTAGACCGTTACCGTTTGCGGAATAAGGACGCCGGCAACGCCGTTCACTTTCATCTGGAACGTGTCGTTCCCTGCATTTTCGCTGCCGGGCACTATCGTTCCGTTGAAGCCCCAGTTCCGCAGCACCACGCGGTTCACCGTGACTGCCTGCCCGTTTGTCGCGCCGGTGGCTGGCCCGCCGACGGCTACGTGCTGACCTGGAAGCAGCCCGCTCTGATTGAAGAGGAACTGAGCCAGCGGTCCATGCATCCAGTAGATCGAGTATTTTTCGCTGCCGCTCAAATCAACTGTGGCAATGTTGCCGTCTGCAACACCTGTGTTCGCGGGAAGCGTTCCACGGACATACAGATCAAAGCTGCTGGCTGGGCCACTCGTCGGTGTAACGTAGGTGACCTGCCCGGCTGCGTAGAATCCGGTGTCGGAAAGGATCGCCACTTCGTCCGCATCGATGGTCGCGTCGGCGCGGTCAAGAAAACCGGAGATCTGCACGATGCTGTTTGCGTTCAGGTCGCCCAGCGCTGCGCCGCCATCCCATTCAGTCTGGCCGTTCACATTGACCGTGAACTGACGGCCGTGCGGTCCCTGAATCATGAATGTCTGGGAGCCGGCGTCGACGCTAAGCACCGCGGTGTCAAACTCGTCGATGTAGGCGCCCGGATCGGAGTTATTGACCACCTTGATGTTGAAAGTAGGGGCCACGGTTCCGGTAATCTGGCCGTTTGAGTCCACCTGAATGGACTTATGCAGATCGAAGTCCAGATGCAGACCAACGGGCGCCCCGGCTTGTGCAACCACCATGGGATTGGCCAACGTCGCCATAACGCTTGTGGTCGTCAGTGTCGCCGCCTCGGTCTGGATCGTGGGTGCCCCGCCGGCGCTGGTGTCAAGATATCCCAGCATTGCGGGACCCAACGTGATGGACACGCAGTTATAAGTTCCGGCAGGAACGTCGTTCATATCGATCAACGTCTGCAGTCCATTGAAGCGGGCGAAGTCCACGCTGGGCGTGCCGCTCACGAGAGACACGCCGGTTCCGGTGCAGTCGCTGGACGTGAATGCATTGACGGTCGAAAGCTGCACCGTGAATGAAACTACGCTTGCCATCGGCGCATCGGTACCAACAACAAAGGACGCGCCTGTGGGTGAATTCGAATTGGTGTTGGTGGACGGGGTCAAGCCGCCGCCGCAGCCCGCAATCAGCAGAAAGCCAACCGTCAGCGCGACGAGAGAACCAAAGATAATCCTGCTGTTGATCTTTGTAGGCATAGTTCGATTACTTCGCTTTCTGCGAGCGTCCGTGCCTCCACGGAATCATCGCGGCAATTTACGCACGACGGCAGTCAGGAAGTGAGTAAGTTCGAGTCAGATTGAGCCGTGTCAGATTGAGCCGTCACTGCGCACAAACACGGCCGATGACACGAAAGTTGCGCGTCTTTTTCAAATAAAAAGAATCCAAGATGATTACCTATTACCAAGGTCACGATTTATTGATTCTTCGATCGCGCTCCGCGCCAATAGAGGATAAGGCCCAGCAGGATGGACGCGACAGTACCAATCACTAACTTCAATTCGAAACCAATCTTGTTTTCCGAGTCACCGGGCGGTACGAGCGAAACAAGAATGCCGATGAGAACCACGAGAAAGCCGAGTCCGCCGCAAATCCACACGCCGGCAATTCCACCGGGCACCAGCACTGCATGCGAATTCTCTTTGCGGTCTTTGCGGTTCGCGAGCTTGATGACTGCCGCGAACATGTAGAGAAACGGAATGAAGTAGAGAATGATGGCCGCGTCAATCAGAATTTGATAGGCGCCGCGCGTCGTCTCGTTGATCTGGCTCCCCAGCAGAATCGCGCCGGAGACCATCGGCCTGTACCAGGATCGAAATGTACGGTGTCTTCCAGCGCGGATGAATTCTTGCCAAAGGCCGCCGGCAGATAACGATCGATCCCGACAACGAACGGCACGCGAGCAATACCGGCCACCGTGCTGCCGACTCCGCCTGCGTTGCCCACCGTCACCAGAATTGCCGCAAGCATTCCGAGCAAACCGACCCGCAGCGCAACCGAACCAATCGTGATGGCATGAAACACGCCGCTCTGCGGATCGAGATCGGCCGCAGGTACAAGCGCCAGAACTCGCAAATGTGCCCGCGATGTACATCAGCGCAATCAGTGCGCCCGCCCCAAACACCGCCCGCGGCAGCGTCCGCCGCGGATCGCGCACCTCTTCGCTCATCGCCGAAACAAGTTCCAGCCCGGTAAATGCAAACGCAATCTGCGACCAGAAGTTGACCGTGTCCCAGTTCCACGCCGGCATCATGTTCGACGACTGTGAAGTGCGTGGCGGAGCCCGTATCGCCAGCAAACAAGCGCCGCCACGCCACCAGCATCAGCCAGCGGCACATACGTCCCCACCCCGCCCGCATTCTGCAGCCACTTGCCGATGTTCAGTCCGATGATATTCAGCACCACGGAAACCAGCAGCAGACCCAGCGAGACAGACAAAAGAAACGTCCGATCCTGTGAAAGTTCCGCGCCCCGTCCACCAATGATGTAGGCGCTCATCGACGCACTGGCCAGCAGCAGTCCGGGAAAGTAGAAAACGGTGTAAATCCAGTAAGTCCATCCGGCGACAAATCCGTGAAAAGGCCCGAAGGCCTCGCGCGACCACACGTAGAGACCGCCCTCTTCAGGAAACCGCGAAGAGAGCTCGTTGATGACCAGCGCGCCAGGCACAAAAAAGAAGACCGCCGCAAGAACCCACAGGCTGATCGACGAGGTCCCGTTGTGCCCTGCGGCAGCGATCCAGCGTGGACCCAGCACCGTTGCAATGTTGAACAACAGCACATCCCAGAAGCCCATGGTCTTGCGCAGTTGCGATTTCGAATCAAGCGGGATAGGTGCGGAGATGGTCATAGACTCGCATCAACTGAATGCTGCCAGCTGAATCAGAGAATAAGGTAGCATTCCCGGCGTTGCACGAGGAGGTTAGAAGTCTCCCCAGGGCAGCGGATGACTGAAGAGGTAGCCCTGGAAGGAATGACAGCCCAGGTTCGCGAGGAACGCTCGCTGCTCTTCCGTTTCGACGCCCTCGGCGATCACAGACAAGCCCATTGCCTTGCTGAAGGAAATAATGGCTTGTGCCACGGCGCCGCTGATCGGATCGGCCATGATCTCGCCCACGAATGAGCGATCAATCTTCAGTTGATCCCAGGGCAGCCGCTTCAGATGAGACATGGAAGACCGGCCCGTGCCAAAACCATCCAGCGAAAAGCGCACACCATGCGATTTGAGTTCCTTCATTTTGGCGACGATGTCATCCACGTTGTTCAACAGCATGCTCTCAGCCAGTTCCAGTTTGAGGCTTTGGGGATTTGCGCCAGTCTGCTGCAGCACCGTCAAAACATGTTCCACAAACTTCGGCTGGCGGAACTCGCGAGCGCTGATATTCACGGCGACCGTTAAATGGGCGCCTTCTTTCCGAGCCGTCCAAGCCGCAATTTGCGCGCAGGCTGTCTCCAGGACCCAATTCCCCATGGGCAGAATCAACCCCGTCTCCTCTGCCATGGGAACAAACTCGCAGGGCAGCACGATGCCGCGCTTCGGATGCTTCCACCGTATCAGCGCCTCGACACCGGTCAACAGTCCTCTGTCCAGTTGCGGCTGGTAATAGAGCGAAAACTGCTGTTGCTTGATGGCTTGGCGAAGATCGTCTTCAATTGCCGCGCGCGCATTGACCGAAGCTTGCAAGGCCGGCGCAAAAAACAACATGTTATTGCGCCCTGCGGATTTGGCCTGGTACATGGCAATGTCGGCTTGCTGCAGCACTTCGTTGGTGCCTGTGCCTTGATCTCCGAATACCGTAATTCCCATGCTGGACGTGGTGTGGCATTCGCTTCCGTCCAGCGAATACGGTTGGCTGATTGCATCCAGGATCTTCGCGCCAACCGATTTTGCCTGGGCCGCGGCGATCTCGGGAATCTCGCTCAGGCCTTCGAGGATCACGACAAACTCATCACCGCCCAATCGCGCTACTGTGTCCACTTCGCGAACGCAGCTTGCGATTCTGCGCGCCGCCTCCTGCAGCATCAAGTCGCCCACATGATGGCCAAAGGTGTCGTTTAACGCCTTGAAGTCGTCCAGATCGACAAACAGCAGCGCATGGTTGCAGCGGGTCCTCGTGCTGACGATGAGCGCCTGCCTCAGCCTTTCCCATAGCAGGCGCCGGTTCGGCAGGCCCGTGAGCGGATCGTAAAAGGCGAGATTCTTGATCTCCTCCTCGGCCACCTTGGCTGCAGAGACATCGCGTATGAATACGAGAATGCAGGGAACGCCCTCGATTTCGGCAAAGGATGCCGTTAATTGTCCCCAGAACATTTCGCTGCTCTTCCTTCGCAGGCGTACTTCCAAATCCCGGCAGCCCGCGTTCTCGCGCAGCGCGTTGGCCAATTTCTGCCGATCGGTGGCATCGGCCCACATGCCGAGTTCCATCGACGTGCGGCCGATCACTTCCTGGCTCTCGAAGCCCATGACGTCGAGGTAAGCCCGATTTGCATCGATGATGGTTCCGTCGCCTAATCGAATAATCAGGACTGCATCGGGGCACATCTGAAACGCGTTCAGGTAGCGTTCTTCGCGCCCCTGCAGCGTCTCCGCGGTTGCGAGCAGGGTTTCTTCGGCTGCTTTGCGCAGATTGATATCTTCGACAAGCGTCGTCAAATAAAGGGGATGCCCCTCAATGCCAGATTGAATGGAGCAGGTCAGGTTTACCCAGGTCAGGCTGCCGTCCCGGCGTACCAGGCGGGTCTCGAGACTGATTGCGTCGGTCGCGCCGATCCACAGCCGTTGGACCGCCTCCATAACGGGGGCGACGTCCTCCGAGACAGTGATCTCCTTGAAAGTCAGGCCGGGGACTTCATCCTGAGAGTAGCCAATAACCTCGGCAAAACGTGCATTGCACCTTAAAATCAGGCCTTCGTGCGTTGCACGGACAATCCCGACAGAAACTTGCTCAAGGAAATCCCGGCGATCCAGTCTAAGCTTATCTACCATTGGGAATTTCCGTGTCCAACAATCCTGGTTTGATCGAATTGTATCGCTAGCAGGCATGTTTTGAATGGTTTGGCCGTCTTTGTTCAAGTGAAAATGACCGCTTTTCGTCACCATTTGCCCACACCCGAGTAATCAGGATTTTGGGCATTCGGGTCAGATGGAGAGAAACTCCGCTTTTCCGGTGGTCCGGATGCCCCAACGTCTTCAGACAAGGAATCGAGGAAGCCCAAATGACTGGAATTGCCCACCATCTCCAATCCAACCCCCGCTGAATTGGAAGATGGCGACTGTTGGCTAGAAGAGGCCCACGTACCCTTCGGGGAGGGGAGCAAATTTGAGCAGGCCGAGCTCGCCGGCCAGGCGCTCAAGGCGGTTGCGGGTAGCTGCCGTTGGGGGGACCAGCGGCAGGCGGACTACGTCGGTGGTGCGGCCCATCAGGTTCAGGATGGTCTTGACCGGGCCGGGATTCGATTCCCAGAAATTGGCGTCGAACAAACGTCCATAAAGGCGCTCTATCTCGCGGGCCGTGGTCCAGTCATTGTGGAGGGCGCTGCGGACCATCTGCCCCACTTCGACGGGAGCCTCGTTGGCGGCCACGCTGATGAGACCGTGGGCGCCCACACCGATGGTCGCAAGGGCGAGATTGTCATCGCCGGAAAAGACCTTGAATCCGTGCGGCAAAGAGTGCAGAAGCGCGGAGATTTGTGGGAGCTTTCCGCTGGCCTCTTTAATGGCTTCGATGTTTGAAGCGGCTTCAGCGAGGCGGACGACGGTCTCCGGTTCCAGGTTGGCGGCGGTGCGGCCGGGCACATTGTAGAGACACACCGGGATGGGGTCGACGGCTTTGGCGAGCGCCAGAAAGTGCTGAAACTGGCCTTCCTGGGTCGGCTTGTTGTAGTAGGGGTTCGCGGAGAGGATGGCGTCGATACCGCGTACCTGGCGGAGAAGGGCGGCTTGCCGCAACAGCGTGCGCGTGGAATTGTGCGTGCAACCGGCCCACACTGGAACGCGATCTGCTGCCGCGTCCACGACCAGGTGAAGGACGTGCAGCCATTCGCCCTCGTCCAGCGTAGCCGCCTCGCCCGTGGATCCGCATGCCACCAGAAAGTCGATTCCCGAATCGACCTGCCAGTTCACCAGCGCCCGCAGCGCCGCTTCATCAATCGAGCCGTCAGCCCGGAAAGGCGTGACGATTGCCGTACCGCATCCCGTCGTTTCCATCACAGAAAAGTGTATACCCGAACAGATCGGTGGATAACTTGGCAGGAACACGTGGACGGCGGTCCGAATCGGCTACCTGTTCCTCAACCCGGATCCCCGATCCCCTCTCTACGATGATCGACGTGCGTATTCGCGGTCGAGCAGCGACATCAGGCAGAGGTTGCAATACGCGCCATCGCGGAGGGCGGCTTCGCGCAGGACGCCTTCGTATTGGAAGCCGAATCTTTCGTAAAGGTGACGGGCGCGGAGGTTGTCTTCGAAAACGTCGAGGAAAAAGCGGTGGGCGTGGAACTCCTCGAAGACCATGCGGATGAGCTCTTCGAGAATCCTGCGTCCCAGACCGCGTTCCGGGACGGCCACCACGATGCGCTTGAGCTCGATGGCGCGCGAGTCTTCGTTGAGGCCGCGCAGGATGACGAAAGCGGCCAGCTCGCCGGTGGCTGTTTCGCAGACGAAGTAGCGTGCATCGCCGCCGATGAGGGCGGCGTGGTGGCGCTCCTCTGACCATCGGCCGACGAAGTCGCGGGCCTCGGGCGCACGTTCAAGCGCGGCGATGTGAGGGAGGTCGGTGGGATTAGCGGGGCGCAGAAACATAGGGATTCAGAATATCGATTTTTGCGCCTTGACCCATGCTGCCTGTGAGGCGGCGCACCCTTCGCTGGAACGAAGCGAAGGATGGGGCACCCGCAGTTTTTGGGTGGGTCAACGGTGGGGTAGCCGGCAGGGTCGTGGTTTCCCACCCTTGCGCGATAGGACTGCGGAAGGATGGGGCACGGTCAATCTTGGGCTGGTCAACTGCGGTCACCCGGCGGGGCATGTGGTACCCAGACTTCAGATTCCATTCAGAGGCGCCTGGAGAACCGGAATATGACTAAAGGCATATGCGAGGAGTGACCAATGGTTCCAACTAGAGCTAGAAGCCGTGTACCATTCGCCTTACAGGAACTGGAACAGATTGCTTAGTGTTCATGGGGACGTGCCGGTCCTGAATGCATCGAACTGAGTTAAAAAGATCTCGACCTGCGGCAGTTTAAAACCAGAATTGCAGGCGGAATTCCCTTCATTTTCCCAGATCTCTGAAGTCGCTACGCGCAGAGTGCTCCATCCGTACCCAATTTTGGGCGGCGTGGCGCTGTTGCGTCGAGTGACCGGCGCCCTGTCACAGGTGGGCATGGAGACCGGTCGCGGCGAGAACGAGTCAAGATGAATCCACAGGGGTTACGCGAGAACCTTTGATCGATGGAGCTGAAATGTCGACTGCTCTTCAAGGTCCTGCCACCGAACTCACCGGCCCAAGCGGCATGTCGGTCGCGGTGATCGGACCCAACACTGCGCACCGCAAGATCGTCGCAAAAGCCCTGGGCGGCTCGTCGGCCAGAACGGTGCGCGAATTCTCCGACTATCCTGCCAAGCTGAGTGATGTGCCGAGCATCGTCGAGCAGAACTACGATGTCGTCATGATCGATGTGGACAGCGACCGGAGCTATGCGCTTGCCCTTATCGAGACCATCGCAGAGCTGAACAAGGCGATGGTGGTCGCGTATTCGAAGAAGAACGATCCAGAGCTGCTATTGAGCTGCATGAGGGCTGGAGCGCGCGAGTTTCTTCCCCTTCCCGATGACGAAAATCCGGCCGTAGGAGCAAATTCTCAATCGGTTGCGCAAGAGCCTGCCGCCGCAGAGTTCCAGCGCTCTTCCAATCAGCAAGGCGCGCCTGAAACGCGAGCGGACGCGAGCTTGCACGCAGTGAGAGGTGTTGATGCTCCGCCCCATCCCCGGCTGAATGAGGCTCCCCTGCCAGAACCGGCCCCACTGGACTTCAATGCATGGGACCTTGCGCATCTTCATCCCGTCAAGCCGACGATCGTCAACGGGTCCGATGCGCGATCCAAATCCGAGCCGGAGAAACCTGCGAAAAAGGAGAATTTTCGCGAGCGGGCGCGTCTTCGCTCCACGCAGCCAATTACCACGCTGGGTCTGGAATCGGGTTCCCGATCCAAGACCGTACCGGAATTGTTTGCCAAAAGCGAACCATCTGTGCAAGAGCGATTTGCCAAGAGCGAACCCACCGTGCCGGAGCTATTTATCAAAAGCGAACCACCCCCGGCTGCGGAGCCGCCGACCAAGAGCCTGTCGTGGCTCGATGCAATGGACGACGTTACACAGACGACTGCCCGCGTGCGCCCGAAGATTGATCGCGAAGCGATCGGGCCGACTTTTCACGCCGAGCTCGATGAGAACCAAAAACCGGAACATAAGACCATGTACTGGATGATCCTTTCGGCGGGATCGGGGCTGCTGGTCGGGCTTCTGGTGCTGGTTTATATGCATCCTTTCGGACAAGCTGCACGGACGCCTGCTGCGGCGCAGCCTGACATGCCTCATGAAGTGACGGTTCCCGCGGCAACGAAGGCTCCTGGGCCAGTTGCAAAGCCGCGAGCGGCCACTCCATCGGCGTCGAGGACTGCCATCGCCGCTCCACCGGCTCAAACAGAGCAGGTTTCGTCTGAAATGATGAATGCTCAGCTCGCAGAGCCGGCCAGAATCACCAGCGACATGAAGAAACCCCTTCCGGTAGAAGAGCCGGCGCCGGCCGGCTTCTCCCCAAGTGCAATGGAGGACGGCGCGTCTGTTCCGGGTCCGGTATTTGGGAACCAACGCAAGGTAAAGGTTGAGCCGGCAGCGTCTGCCATTTCGGCCGGAGTGGCCGAGGGCATGCTGATTCACAGAACGGCGCCGCTGTATCCGCAGTTTGCCAGAGACAGCCACATGAGCGGGACCGTGTTGCTGGGAGCAACCATCTCCAAAACCGGAACGATCCAGGGATTGCATGTGATCAGCGGGCCCCCTCTTTTTCGTAGCCCCGCCATGGATGCTGTGAAGAACTGGCGGTATCGGCCTTACATGCTCGACAATCAGCCGGTGGCCGTGGAGACGACGGTCAAGGTGGTCTTTTCGCTCGTCCAGCAATAGACCGCTGGAACCACGATGGACCGGACTACAACTGATCGAAGATCTCCCGGAACTCCCAGGCGCCGGATTTGCTCGCGAGCCATTCGGCTCCGCGGACAGCTCCGAGGGCAAAGCCGCGGCGCGAGTGGGCGTCATGGCGAAGCTCAAGCACGTCGTATTCGCTCTTGGCCGTCACGATGTGCTCGCCGTTGGCGTCGCCGACGCGGTGCGAGGTGACGGGAACTTCGGCGCCGGGCTGGACCGATTGGATGATCTCCTTGAGCGTGAGAGCGGTGCCTGAAGGGGCATCGAGCTTCGACGTGTGGTGGGTTTCGCTGATGGCGAACTCGTAGCCGTCGAGCTGGGCCAGCTCGGCCGTGAGGCGGAAGAGCTTCTGCACGCCGATGGAAAAGTTGGTGCCGTAAAGCAGTGCGCCGCCGCGCCGATGGGCGAGTGCCTTCATCTCGTTCAAGTTGGGCGTACCAGCCAGTGGTGCCGACGACGATGCGGCAGCCGAGCGCGAGCACCGCGCGCATGTTTTCGACCGCTGCCTCAGGGGCGGTGAAGTCGATGACCACATCGACGCCGGCGAGATTGGGCGCGGTGAGCGCGGAGGCGTGCTGGTTCTCGTTGATGTCGAGGGCGCGCACGCCGTGGCCGCGCTCGCGCGCCACCTCGGCGACGAGCGAACCGGTTTTTCCTTTGCCCAGAACGAGAATGAGCATGGTTCAGCTTCTAGCTCCTGGCTTGTTAGCTTCTAGCTCAACACGATACAGGATTACACGAGAGGCACGGTGGAATTGAGTGGTAGATTCGCTGAGACCAGCATGAAAGCGTTGGCCGAAGAGCCTGAAGTTGCAGCTAGAAGCTGGAAGCTAGATAGCTGCCTTCTCGCTTCCACATCGAAGACCGCCGGGTCGGGATCCTTGAAGAAGGCCGCGTGCAGCGAGCGCACCGCTTCGTCGGCGTCGTCTTCTTCGATCATGAAGCTCATGTTGATTTCGCTCGCGCCCTGCGAAATCATGCGCACGTTGATGTGGCGAATGGCGTTGAAGACCTGCGCGGCCATGCCGTTCTGGCCGCGAATATCTTCGCCCACCATGCAGACCAGCGCCTTTTTGCCTTCGTACTTCACGTCGGCCAACTGGCTCAGGTCGGCGGCGATGGCGGGCAGTCTTGTCATTCGAATCGACCGTGAGCGAGACGGAGACCTCGCTGGTCGAAACCATGTCGACCGGGCACTTGTGCTTGTCGAAGATGGTGAAGATTTCCTTCAGGTAGCCGTGCGTCATGAGCATGCGGCTGGCCACCACGTCGATGATGCTCAGCTTCTTCTTGACCGCGATGGATTTGAACGGGCTCTTGCAGTGCGGCGCAAGCGAGGTGATGCGCGTGCCCTCGCACGAGGGGTTGCGGCTGTTGAGCACCAGCACCGGAATGTTCTTCTTCACCGCCGGCAGAATGGTGGCCGGGTGCAGGACCTTGGCGCCGAAGTAGGCCAGTTCGGCGGCCTCTTCAAAGCTGATGACCTTGACGCGCAGGGCATCGGGGCAGACGCGCGGATCGGCGGTCATGATGCCGTCCACGTCGGTCCAGATCTCGATGGCCTCGGCGTACAGCGCGCCGCCGATCAGGGCGCCGGTAAAGTCGGAGCCGCCGCGGCCGAGCGTGGTGGTGATGCCGGCTTCGTTCGAGGCGATGAAGCCGCCCATGCACGGGAACCTTGGCCTGCTCGATGAGCGGGCGCAGATTCTCGGCGCGCGCTTTTCGATGAGGGTGTCCTGCGGCACGGCTTTCTGGAACTGCGAGTCGGTGACGATGACGTCGCGCGCATCGACGTGGGCCGCGTCGATGCCGCGCTCGCGGAATGCAGCGGCGACGATGCGGCTCGAGATGCGCTCGCCGTAGCTGACGATCAGATCGGAGATGCGCGGGAGTCAGTTCCAGAATGGCGGCCAGGCCGCGCAGAATCTCGTCGAGCGAATCGAATTTCTGGTCGATGAGGTTTGCAGAGTGTCGGCGGAGTCTTTCGGATCCTTGACCAAGGCGCAGGCGGTGTCGCGATGGCGGCAGCGCAGGCGCGAGCTGATGGCCAGTGCGCCGGTGCGGTCGCCCACCGCGGCAGCGGCTGCGGCGCGCAGCAACTGGTCAGTCACCTTGGCCATCGCGCTGACAACCACGACGGGCTGTTTGCCTTGCGCGACGCGTCCGGCGACGATGGCCGCGGTGCGGGCGATGGCCGCCGGATCTTCGACCGAAGTGCCGCCAAACTTCATGACAACCAGGCTCATGCTCGTGTGTCCAGATTGTGGGTCGGCGGGAATTCTATTCATCCGGTTGCATTTCCTCCGGGGCTAGAGCCCGGTTCTCTTTCGATCCTCATCGGCACTGAAACCGTGTCCCTTCAAAACTCTCAGGCCCGTGTTGCGGTTTCGGCAACCGGCTCCAGCTTGCCCAGGCTTGCCAGCAGCTCGGCATTCAGAATGGCGGCTCCGGCGGCTCCGCGAATGGTGTTGTGCGAGAGCACGGTGAACTTCCAGTCGAGCACACCGCAAGGGCGCAGGCGGCCCACGGTCACGGCCATGCCGTTGCCGCGATTGCGGTCGAGGCGCGGCTGCGGCCGGTCGGGCTGCGGCGCCCACTCGACGGGCTGATCGGGCGCGGTCGGCAGGTCCTGCCCGGCGAGCGGCTTGAACTCAGCCCATGCGGCGAGAAGCTCTTCGTGCGTCGCGGGCCGGCCCAGCTTGTTGCCGAGCTTGATGCGACACGCTCTCCGTGTGGCCGTCTTCCACCGCGACGCGGTTGCAGTGCGCGCTGATTCGGGCGGCAAGCGGCGCTACGACATGGCCATCCAGCTTGCCGAGCAGCTTCAGCGTCTCGGCCTCCATCTTTTCTTCTTCGCTGCCGATGTAGGGAACAACGTTGCCGAGGATGTCCATCGAAGGCACGCCGGGATAGCCCGCGCCGCTGACCGCCTGCATGGTGGTGACAAAAATCTGCTCGATGCCGAAGCGCTGCTCGATCGGCTTGAGCGCCATCACCAGGCCGATGGTCGAGCAGTTGGGATTGGTGACCATGTAGCCGCCGGATTCGTCGCGCGAGGGCTGCTCCTCGATCAGGTGCAGGTGCTCGGCGTTGATCTCGGGAATCACCAGCGGCACATTGGGCGCCATGCGGTAGGCGCTGGAATTCGAGACCACGGCGCATCCGGCGTTGGCGAAGCGCGGCTCCATCTCGCGGGCGATGGCGGCGTCGAGCGCGGCAAAGATAATTTTGGGTGCGCCATCCGGGTCGGCGGGCGCAACCGTCATGCTGCGCGATGCGCTCGGGCAACGGCGTATCGAGCCGCCACTTGGCGGCCTCGCCATAGGTTTTGCCGCTGGAGCGGTCACTGGCCGCGAGCCATGTGACCTGAAACCAGGGATGGTTCTCAAGCAACTGGATGAAGCGCTGGCCGACCATTCCGGTTGCGCCGAGGATGCCGATTGGATATTTTGCTCTGCATGGTCGTGAACACTCCAGTGTACAGGAGGATAGGCTCACGGCCGTAAAATGCCCCGGCAATGAGGCGGGCCACAGCCTCGTGGCGGAATTTCCGTCTAACCGAAGGGGATGCTCGCGCCCGCTATTTCTAAAGAGGATTATCTTTTGCTCTCAAAACTGGGTGGGTCATGGGCCAGGAATAGGCCAAGGTTGAAGCGTGAGCCGGTCGGCCTTCGTCCCGTAGTCATGCGATCTGTCCGAACCGTTGCCTTGGTGGCGCTGCTTGGATGTGCGGTCCGCGTTTGGCCTCAGCAGGCTGAGCCGACCTCGTCGATTGCGGCGGCCAATTCCGCCTTACCGGACGCGCCACAAGCCGAGGGATCTGCCGCGCAACAAATAGCGGCCGATTTGCGTTCCGGCAGAATCCATGGCGTTGTGGTCGACGCGGATGGAGCCGTCTACCAGGGGGTTCACATTGCACTGACAGCGCAAGCGCAGCCCGTACGGTCGGCCACGTCGGACAGCAATGGCAGCTTCGACTTTAGCGACGTTCCTCCCGGGGCGTTCAAGCTCATCCTATCCTCCACCGGATTCAAGACCCAGGTGATCACCGGGGTGCTGCACGACGGCGAGAGCTTCGAAACAAAGGCCGTCGTTTTGCCGATCAATCCGACCACGAGCATCGTGCGGGTGACGGCATCCACACAGGAAATCGCCCTGGCCCAACTGCACGAAGAGGAGAAGCAACGCGTACTCGGTATCATTCCCAACTTTTATGTGGCTTACGCTCCGAACGCGGCTCCGCTGACCAGCAAGGAGAAATTCAATCTCGCGTGGAAGACTTCGATCGACCCCGTCTCCTTTCTGGCCGCGGGATTTTTCGCGGGAATCGAACAGGCCAACAATACTTTCGCCGGATACGGCCAAGGCGCGCAGGGCTACGCGAAGCGATATGGAGCCAACTACGCCGACAGCTTCATCGATACCATGGTCGGCGGCGCTATCCTGCCGTCGCTGCTCAAGCAGGACCCGCGCTACTTTTACAAGGGAACAGGAACCATCCGATCCCGAGTGCTGTATGCCATCGCCACTTCGGTCATCTGCAAGGGCGACAACGGACATTGGCAGCCTAATTATTCCGGAATCATCGGAGGTCTTGCGGCGGGTGGCATCTCAAACCTCTACTACCCGGCAAGCGACCAGAATGGAGCCTCGGTGACCTTCGAAAATGCGGGCATCGGTATCGCCGGCGGCGCGGTGCAGAACCTCTTGCAGGAGTTCTTGATTCGCAAGCTGACCCACAAAGTACCAGACTACGGGCAGGCCAAGCCATAGACCCGTACCGCGATAGATAGGGCTAAGCTACCCGAGTGGGTTGGGGCAGAGGCTGAGCTGTCTTACCCCATCGCGGCCAGCACGGCATCGGCGAACTGGGTGGTTCCGGCGGTGCCGCCCACGTCGCGGGTGAGGGTCTTGCGCTCGGCGTAGACCGTTTCGAGCGCCTTCTGCACCCTGTCGGCCGCGGCCGTCTTCATCCAGATGGCGCAGCATCAGGACGGCCGACTGCAGCAGCGCCGTGGGGTTGGCGATGTCCTTGCCGGCGATGTCGGGCGCGGAGCCGTGCACGGCTTCAAAGATGGCGCACTCGTGGCCGAGATTGGCGCCGGGGACGAGGCCGAGCCCGCCGACCAGGCCGGCGCAGAGATCGCTGACAATGTCGCCGTAGAGATTTTCGAGCAGCAGCGTGTCGTACTGGTAGGGATTCATCACCAGCTGCATGCAGGTGTTGTCGATGATGTGCTCGCCGTAGAAGATTTCCGGGAAGCCCTCGGCAACCTGTGCGCGCGCAGCGCAGAAACAGGCCGTCGGAGAGCTTCATGATGTTGGCCTTGTGGATGGAGTGGATCTTCTTGCGGCCGTGCTTGCGCGCGTATTCGAAAGCGAATTTGGCGATGCGCGTGGAGCCTTTTTCGGTGATGACCTTGATGGCTTCGACCACGCCGGGAACGACTTCGTGCTCCAGGCCCACGTATTCGCCCTCGGTGTTTTCGCGGACGATGATCAGGTCGACGCCGGGCCACTGGGTTTCGAGGCCGGGAAGATTCTTGATGGGCCGGAAGTTGGCGAAGAGATCGAACTTCTTGCGCAGCGTGACGTTGATGCTCTTGAAGCCGCCGCCGATCGGCGTGGTGACCGGCCCTTTGAGCGCGACCTTGTTGCGCTCGATGGACTCGTAGAGCGCGGCGGGAATGTATTCGCCGAAGATTTCAAAGGCCTCGGCTCCGGCGGCGAAGCGCTCCCACTCGAACTTGACGCCGGTGGCTTCAAGAATGCGGACCACGGCCTGCGTGACTTCAGGGCCGATGCCGTCGCCGGGAATCAGAGTGATTTTGTGCGTCATAATTCAGCTCCTGGCTGCCAGCCTCTAGCCTCTAGCTAGAGGCCGATGTTTCCCAATACGTATGTCTTCACTTCGCGTGATTCAATTCAGTTTGCAGCCATCGATCCCGATATCTTGATCGAACAGCTAGTGGCTAGAAGCTGGCAGCTAGTGTGGTGAGTCTGAAGTTCAACCGCAGATTCTTCGACTCACCACCCCCGAACTGAAAGACGTTCGGGCCCAGTTCGCTCAGAATGACAGCCAGTTTTGTGTTGCGTATTTCAGACTCAGGACACTAGAAGCTTGTTCACTTCTTCCCCTTGATGGTGCGGTGCGAATCGAGCAGCCCTTCCAGCTCTTCCTTGAATTCGCGCACATCCTTGAAGTCGCGATAGACGCTAGGCGAAGCGAATGTAGGCGACGGTGTCGAGGCCCTTGAGATGCTCCATGATCAGCTCGCCGACCTCGCTGGTGGTGCGCTCGCGCTCCGGGGCGTCCATCAGAAATGATTCTCGTTGCGTCGACGATGGCTTCGAGCTTGCTGGAGGGGACGGGGCGTTTTTCGCAGGCGCGGAGCAGGCCGCTCAGGACCTTCTGCCGGTCGAAGCGCTCGCGGCGGCCGTCTTTTTTCACGACCATGTAGGGGATTTCGTCGATGCGCTCGTAGGTGGTGAAGCGGCGATTGCAGCTCTCGCACTCGCGGCGGCGGCGGATGGAGTCGGCCTCTTTGCTCTCGCGCGAGTCGACGACGCGGTCCTGCCCGAAGCCGCAATAGGGACACTTCATATGCTAACGGCGATTTTACGGCATCGACGACCTCGCCGGCTGAGCCTGACAGTCTCCGCAGCGCTGCGAAGGCTACCCGTCAACTCAAAAATTCGGCGATGGCGGCGACCACGGTCTGCTGCTCGTCTTCGCGCAACTCGGGGAAGATGGGCAGCGCGAGCACTTCGCGCGCGGCGCGCTCGGCTTCAGGGAAGTTGCCTTCGGTGTAGCCGAGCTCCTTCAGCGCTTCCTGCAAGTGCAGCGGGACGGGATAGTAAGATCTCCGAGCCGATCTTGCGGTCGATGAGGAACTCGCGCAGAGCGTCGCGGCGCGCGGTGCGGATGACGTACTGGTGCCAGACGTGTTTGCTGCCTGGAACTTCGTGCGGCAGGACGATGCCGTGGGTGGGGTAAGGGCCGGCTTCGGCCAGTCCCGCGGCGTGAAACAGAGCGTGGTAGCGCTCGGCGACGGTGCGGCGGCGCCTGGTTCCATCCCGCCATGTATTTGAGCTTGACCGCAAGGATGGCGCCCTGGAAGCCGTCCATGCGCGCGTTCCAGCCGACCTCGTCGTGGTAGTAGCGGCGGCGCATGCCGTGCTGGCGCAGCATGCGGGCGCGCTCGGCGAGGTCGTCGGAATTGGTGGTGACCATGCCGGCATCGCCTGCGGCGCTCAGGTTCTTGGTGGGATAGAAGCTGAAGGCGGCGGCGTCGCCCAGGCGCGCCGGCGGTCACCCCTTGCCAATGCAGCGCCCCAGGCCTGGGCCGCGTCTTCGATGAGTTCTTAGCCTGAAAGTTTCGCGAAGACGGCGAAAACGCATCAAATCGAGCGCACTGGCCGTAGAGATGGACGGGGAGAATGGCGCGAATTGGTGTTTGTGGGGGAGCATTCAGAACGGCTTCCACGGCTTTGGGTCAAGATTGAAGGTGGCTGGATCGATGTCGGCGAGGACAGGCAGTGGCTCCGGCGCGGAGAATGGCGCTGACCGAGGCGAAGAAGCTGAAAGGAGTGGTGATGACGGCATCGCCGGGGCCGATTCCGGCGGCGGCAAGAGCCAGCCAAAGGGCGTCGGTGCCGGAGGAGCAGCCGATGGCGTGGGCCACGCCGAGATGGGCGGCGGCTGGCGCTCAAAGGCGGCTACCGGCTCGCCAAGAATAAATTGCTGCGTCTGGAGTACATGCCCGAGGGCATCCAGCAACTCCTGGTGGAGCGGCTGGTACTGGCGCTTGAGGTCGAGCATGGGGACGGGCTGGTTGGCAGGAGCCGGATGTACAGGAGGGTTGGCGGACTTTTGCACCTGACAATGGTATCAGCCACCGGAACAGATCGTCCCATCTTGGGAAGGACTCAATTGTGGTGCAAATGAAGCTGTTTGAGGGCCTGGATTATCGCGGGCGGAGTTGAAAAAACTAGCGAATCTCTATATGTTGGTTTCATTGCGGGAATTGACGGCTCCGGGGCTTCCGGCACCGTCCCCGCTGAATTGTATTCACACGTAAGAGCAGTCAGGTGACGCAAAGTCACCCAGAATAGGAAAGCAGGAGATCGGCATATGGAGAACAAGCCGGCACAAAACATTCAGGACACATTCCTGAATACCGTTCGCAAAGACAAGACCCCGATCACGATTTATCTGGTCAGCGGCGTCAAGCTGACCGGAAAGATCCGGTCCTTCGACAAGTACTCGGTGCTTCTGGAGAACAACAGCCAGGAGCAGTTGATCTTCAAACACGCCATTTCGACCGTGGTGAGCAATCGAAGCGTGATGCATACCGAGCACCGCCCAGGCCTTGCGGCTTCAGGGCTGGGTCCGTCCGCAGTACCGGCGCCGACCCCGGCAACGGCAACCGCGGAACAACGGTAGGATGCGGGGAGCGCTTTCAATTGGCAGTAGCTGAAGGCGGCGATGGCATCCGGCCGGCGTCCAGGGGAACGGACGTTGGTCGCTCGAATGGGGGCACCGAGCGCGCAGTCCTGGTCGGGGTAGACCTCGGGGCCGCCTCACGGAGAATGCGCGCCGGCCGCGAAGGCGCTCGTCTTGCAGCGATGGGATCAGACGAAAGCGGAGAAGCTCTCGAAGGTAGCGTTGCGCCTTATCGTGCCGTCGCAGCAGGGGCTGCCACTGGGCCCGGCATGGGCGCTGAGGAATCTCTCGCTGAGTTTCGCGAGCTAGTCTCAAGCGCCGGAGGCACAGTTGCGGCCGAGTTGATGCAGCGTCGCGCGCGGCCTGATCCGGCCACGCTGGTCGGCGCAGGCAAGGTGGAAGAGATTGCCGGCGTTGCCGCTTCGACCGAGGCCGACCTTGTGCTCTTCGATCACGATCTGACACCCACGCAACTACGCAACCTCGAAGCGGCAATGCCGTGCAGGGTGCTGGACAGGACACAGCTGATCCTCGACATCTTTGCGCGCCACGCGCGGACCCGCGAGGGCCAGTTACAGGTGGAGCTGGCCCAGCTCGAGTACATGCTGCCGCGCCTGACCGGACGGGGCAAGGCGATGTCGCAACTTGGCGGCGGCATCGGAACGCGAGGCCCGGGTGAAACCAAGCTCGAAACCGACCGTCGACGGATTCAGAGCCGCATCGACCACTTGAAGGGTGAACTTGAGGCGGTGCGCCGGGTCCGGAAGCAGCAACGGCAAAGGCGCGAGGCCGTGCCGGTGCCCACGGTGGCGCTGGTGGGGTATACCAATGCGGGGAAGAGCACGCTCTTCAACGCGCTGACGGGTGCGCAGGTGCTGCAGTCGTCGCGGATGTTTGCCACCCTCGATCCGAAGCTCAAGGCGGTCGAACTGCCCAGCCGCCGCAAGGTACTGCTGAGCGACACTGTAGGTTTCATCCGCAATCTGCCGCACACGCTGGTGACCAGTTTTCGCGCGACGCTAGAGGAAGTGGAGCAGGCGGAGGTTCTGCTGCATGTGCGGGATGCAGCGTCGACATATGGCGATGAGCAGAAGGCGCAGGTGGAAAAAGTCCTGGCCGAACTAGAAGCGCTGGGCAAACCGCGAATCGAGGTGCTGAACAAGATCGACTTGCTCGGAGAGCGGGAACGCATGGGGCTGTTGGAGCGTAGCCAGGCAGGCGGCGAGGTTCTGGTCTCGGCGCGCACCGGCCAGGGCATGGAAGCGCTGCTTGACGCGATCGACCGGGCGCTTTTTTCCGATCCGCTGATCGAAGCGGAGCTTTCCGTTCCTCAGAGCGAAGGAGCGGTGCTGGCGGCCATCGATGCCGGGATGGTAGTGCACGAAAAGCGATACGACGGAAACCTGGTGAAGCTGGTCGTGAGCGGCCCGGCTTCGCTGCTGGGGCGTCTGCGCCGGTATCGTGTGCGCGACGGCCAAGCCGTCGAACCGCAGTAATCGACTGACGGTGAGAGCAGCCGGATTACCCCGCGCCGGTGTCGTCATTCCCCTTCTGCGGCGTCCCGGGTTTCGTCCATTGGCTCATCGAGATTGTCTTCGACGATCGCGTCTTCTTCCGCGCTTTCAACCTTGCGATAATGCCTGCTGAGGGTTCTGCTTGTGTTTTCGCGGCCCGGCGCGACACTGATGGCGCCCCTGTCGAACGCATCCGGACCTACCTCGGTAAATCGTGCAAGGTCCTCTTCGGAAACATCATCCACAATCCTGCCGGAGCCGTCGCCGGGGTTGGCCAGCTCATCTTCCTGCAGCAAGTCGACCTCGAGTGCGTCGACCTCCTCATCGGTTTCCGCGTCCAGCTCATCCATCTCGCGGCCAAGTTCGCCTTCAAAGATGGGAGGGTCGTCGGCCCCGCCGGTGATGGCCTCGAGACGATCGAGCTGCTCTTCGGTCGCGGTGTCGCCCTGGTCTATTGCCGTCTCCTGGTCGTCCCGGCCGTAAATTGAGCTTTCCTTCAGATCCACTTCATCTTTTCTCGGTTTCTCTGCCATCAGGGTCTCCTGTTGAGCGTTGGACTTCGGGCGATTCCGGTGCGTCGCTACATCAGATGCGGTTTCGAAGCCGAGGGATATTCGAGGTCCGGAAAGGATTCATGGCACACTGAAGGTGTGAGCGAAAACCATCCACAGAGGGCAGTTTCGCCAGGCCCCGGTCCATCCATCACCACGCTTTCAAGTCGCGAAGTATATCGCAACCGCTGGGTGCGGGTGCGGGAAGACGAGATTTTGCGCTCCAACGGACAGAAGGGCATTTATGGCGTGGTGGAGAAAGACGACTGCGCCATTATCCTGCCCCTCGAAACAGGGCATGTGTGGCTGGTGGAACAGTTCCGCTACACCATCCAGGAGCGAGCGCTGGAGTTGCCGCAAGGTGGATGGGAGAAGGAAGTCGAGAATCCCGAAGAGCTGGCGCGCGGCGAACTGAAGGAAGAGACCGGCCTCGATGCGGCACAGATGACGTTTCTTGGAACCCAGTGGATTGCCTACGGCGTGATGCGGCAGAAGATGCACGTCTTTCTGGCTACGGGATTGACGCCGAGCAGCAAAGACCCCGATGACGAGGAACACGACCTGGTGGTTCATTCCGTCTCTGTGGAGCGATTTGAGGAGATGATGCTCGACGGCACGATTCGCGACGGCTGCACCCTTTCGGCGTGGGGGCTTTACCTGCTGTGGAAGGCGCGGCAATAGCGCGCGGCTGCACTCCGGTTCCGGCGTCCAGTTTTAAAGCTTTACAGCGTGCCAACGATCAATTCTGGAAAGGAGAAAACCAAAGCGCGGGGTGCATCCCTCTTAATGTGCAGGAGGAAGAGAGGAATGAGAAGCATTCTTTCGGTCGTTTGTTGTATCGCACTTTGTTGCCTTCCTGCGCTGGCGCGGAAGGGGCACGCAGCCAAAGGCGCCACCGGGGCGCCGATGACGGACCAGCAATTTGTGGACTTTGCCGCGCAAACCGACATGCTGGAAGCCCATCTGGGCCAGATGGCTCAGGATCAGGCTGCGCGTCAGGACGTAAAAGACTATGCACAGATGCTGATCACCGACCACACTAGCGACTATCACCAACTTCAGGACACCGCGATAAAAGCCAATCTGACGGTTTCCACTGCGCTCAATACCGAATCCAACAAGATGATCGCGCCGTTTGAAAAACTGAAGGGCGCCGCCTTTGACACGCGCTACATTCACGCGATGGTTATGGGGCACACAAAGGCAATCGAAATTTACAAGAGAGAAGCTGCCGAAGCGCAGAGTGCAGATCTGAAGTCGTACGCGAGTACCGCGTTGCCGGTGCTGCAAAAGCATCTGGATGGGGCGAACGATCTGATGAAGAAACCATCGAAATAATGCTGCCAAAAACTGTGAACGGCGTCTTCGATCCCGGGCGGGTGACCGCCCGGAGATTCTCCGTTCCGAAGGGCTCGAGATATGCGCGCTTATGCGCGATCGGCGACCGGAATCCAGTGCGAGGGGTATTCGGGGCCGATGTATTCGGCGCGGGGGCGGATGAGGCGGTTGTCGTCGAGCTGCTCGATGACGTGGGCGGCCCAGCCGGCGATGCGGCTGATGGCGAAGATGGGCGTGTAGAGATCGATGTCGATGCCCAGGGTGGCGTAGGTCGAGGCGGAGTAGAAATCCACGTTGGCGTTGAGCTTCTTTTCGGCCTTGATATAGAGCTCGATGGCGCGCGACATCTCATACCACTTGGGCTGCCCGGCGTCTTTGCCGAGCTGCTCGCTCATGCGGCGCAGGTGGGTGGCGCGGGGGTCTTCGGTCTTGTAGACGCGATGGCCGAAGCCGGAGATTTTCTGCTTGGCGGCCAGCATGCCTTTCACGTATTCGACCGGATCGGCGCCGGCTTTGTCGATGGCGTAGAGCAGGCGCATCACGGCCTCATTGGCGCCGCCGTGCAGCGGGCCCTTGAGCGCGCCGATGGCGCCGGTGACGGCCGAATGAATGTCGGAGAGCGTGGCGGCGATGACGCGGGCGGCGAAGGTGGAGGCGTTCAGTTCGTGGTCGGCGTGAAGAATGAGAGCCATATCCAGAGTTCGGGTGGCGGTTTCGGAGGGCTTTTCGCCGTTCAGCATCCAGAGGAAATTGGCGGCGTGGGTGAGCGAGCGGTCGGCGGGGACGACTTCAGGCCCTTGCGAAGGCGGTCGTAGATGGCCACGATCATGGCGATCTGCGCGGTGAGGTTGTAGGCCTTGCGCACGTTGGCGTCGTGGGAGTTGTCCTTTTCGTCGGCGTCGTAGAAGCTGAGGGCCGAAACCGCGGTGCGCAGCACTTCCATGGGCGTGGCGGTTGCGGGAAAGCTGCGCAGCATGTCGATGATGCGCGGGTCGAGCGCGCGGGCCTGGGCCAGTTGCGACTGGAATTCGCGCAGACCGAACTCGTTGGGCAGGTGGCCGTTCCAGAGCAGGTAGGTGGTCTCCTCGAAGGTCGACTTCTCGGCCAGTTCGTGAATGTCGATGCCCCGATAGGAGAGCACGCCGGCCTCTCCGTCGATCCAGCAGATCCCGGAGTTGGCAGCAACAATTCCTTCCAGACCTTTTCCCGCGACAGCAGTCGACATAGCCTTCGGTACTCCCCTCTTGCAGTTATTTTTCTTCAATTTTGCCCGAGCACAGGCGGCGGCAGCGGGGCCGAAGCCTGAAAATGCAGCAAAGTTCTTTATAGCGCGTTGATTCGCTGGTTGTCACGGAGGCGGCGTCGGGATACGGGTGAAATGGCGCGCCCTTTACTGGGTTGACGTACGAGGGGCGAGGTTTTCCGGCACGAATCGATGAATTTCTATATATTTTGTAGAGTCTCCTTTGGCGCGCGACTTCGACTTTGTCCGACTCTGGATTCCAGTCTCGCCCGGTGATCGGGAGATCTGAACGAGAGCTCCAAAGCGGCGGTTGCGTCATTTGTTGTGGAATGAATTGCGAACGAGCCGCGAAGCAGAAGGAAGGAACACATGAGTGAAGTAGAAGGATCCCCAGTTGCGCAGGAAGTCCCGCGGTCCTATTCCGGAGCGCTGCTGGCAGTGATCGCGATCACGTTTTTGGGCGTAATTGGAGGTCTGATCTGGACCTACACGCTGAGCGGCCGCATTACGCATCAGGAAGCCGCTCTGAACGAAGCGACTCAGCAGAATGTGAAGATGGCGGCGGAGCTGCGGGAGACCAATGCGCGGCTGACGGTAGCGACCGACGAACTGGGCAAATCGCTGGGCCTTACGCAGAAGCAGATGGACTCGCGAGCTCAGCAGATCATCCTGCGCGAACAGGCTGACAGCAGGCGTCTTGAGACTGCGCAGCAGCAGACCGCGCAGCAGGTGACCGCTGTATCCAGCGCCGTTACCGACGTCAAGACCGATGTGGGCGGCGTGAAGACCGACCTGGGCAAGACGCAGACCGACCTGGCGGGCGCGATCAGCCAGTTGACATCGATGAAAGGCGATTTAAGCGATCACAGCAGCCTGATTGCGCGCAACGCCAGCGAGCTTGAAGTTCTGAAACACAAGGGCGATCGCAATTATTACGAATTCACGCTGAACAAGGGCGATAAGAAGCCGGTGGGGACGGTGAGCCTGGAACTGAAGAAGGCCGATCCCAAGAAAAGCCGGTTCAGCATAGACGTGTTTGCCGACGACAGACGCTACGAGAAGAAGGACAGGAACGTGGATGAGCCGCTCCAGTTCTACAGCGGGAAAGAGCCTGCTCTCTACGAGATTGTGGTGAACAATATCGGCTCGAAGAACCAGGTGTCCGGGTATCTTTCCACGCCCAAGAATGCGCCGGCACCCGTTACCGCTCAGTGATCGCGGTCTGGGGTGCCGAGGTGACGTTGGGCTGGTAGCGAAAGCTGAAGGTATAGTCGAGGTTTTTGCGGGTATCCCATTGTTGCTTGTCCATCCGAAAGGCTGAGACAAAGGTACCTTCGATGGTTTGGCCGGCCTCGAGAGTCGCCTCCGGAGACAAAGCGCTGCTGTGCCACGGGGCGAGGTCAGGATAGGCCAGGAAGACGCGGTCGTACTGCGATTGCTCGGCAGCGTAGCTGGAGTGCACGCCGTCGGGCAGCGCGGCGTTGGTCATGATCTGATGCAGGACCAGCGGATGCTGGGTCTGATTGTGCAGCCTGACCCGGGTGAAGACCAGGACCTGATCGTAGGCGTCCACCGGGACGGCGGCGCCGCCGGCATCGAAGGCGGGCGTCACGGCATGCATGGGATGAGCCCAGATGTCTTCTACCTGCACCGTCGCGACCGGCGGCTTTTGGCCGGTGATCACATAGATGGCAATGGCCACGCTGACCACGACAGTGGCGGCGATGGCGGCCCAGACAACGTGGCTGGTGCCTCGGGTGAGCGATTCGCCGCGGGCAGCGTCGTCCTGGCCCTGCTGGCTTTCCTGATGAAGCAGACTCATAGCGAACTTATCTTAGCCCCAACACCGCACAGTAGGCGATCATTTCGTGAAGTTCGTTGTGGCATTGCCGCATTTGCACTGGAAGCGCGGCAGTTCCAATCCTGAGGATCAGGGTCTTGGCCTGAGGGCGGCGAGAAAGTCGTCGGGGCCTTTGGTGTTGAGCACGTCTTCGGGGCCGAGCCAGGCACGGCGCAGCTGGCGCAGGCCGTAGGTCATCTTGTCGAGATCGCGCAGGTTGTGGGCATCGGTATTGATGACGATGCGGCAACCCTGCTCCTTCGCCAGGCGCAGGTCGCGGTCGCTGAGGTCCAGCCGCTCGGGGGCCGCATTGTGCTCAACGGCCACGCCCAATTCGGCGGCACGGCGCAAGACAGCACCTATATCGAGAGCGAAGGGTTCGCGGCGCAGCAGCATGCGGCCGGTGGGATGGCCGAGGATGCGCGCGTAAGGGTTTTCGATGGCGCGCAGCACGCGGGCAGTCATCTCTTCGCGGCCCTGGTCAAAGCGCGTGTGGATGCTGGCGATCACCACGTCCATTTGCGCGAGGACTTCATCGTCGAGATCGAGCGCGCCGTCGGCGAGGATGTCGACCTCGATGCCGGTGAAGACGCGGACGCGGCCTTGCATCTGCTCATCCACTTCACGGATGCGGCGAATGTGGTCGAGCGCGCGCTCTTCGTCGAGGCCGTTGGTCATGGCCAGGTTTTTTGAGTGGTCGGTAATGGCGACGTACTGATAGCCCTTGGCGAGTGCGGCGTCAGCCATTTCGCGAATGGAGTTGCGGCCATCGGTCGCGGTGGTGTGCATGTGCACGTCGCCCTTCAGGTCGGCGGTCTCAATGAGACGGGGTAGCTGGTGGCGTGCGGCGGCCTCGATTTCGCCGAGGTTCTCGCGCATCTCCGGAGGCATCCAGTCCATGCCAAGCGCGGAGTAAATCTCTTCTTCAGTGGCGGCTGCGACGGTCGAGTTGTCGTCGAGACGCGCCAACGCCCACTCACTGAGGGTGAAGCCCATCTTCAAAGCCCGCTGGCGCAACGAGACGTTGTGCGCCTTGGATCCGGTAAAGTACTGCAGCGCGGCGCCGTAGCAATTTGAAGGCAGCAGGCGGACGTCCACCTGGAGGCTGTTGCCGAGATAAAAGCTCACCTTATTTTCGCCCTTGGCGATCATGCTGTGAATTCCGGGGTAGGCGGCGACGTATTCGACTGCGGCATCGGCGCATTCGGGCGCGCAGGCGGGGCCGGTGGCAAGCAAATCAAGATCGCCGGCAGTTTCGCGGCCACGGCGCAGAGAGCCGGCAGGGGTGACGCGCTCAATGCCGTCAAAGGCCAGCAGGTACGTAGAGATGCGCTGGGCGGCATCTTCGGCTTCATCAATGCGAAAGCGGCCGGCGCTGCGGCGATAGTCTTCGATGCCCTTGCGCAGCTTTTGAATCTGTTTTTCGCCCATGCGCGGAAGGCCGGAGAGACGGCCTTCGTCGATGGCGAGCGCCAGTTCGTCGATGCTGGCGATTTTGGACGCATCCCACAGCAGAGCTACGGTCTTGGGCCCCATGCCGGGAAGCTTGAGCAGCTCGAGCAGGCCGATGCCGTATTTGGCGAGCAGTTCATCGCGCAACGGCAGTGTGCCGGTGGCGGCGATGGCTTGCAGGTTCGAAGCCATACTCTTGCCGATGCCAGGAATCTCAAGCAAACGTGCAGTGTCAGAGACGGCGACAGCCAGATCCACTGTGGTTTGTTCGGCGGCCTCAGCGGCGCGACGATAGCTGCGAATGCGAAAACTGTCGGCCCCGTCGATTTCCATCAGGTCGGCGGTCTCGGCCAGCAGACGGGCCATGTTGAGATTGTCCATGGAACGATTCTCCGTCAAAAGAGCTATTTAAGCGACAGAGGAACACGCGCATGGAGGGGTGGTTAGGAAGTCGCGAGCTTCCCGGGGAGGTTCTCGAGTGATGTGATGCGGGACCAACATCCGAGCGCAACTTTCCCAAGCCACCTGGGGGAGTGGATTTGGTTGTTACGCCCTTGAGTACGCGCTACTAAGCTGCGGTGTGGGCGGCGGCATCGCGGAGACGGAGAACCGCGTCCGCCTGTGGGCCTTTCTGGCCCTGAACGATGTCAAACTCGACCTCATCGCCCTCTTTCAGTGTCTTGTAGCCGTCCAACTGGATTGCCGAGTAGTGAACGAATACATCGGGGCCGTCATCACGTCCGATGAATCCGTAACCCTTGGCGTTGTTGAACCATTTGACCTTGCCTTTGTACTGAGCCACAGGCTTCTGCCTTCCTTGCTGGTGAATGTAATGAGGAGGCGACTGAAATGGGGGAACGCCCGCCTCATAAATCTATGACGAAGAAAACCGGCGAAAGGTTGATTGAAATTCACGATGAAGTATTCATAAAGTGGGACAAGTGACTTCAAAGAAAGACGGCGCGTATGGAAAGTGTTGATTTGAATTGAACGAAGGATTTTTTTACCATCTCAATTTTATTTTTCCTTCATTTTTTCTTTTTCCTGGCAAGCTGACGCGCGTAGAGCAGGACGCTGGTCAGAGTTTTTCCATCTTTGATTGCGCCTTTGTCGATCATCTTGAGTAAATCGGACAGTCGGACGAGTCGAAACTCGATCTGCTCATCCTCTTCAGGGTGTGCGTCGCCGGGGATCAGGCCTTCGGCGACGAAGACCATCATCGACTCGCCCAGAAAACCGGGGCTCGCGTAATACTCGACCAGCGGTTTCCATTTCTTTGCGCGATAACCTGTCTCTTCTTCCAGCTCGCGCTGAGCGCCGGTCAAAGCATCTTCGCCCTCATCGAGTTTGCCTGCGGGCACTTCCCACAAGAATTGGTTGGCGGCATGGCGATACTGGCGCTCGATGACGACCCACGGATCCTTTTTGCTTTTGGAGCTGTCGAGCGCAAGAATGACGACGCTGCCGTTGTGGCGAATGACATCGCGCTCACTGTGCTTGCCGCCGGGTTCGATCAGCTTGTCGTGGCGCACGCGAAACAGCGAGCCTTCATAGACGACTTTCGAGCTGAGCAATTGCGCTTTCGCAGCAGGCGCAGCAGCGAATTTTGCAGCTTTCAATTTACGCTTCTGGGTCTTCGCTTTGGGGGTTCTGGATTTCTTGGTTGGGGCAGGCCGGGCCACCTTGTCCTTTTTGGGCATCTTGGTTCCTCTCCTTAAACTGGTCGTCAGAGAAAGTATACTCACCACCGTTCGCTCGCCTGTTGGCGCCGCCAGATGAGCTTGTGCATCGATTCAGCCCGGCATGGCATCCTTATCACAGCCCATTTTCATCCGAACCCGCTTTGCCGGGTTCCTGTGAGGCTCAGCAACCGAAAGAGAACGTTTTGTCGACTGCAGACTGTTATCCGATCACCGTGACGCCGGGACTGCACCGGCTTTTTCTGGACTATTGTGCCGGAGCACCGGCGGTGCGGCCATTCTACGGAACTTCGGCAGGTGATCCGGGTTGGGTGACAACAGCGGACGGGCGGGCCGTTCCAGCACATTGGAATGAGCTGGTGGAATTGCTGGCTGCGCAGAATCCCTCGGCGACGGCGAGGCCGGCGCTGGATGCGTTGCAAGCGGGCGCCGGGGTGGTGGTGACGGGGCAGCAGGTGGGCTTGTTTGGCGGGCCGCTGTTTACCCCGTTCAAGGCAGCCACCGCGCTGGCGCGCGCGCGACACGCAACACGGGCGGGGCATGCGCACGCCGCAATTTTCTGGATTGCCAGCGAGGACCACGATTTTGCGGAAATCAATCATGTGATCTTCCCCTCGCGCAAAGAGCTGCGCAAGCTGGTGTATGCGAAAACGCCTGCGGAGCCGCGGCCGGTGGGCGGCGTGGTGCTGGATGAGACGATCACTCCGCTGATCGATGAGGCGTGGGAACTGCTGGGCTATTCGGACGCGATGGAGGCGCTCGCGGCAGCCTACAAACCGGGCCGCACCTTTGCGCAGGCCTTTGCGGAGTTTTACGCGAAGCTCTTTGCGACGCAGGGATTGCTGGTTCTCGATGCGGGAGGGCGCGCTTTCCATCGCATCGGCGCTCCGGTGCTGCGCGCGGCGATTGAAGGTGCGGACGATCTGCATGCAGCCCTGTTGGAACGCAACAAAGCGCTGGAAGCTGCGGGATATCACGCGCAGGTAGCGGTTGCGCCGCAATCGAGCTTGCTGTTTCTGATTGATGCGGCAACGGGCGCGCGGCTGGCGCTGAAGCGGATAGCCCCGAGCGCAAACGAGCCTCAAGGATTGTGGCAGGCGGAGCGCGAGAAATATGCGACCGCCGATTTGCTGGGCATTCTCGATGCGGAGCCGGAGCGCATCTCGCCTTCAGCGCTGTTGCGGCCGGTGTTTCAGGATTTTCTGCTGTCGACGTCGCTGACCATTGGCGGTCCGGCGGAGATTGCCTACTTTGCGCAATCTGCGGTGCTCTTCGAGCGCATCCTGGGGCGCATGACGCCGGTCGAGCCGCGCTTTTCTGCAACGCTGGTGGAACCGGCGATTGGCGACCTGCTGCGCAAACATGAGCTGACGGTGGAGCAGCTTTTCGGTGGAACCGCCGATTCTTTCCCGCGCGACTCGCAGCGACCGCTTGCGGCAGACCCCGGTGAGCTGGCGCAGTTGCTGGCGGCGCGCACCATGCCCATCGAGGGCAAGCGCAAACTGGCTGCGGCCGGCACAGCGCTGGACGCGGAGCTTGGTCCGCTGCTCGAATGGATGAACAAGCTGGATGCGGGCCTGGGCCGGTCTGCCGAGACGGCAGGCGAGCAAGATGCGCTACCAGATGAACCGGCTGCGCCGGCTGGCTGCGAATTTCCAGTTGCAGAGGGAAGAGTCGCTTAAGCGCCACGCGGAGGCGATCTGCCAGGCGCTTTATCCCGGCGGGGTGCTGCAGGAGCGCGTGCACGGCGCGGCGTACTACTTTGCGCGTTACGGGATCGAGCTGGCCGAGACGCTGACGGAACGCGCCGAAGATTCGTGTCCGGGGCACACTGTCGTGTGGCTGTGAAGGTCAGTGAACAGTGATCAGGGTTCAGTGATCAGTGATCAGACTCAGAGATCGCTCGAATACCGGGGCCACCCTTTTCGAGAGTTCAACAGATACTACGGCGAGATTTATTTTTACTGACTCCTGACCCCTGACCCCTGACCACTGTCTTCCCCTGGCCGTATAATCCTCGCAAATCGTGGGAGGTCATTGGTGAAACAGTTCATTGCGGTTGCGGCGATGGGGTTGATGGTGTGTCTGGCGGCTCAGGCGCAAAAAGAGCCCTGCACAACAGCGGGCGAGGACAATGCATTTCTCGGCATTCAGACGATCCGCTTGTGGCCCGGCGAAGCTCCTCAAGCCAAGGGCTCTGCTTGCGAAGACATCCCCACACTCACCATCTTAGAGCCGCAGCAAGGCCGCGAAAACGGCTCGGCAGTCGTGATCTTCCCCGGCGGCGCCTATGTGGGACTGGCTGCGAATCTGGAAGGCCGACAGGTGGCCGACTGGTTCACGGTGCGCGGTTTTCGCGCCTTTATCCTGAAGTACAGGGTCTCTTCCAACGGCTACCTGCTGCCGGTTCCGCTGCTGGACGCACGACGCGCGATCCAGACGGTGCGGGCGCGGGCGCAGGACTATCACATCGATCCGAACAGGATTGTCGTGATCGGCTTCTCTGCCGGTGGCCATCTTGCCGCACTCGCGGGGACACAGTTTGTTCCCGGCAACCCCAACGCTGATGATCCCATTGAGCGAGCCTCGAGCCGGCCGGATTACCTTGTGCTGGGATATCCGTGGATCGGCGCGATCTCCTCTGACACCTCGCACCTGAGCTATTGCAAGCTCTTCAACGTGATGGACCGCTGTGAGGCGCTTCGCGCCGCGTATTCGCCCGACCTTTTCGTCACCAAAGACACGCCGCCCACGTTCTGGTATCACACCTTCAACGACGAGACGGTGCCGGTGGAGCAGGGATTGCGGTTTTACGAGGCGCTGGTGAAAGCCGGGGTTCCATCCGAGGCGCACATTTTTGCCAACGGTCCCCATGGGACCGGGCTGGGCGACGGCGACCCGGCTCTCGACCAGTGGCCCAATTTACTGGAGAATTGGCTGCGCGCCCAGGGATTGCTGCCGCAGAAAACACCGGCGATGCGGCACTAGGGGTGATCCACATTTCCTGAACTGCAGGGCATCGCTACTTCTGCACGAAGAACTCGGCCATGGAGGGTGCAGTCGCGGCCGCGCCCGGGGGATTGGGCAAGCCCAGTGCCTCCATCACGGTGCGCAACATGCTCTCGTGCTGAAAGAGTGTAGCGGAGGTTTGGGTAAAGCCGGGCTTCACGTTGGGTCCCCAGAAGACCGGGGCCACGTGACCCCCGCCATGGGTGGTGTCGGTGGTGGCCGCTTCATCGAAGTCGACGATGAGCACGCCGTCTCCTCCCGGCTGGAATGCCGAGTAGCCGGATAGCGGCTCGATGACATTCGCCTGCAGCCAGTCGTCCGCCTGCAGCGGGGTTCCGCTGTGCGCATCGTCATCGATGTCCGGAACAATGAAGGAGAACTCGGGCAAGCTGTTGGTCGCGGCATCAGCGGCAAATTGCGTAAAGGGCCAGATGGTCTGATTGGCTACCTGCGCGTTATCGGCCACATCGGAGAGCATGGCAAAGGGATTGTGCCGGATCACGTAAAGGCCCGTATTCCCACCGACGTATCCCCGATCAATTCCTTCTGCGTACACCTTGAAAGGCACGCCGGCGGCCAGCATGCGGCGAGCGACGTTGTCCGCGCTCCAGACCGTGGTCGAACTGTCGTTGTTGGTCAGCAACTGTCCCGTGGTCAGCATGAAATAGTTGCCGATCGAAGGATGGGTATCGGCGTAGTAATTGGTCGGAAGCGCTCCTTTGGCGATGAGGGCGTTGAGATGAGCCCAGGAGGTCGTGTTGCCGACCACGGTGGAGTAGCTTTGGTTCTCTTCCATCACCATGACGATGTGCTTGCTGGCCGGAGTGGTGAATTGAACTGTGATTGTCGCCATGCCGGAAAGCGTCGCGTTCCCGGTGCTCGTCGCCGTTACGGTGGCGCTGCCGGTTGTGGCTGCGGCGGTGAACAGACCGGCCGAAGTGATGGAGCCCGCGCTCGCGGACCATTTGACCGAGGAGCTGCCGCCCATTGCGCCCGAAACGGTTGCGGTGCACTGCGAGGTTGCACCCGGAGCGATGATTGCGGGGTTGCAGACCACGGAAATCGATGAACTGGAGGGGGATGCGGGTTGTGTCGCCATGGTACAGACCGGGCGCTTGTCCGACGAAATAGACCGAGGGCATCTCCGACACTGCAGCGAAGGCTGAAGGCGTTACAACCGTCATTATGCCTTGGAAAACGAGCAGTGTTATGGAAGAGAAGCTGCGCTTTGTGTTTGATTATGAGCGCGATGAGCATTCGATGGTGGAGCTTTGTTTCCGGTATGGGATATGCCGGGACACGGGCTATGAGTGGCTTCGTCGCTTCCGTTTGCACGGAGTCAAGGGACTGGCAGAACTGAACCGGGCGGCCAGGCAGCATCCCAACCAGACGGATGCGGCCATGGAGCGAGCGGTGCTTGATCTGCGCGAGGCGCACATGGGTTGGGGACCGCGTAAGTTGAAGCGGATTCTGGAACGGGATCAGCCGGGACGGGTGTGGCCTGCAGCCAGCACCATCGGCGAGATCGTCAAGCGTGCCGGGCTGGTGGTTGCGCGCAAGAAGCGGCGCCGCACCGAGCCTTACACACAGCCGCTGGCGCACGCCGGCGGGGCCAACCGGGTGTGGTGCGCTGACTTCAAGGGCTGGTTCAAGGCCGGTGACGGAGCGCGTGTCGATCCGTTGACGATTACCGACGCCTGGAGCCGCTATCTGCTGCGCGCACAGGCAGTGGAGAAGACAGACAGCGCGCGGGTGCGGGCCATCTTCGAGGCTGCTTTCCGCGAGCATGGGATGCCGGAGGCGATCCGCACCGACAACGGCGCGCCGTTTTCCAGCTCGGCCGTGGGCGGGCTGAGCCGGCTGGCGGTGTTCTGGATGCGGCTGGGCATCGAGCACGAACGTATACAGGCCGGGCATCCGGAGCAGAACGGGCGGCACGAGCGCATGCATCGCACGCTCAAGCAGGAGATGCGGCCAGCCGCCGACTGGCGGGGGCAGCAACGCGAGTTGGATCGTTTTCGTCATGACTATAACCAGGTGCGGCCGCATGAGGCGCTTGAGATGCAGACCCCGGCAAGTGTCTATGAGCCCTCGCAACGGCCCTATCCGGCGCGCCTGCCCGAGGTCGCGTATCCGGACTGGATGGAGGTGCGCATGGTCAAGGCGCACGGGCATTTCCGCTGGAAAAAGAAAGACATCTTCCTCACCGAAGTACTGTGGGGAGAACCGGTCGGACTGATGCCGATCGGCGAAGGCCTCTACAACGTCTACTTTGCCCACCGTAAGCTGGTGGGCTTCGACAGCAAACGCGATAAGCTGGTTCCGTTAACCAACCCAGCATGGCCGAAAGACAAAAGCAAAAACATGCCTAATAAACAAAAAATGTCGGAGATGTGCCCGGTCTGAAATGTCGGACTTCTGCCCGGCTATTCAGCCATGCTGCTTGAGCCTCCGCAGCCTGCCAGCAAAACGGCGAACGGGCAAACCGGGAGGAGCCAGAAGATGAGGCAATTGAACCAAGTGCTCTTCGTCCTGAGCGTCAAGCTCCTCACCGCGGAAGCTCCCCATTCTTCTTCCCCATTTAGAGTGGGCAAACGGGTTCGACGGTTGCATAGGAACATGCACCGTGAGCGGCTGAGCAGGTGTTTGGAGGCTTTGGGAAAACTGGCGGGGAGAAAAGCAGGTCTGGTGAAGCCTTCGTCCAAGAGTGCGTCAGGAAAGCGGGGTTCCGGCCACCGGGGAACTTTGCATTTCCCGGCGACCGGAGACACGCCTCTCGGCAACAAGTCCGTGCTTCAGGAGTCGAACTCCCGTGAATTCACACTACTGCGGAGGTTGTGAACCATCGGGCGGTGGGCCATTTTGGCCGCCGCGCTCGCGACCGCGCCCGCGCTCCTGCATGGCTTCGAACTTCTGCTTCTGCTGATCGTTAAGAACCACCTCAATCTTGCTCTGGCTGTCCTGGCGGATGGACTGCATCTTCGCGCGGCGATCTTCGCGCGCGAGCGACTGGTCCTGGAAGACCGCCTGCATCTTCTGCTGGCGATCAACGAGAATGGGCTTGATCTGGCTTTGCTGATCGGCGCTAAGGTCGAGTTGCCTGGTCATGTGCTGAAGCTGTTCGTCGGGGTTCATGCGCATGGGACCGCGACCCTGTTCCCCATTCTGAGGTGGAGGAGCGTTGTCCTGGGCAAGGGCGAGAGTGGCCCCAGTGGCGCCAAGCAGCAGTGCGCCGGAAAGTGCGAGGTTGAACAGTCGGTTTGACATGTAGAGATGATCCTCCAAGAACGTTTGAGGAGCCTGTGGGTGCAGATTCGGCCGCCGTGAGGCTCCTGGGATTTCCCGGCTTTGCGGCCGGGAATGGCGTTCAGGGAGATAGACGGGTGTTTGTCTGCGGAGATACAGGGCTGCCGGATATTCATGGCATGAAATGGTCGAAGTGAGAGGTGGCGCGCCCAGGGCGAGGCTGGCAAACGGTAGAAAATTGCCCCAAAAAAGGAAGAGGCGGGCAGCCTGTTCCGGGAGTGGAATGACTTCCCGCAACAGGCCGTCCGCTGGACCCTGAACCGGGTCTAGGTGGTATCTTTAGTCTAGGCTTGTTATGGGGGAAATCAAGCACTTTTTTCAACAAAATATCCTAATCGTGACGGCAGTCACAGGACCCCGCGGAATCCGCCCCTAGCGCGTTGACTTGCGGGTTCTCCCCTGATACAAAAAGGTGTTCCACCACGCACGAAAATAACGCTGCTCATCTGAAGCTCCGGTACCAGAATGCAAGAAATCGTTCAAGAAGTTGGAGCCTTACTCTTTGGCTCGATCCCTACGGCCCTGCTCTTCATCGTGCTGGTGCTGGCTTATCAATTTTTGGTGCAAAAGCCGCTGACCGCCACGCTGAAGGAGCGGCACGCGCGCACCGAAGGCGCGGTAGAGGATGCCAACCGGGCAATTGCGGAAGCGGAAGCCCGCGCGGCCGAGTATGCCGAGAAGCTGCGCCAGGCCCGCGCAGAAATTTACAGGGCTCGGGAGCAGCGCATCAAACAGTGGAACGCGGAACGCGATGCCGCTTTAGAGATTGCGCGCAAGGCAGCCGGTTCAAAGGTGCATCAGGCCAGAACCGAACTGGAGATCGAGGCCGACCGTGCCCGCAAGGCGATTGAAGTATCGATTGCGGAACTGGCCAGCCAGGTAGTCCGCGCGGTCCTGCCGGCGGCTGCCGGGGGTACTCGTTGAAACAGCCGATTGAGCATTCGCGTTTCTGCCACCGCATCTTCTGGTTCGTTTTTGCAGCGGCGTTAATCGTGTGGACGGTGGCTGCACCCGCCTCATTGGCGGCCCAGCAATCCGCGCCCGCCGCAACCGCTTCGATGGCCCCTGCAGCGCAGCCTGCGCATGAGCACCGGGCGACCTCGTTCAATACGGAAGTGACTCCGAGCAACGAAGAAGACGAGATGAACGTGTACCGGCACGCTGAGATCGTGCACACGCTGGCCAGGATATTTCATCTGAACGTAGAGACCACCGCACGTATTTTCGAGGCGATCAACTTCGCCATCATTGCGTTGGCCATCGGGATTCCGCTGATCAAGTTTCTCCCGAGGATCATTCGCAAGCGGTCTGAAACGCTGCGCCATAACATCGAGTCGGCGCGCAAGCTTACCCAGGACGCGAATGCGCGGCTCAGCGCAGTGGAGGCAAGGCTCTCCAAGCTGGACGATGAGATCGCAGAGATCCGAACCCACGTGGAAGATGAAAGCAAGCAGGACGAGGTACGAATCAAGGCCACAATTGAAGAGGAGAGCAGCCGCATCGTCGCTGCCGCCGAGCAGGAAATCGGCCTGGCCGCCGCGCAGGCAAGGCGCGGGTTGCAGAACTTTGCCGCGGAGCTGTCGATTGATCGGGCCGTGAAGCAACTGGAGCTTACGCCAGAAACCGATCGGGCTTTGATCGCGGAGTTTATGCGCGAGGCCTCGAATGGCGCCGCCAAGGGAGGGAAGAGCTAATGGCTGCTGCATTCGCATCCCGCTACGCCAGCGCTTTTCTTGACGTGGTCACCTCGGCAAAGCTGGACACCTCCGCGATCGACCGGCAATTGAGCGACTTTCTCGCGACGTGGGATGGAAGCGCCGAATTGCGCGCGTTCTTTTCGAATCCGGCCGTTTCCGCCAAACAGAAGGTGGCAATACTCGACGATCTCAACGCGAAGATGGGGCTGCAGAAAGAACTGCGCAACCTGCTGGCTGTGCTCATCAACAATGATCGCATCAGCCAGGTGCATGAAGTGGCCGCGGCCTACCGCGCGAAGTTGCAGGAGCGACTGGGGATCCGGCCGGCGGAGATTGTGACGGCGCGCGAGCTGAGCGAAGAGGAGCGCAAGGCGCTGGTGGACGGTGTGGGCAAACTGGCCGGATCGCAGATTGAGGCCAGCTTCAAACTGGATAAGTCGATCCTGGGCGGCACAGTAGTGCGCATCGGGTCGACGGTGTACGACGGTTCGGTGCGCGGGCGGCTGGAGCGGCTGAAGGAAGCATTGATGGCCGGGTGAAGACGACAGTGGTCAGAGATCAGTGGTCAGGGGTCAGCCAAAGCTGCTGGCAGGGGCAAAAGGATTCGGTTTACGTATTTGAGTTTTTAAGCGATTTAAACGGAGGCGGGATATAGGCGGCCACGAATCGGCGGCACGCGTGATGCGCGGAAAACTGATCACTGACCACTAATCACTGTCCACTGAAGGAACGAAATGGCTCAGATCAAGGCAGACGAGATAACGCAACTCCTTCGCGAGCAAATTGCGAATTATGACGCGAAGGTCCAGGTCGACGAAGTCGGAACGATCACGTCCCTCGGCGACGGCATTGCCCGTCTTTACGGGCTCGACAAGGTGATGGCCGGCGAGCTGTTGAGCTTCCCGCACGGCATCGCAGGACTTGCGTTGAGCCTGGAGGAAGATCAGGTAGGCTGCGTGGTGCTGGGCGACTACACCGAACTCCGCGAAGGCGAAGAAGTAAAGCGCACCGGCAAGATTTTGAGCGTGCCGGTGGGCGACGCCATGATTGGCCGCGTGGTGAACGCGCTGGGTGTGCCCATCGACGACAAGGGTCCCATTGCGACCACCGAAACTCTTCCGGTTGAACGCCTGGCGCCTGGCATCATCGATCGACAGGGCGTGCGCGAACCCATGGCCACTGGACTCAAGGCCATCGACGCCATGATCCCAATCGGGCGCGGTCAGCGCGAGCTTATCATCGGCGACCGCCAGACCGGCAAGACCGCCGTGCTGCTTGACACCATCATTAACAACGCCAAGAACGATCTGATCTGCATCTACTGCGCCATCGGGCAGAAGCGGTCTTCCATCGCCCAAGTTGTCCAGACCCTCACTGAAGCCGGCGCCATGGGCCACACCATCGTGGTGGCTGCTTCAGCGTCAGAGCCCGCACCGATGCTCTACCTCGCGCCTTATGCCGCGACTGCGATGGGAGAGTTTTTCAGGGATAACGGCCGCCATGCGCTGGTGATGTATGACGATCTTTCAAAGCACGCCATGGCCTATCGCGAAATTTCGCTGCTGCTGCGCCGGCCGCCGGGCCGCGAAGCGTATCCGGGCGATGTGTTCTATTTGCACTCGCGGCTGCTGGAGCGGTCGTCGAAGTTGAGCAAGGAACGCGGCGGCGGTTCACTCACCGCTTTGCCGGTGATCGAAACGCAGGCAGGCGACGTCTCGGCTTACATTCCGACGAACGTCATTTCGATCACTGACGGCCAGATCTTTTTGGAAACGGACCTGTTCAATTCGGGCGTGCGCCCTGCCGTCAACGTGGGTCTTTCGGTCTCCCGCGTGGGCTTTTCGGCGGCCATCAAGGCGGTCAAGCAGGTAGGCTCGACGCTCAAGCTGGATCTGGCGCAGTATCGCGAATTGGCGGCGTTTGCGCAGTTCGGCTCGGATCTCGATCCACTGACGCAGAAGCAGCTCAATCGCGGACAGCGTCTCACAGAATTGTTGAAGCAGCCGCAGTTCCATCCTCTGACCTGGCAGCAGCAGGTGGTGGCGCTGTTTGCGGGCACGCAAGGCTATCTGGACGATCTGCCGGTCGAAGCCATTCGCGGTTTCGAGATCGGACTCTACAAGTACTTTGAGGCGGCGCAGTCGGATCTGATGGACGACCTGACCAAGAAGAAGTCGCTTGATGACGACCTGCGCAACCGCCTGCATGCTGCGCTCAAGGAGTACAAAGCGGGCTTCGTGACCGAAAAGGCAGAGGCGGTAACAGCGTAAGGGCATCTTCTAGCTGCTAGCTTCCAGCCTTCAGCCAAGAACTGAATGGCGGATTGAAAGAGCTAGGAGCTAAAGGCTAGGAGCTGGAAGCTTAAGTATGGCAAACGTTCTCGATCTACGGCGGCGCATTCGGAGTGTGAAGAACACGCGCCAGATCACCAAGGCCATGAAGATGGTGGCGGCGGCCAAGTTGCGCCGCGCACAGGAGCGTGCGATGGCAGCACGGCCCTATGCTCGGATGATCACCAGTGTTCTGGAATCGCTGACGCGTCGCATCGAGATCTTCGATCCGGAGACGGGCAACCTGCGCCATCCGCTGTTTGTGACCCGGCCGGAGAAGCGCGTGCTGCTGGTGATTGTGAGCGGCGACAAGGGGTTCGCGGGCGCTTTTAACGCGAACATCCTGAAGATGGCCTACCAGTTCATCAACGCCAACACGGATAAAGAGATCGACATCGAGGCGGTGGGACGCAAAGGCCGCGACCAGATGCGGCGCCGTTATCCCGCAGCGGTATTTGGTGAGACTGAGGGTTCCGACCAAGAGGGAAAACGCGGCCCCCGCGGCGAGCGCAAAGCGCCTGTTGAGGTGACCGGCGACCATCCCGGGCTGCTCGAAAAGCTGGAAGCCGGACGCGTTTTCGAACTGGCAAAAAACATCATCGCGCGCTATGTACGCGAGGAAATCGATTCGGTCTATATCGTCTACAACGAATTCAAGTCGGTGATCTCGCAGCGCGTGATCGTCGAGCAATTGCTGCCGCTGATCAAGATCGGCGGCAGGCGCATCGCAGGCGCGGTTGAACCGACACTGGAAGAACGCGAACGCGCCGCTGAGGCCGCACGAAGCGCCGGCATTGAGCTTGAGGCGGCTGACACGCAAGAGGCCGATGAGGAAGCAAAGAATTTTGGAACCGCCGAGGTGGACTACATCTACGAGCAGCCGGCGGAGGAGTTATTCGCAGGGCTGATTCCGCAATATGTTTCGTCGATGCTGTTTCATGCCATGGCGGAGTCGGTGGCCGCGGAGCAGGCGGCGCGCATGACGGCCATGGATTCGGCGACCAACAACGCCTCGGACATGATCGATGCCTACACGCTGCTGATGAACCGCGTTCGGCAGGCTGCGATCACCAAGGAAATCATTGAAATTGTCAGCGGCGCGGCCGCTGTCTAGCATTCGGAAGGCAAATATGGCAGAGAATATCGGCAAGGTAATTCAAATCTCCGGACCCGCGGTAGACGTGCAGTTTGAAGAAGCGACAATGCCGCCCATTTACCAGGCGCTGCGCGTCACCAGCGATGGCTTTACGGTGCCTGCGCCCATTAGTGTCATCCTCGAGGTCCAGCAGCACCTCGGCGAGGGTCGCGTCAGGACGGTGGCGATGGAAGCAACGGACGGAATGGTCCGCGGCATGAAGGCCATCGACCTGGGGGGACCCATTCGCGTGCCCGTGGGCAAGGAGACGCTGGGCCGCGTAATCAACGTGATCGGCGAACCCGTGGACGAACTGGGCCCCATCGGCGAGAAGACGCGCATGCCCATCCATCGTCCCGCGCCGCTATTTGATGAGCAGACCACGCATGAGGAGATGTTCGAGACTGGCATCAAGGTCATCGATCTCATCCAACCCTTTTTGAAGGGCGGCAAAATCGGCCTGTTTGGCGGCGCCGGCGTGGGTAAGACCGTTGTCATCATGGAACTGATCAACAACGTGGCCAAGAACCATGGCGGCTACTCGGTGTTTGCCGGCGTGGGCGAGCGTACCCGCGAAGGCAACGATCTCTGGGTTGAGATGACTGAGTCGGGCGTGATCAAGCCGGGCGACTGGCAGAATTCGAAATGTGCACTGGTGTACGGCCAGATGACCGAGCCGCCTGGAGCGCGCCTGCGTGTAGCGCTGACGGGGTTGACCGTCGCTGAGTACTTCCGCGACGTGGAAGGATCAGACACGCTGCTCTTCATTGACAACATCTTCCGCTTTACGCAGGCTGGATCAGAGGTTTCAACGCTGCTGGGCCGCATGCCGAGCGCCGTGGGCTATCAGCCCAACCTGGCCACGGAGATGGGCGAACTGCAGGAGCGCATCACTTCAACCCAAAAGGGATCGGTCACCTCGGTGCAGGCGGTCTACGTGCCGGCTGACGATTTGACTGACCCCGCGCCGGCCACGACGTTTGCTCACCTCGACGCGACCACGGTGTTGAGCCGTCCGCTCTCGGAGCTTGGCATTTATCCGGCCGTCGATCCGCTGGCTTCTTCGTCGCGCATTCTCTCGGCGCGCATCGTGGGAGACGAGCACTACGACGTGGCGCAGGGGGTGAAGCGCATTCTGCAGCGTTACAAGGATCTGCAGGACATCATTGCGATTCTCGGCATCGACGAACTCTCCGACGAAGACAAGCTGACCGTGGCGCGCGCTCGCAAGGTGCAGAAGTTCCTGTCGCAGCCGTTCCATGTGGCCGAGCAGTTCACCGGAATTCCGGGAGCGTACGTGAAGGTTGCGGATACGGTGCGCAGCTTCAAGGAGATTATCGCCGGCAAATACGACGATATTCCCGAGCAGGCTTTCTACATGAAGGGCGCGATCGAGGAAGTGCTGGAAACCGCCGAGAAGCTGAAGACGACGGCGTAAGAAAGGCAGTGGTCAGTGATCAGCGCACAGTTCTCAGTAGAGGCGATCCGTGGCGAGCAAGCTTTTCTGACCAGTGACCACTGACCACTGACAACTGTTCACTGTCGACTGAAAGGAGCCCATGGCAGAGGCGACAAATCAACTGCGGGTTCGGCTGGTGACGCCGGAGCGTACTCTCTTCGAGGTTCTTGCGGATTCGGTTGATCTGCCTTCGAAGACAGGGTACCTCGAACCGCTCTATGGGCATGCCCCACTGGTTGCCGAGCTCGGTGCTGGTGATGTGATTCTGCACGGCGGGCCTGGTGACGGCGAGGTATACAACGTGAGCTGGGGATTCGTCGAGGTGCTGCCGGACCGGGTGACGATTTTGGCGAACGATGCGCTCAAGCCGGAAGAGATCGACGTGCACCGCGCGGAGGAACAACTTGACCGCGGCCTGAAGGAATGGAAGGAAGCGGGTGAGAGCGAAGATGCTTACGACGAGGCGTTGCGCGTGATTGCCGAGGCCGAAGCGAAGATTGCATCGGCGGGAGCAAAGCACTGACCGCGATTTTTTCTCGCTGATTCAATCGGAGGCCCTGCTGCTTGCGGGGCCTTCTTCTTTTGCGGCCTTCGCCTGAAGCCGGGGCGACGGGATTTATTCTTGATTACGGTCGAACATCGGAGGAATTACGGAATGAATATCTTGTGCAGGCTTGCGGTGCCGGCGGCCGCACTTTTTTGTGTCGCTTCTGCTCCTCTCATGGGACAGCAAAATCCCGGCGGCGCACTGCGTGCTCCTGCAACGCCTCTCGTGGTGCACGATCCGTATTTCAGCATCTGGTCAACCTCCGATCGGCTAACCGATGGACCCACCCGGCATTGGACAGGCGCTCAACAAGAACTTAATGGAATTGCGCGGATCGACGGCAAGAACTACCGCTACCTCGGCAAAGCGGAGCGCAATATTCCAGCGCTTGAAGAAACTCAGCGTACGATTACGCCCACGCGCACGCTTGTGACTTTGCAAAACCCGCAGGTCGAAATCCGCATCTGCTTTCTTACTCCGGCCTTTCCTGACGATATGAAGATCATGGCGCGGCCGGTCACCTACCTGACCTGGGAAGTGAAGTCGCGCGACGGCGCCGGCCACGATGTCACACTCTATCTCGACATCGATGGAACCATCGCAACAAACACGCCCCTTGAACCCGTGGTGTGGTCGCGCGCGAAAATTGCGGGGCTTGATTTGCTTCGCGTCGGCTCGGAGAAACAGCCCATGCTGGAGAAGTGGGGCGACAACGTGCGCATCGACTGGGGCTATTTCTACGTGGGCGTGCCCGAGGCGCAAGGCGCAGCTTCATTGGCCGCAGGCAATCGCGATGATCGCCATCAATTTGTGGCTACCGGCGAATTGCCGGCGCAAGACGACCTGGATCAGCCACGCATGCCGCAGAGCCGTTACCCATCTCCGCCGCTGCTCAACGTCGCGATTCCTCTGGGGCAGGTGGGTGCAACGCCGGTCACTCGCCATGTTCTGCTGGCCTACGACGACATTTACTCGATTGAGTACATGCACCAGAAGCTGTTGCCATACTGGCGCAAGCAGTTCTCGAGCTTTGCTGCAATGCTTCAGGCCGCCGATCGCGATTATCCTTCGCTTGAGGCGCGCGCCGAGCAATACGATGCCGACTTGCAGCACGACCTGGTGCAGGCCGGGGGCGAGGAATACGCGGCCATCGCCACGTTGGCGTTCCGGCAGGCGATCGCGGCGCACAAACTTGTCGAAGATGCAAGCGGAGTTCCTTTCTTCATGCCCAAGGAGAACTTCAGCAACGGCTCCATTTCGACCGTCGATGTGCTCTATCCCTCTTCGCCCATGTTCCTCTTCCTGAATCCCAAACTGGTCGAGGCGCAACTGGAGCCGGTGGCACGTTATGCCGAGACCAGCCATTGGAAGTTTCCCTTTGCGCCGCATGATCTGGGCGTGTATCCGCTGGCCAACGGGCAACTTTACGGCGGAGGCGAAGTCAGCGAGGACGACCAGATGCCGGTTGAAGAGTCCGGAAACATGATTCTGATGTTTGCCGCTCTTGCTCATGCCGAACACGACACAGCGTTCGCGAAGCGCTACTGGCCGCTGCTCACAAAATGGGCCGAGTATCTTCTGGCTAAGGGATTTGATCCGGAGAACCAGCTCTGCACGGACGATTTCGCTGGGCATCTTGCGCACAACACAAATCTATCCATCAAGGCGATTGAAGCGCTGGCCGCCTATGCGCAACTTGCCCGGGAAATGGGCGACACCAGGACTGCTGCGCAATATGAAGACGCGGCGAGGTCGATGGCGGCCAAATGGGTGTCGATGGCGGCGGATGATGGCCACTACAGGCTTGCATTCGACAAGCCAGGCACGTGGAGCCAGAAATACAATCTTGTCTGGGACAATATTCTCGATCTTCACATCTTTCCAGCCGAGATTGCGTCGAAAGAAGTCGCCTTTTACAAAACGCACCTGAATCCCTTCGGACTGCCGCTAGACAACCGCGCCACCTACACCAAGCTAGATTGGACCGTCTGGTCCGCCACGCTGGCTACTAATCCAGCCGATTTCCAGGCGATCGTTCACCCGGTCTTCCAGTTTCTCAATCAGACGCCCGACCGGGTGCCGATGACGGACTGGTATGACACCGTTTCGGCGCATCAGGTCGGTTTCCAGGCGCGATCAGTGGTTGGCGGGGTCTATATCAAGATGCTGGCGGACCCGCAGTTGTGGAGCAAGTGGGTTGACCGCTCCAAGCACGGCGGGGATTAACCTGGGATGCAGGCCCGGCGCCGGACCTGGGCGCCAGCCTTCGATTCTCATGCGCCCAGGCTCGTGACCCGGTCCATCGGCGTTTCGCTCGCGTGCTGCGCGCATTCCCTCAGATCCTTACAAAGGGCATCGACGCGGGCCAGATCCGTATCCCAAGAAAACATGAAGCGCGCCGCGCCGCCGATGAAGGTATAGAATCTCCAGCCACGCTCGCGCAGCAAATTGAGGAACTCTTCAGAAGCATTCAGGAAGACTGCGTTGGCTTCGACTGGCCCCGCCACTTGAATGCCGGGGATGTCGGATATCTTCGCAGCAAAATATTGCGCGCACTTATTTGCGTGCTTTGCGTTTTCGAGCCAAGCTCCGCTCTCGAGCATGCCAACCCACGGAGCCGAAAGAAACCGCATCTTGGATGCAAGCTGGCCCGCCTGTTTGCAGCGGTAATCGAAATCTGCAGCGAGGGCGCGGTTGAAGAAGAGGACTGCCTCGCCGACGGCCATGCCATTTTTGGTGCCGCCGAAGCACAGCACATCTACGCCGCTGCGCCACGACAGGTCGGCCGGCGAACACCCAAGACTTGCGCAGGCATTCGCAAACCGTGCGCCATCCATATGCGTGTAGAGATTGTGACGTTTGCATTCCACAGAGATCGCCTGCAACTCCGACAATGTATAGACCCGGCCCGTCTCAGTTGATTGAGTGATGGTGACCACGCGCGGCTTGGGGTAATGAATATCCTGACGCTTGGTGGCGAGTTCTCGAATGGATTCTGAAGTCAGTTTCCCATCCGCGCTTTGCGCCACCAGGAGTTTGGAGCCGTTGGAAAAGAATTCGGGTGCGCCACATTCGTCGGTCTCGACATGCGATGAGTCGCAGCAGATGACGCCGTGATACGACTGGCAGAGGGATGCCAGGGCAAGAGAATTGGCGGCCGTGCCATTGAAGACGAAGAAGACTTCGCACTCAATCTCAAAAAGCTCGCGAAATTCGTCGGATGCCCTGGCCGTCCAGGGATCGTCTCCATAGGACGTTACGTGGCCGTGATTGGCAACCTCCGTCGCAAGGGAGGCTGCGGGACAGATGCCGGCATAGTTATCGCTGGCGAATTGCTGAAGCAGAACATCCGGGTCAATTCCCGTCATGATAAGACCCTTTCCATAAGCAAGCCGATGAGTTGATTGCAATCAAGACAGACACTGCGCGCGCAGTTTTCAGCTTATCTAATATGATAAGGCGGCTTGACGGGGGATTCTGTTGCAGGCCACGCAATTCAGTTCCAACAAATTGCGACCGCGTCAGGAAGACTGAGTGACTTTCAGATCAAGCCTCCCGTACGCGCAGTGGATCGACAACGCTCCGTTTTTCCGCCGGATGGTGCCGAAGCCGGTCGAGGTTACCCAGGGAGCATGGAAATCTCCGGACACGGCCGGATTGATTGCCACGGATTGATTCGGCACATCGGGCTTGAAGCCGGTAGCGGCGAGCAGTGTGGCCCAACTGCTCATGGCGCGGGAGTAGTGGCCGCCGCATTCGACGTGGCTCCATGGACGACCGGCACGCAGATAGCGCCGATGAATTGCTTCAACGATTTTTACGCCGTCGGCGTATCGACCGTGGTCCATCAGGAAAGAGGCGAAGGCGAACTCAATGCCCGACCAGAGTCCGCCTGCCTGCAGATTGTTGAGCGCCAGCAGATCTGCGCCACGCCTGGGGGCGGTAGCATTGTGCAGCCCAAATTCCGGATTGAAATTGTACTTGAAGATGGTGTCGACAGCATGATTGAGGTTGCTGCCGGAAATCGTTGCAGGCAGGCCGATGAGGCTGGTGAACCACTCGCCGGAAATCTGGTCAGTCATGCAAAGTTCATCGCGGGTTTTGCCGTCGACCCACAGGCTGTAGTAATCGCCGTTAAAGAGCGTTTCATCGAAGTTGGCGGAAGCCTTTGCGAGTTGATCGGACCAATGCTGTGCGTTGTCGGGTTTGTTCGCCGCTTTGGCGATCTGCACGGCAGCGCGCAACGCGCCAATCCAAAGCGATGCAATATAGGCGGGCGTTCCGCGCATGCGCCATTGGTCATAGGTTTGCACAGCGGTATCGCGATCGGGCAGGCCGTCGCCATTGGTGTCGAGCGATTGCGTGAACGCCATCGCCTTGACGACGTGCGGCCACATGAAAGCGAGGTAATCCGTGTCTCCGGTCCACAGGAAATCGCGGTAGACCATCATCACGAACTGCGGGTTCATATCGACGCGCGCAAAGCCCGCATCGACGCGGCCCACATCGCCCGCAAAATTGTGCGGCACCTGCCCAAGGCTGTTCTGGTGCGCGATGGTCTGCTTCATCTGCGAAAGCTTCAATTCAGGGAAGAGCGCAACGACGGGAAAGCTGCCCTGATAATCCACGTCTGTGGTCGACAGGCCGCAACAGCCGAGTCCTTCCCAAATGGCGTAACTGCCATCCCTGGTCCACCAGGTATTTGTGACGAGGCTGGAGAGCTGACTGGACCACGAGAAGGCCATTGCGTCGCCCAGCGATGTATCAGCAAGCGTACGGGCAAAGCTTTCGGTCGCGGTGCGGTGTTCTTTGTAGTGATCGCAAAGGAACCGATTCACCTCTGCGGCATCACGATACCACGTAGCGTAAATGTGGCCCATTTCGCGGCCGTCTGTGGTGAGGTGATGAGGAAAGTACCAGCTCAGGGTGAAGCGCAATTCGACCTTCTGGCCCGGAGCCAGTTTGACGCTGGAAGCCAACGCTCCCGTTCCCCAGGTTAAGCGCGGCGTGCCTTTTTTTGAGGTCAAATTGTTATGGATTTCGCGCAGCAGGTTCCGCTCATTGACATCTGAACGGGCCTCACTCGCGTCGGCGATAACACGCGCCAGCAGTGCATCGGCACTGAGTCGCTTGAGTGTGGTGCTTACTTCCGCGTCGGACATTGCATCGATCTGCGCCATCGAAGGCAAGCCAATGGCTGGATCTGTTCGTCCCTCTGTGTCGGGCAGCCGACCGCTGTTGCGCAGCTCTTCAAGCACGCTGAGCAACATGTAGTTTACGCGAGGTGTTTGCCAACGGCAGCAGTCAGGCGCCGCATATTCCTGGAATGTGCCGCAGATCGAGGAGTGATCGCCTCCCGTGAGAGAGAAGCACATGTTGCCGATGCCGGATGGAAAATCGGCCTCGGCCGCAGTATCGAAGAACAGGCTTGTTACGGCGTTTTTTCTGGAGAGCGTGTTGGTAAGGCGGCGATCGGGCAGCGCTGAAGCAAGCGGATTGTCCATGAATCCGGCGATCGATGCTTCGACTGTTTCGTTACTCGTATTTTCAAGAGTGTAGACAACGTGAAATCCGGGAGTAGCCGATTCGCGCGCCTTGCCTGGAATGAACGGCGAAAAAATCTGAGCCGAGACTTGAACGGGCAACGTCCCGTCGTTATAGCGAAGACCGGTCATCGGAAACCACGCGGAGTAATCGATAGACTCGACATCCTGCGCGAAGGGCAGCGTGTAGAGATTGTTCTCGTCCGAACGCAGATAAAGCCGTCGCACCTGGGGCACCTCGTCGGAGGTCTTTCTGGTGCGTAGCATGAATCGGAGATACGGCGGCCCAGGTGGCGGCGGCGCTGTGGTGGAGCGCGCATCCTGCGCCCAAGCGCCTGAGTTGAAAATCTGCCACTCATAAAAGCAGCCGTCTGCGCGAATCTCGACAAAGCCGGTGCCGATGCCGCCGAGCGGCGCACCAGAACCCATGGGCATGGTGGCCGGAAACACGATGGGAGCACCCGAAGGACTTGCCGAGGGGGCGGAGTCTTGCTGGCCGGCATCGACCTCCCGTAACACCGAAGCCCGATAGGGCGCTGCGAAGGCATGCGACTCCACAGCAGCCGCGCTGGCTGCCACAGCAATGGTCGAGAGAAACTTGCGTCGAGAGAGACTCACTGCAACTCCGGGTGTTTCTATGCCCGATTTACCAGGCGGTCGATAAGCTGGGTTGACGTCCCTTGTACGGTGCGCAGCAAGGATTCTTGTAGGGCAAAAATTCCATGAACTCCACTCGCGTGCCATCAGGATCGGCAAGGTCATACTGCCACTTGCCATCCACACCCAGCAGCGGCGGATGTTGCTGGGCGCTGGCAACCCAGCCATTCTGCTTTAGTTTCTTTTCGAGGTCGGCCATGGTCAATACCCCTGGAGAAAAATGGTTGGCAGAGGCCAACTGGGCGCGGCTCGGGTGCACGGGCAGGCGCAACATGTATTCCAGCCAGTCAGTTCCATCGGGCACCTGCATCATCACCCAATCTGTCTGACCCGGCTTCGCCCCACCCTCCCAATACACGTGAAATCCGAGCAGGTTCTTGTAGAATGCATCCTCGGCCGCACGACTTCGCACCACATAGCCTGCGTGATTGATATGGCCGCTCACCCGGCTCGACACCGACGTTCCGCCCTTGGGTGCGTTCGGGCCCGCCTGCGTAAACTCGACCTTGTTTCCTTCGGGATCTCTCACCGCAAAGGATCGGTCGCCATTTGATTCCACCGCGGCGGCAGGGGGCACCTTCACGCCATTGGCTCCGAGATACCTGCGCAACGCGTCGGCATCGCTGGTTGAAAAGGCGACGCCGTCCAGACGATTTTCGCGGCCCTTGCTGGGCGGAGACAGCAACTCGATATATTGCACATGATTTGCGTAGAAATGGACGCCCGAGTTCGGAACGCCCGCCGGAACCTGCTCCCAGCCGAGAATCGAACCGTAGAATTGTTCGGATTTTGCGAGGTCGTCTGCGAAGAACGTCACGTGCGAAATTCCGGTGATGGCCGGTCTTGTCAACTTCCCACCTTGCGCGAAAGCAACGCCCGAATACAGCAGCACGCAAAGTAATCCGAATGAGCGAATCATATGCTTCCTTCCATTCGCGTTGAGATCTTCGGTTGCACACCGCAAGTTCGTTCTAAGGAAAAGCTATCCGGCCTTGCACAGCTTTCGGGCTGGTGCATTCCATCAAGGCCAAATGTGCGGCTTCGAACCCTCCAGCACTATAGCAGCATCCGCCGGCGATCGGCCGTGAGTACGCATTCGCCGGATCGATGGCTTATCAGTGCTAGGCTGAATGAGACCGTGGAAGAATTGGATTCCCCAGTACGGGCAACGCTGCCGATGCGCCGCTGGCGAATCGCATGGCTTCTTGGCCTCGGTGTGCTGGTCAATTACTTCGACCGCGTGCGTCAACATTTCTGTTTCGCAAGCCTCTTTATTTACGGCCTTCGGGATATCGAGCGTCACCTTCGGCTATCTTTCGGGTGCTTATAACTGGACTTATGCCATGTGCCAGTTACCCGTCGGCGTTCTCCTGGATAAGTTCGGTGTCCAAAAGATTGGAAGGATCAGCACATTTATATGGAGCGTCGCGTCATTCGGAGCAGCGATTGCTCCCGGCGTTCCCGGTTTGTTCGCGGCACGCTTGACGCTTGGAGTGGGAGAGGCGCCCACATTTCCATCCAATGCAAAGGCAATCGGCCACTGGTTTCCTCCAAAGCAGCGCAGCCTTGCGACATCCCTTTTTGACGCTGCCGCGAAATTTGCGCCGGCCATTGGAGTTCCTCTCATCGGCATGGTTCTGATCGCGGTCGGCTGGCGCTGGAGCTTTGCTCTTACCGGCCTGATCAGCTTTCTCTACTTCCTTCTCTTCTGCAAAGTCTATCGCGATCCTGACGATGACCCGGCATTGAGCGTAGTCGAGCGGCAGTATATCTCGGCAGAAAATGAGCCGCTTCACGCACAGCAGAACACGTATGACGAGCCATGCTCATTAGGCTATCTACTGAAACAACGCAAGGTTATCGGGCTGGCCATTGGCTTTGGTTCGTATAACTATGTCTTCTACCTTCTGCTTTCATGGTTGCCGAGTTATCTGTCCATTGCTTTCCACATCGATCTTCTGCATTCGTTTCTTTACACCAGTATGCCCTGGCTGGTCGCGACGGTCATGGATCTGCTGGTGGGAGGCTGGCTGGTGGATAGCCTGATTCACCGCGGATTCGATGCGAACGTCGTGCGCAAGATCGTGCTCGTCGGCGGCACGATGTTTGGCCTTGGTATCTTCGGTGCAGGCAGCGCGCATACGGCACAGCAGGCGCTGATCTGGATAAGTATCTCGATTGGCGGGCTCTCGGCTGCGGCCCCGGTCGGATGGTCCGTTCCGGCGCTGATTGCCAGCAGGCATAATGTGGGGAGAGTGGGCGGGATTCTCAATTTCTCCAATCAACTTTCCGGCATTGCGGCGCCGGTCATCACTGGATACCTGGTGGCGCGGAACTCATTTCAGTGGGTCTTTGGCGTAGCAGCCATCTACCTCGTCATTGGAATCGCCGCTTACATCATCCTGCTGGGCCGGATCGAGCCGATGCGCAGCCATCGCAGCCTCACCGACGCGTTATCATGATGTTGCGCAAAGCGCAGGCTTGGACTGCGGCCTGAACGAGATGAGGCCTTGCGATGCTTCTCTCGCGAGATCATCTGTTTCGGAATTGCATGGAGATCGTATGAAGGGAATGCTCCTCTCTGCCTATAAACAGCTCGACGTCGTTGATATGCCTTTGCCGCAACCTGCGGAGGACGAACTGCTGATTCGGATCAAGGCTTGCGGCATCTGCGGAAGTGACGTGCACGGATACGATGGAAGTACGGGAAGACGATTGCCGCCAATCGTGATGGGCCACGAAGCCGCTGGAGTGGTTGAGTCGGTTGGCAGTGCGGTTTCGAATTTTCGACCCGGCGACCGCGTCACCTTCGACTCGACTGTCTATTGCGGCAAATGCTTTTTCTGCCAGCGGGGCGAGGTGAATCTGTGCGACAACCGCGAGGTCATTGGCGTTTCAACACCGGGCTTCCGGCGCATGGGTGCATTTGCGGAGTTTGTCACAGTGCCTGCGCGTATTGCGTATAAGCTGCCGGATAACATGCCTTTTGAACACGCGGCAATGATTGAGGCTGTCTCGGTAGCGGTGCATGCGGTCTCGCTTACTCCCATTGAACTTGAAGATACAGTCGTTGTGGTGGGAGCCGGAATGATTGGGCTGCTGGTGCTTCAGGCAGCGCGGTTGGCTGGTGCCGGCCGGGTGATTGTCCTCGATGTGGACGACTCGCGGCTGGAACTTGCGCGCAATTTCGGCGCGACCCATACGATCAACTCGGGCGGGTCCGATGTGGTCTCCCAGATCCTCGATCTGACCGGCGGACGAGGGGCCGAAGCCGCCATTGAGTGCGTAGGCGCAACCATTCCGGTGAAGCTTTCGCTCGACAGCGTGAGGAAGGGCGGCGCGGTCACGCTGGTTGGGAATGTCGCGCCCACCATCGAGTTCGGTTTGCAATCGGTGGTCACGCGGCAGATTCGCGTGCAGGGCTCGTGTGCGTCCTCAGGCGAGTATCCCGCGTGCATCTCATTGATCTCGCGTGGCGCCATTCGTGTGGATCAACTTATCTCCGCCGTAGCTCCGCTTGAAGATGGACCCTCGTGGTTCCACCGCTTGTACGAGCGCGAGCCCGGCTTGCTTAAAGTTGTGCTGGAGCCCTAAGGAAGAAGATGGAAAGCTCATTGTTTGATTTGTCGGGCCAGATTGCGCTTGTAACCGGCGCCAGCCGCGGCCTTGGTCAGTATTTTGCCCGCGCGCTTGCCCGCGCCGGCGCCGATATCGCCATTACCAGCCGCGCAAAGAACGACCTTACCGAGTTCGTACGCGAGATCGAGGGATTGGGACGTCGAGTCTTCACCACGGCGCTTGACGTGCGCGACTACACCAGCATCCAGGAGGCTGTGGCCGCAGTTGAGGCGCATTTCGGCAAGATCGATATTCTGGTCAACAATGCTGGCTGTAACATTCGCAAGCCTGCGCTTGAGGTGAGTTGGGACGACTGGAACACGATACTCGACACCAATCTTCGTGGCGCATTTTTTGTGGCGCAAGCCGTTGCGCGCGGCATGATTGAGCGCAGCTACGGCCGCATCATCAATATTGGATCAGTGACCAGCGTTGCGGGCTATGCAGGACTTGCGGCTTATGGGGCAAGTCGAGGCGGAATTCGGCAACTTACGATGAGCCTTGCCGATGATTGGGGCAGTCACGGCGTCACCGTCAATTGTCTCGCGCCTGGCTGGTTCAAAACGCAGCAGAACCAAGTGCTCTATGAAAACGCCGCGTGGGTTGAATACATCACCGATCGCATTCCGGTGAAAAGGCCAGGCAGGCCCGACGATCTCGATGGGGCCGTGGTTTTTCTTGCATCCGAGTCGAGCCGCTACATCACCGGTCAGACTCTCCTGGTCGATGGCGGCATCTCGACGGGAGCCGCAAAAGCTACGGTGTAAATCTGCGCATCGCTCGCGACCGCGAAGTCTTAACGGTTACGGTCTGCTCACGATGACGGCGGAGTTTGAAGGCAGCAGCACGGCTCCATCCTTGACCGGCGCGACGCTTTGAGAACTGAGAATGATCTGAGCACCCTCCGGCACTGGGAACCACCCCTCCTCGTCGCTAAGGTTGCAGTTCACCACAAAATCGCCTCGCTCGATGGAGATCCACATCTCCCGCTGATCATAGAAAACGCGCGTGTGTCGCGGCTCTCCGTTATTCAAATCGGGTGCAGCCCGACGCAAGCGAATCAATGAGCGGTACCACTCCAGCATCTCCGCATGTTCGCCTTCGTTGATCTCGTTCCAGTTGAGCTTCGAGCGCTGAAACGTCTCCAGTTTCTCGGGATCGGGAATCAACTCTGACGGCCATCCGAACGCCGCAAACTCCCTCTTTCGCCCTTCTGAAACGAGCCGCGCCATCTCCTTGTCTTCGTGGTCGGCGAAGTATTGGAACGGCGACGAGGCGGCCCACTCTTCGCCTTGAAACAACATGGGGATAAACGGGCTGGTCAACACGATCGCAGCCGCCACCTTGGCGCGGTCGAGGCCGGCATCCTCGTGCGAGCCGCTCTCCCACTGCACGATTGCCCACCTGGTCGTGATTCTGGATATAGCCGAGGAACTCTGTGGTGCGACAGATTCCCAGCCGGACGCCCATGGACGCGACGGCGATACTCCGAATAGATGCCCGTCGTAGACATAGTTGCGCTCAAGCGCCTTTGCCAGTTGGCTCAACTCGCCGAAATCCGCATAGTATCCGGCTGGCCGCGCCGCGGGCACAGCACAGCGAATAGAGCATGATGAAAGTCATCGCTCCACTGCGCATCCATGCCATACCCGCCAGCCTCGCGCGGCAGTAACCACGCGTGGATCGTTCAGATCGCTCTCCGCAATCAAGAACAAGTGCCGGCCGATGGAAGCGCTCAGCGTCTCAACTTCAGTGGAAAGCTGCTCGAGGAAGTGAATGGCCGAGCGGTCGATGAATGCATGCACCGCATCGAGGCGCAGCCCATCGATGTGAAAGTCGCGCAGCCACATCAGCGCGTTATCGCAGAAGAAACGGCGCACCTGGTGCGCCCACGCATCTTCGAGATTTACGGCTCCGCCCCACGGCGTCCGATGCGAGTCCACGAGATAAGGCCCAAATTTGCCGGTGTAATTTCCCACCGGACCAAAGTGGTTGTAGACGACGTCGAGCAACACCGAAAGGCCCTTCGCATGCGCCGCATTCACAAATCGCTTCAGCGCGTCGGGGCCGCCATAGGGCTCATGCACCGCAAACAACGCGACGCCGTCATAGCCCCAGCCGTGATTGCCTGCGAACGCGGCCACGGGCATGAGTTCCACGTGCGTGATGCCAAGGTTCACCAGATAATCCAATTTCGCAATGGCCGAATTCAGCGTGCCTTCCGGGGTGAAAGTGCCAACGTGCAACTCGTAGATTACGCCGCTTGCGAGAGAGGGAGCCTGAAATCCTGCATCGCTCCACTCGAAGGCATTCTGGTCGTAGAGCCGCGACATTCCGTGTACGCCATGCGGCTGCCATTGCGAGCGCGGATCCGGATAGCATTTCTCATCGTCGTCCAACAGGAAGCCGTAGTCGGTGCTGGGGCTGGCCTCCTGCACATCGAGGTGCCACCAGCCCTGTTCGTCTGGGCCCTGCATGGGCTGGGTTGATTCATTCGCCCGAACCGCAACTTTGTTGGGCAGCGGAGCCCACACCTCAAAGCGACGCATGGCTAAGTCGCTTCCCGCGTCAGCAACGCAACCGGAAAGCGTTGCAAGAGGCTTTGTACACGCAGTCGGCCTCCGGCGACGGTCTCTCGCGTGAGCACGTTGCTCCATTTGCCGGGCGGCACTTCGATGGTTGTGGCTGCCCATCTTCCGCCCAGCCTGAGCGGCCATCTGGGCACGATCACGGCGACATGCTTGCCTCGCAGGTATCCCACGAGATGGTCGCTTTTCAGTCCATCCGCAATCATCGGTGAGTACGCCGCATCTGAATCAAACCATTCCGGATGCTGGCGCCGCAGGCACAGGGCATTGTGCACAAGCCAGAGCTTGGGTAGTCCGCTCTCCATTCTCCGCATGATTTCTTCCACGTCCATGCCGCGTTCAAGCTCCCTCAGCATATTACGGCGCCCGTCGTAGTCCACGGGCCGGCGATTGTCGGGGTCCACGAGGCTCTGGTCCCAAAGCTCGGTTCCCTGATAAGTATCCGGCACGCCGGGCGCGGTAAGTTTCAGCAGGGTCTGAGCCAGGCTATTAATGCGGCCTGCTTCAAGCACACGGCCGACAAAGTCTTCCAACTCCGAGATAAACACCCGCGACTCGAGAATGTGCTCAATAAAGTTCCGCAACGCGTCTTCGAATTCCTTGTTCTGTTGTGTCCAGCTCGTCTGTTGCTTGGCCTCGCGCGCGGCCTTTTCCATGTGAGCAACCAATCGTTCCTTTGTAATGGGCCACGCCCCAACCAATGTCTGGTAGAGGTAATACTCCGTGTTGCGGTCGGGATATTTTCCGGAGCGAAACGGAGCATTAGTGCGGGACCAGCGATTCACCGCGGCTCTCCATCGTCCTGTGAGTTCCGTGATCGCTGCCAGCCGCGCGCGCACATCCTCGGAACGCTTCGTGTCATGCGTAGATAGAGTCGTCATGGTCAGAGGATGGGTCGTCTGCATCTTCGCGCAATAGTCGTGAAACTCCGCGATCGTCAGACCATTGCGGTCGGGTGCGCCGCCCACTTCATTCAGCCCGATCATCCGGTTGAAGCAGTAGAAGGCGGTATCTTCAACACCTTTGGCCATCACCGGGGAAGTGAACTGCTCAAAGCGCAGCACGAATTCGCTTTCGCGCCCACCGCGCACACGCAACGCCAGCACATCGCCGATAAAATCGAGCAGACTGGGATCCAAGTCCTGTCTCCATTCCTTGGCCTGGGCGACGGCGGAGTCGATGTGGGCGCGATCCTCGTCGAGAATCTCATCGCGGTCGGGAACAACATAGGTACGGTAAATTGCAAAGCAGGCAGCCACTTCCCGCAATGCGCGGCGAATCTCAGCCCGTGTATAGTCGCGGCGGTCCCGATTGTTTTCGCAAATCTCGACGAAGAGGCTGGTCAGCCGGTTCACGTCGCTGCCCAGCGCTTCATGCTCCACGGCGAGTTTCTTGTCGTGCGCCAACGTCTCGTAATCGGTGGGCTCCGCGGTGAAGTCAGCATAGATCGTCGTCAATTCTTTCAGGCCTTCGCCGTGCATCAAGAGGTTGTTGCACACGTTCAAGAAGTCATAACCGCTGGTGCCCTCAATGGGCCACGATTTGCGCAGAAACTCCCCCGGCTCCAGGATCTTTTCGCCGATGATCCACGCATCCGGCGCGCGGTTACGCAGCCTGTCAAAGTATTGCTGTGGGTCGCGCAAACCGTCGGGATGATCCACGCGCACTCCATCCAAAACACCTTTTTCAATCCATTCCAGGATCCTGGAATGCGTTGCCTCGAAGACATGGGCGCGTTCCGTGCGTAGGCCGATGAGGCTGTTGACGTCGAAGAAGCGGCGATATCCCAGCTCCTGGTCGGCCGTGCGCCAGTAGGCCAATCGATACTGCTGCTGATTCAGAATCTCGTCCAGAGCATTCACGTCGCTGTTCAGCGCGTCCACCGCACGGTTAATAGCCGCATCCGCCTGCGCGTCTTCCTGGCAGAGCCGCATCAGGAGCGCGTAGACCACAGTCTTGTCCCTGTGCCTTGTCATCGCGACGTCACGGTCCGTCGAATCCGGGTACGGCAACTGCGCAAAGCTGTCGGCGATGAAATTCAGCAGATCGTTTTTCGCGTACTCCGCTGCCCTCGACAACAGAGAAGACAGCGACCGCGGAGCCACCGGAAACAGATTGTCCATGTAGCGCACCTGGAAGCAGTCGCAGGTGTGCTCGATCTTGATCTGTCCTGCGCTGAGAACCCGCCCATACTGGTCGCTCAATACGGGGATCAGCACCTTGTTTTGCAGCTTGACTTCAAACGAGTGCCAATCGATATCGAACCAAGTCGCATACCGGCTCGACCGGCCGTTCTCAAGGACGTCCCACCAGTAGCGATTCTGCGGCCCGAGGGCCATATGGTTGGGGACGATGTCCAGGACCTGCCCCATGTCCAGTTCCGCCAGCCGCCGGCAAAACCGGGCATGCCCTTCCTCGCCGCCCAGTTCTTCATTCACCTTCTCCGGATCCACGACGTCATAGCCGTGCATACTCCCGGGAGCGGCCTGCAAATAGGGCGAACTATAGAGATGAGAGATACCGAGCGCCTTTAAATACTCGGCGATGGCGTCTGCATCATCAAAAGTAAAGCCTGAGTGCAGTTGCACACGGTATGTGGACGAGGGGATTCGTCTCATAGAGTTCTTTCGCGCCAACTGCCGCAATCAGCCTTTAAGGGTTAGAGGTGGGATGCAACTACAATGGTTGTAAGTTTTGTGGAGCGTTTGGTTCACACAGCACGTCAGGTTTGATACTTCCCGGTTCGGTGGACAGGTCGTCCAGCATGTGTCACATTGTCATTCTGTAGGTTTTTCCTGTAACACGGAAGCATTTTTCTTGAGGATTTCCGGTGCCATCGATCTGCTGCCGGCAGTCTAAAATTGCATCTGCCTTTTATGTCGAATGAAACGCTGATTCGGAGTGAAGTTGGGGTTACCGAGCACCCGCCCATCGCATTTAACCGGTTTTTTCTCAAAAGCTCCGGCGTCTGCTCTGACGATCAAGCATACAACTCCCGGATCGCCTGCCTTGCCCGAGCCGAGGTTACGGCAACAGGTTGGACAAGCGGCATTGTGGAACAACTGCACCCTCAATCATTTTGGAGAACGATAGAGTGAAGAAGCTGGCAAGCGCGTCCGACCCGCTCTGGTATAAAGACGCGGTCATTTATGAAGTCCACGTGCGTGCCTTCGCCGACTCAAACGACGACGGTATCGGCGACTTCCCGGGACTGCTCTCGCGCCTGGACTATCTGCAGGACCTCGGTGTCACCTGCATCTGGCTTTTGCCGTTTTTTCCCTCACCCCTTCGCGACGACGGCTACGACATTGCAAACTACGTCGACGTCAACCCTTCGTATGGAACGCTGAACGATTTCAAGGCATTTCTCGATGCAGCGCACCAGCGCAACATGCAGGTCATGATCGAGCTGGTCATCAACCACACCAGCGATCAACACCCCTGGTTCAAGGCCGCCCGACTTGCCCCGCCCGGCTCACCGGCTCGCGAAATGTACGTTTGGTCCTCGACCGACCAGCTCTACAAGGATGCGCGCATCATCTTCACCGACACGGAAAAGTCCAACTGGACGTGGGATGAGACGGCCAAGGCCTATTACTGGCACCGTTTTTTTTCGCACCAGCCCGACCTCAACTTCGACAACCCGCTGGTCATCGAAGAGGTGCTCAAGGCGATGCGCTTCTGGCTCGATATGGGCGTGGACGCGCTGCGCATGGACGCCATTCCCTACCTGGTTGAGCGCGATGGAACATCCTGCGAAAATCTGCCGGAGACGCATGCCATCATCAAGACACTGCGGGCAACTCTCGATGCCGAATACGCGAATCGATTCGTTCTGGCCGAGGCCAACCAGTGGCCAGCCGATGTGCGTCCCTACTTCGGGGATGGCGATGAATGCCAGATGGCGTTCCATTTCCCACTGATGCCGCGGATTTATATGGCATTGCGGCAGGAGGATCGGCTGCCGATTACCGATATCATGGCACAGACGCCGCCCATTCCGGACAACTGCCAGTGGGGACTCTTCCTGAGGAATCATGATGAGCTCACGCTCGAGATGGTCACCGACGATGAGCGCGATTACATGTATTTCGCCTACTCGGCCGATCCGCGCATGCGCGTCAACGTTGGTATTCGCCGCCGCCTCGCCCCGCTGGTCGACAACAACCGCCATCGGATCGAACTGTTGAATTCGCTTCTGCTTAGCTTTCCCGGTACGCCGATCCTCTACTACGGCGACGAGCTCGGCATGGGCGACAATATCTATCTCGGCGACCGCAATGGTGTTCGGACCCCGATGCAGTGGAACTCGGACCGCAACGCCGGCTTCTCTCGATGCGACCCCGCGCGGCTCTATCTTCCGGTGGTGATGGACCCCATTTACGGCTACCAGGTCGTGAATGTAGAAGCGCAACTGAGCGACCAGTCCAGCTTGCTGCACTGGACACGCAACATGATTGCGCTGCGCAAGCTGTTTCAGGTCTTCGGACGCGGAACGCTCAAGTTTCTGAATCCCGCAAACCGCAAAGTCCTCGCGTATCTGCGCGATCTGGTCCGGCCCGACGGCTCGCATGAGACGGTTCTTTGCGTTGCCAATCTCAGCCGGTTCGCGCAGCCTGTTTCTCTCGACTTGAGGGATTTTGCCGGCCTTGAACCGGTAGAAATGCTGGGGTACGTGCCGTTTCCCACCATCACCGCGGAGCCTTACGCCCTGACACTGTCCCCCTATTCCTTTCTCTGGCTCGAATTGCAGCCCGCCGCTTTGGCGCCGGAACCGCTGGCTGAGCCGGATGCGGAAGGTTTCGTTGACACTTCAGAACACGAGGCGGCCGCCCTCGAAGTGCTCACGAAAGGCTGGCCTGGCCTGCTCGGCGGCCCGGGGCTGGCCCTGCTGGAAACCGCCCTCGTCACCTGGGTGCCTCTACAACGATGGTTTGGAGCCAAGTCGCGAAAGATTCGGTCTGCGCGGGTTCTCGATTGGGCGGAGCTCCCGGCGGCCGTTACCGCCGATGGCGACCGGTCGGCTACATCCAGCCTGCCCTCCGGCAGCGCGACTCCTCCGGCTTTATTCTTTGTCGAGATCGCCTACTCCGACGGTCCGAGCGATATCTATCAGATTCCGCTTGCTTTCAGCACCGAATCAGTTGCCGCAGAGTTGACCGCCAACAGTCCGCAGAGCATCCTCGCTACGTTTCCAACCCCATTTGGCGCCGCGATCCTTCATGACGCCACCGCGCGCGAGGACTTTCGCCAGGGCGTCCTCAAGCTCATCGAGCGGAACGCCACGCTTTCGGTGTCAACCACCCGCGTTGCCGACATTGGACTTGCGACGCATCTTCCCGCGGAGGCCGCCGGCGTTCGATCCGTCTCCGAGGGCAAGGATCGTCTGAATCGTGCTGATCAAGCAATCCACGAGTCTGAACGCGCAACGCACGAGCAGAGCAGCGATAATTTTCTGGCACCGCTGCGGCCTCCTGAGTTCCTGCCGGCCCGGGATGCCGCCCATCGAGAGCACACCTCCGTAGCAACTTCGGAAGGCGCGCCCAACCCGGCAGCAGGATTGCCGGTCGCTCCTGTGCCCATCAGCGCTCAGCCCGGAGAAGCGGCCACGCCGCCGCGCTCCGACGCGGCAAGTACTCGCTCCGCAGGCGCCCAACAACTTGCGCCGCGGGAGTCACCCTTTGCCGGCATCCCCGCTGCGCAGCCCGGCCGGCTTGAGGCGCGCGCGTCTGAACATTTCGCCGAAGCAAAGAGGGCCACGCTTCTGCCCTCGCGGGTGAGTTCGGCGGAGCAGTCGAATACCTCGATCATGTTTGGCAACGAGCTGATCCTGAAGCTTTTCCGGCGTCAGCAGCCGGGCGAGAACCCCGATGCAGAGATCGTTCGCTTCCTTACGGAGGTTGCTCATTTCGAGCGAATCGCCCCCTTCTTCGGCGAAATCTGGGTGACCCCACCAGGCGGGGAAAAAACCACTACGGCCCTGCTGCAGGGATTTATTCCGAATGAGGGCGATGGCTGGGGCTGGTTTCTCAAGCAGCTCTCCGGCTTCTTGAGCGAGGTCGAGGCTCTTCCGGCTCCTCCAAGGACGCCCGTCGCCAGCTTCCTCAATGACAATGCACTTCCGCGTGAAGCCCTTGACCATGCTGGCTTGTGGCTGGAGGCAGCCGCGGTCCTCGGCCGCCGTACCGCTGAATTGCACCTGGCCCTTGCTATTCCCACCAATGACCCCGCGTTTGCCGCCGAGCTCTTTACTCCCGAAGATCTTGCTCGCGACGCGCGGCGCATCGACGCGCAGATCACCTCCACCCTGGAGACCCTGAAGTTGAAGTTCTCAACCCTCAAGGACCTGATCGCCGACGATGCAGCGTTGCTGCTTTCGCGGCGCATCAACCTATTCACCCGCGCCAATGCCATTGCTGCATGTGGAGCTGCCGGTCAGCGGATTCGCATCCACGGCGACTACCACCTTGGGCAGACTTTGAGGACTCCAAAACCTTCAAGAGGCTCGAAGAAGAATACAGGCGACTTTGTCCTGCTTGATTTCGAAGGCGAACCCGCCCGTCCGCTGGTGGAGCGCCGCCAGAAACAATCGCCATTGAAGGACGTTGCCGGCATGCTTCGCTCGTTCTCTTATGCTGCGTATTCCGGTCTCGATCAGTTTCTGACCGCGAATCCCGAGCGCATGCACTCGCCCGATAGCAAACGGCTCACCGGCTGGGCTCTGCTCTGGCAGAATGCGGGTTCCACCGAATTCCTGCGCGCCTATCGCGAAACAGTTTCAGCCGACTCCGCATTGCTGCCGCCGCCCCAGCAATCGCAGGCGCTGCTGTCGGCGTACCTGCTGGAGAAGGCGCTCTACGAACTGCTGTATGAACTCAACAATCGCCCCACATGGCTTCATATTCCGCTGGCCGGCATCTTAGCCTTATAGCAGCGCTTGTACACTTTTAAGCTGGTGGGCAGTTGTCAAAAGCCGCCGGCGGTTTTGTAATCAGTCTTACGGGAAGCCACGATGGCGACATCCAATCCGAATCCCAGCGCCACCTCTGCCGCCGCGGTCTCCGGTCCTGGTCTGCTCGTGCTGCTTGCGACTATGCCGCCAGAGCAACGGGAGCAGGTCCTGGCGAACCTGGCCTCTACATTTCTGGTGGAGAGTCTGCTCGTGGCCGCCCCGGACGCACAGGAGTCCGAAGCCTATCCCCAGCTTGGCATCATCAACATTCCGTCGACGGGCCTCTCCTGGACGCTGACGGCCTCTGATTTTCTGAATGCCTATCAGCTTGCAGGCAAGAACGAGGTGCGCGGCATTCTCATGCTGGGCGCGGGCGCCGGCTCGCTGAGTCCATTTGCCCTGCACGATCTTGCCAACGCAGTTCTCACCACTTCCACCGATCTGGCTCTCTCGCGCTACGACCTGCCACCCAATGCCGCCCTGGTCAACTCCGCCATTCTTTATCCTCTGAGCCGCGCGCTCTTCGCCTGCCGCGCCCGGTTTCCCCTGGCGCTCGACCTCGGCCTTTCACTGCGCATGTCGGAGCGCCTCTCTGCCGTAGCCCAGAGGCTGATCGCGGTTAACCGCTACGATACGCCCATCTGGCCCGTGAACGAGGCCGCGGTGAACGGCTTCGCGATCAATGAAGTTGTTGTCGGTGCGCGTGAAATGCCGCATTTCAACGAGCCTGATCTGAACACCATCCTCCCGCTGGTAACTGGATCGTTGTTTGCAGATATCGAGGCCAAGGCTGCATTCTGGCAACGCGCGCGGCTCGCGCCGCCTGCGGTCGGTGCAATTAACCCGTCTCACGCGCCTTCGCCGGATACCACTGCGGAAATCGCCCCGATGCTGCAGGCTTTCCGGCTCGCCTACACCAATCTTCGTGAGATCTGGTCGCTGGTTCTGCCGCCGAACACGCTGCTCGGATTGAAGCGGCTCTACAGCACACCAGACACCGTGGCGTTCCACATGCCCGACAACGTGTGGGCTCGCATGGTCTATGACTTTCTGCTCGCCTACCGGCTGCGCACCATCAATCGCGGACACCTTCTCGGGGCGTTGATTCCCCTGTACCTGGCATGGGTCGCGAGCCACCTTGGCATCATCGCCTCGGGCGTCGATCCGGAACACCACATCGAGCAAGTGGCCGCAGCTTTTGAGATCGAAAAGCCTTATCTTGTCTCCCGCTGGCGCTGGCCGGACAGGTTCAACCCATGAAGAACTGCATCCATGCACCGAAGCTAAGCCGGTATTTCACTGGCGCCCACCGGTTTGCGCGCTGGTTCATCGAATCCAGACTCGCCAGAGGCGTTTCTGGCGCACAGAGCAAGCGTCGAATCAAGGAGTGAGACTTATGCAAACAGTCCTTGCCACCATGCTGCAGACAACGACTTATGAGGCTCCGCAGCCCCTGATGACTGACAACGGCTCCATCTGGCACCACATGTCGGACGCGCTTCATCAGTCGCTCTATCGCGTTCTGTCGCTGCTCATTGCCATCCTGCCGGGCATTCTGGCCTTCTTCGTGGCTCTTTGCGTGTTTACCCTCATCGGGATGGTCCTTTCCGCCCTGCTTCGGCGCGGACTCAAAGCGGCAAAGTTCGATGAACGCATCGCGCGTGATCGCGGAGACGTGAACTGGACACCACTCACTTCGCCCACCGCGCTCATTGCCCGTACTACTTTCTGGGGTTTCGTTCTTCTCGGACTCATCATCGGCGTCTCGGCCTTCGATACCTCATTTGCCACGGCGACCACGCTTCCGATTTCGCTGCTGCCTTATCTGACCCACGCTGTGGGTGCCATTCTGATTCTGATTGCCGGGACCCTGATCGCACGCTTCCTGGCGCGATCGGTTTTGATCGGGGCCGTCAATGCGCAACTGCAGTACGCGCGCTTCCTGTCTCTCGGAGTCAAGTGGCTGGTTCTCGTTCTCACCGCCGCCATGGTGCTGGAGCATCTGGAAATCGGTGGCGGCGTGGTTCTGATGGCTTTCGGCATCCTCTTCGGCGGCATCGTGCTCACGCTATCTCTTGCAGTAGGTCTTGGGTCGCGCGACCTGGTGAGCCGCTCGCTTGAAAGCCATGTGGACCGGACAAACGAGAACAGCCCGGAACCGCCGCCGCCCAGCCCCGGCGAATCCATCCGCCATTTCTGAATGACCTGAATGAATGCTCTGACCTGTGGGCGTTCGGCCCTTTGCAGCACCGGTGCCGCGACATCAGTGCGACGTTTCGCGCCTGTCATGAAAACGTCATCCGGCATTAACCCTTCTGTAACGGCAATCAAGCAAGGTAGCTGTGGTCGTCTCTGACATTGAGGAGGCTTCTTCCCCCCACCCCGCGCTTGTTCGGGGTGATCGCTCCCTCCTACGAGTTTTCCTGAGCCGTTCGACAGAGCCCAGTCACTCATCATGGGCATCTTTGGGGTTTGTGCCGTTTCATGATTTTTCCCACCTCAGTTCACCGCAATCGCCTGCTGTTCAGCATATTCGCGCTGCTTCTTGCGGTATTTCTGTGGGGACTTCAGTACAAGATGTCTCTCTATCACGGGGCGGAACAGAGTCGCTCGGCGGCCCCTCCAGCGAAACTTCTCTCTGAAGCAGAGTATCCGTCCTCGCTGCGAGCGGTCGTCTCTTTCCTCTCGAAGTCCCGCTTGAAAGTCACTGTTGTGCCGGCGGTTCCGTCGGTTTTTCACGCTGCACTTGCTCACAGCGAGCACAACGCCCCGCTTGACGTCCAGGATGTTCTTAGCCCGGCGTGTGCCTTCAGCCAATTCCTACCCCGTCCCCCTCCCTTGTCATAACCTGCCCTCGCTTTCGCGTCATTCATTTCTCCCAACGTCGTAGTTCTTCCTGACGGGGCTGGCTCGCTCGATCCGCAAGGTATCGGTCTGATGCCTGCGCCTACGCTGCTGTAGCGCGCGGAACACGACGCGAAAACGCACCCTGGCGATGTTCTGCCGGCAAGAGGGCTGCCGATTTCCCCAACCCAACGTTGCTCCTGCCTGCGCTCCTCTCAACGGAAAAGCGCGGGTAACCCATCACTATCCTTTGCAGGAGGTCCTTTCAATATGATTCGAAAACTCATTGTCTGCGTCTGCATGGCGCTCATTGGGTGTGCCTTTTCGTTTGCCGCGGAAACCGAGCTTCGAGGAAAAGTCGTAGACACCTCGGGAGCTGCAATTCCTAACGCGGTCGCTTCTTTAACGGATTTGACAACGAACACAGTGAATCACACGACAACTGGCGCAGAAGGCCAGTTTGTCTTCACGGAAGTGTCGACCGGACCGCACATTCTTTCCGTTGAAAAGTCGGGATTCGAGTCATTTACTGAGCAGGTTTCCCCTGAGACACAGCGCTCCATTACTGCCACTCTTCACGTGGCGGCGCTGAACGACAGCGTCGTCGTGCGTGGGACCGTCGACCCCGAGGCCAAGCCCATGCCCACCCGTGAGGACGTGATGCTGATGCCGGAAACGGTGCGTGTGCTCGACCGCAAGCAGCTGGACGCGGCTGGTCCGCTGGCCGGCGGCGCGCAGGTGCTGCAAGCCACTCCGGGCGCGAACGTGGTTGGCTATGGAGAGACCGGCGCAACGAAATATACGGTTCTGCTAAACGGAATCCAGCAGGGCTGGGCGGGCGAGGCAACGAGCTTCACTGCGCCGGGATCGCTGGGCATCACGTACGACGGCATTCCGGTCGCCGACCCGGCCACCGGTTTGTGGCAATCAGCCACCATGCCGCAGAACCTGGTGATGCAGGATGTGCAGGTGACCTACGGGCCCGGACAGGCGGCGGATCGCTGGTACACCGACGTCGGCGGTCGAGTGGAGTTTACGCCCATTCAGCCGACCGTGGACCACCACCTCAGCGCCGCCGTCACCGATGGCCCATGGGGACAGCAAAATTTTGCGTTCGTCGGCAATACGGGCAGGTTTAAAGGATGGTCCAGTGTGCTGGGCGGCGGCATGGGGCGCGGCGACGACTTCAGGATAGCTCCGGACGGCTTCGGTAACCCGACCAAGAACGGGTCGGTCTTCGGCAAGACTGTCAAAGCGTTTTCGGCGGGAAGTTTTGCCTTCGGCCTTCTTTACGCGAAGGGTGGCGGCTATCGTCCTACGGTGATTCCCACCACGGACGTGCAGCTTATCGAACCGAACGGGACGGATTTCAGCCAGGCGACCTGCGGGTTTTATTGCGCGTTGCCCTACGCAGCCTACAACAAGTACGACACCAACGAGATGTTCATGGGCTATGCGCGTCAAAGATTGTTTTTGAGCCATTCGAGTACGCTCGAGAATTCGGCCTGGTACACGCATATTCGCCGTTTTCACAGGCGCAATGAGGATGCTCTCGCCCAGGGCGCGCAGGTGGACGAGTGGAACAATCCGCACAGCAACATGTTTGGCGATCAGATCGGGTTTACCCAGGTCCTTCCTTACAACACGGTCTCCTTCGGCGGCTACCTCATTCACGAGGTCTATAACGCGCATAATCTCTTCTACAACCCCGCCTACGGAGGCAGCGGCGCCCAGCAGATTGTCAGCGCAGGAGCGAAGTTTCGTTCGGGCTACTTCCAGCAGGACAACGTGACATTTTTTGCCCAGGACGATTTTCATCCCATTCCGCGGATTCATATCGTTCCCAGCGTGCGCGTGGATGGATTCTCCACCAGCTACAGCGACCAGGCGCAGCGTGACTTTACTTTTGTTGGCGGGGTGATCCCAACCTCCCACTGCGCGTTGTACCCCCAACTCCCCGGGCAAGATCCCTATGCCAATGTCTTCGGGGCTCCTACCACTGTCACCGTCGGGGGAACCACCTACACAACCACCGACCAGGGTTCTCTCTGCGCAGCGCATGAAAGCCGCTCAGCCGTTGAGCCCGGCATTGATGCATCCGTGATGCCGTATGACTGGCTCACGATCTATGGCGGCTATGACACAACCTACCGCAGTCCCGCGCTGGGCGGCGGCGGCGGAATGTTCCAGAGCGTGAATCCGACCTACTATACGCTGGCGAAAGGCGCCTACAGTCAAGGCGGCGTCAAGGTTCATTTCACCAACGCGCCAGGGCTCAGAAACTTCATTGCAGGCGTCAATTACTTTCATCTCAATTACACAAATCAGGAGATTGACTTTGAAACGGCCGCCGGTGTCGAGGAATCCGGTGGCGGCAACTCCACCTACCACGGCGTAGACGCTTTCTTTGACGCCGATCCCCGCAGCAATATCCATTTCTTCTTCAATTTCGCGGGAGAAGCTGCGAATTTTTCAACGTACATTGTCGGAGGTCCGAGCCTGGCCGAATGTGCCTCGCAGGGGCTCACCTGCACTCCCTATAACAACCTCCCCGTGTCGTATGTCCCCAACGTGACTCTCAATACCGGGATTTATTACGGAATCCAGCACAACAACCACGTGCTGATCGAGCCGCGATTCTGGCTGGAGACGACCGGCACGCAACACCTCTGGTCGAATCAGACCGCCGAACCAACCACGCAGACAATGCCGTCGTTCACGACCGAGAATCTCTCCTTCAATGCTCCCATCAGCTTCGAAAAACAATCGTTCAATCTGCGCCTCGATATGATGAATATCGGTAATGCGCGGTACAACGAATGGGAGTACATCTCCAGCGGCGGCTACTTTTCGGCGCTGAACCCTAACGTGAGTGGCTACATCAACGCCTATCCCGGCGCTCCACGCACGATCTATGGCACACTCACCTATCAATTCTGATTGTGCTGTTCGTTACGCGGAGCGGTGCGTTTCGGCCGCTCCGGCCCGTCTCACTTGCCGTCGTGAAACTGGTCGATGATCTTTTCGGTAACGGTCCGTTGCAGCACCGGCGAGGAGAGCACGGTCGCGGTCGAAGTGGTGCCGTAGTGACCGAGCTTGTCGAGAAACCGTTCAAGATGCTCCACCGTGACCACCCGCGCCTTCACGATAAACGAATCCGATCCTGTGACGCGGTGGCACTCGATGACTTCATCCCACGTCTTCACCTGCTGCTGAAACGAGCGCACCAGCGCCTCCGGGCCGGCCATCGACAGGCGCACAAAGATCAGGATGGGAAGGCCAAGCCGCTCCAGGCTGATGTCGGCATGAAAGCCGCGAATCACGCCAATCTTCTGCAGCCGGTGTACCCGTTCGGCGACCGCAGGTGTGGTCAGCCCGACACGGCGGCCCAGCTCCGCCCAGGTGATGCGCGCGTCCTGCTGCAGTTCTTCAACAATCTTCCAGGCAATGCGATCCAACTCCGCAGGTTCGTACCGGTGGCTGTATCGGCTCGTCGACATGGACCCATCCCTTCGATTGAATGGACAATCAGCGTCCTTTCTTAAGAAAATAAACCAAGAGCACGCGAATGACTACTGAATGAGGTTGTCAGTTCGGGGAAACGGATGCGATACTGCCCGTCATCAAAGGTTTGTGGAGCTTCCCCAATGGCCCAATCCTCATTCGCTCAATCTCCCGCAGCCGAGCCTTCAGCGGCTCAGTCAACGACGCCTGATTCCACGCAGCAGACTGGTTATCAGTCCGGATTCGGCAACGAGTTTGCGACCGAGGCCCAGGCCGGCGCGTTGCCCCAGGGACAGAATGCACCTCAGCACGCCCCACTGGGCCTCTACACCGAGCAGATCAGCGGCACGTCGTTTACCACGCCGCGCGCCCTCAATCGCCGCACGTGGAGCTATCGCATTCGCCCGTCAGTGATGCATGAGCCGTACGCGGAGTATGCACGCGAGACGCTGCTGCGCAGCGGTCCCTTTAACGAAATGCCCACGCCGCCCAACCAGATGCGCTGGAATCCGCTCCCCATTCCGACAGAGAAGACCGACTTCGTCGACGGGTTCGTGACTCTCGGCGGCAACGGCGATCCCTCGCTGCAGGATGGCGTCGGCATTCATCTCTACGTGGCCAATGAGTCGATGCACGACCGCTTTTTCTACAACGCCGATGGCGAGATGCTGATTCTGCCGCAAGAGGGAAGACTCCACTTGCGCACTGAACTCGGCATTCTCGAGGTCGCTCCTGGCGAACTGGCCGTGATTCCGCGCGGCATCAAGTTCCGCGCCGAGTTGCCCGACGGATCCGCCCGCGGCTATATCTGCGAGAACTACGGACAGAGCTTCCGGCTTCCCGAACTCGGCCCCATCGGCGCCAATGGCCTGGCCAATTCCCGCGACTTCTTCACCCCCGTGGCTGCCTTTGAAGATCGTGAAGGCTCATTCGAAGTGATCTCAAAATTCCTCGGCCGCCTGTGGCGCGCGGAGATCGATCATTCGCCTCTCGACGTGGTGGCGTGGCACGGCAATTACGCGCCCTACAAGTACGACATGGCGCGCTTCAACTGCATCAACTCGGTCAGCTTCGACCATCCTGATCCGTCGATCTACACCGTGTTGACTGCGCCTTCGGGGCTGCCAGGCACGGCCAACGTGGATTTCGCGATCTTCCCGCCGCGCTGGATGGTTGCCGAGCACACGTTCCGCCCGCCGTGGTTCCACCGCAACATGATGAACGAATTCATGGGACTGATCCTGGGCCAATACGACGCCAAGGCCGAAGGATTTCTGCCCGGAGGCGCGAGCCTGCACAATTGCATGTCGGGCCATGGCCCGGATGCGGAGACCTTTGAGCGGGCAAGCAAGGCCGAGTTGAAACCCCACTACATCGGTGGCACGCTGGCCTTCATGTTTGAGACGCGGCTGCCGGTGCGGCCCACACGGTTTGCGCTCGAAGAGAAGATTTTGCAGCATGAATACTACGAGTGCTGGCAGAGCCTGAAGAAAAACTTTCCCGGCGCTGGATAATCGACGCGAGACCTTTTGTAGGTGGGAGCCCATTCGGAGCGCCAGTTGACAGACCGGTTTTCAAGAACTGTGTGGAAACGGACCAGTTGGGTCGAGTCGGCCAACGACACCGCCTGCGGCTTTCCGCTTCAGAATCTTCCCTACTGCATTTTTATGGGAGATGATGAACCGCCGAGGCCCGGCGTGGGTATTGGCTCGTTCGTACTCGATCTGCAAGCGTGCAGCCGCAGTGGGATGCTCGCAGATTTGCCGGCGTCTATACGGGCGGCGTGCGAGGCCCCGACGCTCAATGCACTGATTGCCAGCGGGACTGCAGCACACACAATCTTGCGCGCCCGTCTCATGGATCTACTGGATGTGACTGCAGATGCGACGACGCGCCGCACAGTCGACGCCGCCCTTGTGCCGATCCACGAAGTCACGCTGCCGAAGCCTGTCGAGTCAGCCAACTACACCGACTTTTACGCTTCCATCCACCACGCAACGCGGGTGGGCCGGCTTTTCCGGCCCGACCAGCCGCTCCTGCCTAACTACAAATACGTGCCCATCGGCTATCACGGGCGAGCCTCCTCATTGGTGGTCAGCGGAACGGACATCAGGCGGCCGAGCGGCCAGACCAAGCCCATGCAGGGCGGAGTTCCCGGCTTTGGCCCTTCGAAGTTCCTGGACTACGAGGTTGAGGTCGGTTTGTACGTTGCCGGCGGCAACCCGCTCGGTGAGCCGATCTCAATCCATAATGCCGGAGCACACATCTTCGGCGTGTGTCTTGTCAACGACTGGTCCGCGCGCGACATCCAGTCCTGGGAGTACCAGCCTCTCGGCCCTTTCCTGGCCAAGAGCTTCGCCACCAGCGTTTCGCCCTGGGTTGTGCCGATGGCGGCCCTCGCACCGTTTCGCGTCCCGGCCACACCGCGCCCTACGGACGACCCGAGGCCGTTGCCGTATCTGCACGACGCGGATGATCAGGAGGCCGGGGCGCTCGACCTGACCGTGGAGGCGTTTCTGCTGACCCCCGCGATGCGCACTGCGGGCCATGCGCCTCACCGTCTCAGCCGCGCCAATCTGCGCGACCTGTATTGGACCCCCGCGCAGCTGGTCACCCACCACACCAGCAACGGCTGCAACCTGCTGCCCGGCGACCTGCTTGCCACTGGCACGGTCTCCGGCGCAGCAGAAGACTCGGCGGGCTGTCTGCTCGAGCTGACCAGCGGCGGCGCAAAGCCGATTCTGCTACCCGACGGCGAGAGCCGCAAGGCACTCGAAGACGGAGACGAAGTCATCCTTCGCGGCTATTGCCTGCGCGAGGGGTTCCCGCAAATCTCACTCGGCGAGTGCCGCGGGATGCTGTTGCCGGCAAAAAGACTACCTTAAGATTGTTAAATAAACTTGCTTCTTTACCGTCTAAAAGGAAGGCAAAATGTCGAGTTTTCCATAGATTCGCCCTTCAAAGTCGGCTGCGAACGGGCCTATGCTTTGGCTCAGTGTGGCGTGGATTACCCCTGTGTTCAGATCCCCGTCACCTCACAACCGGAGGTCTCGGATGGCATCTCTTGCGCCCAGCGCTGTCAAGGCAACCCAGGATTTTCTGCCCCTCAAGGGTACTGACCACGTGGAGTTTTACGTAGGCAACGCCCGCCAGGCGGCCTACTACTATCGCACCGCATTCGGCATGAGCTTCGTGGCCTACGCTGGTCCCGAAACCGGCCGACGCGATCGCGCTTCGTACGTCGTGCAGCAAGGCAAAATCCGATTCGTCTTCACGACCTCCCTGCGCCCCGGCGACCCTATCGCGGAGCATATAGCGCGGCACGGTGACGGCGTGCGCGCCATTGCCCTCGAGGTCGACGATGCCCGGTCAGCGTGGCTGGAGACGACCGCACGCGGTGCGCGCAGCGTGGCTGAACCCGCCGAGATGGCCGATGACTACGGCAGCGTGACTACAGCCTCTATCGCCGCCTATGGCGACACGATTCATACCTTTGTTGAGCGCGGCCACTACAATGGCGCGTTCCTACCGGGCTTCCGCGCCGAGTCTCAAGACCGCGTGGTCCGCCCTACCGGTCTGAAGCACGTGGATCACATGGTGGGTAACGTGGGCTGGCACGCCATGGACGAGTGGGTGCAGTTCTATGCCAATGTCATGGGTTTTCAGCTCTATCAGCACTTCGACGACAAGGACATCTCGACGGAATATTCAGCGTTGATGTCGAAGGTGATGGCCAACGGCAACGGCTATGTGAAGTTCCCCATCAACGAGCCCGCCGAGGGGCGCCGGAAGTCGCAAATCGAGGAGTATCTCGACTTTTACCAGGGCCCTGGCGTGCAGCACATCGCGCTGGTCACCGACGACATTCTCTCGACCGTTTCGCGCATGCAGGCCCAGGGCGTGGAGTTCCTGACCGTCCCGCACACCTACTACTCCGAGCTCGCCGAACGCGTGGGCAAGATCGACGAGCCCGTCGATGAGTTGGAGAAGCTCGGCATCCTGGTCGATCGCGATGACGAGGGCTACATGCTGCAGATTTTCACGCGTCCCGTTGAGGACAGGCCTACGCTGTTCTACGAAATCATTCAACGCAAGGGCAGCCGCAGCTTCGGCAAGGGCAACTTCAAGGCGCTGTTTGAAGCAATCGAACGCGAACAGGCGCTCCGGGGAAACCTGTAGTGGCGACCGCAGTGGAATTGCCCAAAGCCGCGCCGTTTCTGATCGAGCAGGACTATGCCGCGTACACCACCGAGCAGCATTCGGTATGGGCCGAACTGGTGCGCCGTCGCATGCCGCAGCTTGAAGAGCATGCCGCGCGCGAATACCTCGATGGGTTTGAGTCGCTTTGCCTGCCCTATGACCGGCTACCCAATCTCGCGGCAATTTCCAAGAAACTGCAACGCCGCACCGGCTGGAACGCGACCCCGGTCAGCGGGTTTATGCCCGCTCCGGCTTTCTTTGAGATGCTGGCGGCACGCCGCTTTCCGACCACCACCTGGCTGCGCAGCCGCGACTCGCTTGAATACACGCCGGAGCCGGACATCTTTCACGATGTCTTCGGCCATGTGCCGATGCACGCACATCCCGTCTTCGCGGATTTTCTCGCGCACTATGGCCAGGTCTGTGCGCGACTGACCGACGAGGCCATCCTGGAGCGCATCGGGCGCGTCTTCTGGTACACGGTCGAGTTCGGGCTCATCCGCCAGAACAACCGCATCAAGGTCTACGGAAGTGGTTTGATCAGTTCGAACGGCGAGTGCTCCAACGTGCTGCACAATGGCTGCGAGGTGAGGCCGTTCGTTCTGGAAGAGGTGCTGCGCACGCCGGTGAAAGTCGATGAGATGCACCATCTGCTGTTTGCCATTGAGAGCTTCGACCAGATCTATGAGACCATGCACACACTGGAGGCTCGCATCAATTGCGGATCGCGGCTTGACGATTAGTCCCTTTGCGAAGGACCCGTTTTCACTCTTTCGATTTGTCAACTTCCGCATCTCTTCGATTCGTCGGAAACGCCTAACCCGAAGCTATTTTTGCCCTCATGCATCGAAGGGAAGTGAGATGCTATAGGTCTTCGAGTTTTTCGTGAAAGGTACGATGGCACCCGATCTGAAGTTTGACAACAGCCTGGAATCAAAGCTGGACCGGCAGTCTCGCCGAGCGCAATCGAACCGCGAAGCGCTGTTGGCCTTGCTGGCCAGTCTCCGCGCCGAGGAAGACACAATTCGCCTGGGCGGCGGAGCGAAAGCTGCAGAAGCACAGCATGCAAAAGGACGATTGACGGTTCGGGAGCGTATGAACCTTCTGCTCGATGAAGGAACGGAGTTCCTCGAACTCGGCCTTTGGGCGGCCTATGAAATGTACAGCGAATACGGCGGTGCTCCCGGCGCGGGCGTTGTCACGGGACTCGGCCGCATATCCGGCCGGTTGTGCATGATCATCGCCAACGACGCCACGGTGAAGGCTGGCGCGTTTTTTCCCATGACGGCGAAAAAGGTTTTGCGCGCACAGACAATTGCGCTCGAGAACCGCATTCCGACGATTTACCTGGTCGACTCCGCTGGCGTGTTTCTGCCATTGCAGGAAGATGTTTTCCCTGACACCGACGATTTTGGCCGTGTCTTCCGCAACAATGCGGTCATGAGTTCTCTCGGCATTCCGCAGATCACGGCCATCATGGGCATGTGCGTTGCGGGCGGCGCCTATCTCCCCGTGATGACCGATACGGTGCTGATGACCGAAGGGTCGGGATTGTTTCTTGCCGGGCCATCGCTGGTGCAGGCGGCCATCGGGCAAAAAACAGATCCCGAAGAATTGGGCGGGGCGGCCATGCACGCAGAAATTTCGGGCACAGTCGATTTCAAGGAACCCAACGATCATCTGTGCCTGGCGCGGCTTCGTTCGCTGGTAAGCAAGATGGGTGAGCGACAGACCGCCGAGCCATCGGCGGAAGTTTTTTCCCGCATCCCCTATGACTCCGAGCAAGACGCGCCAAAATTTGCTGCTGAAGACGTGTACGGATTGCTGAATCCCGCGCCGGGCGCCAGCAACATTTACGACATGCGCGAGGTGATTGCTCGCATCGTAGATCGCAGCGAATTCGATGAATACAAGGCGGATTTCGGCAGAACGGTTATATGCGGCTATGCGCGCATTGGCGGCCGCGCCGTGGGCATTGTGGCCAATCAGAAGATCAACCAGAACCAGACCGTTGCCATGGGCCCGGCCGCAGGAGCCAATCGAATTGAAGTCGGCGGCGTCATCTATACAGAGAGCGCGCAAAAGGCGGCCCGCTTCATCATGGATTGCAATCAGTCCCTGGTGCCGCTCGTGTTTCTGCATGACGTGAATGGATTCATGGTCGGCAAAGATGCGGAGTGGTCGGGAATCATTCGCGCCGGGGCGAAGATGGTGTCTGCGGTGAGCACGAGCGTGGTGCCCAAGATCGCGGTCATTATTGGCGGAAGCTTTGGCGCGGGGCATTATGCGATGTGCGGCAAAGCCTACGATCCGCGGTTTCTCTTTGCATGGCCGACGGCGCGCTACGCGGTGATGAGCGGAGCCTCGGCGGCCAATACGCTGGCTGAAGTGCGGGCGAAGCAGATGGAGCGGGGCGGCAAGGTTCTGTCGGATGCGGAGAAGAAAGCTCTGATCGAAGAGATTAAGGCGACGTATGATGCGCAGGCCGATCCGCGTTACGGAGCCGCGCGGCTTTGGATCGACGCGATCATTGATCCTGCAAAGACAAGAGAAGTTCTGATGAACGCGCTCGAGGCTTGCGCGTTGAATCCTGACGTACCGAAGTTCAATCCCGGCGTTTTGCAAACGTAATCGACAGACCGCGGCTTTTCTTCAGTAGTTTCTGATGAAGTCGATGTTTTGAAAGGGCATGGCTTTATAGACTACGGAAAAACACACCCAGCCGAGATCGATGAAGGTTTTGTAACAGGGCATGGCTTTAGCCGTGCCGAAAGTGCAGGTTGAAAAAACACCATGGGCTTTAGCCCCTGAGGGAATGTGCCTGGATCCGAATGACGCATCTTACAGAACAGCGAAAGTAGTGCAGAAAAGGCAGAATCGGCAGGCTGCACGAGAAGGAGCGAAATCATGGACGTAGCGCTGGAGACGGTCGAAAGCTTATATCCATTCGTGCTGACAGAAGACCAGGAGCATCTGCGGCGCGAAATCCGCGAGTTTGCCGCGCAGGAGATTGCGCCCAATGTGATGGCCTGGGACGAAGCCTGCGAGTTCCCCGCCGAAGTGGTGAAGAAGCTCGGCGCCATGGGCTTGATGGGCATCATCGTGCCGCCGGAGTACGGTGGCGCGGGCCTGGGCTACGTGGATTACGTGCTCGCGATCGAGGAGCTTTCGGCCGTTGACGGGTCGGTGGGCATCACCCTGGCAGCGCACAACTCGCTCGGAACAAACCATATTTTTCTCGCCGGCAACGAGCAGCAGAAGAGGAAATACATACCGCGCCTCGCCGGCGGCGACTGGCTGGCTGCCTGGGGATTGACAGAGCCTGGTTCAGGTTCAGATGCAGGCAGCGCGCGCACCACCGCGGTGAGAAAAGGCGATCGCTACGTGCTCAACGGCAACAAGACTTTCATCACCAATGGCCACTATGCAGATGTTGCAGTGGTGATTGCGGTGACCGACAAAAGCAAAGGCACGCATGGATTGTCAGCGTTCGTCGTAGAGAAGGGAACTCCGGGATTCCGGCCCGGGAAGAAGGAGAACAAGCTGGGCCTCAGAGCAAGTGACACGAGCGAACTAATCTTTGAGGACTGCGAAATCCCGGCAGAGAATCTGCTCGGCGTCGAGGGCGAGGGCTTCATCGATGCCATGCGCGTTCTCGACGGTGGCAGGATTTCGATTGCTGCGCTGGCGCTCGGAATCGGGCGCGGCGCGCTCGACGCGGCGCTTATATACGTCAAGCAGCGCCGCCAGTTTGGCAAGGCCATCGCCGAGTTTCAGGGCATTCAATGGAAACTCGCCGATATGGCGACTGAACTCGATGCGGCGCGTTTGTTGACGCAGCGGGCCGCGGTGCTGAAAGACGCCGGCCGCACGGTAACACGCGAATCGTCGATGGCCAAGCTTTTCGCCAGCGAAGTGGCCGTGCGCATCTGCGATGAGGCGGTGCAGTTATTCGGCGGCTACGGCTTCATCAAAGACTATCCCGCAGAGAAGTATTATCGCGATGTGAAGCTGTGTACCATTGGCGAGGGCACCAGCGAAATTCAGCGCATGGTGATTGCGCGGGAGATTCTCAAGGTTCATCCATCGCGCGGGTGACTGGCCGTCGCCGGGCAGGCGCGCCTGCCGCGCCATTGGCGATTTGAGGAAGACGAATGGCAGACGCCGTCAAAATCGTGGAATGCCCGCGAGACGCCTGGCAGGCGCTGCCCGTGCAGATTCCTGCCGATGCCAAGGCTGATTACCTGCGCAAATTGATTGCAGCGGGGTTCACGCACATCGATGCGGTCAGTTTTGTCTCACCGGCCGCGGTTCCGCAGATGGCCGACTCGGAGCAGGTGCTCGAGCTTCTCGGTCCGGCTCCCGAAACGGAGATCATCGGGATCGTTGTCAACGAGAAGGGCGCGCAACGAGCCATCGCGACCGGTGCTGTGCAAACTCTCGGTTTTCCATATTCCGTCTCGGCTGAGTTTCTTCGCCGCAATCAGAACCAGACGCCGGAAGAAGCGCTCGCGGCACTTAAAGCGATTGCTGCTCGCGCTCGCGCGGCGGGCATGAACACAGTCGCCTATATCTCGATGGCCTTCGGGAACCCCTACAACGAGTCGTGGAGCGCCAGGGGATTGCAGGAGGCCTATGGCCAACTCATTGCTACGGGCGTACAGCAGATTTCGCTCGCCGACACCGTAGGGATCGCTCCCCCGGAGTGGATCGCAAAGATCGTGAGTGGAGTGCTCGCTATGCATCTCGGTGTCGAAATCGGCGTGCATCTGCATGCACGGCCAACAAACGCGGCAGAGCGTATCCGCGCGGCATTCGAGGCAGGGTGTCGCCGGTTTGATGCGGCCATTGGCGGACTCGGCGGATGTCCCTTTGCACAGGACGACCTGGTTGGCAACATTCCAACCGAAATATTGGTGGATACGTTATCGCAGTGCGGTGCGACCCTGCCTCGGCTTGGATCGCTGGAGAAATTGATTCATGCAAACGAACAGATTGCCGTCGGCTATGGAACGGTTGCGCAATAGCAAGCGGCCTTCGGTAAATGCGCCAATGGCGTGGAGGAAGGATTGAACTACACGACGATCGTAGTTGCAGACAATCCTCCGATGCGGACGATTACGTTGAATCGGCCCGAACGCCGTAACGCAATGACGCCGGAGATGCAGGAAGAGTTAATCCTCGCTTTTGAAGATGCCGTCGCAAGCGGCTGCCGGGTGCTGGTGTTGGCCGGAGCGGGAGAGGCCTTCTGTGCCGGTCTGGATTTGTCGGCATTGCAAAGCATGAGCGACAAATCCGCGGCGGAGCATCGCGTGGACGCTGACCGAATCGCAAAACTCTTTCGTACGCTCCATGAACTGCCCATACCAACCATTGCTGCGGTTCATGGCGCAGCGATTGCCGGTGGAACGGGGCTGGCTACGGTCTGCGACTTCACCATTGCAACGCCAGCGGCGAAGTTTGGATTCACTGAAACGCGGATCGGCTTTGTTCCGGCCCTTGTATCGGCATTTCTGGTTTTGCAAATCGGAGATAAGCGGAGCCGCGATCTGCTATTAACCGCGCGCATCTTCGACGCTGCAGAGGCGCATCGACTGGGGCTGGTCAGTGAGGTGGTGCCGCCGGAAGAGCTCGCCGAGCGTGTGCAGCAGTTGGCGCAAACGCTCATCGCGAATAGTCCGGATTCTTTAAGCGCAACCAAGCGGTTGCTCTCTGCGTTGAACAAGGCATGGTTGGACGCAGCCATCGAACAGGCGATCGAGGCCAACGCTGAGTCTCGCAATACGCCCGATTTTCGTGAAGGCATTGCGGCGTTTCTAGAAAAGCGCAAACCGACGTGGGGAAGTAAACGCTAAATCGCATGCAGATTGAATCGCAGCGGAGCTTCAGTCCGCTCCTCCACGTGCCGGCGCGTCACTCCATAAGCCAGTTCAATTACTTCGAAGCCCGCCGGAGTAACATCGAGCACGCAAAGGTCCGTAATCACGCGATGGACGACACCTTCCCCGGTGAGTGGCAGGGTGCAATGAGGCAGCAGCTTGGCGCCGCCATCGGCGGTTGCGTGCTCCATCAGCACAATCACGCGCCGCACGCCGGAGACAAGGTCCATCGCCCCGCCCATCCCCTTGACCCGTTTTCCGGGAATCATCCAGTTGGCCAGATCGCCGCGCTCTGAAACCTGCATGGCGCCGAGGATCGCCAGGTCGATGTGCCCGCCGCGAATCATCGCAAATGAGTCGGCGCTGGAGAAGGTCGAAGCGCCCGGCACAAACGTCACGGTCTGTTTTCCTGCGTTGATCAGATCCGGGTCGACCTCGGCTTCGTACGGAAAAGGACCCATCCCAAGCAATCCGTTCTCCGATTGCAACGTCACCGTCATTCCAGCCGGAATGTGGTTCGCAACCAAGGTGGGGATTCCAATACCCAGGTTGACATAAAATCCGTCCTGCAACTCACGTGCTGCGCGGCCAGCCATCTGATGACGAGTCCATGCCACAGAATTACTCTCCTCGAGTCGTTCTTTGCTCAATTCGTTTTTCAGGATGGGGGTTGTGCACCAGCCGGTGAACATAGATCCCCGGCGTGTGAATCTCGTCTGGGTCAAGCTCGCCGGGTTGAACGATAATCTCCGCTTCGGCCACTGTGACCTTGCCGCAAGTGGCTGCGGGAGGATTGAAGTTGCGCGCGGTGCGCCGATAGATGAGATTGCCGTGCAGGTCCGCCTTCCACGCCTTCACCAGGGCCACATCAGCCTGAATGCCGCGTTCAAGGATGTACGTCACGCCGTCGAAATCCTTGTGTTCTTTTCCTTCCGCGACCATGGTGCCGACGCCGGTTCGTGTGTAGAAGCCCGGTATCCCTGCGCCCCCGGCCCTCATGCGTTCGGCCAATGTGCCTTGCGGGCAAAACTCCACATCCAACTCGCCCGCGAGAAATTGCCGCTCGAACTCGGCGTTTTCTCCCACATAGCTCGAAATCATCTTCTTGATTTGCCGCGTCTGCAGCAGTAATCCAAGGCCCCAGCCGTCCACCCCCGCGTTGTTGCTGGCAATGGTCAGGTTCCGCGCGCCAGTGTCGCGCAGTGCTCTGATCAGAGCTTCGGGAATCCCGCAAAGGCCGAAGCCGCCAATCGCCAGGAGCATCCCATCCTTCACAATGCCGTCCAGGGCGCTGTGTGCATCCGGCCATAACTTCGTCAATGTGGAGCCGGATTCAGCTCGGGATTTCACCACGGATCGAGGCTCCCTTTCATCGTCGTCGCGCACATCTCATCCTATCCTCAAAACTAGCTGAAAAGAGTCGAATATGCCTGTGGCGCGAGCCACTTAACCCATGCGGTCGTCTCCTTGACGGTGAACATCTGACGCCACGTTACCGCTTAACTGAAAAGCGCAGGACTTCGAAGCGAGAATCCCAAAGTAACGTGACCTGAGTGTGTCAGCACCCGGTTACTACTTGGGAAACCCACAACCTAATCGAGATACGATGTACCGATGCAGGAGATTGACTTTCTTTTCATGAGGTGGAGCTAAGACGTGAAAGCATTTGTGGATCCCAAATGCATCCGGAGCGTAGTTGCAGATACCCTGCAGTCCGTCACGAGCCAGGCCAAACTCTTGCGCGAGAAAATCGACCTCCTCGAAGCAGGTCATCAGGTTGGCAGGGCGGAAACCGTTGCCGATCTGGGCAATCTGCTGGATGCCTGCCAGAATCTCCGCGACGCTGTCCTTTCGGAGGATAGTGCCGCAGCCTGGGAGACAAAGGAACAACTGCACGCGCTTGTGGACCGATTGGATGATGTTGCAGCGAAGCGACGCCGTTATCTCGATCTGGCTCAATTGCTGGCAGCCGGTACCGTTTCACATCGCCGCGAACGCACCCGGCAGGAAAGGATGGCGCAGCGCGATGCGGCCGTCACGGAATTGATGGAGATTTCCGCGCTGACATCCCCGCCGGATCTTCCCGGTCCTGCGACAGAGGAGTGGCTCAACTGGGCATGCGGCCTGGAAGACGGCGCCGATGACGATGAGCTCCAAAACCTCAAAACGAGTTTTCCCCGCGTGGATGATTTTGTCCGCCAGTTGGAGATTGAACTGTGGCACGACGGGCCCTCTTCGGCCCCGGATCAGTTGCGTGATGCGGTCCCCGACCAACTTCCGGCGTCGGGTTCTTCCTCGTCTTCCACAGATGCCGTCCTGGATGAACCGTCTTCGGGTCGCCACATCTCCAATGGCTCTGCTCTGAGCGAATCGTCGTCCGCTTCCGAATCGATGTCCACGGCGGTTCAGGTTGAAGATGAACCACAGGTTTTGCCCACGCGCTCCCTCAATGCCGTGGAGCGGGGCAAGCTGTGCTTTTTTGCCGCCGAAGAAGTAGAAAGTCTTTCCTACTATCTCCACGAGGCAAAGAACAAGTCTAAAAAGGCGCGAAAGGTTCGCGCACTGCTCGCGGTTTCGCAGTGGCTCTTGCCGCGCGAGCAAAACCCGTTGCTGCATCACGGCTGCGGTATTCGCGCGCAGATCGGTTACCAAGGCCCTTTTGAACGCGTGACCGTCTCTCCTGAGCAGGCATCGACAGCCCTCAAAGCGGAAGATGACTTGCTCCTTTTCACCGGCGGCGCGGATCTGCTGCGGTGGGGGATCACGCAGTGTCCCGATGAGCCCCGCGACAGGATTGCCTCCGTCAGGCGCCTTAATGTGGACCAGCTCCGGACATGGTTTGTCGACTTGTTCAAAATCGCGCTTTCCGAACCGCAGGTTCAGGATATCTATCGGCTCACCGCTGGCATTCCATTGCTTGTGGGCGAGATGCATCGGCTGATCATTCCGGTTCCTGACGCGCCGCCGACATGGCTGGGCTATGGGATATGGACCGAGATGAAGGCCAGGTTCCAGCGGCGCCTCCCGGCCCTTGGTCAGGAATTGCGCAATGGCTTACCTGAGGTTCGGCTGACGAATCGCGAGCTGAGCCTGATCAAGATGGTTCTGATTGCCAGCGATTACTCGACACCGGAAACGATCGTATCGAACCTCACGGACAACTGGTACCAGTACCATCCTCCTGAGCTGCCGGCGATGAGCTCAGTAGACGAAGGCGGTGTGGCGTTGCTTCAGACCCTTGGGCTTTTGCCGGCGCGATCTGAGGCCGAGTTGGGTCCGATCGAAGCCATCCTGCCGTTCGCACCCGACGACCCGATTCGCCAGATCGTCAGCCATCCATAGCTTGAGAGCGACACATCTCGCAAAGCGTGACTCCACGGGGTCACGCTTTTTTGCGTGATTGGTAGACGCCTCCAGGCAAAACCTGATACCAAATTGGTGTGAGCGCATCTTAACTGGCATGGCACAGGAAAAAGCGACATTTGGAGCGGGATGTTTCTGGGGCGTTGAAGCGGCCTTTGCCGCCATCCCCGGCGTAACAGCCACGGCAGTGGGCTACGAAGGCGGCGCAAAGGAGCGGCCGAGCTACCAGGACGTCTGCACCGATCTGACCGGCCACGCCGAGGTCGTTGAACTGGACTTCGATCCGGCTCAAGTCTCCTACGAGCAATTGCTTGACGCGTTCTTTGCGCTGCACGACCCGACCACGCTCAATCGGCAGGGACCGGACTGGGGTACGCAATACCGCTCGGCCATCTTCTTCCATTCCCCGCAGCAGGAAGCCGCCGCCCGCGCCAAAATCGAACAGCTTAGCGCGGAAGGCCGCTTCAAGCCAAAGCGTATTGTCACCAAAGTCGAGCCGGCGCAGACGTTCTGGCGAGCGGAAGAATATCACCAGCGCTATCTTGAAAAGCGCGGCCAGGCAAGCTGCCACATCTAGAGAAACTTAGATCTCGTTGCGCAGGGAAGGCCCGCGCTAGATTTTCTGCGTCCGCTGCACGGCGCGCACTCCGCTCACGCGGCGGATGCCGAGGACCATGCGGTTGAGGTGGTGCAGGTCTTCGGCCTCGACGACGAATTCGATAATGGCCTCGCCATCCTCGTCGCGGCGAATGTCCACGGCGCGAATATTGGTGTTGTCATCAGAAATGACGGCGGTCAGTTCCTTCAGCATGCCGGTGCGGTCGTCGCAGAAGATGGTGATCTTGACCGGGTAACGCTGCGGACGCCCTGCCGTCGGACTGCCCACCCGGGACCACTCTACCGCAATGCGGCGGTCGCTCTCATACAGGAGATTCTGCACGTTGGGACAACTGCGCGCGTGCACCGCAACGCCTTTTCCGCGTGTCACGTAGCCGACGATTTCTTCGCCGCGAATGGGGTTGCAACAGCGCGCTCGATAGACCAGCAGATCGTTCTGCCCCTCCACCTGCAGCGAGTCTGAACCGGTGAGATGCAGCTTGCGCACCGCATCCGACATGGGCGCTTCGCCGCTACCGGGCTTGGTCTCCGTGGCATCGTCAGTCTCGGTTTGCACCGCGAACCCGGGTGCGAGCTTGTTCAGCACCTGGTGAGCTGAGTGCTTTCCCTGGCCCAGTGTGGCCAACAAATCGGCGGCCGTGGCAACGCCGTATTCATTGGCGATGCGGCCCAGATCCTGATCGGAGAGCTGGCTCATGGGGACCTTGTACTTACGGGCTTCGCGCTCCAGCAGCTTGCGTCCGATCTCGACGGCGCGGCGACGCTGGTCCTCATTGAGCCAGTGCTTGATCTTGTTGCGAGCGCGCGGGCTCTTCACAAAGCCGAGCCAGTCGCGGCTGGGCTTGTGATCTTTCTGCGTAACGATTTCGACAATATCGCCCGTGCGCAGCTTGGTGCGCAGCGGCACCATGCGCCCGTTCACCTTGGCGCCCACGCAGGTGTGGCCCACCTCGGTGTGAATGGTGTACGCGAAATCGACGGGGGTGCCGTCGGCCGGGACCACCACTACTTTTCCCTTGGGCGTGAAGGTGTAGACCTCGTCGGGATACAGGTCCATCTTCAGGCTGGAGAGGAATTCGTTGGGGTCGGTCATTTCCTTCTGCCACTCGACAAGCTGGCGAATCCAGTTCAGGCGCTCCTCGTCGCGCGCCGTGACGACGCTTCCGCCGGACTTGTACTTCCAGTGGGCGGCGATGCCTTCCTCGGCGATGCGGTGCATCTCTTCGGTGCGAATCTGCACCTCGAACTGGTGCCCGTTGGGGCTGATCACCGTGGTATGCAGCGACTGGTAGCGGTTGGCGCGGGGCATGGCGATAAAGTCCTTGATGCGCCCCGGAACCGGCCGCCACAGCGTGTGAATGAGCCCGAAAACGGCATAACAGGAGGCCACGTCCTGGGTGATCACGCGGACTGCGAGAAGATCGTAGACCTGATCGAAGGTGACTTTGGAGCGCTCCTGCTTCTGGAAGATGGAGTAAAGCCGCTTGATGCGCCACTCCACGCGGGCTTCGATGTTGTTTTCGCGCAGCTGCTCGGTCAGCGTGTCTTCCACGCTGCGCAAAAACTGCTCGCCCTCAATGCGCCGCGACTCAACCGCCGCCGATACCTGTTCAAAGCTCACCGGATCGGTGTAGCGGAAAGCCAGGTCTTCCAACTCGCCGCGCACTTTGCCCATTCCGAGCCGGTGGGCCAAGGGCGCGTAAATATCCAGCGTCTCGCGGGCAATCGCCTCCTGGCGATCGGGCTGCAAATGCTCCAGGGTGCGCATATTATGCAACCGGTCTGCCAGCTTGATCAGCACCACGCGCACGTCGGTGACCATGGCCAGCAGCATCTTGCGCACGTTCTCGGCCTGGCGGTCCTCGCGATTGGCAAATTGGATTTTGTCGATCTTGGTGACGCCCTCAACGATGTGGGCAACCTGGTCGCCGAAGCCGGTTTCAATCTCTTCGCTGGTGGCGGGCGTGTCCTCCACCGCATCGTGCAGCAAGCCGGCTGCGATCGCCGTCGCGTCCATCTTCATTTCCGCCAGCACCTCGGCCACTTCAAGGGGATGAACGATGTACGGCTCGCCGGAAGCCCGCATCTGGCCTTCATGGTGCTGCACGCAAAATTCCCACGCCTTGCGGATCAGGCTGACATCTTCAGTGGGGCGGTTGACCTGGACGTGGCGGAGAAGCGCCTCGAAGCGCTCGTCGATGGCCTGCCGATCCGGCGCGATCAGGCCAGATGAAGATTGCCCCGGAGTTGCCGGGGTGGAGCTTGCGAATTCGGCCGCTGGGGGTTGGCGGACTGTCGCCATGCTTCATTATATGCCGCAGGCATTCCATTCCAGCCAATCCGGTACTGGGTCACTTTGCTTTTCCACATATTGGAAAGGCTGAGATTTGGCACGGTACATGCCCTGAAGAACTCCAAAATTTGGAGTTCCACTTTACAGTTTGGGTGGTTGATTCTGTGTTCCGGAGTCGTCTGTAATGCGCTTGCCTGTAAGCCATTCTTTGTCGTTCCAGATGTAGTGAAAAGTCTGAGTCCACGGTTTCTTTCTAAATATGTCGTTGTAAGCGAGTTTTCCGACAAGGTGCATAAATTCTGTTCCTCGGAAGACTCCATCTACATTGCGGACTTCAAGCGGCATTTCCGATTTAGTTCTGCGGTTAGCTTTGATGGTATGCAGTATATGGACTCTGCGAAGTTTGGCGGGAAATGGCGGCTCCGCAGAATCGCAGATGAAACACGAAGCACGCAAGTGCACTTTGACGGCATGAGTTGGCCCGATATTGTTGATTGTGAATTCAACATTCCCAAACGGAGAACCGCTCGCCTCTGTCGCAGTACCAGTCTTGTAACTTTGGTGGGTGATCTTGATTTTCAGCCGCGCTCTGTCCCTGCTGGCGGTCATATCGTTCATTTGTTTCATCAAGCTGGCTTGGCGAGCTATCGCCTTCCAAGTAACTCTCAGAAGCCACACCTGCAAGCAGCCGACTACGACCAAAAGGCCAGTAAACGCCCATGGTCCCCAATCGTAGAAATAACCGGTCCAGCCTTTGTATTGCCGCTCGACAGAGACGGGCGGGAGCGATACGACGGCCACCTTATTTTGTTTATCTTCGCGTGTTACCTCCTTTCCATGGGGATCGGCGGCAACGGGCTGTATTACGCCCTTGACTGCAAGCGGCGATGGGGCTGGTTGCTGATCGCTTTTGCTCTGACGCTTGACGTTGTTGGGACTCTGAGCGGAGGGTTTCACGCCTTTCCCTGGGACTGGCGTCAACGTCAACAGGATAGCGAATACCGCCAACCATTTGAGCATGATGGCGCAAATGTATCACGGTGGCGTATATGATTGCGTCCAAGCCGCTTACCCGCATCGATCCGAGGGTTTACCGGCCCCGGAGAAAGCCTGTGACAGTTGCTATCGGATTCGCTTGTGATGAAGGACTCCTGTTTTGCACTGATACCAAGATCACGACCAACATCAAGACCAACGGGAACAAGATAGAGCATTGGGTCAGCGACGACAGCAATTGCTCGCTAACATTTGCCATCTCCAGTACGGACGTAAACTTTCCAAAGACTGCCACCAAACAATGCTGGGACTATCTGAAACAGATGGACTTCTCGACGGTTTCGATGGAAACCGTTCATCATGCAGCTCAGTTTTCCCTAGCTGAGTTTTACCGGGACCATATATTCCCACATCCAGACAGGACGCCTGGTGCGGTCTTTCTCGAATTGCTGGTCGGAATCTGGTTGAGGGGAGAAACACGGCTTTATGTATCGCACGAAACGGTTCTGAACGAAGTCGATCATTACGAGTGCATAGGTTCCGGCGGGTACCTTGCGAAATATCTCTTACGGCAATACCAAAGTGCAACAGGTGGTCATCCTTTTGCAACGGAGAGTTATTCACTTCAAGACGCTGGATTGATCGCAGAATTTGCAGTTCAGAGTGCAATCGACTACGACGAGGGTTGTGGCGGCGAGCCGAACATGTTCATTGTTAAAAACAGCGGAAATTTAGATAGCATTTGTCCCTCTGTCGCGTATCCAGGAACGGCATATATCCAAATCCTCCAGACGCGTATGTGGAAACTTCTTCACGATCTAGCGCACGTCACAGACAACTATGAGGCAGAAACAGCGGAAATCATCCACAAATACTGTGCGGGAGTCAAAGCACTGAACGAGTCATGTGAAACGGTGTTTGAGAGTTTTCGCACTATCCAAAAGACAACCCCACACCGATGGGATTAGGCGGTTTCCCCTAACACTCTGCGCAGCAATTCCCTGTCGATCATGTACGGTCTGACGACCGGCTTGGGGATTAGAGCAATCAACTCATCCACAGTCCAGATATGGTTTGCAATTCCGGCTTCCATCGCTGGCGTAACCCGCAAGGATTGATGGACACGGCAAAAGTTGTAATGCATATAGTGCAACGCAACCGCATGGGCATGGTTCTCTACTTTTTTGCTGAATCCATTGGTGAGCCGAGTAAATCGCCGCATGGACATACGCATGGTTAGATTCTGTCTCTCAACGTAACTTGTGGAAACGTGCGCGGGATCGGGATAGCCGATAACCGTCTTCATGTCGGAGCCGATGCACTTTGCAGGGCTGTAGCGGCGTTGTTCATCATCGGAGGTAGCGCCGTAAATCTTGTGTAGTTGGGCGTAGTCCACATCCAACCCAAACGCGCCTTCCACGGCCTTTAGATAGGGCTTGTGAGCGTCTGTCGTAATCTGTACGCGGCCTTGGATGCGGCGGGCGCAGTCGTCCATGAAATCCATCGCCCAATTCGTATCGCGTCCGCCGACAAGATAGCTGACAACCAGCTTCGTATCAGCGTCAATTCCCACCCAAGTCCAAACGTCGCCCCATCCTTCGGCTTTCTTGTCGATGGAAGCATTCTTTGCCTTTGCGCCGACGAACGACCAAATCTCATCGCATTGCAGCCGCCGCACCTTCAAGTTCCGCACATGCCTATCGTGGTACAAGGCGCAGGCTTCGCCCATATCTGCAACGAGTTTTGTGACTGTATTCTTGGCCGCTCCCGTCATGCGCACAGTGGCACGGATCGAGCAGCCTTCAATCAGGCAGCGAACGATCTGTGCTCGGGTGGCAGTATCAAGGCAACGCATACTGACTTAATATGCGATTGCCGCTTTAGCATGTCAAGGGGGCAGTGGCGAAAGTCCACGTATATAGTGGATTACGAATCCATGGGGAGGATTTGCTATGGACGATTTAGAAGTTCGGGAGATTCTTCGGGCGGCTGTGGAGTTGTTAAAGACCCAAGTGGTTTACATGCGGAGAACGCATGAGAGTTATCTATCTCTGTACGAGGCATTAAAGAAGGACTTGCCGCAACTTCAAACCAACCTTCAAGTAGAGATGGTGACGATTCGAGACGTTCCCGAAGTGCAATCGCACTTAGACGCACTCGACGCGCTGCTTGAACAATTGGGGAAACCTCAGACTCGCTAATTAGTTCTTGCATGAGAACACACTCCCTCGTATGATTTGTGTGTCCGCACAAGATCGAATTGCCCCGCCCTAGGAAGCGGGGCTTTTCTATTTTGAGTTGAGTATCGGCCTTTCGAGCGAGGAGCGCAACGATTTGTACCAAAAGAAGCCGATCCAGGCGAGGATCGTTTGCAGAATATACATTGGAGACAGCCCTCCAACCAGCGCATCTAGCGTCAAGAAAACGGCTGTCGCTCTTGCTAAATAGATTGCGGCCTTATGGTTCATCAAAATCAAGATGCCCGTCGCAACTTCGACAAGGGCTTCCAAGGTAAAGCCGATGCTGAGGAAGAGATACCGCTCTTTCGCAAACTCGACCGCATGGCCAAAGGCGCGTGGTCCTAACAGGATGACGACAACACCCAACCCTACGACAAAGGCCCGCCGCAGAATGACGGCCTTTCTTGACTCCGTTTTGGGAATAGGCTGCGCGTTCCAATCTATGGCTGAAATCGGTAAGCCTCGGTGCTCCAATTCGAGTTTCAAGGCTTGACGCGCTTCTGGCAGGAGCGAACCCGTATCGGTGCAAAGGCGATAGAGATCGTCATCATGCAGCGAGGCGTAATGTTCGGCAAAGGTCTTCATTTGCCTTTCTGAGCACCCCACCGGGCTTTAGCAGCCTTTGCCGCCACCTTCTTACGCTGCGCGGCAGTCATGGTGACCAAACGCCGCTTGCCGCCGATCTGACCGCCTTTGCGGCCCATGGCGGCCATATAAGCCGAAAGGCTTTCGGGAGCCGGAGGGCTGGGCAAAACCGCAGAGGAAGGGGATTCAGGAGAAGTCTCAGAGGTCGAAGCGTCCACGATCCACTTGGCAAGCTGGTTCGGGTCTCGCGGTCTTTTCCCCTTTGCTACGGTCATGCCAACATTATCCCTCACAATACGAATCTTGTGGCGAGGCGCGATGGATGTTCGGATAATGGGGAACAGGATGGGCAAAATGCCGCAAGGATTCAATTGGGTAAAAGCGAAGACAGAATGCTCCGTGAGTCAGGTATTCATCGAGCTTCGCCTCGGTGTTGAGGATGACATAGCGGAGATCAATAAAGTACGTGGTGGCTCACCTGAGAAAGACCTACATATAGCGCAAAATGGCAACGGTAATACGTTTAAGGTTTGGCGTGGTGAATCGCCCGAGCCGAGCATAAAGTTCCGCATGAGCGGTAACCGAATTGAGGTTTTGGATGGAAACGGTACGATGGCAGCATCGTATGAGGTTTCGTTTAATGATGAAGGCCACTGTGCTCTTTTGAGTAATAACGGCGAAATCGCGCAATGGCGAGTCCGCAGAGAAGCATTAGAGGGTCTATTCTTCAATTCCTAGTTTTTCTCCTGTGGAAAAGCAAACTGACCCACTACCGCCAATCCTGCGCCCCCGAACTCAGCAAACCTGCCCGTCCCCAGCTTGCCATTCAGTTCTTGGCTGCGGCAGCCGCGCCGATCAGCCCCCCGAGTGCCCCCACCACTGCCAGCACAATCACGATGGTCTTTGTGCGGTCGGTGTGCCTCTGTTGGGCTGCGTTGTATCCGCCGTATCCGTTTTTGATCTTGCACACCTCGGCGTACTTCAGGGTGACTTCCGCTTTGCGATCCGCATCATAAAACGTGAAACCCTCCTGATTGCTGGACACGAACTGACCGTATTCTTCCTGCGAATTGATGGGGACAACGCTGATAGGAGCGCGGGGAGCGAGTTGGTCAACTTTGCGCTTGATTGCAGCTTCTTTCTTTGAGAGGGGAGTAGGCTGCTGAGCGTTGGATATCAGGGCCAAAATGGAGATCAGGAATGCCCCGAGACCTTTGACCGCGATTCGCTTCGCAATGATCGGCAATGTAAGTTGAAATGCCTGGGAGAAGTTATAAGATCGCGATAGCGCTGATCCCTCGAAATGGGGATGGTTACTCATCAAGATATCGAACACTCAGTTTCCTCGATTGGGGGCAGTTCGGAATCAAATTGATGTTTCAATTCTATTAAAGCAGGCCCCAATCGACCATCGCTTAAGATACACCGATGATTCTAACTCTGGCAGGTATCAGGACTCGTATAGACAAACAGGATATGCCTTCAAATACTGGGCTTTCCCTTATAGGTACGTCAGTGTCGTAGAGATCCACCTAGTGTGCTTGCCGTCACAGCCGACCCAATATGAGGCAAGCGTAAAGTCCCTTTCGGACTAGAGCGTCTCTCCAATTGCTCTTCTATCAAAGCCACTGTTTTTGAGTGGCTTTTGTCACGACCAGATCGCCTTGAAGGTTGGTCACATGGTCCGGGAATTGGAAAGCTGCTGAATAAGTCCGGAACCGAGGAAGTTATGCTGAAACGTCTCTCACTTATTGGCCTTGCCGGGGCAATCGCAGCCGGCATGGCATATGCAGATCAAACCAGAACAAAGGTAATTATCCCAATCAGCAAGACATCGCCCACAAGCGGGAAGCAAATGTTCACCAATTACTGTGCACCGTGCCATGGCGTGGACGCCAGGGGTAATGGACCGGCTGCCGCCGCGCTGAAGATGCGGCCCACCGATCTGACCGGAATGTGCAGGAAGAACCATGGGAGGTTCCCCGACACACACATCGTCTCCGTGTTGGAATTTGGCTCAACTCTTCCGGCTCATGGATCGGCGGAGATGCCCGTTTGGGGTCCGATCCTTGGTAAGATGAACCAGGTGAGTACCCAGGACAAGCTGCTCAGAATCAGTAATCTGAGCCGCTACATCGAGAGCATCCAGGCAAAGTAAGGGTTAGCGGCCTATCTGCTCTCTGGCTGGGTTGAATCCGGGGAGCAAATGACCAAGCCGCACAAGCCCAGAACGGCCACGAAACAGAAGGCGCCCAAGGCTACCCGGCCGGCGGCGCCTTTTGAACGGAATCACGAGAACCCTCCCCCCGCCCGACGAGCGGAAGGCCGCGACTCCCCACGAAATCCCCATACCGCTGCGGCCGGGCAGAATCCGGCCAGCCCCCGAGATCCCGCCAGTTCGGGAGCCCGCGTCAATCGCCGAGCCGCCGACAGGCTGCGCGCGGGGCACCTGTGGGTCTACGCTTCCGACATCGACGCCATCGACACCGGCGGCGGCGAACCGCCCGCGTTGCTTCCGGTGGCAGACAGCCGGGGGTTGCTTCTGGGCACTGCGCTTTTTAGCCCGTCTTCGCAGATCGCGCTCCGGCTCGTCTCCCGGGAAGCAACGGACGAGCACGGTTGGCTGAAGCTGCTGGAAGACCGTCTCCGCGCGGCAATTGGCCGTCGCAAGCCTCTGCTGAATGAGGAGACCGACGCCTGCCGTCTGTGTTTCAGCGAGGCGGACGAGTTGCCGGGTCTTGTAGCCGACAAGTACGGCAGCCTCATCATTCTTCAGCGATTGGCAAAGGGGTTGCTCACCGCAGGGGTACAGGAAACATGCGTGCGCGTGCTGCGCGAGGAGTTGAATCCCGCCTCAATCCTCGAGCGCCCCGACCCCCGCATGCGCGAACTGGAGGGCATTGCCGCCTCCGCCCTCGAACCCTTGTGGGCCGCCGATTCCGATGCGCCGATCACCAGTGCAGCGTTCCGGCTGAACGGGTTAGAGTTTCATTTCGACGCCAATGCCGGGCAGAAGACGGGAGCGTTCCTCGACCAGCGCGCCAACTACTCGGCCGCCCAGGACTGGGCCAAGAAGCTGCGCCTCGAACATGGACTCGAACAGGGCCGCGCGCTCGACGTTTGCACCTACCAGGGCGGATTTGCCCTGCACCTGGCCCAGGTTTGCCGGCAGGTCACGGGCATCGATTCGTCGCGCGCATCGCTCGAAGTAGCAGAACGGAATCTGAATGCGAATAGCTCCCGTTTGACCGCCGAAGTGGACTGGGTGGAAGCCGACGCATTTCAGATTTTGCGCGACTGGTCCGTCGCGGGCGAGAAATTCGACGTCATCGTCCTCGATCCTCCGGCCTTCGCTAAGACAAAACGGGCTGTCGAGGGAGCTTTGCGCGGGTACAAGGAGCTGAATCTGCGCGCTCTGCGCATGGCGCGGCCGGGCGGGTTGCTACTGACCTGTTCCTGCTCGCACCATGTCGGCTGGGCAGATCTGGAGGGCGCGGTCGCCTCCGCGGCGGCCGATGCACATCGGCGCGTGCGCCTGCTAGAGCGCAGGGGAGCTTCGCTCGACCATCCTGTGGTGCTGAATCTGCCTGAAACCGAATATCTGAAATGCCTTGTGCTGCAAGTTGAGTAAGCTCAGGCGTGATCGGCAGTACGGTGGCCCCAGAGCAAACCCAGTCCTGACCACCAGTTCCGCTTTGCTCCCGGGTCTGTCCTGCCGGTCCGCTGCTCGTCGCCTGCGTCCACTGGCCGCAATTGCGCCAGCGCTTCCTTGACCTGGGCACGCAAAACCTCCACCTCGCAGGTGCAGGAGCGCAGATACGCTGAAACCGTAAGACCGGCCTCGGCTGCGCGCTCGTGCAGTTGTGCGCACTCGGCTTTGCTGAGGCGAATGGTGATGCTGGCAGTCTTGCGGCTCTCATCGACGTTCTTGAGACGGCGACCCTCGGCTGCGGGAACCTGGGACACGTCTCCGTTCCGAGTTGAATTCAATTCCGCTGCGACCGTTTGCTTTGACAGGGGTCTCTTTTGATGCCCATCCGCGGCATCTTGAATTGGCGGGAGTTCGCTCGCAGGCCGGCATCGCGTATGGGTTCGCAGAGCCTGCTCGTAGCTCAGCGTGGTGATGTCGTCGGCGAGGCCATCGTCATTCCACTCTGACCGCGCCTTCTCTCCAGGTGCAGCAAGGGTCGCCAGGACGCTGGCGAAACCGCCGCCACGATTCGCGGGCGAGACTGCTGCTGATTGCTGCACGGAACAAGACTAAGCGGCTCATCCCATGAACGTGAGGAAATCCCCGGTCCTCGAACTGCGGGAATTCCCATCTCGGGAAGCTGCGCCGTCAGTTTCAAAGTGAAAAGCAGGCAGTGAATCGGCTCATCGCACAACGGCCAATGGCAATTCCTCCGGCAAGGTCAATTCCTCCGGGTCGGGCAGAACGCGTCCGGGAAGCCGCAGAAGCTGCGTCACGGCCTCGGCGGTCATGGGTTTGGCGAACAGATAGCCCTGGCCATAGCGGCACCCCATCTGGCGCAGCAGACGATACTGCGCGCACGTTTCGACGCCTTCGGCCACCACGTCCATGCGCAGTACGCGCGCCAGCTCGATGATCGTCCGCACAATCTGCAGTGGCTGGTCTCCCTCGGCCATGCGGCCCACAAAAGAGCGGTCGATCTTGAGCACATCGAAGGGAAAAGAATGCAGGTGGTTGAGGGAGCTGTAGCCGGTGCCGAAGTCGTCCATCAATAGGGAGACTCCCAGTGCGCGCAAGCCCGCGAGCACGCCAGCGGCGGTATTCATATTGGGAATGAGGCTGGACTCGGTCATCTCCAGGCCGAGTTGATGGCTGGAGCAGCCCGACTGCAGCAACAGGGATTCAACATGGTCGGCCAGTCCCTGGCGGGAGAATTGGCGCGCCGAGAGATTGACGCACACCCGCAGCGATGCATTGCCGGGATCGTCGCGGTTCCATGCCTGCATCTGATTACAAGCCTCGGAAAGGCCCCAGTCACCAATAGGCAGGATCATGGCGCTCTCTTCGGCCTGAGGGATGAACTCCGTGGGAGCAATGAGCCCGCGCTCGGGATGCTGCCAGCGAATCAAAGCCTCGACGCCAACGATTCTGCGCGTATTGAGATCAACTTCGGGCTGGTAATAGAGCAAGAACTCCCGTCGTTCGAGGGCGCGGCGCAGGTCGGAGCAACGAGGCCATGAAGGTCCGGCGGCATTCCGTCTGGCTTTGGGTATCCGGCGCAATCTCTCGTGGCTGAAGGCGCTGCGCAGGCGGCGCAGTTCCAACTGGGCTGACACCAGATCCGCCAGGCGCTCCAGCATGTGCATCTCGTCCGGTGTCATGCCCTGTCGAGGCTGCTCGGCAAAAATCGTCAACACGCCCAGGATATTGCCCCCGGCGGACCGCACGGGTGCGCTGGCGATGAAGTTTGCGTTCAGCAACCTGATCATCAACTGAGGTCCCGTGATCGCAGGCTGCTGCGAAAGGTCTGCAATCACCACTGGACCATTGGCTGCCAGCACCATATCGAAGATGGAGTTCTCGCGGGGCAACTCGCGAAGATGGGGGCCCCAGTAGGACTTGAACCACACCCGGCTCTCGTCTCCAAAGCCGAGTCCGGCCGCATCGGCATGAAAATATTCGGTGGTCAGTCGGGTGATGGCGTCGTACCCGGGCTCGGGAGCGGTGTCCAGGATTCCGATTGCTCTGAGGACAGCTAGTCTCGCAGCCTCGTGCTGCTGGTCTGTAGTGCTGGGTTCCAACTGTGCTTGTCGCATCTCAACTCCGGACCCTGGTCTTGCTACCCATCTCTTTGCTTCCACAATCGGCCGAACCTCTTGCCATCCAGCGTGCCGGATGTGCGCTGGCCGGCTCTCAGGCCGAATCCGGCTGAACACGCGAAACGGCGCAGAGCAGACCCCAGCGGATTGCGCTGCAGTCTCGTCTCTCCTATATCGGATCAAATCGGAAGGGTCTTCAGTTTCAGGGCGCAGATGTCGCTGGAGCGGACGAGTCTCCCAGGCCGGAGAGCTTTTTCGCCGGAGTCGCCTTTCCCGTTTCGGTCCACAGGAAGGTGAGCTGGTCGGCGTCGTCCTGGATCTTCTGCTCCATGCTGACCCCGGCGGAATGGCCCCCGGCGACGCTCGAATGCAGTAGGATGGGCCGGCCGCTGGAGGATGCTGCCTGCATCAGGGCGGTCATCTTCCTGGCGTGCAGAGGGTCGACGCGCGTATCGCTGTCTCCAGTAAAGAACATGATGGCGGGGTACGCTGTTCCGGCTTTTACGTTGTGGTAGGGCGAGTACTTGAGCAGGTAGAAGAATTGCTTTTGGTCGTCGGATGAACCATATTCGGTCATCCAGTGCGAGCCTTGCTCGAACTTTTGATAGCGAAGCATGTCGAGCAGGGGATAGCCGCAGAGGATGGCTGAAAACAGCTCAGGATGCTGGGTCATGGCGGCGCCCATCAATAAACCGCCATTGGAGCGGCCCGTAATGGCAAAGTGCTGGGGCGACGAGTATTTGCTGGCGATCAAGTAATCGGCGGCCGCATAAAAGTCGTCAAAGACGTTCTGCTTCTTCTCAAACATGCCTTGCTGGTGCCAGTGCTCGCCATATTCGCCCCCGCCGCGCAGATTGGGCAACGCGAACCAGCCGCCCTGCTCCATCCACCAGGCATAGGTCGGGTTCCATTCCGGCGTGTTGCTCACCCTAAAGCCGCCGTAGCCGGTCATCAGCAGGCGCTCTGTGCCGTCCTGTTTCAGGCCCTTCTTGCCTGCGATGAACATCGGAACCTGCGTGCCGTCTTTCGATTTGTAGAAGACCTGCTTGAGCTCGTATTGGCTGGAATCGAACGGCACCTTGGGCTGCGCAAATATTTCCTGTTTGCCCGTCACGGTATCGAGCCGGTAGATCGTGGGCGGCCGAATGAACGACTGAAAGCTGAAAAATCCGTAACGGTCGGTTGATCTGCCCACGACATTGGAAGCTGAGCCAATACCCTCCATTTCCACTTTGCCCGCGGGCTTGCCCTCCAGCGTATACGCGCTGATTTCCGACTTGACGTCCTTCAGCCGCACCGCGTAGACCTTCCCGCCGACCACGGAGAAGCTGTTGATCACGTCCGCTGTCTCGGGCACAATGGTCTTCCATACGTCGGGCAACACGCCGGGATCGGCCTGGAGCACTCGTCCCATGGGCGCCTTGTAGTCGGTCTTTACATACCACGCTCCCTTGGCATAAATGGCCGAGAAACGCGAATCCAGCCCCCAGACGAGCACCTGGAACGGCGTGCCCGGCTTGGTCAGATCGCGGAAGACAATGTCCACGCGCCTGGCGGGGACGCCGTGCTCCGTTGTGACAACAAGATAGCGGCCGTCATCGGTCACTTTTTCGGTGCTCAGGTCGTTGGGTCCAAGCGGCTCGTCGTAAAACTCGTGTCCGAACAGGAGTGTGTCGCGGACGTTGCGTGTGCCCAGCACGTGCTCATAAATCAGGGTTCCCTGGGCGTTGTCGCGGGAGTAAAAGAGGCCCGTGCCGTCGGGCGTAAAGTTCATTGACCAGTAAAGCCCGCTGGGCAGTTCATCCTGCAGTGTCTTGCGAGTCTTCACGTTGAATACCCGCACCGTCGACTCATCCGCGCCGCCCTGGCGAATCCCATAGGCGATCAGTGTGCCGTCCCGGGAGACATCCAACAATTCGAGCGAGGTATTGGGATCGCGGCTCAGGACTGCGGGGTCAATCAGGCGCTCGTCTTTCCCTGTCCAGCCGCGGCGGATGTAGATGGAGGCCTGCCCTTCGTCCCCGAGCCGTTTCGCAAAATAGTAGTTGCCGGCGCGCTCAGTGGGGAGCGACCAGCTCGATACCTGTTCGAGAGACTCCAGCCCGTCGATCACCTGCGGCCGGATGCGCGCCTGGTCGAAGTAGCGCGCCGTATAGGCATTCTCGGAATCGATGAAGGCGCGTGTTTCCTCGCTCCTGGCATCCTCGAGCCACTGGTAGCTGTCGGGAATTTTGGTGCCGAAGTAGTTGTCGACGATGGGGGAAGCATCGGCCTCCGGCGGAGCCGGAAGGGTAATGCCGCCGCGGCCGTGAATCGCCTGCGCCGCCGTGCCCGCTCCAATTCCCAACCAAAGCACCAGCACTAGTCCGAACTTTCGCTGCATCCGACGCCCCCTGAGGAAAAGAATAATGCGGCAGGCTCCGGCGCACATTTCTGACCCGCATATTTCTGAATGATCTGGCAGTGTCGCGAGTCTTAAATTCGCCAGACAAGAAACACCTCCTGAGCGAGATTGGCGCGCAGTTTGCGCCCAACGTAGTCGAAAGCCCGCCCTGAGCGAAGGGAACAAAGCGACCGTAGTCGAACGGGGACCTGCATTGACAGACTTGTTTAACCGCCAACGGCTGTGACTGGTAACGCCGCGGCCATCGCAACACCGATAGAATCGAATCAAGTGACCGAGACGCACTCAGCTCAACCCGACCGGCAGCCGACATCGCGATGGACGCGCGGCTTGCGGATGCTGCGCCCGTCGCACGCGCATTCCGCCTTCAGCGCCACCGTCGTGCTGATGGTGTCGGTCTTCTTGTCGCGCATCATGGGGCTGGTGCGGGTCAAGTACATCATGTGGCTTTTCGGCAGCGGAATGCAGGCCGACGCCCTCAATGCCGCGTTTTATCTGCCCGACATGATCTCGTACTTTCTGGTCGGCGGTGCCGCCTCCATCACGTTTGTCACTATACTTACGCGTTATCGCGAAACCGGCCGCGAAGCGGAAGGCGAGCGTTCGCTTTCGGTCATCCTCAGCACAATGTACCTGGTTCTCGGTGCCGCGATCGTATTGGCCGAGATCTTCGCGCCGTGGTATATCCATTGGTGGTTTAACGGCTTCGACGCACAAAAAGCTTCGTTGTGCGTGATGCTTACGCGTGTCCTGTTGCCGGCCCAGCTCTGCTTCTTTGCGGGCGGCGTTTTCGGAGCAGTGCTGCTGGTGCGCAAGCAGTTTAACGTGCAGGCGGTTTCGCCCCTCATCTACAACCTGGGCACCATTGTCGGGGGCGTTCTGCTTGAAAAGCGGCTGGGCGTTTCATCGCTGGCCATCGGCACCGTGGCCGGAGCGTTTTTCGGGCCGTTCCTTTTGAACTGGATATTTGCCCGCCGCGCCGGCACCCATTACAGGCCCATGCTCGACTGGCACGACGAGGGTTTGCGCGAATGGGTGCGGCTCTCGCTGCCGCTGATGGCCGGGGTCTCGCTGGTCACCGCTGACACCTGGATCATCGGGCACTTTGCATCGGCCATCGGCGGCGCTGTGTCGCTTTTCAACTACGCCAAGCAGCTTTTCACCGCGCCCATGGCCATGCTGGCGCAGGCGGCCGGAGCAGCCTCCATGCCGTTTTTTGCCAGCCTCTGGGCAAAGGAGAAGCGCAACGAGTTTGCCAACGTGGTGGCTGATTCGGTCTCCCGTGTGGCCTGCATGGGGCTGCTGGCAGCCTCGGGCATGGTGGCGCTGGGCAAGCCGATGATCGACTTGATCTTCACCGGTGGGCGCTTTTCGGCAGCGGACGCGGACCTGTGCTTTGCCTACTTCGCCGTGTTCTCTCTGTCCATCTTTCTTTGGTCGGCACAGGCTATTTATTCGCGCGCCTTTTACGCAGCGGGCAACACCTTTGTGCCCATGGTCGCGAGCACGATCGTCACCGTGGTCTCGCTCCCGATTTATGCGTCCTTGTTTCACTGGCATGGCGCGATGGGGCTGGCCGTTGCGTCCGACATCGGCATCGCCCTGCAGACCTTGACCATCGCCGTCCTGTTGCACCAGCGGCACATGGTCTCGTTGGCTAGCCTGGACCTTGCCGAGCTGGGCCGGTGCCTTCTGGCCGCAGTCGCCAGTGGAATCGCAGTCTGGGTGATTTTCTCCTGGCTCGGCGGGATCACCAGCCAGGTATGGGTGTCGCAATATGGCGCCATCAAAAATGGCCGGTTGAGCGACCTGGTGATTTTGCTTTTAGGAACGGCATTGTGGGTTGCCGTTACCGATTGGGTGCTCGCAAAAACGGGATCAGTGCTTCCCAGGGTGGCGCGGCAGCGTCTCGGCCTCAGCTAATCCCCGCGCTGCCAGCGAGTGCAGCCCAAAGCACAATTCACCAGAAGGCACAGAGGCCCCCGCACCTGCGAGGGCTCTTGCGCTGCAGCGGACCCCGAAGACCGCTCTAGGCCTGGACGGTCGCTTTGTGCGACTCGTTGACAGGTGTGGATACCGTGCCCTGTTTGGAATCGGGCTTGCGGATATCAATGCCACCCTTGAAGAAAGCGCCGTCCTCGATGCTGATGCGGGCGGCAGCCACGTCGCCGGTCAATGCGCCCTCGGCACGGATATCGACGCGGTCGGTGGCGGAGACATTGCCCTTCACCTTGCCCAGAACCACGATTTCGCGGGCTGTGATGCTGGCAGTCACCTGGCCATTGCGGCCCACGGTGAGGCGGTTCCCGGGAAGGTTGATGCTGCCCTCGACCTTGCCGTCGATGAACAACGATTCGGAGCCCGTGATTTCGCCTTTGATGTACAGGCCTTTGCCAATGGCGGCCTGTTCACCGGAGGCTGTGGGGGCGGCGGCGGGGGTGCGGGTCGGTTCAAATGAAGGAGATGGGGGCATAGGGCGAGTGGGCTCCGGAGTTGGGTTGGGGGTGGTCGGTCCTGACTGGTTGGGTTTCCACATAGCGCTCAAGGTAGTTCCTTTTCTGTCCTGGTGGGACTTAGGGGGTTTGCCAAGGCAGGGGCCAAATCCATGGTCCCGAAAATCTGAGTATGCGGGAGGCTGTGCCAAACGCACTCCCCCGCTGAATTAAAAATGCTGCTCGGCGGACCCAAGCATATCACTGCGGCTATTCTAAGCCGTCGCGCGGCATATGTTCGAGCGCCAAAAACTTTGGTACTAGCTCGTGCTCAATTGTAGCAACAGCCCGGCCACGCAATGGCAAAACAGGCCGTAAATCCACCGATGCTATAGTCAGGGTTCCAGTAAATCAATTTGGCGATGGCCCGAGGAGACGAATCCAATGCATCGCACACTCCGGACCAGCACCCTCGCGTTGGTCGCCGCAGGCACGTTCGCTCTCTGCGCGGGAGCGCAGACTGAGGCAGCACAGCCTTTCGATGTCCTCATCACCCACGGCCACATCATCGACGGCACCGGCTCGCCCTGGTACTCGGGCGACATCGGCATTCGCGGCGGCAGAATCGCGGCCATCGGCTACCTGGCAGGCGCGCCCGCCAGACGCACCATTGATGCACAAGGCAAGGTAGTTGCGCCGGGCTTCATCGACATGTTGGGCCAGTCGGAGCTGACCATCCTCGTCGATCCGCGACTGCCCTCGAAAATCACCCAGGGCATCACCACGGAGATCACGGGCGAAGGCGACTCCGTTGCGCCGGTGAACGACGCCATGCTCGCGGCCGATAGCGAAACCTATAAGCACTTCCACATCACGCCCGATTGGCGGACATTCCGGCAATACTTTGCGCGCATCGAGAAGCAGGGCATGGGAATCAACCTGGCCAGCTACGTGGGCGCCACCTCGGTGCGGCGCATGGTGCTGGGCGATGCCGACGTGCAGCCCACTTCGGCGCAACTGGAGCAGATGCAGGGCCTGGTCCGCGATGCCATGCGCGATGGCGCGGTCGGCCTGTCGACGGCGCTCCAATATGCCCCTGCGCCCTATGCGAAAACCGATGAGTTGATCGCGCTGGCGTCGGTGGCGGGGCAATACGGCGGCATCTACGCCACGCACATGCGCAGCGAGGGCGATGCAGTGCTTGAGTCCATCGACGAGGCCGCGCGCATTGGCCGCGAGGCGCATATTCCGGTCGAGATCTGGCATCTGAAAGCCGCGGGCAAAGCCAACTGGGGCAAGATGCCGCAGATCGTGGCGAAAATCGACAGCTATCGCGCCTCCGGCGTGGACATCAGCGCCAACACCTACGCCTATACCGCGTGGTTCAACACCTTTTCGGCTTTTATTCCGCCGTGGGCTCACGATGGCGGCGACGCCAAACTGATTGCCCGCCTCAAAGATCCGGTCACGCGGGCACGCATTCGCAAAGACATGCTGACGCCGGGCAAGGATTCGGTGGGCGAAACATGGGATAACGAATGGCAGGAGGTCCCCGGACCGGAGGGAGTGCTGCTCGCCGTCGTGCAGAATCCGGAACTTCTGTCATTGCAGGGAAGGCGGTTGAGTGAAATCGCAGGGCAATGGCACGAGGAACCCATCGACGCGCTCTGTGACATTCTTGTCAAGGACAACGCCTTTACTGAGGTCGCCGTCTTCGGCATGGATGAGCCGGATGTCTTGCTGGCGCTCAAGCAGCCTTGGGTCTCCATCGACAACGATTCGCAAGGGGCTTCGCCGGAGGGCCTGCTCGGCCAGGAGCATCCGCATCCCCGCGCCTACGGTACCTTTCCGCGCATTCTGCGCAAATATGTGCGCGAAGAGCATGAGTTGAGCCTGCCCGATGCCATCCGCAAATTCTCCGCGCTCCCGGCGCAGCGCATGCGCCTCACCGACCGCGGCGTACTGAAGCAAGGCATGTGGGCCGACGTCGTCGTCTTCGATCCTGCGACCATCACTGACAAATCCACCTACGAGAACCCCAATCAGTTCTCCATGGGCATGGACGATGTGCTGGTCAACGGGGTCCCCGTGATCGCCGATGGCAGGATGACCGGCGCACTCCCCGGCAAGGTAGTGCGCGGCGAGGGGTATGTGCCGTAGAGTAGCGACCGTGAGACAATATTCCCGATTCCCGCCCCTGAGAAAATTGTGTCGAAATTTGAAGTCAGGAGGCTCACCAGACGGCAGCGATGCGCATCAAATAAAAAGTTATCGTGTGGAAATATCTGGGCTTAGAATCAAATTTCGCTCAAAAGAGCGTAAGAAAAGGTGAGTCATGGCGAAACCTTCCCTCCTTTTAGCGGCACTCCTGATCTGCGCATCAATCCCCGCCTTCTCTCAGGTTGTTCCGGAAATAGGGCACCCCGGTAAGGGCTGGCCATTGAGTGTGGGCGTCGCATACTCCACTTACGACACTGACTGGAACTCAACTCTAAGCGGGGGACGTCTGAGCGGGGGCACAGTATGGGCCGACTGGAACTTTTACCATCTCCCGCCGTTGCTGGATGGCTTCGGCCTCGAAGTTGAGGGTCGCGACCTGAACTACGACCGCACGGGGAATGACCCGAAAATGCGCCAGGACACTCTCGAGGGCGGCGTGATTTATACCACGCATTTCTATCGCAGGTTCCACCCCTATGCGAAGTTCCTGGTTGGTGATGGCAGCATTGACTTTACAAGCACTCTTCCATACTATTCGCATGACACCCGGATAATGTATACCCCCGGTGGAGGCGCGGACACCCGCTTCTATAAAAGCCTCTGGTTGCGCGTAAACTACGAGTATCAGTTCTGGCCGGACTTTTTTCAACATAACGCATTGAACCCCCGCGGATGGGACATTGGCGTTGCGTACGATTTCGGACGCTTCCGATGATGCCAACAACGTTGCGAACTGTCCGTCGCTGCGTTGTTTTCGATCGTCGAGAGGTTGTGGGGCAAAATTAGACGACTCATGGTAGTCGTGCCTGCGCTGGCGTGGGCGTGCCCGTTTCGGGATCCGAAAAACACGCAGATCTCAACTCGCCTCGTCATGCCCTACTCTTAATCCATGACCGATCGCGAACTCATCGCGCGCATCGCCCGCTCCGCCGGGCGGCAAAGCCGGATACAAGCAGCTGGTGCGCGAGCTCGGCCTGGGCGGCGGGCGCGAGCGGCGCCTGCTGCTGGAGCAGCTTGCCCGGCATGACCGTGCGCGGCGAGCTGGCCAAGCTCGACCGCGAGCACTGGAGCATTCCCCGCGCGCCCGGTGCGCCGCGACAATCTCGTCGCCGGCCGGCTCGATCTGCACCGCGACGGCTACGGCTTTGTGCGGCCGAATGCGCAGGCAGGCTTCCGGTGTGCAGGAAGACATTTTCATTCCGCCCAACGAGATCAACGGCGCCATGCAGGGCGACCAGGTGCTGGTCGAGCTCGAGCCGCCCGCGGGCCGATGGCCGCCGCCTGGGCCGCATCGCGCGCGTGCTCGAGCGCCGCAATCCCACCGTCGTCGGCATGTTTCATTACGCCCATGGGCGATCGACACCCCACCAATGTCGTCATTCCCTTCGACGAGCGCATGACGCAGCCCATCCTGATTCCGCCGGAGAGGAGTTGCCGCCCGCGCGGAAGACTCGACGCCGCATCGGGTCCTGGGGGCCGAAGCCGCAACACATGCAGCTCACGACGATCTCGAAGGCCTGGTCGTCGACGTCGAGATCACCAGTTGGCCCACGCCCACGCGCCCGCCGATGGGCCGCGTCATCGAGGTGCTCGGCGATCCGGACGACTTCGGCGTCGACGTCGAGATGATGATCCGCAAGCACCAGCTGCCGCGCGTCTTTCCCGACAACGTGCTGGCCGAGGCGCGCGCGCGTGGCTCATCTCGACGAAGCACGAAGTCGCGCAGCGGCGGGATTTTCGCGACCTGCCCATCGTCACCATCGACGGCGAAACAGCGCGCGACTTCGACGATGCTGTGCTGGTGACGCGAGCGCGCCGACGGCGGCTACGAGCTGCAGGTGCACATCGCCGATGTGGCCGAGTACGTGCGCGCCGGCACCGATCTCGATCTCGAAGCGCGCCTGCGCGGCACCAGCGTCTACTTTCCCGACCGCGCCATTCCCATGCTGCCGCAGGAGCTCTCGACCGACATCTGCAGCCTGCGTCCCGGCGAAGACCGGCTGGTGCTGAGCTGCATCATGCAGCTCGACGCCGAAGGCCGCATCGAGAGCTACGAAATCGTCGAAGGCGTCATCCGCTCGGCCGCGCGCATGACGTACACCGAAGTCCACGCGATCCTCGAAGGCGACGCCGAGACGCGCGCGCGCTACCCCGACCTGGTGGCCGACTTCGAGCGCATGCGCAAGCTCGCCGTGCTGATGAACAAGCGCCGCGAAGAGCGCGGCAGCATCGACTTCGACCTGCCCGAGCCGGTCATCGAATTCGACGAGCAGGGCCAGATGCGCGGCGTCACCAAGTCCGAGCGCACCTGGGCCAACCGGCTGATCGAAGAGTTCATGCTCGCGGCCAACGAGTGCGTGGCCACCTGGCTTGAAGACCTCGGCGTGCCCTCGCTCTATCGCATTCACGAGAAACCGGAGCCGCGCCGCGTGGTCCAGTTCGAAGAGCTGGCCGCGAGCTTCGGCTACTCGCTCGGCCTCGGCGCGCTGCCGGTCAAGCGCATTCAGACCCGCGGCGACCGCCGCGACGCGCAACGGCAGCGGCCGCAATCCCCGCACGCACGAAGTGCCGGAAGACATTGCCGTCACGCCGCAGGATGTATCAGAAGCTGGCCGCGCGCATCGAGGGCAAACCCGAAGAGCGCATTCTGAGCTACCTGATGCTGCGCTCGCTGCGCCAGGCGCGCTACTCCGAGATCAACGAGGGCCACTTTGCGCTGGCCGCGCCCACCTACACGCACTTCACTTCGCCCATCCGCCGCTATCCCGACCTGATCGTGCATCGCATCGCCAAGGCGCTGCTGCGCGCGGGCGTGCGCGGGCAGCGGCGAGGTTGCCGAAGGCCGGCACAGCTCGCCGTGGACGCATCCGCAACGAAGGCCAGCCAGGCATCGATGTCGGGTGCCCCACCTTCGGCGCAGCTCAGCGCGCCTAAGGTCGGCGCGGATCTACGCCGGCGAGCCGCCCATCCCCGAGCCGGAGCTGGCGCAGATTGCCGAAGAGACCAGCCAGACCGAGCGCCGCGCCGCCGAGGCCGAGCGCGAGCTGGTGGAGTGGAAGAAGGTCCGCTTCATGCAGGACCGCGTCGGCGAAGAGTTTGCCGCGCTGGTGCTCAATCCCGCCAAATTCGGGCTGTTTGTCGAGCTGACCGATCTGTTCGTCGAAGGCCTGGTCCCCATCGACTCGCTGCGCGACGACCGCTACACCTGGCGCGAGAACACGCACGAGATCATCGGCGAGCGCTGGGGCCGCCGCTTCCGCGCCGGCGACCGCGTGCAGGTGATTCTCGACCGCATCCTGGCGCAGGAGCGCAGGCTGCAGTTCTCGATTGTGGAAGAAGGACTGCCGCTCACCGGCAAAAAGTCCGTCAAATCGCCGCCGAAGATGAAGAAGGGCAGGCGCAAAGACGTCCCTCATCCAGTCTCGAAGGGCAGGAAGCGGCCACCCGGAAGAGGCAAACGGCGCTGAGGCATCGTGCCTCTTGAGCGCCGGCTATCGGCCCGAGTGAAGCGAATCAGGCCCCGGCTTGCTGTTCGGCGAGTTTGCCAATGATAGGAAGTTGATAGCGCTCGCCCTTCAGGGCCTTGAGCAAAACGAACACCCAGATTCCCAGGAACCCCAGGCTCACAAACGGGATGAGGATCCACCCGATCACCGGGATGATCGACAGCACCGTATTCACGGCGAAAGCGGCGATGCCCAGAAAAATGGATTGCCACGAGTGAAACCGCACGAACGAGTTTCTGTTGTAGGGTTCGATGATCAAAAAGATGATCGCCGGCACGATTGTGACATACGCCAGGGCGCCGGCAGATTCATTGGAGAGCCCCGCTTGCGCGGGCTGAGACGGAGACGGAGGGAAATTGGACACATTAGCTCCTTTACGATTCTGTTCCAAACCATAGGGGAGATTCGCCCGGCTCCTGACGGGGTGCAATGCGGTCCCGATGAGTAACCACGTCAAGTTCCAGTTGCGGAGACGGCTTCACTGCAGGCCGTCCGCGCCATTACTGTGGCCCTTGTACCTCAGCTGTTTGCCTGTTTTTCAGCCAGATCGCCGATGATCGGCAGCTTGAATTTTTCCCCGTTGAACGCCTTGATCAGTAGCACGATCCAGACGATAAAGAACCCAAGTGCCACCAGCGGCCACAGAAACAAAGTGGACCAGCCGAAAAGTGGAATCCTGCCCAGAGTCATCATGACCATATCCACGGCAAAATAAGCAATGGCCAAAAAAATGCATTGCCATGAATGGAAACGCACGTAGGGATTTCTGTTATATGGCGCCACGATCAGGAAGACGATTGCCGGAATGATCGTGACATAGGCCAGCCCGCCGGCGGCATTGTCGGATAGGCCGGACTGATTCAAGCTGGAAGGGATTTGGTCTGTCATAGGTTCTCCTCTTAACTCGTGCTATCGGAGGAACCGTAAAGCGGCAAGCCCTGGAGATTGATCAGCCGTCGGGGGACAAAAGCCGATCCAGCCATCCAGGCGCTTCTGGGCAACGTTCTCTTTCAACCGGCATCCGCAGGCCGCGAAGCTGATTTTCGAGGATGCGAGTTTAAGTCGCGGTGCTAGTTATCGCTTCCGCCCCCGGCCTCGATTCGTCCCTAACTGGTACAAATTGCACGGAACTCAGCGAGGCTTTGGATTAGGAATCAGGAAACCTCCGAAACTCATTCGTTGTCAAGGAAATTCGCAGTACTTGCAACGGAGTTACTCTCCTGCGCGTGCCCAAGTAATTCGGGATCGTCGTTGCGGACGTTACCGACGCGGTTACTCACGGGCCACGCGAGCATTTTCTCGGCAGGGTAAGGCCGCAGCAGGTCAATCGGCGGTCGCGCCGGGTCGCCAGCATCAAGCCAACGGTCGTAGTCGCGCGGTTCCAGGATCACTGGCATCCGGTCGTGAAGCGGTTCTGTCACTTCGTTCGCGTCGGTGGTGATGATCGTGAAGGTCTCGAGCGGAGAGCCTTCCCTGGCCTGCCAGCGTTCCCACAGCCCGGCAAAGGCGTAGGGTTCTCCGCTGCGGAGCGCAATTGCATGAGGCCGCCTGGTCTTTGCATCGAGTTTCTGCCACTCGTAAAAGGCGTCGGCGGGCACCAGGCAGCGCCTCTTCTTGAGGGCTTCGCGGAATGCAGGCTTCGCAGCCACTTCTTCGGCCCGTGCATTGATCGTGGTGTAGGCGAGTTTCGCATCCTTGGCCCAAAACGGCACCAGCCCCCACCGCAGCAAGGCGACTTCGCGTTGGCCCGAATCGCGATTCAATCGGACAACCGGTTGCACGCTTTGCGGAGCGGCATTGTAGGTGGGGGCGAACCAGGGCATGTCTTCCAGTTCTACGCCGAACCAGTCGGCGAGAACCTTCTGTGTCGATCTGCGAGCGAATCGGCCGCACATAGGGAAAGAATAGCGTCTCTCGCGGAGGCAATCACGGATTGGCTCCGATCTGATAATTGAGGGTCGCCAAAGAAAGCCGGTACTGATACTCGGCGTCGGTATTTCCAATGGCGGCATCGGTCTGCTGGTACTGGGCCTGACTGAGCTCGACGATTGAGCTCAATCCGAGCTTGTAGCGTGTTTGCGCAAGTGAAAGCGCCAGATTCGCCTGCTTCAACAGCTCTGCCGTACAGCAACGCGTCTGATAGGCGGTGTTGGCCGCCAGCCATGCGGTGCGAACGTCGCGGACGATACGATCCTGCAGATCACGGCCTGCTCAGAGTCGGCCTGTGCACGGATCGATGCCTCCTTTGCCTGTGCGGAGTAGAGGAAGCCATTGAAGATCGGGAATATTCATGTTGACCCCGATGCCGCCCCACCAATTCTGAACGTAATATTGCGCGGGCCTTATCGGCACGCTCCCGACAGTCCCAGCAGCAGTGATGCTCGGCAGCATCTGATCGCGCTCCGCGTGACTGAATTTGACAGCCGCCTGTTGGTTTAGTTCAACGCCTGTAGGTCGGGTCGTTGTTGGAGTGCGAGTTGAATGAGTTGATCGGCATCCGGAGGAGGCGCCGTTCAATGGCGTCGTGTCCTCCACAAGATCGTACGTCACTTGCCGGTCAAGCCCTAGAACCGCATCCAGTGCGGCCATCGTCGAGTCCGCATTGCCTGCGCATTGAGCTGCAGCAACTTTGCCTGCGATAAGTTGACGTCCGCAAAGCTCAGATCGAGAGTCGACTTCAACTTGTTCTGCGTAAAGGAGCTGATCTGGGACTGCGTAGTCTGCCGCGTAGATTCGTATTCTGGGTGCGCCACCTTAAGGAGTGCCTGTGCCTGCAGCGCGTCAAAGAAAGCCTGATCAGTGGCAATGACGATGTCTTCTGTCGTTGCGAGCGCATTCGCATTCTGCGCTTTCTCCTGCGAGCTTTGAAGAAGCTACCAGATTGCTGGTTTTGCCAAAATCCGTGAGCAGCTGCGTGAAGCCACCGCCCGCTCCGGCATGTGTAAACAGCCGAGAGGCCGTCAGGGAACCTGCAGAGATTCGTGATGCGTCCTCTGCCTGCACCGCGGTGATGGCTGCATTTGCCGTCGGCAATTCAGCGGAGCGGGTCTCTCGCACCACCTGATGCTGCGCCAATGCCAGCAAGACGGCGCCACGCTTACTCTGGGTTGTTCTTGATGGCCATCTTTTCGGCATCCGGCAGCGTCAAGGCGTGGATTGGTCGGCCGGAGTTGAGCTGCCAGGCGACGGATGACGCCCGATCGACTTGTACCACGTCGCCGGCAGTCCGCGGCTTGCTGCTGCAGAAGACATCAGCGGGGCGTGCGGGGCGTCTGGCAGTGGAGCGTTCCTGCTTGGCGTCTGGCCGGCAAGACGGCCAGTATCCACAACCGCCACAACGAAAACGAACCCGCAAGCAGGCTCGTAGATTCTTACGTTTGTTCATGACTCATGCCTCCCCTGCAATCGCGGAGCTTTTCTCTTGTCGCCCGTGAATCGACGAGGTATACGGCCGGAACCAGAAAGACGGTGACGACCACAGAAACGGCCAGCCCGCCGATAACGGCTCGCGCCAGCGGAGCGTATTGCTCGCTGCCAGCCTCCAGTCCCGAGCGCCATGGGAATCATTCCCAGCAATGTCGCCAGCGACGTCATCAGGATCGGGCGCAAGCGGATCTTGCACGATTGCACCACGGCTTCCAACAGCGACATGCCCTGCTTGTGCAGGGTGCCTGCGAATTCAACGATCAGAATGCTGTTCGAGACCACGATGCCGGTCATCATGATCACGCCCATCAACGACATGATGTTCAACGTGCTTCCTGTCACGAGCAGGATCAGCACGACGCCAGCCAAGTCCCGGCGGAATCGCCATGAGGATGATGAACGGATCGATGAACGATGTGAACTGAGTCATCAGAATCAGATAGACCATCAGAATCGCAATGATCAGCCCAACCCCGAACTCCTCGAAAGAGTGGTTCATGTTGACCACAGCACCGCGCAGATTCAGGACTGTGTTCTTGTCCGTCTTTGTATTCGCCAGGAGCTTGCTCACATCGCTTCCGACTCCCTGCAAGGCCTCCGTCTTGGTGGAAACGTAGATATCGATCACGCGCCGAATCTGATAGTGATCCACCTCGGTCGGTGTATTGATCAGTTTGAGATCCGCAACCGAACTCAAGAGGCGTATATCCCTCTGTGTGGTCACCCCTCGAGATTTCGCGGGATGTCGCTCATGCAGCCTGCTGCATCGGGCCGTAGCCGGCGTGGCTGAACGCCGCGCAGAGGAATATTCTCGAAGTCTCTCCATCGACATGTTGTTGAGAAAGTTGTTCGCATACTGGACCGTCACCATGTAGTTGTTGCCGCTCTTGGGATCGATCCAGTAACTGGGGGCGACCATGCCGTCGGAAGTCATGGCGGTGACCACGTTGTCCACGACGTCCTTGGCGGAGAGCCCGATCAGGCTGGCTTTCTCGCGGTCAATGTTCAGCGCGATGCCTGGGTAGTCCAGATCCTGAGGAATGTAAACGCCGCTCACATTCGGCATCGTTTTGATCTTTTGAGCGAGTGTCTTGGCCAGTGCGTAGGCCCCGTCCATATCCATCGAACTGACCTGAACATCGATCGGCGCAGGCAGACCCTGGTTGACCACGCCATCCACGAGACCGCCGGCCTGAAAATATGTGGTAAGCTCAGGCATCTCGCGCGAGAGCTTCTCGCGCACGTCTTGCATATACACATAGCTACCGATGCTGTGGTGCTCTTTTAGGCTGACCTGCACGAACGCCGTATCCATCGAGGCATTGGTGGTGTAGATCGCCGATAGATCCGGATAGACTCCGATATTCGAGACGATCATGTCCAGGTCCTTAGGCTGCACCACGCCGCGAATAATGTCCTCCACCTTTGCGATGTAGTCATTGCTGACCTCAAGCCGTGTGCCGCTCGGCATTCGCACGTTGATGATGAATTGTCCTGGATCGGTACGTGGAAAGTAAGCGCGGCCCAGAAATGGGAGACGTCACAGCGAGCACCAGCAGCCACGCCACGCGAGAATCGCCGCGGCCGTAAGGCCAGGCCGTTCGCATCGCTCGCTTGGCAAGCCGTTCATACCAGTTCAGCATTCGCTCATATTTGTCGTTAAAGCTTCGTCTCGAAACGGGCGAAGAAGCCACTCTTCGACTTCTTGGATGTTCACCTTCGTGGTGTAAGCGAATAAACTTCGCGCAGTAGAGCGGCACTACCGTCATGGCGAAGAAAGTACGAAGCGAAAATCGAGAGCACGACGCCCATCGCCAATGGAGTGAAAATGTACTTGCTAATGCCGCTAAAAAATGTGACCGGAAAAAACACAATGGAAGTCGTAAAGGTGGCGGCAAGCACCGCCATCGAGACCTCCGTTCCACCGCGTCTCAGCGGCAACTTGCCGGAGATTCTCCCATCTCCATATGCCGGAAGATGTTCTCGAGTACGATGACGCCGTTATCGATGAGCCGGGAAAAGACCAGCGCCAGTCCGCCCAGAATCATGGTATTGATGGACCCACCCATGTACATTGGTGATCAGCAGACAGACCACCATAGAAAGCGGAACCGACAGCAGCACGGCAATCGTGGCGCGCGGACTCCCAAGAAAGATCAGGATCATGACCGCAGTCAACACCAACCCGATAGCCGCTTCTCTGGTCACATTGCCGATCGCCAGCTTGACGAAGACTGACTGGTCGAAAACCACCGCTGTCTTCAACGATGCCGGTATGTCGACCAGATGCTTGATGGCGGCCTTCATTCCATCGACGATGGTGATGGTGTTGCTATTGCCGCCCTGCTTGAAGACCGGTATGTAGACAGAGCGCTGCCCGTCGATGCGAACGATGTTGTACTGAAGCGCGCCCGCATCTTCGGCCTTGCCGATGTCGGCCACCAGAACCGACGCGTTGCCCACCGACTTGAGCGGCATCTGATTCATCGAGTTGGCGTCGGGAAACTGGCTGTTGGCATAAATATTGAAGTCCTTCGAACCCACGCGCACGTCGCCGGCCGGCAAAATCAGGTTCGAGTTGTTGACCGACTTCACGACGTCGTTCAGGCTGAGATTGCGCGCCTCCATCTTCAGCGGGTCAACATAAACCTGAATCTGGCGGTAGGTTCCCCCGTAGGGTTGGGGAACCGAGGCACCCTGGACGTTTGAGATCTGGTTGCGCACCTGAAACTGCGCGATGTCCTTCAGATTCGTTTCGTTCAGTCCCTGTCCCTTCAATGTCACCAGGCACACTGGCTGCGTCGAGGCGTCCATGCCCAGCACGACCGGCGGCAGCGTTCCCGGCGGCAGGCGCCGCAGATCCGCCATGGCCAGGTTGGCAATATTGCTCAACGCCGAATTGGGGTCGGTGCCCGGCTTGAAGTAAATCTTGATCAGGCTCACGCCAGTTAGCGAGCGTGACTCGCTGTGGTCGATATTGGCGCCCAGAGTAAAGAAGCGTTCGAACGTATTTGTAATGTCGGCTTCGATCTGCTGCGGCGGCATGCCGTTGTAAAACGTCGCGACGACCACCACCGGCATGTCGATTCTGGGAAACAGATCCACCGGCATGCGGACAGTGTTGACCACTCCCACCAGGGACACCATCAGGCAAAGCATGATGATGAAGAATGGATTCTTGAGAGCAAACTTCGGCATTAGTTCACCCCCGTTGCATCGCCATCTCTGACCGGCATTTGCTCAAGCGCTGAATCTTCGTCGACAGCGGTCTCGTTGACAGAACCTGTCGATCGATTCTCATGCGGATTGGCATGCTCTACGCCTCCGCCTCAACGGCGGAACGTTCATGCGTCTGCCGTGAACAACCAGATAGACCGCCGGCACAAGAAAGACGGTTACCACCACCGAAACTCCAAGGCCGCCGATGACTGCGCGCGCCAGCGGTGCATATTGCTCGCTTCCCGCTTCCATGTCCGAGCGCCATCGGAATCATGCCCAGCAGTGTCGCCAGAGAGGTCATCAGAATTGGGCGCAGCCGGATCTTGCACGACTGCGACGACTGCTTCCAGAAGCGGCATGTCCCTGCTTGTGCAGAGTGCCGGCAAATTCGACGATCAGAATGCTGTTCGAGACGACGATGCCGGTCATCATGATCACGCCCATCAAGGACATGATGTTCAACGAACTGCCGGTCAGCAGAAGAATCATGACAACTCCCGCCAATCCAGGCGGAATTGCCATCAGAATGATGAAAGGATCGATGAAATGACCTGAACTGGGCCATCAGGATCAGGTAAACCATCAACACAGCAAACGATGAGTCCCAGACCCAACTCCGTGAACGAGCGGTTCATGCTGACCACGGCGCCGCGCAAATTCAGTACCGTGTTCTTGTCGGTTCTGGTGTTCGCCAAGAGCTTTCTGATGTCTGCTTCCAACCTCCTTGCAGCGCCTCTGTTCGTGGTCGACAACATAAATGTCGATCACGCGTCGAATCTGGTAATGATCGACTTCCGTCGGAGTCGTTGATCTGCTTGATGCTGGCAACGGAACTCAGCGGTGTATATCCGGCTGTGTGATCGCCCTTCCAGAACTGCCGCGAGTGATTCGAATCTTCCTGTGCCTGGCTGATCCGTGGCCAGTATCCGGCCGGATGGACGCCGCGCAGAGGAATATTATCGAAATCCTGCATCGACATGTTGTTGATCAAGCTGTTTGCGTACTGGACTGTCACCATATAGTTGTTGCCGCTCTTCGGGTCGATCCAGTAGCTGGGAGCGACCATGCCATCCGAGGTCATGGCGGTAATCACGTTGTCGCACCACGTCCTTGGCCGAGAGGCCGATCAGGCTGGCCTTCTCGCGATCGATGTTCAGCGCAATGCCCGGGTAATCGATATCCTGCGGAATGTAGACGCCGCTCACATTGGGCATGGCTTTGATCTTCTGTGGCAAGGTCCTTGGCCAGCGCATAGGCTCCATCCATATCCATCGAGCTGACCTGAATATCGATCGGCGCCGGCAGGCCCTGATTGATTACGCTATCAACCAGCCCGCCGGCCTGAAAGTAGGTCGTGAGCTCAGGCATCTCGCGCGAGAGCTTCTCGCGGACGCGCCGCATATATTCGTAGCTGCCGATGCTATGTTCCTCCTTAAGGCTCACCTGGACGAAGGCCGTGTTCATCGAGGCATTGGTTGTATAGATCGCAGAAAGGTCGGGATAAACACCGATGTTGGATACGATCATGTCCAGGTCGGAAGGCTTGACCACGCTGCGAATGATGTTTTCAACCTTGGCGATGTAGTCGTTGCTCACTTCCAAGCGAGTGCCGCTGGGCATCCGCACATTGATGACGAACTGGCCGGGATCGGTGCGGGGAAAATAGGCGCGTCCGAGAAACGGAAAGAGTACCAGCAATGTAAGCGCCACACCGCCCAGAATTACAGCAGCCGTGAAGCCTGGACGCCGCATGGCGCGCATTGCAAGGCCTTCATACCAATTGAGCATGTGCTGGAACTTCTCGTTGAACTTACTGCTCGAAGCGAGCGAAGAAGCCCGGCTTCCGTTCTCCGCTCGTTCGGTCCTCATCCCGACAGGCGAATGAAGTTGGCGCAGTAGAGCGGCACCACCGTCATTGCGAAGAAGTACGAAGCGAAAATCGAGAGCACGACGCCAAGCGCCAATGGCGTGAAGATGTATTTGCTGATGCCGGACAGAAAGCTCACGGGAAAGAAAACGATGGAGGTTGTCGAGGTCGCCGCGAGCACGGCAAGCGATACTTCCATGCCTCCTTTTTCTGCTGCATCTCGCGGTGCAAATCCCATCTCCATGTAGCGGAAGATGTTTTCAAGCACCACAACGGAATCGTCGATCAATCGCGAGAATGCCAGCGCCAGTCCGCCGAGAATCATGGTGTTGATGGAGCCGCCCATGGCGCTTGTCAGCAGCAGGCAGACCAGCGCCGAAAGCGGAATCGAAAGCAGCACCGCGAAGGTCGCGCGCGGGCTGCCCAGGAACACCAGAATCATGATGCCGGTGAGCACCAGGCCGATGCTCGCTTCCTTGACCAGGTTCTTGATGGCGAGCTTTACGAAGATCGACTGGTCGAAGACCACCGCGGTCTTCAGCGCAGGCGGGAATGTCAACCAGATGCTTGATGGCATTCTTCATGCCGTTGACGATGGTGATCGTGTTGCTGTTGCCGCCCTGCTTGAAGACCGGCACATAGACGGAGCGCTGTCCGTCGATGCGCACGATGTTGTATTGCAGCGCGCCCGAGTCTTCCGCCTTTCCGATGTCTGCCACCAGCACCGATGCGTTGCCCACCGACTTCAGAGGCATCTCGTTCATCGAGCTTGCGTCGGGAAACTGGCTATTGGCGTAGATGTTGAAGTCCTTCGAGCCGATGCGCACGTCGCCGGCGGGAAGAATCAGGTTCGAACTGTTCACCGATTCCACCACGTCGTTCAGGCTGAGATTGCGCGCCTCCATCTTTACGGGTCGACGTAGACCTGAATCTGGCGGTACGTTCCGCCATACGGTTGCGGGACCGAAGCACCCTGCACATTGGATATCTGATTGCGCACCTGGAACTGCGCCATATCCTTGAGGTCCGTTTCGTTCAGTCCCTGCTCCCTTGAGTGTTACCAGGCACACAGGCTGCGTCGAGGCGTCCATGCCAAGCACAACTGGAGGCAGCGTTCCCGGCGGCAGGCGGCGAAGATCAGCCATGGCAAGGTTGGCAATGTTGCTCAGCGCCGCATTGGGATCGGTGCCTGGCTTGAAGTAGATCTTGATCAGGCTCACGCCGGTAAGAGAGCGCGATTCGCTGTGGTCGATGTTGGCGCCCAGGGTGAAGAAGCGCTCGAACGTGTTCGTGATGTCGGCTTCGATCTGTTGCGGCGGCATGCCGTTATAGAACGTCGCAACCACCACCACCGGCATGTCGATCTTGGGAAAGAGATCCACCGGCATGCGAACCAGTGTTGACCACGCCGACAAGCGAGACCATCAGGCACAGCATGATGATGAAGAACGGATACCTGAGGGCAAACTTCGGCATTACTTTGCACCTCCGTTGTTCTTCTTCTGTCCGCTTTCAGATCGATCACACCGCCTGACTCGCGCACAACATCCGAAGCAGGCTCCGCTGGTGAGGATCGGCGCTACCCGTTCGCCTTCGGTGTAGTTTTCCTGACCTCCGAGAACCACGCGGTCACCCGGTTCAAGGCCGCTCTTGATCTCCGCCAGCTTCGATCCGCGAAGGCCCACCTCGCACGTTGCGGATGCGAATGCGATTATCTGCGTCCAGCAATAGACCGTCTGCTGATTCCCTTTGAGAACCAGAGCCTCGACCGGAATCGTCGTCACGTTATCGGCGTGCGCAAGCTGCATTTCGGTATTCGCATACATGCCCGGAGATGATCGAAAGATCTTTGTTCTCAACGTCAATTTCCGTCTCCATTGTTCGTGTTTCGAAGTTCACATCGCGCGTAAAGCGCACAATCTTGCCGGTGAACGAGCGCCCGATTGCATCCACCCGCACCTGCATTTGATCGCCGATGATGCACGAACTGCACATCGTCTTCCGGAATTGGCATGCGCAGGCGCAGTAGGCCGCTCTGCGAAAGCCTCACGATCGGAATGTCCTGTTCGTTCGAGTTGGTGCCGCTCTGAATCAGCGCGCCAGTATCGGCATAGCGCCAGACCACGACACCATCGAGTGGCGCCACGACATTGGTGTAGTTCTGCAGTGCCTGGACGCGGTCGTTATCCGCGTGCGCCACCTCGGTGTGTTCTTGCGCCGCAGCCGCAGCAGCCTTGGCCGCATCGACCTGGGACTCCGAAGACAGATCCTTGCTCTGCGCGTCGTCCAGTTCCTGTTGCGCAACCAGGCCGGGCTGCGCTTTCGACGCTTCCAGCAGACGCTCGTAGTCGGCGTGAAGCGCCGCATGCGTGGCCTCTGCGCGCTTGATCTCGTGCTGCGTGCGGAGCAGGTCGTCCTTGAGCCTGCTCCATCTCGAATCCGGTGCCCTTCAGCTGAGCATTCAACTCCGGCACTTCCAAGCACCGCGAGAATTTGCCCCTTGTGCACCTTGTCGCCGATATCGACATTGATCTTCACCATGAAGCCGGTCACCTTGGGGTGAACATCGACCACCTGGTAGGGCTGGAACTGTCCAGCAAGACTCAACGTGTGAGCAATGTTTCCCTGCGCGGCTGCGGCGACCGTGGCGGACGGAATCTCTGCGGCGTCAGCGTCGATGCGCGGACCATGTGAGTTGCAGGCAACAATACCGCCCACCACAAGAAGCGTGATTCCAGCGGCGAGAAGGGAAAAAGCTCGCTTTCGCATTTCTCGATTGACCTCAATTGAAGGTTGTCTTTGTCTGAGTCTCAAAACGGCGCAACACGTTTTCCGGACATGCCCGAGCAGGACGTGCAAGACGACAGCGGGCCATCGGATTGAGCCTGATGCGTTTTGACGAGGTAGGAGAGGCTAGAGTAGGACGGGCGGGGGGCGAACGAAAAAGCTACCAAAAAATGCAGGACCTACGTGCCATAAAACGTCCCTCGACAGCACTTCCTGAGTCAATGATGAAAGACTCGCAACGCTAAGGACGACCAACAAAAACGGGAGAATGCCATCGCCGTGGATCGTGATCCTGGCGGTGGGCTCGGTTGCAATCGCGCGCAGAACCCCCGCCATTCTGGACGGTTCATCGTTCGCTAAGAGCTTGGCTTCGGGTATCTGGTGCGATATCGCCTGCGGGGGATCGTAAAGAGAGAGTTTGTACTGAAGACCCCATGTAAATACACATATCGCGAGCCCCAGGAACACCATAATCCTGGCGCGGCTGAACTCACGTTTTTTGATGCAGTTGCTCAATCTTAATCGCGGTTGGGAACCTGTTTCCGCCTTGTCGGGTTGTTGAACCAGACGCGGCTCAAGACGATTCCCCCGTGGAGCCCCTTACTTGTTCGACCACAGAATAGCATTTTTGTCACAACAGGCGGCGCATTGCCCGCTCTCCTGTGAGACCTTCGCCACCACATCAGCCAGTCCAAAGAAAGGCCGAAGCAGCGCAGGAGATGGTGGGCCCGGAGGGATTTGAACCCCCAACCAAGGGATTATGAGTCCCCTGCTCTAACCGTTGAGCTACAGGCCCGGATTGTCAGTAACCAATTGTAGCTTGTTGATCTTACGGCCATCTTCAAGCTAGCTTCCCCAGCAACTGATTTGTTCTGGCGCCATCTCTGGTGTCACTTCGTTTTTCGTTTCCTTCGCCAGTCTTACACAACCGTTCGACTGCCGCCAGTTCGTGGGACTGCGAAAGCTGAAGGTACCGCATCACCATCTGAAGCGTTCTTGTGCGCGGGCAACTGCGCCACGGTGCGCATGCCGACTTCAGCCATGATGAGGCTGTTGGCAAAGCTGTGTCTCGAGTCGTGCCAATGAAAATCCTGGTAGTGGTGCAGTTTGTCGATGCGGCGGTGAAATTCAAACTGCACCACTACCAAAATCCTCGATTCCTGCTTCGTTCTGGTATTCTTGCCGGGCTATGGCGGTTGAATCCAGGCGCGTTGTGCTTGCTTTACCGCGGCAGCGATGTGCCTTGCGAGCATGCGCATCCAGCCTGCTGAGCTGTTGCCTGCTTGGCATGTGGGCCAGCGCCGGGCTTCAGGCATGGAGCCAGGCCCTCTCTCCCCAAACCCTCGCGAAAGATGCCGACACGGCTTATGTGCGCGGCGATGTGCAAGAGGCGATACGCCTTTATGAAGAGTTGATCAAGATACAGCCTGATTCGGTGGAAGCAAGAACAAATCTCGGTGTGGCTCTGGCACACATTGGGCGCTACAACGAAGCGGTTGCCCAGTACGATGAAGCGCTGAAGCGAGCGCCCGATAATCCAAGCATTCTTCTCAACCTCGCATTGGCATGGTACAAACAGGCTGCTTTCGATAAGGCTGCTGTCAATCTCGAACGCCTGCGCGCGAAGCACCCGGAGAACCGGCAGTCGCTCTATCTGCTTGCCGACTGCTACCTGCGCCTGGGCCGAAACCAAAATGCCGTGACACTCCTTCAGCCTGTTTACAATGCCGATCCAAACGATCGCGCGGTGGACTTCGCACTTGGCACGGCGCTGATCCGCGCCGGACAGATCAAACAGGGAGGGGTCATCATCGAACAGGTCGCAAAGACCGGCAACCAAAATGAAGTAGACCTGCTAACAGGAGCGGCGCAACTGGCCGCCGACGACAGCAAGACAGCGGCAAGCACGATTCACAAGGCTCTGGAGAGCGATCCCAATCTGCCTGGCGCCTGGATGTTGTATGCGCGTGCCCTGCTCGACAGTGGAGACCACGAGGGCGCAAGAGTTGCGTTTCTAAAAGCATTGCAGGCCGACCCCAACGATTTCGGCGCCAACCTTTATCTCGGAGGAATGTTGCGTTACGACGGCAACCTCGCGGATGCAACTCCGTACCTTGAAAAAGCGCGGATGCTGCGGCCCTCTTCGGTGGAGGCGGGTTTCCAGATTGGCTTGCTGAATCTGGCCAAGGGACGATTGGAAGACGCCCTATCAAATTTGCAACAAGTAGAGTACCGATCTCCTGACTTCAAGGAAGTCCATGTTCAATTGGCTTCGTTGTATGCTCGTCTGCACCGCATCGAAGACAGCGAACGTGAGCGCGCCGCAGTAGTCCAACTTGACGAGAAGGCGCGCGAGCAAGTTTCCAGCCCTGCCCATCCGTAAGCAGTCATTTGGATTCTGTAACCTGCAGTATCTGGTCTGCCGCGACGTTCTTCAGGATTTGCAGTGTTCCCGACGGCCACCGGATTTCGATCTCGTCTACCGTGCTGGCCAAACCCAAGCCAAAGTGAACAGGACCGGCGCTTGATGAGGCGTAACCCGACGCCGTGGACTTGTAGCTGAACTGAGTTTGGCTGCCTGCCACGATTCGAATTCGCGCTCCGATTCCGTCGCGGTTGCTCTTGGTGCCTCGCAGGGCAAGTTCCAGCCAATGGTTGTGATTCGGACTGTCATTCATCCAGATTTCCGCAGGGGCACTCAGCGCGGTGACCACAATGTCGAGTTGCCCGTCGTGATTGAAGTCGCCGACAGCGGCGCCGCGATGGCGGCGCGGAAGTAGAGCGTCGAAACCAGCGTCGGCTGTTAATGCGGACCAGCGACCTCCAGGCACGTTCAAGAAAACCGTGTTGGGCTGGTCGATCTGGACAATCGAGGCCATGGCCGGTGATTGCACGTCACCTCGGGAGACAAAAATGTCCTTCCAGCCATCGTTGTCGAAATCGGCGATATTCACGCTGTAGCCAGACATGGGACTACTGAGAGCGGTCATTCCGCTGCGTGCCGTAATCTCAGTGAATTCACCTTTGCCATTGTTTTGGAAAACAGGAAAAGTCTCATTGACCAGCGCAGTGAATGCAATGTCGGGAAACCCATCGTTGTTGAGATCTTGAGCATCGGCGCCCATCTCGGAAATGAGATTGCCGTGTTCGGGAAGCGCCACCCCGGCTTCAAATGCAACCTCATCGAAATGGAGATTGCCTTTGTTATGAAATAGCGAACTGAAGAGCTTGTCATTGGTCACAAAGAAATCCGGAAGTCCGTCGCCGCTGAAATCCGCGACCGCGACTCCCATGCCTTTTCCGATGTGCGCGCGGATTCCCGACTTTTCCGACATATCAGTGAATGTGCCATCGCCGTTATTCAGGAAAAGTTGATTGGGAAGTCCCTGAAAGAATTTCGGGTGACAATAATCCGGTTTGCCGTTGACCTTGCAGACTGGTTCCTTTGACCGGTCCCAGCTCAGATAATTCACTACAAAGAGATCGAGCAAGCCATCGTTGTTTACATCCACCCAGGCCGCGCCGGTGGACCAAAGAGGACCGTATTTCTTATCGAGTTTGGAGAGTCCGGCTTTTTCCGTAACATCGGTGAAGGTCCCATCACCGTTATTGTGATAAAGCGTGTTCCGATAGACACCACTGACAAAAATGTCTTCATATCCGTCATTGTCATAGTCGCTGATCGCAACTGCTGTGTCGTAACCTGTCCCGGCGAGTCCCGCTTTTTCAGTTACGTCCGTGAAAGTTCCATCGCCATTGTTTCGGAACAGCCTGTCCCAGTATTTTGGCGAGGTCTTTTTCAGGCTCGTGATATCGGCCCCGTTGGTGAAGAAGATATCGAGATTCCCATCATTGTTGTAGTCGAAAACGGCAACTCCCCCAGCCATGGTTTCCGGGACGTGCCGCTCCGGGGTCTCGCAGCTATCGAGCGAAAAGGGAATTGAGCGGGGCGTGAAATGGATGGGCGATTTAGCCGGTTCCGCTACGGGAGCCTGTTGCTGCGGAAAGAGCAAGGCTCCACTCAATATCAGCAATGCCCCGACCGCGATTGAGAGCGCTTGCCGGTCCACCAACTTGCTGTCCAATTCACTGCGGCGCATCTTGTTTGCTGAGCCTTTCAATCTCACCCTTCTCTCGGGTGGCGTCTTCCGAGCGTTGCGCGGCAGTGTAGGCACGAAACAGGTCCCAGCGAACGCGTACTTCATCGGGTAACGAATTCCGGGCAATCTCCAGTTCCCCAATCCCGGCGGCAGAATCTCCTGTCGCGATCAGCAATTCGCCGAGCACCATATGGGCCAAGCCATTCTTGGGTTCGAGTTCCAGCGCTTCTTTGGCAAACGATATGCCCTGATTCATATCCTGCCGTTTGAGATATTCTTCTGCCAGCCGGATTCTCGCGGGCACATGGGACGGTGAGATTTCAATCTCGCGCTGCAGTTCCTTGATCCCATCGTCCGGACGCTCGCGCAGCAAGTAGGCGCCAATGAGGAAGTGAACTCCGGACTCGTTGGGATACTTGGCTTCCAGTTCGTTGAAAAGCTTGTCGGCCTCTTCATAATGTTGCGCTTCCACGGCGAGCGCGCCGGCTCCAGCCAGACGAATCATTTCCCGGCGATCGGCGGGAATCTCTGTGGGCAAGAATGGCAGGCGCAAAGCAGCCAGGCCAAGCGGCTCAACCAGCGGTGATGAGTCCTCACCCGATGCCACTTTGGTAAATAACAGGGCCATGCTCTCATCAAATTTCTCTGTCCGCGTGAGCAGAATCGCGATCACGTAGGAGACGGTGGACGTCATCTTCCAGTTGCCACCCAGTCCGAGCACCATGCTCTGTTGCAGATGATCCAATGCCCGCCTGTAATCACGCGACTCAAATTCGCTCAGTCCCAGCAGCGCCCATCCATAACCGTTTTCCGGATTGCGAGCGAGAAAGCTGCGCAGATTCGTGCATGCTTCGAAGTAATTCCCGTTCTCATAAAGCAACGTGCCGAGGTACCACAACCCCTCGCCCCACTCCGGTTTGAGCTTCAGGGCCTGTCGATAGTTTTCGATTGCGGCATCGTCGCGGTTCTCGTCCCGCGCCAGCTTTGCGGCTTGGGCAAGCTGCTCAAAGGCGACTGCGGCGTGCTCGGCTGCGGCGCTTTGAGGTGGCAATGCAGCGGCCTGTGCCGGAAAACCCACAGCCAGCAGCAGGGCCAGGGCAAGTAGCGCGATCACTGCGGTGGCTCCAGGGGATGTTCAGCGTCTCGTCTCCCTGCGGCGCGATCCAGATCTTCCTCTCGCTTTTTGATCGAGCCATAGAGAGCAATCTCCCGTTGGGCGTTCTGTGTGAGTCCCATCTCGCGGTAGGCCGCAGCGAGATGAAAGTGAATGGATGAGCTGTCCGGTGCCAGACGCTCCGCCGACTCCAATTCCTGCGCGCTTTCCTTCGCCTGTCCGGCAGCAAGCAAGGCGCGCCCGAGAACATGGTGCGTGTCGGGGTTGGTGGGATCGATCTCAACGGCATGTCTCGCCAGAGACATTGCCTCGGTTAAGTGGCTTCTGTCGATGTCGAATTGCGCCAGTTCCAGCATCGCTGGAACATGCTGGGGAGATATTTCCAGTTCCTTGCGAAACTCCTGCGCCGCCTTGCCAGGATCTAACTGAAATTTGAGCAACGTTCCTTGAAAAAAGTGCACGTCAGGTTGTTGGCCATACTTAGCCAGTAATCGGTGGGAATATTCCTGGCCGCGAGCAAAATCATGCAGCGAAACGTAAAAAGCGGCCTTTCCCGCCAGCCACACCCGCTCACGGAGGCCGGGCGAGTAATCCTCTGGCAGATTCGAGATACGCAGTGAAGCGAGTCCCATGGCTTCGACCAGTACTGGACTTTCCCCTCCCCGTTTCGCTCTATCCGCCAGCACGTAAAGAGCCTCATCAAAGCGATGTTGCCGCGTGAGCAGTAGTGCCCAGTGAAAGGCCGCAACTTCGGTCAGATCGCTGCTGCCGTGAAAACCGCCATGCACCCATGTCTGCAGGTCCTCGCTGGAGCGGTCGAATTCGCGCATCTCGAATTCGCAAAGCCCCTTCAAAGCCCAGGCTGGGCCCGGCTTTGGTGCGAGCGTGACGAAGTGAGCGAAAGAGGATTGTGCCTCAGGAAAGCGGTCTTGATCGTAAAGAAGATTGCCAAGCCACAGCCATCCTTCGCTCCAGGTAGGGTGCAGGCGAACTCCCTCGCGATAGAGCCCGATTGCTTCCGTCATCTGATCCGCAATGCGAGCGGTGTCAGCTTCTCTCGCAATCTCGTCAAAGCTCTTTTGTTGGGACGGTGCGGAGGCCGAAACGCCCAAAGACAGCAAGGCCGCCAGAGAAAGCGCCTGGAACATTGTTGAACCATAGCACGGACGAATCACCACAGACCACCGTTTGAAACAAGCGGGCGGCCGCGTGGCCGCCCGCTCAACCCAAGACAAGCGCAAGTTAGAAGGAATACTTTACGCCCAATTCCACAATGCGTTGGCCATATCTCCACTTGGCCTGGCCGAATGAGGGGTTGTTGTTCACTTCCTGACCGTTGGCAAAGGAAAAATTGTTCAGGTCAAGGTTCGGATCGCCCGCCTCAAAGGACGTCAGAGCGTGGTTGAGAAAATTGAAACCGGCAATCCGGAACTGCGCATTCTGGTGCTCCCCGATCTTGAAGTTCTTGATCGCCGTTAGGTCGCTCTTCCAATAATTGGGGCCTGGTATATAGGGCATTTTGGTTGTGCCGTTTATACCGTTGCCCGCCGGCAGGCTGAAGCAGCTTGCGTTGATATATGTGCCTTTCGGGTTTCCCTTGCTGGGGTTACAGGTGAGCAGCGGCATCAGCGTGATGTCTGGAGTGCCAAGGAGCGACGTATTGTTTTCCGGTTGCGATGTGGAAGCCGCGGAGGGAGTGTATCCGAAGCTCCAGCCGTCGGGACCCGAGGTCAGGTTCGCACCGCTCTCAATCTGCGTGATGCCGGAGATCTCCCATCCGTTCGTGATGCCTTTGACAAGAGCGTTTCCACCTCGGAACGACGGGACATGAACTACATACGCGGTGCTTAAGACATTGGGTCGATCGCTCGGCGAGACGCCATAGAACTCGTTCACGCCGTAGTCTGCGTAGCCGCTGGTATTGTTTGAACCCAGGTAGCCATCGCTCAACGCCTTCGAGTATGTGTAGTTAATCATTAACGTCAGGAAGCCGGAGGTGCGTTGCAAACTCGCCTCCAGAGAGTCGAATCGCGCCTTTCCGGCCGTGGTTTCCGAAAGGATGTCCTGGTAGTTCTGATAGGGCCGATACTGCTGCTGGCATGAAACGGTGACCGTGGCGCCTGCGGCGCAAGTCGAGTTGATCATTGCGCCAATGGGAATTGCGTTCACGTTGATCTGTGGCTGGAAGTATTGCGAAGAATTCCCCACGTAGGAACCTTCGATATTCATCCTCCATGGCAGCTTCTGGTCAATGGTTACGCTGTAGGTGCTCACCAGCGGCTGCTCGTGATCTTTAGGGTTCACGGTGTCGATCGTGTTTGGAGCGGCAAGAGTACCTGCCGGAATCCCCTGGCCAAAGACGGCCGGGCCCTGGGCATGGGTGTCGATGTCTTCATAGCTGGGACACAATGGATCGTTCCAGCCGCAGCTCCAGGCAACCGAGCCGATGGAGGTTTGCGCAGAAGCTGTATAGCTGTTGCTCTGCACCGAGTCGTAGGCGCGGTACTTGCCATAGCCGCCACGGACGATGGTATGGCCGTTGCCGAAGACATCAAAGGCAGCGCCGAAACGCGGCGAGTAGTACAGGAAAGCGTCAGTCGTGCCCGCAAGAGGGATCGAGGAGTTCTGCTTGTGCCAGGACACGCCTGTATTTTGCCCCACCGCGGAGGGAGCGTTGTTGTAGTGCGCGGGATTGAACTGGGCCAGGCCGAAAGGCGGCGAATAGGGCTTGCCGTAGTGCTCCAAGCGAAGGCCGTATTGCACCGTCAGACGGCGGTTCACCTTCCAGTCATCCTGGGCATAGAAAGAGAGGATTTTGTCGGCCATCTCCTGTGGCGGAGGCGCTGCCTGTTCGATATAGCCCGTGTGGCCAACTCCCATCAAGGTGTCGGCGTACATGTTGCCGGAGACAGGCGTCGCCCAGGTCCCTTCGTTAAAGTCACCCCATTGCCCCCAGTTATTCTGGACATTATTGACGAACTCCCAGTAGACGCCGGCTTTAGCAGTGTGTGTTCTGATGACCTTGGTCAGATCCTCGCCGGCGGCGGGGATCTTCTTGTAGCAGGTGAGCGGGAATTGATAGCCCACATCGCCTAAATTGGGGAAGCCCGAGCCCCAGGTGGCATACATCGGCGCTGTCGGCTGGCCGTAGACGCCCTTCAGCGAGAAGTTGGGAATGTCCGAGCGCTGCAGTTTGGCTGGATCTTGCGCAACTGCAGGATAATCCTCGTAGGTAAAGGTGAACCTGGACTCGCTTGTCATCGTGGGCGAAATGACGTGCATGAAGTTGGCGCTCACGAAGTCGGAGAGGTCCCCGCCAATCAGAGGCGTTGGTGCGGGAATTGCGTTTGCCGAGGCCGTGTTGGCCCACATCCCGACCGCCCATGTCGCGGTCTGGTGCTGGCGATTGTAAGTGACATACAGCTTGGTCCTGTCGCTGTAGTCGAAGTCCACCCTGGCCATGTTCTGCGTCATATTCATGGGCTGGGTGATGTCTTGAATATAGTTGTTGCCGTTGGAATCCGGGGCTCCGTTTGGGGTGGTGGGCTTGGGCATGTAGGCAGTCATCAGCGCCACGCCATTCGGATCGAGACAGGCTGAAGAAAGTACGCCGGTGGGAGACACAGTGCAACCGGCCAAACGTGGTTGAGACACCGATTTTCCGGGCGTCAGGGCCAGTAAACCGTCGTAGGGATCCGGAGTGGGCGGAACATACCCTGACTGCCCGGGTGTCCCGCTCGCCGGGGCTATGTAATTGGGGCCCGGCGGTGTGGTGGGAGTTGCAGTCAATAGCGAGCCCCCGGTGACGTTAGAGCCATAGCCGGCAGCCGCGCTGAAGTCTCCGCTGAGCATTTGCGGGGTCATCACGAATGCGGACTCGATGCCCGCGTCGTTGAGCTGCTTGTAGAACTCATAGCCATCGAAGAAGAAGAGCTTATTGCGCTTCTTGTTGAACCCGGTCCCGGGAATGATCACCGGTCCGCCGATGGTCGCGCCGGGATAGTAGTAGGATTCTTGCGGTCTTGGTCGTGATCCCGTTTTCCTTTTCATCTGATTCGAGCGAATTCAGCGCGGAATTGCGGGCATTGAAGTGGATGTCCCCATGGAAAGCTCGAGCCGCCGGACTTCGAGACAACATTGACCACCACCGGCCCCTTGGCGTTATCGGCCGTAAAGTTCGAGGTCAGGATCTTGACCTCGGAGATCATGTCCTGGTTGGCGGTGACCGGGACCGAATTGCCGTAGGCGCCAGGGTCGAATGTATGTCCGCCATCCATGGTCACGTCCACCGATTGACCGTTGACGGTCTCGTTATCCAGAGGGCCGTTCAGGTTCAAACCGACCGTCTGGCCGTTGAATGCCTTTGCGTTGACGCCGCCGTTGGCGCTCATGACAGCTCCCGGCATGATGTTCACGATTTCTGTAGCATCGCGGCTTACAAGAGTAAGTTGCTGCAGATCGCCGGCAGAGATGGTGTATGACTTCTCGCCGGAGTCGGTTTGCGCCAATGCGGTTTCTGTGGACGTCACTTCCACAGTTTCGCTGGTGGATCCGACCTTGAGCGAGATGCTGATGGTCCGGTCGTCACCTCCGGTAAGGGCGATGCCGGACGCATGATACCGCGTAAATCCCTCGGCGGTGACGATGATTTCGTAGGTTGCCGCCGGTAATTCCGTGATGGAGAAATACCCCTCGCGGTTGGTGGTCGTCACCCGGACTTCGCCTGAGGCCGAGTTCTTGACGGTAATCGCTGCCCCGACGACCACCGCACCTGGCTGTCCAGCACGGTTCCGCTGAGGTGCGCAAACATCGACTGCGCCCATGCCGACGGTCCGGCAAAGGCCAGAAGCAAGAAAGTAGTCAACAGAAATTTGATGCGCGTCATCTGGATTGTCCCCTTCAAGAGTTGCTGGTTGTTGTACCGCTCCCGACCAGCTGACCGGCCGGATACTATTTCTCGTTCGGAACCGATAATGAGATGCGGTATCGTCGACCAGACTTCTAGAGGTATCCATTGATGAAAGTCAAGACTGCACCCGCTACGCAACCGCTACGCAGCGTTACGCGTGAATAAGTGATTTACTTGCGGCATGTTTCAGGGGTATGTTACTTGGATGTAACGGGAATTCCCCGTTTGTCAACCTGCATCTTTTCTGCTACGATCCTGAAACTTTCAGGAGGCACACCTAATTCCATCCCAAACACAATCAAGGGATGAAGCTGAAGAAATCCAGGCAGTACTCTCTTCTGAGGCACTCTCCAACGCCCCCAGTCTTACCAGGCTTTTTAAGTATCTATGCAACAATCATTTCGGCGAAGATCGAAGCGCCCTCAATGAGTACAGAATTGGCGTGGAAGCACTGGGGCGTCCCGCGGACTTCGATCCCTCAAAGAGTTCAAGCGTGCGCGTAGAGGTGCACCGGCTCCGTAGCAAACTCCGCGGATACTACGAAACTGAGGGAGCGAACCATTCTCTGAAAATCATCTTGGAGGAGGGTCGTTACAGACTTCAGTTTGTTCGGCATGGAGAATTGCCTACCTCTTCCGACGAGTCGATGGAATCCCTCGAAAACCCTGAGGGACAGAAGGACAGGCAGAAGGATCGAATCTCTCGCCCGTTCCTGTTTTCTGCAAAAGCAGCGGCAATTCTCGCTGCTGTGGTCGCCTTGGTGCTCACTGTTGTTTGGGGAGTCGTCGAGTCACAGTCTCGCGAAAGCTTTGCCCGCACCTCCTCAACGCCCCGACCAACTGGCGTCGCTTCTGCGGCAACTGCCGCAACCGCCGAGACGGGGTCCGTCCTGATCCTGGCCGGCTATCAAAAGGAGAAGTATATTGACCGCGATGGAAGTGTCTGGGGAGCGTGACCGCTACTTCACAGGCGGAGATGCAGTCGAGCTGAAACTTCCCTATATACAGGGAGCGGCAGACATGACGATCTACCGCACTGCTCGAAGCGGGGATTTCAGTTACGACATACCAGTGACAGCCCGGCAAGTATGAACTGCGGCTGCATTTCGTCGAAACCATCTTCGGACCGGGCACGTTCGCCGCCAGGGGAGAGAGCAGCAGGGTCTTCTTCGTGACTCTGGACGGACGGCCGTTATTAACCGATTTCGACGTTCTGAGCGACGCGGGGGGCGCCTTTCGGGCACTTACGCGGGTGTTCAAAGGGGTTTCACCGGGCAGCGATGGGATGGTTCATCTCAAGTTCATTCACAGTTTCGATCAGCCCCTCGTCAACGCCATTGAGTTGGTGCCCGAAACCGAGGGCAGAATGAATCCGGTTCGGCTTGTGATGCAAGCGAACTCCTTTGTCGATCATGCCGGGCGCTTTTGGGGGTCTGACCAGTATGCCATCGGCGGGGTTCTTGATACGCATCAGAAAACTCCAGTAAACACGAGCGACCCACATCTGTTCGATGGTGAACGGTTCGGCCACTTCATTATCAGATCCCTGTGGCGCCAGGTCGCTATACGGTTACTTTGCATTTTACCGAAGGTTTTTACGGCACAGTAGGTGCTGTGCCTGATACCGGCCCACCCCGTGTCTTTGACGTCTACGCAAACGGCGTTGCATTGTTGCGGAATTTCGATATTTTGGCGAAAGCCGGGGGTCCCAACAAGCAAGTAGCAGAAACTTTCCGCGGCATCGAGCCGAACGCGGCTGGCCTGATCGTTATGAGCTTTGTCCCGGTTAAGAATTACGCTTGCGTGAGTGCCATCGAAGTGACCGACGAGTCTCAATAGAGTACTTCCCATCCCATTCGGAACTGAGATATCAGCCCAGGACAACGTTTCAATCCGCTCTCCTTGCAGCGAGCAATCACGTCTGCGGCACAACCAACTTATTCGACGCAGCTTGAGATAGGCGAGTTATAGCTTCCGGCAGAGGTAACTGAAAGGTCGTGTAACATGCCGAAGAAGTATGTTACGGAAAAGGCACCCATGGATCCGTTCCGCTCTATCGCTATTCTTGCGTTTGCCTGTGTACAAATCCTCCCTTGCACCGCATCCAGTCCCAAGCCGGGTCCGAACAATAAAAATCAGCCCATGAACCCCAGATACGGGCTTGAGCCGAAGTTGCCAAAGTTGGGAAACACCTGCCGAATTTGCCCATCGGAGAGCCCGAACCAGCGCGCCAGCGTTCCCGCGTACTGGTCAACCGCAGTCGTTGGAATCAGCCTGCCCGATCCAACATCGTTGGCTTGATTTACACCGATCACCGGGTACGCGCCATACATATCCTGGCCCTGCACTGCGCCGCCCACAACGAAGTGGTGACTGCCCCACCCATGATCGGTGCCGTCACTGTTGCTCGTGAGCGTTCTGCCGAAATCGGATGCGGTGAAGGTCGTGACCTGGTCGCCCATGCCGAGAGTCGTCATTGTCCCATCGAAGTATTCGAGCGCCGACCCAAGCTGCGACAGCAGGCTCGCGTGCTGCACGGCCTGGCCGTCGTGCGTATCGAAACTGCCGAGCTGCACATAAAAAATCTGCCGGCTCACGCCTAGTCCGCTCTTTCCTGCAATAATCCGCGCAACCGTCTGCAGCGACGCCGCAAGTGGATTGTCAGCGAGTTTGTTGGTCATCGGATCGAGATACTGCGGAGGATTCGGAATCCCGGTCGGACCCGCCGCCAGCATTGAAGACGCCAGAAGCGCCTGCGCCTGTGTCGAACGCGTGATCACCACCTCATATTCCTTGGCGAAAAGGTTCGTCTCATCGGCAGTGAGAATTGACGCGAGCGCATTGGTCCCCGCAGATTGTCCAAACAGAGGCTGCGCCAACCCTGAAATCGGGATCGGTCCCGCCGACGTCACATTCAGTTGAAACGAACGTCTGTCCGGAGAGAAACAGCGCAATCCCCGCGGTCGAAATGCAGGTGAACATCGAGTTTGAATTCATGTTCATGCTCTCGATCACATCGGCCACCGCGCCGCCCCATCCCACGTGTTCCGCGCTGCCGCCATTCGAAGCGATGGCCTGCCACGCCGCTGTCTGATCGAAGTGCGAGAACAACGAAGCAGGCAACGGAACCGAGTTGGCGCTGACCTGCGCCTTGGTCGCGGGAGCGATCAAGGTGCCCGTATTGGCGACAATCGCAGCGCGCCCGGCGTTGAACAGGTTCTGCACTCCGACTAAGCGCTGGGTTCAGCGCAAAGGTGCGGCCGCTCTGCGGGGTTCGCAAAACGATCGGCAGCAGTTCGCTCATGGGGTAGGCAAGTCCCGGCGCTCCCGACCGCGCCTGCGTAAATGCGCTGAACGAGTCGGGATCGGTGGCGATCACCGTTCCGTGGCCGTCGTTGCCGCCCTGCAGAAAGACGCAGACCAGCGCGCGATAGTCTGATGTGCCTGTTCCCTGGGCCATGGCGGCCAGCGAGTTCAGTCCAAGCAAGAAATGGACTCGCGGACATGCCTGCCATCGAGGCCATCGAAGCCGTTCTGAGAAACTGCCGCCGGGTCTGTTCGCATTTGCACGTCATAGGGCTCCTTAAAACTGCGCGCTGAAGGATGGCGACGCCATCGTCAGATAGATTGCTGTCTGCACACGGGTCGCAAGCGCGGCATTGATCGCGTTCTGGTCGCCGGTCGGAATCGCGATCGCATTCACCGCATCCAAAATCTGACTGCGCAGCGTACTATCCATCTCGCCGGCCATCAGCAGCAGATTGATGCGGTCGAGAAGCTGAGTCCGGCGTTGCCGCCAGGCCTATCTCGGTGCCGTAGGACGAGAACACGTCGGCGCCATTGTTGGCGTCGCTGCCGATTGCAGTACTGCATGTAGTTCAGGTAGCCCACAACGGTCGACACATTGGTCATCTGCATCTCCGGCGCCACCAGTCCGGCCTGCTCGATGCTTGTGCCGGGAGGAACATACCCGGGTGCAAACCAGTTGAAGACCGTGGGCGAACGCAGCGACATCTCGCCGAATCCGTAGATCGGATCCTCGGTGCTGCCGAGGTAATAGGAGCCGTTGCGCGATTGCGCCGTGAATGCCCGCGCCCATTCGGTGTAGCGGAGCAACGCCTCGCGCACCTTGCCGTATTGAGGATTGCTGAAATCGTCTGCGGTGTCGCGCGCCTCCGGGTCGAGCAGGATCGCGGTAATGACTGCCTTCATATCGCCGCGCACGCCTTGCCCGTTGTTTTTGAACATCGCGGCAACACGGCCCACGTAGGCTGGACTCGGATTGCTGGTGACCAGGTGCTGAATCATCTGTTTGCGAGAAAAACGCCGGCAGGTTGGGGTGATTGAACAGAGTGTCCAGAGCAATCTTTAGGTCGCCATTCGGGTCCGGCGAACCGGAAGCCGGAATGGTCACACCGAGAAAATCCTTTTCCACGGTCGAATGGTGACTCGGGAAACTCTGCATGGGCAAAAGATCTTCGCCATAACCGGGGCCGACATAAATGCAGCAATTCGACCACGCCGTGTCACTGCTGTTGCCTGGAATGTTCCAACTGAAGCCTGTGAAAACTGCGGCCAGACCCATCACGTCAGTATTTGAGTAGGTCGGGATCGGCTGTCCCGTCGAATCCAGCTTCTGCGTGCCATCGTCATTGAGCTGGTAGAGCCCGATCGTAAAGAGCTGCATCACCTCGCGTGCGTAATTCTCATCCGGATCGGTCGTGGCATTGCCTTTGTCGTTGCCCTGCATCGACAGGAATTGGCCCATCATCGGGTTCAACGTCACGTCCTGCAGCAGCTGGCGGAAGTTGCCGAACGCGTCTGCGCCGAGAAGATCGTAGTAGTTGGCTTCTCCCCGCGGCATGTTCTGCACCGCGAAGTTTGCGCTGGATATTACGAACAATTCCGACAGCGTGTACTTCACGCGCTGGCGCAACTGATCGCTGCCTGCCATGCTCTGCTGCCAGAACGTATTTTGAACATACACCTCATCCTGGTCGTTCTGAACAAACAGCGCTGCATTGCATTTCAAATCGCCCGCCGAACAAGGCGCATTGTTGAGAATCAGAGCCTGTTCGACCCCTGGCTCCTGCGGCACTTGCGGCGTATTGAACTGCTCGTTCAGCCACGCCGGATAGCCAATCAGTGAAAGGTGGTGAATGTCCGCATCAGTCGCGCCAAACGTCGCCTGTTCCAGAAATCGCGAAGCATCTTCCGGGGTCACCACAGGCACGGGTGGCGTGCCTTGCACCTGCGCGATCAGATCGGTCGACGTTGCAGGGCCGGGACTGGGATTCAACACCTGCAGATCGAGATTGCCCGGCTCGGTGAGATTCAGACTCGCGGTCAACTGTCCGCCGCTGTTGAACGTCGTGGGCACCGCCGCGCCATTCTGCAGCACCTGCGCGCCTGAGATGAAGCTCTGCCCCTGCACGACCACTGTGGCCGTTCCCACATTGAACGACATCGGTGACGCCGTGGTAAGAATCGGAATCGGATTGAGCACGGAGATATCGCGCGTGATTGAAACGGCCGGATTGTCCATGCTCACCACCGTGAGCTGAACAATATTCGGCGTGGGAATCACCGGTGGCGCCGTGTACGTGATCGATCCGTCTGCATTCGACTCGACCGTGCCGATCTGCGCATTCCCGCCGGCAATTCCGTTCACCAGCAGATTCACGCCGGTGTTATCTGTTCCCATTACTGTCAGTCCTATATTCAGCTTGTTGCTTACGCGCACGTCGGTACCCTGTCCCGGTTGCAATTGCAAGACCACATTTCCTGGGCCCACCAACACAGAGGCCGTCGCGGAGTTCGCGGATCCAGGGTTCGGATTGCTCACCACCAAAGGAAATGTTCCTGGATTGGGCGCGGCAATTGCAGCCACGAGCTGCGTTCCCGAAACGAATGTTGTAGGAACCGCAATACCGTTCCACAGAATCTGCACGCCGTAGACAAACTGCGACCCATTCACGGTAACCGTTGTTGTCCCCTCCGAAAATCCTGAAGGTGTAACGGATGTGAGAATGGGAATGGGATTCAACACACCCAGGCTTACCGATCCCGGCGGATAGTTCGGAAACTTGCTTGCGATACTGGTGATCTGCACCGTGTTGGGGATCGGGACAATCGCGGGAGCTGTATAAAGCCCATTGCCGTCCACCGTGCCCAGTTCTGCATTGCCTCCGGATATCCCGTTTACGTAATAGATCAGCGGCACGCCCGTGGCCTTTGCGTTGCTGATGAGCTGAATCTGCTGATTCACGCGGATCGTGCCGCTCGCCGCCGAGATGGCAGTGAAGTAGCTGGGATCGTTGATGGTGAAACTGGAGCAGCCCGAGAGTATCCAGATCGCCGTAAAAAGAGAGACAAAAATCAGCGTGAGATTGGAGCCGCAAAGGCGTTCGAATCTTGCGTGCATGGATTCTCCTGGTAGGGAATACAGGATCAATGCCTTTCAGCTGGCCCGTCTGCACCGCAGTGGATTGGGGAAGCACTTTGCTCGGTTGAGTCAAGCTGCATTCTCACAGGCGTCAGGCCGCGCCGCGCAGACTCGCCTTGAGATTTGGGAATGATCCGGGGAAACAGGTGACAGGAGACCGATGCGGCAGCATAGTGAAGCCGACCAGATTCGGCTTCATCTCTTTACAATCGAAAGATCGCAACCGCACGCATTTGCCGCGAACCCGATGGACCCCCTCGCTCGCGGCGATACCCAGACTTAATTAACGTGGACACCACTAATCAAAGCACAGCCTCATGCAGAGAGCGATTCGCGAAAAGACCCGACCGAAACAAAAGTAATGTGCAAATCGGATTTGCCTGCCGGCTAAAGCGGAACCAGAGTTGATGCATCCCGATATCACGGCATTCAAGTCGACGCGACCATCAGCGAGCGGCGACCCGGAACAAAACTCAACAGGACACAGTTACTCTGGTTTCGCTCTAAAGGGCTTAGCTCTTCGCCGAGCGACATTGTCACGGCTCTTCGTTCTAAGATCGATGGCCCGCGCTGCGCGGAAGGGCAGAACCTGCAAGGCGAGAAACCGTTCCGGTCCCACTTTTTCCTTTGTGCCCGGCAGCAGAGTTGTTAGATTCACACTGTGCTTTTTGTTCTCAAACCCGCGCGGCGCAAGATGCTTCTGCTGCCGCTGGTGGCCGCCACTTACTTCATGGTCTCGGGTGGGCCCTACGGGATTGAAGACATTCTCGGCGGCGCCGGATTTGCGCGTGCGATCGCGATTCTCCTGGTATTACCGATCGTGTGGTCTTTGCCGACGGCCTTGATGATCGGCGAATTGGCCAGCGCCATCCCTGCCGAGGGAGGCTTTTACGTCTGGGTGCGCCGCGCGCTCGGCCCCTTCTGGGGATACCAGGAAGGCTGGCTGTCTCTCTCGGCCAGCATCTTCGACATGGCGATTTACCCAGCCATCTTTGTGCTGTATCTGGGCAAATTCAATCCTTCTCTTACGGCAGGCTGGTACGGGTACGCGTGGTCGCTCGCGGTCGTTGTACTGTGCAGTATCTGGAATTTGCGCGGCGCGCCTGCAGTCGGCGATGGATCTGTTGGTCTTTTCGTGCTCCTTCTTGTGCCGTTTGCGGTTTTCGTCGTTCTCGGTGTGGGTCGCGGAATCACGCTGCATCCAGTGGTGCAATGGAGCAACGCCGGCTCTGATGCGGCGCTCTCCACTGCGGTCCTGGTGGCCATGTGGAACTACATGGGTTGGGACAATGCCTCCACCGTGGCGCAGGAAGTGAAAGACCCACAGCGCAACTATCCGCGCGCTATGGTCGCGGCCGCCGCGCTTGTGGCCGTCACCTACATCTTGCCGCTGCTGGCCATGGCGCTGTCCGGGCTTTCGGTTGCAAGCTTCTCCACCGGCGATTGGATGACGGCTGCCGTCTCCATCGGCGGACCGCTGCTGGGATTCGCCGTCGTGGCTGGCGGCATCATCTGCGGCCTCGGCATGTTCAATGCGCTGGCCATGAGCTATACCCGTCTGCCCATGGTCATGGCCGAAGACGGAATGCTGCCCCTTGTATTGGCCCGGCGAAATCAGCGCGGTGTGCCGTGGGTGAGCGTGCTCCTGTGCGGAATGGCTTGGGCGCTCGCGCTCAAGCTCCCGTTTGAACGGCTCATCTCAATCGACCTGATTCTGTATGGATCCAGCCTGCTGCTCGAGTTCATTTCGCTGATTGTGTTGCGAATTCGCGAGCCCGAGCTTCCCCGGCCCTTCAAGGCAGGCAACCTGGCCTTTGCCTGTGCCCTTGCGGTGGGTCCAGCCGTGCTGATTGCCTTTGCGCTCTACGCCTCGCGCAACGAGAAACTGATGGGGTCGATTTCAGCTCTTCTCTTCGCATCCTGCGTCGCGTTGCTCGGGCCGATGCTCTACTGGCTCACGGCTCTCCCTCTCTCGCGCCGACGTGTTGCCGCCGCCTCCGCAGCAGACTGAATGCCTTCCGGTGACAAAACGCCGCTCTGAATCGGCTCAAGAACTTGGGTGCCCCACCCTAGCGACGTCTTTGTACTTGTCGCTAGAAGCTGTCTCATAAATGGTCTAGCACCGCGAAAGGCGTCCCTCAGGGACTAAAGCCCAGCGATTTACGCGACGTTTGCGGCACGACTAAAGTCGTGCCCTTTTACAAAACCATTTATGAGACAGGTTCTAGTGTCCTGAGTCTTAAATACGCAACACAAAACTGGCTGTCATTCTGAGCGAACGGGGCCCCGAACGTCTTTCAGTTCGGGGGTGGTGAGTCGAAGAATCTGCGGTTGTTCTTCGATGAACTTCAGACTCACCACACTAGGGTGGGAAAGCACGAACATCAATAAGCGCGCTTTGGGAAGATCAGCTTCAACGCCGAAGGGAGGGCCTGAGCCATCAAACCGCTCTTACTTCGCCGCTTTCGACTTGTGTGTCGCTGCGGGTTTCGCTTTGCCTTCGTCAAACATCTTCGCAGCGCGCAGCACCTGGTCGCGGGCAAAGGCCGCGTCATGCCATCCCTTTACCTCCACGCGCTTGCCTTCCAGATCCTTGTAAATCGAGAAGAAGTGCGTGATCTCCTTCAGCAAGTGGGGATAAATATCGGTGTAGTTCCATATATTGGCAAAGCGCGGATTATTTTTTCCCACCGCCAGCACTTTTTCGTCCAGCGTGCCCTGGTCAAGCATCTCCAGCAGGCCGATCGGGCGCACCTCCTGCACGCATCCGGGAAAACTCGGTGCCGACACCAGCACCAGCACGTCCAACGGGTCGCCGTCATCGCTCAGGGTCGAGGGGATAAAGCCATAATCGCCGGGATAATGAACCGGCGAGTGCAGGTTGCGGTCCAGCTTGAACACGTGCAACTGCTTGTCGTATTCAAACTTGTTGGTTCCATCTTTCGGAATCTCGATAACCGCTCGAAAGACCTCGGGTGCGCGGTCGCCAATCGGCAACTCCAGATAATTAACCATTGCTTCTTGCTCTCCTTTATCAATGTGAACGGGTTCGGTATGAAGGATCTTTCCGGGAAAATTGGAAATCGCCGGAACGGGGTCCGCTCACCTTCCCGGGGACAAGGTCAACCCGGCGCCGTGAGCAGACCCTTATATAATCAGGGATAATGAAGGCCCATGTCTATGTCACGCTGAAGACGTCGGTCCTGGACCCCCAGGGCCAGACCATCCAGAATGCCCTGCACAAGATCGGGTTTGCGGAAGTCACTGCGGTGCGCCAGGGCAAGTATTTCGCGCTATCGCTCGCCGATGGCCTCTCCTCGGAGAAGGCGCGCACCGAGGTCGAACGAATCGCCCGCGAAGTGCTCACCAACCCCGTGATCGAAGAATTTACCTACCGCATTGAGGAATAAGCCCGACGCCGCCCTCCACGGGCTGTCACCCCAAGCGGGCCACAAACCCACATTGTCATCCCGAGCGAAGCCGAGGGATCTGCGGTTGCTGCTTTCTTCCCCGGCCAGTCACTCCACACGGGCATCCTCAGCAGCAGGGACCTGGGGGTATTCACACGGTCGGATGATCCGCCGCCAAGCCTGCCAGCAAAACAGTCCCCGCGAATAACAAGGTGTCGCCCACGTAGTTGATCCCTTCCACCGCGAGCGCGGAGTGGATCTCCATTACCATAATCGGACCGTAGAAGAACGCCGTGAGCAGCACAAGAATGGTCCCCGCGCCAGCGGCTGCGATGCGGATCGTGGGGCGAATGAGAAGCCCAACCCCTCCGAGCAGCAGGATGATTCCGACGAAATATGCAATCATCGCCGGCGCCGGCACCCACGCCGGGGTGAGCTTTTCCAGCGGAACACCGGGCATAAACCGGGGAAAGAGAAGGTGCTCGATCGCGTAGAAGACCATCGTCGCTGCGACGATTCCGCGGCCGACCCGTACGAGCGCGATGCTTGGCCAACTTCCCCCCGGCCACACGCTGCCCGCCAGCACCATCGCGCCACCGGCGAAACACGACTCGCGCACGGTGAGCGTCCAGAAGATCCGATCATGCACCTGCGAGGGCAGGTTGGGCAGGTCTACGGTGGCGACGATGATCAGGAACAGCAAGGCGAGCAGCGCTGCCGACCAGCGCACATGTCGCCATGCGATAAAACTGATGGCCGCGGCCAGCAGTGCCGCGCCAACGAAATAAGTCCAGAACAAAGGCCCCGGCAGCCAACGCGGCACAATGGGCATCAGATCGCGCGCTGCCAGAAAGTGCTCCGCGGCAAAAATTGCGAGAGCAACGGCCTCGAAAACCGGCCCCAGCACCAAGACCTTTTCGGCGCCCGAAGCTGCCCGGAACCGCGCCCGGGCAAGAACGAGTCCCGCAACCAATGCGGCAACACCCGCAACCAACATCCCCCAGACCTCAACAGTCATTTCCGTCTCCTGCGATTAAGGACTCAGAAAGAGGCCCGATCAAGGCCTGTGCACTCGTGGATCTAATTAGGCTTAAAAGAATCTCCTCTAAAAACAAAGGGCTCGTCAAGCATGGGCGTCGATGCAGGAGAAATTCTACAGATAAGCGCCCCATTCTAGCCGCAATTCTTCCGGCTGGAATCGGTCTCATAAATGGCTTTGTGTCAGGGGCACGATTTGCCGCGGCGAATCGTGCCGCAAACGTCGCAAAAATTGTCGGGCTTCATCCCCTGAGGGAACCCTTTCGGGGTGGCTAGACCATTTATGAGACAGGCAGGTGGCCCACGCTAAAAATTCCCCACATATCGGGGTGCCCCGTCCTAGCTTTGCTAGGGCGGGATCCGCAGACCTGATCATTCGAGTCACTTCCGAATAGTCCACGATACGACCATGAACGACAATGAGAAAGCACTGCTCGTTTCCTCGAAGCGTGTCATCCTGAACGCGGTGAAGGATCTGCGGCTGCTTTTGCGATCTGCACAGTGGCGAACATTCCGAATCGTCCACAATGCGCCCTCAACCGTCGAATGGGTGAATCATTCGTTGGATGACCGGTCTGAAGCAGCACGGTACTTTAGATAAACCCCGATTATGATGAGACCGATTCCGCTCGAACCCATGATGGCAGTCGCCTGAATATTGCGGGTCATCCAAAACAACATGGCGATGAAGATTACCGCGCCGCCGGTCAGAAAATAAATGGCAACTTGGGTCTGAGCCTTTTTTGACCAGACAAACGCGCAGAAGCCAAGTGTCAGGATAATTGGGCCACAGTTGAACAGAAGTGCCTTGGGCAGTCCCTGAAAATCATGGTGGAGAAATGCAAAAATCACATCATAACCAAACAAGAAGACTGCACAGCAGATTGCTGTTACGAGCAGCGATTTCTTCAGTTCTTTGTCCATGTGCGATCAATTATGCACGATGGCCTCTGTTTCAGCCCGAATCACCGTCGATGCGGAAATTTCGGCTGAACCAAATCTGAAGGGGTTCCGGACACCGCTTTGTAACAGGGCACGACTTTAGTCGTGCCGCAGACGTCCAGGAAATCGGTGGGGCTTTAGCCCCTGAGCAACGCCTTTCGCGGTGCTAGACCATTTATGAGACAGGCAGGTGGCCCACGCTAAAAATTCCCCACATATCAGGGTGCCCTGTCCTAGCTTTGCTAGGGCGGGATCCGCAGACCTGATCATTCGAGTCACTTCTGAAGAGTCCACGATACGACCATGAACGACAATGAGAAAGCACTGCTTGTTTCCCCGAAGCGTGTCATCCTGAACGCGGTGAAGGATCTGCGGCTGCTTTTGCGATCTGCACAGTGGCGAACATTCCGAAGTAGATAGGTTAGAGTTGATTTGCCTTGGAAAATGAACCACAGATGACGATGACTGCTCGTCGTCCTTTACGGCTTCGCTGGGCTTTCCTTATTGCAACTCTTAGCGGGATTGCCCTCGGCTTCTGGTGGTCGCATGGAGTTAGCGCCCGCACCCGCGATGTCGTATTCATGAGGGACGCCCATTTATGAGACAGCGTCCAACAGGTCCCTCGAGCGAGGCCACCGCTCGCCGCGGCATGTCGAACAGTCCAAAACGCCTGTCGCTTAATCCGTAGGTCAAACATCGACCCAGCTTTTGCAACTTGAAAGTTCAGCGCTGCGATGAGGCCGTAATCACTGCCCACTTCGACTAAGTTCGCTGGCAATTCATCCGGGAGAAGCGCCCATCAATCCCATTCGTCAAGCATCTTCGCCTTGGTGCAAAAAATCCCCGCAAAATTTGCAGATTATTTCGTCGAAACGCCCACACTGGTTGTGGGGCTTGAGAATAACCCCGAGTATCCATCCCGGCCGCACTCCGGCAACTCCTTCAGACGCCGCTAACCCCTTCTTCATGAGGATTTTGGAAGAGATCTCTTTCTTTAACCCTATAAGAATCAGCAACTTCCTAAAATACCCCCCGGGGGGGTAGGAGCACACGGTACGGTACAGACCGGGCGCTTGTCCGACGAAATAGACCGAGGGCATCTCCGACACTGCAGCGAAGGCTGAAGGCGTTACAACCGTCATTATGCCTTGGAAAACGAGCAGTGTTATGGAAGAGAAGCTGCGCTTTGTGTTTGATTATGAGCGCGATGAGCATTCGATGGTGGAGCTTTGTTTCCGGTATGGGATATGCCGGGACACGGGCTATGAGTGGCTTCGTCGCTTCCGTTTGCACGGAGTCAAGGGACTGGCAGAACTGAACCGGGCGGCCAGGCAGCATCCCAACCAGACGGATGCGGCCATGGAGCGAGCGGTGCTTGATCTGCGCGAGGCGCACATGGGTTGGGGACCGCGTAAGTTGAAGCGGATTCTGGAACGGGATCAGCCGGGACGGGTGTGGCCTGCAGCCAGCACCATCGGCGAGATCGTCAAGCGTGCCGGGCTGGTGGTTGCGCGCAAGAAGCGGCGCCGCACCGAGCCTTACACACAGCCGCTGGCGCACGCCGGCGGGGCCAACCGGGTGTGGTGCGCTGACTTCAAGGGCTGGTTCAAGGCCGGTGACGGAGCGCGTGTCGATCCGTTGACGATTACCGACGCCTGGAGCCGCTATCTGCTGCGCGCACAGGCAGTGGAGAAGACAGACAGCGCGCGGGTGCGGGCCATCTTCGAGGCTGCTTTCCGCGAGCATGGGATGCCGGAGGCGATCCGCACCGACAACGGCGCGCCGTTTTCCAGCTCGGCCGTGGGCGGGCTGAGCCGGCTGGCGGTGTTCTGGATGCGGCTGGGCATCGAGCACGAACGTATACAGGCCGGGCATCCGGAGCAGAACGGGCGGCACGAGCGCATGCATCGCACGCTCAAGCAGGAGATGCGGCCAGCCGCCGACTGGCGGGGGCAGCAACGCGAGTTGGATCGTTTTCGTCATGACTATAACCAGGTGCGGCCGCATGAGGCGCTTGAGATGCAGACCCCGGCAAGTGTCTATGAGCCCTCGCAACGGCCCTATCCGGCGCGCCTGCCCGAGGTCGCGTATCCGGACTGGATGGAGGTGCGCATGGTCAAGGCGCACGGGCATTTCCGCTGGAAAAAGAAAGACATCTTCCTCACCGAAGTACTGTGGGGAGAACCGGTCGGACTGATGCCGATCGGCGAAGGCCTCTACAACGTCTACTTTGCCCACCGTAAGCTGGTGGGCTTCGACAGCAAACGCGATAAGCTGGTTCCGTTAACCAACCCAGCATGGCCGAAAGACAAAAGCAAAAACATGCCTAATAAACAAAAAATGTCGGAGATGTGCCCGGTCTGAAATGTCGGACTTCTGCCCGGCTATTCAGTATCTTCAATGTCGTCATATCAAGACCAACGGCCTCAGGTGTAAATCTCCTGTCCTCGGCGGTACGCCCTTTTGTTATTTCCATACCCGGCTACAACGCCCCGAGTCTTCAGGCCTGAACCCCCTCATGGAGGACTTCAAGTTGCCGCTGTTGGAGGATCGCTCCTCCATCCAACTCGCGCTCACTCAGGTCCTCGGCGCGCTTCTTTCTACGCGAATCGACGCTCGCCGAGCCGGCCTGTGCCTCTACGGGCTCCAGATCGCCTCGCAAAATATAGACCGCTCGTCCTTCTACGCGCCCGAGTCGGTGCGTTCCCTGACCCATTCCGCCGATGGCCAGGAGCTCGCGCCCGAGAAACGCGTCTGCGAACCTCCTGAAGATTGCTCCACCTGCGACAAGCGAGACATATGTGAAGACTACGAAGAAGACGAAGAGGAGGAAGACGACTAATCCCTGATCCCGGAACCCTGACAGCCCGCCGCACAGCCGTCGCTTAGAATCGTTCCATGTGCGGCATTGTTGGTTATGTAGGACCCAAGAAGGTCGTCCCTGTCATCATCGAGGGCCTGCGGCGTCTCGAATACCGCGGTTACGACTCGGCCGGCATCGCGGTAGGCAGTCCCACGCGCGCCACCCTTGCGGTTTCTCGCGCCCCGGGCAAACTCGGCAATCTGGAGCAGGTGCTGCGCGAGCATCCCCTCGAGGGCACCTTCGGCATCGGCCACACCCGCTGGGCCACCCATGGCCGCCCCACTGAAGAGAACGCCCACCCCCACCGCGACTGCAGCGGCCGCATTGTGGTCGTCCACAACGGCATTGTGGAGAACTACCTCGAGCTGAAGCGCGAACTCACCGCCCAGGGCCACAAGTTCGTCACCGAAACCGACACCGAAATCATCGCCCACCTCATCGAGCAGGTGCAGTTGGACGCGGATGCAGCCGGCGAGCCCGTCACCCTGGAAGTAGCCGTCCGCCGCGCCGTCAAGCGGCTCACTGGGGCATTTGCGCTCGGCGTTCTCTCAGCCGCGGAGCCCGACAAGATCGTCGCTGCCCGCTTCGGCCCGCCAGTGGTCATCGGCGTCGGCGAAGGCGAGTCGTTTGTCGCCTCCGACGTGCCTGGCATCCTGCATCACACCCGCAATATTTATTTCCTCGCCGACGGCGATATGGCCATCCTCACCCGCGCCGGGGTCGAGCTCACCGACTTCGAAGGCAAGCCCATTCACCGCGCCATCACCCGCATTCAATGGGACCCCATCCAGGCGGAAAAGGGCGGCTACAGGCACTTCATGCTCAAGGAAATCTGGGAGCAGCCGCGCGCCATCACCGACACCACCCTGGGCCGCGTTTCGCTCGATTCCGGCAAAGTTTTCCTCGGCGAGATGGAGATTGGCGATGACGAGCTGGCTACGGCATCCAGCATCAACATTGCCGCATGCGGCACCAGTTGGCACGCCGCGCTCGCCGGCAAATACATGATCGAGCGCTTCGCGCGCTTGCCTGTGGACGTGGATTACGCTAGCGAATATCGCTACCGCGATCCCATCGCGGACCCCAAAGCGCTCGGCCTGCTCATCACCCAGTCCGGCGAAACCGCCGACACCCTCGCAGCCCAGCGGGAGATGAAGAGTCTCGGCTCAAAGACCGTGGCTATCTGCAACGTGGTCGATGCCATGGTGGCCCGCGAAGCCCACGGCGCCATCTACACTCACGCCGGCCCGGAGATCGGCGTCGCCTCCACCAAGGCCTTCACCTCGCAGCTCACCGCATTGTTCCTGCTGGCGCTCAAACTCGGCCAACTGCGCGGAAAGCTCGATGCGGCGCGTTCGGTGGAACTGATCGAAGAATTGAGCCGTATTCCCGCGAAGATCGAAGAAGTGCTGCGTTCGCGTTCCGCCCAGTGCGAGCAATTAGCCAAAGAATTCTCCACGGTTCGCGATTTCCTCTACCTCGGTCGCGGCATCCATTTCCCCATCGCCCTCGAAGGCGCCCTCAAGCTCAAGGAGATCTCCTACATCCACGCCGAAGGCTATCCAGCCGGAGAGATGAAGCACGGCCCCAACGCCCTCATCGATGAAACCCTGCCGGTTGTGGTGCTGGCCACACGTGACGAGTCCGATCCTGCCTCCAAGCTGCGCTACGAAAAAACGCTCTCGAATATTCAGGAGGTCACTGCGCGCAGCGGACGCGTGATCGCCATCGCGACCGAGGGCGATCACACCATCGGTGACCTGGTTGAACACGTCATCCACATCCCACCCGCAATCGAGATGCTTTCTCCTCTCATTGAAATCATTCCTCTCCAACTGCTGGCCTACTACATCGCCGTGCGTCGCGGCTGCGACGTGGATCAGCCAAGGAACCTGGCAAAATCCGTCACAGTGGAATAGCCGTATTCGATCCAAGCCGCCGATGATGATGATGATGGTGGTGGGTCGATGAGGCAGATGCGGGCAACGTCGCTGCGGAGATTTTCGGCAGAGCCGCCGATCCTCAACGTTATGGCTGAAGCTGGCCAGCGTACCCAGCGGCCACGATGTTGCTCTGAACCGCTTCCATGGCCTGAGTAGTTGGGCATTCCCCTGGTCATCACGCCCTCAAAGAAGTAGCCCGTGGCCCAATTGCTGTTATCGCCGCCGATGCCGAGGATGATGGCTCCTTCCTGTCGCATGGGTTGATAGCCGTTGGGAAGAGGGATGATGCCGGTAGTGGTCAGGGCTCCGGACTGGGCGTTGCCCTGGTAGATGGCATAGGTGTGCTGACCGTCGCTGGCGCCCATGTCGGTGACGAAGGTGGTGCCGGCGGGCACCTTGAGGTGGCCGTAGATGCCGTCCTCCATGTCCAGCCCTGCATCGGGACTGCATGGGTTGCCGTGACACATGATGTTGATGGCGTCCATGTGGCCGGCTTTGTTGTCGAGATTGTTTGTCTCGGCGTTGCCGAAGTCAAAGCAGCACTTTTCGTTGAGATTGAGCGCGGAGGTGACCATGTAGACGCCTTCGGGCTGACCGTTGACCGCTGTCCGTTCAGGGGTGTCGTTGCGGTAGCCCATGCCAGGGGAGACGGCGATGCCGTAGACCTTGTGTCCGTCGACGGTTGCCGGGAGAGCGTTGGCCACGGCGGGGACGTCGTAGCCGTTGGGGCCGGGGCCGCGCGCTGCGCCGCCGGGAGGCGCGGGCGTGAGGTCGTTGTGGTTGGGTGACTGGTCGTAGAGCTTGGTGATGGTGCAGGAAGTGTTGGCGCAGAAGGTGTCCTGCGCCGCGGCCTTGGCGTAGCCGTCGGGGAGGAGGCCGATGTCGGTGTAGGTTTTGTCTGACTGCCGCGTGACCTGGTAGAGCGGACCGGTGTACGCGCTGTACAGGGCGCGGGTGGTGCTGAAGGCAGCAACACAGGGAGTCGCGGATGCGTAGAGATCACACGGACGAGGTGTGACCGTTTGCGCTGAAGCGACGCCGATCGGGGTGATTGCGACGGCGAAAAGAACAACTATGGGCAACAGGATTTTTCCGAAACATGACCGTGACTTGAGTTGCATGGGATGTTCGTGAGCTCCTTTGCTTTATTGGTTTCGCCTGTCTGACAGTTCGTCAGCGCAACGGAATTCTCCTGCCGAATTCGAAGTTCCGCTTAAGGGCCGTGCGCAGGCCTGGAGGTCGTGAACATCGAGGCGAAAGAGAAGGGCAGGATGCATCGGGTCCCCAAAGGCCGCAAGGATATGCCATTTGCACTCGCCTGGCCAGCATAGATTACTGCGACACATTCAGGGAAGAACCAAATTCCGCTCGCCAAGCGCAAGATGTTGTATCGGTTTCTGAAAAATATCGACATCTCACGATAATCGTTTTTGCCTGAACGATCCGTTTATTTATATTGTTCAGGCCGGCACGACAAGCCGGGCTCTCCCGAGTCGGGAACTGCAAGTCAATCCAAAATTACTCTATGCATTTAAGTAACTGCTGTTCGCTCACGCTGGTGAGAGGATCTCCGCTGCTTTGCACGTCCCGCGCGGACACGTCCAAAAAAAAAGGAAAGGAGGCCAATACTCGGCCTCCCGCCCTGATACGCCAAGTCGACTTGTTTTCAGGGGGGCTAAACCACAGGTCGTCTGCCGGTGAATAGTTGAATGAGCAGCACAACCAGCGCGATGAGGAGTAGAAGGTGAATGTACCAGGCTACGACGTGGAAGCCGATAAACCCGACTAACCACAGGATCAGGAGAATCACAAAAATTGTCCAAAGCATCGATCGTTACTCCTGCTTGATGAGAGTCAACTGCTTTGGTTTGTGATGGTGGGCGTTCCATTCGGGTTGTACGTAAATCCAAATTGAACCCTGCCTCACTTTCCCTGCTCGATTCTTCAAGAGAGAAAACCTGGGAACGAACCAGTGCTTCTAACTGAATAGATGGACCTCAAGAGCACAATTCCGCGCGCTTCTGCGAATGGTTCCGACGCGTTCGTAAAAAGGCTGGATGACAATGCGCACTGCCGTCTCTCATGAAGGTGCGGCACCGATGAGAGGCATCACGCCGATAAGAAAGTTCGATGGCACGATTTGCATCATCCCGATCGACGATTCGCAGGCCAATCGCGGTCCCGCGGCGCCAGGAAACTCCCCTACAACATCCTTTACGGACCGCGTGTATTCGCTCCATTGCTCTTCGCTGCGTGCGGATTTCTCGGAATCCTCGCCAGCCTTCTTCGCAGGAAAACAAATGAACATTAAAAGAAAATTATCTTCTGAAAACAAAATGAGAAACGGACAACTTATCCCCACCGCAAAGCCCCACTCCTATCCGGTATTCAGCAGCCAGGCTCAGAAATCCTTCCGCGATAAAGCAACGCGGAACGTGGCGACCTCGCGCGTTGAACACAATCCACCGATTCGCTTCTTTTCCGCCTATGAAGAAAAAGTGCTCCAGGCGGTCATCGATCGCCTCATACCGCAAGATGACCGGGTTCCCGGGAAGCAAATCGAGATTCTTCCCAGCATCGATGAACGCCTCGACAAGAACGCGCTCTACGGCTTTCGCTATGAAGATATGTTGCCCGATCGGGACGCATATTGCGATGGTCTCAGGGCGATCGACGAGATGGCGCGTGAAAGATTCGATACTCCATTTGCCGATCTGGACCTACACTCTCAGGAGCTGATTCTGCAGTCGCTGCACGACGAGGCGCCCGACCCTCCGCACGAAGTCTGGAAGCGCATGCCTGTGCATCGCTTCTGGAACATGCTCATGGAGGATTGCAGCAATGCCGATCCGTGGGCGTGGGATGAAATCCGCTTCGGCGGTCCCGCGTACCTGCGTGGCACCATGCGCCTCGAGCCGCGCATTCGCTGCGATCTCTCCCTGCCGTATGCGCATTTCAAGGGCAATCGCATCGGCTAGCAGAGACAGATCAAGGCAGCACTTAGAACCGAATCCTCATCCCGAACTGCATCTGCCGCGGTCGATAAAAGTTGGTCGCGTTGATATTCAGCGGTTGCCCAAATTCCGTCTGTCCCGTTTTCAACCCGGTCAGATAATTCAGCGTTGGCAGGCTTCCGTTCACGCTGCCGGACTCAATCGAATATCCCACCGTCTCCAGTTCGGTCACGTTCTGGTGGTTGAAGAGATTGAAGCTCTCTGCCAGCAATTCGAGCTGGCGCATTTTCCCCAGATTGAATCGCTTGCCCAGACGCAGGTCTGCCTTCCAGGTCGCGGGATACCGGTACGTGTTGCGTCCGATGCCGTACACGCGGTTGTCCCCGCCATATCCGTTCATCCCCGGCGCCAGCGCGACAATCACCGCGCCCTTCGTGTCAAACTCCTGGGGCAGAGAGCCCGCAGCACGCATGGTGAAAGGAAGTCCGCTTCGGTAAGATCCGACTGCCGACATCATCCATCCATTGCTCACATATCCGACCCACTCATGCAGCTTCCACTTTGGCTCCCAAATAAGAGACGTCGAGGCGGAATGGCGCACGTCCAGATTGCTTGTCCCGTATTCCGCGCGAAAATCATTCGGGTCAAACACGCTGGGGCCCGTGATCTGCGCGCTCTCGTCAGGATTCCAATCCATCGCATGCGCATAGGTGTAGCGCGCGTTCAGGCTCAGGCCGCCGCGTCCATAGCGTGTGAAGCGCAGCATCGCCGCCTCATACGTGGAGTTCGCGCGGTCGAAGATCTCCGAAACCTGCTGGTAGTTCGAGTTCAGCCGCCCCGCTATTCCCGTCGGGGAAGGCCATGAAGCAAAAAAGGGAACTGTGATTTGCCTTGCCTTGATGGGGCCGGAGTTGTTGCCGTCGACCACGGCATAGGTAATGGTTTGCGGATTTGCGTCGGGATCAATATTTGCATCCAGCGTAACGGGCAGGCGCCGCCCCAGGCTGGCCTCCGCGCTCGCCTCCAGCCGCACATGTCCCGGTAACGCTTGCTCCACTGAAACCACGCCTTGATGGACTTCGCCGTTGCGAAACTCAGGCGCGAACTCCGCCGCCCCTGGCTTCTCCACGCTGGCCGGCTCGCCCGCTAACACGTAGGGAAACGGCGGCGCTCCTCCGCCGTTCAGATTGTCCGTGGGCCGCATGAAAAAATTCAGATCGCCTTTCAGCGAGCCGGTCTGGGTCAGCGCATTCTCCAGGGTGACGTTTGCGGTACGCCCAAAATACATGCCATAGCCCAGGCGCAGCACCGGCCAGCGGCTCTCGCCTGAACCCAAGGCAAGACTCGCCCGAGGACCCCATTCATTGCCTAAACTGGGCAGCCGTTCCGTCAATGGAAGGTCGCGGTTATTGAGTCTGCTGATCGGCGGCGGCAACTGCTCGCGTTCCCAGCGCATCGCCAACGACAAAGCCACCCTTTTCGCTGGCTGCCATTGCGCCGTCGCATAGCCCGCCCAGTCGTTCGTGCTCAACCACCAGTCGGTTGGCCCCACGGCCTGCGAGTAATAGGAGTAGCACGGCAGGTAGCCCAGCCCATGCAACGTACCCTGCGAATCGCGCCATACCTTGCCGGTCTGATCGCAGTTGTGCTGATCCATCGGGTTCAATTGGCCTTTCAATCCGAAATCTGCAAAGGCCAGTGCGTCCGAAGCGAAATTTTCCACGCTGGAGTAGTAATAGGTTCCTGTCTGATTCCGCAGCAGGCTCGTCGCATCCGTGTTGTGGCTCAGTTCGAAACCCGCCTTGACCATCAGCGGGCCGCGCACCCAGTCCAACTGTTGCTCGGCGTGGTAAAGATGCTCATCGGGATAGTCTCCCGGTCCAAAGCGCGCGGGGTTCCCGATGGTGAATCCGTACCGCGAGTCGACAATCATTTGCGGCAACTGCCCCCAATCGCTGATGTTCATTGTCTGTTCGTAGGCTGAAGGCCGTTCGGCCGGAGCCGTCATTACATGATGTCCGAAGGATCCCTGCGTAACTGCCAGCAGGTTGGGCGTGACAAAGGCCTCCCATCGTCCCAGAAGCCACTGTTCGCTCGCTCCGCTTGACCCATAGCTGTGTGTGCCGAGGTTCTCCGATGCGCGCGTCACACCGCCTTCCGGTGCGTCCCACCGCGCTCCGGTCCCTTCGACGCTGAGATGGTGCCGCTCCGTCGCGGCCCAATCCATGCGCCCAAATCCGGTCCACTGCGACGCAGTGCGTGCTGCCGGGCCAAGCAATCCGTCCAGCGTTTCGAGCAAACTCGAATAAGCTGCCACCCCCGCCGCAACCGGATTCGCGCTGCTCAGTCCCAGTCGCGCGCTGAGCACTTGCATCTGGTCGTTAGAAGGCTGCACGAAGAAATTGTCCGGATGCTTCACCATCGACACGCCCGGATCGTTGCGCTGATAGCTGTCGAGTGCGGCAAACCAGAATAGCTTGCTGCGCCGGATTTGACCGCCGAGTCCGAAACCCCAGGTCGTTTCGCGGTCGCTGGGCGTGTACGGCTCCGCCGTGAATGCCGGAACTGCGCTCACCGTGGCAGGCGAACTCTCCTTGACCCATTGCGTAAACGGATTCTGTGCACCCCAAAGGTTCTGCCGATTGAAGAGAAATCCTTGCCCGTGAAGCCCCGAGGAGCCGCGCATGGTTTCCACGTTGGCACGCCCTGCGCCAGCCCGTTCCGCCGACGCGTTCGGCTTGCCGGTCTCCGTCTGCACCGCGCGAATCGTCGCTTCGCTCGCTCCGGGACCGATCAGCGACGCTCCATGCCCATCCATTCGTCCTGTGCCCTGGCCGCCGAATGCCAACCGCGTGCTGGCCCCATCCACCGCAATCGATTCCGGCCGGCTGCTTTGCATGCCATGTCCTTCAGCCCCTGACTGACTGCCTTCCGCCGGCGTATCCAGGACAAAATTTTGCCAGTTTCGACCCGTCACGGGCAGAGCCTGCAACTGTGCCGCAGTCACCGTGTCGTAGTTTGGCGATTCAATCGGGGGCATCGCCGTCTTTACCGCCGGCGCGGCGTTCGGCAAGCGAAGCAAGGTCGATTGAACCGGCTGCCCCATCAGCGAAAGCGTCTGCAGACTCTCCGCCTGCACAGCTGCGTTCAGCAGCGGAGCAATCGTTTGCAACAGGTTGCGGTCAACGGCTGCACCGAATGGCCTTCCCAACCTCGCAATCGGCTGCTCCGCTGTCGGCGTCTCGCTCAATTTCGTGACAACTGCTTGGTTTGCCGCTCCCTCATCCACCTTGCTGACGGCCATAGCGGATGAGAACGGCTCCAGTTTCAGTGCCGTTTGCACGCGCGATTCGTGGCCGGCGGCAATGACGATGCCTTCCACCTGCCCTCGACCCGACCCGGGAATCTCAGCCACCAGGGTGTACGCGCCCGGTTCCAGTCCGCTGAATCGGTAGCTTCCATTTTTGGTCGTCGTGCTGCGTGCCTCAGCGCCAGTGGACTGGTTGCGCACCACCACGGCTGCGCCGCTCAGTGGCTTCGAATAAAGATCGGTGAGCCGGCCGGAAAGCGATCCCCCAGGCGATTGTGTAAGCCCCGCGCTGCCCGCGCCGGCAATCACCAGCAGCGCGACCATGGCCAGCGCTTTCGCCCATCTACTTCCAGCCATCAACAGACCAGTCCGCAGCAGACTCTCTAAAAAGCTCACGCTTCCCGCGCGGCCCGCTCTGCCGGCAGGTCCGGGTGGAGCAGTGACGGACCCTGCACCGGGAGACGCAAATCTCCCGTTGTCTACGGTGTCCGTTTTGCCCTTGCAGTGAAGTTGGATGGGATTCTACGGCATGCCTAAAGGGTAATTAGGTGATTTTAAACACAGGTGTGACGGATCCATTTCCGATCCCCATCATTCCGTTCATTCGAAGAGCTTAGGCTCCGTCCGATAGACTGAAAAGGAGGCATTGGGCGACGAGCAGGCCTGTAAGCCTCGCCGAATCGGTCTGATCCCTGATCCCTGACACCTGTTCCCTGGTTTCCCATGTTCATCGACGAAGCTAAAATCCGAGTGAAGGCCGGCGACGGCGGTAACGGCTGCATGGCCTTCCGACGCGAGAAGTTTGTGCCCCGAGGCGGCCCTTCCGGTGGCGATGGCGGCCGCGGCGGCGACGTCGTCATGGAGTCGTCGCAGAGTCACAACACCCTCATCCACTTCCGCTACAACCCTGAGCACAAGGGACAGCGCGGCGCAGCACGGCATGGGCTCCAACTGCAGCGGCCTCGACGGCAACTCCACCATCCTGCAAGGTGCCTGTCGGCACCTCACTTTACGATCAGGAAACCGGCGAGCTGATCCACGACTTCTCCACCCCGACGAGCAGCCTCGTCATCGCCAAGGGCGGGCGCGGCGGCCGTGGCAACCAGCACTTCGCCACCAGCACCCACCAGGCTCCGCGCGAGCACGAACTGGGCCGCCCCGGCGAAGAGCGCACCTATCGCCTGGAACTGAAGCTGCTGGCCGATGTGGGCCTGGTCGGCTACCCCAACGCGGGCAAGTCCACGCTCATCTCGCGCATCTCCGCCGCCAAGCCCAAGATCGCTGACTATCCCTTCACCACCCTCGAGCCTAACCTCGGCGTGGTCACCGTGGGCGAAGAGCCCGACCAGCAGTCCTTCGTCGTCGCCGACATGCCCGGGCTCATCGAGGGCGCGCACCTCGGCTCCGGCCTCGGCGTCCAGTTCCTGCGCCACATTGAGCGCACCCGCCTGCTGGCCCATCTGGTCGACGTCTCCGACGCGTCGGGACGCCCCGATCCCGTCGAAGACTTCAAAGTCATCAACAAGGAACTGGCCAGCTTCGACAACCCGTCGGAGAGCAGCCTCTGGCCGACAAGCCCATGATCGTCGTCGCCACCAAGATCGACAGCGTCAACCCCGACAAGCTCAAGAAGCTCGCCGCCTACGCCAAGCGCCGCAAGCTCGAGTTCCACGCCGTCTCCGCCGTCACCGGCGAGGGCATCGACGAACTGAAGTGGGCGCTGGCCAAGCGCCTGCGGCCCGTCGCGGTCGAAGCCTGAGGCAGCAGGGATGACCGAGCAGTAGTCATTATGGTGCGACCGGCTCGATGCGCCAGTCGAATAGCAGTGATCCGACCGCTTCACGCCTTTCGTCCGGGAGAGACGAATCGAAAATAGCCCCGGGTGAAACCCGGGGAAAGCAGCGCAATCCCCAATTCGCGCCCCGTAGGTGGCGCAGCGATCCGCCTTGCTGAAGTTTCCCCATAGGCGGTAATGCATCCGCTTCGACCCCCAAGACCCTGTCATCCTGACGCGAAGCGGAAGGATCTGCGGTTGCCCTTGCTACTGCGGCGAGCAGCCCCCGGCCATCATCTGGCTGTCCCGGCGTTCAGATTTTCTTTTGCAGATAATTACGCGCCCGCAGCGCACAATGGAAATCAGAGGCAGGCGAAGGATCCGGCCTCCGCGAAGCAGTGTCAGGAATGTCTCCGGTCTATTTCGTCGGACAAGCGCCCGGTCTGTACCCCCAAAGGCACCCCCCCTACCCCCCTACCTGCTAGTAACCTTTATGTGGTTACTATCGTGCTGAGTTGAGGGCGGCGGCCCGGGTTTTGTTTTGGGCTTGTGCGGGAGACCAACGAAAATGCAACGATTTTTCGATGCGGTCTGACATGAGCCGGCGACCGTGTTGGCGGAGTAGAAACTTCAAGAATCTGCGGTTGTTCTTCAATGAACTTCAGACTCACCACACTAGAGCCCATCTCATAAATGGCTTTGTAAAAGGGCACGACTTTAGTCGTGCCGCAAACGTCGCGTAAATCGCTGGGCTTTAGCCCCTGAGGGACGTTTTTTGCGGTGCTGGACCATTTATGAGACAGCTTCTAGACCGAAACTTAACTATTCGTAACGGACTGCTTCCATGGGGTCAATGGAGGCAGCGCGCAGCGCGGGGATGGTGCAGGCCGAAGCGGCGCAGAGAATGAAGAGCGTGGCGACGGCGGCGAGAATGAGCGGGCTCGAGTAACTGTTTTGTGTCCAGTGGGTGAAGAGTTTTTGAAGCGTGAGAAAGATCAGGAGTCCGGCGAGCAGGCCGCTGAAGACGGTGATGCCGATGTTGCGGCAAACGATCCAGAGTACGTGGGTGCGCTGCGCTCCGAGAGCCATGCGGATTCCAAACTCATTGGTGCGTTGGGCAACGGAGTAGGATACGACGCTGTACAGGCCGACCAGCGCGAGGGCCAGAGCGAGGCCGGAAAACAGTCCGAAGAGGATGGAAAAGAGGCGCTGCTGCTTGAATTCCGGCTGCTCCTCGATCCACTGATTCAGGTCGCGCACGCTGAGATCGGTTTGCTGATCGGGATTGACCGACAGGATGGCGCGTTGAACATCGTGCAATGAGGCTAGCGGCAAGCCCTGCGTGCGGACGAGGAACTGGGTACCCATCCACATGAAGCGCGGATACGGCATATAGAGCGCGGGCTGCACTGGCTTGTCTAATCCATCATTGACAGAGTCAGCGACAATGCCGACGACCTGAAGCCAGCCGTTGGTGTCGGGAACGCCAACGAGCCGTCCTGTATCGCCGATTTGGAGCGTGAGCGTGGGCGTGCGAATCTGCTGTCCGATGGCATTACCGTTGGGGAAGTATCGGTGGGCGAGGGTTTGATTGATGACGGCGACTGCTGCGCCGCGGGTATTTTCCGCTTCGTCCCAGAGACGGCCTTGCAGGAGCGGAATGTGGAGCGTGGAGAAATATTCCGGACTGATGAAGTTGACGCGGAGATACTGACGCTGCGCGGAGGGAATGCCGAGGATTTCGAAGGTGAGATCGTCGCCGCTGTCGGGTGGAGTGGCGTTGGCGGATAAGGCAACCTCGGTGACTCCGTGCACGGCGGCGATTTTTTGCTGGAGCGTCTTAAAGTAGGTTGTCCGCTCCTCACGGGTGAGATAGCTGTTCTGATGGAGCGGAATCGGCACGGACATGACGTGTGCCGGGTCATAGCCGAAGTTGCGGTGCGTCATCCGCATAAACCCGCCGATTGCGGCCCCGGCGGCTCCCATAATGATGGTGGTGAGAGCGATCTGCGCGGCGATGAGCGTGCTGAGCGAGCGGGCTTGGCCGCTGCGTCCGGCTACCTTGCGCCCGGCGGCCTGCATCACCTTTGAAACATCGGGGCGTGACATGCGAAACGACGGCAGAAGTCCGAACAGGAGCCCACTGACGAACGCTAGCGCGATGGAGAACGCGAGAATGGGTGGATTGATCCGGATGACGGACTCGTGCATAAAGACGTCGGGGAAGAGCGAGAAGATGAGCTTCGCCATCCAGTAAGCAAGAAGGATGCCGAGCAGCGAGCCGGTGATGGCGAGGACCAGGGCTTCGACGATCAACTGGCGGATGATGCGGTAACGGCTGGCGCCGAGGGCGGTGCGGACGGCGAGTTCGCTTTGACGGCTCATGCCGCGCGCGAACAGAAGAATAGAGCAGTTGCTGCAGCCGATGATGAGCAGCATGACGACGGCGGCGAAGAGCAGGATAAGAGCGTGTCCTACAGATGTGAGAATGCGGTCGGAGATGTGCTCGAGATGCATGCGGAAGCGATTGGGGAAGTCATGCGGAGTTTCTTTCGCAAATTGATGGACCAGCGTGCCGATTTCGGCATCGGCGCGGGCCAGGCTGACGCCGGGCTTGAGTTTCATGATCGCCAGAACATCGCGGTCGCGCGTGGGCAGCAGGGACATGGGAACGTAGAGATCAGGCTCCCATGTGTAGTCTTTGGGCATGACGCCAACGATGCTGTAGGGCTTGTGGTCGAGTTCGAGAGTCTTTCCGAGCACATTCCGGTCGCCGTTGTAATGGCGCATCCAGAAGTCGTAGCTGAGCACGACGGGCGCCTGCTGATCTGCAACTTCGGAGTCAGACGTCTGGATGTTGCGACCGAGCAGCGCTGGTACGCGTAGGAAGGCATTGACATTTTCAGTGATGTAGGTGATTGTGACGTTTTCAGGGATATCGTGGCCGGTGATTTCGGAAGTAGTGTCATCATCGCCGAGCGCATCCTCCACGCAGTTGGCCTTCAGGAGTTGCTGATATTGCGGCCAGGTGAGACTGAACCACCGCTCCGGCGATGCAGGCTGATCGTCATTGAGGTAGATGGGGTATGTGAGACGCTGCCAGTCGGCGTAGGGTACGGGATGGAGCAGCACGGCGTAGATAAGCGAGAACATGGAGGTGGTTGCGCCGATGCCAAGTGCGAGTGACAGGATGGCGACGGCGGAGAAGCCGGGATTCCTGAGCAGACCGCGGAGGCCGTAGCGGATGTCCTGCACAATCGATTCGAGCCAGAGTGTTCCGCGGCTCTCCCGGCAATCCTCTTTGATCTGCTCGATGCCGCCGAACTCCAGACGGGTGAGCCGACGGGCTTCACTCTCCGGAATGCCGGACCGCATTTTGTCGGCGACCTGCGACTTCGAAGTGGAATCGCAGCTCTTTGTCCAGATCAATCTCCATTTTCTTGCGAGAGATAAGCCTGCGCAGCCAACTCATGAGACGCCCTCCAGTGTTCCCTTGAGAATGAGGCCGACCACGTCCGTCAGGCGTTTCCAGTTCTCCGTTTCGGCCTTGAGATGCGCTCGCCCCTTGGCGGTGAGTTCGTAAAACTTGGCTTCACGCCCGGTCTCAGAAGCCTTCCAGGTGGCTGCCAGCAGCTTTTTGTATTCAAGACGGTGGAGAGCGGGATAGAGCGAGCCTTGCTGGACCTGCAAAGCCTCGCGGGACATCTGCTGAATTCTCTGCGCGATGGCATAACCGTGAATGGAGCCAAGCGCAACAATCCTCATGATGAGGAGATCGAGCGTACCCTGCGGGAGATCGAATCGGTCTTCAGTCTTCATACCTTTGACTTCTACATATACGCCTCAACGTGTAGAAGGTCAAGGTATATCAGTATGGCGGTGACTCGACCGCGACCCAAAATTTTCTCGACCTCGATCGAGTCTTGCCTGGCGTGCTTTGTGACTCTGTTTTAACGTGGTTTGCGGCGGGTGGGATTTCTGCTTGAGGCAGGAGTCGCTTTGACTCGAAGTGCCCGACCACGGAACGCGGGAACGAGGGAACCGCCCAAGTTGGAGATCAATGCTTTAATTGTTGGCGGTACTTCTGGCGGAGCCGCTCCAATATGGTTGCGCGCTGGAATACGTCGCGACACTGCTCGTGCTTGAGTCCAAACACATTACTGTAGAGATTTTCCGCCCCGGGAGATGCGACTCCGTCTGCGTCAAAAATAAGGTTCATCGCCTGGGCGTCCTCCATCACTTTGACTGCAAGAAGCTTGGTTGCATCTGGATGGGGCTTTGCATCTGAATTGTCCGCGGAACGGATTCGATACGTTGAAAGCCAGTAGTAGCACCGATGATTGTCCCAGACATAGACAATGGCCGCATCATAGGAGGCCGAAGGGCTGTCATCAACTGATTGGCGCCGGGAATTTGGCTTTGCGGCAATGGCGCGCGCCTGGCCCCGGGAAGTGGCTTCCTCGATCAGCAATGCCATCGTCTCAAGGGGCGAATAACTCCTTTTCCCCCTGGCCTTCAAATTCGTTCCGAAGAATTGGACGAATTCCCTTGCGGTGATATCCACGCAATCCAGCTCTTTGGCTGCTCTTTTAATGTGTCCCTTATGGTTTCTTTTTTTGGCATCCAGCACACCGCTCCCTGAGGGATGACGCAGATAGGTTATTTGAGTCGTGTGATCAAAGCCCGATTCCTTAAAAACCTTCCTCACAAGGTCGGCATAACTCAAATCAGGATTGCAGACAAAATAAAAGGAGGCCCGGCGCGGCAGCTGCTGAATCAATGAGCGGATCACTTCTGCCTGTTCCGTGCGGCTTAGCCGGTGATCGACAATCGGGCCACCCAAATGCGACCAGTGTGGATCTTGGCCCCTAACAAGACCGAACCGGCTTCTCGACAGAATCAGGGGAAGGCGTCCGACAATGATGTCTCCGTGGAAGACCTTCAACTCGCAATAATCCGAAGACCTGCACGCAGTTCTTGTCCACCAATCCTGGCAGAAAATGGGGAGCCCAGATTGATCGATCCCTGCGACCTGCTCTGGCATGCAGCAGATTCTTATAGCTCTCTGGAGTTGTCCACTCGCGCTCACAGGTAGCTGTCCCGATGAAGAAACCGACGACACATTACATCTCGATATTTGAAGGATTAGGGTTTGCTACCCAAAAATAGCTTCCTGCGATGGGACAGGTCAACAACTCATTGGTTTCCACGCACGTTACTTTTGTGGAAAATGTGTATGGGATGGTCGGCGCAATCGAAGTGGTCAACAATATGCAATTCAGCCTGATTCACTCGTCAGGGTCACGCCGGCTCAATACTTGTGTCTTTCAGTTGAATTGTGGTGGATCCGGGAGCAACTTGCTTTTAGAGCCACTCCCGCATAGATAGCCATCTCTTTGCGACCGGTGATTCGTGCGTTTTCGCGACCTGTGCGAATCGATGAAAGTCTTGCCGGTTCCCGCGTGGCGTCGACAGTGACGCTGGAGCGCACAACCCGTCAGGACATCCTACCGCCCCCATGAAGATCGAGCATAGAGAAGTGGCCTCTCTCCGCTGGTTCTCCAGAAGTAGACAAGCACGATCACACTTGCGATCGCCGCATACGCACACCACACCGAGGTAAACGCGTACCGCTTCACCGCGGCGACAATCAGTAGAATCGCCAGGTTTGCTGTGCCGAAGATGATCATTGCTCTGACCTTCGAGAAGAATAGCGAACCGCAAGTTGCGATCAGATACAAGATCGCGACGGCCAAGTGGTTTGTCGCTTTGTTGATATACACGATGCTGTTTTCCTTGATGTAAATCTGGGTCGGGTACGCTGTCAACGCCCACAATATGTAAAGCCCTGTTGCAACGCCGATGAAGAGGAAAGGCAGCATGCGTCTGCGGCTGCTGCCATCAGGTTCGAAGAACAGCACACCCAATGGCAACAGGAATGGCAAAAGCCCCTGGGCATACAGCATGTATGCCGCGCCCATATTGTGGGTCACGGTAGGCGAGAGCGTCCCATCCAATCCGAGCCAAACAAATCCTTCGATGAACTGATGAATCGCGAAAAGCAGAGGAAGCGCTGCGAAAAGTAATTCCCGCTGGTGCTTCACCTTCGTCAAGGTGACGACGCCCGCGACTCCAAGAACTCCGCTTCCAACAAAGTTCGCAGTTGCTGAAAAACACATTGCTCGCCTCCTCCGGTATGCGGATTATACGTTTCGTTGGCGAACGCAGAGGAGATATCGCATCGAGCTACGCAACCATCATCGGAAAATTGCCGGTCAGAACGAAGCCGCAAGGTGCAGCAGACCGCTACACCCTGGTCTTCGAGTAAATCTTCAACTGCTATGAGGTTCGGGGTCACAAGCGAATGCCTGTGACCCCATTTAGTAAAAGATCGAGGAGCCTCAGTACCTGGCAAGTGTTAAGAGACCCTTACCAGCCGAACCGGCCGTCCTCGGGAGCGAGGGCAACTCCGCGGAGCACTTCCCCAGCTTCGGCGCTGCGGATGGTCGAGAAATGGCCAAGGTATCCATCGCCCGACGGCAGGGTGGTGTCGCTGATCCGATCGGTGATCTTAACCAGCTTGTTGGGATCGGCTCCCGTATCGCCATTGCTGCTGATCGTCGAAGTAATGGCAAAGATGGTTACGGTTCCGTCGAAGTTACTCTGACCGGCGATGTTGCGGCAGCCGCCCGTGGCCGGATTGAGTGAGGAAGGATACTTTTTCACGCCGTAGGGCACGCCAATGTTCAGCCCGTCCTGCAGCGTGTATTGCAGCACCCAGGTGCCGTTGATCAGGCGATATTTCTGCAGCCCGGCGGTCTGCTGGGATTGAGTGTCGGCCACGTTTCCATTCACTGCGGGCGACACCAGAACGCCATCACCCTCGTCGCAAACATAGAGCGTGTTCGCGTCGGCGAACCAGATGCCGAAGGGAAACGCAGTGTTTACGCTGGCAGCGGTGTTCGGAAATCCCGGCAGGATGGTCAGCGGCACCGTTGCGAGATCGGCGACGGAGCCGGTGGGCAACGTACCGGCGGTGCCTGCCTGATAAACGGTGTTGACGCCATTGCTGCCGCTGCCCTTGCTCACGTAGAGAGTGTTGTTGAAGATCGTCAATCCGCGAAAGTTGGTGTCTTTGCCCGGCTTGTCAGTGCCGAACTCGAGGCGCCCGATCATCTCGACGTTGGGCGGCACCGGCGCCGTCAGCCCCGGATAAAGAAGCTCAGCGCCCGTGGCGTTCGTCAGATCGATGCCGTCATAGGTCGTCGACATCTGTTTCTTCGACAGGTCGCCCGAGTTGTCGTTGCCCACCATGTAATAGAGGCCATCGCCACCTTTGATAGCCGCACGGCCGTTATCGCCGCTGTAAGCGTTGCCGTCGGTGACGCTGAGATCACCGTCGACACCCACTTCCGCAACCGCGCGATAGTAAGCTGCGGGAACTACGGGATTGCTGATGAATGTGGTGATGACTGGATTCGTGGGATCGCAGACGCCGGGCGTGTTGGAAGCGGAAACGTCGAGCAGGCTGGGCGCGGTGGGAGAAGCCGTCGAGCCTCCGCATCCGATGCCGCCGACATAGCCCATGAAGGTGATGGAGTGCCCATCAATAGAGCGGTTCAGCGCCAGCTCCGACTTCGAGCTGAAGCTGGTCACGATTCGATCAGTGGGGATGGGGAGGCTTCCCACTTCCCGGCCATCCGTCGTGATGTCATCCAGAAAGATGGGGGACGTGACGCCGAAGCTGGGGTCGGCGTTTGCGTTGTTCCAGACATTATGGCTATCGAATAGATTCGGATACTCTCCGTTATCGCTGGCGACGCCGCACGGAACCACCACGGGAGTAGTCGTGCCGCTCGTTGTGGTGGGAACATTGACAGTAAGTCCCGTCAAACCACCCTGGCATCCCAGAGGAAGCGTCTCGCCGACAGTGATCGTTGAGGCCTTTCCTTCATACACGGTGCGGCTGACGACCAGAGTGCCTGGCACGAACTGGAAACCCCGGTCATGGTTCTGGGGATGGTTCTGTTGCGCATGTGATCTTGCCGGTGATCCCGCCGTCATGGCCAGGGTCAAAATTGATGCAATAAGCAACTGCTGATTCACGGATTGACCTCCGTGCCTAAAACTACAGACCCCGGAGGCCCCCACAAATAAACATAGAGATAAAGGATTATGAACACTCGGTGAATGGCTCAGTGTTTGCACTGGCAGAAGGAGACCGCACTCGCCCTCACACCATCGCCCGTTCCTTAACCATCAGATAGTTATTTAGCACCGAAGCCGTCAGCGCCTCAGGATTCAGGTCCAGCGTCAGAGCTCCCTGCTCGTGCAGCCGCGCCAGCAACAGTTCGCGCCGCCCGGCCATCTCCTGCGCCGCCGCCGCGCGAAACATCTGCTCCAGATTCTTCGGCCGCGCCTGGGCAATCGACTCCACCTCCGGCTGCGCCATCGCCACAAACAGCAGCACATGCCGCCGCAGCAGTTGCAGCGCGCCGTCAATCACTTCCGGCCGCATCGCGGTCTCGGCCAGGTCCGTCACCCACAGAATCAGCGAGCGCCGCGGCTGCAACCGGTTCAGCGTCGCCGTGGCCCGCAAGTGGTCGGCTTCGCTGGTCTCCGTCCGCACCTGCGCCAATGACTCGATCAACTGTCGCAGATGCCCCGCGCCGCGCCCCGGTAAAACGCGCTGCTGAATCCCCTGCCCATACGCCAGCAACCCCACGCGGTCGCCGGAATAAAGCGCCAGTTGCGCCAGCGCCACCGCTGTCGTGCAGGCGTGGTCCAGTTTCGAATGCAACCGCGCCGCATTGTCCGCGTCTGCGTGCAGGTCTCGCGCCGCAAAACCGCCATACGCCACTCGCGACCGCATCAGCCGCCCGCAGTCCAGCACAATCCACACCGGCTGGCTGCGCTCCGTCTGATACTGGCGCGTAATCAGCGCACCCGCGCCGCGCCGTCGCCGTCCAGCAGATGTCGCGCAGGTCGTCGCCCTCGCGGTACTCGCGCAGGCTCTCGAAGTCCCGTCCCAGTCCTCGTTGCCGCGCCTGGCGCAGTTGCAAATCGATCTGGCGGCTGCGAGCCAGAAAGATCTGCTGCTCCTCGCCGGTGCGAAGAGCCGGATAGACGCGGACCTTTTGCGCCAGCGGCGCTTTGGCCCACCGCTCCGCCAATCCCAAGGGTGAGCGGTAGCGCACATAGAGCCAGCCCGCCTCCGCGTCGCCGCGTTCCTGCGGTTCTACCCGGTAGCGAATGGACGCAGGCGCGCGAGGATACGCCGTGACGCGGTGAGTCGCAGGCAGTTCCACCAGCCCCGGCGGCAGATCGTCGATCAGCCGGCAATCGACAATCACGCGGCCCCCGTTTTCAATCGTCAATTCGATTTCCGTCTCGCTATCGAGAGCCGGAGCGTTCGCCCACGAACGGCTCGCCGTCAATTCCCCGGGCCGTGGCAAGCGCATCCCGTCCAGCCATGCGGCCAGCAGCACCAGCCCGTCCCAGCCGAGCATGGCATAGCTGAGAGTTCCGTCCCAAAAGCCCGGAATCAGCCACAGAAATCCCGCAATCAGCAGCCAGATTGAGCGCCCTGTGAGACCGAAGGCCCAGCGGCTCCGCGGCTGGCATTGGGCGCGTACCGGCTCGGGATGGAGTGAAGCAGCAATCATTGCCGTGGTACCGGCACGGCGGCAATCACGTCCGTCAGCACGCGGTCGGCGTCAAAACCCTCCAGCTCGGCCTCGGGTTTCAGGATCACCCGATGACGCAGCACTGGCTGCACAGCACGCTTCACATCGTCTGGAACCAGGTAGTCCCGGCCGTCGAATGCTGCCGATGCCTGTGCCACCAGCATCACGCTCAGTGCCGCGCGGGGACTTGCGCCCAGCAGCAGGGTTGGCCATTCACGCGTCCGCCGCGCCAGGCCAAGAATGTAGGTGTAGAGTTCTGGCTCAATCCGGATCGACCGCACCTCAGCGCGGGCCGCCGCCAACAGTCCCTCGGGAATCGGCGCGATCGACGCATCATCGAGCAGACCCGCGCCCGAGCCCGCGTGATGCCGCTCGAGAATCTGCAACTCATCGGCCTCCGAGGGATAGGCCACTCGAATCTTCATCAGGAACCGGTCCAACTGCGCCTCCGGCAGCGGGTAGGTGCCCTCGAAGTCCACCGGGTTTTGCGTTGCGAAGACGGTAAACCACGCCGGTAGAGGACGCCGCACACCGTCAATGGTCACCTGCCTTTCTTCCATGCACTCCAGCAGCGCGGCCTGGGTGCGCGGCGGCATGCGGTTGATCTCGTCTACCAAAAGAAGATCAGTAAACACCGGCCCGGCGTGAAAGGAGAAAGACTCCGCGCCCGGCCGCAGAATACTGGTGCCAAGAATGTCGGCAGGCATCAGGTCCGGTGTGGCCTGCACCCGCTGGAAGCCCAGGCCCAGCAGGCGTCCGAGCGCTTTCACCATCAGTGTCTTGGCGATCCCAGGTACGCCTTCGAGCAGCGCGTGCCCCTGACACAGCACGGCAATCAAGATCTCCTCGATCGCGCCGCCCTGGCCTGAAATCACCCGGCCCAATTCAGTTCGGGCATGTGCGATCAGTTGATTGGTTGCCTCTAGTGCCGAGGTTTCCGGCTCACCGTCTGCGGTATGGCCGACTGCCTGACTCGTTTCCTGGCTCATGAAGCCCTTTCTTGCGGGTTGGAGTGATCATCTTCAGTTTGTGCGAATTGGTTGCCTGGCTTTGCCGCCGCCGTCAGCTTCTCCTGGTGCGTGTGCAGCTTCTGAATCAGCTTCAGCGCATGGCGCGGCTCGATGGCGTCGCTTAAGGTCGCCTCCTCGCAGGCGATCAAATCAGTATCGAGACTCGGGTCTGCCTTTGGGAAGCGCCTTCGAATCGCGGTTGCAAGCTCGCTCGCGCTCATCGTGACGGGCCGCAGGCCGCACAGCCGCAAGCTGAACCGCCGAAAGCGGTCCAGCGCAACAGCCACGGCCGTCGACGAAGCGCCGGCATTACGATAGAGCGAGCCAAGCGCCTCAAGAAACTCGACCGGCGCGGTTCGTCCCGGCTGCGGCAAATCCCGTACCGGCCCGCTGCGGCGGCTAAAGCTGAGCACGATCAGCAGCCCCAATACGGGCAATCCGATTCGCAGTAAATTCAGCGCGGGCCCGGCGGCATAACTCCAGTCTGACCTGACATCCCCGTGCAGCGACTCATCCCAGTAGAAGCGGTGTCCCTCGCGCGGTCCCAGCGAGTTGAGCAGCAGGTCCAGGTTCCCGGCGCGCGCCAAAGAGCCGTTTTCAAGAGGCGTCGAGCTGGCCCACCACACCACGTGTCCCTTGCCGTAGTTGTACTCCACCACTGCAGGTTGTCCGGCGCAACTGTAATCGATTCGCTGGGCGGGATTGCCCACCTGCCATGTTGCCTCGGGCACCATCCACACCTCGCCCGAGTTTGCCAGTGCATCGAGGCCTTCAGGCTCGAGTTCGCAAGCGGCAAAGTTGAACTCTTTCGGTGTGTCGGGCGCACCGCCGGGCAGAATAAATCCGCCCCAGAACCCGGTGGAGAGTACGCGGCCGCCGCGCTCCACGATTTCCCGCACCGCCTTGATGTCGCTGGTTTCGCGCGTGAACGGCTCGGCAAAAATGACGACCGTGTCAGGACCCGCCGTGGTCGCCAGTTCGCTAAGGGGCCGCTCCCACCGGTCGAGTGGGTAATTGGCGCGAAGAAGCGTATCGTACGCGGCCCGGGCGCCGTGCTGGCCCGCAAGATAAGAAGAGGGCAGGGGATTATCATTGCCGTTGTTGTTGGGCAGCAAAAAACCGATCAGAATGGCCAGGCAGATGGCGCCGCCCAGGCACCAGAGAAGCAGGCTGCGGTCTTTCGCGTCGAGCGACGAGAGAAACTTCATGAGGCGCCGCCTTCCGCTGCGGCCGCCAGCTTCGCAGAACCCAGGGCGGATGTTCCCGCAATCAACCCCTTCGCCAGTTCTTCCGCCTGCCTGTAGTCGTTCTCGCCGGCTTGCCGACCTCCATACCATGTCAGTTCAAAACTGCCAGTAAGCTGCGCCAGGCAGGCTTTGCGAGGATCCTCGGCACCAACCAGCGCCAGGTACTCGCGCGGCGTGCGTGCCCGGTCCGCCGGCCAAAGCCGTCGTGATTCCAGCCGCGAAATTGAAGCCCAGTAGACAAAGTGAATGGCTTCCCGCCACAGGCCAGAGGCGGCAGCACGGCGCGCATCTTCAAGCCAAAGCTGCCAGTCGCGTGCTGATGCAGCGCCGGCCGCTGGCCGTGCGTCATCCGGCACCAAGCGGACGCGCCACTTCTGTTCCAGTTGCAAAAGTGCCCACACCAGCGCCACACAAACAGCCAGAATGAATCCCCAAACCAGCAAGCGTCCCACCCAAGCCGACCGCGCTCGGAACTTGGCTGCGCTCTCAAAGAGGCGGTTCAGCCAATTGTTGACCTTCTCCATGATGGAGTCTTGCACCGAGGGCTGCTTCAGACTGGCGAAGTCTTTCCCGGCCAGCACCTGCTCCATCTGGCTGTGAATATCTGAGTGCGAGGGCGCAACAATGCGGCTGGCGTCGGTCTGGGCAAGGTCGCCGGCCAGGCGCTTCTCGGCATCCTGCAACAGTTGGCTGGTCGCCGGTTGCGGCGGCTGTGCGGAGGCGGGGTCAGAGCTGCTCGGTTTGACGGCAGACACCGGCTGATCGGGTTCCTCCGCCTTTGAAAAAAGCACCCTCAGCCATCCATAGCGGACCAGCCGCCGTTCGGCATGCGGCCCACTGCCCAGGGGTATGTGATCGTCCTGCCCCACCAGCAGAGGATCGCAGTTCTTCAGATCTCGAGCCTTGGCGCAAGCTTCGACCAACGTGGTCAGCGTCATGAGGTGCTTGCGATAGTCGTCCAGCGAGGCCTCTCGCCAGCGGCCCCACGTCTGAGTCGCCGGAATGGACGGAAGTTGCGTGGCTGAGAGTATAGGTCCTGAAGCAAAAGCCGCGACGAAGCTTGCGGCCAGAGCAGCTTTTCGCATTGCGCCGTAGATGAGTTTCGGGGCGTTCATGTTTGCGGGACTCCGGGGAAAGGCGGTTCAGAAGATTCCAGCGAAGCGGGCTTTGCCGGTTCGGAAACGGGCCGCATTTCATCCCTCCCCTCCGGCGTCGAACCCGGCCAGGTTTCGGCTCCCGGCGTCTTCAGATCACCCGACATACCCGCCTGCTGCATCATCCACTCGATATCGAAGCCCTCTTTGCGAATTCGCTGGTCATAGTAAAACAAAGTGAGCGCAATTCCGTAGACCGGCTTGGTGAGCGCCTGCACCGCAAACCACAGTCCATACCACGCAAACATCAGTATCGTCCCGAGCATCTGCGCGTGCTGCGGATTGTTGGCGCCGGGAACCAATGCCAACAGGATACCGATCGGGATGGTGAACCCCAAAGCGAGCAGCCAGGTCAGCGCGTACCCCAACAGAAAAAGCAGAATCATGCGCCCCTTTGTTCCCTCACTGAGCGCCGCGGCTCGCTTGAGCGCATTCCATGTACTCATTCCCTCCACCACGCAGGCTGGAAAGGCCAGGCAAAGGCGAAGCAGCATCCACACCGCATACACTGCCAATCCGGCCGCGAACAGAAAGACCACGCCGCCTGCAACCGCGCCGGCAGAATATCCAACCGCCGATTGCCTGGCCAGCACGGCAAGACCGGCTGCGACCGGGATCGCCACGATCGCCACAGTAATCGGTGCCCCCGCAACGATGAGCGCAACAAGCGCGTAGAGCCAGACATATCGCCAGCCGCGTTTCCATGCAACCCGATAGGCTTCGCGAATCGTGATCTTTTCGCCCAGAAAAGTGCGCGAAGCCGCGTGGCACATCGCCGCCCAGCCCAAAGCCGTGGCGCCAAGGCAGACGGGCATCGCCAGCAACACGGCAGAAATCAGAAAAAGCCCCGGCATAATCCCGGCCAGAGCTGCGGGGAGTCCGCCGGCCGCATCGGAGCCCGCCCAGGCGAAGAAGACGAATATCGCCGCGGCAAACACCAGCACGGTCCCCGCCGGGATCACCCCGATCCCGAAATACACCAGAAAACACGAGCGGTAAAGCTGTGCGGTGTGGTCGAGAATCTCGCCGAGCGTCAGCGGATGCAACTGCTCATTCATGCACGCTCCCCGGTTCCGGCAGTGCAGCAGGATCCGAAGCGGTCTCATTCGATGGTACGGCCGGCGATTCGGATTCCGGCGCGAGAGCCGAGGCCGGCCAACCCGCGGCCTGCATCATCCATTCGATATCAAAGCCCTCTTTGCGCACCCGCTGGTCATAGTAGAAAAGCGTGAGCCCCGTGGCATAAATAGGACCGACAAACGCGTTAGTGAAAAAGGCCACGATCTGCTGCAAGGCGCGGATTCCGACCGGCAGCACGCCATGATGTTTGAAAGTTGCGACGATAAAGAACAACTGGGTGATCAGCACCAGCCCCATTTGAACCGCGAGGGCCAGCAGACCGAGAAGGAATATCCGGCCGCGTGCTCCCTCGCTCAGTGTGATGCTGCGGCGGATTGCCGGTATTGCTTGCAGTTCTTCAAGCACGCAGGCCGGCACCGCCAGGGCATAGCGCAGACCCATGAAGACGGCATACGCAAAAGCGGCCAAGAACAACACTCCAAAGCCCAAAGAAACCAGGGCAAAAACAAGCATGGCCTGGGGGTTTTTCATGGCAGGTGATGCCGTCAGTATGCCTTTGGGACGGATATAGAGAAGAGCAAACGCGATATAGCCTCCGTACAGCAGCGCACAAGGCAGCCATACCCTGAAAGCCGTAATCGACATAAGCCACAGGTACCGCCCCAATCGCGGCAGGATGCTCGAATACGCACCCCGGATCGTAGCTCGTTCACCGAGATGAACCCAGGCAACAGCACGGTTGTTTGCCGCCACCGCGAGCCCGCCAAAGATAAAAATGGCCGTCCAAAGGACGAGAATGCCAATTCCGGTGGCCCACGTGAGTTGACGCGTCAGGTGCTCCACGCGCAGCAGTTCCTGCACTCCGATCTGAATCAGGCTCAACACCAGCAGCACGCCCGCATAGACTGCGGAGATGCCTGCGAACAGGAGAAAATTCCCGCGATAAAGCTGGGCGGTGCGATCGAGGATCTCGCCGAGCGCCATGGGGCGCAGGTTCGTTTCCATGCCGGGTTCCTTTTGAATCAGCGGCGGGCGCTTGCCGGGATACTAGCACAGCATCGAATCTCTCTGCGGTGTCACACGCTGAGGATCTGGCGCAATATGCAAAGAAGTAACCAGCAGACGCATTTGCGGTAAACTGGATTCCCTCGACATGGATGTGTCCAACCTTCCGGTTAACGAACTTGCAAGGGCTTGCGCCGGTTCCGTCGATTCAGCGGAATGGGAAGAGCTTTTGCGCCGCTGCGCCCCGGTTGCTTCGATGGTGGCAGCGCGCGTTTCGCGCATGTGGCTGGGCCGCACCGTCCATGAAAGTGTTGACGATATCGTGCAGGAAGTCTTTCTCAAGCTCTGCGAACGGCATCGGCGCATCCTCAGGGAATTCAAACCGAAAGGCGAGGATTCCTTCCTTGCCTTGGTGCGCACTGTCTCCGCATCCGTGGCAAACGACTATTTCAGACGTCAGCACTCGATGAAGCGGGGCGGCAAAGTAGTAACCGTTTCGCTTGACGACGGCCCCCTTTCGGATATCACACCTGGACCGGGTCAGGGTTCGGAAGTGCAGAAAGCCGTGCTCTTTGCCGAACTTGACCGCAAGATGTGCTCCGCCCCCGAAGTCGTTGCAGAGCGGGACAGGGCTATCTTCTGGCTCTACTATCTTCAAGGGCTTACGGCAGAGGAGATCGCCGCGTTACCGGCAGCCCAATTGTCCGCCAAAGGTGTTGAGAGTGCACTGCGCCGTATAACTTGCTGGCTTCGGCAGGAGTTGCAAACCCGTACCCCCGAGATTTCCTCGGCGATTGTCGAAGAGGCCGGTTCGATACAGCAAAGGAAAGTTGCCCCGCTTTCCGGTAAGTAGAAGTGGAACAATGAACAACGATTTGAATCCGAACCAACCGGCAAACCCATCATCCGGCAAATCTTCGGATGAACTGGCCCGGGCTTTCGAGGAACTGCTCGCAAGCGTTCCCCACAGCGGGGAAGCGCGTTCCACTTCTGCAGGCATTTTGCCGCTGCGGGACTCCGAAGCTTTTCCCGAACTCGCCGGTCCCGAGTCTGCCTGTCCTGAACCCGGAGCGTGGCTGCGGCTCGCCAGCGGAGAGATTTCCGCAACCGAGAATGAAGCCCTGTTATCCCACGCGGCGGTATGCGCCGCTTGTCTGGTGAGGATGCGCCAGGGCTATGGAGTGCTTTCCCGAGACGCTTCGCCGGAGGAGAGCGCGGAACTGCGGCAGTTTGCTTCGGCGTCGCCGCATTGGCGGCGCCGTTTCGGCGTCGAACTTGCCAACACTCCGCACATCGCCAGACACAAAGGGGTGCCGAGACTCTTCTTATGGGCAGGTGCGAGCGCAGCCGTGGCATGCACGTTGGTTTTCGGTTTCATCTCCTGGCAGCGTTACGAGAATGCTCCGGCGCGGCTGCTGGCTGAAGCCTATGCCCGTTCCCGCGTCTTCGATCTGCGCATTCCAGGCGCCGGTTTTGCCCCTGTCACTCAGGAAACCCATCTCCGTGGCGGCGCGACAGACCGCGAGCCGGCTCAACTGCTCACTGCCCGCGCGGAGATCGAGCGCAAACTGGAGGCAAACCCCACAGATTCGCACTGGCTCCAATTGGAGGCGCGTGCGGACCTGCTTGAAGAGAAGTACGATCCCGCCATCGACATTCTCGACCGCCTGCTCGCAGCAGGGCCCGTCACTTCAGAGTTGCTCACCGACGATGCGTCCGCCTACTTCCGGCGTGGAACGGCAACCGGCAGCGAAAACGACCGGGCCACGGCTCTCGACGATCTGCGCCGCGCAGACGAACTGGCTCCTGCCGATCCAGTGGTACTGTTCAATGAAGCCGTCGTGATGGAAGACCGCGGCCAGGTGATGAATGCCGTCGAGACCTGGAACCGCTACCTGCGCTTTGAGCGCGATCCGCACTGGCTCCAGGAGGGCAATCAACGTCTGAAGGCATTGGAAGAAAAGCTCAACCGGTTGAAATCGCACGCAAGCCGAATGCGGCAGCATCTCGCTTCGCCCAAAGAGATGCGTGACCTGGCCGCCGCCCCCGCCGCGCTAGCAGGCATCGATGAGGAACTCTCATCCACTCTGCTTCCCCAACTGCTCGATTCCGCCTTTCCGCTGCCAGGCGATCGTTCTCGTGGTTCGCCGTGCCCAGATAACTGCCAGGCCGCCCGCACTCTGCTCCATTCCCTCGCCGCTTCCCTCCAGCACAATCATCAGGACCAATGGCTCGACGACCTTCTTTTCTCCGCTTCCTCTCCGGTAAGCGACAACTTTCTACGTGCCGCGCATGCGCTCGGCCAGGCGGTTGACGCGAATACACGGGGTGATTATGCGGAGGCGGAGCAGTGGGCACTCCAGGGCCGATCGCTTTTTCAGCGCCTTGGCATTCCCGCCGGCGAAGACCGCACGGAAGTTGAGCGGGTCTATGCTTTGCAGCGCTCGTTCACTTTTGCCGCTTGCCACCAGGCGGCGCAGGCGCTCCTCGTCCGCAAGGTCCAATTCCCCTGGGTCAGGATCGACGCGATCACCCTGGATGCGGTCTGCGACATGAACCCCGGCACAGCAGCAGCCAACAACCCGCTCTTTGAAGAAGGAGTGGATCTGGCCCGCACGCATCAATATATGCTGCTTGAATTGCGCGCCAGAAATGCGCTCAGCAGCACCGCCGTGGAATCCGGAGACGCCGAGGCCGCTTGGCGCATAAGCCTCCAGAGCCTTCGCAGCTTCTACGCCGGCGACTACCCTCCCTTCCGCGCCGCCACGACCATGGCCGGTCTGGCGTACACCGAAGATGCCACACCGCGGGTCCAGCTTGATCTTTTGGTGAACCGGGAGACGGTCGAGCTCTTTTCCCTTTCGAACAACCAGGCAATTCTGGCCGAACAGAGGATTGCGCTGATTCGTGCAGCGATTCGCGCCGGGGCACTCAAGGAGGCGCAGGAGCAAATGGCTATCGCACAGAGAGAGTTTGCACTGGCCCCCGGACAGAAAGGTTTGCGGAGCAACCAAGCGGAGAGCGAAATTGAGATGGCGCAGCTCTATCTTGATCGAAGCGATTTGCCCGCCGCAGGACGCATGCTCGACGCAGCCCACAATCACATGATGGGAGAAGATAATTCTCTTCAGCTGAGAAACTATGCAGCGGCGCGCGGAGAGCTCGAGCTTGCGCTCGGACATCCCGAAATTGCCGAATCAACGTTGCGCTCCGCAATTCTGAAAGAGGAGCTTGAGGCCAGGGGCGCAGGCGTGCAAAACGCGGTGTATGCCCGGCAGAATCGCCAACTTTATGGTGCACTGGCAGGAGTATGGCTTGCCGAGGTGCGTCCTGGCCTCGATATCCTGGCCCTCTGGGAGCGCTACCGGCTGCGGATTCTCGGGGAACCCGTTCCCGCATGCGAGGCCGACCGCCTTGACTGCCTTAAACCACAACTCGACCGCGCACTCGGCCGCGAGTTGGCCACAGACGGAAGCAGATGGTTAATGGGGCAGATCGTTTTGCGCGATCGCGTTCTGCTTTACCGCGCTGATGCGCACCACGTCTCCTGGAGCCAGGCTCATTTCACGCAGGCCGACCTGCTTGCCGCCGCGGCTTCGCTGGAGCGCAATGCGGATTCGCCCTCCACGTCGCAAGCCTCTGTCGATCAGGCCGCTCGCCGGCTTGGAGACATCCTCATGGCCGGACTGCGTGCTCCGCCGTCGCCCCAGGGCCTTCTGTTGCTTGAACCCGACCCGTTGCTGGGCAACGTGCCTTGGCCTTCGGTTGAAACGGCCGAAGGGCCTATCGGGCTGCGCTTCAATCTCGAAGAAGCGCCCTCAATGCTCCTTGGCCGCGAAACCTCGAAGCGCGAAGCTTTCCCAGGATCATCGGGAAGTCCGCTCGTTGTGGGTGCATCCGTCGGCGCAGGAGAAGAGATAACTCTCCCCGAGGTACTGGACGAAGCCCAGATAGTGGCGCGCTTTGGAGCCAATTCAAACCTGTTGCTCGCCAACCGGGCCACAGAGCCGCAGGTGGCCGCTCGCCTGGCATCCGCCTCCTTGATTCACTTCGCCGGCCACGCGGCGGAGCAGGACGGTGACACCCGGCTGCTGCTTGCGCCTTCCGGCGCCGCCGGCGACAGGCCCTATCTCGACCGCAGCCTGCTTCTCCGCGATCCGCCTCGCACTGCGCGGCTGGTGGTGTTCTCCGCATGCTCCACCGGGAAAAACGAAGAAGGCTGGAATCACGGCATGGGCGACATCGTCGACACACTGGCCTCCCTGGGAGTGCCGGAAGTGGTTGCTACCCGATGGAATATTGACTCGGCCTCCGCCATTCCCATCATGGATTCCTTCTACACAGGTTTGACTCACGGGCTCAGCGTTCCTCAGGCACTTACTGCAGCGCGGCTATCCCTTGCCCGCGATGCTCGATACCGGCACCCCTACTACTGGGCGGCTTATTATGCCTCCGGAGTAGGCAACACAGATTTGCGAAAGGTCTTTCATGGCAACAGCAACTAATTCCCCAGCGTCTGTTTCACAATTGGATGTGGTCTTCGATGGCACCTGGGTGATTGTGCCCAGCGTGGATGCAGCCGGGCACATTGTGGGAGTCGACGTTTACTCGCCCGCCTGCGGTCATCCGCACGGAGCAACCTTCAGCAACCAGCTCAACCCTAATCCCTGGCCCGAACCTCCGGCCTTTTATATGCTTGACGACCACAGTCACGTCCTGTTCATCGAGCGCAACTCCGGATCCCCGGCTGGAATGAACATCAGCGGCATCGATCAGACGATCAACCACTGCGTGGCCCAGGCGCGCCCCATCGGCGGCAATTGGGACCTGATGATCTCCATCCCCGCGGGACCTGACGTCTGGGCCTCCGCGGATACCGTGACGCCGCAAACAACGGATTCAACGGGAAGAACGGTTCCTTGCTTTAGCGGCAAAGACATCCCCACAGGCAAGGTCTCGTCCCTGCAGACGCTCAGTTTCAACGGGGTCAAATCGGTTGAACTGTGCGGCGCGCCTGCCAAGGTTCAGGGGTTGCTGCCCGCACCCTGGGGCGGAGTCGGATCCCTCATCTTCGAAGGCGAAATCCCCTATGTTCCGACTCTTCAGCATGAGCGTGCAGCCGTCGCTGCCATGGCCAACCTTGCAGGATTGGATCTCGCGCTCGATTATCCGTTGCCGTCCAGCACAAGTGCGCAACCGCCCGCCCCAGTCTTGCAGCCAATGATGCGGACCGGCGGCAATTGCGGTCACGCGCTCATCCTCATGCCATAAACGGACTGGGTTCGGGCGACAGACTACACGCAGGGAACTCCCCGTCGGGATTCCCTGCGCACAATGCGCCTATTGCAGGTTCACGATCTTTGTGTCTTCAGGAAGCTTGATCTGGAACTGGTCGTCGGTGAGATTGATATTCTGGACCACTTTCTCCACCGTCAGCACAATCTGGTACTCCTCCAGGGGCCTCTTGATCACCACCTTCGTGGGGTATTGCTGGGCGCCAAAATTCCGGTAATCCTCATACGTGACGTGGGTCTCGAGATTTCCGTTGCTGTCATACTGATCCTGTTCATAAGGCAACAGATCGTCTCGATGAAACGTCACCACGCGCACCGGCGTCAATTGCTTACTGCCCGGCTTGGAGCGAATAATACTCAGCACGTACTCCGGAATCAGGATCAGGTGCTTCTTCGTGGCGTCCTCTATCGTTTCGGTATCTGCCGTCACCATGTAATCGTCAAACGGCTGCATCCCTTTCACCACAATCGCTTCCAAGAAGAATCCCGGCCGCATATTCTCGACTGTGTTGTGCGATTTCTTGTTGAGTGAGTTAGGGCCCTCGTAGGCGATGCTCCTTGCGGGGATATAGAGCGTGAAGTCCTTGCCGTCGCTCACCATGTCAAACATCCGCGACCCGATGACCGGAACCCGCCCATACACCCGCAGCCACTCGGGCTTGCGCATCATGATGATTCCCGGAAAAGTCGTGTAGTCCTTCTCCTCACCCTCGCTGGTCTTTAAGGTGCTGGCCTGGATCTCGACCGTTGCATACAGGGTGTTGAGCGCATCCCAGCGCTGATTGAGGAGCGTTACCAATTCTGCCGGCGTTACGGTCTGTGTCACCGACGGCGTCTTGGGTACTGGAAGCTTGCGCGTGGTAAACCGGCAACCTGAAAGCAAAAAGAGCGACAGTGCGATAGCAACAGAAGCACATCGATAGTTCATCTTCACCGGCTGCCTTCTTTCTTCATGGCGTGCCGGTATCCAGCAACGTTGCGATCGTGCTCCTCAAGCGTACTGGCGAACATCGATTGGCCCTGCGGGTTAGCCCCTGCGGCGACAAAATAGAGAAATCGCGTGTGCGCCGGATCCATGGCCGCGCGAAGCGAACGAATTCCCGGATTTGCCACCGGCCCTGGCGGCAGTCCCTGGTGAAGATACGTGTTGTAAGGGGTGTCGCGCTTCAAATCGTTCCCGTGAATCGTTCCGCTCCATAATCCATCCAGTTCGAGCCCGTAAATCACTGAAGGATCGGTCATCAGCGGCATGTGCGCGGCGAGTCGATTCTCAAAGACGCTGGCCACCAGCCGTCTCTCGCCGTCCACCGCCGTCTCCCGCTCGATCAGCGAAGCCATCGTCACCACCTCGTGCACATTCTCCTTCAGTCCCAATTGCGCTGCCACCTGCCTGAACCGCTTCACCATAGCGGCTGTGATTTGCGTCGGGGTAGCCTTCCGCGCAAAGCGATATGTGTCCGGAAAAAGGTAGCCCTCCAGGCTCTTTGCTCCGGGATCGAGATCGGCCACGAGTCCGGTCTGTTTGGCCTCTTCCTCCAGGAATTCCTGCTTTGTGCCAAAGCCTGCCACTTCGAGGCGTGCTGCAACGTCAAAAATGGTCGATCCCTCCGGCACGGTTACCGTTATGGTGTACACATCGCCGCGCCGAATGCGCGCGTACACCTCCGGCACGGTGGCCGAGTGGTCAAACTTGTACTCGCCTGCTTCGAGGGTTCCGCGTTTCCAGATGCGCACCAGATCAAAGGCAAACTGGCTGCGCACCACGCCGGCCGACTCAAGTTGCTGGCCGATTTGGAAAGTTGAAGAACCAGGCGCCAGCTCGACAAACGTCTCGGCGCGGGGTCCAAACGGCGTAAAGGTCAACCAAGCCGCGGCACCCGCCGCGACAAGAAATAAGAGAAACAACGCAAGCAAGGACCCCGAAGCGCCAAAAGTCCTCTTCCTCCTGCTTTTCCGTCGTTGGCGCGCCATTCCGTGCTTAAGTTCCTTCTCTAAGTTAAGACGCCACTTACGCGCCAATGGATTCTCTAGTTTGATTGTATCGGGAGCGATTCACCTGGAAAAAAGCAACCCAGGACTCTTTCTCCCGCCAAACCGGCGCAGGCTGTCGCTCGTGGGAGTCCGAAGGGCAGGATTTCAGGGGGATCCGGGTGGAAAAAATGAGCGACAGTGCAATTCGCATTAAATTTCGTATTGATCGGCGTAGCGGGACCTGGTTCCTGATTCCAGATCATGCATCGATGCCGGCTGCAACTGGGGCAAAGCTGTGCTATCCGGTTCCATTGGCCTTGAAGAATGACGGCTCATCGCGGTGTGTTCAGAAACTCGGCGATGAAGGCATCGTCCTGAGCATTGATCTCATCGGTGAGATCGCCCGGAACATAACGATATTGGTAAGGTGGCCCGAGCGCGACCACTTTGCCCATCCAGTTCGTTGGATCGGTCCAGAGCACCTGCCTTGTTGCCATGACTTTCGCCAGATCCTGCAGATCCCAATGAAGAATGAAGCCCGGGATAACGGCGTCCCATAGGTCGAACGTCATGGGATTTTCCAATGAAGAACGCAAGCTGTAAGGTGCTTTGTCGAGCCAGATTTTTCCAAGTCGGGAATCGGCGGCCGCCGCGAGCAAGAGCCAGGTGCCGGCAACTCCGCGTGCAACTCCGCAAATCGAGCCAGGATCCACATCGTTGTGCGCACGCAGCAGATCCACACCGCGAAGAATGTCGTGCGCACGCATTGCCGGCAGGTTGCGGCCAATCAGGTTCGCCTGAAGATCCGTGATCCAATCGCCGTATACGGCCCTTCGGTGTTCTTTAAAAGGGAATTGCGAGGTTTCATCTCCAGCACAACTCGCCCAAGCTTGGCCATCTGCTCTGCAATTGCAGAGAGTGGCATTCCATCCCCATGTTCGTCTCCGCGAACGAGCACAACCGCTGGTTTCCGTCCCGGTAAGGATGGCAGATACAAGGTGGCGTCGAGCCAGATTCCCGGCTCGCTCTCAAACTGGATGTGCTGCTCGGTGACGGTTGCGCTGCGCACTTCATTCGGCGATCTCACGCTTGGCGCAGTTCCGTCGGTCGCAATTCTCAGGCCCTCAAGGTATTTTCGCAGTTCCGCAGGGGTCCCTTTCTTCTCGTCAGCGCGCAGATCGTCCAGCAGTACCTGGAAGAGCTTGCGGCTGTCCGGTTCATCTTCAACATGGCCGGTTGGCGTCACCCTCAAATCGTCATTCGTGTACATCTTTACCGGCTGCTCGTGGAAATTGCCCTTGCCGTCTTTCAACCAGCGAATCATCCACTCATAAAGAGCCTCGCGGTTGGCCAGCGGCATGCCATGCGAGCCCGGCCCAATGATGAAATTCAAGTTCGTACGCGCGTGGTAGAGATCGTACCAATCCTGAGCCTCGCGAAAGACAAGTTCGACACCCTTTGAACTGAATCCGTATTCGTCCGTCTCAGTAGCCTGCAGGAGCCACGGTTTGGGCGCCGACATTTCGACCAAGTCCGCGGTATCGAGACCGTCGGCGAGTAAGTGAGGAAAGACCATCTCCGGGTGGACAGCGGCTGTGGGAAAGAGCACCTCGAAGGAACTGGGATAGCAGGCAGGCACAACAGCCTTGACGCGCGCATCGAGGGCCCCGATGAAAGTGGTGAGCGCTCCGCCTCCCGAGCACCCTGCCGCGCCAATGCGGGACGAGTTGACCTCAGGCAGACTGGAAAGATAATCGAGAGATCGCATTGCGTCCCAAATGAAGTAGCGGGTCAGCCCTTGTCCAATCAGTTGCGATTGCGCATTCATCAAAATATGTTCAGGAACGGACCACCCGGCCAAGGGTTCACCTAATTGGGGGCTATAGGTCTGGACCCGTTCGCCCTGGCCGATCGGATCAAAGCACAAAACAACGAATCCCTTCATCGCCAGATTGGCAGCGATGCGCTGGTTTTCGGGTTTGTCTTCCTGAGTGTGACCGGCCTGAAGCAGTACAGCCGGATAGCGGCCGGGAGCATTGGGCCGGTAGAGATTGGCTGTCACATAGAAGCCCGGAAGACTCTCGTAGATCACCTTTTCAATGGTGTAGGAGTCCGCGCGAATCTCACCTGTCGTTCTTGCATTGAGCGGGCCATGGTAATCAGGTAATCCTCCAAGCTCTTTGAGGAGTTCGCTGCGGACACGCGCACTTCGCCGGTCTGCATCAGCGGCTGTTCGGATCGCCCGAACGGCTTGCGAGCGCTGCTCTAGGTCGTTTTGAGCGATGCTGTTGAGCCAGTTGAGCAGAGCATCTTGCGAGGAGGTTTGAGCCGGAGCGGAAGCGGATGCCGCCAGGGTGGCGAATGCAATCAGAATGGCGACCGCGTCGATCGCCACTCGTTGGCAAAAATGAAATCCGCAGCGGCCCCGGGTCTTTGGCAACATGGTTGACCTTTAAATGGAATGCTATCAGCGTAGCCAGAAAAGCCAACGCAATCGATTCCGATTCTTGTTGACATGTATTGCAATACAAGTATTGCAATTTGCAATGAGGCGGAGGTTGCAATAACCACCTTCGTCGCAGCAAGAGCCATGAAGCTTGGTGAAAAAATCCGCTATCTGCGCGAGGTCGAGGGAAGCCTGCGGGGGCTGGACCGCGCCATGAGCCAGCAGGAACTGGTGTGGGCCATCAGCGCTGAGACAGGTTCGAAGCTCAGCCAGAGCTATCTTTCGCAGATCGAGAGTGGAGCGCGCCCCCACCTGACCAACACAACGCGGCAGATTCTAGCGGGTTTTTTCAAGGTCCATCCCGGCTACCTCGTGGATGATCCGGAGGGTTACCATCCCGAGCTGCAGAGCGAGTTGCGCAGCCTTGAAGACAAGCTCGACCTTTGGCTGGTCTCGGGCGCGGAGCGCTTTCGTCGCGACCCGGAGCTGAAGCAGGCCCTGCTGACGCTGGCGCAGCACGAGCACTCAAGGGAGTGCCTGATGCTGCTTGAGGCAATCCTGGAAACACCAGGATTGGCGCCGCGACTGGCCGAAGTGTTGCGGCCCAAACTTCGCGCGAATAAACACGAACCGAAGGTGCAGAGACCTTCTCCGATTGGTCACCCCACGGACAAAAGCCTGTACACGGGGCACGCGAAGGCCCTGAAAAGGGGGGCGAAACGATGACCTGGGAAGCTTTCTATTTGATTTGCTTTGTTGCTGGGCTGATGCTGAGCGCGGTCTCTCTGCTGGGCGGAATGGGACACTTCGGAGGGCACATTCACCTCCCTCATCTGGGGCATCCCGTGCACATTCCGCATGCACCGGCCACAGGCCACCTGCCGCAGGGCGGGGGTGGGTTGCACACGGGCAGAGGTGCGGCGGCAAGCACGGCCACAATTCCGTGGTGGAACGGCTTTTCCATCATGATTTTTCTCTGCTGGTTCGGCGCCGCTGGCTACCTACTGATGCACTACGGCGCCTTTGCGGTTGGGGTGGTGCTTGTGTTGGCCGCTGTTTGCGGTTTCGCCGGAGGAGCGATCATCTTTCTCTTCCTCTCCAGGGTACTGTTGCCGCACGAGCGCGAGCTCACCGCAGATGAAACCGACATCGTGGGTGCAGTGGGCCGCATTTCTGCTCCCATCCGCGTCGGCGGGACCGGCGAAATCGTGTACCAGCAACTGGGCGCGCTTCGATCGGCTGCCGCGCGTTCTGAAGATGGCGAGCTCATTCAAAAACAGGAAGAGGTGTTCGTCGTCCGCTATGAAAAAGGAATTGCCTACGTCCGGCGGTGGGAAGACCTAACCGAGGGTAGGGAGTCGTGAACCGGTGAGCAGGTTCTCAAAATCAAGACGCCTCGTTGAAGTAGGCAGGAGTCTGCTCCGTTAACAAGCCCTTTCCCGGTTGAAGGGACCGGGACCTGTATGACGAATACGACCGTGTTGATTACGGACATGGCCATCCTGGTAGGAATCTTCTTGCTGGGATTCCTGGCCAAGCTCTTTCCTAAGAACGGCCGCAATAGCCGCTCGAAGCAGTAAAACCATCTACCCATCTCCTCCCGGTTGAGAGGACCGGGAACGCAATGACGAATCAGATTGTTATCGTTGTGGGACTCGGGGTCTTGGCGCTGATTTTCCTCATGGGCATCCTGGCTCGGATGTATCGCAAGGCTGGCCCGAATGAGGCTTTGATTGTCTACGGCTTCCGCGGGCCACGGGTCATCAAGGGCCACGGATCGGTGATCTTTCCCATGGTGGAGAACTGCCGCGAGCTGAGCCTGGAGTTGATGAGTTTCGACGTGGCTCCGCAGCAGGACCTCTATACCAAACAGGGCGTGGCTGTCACAGTGGAGGCGGTAGCACAGATCAAGGTGCGCAGCGACCAGGCCTCGATCCTGACCGCTGCCGAGCAGTTCCTCACCAAGTCGCCGCAATTGCGCGAAGGGCTGATCCGCCTGGTGATGGAGGGCCATCTGCGCGGCATCATCGGCCAGTTGACGGTGGAGCAGATCGTCAAGGAGCCGGAGATGGTGGGCGAACGGATGCGCGCCACCTGCGCCGAAGACATGAGCAAGATGGGCCTCGAGGTGATTTCGTTCACCATCAAGGAAGTGCGCGACAAGAACGACTACATCTCCAACATGGGCCGGCCCGACGTCGCCCGCATCAAGCGCGACGCGGAGATGGCCACGGCCGACGCAGAGCGCGATACGGCCATCAAGCGCGCCACAGCGCATGCGCGAATCTGCCGTGGCCAAGGCGCAGGCCGATCAGGAGCGGGTGATTGCCGAGACCGCCTCGCAGACGCGCCAGGCCGAGGCGCAGCGCGATCTCGAGATCAAGAAGGCCGAGTACTCCGAGCAGAGCCGCCGCCAGCAGGCCACCGCCGACAAGGCGTACGAGTTGCAGACCAACGTCATGCTGCAGCAGGTGACCGCCGAGCAGGTCAAGGTGCAGCAGGTGGAGAAAGAAGGCCAGATCAAGGTGCAGGAAGCGGAAATTCTGCGCCATGAAAAGGAACTGATCGCCACCGTGCTCAAGGGCGCCGAGATCGAGAGTCAGCGCATCGAGAACATGGCTGCGGCGGAGAAGAATCGCCTGACCGCCGAAGCCGAGGGCCGCGCCGCCGCGATCCGCGCCCAGGGCGAGGCCGAGGCCAGCATCATCTTCCAGAAGGGCGAAGCCGAAGCCAAGGCGATGAATGTCAAAGCCGAAGCGTATCAGGAGTGGAATCAGGCCGCGGTGGTGGACAAGCTGCTGACCAACATGGCCGACGTAGTCCGCGCCATGGCCGAGCCGCTGAGCAAGGTGGACCATATCACCATCGTTTCGACTGGAGGCGAAGATGCCGCCGGCGCACACAAGATCACCGGCGACATGACGAAGATCGCGGCGCAGGTGCCTGCGCTGTTTGAGGCGCTCAGCGGGATGGACATCAAGCAATTGATGTCGAGCGTACAGGCCATCAAACAGAAGCCGCCGAACGGTTCAGCCGCACAGAGTTAGTGCGACAACGGCGGCGAGGCAACGTTGATTTGTCCCCATCCCAGATGCAAATCGCGGCAGGGATGGGGCGCCGCTCGAACAGATGAGGAGATGAAGATGAGAAAGGGAAATCTTGCGGCAGTAGCTGCATTTGGATTGGCGCTCGGCTCGCTGCCGGCGGTCGCGCAGGCGTATTCCGTGCAGCCTTCGGGAGCCCTGGTACAGGAGTCACCCGCGCAGGCGATTCCGCCCGAAGACCAGGCGACAGCAGAGCAACTGGGCCGGCTGTTCCAGGCGATGCGAATACGGGAGCAGGTTCAGTCGATCAGGAATCTGATCCCGGCGATGGTCGAGGGCCAAATCCGCGAACAGAGCAGAGCACTCGGCTCTCAATCGAGACTCACTGCCGAACAGCGGGCAGCAATGGAGCAGATTTCGAACAAGTACCTGGAGAAGGCAATCAACATCTATTCCGTCGACGAGATGATTGGCGACATGACGTCGATTTATCAGAGATATCTCACCCGAGAAGATGTGGATGCCATGATCGCGTTCTATACGTCCAGCGCTGGACAGCATTTGCTGGACGCGCAGCCAAGAATTACCAAAGAGTACATGCCGTTGGTGATGAAGCGAGTGCAGGAGCGCACCAGGCTGCTGACGGCGGAAATGATCAAGGAAGCTGCGGCCGCGACGCAAGCTCCCAAATCGACGACCCCGTCGAAGCAGTAACGCGACGCACCTGAAAGCGCGGCGGCGGGCAAAAGAAACAGGATCGGCAACCAAAAAAGAAGGAGGACGGCATGTCGTTGCTAGAGAGAGTAAGCACTTTGCTGCGCGCCAATCTGAATGACCTGGTGGAAAAGGCCGAGGATCCGGAACGCATGTTGAAACAGATCGTGCTTGACATGGAGAACCAGTTGCTCCAGGTAAAAACCCAGGTGGCCATCGCCATTGCCGACCAGCATCTCCTCGAAAAGAAGCGCGCCGAGCACCAGCGTCAGGCGGCGGATTGGCGCGTCAAGGCCGAACTCGCTGTGCAAAAAGGTCACGATGATCTGGCTCGCGCGGCACTCGAGCGTGCCTTGAGCCACGACCAGTTGGAGTCGGGATTTGCCATGCAGGGCGAGGACCAGAAGCATGAGGCCGACAACCTGCGCCAGGCTCTGCACGAGCTGGGGCAGAAGCTCAATGAGACGCGCGCCCATTGTGAAATGCTGGTGGCCGAACACCGCCGCGCTAAGGTAGTCGGCCGGGCCGCGAAAGCACGCCAGGTAGTAGGCAACGGAGAGGAGCAGACTCTGAGCCGGATGAGGAGCAAGGTCCATGTCAAGGCCGCTGAGAACGCTGCTGCCAGCGAAATTCTTGCTCCCGAGACTCTGGAAGACAAATTCCAGGCCCTCGAAAGCGAAGACAAGGTAGAGCAACTGCTGAGCGAGCTGAAAAGCAAGATTGCGGCCAACGGGTGAGTCGCCGGTTCCTTTTTCGTCTGCGGCCAATTCAGCCAGCCGCGAGCATCAGAACTTTGAAAAGCTCACTAAGACATCTGTGCTTGCGGCTACAGGCTTGCCCCGTTTCGTCGCCGGCAGGAATTTGTAGTGCCAAACGGCGGCGGCGGCTTTCTCGTCCAATCCGAAACCCAGGCCGCGTGTAACGCGAACTTCCTTCGGCATACCTTCTTCGTTGACCAGCACTGAGACGACGGCAACTTGGACGTAGGGATTCTTTGCAAACGGGTCCACGAAGTCCGCATCTACCGTGTGAATCGGGAATGGCGATGTGTACGACAAGAGCCTATGATGCTTGTCCTCCAACTGCGACTCCCCTGGAGGCGGTAGATCTCTCTCCGTAATCAGTACCTGAGGAATTACCTCACTCCGATTGGCATGAAACACGACCCGCACGTCAATCCAGACGGGCACGGGCTTACCTCCAAGCTTACCTGGTTCAAAACTTGACCGTTTCACGGCAGCGATTGCGGCTTGATCAAACGGGTCCCCGTGCTCATACAGAAGCTCGATGTGTGTCGGCTTTCCGCTGGCATCCACAACCATGGCCAACACCGTCATTCCCTGGAGATCCTTTTTGGATATCGAGCTAGGATACGGCACTGATACTGTGCGAACCAGTCGAGGCGCGGAAACTTCGGGGCCGGCGTAAAAGACGCCGTCCTGATCCGGATGCTGATGATACTGCAAAGTTCCAGGAACGGAGCCTTGCGCCCACAACCCGGTCCCGATTGCTGCCATAAGTGCAAATGCAGATATTGCCTGCAGGACGTGATTTTCCAGTTTGTCTAGCTTATTCATCTGCTCTCCGTGGCCTTGGCGGGAACTGCCTCAACATCCTTCCTCCAGGACGCAGCTCAAGTCGGCAAGTGCCACGTGTGCCCGCTGTACACGCTTCTCTGCTCCACAGTCCGGACTCGAATTACCTGCGCTGCGCAGTTTTCGCTCCTGTCGATTTCTACTGCGCGATCTACCAATTCGCGGGCGGCCTCGTGCAGGTTTTTGCTGCGCGATACGATCTCTGCAATGGCTCCATCGCTCATCCAGGCCTGCATGCCGACGGAGGACAGGACTAGAACGTCCATCGGGTAAAGGGTGAGTGCGACGGTATCCGGTGAATCGAAATTCTCCGTTCCCAGCGAATTGATGGGGACGTGGTGTGAATTGAACCCGGCCGTCTCGACTGAAGAAGTGTCTCTTTGCTTGTCCGGCGAGGCATGGTCATGAGAAATCTGTTTCACCTGCCCATCCCGCACCAGATAACATCGCGAACCACCAATATTGGAGACAACAGCCTGATCGTACCTGAGAGCGCAAGCCACAATGGCGGTAGCATCGGAGGAGTTAGCGTGTTGGATAAGATGTGGAAGAAGACTGATAAGCATTGAATGATCCGCCGAGGCGGCAAACTGTTCGATTATACCGGCAATCGCTGTGGCCGAAGCCTCGCCTGCGCTGCCTGTCCCGCCGGCGACCGCAAACAAATAGCCGCGCGAGCGCGCTTTAAGGCGCGAAGCAGGAATGTAGGCTCCCAGCGCGCCCTGGTTGCCGGGTCGAACCCTTCCGCGATGTATCGCCTGACCAAACTGAACGTCCAGCATGGGCGCCGCCTGATGATAAGTGTTGCCTATGCCGCACGAAAAGTGCATTCATGATGTTCGAACGCCGGCACCAAGGCCGACGGGCGAATTGAGGCTCGGTTCATAGCGAGTTTCTTTGCTTGAGATGGATCTGCCTTCACTTGGAGGATACTAATGCGGGCGGTATAAGGATCACGTCAAGACGGAAAGTGAATATGGTCGGCGCCGGCGATCTAAACCAAAGTGATTAAAAGCCAACGTGATCTTCATGGCTTACTAATACGTAACTCATTTGTTTCTTATAACTTTCTTCAAATCACATATACGATCTTTACGAATTGCACCGTAGTGTCAAAGGGAACTGATAAAGGTCTGTGCAGCCAATCAAGCAACTCTTTGAGCCAATTAAGCAACTCTTTGATTGGCGTGACCATGACTCTCCCGCGGTGCAGGAGTGAATCCGGCCCCAAGGATACGCAACTAACTAACTCCAATCAACCAAGCAATCGGTGTCGGGAGAGGTGTGCCTTTGAAAAGTTGCAACTCATTGCGGCTCATATGAAATCACCACATTGTGTTTGCGGTTTCTTTATGCGTCATCGCTTATGAATTAGGTGAGGCTGGTTCCCAGCTAACACCTCATCGAGAACTAACTTCTTTATCCTGGCGACTCATTCGTCGCGGAGGTTCAAGTGCAAGTGATGAACAACTTCAGGAAGGCCATAGTGTTAGGGGTCGCGGTCTGCGGCCTTGCGACTGAACTTGTGTGTCAAGCGCAAAGTTCACAAGTGAGTTCAACTGACAAGGCGGCGCCGCAGGCGACCGGCAGCGGAAAGCCGGCCGATACGAAAATCGTTGACTTTGCGCAATTGAGTAAGCCGGCGGCGAGTGCAACACCAACGGCAACGGAGGTTCCTGCTTCTGCGACCGCAGCTTCTGACCCATCCACCAGTCCAACTCCTTCAGATTCCTCCGCTGGAACTACTCCTTCGCCTACGGTTCCTCTGAAGAACGATGCGGTGGTCAAAGAGCTCGCAGAGATGAAGAAGCAGTTCGCGCAAATGCAAGCGGAGATGAAGGCGCGGATCGATAAGCTTGAATCGGAACTCAATACAAATCCTGCCACAGGAGATTACGTTTCTGCGGAGCGGGATGCGAGTGCATTGCGCTCGGCAGCAGCCGGCGGCAGCAGTCCAGCTGCAGAAGGTGTTGGCGTGGCTGCCCAGACTACTCCCGCCGCTGCTCCGCCACCTCCTGAGATACCTGCACAGGTAACCACCAAAGGCGAACCATTCCCCGGTGACTGGACCTGGCTCAACAGCAACGGGCATGCGGTGGACAGCCCGATGGCGACCAAGTACTTCACGCCGGAATTCCGAGCCGACGCGAACTACACGCTGGATTACAACCATCCCAAGGACGACACCCTGGGCGGCTCGACGGAGACCTTCCGGTCCGATGAGTGGCAGCTTGAGCAGATCAGCATTGGCGGCGACATCCGCATCAACAATGTGCGCGGGCGCATTCTCACCATGGATGGCCTGTTTGCGACGACGACACCACGCAACGACGGCAGCCCCAGCCGCGGCCAGTGGGATCTGGCGGGCGCCTATAAGTATATCTCCGAAGCGTGGGGCGGATATCACTGGAATGTGCAACACGGCCTGAACGTCGACGCCGGTATCTTTGTCTCCTACATCGGCCTTTTCAGCTACTACAACTTCGACAACTGGACTTATCAGCCATCATTTGTTTCCTCGAATACGCCGTGGTTCTTCAACGGCCTTCGCATCCAATATTTCCCGACAGCGAAGACCTGAAGATCGAGCCGTGGATCATCAATGGCTGGCAGTCGTATGCACGCTACAACGGCAAGCCTGGTCTGGGCGGTCAGATTCTATGGCGTCCCAAGCCGTACCTGGACTTCGTGTGGAACAACTACGGTCTTGGTGAAGACGACTCGGCATATCTCGGCCGCTCGCGTATCCATGCCGACTATAGCGCCCAGGTCAAGGTCTACGACCAGCCCAAGGCCGCTCTGACAAGATCGCCTTTACGATCACCGGCGATCTCGGTTGCGAATATGGCGGCGGCCCAGTCTCATTCGCGACGTCCGATGGCGCGCTAAACAACAAGGCTCTCTCGCCGAAAAAGGCACCACCGACACTTATAACGGCGGCGTCGAATTGCCACGGAACGCGAAGAACGGCAGGCCAAAGCAGGCGTTCATTGGCTGGATGATGTACAACCGCTACTGGTTCAAGCACGATCTCTACGCGGTTACTCTGGGCGGCGGGCAGATGAACAACCCCGGCCGCTATCTTACCCTGCTGCCGCCAATCAACGGCGCCACGGCCATTACCGGCACCCCGTACTTCACCGAGAACGCCGGCGATCGCGCTCAGATGCACGACGGCACGATCACCTTCGACTACATGCCCAGCCAGTTCATCACCTTCCGACTGGAAGAAGGCTATCGCTACTCCGATATGCCCTATTGGACCGGCCGCGGCGGTATCACCCCTCCGGCTCGCTGGCGGCAACAATGGTCGACCTGCGCAGTACGCATGCGCCAGCGGTATCCCTTCCGGGTTACGGCTATGGTACCAGAACCTCTCACGTCCGCTGAGACGGCCTGCATCGCTGGAGGAACAGCAATGGTGGGTTCGTACCACGCAATCTGGTGGCCTGACCTGCGCACGAATCAGACAGTCAGCACGATCGCGATCATGGTCCGGTTCTAGTTGCTGGTTGGTCCGTCCGATCATGCGTTAGTGAAGGCGGCCGGATTTTAACTCGACCTGACACGCAGCGCCGGAATTGCTCGCAATTCCGGTGCTGCTCAGGCAGCATCGGTAACTTCCGCGCAGCGGCTACTTACGAGCGCATAAGTGCTGACAAATGTTCGCCAGAATGAAAGTGGAATGCAAAGGTAATCACTGATGGAGTTGACCCTCAATCTCGGCTGGATGGCGATGGCCACAGCGATGTGCTGGCTGTGGGTGCGCCATGCGCGGCGCGAGGGCCCGGGGCGCTCGAGTGCAATTCGTCTCCCTGGCGTTAGTCCTCGTCACTATGTTTGTTGTCATCACGATGTATGACGACATGGCGATGGCGCAGAATCCCGCCGAGACACGCTGTTTCCAGCGCGAGGATGATTTAGGCGCGCATGCGCACGTCCCACTTCATCCGGTCGTGGCATCGACTCCCACGCTTGCCGCGGAGCTTCCTTTCAACACGTTTCGCTTTGCTGTGCCGGGCAGCCTCCTTGTCCCGACTGTGAAGGTTCCCGTTCTCTCCTCCATTCAGAATCGCCCCCCTCCCGCGGCCTGATCCACTCCTCTCATTCGATCAAACTCCAGGCTGGTTTGCTTCCTGCAGTTGCTGCGCGAAGCAATGCGCAGAGGCTGCTTCGGAAAGAGACTTGTTCCGCAATCCGGCAATGTTAACAACGGCTACCGCTATTTGAAGGTATCCGGGTGTCCAGATGGTCGAAAGGCACAAGAGGGTGCAGGAATCATCATGAAAAGCAAAGCTATGGGATTTGCACTGTTGCCGATGGCGCTGATCGCATACTCTCGCCATCAATGGCTGCAAGAGCGATAAGGTCAATGCGGACGCCGAGGCGCCGCCACCGGCCAAGGTGATTTCCGGAGTGGACGTCTCCTTTTTCGCGGTCGAGCATCCGGAGTTGTATCCGATCGTAACCGCGACCGAATACCAAGCCCCGTCGCAATTGTCCGTGACCGGCACTGTATTTCCGGACATCGCGCGAACCGTTCCGGTGATTTCGCTTGCCTCCGGCCGCATTGTGGACATCCGCGCTCGCCTCGGCGACGCAGTAAAGAAGGGCCAGCTCTTGCTGCGTGTTCGCAGCGACGACATTTCGGGAGGCTTCGACGCCTACCGCAAGGCCGTCTCCGATGAACTCCTTGCGCGCAAGCAATTGGATCGAGCGAAGCTGCTGTACGAGCACGGGGCCATAGCGCAGGGAGACCTGGAGGTCGCGCAAGACACCGAGGACGACGCCAAGACCACCCTCGATACCGCTACTGAGCATCTTCGCCTGCTCGGCAGCGATCCCAATGACCCGAAGGGAATTGTCGATATCATCGCCCCGGTTTCCGGCGTGATCACCGATCAGGAAGTGACGAACGGGGCGGCCGTGCAGGCCTACTCTACGCCGAACCCATTCACCATTTCGGACCTGACCACCGTGTGGATCGTCTGTGACGTCTACGAAAACGACATGGCCAACGTGCGCGTCGGGCAACCCGCCGACATCAAGCTGAACGCCTATCCGGGCAAAGTTCTCAAGGGCACGATCAGCAACATCGGCTCGATTCTCGATCCGAATATCCGCACGGCGAAGGTCCGTATTGAAGTGGCCAATCCGGGCGAGATGATGCGGCCGGGCATGTTCGCCACGGCCACTTTGTTCGGCAAGGAGAAGCAGACCTACACGGCTGTCCCGGCGTCCGCGATCGTGCATCTGCACGACCGCGATTGGGTCTACATCCCTGTGCAAGGGAAGTTCAAGCGGATTGAGGTCGTCAGTGGCGAACAGTTGCCGAACAACATGCAGGAGGTTCTATCCGGGTTGCAGCCGGGCCAGCAGGTCGTGACAAACGCGATCAATCTCCAAAATGCAATCGACAATGAATAACGCTCGACTTCGTGACTCGAGGAAGAAACCATGATTCGCAATCTTGTAGATTTTGCCCTCAATAATCGGTACGTGGTGCTGGCGATTGGGTTGCTCTTGCTCGGCTGGGGGGCGGTGTCGTTTCACAACATGCCCGTCGAGGCCTATCCGGACATCGCCGATAATTACGTGACTATCATCAGCCAGTGGTCCGGGCGTTCCGCCGAAGAAATGGAACAGCAAGTATCGGTTCCCGTCGAAATTCAGATGTTTGGGATTCCGCATCTCACAACGGTGCGGTCGGAATCGATTTTTGGTCTTTCCCTGGTGACGTTGATCTTCGACGACCAATCCGTCAACGAATGGAACCGCCAGAAAGTGCTCGAAAGGCTCACGCAGGTCAATGTGCCAGCGGGTGTGCTGCCTCAAATTGGAACGGACTGGAGCATGACGGGCCAGATTTATTGGTACACGATCCGGAGCACGAATCCGGCGTATGACCTGATGAATCTGAGGAGCATCGAAGACTGGACTCTGTACAAGGAATTCAGGAAAGTTCCGAACGTCGTGGACGTGAGCGACTTCGGCGGCACCGCGCGCGAATATCAGGTGCGCGTCGACCCGAATAAGCTCATCTCCTACGGCTTGAGCATTAGCCAGGTGGAGCAACAGTTAGCCAACAACAACGTGAACGCCGGCGGCAGCTTCGTCGAAGAGGGCTCGCAGCAACTGAACGTCCGCGCACTCGGACTTTACCGCAGTGTGCAGGATATTGAGAACACCGTGCTGACGACTTCGAATGGAGCTCCAGTTCGCATAAAGGACATCGCGGTCGTCGACTGGGGCCCCAGAATTCGGCTGGGGCACATGGCCAGAGCAGATCATCGTCCGGACGGCGTCATTGTAGATGAGCCCGACGTCATCCAGGGCGGCGTGCTGATGCGCAAGGGGGCCGAAGAGGGCCCCACGCTCGAAGGGATTCACAAGAAGGTGGACGAGCTCAACAATCACATCCTGCCCGAGGGTGTGAAGGTCGTTCCCATGCTCGACCGCAGCGATCTGCTTCATTACACGTTGCACACGGTGCTGCACAACCTCGGCGAGGGAATGATCCTGGTAACGATCATCCTCTTTCTGTTTCTCGGTAATGTACGCGGAGCTTTCATCGTTGCGCTCACCATTCCGTTTGCGTTGCTTTTCGCATCCATATTTCTCAACCTGAGCCATATCCCCGCAAACCTGATTTCGCTTGGCGCTCTCGATTTCGGAATGGTCGTCGACGGCGCGGTTGTCATGATGGAAAACATTATGCGGCATTTGAGTCATCGCAGGAACGGCTCACCGGAAGCGGGCCGCATCACGATGAGGATGAAGACGCCGGTTGAGATGATCCGTGATGCCGCCCACGAGGTCCAACGGCCAGTTTTCTATGCCATCGCCATCATCATCACCGCATACATGCCGATCTTCACGCTTCAACGAGTCGAAGGGCGCTTGTTCCGGCCCATGGCCTGGACCGTTGCCTTCGCACTACTCGGCGCCATAGTATTCTCCATTTTCATTGTGCCTGTGCTTGCTGCCCTGCTATTCCCGCATGGTGTCAAGGAATGGCGCAACCCGGTGATGGAGTTTCTGAAGGATCGGTACCGGGGTGTGGTAAAGTTGGCGATCGAGAATCGCTGGATCACCGTTGGCGTTGCCCTGGCTTCGTTAGCCGCCGCTCTTTTCCTGGCGTTCAGCGGTGTCATTGGCTCGGAGTTCCTGCCCCATTTGGACGAGGGCGCCATTTGGGCACGTGGCGCGATGGCGAACAGTGTGGGCGAGACTGAGGGTACGCAGTTCACCCAGCAAAACCGCTATATCTTTGCCTCGTTCCCCGAGGTCACCAAGGTCGTTTCGCAATCTGGTGCGCCCGACGATGGAACCGACACGGGAGGATTCGGCAACACGGAATATTTCATCGACTTGAAGCCCAAGGACCAATGGCGACCCATTTTTCATCAGAATAAAGAAGAGTTGATCGCCGCGATGGATCGCGAAGTGGAGAAACACCCAGGGGCTTTCTGGAACTTCTCCCAGCCCATTGAGGACAACATGGATGAAACGCTCACTGGCACGAAAGGCGGACTGGCTGCCAAGCTTTACGGGCCGGACCTGGACGTTCTCGAGGAAAAGGGCGAAGAGATCAAAGATGTTATGGCCAATATTGACGGGGTCAAGGATTTGGGAATTCAACGCGATACAGGCCAGCCGAATATCGATCTCACCGTTGACCGACAGGCGGCTGCGCGCTTCGGCATCAATGTGGCCGATATACAAGATGCCGTCCAGACCGCCATCGGCGGCAATCCTGTCAGCCAGGTCCTGCAGGGAGAGGCAGTCTACAACGTGGTCGTACGCTATCAGAAACCGTATCGCGATACCAAGGAGGCTATCCAGAATATTCGATTGCTCTCTCCCTCAGGTGAGCGAGTCTCGCTGGCCCAGGTGACCAAAACCCAGGTTCGCGATGACGCTTACGACATTTACAGAGAAGACGGTTCCCGGTACGTGGCCATCCGCTTTGAGGTTCGCGGGCGCGATCTGGGCACCACGGTCCGGGAATCCATCGACAAGATCGCCAAGAATGTGCAGTTACCGCGTGGCTATCATCTCGAATGGACGGGAGAATACGATAGCGAAAAGCGAGCCGAAAGCAGGCTGGCACTCATCGTGCCCCTGACGATCTTCTTGATCTTCATCATTCTCTACGCCATGTTTCGTTCCTTCAAATGGGCGCTCCTGATCATGGCCAATGTGGCCATGGCTCCCGTTGGAGGCTTGCTCGCTCTCCTTGCGACCGGTACATACTTCAGCGTATCTTCCGGTGTCGGCTTCCTAGCGCTGTTCGGCGTCTCAGTTCAGACGGGCGTCATCATGCTCGAGTACATCAACCAACTGCGAGCGCGCGGCTACACGGTTCAGGGCGCAGCAATTGAAGGAGCAGTCTTAAGGCTTCGTCCCATCATGATGACGATGCTAGTCGCCACCCTGGGATTGCTTCCCGCCGCGATGTCGCACGCTATCGGCTCCGACTCGCAACGCCCATTTGCCATTGTCATTGTAGGGGGGCTCATGGCAGCCCTCGTGTTAAGCATCTTCCTTCTGCCCACGCTCTATGTCTGGGTGGCCCGAGAAGGAGACATATTGCCAAAGCCGGAGGCGTCGTTTGAAGCCTAATCTGTTACGTTTTTCAAGCCGAAGCATCGGTATGTGTGGCCTGGGTATCTCTCTCGTTGTCGCCTCGGCAAATGCCCAACAGGCACTCACGTGGGAACAGGTAAAGGCGAAGTTTGAGGCGGTAAATCCAGTATTGAAGGCGGATGAGGCCAATGTTGAAGAGATGAAGGCGGAGGAAATCACAGCTTTTCTCCGTCCCAATCCTCAATTCACTTTATCGGCGGATGGCACGCAGATCGCGCCGCACGATGGGGTCTGGACTCCCTTCAAGGGCACAACAGAACAGCCCAATTTTAGTTACTTGCACGAGCGCGAGCACAAACGGGAACTGCGACTCCAAAGCGCCAAGGAAGGCACGGAGATCACTCAGTCGCAGCACGTTGACCTGGAACGTAATCTGATCTTCGGCCTGCGTTCGGCCTTTGTGCAGACACTTCAGGCCAAAGCGGTGCTAGCGCTTGCCAAAGCCGATCTGGAGTACTACGACAAGATTATCGACATCAGCCGGGCCCGCTTCAATGCTGGCGACCTGGCCAAGATCGACCTGGCCCGCATCGAGCTTCAGCGCGTGCAATACGAGTCAGAAATCGAGACCGCGATCGTCAACCTGCGCCAGCAGAAGATTCAGCTTCTGCTGCTGCTCGACGACCGCACACCGGTTGACCAGTTCGACGTGACCGGGGCCTTCGAGCTGGGCCCTGACCTGCAGCCTCTCGACGGCTATCACCAGATAGCGCTGGACAACAGGCCGGATCTGCGGGCAGCGATTCAGACCATCCAGCAATCGCAGACCAATTACAAACTTGCCGTCTCCAATGGTTCCACGGATCCGACATTCGGCACGTGGTACACATATAACGCCTCAACCAATAACCCGAACGCCAACCAGACACTCGGCCTCAGCATCAGCATCCCACTACGGATATTCGACAAGAACCAGGGCGAGAAGAAGCGAACGCTGATCGACATCGACAGAAGCCAGCAGGCTGCCGAGGCGGCCAAGGCGCAGGTCTTCAGCGACGTAGACAATGCATACGAATTGGTGCGCAGTAACATTGCGCTGATCAAACCGTACAAGGCGCAGTATCTCGACCAGTCAGTCTACGTACGCGACACCGTCACCTTCTCCTATCAGCACGGAGGCGCGTCTCTGATGGATTTTCTGAATGCGCAGAGCGATTATCGCGCCGTCCAACTGGCGTATCTGCAGCTAATCGGCGCATACATGACGGCTGCCGGTCAGCTCAATCTTGCTGTTGGGCGTGAGGCGATCCAGTGATGAGCGTGTTCACTCCTTTGAAGGGCACCGGCAGGCTTGTTCATTCGACTCTCAGTACGGAAAGGTCGGGTTGATGAAAAGAGAAGAAGTTTGCGCTTTGATCAGGGAGATTGGGATATTACCCTCTGTGCGGGTCTCCTCGCAGGACCTCGCATACTTTGCGGCCGACACAGTCTACTCGGCTGGCATTCCAATCCTCGAGATTACGCTGACCGTGCCAGGAGCAATGGAAGTCATCAGTTCGCTGGCAAAGCGCTACCCGACCTTAGCAGTAGGAGCCGGCACTGTATTGGACGAGGATTCGGCAATGCGGTGCGTGGATTCTGGAGCCAGGTTCCTGACCAGCCCTGGATTTATTCCAGAGGTCGTGGCATACGCTAGGAAAGCTGACGTTACAGTGCTTCCCGGTGCTCTTACACCAACAGAGATCATTGCGGCTTGGAAGGCTGGCTCAGATTTTGTGAAGATTTTTCCTACAGGCCAAGTGGGCGGAATCCAATATGTGCGTGCTCTCAAAATCCCTCTTCCGCAAATCCCTTTGATCGCCACAGGCGGCGTCAACCAGCAAAACGCGACCGATTTTATCTTGGCCGGAGCAACGGCGATCGGGGTCGGTGGAGAACTGTTGCCCAGGGAAGCTTTGCACTTCCGGCAGGTGGATCGAATCCATGAACTGGCGAGCCGGTTTCTTTCCATGGTTCGAGACGCGCGTCAATTGCGCGAAACATATTATTAGGGTCTGCTTTTAGGCCTGCTTTATTACTATGCACGTTCGCCATCCCTTTTCTCGCACCTAATGCCACATCCGTCTGTTACTTCTGTAAGCCGCTTACTCTACGCAGCGTGCCTCTTAGGCGCTCCGTTGAAGATGGCCGTGTCGTTGCCCTCAAGGCGCATGTTCATGGAGATAAGACGAAGCCACAATGCAATCCAAATGACTCATTAGTCATCGTACTAATTTGATTCACGATTTTATCTTTCCTAGTCGTCCTCTTCATGCGCCCCTCATGTATGTAATTCGATACTTATACATGAAAGGTGGTAAGCCAATGACTCACAAATTGTTTCCAGCGTTCATCCTTGTATTCGTTTTAGTTGGCCTTGGAAATGCACAGGGAGCATCTTTCCCGGAGAGTGGCGATCATCTCACAAAGGCTCAAGTGAAGCAGTTGGCGCGTGACGCTCACACTAAAGAGGAATACAGCACGCTTGCCAGCTATTATGGCGACCAGCAGAACAGCTATCTGCAGCAGGCTACAGCAGCGAAGAAGGAATGGGGACGGTTGAGCCAGAACATACAGGGGGCCCAGGCCAAGTACCCAAGCCCCGTCGATTCCGCACGGAATCTTTATGAGTACTATATGTATAAGGCCTCAGAGTATGAGGCGCTCGAAGCAAAGTACAGTCGGCTAGCAGCGCCAGACTTAACTCGCTAGAGTAATAAGATTCTCAAAATCCTGAGCTTATAGCAGAGGGAGCAAATCGAAAGTTGGAAAGCGGGATGGGCCCTATGGACCCATCCCGCCTTATTCTCGCTACGCATTTTCAATACATTATCTTTATGCCTTCCTCACAAATTCGTCGTTAATCTCTTATTAGCTTCGGGTGCGGTGACCGAAAGCATCCAGGCGTGCAAGATGCCAGCTCCGATCATCTCTCGATGGATAGTCTTCTTTCGGAAATATCATGTTTTGGCTAAGTGTTTCGGAGGATGTGCCGGAATTGCGGTCCTGACCTTTTTGGGCGTCCTCTTTAAGGCATACCCTCCGACCATGAGTTTCCTATATTTGCTGCTTGTGGTTTCGACCGCGGCGCTTTTTGGATTTTGGCCTGCGTCGGTGACCTCTCTTGTCGCAGTGACCTGCCTCGACTATTACTTCACGCCGCCGGTTTTAACATTCAGAATCGCGAATCCACAGGATTACGTGGCGCTTGGATCATTTGAAATAACCGCTCTCGTGATTAGCAGACTATCGGCTAAGCAGGTGCGGAACGCCAGGGAAGCGGCGATCCGTCGTGCAGAGATGGCTCAGCTCTATGAATTGAGCAGGAGTTCACTTTTACTCGATCTGCGCGAACCGCCGGGTCCACAGCTCTGTGTCCTGATTCAGAGAATCTTCAATGCAAGCGCAGTTCAGATATTTGATATAAATCTGGGGCGCCAGGACAGGGTTGGTGATTGGCCCTCGGACCAGGAAAATCTGGCAAGGGAATGCTATATGCACGGAGTCGGACAGGATAATCCGCAATCCGACACCGCCGTACGAGTACTTCGTGCCGGCCCCGGGATGCTCGGAGCCTTGGCGGTACGCAGAAGTCTCAGCCCGCCGGTTGTCGACGCGCTTGCTGCGCTCGCAGCCATCGCCATCAATCAGCACAGGCTGTTTGAGAACGAGGACAGAGCAGAGACGGCACGGCGCAGCGAGCAATTGCGTACGGCCGTTCTGGATGCGTTGGCACATGAGTTGAAAACACCACTCACAGCCCTTCAGACCGCGAGTTCCGGTTTGCTTGAATTCGGTGAAATGCCGCCCAGGGATCGCGAACTGGTTACCATGATCGACGAATCTGCGGGCCGTCTCAACGAACTGTGCACGCGACTGCTGGTCTCTGCAAAGCTGGAAATCAGGCAAACGGGCCAACCAGCAGAGCAGGTAAATGTGCGCCAGGTGGCCTCTAATGTGGTCGCCTCCCGGCCTTCGGAGGAGCAAAAGAGCCGATTGCGTGTTCTCATGAGAGATCCTGCACTCACAGTCTATGCAGACGGCGCGCTGCTGACGATGATGCTGACGCACCTTATCGAAAATGCACTGAAGTATTCGACCCCCGGTTCGCCGATCGAGATTGCCGCGAGGATGAGTTCAACAGAGGTGCTGATCTCGGTGCACAATGTCGGATCATTAATTCGAGTTGAGGATCGAGAACGGATCTTCGACCGCTTTTATCGGTCTCCCGATCTTAAAGATTCTATCCAGGGGACAGGCGTCGGACTTTCTGTTGTTAAGAAGGCGGCAGAATCTCAGCGCGGGCATGTATGGGCGGTCAGCAACGCCGAAGAGGGAACAACCTTCTATCTCGCACTGCCAAATGGTGCAAGGAGAAATCATTGAGTACAGAATCGGTGAATCCGGAGCAAGGAACAATCCTTGTCGTAGATGACGACAATTCCACGCGGCGGGCATTACGCGCAACCTTGTCGGCGTTGGGGTTCACAGTCATCGAAGCGGCTCGTGGAGAGGAAGCGCTCACGCTTGTGCGTGCAACCTGGCTGGATGCGGTTCTATTGGACGTCGATATGCCTGGAATGGGCGGCTTGGAAACTTGCCGTAGTATTCGCCGAGCTGTTGCTCGCCTGCCCATACTGATGTTGACCGTGATGGATAGCGAGGACGATAAAGTTTTGGCTTTGGACGCAGGCGCAGACGATTACATTACAAAGCCGTTTCAACTACGTGAATTGACTGCACGATTGCGCTCCGCGGTGCGAAGAAGAAACACGCAGGATAGCAACCGTGATACACCGATTCGCCAGGGTCAGCTTGAACTGGATCCAGTCAAATATCGCGTATTGAAAAGCGGGCGTCCAATTCATCTGACCCCCAAGGAATTCGAGATGCTGCATTACCTGATGATGCACGCCGGAGAGCCGATTCCACATGCGCGTCTCCTTAAGTCCGTGTGGGGACCGGAATATGGCAACGAGCTTGAGTACCTCAGAACGTTCATCCGCCAGTTGCGGATGAAGATTGAAGACGAACCGCGCAATCCGAGGTACTTGTTGACCGAGCCCTACGTGGGGTACCGCTTCAATGAATTGCATGGAGAACCTTGAGTTCCTGCCTGATGACTGCCCAAAGTTCCGGCAAGGACAAATGCCGAGTAAGGCACGGTAACCGATGACTCAGCCCACACGCAATTTACTTAGAGTGCTTCATCCACTCCCGTGTTCCCCGGAACCGGCACGACTCTGATGCCACTCTAGCCGTGCTTCTCAGGGCTTCCTCAAAGACGCTCCCGTTCGAGGCGAAATAGCAGAAGGCTCCATGGAAGATGTCTCCCGCCCCCATCGTGTCAACCAGTCTCACTTGGGGGACAGGCACCATCCCGAAGCTTCCATTCGACATAAAACGTATCGGCTCGGCTCCCTTCGTAATGGCGATGTTCTTCACGCCATGGTCTAGAAGAAACTTGAGCACGTCATGTTCGGTCACGCACCCGGGTGGCATGAAGTCAGCCGAACAGATTGCGGTATCGACGGTCTTCACGAGTTCGTCCATGCCGGCCTTCCAACTCCCGCCGTCCAGAACAACTTGGATGCCCCGTGAACGAGCCGCCTTGGACCAGACCTGGCATGCCTGCATGAAATGACCATCCACCAACACAACAGAGGCTTCTTCGAGAATGGCCTCATTCACCTCCGCCGGTTCCGCCGTCACTCGGGTTGCATTGGCTGAGACAACATTGCGCTCTCCGTTTCGGTTAACCGTCACGCAGGATATGGCCGGCGGTTGGTCGAAGTCAGGATTGAGGTCGATGAGCTGGACTGAATGTTGTCGGAGATCGCCGATGATCGCGCTGGCCAGCGGGTGTCGCCCGACAGCGGTCACCAGGGTTGACTTGCCTCCAAGGTGGCCAAACGCAATCGATGCGTTGGTGGCCGGTCCACCAGCGAACACGTCCTGGCTGCGGGCCACGATCTTTGAGTTCGCTGGCGGAAACTCCTCCACGCTGTAAACAACATCGACCGTCGAGAGTCCCACAAAAATGCCGCTTGTCATAGTCACTCTGTCGCCAATCGCAATTATTCTAGGCTCGGGATCGTGCGGCAAGCCCCCCGGCTGACATCTCCATAAAAGATTGGGGCCAGCGCAGCCACGACATTGCCGTGTTACCTTTCTCCAAACGATCCTTCCAGAGAATGGGGATGCGCTCATGGACGCAAAATCGGCAGCGCGACAACGTTTCGACTCCGCCCGCGATCGGCTTGTCAAACTCAGCCATCGCATCCACGCCAACCCGGAGATTGGTTTTGAGGAGGAGAAGGCTTCCACCTGGCTTTGTGAAGCTCTGAACGAGTCGGGGTTCGCCGTGGAAAAAGGCATCTGCGATCTTCCCACAGCCTTCCGCGCCCGCGCCGGCTCCGGTCCCCTGCATGTCGCGATCTGCGCCGAATACGATTGCCTGCCCGGCATAGGCCATGCGTGCGGCCACAACATCATTGCTGCCTCGGCCGTTGGCGCAGCGCTTGCAGCGGCCACAGTTGCAGACGAGCTGGGCCTCACCATCAGCGTGATTGGCACGCCCGCGGAGGAGGTGTGCAACGCCAGCGGAAAGATCCTTCTGCTCGAGCGCGGAGCCTTTGAGGGCATTAATGCCGCCATGATGATTCACCCCGCGCCTTTTGACATGCTCCGCGCAAAGATCATCGCCGCTTCCATGTTTGAGGTTCAATACACAGGAAAGGAATCCCACGCCTCAGCGTTTCCTGAACTGGGCGTGAACGCGGCCGATGCGCTCACCATTTCGCAAACGGCACTGGGCCTGCTGCGTCAGCACATCCGCTCTACCGATCGAATCCATGGGATTGTGACCAACGGCGGCGCAGCGCCGAATGTCGTTCCGGCGCACACTTCGGCAAAATACATTATCCGTTCCGAGACCATGGATCAACTGGAAGAGTTGCGCCCCAGAGTTCATCGCTGCTTTGAGGCTGGCGCACTTGCCACTGGCTCCAAGGTTGCGATCACCGGCGGCGACAAGCCTTACGCCGAGATGCGGCACCACGAAGATATGGCGATCATCTACCGCAACAACTCCGAGGCATTAGGGCGGCCGTTCCCGAACCTCGGTGAGTGGGAGACCCGGCCTACCGGCTCTACTGATATGGGCAACGTCTCTCTGGCGATGCCTTCGATCCATCCCATGATCGGCATCAATTCCTTGCCCGCAGTCAACCACCAGCCCGAATTCGCCGCGCACTGCGTCACTCCCGACGCAGATAAGGCGATGGTGGATGGCGCCGTCGCGATGGCATGGACCTGCATCGACCTGGCAGCGAACCGCGAAGTGCGGGAGCGTTTAATAGCTCGCAGGTGAAACAAGTTGATCCAATTGGGGTGCGACGTGGTTCAACTACGAAGTTCGGCCAATCATCCACGATTGATTCACTGCCCCTAAGATCGACTTAGAACGACTGATTTTGAGGAATGCATCGATGCGACTCAAAAACAAGGTAGCCGTGATTACGGGTGCGGCGAACGGTATTGGCCGCGCCATTGCAATTCGTTTCGCCCGAGAGGGTGCCAGGGTGGCCATCAACGATATTAACAAGGCCGCTGGACAGGCGCTCGAATCTCAAATCGAACTTGTCGGTGGCACATCGTTCTACCTCCACGGAGACGCTGTTTCCGAGCGCGACGTGTCGGCTCTTATGAATGCAGTCAACGATAAGTTCGGCCGGCTCGACATACTCGTCAACAATGTGGTTGCAGACGCCACTGCCGTGGCCACAAATCAATGGGATTCTTTGACCGAGGTCTGTCTGAAGAGCTACTGGATTTCGATGAAGGCTGCATTTCCCTTCATGCAGCATGCGGGTTCGAGCGTAGTGAATATATCGTCTGTCAATGCACTGATGGGGCTCGGCAAAGAGCATGTCTACAGCAGCATGAAAGCCGCGATCTTAGGTCTGTCCCGCTCAATGGTCGGGGAGTTCTCGCCCCACGGCATCCGAATCAATTGCATTTGCCCTGGCACAATCGTCACCGAGAGGTGGAAGACGCGCTTTGCGCAAGATCCGGAGATGGAACAGAGGCTCACGAAGCTCTACCCAATCGGGAGGCTGGGAAGCCCGGAGGATGTCGCCGATGCCGCCCTCTTTCTTGCTTCCGACGAAGCTTCGTTCATCACGGGCGCAGTGCTAACCCTAGACGGAGGACTAACTGCAGTCAATACAGCATTCGTTAAGTAGGTCGTGTTCACCGGCTGAGAATGTGCCGCGCCTTGCGATGCAAGCGGTTGCATGACATCATAAAGTCATGCCGGATTCAAAGGAGAAGCTGTGAAGTTTTTGCCGACTCCTTGAAAGTGCAGATTTCATGATGACGAGCGGTCTGAATATTTCCATGGATATCCGAAGAGTGAATTCCCGCAACGAACTTGGCGAGGCTGCAGGGGCCGAGATCGCCGAGGCCATGCGTACACGGCTTCAGTCTCAGTCGCACTTACGCGTGATTTTTGCGGCCGCGCCGAGCCAGAGAGAGATGCTGCGGACCCTGGTTGCCCAGCGGGGCATCGACTGGAGCCGTGTCACGGCATTTCACATGGATGAGTATATTGGCCTGCCCGAAGACGCGCCTCAGCGCTTTGCAATGTGGTTGCGCGAAGCTATCTTCGATCGCGTTCCGCTTGCAGCGTTTCACCTGATTCGTCCGGGAAATGATTTGGGGGCGACCTGCCGCGATTACACCAACAAGCTTATCGAGGCCCCCATCGACTTTGTTTTGCTGGGCATTGGCGTCAATGGGCATCTGGCATTCAATGACCCGCCTGCTGACCTCGACGATCCGCTTCTGGTCAGGGTGGTGACGCTGGATGATGTCTGCCGCCGGCAACAGGTGGATGATGGCTGCTTCAACTCATTGGCGGATGTGCCGCGAAAAGCGATCTCTCTCACCGTGCCGATGCTGCTGCGCGGCGATCGCCTGTTTTGCTGTGTGCCGGGCGCGAACAAGAGTGATGCGGTCCGCCGCATGGTGAACGATCCGATTAGTGGCAATTGCCCTGCAACCGCCTTGCGCAAGCATCCGCGCTGTACGATTTATCTGGATCGCGATTCGAGTTCCGGACTGGATTGAACGCGATTCATCGCGCTGGCGGAGCGGGAGGAACGGGTGAGTCGAAGTCAGCTATCGGGTCGTGATCCGGCCACCGGGCAGGGCATTCTGCTCTCCATCGAAAATGGCAAGATTGCTCTTGTCGAATCACTGGATGCTGTCGATCAGCCCTGGATTTCTGCGGGCCTTGTCGACCTGCAGGTGAACGGTTATCGCGGCTTCGACGCGAACGGCGCAGATGTATGTGCCGGGACCATTTCGCAGTTGGCACGTGCTTTGCTTGCCACAGGCGTTACAACGTTCGCGCCCACGGTTTGCACATCGTTTGAAAATGACATGCTGCACCGGCTCGGTTCAATTGCCCAGGCATGCGCAGCCGATCCCGTTGCGGCCGCATGCATCCCTTTCATCCATGTTGAGGGACCGCACATCTCGCCGCGCGATGGATATCGCGGAGCTCACCCACTCGCACATGTCCGGCCTCCATGTCTGCGCGAATTCGAGCGCTGGCAAGCGGCCTGCAATGGCATGGTCGGCATGGTGACGCTTTCTCCTCATTACGACGAGTCGGAGGGGTACATTGCCGCCCTGGTGGAGCGGGGCGTACATGTCTCGCTGGGCCATACGCACGCATCGCAGCCCCAAATTGAGGCCGCGGTACGGGCAGGCGCTCGTTTGTCGACTCACCTGGGAAACGGAATTGCCTTGCAGATCGACCGCCATCCCAATCCGCTGTGGAGTCAACTGGCAGACGATCAACTGACTGCCTCGTTTATCGCCGACGGGCACCATCTTCCGGCAGAGACTCTGAAGGCGATGATCAGCGCGAAGGGCCACGAGCGAAGCATCTTGGTTTCGGATGCAGTGGCCTTGGCGGGCATGCCTCCGGGGCGCTATGACGCGTCCATTGGCGGACTGGTGGAGCTTTCCGCGGATGGGCGCCTTTCCATGCAGGGAACCTCTACCCTCGCTGGGGCAGTTGTTCCCTTGATGACATGCGTAGAGCGGGCCGTGCGCATGACGGCAAGACCACTGGCGCAGGTGCTCCAAATGGCCACTGAAAATCCGGGACAATTCGCGGGAAACCGCGGCACACTGGCAGTGGGCGCACGCGCTGACATCCTTCGCTTCCATTGGGATGACGAGACAAGCCACGCCGTTGTGAAGGATGTGTGGCTTGCCGGGGAACTGATGTAAGCGGCAGAGTGAGAGTCCGGTCGCGTAACCGAGGCCGGGTCGCTTATACGCTCGAGTACTTCTTGCAAAGACGCTGAATTTCTGCAATCTGCGCCGGGATGCCGGGCGTGTTCATCTCTTCGCCCTCATACGACATATAGCCCTTGAAGCCGGCATCGGCGAACATCCTCCACAGCCGGTCCATATCAATCATCGACCCGTCATCAAAGGTGTTCCTGATATGCGTGTTGGTGGCGTAGGGGATGCACGCCGCAATCTGCGCATAAGAATCCTGAGTCGGTGTCGGCACAAAGTGCGAAATGTCGATATTGATGCCCGCATACGGCGAGTTGACCCGGTGCATGATCTCAAGGCAGACATCGGCGCTCTGCGACACGCCCACATGGTCCTCCAAGCCAACCACGATTCCTTTTTTCCCGGAATAGTCGCTGGCCGCCTTCATGGCTTCGACCACCCAGGTGGTTGCTTCCGTCAACGATGACCCCGGCGGAAGCTTGCCGGCGAATATGCGCAGGTGGGGCGCACCCAGGCGGTCCGTCACGTCGACCCAATTCTTGATCTGCGTCAGCGTATCGGCGCGCTTGGCCGGATCGGCCTCCACCATGCTTGCGCCACAGGCTGCGCCGGAGAACGGGACGCCGTGCTTGTACCCGAGATAGCGCAGGTTCTCTATATATCCTGGATCAGTCGACTTCATGTAATAAACCGTCATATCGACCGCGTCGAGTCGGAGTTCGACAGCTCTCGCAATGAATTCTTCGAGCGTAAATCCGCGTTTGAATTCGCCACGGTAGGTATAGGCGCAGCAACCCGAAAACAGCCGCGCGGTCTTTGCGCCTGCCGTGGGAGCCTGATCTGTCTGCGCCTCCGCGGCAGGCGTCCCCAGCAAACCGGCTCCGGCAGAAGCAATCACTCCCGCACCGGCTGCCTTAAGAAACTCACGACGTGCAACATGACTTTTCATGAGAAACCTCCCAGTGGACCGTCTCTGGTCAGGATAAGAAACGAACTGCGCGCGAAGAATCCTGAGCCCTCAACATATCAATTTCCACGCATGTGTGCAACCGTTTGCATGATACTCTTTGATCTGAAAAGCGGCTTGACTGGCCCTCCAGGAGAAACTGACCGCATGGGAACCTTGAATCGACGCAATTTTGTGCAGTTGGCCGGGTCTGCATGTTTTGCCGTTGCAGCTCAGTCGTCGCAGGCGATGCCGCAACATGGTGAGGGATCCTCTTTGCGTGCGCCGCGTCTGGGTACGGTCGCTACGGTGATGCCCGGCGGCTCGGCTGACGCAACCATCAAGCGCGTGCACGAGCTCGGATTCCCGACCTGCCAAATCTTTTTCGAACACCTGAACTTGCAGCAGGTCACTCCGCTGCTCGACGCGTTGAAAAAGTATGAAGTGGAGGTATCAGCGGTCAGCGAGCACAATCCTGGGCGTCGAATCTTCGATTTCTACCAGGGCCCGCTTACCATCGGCGTGATTCCCCCGGAGACTCGTCGTGCCCGCGTGGATGCGCTTAAGCTTGCCGCGGATTTTGCGCGCGCATGCGATATACCCGCGATCCACACTCATCTCGGGTTCATCCCTGAAGACCCGAATGATCCAATCTATCCCGGAGCCATTAGTGCCATAAAAGAAGTTGCGGAACACTGTCGTGAGCAAGGCCGCATGCTTCTCTGCGAAACCGGCGAAGAAACTCCGATTACAATGCTGCGCATGATCCAGGATGTTGGCACCGGGAATGTTTTCGTGAACCTCGATACCGCCAACCTGATCCTGTACGGCAAGGGAAACCCGGTGGATGCGATGGATGTGTTCGGTCACCTGGTGCGCGGAATGCATGCGAAAGACGGCCTGTTTCCAACCGACCCGCACAAATTGGGCGATGAGGTCGCGATCGGTCAGGGCAGGGTCGATTTTCCGACGCTCTTCCGCCGGCTCAGGCAAGTGAACTATACCTCACCAGTCACCATCGAAAGGGAGATTGAAGGGCCGAAGCAGCAGGAAGATATTCTCGCTTCGAAGGTCTTTCTTCAGCGTCTGATCGATAACTCGTATCGCTAAGTCACATCGTTGAAAACCCATCCGCTCAGGGGCTCCGGCGCGAGGGTAGAGGCGCCCGCTTCCTTGTTTTGGGAAGATGCTACTATTTCACAACGGATTTACCGGTCATCTCAAGACTATGACATCAGGCAAGATTCCTTCAGCACCCACGATCAGCGATATTGCAAAGGCGGCGCGCGTTTCCACGGCAACCGTGTCGCGCGCCTTCAGTCGCCCTGGGATGCTGAGGGATGAAACGGTCAGTCAGATCCGCTCCATTGCTACCCGCCTCGGATATGTGCCCAACCCCATGGCGCGCGCTCTCAGCACAGGCCGTCAGGGCAATATCGCGATTGTGTTGCCCGATGTGGCGAACCCTTTCTTTCCCCCATTGCTCAAGGCCGCGCAGGCCACTGCCGATGCCGCTGGATTCAGCGTATTTCTTGCCGATTCCGACGAAGACGCAGAGAGGGAACAGCGGCTTGTCACCAAGCTGCTGATGCAGGTCGAAGGGTTCATCCTCGCGTCATCGAGAATGCCAGGCAAGAAGATTCTCGAGCTATCGCGACGACTGCCCGTGGTCCTCATCAACCACGACACGCCAGGACTGCCGCGCGTGCTGATTGACACCGTTGCAGGCATCGATGCGGCAGTCGAACATCTGGCCAGTCTGCATCATCGCAGCCTGGTCTATGTCAGCGGGCCCGCCGCATCGTGGTCCGATCAACAGCGGCGCCTCGCCGTCGAGCGTGCTTCTGCACGTAATAAGGTGAAGATCAAATCGATTCCGGCAAGCCGACCCACGTTCGATGCCGGCAAGCAGGTGGCCGGCGCCATTGTTGAACTGGATGCCACGGCAGCGATCACGTTCGACGATTATGTGGCCCATGGCTTGCTTGCCGGACTCGCGGAACACGGTGTGATCGTGCCTCGTGACTTCAGCGTCATCGGATGCGACGACGTTCTGGGTGCTTCAACGCACCCGGCGCTCACCAGTGTCTCCGCGCGCTGTGATGAGGCCGGCCGCATGGCGGCTGACCTGCTGGTGCGTATTTTGCAGACAGGTCAACGAGCCGACGTTCGCTGCTTGCTCGATACCCGCCTGGTGATAAGGGGCACCACAGCGCCGGCGCCGAAGAAGAAATTGCACAGCGCGAACAAGGACAAGCCCGCACCCTTTAAAGCAAACCGCCGTTCCTCGCCTGCACACACATAGAATCCGCCACTGAGTTCGTGCCCGGATAGCTATACCTTCGGTTCCCAGCCCCTTTCATATTCGCGCGACCACAGTTTCATAGCGTCCGCATCATTTTCCACATGACCATTGCTGGCATCGAGCTTCAATTCCCGGTTCAAAATCCAGGCAATGTTGGCGAGTTGCAGCGAAGTGATGCTGACGTTGATCTCCGCGATCGGCGAATGCAATGCTTCACCGCTCTTGATTCCGGCGATAAGATTGGCGAAATGCGCATTGGTCATTTCGTCCTGGCCGCGAAGATCGCTACTGGCGGCCGCCCGTCCGGCTTTGAACTCATCGGTGGGCTTGCCTTTCAGGTCGTAGACTTCGTAGCCGTCGACCGCCATGATCACTGACCCTTCCGTGCCCTGGATCAGCACTCCGCGATCGCGCCCGAAATACTTCATCTCCGAACAGCACTTTCCTTCCCAGCTGATCATCTTATCGGGGTAGGTCAGCGAAATGACGAGCGTGTCATAGAACTGCCAGTCGTCCCTGAACTGATAACGTCCGCCCTGGGCAGCGACTCGATCCGGGAACCCGGCGCCAAGCGCCCAACGGCACAGGTCCACTTCATGCGTCCCGTTGTTGAGAGCTTCGCCGGTTCCATAGCGGCGTAGCCAGTGCCAATTGTATGGATGAATATTGTCCTTATATTCTGAGCGCGGCGCCGGGCCCTGCCACAGATCCCAGTTCAGCTCAGCAGGAACCGGGACCACCTTGCCAATTCCCATCGAGGGTCGCGTATTCCCGTACCAGGCCTTTCCGAAATAGGCCCTGCCGATTCGGCCCTCATGGATCTGCTGAATGATGCGGCCTTCATGTGCAGAAGAGCGGTGCTGGTTGCCGACCTGCACAAGCTTGCCATACTTCTTCTGGGCTTGCACCAGCAGCTCGCCCTCGCGGGGATTATGGCTCGAGGGCTTTTCCACGTACACATGTTTCCCCGCCTGCAGACCCAGCATCGCCATCGGTGCGTGCCAGTGGTCGGGCGTGGCGATCGTAATTACATCCACATCCTTCGACTCGAGGACCTTGCGAAAGTCGCTCGCTGTCGCCGGAGCATAGCCGAGCACTTCCTGCGCCTTGCCCGCATACCGGCTTAGATTCCGCGAATCAACGTCGCAGAGATGCGTGATCTGAGAAGTCGAAGCGTTCGCTTTCAGACCTGCGAGGTGGGCGAGCCCCCGCGAGTTGGTGCCAATCACGGCGAAATTCACTCGCTCGTTAGATCCCAGGATCTGTGCGTAACTCTTTGCCGATGCGCTAAGCGCGGCTCCTGCTGCAGTGCAAGCCAGACCGTCGATAAAACTGCGCCTGGAAATCATGTTCCTCCTTTGCTTCGTTGCGAGTGGTGCGGACTTCCAGTGAAGAAGCCGGGAAAATTCGCCTTCGCGCCTCACTATTCCGGGCCGCAAAGCGTATGGCTGAGACGCTAACATGCAACCGATTGCAAGTCAAACGGTTGATCGGTTGTGATTAACGCTCCAATTTTCAACTGGCATCCTGCTCTCCGCCGAGCCAGCGGAAACACCCTCATCAACTTCGTTCCCAGTCAAAGCTGAATAACCGAAGGCACAGTAGCGTTTTGCGCCCTGGAACTCTGTGCCCCATCCATTGGGCGCTCTCTGCACAATGGGTGGGAAGCCACAGACATCTCTTTCAACCGTAAGCATTCGAACCGAAAACGCTCTAACTGCTGGAGTGCCACACCAGCCGTTAGCGATGTAGGGCTGTCGACGTCCGGAAACAGCAATTCGTGAAAAGCTTTTCCATCGCCTATTTGTCTGCAATCGATTGCACTAAAACTAGCTCACCTCCTGCAAGAGGCCCTTACGGCGTTTGGTTCTTCGACGGTTCCGGAAGAGACAATCAGAAAGAGAGGCTATCTGTCCGCACCCGGTTGCCTTAAGCTGAGATGGCAAAGTTGTCCTGAGGATATTCATGCGGCTCTGGTTCGCTCCCAGCAGTGAAGTCCCCATCTATCGCCAGTTGGTCACCCAGGTTGTCCTCGCGATTCTGAGCGGCGACTTGCGTTCGGGTGACCGGCTTCCGAGCACGCGCGAATTGGCCCGCCGTTTTGCGATCAATCCCAATACCGTCAGCGCCGGCTACCGGCAATTGGAAAGGGAAGGCTGGACTGAGCGGCGCCACGGCAGCGGTGTCTATGTGCGCGCCAATGCCGAGCCGCCGACCACCCCTGAGCAGATTCTCGATCAGCACATCGCCGGCTTCTTCCGCGCTGTTCGCGAACTGAGCTTGCCGGCGCCGGCCATTCGTGCCCGAGTCGCCGACTGGCTGATCGCCCCTCCGCCCGATCACTTATTGCTCATTGAGTCAGACCCGGAGTTACGGCAGATCTTGCTCACTGAGATTCAAGGGATGACCACCTGCCCGGTGGAAGGTGTGGCGCTGGGAGATTGTGTCCACCCGCAGATACTCGCGGCCGCGATTCCCTTGTGCCGTCCCAGCAAGGTGAAGGTAACCCGGTCAGTCTTGCCGGCCGGAGTCGAACTGGTAACGCTGCAGATCCGTTCGGCGAACGCGTGGCTTGGCCCATGGCTTCCGAGTTTGACCGGAAAGCTCATCGGGGTCGCATCGGCGTGGCCGGAGTTCATCACCACCGCTCGCACCATGCTGATCGCGGCAGGTTTGGATCCGGAGACCATCGTCTATCGCGATGTTCGCAAGCCCCGGTGGAATCGCGGATTGGAAATGGCTACCGCCATCATTTGTGATGCCCATACCGCTTCGCTGCCTGCATTCCCGAAGCACGCGAAAGCGATTGTATTTCGCCTGCTCGCGGACTCGATGCGAGCCGAACTCAGCCGCTACCCCGATACTTCTTCCGCTTTATGACACTCACGAAACTGTATTAGGCGTCCAATCCACGATCAGATTCACCCGTATGCTCACCCTCGTACGGTAATCCGAGAGAGGGGTTTGAGACATGGTGAATTCAGGCAATCAAAGTGCAATGAGCGGCGCCGAATCGTCGCAGCCGCTTGAAAAACCCGCGCAGACCCGCGGCTTCTGGTCGCTGATTGCGACCCAATTTCAAGGCGCCTTCAGCGATAACATCCTGCGCAACCTCCTGCTCTCCATCATCGTGGGCATGGGCTTGGCCAGGAACGAGCGAGAGACGTTCGTTTCCGTGGTCACGGTGATCTTCTCGGTACCATTCCTGCTCTTCAGCATGCTCGGCGGATGGCTGGCCGACCGCTACAGCAAGCGCCAGATCACGATTTGGACAAAGTGGATGGAAGTGGTTTCCATGGTGCTGGCCACCGTCGGCCTGGCAACCCACATCCTGCCGCTCTCTCTTGCTGCCCTGACTCTGGTCGCTACCCAGGCGGCGCTCTTCGGGCCATCCAAATATGGCTTGCTCCCAGAGCTCCTTCCCGCAAAACGCCTGTCCTGGGGAAACGGCGTGATCGAGTTAGGCACCTTCCTCGCCATCATTCTGGGCACAGTCACCGGGGCCACCATGGCTGAGAAGCTTCATGGGCGCGAGGTCTACGCGGGCTACGTCCTCTTGGCCCTCTCGTTCATTGGCCTGTTGACGAGCTTCAGCATCGACAAGGTACCCGCTGCATCTCCGAACAAGAGATTCAAGGTTAATTTTCTCGGCGACCTCCGGCAGCAGATCAGCTTCATGCGCCGGGATCGCGCCCTCTTTCTGGCGGTTATCGGCAACACCTATTTCTGGTTCCTGGGCTCGCTGCTGTTTTCGACCATCGTCGTCTATGGTCCCGGCGTGCTGCACATCGGCCAGGCCAAGACCGGCTACTTGAATGCCACGCTTGCCGTGGGCATCGGCATCGGCAGCATGGTTGCCGGGTGGATGAGCGGCAACAAAATCGAGTATGGCCTCATTCCCCTTGGTTCTATCGGCATGACCTGCACCGGCTTGCTGTTGGGCTCAACCAATCATGGCCTGCTGGGCTCTGCGCTGCTTCTCGGATCTCTCGGCTTCTGGGCCGGGTTCTATGCGGTGCCGGTGAATGCTCTGATCCAGCATCGCCCTCCGGAGAAGGACAAGGGCGGCATCATCGCTGCGTCAAACCTGCTTTCCTTTGCGGGCATCGCGCTCTCCGCAGGCGTGTACTTCATCTTTACAACCTTCATCCATCTTGATCCGCGCGGAGTGATCCTGGCCGCATCCGTCATCACCGGTGCCGGCACAGTCTACGTGTTGATGCTGTTGCCGGAATGGTTTGGCCGCCTGCTGCTGTTCCTCATTACGCACACTGTCTATCGGGTCAAGGTGATTGGCCGCGAAAACTTCCCTGACAAGACCGGCGCATTGCTCGTCTGCAATCACATGTCGTTCGTTGACGCCGCGCTACTGATCGCCTCGACCGACAGGCCAATCCGTTTCCTCATGTACCAGGGCATTTATGACAACCCGATCGTGAAGCCCTTCGCCCGGATGATGAAGGCGATTCCGATCTCGGACGAACAGCGTCCGCGGGACATGATCCGGTCGTTGCATACAGCCAGTGAGGCGCTGCGCCAGGATGAGATTGTCTGCATTTTTGCTGAGGGGCAAATCACGCGCACCGGCCAGTTACTGCCTTTCCGGCGCGGGCTTGAGCGCATCATGAAAGACATCGATGTTCCCATCATTCCCGTCAATCTTGACGGAATCTGGGGCAGCATCTTCAGTTTCGAGCGCGGGCGGTTCCTATGGAAGAGGCCTCGCCATATACCTTATCCGGTTACTGTGACTTTCGGTAAGCACATGGCCTCCACGTCCACAGCCATTGAAGTCAGAAGCGAAGTACAGGAACTGCAAGCCACGGCATTCGAGCGGCGCAGGCAGGGAATGAAGACTCTTGATCGCGCCTTTGTGCGCTCCGCGAGACTCCATCCTTTCCGGTTTATGATGGCCGACGGCAAGTATCCAAAAGTCTCGTTCGGCTCGGCCCTGGTCAAGACCATGTTCATTGCCCGCAGGCTCAGAGGCCAGATCGGCCGCGAACCCCTGGTCGGTATGCTCTTGCCGCCGTCCGTGGGTGGAGCGCTCACCAACTATGCGCTGATGCTGTTGGGCCGTGTGCCCGTGAACCTCAACTACACATCCTCCAGCGAAATCATCGCCGCCTGTGCCAGCCAGTGCAATCTTGACGTGGTCATCACGTCGAAGGCTTTTGTCGAGCGCTTTCCCACCCTCGTCATTCCGAGGCGAACGCTGTTTCTTGAAGATACCTTGAGCGCTCCGCGGATTGGCGAAAAGCTTGCAGCTCTCGCTCTCGCATGGCTCACACCCGGCGCCTTGTTGAGGAAAGCATTGGGCGGCGTCCCCGCAACCTCTCATCCCGAAATCGTTACAGATGCGAAAGGCAAATCTGCGGTTGATGCGCTGGCTACGATCATCTTCTCCAGCGGCAGCACCGGTGATCCCAAGGGTGTCATGCTCACCCATTTCAATATTGTGTCCAACATCCAGCAGGTGTCACAGGTATTCATGCTCGGGCGGCGCGACAAGATACTCGGCATCCTGCCGTTTTTCCATTCCTTTGGATTCATGGCTGCTCTGTGGCTGCCCGCCGTAAACGGCGTAGGCGTTGTGTATCACCCCAATCCGCTCGACGCCCAGGTAGTCGGTGAGCTGGTGAAGAGATACAGAGTCACATTCATGGTGGCTACGCCCACCTTCCTGCAGGCCTACATGCGTCGATGCCCGCCAGAAAGCTTCGGATCGCTGCAATATGTGCTGGTGGGCGCTGAGAAACTGCCCGAGCGCCTTGCGCAGGCGTTCGAAGATACCTTCGGCATCCGTGCTCTTGAAGGTTACGGCTGCACCGAGTGTTCCCCCGTAGTCACCGTCAACGGACGCGACTTCCGCGCGCCGGGATTTCGTCAGGTTGCCGCAAAGCGCGGCAAGATCGGCCATCCGCTGCCCGGAGTGACAGTGAAGGTGGTCGATATCGATACCGGTGAACCGCTTCCGTTGGGAAATGCTGGAATGCTGCTCGTGAAGGGCCCCAACGTGATGAAAGGATATCTCGGCAAACCGGAAAAGACGGCGGAGGTGCTCAACAACGGATGGTACACAACGGGCGATGTTGCATTGTTGGATGAAGACGGCTTTGTCACCATCACAGATCGCCTTTCGCGCTTCAGCAAAATTGGCGGCGAAATGGTTCCTCACATCCGCATCGAAGAGAAGCTGCACGACCTCGCGGGTTCCACTGAGCAGGTCTTCGCCGTGACATCCTTGCCCGACGAAAAGAAAGGTGAGCGCATTGCCGTGATCACGACTCTTTCGGGTGAAACGCTCACTCCGGTTCTGGAGAAGTTGTCTCGATGCGACCTGCCTGCTCTCTGGAAGCCAAAGGCGAATCTCTTCTTTCATGCCGAGAAACTGCCGATGCTGGGCACCGGCAAGACCGATCTTCGCGGAGTGCGCCTGCTGGCCTCGTCCCTGGCCCAGGAAGCCGGAGTCTAAAGACTACCGCTGGAATCGGTCTCACAAATGGCTTTATAAAAGGCCGCGACCGATGCGCAGAAAGACTGATGCTTCGTAACAGGGCACGACTTTAGTCGTGCCGCAAACGTCGCATAAATCACCGGGCTTTAGCCCCTGAGTGAGGTCTTTCGCAGTGCTAGACCATCTATGAGACAGCTTTTAGATCGATTCGGCGCCCGCGGCCTCCGCCATCGAAAGCAGGTACGAAGAAATCGGACCCCAATAAGAAATGCGAGGCCGATAGAATGGCTCGTTGTGCGCGAGATTAGGGACGATGATGACCTGCGACCCTGCCCCGCAATGCTCACTCGACCGGGTCGCCATCGCAACTGGAAAGAGGCGGTCCTTTTCACCATGCACGATGAGCACGGGAACTTTGCAGGACCGCAAGACATCTTCAGCGCGCCAGATGGGCGGCACCGTCCCGCCCAGGAACCCGGGAACGCCCACGCTGCGCGCAGCCTGGCGCAAAGAGGTAAAGGACGCGCAGAGCAGCAGCGCATTGGCGGGCACGGTGGGAAGCAGAGCAGTGGCGATCCCACTGCCCAGCGAGAAGCCGAGAAGGGACACCGGCAAAGGCGCGATTTCCCGCTGTAAATACAGGAACGCCGCCGCGGAATCCCGCTCGCTTTGCCGCGCATGAAAGACGCCCGAACTGCGGCCGTACCCGGAGTAATCGAAGACCAGTGAGGCGACACCTGTAGCCGCCAGCATTTCCTGGACGGCAAACCAGTGTTGAACGGTTTCGCCAATGCCGTGGCAGATCAGCACACTTGCGCGTGCCGGTTGCGACACAGGCTTTACCAGTACCGCATCCAGAAGATTCTTGCCGCTTCGAATTGCAAGCCGGGTAGCTCCGAGCTTCGACGGCTCGATGCCCCAATTCAGCTTGACCCGGCCAAGAGCCAGGTCCCGCGCCAGAAGCAGGCGGCCGGTGCAATGGATCGAAATGTCGAAGATGAGCTGTCGCACAGGTTTCCACACCTTGAATTCTATGTTTAGCCCCAGACGATCCTACCCGATTGGGCGGGCGCGAAATGCCCGGATGGCTGATGCGCGCGTGAGCGAGAAGAGCGCATGGTAGTGGCGTAGGCGCTTAGCCGAAGGAGCAAAAACATGCCGGGTACTCTCGTTGAATTCTCTCAGCAACTCGCAAATACAGTCGAAAAAGCAGGACAGTCCGTCGTCTCCGTCCTGGAAGGTGGTCGTGCCGGAGTCAGCGGAACCGTCTGGCGCGAAGGAATTGCAGTCGCCGTCGATCACACCATCCATGGACTGGAAGAAGTGACTGTTATCCTTCCTTCCGGTAAAGAGATGAAGGCTTCGGTCACCGCTCGCGATCCCGGCACAGATATAGCCCTTCTGAAACTGCCCACCGACATCCCGGCAGCCGCACTGGCAGACGACTCAAGTGCGCGCCCCGGAGAGATTGTCCTCTCCGTCGGCAGGCGAGGCACTGAGGGCGTCGCGGCAACCTACGGCCTCATCAGCGCGATCGGCGGCCCTTGGCGAACGTCGTCAGGGGGGCGCATGGACCGTTGGTTCCGACTCGATCTCAACCCGTTTCCCGGATTCTCAGGCGGCCCGATCATCAACGCAAGGTGCGAAGTCCTGGGCATTGCCACTTCTGGTCCAGGCCGCTCAGCGGCAGTTGTTCCTGCAGCCACAGTGAACCGCATCGTAGACCAGCTTCTTAAGTACGGACGCACCGTACGCGGGTACATCGGCATCGGGCTGCAGCCCGTCGCTTTTCCAGAGGATGCCTGGCAGAAGCTTGGAATCAGTGGCGGCCGTGGGCTGCTGATTATCGCCGTCGCTCCCGGCAGCGCGGCGACCGAGGCAGGACTGATGCTGGGAGACGTGATCGTGGACATCGATGGAAAAGCTCTCCAATCCGGCGCCAGTCTGCAATCGATTCTTGACGCTGAAAACGTCGGCAAATCGGTGTCCCTCGGTGTTGTCAGGGGAGGGCAATTACTCAAGGTTGCCGTTACCGTTCGCGAAAAACCTGCAAGCTAAAAAGGGTGTCGCCATGAATCGAAACGGCCAGGTGGGCATCACTCTAGGTGAAGCAGTCAGCAGGGTCGCCGCGGGTATGCGCGAGATAACCGTCAAGGTCAGCGGGTCGAAGGGACGCCATGGGTCCGGCACCGTATGGCGGCCCGGTCTGATCGTGACCAATGCCCATGTTGCGGATTCGCAAGTTCACGATGTGGAGTTCGCAGCCGGAATGAGCGCGCAGGGATGGCTTGTAGCACGAGATGGCGAACTCGACCTTGCTGCGCTGGCTGTCTCATCTCCATTTGGCCGCATCGCTGAAATCCGAAGTGCTTCCAAACTTCGCGCAGGCGAGATGGTTCTCGCGCTTGGAAATCCTTTCGACGGGCAAGCATCGGTAACCACCGGAATTGTGCATTGCCCTGTTGGCAAGTCATCCCGGCTTTTCGCGGATATCAGGCTCGCCCCTGGTTATTCCGGTGGTCCTCTGGCTGACACGAGCGGCGCGGTCATCGGCATCAACAGCATGATTGTTGGTCCGCTGGGCTGCGCCATCACAAGCGACGCAGTTGAGCAGTTCTTGAGCAGGTTTCACCTCTCGGAGGCTGCGTGATTCACGTGCTCATCTGGGCCCGGTCGCCCTTCACCCTGGCCGGTCTTGAAGCAGCCGTCTCTGCCGATCCTCGCTTTACGATCGTTAGCAACCCGCGTCATTCTGCCAACACAGAACCGGAATTGACCAGTCTTCAGGAGGACGTGATTCTCTTCGATGGCCTGGAGGGAGATGTTGACGAATTCCTTTCAGGCTCGTTCAAACAACACCGCTCAGGCCGAATCGTCCTGCTTGCCGAAGACTTGACGCGAGCCGAAACCGTGCGCCTCGTGCAGTCGGGAGTGCGGGCAATTCTGTCGCGCGACTCCTCAGCCAGTGAGATTACCGGCGCCCTCGAGGCCGTAAGCAAGGGCCTGATTGCCTTCTCTCCTGATTCCCTGCGACTGCTGCTGCCGGTTCCTTCAGAAGGCGCTGAACAGGATTTCGAATACTTGAATGATCCGCTGACCACACGAGAAACTGAGGTTCTTGCTTTGCTCGCGGGGGGAGCTGGAAACAAGCAGATCGCCGCGCAACTTCGGATATCCGAACACACAGCCAAGTTTCATGTCAGTTCAATCCTGAGCAAGCTTGGCGCAACAACGCGAACTGAAGCGGTAAGCCGCGGATATCGACTTGGGCTGATCTTGATCTGATCGTCTCTTCGCTGATGATCAGTTGTGGTCTTTGGCACTCGGAGTCAGCTTTCGCAGGATGAACTCCTGGAGCACTCCATTCGCGATGTTCGCACTGAAATCGATTCCGAAGGTGTGCATTACGAGCCCGAAACCGCGATTCGATTCTGGATAGTAAGCATTGGCGAGAGCTCCCGAGGCGAGATATCCGCCGAGGCTTGAATAGTTCGGCTGCCACCGTCCGTTGTCTCCCTTGCAGATCAGGGGGCTCGAAAGAGCATGGAGCCAGCGGGACTTCGTTGTTCCTGTACCCTGGTAGAAATAACGAGGATCCTGATGAAGGATTGACGGCAAGATGGCCCCGCCTACCATGATGTCCGTCAAGTCGTCGGTGTAGACCGAGCCGAAACGTTGCCCATATCCCTTCCACCCCTCCACATAGTTGGGGTAGCGGGCCGCTTGGTCCGTCGCGGCAAGAAAACTCGTTCCTGCCAATGTAACGGGATCGACGGAGACCTTGAGAGCCAGTTCAAATTTGAGCTTCGCCGTAAGTGGCGCGGCATTCTTGTCGTAGCTCACATAAAAGTTGGGAATAAAACCGAGAACACGTTGTTGTTCCTCGATCTTGACTTGCTCCGTCGCCAACTGTTCGCTCGAGGCCAGGACGGTGACGGAGGCTGCTTCCACTAAAATCGGTAGCTTGATCCCGTTGAGAATGTTGAATTGCCCAGGCGAAAGCAAAACCTCCTGGGACTTCCACTTTGCGAAACCCTTTGCGCTGACGGTGACTTCATATGCCGTTCCAGGTGTAAGGTTGCCGATGTCGAAGAACCCGTCGTCGTTCGCTATCGCAGAGTGAGCCGTTTGCGTCGGGGTCACCGCAACCACCGTTGCCTCCGGAATGACGTCGCCGTTCGTGTCTGTGACGGTGCCAGCAATATGTGCAGGTTGTGGATCAGGTGCTGGCAGTTGCTGCCCTAATCCATTTGCGTGGAATCCAGCGAAGACGAACAATGTGGCGAGCAATCCTGCGATACGCATGATAAATCGATTACTCCTCCATCGAGGTACCAATTCCGACGTCAGATCGGTGGCATTCCGTCTCTGTCATCAAGTGATTTCGTTTGTTGCAGCGCCGCTCGATCGGTTGCGCCGCGACGCTCCTGAACCACCTGCCGTTGAGATGAAGCCTGGCGCGCCTCTGATGCAGAAATTTCAATTTAAACGCAGGAATCGGCTTCGCAAAATTCGTGCAACTTCCTCGTCGCGTACGTCATCCTGGCAACAATGCCCACCAATGGTCAACGGATCCTTGCACGCTACACGAAACCTGAAATGTAAAAACGGGATCTTTGGTCCGTGAGGGTAGAAAGGAATCCGTGAGACTATAAAGGCTGGAGGAACGAACTGAATAGGCGAGTCGCTGACGTAATGCGATCCGAGTTCCAGATTCGGATGAAGTTGCTCCTGGCTGCGGCAATTTGCACCGCGTCGTGGACCGCCGATCCTCAAACTTCCACGACTACCTACCGGCAAACTTCAGAACGCAAAGCTGCTGCCGGCTCCGTTTGCGACGACACCACAATCAATCCGGCCGCGTCGCAAGCCTTGAGACCCATCTGCCAACAAGCGCCGGTTGACACTGTATCCTCCACGTCGACTCAGGTGATCGTCATCGGTTTTGTTGGAGGATTTGTTAAGCCGGACGATTTGCGGCATCCTGAGATACTGTTTGCCTCCTATCTCCGTGAGCGTTATGGCGGAGCGTTTCATGTGAGAGTGTTTTCAAATCATGATGCGCGAGATGCTCTGTTGTACGCGCTGCGACTTCTCGATACCAATCGCAACGGCACGTTATCAGACGAAGAGAGGAAGAACGCGAGAATCATTATCTATGGGCACAGTTGGGGGGCTTCGGAGACGGTTGCCTTCGCAAGGGAGTTAGGATGGCTTGAGATTCCTGTACTTCTGACAATCCAGTTGGACATTATTTCAAAACCAGGTCAAAGACCCACTTCGATCCCCCGGAACGTCGCAAGCGCAATTAATCTTTATCAATCGGAAGGCGCGCTTCGCGGGCGGCCGACGATCATGGCCGTGGACCCTACGACGACGAAGATTCTCGGGAATATTCGAATGGAGTATGATCGGTCGCCTCTTAATTGCGGTAACTATAATTGGTTCGTTCGCACCTTCAACAAGCCCCACCATGAAATCGAGAACGACCCGCAAGTATGGGAGCAGGCGACATCGCTGATCGACGCGGAGGTGTCGGGGGACGGATCGTTCGTCCAGATCGCGGGGCAGTACCGCGACCAGCAGGCGGCCAGACCTTCCGCCCTCAGTTATCGGATGGGACGTTTCATTGAAGGCAACAGAATTGCGTCGGTTCAACCGGACCGGACGAAGCCCTAGGGTACTTCCGAATCAAGTGCTAACAGAACTCCGTGCCCCATCCTGTGTGCACTTTTGCACAAAGGGGGGAAGCCGCAGGCATCTTCTCAGTCGCGGGCACTCAAGCCGAAAATGCCCCTGGTTTCTTCACCCTAATCTAGATTTTCACAGTGGCTCGAAATGAGCCGCGACAGGTCAATTCATGAGACGCTGCCGGAGATGCATTGTGCAGCTTCTCAAACGCGTAGATTTTCAGGGAGTGTGCCGCCCAGCACCGAACCTATGTTCTGCCAGCCCTGCTCATTTACGCTGTTTGCTTCAGGTCGTGAACGGCATTTCGCGAGAGCCGGATCCCGAGCTTCTGCATCCTGAGCTGGAGCGTCGAACGCTTCAACCCCAAACGAGCTGCCGCTCCGTTCGGCCCCGCCACCACTCCGTTCGCCTCTTTCAGTGCGCGCAAAATCTGACTCCGCTCTGTGCGTTCGAGCACCTCCTGAAGGCTGTTATGGGAGACCAATTGGGGGCTTGTGGCAGCAAGAGCTGGAGTCGAAATCATATCAGGGGTGAGTTCGGCGAGAGCCACATTCAACACGGGGCTCTGTGAAATAATCACCCCTCGCTCGATCACATTTTGAAGCTCTCGAATATTGCCTGGCCAGTGATAACGGATCAACGCCCGCATGGTTTCAGAGGGAATTGTGTCGATCACACGATTGTTCCGGCGGCTGAATTCCTGAATGAAGTGTCGCACCAGCATGGGAATATCCTCCTTGCTTTCGCGCAGCGCAGGTACTCTTATCGGAAAAACATTCAGCCGGTAATAAAAATCGGATCGGAATTTCTGTTCCTCCACCATTGCTTTCAGATCGCGATTCGTCGCCGCAATCAGGCGTGCATCTGTCCGAAGCGTACGCGTACTGCCTAAGCGCTCGAACTCGCGCTCCTGCAGAACACGCAAGAGTTTCGGTTGAAGCTCAAGAGGAATTTCTCCGACTTCATCGAGGAAGATCGTTCCGCGATTCGATGGCCAGCGGGAAGCGAGTCTCCCGAACGACGAACCGCATCACTACCGGTTGCTGATTCCGATAGCCCCACCACGCAATAGTTTCCTCCTTCGGAATATCCGTTACAGCGCGTAACTCGGCCTCCTTGCTATACAGTTCGACGAAGTGCCACGAAACCCAATTCGCTGTGGGATCGAACTGGCTCGGTCCATCGAAAGGAACTGCTTCATGGAGATCGCTAGCCAGGGTAGGAAACAGATCCTTCTCTCCCAGATGGGATCGGATGAGTTCCGCGAAGCGGATGAACGCTTCGTATCGAATGGCGAGCCCATCGGTCGACATCGCCTCACATGGGGCATCTGCTGCAACCGACTCCCGCATACCCAGGTCACCTGCTGAGTTCGATTGCAGAGCCGTGCCAATGGATTCGCGCGAATTCGTAACAGAAAGTGGCCATCTGCCCGTTTCCTGGCAGCATGATCACACTTTGCTGGCACGCTACAGATTGCCCGCTCGCGTAATTCCTTTGACTGCTGCCATTTAACAAATCTCGCGTATGGCACGCCTCGTGCCATACACCATTGCGACATTATGTTACGCATCACGATTTACGAAGATAGCAAGGTATGCAGGCTGGAACTCGCGGGCAGACTCGAGGGCCCATGGGTCTCCGAAACAGAACACGCATGGCACGCTTCGCTGCGTCCGCGGCAAAAAATCCAAATCGATTTGAGACAGCTGACAGGAATTGATGACGCCGGACGCGATCTTCTCGCGGCCATCCAGAGAGCGGGTGCCTGTCTCATCGTTGAAGGCGTGTGGATGACCGCGCTTATCGACGAACTCAGTTCCCAGCAGCCGTGCGAAGGCGGCAAGCCGCAGTCGCCGGCGAAAAAGCCTCGCCCCAGGCGAATATCCGCAACAGGAGAAAAGTAAATGAGAATCAATTCCGTTCTGAAATTAAAACACGTGGCATGGGCATCAGGTGTCCTGGTTGCGGCCATCTTGGTGAATGTAGTTACTCACTCGGGAGCCAAGGCCTCGACGAAGGCTCCGCCGATGTCTGTGGTGGAGGTCGCAGCCGTTGAGCAGAAAGACGTTCCTGTCTACGGAGAATGGATCGGAACCCTCACCGGGCAGGTGAATGCCGACGTGAAAGCGCAAGTCACGGGCTACCTGCTTACGCGCAACTATAAGGAAGGATCATTCGTCCACAAGGGGCAACTCCTCTTTGAGATCGATCCCCGCCCATTCCAGGCGGCCCTCGATCAGACGAAGGGCCAGCTAGCGCAGGCGCAGGCTCAACTCATTCTGGATCAGGCGCAGCTCGCGACAGCGGAAGCGAACCAGCTCAAGAGCCAGCTCGACGTAGAGAAGTACGAGCCTCTGGCAAAAGCCAATGCGGTCAGCAAGCAAGACTTGGATAACGCAAACCAGACCAACCTCGCCAATAAGGCCCAGGTACAAGCTGCGCAGGCAGCCATTGCTGCTGCGAAGGCTCAGATTCAGGCCAGCCAAGCCGCAGTCGAGACCGCCAGCATCAACCTCGGTTTCACCCGCATTGTTGCGCCGATCGACGGAATCGTCGGTATCGCTCAGGCACAAGTAGGTGACTTAGTCAGCACCAGCAGCGGCTCACTGACTACAGTCTCCACGCTCGATCCGATCAGAGATTACTTCACCGTCAGCGAACAGCAATATCTGGCGTTGCAAAAGCGGTTTTCAGATTCAGAGAAAGATCACTGGAAGCTGCAGCTCATCCTCGCCGACGGAAGCACCTATCCACGAGAAGGCCAATTCTATTTCGCCGATCGCCAGGTGAACCCGAACACCGGCGCCATCCAACTCGCCGCCTTGTTTCCAAACCCTGGCAACGTCTTACGCCCCGGGCAATACGGCAAGGTCCGCGCCATCGTCCGCGATGCAGCAGAATGCCCTGCTCATTCCACAGGCTGCCGTGAACGAACAGCAGGGCAGCTATCTGGTTGCTGTTGTCGACAAAGACAACCGCGTCAACGTGCGCCCCGTGCAAGTAGGACAGCGCACAGACACAATGTGGGTCATCGATGGCGGATTGAAGCCGGACGACCGCGTGATTGTCGAAGGCCAGCAGAATCTCAAGCCGGGAATGACGGTGCGAACCAAGCCATTTAAAAGCGACGTCGAGTAAGCGCTGACTCTCGAGACCTGACACTCAAAGGAAAAGAATCATGTCCAAATTCTTCATCAATCGACCGATCGTGGCGATGGTCATCGCGATCCTCATGGTCATCGTCGGCGCAATTACCATCGCGACCCTGCCGATAGCGCAGTTTCCGAACATCGCACCGCCCGAAATCAGGTTGCAAGCCACTTACCCCGGCGCCGATGCCAAGACACTCGAGGATTCGGTCGCTACGCCGATCGAGCAGCAAGTCAACGGCGTGGACAACATGTCCTACATGTATTCCCTGAACGCGACCGCCAACCAGCAAACGACGTTGCTGGTCGATTTCGATCTCAAAACTGATCCCAACACGGACCTGCTGCTCACGCAATCGCGCGAGCAACTGGCAACCGGTCAGCTCCCGCCGTCGGTGAACAGCTACGGAGTCACTCTCAAGAAGTCGACCACGGCTCCGCTGATGCTGATCGCCTTGTATTCGCCGCATGGTACGCACGATGCAAACTATCTGGCGAACTATGCCTACATCAACCTCAACGATCCAGTCGCGCGCTTGTATGGCGTGGGCCAGACCCAGGTCTTCGGCTCAGGCCAGTATGCGATGAGGCTGTGGGTGAAACCGGACCAGTTGGCGAAGCTCGGCATCACCGTAACCGACATTTCCAACGCGATCCAGGCGCAAAACACAGTCAACCCCGCAGGTCAGGTCGGAGGTGAACCAGCTCCTCGGAACCAGCAATTCACCTATGCCGTGCTGGCTCAAGGACGTCTGACGACACCGGAACAGTTCGGCAACGTCATCGTGCGCGAAGCGCCGAATGGCGGCATCGTTCGCGTGAAAGACGTGGCCCGCGTCGAACTGGGCACACAGGACTACAGCCTGATCAGTCGCCTGAATGGCAAGCCCGCTGCCGCTATCGCGGTGTATCAGTTGCCCGGGACCAATGCTGTGCAAACGGTCGAGGGCATCCGCAAGCTGATGGCCCAGATGAAGCAGCGCTTCCCTGAGGACATGGACTACGCCATATCGCTCGACCAGACAGCCTCGGTCACAGAAGGCATGAAGGAGATTCTCTGGACACTCCTGATTGCGATTGTGCTGGTGATCCTGGTGGTCTATCTCTTCCTCCAGGACTGGCGCGCCACGCTGATTCCATTGCTGGCCGTGCCTGTCTCCCTGGTTGGAACCTTTGTCCTCTTTCCGCTGTTCGGTTTCTCCATCAACACGCTTTCGATGTTCGGGCTGGTACTCGCTATCGGCCTGGTGGTAGACGACGCGATCGTCGTTGTCGAAGGTGTGCAGCGCCACATCGAAGAGGGCCTGAATCCCAAGGACGCGGCTCGAAAAGCGATGGACGAGCTCTCCGGGCCCGTGATTGGAATTGCCTTGGTTCTCTCGTCGGTCTTTGTGCCGACCGCTTTCATCCCTGGCATCACGGGAAGGCTGTATCAGCAATTCGCCGTGACCATCGCCATCTCCGTTGTGCTGTCCGCATTCAACGCACTTACGCTCAGCCCGGCGCTCTCCGGCCTCCTGCTGCGCAAAAAGAAAGAGAGCCATGGGCTTTTGCAGCGTTTCTTCAACTGGTTCAATCGCCTGTTCGAACGCGCCACGGGAGGCTACGTCCACTGGTCCGGCGTGCTCCTTCGCAAGGGTGCAACGGTGCTGGTGCTGCTGCTGGTTTGCGGCGCGACCGGAATCTTCTTTGGCAGCCGGCTGCCATCCAGCTTCCTGCCCGATGAAGATCAGGGATATCTCTACATCAACATGCAGCTTCCCAACGCGGCCTCGCTCGAGCGGACCAGCGCGGCAGCGAGACAGGTGGAACAGATTCTCGCCGACACTCCCGGCGTCCAGTACACCACCAGCGTGGTAGGTTTCAGCCTGCTCAGTTATGTCCGGACCAGTTACAACGGCTTCTTTTGGGTCAGCCTGAAACCTTGGGATGAGCGCAAAAGCCAGGCAGAACAATATCAGGCCATCAAGGCACGTTTGAACCAGGAGCTCAAGAATCTGCCGGCAGGGACGGTCTTCAGCTTCTCGCCGCCGGCGATCCCGGGCGTAGGCACTTCCGGAGGCGTTTCGTTTGTCCTCGAGGACCGCGCCGGCAGAGACGTCCCATTTCTTGCAAATAACCTCGCTAAATTCCTGGCAGCCGCTCGCAAGCGCCCTGAGATTGGCACGATCTTCACCACATTCATACCGAGCGTGCCGCAAGAGTTCATCCAGGTGGACAAAGAGAAGGTGCTGAAACAAGGCGTTGCATTGCCGGATGTCTACAACACGATTCAGGCGAACATGGGCGGCCTGTTCGTCAACTATTACAACCAGTTCGGCCGAACCTGGCAGGTGTACATCGAGTCCGAAGCTCCCTACCGGTCGAATACCGATAACCTTGGACAGTTCTACGTGCGCAACAACCAGGGCGAAACGGTGCCGCTATCCGCTCTCGCATCGTTTGAGACACGCTCCGGCCCTGAATTCACTATGCGCTACAACGAGTACCGGTCCGCGCAGATCAATGCCAGCGCCGCGCCCGGCTACAGCGCAGATCAGGCAACAGCGGCTCTCGAAGATGTCTTCAAGCAAACCATGCCTCATGAGATGGGCTTCGACTACCTGGGCATGTCTTACCAGGAGAAAAAGGCGGAAGAGGGAGTACCGTCCTCGGTCATCTTCGGATTCTCGCTTCTCTTCGTCTTCCTGATTCTTGCGGCGCTCTATGAAAGCTGGAGTCTGCCGTTCAGCGTACTGCTGAGCACACCCGTCGCGGTTTTCGGTGCTTTTGGCGTGCTGTGGCTGCGCCGCGTCGTGCTGGGCCTTTTCGTGCCGCCTTACATGGTCCAGATGGAGAACGATGTCTATGCGCAGATCGGCCTGGTGATGCTCATTGGTTTGGCCGCCAAGAACGCGATTCTCATCGTCGAGTTTGCCAAAGAGCAGTACGAACAGGGCAAACCGCTGATGGACGCGGCGCTCGAAGGCGCACGCCTTCGCCTGCGGCCCATCATGATGACCTCGTTCGCGTTCATTCTCGGCTGCGTGCCTCTCTGGACAGCCTCCGGGGCCGGCTCGGTTGCACGCCAGATCATGGGCACAACCGTGATCGGAGGCATGACCGCCGCAAGTGTGCTCGGCATCTTCACGGTCCCGGCAATTTTCTACCTCGTGGAGCGATGGTCCGCAGCGGGCCGCGCGCGCTTGATGGCGCCTTCCGCTCAGCTCGAGTGCGATGACGGAGGATCAACAAGATGCGTAACAATTCGCAAATCAAATTCGTCGCAAAAGTCGCGCCGATCCTGCTGGCAGCGCTCGCACTTTCGGGCTGCGCGGTTGGACCCAACTATCATCGGCCGGGGGTGCAGACGCCAACTGCTTTCCACGCCCCCGATCGACCCAAGAGACAGAAACACAAACTACTTCGTTCGCCGATCTGCCATGGTGGCAAGTGTTCCACGATCCTCAATTGCAGGAACTGATTCGAACGGCGCTGAAGCAAAACTACGATCTGCAGATTGCTGTTGAACGCGTCACTGCCGCAAGAGCACAGGTCGGTATTGCTCGTTCTAATGAGTTTCCGCAGGTTTCAGCTCGACCCGAACTTCAGCGGCGGAAAGACCGACGAGAACATCAAGTCCAATGTTTTTCAGCTTGCTGGGGATGTTGTGTTTCAACTGGACTTGTTCGGCCGCTATCGGCGCGAAACCGAAGCAGCTCGCGCTCAACTGCTGGGCACGCAGGACGCACAGCAGACCGTAATCCTTACGCTTGTGAGCGACGTGGCGAGCGATTACTTCCTGCTTCGCGATCTTGACCTGCAGCTTCAGATCACAAAGGACACAGTGCGAACCCAGGAAGACTCAGTCAAGCTGACCCAGCTGCGCCTCCAGCACGGCGTAGCGACGACGCTCGACGTGCTTCAGGCACGACAAGTACTCGATACAGCCAATGCGCAGATCCCCGATCTTGAACGGCAGATCGGACAGACGGAAGACGCGCTCAATATCCTGCTGGGAAAGTATCCAGACAATATTCCTCGCGGAAAGCCGCTTGGCATTGAAACCCCCGACGGCTGGACGTGGAGCGAGACTCTACCGCCGCAGTTGCCCACCGGCCTGCCTTCTGAACTGCTCGAGCGCAGGCCCGATATCCGTCAGGCGGAGCAGAGCCTGGTTGCCGCGAACGCCAATATCGGCGTGGCCAAGGCGATGTTCTTTCCGCAAATCTCCCTGCTCGGCTCTGGAGGTGGAGCATTGGGACACAGCCAATTTGCCGGAACAAATATCCCGGCGCCCCTCGGAGTAGAAAGCTACGCGAGCAAGCGCGACGCAGCCGATCTTTGAGGGTGGTGCATCTGCGCAACAATCTGCGCTACGCCAAGTCGCAGGAGCGGCAGGCGCTGATCGGCTACGAGCAGACGATTCAGCGCGCCTTCGGCGATGTCTCTGACGCCCTGATCGGCTATGACAAATACCACGTCGTCCGCGAGCGCCAGGAACAATCAGTAAAAGACTTCAGGAATCGGTCAACGTATCGCTCATGCGCTATCGAGGCGGCACGTCGAATTACCTCGATGTCCTTGACAGCCAGCGATCCCTGTTCAGTGCCGAACTCACCTTGGCGCAGGCACGAAACAACGAGTACCAGGGCCTCGTGCAGCTCTATAAAGCGCTGGGCGGCGGCTGGAAATAAGCCGGGCGTTCAAGAGGGAGAGCCGATGTCATTTCATCGAGTTGTTGCGGAGTTGCCTCTAATAACCCTCACGCTGTGGTTCCAATCGGCCGGAATTGCGGCGCTCATCGCCTGGGTACGACGTGCATTGGCGGGAGATATCCGAGAAATGAGCGGCCTTCGTTCCACCGCGTTGGTTGTGCGATTCACGATGGCGGTTGTCGTTCTACACGGATTGGAGATTCTGCTGTGGGCAGGCTTTTATCGCTGGCGTTGCTTACCGTCGTGGGACTCGGCGATTTACTTCTCGGCAAGCAGTTATTCGACCCTTGGCTGTAGTGATGTAATCCTTCCGTTGAGCTGGCGAACACTTGGCCCACTGGAAAGTGTCATCGGCGTGTTGATGTGCGGCATATCCGTGAGCCTCCTATTTGCAATAGTCACCCGGCTTATTAACCGCGTGGAGCAATTCCCGCTCAGAAACAACAGGCTGGCGCTACGGACCGCGGCTTCGTTCAGAGGAGCTTCTCATGCACGAAAATCACAAGTTAGCAATTCCTGAACAGAAAACTGACGCAGAGATTGCGCTGGCAATCCATTACCTCGATCCAGAGTTCAACGACGAAAGAACTGGAGAGGACGCTGCCACGATTCTCAGGATTTGCGTCACCTTTCTGACATGGCTAACCGACGCGTTGATGTATATCTGCCTTTCCATGCGGACACTTGAAAATGCGAACGCGGCGGGGCGATTCTCAGAGGGCTTGGAGAACTTTCTCATGGATGAGAACCACGAACAAAGCGGACATCACAAGCGCCGAGACAACGATTGCGATCCGTTACATCGGCCCACATGCAGCGACGACGCCACGGTGATAGGAATCTGCGTCAGTCCTTTGGTCGTGTTAACAGGCGCACTCGTTGGCATCGTCTGCTTCGACCTGCTAATGGCGCTGCTGCACATCAGGCTTCATTTGCAGACTTCTTGAAACACGAACTTGGCTCTGAGAAATTCAGCGGCTCAACCAAGGCTGTTTACATCAATAAGCCGACTTGAGGTGCACCTCCCGACGATCCAGCGACAACTATCCCGTGGGCGCTCCGGAGACAGCCCAAAGACGTCCGCCGCCAGACTCCACCGGAATCTGCATCGGAACCAGGAAGTTGCTTGCGAGAATATAGTCGTAAAGGTGGCCGAGCGGCGGTGCAGGACGAAGTTGACGGGCGGAGACCCATCCCTCGGTATCGGTCCACTGCCAGCCAATCGCGGAGATGCTTTGAATGGATTGTTCAAGGTCTGTTGAACTCATCGGATAAGCATAGATACGGACGTTTTGCGCGAGGAGGCGATTCAAAGCCTCAAGGAAGCCGCCAGGGAGTTTTCTGTAGCGGTATTCCCACACGCGAACCAGAAGAGATAGACCCACGACGAAACGGACATGCTTCTCGGTGTAGCGGTTGACGACAGCGGTCATGCTGTAGAGTTCTCGATCACGGAATAGCAGTACGCCACTGCCACGCGCGAGAAGGACATCGATACGTTGCAGCAGATCCGGGATTCCCGGCGGCGGATCGTCGTCGATCAGCGGCATTGCGGATAGGCAGAAAAGGCCGATTGGCGCGGGGTCTTTTTCATCCAACTCTCCGCGAAGCTGCTCGACCCCCGAGGCCAACAGTTGTTCATGGATTGAAGCATGAGTGGGATCTACGTGTTCGAATGATCCTGGAGCGAGAACGACAGCTTTTTTGTGCAGAACTTCGATAGGCGGCTCAAGCGACCGATTGGATGGAAAATAGACGGCTTCAGCAAGACCTGCACGCACCAGTTGGGCCAGAAGCGCGCGCTGGTCCCACCCTTCGAAGGCGGGCCCACGCACCTCCGCAAAGTCAATTTCAAGGCGTTCTTCGACGTCCTCAGCAATATTCCCGAAGAAAGATTCTTTCGTCTGCAATTGATAGAAAACAGAGTAGATCAGGTTCACGCCCAAGATACCGATAGCCTCTTGCTCGAGCGAATTGGAAAGATCCCGTAAGTTGACATGGAGAACGATGTCATTGGGTTGGCCGCCGGGTTGCAATTGGAAGCGCAGACCAACCCAACCGTGCGGCTCATTTGTTCCGGCGTAGTTACGGGCAGAAATGGTATCAACAAAGGAAAAGAAGCTGGTCTCTGCTCCACGACGTTTGTTTAATTGGTCGAAGAGTTGGTTCCATTCGCTGTCCAGCATGGCTTCGAGACGTTCTTTAGAAACGTAACGCGCACCGGCACCGTACAAATCGTCGCTGACTTCCTTGTCATACGCGGAGATCGATTTAGCAACTGTCCCCGAGGCTCCTCCTACAACCAGGAACCATCGCACGACTTCCTGGCCGGCGCCAATTTCAGCGAAGGACCCGTAGCTGGTCGGGTCGAGATTGATGCGAAGCGCTTTCCGATGAGTGTTGAGCTTCTCCGCGGGTGCCATAGAAGGTTCTCCTTATCGCTTGGGTGTTTGCGTTTTCATCGTTGGCAGCATGAACGGTCGGCGAATTCGCCTCATCGGCCATCAAATGGACGAACGATGCCCTATCTCTAGTGTCCCGAGTCCGAAGTTCGCATCCAAAAAACGCTGTCATTCTGAGCGGAGTTTGGCGCGTGTTTTTGCGCCAAACGGAGTCGAAAGCCTGCCCTGATCCTGGCGAAGGGGACTGCGGTTCGGGCGTTTGATTTCTGCAACGAACTTTCGATTCACCACACTGGCCCGCACTTTGTCGTCGACCAACCAGAAAACAACTAACTTGGATTGTGAGATGCAGAGATCTCCCGAAAGGAGCGGGTGAATCGCATCGTAGCGTCGTTCCGACTTCGGGGTGACCTTTGACCACGCGGAGACTTGCCTGAATTCAAAAGGGTTGTGAAATGGCGAATCTCGACGGTATCCATTGCGTGTCGACGTCTCTGACGTCAAGTCGGAAAGCAGCCTCGCGGGGCGCGCGAGCGCAATTCCATAGCGATTGCCGCGGAAAATCGCCGGAATGTTACTGATGGCAGAAGCTCTCTGCTGACGGGCCTAAGTGGCGCTGGAAAGCAGACTGAGCGCTGAATCCGCTGCTATCCAGCTAAATCCAAAAGGGATTATCATGTCCGCAAACGCGCGTTCTGGAGCCGGGACCGCATGAGCTCGGAGAATCCGGCTCCGGCCGCACTTGACCGAGAGGGATATATGGGAGCGCGCACGCTGATCGTCGCAATCATCGGAAGTTTTGTGTCCAGGCGCGCACTCACCAAAGCGAGAAGAGCGACCCAGAGCGAACAGGAACTGCTCGACGTGCTGAATGCGGCGCCGGCGCATCTCTGGAGAAGTTCAGCAGATGGCGCCGTTGAATTCGTGAATGCAGCGTGGAAGAAATACACGGGGTTGTCCGAAGAGCAGACGCTGGGATGGAACTGGGAAGCCGCGATTCATCCCGATGACCGGAACCGATTCACTGGCGAATGGAAAGAAGCACTGGCAACCGGCCAAACGATGGAGAGCGAGGTCCGGGTCAAGCGAGCAGACGGGCAATATCGCTGGTGGTTCGTGCGTAATGTTCCGTGGCGCGATGAAAAGGGAAACGTCGTCAAGCGGTACGGCGGCGGTTTCGAAATCGAAGACCGTAAACGCGCAGAATCGCTGCTCGCGCGTGAGAACCATATTCTTGAAATGGTCGCGAAGGGGGAGTCTCTTTCTGAGATCCTGAATGCGCTATGCCGGGTGGTTGAAGAATACGCCGCCGGGGCGCTCGCTTCGATCTTGCTGCTCGACGGCGATCGCCTGCGGCATGGCGGATCGCCCAGTCTGCCGAAAGAATATACGGATGCGATTGACGGCGCCCCGATCGGACCATCCGCGGGCTCCTGCGGCACGGCCGCGTACCGGCGCGAGCAGGTAATCGTGGAGGATATTGCAACCGATCCGCTCTGGGCGGATTATCGTCAACTGGCTCTCCCTCACTCCCTCTGCGCCTGCTGGTCTACCCCCGTCTTTTCGTCACGAGGCGAAGTGATCGCGACCTTTGCGATGTACTATCGCGAGCCGCGCAGGCCCAACCACCCTGAGCAGGAGATGATCCGCCAGATTACCCACCTGGCTGGCATCGCCATCGAACGCAAGCTGACACAGGACGCTCTTCGCAGCAGCGAAGCTTACCTGGCGGAAGCGCAGCGTGTGGCGCATCTGGGCACGTGGGTGTGGAACGCGCAGGATCGGAAAATCGTCTATGTATCAGACGAGTGGCATCGCATCTTTGGATTCGATCCGGAGCTGGGTCCGCCAAGTTGGGGACAGGGGCTGGAGCGGATTCACCCTGAGGATCGCGACCGATATGTATCCGCCTTGGAGCGCGCCATCGCGGAAAAGACTGACTACGACGTGGCGCTTCGTATTGTGCTGCCGGGCGGAACGCTGAAGTATCTGCAGGTTATTGGTCACCCTGTCGGGAATGAATCCGGAGAACTGGTGAATTTCGTCGGGATCGCGAGCGATATCACTGAACGGAGGGAGGTCGAGATAGCGCTGCGTGCGGCGATGGATGAGCGAACGCGGCTTAGCGCATTCCGAGAAGAAATCGGGATGGCCCTCTCGCACCAGGAAGATTTGAAAGGAATCCTGCACACCTGTGCTGGCGCAGTGGTTCGGCATCTCGATGCTGCATTCGCCCGTATCTGGACACTCAGCGGCGACGGCCGCGAACTGGAGCTGCAAGCAAGTGCGGGAATCTACAAGCACCTCGATGGTCCCCACAGTCGGATCCCCGTCGGACAGCTCAAAATCGGTCTGATAGCTCAAGAAAGAAAACCGCATTTCACTAACGACGCCCAAAACGATCCCCGCGTCAGTGACAAGGACTGGGCGCGACGGGAAAAAATGATCTCTTTTGCCGGCTACCCGCTGGTTCTGGAGAGCAGGCTGGTGGGCGTTATGGGCATGTTCTCACAGAAGCCGTTCACCGAAAGCACGCTCGAAGCTCTATCGTCTGCCGCCGGTATTATCGCGCAGGGCATTGAACGCAGGCGGGCGGAAGAAGCACTGCGGCGCAGCGAGGCGTATTTGGCCGAAGGTGAGCGCCTGACGCATGTGGGCAGCTGGGGCCTTAACGTCGTCACCCGGCGGGCACTCCATTCGTCGGCGGAGCACACTCGTTTGTTTGGCTTCGATCCGGAAAAGGGTACACCGTCATTCGCAGAGTTCCTCCAGCGTGTTCATCCCGAAGATCAAAAACACGTGATCGAGACCTTCGAGGTTTTGACGCGATCCGCCGGGGATTTGGATTTGCGGTATCGAATCGCAGCCCCGGGCGCTCCACTGAAATATATGCACGCAATCGGACATCCGGTTCTCAAACAATCCAGCGCCCCAGGCGAGTACGTTGGCATCACAATCGACATTACCGAACGCAGGCGATCAGATCAGGAGCGCGAGCGTTTGCGCCAGCTGGAAGCCGATCTCGCGCATATAAATCGGGTGAGCATGATGGGAGAGATGACGGCCTCCCTGGCCCATGAGCTAAATCAGCCCATTGCCGCCGCGATTACTAATGCCAACACCTGCTTGCTCTGGCTGACGCGTGATCAGCCCGATTTGGAAGAGGCCCGGGAAGCAGCCACAAGAATAGTGAAGGACGGAACCCGCGCCGCGGAGATCATTGACCGCACGCGATGGTTCTACAAGAAAGGTGCTCCGGCTCAACCTGAGCTCGTGGACGTGAGTGAAATCATTCGAGAAATGGCCGCTCTGCTTCGCAATGAGGCGGCTCGGTGGTCGGTATCAGTCCACCTTGAACTCGCCGACGGCATTCCCAAGGCCATGGCCGATCGTGTGCAGTTGCAGCAGGTTTTCATGAATCTCATGCTGAATGCCATCGAAGCTATGCGAGAGACGGCGGGAGAGCTGGAAATTCGATCGCGGGTGGATCGCGATGGGCAACTCCTGATTTCGGTGAGCGACACCGGTGTGGGCCTTCCCCCTGAAAAGGCGGACAGGATATTTGAAGCTTTCTTTACGACAAAGCCACAGGGTATCGGCATGGGGCTAGCCATCACCCGTTCGATCATTGAAGCGCACGGCGGTTGTTTGTGGGCTACGGGCAACCCTGGACGAGGCGCTACGTTTCAGTTCACACTACCCCTTGTGGAGAGTGCACAATCGTGACTGGCACAGCGTCACCGATAGTGTTCATCATCGATGATGATGCGGGTATGCGTGCAGCCATACAAGGCTTGGTAAAGACAGTCGGTTTGCGTGCTGAATCGTTTGCGACGCCACAGGATTTTTTCCGGCGTAACCCTTCCGGCGGTCCCAGTTGTTTAGTCCTGGATGTGCGGCTTCCCGAAATCGGCGGGCTGGATGTCCAACGCAAACTCGCCGACGCGGGTGTGAAGATCCCGATCATTTTCATCACGGGCCACGGTGACATTCCCATGTCGGTGAAGGCCATGAAATCGGGCGCGGTAGAGTTTCTAACCAAGCCCTTCCGCCATCAGGATCTGCTCGACGCGATTCAACTGGCGCTTCAGCGCGACCGCGAATCACAACTCGAACAGGAACAGATTGCGGATTTGCAGAAACGGTACCGGACCCTCACGGCGCGCGAACGTGAAGTGATGGGGCTTGTCGTCTCCGGCATGCGCAACAAAGAGATCGCCTCAGAGCTCGGGACGAGCGAAATCACGGTGAAGGTCCATCGCGGCCAGGTCATGCATAAAATGGAAGCGGCGTCTGTCGGAGAATTGGGCAGAATGGCAGAAAAACTCAAGCTGCCGCCAACAAAATAAGCCTGATCCCTCGAGAATACCCGCTGCTATTTGAAGCCGGCTCAAGGTATAGGTTTCCCTATACGACAGCATAATTGCAAACCGCCAAACGTGGGTTTAGGTTTCTGTTGTACGCGCTGGCTATCCGTGGACGGGAGAAAGCAATTGGTCGCTGTTGTCGATGATGACGAATCAGTCCGCATGGCGTTAGAGGGCCTGCTGAAAGCCGCCGGCCTACAGGTTCGATTGTTCGCATCTGCAGAAGCTTTTCTCCGGTCCGGCGAACAACATGAGACCGGATGTCTCATCGCCGATATCCGAATGCCTGGAATGTCGGGCATCGATTTACAGCTTAAGCTGAACGCAGAGAATTGCCCCATTCCTACCATCTTCATCACCGCCCACGGCGATGAAAAAATGCGTTTGCGGGCGATGCGAGCCGGCGCCGTCGAATTCCTTCCCAAGCCCTTTAATAACGGGGTCCTGCTCGAATGTGTTCGAACCGCACTGGAAAGTTGAACCGTGGCACGCTGCTCGTCTAGGGAGGTTTGTTGTGGGGGCCTTCTCAAGACTCCAGTCCTCTGACCGGGACGAGAAACAGCATCGATTTGAGCGGATCATCGGGAATAGTCCTGGACTCGAAGCCGTGCTCGAACAAGTCGAACGAGTGGCGCCTACCGGGTCTACCGTGTTGATTCAAGGCGAAACGGGCACCGGCAAGGAGTTGATCGCACGAGCCATTCACAATATCAGCCCGCGCTACGGACAGCCGTATGTAAAGCTCAATTGCGCTGCTATTCCTTTCGATCTGCTCGAGAGCGAGCTCTTTGGTCATGAGCGAGGGGCTTTTACCGGAGCGATAGCGCAAAAGATAGGCCGCTTTGAAATGGCAGACAAGGGAACCCTCTTCCTGGACGAGGTAGGCGATATACCGCTGGCATTGCAACCTAAGTTGCTCCGCGTTCTGCAAGAGCAGGAATTCGAGCGCCTGGGAAGCGGTCGGACCCACCACGTGGATGTTCGGGTTGTCGCTGCAACGCACCGAGACCTCGCGCAAATGGTGGAGCAGAAGGAATTTCGCAGCGATCTATATTATCGCCTGAATGTCTTTCCGATCATGCTCCCGCCTCTCCGGGATCGCCGCGAAGACATTGTTCCGTTGGTCCAGAATTTCGTAGACTTCTTCGCTCGCCGGATGGGAAAGCAAATAAGGCACATTCCCGACGAAACGTGGACCGCCTTCATGTCCTATTCCTGGCCCGGAAATATTCGCGAGTTGCAAAACGTGATTGAGCGCGCCGTCATACTCTCGGATGACGGGCTTCTTCCCAATCCGCTGACGCCAATGCGGACCAATCCGGTGATCTCATCTCCCAGGAATGATACCCTTCAGGGGTTTGAACGTGCTTTGATCTTGGAAACTCTGAGGGCAGCGGGCTGGGTAGTAGGCGGACCGAGCGGCGCGGCCGCCAAGCTGGGCCTGAAGCGGACCACCTTGGTTCAGAGGATGAAGAAGCACGGAATTTCCCGACCCGAAAAGGGGCCCGGAGCAGCACGGGGACGCGACGTCGGTCTCGGGAAAGCCGATTCGGTAGGCACTGAGTCCCCGCGTTGGGTTCTATTGAACTAAGTCTCCTGTCCTGAAGTTCGCATCAACAATCCCCTTTCATCCTGAGCGAGATTGGCGCGCAGTTTGCACCAATCGTTGTCGAAAGCCTGCCCTGAGCTTGTCGAAAGGGAACCCGCAGTTAGGGATTTCAACTTATGCAATCCGCATGCGGAACACGACGCAATCATAACGAACCTGTGCGAAGACAGGGAATAGCCACCTTACTGATGAGGCAAGTGGGGAAATTGAATTTCAATGGTCCCGGTAACGACGCTCGACATGGTGTCATCACGTTGACACTTGAGTGGCAAATCTTTGGCGCGTCAATGCGCGAGGACGGAGCTGCGTCTCCTCCGCACAGGGCGTCACCGGCGAAAAATACACGGGGTTTGTCGCTAACCCCAGCAAAACGCGGACTGATGCTCATGCACCAGCCAGGGCTTCAGTTTGGCTATTGCCGTGCAGGCTATGGAGGCAATTGGAAGCAGGAGCAGGAAGGAGGCACGATGCGATCTGAGCTTGTGATGGGCGCTTCGAAACACATTCCCAATCGGTATTTGTTAACGCACCTTGCCGCAAAGGCGATCCGAGCCTTTCACCGGCCGAATTCGCGCATCGCGGACACTGCCAACGACGTGCTGCAGCGATTCAGCACAAAGAATCCCATCGCACTGAGGCCGATTTCCTTCCCCTTGAGCAGACCCGAACTTCGCCGCGCAAGCTGAGTTGAATCACCTGAGCACTTCCCGGCAGCCGGATCATCGCAGCCCCGGCGCAGCCGGCCACGTGTGCCCAAAGGAGAGCCTGATATGTGTACATCCCCGTTTGTTTATGAAGAATGCTCCGAGGTCGTGAACGCGAAAGCCGCCGAGGAAAGCCTTGTCGCCGCCGCCATTCAAGGCGATGCGGCGGCATTTGAGATGCTCGTACTTCGATACAAACGCATCGTGATGGCGATCACGAGGCGGATGACCGGCAGCTTCGACGAAGCCGAAGATATCACCCAACAAGCGTTTATGAATGCTTTCGCCAATGTCTCCAGGTTCGCGGGGCGGAGCTCTTTCTCGACCTGGCTAATCAGCATCGCGGTGAACGAAGCCCGCATGTGGTTGCGCAAGGCACGCAGGTCTCGCGAAATTGGGATGAGCGAACTTTGCAGCGACGACAGTTTCGATGCGCCTCCGGATTTCATGGACGGGCGTCCTGGCCCAGAAGCTGCTTATTCCCAAACGGAAAGGAACCGGCTGCTCGTCTCAGAAATCGAGCGCTTGAGACCGAAAACGCGCGTCGCGCTGCAGCTTTGCGATTTTGAGGAGCGGTCCATCGTGGAGGCAGCGGTTGCGCTCGGCATCACGGCGAACGGAGTTAAGGCCCGGAGGCTTCGCGGGCGCGCGATCCTGCGCAAGAAGCTCGAAGCCTGGCTCACGCCGGCGAAGCATCATCGGTCCGACAAAGTGGTACGCAGTCGACGAAGCTCACAGGTTAGCATGAGCCGGTAATCGTGACCTGACGTTCCGACTGGACAACACGTAGGCACCCGGGCCGGAGTACCTGCCACCCGGCAAGGAGAGAACACAATGATGAACAGCATAGATTCCGCTCATTACGACGGCATGCAAAACGAGTACGTGCGCGTTGCGAAGTACGGCCACATTTTCATCGACCGGATGAACTGCCTCTACCTGCTCGCATTTCTGGTCACTGCAGACAGGCACATCGCCGACAAATGCTTCACCAGAGCCATGGATGAATATGTCGAGGACCGGGGCAGCTTTCTGGATTGGGCCAGGAAAGAGGGCCGGCTGGCGGTACTGCGGCACGCGGTCGAAGTGATCAAACCCGTCGCACAACAAGAATACAGCTGGGTCCTGACCGAGGCGGCCGGCACCATGCTAATGACAGAACATCAGCCTTTCGCGGCGATCACGTCGCTGAGCGCATTCGAGCGGTTCGTTTTCGTGATGGCGACGATCGAGGGACTCTCTGAAGAGGACTGTGCGGGTCTGCTGGACTGCAGTGTTCAGGAGGTCGCCTTTGGCCGCGAACTCGCACGCAGGATTGTGGCCATGGCGGATACGCCACTCGAAATGAGCGGAGACGCCGATCTCGTTGTCACGTTGCTGGACCATCAAGCCTGCGGCGTGTGCTGATCCTGCTTTAGGGAACTGGACGCATGGACGGTCTATACTCCGACGTTTGTGAGTCTTTTGCCGTCGATCCGCGCCAAGGCGCCCATGATTCCAAAAGAATCTACTAACTCGCGTTCGCAAGGCGATTGGCTTTATCCGAGTCGAGATGAAAGGATTTCTCGTACGGCTCGACCGGGAAGCCAAGCTTTCTCCAGCCATCGAGGCCGCCCTTCAGAAATTTGACCCGCATGAATCCTTTGGCGAGAGCTCGATGCAAGATGGTTCGACTCGTTTTATCGCCCCGGCATGTGCAGTAAACGACCAGGTCCCGGTCCTTCGGAAGCACTGAAGGATTCGCATGCACCTCCTCGGGTGCGAACCACTGTGCGCCCGGGATGATGACGGAATCTCCCAACAGGTCGAGAGGCTCGCGAACATCCACGAGAAGCACATCATGGTTTGAAGCCAATAATGCATGCAGGGCTTCCGGTGTAATGCAGTGCTGTTCCATTTCACGGCGGTCTCTCCTGCGTTTCGCCAGCGCCACGGCCAGCAAAACAGCAGCGCAAATTGTTGTTATTGTCCAAAACATCTCGGATCCTCCGCGACATCACTCAGATTCACCTGGGCGTTGATAGGATTCATCGCCGCTACCAAGTCGGGGCCTCATTTGATGTATTTTCTGACATCGAAGCTGATCTGAGCATACGGTGAGAATCGGACGCATTCCACTGAATCCGTTGGGATCTTGGCCAGGTTTCAGCACAAATCCATCCTTTGGGCCGGGCGACCTATGTCGGTCGAATGCTTCGAATGAGAGCTATGAGTGCACAAGCCGAACTCGAGCGGCTGAACGAGCGACTTCAGCCGGTGCTGAACCTGATTAACACGATCACGTCGAACCTCGGCCTGCGGGATGTGATTTGCGCGATCTCCGGCAACATCCGCCTTCAAGTCTGTGCTGGCGCTCATAAAAAAGGCAGCTTGATCGCCAAGTTGCTGACGATTCAAGTCGCCTGCCTGATCCCGGAACTTGCGCATCTGGCTTTGCGAAAACGCATCGACTGCCTCCCTGCCATGGAGCGAAAGGTCGCGCTGATACAGCTCACTTGCATAAAACTGGAACTCATTGGAGTCGAAAATGGTCCGTTCAATGTGGAATTCCGCAGCATTCGCGGTCAACTGAAAACTCCTGGGTGTGTGAATGACGAGATGTCTTGGGACATCCAGTTGCGCCCAATCTCTCCCGTAATGCTCCCAAGCCCAATTGACAACCGGGATTCGCACCAGGCAATTGCCGCCAACGCTAAGCTTGCTTCGCGCACACCGAAGCATCTCGACGTGATTTGGCATATGTTCCAAAGAATGATGAAACATGATAAGGTCCCAGCCGCCTTCCACTTCATCGAGATAGGCGCGGCGGATATAGGACTTGGTGGCCTTTATGAATGGATCGATTCCCTGTGCGTCAAAACCCATGAACCGCAGAGTTTCAACCAATGCGCCGCCACCGCATCCCACATCCAAGATCCGCGCATTGTGCATCGGCCCGGCGGCAATCACAGAGGCGACATCTTTTGAGCACGGGCGCAATGCGTTCATGAATCGGGGAGCCGCGAAATGGGCGCGATAATACCATCTCTTCCAGGCCGGCCATTCCAATGTGAAGGCGTAATAATTTGAAGGGTAATACTCCTCCAAATGTTCCGGCACCGTTGCGATCTGCAAGCAGCCACACGTGAGGCATTCCCAATAGAGAAACTCGTCGCGGGTGCCAAACATCATCTCACGAAAACAATGTTGTTTGCCGATGTCCCTTCGGCAAGCCACGCATTCCATACATCGCACCTTCCATCTCTCGACATCGGACGTATGCCCTAAATGGCCACAGACAAACCCGAATTTCCATTTCAATTTAACTGGCCATCTCGGCACGCCAATCTTTTTTGGATGCAATATCTTCTTTTAATGTTGAATTCGTCCAGATTGTTCAGCTTGCGAATGGCATCGCGGACCTGCACCGCCCACCCAAATGAGCGGTTTGTAGCGCACATCGGCGCCGGTCACTGGCAACATTCCTGGTTGCGTTATCGTTGCCTAGGGCCTTGAAGTGGGCAGGTCCCAGGTGGGCAGTAGTAGCAGCTGTAAGGTCAAAGGATCAATGCCACTTAGTCCCCAATAGTCCTTGAGAACCAAGTCATCGGCGAGAGCGAGATAAATATGACAGCCATATTTAGAATCAATAATTTATGTTGGCGGCAATATAACTGTCACACGTAAAACATCTAAGCTATTGATTATAAACATGTTGACTCGATGGCGGTGGGTGGAGTCCTCTGCGAACCGTTCTCCGTGAAATTCCCTGCTAACGGGGAAAAATACAGGGAAATTCACGAATTCGAACCAGGAATATGGAGAGCAGCTCTCCGCATATTGCTTAATCCATTGGAGTTCCATCTCCAATCAATCACTTTAAGGGCTGCAAAGAACAGGGAATTATCACCCGCTTATCAGGGAATCTCTATTCCCTGACGCCCGCCAGTTTGGATGTCAAACATGGATTCGAATCAGCGAAACTCTCGTGGACTTCTTGCGATCCGCAACCGCGAAGTCCCCCACTTTGGAAATGAATTTGGTCCCTGCAATTACTCAGAGCCAGGAAGGTTCCGGAAACCCCGATCCCCTGGTCCTATCTAGATACGTGGGACAGCTTCAGGATGATTCCGAACAGGCCTTTCTGGTTGAAGCGTCTTGGATCCGGGCGAATGGGTTCGGCTTCGCAAATCATGGATTGATGGCCGGAAAAGCTCTGGGTGAAGGATTGGAAGCCCCAGTTTGCGTCTATGTCGTCGATGACCAGCGCGCCGTTTGGCCTTAATACAGCCCAGGCTCGGTCGAGTTCGAAGCGCACGTTGCGCTCGGTGTGGAGGCTGTCATGAATGAAGAGATCGATCTGGCTAAGACGAGAAAGCAGGTCGGGAAGGCGCCGTCTGCTTGAACCACTAATGTATGACCATCGGTCCGGGTGGTGGTCACCGACTGCGGCACCAACCTCCTTGCGCCAGGACCGTTCCAATGGGGGAAGGTCGATGCTCCAGAGATGCCCATCTCCGTTCCTTTCAAGCGCCTCGAGAAGACAGCGCGAGGTGACACCGTGAGCCACGCCGGTTTCGACAACCGTCTTCGGCTTCAGGTGACGGGTCAGGCACCAGATCGCCCGGACCAGTCCAGCATCGCCATCGTTCCATGCCTGAAAGCTTTCGGGGCCGGCATGAATTCCTTTCGCTTCCAGTTCTCCTATGATCTGGCGCCAGACGCAGTAGGACTCGTCCGCCTCGGCGCATGGCCATGGCACGCCGAGCGAATCGTGAAGGCGCTGTCCCCAATCCTTGTCGGACTCGTAATGGCACTCCGGTCTGCGGTACTCGCGCCGTGCAATGTATGAATCCTGAAGCGTCGACCAGACCTGAACTGGATCGGCGGCAAGATCTGTCACACTAACAACTGGATGCTTTAGCAGATAGCGAAGGGGAATTCCTAGCATCGATCACGCTCCTGTACAACGGCGGCCCGAGAGAGGAGGGGAAGCGGGAAGCATACACGTGGGACGCGGCAGGCCATCGGCAGCGCAGTATAAAGGGTAGACGCCGCATAGAACTCGGACTTGAAATCATCAAATTCGATGAAATGCCCTCTCCCATTCTTTCTGCGGCCAGAATGCGCGGAGAGGCGTTCGTTTGTATGAGCCATTTTTCCACCGGGCCGGAAAGCTGTCCGTCGCTTGGATGACAGTCCGCGCGAAATGTGCGCTTGGCCGCCGACCGCGTCCGCCAAATCGAGCAATCCGCGACCAAGATTTTTCTTCCGAAGACTGACCGCGCAGGAAAATTCTTGCATCGAACGATTCGAGTCATGGCGCTGCACTTCATCCGAAGTCGTCAAGTCCCTCCGTGCCACGTTGCAGCACCTTGATGAGAATCTCGCCATCGGCGCGGATCGAGCAGATCGTGGGCACCTTGCCGACATCAAGCGCACCATTCTGCTCCGAATTGCCGCAATTGACTCCGGTCAAGCCAATCGGCAGCTAGCCGAGACAACGAAATGGTCGGAGTCGCCCGTGCCGCGGTCAATGGCAGCCTCAAAGGCTTTCAGGCGGCGGGAAGGCTAGGCGCGGCTTGGGTCTCCGAAAGCGCAGGATTCCCTCACTTGCTTTCATTCCAGCACTTCTGTTCATGTAGGTGGTCCAATCGGAATCAACCCTTACCGGCAAGTCTGTCCGAGGCGGTGACGGTCAGTCCGGGGATTCAAGTATCTTCCGGGATGCCCATGCCAGTAGTTTCGGCGACAATCCGCTCAGATCTATTCCACATGCTTTCAACCTTCAAAAATTCCTGACTAAGCCGGCCGCGAAAAGGGCTCAAGCGGGGATGGCAGGCTTCAGAAATTATTGACAATATCACCGGAAAGGTGCGGCTATGGAGCCTGACACGATAATCGGAGGCCGCTAAACGACTTTACACCCATCAACCGGTCCTGATCGCAACGTTTCGCTTGACAATTAACATGGGGTCCCGCCTTCTAGTTGTTCTGGAGCAGTAATTCTGGTTGTTGGAGCAAGGGCACCCGCCACAACGAAAACTAACCCAAGAAACGTCACCAACGGAGGGGGAGTTCTCTTCGCTTCAGCACCCCCAACCCACCCAGCGTGCCCCTTCTCCACGTGTCAGGGGAATTGCTCATCATTCAGAATTTCGATTCTGACAACGCTGCGCATAAACCTCCTGCCATCGTCCACATACGTAGCGCGGACAGGCTGATCTGTCCATGGTCCATCAATCGCGGTAGTAAACAGAGTGCGGTGGCCAGTCCCTGCTTCGATCAGTATGAAGTCCGAATGTGAACTAAACCAGCTTGAGCTTCTATTGGTTGCGAGGACGGTGATCGAGCGCACAGGCGCGTGAGACGGGAGAGTTCTGATGTAGTCGTCAGCCAGAGTGATACAAACCCCCAGCGAGCCGACAAGACATAACAGACCCCCGAGTCGGCTATATGCCTTACGACCGCGCCATATCCAGACGAGATACGCCAAGGCAAAAAGCAACGTAAAAAAGAGCCGCCAAGTCATAGTTCAGACCGTTCGTTTGCCGAAAGCTGATTTCGGTGATCAACGCGGATTGTACAGCGACTAAGTTCGCTCCTTTCGCTACAGCCTGCTGACTTGCCAGCCGCTCGCGCTTTGCCGGCTGGGACGTTTACTCCGGAGCATCGGCAACAGAGATCACCCTCTCTGCCGTCCGGTATGACTACAGTAGCAACTGGGCAAGTTCTACTGGCGGGTCCTTCCGCTGCTGGATTTGCAGCTGGCTTCGCTGCACCTTCCGGGCGGGCGGTCATCCGCCAAGAATTCCGCGCTGAAGTGTACATGGAGCCTGTGGCATTCTATCTCTGAGTGTGTAGCCGACGGCGCACCCGAGTTGGTCGCGATTTGCCATTTTACGACGCGCCGGACGGGCACGGTGCTGCGCACAAGGCAGGGGCACTGGGAAGCGGCTGTGCCGCAGGCGCTTGCCTAAGCATCGACCAGGGGAGGTTTCGCTTTGTCTCTCTGGACTTCGTTTCTGATTGCCTTCAGCGTGCTTCTACCTCTGATTAACCCACTTGGGTCTGCATTGGTCTTTCTCGGACTGGTTGGTGACGCGCCAACCGCGGTTTTCCGCTGCCTCGCTCGCAGAATCGCGATTAACAACATCATTTTTCTTGCGATTATCGAGTTGTTGGGCGCGACGATTCTTAATTTCTTCGGCATTTCTCTACCCATTGTTCAACTCTCGGGCGGCATTGTCATCGCGGCCATGGGATGGGGAGTGTTGAACGAGAGAAGCGCAGGCGCCAATTCCATAAACAAAGCGAAGGAGACCGAGCCACAAAACGAACCAGATACAAAACGTCTCGAGGAGGAAGCTTTCTATCCGTTCACATTCCCGATCACCTCAGGGCCCGGCACGCTGGTCGGATTACTGACGCTCACCGCGCATATCTCAGATCCCGTTCTTACGAGAAATATCCTTGGCCACGTAGGCGTGTTTCTTGCCGTTGTCGTCATCAGCGTGCTTTGCTATTTTTGCTATGCATATGCTCCGAAGATAACCAGGGCAATCCCGCCCTCGACGGCCCATGGCATCCTGCGAGTGATCGCATTCATTCTGCTCTGCATAGGAACCCAGATTGCGTGGAACGGCCTATCCGCCTTGCTCGCCAAGATCGTCAAGCCTTAGGAATTGAATACCGACGGACGCGGGATCAGAATTGGAAAACGGACCCAGCCACTGGATGTCCCGACAATTCGCCGAGGTTTGACACACGAATCGTAATTGCCGCGTCTACCATGGACATTCGGAGACCCAAAGCATGAAAACAGACAATGCAGTCCCACATGATGGGCGCAAGTGGCACTTGGCAGGCGCGCGCCCCATGTATGCGCGCGAATCGCTGCTCGGACCAACCCCGCGCCATGCTATCCCCGAGGATGGCATGCCGCCCAGCACCGCTTACCACCTGATCCACGACGAACTGATCCTCGACGGCAGTTCGCGCTTCAATCTCGCCACCTTCTGCAGCACATGGATGGAACCCGAGGCCCACCGCCTCATGTCCGAGACATTCGACAAGAACATGATCGACAAGGACGAGTATCCGCAGACGGCCGAACTTGAGATGCGCTGCGTGCACATGCTGGCTGACTTGTGGCACGCTCCCGATCCCGGGCGCACCATCGGCACTTCCACCATCGGTTCGAGTGAAGCTTGCATGCTGGGCGGCCTTGCACTGAAGTGGCGATGGCGTACCGTGGTCATCAGCTCGAAGCCTTTGATGTATCTGCATCGGTAGATCGGTAGGCAGCGAAGTGGAATCCATACGGACCATCCCAACCCGGCTTTGTCTTTCAGGTCGGATTCACGGGTTCCGGTCGGTTTGTCGCCTACTCTACTGGCATGGTCCGCCGCCTAAGCACCCCTCGGGGGTGTAGATGTTGACAGAGGAGGTGTTCCATGGAGATTCGCACCATCGGAATCGATTTAGGGAAGACGGTCTTTCATCTTGTGGGTGTCAACGCACGCGGTGAAGTTGTGATTCGCAAAAAGTGTTCGCGTCTTCAACTGCTTCGTTTCACATCGAACCTTCGTGAGTGCTTGATTGGCATGGAGGCATGCGGAGGGTCACACTTCCTTGGTAGAGCTCTGCGCGAACAAGGGCACGATGTGCGGCTGATGCCGGCTCAGTACGTGAAGCCCTATGTGAAGACGAACAAGAACGACTATATCGATGCCGAAGCGATTGCCGAAGCCGTTACACGTCCAAGTATGCGCTTTGTGCCCATCAAGACCGACGATCAGCTCGATCTGCAGTCGCTGCATCGAGTACGCGAACGTTGGGTCGGTCGTCGCACTGCGGTGATCAACCAGATCCGTGGCTTACTGCTGGAGCGCGGCATCACCGTACCGAAAGGACGGCGTCACATCGAAGAGTCCCTGCCCGGGATCCTGGAAGATCCCGATAGCAAGCTGTCAGGTGCATTACGGGTACTGCTAACCGAGTTGCGGCTGGAGATGCAGTACCTGCACAGACAGATCGAGGAATCCGACAAGCTGATCGTGCGCATCGCCGGCGAACTCGAGCAGTGCAAACGCCTGATCGCGATCCCGGGAATCGGACCGATCACTGCTACCGCCACGGTGGCAGCCATTGGCAACGGCGCAGCCTTCAAAAAGGGCCGCGGATTTGCTGCATGGCTGGGAGTGGTGCCCGGCGAGTACTCCACGGGAGGCAAGCAGAATCTGACCGAAACCAGCAGGCGAGGAAACAAATACCTGCGAAAACTCTTCGTGCAAGGAGCGCATGCTGTGCTGCAAAGCAGGACGAAGCAAGCTCCTGGTCTCAGTGCGTGGCTGGATCGACTGACATCACGCAAGCTGATTCAAGTAGCTGCAGTCGCTCTAGCCAACAAGATGGCGCGTATGGTCTGGGCGGTTTTGTACAAAGGAGAAGCTTATCGGCCGCCGATAGCGGCACCAACAGTGGCAGCCTGATGGACTGCACATGACGCCTGGCACAAGGCGCCAGGCTTGGAAATCGCTGAAGCGATTCCCACATCCGCAGTCCAACGACGACGGTCTTAGTTTTAAAGTTCCTGCCAGGTTTGCTGGCGAAACGTGAGATGGCACAACGGTCGATCCCGGCGCTCCCGAAACCTGAAAAGGGAAATTGCCTAAGAAGGCAGTTACTCTAAATAGGACGAGGGCGCAGCGCATTCCATTCAGGCCAAGAGATCATTACTCCAACAAAGGCCGGATACATTCGCGCAGACCAAATTTGTGTCTTCTTTATTTTTCGCTTGCAAAACGGCGGCGGACCATACATTCCCTATGCCGAATCTTCCCCCGCAACCGGCCTGGACCGCTCAAAAACGAGTAAGGTCCTGGTTGGCGGTGATTCGACCACAACCCTAGAATCAAGGCGTGATTCACGACACCCGAACACGGTTTTCGACGAGTGTAAAGTGCTTCACCGGCAACTAAAGTGCGAATTGCGATACGATTGTTGTGTCACGCGGTTTTCTCGCCGCTGCCCCTAAAGGATTATTTAGAATCCCGCTTGCGACGCTCAAGGCTCCTCAACTGCAGGGAGCCGGGAGTATAGACCATGTCCGCAAGTCATACTCTCAGGCGTTGAATTCCTCTTTTTCTCCTTGCGGTTATCTCACAGTTGCACACTCTCTATTCTGCCGCGATGCTGTCATGCTGCTCACAGACCGTTAGGAGCATTGTGGCAAAACAAGCCGAACCAATTTGTGTTCTTGCGGTGATCAACCGAGAACGGAGCTAAGCTGTCGGCACCGCGGGAAAACATCAATGACGCGCCCACGGGTCGGCCGAGCAATCTCGCTCTCTACCGTGAGTACTGGTGCCCGGACAGCAGCGACTGTCGCGCTATGGCGGTCAAACGGGGATCGCGCCATCTTCTCCAGGAGGGTATCAGTGCCGGATCCATTCACTCGCCGGCTGGAGGGGGAGCGATATTGGATTCGTCAATGAGCGTCGGACTTCCTGGTGGCCGCCACAATCGCATTGCAGCCGCCATCAGGAGCCATGCGATGCAAGCCTGCACCACGAGACCGACGAGAGCAGTGGGGCCTAAAGCAATAGATTGAAGACTTGAAACGCCCGGTCCCAAATTTCCGGCGCGGGATGCTTGAGTTCCGGATCCATCAACTTGAAACTGCGCGCAAGCGCAAGGCTCAGTCCACCGGCGATGACCGGCAAGCGAGCTTCAGTCTCTTCGCTGTAAGGAAGATCGCCTTGCGGCTCCGGAACTGTGTTGTCGAGAATCCGTTCCAGTCCGATGTCAAGATCGAGCTTCTCAAATTCATGGATACTCTCTTGAAGACCTTTGGTGATGGGAAGGTCCCGCAGTTCAATCGTGACCCTGCCATTGCTCTTCGCGGTGTGCTGCGCGATTAGCAACAAATCTGCCACTTTTTGGTCGACAAACTCGTAGTAGCGCTTGATGTCCTCCTTGTCGACGTCCAGTCCAGCCGCAGCCCGAAAGAAGTGCTCGATCTGGTGGATGCCCTGAACGCGCTTGTACGGCTTCAAGTTATGCACTGGCTGGAATGCTTCCGAGTCTTTAGTTCTCATTTTGCCCTCCTATCGAGAATGGGAATGGCCCGAAATTGAGACGGTCAGCGGGGAGCATCGCAGGAGACGAATGCCTTCCGCCCTGTCGGATTGTCGATTCGATGCGTCAGATGAAGTTGGGATACACTCCGGCACTGATCCCGCGAGAATGGCAAAAAAGCGCCAACCACGATCCTCGGCCGTCATCATCAGCCCCGTCTAGAGAGGCGGAAGGCGGACTGCCGCCTACAACGGATGATCGAACCGGTTATCCTCCATTGGTAGGAGAAATCCGTGGTATGGCTTCCGCTGTGCGCCTGTGTTTACGATGAAGCCATGAAATTCGCGAAGCAATTCCTGGTAGTGCCAGGCAAAAACGCGCACCTCATCAAACGTGATCCCGCCGACACGCTCGGAATCAACAAGGCTGCGGCGGATACCGAACCCCACATCGAAAAACTGCGTGAGCAGCAGGACGTGTTGTACGCCGACAAGCGCTATGCCTTGCTGGTGGTGCTGCAGGGCGTGGATGCCGGCGGCAAGGACGGGACGATTCGCCACATCTTCTCGGGCGTCAATCCGCTGGGTTGCCACGTAACTGCGTTCAAGGAGCCGACGCCCGAAGAGCTGGACCACGATTTTCTGTGGCGAGTGCATCGCGCGGTTCCGGGCCGCGGCTTCATCGGCATCTTCAACCGATCGCACTACGAAGACGTGCTGGTTGCGCGCGTTCACGAGCTCGTGCCGAAAAGCGTCTGGTCAAAACGCTACGACCAGATCAACGACTTTGAAAAAGAGCAGGATGCGAACAGCGTCAGGATCCTGAAGTTCTATTTGCATATCAGTAAGGATGAGCAGCTCCGGCGTCTTCAGGCGCGGCTGACCGATTCCACGAAAAACTGGAAGTTGTCGCTCCCTGACTTTCGCGAACGCGAGTACTGGGATGAATACATGGCCGCCTACGAAGATGCCCTGACGAAATGCAGCACGAAGCACGCCCCATGGCACATTATTCCGTCAGATCACAAATGGTTCCGCAATTTCGCGATCGGCGCGATCGTCAATGAAACGCTGAAGGAGATGAAGCTGCAATATCCGCCGGCGAAGATTGACCTCTCACAGATTCATCTCCGCTGAGGCCAGCGCAGGTTGTCTCGCATCTGAACAACTGAGTCGTGGTCGGATCGTGGCCTATCGGGAGATTACACGCCGGTTAACAGCGATGTCGTTAATAATTTCTGTGTAATTTCTGGGTTGGCGGTAAACCGGGCGTGATTCAAAGCACCAAGCCAGCCCAATGGTTACTCCGTCGCGCTCCTTGGAAATCCACAGTTGAAGCATTCGGGTCCGCGACCGAATCCCTGCGAACACTGAGGGCATTTAAAGCCCAAGAAACGTGCATTAAGGATGAAAAAATAGACTGCGACGCACATAGCCCACGACAGGGTGATGGCAAATGAATACCAATGAGTTGGCGAATGAGTTTCGTCCCAGTATAAGCCCGAGGACAAATGGTGCCATCGCAATCAGATACCAGTACCTGCCATAGGTATTCTTCCTCTCGAGCAATTTCTGATATTCGTCGTAGTCTTCCAATGACGCGACGCGTTCTTCTGAGCCGGGTTGTCGAGTCCATTGTGGAGTTTCCGGCATTACGAAATTGCGTCTTTAAACTTCCTGCTCAAGTGCCTGCGCGACCTCCGGCAAGAGGTCCTGTCTGTCCGCGAGGACTAGGGCAAGTTCATTGTCTGTCAACTGCTCGTAGTGCTTACGAAAAGCGTCCTCGCTCATACTGCCGCATACCCCTCAGACATCATATGGATTCTAACGCGCAACCCATATCCGGCAGCCTTGATCGTACTTCGGAGAGGATTGTGGCCGATCCTTCCCTTACCAAAAATGGTGCAACTGACCCGGTAGGGACGCTCATCACTGAGCGCCCCCCGGACAGATCCGTACGTGCGCGTCTACGCATACGGCTCTTATGAAGGATGGGTGGCGTAAAAGCGTGCGTCGGGGTAAGGATGCAGAACGCGGGGTGATGGTATCCACCTTTCGAAGACCGGAGTGAACTTCTCCCACTTCTTCCGCGCGGTTTGGCTGCGGCGAACCAGAACGTTCCGCCACAGTCGATTGACGCGTTTCCTGAAGATGCGCAGCTGATCGATGTTGCCGGGAACAGCATGGTATTGGTAGTAGCCGGAGACGACCTTCCGAAGCCATACACCGACCTGACTGGTGCGATCATGCTTGCGGCGTTGAAGCTCAGCCTTGATGGCTTTGAGCTTCGCAACCATGCGCTTCTTCGCAGTGATTCGCCAGACGGTGAAGGTCTCGGTCTTGTGGCGATGCCCACAGTAGTGGGTGAAGCCCAAGAACTTGAAGGTCTCCGGTTTCCCTTCCCCACGCTGATTCCGGTCACGGGCCGCATAGCGTCCGAACTCGATCAGCCGGGTCTTATCCGGGTGTAGTTCCAAGCCGAACTTCGCCAGCCGTTCCTTGAACTCTTCGAGGAACCGCACGGCGTCAGCCCGCTGCTGAAAGCCCATCACAAGATCGTCGGCGTAACGGACGATGATGACATCGCCCTTGGCCACTTTCCTGCGCCAGACATCAGCCCACAGGTCGAAGAGTGTAATGCAGATACACGTTAGCGATCAGTGGTGAAACCACTGCTCCCTGCGGCGTACCTATTTGTCTCCGACCACTGGCCGTCCTCCGATACTCCCGCCTTGAGCCATTTCTGGATCAGGCGAAGTATGCGACGGTCGGCCACCCGATGCTCGATGAACTTCATCGTCCATTCGTGACTCATGTTGTCGAAGAAGCCCCGGATGTCCGCATCGAGTATCCAGTTCACTTTCTTCCGCTGGATGCCCACCGTCAGCGCGTCAAGCGCCTGATGCGGGCTGCGACCCGGACGGAACCCGTAGGAGAAGCCCTTGAAGTCGACCTCGTATATCTGATTGAGGATCGTCACCACGGCCTGTTGGACGATTTTGTCCTCCACAGCCGCGATGCCCAGCGGACGTTGCCGCCCATCAGCCTTCGGTATATAGACTCGCCTTGAAGGTTGCGCCCGGTACGCTCCACGATGAACCCGGGCGTGAAGATCGATGAGCCGATCCTCCAAGTCCGGTTTCATACTCCTGCCACGTCACGCCATCGACTCCCGGCGAAGCCTTACGCTGAAGCGCGTAGAAGCTGTCCCGGAGTAGATCAACGTTCAGATGGTGGAGCAAGGAAGTGAACCGTTCCTGCTTCCTTTCCTTTGCTGCCTTTCGCACACCATCCAGCCCCTGGGACATGCGCTTCCCGCTCTGTGTCGGGTGCATGTGTGACTGGACGATGTTCTCCTTCATCTGTGCCCTTTCCTCCCCAGCCTCCGCAGAAGCTTGCGCCTCGTTGTTCGGTTGGTTCACAGGTACTACGGCACAGTGTGACTTCTCCGGCACGTACACGTCCGCATTGTGGTTTATGGCCTTCGCGGACCGGCCTTGATCGTCAGACCAAGGCGTGCTGGAGATCTCCCGGTTCTCGTGCATGTTGTTTTCTTAGCGTGCGCGGGTTCTATCGACTACGCAGGACCGGACAGCCACTCGCGTGTAACGCAGCCGCCGTATTGCCTTCCTCATCTCGGAATGGAGTCGGCATCCTGATCTTCCGCCTTTTCGAAGCTCAATCACCCGGCCCACCAATGCCTCTGTCTACGCTTCAAATGACACCTCACGATGTCACCCGCAAGACTCGAGGTCAGGATGGATTCGCTACTTCCTTTCCTGTAGGGGACTTGCATCCCCTACAACATGCCGGTTTATCCCGGCGCACTCCGGTTTGGCGGTCACTCGCCCACAGCGGCGAGCGAGCGCTTTGCCATGTGGATTTCCTTGGCGAGTGCGTAAAGGAATTTTCCGAGGGAGATGCTTGGAAGCTCGCAAAACTGGTAGGAAAGCCGCGCCATCGGGACGGCCACGAAAAGCCAAAGCATGATGCAAAACGCAAACATGACGAGAGGATGGATATGAACGCCGGGCGCAATTCTTGAAACCAGACGAGGAACCCAGTCAACGAACGGCTTGTGCCATAAATAAAGGCTATAGCTATAAAGGCCAACCTTTTGCAAATGTGTTTCCAAGGCAACGGGGACGGGGAAGTGTTCCTCCCCTTTGTAAAGAAATGCAGCTACAACTGCACCGGTAAGCAAGGCAAAGAGGAGGAATGACATGGTGTATAGCGGCCTAACAAATGCAGCGGCAATGGCGGCCGTTCCGATTGCGTATAGAGAGTACTTCGGAATCGGGCGGATAGTGCCTCGCATATGACGTTCAGCGACGTACGCCCCGAGTGACCAACTAAACCAAAAGATCAACGGTGAAAAGCTCACGTAGTGAGGAAGTCCTCTGACACTCCACCAAAGACGCAATGTGATCTCAATGGCAGCGAGGCCTATGAGTGATCGCCCCCAACCAAAGCGTCTCGCAAGCAGAATGAGAAGTGGATATAGAGCATAAAGCTGCATCTCCAGAGCGATAGTCCAGTAGGATGCATTGATGCCAAAGGTTGACTGGTCGCCAAAGTTCTGGACGAGGAACAAGTGAGTGACAAACTGGTTCGCATTCGACAACGAAATGGAATGCAGGCGGGACGCGGGGAAGGCGAAAGTGAAAAATACGAGGGTGACTAGATAAAGCGGATAAATTCAAAAAACCGCCGCCAAAAAAACAGCGGCCATTGCGGTAATTTTGAAAAACTGAGATGGATACAAAATCCACTGACAACAAAAAATATTGCCACTCCTGCCCATCCAAGGGTCACCGGAAGCAGCAGCAGGAACGAACGAGAGACATTGAAATCAGGAAACCAATGATGCCACGATAACTGATAACGACCGAATACCATACCAAGGGAGTGATACGCAAACACGGCAAGAATGGCAACTCCTCGAATCGGATCAAGAAAATCAATGTGGCTGGTTTTAGATGTACCGGACGTGGTGTAAGACGGAGTTTTTTCTCTGACACCGGTTGAATTTGCGCAGGAACTGACAGGCACCGAATCAGACGATGCGAGAGGACAACTAACCGCAGGGCCCATAAGTTCACTCCACCAGGGTCACACAGGCGCTTTCCCGAATCGGGAATTGAGAGACACAAATGAAACTTGGAGAACTTACTTCGTGCGCCGGATCCGAATTACACGCCACGTTCGCCCAAGCACCCCATGTATATGACGAATGTAGCACGGGCACAATACCGAGAAAGTAATTAAGCCCCGTTACCTTGCCTTCAGTCAACCAGAACCGGAGAGGACGGATGCCGGCCAATCAATCGCGGCAGCACAAAGAAGAATCAGAGAGTTGTTCCTGCTTGCAACTTCACAATTAGCGCTTCAGGCAGGGAAGTAGGTTTGATGTTTCGGAATTCTAATTTGGTTTTCGCTTGTGGTATCAGGATTCCGGGCGGATTGTGACCTATCTGGAAATTACACGCCGGTTAACAGCAGATTTATTAATAACTCGCATGCAAGATTATTCACTTGACGCGTGTGATATATTGGTATACATTAGGCGCATGCACTATTAAGTGCTAGTCCTGCTTTTGCTTGGAATCCGACGCAGAGAACGAAACCTTTATCTTTTGCTCAAGTTCTTGCCTCACGCGCTTTACTAGCGTTCGCAAAGGCACGTTCTCAAGCGGTCTGCCGGTTTTGCGTTTCTTCTTCCGAGGTTCTGCCATGACGCTCCCTGAGCTAAATCAGAAGTTCTCTACCGATGACGACTGCCGCGAAATCCTTACTCGGCTGAGGTGGCCCGCTGGCGTTGAATGCCCACGTTGCCGCAACACCGTGGTTTGGTGGGTAGATTCTCGCAAACAGTTCACATGCAGCGAATGCAGTTACCAATTTTCCGTTCTCACTGGCACGATCTTCAACGATTCTCATTTGCCGCTGCCCATGTGGTTTCTGGCCGTCCTGCTGATCTGCGAAGCCAAAAAGGGTATGAGCGCCTTACAGCTTAAAAGAACCCTCTGGGGCAATCATAAAGGATCATACAAAACCGCGTGGTATTTATGTCATCGAATCCGTGCGGCTATGGCAACGGCGGAAAAGTCGATGCTAGACGGCACGGTCGAAATGGATGAAACCTACGTTGGAGGCAGAAAACTCGGTCAAGGCCAGAAAATCGGCAAGCAGTCCAAAGAGGTAGTAATAGGAATTAAGCAGAGGAGCGGCGAACTCCGGTTCTTCCATGCTTCCGATGCGTCCTTGGGAACACTGGCGCAGTACATCAAAGAAAATGTTAGCCAAGATGTTGAAGTCATCATGACGGACGAATTGCGGGCGTACCCGGGCGCGATTCAAGAGGCAGGACACTCCCGCTCCAAACATAAGACCGTCAATCATAGTGCCAAAGTCTATGTAGATGGGGATATCACAACAAACGGCATTGAATCCGCATTCTCTATTTTGAAGCGCGGCATCATTGGTTCGTGGCATAAAGTCTCTGCAAAACATCTTCCCGCTTACCTTGAGGAAATGACATTCCGGTTCAATCGCCGTGGCCGTTCCGATCTGTTCGTTGACACGCTACGGCACATGATTACGGCCGATCCGCTCACGTTCGAAAATCTCACCGCAGACAAGGAAAGTGCCGCGTATAGTGGGTAACGAACCCACGGGGGAGAGTTCGTTATGGATGATCTTGAGAACAGGGAAATCTTGGCCGCTATTCTTGAGTTGCTGAAGACGCAGATGAATTATGTGCGTAATCTTCACGAGGCTCTGGGTGTTCTTTACGATGCGCTGAAGAAGGACCATCCGAAACTAGAAGAAAACCAGACAAAAGAGATGGAAAAGCTTCGAGCGAATCCCTGGCAGACTGGGCAGATCGCTGAACTCCACCGGGGCTTTCTATTGCCCTATAATACCGCGAATCAAGAGAATCGACATTGAAGGTGTCTATGAACGTCAAGGAAGGCGTGCGGCGATTGGCGTTGCTCTTCGGAATGGCCGGAGCAATTCTTGGCGGATTCGCTTCCTACTCGAAGTTGCAAACCGTCCTAGATCAAAGGTATCGACATAACAGATTCGAGCAGTTGGCTAATTTAGATGTCGTAAGGCAGGCGAGGCCGAGCGGGCCAGTGCCAACTGACGATCAGTGGAAAGTCATCGCAGTAAAAGTTGATAGGGATGGAATCAAGACCATCCATTTGACGAAGGATTACGCAGTTGAATCAATCGAAACCCAGGACGGTCAGACTCTCTATCCAACTCCGCAACCCTCCCTTTGGCTGTATATCCAAGTTGCTCTCCTGCCCATTCTGGGATTTGTTATCCCGTGGGGAGCAATTCATGCATTCAGATGGGTGACAGTTGGGTTCTTGCAAATGCCGAACTAAAAGGGAATGTCGTTATCTGAGAGCGTCATCTTTTCGATCACAGCCATCATTTTCTTCCGAATTTCAGATGGAACTCTGGGCGCTCCTTCGGCATTCCAGATTCTCTTAACTTCGGCAATCTCTTCCTCAAGCAGCAGGACCGCATTTCTCTCTGTGGATTTATGAATTGCAAGAATCGCCATTTCCCTTCCAACCAAACCCGACGATTCAGCCATGAACTTCGCTTCGCTTGCGAAGTAAACAGCCTCTTCTAGAGTTGACCAAAATTTGCTCAATTCTTTTCGGTCAACATGAAAAGCTAGCGAACTAAGGGCAGCGTGCGCCCCACTACCGATAGCCCAAAATCCGATTGCATCGTAGCATTTTGGCCTTTCACTTCCATCCACTTCATAGAGGTGAGCTTTTCCATCCTCAGAAAAACCATAAAGCAGAAATTTCAGAGATATCTCCACCTTATCGATCTTTGCGCATAAGTTGTTGTAGACAGTTGCCGTGCATTTTTTGCTGCCAACCTCCCTAAAACTATCGACGGTGAATTTGTGTCGGCGCAAAACACGGCTCTCAATCTGAGAATGGAGCATCGTCCAGTAAGCATCATTCAGTGCGTCAACGATCTGCTTGGCTTTCTTAACCGGCTTTGCGTCGTCATTCCCAAGTGCAGCAATCACATCCTCGATAACGTCCGGCGCGTACTCTACATCGTCTCCAGCATAGACAACCCACCAGTTTCGATAAATCCGCCGTGTCTTTATCGCTGCGTGGTCCGCCGAAAAACCTGTAAACGTGGCCTTTGCATCCGAGATGCACACAATCCCCTTATAACCGTCGCAGAGAAGGACTATACCCACGCTCATTCCAAATCCCCAATCCGCCGGTCTTGGCGGCGGCAACTTTGCTAGGATGGAGTCAATCATGCTCCACCCCCTCTACACGCGTCAAGTGAATAATCTTGCTCGCATGTAATTTCCCCATAGGGGGTGATCCACTCGGGACTCCGATATGCTGGGGAGGCATCGGCCAAGCGACATTCGACCCACGAGGATCAGATGGTCACCTATTTCAACCTGCACTTGCCCGACTCTGAACGACTCATGGGCGACAGCGAGATCAAAATAGAGAGAGAGCACAAGGCATGCCCTATCCTCCTGTTTTCCCTCGCGCCTATCGCCGATGCCCAACCGCACGATGACGTCAGCTTCATGGCCCCTCATTGATTCAAGCAACAATTGCGGTACACTCGACTCGTGACCAACTTGCTTGCTGACAAGATTTACGTCGAAATCTTCTGCTCCTACTCGCACCGCGAGAAGGACATAGTGCTCAAGGAGGAGTTCGACGCTGCCATGCGACCGTACACCCGTAAGAAATTGTTTCAAGTGTGGAACGACGGCCGGATTGGAGCCGGAGATGAGTGGCGGCTCCACATTGACCAGCACCTCACCAGTGCGGATATCATCGTTTTTCTCGTCAGTCCCGACTTTTTGAATTCCGATTTTTGCTGCGAAAAAGAATTGCCCGCAGCCTTGGAACGAAGGATGCGCAACAAAGCTGTCCTGGTTCCGATCCTCGTTCGTGAATGCGCATGGAAAGAAACTGACCTCGCCCAGCTTCAGGCGCTTCCGAAAGATGCGAAGCCGGTGACAAAGTGGGACGATCGCGATTCGGCCTGGAAAAGCGTTGGAGAGGGGTTGAACGAACTTGCCCTCGACGTGCTGAAAGAAAAGCTAGAGATACTTAAGAGGAATGAAGCGACGTTTGACAGCAATCCTGTCGCCCAGATGACGGAGCCCGTTCCTCTAAAGATTGCTGGGCAATCTGAGGAACAATTGGCACAGCACTTGTCAGATATAAAGCAAGCACGATCGATATACGAAAGTATCATGCGCGACGCGCAAAAGAACCAGATGGACCGTTGGAAGATCCAGCAGGACATGCAATCGAAGATTTTCGCAAGTATTCAAGACGTAACCACGAACCGGGCCAAGACGGCAGATAAATCCTTCAACAACATCGATGCATATATCCGCGGATAGTGCGAATCTACCTGCTCGCTGCGCCCCTCATCTTTTTTTCACTTCTAGTTCTGTTCGCATGAGTGATGCACTGGCTAGTTCGTTGTTACAGACGTGTAATGCCGACACAGGACTCCAAGGGGTACTTGGGCATGCCTGAATCTCAGACGCTGCGTCTGGTGCGTTCCTCAGCGAGGTTGCAAGGGCGTCTCCGACCGGTTTGTCCCATAGATTCTGGGTTATCGTCGCAATAAGCCAATAAGCAAACGATCAATACATTGAAACGCTGCCGAATTCCTCAACTGTGGCACAAATCTCCCGGAACAGTTCATCATCCATCAGCGCTGGTAATGTCTGCCCCATGATCAAGCGGTCTTGCCTTTGGTCGCGGGAATGCGTGAGCGCCAGCAGCGCAGCGCGAGAAGCCTGAGTTGCGTCACCTTCCTTTAACAACAGCTCTATCGCAGAATGCAGTTTCACTACGATGTTCGGGTCCTCATATAGGAGGACGTCCTGTCTTTATCGAGTTCCAGATCTTCCCTTAGCGAGTTCTCGACCTCCACATCGACTCGAAGGCGATCTACCGCGAACAGAAGGGCTCGCTCAATTATGTTACGGCAAACGCCTGTCGGTCTGTCGCTTTGCCAGGAATAAAAAATCCTGCTCATTCGTGCCAAGCTCCGTCTCTCGAAAACCGGGTTTGATAAGCCTCTCCCGTGACAGCGACCCAAGGCTCGGTCGTGTCAAAGACCTAGTTGACTGCTTGCTTCAGGTTGGTCCTTCTGCAGAAGTGGGAAACGCCATCTCGATCGGCAACCTCCCTACCAATACCGTACCCGAAGCCACCAGCGAGATCGCCTGCCCCTGTCAGGGCTCCACGGCGGACCGCCCGGCGTCAAAGCCTGCTAGGATTCCGCCATGCAATTTTTGCGGTCACAAGCGTGGTTTGTGGCGGCGGGGCTGGCGATGGGGTTGGGCGGCAAGATGACTCCGGGGTTGGCAGCGCAGGGCGTGATACAGGATGCAGGACCGGCACCAGCGGAGATGGGGCCACCCCCGGTGTTTCGGTATACGCTGGCGGGCCTGGAGAACGCTGAGGGCGGTTCGGCATTAGTGGCGACGCCGGATGGGGCGTTGATTGCGCTGCTGCCTTTAAAGGACGGACAGTGGGTGCTGAAGCGCGTGACCGGATGGGCGATGGGCGCGGTACATGAAGAGACCATTGCGATCGACGGGCGAGTGTCGGGCGAGAAGGTGTGGCCAGAGGGGGTGAACCTGACGCTGGACCCGAGTGGGAAGGTGCTGATCGTGCGGCTGTGTTTCCAGTGCCAGAGTTGGTCGGAATACTGGCCGGCAGCGAAGATGGTACCGAAGGCGGTTGTGCGGGTGGTGGACGCGGGCAGCTTCAAGGTGGTGGGCGAGCAGGCTTTGACTGATCCGGTGATTGCGACGGGCATCTGGCGGTTCAACCAGCAGGGCCGGCTGGTGGTATATGGCCTGAAGGACTACTCCCATACGGGCGCTGGGCCAGACCGGATTGACACAGCCGAACGCCGGGCGGAGATATTGAGCGTTCCAGAACTGAAGGAAACGGAGGGGTGCAGCTACACCTCGATCCAACAGGTTCTTCTGACCGGAAAGCCGCCGGGAGCGGAGGAAGCGGTGGCCAAGGGGAACGCGAACTGCGCGGCGGAGTTGCTTGCGGCAAGATCGGACTCGATCGAGAAAATGTGGGGAGCGCTAAACGGGTATTCGGGCCTTGCGGCATCCAAACACGTGAAGCGGATTAGGGGCTGCACGTTTTGAAGATGCGGGTGCGAGTGACCGCTGAGCGGTATACGCCTGCGTGGGAGACAAGAGTGTGATCGTGTGGCCGAAAGAGATGTGGCGACGGGGCATGGTATACCGGGTGGCAGACGGGCAGGAAGTGATGTCGATGAAGCTGCCGTTTGGGGAGAAGGTGGATACTAGGGTTGCGTCGGTGGGCGGCAAAGACTACCTGCTGATGCTGCGGAATGGAGTGAGACTCGCGGTGTATGAGCTGAAGTAAGGTTGGTCGTCAACCGGTGAGGACAGATCCGCAGTTGAGGTTGAAGATATCGCCGGGGTAAACCTGGTATGCCCGATCTTTTGTACCAGTTCCATTGTTGGTATAGCGCGGCAATCTTTGTTGATCGATAGTTGCAGTCGGGGATGTGGAGAAGTGGGAAGCGCGAGCGGCCATCCCGCGATCCCGGTGGATACCGTTCAGCGCGGCGAGAGAGAGAACCGCACACGTCGCTCCCATTCATCCCCGCATCCATCCCAGTAATTGCAGGGATGCTCACTCACACGGCCCAAGCACCCCGTCATGCCATTTCAGCGGAAACGAAGTTGGACAAATTGTCCAGCCAGAGGGGGGTGCCCCTCGTTCCGGTTTAGCGATCGCGGATTGCTCTTAAAGCCTGGGATCGAGAGATACTGCCGCGTGCAATCCGCTGGGGTACCGGCGTGGCGACGTTGCAGGCGAACTTCAAGGGGGCTTGCTGACTATTGCTTGGCAGCAGCTAACCCGCACCGACTGTCAAGCCGATTTGCGCCTAGTTCCGGATCTGGCCTGCCCTTTAACCAGTCCAATGCCCTTCGCCGTCACTTCCTTTTCGCTCTTCGGTGGCCTCTTCCCAGAACGCGTATCGGCGCCGATACTCTTGCGAAGCGCATCCATGAGATCGATGACTTTACTAGGCCGCTGCCTGGGCGCCTCTTCGAGCGCACGAATATGAACCTCACCAAAACACTCAACCCTGTGCTGCGCAAGGCTAGTTGACGGTCAAGGTGAAGACTGTAGTGGGTACCGGAGTCACGGCCGGGTTGCCGGTTCCGGTTACGGTAAATGTGTAAGTTCCGGCTGTTGTGCCCGAATTGCCACCGCCGCCACCACCGCCACCGCCACCGTTACTTCCTCCACCACCACAGGCGTTGAGGCCGGTAAGAGTGAAGAACAGGATGAAGACGCCGAGCAGGTTACGCCAGCCGCGGCGGCGAGCGGGGGTGCCCAGGAAAACGAAGAATGCGAGAACAGCTCCGCCGAAGCCCCCAAGGCCGGGGAGAAGTGGATGGGTGAGGAATGCATTTGCAGCGGTGGTATTAACTGTGACGTCCCCCGAATTCGCGCTCGCGCCAATCATGGATATCAAGTCACCGGAACAGGTCGGCAGGTTAACCGCTCCGCTCGGCTCAGAGGTGAGAGCACAGGAGAGGGTGATCGTTCCGCTGTAACCGTCGGGGGTCTTGGCAGTGATGGTTTCAACGCCTTGCTGGCCGGGCGCGATTATGAGTCCGTTGCCAGCCGCCAGGGTAAATGTCGAGGGGTTGACGGTAATGGTAGTAGTAGTTGTTGCGGCGAGGTATGTGGGATCACCGCTATAGCTGGCCGTGAGGGTGTCGGTGCCGACTGTGAGGGTGTTCGATGGAATGCTGATGTTAGCCGTGCCATTGATCACAGCTTGTGCGCCGGAATTCCAGGCGCCGGAGCTCAGGGTGACGAAACCGGAGCCCTGGCCGGAGGAGCCCGAGATTGCGACGGCGACGCTGAGCTGTTGGCTGGCTCCGATGGTTGTCGCGGCGGGAGTAACAGTTACGGTGGGGACGATCTGAATCCACTGGGTGACATTGACAATCGTCGAGGTGGCGGAGGACGCATAGTGACTGTCGCCGATATAGGAAACCGTGATGGTATCGGCTCCCACTGGCAAAGTGCCGCCGGGAATAGTGAGGGAGTATTGGCCGCCGGACAGTTGTGCCGTGCCGGTGTAGTTCCCAAACGATGCGGTGACCAACGTCGAAGGCGTTCCGAAGCTGGCGGATACAGACCCGGTAAGGGTAAGGGCAGTGTTGGTGTAAATGCTGGTGGACGAAGGGATGGTCGTGATCGCCGTTGGTCCGGAAACGACTGTGATGGGAACCTGAAAGGCACCCGGTACATAGATCAAATCGCCTGCGTACATGAGCTGAACCCAGGTTTGCCCAGCGACCACATAGTCCGGCGGCACATTGAAAGTGTAGGCGCTATTGACAAGCTGACCCTGCAGGGTCACCGGTGCCCCCGAGTTTGAGAGCAACCCAAGCGAAACTTGTCCGGTTGGGGTAGGGCCCGATCCGCTGATGGTTGCGGTGACCACGAACGGGGAGTCGGCGAAGAACGAGGAAGGCGAAGCGACACCCTTGACAATAGGAGTCAGGACATTGACAGTTACCGTGGCCGAGCCGGAGGTGGGCTCATAGTTGACGTCGCCCGGATAGGCGACGGTGATCGTGTCGCTTTCATTGGGGAGGGTGTTGGCGGGTATCGTGATTGCGCAGGTTCCGGCGCCTAGAGTGCAGTATGCGTACCATGAACCGGCGGTCAGTTCGACAGTGCCGGTGGCAATTGGAGCGCCCGCTCCTCCCGAGACGCTGATGGTGGCGGTGACCGGCGTGTTTGCGCCGACTGAGGTGGGATTGGGGGTCACAGTGACGACAGGCACTGCCTTCTTGACCGTAACGGCGGCGGAACCGCTGGCTTCGGCATAGGTCGAGTCTCGCCCTGATAGCTTCCGGTGAGGGTGTAAGCGCCGGGCGCGATGGAGCCGGCGGGCACGGTGAAAGTATAGGAGCCGGAAGCCAGAGTTTCAGCACCACCGTCGTATCCGCCGCCGGCGATGGTGACATTGCCGGTAGGCGTGCCGGAAGACCCTTCGACCGTTACCGTCACCTGCAGAGCCTGGTTGATGAAAACGGTGTTCTGAGCGGGCGTGACGGTCACGGTGGCGGGAGTGACGCCGACGGTGGCAGTCCAGGAATTCACGACATTGGAGATGTTGAGCGAGCCGAGGCCGGAGGCCAGATCAAATCCCGTGCCGGCATTGAAGCCGGAGAGGATACCGATGACGTCGCCGGTGTGAGACACAGTGCAATCGGCCGAGCCGGCATCGCAGGGCATTGCGATTGTTCCGGTATCGACGTCGTTGAACGAGCATGAACCGGTGGTCGATACGGATTCGGCTTTGCAGTTGGAATAATTCTGTTTTGCCGCAATCGAATAGAGCTCGGCATTGGGGCTTCCCTGCGGCGCGGCCATCTTCTGGTTGATAAGAGCCATGACTCCGGCCATGGCAGGAGTCCCTACCGACGTTCCGCCAACCTCTTGCGCGACAGGCTCAGCAGCGGGACTGGTGGAGGTGAGGCAGGCTCCATTAGCGGATACGCAGACCAGGTAGGAGGAACCGAGAAGGCCGTTACCCGCGAAAAAGGAAACGTCGGGGAGGCCGCGGCTGCCGTCGGAGGGGATGCCGGAGACGTTGGCCTGCCAGGAGGGCTTAACGTATCCGCCAGAGCAGCTAACGAGAGTGGCTCCATCGCTGTTGGTGCAATTGCTCATGCCCCCGCCGCCGCCAACCGTATTAAGGAGAACGGCGAGGTTGACCTTTGGGCTCGTGCCGTTATAGACGCTGAGATACCACTGGTTGACGAAGTTGCAGGCAGATTCGGCGTCGATGGGGCTGGAGGCACTGTAGCCGGCTTTCTGAAGGGTCTGAGCCCACTCCTGAAGGACGGGTAGGAGGAGGGGGTTGGTGCAGGTATCGTTCCAGGGGATTTCAGGAACGTATTTTGCCGCGCTTGCGCCAGTGGTGGAGTTGTTCGATGAGTTCCAGTAGGGAGCGGCGGTGGTCCCCCAGTTGAGGTCAGTGCCTCCGACAGCGGTGTCGTAGGGAGTAGAGGCCAAGCCGCTAACAGAGAGGCCGTATTGTGCGGTGTAGGGCACCGACTGTGCCTGACCCTGGTCGCAGGTGGCGGCGCCGGCATCGCCCGCGGCCACGAAGACGGCAATGCCCTCAGCGGCTGCAGTCTGCCACATATTGTTGTAGGCTGCATTTCCGGCAGTGCCCAGGGCAAGTTCACATTCGCCATAACTGACGCTGAGGATTTTGGCAGTGGCGTTTTGGATGACATAGTTGCTCGAAGAGTAGACGGTGTCGGTCATCGGCGAGGTCTGGCCGGAGACGACGAGGACGATGGAAGCGTTTTTGGCGATGGCTCCGGACCACTCTACGTCGAGGGTATTTTCAGTCAGGTCATCGATGGTGCAAGCGCCGCTTGTGGCAGTGCACTCGCCGGGATCGACGCCGTTAGCGACGACGATTTTTGGGGCAATGCCCGCGGGGAGACCAAAGATTTGGCGGAAAGACGCAACGTCGGCAAGGTTAATATCGCTGATCCCCGCGATGGCGATGGTCTGGCCGGTGCCGTCGATGGGCGTGGTGGCATTCCACAGGGGAAGAACGTTATAGATGGTGGCGAAATCGTACGGTGCGACGTCCTCGACGGTGTAGGCGCTGGAGCCGGAGCCGATGGTAATTCCGAGTTCCGGCCTCAAACCGGCGAGTGCCGGCTGCATGGAGGAGCCAGCGGATGCAGCACTCTGCCACTGGCCGGCAGAGGGGTTGAAGCGGACGAGCGGCCCGGCGCGATGTTCGGGACGAGGCAGGAAATTGTGCAGAGCCTTGACTCCGAACACCACGGGGCCGAGGGCAGCGGGAATTTGTGGATCGGCCATGTTGGCGATGTGCGACTGTCCATCGACCAGTAGGTTATGAAGCGAGGTGTGAAAGGTAGCCTGGATCTGGGTCGTCGTTCCACTGAAACGTATGGTCATGCCGTCCGGGGCAACCTCGTTGACCGAAAGCCCGTGAGCGCCGAGCCAATTCGATACCGCATACACATCGGCAGCGGAAGGTCCAAAGCGGGCCGAAACTTCAGCGGGTGTGAGCCAGAGATGGAAATTAGGCGAAGTGGGGTCATACTGGCTCACGATAAAGGTATCGAAAGCAGCCTGCAGAGCGGGGTCGCGTTTAAGAACGAGGATGAGGTCAGTGAGCTGAAGAGACGGCGACACGGGTCCGCGGTCGTTAATAGAGTTGGAGGCGGGAGGTGTATTTCCTGTAAGGCTAATGAGTTGTGATTCTTCGACTGGAAGGACGATGCGGGGTGAGGGCTGTTGAGCCAGAGCATCCGTGAACGGAAGGCATAAAAGAGCACAAAAGAAAAGCAGATGAGAGGCACGCACACGATCACCTCGGGGCCCGTCACAAACAAATAGCGCCACGCCACGCCCTGGACGTGCCTTTTCCTCGTCTGACGAGGCAGAAAGCTGCCGCCTGGGTGGAAGCTGGCCGATTGGTGAATTAAATTGCCTACAGATTGTACGCGTATCAACGGAGAACGCAAGTACGAGAGGCAACAACCCGAAGCGTGCTAGACCCGAGAGCCGCGTTCAGACGTTCGGTCGCAGGTACTTACCTGCTTCATCAAATTGCGCGTGGTAGCGCCAGTCTGCCTAGTGAGCGTTATACCAATGGTCTCGTTGACGCAATCTGAGGCGCCGGGCATCGCGTTGAGCGGTTCCGATGAAAGCGGACAAATTGTCCAACGTCCCGTACCTCTTAGCTCAGCGGTCCTGGTGGGAGTCATCAGGAACCAGGTTCGGGCTGAGTTGGCGGTCACTCGCCAAGTGCTGTGCAACCGCTCCCCCGCCGTTACTTTGGGTTGATTGAAGTGATCTGAATCACATTGCAGAAAGGGTTTTCTTGGCACTATAAGCTCGGTGACCGGAATCTTCCGAGCAGAACAGAGATGTTGCCGAATATGGAAACAAGATTACTAGTAGATGTCTAGCTGAGGTTTCTTGGACACAGCGGCGGGAAAATCCGCAACATTCGATGATTCGATTAACAATCCATCCAGATCCGGTTGCCAGTCGTCCGGAGCATGCCCGAATTCCCATGTGGATGTTTGTGCCCGCATGCCTAATACTTCATGGAATCGTCGCCACGTGTCTTCCCGGCAGGTTTGATCCGCTCTCGACGATCTTTATCGTCCTGGCTGAAGCAGCGGCTATCATCGCTTGCGTCACGAGACTCAGAACAGCGTGTGTGTCTGCCAAAACATTCTGGCTTCTTCTCAGCGGAGCCATCTTCATTCATTCGATGGCAATGGGCCTGGAGGCGGCACTTGAGATCACGCAGACACCGATATTGAATCACGTTGGCGGGATTCAGATTTTCCTCTCAATGCTTTATGGTGTGCCATTGCTGGCAGCGGTTTCGATCCAACCTGATCCGAGAATTCTTCCCGTCGTGCGGATCATCAACACAGGGTAATCGCGATCCGTTAAAAAGAGAATTGCTGGGGCACGCTGCGACCGGGTGTGATGCATGCCTGCCGAACTTGCAGATGACTCTGGCAGGCATACATCACAGAAGGATTGCCAGCGGACGTTGAAGCGCAAGCTCCTCGCAGGAACCAATGTGCCACTGAAGCAGGAGGTGTAGTGAACGGCTTCGACAACGCTGGAAAAATTGCCCAACGTTCTCAGTTAGGCGGTCCTGGCCGCCACCATCAGGAAGCCGTTTCGGGATACGGTAAAAGCCTGAGCAGACCAACTCCCCTTTGCAGGTAGCCGTCGCGGTGGGGCGATTAACGCATCCAAATTTATTAACTACGTCGTCACTATGTAAGAGGTAACTTCCGTGGGGTACCTTGGTCTTCAGCCAAAAGACAACGTTGAAACTCGGGTACGCGCAGTGCTTGACGCAAATCCTCAGCGAGCATACTCTTTTCCCACCTCGGCCGCGCCCACTTCCTCCCCTCTCTGCCCTTTGCGCGACTGACCACCAGAGGAGGTCCGATGAATTCCAAGACATCAGCGGCCATTCCCGCAATGGTCGTTCTCGGCGCGTTGGCGATCTCAGTTCAGTCTCCTGCGCAAAAGATCATCACCTTTGACGCTCCTGGAGCAAACATGGCCGCAGGTTCCTTTGACGGTACTGCAGCAGTCGGCATGAATAACTTAGGAGCAGTTACAGGGTTCTACATTGACGCAAATAGTGTGTACAACGGGTTCTTCCGCAGCCCCGAGGGCGGGTTTACCACATTTCAAGCCCCAGGCGCTAATACAACTCTTGGCTCTTTTGGCGGAACCAGCCCCACTAGCATCAACGATGTAGGCATGATCACTGGGTATTACAGTGACACGCAAGGTTTCACCCACGGATTTCTGCGCGATAAAGAGGGGAAGTTTACGACATTTGATGTTAAGGGTGCGGGGGGTTTTGGCTCCTTTCCCATAGCAATCAACCTCGAAGGAGACATTGTCGGTTACTACACAGATTCAAACCTTGAGTTCTATGCTTTCCTACGCGATCGCAACGGAAAGTTTACAACATTTGCTGGTCCAAATGTATGCGTGACCGGAGTGTCAGCAGGTTGTTACGGGAATGAGGCTACCAACATCAATCTGTTGAAGACGAGTGTAGGAAACTACATGGACGTCAACCTTAGTGGACACGGTCTCATTCGTAGCCCAGGCGGCACTCTCACAACCTATGACGTTCCAGGCGCTGGTACCGGCACCTATCAAGGCACAGGATGTCCTGGTTGTTTCGCAGGTTTTAACGTGTGGGGAGCGATTGCAGCGACCTACACCGATTCCAACAGTGTGGCTCATGGTTATCTGCGTAGTCCTGACGGAACGATTACGACGTTCGACGCACCAGGTGCCGGCACTGGTGTCTACCAAGGTACAGGATGCTTCTCCGATTGTTATGTGAGTCTCAACGACTGGGGAGCAATTACTGGACTTTACAGTGACTCAAATTATGTGGACCATGGCTACGTTCGGAGTCCTCAGGGCAAAATTGTGACATTTGATCCTCCTGGCTCCATTGGTACTTTCCCTTTCGTTATCAACAACGCAGGGACAGTTTTAGGCTACTACCTAGATGCAAACGACGTTTACCATGGGTTCCTACGGATTCCATAGCTGATCGTCGCCCGGCTGGCTAGCACCCGGAAAGCGACTATTCTCGGGCGCCATCCAACAGAGCATTGTGGAACATGCGAAGAGCCGCTGTGAGAGGACCGCGATCGATCCGATTTGAATTGCCAATCGGACAGCTTCTGTTGAATTGGCCGATGGGAAGTACCCCCGTTTTCTCGTTTTGAGGTTACTTCCCCAGAGCTTGCGATACGCCCGCAACCCGTCGATGAACGATGAACGCTTAGGAGGAGAGCTTATGCATTTCTTGCTTACTGATTGTCGCCGCGCACATAGAGCACCGGACCGCCTGCGTGCAGTCCCTGGGAGAGCTGCCTAGCCTCTTTCTCGCTGACCGGCACGACCGAGAATGGCGAGGCCAGATAGAAATCCATCTGCGATTCGGCGGGGATGCTCAGAACCGGGCCAGGGGTTACCGCAGAAACCGATGTGCCCACGCCTGCGCCTAATGCATCACCCGTACCCATTCCCGCGAGCTTGCCCACCGTCGTCGGTTCGCCCTTTGCGCTTCCGCTAAAGATACCTCCAACAACCGCGCCAATTAGCGCTCCATCTTTAGCTTTGGCCTCGGTGGGTTTGGTTTTGCTGGTTCCCTCAACCTTGAATTGGTAGGTGTAAAGCGGATAGTTGCGCCCCCCGAGATAGAGCGAGGTCAGTTGGAGCACGAGTTCGGTGATTCAGGATGCGTTGGTTTGCTGGAAGTCTCTCCAAAAAACAAAGAGAGCGGCCCGATCAGGGCCGCATCTTGCTGACTCGCTAACCAGCTACTACTTGGCGCTTGCCGGCGGCACAATGCCGTTCATCCGCAGGTACTCCACCATCTGACCATAGTGATCATTCCCGTGGGCCGCTGCAAAAGCGGCAATCGTAGCCCGCGTGCTGAACCCGTCGACCGGCTTGATGGCGACAAATGCATTTTCTGTCGTGATGGTCGCAATCGCCTTGTGCGCGTAGACGAACGATGCTTCCAGTGCAGCCACCGCTTCGTCCTTCGTCGTAATGGAGCCGATTGCCTTCAAGTCGCGGTCAGGCTTAATGCCGCTCCAGCCGAAAAAGAAGTAGTTCGCCTGCGCCAGGTGCGTCACCTGTGCCACAAAGGTGCGCACGGTATCGAACTGCGTCGTCTGGCCCGCAGCAAAGATGCCTTGCGCCGGCGCGAAACTGTACTTATCGGCTGGCATAGCCTTCGCCGCGCCCACTACCTGGAACTCCATCATGGAGAGCAAACCGTCCACCGCTTTCGCGGGGTCTTCCTTTGTACCCACCGGCGGCGACGGCGGGGGCCCACTCATCTGCGCCCGCATCTGCATACCACCACTCACCATCACAGCAACTGCAAGAATCAGAGCACGAATACGCATTGTCTATCCTCGATCCAAGTTCGTTTGAAGAGCGACCCCAGCTTACCAGACCTTCCTGGCCGCCGTTCGCAAACCCTGAAGGAGGTCTCCTACTGCATTGGATACAGTCAACCACGCCTTTGTGGAAGCATTTTCGGAAGAGCTTTGGCTTGACTCCTAAAGCCTGGAATGATCTCACCGGAGAGGACGGAACCCAAAAAGTCAACCATTGGCAGCGATGCACTGAAGTGCAACGTCTGTAACGCTTATCGTGCCTCGAGAAGGATCAATCTCAGAATCAGGTTCTGATGAACGCGATTGTGGTCACTTGGCCGGAGTAGTCGCCTGTTCGTCAACTTGAACTCGGATTGGCTGCCTCACGCTGTATGGGAGTCAAATCTACGAGTAGCCGGTTTTACGTCCAGGTGAAGCGAACACTTTCGGCGATAATTCACGGAGAACCTTGACCTGCCGTCCAGGTAGTTCACAAGTAGTAATTGAAGGGTGGGGGGTCACACACCCGGAGCTCAGAATTGCGCGTCTGAAGGCCCAGTGAGTGACTCGGCGGGTTACGCACAAATCGACAAGATGCCTGTTCGGCTGTCTCCCTTTTCGACTGGTTGTTTTCGGAGCAGGGCGGCGCGACTATTTCAGTTCTTTGATATAGACAATGAACCCGGTGTGCTCGGCAACCTTGTCATAGAGAGCCCGCGCCGGGTCATTGTCAACTTTCGTCTGCCAGTAAACGCGGCTGCTGCCCGAATGACTGGCGGCCTCCGCAACAGCGTCAATCAGCTTATGGCCAATGCCCCTTCCACGCCGCGATCCCGCTGTGTACAGGTCCTGTAGGTAGCACACATCAGCATTCCGCGTCGTGCTTCGGTGATACAGATAGTGGGCGAGACCGACAACTCTGTCTTCGTCGATTGCCACAAGGCAATGTACGGGCTCTATTGGATCAAAAAAATGCTCCCACGTTAGTTCGGTGATGGCAGGGTCGAGCGCAGTCGGTCCGCTGCGGCCATAAAATCCGTTGTACTCGTCCCAGAGCACTTGCCAGTCAGATCGGTCGTTGCGGCAAACATTGCGGATGGTGATGGACACGCATCATTCTCCCAAAACTCCCGAACCTCAAGCAACTCCCGCCACGACGGCGGCGTCATCTCTGGGTAATCAGCTGTCGCCAATGCACTCACTGACATGGTTGGGCCATATCCCTTTCCAGATTTGATTTGCGCCAAAATTGGTAAGGTCAGTGTAGGCGGTGATGCGACCGGAACACCGAAAAATGTCTTGTTTCACGCTGAGCACAGTCGAAGCATCTGCGGTTGTGTGGATGCGTGTTCAGTGCTCTACCGCATTCTTGATCGGGAGGTATTTCTCATAAGTTACGTTGTACAGATATTCCCTTTGAACCGTGTCTAACCGACTGGGCTCGTGCTCATTGCCACTCCCATCTTGTATTGCGCCAATGTCAGCCCTCAATTCGATCATCACACCCTTGACTGGGAAGATGTAGCTCACACCATCGATCCTCACTGGCCCATATTCCACCAGGTAATCTGCGTGCGTAACAGGACCCGGCGTTTTAAGTTCGGCAATCACCGAGAGGCGGAGAATCGCCCCGTCCACGGGGTTCACCCAGATCTCACCGTGATATCCGGGGTCGTGTCCAATGCTCTGTGTCGTAACAGAGCTCGGCGTAGTTCCAGTCACGATGGCAGGACTCGCAAAATGAAGGAAGTGTGACAGTTCCTCCGACACTTCATAAGAAACGACGGCCTCATCTCCCGTCGCAGCGTGTTCCCAGTGATCCCAGTCAATTTCTCCTTTAGCAGCATCCGCAACCACAGTTGACAGCATGAAGCCAAATTCGGGCACGGAGATATCTGAATCTTTGTTCTTGGTTTTGTACCTCTTTGTATCCTCAACGTTCTCGTGGCCGTCCCTAAAGACGACTCTTACGCTCGAGTTATCAACTTTCTGCAACGGTTGATATGATGTCTTCTCTGCAGCGGGCGTGTCCTCGAATCTCATCGTCTCCCGTGTCGCGGTGAGGCTTGACATCCGGGAAGCTGACTTGTGTACGAAGTCCATCGCTCGACTCAACAAAGAGGCCTGAACGGTCGGATCAGGAACGGGCGTCATGGGAATGTCTGAAGGGGGTGGAGCGAGAAGAGCAGACACATCCGCAACTGCGATGAGTGCTAGCCTGATCGTTGGGTCGGGATATTCTTCTTCCAATCGAGCCAGCGCGGAAGAACTGAGCATTTCGGTCAATTGGACTGAGGAGAGGCGGTGTATAAGCTCCTCATCTGAGATGTGATCCGAGTTTGCCTCAGCCAGTGCCCTCTCGAGTTCCGCTACGGTATAGCGCGTTCCATGCACTCGATTCAACACATCTGCCTCCGGCCGAAGGTCCTGGGCAGCTGCTTCTCCGCCAAGTCTCCGTCACAGACTCTGGATCATCGAGATGGTCGATCCTTGGGTGACCGGTAAGGGAAGGATCTAAAAGCTCCACTGCTCTCTGGTCGACCAGAGAAAAGGGCGGCTGAAGGGCAGATTAACTACTCGGAGAAGGATTCTCTGGTGGAACATTTATGCGGAAATAGCCCGGAAATCGGGGACGTTTGCGGTATCTAAGTTGTTTATTATAAACATGTTGACTCGCTGGCGGTGGGTGGAGTCCTCTGCGAACCGTTCTCCGGGTGAAATTCCCTGCTAACAGGGAATAATACAGGGAAATTCACGAATTCGGGCCAAGAATATGGAGAACAGCTCTCCGTATATTGCTTAATCCAGTCGAGTTCCATCTCCAGTCAATCACCTTTAAGGGCTGCAAAGAACAGGGAATTATCACCCACTTATCAGGGAATCTCCATTCCCTGATACCGGCCAGTTTGGATGTCAAACGCGGATTCGAATCCCAGCGAACTCTGGTGGACTTCTTGCGATCCGCATTCGCGACGTCCGCTTGGAATGAATTTGGTCCCGGCAATTACACAGAGTCAGGAAGGTTCCGGAACGTCCGCCCCCTGGTCCCGAAACAGCCAACGATGTGCTAAGTTGTTGATTCGTTTAGGTTGGCAGTGCGTCTAGTTGGACCTAAATGCATGGTTTTTGGCAGCAATTGGACCCAAGTTGGACCCAAGTTTTTGTCAAAGCGTTCAGTTGTTTCCGGATTGCCTATAATCCGGCCCGAGACTAAGACTTAAACAGGAAGAGAGGGGACCAAAAGCTTGGTGCTGGCTGATGCTGCACCCCCCCTTGAGTATCAAGACCGCCAAATCGAGCAATCCGCGACCAAGATTTTTCGTCCGAAGACAGACCGCGCAGGAAAATTCTTGCATCAAACGGTTCGAGTCATGGCGCGCTGCACTTCATCCGAAGTCGTTAAGTCCCTCCGTGCCACGTTGCAGCACCTTGATGAGAATCTCGCCATCGGCGCGGATCGAGCGGATCGTGCGCACCTTGCCGACATCAAGCGCACCATTCTGCTCCGAATTGCCGCAATTGACTCCGGTCAAGCCAATCGGCAGCCAGCCGAGACAACGAAATGGTCGGAGTCGCCCGTGCCGCGGTCAATGGCAGCCTCAAAGGCTTCCAGGCGGCGGGAAGGCTAGGCGCGGCTTGGGTCTCCGAAAGCGCAGGATTCACTCACATGCTTTCATTCCGGCACTTCTGTTCAGGTAGGTAGCTAAAAGACTGGCAAAGATGTTCAAGTGAAGCTTCTTGGCGTCGTAATTCAAGGCGAAGTATCCGATCGACTCCGACAAAATACCGAAGCGATGCTGAGTCACAAAGTGCGGATTCCATGCCAAGATCCGACAGGTTGAACCATTATGGTACGAAGTAAGCGCGAAGCATAATCTCCTGGCCAACCGGACGGCGACATCGCCTGCCTTTGGATAATGCGGCTCAATCAGCGACAGAAGCCAAGCCCCAAGGAACAACGTTCATTTTGTCGAAGAACTGTCCCGTTTCTATCGCCGACTCGTGTAGAGTCTCCCTAGCTCTCCTTTTTGTATCCTTCTCATGCTTCGCGCCAGCAAGAACTTCAAAAACATGTCCGCGAACGCAGGTTCGCCATGCATCTCTCGAATCATCTCCTCCCTCGTGATCCTCAGCGCTGAACACGCGATTACCGCGATGGCCGTGGACAGACGCAGTCTATGCACCATCGCCAGGGTCTCCTCTCGAACGAAGTCGCCGACGGAGAGGAACGTAATGGTAGCCTCTTTGCCTTGGTGCGAATGGAGAAACGGCGGCCCTAAGCCGGTGGATGGGATCGGCGAAAGAGAGCGGGCTCGGCGTGCCGAATGGACCGGGAGACCAGCGAACATTCCTCAAAATGACACTCCGGGCCGTTCAACCGCCGCATAATCGGGACTATAATTCCCGGCCATGGAAAGGAGGGCGAACAATGCCTCAACAGAACAAGTCGCCCGATGAAAACAAGCGAATCGTCCAGATGTTTGTGGAAGAGTGCTGGAATAAGGGAAACCTAAACAAGGCATCTGAGCTCCTCGCAGACCAAGTCCGCCTCCACGATCCGGTGTTCCCGGGCATGAACCCTGGAATCCAGAACGTCAAAAACCACATCGAGGGATGCCGCAAGGCATTTCCCGATCTGAAATTCACTGTCGACGACACCATCGCCGAACGCAACGAAGTAGTCGTGCATTGGACAGCCCACGGAACTCACAAAGGTCCATTCCTCGGCATGCAGCCCACCAACCGCAAGGTGATCATTGATGGCACATCCATCTATCGGCTCGAAGGTTCGAAGATCGCCGAAGGCACGCGAACTGGAACCTCGCGACGATGATGGCGCAACTTGGCGTCATCGAGGTCCCGAAAGAACTAAGGGGCGATGCAAAGCAAGAGACAAACAAGGGCACGAAATCACACGTCTAAGCCGACCGTCCCGATGTCCGCCAACTGTGGCGAACTACACAATAATCCTGGCACCCCAGATGAGTGCCGTATTCCCAGCTTTGGAGGGCCACCTTCGCGGCCAATCTCCTTGTCGCGAAGGTGGGCCAGTTGCGAATCAGAGAGGCGCGCAATTTCGTTTTCGATGTGAGGCAGGGCTAAACTTTTTGCGAGGTTAGTATGTTCATATATTTCGATGCGGAACATAGGACGGCTTTTCTGTCAGGAGCCCGTTGGGATTGGGCGTTTTCAAGCTCGGTAATATACCACAGGCTGCGACTTTCTTTTTCCCGAATCTCTTAAGGCCCATGAACGCGCTTAAGCTGAACCGCATGGCGGGGAATATTGCTGGACCACTTGAAGGTCAGTGACTGGCTCACAGGTAAACACTGTGCTGTGTTTCGCGAATGTGGAGCAGCGGCCCCGAGCGGCGGTGTCGGCGACTTCTGCTACTTTGCGCTCCAGAATCGTTGAACATGATTGTGTGCGTCTGGTTCCGGAATTTTCATGTGTCTACCAGGAGGAAAACATGAGAACAATGAAACGCATTGCGGTAGCCATGCTGGCGCTGGCGGTTGCTTTTGCTTCCGGGTGCAACTCGGACTCGAACAAAGATGTCTACTATATGATCGCGGCCAACGTGTCGCTGCCATACTGGCAAACGGCGGCAAACGGATTCAACAAGGCGGCGGCGGAATATAAGGTGACAGCCAAAGTGGTCGGGCCTCAGAATTATGATCCGCTAGGCGAGCTGGACGCTCTGCGACAGGCAGTAGGGGCGAAACCGGCAGGCATTCTGATTTCCGTTGCCGACGTTTCCATCTTGCAGCGGGAGATTGATTCAGCCATTCAGCAAGGGATTCCCGTCATCACCATGGATTCCGACGCATACGTCAGTCGCAGGCTCTACTTTATCGGAACTAACAACCTGGAAGCCGGGCGGCTTGGCGGAGGCCGCTTGGTCGAAAAGCTCGGCGACAAAGGCAACGTGGTCTTCTTCACTATTCCCGGCCAGCCGAACACTGAGGAGCGACTAAGGGGCTTCAGAGATGTTTTGAGCGCCCATCCCGGCATCAAGATCGTGGACATCGTGGATATTAAAGGCGATGCCCGCACCGCGTTTGACAAGGCCCAGCCGTTCTTGGCGTTGACCGGTCCCAAAAAGATCGACGCTTTTGTGTGCCTGGAAGCGGTATCGGGGAAACCGGTCTCCGACGCCATCAAGCGTGCCAACCTACACGATCGGGTGCTGATCGCCTGGGACGCGGATCAGGGCACGCTCGACGGAATCAAGGACGGAACCATCGAGGCATCGATCACGCAGAAGCCTTACACCATGGGCTATTTTGGACTGGAGTTGCTGTATGGGGCGTTTCACAACCCGCCCCCCCAACTCAACAAAGATTTTAAGACGGACTTTTTCTCACCCTATCCCGTATTTGTGGATACTGGCACGACATTGGTTGACAAGAGCAATGTTGATCTCTACCTTTCGGCTGCGGCAGTAAGCAAGTAGATTACCTCTGCTCGTAACGGCGAGTCATGGAGTCACGACAATCCTCCTCAGATGGGGTCGGGTACTCGTGTGCGGGGACGCAAAAGCGCAATAAGGTCGTGCAATCTAACCAGTGGAGTTGCACATCATATGCAACTCCCCGATTGACGGTTATCCAGGACCAACGGCTTCTTTTCGGACCGTGCACTCTGGCAATCGAAGAAGTGTCCTGTGGACTCAGAACTGGCCGAACCGGAGGAGCAGGAACGCCAGGCAAAAGACCGCCAGCATCCCGCCTCCGAAGATCATGAAATACGCCCTCATCTGCAGCACGACGTTGACTTGCGGCTGGGCCAGCGCGGAGATGAGGAAAGTGGGTTCGTTGGTCCCCTTGCGGATCAGATTGCGGTCGTTTGCATCCTTGGCTATGGGATTCTCGGCGCACGTCCCGGTGATGTCGTATTCGTGGCCGGGCAGGATGCAGCGTTCGGTGAAGCGGTACCGGCCATGGGCGGTCGGGACGCCGTCAATCGAGGCTACGATCTCTTCCGCTGTTGGGGCAAGCGGCGGGACCGGCGGATCAGAGACCGGCTGGACCGGGACCGCGTGGTCAGGGAGGACAGGCGGCGTAAGCGGGACGGGCGCAAGGCGCTCGTACCCTGACCGATTCTCCCTGACCTTCGCCTGCAATTTGGTGACGCGTTTGACTCCCTCTGCATATTCCGGGCTCCAAATGGGATGCTGATAGAGCTCGATCTGGGCGAGCCGTGACTCCTCGCGCAAGGGATCGGCGTATGGCCCTTCGGCCTGCAAGGCTTGCAGCATCTTCGCTTCGCCCTGCATGACTTGCGGGAACAGCTTCTGCATTATTTCATCCGGTTTGGCTCCCTGTTTGGCGTACTTGGATAGGTTAAAGGCCATCTGCTCGGCTTCAAGATTGTGCCGAGATCCTGGCAATTCAGGGCTGGGCCCGATGCGGAGCACGTAGTTGAGCAAATCCACTTCGGAAGCACCGTTGACGACGACGCCCGAAGGCTTCCCGCTCGATGCTTCACGGATCGCGGTGCTCTCGATGTCGTACTCGGCGCCGCGCGGGTTCACGAGCACGCGCCCGGTGCTGTCTTCGAGATAAAATTGAGCACCCTCGGCCTCCGACCCATAATGCAGCCATGCCGCGCTCTGGTGTGACGGGCGACAATTAGAAATACCGGTCAACGACAAACAAAATTCCCGATCCAACGACAATTAGGCCAAGCGTATTCCGGTTCATGGGAGCGGAGGCGGATTGGTCACGGACAAGCAGGTTCGGAGGTTGTTTGCGTTGATAAAGACAGAGGAAAGCCAAGAGATTGCAGCGTCCAAGGCAGGGATGGACGCGAAGACGGCGCGGAAGTACCGGCGTTTGGACCGATTGCCAAGTGAGTTGCCGGCGGCGGTGCGCGGGCGGACCCGGCCAGATCCGTTCATGGATGTCTGGGACGAAGTGCAGAAGCTATTTGAAGACAACCCCGGGCTTGAGGCCAAGACGGTCTTCGAGTTCTTGCAGCGACAGAACCCAGGTCGCTTCCAGGACGGACAGGTGCGCACGTTGCAGCGGCGCGTGAAGGTGTGGCGTGCCACCGAGGGTCCGGCCCGGGAGGTGTTCTTTGCGCAACAGCATCCTCCAGGTCGGCTTGGAGCGTCGGACTTCACGCACATGGAAGAGTTAGGCGTAACCATCCAGGGGCAGAGTTTTCCGCACCTGATCTATCACTTTGTGCTGACCTACTCTAATTGGGAAGCAGCAACGGTGTGCTTCTCAGAGAGCTTCGAGAGCCTGAGTGAAGGGTTGCAGAACGCTCTGTGGGCGCTGGGCAAAGTACCGCATCGTCATCGCACCGACCGTCTTTCGACGGCGGTCAACAACATGAGCGCTCCGGCCGAGTTTACGGATCGCTACAAGGGGCTGATGCGTTTCTACGGCTTGGAGAGCGAGAAGACTCAGGCTGGGCATGGCAACGAGAACGGCGATGTTGAGCAGCGGCACCATCGCTTCAAGCGGGCGGTAGCGCAGGAGTTGATGCTGCGCGGCAGCGTGGACTTCGCCAGCGTGGACGAGTACCGTCGCTTCCTTCGAGCGATGTTGGAGCGGTTGAACGCGGGGCGGAGTCGACGGCTTGGGGAAGAGATGGCGGCGATGCGGGAGTTGCCGGAGCGGCGTATGGAATCGGCCCGGCGCGATCGGGTCAAGGTGGACTCGGGCAGCCTGATCTATGTAGACCGCAACGCGTACTCGGTGCCGAGCCGGTTGATCGGCGAGCAGGTAGAGGCGCGGCTCTTTATGGACCATGTGGAGGTCTGGTAGCCTAGCAGCGCACTCTCCCTCCCCGACACCCCATCGTGCGAGAGGGTCATTTCGCATCTGTGGGAGGGGACCGCCGTTGTCATGCATCCCGGCCGTTGTCCTGCAAAAAGTGTCCCAGGGACCGAATTGGACGGAAAATGCGAACAACACGGACGAAGACAGAAATCGTCCAAGCTGACTAATTTTCTATGATTTGAGAATGGGATGAGTTAGATGCAGGAGGGTCTGGCGGAGAGAGGGGGATTCGAACCCCCGGTAGAGCTTTTGACCCTACAACGGTTTAGCAAACCGCCGCCTTCAGCCACTCGGCCATCTCTCCGCATGATGGAACCGCCTTCTTCTCCAGTTCTTGCTCCTCCGCAGGACCGCCAAAGATGGTGTCCGTTGGGAGTGAGGGACCTGGGTCGTTGCAGTGAAATTGACTGAGAGCGACTCCACCACTGCAATTTGGTATCACTGTGCGGCTCCACAGTGAATCTGATTATATATGAGTCTCGGTTCACACCTCGGAATCGGGTAGGAGTCAGTTTTGAAAGAACTGGACCTCGGCGCTAACGTGTCGCTTGAGCGCTTCGAAAGCTGCTTGTAGTTTCGGGGGCAGGTCAGACGACAAGAGGAGCGAGTCGCGATTCGAGGTTTACGGCCGGGATCAAGCGTATCCTGCCGAAGATCGGTTGCATTCAGCACCAGCAAGTCAGCGCCGCTTTGCGGCTTAGCAAGGCGGCAAGTCAGTGACAATTTCCGGCTCTCGCGCGGATACTAAAGCTCGCAGTTGAGTTGGAGGATTGTTGGTCAGCGTCCGTCAGAAAGCCTGGTCAACCATCCGCTCAAGCCTGGCTATACCAATGCATTGCGCGCGATTACGTCTTTGTACCACTCGGCGCTCAACTTCGGCGTGCGCTTCATTGTCTTGAAATCCACGTAGTGGAGACCGAACCTCTTGCTATAACCGTCGGCCCACTCAAAGTTATCCAACAGGCTCCACAGGAAGTAGCCCTTGATTGGATAGCCCTCGGCCGCGGCGCGGTGCAGATGTGTCAGGTGGTTACGCAGATACATCACGCGATCCACGTCTTCTACCCGGCCCGCCGGCGTCAGCACGTCATCGGACGAAGTTCCGTTCTCGGTGATGTAGAGGCCTTTCGGTTTCCAAATGTCCGAAACATTGCGCACGCCCCAATAGATACATTCAGGCCCCACGTTGATCCATGGCGAAGCCATGTGGGGATACGACGCCGGCATCGGCTCGACCGCGTAGCCCTCGGCCGACCCATCGGCGCGCACATACTGTGGCACATAAATGTTGAGACCGACAAAGTCCAACGGACTTCCGATCGCCTGCATATCGCCCGGTTCCGCCTTGGGGGCGTTCGCGCCTTCCTGTTGCAGATAACGATCGGTATATTTTCCCTCCATCACCGCCGTCAGAAATGGCGCGTTGCCCTCGCGGGTCGCCTTTTGAGCGGCCTCGATGTGCTCCGAAGTTTCCATCACGGGCACATAGACAACCGCGTTTTCAGCCATGCCCACTTGCGTTCCGCTGGGCGTGTTGGCGCGAATTGCCTGAACTCCCAATCCGTGCGCCAGAATACCGTGATGGCGCACCTGGTTCGCTGCGGCGGCAGACAGTTTCAGACCTGGGGCAAAGGTCCCGTCGCGATAACCCGAGTCGGTGAAGCAGGTGAACTCGTTGGTCGTCATGAAGTGATGCACACGATCGCCGAGGCGTTTGGTCACAAACGCGGCATAGTCCGCGAAAGCCTTTGACGTGTCGCGAGATTGCCATCCCCCCGGCAGGGCCTGGGGAAGGTCCCAGTGGAACAACGTGATGTACGGCGTGATGTTGTTTTTGAGCAGTTCGTCGACCACGCGCTCGTAGTAGTCAATGCCTTTGGGATTCGGCTCGCCCGTACCCTTGGGAAATACGCGCGACCACGAGATGGACATGCGATAGCCGCCCACTCCCAAATTTTTCAGGAGTTCCACATCCTGCGTATAGCGGTGGTAGGAGTCGTCGGCCACGTCACCCGTATCGCCATGGTGGGTCTTGCCCGGGGTGTGCGAGAACGTATCCCAAACAGAGGGGCCGCGTCCGTCATCTTTTGCTCCGCCCTCAATCTGGTAAGCGGCCGTTGCGCAGCCCCAGAGAAAGCCATCGGGAAAGTGGAGGGCAGAGGGCAGGGGCTCGCCGAAGGCGAATTTCGGCAACGAAACACCGGCATACGCTACCGTGGCGGCCGCGGCCACGGTCTTGCCAAATTGGCGGCGAGTAAAGTTCTTCATTCTTGAAATTCCTTTTCCCCGAAAAGCGCGGATCGCCTCAAGCAAAACGTTTGAGCAATTTACCTGGGCGAGAATCAACGGAATTCTATCAGAACCGGAAGTGGTGTGCCTGTGCGCGGGAAAAGGGCGGCGTCCAGCCAGCAGAAAGGTTCCAAAAAGGTAAGAGCCGCGACCCTGAGGCCACGGCTCTTCAGACTGCTGACAAACCCATCAAGCATCCCTCAGGGGCTAAAGCCCTGGTTAATTTGGGGCATTTTCGGCACGGATAAATCCGTGCCCTTTCAAACAGGACTTTGTCATCAAACTCTTCAATCAGGACTTTGTCATCGAACTAAAGAGCCGCGACCCGAAGGCCGCGGCTCTTTAGGTGCCGGAATTCAGCCGGAATTACATCTCTTTTACGCCTTCGACGAAGGCCTTGAGCTTGCGGCTGCGTGAAGGATGCCGCAGCTTGCGCAGCGCCTTGGCTTCGATCTGGCGGATGCGTTCGCGTGTGACCTGGAAGCTCTGGCCGACCTCTTCCAATGTGTGCTCCGAGCCGTCTTCGAGGCCGAATCTCATCTTGATGACTCTTTCCTCACGAGGAGTAAGAGTCCGAAGGACCTGCGATGTGTACTCTTTCAGGTTCACGCTGATGACCGCTTCGGAGGGGGAAACCGCCTGGCGGTCTTCAATGAAGTCGCCGAGGTGCGAGTCTTCCTCTTCGCCGATTGGCGTTTCCAGCGAGATCGGCTCCTGGGCGATCTTGAGCACCTTGCGGACCTTGGCCACTGGAATGTCCATGCGGCGCGCGATCTCTTCGCTGCTGGGCTCACGGCCGAGCTCCTGCACCAGTTGGCGAGACGTCCGGATGAGCTTGTTGATGGTCTCAATCATGTGCACAGGAATACGAATCGTGCGTGCCTGGTCGGCAATCGCACGCGTAATCGCCTGGCGAATCCACCACGTTGCATAGGTCGAGAACTTGTAGCCACGGCGGTATTCAAACTTGTCTACCGCCTTCATCAGGCCGATGTTGCCTTCCTGAATCAGGTCGAGGAACTGCAGTCCGCGGTTGGTGTACTTCTTGGCGATCGAGACAACCAGGCGCAGATTGGCTTCGATCAGCTCGCGCTTGGCCTGCTCGGCGTCCATGTCGCCCTGGATCATCTCGCGCTGGGTGCGCTTCAGTTCCGCAATGGAAACGCCGGCGTCGCCTTCGATTTTTTCGAGATCAGCGCGGCAGTTTTTCTGCTGGCGGCGGTATTCCTTCTTCAGCTCCTCGCTCTTGCTGGCTTCGAACTTCTGCTCGAGCGAGCGAATCTGCCGCTCGAGGGTGCGCATGGTGTCGACGGTCTTGTTGACCTTGTCGAGCAGGCGCTTGCGCTCGAGGCCCGTGTACTTGAGCTCGCGAACAATGCGCGAGATGAACACCTTTTCGCGGGCAATGAGCCAGCGGGTGTGCCGCGCTCGCGGGCCTTGTCTTGGCCGCGGCCGCGGCCTGCTTTTCTTCAAGCAGCGGCGATCTTCTTCTGTGCTTGACGAGCGCGTCGATGCGCGCAACGGTGGCTTTGACGCGGGCCTGCACCACATCTTCGGTGAGCTCTTCCTCGTCGAAGATCACGACTTCTTTGACATTGCGCACGCCGCGCTTGAGGTCTTCGCCCAGCGCCACGATCTCGCGAATCACAATCGGCGAACGCGAAATGGCCTTGAGCACGCGCATCTGCCCGCGCTCAATGCGCTTGGCGATTTCGACTTCGCCCTCGCGCGTGAGCAGCGGAACCGTGCCCATTTCGCGCAGATACATGCGCACCGGGTCATTGGTTTTTTCCAGCGTGCCGGGCGTCAGGTCCAGCTCGACGTCTTCGCCCTCTTCGAGCTCGAAGTCCTTGTCGCCGAACTTAGGGCCGTCCAGCAGGTCAATGCCCTGGGTGCCGATGGTGGTAATCAGATCGTCCAGATCGTCGGCCGAAGCCAATCTCATCCGGCAGCATGTCGTTGACATCGCCGTAGGTGAGATAGCCCTTTTCCTTGCCCACTTCGATCAGGCTCTCGATATCGTCTTCGAATTTGTCATCAATCGCCAAAATATTCCTACTCTCTCAGCACGAAGCAGTTTGAAGCCGTTTCGCGCAACAGTGCACGGTCCGTCCCGGCGCGCAAAAAAAGATTTCCGAAACTGGCAATCCAATGCGCACAGGAACACAGACCTGCGGTCCCCCGCAAAAGCGGTCTCAGGGGTGTGCTCGGAACAGGATGACAAGCGCTTCAGGTTTTGCCTGGGTCGCCCGCGAGCCGAAGCTCATAGTTGGGGCTGAGGGGCGCGCATCCTCACAGAGATCAATAGATTACCACAGTCGACCTGGTTCTCGTCAAAGCAAAAATCACTGCCCGAAAGCAAATGCGACGACATATTCAAACCAGGCCGGGAGCCGAGCGGGGCAACCGCGCTTCCTTTACCCGCTCCGTTCCTAATGAATTAGACGCAGAAGTGGGGCAAATCGACGCAAAGAATGAGCAGGTTAGGCGGCACACGCCGCCGCTTCTGCCGGGCGCGGTGAAGGAAGAGCGCGGCCGCGGCGGAGATGCTGGCCGGAGCCACTGGCGAAGTACCCGATGGCCAGACCGGTGATCGGTTGCGTTCCGTTTCGGCCCAAGCGTCGGGTTCGACGGCGGATTTGGCTGTCCTCCGGCTTTGCACGATAGTAACCTATTTTAGGTTACTAGAAGGTAGGGGGTAGGGGGTGTGCCTTTCGGTTTGGACCGGTCACAACCCTACGACATTACCGTACTCAAATACGAAGCAGCTTCTCTTCCATCCCGTCAAAAATGTCGGACTTGTGTCTGGCCGTATAGGGGCGATCGCATGAACAGCGGCGGCAGTAAACGAAATTGGATCGTTCCGCCGCCCTACGGGGCTCTGCTTTTTTGGCCCGCGTTCCCAGGACTGCGTCCGCCGCAGCGGACTTGTCCTGGGCTATTTTCCTGTCGTCCCTACGAGACGCCGGGAGCGCTCTTGCCCTGTTCTTATGGTGCGCCGATCCGGGTTAATTATCTGCAACCCGAGCGAAAAATTTGTTTGAAGGCGTTTTCCCTGAGGGGCGGTATTCCTGTGCCGTTATCGCTCAGGAGGGTGCTGATTGTGTAAATGCCGCCACTTCGAGTCTCAACCTTTCTTGGCTGAGCGATTGATCTCAGATAATCGACGGTCCAGTTGGATTTTCCTTTGGCTGAATTTCAATGCATCAGTAAAGTCTCCCATGCGCTCTGCCTCAGCCATTTCCGCCCGAACATTTCTGAGCTCATTTTCGATCATGTTCTTCTCGTGCATCGCGATAGAGCTGGCGACTAGGTCTGCCGTCGGGGGTATGACCTCTGTCAGCAGCGCCTCGGCAAGCAACGCCCGCAGCACAGGATCATCTACAACCTCCATCGGGTCCCGTGCTCCCCTCTCAGCCAGCGCCTGTAGAACCAGAAATGCGCCAAGGGCCTCGAACAAAGCTGGTTGAGTGCCCACGGCATCCGCAGCGATCCGTCGCGAATCTTCAAATTCGGGGTCAGTAATCGCCAGCGCCCGCAGCAGCACTCGCTCCACCTCGGTCAACGCCGACCGGCGAACCTCAACATGATCCCTTCGCCGCAGGGCGGCCTGCCGCAATTCCTCGCGCATGATTGAATCTGCAATGCCCAGCTTCTGGGAGGCGTCAGCGGCAAACTGGTCCCGGGCCAGCTTTTCGGGCATGCGCCGGATATGCGGGAGCAGGTAGTTCATAGCCTTTACTTTCTGCTCCGCGCTGGCGCCTGGAAACATCTGCCTCGCGCGTTCGATCAGGTAGTCGGCCTGCCTACGCGCGCCACGCACCGCCGCGATGTAGGCCTCGACTCCCCGCTCGCGGATGTAGCGATCAGGATCGAGTCCGTCTTCGAGCGTCACAATCTTGATTGCGAAGCCTTCTTCGGTGAGAAGTGAGATCGACTTCTCCGCGGCATTGGCACCGGCGGCGTCAGGATCGAAATTGACCACGACATTGGATGTGTGCCTCTTGAGAATCGCCACCTGCTGCTCGGTGAAAGCTGTCCCGCTGGTGGCAATCACGTTCTGGATGCCGCGCAGAAAGAGCGAGATGCAATCCATCTGCCCTTCTACGAGCAACGCATAGGCAAACTTCCGAATCGCTGCTTTGGCCTTGTCCAGGTTGAAGAGGACTTGTCCTTTTGAGTAAAGCGGCGTTTCCGGTGAGTTGATGTACTTTGCCCCGGCCTTTTCCCCGGTTTCCAGGGTTCTTGCAGTAAAGGCAATGACCCGGCCGCTCTCGTTCGCGATGGGGAACATGACACGCTTGCGAAAGCGATCGTAGATCGGTCCCTGGCTTCCGTCGCCCTGTTCCTTTGAGCTGAAAAGTCCGCTGGCACGCAGCGTCTCCTGGTCAGCCATCCCGCTCAGTCGGTCGCGCAGGGCGTTGAAGCTGTCGGGCGCAACCCCGATGCGGAAAGCCTTGATTCCCTCCGGGGTGAGTCCGCGGCCGGCCAGATACTCGCGTGCAACTGCTCCGTCGGGGCCCTGGAGCTGGTCTTCAAACCAGGCAGTGGCGGTCTCGTGCAAATCGAGGAGCTTCGCTCTCAGGCGCGCATCGGCTGCTTCTTCGGGCGAGGAAAACTCACGTTTCGGCAGAGGGATCCCGCATTTGCCGGCCACGATCCGCACCGCCTCTGGGAAGCTGACGTTTTCGATTTTGCCCACGAAGCTGAACACGTCGCCTGACTCCTGGCAGCCAAAGCAGTAAAAGAACTGTTGCGATCCTCCGTTGACGTTGAATGACGGCGTCTTTTCCTTGTGGAACGGGCACAACCCTTTGAACCTCTGGGCGCCCGCGTTGCGCAAACGGATGTAGCCCTCGATCACTTTGACAATATCGACCTGCTGCTTGACGGATTGGGCGAAGTCGCTCACGGAGTCTGTATTGAGCATACGGCTCACAGGCCAACTGGGAGGGAACGGGATGTGGAAGACGCGGCAGGGAAGCCGGCATCATGTTTCCGAAGCTGAGGTTGACCCCGCCGCCGGCCAGCGCGCTCATCTTGCAACGTGCTTCAGGGCAGTACAATTCGAGCGAATCGGTTTTATTCTAAGGAGCTCCTCCGATATGTTTCGACGCATGGAAAACGCTTCTGAACCGCGGTTGGCAAACGCCTTTGCCGCTTTTCCGTACTACCTGCTTTCTCGGCGGACCCGCCGGCTTACATTACTGGCCTGGATTGCGATCTTTGTCGCCGTCTGCGGCGCCTCGGCACAGAACAATCCTCCGCAGCCAAGCCAGCAAGCGGAGCCGGTCCATGGCATCGTGGTCGCGAATATGGACCCCGCCATTAAGCCGGGGGACAACTTCTTTCTGTATGCAAACGGCGCCTGGATCGAGAGGACCCAGATTCCTCCGGACCGTGCTGGCATGAACGTGTTTTCTGTTCTTAACGACATAAGCCGCAAGCAGGTGGCAGCCATTGTCGAAGAAGCTGCAAAGTCCAATGGCCCGGCGGGGTCTGGCACGCGCAAAATCGCCGACCTCTACGACTCCTTCATGAATGAGAGCGCAATTGAGGCGAAGGGCCTGAGCCCTCTCAAGCCGCAACTGTCGGAGATTGCCGGCATTCAGGATCGCCACCAACTCTCGTTGGCCCTGGGAAAGACGCTTCGCGCCGATGTGGACATGCTGAATAACGCGGTCTTCACGACGCCCAATCTTTTTGGCCTCTGGGTCGCTCCGGGGTTCAGCGACTCGGACCATTACATGCCTTATCTCGAACAGGGCGGATTGGAACTGCCCAGCCGCGATTACTACCTCCAAGACAGCGAGCACATGCAACAGATTCGCGCGAAATATGCGACGCACGTAGCCACCATGTTGCGGCTTGCCGGCTTTGACGATGCTGAAGCGCGCGCAACTCGCGTCATCGCGCTCGAGCACTCCATCGCCGAGGCGCACATCAGCCTGGATGAAATTGAAGACATTGCCAAGGCCAACAATGTTTGGAAGCGGAGCGATTTCTCAGCGAAGGCGCCTGGACTCGACTGGGACGCCTACTTTGAGGGCGCCGGTCTCGGTCATCAGCAGGAGTTCGTGGTGTGGACGCCTACTGCTTTCACCGGCGAGTCCGCATTGGTCGCGTCCACTCCGCTAGATACCTGGAAAGACTGGCTTGCTTTCCACCTGATTGAGGAGTACGCCGCGTTCTTGCCCGATGCGATTGAGAATGAGCAGTTCGATTTTGCAGGCAAGGTGCTTGGCGGGCTGCAGCAACAGCCTCCGCGGTCAGAGCGCGCCATCGCGGTCGTCAATGCCTACCTTGGCGATGCGGTTGGACAAGCCTATGCCCGGAAGTATTTCCCGCCGGAGGCCAAAGCGCAGGCGCAGGCCATGGTTGCGAACCTGATTGCCGTGTACCACAAGCGCATTGCCGCGCTGCCGTGGCTTGCCGAATCGACACGCGCTGAAGCCCAGGCCAAACTCGATACTCTTTACGTCGGCATCGGCTACCCGGAGACCTGGAAGGATTACTCGACTTACGAGGTCCGGCCAGATGACGCTTTCGGCAACGCCTTGCGCGCCGGGCTTTGGAAGCTGCATCGCGAAGTCACGCACATCGGCAAGCCCGTGGACCGGCATGAGTGGTGCATGAATCCGCAGACGGTAAACGCCGTGAACCTGCCACTCGATAACGGGCTCAATTTTCCTGCCGCCATCTTGCAGCCGCCCTTCTTTGATCCCAATCGCCCGGCCGTGGACAACTACGGCGCCATCGGTTCGATTATTGGGCACGAGATCAGCCACACCTTTGACACACAGGGCAGTGCCTTTGACTCCAAGGGACGCGTTCGCAACTGGTGGACGCCGGCTGATCTTGCACACTTCAACGAGGCTGCCGTGAAGCTGGAAAAGCAGTATGACGCCTATGAGTTATTGCCGGGTGTCCATGTGAATGGGAAGCAGACGATCAACGAGAATATCGCCGATCTGGGAGGTGTTGCGGCTGCGTACGACGCCTATCGTGCCTCCCTTCATGGTGTAGAGGCGCCCACGCAGGATGGTTTTTCGGGCGATCAGCAGTTCTACATCGCCTTTGGTCAGAACTGGGCCTCGAAGGTGCGCGAAGCGGCGCTGCGCAGACAGGTCCTCACTGATCCTCATGCACCGGGTCAGTTTCGCGCCGACATTGTCCGCAACTCCGATGCATGGTACAAAGCCTTCGATGTCAAACCGGGGGAGACGCTTTATCTGGCGCCTGATGAGCGAGTGAAGATCTGGTGATGGGTTTGTCTGCTTGATGCATTGGGTGCGACCAATCGCATAGCGGTGACCAGCGGTGTCTCAAAAGTTCGTGACATAAGTCGCAAAGAGCAACCGCAGATCCCCGTTCGGCAGGGTCAGGGCAGGCTTTCGACTTCGTTTGGCCGAAAAACCGGCCGAACTACGCTCAGGATGACAGATCAATTCTTATGCGAATTTTAGAGACAGGACACTGGAAGCTGTCTCATAAATGGTCTAGCACCGCGAAAGGCGTCCCTCAGGGGCTAAAGCCCAGCGAATTACGCGACGTTCGGCACGACTAAAGTCGTGCCCTTTTACAAAGCCATTTATGAGATGGGTTCTAGTGTGGTGAGTCTGAAGTTCATCGAAGAACAACCGCAGATTCTTCGACTCACCACCCCCGAACTGAAAGACGTTCGGGGCCCCGTTCGCTCAGAATGACAGCCAGTTTTGTGTTGCGTATTCAGACTCAGGACACTAGAACTGGTTGCGTAAATGTTGCTCGACGAGCGAGGGAGCTTCCCTCAGGGGCTAAAGCCCCGGATTCTATGCGTCTCTGACGGCACGGCTGAAGCCATGCCCTTTCAAAACTCCATTTATGCAACCAGTTCTAGCGTCTGAACGGCGGGGCTGGATCGACAACACCTGTCAATGTGTTGACCGTCACAGTGGGGAACCACCTCTATCAGTTACCCGTAAGCAGTGGTAGAGGCTCACCATGAGAACGCTGCGGCAGGATGTTCTTTACGCATTGCGGCAGATGCGTTTGTCTCCCATTTTCACGCTGACCGCCATGTTCACGCTTGCACTGGGGATTGGCGCCACGACGGCGATTTTCTCGCTGATCAACACAGTAATGCTCAAGTCGCTTCCAGTGGCCGATCCGGCGAGCCTGTACCGGGTGGGCGATGGCAACGACTGCTGCGTCCAGACTGGTCCGCAGAACGGCAACTGGGGCCTGTTTCCTTATGTGCTGTATCAGCGGTTCGTCGCGGCTGCGCCGGAATTTGAGCAACTGGCGGCGTTTCAGGCGTGGAGGTCGCAGTACAGCGTGCGGCGCGGCGAGACCGATCAGCAGGCCAAGCCTCTGCGCGGTGAATTTGTTTCGGGCAATTATTTCGCAACATTTGGGGTGCGTGCTTTTGCAGGCCGGACACTGATGCAAGGTGATGATCAGCCTTCGTCTGCGCCGGCAGCCATGCTGAGCCACCGTGTCTGGCAGCAGGAATTTGGGTCGGATGCAAAAGTGGTCGGCGCTGTGTTCATGCTGGACGGTCATCCATTCACGATTGTGGGCGTCACGCCGCCCGGATTTTATGGCGAGACATTGCGCAGCGATCCTCCCGATCTGTTCATACCACTCAACCAGGAGCCGCTGTTGACGGGCAGGAATACGCTGCTGAAGCAGCCGAATTCGTGGCTGCGGATCATCGGGCGACTGCGGCCGGGCGCGAAGCCGGATGGACTGGGCGCGCGCTTCACGACCATCATGCGCCAGTGGCTGCTGACGGATCTGGGGGCGGAGTTCCCGCAGTTTCTCTCGCAGATCAAGGCCGTGCTGCCTAAGCAGAACATCAACGTCATTCCGGGGGGCGCCGGTGTGGCCGAGATGAAAGACGGTTACAAGGACAGCCTGCGCATTCTGATGGTCGTTTGCTGCCTGGTGCTGCTGATTGCCTGCGCGAACATTGCCAACCTGCTGCTGGCACGCGGATCGGCGCGCCGTTCGCAAACGGCCGTGCGTCTGGCGCTGGGCGCCTCACGAAAGCGGCTCATCCGCCAGTCGCTGACCGAAAGCATGGTGCTCTCGGTGCTGGGTGGCGCGGCTGGTGTTTTGATCGCGGTTCTCGGCGTGAAGCTGATTGTTGCGCTGGCATTTCGTTCCGCGCACTTCGTGCCCATCGATGCTGCTCCTTCGCTGCCTGTGCTCGGATTTGCCTTTGGCATTTCGCTGGTAACCGGAGTGCTGTTCGGGACCGCGCCCGCCTGGTTCGCATCGCACGCTGAACCTGCGGAGACTCTGCGCGGCACGAATCGCAGCACGCGCGACAGATCATCGCTGTCGCAGAAGTTCCTGGTCGTGATGCAAGCGACGTTATCGGTGGTGTTGCTGACGGGGGCCGGGTTGCTGACGCGCAGCCTGCAGAAGATGGAGCAGCAGAACTTCGGATTCGAGACCGATCATCGTGTCGTTCTCAGCGTCAACGCTCCGTTTTCAAGCTATTCACCGGAGAAGCTGGATGCTACCTATCGCGCGTTGCGCGAGCGCCTGCAACGGATTCCGGGAGTCGAGAGCGCGTCTCTTGCCCTCTACACTCCGTTCACTGACAACTGGGGTGAGATTATCGTGCGCCAGGGTCAGCCGCAGCCCAACGTGACCGACGATAGTGTCGTGTCTTCGTGGGATCGTGTCAGTGCCGGATACCTTGAAGCCATGGGAGAGCCCATTGTGCGCGGCCGCAGCATCACAGAGCAGGACACGGCGGCGACACGTAACGTCGCAGTCGTAGACGAATCGTTCGTGCGCAAATTTTTCAAAAACGGCGAAGACCCGATCGGAACGCATTTCGGACTCACCGAGGTGAAGAACAGCGGAACCTACGAGATTGTGGGCGTGGTGCGCGATGCGAACTACACCGATCCAAGCGGCCATTGGCGTCCCACCTTGTTCTTTGCGCCTCTGGCCCAGCGGGCGCATTTTGACGATCCCATGTCGCAGATGGTGGATGACCGCAGCCATCTGATTGAAAGCGTCGTGTTGCAGATGCGCGGCAGCATGACAGGGCTGGAACCGCAGGTGCGCAAGGCTTTCGCCGAGGTTGATCCGAATCTCACGCTGGTGGAAATGCGGACCATGCAGCAGCAGGTTGCCGACAGGCTGGACCAGGAACGCTCTGTGGCGCAATTGACGGAGTTGTTCGGCATTCTTGCGCTGGTGCTGTCCGCGGTGGGTTTATACGGCGTGACGGCCTACAGCGTCGAGCGGCGCACCAATGAGATCGGAGTCCGCATTGCCATGGGCGCTAACCGGTGGGCCGTGGTGCGGATGGTGCTGCGGGGAGCGTTCCTGCAGATTCTGATTGGACTGGTGATTGGCATTCCGATTTCGATCGGGTGCGCGCGCCTGATCGCATCGCAGTTGTACCAGGTAAAAGGGTGGGACCCGGCGGTCCTGGCTGGTTCGATTGCCGCACTTGTCGCATGCGCCCTGGTTGCCAGCATTGTTCCGGCACGGCGGGCCGTCTCGATCAACCCGGTAACCGCTTTGCGCGTTGAGTAGAACGGATCGTCTCCTATAAAGCAGAGCTACCGTGGGACCTGATTGCAGCATCCAACTTTCAGGTTTGCGGATCCTGCTTCCTTTGAGGAGATGTGATGACACCCGTTGACCGCCGTCAATTCACTGCCATGCTCGCAGCCGTCGGCCTGTCTTCAGACAGTAGCGCAATCGCCGTCAAGATTCCGGACCCGGAAGTTCTCCGGCTGTCCCGGAATGGATGGATGCCCAATAATGAGAGGCTGCCCGTGCTCCTCTACCGCGACGCCTTCGATGTGACAGGTTCGGAGCCGGCCGCGCTGTTTGAGCGCGTTTTCGAGCGCAACGGCTGGCCGCCGCAATGGCGTGACGGAGTCTTTGATTTTCACCATTACCATTCGACCGCGCATGAGGTCCTTGGATTCGCGGTGGGGCATGCCCGCCTGATGCTCGGCGGCGAAAATGGTCATGAGATCACTGTGCATGCGGGCGATATTGCGGTGCTGCCCACCGGCACCGGCCACTGCAATCTGCAAAGCAGTGAGGATTTTCTGGTTGTCGGCGCCTACCCGGCCGGTCAGGAATGGGACATCTGCCGCACCGCGCCGACGACCTCCGACATGCAGCGGATGCTGCATCTCCCCTTTCCTGAGTTGGATCCGGTCACCGGCAAATCGGGAGCGCTGACCAGGGAATGGCGCCGGGCCGGGTGAGTTTGCAGATCGTTTTGGAAAAGCGTGTTTAAAACTCTCTGCGGGAATAATAGTTGTTGCAACGAATACTCATTCTCCGCATCGAATGATCTGAAAGGAGCAACACACATGAGCACTAGCCCCGCCACCACCGCCTCCCCCGCAACTGTCAGCACCTGGAACATTGATCCCGCGCACTCCGCAGCCGAGTTCAAGGTCAGACACATGATGATTTCCAACGTAAAGGGCAAGTTCAATGGAATCAGCGGCACACTGGTCCGGAACGAAGCAGACCCCACCGCTTGCAAGATCGAAGCCACCATCCCTGCAAACACGCTCACGACGGGCGACGAGCAGCGCGACGGCCACCTGAAAAGCCCCGACTTCCTTGACGTGGAGAAGTTCCCCACCATCACGTTCAAGTCTGTGTCGGTGCGCGTGACCGGTTCGGGCGAACACGAAGTGACTGGCGAACTGACCATTCACGGCGTCACCAAGGTTGTCACACTCGCCGTTGATGGCCCGAGCGCGCCCGCCAAAGACCCCTGGGGTAATATGCGCATCGGCCTCTCAGCGACTGGAAAGATCAACCGGAAGGACTTCGGTCTCAACTGGAATTCGGCCCTTGAAACCGGCGGCGTGCTGGTCGGCGAAGAAGTCACCATCACCCTCGACGTCCAGTTCATCAAAGCAGCCTGAACGGCGGAAGCCGGGCGATGGGTCAGTTTGAAGGGAACGGCTTTCACAGCTTGCGGAAAAAGGCGGCATTGGTACGAAAATAGCGGAAAGTATACGTCCGGGGCTAAAGCCCTCGTTGACTATGCAGCCCTTTGCGGGGGTTGAAACCCCCACCTCCCTCCGCAACGGGCTGTCCCGCAAGCTATTTAGCCTCCGAGGTCTCGCTTTTTGAAACTGACCCACTACTGGAAGCCGCGCACCCCGCGTCTATCGATTCAGGCTGGAGCGGAGCTATGCCGAGGGCGTTTTCGTGGGAAATAGTCGTTGCAACGAATAACGCTCTCGTGAATCTAATCTTATGTAAGGCGTAGGAGGTCAACGATGTCGCTTCGCGCAGTGAAGCAAGTACTTGAAACCAAACCCACCATCGAGGGAGCAGGCGTGAAGTTGCAGCGCGCCTTTGGCTTCGGCAAGACCAAGGAGTTCGATCCGTTCCTGCTGCTGGACGATTTTCGCAACGAGAATCCGGCGGACTACCTGGCCGGATTTCCGTGGCATCCGCACCGCGGCATTGAGACCATCACCTACGTGCTGGCCGGTGAAGTGGCGCACGGAGACAGCCTGGGCAACAAGGGCCGCATGACGGCCGGCGACGTGCAGTGGATGACCGCCGGCAGCGGCATTCTGCACCAGGAGATGCCCAAGGGCGACGCGAACCGGGCGCATGCACGGCTTTCAGCTGTGGGCCAACCTGCCTGCGGCGCTCAAGATGACCGATCCGCGCTATCAGGACATTCCGTCTGCCGCCATTCCCGAGGTGACCGAGGACGACGGCACCAGGGCGCGCATCATCTGCGGCGAGTTCTGGGGCAAGAGCGGGCCGGTCGAGGGCGTCGCCGCTGACTCCGACGCTACGTGGATATTTCGGTGCCGCCGTACAAGCGCAAGCGCATCCAGGTCGAGACCACGCGCAACGCATTCGCCTACGTGTTTGCGGGCGCGGGAACCTTTCGCGATGCATCGGCTCCGCAGGCGGTGCTGACCGAGTCGGCCGTCGACCCCAACGCGCAGCCGGTCTACGACGCGAAAAACCATTCGCTGGTGCTGTTTGACCGCGGCGACGAGATCGTGGTGCAGGCCGGGCCGGAGGGCATCCGCTTCCTGCTGGTTTCGGGCAAGCCGCTCGAGGAGCCGGTGGCGTGGTACGGGCCGATCGTGATGAACACGCAGGCCGAATTGCAGCAGGCCATGCATCAGTTGCAGAACGGCACGTTCATCCGGCACAGATCGTGACGGCATTATGCACCTGAACAGGCCCCCGTCGAGAGCGGGGGCTTTTTCTTGGCCTGACTCGCCCTGCACCGACTCCCAGGTCTCAGAATCGAGACTTGGGGCACCGACAATGGGACGCACTGATAACATGTAAGTTATAGATTCTACAAGACCCTAGATCTACAAGAACTCCATAAGGCTCATCGTAGTAGCACAAATTAGCACAAAATCCTCTGACCGCGTCTTGGGCTGTTTTCTCAGTTTGCAAGCCTATTCGTCCGTTCCGCTTACCAACTGCTAACGTCCGATACGGGGTGAATCGCCCGTTATCGTAATGGGATGGGCTAATCTGTATTCACATTCAGGTGAAAGGCGTCATTGTTCCTATGCGCGGATACGGGATCATATTACTTCTCGGCATGGTCATTTGCGTTCAAGGGCGGGCGGCAGACGAGTTCGACGGTCTCAAGTGTGGGGACGACATTCCCAAAACGATGATCGGAAAGCATTCACCGAATGAGCGAGTCGTAATCACTGAAAAACGGCACGGCAATCTGGGCCTCGAAGATATGGGGGGCATCGAGATTTCTGATCGACTGTTCCTCGTCTCTTGGCGCATCTGCGGAAGTGAACACGCGGAGCTGGTAGACACCCAGAAGCGGCTTGTTCTAGATGTGCTGCCAGTGCCAGCGCATTCTCTGCATTCTCCTGAGTCGTTCATCGAGGAGTGTCAGGTCGGCGGCAATAAACTGCGAGATGCCGTGATAGCAATTCTGGATAACAGCCAAGGACAGAAGCCAAAGGGGTATCTTGATCAAATCATGCTCCCGGTCAGGGTTGCTTGGAGGATCGATGAACATCACGGGCGATTTGTTCCGATGCCCACAAAAGCGCTGAGTTGCGCCGTTAGCGGCTCCAGTAAAGATGTGGGGGAATCGAGTCCGGAATGAATTGTCCCTTATCGGTTCCCAAATTGTTACTTATTCTGCAATTACTTCTGTTAAACAGAGTTGCCGCCGATGGTGTAGCACAAAACTAGCACAAATACTTTGGCGCATTTATTAGCGTGTTCATTGCAGAGTGCTTATAGCGCACTCGCAACCTGGGGCACCCAGGTTCGTGTTGGTTTAGTTCTGTGCTTTCCCACCCTGGCGACAAGGACAAAGACGTCGCCAGGATGGGCACCCAGGCCTTACTCGCTCTAAACCAGTGAGGGCTTCAAATAACCTTGTTGTCAGCCAACGTTCAGATTCCCTCCTTCGTCCAAATCGCATTTGGGAGGAACGATGCACAGAGAAGAGACACATGGCAATCAATCCCCTTTTGTTACCCGTCGCCGATTTGTGCAGGGGATCAGCGCGGGAGCGGCTTTTGCGGCATACGGATGGAAAGGCGGGTCAGTATTGGGCGAGACCGCGCCGCTTGATCCACAGGAGCTTACCGGAACACATTTTGAGCTCGCCGTCGATTGGCTGCCGGTGAACTTTACAGGACGACCTTCGCGGGCAACCGCGGTGAATGGGTCTGCGCCTGGCCCGATCCTCAGATGGCATGAGGGAGAGACCGTCACGCTGGCGGTTACGAACCGGCTGAAGCATGCAACCTCCATCCATTGGCATGGAGTGCGCGTACCCGCTGATATGGACGGCGTGCCGGGGCTCAGTTTTGCCGGCATCGCGCCCAGCGAGACCTTCGTTTATCGCTTTCCCGTAAAGCAGAACGGAACGTATTGGTATCACAGTCACAGCGGGTTTCAGGAGCAGACGGGACTGATCGGGGCACTGATTATCGACCCGCGCGAGCGTGATCCTTTTGAATTCGACAGAGAGTATGTGGTGCTGCTTTCGGATTGGACGGACACGAACCCGGGAACCGTCTTCAGCAACCTGAAGGAAGACAGCGACTATTACAACTATCACCGCCTCACATTGCCCAACTTCATCTCCGCGGCGGCAAAGGATGGCTTCGGTCGAACCGCATCGGAGCGGCTGGCGCGCGCGCGCATGGATATGAGTCCGACGGATATCTCCGATGTCAGCGGCGCGACTTATACGTATCTACTGAACGGAAACCCGCCCAAAGCGAACTGGACAGGACTTTTTCATCCCGGGGAACGAGTCCGCCTGCGGTTCATCAACGCATCCACGATGACGTTCTTCGATGTGCGCATTCCTGGTTTGAAGATGACGGTCGCGCAGGCAGACGGCAACTCCGTAGAGCCGGTCACCGTAGACGAATTCCGCATCGGCGTTGCGGAGACGTACGACTTCATCGTGCAGCCAACGGAGAATACCGCCTACACCATCTTTGTGCAGTCGGAAGACCGCAGTGGTTTCGCGCGCGGCACGCTTGCTCCAAGGATGGGCATGACGGCTGCGATTCCCCCGATGGACCCGCGTCCCGTGCGCACAATGGCGGATATGGGCATGGGCAATATGAAGGGAATGAAGATGGGAAGCATGACAGGCATGGCCGGGATGAAGGGGATGGAGATGCCTGGGTCGGCCGGAACCGGCACAGGGGACCAGGACATGACCAGTATGAAGATGGACCAAGCCGGGATGGTGGGCAAGGGGTTGGAGAGCAACATGGGAAAAACTCCCCTGCCGCAACCCGGTCCGAGCACCTCGACCCTCATACCTTTCAGCAATAGCCCCAACACCGAGTCCCGGCTCAGGCCATCGAATCTCGTGCATCTGCAGATTGGGCCGGAGGTTGAAACCGTGGCGATGCAGGCTCACGAGCGGCTGAACGACCCCGGTGACGGATTGAACAGCAATGGCCGGCGCGTGCTGACGTATGCAGATCTTCGTGCGCGCTACCGCGGTGTGGATGGGAGACCACCCTCGCGAGAGATCGAACTCCACCTGTCGGGAAACATGGAGCGCTACATCTGGGGATTCAACGGCCGGAAATTCACCGAAGCCGAGCCTATCGTGCTGAAACTCGGGGAACGGCTGCGGTTTGTGCTGATCAACGACACGATGATGGAGCACCCGATTCATCTGCACGGCCTTTGGAGTGAGTTGGAAAACGGGCACGGAGCGTTCAATCCCTATAAGCAAACGGTGATTGTGAAGCCAGCCGAGCGCGTGAGCTACCTGGTGAGCGCGGACACGCCGGGCCGCTGGGCCTATCACTGTCACCTGGCCTATCACATGGAAGCTGGAATGTTCCTTACCGTTGTGGTGCAGCCATGAAGGCGCGTAGAAAGCCTTCTCAGGTCCTGTGTCATGCGGTGATCTCGATACTGGCCATCGTTGGCTGCTCACTGTCGAGTGCGCAGATGTCAGCGCCAGGTATGGAACGACCGGAGATGGGCAACCAGGTCTTTGCTCACGTGATGTTCGACCAGTTCGAAGGCCGCACAAATGGCTCGGACAATGAGTTTCGCTGGGATGGCGAGGGCTGGATCGGGACCGACATGAACAAGCTCTGGGTCAAATCAGAAGGTTTCAGCGACAGCGGAACAGTCAGCGACGGCGATCAAGAAGCGTTGTACGACCGCCCGATTCCCCACATGCGATTTTTCGACGCGCAGGCCGGTGTTCGGGCCGATCTGGATTCGGGCCCGAGTCGCGCCTGGGCCGCATTCGGCATTGAGGGGCTGGCTCCGCTGTTCTTTGAGTTGGCGCCGACGCTCTATCTGCGCAACGGAGGACATGTTGCCGGGCGGGTAGAAACTTCCTACGATCTGTTGCTGACGCAGAGATGGATCGTGCAGCCGGAGGCAGAGTTGAACTTCTATAGCAAGGACGATCGTGGACGCCAGATTGGATCGGGCTTCTCGGACTTGGATGCAGGACTGCGTTTGCGTTATGAAATCAGGCGCAAATTCGCTCCTTACATTGGTTTTGCCTACAGCGGCGAATTTGGCAATACGGCGAACTATGTGCGGCAGGCTGGGGGGAACCCCAGCGATGCCCGGTTGGTGCTTGGGCTTCGACTCTGGTACTGACACTTGGTTCATGATTCCGCTGTGGGCTTGGAGAAAAAGGGTTCGTTGCTTTCCCAGGTCTTCCGCCGCGGCGGAACGAGACCTGGGGCACCCATTTCCGCATGCAATATGCATCCTCAGAGATGGGCCACCCGCCAGGGTGCGAGGGGGATGTCGGGCTGTGACTCTGATCACGGCTTGTCAATGAAGCATTCGTTATGATTCGCTGTTGAAACAGGGCCCCGATGTTCGGACACGGCCTGATTCTCTTCCCGGTCAAACCCCATTGGAATCTCAGGCCATTTTTTGAGATCGCGATCCGCGTTGCCAACCCGACGCGGAATGCCAAAGGTGTGCCGCAAGGAGACTCAGCCATGGAACGCAACGGCCGGAAGATCGTAATTATCGGGGGCGGCATTGCCGGGCTGAGCGCCGCAGTGTATGCGTTGAAGTGCGGCTACCAGGTGGAAGTGCTGGAGATGCATGACAGGGCCGGCGGCCTGGCGATGAGCTGGCGACGCGGCCCTTACATATTCGAGACATGCCTACACTGGCTGGTGGGCTCGCGGCCGCATGGGGAGTTTCACGCGCAATGGCAGGAGATCTGCGATATCGAAAGCCTGACGTTTGTCGATCCCGCAGAGTTTGTGCGGATTGAAACAGAGAGCGGCGACCGCCTCAGCATCTACACCAACGTCGATCGCCTGGAGGCGGAGCTGCTGAGACGTGCTCCGCAGGATACGGATGCAATTCGCGACCTTACCCGGTCGATTCGGATGCTGGGCAAGTTCAAAATCCTTGACCCTTCGGGAGGCATGAGCGACAACTGGCTGAACATGCTCAAGGATGCGCCGGTTTTTTTGCTGCTGAACAGACTCTCGAAGATCAGCGGCAAGCAATATGGCAGCCGGTTCTCCGATCCGCTTCTCAGGAGCTTTTTTTCCAACGGTGATATCGGACAGATGTCCGCAATTGCGATGATTCTTTCTTTGGCCTGGATGAACGCGGGCAACGCGGGGTATTGCTTAGGCGGGTCGCAGGCCCTGATCCGACGTATCGAAGGAACGATTGCCAGCCTTGGCGGAAAGGTACGCTACAACGCCAAGGTTCAGCGCATCCTGGTGCTACAGGACAGAGCAGTGGGCGCGGTGCTGGAGAGCGGCGGGACTGTAGCGGCCGACTGGGTAATCTCGGCGGCCGACGGTCACACGACGCTCTTTGACTTTCTCGGAGGCAAGCACATTGACGCGGTGACGCGCAAACGCTATGAGGAAAGGGAGTTGTTTGCGTCGTACATTCAGGTTTCGATGGGCGCGGCGCTCGATCTGAGCGATCAACCCGCCATGCTGACGCGAGTTCTGGAGTCGCCCATTAGTGTGGACCCGGGTACTAAGCTCGATCAGGTGGGCTTTCGCTTTTTCCACTTCGATCCGACGTTTGCTCCGCCGGGCAAAACCGCGATCACCTGCAATCTGCCGACGCGCAACTTTGCGTATTGGGTTGATCTGCGGCGCAATGATCCGGTCACGTATTATGCCGAGAAGGAACGCGTCGCCGATGTGGTAGTCGGCGTGTTGGAGAAACGAATTCCCGGCGTGCGGGAGGCGATTGAGACCATCGATGTCTCCACGCCGGCAACGGTCCATCGCTATACCGGCAACTGGAAGGGGACGATGGAGGGATGGCTGGTTAAGCCGGGAGACAGCTTCAAGCCCCTCCCCAATACGCTTCCTGGATTGACACATTTTGCGATGGTTGGCCAATGGGTCATGCCGGGCGGCGGCCTTCCATCCGGACCCATGACTGCCAGGTCCGCGGTGAAGTTAATCTGCAAGCAGGATCGCGTTCCATTTGAGATTCATGCAAAGCGCGCGCCCAAGCCCGAATCTGTGGGAGTGTGAAGGCAGGTATCGCCGCACCGCCAGGTTGAAGGCCGAACAAAGCCCCGGGCCTAACTGATTCTGACGATCTTGCCGAGTGCGTGACCTTCGGCTAGGCGCTCGCGCGCCGCGCATCGGATAGATTCCAAAACCAGCTTGTGTTCAGGCACTCGTCACGAAGCCGCCCGTGGAAGCTTTCCACACAAGCGTTCTTGGTTGGCTTGCCTAAAACTAGTTGCATAAATGTTGCTCGACGAACGAGGGAGCTTCCCTCAGGGGCTAAAGCCCCGGATTCTATGCGTCTCTGACGGCACGGCTGAAGCCGTGCCCTTTCACAAAGCCATTCATGAGACCGGTTCTAAAATGTCAGGCGCACGCCAACTAGAATGTCACCCGCACGCCGAGCTGGGCGGCGAACGGAATGCCGACCGTTGTGCCGGGGCCGAAGAAATCTCCCAGGGCGCCCTCGGGTATTCTCGAGTTGCTTCAGGCTGGTGATGGGTTCGGTCTGAGAGCAGTCGGCGATCGGTGCAGATCTGGGTGACGTTGGTGATGCCGGCCTGGTTGGGCTGCATCTGGGCGGCGGGAACGGGGAGCTGGACGACGTTGACGGCAAAGTTCGCGCCGGGATTGTTGCGGTTGAAGAGGTTGAAGAACTCGACGAACGGGTCGATCTGCCAGCGGTCGCCGATCCTGAAGGGGCGGGTGACGCGCAGGTCGGTCTGGAGGTAAGGCGTTCCGCGGAACTCGTCGAGGCTGGTGTAGACGCCGTTGACCCAGATGCGGCCGGTGTTGTCGGCGTTGGTGATGGTGATGGGGCGGGCGCTTTCGATCTGCGAGATGGCCGCTCACTTCGAAGCCGCCGCGGATATGGAGGGTGCCGGCGAGCACGAAGCGATGGCGGACGTCTTCGCCGGAGGGGCCGTAGTCGCCGGGACCGAAGGCATCGAGCTGTCCGGCCTGCGGGCCGCTCTGCAGCGTGCAGACGCCGTCGACGTAGTCGAAGAGTTCGCCGAGCAGGCAGCCCCAGGTCTGCGCTTTCGAGAGCTGATAGTTCGCGACCAGGCTGAAGAGGCGCATATTGCCCTGCAGGTGGAGCATGAGGGCGTTGTAGCTGGAGCGATTGTCGGACTGAAACACGTTGACGTTGGGCACGACGTTGGCCTGATCGGTGGCGTAGTCGGGGTCCGACGAGGGAATGAGCGGGGTGAAGAGATTGGCGCCGCTGGTGTAGGGGAAGGCGCGATAGCCGTGGTTGCCCTGCTCGTGGACGTAGTCGGCGCTGGCCAGCCAGTGCTCATTGAAGGCGTGCTCGGCGCCGCCGGTGATGTGAATGGCGTAGGGCGTCTTGTAGGAGGAACCGATGAGGTTGCCGGTGGCGCCGGAGCCGCCCTGCAGGCAGCCGGCGCCGGTGAGCGCGTAAGTGCCGGGGCCGCCGGTGAGAGCGCAAGCTACCGCGTGGTGGCGTTGGTGTTGTTGACTCCCTGAAACGCGGTGGCCCATCCGTTCTGCGCGAGGTCGTCGTAGTAGAGGCCGAATCCGGCGCGAAAGACGGTCGTTCTCGCTGCCGCCGGGCGACCAGGCGAAGCCGAGGCGCGGGGCAATCTGCTTGTGGTAGTCGTGCGGCACAGCGGGGACGATCGGAATCTGCAGCGCCTGCAGAGTGATGTAGGCGCTGTTCTCGAGCTGGCTGCGGCCGGAGCCCTCGAAGAGGCCGAAGGTGGTCTGGTAGCGCAGGCCGTAGTTGAGGGTGAGGTGATGAGAGACGCGCCAGGAGTCTTCCGCGTAGAAGGCGAGCCGCTGCACATTCTGCGAGAAGCTGCCATCGCCGGCCGGCGTGTAGGTGCAGGTGATGCCGGAGGCCGCGCTCGGGCGCCGGGTTGCACTGCGCGGAGGGCGCGACATAGTAGAACGGCAGCGGCGAGGTGATGCCGCCGCAGTCGGCGCCGGGCTGGTTGATGTAGCAGTCGGGGTTGGACGGATACTGGATGAACTGCTCGGCGGTGGAGGCGAAGGCGCCGCCGAGGACCGGCTCGTGGATGAAGTCGACGCCGAACTTGAGCGCGTGACTTCCGACAACGTGGCTCAGGTCGTAGCGCGCCTGGTACTTATCCTGATTGCGCAGGTCGGGAAAGAGCGTGATGGGGGTGGCGAACTGGTTGTCGCCGAAGGTTTCGAATCCGGAGATGGTGAGCGCCGTGGAGCTGAAGGGGAAAGCCAGCGCGAAGCCGAGATCGGAGTTGCGCGTCTGGGTGAGGTGCAGCAGGCTGGCAGCCGAGGACGAGGTTGCCGAGCCAGGTGGGGCTGAACGTGTAGGAGTTGCTGAGGACCGCGTTCCAGTAGTTGTTGTGCGTGAGCAATCCGGTGGAAGGAAGAGTGCCCTGCTCGACGAGCGCGTTGCGGGTGAGGTAGGAGTCCTCTGAGGTGCGCAGAAACCACTGCGACTTGGGCGACTGCGGCCCAGTCGAAACGCACGGAGCCGAGATAGTCGCGGAAAGGGATGGGAACGGTGGAGGGCACGGCGATGGAGGCGACGCCGGGGATGAGGCCCTGCGGAGGCGATCTGGCTGAGCGCGTCGAACTGCTGCATGCTGGCGGGGCTGTAGGCGATGCTGGCGTTCTCGTGGACGTTCTCGAACGAGGTGAAGAACCAGACCTTGTCCTTCGGACGATGGGGCCGCCGAGGGTGCCGACGTAGTTCTGGCGCGAGAACGGCTGCTTGGGATTGTGCACGCAGGTTCCGTCGGTGCAGGTCTCGGCCGGATTCTCGATGGGGAAGCGGGCGTTGAGCGCCGCGGCGCGCTCGTAGAAAGCGGCGTCGCCGTGCCAGTCATTGGTGCCGCGCTTGGTGGTGATGACGACGGAGCCGGCGGTGGTCCAGCCGGTGTCGGCGTCTTCGTTCGAGGTGCGGACGGCGAATTCCTGAATGCCGTCGGGCGAGAAGTTCTGCAGAAAGCCGCCGATCCAGTCGTCGGAGTTGTCGGCGCCGTCGACCGAGAGCTCGTTGTTCAGGCCGGAGCTTCCGCCGGTGGAGACGGCAGTGATGCGCGCCTTGGTGGGATCGGAGGGCTCGACCGGCTCGGTGCCGGGCACGAGATAGGCGATGTTGGCGAAGCTGCGCGCGGGGAGCGGAAACGTTTCGAGGTCCTGGCTGCCAACGACGCCGCCGCGGACGGCGCTGGCGGTGTTCACGGTTGCGGTGGTGATGGAAGAAGGACTGCCCTGGACGTTCACGGTCTCGCGAGCGCCCTGCGGATTCAGTGTGACGTCGATGTCGCGAACGTCACTGACGGCGACGTCGACGTTGGCCGTGGCCTGGGCAAAGCCGCTGGCGGTGACGATGACACGGTAGGAACCGGGGAGCAGGCCGTCGATGCGAAATTCTCCCTGAGCGTTGGTCGTCGCGACGCGGCTGAAGGAGGACCCGACGGCCTGGACCACGACGCTGAGCGCCGACCACGCGGGCGGCCGTGGCGTCCTGAACCTCGCCGCGAAGCGCACCGTTCGGATTCTGGGCGCGCAGGAGACAGGGAAACGCAACGAACATCAACAGGAAAATCGGCAGCAGGATCGACCGGCAATGCAGAACGGATGTGCCGATTCGGGGAAAGGAAAACCTGGCAGTCATTTGAATTCCCATACGAATAAATTCATGATCGCAAAGAACACCCGCCGGGGGGACAACAGAGCTGAGTGATGAGACTTACGAGCGGACCGGGGTCACATATCCCTCAAAGGGCGGGCCATCTCCGCATCTTTGATGAAAATCGTCGAGCTCGCAACCTGTGTAGGTGAGGACGCCCGGACAGCTTGCGTGTTTCGCGGAACGGCCTGAACGTACTTCTGGTAGGCAGCTATCCAGTTCGTGGCAATTGCTTCCTGGGCTACGGCCAGATCGAGTTGGCGAGAGCAAACCATCTCATGGAGCCGTTCTTCCAGAACGTCCTTGGCATAAGCGTTCCACGTGGCCGCGCGATGAGGCTGCGGCCATAGATTGCGGATGTCATCTTCGCCTCCCAGGCCGGGAGTGATCAGATAGTCCAGCTCATAGTCGTCGGATTGGGCGGCGGGAATGCCGTATTCTTCAAGAACTTTCTGGCGCTGTGATGGCGAGACCGGCCGCACTACCTCTTCATGGCGAAGAGCGCAAACCTCTTCGAGCGACGCCTGGCGCGTGGCGCCTGGGGTGAATGCGCGATTGGGCAGAACGCCACGATCCGAGGACAGGAGGGGGTGCGACGGGTAAGCGGCTCCAAAATGTCTGATGGTGAGAAGGCAGGCGAGAACGGCGACGCCCACGAGAGCGGCTGCGGTGGCGGTCCGGACAAGGAAACCGGCAGAGAGGCGGAGGCGGGAGAAGATACTGGTCTCGGTGGCGGACAACTCCGCCAGCCGCGTCCGCAGCAGTGCCCGCGGGATTGCGATGGAGGGGAGCTCCGAATCGAGGGAGTTCTGCTGCGCGCGCGCGAGGTCGGCGATCGTGCTCTCGATCTGCAGAGCCCTGGCGCGGCAGCGGGGGCAGGCTTCAAGATGGGCGCGGACCTGACGGGCTTTTCTTCCCGGTTCGCCATCCGCTGCGAGGAGCAGCTCTTCATCGGAAACGTGTGGTTCGCGGCGAGGCATTGTGCTACCCCCGATCGGCCCTGATCAATTTGGCAAGCGAGCGTGCCAGGGACATCGAAACGGCTCCCAAAGAAATTCCAAGAGCAAGGGCAATCTCCCGATAGCGCAGGCCTTCGGCGCGCAGGCGAAGACAACTCCGGTCCACATCGGGCAGAGCCTGCACCACCGCCAGCAGCCGCTGCTGACGCTGCGCATCGGAGCAGGCATCCTCCGGGTTCGGACCCGGATCGGGCAGTTGCGCCGCGGTGCCTGCTTCCTCTTCGGTTGCCGCCGGCAGCCGCTTGTTGGCGTGACGCCGCTTGAGTGTGAGATTGTGCGCCACACGGAAGATCCAGCCACGCAGATTGTGCCGGGATCGGCCCAGTTGCAGGTGCCGAAAGAGCGAGAGGAAGACTTCCTGAACGATCTCTTCGGCATCGGGAACCGGCACGCCGGACGAAACTGCGTAGCGCAGAAGAGGATTGCGATATTGCTCAAACAGGTTCATGACCTCTTGCTCGATCGGAAGCGCAGCCTCCACCGCTTCTGCGGAGGAAGCCAGAAGCGGCATATCGCATGTGAGCTCTGCGGGAGTGGGTTGTCCTGATCCTTCCATTCTGAATATTCAGTTCCCTCCTGATTTGTTCAGCCTTTTTTTCAAATTCGGCTGCCCGAGGTCACAAAAACCCTGAACAATACGCGGCTCATTGGAATATTCAGGATGAACACACAAAACTCCGCATCCCCTTACACTCAAGAATGATGTTCCAAAACAGATTCCTTTGACAAATGGATGAGACCGGACCCCATGAGACGATGCGCCATTTTGCTGTTGCTGACTACTGCCCTTCGGTCTTTTTGCCAAGGCAACAGCGGGGAACTGCGGCTTCATGTCGCCGATCCGGCGGGCCGGGGAATCCATGTGATGGTTCATGTTCTCAGCCAGGCGAACCAGTATAGTGCGGAACTGGCTACTGACAGGCAGGGGAATCTGGATTTGGCCAGGCTTCCCTATGGAGTCTACCGTCTGGAAATCAGCCAGGCAGGATTTGCGCCCGTTGCCGAGACGGTGGCAGTGCGTTCTTCGATTCCGGTCACCCAGACGATCGCACTGAAGCTGACCTCAGTGGAGCAAACGGTTTCGGTTCGGGCGGCCAGCACATTGATCGATCCGGAGCAGGCCGGCAGCGTGGATCAGGTGGGGGCTTCCTTTATCCGGCACCGCCTCGGCTCGATTCCCGGGCGCTCGCTGCAGGATCTGGTGAATTCGCAGCCGGGATGGCTCTACGAGGGAAATGCAGTGCTTCATCCGCGGGGATCGGAGTATCAGACGCAGTTTGTGGTGGACGGCGTTCCGCTGACCGACAACCGCTCTCCCGGCTTTGGTCCTGAGATCGAAGCCGACGACGTGCAGTCGCTGAGCATCTACACGGCTGGGATTCCTGCCGAGTACGGAAGGAAAATGGGCGGGGTGATCGAAGTGAACACCGTACAGGACGCGCAGCCTGGGTTTCACGGCGATCTGGCGCTGGCAGGAGGCAGCTTTGATACCGGAAGCGCCTTCGCCAGGGGGCAGTACACAGCCGGGAGGAACACGGTGGGCGGCAGCGTGAGCGGAAGCATGACCGACCACTACCTGAATCCCGTAGTTCCGCAGAACTACTCCAATACCGGCACGCTGGGCGACTTCTCAGGCCGTTACGAACGCGATCTGTCGCCCAATGATCGGCTCAATCTCAGCGTCCGCCACGAATTGTCGCGCTACGACATTCCCAACGAACAGGTGCAAGAGGCAGCGGGACAGCGACAGACGGCGGACAGCATCGAAACCATGGGGATTGCCTCGTATCAGCACATCTTTTCGCCAAATACGCTGGCAAGGTTGAGTGGCATGGTGCGCGACAATGCCAATGAGTTTAATTCGAATCCGGATTCGACACCGATTGAGGTCTTTCAGCAAAACCGGTTTCGGGAGGGTTATTTCAAGGCTCTTGTGATCGCGGATCGCGGCCGAAGCGAATGGAAGGCCGGAGTCGAGTCTGACAACACCTTTCTTCACGAAAGCACGAACTACGTAATCACCGATCCGACCCAGTTCGATGACGGGACACCGCTTGCGTTTGCTTTTGCGGCGCAGAAGCCCGACCTTGAGCAATCGGCTTTCATCGAAGACTTCGTGCACCTGGGGAACTGGTCGATGAACGCCGGGCTGCGATGGGACCACTATCAGCTTCTCGTGAATAAACAAGCCGTCGAGCCACGATTTTCAATCGCGCGCTATTTTCCTTCGGCTGAATTGATCATGCATTTTTCGTACGATCGGGTTTTTCAGACGCCGTCGTTCGAGAACATCCTGCTCTCCAGTTCAACGCAGGTCGAGTCGCTTGACCCCACGACATTTCTGCGGCTGCCTGTTCAGCCCTCGGTGGGGGACTATTTCGAAGGTGGGCTGACCCAGGGTCTGTTCGGAAAAGCGAAGCTCGACGTCAACTACTTCCGGAGGGTTGTGAGCAATTTCGCCGACGACGATCAGATCAACAATACGAGCATCAGCTTCCCGATCGCTTTTCGAAAAGCGATCATCTACGGTGCTGAAGGGAAGCTGGACCTGTCGGAATGGCACAAGTTTTCAGGATTCCTGAGCTACTCCTACGAGGTGGGCAATGCGTGGAATCCGGTAACGGGAGGACTTTTCCTGGGCGACAACGCGACAGCCGCGGAGACCCAACTCTCCGGACACTTCCCGGACTCGCAGGACCAGCGCAATACCGTGCGCGGCCGGGTTCGTTATCAGGTTCATCCGCGATTCTGGCTGGCTGGCGGGATTCAACATGACACCGGGCTTCCATTTGAATTCGACGGCGACCCGGGTACGGTGCTGGCGCAATACGGGCAGGCGGTGCTTAACCGCATTAACTTCGATCGCGGGCGCATCGATCCGTCCTTTCTGGTCAACGCTTCGGCAGGAGCCGAACTGTACAGCTCCGAGAAGGTCCAGGTACGGCTTCAGGCGGATGGCGAAAATCTCAATAACGTTCTGGATGTGATTGACTTCGGTGGGCTCTTCTCAGGAAACGCGATTGGACCGCCGAGGAGCGGGTCACTTCGTCTCACTACTACATTTTGATTCTGCTCTCTGCAACTCGATCCGCGTGGAATTCCTGGGCGGAATCAGCGCAGATTCATGTCACTCCAACCCTGCAGCAATGGCCTTGCTGATGGTGGCGGCGGTGTCATCGTCGTTCAATGCCCAGACGTAGGCTCCTCGCAGGTTGTGCTGGCGGATGTAAGTTGTTTTTGCTGTGACGGAACGCAGGTTGTCATAGGTATAGAAAGTGTGGCTGGCTGCCATGTAGAGATTGGCTACCTGGCGACTGGAGTCATACCAGAACCGGGTATCGTGACGGCGCAGTACTTGGCGCAGCGTCGCATCGGTGACAAATCCTGGAGTCAGGATGGTGTCGCACCCCTGCGCTGGGGCGGTTCTGCTCTGGGTAGGACACAGGCCGCTTCCATCAGCCAAAAGAACTGGGGCCTGGCCCGCAGCGCTCTGATACAGGCCATGATTGCGCTTCGCGACACCGCTCCAGCCAATCCCATAGAGCGGCATTCCCATGGTGTATTTGGCGGCGGGAACGCCTGCCTTCAAGTAAGCCCGCACAGTGTCGTCAATGGCCCGCGCCTGATCGCGCAAGGGGTCGGCGGGGCTGTTGTAGAGCGCCGAACTGGCATTGGTGCTTTTCTCGCTGGGTGCGGCGTAGTCGTATCCGTCGATGGTGAGGAAGTCCACCTCATCGGCGGCGGCCTTCAGGTCGATGTTCGCGTATTTTCGCGGGTCAGACGGAGAATCGAAGGTGAGGATGTAATGACGGCCGGTGCTGCGGCCAAGCGCATCGAGTTGGGCGCGAAACTCATGCAGCAACGCGGTAAAGTTGTCCCGGTCGGCGGGCAGAGGAAACTCCCAGTCGACGTTGAAACCATCGAAGAGTCCGGGCGCTTCCACGCCGGGAGCAAGATGTCCCTGGACAAAGAGGTCGATGCACGAGGCGACCAATGCGCGCCGTGCGACAGGCGAAGCCGCCGCCGCGGTAAAACCGGAGACGTCGCCAGCCTGGCCGCCTAACGAGATCAGGGTTCGCAGGCGTGGATGGAGCGTTTTCAGTTCCAGGATGCCCGCGAAGTTACCGTGAACGGAACCAGAAAAGGGCTTTCCGTCGACGTCGAGGATCGAAGCATCCTGCCAAGCTGCTTTGGGATCGACGATGGCGCAGACGGGGGACAGGCCTGGTGTGACACTGCCGAAGGCGTAGATCAGGTGAGTGAGCCTGGCGGCCACTCCACTCTTCTCGAGCGTGGCCATCGTATAGCCGGAATAACGCACATCCCATTCCTCGAAGTAACCTCCAAAGACGCGGCCTTCGGAGGCCTGCTGCGCTGGCGCAGAATCCAAATGAAAGCAGAGAAACAGGACCAGCATGCCCAGATAAAAAAAGTAGAAACGCTTCGCCATGAAAAACTCCCGAACCCCGAGTCTACGGCTTGCCGGGCATGTGTGGCGCGGAGAAGCCGTTGATTCGACGATTCGTTCAATCGCCGGAATCGAGCAGCATACTCAGAACCTCTATGCTGCGCTGCACCCCTGACCTATAATCACCGCCATGAAGACCCTGGTGGCACTTCTGCTTGTTTTGGCTGCTCTTCCGTTGGCGGCCGAGACCATGAACCACTCGTCGATGGGCTCCGCTGATGGCGCTCAGAGTGAACGGCTTGGCACGGTTTGGTTTCCAATCTCCTGTGCTGCGACGTCGCAAACTCTTTTCAATCGCGGCGTGGCTCTGCTGCATGACTTCTGGTATGAAGAGGCGCGAAGCCAGTTTGATCGGCTTGCCAAGAGCGACCCAGGCTGTGCGATGGCGCATTGGGGAATTGCGATGAGCATCTTCCACGAAATCTGGGGCCGCCCCGACGCCAATAACATGCAGCTTGGATGGGCGGAGATGCAGAAGGCACAAGACCTCGCTGCGGGCACTGAGCGCGAGCGCGCATATATCGCCGCACTCGCCGGCTTCTATCATCCCGGTGACCAGGGTTATCCAGCCCGTACTGCGGCCTACTCAGCGGCAATGGGCAGCCTGTACGCTCGCTTCCCCAGCGATGTGAACGCCGGCGCCTTTTACGCGCTCTCGCTGCTTGCGGCGGAGCCGCCGGACGACACGAGCCTGGTGCAGGAGCACAAAGCGATGGTCGTGCTCGCGCCGCTCTTTCAAAAGTATCCAGACAATCCCGGCGTGGTGCATTACATCATCCATGCCTGCGACAACCCGGCTATGGCCGGCGATGGGCTGGCCGCAGCCAACCATTACGGCGAGATCGCGCAATCCGGTCCGCACGCATTCCACATGCCCGGACACATCTATGCGCGCCTGGGGATGTGGCCTCAGGATATTGCTTCGCAGCTCGGCTCGATCACAGCCTCGCAGGTCGCAGATGCGCAAGGAGAGAGCGGCATCATGGACGAACCGCACTCTTACGACTTTCTGCTCTATGCCTATCTGCAAAGCGGACAGGACGCCCACGCCAATGCGGTAATCAATCAGGTCTCAGCGCCTCTGGCGAAACTCGATTCGATGCCGGGCATGGTGTCCGCTCGCATGAATGGAATGGTCCCGTATTATCGCACCAAGCTGCCCGTCTTCTATGCGCTTGAGACGCGGAACTGGAACTCGGCGGCGATGCTCGAACCTGTAGCGGGGTCACCACCGGAAGTGTCGACGCTGGTGTATTGGGCCCGAGCGGTTGCTCATGGACGCTTGCACCAGGCCGAGAAGGCGCAGGTGGACCTCGCCCGGTACGACGAGTTGATGGCGGAGGTCAGGAAGGGCTCGCACGCCTACGTAGCCGAAGGAACCACCCCGAAGATCGAGCGCGACGAGATGCAGGCCTGGACCGCATTTGCCGAGGGCAAGCAGGAAGAGGCGCTGGCCAACATGCGGAATGCGGCCGACCTGCAGGACAAAGTGGGCCAGGGGGAAGTCGATATTCCGGCTCGCGAGATGCTCGCCGACATGCAACTGGAGTATGGCCATCCGCAGAAGGCCATTACCGAGTATGAGGTCGCGCTTAAGCTCAGCCCGAATCGGTTGAATGGCCTTTACAATGCCGGCCGGGCAGCAGAGGCCGCCGGCGACACGGCTAAGGCGAAGTTTTACTACGCTGCGCTTCTCAAATCCACCAACAACGGCGAGAACTCCACCCGCGCCGAGCTCGCTCACGCCAAAAGCTTTGTGTCGTCGACACAGCGCGCGGCAAATTAGCCTCCCTAAGGAAGCTCAGGACAAGCCCTTTCTTTAAAGCAGACATTCCCTCAGGGGCTAAAGCCTTTTTGATTTTGCGGCGTTTGCGGCACGGCTGAAGCCGTGCCCTTTCAAAGTGTCGACTTAATCAGAGGCTCTCTAACGGCTGAATTGGGCAACACCAGCCTCGGCGTCATGGGCAATGAGAGAGCTTGCGGCGCTTGGCAGTGTGGTCAGTGAGTTCGTAATCAGGCAGGAGTGAACCGGGAACAACATCGGATCGCATCATAGAACTCCTTTCGCTGGGTTGCTTTCAGTAAATGCAGCATTTTGAAGTGATGCCGGTGAGGCTTGAGCCGATTCGGGATTTGAGATTTCGACGCTTCGGTCAGGCCCGATGGGCAGGTTGGCAGAGAGGATGTCGGCGGGCGTGAAGCCGCGCTGGCGGAGGGTGCGAATGCTGAGTGCGTCGTGGCGTTTGGCGAGGCGGCGGCCACGGTGGTCGACGGCCAGGGTGCAGTGGAACCAGGCCGGGTTAGTGAACCCGAGCGCGCGGTTGAGGAGGATCTGGCGGGCGGTGGATTTGAGCAGGTCGGCGCCGCGCACTACTTCGGTGATGGCCATGGCGGCGTCGTCGGCCACGCAGGCGAGCTGATAGCTGGGAGTGCCGCCGCCCCACGGACGAAGTTCTGTCCGTGGAGACCGCTGGACGATGTCGCGGCGCCAGACTACGAAATCGCCAAAGCCGACTCCGGCAATAAAGCGCTGCGGGCCGAAGTTGAGGTCGTTGAACTCGATGACCTCGCCATCGGGAACGCGGAAACGCCAATTGCAACCTTCCGGTTGCATTTCGTCTGAGCTGGATTTTACGTGGGTTTGCGCGGGGCGGCAGGTGCCGGGATAAACGGGCTCGTCGTCGAGTGGATCCAGCTCAGCGCTTGTGTTTTCGTGCGGGGCGCTGAGGGCGGCGGCGAGGTCTTTGCGCGAACAGCGGCAGGGATAGAGGAAGCCGCGCTGCAGAAGAGTGCGCCACGCGGCGAGATAGATGGCGTGGCGCTGACTTTGGGCATAGGGCGCATAGGGACCTCCCACATCGGGGCCTTCGCGCCAGCGGATGCCGAGCCAGCGGAGGTCTTCGAGAGCGGCGGCGGCATATTCGTCGCGGCTGCGGTCGGGGTCGAGGTCCTCCATGCGCATGATGAGTGTGCCCTTTGCGTCGCGGGCGCGCTCGAAGGCTGAAAAGAAGGTGCGCGCGTGGCCTATGTGCAGGTAACCGGTGGGCGAGGGCGCGAGGCGGCCGCGATAGGGCGAGGACGGCGATGGGGAAGGGATAGACACGCTGTGACTAGTGTAGCCACTGCGGATCGTGTGCTGGCTGTGCGCTTGTGAGGCTTGTGCATTTGAGGTTCGTGCTTTCCCACCCAAGCGACAAGAACAAAGACGTCGCTTGGATGGGGCACCCAGGTTTGTTGTTTCCCACTCTGGCGACAAGGACAAAGAGGTCTTGGATGGGGCACCCGACATGTGGGGGAGGCTTGCTAATCGGAGACGTCGTGATTGTTGTCGTGAACGTGGTCATCGTGAGGATGGCCGTAGTGGTTGATGCTCTGATTGAGGTGGTCGGGATCGACGGAGACCTGGACTACATCCAACTCGGTTCCATCCAGATCGAGGACGAAGAGCCCCATGCGATTGCCCTCAGGGTGCGTGAAGATGAGGGTCTGTTCATTCCCGTTTTTCGCGGAGTGGTCTGAATCTTTCGCAGAAGATGCCGCATGATGGGTGGTTTCGCGAATGATGCGTTCCCAGCCGGGACCGAGCTTCTGCTCGACCATTGAGTTCAGTTCGTCGCCATCGACGGATGCGGTGAAGTTGTCGAACTCTGCAACATGCAGGTTGCCGACGCCTTCGCGCGTCGCCTTGCTGGAGACAAGGCTGATGAGCCCGAGGAAGGGAATTTGCGTAGCGTGGACGTGGTAACGGCTCTCGAGAGTGTGGACCACGCCTTCGAATCCAGCCTGGCCTCCGCCAGCCAGCACAACGATGGGCACCACGAGCGCGATGCAGCAGACGGGAATCCATAGGAACTTGATCATTGGATGTCTCCCTTCTTCTTGCCCTGCGTATCCTTTTCAATGTTGCCCAGCGCGCCGAGGCCGCCGAGGCCTTTCAACTCGCCCAGCTGATCCATGCGGATGGGGCCGAGGATGAGCACGATGGAGAGCTCTTTGGGCTCCGCGGAGAGAATGAACATGCCGCGCGATTCACCATTGACCATCTTGACCATGATGTCAGTGGTTTCGCGGCTATCCCGCTCGCGCGTGTGCACGATGGACGACCACTCCGGCGATTGGAAGCTGGCGCGCAATTGCTTGAGCTCGTCCATCGAGTACTGGCCCTCCTTGTCGAATTCGTAATCGCGGACGTAGATGCCGTCGAGACCTTCAATGAGCTGGCGTGCAGCAGCGTCATCCTTGTCTTTGCCGTTCATGAACTTTGCGGCAAAGCCGAGCATGTTCTTGCCCAGCGTGACCTCGGTGACATCGGAGGCACGGGCGGCCAACTGTTTCTCAATATCAGGCGGCAGGGGCAGTGGCGATGTCTGCGCGATCACGGGCGCTGCCAGCGCCGCACCGGTTGCGAGGATGAAAATTGCGATACGGTTGTTCACTTGGGTCTCCTTACTCCTGATCGGAACGGCTACGGGCAGCGAGCTGCGCATTCACTTCGTTGAGTGCGTGATTGGTGATGCGTAATGCGGTGAAGACCTGCTGCCGGGCCGCCTCCCCTTTGCGCACCTCGTCCGCGCGGCGCCAGGCAACGCCTCCGCCGATGAGGGCCGCGAGCACCAGGCAAGCGGCAAGGCGCAGCCACGCCACGGAATGAGTTGGCAGAAATTGCCGGCGCTTGCGGTTTCTCTTCTCCATCAATCTGCGCTTAAGGCTGGGCGGCGCGGGCCGGCGCTCGAATGCCTGGTGCAGTTCGCGTTCAAAGGCGTCTATCGGTTCATGCTCCACGCATTTGCTCCCTGGTTCGGATGAACTCTTTCAGATGGTTCTGAGCCTTGGCCCGCAGCAGCTTCAAACCCCGCTGCAGGTGACTCTTGACGGTTGCGATAGGCGCGTCCAGCGTGGCCGCAATCTCCTCCGGCGTCAGGTCTTCCTGATAGCGAAGGACCAGCGCGGCGCGCTGCGGCTCGGGCAGCGTCGCGAGCAGTTGTTCGAGGCGCGCAGCCAGCGGCGAGTTTCGCTCTTCGGGCGGGGCGCCATGATTCTCTTCCATCTCAACCCACAGGTCCAAGCCGCGTACCCGGCGTCGGCGGAGTGCGTCGGCGGAGCGGCTCATCGCCACGCGGCGCAACCAATTGCAAGCGTGTTGCGGCGATTCGATCCTCGCGATGTGCCGGTCCAATTCCATAAAGACATCCTGGGCGATTTCCTCAGCCAGGCCGCGATCGCCGGTCATGCGCCATGCCAGCGAAAACACCATGGACTGGTGCTCGTCCACGATTTGTTCAAAATCCGGCTGCCAGTCGTGGGCCATGGGGCTCGCTTCTACTCTCTTATCCGCACGGGGACGCGCGGCGGGATGCAAAAGGTACGCGGCAGGGAGAAAAAAGTTCGAATCTCGCGCTGGCCCTCGCAAATAAATTTGATAGCTCAGATGGGCGTTTCGAAAAGCCTCCTGGATTATTTCGGCCGGCATTTCCGCGGTGGGTTATATGTGACCTGGCCTGGAATCGTTGAATCGCGACGTGCTTCTCCGCCCTAACTCCCAGACACTTTAGCCGCTGAAGGAATTGTTTTTCTACTACACCATCAGGAGAAATGCCCTAACTCGGTCGTCAAAGATTTTGGATCGACGCAATTATTGTGAATCAGCGCGTACTCATATCCAGCGCCGCATTGCGGCTGAGCAATATAGCAACTCAGCCATAATTGGGCGAAGGGAAAGGGAACACGTTGTACGGCACCTATCTCTTTACAGCGGTTATATTTAGGCGCTTTAATGGCGAAGATATGACGAAGGCAAACCGAGGCTAATTCGCGGTTGATGCCGCATTCATTTTGCGATTTGACATAAGCATGTGCCCGTTACAAAGCGTGATTTCTTCGTAGCCTCTTGTAGGGCTCATAGGGTTTCTCCGATGCCGGATTCGGCTGGATTTTGGTTCTACTCTCAGTGTGCGCGAAGCGAAGAAATAATATGCAAAAATCTCTATTCGCATTGGAAACCATGAGTACCCTGCCGAAGACGGGTGCGTGCGGAATCTAAAAGTTAGCAAGATAGCCCAGATTTCATGCACGACCGGCTCAAGCCTCTCCGCCCACAGGAGAACTGCCCCTAGAACAAATCGGGGATGCTGTGGAAAGCGATGCGGGTGGGCGCGGCTTTGTAAGCCGTGAGCATGGTTGCGGGAGCGAGGGTGCTCATGCCGTATTTCTGGTTCAATTGATCCATTGCCGCGAGAAGGCGGGCGCGGCTGCGCGCGTTGTCGAGACCGTCGAACAGGTTGAGTGAGTGAAGGCGTTCGGGGACGAGGCCATTGAGATGGACGCCGATGAAGTAGGGCTGATCGTATTGAGCGCCGGAGGGGCGGCTGGCCCAAAGGCGGCTGAGCGCGGCAATCAGGGTCTGGTTGTCCTGGCATTCGCTTAGGCGGATCTCGTCGTGCCATCCGCGGGTGGGGACGCCGAAGCGGCTGACGGGGGCGTTCTGGCTGCGCGGAACGGCGAACCCGACGGCGAGGCCGATGCTGCTGGCCCACAGGCCGCCCGAACGCAGCCGCATAGCAGCCTTGTGGAGCAGCTTGTGGGCGACGGCCCAGGCCTTTTCAGGAGTGCGCATCTCGGGAGCAAGGACATGGGAATGGCTGATGGACTTGAGGTGCTCGGTCTCGGCCATGTCGAAGTCTTCGCCATGCAGCCAGTGCCAGAGGCGTTCACCCCACACGGAGCCCCAGAGCTGGCCGGACTGTTCGCAGTCGAGGGCGAGAAGCTGATCCATGGTCTGAATGCCCTTGGCGTTCAAGCGCTTCTCGGTGCGGGCGCCGATACCCGGCAAGTCGCGCAGGGTGAGCTGACTGAGCGCCTGGGGCAGAATGTCGAGGGGCAGCGCGACCAGGCCATCGGGCTTTTCCATGTCGCTGGCGATTTTGGCGAGGTAGCGGTTGGTGGCGAGGCCCACCGAACTGCGCAGACACGGCCCGACCCGCTCGCGGATGCGCGCCTTGACCTTGCGGCCGAGTTCGAGGGCGGCGAGCAGAGGGCGCTCACGACCCATGAGGCGGCAGGCCATTTCGTCGATGGAAAGCACGGATGAGACCGGCAGGCAGCCCTCGACAGCCTCGACGATGCGGTGGTGATAGTCGACATAGAGCTCGTGGCGGCCCTCGACCAGGACGATGCCGGGACACATGCGCTTGGCGTCGGCGACGATGGTGCCAGTTTTGACGCCGTGCGCCTTGGCCTCGTAACTTGCTGCAATGCAGCAGGTTGTGTCGGCCATCATGGGCACGACGGCGACCGGACGGCCGCGCAGCTCGGGCCGGGTTTCCTGCTCCACGGAGGCGAAATAGGAGTTTAGGTCGACAAATAGCCAGTTGAGGCACGGGCCGGAATCAGCCTGCGGCCGAAGAGGCGGGTCGGGCGGAGCGATCTGGAGGTCTGCCTGCCACTGGTCGGGCAGATCGCCAGGCAGATCTGCAGGCAAGGCGGGGGGCGGGTCTGAATGCGGGTCAGAGGGGGCCGGAATGGGGTTTGTGGCCATTCGCGATTATTTTCGCCTTTTATTCTCTATTACGCAAGGAAAAATCTTCGGTGGCCACGTCTTTCGAGCGGTGCTAGACTGATTTCCATATAGAAATGCGGCTCTTATATACGGGGGACAACCCCTCCTTACCGGGAAAACGTCCAACTAACAGAGAGTAAGCATATATGCACAGTATGTTCCATTGGCTCACGACTAATGCGAATCTCCTTGCCATCCTGGTGACGGTAGGAGTTGCGGTTTTTCTCGTATGCTGCCTGGAGTGTACGAAGTGTCCCAAGCGCGAGAAGGACGATCTCTTCACCCATCACGAAGTGTGAGCCTTGCTGCTCGAATACTTCTCAGACGGCTCGCGTGCCCTGGTGAAAGCGCTTGCGCCATACCCAAGGACCCTTTGACCGGATCACCCGTTGCCGCATCGGTGCGCACGGCCTGGTAGGTTGCCACGCCATTCACTCCAGTAGCGTTAACAGGCCCTATTGTGGTGTCTCAAAAGTTCGTGACATAAGTTGCAAAGAGCAACCGCAGATCCTTCGACTTCGTTTGGCCGAAAAGCCGGCCAAACTACGCTCAGGATGACAGATCAATTCTTATGCGAATTTTAGAGACAGGACACTGGAAGCTGTCTCATAAATGGTCTAGCACCGCGAAAGGCGTCCCTCAGGGGCTAAAGCCCAGCGAATTACGCGACGTTTGGCACGACTAAAGTCGTGCCCTTTTACAAAGCCATTTATGAGATGGGTTCTAGTGTGGTGAGTCTGAAGTTCATCGAAGAACAACCGCAGATTCTTCGACTCACCACCCCCGAACTGAAAGACGTTCGGGGCCCCGTTCGCTCAGAATGACAGCCAGTTTTGTGTTGCGTATTTCAGATTCAGGACACTAGAAGCTGTCTCATAAATGGTCTAGCACCGCGAAAGGCGTCCCTCAGGGGCTAAAGCCCAACGATTTACGCGACGTTTGCGGGACGACTGAAGTCGTGCCCTTTCAAAGCCATTTATGAGATGGGCTCTAGTGAGACGGGGCTCATTGGATTCGACTGGTCATCCATTGGTCGGGTTACATCAGGTATTGCTCGAACTGAGCCAGGATGCGGGTGTAGAGGCTTGTCCGCACGTCGGGGCCGGAGATGGAGTGCGTCTTGCGCGGATAAATCTGCAGGTCGTAGGGGATGCCGGATTCAATCAACCTTTGAATGAACTGGACGGTGTTCTGAATGTGGACATTGTCGTCGCCGGTTCCATGCGCCAGGAGCAAGCGGCCTTTCAGATTGGCTGCGGAGTTGACGACTGAGAAGTCCTTGTAGCCTTCGGGAAACTCGGTGGGCAGGCTCATATAGCGCTCGGTATAGATGGAGTCGTAGTTGTGCCAGTCTGTGACGGGAGCAACCGAGACGCCTGCACGAAAACGGTTTGAATGCGTCATCGCGTAGAGGGTGAAGGTGCCGCCCCAGCTCCAGCCCCACCAGCCCAGACGCTTCGAGTCGAGTTGCGGATACCTGGCCAGCGCCGCGTCAATCACCGTTAGCTGATCTTCAAGCTGTACCGGGCCGAAATTGTGATACGCAGCCTGCGCAAAATCGCGCCCCCGCATGCCGGTTCCGCGATTGTCTGCGTGCAGTACGGCAAAGCCATGCTGTGCCAGCAACTCATCGAAGGGCAGAGCGTCGCTCCAGCGATCGGCAACTTCCTGCGGGCCGGGGCCCCCATAGGGATTGACGATCAGCGGTACAGACTCTGCGCTCTGTTCCCCGGGGGGCAACAAAAGAGTGGCGTAGAGTGTGGCGCCGTTGCTGGCTTTTACTTCAAGCGGTTCCGGGGTGCGCAAATCGTAGGCAGCGAGCGCGCGGGTGGACCAGTAGACGCTGCATTTGTTCCCGGGCCGGCAAAGCTGAAAAGTGGGTGCACTCATGCGCGACGAGTACTTGTCGCTGAAGATATCGCTGTTGGGCGCGAACTCCGGCTGATGATCGCCGGCACCGGTGCTGAGTTGCTTGCGATCGCCGTCAAAACTGACCTGCCAGACCTGCTGCTCGAGCGGGTTGCCTTCATTGGACGCATAGTAGACCAGCTTGCGTGCGTGATCCACGCGCGATACGCCGGAAACTTCGAAGTCGCCCTTGGTCAACTGGCGCTCCAGCTTGGCGGTCGTGGTGTCCGCATTGCCCTGCTCATAGCTGTAGAGATAGATATGGTTGTGTCCGTCGCTCCAGTTGGTAAGAACGATGTGTCCGTCGGCCACGGAGGCGTCGTAGTTTTCGTCGAGGAATTTGTCGTCGGAGATCTCCAGCACAGAATGCGCCTGGCCGCTGACGGAATCCGCAAAGTAGATGGACCGGTGCTTGTGATCGCGGGTGAGGGTTTCGATCCAAAGCGTTTTGCGATCAACCCATCCGAAGCGGGGGATGTAATCCTGTCCTGGCTGAAAGGGAAGCCTGATCCAGATCGTCTTGCCGCCTCCTGCGCCGACCACCCCGACGCGAACATTGGGGTTGGGATCGCCGGGTTGCGGGTAGCGCTGCCCGTACACGGAGGTGTGGGTCGGAATCCAGTCTGGAATGGGGTAGAGCGGCACCTCGGCTTCATTCATTTGCAGGAAGGCGAGGTATTTCGAATCGGGAGACCAGAAATAGTTGCTGCGGGTATCCAGTTCTTCTTCGTAGACCCAATCCACTTCGCCATTCAAGACAGTCTCGTTCGGCGCCGGAGCTACTATCGCGGTGGGTGTTCCGGAATCGCGCAAACGCAATACCGCCAGGCTGTGATTGCGCACGAAGGAGATGAATTCGCCATTGGGCGCGAACTTGGGATCATCGCCGGAACCCTCGGCGGTAAAACCGATTTGCACACCCGTTCCGTTGCTCAGGTCGTACATCCACAGGCGGCCGTCGGAGTCGAAGAGGAGATGTTTCGAATCCGGCGCCCACTGGTAGCCGGGTTCCCCGTAGCGAGCGCGATGGTCGCGGTCGCGTTCGGTGGCGTGATTCTGATTGAGGGCGGCCATTTTGGCACGGCTCACGAGCACATGCGGCTTGCCCGAACCGGGGTCGACATCGACGAGTTCGCCTCCATCCATGTAACTGAGGTGCTCGCCATTCGGCGACCAACTGAGGTCTTCGGGAGGGTTTCCGATGAGCGGACCGTGGGCGTAGATCTCTTCGACGGTCAGCGGCTTTGCGGGAGCCTGTGCGGCGATCGGAAGTATCAAAAACGGGAAGACAAGAAGGGCGGGGAACAACAAGGCGGCGGCGCGCTTCAAAGGATCATTCCTCCGGGGTTGAAACCCATCACGCGGTTTAGAGGCTGGGCGAAGAGACGAGCTGTTAGGAAGCAGTGTAAATCATGGGCGGGCCGCGAGTTTTGCCGATGGTCTGTTTGCTCCCGAGTTGCTTCGCGCGGGGATGAGCTAGTATGGTGCGGGCATGCACTGGGCAACTCCGGAAGAGCGCCGAAATCTTGGCCAGGCGCGACGCAAGCAGGTGGGGCGCCAGCATCACGATCAACTGAATATCAAAGCGCGGCAATCGTCGGCATTGGCTCTGTTGAAGAGGGCGGAGAGCGGGCGGATTCCGGCGCTGCTGAAGTTGAAACACCAATTGATGGCGCAGTCGCCCTTTGGTTATTTTCGCGGTGCAGCCCCGGTGATGGCCGCGGACCTGGCACTCGTGCCCAACACGGGAATCATGAGCCAACTGTGCGGCGATGCCCACGTGCGCAACGTGGGTGCGTTCGCGGCGCCGGACGGGCGGCTGGTTTTCGATATCAACGATTTCGACGAGACGATTCGCGGGCCGTTTGAGTGGGATCTGAAACGGATGGCGGTTTCGCTGGTGCTGGCCGGGCGCGAATCGGGCCATAAGGAGTCCACGGCCTGCGGGGCCGTCGAGATTTTCATCGAGCGCTATATCGCCCAGATGCGCGTTTTTGCCGCGATGCCACTTCTTGAGGTGGGGCGTTTCCAGGTGCATCGTCTCGGGTCAGTCGAACCTATCCATGACGCGCTGCTGAAGGCGGAGCGAGCCACGCCGTTGCATTCACTGGAGCAGCTCACCGAGCCTGCGGGCGGGAAGTCCGGCGCAACCCGCCGCTTCAAAGAAATTAAACCGATGCTGACCCGGGTGACGGGCCCGCAGGCGACCAAGGTGCTGGCGTCTCTTGGACCCTATCGCGAAAATCTGGAACCGCAGCGACGGCATCTGTTGTCGCTTTACCGGCCGGTGGACGTGGGGTTCAAGGTTGTGGGGACCGGGTCGGTGGGGCTGCGCGACTACTGCATCTACTTTGAAGGCAACGGGCCCAAGGACCCTCTGTTTCTGCAGATCAAGGAAGAAGTGAATTCGGCGTATTCGCCCTATCTACCCGATGCGCATCCGTCGCGGCACAACGGCCAGCGCGTGGTGGAGGGCCAGCGCGCCATGCAGGTGCAGTCCGATCCATTTTTGGGATGGACGCATTTGGGCGGGCGCGATTATTTAGTGCGCCAGCTCAACGACCACAAAGGATCGATCGAGATCCCGGATCTTGCCGGCGGAGGCTTGAATGCGTTCGCCGAGATCTGCGGCGAATTGCTGGCCCGCGGGCATGCCCGGTCGGGCGATCCGCTGGTGATCAGCGGTTATCTCGGCACGGGGGGCGGCACCGCGCAGGCGCTGGGACAATTTGGTTCGCTCTATGCGGACCAGACAGAGAAAGATTGGCAGGCCCTGCGGCGTTCCAGTAAGGTCAAAGCTCAACCAAAAGGATGAATCAAAGGAGAATCGCATGAACCGCCGTACGTTTACGCAAGTCATGGCCACGGCCGCCCTCGGTGTCGCTGCGCCAACGCTTCAATCCAAGGCCGGCAGCGCAGCAGCCGAGCCGGATGCATCGTCGACGCCGTTTCCTCTTTCCATCATGCTTTGGACGGTCTTTACCGGTTTGCCTTTTGATCAGCGGCTCCAGAAGGTCGCCGAGGCGGGCTACAGCAACGTTGAATTGGTGGGCGAGTATGCGAAGTGGTCGCCCGATGATTTTGCCAAAGCCAATGCTGCGCGCAAACAGTACGGCATTCGATTTGATGCAACCGCGGGGTTGCATAATGGCATTGCCAATCCGGCGACGCAGGATGCATTTCTGGCGGAGCTGAAAGAAGGTCTTGTTCCGATGGAAACGCTGAGCTGCCCGGCGATGATTGTGCTTTCTGGCAACGTGGTGCCGGGGGTTTCGCGCGAAGCGCAACACGCTTGCGCGGTTGAGACGCTGAAGCGCGCCGCAGCGATGGTGGAAGGACGGCAGATCGATGGGCGGCCTGTCGAACTGCTTCTGGAATGCATTGATCCGGAAGAGAATCCGCACTATTTTTTGCAGTCGGCCGCCGAGGGCATCGAAATTGTGCGTGCGGTGAATCATCCGCAGGTGCGATTCCTCTATGACATGTTCCATGAGCAGATTTCTGAAGGGAATTTGATTGAAAAACTGGACAAGCACATTGACGTAATCTCGCTGATTCACATTGCCGATGTGCCGGGACGGCATGAGCCGGGCACGGGCGAGATCAATTATGCCAATGTCTATCGCAAGCTGGCGGAGCTCAATTACAAGGGCATGGTGGCGATGGAGTTTCATCCGACCGGCGAGCCGGTGGCTGCGCTGAGGACGGCGCGGGAGATGGTGGCGCGCACGGCGCGGGCGTGAACGGGTAAAGCGCTCGACCGCATAGATGGGTGGTTTTCCAGGTCTTCGGCCGCGGCGGAAGACCTGGGTCACCCAGAATCATGGGCGTGATTACAAGATCACCAGGTTATGGCAACCAGCAGGTTGCGTAAAAAGGGAGAGTTGCGGGGGAATCGGCGTCAAATCGTCCCGCAGGGGCTAAAGCCCATCCTTTATCTTGTGCGTTTGCGGCACGACTGAAGTCGTGCCCTGTTACAAAGCTCCCGTCGTTTCGAGTTTTTCCGCAGCCGGGCTAGGTTGCGAAGGGCGACGGGCCGATGAGCTCCATCTCATATTTGCGGAAGAACGCGGCATCCTGAACGGGGGGATTGGGAATCGCGGAGTCGCGGAAGAACTGCTCCATCTTGCCGGCGGGCGTAAAAGCGATCAGCATATGTCCCGGCGTGCTGCCAACTGCCGAGAAGGTGTGCGGAATGCCGCGCGGGCCAACGATGGAATCTCCCGCATGGAGTTTCATTTGCTTATCGCCAACCTGAAATAGAACCTCTCCCTCCATTACATAGAAATACTCATCCTGATAAGGGTGAAGGTGGAGCCGCGGACCGCCTTTGACGAGGTTCACGTGTTCGATGATAAAAAGACCGCCGTTTGTATCGCGTGTTGCAACCTTGAACAGAATCCGGCTAAATCCGAGCGAGTGGAATTCGCCAAAGCGGTCCTGGCCGGCCTCGACCAGATGCGGCTGTTCGGACGATGCGGGTTCAGACGCGGCGGCGAGAGCGAAGGCCTGCAATCCCGCGACGGGAAAGGCGGCGGCTGTCTTGAGAAAGGAACGGCGTTTCATGGTTTCTCCGATCATGGAAGGAACGGGGGACCGGCTTGAGACGCCGTCCGGGGTGCTGCCGGGAATCGTGAACGCCATGGGGGAAGGAACGAACTCAATCTAGCTGAGGAATCGGGAATCTGCAACAGATGTTTTGAAATGGACGGGGTCTCTGCGCCGCAACGAAGGGTGGGATTTGCTCTTCAGCCCACCGGCACCAGTCCGATGTCGGGCGGCTTCACGGGGGGCTGATTGAGCATGCGGATGGTGGTTGGCGCCGCGTCGAGGTGGAAGGATTTGCGCGCCGCGTCGAGGCGCATGAGGCGGTTTCGCTGGTCGAATGTGACGACGAAGTTCTGCAGGGGGCAGGCGCCGAAGTTGGCCAGCGGAAAGGCCGGATTGATCTCGACCGATGGGTGATGGAAGGCGTAGCGACCGACGTGAACATCGGTGCTGAGTCTTCCCACCTTGATCTGGAAGCGCGTTGACAGAGACTGGCCGTTGCCGAAGAGGACTGGGTCAGAAGCAAACCGTAAATGAGGGACAAGGTGTTCGGGCAGGCTGAGGCCGGCGCCGCCGGAGTCGATCTGCGCGTCGACGTGCACGCCCTCAATGAGGAGGGTGGCGATGGGGACACCGTTGGGCACGCGAATCGGTAGGACGGATCGATCGTCATCAGGCTGGAGCGTGCCGGAAGAAAGCGTCAAAAGGTGGTTGGGATAGTCGAGCTTGAGCAGGTAATCGCGAAAGAGGGTGAAGCCGAGGAGGCCCTGGCACGTGTCATCTTCCGCAGCCAGGCTGTGGCGGACGGCCTTGACGCCGGTGAACTCCATGCCGGCGATGTTGAGGGAATCGATGCGGACGATCTGGGCGCGCTGCTCGCCGCGGCCAGTGGGGTCGATGAGCCGGGTCTGGCCCGCCACAGGGAGCTGAAGCTGGTCGGCCAACTGGGAGGTAATGATTGCCTGGCCGCCGGTTCCGGTGTCGACGACGAAGCGGAATGGGCCCCGACCGTTGATCGTGACCATTACATACGGCTTGCCGTTGACGACTTGCATGCGCGCCGTGTGCGGGGAGATTTGTGCGCAGGCAGGAAGGGCAGACAGCGCGAGCACGACGGCGCAGGCGCCGGCGATTCTGGGCAGGAAAGGCACGTGCCCTCCTTTCACGCGCGTCAGGAGAAGGCGTCGATTGTCGACCGCGCGCGGAACTCAGGGCTCCCTGGCTCTGAATTCTACGGCTGGACCGAAGAAATTGTTCCTTTTAAATGAGGATTTTGTGCGATGCGGGCCGGACCTGAACGGGAATGCAGACCGGGAGGTGGCGCGGCGGGTCGGCACTACAATGGACCGGTATGCCAACCACTGTTCGTTCGCACGCAAAGATTAACCTGGGGCTAGGCATTGGTGCGCCGCGGGCTGATGGCTTTCATGCGCTCCTGACCGTCTACCAGACCCTGGAAATCCATGATCTGGTGACGGTTACGGCCCGGCCCTCGTCTAGCACGTCGATCCGCTTGACGACCAACAACGACCGAGTGCCCACGGATGAGCGCAACACGGCCTGGAAGATCGTTGCAAAGGCGCTTCGTACTTTAGCTAAAACCGCTGACGTGGATATTCATATAGACAAGCGGCTTCCCGTTCAAGGCGGCCTCGGGGCAGGTTCAGGCAATGCGGCCGCAGCACTCATCGGGATGGAAGCAGAGTTGGCCCGGGCGGATCGTCCACTCCGCTCCTTACCGAAAAGAGAATTACCTCCTGACCTGGGTGGGGCCCACCGCTTGGGGTGGTGGGCAAGTTACAGGTTGCAAATTGCAGCAATGGTTGGTTCGGATGTGCCGCTTTTCTTGATAGGCGGTGCAGTTCTGGGGACTGATCATGGTCAAGAGGTGTATCCACTGCCGGATATCAAGCCTGCAATTTGGTGCGTAGTAGCGACGCCGGATGTCGGCGTCGCGACTCCCCAGGCGTTCCGCGATTGGGACGCACAGTGGGCTGACAAGGGTCTGAACGTCGAAGATGGCTTGACCGCTGACGATCTTAACTCTAGAATGAAGGGGTTGAGCACTGTCTATGCCAGCGTCTTTGCGGGGAGGATTCCGCGAGGTGCAGATGGAGCAGGCTCTTCCGGTGTCCTCTCTGGTGGAGAGGACCTGGCCGGACCCAATGAGTCCGCGCTTGTCCGCACCGGGATCAGTAGCTGGTTACGGAACGACTTCGAACAGGTCGTTTTCCTTCAGCATCCTTCCCTTGCAGAAATCAAGCGCATCCTTGCGGCCGACGGCACACCGGAGGCAGCTGCACATGCCTCGCTGTCGGGGTCAGGCTCAGCGCTCTACGGGTTGTACCGAACCCGGGGAGACGCGGAAGCAGCCCAGGAACGATTGCGGGCGGCAGGGATTGGCAATCATTTGACACGTACCTTGCCGCGCTCGACCTATTGGGATGAAATGCTTGAGTCTTAAGTGATGTTGACAGCGGCGGTTTGCGGGAGAGAGACTCGCAAACGGCTGTCAGAGAGCGGCTTTGAATGAGAAATCGGGGCCGCATGCTGGGCGATCGTCTAATGGTAGGACAGTGCCCTTTGGAGGCACTTGTCCAGGTTCGAATCCTGGTCGCCCAGCCAAGTTTCTCGAACGCGTGAAAACGGTAGCAGCCAAAGCCAACCAGCTTGGAGGTACCTCGGAGATGGATTCAGGAACGGTGACGGTGACGGCGGAAGACAAGCAGCCGGAAAGCGGACTGAAAGAGGCACGCGAGATCGCGGCACTGGACGGCGTTCCGAAGGGGAAGGACGCCAAGCCGGCCCCCGAACGCAAGCGGACGCGGAATCTGAGTGAGGACAAGCGGTTCAAGCTTTTCTCCGGCTCGGCGAACCGGGCGCTGGCTGAGGAGATCGGCCAGCACATCGGGGTCAAGGTGGGCGACGCCAAGCTGCAGCGATTTGCGGATGGCGAGGTCTACTTTCAACTGCTGGATAACGTACGCGGCGTGGATGTGTTTGTGGTGCAGCCCACGTGTTATCCGGTGGACCAGCACCTGGTCGAATTGCTGATTATGATCGATGCGATGAAGCGGGCCTCGGCGGCCAGGATCACGGCGGTGGTGCCCTACTACGGGTACGCGCGCCAGGATCGCAAGGACCGTCCGCGCGTCGCCATCAGCGCGAAGCTCATTGCCGACTTGCTGACTACGGCTGGGGCTAACCGGGCCTTGTTTGTGGACTTGCACGCGGCACAGATCCAGGGGTTCTTCAACATACCGGTGGATCACATGTTTTCGAGCCCGGTACTGGTGAGCCACTTCAGGGAATTGAACCTGCCTAACCTGACGGTGGTTTCGCCGGATGCGGGCGGCGTGGAGCGGGCGCGGCACTTTGCGCAGAAGATGGGGGCCCCGCTGGCCATTGTGGACAAGCGGCGCACCGACATCAACGTGGCCGAAGTGATGCACGTGGTGGGCGATGTACATGGCAAGACGTGCCTGATCATTGACGACATCATCGACACCGCGGGCACGCTGGTGAAGACGGTGGACGCACTGATTGCGAACGGCGCTTCGGCGGTTTACGCCTGCGCCAGCCATGCCGTGCTTTCGGGCCCGGCGATCGATCGCATTGCCAACTCGCGCCTGGAACAATTGGTGGTGACCAACACGATTCCGCTGCGTGACGCGGCACAGAAGTTACCCAAGATCAAGGTGCTGTCGATTGCCGGCCTGCTGGGCGCGGCGATTGAGAACATTCATCTGGAAACGAGCGTGAGTACGCTGTTTTCGTAAGGGAACAGTGGACAGTGATCAGTGATCAGTGTCCAGAAACTTGAATCAGCAGCTAGCGGCATAGGCGGTTCACCGGTGGACGATGTTTTTGGCCTGACCACTGGCAACTGACCACTGACCACTGGCCCCACAAAGGGAGCGGAGCCGATGAGGCCCGTGCCCGAGACGAGAAACGAGAGAGAGAATGCCTGAAGTTGTCGTAGCCAAGCCCCGTGAGGGCAAGTTCAACAAGAATGCCGCGCGCCGTGTGCGCGTCGCGGGCAAGATTCCTGCCGTGCTGTACGGCGCCGGTTTTGAAGCTGTGGCCGTTGAGGTGGATCCCAAACAGATCTCCCGGATTCTCTTTTCCGAGACGGGGCACAACACGATTTTCGATGTCGAAGTTACGGGCAATCCCGCGGCCAAGGCCATGATTGTCGACTGGCAGCGCGAGCCGTTGAAGGACCAGTTGATTCATATCGACATGAAGCGCATTGCGCTGGACAAACTTCTGCAGGTCAGCGTGCGGGTGAAGCTGCTGGGTATTCCTGTGGGCGTGAAGACGGCCGGCGGCCTTCTCGACCAGGTGCTGCGCGAGGTTGAAGTCGAATGTTTGCCGGCGGACATCCCGACCCACATCGATGTGGATGTAAGCGGCCTCGAGATGCATGGGGTATTACGCGTGAGCGACCTACCCCACTCGGACAAGATCAAGTATCTGAATTCAGAAGATGCGACTGTGGCCCACGTGGTGACGATCCGCGAGGAAGCGCCAACTGCTGCTGAGGTTGAGGCGGCTGCGACTGCCGAAGCTGCTGCGGCCGGCGCTGCGGCAACCGAGCCCGAGGTGGCGAAGAAGGGCAAGACAGAGCCCGAAGCGGCGGGTAAGAAGCCCGAAGCCGGGGCGAAGAAGTAAGCATTGGCCGAGGCAAGCGAGCACGACGGGAGCCGAGGTTCCATTTCGTCTGGCCCTTTTCTCGTGGTGGGGCTTGGGAATCCGGGGCCTGATTATGTGTGGACTCCGCATAACGCGGGGTTCATGGCCATTGACCGCATCGCCCAGCAAGAGGGCATTGTGGTCCAGAACCGGCGCTGCCGGGCTACCACTGCAACCTGCCGGATAGCGGGGCGGCAAGTGGTCCTGGCCAAACCGGAGACGTTCATGAACCTGAGCGGGCTTGCAGTAGCCGCTCTGGTGAATGAGTTTGAAGCAGACCCGGCTCGGGACCTGCTCGTGATTTACGACGAGCTGGACCTGGTGCTGGGGACGCTGAAGATCAGGGAGCGCGGTTCGCCGGCGGGCCACAACGGAGCCCGCAGCGTGACCTCGGCCCTGGGCAGTCAGGAATGGCTGCGACTGCGGATTGGCGTTGGGCCCGATTTGCCCCTTGAAGCTCGCGAGGCTGTCGGGGGCAGGCGGCCAGGCAGGGATTATCTGCTGTCGCCGATGCGCAAGGCGGATTTGACGGTGATGGACGAGGTACTGGACCGGGTGGCGAAAGCGACTCGACGGATTATCGAAAGTGGCCCAGGACCGGCGATGAACGAGTTCAATCGCCGCGAGGACGACGGCAGGGATCAGGGGTCAGGGGTCAGGGATCAGAACAAGCCCAAGCTCTGAACTTGAGGTATGGCGACGGCCCACCGGCTGTCGGGAAGTGAAACGAATTGGCCGCTATGGTGTTTGCCGGCGGCAGCGGCTGGGGTCAAGGGGCCTCAGCGGAAAAGGAAACCGATGTCGCGTTTATACGAGGTTATGTTTATCGTTCGGCCCGATACGGCTGAAGAGGATGTCGACAAGCTGATTGCCGGCTTCAACACGTCCGTCACGAATGGCGGCGGCGTGGTGAAGAACGTGGAAAAAATGGGCCGCCGCAAGCTCGCCTACATGGTGCGCAAGTTCAACGACGGCAATTACATTCTGATGACCATCGAGGCCAATGGCGCGGTGGTGCTGGAACTGGAGCGGCGCTTGCGCGTTTCAGAGCCGGTGATCAAGTTCATCACCGTTCGGATGGACGAGGAAGAGAAGCGGCTGGCGAAGGTGAAAGCGCTGCGCGGCGTGCGCAGAAGGCTGAGTCCGGAGCCAGCGGCTGCCCCGGCCCCGGCCGCAGCGCCCACTGCAACAGCAGCCCCGGCTGCAGCGGAAGCCACCGAGACGGTTCAAGCAGGCGCCTGAACGGCCCTGTCACACTTTGCCGCCACCGGGCCCGCGAGAGTGGGTCAACCGGCTGCGGCCTGATCCTGCCTTCCAAGACCTGAACGGGCGATGGAAGCAATGAGAGTAAAGAGGAAACACGATGTCTGAAGAGACGACTGGCAAGGCGCCCGAGACGGGCGCATCGGCAGCACCCCAGGAATCAAGCCCCAGCCCGAGCCCAAGCTCTGGTTCAAGTTCTGGCCCGGGTTCAGGGCCGCCCCGCTCCGGCGGACGGCCCGGCGGTCCCGGCGGACGGCCTTCGGGCGGTCCTGGCGGCCGCGGCAAGTTTTTCCGCCGCAAGAAGGTGTGCAAGTTCTGCACCGAGAAGATCGATGCGATTCCTTACCGCGATGTTCGCCTGCTGCAAGGGTTTGTGGCGGAACGCGGCAAGATCGTACCGCGGCGGTTGACCGGAGTGTGCACCACGCATCAACGGCGCTTGACCCGCGCCATCAAACAGGCGCGGAACATCGCGCTGTTGCCTTTTGCAACACGGCATTAATGAGCAGTTGTCGTCGTTTCGCGTCAGGTAACACATAAGTTGTATAAGTTAACCGGGACGAAACCGATTGTATGGGCGACAAGGCTCTCAAGGCCGATGTAAAATCCTGCGCGGTGCAACCCATGGCCTGCTTTTGTGTCTAACACAAGGGGCCGTCGACTGGGAGCCGCCTGCAACACTGGAGAGTTTGAAATGGAAGTTATTCTGAAAGAAGACGTAGCTAATCTGGGCCACCGCGGCGATGTCGTCAAGGTGGCCGATGGCTACGGCCGCAATTTTCTGCTGCCCCGCAAGTTGGCGCTGCAGGCGACACTGGCCAACAAGGCCGTCATTGAACAGATGAAGACGGCAGCCGCCCGGCGCTCTGCCACGGAGAAGGCGCAAGCGGAGGAACAGGTCGCAAAGCTCGATCTGGTTGTGCTGAGCTTTACGCGCAAGTCAGGTGAGAACGGCCAGCTCTTCGGTTCCGTCACCTCCGCCGATATCGCGGGCGGGCTCGAAGGCAACGGTTTCGAAGTGGATCGCCGCAAGATTCAACTGAACGAACCGCTCAAGACCGTAGGCGAGTACACGGTGGCCATCAAGCTGCACCGCGAAGTTACGGCGCACGTGAAGGTGCAGGTGTTGACCGAAGCGCATGAGGAAGTCGGCGAGCCGGTCGCGGAAGCGGCCCAGTAGCTTAGAGCTGAAGCAGAGTAGCTTAAGGCTGAAACTGCCACGTCGCCTCCAGGTTTGCTCCTGGAGGCGGTCGTGTCTCTGGACCGCGGGGATCTTCGCACCGGCCGCGTGCGCGTCAGAAGAGATCGTTTTGTGGAGCTCCGCCGCTGAGTACAATCAGCTGCCTGAATGCTTTGGCAATGTTGTCCTGAAACTTCGGCACGCTGTCAGTCATTGCGAGCGAAAACAGCAGACGGGCGCGGTTCGCAATCATGGTTGTGTCCACGGCGCCCTGCTTGTTGTAGCAGGTTCTTGCCGATTTGCCGGGGACGGAGACGGCGGTGAGGCGTACAAGCCTTTCCCGAGCCTGAACGGGATCGCTGGGGTCAAAGACATCCCAAACCAGTGTGTTCGAGTCCAAGGCGCTCAGCGATACATCGCAATGGCCGCCAGGCGCCGTGATGGTCAGGATCGTTGCGGTGGAATTGATTGTGACCTCCACGTTGTCGTTAATCCCGTCGTTCGGGCTATACGAGAGAAGCGCCCCGCGAACGTACTGGAACAGTTCCGGGACGGTGGGTTGCGGCTTGGGCTCCGGCGCCTTCTTGTGACTGCTGGTCTGTGCGGGGCACACGGGAAACATTGCGATGAGGACCGCGGCCAAAATGCATACCCGATGCGTCATGAGTCGTTTCCTTTGACGTTTTGGTTGCGTCTCGATGGGGCGTCGAGTTGATGCATCGTAGGAAATCCGCTGCGGCCGCAATCATATCGGCGCAGAAAAACCGGTTGTGCGTTGAGCCGGCAGCTATGAATGTCTGTGCAAAAAGTATAGCCCCACTAGGGCCGTGAATCCCCAATCATGGCGAGGGGCTTGTTACGGTCGGTTTGCAGGGTGGGCACTGCAGCCAGCAGGCTTTGCGTGTAGGGATGGTCGGGCGCGGTGAGCAGGCGCAGGGTGGGGCCGGTTTCGACAACGACTCCGGCACGCATCACGGCCACGCGGTCAGCCACCTGGCCCACCACGGCCAGGTCGTGCGAAATGAACAGCATTGCCAGGCCATGCTCGCGCTGCAAGCCGGCGAGCAAAGCCAGAATCTGCGCCTGCACCGTTACATCGAGTGCGGTGGTTGGTTCGTCGGCGACGAGAAGTTTGGGCCGGTTGATGAGCGCCATGGCGATGAGGATTCTCTGACGCTGTCCACCGGAAAACTGGTGCGGGAAGTCGTTGTAGCGGCGAGCGGCTTCGGGAATCGCGACTTCTTCGAGTGCGGCGATTGCCCTTCGTTTCGCCTCCCGGCCTGTCCAGGACGACGAGTGGGCCTCGGCACATTCAGCCACCTGGCGGCCGATGGACATGACGGGATTCAGGGAGGTCATCGGCTCCTGAAAGATCATGGCGATCTCGCGGCCGCGGAGTTTGCGCAGAGATTTTGCCGATTGGCAGAGCAGGTCGACCGCATCGGCTCCGCTGCGCCAGATCATCTGTCCTGTGACCTGGGCCGCGGTGCCCAGCAGGCCCAGAATGGCGAGCGCGGTTGCGCTCTTGCCTGACCCTGACTCACCGACAAGGCCCAGCACCTCACCCTCGTCAAGCTCGAGGCTTACGCCGCGCACGGCCTCGGTCACTCCAAAGCGAATCTGAAGATCGCGGGTGTTGAGAAGCGGCATGAGGCAATCGTAGCGGATTTTCCTGCCCGATCCTGATCCCATTGGGCACCAATCGTTTACGCGTACTGAGACCGGCCCGATTTCTCGATTTGAATGCCGGGTGGGCAACATTCGGCTCCGTTGGGCCATCTGAAAGGCTTGGAATGGAGGTTTCAAGGAATGAAGCTTAAGTGGATTGTTCTTCCAACGCTCGCCTTTTCGCTGCTATGGGCGAGCCCGTCGGTGATCAAGGCCCACGCAGCCGTGACGGGTGCGGCCGTGGCCGGCGTGGCGCAGGATCACGATTGGGATCAGCCCCCGCAGGAGTATCACGACGCGCAGCGGCGAGGCTTTCACGACGGCATCGAAGCAGCTCGACATGATTTTGAACACCATCGCCACGCTGACGCCGACGATCATGACCAATACAGGCACCCGCCCGTGCGGCATGACGATCGCGATGCCTATCGCGAAGGTTTCCGCCACGGCTACGAGCGGGCCATGGCACATTTGGCGGGCGATCACGATCATGACCATTGATCATCCTGACGCGCGCTAACCGTCCCCAATCCCCATGAATCAAGGCAGAATGCCCAGTCGTGAGACGGCCGGGTATTCTGCTTGTGTTTGACATAGTCGCCTGCAAAAGCAGGCCGGATTACCGATTGGCCCCGCAGAAGGCGCCATATACAATCGAGGTGCTTGCTTGGCCGGCCGGTCAAGCAGCGAAAGGAGATCGAAATGATGAATTTCAGTCGGTTAGCGATTCCGGCACTTGCCCTGTTTCTGGGAACCACTGGCCTGGTCGCGACCAGGGCTTATGCTGCGGCCGCCGGGCCAGCTAACCCTGCCGTGAGCCAGGATCGAGGCGGTTGGGATGCACCGCCAGGAGAGTTGAACGAAATCCAGCGGCGCGGTTTTCACGATGGAATTGAAGGCGCGCACAAGGATTTTGAAAACCACCGGCGGCCTGACGTGGAGAATCGCGAGGAGTACCGTCACCCGCACCTTCCGCCCGAAGAGCGCGAAGCTTATCGCGATGGATTTAGGCGTGGGTACCGCGCGGGCGTGCGCCACCTGTGGGGAGACCGCTACCACGACTAACGATCGTCACTGATTCCGTAGTGAAACAAGAAGACCCGGCCGGTGTGCCGGGTCTTCTTGTTTTTGAAGCGCGATCGCGCCGCAACCACGATCACAGCAGAGCCTCCTGCGGCAGCGATGCGAACTCGCCTGCTGCCAGCTCGATCTTGACCTCGGGCACCGACAGCAGCGTCTGGTGGATCAGGCAGTGATGCACGGAGCGCATCAGACCTTCGGTCTGCTCTTCAGTCAGGACGACAGGGCATTTTACCCGGATGCGAAAATTGCCGAGTCTTGCCGGCTGCTTCAGCTTGTCTGCGGTGACTGAAACCTCTACGCCGGTCTCCGCAAGATCGCGGCACTTGAGATACTGCACCGCATAAAACGCCGCGCACGAGGCGAGCGATGCAAGCATCAGTTCGGGAGGCGTCATGCCTGCGTCTTCGCCCCCATTTTCGGCAGGCTGGTCGCAGACGATCGAGTGCGAACGCGAATGAATGGCAAACTTCACATGATCGAGATGGATGACTTTGACTTCCATGATGTTCCTCGGCTTTCAAAGGAATAAAGACACGTGGATGCTGGTTCGTTACACGGTGGCCGAAATCTCTTTTGAGACAGAAAGTGCCAGCATGCGGAGGTATTCGCGGGTGAGGATGGAGCGCAGACGAGATGGGATGGCTGGGTCGCAGGGAACTTCAAGGCTGCGGCAGCGATCGATCGCCATGCGCAAGTCGCGGAGAAATGCGACGCAGGACGGACATCCCTCAATGTGCTCGCGCATCTGGTCAGAGGTGCGGGGCTCGACGCGGCCATCCAAATACTCTGAGAGATTGGCGAACAGCTCTCGACAGGCAGAGGGGGGCTTTGCCGCTTTTGAACCGGATATCTGCGACATTCTTTCCGGGTGGCCAGCACCATCCGGCTGCCGGGGCGCGCCTTCGAGTATGCGGCTCATCTCTTTCCGCACACTCAGCCTTGCGCGATGGAGCCTGACGCGCACGGTTCCCGGCTGCAGTTCAAGCACCTGCGCAACCTGATCGGTGGTGAGCTCTTCCATATCCTGAAGAACCAGCACAATGCGCAGCGGCGCGGGGATGCGCAGCACGGCCTGATGCAGCAGATGGTGTTGTTCGGCGTGGAGGAGGGTGCGCTCGGGGTTGTTGGATGCATCCTGCAACAGGCGGCCCAGTTCCGCATCGTCCGGCATCAACTCGTCAAGCGAGAAGCCCTGCATGAGGGCATTGGCGGGCTTGCGGCGCATGCGCCAGCAGCGATTGCGGGTGACGGTATAAAGCCACACAGCCATCGCCTGCGGGTCGTGGATTTTTGCTAGGTGGCGCAGCGAGTGGTAGAGCACCTCTTGCATGGTATCTTCGGCGTCCTGGGGATGCCCGCAGACTTTCATGCTGAAGGAGTACACCGTGTTTTGCAGCAGGCCAATGGCTTCTTCCACGGATTCGGGCGTGTTTCGCTGCAGAAGTTCCGTGGCTCGGATCAGCTCAGGTCGCATGGCTTGAGGAGGTTGACAACGTCAAGTATAGTCTTTCGCGAGTGCTGGCCGGGCCATTTTGATGCAGGCCGGTTGCTCAGTGTGCGGCTACTGTTTTCTTGCCTGGCTTGACTTTGCGGAAGAGCCAAACCAGCGGGACGCAGCCGAAGGCGAGAAGCGCCATCCAGCGGAAGACATCGACGAACGCCCACAACAGCGCCTGTTGTCCGAGCTCTTGGTACAGCTTGGCCAAGGCAGCATACATGGAGTTTCCGGGGTTGAAATCCCGTCCGAGCGGCCTGCCCAGCATCGCTGTCTGTTGCTGGAACCAGATTTGTGTTTGCGGAACGTAATTTGTGATCTGGTTTTGGTGAAAGTCAGCACGGCGCGTGAGCAATGTTTGAGCCACGGAGATTCCGACAGACCCACCGATGTTGCGGACCAGGTTGAAGATTCCGCTAGCGTTGCCGATCTGCTCGTTGCGCAGGGTGCCATAAGCTTGCGTTGTGATTGGGACGAAGACGAAGCTCAGGGCAAAACCCGTGATGATGATGGGCCACAACAAGGTTGTGGGACCTATACTCAGGTCGATATTCCCAAATATGAGTGAAGTGACGCCGAAGACAATGAAGCCGAAGGTCAGCAGGTAGCGGGCATCCAGCTTGTCGCCGAGAAAGCCGATCACCGGCATGCCGAGGATGGAGCCGATACCGCGCGGCCCGACGACCAGGCCTGCCGTGAACGCAGTGTATCCAAGCAGTTCCTGATAGAAGAGCGGCAGCACCGTAATCATGGAGTAGATTGCGATTCCAAACATGGCGATGAGCAGGCATCCGACAGCGAAGTTTCGATCTTTGAGGACTCGCAGATTCACCAAAGGAGTCTTGGAACGAAACGAGTGAAGGATGAACCAAACAAATGCGATGCAGAGCGCTGTAACCGCGTACCGGATCCAGGTCGCACCGAACCAATCGTCCTCCTGGCCCTTGTCCAGGACGACCTGGAGACACCCGGTCCACACGATCAAAAGGCCAAAGCCGAGGTTGTCGAATTTGCTGACCTTTGCATTCTTGATGTAGGGCGGATCTTTGACGAACCGGCCAATCAAGAAGGCGGCGAGAATGCCGATTGGAATGTTGATATAGAAGGCGTAACGCCAACTGTAGGCATCGGTCAGCCATCCGCCGAGAGTGGGCCCGATGACCGGCGCCACCACGACTCCGAAGGCGAATACGGCCATCGCGATTCCGCGCTTTTGGGGCGGAAAGCTCTCGAGCAGGATGGCCTGCGACAGCGGTTGCAGAGCCCCGCCGCCTGCGCCCTGCACGATGCGCGCAATGAGAATGAACGCGAGCGATGTGGCTGCCCCGCAGAAGAATGAGGCTGTGGTGAAGATGATGACGCAAATCACCAGGAATCGTTTGCGCCCGAATCGAAGAGCGAACCAGTTGCTTGCAGGAAGGATCACTGCATTGGCAACAAGGTAGCTGGTCAAGACCCAGGTAGCTTCGTCGTTTGACGCAGAGAGCGATCCTGCAATGTAGGGCAGTGCGACGGATGCGATGGCGGTGTCGAGCACCTCCATAAAGGTCGCCAGCATGACGGAGATAGCAACAACCCAGGGCGACACTTCCGGGGTCTGCACTTGGCTGTTGGAGTCTGCCATGCAATTCTGCCATCCGAGTGAGATGAGGGACTAACTGCCCGGTTTTGGATTCACGCGCGTTGGCGGGAGATTCGCGGAGTCACTTAGCGCGGCGAGTTGAAGATTTCTGTGCCGTCTTCGCAGCGCTTTTTGCGTGACGGGACAGGGCGGCGTGGCTTGCCGAACTCTTCGGTTCGCGCTTCATCGCTTTGACGCGGGCCTTACCGCGCGGCGAATCTCCCTCTTCGTGGGTTTGGGGCGAGGTCTGGCCTTTCTTGAGGTCCTGTTTCGCTTTTTTTCGTGTTTCCGGACTGGTCTTGCCGGGCGCGGGAGGCTCGAGAGGTATCCCCGCTCTGCGAGCCTTGCTCAGCCCGATGGCGATGGCCTGCTGCGGAGACCGCGCTCCATGCTTGCCTTCGCGCACATGTTCGATCTCCTCATGCACGAACTCGCCCGCTGCGGTCGATGGCGCTTTGCCCTCACGGAGGTCCTCTCTTGCCTTCTCAACAGTTTCTTCTTCCGGCACGGCTTGACTCCAATTCGTCTGATCGATTGATAATTCCTGACCAATTCATCCTTTCGGATGCCGGCCGACACTGCGCGGATGCCTTGCGTTTCAATGACGGAGCCGACGGGTACCGCGGCTTGACACGAGGGTTGCGGCCGGTTCATCTTGACGCTTACCGGTACTGGTTCACCCGGTCAATGCCTTTTGAAGTACTGCACTTCACGCTCATGTTGCTTGGCCTGCTCCAGGGTTGAAAAAGTACCGAGATTGCGGCGCTTGCCGGTTGAGGGGCTCTTCTTGCGCGAATAGAGACGAAATTGGCCTGACTTCAGTTTCCGTATCATGCCGGAGATAGATGCATCGGCTTACTTTCATGTCGCCTTGACATCAGGGTCTGTGAACCGTTGCCTGCCGCTCGACTCCCGCGGGACGCGCACTGCTGGCCTGGATGGCTTGGCTGCACTCATGCGCGATCTGCAAGGTTTCTTCGACCAGAATCACATAGGCCTGAATCGGGGAATTTCGGGTCGAGAGCAGGCCTTCAATATCGATCAGGGTGCGATTCTGCTCTTCATCCATTTCGAGGCCGCACCAGCGCAAGCCCGCGCACACTCTTTGGCGAACCAGGGGCGTGTTTTCGGCGATGCCGCCTCCGAAGATCACGGCGTGGGCACCATGCAAGGCGCACAAATACGCGCCGACAGCCTTCAGAACCCGGTAAGAAAACATCTCCATCGCCAGCCGGACTCGTTCATCGGTGTCGAAGTCGCGCATCAGCACCCGTGTATCGAGAGATTTTCCGGAGACTCCGAGGAGCCCCGATTTCTTCTCGAGAAGGTTCATGACTTCGGACAGGCCGATGTGTTCCTCCTGCGCGAGAAAGGGAAGAAGCGCCGGATCGACGTTGCCGGAGCGGGTCCCCATCATCAGGCCTTCGAGCGGAGTGAGGCCCATGGTGTTGTCGACGGAGCGGCCGTTGGCGATGGCTGTGACCGAACATCCGCTCTCAAGATGCATGGTCACGAGATTCAACTCATCAGGCCTTTTGTTGACGATTGCGGCGTAGCGCTCGAGCAGGTAACGATGCGAAATCCCGTGAAAACCGTAACGGCGAATGGAGTGTTTCTGCGAGAGCTCAAAAGGGATTGCATAGAGGCTCGCCGCAGGCGGGATGGTGCTGTGAAACGAGGTGTCGAAGACCGCGTAGAACGGGATTCCAGCGAAGCGGTCACGAATCGGAGGAAGAATGGCAATTGAGCGCGGGTTGTGCAGCGGAGCCCATTTGCCAAGCTCGGAGATTTCGCGCTCGACCTCGGCGTTGATTTCAACGGGCCGGTTGAAGTGCGGGCCGCCATGCACCACGCGAATGCCTACGCAACCCACCTGGCTCATTTGCCATTCGCGATTCTGCGCGGCGCCGCCGTCAAGCCAGCGAAGAATGCCGGCGGCCGCTTCGCCGAAATCCCGAGCCTTGAGTGGCTCTACATGCGCAATGCTCTTTCCGCGATAGAGAGACAGTTTGGGGTCTTTGCCGATTCCTTCAACGATGACCTCGACCAGTTTGGTTCCCGCTGAGGCGGACGATTCAGCCGCGGAACAGCGGACGATTCCTGCTTTGAGAGAATTGCTGCCCGGGTTAAAGACGAGCACATCCACGTATGTAGTTCCTTCTCGGAGGATCCCGGCGTTCCGCGCCTCTGCGGGAGACAGACAGCAGGTTGGAAGCACGGGTTGGTGCCGGAGTTTCCTGTTGCACTCGCAACGCGTCGAGTAGGAATCGACGCAGGAAGGTAAATATTTGTCGTCAGTTCGCGGACAACTCGTGCGAGAATCGGCGCATCAGAGATAAGGCTTGGCGACCGAGGGATAAGTCTGCCCTTTGACAGCCGCAGGTCTTGGAGGGGGAATGGTCGCACGTCCGTATTGGTCGGGGCAATTGAAAATTTCGCTCGTTTCCTTCGGGATCCAGTTATTTCCCGCGACTGCCACCAGCTCCGGGGTCACATTTCATCAAATCGATCGGGCGAGCGGGCAGAGGGTTCGCCATTTAAACGTTGTCGACGATGATAAGCCAGTCGATGACTCCGAGATCGTGAAAGGTTATGAGTACAGCAAGGGCGATTATCTGATTGTGGAGCCGGATGAGATTGCGAAACTGCGCATTGAGACAAAGAATTCGATTGAAGTGAGCCAGTTTGTCGACATGACCGAACTGGATCCGATTCTCTTCGAGAAGCCGTATTTTGTGGTGCCGGCGCCGAAAGAGTCTCCCGATGCGTTTGCCGTGGTAAGAAAGGCGATGGAGGAGACCAACAAGGCTGCGTTGGGCGAAATTGCGTTTGGCGGCCGGGAGCATCTTATCGCGATCGCGGTGCCGCCGGACAAGAAGTTGCGCGGCCTGATGGGCTATACGCTTCGCTACGCTGAAGAACTGCGCAAGCCCGAGGAATATTTCTCTGAGATTCCTGAAGTCGTGGTCGACAAGAAGCAGCTGGCGATGGCCACCGAACTGATCCGCGCCTATTCGGCGCCGCTCAATCTCGAAAAGTTTAAAGACGACTACGAAGAGGCTTTGCGCAGCCTGATTGAAGCAAAGCAGAAGAACATGCCTTTACCGCTTGAGGCGGAAAAGCCGGGCAGACCTCAGGTCGTGAATTTGATGGACGCTTTGCGCCGCAGCGTAACGCAGGCCAAGCGTCCCCCTGTGAGCGAGAAGCCTGCTGCCGAGCGCGCATCAAAGAAGGGCCCCGTGCTGGTGAAGCCAAAGCGTAAGCATAGGGCCGCTTGAGCATGGCAACACGAGCCAAATCGGGAGCCCAGGCTTCACGGGCCGTTGAACGGCAGCTTGAGCGCTACCGCTCAATGCGCGACTTCAAAATTACGCAGGAACCCAGCGGGAAACAAGGGAGCCGCGCGTCGTCAGATAACAAGATTGCGCTTCCATTCGTAGTGCAGAAACATGCAGCCACACGGTTGCATTATGATTTTCGCCTCGGATGGAATGGCGTGCTCAAGAGCTGGGCAGTAGCAAAAGGGCCAAGTTACTATCCGGGCGACAAGCGCCTGGCCGTGCAGGTAGAAGATCATCCCATTGAGTATGGAGGGTTTGAAGGCACGATTCCCAAGGGCCAGTACGGTGGCGGCTCTGTGATGATTTGGGACTATGGCGATTGGAAGCCGCTTGTGGACGTGGATAAGGGATTGGCCGAGGGCAGTCTGAAGTTTGAGTTACACGGGCAGAAGCTCAAAGGCAAGTGGGCACTGGTGCGGATGCGCGGTCACGGCGAGCGTCCTGACAAGCCAAACTGGCTTTTGATCAAGGAGAGGGATTCATTCGCACGGTCGGCGGATGACCCCGCAATTACCGACGAGGCGCCAGACAGTGCAATCACGCAGAGGAGCACTGAGGAGATCGCCAGGAGCGAGGACCACGTCTGGAATTCGAATCGCGGAGATCGCAATGGCGCCGTGGATCGCTCAAACGCTGCGTCAGCAAGCGGTCGGGCAGCAGCCGGGAAGACAAGCAAGCCAAGCGCCAGGCGATCCGCTCTGCTGAAGTCTGCGCCACGCACTGCGTTTCCGGACTTTATTACTCCGCAACTGGCACAGCAGGCGACCAAACCTCCGAGCGGGAAGGATTGGGTGCACGAACTTAAACTGGATGGCTACCGCATCCAGATTCATGTGCAATCGACGCCGGGTCGAGGCGGAAAAGAGCGCGAAGCAAAGCTGCTCACGCGGAAGGGCCTGGACTGGACTGAGCGTATGCCGGACATTGCGCACGCAGCAGCCGAACTGCCGGTGGAGAATGCGATTCTCGACGGCGAGGTGGTGGCGTTGGACGACAAAGGACGCTCCAACTTTGCCGATCTGCAGGCTGCCTTTCAGGAAGGCAAGGAGAAGTATCTGACTTACTTTGCATTCGATCTTCTTTACCTTGACGGGCACAATGTTTGCGATCTTCCGCTGCTTGAACGGAAAGAACTGCTTGCGGATGTATTCAGCCAATTGGACAGGAATTCGCCTCTGCGGCTGAGCGAACATCTCGAAGCGGACGGCGAAAAAGTCTTCAGAGAGGCTTGCGCTTTGGGGGCTGAGGGCATTGTCTCAAAGCTTGCGAACGCAAAATACGCACCGGGCCGGGGAAACTCGTGGCTGAAGGCAAAGTGCATTCTGGAGCAGGAGTTTGTGATCGGCGGATTTACGTATCCCTCGAATGGCAGCCGCGGAGTCGGAGCTTTGTTGCTGGGCTATTACGAGGGAGGAAAGCTGCGGTACGCCGGGCGCACCGGGACCGGGTTCACGCAGGCAACGCAACGGATGCTGCGCGGCAAATTGGATGCGCTGGAGCAAAAACAGCCATCGTTTGTAGAGATTCCGCGGGAAGCGCGTCAAAATGCCCATTGGGTCAAGCCGGTGCTGGTGGCGCAAGTTGCCTTCACGACGTGGACGAGGGACAACCTGGTGCGACAGGCAGCGTTCAAGGGTCTTCGCGAAGACAAGCCGGCCAAGGAAGTTGTGCGCGAAATCGCGGTCGCGCCAGAGCAGGCCTCGGGAAGCGTGGCCGCTGCTGGAAAAGCAAAAGCAGACCGGTCGCGCACTAGCGACAGCAAGGCAAAGGGAATGACGAAACTGCCCATCACGCATCCCGACAAAGTTCTCGATGCAGAAAGCGGAATGACGAAGCAACAACTCGCTGAATATTACCTGGCGGTTGCGGAACGCATGCTGCCGCACGTAGTTGACCGTCCGCTCAGCGTGGTTCGCTGCCCTGATGGTATCGGGAAGCCGTGCTTCTTTCAAAAGCATGTGGGAATGGGATTGTCGAAGGGCGTGAACAGCGTTTCGATTGCAAATCCGAAGAGCGGTGAAAAAGAGGATTTTCTCACAGTGAACTCGGCCGAAGGGGTGGTGGGTTTGGCGCAGATGGGTGTGCTTGAGGTGCACACCTGGGGTTCGCGCAACGAGTCACTGGAGATGCCGGATCGCATCGTCTTCGACCTGGATCCGGATACCGCTATTCAATGGAAGACGCTGGCGGCGAGTGCAGAGGAACTCCGCGATCGCCTGAAAAAGCTTGGGTTGCAGAGCTTCTTGAAGAGCACCGGTGGAAAGGGGCTGCACGTCGTGGTTCCGATCAAGGCGGAATACGGATGGCCGGTGATCAAAGAGTTTGCGCATCGCCTGGTGCAGAGCATGGAGAAAGATAACCCGAAGTTATATATCACCAAGATGACCAAAGCTGCGCGCAAAAACCGGATCTATCTTGACTATCTACGCAATGACCGGCAATCCACATCGATCGCGCCGTTTTCCCCGCGGGCGCGCAGTGGCGTTCCCGTTGCGATGACTTTGGATTGGAAGGAATTGAAGTCTGATCGGGTGCCGGTGTTTCACGTGACCGACTTCGAGGACTGGAAGGCGCGGCTGCGCCACGATCCGTGGAAGGAGATGGAGAGCACGAAGCAGCGCTTGTCTGGGGACGCTCTTCGCACGTTGGGCGTGAAGGAACTTGGGGAAGGCCGGTGAAGGGCTGGATCGTCAAGCGCTTTTACTGCGTTCCTGTTCCTTTTGCGCCTGCTGCACGCGAGCCGATAAGAGCTTCTTTGCTTTTTCAAGATTGCGCATTCTTGAGGCGCTGATTCCCCTGCCGGCACGATTGATATAGAAGGTGAGCATTCTCATGCCCGAGGCTGGTCCCTTGGGTGAGACTTCCTTCGACGCAAGCGATGCGGCGATGGTCTCTGGATCCTTCGTGAACAGCGAAACCGGCGGGTGGGTGGAATTTGTGTGCACGTCCTGGCTCCATTGTTTCTTGCGTGTAGGCATTCGATTCTCTCGCTTCCGATTGCTTTGAAAGTTAGGGCCCACTTTCTGCTCGGCGATGGTGCCGAACTCACATTCAGACATTCCGGGTTCGCACCAGCTTCTTTCGTAAAGTGATTGTCCCGGCGACTTGCGCTTTGCGCCAATGTGGGCGAGGCTCCGCTGGGAGCTTCCGATACGGGTTTGCTCTGCGCGAATTACTCCCGTGATCTTCGGACCGCGTGTTGCTTTAATCTACGGCCATGCCCCTCTGATGCCCCACTGCGGGCGAGCGTTGCTTTTTTTTGAACAAAGCGGCACAGTGCTGCCACAATCCTGTCTTCGTAATCTCGTCTGTGTTTGCCATGGCATGATGGAATGAGACCAAAGAGGAAATATGTCTGGGTGAAGCGCGGTTGGAAGCAACGTCGCGAAGCGAAAGTATTCCATTCGCAGGATCGCCTGTGTGAGAGGAACGACGCATGGGGCTGAACTCCCTGGATATCGCGGTCATCATCGCCTACCTTGCGGGAGTTACGCTCTTTGGTTTGCGCTTTCGCGGTAAACAGCGAACTCTGAAGGATTATTTCCTGGCAGACAACGCCGCTCCGTGGTGGGCTATCTCGCTGTCGATCGTTGCCGCAGAAACCAGCACCCTCACCATCATCAGCGTTCCCGCACTCGCCTACGAGAAAGATTTTCGCTTCCTGCAATTGGTGATGGGATATCTCGTCGGGCGCATCATTGTCGCTTTCCTTTTTGTCCCGCACTATTTCAGCGGTGAACTGGTCACGGCCTACCAATTGATCGAGCGCCGCTTTGGTCAACGGCTCCGATCCTTGACCGCCGGCGTATTCCTTGTGACGCGCGCAGCCGCGGAAGGAGTGCGCGTATTTGCGGTCGCGATCGTGGTGCGGGCCGCTTTCGTGAGCTTTCTACCGGCGGCAACCAGCTTTGGACGCGACACTTTCGCTATCGCGATCGTAATGATACTCACGCTCGCGTACACGTTCAGAGGCGGAATGGCTGCGGTGATCTGGACTGACGTCGTGCAGTTGGCGGTCTATCTGACCGGCACTCTTGTTGCGCTTTTTGTCATTCTGCATTCTGTGCCGGGTGGATGGGCGGCCGCTTCCGCAATTGCCGCTCATGCGAATAAGTTCAGAGTCTTTGATATGTCGTGGAATCTCTCCGCGACTTATACATTCTGGTCCGGTCTCATCGGCGGCGCATTCCTGATCACCGCAAGTCATGGCACAGATCAACTTTTTGTGCAGCGGCTGCTCTCTGCGCGCAACGAACGCCAGGCCAAGATCGCATTGCTTGCGAGCGGGGTTGCGATCTTCTTCCAATTCTCCTTGTTTCTTTTGATCGGCGCGATGCTTTTTGCGTTCTACAAGATCCTCGCGCCCGGCGTGGTCTTCAGCCGGACCGACAACCTCTTTCCGACTTTTATCGTGACGCAGATGCCGCATGGGGTGAGCGGTCTGCTGATTGCTGCGATCGTAGCTGCGGCCATGTCGAACCTGAGCGCGGCGCTCAATTCGCTTTCTTCGACGACGATTGTCGACTTCTATGCGCGGATACGACCGGAATCGAGCGAGGAGCGGCGCGTCCAACTCTCCCGCATGGCAACGGTCGGCTGGGGAGCGGTTCTCTTTGGGTTGGCGTTGCTTGCAAGGCACGGCGGCAAGGTACTGGAGATGGGTTTGTCGATCGCTTCGGTGGCATACGGATCGTTGCTGGGAGTGTTTCTTTTGGGCGTACTGACAAAGAATGCTTCAGAGCGTGGCGCGATGACCGGCATGTTATTGGGATTGATATTCAACCTTTACTTATGGAGGTTTACCAGCGTTCCGTTTACGTGGTACGTCGTCTTCGGAAGCATCACAACGTTCCTCGCTGGCTACGGGGCAAGCTTTCTGATGCCTCGCGTGGGCTTTCCACGACCCGATACGGAGATTGCTCAAGTGCCACCGACGGCAACGCGATGATGAGCGGTTTTGCGGTCAGGGCTTAAGCTGGAACTCAGGAGATCCCGACTGCCATCGACACGACAACCTCGCTATCTTGCTCTCGATGTCGGGTCGAAGCGCATCGGCGTGGCTGTTTCGGACGAATTGGGACTGACGGCGCAGCCGGTGCTGACGCTGGAACGGCGGCGGAATCCGCGCGAAGACCTGCGTTCGTTGGCGCGGCTTTGCCGGCGTTTTGATGTGGCCGGTATTGTGGTGGGCAATCCTCTGCACCTCTCCGGCGAGCTGAGCCCGCGGGCCGCGAAAACCCATGAATTTGCGGCGGAGTTGGGTGCGCTGGCCGAAGTGCCGATTCACCTGTGGGACGAGCGGCTGACGACCCGGGAAGCCCACCAGATGCTGTACGAGGCCGGGCATGACCGCAAACAGCACCGCCGGGTCGTCGACCAGGTGGCTGCGACGCTGATTCTGCAGTCCTTTCTGGATGAGAAGGGGAGGCTCGTAGGAGAGACGGGGATGAGGAAGAGTGCCGCTGAGGAGTGAAGGGGAAAAGTGCGGCTCTGGCGGTGGACCTTGCACTTCGGAGAGCATAGGCGCGATTGACCCGGCGAGTGTGGGTCAGGTTGAAAGAGCCTGAATCCGGGGCTGAAGAGGCTGCGGAGAAACGGAGAATAGCGGGGGAATAGGCATTAGAGCGTCCCGCAGGGGCTAAAGCCCATCCGTTATTTGTTGCATTTGCGGCACGACTTGAAGTCGTGCCCTGTTACAAAGCCCCTCGTTTCGAGTCTTTCCGCAGCCTGTGAAGATCATACTTTTCAAGCTGAAACCTGCACTCTTCAAGCTGGCCCACTGGCAATTCGGCGGTCGCCTACTATTCGCCCAGGCGAAGCCTGGGGCCTCTCCCGCGTATAATAAGAGGGCTAGTTCTTCTATCTCTCGCGGTTTGAGCGAGACAGCTCCCCGCCACGGAACATGGATGCCAGATCACATCAAAAAACAGCTTCTCAAAGAGATTCAAATCCTCGAGCATGAGCTTGCCCACGAACTGCCTGCAGAGATCAAAAAGGCAGTGGCCATGGGCGACCTGTCGGAGAATGCCGAATATCACATGGCGAAGCAGCGCCAGGAGTTTGTGAATGCGCGCCTTGGCCAGTTGAAGAAGCGCATGGCCGAGCTCTCGCTGGTGAATCTGGCCAACATTCCGAAGGACAAGGCAGGTTTCGGATCGACGGTGGTGGTCTACGACTCGACCAAGGACGAAGAGATTGTTTATCGTCTCGTAACCAGCGAAGAATCGGATGTGAGCAAGGGGCTGATTTCGACCACCTCACCGATCGGGCGCGGCCTGGTCGGCACGCGGGTTGGAGATGTGGCCACCATTGTGACGCCCAATGGAAAGCGCGAGCTGGAAGTTTTGAAACTAACAACCATTCACGACGAAGCCGAAGAGGATGACGAGGTCCCCGGCAACGGCACGGTATAACGTTAGAACATTTTTGGGGATTACGATTGGCTTGTTGAATTGCGGGGAAGTTGCGTAGCCGGATGGTCTCGTCGAATCGAGCGACTCCGGACGAGCACGGTTCTTTCGCGGTGCAGCAACCCTGGATACGCGATAGGAAGTTTAGCATGACCTGGACCAGCGCTTTCGGCCGCGCCTGCGGCTGGCTACTCGATCGAATTGTGTACGGATTGGCTCTCACCCGCATCTCCCCCAACGTACTGACATTCCTAGGGTTGGTCATCAATATCGTCGCGGCCTTCCTGTTTGGTCACGCCAACGCATCGAATGCCGACCGCATGTTTTTCTATGCGGGGCTTGTGATTATCGGCGCCGGCATCTTTGACATGGTGGATGGGCGCGTTGCGCGGCGGAACAACCAGGTGACGGTCTTCGGTTCGTTCTTCGATTCGGTGATCGACCGCTATTCCGACGTGGTGCTGTTCTTCGGGCTGCTGGTCTACTACGGGCGCATCAACCGGTTTCGCTACGTGGTGCTGGTCGCGTTTGTCATGGTCACTTCGCTGATGGTGAGCTATACGCGCGCTCGCGCCGAGGCTCTAATTGGCTCGTGCAAGGTGGGTTTCATGGAACGCCCGGAGCGCATTGTGCTGGTGATTCTGGGCGCGCTCTTCAATCACTGGAGCGTGATGGCTCCGGTGTTGTGGATACTGGCCGTTCTCTCCACCATCACGGTGGTCCACCGCATCACCTACACCTACCAGAACACCAAGCACCTGGCGCCGCTCAGCCAGTAGGTTGCGTGGCCCAGCCCGGCATCGCCTCTCAGCATGTCACCATGACCGCCGAGCAGCCGGGCTTGATCGGCTTCCACTGCACCAGAAACTGGGTCACGGACGATGGGTCCATGCGGCGCATGGCTTCGAATTCGCCCGTCCTCTGGCTATAGAGCAGTTTGCCTTTGTCGCTTAGCACTGCCAGTGCAGGCACTCCTTTGTCGAGCGGAACATCGTAGCGGCGGGCGATGGCGAGATTCTCGTCCAGGTGTCCGACATTGACATGGATCAGCACGAAGTTGGATTCGAGGATGGGCAGGTTCTGCGCATTATGAAAGTAGATGTCAAGCACCTGGCAATCCCCGCACCAGTTACCACCGAAGTCGATCAGGACGCGCTTGTGCGTGGCGGTGGCCGTTTTCAGGGCAGCGGCTAGGTCAGCTCCAGCCTGCGATGGGTCGGGGTAGATGTCGCGGGCGGCCGGCCTGGCGATTCCGGCTGCTAGAGCCAGGACGGCGGCGATGGCGACGATTTTGAGGGTTTTCATCGGGCGGGGAAGCCTCCAAACGTCACTTTCCAAACGTTACTTCTAGTCTGCCACAACCGCATTGAGATTCCATTTTCTGCGACCCCCGGATTTATTCTGAAGGGCAATGAGTGAACTGCGCAAGCGGCTGGAGTCTGAGACATTCGCCGACCTGGGGGCCATGATGGAGGGTTACGCGCAGGCTGCGGCAGCACTGGGCAGCGAGAAGTTCGAGCAGAAGCTGGACTTCAGCTCTGAGTCAATTGACGCTCTGGACGAAATACTGGTGCTGGTGGGTGAGAGCCCCGAACTGGATCTGGACTTTGAAGTGCGGCTTTGGGGCAGCTACCTGGGCGAGGTGTTGCGGCGGCGTTATGCCGGCAGTTGGGAGATGACGCAATATCCCGGCGGGGTGGCAGCGGTGCCGGCGGTCGAGGTACGCGGGTCGCGGCTGTTTCCCCTGATGAAGGTCTACCGGCGGCTAACGGTCGGAGACGAGGAGGACCTGCGCAGCTTCTACACGATGGTCACGGAGCGGCTGGGTAACCCGGCCCAGGTCAATTAGTTTCGCGGGTTCTATGACGGCGATGCGCGTCTTCGTGCCTTTGTGCGACAATAGTCATTGATATAAGCGCGCCGCGAAAGTGGGTGTGCGGAGGGTATAAAAATGGGCGATCTATTACAGCCATGGCATCTGATTGTGCTGGCCGCCGTGGCGTTCCTGCTGTTCGGAGCCAAGCGGCTTCCAGAACTGGGCAAGGGATTGGGCGAAGGGCTTAAAGGCTTTAAAGAGGGTCTGAAGGGCATTAACGATCCTGCGCCGGCGCCGACCGTACAGCAGAACACAGCAGCAGCGCCGCCGAGCGCCACCACCCCGACAGAGCAAAAATAGGCCGGCGGATCCGGCTGAAGGCGGGCTCCGAATGAGGCGCCTGTCTGAGACGGTCGGACGAACGGCTGCGCGTGGGGAACAAAGACAACGGAAAGGCCTGTGCCGCTTGGCACAGGCCTTTCGTGCGTCTGTAGAGGGATGATTCGACTCCGCGCGGGAACATCGACAGCCGATGACTCAGATGTTAACGGATCTAGTGGAGATCCTCGGCCGAAGGATAGTAGCCGCGCTTGGCGACCACCTCGAGAGCGGGCCGGTCGACACGCACGTCGATGGTGCGGAACTTGCCATCGATGACCGGCTGATGGCTGAGATAGCCGAGGGTATATTGGTCTCGCGCCTCTTCGGCAATCTTCTCGTAACTGGTTTCAATGCCATTCACGCCGCGCTCGGAGTCGAGATCGCCACCGGTGGCAAAAGTGTACTTGGCCAAGATGTTGTCATACATGGTGAAAGGCAGGTGGAAGCGGCTGATAAAGCCCTCGCCCCAGCGCGCCGAGTCACCCACCAGCGTGCCGTAGACGGCAGTCTGGTTTGTCTGCAGATATTGGAGCACCTCACGATAAGAGGCCTTGCTGCCGTACTCCTTGCCGTCTGAGACCACGTAGATAATGCGACGGCGCTCTTTGGGGCGGGTCGAGAGCTCCTTGGCTGCGGCCAGGATGGCATCGTTCAGGGTGTGGATCTCCTTGGGAATGGTGATAAACGGGCCGCTGCCCGTGGACCGCCCCGGCTGCAGGTTGGGATCGGCGCAGTTCCCATTGACGTGGACGTTGCAGCCTGCCATGGGACCACTGTTGAACGGAACCATTTCCTCGCTGCCAGTGGCCTTGGTCAGGGCCAGAACCGCAGGTAGGCGCGCGCTTTGAGCGCCAGTGAATCCGGTGCGCTCCTGGGAACCGTTGCTATAAGAAAAGACCGCAACCTCGTCATAGGGGGTGAGGGCACCCTGAATCGCTCCAAGGGAGTCGTTCACCTTGGCCATCACGTCGGAGGTGAGGCTCTGGTCGATCACAAAGGCGATCGAAAGCGGAAATGCGTCCACGGTGAAGAGCCGCAACGGCTCACGAATCCCGTTCTCATAGACAGTGAAATCACGCCATGTGAGACCCGGGACCAGTTTGCCTTTCGAATCCTTCACGGTGACGGGAACTTCGACGAAGTTCACGTTCAGGCGGAAGATCGTGCCCAGTGCCTGATTTAACTGCCCCGGCTCGATGATTTCGGGGGGTGTCTTCTGCTCCGGTTCTTTCGGCTGAGGCGGCTGCGCTTGGGGTGCGGTCTGCTGCCCGGTGGAGGACGAAGCTGCGCCTGCGGGCGCCTGGCCACCGATGCCCGGCGTAATCGGTCCGCTCACATCCTGGAGGGGGGCTGGGTTCTGGGGAGCAGGCGCATCGGGAACTGCGGGTTGCTGCTGCTGTTGCTGGGCCAAAGCCGCTGTACCGAGAATCGCGCTCGAACTTAAGAGCGCAGCCAGCGCCGTTGCCAATAGACCAGGCTTCACAGGTATATTTTCCTCCGAAATACCGCAGCAAGCCGTTCGTCGGCCCACGATAGCGCACCTGGCTCGCGAAAACCGGCAAAGCAGGGCCGCACTCGACAGAGTATCAGACGCGCCAGAGCTGCGCTGGTTGCCCGACGGCCATGAAAGAGTTCAGGTATGCTCTCTTCGAGGCCTTAGTTCCGTCTATCTGACCAGCATGCGTATTGACCCCAGAGCCGCCGCTCTGCTGCTCGCCCTGTCTCTGCTTGGCAGGGCAGGATGGGGACAGCTCGCGCCTTCGCCGGACGCTCCGCCAGTGAGCAACGCTCCGGCTCAGCCGGCCGACAATCAGTCGGTGGCTACGTTCAAGCTTGAAGTTAACCTGGTCGACCTGTTTTTCAGCGTCAAGAACAAGAACGGCGAACTGGTTCCCCACCTGACCAAAGACGACTGCACTATCCTGGAAGACAAAGTGCCGCAAAAGCTCAAGAATTTTGTGGCCGAGACCAATCAGCCTCTGACCTTGGGCATCCTGCTCGACACTTCGGGCAGCCAGCAGCGGGTTCTGCCGCTGGAGCAGCAAGCTGGATCTCAGTTCCTGCAACAGGTGCTGCGGCAAAAGGACGAGGCATTTCTGCTTTCGTTCGATGTCGACGTGGACATTCTGCAGGACTTTACGAACAGCGCCCATCTGCTGGCGCGGGCGATGAACAAAGCGGAAATCAACACTGCGGGCGGAAATGGTGCGGGTGGCGTGCCGGGGCTCGGCGGAGGCCCGGTTCCCGTGAGCGGAACGCCGAAGGGAACGCTGCTCTACGACGCGGTGTACCTGGCCTCAAACGAGAAGCTCAATCAGGAAACGGGCCGCAAGGCGATGATCATCCTGACGGATGGCGAGGACGAAGGCAGCCGGATCAAGATCAACGAAGCAGTTGCCGCCGCGCAGAAATCCAATGCCATCATTTACGTGATTCTGATCGCTGATACGGCCTTCTACGGGGGTTTCAATTTCGGCTACAGCGGGTATTCGGCCGCGAAGAAGATGGCCGACGAGACCGGCGGCCGGGTGATCAACGTTGGCAACAACGGCAAGAAGCTGGAGGACGCCTTCCAGCAGATAGAAGACGAGCTGCGCACCCAGTACGTTGCCAGCTACACGCCCAGCAACGCCAAGCTGGACGGCACCTTCCGGCATATTTCCGTGGAATGCAAAGGCGACGGCCTGAAGGTGCAAGTGCGCAAGGGATACTTCGCACCGTCTCCGGACAGCGGGAAATAGAGACGCCTGGGAATTACCCAAGCAAAGAAATGCCGGTTGGAATATTGAACCCGATAAAAATTACACGGTATAGATAAGAACTTCCGGATCGTACGGATTCTGACGCTCTTCAGCAGCAGATCTGAAAATGATCTTTTCGTCTTGAATCAGCCCTTTACGAAAAAGTTGGGCGAGAGGTGCAAGTTTGGCACGGCTCTTGCGAGGATCCTTGTAATGCCCACAACCGTTCCGCGGACTTTAGGCAGTGGTGGAGGCCACACGTGGAGGATTTCCCGGTGAAAATGGTCATAGTTCTTGCGGTGTTGCTGGTCGCACTGTCGAGCTTTCCGCTCCTGTCGCAGTCCCGTCCAGGCGCACAGTCGACCGCTCCGGCTGCGCCGGTGAATGTCGCATCAGACATCGCGACGGCCGCGAGTATTGCGCCAATGAGGACTCCCCCGGCGTATGCGAAGCCCGCTGCGAAGCAGGACTCGAAAGCGGCTGGGCTGGGTGATCGCGCTGTGTCTGGGCGGGAGTCGACGGCGAAGAGCGCTGATGGAAAGGTCATTCTGAAGAGTTCAAAGCCTGCAGAACGCTAAGCGCGACATCCCCGCCGCGCTCGGTTGTAACGTCCGCGAACACTGCGTCCTGCCCGTCCTCGCCCGATCTCCCTGGCCGACATCCTCGACCGCCTCGACCTGCCCTGAGGAAAGCTGGACCAGCCCCAGCAGAAGCTTATCGACTCCCGTCGAAATTTGAAACAATTCACTGCATGGCGACCTGTTGTCATTGATTCGTTATACTTTGTTGGCACTCCATTATCCCGTCACACGTGTGATTGGTGTGACTCGCCACTTGCATTGCAACCCAAATGGAGTCGAGGAGAGGTCATGTTCAAAGTCAAAGCACTCACCATTGCAACTCTCGCAGCGGCCTTGTTTTGCTGCGCGCGCCCGGCGCCGGCCCAGGTTTCAATCAACATTGGAGTGCCGCCCGTTTGTCCCTATGGGTACTTCGATTACGCACCGTATGACTGCGCACCTTACGGCTATTACGGGCCTGACTGGTTTGCAGGCGGCGTATTTCTTGGAGCGGGGCCCTGGTTTCATGGTCCTCACGGGTTCTACGGCCATGTCGACAACCGCTTTGATCCGCGGCACGGGTATCACGGGCCGATGCCCGAACGCGGCGCGCAGGCGTTCAACCATTTTCACGGAAACGAAGCGCGGGATGGGCGAGGCCATGTAGGTCCGGCCGGCCATGATGCCGGCAACGAACACGCCCTGCCCGGATATCACGGCGGCGGCAGCCATGGCGGCGGAGAGCACGGCGGCGGTGGACGTCACTAGAGAGCAATCTCTTGCGCGGCGGAGAGGAGATAAGGCGCGCCCGGCGTCTTATCTCCCCTCGCGCGTAATCTCTATGGCATGGGCCGGATTGTGCTACGACCCGCGGCGCGTATTGTCGGAGGGACGTCTGTTCTATTTCTGGACAGAAAATGACCGAAGACTCGCTGCTCGTAATCTGGCGCGTGACACGACTCTTCGTTAACATCGGCGCAGTTGAGAGATACTTGAGTCTCTTCTTGAAATTATTTTCTTGTTGAGCCTCCAGTGTAATTTTCAGAGGAATTCGCCATGTTCACTGACTGCGCTGCCCACAACACCTTCGAGATAAGTCCTCGATTTCGTCAAACCATCGAAGAGCGGATTGCGCGCCTGGAGCGCGACGCCGAACGTGACGAAGCGCAGGTTGAGCGGCTTGAAGACGGTGACCACATCCACCGCCAGATGCGCCTAGTGGCCGTTGAGCGAGCCGAAGCCTTGCGCATGAGGCTATTTCTCGACCAGGCACGAACTCGTGCGCCACGACCCTTGATCGCGCTGTAGAGCGCGCCACGCAATCGATGAAGGGCGGGGCCGTTGTTACGCAAAGCCGGCGACCGCTTCCCAGTTGAAAATTTGAGAATGGAAAACTGGAGCACCGGGCGGGGATCGAACCCGCGTATACAGGTTTTGCAGACCTGCGCGTTAGCCACTTCGCCACCGGTGCTTGAAAGACAGGTGACAGTGATCAGTTGTCAGTAGTCACCCGAAACGGAAGATGGATGATCACTGGGAACTGATCCCTGGAATTGAAAAACCCACTGCGCCGTTCGCGCCGTGGGTCATGGGACTTTCAGATTCCTGAAACTGAATCTAGCCCAGAGGGCACGCCTGCGCGATGCTTCTGCCAGAGCAGCATCGACACAACCGGAGTGTGAACAGATAGGCCATAAAATCCTTCGCTAACCGATTTTCACAAGTTTCGGAAGAGCGGGTACTCGTAGACTAGAGCGAGACCGGAGGCGTGTCAAGCAATGCACGAGCTCAAATACTTTGTCGTTGATGTGTTCACCGAGGTCGCCCTGGCCGGCAATCCGCTTGCTGTCGTGATCGATTCGGTTGGATTAACGACGGAGCAGATGCAAGCCATTGCGCGCGAATTCAACCTTTCTGAAACCACGTTCGTCGAGCGCAGGCCGGCGTCCGTCGAGAGGGCAGAGGGAGTGCGGGTACGAATCTTCACGACCCAGGAAGAACTGCCGTTTGCCGGGCATCCAACGCTGGGCACGGCGAGCGTGCTGAAACTGAATGCGCCCGAAACCGTTGAGAAGAACATCGTCACACTGCATCTGAACGTGGGTCCGATTCCAGTGCGATTTGAGGCGGGCGGCCTCTTCGGCGAGATGACTCAGCGCGATCCGGAATTCGGCGCTGAACTGGACGCAGCTGAAGTTGCTCCGCTCATCGGGCTCACTGCGGAGGACATGGACGCAGCGCTGCCGCCGCAGATCGTGTCGACCGGAAACCCTTTCGCCATTGTGCCCTTGTGCTCGACAGAATCACTGGCGCGCCTCAGCGTGAAGCAGCAGGAAGCGACAACGTGGCTGCGCGAGCGCGGTGCGCGATGGTTCTATGTCATTGCACCCACCACCATCTCAAGGCGCGGCTCGGCGCAGGAGTATCGCGCGCGCATGCAGTTCAACGGCGGTGAGGATCCCGCGACGGGATCAGCGGCGGGCTGCGCGATCAGCTACCTGGTTGCGCGCGGTGCGGTTCGTTCGGACACGCGCGTCGCGCTGCGGCAGGGCGTCGAGATGGGGCGTCCGAGTGAACTGACGGTCAGCGCAAAACTGGATTCGGCGAGGGTCACGGATGTGCGCGTTGCGGGCAGCACTGTTCTTGTTGCAAAGGGACAGCTTTTCCTGCAGTAATGCACACACTTTCAACAGAGTTTCATCATGCCAAGTGACACCGTGTGTTTACCCTACCGGATTTTCACAGGTTTCATGCGAGTTTTCAGATTGGGTTTCGCTTCTCATTCTCTCTTTTCAGGAGACGAATGTGCCCGTAGTCTTGCCAAGCATTGAACCAATTCAACCGGCATCTCGCCGGTCTCGCCGAACGCATCGGACACAGTCTGATCGCCAGCGAAGACTCTCCAATCTGAGTTGATTCTTACAGGGCGCTCGGTCAGCGCTATGCCCGAAAGGGCCGCGCAGATCGAGACCGTTCGGAAGGGTCATTCGGAGTGGGGAAGGGTCGCTGCGGCGACCCCGGAGAGGTATTGCGCCAGCTTGTCCCAACGGCAGGCAGCGGACAGGTACGCCTGCCGGGCGGCCAACCAAATTTAGATGAAGGAGCAAAATTCGAAACCATGCGTCCCAAGAAGGTCATTCTCTGCGTAGACGACAATGAACAAGATCTTTCAGTCCTCAGTTTCATGCTGGCAACCAACGGCTACCGCGTACTATCGGCCACGAGCGGCCAGGAGGCAGTCGGCATGTTTGCCGATCATCTTGTCGACCTGGTACTGGCGGACTTTGCCATGCCGCAAATGGATGGAAACCAGCTGGTGAGTCGACTGAAACAAATCGCCAGCCATGTGCCCATGATTCTGCTGGGCGATCCGCAGAAGATGAACGGCCTGATGCATGGGGCGGATGCGTTGCTGACCAAGAAGAGCTGCTCGCCTCAGGAGTTGCTGGAGCGCATCAAGGTGATGAGCGCGCGCAAGCGTGGCCCGCGCAAGGGAATGCCGAGGGTGAGTCCGGCGGCGGAACTGGCGGTGGCGTCGTAAGGGAAGGGATCGGGTGTCAGGGATCAGGGGTCCGGGGGCACGAGTCAGTAATCAGGGATCGCGAGGTCGCCGCGAGAAGCATTTGAACTGATTCTGGCCGTCGTGCTCCCGGAGTTTCTGCGCGGGAACTCAGCGCTAACTCCGATGCCTCTTGACGACTCAATATCCCGATATGCATACTCCCCAACTAGGGCCAGGCCCCCAGGCCGGCTGGCGTAAGGTTCCTCGTGCCAGCGGAAGCAGGCTTTTATGGATCTCGTTCTTGTACGTCTCCTTTTTGTTGCCCTGTTGTCCGGTGTTTGCTATTTCCTTCATCCTTTCGGCCTGGCGGGTCCGATCGGCGCGCTGGCCGGAGCGGCGGCGGCCGGAGCCGTCATCGTTTTTGAGCTGAGAGTGCGAGCGCTGACGCTGAGACGGTTGATTGGCGCGGTGGCAGGCAGCGTGCTGGGTATCTTTGGTGCGGCGCTGTTTTGCCTTGTGCTGCGCTCGGCGCCTTTGGCCCAGGGCACTTCGGCTGTGCTGCAGATTTTTGTGCTGCTGCTGATGACCTATGTCGGCCTGCTGGTGGGCGCCATCAAGGGCGACCTGCTCAACCCGGCGTCGCTGGGTCCGCTCTTCAGCGGTGACCGGCCCACGCGGCGCAGCGCAAAGGTGCTCGACACCAGCGTGATCATCGATGGGCGCATCGCCGACATTGCCGAAGCCGGCTTTATCGACGGCATGATGGTGGTTCCGGAGTTCGTGCTCCGCGAATTGCAGATCGTGGCGGACTCGACCGACGGATCCAAGCGCCAGCGCGGCCGGCGCGGCCTGGATATGCTGCAGCGCATGCAGTCCAACGCCAACATCCAGGTGCAGATTGTGCCCGACGATTTTCCCTCCATCCGCGAGGTGGATCTAAAGCTGCTTGAGCTCGCCAAGAAGTGGGAAGCCAAGGTGGTCACCAACGACTTCAACCTGAACAAGGTGGCCCACCTGCACCACGTCGAGGTGCTGAACATCAACGACCTTGCCAACGCCCTCAAGCCGGTGGTGCTGCCCGGCGAGCGCATGACGGTGCTGATCCTGAAAGAAGGCAAGGAATACAACCAGGGCGTCGGCTATCTCGACGACGGCACCATGGTGGTGGTGGATCATGCGCGCAAGATGATCGGCCGCTCGGTCGAGATCTCGGTCACCAGCGTGCTGCAGACCGCTAGCGGCAAAATGATTTTTGGCAAGATGGAGGACAATGGGCGAAGCGGCGAGCTGTCGCGGCCGGGCCCGATGGAGATAGCGCAGTAAGGGTCGTAAAGAGTGGCAGGGTAGTTTCAGCGGAACGCCGCCCCCGAATATTAGAAGGTTCAAGAACGGGAGATCGAGAAGAGGTCTCCCGTTTTTGTTTGGAGTGAGGGTGGAAGTTAGAACCAGGCCGCTGTCTGTATGTCGCGCGGCACTTACTTAGGGTTGGATACGGCCCGCGCAAGCAATTACGCGGTATTACCTTAACTTACTGGCTTCTTGAAGCAGAGCGACCTATCCCAACTAATTGATTTATAGGAAGGTACAACTACAGCCGCATGGCCTGCATCCCAATTGCAGCGCATAGATAGATTAAGCACGCCGCGCGCGGTGCGATTAGAGCACCAAGGAGATGAGTAAATGAAATATATGAATTCGCAGCGACAGGTACTTCCTGGCGCGGCAGTACTTCTGGTATGTGGCCTGGTCATCGCAGGCTGTCACAACCAAGCCTCTCGTCCCGATGAAAAGTCCGCAGTTACAAACTCGCTGAAGAACAATAATCTAGGGAACGTGGATGTATCTCAGGACCGGGATAAAGGGATCATGACATTAACCGGGAATCTAGATTCCGATTCCGCGAAGGACCGGGCTGAGACGCTTGCGAAGCAGGCCGCTCCCGACTATACGATCGCCGATGAAATTGGCGTGCGCCCGCCGAATGAGAGCAATGCCGGCTCAGTGGCCTCCGACCGTGACAGCGCCATTGAAGACAACTTCAAGGCCTCATTGAAAGAACACAAGGCCCTCGATGACCAGAGCATTCATTGCTCGGCAAAGAACGGCACGCTGGTTCTGAAGGGAACCGTGAAGACCGCAGCGCAGAAGCGAGAAGCCGAAGCGCTGGCCAAGCATGTTCCCAATGTGCAGCAAGTCGTGAACGAGATCGAAATCAAGACCGGGAAGCACTCGACTTCCAACTCCTAAACAGGAACGGCATGGCGACCTCATGGCCGCCATGCCGCACTCTTCTGTCTTGAACACTGTTCGATTACAACTGATTTCTTTCCTTACCCTCCCCCAGGCCCTCGCAGTTTTAAGGATTCACACATCCGGATATGGCGCTTCAGCGCGAACTGTAGCCCAGGCTCCGCGGCAACCGGAACGGCCATCAGCCATAGCCCTCGCGGGCTTTGCTTTGTGTTCAAAAGTGAACAGCAAATCGCGAAAACGGGCGGATGTTGTTGCGGCATCGAGCGCGGCGCGAGCCAATACCTCGGTGAATCAGGCACTTGGCGGACTCACCTCTATTCAGAATTTGGAAGGTGAATTGCTCAATGTTGAGCAGTAACACGTCTGTGTGGAGGCTCTGAAATGCCGTATTTCGAACGGGTTCGCGATGTGATCTCCGGGCCATTGAGCTCCGGAATTATCCAACAGCGCACGGCTGCCGGATGGCAGATGGTGTCGATCGAGTGGCGGCGTGAACTGCCCGATTCCGAAACGCCAACGGAGGGCGGATTCAGCGAAGACATCCCTTACGGGTTGCGCATCTCCGATGACTGCAAGCGGCTGGAAGTCGAACCCACAGAACACCAGGCCCTCGTTCTCATGATGGAGTTGCTGGTCCAGGACTTTTCCTATTCCAGCATCGTGAGCGACCTCAACGAAAAAGGCTTCCGGACGCGGGACGGGCGGCCCTGGAGCCGCGTGGCCGTGTTCAACATGATGCCGCGCCTGATTGAAGTGGGTCCGCGCATGTTTTCAAGCGAGGAGTGGGAGAAGCGAAGGCTGAAGGTCGCAAAGCGCCAAGCACCCGATTAAGCGCCAAGCATCCGATAAAGCGCTGCCTGTCACCAGCGACGAGCTATTTCAGGATTGGCCCTATCGATGCGGGGTTGTCGCCAAGGGTAGGATCGACGCGGAAGTCCCAGACCGACTGGTTGATGTCGGAAGGCGACAGTATTTCGACCAACGCGTATTCGCCGATGGCCAGGGACTTTTCTGGCGTGAGTTTGAGCCAGTGCTTCCCGGGGAGGGCTTCAACCTTGGTGGGGATTACGTCTTCGCTCTGGGAAATGGAGCCGTTGGGGCTCACATGGATCGCGCCGACGATGCGGAGGGCTCGCCGCTCGTCCACATGAACGATGGCAAAGCCCGAAGAGGGTGAATGCGCGCCATGTTTGCGGTTGGCAACTTCCTTGGCGCCGCTGGTTTGTACGGTCATGGCATGCGTGGTCACGGGCTCGGCGTCGCTGGGCGAATCGAGGGAAAGATAGATGGCCGGATCGTTGACGTGGAGGTGCACTTTGGCGTGTTCACCGTCGAGGTCAATTTCGGCTTTTTCGCCGGCCAAAGGATTCAGCACGGCGATCCCATGACGGGATTTGCCGCGCATCTCGAGTTCCACCGGGACGAGTTCGACCAGTTCGGGAGTTCCCTGAAACGTGTCGAGCACAAAGACTCCGTCCTGATTGGGCAATTCCAAGCCCTCGGCTACCTGGGGCATGCGGAACTTTTGCTCTGCGCGCTCCGAGGCTTCTTCCTTGTCCAAATCCTCGGCTTCCTTCATGGCCGGCGAGGCGTCGTCGGGTTGGCTGGCGTGGTCGTTCTCCCACTTGCGGGTCGCATCCCAATCGATGAGATCCTCGGGTAACTCTTCCCAGTCGCCTCGCTCCTGCGAGAGAAAGCGCACACGGTCGCCAACGATCTGATACTGGCGCACCATCTGATAGCTACCGTCTTTGAGGATGAGGCGGTGGTTCGATCCCGTTCCAGGCACGCCGGGCTTGAGGGGGAGGGGCTTCTGATCCTGCGCTGCGAGAACGGCCACGGGCGTAAGAAGCAGGCTCGCAAGACCCACCATGAACAGGCGCCGAACATGGACTAAGTCGACCATCGTCCCTCAAGTTTAGACGGGCCGGTAGCACACCCGTTGGAGGATTTTTGCTGGAAGAGCACCTTGAGTCATAACCTTCCGGCTTCCGCAGCATCCAAACGTGTGTATTCTTAAGGTAGAGGGCCACCCCTTGCTTCCAGGTTTTGAGACACACTACGACCGGCCGGGCCGCGCCAGATCTGACGCCTACGCGGTCGTGCTGCTGGTGTGTCTCGCGCTGCTTGCCGTCCTGACCGTGGCCCAGGTGGCGCACGTCCACGCGAACGCCAGCGACGCCGATCATTGCCCGATGTGCGTTGCGCTGCATTCAGCAGTGCCGGTTGCGGCGAGCGTCGCGGCGATCGTGCTGGTGAAGGTGGAAGTTGCCGCGCCTGTCTTCGCATTACGAGCGGTGACTCGCTACTGGCACGCGCAACTCTTTACCCGCCCTCCGCCTATCGGCTGATCGACATCCTTCCGACGCCATTTTCGTCTTCAAGTTTTTGAACTTCTCTCGCCTCAAGCAGGCGAAGAAGTGGCGTAACCGCATTTGAAGAATCCTGGTTGGGAATGATGTCCAGATTGCATCGAGGATGCCGCGGAGTTCCTTCGCCGCGGATTACTTCCTGCATTTCAGCCATGATTCGGAGGCAATACCATGCCGTTCAAATTCGGCACGATTTTTTCAACTCTTGCAGCATTCGCCTTGTTCTTCGCGGTCTTGAGTGCGTCCGGGCAAAGCGGCAACGCGGGCGCTGTGCGCGGGACGGTCGCAGACCCTTCCGGCGCAGTCATTCCCGGCGCTACGGTTCACCTGACGAATTCGATGAGCGGACTGGACCGGACGACGACGAGCGACGCCACCGGGCATTTCACGTTCTCCAACGTTCCGTTCAATCCTTACCGGATTTCCGTTTCCGCGCCTGGCTTCGCGTCGTTGAGCCAGGAGATTGAGATTCGCTCGGTGGTTGGAGAAAACCTGAAGCTGACCCTCCGAATCTCCAGCGCGAGCCAGACCGTCACCGTTGAATCCAGCGGTGATCTGGTCGAGGACGACCCAACCTTTCATACTGATGTGGACCGGGATGCCTTTACCAAGGTCCCGCTGGAGAGCCAGTCTTCGACGCTAAGCTCCCTCATTACTCTAACCACTCCCGGCGTCTCGGCCGATTCGAACGGCCTTTTCCACGGGCTGGGCGATCATGCTTCCAACTCGTTCTCAGTGGATGGGCAGGCGATCACGGACCAGCAGAGCAAGGTCTTCTCAAACCAGCTTCCGGCGAACTCGATTCAATCTATTGAGGTGATCTCTGGCGCGCCGCCGGCCGAATATGGCGACAAGACGAGCCTGGTGATCGTAGCTACCACGCGTTCCGGACAGGGCATCACCAAGCCGACCGGTGACGTCAGCACTTCATACGGGGCCTTTGGATCAGCGACAGCCGGATTCGACCTGTCGTATGGCGGCAAGAACTGGGGTAATTTTGTTGAAGCCGATGGGCTGAACAGCGGGCGCTTTCTCGATCCGCCGGAGTTCGCGGTGTTTCACGACAAGGGGAACGAGGAGAATGTCTTCGACCGTGTGGACTATAGCTTCACGGAGGCCGATTCAGTGCACACGGATTTCAACTACTCCCGGTCGTGGTTCCAGACGCCCAATGCGTTTCAGAACCTGAACATCCAGAATGTTGTGAACGGCACAAGCGCCAACCCCACTTTCATCAATGTCGGCGATACGGACCAACGTTCGAAGATTGATACCTTCAATATTTCACCGACCTATACGCGAGTGGTGAGCGATCACTCGGTGCTCAACCTGGGCGGGTACGTGAGAAAGGATTTTTATAACTATTACCCGAGCGGCGATCCGCTTGCCGACCTTGGGCCGGCTACACTGCAAACTTCTTCCATCTCCCAGAACCGCACGCTGACCAATGCAGGCATTCACTCTGACTTCACCTATTCGCGCGGAATGAACAACATCAAAGCGGGGGTGGTGTATGAGCAAACCTTCCTGCGCGAACACGACAATCTGGGCGTGGTCGATCCCAGCTATCCTCTCACTGCCCCATGCGTGGATGTGAATGGCAACCCGTTGCCAGGCTACTCCGATCCGTCGGCTTGCGACGGTGTGGTGGCGCTGCCGAATGCTAACTACCTCTCGGTGCTGGCGCCGTACGATCTTACGCGTGGCGGAAATTTTTACAGTTTCTTTGGCCATACGGATGTTAAAGAACTGGCCCTCTACATCGAGGACCAAATCAAGGCAGGGAACTGGAACTTCAATTTGGGATTGCGCGAGGATGTTTACAACGGCCTCACGGCTGCCAACCAAACGGAGCCACGATTGGGAATCGCGTATAACATCAAACCCTCCACGACTGTGTTGAGCATCTCTTATGCGCGCACGCTGGAGACGCCATTCAACGAGAACCTGGTGCTCTCAAGCACGGGATGTTCGAATGCAGTGCTCGCACCGCTGCTCAGCTGTACAGCGGGCGTATCGGGCACGCTTGATCCCGGCTTCCGCAATGAGTTCCACGCTGGTCTGCAACAGGCCCTGGGCAAGAATGTGGTGGTGAGCGGCGAGTATATCTGGAAGTACACCCACAACGCTTTCGACTTCAGCATCCTGGGCAACACACCTATCACCTTTCCAATTGACTGGCACAACTCGAAGATTCCCGGCTATGCATTGCACGTTGAAGTACCACAATTCCGCAACTTCAGCGCGTATGCCGTCATGTCTTCGGTGGCGGCCCGCTTCTTCCCGCCGCAGGTGGCTGGCGCCGGTGCGACCGTGGGCCAGACAGGGCTCCCATTCCGCATTGACCACGACGAGAAGTTCAACCAGACTACGCATCTGCAGTACACGATACCCGGCCGCAAGTTTGTGGGCGGTCTGTGGGGTGGCTTCAACTGGCGTTACGACAGCGGGCTGGTGGCCGGATCGACACCTTGCTATGGCGTGACCGATCCAAATACGCCGTGCGGGAACAGTTCGACCACTTTGAACGGTCAGCCGGCCATTGCAATGGTGGACACCAACATTCCCCCAGGCCCGGCTACAAACGGTGTGCCCCTCCCCTTGACTGCGGACGAAGAGTTCCAGGCTGGCTTCGAGTGCAACGGACAGAAGGCGACGCCAACGACTCCACTGCCCGCTGTCTGCCCCGCCAACGAGTTTTCATCGAGTCTGATCAACGTTCCGTCGCCAAACACTGGGGACAACGACCATAATCCTCAGCGCATTGCGCCGCGCAGCCTTTTCGATGCCACGGTGGGTAAGAACGACATCTTCCATGCCGATCGCTACAAAATTGACCTCGATTTGACGGCGATCAATGTAACCAATAAGTACGCGCTGTATAACTTTCTGTCGACGTTCAGCGGAACGCACTATGTAACGCCGCGGGCGCTGACGGCAAAGATCACGTTCAACTTCTAGAGAACGCAATGCAGTTTTGCCGCTTTGGGTCTGTTTTCTCGCAAAATGGAAAGGTTAAGCCTCATCTCTTTTTGGTGGGGCTTATTTTTTTGCGCCGGTCAATGTTGTCGGCGCCGCCGCATGGTCGAGCCAAAACGGCGGCGCCGGGAGACTGATGGACGTACGCATCACGCTGAATGTGAGGGCAACGGCTCTGCTATTGCCGAGTACCGTCGAACGGGCCATTGGGCGGCCTGCGCAATGCAGATGATGTGGAAGATCATGAGCAAAGGCACTGCGAAGGTCGGAATCATACTCAGCGGGAGCACAGTCATCGCCTTGTTTGCAACCCCGTGAGGATCGATCACACCGGCGAGCGTGCCCAGCATTACTGCCATGATCAGATCCCCCATTCCCAGCAACTGCCAGGCAATGAAACTTTTACGATGATCGGGACTTGCCAGTTTCAGGCCCACGAATACCGCGGTTGCGCCGATGGTCATATCGCCCCAGCCCGCCGGCAGCGCGAATAGTTTTGGCAGGATGCCATACGTTGCAAGAACCAGAAAAACGAATCCTGCGATCCTCCAGCTTTGCACCCAGGTCAAGACGCGCGGATTCAAAGTCATTGTGAAATGCCTGAATCCGGGCGATGCGACGAACCACACCAGAAACAGCACGAGAGGCGTTGCTGCCGCCAATCCCAGGGGAAGCGGCGGCTGGTTCGGGCTGGTCAAAATCAAGTGCAGGCCCGATGCGGTGAGCGCCAGCACAAACCAAACTGCGATCAACGCGGTCGTAAGCTTTCCATACTTTGTCATGACAAGTCTCCTCATTCCGTGACTTCCGAGGTCACAATGTTGGTTAAACTCAAAAGTTTTTCCCAGCGATCGCTTCCGAGTTGGCTTTGCAGCCGCGACTGCACTTCTTGCCAGCCGGGAAGTGCGCGCTCGAACTGAGATTCTCCGGCCCTGGTCATCCGCAGCCGCCATTCGCGCCGGTCCTGTCCCTGCTGCTTCGCGATCCAGCCGCGCCGGCTCATGATGTCCAGAGTCCGGGTCAGGGTGGTGCTGTCGATTGCCAGAATCTGTCCCAACCTTCTCTGGGTTACTTCTCCGGCCAGGGACAGTGCTTGAAGAATCGTGAATTGGGTGGCCCTGAGTCCCAATGGGCGTAGAGCTTTCTCATAGTGCTGGGTAAGCGCCCGAGAGGACCGGCGGAGACTCGCACACATACAAGGGAGCGGCGGGATGGACGCTCTGTTCATGCAAAATAGATGTATATACATCTATTGCGATTCAAAAAAAGACTCGGGCCAGATGCCGGCCTTCGATCGACAGGAACCAGATCGTCTCGAAGAACCGCTCACGGCGACAGATGCTTCGAGCCATCAGGGGCGTGGTCGCGCGGCTCTTATCACTTCTCGCTGTCGAGCATCCGCATCTGGTGTGCGTCGTAACGGGTTCCGGCAACGGCATCGGCGGGAACTGCGGCTTCGATCGCGCTATCTCATCGGCGGTGAGCCTCACGTCCAGGGCGCCGAGGCTTTCGGCGAGTTGAGCGCGGGTGCGCGCGCCGATGACAGGAATGATGAAGGGCCTCTTGGCGAGGACCCAGGCGATGGCCAATTGCGACTGCGTGATGTCCTTGCCGTCGGCGATTTCTTTCAACCTGGCGACGAGCTGACGATTGCTTTCGAGGTTGTCTCCGGTGAAGCGCGGCAGGTGAGTGCGGAAATCGTCCGGGGGCGGCGGGCTGCGAGGCGGAGAGCAGGCCGCGGGAGAGCATGCCGTAGGTGGTGACGGCGATGCCGAGCTCTTCGAGCACGGGGAAGATCTTCGCCTCCGGGCCGCGGCTGATCAGAGAGTACTCGATCTGCAGATCGACGATGGGGTGCACGGCGACGGCGCGGCGAATGGTTTCCGGGCCGACTTCGGAGAGGCCGATGTAGCGCACGTAGCCGGCCTGGATCATCTCGGCGATGGCGCCGATGGTGTCTTCGATGGGCACGTTGGGATCGAGGCGCGCGGGGCGGTAAATGTCGATCGAATCGACGCCGAGACGCTTGAGCGAGTAGGCCAGCGCGGTTTTCACGGCGGCGGGGCGGGCATCGTAGCCGAGCCAGGAGCCATCGGGGCCGCGCTGCGCGCCGAACTTTACTGAGACCAGAACCTGTTCGCGGAGGAGGCGCAGGGCGCGGCCGATGAGCATTTCGTTGTGGCCCATGCCGTAGAAGTCGCCGGTATCGAGCAGGTTGACTCCGGCGTCGATGGCGGCGTGGATGGTGGCGATGGTCTCGGCGTCGTCGGTGGCGCCGTACATGCCGCTCATGCCCATGCAGCCAAGGGAGATGGGGAAGACTTCGGGGCCGTTGGTGCCCAATTTGCGTGGCTCGCGATGGTGGATGTGGTCATCACTGGGTTCCTCCATGGAGAATCGTAGACCTGGCGGGAACGGAGGGCAAGTGGGGATGTGGAGGCGGATTAGTGGCTCCGATGTGGCGTCGTTTTCCGGGGCAAATTGCGACGCGGAACAAACTGCGCAATGGTAGATAATTGACTGAATGAATTGGGATTCCTGACGGGATTTCCACGCCGGCAGCGCACGATCCACTTTTCCGCTTTTATTCGATCCCGTTTTCTGCCATACTTGATTGTGCCCACCAGGTACGTCCAATCCCAACAATTCAATAGCGAGGTTGCATCGATGTCGGCAAAGTATGTCTTTGTGACGGGCGGAGTTGTGTCCAGTTTAGGCAAGGGTCTGGCGGCGGCTTCGATCGGCTGCCTGCTTGAGAGCCGCGGCCTGCGCGTGAACCTGATGAAGTTCGACCCGTACCTGAACGTCGATCCGGGAACCATGTCGCCGTTTCAGCACGGCGAGGTGTTTGTGACCGACGACGGCGCGGAGACGGACCTCGACCTGGGCCACTACGAGCGCTTTACGCACGCGCCGCTCTCGCGCGACAACAACCTGACCACCGGGCGCATCTACGAGCAGATCATTCTGAAGGAGCGGCGCGGCGACTACCTGGGCAAGACGGTGCAGGTGATTCCGCACGTGACCAACGAGATCAAGAACGCGATGCGCAAGGTTTCGGCGAACGGCGCGGACGTGACGATTGTGGAGATTGGCGGCACGGTGGGCGATATCGAGTCGCTGCCGTTTCTTGAGGCGATTCGCCAGATGCGGCAGGAACTGGGGCGCGAGAATACGGTGTTTGTGCATCTGACGCTGGTGCCGTGGATTGCCGCCGCGCAGGAGCTGAAGACCAAGCCGACGCAGCACTCGGTGAAGGAACTGCTGAGCGATTGGGATTCAGGCCGATATTCTGCTCTGCCGCTCCGACCGCAACCTGAGCCGCGAGATGAAGCAGAAGATTGCCGCGTTCTGCAACGTGGAAGAGCGGGCCGTGGTGGGGGCGACGACGGTGCCTTCGATCTACGAGGTGCCGCTGGGCTTTGCGCAGGAGGGCGTGGACGCGCTGATCCTGAAGTATCTGCACAAGGATGCGCCGGAGGCGGATCTGAGTAAGTGGAGAGACCTGGTCGACCGCTGCTATCACCCCAAGGATGAGGTCTCTATCGCCATCGTCGGCAAGTATGTGGAGTACGAAGACAGTTATAAGTCGCTGAAGGAAGCGTTGACGCATGGAGCGCTGCTTAAAATCTGAAACTGAATGTTACCTGGATCGAAGCGGAAGGGCTGGAATCGAAGACTCCCGACGATAAGAGTTATGAGGCGCAGTTAGAAGGATTCGACGGGATTCTTGTGCCCGGCGGCTTTGGCAAACGCGGCATCGAGGGCATGTTGAATGCGATTCGCTATGCGCGCGAGAAGCAGGTGCCGTACTTCGGAATTTGCCTGGGGATGCAGACGGCGTGCATCGAGTTTGCGCGGAATGTGTGCGGGCTGAAGGATGCGAATTCGAGCGAGTTCGATCCGGCGACGCAGCATCGCGTGATCTACAAGCTGCGCGAACTGCTGGGCGTGGAAGAGATGGGCGGCACGATGCGGCTGGGCGCGTGGACCTGCATCCTGCAGGAGGATTCGCTGGCGCACCAGACTTATGGCGCAACGGAGATCAGCGAGCGGCATCGGCACCGGTATGAGTTCAACCGCGAGTATGAGGCGCTGCTGACCGGTGGCGGATTGCAGATCAGCGGCACGACGCCGGATGCGACCTATGTGGAGATTGTCGAGTTACCGGGGCATCCTTACTTTCTGGGCTGCCAGTTTCATCCGGAGTTCAAGTCGAAGCCGCTGGAGCCGCATCCGCTGTTCCGGGAGTTTGTTACGGCGAGTTACAAGAACCGGGTGGAGCGGAAGGCGGCCCCATCCGACGGAATCGCATCCCTCGCGAACGTGCATTCATCCTGACCTACTCGAAAGGCCTCTGCAACGCCTCATCGAGGACACCGCGCATGTACCTCTCGTGTCCACGCCTCTTCGGAAGTCCGAGAGCGACCATCTCGCGCTCTTATCGCAGCTTTTGGGCGCGGATCGCCCAAGTATTTCTCCCTGCCTTGCTGATCCTCATCTCGGCTCCATTCCTTCACTGCTCGGTGACCGTCGAGGCCCCCAGCCCACCTCTTCCTTTACAACGGAATGCCCGCGTGTCGGTCGTCTACGACGGGAAGCCGTCCCCGGACATCACAATCCAGATTCAATCGAACGACCGTCGCGCGAGTTCGATTCGTGTCGCAACAGACAGCCAAGGCGTTGCCATTTTGCCTGACCTTCCTCCCGGAAGGTATTGGATCAGCACCGAGCCGCTTTGGATCGGCGGCCACACAGCTTCCCTCTTTGTCTGCCTGGTTCCATGCGCCGACGACGGTCTCGAGATCATTCATTTCGCGCCGACAACTCTCGCGGGCCCACTCAGGGTGCTCGACAGAGATGACTTGGCGCTCAGCGAGATTCGCATTGAGATTGGTCCGGCGCACGATCCGGACTGGCGGCTGTTGCTCTCCATTGCAGAGCAGCAGCAGATTACAAACCGCGTGCCGGAATTTTACGGTGTAGTTCAGGATCGCAGCGGCGCGGTGATTCCGGGAGCCTGGATCGACGTGGTGGAGAAGGGGACCGACGGAAAGAAACACGCGACCTCTCTCCACTCCGATAGAGAGGGAAGATTTTCGGCTCAATTGCCCGCAGGAGATTATGAGGCATTCATTCAATCTCCAGGATTCAAGATTCGTGTCATGTCCTTCACCATTGCGCCAGAGGAGACTATGAATTCTCTGCGGATCATCCTCGATGTTGGGGATGCGACATAGGCGGTCACGCTCAGCGTGCCGTGCGCCAGAGCTTTGAAACTCTGGCCGCTTCTGCCGAATGCCCAAAGCCTTGATCCGATCAACCGAGATGGTCCCGGAGCCGCGCGGAAAGCCGTGTTTTTAGCCAAGAACCCTGTGGGCCGGAGGCGATGAGGCGGTTGCCCTGGGCCGCTGGCGATGCCGGGACGTCGTGTGCCGGGGAGCCAATGCCGTAGAATCGCTCCCGTGAGTTCATCGTTTGAAATCGGGCCTGTGCTTGTGGGCACGGGGCGACTTTTTCTGATTGCCGGGACCGTGCGTGATTGAGTCGGAGGTGCACGTGCGCCGGATGGCGGAGGCTATCCAGCGAATCACGAGCGACCTGGACGTTCCGTATATCTTCAAGGCTAGCTACGACAAGGCCAACCGCACCAGCGTGAAGAGCTTTCGCGGGCCCGGACTCGTGGAAGGCACGCGCATCCTGGGCCGGCTCGCGAAAGACACGGGGCTGCCGGTGCTGACCGACGTGCATGAGCCGGGGCATTGCGAGGTAGCCGCCGAGGCCGTGGACGTGTTGCAGATTCCGGCGTTCCTCTGCCGCCAGACCGATCTGCTGGTGGCTGCGGGCAAGACCGGACGCGCTGTCAACATCAAGAAGGGCCAGTTTGTGGCGCCGTGGGATATGACGCATCCGGTGGAGAAGGTGCGCTCGACGGGCAACGAGCGGGTGTTTCTGACGGAGCGCGGGGCGAGCTTCGGCTACAACACGCTGGTGGTGGATTACCGTTCGCTGCCGGTGATGCGGGCGATGGCGCCGGTGGTGTTTGACGGCACGCACTCAGTGCAGCAGCCTTCGGCGGCGAATGGGGTGAGCGGCGGGCAGCCGGAGTTTATTCCGCTGCTGGCGCGGGCAGCGGTGGCGGCCGGGGTGGATGGGCTGTTCCTTGAGGTGCACGACGACCCGGCCAATGCCAAGTCGGACGGAGCGAACGCGCTGGATTTGAAGCTGCTGAAGCCGCTGCTGGAGAAACTGCTGGCGATTCATGAGGCCAGTTCGTGAGTGAATGATCGGCCCGGCAGAAAACCCATGAACAGACGAAGATTTCTGGTTGAAAGCGCCTCGATTACTGCAGCGATCGCGGGAGAGGGGATCGGGCTTGCGAGCGCCCTCTCTGCCAAAGCAGACACTCAGGCGAAGGGTATCGATCTCCTGCGGCATCGCTTTGGCGTGAACTACACGCCCTCGCACAACTGGTGGTTTTGCTGGAACGATTGGGACGCGGACCCGATCCGGCGCGATCTCGATGCGATCATAGCGCTGGGTGCGGATCACACGCGGGTGATGCTGGTCTGGCCGTTCTTCCAGCCCAATCCGAAGTGGGTGAGCCCGGCTCACCTTGCGCGCCTCGACCAGCTATTGACGCTGATGGGCGAGCGCAAGCTGGATGCCCTGGTGACTGTGTTCACGGGGCAGTTGAGCGGCTGGTATTTTCTGCCGCCGTTCAACCGGCTGAGCAACGGCTTCTATACCGAGCCGCTGATGTGGGATGCACAGGAGTTGTTTGTGCGCGAGTTGGCTCGCACGATGAAGCCGCACACCAATGTCATCGGATTCGACTTCGGCAACGAGTTAAATACCTGCTGGCAGGCTCCGCTCGATGCCGGTGACGCCTGGATGGCGAAGATGTTCGCGCTGATGAACGACGTGCTGCCGGAGCACCTACACATAAATGGCGTCGATCATCACCCCTGGTTTGCAGACGACACGTTTTCATCGCGCGCGCTGGCGGCTGCGCGATTTCCGGTGATGCATTGTTATCCCTACTGGACCGGTGCGATGAAGTACGGCGGAGCAATGGACCCGCCCAGCGTGAAGCTGCTCGCGGCGATGGCGGCGCTCATTCGCTCGTATGCAGGCACGCAGCAAAAGCCGGTTTGGGCGGGCGAATTCAATACCTGCATCAAGGAACTGCCGGAAAAAGGGCAGGCGGAGTGGCTGGAGAAGGCCGTGCTGGCGGCGATCGATGAGGGCGTGAGCTGGTTCAGCTATTGGGACAGCCATGATGTGGACCGGAAATTCGACTTCAATCCTCTCGAATACAGCCTGGGGCTGCTGACCAACGACGGCCGGGTGAAGGACCAGGGACGCGTTTTCAAACAGCTCGCGGAGGCGTATCGCGGCAAACCGGTGGTTTTCCCCAAGAGCACATTGCCGGCGCCGCCGACGAACCGAACGCAGGACGGAACCTGGCAATGGATCTTGGACTGGCTGGGATGGAAGCGGCAAGGCCGTTCCGGCTAAGGGCGGCTGTGCCCTCTTCGCCTGATAGCATTTCTGCATGTTTTGTTTTCGATTCTCAAAGTTTTTTTGCGCGGTGCCGGTTGCCTGCGCTGCCGGGGCGTTCGTCACTGCGTTCAGCTTTGGTACTGCGCAGGCGCAGAACGCGGCGGCTCCGTCCGCGCCTGATCGCGCGCATATTGAAGAGGTACTGCATGGGCTGGAGCGTGGGCGCTCTATCGGGCAGGTCGCAATTTCGCCCGACGGCAAGCGGCTGGCCTGGATCGAGGGCGGTCGAGGAGGCGGGGATATTCTGGTCGCGCCGCTGGAGGACTTGAAGCAAAGCGAGCGGGTCACAGCGGCCACCAAGCCGGACGAGCATTGCCAGGAGGGTGAGATTGCATGGAAGCCGGATTCGAAGGCGCTGGCCTTCTTTTCCGATTGTGCGCATCCCGGCGATCAGGACGATCTCTATCTTTCGCGGCTCGATGGAAGCACGGCACGACGGCTGACGGAACTGAAAGGATATGAAGAGGAGCCGGCATTCTCTCCTGACGGGAAGAAGATCGCATTCCTCTACGTAGCGGGAGCCACGCGGCCCTCAGGAGCGCTGGCGGCCATGAAACCCTGGTCCGGCGTGATCGGCGAGGATAACGTGGAGATTCAGCGCGTGGCAGTGGCTGATGCCGATGCAACCTCGCCTTCGGCTCCCACGGAAGCAACGCCTGCCAATCTGCACGTGTACGAATTCGACTGGTCGCCGGATTCGAAGTCCCTGGCTTATGTGGCTGCCGATCCGCCGGGAGAGAACAACTGGTGGGTGGCGAAGCTGTATACGCAGCGGCTCCGCAGTCCCTATGAGCCGGTCGCGGGAGCGTGCACGAAGGATGGAACTTGTCCGCCGCCGAAAGCAATTCTGGCGCCCGCAGAAGTAGCCGGTCCGCTGCATGGGTTGCAGATTGCGGTGCCGCGCTGGTCGCCGGACGGCAAGGCGATCGCCTTTATCGGTGGGTTGATGAGCGATCAGGGCGCGACCGGCGGCGATGTTTGGATCATCTCGGCGGACGGCGGCCAGCCCCGTGACCTGAGCCAGGGACGGCCCACTTCGCCGGCCTGGATCGAATGGGAAGACAACGAAGACCTCTATGTGAGCGAGCTGGCGGGCGGCGACTGCGAGCTGATTCGCTTCCACTTGCGAGGAGACCGGGTAAGTCCCGGCGGGGTGATCAGCGTTGGCTCTCCGCTATTCAGCATTCCGGGCAATGTGGGCGACGGACGGCTGGAGTTGAGCCTTTCGTCGACGGCCGATCACTCGATGTTTGTTTTCCGGGCCAGCACCTTCGACCATCCACAGGAGATTTATGAGGCCAGGCCGGGCACCGCGATGACCACGGGGCTAGGCGGAGTGCTGCAGCTTTCCCATTTCAACGATGGCGTAGAGCCGGCCTGGGGCAAGTCGGTTTCGCTGAGCTGGAAGAGCGACCAGTTCCAGGTGCAGGGCTGGCTGATGCTGCCCAAGGACTACGATCCGGCGAAGAAGTATCCGCTGATTGTGGAGGTGCACGGAGGGCCGGCGTCGGCGGAGCTTGGTCGCACTGGGGCGCGCGCGGGTTGCTGAGCGCTGCTGACGTTTTCGGCGCTGGGCTACTTTGTGCTGCAGCCCAATCCGCGCGGCAGCTTCGGGCAGGGCGAGGAGTTTACCCAGGCCAACCGCAAGGACTTCGGCTACGGCGATCTGCGCGACATTCTGGCCGGCGTGGACGCGGTGGTGGCCAAGTATCCGGTCGACCCCAACCGCGTGGGCCTGACCGGCTGGAGCTACGGCGGATTCATGACCATGTTTGCCGTGACGCAGACGCAGCGGTTCAAGGCGGCGGTGGCCGGCGCGGGCATCTCGGACTGGCTGAGCTACTACGGCGAAAACTCGATCGACCAGTGGATGATTCCGTACTTTGGCGCGTCGGTCTATGACGATCCGGCGGTGTACGCGAAGAGCTCGGCGATCAACTTTATCAAGCAGGCCAAGACGCCGACGCTGGTGGTGGTGGGCGACCGCGACGGCGAGTGTCCGGCGCCGCAGTCGTTCGAGTTCTGGCACGCGCTGCGCGATCAGCACGTGCCGACGCAACTGGTCGTCTATCCCAACGAGGGGCATGGATTTGTCGATCCGGCGCACCGGCGGGACGTGATGGAGCGGGCCGTGGAGTGGTTTGCGCGGTACATGCCGCCGCGAGCTCATTGAGGGGCTGGTCTGCTCGCCATCGGCGGCGATCGGAGTCTATGAGAGCGGCGCAGAAGCGCCGGAGTTGCCCGGCAGCGCGCAACCGCCGCCTGATACACTTTTCTTTGGAGAAAAACTGAGCGTGTTTCGTGAAACGGCCGGACGGAAGGCGCACGACCGGAGGCCGAGAGCCTGCGCGGTGACTGCCGGCTCAGTCCTGGGCAGATTGACGGACCGCTTTCAAACCATATTTTCTGATGTGTTCGGAGAGACCGTTCCGCGGTTCGAGTCGGCGGGGCGGGGAGGATTCATGCGGCGGTATTTAACGCTTGTTTGCTTGCTGTGCCTGGCTATTCCGGCGGGAGTTTCGATCTCCGGCTGCACCCGCAATCCGGCTGGAAACTACTGCAATGGCCTGGGCTACGGAGCGAAGGATCACAGACGTGTATACGATTGTCCTGCAGCCGCGGACGACGGGAATCTCGATGGCATTCGGGCAGACCCGGCAGATCGCTGCGCCGACAGCCAAGACCTGCAAAGGCGCTTCGGCTACTGTAACTACCTACACCTACGGCGACACCGATACCAACCGCCAGTACCTGACGTCTCGCCGACGGGCAACATCTGCGCCGGCACCTGGAATCGCAACTCCGGCGGCGGCATTGCCGACTACACCATCTGCAATTATCCCAATCCGCTGCTCAACACAGGCGGTTTGCCCTACGCCACGGCGTATATCTCAGCCGCTGCGGACTCGGTGACTTCGAATCCGGTGGAGGTGTATGTACATGCCCCGGTGAGCACCATCTCGCTTGCGCTCGCCGGTAGTAGTACCGGGACGCAGGAGTGCTCTTCGCAGGGCACAGTCGCACAGCTCAATGCGGAGGCGTGCTATGCGGGCGCGGGCAACACGCAGTATGAGTTTTGCGCACCGGCCACCGAATCGCCCGCCAGCTACGCGTGTCCGGGCAAGCTGGCTCCGGGTGTGACCTCAGTTCCGGACTGCTCACTCGCTATCGGAACTCTCGCTTACAACGTCGGCACTGCTTCGGTCGCTTCAATCAACGCTGAAACCAACCAGATCACTGCGGAACTGCCCGGCACGACTGTAATGACCGCCTCGGTCGCCGGATCGGGTTCGTCGGCCGGATACTTTTCAACCTGCCCGCCGAAATCGATCTCCGTGACGCTGGCGAACGGGAGCGCCAGCGGTACGGTGACCCAGGGCGTACAGCAGAATCTGGTCACCACGGTGATCGACACAAACGATCAGCCCATCACCGGCCTTACGCTGGACTACCAGTCGACCAACCCGCTGGACATTACCGCGGGCAGCGGGGGAGCGATCACTGCAGCCTTTCCGGGCGCCGCTTCGGTGTACGCGATCTGTCAGCCGACTACTTGCAATCCCGCGCCGATCAACCAAGTCGGGCTGTTCGGCACCGGGCTTTCGATATCCAGCAACCCGGTCGACATCACCACTCCCGGAACCGCCAGCGCGTACATTTGGTTTTCCGCTCCGGGCAAGTCGCAATACGTGGTCCCCGTCGAGTTGCTGACCGGGACACCGGGCTCCACGGTGCGGCTGCCTTATGTTCCGAACTCGATGCTGATGGACCAGACAGGCACGAACCTTTACTTTGGCTCGTCGCATGCGCTGATGATTTACAGCATCAGTGGCAACTCTGTTACGAAACAGGACACCACCGCTCCGGGCGTGGTGCTGGCAGTTGCGCCCAATAATCAGACTCTTCTGATCAACGACCCGGTGCGGAAGGTGTTCTACCTTTACAACACCGCAGGCACGGCAACTACCACATTCGGCGGGATGGGTACTGCCGCGGAATGGACTCCGGACTCGAAGACGCTCTACGTCACCGACAGTGCAGCCGCGGGCGCGGGCCACACCGATACCTTGTACGTCTACAACGCCAACACTGGCTGGACCACCTATCCCCTGGCTCCGTCCGCCCCGAATGATCCCACGAATCCCGGTGCGCAAAGCCTGGCAGTCACGATCCCCGGCGTCGGTGCATTTTTGAGTGGAGGCACGACCGTGGCCCATACGTGGTGCCCCACGGGACCGGTTGGGCAGTATGCCAGCATGATTTTCTACCCTCAGCCGCCGAACGATTCCGTTTCCACGTTGACCGATGTGCTGGCCGCGACCACCGATGGACAGCACATTCTGGGCGCGGCTTACGCGAATGGCGCCGCTACCCTGTCTGACATTGCGGTGACGGTACCGAACGGTCAGTGCCCGCCCGCCAACTCCGGCGCGCTCCAACCGCTGACCATCCCGTTCACGCTCAATCCGCCGCAAACGCTGACGATCAACGCCACAGCCGTCGACCAGGTGGTCACCTCGCCGGCTGCGGTGACCCAAGGCACGGCGGCCTCGCCCTACAATCTGAGCTTCATCACCTACACCGGGTCTACGGCGAATGCGACGCTGCCTTATTACAAGCAAGCCACCGGGAGCAGTGCTCCCGGCACGGTGGGCTATGTCACGCTGAATGGGGCATCGGCCATCACGGCGCCTCTGGCGGGCGCATTCAGCCCGGACAATACGCTGTTCTTCGTCTCCACAGCGGGCGACAACATGATCCACTACATCAATACTGGCACGTTAACCGACACGCAGCAGATCAGTCCCAACCTGCCGGCATGTGCACCGGGATCCGACCCGGATTGCGTTTTGACCAACGGCACGGAGCCGGCTTCAGGAATTGTGCCGGCAACGGTGATTGCCGTAAAGCCGCGCTCCACCACGTAAGCTCGCGAGGTGCGAAACGCGTGAGAAAGGCCGGCTATGCGCCGGCCTTTTCTGTTTCCCGGCCGCTGGGGCCAAGCGCTGCAACACGATAGAATCAGAGCATGATCAAGGGGATTTCATTCCTTCGCCCTGCAGGCAGCGCGGCGGTCTATGACCGGCTGTCCAGCTTCTTTTCGGCGCTGGGATTCGCCTTGGGCAAGGGTTGGGAAGAGGAGACCAGTCGCGGCGCCTCGTTTCTGGCTCCGCTGGGCAACCTTGAGTTTGTCGACGGCAGATTCCCGTCAACGGCCGATGTGCTGGTGGAGGTGACGGCGCTCGATGCCGTGCATCAGGCAGCCGTGGCCTGGCTGCGCGCGCAGGGCGGTGATGCGGTCGAGCGCGTATCCGCGATCACCGAAACGCATTGGAAGTCGCGCATCTTTACCGTAGAGCCGGAGCCGGGATTTGCGTTCAGCTTCTGGGCGTGGACCGATCCGCTGAAAGGCAAGCCGGTCGCGGTCGAAGGCGATCTCTCCGCCGACGGGATGAAGTTTGCCATCGTGGTCGCGCGCTGGAACGCGGTGATCACCGAGCGCCTGCTGGAGGGCGCGCTCGATGCATTGCTGCGCAGCGGCGCATCGCGTAGCGATATTGAGGTGGTGCGCGTTCCCGGCGCGTGGGAGATTCCGGCGGCGGCGCGCACGCTGGCAAACCTGGGCAGGTGGATGCGATTGTCACGCTCGGCTGCCTGCTGCGCGGCGAGACCGCGCACTACGAGGCCATCTACAACGAAGTGGCGCGCGGCATCGGCCAGTCGCAGCAGGAGACCGGCATTCCGCACAGCTTTGGCGTGCTCACCTGCGAGACCCTGGAGCAGGCGCTCAATCGCGCCGGCATCAAGGCGGGCAACAAGGGATTTGAGGCTGCCGGCGCGGCCATTGAGATGGTGAGCCTGCGGCGGAAGCTCGAGGCGCAAAAAGGCGGGCGGCTTGACGGCCGGAACGCGGCGCAAGTCGCGCGAACTGGCCATGCAGATGCTCTTTCAGGCGGACATCGGCAAGCAGACGCCGGACCAGGTGCGCGCCACCTTCTGGAAGGCCGGCGACGAGGTCGAGCCGGAGGTGCGCGGCTTTGCCGAAGACCTGTTCCGCGTTGCCATCGCCCACCAGGAGAAGATCGACGAGCTGATCGTGGCCAACTCCAAGCACTGGCGGCTCGAGCGCATGCCGGCCGTGGACCGCAATCTGCTGCGCATGGCCGTTGGCGAGATGCTGGGCTTCAAAGGCACGCCGTTTCCCATCGTGATCAATGAGGCGCTCGAGATTGGCCGCCGCTACTCCGCGCCGGAGTCCATCAACTTCCTCAACGGAATGCTGGACGCCATTGCCCGCGGACTGGTCCCCAAATAGACTGCTTACCTGGTCTTGCCGGAGCGGCAGCCATCGATTGGGCGCAGTTGCCTTTACAACCCCGGTTTCTGAATCGGACTCTAACTTGAAAGGTTGCTGTCTAAGTTCCTCGCAGACAGAGCCTGTAGAATCGGCTCTCCTCAACTTGCGGCCGGTCGGGAGTTTAGGCGTACCATGGGATGTGGCACCGGCAGGCTTTTTTATATCTGGACGAAAAGGAGACAGTTTGTTATGGCAGAAGATAACAAAACTCAAGGCCTCGCATGGTTCATTGCGGGACTGGGCGTAGGCGCGCTCGTGGGCATTCTATACGCACCCAAGAGCGGACGTGAAACCAGGGAAGACATCGCGCAGAGCGCTCGTGAGAGCTCGGATTATCTGCGCGCTCGCAGCCGCGAGGCCGCCGAACAGATGGGGACCCTTGTGGATAAGGGCAAGGAACGCGTAGGCGACTACGTGGATCGTGGACGTCAGGCAGTCGATCGCGGACGGGCGCAATGGGAAGAGTTTGTGGAGCGGGGTAAGAACGTGGTCGGTGACCAGGCCACTCGAGTGTCGAACGCGGTGGATGCAGGTCGCGAGGCGTATCGCTCGGCATCCAGCCCGAGTGAAGCAAAGGAGTAGTTCTTCTGGGCCTGGGCCGATTCACAGGCACGGGCTGAGCTAATTGAGATGCAACTGGACACCGGCTTGGGGCGCGGGACTGGAACTGCAGCCCGCGCCCCAGCTCTAAACAGGCAGTTGCTCTGTTGCGGCGAAAGCGTTCGGCAACCCTCACAACCCAGCAGTGGATCTGGGGGAGATTCTGTGTATGCCCGATCATGAAACTCTTCTGACGATCTTTGTTGCCGTGACGGGAGCGGCTGTGCTCCTTCAGTCGCTTGTTTTGCTGGGGATGCTTCTGGCAATGCTCAAAGCGATGAAGCTCGCCCAGGGGGCGGCGGAAGAACTGCGCTCCACGGCTCTTCCGATGCTTACTGAGGCAAAGGAGTTTATGAGTCGCGTGGGTCCGAAGATTGATTCGGTTTCGACCGACGTAGCGGACCTAGTGCACGCACTGCGCGAACAGAGCGTAGAGATGGAAGCTTCAACTACCGAGATTCTGGAGCGGGTGCGCCGCCAGACGACCCGGATCGATGCGATGGTTAGCGGCATTTTGGACACGCTCGATCGCGCCAGCGGTGTGGTAACCCAAGCAGTCAGCGTCCCGGTGCGTCAAATTTCGGCCTTCGCCGCCGCAGCGAGGGCGGTTTTCGGTGCCTTGCGAAACGGTTCCCCCTCGCCCGCCAGCACCCATTCATCCGCCGACAAAGACATGTTTGTTTAATTTGAAATCCTGATAGGCTTGCGCAATGAGCCTTCGACAGTTGTCGGCTTGCTTCGCACTTGCTGCTGTGAGCGCATTGACGCTCGCGCAATCGACTCCCAAAACGGCGCTGCTCGCGCTTTCAAAGCAGGATCACACTCTCTCCATCATTGATCCAACCGATCTTCATGTTGTGGCCCGCGTGCCGGTGGGAGATGACCCGCACGAGGTGACTGCGTCAACCGACGGGCGCACGGCCTACGTCTCCAACTATGGTTTCGGAGCTTTCCACACTTTAGCCGTGATCGATCTCGTGGCACAAAAGCAGCTTCCTTTTATCGATCTTGGGCCGCTGCAGGGGCCGCACGGATTGACCTTTGTGCAGGGCAAGACCTGGTTCACGGCCGAGGCCGCCAAGGCCATTGGCCGCTACGATCCGGCCACCGGCAAGGTGGATTGGATCATGGGCACAGGCCAGAACCGGACGCACATGATCTATGTCTTTCCCGATGCCCAACGCATATTAACCACCAATGTGAATTCGGCCACGGTCAGCATTCTTGACCATACTGAAGGGCCGGCTGGAATGCCCCCAGGCCCTCCGCCGGGCATGCCTCCGCCGCCGGGAATGAGACCCGGTGGACCGAGTGGGCCTCCGCGTGGCTTTCCGCGGCCTCCGGGCGGCGACTGGAACGAGACGGTGATTCCCGTAGGCCACGGTTCGGAGGGGTTTGACGTTTCGCCCGACGGCAAGGAGGCTTGGGTCGCGAATGCCCAGGATGGAACGATCTCCATCATTGATCTGGCTGCCAAACGCGTGGTCGACACGCTGGCTGCGAATGTGCCAGGCGCGAACCGGCTCAAGTTCACACCGGACGGCAAGCTGGTGCTGGTCAGCCCCGGATCGGCGCTGGTCATCCTTAACGCTGCCACACGGAAAGAAGTAAAGCGCCTGCCCGGCGTCTATGCATCGGGAGGAATCGAGATGCAGCCGGATGGGGCGCGGGCCTACGTGGCCTGCGGACGCGATGGCTATGTCGCAGCCATCGATCTGAAGACGCTGGAAATGGTGGGGCGCGTCGACGTTGCCGGACCGGATGGCCTGGCTTGGGCTGTGCAGCGCTGATTACCATAGGGCAGAAACGGGTGCGAAGGTTCATGCAATCCCGCCCTAGCGGAGCTAGGACGGGGCACCCAGATTTGGGAGCGAGGTTAGGGTGGGCCACCCGCCAGCGCTGAATCACCAATCGAGCACCGCACAACAAAAAAACGGGACGCTGAACGTCCCGGCCCTTTCGTTTCTGCAGGTCTCGATCTGTTTCTGCTCGACGCCATCGGCGACTGAGGATCACAGCTCAGATCAATTGAAGATATTTATTTCGGATCGCCAGCAGGTGCACGCCGCCATGAACTGGACTTACCTGAACGAGAGGAGAACAATGAACGATGAAACTGCTGTACGACACACGCTGAGCGAGTACTATCGGGCCTTCAGCACTCTAAGTGTTCAAGCCATTTTGCCTTTTCTCAACCAGCCAGCATTGCTTGTCGGACCGCTGGGCGTGATCCCGTTGCCGACGCCCTCGGCGATCGAACCGATCTTCGGTCCTGTTATGGAACGGCTTCGAACGCGCGGATACGCTCGGAGCGAACTGGGCTCGCAGGAGGTCCGGATGCTGGGCGCAGAGTCTGCGTTCGTAACCGGGATCGCCATCCGTTATAAGTCGGATGGAGAGGAATTGGAACGCGCGGGTATCAGCTATTTAATGCGCAAGACAGGCGATGTCTGGAAAGTCGTTGTGATGGTGTTGCAGGATGCGCCCAGGCCGGACCGATAGCTGCGATTTCAAATCGAGACACACTCATCAGGTGTCCGTCAAAACACAAGCGGGCACTTGATGACACACCCAACCTTGGAGCCAAGATCGGATCAGCGTACGCTTCCGGTTTCTGCAGTTCTATTGCTCGCTGAAGTCGATGACCTGAATCGAATAGCCCGGCAGGGTGTGATGGAAATGGCTGCCCACGTTGTTTAACGTGGATTCCACCGGCACGATCTGATCCGGATCGTCGATGGTGTTCGTTGCCTGCGTGTCATGCGCGCTCAGGCTGATGAGCTTTGCCGTGCCGGCCAGTTTGACGACCGAAAGCTCGATGTTAATCGCCTGCGGCGTTGAATCGGCATTCACCAGTTTCAGATAAAGGTGCTTCTTCGCGGCGCTCCCGGTGATGGAGTAGAAGAAGCGGGGACCAGCGTCTTCGAGCGTGGATTTCAGCGTATGGTCGCCGAGGTATTTCGAGAACAAGGCCTGCGCGTAATAGCTGGGCGAGCCGTAGCTTTTCATGGAGGTGTAACCGATCAGGTCAGTCTCCCACTGCATACCGCCGGGGTTCACGTTTACCAGCAGAGGCGCGTAGCTGGCCATCACAATGATGTCGCTGTTGCGCTCCATCCCGGTCATCCAGGCCGCGTCGCCTAGCGCTGCCCCGAAGTTGGGCGTGGGCGTGCCTTCGCGCGTGGCCCACTCGCCGACGAAAATCCTGGGGCCGTTGCGGTCAGTCTTGTCGTAGTGCGCGGCGTCGTCGAAAAACTGGGTAGCGCGGCGGTAATAGTGATCGTCAATCACGTCAGGGCGGATGCTCTTGACGGGCGTGGTGGCAATGAGCTGCAGGTCAGAGTATTTCGCCTTGATGGCCTTGTAGAACTGCTCGTAACGACCGTCGTAGCTGCCCGATTTGTCGAACTCATCCTCGTTTCCGATTTCGACATAGGTGAGCTTGAACGGAGCGGGGTGACCGTCCTTTGCGCGCTCGGCGCCCCATTTTGTATCGGTTCCGCCGGTCACGTATTCGATCTCGTCGAGCGCGTCCTGTACATACGGCTCCAGATCGGGGCCGGGGTTCACGTGTTCGTGCGCCAGTGAGTAGCCTGCGTAGACAGCCAGGACGGGGTTCATCTTCAGGTCTTCGCACCAGCCCAGGAACTCGAGGAGACCCATGCCGTCTGTCGACCGGTAGCGCCAGGGGCTTGGATGGCCGGGCCGGTCGACCAGCGGGCCGATGGTCTTCTTCCACTCGAAGCGGTCGGCGATGTGATCGCCTTCGAGGTAGTTGCCGCCGGGGAAGCGCAGGAAGGCTGGGTGCATTGCGGCGAGCTTTTCCATCAGGTCGATGCGATTGCCGTTCGCGCGATTGTGGTAGGTGGGTGGGAAGAGCGATACCAGGTTGAGCCAGAGTGTTCCCGCGTGGCCGACGGAAACGACGAGATGATTTGACGACGAAGGCTGGATCGCGCCGGTCTTGAGAGTGAATTGGTACGGCTGCCAGTCATTGGTGACCGCGGGAACGGTCGCAGTGGCGACGACTTTGCCGCTGTTGTTGCCGACCAGGCTCACGGTTACGGGGCCGAGGTCAGGCGAATCCGCCTTGGCATAAATCGAACCTTTGTAGGTGGTGTCGGGTCGCAGAGCAAATCCCCACCAGCCTTCGTTGATGATGCCTGCCTGATTGAGCGCATTGGCCTGCTGAATCTCGAGGCGAAGACTGGTCTTGAGGGCCTCGCTGGGGCCAGTCTCGCGATCAAGACTCATTTTTGCCTCGGCGTTGCCGTCTTGCAGCAGATACCAGTAAGGCACTCCACTCCAATCGGAATGAAGAGTGCGATTGCGGACCATCTCAGCATAGAGGCCGCCGTCGTAGGAGTAGTTGATCTCCTCGGTCATGAGGCCGTAGAGCGTGGGACTGACGGTGGAGATAGGCTGATCGGCCTGAATGGTCAGGACGGCTGGGGGTGTTTGCGAATTTGCCAGGGGAGCGATGAGGACAGAGAGGGCCAGTGCGGCTAGGCTGGCAAACGTTTTCCTGATCATCTATTTTTCTCCAAAAAGGATGCCGCGCCAGTATAGCGCTCGCGGGATTGTTTTTGTCGAGTTGCCGTTGGGTCTTGTCAGGCGAGAAGGGCGCCGGGTGTTGGGTGGAGAAAGGAGCCTAGAGCATTTCTCCTGATGGCGCAGCGGGTGAAGAATTCCCTCACGGGGCAAACAGGCTGCGGAAGAACTCGATTCTCAGAGTAGGAAACATCCCGCAGGGCCCATCCAGATCTTCTGGCTTTATCGGCACGACTGAAGTCGTACCCTTTCAAGACTGCGGTACGCTCATTGAAGAACACCTAGAGAATCCAGCCGCCGCCGACCACTTCGTCGCCGTCGTAGAAGACAGAGGACTGACCGGGGGTTACGGCGCGTTGGGGCTCGTCGAAGGTGGCGACGACCTCGTCGGCGCTGGAAGCTCCGGCGGCCGCAGGCTCAAGGGTCGCCCAAGCGGGCTCGTGGCGGTGACGAATCTTGATCCTGACGCGCATGGGGCCGGTCAGCTCGGGAATGCTGATCCAGTTGAGGCGGTTGGCGCGCAGGGTGCGGGTGGCCAGCTCGGCATCGGCACCCACGGTGACGCGGTGGCTGGCCGGGTCAATCTGCAGCACGTAGAGTGGCGACGGCGACGCCACCTTCAACCCCTTGCGCTGACCCACGGTGAAGTTCGAAATCCCATCATGCCGGCCCAGCACTTCGCCGTTTGAAGCAACAAGCTCGCCGGCGGATTCGGGCATGGGCCGGCCCTGCTCATCGAGATAGGCGGTGAGGAACTGCTTGTAATCGCCGCCGGGAATGAAGCAGATCTCCTGCGAGTCGGGCTTTTCGGCCAGGGTGAGACCGCGCTGACGTGCTACCTCGCGGACCTCAGGCTTGGTCAGGTTTCCCAGCGGGAACAGGGTGCGCGACAACTGCTCCTGCGTGAGGCCGAAAAGGAAGTACGTCTGATCCTTGGAGTGATCGGCCGGTCGCTTCAGAATCCAGCGGTTACGCGCTGCGTCGAACTCGTTGACGGCGTAGTGGCCGGTCGCGATGCGGCTGGCGCCAATGCTGCGCGCCGTCTGCAGCAACTGGTCAAACTTGAGGTGGTTGTTGCAGAGCGAGCAGGGGATCGGCGTTCGGCCAGCCAGGTACTCGTTGACGAACGGTCGGACCACATCCTGCTCGAAGCGTTCTTCCTGATTCACAACGTAATAGGGAATGCCCAGGTGCTCGGCCACGCGGCGCGCGTCGTATACATCGTCGAGGGAGCAGCAGCGGCCCGCCTTGGGCGCGTCGGGGATGCCGTGCTTGCCAGCCAGACGGGTTTGATCCCAAAGCTGGAGGGTGAGGCCCACAACTGCCTGCGGCGAATCGGCGGAGCCGTCCGGGCCCTGGGCGAGAATCGCCGCGACCGTCGAGGAGTCGACTCCTCCGGACATGGCTACGGCAATGGTCTCGCGCTGGTGCATGATTCCTCTCTACTTAGATGGCCTACGGGAAAAGAGACCGGAAACAAATTACTGTCTTCGCCGAACTTGCCTAGCCGAGCGTTCCTGCGGCCACCGGCGAAAGCACCCGCAATTGCTCCACAGCGTCCGGAACGACCTGCAGCACACGATCCACATCGGCGTCGGTCACGGTCTTCAGCAGGCTGAAGCGGAGACTGGCGCGGGCGCGGTTTTTGTCCAGCCCCATGGCCATCAGCACATGGCTGGGCTCGGTTGCGCCGGAGTGGCAGGCCGACCCGCCGGAGACGGCAACCCCCTTCAAATCCATTGCAATGACGAGCGCCTCGCCGTCAAGGTGATCAAACCATATATTTGAGGTATTGGCGGCCCTGGCAACCGGTCTTCCGTCCAGCCCTGCTCCATTCAACCCTGTGCCGGGAATGCGCAGAAGCTCCGTTTCGAGGCGATCGCGGAGAGACGCAATCCGGTCAATGGTCCCATCTTCGAGGCTGAGCATGGCCAGTTTGGCCGCTTTTGCCAGGCCCACAATGCCGGCCACATTCTCGGTTCCGGCGCGACGGCGGCGTTCATGGCTGCCGCCTACGAGCAGCGATTCCAACGGAGTGCCGCGGCGCACGAACATGGCTCCTACGCCCTTGGGTCCATGCATCTTGTGAGCACTGATGGAGAGGAGGTGGCACCCGAAACGGCGTACGTCCAATGGGATTTTGCCCGCGCCCTGCACTGCGTCGATGTGGAAGAAAGCACCTGCGATGCTGGCAATTTCTCCTATTCGTTCAATGGGTTGCAGAACGCCGGTCTCGTTGTTGGCGAGCATTACAGAGATAACGCGGGTTTCGGGCCGAATCGCGCGCAGAATGTCGTCCGGATCGATGAGGCCGCTGGCCTGGGGCGCAACGTACGTTGTTTCGATGCCGTAAGGCGGCCAACCGCTGAGCAGCCTGCAGAACCGCTGAATGCTCGATCGCCGTGGTAATCAGGTGATCTCCGGGGCGGAGCAGACCGAAGAGCGCCGTGTTGTCGCCCTCGGTGCCGCCGGAGTTGAAGACCACCTCGGCGTCGTGGCAGTTGAAGAACTCCGCCATGGTTTCGCGGGCGCGGTCGACGGCGGTGCGCGCCTTCTGGCCGTGCGAGATGGATCGAGGAGGCGTTGCCGAAGTGCTCGATCCAATAGGGGCGCATCGCCTCGACCACCTCAGGCAGCAGAGGGGTGGTGGCATTGGCGTCCATATAAATCCGGGCTGGCGGCAAGGACCCTGGCGACATCAGCGAAAAGCCTCCATTTTCGAGGTTAACATAATCCTGGAAATCGCCTTCGGGAGCCGAAGTAAGGCGATTTACGGGCAGATTGGGGGCTTTCGGTGCCCGTTGCGCCGCTCTCCCGCACTCGCGGGAACTGGCAGATTCTCAGGGCAACTTCTATTGAAATCTGCCACTTTGGTGGGAGCCTAAAACATAGACCTGCTGCTATATTGAACGTGTCGGCAGCCGAAAACAAAGGCCGGGCCACAGTTCCCTGCGACGGGAGACGCTTGTCTCCAGTCGTTTTTAATATTTTGTTGATGCGATGTATTTTGAACCGCTCGATGATTTAGCCAGCTACCTGACATCAAACCATACCGCCGACGGGGCGCCGGGAATTGGGCAAGGCGTCAGCCGGCAATGGGTCGATCTGGCAGGAAACCGGCACCTAAATTCTCCAATTAGATTCTTCACTGCAAGACGACAAGAAGGAGTTCGATGACTCAGCCTATTTCAATTGCCATTGTCGGGTCGGGGTACGTTGGACTAGTCGCGTCCGCGTGCTTTGCTGAAATCGGGCATCGCGTGATTTGCGTTGACAACGATGAAGCCAGGGTTCGCATGCTGCGGGAGGGTGGGATTCCGATTCACGAGGAGTATCTGCCCGAACTTCTGAGCCGCCACCGGGACCACAAGCTGGAATTCACCTCGGACCTGCGTTCCGCTGCGCAAACAGCGCATGCTATTTTCATTGCCGTGGGTACGCCGCAAAGCCGCACGGGAAGCGCCGATCTCTCGTATGTCGATGCGGTTGCGAGCGAGATTGCGCGTTCGATCGACTCCTATAAGGTGATCGTCGAGAAGAGCACCGTTCCGGTCTACACCAACGAATGGATTCGCCGTGTAATCGAGCGCAATGGCGTCCCGAAGGACAATTTCGACGTTGCGTCGAACCCTGAATTTCTCCGCGAAGGAACCGCGGTGGTCGACTTTTTGCATGCGGACAGGATCGTGATCGGCGCGGCGACGGAGCGTGCCTCCGAATTGCTGAAGCGGATTTACCTTCCGCTCACATCAGGTGAGTATTACCGCAACGCAAATGCGGTGCCCGGACCGCGCAGCGTGGACGACCCTTCGCCGATTCTGCATACGTCAACCAAGGCGGCGGAGATCATCAAGCATGCCTCCAACGCGTTTCTGGCGACCAAGATTTCATTCATCAACAGCGTGGCGAACATCTGCGAAGCGGCGGGCGCGGACGTGGAGGAAGTGGCACGCGGCATCGGGATGGACAGCCGCATCGGTACCAAGTTTCTGCGCGCCGGCATCGGATATGGCGGCTCGTGCTTTCCCAAGGATGTGGCAGCGTTTCGCAATGTAGCGGAACTGGTGGGCGTGGATTTCGGATTACTCCATGAAGTGGAGAAGATTAACGAGGAGCAGAAGGCGCGCTTCTTTCAAAAGGTGCGGTCGGCGCTGTGGACCTTCCGCGGCAAGAAGATTGGCGTGCTTGGTCTCGCCTTCAAGGGTGGAACCGACGATATCCGCGAATCCCCTGCGATCGACATTGTGAAGAAGCTTCTGAACGAGGGATGCATTGTGGGCGCGTACGATCCGGCGGCAGAACAGCGCGCCAAGGAAGTCATTCCTCCGAGCCCGCAAATGCGGTACGTCGATGATCCCTATGTGGCTGCCCAGGATGCGGACGCCCTGCTTATTTTGAATGACTGGCAGGAATTTGCCGAGTTGGATTTAGCACGGCTGCACTACACGTTGCGCTACCCGATCGTGATTGACGGACGCAACCTGTACGATCCGGAAAAGATGACCCAGCATGGATTCACGTATCTGAGCGTGGGCCGGTCTGCCTTATCACAGGCGATTGATCCGGTGGCGGCGTTCTATTTGCCGAGGTTGAAGGAGAACGCAAAAGCGTAGTTCTCTCCGCTGTGCTGAGTAGTCTCGGGTTTCGGCGAACCACGGCTTGCGCTGAGAACTCTGAGAGGAGCGCAGGGTGCAAGCGGAGTTTTTCCGCGCCGCAAGCCGGCGATTCTCTGGCTGAAGTCCTGGGCCTGTAGCTTCACGAAAAGGATATCGAAATTATGCGCGTGTTGATCACCGGGGCCGCAGGCTTTCTCGGATCTCATTTGACGGATGCGTTGCTTGCTGCAGGGCATTCCATTCTCGGTGTGGACAATCTCTGCACCGGTTCACTGAACAACATCGAACATCTTCGGCGTGAACCCCGCTTCGAGTTTCTGGAGCAGGATATCTGTCAGGCTTTCGACCCCGGACACGTGGACTACGTCTTCAATTTTGCCTCTCCGGCGAGCCCTGTCGACTACAGCCGCCTGGGCATCGAGACCCTGATGGTTGGTTCAATGGGGACTCGCAACGCCCTCGATATTGCGAAGAAGCACGGAGCAAAATTCCTGCATGCTTCGACGTCGGAGTGCTACGGCGACCCGGAGGTGCATCCCCAGACCGAAGATTACTGGGGGCGTGTGAATCCGATCGGCCCGCGCTCGGTGTATGACGAAGCCAAGCGCTTTTCTGAGGCGCTGGTGATGGCGTATCACCGCTATAACAAGGTGGACACGCGCCTGGTCCGCATCTTCAATACCTATGGACCGCGGCTGCAAAAGAACGATGGGCGCGTGATCTCGAACTTCATGATCCAGGCATTGCGGGGCGAGGATCTTACGATTTACGGAGAGGGCGACCAGACGCGGAGCTTTTGCTACGTGTCCGATGAGATCGAGGGCATTCTGGGGCTCTCGCGATCGAACGAGCATTTGCCTACGAATGTCGGAAACCCCGTCGAGTGGACCATTCTTGAGTGCGCAAAGGTTGTGCTGCGGGTGACCGGCTCCAATAGCAAGATTGTGTATTGTCCGCTTCCGCAGGACGACCCATTGCAGCGGCAGCCGGATATCAGCAAGGCGAAGCGGTTGTTTGGGTGGGAGCCGAAGATCGATCTGGAAACCGGCCTGAAGCTGAGTCTGGACTACTTCAGAAACTGCGTCGAAGCGCTGGTCTGACGGAGAGTCTTCCGGTCCCCGGAAGGAGACCGGAAGAATTCGAGCTCAGCCTAGAGCGTGACCAGATTTCCTGACAGCTCCGGCTGACAGATCGCGGGCGCGTCGCTCTCGATAATCGGAGTCCAGTTCCGAGGCTGATAAATGCAGCAGGGCTCCTGCGCCAAGGGGTCGCCGGTCAGCGCGTAGGCACGTGCCCGCGATCCACCGCAAATCTCCTTGTACTCACAGGCGCCGCACTTGCCTTCAAGTCTGCCGGTATCCCGCAGGGCTTTGAAGATCGGCGCGTTCCGATAGATGTCTGCCAGCGGCTTTTCGCGGATGTTTCCTGCATGGATGGGGAGAAATCCGCTGGGATAGACGTTGCCCACGTGCGACACAAAGAGAAATCCCTTGCCATCGTTGACGCGGCGGGTGGCCCAGCTCTTGTTGCGGGATTGCGCATCGTAGGTTGGCGTGCCGGACTCGTACTCCGGTGCTGCGGCGTGCGGGTGGCCATGCCTCATGCGCCGTTCTTCAAGATTGTGCTGTAACAGGTAGCGCCGGTAGTGCATGGCTTCGGTCGTCTTGATCTGAAAGTTGACTCGCTGCGACAGTTCGTAGATCTTGCCGAAAACTTCTTCAAATTCTTCGCCCGACAGCAGGTCGCCGAGTTGACCGCGTCCCACCGGAACCAGGAAAAACACGTTCCACATGACGATGGCGAGCTTCTCAAACAGAGCGCAGAGATTGTCGAGATCGTTGGCATTGTGGCGGCTGATGGTGGAATGGACCTGGATCGGAATGCCCGCTTCATTGGCCCATTCAATTGCCTGAATGGTGCGCGCCCATGCGCCGGGCAAGCCGCGGAATGCGTCGTGAATCTCGGGGGTCGAGCCGTCGAGGGAAATTCCCAGCCGCACCAGGCCGGCCTCTTTCATCTTGAAAATCTGCTCGCGGGTCAGCAACGGGGTGGCGCTGGGGGTAACCGCAACTTTCACGCCCTTTCCGGAGGCGTAGCGGATCAGCTCGAAAACGTCCTGACGCTTCAACGGGTCGCCGCCGGTGAAGACGAAGATCGGCACCTTCATCTCGGCGATCTGGTCGATCAGGGCCATTCCCTCGGAGGTGGTGAGCTGGTCGGGATGGGCAATAGGCTGCGCGGCTGCGCGGCAATGTTTGCAGGCCAGGTCGCAGGACTGGGTGACCTCCCAGATGGCGAGAAAGGGAGCTTCGTCAAAGTTCAACCCGCCGCGTGCGGGAATCTGATGCATCGGTTCCATTGAGGCCTCCTGCGAAATCGGGCGGTGAACCCTGAGTATCCAACGGCTGGGGGAGGGCCACGATTCATTTCAAGAAGAGCAGCCTTAGGGGGACGAAATCTGTGATTCATATCACTATTGGTGGCTCGATTGGCAACCATCGCTCGATTTTTGTGGACTCGATACTGGAATGGACCTCACAATCCCGGGCATCGTTTGGGTTGCTAAGGTGATTTAAATCACCCAATCATGTGAGGTGCGGCACCGAAAACCGGCGCTGAGTCTGCCAAAGTACACACAATCGCAAGTCGAGGAGGTTGCCATGGCCGCAGCGATGAAGCCAGGGTGGAGCAAACCCTCCACCATTCTCTTTGCCTCCGAAATCCCCGCCAATGAAAAGGCTCTTGGTTTCGCGCTGGCGCAGGCCAAGGAGTCCGGTGCGAATCTCATTCTGTTTCATGCCTACGACACGATGGTGGTGGCCGCATCGGAGACCTCGGGTATCCGCTATTACGACTATGCTGCCCCCGCCCGCGCCGAGATTCACCATCTTGAGCCCCTGGCACAAAGAGTGAGAGAAGCGGGAGTTCCGTGCGAAATCGTGGTGCGGCCAGGACTTGCCGCAGATCAGATTCTCAACTTCTTGCGCGAGCGCGAAGTAGATCGCATCGTGATGGGCACCCATTCTCCCGGCCCGATCGGCAAACTTCTGGTTGGCTCGGTGGCCGAAGCGGTGCTGCGCACGGCCAAGACGCCCGTGTACATCGTGGGTCCCGACGTGGTGGACGGCGCATACCGGAACTACGCCACCAAAACGATTCTTTGCGCGATCAGCCTGCTCGAGACCAGCTACGTGATTGCCGCGTTTGCCGCGGAACTGGCCATGCAGCACAACGCGCGCCTGGTGCTGCAGCACGTGATCCGGGCGCAGGAGCGCGCCGAGGTTCTTGCGGGCCGCAGCGTTGAAGACATTGAAAATGACCTGCGGTCTCTGGTTCCCAAACAACTGCGAGAGAAGATTGTGGTGGAGGCCATCGTGGTGCCTGGCGACCCAACCGAGGAACTGCTCTACCAGGGTCGCGCACAGGAGGCAGATCTGATCGTCCTGGGCGCACATGGGGCTTCTGCTTTTGCAGCCATCGCGCGCCAGGGCGTGGTGTACAAGGTGCTGGCCCACTCCCATTGCCCGGTTATTACTCTGTCGCCAGTGGTTCTTGCGGATCGCGGCGTGAAGGTGGGCAAGGAGCATGCGGCCGAGGTGTTTTTAGCGGGAGTGTTCTAGGGCAAGACCAGGATCACCGGCACTCCAACCGGAAGCGCGCGCCGGGCGGGTTTCGGGACGAGAGGAAATCCGCCCGGCGGTGCCGGCTGGCCACGCTCAGGTCGTTTGTTCATTGCACCTTTATTTACTATTTACTTGCCTGGTTTGTAGCAGGCGCATTGGGATCCTTGCAGGGATTTCCTCCGCAGAGTGCGCCGGTAATGCCTTTTCCTTCGGTAATCGTGTAAATGCGGTCCACTGCGGGCAGCTTCACTGTTTCTTTGGCGCCCGACGGCCAGTGGATCTCGGCTGTTCCCGCATCGGTGGCATCGCCAAGGCCGAAGTGCAGGCGCCGGTCGTTCGCTGATATGTAGCTGCCGCTGGAAAGTACATCCTGGCGCATGCGCATGCCGTTCGCCTTCAGATAAACCGTGGCGCAGGTGGCATCCCGCGGACTCTTCTTGCCGTTTGCCGGGTTGACTCCGCCGACAAGCTGCATCTCAACCCAATTGTGATGATCGGGATTCACGTTGCGCAGCAAAACCGGCGGCCCATCGATAGGGTTGATGATGACGTCAATCTTTCCATCGTTGAAGAGGTCGCCAAAGGCGGCTCCGCGTGCGGGAATCACGTCTGCCAGCCCGGTGCCTTTGACCGGCGGAATGTATTCGAATTTCCGGTCCTTGGCGCCGTCGGGCACATTGTGAAACAGCAGCGGCCGTTCGGCCCAGGTGGTGCCCCAGTCGTGCTGATCGACTTCAGGATAGACGTGGCCATTGACTTCAAACAGATCGAGCCAGCCGTCATTGTCGTAGTCCAGGAATCCGTCGCCCCAGCCGACGAAGGGAATCGTGGTTTGCGCAATGCCGGATTTATAGCTGACGTCGGTAAAGCTGGCGTCGCCGTCGTTGTGAAACAGCACCTTGTAGTCGTCGCCGAAGTCGGTGACATAAAAATCGATCTGCCCGTTGTTTTTGTAGTCGCCCGCGGCAATGCCCATGGAGGCAATCTCGCGCCCATCCTTGTTCAGGGCGAATCCTGAGACGTAGCTGTCGTCTTCGAAAGTTCCGTCACCCTTATTGATGTAGAGAAAATTGGGCTCCGAATCGTTGCCGACCACCAGGTCAGGCTTGCCGTCGCCATTGATGTCAACAAAAATAGCGGCGAACCCATAGTATTTGTCTTTATCTTCCACGCCGGCCTTCGCCGTCACATCGGTAAAAGTTCCGTCGCCGTTGTTGTGGAAGAGGTGGTCAGGCTCGCCCGGCAGACCGCGCGGGCCGCAGTTCACCGTTTGTCCGCGGTAAAGGCACGAGGCATACCCCACGGCTTTTGTGCCGCTGACGGGCAGGTTGTTGCGATCGAAATGCACATAGCCGGTGACGTAGAGGTCCAGCAATCCGTCACCGTCGTAGTCGCCCCAGGTTGAGCCGGGCGACCAGTTGCCGAGCGCCACGCCCGCCGATTCAGCCTTATCGGTGAAAGTTCCATTGTGATTGTTGTGATAGAGACGGTTCTTGCCGTAATTCCCGACGTAGAGGTCGGGCCAGCCATCGTTATCGTAATCGGCAACTGAGCACCCGTATCCCCAGCGGTCGTTGGCCACGCCCGCTTGCTGGGAGACGTCGGTGAACGTCCCATCGTGATTGTTGCGGAACAGCGCCGCGTGCGGCGTTTCTTCTTTGCCGTCGAGGGCGTCAAATGTCGATCCGTTGACGAGGTAGATATCGAGCCAGCCGTCGTTGTTGTAGTCGATGAGGCAAACACCCGAGCCGTTCGTCTCGATGATGAAATTCTTCTGGGGCGTGCCCATCTTGTGGATCCAGCCGGAGAGCCCGGCCTGTTTGGTGATGTCCTCAAAGACGACCGGCCCCTTGTCGACAAAGCCGCCGGCGGTGATGGGCCGTTTTTCCGCGTCGTAGACAGGGGCTGCTCCGATACCGCCCGCGATGCCCATTCCACTCTGGGCAGGCTTCGCCGGCGGTTGGGAAGGCTGCTGCGCCCAGCAATTGCCAGGGATCGAAAACATTGTTATCAGGGCACTGCAAACCACGCCACAAAAGCGCAAAGACGCTGAACCTCCACCGGTTGAAGTGTATCGCATCGATGCTGCTGAGAGCCGCGCCTGACGCGTCAAACCATTTCCTATTTCCTCCTGGAACCAGATATTCAGGGGAAGCAGCGAACAAGCCTCGCGGCCACTGGAAGGCATCCAACTGAACAGAGGCTGAACACATGAACAAGAGCACTACCGAGAAGGCAACTCAATCTGCGAATGAACAGTTTGGACGATTTGCCAGCACAGCCTCTTTCTGGTTGGGCTCGAAATGGGCGTTCGTCGGAGCGGGTCTGATCATTATTGCGTGGGGTGTCACGGGGCCGGTGTTTCACTACTCCGACACGTGGCAACTGGTGATTAATACCGGAACCACAATCGTGACGTTCCTGATGGTGTTCCTGATTCAAAACACTCAGAATCGTGATGCGCGCGCGATCAATTTGAAGCTCGATGAGTTGATCCACGCGATCAGCAAAGCTCGAGACCAGATGATCAACATCGAGAAGCTCAGTGATGTCGAACTCGATGTGCTCGCGGCCCAGTTTGACAAGATGCCGAATGCGGGCACCAAACCGCATGCGCCCGAATCGACTTAGGGCCTGTTAACGCTACTGGGGCGGTGGCGCCGGGAGCCAATTTTTCATCCGGCGTGGCGTCCATCTGGCCTGCATCTCTGCTAATTGGGCAACACGGATTCCAATGTATCCGCATCGACCTCGACCGCGGCGTGCTGATTGATCAAACTGAGGGTCAGCACGAAACGCAGGCTGCTTTGCTTTCTGACCAGTGTGCCCTCAACCCCTTGCATCATGCCGGTCTTGATGCGCACTCTCTCGCCCACAACAAGTTCGCTGAAAGGTTCCGCTTTCCGGCCATCAAAACCGGAGCGCAGGAACTCAACCTCGGCATCTTCCAAAGGGATGACATTTCGGCCATTGCCCACAATTTGGAGCACACCGGGGGACTGGAGGACTTTGACCCGTTCGTCACGGTCGATGCGCACGAACAGGTAGGTCGGGAACAGGGGCAGGATAGTCTTGACCCGTTGCCGGTTTTTCCAAACCCGGACGGTCTCATAGGTAGGAAGAAACGATTCAACGTCTCTGAGTTCGAGGTGCCTGATCGCCGATTTTTCGTTTTGGGGAACAGTGAAAACGGCATACCATCTGCGACCTGAGGCAGAATCTGTCGATTGGCGGTCCACGTACATTGAATTGTTGAAATCGGGGCTAACCAAAAGAGAACTCACACAACCTCGCTTCAATTGCCAGAAACCCGGTCCAATAGAACCTTGCGACATTCGGGTTGCACGGACAGAAGAACATCCGTGCGGGTTTTCGTTATTGTTCCGTTTGGGTTGGATGTGACCGCCCGTGTCGCCGGTTGCCCCCTTATCAAAATTAGCCGACCTGAATCAAAAATCCAAAACAGAAGACATCAAGGGCTTGAGGGTAACATACGAACGGTTACTTTTGCGCCATCAAGGGGGTGTAAAATAGCCCCAATGAAGCGAGGTGGGGATCGGGCAAAGGGCGCAGCAGATCTCCAAAATTAAGAGTAAGCACACACTTCCAGTTTGCCAAGTATTATTTATACAACACGCGCCAAAAAACATTTTTGACTGATGATCTGGACCTTCTTTTGCATTCCGAACGAGATAGCGCCGCTACGTTCCTTCCACTCATTTCCCAAACTGGGCCGGCTAGTCTCGATCAAAAACTTTTGGATTGAACCCGGGTTAAAAGAACTTAACACGCCGGAACGCTGACGTGCGGTAACATCATGGGTGATTACCACGGTGTTACCTTTTAAAGTAGCAGGCACTCACTGCCACCGGGGAAATCATACTAGAATCCTTTCATCCCAAAGGAGATTGTGCTTTGAGCAGAAAGGAATTAAATCCCTCGTCGAGACGGATGCAGGCGCAGGAGAGGTCTGCAGGGCAGACGCACAAAAAGCGCCTTGACTCCTGGAAATCCATTGCAGACTACCTTCAACGGAGCCCTCGTACAGTGCAACGCTGGCATTCCCGTCACGGGTTACCGGTTCATCATTTTCGCGGACCCAAAGGCGGAGCGTTTGCCTATCCTGACGAGATTGATTTGTGGATCGCAGGATCATCCTTAAAGGCCGACAAAAAGGACCCTCGGCGGGACGATGCCTTTGGTGCGTGCGAAAGATCATTGGAACTGACGGCCATCGCCAATCGGCTTTGGGAAATCCGCTCGGAGAAAAACATTCATTCGATTTCGGAATTGTACCGCGAGGCAATCGACGAAGATTCGGCGAATACCGCAGCCTTTGCAGGTTTGACCAATGCCATGATTTTCGTGGGCCTTCACGGTATGGTCGAGGGTTCTGTTGCATACCCCGGCGCAGTCGAGGCTTTGAACAGGACGTACCGTGCTGAACGCGATCTTTCGGGGCGAAAATGCAGCGTGGCGTGGCTCGATCTCTGCTGGAACCGGAATTGGGGAACGGCCCGAGATGGATTTGACGAGATTCTGCGAGATGGTCCTCGCACTTCTTTTGCCTTATCGGGCCGCGCGCTGCTTCATGTTGCGGAGAACAACCTAAGCGAAGCATGGGAGTGCGCCCAGGAGGCTTGGAGTCTAAATCCGCTTGCTCCCCCACTGAGCGCATTGCTCAGCTGGATCGCCTACCTGTCGGGCAAATACGATAAGGCGCTGTGGAAGGCAAGCGCCGTCCGACGCAGTGGGGGATACGGAGCGACGCACGCTGCGATCGAGGCGGTCGCATTGATTCAGAAAGGGTCGATTGCGCAACATTATGACCGGTTAGAAAGTTTGACCTTCGATTATCCGCAAGATTGGACCCTGCAAGCTGCCTTGGGGTATTCGTACGCGACTTCGAATAAGACAGAAAAAGCGCTGAAAACGCTGGAGCAGCTTGGCAGCGTGAATGACGGGTGGAACCACGCGAGGACCGCGTATGGGGCGGCCCTGGTTTTGATTGGTTTGGGCCGACGGCATGAGGCGGTCGAAGCGCTGGAAGCATCCTACGCAGCCGGCTCCCGATGGAGCCTCGGCTTCCGATCCGATCCGATGTTGATGCCGCTTCGCGGTGACCGGGACTTCGATGATTTTCTGCAAAGGATTGGTCCCGAACCCGCAGCAAAGGGCGTGAAATCTGCCCGCGAACTTGACGCCGCCGTTGCGGCCACTGCTGCTTCCACGCCATAGACAAGCGGGATTGGCGTTGCGCATCGCTGGCGGGATGTGCGCCGCTTCGACGGCGGTTGGAGCTGGCTGCATAATGCCGCTCAGTCCCGAGCAAATGCATTCCTCAGGGGCTAAAGCCCACGATCCCTGGGACTTCCACGGCACGGATGAATCCGTGCCCTTTCAAAACACGAATTATGCATCCAGTCCTAGATCGCTGTTTTTGACCTATTGCACTCTGCCTGCCGCGTTCTCCAGAACGACATCGGAGAGAATCGCTGTGTCCGACTTATCCGGCAGATGCGAGCAGAATCCGATGCCCACATAAAACGGTTCGTCAAAATGCAGAGTAACCGGCGGACCGAACTGGTGCATGGGCTCGCCTTCGAGGCTGATGAAGATTGCGATTGCATCTCCGCGTTTTTCGATGCCGATGCGTTTGGCGTGAACTCCGGCGAGACCACCCCCAAAACGGTATTGCAGATCCTTGATGAAGGCGCCTTTCTCCGGGCGATACGCGAGGTGGATCATGCCGACGCCATGCTCGCCGATCATTGCTTCCCTGGAGTCGTCATCCAGATTCTGGCGAATCAACAGCACCGCTTTGCGGTCGCCGTAGCCATTGGGATCAGGGAACGCGACATCGGCCGCGAGAGAAACATCTCCCGACATCTTCTTCCAGAGAAAGCGAAACTCATCGCGGGAGTACCAGATGTTGTAGCCGGCGGAATGAATGGTGTACTGCTTTATGCCTGGGTCATAGCTCGCAGCTCCGGGTACAACTGCCGCGCCGATATCGGATTGGCCCTGAAAGATTCCGAGAGGCGTATCGAAGTTTCTGCTCGGCCGATGAAAATCTGCGGGCGGCGGGACCTGGGTGTGGGTTGGCGAACCAGGCTGAGCCCAATCCGGAACCGCAGGCGCAGGATTTGTCGGGGCTTGTGCTCGCAAGGGACGCATTGCCGCGCAGAATGTCAGAACGACGAGCAATGCGAGGCATGATTGGAAGTGCGCCGGTGTAGGAATGCGGATTTCCATAGCAAAGAACTCTAGCAGACCGCTCGTATGAAGCGCTTACCTCCGGCCGCAAGGCGCCCGGCCTGACTTCCAGGCCAGTATTCCAGTCAGTTACTCTTTGAAGCACGCGCGGAGTGCGACCGTGGAATTCACGATGAGCGCCCGGTCAGTGTGCTGGGCGCCGGGACACTCTCCGGATGGAACAGGCCAATGAAGAAGAATCTGCTGCCCGTCGTTCTTTTATTGAGTTTCTCTTCTCCCGTTTGGGGCTCGTCCGTGTTCACCTCGCGGCTGGACGATCCCAAAGCGGTGTATCTCACGGCGCAGGAATTCGGAGCCCATGGCGATGGGCTGGCCGACGACAGTGGGGCGATCCAGGCCGCTCTCGACGAAGCCGCAAGCAAGGCGCGCGAGGGGATTGTGTTTGTGCCGTCGGGGCGTTATCGCCTGACGCGGACCCTCTATGTCTGGCCGGGCGTGCGCGTGTTCGGTTACGGCGCATCGCGGCCCGTTTTCCTGCTGGCGGATGCGACGCCCGGTTTTGAAAAGGGGGTGGGCGACATGGTGATCTTCACCGGCCTCGCTCAGCGAGAAGTGCCGCGCGAGGGAGTGCGCATTCCATTTCCACCTCCCGGCAGCGTGCCGCCAAATGACGCCATCGCCGATGCCAATTCCAGCACGTTCTATTCGGCTATGAGCAACATCGATTTCGAGATCGGCGACGGCAATCCGGCAGCGATCGCGATTCGTTTCCATGTCGCGCAACATGCCTATCTCAGTCACATGGATTTTCATATTGGCTCCGGCCTGGCGGCGCTCACTGAAATTGGCAATGAAGCCGAGGACCTGCACTTCTACGGCGGCCGCTACGGAATCCTGACGGACAAGACTTCGCCTGCGTGGCAATTTACATTGATTGATTCCGTGTTCGAAGGGCAGCGCGAGGCGGCAGTGCGGGAGCATGAGGCGGGGCTTACCCTCATTCGCGACACATTTCGCAATGTGCCGACCGCCATCGATATCGATCCGCAATACTCTGATGAACTGTGGGCCAAGGACTGCAGGTTCGAGGATATCTCAGGGCCCGCTGTGGTGATCAGCAACGAGAAGAATCCGCTCACCGAGGTCGGATTTGAGAATGCTGTTCTGAAGAATGTGCCAACTTTCGCGCGCTTTCGCGAGAGCGGTAAAACGGTGCCTGGCCGGGGCGTCACTTACCGGGTGAAGAATTTCAACTATGGTCTCATCGTACCCGGCGAAGGGATGATGGGGACCATGGGCATGCGCTTTGACGGCGAGCCGCTGAGCAGCCTGCCTCCGCCGTTGCCGCCGGCGATCCGCGGGCTGCCGCCGAATGAAGAGTGGGTGAATGTTCACACGCTCGGGGTCATGGGAGACGGGACGACCGATGACACGGCCGCAATCCAGAAGGCCATCGACACGCATCAAGTGCTCTATTTTCCGAGCGGGCATTATGTCGTCAGAGACACGCTGACACTGATGCCGGACACTGTGCTGATCGGGCTTCATCCTACGTTGACTCAATTTGATCTGCTCGATGACACGCCCGGCTATCAGGGGATCGGGGCACCCAAGGCGGTCATTTCTGCGCCTGCGGGCGGCCATAACATTATCAGCGGCTTTGGCGTGTTTACCGGAGGCATCAATGCGCGCGCCGTAGCCGTGCTGTGGAAGGCGGGGGCCGACTCGCTGATCGATGATGTGCGTTTTCTCGGCGGGCATGGCAGCGGCACCAATCCGTATAACAACAACCACACAGCCGATCCCGACCTGCACAAGCGCTGGGACGGGCAATATCCCAGCCTCTGGGTGACCGAGGGCGGCGGGGGCACCTTCGCCGATATATGGACGCCGAACACGTTCGCGCAGGCAGGATTCTATGTCTCGTATACCAAGACGCCGGGCCATGTGTACGAGCTTTCGACGGAACACCACGTGCGCAACGAGATCAGGTTCGATCACGCGGAAAACTGGGACCTGAATGCACCGCAGACGGAGGAAGAAGCCGGCGAGAGTCCCGAATCTCTGTCATTGGAATTCGACTGGTCAAAGAATATTACGGTTGCAAATTATCACGGTTACCGTGTGACGCGCAGCCGAGCGCCTTTTCCCGCGGCGGTTCGGATTTATAACTCAGGAGACCTTCATTTTCGCAACGTGCATATCAACGCGGAAAGCGGATTTCCCGTTTGCGATGAAAACGGCTGCGGCACTTTTCTGCGGGCGAGCAAGTTTCCCTACGAGAATGCGATTCAGGATATGACGCATCGCCTGGAGGTGCGGGAGCGAGAATTTGCAGTACTCGACATTCCCGCGAAGCCGGTTGCGCCCTCGCCGCTGAAGGCCTCTGCGGTTCTGGCTCCGGGGTCGAAGGTCGAGAAACTGGAGGACGGATTTTATTCCATATCCGGGGCTGCCGTGGACGCTTCAGGGAAGCTCTATTTTATCGATCACCATGAGCAACGCATCTATAGCTGGTCGGCGACCCAGGGCCTTGCGGTTGAGCGTGACAATCCTCTTGACCCGGTGAACCTGGGATTCGACGCGGCTGGCGATCTGATCGTGGTTTCGTCTGAGGGTCCTGAGGGGACTGTCTATTCCTTTCATCCGGGATCGCCGGAAGATCAAATTACGGTCCTTCGTCCGCAAGATGCGAAGCCGCATCTCGGTGCGGCGGTATTGCTGCCGGGGAATTACTGGAACAACGGCGAATTCAAAGACCAACTCGACTTCAAAACAATGAAGTATACGACGCTGCCGGAGATGTTTCTAAGGGATGTTTCAACGCCGAAGGCGAAGGAATACATCTCGCCGGACGGCAGCGTATCTGTGCCTGCCGGGCGCGTTTTTCAGCAAGGGCCTCCGGATTATTCGGGCTGGCGTTTCTCAGACAATCTGGATACCTATGGCTTTATCTCGGCGCATCCGGGGCAGCGGGTTTATGTCAGCAGCGCGTCGGAAGACCGCACTTATAGCGGAATCGTCAATCCTGACAGCACCCTGGGCGATCTGAAGCTCTTTGCGGAGCGCGGGGGCGAGAGCGTTGCAGTGGACGGTAAAGGGAATGTCTACGTGGCAAACGGGCAGATCTTTGTTTATGACCCGGCGGGGAAGGAGATCGGCCAGATCGAGGTGCCGGAGCGCCCAATCGACATTGTTTTCGGCGGTGTCGAGCATCGAACACTGTTCATTCTCGCTCACCATGCATTGTTCGCAGTAACAGTGCGCATCTCGAAATGATGCCTCTTCGGCAATGAGATAAACTATCCGCGAACACCCCTCGCCTTCGGCGACGGCGGTACCTCATTCATGGTTCACCATCACGGACGAACTGCGTACCGTGGCGAGCCCGCCGGGCCACCAGTTCCAATCGCCTGCAATACGAAGCAGCGCGGGGCCGATCACAATTCGAACCAGCGTTGCGTCAATCAGGACGGCTACCGCCAGAGTAAATCCGATCATCTTGACCACCAGGAAATCTCCGAAGGTGAATGCCGCAAATACCACGATCATGATCGCGGCAGCGCTGGTAATCAGGCCCGCAGTTCGGGCCAGTCCCTTCCGGGATTGCGTCCATTTCACTCAGTCCGCTCCTCCTGGCTTCGAGAACGCGTGCCACCAGGAACACTTCGTAGTCCATGCTGAGTCCGAAGACGATGGCAAAGGCGACGATAGGAACAAGAGGAAACACGCTCCCAGTTCCCCCGGGAACTCCCAGCAAGGCCGCTTCCGTGTCCGTCCTGGAAGACCAGGACCAATGCTCCGAATGAGGCGGCGACCGAGAGCAGGTTCAGTGCGATGGCCTTCACGGCGACGAAGAGGGATCGAAATCCGCCCAAAAGCGCCAGGAGCGTCCCCACCACCACCAGCGCCGTTGCCGGCACAAAGCGGTCGCTGACAATCGTCTGATAATCGGCGTTCAGCGCTGGGATGCCGCCGACGAGTAGCGTGGCGCCGGGCACTCCGGTAAGTGCTGTCGCGCCGGTCTTCCGAAGCTCCCTCACCCAGTTGACCTGTTGGCGCAGAGAAACTGAGGTCGCCGGCAACACCTCAATCAGTGCGGCCCGTCCGTCGCTACTCAGAAACGTTCGGCGCGTCTCCCGCGAGAGGTCTTCCAGGGCAGACCGGTTGCTCTCCGAAATCGTCGTGATTGAAATTACGCGATCGCAACGGGGATCGCTCGCGAGCTGCTTGGAGAGACGATCGATTGCATTCCACCCCGCGTCGGTTTGCGAAATCGAATCCGCCGGCAGTTCGACAACGATGCGCAACGATTCAACAACGCCGTTCCGGCCCATTTTTCCCAGGATGTTAAGCGCATGCACCGATTCCGCCGCCTGCGGAAGCCAATTCCCTCGGGGAAGACTGGTATCGAGCCGCGTGGCCTGCCAGGCGAGCAGAAGCATGGGGGCGCCTGCCAGAAGAAGGGCAAGCCAGGGATGGGCAACAATGACTGTTCCCCATCGCCTCCAGCGATTTCCCGTACGTGCGGCCCATTGCGCATCCAACCTTGGGGTAAATGGCAAGCGGCCAGCATCGATTCGCGTGACCGAGCAACGCCAGCACTGCCGGCACGAGGGTAGTTGCCAGCAACAACGCACATTCCCGCCACCAGGAATCCAGCTACACCGATGGAACGAATCTCGCTGATGGGCACCGTCAAGAGAGCGAGAAATCCGATGGCTACCGTCGAGGCCGAAATCAAGAGCGTGTGTCCTGCCTGGCGTGCCGCGATCGCCGAGGCCGCGGGTCCGTCGTTATCCTGCGCAAAGCGCCTCTCTGAATCGGCTCACCATGAGGAGCGCGTAGTCGATCCCCAGGCCCAACCCGAGCATGGTGGCCAGATTCTGAACCAGAATGGACAGGTGAAAGCGCGAGGCCAGGAGTCCGGTAATCGCCAGAGTGGCCGCGATGGCGAGTTCGCCAACCGCCAATGGAATCAGGGCGGCGACAAAGCTTCCGAATGCCACCAGCAAAAGCGCGAGGGTCGCGGGAATCGCCAGGCTCTCGCTGTGTTGCACCTCGTCGGCGCTCGCTTTCCGAATGTCGAAATTCAGCGGAATCTCACCGGTCAGTTCGAGCTTTACGGCGGGATAACGGCTCCGTAATTGATTTTCAAGAGAGTTTTCCCGCGTGTGAAGCTCAGGGACGAGCGATTCCACCGGCCCGTCGGCCGACGCGAGCCCTATGAGAACAAACGTTCCACCGCCCTTGCCCAGGAAAACAGGATCGCGCAAGTCGAGATAGGAAACGACCCCGGAAACACCCGGTTCGTCTCTCAGTCCCGCAACAATGGTCGTCAAAGCTTGCTCGCCCTGCTCCGAATCCGCGGGTGGAAGTCCTTGAATCACCAGCGTCACCTGGTCAACAAATGGCGAATGAAAACGGCTGTTCAGCTCCTGTCGGACAGTTTCCGCCTGGCTGCCTTCGACGCGGGTTGCCGTCTCCAGATGGCGCTCGGCGTGAAAAGAGAATGGAAGAAGCGCAACGACAGCGATAAGGACGACCCCGGCCACCCAGAAACGGCGTACATGCATGAGACCCATAATTTCAGACGAGATCGCCAACCGTTAAGTTATATTCCACTTCTCCGCGGGCTCCGGAGGACTTTCAGCCACCAAAACAGCGCCCGGCGCACAAACAATTCGTATATTAGTAAGGATGCATCTTTTAAACGCTCTGTTACCCGCAAATGTGATTTCCCAGGATTCATGGCGACTGGCGGTTGAGGAGGATCTATTCGCAAATTCGTCATTGCTCCTAATGCTTTTCGCCGTTCAGGCTTGGGCCGCGGACCCTCGCATTGGCTCCTGGACGCTCATCTCTGCGCAGAGTACCCTCGATCCTCCCAACAAACTGTCCATCACCATTCTTCATGACGGATTGCAGGTCGTCATGACTGGCGATAAACGAATGGATTTCACAGCGAACGGGAACGGACACGAAACGTCCGTTCCGGGCAACCCGGCATTCAATCAAGTCGAATTGCACAGGATCGACAAGAAGCATGCCGAGGTGAAGGAGAAGAAGGACGGAGCGGTGGTGGCAACGGTTCGTGAACATGCTATCGGCCGATGGCAACGAACTGACGATCACGACTACCAGCATTGGCCATGCGGACCAAATCGCTGTGTGGACGCGAAGCGGAGGTGCGAAGGTCAGCCCGTGATCTATTCGCCGGCGAGTGGACGCAGGATCTGAGCAAGACACGTTTGCGGCAAGGGTTGCCGCTCAAGATCGAGGCGGACGGAAACGATGGGGTCCGTTTTTCGGGTGAGTTCAGCTACACAGCCCGCTTCGACGGAAAGCAGTACGACCTCAGGAACTCCCGCAACGACACCGTGTCGCTTCAACTTGTCGATCCGCATACGGTAGATTCAATCTACCGGCGAGACGATCAAGTGACGCAAAAGGACAGGTGGGTGGTGTCCGCCGATGGGCAGCAGATGACGCTCACCACATCCGGCACACTTGAAACTGGCCAGCGATTAACCGAGAAGCTGGTATTCAAGAAGCAGTAACGGGTTGTGCCTCCGTTTTACGCGCCCGTCCAGGGGCCAATCGGCCGTTGGTTGCCGGCGCCGGCGCGGGGGCAGCTTTGACCTCCCGAGCCTCGACTGAAATGATGCCCTTGCGGTGCATGAATTTCAGAATTCCGTTGACCGTATCTTCGAGCGACGGATCGGCTTTGCCCCACTCCGAGGCATTCCGAGCCTTTTGATACGTGGAACTGTCGTAGCGCTTGAACTCCATCGCGGTGATGTTGTCCACTGATCCCACCAGAAAATCGAGCAGCGGAAAGAGAAGATCTTCCTTCCGGCATCTGCGGATCAGCTCGGGAACGAAATCGGTGACGCTGAATATTTCGAATTGCCGTCCGGTCGCCTTGGTGATGAGCCCGGTAATATCCAGCATGTTTGCGTAGTCGTCGCGCACAACATGGTAAGTCTTATTCTCGGTTCCGGGAGTTGTCGAGATGGCAACGATGTTGTTTGCCGCAATGTCCGCGGGCACGAAACTCACCTGGTTCAGGGCATCGACTCCAATGCCGTGATTCACCATGAACGCAACCAGGCGAACGGCGATATCGAAGTTGTTTCCGCCGCCCGTGACCGAAGGGCTTACGAGAGCGGGCCGGAAAATCCGGACGGAAAGTCCCTTGCTGCGGGCGTCATTGACTACCTGTTCTGCTACCCACTTCGACTGGCTGTATCCGAAATCGAGAAGCTCCATGTCCTGGTTCTGGTCGGTCTCATACAGGACACTCTTAACGGCCCAGCCAAACACGAAAGTCGTCGAGACGTAATTCAGGGTCTTGGGACGTCCTTCGAAAGCCAGCCTCAAGACCTCGTTGGTTCCCAGCACGTTCGCTTCCCGCATCCGGTCGTAGTTGAACAGATAGTTGACGGTCGCGCCGTTGTGGAACACTGTGTCAATCTGATTGGCGAGAAAATCCCAGACATCCTGTGTCAGGCCCAGTTTTGGCAGCCCGAGATCGCCGGTAGATGGGAATGACACGAGCCTCAAACATCGACATCAGCCCGGCACCGCAAGGCCCCATCGATTCCATCGCCCCCTTCAATCTTTGTTTGCCTTGCTCCTCGTCTGAAGCCCTGACGAGAACATAGATTTTCGCTCGCGTCTGTTCCAACAGGCTCTTCATAAGGAAAGGTCCGATGAAACCGGTGCCGCCGGTGAGAAGCACATGATTCAGGGCCGGTATAGCGGGCAAGGGCGCAGGCGTTGGTGGCGCGAAGATGAGCTTTCTGTCGTTGTTCATCATCTGCTTTTCCGCTGCGCGCTGCTCTTCGCGGAAAGCCGCCAGGGAATGACGCAGCAAAAGCAGTGCCTCTTCCGGAGCCCGCTCCAACTGTTCGGCCAATCGAAACAGATCGGCTACGCTCACGCGCTGAATGACACCGATGTCTACCTGCCTCGCCAGCATATCGGCGCCTTTATCCTTCAAAAGCTCCTTGAGCTCATGCATGAACACAACAAGGTCCAGGGAATCCAGCCCGGCTTCGACGAGGTTGTACGATTCCAGACCCGTCAGGTTGTACCTGGCTTTCAGTTCGTCGAAAGACGACTGGATCCCAGAACCAGGCTCGGAGGCCCCGGCGTCCTTCTCCCGCGAAAACTCTGAGAGAACGGTGAACTTACCCTCAAGCCACATATGTTTGGCCCGGTGGCGCATGATCTTGCCCGAACTGGTTCTCGGGATCGCACGAGGCGCTATGAAGGAGATCAACGCCACTTCAACGTTGAGATAATTCCGGACGCTGGCGGCAATCTTGAGTGCATCTGGAAGCATCTTCGGATTCTTCACTTCGGCCACGATTGCCAGTGCGGGCTCGGTGTCTTCGTGAATCTGGAACGCGGCGACACAATTGGCCCGGACCAGCCCGGACGCTCTCTCCACAATGTTCTCGATGTCCTGCGGGTAATAGTTTTGCCCGCGAAGAATAATCATGTCCTTAATGCGCCCGCAAACGAAGAGCTCGCCTTTGTGGAAGAAACCCATGTCGCCGGTCCGAAGGTAGCCATCGTCATACGGGCTATCGTCTACCAGCCGCGCGCGAAACTGCTTCAGCGTCATTTGCGGATTCTTCCAGTAGCCCAGGCACTTGCCACTTCCGGCGACCCAGATCTCGCCGATGAGCCCTTCCTTGAGAGCGACGTGCCTCTCCGGATCCACGATCTTCACATCGATACCCAGGAGCGGAATTCCGCAACTGACAATCTGTGTGGCCGCGTCGATTTCGGAAACCTCCGTTGTCATGCGGGCCTTTCCCAACGTGAGGGCGCGCTTGTTGACGGAAACGATATTGCGTCCGCCGAGCGAAACCGCCAGCGTATTTTCGGCCAGCCCGTAAGCGGCATAAAAGCTCTCCGACTTGAGCCCGTAAGGTTGAAATGTCTCAAGAAACCGTGTGTAAGGTATCCGGTTTTACGGGTTCCGCCGCCACCATCAACACCTGCAGCGAACTCAGATCGCAATCCTCCAGGCTCTCCGTGGAAAGCCTTCCGGCGCGCAGGCAATAGTCGAAAGCGAAGTTGGGAGCAGCCGTCGCGGTAGCCCGATAGGTTTTGATCGTGTCAAACCACAGGACAGGCCGCTGAATGAAATCCATTGGAGCGAAGCCGTAGGTCGTTCCGCCTTTCAGCGCGGGATAAAGGTAGCACCCGATCAGTCCCATATCGTGATACTGCGGAAGCCAGGAGACGACTACCGGAGCTGGATGGTCGATCACGAGCGGGTAGGTATCCAGGATGTTTTCGTGCGACACGATCACACCCTTGGGCTCCATCGTCGATCCTGATGTGTATTGGAGAAACAGAATCTTCGAAGCTCAAGGAAAGATTCGTCCGAGATCGTATCCACGAAGTCTTCCGTGACGATCCAGGGAAGACTGGAGATGTAGTCGATGTCCACGCCGGACGTCGAGACCCCGCTTCTGGCAAGATTCGTCTTCAGAGATGCGCGGTAGTCTCTGCTCGTTAAAATCCCCGCCGCCTGGCAATCCTTTGCAATGTGGACCATCTTGTACAGGGCGCTCTGGAAACCGCGGGACCCCGGAGGATAGACAGGCACGGGGATCAATCCGGCGCGCACGCAACCAAAAAACGCGCAGATCATTTCGAGACCTGGCGGGTAGGCGAGCAAGAGCCGGTCTCCCGCCGCGAAGTCGATGTTCTTTCCGCAAGTGTCCGGCGATCGCCTTCGTCCTGTGGAGAAAGGACGCGTAGGAGTAGCATTCGATTGGATTGCCGTTCAGGTCAAGATACGAATAGAGGAGTTTGTTTGGGTGCTCATCCCCGAGCCTATCCAGTTGGTCCAAATCGACGCCATATTCGATGAGAGATACCCTTCAAAGTGGAATGGGAAATCTCAGTACGTGGGAAACACTTACCCTCTTGCTGCTGCGCGTGTCATGATGCGGGCCGAAGTTCGACTGAGTCTCGGGGTGCAGGACTCCTGTGCTAGGCCGACATTGAGAACAACGGCAATACCGGTTCTTTGTCAATGTGCCGCTCGGTCCGGTCGAGGGGCAAATCACCCTGACGGCCGGCTCAGGTAGCGGGGAAGTCTTGCAGGGTCCGCCGGGGCCTCAATTGCCCATTCAACGAATTTTCATACAATCTGTCGGTCCATGGTAGCAGAGCCAGGAAGCAATGCAACGCACCTTCGCTGCCAAAGAACGCCGCCACGGCACCTCTGTCCGATCCGAATTCCCTTGATTCTCCATAAACTTCCGCGCTAACATTCAGGCTTCGACGCTGCCGGCGACGAGTCAAGAGATCGCCTTTTCCCCATGGGCAGCCGATGGCGCCGGCTCGGAGTGCGCTGGACCGGCTTAACACAATTATGGAGGCGCCGGTGACGTCCGGGACCGAAGCGGTAATCACTTTAAGGCCGGATGTGGATGATCTGGTACCTTCCGAGGCTTCGCCGCTGCAGTCCATCGGCGACCCGGCGAGCATGTCTTCCTTCCCGAAAGTCTTACGCCGCCGCCTCGACAAACTTCTTCGCCGACCAGAAAATCTCTCCCAAAGCCGACCGCTCGATGTGGCTCAAAATCGCCGTGGGTCTTTCAGTGCTACTGGGCAGCTGGATTGCCATCTACGCGCTCAAGCCGGATTCATGGAAGTTTGTCGCCCTCTACCTCCTGGGCGGCCTCGCCCAGACGTTCCTTTTGCTGAACATCGCCCACGACAGCAACCACAACGCCATCTCGTCTATGCCGTCTGTCAACAAACTCCTGAATTATGTCTTCGATGTCTGCGGAATCAGCTCGTACATGTGGCGCATTCTCCATCATCGCGGCCACCACTCCTGCATCAATCTCCAGGGCGAAGACGATGCGCTTACGGGACGCGGCATCTTTCGATTTACGCCCCATGAGCCGCGCACGCGCATGCACCGGTTCCAGCACATCTATGCGCTGTTCTTTTACGCGCTGTTCTCTCTCGACTATGTTTTCGTCAGGGACTTTGAAGCCTTTTTCTTCCCGACCCACGATTATTTGAAGCGCACCAAACATCCGCCGCGTGAATACGCCATCTTGTTTGCGGGCAAGGCACTCTACGTCACCTACATGCTCATTTTGCCGGTCGTCGTGTTGGGGAAACCGCTTCTGCTGGTCGCTTCTGGCGTTCGTGCTGGTCCATTTGATCATCGGTTTGACCGTATCGCTGGTCTTCCAGACCACGCACACCGTCGACAGCACTTACTTCCCACGGACCGCGGCGAGTTCGACAATGGCGTGTACCACATCTTTGCCACCACAGCCGATTATGCGACTGAAAACCCGCTCGTGGCTTGGCTCACCGGCGGGCTCAACCACCACATCGCCCATCATCTGTGCCCTTACGTGTGCCACACTCACTATGCTCCGCTCACCCGGATTGTGAAGCAGACCGCCGAGGAATTTGGAGTTCCCTATCGCCAACATCCCACCATGACGCGGGCAATCGTGCATCATCTGATACTTTTGAAGCAACTGGGAAACGAAGACTGATCCAGGGAGCTTGACGCATTTCCTGGACCACGCATTTATCTGGACTACTACGCTTCAGGCAAACCACATGAGATTCTCCACCATTCAAAGCAAGCATCCGGGCGAGGTGTAAAGTTGCCCACGCCTATACCCGTCGTTTCCCGATTTCGTTCTTTTGCTGACTCGCCTGCGATGGTCCGCAATCCTGTGCAGGTTTTGTCAAAGTACACCGAACTCTACGGCGACACATTCCGGTTCTATATAGGCGGCCTTAAAGAAGCCATCGTTACTACCAATCCCGACGTGATTCAGCACGTGTTGAAGACCAACGCGGAGAACTACCAGAAATCTGAAATCCAAGTGAAGCGGATGGGCCACTTCCTGGGCAAAGGCCTTCTCACCACCCACGGGGAAGCCTGGCGCACACAGCGGCGTCTTATCCAGAAGGGTTTCGATCGCAAAGCAACTTGAGGCTCTGTCTTCGATCATGCAGGACTCGCTCGCCGAGTCGCTGAAGGATTTCGAAAGACAAGTCCGTGTTGGCTCCGTCGATATTTACCCCCACCTGATGAAAATGACCTTCTCGATGGTCGCCCGATCGCTGTTTGGCGCCAAGCTGAAAGACGAAGACATCGACCTGGTCAGCCACACCATCTGCACCGTCCAGGAATTCATCGTTCGGCAAACCCTTCAGCCTTACATGAATCCCTGGTTTGCCGTCTCGGGCGACCTGCGCAAACACGAAGAGATGCGAGCCCGTGCCGACAGCATCCTGATGGCTTACATCAAGCAGCGCCGCCACCAGGAGCCCGGCCACGATCTGCTGCAGACGTTGATGGACGCCCGTTACAGCGACGGCGAAGGCATGAGCGATGAGCTGGTCCTGAGCGAGAGCATGCAACTGCTGGTCGCCGGCCATGAAACCTCGTCGAACGCTCTATCGTGGATGTTCTATCTATTAAGCTCGCGTCCCGATTGTCTCGAAAAGGTGCGGCAGGAGTTCGATTCCGTGCTGGGCGATGCGCCTTTGAGTTACACCGACGTTCCGCGGTTTGAGTTTGCCACGCAGGTCATTCAGGAAGCGCTCCGCCTCTACCCGCCGTTTTGGATGATCGACCGCATGGCTGTTGCGGACGACCGCGCAGGCGATGTCGCCATACCCCGCGGATCGACGGTGATTGTGTTCGTCTACGGCGCGCACCATGCGCCCAAGTACTGGCAGAACCCTGAGAGCTTCGACCCGGAGCGCTTCACCAAAGCGAACGAAAAGCTGCAACCGCCCTTCACCTATCTGCCCTTCGGCGGCGGACCGCGCGGCTGCATCGGCGGCAACTACGCGATGCTGCAAATCCTCATGATTTTGAGCGTTCTGCTCAGAAGATACGATTTTCAACTGTCTCCGGGCCAGACGATCGAAGCGCGCCCGATGGTCATCCTGCGACCCAAGCACGGAATCCGCATGACCTTCACCGAGGCCATTGCACGCGACAATCTTGCCATTCTTCAGAAATAGTGTTGCGGGTATTCCGGGGATCCAAAGCGGTTCACGCGACCGGTTGCGACTGTCGCCGTTATAGCCGTAGCGCGGGCTGTGATCGCCTGACCGGCCTGAACAAAACGCAAACCCGACACCAAAGTCCAATGGACCCGCTGGAGTGGGGTGGCGCATTCTCAAGTCTTGGGGTGCGGCCGGGAAAGGATCGCAGTGGAGAACGAATTCACACGCGCGATCGATACGCTTCGAGGATCGGCATGGATTGCAATCTACGCCCACGAGGTCGCCTTTCGCGTTCTGGGTGACCGAGTCTGCAGCAAAGGACATCAACCAATTTGAATCCTGTGTATTCGGTCCAGCTGATGCGTTAAGTGCGCCTTATGTTGAGGTTCATGCAATGGGTGGGACGGTTGGCCTGTACAGGCCTCTCACTGTGGCTTGCCGCTGACGTGAGCGAACAAGACGCTTGGGCGTCGGGTCCTACCTCAACTGAATATCACCACACGATGTGGACTGCAGACAACGGGCTCGGTGCTGTATTTGATATTCAACAGGCCTCCGATGGATATCTATGGCTCACGACATCCACAGGGGTATTCCGCTTCGACGGTGTCCGGTTCGAATCCGTCGAAGAAGCGACGAACGGGGCGGTGCCAAATAGCGAAATTCATTCGGCCTTCCTCTCATCCTCGGGCGGCGTCTGGCTGAAGACGCGGGCTGCCGGACTCCTCTTCTGGGATCACGGACGGTTGAGCGTATTTACAGATCGGAGGTGCACTCCTGCATTGCAAATGGAAGGACTCGCCGAAGACAAGGACGGGACATTATGGATTCAGGCGTCGGGCGGCCTCTTTCGTATGCGAGGGGCAGTATGTGAGCCGGTTGGAACTGAACACGGATACCCTGGCGGTTTTCCGGCGGCCATCATGGTTGATCGAAAGGGCACTGTTTGGGTGAGGACCCTTGGCGGTAGAATTCTCTTTTTAGACCGGGGTCAAGCCAAATTTCAACCCCTTAAATACGATGCCGGCGCAATCTCCGCCGCATTCGTTCTTGCCGCTCCAACGCACAACGCTTTTCTCCATGAGGCGCCCGATGGCTGTATCTGGCTGTCGGACGATTACGGACTTCGACGAGTGACAAACACGGCGGGTGCTCCTGTCTTATCACCTACGTCACGAAAAGGCCGCAAGGAAAATATTCAATACGGAGACTTCACTTTCGCAGCCGACGGCTCGCTTTGGGCGGTGACCGACAGGGGGGTAAGGCGATTCGATCATGTGGAGAGTTGGCAAACGCCGGTCGCAACGGAGGATGCTTCAGGCGAGAGCTTCAGTGCCGATCAGGGACTCAGCTCCAATGCAGCGTGGAACGTGTTAATTGATCGGGAAGGCAGCGTGTGGGTGGGGACGAATTCTGGCCTTGACCAGCTTCGACGCATCGCCCTTCACACACTGGTGCTTCCGCAGACAGAGGAACACGACTTTGGCGTGGCAGCGGGAGATCTGGGTTCAATATGGACCGGTAACAGGAGCCTGCCTTTGACCAACGTGGCTGCCGATGGCAGAATGACGACCTTTCCTGAAACTCATGGGACGGTCTGTTTACGACGGGACCGCAATGGAACCATCTGGTCGGCTGGTGGAGGCGACTCGGAACTTTGGCGATACTCCGGGACCGGGCTGACCAAGCTGCAGCATCCGGAGAACCTGGGGCCCGTCGTTTCTCTTGCGGTCGACCGAAACAACGACCTATGGATCTCTACAGCAATCGGCGGAACATATCTTTTCAGTCACGGAACCTGGAGCAGAAAGGATGCAGCCCTCGGCAAGAAAGCCGGGCTCCTTGGCGCCATGACGGGCGATGATGCGGGAAACGTCTGGTTTGGCTTCGCAAACAACCTGGTTCGCTGGGACGGAAGCACTTATCAGAAATTCTCATTTCCTGCCGGAACGCGAGGCGTATCGGAGAGTACGATGTCGGTCCGGGGGTACCATGTTTGGCTGGCGGGGCCAGGCGGGATCGAACTGTTTACTCAGGGTCATTTTCATCTCCTGCACTGGAAGAACGCAGATCTGCCCGGCAGGGTCTCTGGCGTCTTGGAGACTGAGAGCGGCGAGCTTTGGGCGAACGGGTTTTCCGGCATTACGCATGTCACTGCGAACGAATTGGCGAGGTGGCTCCGCAACCCGACTTCCGAAATCTCTGCGGAGCACCTCGACGCATTGGACGGACTTCCTGGATTCTCAGCTGAGAGGATTCCTGAGCCATCCATTGCGGAATCGCGCGACGGCCGGCTGTGGTTCGCGACGACCAAAGGAATCACCTGGCTGGATCCAAGAGAGTTCCAGAAGAATCGCAACCGTTTCCCGCCTCCTGTGATGATCTCCTCAATCTTCTCGAACGGAAAGATCCATGTGGGTTCGAAAAGCCTCGTACTTCCTGCGCACACCGACAAGCTGGAGATCGACTACACCGCCTTGAGCTTTGCCGTTCCCGAACGCGTGCTATTTCGCTACAGGCTCGATGGCGTCGATCACGAATGGCAGGATGTTGGGACGCGGCGGCAGGCATTCTATACCAGCTTGGCTCCAGGCAATTATCGCTTTCACGTGATCGCGTGCAACAATGATGGTCTTTGGAACGATGCAGGCGCGACTCTGGATTTCAGCATCGCGCCAGCCTGGTATCAGACAGTCTGGTTTCTTGCTTTCTGCGTTTGCGTCTTACTGCTGCTGCTGTGGGCGCTTTATCAACTCCGCTTGAGGCAACTTCGGCGCCAGTTCCATCTTGCGCTCGAGGTGCGTGTCGACGAGCGTACCCGTATCGCACGAGAGCTGCACGACACTCTGCTGCAAAGCTTCAACGGGCTGCTGCTTCGCTTTCAGGCTGTATCAAACCTGCTTCCTGGGCGCCCGGAGGAGGCGAAACGGCGAATCGATTGCGCGATTGAGCAAGCATCGGATGCCATCACTGAGGGCAGAGATGCGGTGCACCAATTACGTTCCAGCGGATCGATGAACCTTGATCTTGCCCAGGCCATCACCAATCTTGCCCAGGAACTTCTCAGCCAGACCGCAATCGAATGCCGTCCGGAGTTTCGCGTTCAGTTGGAAGGAATACCGCGAGACCTCAACCCGATTGTCCGGGACGAGGTTTATCGGATCGCCGCGGAAACGTTGCGCAACGCAATCCGGCATGCCAGGGCGCGGGCAATTGAAGTTGAAATTCGATACGACGACCAGGCACTGCGGCTCCGAATCCGCGACAACGGTCAGGGCATTGAACCAGCCGTTCTCGGCAAGGACCATGCCCTTGGGCATTGGGGCTTGCGCGGCATGCGCGAACGCGCCAAACTTGTGGGAGGCAGCCTGGAGGTGTGGAGTGAGCTCGACTCCGGCACCGAAATCGACTTGAACATACCAGCGGTCAACGCTTACGCAAAGGCGCCCGCTTCGCGCTGGTTCGAATTCTTACGAATCGGGCTCCCTAGAGAAATGAATATTAGTCTCAATCTGATCCGGATCCTGGTGGTCGACGATCACCCGATCTTTCGTCAGGGGATCACGGGTCTCCTGGCCGATCAGCCGGACATGAAACTGGTTGCCGAAGCCTGCGACGGACGCGAAGCGATCCAGCAGTTCCGCGTCCATCAACCCGACGTCACGCTGATGGATTTACAGATGCCGCAAATGAACGGCCTCGACGCGATGATCGCGATTCGCGGTGAGTTTCCCGAGGCAAAAATCATCGTACTCACAACCTATGCCGGCGACGTCCAGGTTCTTCGCGCGTTGAAGGCCGGAGCCCGCGCTTATCTTCTGAAGAATCTCTTGCACAAAGAGCTTCTGGAGACAATTCGTGCGGTTCACGCCGGTAAGAAGGCCATATCGCCTGAGGCCTCCTTCGGGCTTGCCGAGCATGCGACCGACGATGCATTGACTGCGGGAGAAGTAGAAGTGCTGCGGCTGATCGCGTCCGGCAACGCCAACAAACAGATCGCCGATCAGCTCTCAATTACCGAAGAAACGGTGAAGAGCCGCGTCAAGAACATCCTTTCAAAGTTGAACGCAAATGATCGTACCCATGCCGCGACCATAGGCCTTAAACGTGGAATCATCGAACTCTAAAACCTCAAAATAGTCAGGATTACGCCCTTTCGAGGGTTTCGGAAAAGATCGGCGATTCGGTAGTCTCTCGAAGAGGTCGTTGTGCGCCGTCTCTTCTCAACATTTGCCCGCGGTTGGCCTGGGGCCGGACTCTTGCTGTTGCGCATCGTTGCCGGCGCGGAACTGATCGCGCAGGGATTCGGAATGTTGCGCACCGGCCAGCCGATGGAGCTCGCCATTTTCAGCGTGCTCGCAATTGCAGACGGCGCCTTCCTTGCCACAGGATTATGGACACCGATCGCAGGGTTGATGGTTGTCCTGCTTGCCCTTTGGGGCACCCTCGTACAGCATGAAAATCTCAATTCAGACATTCTGATTGCCACCATTGGCGCAGCGTTGGCGCTCGTGGGACCGGGGGCGTGCTCCCTGGACGCGTGGTTCTTCGGATGGAAGAGAATCGACATCGGACACTGATTGCACCTTGAACCATTTCGATCGGCCTAAAGTTCAGGTCCCCAGAAGAGGGAAACCTTCGACTCAAACGAGCAGGCCGCAGACGTTATTGAGTGGACGAAACGCTCGATTTGGGGTTTCAGCCCGGAAGCGTTTCGGCCACAATCAACTCGAACGCGAAGGAACGCCGATTAATGATCAGCGGTTATTGTGCAGCGCATCCGGGCGGATCGAAGAAGAGCACGAACAGTTCAGCGTAATGATTTCTCGGGTGGCAGAAGAGGAGCATCATCATGACAAGCCTGGATATTCGTATCGGAGATATCATGGCCACTCGTCAACCCCAAGATCCCTTCGCGCAAGCGTCCGCCGGAACGCTTGCGCCAGAGCAAGGCTCGGCAAGTGCCTCCACTGAGAGACAAGAAGATGAACGATGGAAGAAAAGAAATGAAGCAGACTGGCAGGTTCGCTTAGAGAATTTGCAGCGGTGCGTATGCGAACTTCTGATCAAGAATCAACAGCTCAGGATGGCGCTTTCGGCAACAATCGAGCCTGAACGGGCTTACCGAGGTGCCAGCAATGCATTGGGTTGACGAATCACTTGTCGCATCCGGTCCAAAGTGACTCTGGGCTGTGACGGGGGATCAACAGGTCCTGTCTCCTCAGCGTCTCCTGTCCTTTCGCCGGAAACGGGAATCAAGCGCCTCCACGATAAGCGGAATTATCGCCACTGCTAATGAGCCCAACATACCGGCTTGCGCACAGAACAACGCCGAGAGTACGAGTCTTCCCAGCAGCGTTTCCCGCCCGAGGGGAATCAAGGTCATCTTTTCCTCCGGAACCACCGTGCTGTCAGGGCAGGTGGCTTGGTCACCTGGATCCAGGTTAGAAAGCCTGATCTTCGCTGCAAACGCGAAACTGAGTAATCCCGCACTCACCCTTTTGGGTGTATTCCGGTTTCGAACGCCTATTTGCGGCAACCCCCTGCTCACTTCGGCTAAGCTACTTCTGGCATGAGCCGTGCATCAGCACAGGCGAGGTGGATTGTTCGCGCCGCGATCAGGGTGGCGACGGTCGGCGTGCTTTCGCTCTCGTCGCTGCATGCGGAGCAACCTTCCGTACAGTATTCAATTGCGTCGTGGGGGCACAAGGATGGCCTGCCGTCGACCATCGTCTCCTCCGTTACGCAAACCAGTGACGGGTTCCTCTGGCTGGGCACGGATGACGGCCTGGTGCGCTTTGACGGAGTGCAATTTACGCCATGGCGTCCCGCGTTGCCGAATGGTGAGCTGCCAGGACAAGTGCGCGTGCTGCACGTGTCACCCAAGGGAGAATTGCTACTCGGCACCGGCTCCGGGCTGGTAGGAATCATGCGGAAAGATGGCGTTGAAGCCACCCAACTGGATGCCAGAGTGAACTCCATACAGGACGCAAGTGATGGCTCAGTTTGGGTCGCGACGAGTGCAGCGCTCTGGCATCTGGCTGCCGGGACGCTGGAGCCAACCGAACCGCCAATCAAGTTGCCTGCAGGATGGTTCTCGGGTCCGCTACAGAGCGGTGACGGGCGGGAGTGGATCGCCACCCAAGGCGGATTGTTCTACGTTGACGCAGGACGAATGGTGCAGGCCGCGCCCGGGCACGCATGGCTGCTCACCTTACCTGGCGGCCATCGGGCATGGCTCAACCCACGAGGCGAGCTTCACTTGCTGGGGAATGGCAGCGTACCAGCTGGAAACATACCGCTCTCGCACGACACGTCAACGATCACGACCATCATGGCCGACAGCAGCGGCTGCGTTTGGATTGGCACCAGGGGAGAAGGTGTCATCCGCCTCTCGAGCGACCGCCACAGTCCTGTTCAGCACTACACTCGCGATGATGGACTCTCCAGCGATTTCATCCGTTCCATTTTTGAGGATAACGAGCACAATATCTGGGTCGCCACAGAGGACGGCCTCGACCGTTTGCGGCGCAACAAGGTTTTATCCCTCACGCGCCGCGATGGGCTCATCAGCGATACCGTCACCTCAATTGCCGTGGGGAAAGACGGCTCCTTGTGGCTGGCTACAAATGATGGGCTGCAGCGGTTGGTCGGCGGGAAAACCGCGGTCTATCGAGCTGGCGTTCGAATCCTCTCGCTGCTGATCGACAGTGATCAGCAACTGTGGGCGGGCAGTACGGCAGGGCTCTTGAGATGGAAGAATGGCCATGAAATCCCGATGGGCAGCAATGCAAAATTCACCGCGGTTACGGTCCTCGCCCAAGACGAGAACCGGACACTTTGGTTCGTCGACGCCAACAAGGGTGTCTTTCGTGAAGCAGAGGGCCGCGATCCGGAAATCGTCACCACTCCTGCCCTGCTGCATCAGCCGATCACAGCCATGACGAGCGGCCCAGGAGATGCCGTATGGTTGGGACGCGCAGATGGCAGCGTTGTCGAGGAGCAGCAAGGCAGGTTCCGTACGTATTCCGCGGATGACGGGCTGTCTGGTGGGGTCATCCATGGATTGTTTTTCGGACCCCAGCACAAACTCTGGGCGGCTACTGAGCGCGGCCTGTGTTTTCTGGAGGGTTCTCGTTTTGTCTGTCGTGACTCGAGCAGTGGGCTCCCCGGCAATCGCGTGCTCTGGGCGCTGCCCGACTCACGGGGAAACCTCTGGCTCGGTTACAACATCGGCTTGGCGCGCCTCAACGCGCAGCAAGTTCGTGCATCAGCGGAAGCTGACGCCTCAAAACTGGGTTATACCTTCTTCGATGAAGCCGACGGAATCGTGAACAGCCCAGTTCTGAACGGCAATGCTTCCGCAGCCTTTGCACAGGATGGGCAGTTGTGGCTGACAACTTCGCAGGGTGTGGCGGTTCTCGATCCCGAACAACTTCACAAAAATCTATTGCCGCCTCCGGTGCACATTCTCGGCCTCGAAGCGGATGGGAAGGCTGTGGACCTCATCCCGCCCATCCGATTGCAGCCGCTGACCCGTAGTCTTCAGTTTTGGTTCACGGGTTTAAGCCTGGCGGTTCCGCGCAAGGTACGTTTTCGCTACGAGCTTGAGGGATTCGACCGCGGCTGGCGCGACGGCGGGTTCAGCCGCGAGGCGTTCTATACCAATCTGCCGCCAGGCCCTTATACGTTTCGCGTGCGCGCTGCGAATAATGATGGCGTCTGGAACAACACCGGTGCGGAGTTGTCTTTTTATCTCGCTCCCGCCTATTTTCAGACGGTCTGGTTTCGGCTACTGTGCCTTGTTGCCGCGCTGATGACCGTCGCGTTCCTGTTCCGGATCCGGCTGCGTTCCGCTCAGCGAATGATGCGCCTGCGGTTCGAAGAGCGCGTGGAAGAACGCACACGAATCGCCCGGGAGTTGCACGACCACCTGATTCAGGAGATGGTGGGGATCAGCATGCAACTCGAGGCGGCCGACGAACTCACACCCAGCGGCGCCGATGCGAAGACTCCGTTGCAGCGCGCGCTGATGCTGTCCCGCTCGGCCATCACCAGCGGTCGGCTAACTCTGCAGTCGCTGCGACAACGCCCAGTGACCGGGTCGGCGCTTCTTGAATCCTTGCGCCGAACGGCCGATGCGTATCCTCAGAATGGGACCAGGGTGGAATATGGAATTGAAGGGGAGGAGAAACTGCTTCGGCCGGAGATAGCCGAGGAACTGTGCGATCTCGGGCAAGAAGCACTGCGCAACGCGCTGAAGCACGCCGGCAAGGGCACTATCCAGGTGCGGTTGCGATATTCGTCGTCCTCCTTTGAACTGCTGATCCGGGACGAGGGCGCAGGCATGACAGAGGACGTACAGCGGGCAGGCATCTCCGGCCATTACGGTCTGGCGGGGATGCGGGAACGGTCAGTCCGGATCGGCGGCGAGCTTTCCATCATCAGCGCACCCGGGAGGGGAACGTCGGTGCGCGTGTCGGTGCCCGCAGCCCGCGCCTATCAGGATTCTCGCGAACCGGGCAATCGCAACAGCAAAAGCCGCAATGGCGAGCAGGAGGCGACCAGGTGAATCCCGCCAGGAAAATCCGAATTCTGTGCGTTGACGACCACCCGATCGTTCGTGAGGGACTGGCGAACATTCTTGCGCTTCAGAGCGATATGGAGTTAATCGGCGCGGCGGAATCCGGCGCTCAGGCGCTGGAGTTCTTTCGGAAAATGCAGCCCGATATCACACTCGTCGATCTGCGTTTGCCGGATATGAGCGGGCACGAACTGACGCGGCAGATCCTCGCGCAATCACCCCACGCGCGCGTGATTGTCCTCACCTCCTTCGAGGGGGATGCCGATATTGAACGCGCCCTCGCTGCGGGAGCACGCGGATATGTTGTGAAGGGGATTGTTCGCGAGGAACTGCTCGGCGCCATTCGCACCGTTCACGCCGGAAGGAAACATGTGCACGGGCCGGTGGCCGAAAAACTGGCTGAGCATCTGGGTTCAGAGAAGCTGAGCGAACGGGAATTGCAGGTACTGCAAGAAATGGCGGCGGGCAAGCGCAATAAGGAAATCGGAGCGGATCTCTCGATCGCCGAAGATACCGTAAAAATGCACGTGAAGAATATTCTCGAAAAGCTCCAGGTGAACGACCGCACTGAGGCAGTCACCGTGGCCCTGCGCCGCGGCATCCTGCACCTCGACTAGCCGATAAGCCCCTAAGGAGTCACCGCGAGACTGCTTGGTTTCGCGTTTTGAAGTTTTCCCCCTGTGTCTAGTTTGTGTTCGCCCGTCTCCCAGCGGGTCGCGAGTGCCCGTGCACAAGCTGCGCCGCTCCATTCCCTTCACTGAACTGTTCTCGCCCAGGACCTGTTACACCCGAAAGAGGGTGCGTCAACCCGCCCACTTTCGCGTTTTGCGTTGCTGTTGCTTTGCCTACTCTGCATATAAGGATGTCCGTTGGGATCGCAGAGATCACGGACTCCATTCGCAAAGGAGAATGCAAATGAAACTCAAGACCATCTTGGCAATGCCATTACTATTCGCAGCGCTGACCATTCCGGCCTTAGCCGACCAGGTCACCGTCGATTACAACCATTCCAGTAACTTCAGAGCACTCAAAACCTACTCGTGGTCAACCGTGCACACAACCAACTCGATCTGGGACGCGCGCGTAAAAGAGGCCGTCGATAGGGAACTTGCAGCCAAAGGCTGGACCCAGGTGCCAACGGGCGGCGATGTTGCACTGGTTGCCCTCGAAAAAGTTTCTGTTCAGCAACAGTACGACACTATGTACGACGGCTTCGGAGGACGGCGCTTTGGCGGGGTGGGAGAATCCACTCTCTCCGTGGATAACTACAAAGTTGGCACTCTGATTGTGAGCATGTTCGACACTCAGGACAGACAGCTGATCTGGAGGGGAACAGCACACGGCGATCTGGCTGGCAACCCCGACAAAAATACCAAGAAGCTTGATTCAGATGTCGAGAAGATGTTTAAGAAGTTTCCGCCGCAAATGGCTTCGTGACCGGTTCTGTGTCGCATGGAGTTCGATAGGAGCCGGGCGCGGGTCCTATCGAACCCCCAAGCGTGAACTTTGAATGTGCCGGGTTGACTCCGGTGCTGCCACTGAAAGGAAACGATTGTGAGCACAATCAATAATCCCGTTCACAGTTATATTTCGGATGCCGCTCTTGTTTTAGAGGCGAAGAACGGCAACCGTTCCGCGTTTGAGGAACTGTGCAGGCATCATTCGGCCAACCTCGCACGTCGCATCCGCCGGATTCTCGTGAATCCTTTCGATGCGGAGGATGTCCTTCAGGAAACTCTCCTGAAGGCATTCACTCACCTGAAGAGCTTCGAAGGTCGATCCAGTGTCTCAACCTGGCTGACGAGAATCGCGATCAACGCTGCGTTCTCCCGTCTGCGCGAAAAACGGTACACAATGATACCGATCGACGACACGGGAGAGGATTCCCAGGAATCGCAAGCCTGGGTACTTCGCGATGACAGCCCCGATCCGGAGAGCCGGCTGATCCAGAGACAGAAGGAAACTCTGCTTGCGGAGGGTATTCGCCGGCTGCCGCCGCGACTTCGCTGCGTTATTGAGCTGAGGTTGAAACGAGGATATTCAGGAAGGGAGATTGCTGACAAACTAGGTATCACGGAGTCGGCTGTCAAGTCGCGTCTTCTGCGGGCCCAGGCGCGTCTGCAGAGCCGGGATAGAGTCAGGGAAAGTCGCGGTGGGCGATTAACGGTCGCGAATTATGGCATGTCGCGGGCCTGAGGAGCAGGAGGTTCTGTGCGCACTGAAATTCTAGCCTTCGCTGCCAGCCTCGCCATTTGTTTGATGGGAGGAGTAGCCTTTGCATCTTATGCGGTTCGCTTCCGATCAAGGGAGCGGGACTTGCTATGGATCGGGCTCTTTGCGGTCCTCTACGGAGCGGATCTTGTCTTCCACAGTCCAGTGTTTCAGATGGGCTTCAGCAGTCCTACTGAGATCGCTCTCTTTACGCCCCGCATTCTCAGCGCCTGCTCCATCGTCCCGGCTCTTCTACTCTTTGAGGATTTCTATGGCCGCGGCTGGCGTTCTTTGCTGCATTGGATGATTGTTGGCTATGGCATCGCTGCGGCCGGCGTTTACGCCTACATGTTCATCCGCCACGCGCCGGAGTTGATGCCCTCCGCCGCCCTCATTCTGGTGATCTGCGTTCCTCTTGTACTTGCGAGTGGAGTTATTACGGGGTACAAGCCACCCAGGCTCGAACATGCAAATGTTCTGTTCGTAGGCCTGTCTTGCTTCTTTATTGCATTCTCGGTAGACCACCTTCGGAACGCCACGGATGGCCATTGGAAGCCGGGTCTCGAGCCATTTGGAGCTATTGTCCTGCTCTCATGTCTAAGTTTTGTGGTTGCGAAACGTGTTCTCGCCGATGAACGGCGGCTGGTGTCTCTCAACGAAGAAATGCATGCCGCGGCTGCGATCCAGGAATCGATCCTTCCGCGAGTAGTTCCCACATTTCAAAAAGCACGAATTGCCGTGCGCTACATCCCTCTGACGGCCGTTGCCGGCGACTTTTATGATTTCCCAAAGTTCTCTTCAGCCAGCATAGACATTCTGCTGGCTGACGTGATGGGGCATGGAGTACCGGCCGCGCTCGTGGCATCGATGGTCAAGGTCGCAGTGCGCACCCACTCAACGGAAGGAAGTGATCCGGCTCGAACGATCCAGACATTGAACTCGATCCTGTGCGACCAGGTCCCTGGGCAGTATGTGACGGCCAACTATCTTCACCTGAACCTCGTGACGATGAAGGGAACCTATGCTGCGGCGGCTCACCCAGCCCCCTTGCTGTGGAACGGCGCGCGCCGGGAACTGACCACCTTGAACGGAGGAGGTCTTTTGCTGGGGGTACGAAAAGGGGAATCCTACAGCAACTCCGAATTTTCACTGCAACCGGGGGATCGCCTTCTCGTGTATACGGACGGATTAACCGAAGCCGAGAACCTAAATGGGGAGGCATTTGGAGACCTGAGGCTGCCGGGATTCATGGCACAGAACGTGGCAACGGATACCGATACGTTCGCTCAAAGCCTTCAGAAAGCCGTGCACGAGTGGTCGCGATCGAGTAAGCGCGGGCAGACAGACGACATCACTTTTGTGGTCATCGATTTCCCGTTTCGCGGATAGGCTCCGAGCGCGGGCGATCCAACATTGCGAAGAGTTGACATGCGCTAGGGGGCTACTCGCCTGTGACCCGATAGCCTGAGCCTCAGACGGGTTCGTCATTCTCGCGACCCCAGACCGTAAGTCTAATCGGACCCTGGGGCAGCGTTCAGTACCGGCGAGTTGACTTCGGTTCAGGACTCTAATCCTCTTTTCCCTCTGACCCCGATCGTCTACCCTGAAACTACGTCATGTTTGATTGGACTTTTTCCCGATCCTGCGCCGTGTGCCGCGACGGGTTCCGATGAAATCCCGCGTCTCCGACCTGACCGCCATCATTCTTGCGATCTTCGGCTTTACCTGCTGGGTACTCGGCGATGGTTGCATCAAGTGGATCGGACAATATGGTTTGCCGCCCGACGAGATCGTCGCCTTCATGGGCTTGTCCATGGCACTCACGCTCACGCTGCAGGCCGCTGTGCGCCGCAACCTCGGCAATCTGCGTCCGCGCTCGGTGGTGCGCCAGGTACCGCGAGCACTCCTGGACATGACGAACAACGTCTGCGTCGTCATTGCCCTCGGCCATCTCTCGCTGACCATGTTCTACATCCTTGTCTTCACCTCACCGTTGGTCATCTCCCTGCTCTCGGCCGCCTTTCTGGGCGAACGCATCACTTCCACGAAGGCTCTTGCCCTGCTCGTCGGCTTCTTTGGTGTGGTCATTGCGGTCGCCCCCTGGAGCCATGCTCAGCATATCGATCTCATCGGCCTCGTCAGTTGCCTTGTGTGCGTCGCCTGCTTTTCGGTCAACATGGTCTGGTCCCGCGTGCTTACGCGCACTGAACCGCCCGAAAGTCTCGCTTTCTGCTCCGGCCTGGTGACGGCCATGGCCGGTTTGGCGCTAACCAGCTTCCACCCTCAACCGCTCACTCACACGCTCTGGCTCGCCCTGGGAATGATGGGCGTCTTCTGCGCAGCCGGCACCCTCAGCTTCTATGTTGCCGTCAAACACACATCGGCCAGCAACGTCTCGCAGTACCATTACACCCAGTTGCTAACCGGCGCGTTGATCTCCTACCTCGTCTGGCACGACAAACCGGGCCTTTCTATGCTGGTTGGTGGATCGCTGATTATTGGTTCGGGCCTGATGGTCGCCCTCGCCGTCCGGAACGCCCAGCCAGCTCTAAGCCTCGACGTCGCCAGCAGATAAAGCCAACGCACCCCGCTTGTTGACCTCTGCTACGGTCCGCTCTGAAGCGTTTCCCAGGGCGCCCGGGCTCAAAGTCGTGGCTCATTTGGAAATGCGCCTATCGGAGCGGGATCGGACAAGCGGCCCACGACTTCACTCACGATGCGAATGTCGTTTTAGATAGGGCTCAGGAGAATCTGCGGCCGTGAACACTACATCGCGGCGCCGGCTGCCGTTAAGTCTGGCGCACCATCTCTTGGGTAATCACCTTATGATTCACGTAGTTATATGGAGGAACATTTCTTCCCTCAAGAATCGATAATCCCAACTCGACGATTCGGGGACCGTATTCCTGCACCTCATGCGAGACGGTGCCGACAATAGGACTTCCCGGTTCCCGCATCTCCTCGACCATCTCACCCAGGTAGTCCTGTCCCACAATGGCCACATGGCGCTCGCGCTTCGCTGCGCGCACGGCCTCCAGCGCACCCAACGCGCTCGTGTCGGTGTGGGCCGCAATCAGGATGTGCTTGTCTTTCGGACGCGTGGAAAGAAAATCGGCGACAACCCGGCAGCATTTCTCCCGCATGCCTCTCCCGTCGCGCCGTACATAACGCTCCGGCGGGATCGACGGCAGCCTTGCCCGCACTCCATCAAGCGACCCCGTGATGCGGCTCTGCACCAGCGTGCCCGCCTCCTCAAGGTCAAGTCCAAGCACCCAGTCCACCGCGCCTTTCCAGTTATCCATTGCATAGCTAGCTAATAACTCTCCTGCCTCAAGCCCTGCTCTGTAGTTATCCACTCCGAAGTAAGTGGCATGCGGGTGGGGGATATCGATCGCGATCAGCGGGATTCCAGCGCCAGCAATCTTGTCCGCGATCACCGGGGCGACGCGTCGGTCAACCTGGAACTCGATGATCAAATCGACCTTGGCCTTGATCAACTCCGCCGCATTCTTCAACGCGGTCTCCCCGTTATATCGGTTGTCCAAAACAATAAGTTCGATCCCCGACGCGGAGGCCGCCGCGCGCAGACTCGCCGTAACTGCCTCTGAAAACGGCATGTCGACGCTCTGGCTGCCAAAGCCAAAGCGCAGTTTCGTAGGAGAGTTCGCGTGCCGGTAAAGTCCGTCCTCGGTTCTCGATACATATCCTCGATGGTTCAGCGTTTGCAGGATTCGATAGACGGTGGTCTTGGAAAAACCGGTGCGATGGTAGATTGCCTCGATCGATATGGGCGCTTTCTCGGCCTGCAGCAACTCCATTACATCAAGGGTCTTCGAAACAATCGGGATCAGGTAGGAATACTTTGTCATCCCACGAGAATTGGTTGTTCTCTTAGCCAATGCGTATCATCTCCTATCCCGGGCCAGGCGTCATGCACGATGCGGAGTTACTCTCAGGCATCTGGCCAATTGCACCGGACGCCGCGTGCAGTCCTACAATCCCGGCGTAATCGTTTGTTGCCCCTCGTGCAGCTTGTATCTTCGCCCCTTCCATTCAAGCGCGCCTTTTAATCCGGCAGGCAGCGTAACATCGAACCGGGCATTATCTCCCTCGCGCCTGTAACTTACCGAGATGGCACCGCTCGTATGTGGCATTGACGCGTCGAACGACGCGAGGTCGCCAGGATGAGGCGCCACAAGAACCTCTTGAAAGCCTGGAGCCGCGGGGTGAATGCCGGCCACGATTGTCAAAAGGTCGTAGATCGGATGCGCGCTCCAGGCATGGGTATCGGACCGCGTCGGGTCTGCGTATTCTGGCGTCGTGGTCAGTCCAAGATCGAGCATCGTATGCCAAGGTTTCAGAGTTGAAAGGTAGGTCTGCCCCGCATCTGTTTTGTCGATGGCGCGTGAAAGGTAGAACTGGTAGCGATAGCTTACCATTGCTATCAAACTGTCGCCCAACTTATCGCCTTGTTCAAAGGCCATGATCTTCCTGAGGACGGCCGCTTGGTCGCGGTGAGGAATGGCATCGGTGAGAATTCCGTAGATGTTCGTATGCTGGCTATAACTGTCCCGATCCGGAGTGTCGGCGAGCAGCCCCAACTGCGGATCCCAGCAAGATTCGTAGACAGCTTTCGCCGATCTGGCGGCCATCGATCGATATCGGACTGCAAGCGATTTGTCGCCAAATGCGTCTTCCAGGTCCGCCGCATTCTGGAGCGCCTGAACGAATATGAGGGTCATCAATGCGGATCGTCCCTTGGCGTCGGTCCGCGGGAATCCTCTCAAGCCGCGAGGCGAATCGATGGCGTTCCAATAGGGGAGCTTCGCTAGGAAGCCATCTTCAAGCTGCCGCTCAAAGAACCATTGCAGAATCGGCCGGGTTCTCGGAACTAACTCCTGCAGAATGCCCCGGTCAGACCGATACATCCAATAGTCGTGCAGCATATCGATATAACTGAGTGAGAAGTTAGGAATAAATTGCTGCAGTGAGCTAGGGTAGCGGCTCTGCGTCAATCCTTCGGGTACTCTCGAATCATCAAAAGCGTGCAATGCCTGCCTTGCCAGAGTGTCGTCGCCGGCAACCGTATAGGAGATCAAGGCCTGAATCCGGGTATCGTCGATATACTGCAACTGCTCCCAGAATGGTGTGTCCATGTAAGTCTCGCGCGCGCCGAGCCGCGCCGTACGCCAGCAGATATCCCATATCTTGCTGAGTTCCGGATCGCTCGAATCGAACTTTGCCCGCTCTTGAAATGGATAGGCGCTGAAGTAAACGCGAAGCCCATTGAGCGTGAGCGGCGCGTCTCCCGTCTTGATCTGCAGATCGAGATAACGCCAGGTGCGGGGCCAGAGCGGCATAAAGCGACGCTCCGCGCCGCCATCGGGTAGGAACTCGTCGAACAGCCCCAGCACCTTGCGATTCGCCACTTCGTTGCGGTTTCCTCTCCGGTTGTGTTCGTCGTAAAGAGCCTCTGTATAGCCCACGCTGATCCGCGCGTCCTTGCCGCCGCTCACTGCAAGCTCCGGAAACCCCGCCACCATCGTCTTGTGATCGAGCAGAACTTCGGCAGTCGTGTTAGCTGGGATCGTCACCGCCTGCGCCGGGAAAACATCGGCCCTCTCCAGGTTCGTGCGGACTACCTTTCCAACTTCTATCTCGCGAAATTCCATCTGCGGCAGAGTGTCCGGGACGAGAAACCATCGATTGTGCGACTCCACTCCGGCCGGCACGGCGATGTTGTCCGAAGGATAGATTGATCCACGCATCGGCCCAGCCGCGGCCACCCAATTCGACCGCGATGAGCTTCCGGTCCGCATCCAGTCCCAGTCGTAGAGGCGCGCATCCAGCCTTTCCCCGGGGTCCGCAGCCCAATAGAACATGAACCCATTGCCCACGCGAGGGATGAAGCTCTGGCCTGGTTCCTGCTCAACCTGCCATGTGGAGTTGGTGTTCACCACGGACTCCGCTGTGCCGTCGCCCTGCAGCAAGAAGGCGGTGCGATCGGTTACCACCGCCAGCGGCGCGTTAGGTCCAAAGTTCCACACCGTCGCGGCGATGACGTTGTCTCCGGCGTGAAGCGCGGGAGCCAAGTCGAGCCTCTCATACCGCCAGTGCTGCAAGTCGCCCTTGGCCGGGCCCTCGCCCATGCGTTCGCCGTTGACCAGCAACGTGAAGCGATTGTCGGCGCTCGTCTCAACCCAGAAGTGCTCGGGCTTTGCCGCAAGCTGCACCACCTTACGGAAATGGAAGACCCCCGCCGCGCGCAGCGGGGCCGTCGGATGCGTGATCCACTCCGCCGTCCATTTCGATGGGCCGCCGGGGGAAGCGCCGTTCGCATTCAACTGGCTCCCGGGGCTGACGAGGATTGCAATCGCGCCCAACACGGCGCAGCGAAGTGTAGAATGGCGCACCCGGCATACAGATCGATACGTCAAAGCGGAAGCCCTCCCGAGGATCAAAACGTCTATGCATTGTTGGGAACCGCCACCGTTCGTCACGCCCCACGTGGAGCGTGAAGGGTGCAGCGAGCTTGTCATGGTCCCGGCAGTAGGGATGCGGAGCGTCGCACAGAGCTAAGGTGCGGTCCTCTCCCTCGATTAAAGATGGAATTATTCCATATGGAAAACTATTTCACAAGTATCGCGTGTATTACAGGCGGAATTAAACCTGACCTGAATCCCAGAAAAGGGGGCCCGTTGACGACAGGCGGCATGGCTGTGGCGTTGCCTTTGCGTGCTGTCTTGGCTGCAAATTGGAACGAAATATCCCTGAATCTATTTTTGAGATTTGAAATGCTGGCTTGACAGTCGAAGAATACAGGCGTTAGATTTTTTGTCTAGTTCAAATGAAGAACTATTTCACCATGGGAGTACAGGCTGAGCTAAATTTTGCGGTTCGGCCGATAGACGATTCCAAAGTATGCAGAGCAGCGCCGGAGGGCAGGGACAAGCCCGCAAGATTCGGGGAGCATGAAGCGAGCGAGCGCAAATGAAAACATTTTCGCGCCGCCCGCTCGACCGCCCTCCGCCATGTACGGCGACAGCGTGCTACAGAGCTTGCAGCAAAGCGTCTCAAAACAGGTTTGGGGAGGAAAGCAATGCGATTTTCGGTGAGGCACATCCTGGCGGCATGCGTACTGCTGCTTTTCGGAGGCGCGACGCAAATTGGTTGGGCGCAGTTCAACAGCAGTGTGGAGGGAACGGTGACCGATCAGACGGGCGCCGTGGTGGCAAAGGCCCAGGTCACTCTTCAAAACGTGCAAACGAGCATCAGTCTCAACACCACTACGGAGAGCACCGGTCTCTATCGTTTCAACGCCGTCGGGCCGGGTGACTACCGTGTCATCGTCACGGCCGCGGGCTTTGAAAAGAAGACCTCGGACGTGCACGTCGAACAGGACGAGGTCGCCGCGGTCAACGTCCAACTCGGCATCTCCAGTTCTACTGCCGTGGTCAATGTATCCGCTCAAACGACTGGGTTGAACCCCGATGAAACGCGCCTGCAGACAACGCTTGAAGCGCAGCAGATTGAGAACCTTCCGCTGCAGAACGGGAGCATCCTGGAAACGGTGCGGTCCGCGCCGGGCGTCACGGGAATCGACGAGGACCGCTCCTTGAGTCCTGTCTCCATCAACGGAAACAGCATGAATGCGCAGGCCAATGGACGGCCCAACGCCGGCAACACCTACGAGGTCGACGGCGTCAGCATTCAGGACAATACCGGATATGCCGGCGGCCTCAATCACAACATCACCTTCACGCCATCTGAAGACATGGTCCAGGAAGTCGCTCTTGAGGTGAATTCGTACAACGTCGACTTCGGCTCCGCCTCCTCAATGCGCATCAACATCACCACCAAGGGCGGCACCAACAAGTTCCACGGCACACTTGGCGACCGCTATAGCGGCCGCGGTTTCAACTCCACCGCCGACTTCGCCTCTGCTGAAGCTCCGAACTCGCGCCGGTGGTATTCCGGAAGCCTGGGCGGTCCGCTCTGGAAGGATAAGACCTTTTTCTTCTTCTCTTATCTGCACCAGACCCAGTCCTCATCGAGCAACAGTCTGGTGCAATACGCCACCAACGACTTCACTGGAACGTGGGCGCCGGCGAATTATCCAAATGGGGTAAACGTGCAGAACCTGCTGGTTCCATTTCCCGTCGGCAACGCTACGAACGGGCAAGTGGCGACAACGACCGAGACGAGCGTAGTCGATTATGCATCGAACCTCTTCGCGACAAGCACTCCAGGCGTGTGCGCGGTGCCGATCAAAAACCTCCCCTTTTACCTTGGCACACAGATCGGCAGCAAGCCCATCCCTTGCAGCATGCAGGTTGTGGACCAAGGCACATTCAATCAGTCTCCGCGCGTCGATGGCTTCCTGATCGACGGACGTCTCGATCAGTACTTCCGCGGCGGTCTCGATCGTGTCTACGCCGACTACGTGCTGGAACCGCAGATCTCCGACTTCATGTGGTGGCGGCCGGGATTCAACTCGACCACTCCTGGCGGATCGCGCTACGGCAACTTCAACTACACCCATATCTTCACGCCGAATCTCCTCAACCAGTTCTCCGCCAGTGCTTTGCGGTTCTACAACTCGTTCACTCCCAACCAGGCCAACGTCATTCCCTTTCTTTCGCTGATGATCGGAGGCGGGGATGGTTCGACAGACTACTTTGGCACGCCGTCCGACCCAGCCTGGCAGAAGGCGCATAACCTGATCTTCCACGACGACGTGACCTGGACGCATGGCAGCCACAACGTGAAGGCTGGCATCTCGGTGGCGCGCCTTGGACAGTATCAGCAAAACGCCGGCTCAGCTTCGAAGGCCCAGACCCCACTCTATTTTGGCTGGAGCGACCTGCTTGACGATCAACCGTGGAGCTACAGCCTCGACACACTTTCCGGAGCCACCGGCAAGTTCCAGGCCAACATTCAGGGGGCGGCCGTTACACAAATCGGAATCTACGCGCAGGACGACTGGAAGGTGAAGCCCAACCTGCTGCTCACATTCGGCATGCGCTGGGATGACTACGGCAATCCATCCCCATGGGGTTCCAATGCCCTGCCGTATTACAACATGGTCTCGCCGGGCGCTTCCACGCTGCAGCAGAATATCATCAACAACGATATTTCTACCGCCAAAGTCTCTAGTGCATTTGCCGGCAACCAGGATATGAACTTCCTACCTCGCGTCGGCTTCGCCTGGACACCTTTACCGAGCCGCAAGCTCGCGGTTCACGGCGGCGTAGGTTTCTATGAGGACGCCACCAACGTGTACGGCGTTGTCAACGGACTGGAGATCAACTCGCCCAGCTACCTCAACCTGGCATTCGGTTACACGAATCCATCTCCGCTCAATGACGTGGATCCGCGCAACTTCTACGGAACCAACTGGCAGAGCCCAGCTCCATTCGGCAACACTTACTCATTCCCCTCTATCGTTCCAACGGGTGTAGACAGCCACGGTGAAGTCATCCTGAATGAGGGAGGCACACCCACGGTCCTGCCCAGCGCGCTCAACGGTGTCGATCCGCACCTGAAGGCGCAGAAGACCACGCTCTATAGTCTCCAACTGGAGCAGGAGCTTCCCTACAAACTGGTTGTCGGCGCAGGCTACTCGGGATCGTTCTCATGGGGACAGTACGCCAGCGGAGACTACAACACCTTTCCGGGTGACCTGATCGCCAACAACGGGCTTGAAAAGCGGTTGTCTCCCGAGTGGGGCAGCGTCACAGAGAGTGAAGGCCTGCTCAGTTCCAACTACAACGCGCTCATCCTCACCGCCCGGCAGGACGTGAATCGTCTGAGCTGGCACGCGTCGTTCACATTCTCCAAGACCCTCGGCTATGGGGGTCAAATGCTCACCGGCGACACAGGAGTGAACCCCGGCCTTGCAACTACAAGCGCCATCGGCAATATCTACGACCCTCAGCACTACTATGGCCCGGCTCAGGGTTCGGTTCCCGTCAGTTTCAACGGGAGCATGTCCTATGAACTTCCCGGATCCGGGGTGCACAACTTCGTCGAGAGAGCCGTCCTGGGCGGATGGACCCTCAGCGCTGTAACCAGCGCGCAATCGGGCTCTCCGTTCTCGCTCCTTACCACTGCGGCCTTCGTTCCGATTGCCGATGCGCTGCCGTCACAGGGTGGTACCTGCACCCCGACGCCTCCCTCTACAACCTGCGGCACAGATATCACCAATCCCTCGGTCGCCGGCGACTATCTGGCCAACGGAAGCGCAAACGCGCTGGTCAATGTTCCGGCTGGTCTGCAGAGAAAGGGATTCAGCCGCTCACAGTGGAAGTACGGCGTGTTCTCAAAACTCGGATACACCAACAGCAGCATTCCCAACTATTCGGTCGCTGCCAACGGTCCCGGGTTTACGAATCCAACCGGGTATGGCGCCAACCCCCTCTATAGCAACCAGGGCTTCAACACCTTCGTCGGCCCCGGATATCTCGGAGTCGATGGTGCTTTGCACAAGAAGATCCGCCTGCCGTGGTTCGGCATGGAGGATGGAAGCACCCTGACGCTGGGCGTCGAGGGCAGCAACATCATCAACCGCGTCAATCTGACAGGTCCCGCATCGGCCGACCTGAACACGGTTAGCGCCTATGGTCTGGGCGTAGCACAAGGCGCCAACCAGGCCCGTATCTTCCAGGTGGTGGGCAAGTTCCAGTTTTAGCTTGAGTCGTTGACCAACTGGGGCTGCGGTCTGTGCACGCCAATGCACGGACCGCACTTTTCTAACGAAGCGTAAGGTGGGGTGTGTTCGTAGCCTCTCCGCATCGGCGCTTGCGTTGTTGATGCAAGGGAGATTTTGTCCGCAATGAAGAAGTTGTTTAGAGCAGTAACGGTTCTGGAGATGGCCTTGGTTCTGGCAGGCGCCGGCACGGCGTATTCGCGCGCGCAGCAGGCCGCGATCACCGGCGATGCCCGCGTTGACCGGCTCTTGGAACAGATGACGCTCGATGAGAAGATTGCCATGCTTCACGGCACAGGCGAAGCCGCCGCAACCTACCAGGGCGAAGCCGGCTACCTGTCCGGCGTGCCGCGGCTCGGCATCCCTCCCATGCGCTTTGCCGATGGCCCTCCCGGTGTTTTGACGCGCGTGCCCTCCATCGCTCCCACGGCAACTATGGCCGTAGCCGCAACCTTCAGCCGAGAAGACGCGCGCGGCAATGGCGCGGTCATCGGCAGGGAAGCGCGATCGCACGGAGTGAGCGTGGCACTGCAGCCCTTCATCAACATCGATCGCGATTACGGCTATGGTCGCGGTTACAACACCTTCGGCGAAGATCCGTTCCTGACCGGAGAGATAGGCGCAGCAGAGATCGAGGGAATTCAGAGCCAGGGCGTCATGTCGCAGGCCAAACACTTTATCGCGTACGACACCGATGCCACCAATGTCTTCGTTGACGACCAGACCCTTCACGAGGTCTATCTCGCACCCTTCGCGGCTGTCGTCAAGGCGGGCGTCTCGTCGGTCATGTGCTCCTATAACAGGATCAACGGCCCATATTCGTGCGGCAATCCTGACAATCTGAAGACGATGCTGAAAGGTGAAATTCACTTTCAGGGATTTGTCACCTCCGACTGGGGAGCCACGCACGCCAGCGACTTTATCAATTCTGGTTTAGATATGGAGATGTCCGGTCCGCTGCCGGTTCCATTCATGGGCCCGATGTACTTCGTGAACGGGCCGAAGCGCGAACCGGATAACGAACACAGGAGTGAGGGCCCGGCCTTGAGCGCTGCCGGACTGCCCGAAGAACCCGCGCAAAAGCCCTGGCAGTCCTCGCATGAGCCGTGGCCGACAACCGATCTGAAGAAGCTCGTCGCCGCCGGCACAGTCTCCGAAGACACCATTACGCGCGCCGCGGGCAGAGTCCTCTTCGAGATGGACCGCTTCGGCTTCCTCGATGGCAAGAACAAGCTCGAAGTCACACCATCGGACAACACCGAGGACACAAAGATCATTGAGAAGACAGCCATTGATGCGGCTGTTCTGCTCAAGAACGAAGGTGGAGCATTGCCGTTGAAGGCCGCCGATCTCGAGTCGCTCGCCATGATCGGCCCCGGCGCGAGGCAGACAGTTTCCGTCGGCCTCACCGGCGAAAAGGCCGTCGGACTGCCCGCTCTCGAAGTGGGGCCGCTTGCATCGCTCAAGCAATTGGCGGTAAGCACGGCGCATGTGACCTACGCGCCCGCCGACGATATGGAAGGCACTGCGATTCCTGCGCACTATCTCTCGCACTTCGGAGAGCCCGGCCTGGAGCGCCGCGTCTGGCGGGAGAACGCCGTCACGATCGATCCCGAGGTCAACTTCACTTTGGCTGCCGGCAATGCGCTGCCCACCAACCAGAGCATTGTGTGGAGCGGTACGCTGAACGCGCCGGAGAGCGGCAAGTACCGCATCTACCTTCAACTTCTTGGCTGCCACGGCGAACTCAAGATCGACGACCAGGTTGTCGACCGGATCTGGTTCAACTGGATTCACGGCGAAGTGACGCAGGCCGGCCAGGACAACATCTTCCCGACCACCGACGGCCTCGACAACATCCGGGCCGCCATGGAACTCAGCGCCGGCCCGCACCGCATCACCATTGAAGTCGATCCAGACAGCTCCAACAGCCCGATCCAGGTGCGGGCAAGCTGGGTTACTCCGCAACAACAGAAGGACAACTACCGCGCAGCGATCGAAGCCGCAAGGCAGGCAAAGACCGCCGTCGTTTTCGCGTGGAGCCGCACTCGTCCCCTCTTTGCGCTGCCGGGCGATCAGGACCAGCTCATCCGCGACGTGGCCGCCGCCAATCCCAACACCATCGTCGTCCTCAATGTGAGTCAGCCCGTCGCTATGCCGTGGCTGACGCAGGTAAAAGCCGTGCTGCAGATGTGGTGGCCGGGAGACGAAGGCGGCCCGGCAACCGCGAAGATTCTGCTCGGCCGTGCAAATCCGGCGGGACGCCTGCCGTTCACATGGGCGAAGCGCCTCGCGGACACCCCGGCAGACGATCCCGCATTTCCCGAGCGGTCGGCAGACGGGGTGAGCGGCAAGACCACCTTCAGCGAAGGCCTTCTGGTCGGCTATCGATGGTTTGACCATCAAAAGATAGAACCACTGTTTCCCTTCGGCTTCGGGCTCTCGTACACCACCTTCGCCTACGCCGGCGCAAAGGCAACAGGCGCGAGCGGCGGGGGCTTCGACATCTCCTTTAACATCCGCAACACCGGTTCCGCCGCAGGCGATGAAGTCGCACAGGTCTATGTCGATAAGCCGGCGCACGCACCGGCCGGGGTCCAATTTGCCGACCGCATTCTGGCGGGATTCGATCGCGTTCACCTGGACGTCGGCGAGGCGAAGCAGGTCATGATTCACGTTGCACCCCGGCAGCTACAATACTGGTCAACCGCGCAGCACGACTGGGTAACGCCTCCGGGCGCGCGCACATTCACCGTGGGCGGCTCGTCGCGCGATCACAGACTCGAAGCCCGAGTGATCGTGAAGCCGAATGCCTCACCAGTCCATAAACAGGCAACGAAATGAATCCGGGCCGCCGCCATCTGCTGAAGACTCTCCCGGTTGCTGCATCGGCAGCGTTGGCGTGTCCGTCCGCGCAGGCAAAGTCTCAAACCGGCTCCGCCACGCTCAGCCTGGAACCCTCGCCAGTCGCACCATTTCGCCCGCTCGAGCAGGCGACCCTTCATATCGCCGGCGCCGGATCGGAATACCGAACCGTGGTTCTGCTGGATGGCGCGGGCCACGAATATCTGCGCGCAAAAGCCGCCGACAAGCTACCATTCACCATCGGTGGAGCACTCGGCAGGCAGGTTGCTCGCCTGCTCGATGAGCACGGCGCCATCGCCGCCGAACTCGAGTTCGCGGTCGATTGCTCCACGGAGCTGAACGACGAGGGCGGCGTCTATCGCGGGCCTGATGGAAGCCGTCCTGTGGACGATGATGAGCTGGAATCGACAACAACCCGGTCCAGACCATCCACCAAAACGATCGCGTCTACCAGTTCTTCGCCAACTGGGTCTTCGATCACACCCTCATCATGAAGGGCATGAAGTACTACTGGCCCGACTTGAAGAATGCCATCGATTTCTTTGCCGACACCCAGCGCGAAGACGGAATGATCTGGGAGAACTGCTACCCGGCCACGCCCGGACTACAACTTCTTCGACTGGAAGTTCAACTACGATGGCTTCGTCAAGCGAATCGGCGACGGCTTCTGGCAGCTTCGCCGCGCACCTGTCGAGAGCCACGTAGAGCAGTATTTCGTCGAAGGCCTCTACTACCACCTGGAAGGCCACCGGCGACATCGAGTGGATGAAGGGCAAGCTGGACAATGCGATGCGCGCATTGCGCATCATCCACCAGGAGCCCGTACCGCTGGTCGCAGAAATATCAGCTCATGCATCGCGGCTTCACCATCGACACATGGGACTACGTCTCCGACGATCAGCAGCGCTTCGGCGGCAGCGTCTTCATGGTCTACCTCGGGCAAGAGCGAGTTCGGCGTCTTCCACGGCGACAACACAAACCTGATCGCGCAATGTCGCAACCTCGCCGAGATGCTGAAGGTCGCGGGCCGGGCACAGGAGGCGCCGGAGTTCGAGACAGCTCGCCGACGATGTGGAGTCGCGGCTGAATGAGCTCAGCCTGGAATGGAGACTTCTACACCCACTGGATCGCCGAAAACCCTGAGTACAAGCCGGACGTTGGTGTCGACATGTCGAGCCAGGTCTCGCTCTCCAATGCGTACGCGCTCAATCGCGGCATCTCGCACGAGCAAGTGCGTTTCATTGCTCAAGACCTATCAGCGCATCAGCGCTGAAATGCCGTCATCATCACCGGGCGAGTTCTATGGCATCTATCCGCCCTTCCAGCGCGACTTCACGCTGCAATGTCCCCGGCTTGGTGTGGGAGTACTGCAACGGCGGCGTGCTGACCGTAGTCGGTGGCGAACTCGCCCACGGAGCCTTCGAGCACGGCTACGAGACCTACGGAGCCGATATTCTACGCAGGATCAAATCGATCGCCGACCGTTATCGAGGCTACTTGCCGGTCACGCTCCGGGGCAAGGCAGCCGAAACGCCGCAGCGCACCTTTGCGCAAGTCGCTATTCGGGGCAAGGCCAATGCATCCTTTGGCAAGACCGCATCCGGCGTGCCACTCTGGTCGAGCGATGAAAGGAACAATCTGGCCGATCTTCCGGCAGGACATCGGGAGTTTCAAGGCGTACCATTCCAGGTGCTCGACCCTTCGCAGGACCCGCATGGCTCCTGCATCGTTCTCTCTCGGCAAAGTCCATATGTCTCGCAACTGTCGCTGCCGGTCGGCGCCAAGGCCGCGTCTATCTACCTGCTCGATGCCGCGGATGGCCGCGCCGCTGCCGGTCTCCTGCTCACATTTCATTATGCTGACGGGACGAGTTCCTCACATGACGTAGAGGGCCACTCATGGTCCTTTCCAACCGATTCGAAATACGCCAAGGCCGGCCCGCGAACCCAAGACACCTATCGCGTCGCATGGAAGAAGAGCACGCCGGATGAGCAGGAGTTCGGCGTCTACGCCACCGGCATTAACAATCCGCACCCTGAGAAAGAGATCGCATCTCTCGAATTCAGCGTGGGCAGCGCGCGCAGCCGGTGGCTCATCCTCGCAGTCACGCTCAGCAGCGCACCCGTCTTCTTCGCGCCCTACGACGACCTCTCTACTGGAATTCCCGACGGCTGGAACGGCTCGTTGATCTATGCGTTGGTGGAGGGTTTGGCGGGAATCAAGGACCGCGGCGCCGCGTTCAGCCGCACCGAACTGATGCCAAGATGGCCCTCGGCCGATGTGCCGTCGGCCGAGGTTACAGTTCGCTATCCGTCCTCCACCGGATACTGCTCCTATCAATATCGCGCCCGCCAGCGCAAACTGGAGTTCGACTTCACGGGCAGTGCGGAACACTTCAACGTGCAGCTTCTCCTGCCGCCGAATGTCCGAGCTCCGCGGACGCGGTTGAACGGCCGCGAGGTCCAAACCACTGTGCGAAGAATTGAGGATTCGACTTATCTTGTTCTCCTGCCCGTTGATGGCGGCGTGCATCGCGTTGAGGTCGATTTCGCATGAAGACTCCCAGCCATCAAAAGGCCGCACTGGAGATTTTCCATCGGAGGGTTCGTGGATCGCAGAACATTCAATAAGCTGGCGGGCCTTGGAGCGGCGCACGTGCTCTCGATCCCAGCGGCATCCGCTGCGGCAGAACGCTCGTCCGAAGCTGCCGCCGATCCGGCATCGCTGCCGGAATCTCACGCGACCGCGCAAATCCCCACGCGAGCCGTCGAATGGCCCGCGCAGACTTATCGCCGGCTATTGGTGGATACCCACGTGCCCGACTGGGACGAGGCGCTCCTAGCCAACTTCGATCCCGTCGATTATGTCTCCACCATCGCCGGTGCGGGCTTCCAGTCGCTCATGCAATACGCCAATTCGCACACCGGCCTTTGCCTGTGGCGCACCAGCATTGGACAAATGCACCGCAACATGAAGGGCCGTGATTATTTCGGCGAGGTCATGGAGCAATGCAAGCGGCATAAACTTCATCGCGTGGCCTACTACAGCCTCGTCTTTGACGACTGGGCCTACCAGAAGCACCCTGATTGGCGCGTCTTGTCTCCGGACTACACAGCTCCCGAACGGCCCGAGCGCGCGGGCGCGGTGTGCATCAACTCTCCGTATCCCGAGCATGCTCACGCGTGCATTCGCGAGCTGGTGGCCAACTACGACTTCGAAGCGATCTTCTTCGACATGACCTTCTGGCCCACCATCTGCTACTGCTCGCACTGCGTCGCGCGCTACTGGAAGGAGCAGGGCGCCGAACCGCCGCGCATCGTCGACTGGAAGAACCCGCAGTGGCGCACGTTCCAGAAAAGCCGCGAGCGCTGGATGCGCGAGTTCACGCTATCCCTCACGCAGACCGTCAAGGAAACGCGGCCGATCCAGGCTTACTATCAGTTCGGCACCTTCTTCGCACCTTGGACCGTCGCAGTCTCGCTCGAGCAGAATGAAGCCTCCGACTTCGCCGCCGGCGATTTCTATGGCGGCGCGGCCCAATTCTCCATCGTCTGCAAAGCTTATCAAAGTCTCACCCGCAAACGTCCGTTCGAATTTCAGACGTCGCGAACTTTGAACCTGAACGATTTCGAGACAACCAAGCCCTTTGAGCAGCTCGCGCTTGAATCGTTGATCCCGACGATTCACTCTTCCGCCTGCATGTTGATTGACGCCATCAAGCCGACCGGAACGCTCAACCATCGCGCGTACGAGTATCTCTCGCAGATCAACGCCCTTCATGACTCGTTCGAGCCTTTCCTCGGCGGCGAGATGTTAGCTGACGTTGCCATCTATTTTGACAAGAACTCCGTCTACGATCCAGACGCAAGCGGACTCACCGCGGCCGAAGCCACTAGGAATATGTGGAGCGGCAAGCTCCCGCATCGCGAAGCCGCAGTGGGAGCGGCGCGCTTCCTGCGCGAAGCTCACATCCCCTTCAGCGTGGTGACCAACGTCTCTCTCAATCAGCTTCCCCACTACCGTGCGGTGATTCTTCCCAATGTGCTGGAAATGACTGCGGAGCAGGCCAGCATCTTCCGCGAGTTCGTGCGCAACGGCGGCATCCTTTACGCCAGCGGCGTCTCTTCGTTGAGCGTGCCCGGCGAGGGAGACGAGCGCTTCCTTCTTTCCGATGTGCTCGGCGTCGACTTCGTGGGAAAGATCGGCGGGCGCACAACCTATCTCACCGCAACCGATAAAGAGCTGTTCGAAGCGATCTGGCCGCAAGAGAACCTGGGTTTCAGCGGCTCAATGGTCAAGGCGCGAGCTCTGCCCGGCGCACAGATTCTCGCCACAGTGACATTGCCGTTTGTCGATCCGGAAGCTGGCACTGTGCTCAACTCACACTTCGCGCAGATCTGGAGCGATCCACCCGCGACGCGGCCGGGCCACGATCCGGGAATCGTGATTAACACCTTTGGCAAAGGCAAAGCCGTCTGGGTCGCTGCTCCGCTTGAGTCGCGCGCCGATCCCGTGGTTGGGCGCGTCTTCCAGCTCCTGCTCAAGCGAATTCTGGCGCCTCCCTACAGGTTTGAAGCCGATACCGATCCCGCCGTCGAAGTCACGCTCTTCCATCAGGAAGAGCGCAACCGGCTACTGGTCGGCATGCTCAATCTGCAGGCGCAGGTGCCCACCATCCCTGTCGCTGCAACCATTCGCGTTCAGGTGCCCCAGGGGCGTAGAGTTCGCAAAGTATCGCTGTTGCCCGAACAGAAAGATCTAGAATTCTCATCCTCTGGCCCGTACGTCAGCTTCCGCGTTCCGGAGTTCGAGCTGATTCGCATGGCGCTTGTTGAATATTCATAGGACTAGAGAAGCAGCTCACGTGAGGTGAATAGCCGAATGCAACAGGCAGACACAAATGAACAGGAGCGGCAGGCGCTCAAAAAGGTCAAGCCGGATCTTGGCGGCTTCCGCAACGGTGTCTTCATTGAGCCTGATCCCATCGACTTCCCCGATCACACCGGCTTTACCTCTCTCTTCGATGGCAAAACGTTAATGGGCTGGGACGGCCAACCCGATATCTGGCGGGCCGAAGGCGGCGTGATCGTAGGTGAAACAACACTGGAGAAGTTTGCCGGAACCTTTCCCAACACATTTCTCGTCTACCACGCCACCGAGGCAAGAGACTTTGACCTCAAGCTTGAAATCAAAGTGGAAAAAGGCGGAGGCAGCGGCATTCAGTACCGCAGCAGCACCGGCATCCCCGCAGGGCGCAAGGCGGGCCAAGGCCGTCCGCCGCTCGATCCGCGCTGGGCCATGATCGGCCCGCAGGCCGACTTCTGGTACCCGGTTGATACGACCGCGAAATCCTATACCGGGAACCTCTACTCGCAGAACAATACGCGCGGCATCATCGCCTGGCGCGGACAAGTGGTGCAGTCGCTCGCCGATGAGTTTCCGCAGCTGGTGGGCGCGATCGCCGATCGCGGAAAGCTCGGCGCATGCGTGAAGGATGGCGAGTGGAACCAGTATATGATCATCGCGCGCGGACCGGTGATCCTTCATATCTTGAATGGACAGTTGATGGCGACGCTGGTTGACGACGACCCGGCCTCGTCCAACAACGTCTCCGGACTCATCGGACTGCAGATCGAAGGTGTGCCGTGCAAGGTATCGTTTCGCAATCTTTGGCTGAAGAAACTCAGCTAGGCCTGCTCATGATAGATTCTTCAGGTTTGGAGCACTCGCGTGGTTCCGGATCATAGGAAGGGATCCGATTGGATCTGATCAGAAGGTTGATGCCATCCGATTTGGCAATCGTCGGCCAGCGCTATTGATTGGTCTAGGCGGTCAACCGCCCGAAACTCGGATAGCTCTCAGGCGTAGGTGGCTGCGGCGCACGATCCGGAGTATGAAGTGAGTGGTGATCCTCGGGCGTGGAGCGTCAGGCGTGAAGTTTGGAAAACCTTGCACGACCCATACGCGACGATCTCTGTAAATTCTCACGTTATTGAAAATATGATATTTAGCCAGAATGCATAGAAGCCTCCCGAGCGGGAGGCTTCTGTTTAGATCCTTGTAAGCAGCTGATTCTAAATGATGGCCAGAGACGCCACCACATTTGCGTCTCAGGCTGCGCTTCAGTGGGGAATTGTGCCCTTGCAAAGAGGAATATTCCCCAAAGCAGATCGCCATCACCGGCATAGCGACCATCAGGCGAAGATCCGAACCCTGGCGGAGCTTCACAATCCACTCTTAATCATGAATATGGACGAGAGCCATGCACACGAGGTTCATCTGGGCTGACTAGAGGGGTGGTCACCCGATGGCAAGTACGTTGCTTTGCACCTTTTTTCATTGACCATGATATGAGTCTTCCCTAGGATTCTGAAATATCCGCATGCGATCTTCTCTGATCCTCGGCTTGCTTTCCTTGATGCTTGCATCGCCTGACGCGACAGATACTCTATCGGGAGCGACTGGTTCCGAGATGCGACTGATTCTGCGTAAACGAATTCAGCCATACGCGTCCAACGAAACCTGGACCGAAGCCAACTTTGAACAGAACCTTGCGCCCACTAAAACAGTCATCTTGATTACCGATATGTGGGATAAGCATTGGTGCCGGGGTGCAACAGAGCGGGTGGGCCAAATCGCGGTGCGCATGGAACCGCTGCTAGAGAAGGCTCGCGCCGCCGGAGTTCTGATCGTTCATGCACCATCGGACACGATGGATTTCTACGGCGGTTCCGAAGGCCGGAGGCTCGCCCGATCCGCGCCTCATGTTGATCCTCCGGAAGCGGCGCCACTGCACGATCCTCCCTTGCCGATCGACGATAGCAATGGTGGATGTGATACCCCGGGAGATACTGAGCACCGTGCCTGGAGCAGGGAAACGCCTCTGCTTACCATCGCGCCCGGCGACGTGATTTCTGACAATGGAACCGAGATCTATAACGTTCTTCGTCAGCGTGGGATCGACACCGTGTTTTATATGGGCGTGCACGCCAACATGTGCATCCTCAATCGCAGCTTCGGAATTCGTCAGTTGGCGCGGTGGGGCATTCATTGTATTCTCGTACGCGACCTGACCGATGCCATGTACGAGCCTTCGTCGCGTCCATTTGTTTCTCATGCAGCCGGCACGGAACTTGTGATTCAATACATCGAACAGCATTGGGCCCCCACCATCACAAGTGTGCAATTCATGCAGGCTCTCTCGGTCCGGTTGTCCTCCCGGAAGATCCCAGGAAAGGGCAATTGATTCCTGGCCGCCGCCACTGAAGATCAGTCAGTCTCTTCATCCGAGGTCTAAACTTGCAACGAAGAAGCTTGATGCTGACCGCCGGGATGGCCCTTGGGTCCCGGTTGGTGCGTCCACTCGCCGCGTTTTCCCAAAATTCCACCAGCGACCGCGCGAAACACCGTTTGCCCCTGACAGATTCGCACTATAAAAGGGTGCGCTCTTACATCGAGGACGAACCTGTCCCAGAGTATCGATGGGCTTCCGACGCCGCCTACGAAGCCTTCCAGGACATGAAATACGGCGTCCGCATTCACTGGGGATTGTATTCAGCCGCCGGGTTTACGAGGGAATCTTGGCCATTTCTCGAGCTAGATTACCCGGAACGAGCCCGCTACAACGAGATGTACAGGACATGGAACCCGAGCGGGTTCGACGCGGATGCCTGGACCTCCTTGTTCGCCGAAAACGGTTTGCGCATGTTCGCCTTCACCACCAAGCATCACGAGGGCTTTTCGATGTTCGACACGCGTACGCGCGTGAAGCAACGAGTTCGCTGGGATGCCCCCGGAAGCCCGCAACTAGAAAATTGCGATCTCGCGTACTCCATGATGGAGACTCCGTTCAAGCGCGACGTCGTCAAGGAACTGTGCGAGGCTGGTCGCAAGCGGGGTTTGCGCATTTCGCTGTACTTCTCCCACCCCGACTGGTACGACGCGGACTTCCGGCCCTATGCCGACGATCCGGTGGTTGTTCCTTCTGCGGCAGAGCTCGATCCGGAATGGCGTGCTCAGCCGAAGGGGTCAAAGAGAATCACGTGGACGGCGCCTGATCCTTCTCCTGAGCAAGTAACGCGGATGATGGCGCGACACCGCGCCCAACTCGAGGAATTACTGACCAATTACGGAGAGATCCACATGCTTTCGTTGGATCAGTGGCTGGGACCGAAGGTTTGGCCTCAATTGCGTGAAACGATTCTTCAACTACGCAGGCTGCAGCCGGATGTCATGTTGCGCGCCCGTGGCATCGGCAACTATGGCGACTATTACACTCCAGAAGGTTTCGTCCCCGGCGACAGGTCGAATACCGGTACTCCGTGGATGGTGATTTACCCCCTGGCCAGCGGATTCTCCTTTGATCCCGATGGTTCCCATTACAAGGGCGCGCAGTGGATAGTTCGGAACATCGTGGACACGGCAGCTAAGGGAGGCAATTTCCAGGTCGGAATCGGACCCGATGCCACGGGGCGATTTCACCCGGTTGCAATCGAACAGCTCAAACAGGTAGGCGGGTGGTTGCACATCTGTGGAGAGGGCGTTTATGCAACCCGGCCGAGAGAGGCCGCATACTGGCGCGAGGGCGAAACGATCCGATTCACGAGAACAAAGGACAGTCGTACCGTGTATTGCTTTGCGCTCGAGTGGCCCGGCAAATCCCTGGTTCTGCAATCGGTAAAACCGAAGCCGGGCAGCAATATCAGTATGTTTGGCTATCCAGAACCCATGAAGTGGAAATTTGATCCGGCGGCCGGTCTCACCATTGAGCTTCCGGATGCGTTGCAATCGGAAGATCGACGGCCGAACCAATATGCATGGGGGTGGACAATCTCGATAGCCTGAGTTGTCGCTCCTGGGCAACGCGGCTGTTTTTTGGTAAGCGACCGGTCCGACCACCGCAGACGAGCGCACGAACTCTTATGGCAAGAACGCAACCAGTGCCGAACTCGTGACGTGAGGGGACACGAGTGGAGAACACCTCGGAGTATATTGGTCAGCAGTCGAGAGGCCATACGAAAACTCCGACGTTCATCGTCGTTCGGTAGTCCAGATCGTCGGCCAGGTCAGGAATCCATGAATAAAGTATTCTGCGCCCCCGCCCGCTACACGCAGGGCCCCCGTTCCACAGAGCAACTCGGCGCCGAAATCTGCGCCCTCGGGCTTGAAGGGCCAGCCATCATGGTTGCTGGGGGCAGTGCTATCCGCCAGCTCTCGGACACTTGGATCAAGACCTTCGCTGCGGTGAAAATGAGTCATGCGATCTTCCCGTTCGGCGGTGAATGCACGGCGGCGGAAATCCGGCGAGGTTGCAAGGCAGCGCGAGAAGCGAACGCACGAGTAGTAATCGGAGCCGGAGGAGGGAAGGTCCTGGACACCGCCCGTGCCATCGCCTCGGATCTCTCGCTTCCCGTGGTCAACTGTCCAACCATTGCTTCGAGCGATGCCCCATGCAGTGCTCTTTCAGTTATCTACACCGACGAAGGGGCGTGGGAAGAATACCGCATCTACCGTCGCAATCCGGACCTTGTACTGGTGGACACAGCGGTGATTGCCAAGAGCCCTGCGCGCCATCTGGTCGCCGGTATGGGTGATGCTCTGGCCACATGGTTTGAGGCAAAGGTGTGCGCCGACACCGACGCGAGGAATATGCGCGGAGGGGCTTCGACGCGCAGCGCGCTCGCCCTGGCTGAACTTTGCTACAAGACATTGCTGGCGGACGGCGTGGCGGCTATCGAAGCGCTGCATCATCAGGAACCCAACGATGCGCTCGAACGCCTCGTCGAGGCGAACACCCTGCTTTCTGGTCTTGGCTTTGAGTCGTCCGGGCTTGCCGCTGCTCACGCCATCCACAACGGTCTCACTACCGCGCCAGGTACTCATGAGTACATGCACGGAGAAAAAGTTGCGTTCGGACTCGTTGCACAACTCATGCTTGAGTCCCAGCCAAAATCCGTAGTCGAGGAAGTTCTGGCATTTTCAAATAGCGTCGGCCTCCCCACCACATTCGCTGACATCGGCATCGGAGGCCCCAGCCAGGAACTTCTCGAAACGGTCGCCAAGCGGGCCGCGGCAGAGGGTGAGACCATTCACAACGAGCCGATTGCGGTAACGCCGGCGCTCGTGCTCGAAGCCATGCGGGCGGCCGACTCAGCCGGAACTTCATTTCGGCAATCCATGGAGAAGCACGCTCGCCTCTGATCCCTCTGCGTCGGCCGCAGGTTGGAAGAGGGCATTGCGGCTGCCGACGGCACTCGCGGGTTATCCGCGCGTCCGTCCGCGCTGACGCTACATTCTTACTGTCGGCCCACTCGATCCAAAATCATGCGCGCCAGGCGGAAAGTCGCAGCAGGCGGACGAGTCTTTGACCCACCCGTCAAGGGGCGTATGTCCATTAGCCGATTCTTCGGACGAGGATAGTCGGGAAACATAGCCACCTGAGGCTGGTTATGAAGACTCGATCATTTGCGTCGTCAGGCCTTTGGCTCAGCGGCTCGAACCATTTCCACGAGCACCTTGCGTGCCTCGTCCGAGTTCTGGACTTCACGTAGGAAGTTGATGCGCGTTCCTTTCATGCCATCGGCGGCCTTCAGCCGAAGGTGGAATCCAAGCCGGTCGACCGCGGTCATTGCAGCCTCAGTTGCGTCGAGGCCGGCATGAACTTTAGCCAGCAGGATCATTGCGGGAACGTGATCAGCGTTCATGTGTCCGAGAATCCTTGGAGCCGCGTCGGCAAGAGGATCAACCTTGGCAGACCGGTAGTCCTCTGCGGTCACCCATCCCATGACCCCAAAGCCGCCGACATAGTAGATGTCCAGGGGCTCGAGGCGGTAAAAGCCAAAGTCTTTGAAGTCTACCCATGAGCGGCTGTTCTCGTAGCGCGACAGATAGCGTTGGCGAGCCTCGCCGACTTCATCCTCCGGCACAGGAAGGGCATCACCAACAAGCGTTGCCCGCGCGGTGCCGAGCGGATCGCCATCGCCCACTTGCCCCACAAAGAGACTTGCCCGGGGATCAGCTTGAATGTTTTGGGTATGCATCGCCATATTGCTGATCAGAAAGATAGGCCGGCCGGTTCCGTCGATTGTATAAGGCATCAGAGAACCGAACGGATATCCCGGCTGTTTTCGAGAGACGGTTGAGAGAGTCGCAATTGTTGAGAGCGAAACGAGGGTGCGGACGCGCTCGGCGTAGGTCGGCTCTGGAAGCTGGGGTATGCCGGGATCCGTGTATGCGTGCTTCCGGGAATTCATCTCTGCAGTAGACATCGGTCTTCGACTCCGTAAGACTATGGTACGTCGATCGCGCCCCGGGGATTCAATACAGGGGAGAGGCTGTAGGCCCAACGTTGATCTCCGGACTCGATTCTGGCGATTTGGACTGCAAAGTCATCGGGCCGCTATGCGAATCGCGTTTTCCCCCACACTTCGCATCGGTGCCGGTTTGCTGTTGGCAACCCTGCTGAGCATTGTCAGGTATAAAGTCTTCCGGCGTTCGATCTCTCAAGGTCCTCAGGCGTTGCTGATGCGAGCCGACGATCTGTCGTGGCTCGTTTCGGCTCTCACTTCTCTCGCTAAGCGTCGGTCTCTGAGAAGCGAGGTCCTTCCCGCGCATAGATATAGTGCTGGACCTCGACAGGTTTGATGGCGTAGCTGAGCACTTGTTTCTCAACCTCACTGTCGGCTTGAGTGAAGCGATTATGTTGCCGCTCGTGTTCCGCCCAAGAGTCGACTTGGAAGCTCTCCAGGTATGTATTCGGTGCTTCCGTGTCGACGAAGATGCCCCAGCTTATCGCGCCATCTCGGCGACGAACTCGCTCATAGTTGTGGATTCGATGGAGAAACTCGGGAGCTTTCGCCGGATCAATTACATACTTCACGGTGACGAGGACTGGCCCCTCGTCGGGCTCAGGTTCCTCGATCATGGCCGGTTTAACCCAGTGATTCCAGATGCTGAGATCCAGCTTAGTATCCGGCAATCTGAACCAGGGCCGCAGCAATAGGCATCCAGCCGTCCCGATGCTTGCAGCCGCAAGAGTTGCGTGGACACTCGTGCGCAACGCTACAAGGCCCCACAGAGTGCTCCCCAGGGTAACGCTTCCCTGAAAAATGAAGAGATAGACTGCGAGCACTCGCGCCCTTACCCAATCGGGCGCAAGCTCCTGCACCATGATGTTGAAGAGGGACATGATTGCGGTCCAGGAAGCACCTCCAAAGATCATTAAAAAACAGAGGATCGCCGGTGTACGTAGCAATGCCAGGCTTAAGACAATTGCGGCGAATATCGCTGTGGCGGAACCCAGTAGAGTCTCCGTCGAGAGCTTCGACCTGGTCCGCTGCAGCACCATGGCGCCCAGCACCGCGCCCAATCCGAAGGACCCGAGCAAGAATCCGTAGGCGATTGGGCTTTTACTGAGTTCTCTCGCTGCGGTTGGCAGCAGCGCCCAGAAGGAGCTTGTGAAAAAGATAAGAACTGCCGACCGAAGCAGCAGCCTGCGAATACCCGGGGAATACCGGACATAGCGAATGGCAGCGGAGGTCGCTCCCCGGAAGGTCTCTGCAGGCAATGTGCTCTTTCGCACGGGCCTCTTCCATCTCTCGATCACGGCGATGACACCAAAGAAGGAGAGGGCATTGAATGCAAATGCAGCGCCCACGCCTACAGACGCAACAATGAAGCCGCCGAGGCCCGGCCCTACAGCCCGAGCCAGATTGAACTCGATCCCATTCAGAGCCAAAGCGGCGGGTAACTCCTCCTTGTCTACCAACTCAGGAAAAATTGCCCTCCAAGTGGGCGACTCGACCGCATCCCCAATCGACAACCCCAGTGTAAGCATGAGCAGGAGCCAAGGCGTCATCACTCCAGCAAATGTGGCCACAGTCAGCACGACCGCAATGACGAGCATCCACGTCTCTGTAGCGAGTATCAGCTTGCGGCGGTCGAAGATGTCTCCGATCGAGCCTGCTGGTAGCGCCAACAGAAAAAACGGTAAAGCGGAAGCGGTTTGAATCAGGGCGATATACAGAGGGTTCCTGGTGAGCGAAGTCATCAGCCATGCCGCGCCGACACTCTGCATAAAGGTTCCAATGTCAGAGATCAGGTTGGACGCAAGCAGGTTTCGGAACGTGCGGTTCCGGAGAGGCTGCCACGGCCCCGACGAGCGAGAAACCTCTGATTGAGCTATCTGAGTCATCGGTTTTGAAACTTACCGTCTTCCTTTATGCCTTGCCATCCCAGTTTAGCGACTCGGTTGACGAGAAGGCGATGGCTGCAAAAACATTCGGATGATCAGGTTCGTCCGCCACATTTGCCTATGGTCGAGGCCGTCCGAGATGCCAAACTGGTGATCCCGATAGGCAGCAAGCTGCCACTCGGACTGGCCATACCCGGTATGAGTCACTATATCGCTACAAAAATGGGGATCATTGGCTTCATGAGAGGCCTGACAAACGATGTTGCAAACGACGAGATTACCGCCAATGCGGTATTGCCCGGACTTACCAACACCGAAGCAATTGCGCCTCAATCGGAAGAGCAACAGCGCGGCACCTGGGAACAGCAGGCGATCAAGCGGCTGGGAGACCCCAGGGATGTCACGGGTGCAGTCCTTTTCCTGACAGGCGACGATGCGGCTTTTATTACCGGGCAGGCGATCGTCGTTGACGGTGGTCAATACCGCATCGGCTAGATGTTGCGAAGAGCGAATCGACACTTAGATTCACGACCGGGCACATAGCGCTCTCAAGTTCGGAGCGTTGGCTATGCCTTTTTCGAACTAGACCATAAGGATGCTCTTGAGAATCACGTGCAGCATTCCGATCCAGGCCTCGCTGCAGAACTAAGTTTCAGATCTCTTTCTCAAGTGTGAGAGATCACAAGCCCACAAAGGAGAACGAACATGAACGTAGCGGTTATCGGAGCAACCGGAAAGACTGGACAAAGGGTGACGGCGGAGCTTTTACAGCGTGGTCACCATGTGACGGCAGTGGTCCGCAATCCGTCGAAGGTCCAGAGCCACAAGAACGTGAGCGTCGTGACGAGCGATCTGAGCGACACAAAACAGATCGCAGGCGCACTGAAGGGTGCTGACGCGGTGGTAAGCGCGTATGGCGCACCTGCTGACGACGCGCCTCAGGTCATCACCGTGACTCGTCGGATCGCCGATGCGGTCAAGCAGAACAAGCAGCGCCTCCTCGTTGTCGGCGGTGCCGCCAGCCTGTTCATCAAACCCGACATTACGGTCCTCGAAGCCGGTTATGTTCCTGAGTGGGGGATTCCGATCGCAACAGCTCATAATCAGGTGCTCCAGGACCTTCGGCACAGCGGCGTGGACTGGACGTATTTCTCGCCGGCGGCTTTCTTCGAACCTGGCGAGCGCACGGGCAAGTTTCGTCTTGGGAATGACGACCTGATCGCGGACGCTTCTGGCAAGAGCCACATTTCCATGGAAGACTATGCGATCGCGACCGTGGACGAGTTGGAGAAGCAGGCGCACCGTCGCGAGCGCTTCACCATCGGCTACTAATTCGTTCTCGAATGTCCAGAGTGCTCGCCACTGGGAGGCGGTGCTCATATGGCGCAAATCGCTTCAAAGGAGGAGACAGATATGTCATACAGCATTTCGACCCTGCTGAAACGGAACCTTCAGGACGTCTTTGGTGAAGGCGACCCGGAGCGCAGACGCGCGGCGATCGACGAGATCTACACCGAAGATGTCGTTTTCTATGATCCCAGCAAGGATGTCTACCGTGGCCGCGATGAGATCGATCGCATCGCAGGAGTCCTCAGGGCGACTCATCCCGACTTCACCTATCAGCTAATTGCCGGGCCCGAGGAATTGGGCAATGGCGGGCGGGTCCCATGGGTATCGGGCCGCCCCGGCGAGGCGCCAGCCTACGCGGGAACAGATTTCATCATCGCCAGGGATGGCCGGATTGCCGCCATTTATCTGTTCTTCGACAAGTTGTCCTGAGCCAGGCCCGCGTTGAGGGATCCAAACGGCGACGGGCCGAGCCAAGCAAGCTCGATCCCAAGACGCTACCTCTAGCTAAACAAACGGGAGACCCCCGGCTCTGCCGGGGAGGCAGTAGAAGTTTGACAGATCCAGGAGTCCATCGCGGAAACTCCCAAACGTGAGCCGCCAAGCACACGAATAGGAGTTTCACGATGGACGAAATGGAAAGCCTAAGGCATACGAAGTGGGAGTGCAAATACCATGTTGTGTTCATCCCGAAGTGTCGCAGGAAGACGCTATACGGGGAGTTGCGACAGCACATGGGGGAAGTGTTCCGCAAGCTGGCTGTACAGAAGGAGAGTCGAATCGAAGAGGGGCACCTGCTGCCCGATCACGTGCACATGATGATCGCGATCCCGCCAAAGTACGCGGTGTCGCAGGTGATTGGGTTTATCAAGGGGAAGAGCGCGATTCACTTGGCACGTGTGTATGGGGAGAGGAAGAGGAACTTCGTGGGCCAGCATTTCTGGGCGCGCGGGTACTACGTGTCCACGGTGGGGCGGGATGAGAGGGTGATTCGAGACTACATTCGGAACCAGGAGCAAGAAGACAAGCGCTTGGACCAGATGAACCTATGGCGCTAATCGGCCACCGTATCGGTGGCTCCAGAAACTCGGGGCCGCGTTAGCGACCCCGCATAGCCGCTTTGAGCGGCTCACAAACTAAAGCCCCCGGCTCTGCCGCATAAGCGCTAACTTGTTTGTTGCGTTGGCAGCGTGATTCTGATACGGTTGGTTGCATGACGACCGCCAATGCCGCTGACGAGGATTGGAATCTCTTGCTTTCCTTTTTTCCACCGAACTGGAAAGAGTTAGCGAAGGTGACGAAAGCGCTGAAAGGTCTACGTCAGGATAAGTCCGAAGAAACCAACATTCGCACGCTTTTGTTGCACATCGGATGCGGTTTCTCGCTGCGAGAGACTGTGGTGCGGGCCAAGCACGCCAAACTTGCAGAACTTTCCGACGTAGCCTTGCTCAAACGGCTTCGCAAGAGCCGGGATTGGCTGTATCGACTTTGCTGCGCGCTGTTTGAGGAAATGGGCATTTCAACTGAAGCGGCGTCGCATCCAGCTCTGCGTTTGATCGATGCAACGGTGGTTAAGGAGCCGGGACAGACAGGCAGCTTATGGCGGATTCATTACAGTTTTCAATGGCCCACACTGGCTTGCGACTACTTCAAAATTACGGCTACCGAGGGAAAGGGAAGTGGTGAATCGCTACGGCATTTTCCATTGCACCCCCGAGATTACGTTCTCGTAGATCGCGGCTACTGCCATGCCAGCGGTATCCATTATGTCTCCAGCAAAAAGGCCTACCTTATCGTCCGACTCAATCCGGATGGCATTCTTTTGCAGGCGCCAGATGGATCCAGATTTGGATTGTTGGAATCCTTGAAATCAATCAGGACGGCAGGGCAAATGGGGGAATGGGAAGCTTTGGTTCCCTTAGAAGGCAACACGCCGGTTTCAGCCCGGCTGTGCGTGGTTCGCAAGAGCCAAACTGCAATCGCACTAGCCCATAAAAAGCTCCGGCGCTACGCTTCCAAGCATGGCACCCAATTGCAGCCTGAGACGCTGCTCTACGCGCAATATGTCATGGTTTTGACAACATTTCCCAAGCAAGAATTTTCTCTGCAACAGGTTCTCGAGCGGTACCGGTTTCGCTGGCAAATTGAGATGGTCTTCAAACGCTTCAAGCAAATCGCCCAACTCGGCCACCTGCCCAAATACGATGAAGACAGCGCCAAAGCCTGGCTCTATGGAAAACTGTTCGTCACCTTGCTCACGGAGAACTTATTCATGCAGGCTCTGGCGTCTGGCATTTGAAATTGGCACGCCCGAAGCGTCCCTCCCCAGCCGGTGGCGTGAGTTTTCCTTCGCGTTTCACCAAATTACCAAGGCCCTCGAACGGGCTCTTGCTCTTAGCGACATGCTGGCAAATTGGAATCAGATCGCAAAACGCCTCGCCGAAGCACCTCGCAAACGTAAATCGCAGGAGCAAGCGTTCGCTGAAACAAGTTAGCGCTTATGCGGCTCTGCCGGGGGATATTTACATATTTGCCTATCAATCCATCGATACATTGTTTATGCGGTTGGGGTCACTCGATTTCGCAATTCCTTTACCTTCTCTTCCTTTGAGATCGTTTTCCTTTTCGCTTTTGAAACCCCAAGACGCAGTGGCTTTGGTGCGCCACTCGGTCATGGGAGATGGCTGGCCACTTTGGTGAGAATTGTTGCAGTCTCCTCTTCGAGCAAATCCAGGAATGAACGCAGAACAACTGAAGTGGGCCCTTTGCGCCAGGCTGCAATCAGCTCCACAAGCTCGTGGTCCGGATCGATGCGCATAAATCGTACTCCGTCCGCACGCAGGGTGCTGACGCATGCCGGAATGATGGCCGAGCCAGCCTCCGACGCCACCAGGGTCAGCACCGTTTGCATCAGCTTCGGTTCATATAGCTCTACGCGCGGTACAAAGCCTGCTTCGCGGCACAATGCCGTGATGCTGTCATAGAGTTCGGGGGCTCCGTGACGATGAAACAGAATGAGCGGCTTCCCATCGAAGCTTTTCAGCTTAACGCGCTTCCTGTTCGGAGCGCAATTATCCGGCATTGCGATCAGCAGAGGCTCTTTGTAGAGCCCGCGTGTTTCGAAGAGCGCGTGCTGTTCACGTGAAAGCGGCCTCGTGAAGCCGATATCCAGCTCTCCACGCGCGAATGCTTCATCCTGCTGTTGCGGGGTCAGCTCGTCCAGTACCAGCTTTACGCCGTGGTAGTGCTGGCGATAGAGGCGAATCAGGTATGGGAGGAAGGACGATGTTGCTGATCCAAGGAATCGAATGCGAAGCCTGCCAATCTCACCGCGGGCCGCACGGCGCGCCGCCTCGACTGCCTGTTGCGCCTGCTCCAGAACCCGTAGAGCCTCAGTGTAGAAGACTTCACCTTCCGGGGTGAGGCGAGCACGGCGCTTTTCACGCGAGAAGAGCTGCACGCCAAGCTCCTCTTCGAGTTCGGAGACCGCCTGACTGAGAGCAGGTTGCGCAATGTTCCGCTGGCGCGCCGCCTCGCGGTAGCCGTTCCACTGAACTACCGCTGTGAAATAGCGCAAATGCCGAAGTTCCACAGTGAACGCCAATCCTATCAAGTTGATCAGATTTTCTTAGGAATCATATCAACTTGCTTCTCAATCTACTCCTGTAGACGACGGCTGCCAAGCCGCACTAAGGAGAATCCACGAATGTTAACTGCCAAGCAAGCCCTTTTCCAGCCGCTCAACATTACTACCGCGCCCGACGCCTCAAAGCCGATTCTCGAGAACATCCAGAAGTCCTTCGGTTTTATCCCCAACCTGATGGCAACGTTCGCCAACAGCCCCACCGTGCTGCAGGGATATCTGGCCATGGACGGTGTGTTTGAGAGGGGTACCTTTAGCCCCATCGATGCGCCAGTTGATCTTGCTGGCCGCCAGCGAAGAGAACAAGTGCGGTTACTGCGCCGCGGCTCACTCGACCATCGCCAAAGCGTTTTTGAAGGCACCAGCCGAGACCATCGCCGCAGTGCGGGACGGCAAGCCGCTGGCCAACAAGAACAGAATGCGCTTGTGAACCTGGTGCGCGAGATCGTGCGTGAGCGTGGCTTTGCTTCGCCTGCCACGGTGGAAGCGTTCCTGGCCTCTTTTCGCCGGATATGAGAAGCCGCAGGTGATGGTAGCTGCTGCTGGGCGTCGCTCTGAAGACCGTGTCGAACTACCTCGATCACCTCTCGCCAGCCACCATCGATCAGGCGTTTGAGGCGGAAGCACGGTAAGAGCTTCACCCTCGGGCGGATCACAGCCCAAATCGTTGTTCAGGAGAAAAGGCGCATGACCAATTGGGTTTTAAGATACTACACGCGAGCTCGATGAAGCTCGCAATCACTATCGGAATAACGTCCTGCCTGCCGAAAAGCTCAAAATCATGGACCGCGCAACAGACGAGCTCACTCGTAGCGGCATCCGCTCGAGATCGGTGAAAGAAGGAGATCGGATCGAAGACTTCATTCTGATGAATGCGCACGGTTCCCCCGTCCGACTGCAACGAATGCTGGACGAAGGCCCCGTGGTGATCTCCTTTTATCGTGGTGGATGGTGCCCCTACTGCAACATCGAACTGCGGGGACTGCAACGGGTTCTGCCGGAGATCAAAAAGCTGGGCGCTTCTCTGGTCGCAATTTCGCCCCAGCTTCCCGATAACTCGCTTACCACTGAAGAGAACGAACTCGAGTTCCCCGTTCTCAGCGACGTCGGCAATGTCGTTGCCCGCCGCTTTGGAATCGTGTTCACGCTTCCTGAAGACCTTCTGGAGGCATACGAAACGTTCCAGCATGGGCTGAGAAAGATGAACGGCGAGGATGGCGCGACGGGAACTTCCGATTCCGGCGACGTTTGTCCTGGATCGCAGTGGAGTGATCCGGTTCGCCTACGTCGACGAGGATTATACGCGGCGTCTCGATCCCGCGTTACTTCTCGACAAGCTCCGGGAACTGCAACCTCGCAGCTAACAGAACAGGAACAGGTGCAAACCATGGAAACCGCCCTCCGCCCCTCCATCTCGGGCCGTACGTGTTACGTAATCGCGTCGTTATGGCGCCGCTCACCCGCACGCGGGCTGGCGAGCGCAACGTGCCGCGGGAAATGAACGTAGCCTATTACCGCCAGTGCGCCTCGGCCGGGCTTGTCATCACGGAAGCCACTCCGGTATCGCCGTTCGGGCATGGCTACCGGGGTACGCCCGGCATCCACACGGACGAACAGCGCGATGGCTGGCGGCCCATCACAAAGGCGGTGCATGAGGAAGGCGGCCTGATCTTCCAGCAACTCTGGCATGTGGGACGGCTCTCGCATCAGGACCTGCAGCCGGGAGGAGTGCTGCCGGTAGCGCCCTCTGCAATTCGCCCCTCCGGCGATGCGCTGACGCCCGAGGGCCCGAAGCCGAGACCAACACCGCGCGCGCTGGAAGCTGCTGAAATTCCCGGCATTATCGAGGAGTTCCGCCGCGGTGCACAGCTCGCCTTGGAGGCAGGCTTCGACGGGGTTGAGGTGCACGGCGCCAATGGCTACCTTCCGGATCAATTCCTCAACACCAGCTCGAACCAGCGCACCGACGACTGGGGCGGGTCGATCGAGAATCGTGCGCGCTTGCTCTTGGAGATTACCGACGCGGTTATCAGCGTGTGGGGAGCGGATCGCGTCGGGGTTCGCTCTTCGCCTACCAACCAGCACGGCGACATCGAAGACAACAACCGCCTGGAGACTTACAGCTACGCGGTTGCCCAAGTGAATCGGCGTAAGCCAGCCTACATTCACCTCGTCAGTCCTCGCGTATCTGGAAACCTCGACGTCAAGCCGGTACTCGACCTCGGTCCCGACCGATTCCGCCCGCTGGTCACCGGCAGCACGGCGCTGATCGCGGCCGGTGGCTACAATCCCGCGCAGGCCGAAGCGCTGCTTCAACGGGGTGAGGCTGATGCAGTGGCGTTTGGCCGTCTCTTCATTGCGAATCCCGATCTGCCCCGCCGCATCGCGCTCGGCGCCCCGTTGAATGCATATGACCGACATGTTTTATAGACGCGCGGCGTGGAAGGCTATTTGGACTATCCCACGTTGGAACAAATGGAAATTGCGCAGTAACAGATGGCAGAGAAGGAGAAGGAACATGTCGAAGTTGAAGGATAGGGTCGCGATCGTTACCGGCGCATCCAAGGGAATTGGAGCTGCAATCGCAGTTGCGCTCGGTGAGGCGGGCGCATTCGTTGTCGCTAACTACGCAAACAGCCGCGAGGCGGCAGACCGCGTTGTGCAGAAGATCGTGGATGCCAAGGGTAAGGCAATCGCCGTACAAGCCGATGTGTCGAAGGCGGAGGACATTGAACGCCTCTTTGCTGTGACGCAGGATGAATATGGCCGGCTCGACATCCTGGTGAATAATGCGGGAGTCTTCCAGCTTGCCCCCCTGGAGGCTGTCCAGGAACGGGAGTTCCATCGCGAGTTCGATACCAACGTCCTCGGACCGCTCCTGGCGATGCAGCAGGCGAGCAAGCGGATGTCAAGCGGTGGCAGCATCGTCAACATCAGCTCTATATATAGTCTGAACCCTGGTCCTGCCTCAATCGTGTATTCCGCGACAAAAGCCGCTCTCGACAGCATCACCAAGGTCGCAGCAAAGGAGCTTGGACCATGCAACATCCGCGTGAACTCAATCATGCCAGGCGTGACACGTACTCCCGGCATCCAGAGCATCGAGGGCTTTGAGGATACTGTCGGGCTGCAGCTTGTTGCTCTACCCCACTCGGCCGCCTGGGAGAGCCTGAAGATATCGCGCGCGCAGCTGTCTTTCTCGCATCGGATGGCTACCCGTCCGGATCACCGGAGAGGCGATTCGCGTAGGCGGTGGGTTGCAGTAATCTTCCGGAGTTGTCCATGGGGAGACTCACGATGGCAAAATCGATTGTTATAACTGGCGCATCCAGGGGCATCGGTCGTGCTGCCGCAGATGCTCTGGTCGAACACACGGCTGGTCTGTGATAGGCGTCGCTCGCTCAGCCCCGCAAAGTTTTCCCGGGGAGTTTATCCCGGCAGATCTTGCGAATCAGGATCAAACCCTAGCCCTCGCGAATGAGTTGGCAGCGCGCGGGAACGTGCTTGGAATCGTGAACAATGTCGGCATAGCGAAGCATGAAACCATCGACACGGCAGAGTTCGGAGCGTTTGCAGCAGTAATGGACCTAAATGTGCGGCCGGCGCTGCAGCTCACCCAGGCTTTATTGCCGGGCATGCGCGCTGCGCGGTTCGGCCGCATCATCAATGTGACGAGCCTGGTTACGCGGGGATTTGCGTTTCGTTCAAGCTACGCCGCAGCGAAAGCGGCGCTGGAGAGCCTGACGCGCACCATGGCGATTGAACTCGCAGCGGACGGAATTACTGCGAACGCCGTCGCTCCTGGACCGACTGAAACTGAACTATTTCGTGCCAACAATCCCCGAGGCAGCGAAGGAGAAGCACGGTATTTGAGAAGTGTGCCCATGGGACGGTTCGGACTCCCTGAGGAGATTGCTGCCACGATCGCATTTTTCGCCGGGGATAAAGCCGCTTTTGTTACCGGCCAAACTCTGTTTGTTGACGGAGGCGCGAGCCTCGGACGAGTTGCGTAGAACCTGCCTCTCCTTGTCACCAGCGCGCCCGGTGCGAATGGCGATGGATATGGGGCGCTGCTCCTAACCGGAATATCGGTTGTCCGCATCATCAAGCCGACCGCAAGTACAAAGCATCGCCCCTCGAAAGCATCGTGTTGGCTGGTGAGCTGACTCTGGCCGATAGACCGGCATTGATTTTTAGAGACATCTATGTCTGCCGATCTCCAGCGCAATCCGAATAATGGTACGCTGATTGCAGACCCCCGCAGCGCCTCTGTCCTCTAAGGCAGCGTTGATGCGAATCATTAGCCTGGTCCCTTCCATCACGGAAGCGCTCTGCATGCTCGGGCTCGAGGATGCGCTCGTCGGGGTTACGGATTACTGCCTGCATCCGGCGGAGGTCGTTGCGTCCAAAACGCGCGTTGGAGGAACAAAAATCCGCGAATTCCTGACATCCGGGCGCTCGAGCCTGATCTGGTTATCGTCAATACGGATGAGAATCGGATGCAGACATTCGAACGGTTGCGGTCGCTCGGGCTGAATGTGCTCGTCACTTCGACAGACTCCCTGGAAATGGTCGAGACCGCATGGCTGCAGCTCGGGAACGCGACCGGAACAACGGATCTGGCACGTCAATATCGCGAAGGGATCACTGCTGCCCGTGCGTTCAATCGCCAGGCGCTCCAGGGTGTCCGACCGCTCGCCACATTGATGCTGGTTTGGCGAGACCCTTGGATGGCGAGCGGTGCGGGACATACATGGAATCCCTGCTGGCGCAATGCGGCTTTCGGAATGCGTTGTCTGAGTCTGACCGCAAATGGACCAAGATCGCCTTGAACGAGAATCAAGTCGGGTGATCTTATTCTCGCATCGCCGAAACGCCCTGAAGTGATCCTGCTGCCAAGCGAACCGTATCCCTTTGACGAGGCGGACTGCGACTCTCTCCTAGAGCTTGGCTTCCGCCGAGAACAGATTATGCTCGTGGACGGCATATTGCTTTCGTGGTGGCTGTCACGCACTGTTCCAGCGCTGAAACAGTTTCGCGAACTGCGGATAGCCAGAGAAGCAATCGTCTAGCCCCGTCTAGCCCGCATTTTTCACATGCACTGCTTTCGGGGTGATGTTGAGTTGATCGCGGGGAGCGTGGTGGTTGTTTGTTGGCGGCTGCGTGGTGGGGTGAGGTCTCCACCAAAGCTTCGGATCGCGTTCGAGAAGGAGACACTAATTCGCTGTTAAGGCCCAATATTCGGTCGTGTACGGATGGTCGGTTGTTTACAGCATGGAACGTCGGTGACCTCACGCTGCGTGCTTCGGTGCCAGCCATCGTCTCAGCAACGTGTCCACTGCAAACACGCCGGGACCGAGAATAAGAATGAGGAGTGCTGCAAACCAGTACGTGTATGGTGTGGCGTTATAAAAGTCGCTGGGGTTCGAAAGAATGTGAGAGAAGTTCACACGGTCATCGGGAACACTCAGGTAGGCCATCGTCATGTTCACAAAAAGAACCAGCGAGGTCAGCCGAGAGGCAATACCGCACGCAAAAAGAATTCCGCCTACCAGCTCCACTGTCCCCACCACTACAGCCGTCACGCCCGGCGCTGGTAGATTCAGGGAACTGAAGAAATCTGTCACCCGCGCCAGATGCGTCAATTTGCCCCAGCCATCCTGTGCGAATTGCCACCCCCAGTACAGGCGAATGGCAAGCAGTAGAAGGCTCTGCGTGCGATTGAGAGAAGCGAGCGCACGCACCCCGAGTACGCAGCGTCTTGCGCACAAATCCGACAATTGTCTTGCATGGATTTCTTTCGTCCTGTTTCTTAGATGGAAAAAATTTCAAGTTCCGGCGCGCGAATCCACTCCAGCTCCGCCCAGTTCGCAAACCACTCGCGAACGCGCCCGCCGCGGCGAGCCTTACCAATCCGTGAGCCTGCTGAATCCCGAGCCTCCATAGCGCCACCAAGCGGCAAGCCCGTCGCGGATCGCCGCCAGCATCCCGAACTCTTCCCGCTCAAGGCGGCGATAGTAAACCGAAAGGTCCACTCGATGCGCTGCAAGCCAGGTTGCGCGGCGGCGCAGCGGTGGAAGGCTGACAGGCAGTTCCTCCTCGTCGTGCTCCACTCCAGCTTCGCTCGTCTCGCGCTTCTCTCGATTATGAAGGCCGAGCACCAGGTCGTCGGCTGGATAATCCAGCGCAATGAGGTGAAGGTGCGGCTGCAGGGAAGCCGCGAGTCGCCGTCGAGGGTAGCAATCTGATCGACGGTAAGCGGGGCGCGCTCTGCCGAGTCAAACGCTTCGACAAATGCCCACTCGATCCGGGCAACATCAACCGCCAGGCGGTGACGTCGCCCCGCTTGATCCGGATGCACGTCAAGCCACCCACGAGCTGCGATCCAAGATTCCGCAGAGAAAAGGACCGGCTCGGATGCACCTCAGGTACGCGATTGACATCGATTAAAAGCCCGGGCCCCACCACGCGCGCAGAGCCGGAAAATCCTCCGCCAGCGCACCGAGCACGCGAAACCAGTATTGCCGGTTGTAAATCTCCAGCCGTTCGAATGGCGTGAGCCGGCTATTGGGTGCAATAAACGACGCCCGCGACTTGGCTTCCATCGGCCGTGCCGTCGGGGGCCTTTGCGCGCATCTCCTCGTCGCCGTCAGCGGCTGCATCATCGCTGCGGCCATCTGCCGCTGCAACTGCGCCAGGTCATCGGCGTGCTCTTTCGCTTGCGTATTCATCGCGCAGCCTCTGCACAACGCACCCTGCGTGCTGCTGCAAATAGCGATTCGCCTTCATCGCCTCTTCGTGCACTTCCTCGAAGCTGGGGATGTGCTCATCCCATTCCAGCAGTGTCGGAGTCGGCCCGCAGCGCTCAACGGCGCGCGCATAAAGTTGCCACACGGAATCGATCACCGGATGGTCGTGGGTGTCCAGAATGTACTTTTCGTATTTTGAGGTGGCCTGCGATGTGAATCTGCGCCACGCGATGCGCAGGCACTGCATTCACGTAGCTCATCGGGTTAAACT
>CAVUXX010000010.1:0-5743 GCA_963745555.1 uncultured Acidobacteriaceae bacterium | reverse complement strand
CACCATCAGGTTCTGCAGACCGAGCTCAGCATCGCGCAGCCACTGCTGCACAACTGGCACAACACGCGAGGGCTTCGTGGCCGAATCGAAAATCGGCATCAGAGAATCCCTCCCGATGCCCCGGCTCCGGACGCGGACGTTCTCACCGGCGCCGTAGGGTCACGCAGCGCAACAAGCGCCCCTTCGGCAACGCCTGTAATCGCAGCTCTGCTGTCGTTCGCGCTCTCCACCTTCACTTCCCGTTGCTGATATCCGTTTCCGCTCTGCACGTAGACGATGTGCTTGCCGTCTTTCAGGAACACTGCGATGCGAGGAACGAACAGCACATCTTTCTTTGTGTCTCCCTCGAAACGGAGATCCGCCGTGAGGCCAGGACGCAGCCGCGGATCGAGATTGGGAACCGTCACCGTTACGTCGAAGTTCCCGCCGGCATTGGAGTCGAAGATGAACGCCTGGGAGGCCATGCCGGCAATGCTCATAACAGTGCCGTGAAAGACTTGGTCCGGCACCGCGTAGAATCTCACTTCGACCGGTTCGCCGGTCCGCAGGTTGCTGCGGTTTGTCTCGCCCAAATGAGCCAGAACGTTCATCTCCATCGGGTCTACGATCTGCGCGATCGAGCTGCCGGGTTGCACCTGATCTCCAGCGCGATACTCCGGCAGGGTCATGCCGCTGAAGATGAATCCGCCGGAAGCCATCAAGTTTTTCTGGATCGACAGCATTCCATCCATGGGAGCTGCGACTTGCATCTTCTCGAGGTTCTGCTGGGCCGCGTCCATACTCAGTTTCGCTTTGTTGTATTTCTCCTGGGCCAGGAACACGTCAGCCTGTCCCGACTGCGCGTGCGATTTCACGTCTTCTTCCAGCTCCGCCTGCGCGCGGTTGGCCTGATCGAGAGCCAGCTGATTCTTTTCCGCATCGATTTTGCTCAGCAGTTCGCCTTTCTGCACGTCGAGTTCGGCTTTGCGCACGTCATAGTGCGCTTTCAGCAGCGCGACCTTGTCCTTGGCGGCGAGTACAGCAGCATCTGCCTGCGCTTTCGCAATCTCCTGCTGCGCCTGCTCCAGGTCCGAGCGGCTCTGCTCCAGCTTGAACTGCTGTCCGCTCGGATCGAATTCCATAACAATGTCGCCCTTTTTTACCGGCTGGCCGGTGGGCACCAGTTTCGTGATCTGCAGGGTGTCGCCGCCTATGGCTGGGGCTGTCAGCATCATCTTGTGGCTGGCCTGCAGTTCTCCAGTGCCATACACGTCCATGCTCATCGAGCCGCGCTGTACGGCGGCAAGCGGAATCTCCTGACCCGTCGTCTGGGTCCGGCCAGCCGCGCGGACCCACGCGGTGGCGGCGATCGCAACCGCCGCAATTCCGGCCAGCGACAGCGCTAATGTGCGCGAACGGTTCAGCCTCATGGCGCCTCCGTTGGATCGGTGAGCGCGACCAGATCACCGGCGCGCAGTCCATCGGAAATCAGCAGGCGATCCCGCGATTTCCTGTCCACGCGAATGGATCGCTCATCGAACCGCGTGCCCGCCCACACGTAGGCCACGGTCCGGCCCGCCTTCATGAAGGAAGCCTGCGCAGGAATGGTGATGGCATCGGGCACGCGATTCACGATCACCGTTACATGGACAGTCAGGCCCGGCCTCAGACGCGGATCGCTCTGGTCGAGAGCGATTTGCAGGTTGAAGTTTCTCAGGATCGGCCAGCCGGCAGAGAAATCCGACGTCGCGATCGTGCTGATCGACTCGATGTGTCCGGTGAATTGCCGATCCGCGATGGCATCCAGTTGCGCGGTGACTGGCTCGCTCAGGGTCAGTCTCCCGCGATCTGTCTCATCCGCGCGCGCCGTGATGCGGAGCGACGACGCGTCGGGTAGCTCGGCTATGGGGGCGCCCGGCCAGGCCTGCTCGCCGGTCTGGAACGGACCCTCGCCGGCCCCATGCCAAAGAGAAACCAGGCTCACAGTCCCACCGGATGGCGCCTTCAGCGTGGTGGAAGCAAGGGCTTCGGTGGCGCGCTTTTCGTCGAACTCCGCCTTGGCGCTGGCATCGATTTTGTCCTGAATCGTGGCCTGATCGGTCATCTGATCGGACTTGAGTTTTGCCTCGGCTTGCTTCAGGGCCTGCTCGGCATCCGCAACCTTCAGCATGGCCTCCGCTCCGTCGATCTTTGACAGAATCTCCTGTTGGCTCGCGTCCAGCCTGGCTGCCTCGACGTCGTAGTGAGCCTTTGACGCAGCGGTCTTGTCCTGCTCCTCGTTGAGCACGGCCTGCGCACGCGCTTCGGCAATTTCGGCTTGTGCGGATTTCAGAGTCGACTGGTCCTGCGCAAGATCCTGCTGAGCTTTGGACGCGTCGAACTCCACGATCATGTCTCCCTCATGAACCTGGGCGCCATCGGTCACGATCTTGAGTATTTGCAGGCTGGAAGCCGTAGCGGGAGCGGCAATGGTCACGGACTTCATCGCCTTCAGCTGGCCCCGGAATTCGAGCACGTCGAGGAATTCCTCTCGTTTCACCTGATACGTAGGGCGTGATGGCGCATGGCGCGAGTATCGCAGCATGCCCAAGGCTCCGGCTGCAACGATCCCAACGCCCCCGGCGACAGCCAGAATGCGGCGTCGCGGCAGCATTCGAATCCGGCCTGTCACCGCCCTCCACCCGCTTTGGCGACCTGCCCGGGCGAACCAACCTCGACAGCCGCAGACAGGTCCGGCATCAGCCTCGGATCGGTCCCCTGAATGGAAAATGTGGCTGTAAACGAACGCAGCTTCGACGAAAAATCCCCTGGCTGCCCCATAGGGTCGATCGACTCCAGCCGCCCCGGAAGCACCAGGTCGGGATAGGCGTCCAGATGCACGCGCGCCGTCTGGCCCATCGACAAGGCCAGCAAGTCTTCCTGATTGACGTGCGCCCGCACTTCCATGGCCGCGGGATCAACCACCTGCATGAAGGGAACTCCGGGGCGTACCTGATCGCCTTCCTGCACTTCGCCCATGTTCCCCTCCTTCCAGATGGTGTTGAACACCACAATGCCGTCGAGCGGAGAGTGGATCTGCATCAGCGCGGCATTCGCCTGCGCGTGCAACATCGCCTGGCGCGTCGCGTCGCGTTGAATCTCGGTAATCCGAATGGAAGCGGCTGCCGCCTTTCGTTTCAGCGCGAATGTGTTTTTTAGTTGCTCCAGGGTCGCCTGCGCCTCATCCAGGCTCTCCCTGGCCTTCTCCGCATCGATGCGCGAGAGTATCTCCACCTTCTGCATTTCCAGCTGCGCTTTGCTCAGGGCGTCTTCCGCATCCTTGATGTCTGTTTCGTCCCCGGCCCGATCGGCGATCTCCTTCGCTTGCGCCTCCAGCACCTTGTCGTTCTCATCGGATACTTTGGCCTGCTGATCCATGTATTCGCGCATCTGCGCGGTTCGATCGAATTCGACCAGCAGATCGCCCTTCTTCACACGACTGCCTGCCGGCGCCAAAAAGGTAATGGTCAGCGTGCCAAGTTGTTCTCCTGCAATTCGCGGAGCCAGAATCGACTGTGCCTCTACTGCCTGTGTTCTGCCGGTTAGACGCAGCGTGGACGGTGAATGCTCGGAAACCGGGGATGCCGCACGGACTGTCGCGGCCGGAATCAGCCTCCGTCCAGACGTCAGGGGAAGGATGAGGCCGCTGGCGATGAGGGTCGCAGCGGTGATCCATGTCGCGCGAAATCGCCCACGATCCCGTAACCCATTGTTCATACGGGTCGAGAGCGTATTCCGTTCCCTCGTCACATCCGACATGCCCGGTCCGTTGTTGAAGGAATCCCGCGCGGATGCTACTGCATCCGCATAATGCACTTACTATCCGACCTTATTACGATAGAGAGCCGTTATATCACATATCTTCTCTGGGACTGCGCAATGAGCGGCACTCGGAGCCGTAACGATTTCTTCACATCGGAGGTTCGAATAAGTTCGTGGGTACGTCTCGTCAGTCTGCACCCTCTTTACGAGATTGAACGCACTGGCTCCTCCGGTGTGAGTCGCAGAGTCAGCGCCTCTCGCCGGAATGTTCCCAAAATCCCGGACGACCGCGGGGCATGGGGTCCGGCGGTCGCTCATCCATGAGCGCAATCGCTGCCGCGAAGCGGAAGAGAGGGGCGAACCAGGGCAATGCAGCCAGGGAGCGATGAAACGTCCCTCGCTTCAGCAATCGTTGTGAATCCGTCGATGGGTTTCCAATGAGTGCAGCATCTCGGGTTTGCGGAAGGATGACAACGCAAAATCCCCAGCCGGTGTTCAGGCGGACTGCTCATGTTTGAGAGGTTCTCTGCCCCAGGTGCAGAGAACCTCCAATACAGGTACCAACGTCATCCCGTACGGCGTGAGCGAATACCGCACTCGCAGGGGCAAACCTCGCTCCTGATGACGTTCGAGAATTCCAGCATCCGTCATTTCCCGCAGGTGACGGAGGAGCATTCGCTCGGTGATCTCGGGAATACTCTTCCGCAGTTCGTTCGTTCTCATCGCCCCATCCAACAATCGCCACAGGATCGTGCCCTTCCATCTCCCTTCGATAACGCTCAGCGTGGCATCGATCGGGCATGGCGAGATCTCCTTCTTCGAGACGCCCATAGCTTTGCTTCCACTGACGAATTTGTCAGTGCTCCTCTTTGCATCCAGTGGCAATTGAACGGCGTCTGAAGGCAAGGAGTCAATAGGAGCCGCTCATGCACTTGTTCAACATGGCCACCGTCTTTCTCGTTGTCATGCTGCTGGGCGTCGAGTTCTCTGTTTCTGCCTTCGTAAATCCCGCCGCATGGCGACTTGAACCCGAACCGCAGTTGAAGATGCTTGGCCGTTGCGCTTTTGTCGGTGGAAGAGTGATGCCGGTCTGGTATCCAGCCTGTGCCTTGATGCTCGGTCTTCAGACCTGGCTTCGTTGGCACGCTTCGGGTCGTGGACTCCTGCTCGCAGCGGATGCGATCTGGGTCCTCATTTCGTTGGTATCGATCTCTTTCCTGGTTCCACTGAATAACCGCGTGGTAAAAGGAGTTCCCGATTGGCAGCGGATACATCGGATCTGGGACAAGGTACATCGCGTGCGGATCGCCGCTCTCGCCATCGCAGCCATCCTGCTCATAGACGTGATCGTGCGCTGAGCGGGTTTTGATTCAGGTCAGTACCGGGAAACGGGCTTCAGTCCCGCGATCTTCTGCGGGCCCTCGACTAGTGCATCATCGCCGAGTCACTCATCGAGGTCCGCAGGACCCTCAATCTGCGGTTTCGGGTGTATCACCGGCAACTCGGACATGACCGGGGAGGACGAGTCCGGTTCCGGGCCGCCGGCGCTTGAAAGGGAAGTATGGCCGACCACCCGCCCCGAACCAAGCTCTTGCACATTAATGCGAGTGCCAGAGATCAATTGGGATGAGAACCAAGTACAGCACGATACCGAAACACCCTGCAACGATGAAGAACCAGCCAGCCGCCTTGCACCATGCCATCCCGAATCGCTTACCGAAAGCCGGTTCAGCCCCGAAGGTGAAGACGCGCAAAGCACGCTCAGGAGCGTGGGCCATATACCACCCGAACCCCGTCACGGCGGCGGCAAAAGCGAGCATTAGAGCGTGCGCAAAGGCGGATTGCATAAACGTGATTTTAGAATAATCGACCGTTTACCAGGATTCTGGCTGTATCACCGGCTACCCGGATGTAACAGGCAGGGGTGCCGGGACCGGGCTGAAATGTCCGGATCGCCGACGTC
>CAVUXX010000009.1:0-719364 GCA_963745555.1 uncultured Acidobacteriaceae bacterium | reverse complement strand
TTCCGTCTGCTTTGGTTCAGTTGCGTCTTGTTTGGAGATGACTGAACTCTGCGGGTGGTTGTATTCGAAAGTGTGCGCTTCCCGACTTTTATTGTCTGGCACTTCGGATCTCACGGGCAAGCTCGGGAACGTCATGACGGGATTGGGACCCTCCGGGCTTACCCATTCTGATGGACACGTTCGTTCGGCTTACGAAGGTGCCGGTTGTCAGTCTCGCGAGAGAATCCGTGGCTGCGTGCGTGGCGTGAGCAGCGAGTTCGTTCTCGCCTGCGACATGCGCTTCGCCTCGCGCGAGAACACAAAACTGAGTCATCCCAAACTCAAACTCGTTGCGCTTCCAGGCGGTGGAGGCACAGAGCGCCTTCCCCATCTGGTGGGGCGTGGGCGGGCGCTAGAAATCGTTTTGAGTGCCAACGACTTTGATGGCGACACAGCGGAGCGATACGGATATGTGAACCGGTCAACTACCGGACGCCCAATTGGACGGCTTCGTCGACGCCCTGGCGCGTCGATCACCTTCTTCGATCGGCGCGCCCTCGCTGCGGCAAAACATCTCGTTAACGAGGTCTCGTTGCCGCCGTCCGATCGGCTCCTCGCTGCTTTTTCACTTCATTCGGGACCGCTCTCGGGTGGCCCGCAGCCCAGAACCGCATCAAGGCCGTGTTGGAACGCGGACTGCAACGTGATGCCGACTTCGAAAAGGATGGCAGGACCCTTGGCGCTCTCGGCGAGCCGGAAAGCGCTGGTGGGTCGCGATGATAGCCACTGTTCAGATCGAGCGATTCAGTCTGACTTCATTCCGGGCCCTTCGACGAAATATTGGCCGCGATTGAGGCTGCTGTTGGTCATCCGGACATGGTTGAGTTTACCAACAGCGGCTGCGCCGAGCTTTCCAGAGTTCGAAAGCATTGTTCGCGAGGGGTTGGGTACGACGGGCCTGATGCTCTTCATGGAACTCGACCACGGCGCCGTGAGTTAGGAAAGCGACGGGGCGTGACAAGCCCCGAATGGCGCGCCTAATCATGGGCAATCCACTCATCATGCAACAAATGGCAAGGCACGTTCCAGACGCCGGTTCTTATGCCCCGGTCACCGTTCTGGTTGACGAACGCTCTGACGGCGTCCACATTTCGTATGACAGGATGGCCGGTCTCCGCTTCTTCTGGCAGTTCCGACGCCCTCGCGGTCGCAGAGATCTCGACAAGAAAGTGGGAACCCTTTTGTCGAAAGCGGCGGGTTGAGCAACATCGTTGTGCCACCGAAAACACCGGAAAATTGAGGAGGAGTGATGACCAATCGATTGCAGTGGGATGTTTTTGTCAGTGCCCAGATTCCGGTCGTCACTGGCGACCTTCGCCTGGCGCGAGCGAAACGCAGATGGTCGCCTGTATCTTCAACGCTTATCCAGCAAGCGCGACGCGGTGTTGGTGGACACGGCAATCACGGTCGATCAAACCAGAAGCCCCGACTGGATCGCGGGGAGTGGCAAGAAGTCACGGCGATCGACGCGACCGATGGCCACGCGATCATTCTTGGCGTAAACACGATCAGAAAAGACTTCAAAACGCGCAGTCGTCGCGACGCGAGAGGTCATCGACGTCATGCGAAAGCAGGCGTCTGCTCCTGTGGTTGAATTATTGGAAACCACGGTTTCCCCGGACAGGTCGATTCAACCCTCGTGATCGCGACGAACTGAAGGGCAACGTTCTCGAACTGGAAGGAGAACATTCGGTCAGTGTTCCTCTCGGGCATACCGATACGGACAGCACGACATGTCTCCACGCCCCGTCGATCGGGCTGGCCGTTTGCGGCGATGCGGCTGTACAACGCGTCCATCTTCATTAGGCGATTCCGACGCTGAAGGCCGCAAGGAATGGATCGCGGCACTGGATACGATCGAATCGCTCAAGTCGGTAGCTGTTATTGCGGGGCACAAAAGGCCAGGTGCGCCCGATACGCCGAATAACATCGAGGCGACGCAATACATTTCGCGATTTCGACAGGATTGCTTCCGCAGACCAGCTTCGCTCGAACTCTACAACCAGATGCTCGACTTATCCCGAACGGTGAACCCGGCAGTCTTGTGGTATTCGGCGCAGGCGGTGAAGCGTCAAATACGGTGGTCGAGCAAGCCTTCATCGAACTCTGCAGACGGCATGCCCAGCAGTGGAGAAGAAGATCTTCTCGATTGTGAGGAACCAAGAAGATAGGGAACACGTGCGTTCAGGATACTTTGCTCCGGCCTATGTCTTCAAGACTGAAATGGTTGTCTGGCCAATGAACGGTACAGCCACGGAACTCTCGAGCCCGAGGACTCTTCTTGATGAAACGAAGTCGCGCAACCCTCTTCGGACGTCCCCAACTCGCCCGAAGCCTATACCGAACTACGAGATATTTTTGAAGCGTAGCGGTTTCCCGTTCGAATGGATCGACTGAAAACCGACGACGATGCAGAAAGACTCGCCGGTGTGACCGGGCTCGATGATCCGAGGCCTCCGGTCTGCGCCGAACATGGAGAAGGGCTCCGTGCTGTTCCGGCCTACCATTCGCGACCTCGATGCCGCGCGTATTGGTCTCGTGGTCCGAAACACGAGCGATATGTATCTTGCGATTATGGAGCCGGCCCGGCCGGGTTGAGCGCCGCCGTATACGGGGCCTTCGAAGGATTCAGAACCATCGTCTCGAACGGTCTGCAGTCGGCGGGCAAGCGGGAAGCAACGCCCGGATCGACGATGGACTGGATTTCCGACGGAATCAGCGGACGGGAACTGGCAAGCAGGGCAAACAGCAGGCTCAGCGTCTGGGAGCCGAAATATCGTTACCGCTGAAGGAGTCGGCGGCGAGACGCGAATGGTTGGACGGTCAGCTGGCTCTCCGAGGGCCACAGAGATTGTTGCGCGCGCACAACTGCGCGCACTGGCGTCGAATATGCTCGGCTCGGCCTTGTCAACGAGGAAGTATCTGGGCCGTGGGTTGTCGACGGACCGGTTCCAGTGAAGCCAGCCGCTGTACAGGTCGATCTTCATCGTTGGCGGCGAAACCGGCGGGACAAGTGGCCCTGAACCTTCGAGGTTCGCGACGACGGTAACCATGCTGTCGCGGTGAATCTCTGGAAGACCCTGTCCTCTTACCTAGTGGGACAAATCGAGGAAAGCAGCAATACCGAGGTCGGGCAACACGACGCTTGTCGGCCTTGATGGAGGCGGATCTCTCGAATCCATCAGCTACCGAGACAGCAAAAGTGGAGAGGTCCATGCTCCGACTCATTGGGTTTCGTCTGCATCGGAGGCAGACCGCGGACAGACTGGTACAAAACCTGGAGCCCTGCTCACTGATGCAGGAGCTAGGCATTTCCACTGGAGATGACCTCATCGATGACGCTTCCTCCTCCATACTGGGGCTCCCGACTTACGAAAACCTATGTTGACGGAGGCCAGTATGCCGGGGCTGTTTGCGGCAGGAGATGTTCGCCACAACTCGGTCAAAAGATGTGCTACTGCGGTCGGGGACGGAGCGACACCGCTGTGTCTATGGTGCATCGGTTCCTTGCATTAAAAAGCTAGCCTAAGTCGCTGCCACTTGGACTCAGAACGCACCAATACCTCCAACCGGGACGCTCAGCCGCACACGCATTGTGGAAAGGCAGTAATCATCTGAATAGGGAGATGGAATCTAAGATCGGCTGTTAGAGATCGGCGGTCGGATTCCCAACGACTATGGATGCTGAGCGGATGCGCGCGATGCTGTTGAAGCTGCCGCATGTGGCGGAGACAGAGGCGTGGAGCACGTACGTTCTGTTCTGGGCGGCGGATAAATCGATTGGCGGAAAGCTGTTCGCGATGATGAACCCGGTGAATGAGACGAACGGGGTGATCACGTATGCAGCCGGGCCGGAGCGGTACGCCGAGTTGCTGGAGCGGGAGGGCGTGTCGCCTTCTGTTGAATTTCCCAGGTCGCAATGGGTGCAGGTCGAGCGCTGGAATGTGTTTCGCCAGGCGGAGTGGCAGCGCGAGATGGAGGCGGCGCACGCGATCATCACGGCGAAGCTGCCGAAACGGACGCGCGATGTGCTTGCGATGCCGCCGGGCGAGCGCAAGCGGGTGATTGAAGAGCGGAAGGCGCCGCTGGCGAGACGTGTGCCAAAGAAAAGCTGAGCCGGCGGCGATGCCGGCATAGCGTTAACCGGTCCAGATGTGGGTGGCCGCGCGGATGTCCTAAGAGGATTCGTTACGGTGAACGCCGTCGCCTCACAGCGGGGCGGTTTCCAGGGGTGATTACGTGTCTGGTCCGCGGTGCGAACAGTTACGACAATGGCCGCTCCTCGAGCCAGTCGACGTACAGCCGGCGCTCGGCAAAGAACCAGGAGCCATTCGATCTTCACGAAGCTGTCGAGGTAGCGGAGCGAGGCGATCATCAAGCGCCGCTTTCCACTGTCGACCGTCACGTGATGCGCCAGGCAGTAAGCCTCGCCCGTGCCGCGATCGTCTGTCAGCGTGAAGATGGTGCTCTGCCCGACGAAGTGCGTGGTGGCGTCGTATTTGTTCAATTCGGCGAACACCGGCGCAAGCGCCTCGCGCGAGTGCAGCTCCTGCGAGGGCGTCGGATCTTTGGCGTTCATATACACCACGAAGTGGGTGTCCGCGGTGAAGAGAGACATCTGACCTTTCGCATCGCGACGATCCGCGCAGTGCGCATAGGCCTCGACGAGTTCGCGAATCGCGAGGCGATCGGCTGCCACCTCCGGGGAGATGGTGGTGTGCTTACTCATTGCTGGTCTCCTTCTTCGATCCGAGACACGCCTGAACTTTTCTCCATTAGACCCGCAGCCCGTTTGCCGATTCTCTTGAGCGTCACTTCGAAGTCGCGAAGTTCCTCTGTGCTGAGCTCAGAGAATACTCGTCTCATCTGCGCAGCATGCTTTTGGAAGGCAGCAACAATCAGGTTTTTGCCAGCCGGGGTGAGTGCAACCATCCGACGCGCCGGTCTTCGGCGCTTTCGACCCGGCTGACCAGGCCTTTTTCAACGAGGCGCTCAACCGCAATACTGATCGAACCCGGAGTCAGATTGACAATTGGGCCGATCGTATTCACAGGCAATGGTCCCTTGTGGAGTAGCACTTCGAGCACCCGGAAATCCGAATTGCCGAGTCCCGTACCTTCAATCCCGGCTGCTGCATAGCGGGTAAGCGCGTGCATCGCTTTGATCATGACGAGCCAGACGTGGTCCGCCCTTTGAGCGCCTTGAGCCATAAATAACCTGAATCCTCAAAGAGGATATGCCATCAGTTGTATTGGCGTCAAGATAGTTGGCGTCGATAGTAATGATCGTCAACAAAGGAGATCCATTATGAAAACCGCGTCCACAATTGCCCGATACCTGGCAGGAGGGATCTTTCTGGTGTTCGGCCTGAATGGTTTCCTGCACTTCATTCCGCTCCCACCACCAAGTGGCGTCGCGGGACAGTTCATGGGAGCCCTGTTTGTCTCACATTACCTCGCTCTCATTTTCGCGCTTCAGGTGATCGGTGGGGTGCTTCTTCTCGCGAATCGATACGTGCCCCTGGCGCTTGCCATTCTCGCGCCGGTTATCGTCAACATCCTCTCCTTTCATGCTCTGATGGCCCCAAGCGGGCTCCCGCTGGCCCTCTTCGTCACGGTGCTTTGGGCTCTGGTATTCGTCCATGTTCGGGCGGCCTTTGCCGCTCTATTCCAGGCGCGCTTCCAGGCACAGGCCTGACTGACTCAGCACGATTCGCATGACCAAGAAATGAGGTTTCAGCCATGACAAGCAATCGAACGATTCTCATCACCGGAGTGACAGGCAAGCAGGGCGGCGCGGTTGCGCGGGCGCTCGCGGGCGCCGGGTTCAATCTGCGCGGTCTGACGCGCAAGCCGGACAGTGAGCCGGCAGCGGCGCTGGCGCACCAGGGCATCGAAATCATCAAGGGTGATCTCGATGACGAGGCATCCCTGCGTCGTGCGTTGGCTGGCGCGTGGGGGGTCTTCGGCGTACAGAATGCCGGGGAGGCGGGCGTCGAGCGGGAAGAGGCGCAGGGCAAGCGTCTCGCGACGCTGGCTCGCGAGGCCGGCGTCGAACACTACGTCTACACATCGGTCGGATCGGCGCACAAGCAAACGGGCGTTCCGCACTTTGACAACAAGTGGCGCATCGAGGAAACCGTACGCGGCCTCCGCTTCCCCTCGCATGTGATCCTGCGTCCCGTGTTCTTCATGGAGAACCTGCTGGCGCCCTTCAGTCTCCAGGGCTCCACGCTGGCCTGGGCGCTGGGTCCCGCAACGAAGCTACAGATGATTGCGGTGGACGATATTGGCTGGTTCGGCGCGTGCGCGTTCACCGATGCCGCCGCCTTGAACGGCCGGGAGATCGACCTTGCCGGTGACGTGCGAACGATGGCAGAGTCGGCGGAGATCCTTACGAAGACGCTGGGTCGGCCGATTGCATTCGCGCAGACACCCATCGAACAGGTCCGCCAGTACAGCAAGGAGATGGCGCTGATGCTCGACTGGTTCGAGAACGTCGGCTACAGCGCCAACATCGCTGGCTTGGAACGCGAGTTCGGCCGCCCACTCACCAAACTCCCTGACTGGGCTCGCCTCAACGCGCGACCAGATGGGCAGTGAGGCAAAAGACCCAAAGGAGGGTTCGCATGAAAGCCATCAGATTGTTGGAATTCGGTGGGCAGTTGGTGTTCGACGATGTAGCGGTGCCGGCGATGGGACGCAACGAGGTCTTGGTGAAGATCAAAAGTACGGCCGTCAATCACATAGATATTGTTAAGGCCTCCGGAACACTGAGACAGATACTCCCGATCGACCTGCCGTGGATACCTGGTCATGAATTTTCGGGAATCGTCGAACAAGTTGGCAGTGACGTTACGGCTTATCTCCCAGGTGATGCCGTCTTCGGTACCAGCGAGTTGGGCGCGTATGCGGAGTTTCTTGCTGTCAAGCCAGCGACCATCGTAAAGAAACCATCGAACCTCTCCTTTGAGGAGGCGGCATCGGTGCCGGTGGCCTCCGAAACTGCGTGGGAGGGACTCTTCACCCACGGCCACCTTGAAAAGGGACAAACGATCCTGATCCATGGTGGTGCCGGAGCTGTGGGCGCCTATGCGGTGCAATTGGCATCGCACACCGGTGCCACTGTCATTGCCACGGCAAGCGGTGACGATGAGGCGTACGTCAAGTCCATCGGAGCCAGCCGGGTTATCAACTATCGAGAAGAGCAGTTCGAGAAGGTTCTGCGAGAGAAGGTCGATGTTGTCTTCGACTTGATCGGTGGCGATACGCAGAAGCGGTCGTTCCTCGTCTTGAAGGAAGGCGGACGTCTCGTCTCTGCCACCCAGCCTGTATCGCAGGAAGAAACCGCGAGGTATCGAGTGTCGGGCGAAATGATGAGGCTTGCGCCGTCAGCGGATATGCTCGGAAGAATCGCGCGACTACTGGAACAGGGGACGACACGACCAGACGTAGCGAGAGTGTACGCGCTCCAAGATACTGCCCAGGCCTGGAAAGATATCGCCGGGAAACTGCCAGGGGTACATGGGATGTCGCCCAGCCGGCTAGGAGCGGCAAAACAAACGGCACATGGCAAGATTGTGCTTCGTGTGACCTAGACATCTCCAGACCTCAGCGCGCTACCCAAGGCCTTATTTACAGAATATGGTGCAAACGAACATTATGATCGGACAATCTGCTCTGGTGAACGTTGACATGGAAGATGGTGCGTGAAAGTTGAGGGAAGGAAGGATGAAAAGCACGATAAAAACACACGAGGGGCGCGTGGCCTTGGTCACCGGAGCCGGACAAGGCATCGGCCAGGCGATCGCACTGGCATTGGCAGGGAGGGGCGCACGCGTAGTTGCGACCGACCTCGAACCCCCGCGCGAGACCGTGCGCAAGATTGGCCCCGAGGCGTTCGCGCTTCAACTTGATGTGACGCGGGAAGAGGATTGGCGTTCCGTAGCCCGCAATGCTCAAGATCTCGGCAACGTGGACATTGTTGTGAATAATGCCGGCTATTTTCCGAATCGTACTATCGATGACCTGGATCTTCCGACGTGGCGAAAGACGATGGCTACGAACTTAGACTCTCACTTCTTGAGCGCGAAATATTTCTTACCAGCGATGAGGAAGAAGAAGTGGGGACGCTTCGTCGGAATTTCGTCGAACATGGTGGGGTTGGCCATATCGGGCATGAGTCATTACATCACTACGAAGATGGGAATCATCGGCTTCATGAGAGGTTTGGCAAACGACGTTGCAAGCGACGGCATTACTGCGAACTCAGTATTGCCCGGTCTCACGAACACACTTGCAATCTCACCTCAATCCGACGAGCAAAAACGCGACACCTGGAGCCAACAGGCCATCAAGCGGCTGGGAGAACCTGGGGATGTCACCGGCGCAATTCTCTTTCTAACGAGTGATGATGCGGCCTTTATTACCGGGCAGGCAATTGTCGTTGACGGTGGCCAATATCGCATTGGCTAGATAATTGGCTAAGTGAGGTGCTGATTTCGTAAAGCGAGTTTCTCGTTCGCCGCAGTCCCCGTATGGTCCAAATTGTTTCAAAGGAGGAGACAGATATGTCTTACAGCATTTCGACTTTGCTGAAGCGGAACCTTCAGGACGTCTTTGGTGAAGGCGACCCGGAGCGCAGACGCGCAGTGATCGACGAGATCTACACGGAAGATGTCGTTTTCTATGATCCCAGCAAGGGTTCCTACCGTGGCCGCGACGAGATCGATCGCATCGCAGGAGTCATCAGGGCGACTCATCCCGACTTCACCTATCAGCTAATTGCCGAGCCCGAGGAATTGGGCAATGGCGGGCGGGTCCCATGGGTAGCAGGCCGCCCTGGCGATGCGCCGGCATACGCCGGAACGGATTTCATCATCGCCCGGGACGGCCGGATTGCCGCCATTTATCTCTTCTTCGACAAACTGCCCTGAGCCAGGCCGCGTTTCGCCGCTGCCGATGATCACAATGTCATACTCTTCTGTTGAGGCCTTCTTGGCCATAGGGGATTGCAGATGGATGACAACAATTCGACAGCGCTTATAACGGGTGGAACGAGTGGAATCGGCCTCGCGACAGCCAAGAAACTCGCTCAGCTTGGTATTCACGTTTTGGTTGTGGGGCGAAATGCGGAGCGGGGGAAGAAGGCAGTCGACGAAATTCGGACCGCTGGAGGCAAAGCGGATTTTATTTCTTCCGAGCTTCTAGGCGCAGACAGCGCTCGCGAAGTGGCCAGGAAAGCGATCGAACTCGGAAATGGCCATGTCGATATTCTTATCAACAATGCCGGCATCTATCCTTTCGGACCTACGCATGAAATGACGGAAGAGCAGTTTGACCGCGTCTTTTCAACAAACGTGAAGGCGCCATATTTCCTGGTCGCGGCGCTTGTTCCACTCATGGCCGAGAGAGGCAAAGGGGCAATCGTGAATCTTTCGACGATGGTTGCGGACTACGGAGCGCCCGGGATGAGCCTCTACGGTGCAAGCAAGGCCGCAATCAATCTGCTGACGAAAACCTGGGCTGCCGAATATGGGTCGAAGGGAGTCCGCGTGAACGCAGTGAGTCCAGGACCCACGCGGACGGAGGGTACGGAGGCGATGGGCGAGGGTCTTGAACAGCTAGCCGCCCATGCACCCGCGGGACGTCCGGCAACGGCCGAGGAAATTGCAGAAGCAATTGTCTTCCTCGCGACAGACCGCGCCAGCTTCATTCACGGTGCGAAACTCGCCGTGGATGGAGGGCGCACCGCCATCTAAAATAAATCCGGCAACTCTGCCGCTTCGCCCAATTCTGCTCGCAGGTCTCACCTGGGCTTGAGACCCAAGGCAAAGGTTTGGGCAGAGGTCTACAGGGCAGAGGTCGTGGGTTTGATATGGGTTCGATAACGGTTCCCGATCGTTCCTTACAGCGCCAAAAGAAGCCATCCGTGACGCTTGTTTTCTGTAAGTTACGACCTTCCTTTTCGCTGTCACGGCAGAGGTCAACATTCCACGTGGACGTAAAGTCGGCATCTCGCTCTCGGCGATTCGCGAACTGAGCCTGGGCAGTGCTGAAACACTAAAGACGTTTGAAGCGGACGGTTCCGCTTCTTTGTTGAGATGAATTCAGACACCGAATCCTAAACTCGTCGCGAACATGGCATCTTTTGTGGCGAGACCGGTCCCGGGGTGTGAGCCCTCGCAAATGACGATGCCAACAGCTCTGCATGCGATTCCCAAAGTTCGTCAACGTGAAGTCATCTAGGCTGAGCGAGGCATTCAGAGTTTAGAATCGATTCGTGGACGAGGGAGTCCGTCGAAGTGGTGGAGTTCAGTGCGGAGGTTTCTCCGAACAAAAGTGCCATCAAAAGTGCCACTTGACTTTTTCAGATTCTACATACTGTTGAATCTGAAGAAGATTCGGACCAGACGCACCAGACTTAGGATCTGGCGGGGTAACCCATGGGGGTTCGAGTCCCCCCTTTCGCACCAATAACTTACGGCTGCGACCAGTAGAGCGCGGATTTCGCTGTGCCTAATTTTGTGCCCATCTGAGGCTTACGTTGCCCGTTGGCTTTGAACGGCTAAAACGATCAAAAAAGGACCTCGAAGGAGCGGCACCTTCGCTTGCTTGTCTAACCGGCCGGAAGCGAATCAAACTGCCACGAACGTTGTAGATGAGCGCGGGTTTCGCTCGTTTGCTTGAAATGTTGATAGGGTAACCCATTGATATAAAGGCACTAACACCAAGGTCATCCACTGGTGACATAGTGTTGCTCATTTTATGAGCCCAATAGGGCATAATTTCTATAGCGGGAAAAAGATCTTTGCCGATAGAATTGGCATTCCGCGTCCCTAACACAGGTGTCCGCATCCAAGCACTAGTGCGCAAGGGAACACGGAATACGCAGAAAACGTAGTACCTTGCAGAATTGGGGAAATTAAATGTCTGTTCAGCAGCTTGCACCACCGACGATCATTGAAATCGCACGCGAACTTCGGGAATTCGAGGAACGTAATCACATGACTACGACGGAGTTTCTGGCCGTGAGTGGACGAGTTCCTGAGATGGACGAAGACGAGGCGGTGGAGTGGTTCTATCGGGCTGAGCAACTCCGAGTACTTCAAGAACTCGGAGGCGGGAACCGGTATTCTCGGTCAGGTCGAGAATTGAGCAATTGCGATAGCGTTATTGACCTGATGGACTGTTTAGCAGCGTAAGAATGCGCTATCCCAATTATGTTGCCCGGCTCACTGCAGAACATGCTTCATTCATTTTCGAGCCGGGTCATCGAGAGATTGGACCGCTTCACAATATAACAATCTTGCCCGACTTTCCGCCCTGGAATATGGACTGGGCGGTCTTCTTCCCCGATGGGAAGCATGCATACTTGTATGAGCGGTGGTTCCCTTCACCTGTTGCAAAAGAGGGGGTCCGCTCGCATTTCTCGTTTCACTACGGGCCCACAGGGCCAAATTTCCGGAAGGGCGGATTCCCGGCGCGGGACAAGACAAACTACCCCGCAGACATTCGGATCGACATTGATAAGAATGGCCCTCATCTTCACTTTCATGGGGAATTGCCCCATATAGCACAAAGTCAAGTCATCGGTCTGACTATAGCTGACATGGATCCATTCGATTTCATGCGGGCGGTTTTGAAACATCGGGAAACCCGGTGCGACTTCGACACCATTTTGAAATTCAAGGTGATCCCGTGACAGAGCCTTTGAGCGCAATTATCGAATACTTCCCGGAAGAGGGAAAGGCGAATCTCCACGCGTGTGTGCGGATCGCTTTTGAGGCAGCAGTTTCACGGGGGATTGATACCATAGTAATTTTCACCGGAATTGGCGAAGGTCCCGAGGTTGCGCTCAAGGAATTCCGTTCCCGCGCGCCATTCCAACATCTAAAGCTGATTGCGGTGACATTCCCGAACGGGCAACGGTTCAAAGGTGGCCGAGTGGTTGAAATCGCCCCGGAAGTCCGTTCTCTGCTTGAGGAGAATGGCGTCCCTCTGATTCGCGCCCATCTCCCATTCAACCCGATATCCGCACACTATCGCCATCACGGCATATTGGGTCAAGACCTCACCCTCATCGGAAACGCGCTCAGCATCTTCGGTGGGAGCATGAGCCTTTGCGTCCAAGCGGCAATAATGGCATGCGATGCAGGTTATCTTGAGATCGGGGATCACGTCATCTCAATGACGTCGGATACAGCGATACTTGTGCGGACCGCACCAACAGACCGTTTATTGACGGACTTCATTGTCCGGGAGATCCTCTGTAAGCCTCTGTTCTTGACCGTTGGCAAGGGTGAAGAAGTCCATCAAGAAGAGCCGAAAATAATTGAAGCGCCGCCAGTTCCCGAATTTCTTCCTCCTGAGTGACCCTATGAAACCAATTCCGATGGCTCATCACACGCAACACCCGGATGCAGTTTTGGTGGTTCCTGCAGCGCGGTTTGTTGGACCTTTGTAAACGCCCGTTCGATTGCATCTGCTTGCGGATGGACGTACCGCTGTGTGATGGTGATCGAAGAGTGGCCCGCGATTCGCGCCAGCGTGAACACGTCACAGCCGGAATTGGCGAGCTGCGTTAGGGCCGTATGGCGGAGGATGTACGGCTGGAAGAAGGAGATTTCCTTTGCTCCGTCCGCCTTTGCCGCAGCATTCGCTCGCTCGATTGCCTTTTTGTGCTGGTCCTTGGCTGTGTCTTTGTTCAGATGGCCTTCGCGTGATCCGGTCGGGAACAGCCAACCCTCTTCCGGTTTGCCCGCCTCTTCCCATCTCGATTTCAATGCGGCGTAGACGGCGGGGACCATTGGCAGCATTCGCCGGGCAGCCTTTGTTTTGCCATCCGTGACCTGTATCAGCCCGCCTGTGCCGTTCAGATGGATGTTCTCCCAGCGGAGTGCGAATGCTTCGCCAGGGCGCATCCCTGTGCCACGGACGAGCATTGCAGCGTCTCGCCACGGGGCGGGGCAATGGGCGATATAGCGGTCCCACTCCGGACCGGTTAGAACGCGGTTCCTTTGCTTCTCACCCTTCGCGAGAGTGATCTTTACGGGCCGTTCGAGCTTGCCCCACTCGAATGCGAGATTGAGAGCCCGCCGAAGGCTGCGAAGGCCGCAGTTGATTCGGGAAGCGGAAAGGCTCGCATACTTGGCTGCGAACTGTTGCGCGTGTTGGTCGCTGATCTTATCTAAGGGCAGTGACGCAAAATCGCACTTGCTCACCATGCTTGCCCCGTCCGTGTAGTATTCAGCGGTCGCGGGCTTGTCCGTATGCTTGGCTTCGACAAATGGAACGAAATCGTTTTTGAGGAAGTCGGCAAGGGCAGGAACGGCCTTCTTTTCGCGGATTCCCACCAGCCCGTTAGCGAGCGCGGTGCGGTGTGCCGATTCGATGTTCCGGGCCTTCTTGTCGTTTCCTTGCCTGGTGGACTCGCGAATCATTTCGCCGTTCCACATAAACTTGTACCAGTAGATGTTGCCACGTTTGAAAATTGACATTGCTATTTCCTCCCTCTTGCGTGTTTCGGATGGGCTTTCTTGTACAGATAGTTCTCGCGCGCTCTCAGGCGCTTCTGCTCTTTTCGTGCTTCTGAAGATTCCGAAAACTCAATTCGGCAGTGTGGAGTGCAGAACTTCTGGTGGGTGAAGCGGGCAAAATACCAGTTCCCGCATTCACAAGCTTTTATACGATCCAGGAGATTTTGATTCGCAAGTCTTAAGGCGGCATGTACTGCTTGGGACTCGGGAATCGGGCGCGTCCCCCACATCGCCTCGCCAGTTTCCCAGAGCCGGCCATCATCTCGTTGAACATCGTTCGTCTTTGTCGGATAAAAAATCGTAAAGCAGGGATACTTGGTTAACTTCAAGTTCACCATTTGAAACTGGTCTGAGATTTGATCCGTGAGAATGCCATCCCACTTTGGGCCGACCATTCCAAGCAATTTACCAATCTCCCCGACTAACTGAAGGAATCGCGATCTTCCGTTCGCAGCAAGCCTCTCCTGGCCAGGAACAGGAGTTCCATTGAGCAATTCAAGGATCATCTGCGCATCTGATTCTCCTTGGAATTGATGGCCTTTGTTTCTGTCGCGTCTTTTAGCCGTAGGCATGTATAGAATAGTGCGACAGGATATCTGGTTTGTCTAGCCTTTTTTGCATAGCATGGGCTTGGAGGTAATCCCATGGACGCACTTCTGTCAGTTGAGGAAGCGGCCCGCAAGCTGGGCGGATTGAGCAAGTACACGATTCACGCTTGGCTGAGTTCAGGCAAATTACGCCGGACGAAAGTAGGCAGTAGAACGATGATCCGCGAATCGGAGCTGCAACGTGTGATCGAAGACGGCGGCAAGTCTCCAGCGGCGCGGACACAGGAGCGGGAGCGCAGCTAATGGCCTGGCAAGACTCTTCGCCCCCTTCCGGGAAAAGCGAAGGGAAGGGCCAGGACGGCGTGCACGTCGGGAGATTCTCGATGATTCCCCGCATGTTCTTTGGCAGCGGTACGGCCGCAAGTCTCGGCCATCCGGCGATTGTTCTATTCCTAGCGCTGTGCGAACATGCGAATCGCAACAGCGGCAATACTTTCAAAGCCTCAGACAGCGCACTTGCTTCAGATACCGGCTATGCCCCTCGGACAATCTGCGACGCGAGAAAATTACTTCAGGAACGCGCCCTGATTTCGTGCACACGGGCGGAAGGCGAAAGCTACGTCTATACCCTCTCGGTCTATTCGTTCAATTGGATTCGGGTCGAAGACAGACCCAGAAACAAACTTAAGCCGAGAGCTAACCATGCAAAACGGTCAAGGGAACCGTAGCAAACTTTGCTGGACCCGATTGCGCCTTTTTGCTGAACCCCCTCGCAAACTTTGCTGATCCGGCTAGGTTCTTCCAACTAGGTTTTGATTTAGGTGCTGGTTATTCGGATTTTGTTCTTCGGGCCCGCGAAGCCCCCCCTTGCCCCCGCAAGGCCCGCAGGCCGCAGCGTCCGCGTTGAGCGGAGCTTTAATCCCCATCAATCGCAGTCACTTTGAACTGCCCACGAAACCCGCTCCGACCCATCCAATTGCGCGTACCGCGCCCCACGGGACGAAAAAGCCCAGGACGGGAAAGAGCGCAATCAAGGGGTATCGCCATGCGGACAGGGCCGGTGTTGGATAGAGGGTCTGGCCGTCCTGCGTTTCGACTGATTCAACTTCCAGAGCTTTGCTCCAATGAATCGTCTTTATGCCCCCATTGTTCACTTGTGTATAGCAGCCAGAGAGATCGACACTATCAAGCGGGCAAATTCTTACCGCGCTCCAATCGAACTTGGATGGAGTAGGATTCTGCGACGGTCCCGATTCAGAAAGATCAATCCGCTTACGAGCCTGCTGGACGACATCCGAATACGCCAATTGCTCAAATCTGTTGTGGCGCGCCCGTTGCGCCAAAATGGTCTGGAATTCTACGTATGAAGCAAATGCGCCCGCAATTGCCCCAACGACCCCCAGGAGCAGGGCAAGCCGCCGTGTTCCTTCCCTTAGATTCATTGTCTCGCCTCATTCATTTAGTCAATCGCACGGCAAACAAATTCATCAGCCAAAAGATCCTTTTCTCGACGGCAATTCCAATCGGAAACGGTGTTTCGATCAACACCGCCCCAAAACTTCACAGGGATATTGTGATTCGCGTGTGCCTTTGAGTCACAAAGCACGGTTGCAACCTTTCCTTCCGTGTCGGGGTAAGTTTGGCAATTCCGCTCTTCGTCGGGAAGCCAGAAGGTGTCCATGTCTGTGTTCACCCGAACCGTTGTGGGCCAGTAACTCTTGAGCTGCGCTTCTTCATCCCTCCTCTTCTGCATCCGCTGTTCGCAGCGTCCATCGTCTCTCCACCAAAACATTCCGTTATCGAATGAGACGATTGTCTCGTGGTCTGTTGAAGTTGCACAGAGAAAGCCGTCTTTTGCCTGACCGTTGAAATTCGCCTGTGCGTTATTCCAAGACGCCATTCTTGATTTTTCTTTCTCCTGAATCGAGGTTTCGCGCTCATTCGCCACTTGCTGGTCTATAGCGGCCTGAAGTTTCACCGCTTCGCCGTACTCGGGAGCAGAGGTTGGAACCCTCGAAAGATGATGGGCGGCTTCGGACGTATTGAGGCATCGGCTGCCATTTCCACACTCTACCTTTGCCAGTGCCAAGTGTTGGGCTGCTGAGAGATGATTGAATCTGTAACTTTCCCAAGAATCGCTGATTGTGACGACTACAAAGACGATTGGAAGGAAAATAAAAAGCCACGCCAGAACCGTTAAAACGCAACCAGACTCAACCTTTTCGCGAAATGATCGAGCCTCTCTTTTGAACACTGTTCGATCGATTGCAGAGTAACCTCTTGCGATTCCCTTTGCCAGGCTCTTTATGCGCATTAGCATCCCCCATGCTGCCATTTCGCGCAATTTTACTCTGATCTCTTCATGCAATGGTCTGTGAGACCTGTTGCAAGCGAACCTATGTCGGACCACAATTGTGAAATGAGCCAACGCCGCAACGCCGATGCTACAGTGAACCTTGGACGACACAGCCGGAATTGCTCGGTCTGTGCCCACGAGCGGCGGGAAGAGATTGAGGCCGCCTTCATCGGCTGGCGAAGCCCCGCGGCCATTGCCGAAGAATTCGGACTTGCAGATCGGTCCAGCGTTTACCGCCACGCACACGCACTAGGTTTGTTACCGAAGCGCCAGAAGAACGTCCGGGCGGCATTGGAGCGAATCATTGAACGGGCAGACAGCGTACACGTGACCGCGAGCGCAGTCGTAGCGGCAATCGGGGCATACGCGAAAATCAATTCCGCTGGTGAATGGATCGACAGAACGGAGACTGTCTCCCTGAATGAACTTTTCGACCGGATGAGCACTCAGGAGCTTGAGGCCTATGCGCAGACCGGTGCGCTGCCGGAGTGGTTTAGGCTAGGGTGGACACAACCGAGAGTGACAGGCAACAACGGCTAATTGTGGACCTCTAAACGGCGCAAGGAGATTGCGGAGGTTAGTAGTCGTGTTTAGAGCCTTCTTTGACGAGAGCGGAAACGACCGAAGCCGAAACAAAGTATTGGTGATGGGCGGCTTTGTAGGTCATGTGGATGAATGGCTGGAGGTTGCCGACGCATGGGATGACTGTCTCCATCAGCATCCAAGGATCGAATATTTCAAACACTACGAATGCCAGAGTCTAGGCGGCCAGTTCTGGCAGTTCAATCGAGAGCAAGCCGACAAGAAAATGCTCGATCTAGCCGCTGTAATCGCTGGCTTTGACTTGCAGGGCCTCTGCGCGATTGTTCCTCATGTGCTGGGTGATATCGACAAGAACGCTAGAAAATATGCACAGCAGGCGGCCAGAGTCTACGATTGGGGGTTTATCACAGCAACAAAGATGACCATTCAGTGGATGGAGCCGCAACCAGACGGCGAGATGGTTGACTTTATTTTCGACGAGCACTCTGCGCTAGAGGCTAACATCCAGAACCTCAACGCGAATAAGAGAGACCCCTTTCTTAACGATTACATGCGTCATGCGGGTACATGTACCCCAGGTAAAGACCAAGAAATTGCGGCTCTTCAGATGGCCGACCTACTAGCGGGCGAATTCTCCGCTGAGGGAGAGACTGGAATACGAAGAGAGGCGCTGAAAATTATCGGAAGCAAGAAACAGATTGGATATTTGCGCTGCGATCCGCCCGCGCAACATCTTCCGATGCTCGATTTGCTGAGTGTAGGTTCTCAGATACGGCGCGAGGTAGGCGAATACCTAAGGCTAGAGCGACAGAAACTGCTAACGCCAGAGGATGCATACGAGCGGCTAACAAACCTCTTCGCGTTTGAAGCGTTTTTCAAATTGCAGCGCAAGCGGCTCATGCAGCTTCTTGAGAATGATTCGGCTTATCAAGAGTTTCGACAGAAATACATCGCAGCGACCGGAATAGACCCAATGACGCTTACCGATGGAGAGGAAGAAGAGGCGGAATAAACGATGTTACTTGCCTATGCTGCGATGGCGATTTTTGTGCTGTTTGGAATTTATTCAATCGTCTCTGCGTTTAGGCACAAGGACGGGAAGCACGACTGGATACCGACCAGAACAGGCGGAATGATCGGCGCAATTGCATTGATACTGTGTATTCTTGCGGGATTTTGGCTGGTCCTCAAGAGTTTGCTCCCATGACTCGGGGTATTGGACCGAACACGACAAAGCTCTTGGTCATAAGACGTCGGGAGGATGTAGGCGAACCGCCGCATCGCGGAACGCGAATCGCTCTAAAATGTCTGTATGTTCGTTACCCGAAACAGCGGGTGACAGTCACAGAAGCCCGCTCTATGGCAAACAAAGGCCCGCAGCAACGGCTAGGCGCAACAGATTCGGGTTCTAGGCCCGGATGCTTCCCTATCGGCTCTCCGCTGTCCAGAGCGGCGGCCAGAGCCATGCTGGCGGCACGGGAAGCGAGCGACGACGGCGGACTATGCTTTCAGGTTGTCTCCGTCGTCGATGGAAAGTCGGTGAACCTTGGCGGGCTGGCGGGTCGGCTCAGAGCGGCGATAGATCGAAATGAGGTCGGGGAGTTACCCGCTTTACTCGCGGCGGGCGAAGGCGGCCCGGGATCCAGCAGTGAAAGGGGGCAAGCATGCCTGTCAGAGCGCATGAGAAGGGCGCAGGAACGGCTGGAGCAGAGGCAAGGCCGGGGCAGTACCTGACCTTGCCCTCAGAATGCGTATCTCTTAGCCGGCCGGGTTGTGAGGATAGAGTTCATCCTCGTCGTAGTCGTGGCGGTGGGAATGTGGGAATCGCCGCAGCGATTTCCAAGGGCTGGGGGAAGGGTGGGAAAACAGTCTTATCGTTTTCCCATGCTTTCCACAGACCGTCATTTCCACCGCCTGCCGCGATCGCCTCGAAAACTCATGCGGCGATCTTCACCGTAGCATCCATCCAGTCTTGCTCGAATTGCATCGGGCTGACGTAGTTCAGCGTCGAGTGCATTCGTGTTCGGTTATACCAGAGTAACCAAGCGATGGTTTCATCCTTGGCCTCGCGGATAGTTTGGAAACGCCGGCCATGCAGGCGCTCCACCTTCAGTGAACCGAACAAAGTCTCTGAGCAGGCGTTGTCCCAGCAGTTGCCCTTGCGGCTCATCGACGGCGTAATGCCATGCCCTTGTAGCACCCCAGTGAAATCGTCGCTGGCGTATTGGCTGCCGCGATCGCTGTGGAAGATCAGACCCGCCTCCTTACCTGGGTTGCGCCCGAGCCAAGCCATCTCCAGAGCATCGAGCACCAGGTTGCGTTGCATGTCTGGCCGCATCGACCAGCCCACCACTTTGCGGCTGAATAGGTCGATGACTACGGCCAGAAACAACCAGCCCTCATCGGTCGCGATATACGTGAAATCACCCACCCACGCCTGGTTGGGCGCGGCCACGATGAACTTGCGATCAAGCACGTTCGGCGCAATCGGAAGATCGTGCTTGCTGTCGGTGGTGACAACGCGGAAGCGCCGCTTGCCGCGGGCCTGAATGCCGTGCTTCTGCATCAGCCGTTGCACCCGCAGTTTGCCCACACGAACGCCCTGTGCCCGCAGTTGCCGCCAGATGCGCGGCCACCCATAAGCTCCGCGATTCTCCGCATAGACGGCGCTGATGTGAACCAAGAGTGCTTCGTCGCTGAGGTGGCGGCGCTGGGCAATATCCACGCGACGTGCCTGGTGTTCATGGTAGCCAGAGACGCTCACCAGCAGCACCCGGCACTGCACACAGATAGGCCAGACAAGCTTGTTGCGTTGAATAAAGGCGTACTTCATTTCTGGCACTTCGCAAAGTACGCCGTGGCTTTTCCCAGGATGTCGCGCTCCATCGTCACACGCGCCAACTCTGCACGAAGACGACTATTCTCCATCTGCTCAGCGCTCACCTGCGGCTTGCTGCTGGCGCCCTTCAACGTGCCTGCTCGATGCTCCCTGACCCAGTTGCCCAAGGTCTGCTCAACCACTCCCAGGCTCCGTGCTACTGCCGCCTGGCTCTGGCCCGACTCTACAAGCCGCACTGCCTCTTGCTTGAACTCAAGCGTGTAACGTCCCCGCTTCGACTTCGTCATCTTCGCTACCCTTTCGCATTAGAACAGCTTGCTATGGGATACGTTTTGCGGGGGCAAGGTCAACCTTCTAGGCTCCCCCCAGTCCCGGGCAGCGGCTAGGGCCTTGCTGGAGCGCAGGTTTTCGGAGCGGAGGCGAATTGATATCGTTTGTTCGATCCTCCGTCCCCGTGGTGATGGCGGAATACACATCGGCACTTGGATAGAGGGGGCCGATGGATCACTCATCCGGTTCAGCAATCTCCCGCCAGGAATGAAGATTCAGGAAGCGGAGTGGATTGTTTCACAGCCGGGATGGAAGGCCACGGCACCGACTGCCAATGAGGAGCACGTTCGGCCACCGCTGAAGCCGGAATGGTGACACAGATTTCATCCTTTCGAGTGTGCCCAATTTTGTGCCTAGTGGCGGCTTAGACTCGCTTGTATCTGGACAGAATGCGCAAGCGGAAGCCCCGACGTATACAGGCGAAAACAATTCTGAGCAAGCGTGGCTAAGTTGTTGATTCTGTGTTGGCGGTGAACTTAGGATCTGGCGGGGTAACCCATGAGGGTTCGAGTCCCTCCTTTCGCACCAAAACTTCTCGTCAAATCGACCGATGGGTTCCACTCAGTTTGATGGCTCAGCTCGACGCGAACGCGGGCGCGGTCTGGACTTTCGCGGACTGCTCGCCAAGCGCCATCCGGGTGAGGGTCAGTACGGTGATGTCGTCGTCCTGGCCCCACTCCTGCGCGGCGCGGGCGATAAATTCAGCAGATTGAACACTGATCGTTGCGGCCCGGTCGAATCCATACAGTTCGCCATCGTTGCCGCGGGCTTCGACGACCCCATCTGTCACCAGGGTTAATTGCGTATTTGCGCCGAAGTGAAATGAAGATTCGGTGTAAAGGGTCCCGGCGGCGAGGCCGAGGGGCAGGCCATTTTCGAGAGGCAGCTCTTTCCCATTGCAATACGGAGCCAGGTGGCCGGCATTGGCTAAGGTCAGCGTTCCGTCCGTGTCAACGCGAAGAACCAGGCAGGTGGTGAATCCACCTCCGCTGCGGACCATCATCCGCTGATTCATCGACGCGAGAATCTCGCCTGGACTCTGGGTGTAGTGGGCGAGCGTGCGCACCGTTCCGACCAAAAGCGAGACGGTCATGGCAGCGGGCATGCCTTTGCCGCTTACGTCTCCGATGACCACCAGTGCGCCACCTGTTGCGATCGGGATAATCTGAAAAAAGTCGCCTCCCACCTGCCCCGCAGGTTTGTAGACGGTGGCAATGGAGAATCCGGGAATGGGCGGAATTTCATCGGGGATGAGGACCTGCTGGACCACACGAGCGGCTTCAAGTTCGCGCTTGTGATCTTCCTCCTGGAGGCTGGTGCGGGTGAAGCGCTGAATGAGCACGGCCAGCATGGTGAAGATCAGAAGGACATTGCTCATGTCGGTGATGGAAAACGGAAAGGGCCATTGCGCGGTGCGGTAGTACCAGTCCATTGGGCCGATGTTCCAGCCGAATACGGGCTTGGCGGTGAAAACCATGAACGTGACGAACACGCTGGAGTTGCCGAGAAGGTTTGACACTAACAGCAAGAGCGCGTCGATGCGTCCTTGTCTGGCCTTGCGAAAGAGCAGAATTAAAACCCACGCGACAAACGGGGCCATGAGCAGCATCGATGAACCCGTCCACAGGCTGAGATTGAGCACCGGCCAGTTGGAAGAGATGATGAGCGGTGCGACCACCACCGAATTCAAGAGCAGACCTGCGGTCATACACACAATTGCAGACCAGTAGAGCCAGTCGCGCCTGCTTGCGAAAAGATGGCGGTAGAAGGCGATGAATGCAAAGTACGATGCAAAGGTAAGGCAGTTCGCAAGGACGACGAACTGGGCGACATCGGTGGAGTGGAATACGCGATAAGTGGAAATGCTGTCGTTGATCCCGGAGATCAACATGGCAACGCCGAACCAGAAGTATTCTTTTTCGTAACGGCGAACTCTGAAGACGGCAAAGGCGGCGAGGCCCGCGAGGAATTCGAGCAGGGTCCCGAAGATCGTACTGACCGAGTTCCAGGAAAGCTCGCGTGTATTGAGCAACGCAGTCTGCTGGATGGCTTGGGTTTGGCCGATGTGGATTCCGGGCTCAAGACCGTAGAGGTAGATCTGGCTCCAGACAGGCCATCGCCACCCGCGAATGGCGATGAGCACGGTGCGCGCTTGCGCAGAGGTCGTGGTGGATACGGCGAAAACCCTGGCAACGACGCCGGTGGGATGAGGATGAGGAGGCATTGCGCCCACTCCGCCGAGGAGGCGCCCGTCGGCGAAGACCTGGTAGCTGAAATGAAGGGCGGGGCAATAGAGCGAAAGGGGGCCGGCGTCGGCAGGCACATACACCCGGACCCGGTACCAATAGGAGCCGGATGCAACCGGCAAATCCTGTTCGGGCCAACTCTTGTCTGAGCGAACGAGAGTCCAGGAGGAGTCGTCAAAGTTGGGATCCGCCCAGCGCGGATCGTCGCCGGCGTGGAACCGCCATTGGCCGTCAAGTGTGGCTATCTGCAGGCGGTCGGTATCCAGGCTGAAACTGGCGGATGCGCCTTTGGGAGCAGCAGAAACCTGGGCCTGACAAAACGGAGCCAGCAGAACCATGAGGAGGAACAACCCATTGAGACGCGCGGTGGCCGGCGAGGTTGCCCTTGGCAGCAGGGAATGCATAAGCCGAAGGGTTACACAGCGTTGGGAGACTGGCAAGAGATTCTGCGCAGGTAAGTTATCGAGGCGCCCTGGAGGAATGGCCTTACGTGTGCATCGGGATTTCAGGCTGTGGCGTACGGCGCGCTCGGCGGTGCCCCGTTGAGTTTCCGGTTTCGCGTATCTCTTCTGAGGTGAGGCGATTGAAGTTTGCACGGCTCCCGCAGATGGGTCTGACCGGAGTAATCTGGTGGAACCATGAGTCAGACTCCGGCACAGCCCCAATTGAACCTTGCCCAAACCCCCGACTACCGGGAAACCTACGCCAACAGCGTGCAGGTGCGTGTCAGCGTATGGGATTTCCAACTTGTCTTCGGTCTCGCGTCGAGCGAAAGTCCCGAACAGGTGACAATTCGCAATCACCAGGCGATCTTCTTGAGCCCGCAGCAGGCCAAAGCCCTTTGGAATGTGCTGGGGCAGAACATTTCCCAATATGAGCAGGCCTTTGGCACGCTGAACCTGGAGCCGCAGAGTCATAATTTTCCGCAGGGACCGGTGAACTAGCAAGTGCGTCCGTCCCCATCCATGAGCAAGCGCCCGCGTTTGCTGCCGTTCTTTGAGCCGCGGCTGGACCGGCCCTTTCCCGCGTGGATGATCTATCCAGTGATTTTCGTGGCGCTTTATGTGACTCATTTCACGCTGCTTGGGTTGCCGTATTTTTGGGACGAGGCGGGCTACTACATTCCAGCGGCGTGGGATTTTTTCCGCACCGGCAGTTTGATTCCCATCACCACGTTGAGCAATGCGCATCCGCCGCTGCCGAGCCTTTACTTGGCCCTGTGGTGGAAGTTTTCGGGCTATTCCCCCGAAGTTACGCGCGAGGCTGTACTGCTGGTGGCGGCGCTGGGCCTGCTCGCAGTTTGGCGGCTGGCACAGCGCGTTTCTGGTTCGCCGCTGGTCGCTTTCTGGACCGTGGTTCTCACGGGACTCTATCCCATCTGGTTTGTGCAGAGCACCCTGGCGCAAGCTGACATTTTTGCAGCGGCATGCACGCTGTGGGGGCTGGTTTATGCGCTGCCCGACCGCGACCGCAAGCCGTGGGCGGCAGCGCTGTGGTTCATGGCGGCGGCACTATGCAAGGAGACGGCCATTGCGGTTCCGCTGACCCTGGTAGCGATTTGGTGCGTCGAGGGTTTTCGTACGCGGCCGCCGGTGCGATATCGACTGTGGCGGGAGAGCGCGTGGCTGTCAAGCTCTGTGGCGCCGCTGGCCGGTTGGTTCTGGTGGCACTATTCAAAGACGGGGTACTTTTTCGGTAATCCGGCGTACTTTCGCTACAACGCAGAAAACACATTGACGCCGTTGCGGATCCTGGTGGCTTTCGGCTATCGGATCCTGCACCTGACGGCGCACATGAACATGTTTGTTCCGGTGCTCATGACATGTGCGGCCCTTATGCTGAATCCACGAGCCGACGCGGAAGGACACGAACGGCCCGCAATCAGTTCGGCAATCCTGTGGCGAATCCTCATTCTGCTGCTGGTCAACGCGATTCTGTTCAGCGTGCTGGGCGGAGCGCTGCTGACGCGCTATCTGCTGCCCATGTATCCCCTGGTGCTGCTGGTGGCGGTTTCAACGTTTTACCGGAGGGTGCCGTACTGGCACAGCGGTCGCTGCGTTTTCGGCGGCGGCGTTTGTGGTGGGTCTGTTCATCAATCCGCCTTATCGTTTTGCCCCCGAAGATAACCTGGAGTACGCACGCGTGATCCGGATGCATGTGGCTGGCATTACGCAACTGAACAAGCACTATCGGGGCGCCATAGTGCTTACGGCGTGGCCCATGACCGACGAGCTGACCAAGCCCGAACTGGGGTATGTGAAAGAGCCGTACGAGGTCTACAAACTCGAGGATTTTACGGTGTCCCAGATTGACCGCGCCGCCGAGGAGCCGGGGAAGTATTCGGCTGCGCTGGTTTTTTCGACCAAGTACGACCCGCCATCGCTGCCGATGAGCCTGGGACCTAAGAGCGAGGCATTGGACGAGCGCTACTTTGGCCTTCACCACGATCTCCCTCCTGAGGTTATCGCTAACAAGTTGGGCGGCAAAGTGATCTGGGAAGGTGAGGACCACGAGATGTGGATTGCGCTGCTGCGATTCAACCGGCAGTTCGAAGCTTCGCTGGATCTTCCGGATGCTTTGCGGTAGAGCCGGCGGGAAGAACGTGCGGGCACCCGTTCATGCGGCGCACAACCTATAATCAGCTTGTCGTGATTCTATTGTTTTCAGTTCGCAGGCACAGAGCGTGGCTCGCTGCGTTGGCATTGGTTCTGGTTTTTTCGTCCTCTGCACGCGGCCAGTCTGCTGCGGCGGACAGGATCGGCTCGCGGGGCATGGTCGGATTCTGCTGGTACTTCCTTTCGACAACCATAGCGGGCAACCAAGCCTGGAGTGGATTCGCGAAGCGGCGCCCGAGATTCTGAGCAGCCGTTTTGCTTCGGCAGGATTTGCGCCGATGAGCCGCGAAGACCGGCTCTATGCGCTGGACCACCTTGGATTGCCGGAGGGTTTTCAGCCTTCGCGAGCCAGTGCTCTGAAACTGGCGCAGACGCTGGATGCCGATTCGATTGTGGTGGGAAGCTTCGAGACGGACGGAACCCAGATCGTGGCCGAGGCGCAGGTGGTCGACGTGCCGCATTTGCACATGAGCGCGCCGGTGACGGCCCGGGGCGAGATGCGCAACATGATCGACGTTTTCGACTCGCTGGCCTGGATGCTGACGCGCCAGATGGATCCCGGATTCTATGTAGCCGAAGAGACGTTTGTAGCGGCGGGCAAGGGGCTGCGCCTGGATGCTTTCGAGCAGTATATTCGCGGCATCACGGAGCCTGACCAGGCGGAGCGTTTGCGTCACCTGCAGCAGGCGGTGAAGATAAGCCCTGACTTCGGACAGGCGTGGATGGCGCTGGGCCGCGAGGACTACAGCGGGCAGCAATACGAGCAGGCGGCGGATGCTTTTGCCAAGGTGGGCCGCAACGATCCGAACGAGCTTGAGGCCGGCTTCTATCGCGGACTCTCACTGCTGTTCTCAGGGAGCTACCTGCAGGCTGAGGAGGCATTCACCGGGGTAGCGCGCGAATTGCCATTGGCAGAAGTGTTGAACAACGAGGGGGTGGCCATCAGCCGCCAGGGGCACGACGGCAGTGCGCTATTTCGCAAGGCGGTGGCGGCCGACCCGAATGCTGCGGATTATCACTTTAACCTCGCGGTGAGTCTCAAGCGCCAAGGGCAGACGGGCGAAGCAATGGCTGAGTTGGCCCAGTGTTTGAAACTGCGGCCGAATGACAGTGAGGCGCAGGATCTGGAGAAGGCCTGGGGGCCGTCAAGCGTGGCGACGAGCACGGGAAACGACTCAGAGGAAGCCAAGGCTGATCCGCTGGAACGGATCGTACGGACCTTCGATGTGGTGGCTTTCCGACAGGCAGCGGTGGTGATGGACCAGATGGAGGTGTCGCGGCTGGCGACACTCTCTGCGCACCAACGAGCGCTCAAACTCGCCGATCAGGCGAAGGATTACCTGGATCGCGGACTGCTGCTCGAGTCGGAGCGGCTCTATCAATCGGCGGTGGCGGCCGATGCGAAGCTGGCGGAGGCCCACGCCGGACTGGCCCAGGTACGTGAGCAGACCGGGGACATCGTGGGTGCACGCAAGGAAGCCCAGGCGGCCCTGTCACTCCAGCCTTCAGCGGACGCAGACCTGGTGCTGGGCCGGATCGATCTTGCGGCCAATCACCTGGACGAAGCCGGCAAGGAAGCCGGAGAGGCGCTTCGACTCGATCCCGGAAGCCGAGCGGCGCAGGAGTTGAGGCAGAAAATCGAGGCGAAGACAGGGCAGGGAAAAGAAAATTGAGGTTTCCCAAAGCTTGCGGAGAAAGAGTGCCGCAAGAATGGGTACTCGAGTTCAGTGGCGGAGAAATTCGCAAGACCGTGGAAGGCACGTGGGAGCAAGCCATGCTTCAGCAAGTGAGCGGGTTCAAGTTCCGAATCGTGGTGAGCCTGGTTGCAGCAATCGGGCTTGTCTTTGGATCGGCCGCACTGGCGGCGACCGAGCAGCGGCGGGTGGATAAGTTCGCGCTGGACGACACCATTCAGCCGGTGAGTGCGGGCGAATTGGAGCGAGCCATCGCGCTGGCGAACTCCGACGGCTCGGCTGCTTTGCTGGTGGAGATGGATACGCCCGGCGGGCTGATGGAATCGATGCGCGCCATGACAGGCAAGATTCTCCAGTCGCGGGTTCCGGTGATCGTGTATGTGGGGCCTTCGGGGGCGCGCGCCGGGTCGGCGGGTTTCTTCATGCTCGAAGCGGCTGACGTGGCGGCGATGGCGCCCGGGACTGAAGCGGGGGCGGCGCATCCCGTATTCGAGTTCGGCAAACCCGACGAAACGATGAACGAGAAGATCGTAAATGACGCGCAGGCGTTTCTGCGTTCGTATGTGACCCAGCGCGGCCGCAATGCGGAGGCTGCGGCGGCTGCCGTTCAATCGTCCCACTCCTATACCGCGGAAGAGGCGTTGACGCAACACCTGATCGATGTGATCGCCACAAGCGATGCCGACCTGCTGGCAAAGCTGGACGGGCGCGAGATCACGCGGATGGACGGATCGAAAGTTACGTTGCACCTTGCGGGGGCTCGGATTGAGTTGGTAAAGCCCACTCTTCGCGAGAACATGCTGAGCTGGCTGGTGAATCCGAACATTGCGCTCCTACTGCTGGTGGCTGGAGCGCTGCTCATTTACCTCGAGTTCAATGCGCCGGGGACGATTGTCCCGGGGACCCTGGGCACACTCATGGTGTTGCTCGGCGTCTTTGGGTTGGACCTGCTGCCCATTCGCTACACGGCGATTCTGCTGCTGGTGGCAGCGATGGTGCTTTTAGCACTGGAGGCCAAGTTTGGCGGCCATGGCGCACTGGCGATTGCCGGAATCATTTGCCTGACGTTTGGCACGTTGACGCTGGTAGACGCGCCGGTGCCGCAGATGGACGTGAGCCCGTGGGTGGCGATCGCGGTGAGTGCTGGGTTTGGAGGAATCACCGTATTCCTGGTGCGCCTCGCGGTGCGTGCCCGGCGCAGGAAGTCTCTATTGGGCGTCGACGCGATGGTCGGCAATCCTGCCTCGGCTATGGAGCCTCTGAATCCTGAGGGTCACGTGCTGGTGGAGGGTGAAATCTGGCGCGCGGTGGCCAGCGTACCGGTGGCAGCGGGCGCGCGGTTGCGGGTGGTGGGACATGACCAGTACCTGTTACGCGTGGAGCCGGCTGAGCCGTCGCAAACCCGCGCATGAAGAGCACACGGGAGTACAATCCGTGCTAAGAGCCTGCTGCTCACTCCAGTTCGGCGGTGACGGAAGTTGATTTATTTTCCGACTGAAGCTTGTGCGGAATACTGTCTGCCCGATTCGTAGAGGGCAGGTTCCAAGTGAGGAAAGTTCAATGTCCGTATCCGATTTGCCGGTACCTGCCCTGGTTCTCATTGCGATTATCGTGCTCTACCTGCTGAACTCCATCAAGATTTTGCGCGAATATGAGCGGGGAGTTATTTTCCGCCTGGGCCGCGCGCTGCCTGTTCCCAAGGGCCCCGGAATTATCCTCGTATTCAGGCCACTTGATCAGATCATTCGCATTACGTTGCGCCAGCAAGTGCTGGAGGTGCCGCCCCAGGATGTCATTACGCGCGACAACGTGACGCTGAAGGTGAACGCGGTGGTCACGCTTTACGTGGTGAATCCGAACGATGCTGCCATCAAAGTGGAGAATTACGTCTATCAAACGTCGCAGTTTGCGCAGACCACACTTCGTTCGGTGCTGGGCGAGGTGGAACTGGACACGGTGCTGAGCCATCGCGACCAGCTCAACCTGCGCATCCAATCCATCATCGACCAGAGAACGGAACCCTTCGGAGTGAAGGTGATATCGGTCGAAGTGAAACAGGTGGACCTGCCGGAGCAGATGCTGCGCGCGATGGCCAAGCAGGCCGAGGCGGAACGCGAAAAGCGGTCGAAGATCATTCACGCCGAGGGCGAATTCAACGCGGCGCAAAAGCTGGTGGATGCCGCTCACTTGATGGCCACGCAGCCAATGACGCTGCAACTGCGCTATCTGCAGACTCTGGCCGACATTGGAGTCGAGAAAAACACGACGATCGTATTTCCATTGCCGATGGAGTTGCTGACGATTTTGAATAAGCTGGGCCTCTCTGGAGAGAAGTCCAAGGAACTCGAGTAAGGCGGAACGCGCGTGGCATCGCGGTGCGGTCCGGCACGAGATGATGTGTAGAGATATTGTGATCAGTTGGGTGGTTCTCGCGTTGGGAGCTGCTTGAATCAAGGGCGGGGTATGCAACGAGGCTTAGGCAGAGGAGAGTTTCAGGAAGAGGAAGAGCAGCGGGTTACGGAGCTCACGCTGGGCCCCGCGATGTTGCTGGCGATTGCGCTTGGCCTGATTCTGATGTGCGGGATCTTCTTCGGGCTCGGGTATGGTGCGGGCCGGCGCGGCGCGGCGCAGGCCATTTCAACTAGTTCCCAACCCACCGCAGGACAGCCCATGACCGCACAAACAGGCACTTCACTATCCAAGCCGCCGGCGTCGGGGATGATTCCCGCGGCGGCGGCGCCTCAGGAGGTTGGCGATGCGCCTCAGGCTTCCTCGGCGGAGGGATCTCAAGCCGGGAATCCGCTCACCTCGTATGCTCCAGTCGGCGGCAGCTCCGCAGCGGGAGAGCCGCAAGTGCGGCCGGCGATTCCGCAGCAGCCGAATGGGGCCGAGGCTACCGGTGCGCCGCAAGGGAATCCCCAGGTGCGGCCGGCTCTGCCACAGGGACCTCCCTTGATGGTGCAGGTTGCTGCAGTTTCTCACCAGGAAGACGCGAATGTGCTTGTGGCTGCTCTGCGCCGTCACGGCTATGCGGCAACCACGCGCCGCGAGTCGGGGGATGGTTTGATTCATGTGCAGGTTGGCCCGTTCTTCAGTCGGAACGAAGCGAACGCCATGAGCCAGAGACTGCTCGGAGACGGTTACAACGCCAACGTAGTGCAGTAATACGAGTGCGCTTAACTGCGCATCCATTCCGGCAAACCCGAGGCGATAGCGGATCGCACTGCGCTCATCAACTCTTCGCGGGTTGCGTAATCCCGAGGATAGACGGGCGCGTGGAAGACGATGTGGGCTGTGCCGGGGCGGATACGTATGCTGCCTTTGGCCATCATGGTTTCGGTGCCGTGAATTGAGACCGGGATGCAGGGCGCACCTGTCTCCATGGCGAGATAGAACGGTCCCTTCTTGAAGGGCAGCATACGGCCATCGCGAGAGCGCGTTCCTTCGACAAAAGTGGTGATGTGGACGCCTTTCGCGAGAACGCGGCGAGCGGCAGCGATGCTCAGCTGCGCGCTTTCTACGCGGCGGTCGCGGTCAACGGGGATGAAATCTGCCAGCTTCATTCCGTGGCCTAACCCCGGGATCTTCATGATGGCGCGCTTGCTGAAGGCTGCGGTGCGGCCAGGAATACTGGGGATCAGGGCGGGTGGATCGAGATTGGAGAGATGATTGGACATGAAGATGCATGCCGTATTCGCCGGCACACGGTCACGGCCCTCGGTTTCAATTCGAATGCCTGCGACCCGGTAACTGAAGCGAACGATAAAGTTGGCTGCGTTATAAAGAGGGACCACGTTGCCGGTGATCATGGCCAGGGGAATGAAGATAAGCGCCGAGGGAATGCTGAGAACCAGAATCGTTACGAGTAGAACGAGAGAGGCAATCATGCCGGTTTCTCGCTGGGGTTCAGTGCTTTGAGGCGCGCGGGCAGTTTTTCGTAGATGCCGTCGAAGCCGCCGTTGGAGAGCAGGGCCACTACGTCGCCTGAATGAAGCTGCGGCGCAATCGCTTCAATGATCGCATCCACATCGGGATGGAGTTCGGCAGGGGTTCCGGTCGCGGAGAGTGCTCGGACTACGTCTTCGGGGTGAAGGCGTTCGGCGTCGGGAATCCGCTGTTGCTGATAGACGCCCGCGAGAATGACGCGGTCGGCGAGACGCAGACTTTCAACGAGGTCCGCTTCGAGCACCTTGCGCCGCAGCGTGTTGGAGCGAGGTTCGAGGACTGCCCAAAGTCGCGACTGCGGATAGACTGAGCGGAGTGCGCGCAGGGTCTCCCGAATGGCCGTAGGGTGGTGGGCGAAGTCGTCAATGATCGTGATGCCGGCGATCTCCGCACGCACCTCGAGGCGGCGCTTTACGCTCATGAAGGTCGCGAGGGCAGTCTGGATTGCCTGCTGGCCGATGCCGCGGCCAAAAGCGAGCGCCGCTGCGGCCGTGGCGTTGAGCGCGTTGTGTTCGCCGGCGAGATGCATTTCGAGATGGGACCAGAACGCGCCGTCGTGCCAGACTTCCCAGCGGGTCAGGCCGTCTTCGTGGCGGAGGTTGCGCAGTTGCCAATCGGCCTGGGCGCTGAAGCCGTAGCGTTCCACGGGGCAGAACGCTCGGGCCACACATTCGGTCACGTTGATGCTGGCGTCGTAGGCGATGATGCTGCCTCGCCGCGGCACGAGGTTTACGAGGCGTTTGAAAGCGATCTTCACAGCTTCGAGGTCGGCGTAGATGTCGGCGTGGTCGAACTCGACGTGGGTGAGGATGAGCGCGCCGGGAAAGTAGTGGAGAAACTTGGGACCCTTGTCGAAAAAGGCTGTGTCATACTCGTCGCCCTCGACGATGAAGGTGCGCGTGGGGCGGAGTTGAAAGCTGGTGCCAAAATTCTCTGCGACGCCGCCAATGAGAAACGAAGGTTCGAGGGCCGGATTTTCGCGTGCGGCAACCTGGTAAATCCACGAGAGCATGCTGGTGGTGGTGGTTTTGCCGTGCGTGCCGGCCACGACAAGTGACTCGCGTCCGATAAGAAACTCCTCGCGCAGAAGGGCCGCCATCGATGTGAAGGGAATGCGCTCGTCGAGAATACGCTCGATTTCAGGATTGCCACGGGAAAGAGCGTTGCCGATGACAACCAGGTCCGGCACGGGATCGAGGTTGGCTTCGGCGTAGGGCTCAAGTATAGGAATGCCGAGCGAGTGAAGCAGGTCGCTCATCGGCGGATAGGCTGCCTTATCGGAGCCTGTGATGCGATGACCCTGCAACTGCAAGAGGCCCGCCAGCGAAGCCATCGCGGTACCGCAGATACCGCTCAAATGGATGTGGCGAGGTTTCGCAGTCATGGCATCACCGCTGGTTGCAACAGACGTAATTGAGTTTCGTCGCCGGCTTGCAGCTCGGCTTCAACTCCGAAGGTCAATGTCACATTCTGGCGCGACACATGACCGCTGCGCAGGCCGATGGCGATAGGTACGCCGATGTCACGGAATGCGTGAACGATCACTTCTTCAAGTAACTGCGGCGATGCGCCGGGTGACTCGCAGTCGAGCATTTCGCCGAAGATGAGGCCGCGGATGCCTTCGAGCTTGCCCGCGTGCCGGAGTTGCCAGAGCATACGGTCGACCTGGTAGGGCTTGACGCCGATATCCTCGAGAAAAAGCAGCTTGCCTTCTGTGGCTGGTTCCCAACGTGTGCCGAGTAGCGAAACAAGAATGCTGAGGCATCCGCCGTAGAGTGTGCCGCTCGCTTCTCCGGGGTTCAGGGTGCGGAGACCATCGGACATGCCCAGGCTGTATGGCACGCCGGTCAGCGCAGACTGAAGGCTCGGCAGGTGCACTCCGTCTTCTAGAGCAAAATCAGCAGCGACCATGGGGCCGTGAAATGCGGGAAGGCCGAGTTTGTCGAGAAGTTGAAGCTGAATGCCGGTGAGGTCGCTGTAGGCGAAGAAGGGCTTGGGGTGTTTGCGGATCAGGTCGAGATCGAGGCCGTTGAGCAAGTAGTTCGAGCCATGCCCGCCACGCAGGCAAGCGACGATGCTGGTGTCCGGCGCAGCGAATGCGGCGTGCAAGTCTTCGAGGCGTTGCTCAGGGGTTCCGGCAAAGAAGAGCGGGCCACGCACTTGGGTGTTTGCGCCGGTGCTCGGAACAAAGCCGAGAGCGCGGAGTCTTTTCAGGCCTTCCTGAATGCGGTCGAAGTTGGCGAAGGAGGCGGGCGAGATGACGCTGATGCCCGCGTTTCGCGGCATGGAAGCGAGCTCGATCAATTGGTTTGGTCTTGGCGACGCTGTCATGGTTCCCATGCCTCGCCGCGAGCGATGAGAGTTGCCGGGCCGGTGAGAAATAACTCGGTACCGCGGCCATCCCACGCGATGGTCTGCGCGCCGCCGGGTGCGACGACGGTGAGTGGAGACTCCACAAGGCCGAGAGCGATGGCCGCAGTGGCCGACGCGGAACTGCCTGTGCCCGAAGAGGTGGTCGGTCCGACGCCGCGCTCGTAGATGCGGATTTCTATTTCGCGATCACGGATGACGCGCAGGAATTCAACATTCGTCTGGCGGGGAAAATCAGCATGAGCGCAGATCTCCGCGCCGATGGACTGCCAGGAATGGCCGGCAACAGAGAAGTCGCGGTTATCGACGACGATCACGAAATGCGGGTTGCCGGTGCAGACCGTTGTTCCGGAAATCACCTGGCCGCCCGCGAGCTTGACCACTTTTGAGGCGTCTGTAGGAAGGCCCATGCCGGAAGTCACTTCGACGGAATAGCCGGAGCTGGAGTGGACGGCATTGACGCGGCAGATGCGCAGGCCCGCGTCGGTTTCAATGTGCAATTCGTTGCCAGCTTCCGAGCCAAGGGACTCGGCCATCCATGCGGCCACGCAACGGGTTCCGTTGCCACTGATCTCGGCGACGGAGCCGTCGGCGTTGTGCAGGCGAATGCGGCCTGAAGCCGGCCCGCTTCCTCTCCCGCTGGTCTTGTTGATCCAGGCAAAGAACTCGATGCCGTCGGCGCCGATGCCTGTGTTCCGCGCGCAAAGGCTGCGGGTCAGACTTGCCCAATCGCGACCCGCAGCAGTCTTTTCTTCAACGATGAGAAAGTCGTTGCCGCAGGCGTGAGCCTTGGTAAAGGGAATCAATCTTCCTCCGGATCGCGGAAGTTGTACAGCGCGTCGATGGCTGGCTCGGCAAGCAACTGCGAACGCACCCGTTCATGTTGTTTCTTTGAGGCGATGAGCATAAAGCTGACGCGCTGGAGTTCCCCGATGGTGTCTCGATCGGTGTTTACAAGTCGTTCTCCGGCTTTGTCCATTGCGTCGAGGATGGATTTAAGCATGGCTGTCTGATCGCGTCCCCGCACTTCGTAGAAGAGCGAAAATATTTTGAGGTTGGCGCGCTGCTCGAGGAAGCCGACGGCGAGGAGGGCGAGGAGAACGATGGCCGTAGCGGCCGTTGCTGCTGCGAAGTTACCTGCGCCACAGGCCATGCCAATCGATGCAACGACAAAGACAGTGGCAGCGCTGGTGAGGCCGCTGATGCGGTCCTGGTTGTGCAGAATGAGGCCGGCGCCCAGGAAACCGATACCCTGCACAATGTTCGAGGCTATGCGGGTCTTCTCGCCGGGATCGCCTGCAAGCGCTGCGGAAAGCAGGGTGAAAAAGGCGCAGCCCATGCAAATGAGGAGGTTGGTGCGCACGCCTGCTGCCTTGTGTCTGGATTCGCGCTCCACTCCAATCACGCCTCCCAGAAGGCAGGCAGCTAGCAAACGGCCGATGGGGCCGTTCGCGATCGGTTGCATCCCACCGAAATCGAGAGACTGTACGTACTGTGCGAAGGTCGTGCTCATTGCGATTCCTTGCCCGATGCTATCACTGAGTGTGCTCATTTTTGTGGTCCGGGGTATCGGAGACGTAAACCGTTGCGGAAGGCTGTCGGGGGGCGTTGATGCGCTGCACGACAACGAGTCCGGAAGGGTGCGCCTTCACGGCCTGGTCGATTGCATCGCCGTCGAATGCCAGCACAATGGCTGCGTGGGCGGCGGGGGCGGCCAACGCAGCGTCGTAGAACTCCTTGTCGCTCTCGTTGACGGTTTGATGCAGAGGAATTCCGGTGAGCGCAACGAGTTGAGGATAGGTGGATGTGTCCATCAGAACGACGCCGTCGGGGCGGGTAGCGAGAAGCGAGCGCAGTACGGGGGGTATCTGGATTTCGAAGGGCCGCCGGGCATTGATGTTTTTCGTTCCTTCGATGTAGGTGAGCGGGTGCTCGCGGATTACCTGCCATGCGTTCAACCCGGCCAGCGCAAACAGGAGGGCCGCGGCATATTTGGTCCAACCCGGCTTGAACTCGCGAACGGCGCCCAGGAAGAATTGTGCGCAAAAGCCGAGCCTAAGTGCGAAAGCGGGCAGCAATTCGAGGCCGTAACGGGTGTTGTACCAGGAGTGGGGCCACCACACGGGAAGAAAGATCGGCACTGACCCGTAGGCGATGGCATACGCGTAGAAGGGGGCCGGGAGCCAGAGCAGCATCGCCCATCCGAATGCACGCCTGCGCGCAATGAGTCCTGCCCAGGCAGTGCCAAGCAGGCTGAGGGCGAGCAGGGTGTTTCCCCAAGCCACGGCAGCGGCATCCATTTCCGCTGTCTTGATGAAGAACAGGAAAGAAACCCAGGGATTGTGCCAGCCGGGATGAGGTGGCCATCCCGGTGCGGCGGTTCGCAGTTCAATGGCTTTGGCGGAGTAGGGCCCTCGGGCAAACTCGAGCCAGTCGCCAAAGACGGTTGCGTTGTAAACGAACCATGCCACGGGTGCGGCCGCCACAAATGCGCTGGCGAGCCAGAATGTGCGCGAGCGCAGTTGGCTGCGGCGGAGGAGGGTGAAGCCGATGCCAGACCAGGCCAGCAAGGCAAATATCCAGCCGTCATAGCGGGTAAAAATGGCGGCTATCAGCACGGCCGCGACAGACCAAAGTAGGCCGGTCGCGCGGTCTGGATCGAAATCAATCGATTCACGCCATTCGACCAGCCATACGACGGTCCAGATCATTTCGCAAAGGAACAGCGGCTCGGTCATCGCCGTGGTCTGGAGATAGAGGAGGTTGGGATTAGCGGCGAAGAATGCGAGGGCGAGCGTCGCAGCGGCAGGTGGGAGCCAATGGCGCGCCAGGCGGTAGATGCCGGCACAGGCCGCAAGGTAAGCAACCGCCGAGGGGATCATCCCCGCGATTCCATTGGCCCACCAGCTATAGACGGCGACGAAGGGCATCAGCAGCAGATGGGGAAACGGCAGCCAGACGGAACCGAGTTGGCTGAGCCCAGGGCGATGCGAATCGAAAACGCGCCTGGCGATGTGTAGATGCGCTACGGCGTCGCCATAGTTCAGCATCGCGCTGTGCTGCCAACTCCAGATGACTGCGGCCGCAGACAAAGCAATGGAAGAAGCCACTACTGCCAGCCATTCCGTGCCGGGAATGGAGCCATGCCTTGAGCCGCGAATCGGCTGCTCAGTCAAGGTGGGTCAGCTCACGGAAGAGAGTGAAACGGTGGTCGATTTCGTCGCGGGAGAGTTGCTGCAGGCGCTCGGTGCCGAAGCGCTCAACGGCGAATGAGCCCATCACACCTCCGTAGAACATGGCGCGGCGAAAGGCTCCAGGGGTGAGCTCAGGCTGCGAGGCGAGATAGCCGAAGAAGCCGCCGGCGAAGCTGTCGCCTGCGCCAGTGGGATCGACGACTTCTTCGAGTGGAAGTGCGGGGGCTCTAAAGGTGCGCTCCGCGCTTTTACTCTTTGGAGTAGCGCCGTGGAATAATGTGGCTCCGTACTCGCCGTGTTTGACGATTAGAAAGCGCGGGCCCATGCCCATCACCGCGCGTGCTGCCTGGACAAGGTTGCTATTGCCGGCAAGCATGCGGGTTTCAGTGTCGTTGATGAGCAGGATGTCGAGACCTTTGAGGACTTCAAGCAATGCCGGCTTGTGGTCCTTGATCCAGTAGTTCATGGTGTCGCCGGCGACGAGGCGCGCGTTGGGAGTGGCTTCGCGAACGCGACGCTGCAGAACGGGATCGATGTTGGCGAGAAAGAGAAATTCCGAGTCGCGATAGGCGTCGGGAATCTTTGGCTCGAATCCGGCAAAAACGTTGAGATCGGTCTTGAGGGTTTTGGCTTCATTCAGGTTGTCGAGATAGGAGCCTTGCCAAAAGAAACTCTTGCCGGGCGCACGTTCGATGCCGCGCGTGTCGATCTTGTGTGCGTCGAAGACTGCCTGCTCAGCGGCGCCGAAGTCTTCGCCGACAACGGCGATGACGCGGACCTGGGTGAAGTAGCTAGCGGCCAGGGAAAAGTAGGTTGCTGCGCCTGCGAGGCAGCGCTCCCGGCGTCCCGCCGGGGTTTCAACAGTGTCAAATGCGACGCTGCCTACTACGGTAATTGACATGTAACTCCCTCTCGATTTTTTATGCGACGTTTCTTGTGTTTGTTCCCCGGGCTAAAGCCCGGTACTTAGCTGCATTTGCGCACGGACTAAAGCCCGTATCCTTCAAAATGCGGGTGAACCATCCCAACCCGCGCCTTTTTTCTGGCGCGGGCCAGCCGAAGGCGCTGGCCGCACCGCAGGTGCTTACCACCCAAGATACTTTCCAAACAGCAGACCCACCCTTTCCCTGGCGGCTGCCGGAATGGCGTCGGGCTGGGTGAGGACGGCGAACTTCGCGGCGGAGGCACATGCACAGTTTCGTTCCTTTGGCATGGCGGTTACGGCAGCCTTTACAACCTTGCAGGCGTTCTCGGCGTTCTGGTGAAGCACGGCGACAATCTCTTCAATGGTGACGGCGTCGTGTCCCTCGCGCCAGCAATCGTAGTCGGTGACCATGGCGATGGTGGCGTAGCAGATCTCGGCCTCGCGGGCGAGCTTGGCTTCCTGCAGATTGGTCATGCCGATGACATCGGCGCCCCAACTGCGGTAAAGATTCGACTCGGCCCTGGTGGAAAACTGCGGGCCTTCCATGCAGACATAGGTGCCGCCGAGCTTGCCCACCACCCCGACAGAGGAGCAGGCGTGGGCAGCGGCGTTGGCCACTGTGGCGCAGACCGGATCGCCAAATGCGACGTGGCCCACGATGCCGTCGCCAAAAAACGTGGAGATGCGAAGGAACGTGCGGTCGATGAATTGATCAGGGATCACGAAATCAGTGGGCTTGTGCTCCTCTTTGAGCGAGCCAACGGCGGAGACGGAAAGGATGCGTTCGATGCCAAGTTTTTTGAAGGCGTAAATGTTGGCGCGGAAGTTCAGCTCAGAAGGCAGAATGCGGTGGCCGCGACCATGACGCGCGAGAAAGGCCACCTTGCGGCCCTCAAGTTCGCCCAGCACGAATGGATCAGACGGATCGCCGAAGGGCGTTTCGACGCTGACTTCATGCTGGTTGGTGAAACCGGGCATGGAATAAAGCCCACTGCCGCCAATGATGCCGATCTCCGCCTGAGCCAATGAACGCTCCTCGTGCACGCGCCGTTTCCCGGCAGATGTGCTTGTGGTTGGCAAACATCTCAGTATAAAGGGAGGAGGTGCTTTGCCTGTCTCGGATGAGGGAACAGTGGTCCGCAACCGCAAACACAAAAGGTCTCTCCAGCGGCGACACGTGCCGAGGTGGGCGCCCTAATGCGCCCCACTCGTTGCCGATGAGGAATAGGGCTTCAAGCCGTGAGAGAAATTGGTTCTTCGACCATAGAAACAGCGGAAGATGTTTCCCGCACAGCCCAACCGGCGATGAGGATGCTGGGCGCATGGGTGGGCGTTGCGTCGCCGAGCGCAGCGAGAGTGGTGTAGCGGATCTCCTGGTCGGGCTGTGCGGCCCGGGATACGACGGCGCAGGGAAAATCGGGTGACAGGCCTTCCTGAAGCCACTGAAGAGCCAGCAGGCTCACATCACGGCCAGGCATGTAGACGACGCGGGTGGCGTCTTCGAGTTGCGGCAGAGCGGAGTCGTTGTGCGATTGCGCGTGATGGCCGGTGGAGAAGATGACGTTGGAAGCGGTGTGGCGGCTGGTGAGGGAGCAACCCACGGCCGCGGCGGCGGCGAATGCGGCAGTGATGCCGGGGACAACTTCGAAGGGAACATCGGCAGCCGTGAGCGCGGTGATCTCCTCGGCGGCGCGGCCGAAAATAAGGGGATCGCCGCTCTTGAGGCGGACAACGCTGCGATTGGCGCGGGCGTGCCCGATCATGAGCGCGTTGATTTCGTCCTGGGTGATGTTTTTCACGCCGCAGCGCTTGCCGACGTTCACGATCTCGGCGGCGGGTGCGAGATCGAGAATCGTCTGCGGAACCAGGTCGTCGTGCAGGATGATATCGGCGGATTGAAGAAGGCGGAGCGCTTTGACGGTGAGGAGATCGGGATCGCCGGGGCCTGCTCCGACGAGGTAAACCTTGCCTTGAGTGCCCTCCGGGAGCAAAGAAGCGGATTCGGCGAGGGGAGCGCGGGCGAATTGGCGCGTGGAGCAGGTGGATGAATCGCAGAGCGGTCGATGGGCGAGCTCATGAAGCAGGAGCTTGCGCGCTTCGTTGCGGGGATGTGTGGCGAGGATCTCGCGGCGGAGCTGGCCCAGGTTTTTAAGCCAGGGGCCGAGGTCAGTGGGGAGCTGCTCGTCGATTTCCCTGCGCAGACGTTGAGCAAAGGCGGGGCTTTCTCCGGCGGTGGAGATCGCGATTTGCAAATCGCCGCGGCTGATCACCGAACCGAAGAAAAAGTCGCAGTTGGGTATGTCGTCGACGCTGTTGCAGAGGATGCCGCGCTTGGTCGCTTCTTGATAGACGGCGGAGTTAACGGCAGGCGAGTCGGTTGCGGCGATGACGATGAGATTGCCATCGAGGTCGGAGGGTTCGAAGGAGCGCCGAAGCCATTCGAGTTTGCCTTCGGCGGCGAGTTGGCGGATTTCCGGGCGCGCCTGGGGGGCGATGACGCGAAGGCGCAGACCAGTTTTCAGCAAGCTGCCGATTTTGTCGAGGGCTACCGTGCCTGCACCGACCAGCAGGGCAGGGCGGCCTTCGAGTTTGAGGAAGATGGGTAACAGGGACATGGGAAGTTTCCTTCAGGGGCTAAAGCCCAGGATCACTTTGGAACCGTTTGTGGCACGACTGAAACTCGTGCCCTTTCACAAAACGATCGGTAGTTCTTAGTCGGCGACGCCGTGGGGCACGCGAGCAGTGGGCAGGTCACGTTCCACCGGGGCTAGAACTTCGCCGGCGAGATGGGCGCGGAGTTCGTCGTTGCTGTGGCGGCCGAACCACGCGCGCAAATTCTCTTCAGGCTGGCGATCCGCAAGATACTGGCGCAACAGGCGCTCAACGGCCTCGGGGACAAGCGGTGCAGGGCAGCGATAGCCAACCGGCCGCGAGATGGCCGCGTGCTGGCCCACTGCTCCGCCAAGGCAGAAGTAGAAGGCGTCAGTCAGCTTGCCTTCGTGCTTGATCTTCTTGCCTTCCATGCCAATGTCGGCGATCCAGTGTTGGCCGCATCCGTTGGGACAGCCGGTTACATGCAGGCGGAGCTGCTGGTCGAATTGCGGCAAGCGCTCCTCGAGCTCATCGACAAGCCAGCGAGTGAATCCCTTGGTTTCGGTGATAGCCAGCTTGCAGAACTCGGTACCCGTGCAGGCGACGGCGCCGCGCCAGAAGTTGGTGGCCTCGACGTGGAGGCCGATCTGGCCCAGTTCGCGCGCAAGTTCGGCGGTTTTGGCATTGGGAACATCGATGAAGAGCAGGTTTTGCGAGACCGTGGCGCGGAGTGCTCCGCTGCCGAAGCGCTCGGAAAGCTCGGCGGCGGCTTCCAACTGCTCGCCGGTGAGGCGGCCGCGAAGGACGGCGGCGCCGACAAAACTCAGGCCGGACTGGCGCTGCGGATGGATGCCGACATGGTCGCGAAAGGCATCGTCCGGGACCTGCTCCGGTACGCCGGGCAGGAGGGTGAAATCCAGGCGCGACTGGAGTTCGGTGAGGAAGCTTGCAGGGGTCCAGCCCTCTTTCATGAAGAGGTATTTGAGGCGGGCGCGCTCGCGGCTTTCGCGTAGGCCTTGCTGGTCGCGGAAGATTTCAGTGACCGCGCGGACGGTGCGGAGGGCCTGGTCGGGCTTGACGAAGGCGTCGAGACGCAGTGCCAAATGCGGTTCGTTGGAGAGTCCTCCCCCGACGCGCAGGGAGTAGCCTACCTCGCCATCGCGGACGGCGGGGGTGAGGCCAATGTCATTGATCTCGGGATACGAGCACCAGGAGGGGCAGCCGGTGGCGGAGATCTTGAATTTACGCGGCAGGTTGTAGAACTCGGGGTTAGCCGTGAGCAGGTGCGCAATTTCGATGGCGAGAGGCGAGGAGTCGATGAGCTCATCCGCGGCGACTCCGGCGAGGGGGCAACCGGTGACGTTGCGGACCACATCCCCGCAGGCGCCCTTGGGTGAGAGGCCGATGGCGTGGAGGGTATCGACGATTTCAGGGAGGTCTTCGATGGTGAGCCAGTGGAGCTGGATGTTCTGGCGTACGGTGATGTCGGCCAGGTTGCGGGCGTATTTGCGGGTGATTTGGCCGATGACGCGGAGCTGGCTCGCCGAAACAATGCCGTTGGGGATGCCGATGCGCATCATGAAGTAATCGGAAACAAGGCCTTCGCCCCCTTTGCCACCCGTAGCGCCAACGCCGTCGCCCTGAGTGTAGATGCCCCACCACTTGAAGTAGGTTCCGGCCCACTCGGGCACGACACTGGAGCGGCCTGCGCGGGCAAAGGTCCTTACCTCGTCGAAAGCTTCCCACGGGTTCTTTTCGCGCTTGAGGCGTTCGGCGCGCTGCGCCTTGGTTTCCTTTGCTTGAACAGCTTCAGTCATTTTTTTCCCTTCACCAAGAACAAAAAACCCGCGGCAGCAAATGGCTGCATCGCGGGCAATGAAGAAACCTTAGGAGAACGATCCGATTCTTAAACCCAGGTCACCCGTGCGCGCGAAGCGGCATACAACGGCGACAACAGGGGCAAGCGTGCATTCTTAGATATTGGCAGCAGGCCGTGGAAAATGCAAATGCGAAATTCGCCGTAGTTGGCCTGACGGGAAATAAACCATGGCTCGAATATCGCTATCTTACTTCAATTGAACGGTATACGTTGTGCGGGCCGGCCGCTTAGGCGGACGGCCCGCTCGGTTTCATTACATGCCGATCTGCGTGCTGTTTTCGTCGGGATGCAAGACGCGGTAGGTGGTTCCGCCTTTGGACCAGACGAGGAGCAGGACGTCCTTGCCGGCGGGAGCGGAGTGGACTTGATTGACGAAGTTCTGCGCATCTTCAACGGGCTTGCGGTTGACTTCGAGGATGACGTCGCCGGGAGACAGTCCGGCATCGTCGGCCGGGCTGGCGGGGCGAACGCTTTGAATGGCCGCGCCGTTGATGCTGGACGGGATGTTGAGCTGGGAACGGAGATCCGGGGTGAGATTATCGACCGCGAGACCGAGCTTTCCGTGCTGTGCCGATCCCGAACCGCCGTTTTCCGCGACCTGGTTGGCGCCGTGGAATTCACCGACTTTGACATTCACGGTCTCGGGTTTCCCGTTGCGCAGAATGCCGAGGGCGATGGTGTTGCCGGGAGCAATCTGGCTGACCGCGACCTGGAGGGCACCGCCGTTGACGATCTTTTTGCCGTTGAGCTCGCGGAGTACGTCGCCGGCCTTGAGCCCTGCGCTGCCGGCCGGTGAGTCGGGCGTGACCTGGCTGACAATGGCGCCGGAGGCGTCGTGGAGATCAAAGAAGCTTGCGTTGTCAGGCGTGACATCGTTCATGCTGATGCCGAGGTAGCCGTGGTGCACGGTGCCGGTCTTGATGATGGATTCGGCAGAGGCCTGGGCGATCTGCGAGGGGATGGCAAACCCTGCACCGGCGAAGGAGCCGTTGTCCGTGATGATAAAGGTGTTGATGCCGACCAACTCGCCACGGGCATCAACCAGCGGGCCGCCGGAGTTGCCGGGGTTAATGGCCGCGTCGGTCTGGATGAAATCGCCGGGCTTGCGGGGGTTATCGGAATAGGGATTGGGGCGATTGAGTGCGCTCACAATGCCGCGGGTAACGGAGAACTGGAAGTAGCCGAAGGGGCTGCCGAAGGCGAGCACCGTCTGGCCGGGGTGAAGTTTAGTTGAGTCGCCCCACGCGATGCTGGGCAGGTTGGTGGCGTTGATCTTGATGACGGCCAGGTCGTTCAGCTTATCCACGCCGACGAGTTTGGCGGGAAAGACACGGCGGTCGTCCATGGTGACGTGAATCTGCATCGCTCCATTCACGACGTGATCGTTGGTGAGGATGTATCCGTCCGGAGAGATGATGATGCCGCTGCCGATGCCGTGCTCGATCTGAGGAGACGGCCTCATGCCCTGGCCATGTCCCTGACCCGACCCCTGAGGGCCAAAGAACCACTGGAATTCGGGCGGGATCCCTCCCTGGGGGCCACCCTGACCCTGGCCCTGGCCCTGGCCTTGACCTTGATCCTGGTCATCCTCGGACTGCGCATCCTCTCCGGAAGCGCGCGAAGTGACGGATACGTTGACGACCGCGGGAGTCACGCGAGCTGCTACTGCTTCGACTGCGTCGTCGAGCGATATGAGTGGGGCGACACTGCTGTTATCCAGCGGAGCCGCGGCGCTTGCAGCGGCGTGTGCCGTATTGTGACCAAACACGCAGACCAGGCCGAGCAGAACGGTTGCGGCCGCTCCTGCTGGAATCCCGAACCTTTTGGCTATTGTGACTAATGAATTAGTTGATGCTGGCATTTTCTACCTCACGGTGGGTTAAGAGTTGATGTTTACAGTTGAAAAACGAGCCAGCCGGCGCGGACGGGCAAGGGAACGGGCTGGTTCAACTTGGAATTGAGAGGAATAACTCTGAAAATCAAGCGCGTGACCGTGATTTGGGTTCCGGGCTGGCTAGTGCTCTGAGTCGCGGCTTGGCCGTTTGGCTGAATCCTGGAGTTGGCCGCGGGCTGGTCTGTGCACTCGTCAGCAGAGTCATAATCCGACAAAGGGGCAACGCCTCGACTTGAGATCTGTACCTGCTCCCAGGCAGTCAGTACGACCCATTGCTGCGCCCGGGGCTGCTTTACCTGGGGCGTGTTTGTTTCTTGTGAGGGCATTTCCGCTTTCAGCATTTCCTCCTTGGGCGCATTCGAGGGCGCGCTGGAGGCGACCTGGGTGAAAGAAGTCTTCAGTTCCTTTGCACCGGTTGCCGGACGCCTCAGAGACGCCTGAGATACGGGACGCCCGGTTGGCAGGAGGGCCTTGACATTTTCCGCGCGGAATCCAGAAGAAGCGCGGACAGCACTGGATTTGCGCACCGGAACATATGCCGCTCTGACGAGATGCGGCGCCTGAAACTGCGCGTGGGCCTGCGCTACCTGAGCCTGGTGCGCGGGAACGAAGGCGACCAATTGGGGGCAACGCGCGAGTTCTACCGAACCAAAGACGAGGCCGCAACTCAGCGCTCCGAAGAGGGCACGTGTGGCCATGGGGCTCAATGCCTGACTGCGGCCCAGGATGCTGTGCACGCGATGGACCAGCTCGGGACGCCGCTGCCAGGCACCGAGCGAGAGCGCTTCGGCGCGGCGTCGGAGACCACGTTCGGCGAGGCTTGCAAGGCAAGCTGCGTAGGCGCGCGGGGCCTGCGTGATCCGGACCACGCCATCATCGCAGGCCATTTCGCGCTCGGCACATAAACGGCGCTCCATCCACCAGAGAGCGGGGTTCAAGGGGAAGAGAACCATGCAGAGCTTCTGGAAGAGGTTGGTCCAATCGTCGCCGCGACGCAGGTGCTCGGCTTCATGAAGCACGATCTGCCTGAGTTCGCCGGGGGTGAGGCGGTTGAGGAGCCACTCGGGTATGAGGATACGCGGCGCAAAGAAGCCGATCACGCTGGGACGATCCAGTTGCCGGGTAGTGCAAACCTGAACCCGTCGGCGGCCTGGCAATTGATTCAGGCAGGCAAGGGAAGCGACCGTGATTTCGGCGAGATCGACGGGCGTCGCAGTTTTCCAAAACTTGCGGAGCCGAAGAGAGTGAATTGCCAGGTCGACAGCCCTTACGATGGCCGCGGTGGCCCAGATGGCGGCGATGGCAAGGCTCCAGCGAATGTCCAATTGGAGCCAGGGCCCGGCAGGGGCACCGGCAAGACCGGAAGGAATCCCCGCAGAGCCTGCAGCCGTGCGAGAAAACAGGACTGGCAGAATCGGGAGGCAGACAAGAGCGACAAAACCCGAGAACCAAAGCAAAAAGCGGTGTGCGGCCGACATGCGCGGTGCGAGGCGGAGACAGATTGCAAGCGCGGATGCGACAGCGATGCCTTGCCAGAGCGCGGTGACCGCCAGCGGGACCGCGGACTCAGCGAGCGACCGGAAGGCGAGTGCGAACTCATGCGCAGCGCCTGACAATGTCCAGCCGATGCTAAGGGCGACAGATTGCATGCTCTAGACCTCTCCCATCTTGTCAGATGCTTTTCCGATATTGTCTGATGCGGTATCGTCCGGCGCCGCATCCCGAATGGCGTCTTTGAGACGCTGCAACTCTTCGGGCGAAATCTCCTCGTCGCCGAGAAGCGACAACAGGAGGCGTTCGCGCGAGTTGCCGAAGAAGCGGCCCAGGACGTGACGGACTTCAGACCGGCCGGCGTCCTGTTCGGCGATGCAAGGCCAGTAGATAAAAGCGCGACCTTCCTGCCGGTGCGCGACGTAACCCTTTTGCTCAAGGATCCGAATGGTGGTGAGAACGGAGTTGTACGCCAGCGGCTCGTCCTGGGGCATGGCCGCGACAAGGTCGTTGACAGCCGACTCGCCGCGCCGCCAGAGGATTTTCATGAGCCTCAACTCGGCTTCAGTCAACGTGTTGGACTTCTTTGGTGGCATATTGATGATCCGAAAATCCTGGGAGGAAGGACGGTTTCCTCACATCTGATTGACGAACAACTAAAGTATTAGTTAGCAGATCTGCTCGGAATTTTCAAGGGGACTTTAGAGCCCGGGTAGGAAAGGCACAGTGAGATGGTGCGCGGTTCACCAGATCTGGTGCGATAAGGCCGAGGCGTGATGGGGTTGAAATCAAGAGCCCTGGCTGCAGCTTTAGAATTAGGTTGCACCTCGGCGTTTCCCCCTGGAGTTCATTCAAAATGAAGCTTTTCCCTTCTGATCGCATTGCCTTGACCCTTGGACTTGGACTGCTGTTTTGCCTTCCCCTGGCAGATCTGGCTCTTGCGCAGGATTCAGCGACCGATTCGACGCAAGAACCGCAATGGAGTCCGGCGCTTCATTGGAGGATGGTCGGACCGTTTCGCGGAGGACGAACGCGGGCCGCGTGCGGAGTTGCGGGGGAACCGAATGTTTTCTATGTAGGCCAGGTGGATGGCGGGGTGTGGAAGAGCAACGACTACGGACGCACCTGGAATCCGATTTTCGATCACGAGCCATCGCAATCGATTGGCGCGATTGCCGTGGCCCCGTCCGACAGCAGTGTTGTGTATGTGGCGAGCGGCGAAGGGCTGCATCGGCCTGATCTTTCAGTGGGTAACGGCATTTACCGCTCAAGCGATGCGGGAAAGACATGGGAGCACCTGGGTTTGCGCGATGGCGAACAGATTCCCGCGCTTGCCGTCGATCCGCACGACCCGAACCGGCTTTTCGCCGCGGTGCTGGGTCATCCTTACGGCCCCAACGAAGAGCGCGGGATTTTCCGCTCGACGGATGGAGGCAAAAGCTGGAAGAAAGTGCTCTATAAAGATGCGAACACGGGCGGCTCGGATGTGGAGATCGATCCCGAGCACCCGGAGGTGGTGTACGCGGCGCTCTGGCAGTCGCGGCTGGGGCCTTGGGAAGACGGCAACCAGTATGACGGCACCAATGGCGGGCTGTTCAAGTCCACTGACGGAGGAGAGACCTGGCGCAAATTGACCAAGGGGCTGCCTACGGACCTCGTCCAGATTCAAGTGGCGATTGCACACAGCGATCCGAACCGTCTGTACGCCACTCTATCCACCACGTTGGAAGGCGCCTATGCGAGTGGCACGGGCCTCGGCGTCTATCGCTCGGACGATGCAGGCGAAAGCTGGACCAAGGCGACTGACGATCCGCGGCCGGCGATGAAGATTGGCGGCGGTGATCTGCCGATTCCTGCAGTCGATCCCAGGAATCCCGATGTGGTGTACAGCGCCAGTATTGTGGCGATGCGTTCGACGGACGGCGGCAAGACCTGGACCAGTTTCCGCGGCGCACCGGGCGGTGACGATTACCAGAACCTTTGGATCAATCCGGAAAACCCCGACATTATTCTGCTGGTGAGCGACCAGGGTGCGCTGGTGAGTGTGAATCGCGGGCAAAGCTGGAGCTCGTGGTACAACCAGCCGACAGCGCAGCTTTATCACGTTGCGGTGACTAATACGTTTCCATACCAGATGTGCGCAGGACAGCAGGAGAGCGGGTCGGTGTGCATCTCAAGCCGCGGCAACGACGGTGAAGTCACTTTTCGCGATTGGCATCCCGCCGGCATTATCGAATACGGCTACGCTGCGCCTGATCCGTTGCATCCTGACATTGTTTACGGTGCAGGACGGACAGAAGTATCGAAGTGGAACAGGATCACGGGACAAGTGGAGAACGTTACGCCGATCCCGGTTCACGATCCGGAGTATCGCGCCGACCGCACTGAGCCGATTCTTTTTTCTCCCGTCGATCCGCACCTGCTTTTGTATGCGGCCAACGTGCTGTTTGCGACGAGGGATTACGGCAAGACGTGGGAGAAGATCAGCCCCGATCTTTCGCGCGAGCACTCCGGGCAGCCCCCTTCTTTGTCGCCGCTCCCGGCAAGTGATACGGCTAAGCGGCGCGGCGCGATTTACTCCGTCGCTGCCTCATTCAAGAACGTAAGCACGATCTGGACTGGAACCGATGACGGGCTGGTGTGGATTACGCGCGATGCCGGCAAGAACTGGAAGAACATTACTCCTCCAGCGCTCACTCTGTGGAGCAAGATTACGCAGATCAGTGCATCGCATTTTGACGACCAGACCGCATATGTTTCGGTGAGCCGCTTTCGCGTTGACGATCAGCGCCCGTATATCTATCGCACCCATGACGGAGGATCCACATGGCAGTCGATCGCGGCCGGATTGCCCGACGACTCGCCGGTGAATACGGTGCGCGAAGACCCGGTGCGCAAGGGCCTGCTTTTTGTGGGCACAGAGACGGCCGTGTGGATGTCGCTGGATGACGGCGATCACTGGCAGCCGTTGCAATACAACCTGCCCCACACGTCGATGCGCGATCTGTGGGTCGAGGGGAACGATTTGATTGTGGCCACGCATGGACGCTCGTTCTGGGTGCTCGATGACATTTCGCCGCTGCGTCAACTCGATGGCGCGGATGCGAAAGCGGAGGCTGTGTTGTTCAAGGCGGGGGAGGCGTATCGCGTGCGGCGTAACACCAACACCGATACGCCGCTGCCGCCCGACGAGCCCGCGGGACAGAATCCCCCGGTCGGCGCGGCGATCGATTATTCGTTGCCGGAGTCAGTGAAAGGCCCGGTGACGCTAGAAATTCTGGACAACAGCGGAAAGGTGGTGCGGCGCTACGCGAGCACCGACACTCCTGAGTCCACGCGGGAGGAGTTAGAGAAGCAACTTATCCCCGTCTATTGGATCCGGATGCCCGGGGTACTGCCGGGCGACGCGGGGATGCATCGCTGGGTGTGGGACCTGAGATATACGACGCCGGTGGCGACTCATTATGAGTATCCAATCTCTGCGGTTCCGCATGAAACGCCGCTCGCGCCGCAAGGGCTTCTCGCGCTACCGGGAAACTATGTTGTGCGACTTAGCGTGGATGGGAAGGTGCTTACAGCTCCCCTTACCATCAAGATGGACCCGCGCGTCACCGTGTCCAAGCCCGATCTGGATGATCTGTTCAAACTGGAATATGAGCTTGCCGGGAAGCTGACGCGAAGCTCTGAAGCTGCACTGCAGGCGCACTCGATTCGCGAACAGATTGAGCGGATCTCGAAGAGCGGCTCACCGGAACTCAAGCAGCGGTTGGAGAAAGCGGATGAAGAGTTCACCGCGTTGCTGAACGGCAAAGAGAAATCCGCAAACAACGAGGAAACACCCGGTCTGGATGACGTTGCCGGAGAAGTTTCGGCGCTCTATTCACAGGTGGGGCAAGTGGATGCGGCGCCAACCGCCGCGCAGCGGGCGGCTACGGAGCACGTCAGCGAAGAAATGGACAAGGTGCTGCACGAATGGCAGCGGTTGAAGGGAAGTGTCGTTCCGGAACTGAACCACAAACTCACCATCGAGCACCTGCCGACGCTGGACCTGAATCAAAAACCTGAAACCATGCCAGAGAGCGGCGATGAGGACTGATGGGGGAGCCATGTGACCCGTCAACCCCCTCCCCGCCTCACTTTCCTCCCATCACCCTCATTCCATTGCAAATGGAATTCGCTGACGATTGCATGTTATTTCTCCCCTTCGGCGCACACTGGAAACTGAAGGAAAAACAGGCCGAATCCGGCCATCGGAGAATCCCATGAGCGACGAAATCGAAATCGTATCTGCAATGAATACCGCCGAGGCGCAGGACCACCCAACTCACAATATCGCCGTCGCCCGTTGCTGCGAGGCCTACAACGCCCGTTTCAGAGCCGCTCGTGCTTCTCAGGACCACCTGGCCACGGCGCGCACCGAGGCCCGCGAAGCCTACCGGCTCGCCATGCCTCCGCTCTCCGGCTCCCGGAACATCAGCAACTTTGTTGCCTGCGTTGCCCACGGTATGTTGATTGAAGCCATCAGCGGCCCTGACGCAGCTCGCCTCCTCTCCGCCGCGCAGATCGCCAACCGCGTGCGCCCAAGCCAACAGGACTATCCAAAATTCGGCTATGAAAAATTCGCCTGATGAACGCCGCATGAGCGAAAAATATGACTGAATTCGCGCTCTACCTCGATGATGGGGGGACATCCCGCCGACCAGCCTTCCTGGTTGTCGCCGGAAATATTGCAACGGAGTCACAATCGCTCGCCTTCGAGTCCAAATGAAAAGATGCTCTTGCGCAATTCGACCACCTCACGGAAATCCAAAATGAAATTGCGGAGATTCATCGCAAAATAAGCGCCCCGATGACCAGATCATGCCCCATAGTCAGTCAGCGATATCATTGCCATTCTGTTTTAGAGACACGAAGAACGGACTCTGGAACTGGTTGCATAAATGGAGTTTTGAAAAGGGCACGGCTTCAGCCATGCCGTCAGAGACGCGTAGAATCCAGGGCTTTAGCCCCTGAGGGAAGCTCCCTCGCTCGGCGAGCAACATTTATGCAACAGTTCTAGGGTCCCGAGTCTGAAATACGCAACACAAAGCTGGTTGTCATTCTGAGCGAACAGGGCCCCGAACGTCCTTCAGTTCGGGGGTGGTGAGTCGAAGAATCTGCGGTTGTTCCTCGATGAACTTCAGACTCACCACACAAGCAGGTTCTCCAACGCCGGAAAAAATGCCAATTTTGCTTTCGCCAATTGTTCGCTACATCGACATCTAAACAACACCATAATAAAGAGTTACATTGTCATCAGCGCGTTCTCTTTTCCTGGCAACAATATACTAGGCTGAATGATACACTAGAAACGCCGTGACAGGGCTGCGCTCGGAACTCCTACGTGGGCTGCGCATCCAATTGATAGTGGGAGATGGTTACGTGTGGGGCAACCCTTGAGACTTCTGTCACTGGGGAATGTCTAACATTGTGGTATACGTGCGTATGGACACATGCTATTGTGGATTCCCCGTGGGGTATTTACTAGCTTGATTCGTCATCAGATAGGCAACCAGATAGGCAAGTGAGGTAGTTTCATGACAAGCTCCATCTTGAAAGTCGTTTATAGTCAAGGCGATGACGGATATATCGTGGCTGAATGTCCGCAGTTGCCGGGCTGTATGTCTCAAGGAAAAACGAGACAGGAAGCGAGCGAAAACATAACCGATGCGATTAAGTCGGTTTTGGCTGTGAGAATGCAGCAGTTCGTATCCAAGACGGACGTGCGCGAATTCAATTCAGAAGATGAGGATACCTTCTGCGTTAAGAGTCCTGAACTGATCGCCATCTAGTCGCCGTCGTAAGCCTCGCAAAACTCTTTAACCGTTATCTCCGCCTTGCGCAACTCTGCCTTTAACAGTCTACGATCCACCTGCTTATGGTCGGGGATCGAGATAAACAAGTCCTGCGATTTTCGCGGGTGGGTTAGCACAAAGTGATTTTTGCCATAGGTGCAGACCCACCCAAATGATTTCACAAAGACGTCCGAAATGTGCTGCCCGGAATCAAGGGGCAAATCCTTCACGCCCACTTTAATCTCCCTATTAACAGTCTCATTTTATGCGTTATGCTTAGAAGCAAGAACAATGCAGCTCACCAAGGCCCGTTTCGCGTTCCCCGCCCAAAGAGATCAGCGATTCGGGCCTTTCTGCGATTGCCCGCCGTCACGGTGAGCATGATGGCGACGGGCCGCTACTCTTGCTATCATTTGCGGTCCTCCTTAGATTGAGATTTCTCGTATTCCGACATCTTGTCGATGATCAGATATACAAGCTCTCGCTCCGCCCCTGAAAGCGCGAAGGCGTTAAATGTTCCGCTAACAGTGAGAGTTCCACCTGCGATTGGAAGTTTGATTGTCCGCATCGCTGTACCGTGGTCGTGATTCAACTTTTGATCCTCTATTTGCGAATCAGACCCGTTCTGCGCCTTCTTCTTCGGCTTTGTATTACGAGTCGGGGAACTACCTTTGGGGGCCACATTGCCCGTGGTATTGACAGATGCGGCCGCAGCCACCCGGACGAAACGCGGAGACATAGGAATGCCACTGTACCGCGCAGCCTTGATGAAGAAACGAAGCGCCCTATCCTTCGTCGTTCCCGTTGCTCCGTATGACCCAATCGCATCACTCAGATTCTTCGGGGTGGCCGTCTTAAGGTCGTACTCAAACACTTTGAGGTAGCGCTCTCGCAGGATTTCAGCAAGCACTTGCTTCTCTTCCGCTGAACCTGCGGTGGCTTCCTTCAATCGTTCAAGGGATGGCTGAGTATTGAAATTCTCGTCAATGAACCCCAGGAATTTAAATGCGCTGAGGATCTGGGTTTGATCCGCTCCCGACCTCGAATCCCAAGCTGATCGATCAAGCCTCCTAGGAAGGCCATGCGTTCGAAGCGTTTCAATCGCCGTCTGAAAAGTCGCAAACGACAGATAGACGGGGACATTCTTAGGCGTCCCCTCGTCTTTGCTGGGTTCCATGTCGTTCTCCTAATATTCCCCATATTATGACATGGCGGAACGAATTGCAACATGGATTCCATGTTGCCGCGGACTTTTTTTGCGAATGCGGTTTGACATGGACATAATCAACCCATGGGAACCACGGAGATGTTTCGCGCTGGACAGGTAGTAAGGGTAGAGCAATTCGGAGGAGCGGCCTTGGATAGGGTCGTCATCGAGGATCGCGGCGAATGGATCGCGGTATGCCTTCCATCTGAGTTTGAAGCGGCCACCGCGGAGGGACGGAGACCGGATGGGATTGCATTTCCTCGGGAAGATGTAAGAATAGGGTCGTATGAAGAGACCGCATAGAGAGGGATGGAAAGACCCCGTAAAGGGCCATAAGGCCAAGGAATCGACAATGCAGACTGAGGGGGATTTCGCCCATTTTACTGAGTTGATGAAGAGAGTCGTAAAGGTACGACCGTCGAGAGAAGCGAAGCCTACTTCCGCTTCCCCCGGTCCTGTCGCTTCCGCTTAGAATGGTCTTTGTTCGGTCTTCCCCGTCAGTTCAGCGTGAGTGAGACGTTTCCCTGTGGCCCGCGATACGGCAAGCGCAAAACGGTCGTAATCGTCCTTGTTCTTGCGATTATTGAAACGGAACACTTGCTCACCCACATACTGGTCCAGATGGAAGGGCTCCACGGCCACGTATGTCCCTTTCAGCGTGCGCTTCAAGAGCGACCAAAAGTTCTCGATGCTGTTTGTGTGGACTTCGCCGCGAACGTATTCGGTAACGTGATTCACTGTCTCGTGGATGAACTCCATAGCCTTCAGCGAGTCATACGCATTCAGCCCGTCGCTGTATACCTTGCTGCCCTTCTCGATATTGTTCAGAATGGCATCGAGCAACACTTCGCGTTTGATTTGCGGGATGACGTGAGCACGGACCTCACGGGTCTCCCGATCCAACATGCCAAATACCGGAACCTTATCCGTACCGCGCCCAGCCTTCGATTTGCCCGACTTTTTCACCCAATAGCCGTACTCGTTTTTGACTAGCGGAGTAGAGTTCTGCTGGCGGTCTTTGAGGTGCTTGTTCTTAGGTGCGCCACCGTGGTATGACTCATCGACCTCAACGGGGCCGCCGCTCAACTTGCCCTCCGGCTTCTGGTTCAATGAGAACCGGATGCGATGCAACATGAACCATGCGCTCTTTTGCGTCACTCCGATTGCCCGCGCCAGTTCGTATGAACTGATTCCGTTCTTGCAGTTGGCGAGGAGCCAATAAGCCGGAAGCCACTTCTCAAGTCCGATAGCGGAATCTTCGAAGATGGTGCCGACTTTGAGGGAAAACTTCTGTTTCAGATGCTTCGCACGGCAGTAGTAGACCTTCGCGTTTTTCAGATAGATCACGGCATCAGAGCCACACGAAGGGCAGCGCACAACGCCGTCTTCCCAGCGAACGGCAACCATAAACTGGCGGCAATTCTCGTAATCGCTAAAGAAGATGATTGCTTCACGTAATGTCTTCGGGGCATCCATGGCACAAAGATAGCGGAATGGAATCATTCTGTCAAATATATTATTGCCCTTTTCCTTCGCCCAATAGCGGATATAGCCGCGCCCAAACCTGTCCTGAGCCATGCCGAAGGATCTCGCTTCTCGGACACGGAATCGCAAGCCGCCGGATGACGCAATGCCGCAGAATCGGTTTTGAAAAGGGCACGGCCATAAGCAATACGGTGCTCTCTTACCTTGTCATGGCGTAGTGCACTTGCTCCTCGATCGCTGCGATCTGCAACGGCTTGCGGTTGGCGTGCACCAGCGCTGCGTTTACCTTGGTTAGCTGCGTAGTTTTGAATTGTTGCCACGACTGTATATCTTTTCGGGCAGCTGCGCTCATCTCGGAGAGAATCTCGAGCACCTGTGCTGGAGCGGCGCGATGGCCGCTTTCGACTACGTGCAATACCGTGACTAATCCGGCATTCGCCTTGGCGAGTGCGATTTCGCTTTTGCTTTTCTCTGCGTCCTCATCGTCACCGCCCTTGATCTCGCGCAGTTTGGCGAGAGCGCTGTGGATGGCTTGCGTCAGGTCGGGCGGATTGTTCAGGCTGATCGAGTCCAGCTTCATCAATTGCGTCTCGACACTGTCAAGTTCGGCCATGGCCTTGCGGCTGGAGAGAGTTTGCGCATAAATGGAGTCGGCGAGCGCGAACTGCCGGTCGAGGGCCTCGGGTGTGGCGTCGACGCGCGGATCCATGATCACGTGCAAGGGGCGGTCCATTTGGACACCATCGACGGTGAGCCGCAATGTGTAGTCGCCGGGAGGCACGCGCGGGCCTGGCGGCGCGGCCGCGGCATCCTCGTCCTCATCGTCCATTCCTGTGCTGAAACCGCCGGCTGCGAGATCCCACACGAAGCGATGCTCACCGGCGCTGGTTGAGAGCATCTGGGGCTTGGGAAACCAGCGCTCGGCGATGGGAAGAAGCGGGCGGTTCACAGTGACCTGATCGCTGCTGGAAAAGTGGCGCAATACGTGTCCCTGCGCATCGAGGACTTGCAAGACCAGGTTGGTTGCGTTGGCCTGAAGATAGTAGTCGACGATTGCGCCGCCGGGAGGATTGTCGGCTTGCGGCTCTTCCGGGGGCAGCGGCGATCCGAGAAAACCGTCGTTGTCTACACGCACGGCCGCCGGTGGAGCGTACAAAAAGGCTCGCTCACTCTGCGCCATGGCGGCCTGACGAAGAGGCGCAATGTCATCGAGCACCCAGAAGGAACGGCCATGCGTGGCAACGATCAGATCGCTGCCGTTTTCAGTCAAATCGCGAATGGAACTGACGGGCAGGTTGAGATTCAGCGGCTGCCAATGGCTGCCCTCATCGAATGACACGTAGACGCCAAACTCTGTGCCCGCAAACAAAAGATTCTTCTGTTCCGTGTCCTCACGAACGGCGCGGAGAAAATGAGTCGGCGCGATCCCGTCGACCGATAGCTTCCACGTCTTGCCGTAATTGTGCGTGATGTAAAGGTATGGCTTTTGATCGTCGAGGCGATGACGATCGACTGCCGCATAGGCCGTTGCGGGGTCGAAATGCGAGGCCTCGATCAGCGAGATTTTGCTCCATGGCCCGAGCCTTGGGGGCGTGACATCGCGCCAGGTCTTTCCGCCGTCGATGGTCAAGTGAATGCGCCCGGTATCGGAGCCGGCCCAGAGCTCTTCTGCTTTGAGCGGAGACGGTGCGATGGTGAAAACCACGCCGTACCCACGCTGTTCAGCGTCTTGAACAGAGGGCTGGTTATTGTCGCTGGTCCCTGGCACTGTGCCCGTTAAGTCCGGGCTGATCTGCTGCCAGTGCAGGCCGCCGTCGATGGTCTTCAATACATACTGCGTGCCGAGGTAGAGTGAAGTCTTGTCGATCGGGGAGAAGACCAGCACGGGTGTCCAGGTGGCGCGGTATTTGCGCTTGTTGATCGACAGGCCAAAGCCCCCGAGCGGCCATGGTGTGACGTTCTGACTGAACGATGTGCGCCGGTCGAAGCGACCCACGTCGCCATATGCGCCGGAGAGATAGATCAGATTCTCGTCCTTCGGATCGATGGCGATATAGCCGCTCTCGCTGCCGCCGGGCAGAAACCAGTCTCGCGCGTCGATATGTCCATGATCTGAGCGGCTGTGTACGGCGATAGCCCCGCTGTCCTGTTGAGCGCCGTAAATGGTGTAGGGAAAGAAGTGGTCGGTCGTGACGTGATAAAGCTGCGCCGTAGGCTGGTTGTACCAGGTCGTCCACGTCTTGCCGCGATCGATGCTGATGCTCGCGCCCTGATCGACTCCGAGAGCGAGATGCGCCGGGTTTTTGGGGTCAACCCAAATCTGGTGGTAGTCGTCGCCGCCGGGCGCTCCGCGTACGATCTGGATGGTCTTGCCGCCGTCTTCGGTCCTGTAGAGCGCAATGTTTGGAATATAGAGGACGTCGGCATTGGTCGGATCAATGGCGAGCGAGTTGAAGTACCATGCGCGACTGGTGAGGCGCGAGTCGGTGCTGGCGAGCATCCAGGTGTCGCCCTGATCGTCGGAACGATAGAGGCCCGCGTGACCTGGGCAATCGATGGTGGCGTAGACGCGTTGGCCGTCGGCGCCGACCGCAATGCCGATCCGGCTCCAGGCGTCCTCCGGCAATCCGTGGCCCGCGATTGCATCCCAGTGCGCGCCTCCATCGGTGGAGCGATAGAGCGCGTTGCCGGGGCCTTCAATAGGAGCATAGGTGCTCCAGGGCGGACGATGCGCGTTCCACGTTGCGGCGAAGAGCACTTGCGGCTTGTTGGTCGCTATGGCAATGTCGGCGATCCCCACGTCGGGGCCTTTATCGAGCACGTGCTGCCAGTGATCGCCGCCGTCGGTGGACTTGTAGACGCCGCGCTCTTCGCTTGGACCGTAGGCATGGCCAAGCACGCCGACATAGAGGGTTTGTGCGTCGGACGGGTCAACGAGAATGCGGCTGATCTGACGTGAATCGTCGAGGCCGATGTGCTTCCACGTGGCTCCGCCGTCGTCGCTGCGGTACATGCCGTCTCCGGATGCAAGATCCGAGCGGATATCGGATTCGCCCGTGCCGACGTAGATCACCTTGGGATCGGAAGGAGCAACGGCGAGCGCGCCAATGGAGGCGACAGGCTCGTGATCGAAGATGGGCTGCCACACCGTGCCTGCATCGGACGTCTTCCACACGCCGCCATCGACGCCGCCGAAGAAAAAGTCTCTGTCACTGCCGGGGACGCCGCTGACTGCGACCACGCGACCTGCGCGAAACGGGCCGACCAGCCGCCAGCTCAGTCCGCTGAACAAATCGGGCGAGAGTTCCTGGGCGGATGCGGAAATCGAAATGGCCGCGGCGAAGAGAAGGACAACAGACCCTGAAAGCAGGCGCAGACGTCTGAGAGGGAAGCGCACGAATGAGGTCATCGTAATTTCGATTGTGAAGGCGAACGCCCTTTATGAGCAAGAAGTTTAAGTATTCAGCACGGGGAATGGATCGCGCAAAAGAATGAATATCGGTGGTGCTGAGTGAACAAAACTCACGATCGCGTGGAGGCTGTCCCGCCCTCCCAGCTCGTTGCAGTTGGTCTTACAATGCCGGTACTGGAGGCGTGAAAGGCGCGGATGCTCGAGGACTCCGCGGTGTCGTCCTCGATGGTCCAAGGCTCCTGTGGACGATTACACTTCACTCGCAAGGGAAGTAAGAGGAGTATTCGTGCTGAATCGCCGTGTTTTTTTGAAGACTGGCCTGAAGACCGGCGCAGCCGTGATTCCAGTGACGGCCGCATTGAACGCAATCAACCTGGACTCGGTGGCGGCCACGCAAGAAACTCCCGTTGCTGCTATGAGCGTGAACGGGCCGGTACCGCGGTTGGTGACGTTGCCTCAGCGCCTGGCGCCGATCGATGCCGCGAAGGAGCCGTGGCAACAAAAGATCCGGCGGGTGGGACAGAGCAACATGACCGAGCACGACCCCGCCGTGATGAATGTTGAAGAGTGGGCCGACTATTGGCACTCGGCCGATGCGGACATTGTATTTGTGAGCGTCACGGGGATCCTTGCTTTTTATCCCTCAAAAGTAGAGTTTCACCGTCACGGAAAGTATTTGCAGGGGCGCGATTTCTTTGGAGAATGCGTGGCCGCCGCGAAGAAGCGCAACATGCGGGTTGTCGCTCGCATGAGCCCCGATCTGAACTGGGGCGATGCACTTGCGGCCCATCCTGAGTGGGCGATGCGCAACGCGGACGGTTCCGTGCAATTCAGCGGTGAAGAGCCGCGGCTCTTCAAGACCTGCATGTTTTCGACGTATATGGACGACTACATTCCCTCAATCATGCACGAGATCAACTCGCTCTACGATGTGGACTGTTTTTATACCAACGGGTGGCCGCCGCTCGGAAGCTTGCCTGATTGTCATTGCGCGATCTGCAGCAAGCTGCCGCCGTCCGGCACTCCGGCCTACTGGCGAGTCTTTGACGACCGCGTGTTTGAGCTATGGCAAAAGTACGACGCCATTGCCAAAGAGAAAAAGCCGGAGAGTTTCTTCTTTGCTAACCTTGGTGGCAACGTTCGGGGCGGTCCCAATTTACATCGCCTCGGCGAGATCGCCGCGTGGTTTCAGGCCGACAACCAGGGACGCACGTACGACGATCCCGTGTGGGGGTGCAGTCTGCAGGGCCGGGTTTGCAACGCCATCATGGATGGGAAGTTTGCCGCGAACGTGACCGCCGCGTACTCGACCGGAACGATCACTTGGCGCAACGAATCGAAAAACCCGGCCGAGGCACAGATGTGGTTAAACGAAACTCTGGGCAGCGGCATGGTTCCCTACTATCACTTTGTAGGCGCTGAGGATGGTCTTGGCGAAGATCGCCGCTGGCAGAAGGTCGGCGGGGATTATTTTCGCTGGACCGCGAAGCACGATGCACATCTCAAGACGCGGCGCTCGATCGCCAACATCGGTGTGGTGATTGGCCAGAGCACGCAGCTTCTTTATCCGGGACCCGCTACAGCGCGCTCTCGCGCTTATATGCACGAGACAACCCAGGGCGTGTACGATGCTCTGCTCAGGGGCCGCTTCGCGTTTGACTTTGTCCATGAAGACCGCCTGGAACTGAATCGACTCAGCAAATATCGCGCGCTGTTGCTGCCAAACGTTGCCATGTTGAGTGACGGGCAATGCCAGCAGGTTCGCGAGTACGTCCAGGCCGGAGGGTCGGTCATGGCGAGTTTCGAAACGGGTCTCTACGACGAAAACCTGAACCGGCGCGCAGAGTTCGGTCTTGCCGATGTATTCGGTATTCACAAAGGCGGAGACGTCGTTGGCACCAATGGCAATGCGTATTATGCGCGGATTGAAAATCCGGGGCAGGCTCAAGAGCACCCGATTTTGCAAGGATTCGCCGACACCAATTGGCTACCCGGCGCGCAGAACCGGATCCCGCTTAAATCCGTACCGGATCTGGTGCTGACGGTCGTGCCAGGCTTTGTGCGATATCCGCCGGAGCTGGCTTATCCACCAGTGCCGCACACGGATGAGCCTGCAGTTGTGTTGCGCGAAGCAGGAGGGAGCCGCACTGTGTACTTCTCTGGAGACATCGAGCGAAGCTACTGGCTCACCGGCCACGGTGATCTGTTGCGACTGCTGCACAATGCGATCCGCTGGATTACCCGCGAGGAGCGAATCATCGATGTGGAGGGTGATGGTTTCATCGAGGTGTTTGGCTGGGAAACAGCTCCTGGATACGCCGTTCATTTGCTGAACTACACCAACCCAAATGCCCATCACGGCTGGATGCAGGCGACCTATGCGCTAGGTCCGCAGACCGTGAGAATGAAAATGCCGCCGGGAGCGCGGGTCAAGAGTGTCGAACTGCTGCGGGGCGGGGAGAACGTAGAGTTTTCCCTGAGGAATGACGCATTGGAATTCAGCGTGCCGCGCGTTGAAGATTACGAGGTGGCCGCGATCACCGTCACCTGAGGGGCGGCATTTCGGAGGATGAGCCCAGGTTTCATAGAATGCATCTTGAAGCGGGTGTGTTTGCGTCTTTTGGCACCCGACCGATAGACTTCTTGCCGGGCGGAAAACTCTTGAACGCCCGATGTGAACGAACTTGTTTCCCCGTTAGCAAGAACATATGATTGACGATCTTGCGAACGCAAGACCCGCTGCGCGGAACCGATGCTTGGCGGGAGAGACGCTGCTGAATCGAAAAAGGAGATCCCTTGCGCCTTGGACGAAGCATCCTGATAGTCACATGCGGCCTGATCGCTTCGATGATCGGGCTTGACGGCAACAACGCGTGGGCACAATCGGCAGAAGCGTTGCCGCCGGCGCCCCATGCGAAAGAGATCCATTTGAAACACGTTCTGGTGATTGGCGAGACGAAGGGCTTTGAGCACGATTCGATTTCTGACGCGATGGCAGCGGTTTATAACATGGGCAAAGAAAGCGGCCTGTGGGATACCACGATGCGGACCGACACGGAACTGCTGACCAAGAAGGACCTGGGCAGAAACGCCAAGAACCTGAACTATTTCGACCTGATCGTATTTGCGAGCACGACGGGTGAATTGGCTATGGATGCAAGCCAGAAGACGGACATGATGTCGTTCATCCATGACGACGGCAAGGGTTTTGTGGGTATTCACGCGGCGCTCGACACGAATTACACGTGGCCGGAGTATGGAGAAATGATCGGCGGCTGGTTTAACGAGCATCCATGGTTTACGTTCAATGCGCCGATCATCAATGAGGCTCCCGATTTTCCGGCAGTACGTCACTTTCCCAAAAAGTTTGTAAAGTACGATGAAATCTATCAGCCGAAAGAGTGGTCGCGCGACAAGGTGAACGTGCTGCTGAGCCTCGACCCAACTCGACTCAATTACGAGAACAATCCTCGTATCCACCGCACGGATCACGACTTTGCCGTGGCCTGGAGCAAGATGTACGGCAAAGGTAGGGTCTTCTACTCCACGCTCGGCCATACTGAGGAATCGTGGCAGGATCCCGACGTGCGCAAGATGTATTTCGAGGCGATCAAGTGGGCGTTGTGGATGACCGATGGCAGCACGGCATCGCACCCGCGACCGGCAGAGTCGGATCAGGCTCATTGAGCCAAACATCCCGCGCGAGACTGCATGAATGGGGAGTGCAGGACGCGTGGTTTATCCAAGGCAAGACTTTTTCAGGTGGGGCTGCGTCGAACGCTTAGGTACCAGGCGCATCCCGGTACTGTCTAAATTGAAGCCGCAATAGCTGGAGAAGATATCGAATTGCGAAAAGACCTTCTGGGTGCGATGAATCGCCGAAATTTTCTTTCGTCGGCCGGGATGCTGCTGGCGGCTCAGTCTCTTAACAGCATTTTGCCTGCACAGACAAAAGAAGGAAATGCGCGCCCCGCAGGCAAGGCTGACCACAGCCTGCGCATCGAGCCTTGTTCGCTGGAGATCGGTCCAGGCGTCACAGTCAAGACTCTCTCGTTTGACGGCAAGGTCCCAGGACCGCTTCTTCGTCTGCGTGAAGGGGTGCCGGTGAGCATTGATGTGACCAATGCCAGCACTGATCCGGACATCGTGCATTGGCATGGGCTTGCCATCGATTCGCTCAACGACGGCGCCATGGAAGAGGGGTCGCCGATGATCCCCGCGGGATCGACTCATCGGTATACGTTCACTCCGAAGCCATCGGGCACGCGTTGGTATCACACTCACGCTTCGGCGTATGGCAATCTTTCCGTCGGCACGTATAGCGGGCAGTTTGGCTTTCTGCTGATCGAAGGCAAAGAACAACCGGCGCATTACGACCAGGAGATCAATCTCGCCATTCATCATTGGGAACCGTCGTTTGTTCCCATGGTCGACACTATGCGCGAGCAATCGGCAAATGCGCCGCTGACAACCGGCTCCGATGTTGGATACAAATACGCCACCATGAACGATAGAATGCTGGGCGCGGGAGAACCGATTCGCGTGAAGCAGGGACAGCGCGTGCTGATGCGACTGCTGAATGCCAGCGCAACGGAGAATGTGGTTCTGTCGCTTCCGGGGCATCAATTCAAGGTGATCGCGATGGACGGCAACCCGGTGCCGAATCCCGCGAGCGTTGAGGTGCTCTCACTCGCGGTTGCAGAACGGGTGGATGCCGTTGTGGAGATGAAGTCGCCCGGTGTCTGGATTTTGGGCTCTACACTGGAAAAGGCGCGCCAGATGGGCCTCGGAATTGTCGTTGAATATGCGGGGCAGACGGGCAAACCGGTGTGGAAGGACCCAGCGCCGGCGACATGGGATTACAGCCAGTTTGCCAATGCGACAGCCGCACCGGAGCCCGATGAAAGCTTTGTGCTGACCTTTCGCGATATCGGCCAACAGCATGGTTCGCAATTCGATACATGGACGATCAACAACAAATCGTGGCCCGATATTGACCCACTGATTGTGCACGCCGGCAAGAGATATCGCCTGGTCTTCCGCAATGGCAGCGGAGACCAGCATCCGCTGCACCTTCACCGCCATACGTTCGAGGTGACACGGATTGGCGCCAAGCATATGAGCGGCCTGATGAAAGATGTAGTGAACATCATGCCTCTGGATACGATTGAAGTCGACTTTGTGGCGAACAATCCAGGGGATACTCTTTGGCATTGTCACCAGCAACTGCATATGGATTATGGATTCATGCAACTGATCAAGTATTCTGCATGACTTCGTCTGGTAATGAACACTCGATTCACCCAATCAACATGACTCAAGGGGTTTAAAGAATTGAAGGGAATTCGGCTTGTTGCTTTTGTGGTGCTAGTTTCCGCTGGTTCGATCGTCGTTCAATTCATTCAGAAGCCAATTCACGCGGCTGAGCAGGGTCCTGCAGCGAACAGTGAAACCGCCCCGCAGGTCGGCGCTCACTCTACGAAGAATGCCGGTGCGGAATCGTATGCGGAGCATTGCGCCATCTGTCACGGCGAAAAGCGTGAGGGAATTCTACCGGCATTTCCGCCGCTGGTTGGGATAGAACACCAGATGTCGGATGACAAGATTGCGAAGATCATTCACGCAGGCAAGGGGCGAATGCCGGGATTCGCGAGCTTGCAGGACGGTGAGATATCGGCGTTGGTGCATTTTCTCACGACGGCAGAGCCGACGGCGCAGGTTGCTGTCAACGTGGCGGGTAGCCAGGAGACGTCAAGCCTTGCAGCGAGTGGCGGGGCGCTGTTTCAACAGAATTGCGCCTTTTGTCATGGACGGGACGCGATGGGTGGTGAGTCTGGACCCGATTTGACCCAGTCGAAGCTGGTGCGTTCAGACAGGACGGGAGAAAAGATTGCCGCGGTGGTCCGCGAAGGTCGGCCCCCTAAGATGCCGGCGTTCAACTTCACCAGCCCGGAAGTTCACAGCCTTGAGGCCTTCATTCACGAACGCGAAGCCGCGGCTGCTGCTCATCCCGGCGGCCGTCGCGGAGTGGTTGTTGCCGATCTGCAAACCGGCAACGTTGAAGCGGGGAAGCAGTACTTTAATGGTGCGGGCGGCTGCGAAAAGTGCCACTCGCCTCAGGGCGACCTTGCAGGAATTGCATCGCGATTTGAAGGGCTGCAACTCGAGGAGCGGATGCTTTATCCCGAGGGCGCGAAGAGCGAAGTCACCGTAACGCTGGCCTCCGGCGAAAAGATTTCGGGAACACTTGCGTACCTCGACGAGTTTACAGTAGCTCTGCGCGATGGCGCAGGCACTTACCGTTCATGGGCAACCAGCCGGGTGAAGTACAAAGTGGATTCGCCGGTGGATGCGCATGTGGAACTGTTCAGTAAATACACCGACGACGACATTCACAACCTGATGGCTTATCTGCAAACGCTGCGCTGACTGGTTCGGCTGCGCGCCTTAATTAGGGGTTCGATTCTGCTATGAAGTTGCTCAAGCATTCCTTGGTTCCCGCGGCTTTCGTGCTCGTCTCATGCTGTCTTTCGCTCAGCGCGCAAGACCTGGAGAGTAGTCAACTTTTGAATCCTGCGCCGGATACCTGGCCGCTGTATCATGGCGACTACTCGGGACGGCGTCACGTTCACCTGACCCAGATCACTCCGCAAAACGTGGGCAATCTCACGCTTTCGTGGGCATTTCAAACCGGCCAGAGCGCCGGGATCAAGTCCTCGCCGCTGCTCGTTGACGGAGTCCTGTACTTTACGGTTCCGGATAACGTGTGGGCTGTCGATGCGCGATCAGGTCACATGATCTGGCATTACCACAGGCCATCGACGAGTGGTGACCATATCGGCCATCGCGGCGTTGCAATGTACAAGGGGTGGCTCTATTTCACCACGCCCGATGCTCACCTGATTTCTCTTGACGCGAAAGACGGCAAGGTTCGCTGGGACAAGATCATTGCCGATGTGAACAAGGGATACTGGACGACGATGGCGCCGCTGGTAGTGAAAGGGCATGTCATCGTCGGCGTGTCGGGAGATTTTGATAACCTGCAGGGCTATCTGCGTTCTTTCGATCCTGAGTCCGGCTCAATTCAGTGGCAATGGGATGCCACGCCCCCTGCGGGAACACCCAACGCGACGACTGGAGGCATGACGTGGATGACGGGAACATACGATCCCGATCTGAATCTTGTCTATTGGGGAACGGGCAATCCGACACCGGTTCTGAATGGAACAACGCGGCCTGGCGATAACGCGTACACGTGCAGCATTGTCGCCATCGATCCGGATGATGGAAAGCTGGCATGGGGTTTCTCGGCCTCGCCGCATGACACACATGATTGGGATGCAGTGGAGACGCCGGTGTTGGTGGACGGGGATTTTCATGGGCATCGGCGAAAAATGCTGATGCAGAGCTCGCGGAACGGATACTTCTTTGTTCTGGATCGTACGAATGGAAAGAGCCTTCTAACCGTTCCTTTTGGGCCGGTGAATTGGGCATCGGGAATCGACAAGCTTGGACGTCCGATTCCGAATCCCGCAAAGGAACCTGCGCCCGATGGCCGACTTGTCGCTCCCGATGAAGGGGGCCTCACGAACTATCGCGCGCCGAGCTTCGATCCGAAGACGGGCTTATTCATTGTTGACGCGCATCCGAGTTATAGCATCTACTTCGCCAAGCCGGCCGACGGCACTTATGGATGGGCAGGCGCTGACTACGGGTTGTGGGGCAAAGGAGTGATCGAAGCGATCGATTATCAGACGGGCAAGATCCGCTGGAGTCATGATGTGGGGGAAGGCGGATCGGGGGCCGGTGTCATGACCACGGATTCCGGACTTACTTTTACAGGCGACGGTCATGGGAATGTTCTGGCGCTCGCAACCAGCAATGGCAGGACTTTGTGGCATGCCGGCACAGGGGCCAGCATGCAGAGCTCTCCTATTTCGTATGAAATAGATGGGCGGCAATACATTATGACCAGCAGCGGCGGAGTTCTTTTTGCCTGGGCGCTACCAGAGAGGATGATTGGCGCCAGACGCACGAAGACCACGTCGCACTAACGGACTCTTGATGTTGACTGGCCAGCCATTCTGCGGCTGTATGCGACAGAAAATAAAGACCGATTGAAACATCATATGATGTTAATCTGTCGATAATGAACCAAGTTGAACGATTCCGACACATTCAGGAAGCCTTGTCGAAGCGGGACTTCGTGAGTCTTGAGGAATTGTGCGCAGAACTTGGAGCATCCAGAGCGACGGTTCGTCGAGACTTGATTCTGCTTGAGCGGGGGCGGAGCATTCGGCGCGTTCGGGGCGGGGTGATGTCGACCGCATCTCGCGAAGAAGCATTGGACTTTAGAAAATTGTCCGTGAGCTGCCACGAAGAGAAGGCCCGAATCGGGCGGGCCGCGGCAGACCTTGTCAGGGACGGGCAGACCATTATCCTGGGAGGCGGATCGACCATCGCCGAAGTGGCCAAATGCCTTTTGGATCGACCGATTCAGATCATCACCAACTCGATACCGGTTGCCCAGGTGTTTTGGGAGAGCAGGCAAACCGAAGTTACTTTGACCGGTGGCAATCTTTATCCCCGGCTCGGTATCCAGTTCGGCCCAATCTGTGAACGGATGCTCCACAGCATCTCGGCCGATCTCGCGATCATGGGAATTCGTGGGATTACCGGAAATGGTCTTAGCGACAGCAGCACCCTTGTCGTCGAGTCAATTCGGGCCATGATCAAGTGTGCTGAGCGGGTATTGATTGTGGCCGACCACACGAAATTCGGCAGGAACGCGATGATCCACGTGGCCGATCTGAGCGAAATCGACCAGGTTATATCTGACCGCGATCTAGCGCCGGAGTATCGCCAGTTATTGGGCGAACGAGGCGTGAGCTATTTGTTAGCTTAACGACCTCGTTAGAACAAATTCCTCCGCTTATTCAAAGACTATTGATGATCATCGGGCGGATAACTCTTTCATCACGACATCAGTTATTGCATTCACCAATGTGTCGATATCCGGGGCTGTGGGCTTGCCGGTATTGCCATCGCATGGTGTCGGCGTGAGCGCAATCGAGCTCGGCACTTCGAGATCGGAGAGCTGGCACTCCTTCATGCGCGAAGTGTCGAAGCGAATGTCGGGCAGGCCGAGCTTCTTCTTGATTGCAAGCAGATCGGAGCCTTGCTGCTCAGAGATGTGCGAGATGGGAGCGCCCAGCTGCGACGCCAGCATCAGCGTCCAGCAATAAGTCTCGAGCACCTCGGCGTACCACTCGGCATGCGTCACCGTGTCGGCCCAGCAGACGATGCCGTGATTCGACAGCAGCACCGTGTTGTGCGTCTTTACATAGGGCAGAACCGTTTCGGCAAACGCCTTGGTGCCCGGCGTTTCGTAGGGCGAAATCGCCACCTTGCCGACGAAGACTTCGAACTCCGGAATGACCAGGTTGGGCGGCACGCGTCCGGTAATGGCATACGCCGTGGCATGCGGCGGATGGCAGTGCACGCACGGACTTCGCCTCGGGCACCGCCTTGTAAATCTCCAGATGCAGCAAGAGCTCGCTGGTGCGCGCCTTGGTTCCGGCAATCTGCTTGCCTTCGAGATCGACCATGCGAAATATCTTCGGGCGTCAGATCGTACTTGCTCACCAGGGTCGGCGTGCAGAGCACTTCGTTCGGTCCGATGCGATACGAAATGTTGCCGCCGTTGCCGTCGACAAACTGGCGCATCCACAGCTTGCGGCCCACCGCGCAAATTTCCTTCTTGATGGCTTCGGCTTCAGGCGTGGAGAACAAGCGCGGGATTGGGAGCAGCGGCGGTTCTTGGGCGCGCCATTGTCGGCATGGCTGGCTGGAAACTGGACGTGCCGCGGATTCCTTGTGAGTTGACGAAGGCGCATGCCGTTTCCGCTCGGTCACCAAGCTCGATACCGTGCTGCTGCAGAAAGTCGCGCGCCGAAGGCGTGACGACGCTGTTCGCGGCAATCACGATACCTGGTTCGCGCCCGCCGTCACCGCATCCTGCACATCGCGCATCGTCACAAGTTTGCGGCTCGAAGATCGATGCTCTTCTCTTCGTTCTTCACTTCCCCACCTCGGAATTCTAGAAAACTCGTCTACGGCTGCACGTCGATCGTGTCGACAATCAGCGACAATACGCATCCACCGGCACCGGCGTGGGCCAAAATGGATTCGCCGCCTCGCGGCCCTCGGTGAACGCCACCATCTGGCCCGTTGGCGGCGCCCAGTTCGTCGACCGCGATCAGCGCCTTGCCGCCGCCCTGCCCATTCTCGCGCGCAGATTTTCCATCGTCACCGGCTCCACAATCGCGAGCGTCCTGCCGCGAAACGACTCAACCGCCGGAGTGAGCGTCAGATGTGCCGCGAACGATGCCGAGTCTCATGCCTGCACTCCGATCCGAACTGACCGGCGTCTGCACCGCGTCCACAATGCCCACCACCACCATGCGCGCCGGCGTGTTGTTGCCCAGCTTCTCGCGCGCAATGTCGCCGTCGGTCGAAACCATCACCGTCGATCCGCGCGCCGCGCCCATCCAGTCCACCACCACGATTCGGCTCGACTGCCGCGGTTCCGTCGGCCTCAAGCCGCCGCGCAACCAGAAACCGGCATCCATCCAGCGTCGGATGCTTGGTTGCCGCAACGACCGTGCCTTCAATGCGCGCCAGAAACATGTCGTCTATATGATCCGTCAATGCGTCGCCGACGACCATCTGCCGTTCGCGCGTAAACGTGAGCGGCGTGGTAATGCCCTCGCCCGTCGGAGTCGCAATGCGTGTGGCTGAAATATCCCGGCCCGCCCACGCCCAGCGACGCCGGCGAAGCCGCGTTGTGAATGAACAGCGTTGTATTCATGGCGCGCGCCATGCGCGTTGCCGTCTCCAGATTGTTGGTGTGAATGATGGCCGTGTGCCGGTAGCCGTGCTCGGCCTTCACCGCGGCGGCAATGGCCGCATCCGCATCCTTCACGCGCACGATCGGAACGAACGGCATCATCTGCTCTTCCACAACGAACGCATGATTCTCGTCGGTCTCGCCAAAGAGCAGATCGGTTCCGGCGGGAACGCTGCACGCCCGCGGCCGCTCGCCAGCACGGCGACATCCTTGCCGACCAGATCCTTCTTCACATGCGCGCGCGCGCAGCCGCCGCCGCCGCCTTCAAAGGTGAACGCAGCCTTGGTCAGCCGATCGATGGCCGCCGCGTCCAGCTGATACGCGCCCGCGCGCTGCATGGCCGCGATGAACGCATCGGCAACCGAAGCCACCACGAAGACTTCCTTCTCGCCGATGCACAGCAGGTTGTTGTCGAACGCCGCGCCCTCGATGATGCAGCGCGCCGCGCGATCCAGATCCGCGGTCTCGTCCACCACCACCGGAGGATTGCCCGGCCCGCCCGCGATCACGCGCTTGCCGGATTTGGCCGCAGCCTTGGCCACCGCGGCGCCGCCGGTGCAGCACAGCAGCGCAACCTTGGGATGATGGAAAATCTGCTCGGCGGCTTCGATGGTGGCTTCGCGCAGTCGTCGTAAACACGTTGGCCACGCCCAGCTCGCGCTCGATCTCGCGATTCCACAGTTGCAGCGCGTACTGCGCCACCTTCGCGCCCGAGGGATGCGGCCCGAAGACCGCGGTGTTGCCCGCGGCAACGAATATTGATGGCGTTCGAAGCCATGGTGGGCACCGAGTGCGTCACGGGCAGCATCATGCCGATGACGCCCCACGGCGCGTGCTCAATGATGCACAGCCCGGTGGTGATTGCTGCGCGCCTCGGTGTGCATCGCGTCCACGCCGAGCACAAAGCGCATATTGGTCAGCTTCAGAATCTTGTGATCGAGCCGGCCGACCTTGGTCTCTTCGAGCTCCATGCGGCCCAGTTCTTCGCGGCGGTCGTTGCAGATGCGGCAAATGATGTCGATGATGCGCCTGCGATCGTCGAGGCGTCATCGCCGCGACTTTCTTCTGCGCCTCGTAGGCCGCGTTCACGGCTTCGTCCACGGTGGCGAACACGCCATCGCGCGCAGCGGCGGCTGATTGCGGCGCGGTGCAGCGGACGCCGGCGCGGGCTGCATCTGCGGTGCGCAGCCGCGCGACGACTTCCTTTGCAATCTCCGCAATCACCTGAGGCGAAACTTGCTGTTGCGTCTGCATTGAAACCTCTCCGACTCCATCTACGGCTTCGCCAACCGTCGCGCCGCCCACCTCGATCGGTGTCGACGATGCCGACGATCACCGCATCGACGGGCGCATCCTTGGTTGTGGGCGTCAGGCGCGCGGAGCTGCCCTGCGTAAACAGCACGCACTCGCCCACGCCGGCTCCCACGCTATCCACCGCGACCACGGAGCTGCCGGAAATCTGCAGCTTGCCTTCCCTGCTGATGTAGGGCTGGATCAGCAGCAGCTTCATGCCGCGGAACTTCGCGATCTTCTGCGTGGAGACAACATTGCCGATGACTTTCGCTATGAACATGCCGGCTCACCTCGTGGCTGCCGCGGCGGCCAACATTCGCACGGCTGCCGTCCTTCGCGAGTCTACTTCGGCAGTACGGTGCCCAGCGTGTCGTGCGGACGCGCAATCACATGCACGCTCTGCACTTCGCCGGCCGCGCGCGCCGCGCTGGCGCCCGCATCCACCGCGGCGCGCACGCGAGCCCACGTCGCCGGTGACATAGACCGAGCACAGGCCGCTGCCGACCTTGTTCCAGCCCACAAATTTCACGCTGGCTGCTTTCAGCATCGCGTCCGTCGCCTGCACCAGGGCCACCAGGCCCTTGGTTTCGATCATTCCAATTGCTTCATTCGCCATGTGCGTATCTCCCTGTTTCTCTGCTACTTCAACATGCTCTCGACCAGCGCATCGTGGGGCCGCGCAATCACGTGCGACGACACCAGCTCGCCCACCACCTTGGCCGCGGTCGCGCCCGCATCCACCGCCGCGCGCACGCTGCCCACGTCGCCGCGCACGATCGCGGTCACGTAGCCGCCGCCAATCTGCACGGTCTTCACCAGCTCCACGCTGGCGGCCTTCACCATCGCGTCGCTCGCTTCGACCAGCCCGACCATGCCTCTGGTTTCGATCAATCCGATTGCTTCACTCATCTCGTCTCCTTGAAGTGCAGCTACTAGCTGCTAGCTTCTAGCTCGTTCGTGCTGTTCACCGGTCTGCCATTCACCGGATCCGGCGTTCCGCGAAGCTCGTTCTCCCGCTCCAAGCTAGAGCTAGAGCTAGAGCTAGCTTCACTTCTTCGCTGCTTTGCTGTTGAACGAAAGACGGCAGCTCGTCGTGGGGCCGTGAGATCACTTGCACGCTCACCACCTCGCCGATTCGGGATGCTGCTTCCGCGCCCGCGTCCGTAGCGGCTTTTACGGCCGCCACGTCCCCTTCCACAAAGGCGGTCACCAGACCCGAACCTACGGTCTGCCAGCCGGCGAAGGTCACGTTTGCTGACTTGAGCATGGCGTCGGTCGCCTCAAACAGCGCAACCAGGCCTTTTGTCTCAATCATTCCAAGCGCTTGTTTCATCGCTTCCTCTCTTGTTCTGTAGCGTTACTTCAATCCTGTTGCGTTTTACTTGAAAAGCTCCACGTCCTTGGTCAGGTGCAGACCGCAGGCGTTGGCCTCGTCCGTGTCCATGTGGACGTTGAGCCGCGATGTCGGATCGATGCGCACATGAACGTTGTTGAAGGTCACGCCCGACGGGCCGCCGACGCGCAGCTTCATCATGTCGCCCTTGCTTCACGCCGAAGTACGCAGCCTCTTTCGGGATTCATGTGCGCGTGGATGGCGGCGCGAATCACGCCTTCCTTCAGCTCGACCACGCCCTTGGGCCCGATGATGACCGCGCCCGGCGTGCCTGCAATGTTGCCGGAAAGCCGCACCGGCAGATCGTTGAAGCCCAGCATGATCGCGTCGGTAAATGCCAGCTCCACCTGCGACTGCTTGCGCATCGGCCCCAGAATGCGCAGGTTCGAGATGATGCGGCTGCGCGGTCCGACGATCGTCACCGTCTCCTTGGCCGCAAAGTTGCCTTCCTGAAAGAGCGGGCGGTCGAAGGTCAGCTCCGTGCCCGGGCCGAACAGCACATCCATATCCTCGCGGCACACGTGCATGTGGCGCGACGAGGTCTGCACCGTCAGCACCGGCGCCGTGCCGCTCGTGTCGCGCGCCCAGGTATTCGAGCGCCACCTGGCGCACGATGCGCTCCACCGTCGACCTGTCGATTGACCGAATTCCCGCGCTTGCCATAACTGTTCCTGTGTTGCACTTGCCATGAGACCGATCCTGTGCGGCTTTCGCTTACGTGTAGACCTGACCTGCCAGCAGCCTGTGCTGTTGCGCGCCTGTTCCTGCGATTCTCACAACCGCAACCGTCTCGCGCGCCACGATCGATTCTTCGTTGGCGGGAATCACCAGAACCTTCACCGCGGAGCGCAGTCGGTCGAAATCGCGCCCTCGCCCTTGATCGCCGCGTTCTTCTCTTCGTCGAGCTCGACGCCGAAAGGCAGCCAGCCCCTTGAGCACCGCGGCGCGAATTTCCGCGCTGTTTTCGCCGATGCCGCCGGAGAACGTGATCACATCCACGCCGCCCAGCTCCAGCAGAAACGCGCCCACATAGTGCCGGATGGCGCGCACAAACACATCCAGCGCGAGCCGCGCGCGCTTGTCTGCCCTTGGCCGCAGCCTCTTCCAGATCGCGCAAATCGCCGCACGTGCCGCTGATCCCCGCCAGTCCCGACTGGCTGCCGAGCAGCGTCGCCATCTCGTCCGGCCCGAGCCCGAGTTTCTTCATCATGTGCAGCACGGCAAACACGTCGATGTCGCCCACGCGATTGTTCTGCGGCAGCCCCGATTGCGGCGAGGCGCCCATGCTCATGTCGACGGCCACGCCGTTGTGGAATGCGGCCACGCTCGAGCTGCCGCCCAGGTGGCACGAGATGTGGCGCAGATCGTTGCGGCCCAGCAGACGCCTGCGCCCGTTCGCTGGCCGAGCGATGGCTGGCGCCGTGAAATCCGTAGCGCCGAATGCCGTGCTCCGTCGCGCCACGCGTAAGGCACCGCGTAGGTTGTCGACGCCTCGTCCATGAACCGGTACGGGAACGGCTCCATCACCGCGACCAGCGGCACGCCCGGCAGCTCCTGCCGAAAGCGCCTTCATCGCCGCGATGTACGGAGGATTGTGCGCCGGCGCGAGGAAGGAGAACTCCTCCATCGCGGCAAGAAACGCATCGTCAATCATTTGCGGCGTGTTCAGCGGCCCCGGTATGAACCGCCTTGAAGCCCACCGCCCCAATCTCCGCCAGGCTCTTCAGCGGCTTGCCCGGCCCGGCAATCTCGCCAATGCACTTGCGGATGGCCGCTGCGATAATCGGCGCACTCGCCGCCCGGCTGGCCGATCCGTTCCACCCGCCCCTGCGCCAGCACCGCCTCGCCCGACTCGGCCCGGCATTTCCGAAGTCACAGCCGGTACTTGAACGAGGTGCTGCCGATATTTGGGATCAGAACCTTCATTTGTTGAATGATCTTGATGAAAATGAATGATTGAACTGATACGATACAATTCAGTCAGAGTCAATCGTAATTTTGGCGGATTTTGAGGTAGAACCGAAATATGACGCCAAAAACGGGCATTTCCGGGTCGAGACTTCGGCCGCGCGCTCCCGACCGTCTCCTCGACCGCATCGACGAGCTCGGCATCGTCGGCGCCGGCGGCGGCGGCTTTCCCACCGCGGTCAAGCTCAAGACCCAGGTCTCCCTCCTCATCGCCAACGCCGCCGAGTGCGAGCCCCTGCTCCACAAAGACAAGGAACTGCTCCACCACCACGCCGAACCCTTTCTGCGCGGCATGCAGATGGCCATGCAACTGGTGGGCGCGCGCGAGGGCGTCATCGGCATCAAGGAGAAGTATCACGACATCATCGCCGCGCTGGAGAGCGCAGGCCCCGGCGGGCATTCGTGTGCTGGCGCTGCCCGACTGCTACCCCGCCGGCGACGAGTTCATCCTCGTGCACATGGTCACGGGCCGCGTGATTCCGCCCGGCGGCCTGCCCAAGGACGTCGACGCGCCGTCGCCAACGTCGAGACGCTGATGAACATCGGCCTCGACCAGCCGGTGACGCACAAATATCTCACCGTCGCCGGCGCGGTCGCCGAGCCGGTCACGCTCCGCGTTCCTGTCGGCATCACCATCGGCGAAGTCATCGAAGCGGCCGGCGGACCGACGGTCGCCGACTTCGGCGTTCTGCTCGGCGGCGTGATGATGGCCAAGCCCGCGGCCGACCTCAACGTGCCCGTCACCAAGACCACCGGCGGCATCGTCGTGCTGCCCGCCGAGCACGCGCTCATCCGCCGCCACAACGCGCCGTGGATGCACGTCGCCAAAGATCGGCCGCTCGGCCTGCGACCAATGCCGCTTCTGCACCGAATTCTGCCCGCGCTATCTGCTCGGCCATCCCATTGAGCCGCATCGCGCCATGCAGTCGCTGGGCTTTTCCCAGCCGGGCGACCTGCACGTGGCCACGCTCTACTGCTGCGAGTGCAACCTGTGCACCATGTTCGCCTGCCCTGAGGATCTGGACCCGAAGAACGTCTGCGTGCAGGGCAAGCCGGTCGCGCGCGAGCGCGGACTCACCTGGAAAGGCACGCCCGAATTCGATCGTGCCGCATCCCATGGGCGAGTTCCGCCGCGTGCCCATGCGCCGGCTCATCGCCAAGCTCGGCCTCGGCGAGTTCCGCAACGAAGGCCCGCTCAACGAGCACGCATTTGCGCCGCGCAAAGTGACGCTGCCGCTCAAGCAGCACGCGGGCGCGCCCGCAGTCGCAGTCGTCAAGTGCGGCGACCGAGTGCGCATGGGCGATCTGATTGCCGCCCGAAGCGGGCAAGCTCGGCGCGCGCATCCATGCCAGCATCGACGGCGGAGTGACCGTGGGAAGCGACGCGGTCGTGATTGAGGCGTAAAACGCAGGGTGAGACGCGCGGGATACGAAGCGGAAGGAGCCAACCAGGTGTCGGAAATCAATTCGATTGGACTTATCGAACTTTCAAGCGTGGCGACCGGATTTCTGGTCGAGGACCTGATGCTGAAGGCCGGGAATATTCAGCTTCTGATGGCGCGCAGCATCTGCTCGGGCAAGTTTCTCATCGTCGTCTCAGGCGACGTCACAGCGTGCAGGCGGCGCTGGTGGCCGGCCAGGCCGCTGCGGGCGCGTCGCTGATTGAGCGGCGCCAAATCGCGCGCGTGCATCCGTCGGTGCTGCAGGCCATTTCGCATTCGGTGGATATCGACTCGCAACAGCTGCAATCCATCGGCGTGATCGAGACGTTTTCCGCGGCCAGCATCATTGAAGTAGCCGACGCGGCTGTCAAATCCGCCAACGTAACGCTGCTCCAGGTTCACCTGGCCATGGCTCTGGGCGGCAAGGGATTCGTGCTGATGGCGGGCGACGTTTCGAGCGTGCAGGCGGCCGTCGCGGCCGGATCTAAGGTCGCGGCTGAAGACGGAATGCTGGTGGGCAGGGGCGTCATTGCCGCGCCATCCATCGAACTCTTCCGAGAATACATCTAGCGCCCGATCAAACTGTGTTAGATAATTGCGTAATCTTAATTCCATCGACAGATGAACGATCTGAATGGGAGGGCCAACCGGAATGGCGCGGTTTGGATGGATGGGCGCACTGCTTGTGTGTTTTGCTCTTGTCTTGGCGGCGCAGGATACCTCTCCACCTCCGGCCCCATCTCCACAGTCGACGTCGTTTGCAGGCACACCGCGGGTCACTCTTGTACCCCGTACGCATGCAGAGCGGGAAGACAGGTATCGGGCGCAGCACCGCATCCTTCTCAATGTTTTGGTGACTGATGCATCTGGAAAGCCTGTCACGGGTCTGAATCAGGAGGATTTCACGCTGATCGATAATGGGCAGCCACTGAAGGCGGCCACGTTCAGGGCGGTGAATGGAAGTGTCGGGTTCGCGCCGGTTCGCATTGTGCTCATGCTGGATGCCGTGAATAATAGCTCCACGGACATTAACCGCGACAGCAGGAGCATCGAGCACTTTTTGAAGCAGGGCCAGGGGCCCCTGATGTACCCGACGTCGATTGCGATGTTGGCGAGCGCCGGCACGAGAATCGGTCAGCCGTTCCGTGACCGTGATGCAGTTACCGGCGAATTGCGAATGCTTTCGAAGGGCGTTCGTGAGTTGGATTGCGCCGATGAGGAGCAGTTGCAGCACGTAGTTAGCCTGGGAGGGATTTCCGGCACCGGCCTCGATGGTATCCATCCGGACCCGAAGGGGGATTGTCCGAATCAACGTTTCCGGTTATCCGTTTCCGCGCTCAAAAGGTTTGCGACCCATCAAACTTCCGTGGCGGGCCGAGTCATCCTCATCTGGATTGGGCCCGGCTGGCCTCTGCTACTGAGCCGCGGGTTTCGTCCGGACACAGAGGCGAGTCAAACGAAACTTCTTCGATAACGTTGTGGAACTCTCGACTACGTTGCGAGAAGCACAGATAACACTGGATGCTGTCTTTTCACCGGATTTGTTTCGCACTGTCGAAGCGCGCAGTGATCACGATGATGCTCTCTTCAATGGCGTTTCATCGAAGGAGCAGGTCACTGCCAGCAGCATGGGGCTGCAGGTTCTAGCCCACCAGAGCGGTGGCCAGGTCCTGGTAGTAGGGAAGAATCTTGAGGGCGAGATCGCCCAATGCATTGCCGATGCCGATTCATACTATGTGCTGTCGTTTGACTCCCCAGCGGCGACCGTACCGGGCGAGTTTCATTCCCTGCAGGTGAAAGTCAACAAGCCGGGAATGAGGGTTCGCACCAACACCGCATATTACGCGCAACCTTAAAAGTACGCTGGCGCTTATGTGAGCGGGCGCAGATCGCCGAGCACGGTTGGAATGAGCTCGGATACCGTCGGATGAATGTGCATTGCGCGCTGCAAAGTGGTGTAGGGGCTGCCCGAATACATGATGTCCAGGATGCAATGGATCGCTTCATCGCCGCTTGTTCCGAGGATGGACGCGCCCAGAATCTTTTTGCTCTCCGCGTCAACCAGAATCTTCATGAATCCGAGGGTTTCACCTTTCTCAACAGCTCTGCCAACCTTCGTCATCGGACGCGTGCCAATCAGCGCAGGCTTTCCCGTTCGGCGAACTTCTGTCTCGGTGAGACCAACTTGTCCCAACGGGGGATCGATGTAAAGCGCGTGGGCCTGAATCCGGTCGCTCACTCGTCGAGGATCGTTGTCCAGCAAATTTGCCGCTACGATTTCGAAATCATTGTAGGAGGTGTGCGTGAAGGCGCCTCTGCCATTACAGTCCCCCATGGCCCAAATGCCGGGGGCGCTCGAAAGCAGTTGATCATCCACAACAATGAATCCGTGTTCGTTGGTCTGCACTCCGGCTTTGTCGAGGCCAAGGTCATCGGTATTCGGCATGCGGCCCACGGCCAACAGTACATGAGAACCAAGCACCTTGGGTTCTCCGGCATCACAGTAGAGGTGGACAGAGACGTCATCGTCGCTTCGTTCGAAGGCTATACATTCGGCCTTCAGACGGACATGAATTCCCTCCAATTCCAGAATTTCTTTGACTGTATTTGAAACATCCTCATCTTCATGCAGGAGCAGACGAGGTCCCTTTTCAACAACGGTCACTTCGCTTCCAAATCGGCGAAACATCTGGGCGAACTCCAGACCGACGTAGCTGCCCCCAACGACGACGAGATGCCGTGTCAGCTTCTCGATCTGAAGAATCGTGGAGTTGATCAGGTAAGGAATCTCTTTAACTCCGGGTAAGTCCGGGACCACCGCTCGGCCACCTACATTGATAAAGATCTGGTCGGAGGTCAGAGTCTCGGAACCAGCAGTGATGGAGCGAGCGGACACGAAGCGGGCAGATTCATGGAAAACGGAGCAGTTTTTCATTCCGCGTAACCATTTCTCGATTCCTTCGCGCGATTTGGCAGAGATTGCATCTTTCCGGGCCTTGACCGCTTTCAAGTCTGTCTCGATCGACCCCTGAATCTTCACCCCATAATCATTTGCGCGCCGCGCCATGTGAGCCGCATAGGCGCTTGCTACCATCGCCTTGGTGGGAATGCACCCGGTGTTGACGCACGTGCCTCCGAACAATTTCCGCTCAATCACGGCCACGCGTTGGCCTGCCTGCGTGAGGCGGCCTGCCAGCGGAGGGCCTGCTTGTCCAGCCCCGATAATGATGGCGTCGAAGTGTTTGTCCATCGAACCTTTCCTGTTTCGAATGAGGGCCGATGTTCGAATCGGATGTGCGGCGGCTTTTAGGAGCCGCGAATCCTCATACTTCCTTCCTGAGCTCCCGGTAACGGCGAATCAGGTTGTTGGTGGAACTGTCGTGTTTCAGCGTTGGCTCGGTCTTGCTTTCGAGTTCTGGGATAATTCGCTGTGCGAGCACCTTGCCGAGCTCTACCCCCCATTGGTCGAAAGAATTGATCTGCCAAATAGTGCCCTGTGTGAACACGCAATGCTCATAGAGCGCTACAAGCTTGCCAAGCATCGCGGGCGTAAGTACGTCGGCCAGGATGGTATTCGACGGACGATTGCCCTCAAACACGCGATGCGGCACGAGCCATTCCGGAGTGCCTTCCGCTTTCACCTGTTCCGCCGTTTTGCCGAACGCTAGCGCCTCACTCTGGGCAAAGACGTTTGCGAGGAGCATGTCATGATGTTGGCCCAGCGGGTTCAGCGACTTGCCAAAGCCGATGAAGTCGCAAGGTATCAGCCGCGTCCCCTGGTGGATCAATTGATAAAAAGAGTGCTGGCCATTGGTGCCCGGCTCGCCCCAGTAGATCGGACCTGTTGGATAATTGACTTCGCGTCCTTCGAGGGTGACGTGCTTGCCGTTGCTTTCCATCGTTAATTGTTGCAGGTAAGCGGGGAACCGCTTGAGGTATTGCTCATAAGGTAAAACTGCCACTATTGGAGCGCCGAAAAAGTCGGTGTTCCATACACCCAGCAAGCCAAGAAGCACGGGCAGATTGTGCTCGAATGGCGTTGAGCGGAAATGCTCGTCCATCTGGTGAAATCCGTCGAGCATGGCTCGAAAATTGTCCGGCCCGATGGCCAGCATCGTCGCCAGGCCAATCGCTGAATCCATGGAGTAACGCCCGCCAACCCAATCCCAGAACCCAAACATGTTAGCGGTATCGATGCCAAATTTTTCTACTGCTGCAGCGTTGGTCGAAACGGCGACGAAGTGCCTGGCGATTGCGCCGGAATGTTTCAAGGTCTCAAGTGCCCAGACGCGTGCGGTGTGCGCGTTAGTCATTGTCTCCAAGGTTGTAAAAGTTTTTGACGAGATGATGAACAGCGTCTCCTCTGCGTCCAGGTCGCGAGTCGCCTCCTCGAAGTCGGTGGCATCCACATTCGATACGAAGCGGAACGTCATGTCGCGGTCGCTGTAATGCTTGAGCGCTTCGTAGGCCATGACCGGCCCAAGGTCTGAGCCGCCAATGCCAATATTAATAATGTTGCGGATTGGCTTACCGGTATATCCCTTCCACTCCCCGCTCCGGACACGATTGGAGAAATCTGCCATCCTATCCAGCACAGCGTGGACTTCCGGGACAACATCCTTTCCGTCCACCACAATTGAGGTCCCTTTCGGCGCGCGAAGGGCCACGTGCAGCACCGATCGTCCTTCAGTCACATTGATCTTGTCACCGCGAAACATGGCCTCAATTCGCGATTGGAGCCCTGACTCGCGTGCAAGTTGCATCAGAAGCTTGATGGTCTCGTCGGTTACACGGTTCTTTGAGTAATCAAAAAACAGGCCGACCGCCTCGGCTGTCAGGCGCGTTCCGCGGTTCGCATCGGCCGCGAAGAGTTCCCGCAGATGCGTTCCGTGAATCTGGTCATAGTGGGCTTGGAGAGCTTTCCAGGACGCCATTTCGGTCAGTGGCTTGACTGCCTGAATCTGGGGTTGGGGTGTTGTGGATGTCACCATGCTCATTTCCTCTCTGAATTCATCTGGTTGGAGACCGCTTCACCCCTTCTGCTAGAGAACCCCGCCGCAAGCGGTCAATGTTGGCGGGTTGGGCTATCCCAAGGTTTTTCTCACCGGGTTAGATTCGCTAACGGGCGTAAAAGGTGTCACGAATGCGACACGAAAACCTGAAAAAGGAATGCTGCGGCATCGATCAGGGCAAAGCCGGATGGCTTACACTTCCAAAACCATTCTAATCTCGATTCTTCGCAACGACATTGCTGGGCCAGCCAGACTAAACCGGCGCCGGATCTACATCCGTAAAGGGGATACGCACTCACTTTCGTGTGGAGGGTCCTTCGACGTCGTAGATCTGGAATTCACGAATGGCCGCTGCGTCCGTACTGGATAAAATGTTCAATCGAACGCGGCTGGCGGTTACCGGCGGAAACTGATCGATCTTCTCGTGGCCGATGGCCTCGGCAGAAGCAACGGTCTTCCAGACCTTCCCCGTCCAAACATCGATCGAATACTTCTGAATGCACTGGCCATCGTTGAGCCACTCCATGGTGAGCGCGCGGTTGAACGAGATGGGCTTGGGAAAGCTGATTTCGAGCGTGGAATGATGGGAGCCGGCGGGCGCGCTCCAAAATGTGTCCGGGTTGCCGTCGAGCGCAGCGGACAGCTCAGCAGGCGCTGGCGTGTGCAGCAATGCAAGATTCCTGGCATTGCGCTCGCGGAGTGCTTTGCCGAACTCCTCGAGGCGGGCCACATCGCTGTCCGGCAACAGTCCGCGGCGGTCCGGCGCCAGCCCCAGCATCAACTGCGCACCTCGGCCCACAGTTTGATCGTAGGTTGTTAACAACTCGTCAAGGCTCTTGAGCGAGGCTTCATCGTTGGGATGCCAAAACCAGTGCTTGCTGCGCAACGGAGTGTCCGCTTCAACCGGACGCCAGCGCAGATAGCCGTGCCGGTCGATCACATTCCAGTTCTCGTAGGGCACGCGCCCACTCTCGGTCCCGACCCAGCGGATATCGCCGTATTCAAATAGTCCGGTGTCGGCGAAAACCAGGGTGTTGGGCTGGTAGGTGCGAAGAGTTTCGATCATCCTCTTGAAGTTGTATACATGACCTGCGCTGCCTGCGCCGTCAAGCCAGAATTCCACCAGATCGCCATAGTTTTGCGCCAGTTCAGAAAGCTCTGCCTGGTAGTAGTCGTCATAACTTGCGGAATCTTTGTATCTGGGCTCATGGCGGTCCCAGGGCGAAAGATAGACGCCAAACTTGAGACCATATTTGTGTGCGGCGCGGGCAACATCGCCCACGACATCGCCCTTGCCTCCTTTCCACGGGCTCGACTTGACGCTGTAGCTGGTTTGCTCTGTCGGCCAGAGGCAGAAGCCGTCATGATGCTTCGCCACCAGCACGACATATTTTGCGCCGGAGTCGCGAATGGCATTCATCCACTGGTCGGGATTGAACTCGGTGGGGTTGAAGACCGAAGGATCGGCCGTGCCATCGCCCCACTCCCGATCGAGGAAAGTATTGGTCGAAAAGTGGATGATGACTCCGAACTCCAAGTCCTGCCAGGCAATTTGTTGCGGCGAGGGTTTGATTTCAGAAAAGTTCTGTGCGCCGCCAACGGGTGAAGACAAAGAAAATACGAGCCCAGCGCCCAACAAGAAGTTGCGCAAAGAATTCATGGTCGAGCCTCGGGGGAAACGCGTTCACTCGGGGGAGATGAGGTGTGGCGATGGCGCGCATTCCACAACGCTCCCATGGGAGGGTCTGCGGCCGTATCCAGAAACACGATGCCGCGAAAGCGCTGACGCAAGTTGGTATACATGGCCTCGCGGACAAGTGCGACGCGCTCCAGAATGCTTCCCGCAATGGCAACCTGGGAAAGTTCAAACTTCTCTTGAGGTTCCATGCTGCGAATGCGCTCAATGAGAAGGCCGGCCAGATAGGCCAGATCCTGCGCGCCCTGTTCGAGGACCTCCCTCGCAACAAAGTCGCCTTGCTCGGCACATTCAACCACGAGCGGCGCCAGCGTTGAAAAATTAGGTGCAGGGTTTGCGTTGCCGAACTCGATCAGTTCCTGGATCGAAGCAAGACTCCAATGAGCCAGCGCAACATCAAGGATGCGTGTGGGGCGTTGCTGGTCGATGGCGAGAAAGCCGCGGCGCAGGCCTTCCAGACCGATAAAGTGTCCTGAGCCCTGGTCGGCCATCGCGGGCCCCCAGCCGCCGGTCGTGACGATGTCGCCGGTGGCGGTGCGGCCTGCGACGTTTGATCCCGTGCCGGAAAGGACAAGTACACCGCGCTTGCCAAAGAATGCAGCATCGAGAGCGATTTCCACGTCGCCAATCAGAATGAGCTCTCCGCCGACGTGGCGGGCAAAGGCATCGCGCAGCCAGTCGACGACCAGCGGAACGGTGTTTCCGGCCGTGCCGATGCAGCATCGAGCGATGGATTGCATGGGGATGCCCGTCGCAGCAGTAAGCTGGCTCAGCGCGTCAACGAGGTTGGCCTCCGTGGTTTCCTCGCTGGCCTTCATGCGCTTGATGGTCCCAGTGCGGACCCTGGCCAGTACGCTGGTCTCATCGCCGAGGAGAAATTCGGATTTGGTGCCTCCGGCGTCTACACCGAGGAAATACGGCATGTCTTGGGCCTTCCTTACACTTTGCGTTTTGCCTCAGCGCCGCTGCGGGAGGAACGTCCAGATCGCGGGGTCTTCTTCTCCGAGCACCCAGGAGCAGAAGCCCTGAATGTTCTTCTCCTGGACCAATTCATAGCGGTCTTTGAAGGTGCGCAGGTCGGTGAAGAAGATCCACTCGCGCATCTGGTCGCGGGTGAAGTAAAACCAGGCGCTATGATCCTCCGCGTCCCATTGGATCTTGCCGTTGTAGGCCTCGGCAAGTTGCAGAGCATTGGGTGTGCCAATGTAGTCGGCAGTTGGGTTGGGCTTGTCAGCGCCGGTAACTGTGTCCTTCGTGGGAGCACCTGTGTACCAGTGATAGCCGTAAAGAGGAATGCCGAGCGAAAGCTTTTCCTTTGGCACGGTTTCAAGGGCGTAGTTGAGATTGTCGATGGTCCACTGCCAGCCGGCGACTGGGCCGGGCATGGTCCACCGTGTGTGCTGATCGTAGGTCATCAGGCAGAGCAGGTCGACGTATTTGGCAATGGCAGCGATGTCGTATGCGCCGCGCCAGTCGGTGTAAATCCACTTGGCAAATGCGCCCTCGCCCGGATAGCCCGGTGCATTCGGCACGGTGGCAATGCTGAGTTGCAGGCCTGCCCGGTGCAACGCTTCGGCCGATGCTTTCACTGTTGCGGTCAGTAAATCGCGATCAGTCCAGTCAATGTTCTCAAAGTCGAACTGAAAGCCGGTGTAGCCGTGCAGCTTGCACTCGCGAATCATCGCCGCGTTCATCTCGGCCTGGGCGGAAGGGCTGGAGGCGAGTGCGTGAAAACCCTTCTTGTTAAAGAGCGCAATGATCGGCATGACGGGGAGCTTTTCATCCTGTGCCCGCTTGAGCACGGTGGGCTCAGGAGCGCCGGTCACCAGTCCGTTCTCGTCCACCTGGTACCAGGTGGGCACCAGCAAATCGATCTGCGTGGAGTGCGCAAGGAACGAACGGATTGAGTCCGGCGAGTTGGTCAGGTAGAACAACGCCACCGGCCGTGCTTGCAGGTATGGGGTTGCCGCGAAAACAACACAAAGCAGCAGAAGAAGTCGTCTCATAATTCTCCGATTGCAAAACTGCGAGCATGATTCGTTCCGTGTGCGGAATTTAAGGCCGTTGATCCTCCGCAAGAAAATGGCGGACTCGGCTCGAGACCACCTCCGCGTCACAATTCATAATCAGGTGGGCACAGGCTCCGTGTGAAACGTATATCGGCGCGTGAAGAGCTTCAGCCCAGTCGAGAGCCGGCTGCGGGTTTACAAGATGGTCATTCGCATTCACGATCACGAGAAACTTCGCCTTCGTCGACCGTGCCGCATCGGCCAGAGAGCGATTGCCGATCACGTCCTGGGTCATGATTGCACGCAACTGCCACAGACGGTCGTTCGCATCGAAGGGTTGTGGAGCTTCAGCTTGCTTGAAGAAATCCTGCAGTTTGTCGCGGGGCGTGGCTTCATTGCGATACTCGGGCGTGGTCACCACGAGATTGCCGAAGAGATTCGCCAGCTTCAGCGGCGGCTCGGTGGTGTAGTTGCCGTTCTGGTAGTCCGGATCGTCGAGGATCGTTTCCACCATGATGCGCTTCACCTGCAGGTCGTAACTGGTAAGCCGCGGAGTGCCGAGAATGGGGATCGCAAGGTCAAAAAAACCGGGATGCGCGACCGCCCATACAAAAGTCTGCTCACCACCCATCGAGAGCCCCACCACGGCGCGCAAATGGTGCAAACCCAGGACCTCGGTCACGACGCGGTACTCCGCCGCTACCACATCGCTCATGGTGAATGCAGGAAAAACAACCCCATGCTGGCTCTTGCTGTTGGATGGCGAGGAGGAGATACCGTTTCCAAGCGCATCGATGGCGATGCCGAAGAACCGGCTTGTGTCTACCAGGTTTCCCGCCGAGCGCTTATCGCCAAAGAATGAGACGAGTTCGCCCGACCGCCCGTAAAGCCACGTCGGCATCAGTACGGCATTGTTACGTGCCGCATTCAGTGTGCCGAATGCGCGGTAGCCGATACGACAGTCTTTGATCACCTGGCCGCTCTCGAGTGTGCATCGGCCCAATTCGGCAAATCGCTGATCTCCATCTGCTGCGCGCGCAGGCATGACGAGGGCGGCAGCAAAAACCGCCATCAAGCTCCAGGCCGCAAGCACGATCGCAAATCGATCGCGGCAAATCAATGTCGGTATCTTTGCGCCCTGATTGGGCTCTAAGACCCGCGTCGCGTGACTCATACGGCAAGCACCTGGACGCCGTTGGCTTTGAATCCGGCCAGCGCCTCTTCCGTGATTCCCGCGTCGGTAATCAGGATGTCGATATCGGACACGGGGCAGATCAGCGCCGGGCTGACCATGGCAATCTTGCTCGAATCCGCAACCACGATCACCTGTTTGGCCTGGCGTGTCATGAAACGAAACACCGCTGCTTCGTCCTGCTCAATGGTCGTGGCCCCGCGCACCACATCCACACCACATGCGCCGATGAAAGCCTTGTCGAGAAAAACTCCGCTCAGCGTTTCCATCGCTGCTGGCCCGGTGAGTGAGAACGCGCCCGCCCAGCGCATCATCCCCCCAGTGAGCGTGACACTCAAGGCTGCCTGGTTGCTCAATTCCATACCGATGTTGACGGCATTGGTGATGATATGAATGTCATGGCGATGGCGGATGCATCGCGCCACCTGGGTGGTAGTTGTGCCGGCCGTGAAGCCGACGGTATCATTCTCGCGAATCAGTTCAGCGGCCGCCATTCCAATGCGGCGCTTCTCCTCGGCAAATCTTCCTTCGCGCTCCTGAAATGACGAATCGAAGCGGAATGGCTCGTACTCCATCTGTCCGGTCAGCTTGACGCCGCCGTGAGTTCGATGCACCAGGCCGCGCTGCTCCAGCCGCGTCAGGTCGCGTCGAACGCTGGCTGCCGACGTATCAAGAAGCACCGCTAACTCATCCACAGAGCCGTTTCCGTGGCGCAACAGCACCTGGAGAATTGTTTTCGCGCGTTGATCTGTCTTTGTTGACATGGAATTGAAGTTCTTTGCTTGGCGTCTGTTAACACTTTAGCTTCAACACACGGGCTCATGCGATTCTTTTGTAATGAATCTGTGTGCTGAAGCTACGGCTTAGCCCAGTCGCGCGGCACTCCGCTCGGGGGGCATGCGCTCAAGCATTTGTGCCAGAGCGCGCACGCTTTCTTCCCGCACAGAAAAGCGACGGTACTCGCGATCGCGAATGTCGCCCATTCTCATCCCCTGCTTGCGGAACCTGACCGGACTTGGAAACGCCGTCCTCGCGCTCGAATGGAATTCGGTGGCCCCGGTCGCTTCAGCGATCGACACAATGGAGTCAGCGGTGATGCCGCCGCCGGCCATGATGGCAATGCGCCCGTTGGCTGCCTCGACCATGCGGGCAATCTGGCGCATGCCGCGCGTTGCATTTGGCGCGCCTCCTGAAGTCAGAATGCGGCTCGCGCCCGTCGCAACCACGTCCTCCATTGCCGCCGACAGGTCCGGAGTCATGTCGATTGCGCGATGAAACGTTACGGGCAGCGGCTGAGCCAGTTCGACCAGCTTGCGTGTGCGAGGCCCATCCACACGGCCGTCTTCATCCAGCAAGCCCAGAACAATGCCGTTCGCACCCAGTCGGCGGGCATGGGCGATTTCCTCCTGCATCACCTCGAATTCCAATTCGGTATTGAAAAAATCACCCCCGCGCGGGCGAATCATCACAAACAGATCGATGGCAATGCGGCTACGGACCGAGGCGATGAGCCCTGCGCCGGGAGTGATGCCACCTTCAAGCAAATCGCTGCAGAGTTCCACGCGATCGGCGCCGCCGCGTTCGGCGGCAATGGCTGACTCCACAGAATCGATACACACTTCGAGGACCATGATGGCTGAGTCTCAATCCCTGCAAAGGCCGGGCGCTCTCTGAAACCGTAGTGACAGTCGAAAGCCCGGCGATTGAAGAAAATTCCCACAGGAACGGCTGCCGTTACCTTATCGCGGCAGCCCGTTCGTTAAAAGGTGTATTTTGCTGAAAACTGCAAATGGCGCTCAGTGGAACGAGTGTTCTGGAGAGAGACGTTACCGAAATTGGAATCGTTTATTCCGGTATCCGGGTTGCCGTAGCTGACGATGTTGAATGCATTGAAAGCGTCGAATCGGAACCCTACCGATTGCGATTCTGTAATGTGGAAGTCCTTGAAGGCCGACATGTCTGTGTTGAAGAACCCCGGGCCGCGTACTGCGCCATTGCTTTCAGTGCCGAAAGCATTGGGGGCAGGCGCGCCAAAGGCGCAATTGAAAGTTTGCGACCCATTTGTGTAGGTAGCTGAGCCCTGCACAGTGCAGGGAGTTGCCGAGGAATCGGTGCCGAACCACTGCTTGTCGCTGCGGTTAGTGATCTTCAGCTTCTCGTATTGGTTGACCCTGAAGACTCCCGATATGCTTTGCGAGTTATTATTGGGCCCCGTAATTGTCTCCGGAAATCCCGAGTAAGCAACCACAGCGGTAGAAAGTTTCCATCCGCCGATCGCTTCATCCACTATGCGGTTGACGCGCGAGAGGTATTCTTTGCCGCGGCCCACTGGTAACGCATAAACCCCGGTAGCAGTCAGATCGTGGCGCACATCATAGCCGGCCGGACCGTAGTCTGCGGCGCTGTTGTAATAGTCCTGGAACTCTCCGCTGAAGCCGTTGACGTTCAATCCGTAGTTGCCCAGGCTATTGGTCATGGCCCTGCCATAGGTGTAGTTTACGGTGAACTCCAACCCATGATTCAGGCGCTGGCGAAGAACCGCCTGCAGTGCGTTGTAGTTCATCATTGCGCGTGACTCGGTAATGAGCAGTGTGCCTGCGCCGACTCCAACCGGCGTAACGGGACTGAGCGTGTCGACCCCGTTCACTCCGATGTACTGGTTGTTGTAATACGGGGCCGAGGTCGGATCGGCATTGTTCAGAGGGGCGTTGACATTGCCGTAGTCTTCGATGTGCTGCCCCTGCTCGCCGACATAACCAACTTGAAGGGAAGAGGTGCGGGTCAGCGCATATTCCAGGGTCAGATTCCATTCCTGCACGTAGGCCGGCTGGATATTCTGCGGATAAACGCTGAAGTAGGAAGAGCCACTGTAGGTGGTTGTGCCACCCGTAAAACCTTCCTCCGCGGTGCGAGGTGCGGTGATCGCACCAAGTGCAGGAGAGTTTACCTGGATGTTCACCGCCTGGATGAAAGGCGCAATTGCTGTCAATCGTTGATTGAATGAGTTGCCCTCGAAGAAGCTGGTGGCTCCGTAGCCGCCGCGAACAACAAACCGGTCGGTTGGTTGATAGGCAAACCCGACGCGGGGCATGAATTGACGATAGTTCGGCTGGTAGCAGGCAGGGTTGCTGCAGATCCCAGCCTCCGGAGGAGCACCGACTGGAATGTGGCCCGCATACTGAATCTGGCCTGTTGCGAGATCGACGGTTCCGGTCTTATCGTTTTGTTCGATCCACGGTTCATCGTATTCGTAGCGAAGACCGAAGATCAGGGTCAAGTTGGGGCGCATCTTGTAGCTATCCTCCGCAAAGCCGGCGGCGCGCCATTGGCGCTGCCCCACGTTAACGCTGCCGAGAGTCACACCTGCCGATTGCACACGGTCCAGCACAAAGTCAGCGCCGCCGTAGCCTCCGGCATTGGCTGCAAGCGGGTTCGCAGTGAAGGCGCCGGTGTAGTTCAGTGAGCCAAGATACCCGTCGTTATTGCCGGTGGGGTAGTTGTTCTGGTAGCGGCGAGCTTCAACGCCCATGCTGATGTAGTGCAGGCCGCGTTGCCAGGTCAGGTTGTCGATGTAGCTGTAGGTATTGTCGATGATGCCGCCGTTGTAGGCGGAGGTGCCCACGCTGCTGAGGTCTCCGTTGAGCCCCTGGTTGGTAAAGCCGTTGAACTTCTGGTTGGGGAATTGGATGCCGACCTTGGTATCGCCTGAGGTCCCGAAGGCTCCAGTCGGATCCTGCGGAAAGCCCTGGTTCCAGTCAGTGCGCGTAAAGCCAATGCGCGCGGAACTGACCAGCGAAGGCGAAAACGTGTGGACCCAGTTGGAACCCACGATCCATGTGGGATAGAGATTGATCCCAGGAAAAGAAATCGGCAGGACCGCGGTTGAGCCGTCATAGGCGTGGGAGATGGAATAGAAGCCTGTGATTTTGTCGGACGGGCGAGGATCATACTCAATTTTCACGTCGCCCTGATCATTGGCCTTGTAGCTGCGGGATGGGGCCTGGTAATTGTTCTGCACAATTCCATCTGTCGGCGCCGCATTCGGCAGCGGGTAATACTTCGGGTTTGCGAACAGGAACTTGGCTACCGGATTGTTGATTGGGACATTCTGGTTGTTGGCATAAGGCGCGAAGTTGTTCAGGGGATCATAGAGTTGAATAGGATTTGTCCCACTGAGCAGAGCCGAGAAGTCGCCGTTGCGCATGGCCTGCGTCATCACACTCGCGTGGCCTATTCCTCCCTGGTGCCAGCGCGATCCCAGATAGTCGCCAAAGAAAAACAGCTTGTTGTGCAGGATGGGCCCGCCGACTGTACCTCCGAATTGCGCGAAAGAGAACGGGTTGATCGGGGTAGCCGGTGCGGTTGCAGTCTTCGACAGGCCATTGGCGTAGGAGTTTGCGTCGAACCGGTAGTCCTGCGCGTAGCCGTAGGCGGAACCATGGAACTGGTTGGTTCCGGTCTTCAGCACGCTCACGACGCCGGCGCCATTGACGTTGCCGTAGTCGGTGGGAGAATTCGCCGTGATCACCTGTATTTCCTGCAGTGCCTCGGGCGCGGGACTATAGGAGATCAGGTTGTTGTACGTTTCGTTCATGTCGATGCCATCGAGCGTGTAGTTGTTCGCCTGGGCTCGGTTTCCATTCATGTTGGGCGTATCAACAAAGTTAAGGCTGCGTTCGAAGCTCGTTGTGCCCGATGTTCCGGCGGTGTCGACCGAGCCCGGCACATACAAAGTCAGAGCTGAAAAGTCGAGGCCGTTCAGCGGGAAATTCTGGATCGTATTGGCAGTAAACGTACTGTTCAACGTGGGGTCGGTGGTGTCGAGGATGGGCGCCGCGGCCGACACGCTTACGGTGGTAGCCGAACTTCCCACGGTCAGCTTGACGTTGAAGTTTGCGGTCTGCAAAACCTCCAGGATAAATGGCTGCAGCGTTTCAGTATTGAAACCGGCCTTGTCGACCGTCACCTGGTAGTGGCCAATGGGCAAAAAGTCGATGTGAAACACACCGGTCGAATTGGTGGTCGTGGGAGTTTCCACACCGGTGTCGAGGTTGTGGGCCGACACGACGGCGTCAGGAACAACTGCTCCGCTGGAATCGGTCACTTCGCCGGTAATCGATCCGGTGACTGTCTGGCCCGTGGCGATCGAGATGCACATCAGCATGAGGACTGTGCATCCAAATGCAAACCGAAGGAAATTCGTTTTCATTGAGGCCTCGTTTAGTCTTCGGCTTCGGAATGCTTCTCAATCGGCTCCAGGCCGATCGGAGTCTAGTCGTTGAGTTCGCCGCTCAGAGCACGCGGAGTTGGCGTGATTCGCAGTTGATCGCTGCGCCTTCCATGGCTGAGAAACCGTAGCTTAGGGCTCGTCGTACCCGCATCGGTGGAGACAAAATGCACTCGCGCCCATCCAGATATTGCGATTCGAGCCAGAGCCAATATGAGCAAAACTTTACTGCTTATTCGATCAAATAATCAAGAAAAATCGTTAAATGAAATAATCTTGCTATTCTAGAGCGCGATTGAGCGAATAAAAGACGAAGGACTTAATTTGATTTTTCAAAAAAATCGATAGATATCGGAAACCGGCCTTTCAAGAGTGAGGAGCCGGCGCTGGCGAGGGCAGCGCGCCATTTACCGGTGGCTTACGTCGTCATATTCGCCGACGGATCAACTATCGGCGGAGAGCTCTTCACGCGCCGTTCGGGATTCGGCGCGGCCGGATGAAAGCATCGGATACGAAGCTCTGAGAATTCACCTTCGATCCCCGCAATATTCTTTTCTACGATGCGCCGCACTTTGTCGGCCGCTCCTACGACTCTCGCATTGAGCAGTAGATGGTGGTTTATGGCGGGCGATGCATCGAGCGCGCCTTCCACTGCCGGCCTTTGCCCATTGGCGCAAATCGCCGCTTTGAGGAACCCAGATTCGCCTTGAACAATGGCCTTCAGATGCACGATCGCAATTCCTTCCGCTGAGAAGTCGCGATCGCAGCCATCGAGGAAAAGCCCTAAAACCATTGCGGGAGATTTCGGGGTACTGCAGCGGATGCTCACCTCGACATTGAGCCAAGCCAGCGCGGCCTCGGCCTGTGCGTATCGCTCGTAATCGATATCGAGAATTGCACTGCCGGCTCGGAGATTTCCCGACAGAACTTCATCGAGCCACGCCGCTACGCCCTGCCCGGTTTTCGCGCTGATCTGCCTCGCCGAGCGAGTGCTGATCGCCGGAACATCCGGATGGATGTCCGATTTGGTGAAGCAGATCAGGTCGGCTTCCTGCAACTGCTTTTCAAAAAGGAAGCGGAGATTCGAATCGGCATCGGCGGACCGAAGTGCGTCGGCTCGAGTCGGATCGACGAGCACCGTAAAAGGGGCGACGCGGTAGGCCTCGCTTCGTTCGAGCAGGGGATGAAGAGTTGTTGCCGATATGTCGGTGCAGCTTCCAACTGGCTCAGCAAAGATGACGTCAGGTGAGTGTTCGCGCAATCGGTCGATCACCTGCAGCAGATCTGACAACCTGCAGCAGAAGCATCCACCTGTGACTTCACCGCTTTGAACACCATGCAAGGAGGCTAATTCGGTATCGATCAAGGCTTCACCCTGGTCGTTGAGGATGAGAGCGCTGCGCAGGCTGCGCCGCCCCAATTCGCGCGCTGCCGCTAAGAGGAGAGTGGTTTTGCCCGCGCCGAGAAAGCCGCCCACGAGAACGATCCAAGGTTTCGCGGTCACGATTTCACCTCAAGAGTCAGAGATTGACCTTCCTTAATCGTGATCGGGTCGTTGAATTGAAAGATCGTTCTTCCATTGGCCGGTTGCGAGGTGTGGGCCAATGCGGCGCCATTCTTCTGCGCGCTCGATGTTTTGCCCGAAGCTGTGATCTCGCAGGAACGGCAGCCCAGTGTGCCTGCCATGACTTCGATTGAGAAGCGCGTACCGCCGGCGATGGCGCTATACGAGAATGATCCCCATCCGGTGCCGGTCGACCAAAAGGAATGGAAAGATTCATGAGGTATGCGCGGCACAGCGACGACGGCGGCTCTCGGCGCGTCGTAGGCAAAACCACTGGCCCCGACGAAGCTGGACCAGGACGCCATGGCCCGCGCATAATGGTGGCCGCATTCTGCCTCATCCCAGGGGTTGCGCTTCTCGCCGTCATAGCGCGCGCGAATGTTTCGGATGCACTCGATGCCCTGGGGCACCATTCCCGAGTACATCATCAGGGCAGCTGTGGAATGCTCGAATCCGGTCATCACCTCGGCGAAATAAGGGAACGGTATGCGTGGTCGCTCGGCCTTTCCGTAGTCGCAGATGACCATAGCCCGCTCATCGTTCAACGCGAAGGTCCGCTCGACGTTGTCGTGATCCACCAGGGTGCGCTTGTAGTTGTATCGGTAGATGGATTCGAGCGCTATGCGAATATGCTCTGGCGACACCAGGTATCCAAGGTCCATTACATGCGCGAGGTATTGCCCCATTAACTGATCGATCAGGCAGCCGCTTCCCAACTGCAACTGCGGGTCCCTGGGATCAAATCCCTCCGTTCCGATCCGCAGCGTGGGATTGATCTGGTCCAACGTGAATCCTTTGATCTGCTGAATGTAGAACTCATCCCGGAAGAGATTGGCATCGATCCATTGGCTGCCCTGCTGAAACAGGCGCTTGTATTCGGTTGCCGAGGCCTGATCTCCAACTGCAAGTGCCATCTCTTCGCCGGCGCGCAAGGCACCGAGGTAATAGATTCCGCACAAAGGGTTGGGCCCGAAGAATGCAACATCATACGTATTGTTCTGCACCCCTACTGCTACACCAGTTTTGGAAGGATCCCAACCACCCTCAATCCAGGCAAACGCAAGAGCGCGACGAACTCGGGGCCACATTGACTGAAGCCATGCTTTGTCGGCCGAGAGTTTCCAGTCGAAATAGGCATGCATGATCTGGCCCATGTGGCCATCCGCGGCAACGATCGAGTCACGCGTTTCCCCATCGGGAAGAACCTGGCGGGCGCGGATCCCGCCCGCCTCATCCTGCGAAAATCCGAATGCGGCCTTGCGCAGCGACCGGGCAAACGATGGGAACAGAAAGGCCGTAGCGGTTTCATAGTTCCAGACGTGAGTGCAGTTGCCATAGCAACAACCCCGGTTATCGTCGCTTCCCTCGAAACCATGGAATTCACCATCCGCGGTTCGGAAACAGGTTGTTGAAGCCAAGGTCGAGAGATTTGCGCTGGCCGCTTCTTTTACCGGATCCGGAACGCTGCTTTCGCGAAACACTTTTGCAAACCGCCGGGTCCGCCGCTCCAATTCGCCGAGGTTTTCGGCCGTGTACTGTGCGGCATCCCACGCATCCTTGAACCGCGCCGAGTAGAAATTCCCGATGACGGTGTTTCCTTTACCCGGAGGCGCAGTCCATCCGCACCAGTCCGGGGTACGATTCGGAAAATGCCACGCCAGCAGAAACGTGAGCTCGCCCGTTTGCCCCGGCTCGATGGTTCGACTCTGACAAAGCACACCCACGCTACTCATCTCGACCGTTTCGTCGCCCAGCTCGCCCTTCGCAGAGAACGCGTCCCAGAACATCAGGGGTGAAGTCCACCACGAGGCTTTCGGCCATCCGCGCCAATGAGTCAGGCGAGTGCCCGGTTGCGGCAACGCTGCTAATGCGAAGGTTCCATGGGCCGGATTATTTTCATCCAGTCCAGGGTTGCTCATGAGTAATCCGGCCAGAAGGTCGTTTACTTGATATTCGTTGACGCGCTTTGACTCGGCTGCCCGCGCTTCGGGCTGACCGGCTGAGCCATTCACAACAGGGTTGTCGATCGAAAATGCCAGGCCCACTTTGAGCATGGACTGGCTCGGGTTCTCAATTCGGTAGCGCAGGACCGCGACGGGCAGACCTGAGTCGTCGGGCTCGTGCGGGATGAATGGAGAGAAAGCGTCGAGACTTGCCTTCAATGGTAGCTTTGAATCTTCGAATTCGATATGCGCCAGGGGATATTCGCCCATGAACGTTGCACCTTCCAGGCGGCTTAGCCCCGGAACGTTTTGCCATCCCAGACCGTCTTGACCCTCGTAAGGAGGCTGGACTCGCGCCTCAAGAACACGGGCGACGGGAGGCGCATCGCCGGATTGCGCCCAAATCGCGGGGAAAGCATAATCCGGCGAGAAACCCTTGTTGGGACGATTAAAGATCTCCCAGTCGCGCAATTGACCGCGTCCACCGAGACCCAGGCTGCCCGCTCCCACTCCTCCAAGCGGGAATGAGATCATCTTCAGTTTTGGGCCGCGAAAGACCCGAGGATAGGAAACGTCGGCACCATCCGGTTTTAAAACAGGAGAACCTGATTGTGGCAGATCACGATTCGGTCTTGTCTCAGCTTCCATCGGGCCTGGCCAGCGCCCCACGGGAGTCACTGCCCCGAGCGTCACCGCTGCCTGCTTGAGAAACTTGCGACGAGGCAACATGTTTGGGGCTGAGCTGCCTGACTGTTCGCCCTCTTTTAGTGGGCCGTTGTCATCCATTTGGGTGTTCCTCAGATTCGTTGAGTAGATCGCATCTTCGTCAGCAGTTGGAACGCTTAGCAGGAGGAAGAAAAATTCTACAGCCTGGTGTCTGAAAAGGGACGCATTCGGGATCGAATCTCTTCAACTGCCCATCGCTCAACCGGATCGTGGGGCTTTTCGGATGTCCAGGGAACACATTTCGCGCAGGCAGAAGAAGCTGCTCACACACTGAGACTAACCTGCCCTGATTTCAAGCGTTTACAGCCTGTTCAAAAGGAGCGCGGTGCCCCTCTGCACAACCGTACATCTGTGCGTGTATGATTCCTGCGCCGCGTCCCCACCGCCTGCACCCGCGCGGTACTTCTCCCGGAGGATAATCGAATGGCCACAATGGCAGAGACTGCACTGCATCCCGGGAAGCTCAGCGACACAGTGAGCTTTCGCCCGCGCTATGGCAACTACATTGGCGGCAAGTGGGTTGAGCCCGCTTCCGGCCAGTATTTTGAGAACGTCACGCCGATTACCGGCAAATCGTTTTGCGAGATACCCCGTTCCAATGCCCAAGACATCGACCGGGCCCTTGATGCTGCTCACGCGGCCCGCGAGGCATGGGGTCACACCAGCCCAACCCATCGCGCCGGCATCATGATCCAGATCGCGCAGCGCATGGAGGACAACCTCGACATCCTGGCGCTGGCCGAGACCTACGACAACGGCAAGCCTATTCGCGAGACCAAGGCAGCGGATTTGCCGCTGGCCATTGATCACTGGCGTTACTTTGCCGGTTGCATCCGCGCCCAGGAAGGGACGATCTCTGAGATCGACCGCGACACTGTGGCTTACCACTACCATGAGCCGCTGGGCGTGGTGGGGCAGATCATTCCGTGGAACTTCCCGATCCTGATGGCTACGTGGAAATTGGCCCCGGCTATCGCCGCCGGCAACTGCGTCGTGCTCAAGCCCGCGGAACAGACCCCGGCCAGCATCCTGGTGTGGGCTGAGCTGGTAGGCGATCTTCTTCCTCCGGGAGTTTTGAATATCGTGAATGGCTTCGGCCTCGAAGCAGGGAAGCCGCTGGCGTCCAGTGCGCGCGTGGCCAAGATCGCCTTTACCGGCGAAACCACGACCGGCCGCCTCATTATGCAATATGCCAGCCAGAACCTGATCCCGGTCACCTTGGAGTTAGGCGGCAAGTCGCCGAATATCTTCTTCGCCGATGTCTGCCAGGAAGACGATGATTTCTTCGACAAGGCAGTTGAAGGTTTCGTCATGTTCGCTCTCAACCAGGGCGAAGTGTGCACCTGTCCCAGCCGCGCGCTGATCCAAGAGAGCATCTACGACAAGTTCATGGAGCGGGCGCTCAAGCGGGTGGCGGCCATCAAGCAGGCCAATCCGCTGGAAAGCGACACCATGATCGGCGCGCAGGTCTCCAGCGAGCAGCTCGAGAAAATCCTGAGTTACATCGACATTGGTCACAAAGAAGGAGCGGAATTACTCGCCGGGGGCGGCCGTGCCATGCTGGGCGGCGAGTTAGCTGGAGGCTACTATGTGCAACCCACCGTCTTCCGCGGCCATAACCGCATGCGTATCTTCCAGGAGGAGATATTTGGGCCGGTGGTTTCTGTAACCACGTTCAAGACCGAAGCCGATGCGCTTGAAATCGCCAACGACACGCTCTACGGCCTTGGCGCCGGTTTGTGGACCCGTGACATCAACCGTTGCCATCGTTTGGGGCGCGGCATTCAGGCCGGACGCGTGTGGATCAACTGCTATCACGCTTACCCGGCGCATGCGGCCTTCGGCGGATACAAGCAATCTGGCATCGGCCGCGAGACGCATAGCATGATGCTCGACCACTATCAGCAGACAAAGAACCTGCTGGTGAGTTATAGCCCCAAGAAGCTTGGCTTCTTTTAACAAGCAGGGATAGGGAGCGGAGAATAGGGAACAGGGAACGGGGAATGGGAACAGGGATGGGGATAGCTAACTCCGCTATTCCCGGCTATCCCCGCGAACAAGGTGAAGTCATGGCCGAGTTACCGCAGCAGGTGTTGGCAACAGACCTGGCAGTCCATCTGACCCGGGTCCTTCGTGAAAAGCATGGGCCTCTGATGTTCCACCAGTCGGGGGGCTGCTGCGATGGCAGCTCCCCGATGTGCTATCCGCGTGGCGAGTTCCTGATTGGCGATTCGGATGTGCAATTGGGCGAGGTGGACGGCGAGCCATTTTACATGAGCCGCAGCCAGTTTGAGTATTGGAAGCACACGCAACTGATTCTCGACGTGGTCCCGGGTCGTGGCGGCATGTTTTCGCTCGATGGACCGGAAGGTCTCAGGTTCCTCATCCGCTCCCGTGTCTTCGATGATGCCGAGATCGTGGAACTGCGCGCTGCCGGGCGCATCTAATCGAAATACGTCTTCATCCAATTTACTGGAGCGTTAAGCATGAGAGAGGCCGTGATCGTTTCGGCAGTGCGGATACCTGTGGGCAAATTTCAGGGCTCGTTGCAGCCGTTTTCCGCACCGCAATTGGGCGCGCTGGTGGTGCGCGAGGCAGTACGTCGAGCAAGTCTCGACGCCGTTCAGATCGATGAGTGCATTATGGGCTGTGTCATTCAGGCCGGTCTCGGCCAGAATCCGGCCCGCCAGGCCGCGATTTTTGGCGGTCTGCCGCCTGAGGTGGGCGCGCTCACCATCAACGAAGTCTGCGGATCCGGGCTCAAGGCTGTCTCCCTCGCGGCGCAAGGCATTCAGACGGGCGATGTGGATATCGTTGTTGCCGGCGGCATGGAGTCCATGACCAACGCGCCCTATCTTCTACCCCAGGCCAGGGGCGGCTATCGCATGGGCAATGGCACGTTGGTCGACTCGATGATCCACGACGGCCTATGGGATGTGTATAACAACTTCCACATGGGCACGGCGGCCGAGATGGTGGCAGCCAGGTATGGCATCAGTCGCGAAGAACAAGATGCCTTTGCCGCCGAATCACACTGTCGAGCTTCTGCTGCAATCGCCGAGGGAGTTTTTCGCGACGAGATCCTGCGGGTGGAAATTCCGGCTTCCCGAAAAGGCGAGAGCCCGCGGGTCTTCGATGCCGACGAGGCGGTCCGCCCCGAAACCAACGTCGAAACCCTCGCCCGTCTCAAGCCTGCTTTCAAAGAAGACGGCACAGTGACTGCGGGCAATGCGCCCGGCGTCAGCGATGGAGCCGCGGCTCTGGTCGTCACAAGCGCCGAGCGGGCACAGGCTCTGGATCTCAAGCCAATGGCCATCATCCGGGCACAGGCGACCAGTGGACGCGAGCCGGAGTGGTTTAGTCTTGCGCCCATCGACGCCGTGCGCAAAGTCGCTGTGAAAGCGGGCTGGGCGCTCGGCGAGGTGGAGCTCTTTGAACTGAATGAAGCTTTCAGCGTGCAGGCAATGGTAGTTATCAGGGAGTTGGGCCTTGATCCAGCACGGGTAAATGTGCACGGCGGAGCGGTTGCCATCGGCCATCCCATCGGCGCCAGCGGCGCGCGCGTGCTGGTCACTCTGCTGTATGCGATGAGGCGCTATGGCAAATCCAAGGGAATCGCCGCTCTCTGCTTGGGCGGGGGTAATGCTGTCGCCCTGGCTGTCGAGAGCGTTTGAACGGACTTCCCATTCAGTCTGCTTCCGGGGCGTAAGTTTTGGCCACAAAGTGTCCGAAATCGCACACCCTGCCCCGCAAGCGGTCACCTCAAATCCAGCCTTCTTCCCCTTTCTTCGGGTGAACTTCTTTGTTTTCAATGACGAACGAGAAGGGAACTTCTGGCAGGGCAAATGCAGTATCTAGAGTGTGATGGATATCGCACGCCCAGACCTGAAGCAAAAGAAGCAGCGCCGCCTGGTGATTTGGGCTGGCGCAGCGGCGGTGGTCGTTGCCGTTGCCGTTGTTGCCGTGGCCCGGCTCAAACCAGCCGCACCCACCGTGGATCGCTCCACCATCTGGACGGACACCGTCAAGCGCGGCCCCATGATTCGCCAGGTGAGAGCTTCGACAGGCTCGCTTGTCCCGCGCGAAGACAGCATTGAGCTGATTCCCGCACAGACGGAAGCGACCGTCGTCCGCATCCGCGTTTTGCCGGGTGCCGAGGTCACGCCGGATACCATCCTTCTGGATATGTCCGATCCTACACTCGAGCAACAAGTGCTGAACGCCCAATTGGCGCTGAAGGCGGCGCAGGCCGACTACAAGAGCCTTCAGGCCACACTGCAAAGCACGCTGATGGACAAGAAAACGGCCGCCGCAGAGGTGAACTCAAACTATTCGCAAGACCAGCTCCAGGCACAGACGGACAAGGCGCTCTTCGATCTTGGCGTGATCTCCGGCCTTGCCTACACAAAGTCGAAAAACACGGCTGACCAGTTGACGACGCAGCACCAACTCAGCCAGGAACAGCTCGACGTAAATCAGAGAGCAATCGAGGTTCAACTGGCTTCTGCTCAGACTAAAGTCGACCAGGCCAAGGCCCTGCTTGACCTTTATCAGAAGCAGTCCCAGGCGCTTGAAGTGAGGGCCGGGATATCCGGGACCCTTGCGCCGCTGACCACTCCGCTGCAGGTGGGCGAGCATGTTACTGCCGGAACCTCTGTAGCCGAGGTGATCCAGCGCGACAAGCTCAAGGCTGCGTTGAAGGTTGCCGAGACGCAGGCACGTGACATCCGGATTGGCCTGCCGGCATCAATCGACACCCACAACGGGGTGATTCCAGGCCGTGTGACAAGAATTGATCCCGCAGTACAGAACGGAACGGTGACGGTTGACGTAGAACTACTTGGGGCGTTGCCGGACGGATCGAGGCCCGACCTGACCGTGGATGGCTCGATCGACCTCGAACGGATGAAGGACGTGCTCTATGTGGGTCGGCCGGCGCTCGGCAACGAGAACTCGACGTTGAGTCTCTTCAAGGTCGATCCTGACGGCAAAGGAGCCTCGCGCGTTCCAGTAAAGGTGGGCCGCGAATCGGTCAACGAGATCCAGGTGCTCGACGGGCTCAAGGAAGGTGACACGGTGATCCTCTCCGACATGTCGCGCTACGACAACGTAGACCGCGTCCGGCTCGAGTAGGCGCTGCAGAACAGATTCTCGGCATCGAAGTCGGTCACTGACAACTGACTACTGACAACTGAAGAAAAGGGGGACAGGATGGCATCCAACGGCAAGCTGATTGAAATTGAAGATCTGACCAAGGTCTTTTATACCGACGAAGTGGAAACCCACGCGCTGTCGGGCATTCACCTCACCATTTCGCGCGGTGAGTACCTCGCCATGTCCGGGCCATCGGGCTGCGGCAAATCCACACTGCTGTCCATCCTGGGCTTGCTTGATACGCCCACGGGCGGTCGCTACCTGCTCAACAACCAGCCGGTGGAGAACCTGAGCTTCAGCGAGCGCTCTCGCATCCGCAACCAGGAAATCGGATTCATCTTCCAGAGTTTCAATCTCATCGGCGACCTGACCGTCGAAGAAAACGTCGAACTGCCGCTCACGTATCGCGCCGGCATGCCTTCGGCAGAGCGCAAGAAGCGTGTGAAGGAAGCACTGGAGCGCGTCAACATGGCGCACCGCATGCGGCACTATCCGGCGCAACTCTCTGGCGGCCAGCAGCAGCGCGTCGCTGTTGCTCGTGCGCTGGCCGGCTCGCCTTCCATCCTGCTGGCCGATGAGCCGACCGGCAACCTCGACTCCAAGAACGGCGAAGCCGTGATGCACCTGCTCGCCGACCTGCACCGCGAGGGTTCTACCATCTGCATGGTGACGCACGACCCTCGTTTCGCCAAGCACGCCGAGCGCGAAGTGCACCTGTTCGACGGAAAAGTCGTGTCGGAGGACGAGCTTAAAAAGCTTACTGAAGAAGTGGAAGCGTAACCATGCTCCAGCATCTTCGCTTTGCATTGCGCCAACTGCGCAAGACGCCGGAGTTCGCCCTGGCGAGGAGCGAAAGCTTCGAAAACGAGTGGCCGATCACCTGAGCTCTGCGAAGCAAATGATCCGTCAAGGCCACGGAGGAGAAACAGATGAATCGCGTCCTGCAGAATTCGGTTTGGAACCTTCGATTCGCAGTGCGGCAATTGCGTAAATCGCCGGGGTTTACGCTGACGGCCGTGATGACGCTGGCAGTGGGCATTGGCGCGCTCACCACCGTCGCCACATGGACCAACGCTGTTTTCTGCAATCCGTGGCCCCACGTCGCAGCCCCTCGCGCCCTCCGGTTTATTGATGCGACGGTGCTCGGCAATGACGGCTACTCGGTGGATTATGACCAGTACCGCTTTCTTCGCGAACAGGGCGCTGAGTATAAGGATTCAGCAGCTTTTGCCGTCAATCTGGTCAATCTGACCTCGCCAGGAAAGCAGCCCCAGGCCTTGAGTGCCGGAACTGTTTCTTCGAATTATTTTCAGTTGCTCGGACTGCAGCCCCAGGTTGGGCGATTCTTTCAGCCCGGCGCCAACGATCGCGATTACGGTGCGAACGACGAAGTCGTGCTGTCGAATGCCCTTTGGCGCGGGCGCTTCGGAGGCGACCCGAAGGTCGTGGGCCGCACGGTCACAGTCAATGGCCGCCCGTTCACGGTGGCGGGGGTTGCGCCGGCGGGTTTTGCCGGAATTTTTGGCGGCATTGAGGAGTTCGTGTGGTTGCCGCTTTCGAGCCTGCGCGATCTTTCGGCCGACGGACCGCCTGATCCGCTCCACGGTAACAATTACGGCCTTCAGATCGTCGTTCGTCTCCACCCCGGCGTCAGCGACGCCGTCGCCGCTGCAGAGCTACATACCCTCGCGCGCCGGTTTGCCAGTCAGCAGCACGACTCGAATTACGCCGGATGGAACCTCAACCTCAGAGATTCCGCTCATTTTCAGCGCGGGCTGTTTGGAGTCGTGGGCGAGCAGTTGCCTATCCTCATAGGAGCTTCGATTCTTTTGATGCTGCTGGTGTGCATCAATATTGCATCGCTTCTCGGGCAACACGCCGCCCGCAGGCGCAGGGAAGTTGCGATCAGGACCACGCTTGGTGCAACGCCGGGCATTATCGCTGCGCAAGTACTCACCGAAACCGGCTTGCTGGCGGCGATTGGCACGCTGGCGGGATGGGGCGCAAGCACTGTGATGTCCAAGGCACTCTATGTGTTGCTGCCCAACTACGGTTTCCCTCTGTCTTTCAACCTGCAAAGTGATGCTCGCATCCTTATCTTCGTCGCCGGCATCGCTGCGCTCGTTACGGTGGCGTGCGGCATGTACCCGGTACACCAATCGTTACGTGTCTCGCAAAGCGAAGCCTTGCACGAGGGCGGAGCTGCGGTTGCCGGGGGATCGCGCAACCGGCTGGGTCAGCGCATTTTGCTCGGGTTGCAACTCGGCATCTGTTTTGTCGTGCTGGTTTGCTGCGGCCTTCTTACGCGAACAGCACTGAAAATATTCAATCTCGACACAGGCTTTAACCAAGCCAACTGTGTAACAGCGAGCATCGATCTCTCCCGGGCAGGATACAACAGCGAACGTGGTCTCGCCTTTCAAAAGGCGCTTCTTGATCGGCTGAGAACCGAGCCGGGTGTCATCGGCGCCACTCTCACCTCGCACCTGCCCATGGGCGATATGGGCTCGGGGAATACGCGAAACTTCCAGATTCCTGGCTATGTCCCAACCAAGGCGGAAGAAATGGCAGTGGTGACGGATTCCGAGGGTCCTGACTTCTTCCGCATCATGCGCATCCCCTTGCAGCAGGGCCGGGATTTCAATGTGTACGACTCCGTCGCTTCGCCCCTCGTCGCGATCATCAACGATGCCATGGCGCGTCGTTATTGGCCCAAGGGCGATGCCATCGGCCACAGCATCGTGGTTGGGGATAAGGTCCGCCAAATCGTCGGCGTTGTTCACAACTATACTTACTCCGATCCCGGGTTGCCGGTGCAGGATCCCGTACTCTATCTGCCTCTTGCCCAGGATTATACGAGCCTCGTTTTTGCAGCGATACGCACGCAAGTCCCCACATCCGGCGCGGTGACACAGCTGCGTTACATGATCGGACAACTGGATGGCACGCTTCCGATCGAAAACGTAGAGACTCTTGAAGCAGTTGCGAGCACACGGTATCAGATGTCACGCATCCCAGCCGAACTGCTCGGGGTCTACGCCCTGTCGTGCCTGCTCGTGGCAATGATGGGACTCTACGCGGTCATGGCCTATTCCGTGATCGAGAGATACCGCGAATTCGCACTACGCATTGCCCTGGGTTCATCACGCGCAGGAATTTTCCGGATCGTCCTCAGCGGCATTGGAGTGACTGCGGCGATCGGGTTGGTGACTGGCACACTCGGGTCCATTGCGGCAGTGCGTATATTGCGATCGATGCTATTTGGCATCAGCCCATTCGATCCTGTCAGCTATTTCGCCGCGGCGGGTTTCCTGCTTTTCACCGTATTCGCGTCGAGCATGACACCGGCTCGCCGCGCCGCATCCATCGAACCCATGCAAGCGCTCAGATCGGAATAGTAAGGCGAAACCACTACGCAACGGAGAATCGATACGATGAATCCGATTTTTCAGGACCTCCGCTACGCACTGCGCCAGTTGCGCAAATCGCCCGGTTTCACGCTCACCGCAGTCGTGACGCTTGCGCTGGGCATCGGCGCCAACACCGCCATCTTCACGCTGGTGCAAGGCATCCTGCTGCGCTCGCTGCCTGTCGTCGATCCATCGCAACTCTATCGCATCGGCGACAAAGACGATTGCTGTGTTGAAGGGGGATATCCCGGAGGTGCAGGCGACACCGGCGACTTCACTATCTTCTCTTTCGACCTTTATCAATATTTGAAAACATCAACGCGAGAGTTCGAGCAGCTTGCTGCGGTCCAGGCCGGACAGTGGACATGGAGCGTGCGCCGCGGCAATGCGCTTCCCAAGCCGATGCACGGCGAATTCGTCTCCGGTAACTACTTCACTACTCTGGGCCTCGGCGCCTACGCAGGACGCGTTTTCAGCGCGAATGACGATACGCCAGCCGCGGCGCCGTCTACTGTACTCAGCTACAAGGCGTGGCAGGGTGAATATGCTGCCGACCCGTCGGTCGTGGGTTCAACAATCTACATTCAAGGCAAACCCTTCACCGTCGTCGGCGTTGCGCCGCCCGGTTTCTTCGGTGATCGCGAAACCGACAATCCTCCGGATTTCTGGATGCCGCTTCAAACTGAACCCTACGTTCGCGGTCCCATGGCCATCCTTCATCACGAGGATTCCCACTGGCTTTACCCAATCGGCAGAGTTCGTCCGGGAACGAACATCAGCGCCCTGCAAACGAAAATCTCCGTAGTGCTTCGCCAGTGGCTCTCTGCTCGTTCGAATTACACCGCGAACGGCGGCAAAGCCCTCATTTCCAGGCAGCATGTCGTTCTTTCACCTGGCGGCGGAGGCATCCAAAGCCTGCAGCAAGAGACCGGCAAGGGACTCGACATGCTGATGATTCTTTCCAGCGTCGTGCTTCTCATCGCCTGCGCCAACATTGCCAACCTGCTGCTGGCGCGCGGCACGTCCCGGCGCGCAGATATCGCGGTCCGCATGGCCCTCGGCGCAAGTGGCAGCCGCGTCATTCGCCAGATCATCACGGAGAGCGTGTTGCTCAGTTGTGTCGGCGGGCTCGCCGGACTGGCCGTTGCCTATGCCGGTTCGCACACGATTCTCGCCCTGGCATTTCCAGACGCACGCAATCTCCCTATCGATGCCAGCCCGTCCCTCACTGTGCTTGGCTTTGCATTTCTTGTTTCCCTCGTGACCGGCATCCTCTTCGGCATTGGGCCCGCCTGGATGTCTTCGCATGCGCAACCGGCCGAAGCCCTGCGTGGCGTCAACCGCTCCACCCGCGACCGTTCCTCACTGCCGCAAAAGGCGCTGGTGGTTTTTCAGGCCGCGTTGTCATTGGTGTTGCTTGCCGGAGCGATCCTGATGACCAAGTCGCTGGCCAATCTCGAGCATCAGAACTTCGGCATCGCCACTTCAAACCGCTACGTGCTGCATCTCGATCCATCCGGCGCGGGATATACAGTGGATCGTTTGCCGGAGCTTTACCGCGAACTCGAGGACCGCTTCTCCGCGCTACCCGGCGTGGCTAACGTGGGAATGGCGCTCTACAGCCCGCTTGAGGGTGACAACTGGGGAGAATGCGTCATTCAGCAAGGTCATCCTGCTCCTGGGCCCAACTCCAAATGCGGATCGACATGGGATCGCGTGAGCACTCATTTCCTCAATACCGTCGGCGTGCCCATGGTGCGCGGTCGTGATTTCACGCCTCAGGACACGGCCACTTCTTCGCAGGTCGCGGTGGTCAACGAAACTTTCGCCAGGAGATTCTTCCCGAATCAGAACCCTGTGGGACAGCACTTCGGCATCGACCGACCGCAGTACTCCGGCAGCTTTGAGATTGTCGGTGTCTTCCGCGACTTCAAACTCAACAACCCGCGTGAAGAAGTGCACCCTGTTTTCCTGCGCCCGCTTTCGCAGCAGTTCACCGGCTACAAGGAACCCGAGATGATCTCGGGTGAAACGCAGTCCATGTTCATCGATTCCATCGTTGTCTACTTCAACCGCCCGCAGCAGGATGCCGATACACTGATCCGCAACACGCTGGCGGGCATCGACCCGAATCTGACTGTCATGGATTTGCGCACCTTTGATGCGCAAGTCGCAGGCAACTTCAATCAAGACCGGCTGGTCGCACAACTCACGAGCCTGTTCGGCGTGCTTTCGCTCATTCTCGCGTCGATCGGACTCTATGGAGTCATGTCGTACTTCGTCGCACGCCGCACCAGCGAGATCGGAATTCGCATGGCGTTGGGTGCAACTCGAACGAGCGTGGTCACCATGGTGATGCGCGGCGCGTTAAGCCAAGTCTTGCTTGGATTGGCGCTGGGCATTCCCGCTGCATTGCTTGCGGGACACCTCATGGCCGTCCAGACGAATTCCGGCGAGGGCCCCGACTCGCTTCTTTATAAAGTGAGCGGATATGATCCGCTGGCGATGGCCGGCGCCGCTCTCGTGCTCGCTCTCTGCGCCGCTGCAGCGAGTTTTGTCCCCGCCCGTCGCGCGTCATCCATTGAACCCATGCGGGCCTTGAGAATCGAATGATGAGCAACACGATGAGCACGATCATCCAGGACATTCGCTTCGCGCTGCGCCAGTTGCGGAGGTCGCCCGCTTTTACCGTCACGGCGGTCATGACACTCGCGCTCGGCATTGGCGCGAATGCGGCTGTCTTCACTCTTTTCGATCAGGTGCTGCTGCGCATGTTGCCCGTCCAGCGGCCGAAAGAGCTTGTTCGTTTCGAGTGGACCGGCACGTTTTCCGGTTCAGCGAGCAGCTTTGGAGGCAGTTCAAGAGACTTCTTCTCCTATCCGATGTACAAGGACCTGCGCGACGATAATCAGGTCTTTCAAGGAATACTGGCTGCGGATAAAACTGGCGTCGGCATCTCCTGGCACAATCAGGCCGAAAATAAAGATGCAGAGGTCGTCACCGGAAATTACTTTGATCTCCTCGGCCTCAAACCGGCACTGGGGCGCTTACTCACTCCAGCCGATGACACCGTCAAAGGCGCCAATCCTGTGGTCGTGCTCAGCTACGCCTACTGGAAATTCCGCTTCGCTGGTTCGCGTGATCTGATCGGCCAGACGTTACTCATCAACGGCCATTCTTTCACTGTCCTCGGTGTAGCGCCGCAGAACTTTGACTCTGCGATAGGTGGTTACAAACCAGGCGTCTTCATTCCCGTCAGCATGGCGGATGTCGCCATGCCGTGGATGGCGCCCCGCGATAACCTGAGGAATCATCAATCCATTTGGCTCACTCTCGTCGCGCGCCTCAAGCCCGGCATCACGCCTGCGCAAGCGGCCTCAGGTCTCGCGCCGCTCTGGCATTCGCTCCGAGCCAATGAACTTACCCTCTACAAATCCAGATCGGAACGGTTCAAGAGGGAGTTCCTTGATGAATCGCACCTCGAGGTCCTCGACGACTCCAGGGGCTTTGCGCCGCAACGCCTGGATTTGAAAACACCGCTGATCATTCTCATGAGCATGGCGACCTTGCTGGTGGCCATATGTGCCATCAATGTCGCGACCTTGCTGCTGTTGCGGAGCGCAGGCCGAGCACGAGAAATGTCGATGCGCTATGCTCTCGGCGCAAAACGCACCCGCGTCGCCTCGCAGTTGCTGGTCGAGGGCAGTCTGCTCGGTTTCGCCGGGGCAATGGCCGGACTTGGGCTTGCACCGGCGGTGACGCGCACGCTGGTCCATCTGATGCTGAGCTCCGATCCGGGAAGCGAGCCGTACTCCACTTCGATTGATGCGCGCGTTCTGGTCTTCACCATCGCGGTTTCCCTCTTCACGAGCCTGCTGTTCAGCATTGCCCCAGTGCTGCACCTCCTCCGACCCGATCTCGCCATCGCTCTCCGCCAGAACGCAGCCACAGCGTCGAAGGGCTCACAACGCTTTCGTAAGGTGGCCGTCGGCGCGCAGATTTCTCTCAGCGTTGTGCTGCTTGGCAGCGCTGGCCTGTTCGTGCGAACTCTCGATAATCTTCGACATGTGCCGGTCGGCTTCGAAGTTGCGAATCTTCTCACGTTTTCGCTTGATCCCACCAATTCCGGCTACGGCGAAGACCGAACTCCTCAGATCATCTCGCAGACGCTCGATTCCATTCAACGAATTCCCGGCGTCATTTCCGCCGCTGCAACGAATGATGCAGAGCTTCAGGGTGACTCGAGCGGCTCAAGCTTCTCCCTGCAGGGATATAAGCCTGCCGAAAACGAAAACATGCAATTTGAAGATAGCCGGGTCACGGCCGGCTACTTTGCCGCATTGCGTCAGCCTCTGCTGGCCGGAAGAGAGTTCACTAACTCTGACGCGAAAGGCCAGCCCCTTGTAGCCGTGCTCAATCTCTCCGCAGCTAAACACTATTTCGGATCGGCACAAAATGCATTGGGGCACTCCCTGGCTGAAGGGCGCGGCGACGATGTCAAGTTCGATACGACAATCGTCGGCGTTGTGGGCGATACGAAGCACTCTGACCTCCGGACAGCGATGCCCCCGGATATCTACAGGCCCTATCTCCAGGAGAAGCATCCAACTGGCGTAGAAATGTACGTGCGCACCGCCGAGCAGCCCGAGACGGTAGAAAGCGCGATCCGCAGCACGATCCGTCAGCTCGACCCCACATTGGTCGTCGACGGACTTCGGACGATGGACGAGCAGGTCAGTCGCAGCGCTTCTGATGAACGTGCTCTCGCTTTTCTCGCCATTGGATTCTCATTGCTGGCCATGGTGCTTGCCGCCGTTGGATTGTATGGTGTTCTGGCCTACTCCACTGAGCAGCGCACGCGCGAAATTGGTGTCCGGCTCGCTCTGGGCGCCCAACGCTCCAGCGTCATTGCCCTTGTTGTGGGCGAGATGGCCATCATCGCCTGTGTCGCGACTTTGATTGCGTTGCCTTCTGTCGTCGCTCTTGCACGCCTCTTCCGCAGCCAGCTTTACGAAGTGACTGCTTTCGATCCGCCTACGCTCGCGGGAGCCGTATTTCTGACGGGAGTGATGGTTGCACTCGCTGCCGCACTTCCCGCCCGCCGCGCCGCGTCCATCGAACCCATGCAAGCTTTGCGTACGGAGTGACGCACCGTCAACTGAATGAGAGGCACTATGAAGAACGTTCTTCAAAATCTCCGCTTCAGTTTGCGCATGCTGCGCAAAAGCCTTGGCCTCACGGCAACGGTGGTCATCACCCTTGCCCTCGGCATTGGCGCCACTACGGCTATCTATACCGTGGTGTACGCGACGTTGCTCGCTCCCATGCCCTATCCAAACCCCGACCAGCTGGTCATCGTTTGGTCGAAGATTCAGACTTTCCGCAACGGCGTTTCGGCAGGCGACTTTACCGACTGGAAGCAACAGAGCAGAACATTTCAGGACTTGAACGCATTCACTGGCGCAGACTTCAACCTCGCGGGGAAGGAAGCGCCAGAGATGGTGAATGGCCAGAAGACCACGCCGGGCATGTACCGTATGATGGGTACCCCTTTGCAGCTTGGTCGTGATTTTCTGCCCGAAGAGGGTGTGGACGGCAAAGACCACGTTGTGATTCTGATGAACAAGATGTGGAAGCGGCTCGGAGCCGACCCGCACATCATCGGGAAGCAAATCACCCTTGATCAGAAGCCTTACACGGTAGTGGGCGTATTTGCGCCGGGACAGGCCGACCGCTTGAACCAGGACCTCGTCGTTCCGCTCGTCTTCAAGCCGGAGCAGTTGAACCACGACTTCCATTGGCTCCTCGTGATGGGACGTCTCAAGCCGGGCGTCACGCTTCAACAGGCGCAGGCGGACATGAACGCCGTGACCACGCACATCGCGCAGGCAAATCCTCGATCGAATAAAGGTTGGGGTGCGACCGTTGAGCCGCTTAAGAACGACTTCATGGGAGACAATGTCAAGCTCACCTTGTGGTTGCTGCTCGGCGCGGTAGGATTCGTGCTGCTGATCGCCTGCGTCAATGTCGCCAATCTGCTGCTGGCAAAAGGCACCACGAGGCAAAAGGAAATTGCGATACGCTCTGCGTTAGGAGCTTCACGACGCGATGTTTTCACTCAATTCGTCACGGAGAGCTTGATTCTCGCAGGCATCGGGGGCGTGGTAGGGGTCGGTCTGGGCTATGCCATGCTGCGAGGCCTTATCGCGGTGATGCCTCGCGACACACTCCCCAGTGAAGCCGATCTTCACCTGAATCTACCTGTATTGCTCGTCACACTGGCAGCCACGACTTTTGCAGGATTGCTTTTCGGCACCGCTCCCGCGTGGTATGCATCGCGCATTGACCCGGCAGAGTCGCTCAAAGAGGGCGGCCGCGCCGGCGCCGGCAAAATGCGCAATCGTTTGCGGCAACTGCTGGTGGTGGGTGAATTTGCGCTGGCTCTGGCTTTGCTCGCTGGCGCCGGATTGGCAATGCACAGCTTCTGGAACCTGGCCCACGTTGATCTCGGAGTCCGGACCGATCATGTACTGACCTTCGAACTTCCAATTGCCGAAGGCAAACTCACGCAGCCTGAGCAGCTCATTGCCTACTATCAGCAGGTCCTGCGCAGCGTCGAGTCGGCGACAGGGGTGCAGAGCGCCGCCGCGGTTACCGGCATGCCGCTCCAAGGCACTGGATTTGGCATGCCCTTTACAATTGCCGGCCAGCCCGCCTTCGCCGATCCGTCGCAACGGCCCGCCTCGGGATTCCAGATGGTTACGCCCGATTATTTCAAGACCTTCGGCATCCATATCGTCAAAGGGCGAGCATTTACTGACCAGGACACGACGGCAACTGTGCGCGTGGCCATGGTCAACGAGAAGTTTGCCAACCATTTCTTTCCCGGCAAAAACCCACTGGGCCAGCACCTCATGGTGGAGCAGCTGGTTCCCGGCGTCACCAAGCTGGGTCCGCCGCAGTCATGGGAGATTGTCGGTGTTTTTCACGATGTACGCGGTGGTGCGTTCAATAATCAGAGGGAGGAGATCGACATTCCCTTCTTCCAGATACCATGGCCGGGCGCAAGCATTGGCGTTCTCACCTCAGGCGATCCAGCAGCCATGACAAAGACAATTTCCGCCGCAGTGCATGCCGTCGATCCAACCGTTGCCGTAGCGCACGTCGAGACGCTGAATCAAATTCGCGATGAAGCGCTCGCGGGCGACCGCTTCACGCTCCTCCTGTATGTGTCTTTCGCAGTCATCGCGCTGGCGTTGGCGGCGGTCGGTATTTATGGCGTTATGGCGTTTGCGGTTGGCCAGCGCAAGCATGAAATCGGGATCCGTATGGCGTTGGGCGCAAGCCGCGACCGAGTCGTGCGCATGATTCTGCGCGAAGGCGTAACCATGGCCGGAGCAGGATTGGTGCTGGGCCTGGGCGGCGCGTATTTCGTGGGCCGCGCCATGCGCAGCACACTTTACGGTGTGGGCACTATCGATCTGTCGGCGTTCTGCACTGTCGGCGTGCTGTTGCTTGCCTCGGCGTTGGTGGCGTGCTACTTTCCAGCCCGGCGCGCCGCCGCCGTCGAACCGATGAAAGCTTTAAGAATCGAATAGTTCCAACTCATGAATTTGGTTTGCAGATGGGAGTAAATTGCAATGATCGAACTGAAGAACATCGAACGAAGTTACAGGGCGGGCCACACTGAAACCTGGGTGTTGCGCCGCGTTGGGCTCACCATCAAAGAAGGTGAATTCGTCACTGTTATGGGACCGTCGGGCGCAGGGAAGTCGTCTTTGCTCAACGTGCTCGCGTTGCTTGATGACGGCTGGCTGGGCGAGTACTGGTTTGGCGAGACGCCCGCGCACAAGCTGAACCGCAAGCAGCGCGCCGACCTCGCGCGTCAGCGCATCGGCATGGTGTTTCAGAGTTATCACCTGTTAGACGATCTCACGGTTGCGGAAAATATCGATCTGCCTCTCTCCTACAAAAACATGCCCTCCAAAGACCGCGCCGGCATGGTAGCCGATATTCTTGACCGGTTTCAGATCGTCGCCAAGAAGGATCTGTTTCCCAACCAACTCTCGGGCGGGCAGCAGCAGTTAGTAGGCATTGCACGCGCCGTGGTGCATGCTCCCGCGCTGCTGCTGGCAGACGAACCCACGGGCAACCTTCATTCCACGCAAGCCCGCGAAATCATGGAGCTGTTCCGTGAACTGAATCGCCAGGGAACCACGATCGTGCAAGTCACGCACTCTGAAGAAAACGCTCACTATGGCAAGCGCATTCTCGAGTTGCGCGACGGCTGGGTCACACGCGACGAAAATCTGCAGGCCGCTTCCACGGAGGTTGGCGCACAGTGAATTTCTTTCAGGGAAAGTACAAAATGACCTCTTCGATGGTTCGATTCCGCACTCGCCTGCAATCCGTTGCCGTGATTCTGCTCTTGCAGGTCAACATGGCTCTTGCCGCCGAACCTGCGCAATCGCAAGCTACGCCTGCGGCCTCGCAGACATCTCAGCCCGCGCCGGAGGCTCCAGCGCCTGCTACCAACAGCACATCAGCAGCTCCAACATCGTTGGCTCAAACGATGCAGCAACAGCAGCAGACTTCGTTCGCTCCGCAAGCGCCTTTTAACGTGCCAATGCCCCACTCGCGCAACCCGATTGCACGCTACAGGGCCAGTACGGCACCCCCGCTGGATCTAACCAATTCGCCGCGCTTGCAGAATCTTATCCGCGAAGGAAAGATCTATATTTCCCTGCGCGACGCGATCGCTATTGCCATTGAGAACAATCTGGACCTGGCCTACTTCCGCTATAACTTCCCCATCGCGCAGACCGATATTCAGCGTACCAAAGCAGGCAGCCCCGCCAACGGCGTTAACGCCAGCGTCGTCCAGTCCACTCAAGGCGGATTTGGCGGTTCGAGCGGCGGCGGAGGCGGCTCAACCGGGCAGAGCTTCGCCGCGGGCAACGGAGGCATCGTCACCTCGACCCTCGGCGCCGGAGCCCCGGTTCCGTCGTTCGATCCCTACCTCACGTTTCAGGGCTATGTCGATCACACCGTCATCCAAGAGGCCAACCAGTTCCTGGTCGGTACGCCCGTTCTGAAAACCAACACCATCGAGATCCTCTCGACCTACTCCCAGTCGTTCCCCCTCGGGACGAACCTCCAAATCAATTATCTCGGCAAGCGCCAGACCAGTACCACTCCATACAACGCCATCAATCCTGACCTTTATTCCAACTTCACAGTGCAAATTGCCCAGCCCCTCCTCGCCGGCTTTGGGCTCGCCAGCAACGAGCGCTACATCCGCATCGCCAAGCGCAACTCCCAGATCCTCGACGTTGTATTCAAAGCCCAGGTGATCGCCACTGTGACCCAGATCGAGAACATCTATTGGGATCTCGTCAACGCCTACCAGAGCGAGCAGATCAATGAGCGCTCCCTCGGCTTCGCCAACAAGACTCTCTCCGACGATCAGAAGCAACTCGAACTCAAGGCCATCCCCGCGATGCAGGTCATGACAGATCAGTCTGCCGTGGCTACCGCAGAAGGCAACCTCACGGTGGCGCGTGCCACCCTCCGCCTCAACGAGTTGCTGATGAAGAACGCGCTCACCAAGGTCGATGATCCCACCATCGACGAAATGCAGGTCATTCCGCTCGACTTGCAGGCAGGGCCCGACCCCAATGCCGACAAGTCCATGGACGGTCTTATCGCAGAGGCTGAGAAGAAGCGGCCCGAGGTTGCCCTCTACCAGATGTCGGCCGAAGTGCAGAAACAGGCCCTGAAAGATATCAACAGCGAACTCTTGCCGTCCCTCAATATGTATGGCTTCTACTCCGGAGCGGGTACCGCCGGTCCCAAGAACCCCTTTTGCAATCTCGGCCCACAGGAGTGCTCCACCGATTTGCCCACCGGCTTCCCCAGCATGTTGCAGAACACCTTCAACTACTCGTCTCCGGAATACCAGGTCGGCATGACGCTCTCCATCAACTTGCGCAATCGCCAGGTCAAGGCCGATCAATTCCGCGCCGTGTTGGCATACCGCCAGAGCCAGATATCCTCCGAGCAGCAGAAGAAGAACATTCTGTTCGACGTACGCAACTCGAAGTTTGCGCTTGAACAGGCGCAGGCCCGCGTCGATGCCGCGCAGAAGGCCCGCGATCTGGCGCAGAAAACATTCGACATCACCAAACAGGAGCAGCAGCTCGGCGCCAAATCCAGCGTCGACACCCTGCTCGCCGAGGACGCTCTCGCCCAGGCCGATTCCGCTCTCGACACCGCACAAACACAGTTTGAAAAGGCCAAGGTGGATATCGACCGTGCCATCGGTGCAACACTCGACCGAACTGGGGTCTCAATCGACGATGCAAAGTTAGGCGTAGTTACGCGTGCGCCGTAGAATCACTGGAAGGCCCAATGTCTGCCGTAGGCAAACCATTTCAGACGCCGCTGACGTGGGTGAGATGCGTACCGTGGCACTCGAAACCGTTCTCGAAGGCTATGGCATCTCGATCGCCGAGGTCAGTGCCGGAGTTGGTGGAGGCGAGCTTTCTTAGGAAAAGCACCGGAGAATAGATGACAGACCCTCGCAAGAAAGAACGAATCCGGGTTCTCGTCGCCGACGATCAACCGCACATCCTCGAAGCCGTCGAGTTGCTGCTCCAGCCGCAGGGTATTCAAGTGGATTGCGTGCGTTCACCGCAATTGCTGCTGGAGGCGTTGGGCCAATGCGACTACGACGTTTTGCTCATCGACCTGAACTACACTCGCGACACGACCTCGGGACAGGAGGGACTCGATCTGCTCGCGCGTCTTCAGGAGATCGATCCGCGCCTGCCGGTGATTGTGATGACGGCATGGGGCAACATCGATCTCGCGGTCGAATCCATTAAGCGCGGCGCTCGCGACTTTATTCAGAAGCCGTGGGAGAATGAACGTCTTGTCAGCCTCATCCGCGTGCATGCCGAGTTGCACCAGGCCCTGCGCCGGGCGCGCAACCTGGAACTGGAAAACCGCTTGCTCCGCGCCGATGGCATGCCGGAGTTCATCGCCGGAGCCTCTTCGATGGGGCAGGTTCTCGAACTCATTGGGCAGGTCGGCCCCTCCGATGCCAACGTACTCATCACGGGCGAGCACGGTACGGGCAAGGAGATCGTTGCCAAGTTGCTGCACTCGGCGTCACCGCGCAGCCGCATGGCACTGGTGGCCGTCAACGCCGGAGGACTGCCCGAGGGGACCTTCGAGAGCGAAATCTTCGGCCACGTCAAGGGCGCATTCACGGATGCGCGCACTGACCGCGTCGGCCGGTTTGAACTGGCGAGCGGCGGCACGCTCTTTCTGGACGAAATTGCGAATGTCCCCTTGCGGCAGCAGGCCAAGCTTCTTCGCGTGCTTGAAACCGGCGAACTGGAGCGCGTGGGCTCTTCGCAAACACGTCGTGTCGACGTGCGCGTTCTCTCGGCCACGAATGCCGACCTGCAAGCCGAGGCCAAAGCAGGGAACTTCCGCGAAGACTTGCTTTTCCGCATCAACACAGTAGAGATTCATTTGCCTGCTTTGCGCGACCGGCGCGAAGATATTCCATTGCTTGCCATCCACTTTTTGAATCGCAACCGCTCCCGCTATCGCAAACAGGTCAACGGCTTTTCGCCCGCCGCCATGCAGCAGATGATGCAATATCAGTGGCCAGGAAACGTGCGGGAGCTGGAGCACGCCGTGGAACGCGCCGTACTGCTTTGCCGCGGCGAAGAAATCGAGCCGGCAAACCTGGCCGTTGCTTCCACCCGCGCTGCCACCCAGTCCTTTGAGAATATGAGCATCGACGAAGTTGAATCCTTGCTCGTTCGCAAAGTGCTGCGGCGCTGCGACGGCAACATCTCGCAGGCCGCAGAAGCTCTTGGCCTCAGCCGCGCCGCCCTATATCGCCGCATCCAAAAATATGGCCTATGAAAGCGAGAGTTTCAAACGGCGCGTGCGCAGAAGCCACCGCTCGGCAGTTCGTCGGGCATGGCTCTATTGCCTTTGGCTCGCGCTGCCGGCACTGGCTTTTTTCGCAATCCTCATCGATCAGCACAACATCACCGCGCCACCCGCAATTCTGCTCACCGGCTGTCTCTTGCTCTACCTCGTGCTGGTGGGCGCCTCGTTGATTGAGGGCCTCGTACGTCCCTTGCAGACACTCTCTAACGTTGTTTCGTCTCTGCGCGAGGGCGACTACTCGTTTCGCGCCCGTGGCGCCGCTTCGCGGGACGCGCTTGGCGAGCTGGCTGCAGAGATCAACGCGCTCGCCGACTTGCTGCAAAAGCAACGGGTGCGCTCTCTTGAAGCCACCGCCTTGTTGGCGCGCATTCTCGAGGTCATGCACTCCCCCATATTCGCCTTTGACCGCGACAACGTGCTTCAACTTGTCAATGACGCCGGCGTGCAGTTGCTCGGCATACCGCATGCCCGCTGCTTTGGACGAACTGCTCGCGAACTGAACCTCGAATACCTGCTCGCGGCGCCCGACCAAAGTATCCATTCCTTCGGCGCCAAGCCCAATCGCTGGCTGTTGCGCAAAGCTGCCTTCCGCCAGGATGGCGCGCCCCACACCCTGCTTTTGCTGGCTGATGTGAGCCAGCCCTTGCGCGAAGAGGAGCAAGCCGCATGGAAGCGCCTCATACGCGTCCTGGGGCACGAACTTTCCAACTCGCTTGCACCCATCAAGTCAATTGCCGGCAGCCTGCTTGCGCGCGTGGATCAGATTCAGGGCGATGACTTGGCGGTGCGCGATTTTCGCCGCGGTCTGAGCGTGGTGGAGAGCCGTGCCGATTCGCTCCACAGGTTTGTGCAGTCCTACCGCGTGCTGGCGCAGTTGCCTCCTCCGCAGCTCAAGCATATCCAGGTGGCTCCTCTGCTGGAGCGCGTCGCCCTTCTCGAGCAGCGCGTGCCGGTAATCGTTGATCCCGGTCCCTCCGCAGCGCTCCACGCCGATCCCGACCAACTCGAGCAGATGCTGATCAATCTGCTGACGAACGCCGTCGACGCATCACTGGCCAATGGGGCGCAGGCCGTACGCATTGGATGGCGGATGGCGGAATCAAGCCTTGTTGTTGTCATCGAAGATCGTGGCCTCGGCATCGCCAATACCGAAAATCTCTTTGTTCCGTTCTACACGACCAAGCCGACCGGGAGCGGCGTTGGACTCGCGCTCGCGCAGCAAATTGCTCGCGCCCACGGCGGTGAAATCCGCCTCGTCAATCGCGATGACGGCGAGGGCGCTCGCGCCTTGGTTCGATTGCCTCTGGCCTAAGTTAAAAACGATGTATGTGTGGTTGCCGCCGATTCCTTGCCTGCGCCGATTTCCGTCGCCACGATGCAGTTGCGCCCGTTGTTCTTGGCGCGATAGAGTGCCGCATCCGCCTCGCGAATCAATTCTTCGTGGCTGACCGGGAACCCTGAGGCCACGCCAAAGCTGGCGGTCAATGAAATCGTCACGTCGCCTTCCACGAGGACTCCTGCTTCTGCGATAGCGACTCGTAGTTCCTCGGCGCGCTGGCGTGCCTGCGTGAATCCTGATCCAGGAAGGATCAACAGGAATTCTTCTCCGCCATAGCGACCCACCCAGTCGTAGCTTCGAACCATGCGCTGAAAGATGTGGCTGGCCTCTTTCAGCACTTCGTCGCCTGCAGGGTGACCGTAAGTGTCGTTGATCCGCTTGAAAAAATCCAGGTCAGCCAGAATGATGCTCAGCGGCGCGCCTTCGCGCCGGGATCGGTCCACCTCCCCGCGCAGCCGATCGACGATGATGCGATGATTCCAGAGCCCGGACAGGTCATCGTGTTCGGCAAAATGACGCATCTGCTCGCGCGTGCGCACCAGTTCGGCCTTCTCCCGTTCGAGGTCTTGGGTCCTTGCAGTCACCGAGGACTCCAATTGCCGCTTCTGACGAATCAGCACTCCAACCCGCCGTCGCCAGATCACAACCAGCAGAACGATCACCAGCAGCCCAAGGAGAATCTGCAGGTTACGATTCTGCCACCAGAGCGGCGTTATCCTGAAGGGGAAGGTCGCTACCGGTGAAACCGCATTTCCCGCTTGATCTGCTGCCGCCACCTCGAACCGATAGTTGCCGGGGGCCAGACCCCTGTAGCGCACTTCCATCTCGTGCGCCACTTCCCACTCCGATCCCTGCCCGCCGCCGATCAGCCGATAACGGATGCCGACATCCTGCGTGCCTTTAAATGAGAGCAGCACCATTGAGATCGCCAACGGGCTGGAACTCCACCGGGCCGAGCCGCCTTCGGCAATCGCCGCTGTCCCGTAAGTAACGACCGAGAAGGCCGGAGGCCGCGGTGAACCGGCAGGTACGCTCTGGGGATCAAGCAGGTGGCTCAACCCTCCAGAGGTGCCGATCCACATGCTGCCGTCTGTGTCCTCTTCCAACCCGTAGCTATCGGTGTCGTTCCAGATGAGGCCATCGTCCTGCGTAAAGCTGTGCCAGGTCTGGCCGTTATAAACCGTCAGACCCGCATCCTGACCCACCCACAGCCAGCCTCGTCGGTCCACGATAAGCGAAACCACCTGCTGCGACAGGACATGGGGGCGTCCGATATGCATCGCCTCGACAATCCGGTCGCCGCTTACCTTGAGCCGCATCAGTTCCTGAGAAGGGCCGGCGGCCCACAGATAACCCTGAGGGTCGATGGCGATCAGGTCAGGTTTCGCGCCGGAATCCTCTGGGTCAATTCGTCGCCACCCATGTTCGTTCAGTCTGAAAATCCCCTGCTCCGCTGCGACCCAAAGACGGCCGTTCGAGTCCATACTCACGTCTGTGAAGCGTCCGTGGGGGCTGACGAACGCTGCATCCTGCACGAGATGCGGTTGCCGATTGGGCCCATCGGTGTCTGCCTCGTAGAGTCCTTCGGCTGTAGCGGCCCAGATATGTTTTTGTCTATCGGCCAGCAATTCGAAGACCTCCGGAATCTTCCATTGCGTTCCTTCTAATGAGTTGGGGTCGATCCGGATCAGAACGCCCGCCGTGGTACCGAGCCAGATTGCGCCATCGGAATCAAGTTCCAAGGCTCCTGCGCGGGCTGTTAGGATGCCCGGCTGTTGCCACACCTTTGGATTGACTCCTCCGGCGGGAATCCAGTTCAGCCCCGACTCAGTGGCAATCCATAGTCTGCCTTTCTGGTCCCGCGTTGTGTCCCATACCAGGTCGTCGCTCAGCCCGTCGGCGACGGTATAACCCTCCCACCGGTCCTGCCCCACCCACCGCTTGAGCCCGTGACCCACCTCGCCGAGCCAGACGGAGCCTTCCCGGTCCACGAACAGTTCCTGGATCTCGAAGCGCGAAAGGCCGTTGCGCTCCGTAACCATGCGCCACTTGCCCTTATCCCAAAGGCCCAGCGACGCACCCTGCGAAGTAAGAATGCGGCCTTGAGTATCTTCGACGATCTGCGGATAGGGCTCGGAGAAGGAGGCGTCTGGCAGATCGTGCAACTGGAAGCGGCCTTCCTTGGGCAGCAGTTCCCCAATATGCTTGCTGCCCCGAATCCAGATGTGTCCATTGCGCGCGACCAACAGGCTCGACCATCGATCGTCTGGAAGTCCGAGTGAAGAGCCCAGTTGCGTGGTCTTCCCGTCGGCCAGGCGGCACAGGTCCTGTCCGCAGCCGTACCACAACGCGCCATCCGGCGAGTAGAGTACACCGAAGATATCGCCGCTCTTCAAGCTCATCGGTTCGGCGATCCACTCGTCGGCATCTACACGCCGCAACAGGATTGCTCCCTCTCGAGTCGCCGCCACTACCTGATCCGGTCTGTCTGCCGTGAAAACTGTACCCGCGCGCTGTAGAATCGGGCTCAAATTGGCCGACGGATGTACCTCGGCAAATTTTCCGTTTTTCTGTTCAAAGAAAATGCTGCTGGTGGTGGCCACCCAGAGAGTACCGTCCACTCCCACGTAGAGGTTTTGAATCATGCGCTCGGGCAGCCCTTCGGACGCGCCGTATCTCTGAAACTGGCTTCCGTCGTAGCGGTACAGGCCGTTCTGCGTGCCAACCCAGAGATACCCGGTCCGATCCTGTGCAATCGAGGCGATATTCAGATTGCCCAGCCCCTGAATGTACTCACGGAAACTGTAGCGCTGTGCCGCACAACTCAACGACGCAAAGCAGAGCACGGCCAAGGCGCTGAAAAGCGACTTAAGGATGCATTCGCGTTCTAGTGAAATGCTCCGCAATGCCGGGTCCCTCTACGTGCGTGGCATCCGACCGGAAATCCAGAGCGACTTTGCGATTCCTTGTGCGAATTGCGGCAGAAAGCTCGCTCTCGACTTCGTTCGATCATGCCCGACTGGATGCGTTTATTTCTACAAACTATATCGGCTTCGCAAATCCACGGCCATACCACATAAGGTCAATCGGTAAACGAAAGTGCATCTTCCCGATTGCTCAAGGGAGCAGACGGTACCGCGAAAGAGGGATTACTGCAGGACCAGTCAGCGAGGGTTCGGCAGGGGACGGCAGCCGGTCAATCGCATACGAGTGCAGCTTCGGGAAAAGCCGGCTCGTCAACGCCCTCTGGCGACTCATCTACGCTTTCCCCGCCTGCCAACTGGACCGCGAAGAAGTGATCCACCTCGGCCAAAACGGCGGGTCCGGTGCGCGCTTCGTAGATGGCCTTGCGCAACCTTGCTCCACCCGGCACGCCATGAGTAAACCAGGTGGCGAACTGCTTCATTTTTCCAGCCGTTTCACCCATCCGCGCGTCGCGGGGCAAATCCTTCGTGGCCTCGGCTTCATCCAGCAGCATCTGGAAATAGGCGCGAATCATGCGGTAGCGGTCCTCGACGGTGGGCTGCTCATACATGCCGCTTGCGGTGTACTGCGCGATCTGTTTGAAAATCCATGGGTTAGCTGGCGCCGCCCGTCCAATCATCACCGCGTCGCAACCGGTCTCAGCTACCATTGCCACGGCGTCTTCGGGGGTACGGATGTCTCCATTCCCGATCACTGGAACCCCAACGGCCTGCTTGACCGCGGCAATCCACTTCCACTGGGCCTGACCGCTATATCCCTGTTCCCGAGTTCGTGCGTGCAAAGCTACCGCGTTTAGCCCTTCGGCCTCGGCCATGCGCGCCAGTTCCACACATACGATTTGAGCCTCGTTCCAGCCCATGCGGAACTTCACGGTGAAGGGAATCGAGACGGCCTTGCGCACCGCGCGGAAGATATCGCCGATCCGTGGCAAGTCGCGCAGCAGCCCCGAGCCGCCGTTTGAACCCACCACTCGCTTGGCCGGGCAGCCGAGATTCAGGTCCACCAGATCGAAGCCTGTATCCTGCACAATGCGGGCGGCTTCGGCCAGGGTTTCCGGATTGGAGCCGAACAATTGCGCAGCGATCGGGTGCTCGTCGTCATAGAAGGTCAGGTAGCGCCGCCGCTTTGTCTCCCGCATGCGCGCAAGGCCGTCGGCGGAGGTGAATTCCGTCATCAGAAGCCCACAGCCGGACTGCGCATTGGTCAAAGGGCTCTCAACTGCAGTTTCGCCTGCGTCGGGAGAGGCGGTAAATAAGCTGGCGTGACGAATGAACCGTCGGAACACGGTGTCGGTGACTCCGGCCATGGGGGCGAGCACCGTGGCCGGGGTTACCACAACCGGGCCCAGGCGCACCTCGGATGGTACCCGCGTCTCCGCGGGCATCGCGTGCTCCCGGGGGTTATCCCAGTTTTTCTTTACCGTGAAGCCTTTGCCAGCCACAACTCCCCGCCTGTCCCTGGAACGAACGTGGGCCTCCGCCGTGGCGGAGGCCCACTTGAATCAGCAGCCTGGGCGCCCTTACTTGGCAGGCGCCGCCTCGCTGGCCTTGGCGTATTTGCGCCGAAAGCGCTCCACGCGGCCCGCCGTATCCACAAGCCTCTGCTTGCCGGTGAAAAATGGGTGGCACACCGAGCAGATTTCCACGTGTATGTCGCCCTTGTGAGTCGAACGAGTCTCAAAATTGTTTCCGCACGCGCACAGTACCCGCACCGCGCCGTAATTGGGATGAATCTTTTCCTTGGGCATCTCTGAAGACAGACCTTTCCTGCAATTCTTCTATTGTAGGGGGATTCGAAGTGGAAGGCAAACTTGAGGAAGCAGATGTTCGGGGGCAGGGAACGGGGCCCGGCGACCGGAAGATTGTTCGTCTTCGCGATGTTTCTCCGAGCACTAAACCACTGTCACTGACCGCTGTCTAACTGCGCCAGCGCCTTTTCGATGCCCGCCTCTGCCAGCGGCGCCATGATGGCGTACCCGGCGGGGTTCGGATGCACGCCATCGTGGCTCAACGAAGGCGGCAGACCGTCTTCGGCGTCCTTCATTGCGGAGTGGAAATCAACATACACGTACCCTTTGTCTGCTGCATAGCCCTTCATCCAGGCGTTGATGGCGTCGATTTTGGGAGCGGGGGTCAAACCGCGCTGCCAGGGATAATCGAAAGCCGGCGTGATCGAGCAGAGTACGACGCGAATGTGATTGGCCGTCGCCAGGTCGGCCATCGAAGCCAGATTGTCCTCGATTTGCTGCAGGGTTTCCGGGCCAGTGTTCCCGGCAATGTCGTTGGTGCCGGCAAAAATGACGACTACCTTCGGTTCCAAGTGAATGACATCCTGCCGAAAGCGGACAAGCATCTGTTGTGTGGTTTGGCCGCTGATGCCCCGGTTGATATACGGCTTGCCCGGAAACGACTGGTCGAGATGCCATCCCTCGGTGATCGAGTCACCCATGAAAACCACCCGGTTTTCGCCAGGAGCCGGCAAACCAAGTTTGGCGTCATCCTCTCTAAATCGCGCCAACCAGGGAAAATCCGTCAGGAGCTGCTGATCGTGCTTTCGCCAATAATCGTTATCCGGGTGCGTCGCTGGGACCGCTTGAGGCGTCGCTGGTGCGGCTTGGGTGGGAGGCGGAGCTTTTGTTTCGGGTACGTTTCCGGGCTCCTGGGCTAAAGACACGGCGGGCGAAAGCAACAAAGCCAGAGCAATGGAAGCAAGAGCGGTGCGCAAAGCGATTGGAATCACGGCGGGTTCTTCCTTTTTAGGGGATTGGGACGATCGATTTCCTGTGCGCATCCGATTATAGGGCCGGCGGGTTGGGCTCGATTCATTGGTCGCTTTTCCACAAGAGACGCCCCAATTCGCACCGCCCCCCGGGCGCACCTCATGCGCTAGGCTTTGAAGAGCCATGAGCAAATGTCAATTCTGCGGCGGATCTGGTCTGGTTCAGGTGGTCTCCCAGACCGGTCAGTGGGTTTCCCGCCCCTGCGAGTGCCAGGAATCCGAACGGGAAGAGCGCCGGCTTGCTGCGGCGCATATTCCCCAGCGTTACCGGGACCTGACCCTCGACGCCTTCGAGATTTACCACGAAGCGGATCGTTCCCTGAGCCGTGCCCTCCAAACCGCACGCAAGTTTGTTGAAGCGTATCCCGTGGATACGGCGGGCAAAGGCCTGCTCTTTACCGGATCGATCGGCGTGGGGAAGACGCATCTGGCGGTCGGCGTATTGCGCCGGCTGGTGCAGGAACGCGGGGTTCGGGGTCTGTTTTGCGACTACCGCGAACTGCTCAAAAACATCCAGAACAGCTACAACCCGCAGGTGAACACGACCGAGCTGGAGTTGCTGAAGCCCATTTTTGCTGCAGAAGTGCTGGTGATGGACGATCTGGGTGCGCAAAAACCCAACGAATGGGTGTGGGACACAGTGGCGCTCATCCTGAATACCCGCTACAACGATAAGCAATCGACCATCATCACGACCAACTACCCTGACCTGCCGGCGGGAGGCGGCGGCATGAGCGATGCCGAGCGTGCCGCACGTGAACAGACGCTGGGTGACAGGATCGGAGAGCGCATGCGGTCTCGCCTCTCTGAAATGTGCGTTCGCGTCGAGATGACCGGAAAGGATTTTCGCCAGACCGAGGTTCAGCGGGCGAAATTCGGGTGAGCGTCGGCAATGCGCCTTACGGACCTGACGCTCGATATGGCGACCTGGCTCAAATCAGAATTGGCCTGTCTTTTTGCCGCGCTGCAGTGGTGGATGATTCAGGCCGCGCGTTCCGGCGATGGCCGGCTGCCTGTGTTGCTGGGTCCGGGTTTTCTGGTCGTTATTTTTGCAACCATAAGCTGGTATATCGCCGCGGTCATTCGAACGGCGAGCGCAGGCAGCGGTTCGCAAAACTAGTTCGGTATTTGGAAATAAGAAATACGGCTGGCAGTTACAGCAAGTCAACTCGTCGAGCCGTCCAGGCTGCAGCGGCTTGCTAGAACACGGCTTGCTAGAACACCCAGGCACTCACGAGAACCAGCACAATGGACGCGATGGTGACCGCCTGGTAGACAAGATCTTCGCTTCGAGTTGATTGCCTGGACCGGCCGCCTGGCGAAAGAGAAGAGGGTGCGGATTGAGTGGAGGATTGCATGATGATCTACCTTCTGGCTCAACAGAATCACCAGGACCAACGATCCGCCCAGGTTCCTGCGCTTGTGCCTGTATAGATGCACCAAGACGCGAAAGATATCAAACAAAAGCTGCAGAGCCTGTGACGAACGTGGTGCTCTCTCTTCTTTATCGCCCAGCATGGCCGATCTGTGGTTACGAAATCAATAAACGAGGAAGCCGGGAGTATTCCTTTCGTAACAGGTGTAAAATCCGCTCGTGAGCACAGGTCACGATATCGATCTTGTACCCCCCACCGACGCGCAGGAACGTAACTGGCTGCCGCTCGTAATTTCCGCGTCGGTTGTACTCATCGTGGCCGCTGTGGTCGTTCTGGTGTATCAACACGGCCGTAGCCCGGCAACGGTCGCTCCGATCACAACGCCTCTCGATCCCTATGCGGGAAGCCTGCCTATCTCCGGACTGGTGATGAGCGAATCCAGCAACCTCGCCGGGGGCAAGGTGACTTACATTGACGGTCACATCGCCAACACCGGCAATAAGACAGTCACCGGCGTCACCGTACAGGTGCTTTTCCGAGATGTGGCAAAAGAAGTGACGCAGAACGAGACTCACCTTCTCAAACTGATCCGTACCCGAGAGCCGTATGTGGACGTCGAGCCGGTTTCGGCCGCGCCGATCAAGCCGGGAGAACAGCGCGATTTTCGGCTCATTTTTGACGCTGTGTCGCCGGATTGGGACGGAGCCTATCCGCAGGTCCGTATCATCCATACCGAGACGGAATGATTTGGGGCGGATTTGGCGCCTCTTTACTCGGTAGAACTTACTCAGCCTTGTAAAAACTACACGACGAGCCGGTTCAGAATGTCCCAGCTCTGGGGATTCCGAGTCTCAAAATCATCAGGTTAATCCCCACGGTTTCAGATGGATAGCAGAATGACTGATGCTTCCGTCACTTTGGCACGGACATTGCAGTTGTAAGGGCAAGCGGCAAGTGTTTCTTCCCGTAGATTCCTGCGGGTGCCGACAAGAAGAGGCCAAACTATCATGAAAAACACGACTGTGGTACGGACGTTGTTCCCCAGCCAGTTCGCGGCGCTCCTGCTCGCGTCCGCAATTTCAGTTCCGGTGATGGCTCAGCAATCGCAGTCTGCCAGTGAGCCGCAAAGTGCTCCTCCAGCTGCGGCGCAGCCGACGCCTTTGGCGAATTCCGATCAAAGAGAAGGATTCTGGGGTCGAGTTAACCCCATGGCGCGGAAGAAGTGGGTCAAGAAAAGGCTTGATCCGATCAATGACCGTTTGACTGAACTCGATGAAGTGAACGCCAAGAATTCTCAGCAGATCAAGGACGTGGATGCCCGGGCTCAGGCCGGGATTCACCAGGCTCAGTCCACTGCCGACGCCGCCAACCAGACAGCCACAGCAGCCGGAGCCAAGGCCGATAGCGCTAATGGAATAGCACAAAACGCGTCCGGACATGTTGACCGGTTAAATACGACTGTGAACGGCTTGGACCAGTATCACCAGATCAGCGACGTTGATCTTCCCTTCCACAGAGGCAGCAACATGCTGTCGAAAGACGCGAAGGGACAGCTGGACGGCATGGCGTCGAGCCTTGCTGGGCATGCAGGTTACATCATCGAGATTGAAGCGCGTTCTCCCGGCGCAGGGGCAGCGGGTATCCAGAACTCTCAACGGCTTGCCGAGAGCGTTGAGCGCTACCTTGTGACCGAACACCAAATTCCCGTCTACCGGATGCATTATGTGGCCCTTGGCAACGCCCCGCTGGAGACCCCAGGCGGCGATGAAAACGCCAAGCCAGAGCGAGTAAGGGCCAGCAGCGTGCATATCCGGTTGATGGAAAACAGTTTGGCGGCCCAGGATTCCACATCTCCCCATGGTGTGGCGTCCTTGACGGGTGCGGAGCGGCCGTAAAGCCGCGCAGCCACCCCCCTGAGGCTCCTTTCCGCCCCGACGGCTCCCCGGCCGTACGGCCGCCAAAAAAGCTCTCGCAACACGAGAGAACCAAGGCAACTTGGCCCCCGCCGAAAACGGGGGCCGTTTTTTGTCTGCATGCGCACCCGCACTGAAGCCTGCAGTAGACCCTTGGGCATGATATTCACCAAGCGCCTTCGCGAGGGAGTTCGACGCGGAGAGATCACGTGCAGCGTTCGTATATGGACACGTCCGCATGTGAAGGTCGGCGCTCGATATCGGATGGAGGAAGGCGAGATTGAAGTGGACTCGATCGAGACGATCGGTTTTCCCGATATTACGCCGGAGTTGGCACGCGAGTCGGGCTTCCTCGGAGTCCTCGATCTGCTCAAAGTGGCCAGGCACGGTCGCGGCCAGAACATCTACCTGGTCCGTTTCCACTTTGTGCCGTTGGCGCCAATCAAGGCGCGGCGAGAGAGATAGCGCCAGGATGGCAGACATGTCCCGCGATTGAACCGTCGCGAGGGGAGCAGAACTGGTTTCCGCTTATTGCAACGCACGCGGTTGCGCCCGGTAGAATCAGGCTATATGAAGAAGAACGAGAAGCCTGCCACGCCCGAGACAACTCCGGACACGGTGCTGGAAGGCAGTCGGTTTGTTCGCGCGTGCCTTCGCCGGCCGGTCGACCGCACGCCCGTCTGGTTTCTGCGCCAGGCAGGGCGTTACATGCAGGAGTACCGCGAGGTCCGTAAGCACCACACGCTGGTGGAGATTTGCAAGCAGCCTGACTTGGCCGCTGAAGTAACCATCACCGCCGCTGAGAAACTGGGCGTTGACGCGGCGATTATCTTTGCCGATCTGCTCCTTCCACTGGAGCCGATGGGGCTGCCATTTGAATTTCAAGCGGGTGAAGGGCCCGTGGTGCACCACCCGGTGCGAACCGTAGAGGATGTGCGCGCACTGCGCACCGATCGCGCTGACGATTTAGCGTACGTCGCTCGCGCCATTCAGAAAGTGGCAGCCCATTTCCGTGATCGGCTGGGCATCATCGGATTTTGCGGCGCGCCGTACACGCTGGCTAGTTACATGATCGAGGGAGGGGGCTCGCGAAATTACATCCACACAAAGACGATGATGTATGGCGACCCGCTGGCATGGCGCTGGCTCCTGGACAAGATTGTGACCGTGCTAACGGAGTATTGCCGTCTGCAGGTGATGGCGGGCGCGGACGTGATCCAGATTTTCGATAGCTGGGTGGGATCGCTGAGTCTGGCCGATTATCGCGACTACGCGTTTGAGGCGTCGCAACGGCTGATTCGCGCGGTGCAGCAGATGGGCGTGCCGGTAATTTATTTCGGCGTGGAGACCGCGGGCCTGCTGACGGAGATGGCGTCGACCGGCGCAGACGTCATCGGACTTGACTGGCGTGAGCCGCTGGATGAGGGATGGCGCGCTGTAGGTCACGGTCATGCCGTGCAGGGGAATCTGGATCCGATCACGCTGTTTGCGCCGGTTGAGGTACTCGAACGGCGCGTGAAGGAGATTTTGCGCGCCGCAGGCGGCCGGCCGGGGCATATTTTCAACCTGGGGCACGGCATTGTTCCGGGAACCCCGGTGGAGAATGTACAGGCCGTCGTACGCATGGTGCGGGAGTTTCGGCTGGAGGAAGCAAATGGGTAAGAAAGCTGTTCTCCTGCTGGCGCATGGAACACCGGAGACGGTAGAGCAGATTCCCGAATATTTGCGCAACGTGGTGAGCGGTCGGCCTCTGCCGCAATCGGTGGTCGAGGAGATTCAGCACCGTTATGCGCTGATCGGGCACAGCCCGCTGACCGAGGTCACGCAGGAACAAGGAAGACTGGTAGAAGCGGAGTTAGCCGCGCAGGACGAGCATGTGCCCGTGTACGTTGGGATGCGGAACTGGCGCCCATACATTCCGGATGTGGTTCGCCAGATGCGGTCGGATGGGGTGGGAGAAGCGGCAGTCATTTGTCTCGCTCCGCAAAATTCACGAACCAGCGTAGGGCTCTATCGTCGCGCGGTGCAGGCCGAGGCGGGCGCGCTGCGCATCGACTTTACAGACGGGTGGGCGCAACATCCGATGCTGGCTGAGGCATTCGCGGAGCGTTTGCGTGCGGCGATGGAGAAACTGGTGGTGGAGGTCGAAGCACCGGTTCCGGTGCTCTTCACGGCGCACAGCGTGCCGAGTCGCACGGTGCAGGCGCCCGCTGCGAGTGACGGGCAACCCCGCCTGTGGCCAGGCGAAGGCGCAGATCCTTACGTTGAGGAAGCCAAGCGCACGGCGGAGCTGGTTGCGGCGCGGGTTGACGGCATTCCGCGATGGTGGTTTGCTTTCCAGAGCCAGGGCGCCAGCGGTGGTCCATGGATTGGTCCTACTGTCGAGGAGACCTTGGACGCCATTGCCGCGTCGGGTGTAAAGACTCTGCTCTTGCAGCCGATCGGTTTTCTGTGCGACCACGTTGAGATTCTCTACGACGTGGATATTCTTTTTCGCGGTTATGCTACGAAGCTGGGGTTGCGGCTGGAGCGGCCGGAATCGCTGAACGCATCGAAAACATTGGCCAGAGCGGTGGCCGACCTGGCGCGTCAAGCTCTTGCACGCCTCCGATCGCTGACCATGAGTTCCTAGCGCCTTAGCTATCACAGGGGGCGCCCCTGCCTTCGAGTCCGGAAACCTGAATCCTCAACTCTGGGCAGCAATCGGCACAAAGGCTGTTTCCTGCTATTGAAAGGTCCTCTCCCCGGACCGCCATAGAGTTTGACGTGTCATTTCCGATGGCTCGCCAAAGCTCAAGAAACGACTGCCAAGGCTTCGATTTTACCTATGCTGAAGAAATCCCTCTCTTCCGGTGACTCGCGCTGCTCTGACGGCTTCTGGCTGGAGCATTCCTGGTTAAGAAATCTCGATAGTGGCATTTGTCCACAGTGCGAGGGGGGCAGCATTGCGGCAATTCGACACATCACCCGAAGAGAAGATCGTTACGCTATGATTAAATTCCCGGTGGCGCTCATAGCATCTCATCCCTTTCTGCACGACACTTTCATGCCCATTCGACGCCCCCTTTTGCGCTATTTAGAATTCTGAAGCGGCTAAGGGTAGTCTTTTGACTGTCATTCACCGGTCAACACTCTTCCGCTCACTCCGTCTAATGAAACTGAAAGTGTGCCCTCACCCATGAATGGACCCAAGATGACGCGATTTGAGACGATTCTGGCCTATACGATTCCGATGCTGGCTCTAACCGGTCTGGCTGCGACCGGCTCTGCACAGCAGGCTGCGACGAACCAGCCTGCCCTGACGATGCACGTGCAGGCGCGCGAAGTTTTGCTGCCGGTGACGGTGCGCGACAAACATGGTGCGCTGGTGACGGACCTTGCGAAGAGTGACTTTACCTTGACCGAGGACAGCCGTCCGCAGGTCATCAAGAGCTTTGCGCGCGAGACCAATCTGCCTTTCCAACTGGGGTTACTGGTCGATACGAGCCGCAGTGTGTCAGCCGCAATGGAGAACGAGCGCAAAGCGGCGGGTAAATTTGTAGACCAGATGCTGCCGGGCGACCCCAGCGCCACGCCAGCAAGCACTCCAGCGCCAGAGAAAGCCGCGGCCACTGCAAGCGCCGCGCCCACCGCGAATGACCAGGCCTTTCTCATCCATTTTGACCGGGAGGTGGAGTTGCTGCAGGATTTCACCAACTCGCGGGCTAAACTGCACCGGGAACTCGACAACATGAGCTCGACCTCGCACAGCGACGATGAACGCAATGGACCGGAGACCACGGGAGACAATCGCGATCACTCGCGGGGCGGGGGCACGCAGCTTTACGACGCTATTTTCCTGGCTTCCGACGAATTGATGAAGCCCAAAGACGGGCATAAGGCGTTGATCGTCTTCTCCGACGGCGCGGACCGGGGCAGCAAGGAGACGCTGAACGATGCAATTGATGCGGCCGAGCGCGCCAACGTGTCGATCTACACCATCTACTTCAAAGGCGAACAGGAACGCAGCAACAGCGGATTCCCCGGCGGGGGACGGCGTGGCGGAATGGGATGGCCGGGTGGTGGAGGGGGATATCCCGGGGGCGGTGGCTATCCGGGAGGAGGCTATCCCGGTGGTGGTGGCGGGCGCAGAGGCGGCGAGCCCCAGATAGACGGCAAGAAGATTATGGAAGAGATTGCCACGCGGACGGGCGGCAGATTTTTCGACATGAAGAAGAAGGAAGACCTCGATGAGATCTATGGGCTGATCGCGACGGAACTGCGCGGCCAATACCTGCTGACCTACACACCCGATAAAGTCGACAATGACGGCGGTTTCCACAAGATCGCACTGAAGGCGGACAAGAACGACCTAACCGTGGTCACGCGGGAGGGGTACTTCGCGCCGGGCGGGGACTCGAAGTAGTGCGGGGCTCTAAACCTGCACCCTCTCTTTGAAGACCAGATTGCTAATGCGCGCGGGAGACTCCTCCTCGGTTATCACCAAAAAGTGGCGCAGGTCTGCCTGTCCAAACGAAGTGGTCATGGCGACGTCGGAGGCATCGCGGCCGGTTGCAACCAGAACCCTGCCGACGCGCGGCTTGTTATGGCGGGCATCGAAGGTCCACCAGCGGTGGTCAAGGTAGGCTTCAAACCAGGCGCTGAAATCCATGGGGCCGCCGGGCGACACACCGAAGTCTCCAAGATAGCCGGTCGCGTAGCGCGCGGGAATATTCAATGCGCGGCAGAAGGTGATGGCAAGATGCTGGAAATCGCGGCATACGCCGACGCGCTCCGTGAAGACGTCAAGGGCAGTTTTTGAGGGCCGGGTCTGGCAGTAATTGAACGCAACTTTGGCCTGGACCCAATTGCAGACGGCCTGCACGCGGGCCCAGCCCGGGCGCGTGTTCCCGAAGAGTTCGAGTGCGATGGGAGACAAGCGATCCACCTCGCAATAACGGCTGCTCAGCAGATAGGCGAGCAGCTCATTGGGCAGATCGCTGACGGCTGGCGCGCGGGCCGTCAACTTGACCGGATCGGGCCTGCCGGCGTCGTGAATGAGCGTGGAACCGGCCAGCCGAAGCGGTCCCCGCGGCGCGATAAATCGCGTGCAGCGATTCCCAAAACTGTCGAAATAACTGGTGAGAGGGAGACTGGGCTCCATTAGTATCTCGTCGGGTTCAACGAGGTCGGGAATGCGCGAGGGATGGACGTTGAGCAGCGCCACCATGGCTACTGGGGCAGGAATCTCAAATTGGATGTCGTATCCCAGACGAATCAACATGGCGGGCCTCATGTGCTGATCGCTTAGATGCGCCGAAGCGTGTGAGACGGCCAGCCGAGTCGCCGGGGTTCGATCCCAGCAGCGGGCCGCGTTTCGTGGATTGCGCAAGGGGCCGAGTGGAACGGGTATTTATTTGAAACTATCAGGCCATCGTCGGAGGCGCCGGATTCCGGCGATGGCCTGGCTTATTGTCTAGACGAGCGCTTTGGACCTTGGCTCCGCGGGCGCCGTTACCTGAAGAAGGTCATCGAAAAGAGCGCGGTAATGGATCATGGCTGTGCGCAATTCTTCAGTGGTCGCTTCGTTTCTTGCGGCGCGCTGACTGATGGTGTACGCCGAGCGATAGGGTTCGACGAGGCGGGCATGATCAACGGAAATGTCTTCGATACGTTGACCGAACGCCGCATCGGGAAAGCCACGCGCCTTCATGACGGAATTCACCAACTCATCGGCTTCGGTGACCGCGCCGCGGGGGCGATCGACGAAATGTGATTGCACCGCGTTCCAGTCTGCGAGATAACGGGTGCGCTCGGCTTCAGAGAGATCGCGAATCTGAAAATGGCGAACCCGCTTGACGCGAGCAAGGAGTCTTGCCTCGGCCTTGCGACTGTCCCGGTCCTCGCGAACTGCCTGATCGTATTCGGGGCCGAAGCGGTTCCGCAGTTGCAATGTGGTCATCTTGTGGCGACGCACAGCGAAAGCAATTGCGATCGCGAGAATAATGATCACCACTGCGATCAAGACAATGAGCCCGGGTGGGCTGGTGAGGGTCGAAGAGTCGAAATGCATGCTATCTCCTGTTTCCTTGGGAATCGAGGCTTCAGCGACGTTGAGATTGATGACGCGTGCATCGCAAGCCCCGCCGGCTATGACCGGACGGTCCAATCTCTTGGGATGAGAACGACGCTTCTGCTGTTGCTTGAAAGGCGCTTATGGGGAATGTGGGGGATTGGTTTGGAAACTGAACATCTAAGCCAAAAATTGGAATAGCAGGGGCTCAATGCGTCTCTGAGACATCTCAGCGCGGAAGGCGTTGGATGGCAGTTCAAACTCGAGAGAGAGGCGCTGAATGCAACAAGGGCGCAGCCTTTCGGCCACGCCCTTGTTGTTTTGCCGGTTGTCTGATCAGCAGGTGCCGTTGTGGATGTCTGGCCCCGTCTGTTGTTCCTGGAGTGCCGCCTGAGCAGCGGCGAGCCTTGCGGTCAACAACCGGAAGGGTGAACAGGACACATAATTGAGCCCGATCTTGTGGCAGAACTTGACGGACTCCGGATCGCCGCCATGTTCACCGCAGATGCCGACCTTCAGAGTAGGCCGGGTGTTGCGTCCCTTGGCTGTGGCCATCTTCACCAGTTGGCCCACGCCAGCCTGATCGAGGGTGGCGAAGGGGTCTTGTTTGAAGATGCCGGCCTTGAGATACGCAGGCAGGAAATTGTTGATGTCGTCGCGCGAGATGCCGAAGGTGGTCTGCGTCAGGTCGTTGGTTCCGAAGCTGAAGAATTCGGCTTCTTCGGCGATCTGGTCGGCAGTGAGCGCAGCGCGAGGCAGTTCGATCATGGTGCCGACCATGTAGTCGATCTTGGCGCCCTTCTCCTTGAAGACATCTGCTGCCACGCGACGAACGATTGTCGCCTGGTTGCGCATCTCTTCGATCGAGCCGATGAGCGGAATCATGATCTCGACGTGCGGTTTGCCTCCCTTTTTCTTGACGGCGACCGCGGCCTCGATAATGGCTTGCGCCTGCATCTCGGTGATCTCGGGGAAGGTGATACCGAGACGGCATCCACGCAGCCCGAGCATGGGGTTCATCTCATGGAGTTCTTCAACGCGCGCCAGCAGGGTGCGCAGCTCCTTGAGTTTGGGTGAACGCGGCTTGGTTTCTTCAAGTCGCGCAATCTGAACCAGCAGATCTTCGCGCTTGGGCAGGAACTCATGCAGCGGCGGATCGAGCAGGCGGATCACCACCGGCAGCCCATCCATTGACTTGAAGAGGCCGGTAAAGTCGGCACGCTGCATGGGCAACAGCTTCTTGAGTGCAGTGCGGCGGTCCTTCTCGTTGTCGGCCAGGATCATGGTGCGCATATGCTCGATGCGGTCCTCGGCAAAGAACATATGCTCGGTGCGGCAGAGGCCGATGCCTTCGGCTCCGAACGCACGAGCTTGCTTTGCGTCGCGCGGAATATCCGCATTGGCCCAGACCTGCAGCTTGCGCAGCGGGTCGGCCCAGCTCATGAACTTGACCAGATCAGGATCGTCGGGCTGCGCATCGAGGGTCTTGAGCTTGCCGGCGATGACGCGGCCGGTGGTGCCGTCGAGTGAGAGCCAGTCTCCATGCTTGTAGGTGTGACCCTTGACGCGGAGTTCCCGTTTGGCTTCATCGACGACGCAGTCACCGGCGCCGGCTACGCAGCACTTGCCCATCCCGCGGGTGACGACCGCAGCGTGAGAGGTCATGCCGCCGCGCGATGTGAGAATGCCGTCGGCAACTTCCATCCCTGCGATATCTTCTGGTGTGGTTTCGCCACGGACCAGGATGACTGATTTGAAGGAGCCGTTGGTGTGGTGTTTCACGGCGTCTTCAGCGGTGAAGACGATCTGTCCCACGGCCGCGCCAGGCGAGGCAGGCAAGCCGGTTGCGAGGACTTCGATCTTTTCGCCCTTTTCCACGAGACGTGGAACCAGAAAGTCATAGAGCTGGTTGGGCTCGACGCGGAAGATGGCTTCCTCCTGCGTGATGAGCCCTTCGCGCACCATGTCGATGGCCACGCGCACGGCGGCGAGGCCGGTGCGTTTGCCGTTGCGGGTCTGCAGCATGTAGAGCTTGCCATCCTGGATGGTGAACTCGAAATCCTGCATGTCGCGATAGTGCTTTTCCATCTTGCGGGTGATGTCGCGCAGCTGCTCGTAGACCTTGGGCATGGCGCGCTCGAGTTCGCTGATGGAGAGCGGAGTGCGCACGCCGGAGACGACGTCTTCGCCCTGCGCATTCATCAGGTACTCGCCGAAGAAGACATGTTCGCCGGTGGCCGGATTGCGGGTGAAGCCGACGCCGGTGCCGGAGTTCTCGCCGAGGTTGCCGAAGACCATGGCCTGCACGTTGACGGCGGTACCCAGCCAGTCGTCGATGCGGTTGATGCGGCGGTAGGTCTTGGCGCGCTCATTCTGCCAGCTTCTGAAAACGGCATCGCGGGCGGCCACGAGTTGCACCAGGGGATCCTGCGGGAAGTCCTTGCCGGTTTCCTTCTTCACCAGCTTCTTGTATTCGGTGATGATCTGCATGAGCGCCTCAGGCTTCAGTTCATAATCGAACTTGACCTTCTGGCTTGCCTTCACTGAATCGAAAATGTGCTCGAACTTCTTTTTGGGGATGTCGAGAACGACGTCGCCGAACATCTGGATCAGGCGGCGATAGGAGTCATAGGCAAAACGGGGATTGTTGCTGCGCTTTGCGAGCGCTGCAACGGCCTTGTCGTTCAGGCCCAGGTTGAGAATAGTGTCCATCATCCCCGGCATGGAGAACTTTGCGCCCGAACGGACCGAAACCAGCAGCGGATTTTCGCCCATGCCGAGCTTCTGCCCCTGCATCTTTTCAAGCTGCTCAAGCGCGGTCAGCATCTCTTCGTCGATCTGCGGGCTGAGCTTGCCGCGCATGTACTCGCGACAGGCCTCGGTCTGGATGGTGAATCCCGGGGGTACCGGCAAGCCGGCATTCGTCATTTCAGCCAGGCCGGCACCTTTGCCGCCCAGTACGTCCTTCATGCGGCCGTTGCCATCGGCAGACCCGCCGCCGAAGAAATACACGTACTTGGTTGCGGTTGTTGAAGTTGAGTTCGCCGCAGCGAACTGCTGATCGACTACGCCTTGCGCCATGAAATAAAGCCTCCGTATGAAGATTTTCGCCCATGCGGCATGGATTTGTCGCGAGGGGCTTCAAACTCCGCAACCGCGGCGTCCATGCAAGAGTGACGGTACGCTGATTTAGCCTTGCAATGGGAAAGACGGCGAAAAGACCCAGCGCGTTCAGTCAACCAGACACTTTGGCTGCGCCTTGCGGCGGTTCAACCATTCGCAATTACAATAAGCGCCGCAAGTATACACTTGCCTGTGCCCCTCGTCACAGGCCACCGACTTGGCTGGCGCGGGTTGTGCTGTTGCCGGTGGGGAAATGATGAAAATTGCTACGCGAACTCGCGCCGAATCAGCGGGGAGAAACCAGCCGCGGGAAAAATCAAGCGGCCGACCGCTCGAGACAGGCTTCCGAATTGGTGCAGGGGACTGCATCGTGCGATAGCAAAAAGTGGTCGAGCCCTACCAGCCTGAGGATCTCAGCGACCCGGTGGCGCTGCGTTCGCAACCGTGAATTCGTTTCCCGCTCTCTTTGCGCTTCCATAGAGGGAGATCAGCGCCGCGATGCCTGCGGCGTCAATGCGCTCCACGTTGCGCAAATCGAGGGTGACGTTTTGCTGCCGGACAACGGGCGTGAGCCGCTCCACGAGGCACTGTTCCTGGCCACGAACCAGCTCATGCATTTCGCCCGGGGGCGACAAGCATCGTTTCTGCCGAATTCAATAGAATGGCGTTCATAAGAGAACCTCCTTCTTGTGTTGCACCTGTTCGTCGCGGCGGGGTGGCCGGACCGGGGCAGCATTTTGATGGCACCCCTGGCCCTACTACATTGCACCCGAACCGCCAAACCTCTGGGACGAAATATGCTGAAAGCACTTGAGATGCGAGCCATTCTCCCGAGTTGTCTGCGCTTCCCGGTGTCCGGTTTCGATCCCGGCGTCCACAATCGAACACGTTATAGCTATCTACGCAGAAAACAGGTACACAAGTTCCATGGACGTTGGCGATTTTGATTCCGGCGACTCGACCGGGCCCGGCGCTCCTGAGCAGGGAACTGGCGCGCTCGTTTGCCATCGAGGCCGGATTCACTGAAGCCGGTGTGGTGGCGTTGCCGCATGCTGGGGAGACGCGCGAGGCATCGCGATTTGCGCAATGGATCGAGGCGGGACGCGCGGGGACGATGCATTATCTGGCGAGGACCAACGAGGATGAGCAGCTGGTGCGCGCGCGTGTGGGGATTCCGTTTCCGTGGGCGCGGTCGGCGATGGTGTGTTTTGCGAGCTACCATGCGCGCAGAGCCGCTTTCAACCGAGCCGTCTGCAACGGGAGTGGGCTGGATTGCCCGCTATGCCTGGACAAGCCGTGTTGACGCTGCGGGTGTGCGCCGCCCCAGCGATTATCACAAAGTTCTCTTGAAGCGGCTGCGCAAACTGGAGTCGCGGCTGCGTGAAGAATCGGGCGAATTCGAATCGCGGGCCTATGTGGATACGGGGCCGGTGATGGAGCGCGCGCTGGCCACGGCGGCCGGCCTGGGATGGACGGGGAAAAATACGTGCCTGATTCATCCGAAGCTCGGTTCGTTTGGGTTTCTGGCGGTTCTGCTGACCTCGTTGCCGGTTGCAGACGAAAAAGTGACTGCGGTGGTGCCGGATCGGTGCGGAAGCTGCACGCGCTGCCTTGAGGCCTGCCCGACGGATGCGCTGATTGCGCCCTACCAGATGGATGCGACGCGGTGCATTTCGTATCTGACGATCGAGCACAAGGGAGCGATCTCCGGGGAACTGATGGAAGGCATGGGGCGGCAGGTCTTCGGCTGCGATATCTGCCAGGATGTGTGCCCGTGGAATCGCAAGGCGCCTCGGAGCGAGGATGCAGAGCTTGAAGCGCGCGCGGAATTGGTCAATCCGGCGCTCGAATGGCTGGCGCAGATGGACGAAGCGGAGTTTGAGCGGTGCTTCAACGGTTCGCCGGTGCGGCGGGCGGGATTCTTCGGACTGCGGCGCAATGTGGCCATCGCGATGGGCAACAGCGGACTGGCGAAGTTTGCGCCGTGGTTGCGCACGTGGGCCGACGCGGCAGATGAAGGTTTGCGCTCGGCCGCACGGTGGGCCCTCGAGAAGCTCAGAGAGTAAGTGGGACAAGAGTAGGTCGGCAGAAATCAGTAACTCGAAAACCCTGGCAACCCAAAAGGCCCCGCAAAAGCGAACTTAGACCACTCGCATCACATTGGCCGCATTCAGGCCTTTGGGGCCCTGCTGGCACTCAAACTCAACTGCATCGCCCTCATTCAGCGTCCTGTAGCCGTCTTCCTGAATAGCGGAGAAATGTACAAACACATCTTCTCCGCTGGAGCGCTGAATGAACCCATACCCTTTGGCCCCGTTGAACCACTTCACTACACCCTGTTCCTTCATCGCACGATCTCCTTGTTGTCTCGCCTCCACAAACGCCTGCTCTCTATCGACACCATTTCTGCCGCGCTGGCAGACTCGATCGACAGGGAAGGATCTACCTGCCGCCCGATACGGCGCAGGCTACCCAAGCGCTCTGCAAGGTTGCGCTGTGGCAGCTCAATGACCTACCTGGATTGGGGTTGTGCTTGCGAGAAACCAAAACATCCAAATCAAAAGGCCTTCCGTCAATCCTGACCGGCGCGCCCCCGCGCACCGTGCTCCTGTTATGGCAGGAAATGCAAGAGGATGCAAGCAGAAAATATGCGGTTCCGCCCCCTTTACGCAGTCGGAGACTAGTCCCGCAGTTACCGACGTCACAGCCTGCAATGACCGTCAGCGTCTATTCTTAAAGAAAGCTCAATAAATCGGCAGTGGAGCGTGTCTGAATCCTATATTCGGTCAGCTCAGGGGAGTTATGGCGGACGTCTCAAATTCCGGTACGTATGTCGAAGCGGCAGCGAATACCGCGGAGATGGCTCACGCAATTGAACCGGTTCGAACCTCCAGGTGGCCTCGCTGGCAGAAGGGCGGAATCGCGCTGGTGCATTACTTGCTGGACAGCCAGGTACACACCTATGCCTTCAGCGTGGCGGCCAATGCGATCATCTCGTTTATCCCTTTCATCGTGCTGCTTTATACGTTGTCACGGGCGGTTTTTCACTCGCAGATAATGGTGCATGTGGTGGGCGAAATGGTGCACTACTTTTTACCCTCGAATCAGGATTGGGTGGCTGCCAGCCTGGCGAACGCCGCGGCGCGACAGGGTGTGCAGTGGCTCTCGCTGGTGATGATTCTTATCTCCTGCACGGGCATCTTTCTTCCGCTCGAAGTGGCGCTTAACCAGGCGTGGGGCGTGACCAAAAGCCGCAATTACGTGATGAACCAACTGGTGGCGTTTGGGCTTGCGATCCTGATGGTGGTGCTGGCGATGGGGAGCATTTTTGTAAGTGCCTGGCAACGGCAGTTACTGGGATTTATCTTCTTTGGGCACACCGATAACTTCGTGTTTGAGGGCATCAGCTATCTGTGGCTCGCAATTTCAACGGGCGTTGCGTCGATCCTTTTCTTCTTCTCGATCTACTGGCTGCTGCCGAATCGCAGGATTCCGTGGAGGCACGTTCTGCGCACGTCGATTGTGACGGGAGTCATCTGGCTGCTGGCGAAGAATGTCTATGTCGGCGTTCTGCCGCATCTCGATCTGAAAGCGATTTACGGGCCGTTCTATGTTTCGGTGGGGTTGCTTTTCTGGGCGTATGCATCGGGGTTGATCCTGTTTGCCGGGGCGCAGTTCAGTGTGGCGCGGTACGGAAATGGCAAGAAGTAGCGGTCTCCGATGCACGGTTAAGCGTGCCGGCCGATTTTGTGGAAAACGGTAATTTTCTGCAAATTATTTTGCGATGTTTGATTACTACCGGGTAGGGGGTAGGGGGTCGAGTCGAACCCACCCGCCGCCCCTTCGCGGCAGTTACTTCTCTAGAGCATTTCTCCTGATGTTGTTGAGGCGGAACAATCCCTCAGGGGCTAAACAGGCTGCGGAAAAAGGGAGAATAACGGAGGAATCGGGGTCAAAGCGTCCCGCAGGGGCTAAAGCCCATCCTTTATTTTGTGCGTTTTCGGCACGACTGAAGTCGTGCCCTGTTACAGAGCCTCCGTCGTTTCGAGTCTTTCCGCAGCCTGTAAAGCCCCAATTCTTTTCGGATTTCTTACGGCACGGCTAAAAAGCCGTGCCCTTTCAAATCCACTCTACGTCAATTGGAGAACTGCCTTAATTGTGCGCCAAAGGTGGAAATATTCTGCAAATGCTTCCGGAGAATTTTTGTGGCGATGGGGATGTTTTGGGGCATGACGTATTTATGGAAGCTTGAATGCTTTGTCGGCGATGGCGTTGGGTCCGCGGCCACTGGGCAAAAAGGTGAACGCAAATAGAGAGCGCAAGGCGGTCAGAGAGGGCAAGGCGGTGCGCACAACGGCAACGTCACCGGAGCGGGAATCCACTACAAAAAGCAGATTGCCGCCCGCGGAAAAGGCCAGCGCGGAAGGGCCGTCGCCTACATGAATGCCGCCGATACGCTTTCCATCGTCGATGGAATAGATGGTGACTTCCTGCGAGTGAAGATTGCCGACGTAGAGCAGCGAGTTATCGGCGGAGACGAGTCCACGCACCGGATCGGCGCCCATCAGGTAGGCGCCCAGCACGTCGTTGGTACCGGTAATGACCTCGGAGATGGTATCGCTCAATGAATTCAAAACGAAGATTTCGCCGCCATCGGGCTTGAGCGCCAGTTGCACCGGATTATGGCCTACGTCGAGCAGCGATTCGAGACGGTCGGGCTGGGCCGGATGTGCGGCCGGACGAGCCAGGGCGATGGCCATTACCTGGTGGCCGCCGGAACATGCGGCGAAGGCCTTGGTGGAGTCAGGCAAAATCACAACGTCGCTCGCCCCTGGACAGCCTCCAAAGACCGCGCGCAGCATTCCTGTTTCCGGATCGATGATGCTGACCGAGTTACCCACGTGGTTGGCGACGACCAGGGTTTTGTCATCGGGAGAGACGCGGAGCGCCACCGGCTGCTCGCCGGCGCCGATGATCGCGGCAACGCGGTGGGCCTTCATGTCGAGGACAGAGACGCTGTTTGCGCCGGAGTTGGCGACGTAGGCCAACCCACCGTCGGGGTTGAGAGTGAGCGCAACGGGCTGGACGCCCACCGGAATGTTTGCCGAGACTGTGTTGTTTTCAGCGTTGATGACAGAGACGGATCCCTGGCCGGACGAAGAGCCTTGGTTGACCACGTAGACTTCATTGCGGGTGGGGCTGGCCACAACGGCAACCGGGTTTGCGCCCACCCGAAGTTCGCGGTCCAGGCGTACATTCACGACGTCGTAGATCGAGACCGTGTTGCTGCCGCCATTGGTCACATAAGCATATTCGCGGTAATTGGCCGGGTACTGAGGAAAGTCATGGGGGCGGCAGCCGGTGAGGGCGAGGGCCAAAGAGGTAATTACGAGCGGCAGTGTTTTCATTCGCGGCCCAAAGAGCACGCGGTGACCCTTGCTTTTCCAGGTCTCAGAGTTGAGACCTGGGGCACCCGGTACCCGTTCATCGACTTCGAGGTTACCTTGCTTTGGCGTCATGGGCATCCGCTGCGGCAGCCACGACGTGGACGCCGCGGGACAGGGTCCGATGCACGATGGGCGCGATCTGCTCGATCTGATTCATCATTTCCGCAAACTGGTTGGGGTAGATGGACTGGGGGCCGTCGGAGAGCGCCTTTTCCGGCTGGTGATGGACCTCAACCAGCACACCGTCGGCACCGGTGGCAATGGCGGCGCGGGCCATGGGCAATACGCTGTCGCGCCTGCCGGTTCCGTGGCTGGGGTCGACCAGGATGGGCAAATGGCTGAGGCGCTGGACGGCGGGAATGATGCTGAGGTCGAGGGTGTTGCGCGTGTGGTCAGAGAAGGTGCGCACACCGCGCTCGCAAAGGATGACTTCGTAGTTGCCCTCGCTCATGATGTATTCAGCGGCCATGAGGAACTCGTCGAGGGTGGCGCTCATGCCGCGCTTGAGCAGCACCGGCTTGCGAAGGCGGCCGGCATGCTTGAGGAGTGAGAAGTTCTGCATGTTGCGCGCGCCAATTTGAACCACGTCGGCCCACTCAGCGACGAGGTCGAGGGTTTCGTTGTCGATGGCCTCGGTGATGATGCGCAGGCCGAAGAGCTCGCGGATCTCCGCCATGATGCGCAGGGCTTCAACGCCGAGGCCTTGAAATGCATATGGCGAGGTTCGGGGCTTGTAGGCGCCACCACGAAAGAATTGGGCGCCTGCGGCGGCGACCTGCTCGGCGATGGCGAGGGCCTGCTCTCGCGTCTCGATGGAACAGGGCCCGGCGACGACGGCGAGGTTGCGCCCGCCAATGGTGGCGTCCGTGCCGGGGAAGCGGATGATGGTGTCCTCTTCCTTGACGTCGCGACTGGCAAGTTTGTAGGGCTTGGAAACCCGGATGACTTCAGCGACTCCGGAGAGCGCTTCGATATTGCCTCGATCCACTTCGCCCTGGTTGCCGGTGATACCGATGGCGGTGCGCTGCGCTCCGGGAAGGGGATGAGCGCGGAATCCTAATAGTTCGATATGGTCACAGACGGCCTGAATTTCTTCGGGGGTAGCCTGGGCCTTCATGACGACTAACATTGGAAGCCTCTCAAAGCTAAAGTCTAGAGCATTTGCAGGGGTTTGCGCACCTTGGTTTGCCTGGCGCAGATTGCACGTCTAGCCCACACGATTCTCTCTGCGATCTGCATTTCGTTTTTCTGTGCGCCACCGGAAACCCAGCCAGGCTAGATAGCCAAGCTGAATGACCCAGGTGACGGTGTAGGCGGCGACGACAAATTCATGATCGAGAATCGCAGCTTGATCCATTTCTTCCTCGTTTCGGAGTGGCGCTGGTGCGCAATCAGATGTTGGCTTCGAGGGCTTCCCTTGCTTCCTCGGCTGCATTTTGCTGGTGCTTGCGTTCCACTTGATAGCGCAGGATGAGCACCAAGATTCCCCAGCAGAACCACGCCAGCATGTTCCAGAGGAATGGGTGAAGCATCGATGGGGCCATGCCCGATCCCTGGGCGCCGCCGAAGACGGGCGCGGGATGCTGGGTGCGCCACCAGCGGTTGGACATGTAGACGATCGGCACGTCGAGGGCGCCAAAGATACCGAGGACGGCAGCCAGCGTTTGCATCTGCGGCCCGGCCGCAAAGCGGCGGAGGAGCAGATAGCTCACGTAGATGAGCCAGAGAACCAGCGTAGTGGTGAGACGGGCGTCCCAGGTCCACCAGATACCCCAGGCGCGGCGTCCCCACAATGGTCCGGTGGTGAGCACGACGGTGCAGAAGACCACGCCGACCTCGGCGCCGGCAAGGGCCCAGGCGTCAGCAATCTGCGCGCGCTGAGGAGAGTTGCGGCGAAACGCCAGATAGCCGATGGAACCAATGAGGCTGACGGCGAAGAAAACAAAAGCGACCGATGCGTTGGGGACGTGGTAGTAAATGATGCGGGAGATATCGCCCTGCATGGCGTCGCTGGGAGCGACGTACATGGCCTGGTAATAGCCCCAGATCATGAGGGTCACGGTGATTGTGGCGTAAAGGCCGATGGCGAACTTTTTCATTCCGGTAGCTCCTCTGGAGCCTGCTTCAGTGTACGTCTGTGGAGGAAGGGTGGTCTCCATCAACAGGTGGAAGGTATGTTACGCGCAAGCCGGTCAGGCAGCTTTCTGTCGCGGTTTGACCTTGTTGACAGCGGAAAGGGCAAGTTTGTCAATGAGGCTTTTACTCCGCATGAAATATGATGTCGAAAAGCAGCAAGCTTACAGTCGTGAAAATGATGTCATAGCCTAACAAAAGCTTGATCCAGATGAACGGGTCGCTCTCGCCGGTGAGGATGTTGGTGGTGGCCCGCACCATGGCCAGCAGGGCAGGAATGAAGATGGGAAAGAGAATCAGCGAAAGCAGCAGTTCGCGGTTGCGGCTGCGGATGGACAGGGCGGCAAAGAAGATTCCGTTGGCGACAAGTGCCCAGGTTCCGAGCGGCAACACGATGGCCAGCAGCCACGCCTGGCCCTCGATGCGAAGGTTATAGAAGATGAGGAAGAGCGGGGCCAGGATGATCTGGACGACAGTGACGAAGAGAAAATTAGCCAGCACCTTGGCGAGGTAAAGCTCCGCGCCAGGGGCCGGGGTCATGCGCTGGGCGTCCATGACCTGGTGGCGGATTTCGCGGGCCCATGCCTGGTTGAGTGCGCTGACCGAGGCGAACATGGTGGCGACGGAGAGCACGCCGCCGGCGATCTCACGGGAAAAATCTCCGTGCGGGTCAAATGCGATGGAGAACAGCACCACAACCAGCAGGGAGAAGAACAACATCGATACGAATGCGTCGAGGGTGCGCAATTCAATGCGCAGGTCCTTGACGAGATGAGTCCAGAGGGCGCGCGGCATCAGGAGTGGCTCCCGTCTTTTGTCAGGTCGGCGGTCTGGACTGGGACTTCGAGGGCTTCGGCGGCGCGAAGATAGTCGTCGGGGCTGAGAATCAACTGGGTTCCGCGGGTTCCGGCCGAGACGCTGATCGCGTCGAAGAGAATCGCAGTTTCATCTACGAAGACGGGATAGGCCTTTTTTGAGCCGAAGATGGTGACGCCGCCGCGGATGTAGCCGGTGAGCGGCTGCACGTCTTTGAGAGGCGCCATCTCGACTTTGCGCAGGCCGGCGGCCTTGGCGAGTTTCTTGAAGTCGAGTTCGGCATCGCCTGGAATTACCGCGAAGACATAAACGCCTGAGCCTCCCGATGTCAGTAGCGTTTTGAAAACCTGTTCGGCCGGCATGCCAATCTTTTTCGCGACGGTAATGGCTGACAAATCTTCCGGATCTACGTCGTATTCGCGAAGCTCGAACGGGATGCCCAGGCTTTCAAGAAATCGTGCGCCGTTGGTCTTCATAGGGTCGGGCTTCCAGGCTCGAACGATGCGACACGGCCGGCGCGCAAAGCCAGCACCCAATCGGCGATGGGAGCAGCCGCTTCGCGTTGGTGGGTGGTGATGACAATGGTGCGGTTGTGCCGTCGAATGCCGGCCAGCAGTTCAACCATCTGGCGCACGGACTCGACATCCATGTTGGAAAAAGGTTCGTCGAGCAGCAGCAGTTCCGGGACCGGCAGCAGGACCCGGGCCAGCGAAGTGCGCTGGCGCATGCCTTGCGAGTACTGGCCAAAGGTGCGGGTCAATTCGGGGTCGAGGCCCACCTGGCGGAGCGCCTCGGCAGGGGTAAGGCAGGCACGGCCGGGATAAAGGCTGCGGAAGTATGTCAGGTTTTCCTGTGCCGTGAGCTCATCGTAGAGCATCGGGGCATGGCTCATGTAGCCGATGCGCCCCCGGGCTTCGTGGGGCTCAACGCCGCCAAAGACCTTTACGGTCCCGTGGGTGGGACGCAGCAAACCGGCCAGAATGCGGAGAAGCGTGGACTTGCCTGCGCCATTTTCGCCGATCAGGACGTAGCAGCGGCCCGGCTCGAGGTCGATTGAAACCTGGCGCAGAGCGGCAAAAGAGCCAAAAAGCTTGGATACCTGATTGAGGCGGGCGCAGAGGGTGGAACTGGCGGCCTCAGGGGCTTGCGCGGTCATTCTTTGGTCAGTCGGCGGCGGATTGGCTGGCGGGAGGTGCTACCGGAGCCGCTGCGGTTGAGCGTGGATTTGCAACGGGCTTCGCGGGCGCCATTCCGGGTGCCTGGCCAGGCTGGGCTGGCGCATATTTGCTGGCGCATTTGGCCTGGAGAACCGAGGCGTGGAAGACTCCATCGCGCCCGTAGGTACCCTCGGCCAAAGCTTGTGCGTCGTCCTTGAAAGTGTCTGGCGGCGGCTCGGAGCCCTTGTAGATCACCTTGAGCAGGTGGCCCGAGGCGGCTTTGGGAGAGTGGCTCTCAAACTCGTTCAGGAGAAACGTGACGTGGGGGCCATCGTGTTCGACGGAACCGGGCTTCACAAAGCCCTCCACGCGCAGATTGCTGGTGTAGGCCTTGTTACCCATGCCGCCCAACTCGGCGATGGTCACGTAATAGCTTTTGCTGGCCTGTGCGCCGGTGATGGCGAGCCATCCGATGGTGGCCACGATGACCGCGACCGCGATTCCGATCCGCCACGAATTAGGGGAAATCTTCATGTCAATTCAACGATACGAGCGGAATGGAGCTGGGTCAACCATCAGGTGCAACTGGCGTGATGTAAATCACACTCAGAGAGGCGTGTTTGCATCGCGCACCGGTCGATTTTGGCAGCCTCAATGCGCAGAGTCAAGGGTTTGCGCGGCTCGATCCAGGGCTTGCGTAAGCGCCGTCAACTGTTGCGCGGCCAGCGTGGCATTTTTGGCGTCGATAGCCTCATTCACGCCCGGTATGACCACGGCCGCGTAGCCGGTGTACTCGCCGGGGGCATAGATGGTGTGCTTGTACCAGGGCCTGTTTGGCAGCCCGGACGGCGAGAGCAGTGCCGTCTCGACCTGGCGCAAGGCCTGATTCAGCTGGGCAGGATTGCCAGAGGGCGCAGATTGGAGGGCATGAGCTTTGGCTGCAGCGGCGGCAAAACGGGAGTCGGCTGCCTGTGCCGGGGCAAAATCCAGAGAACCGAGGCCGGCATCGGTGGCTTTGCGTCGGGCGGCATCGATGTACGACCCTATTTCGCGGGCGTAGGCTTCGTAATCGTAGGGCAGGACGTCGACGTCAGCCATGCGAAGCGCTTCGAGGCCAAAGAAGCGCGCCATTTCCTGCAGGTAGACAAAATGCGGGTCGGCGTTCTGGACGAACCAGGCAAAGTCGTCGAAGGTGGAGTGATAGACCCCATAGGGGCCTTCGGAGCCTACGTCGGTGGAGGGCACGCCCGCATGCTGCAGGAAGGGCGTGAAGTCCGAGCCGGAGCCGAGATCGCTGACGTGCACCTCCTCGCCGGACTGAGGCGGGGCATTGGAGGCGCGGTGCTCATTGGCTTTGCTGCTCGTGAGACGCCACTCCTGATAAACCGTGCCGCCAATGGGACTAGGAACGGACTTGGCGATATCGCGAACGAATTGTTTGAGCGAAGGGACTGCGGAAGCCGAGAAATCCGGGCCGGAGACGCCGACGTCGGTGTTGAAATAGGCGACGGCGCGGTCGAGATTCTGGGCCTGTTGCTCCACCCACTCGGTGGACCCGATCAGGCCCTCCTCTTCGGCATCCCAACTGCAAAAGACGATGGTGCGTTTGGGCTGCCAGCCCTGCTTGAGCAGCGCACCGATTCCGTGCACCGCCTCGAGCATGGCGGCGGTTCCGCTGTTGGGATCGACGGTGCCGTAGACCCATGCGTCGCGATGATTGCCGTTGATGACCCATTCGTCGGGGAACTGGGAGCCCTTGATCTTGCCGATTACGTCCCAGATGATGCGCCGCTGGTAATCCTGCTGCGAGACCAGGTGGACCTGCACTCCGCCTTCACCCAGGTGGTAGCGAAACGGCAGCGCGCCCTGCCATCCCTGGGGCACGCCAGGGCCTTTCATGGCCTGCAGGATCGGGCGCCGCGTCGTGGTAGCTGATCGGGATGGAGATGATGTGGGGCTGGTTACCTTGCGCTCCATTGGCGGAGGTGTCGCGGGCGGAGTCGGGCAGGTTGGGCGTAGAGGCGACGCCGGGGGTCTCCGGGTCGCCGGGATACTTGAAGAGGTATTGCACCGAACCGCGCTGCACGCCTGTGGCGGGACGCCACGGGCCCATCGGGATAGGCGTCGCCTTTGAAGTAGCCATCATCCTGCGGATCGGAGTAAAGCAGGACCCCGATGGCCCCGCGCTGCTCGGCAAGGTAAACCTTGACTCCGCGAAAATTGGCCCCGTAGCGGGCAATCACGATCTTCCCGTGGAGGTCGATGTGCAGGTCGGCCAGTTTGTTGAAGTCCTCAAGGCGGCCGTAGTTGGCATACACGACAGGCGCGGTGATGTCGCCCGAGCCTGAGGAGCCGTTGAAGGGCATCACCACGCGGGGATCATCCTGTCCGGGGTCGCCCTGCACATGCTCGCGGGTGGGTCCGGTCATCAGGAGCTTGCCTGCAGCGTCGCGGGCTTCCACACGGACCACCTTGGGCCAGTTGAGCAGGACGCGATAGGGCACGATCTCGGTTTCGAGGCCGGCGGCGCGAAACTTTTCCGCCACATAGAGAGCTGTCTTGTGGTCCTCGGGCGTGGCCGCGAGGTGGGGTTCGGCGGTCAGGGTCTTCAGCTCTTCTCCGGCCAGCGTGGCGCTGGGGACGGCGAGAAACTTGTCCTCGGTGGCAGACTCTATAGCGAAGTCGCTGTAGCCAAAGCCCGCCGAGGGCGTGGCCTGGGCGGGAATTGGCTTGAAGTGGTGCCCGGGACCGAGAGCAAGGAGGAGAAAAAGGATCGGAGACTTGCGAATGAGCATGAACGAAGCCTTTGAAAAAACTCGTGTTGGGCGAGAGCAGAGGGCAGGAATGCTGACAGAAACGGCGACCTGCACAATTTAGCCACAGCTTACACTAACCACTTGGGGGGTCCGTTCTGAGCGTCCAACCGCCATTGGAAGAGGAGTACCCAAATGCTGCTTCGGAAGGAGATGCAGCGGTAGCCCAGGCGCTGGCTCTGGCCAAGACCAGCCGGTTGCCCCAGGTGGTGCGCGCTCTGCGCAATCCGAACTTTCGCCTCTTCTGGAGCGGCAACTTTCTCTCGAACATCGGCACCTGGATGCAAAACGTCGCCCAGGGCTGGCTGGTGCTGGTGTTGACCAACTCCGCCTTCTGGTTAGGCGTGGTGGGGTTTGCGGGGTCGATTCCGTTCCTCTTCTTTACGCTCTTTGGCGGCGTGATTGCCGATCGCGTGGACAAGAGGCGGCTGCTGATCGTGACGCAGACGGTGATGATGGTGCTGGCCTTTGTGCTTGCGGCGTTGGCGTGGTTCAAAGTGATTACGGTGTGGGAGGTCGCGGTGATCGCCTTCCTCAATGGCACGGCCATGGCGATGAATGCGCCCAGCTACCAGGCGATGGTTCCGAGGTTGGTGCAGCGCGAGGACCTGACCAACGCCATCGCGCTCAACTCAGCGCAATTCAATATGTCGCGTATTGTGGGCCCGACGCTGGGCGGCTATGCCATGGCGCTGCTGGGCGTGGCAGGCAACTTCTTTTTGAACGGCGTGAGCTTTCTGGCGGTGCTTTGGGCGTTGACGCGGATCCGTTATCCGGACACGACGCCGTCTCATCATGCAAGTATGTGGGCCAGCCTGCGCGCCGGGTTTGCCTACGTGCGCAGCGATCCACAGATGCTGGTCCTGATGTGGATGACGGCGGTCGTGAGCTTCCTGGGTATTCCTTTCATCACTTTCATTCCCTACTTCGCGAAGATTCAGTTGCATGTCGGCGCGAGCGGCCTCGGCTGGCTGCTGGCCTGCTCTGGATCGGGATCTGTACTGGCCGCCGTTACGGTGGCAGCCAAGGGCGTATTGCGGAATCGCGGCAAAACCGTCACGTTTGCCGGAATCATCTTCTTCGTGGCAATCGTCTGCTTCTGCTATTCGCAGAACTTCGTGCTGTCGGAGTGCCTCGCGTTCGCCGAGGGCTTCAACGGAATGCTCATGTTTTCCTCTTTCAATATCTCCGTTCAGCATCTGTCATCGGACGAGATGCGCGGGCGCACGATGAGTATTTACGCCACCAGCTTTCTGGGGCTACCGCCAGTGGGCGCGCTGCTGGCGGGCGAGTTGTCGCGTCACATTTCTACGGGCCATGCATTGGCGATGATGGCCGGGTTGGCAGTGTTGATCTTCCTGGGCATCTATGCTTTCTCGCAGCCCCTGCGGGAACTGGATTGAGCGGCGGCTGATAGACTTCCGTCGAATCCATCGTGTAGGAATCGGAGACTCGAATTGAAAAATTTGTTCGTCTGCATTGCCCGGCTTGGAGTGCTTTGCATTGTGTTTGCAGGACTTTCGGCGGCCCAATCCGCGGCGCCGCAGGCTACCACTGCCTGGCATGAGGGCAAATTTCAAGTGGATGTTCCCGGAGTGATGGGGCGCTCGGATATTGTGCTGGGCAGGCCGAACCTGGAAGCGGGTGAGGCGATGCCGTTGGGGAATGGCAGGCTTGGCGTCGCGGTGTGGTCGGGCGACGGGCTCACAGCGCAATTGAATCGAAACGACACGATGCCGGATCGCTTGTCGCCGGGGCAAGTGGTGATTCCCGGGCTTGCTGCTCTGACAGGGGCTAAGGATTATGCGGGGCGGCTCGATCTCTATCACGGGGAGTTTCGAGAGCAGGGCGGCGGGATGACGGCGACGGCTTTTGTGGAGCCGGATTCGGACACCCTGATCGTCGACGTGACCGGAGCCGATCCGAACAAGCCGCAAACGGTATTGCTGAAGCTTTGGCCGACCCGCAGCCCGCACGCAGCGGCTCGGAGTCGGGTGGGCCTGCTCTCTGAAGCCTGGATGGATAACAAGAATCCTGGTGCGTCGGGGCGCGCGTTTGGTTCGCTTTCGGCAATAACCGCCGAGGGCCGCGAAGTTTCCGCCGCTGTGACGGATGCGGTGACTGTCACGGTGTCGTTCAAGGCTTTCGAGGATGGTCATTTCAGGGTCATCGCCGCGGCACCGCATTATGACGGGAAGGGCGAAGCGGAGGCCATTGCGGCTTCGGCGTTCTCTCCGCAGCCTGCCGCCGCGCACCGAAGCTGGTGGGAGGCTTTCTGGAAGCGCGCCGCGGTCATCAAGATCAATTCGAAAGACGGAGCCGGAGAGTACATGGAGAATCTCCGGAATATCTATTTGTATGTTGCGGCGGTTGAAAAGGGCGCTGATTATCCGGGGTCGCAGGCAGGTATTGCGGATATGATTTCGGCGGCGCGAGATGAGCACCGCTGGGATCCGTCGGCATTCTGGCATTGGAACTTGCGGATGCAGATTGCGGCGAACATTGGAGCGGGGATGACGGAGTTGAATGAGCCTTACTTCAATCTTTATCGCGAAGACCTGGCAAACATCGAGAACTGGACGAAGGAGCACATGAAGGGACGGCCCGGCATCTGCGTGCCGGAGACGATGCGCTTCAACGGCCCGGGAATCGAGTACGAAGGCGCCTGGCGCCCGATTGCCATGGGTTTGGACTGCGACGCCGATTTCAAGCCGTATTACAACGCGCGCACGATCTCGACGGGCGCGGAGGTATCGCTGTGGGTTTGGCAGCAATACCTCGCCACAAACGACCGCAAATTTCTTGCCGAAAATTATCCGTTGATGACAGCCGCTGCCCGTTTTCTTCTTGCCTACCAGAAGTCCGGACCGGACGGACTGCTGCATACGAGTCCCTCGAACGCACACGAGACGCAGTGGGATCTGACCGATCCAACCACGGACATTGCAGCCATCACGGCTCTCTACCCGGCCACCATTGACGCGGCGAAACTGCTGGGGAAAGATCCCGACCTGGTGCGGCAAATCGAAGCGGCTCTGGGCAGGATTCCGGCTTTGCCACGGACCGAGGAAAGCGGGCCGCGCACGTTGTTATCGCCTTCGGCAGATGCTGCGGGAGCGGACGTGATCGCTGATTCGTATCAGCCCGGGGCGGAAATTCATAATGTCGAAAACATAGGACTGGAGCCGGTTTGGCCGTACAACATCATCGGCGACACGTCTCCGCTGTTCGCCCTGGCGCAGCGCACCTTTGCGCATCGGCCGAATGTAGCGAATATCGACTGGTGCTTCGATCCAATTCAGGCGGCGCGTCTCAACTCCGGCGCTGAAGTGGGCTCAACTCTCATCCAAATCACGGAGAAGGTGCAGAATTTTGTGAATGGCATGGCCAAGTGGGAGCCGACGGCCAAAGAATTCTACGTGGAACAGACGGGAGTGGTAGCGGATGCGTTGCAGGAGGCGCTGGTTCAGGACTACGACGGGGTGATCCGAATCGCTCCGGCGATTCCGCCGGACTGGGACTTTGAAGGCAGCGTGTATGTGCGCGGAAAGTCGAAAGTCGATGTCCAGATGAGAAACGGCGCCGTCACCACGGTCGTCATCGAGGCAGGGGGAGACGGGCCGCTCAGGATGCGCAATCCCTGGCCGGGCAAGCCGGTGGATGTGATCTCTGGAAGTGGCACGAAAGTGGTGAGCGGCGCTACGGGGCCGCTGATCGAGTTTGCAGGAAAAGCGGGGACAAGCTACCTGGTCGAGGGTCGTAGCGAATCCGCCGCAAAGAGGCGCTTCGCGCCGGTCAGCGGCACGCCTGCGAATTCGGCGAAGAAGCTCGGGCCTGTTCAGATTGGGCTCTTCGACGAAGCCCAATGATTGCCGGCAATCGTCCTGCAGCGCCGATGGATGATTGCCGCGAGCGGAACTTCGATTAATCTCGGAGCCTTGTTGGGCTGGTTATGCAACCAGTTGGGTGCAATGAGCGCATCGCTTTGCGGCCAGCGGAATCTCGCTCAGGCACTCGGGGCAGGTCTTCGTAGACGGCGGAGCATCCGGTATCGGCTTCTTGAATCGGGCCATGAGCGCGTTGGCCGGAGCCACGATAAAGAAGTAGACAGTGGCCGCGACCAAGAGGAATGCGATGACGGCGTTCACGAAATTGCCGATCATGATGTGGTCGACTGCAATGGCGCTGAAGTCAGGCTTCCCGACGAGGTTGCCAATGAAAGGGGTAAACACATCCTTGACAAGAGATGTGACGACCGTGCCGAATGCTCCGCCGATGATGATGCCGACCGCCATATCGAGGACGTTGCCACGCAGAATAAAATCACGAAAGCCTTTCAGCATCTCTTCCTCCCGCAGGTTTTTGGTATGCCGGATTTTCCGCCTGTATTCTTCCAATTCAAACAGCGAAAAATGACGGTTCGACTGCGCTCAGCCCATGCTACACGTCCAACGCGAATTGGGCATCGGGAAATTGCATTTAACTTGACCGCGCTTCCTCAGCGTAGTTCGTGAGGTTTCTTCTGGGAGATTTGTTGGTCGGTTCGCAATTGAAGCGAACAAGATCGGAGGCGCTCAGGAGTAGGCAATCAAGACCACAATCATGGTCAGAATCATCAGGTCGGTGTAGAGCAACAGAAGCACGCCGGCGTGGTAGAGGCTCCATTTGCGATGAAGGCAGCGAGCCGTCTCGCCCATCCCCCAGGCGGCCACGAGCAAGGCGACGATCTGCCAATGCGAGCCGTGGAGGTTCTCAATATATGGAAAGCCGGCCAGGCGCAAGCTGGCCATGAACGCGCCCAGCGAGAGCAGAATGGCACGAACCAGGGATTTCTGCCGCAAACGGAAGATGGCGAGACCGCGAAGCACAGTACAACCTTAGAGGCTCAGCCTAACCCGCCACCATCTCCATCTCTTTCAGGCTCTCGGCATAGGGGGCGCGCAGAACGCCGCGCTCGGTAATGATGGCGGTGATGTACTTGCCTGGTGTCACGTCGAAGGCGGGGTTGCAGATGCCCACGCCATGAGGAGTGAGCTGTTTGCCGCCGTGGTGGGTGACTTCAATGGGGCTGCGCTCTTCGATGGGGATCGCGACTCCGGTGGGGGTTGCCGTGTCGATAGTTGACCAGGGCGCAGCCACGTAGAAAGGGATGCCGTGCTCTTTGGCCAGGATGGCGACATTGTAGGTGCCGATCTTGTTGGCGGCATCGCCATTGGCCGCAATGCGATCCGCGCCGACGACCACGGCCTGGATGCGGCCGGCGCGCATGAGGCTGGCGGCCATGTTGTCGCAAATGACAGTCGTGTCGATGCCGTCGGCCATCAATTCCCATGCGGTCAGACGCGCTCCCTGCAGGAAGGGCCGGGTTTCGTCGGCATAGACGTGGATGTGTTTGCCCTGCTCGACTGCGGAGCGGATGACCCCAAGCGCGGTGCCATAGCCGCAGGTGGCGAGGGCGCCCGCGTTGCAGTGGGTCAGTACACCGCCCTCCTGCGGTAGGAGCGCGGCTCCAAAGGCGCCCATCGTCTTGCAGGCGGCAATGTCTTCCTCATACATGACATGCGCCTCGGCAAGGAATTTGTGTCGGATCTCCGAAATGGTTGCGCCGGAGGCAAGCATGTACGCAAAAAGTCTCTTGAAGCGGTCGATGGCCCAGAAGAGGTTGACGGCGGTGGGGCGGGTTCCCGCGAGGCGGGCGCAAATTTTCTCAAACTCGGGCGCGAACTCCTGCGCTGTAGCGGCCGTCGACTTCATTGCGCCAAGAACGATGCCGTAGGCCGCCGAAACGCCAATGGCCGGAGCGCCGCGGACGACCATGGTAACGATGACATCGGCCACCTGTTCATACGTTGTGGCGAGCACGTAGCTCTCTTCGAGCGGCAGCTTGGTCTGATCGATAAAGCGGACGCCTTCAGGGGTCCATGCGAGGGTAGGAATCATGCAATTCCAGTGTAAACTGCCGTTGATGAAAAGGTGCGGTTTGGGTGGCTCTGAAAACCTTTTCATTTTCCACTGGACGCGCCTCCGCCCTACTGCGTAAAGTTGTTTCCGTATTCCATCGCTCACGTTGCTGGTGCTCGATTCAAGGAGCAGTCTTGAAACTCACTTCTGTCGATTGGCTGATCATGCTGCTGTACTTCGTGTTTGTGCTGGGCATCGGCTTTGCCCTGAAGCGCTACATGAAGACGAGCAAGGACTTCTTCCAGGCAGGCCGCGCCCTGCCGGCGTGGATCTGCGGGCTGGCGTTTATCAGTGCCAACCTGGGCGCGCAGGAAGTGATCGGCATGGGCGCATCGGGCGCCAAATACGGCCTGGAGACCGCGCAGTTTTACGGTATCGGCGCGATTCCCGCCATGATCTTCGTGGGCATCTTCATGATGCCGTTCTATTACGGATCGAAGGCGCGCTCGGTGCCGGAGTTTCTGCGGCTGCGCTACGACGAGAAGACGCGCGCCCTGAACGCGTGCTCGTTTGCGGTGATGACGGTTTTCAGCTCCGGCATCTCGATGTATGCGATGGCCCGGCTGATTCAGGCGCTGCATATCTTTGACCGGCTTTTCATGGCAGTGGGTATACCGGCTGGGGGCATCTTTACCTTCGCCATTTTTCTTTCGGCGATTATTGTGTTGCTTTACATCTTTCTTGGCGGGCTCACAAGCGCGATTTACAACGAAGTGCTGCAGTTCTTCCTGATCATTGCCGGGATTTCTGCCGCTGGTACTGCTCGGACTGAAGAACATCGGCGGCTGGTCGGGCCTGAAGGCCGCCCTTGCCGTGTGCATACATGCACGAGTGGAAGGGTGTGATGCACGCCAGCACCAACCCCATGGGAATCGATATTATCGGCATCGGCATGGGACTGGGATTTGTGCTCGGTTCGGGATACTGGTGCACGGATTTTCTGGTGATTCAGACGGCGATGGCTTCAAAGAACATGGACTCGGCGCGCCGCGTTCCGCTGATTGCAGCGGTGCCGAAGATGTTGTTCCCGTTCCTGGTGATTCTGCCTGGCCTGCTGGCCATCGGGCTGGCCACACCGCACACCACCACCGTGGTCCGCAATGTGAACGGCGTCATCTATCACGAAACGACGGTAGTTTCACAGAGAGGTAGAAGAAGGGCGCGGGCTGGTCCCCGCAAAGATCAACCCTGTCACAGGCAAGCCGATGTTCGACGCCAGCGGTCATCCACTGCTGGACTATGACATGGCCACACCCAATCTGCTGCTGCATTACTTTCCCACGGGCGTGCTGGGCCTGGGATTGACGGCGCTTCTGGCAAGCTTCATGAGCGGTATGGCGGGCAACGTGACGGCTTTCAATACCGTATTCACTTACGATCTTTACCAGTCGTATATACACAAAGGCGCCAGCGACAAACACTACCTCGCCGTCGGGCGCTGGGCAACTGTCGGAGGAATTCTGCTGTCGATCGGGACGGCATTCGCGGTGATCAGCTTTAATAACATTCTCGATATTCTGCAACTGGTCTTTTCGATCGTGAATGCTCCGCTTTTTGCAACGTTCCTGCTGGGAATGTTCTCAAAGCGGACAACGGGGCACGGAGCGTTTGCCGGACTGGTCGCGGGCACGTCGGCCGCCTTGATACATCACGGGCTTACGCTGCCCATCGAGGCGCGTCCTGGGATTCATGGCGGTTGGATCGCAGTGCTGCACCACTATCCCAGCGATATGGCGCAGAATTTTTACGGCGCCATTTTCGCATTCGGTATCAACCTCGTTGTAGCCGTTGCGGTCAGCATGTTTACCAAGCCGCGACCGGAGTCAGAGTTGGTGGGCCTGGTGCACTCGCTTACTCCGAAACCGCCGCGCACTCATTCGCAGTGGTGGAAGAGCCCGGAGGCTCTTGCCGCTGCCATTCTGATCTGCGCCATTGCAATCAACATTTTCTTGGCCTGAGAGGAGGGAAAAACAATGCAACTCGATTTGCGCATTCCCATGGGATTGATGTTCACGCTGACCGGCTTGATCCTGATCCTCTTTGGATTGGCCACCAACAGCGATGCGGAACTCTACGCTAAGAGCCTAGGCATCAACGTGAATTTCTGGTGGGGCCTGGTGCTGCTGGCCTTTGGCCTCACAATGTTCCTGTTGGGACAACGAAGCCAAAGAAAACTCGCGAAGTTGCCGCCCGAGCCGGCGGATGAAGCGGTAACGCGCCGGGGACACTGAGAAGCAGGGAACAGGGAGCAGGGAATAGGGAATAGGGAATAGGGAATAGGGAATTGATCCTGGGTCTGCTTGCGTTGGGAGTGCTTCCCAGGCTTCGCGAGCGATATTACAGGCTATATCTGTGCAGCCCAACACTGCTTGGGCCGTAGACGCTTTGCCCGACGCGTTATCTGAGACGCCTCGCCTGATTTGAAATCAGTTCAGACTGCTCGTTTGTGCTGCGGCGGATTGCTCGCCTTTACAGCGTATTGAAACGGAATTCATCTCAGCCCGGTACACTTGAACTGAGCCCGAGATGAAGCGCAAGACCATTGAACATTACGAGATTCTCCGCCGCCTGGGTGCAGGCGGCAGCGGCGTGGTTTACCTGGCCAATGACACACTGTTGCAGCGCCCCGTGGTGTTGAAGATTCTTCGCACGGGACTGCTTTCAGCGCAGCAGTTGCGAACCACGGTGTTACGCGAGGCGCGTCTTGCCTCAGCGATCGAGCATCCCAACGTGTGCGCGATCTACGAAGTGGGCGAAGCCGGGGACGAGGGCTACATCGTGATGCAGTATGTGCCTGGCCAGTCGCTTGACAGATTGATTGCGCGGGGTCCGGCAAGCCCGCAGCTTGTGCTCTCGGTGGGCATACAAATCGCAGACGGGTTGCAGGCCGCGCACGCGCTGGGCATTTTTCATCGTGACCTGAAGCCGCAGAATGTGATGCTCACCGATGGCGGCCTGGTGAAGATTCTCGACTTCGGACTGGCGCGGCGGCTGCGTCCCGAGGACGCGAGTTTCGACCCCGGCAAGCCGGGCCTGGCCAAGGATGCGTCGCTCGCGGCCACCTACACCGCCCGTGGCGGCACCATTCGTTACATGGCGCCGGAGCAGTTCGTCACCGGTCAATCGAGCGTGCAATCGGACGTGTGGGCGCTGGGCGTGATTCTGTATGAACTCACCAGCGGCCGCCATCCCTTTGCACGGCCGGACGTCGAAGATTTCCAGGCTATTCGCGCGATCCAATTCTCTGACCCGCAGGATTTGAGCGGGATTGTTCCCCAGGTCTACCCTGAGTTGAAGAGCGTGATTGCAGCGTGCCTTGAGAAGAATCCTGCGTCGCGGTATGCCTCTGCCGCCGAGGTGCGCGAGGCGTTGAAGACCATCATGAAGGCGCTGCAGATCGAGACCGGCATCATTCCCGGGGAGGCGGCGGCAAACCTGCCCACCACGGGAGCAGAAGCGGAAAAGCGCGCCACGGGCTTTCTGTCGATGCTTGCCGAGCGCTTCCGCGAATCGGCGAATGATCGCGCGCCGCAAAACTCTGTAGTTGTTTTGCCTTTTGCGAACCTGGGCGCAACGGAGGTGGCTCCGCTCTACGGTTATGCGTTGGCGGATGCAATTGCAGCGCGGCTGGCGCGCATCCCGGCACTGGTGGTGCGGCCATCGAGTACGCTGATGTCATTGCCGATCGCGCAAATGGATCCGCTTTCGATCGGCCAGCAGTTGCTGGTTTCGTTTGTGCTGGCGGGAAGTTTTGTGCGCTCCGAAACGGGTTTTGATCTTAACTGGCAATTGCTGGATGTGGCCTCGCAGAGTGTGCGTTCCGGTGGAGCGATCCAGGTGGCTTCTCTTGATCTGATCGCCGTGCAAACTGAGATTTCGAACGAGGTGTTTGCCGCGTTGCATGGGCTCAGCGCAACCAGCAGCATTGAAGGCGCAACGGCGGATGCGCCGCGGTTGAATCCGCGCGAGGCTTCTCTGCCCGGCCCGGTCAGCGAGAAATATCTGCAGGCGCGCGCGGTGCTGAGTTCGTTCATGGTGCGCACCGGGTCGCGTGGCGATCTGGATCGCGCCCACGCGCTGTTTACCGAAGTGACCAGCAAAGATCCGGAATTTGCCGCCGGATGGAGCGGCCTTGGTATTGCTGAACTGCAATATGTGCGTCACGGCTTCGCTGGGCAGATTCATGTGATGCACGCCCGGCGCGCATTTGACGAGGCGCTCAAGCTCGATCCGGCGTCGATTGAAGCGAATCTTTACCGCATCTACATGCTGCTGTCGCGGGGCGAGAAGGAGTCGGCGCGCCACGGCATTGCCAACATGCTGGCCTCGGCTGCCAACGACTGGAACGTGCACATGGTCGCGGGCCTTGCGCTGCGCGGCGACGGGATATACGAGGAAGCGCTGCTGCAGTTCAGTCGCGCGCTCAAGCTGAACCCCGCCAATGCCGCGATCCTCTACAACCATCGGGCGCGGGTTTATCAGTATCAGAACCAGATCGAGTTGGCAGGCGATGAATTGGAAAAAGGCCTTGCGCTCGAACCGCGTCACCCGCTGCTGCGGACGTCAGAGGGATATCAACAAATGCGCCTCGGAAACCTGAGCGCCGCCATCGAAATACTGGAAGGCGTGGTGCGGGACGACAGTTCGTTGCGAATCGCCGTACCCACGCTTGCGCTGTGTTATGTGCAGGCGGGCGAACGCGAGCGGGCGGCGTCGCAACTGAAGGATGACACGCTGGCTGCAGCTGAGGCGGACAGCGAGATGGCTTATCGGCTTGCGACGTATTTCGCCGTTGAAGGCGACTCCAGCGAGGCGCTCCACTGGCTACGACGCGCCATCTACCTGGGCAACGAGAATTATCCCTGGTTTCAGAAGAACCCCGCCTGGAATAACCTGCGCACCAACTCGGACTTTGAACGGATTCTCGACGACTTGAAGAAGGCCTACCGCAGGAATCAGAAGACATGGAAGCGCTTGCTGGAGCAGGTTCCACCGGAAAACGAGTAACCACCAAGGCACTCTCGTACTCATCCTTTACGGAATCACGTCGGGGCTGATTCCAACCTTTGTTCCCAGTACCACAACGAGGGTGAAGCTTGTTGATGCCATTTGTTCCGCCGAGTTGACTGTCACCGTGGGCATGTAGGTGCCAGGAGGTGTCGCGGTGCTGGCGGTGAAGGTCAGGATTCCGGAAGGGTTGGTGTCGGAAGCGGCGTACGTCTCCTGAATGCCGCCTGGCAGGCCCCTGACGAAAACGAGCGCCGTTTCGCTGGTAGAGCTGATGTCAATGGGCACGATGACCGGCGTTCCGTTCTGCGATACGACAACCGTGGGCATCGGGAGGGAAACAGAAATTGGCACTTGCGGGGACATCGAGCCGCTTCCGCCGCATCCGACCGCGGCCAGCGCCGAATATGCGACGACGCTGCCCACAATTGGGCGAACAATTCGAACGATGGAGTACATGAATGACTCCACTCAATGTGAACTTGAATTCCCAGAATTCAGGGTCCATGAATAAAAGGGAGGCTAAACCCGCGCCTGACGGCACATTCTAATCTTGCTACTCTGCCATGATCAAGGGAAAGTGCGAGGCTCGACGGATCGTTGCCGGATCAAGGTTCAAGGATTCACCTCGAAGCGGCCTGGCGCCGCAGGGAGGTGAATCCGAATGCAAGGACAATTACTTCAGGTTGATAGTGGTCTTCAAAGGCAGGTTCTGCGATGAACCGCCCACCATGATGGTGTAGTCGCCGGGAACCAGTGTCCACCCATCTTTCGCTTCGTCGAAGATCGACAGATACTTGGGATCGACTTCGACGGTTACGGTTTGCTTTTCTCCGGCGCCAAGATTCACCTTGCTGAAGCCTATCAATCGCTTGGGCGGCTCCTCTGTGCTGGCGGGCAGGGCCGCATAGATTTCCGCAACCTCAGCGCCGGCGCGCGAACCTGTGTTGGCGAGTGTGAAACTTACCTTTACCTTAACTCCTGGAGTTACGCTCAGCCCTGAATATCGATAAGTCGAGTAGGAGAGTCCATAGCCGAATGGAAATAACACGGGCTTCTTTTCGGCGTCGTACCACTTATAGCCAACCTTGACGCCTTCGTCGTAAACCACCTGGAACGGCGGCAGTCCACTGGCGCGCTGTTCGGGTGAAACCGCACCGGTGAAGTGTTGCGATTCCGGGGGCGGCGTGGTCAGCGTTGGGTGCGGCAGATCGGCCTCACTCTTCGGGAACGTATTGGGCAATTTTCCGCTTGGGTTCACCGTGCCGAAAAGAATGTTGCCCACTGCATCGGCACCGTCGCTGCCGCCATACCATGCCTCAAGAATTGCCGCCGGAGCGTCGACCCAGGGCATCGTCACCGGGCTGCCTGTCTCCAGCACCACGATGGTATGCGGATTGGCCGCGGCCACTGCTGCGATGACGTCGTCCTGGTGGTGAGGCAAGGAGAGATTGGGAAGGTCCATGCCCTCACTTTCCCAGTCATACGCGAAGACGATCGCCACGTCGGCGCCCTTGGCCGCCGCAGCCGCAGATGCAGGATCAGTGCCAGAGTCATACTTTACTTCAGCTTTTGGCGCTCGCGCCTGAATCGCCTTCAATGGTGAAGTGGGAAACCATATCTCCTCCTGCCAATGCGTGGCGCCCTTGCCTGGAGGGTCGATCGCATTTCCGCCAATTGGATCCACCTGCGCCGAACCGCCACCGGAGATCATGCCTACATCCGAGTGGGATCCGATGACGGCGATACTGTGCAACTTCGCGGCATTCAGCGGCAAAGCGGCCCTCTCATTTTTGAGGAGAACGATGCCGCCCTCTTCGATCTTGCGCGCCGTTTCAAATCCGGCAAAGGGGTCGACAACGCTGCGCTGGCGCGGATAATCAATGACTCCGACTGCAAACATCGACCGCAAAATGCGGTGTACATGCTCATCCAACTCGGTCGTAGGAATAGTGCCCGCCTGCACGGCTGCCTTGTAGCGGTCGCCAAAGGAAAATCTTCCCGGCTCCTCGTTGTCCAATCCCGCCGCCGATGCTTTTTCGGTGCTGTGCGTTCCGCCCCAATCGGAAACCACGAATCCGGGGAATTGCCAATCCTTCTTCAGCACGTCGGTCAGCAGGTACTTGTTTTCGCAGGCGAAGTCGCCATTGACGCGGTTATACGAGCACATCACGGCTGCCGGATGCCCTTGCGCAACACCAATTTCAAAGGCCAGCAGATCGCTTTCGCGCGCCGCCCGCTTGCCGATGGTGATGTTGACGGAGTTGCGCCCGCTCTCCTGATCGTTGAACGCATAATGCTTGATGTCGCCGATGACGTGCGCCGACTGCGTTCCTTCGATGAGCTTGGCCACCAAGGTTCCGGCGAGCACCGGGTCTTCGCCCAGGTACTCGAATGTGCGTCCGTTGCGCGGCTCGCGTGTAATGTCTGCGCCGCCGCCGAGCGACATGTTAAATCCCTGCGCACGGAGCTCGCGCCCAATCAGCGCGCCATACTCGAACGCCGCATTGGGGTCCCAACTTGCCGCCGCGGCAACATTGGCGGGGAGCGCCGTGGAATAGCGCCCGTTCACTCCGCTGGACCGCACGCCGTAGGCGGCATCGCTCATGTCGATGCCGGGAATTCCCAGGCGCGGCACTCCGACCGACATAGCCCACGCCTCGGTTCGACGGCGCGTTTTCAGGGGTAACCGCGTCATCGGTCGGCATGCCGACACCGTGGAGCAGGGCGACCTTCTCGTCCAGCGTCATTTCCTTCAGCACGAGGTCAGCGCGCTCGTCGGGGGAGAGACTGGTATTCATCCACGGCCCAGTTGGCGCGGGCGCTGCCTGGCGCCGCTGCGCAACACCTGCAACGGACAAGCAAAGAACAGAGAACAATGCGCATGCCGAAACTGCGGCTCCGGTGCCGCGCAGAAAGAACTTCATGACTCCCCCTCGATAAAACGTTTTTGCAGGACAGATCATCCTATCAATAAAACGTGGAAGGGGACTATGGAGGAGTCAAATGACGAGTTCAGGATCGGCGTTTGCTTGTGGGGGAATGCCTCAAGTGATGCGCTCGTAGGGCAAATACACGGGGTCCCAAATGTAGGCGCGTAATTGCGCATTCAGTGTTGTCTCATCCGCAAGATTGGCGACGCCTTCGGCAATGGCTTGTTTGCCGACCGCCTCGGCGACCACTAGACTCACCTTGCGTGCCTCGGCAATGGGCGGCAGCAACGGCGCCTCCCGATTTTCGCGTGCCGGAGAAAGCGACGCGAGCGCCCTGGCCGCGGCCATAATCATCCCGTCGGTCACGCGTTCGGAGCGGCTTACCAAAATGCCGAGAGCGAGACCGGGGAAGATATAGGAGTTATTGACTTGGGAAATCGGAATCTGTTTGCCATCCACTTCCACTGGAGGAAAAGGGCTGCCGGTGCCGATCAGCGCACTCCCATCAGTCCAGCGCATCAGGTCGGCGGGTACGGCTTCGGATTTCGATGTGGGATTGGACAGCGGAAAAATGATCGGCCGAGGGGTATTGCGGGCCATCTCGCGCACAACCTCTTCAGTAAACGCGCCAGCCTGTGCGGATACGCCGACCAGCGCCGTCACTTTCGCATTGCGCACCACGTCGAGCAGAGAGATGTCTTCGCCACCTGAGAGCTTCCAACCGGCTACGTCCTCTCGTTTGCGCAGGAGCGGAAGTTGGCTCGAGCGAATTCCGCGGGCGCCTTCGACCAGCAGGCCATAGCGATTAAACCCATAAATGCGCTTGCGGGCCTGCTCTTCGCTCAGGCCCTCCTCTTTCATTGCGGCGATGAGCAGATTGACGATGCCAATGCCCGCCGAGCCTGAGCCGAACATCGCAACGGTTTGCTGCTTCAGCGGAATACCGGTGGCGTTGACCGCAGCCAGCAGGGTTGCCGTGGTCACGGCGGCGGTGCCTTGAATGTCGTCGTTGAAGGTGCAGAGGCGGTTGCGGTAGCGGTCCAGAAGCTGCAGCGCATTGTTGCCGGCAAAGTCTTCCCATTGCAAAAGAATGTGGGGCCAGCGGCGTTCCACAGCACTCACAAAGGCCTCGACAAAGTCGTCGTATTCCTGGCCGCGCACGCGCTTGTGTTGCCAGCCGATATAGATCGGATCATTGAGCAGGGTTTCATTGTCAGTTCCGACATCGAGAAGAATCGGCAAGCAATGTTCCGGCGGAATGCCGCCGAGAGCTGTATAGAGCGCCATCTTTCCAATGGGAATGCCCATGCCGCCCGCGCCCTGGTCGCCCAGCCCGAGGATGCGCTCGCCATCGCTGACCACGATGCAGCGGATGTCGTCATAGCGTGCGTCGGCGATCATCTGTTCGATGCGGTGTTTGTTGGGATAGCTGATAAACAGACCGCGCGGCTTGCGCCAGATCTCGCTGAATCGCTGGCAACCCTCGCCCACAGTGGGCGTATACACGATGGGCAGCAACTCTTCCATGAAGTGTTCGATAAGCGAGTAAAACAGTACTTCGGTGGTGTCCTGCAGGTCGCGCATGAGGCTGTATTTGTCGAAGCCCGTCGTCTGCGCGTCGAGCACTTTCTTGCGTCGCTCGCGCTGGTCTTCCAGCGTTCCAATATGGGGCGGCAGCAGGCCGTGCAGGACGAATGCGTCGCGCTCTGCTTCAGTAAATGCAGTGCCCTTGTTGAGGCGAGGATGCAGCAGCAGTTCATAGCCCGCAAGACGGGTGCGGACCACCGAAGGTTGCTGAGCTTGAGAGGCAGGGGATTCTTTGGACACTGCAGCAGGCTCCTGAAATTCAATCTCCTCGCGATCTTCGAGGAAGAGACTTCATTCTATCCATCGATGATTGGAGGAGTCGATGGAGTTAGCAGACCTCTATCGGGTTGACGCTGCGCTGGCTGCCACGGGAAAACTGGCAGCGAAGAAGGCCATCCCTCAGCGGCCAAAGCCGGAAACATTTTGCCCCGTTTGCGGCACGACTTAGGTCGTTCCCTGTTACAAAGCGCCTTTCGTTTCAAATGTTCCGGTGGCATCTAAAGTCGTGCCCTGTTACAGAACATTCGTTCTCCGGCCCTGCCGAAGGACATTTACTTCTCCTCCACGATTGCCAGGTCCCACGGCGCAAGCTTCAACTGCTGCCCATGAGCTACTCCGTTGCCATCCAGCAGATTGGTGCCTGCGCCGTATGAGTAGACGGGTGTCACCTCTGCTCCTGAGTAGTTGAAGTAGTAATGCAGGCGCTTGCCGAGCCGGTTCACGCCATGTTGTACATGGACGGCCGCAGGCAACTGCTCGTCGGGGTTGCCGAGCCCAGCTTCCTCCACCGCTTGCTTCAGCACGGCTTTTTGCAGAGCGTCGGAGAGATATGTTCCTTCGTAGAGCAGCGTGCCAGAGCCGTACTGGTTTTCAGTAATAGCAGGCCACTTGCCAAAGAAAGGATGGTCGTAATACACAAGCGCCCTGGCATGTTCGGGCATCAGGAACTCGGCCCAATACTCTACCTTGTTGTCGTCTCCTGCGTGGAATGGATCGCCTTTGAGCGCGAGAGGATGCTCGAGGTTGGAGAACTCCTGATAGCTGAAGCCGGCGGCTTCGCGCAGCGGACCTGGAGCGCGCACCCATCGGACGGCCGAATTCTCATTGGCGAATCCGCTCTTGAAGGTCATCACTACGTGACCACCTGCTTTTACATAATCTGAAATCCGCTGTAGCAGGGCGTCGTCGGAAATATAAAGCGCGGGCACGATCAGCAGCTTGTATTGCGAGAAGTCGGTCGTTTCAGGGAACACAAAATCCGAACCAACGTTCAGATCGTAGAGCGAACGGTGCAATTGCTGGACGAGCGAACCGTAGTCCGCGTTTGACCGGCCCTGGAGCCAGGGCATGGATGCATTGGAAGTGAACGGCATGAAGTCGATGGCGTTGGCTGAGTCGCGGCTCCACAGAATGGCAACATCGTTGTGAATCTGCAGGCCGACGAGATGCGGGCCGATCTTTTGCAATTCATGCGCGGTTCGGCTTACCTCGGCGTAGGCGCGGTTTGGCTCCAGATCGTGTGACAGGACACCCTTCCAATACGTCTCCTGGTTGGCGGCGATCGAAGCCCAGTGCCAGTACTCCACCATGTTGGCGCCGTTGGAGAGATGTGTGTAGACGTCCTCGCGCATCTGGCCGTCGTAAGGCGGAAATTGAAAGGCCGAGGTCCAGCCGATGGTCTGCGCGTTGGTCTCGGTCACGAGATAATTCCCGTGCTTCAGCGAACGTGAAAAGTCTCCCTGGATGGATTGCGTCGCCCCGTCGAAGTGGTCCTGAGTTCCGTGATAGATGTTGTCGGCGGGAATATCGAGAAACGCGGCGATGGCCTCTTCGTTTACGTCCCGCTTCATCATGCCGCCGAAGTCGGTGGTGACGAACTGCCCTGGGCGCTGCGCACTCACGCACCAGGTCGGCCTGCCAATGCAGGAAGTCCGTGACGCGCATCTGGCTCCAACGCGTCCACTCCAGCTTGTAGCCGGTGCTCTGTGCGCCATTGCGCGTGGGCAGGTCCTCCCAGGTGTGAATGTTCTCGCCCCAGTAGTTGAGGAACCAAGCCTTGCTCAACGCTTCGGGCGTGCCGAACTTCTGTTCAAGGTAGTGTCGGAAGCCGATGAAGACATCGCGATTGGCGGCGTCGTAGCTGGATGTTTCGTTGTCGAGCTGCCAGCCGATGACGGTGGGGTTGTCCTTGTAGTGGGCCACGATGTGGCGGATGAGACGCTCGGCATAAAAACGATAGGCCGGCGAGTCGGTGTCCATATTCTGGCGCATGCCGTAGGTGCTTTGCACGCTGGGACCGCCGAACATGCCACTGGGCAGGCGATCGGCCAGGATCTCCGGATGCTGGTGGGCCATCCAGGCGGGAATGGAGTAGGTAGGTGCTCCAAGAATCACCTTGATGCCGGCCTTTCCCATCGCGTCGACGATGCGATCCATCCACGCGTAATCAAATTGACCGTCGGCCGGCTCCCAGAGGCTCCAGGTGGATTCGCCCATGCGAACGACGTTGATGCCGGCGGCTTTCATCAGGGCTACATCCTTGTCGAGGCGGGCGGCCTGATCTCCGGGCATGTATTCGTTGTAGTAGGCGGCGCCATAGAGAACGGTGGGGAAGTCGAGCGTCCTGGCCAGGTCCGAATCGGGATTCGAGCCGGATTGCTGCGCACCAGCTCCGGTTGCGGCCAGAAATAGAGCGATTGCCAGGAATTGTGGAAAGCGTTTGCTTCGCAGCCCCATGGACCGTCCTCTTTCGTGACGAGAAATGTGTTTCTTGGCGGAACACCTATGAAAGCACTTCTACTCAAAGGTGAGCAAGACGATCTCGGGGTGGGTTCCCACGCGCATCGGGGGCCCCCAGGTTCCCGCACCGCTCGATGTGTAGACCTGCAATTCGCCAAAGCGCTGCAATCCGTAGGTGAATCTCCCAAATGCGCGCCGCGTGATCCAACTGAAAGGAAAGACCTGGCCGCCATGGGTATGTCCGCAGAGTTGCAGACCTACGCCTGCCTCCTCCGCAATAGGAAGCCGATTGGGTACATGTTGCAGCAGGATGCTTGCCGGACCGTCTTTGAGGTTCAGGCTCATCAGGAAATTTCGCAACCGCACAGGATAGTTCGAGTCGCTGTAGGATACGCCAACCACCTGCAGACCATCGATGACGACGCGTTCGTTATTCAGCACCCGAAAACCGGAGTGCCTGAGCGCCTCGGCGTAATGGCTTGACCCTCCAAACTCCTCATGGTTGCCCGATACAAACAAGACGCCGCCGGGGGGAGCGAGTTCGTAGAGGGGCGCTGCAAGTCTGTCCGGATCAGCCTTGGTGCCATCGAAAAGATCACCGGGCATGAAGATGACGTCTGGCTTCAGGCGCCGAGCCTTCGCGGCGATGCGCCGGGCAAAACGCACGCCGTTGATGTTGCCGAGGTGCAGATCGGTCATCAGGAGAGCCGTGCGGGCACGCCAAGAAGCAGGAAGATTGGCTAGCTTCACTGGAATGCGCCGAACACGAATCCATCGGGCGTTCAAAATGCCGTAGAGAGCGGCGAGGATTGCCGCGGAGAAGAGAGCGCACGCGATCCACGGCCGGGCATGCAGGTGATCCGAACCGGGAAGGGCAATACGGAGCGCGAAGTCGATGACCCAGCAGAGGCAGGCGGCCACAAACAGGAAGTTGAGCAGGCCCAGCCAGACGGCGGCGATCTGGTAAATGAGAGCGACGATCCAGTTGGAAAAGCGGAAACCGAGCAGGGCCGCCACGATGAAACTGACTGAAAGCACAGCGAGGCCAACCCGCAGGCCCATGATGGCCGGGGTGCTCAGAGGCCACCAGAAATCGACAAGGGTGGCATAGAGAAACAGATGGGCAAGGCATAGGAAAGCCTGAACGATGAGAATGCCCAGGGACGGCCACGCTTTCAAACTGGATCTCCTTGTCTCAATTCTGGCACGAGCCGGGAGTCGGGGCGCGGCAGGTGCCGTTGAAGTCACGTGAAACAATGTGTCCATGGCAGATGTTGGGAGCGATCAGCTCGGCCTGTATTTCTCGATTCCGTTTTGCCGTTCGAAGTGCACGTACTGCAATTTCGCCTCGGGAGTATACCCGTCGAGCGAGCATGCGCGCTATGTGGAAAGGTTGATCGAGGACATGGCGGCGGCCGGCGTGTGGGCTGCAAAGATGGGTGTGAATTTGCCGCGAACAGTAGACACGGTCTACCTGGGCGGCGGAACGCCCAACCTGCTTGAGCCGAAGCTAATTGCACGGCTATTCGCAGCACTGAAAACGGAGTTTTCCCTTGCGCCGGGAACCGAGATCACCGTCGAATGTGCGCCGGGGCAGTTTGCCGATGGAACGCTCGACGCGCTGGCCGGGGCGGGCGTAAACCGAGTGAGCCTGGGTGTGCAGTCCTTTATCGATCGGGAGGCGCAGGTCAGCGGGCGACTGCATAGCCGGGCGGTTGTCTTCGAAGACCTGCGGCGATTGCGATCTGTAGGTATTTCCAATCTGAATGTGGACCTGATCGCGGGGCTGGCGGGGCAAACTTTCGCCTCCTGGGAGGAGTCGCTCGCGGTACTGATCGACACCGGGGTGCCTCATGCCAGTGTGTACATGCTCGAAGTCGATGAAGACTCGCGACTGGGCCGCGAAATGCTGGCCGGCGGGGCGCGCTATTATGCCGAACTGGTCCCCGACGACGACGCGATTGCGCGCATGTATGAGTCGGCTGTCGAACGGCTGGCGGGGGTCGGAATGCGGCAGTATGAGATTTCCAATTTCGGTCGCCGCGGGTATCAATCCCGTCACAACCTGCGCTATTGGCAAAGGCGGCCTTATCTGGGGCTGGGCCTGGATGCTTCGTCGATGCTGCGCGAGGCGGACGGGGATGGATCGGGCTACGTGCTGCGTTCGACGACGACCGACGACTTGAAAGCGTACATCGAGAGGCCGGAACCTGCAGAAACGGCGTGGCTCTCGCCCGAGAGGCAGCACGAAGAGGCTTGGTTCGTCGGGTTGCGGCTGAATTCCGGCGTAAGGCTGGCCCCCCTCAGGAGGGAATTTGGGCGTGAGCCGGTGGGGCGGGCGCTGGCGGCTGTCGAACGGCTGGTCGAGGACGGAATGCTGACTTCGGACGGCAAAACAGTGCGGTTGACTGCAAAGGGCCGGTTGTTGTCGAACGACGTGTTTCAGGAGTTTCTCGGTGTCGCTGAGGGGTTGGAAGCCTCGAAGGAGGCACGGGTCTGATCAGGGATTTCGCCTCAAACGCTCGGGCTCTGCAACGATGGGCATATGACCGAGGACTGAACGCCCGAAGGATCGAACTACCATCCGAGCGATTCATCCTTCCAATCGGGCAACCGTGACGGGCTGCAGGGCTCTTGATCCGGTGCGCCCTTTCCGAAACATGTGATCGAACCTGGACCGGCATTTTTTGCGTTTTGCAGTGCCTGTTCCGCTTCACGCAAAACCACTATCGGAGAGCGGCCCTCGCTCGAGGCGATGCCAAAGCATGCCGAGAGGCGAATGACCTCTCCGGCGACGTGGAACGGCTCGGTGAAAACATCCACACTCAGCCTCTCAGCCAGCAGCATGGCGTCGGATGTGCCGCAACCGGGCAGTATCACCAGAATCTCGTCATTGGCGAAGCGGCCGAGCACATCGTAACTGCGGAGGATCCGCGATGCGCGCCTCGCGACCTCGCTAAGCAGGTCGTCGCATACACTGCCGCCAAGCTGGAGATTCCAGTGCCCCACGTCGTCGATGCCGAGGAGGATGAGGCACAACGGAGTTTTCATTCGCTGTGCGCGATCGGTTTCACGAAAGAGGATGGATAGCAACGCGTCGCGGGTGGTTGGGCTCATCTGCGGATTGATCGCGGCAGTTTCGGTCTGGAATTCGAGGTCACGCATGTTATTGCTGCGTATCACTGCGCCGGATACCTCAATAGTGAATGCATCGGCCGCGGTTAGAAATAATTTAGGAATATGCGACGGAATCTGAAGTGCGGACAATGACTTTCGAGACCCAAGCCGCGTACCGAAGTAATGGACGAATACGGATTGGGGAGGATTGGAGCCTTGCCCGTGACTCCAATCCGAAAAGTGAGGGTGCGTTGCTCTCAAGTTGAGCTTGCGCTAATCGACGAAATCTACCTGTGGGGCGATGGGGATGATTCCGCGTTCGTACCCCATATCGAGCAGCGTGCGAATGGCCTTGCGGCCGTCTGTGCCGTAGTCCAGGGTGCGGTCGTTCACATACATACTCACGAAGCGATTGGCCAACCCTGAATCCAGATCGCGGGCAAACTGCATTGCGTATTCCAGCGCCTGTTCGCGATGGTCGAGGGCGTGCTGGATGCTGTCGCGGATGGCATTGGAGATGATCTTCTGCGATGCGGCGCCAAGGGAGCGGCGAATGGCGTTACCGCCCAGGGGCAAAACGAGTCCGGTGGTTTCGCGCCACCATATGCCCAGATCGAGAACCCGGTAGAGGCCGCTGGTGCCATAGGTAAGCTGGCCCTCGTGGATGATGAGCCCGGCGTCGTATTTTCCCGCAAGGATCGCCGGAATGATCTGATCAAACGGCACGGTTTCGGTTTCGATCTCCGGATTGAAGATCTTGAGCGCCAGATATGCCGTAGTCAGCGTGCCGGGCACGGCAACACGGATGCGGCCCAGGTCGCCCGCCGCCATCGGGCGCATGGATACGACCATGGGCCCGTAGCCCTCGCCCACGCTGCCTCCACAGCCCATCAGCGTGTAGCTATTTTGCACATAGGGATAGGCATGGAAGCTGATTGCGGTGACATCAAAGAAGGCTTCATTCTGGGCGCGGCGATTCAATGTTTCGATGTCGCAGAGGGTGTGGGAGAATCGGTAACCCTGTACCCGGACCTTGTTTGTAGCAAGGCCGTAAAACATGAATGCGTCGTCGGAGTCAGGGCTGTGGGCAATGGAGATGTCGGTGATTGAACTCGCGCCGGCCACTGGAGAAGACTGATTGCTCACGGGGTGAAAACTTCCTTTCAAAACTAGGAAAAGCGCAAATGAATGTTCAGCTAAGACGTTAGACGAAGATTTGAGCCCCGGTTACGCAGACGCTGAAAGCCTGAGGCCAGCGCGGCGGCTGATGCGATCTTGATTGCATCGCCTGGAAGAAACGGGAAAAGCGAAAGCGTCAGCACCGACCGGGCCGAAGTGTGGGTAAGTACGGCGAGCCAGAGTGCACCGCTCAGAAGTATCAGCAGATCGCCGAGTGCGGCGCTCACAAGGGCCGTGGAGAACTGGCGTCTGCTCCGCTTCCAGAGGAATGAGATCAACAAGGCGGCGATCGGGTAGGCCATCAAATAACCGCCGGTGGGGCCGAGCAAGTGGGCCAGCCCGCTTGTCGGGGCAGGTGCAAAGACGGGCAATCCAATTGCACCCTCGGCGAGATAGGCGCAAAGAGTGGTGGCAGCCATTCGCGGCGTCAGCAACAGGCCGAGCAGGAGCACCGCGAACGGTTGCACAGTGAGGGGTACAGGAGTAAACCAGAGGGGCAGCGCCAAGTGTGCACAGAGTGCAAGCAAAGCATTGCCACCCAAAACAACCGCGGCGATGCGCAGCCAAGGGGACACGCTCGTCGAAGTGGCCCAGGATGCGGTAGGAGTCGAGAATTCCTTGTTCACGGTACTTCCCTTACGGCTCGGATTCTAGATCTGTTTCATCGATGACCACGCGGTCACCGAGCGGAATCTCGCCACGCAGTTTTCTGCGTTGGAGCCAGATATGATGCGCCACGCCCGCTGCCGCCAATAGCAGCGCCCCCAGCGAGACGAGAAAGCCAATCATTAGCCAACGCATGATGGCAAAAGCCCAGAATACCAGACGGGCAAGAACCAACCTCCATGGATGCGGGGATGCGGCGAAACAAGCCTATGGATGCAAGAGGTTAGCGGCAAGCCACGCCAGGTAGTCCGGGCTGCCCGATTCCACATTGAGGACCAGGAACTCCGGCGTTTCGTAGCTGTGCAAGGCGTGAAGGCGAATCTCGAGGGCTGGCAACTGTTCTTCGCCGGTCTTGATCAAAAGGAGAGTTTCGCTGGCAGTCTCGATCTTGTCTTTCCAGCAGTAGACGGACTGGGCGGACGGGATAAGAGTGACACAGGCAGCCAGGCGCTCCTCGACCAGAACCTGGGCGAGCCGGCCAGCCTCTTCGGCATCGGCGGCGGTTGTGAGGACGATGCGAGCGAGTGGATTGGACTGGGGCATGAGGCGCTTCCAATGTCAGTGTGCCACGCGCGGCGAGAGCCTGGGCGTGCAAGTGCGGGAATTGCTTGCCAAGATTGGTTCCTTCTGCCCGGTTCGCGAGAACTTCCACTTGACCCCGAGCGTAGGGCCGCGTTCACTGGGAAGTTAGGGTCTGCTAAGGGCCGCTCAAAGAGATATTTATTCACCGTTGTGATTGAGGTTCAATGCCGGACGGAAAAACACAAACCGCCAAAGCCGCAGAGGAAGCGGCGCACGATCCCCTGCTCCATCGAGCATTGGACTGGGCGCAGCATGCCTGGCGTCCTGCCGGAACCGTCGTGGCCATCGCGCTGGCGCTCCTGTTCGGCTGGGGCGTGGCTAACGGCAAGCATGGGTTGTCGGCCTGGGAACAGCAGCGATTGCAGGACAAGCAGTTACAACTGCAGATCAAGGAACTGCAGGAGGAAAACGCGCGCCTTCGCGATCACGTCGAGCGTCTCAAGTCAGACCCCGATTCCATTGAGCATGAAGCGCGGGAGCATTTGCACTATGCCCGCCCCGGCGAGGTGATTTATACCTTGCCCGCTCAACCACAAGCTCCGGCGCAGCCCGAAAGTACGAAATAGCGGAGTAGCGCGCTTGCGCTTCTCCTCAATCCCTCAGCCAGTACACACCCGCACCGACGAGCGGTGCGCGCTCATCCAGTCGCGCCACGCGAAGCGCAATCCTCGATCCGTCTAACTCACTCTGAGCCTGCGGCAGAAACAGCGGCGCCGAACGTGCGATGCCACCGCCCACCACCACGACTTCCGGTGCAAAGTCCGTCAATAGCGCTTTCACGGCTTTGCCGAGCGTGTGGCCGAACGCCGCGAACACTTCCGCCGCTGCAGGTTCCTTGGCCGCGGCTGCAGCAATCGCAGCGACCTCGGCCTGATTCCCTGTGCGGTCGCGGTAGCTTTTCTGGAGCGCCCGCGTGGAGATCTGATCTTCCACGATGCCCCCTTGATACGCGACGTTCCAAATCTCGCCACCCGGTGGAACGCCTTTGCCCTTCGTCTGCACTTTGCCATCGATTGCAAAGCCGGAACCGACCCCGGTCCCGAGGGTCAGCACGACTACGCGCGAAAAGCCCTTCGCAGCGCCCGCGCCGATTTCGCCCAGCATGTAGGCTGCTGCATCATTCAGGAATTTGATCTGGCCGGGAAGCCGGCCGAGGCGGTCGGCAATCGCCTGCCTCAGATCACAGCCATAGAGGTATGGCAGTTTGTGCTTCATGAAACTGATGCCCTTTTCGTAATCGAAGGGGCCTGGCATGGCCAGTGACGCTCCCGCGATCCGTCCTTTATCCGCGGCCACTTGTTGTGTCAAGGCCCGGAGCACATCGACAAACGCCTCCATTGACTCATGAGCCGGCAACTGTGCGTGTCGAATTTCCCCCAACTCGTAGTTAGTCTCGCTGCACACGGCCGCTGAGATGTGGCTGCCTCCCACGTCGTACACAATCACATTCCGGCTCAAATTGCCGTTCATCGTCGCCTCGATTCGGGAATGCGACTATTGTAATCAACCGGAGCTTGCTGAATCCCACGACGCGATCTGCGATGCCGCTGCTTTAGAAATCCACGTGTGCCCGCACTGAGCCGACCCAGGCGGGACCGCGGTCGCGGTTGTATCCGGGATCGGCGATGTGCTGCACATCGACGGCGTAGAACAACCCCCGCCACGCATGCCACGTGTAGTAGCTCTCGACGATATCTTCGCGGCCATAGTTGAGTTTGCCGTCGCCGAGCAGGAAACCGAGGCCGCCGTATTTCAGATAGTTCTGATGGTCGCGCTTGATGGCGTTGGAGACCACGGCCAGGCCGACTTTATCGAGCGGACGATGCCAGCGCGTTCCGGCGTAGTCGCCGCCGGCTTCGACGGTCTGATCAACCTCAGTGTAGGCGAATGACTCGTGCTGGCCCTCGTTCCATCCGAAGCGGCCGAAGAGGCGCAGATTCTCGGTCACATCCTGCTCGGTGTTGTAGCCGAAGCCGTACTTGAGCGCGCCGAAGTGCTCATGCAGCGTAATGGTGGGTACGGTGACGCCGTAGTGTGCCAGTGTCGGAGCCGCTCAGGAAGTCCTGGACGGCCTCGCGATAGGTGCCCATGTGGGCGCGGTTGGCATAAAACAGGATGCGTTGTGTTCCCTTGTGTTGCGGAACGAAGCTGTGCCGCAATTCGAATTCGCCGTTTTGGCCGTGGGCGCGGCTGAAGGCCCAGTCCATATCGATGCCGTTGGCAACCGTGGGCATGGCAAAGATGCCGTAGCGGAGGCTCCAGATCGCGGTCGTCGTACTCGGCCATGCCGCCCACCGTGTAGCCGCGCGTGTCGGCGGCGTAGTCCCATGCGCCATTGTTGTCTACGGTCCAATTCATGAACTGCAGATGGCTGTCGGAGCCGACGTCGTTGACGTCGAAGAAATCCGGGAGGGTCATCTTGCCGATGCGGAACTCGATGCGACGCGCGGGGCACACTGGGCGCAAGGGCAAAGAAGTTCGGCTCCTGCGAAACAGTCTTCGAAGTGAGGCCGAAGACCTGGTGAATCTCATAGCGCGCAAGGTACGGTGACAGAACCCAGATTGGGATTGCGCACCACGTCGAGATTGGTAAAACCGGCCAGCCCAAGTGCCTCGCTGAGACCACGGCCACCGGTGCTTTCGATGTCGAGAATCAGGTCGGTGTTGTAGCGGATGGAGCGTGTGGGCCGCAGCGCGGTGTAAGCCGTACCGAGCAGCGAGGTTTTGTATTCAGCAGAGTTGCGAAAACTGTTTGTTCCCTGGTAGGGCGAGTGAAAAGGCAGCCGCCCTTGAAGAATGATGTTGGCCTGGCCGGAGAGCCAGTAGCGGCTGTTCTCGGGGTGCGGGAACATGGTTACGGCGGAGGCGATGGGGTCTTGAGGCTGAGGCGCGGGAGGGACCTGCGGCTGCGATACAGTCGCCTGCGCGCAGGCCGCAGCCGAGCCCGCCAGCGCCAGAAGACAGGCGAGGAGGCTAAGCGAGGTAATGCGCGCGTTGCAGTGGCAGAGCATTGACGGGCCTTTCAATCTGGGTACTGCCTGGGGAGAAGGCAAAAAATAAAAGAAAACCTATACCCTCACTCGGTATATACTATACCCATGGTAGGTACTGTCAAAGGGGAAGCGAATATGTCTCACCATGAACGGGAAAAGGTCAAGCTTTTGCAGCGTGTGCGCAGGTTGCGTGGTCAACTCGATGCTGTGGAGCGCTCGCTGATGGCAGATGAGGAATGCGGCGGGCAACTGATGCTGCTGGCAGCGGTGCGCGGCGCCGTGAACGGGCTGATGGGTGAAGTTCTGGAAACGCACATTCGGTTCCACTTGGCCGACGGGGGCAAGGAGCAGATTGCCCCGGAGTTGGCTGAGGACCTGATCGACCTGGTACGCGCCTATTTGAAATGATCGTGCTACCGCCCGGGGCCCATACATTCACATTCCTGATCGTAGTTTGCGGTCGCGTTGCTCAATGTTAAGGTTTGGTTGATTGTTAGGGCTTGGTTGATTCGCATTGAATGCCTTCGCGCTTCTCTGCCGTCGTGCGATGGTCCCTTCGTGCTTCAGCGCAAAGTCGTCTGGGGAGCATCGCGAGGGCCCGAGCGGATGTCATTTGATAGTACGAAATGAGTCGTTGGCTCAAGTGCATGCGACCCGGTATAGTGTGTGAACTGGAGACCACCACATTGCAAGGTGCTTTGCCCATGCGGGAATTCGACAAAGCCCCCTCTTCGATTGGGCCGGAGTACAAGCCACAGTCAATTGCTGAAACCGGTGTGCGCGATGCAGTTCTGGAAGACATCGCACTGAAGACTCTTTATGCTGCCGGGCCGTTCTCGGTCATTGAGCTTTCAAAGCAGACGCGGCTCAGTTTTGAAGTTGCGCACGATTTGTATACCCGTATGCGGGGAAAGCTGCTTTGCGAAGTGGTCGGAATGACCAGCAATGTTCCGCAGATCGCGATCACATCGCAGGGCCGGTCGAGAGCCGTGGAGTTGCTGACGCAGTGCCAGTATTACGGCGCTGCGCCCGTTTCGCTGGCGAGCTACGTTCAGCAGGTCAGGAAGCAGAGCGTGCGCAACGTGGCAGTGAGACCGGCCGACATTGAGCGCGCCTTTTCGAATCTTGTATTCGACAGCAAGACGCTGGCTCAATTCGGAACCGCGCTCAACGCCGGGGCGCCCATCTTTCTGTACGGACCGCCCGGAGTCGGAAAGACGGCCGCAGCCGAGTCATTGTCGCGCGTTCTGGCCGAAGACGAGATATGGATCCCCTTTGCAATCGAAGTGGATGGCCAGATTATTTCCGTCTACGATCCTGTAATTCATCAGGCCGGGCGGGAAGCGACACAGGAGGATCGGGATCAGCGTTGGATGCGCTGCCACCGGCCAACGGTTCTGGTGGGCGGAGAGCTGACGGTGGAGATGCTTGACCTGCAGTTCAACCCGGGGAGCAAGTACTACATCGGCCCGATGCAGATGAAAGCCAATAATGGAGTGCTGATCATCGACGATCTTGGACGCCAGCGAATTCGACCGGAGGAGCTGCTGAACCGGTGGGTGGTTCCCCTGGACCGCCGGATCGAGTTTCTCACCATGGCGGGCGGGATGAAGATTGAGATTCCGTTTGAAATGCTGGTCGTCTTCGCCTCCAACAAGAATCCACTTGAACTGATGGACACTGCTTTTCTAAGACGGATTCAAACGAAGATTCACATTGGAGCCCTCACCGACGAGCAGTTCTCCGAGATTTTTGGCCGTTATGCCGCAGAACAGGGACTCAAATCCGAGCCTGTCGTGGTGAAAGGACTCATTGCTGTCATCCGCGGCACTCTGAAGCAGGATTTGATTGCGTGCCAGCCGCGCGATCTGATCAACCAGGTTTGCTGGGCCGCACGGTATGAAGGGAAGCCGCCTGAGCTGAACATGGCTGCCCTGCTGCGGGCGGTAGAATCCTATTTCCTCGACAAACCTTAAGATTTCTAAGCGCTCAGGATATGAGGGCCCACCTTCGTCGATTCAGGCATAGGGAGCGGGAAGCCCGTTGGCGAGACGGTGCTTTCTCATCTCCCACTGCTGGTGAGTTCGAATCTGGACGCTGCTGAGCGGCATTGCGCGGCAAAGCAGGATAAATCCGGCCGCTTCATCGGCGGGAAAATATGCGTCGGGATGATCGTGGTGCACCGCTCCCTCAAGAAGGCGTCCAGCGCAGGTAAGGCAGCGGCCCTGGTGACAGATTGCGGGCAACCGAATTTCGTGGGCTGCGGCGGCATCCCAGATGTGCTCGGTTTCTCCGCAATCGAAGCGGCGGAAACCCTCGGGTGTATCGAGCGTAATGAGAAACCGCCGCTCTGTCATACCTAGTTTGATGCGCTATGGGTTATAGAAACCCCGATTCTTGCTGTAGGGCGCCTCACCCGGTTCGCCGCGGCGGAAGTGTCCTGAAGGAATGGACTTTCCATCCCGCTCATGGGCCAGAAGTTCGATGAACCAGGCCTCGTGCTCAATTTCCTCGTTCAGAATGCGTGCAGACAGGTCGTAAGTGCGCGGATCTTTGCCGAAAGTCATGTCGCAAACTGCACTCCAGCTACGGATAGCGCAACGCTCCGACTCCAGCAACAAAGTGAGAATATTCGCCGCGGTTGGCGGATCGGGCAGCTTGGCCGCGCGACAACCGGCCTGATCATGAAACTCCTTCAGGTCGTTGGGAAGATGACCGCCCAACTCGTAGATGCGGGGCACAATCAGCTCCCAGTGGGCACGGTCTTCTAACCGGGCATCTTCGCATATCTCTTTGTAGTCTTCGTGCCCGGCAAGGTTCATGCGCAAGATGGTGTAGTAGTAATAGGTGCTTGCGAATTCGGCTGCAGCATTGGCAACCAGCATCTTGATCAGCTTTTCGACATCCACGCCGCGAGCACGAATGACTTCGACGCCAACGCGCTTCATTACGTCGCCCGCTTTGACGGTATCTTCTGCCATTGGGACTCCTTCCCGGAGATGGATTTTGTTCTGTTTTCGCGCCATTTTTTGGGGTGATGGTAGATTCCGTATTTGCGATGCTGCGACTCGGACCGCGAGTTGCCTCTCGTTTGTGATTTGGGGAAAGCCAGCGGTGCGGCTTCTGCTCGCAGATGAACGAGATTGAGATTGGAAAACCAGGGAGTCTTACGATGCCTGGAATATTTCGACTAATCTTCCTCGCACTGGTTGCCTTTATCGCCGCAATGCTGGCCGCCGTTACCGGTTTCGGCGGTGCGGCTGTCCTTTTGCCGATGCTGGCTCTCGTCTTCGGAGTGCGCGAGGCGATTCCGATTCTCACGGTCGCGCAACTCATTGGAAACGCAAGCAGGGTGTGGTTCAACCGCCATGAGTTGGATTGGAAGGTGGTCGCATGGTTCGCGCTGGGCGGCATACCCACGGCCCTTGTTGGCGGCATGCTCTTCGCCCGAGCTCCGCTCGCCGCCTTGACGCGCGTTCTCGGCGGATTCTTGATTCTGATCGTGATCTGGCGTCACATGCCGCACACTTCAAACTGGAAGCCGCCGCTCGAATCCTTCGCGGCAATTGGAGCCGGCTCAAGTTTCCTGTCCGCCCTGCTCGGCAGCGTCGGCCCATTGATGGCGCCGTTCTTCCTCGCCTACGGTCTCGTGAAAGGCGCCTACATCGGCACCGAAGCCTTGTCTACTGTTGTCATGCATGTTGCAAAACTGATCGCCTACAGGGAATCGGCCATTCTTCCCCTGCATTCCGTTCTGATGGGATTAGCGCTGGGACCGATCATGATTGCAGGGTCCTTTGCCGGCAAGCGGGTTGTCGACAAGCTTCCGGAACGAGTTTTTGTGCTAGTGATCGACCTCACGCTGCTGGCTGCGGGAGTGCTTTTCATCGGCGGTTGGACCAAGCTCTAATGTTCTGCAGACCAGGATGGATGCTCGATGCAGAAGTCCGTCGATTCCCTCGTCAGACAGGAAAAAACCTCTTGTCATTTCCGCGAAGACGAGAGCACAATTCCCATCTGGCTCGGACCCCTCGGAATAATCGGCTTTCTAAAATTCCCTTGAATCAATTCACACAAATGGAGGTTTGTGATGAGAAAGCTTGTTTTCCTGGCGGCGCTTCCGGCGCTGTTGTTCCCTATGATGGCTGCAGCACAGAGCGGGTTTGATGGCACCTGGAAGGACGACCCGAAGACGATGAATCCCTCTGAAAAGCCTGATGAGTTTCTTCTCATGGATGGCATGTACGAGTGCAAAACGTGCGTTCCGCCCTACAACGTCAAGGCGGACGGCACCGACCAACCGATCAGCGGCAATCCGTACGTTGACACCGTCGCGATTAAGGTTGTGAACGACCACGAAGTCGAGGAAACCGACAAGAAGGGCGACAAGGTCGTCGCGACATCGACGGTGACGGTCGCTCCGGACGGAAAAACAGTAAGTATCACATTCAGCGACAGCAGTGACACCAATGGCGGGCCGCCGGTGACCGGTAAAGCCGAGGCCAAGCAGGTGGCAAAGGGACCGGCGGGATCGCATGCGGTCTCCGGCTCCTGGAGGATGAGCAAGATGGAGAGCGTGTCGGACAACGGAATCGTCTGGACCTACAAGGTGAACGGAGATCAGATCACCATGACCACGCCGACCGGCCAGACTTACACTGCGAAGCTTGACGGGACGGATGCGCCAATGATGGGTGACCCCGGGGTTTCAAGTGTCTCCGTCATGATGAATGGCAAAGACACCCTGGTGGAAACCGATAAACGCGATGGCAAAGTGATCGGCGTAATGACGATGACCCTTGATGGGGCTGGCAAGACGGCCAAGATCAGCTACGACGATAAACTGCAGAATCGGACGAACCAGGTCCAGGCGATCAAACAATAAACCGGGACCGTGAGAAGCATTTCGGCTTGCGGTGTAGAAAAGATGCCCGGAGCAATCGCAGGCTACGCGCGGCCGGCGAATTCGCGGGTTTCGGTGTAGACCTTCACCTTTTCGCCTTCTTCGACGAAGAAGGGGACGCGGATTTCGAGGCCTGTCTCGAGCCGTGCGTGCTTGGTCACAGCTCCGCTGGCGGTGTTACCACGGGCGCCAGGCTCCGTGTAAGTGACGGCTAACTCGACCTTCTCAGGCAGTTGCAGGCCGATGGGATTGCCGTTGAATTTGTCGAGCTTGACGATGGCGCCTTCAATAAGGAAATCGAGAGCGTCGCCTAGCTTCTCACTGGTCAGCGTGATGGTGTCAAAGGTTTCCTGGTCGAGGAAGTAGGAGCCCTCGCCATCGCTGTAGAGATAGGAAGCCTCGACCGTTTCGAGGTCGGGCTCCTTGAACTTGTCGCTGGCCTTGAATGTCTTGTCGAAGACGGCGCGAGTGAGCAAGTTGCGCATCTTGAGTCGGACGAGGGTCTGGCCGCCGCGCGCGGTGGGAGTGGAGACTTCCACATCGATGCAGTAATAGGGTGTGTTTTCAAACTCGAAGTACATCTTGCGCTTGATTTCGATGGCGTCGATCAGTGCGGGCATGGGGTCCATTTTACTGTACGTGTCGCAGGAGAACTGCGCCCGTTTGACTGCGCCCACATGGCGGGTTGGAGGGTGGAGATCCCGGTCAGAACCACTGGTGTCCGGGTTTCCCATGGCTGGGATGGAGCAGCCCGGAGCCGGGTCAAGGGGAAGGAAAAGAGAACACAATTGTCGGAGTGTATCTCCTTATTTTTATATAGCTTATGCACGAATAAGGCGAATACTTAGCGAAAGACGAATCGCCTTTTTTCTTATTCCAGAGCGGAACGGGGCGGGGAGGTTTTCCGTTGGTTGGCGAAGATCTGGCTCTTCATGTCTTCATTGTGCGCGCAGGGAGGGAAATACTATGCAAATACTATGCAAGCCCAGATGCCTTGTTGTGCATAGAAAATAAGGGTCTGGAACTTACTGTTCATTACGCCTTCCGAAGCTCTGTCCCGATGGGACGGCGAGATAGCAGTCCAGGGCGTTGAGCCCTGGGCTGCTGTCCGCTATCTGGCCCGCTTTCTGGGCCAAGCGCTCCGAGAGACCTGGAGTTATGCTCTACGGAAGAGACACGGTTGTGGTACTCGATGGAGTGCTTTCAACACCGGCGCCATCGACGGACTTCACGTAGTATTCATACGTCGCGCCAGCGTGCACTGAATCATCCTGGTACGTTGTTTCTTGGTGGACACTGGAGTTGAGCCGTTGGAACGAGTTGTTGCTTCCCGTGGAGCGATAGATGTTATATCCCGCCACGGGATCACTCGAGCTTGCAGGGGCGTCCCAATTCAGATCGACCTTGTGGGTCACACCTGTGCCGCTAAGACTCAGTTGAGCCAAGGCGCTGGTTGACGAAGTGCCGATGACTGTCAGCTCTCCGCTTGCTGCCCCTGCCGTCGTGGGGTCGAACTGTACGTTCAACGTGGCATTTTGACCGGAATTCAGCGTTAGCGGAAACTTAGCTCCCGCGAGCGAGAACCCCGCTCCAGTCACCGTCGCTGTACTCAAAGTCGCCGCCGATGCGCCTGAATTTGTTACGGTCAGCGCCTGTGTCGCCGGCTGGTTGAGCGCAACGCTCCCAAATGACAAACTGGTTGCGTTCACGCTGATCGTTCCTCCAGCAGATGTGCTGCTGCTCGCACTGCCCGCGACACTGAACGCGGAGGCGCCAAACTCGGCATCGGCAGCAGCCGCGGTTCCCACAACATTCTGGATGTAGAACCCCATGCCTGGCGAACCCGAAGTGTATTTCGAATCGGTCGCGGTCAGCACGGACGTTCCGTTTTTGTACACCGTGATGGTGTTCCCAGAAACCGCAGCCTGCACTACGTCGCCGTTCACGCATCCGGTCGACAGATTGGCCAGCACGGTGTTATCGCCCAGTGGGCCATCCCAGCGTGAAATGTGCAGAAAGGGGTCGTTAGGGCTGATCGAACAGGTAACTTGATAACCGGTGATACTGTGCGCATTGATGGTGGTTCGCACCCACGCTTCTTCCAGTTCCTCAGATGCATTCGAAGTCGAATTGATCTTGACCGTGATCTGCGCCGATTGATTCGTGTTCCAGCTTCCCGACAGTATGCAGATCGAATCGTCTCCGATTTTGGTACCCGGCTGCGTTCCGAATGCGAAGCCCGGCGTAGATTGGCAGTTATTCCAGCCCAGCCCTGTATAACCCGCATTGACCCATTTGCGATTCTGCGTTAGCGGATCTTCAGTATCCGGAAAACTTGTCTGATAACTCGGAGTATTGCTCGTGGCTTGACTGGAGGCCGTCGTCTGGAGCGAACCGCTCTGACTAAAGGCGCTACAAGCTGAAAGGAAGACACAAAGGCAGAAAATCTTAGGAGAACCTGTGGGCCGCGCGAGGAATCGAATGGGGAAAGACCGCGGCCCGGAAAAAGGCCTGTGTGATTTGGAAGAACGTGTGTGAAGCAAGGAACGAAAGAGAATGAATTTCGGGTAGATGGCACAAAAGACACGTATCGTAGACATCTAAATACCTCAGGAATTGTTTGTCTGTGTGTGTTTGGGGATGGCAATCCTGTCCACTTTATAGGCAGAGGGGCTCGGTCAATATCCGCGGGTGTTCCATGGACACACGCACGCGTCGCCACCTAAATGGCGCTTGAATTGTCAGTTATTCGAGCATGGTTAGAGTTATAGTCAAACCTTAGGCAAGGAGATAGTTCAATTCTCTCAGCACATCTTTAATACAAGTAGACCGAAATAGAGCGAATCAGTGCATGGATTGCGCACAAGTGCTGCATTGCAACTGGTCCCTTTTGGTTGGGTATGAAGTTCCTTTTGAGCTTATGCACGAAGCGTGCCAAACCCCTGCCAGCGATGTTTCTGACTATCGGGCACGATTCATTCGTCTTATATCGACATCGCCATGAATACGAGCACCCGTCTGGCCTCCAGGTCGTGTAGTTTTTACGTCTCATTGTAGTTTTTACTCTTTCCAAGAAACACGTTCCCACCCAGTTCCAGATGGTGCGACGCAGTGATCATGCGATGTCAGCACCCCAAAAGGCACATGGGCACCCATTTTGGCGGGTACCTTCGGGGCCGAGCGGCATCCATTCAGCCCTCTGACGTTCAGGCGCCTGCGGGGGCACGCATGGATTCCAAGGCAGCGATGAGGTCGGCAGCGAGGGCTTGCTGAGTTTCGGGGGTGAGCTTGGCGCCCTGGCTGGTGAGATAGAAGACGTCGATGGCGGTTTCGCCTTCGGTGTCGATGAGGGCTACCTCGATGTTGCACTGATGGGTCGAGAGGGTGAGGGCAATCTGGCGGAGAAGGCCGGGCACGTCCTGCGCGATGACTTGCAGCAACGTGGAGTGCGAGGACGATTCGGAGTCGAATTGCAGGCGCGTGGACACTTCGACCTTGATGTTGTTGCTGTCGTTCATGTGGCGACGCGCTTCAAGCAACTGCTCGACGGGGACCTTTTGTGCGACTACGTCATGAAGATACTGGAGGAAACGATCCTTCTCGCTGGGGTTGAGCTCGATGGTGCGGAAGGTGTCGGTGAACTGGAAACTGTCGACCACCACGCCGGCGTCGTTGGAGAAGGCGCCGGCTTTCACAATGTTCATGCCCCATGCGGCGAGGGCTCCGGCCACGTCGGCGAAGAGGCGGCGTCGGTCGCGCACGATGACGGTGAGATCGAAAAGCTGGCGTTGGGGACGCAGGTCGAGCTGAACGGGATCCTTGTCGAGATTGCTGGCAAGCAGGAAATGGTTGCGGATGTGCTCGGGGAGGCGAGTTTGCAGGTAGCGCTGCGGCAAGCCTTCAAGGAATTGCTTGAGCTCGTCATACTGCGTGGACGGAACCATGGAGCGAATGCGGTTGAGCAGGGTGGGGTCGATGGAGGCGTGGTAGCGGACTTCGTCGACGCTGCGATCCATGAAGTTGGCGGTGGCCATGTAGAACTGCCAGAGATTCTCGGCCTTCCACGGGGTGAGCGCTTCGGGATTGACGGCCTTGATGTCCGCGTAGGTCATGAGCGTGAGCATCTTGAGAAGCATGGGGCTGCCAATTTTGTCGGAGAAGCCGCGCACGTTGTCGATGTCGAAGATGTCGCGGCGGATGGCGTTGGACATTTCAAGATGCAGGCGGATGAGCTTGAGGATGGACTCGCGCTCTTCGGCGTCGAAGTCGAGGCGGGCAAGGAAACTGTCGGCCAACTCGACACTTTGGCCGGTGTGTTCGCCGGAGCGGCGACCCTTGCCGGTGTCGTGCAGCAAGAGGGCTAACAGGAAAAGGTCGAGACGATCGATTTCGGGGAGCAGCTGTGCAAGGCGGTGTTCGTAGTCGTGCGCGGGCTGGCGGAGGCTGTGCACGTTGTCGATGGTGAGGAAGGTGTGCTCATCGACGGTGTAGCGGTGGTAGCTATCGCGGATGACCAGCGCGTCGATGCCATGGAATTCGGGGATAAGCATTTCGAGGACGCCGAGCGCGTGCATGGTGCGGAGCGCGTGTGCGGCGTGGGGTCCGAGCAGGACTTCGCGAAGCGCGTTCCAGAGATAGGGCCCTTCGGGGATGTGGATGGCGAGCGCAGGAAGCGCGTCGGTAATGCGGTCTTCGGCAGCCTGGGAGAGCGTGTAGCCGTGGGTGGCCATCATCGAGAAGATGCGCAGGATGGCGGCGGTGTCGTTGAACTGTGCGCCGGGCAGGATGTCGATGCGGCCCTGGTCAAGAATAAAGTCGGTGCCCGCGATGGGAGTTCGGCGACGGCGGAACTGCCGATAGAAGCTGACCGGCGCGGGCAGATGTTCCATTAAAAGAGCGGCGCGGCGGTAGATGATCCTGGCGTGACGATAATACGTGCGCATCCAGTAGGCGGGATCGGCGGTGCCACGGGTCTCGAGGCCGATGGAGTTGGCGGCGGCTTCGTCCTGCGATTGCCAGTCAAGCGTATTGTCGTCGCGGCCGTGGCGGAAGTGAAGAAAACATCGTGCGGCGGCGAGGAAGTCGAAAGCGGCTTCAGCGTCACCGCGGGCACTCTGGAAGACTCCGCCGCGCTGGCGGGGCCACTCCTTGGTCTCTTTCAGGTGGAAGAGCAGGGCGAACCAGACGGCGAGGTGATAGTCGCGGAGACCGCCCGGACAGTCTTTGAGGTTCGGCTCCAGATGAAAGATGGTATTGCCGAACTTGGCGTGGCGGGCGCGCGCGATTTCGCCCAGCTTCTGCGTAATCGTGTTCCACTCGCTGAGGACGAGGCCCGGGAAGACGGTCTGGTGAAGCTGCTGGTACAGCGGAAAATTGCCGGCGAGGAAGCGGCGGTCGAGGGTTGCGAGCGTGAATTCGAGATTGTCGGGGTCGAAGCGGCCGGCTTCCTTGATGGTGCGGGAACTGGGGCTGGCGCGGAGGCCGATGTCCCACATGCCCTGAATGATGGCCCGGACGGCCTCCCTGGTCTGCTCCTCGGTCTTTTCGTCCGCAAAAGCGAAGAGCACATCGATATCGGAGTAGGGGAAAAGATCTTTGCGGCCGTAGCCGCCGAGAGCGAGCAGGGAGAGGTTCTGCGCGGTCTGCCCGGCAAAGGCCCGACGCCACATTTCAATGAGAATACGATCGACCACGGCGGAGCGGCGGCGGATCGCGGCCGTGCCATCGCCGGTGCGCTCACAGGTCTGGCGGACAAGCGCCATCTCCCGCGTATACTGCTCCCGTAGATCGTCAACCGCCAAAGCGACTGGAGTCATGAAAATTTAGGGTGGTTCGCCGAAGCAAAAAAGAATGTTTAAACAGAATAAGCGATGTTGGCCCGGAACGTGAATTTTTGGTGCTGTCTTAAAAGTGCGTTGAACGGGATTTGGCAGGAAATAGCGGGTTGGGGCGGGATTTTGGCCGGAAACCTGCTATTTTTCGCATCCACTGCGCAAAGGTATGTATCTGGTGAGACGATTGATCCTAAATGCCACTCCACCGGAAAATTGTCGGCGCAATCGGCATCGGATTTATTGGGTTATTTGAAATTGCCGAGCGTGCGGATTTCATTAAACAGCATCTGCCAAGGTGGGTCACCATGCATAGCGATTTAACAGTCATTGCGCTTTTGATCGGCATTTGCCTGTACCTGATCTTTACTCACGAAGAGAGCGACAAGCGCAACTCGACAATCCCTATTTCCAATGCTCCAACGGGCGGAACCGCAACGGCAAGCGCAGAGGGCGGCAAGGTTGTGCAGCATTTCCATTATCCTGGCGCTATTAGTGCACCGCCGCCGAACGAGGCGAAGCTCAAACACAATGTTCAATATATTGGTGTCGAAATAACGCCCGTGATCCCGATAGTCCTGATGTACTTCAGAAACGTAGAAATCCCCGGAAGGCCAATTGGACATTTCAAATCAGCACGCCTGAAGGTGAATTATTACCTAGAGTCCTCAGGCGAAGAAGTGGCCGAAATATTCCCCGCGAAGTGGAGTGGATTTGATCAGGACAGGATAGAAATTAGCGTTAAAAGGGAATCGGCTGTAATTGCGATGCATTCCTCTATTGGATGGGAAGCTCTCAGTACAAAAACAGTCCAAGCGGATATTGGATGGGAGTACATAATCGAACGCACATTTCTTCCTAGTGACCTTGCCCCCGCAAAACGTATCCCATAGCAAGCTGTTCTAATGCGAAAGGGTAGCGAAGATGACGAAGTCGAAGCGGGGACGTTACACGCTTGAGTTCAAGCAAGAGGCAGTGCGGCTTGTAGAGTCGGGCCAGAGCCAGGCGGCAGTAGCACGGAGCCTGGGAGTGGTTGAGCAGACCTTGGGCAACTGGGTCAGGGAGCATCGAGCAGGCACGTTGAAGGGCGCCAGCAGCAAGCCGCAGGTGAGCGCTGAGCAGATGGAGAATAGTCGTCTTCGTGCAGAGTTGGCGCGTGTGACGATGGAGCGCGACATCCTGGGAAAAGCCACGGCGTACTTTGCGAAGTGCCAGAAATGAAGTACGCCTTTATTCAACGCAACAAGCTTGTCTGGCCTATCTGTGTGCAGTGCCGGGTGCTGCTGGTGAGCGTCTCTGGCTACCATGAACACCAGGCACGTCGCGTGGATATTGCCCAGCGCCGCCACCTCAGCGACGAAGCACTCTTGGTTCACATCAGCGCCGTCTATGCGGAGAATCGCGGAGCTTATGGGTGGCCGCGCATCTGGCGGCAACTGCGGGCACAGGGCGTTCGTGTGGGCAAACTGCGGGTGCAACGGCTGATGCAGAAGCACGGCATTCAGGCCCGCGGCAAGCGGCGCTTCCGCGTTGTCACCACCGACAGCAAGCACGATCTTCCGATTGCGCCGAACGTGCTTGATCGCAAGTTCATCGTGGCCGCGCCCAACCAGGCGTGGGTGGGTGATTTCACGTATATCGCGACCGATGAGGGCTGGTTGTTTCTGGCCGTAGTCATCGACCTATTCAGCCGCAAAGTGGTGGGCTGGTCGATGCGGCCAGACATGCAACGCAACCTGGTGCTCGATGCTCTGGAGATGGCTTGGCTCGGGCGCAACCCAGGTAAGGAGGCGGGTCTGATCTTCCACAGCGATCGCGGCAGCCAATACGCCAGCGACGATTTCACTGGGGTGCTACAAGGGCATGGCATTACGCCGTCGATGAGCCGCAAGGGCAACTGCTGGGACAACGCCTGCTCAGAGACTTTGTTCGGTTCACTGAAGGTGGAGCGCCTGCATGGCCGGCGTTTCCAAACTATCCGCGAGGCCAAGGATGAAACCATCGCTTGGTTACTCTGGTATAACCGAACACGAATGCACTCGACGCTGAACTACGTCAGCCCGATGCAATTCGAGCAAGACTGGATGGATGCTACGGTGAAGATCGCCGCATGAGTTTTCGAGGCGATCGCGGCAGGCGGTGGAAATGACGGTCTGTGGAAAGCATGGGAAAACGATAAGACTGTTTTCCCACCCTTCCCCCAGCCCTTGGAAATCGCTGCGGCGATTCCCACATTCCCACCGCCACGACTACGACGAGGATGAACTCTATCCTCACAACCCGGCCGGCTAAGAGATACGCATTCTGAGGGCAAGGTCATAGCGACCGCCTAAAGATCGTCGCCAATCTAATAGGAGAAAACAATCTCTCAATGGAGGAGCCGATTATGGGAGTCCTTACGCTAGGAGAAGATGGGAGCGCGTCGTTTGCACATGAAGTCCATCATTTGTGAACAGGCGGTTCTTTCCAATATGGACAGAATTTTAGGCTGAGGGCAGCGTCCAGCCCCAAACGCTTGCTCATCTGCATGTATTCAGGATGCTTGTGCATGTATTCGAGATACGCCGTAATCATGTCTTGATAGGAAAATCCGATGAAGCAGCCGAATTTGTAAGCCGGACCTTTGCCATCAACAAATCCCTCGATATACGCGAGACATTGATTCCCTTCATCAATCTGGGCGATTGTGGCGTTTTTGACACCCCAATTGCTGCACTGACGATAAAGATTGGCTCCCTTTGTAAAGTCTTGTCCGTTTGTAGTCGCCTGCAAACTCATCGAAAGCGACAAAAGAATCGTAGAAATAATAGGTCTACCCCCTGTTGCCATTCCTCTGAGGATTTTGATTAGGCAATCAATTCTGCAATCGTCCAGATGTGATTTTCAATTCCCGCTTCCATGCAGGGCGTCACTCTCAGACTGGAATGAACTCGGCACCAATTGTAATAGGCAAACCAAAGCGCGTAAGCGGCTTCCAAATTCTCCCACTTCTTAGAGAAACCATTGGTTAGCCTCGTCATGCGGCGCATTCCCATGCGGATGCTAAGGTTCTGGCGCTCGATATGCGATGTGCAGATGCGATTCCGTTTCGGTAAGCCCATGATGGGCACTGGCACAGCCTCCACAACGTCGCCGGGACTGTACCGCTGTTCGCCCTCACGCGGCGCTGAATAGATTTTGACCAACTGCGCGAAGTCCACGATCCCCTTTAGGTACATCTTGACGGCGCTGATATACGGCTTGAATCCGTCTGTACTTAGTTGATAGCGGCTGTCTGACGTGGCGTACTTCAACTTGCCGATGAACGCATCGGTAGAGCGTTGATCCCGTTTGCCAAGATGCCACGCCAGAATCAATTTGCTGTGCCGTTCAATTCCGATAAAACAGTAGGCATCTCCGATGCCAGCAATATCCTTTTCCTGATCCCGCTTGTGGCCCTCTTTCTTTTGGACGAATCCCCAAATTTCATCTCCTTGCACGTCTTTAACCGGCACATTCACGATCTTGGAAATCATGAGCGTCTTGCAGCGGTCTCCAGCTTTGACAATGAGACTCATAATTGTGTTCCGGTCCATGCCGCAGATTCTCTCCGTACTCCTGATGCTGTTCCCTTCCAAAAGCAATTGCAGAGCGAGTACGGCACGGTCCTCTGAGATGTACATCGTATCCAGAGTCCGAGTGTGCGGCTCCGTATAGGTTTTTAGGCACAACGGGCAGCGAAACCGGCGAAGGCCGTTCCTATGCCGTCCGAACCGCTGGCAGGGAACCGTGCAGACTTCGCACATCATGCCGTCTACGGATTGTGCTCCGTTGATCATGGGTAGAATATACAGCGAGCGCTCGTTGTTTGTCAACGCATATTTTCGTGCAGGATGAGAGTGAGCAAGGGCCGTCAGGCCCCCGTAGGGGATGCGGCCTATGGTGGCCCACGATTATGGTGATTTGTGCAGCACATGATCGCTCCTAACTGATTGAATCTTAGAGCGATATTGGTAGGGAGAGTCGAGAGGGTATTTTCTAAAATATTGTGGGGGAATAGTGGGGAGAAAGTGGGGAAAGTAAGGTAGGGAAGTAGGGAAAAAGTAAGGTTTTTACCTATAGTCCTTGGGTCTTTCTTCTGGACGTACATGCCTTGGGCTTTTGCCGCTCAATAAAAGATGGCGAAATGAACGATCCGCCTTGCATCCATCCTTAAGTTTTCCATGAAGCCATTTATGCCATTCGTGATAGTGCTGTCTTGCCGCAAAACAAATGTCCATGATTCCGGCATCAGGAAAGGCTGACTGGTAAGAATCAAGCAAACTCTGACGATCTATCAACTCTGTGGAATCTTGCGCTACAGATTTAAGAGCTTCGGTCGTTTTTCCCGGGGGATGCGGCCCAGTGTCTCCCTGCATGTACTGATTCGTCGCGTGCCACAAGCGCTCACGAACTGCTTCAACAATCTCAGGCTGTGTAACGCCGTGAAACCAAAGAGTTGCCTTGGGATTTCCCTGCTCGATATTGTCGAGCGCATCCAGCACCCGCTTAATCACGCGATCTGCGAGCCTAGATAGCCACGGTGGATAGCGGGAATCGGTGCGAAATGGAGCGTAAAAATCCGCTTCTTTTTCGAATAGTTCAAGTGCGTAGGCTACGACAGAATCTCTAAAATGAACGGGGCGCTGCGGCGGAACCGGAATATTCCGCGGATGGTAGTTCGGCACCTGCATTTCGACAAACACGGGCCAGTGACGCTGATTAACTTCGTAAATCGCGTCCTTGATTCTCTCAAAGGTACGGTCGTCTAGTGGCGGTCGCTCAGGATCGATCATCGCTCTCTTGATTTGGGCACGATACTGGGCTTACGATGGAGGGTATCCAGCCGCTTCATCGAATCGCCCCGGCCTCGCGTCGGGCGTTTCGTTTTGAAGCGTTAATTTTAACTTGTTGGGGGTTTACTCGGCTTCTTTGCGCGGTCTGCCCCCGCCAAGGGTCTTTCGCTTGGCGGCAAGCTGGCGGAAGTAGTCAGAGCCACGCTTGGCCGTCTGTGACCCGCCTTTGTGCCCTAGAGCGGCAGCAGCAGGCATCTCGGCGCTATTCAGCATATCGTCTGTCAGAGTCAAAGCAGAGCGCAGCAACTCCCGGCATCGCACAGCCCTACCCTCCGGTAAATCTGTTGTGGAGAGAATCAAATCCGCCTCCGTCAGCAGATTCTTGAGCGTAGCGAGTTCTTTGCGTGCCGATGCCATGCTCACACATTAGGCGCAGGAGAAATAAAAAGCAAGCGGTCGCTGTTTTAAAAATGCCTCAGTGCGGCTATGATAGCGCAACTGTAGAGGATGGTAATTATGATGGATGAAACCAATTTACGGGCATTTCTTTTAGCTCTCACCGAAGATGCGAAGAGTCAATACCTCATTTTTTCTGCTTTGAACACAGAGATTGAAGCTCTTCGAGAGACTGTGAGAGCGCTTGATCCGACATTCGCCGATGTGATGGCACAAAAGACAAAAGAAATTGAGGCGAAAAACGCGCTAATTGTTCAAGCCGTAATAGCTGGATATGATGCGAAATTGCAGCTATTGAAGGACGGTTTGGTTTGTTGACTTGCATCGGGGCAAACCTCATGCGATGATGTCGCTATAGAGATTCGCCACACCGGAGACCCGCCGCGCAAAGGCGGGTTTTCTATTGCCGCTAGAGTATCACCGATTCTCATATCGCTGATTTAATTCAACGCAGATTTAAGACAGTACCGAATTTTTGGTAACAGAAGAGTGTCAGACCGGGCGGTAATACCGAAACACCGGGGATCGAGGGAGAAGGCGGGCCTGGGCCCCGTAATACCGTTCACTGACGAGGAGCCATTGTTTGCTCATGCGGAGAACATAGCCGATATGCCTGTCTGGCGCTCCAGCGCGAAGGCTGATCGATTCGACGATGACTTTTCTGCCCTCCGCAGAGACTTTGATCACTTGAGAAACGCTTGTTTTGATTGAATTCGGCCCGGTTGCGGAATTGTTCCACACCATCGTGCGAAGCGTAATCTCAATGTCACTCTGACCACCCAACCCACCGATTTGAAGAAGCGCCTGATATTTTTCTGCGAGCGCCGGGTCCTCTTCAAGGCATTGCAGGGACTCCTGCATGGAACCGCATGCCCAGAGCTTCTTCAAGCCATCGTCTCCAAGGGTTCTCCTTGCAACTTTATTGCGGGAGACCGAGATGGGATCACGCACCCATTTCCCCAGGAAGGGCGTGAGTGGCGACTGAGAGAAGCTGATCACATTGCCCATAAGACAACGTTCCAGAGTGGTAATAGGTATTAGTGTGGTGTCTCAAAAGTTCGTGACATAAGTCGCAAAGAGCAACCGCAGATCCTTCGACTTCGTTTGGCCGAAAAGCCGGCCAAACTACGCTCAGGATGACAGATCAATTCTGATGCGAACTTTAGAAACAGGACATTAGCGGATCTTGACTACAACGCGGCTTCGCCGCGCTCATCGTTGCGGATGCGGATGGCTTCGTCGATGCGGCTGACAAAGATTTTGCCGTCGCCAATGCGGCCGGTGCGGGCGGCGCCCATGATGGCCTGGATGGCGTTTTCCTTGAGATCGTCGGTGACGACCAGTTCGATTTTGACCTTGGGGAGTAGGTCGACAGTGTACTCGCGCCCACGGTAAAACTCGGTGTGGCCTTTCTGGCGGCCATGGCCGCGGGCCTCGAGAATGGTCATGCCTTCGATGCCCGCCTCGAGCAGCGCATCCTTGACCGCGTCCAGTTTGGAAGGCTGCAGAACCGCCTCTATTTTGAGCATATGCAAATGCCTCGTTTGACAGCGTATCAGGCCGGGCGGACTTCTGCGCGGAGCCTGTTTATCTTTTCAACAAGTCAGGAATTGAGGTCGTAACCTTCTTCTCCGTGTTGGGAGAGATCGAGGCCCTCGGATTCCTGCTCCGGCGAGACGCGCAAGCCAATCACCTTGTCGACGACAAAGAGCAAGACAAGGGTTCCGACGATGGAGATGCCCCAGGCGATACCCACTCCGGCGGCCTGGTTGAGCACCTGGCCCCAATGGCCATCGATGGCGCCAGTGGGCACGCCTTTGCCGAAGGCGGCGTTGATGACGTTGGTGGCAAACAGGCCAGTGAGCAGGGCGCCGAGGGTTCCGCCGGCTCCATGGACGCCAAAGGCATCGAGTGAGTCGTCGTAGCCGAGGCGGCTCTTGACCTCGAAGACCATGAACGAACAGAATGCGCCCGCGATCACGCCGATGAGCATTGCAGGGAACGGCTGTACAAAGCCGGATGCCGGGGTGATAGCCACCAGGCCGGCGACTGCACCGGAGATGGCGCCGAGAGCGGTGGGCTTGCCGTTGTGAATCCACTCGGCGATGGTCCAGCCGAAGGCGGCGGCTGCGGCGGCGAAGTGAGTATTGACGAAGGCGCTTGTGGCCAGCGGACCCGAACCGAGAGCAGACCCTGCATTGAATCCGAACCAGCCCACCCACAGAAGACAGGCGCCGATAAAGCTCAGCACCATGGAATGGGGCGGCATGTTGGTGTGGGGGTAGCCGAGACGTTTGCCGAGGTAGATGGCGGTGATGAGCGCGGAGACGCCCGAAGTGATGTGAACGACCGTGCCACCGGCGAAATCCAGACTGGGGATACGCCCGCCGCTGGCGTTGAGCAAGCCGCCGACTCCCCAAACCATGTGCGCCATTGGGCTATAGACAAACAACGACCAGAGGGAGAGAAAAACTGCCATGGCGCTGAACTTCATGCGCTCGGCGAAAGCTCCGGTGATGAGGGCCGGGGTAATGATGGCGAACATGAGCTGGTAGATCATGTAAGTCTGCTCTGGGATGGTGGCCGAATAGTCGGGATTGGGGGTGAGCCCAACGCCGCGCAGGAAGAAGTGCTCGAAGCCCCCGATGAAGAAATTGCCGTGGGCGAAAGCAAGCGAATATCCAGCGATGGCCCAGAGGATGGTGACCAGTCCCATCATGGCGAAGCTCTGCATCATGGTGCCGAGAATGTTTTTGCGGCGCACAAGGCCACCGTAAAAGAGAGCCAGGCCGGGGCCGGTCATCAGCAAAACGAGGGCCGCAGAGGTCAGCATCCAGGCGTTGTCGGCAGAGGACTGGGCGGTCTGGATTGCCTGCTGCAGGGCGGCGATCTGGGCCTGTGTTGCGGGGGCTTGCCCGGAGGCGGCTGTGACGGATGGCTGGGCCGATAGAAAGGTGGGAAAGAAGAGCATTGCAGGTCCCACGAGCTTGAAACTGCGCATTTTAGATTCCGCTCCAAAAAAGTGCATCCACCGGCCGAAGCCGGAGTCGAAAGGCCGGGTTTGTGCCCGTGCGCGGGTTACTGGTTGCTTTCAGCAGGGCCGCCGCGCTCCTTCTCATCGTTCAGCGACCCCCGCCTGCTGAGCGACCGTTGAAGACGATCGGCATGATTTGGTGAACATTGAAGGATAGCGCACGATGCGGCTCTTTTTGGCCGGCAGCCCGGAAAAATCTGCTCGTCAAGCGGCGGCTGAAGGGGAGCCGAAAGGCCGTCTGGACAACAAGCGCACCGCCGTGTTGGCCCAGAAAGGTTTATAGTTGTTGTATGGGTCCAGTTCAGGAGCGCGACCGTTACGTTTTTGGAGCACTGGAGAGCAGTGCAGTCAACCGCGCCAGAGTGAAGGAAGTGAACTACGGCTTCGAACAGCCGGAGGGCGTGCTTCTCACTTCGCTGGACTTCGCCATCAATTGGGTACGCAAGAGTTCGCTTTGGCCAATGACCTTTGGCCTTGCCTGCTGCGCCATCGAGATGATGTCGATGGGCGCGTCGCGGTTTGATATTGCCCGCTTCGGAGCCGAGGTCTTCAGACCTTCTCCCCGCCAATCGGACTTGATGATTGTTGCGGGTCGAGTATGCCAGAAGATGGCCCCAGTCATCCGCCGGCTGTACGACGAGATGCCGGAGCCAAAATGGGTGATTTCAATGGGAGCCTGCGCAACCTCCGGCGGAGTTTTCAATAACTATGCAGTGGTTCAGGGAGTAAACCAGGTGGTCCCCGTGGATGTATACGTCCCGGGATGTCCGCCACGACCTGAACAGCTCATTTACGCGATTACGCTGCTCCAGGAGAAGATTCAGCGCGAACCGCGCAGTCTGCTCAAGACCTTGAATGCAGAATGAGTGAAGCTTTGAACCACCAGTTACCGGCCAAGATTGCCGGTTAACGAAATTGTTGTGTGCGTTTTCTCTTTTTGGGGGATTCGGGGGAATCAATCAAAATCGGTGCACTTCCGAGTGCCTCCAATGGCAGTCTATTGGGTTTCTGTGCTGTTCTTTGTATTCCTGTTTCGGAGCGGATCGCTCTTCACTCTAACCGGAATCTGTTCGTTTGAACGGACTTTTCCGCCCTGGTTGTCAGTATGTTGCGGAGGAAATTCGAAATGCAATTGCGTTCTTTGAAGTCTGTTTGTCTGGTCCTTCCACTAACGGCTCTGGCTTTCTTGCCAATGGGGTGCAAGAAGGCTCCGCCAATCACTCTCGCATGCAACGCCACCCCTCCAGCGGTTTTCCCCGGAGAGCCGGTCACGGTGACCGCGACTCCCGGATCGGTGAGCACCAAGAAGAACAACAACCTGATCTACAACTGGAGCGGAGATGGCGTGACCGGCAACGGCGCAACCGCGACAGTGAACACCTCTGCGCTGACTACCGGGACGGCTACCGTCAAGGTTGAAGTGAAGGAAGGCAAGAAGGGCAAAGAAGGATTGAAGCCCGGCCAAACTGCGGAGTGCTCGACCAGCATCACCGTCAAGGAATTCGAACCGCCGACCATTAGCTGCTCAGCCAGCCCCAGCACTATCAAGCCCGGGGACACGAGCGCGATTACGGCGACGGGTTCCAGTCCTCAGAACCGTCCGCTGACCTACAGCTACTCAGCAGCCGCGGGCTCGGTGGATGGAACAGGAACAACGGCTACCTTTTCATCGACCGGTGCGCCGACAGGTCCGGTCAGCATCACCTGCAAAGTTGCCGACGACAAGGGGCACAATGCGAGCGCCGATACGAGCGTGACAATTGTCGCGCCGCCGCCGCCGCCCGTTCCCCATGCCGAGGCGCTCTGTTCATTGAGCTTCGATATGGACAAGCATCGTCCGGACCGCGTGAACAATGAAGGCAAAGCCTGCCTGGACGAAGTCGCTCTTGACCTCCAGAAGCAACCCGATGCGAAGGTAGTTATCGTTGGCAATTCGGATGCGAAAGAGAAGGCGAAGACCGAGAAGCAGGAGAAGTTTGCAGCCAAGCACAAGCGGGCAAAGGTTGAGGACTCTGCCGCGCAGCGCGCAGTAAATGCCAAGGACTACCTGGTCAAGGAGAAGGGCATCGATCCTTCCCGCGTCAGCGTGGCCACTGGCACAGAAGACGGCCAGAAGGTAGAAGACTACCTCGTGCCTTCCGGCGCCAACTTCTCATCGGACGTACAGGGAACCACTCCTGTAGATGAGTCGACGGTGAAGGCGCAGGAGCGCAAGGCTCTTGGTGAACGGCATCATCACAAGAAGTCGCAGTAGCAGAAAGTTGATCAAGCATCTGTCGCACATGCGCCAGATGTGCAAGACCGAAAGAAGCCAGCCAGCCCCTGTCCGCTCGGACAGGGGCCTGGCCGGCAATCGGCCGATTCGTTTTCGGCAAAATTGCAGACAGCAATACGGCTGGAATCATCGTTCTGATTGAAACAAGGATTTTCGTGAGAGCCGGGATTTTTCGCTCGGCGAGAGTCTCACTTCCCTGAGGCGCAAGTTCCAACCTTTCCTTCACTTGCCGGAGCAACTCATTTATCCAAGCACGCTTCTACATGAGGGGAATCGGTGCGAGTCCGCGCAGTCTGCTCCTGTGATCGAGAGCGAAACAAGACAATCCTTTTGAGCGACGACCCATCGGGAAAGCCACGAGGCACGATCCAATTCTTCGTATTTGCTGGGAGGTATCGGAGGGGCAACTCATTTAAAAAGTGCGCTCTGCCGAGTTCTTCCTATGGTACGTTTGAAAGTGTTCGATCGCCTGCTCGTCTCGTAATCATCACTGGAAGCAAAACATTCGAACTGGGAGCGATGCCAGGAAAAAGGCCGTTTCCCCCAGACTGAAGCAGCATGAGTTGAATTGTGGAGGATAAAAATGCACTTGCAAACTTTGAAGTTCTTGAGCCGGATTATGACGTTGGCATGTGTCGCGACCTTGCCCATTGCACTCTCGGCACAGAATTCGGCGAAGCCAGCCGCAACCGGACCTTCGGCAGAATCTCCCTCGAGGTGGGACATCTTTGCAGGTTATAGCTACCTGGCACCCAAAGACACAGTGCAAGTCCCGCAGCCGAACGGCACAACAATTCCCTTCAACTACAACTCAGTCAACGTGGGCGGCCTCTTCAGCGGAGCGTATTTCTTCAATAAATACGTGGGCGCCCAAGCCGAATTTGGATTGCATCAGTACGGCACCGGCAATCCCAACGGGAGCAACGTCGGAACGAAAGGAAACGACGATGGGTTCACGACGCTTGCGGGGGGCATCATCTTCCGCTTTCCCACCGAAGACCTTACCCCGTTTGTGCACGGTCTTTTAGGCGCGGCTCGCGTCGATGGGCCCGATCACAATCCTTTCATGTGGGGCCCGGATTTGACGGTGGGCGGCGGCGTGGATTATGAGACGCCATGGTTTAATCACCGCCTGGCCATCCGTGTGTTCCAGGCTGACTACGAATACATGCACGCCGATTTCGGGCCAGGCGACTTCGGTGGTCGCGCCAACATCAACTCCGCCCGTCTGAGCGCCGGTGTGGTGTTCCACGTAGGCACCCTTGCGCCGCCTCCGCCGGTGACTGTGTCTTGCGCAGCCAATCCGACTTCTGTGTTCCCGGGCGAGCCGGTCACGGTAACGGCAACTGCCGGCATGCTCAATCCCAAGATGCATGTGATCTACACATGGTCAGGTGACGGCGTAACAGGCAGCGACACCACGGCCAAAGTCGACACGTCTTCACTGGCGCCCGGAACCTACACGGTGAAGTGCGGAGTGAAAGAAGGAAAGCCCGGAAAGGAAGGGTTGAAGCCCTGGGAGTCCGCAGACGGCTCCACCACGTATACGGTGAAGGAATTTGAGCCGCCCACGATTAGCTGCTCGGCCAGTCCGACCACCATCAAGCCGGGCGACACGAGCACGATTACCGCTTCCGGCGTGAGCCCGCAGAACCGTCCGCTCACCTACGAGTATTCGGCGCCATCGGGCACGGTCAGCGGCAGCGGAACGACTGCCACGTTCTCTTCGGCAGGCGCTCCCACTGGCCCGGTCGATATCACCTGCAAGGTCTCGGATGACAAATCACACTCTGCGACTGCGACCACAACGGTGACCATCGAAGCTCCGCCACCGCCGCCGCAACCGCATGCCCAGGCTCTTTGCTCGATGAACTTCGAGACGGACAAGCAGCGTCCCACGCGCGTGGACAACGAAGCCAAGGCTTGCCTTGACGATGTGGCACTCGACCTGCAAAAGCAACCGGATGCCAAGGTCGTGGTGGTTGGCGAATCGGATGCCAAGGAGAAGGCGAAGCAAGAGAGGGAAGAGAAGTACGCAGCCCATCACAAGCGTGCCAAAGTGGAGGACTTCGCCGCGCAGCGTGCTGTGAACGCCAAGGCATACCTGGTAACGGATAAGGGCATCGATCCCTCCCGCATTACGCCGGCGACCGGGACGGAAGACGCACAAAAAGCGGAAACCTACCTGGTTCCCTCGGGTGCGAACTTCTCGGCAGACGTGCAGGGAACCACTCCGGTGGATGAGTCCACGGTAAAGCCGCAGGAGCGCAAGCCCCTGGCGGAACGGCATCACCACAGGGCGCATCCAGCGGCCCAGCAATAGCAGTCCGGCAAGCCTGCTCCTGAAGGGGAGCAGGCTTGAAGGGCCGCTGAAGGAATCCTGCCGGTTAGCGCTCGCTGCATGGGCCTCGGCCCGGGCAAGAGGTCCTGCGACGGCAAGAGATTTGTCCTTTGCAATTCTGGAGGCTGACCGGCATGCTGGTCAGCCTCTTCCCTTTAACGGCGATTTTTTTTATCCTTCTATATAAGACCGGGGAGCACGTCGATTGATGGGTCATCAGCGCAAGTGTGTCGGCTCACTGTGGGTGCGCGGAGCATTTGCGCAGGCCATTTCAGTTTTTCTTCTAGGCAGCGCAGCTGCCCTTTGGGCACAGTCATCCTGGACCGCGATTGGGCCTGACGGCGGAGACGCGCGTGCCTTCGCTGCCGTTCCGGGGCATCCTGATCATCTCTACCTCGGCACAACCAATAGCCGGATCTACGAGTCGACCGACAGCGGGTTGAGCTGGCATGGGCTGTCAAGCCTGGGCACGTCAGACGATCTGGTTGTCGATCACATCATTGTGGATCCGGCGAATCCTGCTGTGGTGTACGCAGCGGCATGGGCGCTCGGCCGATCCGGAGGCGGGCTCTGGGTGAGCCATGATGGCGGGCGGAACTGGACGGAATCCACAGGGCTCAGCGGGCAATCGATCCGGGCTTTTGTGCAGGCGCCGTCCGATCCCGCAATTCTGCTTGCGGGTACCCTTGAAGGCGTGTTTCACAGCAATGATGACGGCGCCAATTGGACCCAGATCAGCCCGTCCGGCAGTCGCGAGATTCATGAGGTCGAGTCACTTGCGGTCGATCCTGCCAATCCGGACATTGTGTATGCCGGCACGTGGCATTTGCCGTGGAAGACCACCGATGGGGGAAAGACCTGGCACAGCATCAAAAAAGGCCTGATTGACGACTCGGACGTGTTTTCAATCATCATCGATCCTGAAAAGCCGCACGTCGTGTACGCCAGTGCGTGCAGCGGAATCTACAAGAGCGCGAACGCGGGCGACGTGTTCCGCAAGATTCAGGGCATCCCTTCCACAGCGCGCAGGACGCGCGTTCTGCGGCAGGATCCGACGCAGCGCGACGTGGTCTATGCCGGAACCACGGAGGGACTCTATAAAACCGTAAATGCGGGCAGGACTTTTCAGCGGATGACGGGACCGGAAGTAATCGTGAATGATGTGTATGTCGATCCCGCGAATCCTGAACGCGTGTTGCTGGCTACCGACCGCGGCGGGGTGCTGCTGAGCACCGACGCCGCGGCCAACTTTGTCCCGATGAACAAGGGATTTTCGGAGCGCAAGGTGGAGGCTCTTCTCGTGGACCACGAGGATGCGTCGCGCCTTTTTGCCGGAGTGGTCAATGACAAGTCGTACGGCAGCGTGTTTTTTTCGGCAGACAGCGGGACGCAGTGGAAGCAGATCGCCGATGGCCTGGATGGGCGCGACGTATTTGTCCTGGCGCAGGCGCCGGAAGGCACAATCGTGGCGGGTACAAACGACGGCATCTTTGCGCTGGAACCGGGCGCTTCCGATTGGAAGCCGAGAGAAACGATCGCCAATACCCTGGTGAAGACGGCCCATGAGACGGTGCGCGGTACGCACGTGAACGTCGAGAAGCGCGTCAAAGAGCAGCCGCACGAGATGGATGGGCGCGTATTTGCGTTAGATCTCTCGGGTGATGCGTGGCTGGCTTCAACTGCAGGGGGAGTCTTTACCAGCAGGGACAAGGGAGGCACGTGGCAAGGCGGCCCGGTGATGGGCGTAGCCGGGTATCTCTCCGTGGCGGCGCATGGTTCACTGATGGCCGCGGCGCGTACGGACGGCGTGGTTCTATCGAAGGACGGCGGGCAGAGCTGGTGGCCGCTGGCAATTCCTACCGTGCTGACCCGCATTCACCGCGTCGCGTTTTCGCCCGACGGCACGCTGTGGCTGGGTGCGCGCGAGGGTGTCTACTTCACCCGCGACAACGGCAAAACCTGGATGTGGGTGCATCGGTTGCCGCTTACGGATGTGGATGATCTTTACTTCGATTCTGAACTTGATAAGGTGCTGGTCAGCTCCCGGGGCAGCGATTTTGTCTATGCCATCGATGCGAAGACGCTGGACTGGAAATGGTGGGAGACCGGTTATCGGCTCTCAGCAGTGCGCGCCTCGCGAGGACGGCTGCTGGCGGCGTCACTCGACCAGGGCGTGCTGGTGGAACCCCGCGCGGCTGGCCCGGAACTCGGCTTGAGGTGATGCGCTTCAAGGAATTTCGGTATCATGGAGAGATGAAGGCTGAGTCGGCAGATTCCAGTCAAACCCGCTCTTTCCGTAGCTACGACCCGCGGCTTGAGCCGATTGCTCGGAAAGTGATGGCAGGCGAGCGGCTCGATTTCAACGATGGGCTGGCGCTTTATGGTTCGCCGGACGTGCTGGCGGTGGGATGGCTGGCAAACCATGTGCGCGAACGGATGCATGGTGACGTGACCTACTTCAACGTCAATCGCCACATCAATCCGACCAATGTGTGCGTGGCCGCCTGCAAGCTGTGCGCCTTCGGTCGCAAAAAGGGCGACCCGCTGGGCTACACCATGGCTCTCGAAGAGGCGTGGGAGACGGCGGCGTCCGGCTACTCCGAGGCGGTTACGGAGTTTCACATCGTCGGTGGCCTGCATCCGGATCTGCCGCTTGAGTATTTCCTCGACCTGGTTCGCGGTCTCAAGGTGCGCTTCCCCAAGGTTCACATCAAAGCGTTCACGATGGTGGAAGTGGCCTACCTGGCGCGGCGGGCGAAGCTGACCATTGAGCAGACGCTGGTAAAACTGCGCGAGGCTGGCGTGGACTCGATGCCAGGCGGAGGCGCAGAGATTTTCGCCGCCCGAGTGCGGTCGATTATCTGCGACCACAAGATCGATGGCGACGAATGGCTCGAAACAGCGCGGCTGGCGCACAAGCTGGGATTCAAATCCAACGCGACCATGTTGTACGGCCACATTGAGAACGACGAGGACCGCGTGGATCACCTGCTGAAGCTGCGTGCGCTGCAGGACGAGACGGGCGGATTTCAGACCTTCATTCCGCTGGCCTTTCATCCTGAAAACACGCCGCTCGATCATTTGCCGGTGACCACTGGGCTGACCGACATTCGCCAGATCGCGGTGGGCCGGCTGCTGCTTGATAATTTTCCGCACATCAAGGCGTACTGGCAGATGATGACGCCGAAGATCGCGCAGATTGCGCTGCGTTTTGGCGCCGATGATCTGGACGGCACGGTCATCGAGGAGAAGATTTACCACGATGCCGGCGCGACGACACCGCAGGGAATGACACGCAAGGAACTGTGCCGCCTGATCACCGAGGCCGGGCGGGTGCCTGTGGAGCGCGACACGCTCTACCACGCCGTGACGCGCAGCGAGGACAGCTTTACGGTGGCGGTGTAGGCAAACGCCAAAAGAGGCGAGCACAATGACGGACTTTGGCCCGGCGGTTGTATTTGGCCTGTGCATCGGATTCCTTTGGGGAATCGGCTGCTCGCTGGCAATCCTGTATTCGATCTATCTCGGCGGCTATCGCAAGGCGGTCGAGGAGTCGCTCGAGCCGGAGAAGCACAAGCGTTTCCGGCAGGCGCTCGAGAAACTCCACGCGCGGCGGGCGCAACAGGCTGCCGCGTCGGCAATCAAGTAGGCCCCGTCTGTTCCCGCAGCATCGCTACTTTGGTTCAAATGCCTAAAGGCCGGAGCCTTTCGCATTGGGCCAAATCGGGCTGGTCAATTCGACGGTCCAGATTGGTCCTTCCGGAAAGAACGGACCTCGTTCCCTGATGAATGTCGGGACTTCTCCTTCAATGATCCAGACGTGAATATTCGGCGGCTGTTTCCCGATCAGCGGCGCCACCTTGCCGGCGACACCGCCGAGTTCGATTTTGATCTCGTAATCGAGCGCGCTTCGAGGGGAGCCGGCGAGAGAAAAGGGCTGCTTGCCTTGAGGAGTAATCTGCAGTTTTACGATCCGTGGTTTGGGAGCGGCCACCAGCATTGACACCGTTGTTTCGGGAGTAGCGGGGCGGATGTTTTTGATGATCAGGAGAACCATCCCATTGACCAAGTCAGCGGGCAGGTCGAGATGGTCGGTTGTGACCTCATCCTTGCCATCCTTTCCCGTCGAGCGCACGGTGACCTCGTTTTTGCGGGAATCGATGGAAAGATCGATTGGATGAGGGAAGGAAGGGCCTTTCTGTATGTGGTGGTCGGAGATAAAGCGGAAGTTGCCCTGTTGAGAGAAAACGGTCGTTTCGTCGTCGATTGAGCCGTCTCTGAAATGAAAGATCACTCGCGTTACGACCTGGTCTCCACGTACTGACTGAATGAAGTCTCCCGATGCGATGATCCGGCCTTTCTCAGACCGGACCGCGAGGAAACCGTGCACGGTTCCTTCCAGGTAGCGCACGGGGATAGGCTCTGTCGTGGCATTTGGTTGAAAGGCCAAGATCCCGATGGCGGTTAGTAGCCAGATTCCGAAGCGGCGTGCCCGCGAACTATTCATTCCTTTTACGATGAAAGCGCGCCAAGAATAGTTTGCCGAGGAAGGGCAACGAATGCACGAAGACCTAGAGCAGATGCTGACTCTATTGCCGCACCACCTCGCCGTTTTTCATCACAAATTTCACGTGTTCGACCACGCTGATATCGTCGAGTGGGTTGCCGGGGACGGCGACAATGTCGGCGTAATAGCCGGGCTTGAGTTCGCCGATCTGGCCTTGCCAGCGCAGCAGCTTTGCGCCGTTGATCATGTCGGATTTCAGCACAGCCAACGGTTTCATGCCGTATTGGACCATGAGCGTGAGTTCGCGCGCCTGGGTTCCGTGCTGGAACGGGCCAACATCGGAACCGACGGCAAACGGGATTCCCGCAGCGATCTGTTTTTTGAACTCGCTGATTTTATAGTCGAGCATCTCTGACTCAGCGGCTGCCTGGTCCTGCGAATCGCGGTGGTGCGCGAAGTAGTCGAAGATGGTGAAAGTGGGCACGGCGAAGATGCCTTTCTCCTTCATCAGGCGCATGGTTTCGTCGCTGAGCTGTGTGCCGTGGTCGATGGAGGCCACGCCCGCCTCGGCGGCAAAGAGCGTGCCCGGCTCGCCCATGGCGTGAACACCGATGTTGGTGCCGAGGCGCTTCGCTTCCTCGACGGCTGCGGCCAGTTGCGCTTCGGTGTATTGGTAGGGCGTGTGCAGCACGCCGTCGATCATGCGATCGGGACCGGTCTCGTATATCTTGACGAAGTCAGCGCCCTCCTTGTGCTGCTCGCGCATCGTTTCGACGATTTGCTCGGCGTCGTTGGCGCGGTCGGCATTGGAGAGGACGTTCTGCGCGGGATTGAAGCGGTTGGCATCCTCGTGACCGCCCAGGATGTCGATGGCGTTGGCACAGACGCGCATCCGAGGTCCGGGAATCACGCCCTGATCAATGGCGTCGCGCACCGCGGTGCTGGCAGAACCTGCGCCTTCCGTGCCCATGTCGCGTTCGGCGGTGAAGCCGGCCATCAGGTCAGCTTTTGCGGCTTGTTCGGCCAGGATGACGCGCCACGGGACCGACTCCTCCACGGTCTGCAGGTCCTCGGCGCCGGGATGCAGAAAGAGGTGCACATGCGCGTCGATGAGGCCGGGAAGCAGTGTGTCGTCGCCGAGGTCGATGATCTTCGCGCCTTGCGGATGCTCGACCGACGAGCCCACGGCACGAATGCGTTCGCCCACGATAAGAATCTCGCCGGGCTGAAGCATGGCTCCGCTGTCGACTTGCAGCAACCGCGCTGCGTGGAGCACGATGGGCGCAGATGCCGGAGTTTGCGCGGCTGCTGTGAGGACGAAAATGCTGGAAAGCGAGAAGATGCAAACAAAATCAATCAGCCTGGGCATGGCATCGACTATGCCGCATTGCGCCGGGGTTGTCGAGCGTTGCGTTGGGGCAAGGGGGGGCGGTGTCATCGGGCCATCCACGGTTTAAACCTCGTTGGGCCGTCCATGAATGGTAGAATTCCGGCGGACCGCTGGAGAACGTTTGGGCGCCGGAAAATTGTGAGCACATTGATGAATGGTATGCAATCGGGCCGGCGCACTATTCTCGGTCTTGATATTGGCGGCACCAAGACGGCGTGCGTGGAAGGCACGCTGGATGGCACAATCCTCGAGCGAATTGAGATTCCGACGCGAGCAGTCGAGCCGTTTGCTGCGACATTCCCCGCAATCGTCGAACATTGCAGAAAACTGATAGACGCGGCGCAAAGCGCGGGCCGGACTGTCGGGGCCATCAGCGTGTCGGTCGGCGGACCGCTCCGGATTGAGGAAGGGTTTCTGCTCAACCCTCCGCATTTGCCCGGATGGCATGACGTGCCGCTGAAAGCGCGGCTCATGGAGGTTTTTCCAGGGATACCGGTGGTGGTCGAACATGACGGCAATGCAGGAGCGCTCGCCGAGTTTCATTTCGGAGTGGGCAAGACCCGGCCCAACCTCAGACACCTGATTTTTCTTACCTTCGGGACGGGCGTGGGGGGAGGATTCATCGTCAATGGGCAGATCCTCCGCGGAGCGAGCGATACAGCGGGGGAAATCGGCCACTGGCGCCTTGCGGAAGATGGTCCGCTGGGGTTTGGAAAGAGGGGATCATGGGAGTCGTTCGCATCGGGCGCGGGGCTGGTGGAGCTGGCCGCGCAGATGTTTCCCGCACGGTGGAACTCCGAAACGCCGATCCGAACGCTGGTCGACGCAATGCTGCAGGACGATCCAGATGCACTGCAGGTTGCGACCGTCGCAGGGAAGTGGATGGGACGGGGGCTTGCGCTGCTGATTGACGCGTTGAATCCGCAGGTGATCGTTTTCGGTTCGCTGGGCGTTGCGCTGGGAGAACGCATTCTGGGGCCGGCGCGCAGAGTGATCGCTGAAGAGGCATTACCGCAAGCCGCAGCAGCATGCGCACTCGTACCTTCGGTTTTGGGAAAAGATATCGGCGATGTCGCGGCGCTGATGGCCGCGTTGACCGAACCTTCGGTGTTGCGGATGCTCGCGGAGGCGTAGGGAATCGACTAAGTAGACCGGCGCGTTTTGAACGTGGGCAATTTTTGGCGGCCGGGCGTCAGTCATCTGTTGTAGTCAAATGTTAGTTACGAATACGCGCATATATAGTTACTCATGAGACTAAGTTGTCATGTTACCTCGTCGAGTCGCGGGCACGGCAAGTCCACAGTGCAAGTTACCTGTTACCCGCTTCGGGTGAGGATTCAAGCATAGATTTAATGAATTTTAGATATTTAAGCCATTTATTCACAACTAACTTAGTCGCGCCTGTCCTAATCCATATTTAACGCGTGGTAGTATCTCCCCCAAGGAGAGGTCAAATGCCCACTAATGGCTACAATAGCGCTTTCGAACAGGCGACTGAAGAAAGAGCTGAAATTCGCGTGAAGATTGAACAACTGCTCACTCGGGGCGAAATGCTCGATAAGCTGCTGGAATGCCTGGAGCCATTCATTTCAGTTCCCAAGCCGGCCGAGGAAGCACATTCCGCGCCCGCGGAAATGGCAGTTGCGTGTCACCAGGAAGAGCATCACGAGCACCACGAACACCACGAACATCACGAACAACACCAGGGGTAGGCCTCGGTTTACAATCAGCGTCAATAAGCTGCAATCCCGGTGAGGTGCTGGCCGAGGATAAGCGCGTGAATGTCATGCGTGCCCTCATAGGTCTTTACTGACTCGAGGTTCATCATGTGGCGCATGATGGGATAGTCGTCGGTGATGCCATTAGCACCGAGGATGTCCCGCGCCATCCGGGCTGTCTCAAGCGCCATCCACACGTTGTTACGCTTGGCCATGGAAATATGCTGGTGCCCCACCGTGCCGGCATCCTTGAGCCGGCCGACCTGGAGCGAGAGTAGCTGTGCCTTGGAGATTTCGCTCGCCATCCAGACGAGCTTTTCCTGGATGAGCTGATGACTCGCAATGGGCTCTCCGTGGAACTGCTTGCGGGCCTTGGCGTATTGCAGGGCCGTGTCGTAGCAGGACATGGCTGCTCCGATGGCGCCCCAGCTGATGCCGTATCGCGCCTGGTTCAGGCACATGAGCGGGCTTTTGAGGCCGCCGCTGCCGGGAAGCAGGTTGGCGCCGGGCACATGGACATCCTGCAGCGAAAGGCCGCTGGTGATGGAGGCGCGCAAGCTCCACTTGCCGTGCACCTCGAAGGCGGAAAACCCGGGGCGGTTTGTTTCCACGAGGAAACCGCGCACACAATTGTCTTCGTCTTCAACCTTGGCCCAGATCACGGCCACATCGGCAATGTTGCCCGAGGTGATCCACATCTTTTCGCCGTTGAGGATGTATTCGTCGCCGGATTTACGGGCGGTGGTGGTCATTCCTCCGGGATTTGATCCGAAGCCGGGCTCGGTGAGGCCGAAGCAGCCGAGTTTTTCGCCGGTTGCGAGCGCCGGCAGCCAGGTGTTTTTCTGCTCATCGGAGCCGAAAGTGTAGATGGGGTACATGACCAGCGCCGATTGCACGCTGACGAAGCTGCGCAGGCCGGAGTCGCCGCGTTCGAGTTCCTGCATCACTAATCCGTATTCGACGTTGGACATGCCGGCGCAACCATAGCCTTCAAGATTGGCTCCGAAGAAACCAAGCTCACCCATCGTGGGGACAAGCTCGCGGGGAAAGCGTTCAGTGCGGAAGCATTGCTCGATGATCGGGATGATGTTGTCTTCGACGAAGTCACGCGCGGTGCGGCGAACCAGAAGCTCGTCTTCAGAGAAGCTGGAATCGAGATGGAGAAAGTCGAAGCCTTGAAATTTGAAAGCCATGATGGCACCTGCTGTTCTTTGAGGAACTCGAAACTGCAAGGCTAGCAGATGGGAGATTACGTCAGCCAGCGGACTTTCGAAATACACGTCGACTTTTGAGCGCTGTGCAGGGCGGCTTTTTCTTGAGAAAAAAGCCACTTGACTGCGTGCTTCCGGATAGCCGACTGAACGCTTTGAAGTCCGCAGGCTACTGCCCCCCAATTAGATGGACGATTGCAATTGCCGTAGTAGTGCAGGAGCGCGATAGGATGGGGCGAGGATGCGCGCATCATGGCCTTGTTTGCGGCGCTCGTTTTAGCGATCCATCCGGCATGGCTAGCGCTGGTTATCTTCGGTGCATTGTGGACGCGCGGGCGACCCGTATGGAGTACGGTGCATATTCTGGCATTACTGTGGGGGATCGCGGTAGAAGTTGGCCCCTGGTCATGCCCGCTTACGCTGGCGGAAGAGTACTTTGAATCGAGGACTGGGGCCGCCGCAGCCTATCACGGCAGTTTTCTGGTGCACTATCTGGACGCGATCGTGTATCCCGATTTTCCCGGCTGGGTCGTGACGTGTGCGGGTGTTTCCGTTTGCGCATTGAATCTCTTCGTGTATGCACGTCGATTTGCGAAGGCCGCTGCGCAAACGCGCAGTGTTCACTAGAAGCTGTCTCATAAATGGTCTAGCACCGCGAAAGGCGTCCCTCAGGGGCTAAAGCCCAGCGAATTACGCGACGTTTGCGGCACGACTAAAGTCGTGCCCTTTTACAAAGCCATTTATGAGACAGGTTCTAGTGTGGTGAGTCTGAAGTTCATCGGAGCAACCGCAGATTCTTCGACTCACCACCCCCGAACTGAAAGACGTTCGGGGCCCCGTTCGCTCAGAATGACAGCCTGTTTTGTGTTGCGTATTTCAGACTCAGGACACTCGAACCATTGGCAAAAACAATATGCCAAGCTACTTGCTGGCCGGCGCGTCGTCTCCGTAGGTCGGAAAAGGCTGAGGCTCGGTGCTGGTGGGTACGGTTTGCAGAGTTTCAAGATCCTCCAGCACCTGAGCCCACTTTGTGGAATTCTTCTTGGTCGTGAAGGGCAGACCTGGATTCGCATAGTAGGCCAGAATATTTTCCTTGATGCCGGGAGGAATCGGCTGCTCTGGGTGGCGGGTGAGGCGGTGGAGAAGATCAGCATATGTCGAGTCAGTCAGCGAATATCCGCCAGGTTGCACCACGCGGCCGGTGTCGAGGTCGCGATCAGGAAGGGGATGCCGCGGGTCTCGGGATTGCAACAAATCTTGCGCGGCAGCGGCCGAGTCTCCCGGCCGAACCTGCACTGGCGAATGCGCCGCGTGATCGTCGCTCGCGTTGGTGTTTGGAGCCAGTGAGTGCGTAGAGGAGGGCGGCGTAAAATGCGTGAGAATCCGTCGAAGAACGGCAGTGGAAAGAATCACGCTGTGAACGTAATCCTCTTTTGTGGCTTGGGTTGGCCCCTTGACGGCGACCAGTTTTAGCGGGCCTATCTTGGGGATGATGAAGATCAGGCCGGCCAGCGCATAAGTTCCAATTCCCGCCTTGCGGCGATAGTGCTGCCAGTCGTCTTGAGCCGATACGGCGGCGACTTCGCTTTCAAGCTCCAGCGCATCGGGAGAATTTGAGTCGGCGGGTTCGTCGTGGCGATGCAGCAGAGTGACGGCATATGCGATGCGCGGGATGAAGGTGCGGGTCGCGAACCGGTAGTCGGGAACGTTGAGGAGCCGGTCACGGCCGCCGGAGAACTTCTCGGTGATGCCATAGGTCTGGTAGTAGGCCAGCGCAAGTTGGCGCACCGGCACCCGAAGTCCGATATGGCGAAGATACGGGAGTGGCGCCATCCGATGGTGGGAAATCTCCTCGATGTCGAAAGCGAACTCCGTTTGCACATGCTGATGTTTACCCTCGGCATAGCTCACAGCCGGGCCGTATTTTTTGCGCAGCTTGGGAAATTGGATAGGCACCGCAACGTTGGTGGCCTGGGAGTGGCCGATCGAGTCGCCCACGTAGTGAGAGAGCGCGCCGACGGCGAAGGCGAGCTCATTCGCGTTTTGCGCGTTGCGAAAAAGATTCACCACAAAATCGCCGGAGCGCACGTAGTGGGTCAGGTTTGAATAGATCATGTCACCGAATGGATAGTAGCCCATGTCCTGGATCACGCAACCGCCGTACGCATACGAGCGAGCCCTGTCGAGTTCGGCAGCCGTCAGGTTCGGATAGTGGCTCAGCAGAAGGGGAACGATGGAGTCCTTCCATGTCAGGTCGATGAGTTGTTCGTGGGTCAGCAGAGAGTAGGCGGCCGCTTGCCTTTGCCATGGCAGCGCAAGGAGCAGCGCCAGCCAGATGAATTTTTGCAGTCGTCCCAAGCTCATCTCGATTCCAAATATTGTCACATGATCCGAGGATATTTGATCCGCGTCGGTAGGTGGTACCTGCGAGTAAGGCGGCCGGAGATAGATTAGATGCGGAATTCAGGAGACGTGGAGCCGCTCTACTCCAGAAACTCGCGCACGAAAGGGTCCGTGCTGTGCACCAGTTCGCGCAGCGTTCCGTCGAAGATCAGGCGGCCCTCAGAGAGCATCAGAAAAGTAGTATTGCGATCCGTTTGACCAATGGGCAGCGGGACCATACGGCCTTCGGCCGGGTCGAAACGGTGCGAGGTCATGGTGAAGGCGTCTTGCAGCCGGTGCGTAACAAGCAGGGAGGGAGTGCGGTTGACGTCGCGCTCTTTGACGATCAATTCGATGATGGTGGTGGACGTCACCGGATCCAGGCCGCCGGTGGGTGAGTCATAGAGCAGCAATTGAGGGTGATGGATGAGAGCACGGGCGATGGCAACGCGTCGGCGCATTCCGCCGGAGAGACTTCCAGGGAAAAGGCTGAAAGTCTCCTCGAGGCCCACAAAGCGCAATGCCTCGCGCACCCGCCGGTCGATCTCCTCGTCATTGACGCCCTCCTGGACTAACAGGTATGCGATGTTGTCTCGCACAGTGAGCGAATCGAAGAGAGCACCTTCCTGGAATACCATTCCGGTGCGCGTGCGAAGAGGGAAGAGCTCCTGCTCGCTCATGCTGGAAAGGTCTTCGCCAAAGAGAAGAACGCTTCCTTCATCGGGACATAACAGGCCGTTTGCCAGCTTGAGCAGAACGCTTTTTCCTACGCCAGTGGGACCCAGCAGGATGCGGGTTTCGCGGGGTGCGACTGAAAAGCTCACATTCTCGAGCACCGGCGGCCCGGCAAAGGAGATGGAGACATTGCGAAAGACGAGAGCCGGTGTTGCGTCTGTTGCCGCAACCTGGGCTTGCGGTGGGGATTGGGTAGTCGCATTCATCCGAATAACGCAATCATGACCTGGCTGATGAGAAAATCGACGAAGATAATAAGAACCGACGAGGTCACCACGGCCGAAATAGTGGAGCGACCGACGCCTTCAGTTCCTCCCGTGGTTTTCATGCCGTAGAAGCAGCCGATGGAAGCGATGATATAGCCGAAAAAGAGCGGCTTGACGAGGCCCTGCAGAATGTCGGGAAAATGAAGGTACTCATAGGCCATTGAAAAATACTGCGTCCCGTTCTGGTGATTCATAAAAACGGTTACAGCAGCGCCCCCGAGTATTCCGAAGAAGTTGGCGACAATGGTGAGAAAGAAGAGCATGGTGATGCAGGAAAAGATGCGCGGCGTCACCAGTTTGCGCAACGGGTCAACACCGAGGGCGCGCATGGCGTCAATTTGTTCGGTAACGACCATCGAGCCAAGTTCGCTGGCCATGGAAGAGGCATTGCGTCCGGAAACCATGATGCCCGTGAGGACGGGGCCGAGTTCGCGAATCATGGACATGCTGACGAACCGGCCAGTGACGGCGGTGGCGCCAAAAGCGGAGAGGGTGGCGGCAGATTGCAACGCCAGCACTCCACCGGTGAAGAACCCGGCAAGAAGTACGATGGCGATGGAGCCGACACCGATGATGTCGGCTTGAATGAGAAAATCAGACCAGTAGATAGGCGGCCGAAAAAGATTCGTGAAGGCACGATAAGCAAACAGGGAATAGTCCTGCACGGTGAGGACGATTTCCTTGGCGGGTCTGTCGATCGTTTCTATCGCCATCAGTTTACCGGTCTGAGTGACGCAGATGCAGAGGTCACCGCTTTGGACAGAATAGCGCATGGGGCGGCGATTGCCAGCCTGATGCGGCCACTCATCCGAATAACTTGTGAATCAAAAGGCGCAGGGGATGGAATCACTCTCGCGCGGAGCGTTTTTTTGTATACCTCTGAAAAATAAGCGGCTCCGTTTCCCAAAAGGCCTCTCCGAGGCCTCGTTTAGCTGCATCTAAGTAGAAAAGTGCGGAGCGTATCATGTATCTATTAATGAGAGCGGAGGGGGCCTTATGCATTCATTTCGCTTGCGGCTGACACTCGCTCTCGTGGTGTGCGTAACGCTGGTCTCCGTTGCCTCAACCTATTTTGAAGTGCTGGCACATAAGCACCTTCTGCGTGAGGATCTTGAGCGGCGTTCGATGTGGCTGGGCTCGAGCATTCGACCGGATTTCGAACGCGTCATCGCTGCAGGATACATGGCGCCTCTGGTTGACCTGGTTCAACACTCTAAGGAGCGAGCCGGAGTACTTGGCCTGGCGGTTTACGACCCTCATGGGGAAATGTTGGCCTCCTCGGGTCCCCCTGCGCTGTTGCAATCGCTGGCGCCGGCCCCGATTCAGAAGTCGCTCCGTAAGGGGGCGGATATTTCTGCGTTTGCCCATTCAGGCGACATGCAGTGGCTGCAAGAGGTGCTTCCGCTCCACGAAGGCAATCGCCTGCTCGGCGCACTGGTGCTGGTGTCCGATGCAGGATTTATTCGCAGCCAGGGCAATGACTTATGGCGGCGGAGTTTCTGGCGAATTTTAGCGCTGGTGATTCTGATTGCCGGCATCACGTTCCTGATGGTGCGCTGGTTCCTGATGGAGCCGGTCAAGCGGGTCTCAGAGAGACTGCGGCATTTGAGAATGGGGCATCACGACCATGCGACGCGCGGAAACACCGATGGGCTGGGCATCTTTACCCCGCTGGCGCGTGAGATGGAGACGATGGCGGAGAACCTGATTGCGGCACGTGCCGCGGCCGAGACCGAGGCCCGGCTGCGCGATGCCGGAGAGAATCTGTGGACTGCGGAAAGACTCGCTGTGCATATGCGGGACCGCTCCGGTTCGAGCCGCATCTTCGTCGTTTCGAACCGGGAGCCTTACATGCACGTGCGGCAGGGGCGGGAGACCATATGCATCGTGCCGCCGAGCGGGCTGGTCACCGCCATTGAGCCTGTGCTGAGGGCGTGCGACGGAGTATGGATCGCCACCGGCAACGGAAATGCCGATGCCACGACCGTTGATGAATTCGACCGTCTTCGCGTTCCGCCCGATGATCCGCGTTATACGCTGCGCCGCGTGTGGCTCTCGGATGAAGAGGAGTCGAGCTATTACGATGGCTTTTCCAACGAGGGGTTGTGGCCCCTGTGCCACATCGCGCACACCCGTCCCATCTTTCGCGCCCGGGACTGGGAATGCTATCGGCGCGTGAATGAGCGCTTCGCTTCCGCAGTTCTGGAAGAGATGGAAGGCAGCGTCGCACCGGTTGTCTTTGTGCAGGACTATCACTTTGCGTTGCTGCCGCGGCTCTTGAAGTCGGCTCGGCCGGACGCGCGCGTAGCGATCTTCTGGCACATCCCATGGCCGAACCCGGAGGCCTTCGCGATCTGTCCATGGCAGGTCGAGTTGCTTGACGGTTTGCTGGGAGCAGACCTGATCGGATTCCACATTCCATTGCATTGCAACAATTTTCTCGACACCGTGGATCGGGTCCTCGAAGCGCGCACGGATCGCGAGCACATGACTGTGCGGCGGCACGGACACCTGAGTGCGGTGCGGCCCTATCCGGTGAGTGTCGCTTTCGAAGGCGGCCCGCATCGGAGCGTCGAACCGATTGATGCGGAGCGGGAGACGCAGGATAGGACAGCGGCGCGGCAGGAACTGCTGCGGGAGTTTGGCGTTCGCGCCGAGTCGCTTGCCCTGGGAGTGGACCGGCTGGACTACACAAAGGGAATCGTGGAACGGCTGCTCGCTTTCGAAGAACTGATTGAAAAGCATCCGTGGCACTGGGAACGGCTGACGATGGTGCAGATTGCCGCGCCCAGCCGGACGCGCATTCCCAGCTATATAGAACTGGCTCGGAAGGTTGATGAAACCGTGGAGCGCATCAATCTGCGCTATCAGACGGCACACTGGAAACCAATTGTCCTGATCGAGCGACAGTGCACGCACGAAGAGGTTAACCGCTGGTATCGGGCCGCTGACTTGTGCCTTGTGACCTCGCTGCACGACGGCATGAACCTGGTGGCCAAGGAGTACGTGGCAGCGCGCGACGATGAAGATGGGGTGCTGGTGCTGAGCAAGTTCACCGGCGCTGCCGTTGAGTTGCGCGATGCGCTGCTGGTGAATCCGTATGATATTGCGGGCGTGGCCGAAACCCTGCATCGGGGCCTGGAGATGGACCGCACCGAACGCCGGCAGCGCATGCAGCGGATGCGACGACAGGTGGCGGAACACAACATCTATCGGTGGGCGGCCAACGTGCTGGGGGCGTTGCGCGAGCTTCGGTTGGAGAATTACGACGACGTGGAAGATCTCTCCGTTGAGCCCGGCGCCGAGGACCCGCGAACCACTGCACATCGTAGACTGGCATAGAGAGCAGACATTGATTTTTGAAGCAGCAGCCAGGATGGACAGGTTTTTTTGTGCCTTTGCGGGCGCGGCGACACCATTGCTGCTCCTGGACTACGATGGAACGCTGGCCGACTTTCGCGTCGATCGCTTCAAAGCGCGTCCCTGGGCCGGCGTGCGCAATTTGCTTGAGCAGATTCAGCAGCAGGGCAGGACACGCATGGTCGTAATTACCGGCCGTCCACCCGAGGAGATTGCGCCGTTGCTCGGCCTCGAGCCGAGGCTTGAAGTCTGGGGCCTGCACGGAGCCGCGCGTCTCTATCCCGACGGCCGTTACGAACTTGAGAAGACTTCTCCCGATGCGGAACGAAAGCTTGAAGAGCTGCGGGCGCAGCTGGGCCGCGATGCCCTGGGCGGCCACTTTGAAGACAAACCGAATGCGGCGGTAATGCACTGGCGCGGTTATTCGCCCACGAGAGCAAGACGCATCGAGCAGAGGACACGAGCCCTCTTTGAGCCGCTGGCGCAGTTGGATGGGCTTTCACTGCTGGAGTTCGAGTCGGGCCTGGAATTGCGCGCGGGGCGCGACAAAGGCGGCGCGATACGGGAGATTTTGCAGGAAGTTGGCCCCTGCACGCCGGCCACCTATTTGGGGGACGATCTCACCGACGAAGCCGGTTTCAGAGCCATCAATGAGGCGCCGGGAGTGCATCTGAGCGTACTCATGCGTCGCATGCGGCGCGAAACCTGGGCAGATATCTGGTTGCAGCCCCCGGGTGAGTTGACGATATTTCTGAAGCGCTGGCTTGCAGCAGCGGCCAGAATTTCGCAATCGACAAACGCACAGTGAGCCCTGGAGAGAGTGTTCGCGGAAGCCCGGTGCGCAGCTGGACGAGAATCGATGGCGTCGATTGCCTGCGAGCACTGGCCATCTTTTACGTGCTGCTGAACCACGTCAACATGCGCCTGCTCGGGGCGCATGTGCCGTACATGCGTGGATTGCCGCATCAACTCGTCACTTCGCTCGTTTGGCAAGGGCAGTCGGGCGTACAGATCTTCTTCGCCGTCTCAGGATTTCTGATCACATCGACGACGATTCAGCGATGGGGAACTGTCTCGAATGTGCGGCCGCGCGATTTCTACCTCATTCGCTTTGCCCGGATCGCTCCGCTTCTGCTCACGCTGCTGGCGGTGCTGAGCTTTCTGCATGCGATGCATCTCAAGAATTTCGTTGTCCCGAGTGAGGAAGGCGGGCTGGGCGGAGCGCTCTTTGCTGCGCTCACGTTGCACGTAGGCCTTCTCGAGGCAACGAAAGGCTATCTTCCGGCAAATTGGGACATCCTCTGGTCGCTCTCCGTCGAGGAGATGTTTTATCTTCTGTTCCCGCTCGCCTGCCGGGTTCTGGGACGCGGCCGATGGCTTGTGCTTCTGCTCGCCACGTTGGTCGCGCTTGGGCCTTTTGCGCGCACCGTTTTTGCACACGGGAATGGAGTGTGGAAGGAATATTCGTACCTTGGCGGCATGGATGCCATTGCACTGGGCTGCCTGACAGCTCTCGTTGTTTCACGTCGCCGCTTTTCGCGCTCCGTTGTGTTCGTATTTGTCAGCGCGGGTTTGAGCCTGCTGATTTTCTGTCTCGGTTTTGAACCGCAGGTCGAGTGGCTTGGTCTGGAGAGAACAGGTTTGTCGATGACCGTGCTTGCCATTGGCACCTGTATGTTGATTGCTGCCGCCGTGGAAACAAAATGGCGCGCGCCGCGCATGCTGAGCCCGTTCCTGGCGTACGGGCGGCGCAGTTACGAGATCTATCTCACGCACATGTTTGTCGTGTTTGCGTGCTTCGATTTATTCATAAGCGCAGGGAAACCAATGCGCCTCGTCCCCCTGCTTTTCGTCGCTGCGATCGTAGTGTCGGGAGTGCTGGGAGAACTGGTTGCGCGATGCTATTCGGAGCCCGCGAATCGCTGGCTCCGAGCTCGTTTTGGAGATGGACCGAAGACGATCGGCTCAGTGATCGAGGCGGTATGAAATGTGGCTCGTGACTGCGCAAACCAATTCAGAGTTGTGACGAATGGCGCGATGGAAGCCTCGAGCTGGTTGCATAAATGCCGCTCAGTCCCCAGCAAATGCATTCCTCAGGGGCTAAAGCCCGCGATTCCCAGGACTTCCACGGCACGGATAAATCCGTGCCCTTTCAAAACACGAATTATGCAACCAGTTCTCGTGCCTTTTTGAATGGAATCGATGTAAGCGACCTTAGTCGCGGCCGCGCTTGCGGATCTCGATGTTGAGGCGCTTGATCTTCTGGTTGAGCGTGGAGAGCGGGATGTGGAACTGCTCGGCGGCGTCGGTCTGGTTCCAGTTGCAGCGCTCGAGTTTCTCGATGATGATGCGGCGCTCGATGTCTTCGAGAATGTCGAAGAGCGACGCGTTGGGGTTGTGCTCGAGCAGCGCGTCCTGGAAGCTGCGGCCGGTGATGTGGCCGGGCAGCAGGTCGGAGCCGATGACGGGTCCCGATGAGAGCACGACGCCGCGCTCGATGGAGTTTTCGAGTTCGCGGACGTTGCCCGGCCACTCGTAATCGATCAGCGCGCGCAGGGCGTCGGCCGAAAGCTTGCGCGGCGAGAGACCGTTCTCGTTGGCGTAGAAGTCGAGGAAGTGCTGCGCCAGCAGCGGAATGTCTTCGCGGCGCGCGCGCAGCGGCGGCAGGTCGACGGTGATGACGTTGAGCCGGTAGAAGAGATCTTCGCGGAAGCGGCCATCGCGCACCGCCTGGCGCAGATCGATGTTGGTGGCGGCGATGATGCGCACGTCGACCTGAATCTCCTGAATGCCGCCGAGGTGCATGAAGCGCCGGTCCTGCAGCACGCGCAGAATCTTGGCCTGCGTGTCCATGCCCATGGTGGCGATCTCGTCGAGGAAGAGCGTGCCGCCGTTGGCGACTTCAAACAGGCCTTTCTTTGAAGCGACGGCGGAGGTGAACGCGCCTTTCACGTGGCCGAAGAGCGTGGACTCCAGCAGCTCCGAAGGCATGGCGCCGGTGTTGATGGGCACGAAGGGCTTGTCGCGGCGCGGCGAGTTGGCGTGGATCGCCTTGGCGATGAGTTCCTTGCCGGTGCCGCTTTCACCCTGAATCAGAACGGTGGAGCGGCTGGGCGCCACCTGCGCAACCAGGTCGAAGACGCGCAGCATGATTTCGCTTTTGCCGACGATGTTGGCGAAGTTGTAGCGCTGCTTGAGAGTGCGCTTGAGCTGAAGATTTTCTTCCTCGGCGCGGTGGCGGGCGACGGCGGAGCGGATGTCGGCCAGCAGCTTTTCGTTGTCCCATGGCTTCTGGACAAAGTTCTCCGCGCCCGCGCGGACCGCCTCGACGACGTTGTCGACGGTGCCGTAGGCGGTGATCATGATGACGGGCGTCTCGGGCTGGCGTTCCTTGATCTGCGGCAGCAGTTCGAGGCCGCTCTGGCCGGGCAGAGCGAGGTCGAGCAGCACCAGGTCGAAGTTTTCCAGCTCCAGGATGCGCAGCCCCTGCTCGCCGTCGGCGGCCATCTGCACCGCGTAGCCCTCGAGCGTAAGCAGCACCTCGAGCGACTCGCGGATGGCCGCCTCGTCGTCGATGACGAGGATGCTGGCGCTGGTCGTGAAAGCGGAAGAGGCAGACGCGGGCGCGGAGAGATTCAAAGGTTGGTCGACCTCAGGCATGTACGGAATTCCTCAATAGGGGAAACTCAAGATGAAAAGTTGTGCCGGCGCCGACCGCGCTCTCGACATGAATCTTGCCGGCGTGTTCCTGGATGATGCCGTAGGAGACGGAGAGGCCCAGGCCCGTGCCGCGCCGGTCGCCCGGGCTGGGGCGTGGTCTTGGTGGTGAAGAACGGATCGTAGATGCGCTTCAGATGCTCGGGCGCGATGCCCGCGCCGGAGTCGGAGACCACGGCTTCGACGTGGCCGTTGACCAGCGTGGCCACGCGCAGCCGGCCGCCGCCCGGCATGGCTTCCTTGGCGTTCAGCAGCAGGTTGAGAAAGACCTGCTGCAGCTTGCCGGGGTTGCCGTGAATGGACGGCAGCGACTTCGACCAGTTCGAGATCGACGATGATCTGCGCGGTCTTGAACTGGTGCTCGAGCAGCGAGAGCGTGTCGCGAATGACCTGGTTCAGATTGGTCTCGCGGAACTCGGTCGTCGAAGTGCGCGAGAAATTGAGCAGGCCGTTGGCGATTTCAGCGGCGCGGAAGCTTTGCTGCGTGATCTTGTCGAGCACCGGCCCGAGGCGCGCATCGCCGCGCATCTGCTTGGAGAGCATCTGCGCGTAGGAAGAGATGACCGCCAGCGGCGTGTTGATCTCGTGGGCCACGCCGGCGGCGAGCAAGCCGATGGAGCTGAGCTTGTCGGCCTGCGCGAGCTGCGTTTCGAGCGAGACGCGCTCGGTGATGTCGTCGACCAGCATGATGCGGCCGACGGAGACGAAATCGCGCGAGAGCAGCGGAGCAACGGCGATGTTGGCGGTGCGCTGCTCGCCGGCGCGCGTGGTGAGCCGGAACTTGTAGAGGTGATGCACGCCGGGCTCGTTGCGGAAGCTTTCGAGCGCTTCAACAAATTCGGGCGGAAAAACGCGGCGAGCGGCTGGCCGATGGCCTCGGCGCGGCTGAGGGCATACATCGCTTCCATCTGCGCGTTCCAGCTCTCGATGCGGTCGTCGAGATCGAGGGCCAGAATGCCGACGTTGATGGACTCGACGATGTTTTCGTTGAATTCCTTGAGTCGCTCGAACTCGCCGATCTTTTCTTCGAGGCGCGCATAGAGGCTGGCGTTCTGCAGAGCGATGCCGATGTAGCTGGCCAGGGACTCGAGCAGCTCGACATCTTCGCTGGAGAGAAAGTCGCCGCCGATGGTGCGGCCCAGGCCGATGACGGCGATGGTGCGCGTGGCCGCGCCGTCCTGCACGCGGCAGGGCAGGTAGTAGTTCAGGTCGAGCAGCGCGGCGGTGCGCTGCTGGACTCGCGGCAGGTGCAGCGCCTGCTGCGCATTCTCAAGGAAGATGTGCGAGTGGTCGTGGCCTGGTCGAAGTCGAGGAAGCCGAGAGCCAGACGATCCTTGCGCGACCGCGCGCTTCGGCGGGCAGTCCATGCGAGGCGGCCAGGCGCAACTGGCCCGGATCTCCGCGCAGAAAGACGGCAACGCGGGCCACCAGCAGCGTGCGCGGCAGCCGCTCGACGATGGAGTCGAGCAGCGCCTCGAGATCGGTCTCCGAGCTGAGGCCGCGGCCGAACTCGACCAGCGCCTTGCGGTAGTCGTAGCGATGGCGGTCGAAGGCGCGGTCGACCCAGCCCTGAATCCGGCGCTTGAGAGGATCGAAGATGGCGGCGGTGATCAGGATGGCGATGCCCAGGCCCCACTCGCGCACCGCTCCGGCATGCCGTTGTGCACCACTGGGCGATCAGCGCGATGACGCCGAAATAGCCGCCGAGCAGCAGGCCGGTGGCCAGCGTGTAGGCCACGCCGCGCTTGAAGATCAGGTCGGTGTCCATCAGCCGGTAGCGGACGATGGCCCAACTGAAGGTGAGCGGCAGAAAGACCAGCGACAGGCCGGCCAGCTTGGTGAGCACGCCGGGCATCGGTGCAGATCGAAGAGAAAGGGAATGGCGTAAAGCAGCGTGAAGGGCAGCACGGCCAGCAAGGCGCCGCGCGTGAGCCACTTCAACTGCTGGCGCAGCAGGGGCGTGTTGGCGCGGCTGTAGCTGCGCAGGAAGAGCAGGCGGCCAGCACGTAGAAGGCCGCATCGTAGGCGGTACCGGCCTGATCCAGACGTGCTTCAGCAGGCCGGTGGCCTCGCCAGTGTTGATGGCCCACACCCACAGGCCGAACAGGCCCGCGCCGGGCGCGTAGACCAGCGGCAACAGCCAGCGGCGGCGGATGCTCTTGAGCCGCTCTTCGGGGAAGCTGAGCGCGAAATGCAGGAAGAGCGCCGGCTGCAGCGCCTCGGCGAGCGACATTCAACCAGAAGACGGTCCAGTCCAGCAGTGTCCAGCTCGCCGGTGTACTTGAGGCGTACGAGGGCGAACGAGACCAGGCAGAAGAGATAGAAATGGGTGGCGCGCGGAGCGGTCCAGCGGCGGAAGAGCACATAGATGCCGATGGCCAGATAGATGAGGCCGATGATGCGCTGGGCCTGCGCAGGCTGCGGTCGAGCGGCTCGGGGATGACGACGACCGGCGTCTCCAGCGGAATGCCGTCGCGGGTAATCGTGTAATTTGCCTTGACGTAGACGCCAGTGCGATAGAGTTCGCGTTCCAGGTCGGACAGGTGCGCAACATGGGTGTCGTTCACGCCGGTAAGCAGGTCGTGGGGCTGAATGCCCGCGCGCTGACCAGGGCTATCCGGCAAAACCTTTTCAGCGAGCAGACCGTTACCGCTCGGTGCTTCGCTCCACCATACCCCGTCAGTGGGCTGCCTGAAGCTGCTCTCCTGGCGGAAGTTCAAAACCGCGAGGATCACCAATGCGACCGTGGCTACGGCCAGCAGCGTCGCCTGCAACCGGTTGATGAGACTCGTCTCCATTGGGGCAGCACCTTGCGCCAACAAGTTCATTGCACGTCGGTTGCCATGCGCGCGATACACGCCGCGTATGCTGGAACCTATGGCAAGCGACTGATAACAGGCAACCTAGAGACGCTTTCGAGGGGAAAACGTCAACCCATGAAGAAGTGGGTCCTGTGGGAAATGCAGAAAACAATAGGGTTGCTACGCCAAAAGGGATTCAGCTACCAAAATCAGTAGTGCCTTCGTCTACGGTGCTTTACGCCCCGTAACCCCATTGTACCCCGCCCTGGATCGAGGAAGGATACGCTTTTTAGTTCTGCCGCGAGGGGGTCCATCAGCGTTGGCCGTAGGTCGCCTTGGGACCGTGTTTGCGCAGGTAGTGGTGCTCACTGACATGGGCCGGAATGGCGGTGACGGTGGGGTTGAGAAGCGCCGTGCGAAACGCCAGTCGAGCGATGTACTCCAACACGTCGGCGTGTTCTACGGCTTCGACGGCTGTCTTTCCCCATACAAATGGCGCGTGACCGGCGACCAGTACGCCCGGAACGGCAACCGGGTCAAGGCCGGATGAGCGGAAGAGACGAGCGATGACAGCGCCGGTGTGATGCACATAGCCTTCGGCGACTTCTGCGGCGGTCAGGGGTTCGGTTACGGGCACCGGACCATGAAAGTAATCTGCGTGGGTAGTGCCGAGGCAGGGAATGGGGCGACAGGCCTGGGCCCAGGATGTGGCAAATTCAGAGTGAGTGTGGACGATGCCACCAATCTCGGGAAATTCGCGGTAGAGCAGGGTATGCGTATCGAGGTCACTGGAGGGCCGGAGGCTCCCCTCCACGATGCGGCCATTCAGATCTGTAACGACGAGGTCGGCGGGTTTCAGTTGCGCGTAGTCAACGCCGCTGGGCTTGATGACCACAAGCGGCTCGGCGCCGGAGCCGTCAATTCCCGCCCGGTCAATGCCGCTGGCGTTGCCGAAGGTATGCGGCGCGAGGCCGCGGCGGGCGATTTCCTGATTGGCGTGGAGGACTTGTTCGCGGAGGGATTCGAGCAGCATAGCGGTTTCCTTTTTGTCGGCAGAAAGCGTTTACTTGCCTCAGTTTATCAGCACATTTCGGACCTGCGACAACAGAAGCTTAACCAATTGGATTATGATGGGCGCCGACTTCCATCGGTAACAAATTCGCATCCCTGCGCGATGCTTTCTGCCGCCGAAAACGAAAGAGGCGCTCATGAATCGCCGAAACTTCGTCAAAACCGCCGCGCTGGTTCCTCTCATGGCAGGCCGCGCACCGCTTTCAGTTGCGTCGCCAGACTCAGTCAATGCCGGGGAGCACGCAGTTCAAGATTCGTCGATGACTCCGCTACGCGATCGGTTCGACCTGACCCTGAAACGCGCGACGCAAGGAGACTCGCCGTCCTACACAGAAGAGTTTTTGCTCGCCGATGTGCGGCCGACCCCGGAGCGACGTTTTACGGAGTACAGCGGCGATCTTTCAGGCCGGTACATCGGCGCGCTGGCTACGGCTGCCCAGGTGTATGGCAAGCAGTTTCCGTCGCTCGACGCGTTGGTTGAAAAGGTGATTGCCCTGCAAAAGCCCGATGGGTACTTCGGTATCGGGTTCAACTACGAGAAGCCGACAGACAACGATATGGCGCTGCTGTGGGGCAATGGCAGGCTGTTGGTGGGGCTTCTGGAGTACTACCGCTTGCGGCCATCGGCGCAAGTGCTGGCTGCGTGCACGCGGCTGGGGAACTTCCTGGTGCGCATTGGTCCGATGATGCTGTCGAAGGAGATGCGCGAGTCGTTTGGCGCGCAGCACTTCGCTTCCAGTTACATCTGCTGGATGCAGCAGACGGAAGGGCTGGCCAACCTCTACGTGGTGACCAAAGACGAGCGGTATCGCAGCCTCGCCGAGGGAATTGCGGCGGTGATTGAGAGGCGGGCGAGCGACCACGTGCATGGCTATCTGACCAGCGTGCGGGGCATCATGGATCTCTACCAGGCGACCGGGGACACGCGATTTTTGCAGCAGTGCGAGGCGGCATGGAAGGATGTTGCCGATTCAAAAGACCTATTGATTACGGGCGGGGTTCCCGAAGGCTGGAGCCCCAATGGGCACCGCACCGAAGGGTGCGCCGAGGCGGACTGGGTGCGCCTGAGCCTGGCGCTATGGAACGCGACCGGCGACCCGAAGTATCTATCGATGGCTGAGCGCGCGACCTTCAATGAATTGGCGTTCAACCAATACGCGACCGGCGATTTCGGACATCGCGTGTACACGGATACCGGGCTGCCTGCTGCAGGCGCGGTGCGTGCGTGGTGGTGCTGCACACTGCATGGTCTGCGCTGTTTCCCGGATGTGCAGACGAGTGTTTTTCGCCAGCGCAAAGATGGTCTCTCCTATGAATTGCCCATTGACGGACGGATTGAAACTGCGGCCCTGTCGGCGACTGCAGAGTCCTCGCTTGCCCATGACGGTACGGTGCGAATCACCATTACCGGCGCGGGGACTTCGCCTGCGGCGCTTGCGGTGCGCAAGCCGGACTGGTGCGACAGAGTCGGCATCCAGGTGAAAGGCTCGGGGAAGATGCCGTCGTTGGAGGCTGGATATGCCGGCATCGAGCGGACCTGGGCTGCCGGTGATGTGGTCGAAGTGAAATATGCAATGAAGTTAAGCTCCGCGCCGGCGGGTGAGAACCGGGTTGCGTACTCATTTGGGCCGTGGCTGCTGGGTGCGCCCGCCTCGGGCAATCTTGCGTATTTCAACGAGATGACTACCGAGAACAAACTCGTCCGCGGCAAAGAGGAGACACGGCTGCCCTCGGAGCGCTCCCCGCGTCTATTCTCTGTGCCAATTGCGGCGTCTACCTGCCGGTACATCGCAGCAGAGTTTCCGGATCAGGCGGCAACAGTGGAACTCCGGGCAATTGCCGAGCAGACAGGCCAACCCACCACTTCGTGGGAGTTGCGGTTTCTGACCGGGGAACGCGGCTAGTCGAAAATGCCGCCCGTGCCGCTGAGATTCAAGTGGACACCAGAGAAGGTCATGCATTGCGGCCCTTCATCCTTGCAATCCAGCGCCCAGGCTGAGAAATGCGCAAGGCGCTGTAAACTTGGCTCCTACACCGGCGTCTACCTGAGTGATGGCGGCCGGCACTACAGTGGAACCGATGACCATGGCCACGGCGAATGATATTGCCGCGCAGGATTTCGCCAGTATTGTTGAGAACCATCGTTTGCAGATTTTCCGGTTTCTGCTGGCCTCTACGCGCGACGTGGACCTGGCCGAGACGCTTACCCAGGAATGTTTCTTGAAGGCACATCGCAACTGGTCGCATTTTCGCGGCGACTCGAGCGCGATGACGTGGTTGATGCGGATCGCGATCAACCTGCAGAAGGATCACTGGCGTAACCGGCGGATGCAGTTCTGGCGGCAGGCATCCACCAACAAGGTGGATCTGGATGAGGCCAGCGAATGGCTGCCCAGCGGGGAGCGATCAGTCGAGCAGAAGATGCTGGCGCGAGAGCGCGTCGCCCATGTCTGGCGTGCGGTGGAAGGATTGAGCGAGCGGCAGAAGACGATCTTCCTGCTGCGCTTTGTCGAGGAGTTGGAGTTAAGTGAAATTGCGCAATCCACCGGCCTGAGCGAAGGCACGGTCAAGGCGCACCTTTCGCGGGCGCTGGCCAGAGTGCGCGCGGAATTGGGAGGCAAACGATGATGGAGAATGGCGGATTGAAGACCGGGAACGGGCAGGCCGAATGGGACGAACTGGACCCGGCGTTGAAGCAGGCGTTGAGCGACTTCAAGGCCAGCGTGCACGCCTGGAGCGAAGCTGCGGCGAGCCGGCCGCGCACGATGCGCGAAATTGTGGTGCGGAGAACGTGGCGCCTGGCGGCTGGTTGGGGACTCGCGTCCATCCTGCTCGCGGGCGCAGCTTCAGGCGGCTTGTACGAGCACCATCATCAACAGGAATTGGCGCGCATTGCGGCGGCGGAACGCGAAGCGGCGCATCAGCGTGAGGTTGCCGCCGAGCGCGCTCAGGCGGACGAAGATGCACTGGCCAAGGTGGACAGCGATGTATCGCAGGAAGTTCCGGATGCGCTGGAGCCGCTGGTGGCGTTATCGACTCAGGACGAGGCAAAGTAGAGCGGAAAAGATCTGGGGCGGCAAAAAACCGTGAGGGGGAAAAGGATGAAAGGGACGATAGCAGCAAGGGTGGGATTGGCGATTGCGGGAGCATTGATGGCGGGCTCAGCCTGGGCGCAGATGCCGGGTGGTGGACCGGGTCCCGGGATGGGTTCGGGGCCGGGCATGGAGGGGCGCCGGCCCCCGTTCGAGCGGGCATTCGGTGGACATGGCATCGAAGGCCGGTGGTGGAACAATCCGAGGATCATTGAACGGTTGAAGCTGACCGACGACCAGCGCAAGGAGTTTGACAATATTCTGCTGCAGCATCGGGAGAAATTGATCGATCTTCGCGCCAATGTCGAGAAGGCGGAGCTGCAGATGGAGCCGCTGGTCCGTGCTGATCAGCCGGACGAGGCGAAGATCCTGGCGCAGATCGACCAGGTCGCACAGGCCCGCGCTGAGTTGGAGAAGGCAAACGCACGTTACCTGCTGGCCTTGCGCAGCAAACTGACTCCGGAGCAGTGGAAAGAGGTGCAGGAGTTCCGCGAGAACCACGGTATGGGTAAGGGCGAAGGCCGCGGCTACGGGCAGGGCGGCTATGGCAGTGGTGGCTACGGTGGGCGCATGCGCGGAGGCCGTGGGCCGGGAAATGGTGGTCCTAACACCGCGCCTCCGCAGGCCACTCCTCCACCGCCGGCAGGCCCAGGCTCAGGAGACAGCCAATAAAGGGATTTGAAGAGAGCAATTGCCGGGCAGAACAAAACGGTGGGAGAAGATAGACATGGCGGCAAGGAGAAAATCCCTTGCCGCCGTTTTTTGTTTCGCGACCGATGTATTCCGAAGGACTGACCGTGCACGATGAAACTAGAAGCTGTCTCATAAATGGTCAAGCACCGCAAAAGACGTCCCTCAGGGGCTAAAGCCCAGCGATTTACGCGACGTTTGCGGCACGACTAAAGTCGTGCCCTTTTACAAAGCCATTTATGAGATGGGCTCTAGGCGGTATCCACATATAGACTTTGCGGCGGTGGTTTTAAATGTTGCAGTTATGGTGTGGCGAGTCGATATGAGTTGAGCGAAGGTCAGTGGGAGCGGATCAAGGACACGCTTCCTGGTCGAGTGGAGCATGTTGGCCGTACTGCGGCCGACAACCGCCAGTTCGTGAACGGGGTTTTGTGGGTGCTTCGTTCCGGAGCCCGCTGGCATGATCTTCCGGAGCGGTACGGCAAGTACAAGAGCGTGCATGCGCGGTTCATGCGCTGGGCGCGGTCTGGCGTGTGGGAGCGCATCTTCGCCGACCTGGTGGCGGACAAGAAGAATCTATACCTGATGATCGACTCAACCATCGTACGGGCGCACCAGCAGGCGGCCACGGGCCGCAAAAAAGGGGCTCCGAAGACAAGGCTCTGGGGCGTTCCCGAGGTGGATTGAGCACCAAGGTCCATCTGCTGGCTGACGAAACTGGCCTGCCGGTAGCCTTCCGCATCACAGCCGGGCAGGCCGCCGAATACGCCCAGGCAATCAGCTTGCTGGAAGGGCAACGAGCCGAAGCCGTGATTGCAGACAAGGGCTACGATTCGACCGAGATCGTCACTATGATCGAAGCGCTGGGTGCGGTTGCCGTGATCCCGCCACGACGGCACTGGAGACAGCCCCGCAGCTACGACCGCACCCTGTACAAACAGCGAAATCTCATCGAACGCTGCTTCAATCGCCTCAAGCAGTTCCGCCGCTTCAGCACCCGCTACTGCCGAAACATCGAAGCCTTCCGAGCTTGCACAGCTCTGGCATGCGCTTGGCTCAGACTCCAGCTATATGTGGATACCGCCTAGTGTGGTGAGTCTGAAGTTCGTGACATAAGTCGCAAAGAGCAACCGCAGATCCTTCGACTTCGTTTGGCCGAAAAGCCGGCCAAACTACGCTCAGGATGACAGATCAATTCTGATGCGAACTTTAGAAACAGGACTCTAGAACTGGTTGCATAAATGCCGCTCAGTCCCCAGCAAATGAATTCCTCAGGGGCTAAAGCCCGCGATTTCTGGGACTTCCACGGCACGGATAAATCCGTGCCCTTTCAAAACACGGATTATGCCTCCAGTTCTAAGGTCTAGACGTGCTGCACGGCCTGGGCCAGATGGCTGAGGCTCGATTTCGCGTCGCCATAGAGCATTGACGTGCAGGGTTTGAAGAAAAGCGGATTTTCCAAGCCCGAGAATCCGCGCCCCTGTCCGCGCTTGAGCACGATCACGCTGCGGGCACGGTCGACTTCAAGAATGGGCATGCCGGCAATGATGGATCTGGGATTGTCACGCGCGTCGGGATTGACCACATCGTTGGCGCCGATCACCACGGCTACATCGACAGAGGGAAATTCGGGATTGATCTGCTCCATTTCGTAAAGCAGGGAATATGGCACATTGGCTTCGGCCAGCAGCACGTTCATGTGTCCGGGCATGCGGCCCGCCACGGGATGTATCGCGTACTTGACCGAGACGCCGCGGCCTTCGAGCAGTTCTGCCAACTCGCGCACCGCGTGCTGTGCCTGCGCCGTGGCCAGCCCGTAGCCGGGAACAAAAACCACGCGATTGGCGAAGGCGAGTTGCATCGCCGCGTCGTCCAGCGTGATCTCGCGCATGACGCCGCCCGCGTTGGAAGACGCCTCGGCGATCACCGCGCCAAAGCCGCCAAACAACACGTTGGTGATGGAGCGGTTCATGGCCTTGCACATCAGGACGGACAGAATGAAGCCCGAAAACCCATCCAAGGTTCCAGCGATGATGAGCACATTGTTGCCCAGCACAAAACCGGTGGCAGCCGCAGCCAGGCCGGCATAGGAATTGAGCAGCGACATCACCACAGGCATGTCGGCAGAGCCGATGGGAATGACCAGCATGACGCCAAAAACGAAGGCTACCCCGAGCATGGTGTAGAAGACTGCGGCCGTTTCAGGATGCACGCAGAATACGATGAAGCAGGAGGCCATGACCAGGAAGATCAGCAGGTTGACGAGGTTCTGATTCTTGAATTGGATTGGCTTTCCGTGAATGACTCCTTGCAGCTTGCCGGCGGCGATGAGTGAGCCTGTGGTGGTAAGTGCGCCCAGCATGACTTCAAACCCCAACGCGACGCGAGTAACCTGCGGCATGTCTCCGGCGTGAACCAGAAACTCGCCGACGCCAACCAGGGCTGCGGCCAGAGCGCCGAATGCGTGCGAAAGCGCGGTCCGTTGCGGCATGGCCGTCATCGGAACCCAGATGGCCATCCATGCGCCGATGATGGAGCCAACCGTGAGGCCGGCGATGATCCACACCCAGGTGACGATATGCGCGCCAACCAGTGTGCCCACAATCGCCGCGAACATGCCACCCTCGGCGAGAAACATGCCGCGACGCGCGGTCTCAGGATGCGACATGCCTTTGAGCGCGAGAATGAAGAGGATGGAGGCGATGAGATAGGTGGCTTCCATGAAATAGGAGGACAGGGTCATTTCGTCCCCCCCGAAAGACCTGGCGCCGCATTGGCTTCAGTCTTGCGCTTACCGAACATTTTGAGCATGCGATCGGTGATGCCGAATCCGCCCACGACGTTAATGGTGGCCGTGGTGACCGCGACAAATCCGAGAATGTGCGCGAAAAGCGGGTAGTGCGCCGCCCCTGCCAGCACCAGCGATCCGATGAGCGAGATGCCGGAGATGGCGTTGGTTGCCGACATCAGAGGCGTGTGCAGCAGGGGCGGCACGCGACTGATGACCTGGTAGCCCAGGAATGCGGCCAGCGCGAAGACGTAAATCGAAGCGATGAGGACAGCAGGATTCATGGGTCTCTCAAAAAAGCGGTGTTCGCGGATCTAGCGGTGCTGAGCACCGGTTAGCGGATGGGCGCCCGTCAGTTAGGCTTTCAGGTTCGCTGCCTCAAGCAGCTTGGCGACGCGAGGATTCACCGGGCTGCCTTGGTGAGCGACGCATGCGCCGGCCACGACCTCGTCGGTGAGGTCGACGTTGAGTTCGCCTTTCTTCACGATCAGCGCGAGGAAGTTGAGAATATTGCGCGCGTAGAGCTGGCTGGCATGTACCGGCACTTCGGCGGGCAGATTGAGCGGCGCAAGCAGGGTGACACCGCCGATGATTTGCGTCTCTCCCGGGATGGTCAGCTCGCAGTTGCCGCCGGCGAGCGCAGCCAGATCCACCAGCACCGAACCGGGACGCATGGCCGCAACGGCATCGCGGCGAATGAGCCTTGGAGCGGGCCTTCCCGGCACTTGCGCGGTGGTCACAATCACATCGGAATGAGCGGCGGTGCGGGTGATCAGGTCGCGGCCGCGATCCAGAGCTTCTTCAGTGAGTTCGGCAGCGTAACCTCCTCCGCCTTCGGCATTGATGCCACCCAGATCCACGTCGAGAAACTTTGCGCCGAGCGAGCGCACCTGCTCGCCTGCAGCAGCGCGCACGTCATAGGCTTCGACGACCGCGCCCAAGCGACGGGCAGTCGCAATGGCCTGTAAACCGGCGACGCCGGCTCCGATCACAAACACTCGTGCCGGTGGAATGGTTCCCGCAGCGGTCATCAACATCGGAAAGAGGCGCGGCAGGAGGCTCGCGGCGTTGATGATTGCTTTGTAGCCTGCCACGGTGGCCATCGACGAGAGTGCGTCCATCGACTGCGCCCGGCTGATGCGCGGCACTAACTCCATGCTGAACAGCGTTACATGCAGCGCGATGGCCGTCGCCAGAGCGTCGGGTGCGTCCAGTGGTCTGAGAAAGCCGATGATAATCGCGCCCGTCTTGATCATGGCCTGGTCGGCGGCGCTGAGAGCATTGACCACCGGCAAAAGGTCGGCATCGGCGAGAATGGATACCCGGTCCGGAGTAAGCGTTGCGCCGGCCTCGGTGTAGGCAGCGTCGGACGCGCCGGCGGCCATGCCAGCGCCGGCTTGTACAGTGACCCTGATTCCCTGCGCCAGCAGCGACTTCAGGTTCTCCGGCAAAAGAGCGACACGCGTTTCGCCGTGAGCTGACTCTTTGAGAATGCCTAAAAGCAATTTGCCTCCGCAAAGGATGGAAGTGCGTTGGGTAAACGGCGAATACCACCGTACGCTCAAGGGCGACGATCGTCATCCGCAAAAATTATCGAGCGGCAGGGGCGGTCCAGCGTGTGATGTCAGTCACCGGGTCCGACAAGAAAGACATCAGAGGGCAAGATCAATCAAAGTGCTATACTACGGCACCATTTTGCGGAGGTCGCATGGCACGTCGTTTGTTCCTGCGTCAGATATTTGCCCTGCCCTTCCTCGGGATCGCCTCTGCGTGGAGCCAGACCAGCAACCACAAGCAGTTGAACATCATGATGAAAAGCGCCTGGGGCTCGGATGACCCGACCAAGGCGGCTTTTCCCTTTCTGCATGGCCTCGCGCTTTCAGAAGCAGGTCACATGGTGCAGATCTTCCTGCTCGGAGAAGGCGTCTCACTCATGCGGCAATCGGTCGCTGCGGCTGTGGTTCCAGTTGGCTGGCCGCCGCTCGGTGAGACGCTAAGAAAAGTGGCTGACCGAAAGGTCCAGATTTACGCGTGCGGAGCCTGCTGTCGAACTCGAAGCGTGGTGCAGTCCGATCTCGATCAGTGGGGAGCGAAATTCGGCAATCCTACGATCTTTGTTTCATTGGTGGAGTGGGCGGACCGGGTGATCACGGAGTAACTTGATGGCGCGGGCAGAGTGGGGAAGTCTGCCCGCGGTGGCGGCGTCGTTACTTTGGCAGCGGCATCGAGCCGGTGATGCTGAATGCGGCTTCTGACTTGGCTGCCGTCTCCTGGGGTTGTGTTCCGCCGACCGTCAGCGTGTATTTGCCTTCGAGAATGGCGCGGTTGCCCTGATCGTCAACGCTCGAGAGGGAACGCGGATCGATCTTCAGGGTCACTTCCTTGGTCGCGCCGGGAGCGATGGTGACGCGGTCGAAGCCAACCAGGGAGTGAATCGGCCCATCGGCTTGCGGAGTCTTCAGGTACGCCTCGACTACTTCGTCGCCGCCGACTTTGCCGGTGTTGGTTACGGTCACTGTCGCGGTCAGCGGCTCGCCGGCTTTGAGGGCTTCGGTGGAGAGCTTGACCGGGCCGTATTTGAAGCTGGTGTAGCTGAGGCCGTAGCCGAAGCCCCACAGCGGCTTGCCTGTGAAATAGCGATAGGTGCGGTTCTTCATGGAATAGTCGGTAAATGGCGGAACGTCGTCGAGCGAAGCATAAAACGTGACGGGTAGCCGTCCGCCAGGATTGTTGAGTCCGGCGAGGGTGCGGGCGATGGCTGTGCCACCGGCGACGCCGGGATACCACGCGGCCAAGACTGCGTTGGCATGTTGATTGGCCCAGTTGAGAGCGACGGCGCTGCCGCTTTGCAGCACCACGATGAGCGGCTTGCCGGTGGCAGCCAAGGCTTCAAGCAGTTTCTGCTGCGGTGCGGGTAGATCGATGCTGGTGCGGTCGCCGCCGTTAAAGCCGGGAATCTTGATGCGCATCTCTTCGCCTTCAAGCTGCGGCGACAGGCCCACAAAGGCGATCACGACAGCGGCTTCTTTGGCGCGGGCTACGGCTTCGTCGAGTTGCGCCTGCGGGGGCGCTTCCCACTTGAGCGTGACGCCGCCGCCGGCTCGGTCGGCCGAGTGCGAATACTCCAGTTGGAATTCGTGTGGCCTGGTGTCGTCAAAGTCGAAGGGGATTGACGCGACTTTGGGGTTATTCATGACCGGAGGGGCGGTGGGCGAGGCACCCGCAGCGGCCTTGAAGTTGCCCATTGCCGAGAGATCCTGCCCCGCCCGCAAGCTTCCTTCGGAGATCACTTTACCGTCGAGCAGCAGACGATAGCTCTCTTTGGGCGAATAGGGAAAGCTGTCCGCTGGCTCGAGGGTAAACACGTAGTGGCCGGGAGCGGGAGCCTCGATCGTGCCGGTCCAGCGCACGGAATAGTTGATGGTGTCGACTTCGGGATTGGGCTTGGCATTTTCCCAGTCGGCCTGCACCGCGGGCTCGGTGGTCGCGGCTACGGGGCGGCCGGTCCAGTCCGCAGTGGCAAAGAATTCGGTCTTCAGGCCCTTGTTGAGGCCGAATGCGGTGCGCGGGACGGGCACAGCGGCACCCTCAGCCAACGTGGAGCCTTGCGCGTAGAGAATCGGCGTGGAGCGGAATTGATCGTAGATGCCTTCAAGGGGCGTTACTGGATTCACCGGCGTGCCGACGTAGTTCCCCAGGATTGAAGGCAGCAGATCCGCCGTAGGGCCGATCACGGCGATGTGTCCGGGCGCGCCATTCAGTGGCAATGTGCCGTCATTCTTCAAGAGCACGATGGCTTCTTCGGCCGCTTTGAGCGCGATCTGACGATGCTCCGGCGAAGCATCGGCGGAGTAAGGAATCTTGTCGAGAGGATTGGAGCCTTGCAGGGTCAAACATGCCGAGCTGAAAGCGCGCGGTGTAAAGGCGCTCGGCGGCCTGCGTGACCAGGTCTTCAGAAACAAGCCCCTGGCGCACGGCGTTGGCCAGGGTATTGAACCCTGGTGTCCAGATGCTGCACGAGAGGTCCGTACCGGCCTTGAGCGCCAAGGCAGAGGCATGCTCGATGTCCGGAGCTTTCTTGTGCCCTTCGTACACGTCGACAATCGCGCCACAATCGGAGACGACGAAGCCCTTGAATCCCCACGCGTCGCGGAGGTGCTCTTTGAGAAGCATGGTGTTGGTGCAGGCTGGCCAGCCGTCGATGGAGTTATAGGCGCACATCACGGACTGCACGTGGCCCTGGGTCACCGTGGCGCGGAAAGCGGGCAGGTAGGTTTCTTCGAGGTCGCGCGGCGAGGGGTCAACGTTGAAGCCGTGACGCAGAGGCTCAGGGCCGTTGTGTACGGCAAAGTGCTTGCTCGTCGCAACGGCCCGCAGATGATCGAGGTCGTTGCCCTGTACACCCTCGACGAACGCGACACCCATTTTGCCGGTCAGGAACGGGTCTTCGCCGTACGTCTCCTGGCCGCGGCCCCAGCGTGGATCGCGAAAGATATTGATGTTGGGCGACCAGAAGGTGAGCCCGAAAAAGATGCGGTGGTTGTCTTCGCGCTGGGCCTGGTTGTATTTGGCGCGCGCCTCTGTGGAGATCACGTTGCCCATGGCATGGACCATCGCCGGATTCCAAGTGGCCGCCATGCCGATGGCCTGGGGAAACACGGTGGCGTAGCCGGCTCGGGCCACGCCGTGCAGGGCTTCGTTCCACGTTTGGTAATCGGGAATGCCGAGCCGCGGAATGGAGGTGCCCCAGTCTTCGAGCTGATTGGCTTTTTCGTCCAGCGTCATGCGTCCGACCAGGTCGTGGGCCCGCTCGGCCGGTGAAAGCTTTGTGTTCATATAAGCCGTCTCTTGAGCCGGCGCGAGCAAAGCGACAAAGGCAAAGGCGAGCGGCATAAGAACAAACCAGCGGCGTATCGGCATGGGCGCGTTCCTCCACGGGCGTGGCGCGGTTCCCACTTGACTCCGCGCGCAAAATCGAAAGCGGGCGGCGCGCGAATGCCGCATTCAGGAAGGTAGGCCAGCCCGCAAGAACTGTACAGGGCCGGCCCACTGTTTGGCTAGCTTTATCGCTTTACTCCCTAGTATTTCGACTTGATTGCGTAGGTCAGGCCCATGGTGAACTGGAACGAGTTGCGCTTGGTGGGCGGCAGCGAAACGGGAGGGTCATTCAGGTAGCTATCCAGCGTTCCAACGGAGAAGCTGAGGTTCTTGTAGGCTGGGAAGGCAAGGGTATCGGTCTCGTTGGTCGAATACGCCCGAGGTGTGTTGTAGGCGGGGATGAAAGCCACGCCCTGGGTGTAGGTGACCAGCTTCGTATGCAGGATATAGTTCGCCGCGAAGGTTGAACCGATAAGGTTCTGATTGCCGCCGGAGCCGTTGGAACTGCTGATGAACTCCTGCTTTTCGTACTGCATGGTTGCTTTCAAGTCAGCTTCCTGCTTCGGCGTCTTGAGTGCAGTCCAGCCGATGCCGCCACCATAGATCTGCTGCAGGTCCAGGTCCTGTCCGAAGTTGTGATCGAAGGCTGTCTGGCCGAGGGCGAAAAAGCGGGGCGAGAAGTACTCGTCGCGTTCAGCCTCTGCGTGGTAGATGGCCGATTTGGTGGAGACCGACGGCACAGTTATGCCCGCTGCAACATAGGCCGGCTGCGTAATCTTTCCATACGATCCGGTGAATCCGATCTCGGTCCGGTTGCGCGGATCGAGCCAAGTCACCGTGGGCACCGTGCGCGCCAGGGCGATAGCTCCCGAAAAGGTGTACTGGTTTTGTGTCGCGGTCACCAGCGTCGCTCCAGCGGTCGCAGCGCCGTTCCATCCAGAACCGAAACCGGGGTGCTGGTAGATCTGCTTTTGCAGTGTGGTCTGATCGACAATATATTGCGCGTTCTTCACGGGAATCGGCTGGGGGGGCGCGGCGTTTTCCGGATGCACCATGACATGCTCGTCCGTCACATCCACCGTCCCGATAGGAATTTGTCCTTGGATCTTCTTGCCGTGCACTTTCACGCCGTCTTGGAGCACGGCGACGTTCTGGCCAGTGTGCAGTTCTTTGATTTTGTCCCACGACAACGAAATGTCTCCGAGGGGATCACTGTGGAAGGTGACTTTACCCCCGATTGCGCTGACGAACTTGCCGTGCAGGGTGTCGCCGTTGCTCAACACGACAACGTCGGGTGCGGGGGCGGGGGGTGTTTTGCTTTGCGCGGAGCAGCTCAGGGCCGCAGCCGCAGCCGCAGTGATGATGAGGACGCGGATGGTTTGAACCAGGAAAGATGAATCGGTGCGAACCGAGGAGTGGAAAAGGGGAAAACGGAGGGTCATGGGGGACACGATCCTTTCGTCAATTTTTAACAAAGGTGAGGCGGGGGTCCGGGGAGCCGCGCTCGATCCTCCTCAGGATTCTAAATGGGTCTGGCTGGTACACCCTGCATCCTGGTTTTGCGAGGGGCAGGTCTCTATCTGTACGATGATTTGGAATTCAAGGACCAGCAAACCATGCGACCCAACTTGAACCTGATGAAGGCCACCCTGACCGGCGCGCTGGGCGGCCTGCTTTTTGGCTTCGACACCGTCGTGATCTCCGGCGCCATCGACGCGCTGGTCCGCCTCTACGGCCTGAGCCCGCAGGAACAAGGGCTTCACCGTGGCCATCGGCCTGGTCGGCACGGTGATCGGCGCGCTGGGCGCCGGCCAGATCGGCCAGAAGCTCGGCAGGCCGCGAAACCCTGCGCATCACCGCCATCCTCTATGTTGTCTCCGCCATCGGCTGCGGTCTGGCGTGGAACTGGCCCTCATTCATGGTCTTCCGCTTCATCGGCGGCCTGGGCATCGGCGCGTCGTCGGTGCTGGGCCCGGTCTACATCGCGGAGCTGGCCCCGGCCAAGTGGCGCGGCCGCCTGGTGGCTGCCTTCCAGTTCAACGTGGTCTTCGGCATCATGGTGGCTTACACCTCGAACTATGTCATTCGCACCATGCACCTGGGCGCAACCGAGTGGCGCTGGCAGGTGGGCATCGCCGCCATTCCGGCCATCGCCTTTCTGATCCTGCTCTTCGGCATTCCGCGCAGCCCGCGCTGGTCGGCCTCGAAGAATCGCATCGACGAAGCGCTGGCCGTGCTCAAGATGATGGGCGACCCGAATCCGGAGGCCGAGCTTGACGACATTCGCGCCGCGCTGGCGCAGGAACACGCCACGGCGCACGAGCCGGTCTTTCAGTGGAAGTATCGCTATCCGCTCTTTCTTGCCATCTCGATCGGCGCATTCAACCAGCTCGCCGGCATCAACGCGATTCTCTATTACCTCAACAACATCTTCGCCGCCGCCGGCTTCAGCCAGATTTCGAGCGACCAGCAGGCCATCGCCATCGGCGCTACCAACTTTGTCTGTTCACCATGGTCGGCATGTCGCTGATCGACAAGCTGGGCCGCAAAACGCTGCTGCTGATCGGCGCGGCCGGCACGCGCGGCCTGCCTTGCCGGCGTGGCGTGGGTCTTCGGAACACAATTCGCATCCAGGCGCGCTGCTTTGGCTGCTGGTCACCTACATTGCGTTCTTCTCGCGTCTCGCAGGGCGCGGTCATCTGGGTCTACATCGGCGAAGTGTTTCCCACCTCGGTGCGCTCCAAGGGCCAGGGCGTGGGCAGCGCCAGCCACTGGTTCATGAATGCCCTGATCGCAGCTCGAGTTTCCGGTGGTCGTGCATTCCATGAGCACGGCGACGCCGTTCGTCTTCTTCGCCATCATGACGGTGGTGCAGTTCGTGGTGGTGCTGTTGGTCTATCCGGAGACCAAGGGGCAGACGCTGGAAGAGCTGCAGCGCGAGTTGGTGCCTGCGAAGTAGGCTTTGTTGCGGGCGTCAATCTCGCGAGATGATTGGCTCATTTGTGACCCAAGTCACCAGCTCCAGGGAGCGTTTGGTCCTATACCTATTCTTGACGAGAACCCTGGGCGGGGGCCTGTTCAACGCCGGTGGGCCCTCGGTGCACCGCCGCAGGTGAGGTCAGGCATGGAGCAGCCGACAATTCCAATCGCAGAGCAGGTGAGGGAAGTGGTGCAGGCTACCATGGAGGCGCTGCGCGTTCCATGTTCCGAGGAGATTTCGGCCGCGGCCGCAGTAAGCTCGCGGGAAGCCGACGCAATGCGCGCGGAGATCATCAGCGTGGGCCGCAAACTGTGGGAGCGCCAGTTTGTCGACGGCAACGCCGGCAACATCAGCGTACGCCTGGGCACGAAATACATTCTCTGCACGCCCACCATGATGTGCAAGCGCGATCTGGTGCCGGCCGACATCTGCCTCTCCGATCTCGCGGGGAAGATCCTGGCGGGCGACCGGCCGCGTACCAGTGAACTGCTGATGCACCTGGAGATCTACAGGGCCAACCCGCGGGCCCGCGCCGTGGTGCACTGCCATCCTCCCTATGCCACGGCATTCGGTCTTACCGGCTCTGCGCCTCCCGTCGGCCTCATCTCTGAATACGAGTTTTATATCGGCCCCGCAGCGATTGCGCGCTACGAGACACCGGGGACGAAGGCCTTTGCCGAAACGGTGCTGCCCTTTGTGCAGAATCACAACACGATTCTGCTGCCGAATCATGGGTTGGTCTGCTGGTCTGACACGGTGACCCATGCCGAGTGGCTGGTTGAAGTGATGGAGAATTATTGCAAGACCTGCGTTATCGCGCAGCAAATTGGGAAGCCGCTGATCCAGATCCCCGAGGAGAAGATCCAGGAGATTCTGGTTCTGAAGCGCCGCGCGGGACTGCCCGATGTGCGGCTGTCCAGCATCCCCGAGCCGCCGGAGCCGGCGAGCAGCGCCGAGCTTGATCGGCTGGTTGAACAGGTCGTTGCCAAGCTGGAAGGGCGGGAATGACGGGGCCCCAACCGGCGCAAGAAAAGCGAAACCGTGCTACACTGTATTTGCGCTCAGTGATTTGGTCGTGAGCGGCGGTTTGCCCTTCTGCAAGGCAACTCTGCCTTGCACAGATTTCCCCAAGCCCCTACAGCGTAACCCTTAGTCTCCTCCCGGAGACTCTGCCTGGACTGCAGTCGGTCCGGCAGCTGAGCGCATAAGCCGCTTAGAATGGGCTGGCGCTGAAACCGGGAAGCGAGGCGTGGTGCCGGCCGGCAATGTGCCGCCTGGCGTATGATGTAGCGTGGGTCAGCTCCGGGCCGCGGGCATTCTTCATTGAATGCTTGCCGGCCAGTCTTTGGGACGACTTTCGGTTCTCCCTTACGCATATTGATAGACAGGCTCGCGCCCGAGCATGGTCGTGTGCGCGCCTCCATGTCCGGTTCCGTTTGCAGGCCCCAGTGAAATCGGGGCTCCCGGAGCCTCAGGAAAGATTGTACTATTTTGACGACTCAGTTTTCGCAGTTTTCTCTTTCGCCCGCCCTGATGGCGCGGCTCAACGCCAACAAATTTGAAACCCCCACGCCGGTGCAGGCCGGCGCCATTCCTCCCGCGCTCGAAGGCCGCGACGTGCTGGCCACCGCGCAGACCGGAACCGGCAAGACGCTCAGCTTCCTCATTCCGATCGTGGAAATGCTGCAGAAGGTCGCGAAGCACGCGGACCCGCAGCGCACGCACTCATCCTGCTGCCCACGCGCGAACTGGCCATGCAGGTCGAGCAGGCCTTCAAGGCCATCCGCCCCAGCTCCGCGCAGACCGTGGCGCTGGTGGTCGGCGGCATGACGGAGCGCGCCGCAGCTCGACGCCATTCGCCGCGGCGCCCAGCTGATCGTCGCCACGCCCGGCCGGCTTGAGGACTTCCTCAAGCGCAAGCTGGTTCGGCTCGACCAGGTCAAGATCCTGGTGCTCGACGAAGTGGATCGCATGCTCGACATGGGCTTTCAGCCGGCCATTCGCGCGCATTGCGGCCATGCTGCCCGCCGACGCGCCAGACCCTCTGCTACTCGGCCACGCTCGAAGGCTCGGTGAAGGAAGTGGCGCGCAAGTATCTCAACAACCCGGTGCGCATCGAGATCGGCTCGGTGCTCAAGCCGGCCGAAAATGTGGAACTGCGCACCTTTGAAGTGGATCCCGACAAGAAGCAGGAGCTTCTCGAGCACCTGCTCGAGCGCCGAGACAAGGCAGCTTCCTGGTCTTTGTGCGCACCAAGCACGGCGCCGACCGCGTAGCGCGCCGCCTGGCCCGCTCCGGCCACTCGGCGACGCAGATTCACGGCGACCGCTCGCAATCGCAGCGCAACGCGGCTCTGCGCAGCTTCTCCGAGGGCCGTCACCGCGTGCTGGTGGCGACCGACGTTGCCGCGCGCGGCATCGACGTGGCCAACGTGGCGCATGTGGTCAACTTCGACCTGCCCAAGGTGGCCGAAGACTTTGTGCATCGCGTAGGCCGCACCGGCCGCGCCTCGGCACGGGCGTCGCTTCCACCTTTGCCGGACCGGCCGAGCGCGGCGATCTGCGCAAGATCGAGCGCACGCTGTCGATCCAGATGAAGCGCTTCCGCGTGCGGTCGATTGGCGAAAACGCGGCCTGAAGGGGGCATCGTCAACGCGACGAATTCATTGAATTGGGCCGGCAATCACAACCATGATGCCGGCCCGATGTTTATGATGTTGGCGATGCGACTTCTGACAACTCTTCTAGCGGCTGCACTTTTGCTTTTGCCCTCTTCGTTCGCGCAGAGCGTTTCTGCGCCCAATGCATACCCCACCCCAGCCCTCGCCGCACCCGTTGCCTCTCAGTTGACGGCTCACCTGTCCGATGCGCAGAAGGCGGCGATGGCCGTCGCGTTCGCGAGCGAGGCGTTCTATTCGTGGAACGGCTACAAGAAGTACGCGTGGGGACACGATGAGCTGAAGCCGCTGAGCCAGCAGCCTTTCGACTGGTACGGACGGGGCCACTCGCTGCTGATGACGCCGGTCGATGCGCTCGACACGCTGATCCTCATGGGCCTGAAGCCGCAGGCGGACGAGGCGCGCAAGCTCATCGATACCAGGCTCAACCTCGACCAGGACATCGACGTAAAGGACTTTGAGATCACGATCCGCCTGCTGGGCAGCCTGATGTCCTGCTACGAGCTCACCGGCGACAAGCGCCTGCTGGAGCTGGCGGACGAACTGGGCCGCCGCATGCTGCCGATGTTCAACTCGCCCACCGGCATGCCGTATGAGTACGTCAACCTGCACACCGGCGCGGTTCGCGGAACGCACAGCAATCCGGCCGAGATTGGCAGCCTGCTGATCGAGTACGGAACGCTGGCGCGGCTCACGGGCAAGCAGGAGTACTACGACAAAGCCAAGCGCGCGGTCGTGGAGCTCTACAAGAGGCGCTCGCCCATCGGCCTGGTCGGCTCGGAGATCGACGTGGAGACCGGCAAGTGGACCGACCCCACGGCAGGCATCATGGGCGGCATCGACTCCTACTACGAGTACCTGCTCAAGGCATCGATCCTTTTCGGCGACGAAGATTGCGCGCACATGTGGCAGGAGAGCGAGAGCCGCGATCAACAAATATCTCGCCGATCAGCGGCCCAGCGGCCTCTGGTATGGGCAAGCGGACATGAATACCGGGGTGCGCACGCACACCGACTATGGCGCGCTCGATGCATTCTTCCCGGCAGTGCTGGCGCTTGGCGGCGATGTGAAACGAGCGGCGGACCTGCAGGATTCGAGCTACACAATGTGGAACCTCGCGGGAATTGAGCCCGAACAACTCGACTACGCAACGATGCGAATCACGTCGCCCGGCTATGCGCTGCGGCCGGAGATCATCGAGTCGACCTACTACCTCTACCACTACACCCACGACGCGAAATATCTGGCCATGGGACAGACGTACTTCGATGCGCTGGTGAAGTATTGCCGGACGGACGATGGATATGCCGCTCTTGCCGATGTGCGCAGCAAAGAGAAAGCCGACTCGATGGAGAGCTTTTTCTTTGCCGAGACGCTGAAGTATCTGTATCTGCTCTACGCCCCGGAATCCACGCTTGATTTCAATTCGATTATCTTCAATACCGAAGCGCACCCGATGAAGCGGAGCGTGGGGCGAAAGTAGGCTGTGGCCGTCAAAACGGGCTCTGGACGTTGGTGGTCCTAACCTGCAGGGTACAGGCGAAAGAACGCCGCGATCGGAAAGCATTGGTTACGTGGTGTGTTTTTGCAGATAAAGCGGCGTATTCGTCGCTCAGTAGCTCCCGCTTTTCGTTGACTCTACACCTTGAATCGGGTATTCTGAAGTCCTTGCGCGGTGTTGCGCCTGGGGTCTGTGTGTCGGGCCTCCAGCTAAAGAATCAGGTTGCTGGAGATTGTCAGCTCACCCGGACCCGGCTGGTCGACTCCTGATGGCGTCGGCTGGAACAGGCCACCGGCTGCTGGACGCGGGCTTCAGGCGTAAGTCCAGCCCAGCCAGAGCCCTTTGAGGGCCGACCCCCGCAGTCCTCACCCGAACAGGATTGTTTGGAAGTGGGTGGAATCAAGGCCCGTGCGCGTTTTGCGTGGGCAAATGCGCTTTGCGCTGTGGTTTTTGGGGTTGCAATTGGCTGGGCGACAAGCCGGCCGACTTAATGAGCCCATGGCTGGGCAGATTTTTTTAGAGGGCAGGAGAGAGATGTCGACCTTTGTTCCGAGCGGCAAGGATATTGACCGCAAATGGTATGTGGTGGATGCCAGCGGCCAGACGCTGGGCCGGCTGGCGACCAAGGCCGCCAGTGTGCTGAGCGGCAAGCTGAATCCGCAGTATGTGCCGTACATCGACATGGGCGATCACGTGATCGTCATCAACGCGGAGAAGGTGCGGCTGACCGGCCTGAAGAGCCAGAGCAAGCTCTATCGCCGCTACACCGGTTTTCCGGGCGGCCTGCGCGAGGAGTCGTTCACGCGCCTGCTGAACCGCAAGCCGGAAGAGATTCTGGAAGAGGCCATCAAGGGCATGCTGCCCAAGAGCAAGATGGGCCGCGCAGATGGCGACCAAGCTGAAGGTTTATCGCGGCGACAAGCATCCCCACCAGGCGCAGCAGCCGGTGGCGATGGAAGTGGAGTAAGGCAGCCGCTAGCTGCTAGCTTCTAGCTGCTGGCTCAGGGTTTCGGAGATTCGAAGTTTTGCGGGCTTTTAGCTAGAGGCTAGAAGCTAGGAGCTGAGGGAAGAATGGCAGATCTGGTTCAGTATTACGGGACGGGGCGGCGCAAGTCGGCGATTGCCCGCGTCTTTCTGCGTCCCGGCACGGGCGAGTGGAAGGTCAACGGCAAGGCATTCGAAGAGTACTTCGTCACCGAGCAGCAGCGCGTAGCGGCCAAGCGGACGCTGGTGGTGGCCGAGCTGGCCGCGAGCTTCGACGTGGTGACCACGGTGAAGAGCGGCGGCGTTGCCGCGCAGGCCGATGCCGTGAAGATGGGCATTGCCCGCGCACTGGTCGAGTTCAACCCTGAGCTGCGCAAGCTGCTCAAGGCCGAAGGCCTGCTGACCCGCGATGCGCGCCAGAAGGAACGCAAGAAGTACGGCCAGAAGGGCGCGCGCAAGCGGTTCCAGTTCAGCAAGCGCTAACGCGCTTGCAGTGGTCAGGGATCAGTGGTCAGTGTTCAGATGAGCCGGCTTCGGCAGCTGACAACTGATCACTGACAACTGAGCACTGATCACTGGTTTTCCAATCTCCCGCATAAGCGGGTTCAATCCGGGCCACGGCAAGGCCAGCCCGGATGCAATCCACGAAGGAGGCCCATTGGCCACGATCACAATGAAGGAGCTGCTCGAAGCGGGTGTTCACTTCGGGCATCAGACCAAGCGCTGGAATCCCAAGATGAAGGAATACATCTTCGGCGAGCGCAACGGGATCTACATCATCGACCTGCAGAAGACGCTCAAGCTGTTCAAGGATGCGTCGAAGTTCGTCACCGAGCTGTGCGCCAGCGGCAAGACGATTCTCTTCGTCGGCACCAAGCGCCAGGCGCAGGATGCGGTGGCCGAAGAGGCCAACCGCGCGGGCATGCCCTACATCAACCAGCGCTGGCTGGGCGGGCTGCTCACCAACTGGGTGACGGTGCAGAAGTCGGTGAAGCGCCTTCAGGAACTGGATGAGATGGCCACGGATGGCCGCTACGAGCTGCTGACCAAGAAGGAAGTCATCAAGCTGGAGCGGGAGCGCAAGCACCTGCAGGCCAACCTGGCCGGCATCAAGACCATGAAGCGGCTGCCCGACGCGCTGTTCATCGTCGACTCGAACAACGAAGCGATTGCCGTGAAGGAAGCGCGCAAGCTGGGCATCCCGGTGGTTGCGGTGGTCGACACCAACTGCGATCCGACGGTGGTGGACTACGTGATTCCGGGCAACGACGACGCGCTGCGCGCCATTCGCCTGTTCACCTCGAAGATCGCCGACTCGGCGGCCGAGGGCGTGAACCTGGTGGGCGACAAGGCCTTTGCGGCCGAAGAGCAGCCGGTGCCGGCGGCGAAGAAGAGGCAGTGGCCGTTGAGGCGTGCGCCTGCTGAGGAAGTCGACCTGGAAGCGGCCCTGGGCGGCGGCATTCGCAAGGCTCCGGCCGCGGTTGCGGCGCTGGACGAGGCCGAAGTGGCCGAGGGCGCTCTTTAATCATATCTGCGCGCATCAGTGCGCATACTGAGACAAGCGTGGCCGCGAAGCTTGGTTGCCACGCTTTTCTTTTGCCGGTTGCACTCCGGCGGGAACCAAAAGAGACTGGAAAAAAGAGAGATGACGACAGTGAGCGAAAAGATTGATGCCAAGTTGGTGAAAGAGCTTCGCGAAAAGTCCGGCGCGCCCATGGGCGACTGCCTGAAGGCTTTGCAGGAGACCAAGGGGGACATCGAGGCGGCGTTTGTGGTGCTGCGCAAGCGCGGCATGGCCTCGGCGCAGAAGAAGGCCGCCCGCACCACCAACGAAGGCGCGGTGGGCACCTACATCCATGCCGGCGGCAAGATCGGCGTGCTGATCGAGCTGAACTGCGAGAGCGACTTCGTGGCCCGCACCGACGACTTCCAGGAGCTGCTCAAGGACATCGCGATGCACATCGCGGCCAGCGATCCGCGCTACGTGAAGCCCGAAGACGTGACGCCGGCCGATCTGGAGCGCGAGAAGGAGATCTATCGCGCGCAGGCTGCCGCTACCGGCAAGCCGCCGGTCGTCGAGAAGATCGTCGACGGCAAGATGGCCAAGTTCTACGAAGAAGTCTGCCTGCTCGAGCAGCCCTTCATCAAGGAACAGTCCATCAGCATCAAGGAACTGATCGCGCAGAAGGTGGGCAAGCTCGGCGAGAACATCACCGTCCGCCGCTTCGCCCGCTTCAAGGTAGGCGCGCCCGACTGGACCGTCGCGCAGACCAAGGCCGTCGAATCCGCCGGCGAATAATTCTGCCGGCATTCGGCCCAAGGCCTGGAGCACCCGCTCCGGGCCTTTTGCATTTCCGTGGGAATAGATGCGCCGGACTCTCGCTGAGCGTAAGATGACCACTTATGAATGCCACCGGAGGTGAAACGTTCTTCGCTTTTGTTATGGCAGGTGTTGCTGCGGCCATAGCAGCCATTGCGGGATTCTTCGGCGGGATTTTCTTTTGCCAACGCGTGTTCGTCGGTGAGATGACAGAATGGGCGCTCATCGCGGGCCCAGCTACCGCGTTCATTGCCGGAGCCATAGTATTCATTGCGGTATTTCGATGGGTCGTCCGGTATGGGGAGTCGGGTTCCGAAATCTCGTGACCCCGCATCTTTCGGGTGCCGATGCGTGGGCTGTTTTTGACGTCCGGCAACTCGTCTTGATTTGACCTGTCGCCGGGCGAGTGCTGCCGGGCCATAGGCTGAATAGGCTATTATTTCAGTCGTCTTCCGTCGACCGGTACACTGTATGCCGCGAATCAATCCGTACGTTGTTCTGCTCACCCTCATCGCCACGCTGGGCGGATTGCTTTTTGGCTATGACACGGCCGTGATCAACGGCGCGGTCGACAGCCTGAAGGCTTACTTCATCGATCCGCGATTTGCCGACCTGGCCAACCCCGCCCAGGCCAACGCCGCCAATTCGCTGCTCGGCTTTGTGGTTTCGAGCGCGCTCATCGGCTGCATCATCGGCGGCCTCATTGGCGGCTGGGTCAGCACCCACATCGGCCGCAAGCGCGGATTGATCATCGCCGCCGTGCTTTTTCCTGATTTCAGCGCTGGGCGCCTCCGCGCCGGAATTTCCCTTTGCCCCCATCGGCCACGGCGGACCGGGATACATGGCGAACTTCGTCTTCTATCGCATCCTTGGCGGCATCGGCGTGGGACTGGCCTCGATGCTCTCGCCGATGTATATCGCGGAAATCGCGCCGCCCAAGGTCCGCGGAAATCTGGTTGCGTGGAACCAGTTCGCCATCATCTTCGGCATGCTGGTGATTTACTTCGTCAACTTCGGCATCTCCAAAGCCGGCAGCGGCGATGCCTGGCTCAACTCCATCGGCTGGCGCTACATGTTCCTCTCCGGCGCCATTCCCGCAGGCCTTTTTCTGCTCCTCCTGTTCCTGGTGCCTGAAACTCCGCGCTACCTGATGCTGAAAGGCGATGAAGCGGCGCGCGCGCGGTGCTGGCCAAACTGGTCGACGCCGGAAGAAGGCGAAAGAGAAATCTCCGAAATCCGCGCCTCGCTGAGCGAGCATCACTCCGGCAAACTGTTTTCCTTCGGCGTGCCTCTGGTCATCTTCATCGGCATCATGCTGTCGGTCTTCCAGCAATTCGTCGGCATCAACGTCGTGCTCTACTACGCGACCGGATATCTTCAAAGGCATGGGCTTGACCACCAATGCCTCGCTGCTTCAAACCATCATTGTCGGCGCGGTCAACCTCACCTTCACCGTCGTTGCCATCCTCACCGTGGATCGATTCGGCCGCAGGCCGCTGCAGATCATCGGCGCGCTGGTCATGGCCGTGAGCATGATCGTCTCTGGGCACGGACTTCTGGCTCGGCGGCAAGGGCATGGTCGCGCTGATCTGCATGCTGGTCTATACCGCCGGTTTTGCCGTTTCCTGGGGACCGGTGACCTGGGTGCTTCTAAGCGAGATCTTCCCCAACCAGATTCGCGGCAAGGCCATGGCCGTCGCGGTCGCCGCGCAGTGGATCGCCAATTATCTCGTCAGTTGGACGTTTCCCATCCTCGACAAAAATCCCTATCTGGTGGAGCATTTCAAGCACGGGTTTGCTTATTGGATCTACGGCGTGATGAGCATTCTCGCCGCCCTGTTCATGTGGAGGTTCGTTCCGGAGACTAACGGCCGTTCATTGGAGCAGATGCAGACATTGTGGCAGGCGGCAGATCAAAAGCCGGCGGCGGCAAAATAACAGGGATAAAACAATCGAGCAGTCCACTTTACGCAAATCTGTGCTCTCCGGCGTTGCCGGTCACGCCATATGCGATACTCGAAACGGCATGTATAAACGGATCGTTCTCAAGCTTTCAGGCGAGGCGCTGGCCGGCCCTCGAGGGTTCGGCCTGGATGCCGATAAAGTCGCTGAAATCACCGCCGAACTGGCTGAAGTCCACGACCTGGGCGTCGAAATCGGCGTGGTGGTCGGCGGCGGCAACTTCTTTCGCGGCGTGCAGGAACAGGCCAAGGAGATGGACCGGGTAGCGCCGACAACATGGGCATGCTCTCGACGGTCATCAACGCCATTGCTCTGCAGGACGCGCTTGAACAGCGCGAAGTGCAGTGCCGCGTGATGACCGCCGTCTTCATGAATCAGATTGCCGAGCCTTACATTCGCCGCCGGGCCGTGCGCCATCTTGAAAAAGGCCGCGTGGTCATCTTTGCCGCCGGCATCGGCAATCCCGTTCTTCTCCACCGACACGGCGGCGAGCCTGCGCGCCATGGAGATCAAGGCCGATGTGCTGCTGAAAGGCACCAAGGTCGAGGGCGTTTACAACGCCGACCCGGTGCTGGTGAAAGACGCGGTTAAGTACGACGAGATTACCTACATGGAGATCCTGCGGCAGGGTCTGAAAGTGATGGACCTGACCGCGGTGAGCCTGTGCAAGGACAACAACCTGCCCATGATCATCTTCAACATGAACCAGCCGGGCAACATTCGCCGCGTGGTGCTGGGCGAGAAGGTAGGATCGCTGGTCACGGCGTAAACCCGGTGGCAAGTGAACAGGCGTCAGGGGACTTGAGCCGGTCTGGACTTCTGGCTTGCGATGACTTGTCAAATGGCAAGCCCGAGTCGTCTAACAAGCCAGTGGAAGTCCGCAAACCAGCCCCGCTGAAAGCACTTACCGGCTTGCGCTGTTTCGCGGCCATCAACATTGTCTTCTTCCACTTCTCCGACCCGCGATGGTTTGGCTGGCTTGCGCCGGTCGTCAACGCCGGCTATGCTTCGGTCAGCTATTTCATTCTGCTGTCGGGGTTCGTGCTCGGCTATAACTACAAGCAGCGGGCGCGGGCGGGCGAACTCGACAAGGTGCGCTTCTACAAGGCGCGTTTTACCCGGCTCTATCCGATCTATTTCCTCAGCCTGTTGCTGGCGTGGCGGATACTGCCGCAGGAGCATGCGGCTCATACCGAAGGCATGTTCTGGACGGGCATTGTGCTCACTCCGCTCTTGCTGCAAGGATGGGTTCCCGCGGTTTCAACTTTCCTGAACACTCCGGCCTGGACCATGTCGGCCGAGTCCTTCTACTATGTGGTGTTTCCCTGGATGGCGCGGTGGAAGAGGCCCACGCGCCTCGCACATCATCTGTGGAAGATGGGCGGCTTATGGATGCTGGGCCTCATTCCCGGTTCACTGTACATCCTGTTTAACCCTGATGGGATCCCGCATCCCGACCGCTGGAGTTACGGGCCATGGCTGCAGGCGCTGAAGTATACGCCCTTGCCGCACTTCGCGAGCTTCATTTTCGGTGTCATGCTGGCGGAACTGGACGAGTTTGTGCCGCGTCCCGGCCGTTTGCGTTTTTTGCTTGGCGTCGTCGGGTTTGCAGGAATCTTCACGCTGCTTTCGTTCAGCGGGCCGGTGCCATACGTACTGCTTCATGATGGTCTTCTCATGCCGCTCTTCGGCTGTCTTGTGCTGGGGCTCGCCGGAGAGAATCCGCTGGCACGTGCGCTGGGTATTCGCCCACTGGTCTTCGTGGGCGAGGCAAGCTATTGCCTGTATCTGCTGCACTTCAACATGTGGAACATGATCCACGACTCGCACGTGCTCAACCGGCTGGGCGTGAGCCAGTTTGACCCGTGGATCAGCTACGTGCTGCTGATTCTGATGGCGCTTTTCGCGCTGTACTTTATCGAGAAACCTGCGCAAAAGCAGCTAAGGAAATGGATGAGCGCGTAGCTACTCCTCGACGCGACCTCGACGCCACAGTTCTGAGCCGTCTCGCGGATGCAATGCGCAGAAGAAAAGCCCAGCCGATTGGCTGGGCTTTTCTTGTCGTCACATGCGCGTTTTGCTAAGGCGCTACTGCCTGCGTGGAATGATTGCCGTGAGGCACAATGACCAGCGCGGTCGGCTCGTCCCCCGTCGGGTAGGGCGTAGCCTGCGTGGTGGTGAGTGCGCCTGATGTGGGATTGAGGCGGAAGCCCGAAATTGAGTTGCCCAGGAAGTTGGATGTGTAGACGTAGCGGCCCAATGCCGGATCGACTGCGATCGAAATCGGCTCAGTGTCTGTCGAGTTGGTTCCGCTGCCGGTGGGGCTCACCGCGGCCGAAGGAGTGCCTGTCCCCAGAGCGATCACGTACGCGGAGACCGATGAATCCAATGCGTTGGCGACATATAGAAACATACCCCGCGGGTCGATCGCAATGGACTGCGGTTCGTTGCCTGTTTTGAAAGGTCCGTTAATCAGGAAACTCAGAACGTTGCCCGATTCAATTCCGTAGCCAATCATTTGGTTCGAGGCGAAATCGGTGATATAGACAAAGCGGTTTGTCGGATCGGCCACGAGAGCGCTTGGCTTGACGCCTGCCTGGTAGGGGCTTCCGGCGGAAGGCGTCAGCGCACCTCCGGAGCCTATGGCGAAACCGAAGACCCAGCCCGGATGCGCGGTGCTCGTGGTGGTTCCTCCGGGGTTGTAGGCGGACAGATCGTACGCGGTGGCGTAGACGGCATTGTTGTTGGCCAATACGATGACACCGGTGGGAACGACCGAATCGGTCGTGAACCCGGGGATGAGAAGGCTTTCCTGCGCGGTCGCGGCTCCGATTGCCCCGGAAGAGGAGAGCGGGAATTCAGTCAGGGTCGCCGAGGCGGAGCCTGCGACAACGTACAGGAAGGTACCGGCAGCGTTGACCGCCACCGATGTCGGCGGCGTGCTCAACGTGATCGTGTCCTTTGCCGTCAGTACGCCATCCGAAGCGACGGCGAAGTGAACGACGGTGTTGTCACCATGGTTGGCAACGTAGAGGTTGTTGTAGGCGCCGGTGACTGCCATCGCTACCGGGTCTACGCCGCCGGCACAAACAGGCGGTGCGCCCGTGCGCAGCGCACCAGACTCGGAGTCCGACGCATAGGTCTCGATCTCTCCTCCGCTGCAGGTTGAGGTGGCAGCGGCACTGGAGATAAATACATAGTCGGTCGTAACGAGCTGGCAGGCCGTCAATAAGGTGGCCACGAGAAGGCCGATGGAAGAGACCAGAATGAGCTGGCTTAAGCTACCCCAGCGACGACGGCCAGTCACTGGGGGCCCCGACAATTTGCTGAACTTCATGCGCTTCCTTCGTGGTGGGCGATCTGTGTCGAGCCCAAAGAAAACCGGTTTGGTTGCCCCGTCAGTATTGTAAAAGCCCTGCACGGGGTGTTGCGATCATTGCCGGCATCGGGCCGGGCCGTCACATCTGGCGTTCCATCAAATTCTTTTTCGGCCGGATTCGGTTCCGGCGGCTTACTTGTTCGCGGCTCCATGTGGAATCGCAGCCACCGCCGTTGGATTGGCGTTGGATGAGAAAGGTGAGAACTGCGAATTGAGCAGCGTGCCATTCGTTGCATTCACCTCAAAACCGGAGACGTTATTGCCCAGAAAGTTGGCTGTGTAAAGGTACTGGTTCAAAGAAGGGTCGATGCCAATGGCGACTGGCTGGGTGCCGGTAGCGTAGGCCACGGGTGTCGGGGAACTGCCCAGGAAAGTGAGCACTCCATTGGAAACCGAGTAGGCGGTTAATGTGGCATCCTGCGAATTCGCGACATAGGCGTATTTGCCGGTGCCATCGATCACAATCGCGGCAGGCGCATTGCCTGAGGGAAATGGGCTGCCGGCGACCGGAGTCAGAGGGCCTGAGCCAACGGAATAGGTCAGCACGTCGGCCTTGGCCAAATCTGTCACGTATACGTAGCCGCCGCTGGGGTCGGCGGCAATCGCTGAAGGGTGTGTCCCGGCAGCGAAAGGTGATCCCGTCATTGCCGCGAGCGTCCCGTCGGCATTGACCGTAAAGCCGAAAACGTATCCGCGCCCCGCGGTGGTGTCAAAGGCGGTTACGTAAACATAGGCGCCCGAAGCGGCAGTGGTGACCGCTGTGGGTGTCACAACATCGGTTGGAACGCTGGTAAGGTTCAATGGCCAGTAATTTGCGCCGACGCTCGCGTTGGCCACGGGCGGACCCAATGTGTCTGCGGGCTGCGAGGGGCTAAGGGCGTTTGCCTGCGCGGCGCTCAGGATCGGATAAGCGGCCACGGAACCGGAACACGGCGCTGCTGTGGAGCATGTCGGCAGCGGCTGGTAGGTGTCGACCACATAAAGGTAGCTGCCGGTTACGGCCACCGCCAGCGGAAAGACACCCGGCGTGTTCAGAGTGTTCTGCGGATAGAGCTTGCCGTCATTGCCGATTGCGAACTGGACGATGCTGTTGTCGTCCTCGTTGACCACGTAGAGAGTTGTAGCGTCGGCCGAGACGGCCTCGGCAACGGGATTGCGCCCGCCGGAAGGAAAGGGCGAGGTCGGAATCTGGCGCATAAAGCCAGACTCCGAGTTCACCTCGAAGACGTTCGACCTCGCCATAATTGTTGGGACCGGCGGCTTTGGCGCTCGTCACGAACACAAAATCCGCCGTGAGCGTGCCGCAGGCAGTCACAAGTCCGGCCGCCAGCAGGCTGACCGCGGAAACCAGCACAAGCTGGCTCGATCTGTTGAACTTCATGCGCATCTTTCGTCAGCGGACCGACAACGTGGCCCGAAAAAATCAGGTTTTGGAATCGAACTAAGGACGCCTCACGATGCAGCGCCGTCCGTAATCCGGCTACGTTTTGCAGGAATCCGGACATTCCGGAACCTGGGGCAGGGAACGGACAACCGGCCGCAACCTGCCCAAGTCAGCAATTTAGCTGGTGCGTCCGGTGACCATGCACCATGCCGCCGGACCCGTCAACGGGAAGCTTCGGTTGGCCTTCCCCGACAAGTTATCCAGCGTCCCGGCGTTCTGGTCCAGGAGCCTGCCCGTCACCGTCGAGTCATTCATATTGGCGGTGTAAATGAATTGGTTCGATGGATCTTCAAGCATGCACACGGGACCAGCCCCTGTGCCGAAAGGACTGCCGGCCATCGGGGTTAACTGGTGGGTTGCCGGGTCGTCCACGTAGCCGCCTATGCCGCTCTGCGTATTGCCTGTAGTTGTGTTGTTGTTGCCCTCATATGCCACGTAGGTCCATTTGGACGATACGGCAATCAGGTAAATCGGGTTCGTCAGGGTCGCTTCACCTGGAACCGCCCCGCCCGTCTGCTGCTGCAGAGCGCCATTCGTTCCGACAGTGAACGGAAGAACCTCGCTGGGATATGTGCCGGCGGGGAAGGTGGCGCCTGCCCCGATCGTGACCGGGTCATTGGAGAGTACGTACACGTAGGTCGTGCTGACGATCGCGGTCGCGTTAGAGGTATTGAGCGGCTGCGAGCTGTTCTGATTCACCGTGAGCTGACCGCTGCTGGAGTTATAGGTGTACGGGAAGACCGAATCCCCTGTCGCGGGCGTTCCGCTCATGGTGAGTACAAAGCCCGTGGCCAATGCGAAATCGATCGGATTTGCCGGAACCGGGAAGTAAGAAAGCGGGGAGCCGGAAGCTGAAGTGACCTGCGAGTTCACCACCAGGGTAAGTCGGCCCGTGGTCGGGTTGATCTGGAAGACCGTAATATCTCCGCAAGAGACGACACCGGCGCCCAGCGTGAGTCCGCAACTCGGGTTCGGAGTGGCGGTGGTGGAGGCAACTGGATTGGACGGCGTGGAGGTTGTGGCAGGTGAGTCATGATCCAGGACGTACAGATAATTGCCGGAGGTGTCGGAAAAGATGCGGAAGGGATTGATGCCCTGCGTGAAGAAGGTCTCCTGCGGAGTGAGGATGCCGTTGCCGCCGACCGCAAACTGGGTGATATTGGATTGGGGCAGGGATCGGCCGTGGTGCAGGTCGATCCGCCCTGCAGCGTTGACGCCGCGGTTGAGCACATAAAGAAAGCGGCCGCCGGTGAGCAGAACGGCGCGACCGGGGTTGGCGCCGCCGGAGGAGATGGGCAACCCGTCGATCGGTACGAGCTTGCCGGTGTTGTGATCGATTTTGAAGCCGCTGATGATGCCGTTTCCGGTGGATTGCGATGTCACCGTGCCCGTCACATACAAATAACCGACTGTATAACTCTGGACGCAAGACGTAACGCCGAGGACGACGCCCAGCAGAGAGGGCGCTCATCAGAAGTGCCTTGCCGAATTTCGTAAACTTCATGCGATTCCTTCATCCTGGTCAGGCGTGCGCCGCCAAGTTTGCTAGTTCCACAGCAGAGCTGGGTTGGGATGGGTCCCTGCTGCATTGTAAAAGGCAAGGGTCGATTGTGCCTAGTTTACGTTCCGGGTAGGTGCGAACTGGGCGTTTCATCACGGCGGTCACTGGCTTCGGAAACCGGATTCTTCGATCTTGCCCTAAGACGATTGCGATGATGGTGCGATACGGATTTGGACGTGCTGGATGGGGTAAACGTCACCGCGCGGACGGCTTACAAACAAAAAACCTCCTGGCCGGCGAGGGCATGGGAAGGCGAGCCCGCACTCCGGAGCTACGGCTCAGAGCCGCAGTTCCGGAACGGCCTTACTCATCTACCACACATGCCCGACTAGCAAACGCGCCCGTCTACCACACGCGGCAGGAGTTCACCGGATACATCGGCTGGCCCTGTTTGCAGCCAAAGGCCTTGCCGAAGGCATCGAAGTTCTGCACTGATCCGTTGACGCGCCATTTGTCCAGGCGAGTGAGGGTCGGTCAGAGCCGACTGCCTGGCCGACTTGCTCGGTCTGGTTCTGGCACCATACCTGGCCGAAGCCGATAAAGTAGCGCTGCGCCTCGGTGTAGCCGTCGATCTTGTCGTCGATGGATTTGCCTTGTGCCGCCAGCGTGTCCAGCAGGGCCATGTAGGCGATGCGCAGTCCGCCATTGTCAGCCGTGTTTTCGCCCAGAGTCAGCTTGCCGTTCAGCTTCTGCGCCGGCACGTCGCCGTGAGCCGGCGCGGCCTCAAAGCCGTCGTACTCCTTGGCCACACAGTCGGTCCGCTCTGTGAAAGCCTTGCGGTCGGCCGGTGTCTGCCACTCGCGCAGGTTACCCTTTCCGTCGAACTTCGATCCCTGGTCGTCGAACCCGTGCGTCATCTCATGGCCAATCACCACGCCGATGCCGCCGAAGTTCACCGCCGGATCAATTTTGAAATCGAAAAACGGCGGCTGCAGGATTCCGGCCGGGAAATTGATGTCGTTGAATGAGGGGTTGTAATAGGCGTTGACCGTTGGTGGCGTCATACCCCACTCTTTCTCGTCAACAGGCTTGCCCAGCTTGGCGAAGTTGTAATTCCGCTCGTAGATCGCGCTGTGCTGCAAGTTTCCAATCAAATCGGTGCGATTGACCTTTACGCTGGAGTAGTCGCGCCATTTCTCCGGATAGCCGATCTTGTTGCGGATCATCGCCAGCTTCTCTTCTGCGGCCTTTTTGGTCTCGTCGCTCATCCATGGCAGTGTCCGGATGTCGTCGCCCAGCGATTTTTCAAGCGCGGCCACCAGCTTGTCCATGCTGTCTTTGGCGGCGGGTGGAAAGTTCTGCTTGACCCAATCCTGGCCCACCGCCTCGCCGAGGGCGCGGTCGGTCGTGCTGGAGCACTGCTTCCAGCGAGCTTCCGGTTCCTTCTGCCCCTGCAGGGTCCTGCCGAAGAAATCGAAATTCTCATCGAAGAAAGCTTTGGGCAGATCCTGGGCCTGTCCGTGCAGCGCGTGCCAGCGCAGATAGATCTTCCAGGAGCCGATCGGCTCGCTCTCAACCATCGAGTTCAGCGCCTTGAAAAATTCCGGAGTCGCCACGTTCAGCGTGTCGAAGTGTCCGATGCCGATGGCGTGAAAGTAACTACTCCAATCGATGGCGGGAGTCACCTTCTGGAAATCAACCAGCGTATAGATGTGGTAGCGGTTCTCGGGCTGGCGCAGGTCTGTGCGGCTGGTCGAGGCCTTGGCCATTGCGGTTTCGATTTCCATCACCGCCGCCGCCTCTTTGGCGGATTGTTCGGGTGTGTCGCCTGCCAGCGCGAACATCTTCTGTCATATGCTCGATGTATTCTGCCCGAATCGTCTTGAAGCGCGGCGAATCCACGATGTAGTAATCGCGGTCGGGCAGCGACAGCCCTCCCTGGTAAATCTCGGCAATCTGCTGTGTCGAATCCTTCTCGTCCTGGCCGACACCAAAGTCGAAGAAACCGTCGGGAGTGCCTTGGTTTTCCAGCTCGCCCAGCAGTGCGGACAACTGTTTGGCGTCCGAAACATGTGCGATCTCAGCCCAGGAAGACTCGATCGGCGCCAGTCCCTTCTGCTCCACCGTGGCCGTATCCATGCAGGCCGCATAAAAGTCCCCATACTGCTTTTGCAAAGGAGTCTTAGGGTCCTTCGCGGCGGCGTCCAGTTCCTGCCAGAGCAGATAGCGGTTCCTTTCGCGCAGGAGTGAAAATGAGCGCGCCCAACGCACCTGGTCGGCAGGGATCGGATTGTTCTTTACCCAGTTGCCGCACGCGTATTGATAGAAGTCCGTGCATGGATCGGCGGTCTTGTCCATGGCAGACACGTCGAAGCTTTTGATGACCGGCGGCGGCGTGGGCGTTGAATCTTCTGCAGTTGAAGCGGCCGGCGTCTGCGCCAGCGCTGTTGTGGCCGTAAACAGAAAGATCGAGAAAAGTTTGAACGCGTTCATTGAGTATCCTCTGGGCACGCAAATCCGCAGCCCGGACCATCGGCGCCATGGAAGGAAAAGGACGAGTCCGGAAGGAATCTCTGGAGCAGTCGATTTGGCACGGACTGCGTTGCCTAGCAGGCTATCACGCAGGGCGGTAGACGAGGGGCTGCATTGCGGATCGTGCTTGTTGCGGATGGCGAACTCTTCCGTTCACATCACTGTTCATGAGCCTGGTTAAGAAAGATTTTTGCTTTCCACATAGCCGAGCGGTGTATGCTCCGTGCCGTGCCGCCCGTTGCTTGAAAACGAATCCCGGCACGGAGGTAGCGAATGCGCACGATCATGCTGGTTCAATTTCCCATTGAACCGTTCAATACTCTCGTCCGCGGCGGCAAGGTGGCCGACAAGATGAAACAGATTCTCGACGACGCAAAGCCCGAGTCGGTTTATTTCACCGAGCGCGACGGTCACCGCGGAGGCATCTTGATCGTGGACGTTGCAAGTCCCTCCGACGTTCCCAGGCTGGCGGAGCCGTGGTTCCTCACCTTCAACGCAGAAGTTGAGTTTCGGATCGCGATGACGCCGGAAGATCTGGGCAGTGCGAACCTGAAGGCACTCGGAAAGAAGTGGGCCTGAAAGAAGCGGGTGCAGTCGAACAGCGGTGAAAACCGGCCGGTCCAGAGGAACGTTACCACGGCCCCACGTTCACTTTGGGATGCGTTTGAATTGCTCAGGGAAAGCGCAGAAAGGCTACTTGCGTCCTGCGCTTTTCACTGCGTGTCCTTTGAAGGGCTGCGCAGCCATGTGCGGTCTCGCGTCGAATATCGAATCGTGGTGCTCGGCATCGGGGTCAAAATAATATGACTTCGCCGCTTGTTCCTCTTCGCGCGATATATACCACTGCTTCGTGACTTTTTGCTTTGCAGCCGAGTTCGCGGCCAATACGACTTTAATCAAGACGAAACTGACAGGGGGAAGTGAAAACAGCAGGAGCGCAAACAACGGCAGATGCTGTCGCAAGGCGGACCAGTCGGTGTTTTGAATCGTAGATTCCATGGGAAGTCCTCCGCGACCGTCGATCGCATCCGGTTTCGATTTGGGCTGTTGGGTTGCATCGCGGGACTGGCTTCAAAACCGCTCCGTGATGAGGGGACCCCACTTCCAAACCGACCCTCAATGCGTGTCACTGCCCAGAATGTATGCCGATTCGGGTGATGGGACAATGCGGCTTTTGTGTAGAAGAAGGTGGCGCTTAAGTGCGTAACTTCGGTTAGACGGTAATGAAGGAAAGTTACCGGAGAATGATCTGGCACCCATCGTTGTCCCCGTCCTATGAGAAGATTTTCGAATGAGAAGACTTCAAAATCAAATTCGTCTCGTCGTTTCCTATGGACTGGGAGCGTTCTTCATGGCGGAGTCTTTTAATCCAAATTTCTTGCGACCGAACATCGGATCGCCGGCCCCATTTGTTCGCTTGTTCGTTGGTTTATTCGGCGTCCTGTGGCTTATTCAGGCCGCCGCCATCCATAGACAGTTTAGGAAGCAAAGGAGCTGAATACATGGACGTAATACATTAGAGTTCAAGATCGTCGAGCAATCGACTTTACCATTGCCGGCGAGACTCCTTCTTTACATCCCGCCCCGCCCCCTGCCACACTAGGGAGTGGACACCCAGACAATTGTTATCCTTGATTTCGGCTCGCAATATACGCAGCTGATTGCGCGGCGCATTCGCGAACTGAACGTCTTCTCCGTCGTGCTTCCGTGCACGGTTCCCCTTGCTGAAATTGAGGCCTTGAAACCGCTCGGCATCATCCTGTCGGGCGGTCCGTCGTCGGTCTATGATGCGGATGCACCGGCAGCCGACCCGAAACTGCTGCAACTGGGCGTGCCCATGCTGGGCATCTGCTATGGACTTCATTTCATCGTGCACCATATGGGCGGCAAGGTGCGCACCGCGCCGAAGCGCGAGTACGGCCACGCCGAAGTGACTTTGGAAGACTGCTCAACCGCATTGTTTGCGGGCCTGCCGCCCACGCTTGCGGTCTGGATGAGCCACGGCGACGAGGCGCTCGAACTTCCCGCGGGCTTCCACCGCACCGCCGTCACGTCGAATGCGCTGGCCGGCATCGCCAATGAGGAGCGCCGCATCTGGGCCGTGCAGTTTCATCCCGAAGTGCACCACACTCCTCTGGGGCCGCAACTGATTCGGAACTTCGTCTTCAATATTTGTGGCGCGGCGGGTGATTGGACGCCGGCTCACTTCATCGAATCCACGGTCGCCTCGATCCGCGAGAAGGTGGGCAAGGGGCACGTCATCTGCGGACTTTCGGGCGGCGTTGACTCCTCGGTGGCTGCCGTGCTGGTACACAAGGCCATTGGCAGCCAGCTCACCTGCATCTTCGTCAACAACGGCGTGCTGCGTAAGAACGAGTTCGTGAGCGTGCAAAAGAATCTGCGCGACAAACTCGGCCTCAATATTGTGGCTGTCGATGCCAGCCAGCGCTTCTTACATCAACTTGCCGGGGTCACCGATCCTGAAACCAAGCGCAAGCGCATCGGGGCCGAGTTCATCGCCGTCTTCGACGACGAAGCGACCCGGATCGCAGAGCAGACAGGCGGCGTTGATTGGCTGGTGCAGGGCACGCTCTACCCCGATGTGATCGAGTCGAGCAGCGTCAAGGGTCCGAGCCAGACTATCAAGAGCCACCACAACGTGGGCGGCCTGCCGCTGGGAATGAAACTCAAGCTCATCGAGCCCTTGCGCGATCTCTTCAAAGACGAAGTCCGACGCATCGGCCGCGACCTCGGCATGCCCGACGACATTCTTGGCCGGCAACCGTTCCCGGGACCGGGTCTGGCCGTTCGTATTCTGGGCGAAGTGACGCCGGAGCGCGTGGCCCTGTTGCAGGAAGCTGATGACATTGTCGTCTCCGAGATCAAGGCCGCCGGTCTCTACAACAAAATCTGGCAGAGCTTTGCCGTGCTGCTGCCGGTGATGAGCGTGGGTGTCATGGGCGATCAGCGAACCTACGCTTACACCGCCGCGGTGCGCGCCGTGCACTCCGAAGACGGCATGACCGCCGACTGGGCACCCTTGCCGCACGAGGTGCTCAAGCGCATCTCAAGCCGCATCGTGAACGAGGTGCGTGGAATCAACCGCGTAGTCTACGACATCACGTCCAAGCCACCCGGCACGATCGAGTGGGAGTAGCTGCCAATGGAAAGGCGAGCACTCCACGGTGAACGAGGCCGCTCATGTCCCTCTTGGGTATACCAATTGGCGCACTCTTTGCATGGCTTTGTCTCCGCGCGGCCATAAAGATAAAAGTTTCCAGGTAGTTGCACATTAATTCCATCTGGAAGCGCACACTATCAAAGTGAAGGGCTGAATACAGGAGAGCCTTGGGTTTCACTCATTATTGAGAGGAAAATCGCACCCCCTACCCCCTACCCGGTAGTAACCATAAAGTAGGTTACTGTTGGTCATGGAGTGTACGGGTGCTTGAACACTCATTCACGCACGCGCGTTGCGCGTGTACAGCCCGAAAGCCAAAGTCCCCACTGCAATCAGTCCCAGCATGCCCAGCCACGTGAGGCCGGCCATGTGCTCCACCTGCTCTTCGCGCGCTTCAACTTCGCGCATATTGCGGCCGGCGAGCACGAAGCCGGGCTGAGGTCCATTGACGCGCTGGACGACCGCGGCGATGCGCACGCCGTGCGCTGTTCCCAGGATCGGCTGCCAACTGACTCGCTCCTGGCCGTGCTGGCGCACATAGTCGAAGACGCCTTTGGGAGGCGCGGGAGTCTGACCGTCGAGCTGGGCATTGGAGCCGAGAGGCTGACCCTTGTCGTTGTACACGATGAGAAACGGAGAGAGGCTGCGCGCCATGTCGACGACGCCTCCGGTCTGGAGGAGTGCGCCCTGATGTAAGCCGTCGGTGACGCCATAGCGATCGAGGATTGCTGCCAGGTCAGTTGCCATCGCGATCTGCGGGTCGTTCAGTCCTTGCCGCAACACCTGCTGCGGAATGGCATAAAGCGCCAGGGCCAGCACCGTGGAGATTCCGGCCAGGACCAGGGCATTGAAGACAAGGACGGGGCGGGCAAGCGATTCGCGGATCATGGCGAAATGCTCCTTTGGGAGGGTCACAATCAGATCAACGATGGCCAAGGGAATGAAGGTGCGGCGGCGAAGCGAAGAATCTGCCAGCGCATCGCGGAATGCCTGCCGCATGGCAGGAGCGTAAGCAATGCGAAAACGCGCAGGATAAAGCCGCAGCGCCGAACCATAGAGCCGCTCCAGACGACTCGATTGCGGCATCATGACCGCCCTCCGCCCGGCAGCAGGCCCAGCGAGCGCGCCCCGGATACGGCTGCGTCCAACCGCGCCAACTCCGCCGCCAGAACTGTGCGTCCGGTACCGGTCAGCCGATAGTAGCGACGGCGCTCATCGTCGGAGATGCCCGTCTCCTCAACGAACCCGTCGCGCATCATCCGGTCCAGCGACCCGTAGAGGGTTCCGGGGCCCAGGCGCACACCGCCGCCCTCGGGCGAGCGGGCGTCCTTCATCATGGCGTAACCGTGTTTATCGCCTTCCGCCAGCGAAAGCAGAATGGCAAAGACGGCGGGAGAAAGCGGAGCGGCGGGTGCGGTACGAATTGACATGGCGTCACTATATATCCATTGCAGATATATCCGCAACAGAAATATTATCGATTGCTCTTAAATTTTGCGCAACTCATTTTGCCGCACGCATTTACTGGCCGCTTGGCGTTAGCACCGGAGCACGCAGCGGGGTGGTTTCAATCTCGATGCGCGTGTCCTTGGGGAAAACCACATCGCGGCCGGAGCGCAGGAAGTTGTCATAGACTGACAGCCCGGCGGCGTAAAAGCCAATTCCAGCAGCGAGGTCGCGGCTTCCCGCAGCAACGCCCACCACGCGTCCCACAAGGCCAAAGCCATTGGAGGCGACGCCGGTCCCCGCAGTCAGGTTGCCGTCGTCGTCGAGGGCGCGCCCGGCGAGCAGGATCAGCACCAGGGGGGCGATCGCGCTGGCTTGATTGCGCGGGGTGATCGTGCCCTCTGCATCCATGGAGAGGTTCTGCGTCTTCTGTGTTGCCGCGCCGCCCAGGGAACCCTCGACCTGGCGCTTGAATCCTTCTGGGAACTGCACCTGCTGGAAGGTGAACCGCAGCTTTCCATTGCGTCCAAAAGAGCGCGCCGCCTTGGCCGAACTCACCTTGCCTACGAGCGTCGAGCCCTGCGGAACCACAAGCTGCTTGTCCTTGTCGTAGACGGGTTCCACGACCAGCGCCTGCACAGGGTCGCCCGGCCGCGCAGTGGCCGAGGTCAAATCCTGGGTGAGCAACGCATGCACCGCCCAGGTCTCCGGTTTACCGGCTTGATTTGGGGCCGGCTGCGCAGCCTTGGCGGAGGTGTCCGGCGGGTCTGGCAGCGTGACGGGCGCGGTCAGCTCAAACGACCATGCCGTGTGGGCCGCGATCCGCTGCGGATGATAGGGCAGCTGATGATACAGCAGTTGCAGTGCCCGCTGGCCCTTTCCCGGATCGGTAATAAACGCGACCTGCTCGTGCAGGCGAGTTTTTGCAGCAGCCCATTCGCGCCCGATGAATGAACGCTTGGGCGTGGCTCCCGGAGCGGATAGACGCAACACCGGCGCTCCATCGGCTGCGGTTGCAGCAGCAATGGGGAGCGGCCCCGACGGAAGCATCAACTCGTCAAACTGAACCTCCGGCGTATCGAACGGCGTGAAATCACCGCGCAGGCGCCCGTTCCAGCGGGTTTTCTTGTCCGGCTGCAAGGCAACGACTTTGCCCCGCAGCGGCGTGCTTTCGGCTACAACCAACTTTCCATCGAAATAAATCGGGTGCATCAGCCTGCCCTCGATCGCTTCGCCGGCCTTCATGGGGTACTGGCGGGTCACCTCGACTTGCATGCTGGTGCCCCTGGGGAGGACGGGCTCCTCGGGAACCGGAGCGGTTTCTTGAGGAGGGGCAGCAGGTTTTGGCGGGGGACGGTGCTGGAGCGTTTGTGCGCGGGTCGAGGACGCCGCAGCCAGCGCCAGGCACGCGATAGCAATTCGGCTGATTTCAAAGGGACGCAATGGGGAAGCTCCAGCGCATGAGGTATCAAATGTAAGACTGGACGGCATCGCAAACGAGAGCGCTCAGTCGCCTGCCGGCTGCGCACGCAAGGCAGCCACATCGCGTCCCAGAGCCTCCAGTTTTGCCAGGAGCTCGGCGTGCCGCCGGTCTTCTGCGGTCGGCTCATACGGCTCTACATAAAAGGTGCCATTGGGCTCCAACTCGCAGCGGTGCACCTCGTGAAAGCCTTCAAATCCCTGCTTGTGTACGACTGAAAGCAGCTCTTCGCGGGTCAACATCTCGCGAGCCAGAGCTTTCGAGTCCACTTGCCCATTGCGCACCAACACGGTGGCACGGCCCTCGAGAGCGCGCGTGAGTTTCGGGGATTGGAAGAGAACGCGCACCACCAGCCAGTTGATCGCAAGCAGGCTGAGAGCCCCGATGATGCCGCCGGTAACGGAGTTGTCGTCACCGATGATGGCGTTCTGCACGGTGTTGGAGAGTGACAGCAAAACGACCAGGTCAAATGGGTTCAATTGGGCGAGTTCCCGCTTGCCAAAGATGCGCAGCAGCAATACCAGAGCGAGGTAGACAACTACAGGGCGCAGCAGCTTCTCGAGGATAGGAAGCGGCAACTGAAACATGTGGTTGAGGATGATCGAATGCGGCATGCAAGAGAGGATACCGGGCGTTTGTGAGCTTTTCCAGCGTGACAGGTCATGGGGGCGGTGCTTTGTCGTACTTTCCCGCCCAGGACGCGATGAGACTGCTTTCTGGATAGGGCACATGGCGTCGAGGATGGGCACCAATGCTTTTTGGGTTTGCCTCTCTGGTAAAGTGAATCTGGCAGCTCGAGCAGCCATTCATCCCTTCGGGTTCGAGCGCCGGAAGAGATGCCAAAATTCTCAATATTTCGGAAAACACAGGTGATTCCTACGTCCGCTGAAGAAGGATCCGTCTTCGCCACGCTTGCGCCTTTTCGGATCGAGCCCTGGTATTCGCCGCGGCCGTGGGGATTTTGCGACCTCCGCCCCTGGTTTGATCTTGTCGCCGAGGGGGAGCCGATCGGAGAGGCCTGGCTCACAGGCGACCAATGTCTCGTGGCGACCGGATCTCATGCGGGCAAGACCCTCGCAAGTGTCTTCCACGAGGCACCCGAAGCCCTGCTCGGCAAAGATGCCCCGTCGTCCGATTCGCCGCTGCTGATCAAGGTCATCTTCGCCCGCGAAAAGCTCAGTGTCCAGGTTCATCCCGATGACTGGATGGCGAAGAAGTATGGCGAGCCCCGCGGCAAAACCGAGTGCTGGTACGCGCTGGCCGCCGAACCGGGAGCGCAGGTTGCCGCAGGCCTCAAGCCCGGCGTCACGCTTGAGCAGGTGAGGGCCGGCATTGCCGACGGTTCCCTTGAAGACCTGCTGCAACCGCTGCCTGTGGCCGCCGGGGACGTGATCTTCATGGATGCAGGGACGGTTCACGCCATCTGGCCGGGCTCCATTCTGCTTGAGACGCAGCAGAACAGCGATCTGACCTACCGCATGTTCGACTACGGACGCCCCCGCGAGCTGCATATTGAAAAGTCACTGGAGGCGACCCGCCTTGTGACCCGTGCCGGTAAGGTTCCGCCGAGAAAGCTTGGAGACAGGACGATTCTCATCGAGGAAGACTACTTCTGCGTCGAGCGCATTCCCGTCGAGGTAAGCCGTTCCAGCTCGACGCTACCGGGCCCGGGCGAAGGGGCAGAGGGACTGTCGTATCTGTTTGCGGCGGCGGGCGCGGGACGACTTACCAGTCCCGGCTTCGCGGAGGTTGACTTGCCTCCGCGCGGCGTCATCGCGGTGCCTGCGACTTCGCCCATGTTTGCGATTCAGGATATGGGCGGCCTCGATCTCATCCGCATTTCGCCACGGTGGCCTGAAAAATAGCCTGACGCTGGGGTCCGGTGGCTTCCCACCCTTCGTGCAAAAAGCGCACGAAGGATGGGGCACGGAGTTCTGTTCACACTTGAATCGAAAGCGCTCTAGTGTGGCGAGTCTGACGTTTATCGAAGAACAACCGCAGATTCTTCGACTCACCACCCCCGAACCGAAAGACGTTCGGGGCCCCGTTCGCTCAGAATGACGGCCAGTTTTGTGTTGCGTATTTCAGACTCAGGGCACTAGGGTCTGGGAGGTCCCATCGGTTTTTCATGGAGAATCATCCACAAGGTACCGAACTTGTCGCGTAACTGGGCGAACCGCGTCGCAAAAAATGTTTCCTGCATCTTCATGAAGATTTCGCCGCCGTCGGAAAGGGCCGCGTAGATCCGTTCTGCCTCGCTGTCACTGTCGACTGATAAAGAAATGTATGCACTACGCATTGGCTGGGCACCAGGAATATCCGCTCCCATGAGCACATTGCCTGCTATGGTGACGCTCGCGTGCAGTACCTTGTCCTTGAATTCCGGTGGGATGCGGTTTTGATCCGGCGATTCCCCGTGCGTCATGATCATGCCGATTTTGCCGCCAAGATGTTTTTCGTAGTAGCGGAAAGCATCCGCGCAGGTTCCGGCATAGTTCACATACGTTTGCATCTTCATCGTGTTTTTCTCCTTGGGGATTTGATGGGAGTTTGAAAAGGTGGAATCAAAGGGGTGGGGTCGCGCTGCTCCCAACGCCGATAGGTCTCCGCCAGGACAGCTTCGCGACTCTTCTCCATCTGCTCAACGAAGCCGCAAGGCGCAGCGGTGGCTTCATGGCGCGCCGCCCACAACAGCAATTCGAGCATCACGGGCGCAAGAGCAATGCCCTTGGCGGTGAGGCGGTAATGAATGCTTCGGCCGTCGTCCGTTGCTCTTTCGGCGGTCAGAATGCCGGCCGCCTCCAGTTTGCGCAAACGATCCGCGAGAACGTTGGAGGCAATCCCTTCGCCGGCGTGTTGAAACTCACGGAAGGTACGATATCCGCGCACCATCAGATCGCGGATGATGAGCAGCGACCAGCGATCGCCGAAGTGCTCCAGCGAGACAGAGACGGGGCAACCCGAACGCCGATTTGGAGCCTGCTCATCTGTCACGAAAGCAGCTTACTCATTTTACTTGCATTTTGCAATCTATATGTGCGTACAATATGCGCCGAGGGTTCGCTGCTGCGCACTCCGGTGCGGAGATTCATGGCGAGCTTGTCAGATTCCACAGCGATTTTCACCAGGTGATTTGAATGAGCGCTTTTCAGGACTTTCCGCGCATTACGCCTTTTCTGTGGTTTGATTCGAACGCTGAAGAGGCGGTGACTTTTTACCTCAGCATCTTCAAAAACTCGCGCATTCTTGATGAGTTGCGGAGAAGTGTGGAGGTTCCGGGCGGACCAAAGGGAAGCATACTCACCATCGCTTTTGAACTCGACGGCCAGCGTTTTACGGCGCTGAACGGCGGCCCCGCGTTCAAGTTCAATGAGGCCGTCTCGTTCGTGGTTCGCTGCGACAGCCAGCAGGAGGTGGACGAGTATTGGTCGAAGCTTTCGGCCGGCGGAAAGGAAGTGCAATGCGGTTGGCTCAGGGACAAGTTCGGCCTCGCATGGCAGATTGTGCCTGCCCGCATGATCGAGTTGATCAAGAATCCGAAAGCCATGGAAGCCATGATGCGAATGACGAAGATCGACATCGCGGAAATCGAGCGCGCAGCCCGGTCTTAGGCCAAGCCAGATTTCAAGCCAGGTTCCAAACATAATTCAAGGAGACAGACCCAATGCCCGTGTCAAACCAGATTTCTACGGCAGCACACGCCTTTCGGCAAAACGCCGCTTTACTGAACAAGAGCTTCGACGGACTTACGGCTGAAGAGTGGCTTGCGAGCCCGAAACCGACCTCAAATCCTGAGCTTTGGATTCTGGGTCACGTGGTCTGGGCGCGGTCGATGGCACTGAAATTTCTCGGTTCGCCATGGGAGCGGCCATGGCTTGCGATGTTTGCGCGCGGAGCCAAACTCCCCGAGGCTTCTGAATATCCTTCGCACGAAGAGATATTGCTTGGCTGGCAGGAGGTATCCGCCAACCTGACGACGGCGCTCGAAGGCGCAACAGACGAAGTGCTGTCCGCGCCGGCCCCTGAGAAGTCGCCGAGTTTTGACGGGAAGGTCGGTGGGATGGTCGCTTTCCTTGCTTTTCATGAGGCCTATCACGTGGGGCAGGCCGCCTATCTGCGTTGCTGGATGGGGCACACGCAGATCAACGGATGATTCGAGTTTGCCGCTGGTCTTCGTCTGGTCTCGCGAAACAGGCCGGGCTCGCCTGGGTTCCTTGGCGTCGTCACCGAATCGGTGGTTACCTCTGCGCTGAACGGAGTTGGAAGGGGCCTTAGTTTCCAGCCACGCGTGTTTCGGTAACATGTCCGGTTGCCCTTCAGTAAATCTTCTGATCCTCAGGAGTTGAGGACCGCTTTGCGTCTGACGACTCTAGAGTTCGGGCGGAAGTAATCTGGCTCACTACCACCAAAGTATCCAACTTTGCGCCGTTTGGGGGATAACTCGTGCGGTTACCCCGATTTAAACTACGCGTCTGGAGGAAAACCATGAAGGAATCAATCCATAATCAAGCCTATCTTGCGGCGCTGAATGCTTCACAGACGGAACTTGGCGAGATCCTCGCAAAGTTCGAGTTGCTCGAAGCCCGCAGGGAAAGGATGCAGAAAGTCACAGAAGCTCTCAGGCCCCTTATCGAAGCGGAGCAACAGATCATTACGCCGATTCCCCAACAGGTGATTACGCCGATTCACCAAGCTGCGGTCGCTTCACCTGAACCCATTTCTGACCCCACCGATCCGCATTACTTCATGGTTCAAAATCCAGTTGAAAGCGCCCCGATCGAGAAGGAGCAGGTTGAGATCCACCCATTGGACTCGCTTCAACGACGTATTAGTTCTGCATTGGGAATGGCAAACGTAGCTTGAGTTATCCGGGTTGGGATGGCTCCAGAAAGCGAAGCGAAAATCGGGCCCCATGGAACATAACAGCGGAGTGGAGAGAGAAATGGCGACTTTGGCGGCGGTTCAGGAACCGGAATGCGACTTTGTCAAAAGAGAGCCCGTTGATGGACCGATGTCGAAGCCGCAATCGCTTGCCGAGATCGATGTGAGCGACGCAATTCTAGAAGACCTGGCTCTCAAGACTCTCTATTTGGCCGGTTCACTCACAGTGCTTGAGCTTTCAGATAAAGTCCAGCTCAGCTATTCCGTGACACACGAGTTGTTTTCCCGGCTGCGCACGGAATCGTACTGCCAGGTAACGGGAATGGTGGGCAATGTGCCAAAGATTGCCATCACTGCGCTGGGCAGGTCACGAGCCACCGATCTGCTTTCACAAAGTCACTATGTGGGCGCAGCGCCCGTGTCGTTTGAGAATTATGTAAAGCAGGTGCGGAAGCAGAGCGCCCAGAAGGCAAACGTGCATGCCGCCGACCTGAGCCGGGCCTTTGCTCATCTTGTCATCGACGCTGAGACCCTGCGCCAATTAGGCACAGCGCTCAATTCAGGGAGCTCACTTTTCCTCTATGGCCCTCCGGGCGTTGGCAAAACAACTATGGCCGAGGTTCTCTCCCGCGTTCTTGCCGAGGATGCGGTCTGGATCCCGTATGCGGTTGAGGTGGATGGCCAGGTCATCACGGTATTTGATCCATCGACACATACCCGCGCGACGGAATCGGAATTCGGAAACCACGACCCGCGCTGGGTGCTCTGCCATCGTCCTGCTGTGCTGGTGGGCGGGGAACTGACAGGCGAAATGCTGGATCTGCAATTCAACCCGGTGGCAAAGTACTACGAAGGTCCGGTGCAGATGAAAGCCAATAACGGAGTCCTGATCATCGACGACTTCGGAAGACAGCGCCTGCGTCCGGAAGAGCTGCTCAACCGGTGGATCGTGCCGCTCGATCGGAAGATCGATTTCCTCTCGATGGCGGGAGGCAAGAAGATCGAGATTCCTTTCGAAATGCTGGTTGTTTTCGCGTCCAATTTTGATCCGGCGGAACTTGTTGATCCCTCCTTCATTCGAAGGATTAAAACCAAGATCAAAATCGGCGCCGTAACCGACGAGCAGTTTCACGAAATTTTTCGTCGTGTTGCCGATGACAGCAAGGTTCCGTTCGATGAGCCAATTCCTTACATCCTGATCGATTTCATTCGCCGTCATATGAAACAGGAGCTGCGCTCCTGCTATCCCCGTGATGTCATTGACCAGGTCCGTTGGGCGGCCAGTTACGACGATAAAGAGCCATATCTCGATCGCAAGGCACTGGAGCAGGCAATTACCGCATATTTCCTGAAACGTTCTGCAGTTTCGGCTGCCTGACAGGCCGCGACGGCCTCCTGATTTGCATCGCCTCCAGCCTGGGCGTCTGTCATGCCAAGAACTCGCAACTGACGTCAAGTGATAGCATCAGACCTGACAGATGCAAACGAAAAAACTGAAAATCATCCCCCTCGGAGGGCTTGGCGAGTTCGGCATGAACTGCCTCGCGCTGCGCTGGGAAGACGACATTATCGTGATCGACGCGGGTCTCATGTTCCCGGAGTCGGAATTGCTTGGCGTGGATATCGTCGTACCTGATATCTCCTACCTGGTTGAAAATAAAGCCTGCGTACGCGCCATCATCCTTACCCACGGGCATCAGGATCATATCGGCGGCCTGCCCTGGCTGCTCACCGAGCTCAAGGTCCCGGTGTACGCAACCGAGTTCACTCTCGCATACGTCGAAGGCAACCTCGAAGAAAATCAGTTGCTCGACGAGACCGAGCTGATCGAGATCACGCCCAAGGAAAAATTCACAATCGGTCCTTTCACCATCGAGCCTATCCGGGTAACCCACTCGTTGGTCGATTGCGTGGCGCTGGCCATTGAAACGCCGGTTGGGATTGTGATCCACACCGGCGATTTCAAGATTGACCTCTCGCCTCTCGATGACAAGCCGTTCGATCTGCACACGTTTGCCGAGTACGGCAAGCGCGGCGTGCTGGCCTTGCTTCAGGACTCTACCAATGTAGACCGTTCAGGCTATACACCCAGCGAGCGCTCGGTCATCCCCCGGCTCGATGAAGTTTTCTCGCAGACCAAGAAGAAGCTTTTCTTCAGTTGTTTTTCGTCTTCCATTTACCGCATCCGCATCGCGCTCGATCTGGCTCGGAGCCACGGCCGCAAGGTGGCCATCATGGGCCGCTCGATGATGGAAAGCACGGAGATTGCGCAAGACCTGGGCTATATCAACATTCCGCCCGGCCTGGTTATCAATCCCAATCAGATGCGCGACTACTCTCCCGAGCAGCTGATGATCCTCATCAGCGGAACGCAGGGCGAGCCGATGAGCGCCTTGAGCCGGGCCGCGGTCGACAACCATAAGCACGCGCGCATCGAGATGGGCGACACGGTGGTTCTGAGTTCGCGCATCATTCCCGGCAACGAGAAAAGCATCTTCAGGGTGATCGACCACCTTTACCGGCGCGACGCCAACGTGATCTGCGACGACGGCTCCAACGGCTTGATTCACGTGAGCGGTCACGGCAGCCAGGACGAGATGCGCCTGCTGATCAACCTCGTGCGGCCCAAGTTCTTCATCCCTGTTCACGGCGATTACCGACATCTTCGCCACCATGCCAAAGTGGCCATGGAGACGGGGGCGGTAGAGCACGCCATCGTGATTGAGGATGGCGATGTGCTCGAACTGGATAAGTCCGATGCGCGCAAAAAGGACAAGGTGACCGCAGGCCGCATCCTCATCGATTCCGGCTCGACGATCGATGTGGTGGAAGAACTGGTCATCCGCGACCGACGCATTTTGTCAGAGGACGGGTTTGTGCTGGCCGTGCTCGCGATCAACAAGCGCACCGGGAAAGTGGAGCGCGCGCCTGAAGTGGTGATGCGCGGATTCGGCGGAGCGGATATTACCGACCAGGCCAGTGAAGTGGTGCTGAAGACGCTGGACGGTCTGACCGCGGAAGAAAAGGCCGATTACGGCATGGTCAAAGAAAAAGTTCGCGTGGAATTGAAGCGGCTGATCCAGAAAACGACTGGACGCCGGCCCATGATTATGCCCGTGATCATGGAGATCTGAGCGAAGCTGCGGCAAGACTGCTCGGGACGCGCTCTTGCGCAACTCAGTCTTCCGTTGCGCAACAGAAGCTGGCTTCGGGGAAGCTACATGGCAACACAACTGGTTTCCATCGCGGACATTCGTGCGGCGGCCGCGCGGATCGCCTCCATCGCCGTGAAGACGCCGCTGGTGCGGGCGCCGTTTCCGGGCCTCTCGGGTAATGGCACATCGAAGGAAATCTGGCTCAAAGCGGAAAGCCTGCAGCCTATCGGAGCATTCAAGATTCGTGGTGCGGCCAACAAGATTTTGCAGCTTACGCCGGAGGAGATTGCCCGCGGCGTGATCACCTACTCCAGCGGCAATCATGCCCAGGGCGTGGCCTATGCGGCGCGGGCAGTGGGCGCCAAGGCGGTGATTGTGATGCCTTCGAACGCGCCGGCGGTTAAGCGCGCGGCGACGCTGGCGATGGGTGCTGAAGTGGTGGATGTGGGCCCTGCCTCAAGCGAGCGTCTGGCCAAGGCCGAAGAGCTTGTGCGCGAACACGGATATGTTGTCATACCGCCCTATGACGATGACCAGATCATTGCTGGACAGGGAACCTGCGGCCTGGAGATTGTGGAAGAACTGCCGAATGTGGACCTGGTGCTCGCGCCGGTTTCGGGCGGAGGGCTTTTGAGCGGGGTAGCCGCGGCGGTGAAACAGCTTCGCCCGCAGGCAAAGGTCTTTGGCGTAGAGCCGGAGCTTGCCGGCGACACGGCGGCAAGCTTTCGCAGCGGAAAAATTGTGACCTGGCCGGCTGAACTCGTCAGCCGCACCATGGCCGATGGCTTGCGGACGCAGAGCGTCGGGGTGCGGAATTTCGCGCATATTCAGGCGTTCGTCGACGGCATCATTACCGTCAATGAGGCCCAGATCCGTTCGGCCATGCGGGCCATCATGGCTGTGGCGCGCCTGGTTCCCGAGCCCAGCGGCGCGGTGGCAGCGGCCGCGTTGCTCTTCCATGACGCAGAATTGCCCAGTTATACCAAAGCTGTCGCCGTGGTGAGCGGGGGCAACGTGGCGCCTGAGTTGCTGGCCAAGGTGCTTACCGAATCCAACGCGTAACGTCGTTCGACTATGATTTCCTCTGTGATGAACAACCACATTCCGGCCAATCGAACCGGCGCTGCCCAAGCCATCGCATTCGGTTTGGCCCTGGTGTGTGCTGCTCTTCCCGCGTTCGGCGACAAGAAGCCTCAAATCGTCAAGCCTCTGGCCGGACCGCGCGCAACGGCTTTGCGCGTGACGCCTCTCTACGTTTCGCCGGACTTGGCTGCGCAAAAAGTGGACCGCGTGCAGATTGGACGCGAAATGGTGGTGGCTGAAAAGAGCGGCCCGTGGGTGCGCGTCTACGCCAACACCGACATCGAAGAGGAGCATCAGAGCGATTCGCCCATCTTTGGCAGCAACGACACGCCGCCGCCCATCTCCGGCTGGATGGAAGCGAAAGGAGTGGTCGAAGACACGACGCCAAATGGGGACCAGGTGTTGATGGGAGCCGCGGCCAACGAGGAAGCTCTGGCTTCGGATCCGCGTGGACCGGTGAACGCCGCCCGAAGCGCGCATCTGCTCTATCGCAGGCTCGTGGAGATGTTTCCCAACTCGCCCCTGGCGGCGGAGGCTGCGTGGCGCGCTGCGGACATCCTGTGGCAGATTCAGAAAGCCGACTTCTCGTCTCTTCCCTCAGCCAAGGAGCGCGATCCCTACATGCGCGACCAGATGGACGAAGACGGCCTGAAGAAAGTCGGCAAGTTCTATCCGCATACGCGCTGGGCCGATCTGGCGGACTATGACCTGATCGACAACAAGCTCTGCGGCGACTGGCAAGGCGCGCACCAAGTGTCCTGAGAAGGAATCGGAGATTTACGAAAAATACGCGGCAGAGCATCCCGACGGTCCGCGGACGGCGCAGGCGCTTTACGAAGCGGTGTACCGGCAGGCGGTTCTGGCCGATATGTACGGCGCAGACGGGAGCGACAAGAAGCAGGACGAGGCGCACAACCATGCCCGCGAGCTGGTCGCGCGGTTAAGAGACAAATTCCCGCAGTCGGATTTCACCTGGCGGGCAGCGGCGCTGGTGTACAAATTGGATCAGGGTGTCCCTGTCTACGGCATTGAACAACGACCAATAATCCGGGCGAGGGAATTCCTGATCGCCCGGCGGGAACAGACGACGGTGCACCGGAGGCTTTTTGAACGTCTACATTCAGTCTGTCCTGTTGGGCATTGTGGAAGGCTTGACCGAATTTTTGCCGGTCAGTTCGACGGCGCACCTGCGCATCGCCGAAGCGCTGATGAAGATTCCTCTGGACGATGCCTACTGGAAGATGTACACGATCGTGATCCAGGCAGGAGCCATCTTTGCCCTGGTGCTTCTCTACCTCGAGCGCATCGTCGGATTCATTCGTACCTTTCCCAAGGGCGAGGGTGGCGACCGTACCTGGCTTACGCACCCGATTTCGCTCACCCTGATTGCTTTCTTCTGTACGTCGGTGCCTGCCCTGGTGCTGAAGAAATGGAGCGACAGGAATCTGGGCAGTCTGAGTGTGATTGCCTGGGCACTGCTCATTGGCGGCATCGTGATGTGGATTGTGGATGCACGGTCGAATCGCTACGAGCCCACTACGACGCACGTCGAGGAACTGGGACTGGGCCAGGCCATCTGGATCGGACTGTGCCAGACGCTTTCGGCCATCTTTCCGGGGACCTCGCGGTCCATGTCGACCATTGCGGCAGGGCAGCTGGTCGGGCTCGATCGCCCCTCAGCGCTCGAGTTCAGCTTCCTGCTTTCGATTCCCACCATGTTGGCCGCTACCGGCTACGACCTGCTCAAGGAGATTCACCCCAGCAAAGCGGCGGGAGCTGCCACAGCCGTTGCGCATGTTGTGATGACGGGCGAGCGCTGGATCGTGCTGATCATCGGTTTTGTAGTGTCGTTCATCGTCGCCCTGGGCGTGGTCGAGTGGTTTCTGATGTGGGTGCGCAAGCACGGTTTCACGGTCTTCGCCGTGTACCGGATTATCATTGGGCTGGTGCTTCTGCTCTGGGGAACCAGGTTCATCGGGCAATAAGGGTTTCCTCAGATACCTGCGTACCAGGAGTATCCGTAATCGGGATCGACGGAACCCTTTCCGCTGCCGAACTTCTTAATGTCGTCCGTCACTGTGATATGCGTCAGGTACTTCAGGCTCTTGTATCCAAGCTGTCGGGGCACGCGCAGGCGCAGCGGCCCGCCGAACGGCACGGGAAGATCCCCATCATTCATCCCCATGGTCAGAAACGTGTGAGGATGCATGGCGTCAGCCATGTCGATGCTCTCCCACAAGCCCTTTTCGATGGCGTAATAAACCACATAGCGCGACTGCGGCAGCACACCCACTTCGCGTAGCACTCCCGAGAGCGGCGTGCCGATCCATTCGGCGATGTACGACCACCCTTCCTCGCATGCGACTTCGGTGATCTGGCTGTGAATCGGGAGGCTCCTGAGATCAGCGAGCGAAAGGGCCATCGGCCGCGCCACTGTGCCATCGACGAACAGCCGCCAATCCCTGAACCCTCCGGCCTGCAAACGCTTGAAGTCCTCCTTGAATGGCGCCACTTCATTTGCGAACGGGTTCTTTGAGATCATGCTGCGCGGGAATTCGCGCGCCGGCGTGCGCGCGGTCAGCAGCCGCTGGCAGGCATAGGTCAATGTCTCGCCGGCTCCGTAAATCTCGCCGCCATCCGGCGGAATCAGTCCGTAACGGGTTGCCAGGCGCTCTGCCACGGCCAATCCTCCAATGCTGGCCGCCGCGGCAACGCTTCCGTAGATCAGTTTGCGTCGTGAAATGGGATTCAATGGCCCTCCTTGGAATCGCGCGTGTGACCTGTGATCATGGCCCGCGTGCGGCTCCAGAACCCTGATCGGGCAACCATCGTCACGTGGACGAGGAGGAAGAGCAGGAGCAGCCATGAGACAAAAAAGTGAATGGTACGCGCGGATTGCCGGCCGCCAAGCAGCTCGGCCGTTGCCGGAAATGCAGACGTGAACGAAGGGGACATGGCGAGCCCTGTCCAGATGATCAGCGGGAACAGCACGAAGATCACGACCAGATATGCCGTCCGCTGCAGCACGTTATACGAGGTTTCCTCCGCGCGATCCGCTGGCTCGCGGCGCGTGTACTTCGCGATGCAATTCCGGTAGGCGCGCCAGGTCCAATCACCTCGCGCGGGAATGAGATTCCTGCTGAAATGGCCGCTCGCCACGCCGTAGATTCCATACACAAGGCCGGCGAGGACAAGGACCCACGCGGCTTCAAAGTGCAAATTGCGCCCCCAGCCGTTCTGATCGGTCAGCACATACCCGTAACTCGTCGGGACCGTGTCACGCGAAGCGGGGATGGGGAGGACGAACAAGGGGTGCGTGTTTACATTTCCCACTTCGCCCCAATAGAACCGTGGGTGCGGGATGACGATCTCGCCGCCGGAGATGAGCAACGCAACGAAGGCGATGAATGTGAGCCAATGCGTCACGCGCACCACTCCGGAATGACGGCGCGTCTTGGCTTTTTCAAGCTGGGAAACCACTGGCACGCGGCCAGACTACCACACCCGTCTGTGACGATGGGACTCTTATCTCGGCAGCGACGATTCCTTCGATTGGCAGCTGTCTAATTGGACGTCCTAGAAGGTCGCGGGCGACTGACCGCCTACTCTTCTTTTACTCGATTTTGGGGAGTCCGGACGCAGCAGCACGCTCGTGTGTGCCAATCCTGACCGGGCCCGCAATGGGCCGCATACTCGATTATTCATACGCGCCGCTGCTATGATTCCCACGCACATCATTGTGTTCAAAGCGACGCACGCAACACGGTAGGATAAGCCCGTGTTCAATCTTCTCAAGCCGATCCCTGCCCTTATGTTCTCTTTGTCAGTGCTCGTTCTAACGCTCGCCCCGGGGTGCGCGAAGAAACCGTTCGCAGTGGAGGTCCCTCGCGGTTTCACTGGGAATGTGCATATCTTCTGCGGGCACACCGTAGGTTTTCCGTCACAACCTGTTCACGTCAACTCTCGTGGCGGAGCCGACGCGGAGTCTTGTCCTGGCAGCGACGCGGAGGTCACAGTTTTGCGCGACGGAAAGATGGTGACTGCCACGGCTGTGAGCTGGGAACGGACGGGCGACGGCACTCCCGTTGCATTGACATTCAACGTGAAGTGAGTCGACGAAACCGGCCTCGAGGTGAGGTTAGCTCAACCATTATTGTGGATTCGCAATGGGCGGTTAGCAATTCCTGGTGCGTTTTCGGCTTGAGTGCTTACGGTTGAGAAAGATGTCCGCGGCTTCCCATCCTTTGTGCAAAAGATGCACAAAGGATGGGGCACGGAGTTCTGTTTGAATCGAAAATACACTAGAAGCTGTCTCATAAATCGTCTAGCACTGCGAAAGACGTCCCTCAGGGGCTAAAGCCCAGCGATTTACGTGACGTTTGCGGCACGACTAAAGTCGTGCCCTTTTACAAAGCCATTTATGAGATGGGCTCTAGTGTGGTGAATCGAAAGTTCGTTGCTGAAATCAAACGCCCGAACCGCAGGTCCTTCGACTCCGTCCGCCGCGGTGGACTGCGCTCAGGATGACAGCTTTTTGTTTAGCGAATTTAAGACTCAGGACACTAGCATCGCGAATGGCGTCCCTCAGGGGCTGAAGCCCAGCGAATTACGCGACGTTTGCGGCACGACTTAAAGTCGTACCCCTTTTACAAAGCCATCTTTGAGACCGGTTCTAGTGAATTGCCGCCGACAGTTCCTCAACTTGCCTACAACCCACGGGTGTTTTCTATGGTGCAGTGAAGTGGTTGACTGAACTTTTCACGCCGTCTCTCTTCCCGTTGGCCTGTATCGAATCGACTTTGTAGTAGTAGGTTGTTTGCGACTTGAGGTGATCAAGGCGCACGCGAAAAACTGTCGAGAGATGATCAGAGTTCAACCTGATGGGAGATCTCGCGGTCTCGATCAGGTGATGGGGATCGGTGCCGTAGTGCACGACTCCGTAATGCACAGGGGAGCCGCCGGGATTATTTGTTGTCCAGGCGATGATGGTCAGATACTCCTTAGCTAACTCGATCTCAGGCCCTTTTATGATCCGCACTTGCGGAGCTTCTGGAGCCGTCGGACTTACCTGGGCGTAGAGGCTGGAACTCAAGACCGCAATCGCCGACGTCAATATGACAAGCGCTCTGCTCATGTTCGCTCCTCGATTACGGACAGACGATCTTACGGCCTCTCAGCGTTTCGCGCTACGGGATGGGTGGGGTCGGGACAGGCGCAACGCCGCATATAGACGATGCACAGGGCGGTAGAGGCGGAGTCGGGATCAGGTGCTCGTTGCCTTGAGTCGCAGCCGAACCGCCTTTCATGCAAGCCCCGGTAAACGTATCGCTGTTGAGATAAGGCCTCGTGAAACCATCCGACAATGTTTGCAGGAAGGCGACGATCTGGTCCTCTTCCTTATCTGTCAGTCCAAGATTGCCGCTGGTCATATCGATATTGTTCCGCACCTCCGGCATAGGCCAGCAATCTACTTTCTCCGTCGTTCCCGTGGGGCAATGTCCTGAAGTGACCTTGTACGCATACTTGTCGCGCGTATTGTAAAAATGCACGACCTGCTTCAGGCTCTTGAAGTAACCGTTATGAAAGAACCCTTTCTGGAAGTAGGGGCCGGGTGCTTCGGTGGTTGGACATTGCGGCGGTGTCAACGCCACGTCGCGCACGCTGGACACCTGCATCTGGCCGTCGACGGTGGGCGCGTATTGTTTCCAACTCGCGTTCGGGTTGGGACCGGAACCGAACCCGCTTCTGAGGAAAGTCCCGAGTCCTAAATCCCGGTAACCGAAGCCGTAAGGATTGGCAATGAACCCGTCGGCATCCGGCTTGGTCTGGTAATAGAAAGCATCGCCGGGATTCAGGGGCACGCCCTCATTTGCCGAGCCGAAGCAGGTAAAAAGAGGATTCACCATCGCGGCCGAGCCGGTGTCGGTCTGATCCGATTTCAGAGTGGTTGCTCGTCCATCGAGGTGGCAGGAATTGCAGTTGCCTTTGCCATTGAACAGCTTGAAACCGGCCATCTCGTCTGCTGTGAGTTTGTACTTGCCGGCCAGGAAGGCGTCGAACTTGGATGAGAACGGGCTCACCTGCACGGACTGTTCGAATGAGTCGATGGACTGCGCCCAGCGGTCATAAATAACGTTTGCGCGAGTTCGATCGCCCGCACTGAGAGGCACCGGCGTGGTGTTCCCGCCCAACACAGCGGCTCCTCCCGGGGTCGCGCAGATATGCTCGGTCTCGCGTGGAAACTTGATATCGAACGAGCCCTCGCCCCATACCTCTTCAAAGAGGGGTCTGTACGTGGCCAGCGAGAGCCGGAACGCGACGCAGGCCGTGTCAGGAAGGCCCATTTCCTGAGTATCGACGGGAGGACCCTGTGCCTGCTCGGCGTCAGGAATCCGCAGCCTGTACCCGGTCGCGCGTGAATCCCAGAAGTTTCCGCCAAAGAACAGACCCTGTTCCTGGTTGTATTGGAGTACCGGAAAGAATGGTGAATACGGGTGTCGTTGCGGTGTCCGCTTGCCGGCCCGAAAGTGAACCGTTCCTGGAAACGCAACCATGGTCAGGTTGACCGAGGGGATCGGCCCGCTAAAGCCGGCGTATGGCATATGGCACGATGCGCATGCCTGGTCTTTGCCCGGCGAGATATTCCTGTCATACAGCATGAGTTCGCCGAGAGTTTCTATCGCCTCTGTTCCAGTATTCTGAAGGACTGGCGGTTGACCTGTCAGACTTGGGTGGCCTAAGGCTTTCCAGCGTGCAAGCGCGCGGCCTTCGATTACATCCACCTCCCGCTGCACCCGAGCTATTTCGGAACTCAAATCGGACGGAAGAATGCCTGGTGGGTAGGGGTTGTAAATCGGTGCAGACCCGGCCGCGTTGTGTTCGGTTTGCCCGCGCACGATGTGAACGGAACGAGACACAACGGCCACGATTGCGACACAGGCCGAAGCGAGCGCTAACAATCTTGTCTGTCTCATGGTGGCCTTCGGGTTTATTTGCATTGCCCCGGCAGGACGCCGGCCTCAAAGCTTGCCTCTCCACTGAACGATCGATGCTTCTTTATAAAAGAACTCCTCAAGCACAAATTTGACGCCCGAGCCTGCGAGAGAGACTCCAAAGGTGGTCACCGTGCCGTGGAAGTTACGATTCCCTGCCGGGTAGTACGTCTGGGTTAGTCCGGCTCCGATCGCGTTGCCGCTCAGCAGCGCGTAGTTGATCCTGCTGCGCCCATCGTCCGTCTTCGTGACCAGTACCCGGGAAAGGGCGTAAAGGGCACGATGAAAGCCCGGATGTCCGGGACCTTCGACGAAGTAGCGCGGGTCTTCGTGCAAGATCGGCGCCATCACGGAGGTAGAGAAGATGCCCTCGGAGCTTGCACGGGCGGCGGCCGCGCCCAGTCGCTGCGCGTAGTCTTTCGCGGACTGTCCGTAGTTGGGGCTCCGATCGAAAGCTTCAGAATAGGTGGCAGACCAGATCCAACCCATTACAGCGAACGGGGACACAGATGCCTTGATCCCCATTCCGACCTTGTCGGTCGCGCTAAGCTTAGGTGGAATCTCTTGCGGGTCGATGAGGGTATCGAGGTGCCCGGTGGGCACGGTGCGAGCTGAATCTTGAGGACCTGTCGTCGCAGCTTGCGCGGGAGCCGCCTCGTCGTTGCCTCCCGAGGGTACTACCGGCATCGCTGATTCAGGCAGTGGGAGACAGGCCTGGTTCGACCCCGTCAGCAGGCCGCCCGGTTGGACCTTTGTGCAGGCTTGTGCGCTCGCAGACCCGACGAATACACACATGACAAATACAAACATAGCGAGGAAGGAGACAAGCTTCAGCAAATCGTATGTGCATTCGCCGGAAAACAGATTTGTCCTGGAATCAGTTGGAATAGGCGTCTCGCGTCCTGATCGGCTCTTTACCTTCATACCTTGCAGTTTTGTCGGGTTCGGCGGTTCTTCAATCACGTCGTTTCACCCCCAACTCAGGCTCGTGAGTCTCCTTTTCGGAAGCGACTTTGCGTTCGCGCCGCGGATTGTTCTTTGCTTTCTCGATGCGGAACATGCAAAGAGGGGCATTGCTTGCCAGAAACACCGTTAACGGAGATCTTGTTCGCTGCTCCTGACTCGCCTATTGCGCTTTCGTACAATCAAACATATTGCGTTAGATGGCGCCGACTGCCCAAGGTTTCCGGCCCATGCAATTGATTCTTGGTTGAGATATTGACCGGACAGAGAAGAATCGCGTCTAAATACAAAGAACTACGTTTAAGAGCAGGATTGAGGTGCACTGATTGGTTCTAAACCGATGGTTTGCAGCTACATCCATAGTTGCGGCCTGGTTCTTTGCAGTTCCTTTGTTATGGTCACAAACTGCGGATCTTACTATCCCGGTTGATCTATTCAAAAGCCTGCAGCAAACCGGCTCTACGCCTGCCTCCAGTCCACCGGCGGCAAGCCAGACTGCGCCTCAGGCGCCATCCTCCCAGAACTCAAATACGCAGCAGTCAGCGGAAGAACAACTGAAACAACAAGAGCGACAGCGCGTTTTGGGAGTGATGGCGGCCTTCAACACGACCAAAAACCGTGATGCCGCTCCTCTGAGCTCCGGGCAGAAATTTCAACTGTTTTTCAAGAGCGCAACCGATCCATGGGCATACCTTCTCTCCGCCGCCGGTGCCGGCATTGACCAGGCAGATGACAGCTTTCCTGAATATGGACAAGGAGCGGAAGGCTATGGCAAGCGGTTTGGCGCGGCCTACGCCGACTATTTCACAGGCAACTTCTTCGGAAACGCGGTATTGACGAGCCTGCTTCGCGAAGACCCGCGTTATTTTCAGAAAGGTACGGGCAGCTATACCAAGCGCGTTCTTTGGGCGGCCAGCAGCAGCGTGTGGTGCAAGCGCGATAGCGGGACCTGGGGACCCAATTATGCAAATGTGCTCGGAAATCTCATTGGTTCCAGCATCTCGAACGTCTACTACCCCGAATCGGACCGTACGGCAAGGGGCACCATTGAACGCGGGTTCACCGTCACCGCCCAAGGGATTATCGGTGCTGAAGTGATCGAATTCTGGCCCGACATCGTGCGACGCCACAATCAGAAAAGAGCGGAGAAGCTGGCTCGGCAAGCAGCCCAGCAAGATGGGAAAGGCAGTTCGCCTCCCGCCGTTCCGTCGCCTCCAACGGCCACGCCTCATAAGGATCAAGACTAGCTGCAACTGGATGACCAGCGATGTGAAATGGCGTTCTTACGCGATTCAAGATTTATGAGGCGCATTCGATGACTTACGCCATGCCCACCGGAGGAGAATCACAAGGCTCCAGATAAGAGCCGGCGCTCCGATGGGAGCTAATGCGAACGCTGGCAGGAACCCGTCAATATTGTTTCCGTTCGGGCCTGAACAGCCATGCGCTAAGCAGTACTCGACCGCCGACAGAATCGAGAATATCCACAGAACGGCAATCACAAATGCGATGTATCTAAGAATGCGCATACATATTATTACCACCCAATATCAGGAACGGAGGCACCGTCGCGCTGTACCGCAAGGCGCTAGCGGCAACGGCCGGGTTTATCTTGCCCAGGAGGACGCGCTGGATGGGCTTCCCTTCAGTGATTAGTTCCGCATCCTCATTGGGCCGCGGTGATCCGATTACAGAACGATAGCCTGATGCTGTTTTCATAAATGGTCTCGCAACCGCGAAAAGCGTCCCTCAGGGGCAAAAGCCCAGCAATTTTTGCGACGTTTGCGGCACGACTAAAGTCGTGCCCTTTTCCAAAGCCATTTTTGAGACCGGTTCTAACCCTGATCTATACTCGCTTCGAATGTGGAGGCGGTGCAATGCGGAGATGGATCTTGCTGGCGTTCGCTGCTGTCCTGGTTCCTCCTGCCGATGCCGCTCAGCATTCAACCAGCGTTACGGTGGAAGAGTTACAGCAGGTGCTCGCAGCATCCGAGGCCGCGCATCGAGCGGATGCCGACGTTGCGCAGCAACTGTACGGGATGGAACTGACCGAACGGCTGAACACTGCCAAGCTGATGCGCCTGAAGGCAGGTTTGCCGGGCGAAAAGTCCCAGCAGGCTCTGGTTGCGCTGGCCGACCCGTCGCTTTTCCTCGATCCTCCGGCGGAGGAGATTCCCGCAAGGCCCAGGCCGGATTCAGCCGCGCTGCGCCAGATGCTGGTTTCGGTGGTGAATTACGTGAACACCACCGTTCGCCAGTTGCCCAATTTCATCGCCACGCGCGATACGACCCGTTTTGAGGATAGACCAGAAGAGGATATTCAAGGGGAAGTTGGAATGAGCACCTTCACCTATGTGCCTTTGCACGTCGTAGGCAGATCCAATGTCTCGGTGACTTACCGCGACGGCCACGAGGTGGTGGGGAAGGATGCTGCCAAGGGCAAGAAAGGCGAAGCAAAAGAGCAAGGGTTGTTCACCGTAGGAGTGTTTGGGCCGGTTCTAATCACAGTGGTGGGCGATGCCCTCAGGGGCAAAATCACATGGAGCCGCTGGGAAGAGGAGGCGAATGGCGCGGAGGCGGTCTTCCACTATGCGGTGCCCAGGGAGAAGTCGCACTACTCGGTGGGGTATTGCTGCGTATCGAATGGGATGGCCGACGAGGGCACCGAGCCACGGGACTGGCATTCGTTCGCCGAAGTTGCCGCTTATCATGGTGAAATTGCATTCGACCCGACGAACGGCGCAATTCTTCGCATCACGCTGGAAGCGGATATGCCGCCGAAGGAAGTTGTCTCAAAGAACGGCATGATGGTTGAATACGGTGCTGTGGAAATAGGGGGAAAGAGCTATATTTGCCCTCTGCGGAGCGTCTCTGTCTTGTTGGCGCACACGACACAATCTCCGTTGGGGACGCAACCGGCGGAGAGATACAAGGGGCCGGCAAAGACATTTTTGAACGATGCTGTCTTTGAGCAATATCGCCGCTTCGGCTCGGATACGCGCATTTTGGCTGGGAACCGCGGTGACCCGGCCGACAATCCCGCTGCTCCCGTCCCCGGGGAGGCGGCTTCGACCAGCCCGCCACCCGCATCGGCCGCGAGCACAGAATCGGCTGGGCCGGCGGAGATCCCTATCGCGTCTGCGGCGGTTGGCGAGACGGCTTCAGCGCCAGCGCCTGTCACGGTGGTTGCGCCGACGGTGCCTGTAAAAGGGTTTGCGCTTCCAACGCCAGCGGAGCCCGAAATCAGCCTGGGGGCGGCCGACGCGCTGCCGGACCAGCCAGCCATCCCCGCTCAAACGCCGGATAGCCACTTCTCGCTCAAGGTGACCTCGCGGCTGGTGGACGTGACCATCGTGGTCTACGACCGAAAGGGCCATCCGGTGAAGGATCTGAAAGCCGAGGACTTCGAAATCTACGACAACGGCCACCGGCAGGAGGTCCGCTTCTTCTCGCAATTCGCAAGCGATGGCCCGGTCGCGCCGCCTGCCGCACCGGCCCTCGAGCACATCTTTTCAAACCATGCCTTTTCCGACCGCTCCAGCAATTCGGGCGGCGAACCCCTGGCAACTCCCGCGCCGGAAACTGGAGCCACTGTTCTCCTCCTCGATGAGAGCCACATTGCATGGGCAGACTTGTCCCACGCCCGCCCGGAGATACTCAGATTCCTCGGAACCTTGGCGCCCGGCGAACCCGTCGGCCTCTACACCATGACCGGTCTCGGCTTTCGCGTGCTTGCGGAGATCACCACCGATCATGCCGCTTTAATTGCCCGCCTGCAAAAGTGGATGCCCACCGCGCAATCCGTTTCCCAGGCGCAGGAAGAAGAGACGCGCAACCGGCAGCTGATCAATGAGGTGCGCAACGTCAACGACCTTGGTTCGGTCAACGGAAATCGGATCGACGCACCGGATTCCACGAATTCGGTCGATCCCCAGTTGCGCGACCTGGGCAGCAATCCGGCGCGCGCTGCGCTGATCGTTCTCGGCGGCGTGGCGAGGCATCTCGCCGCCACCCCTGGTCACAAGAATCTGGTGTGGGTGTCGAGCGATAACGTGTTGGTGGACTGGCGCGACCAGGCTGTGGGTATCGAAAAAGGCAGCAAGCACATTGACACTTACGCCCTGCGCACCCAGGAAGCCATGAATGACGCCCATGTGGCCCTCTTCCCGTTCGATGTCTCGCAGCTTGAAACCGCGGCGATCGACGCCGACATCCAGCACCGCAATGTGGAGCTTACCCCGGCGGTCAAGGAGACGGCCGGGCTTAAAAACGACAACACCCCAGACCGCACTATTGCCGAGATGCAGCAGGACATCCATCCCATCCAGGAGCCCATCCAGCAGGCAGCCGAGGCCACCGGAGGACGGGCAGTCAGGAGGGCCGGCGACCTGGCCGCCGAGCTGGCAGACATCGTGGAAGACGGCCATGCCACCTATCTGGCGAGCTTCTCGCCCCAGGGACCGGCAGACGGCCAGTATCACTCGATCACGGTCAAGCTGACCGGCAAGCAGCACCGTCTCACCGCACGCTACCGCACCGGCTATCTATTTTCAAAAGAACCCGCCACGCTCAAAGACCGCTTCCAGGAGGCGGTCTGGCGGCCCAGCGACGTGAGCGAGGTTTCAGTCACCGCCGGTGTCGCCCCCACAACCCCCTCCGCGAATTCAGGAGCCAACGTCAACATCGAAATCCGCACTGGCGACCTCGGCCTTGAGCAACGGGCCGACCGCTGGATGGACAAGCTGGATGTCTTCTTCATTCAGCGCGACGACGCTGGCCTCCATGCCGAGTTGGATGGGCAAACCCTGGGGTTGCGCCTCAAATCTTCGACCTACCAAAACCTGTTGGCCTCTGGCGTTCCCTTCGAACATTTTGTCCAGTTGCAGCCGGGAACGGCTTCGCTCCGCATCCTGGTCGTGGACGAAAACTCAGGACGCATGGGCTCCGTCACCGTTCCTGTCTCGGCCTTCGGCCCCGACAGACAGTAGAACGATCACCCGGTCCGGTGTTTCCCTCACGGCAGCCTGGTCCCTGAGAGCTGCAACTTCAAGGGCCCGCCCCCCTTATGAATTTGGTGAAGAAGATCTGTATTTCGCGGCCGGTGCGAGAGGCTCCTTCGCTTAATAGCTGCGCAGGTAAGCCCTGTAATGTCGGCTTATGGCAGGGTTTGTTGAGAGTTCCATATGGTTCCGGGCGAGTGACCGCCCATTTGGTGATTGACGTTTTCAGGAAACCGGCGGCGCATTTGCCGGGCATGGCGGGCGAGCGCCCGACTTTCAGGTAAAGCCTGGCCGGGGGTTTGCAGCAAGGTTCCCCCTGCCGGGTTTTGGCCGGTTTCGGGTTCCGCGACAGGGATAATAAAGGCTGCTCTGGGATTTCTCGTCCGCCTTGGCGGCTCGTTCGCGTCGGTTCCGGCGGCCAAGGAGCGGAGGCATCCCTCACATGAAGACCATTCCGATTGCCCTCTCGCCCACGCGCAGCCGCGCCCTGAACATGTTTCTGGGGCTGGTGCTGGCGCTGGTTTCGGTCCTCGTCCTGCTCGCTTTGATCACGTATCACCCTGCGGACCCTTCCCTGAACACGTCCACCGACTCAGCGCTACCGCGTGATGTGCAAAACTGGATTGGTCTTTTTGGCGCCTGGCTGAGTGATCTGCTGCTGCAATCGATCGGCATTACCACCTTTCTGCTTCCGCTCTGGCTCGGGGGTGTGGGCTGGAACTGGATGCGCTCGCGCTCGGGTGGAGCGGCCTGGCTTCGGTGGATCGGATGCGCGCTGGCTATCGTGTTTCTGCCCGCCGTTCTGGGCCTTCTGCCGTGGCATTGGCGCTGGCTGCATGCCGTTCCGGTGGAAGGCGTTATGGGTCGGCTGGTGTCTGGCATGCTGGTCGTCTACCTCAATATCCAGGGCGCCTGGCTGGTGGCGGCGGTTTTGGCCGGCGCGGGAGTCTATTTCGCTTCGGCGGTCAATCTGTGGGTCATTAAACAAGCCATTGAAGATCGCTGGATCCACGCGATCTCAATGAACGATCGCTGGAGGAACTGGCGGGAAGAGCGTGCGGAACGGAAGGCCGAGCAAGAGGCTGTGCGCGCAGAACAGGAATCCCCCGGTCCGGACCAGCGTCTCTTCTCCGGGTCGATCGGTGCGGTGCCGGAAGCGGCTCCCGAACCGGGCCCCAGCGGGTTCAGACGGATTGCCTCGTTCTTTGGACGGCGGAAGAGTGCTCCAGAGCCTGATCCCGTGGACGAAATTCCAGCTTTTCAGCGAGCTGCAGCCCAGCCTGCTGAAGCGCAAGTTCCAGTGACGGTTTCACCCCGCCGGACTAGCATCTGGGAACGAACGGTGGCGGAGGGCGCGGGGGCCGTGACGCCTTCGGCTGCCGGAGCGGGTGCGACTCCAGTTTCTGCAGGACCAGTTTCCCGTCCAGCCCAGGTTGAGCCTGTCGCTCCCATTGCCCCGCGGTTGGTTGAAATGCGGCCTGTCCGCGCTGCGAACGATCTGCCGCCGGCGGCGGTGCGTGATCCCGGGGAAATCGCCATTCACGAACGCGCCGACGCCGAAACTCGCAGCGTTACGGTGGCTCCCAAAAACGTAAGTGGCTTCAGGCTCCCGGCCAGCACTCTGCTGAATGCGGGTACCGGCCCGCAGACGGTGCGCGAGGACGAACTCCGCGAAGAAGCCAAGGTGCTGGTGGAAAAATGCGCCGAGTTCGACGTGACAGGGCAAGTGGTTCAGATCAACCCCGGCCCGATGGTCACCACGTATGAGTTCAAGCCCGAGGCCGGCGTCAAATACAGCCGCGTGACGGGGCTTGCGGAGGACCTTTGCCTTGCGATGCGCGCCGAGAGCATTTTGATCGAACGCATGGCTGGCAAGAGCACGGTTGGCATCCAGGTGCCCAACCATGAGCGCGAAACGATTCACCTGCGCGACGTGATTGAGTCGGAGCCGTTTCACAAAGCGAAATCGCGCCTGACGCTGGCCATGGGCAAGGACATCAACGGCCGCATCGTCACGGCAGACCTGGCCTCGATGCCGCATGTGCTCATTGCAGGGTCTACAGGATCGGGCAAGTCGGTCGCCATCAACGCGATGATCATGAGCCTGTTGTTCCGCACCACTCCGAGCCAGGTTCGGCTCATTCTTGTTGATCCAAAACGCGTGGAACTGGGCATGTACGAGGGCATTCCGCACCTCTTCACGCCCATCATCACGGAGGCCAAGCTGGCCGCGAATGCGCTACGGAATGCGGTTCGCGAGATGGAGCGCCGGCTGAAGCTGCTGGCCAGCCGCAGCGTGCGCAACATCGACCAGTACAACAAGCTGTTTGAGGGCACGATGCCTTCGCTTTTTGACGAAGGCGAAGACGAGGAGCCGCTCCCCTACATCGTCATCATCATCGATGAGCTGGCCGACCTGATGATGCTTGACCGCTCCAACGTTGAAGAATCGATCACACGGCTGGCGCAAATGGCGCGCGCCGTGGGCATTCACCTGATTCTCGCCACGCAAAGGCCCAGCGTCGACGTCATCACCGGACTGATCAAGGCCAATATCCCGACGCGCATCAGCTTCCGCCTGGCGACCAAAGTGGATTCGCGGACCATTCTGGACACGAATGGCGCCGAGGCTCTGCTGGGACGCGGCGACATGCTGTTCCTGCCGCCCGGCACCAGCCGGCTGATGCGGTTGCATGCGCCGTATGTCAGCGAAAAGGAGACAGCCGCGGTGGTTGGCTTCTGGAAGGACCAGGGCCAGGCCGAGTACGTCGAAGGGTTCCTTGAGTCACCCAAAGATGAGCGCACCAATGTGGAGGGCTCCAACAGCGATCCCGATGAGAATGACCCTATGTTCGACGATGCGGTGCGTCTTGTCTTTGAGTTCGGCAAGGCTTCCACATCGCTGCTGCAGCGGCGTCTGCGCATCGGCTATGGCCGCGCAGCGCATCTCATCGATTTAATGGAACGGGATGGGCTGGTAGGCCCTGCGGATGGATCCCGCCCTCGTGAATTGTTGAAACAACCGGGATGGCTTCACGAAGTGTCGATCGCGGACGAGTAGCCTAGGGCCTGTTAACACTACCGGGGTGGATGGCGTTGCGAGCGAAAATTCGGCCAGACCCGGGGGCCCCGGTCTGCGTCACTCCTCATTCCTAAGAACTGAGAAAAATTGGCGCCCGGCGCCACCGCCCCAGTAGTGTTAGCATGCCCTATAAATCGAACGGTCCCGAACCGTACCGCGTCTTAACACTCAAGGAGCATGCGCGATGCGAAGAGCCCTGGCTGTTCTTCTGCTGTGCCTGCCGCTGACTGCGCAACGCTTTCCCACGCCCGGTGGGTTACCGGGAACCCCATTTCTGATCACGAAAACCTGGATTATTGGCGGTACCGGCAATTGGGACTACCTGGCGAATGGACCCTGGTGCGGGCCGGCTTTACATCGCGCACGGGCCTGCCGTCCAGGTCGTGGACGTGGAAACGGGCATCCTTGCGGGGACGGTCACGGGTTTTCGACAGGCCCACGCGATTGTGCTGGATGGCTCAGGACAGGTTGGTTACGTCAGCGACGGTCCGGCGGCCCGGATCAGGGTTTTTGACCGGTTTACGCTGGAGGCCTTGGCCGACATCCGAACCGGCCCCAGCCCTCGCGCACTGGCACTCGACCCCCAGTCCGGACTACTCTTTGCAATCTGTTCCGGCCCTGAAGGCGGATCCTCGACCGCTCCCGGCGGCACATACGTCAGTAGCAAATCCGTGATCACTGTCATCGATACACGTTCCCGTGAGGCGCTTGCGAACCTGGTGATCAGAGGCAGCCTTGGCTTTGCGCAGGCTGGGGATGGTCAGCTCTACGTCGCCGTTGCCGATCGAAACGGGATCATGCGCATTGATACATCCACAGTTGCAGCGCTCCTGCGCACCATGGCAGGGCCGGCCGGTTCAACCGAGGCGTCCGGTCGCGGTGAACACCAGCCGCTCCTTTTGGATTGGAGCGGAGGGCCGCGAATCTTCCGTGCCGCCCGGAGCTCCCGTGCGCTTCATCCCGCTCGGCTCGGATTGCAATGGTCCCCGCAGCCTGGCTGTCGATAGTCGTGATCAGCGCCTGTTCACCGCATGCGACAACATGGTATTGGTGGTAACCAACGCCGATAGCGGCGGGCATGTCGCATCGCTTCCGATCGGCCCCGGCGCGGATGCCACCGGCTACGATCCGGACCGAAGACTGATTTTTACCGCCAACGGGGGCGGCGATGGGAGCCTGACTGTGATTCGTCAGGACGTCACGGACACCTATTCTGTGATTCAGAACCTCCCAACGCGCAAGCAGGCTAGAACCCTGGCGGTCGATCCATCTTCCGGCGACGTGTATCTCGTGACTGTTTTGGAGGCAGCGGAGGCTGGGCCGCCTCCAATGAATGGCATCGGCACTCTCAGGGTGCAGGCGATCGATTCCACCTTTCAGGTACTGGTCGTCGGCCACTAGAATGTTCGCTTTCAAGGTTCACGATCGCAAATATTTGCGGCCAACCCTGGTTGCGCAGGCGCAAACTGGATGAGTGCTCGGCATAGGCTCAGATCGCTACCTGCCTACAGTCCTGCTGATCGACGACGATCTGATCAGCAGGGAGGTGATTGCAACCCTGCTGACCTTGAGCGGTTACACCCTGCATACGGCGAACGATGGTGCAGCGTCGCTGGGGATGCTTGATTCGGGCGAGTGCGTGCCGCATGTGATCCTCGTGGACGTGCAGATGCAAGGCCTCAGCGGGCTGGAACTGGTCAAAGCGCTTCGCGTCCGCAGCCCTGCGCATATTTACGCGATCAGTGGGAGCCTGCCTTCGGACGAAATGAAGGCCGCAACCGACGGATTCCTTCAAAAGCCTTTTGGCCCGGAGATGCTGCAGCAGATCTTGAACGAACACGCTTTAAAAGCGGTGCATGGTATCTCGGATTCCGCGGAGCCGGTCGTGAACGCCGAAACGCTGGCCCAATTCCGGCAGTTGATGCCGGAAGCGTCGGTGCGGCAGGTCTATGCCACCGTCGCCGCGGACCTGAGAATCAGGAGCGTCGCTCTTGAGACCGCCATTGCCAAAGGTGATGCCGCCGAGGTTCGCCGTATCGGGCATGCGATCAAGGGCGGATGCGGCATGGCGGGTGTGGAGCGGGCCGCCAGGCTTGGCGCGCTGCTTGAGAGGGAGAGTGACCAACTGAATAACTCCGCGGAGGTGCCCGGCGATTTGCTGGACACTGCCGAAAAGCTGGAGCGTATGCTTGATGTAGAATTTCGGACATAGGCAGAGAAGGCCACTGTTCGATATGTCAGGGGTCAGGCATAGCCGGTTTGTGTGGTTGAGTTTATCCGGCGCTCTGCCTGAGTACGGCTTATGAGAGGTTGACCGCTCAAGTGGAAAGACCGACACGAATTATATTGGCGGACGATCATCCCGTAGTTCGCATCGGTGTGCGCAACATGCTCACCACACAAGAGGGATTTGACGTGGTCGGCGAAGCCGACGACGGCGACGAAGCGATCACGCAGACCCTTGATCTGCAGCCGGACATTCTGCTGCTGGATGTGGCGATGCCACGCTTGCCTGGGTTGGAAGCGATGCGCGCCATCATGAAGGGGTCGCCTTCAGTCAAAATCCTGCTCCTCACCTCGACCATCACAACGCAGCAGATCATCGAGGCGCTCCATATTGGAGCCCGCGGCATTGTCTTGAAGGACGCGCTGGCCGGCCATCTGAAGACAGCCATCCGCACCGTCTGCGCAGGGGATTACTGGATTGGCGGCAAGCGCGTTGTCAATCTTGTGTCGGCTCTCCACGACCTGATGCAACAGGCGTCGCCGCCGCCGCCGAAGACCTACGGCCTCACTCCTCGCGAACTCGAGGTGGTGGGGTGCATTGTCGAAGGCTGCAGCAACCGGGATATCGCCAAGCAATTTGGTCTGAGCGAAGAGACCGTGAAACGCCACCTGTCGAATATCTTCGATAAGACCGGCGTCTCGACGCGCCTTGAACTGGCGCTGTTTGCCATTGCCCACCACATGATCGCACCGGCATAAACGCGACGCTTCTTCATTGTCACCATCAAGTGGCCGAAGCAATCAATCAGACGAGGAACTGGCGCTCCAAGCGCTCCAACAGGCGATCCGTGTCATCGCAGACCCCAGTGTGCACCGGCGACGGCTGGATGATGGTGCTGCGCGGCGATACGAGCCAGTGGAACCGCTCCCGTTGCGAGAGAAGCGCGATGGGGCCGGCGTCCGGTTCACCCTCGCAAATGCGCGGAATGGCTTCAAGGTGCTGGTTGACCAGCGCGGCATCAGCCTCCGGCCACAGGGCTCGCAGCCGGTCTTCGTCAAGATGGACGCGCGCGGCGAGGTATCGCTTCTCCAGGCAAAAGACGATGATGCCTGCGTTCATAAACTCCTGGCGCTCCACACGCGGCACCACGCGCAGGATGGCGTAATCAAATGAGGCGGGTGCGGGCATCGATCGCCTCCTGTTCGAAGATATGCGACGCTGATAGCCGCCGCAGAAAGAAATCCAGATAACCGGCTCTTCGATGTGCGGGGCTTAAACCGCCGCGGATACTTTCAAGCCATGCATCCGGCACCTGCTCAATGATCTCCGTGAACGCCTGGGGCGTAAGCTTCGCATGCGCGATTGCTGAAGCCTGCTGAATTTCAGAGGCCCAAGGCAGGAGAATGTGCTGCCCGATCTGTGGGAACGGCGACTCAATCTTTTGCTCCATTGTGGCCCAGTCGTGGTGGAAGAAGAGCGCAGCTCCGTGGTCGATGGGGTAGAGTATGCGATGCCATACGAGAAGATTGGCGTTCCTCGGTGTTCGGTCCACATTCTGCGTGAATGCGTCGAACCACACGGTCAACGATGCATCTGCGGGCGAGGCGGTGTCCCGCGCGGCGGGGTCAAACATGACGGAGCCGGGAAGGTAATCCAGCGCAATATTCAAACCCGCACTGGCCTGCAGCAATTGCCGAATCTCATAATCCGGTTCGTTGCGACCAAGCGAGGCGTCCATCTCGATGAATACGATTTCGGGTACACGCAGGCCGAGGGCTCGGCCAATCTCACCGGCGATCAACTCCGCAATCAAAGCCAGGACCCCTTGTCCCGCTCCGCGGAATTTGACGACATAGAGCCCGAGGTCATCGGCCTCCACAATTGCGGGCAGAGAGCCTCCTTCGCGCAAGGGAAGCACGTAACGTGTCGCATTTACGGTTCGCAGCATCGAAGAATCAGTCTAACGGCCCGGCGTTGGAGAATTGGAAAGAATCGGCCGTCGCATAAGATGGGAGATCGAGGATTTTGAAGATGAGAATTGCTTTTCTTGGATTGGGCAAGATGGGTTTGCCCATGGCGAGGCGGCTGCTGGGCGCCGGTTACGAAGTCACGGTGTGGAACCGCACTCGCAAGCGGGCCGATGTGCTGGCCGCTCAGGGCGCTGCCGTCGCTGCCACGCCAGCGGATGCCGTTGCCGACGCTGACGCTGTTCTCACCATGCTCTTCAATGACGCGGCTCACGAAGACGTCCTTTTCGGCTCGGGAGGAGCAATTGAAGCTCTCAAACCCGGCGCTCTCCAAATCTCCCATAGCACCATCAGCGTCGCCTTTTCTGAACGGCTCACTGCTGAGCATGCCCGGCGCGGGCAACGCTATGTCGGCGCGCCTGTGTTCGGGAGGCCGAATGTCGCCGAGGAAGGTCGCTTGTGGATCGTTGCTGCGGGCGACGATTCGGACCTGTCGCTGGCGCGGCCCTTGATGCAGCCGTTTTCCCGCGGCGTTTCGGTGGTTGGGAGCGAACCGCGCCAGGCTCATGCGGTCAAACTGGGCGGCAACTTTCTGATCAGCGCCATGATCCACTCGCTGAGCGAGGCATTCGTATATTCGGAGTTGCAGGGAATCGCCCCGGAAGTTTTCTTTGAAGCAGTCAACAGCGCGCTTTTTCAGTCGCCGTTCTACGCGGCGTACGCAAACGTGATGCTGCATCCTCCCAAAGAAGCGGGAGCGACCATCGCATTGGGCGCGAAGGATTTGGGCCTGCTGCGGGAGGCCGCAGCCAGCCACGGGACTCGACTGAGCTTGGCCGAAGATCTTGCCGAGGTGTTTGAGCAGGCTGAACAAAATGGGCTCCGCGAAACTGATTGGGCCGTAGGCCAGTACCTGATGGCACAGCGGCGCTCTAGAGTTGAGGCCGAGAGCGAGCAAGATGGAAAAAATGAAGTCTTTGCCTCTGCCCACGACCAAGGAAAATAACCTGGCGCCTTGAGTAGCCGCCGTCACGTTGATGATTTGCAATGATTGGTTAGGATGATTTCATGAGCTTAAATGGGAAGATCGTTTTCATTACCGGAGCCAGTTCGGGAATCGGCGCGGCAACTGCACTTGCTTTCGCGCCGCTCGGCGTTAAGCTGTTGCTGGCCGCCCGTCGGGCCGGCAAGCTGGCTGAAGTGGCCTCGCGCGCAATGGAACGCGGCGCCGTTTCTGTTCACTCAATCGACCTGGACGTGCGGGACTACCGCGCCGTTCAGGGATCAATCGACGATCTCCCCCCGGAGTGGGCGGAGATCGACATTCTGGTGAACAACGCCGGCCTCAGCCGCGGACTCGACAAACTCTACATGGGCCGCATTGAGGACTGGGACGAAATGATCGACACCAATGTCAAGGGCCTGCTCTACGTGACCCGTGCCGTGGTGCCCGGCATGGTGGTTCGCGGCCACGGCCATGTGATCAACCTTGGGTCCACCGCGGGCGAAATGACGTACCCAAACGGCGCCGTTTACTGCTCAACCAAGGCAGCCGAGCGTGCAATCAACGATGGCTTGCGCGAAGACGTTTTGGGAACGCCGGTGCGAGTAACCAGCGTGGATCCGGGTATGGTGGAAACCGACTTCAGCCTGGTGCGGTTCCACGGAGACCAGGAACGCGCGGCCAAGGTCTACAAAGGCGTCAAGCCCCTCACGCCGGACGATGTAGCCGATGTGATTGTGTGGGCTGCCGGCCGCCCCCCGCACGTTAACATCGCGCGTGTCTCATTGACGCCTGTGCAGCAGGCAAACTCGCTGCTCTTTGCCAGGGACGAATAAGACTGCGTGCGACGCCGGCGCGTGGGGTGATTGCCGAACTACTCGAGCGACTCGATCTGCGATTCAATATGGGCTAGGGCGGCCTCAAGCGCGGAGCGGCGCGCTGGGCTGGAAGTCTTTTGTGACAGGATGTTTTCGCGCTGCAGAATGAGCGCCTGTTTTTGACGTTCCCGCCCGGCGTGTTTTTGAGCTGTCAACCGCCGTTGTTCTTCGCTTACGAAACCGCTGTCGGGTTTCACTTCCGGTTGTTGCGAGACACTTGCCATCTGCTCCTCCACGGATTTACTTTCCCAACCGCGCGCCATATCTTCATTTTACGGGAATCTTGCCGTTGGTCGTCCCATTGGCGGCATCCGTGAGGCATCGGAACAATTGAGGATACCCCATGCAGGCTTGGCAAATATCGGCGTTTGGCGTTGATTCCTTAGAGTTTGTAGAGCGAGCTACCCCTCAGCCGGGGTCCGGCGAAGTACTTGTCAAAATACATGCTGTCTCTCTCAACTACAGGGATTTGCTGATGGTCAAGGGGCTTTATAATCCCAAACTGAAGCTGCCCCGCATCCCTTGTTCCGATGGCGCGGGCGAAGTGGTGGCGCTGGGCGATGGCGTTTCCGCATGGAAGCCGGGTGACCGGGTAGTAGGTATTTTCATGCAGAACTGGCTGGACGGACCTCCCACGCCAGCCAAGACCAAAGGCGCTCTCGGCGGCGATATCGACGGGATGTTGACCGAATACGTGGTCCTCAAAGAGACAGGTTTGGTTCGAATCCCAAATCACCTGAGCTTTGAGGAAGCCGCCACGCTGCCTTGTGCGGCCGTTACCGCGTGGAATGCCTTGGCCGCCGGCGCCCTTACTTCAAGGGCGACTGTGCTGATTCAGGGTACAGGCGGCGTATCCATTTTTGCCCTTCAATTTGCGCGTCTGGCGGGTGTGCGGGTTCTGGGCATCTCGTCGAGCCGCGAAAAGCTCGATCGTGCCATCAGACTCGGTCTCGAAGTGGGATTGAATTACAGCGACACCCCCGATTGGGATCGTTGGGCACTGGAGCAGACCGGCGGCGTGGGGGTGGATCTGGTGGTAGAGGTAGGCGGTGTCGGCACCTTGCCGCGCTCGCTTCGCGCCTTGCGTATGGGCGGCGTGATTGCGCAGGTGGGCGTGCTCTCAGGGCCATCGGAGGCGTTGCCTGTGCCCGTTATTCTGCACAAGCAGGCGCGGATTCAGGGAATCTACGTGGGGTCGCGGCACGATTTCGAAGAAATGAACGAAGGCATTGCGCGGGGTCAACTGCGGCCGGTGCTACAAAGCTTTCCCTGGACTCAGGCCCGCGAGGTCCTGACCCGCATCGAGAATGCCAGCCACTTCGGCAAGCTTGTTTTGGTGGTGGCCTGAGAGAAACCTTACCGGGGGCGGGGCTGGTGAATGATCAGCAAAGCACGGGGGAACAGCAGCAGGCCCAAAGAATGAACTCTATTGGCTTGATCGGGAGACTTGAGCAGGAGAGAAGTCAAGTTCAGGTTTTGCGGCTCCGGTTTGCTCTACCTGGACCGGGCCGCATGCGACACGGGAGATTAAAGAGTCAAACGCACCTTTGCGCACACGCCATTCGGAATGAACTCTCGCCCGAAGTATTCAAGCGCGCGCACTTTTCGAATTGAGATCTGAGCCCAGGTTGCCGCCCGCGGCGATTCACTAAACATGATGTAATCGTCTTTATCAGCCTTCTTCATATAGCCGTCGAGGGAAATCGGCGCCTTCGTGCCGGTAATTGACTTAAGGAACTCAATAAATCCTTTGCCCCCCTTCGGTGGCTCCAACTGTCCATCCGTCGAGATCAGATCATTCAACTTCATTCTTTCCTCCGTTAAATATCCGCCAGTGTGCGGATGCAGGAGCCCATTCCGTATAGAGATTTTGTAGCACCGCACGTGATCAGGTTCAATAACCTAAAGGGGGTAGAAGACAAAGGAGGTTTGAAAATCCCCAGGTAATTCGCGGCTCGAAATGCATATTGCCGTGGCGCAAAAGTGTCACAAGACCAGTAAATCCGTTCGATCGTGGGCGAGCAGAACTGGAGTCGTTCAGGCGCCACACGAAGCAATTTTGCCAATTCAAGTCTGGGAACGATGAACTTGTCGATTGCGCGGCTCGCGGAGTGAGAAATTATAATTGTAATTTCAGTCCCAAAGCTCGATTCTCGCCCTACGGGGTCCCGCGGAACGAGCGATGCTGCGCCCGTTTCGCCTGGGGCCGCGCGGGAGTCACGGAGCTTTGAAAATATCCGGTTAATTGACCTCGACATCGCGATCCGTCATTTGGTCTGATGGGTTACCCTTAGTGATTGGTGAGGGCGAAACCGAGCTTCCCGCGACCTCAAGGTGAATCGAGCCAAATCGCATTGCCGCTTGCTGCGCAAACCAACCCGCGTGTGTGCCGTAAGGGCCTTGGGCCCATCGCTCGGAGTGTGCGCGGATCATGGCTGCTGACGGCAGTGCTCGCTCCGGTGATCGTCGTACTGGCGGGATGCGGCGCCGGGCCGATAACGGCAAACTCAACAAACGCGGCCTTTTCTGTCTCGCCGGCGATGGCCGCGATCGACACGAACTGCACCGGCTGTAATGCAACTGATGCCCACGGCAGTGTGATGCAGCAGTTCATCGCAACCCTGACCGGGGGCGGCGCGGCGCCAGTGACCTGGTCCCTGGCAGAAGGCGACGCCAGCGCCGGCCCGGGCACGATCAGCGCGACAGGTCAATACGTCCCACCCAGCTATCTGACCGCTGACCGCGCACAGGTGGTCGTGACCGCGGCGCTCAAGTCCGATCCCACGGTGCGGGCATCCACCGTACTGACATTGACGCCTGGGTTTCAACAACCGCTCAATCCGGAAAACGTGGCGCTGGGGGCGAACGGGACGGTCACTCTGACGGCCTACCTGGCGGAGGCGGGGGGCGCCGCCGAGGTTCACTTCGCTTTGTCAAACACGGCGACCGGCACGAATGGCGGAGTGGGGTCGCTGAGCGCAACGAATTGCGAACGATCCAACAAGGCATTCACCTCGTGCACTGTGACTTACACGGCGCCCTCGACGATTGCGCAAACCGGCGTCACCTACGTGGTGGCCACAGCAGGCGATTCGGCGGCGAAGACCGAGGCCGAGGTGTTGCTGAACACGTCGGGGGTCGCAAGCAATCCTGCGAGCCACGAGGCGCAGTTGCCCAGCCCGATGGAACTGGGCAGTTCCGGCGGGAACAACAAAGACTTTGACGTGAATGGGAACACGATTGTGGACTGCTGTAGCGGGACCCTGGGTTCACTTGTCCAGGACAACATCGGTCGCCAATATTTGCTGAGCAACAATCATGTTCTGGCGCGGAGCGATCATGCCCAGGTCGGCGACGCCATCGTGCAGCCAGGCTTAATTGACAACAACTGCACGCCCAATGGAGATGGCCCTGGAACGGTGCCGGTAGGGTCGCTGACAGGTTGGCTGCCGCTGAGTTCGAGCCAGACAAATGCGGACGCAGCGATTGCGCAAGTCGATTCGCGCAGCGTGGATCCGGCAGGCGGCATTCTGGAATTGGGAACGCGGCAGGCAGACGGCACGCTCTCCGCGGCGCCACCAGGCATCTCGTCGACGGGCGGTAAAGGCGAATCCGGTACGCTCGATCTTCGAGTGGCCAAGAGCGGCCGCACCACCGGGCTGACGTGCGGTGGCATTTCAGCCGTCGGCGTTGATATTTCAGTCGATTATTACCGCGACTGCGCCGAAACCAAGCCGTATCTGACCAAGACGTTCACCAACCAGTTGGCGGTCAGCGGCAATCGTTTCAGCGATTCGGGCGACTCGGGCGCGCTGGTGGTGGACGCGGGCAATGCCGAGCCGGTGGGGCTCTACTTTGCCGGAGGAACCGACTTGTCCGGCGTGGGCCAGGGCATGGCCAGCCCTGCAGGCGACGTGTTGAGCGAGCTGAGCGCGCAGACAGGCGCCGGAACGAACTTCGCGTTTGTGGGTACCAGCGATCATGCCGTCAGCTGCCTCAGCTACGGAGACAGCACGGTGTCCGCGGCGCAGGCTCTAGCGCTGAGCGATGCGGAGGTTGCCCGCGTGCAGCCGGCGCTCGCAGCCGCACGCCAGCTGATGAATCCCTCGGCCGGCATTCTCGGTGTGGCGCTGGGCAAGAGCACCGACCATCCCAGCGAGGCGGCGGTGATTGTCTACGTCAATGAAACGATGCGGGTGGCTGTGCCCCAGGAAGTTGAAGGCGTTCGCACCGAGGTGATTCCGACCAGCGTGCGGGCGGTCGCCTTTGGTTCGGCTCCCATGGCCAACTCGCTGGCGGGCTCACCGGCACTGTCCGCTGCGCAACTTGCCCAGGCTCTCAATATCAAACGGCAGCTGGTTCGCGCTGTCATGCAGCAGAATCCTGCGTTCTTTGGCGTCGGCGTCGGTCAGAGTCTGGACAATCCAAAAGAGGCAGCATTGGTCATTTACGTGGATAGAAAACGGATTCCCGGAGAATTGCCCCAGACCCTGGGCGGCCTGCGCACGCGTTATGTGATCATGGACCGGCTGCACGTGACTCGATCATATGCGGCTCCGTTTGAGCCCCGGGGACATTGCATGCCCCATGCAGCGTCTCAGAAGACAGACGGCTTGTTACCGGGAAGCTTGTCGCGGCCGCGGAGTTTGAATCTGTTCTGACCGCGCTGTGACGATTGATTCGCGGAGCACATGACGGCAAAGCGCTTCTTCATCTTCGGCCTGATTCTTGCCGCTCCCGTGTGGGGCGTTGCCGCCTCGCCTGCTCAGTCTAAAGTCCTCGTGACCGGGTATGTTTTCCCGCAAGACGCGGTTCTGCAGCCGGGCCAGATCGACGCGCACGCGCTGGACCGCGTCAATTACGCTTTCGCCAATATCGAGGACGGCCGCATGGTCGCCGGTTTTGCGCATGATATTGAAAACCTTGCCTTGCTGAACGCTCTCAAGCACGAGAACCCCTCGCTCACGGTGCTGATCTCTGTCGGCGGATGGCTTTGGTCAACTCACTTCTCCGATGTTGCACTGACGGAACGGAGCAGGCGGGTCTTTATCCAGAGCGCGATGGATTTTATCAACCTGCATGGCCTCGACGGATTGGACGTGGACTGGGAGTATCCGGGAATGGCCGGGGCCGGGCACGCCTTCCGGAGAGAGGACAAGCGGAACTTCACGTTGCTGCTCAAGGAAATTCGCGCGCAATTCGACAAGGAATCGGCGAGAACGCATAAGCGGCTGTATCTGACCATTGCTGCCGGTTCAGACACGGATTATCTCGATCACACGGAAATGGCAAAGGTGCAGCGCTACGTCGACACCGTGAATTTGATGACCTACGACTACTACGAGGCCGGTTCCGATGCCCTGACCGGCAACCATGCGCCCCTGTTCACTGATCCCGAAGATCCGAAGAAGGATTCGGCCGATGATTCTGTGCGGGCTTTTGAAGATGCCGGAGTGCCCGCGGCAAAGATTCTCCTGGGCATCCCCTTCTACGGCCGGCAATGGGGACAGGTTAAAAATATTCATCACGGTCTCTTCCAGCCCGGCAAGCCGGCGCCGGGAAGTTATGCCTCTTACAGCTCGATTGCGGGCAGCCTGAACCACGGATATACGCGGTACTGGGACTCCAGCTCATCGGTGCCATTCCTCTACAGCGAAGCCAGCGAAATCTTTGTATCTTATGAAGACCCTGAATCCATTGGCGCAAAATGTAACTATGTGCTAACTCAGAAGCTAGGCGGCGTCATGTTTTGGGAATATCAGAATGATCCTTCAGGCCGGCTTCTGCAAGCTATCGACTTATCGCTGCATAAAGGGGATGCCGGCACAAAAGGCAGGTAGCGCGATGAATCGAAAAGTTCATTACAGGGGTCAAAGGCCCAAATCACAGATCCTTCGACTCAGTTTGGCGCAAAAACGCGCCAAACTGCGCTCAGGATGGCAGTTTTTTGTCTAGCGAATTTAAGACTCAAGACACCACAGCTGATTGCACAGATGCCGCTCAGTCCCCAGCAAATGCATTCCTCAGGGGCTAAAGCCCGCGATTCTTGGGGCTTCCACGGCACGGATAAATCCGTGCCCTTTCAAGACACGAATTATGCAACGAGTTCTAGACCCAATTGCCAAACTTGTCGCTGTGCTTGAAATCGCCGGTTACTCGCCTGGAAAATGAACTCCGAGAGCTTTGCGTGCCGTTTCAAGCAGACCGGCCATCGCCAGTGAGAGAGCGTGAGTAATTTCGGGACTCTCTCTCTTGCCTTGGCGGATGAGGTCGCAAAAATGTGCGGTCTCATAGTTGAAACCACCGGCAACGAACGGCTCATCGAGTTCAACGGTGCGACCGTCTCGATAGTGGATCGTGGCGCGGGTCGGGTTCCACCAGTTTTCATGGATGGTGACGAATCCGTGCGGGGCTGAAAGCAGAGCATCGCCGCGACTGAGCAAGTCGAGGCCGGTGTGGAGCTGCGACATCCCGCGTTCGTGCTCCGTCTGGATCAGCGCGAATGTGTCGACTCCAGCCACAGAGGTGCGGCCCATTGTTTGAACGCGCTGGAGGGACCCGAGCCAATCCAGTGCGAGAAATGCCTCGTAGGGTCCGATCCCCATGATGCCGCCTCCGCCCAAATCGGCAAAATGCAAGGCGTAATCCGGAGCGACTGTTGAGTCGGCATGGCCGGCGCGAACGAACCCCACCGGCCCGATGGGATCGGCTTTGAGATGTTCGCGGAGCCGCTGGTAAAGCGGAAAAAACGGCGGCTTCATGGCTTCCATGTAGAGGCGGTCGTGGCGCTGGGCGGCTTCGAGAACCTGCTCAAGTTGGCGGACGTTGAGAGCGGCTGGCTTTTCGCACAGGACATGCTTGCCGGCGGCCAGGGCCCGCAGGCAGATCTCGGCGTGGCTGTCGGCGTGGGTGGCGATGTAAACGGCGTCAATCGCGGAGGAGAGCAGACCGTCCATCGACTTCGCCGGTTGCGGAAGATCGAATCGCAGCGCAAAGGCACTGGCCCGCTCTGCGTTGCGGCCCCATGCGGCGCTGAGGATTGCGCTGGGAACCGCATGCAGACCCTGAGCAAAACGTGCCGCGGCACGGCCAGGGCCGATTACGCCCCACCGAATCAACTTGTCTTCGCTCGTGTTCTTTGCGCTCGTGTCAAGGCTTGCCATCGTTCGGGCTCTCGCGCTCACCCTTTCACTCTGCGCCGGCATCCGGTTTTGGTTCGCAGAGACTGATCTTGTTGCCGAAGGGATCCAGAAGGGTCAGTTGCTCTGTTCCCCAGAAGGTTTCGGTGATGCCCGGGCGCCAATATGGATAGTTCTTCGCGCTCAACTCGGCGTGCATTTCGCGCACGCCCTTGAAGGTGACCTGGAAGTGCGTCCCAGGCGACATGACTTTGAGTGTTTGAAGACTCATGCCGGCTACCTTAGCAAGTCTTCGAGGGTTGTGCTGAGGTCGGTCTTCTCATCGCGATATTTGACGATGACAGGCGCATAAAGGCTGAGGCCCCATTCCTCACCTTTGCCTTTGGAAATCGCCCGAGAACCCGGCACCACAACTGCGTTGGCGGGGACGATCAGCGGCACGTCGCCGGTGGCCCGCAGGATCGTGCCGTTCACCAGGTCAAACAAGGGAGTGCCACGGGTCAGGATGGTTCCGGCGGCGAGAACTGCGCCTCGACGGACGATGGTGCCCTCGTAAACTCCTGCGTTACCGCCTACCAGGACATCATCCTCGACAATGACGGGGCTTGCGTTGACGGGCTCGAGTACGCCGCCGATTTGCGCCGCGGCACTGAGATGGACGCGTTTGCCTACCTGGGCGCAGGATCCGACCAGGGCATGCGAATCGACCAGGGTGCCTTCGTCCACAAATGCCCCCGCATTGATGTACATCGGCGGCATACACACCACACCGCGAGCCAGGTAGGCTCCGGCGCGCACAGAAGATCCACCGGGTACGACCCGGACGCCATCGGCGGCGGTAAACTGGCGGACTGGATAGGTGTTCTTGTCGACGAATGAGAGACCGGTGAAGGAGGGCCCGGCGGCAGGGAAGTCCTGCAAGACTCCGAGGCGAAATCCCAACAGGATGCCTTGTTTGACCCAGGTGTTGACTCGCCAACCGATGGGCGAGGCGGGATCGGGTGATGCAGCTCTTACTTCGCCGCATTCGAGGGCCGAGCGAAGCTGGAGAAAGGCTTGCAGTGCAGACTCGTTGCCTTGAGCGGCCGTTCCCGCGGCGAAATGCCGCTCCAGCGCTTCTTGAAGTTGTTCCATTGACATTGCATCCCGAGTCTATCAAGACGGGGCGCTCGGGAATATGGATTGAGAGAAGTTAGGGAACCCGATGCGATGAAGCTAGTGTGGTGAGTCTGAAGTTCATCGAAGAACAACCGCAGGTTCTTCGACTCACCACCCCCGAACTGAAAGACGTTCGGGGCCCCGTTCGCTCAGAATGACAGCCAGTTTTGTGTTGCGTGTTTCACACTCAAGGACACTAGGTCAATACTTGATCTACGTAACGCGTCGAAGCTCTGGAAGGCGCCCCTGCGACAGCACAGGGAATCCACGCGTGCTTCCGGAAAACGGGCAAAAGGCTGATGCTCAGTCTGCATCACTCGATGGCTGCTTGTCTTTCGCGCGGCCGTTTAACGATACCGGCTGCAAACGAAAAGCATCTTTCCCAGCCGGGATCATCACGAGCGGAACTGAAGTACGCCCGGGCTTCGCGTGGAAATGCTTGGCTTCAAGCCATGCACCCAGCCTCGGATCGTAGATATCAGGCTGATCTTGCCAGAAGTCCGGCGTGAGACCGCATCGAATGTTCAGGTGATCCAGTTGTAACTCGATGCTCGAGGTACCCTTGGGAAAATAGCGCCGAACATTATTGATTCCAACATGCAGCCCGGTAAGGCCGCGCCCTCTACTCTGTGTTGTGACAACCATAAATTGCCTGCTCTTCAACGCCCGGATGACTTAGTGTAGGCAGCCGATTTGCGGTTATCCGGGCGATGGCTTGGATAATTCTTCCCGGATTCCCATTTTCGGATTTCTGCCTGGAGGCTCGTCAGGTCGTACCGATTTAGGGATGAGCTTCCCGTTCTGCCCTTTCACCGGATCACCGTCGTCGATTCAAGTATCCGCAATAAAAGATGCCCCGGAATGAATGGAGGTTGCTCAAAATTAGAGTTCGCTAACTCAGATGGAAGTTACTTTTACAGGGTGGGAGCGAGTCGGGAGTTAAAGAGTCTAGTGTGGTGAGTCTGAAGTTCATCGAAGAACAAGCGCAGATTCTTCCACTCACCACCCCCGAACTGAAAGACGTTCGGGGCCCCGTTCGCTCAGAATGACAGCCAGTTTTGTGTTGCGTATTTCAGACTCAGGACACTAGTACTGCTGTGTCATAAACGGTGGGCGCCGCAGAACGGGCATTGGCGGAGGTATTGGAGCAGTGAGCGGGCAAGGATGATGCGTAAGGTGGCGATGGAGTGTGGGTTATGGCGTTGCGGACGGACGCGAGCCTCGGGGCTGGAAGTTAGACGGGAGTTCGGGGACTGGTAGTCCAGGATAACCGCTGGCCGAGGGGGAAAAGCGACTCCGTTCGGCCACCAGGAAGCCATAGGCGGCGATACAGAGTGTCGCATGATGATGAAAGCCCCGCCAGCCGCGCCCTTCAAAGTGGCCCAGACCCAGTTCCTGTTTCAGTTCTTGATAATCGCGCTCGATAATCCAGCGCTGTTTGCCGAGCGCGGCCAGATCGCGCAGCCTGGTGTTTTCCGCCAGATTGGACAACCAGTATTGAGTGGGTTCGGCTTCGTCACGTGGCCACTCGATCATCAGCCATTCCGACTCTCGCGGCTGGTGGAGCTTATGATCCCGATGCGCGGCGCGGATGCGCACCGCAGCAAACCGGGAGCGCAAGGGATGACGCGTGCCCTCTCTCCACGTTACGGTCTTCCATGCCTTGGCCGGTAAGCTCAACGCCAGTTGCTTGACCGATACCGGCGCATGCTCCGGATCGCGGCGCAGGCGGCTAGCCGGTCGGCCGCGTCCCGAGTATCTGGGTGCGGAGAGCGGCTGAGTGCCCGGCGGCCAGATGGTGGTGGTGCTCTGAACACCGAGCACATAGCTCAACCCCAGTTTTGCAATCGCCTGACGGAAGCCCGTATCGTTGCCGTAAGCCGGATCAGCCAGCACGGTTCCTTGGGGAATTCCGTCGGCCAAGGCTTGGCCGATCTGGCCCAGCGCGATCTCCAGTTTGGTCTGAAAAGCGATGTTGTTCGGAATCTTGGCCCTGAGTTGGCTGTCGTTGGCCCAAAGTTCCGGCAGATATAAACGGTAGGCTATGGGCAAACTGGCCGTCCATGTGGCCACCGACAAGCTGACAGCTACCTGGCAGTTGTCCTGCTTGCCGGTCTGCCCGCAATACTGTCGCGCAACGCCCACCGAATGGGTGCCCTTTTTGGGAAGGCCGGTATCGTCCACGATCCAGACCGCAACAGGGCCGGCCTTGGTCATCGCCGACAGCGCATAGTCGCGCGCGCAGCCCAACAGGGCCTCATCGCTCCAGGCAGCCTCGGCCACCACATGATGCAGCGACTGATGCATGCGCCGCACGTTCTCCGGAGCCAGCCGCGCCGCCATCGGCTCGACTGACTTCCGCTCTCCCGGCAGCAGCAACCCGGTGCAATACAGCTTTAGCGGAACAGCACGATCCGCGTGCCCAGCCGCTTCTGCCAGACGATCAAGGTAGCTCGTCAGCCGTTGCTGCCGCGCGACTGAGGTTCTGGTGCTGGCGTTCATGCAGCCAAGGTACAACCATACCTGCTTGCACATACTGGAATAATCGCGGGCAAGTATCTAGTTTATAACACAGTAGTTCTAGAGCTGGTTGCATAAATGCGGCTCAGTCCCCAGCAACTGCATTCCTCAGTGGCTACAGCCCGCGATTTACGCGACGTTTGCGGCACGACTGAAGTCGTGCCCTTTTACAAAACCATTTATGAGACAGGTTCTAGTAGAACGTTTACTCGATCAAACAGAAGGGAATCATTCATCAAAGCCCGTGATTATCGGCCCGAGTTTGTTCATTTATAGGATGGGCGCGGGCTGTTTGATGAGAATGCCTTCGAGAGAAATGGAGGCGAGTGTGCGCACGATGGTGCTGGCGGCGGTTCCGTCACCATAGGGGTTGGCCATGCCAGATAGGCCGGCCCTGAATGCGGGACTGAGGGCGCGTTCGATGGCTGTGCGGATGGCATCGAAGTCAGCCGGTGTGTCGATGATGTTACGGGCACGCTCGCGGCCTTGCTGGCGCATACCCACATTCACGACAGGCAAAGCAAACGAGGCCGCTTCCATGATGCCGCTGGAGGAGTTGCCGACCATCGAATCGACCTGGCCGAGCAGGCTCCAGTAGGTGACTGCGTCGAGATTCACGAATATGTGTGTCTGGACGCGCGTCGCGGCGAGCGCTCGCGTCCGTTCGATCAACGCGTAACTGCCGGAGTCGGCATTGGGATAGGCGAAGAGAAGCTGTCCGGTTGATCGCGCCATGGCAGCGAAAAATGCATCGGCTTCGGCGTTGGTGTCGCGATGGATCGTGACCGGGTGCCACAAGGCCAGCAGAGTGGGCGGAGCAAGGGTCAGACCGAGGCGCTGCTCGATGGCCGAGCGGTCCATCAGAATTGACCGGCGGAGGTGGTCGAGCGACGGGGCCCCGGCACGGTGCACACGCCACGGTTCTTCGCCCATGGCAATGACCCGGCGGCGCGCCGTTTCAGTGGAAGTGAAGTGGACGTGGGCAAGCTTGGTGATCGCGTTGCGCACGTGGTCGTCGATTGCTCCCTGGCTCACTTCGCCACCCTCGATATGGGCGACGGGGATACGCAGCGCGAGCGCGACGGAGGCGGGCGCCAGCATTTCATAGCGGTCGGCGATCAACAGCAACAGGTCGGGGCGCCACGCGGTGAGAGCGTCGGCCAGCCCCAGGATGGCGACGCCGATCGTTTTTGCCATGCCGGTATCGCTATCGGAGCTGAGCAGGCACTCAATGCGCGCCTTGATGGGAAACCCCTCGCGTTCGATCTCGGCAATGGTGGTGCCGAATTCGGGCGAGAGATGGGGGCCGAGGGCAAAGACGCCCAGTTCGACTTGAGGGTGCGCCGCCAGTTCGCGCATGGGCCAGTAGAGGTGGCTGAAATCTGCGCGCGATGTTGTCACAACGCCGATGCGCCGTTTGCCGGCTTGCGTTTCATTCATTGGTAGCAGCCGATCCGGAATGCCGCAAAGCAGTGCAAATTGAATATCAGGGGGTTGAACAGCCTGCGGAAGAAGTCGGGATTTCGCATGAAAATGGCGGAGCCCATGTGGCCGGGGCTAAAGCCCCCTTTGTCTGTGCTGACGTTGTGCGGAGGTCGAAACCTCCGCCTCCCTCCGGATTCAGTTTTTCCGCAGCCAGTGAGGGCCCCGCCTCCCGCCGGATAGAGTTGATCCGCAGCCTGTATCGTCACACAGGAAGTATAGATTGGAGCGGCCATTGCTCTACGCCGGAGGCGGCGGTCCCACGATAAGATTCAAACCCATTCGGGCTTGTTATCATCAGAAGAGTCAAGGTGCCTTTCGTGCGCCCGCTGAGGTCTTCATTCGTCCAGGTGATTCCTGCTTCCCAGGCCGTTCCATCGGCAGAACTTGCCGCGCCCGCTGCGGAGCACGCTCCGCACAGCGCGCCTCATGTGCATGCGCCAAGCCCGGGCTCAACGGCAGTGCTGATTCACGACCTTCGCGAGTTGTTCAAGGTGCGGGTCACGGGAATGGTGCTGGTCACCGGGTGGGCCGGCTTTTATCTCGGCTCAATGCAGTCCGGCATCTCCAGTGTGCAACGTGGCCTGCTTGACACGTTGATCGGCATCGGACTGGTTTCGGCCGGGGCCGGGGCATTGAACCAGGCCCTGGAGCGTAGCTCAGACGCGCTCATGATCCGCACCGCCGATCGTCCGCTGCCCACCGGCCGCATTTCGCTGACCCAGGGCATAGCCGCCGGTATTGGATCGCTGGCGATCGGCGCGTGGTGGCTGCTGCTTCACACCAACCTGCTCACCGTGTCCCTTGCCCTGCTTACGGCATTCACCTACGTGGCAGTCTATACGCCCCTCAAACGGGTCACGAGCATGGCGACGTTTGTCGGGGCGTTTCCGGGGGCCATGGGGCCGCTGCTCGGCTGGACTGCTGCCCGCGGACGGATCGAGTGGCCCGCCGTGGCGCTTTTTGCCATCCTGTTTGTGTGGCAGTTTCCCCACTTCATGGCCATTGCGTGGCTTTATCGGGATGACTACGCCCGCGCGAACATCCGCATGTTGCCGGTTGTGCAGCCGGACGGGCTCTCCACGGTGGTCGAAGCGCTGTTTTACGCCGTGCTGATGATCCCGGTAAGCCTTGCACCCTGGAAATTGGGTCTCACTGGTTCGGCCTATGCTGTGCTGGCCACTTTACTGGGGCTGGTTTACCTTGCCTATACCGTTCGCTTTGCCCGAATTCTGCGCGCGCCTACGCCGACCGAGAGCCGCATGGTGGCGCGTGACCTGCTCAAGGTGAGTGTCATCTATTTGCCTCTGCTGCTTACGACCCTCATGCTTTGCGCGAAGGCAGCGAGCTAAGGAACCAATGACAACGACCGCTCCCGCCTCGAGTTCCCAGTCCGGCACACGGTCGGCTGTCGCCGCAATTCTGGCCATCAGCGCTGCGGCGACGCTGTTCCTTCTCTGGCTGATCTATATCCATCCGGCCGCGGCGGCGAGCTCACAATACGCATTTCTGCCTGCGCTCAATGCGGTGTTCAACGGTCTTGCTGCCACTTCGCTGCTGATCGGCTACACGTTTATTCGCGCGCACCGCATCCGCGCCCATCGCGCCGCAATGATCACGGCATTCGGCTTTTCCACTTTGTTCCTGGTCAGCTACATTCTCCATCACTATCTGCACGGCGACGTCTATTACCCCGCCCAGGCCGCGTACCGCACGTTTTACCTTTGGCTGCTGGCCAGTCACATCATCCTGGCGGTGGTCGCGTTGCCGCTGGTGCTGGTCACATTTTTCTTTTCTCTCTCGGGCCGCATTCCGCAACACCGCCGAGTAGCTCGCTGGACATTTCCGCTGTGGCTTTACGTTTCAGTCACCGGCGTCATTACCTACGTGATGCTGCGTTTGGCGCAAGGATCGTGAGCTCGAATGTCTTCAGTTAGTCGCGGCAACCGACCTTCTGTTCCCCATCGCACAGGACCCAACGATGGCACGCGCCAGTTGCTGCAGGGGGGCGGTTCCATGGTGGGCACGGGACTGATCGCCGCCGTGCTGGTCGAGACGGTGTTAGGCGGATTCACGCGGACCGGAGCCACCACCAATACCGGGTGGTTCGCGCTCATCGTGGCGCTGATGTGCATTCCTTTTGGCTTGCTGCTGCTGTCTCTCGGCATCGCCAAGTGGCTGCGAAACCGCTCTGTCACTCGTCACGGCGGGTAATCGAGCGCGATCTCATCGCTTGTTCATTGAGAGTCCCATCATTAATACGGATTAGGCAGTGTCTGACGAATAGCGGAGATGGGCCTGCAGGAGGCATCCCTCAGGGGCTAAAGAGGCTGCGGAAAAAGGGAGAATAGGGGGGAAATGGGCGTCAAAGCGTCGCGCAGGGGCTAAAGCCCATTCTCTATTTTTGTTGCGCGTTCGGCACGACTTGAAGTCGTGCCCTTTTACAAAGCCCATGTCGTTTCGAGTTTTTCCGCAGCCTGTAAAGCACTCAGTCTTTCCGCTATTTTTGGCACGACTCAAAATCGTGCCCTGTTACAAAGCTCATCCATCTGGGCATTCGTCAGACACTGCCCAGTTCAAGCGATCAGTCGGTTTTCCACTGCGGGGCGGGGACAACCATGCGGCATTGTGAGTCATCAGAAACGGCATAATGCCAGGGGTGACTGAATGAAAGCTGTTCTGCTTTATGAATATGGCGGGCCGGAACAATTGCGGTATGAAGAGGTCGCTCTTCCGCAGTATGGCGACGACGAGGTCCTGGTCAAGGTGAGGGCGACCAGCATCAACCCCATCGACTACAAGCTGAGAAGCGGCTCCGCGCGAGGTCGGATACCCCTTGAGCTTCCCGCAATCCTCGGGCGCGATCTTGCCGGAGAAGTCGAGAAGACCGGCCGAAACGTCAAGGGGCTTAATCAGGGCATGCAGGTCATGGCGCTGACCAACCGTACTTATGCCGAATACACCGTCGTCAAAGCGGACTTGCTTGCATCGATACCGGATGCTTTGACTTTTGAGCAGGCGGCTGCGCTGCCCCTCGTGACCATCACTGGATCGCAGTTGATTGAGCGCGCCGTCAAAATCAAGCAGGGACAGACGGTGCTCGTCACGGGGGCATTGGGAGGCGTGGGGCGAACCGCTGTGCATGTTGCTCTCAAACATGGGGCGAAGGTGCTGGCAGGCGTTCGTGCCACGGAAAAGAAGAAAGCTGAAGAGCTTCACGCGGATGGGATCGTAGCGATTGACAGCGAAGAGGAGATCGCCCGCCTGCACGACCTGGATGCCATCGCCGATACGATAGATGGTCAAACCATCCAGAAGCTTTTCAAAATGCTTCGCAGCGGCGGCGTGCTTGGCTCGGTGCTTGGCGAGCCAGAGAGCGCAAAGAAGTACAACATTCGAGTTGAAGCTTTCATGGCGCAACCGGACCCGCCACGAATGCACGAGTTGGCGGAGGACGTCGCGCGCCATGAGTTCTCAATCCCGATTGCCCGCGTGATGAAGCTTGCCGAGATCCAGGAGGCGCAACGTCTCGCAGAGAGCGGCGGAGTTGGCGGAAAGATTATCCTGGTGCCGTAGTCGCTCCAACTGCATTGCCCGAGGCGGCCATGAGCTTCGATGCGATCCGAATCAGACATCCGCGTCGGAATTTCCGGCTGGCGTTACAAGGTTTCGACCGCCAACTCGACTCTGAGGTTGGATGCTCCCAATTGTTGCGCATTCGGCACGACTGAAGTCGTGCCCTTTTACAAAGCCCATGTCGTTTCGAGTTTTTTCGCAGCCTGTTTAGCCCGCACATCCAATTCTGCCAACTTACCGCTGGGTTTACCCCTCAGGTCCGGCTCTTTCGAATTGACACACTGCGGTTTGTGAGACTGCGGTGGCCGCTCGCATACACTGGATGGGGTTACCGCATTCAAACCGGGTGCGACGCCCGAATGGGGTGGAGATCACGTTGGGGAAGAGATCGATGCGATTTGGCGGGCATCTGGCCCTTGTGTACCTTGCGGCGATGGCGACATTGGCAGGGGCCGAGGCCCATTACGACGCTGAAGCAATTCGCCTGAACAATCGTGGCGTGGCGCAGATGGGCCAGCAGTTTACCGATCGCGCAGCCAGTTCCTTCTCCGAGGCCTTCAAAAAGGATCCAAAGCTCGCACAGGCCGCCATCAACGAAGGCATCGCGTTGATGACGCTGCAAAAGCTCGACGACGCCAAGAAGGTTCTGCACGAAGCGATCGCTCTTGAGCCGGAGAATCCGCAGGCCTGGTACAACCTGGGACTGGCCCAGCACGCGGATAACGAACTGGACGCGGCGCTGGCGAGTTTCAAGCAGGCAGTGAAGTTCGACCCCAGGGACGCTGACTCGTATTACTTTGAGGGCGTCTGTTACCAGGAGATGAAGCAGTTTGATCAGGCCATTGCCGTTCTGCAGCAGGCACTGGCCATTAATTCTCTGCACGCTTCGTCGGAGTTTGCCTTGGCGCGCGCACTGCAACGGTCCGGCAACGTTGCTGCAGCGAAAGAGCACTTCAAGATTTTCCAGCACATGACCAGCACCAAGATTTCCGCGGCGATCGGGCTGGCGTACGGGGAGCAAGGCCACTACTCGACGGTGACCCCCGTGGAAGAGCCGCAGCAGGTTGAGCGGGAGATGATTCCGGTGCGCCTGGATGCGCAGACCCTGCCCGCCGCAAAGGGCCCATCCAGCGAAACCGGCGGCGCCTGCATGATGGACGTGACCGGCTCGGGCAGCATGGACCTGGTGCTGATGCAGTCGGGCGAACAGGCTCTTCGCGTGCTGCATCGCCGCGCCGATGGGGGCTTTGAAGAGCTAAATGCTGCTGCTGCCGGCCTGAACGTCTCGGGCCACGGCGTGGCCTGCGCCGTGGGCGATTACGACGGGGATAGTTTGAATGATCTTGCCGTGGCGACGGACGAAGGAGTTCGGCTATTTCGGAATTTAGGAAAAGGGAAATTCGAGGATGCGACTGCGGAGGCGGGCCTCGCGCCCCGCAACCGGCCAACGGGCATTACGTTTGTGGATTACGACCATGACGGCGATCTGGATTTGCTGCTGACCGGCTCGCCGCTCAAAGCCGGCGATGAATCAAATGTGCTGTGGCGCAACAACGGAAACAAGACGTTTACCGAGTGGACCGAGCCCACCGGACTTGGCGGCAGCGGCAAGACGGCTGCGGTGATTCTGACCGACTTCAATAACGATCGCGCAGTCGATCTTGCGACGACCGGCGACGGAGCATCGCCGCTGCTCTATATCAATCCACGCGAGGGCAAGTACCCCACGCAGCCATTGTATGAAGATGCAAAGCTGCCGCCTACCACGGGCATTGCCGTGCTGGACTACAACAAGGACGGCTGGATGGACATCGCCGTCACCCACGCCGACGCGCCGGGTTTGACCTTGTGGCGCAATGTTGCGGGCCCAAATAATATTGGCCGCCGCTTTGAGCGCGTCGAGCTGCCTGTGAAAGGCGCGCTTCGTGGACGGGGATTGACCCCGATCGACATTGACAACGATGGATGGATCGATCTGGCAGCCATTGTCGACACCAGCGCAGGTCCAAGGGTCAAAGTGTTTCGCAATCGCGGCGATGGCAGTTTCGAAGATGTGAGTCATGCGCTGGGCCTGGATGCTGTGAAGCTGCGCGCGCCGCGCGGGTTGATGGCAGTCGATGTGGATGGCGACGGTGCCGCGGACCTGATCGTGACCCAGTTGAACGCGTCGCCGGTGCTGCTGCGCAATGTAGGCGCGAACAAGAATCACTTCGTGCGCCTCGACCTTACCGGCTATGCCGACAATAAAACCGCACTCGGCGTGAAGGTGGAGATTTTCTCGAGCGGCCAATGGCAGAAATGGGAACTGGCCGGCGCATCGGGGTATCAGACCCAAGGTCCCCCGCAGATTCTTGTCGGGCTGGGCAAAGCCGATGGCATCGACCTGCTCCGTATTCTGTGGCCCACCGGAGTGCTGCAGGATGAGATCGATCTGCCGCATACACAGGTGATCGCGATGAAAGAGGCGGATCGCCGCGGCAGTTCGTGCCCGGTGCTATTCGCCTGGGATGGACATAAATATAAGCTGGTCACAGATGTGATTGGAGCGGCAGTTGTTGGCCACTGGTTCACGCCGACGCGACGCAACACGCCGAGACCGAGCGAGTGGATCAAGGTGGATGGCGACGACATTGCGCCGGTCGACGGAAAGCTGAGCCTGCGCTTCATCGAGCCGATGGAAGAGGTGAATTACATCGACCAGTTGCGGCTGGTGGCGATCGATCACCCCGAGAGTGTCGAAGTCAATCCGGATGAGCGTTTCCTCGACGATCCACCGTTTGCCTCGGGTCGTGTGGTGGCTTCTGAAGGTGCGCGTCTGCCTTTGGGTGCATGGGATGGAGAGGGTCACGGCGTGCTTGATGAACTCAGTCGCCGCGATCACACGTTCGCGAGCGGGTTCACTCCGTCGCCATACGACGGCTTCGCAAATGTGCACTCTCTGACACTTGATCTGGGCCTGCTGGACGCGAAGTCTCCAGTTCGTCTGTTGATGACAGGTTATGTGAATTACTTCAGTGCGACATCGCTCTACGGCGCATGGCAGGCGGGGATCAAGCCGATTTCGCCGTACGTCGAAGCTGAGTTGCCCAACGGCACATGGCAGCGCATTCCCGGCGAGGCGGGTTTCCCGGCAGGCCTGGAGCGCACCATCGTGGTGGACCTGACGGGCAAGCTACCTGCGGGAACGCGGCGCATTCGCCTGGTGAGCAATCTTGAAATTTATTGGGACCAGGTGCTCGTGGACAACAATGCTGAAGGCACGGTCCGCACATCTGAAGTCCCGCTTGCGACGGCCACGGAGCAATTCCGCGGGTATCCACTGCAGATTGAAGGGAAGAGTCCGGGCGATCTGGATTACGACTACAACCGCGTAAGCCTCACTGGGCCATTCCAGCATCAGCGCGGAAACTACACGCGGCTGGGCGACGTGACTGAACTGGTGAAGGGCATTGATGACCGTTACGCCATCTTCGGCAGCGGCGAGGAGATTGCCACCGAGTTTGATGTTTCAAAGCTGCCAGCGCTGCCGGCACACTGGAAGCGCGACTACTTCTTCTATGCCAATGGGTATGTGAAAGACATGGACTGGTGGGATGCATCGCCGTTTACCGTTGCGCAACTGCCCTTCCACAAGATGAGCGCATATCCATATCCGGCGAGCGAGAAGTTTCCAGATGATGCGGATGCCCTCAACTACCAGTTGAACTGGAACGACCGCTTTGATACGGGCGACCCGGTGCGGTCGTATCGGTTCGACTACCAGGCATTGCCATCGTTGCCGAAAGACGACAGCGCGCCTGCCGCGAGCAGGCCATGAACCTCAACTACATGAGGGTGTCGCTGCGCGGCTCAAGGGCGTTGCGGCAATGAGTGACTTGGTGCTGATGCCGGCGATGCGCCAACTCGAACTACTGCGTGCAGGCGACATATCGGTGGTCGAACTGGCCGAAGCCCACATCCGTCAGATCGAGCGGCTGAATCCGAAACTGAATGCGTTTGCCGATTTCGATGCCAACCGCGTCAGGGTGCAAGCGCGTTTGATGGATGAAACGCGCAACCCGCGCGGACCCCTGCATGGCCTGCCTGTCACGGTGAAGTCTTCGATTGCCACCGCGGGCTATCGTTGCGAGATCGGCAGCCTTTTGCATCAGGGCGACATTCCCCATGAGGATGCGGTGGTAGTTGGGCGGCTGCGCGCGGCGGGTGCGCAGATTCTCGGTACGACCAACTGCCCCGAGTTCCTCATGGCCTATGAGACCGCAAATTTGCTGCACGGTCGCACGAACAATCCATGGGATCTGGAGCGTTCGCCGGGTGGGTCGAGCGGAGGCGAATCAGCGGCCATCGCGGCGGGACTGTCGGCAGCAGGATTGGGCAGCGACAGCGGCGGTTCGGTGCGCGTGCCTGCGCATTTCACGGGTATCTGCTCTCTCAAGCCAACGCCGGGGCGCATTCCCGGTCACGGGCATCTTCCGCCCTGCGTGGGGCCGTTCTCGATTCTCGGTGCCATCGGGCCCATGGCGCGGACCGTGGCCGATGTGGCTCTGCTGTTTCGCACGCTCAGCGGCCAGGACCCGCCCGATCCTGCCAGCCCGCCCGTGCCTCTGCGCAACCCGAGTCCGGATGAATTGCGCACCTACAAAATTGGTTACTTTGAGGATGACGAGCTGGTCCCGGTGACCCCGGAAACACGCGCTGCCGTGAATGCCGCCGCGCAAGCACTCAGAACCGCCGGATTTCATGTAGAGCCCTTCAGGCCGCGCACGCTGGAGCAACTGCGCAAGCTCTGGTGGACATTCTTTGTGAAGTGTGGTGCCATGTTTTACGCGCCCGCTATCGAAGGCAAGCGAGATCGACTGAGCCCGATCTTCAGTGAATTCCTCGACATTGCGGAATCGACGCCGCCGCTGACAACTGTGGAGCTTCTGGATGCGTGGGCGGAGCTTGATCTGCTGCGCGCCAAAACACTTGCGGAGATGGCCGAGCATCCCGTTCTGTTGTGCCCCGTGGCCGGCATTCCCGCATTCCGCCATGGCGAACGAAGCTGGATTGTAGAAGACCGTGCGGTTGACTACCTGGATGCGGTCCGGCATACGCAATGGTTCAACGTGCTGGCCGCACCGGCGGCAGTGGTTCCGGTGGGCCATTCGCCTGAAGGGCTGCCCATCGGCGTGCAGATCGTTGCGCGTCCATTTCAAGACGAAATCGCGCTCGGGGTTGCCGCCGCTGTGGATGCTGCGTTCGGGTATCGACCGCCGCCGATGGCGCTTCATCCTTGATCTCTACCAAGTCAAGTTCATCCGTCACAGACAAACGTTCATCGCGTCGCTAAAAACGAAGTGGCAGGTGCGGCAAGACGCACGTTTCGCACCTCCACCTTTGGATGGAGGCGTGGGATGCACGATCGCGATAGTCTGGCGCTTCCCCGGATTGGAGCGCCGAGGGTGCGCGAAAGTTGGCAAGAGCGTTTTGCCGAAACCCCTGATGTGTTGAAGAGTCCGCGGCGGCAGCAGACTATCGTGCCGGTGTTGGATTTCGAGATCGGTGGCGGGGAATTCATCACCATGGCTGGGCCGTGCTCGGTTGAAACCGAGTTTCAGCTCATGGCGACCGCGCATCATATTCGCCGTGGCGGCGCTCGCATTTTGCGCGGAGGCGCCTTCAAACCCCGCAGTTCTCCCTACGCATTTCAAGGCCATGGCCTCGAAGGCCTCAAGATGCTGGCCCGCGCTCGTGAGGAGAGCGGCCTGGCCATCGTGACCGAGGTGATGTCGGAGTGCGACGTGCCAATGGTGGCCGAGTATGCCGATATTCTGCAGATCGGCACGCGCAACATGGAGAATTTTTCGCTGCTGGAGGCTGCGGCGCGCTCCGGCCGGCCCATCCTGCTGAAGCGCGGAATGATGGCTACGGTGGCCGATCTGCTGCGCTCGGCGCAACTGATTCTCGACAACGGAAACCCCAACCTCATCCTCTGCGAGCGCGGCATCCGCACGTTTGAGACTGCGACGCGCAACACCTTTGATGTGGGCGCTATTGCGCTGCTCAAGCATATTTGCCATCTCCCGATGATTGCCGATCCAAGCCACGCGGCGGGACATCGCGACCTCGTGCCTGCACTGGCGCGCGTTGCGGTGGCAGCTGAAGCCGACGGCCTGTTGGTTGAGGTTCATCCCAATCCGGAGAAAGCGTGGAGCGATGGTGAGCAATCGCTGGACTTCGCGGGGTTCGACGAAATGATGACGTCACTGGAACCGTTTCTCGCGCTGCGCGGCGTTGTTGCCGAAGTGCCATCCAATGCGCGGTCTATGGAGGCGGTCGGATGAGGGCTCGCGCCAGGGTGATTTCGGCTGCAGCGTGCTTCGCTTTGCTGATGCCGGCCTGCGCGTTTGCCTCGGGCCCATCGCAAAAGATTGGTGCAGACTTTATTGTGACCGCGGCGCCGGTCTACGTGACCTTGGCGGAATTGCGCGGTGAGGAGCGGTTCCCTCGCGGAGCACAATTGTTATTGGTGCATGAGGGTTCTGCGGAGCCCCTCGTCAAAGGCTTTGCGGCCACGGCCGATGCCAATGTCTACTTTGACGGCAAGCTGGTGCTGTTTGCGGGCAAGAAAGCTGCAGGCGATGCGTGGCAGATTTGGGAGCTTGCACTCGATAGCCGCGCCGTGCGCAAGGTGATCACGACTGCGTCCGATGCCGAACGGCCCCTCTATCTGCCGGGCGGCCGGATGGTCTGGGCGGAGCGAACCCCCAAAGGCTTTCAACTGCAGTCGGCGGAAAATGGCCATCAATTGAAATACCCGGAACTGATTCCGACCGCTGGCCCGGGCATGTTGCCTCTGAGCTACTCGGAGATCAGCGCGTTTCCCACTGACGTCCTTGCGGACGGGCGCATTCTTTTTGAAGCCGGCTTTCCGCTGGGTTCGGGATCGATTCCGGAACTGTATTTGGTCTATGCCGATGGATCAGGTGTTGAGTCGTACCGCTGCGATCACGGCCGGGCGCGTTGGGGTGGAACGCAGTTGGCCTCAGGAGATGTTGTGTTCACGCACGGTGCAACATTGGCGCGGTTCACGTCTCCGTTGGCGCACGAGGCGCAAATCGCCTCTCCCCACCTAGAGTATGCAGGGTCGATCGCGGAAACGCCTTCGGGCGCGTGGCTGTTGAGCGCGCGCGCGTCTTCCGGGGCGCGCTACGCAATCAGGCTGTGGAAGCAGGGCGCCCCGGCAATGGAGACGGTGCTGGCGCAAGGCGGTGAGAACCTCATTGAGCCTGTACTGGTTGCGCCAAGGGGGATTCCCAAGCGGCATCCATCCGGACTGCACCCGTGGAATTATGCAAATCTGCTGGCACTCGACGCGCGCCTTTCGCGCGATGGAGAACTGAAAGGAACTCCCGCTTCGGTGCGCCTCGAGACAGAGGATGCAGCACGTCATGCCGTAGCAATGGGAACGGCGCCGGTGGAACAGGATGGCTCGTTTTTCGTGCAGGTTCCGGGCGACACGCCGATTCGCTTTGCGCTTCTCGACGCAAAGGGCGGGGTCCTGCGCCAGGAGCACGGCTGGTTCTGGGCCCGCGGCGGAGAGCAACGCATCTGCGTGGGTTGCCACACGGGACCGGAGCGCGCGGCAGAAAATCGCGTGCCCGCCGTGCTGCTGCGCACCACAGCGCCGGTGGACCTCACCGGCGCGAGCCGCCCAGCCTCGCAACATGCAAGCCAGGGAGGGCGCTGATATGAACATCCGCCTATTGATTCTGCTCGGCGCAACTCTCCTGTTCTCTGGGCAGACAGCAATGGCGGCGCAGGCCCTACAGGCCGCGTCCCCCGTGGTTCCGGTGCAACAGAATGCACAGTCTAAGCAGGCCGACGCGCAGGCTCCTGCGATTCGCTTTGAAAATGCGAGCGATAAAGCGCACGTGAATTTTGTCCATAGTTTTGGATCGGCGCAGTTGGGCTCTCTGCTTGAGGGCACCGGCGCGGGCTGCGTATGGTTCGACTACAACAACGATGGCTTGCCTGATCTTTATGTTGTCAACGGACGTCCACTGGACGACTCGATGCACCCCTATCCGCTCAAGGTGAAGCCGGAACCGCTGCCACGCAATCATCTGTTTCGCAACAACGGCGATGGCACATTCACCGACGTGACGGAGCAAGCCGGCCTCGCGCCGGACATGTACGGGATCGCCGTTACTGCAGCCGACTACGACAACGATGGCTTTGTCGATTTGCTGGTGACCGGCTATGGACGCGTGATTCTTTACCACAACGACGGTAACGGCCACTTCACCGACGTGACCAAGAAAGCCGGCCTCAACGTGGACGGCTGGTCGATCAGTTCCACATGGCTGGACTACGACAAAGACGGTTGCGTCGATTTATTCGTGGGCCGTTATGTAAAATTCGATCCCAAATATCGCGCCTATTACGCAGCAGACAATTACCCCGGGCCGCTGGATTACGAAGGCGAGACCAACAAGCTGTATCACAACAACTGTGACGCAACTTTTACCGACGTGACAGACAAATCGGGCATCGGGGCCTTCGTTGGGCGCACCATGGGCGTGACGGCGGCGGACTTCGACGGCGATGGCTGGGACGACATTTACGTAGCTAACGACCGCACTGAAAACTTCCTCTTCCACAACAAGCACGACGGAACGTTTGAAGAAATCGGCAACGACTCGGGCACTGCCTATGGACAGAATGGCGAGTCGACTTCGTCGATGGGGCCGGTATTTGCCGATTTTGAAGGCAAAGGGAAGCTTGATTTGTGGGTCACCGACGGGCGCTACAACCGCATGCTCAGCAACACCGGCAAGTTGAGCTTCGACGACATGGGCGCGACGAATGGGGTGTCTCAGGCTAATGCGCAATATGTGAGTTGGGGCACCGGTATCTACGACTTCGACAATGACGGACTCCTCGACATTCTCATCTTCCATGGCGGACTCATTCACCTCATTCCGCAGGAGCACACCCTGTTTCGCGGAGAAGGCGGGGGGCGATTTGAAGATGTATCCGAGCAGGCGGGAGAAGTTCTGAGCAAGCGCACCGTAGCGCGTGGCGCGTGTTTTGCCGACTACGACAACGACGGAAAAGTCGATGCGTTCCTTGTGAATCTGGGAGCGAAAGGCACACTCCTCCACAACGTCTCGACCAACACCGGTCATTGGGTTGCGATCAAGCTTACCGGCACAAAAAGCAACCGCGATGGCATCGGTGCACGTGTCGAGGTCTACGCGGGTAGCGAGCACTACCTGCAAGAGCGTGTTGCGAGTTCCGGATATCTTTCGCAGAACGAGGGCCGTTTGCATTTCGGACTGGGCGCGGCAACTACGGTGGACAAGATCGTTGTCCACTGGCCGAGCGGGCGAGAGCAGACATTGGAGAAGCAGGCCGTTGATCGCGTACTCACGATAGAGGAGCCGAAATGAGTCGGCGCCCTCAAGGTCCCTGGCTCGGCGGCCTTATCTCAGGTTTGGCTGTGATTGCCATCGCGACGTTTTGCGCGGGGATGTGGACCGGCAGAACTGCCCGCGCGGTGGTTACCGGTAGAACGGGCGAGAGATTGCGTTATGCTTCACCGGTTGAATTGCTGTTTTCGCCGGACGGCGCGCGGCTTTACGTTCTATGCCAGGAGAGCGAAGAAGTCAGGGTGCTGGACGCAGCCAGCTATGCGCCGATCAAGAACATTACAGTGGGCCGCGTACCGCGAGGATTCTCGCTCTCTCCTGACGGCCTGCGCCTATTGGTAGCGAATTCCTGGGACGACACCGTGTCGGTAATTGACACGAAGACGCTGGAGGTTGTCGCAACCTGGCCGGTCGGCGCAGAACCTTCGAGCGTTGTGGAGGACCATGCTGGGAAGCATCTGTTTGTAGCTGATCGCATCTCCAACGATGTTGCGGTGCTGGATGCCAGGAATGGAGTGGAGGAGAAGCGATTGGCGGCCGGACGCGGCGCGAGTTACATCACGCCCTCAATCGATGGAGGCCGGCTCTACGTCACGCATGTGTATCCCAATCCCGGTCCGTTCCGCACCGCTCCCCAGGCGGAGATCACGGTGATCGATGCGGCGCGCGCAGAGGTGGTCGATCGCATCCCGCTCAAGAACATCGCGCACGCTTTTCACGTGGCGTTCTCGTCCGATGGGCGGCTGGGCGTGGCCGCCCAGCTTCATCCCAGGAATCTCATTCCGTTGGCGCACCTGGAACATAGCGGAGCATTTGTCGATACGCTCATGCTGTTTGGCGCCGATGTGGGCAATAAGCCGGTCGAAGTTCCTTTGGATGAGTTGGAACGCTACGCTGTGCGTCCTTTTGGCGTTGCCATCACCCCCGACAAGTTGCATTTGTACGTGACATGTGAGGGCTCGGAGAGCGTAACGGTAATCGATGTGCCGCGACTGCTCGGCTACATTCGCACTCACCATGGGCCTTTCGCTGAAGACCTTTCAGCCAGCGCAAATTATGTGCTGACGCGCATACCGGTGGGTCACGATCCGCGCGGGGTGACTCTCACGCACGACGGTCGTCATCTGCTGGTGGCCAATCGGCTCGACGATACGATCAGCGTGATCGATACGCGCACAAATCGTTTGGTAGCGACGATCCCACTTGCCGGTCCAAAGCAAATTTCAGTCTTGCGCCATGGCGAACAGACTTTCTACACGGCGCGCTATTCTTTCCAGGGCCAGATCGGATGTGCCAACTGCCACATCGACTCCACCTTCGATGGCCTCAATTGGGACCTGGAGCCGGACGGATTTGGCCGCGACATTGTGGACAATCGCCCTATCGAAGACCTGAAGGGCACCGAGCCTTACAAATGGAACGGCGGGAATCCCAACTTGCCCACAGAGTGCGGGCCGCGCACGGAAAAGTATTTCTGGCGCTCCGAAAACTATGACGATCTTACCCTGACGGATCTGGTGACCTATATCCGCAGTCTGCCGCCGAGGCCCAATCGCTGGAAACAGCCTGGGTATGAGCTCGCCCCTGCGCAGGCTCGCGGCAAAGATATTTTTGAACGTGCAACTGACAAATTCGGCAACCCCATTCCGCTGCAAAATCGCTGCTCCTACTGCCATAGCGGGCTCAAAGGGACGAGTCAGAAATCCTTTGACGTGGGCACGAAGAAAATCACGGACGATTCGGGCCTGTTGGATACTCCGCAGTTGACCAACATTGCCCTGACCGCGCCGTACCTGCATGACGGTTCGGCGGCCACGCTGGAAGAGATCTGGACAGTCTTCAATCCCGAAGACAAGCATGGGCGGACTAATGATCTCACCAAAGATGAGCTCAATGACCTGATTGAGTATTTGAGGACGCGATGATGACAGCGGTTAAGAACAAATTCGGGATGGCGTTGGCGGTGGGCTCACTGGCATTTAGCACCCTGGCCTTCGCTGCTCCGCCGAAGATGCCGCGTTATCAATTTGAAAACTTCACCACCTCCAACGGCCTGCCCGACAATCACGTGTACTCGGTATTGGTTGATGGGGATCGCATCTGGGCAGGAACGGACAATGGCCTAGCGGTTTTAGAAAGCGGCAAGTGGAAGGTCTTCACTACAAAGGATGGTTTGGCACATCGGGCAGTGCTCACGCTAGCCTTGGACAAACGCACAGGCGACGTGTGGGCAGGCACGATGGGTGGTTTGAGCCGCATCTCCGGCGGCCGCATCGATACCTTTACGCAACTGAACTCGGGACTCAGCAACGATGTGGTGTACGGCGTATCGATCGAAGGCGAAAACGTGTGGGTTGCCACGGCCGCCGGGGCATGCCGCCTCAATCTACACACGGGCCAATGGTCGCTCTATAACGAGCGCAATACGCCGATGGTTGAGATTTGGGTCTACGGCGTTTCGGCCACGCCGACCAAGGTGTATTACGCGGTGTGGGGCAGCGGCATTCTCGAATACGACCAGAAGACCGAAAGCCTGGGACAAGTACGAGGACCCCGACGGCGAAAACGAGATTGTGCTGTTCAAGGATCAGGGCCTGATCCACGAGATTACAACATCTGTCAGTTATGTGGACAACGTGCTGTGGGCGGCCACCTACTTTGGCGACAGCCGCTATGACGGCCGCTACTGGCACAACTTTCTCACCAAGGACAGTGGGCTGCCTTCGAATTTCACCAACTTTGTGAAGGGCATCGACGCCAATCACGCGTGGTTCTGCACTGACAAAGGGCTGGCTTATTACGACGGAACGAATTGGGCCGTGTATCGCCCTTCGCTCGCCAATGGCAAGCCCGAAATGACGGTGCGCGATGCGCAAGGAAATGTAACTCCGGTCGCGGTGTCCACTGCGCCGGCCCACAACTACGTTCTCGGCATTGACTTTCAAGGCAACGACATCTGGGTGGCCACGGCGAAGGGGCTGAGCCACGGAATTCTACAACGATAAGATGTATGGAGGCATCATCATGATTGAATTTGCTGAAATGCTGGAAACCATAGCGCACGCTCCGGTTAAAAAGAGCGCGATGACCAATCACGGCGTGCTCAATGAGGCGTATGCCTACGCCAAACCAAGCTCGTTTTCGCGCGGCATGCGTATCGATCTGAATGGTTTGACTATTCTGCTGATTTCGGGCACCGCTTCGATCGACGAATACGGCACGAGTGTGCACATCGGCGACTTTCAATGCGCAGCTCGGCGCACGTTCGATAACATCACAGGCCTGCTTGAGAGCGAAGGCTGCACCTGGCACGACATCGTGCGCACCAGTTGCTATCTGCGCGATATCGACCGCGATTATGACGCGTTCAATGAGGGGCGCACCGCGTTTTTCAAGGAGCAGGGGCTCGATCCGCTGCCCGCATCCACGGGCATCCAGGCGCACCTATGCCGGCCCGAGTTGCTGGTCGAAATTGAAGCGATCGCCATGTTCCGCACAGAGAAGATCCTGCTGCAATAAGGAGTAGTGGTGATGCGCAAGGGATTGATGCTGGTTGCGGCCCTTGCGTGGGCCGCTGGAGTCGTTGTGGCTGCGGGACAAAGCACGGGCAGGAGCTGGTGCTAGTGCGGCGCTCATTCGCCCGGTCCGCCCAAGGATCGAACGGTTGAGCCGTATGCCGGTGAGCCGGCGGATCTGAGTCCATTACGAGAAATTTTCGAAGCCCTACGATCTAAACTACGTTCATCCCAACACCTACTCCGGCGCAGGAAGAGACGTCCCCGAGCCGAAAGATGTGACCGAGGTGCGCATCGGATTTTTCGGCCCCATCGAGCACAATCCCGACCAGGTTTTTGGATTGCGCATGCTGCATGGCGCTCAACTCGCGGTGGAAGAGGCCAACGCCCGCGGCGGATATGGCGGCAAGCCATTCCGGCTGATGCTACACAACGACTACGACAACTGGCAGGCGAAGGCTGCTTACGGCGCCGGAGCGGCCGACTGACCCATCGATCTGGGGATCGCCTTCGGATGAAGCCGTGAAGATGATCTACGACGACAAGGACTGGGCGATCTTTGGATCGATCAGTTCCGAGTCGACGCACATAATCCTGCGCGTGGCACTTCGCGGAGAGATTCCTATCGTCAACTCTGCGTCCACCGATCCCACTATTCCCGAGACATACATTCCCTGGTACTTCACCGACCTGCAGGACGACCGGGTGCAGACCTTCACGCTGGCTAGACGGATATATTCCGAACTTGGTCTGAAGCGTGTGGCCATCTTGCGCGTGAACAATCGCTACGGTCGCATGGGCGTTCCCAAATTTCGTGACGCCTCGCGGCGACTGGGCCACCCCGTCGTCATCGAGCAGAAGTACACGCCCGGCGACACGGACTTTACGCGCGAATTGCAGATCATCCGCTCCTCGCGCGTGGACGGCATTGTGCTGTGGGCGGACGAAACAGAAGCAGCCGAAATACTGAGGCAGATGCACGCCCTCGGCATGAAACAGCGCGTCTTTGGTTCCTATCGCACGCTGGGCCCTGATTTGCTGGCCAAGGCCGGTCCCGACGCCGAGGGCTTTGAGGCGGTCTTTCCCTACGACCCGACGCGCAACGATCCGAAGTGGATCGATTTCAACAAGAGCTTTGCAGCGCGCTTCAATGAAAAGCCGGAACAGTTTGCCTCGCTGGCCTACGACGCAATGAACGCGCTGCTCGACTCCATCTGCAAGGCGGGCTTGAATCGTGCACGCATCCACGATGCACTGGCCGACATTGACCAGTACGACGGCGTCACCGGGCACATGATCTTCGATCCAAATCAGAAGAACGTGGCGCCGATGTACCTGGGCACAGTGCACAACGGCGTCATTACGTACCGGGTTGCGACGATGGAAAAGGCGGCGGCTGCGGGGCAATCACCAGTTGCGCAAGACAAGCCTGTGACGGAGCCTGTCCCTTATGCGCGCGTGGGGGAGGATGGTGTGAACTATTCCGGCCCGCAACGCAGCGATGTGCCTGGAGGGCCATTGCGGGTGGTGCTTTTCGGACCGCATGCGAACACAGTGGCGCAATCGGCCGAAGTGGAGGCGATACTTTCTGCTTCTGCGGCGAAGTGGGAGTTGATTCCCGTTGCCAGCGATCAGAACTGGGGCGCCGCATCCTCGCAATTGGTGCGCGCTCTCTGGGACCAGCATGCTTTCGCCATCGTGGCTCTGGATCGCGATGCCGCACACTTGTCAGAGCAGTTGTCACTGAAGGCGTTTGTCCCCGTAATTGCTCTGAGCGACGATAAGGCGCTCACCTCAACCAACGTGCCGTGGATCTTCCGTTTGCCGGCCGGGACTCAACCTGCGGCCGCGCTACGGCTTCTTGATGCCGCTGTCGCGCGAAGCGGACCCAATCCCGAGCGCCTGCGCAATGTGCTGGCATCGGGGCATGATGTGGCTGGAGTCGCTTTTCTCCCGACAGGGGAGCCGAACACGAAGTAGCAGCCTTCGCCTTGACCTCGTCACATGCAGAAAGGGCGGCCCGCATTGCGAGCCGCCCTTTCTGATTGCGCGTAATTCACGCGTGGTTTGTGTTTAGGGAAGGTAGTAGCGGAACGAGGTCCAGAACATGTTGTCGATGCCATTGGCGCCGCCGCCGGGATTGGTCGTGCCGCCCGCGCCGGACCAGAGATCGCGCTCGAAACGGCTGTACTGGAGACCGAAACGCAGTCGCCCTTTGGGACCGCTGTAGAAGTTGTACCAGTCGCCCGCGCGTGAACTCCTGCACATCCTTGTTCTGGTTGCCGCAGTTGGCGGGAGTGGAAGGATCGAAGCCGGTGCCGCCGCCGCCATAGGCGCCCGCCGCAGCAGTGCCGGCAGCGGTTCGACGTTGCAGCCGATCATGTTGGTCAGAGGCGAGCCGTAGCCTTCCTTGCCAGAGTAGTCGCGGTAGACGTAGTCGCCGCCGTAGTTGAAGTAGATCGTAAGGCGACCGGTTGGGGTTGATTTCGAGCGTGCTGAGCGCGGAGAAGGCCTTCAACGGATCGATCTGTCGCATCCGGGCGCAATGTGATGTCGGCAATGGTCGACGAGCCGTAGCGGCCCACGCCCTTGCCCCACAGACCCTTCAGGCCGATGGTACCATCTTGTGCGCCAAGCGGAGCGCGGAAGCCGCCGCCGATGCCGGCGCCGGGGATTGCGTCATTGTAGGCGCCCGCTGAAGACGGTGTGGCCGCTCCCTCGTTGGGATAGATGCGGGCGCGGAAGTTGCGCTCGATGCCGAAGACTTCCCAGTGGCCCCATCCCGGCTCGAAGGCGATCTTGCCGACAAAGTCGGGGGTCATGTTGAAGGAGTAGTTGGCAGTCGCGTTGTAGAGGCCGCCGCCGGTAGCCGGCCGAACCGATCAGCAGGTTGGTGGGCAGGCTCGGAGCCGGCCGGGTTGAGCGTCTCGGCGTTTTCAGCCGATAGCGCCGATGAAGAACTTCTTGGCGAAATCCTTGCTCACGCGGAAGCTGTACTGGCGTGTCCAGACGAAGCCCGCTTCGTACTGGGGATCGATGGTGGCCGGCAGAATTTCCGTTCCACGGGTCAGTCCCTTGCGTCGTTTCCGTGGCCAGCGACCATCCCTGGCCGCCGGAGAAGTCCCAGCCGCTGGTCAGCTTCGCATCCGCCCACAACTGGCGCTGGCGCAGCACGTAGCTGTTGCTCTGGTTGTTGTTCGAGGTGATGCCGGTGCCCAGCCAGTCCATTTCGTAGTAGCCGGTCATGGTCATATTGTCGAGTCTTGCCCGATGGCCTTGAGAGCCAGGCGCGACTGGCGGCCGGAGCCCTGGAACTCGCTGATCTGCGCATCGTCGGAGTACGTCAGCGGAACACCGGTAAACGGGGTGTTGATGTCGCCGCCGGTGGCGCCCTGGCGCCACACTGTTTCGGCCGCGACGAAGCTGCCCGCGGGCGAGATCGTGATGCCCTTGTAGTGGAGTGCCTCGGGACTCGCGATTGCCTTCTTGATGCTTGTCGTTTCCTCTGAGATAGACGAAACGATGGAAGCGTTGGACTGCTTCATGTCGGTTACTGTGCCCTGCAGCGTGGAGACTGCAGTTGTGTTTTCAGTGACGGCCTGCTGCTCAGAATCCGCCGCCGCCTGGGCTTTTTGTGCGGCCGCCTGTGCATCGGCTGCGGCTTGCTGTGCCTGCTTCAGTTCAGAATCCTTGGTGGCCAGATCGGTTTTCAGGCCGTCGATCTGACCCTGGAATTCCTGGCGCAGCGCGTTGATTTGATCCTCGACGGTTGGCTTGGGCGGTGTCTTGGCCCGTCTTGTTGGATGTTTCTTTGCAGGTGCCTGGGGTGCAGCGGCGTAGCCATAAGAGCCGACTAGGCTGGCCGCCAGAATTGCGGCGGTAGCAGCTGTGAATCTGAAGTTCATTGGGCCTCTCTTTTCCCTCTGGTTTTCTAAATCGTGATGGCGCCGAATTCAGTTGCTGGCACCGTCTCTCCCGCAATTCCCAGAATTGCCAAAACGCATGACTGCCATTCATTAAAGGGAAACGCAGGAGGAACCAACGGCCGGCAAATACAAAAATGCAGAATCTGGACTCTCGTCGGCCGTATCTGTTTGAAAGCCTCGCAGAGTTTGATGAATATATGACGAATTCACATATTTTTAACAAGCGCAGTTAGAGCGCGTCATCTATGAATAAGTGATGAATTTACATTCCTTTAATAGAGGTTGACTCCGCATGTAGACGAATCCTCGCTGTCCATGGGGCGATAAAGGGTCTCCACTATTAATGCGGCTGCGACCTGTCTTCCGTGCCGGCGCTGAGCTGGTTTGCCAGCAAGCGATAAGCTCCAGGCACCAACTCGGGTAACTGCCGGTAGAGCGCATAGGCGCAGTAGATATAAGTACCCTTGCCGGGATGTGCCACCAGCCATCCGCCGCGCTGCGGGTCCTGCCCAGGATCGGCAGTCTCGGTGAGCGCAGTATAACCGGGGTCCCAGGTGTCGATAAACGAGTGCCCGCGCTCTTCGACCCATCCATTGAAATCCGCCGTGGTGATGCGATTGGGCCAGGAGAGCAGGGGATTGTCGGGGGCGAGCAGCTTCATGGGAGCGTTTTCGTCCACCACGCGCTCCGCCATGCGGCCGCCCATGGAAAGAGGCAGGGGCGCGGGGAAGTTCGAGCTCTGGTACTGGACGACCAATGTTCCGCCGCTGCGGACGAAGTCATCGAGGCGCAGTTGCGCGGCAGTTAGGGCGGGCCGCACCGAATAGGCGCGGATGCCAATCACGATGACATTCCATTGCGAAAGGTCGGCCGAGGCAAGCTCTGCGTCCGTGAGCAAGTGCGGCGTGATGCCCATGCCTTCGATTGCCTCGGGGACGAGGTCGCCGGTACCCATCACGTAGCCGATGCGCAGGCCAGGTGCAAGCTTGACGTCCACCTTGCGCGTCTGCAGCGTGGACGGCTTGTATTGGTTGTAGGGGCGCAGTCCGGGGTAGCCTACAGGCTGCCAGCCAGTTTCATAGTCGTGCCCGTCGGCGTGCGCAATGGCCTTGATGGAGTAGGCTCCCTCTTTCACACCGTCCGGGGTGACAGAGAAGAGAATCGGATCGGTATCGCCGCCGCTTTTGAGATCGAAATGCACCTCGGTTGGATTGGAACTCCAGCCCTCGGGCAGCTTCAAATTAATGGTTCCCTCGCTTGCTGATTGTGCGTGGACGGTGACATGGACAGGCAGGGCGCTGCCATCCAGCGGAAGGATGCGCGCCTCCGGTTCGACGCGGACGCCGACCGCCGGTGTGACCACCAGCGGCTCATAATGACCGCCCGGCCCGGTGACGCGTTGGAGGGTTTGAACCACTTTGCCGATGCGGATAGGCAGGCCGTCAAAGCTGAACTCTGCCCAGGCGGCAAGTGGGTACGGGGCGAACGAGCGCTCGCGCCACGCGGGGTTGGAAATGTCGTAATACGGCTGCTCGATGGAGGCCCGCGTGAAATAGGGGGCGGTGGGTTCCGCGTTGTCGGGGACCTGTATCTGAAAGATGGCGTCGGCGGTTGCAGCCGCAGGGTCGATTGCGCCGGTGGACAGTTTGCTTTGCCAGGGGGCGCCGGCATGGCTTTCGAGCCACACTTTTTTGAGGAGGGTTGCCTTCGTGGCCTGCGCGGCGTGAACACGCACGCGAAGCGACTCGCCGGGAGAGACACTGCGGGGAGTTTGATCGGCGGAGTTGCCACGAAAGCCGCCGCCCTGCACGCTGGTTTCGTTGGTGCGGAACGGAATCATGTCAAGACCCAAAAGGTCTTTGAGGGCGGTCTGAAACTGGGCGATCTTCACGTCGAGCGCAAACAAGAGGTCGGATTTTGCTTTCGCGTCAAGATTGCTTGCGGCTATTTTCGCGCGGAGGTCCAGCGTCTCTTTGTAGACCGGCGCCAATTCGCGGGCCACGTTGATGCCGGCGATGCAGGGGCACCTGGATTCAAATTGGGCGAGATCGCCGTCGATCTGATGCAGGCCGCCGGAAAGCCATTCAGGGGCCTGGCCGGGGACGAGCCGTGCGAGTCCGGCGATGCTGGTGTCGATAGCAACTTTGCTGTTGTGAAAGAGGTCGTCATCCGCGGCATTCGATTCCGGCCTGGCTGCGGCTTCAGGCGCTACGGCCCACAAGTGATAGCTTGATTCGGCCGGGCCGCTCAGCGCGGGATCCGCTCCGCCGTATTGCGATTTCTGCTCGCCCCAGCCCTCTTGCGCAATCTGCACATAACTGCGCCCAAGTGTCAGGTCCGCTTTGCCTACTGGAATCGTGGCGTCGCTCAAAAGCACGCCTGTGGTCCACTCGCCGGTGATGTAGTTACGGAATCTCGCCGGGGCCCACTTGCCGGTGGCGTAGTCGAACATGCCCTTGTCGGTGACGCGTGCAAAGGGCATCCTGGAATACACGGCCAGAGGCTGCCACGGCTCTAATCCGTACCCGCCGTCTTTGACCGGGCGTAGTTGCTCGGGGAAGACCTTGGGGTCGGCGGCTGCCTTGAAAACCTCCTGCGCAATTTCGCCGGAGACCTGGTGCTGGCCGTGGCCGTCAGTGATGCCGCCAACAAAGGTGGAAACGATGATCTGCGGGCGCGTACGGCGAACCGCCAGCACGGCGTCAAAGAGCACGCGGTCATGACCCCACTGTGCGAAGGACTCCTGTTGAGTTTTCGAGAAGCCGAAGTCGACTTCGGTGCCCCAGAGCTCTTGGACGCCATAGAATTCGTCGGCTTTGAGCAGTTCGTTGGTGCGCATCAGACCGAGTGCATCGTCGCTGTCGACGGACATCACGTTCTGGCCGCCCTCGCCGCGGGTCAAAGTGAATAAAGTGGCACGCACGCCCATACCGCGCGACAAATAGGTGAGCAGCGCGCCGTCTTCGTCGTCGGGATGGGCCACGATTGCCAGCACACTGGCGGTAGTGCCAAGGCGCTTGAGTGTCTGCTCGAGCTGGGCCTCGCCTCGGTTCTCGGGCAAGGGAAGCGCGATCGAACTCGGCTCGGCGGAAGGAAGATCAGGCTCGGCAGATTGCTGCGCATTGAGGTTCAACGGGCTTAGAGCTGCGAAGATCAGGCCTGCGATGGCCGTCGGCATTGCCGCGTAGGAAAGTCTCTGGGAAATGAACATACTCCTCGCCAGTGTACAATCCGCCAGAGTGCCATCCAAAGTGTGCACGGGCCAATGATTTCTTCCATTTCCACCAACACGAGCAACGCGCACCTTGAACGGCGCATCGGTCTTCGCGCCGCGGTGCTCTTCAACATGCTCGAAATGATTGGGGTGGGGCCCTTCATCACGCTGCCTCTGGTGATTGCGGCGGCGGGTTATCGGCTTTCGGTGTGGGCCTGGCTGCTGGGTGCTGGCATTGCGGTGATGGACGGGCTGGTGTGGGCGGAACTGGGTGCTGCGTTTCCTCGGGCTGGTGGTTCGTATGCGTTTCTGCGCGAAATTTACGGGCCGGATCGCGCAGGCAACTGGCTGAGCTTTCTCTACGTGTGGCAACTGAGTTTTTCTGCGCCGCTGTCGATTGCCTCGGGGTGCATCGGGCTGTCGAGCTTTCTGGCGTGGTTCTGGCCGGGGCTCAACGGCGCACCGGTTGTGGCGTGGCCTGCGGTGCACTACGCAAACTTTGCTGCGGCGGGCGCTTGCCTGCTGGTGACCGCGCTGTTGTATCGGAATCTGAGTTCGGTGACGCGGCTGGCGTGGGTTCTGTTTACGGGCGTGATGGCGGCGCTGGCGGGGGTGATTGCATCAGGCTTCGCGCACGCTGCGGCGACGGGCGGCTGGCACATGCCGGCTTCGCCTGCGACGTCTGCGGCGGTCGCTATCGGTGGGCTGGCGCAGGCTACGCTCATCGCGACCTATGACTACTGGGGCTACTACAACATTACGTTTCTGGGCAGCGAGGTGCGGGAACCGCAGCGAACCATTCCGCGCGCGATTCTGCTTTCGGTGCTGTTTGTGTCGGCGTTTTACGTCACGATGAACCTGGCCGCGCTGCCCGCGGTGCACGATTTTGCCACCCAGATTTCGAGCGGGGCGGCGGCAAGCGCGGCGGTGCATTTGCAACTGGTGGCGGAGATCGCTCAGTCGGCCTTTGGCCAATGGGCCGGACACTTGATGGCGGCGCTGATTGTGTGGACCGCGTTTGCGTCGGTGTTCTCGCTGCTGCTGGGCTACTAGCCGTGTGCCCTATGCGGCCGCGCGCGACGGCAACTACTTTCGCGTTCTGGCTGCGGTGCATCCGAAGCACGGGATTCCGCACCGTTCCCTGGTCGCACTGGGACTGGTGGCGGCGGTGTTCTGCTTCTTCTCGCTGCAGCAGGTGATCACGATGCTGGTGATCACGCGCATCCTGCTGCAGTTCCTGCTGCAGCATGTGGGCGTGATGGTGCTGCGGGTGCAGCGGCCGGAGTTGGATCGGCCGTTTCGCATCCCTCTGTATCCGCTTCCGCCGCTGGCCGCGATGTTGGGGTTTGTGTTCATCCTCGTGAACCGGAGCCATGCGCTGGGCGGGCTGGCGGTGGCGGCGGGCATTGCATGCAGCGGGACGTTGATCTACATGGTGCGGGCAAAGAGGCTGGGGCAGTGGCCGTTTGGGGCAGGGGCGCGCTCATAATTAATCCGGGACCCTATCCCTCCTTATTTTTATGGTAGATTCCTCTGCTTAAGGGGTTACGAGGATGGTTTCCGGTACCGTGGGCGCGAGAGGGAAATTCATGACAGTCATCGACTGGCTGCTCGATTCGGACCCGTCGATCCGCTGGCAAGTAATGCGGGACCTAACCGATGCGCCCGCGGAGGAGGTCGGGGCGGAGCGCGCGCGGGTCTGCACTGATGGCTTCGGCGCGAGGCTGCTCGCGCTCCAGGCGGACGATGGCCGGTGGGGTGGGGCGGCATGGAACCGCGGGTGGGATTCCACGATGCACGTCCTCATGCTGCTGCGGGACCTGGGTCTGGATCCCGCGAGCGATCAAGCACGCCGGGCGGTGGGCCTCGTCCGCGACCGGGTGACGTGGCAGGGATGTGGCCCGCAGGAATGTGATGGCAATGCCTTCTTTGAAGGCGAGGTCGAGCCGTGCATCAACGGGCAGGTCGCGACCGCCGGCACCTACTTTGGCCAGGACGTGCGATGCATCGTCGACCGGCTGCTCGGCGAGCAGTTGTCCGACGGCGGCTGGAACTGCGAGGCGCCGGAACGCTCGATGCGGTCGTCGTTCAACACTACGATCTGTGTGCTAGAGGCTCTGCTGGAGCACGAACGAGCCGGCAAGGGGACGCCGGCGGTGACCGCGGCTCGTCTCCGCGGGCAGGAGTACGTGCTTGAGCGCAGACTCTTGCGTCGGCGGTCGACCGGCCAGGTGATTGAGCGAGATCGCAAGGGCAACGGCTCCTGGACGCGTTTCGCCTTTCCGACGTGGTGGCACTACGACGTGCTTCGGGGGCTCGAGTACCTGCGCAGCGCCGGCGTCACGCCCGACGAACGGATGGCCGAGGCGATCGAGCTGGTCGCATCCAAGCGCGACGACGACGGACGGTGGCTGCTCGAGACCCGCTATCCCGGCGTGATGCCGATCGAGCTTGACGAGGGCGAGAGCCGACCGAGCCGGTGGAACACCTTACGCGCCCTGCGCGTGCTCCGCTGGTACGAGCGCGCTGATTCGTAAGCCACTCCTCTGGTCGCTCAGGATGACAGACCTGAAGGTCAGGCACTCACGTCTACTTAACGGCAGATGTGAGGATAGGGCGCTCCACTTCGCATGACGGCGAACTGGTCGGTGAACTAGTTGAGGAACATGGTGCGGTAGAGAGTGTCGCGCTGGACGGGCTTGAAGCCGGCGTCGCGGATGATGCGGCGGAGCTCCTCTTCGGTGGTGCAGTTGCTGGTGCCTGCCGCCTTCACTACGTTCTCCTCGAGCATGACAGAGCCCACGTCGTTGCCGCCGAAGTGGAGGCCTAACTCGAGAACCTTGAGGCCTTGAGTTACCCAGCTTGCCTGCACGTTTTCGATGTTATCGAGATAGAGGCGGGCGATGGCGAGGACCTTGAGATATTCGACCGACGTGGCCTCGTCCCAGCCGCGACCGCCAAGCGCGGTGTTGTGGGGCTGGAAGCTCCAGGGGATGAAGGCGGTGAATCCGCCGGTTTCTTCCTGGAGCTTGCGGACCACTTCAAAGTGATTGATGCGCTGGTCGAACGTTTCGCCGACGCCGAACATCATGGTGGCGGTGGTGCGCATGCCGAGCTGGTGCGCGGTGCGGTGGACGCTGACCCAGTCCTCTGTACGGCATTTAAGGCGGGCGATGCGAAAGCGCACATCGTCGTCGAGAATCTCAGCGCCGCCGCCGGGGATGGAGTCGAGGCCTGCATCGCGGAGGCGGGAGATGGTGGTGCGCAGGTCGAGGTTGGAGTACTCGGCGATGGCCAGGATTTCCGACGCGGAGAGGCAATGCAACCAGATCTGCGGGAAGCGCTGCTTGATGCCGGTGAAGAGGCGCTCGAACCAGTCGATTTTCAGATCGGGGTGCAGACCGCCCTGCATCAGGACACCGGTGCCGCCCATCTCGATGGTTTCGGCGATCTTCTCATAAATCTTTTCGAAGTCGAGGATGTAGCCCTCGTCGGAGCGCGGGATGTTCTTTCCTTCTTTGGGGAGCGGGCGGTAGAACGCGCAGAAGGTACAGTATTCGGTGCAGAAGTTGGTGTAGTTGATGTTGCGGTCGATGATGTAGGTGACCACGCCCTCGGGGTGCATGCGGCGGCGAACGGCGTCGGCTTCAAAGCCGAGTCCGATGAGGTCGGGGGAGTGAAAGTAGTCGAGGGCCTGCTGGCACGTCAACGGCATAGGTCAATTCTAAGGCAATTCCAACGAAGAAATGGGATCAAACCATCTCTGCTTCGCCTACCGGAGCCAGTCGCACTCCTTCCGCGAGGGATCTGCCGAGCCGCATGGCCGGTTTTTCGACGAACAAGTAGGAGAGCGGAACAATCACGAACAACAGCGGCAATAGGAACGAGATCGGATGCCCGGACGCGGTAAAAAACTTCGATGGAGCCGTAAAAAGCTGCTGCCATAAGTAGATTCCGTAGGATGTGAGGCCAACTGCTTGAATCGGCCGCCAACGCAGAAATCTGCGTAACCATTCCCCACGATCCAAGCTGAAGATCAGCACAAGTGCAATTGCAAGAGGCATAAAGATGCTTTCGTAGGCAGCTGATTCCCAGCCGGAATGATCGATGGGATGCCAGAGCAGGCTGAGTGCAACTGCTGCCACCGCGATGGCCGGGACTGCCCTGGCGATTGCGCGTGCACGCGTCTCGAAGGTAGCCATCACGACTCCGCAGCAGATGCAAGCAAATCCGGAACGAGCGGAGGGAATGGTGAACTGGTCCCAGCCAGAGATTGCCGCAAAGAGATTCCAGGCCGCGATCAAGCAGAAGATGACGATAAACACGCGTTTCCTACCAATTCTTCGCGTAAGCACCCACAAGGTAGGAAAGACGACGTAAAACTGCTCTTCTACGGCGAGGCTCCAGGTCTGGCCGACGAACCAGCTTCCGTGCTGCGCAGGAACAAAGTCATACAGGAAAAGAGCTCCGCTCACTATCCCGCGTGACGAATCATGGATCAATCCGATCCAAAGTAAGAGGCACACAGACGCGAAGTAAAGAAAGAACGGCGGCAGGATTCGGAAGGCTCTGCGGAGATAAAAGCCGATCAGCGAAACTGCACCGTACCGATTCTCTTCGAGAATAAGGAGCCGGCAGATCACGAAGCCGCTGATGACGAAAAAGACCTTTACACCGAGTGGCCCACAATGCTCGAAGACGAAAGCCGAACGTGCATGCGGCGCGACGATGTTTGCATACTGGTATGCGCCGAGGTGATGCGCGATCACGAGCAGCACGCTCACAGCGCGCCAGCCGTCCAACTCCTTGAGCCGCCTCTCTTCTGTGTTCTGAGTCGATGATGGACTCATGACCACACGTGGCAGATCTGCGTTTCTTCAGGTCCCTTCAACAATAGACATGTCCTCTCGCGTGAGCAGAAGCCTCGTTGTGCGTTTCGTTCGCTTTCTGGAGGAGGGAAGGAGACACCAATCCATAGTCCTCTGAACAACGACGCTGCTATTTGTTTGATTTTGCTGAAGCTTAGCATCAGAGAAGGGCGATGTCCACATGTCTCTGGGAGCGACTTATAGGATACGGGGAATCCTTTAAATTCAAGGGGTTATAGATCATCGTGCAAGCTGCTGTCGAGTTCCTTAGGTTTCCTGAACAGAAACAACCCCCGGCACTGAACCGGCTCCCTGCGCGTACGCGACAGGTTTCGGGCCGTCGAAATTCCACTAAACAGAATCAGGAAATCCCAGAACGAACGAACGCGCTCTCTAAAATCTTCGCCTGTCATTCTGAACTCCCATTGTAGTCGTCGACTAACCCATTGGAGACGGTCCAATCGCCGAAAGTTGCACGAGTTTTCCATGGTTTGATCGAAAGCCATTCGGAAGGGCATGTGCCCCGTCACCGCAGCAGCGCAGAAGCCGCCCACAGCACCGGCGCCTGGCCGTGGAAATCCCCGGTTCGGCGGTGGCGGGCGAGGTAGTAAGCGAGGTCGTCCTTTTTGCCTGTGCCTTCGCATACATTGGTGACGTCCCAGTTCTGATCGATGTAGCCAACGACGGCGATCCAGGCGCGGCGGGCGGCCGGACCGTAGGTTGCGGCATCGAGCCAGCCGTTTTTGACGCCGGTGATCATGGCGAAGGTGAACATGGCGGAACTGGAGGTCTCAGGCCACGCCTCGTCGTGATCGATCAGCTCACGCCACATGCCGTCTTTGCCCTGGTATTTGAGCAGGGCGGCCATCATGAGGTGGTAGCCGGCGAGGATGCGGGCGCGCTGGGGGTGATCGGGGGTAGGTCGCGCAGGATCTCGGCCATTCCGGCGGCGAACCAGCCGTCTCCCCGGCCCCAGTAGAAGGGCACATCGGGGGCATGGTAGAAGAGGCCGTTGGGCTGCTGCAGCTTTTCGAGGTAAGCCACCATCTCTTTAGCGTCGCGGTCGAGGTAGACGCGATCTCCGGTGGCGCGGTAGGCCTCCAACTGCAGCATGGTGAGCATGTACATGTCGTCAACCCAGAAACGCGTTTCCGCGGAGAGGCCGTCGGGCTGCGGGTTTTCCCATTGGCGGTCAGCCCAGGATTTGCCCTCGGCCAGGTACCGGGGATCCTTGGTCTGGATGGCGATCTGGAGGGGCACCACGCCGAAGACGGAGTCGTCCACATGGTGGCGAACGGGCCTGCGCGCCGCTTCGGAGCCGCCGGGCATCAAGGGATCGAAGCGCTGAATGAGGGCGGTCTGAAGCGCATCATCCTGCGTGAGCTGAGCGAAGGTCAATGCACCGTACCAGGCGACGGCCTCGGAATAGTGGATGGTGGCTGTGTACTGATGGGGGCTGGTGACGAAGTGGTCGGCGAGGTGCTTGCCGACTTCCTGTGGTGAAACGCCGGCAGGCCAATTGGAGAAGTAGTCGTCCTGTTGCGCGTATGCGGGGAAAATTGAGGCGAGCGCGAGGACCGCGATGACGAGAGAGCCTCGTATGGACAGGTCGATATTTCCGAGCAAAGGAATCATTTGGGCGCTTGGGGTTTTGCGGGCGATTTGGCAGTGGCCTGCGGCTTCTTTGGCGGGCTTGAGATGCCAAGGCTCATCAGGAAGATCTTCAGGCCGCTGCGCAGCGAGTCAAGTACGCTCATGATTGCAATTCTCCCTGAGAAGAGCCCTTGCCGGATGGAGCCCCTGCTGATTGAGCCCTGGTCTTATTGATCCCGAGTTGGCCCGGCTACTTTGCTGTGGTTGGCGGATTTGCCGGCGCATTACTCTTCTGCCCGGGGGCAAGCAGAGTTGCAGCATCGGGTGTGCCGCTCAGACTTTGCAAGGCGGCCGGGGGCAATGGCTTGTTGGCGTTTGCCAGCAGCAGACTCACCTGCCACATTTGCGTATCGTTCAACTGGGTTTTGAAGTCGGGCATGCCGGTCAGCCGGATGCCGTTGAATACCTTCCAGTAGGTTTCGCCTGGAGGATCGTCACTGACGCCGACGACGTCGCCGCGGCGATGCTTTTCCCAAAGCGGCGGGGCGCCCGGGAACATATTTTCGCCAAGGTCAGAAGACTTGCCATGGGTGCCGTGGCACACGGCGCATTTGTCCATGTAGATGTGGGCGCCGGCGACAAGAGTGGCTTCATCGGGCTGAATGGGAGGTATCTGGACCATTTGGCGATCGATGCGCGCGCTCAGCGGAACCTGCGTAACCAGGCCCTCGCTCGGAAAAGGAGGGTCAGTCACGGCCACGGGCACATTGCCAAATTTGAGGTACACCAGGGCGGCGATTGGCACAAGCACAACTCCGAGTACGATTCCAAAGAGAATTCGAGACATAAAGGGAAGCTGCCTCCGTTGTTCATCAATCGTAGAGCATTCGCGAGCCAATCGGCCTGAAGAGAAAAACCGATTTGTCTTGATTTGGAAAGATTTGCTAGACAAGTGTAATCCGATTTGCAAGAGTTTGGCGGGGTGCCTTCATGGCCGCCGCCAGCCACAGACGTTAACCCGTTGCATAGAAGGAAACCACTCGATGACCGATGACACGAAGATGAATCAGCAGCCCCACAGCGCAACCAACCCGCATGTACGGCGATGGAGACTTGGCCGCAAGGCAATCAAGACCGACAGCCGAACCCTGAGGCTGGCCAACTATTTCACATCCGCACTTCCGCCTCCGCCGCCGACGGCCGACTGGACCGCGGGAATCACCGGCTGGGGCATGATGCTCAACGATCAACTCGGCGATTGCACGATTGCCGCGGCGGCGCACGCTGTGCAGGTGTGGTCGGCCAACACAGGCAGCACGGTGACCCTAGCCGACTCGGTCGTCGAGAGCTACTACGAGAACTGGGATGGGTACGTGCCGGGCAATGCAAGCACCGACGCGGGCGGGATTGAACTGGATGTCCTGAACAAGTGGCAGAAGCAGGGATTCAGCGGTCACAGGCTGACGGCCTTTGCCGATCCCGTGCCGACGAACCTCGACGAGATTCGCCAGTCGATCGCGCTGTTTGGTGGCGTCTATATTGGGCTGGCCCTTCCGCTGACGGCGCAGAATCAGGATGTGTGGGATGTGGTGCCCGATGGAGGGGACAACGCGAATAAAGGAAGCTGGGGCGGTCACTGCGTCTTTGTGCCCAAATACGATCAGCAGGGCTTTACCTGCATTACCTGGGGACAGTTGAAGACCATGACCGTGGCATTCTGGAACGAATATTGCGATGAGGCTCACACCCTGCTGGGGCAGGACTGGCTGAGCGCCAAGGGGTCGCCCGAAGGGTTCAATGAGGCGCAGTTGCAGGCCGATTTGAATGCGATCAAGTAGGGTTCCAGAAGGCCAACCGGGCGGGAGCGCCGTAGTTGCGCTCGCCGAATGGCGACGGGAACCGTCCAAAGCACAGCGGGTCCACCCATGACGCTGCCCCAAGATGGTTTAATACCTAAGGGGGAGCCCTGCATGCGGGTGCTTCCGTAATGTCGTGGAGGTATCCCGAAAGCGATGTATTCTTTCCGTCGTCTTGCCCTTTTGCTGGCGTTGATTTTGCCGGCCGCACACGTCCTGTTGGCACAAAGCTCAAGTTCCAGCACCACTTCCGCAACGCAGGACCAGGCCCAGCAACCCACCTCCGATGAGGAACAAGGGCATCTCAGCGTACAGGCTCGCATCCGGGCCCGCCGCGAACAGCGCCGCGCGCAGGCGATTCGCGATACCTACTTACACCTCTATGAAGCCTATGTCGGCGGGGATTATCTTCGCTTTACGCCCGGACCAAATCTTCAGCGCGCAACTCTTTATTCATGGGATGCGGCGGTGACGCGCTACTACGGTGAGAAGCTGGGCGTGACGGTGGATGGCCGCGGCTACTATGGCACCGCCTATGTGGGACTGAATCCCAGTTCAATCACGCGACCGGCGATCAGCCAATATGGCGTGCTGATCGGGCCGACGTATCGCTTCTATCTTCGTCCGCGATATTCTCTTGCGGGGCGCGTGATGGGCGGTGTTGCCATTGGGAATTTTTCAGGAGATACGAGCGGTTTCGGCACGCAGCTGCTCGGGTTGTATCCGGATTCGACGACGTACGCGATCGACGCCGCCCTTCTTGGCGAGATCAACGTGAGCCCCGGCTTTTCGCTTCGCCTGGGGCCGGAGTACTACGGCACCGGCTTCGGATCGACGATGCAGAATAATGTGGGATTCACGTATGGATTCGTGTTTCGGTTTGGGAAGCAGTGAAGAAAACAGGGACCAGGGAATAGGGAATGGCGGCTCACCAGACAATCTGGTGGGCCGCTTCCGATTTGGCGGGCTTGAGGGCTGCGCAGTCGCCGGCGCACATCCGCTTTGGGAGCGCGCTACATAGCGGCGTGGGGTGCGTGTTTGGCAGGAGCCAGTATGACCAGGGCGATGCCGATGAGGATGAGAACAGCGACGCCAATCAACTCTCCGCGCGCAACCATGTGGAGCCAGGCCTGGGTGCCCATCCAGGCGGCGTGGGCAAAGCTGGACCACGCTGTGAAGGCAATGAGACTGCGATGAGCCGATGGGTCACGAATGGCGAGTAGCAGGAAGATGCCCAGCGTGACGTAGAGGCTGAACATCATGGAGAGAGCTGGCTCTTTGCGAACAAAGACGAACATGGGATACGCCAGAGCCAGGAAAAGAATGCCCACCAGGGCCAATACGACCCTGAGCGCCAGTTGTCGATTCATGCGCAACCTCGCGATTGCCGGACGATTGCCGAATCCAGCTCCGTTTTTGGCTCGATGAGCCGTGAGAGGAGTGTAGCGCGGAATCCAGAAGGGGCGGTGGGTGCAGGTTCCCATCCATGTCGCGAAAAGAGTTCCCGCCCTGCTCACCACCTTATTGCAAAATCGGTATCTCTGCGATGCGCTGCTGCCACTCGGCGGGGCCGGTCTGGTGAACGCTGACGCCCTTGGAGTCGACGGCTACGGTGACGGGCATGTCCTTGACCTGGAACTCGTAGATACCTTCCATGCCAAGATCCTCGAATGCCAGTTGGCGCGCGCCGGTGATGGCCTTCGAAACCAGGTAAGCCGCGCCGCCCACTGCCATCAGGTAGACCGCACCGAACTCCTTGATTGCCTCGATGGCGACCGGGCCGCGCTCGGCTTTGCCGATCATGCCGAGAAGGCCGGTTTCGGCGAGCATCTGGCGGGTGAACTTGTCCATGCGCGTGGCCGTGGTGGGGCCGGCGGGGCCGATGACTTCTTCGCGAACCGGGTCGACGGGGCCGACGTAGTAGATGAAGCGGCCGCGGAAGTCGACAGGCAGCTTTTCGCCGCGGTTGAGCATGTCGGTCATGCGCTTGTGGGCGGCGTCGCGGCCGGTGAGCAGCTTGCCGGAGAGCAAGCAGCACTTCGCCCGGCTTCCACGTGTCGGCTTCGGCGCGGGTGACGGTGTCGAGGTTGACGCGGCGTGCGCCGGACACATCGTAGGTGAGCTTGGGCCAGTCGTCGAGCGAGGGCGGATCGAGATAGACGGGACCGGAGCCGTCGAGAACGATGTGAGCGTGGCGGGTGGCGGCGCAGTTGGGAATCATGGCGACGGGCAGGTTGGCGGCGTGGGCTGGGGTGTCGAGCACCTTCACATCCAGAACCGTTGTCAGACCGCCCAGTCCCTGCGCGCCGATGCCGAGACGGTTCACCTTGTCATAGAGTTCGACGCGGAGTTTTTCGGCTGTCGGTTTTAGGGCCGCGGGCGATGAGGTCCTGAATGTCGATGGGATCCATGAGCGCAGTCTTGGCGAGGAGCATGGCTTTCTCGGCGGTGCCGCCGATGCCGATGCCGAGCATGCCGGGCGGGCACCAGCCGGCGCCCATGGTGGGGACGGTTTTGAGCACCCATTCGACGACGGAGTCGGACGGGTTGAGCATGGCGAATTTTGACTTTGCTTCAGACCCGCCGCCCTTGGCCGCGACGGTGACTTCGACCGTCGAGCCCTGCACCAGTTCAACGCTGACACAGGCCGGGGTGTTGTCTTTGGTGTTTTTGCGCGCGCCTGCGGGGTCGGCCTGCAGGGAGGCGCGGAGCTTGTTGTCGGGGTCGAGATAGGCGCGGCGCACGCCCTCATCGGACATTTCCTGAAGGTCTGAGCGGCTTTTCGCCTGGAGCGGCCTCGAAGTGGACGTCCATGCCGACTTTGACGAAGACGTTGACGATGCCGGTGTCCTGGCAGATGGGGCGGTGGCCTTCGGCGCACATGCGGCTGTTGATGAGGATCTGCGCCATGGCGTCGCTGGCGGCAGGGGACTGTTCGCGCTCGTAGGCTTTGGCCAGGCGGTGATGTAGTCCACCGGGTGGTAGTAGCTGATGTATTGCAGCGCGCCGGCGACGCTGGCGATGAAATCTTCCTGGCGGATGACGGTCATGGGTCTCCCTCGAACGTTTGACCCTACTAGGGTAACGGATCGGGGATGTGGCTGGCCGGAGGCGCGAACTAGGGCGCTTTTTCGACGGGAGTCGCTTCAGTCCCGGATTGTCTTAATCTGAAGTCGAGATTCCACACGCTTGGGGCGGGATGACCATCAGCCTGCGCGGGTTTGAACCTCCAGGACTGCGCTGCCTTCAGTGCCAGGTTGGCGAAATACCGGCTTGGTCCCGCGGATTCGATCTCCGCATGCGAGACATTCCCGGCGGAATCGACTTTGACCCGAATTTTGACATCGACTGTGCCGTGAATGGTTCTCAGCGCGCGCTCCGGAACGTCAGGCAGGACGCGCTGAGCGACAGCACCCTTGGACGCTGCGCCATTGGAGGTTTCGGGAGTTGGAACTGCAGATTGACTCGGGGGGGCGCCTGCCGGGACCGGTAGCTGGTTCGCGGCTGGCGAAGAAGGCCGATCCGGATGACTTCGCACCAGGCTGAACACGATCGCGGCACAGATTACAAGCGCCGCGAAGATGAGCATTGGAACGCGGAGGCGGGCAGGTTTCGGCTCACTCGCTTTGGACGGCGCCTCGGGGAGCATGCTGTCTGGATCGAGATGAAGCTTGATATAGCTGAGAGTGCATCGCCGCGCCGGATCGGGCCGGAGACATTCCCGCGCAATTTCCGCGAACGGTTGCGGGATGGATGCCGGCACGAGCGGTTCTTTCTGCTTCGATTTATCCCAGACCGGCGGATGCTGCGTGAGAGCTTCGACCAGGGTGACGCCGAGGGACCAGACATCGCTGGCTTCGGAGATGATGCCGGCGGCGGTCTCGGGAGCAGCGTAGATGTCCTCCGGCATGGGTCGGTCAAGGCGCCCGGCAGCATGAAGGCTGTCGGAGGAAAGCTTCACCTGGTTGTCGACGACCAGGATGTTCGAAGGCTTGAGGTGACCATGCACAAAGCCTTTCCCGTGGAGATAGGAGAGCGCGTCCAGGACCGGGTCGAGCATCTCTCTCGTTTCGGAAGGTGTGAGAGGCCGGTCGGGAAGAATCTGCGCCAGATCTTCATCGGAGTATTCAGAGACGGCGTAGAGCAAGCGGGCTCCGTCGATCTCGCTGTTTCCGGTGTGAAAGAGGCGCATCAGATGGGGATGTGACATGGTCAACGCGGCTGCCCATCCGGCGCTGTGGACTTCCGCATCCGGTGCATCGGCCGGAATGAGCTTGATGGAGGCTTTCTGCTGCGAATCCGGCAGTTCAGTAAGGAAGACACCACTCCATTGCGAGCCGCCTAACCACTTCACGAGAGGGAACCTCCCGTCGATTACGCGTCCAACCCAATCACTGCGAATTGCCGCTGTGTTCATGGTCGAAAACCATTCTATCCGAGTGTAACCGCGCCCATTGCCGTTACGGTGGATTGAGTTGAGGCTACCTGGTGGGAACGGAAACCTGCGTTGTTGCCACCCACAATGCCATAAGCTAGAAACATGAACGAGAATGGCGCAAGCGCGCTTCCGCCCGAAGAGCCGCACACGATTCCCGACATCGACCTGCAGTCGGCCTCCGAGCCGATCTTTGATGTGTTGGTGATTGGCGCGGGACCTACGGGGCTGGCATGCGCTATCGACGCGCAGAAGGCGGGCTTCAGTGGGGTGCTGGTGGATAAGGGATGCATCTGCAATTCGCTGTTTCACTATCCGGCGCACATGACGTTTTTTACAACTCCGGAGCTGCTGGAGATAGGCGGCATTCCTTTTCCCAGCCCTAATCCGAAACCTTCGCGCAATGAGGCGCTGCAGTATTACCGGCTGGTTGCGGCGTACTACAAGCTGGACGTGCGCCAGTACGAGTGCGTGAAAGCCGTGACGGGAGCCGATGGGGCTTTTACGGTGCACACGGAGGACCGGTTCGGCCGGCCCGGGGAGTTGGAGGCGCGGAAGCTGATCGTCTCGAGCGGCTACTATGATTTGCCCAACCTGATGGAGATTCCCGGCGAGGATTTGAGCAAAGTGCACCACTACTACGACGATCCCCATCCTTATTGGGAGATGGACGTCGTGGTGATTGGCGGCAAGAACTCGGCGGCGATTGCGGCCCTGGAGTTATGGCGCAGCGGCGCGCGGGTTACGCTGGTTTATCGGGGGCCGGGAATTCAGCCGCACGTAAAGTACTGGATCAAGCCGGACATCGAAAACCGCATCAAGAACGGCGAAATCACGGCATATTTTCTCTCAAAGGTTATTGAGATCACTCAGGATACGGTTGAGATCGAGACACCGGAAGGGCGCAAGACGCTGAAGAATGATTTTGTCTTTGCCATGACCGGCTACCACCTCGATTTTGGATTTCTCGAGAGCATGGGCGTGCGATTCGAAGGTCCGGACAAGCTGCCTGTCTGCAATCCCGAAACGCTGGAAAGCAATGTGCCGGGGATTTACCTGGCGGGCGTGATTGTGGCCGGGTCGCGCACCAACGAAATTTTCATTGAGAATGGACGTTTTCACGGGGCACTGATTGCGCGGGCGCTGGCGTCGTGTTCGGTGGGTCGATAAGTCACCTCAAGAAGCCGATCAAGAAGCCCCGAAGATGATTTCGATAGACTAAAGGCTCACTCGCAGGGGGTGAGGAGAATTACGAATGCGCTTGTGGCCGCGGACGATTCGATGGCAAATGCTGGCCGGGCTGGTGTTGCTGGAAGGACTTTCCATTGGATTGTTTGCGGGTTTGCTGGTGAGCAAGCTGTCAGGGGAGCTGCATGATCGCACCATGCTTCGCCTTGCAAATCAGGCGAGATCGCTGGCGCTGCAGGCGAGGGAGGCGATTGCAGCAGAACCGGCCGGGGTGGGTTGGCCTGTCCGTTCAGATCGGAGGGCGAATCCCCCAACGTAGCCTTCGCCAAGGTGACGGATCCCGCGGGCAATGTGCTCTTTGTGAGCAAGGGAGAGCCGGAGCTCTCGACCTTGGAGCCGGCAGAGACGGCGCAAATTCCGCTGCTGAAGAGAAACCAGGTAGAGGTATTTGCACTGAAGAATAAGCAATGGGAAAGCGCTGCACCGATTTATACCAAGGGGGATCTGCGCGGGTTCGCCTGGGTGGAAAACAGACCCCGCGGGAGTTGATGAAGTCCGCCACATTGTGGAGCGGATCACGATTTTCTTTGGCGTGATCTGGATCCTTTCGTCGGTAACCCTCGTGCTGCTTGCGTCGCGCGTCCATCTCGCGGCCGCTGGCGATGCTGCACCGGGGGACGCGCGCGCTGATGAATACGCCCGAGAGCAGCGGCAGCTTTCCGCTGCCGGTGGCCATGCACAACGAGATCGGCGACCTGATTGAGGCGTTCAACCGGCATGGTGGCGTCGATTGACGAGCAGCGGTCGGGGTTGAACGACACGCTTTCGCTGCTGGACTCGATGCTGGCCAACGCGCCCATCGGGCTGGCATTCTTTGACCGCCACTGCCGGTTTGTGCGCGTGAACCAGGTCTTTGCCGAGATGACCGGAGTCCCGCTGAGCCGGCACCTGGGACGCACTTTGCCCGAGCTGCTGCCGCAACCGGTCGTCGCGCAGGAGCTGGAAGATGCGGTGCTGCGCGTGTTTGCCAGCGGGAAGTCGGTGCGCAACCTGGAACTGAATGGGCAGGGCGGCAAACCAAAACGGGCGTGGACGTGGCTGGTGAACGCCTACCCGGTGCGGACTACGCCGCAACAGGTGCGGTGGGTCGGCGTGATCGTGCTGGACGCGAGCGACCGCAAGCGCAGCGAAGAGGCCCTGCGCCGGTCAGAGAAGCTGGCTGCCACCGGCCGGTTGGCGGCTTCAATCTGCGCACGAGATCAACAATCCGCTGGAGGCGATTACGAACCTGCTCTTTCTGCTGCGGAACTATTCTCCGCTGGAGGGGCCGGCGTTGGATTATGTCACGATGGCGCAGCACGAAGCGCGGCGAATTTCGGAGATTACCCAGCAGACGCTCCGCTTCTACCGGCAATCGACGCTGCCCGCGCAGGCCAACATGGGAGACTTGCTTGACTCCGTTCTGAGCCTCTTTCAAATGCGCCTGAATACCCTGGGCATTCGGGTGGAGCGGGAGTACGACCCTGCGATGGACCTCTTCTGTTTTGCGGGAGAGGTGCGGCAGGTGATTGCCAACCTGGTGGGCAACGCGATTGATGCGACCTCGCGCGGGGGGCGTCTGGTTGTGCGTGCACGGCGTTCGGGAAACTGGAACGGATCTTTCCATGAGGGGGTGCGCATCACCGTGGCGGACACCGGCTCGGGCATCGAAGACGATGCGAAGATGCGCATTTTTGAGGCCTTCTTTACCACCAAGGAAGAGACCGGAACCGGCCTGGGATTGTGGGTAAGCCACGAGATCATTCTGAAACATCATGGGTTAGTGCATATGCGCAGCCGGCCGGCTTCAAAAGGAGGGCGGTCAGGCACGGTTTTTCAGCTCTTTTTCCCGGACAACCAGGATTTGACGGCGACCCCTCAGCAGCCGGGCGGCGCCGAGGCATGAAAACCGGCGGTGGGCAGGATTCCTCCCAAAAGCCAGGTACCGGAGGCCGGGTAACGGTTGCACTTTACGGAACTTTTTGCCGGTGGCGGGGTTCTAACAAAGTGACGGGATTTTGGGGTTCGCCGTCTAAAACGACAGAACCCGATGCAGAAAGTTGTTCGCAGGAGAGAGAACGATGAATCGCAGTCTATTTAAGATCGTTCCCCAGGCGCTCGCGCTGGTGGCGGCAATTGTTTTGAGCGGCGTGCCGGTGGCCGCACAGGATTCAGCGCCGGCAGGTCAACGCACCGATGGCCAGATTGAGATGGACGTGGTGCACGCATTGGACGCTTCGCAGTCGCTCAAGAGCGATCTGATCACCGCGGCGACGATTCAGGGCGAAGTAACTCTGTCCGGGACGGTTTCGAGCGACGCCTCAAAAAGTCTGGCGGAGTCGATCGTGAAAGGTGTTCCCGGCGTGACCGGGGTGCACGACAACCTCAAGGTGGGCAATCCCGCGGATGATCCGAACGCGCAGGGCGCGGTAGACGATAGTGCCTCACAGGACAACGGGGACTACAGCCAGCAGCCTGCTCCCGCGAATCCGCCTACCATGGCGCCTTCCCCGGACCAGAACCAGGCGCCCGGATATGGGCAGCAGAATGCGCCGCCTCCAGGATATGGCCAGAACCAGCCACAGGGCGCGCAACCTGGGTATGGACAGAACCCTCCACCGCCGGGATACGGGCAGAATCCGCCTCCTGGTTACGGGCAAGCTCCTCCGCCGGGATACGGACAGAACCCTCCACCGCCGGGATACGGCCAGAATCCTTATCCGCCCCAGTATCGGCAGCAGTATCCGTCCGCGCCTCCGCAACCTTCGTATGACGTTCCCCGTGGACCTCTGACGGTGCCGTCGGGAACGCTGGTGCAGCTTCGTACAAGCGAGGCGGTGAGCAGCAAGCACGCCCAGGATGGGACGCCGGTGCAGTTCACGGTGATTCGGGACGTGACGGTCGGTAATTATTTGGCGATTCCCCGTGGCGCGACGGTGCACGGGGTCATCTCCGATGTCCACCATGGGGGCCAGCTTGCGGGCAGCTCTGAACTGGCCTTGCGGCTGACCGCCCTTGACCTGGGTGGGCATGACTACCCAATTCAGTCTGACCTCTTCAAGGTGAAGAGCCCGAGCAAAACCGGGCGCACAGTTGGGAACGTCGTTGGCGGTGCGCTTTTGGGCGCGATCATCGGCGGTGCCGCGGGCGGCGGTGGCGGAGCGGCGATCGGCGCTGCGGCCGGCGGCACGGTGGGGACAGCGGCCTCTGCCGCGACTCCTGGACCGAACGCATGGATTCCAGCCGAAGCGCTGGTCACTTTTCACCTGACTGCACCAATTACGGTGGACCCGGTAAGCCGGCAAGAAGCGGCTCGGTTGGCCGAGGGACTTTACCAGGGCGGTCCGAACCTCTACCGGCGCGGCCCCTATGGCGGCCCCTATGGGAGTCCTTACGCAGCGGGTCCTTATCCTTATGGACCGGTGTACTACCGCCCATATTACGTGGTCGGCGGATCGTATTATTGGCGGTAAGGCTTTAGGGCCAAATCGAAATGGAGCGGGCATCCCGAGATACGGGGTGCCCGTTTGGCGTTGGGACAGATCGGGTTGCCGGTCCCGGTCTTAGCGACTCCTCAAGCGAAGCGTGCTCGTCTATAATGGTGAGAATCGCGTCGTGCGCGAAATGCGCATATCTGTGAAGCGCCGGCCCCTCTGCCGCCACTGGGCGATGTTGGGAAACTGGCTGCTGTTGCCGGCGCATAGAGAGTTGAAAATCCATCCATGATTCGTTTTCTGCAGAAAGACAATCGCGTAACCAAGGCACTTTTTGTTGTCATCATCGCGGCCGCGTCGGTGTCGATGGTGGTTTACCTGATTCCGGGTCTTACCGGACAAGGGGCTAGCGCCGCCGACACGTTTGCTGTGGTCTATCCCCATTGGTACAGCCGGTTTTTCTCCGCCGGCGAGGTGATCAGCCAGCAAAAGGTGGCGCAGATTGCGCAGATGCAGGTGCGGCAGCGCAATCCGCAGTATGCCGACAACCCAATGATCATGAACCTGTTTGAGCAGCAGGTAGGCCAGCAACTGGTGCAGCAGCAAGTGATGCTGAGCGAGGCGGCCAAGCTGGGCATTCACGTCACCAACGACGATGTGCGCCAGTATCTCGCAGACCGGGCCGGCGGGACAGGTTCTGTTCCCCAACGGCAAGTTTATTGGGCAGCAGCAGTATGCCGCCATCATCGAAAACCGGTTCGACATTTCGGTTGCGGAGTTTGAACAGAACGTCAAGGACGATATCGCGATCCGGCGGCTGGAATCGCTGATTACGGCCGGGGTAACGGTGAGCGACAAGGATGTGCGCGAGGCATACCGCAAGAGCAACATCAAGATCAAGTTCGATTATGCGGTGATCACCGGGGACGATCTGCGCAAACAGATCACTCCTTCGGACGCCGATCTGGAAGCGTTCTTCAAGAAGAATGCGGCGCGTTATGCAACGGCGGTTCCGGAAGAGCGCACCATCACGTACTTTGCCTTTACCCCGAATGATGTGCCGGGCGGCGTGCAGCAGCCCACGCAGCAGGAGATCGAGCAGTATTACAACCTTCATAAAGCGGAGTATTCGGTGCCCGAGCAAGCGCGGTCGCGGCATATTCTGATCAGCGTGCCCGCGGGCGCGGATGCAAAGACCGATGCGGCTGCCAAGGCGAAGGCCGACAGCATCGTGAAGCAGCTCAAGGCGGGGGGAAACTGGACCGAACTGGCGAAGAAGGACTCCGACGATCCGGGCAGCAAGGATCAGGGCGGCGAACTCGGATTTGCGCAGCGCGGGCACATGGTGCCGGCGTTTGATACCGCCATTTTCACGCAGAAGATCGGCGATATCGAAATTGTGAAGTCGCAATATCGGCTACCACATTGTGCAGGTGGAAGAGCGCACCCAAGCGCATTCGCAATCGCTGAGCGAGGTGCTGCCGACGATCCAGGCTACGCTGATCCGGCAAAACTCGACGGCGGCGCAGGATAATTTTGCGCGGCAACTGACCTCAGAGGCCATCAAGAACGGACTGCAAAAGACCGCGGAGGCGCATCATCTGCAACTGGTGACGACGCCGCCGGTTGCGCAACAGGGCGTGATTTCCGCGCTGCCGGACGGGTCGCAGTTGCTAGCCAAGGCATTCCAGTCGAAGCAGGGTGATCCGGCGCAGTCGGCGCCTACCGGCGAAGGCTATGCAGTTTTCCAGGTTACCGGGGTGACGCCGGCGCACGCGCCGACATTTGCCGAGTGGAAGAGCCACGTTCTGGACGATTACCAAAACGAGAAACTGCCGGCACTGCTGCGGCAGAAGACAGACGAACTGGCCGCGAAGGCGAAGGCTAGCGGCGACCTCGCCAAGGCTGCAAAGGAAGTGGGCGCAACGGTGAAGACCAGCGACCTGGTGGGCGAGACCGGACAGGTGCCGGATCTGGGCCAGGTGGGCCAGGTAGCTCCGCAACTCTTTGACATGGCGCCGCAGAGCATCAGCGGACCCATCAATGCAGGGCGAACCGGTGTGGTGGCGAAGCTCGAGATGAAGACGGAACCGAGCCCGCAGGAGATTCAACAGAATCTTGACCAGGCGCGCGACCAGATGCTGGATCAGCGGCGCAACGAAGCATTTGAGGTATTTGCCAGCAACGTGCTGAACGATTACAAGAAGCACGATCGGATCCGGATTAACGCCAAGGCGCAGGGACCGGAGATTCCGGGGATGTAAAGGCGGGTGAGTCGTTTCCCACTCTTGAATCACAAAACGATTCAAGGATGGGGCATGCAGCGGCGAATCAAAAGTACGAAAGGCCCGCGTTCCTCTCAGAACGCGGGCCTTTTTGCGTTGCGCTGGAAGCGCTTTGGGCGCGCGGCCTTAGCGGAGCCCGGTGGTCTGCAAGGGCAGGCCGGTGGCGGGCGAGTTGCCCGGCTGCGCTTCGAGATTCGGCGCTACAGAGACGCCGGCGAACGTTGCCGGGGCGACGGTGACATTCCAGCCGTCGAAGACAACCAGCGCGTCTTCTCCGTTGAAGTCCTTTGAAGCCGCTTCGATGGTGATGGTCTTGGTCTCGTTGGGCACGAGCGAGACGTAGTTGTCGCTGTAGAAGACGGGCAGCACGCGCTCGCCGGAGCGGCGGCGCAATTGCAGGTGGGTCATCAAGGCGATGTTGTTCGTTGGGTTGTGCAGGGTGACGGTAACCAGGCGCTTGCCGTCGGCATCTTTGTTCTCTGCCTTCGCCTGGAGCGTGACGGCTGGCATTGTGTTGAGATCGGTGAGGACGTCGGGATAGCCGGGCTCGCCGCGCCAGTAGAAGTTGGAAGATATGAGTTTTCCCTGGGCATCGCGGAGGTCGAGCTTGATGAAGTGGGTGGTTGCGAGGGTCGCAGGAAATTCGACCGCACCGAGGTCGGTGGCTACGTCGGGCAGTGCCGTCGCTTTCACGTCGTATTCGTGTGCGACCGAGCCGTCGAGGTTGTAGATGGCGACGTGTGCGGTCGCATCGGTGAGCGGCTGGGGCAGGTTGTTGATGACCTGCAGGTCGCCCGTGGCCTCGTTGAACTGGATGTGCACGAGCTCGGACGCGTGCATGACGGCGAAGAACGACGACGTTGGGCTCGAAATCGTAGTGGTAGATCTGCCAGACGAAGCTGGGCTGCGCGGGGTTGCTCATCCAGGTGATGACGGCCGTGGTGGGATGGAAGAGCTGCGCGTTGCGGCCCTCGTACATGGCGCGGAAGGCCTCGTAGTTCGCCAGCTGCGCCTTGCGGACAAAGTCGGCGAGGTTGCGGAATTTGCCGTAGCGGGCGGCGATTTCGTCGGGTAGTCCTGCGCGCCGGAGTTGCCCTTGGCGAAGTCGTGCTCGGCCCAGTCGTCGTTGATCGTCTCCCAATCCTTCTTCGGCATCATGCCGTGAATGGATTCGAGCGTGGGCACGGAGACGCTGCCGGTTTCAGTCTTGAAGTAGTCGTCGGTGATGGTGTAGAACTCGCGCGGCGTGCGCCAGGAGTAGGGACCGTGCGAGCGGACGCCGGCGCCGTCGGTGGAACTGGGCTGATAGCGGCGCGTGGGCTCGAGCTCGGCCAGCAGCTTGCGCAGCGCGGCGTCGATCTCCGGCGGCAGGATAGCCCTCGTTGCGCGCGCACCACAGCACGATGGAGGGATGGTTGCGGAAGCGCAGAATCTTGTCGCGCACGTTGGCGATGTAGGTGTCGATGATCGGTGGGATTGGGACCGTCGCCGGGATTGGGCTGGAAGAATTCGTCCCAGACCAGGATGCCGTACTTGTCGCAGAGTTCGTAGAAGTCTTCGCCGGTGCTCTGGCCCACCCAGTTGCGGATCAGGTTGAGGTTGGCGAGCTGGTGCATGCGAATCTCGGCTTCGAGGCGCTCGCGGGGAATGCGCTTGAGGGCTTCGTCGAGGCCCCAGTCGCCGCCGCGGATGAAGACCTGGACGCCGTTGACGGAGATGGTGAGCGTGTCGGTGCCGGGCACGCTGTAGGTGATCTTGCGGACGCCGAAGTCGACGTCCTGCGCGTCGGAGACGTCGTGGTCGATGTTGAAGCTGAGATGAAGGTGGTAGAGATTCTGCGGGCCGTAGCCGTTGGGCCACCAGAGGCGCGGATGCTCGATGTGCAGAGCAGGGGTGGTCTTTGCGTCGAAGCTGACGAGCTTGTGTGCTGTGCGGAGCAAGGTCGACTGGCTGCTGGAAGGCGATGTTTTCGATGGTGCCTTCGAATGACGGCTTTCTGCGGCTTGTCGGTGACGTTTTCAACGGTGGCCTGCACGGCAACGTCGGAGGAGTCGGTTCGGGGCAGCGGAAGATCGGTGGTGACCAGCGGATCTTTGACCAGCACCGGGCCGGTGGCGGAGAGAAAGACCTTTTGCCAGATGCCGGTGTCGCGGTCGCGGATGGCGGGAATCCAGTCCCAGCCGATGGTGCAGAGAAAGGTCGGGCCGTCGATGGCGGTGATCGCCGCCGTTGGGGCCGATGCCGTCGCGCAGGGTGTGCTCGTGCGGAACGCCGGGGTGGGGCTGCGGCGAGACCAGCACGGCGAGGACGGCCTGGTCGTGCCGGGCTTCACGCTGCGCGGTGATGTCGAAGATGCCGCGAATGAAGGCGCCGCGCGTTGTGCCGACCTGCGACGCCGTTGACCCAGACGGTCGGAGGAGTAGTTGATGCCGTCGAAGTTGAGCCAGACGTGGTGGCCGTTGTAGGACGTTGGGAACGTCGATCAGTGTGCGATACCAGTAGGAGGTGTGGACGCAGGCTCTCGGGGATGGATCTCGGGGCGATTGTTTTCGCCGTAGAGCGGCTCGGGGTAGACGTGGTTGTTGACCAGCGTGGTGAGTACGGTGCCGGGAACGGTGGCCGTGTACCAGCCGGCGGTTTTGAAGGCCGCGGCGGAGACTTCGGCGCCCGGTTGCGGCGACTTTGGCTGACGTCCTGCAACTGCCAGCCGGTCGCGAGGACAACGGGCTGCGGAGGCACTGATTGCGCGATGGAAGCGGAAGGCATGAGCGGAAGCAGGAAGGCAAGAACTGCGAAGGAAGAGCAGCCGAAGCGTATTTTCAACGAGTCATTCTCCAGATCATTTGAACAGCATGACCGCCGCATTCGACGGACACACGGATTATAGAGCGGTTGAACCCATTGGCTTCGGAATAAGCAATTGCGGAACCGCTCAAGTCTTATGAAAGTCGATTCCGTCGCGACCGATCGCTGCCCGTGCGCTGTTCGGCCGATACAATAACTGTGGCATGCAATTTCAGCGTTCATCCGGAGTTCTACTGCACGTCAGTTCGCTGCCGTCGTATGGCGGCATCGGCGACCTGGGTCCGGCGGCGCACGAGTTTGTGTGCTTTTCTGGCCGCGGCCAAACAGCATGTTTGGCAGGTGCTGCCGCTCTGTCCCACGGGATACGGCAACTCGCCGTATGCGGGTTCGTCGGCGTTTGCGGGCAATCCATTCCTGATCAGCCTGGAGTTTCTTGTCGGACTGGGGATGGATTGACGCGCGAGCGGATCGCCGGACTGGCCGGGCGCAGCGGAAACGTGGACTTTGACCAGGTTGAGAAGAAGAAGGTGCCGCTGCTGTATGAGGCGGCGGGAAATTTTCTGGATCGCGGGCCGAAAGATGCCGAAGCTTGGCTGCGCAATGGGAGGAGTTTCGAAGCATTCTGCCAGCGCTGAAGCAAGCTGGCTTGTCGACTACGCGCTCTACGCCGAGCTGCGGCGGCAGTTCAGCACCGGCGCGTGGACGGAGTGGCCTGAACCAGTTGCGGCGGCGCGATCCGCAGGCGCTGGCGCAGGTTGACGCGGAAAGCTGGCCGCGCGCTGGCGCAGGAGCAGGTGCTGCAGTTTGCCTTTGCCGGCAATGGAAGCAATCTGCGCGCGGCCGCGGCGCGGCAGCGGGATCCGCATCCTGGGCGATGTGGCCATCTTCGTCAACATGGATTCGGCGGATGTGTGGGTGCATCCGGAAATCTTCGAGCTGGACGAGGATTTGAAGCCGGTGCGGGTTGCCGGCGTGCCGCCGGATTATTTTTCGCCGACCGGGCAGCGGTGGGGCAATCCGCTCTACCGCTGGGATGTGCTGGCCAAGAGCGGATTCGACTGGTGGATGCGACCGCATTCGGCGCGCGCATGCAGCTCTACGACATTGTTCGGCTCGACCACTTTCGCGGATTCGAGGCGTACTGGGCGATTCCGGCCGAGGAAGAGACGGCGGTGAACGGCGAGTGGGTGAAGGCGCCGGGGCTGGAGCTGTTTCGCGCGCTCGAGGACGCGCTGGGACCGCTGCCGCTGGTGGCCGAGGACCTGGGGCTGATTACGCCGGAGGTGGACGCGCTGCGGCATGGAACTGGCGCATGCCGGGGATGAAGGTGATCCAGTTCGGCTTCAGCGACAAGGGCGCGCACATGCACCTGCCGCACCAGTACACGCCGCGACACGGTGGCCTACACCGGCACGCACGACAACGACACGACGCAGGGCTGGTGGAACACGGCGGGCGCAGGCGGAACGCAAGGCCGTTGAGGCGTACGTGGGCCCAGTGTCGGTCGGAAAGGGCGTGGCGCGCCGGTGTGGCCGCTGATTCGCGCGACGGAGACGAGCGTGGCGGAGATGGCGGTGGTTCCGGCGCAGGATCTGCTGGAGCTGGGCTCGGAGGCGCGGATGAATACGCCGGCGGTGGCCGCGGGGAACTGGAGCTGGCGCGCGCCGGAGGCAAGCTGGACGCCGGAGCTGGCGCGCGCGGCTGGCGGCGATTGTGGACGTGACGGATCGCGACAACGATCCGCTGGAATCATCGCAGACTCCGCCCGCATCTGAATGACAAAACGCCTGGGCCATTGAGGGCGCGGAGGTCAGATGGACTCGGGGAAAGCTTCATTGGGTAACGACAAGGCTCTCGCTTACGCGTTGCTGCGTTTCACTCTGGGCCTGAACATTTTCATGCATGGATTGAGCCGCATTCTGGCGGGTCCTGCAGTCTTTGCCGGCACTCTCGACAAAATGTTTCAAGAAACTATCTTGGCAGGTTGGCCAGTGCATGCGTTTGGCCTTGCGCTTCCCTGGATTGAGACGGGAGTGGGCCTGTTGCTTTTGCTTGGACTGTGGACGCGCGTAGCCCTGACCGGGGGAGCGCTGCTGATTGCGGTGCTGACGTTTGGGATGGCTTTACGCCAGGACTGGGCAATCGCAGGGATACAACTGAACTATGCCGCCATCTATGCCGCGCTTCTGGCGTTTCTCCATTGGGACCGCTATTCCCTCGACACGATTGTTGCGCGCGACCGGAATCGGGAGTGACGACAGGTTGTTGCGGATGCGGCGGTTTGGCCGCGTGACCCAACCTTGTTATGCTTGCCGCACATGGAAAATGCGGCGATTCAAACCCACGGACTGACGCGGCGCTTTGGCGCATTGACCGCCGTTGAGGATGTCACGCTGAGCGTGGCGCCGGGGCAGTTCTTCGGCTTTCTGGGGCCAAACGGAGCGGGCAAGTCGACCACGATCAAAATGCTCACCGGGCTGCTGGAGCCGATCGGCGGGGACGGTGGAGATTCTGGGTCAGCCGTTCGCGGCCGGAGCGCTGGAATTGAAGCGCCAGATTGGCGTGGTGCCAGAAGGAATGGCTCTGATGGGGCGGCTGACGGCACCGAGTATCTGCACTTTGTTGGCCGCATGTATGGGCTGGACCGCGAGACGACCAACCGGCGCACACGAGGAGTTGCTGGAGTTTCATGCAGCTGGCCAACGAAACCAAGAAGCTGGTGACGGACTTTCTCGCACGGGATGCAGAAGAAGCTGGCACTGGCGGCGGCGGTAATTCACGGGCCCAAGGTGCTGTTTCTCGATGAGCCGTTCGAGGGCGTGGACGCGATTGCGGCGGGCATGCTGAAGAGCATGCTGACGGGGATGATCAATCGCGGAGCGACGATCTTTTTAACCACGCATGTGCTGGAGATTGTGGAGCGGCTGTGCAGCCACGTGGCCATCATCAGCAAAGGACGGCTGGTGGCCAATGGATCGATCGAAGAGCTCCGTGCCGGAGTTGCTTCCACACTTCCGGGCGCCGACGAGCGGCAACAGCGCCTGACGCTGGAAGAGATCTTCCTTTCGATCGTGGGCGCAGGTGACCAGCAAGAGCAGGCGCAGGAGCTGATCATGGCTGACCTAGGCGCAATGAGAGGCAACGAGCTGATGCCTGCGAGCGCAGGGCTCTTCAGCCGGCTGGCCGGGCCCAGTATGCCGCGCTGGTGACCATGCGATGGCGGATGTTTGTTTTTGGCTTGCGCTCAATTCGCGGAATCCTTGAACTTGGCGCCAGCGGCATCGAGTTGATGATCTTTACATTTGTGGGGCTGGGATTGGGGATTGGCCTGGGCATTGCCTCGCATGCGCTTGCGTCTCGTGGATTGTGGGTGTATCTGCCCATCGAGTTTTGGGTGTTGTGCATGGTGTGGCAGATGATTCCGATTTCGCTGGCGTCGTTCCAGGATCAGTTTGACCTGAGCGGATTGTTGCGGTTTCCGGTGAGCTTCGGATCGTTTTTTGTGCTCTACGTGGTTTTTGGGCTGGCGGATGTATCGACGATTCTGGGCTTGTTGTGCTGCGTGGGAATCTGGATTGGCATTGCACTGGTTCGACCGGAGATGTCGGCGTGGCTTGCGTTGGGCCTGTCAGGCTTCGTGGTCTTCAATGTGCTGCTGGCGCGAGCCGTTCTGGCGTGGGTAGATCGTTGGCTGGCTCAACGACGGACGCGTGAAATCGCAAGTGCGCTGCTGGTTCTGTTGGCGGTGGGAGCGCAATTGTTGAATCCCGCGCTGAGACAAGGGAGCCACCGGCAGATACGCCACGAGGAGCAGACAGAGAGCCAGCGCAAGCACGCTGAAGAAGTTTCACCATGGGTGACAGCAGGCCAGGCAGCGCAATCGTGGCTCCCACCGGGCCTGGCCGCTGGCGTGGTGCAACATGCGGCGGAGAACAAACCATTGGCGGCCACAGGATCGATGGGATTGCTGGGTCTCTACGCTTTGGCCATCGGTGGCGTGCTTGGGGTGCGGCTCCGCGCCGAATTTCGCGGCGAGAACCTGGGAGAAGCTCCCAGCCTCAAGAAGGCGGAGGTGCCCGAAAAGGAGTGGCTGCTGAATGGCGCGGGGCCCTTGTCTGCAGTGCTGGAGAAGGAGGTGCGAGCGCTGTTGCGCTCGATGCCGCAGCTATACGCTCTGGGCGTGCCAGTCGTGATGGTGTTTGTGATCGGGAGCCTCTTTCGCAATGGTGGATCCGTGATGGGGCATTCCTTTGAACTTGCGCTGCCGGTGTGCGTCGCCTACGGACTGCTTGGATTCACGCGCATCATCTATAACAACCTGGGTACTGAAGGCACAGGGATCCAGATGCTGTTTCTTTTCCCCACGCCGATCAGGACTGCGATGCTGGCAAAGAACCTGTTCCACGGCATGCTGTACTGCCTGGTGGCCGTTCTTTCCGCCGTGCTGGCCAGTTTTCGCCTGGGCCACGCGAGCGCAGCCGTCACGGCACTGACGTTTGCCTGGCTGCTCTTTGCTCTTCCTGCAAATCTGGCTGCGGGCAACATCTTTTCGCTAATCATGCCCTATCGTGTGAATCCAGGCCGACTTACCCGCCAGCCGGGATCGCAGGCCAATGCACTGTTGAGCATGCTGGCGCAGACAATTTTGCTCGGGGTGGGCGCGGGTGTCGTCGGAGCTTGCACATTGATCGGCAGGATATGGCTGGCTGTGCCGATTTTGCTGATATTGGCCGGGGGCGCGGTTTTCGCATGGACGAGGGTGCTTCGCAACGCGGACGCGATGGCCAATGAGCACCGGGACGAACTGATCGCCAAACTTGCAAAGGCCGAGTAGGCAACTCTGCGCCTGCAGTGGGCAATCTATCCATGGCATGAAGAATCTACTACGTTCAGTGATTGCCGTTCTTGCGTTTTACCTGGCGGGATCCGGCTGCCCGGCTTTGGCGCAATCCTCGCCGACAGCCATCACGATCGACGCCAAGGCGCCGGCGAAGCCATTTCCGCATTTCTGGGAGCAGATGTTCGGCTCGGGTCACGCAGTGCTCGCGCTGCGCGACAACTATCGCAAGGACCTCAAAGAGGTTCACGACCAGGTGGGCATGCGCTATGTCCGCTTCCACGGCATCTTTCGACGACGAGGTGGGCGTCTACGACGAGGACGACAAGGGCAACCCGGTCTTCAACTTTTCCTACGTCGATCAGATCTACGATGGGCTGCTGGCCGAGGGCGTGCGGCCCTTTGTCGAGATCAGCTTCATGCCCTACAAACTGGCGGCAAGCCAGACGATTCAGGCGTTCTGGTACAAGCCGAACGTCTCTCCGCCGAAGGACTACGCGAAGTGGGACCTGTTGATTCGCGCATTCGCGCAGCACCTGATCGATCGCTACGGCATCGATGAAGTTGCGCAGTGGTACTTCGAGGTTTGGAACGAACCGAACATCGATTTCTGGGCCGGCGAACCAAAGCAGGCGACTTACTTTGAGTTATACGATCACACGGCGCGCGCGTTGAAAGCAGTGAATCCGCGGCTGCGTGTTGGCGGTCCGGCAACCGCTGCGGCGCACTGGATTCCGGAGTTCCTGAATCACGTGGACAGCGAGCATGTGCCCGTGGATTTTGTTTCGACGCATGGCTACGCGGACGATACGGTGAAGGATTTGTTCGGGACGCATGAAGAACATCCCCATGCGCGATCGCGTCTGCCGCGCCGTCGAAGAAGGTGCACGGACGAGATTCAGGCCTCGCCCATGCCGTCGCTGCCGCTGTTCTGGACGGAGTGGAACGTGCCGTCCTACGGCGATCTGCACGCGCGCGACAACTGGTATGTGGGGCCGGCGCTGGCTCACGACATCAGCCAGTGCGATGGCGCGGTCAACGATGATGTCGTGGTGGACCTTCGACGATGTTTTTGAAGAAGGCGGCGTGGCTAGCGAGCCGTTTCATGGGGGTTTCGGGCTGATCGCGCCGGGCCGGATCAAGAAGCCGAGCTTCTATGATTTTTCGCTGTACTGCATGAGCTGGGCGACGAACGACTCGCCAACTCCGCGGATAACGTGCTGGTGACGCGGCGCAAGGATGGAGCGCTGGTGGTGGCCGCGTGGAATCTGGTCGACATGGATAAGGTTGCGAGTGGAACTCCAATTACCATGCGGCTGAGCTTCAAAGGCGTGCACCAGAGCCAGAGTTTCCATTCCAGCGCGTGGATGAGACGCATGGGAATCCGATGACGGCGTACCGGGCGATGGGTAGTCCGCGTTATCCGACTCAGGCGCAGATTGAGGCGTTGAACAAGGCGTCGACTTTGCCTGCGCCCGAGACGGAGAGGCTCAAGGGCGGTGTACTTGAGCTGACACTGCCAGTAAATGGCCTGGCAGTGATTGAGTTTCCCGCTCGTTGATCGCGAGGATCAGAAGCTGAATCGCGCCTGCAGTTGAACTGTCCGGCTGCCGAGAGCCGTGCGAGCGACGCCAAAGTCACTGTTGACTGAACTCACAGTTCCGTCGGGGTTCACCGAACCCAGGGTGTTGTCGATGCTGGACGTATTGATGTTCAGTTTGTTGAAAAGGTTGTAGGTATCGACCCGGAATTCGAGCCTGGCGTGTTCACCAAGAATTCGCATGTTGGGAAATCCGAACGCCTTGGTGAGGGATCCGTCCAGATCGCTATAACCAGGACCATTCAGGCCATTGCGATGAATTCCCGGCGCCGGCGGAGGAGCGACTGCGGGGAAAGGGGGTCCGTTGACAAAAGTAGGCGGCGTCGAAATAGGTGGTTCCGTTGCCGTTGTAATTCGGATTGGTTGTCTGCATGAATGCCGAGTTGCCGGTGCTGCTACCGGCGCCGCCGATATAGGCGGCGGGACGCAGCGAGCTATAGCCGCTGCCGTTGTAGTAAAGTCCGCCCGAGGTGTTGGCGTTGTAGAGGGGGTAAATGGGAAATCCGGTATGCCAGTTGAAGATTCCGCTGAGCGACCAGCCGCCAACGCACTTTCTCTGCCCCATCCATTTGCCGTTCTTGAAGATCGTCGGCTGCCAGAGCCCGAAGAGCTTGAACGCATTGGCTACGTTGTAGTCGGATCGTCCATAAGCGGCGTGTGAGTTATAGGGATAGGGATCTTCTTCATAAGGACCGGAGTTTTCATCCATCGCGTTGCGCCCAGGTGTATTGCGCTTCGACGTTGAACTGATGCGAGAAGGTGTGTCTTCAAGATGGCAATCATCGCGTTGTAATTTCCTGTTCCGACTGTTGGCATAGTAGTCGATGAAATTAACAACGGGGTTGAGAGCGATACCGTTGGCGCTTGCAATCACGTTGAAGTTCGACTGCACAAGAAGATGGCGCGATCTGGCTTCCCTGGTAGCCGAGCGAAGCGACCACGCTGTACGGAAATTGATACTCCGCATCGAGAGAGTAGTGGTAGTTCGAGATGGTTCTTGGGGTTTGAAGGAAACCCCGTGACGGAAGTGACGCCGGTGAGTGGAAGATTGTTGGGCCCGAACGTGGTGATGGTCGCCGGATTGGGAGCAAAGCCAAAGATGGAAGTTGACGCTGGAGGCTGTCTCGTAGAGAATGCCCGGCGTATTACTGGTAGGGGTCGAACAGCAGAAGTTCTTGTTCACGGCATTGGGCGGGTTACCAAATCCGTTGGCCAGGATGGCGATTTCGTTCTGGTTATAGTTGATACCGAAACCGCCGCGCAGGACAAGCCTGTTCTCAGAGTGCCTGGGCTGCCACGCGAATCCAACTTGCGGCCCCCAGTTGTTTTTCTGCGGGTTGTTGAGCGGGCCCCCCACATGAATGTTCAGTCCACTGAGCAGATTTGCGCCCGGATCCGAATTTCAACACGTCGAGGTTGTTTTCCTTGGAGTAGAAGCCGGCGAAGTAAGACCAGCGAAGGCCCAGGTTGAGGGTGAGGTTGGGAAGAATCTTGAAGTCGTCCTGGACAAAGAAACCCCAGATGTTTTCCCGGTTGTCCTCACGATTGGAGAAAGGAACGCCTGTTGAAGAGTCGAACAGTCCGGTCTCGCTGAAGGGAGCGTCGTTTGCAAAGTCCCATAGATTGCGGAAGGTGAAGGAAGGGCGCGCCGCATAGACTGCGTTGTTGAGATAGTAGAGCCTGGTGAGATCGCCACCGGCTTTAATATTGTGGCGTCCGAGGACCTTGGTGAGTGTGTCGTTGTAGTCGTAGGTCCACTGGTTCAGGTCGGTCGGTCCCGGGGCGCCAAAGTACTGGAAGGAAGCAGTGCCGAAAGCGCATGCGGATCCTCCGCAGGAGCTGTCGTTGACGTTGCCGATGTTGTCCTGAGGCAGGCCGAACGGTTCCTGCGGATTGGAAGCCACCTCATTCCAGCGCCAGCCGGCCGCATTGGCGCGTGCCTGATTCAGCAACGTCGGCGAAAAGGTGTGATTCCAGATGAGAGAAAACGCGTCGTTCACCTGAGTGTGGTGCCAGAGGTTAGCTGCGCGCACGGGGCCCTCGAACGTGGTGGTGGTGAGCGGCACCCAATAAATGGTAAAGGCCAAGTGGTCCTGCGATTTCAGGTTCGCGTCGAGGCGTCCGTTGTATTGCGCCTGCGAGATCGATGTTGGATCCACTGTATTGTAGTAGCCAATGTCGGGGACGCCGTCGAGGCCTCCACCTACGCCCGGTGCATTTGCCGACCCGCCGTAGGTTGGATCCTGCGTGCCGAGTGCGACGCCCTTCAATGGCGACCCCACGTCGAGACCCGCGGTCGTGGTGTTGCAGTTGACGCCTTCGACCAGGCCGATTTGCGAGCAGGTGCGCTGAATCAAACTGCTGGCTGCGACGCCTTCACCTTTGTATCCAAGATATTGTGCCGCGATACTTCCGGTGGGCGCCGCGGTTTGATCGAATTGTGAAGTCTCATACCATCCCTGGGCAGTGGTGCTGGCGGAGTAGGGACTTGTTTCGTAATTGAAGAATGCGAAGATTTTGTTTCGCCAGACCGGTCCACCCAAACTGCCACCATAATTGTTGAAGCGCGACTCGTCTCTGTTGAGACCGCGCGAAGACGGAGTGCCGGCAACATCGGAGCCCAACCCGTTCCAGCGTTGATACGCATTTAGTCCGGGCCGCGACGCTTTGAAGAATGCACTTCCGTGGAGTTGGTTGGTGCCGCTCTTGGACGTGATCTCAATCTGGCCGCCGCTGAAGCGGCCCACCGACGCGTCATAACTGTTGGAGACGATCTTCATGTCGCCGACGGAGTCTTCACTGGGCGTGATGACGGATGTGCCGCCCCAGACAGCGCTCACTGTGCTGATGCCGTCAATGCTGATGCTGTTGGTTTCATACTGGCCACCTTGGGTCTGAATCTGCGGACCGTTTTCTGTCGCGAAGATGCCCGCGTTGGCACTGCTCGATCCGCCGGGGCCTTGATTCCCAGGCAGTTCCAGACTGCCCCCGCCGCTGCCTTGCGAAGCGTCGCCAAATACGCCCGGAGTAAGCTGCGCCAGTTGAAACACGTCGCGATTGTAGGAAGGGAGGTGCTGAATCTCATTGCTGCTGATGGTGGAGCTGACAGTTGCTGTATCCGTATCAAGCAAGGGCGCCGCGGAACCATTCACCGTAACCGTCTGTTCAGCGCTGCCTACCTGCATTTGCAGATCGAGAGCGTTAGGCTGCTCCGGAATAAGAACGACCTGCGCAACTACCTTCTTCTCGAACCCCTGTCTTTCTACCTGGAGACGGTAGTGCCCAGGGGCAAGACCATTGAAGGAATAGATTCCGGCGCCATTGGATTCGGTGGTCAGCGTCTGGTTGGTTTCGCTGTTGGTCAGGGTCACAGTGGCGCCAGGAATGACGGCGCCGGTTGAGTCTGCAACTGTGCCACGAAGAGAGGCCTGAAACTGAGCCAGGGCGGGAGAAGATATCGATAACGCCAGCGTAAGAAGCGTCAAAATGCGGATTGCTCTTCCCGGCGCAACATCACATAGATTTACTGCCTTGAGAACGAGCATGTCACTTTGTCCTCCCAAATTTCGTGACTAACTACGTGCTTACAGAAAGAAACCGAGTGCGTTTCCAGCCTGCTCATGAAGGCAGGCGGATACTCATATATTTCGAATCGCACCTCGACGGCCCCGGATCAGGTTGGCAGCCCCCGCGGGAACGCACGAACTTCTGCGTTGGAATTGATTCAAAACAGAGAGGAATGGTTGCCAGATGGGATTGCCGAAGTAGGTTCGGAATGCAAAGCATTGTGCATTCGCCGCGCCGAACTGCATTCCACGCGAGTTATGCGCCGGACCCAGGAGCCGGGAAAGGTCACTTATCGAAGATACGGCACTAGAAGATGTTCTCTGCGATTAGAACTTATAGCCAGGTTTGAGCTCACATCGGTACACGGTGGCTTCATCCGGATCTGTACTTTTTCTCGCAGTGCAAGTGGCCCAACTAAGATAAAGATCCGGTCCCAGGGGAAAGACCATGGGAGTACCATTGACATCGGCCTCGAAGCTTACGCCTTCCTGAGTTGGAGGGACCGTAAAGTTGAGCGCCTGGCCAAAAATAACGGGATAGGACTCACGCACGCTCGAACTCAACGCAACGTGGAAGACCTCAGCCTCAAGAAGAAACGTGGCAGTGCCGGACCAACTGAGAGCCGTCGCGGTGATTTTGCGGCCACCCCGGATGAATCCGCTGTCTTCGACGCGCGTGAAGGGGCATGGCCCGGCGATGCAGGAAGCTCGTAGGTTGCGAAATTCATTGTCGGGTCCGGCGTCGAGCGAGACAGAGCCCGAAGACGCCTTCCAATTGCCATCAGGAGAGCAAGGGGATCGATGGTCGCATGGGACGTTTGCCTGGTTCACGACCTGGAACACCTTGACCGCGCTGCCGATATTTGCTTCTGTCTCGCTATTGTAGGTGTATCGAACCCGGATGTTGGAGACGACGGACATAGGATGACTCGGCGTGGATTCGGGCGCGGTGGGGAGAGGAATCATGGCTGCGACATAGAGCTCTCTCTCGGAAAGGCGAAGGACAGCCTTGACGGGGAGGTTGAGCGGCTTGTAACCGGCGCGTTGAAGGTTCAGATTGAGTGTCTGTCCCGGCCAGACAACCTGAGGGAACGTAATCCTGAAATATCCCGAAGCGTCCGATTGAACCTTGGTCGTGGTGACACCGTTTGAAAGCGTGACGACGGCCTCGGCGATCGGCAGTTGCTTTCTGGGGTCTTCGTCGCGGCGGATCACTGCGCCCTGGACAGTCAGCGTCATGGGTCTCGGTCTCCAGTGGCGCGTCTGCAAAATGATCAAAACGGATGCGCCAATAGCCACCGCTGCGACGATGATCCAAACGACATTCTTTCGATTCACCGCAATTCCATCCGTGTTCCTGGTTGATTTGACGCGGTTATGACGTAAACTGCTGCCCAGGCCCGCTCACCGCCTTGCCTGCTGGAGCATCTAACCAGTGTCGCAAAGTTGGACCGGGGGCAGCGGCGTTTGCAACGCGAAGGTATATCTTGGGATCGGGATCGAATCGACAGAATGCACAGGCCGAAAGTCCTCAGACTCATGAACTCCCCCAAAGGCGAGAATTCTCGCCGAAAGTTGCTGCGCCAGATGGCTGGACTTTCCCTGGGTCTGCCCTTTGGCAATTTGGCCTCGCTTTCCGGCTTGGCCCAAGCGCCCGCGCAGGCCGGGACTGCGCAGCCTCACAAGCTTACGCCGCCACCATCTGTTCCCAGCTCTCTTTCCCCGCAAGACGATCAGTTCCTTGAAGATCTCGAGCACAGCAATTTTCTCTTTTTCTGGGAACAAGGTAACCCGCAAACGGGCTTGATCAAAGACCGTTGCAATGTTCGCGCCAAGGATACCAGCATTGCTGCCAGTATCGCATCCACCGGGTTCGGCCTGACCGCCATCTGCATCGGAGAGATGCGCGGATATGTGAGCTACGCGGATGCGCGCCTGCGGGTGCTCAAATCTCTGAGTTTTCTTTGGCACAAGCTGCCCACGCACCGGGGGTTCTTCTATCATTTCGCGAATATGGACACGGGCGAAAGGCTATGGGACTCGGAGGTGTCGTCGGTCGATACGGCAATCCTGCTGTGCGGAGTGCTGACCTGTCACCAGCATTTTCGGGACGAGTCGATCAGGGAACTGGCGCATGCGATCTTCGATCGCGTGGACTGGACCTGGTTGTCGGAAGACACCAGACTGCTGTCGATGGGTTGGACGCCTGAATTCGGATTTTTGCCGTATAAGTGGAATTACTATAGCGAACTGATGATGATCTATCTGCTGGCGATGGGATCCTCATCGCATCCGCTGTCAAGCGATGTTTGGTTCGCCTGGAAGCGGACTATTTTCGAGTATGACGGGCTGCGCTATGTGGGTTCGTTTGCGCCACTGTTTATTCATCAGTATTCGCAGGCCTGGTTCGACTTTCGCAACAAGAAGGATCGCTATGCCGACTACTTTCAAAATTCGATCATCGCGACCGATGTGCATCGCCGCTTTTGCCTTGAGTTGAACCCCCAGTTCCCCGACTACAGCAACGCACTTTGGGGCATTACCGCCTCGGATTCAGACAAGGGTTACATGGTGTGGGGCGGACCTCCGGCCATGGGGCCGATTGACGGAACCGTCGTCCCCTGTGCACCCGGTGGTTCATTGCCGTTTATGCCGGACGCAACCATGCGTGTACTGCGAACCGTGCACGACCACTACCCCCAGGCCATGTGCCGCTACGGCTTTGTAGATGCTTTCAATCCATTGAATGAATGGTACGACACAGATGTTATAGGGATTAATACCGGGATTACGATGTTGATGGCCGAGAATGCGCGAACCAGCTTTATCTGGGATACTTTCATGAAGAACCCGGAAGCTCAGAGAGGAATGGAGATCGCCGGATTCAAGCCCTACCAGCCTGTTCCGCCACCACCGTCGCAATAGCGCTCCAGAGTGAAGCGACTGTTGGTTTTAATTGCCGTAGAGACGTGGCAGGGCAGCTTGCCTCGGGTCAGGACGAACAACGATTCCCGGGCCATTTGCATCGCACTACAAGAATTCAGAAACAAGGCGCCGCATGCAGCTGAGCCTTCAGAGCACCTTGGTCAGAGATTCAAGCGCAGGACGCGCAAACGCCGAACCGCTATGGTACTCGGCCGGATACGAAGGGATGCACGACCCCAAACATGAACGCCTCGACAACCGACGCAGAATCGACCGAGAAGCCAACTGATCAGTCGCAGGAAGCTGGCAACGCCTGGGCTGACCGGCTTCACGCGCTCGCCAACGTGCCGCCAGTCCTGAAGATACTGTGGGAATCAGGTCCGCAGGTGGTGAACTGGGGCTTGGTGCTGCGGGTAATTTACGCCGCGATCCCGTGGGGCATTGCGAAGGTAGCGGCGTGGATTATACAGGGCGTCGAGCAGGTGATTCGGCACGAGGGACTGCGGCCTCACTTCTGGTTCATGGTGGGCCTGGAAATTGTGCTGGCGGTGCTGACCGCGGCCATCGGACGCCTGATCGATTATTGCGATTCGCTGCTCGCAGACCGCTACACCAACCATGTGAGCATCAAGGTGATGCGCCAGGCGGCGCAACTGGATCTGACGACATACGAGGATCCTTTGTTTTATGACCGGCTGGAGCGGGCGCGGGTGCAGGCGACGGATCGCCTGGCGATGATCCAGCAGATGGGCCGGGTTTTCCAGCAGGGGCTGACCACGCTGATTTTTACCGGGACGCTGCTGTACTATTCGCCATGGCTGGTGCTGTTGCTGTGCCTGGGGGTGATCCCGTCGTTCATCGGGGAAACTCACTTCGCTTTCCTTGGATATGCGAAAAATTTCCGCCAGACGCCGGCGAAACGGCAAATGGATTATCTGCGCCAGGTGGGTGGCAGCAAGGAAGCGGCGAAGGAACTGAAGCTCTTTAATCTGAGCGATTATCTGACCAACCGCTTCGCCGGCCTTTCTCAGAAGATTTACGAGGAGAACGTTGCGCTCTCACGACGGAAGCTTTTTTGGGGCGGGCTGCTATCGATGCTGGGCATTCTCGGCTATTACGGCTCCTATGCGTATGTGATCTGGCGGGCGGTGCACGGCCAATACGAGATTGGGACTTTCGTCTTTATCACGACCTCAATCCAGCAGGCTAGCTCAAGTTTGCAGCTAGTGTTTTCGACCGCGTCGGGTATTGCGGATCAGGCGCTTTTCCTGACAGACCTGCTGGCATTTTTCGAAATGCAGCCGACGGTTCAGTCCAAACCAAACGCGTTGCCGGTGCCGAGTCCAATTCGACGCGGGTTTGAGTTTCGGAACGTTTCCTTCGTGTATCCGGGGACAGAGCGGCGGGTGCTGAGCAACTTCAATTTCACGCTCAACCCAGGGGAACGCGTGGCGCTGATCGGCGAGAACGGCCAGGGTAAGACCACGATCGTCAAGCTGATTACACGTCTCTACGATCCGACGGAAGGGGCAATTCTGCTGGACGGCGTTGACCTGCGCGAGTACGACCTGGCCGACCTCCACGCGGAAATCGGAGTCATTTTTCAAGACTTCATGCGCTACGAGATGACGGCTCGCGAGAACATCGCCATTGGCCGCATTGAAGTGCCGCATACCGAAGAAGAAATCAAGTACGCAGCAGAGAAGAGCCTGGCCTCCGAGGTGATTGCGAAGCTTGGTGACGGATACGATCAGATGCTGGGGCGGCGCTTTGAATCCGGCGTGGATCTTTCGGGCGGCGAATGGCAGAAGCTGGCTTTGGCCCGTGCTTATCTGCGCGACGCGCAATTGCTGATTCTTGACGAACCTACCGCTGCGCTGGACGCGCGCAGTGAGTTTGAGGTATTCCAGCGGTTCGCGGAATTGACGCTGGGAAAGATGGCGCTTCTGATCTCGCATCGCTTTTCGACGGTGCGGATGGCGGACCGAATTGTGGTGCTTGAGGGCGGCAAACTGGTCGAAGAAGGGACCCACGACGATTTATTGGCGCGGGGCGGCCGCTACGCAGCGATGTTTGAAATGCAAGCTGCAAGTTATCGTTGAGGTGTAATGACAGATACGACTGCAACCTTCACGCAAAAGCCGCAGCCGCCCGAAGCAGGAGTGCTTGAGCGCCTGCGGAAAGCTGCGCAGAGCGCGGGATCGTGGGATGTAGTGCATCGGCCCGGAGCCGCCAGTACTTTTCCCGCGCGGGTTGCAGCGGCACGGGCAGCGCTCAAGCGACTGCAGGGGGAACTGGCGCGGATGCCGGTCGCGCCTGGAGAGGGAGCGTCGACTGCCGCGATGCTCGAGTTGAGGGCAAACTCCCGCTTGCTGCGTTCAGCCATAGCGGGCATGTCTGCCCCGGGGCGGGACCCTGCCCGGCTTCCGCGAATTTTTCACTCTGCGCAAAAAGACGAACCCCGCGTCGCGGCGGTTGCAGCCGCTTACCTGCGCGTTGTCGATGGCGAGTTTACAGCCCCGACGCTGCAGACTTTCATTCGAGAATTGCAGGTGCGCGAACCGCTTGAAGTCGACGAATTGTGGAGCCTCGCCGCATTTTTGAAGTTTGTCCTGGTCGAATGGGTGGTGGCCAAGGCTTCGGCGCTGTGGCTCTCCCCGGATTCGGTTGACAGCCGTGCGGTTTCGGCGTGGCTCAAGAGCCTGCTCTCGCTCACCAATTCCGACTGGACGTACCTGATTGAGCCGCTGATCGTTTTCGATGCGACGCTTCGCCAGGACCCGGCAGAGACTTACGCGTCGATGGATTTCGAGAGCCGCGAATTGTATCGCAAGCGTGTTGCCTTCGTTGCTCGTTACTCCGATTACAGCGAATCCCAGGTAGCGCAGACTGTGCTCGAACTGGCGCGCGAAGGACTTGAGCACCCTTCCGATGACCCGCGCATTCAGCGTCGCCGTATTCACGTCGGTTATTACCTGATTGACAGGGGGTTCCAGCAACTCGCTGCGCGCGTCGAGTTTCACCCGCGCCTTGTGGACCGGGCCAGGATGTTCATTCGCGACCATGCCGATGACTTCTACATCACCGGCATTCAGTTCGTCACGATTCTTTTCATTGCCGCGACTCTCTTTCCCATTTTGTTGGAGATCGGGACGTTCAGCAGCCTGATCGCCGTATTGCTGTTTATCGTGCTGCCGGTGACGCAATGCGCGGTCGAACTGGTAAATAACTGCGTCACTGCTTCCTTCGATCCGGAACCACTGCCCAAGTTGGACTTCAGCAAAGGGGTGCCTCCAGAATTCTCGACGCTGGTCGTGGTGCCTACTTTGCTTTTGAAAGAAAGCCAGGTGCGCCAGCTGGTGACCGAGCTGGAGGTCCGTTTCCTGGGCAATCGCGACCCTCATGTCCACTTTGCTCTTCTCACCGATCTCGCTGACTCTGTTGCCAAGCCGCACGCGAGCGATGCGCACCCGCTCGTCGATCTTGCCGTTCACCTGATTGAGGAACTCAATGCAAAATATGCGAAGCAGAGAAACGGCGCGTTCATCCTGCTCCATCGGCATCGCATCTTCAATGTGCGCCAGGGCGTTTGGATGGGCTGGGAGCGCAAGCGCGGCAAGCTGCTCGACTTGAACAAGCTTCTTACCGGGGAATTCGACGCTTTCCCTATCAAAGCGGGCCGTCTCGAGGTGCTGAAGCAGATTCGCTACGTGCTCACCCTCGATTCAGACACCCAGTTACCGCGGAAGAACGCAGCGAAGCTGATCGGCACCATGGCCCACCCGCTGAACCAGGCGGTAATCGACCCGGCGCGGCGCGTCGTTGTTGCGGGATATGGAATCCTGCAGCCTCGCGTGGGAGTGAGCGTCAGCTCCGCTTCCCGTTCGCGGATGGCGGCCATTTACTCCGGACAGAGTGGATTCGACATTTATACGCGCGCCAACTCCGACGCCTACCAGGACCTCTACGGCGAAGGGAGCTTCACCGGCAAGGGAATTTATGAAGTCGCAACTTTTCATTCCGTACTGAACGCGCGATTCCCGCGCAATTCACTGCTGAGTCACGACCTGATTGAAGGCGCCTACGCACGCGCGGGCCTGGCAACCGATGTCGAAGTCATTGACGATTATCCCTCGCATTGGAGCGCGTATTCCCGTCGGAAGCATCGCTGGGTGCGCGGCGATTGGCAGATTGCGCAATGGTTATTTGCCAGAGTGCCGAACGAGGCAGGGCGATGGGTGCAGAGCCCCATCTCATCGATCTCGCGCTGGAAGATTTTCGATAACCTGCGCCGCTCCCTTGTTGAACCCGCGACCATGGTCCTGTTCGTGGCGGGCTGGCTTGGGCTTCCGGGGGGCGCCCTCTACTGGACGATCGTCTCGCTCATCCTGCTTTTCTTCCCACCGGTCGTGCAGTTGATTTTCAGTTTCATCCGTACGCTCGTGAGTGAAAACAGGGGCGGAGTTGGAGAAGTGTTCTCGGGGTTTCGCAATGCAATCATGGTTGTCCTGGTAAACCTCGCTCTTCTTCCTCACCAGACGCTGCTTTCGATTGACGCCATTGTTCGCGCGCTGGTCAGAAGCCTCATCACCGGGGAACGGCTGCTCGAATGGGAAACTGCGGCCCAGGCGGAGGACCGCTCGGCGAATCGTGGGCCCGTTGACCGCTATCTCGCCCTCACCCCACTGGTGGCGATCGCAATTGGGGTCGTGGTGTATTTCGCAAGGCCGCATAGCCACGCGATCCTGGTGGCCGCGCCCATCCTGTTGCTTTGGGCATTCGGCGGCAGTGTGACCGCCTGGCTTGACGCATCGCCGCAGGAAGAGCAACCTCGGATGGGATCGGGAGACCAGGCTTTTTTGCAGGGACACGCTCTGCGGATCTGGCGCTACTTTTCACAGTTTGGCGTCGAGAATCACAATTACCTCATCCCCGACAATGTTGAAGAAGTGGGCCTCAAAGAGGCGCCCCGCGTATCGCCCACCAATATCGGCCTTTTGCTGAATGCACGCCAGGCTGCGTGCGAATTCGGTTTTCTGACGGTACCGGAATTCATCACTCTCACCGATCGCACGCTCACCACGATTGGCAAGCTCGAAAAATTTCGCGGGCATCTCTTCAACTGGTATGACACGCAAACGCTCAAGCCGCTGGGCGACGCACCTTTTGTTTCTTCGGTCGATAGCGGCAACTTTGTCGCATCGCTCTACACGTTGCACTCCGGCACGCTTGACCTGGTCAAGCAACCATTGCTCTCGCCCCACCTGTTCACAGCTTTCCGGGTGTATTGGCAACTGATGCAATCGCAAAAGTCGCTGCCCGCGTCGTTGTCGCATTTTGGCTTTCCGCGGAATGATCCTTCTGTTGCAGATTGGATCGCGTGGCTGCCCAATGCCGCTTCCGCTTTATCAAATGCCGCATCCGCTTCGAATGGGGGTGCCGAGCGAGGCGACGGATGGTGGTTGAAAGAGGTGGAGAAGCGCGCACAGGCAATTCAGGTCCTTCTCCGCGACTATATGCCGTGGCTGCTCCAGGAATACGCGCCTCTTCTCAACGTGCTCGAAGTTGCGCGTAAGCTGGAATCTCATTCGCTCTCGATCGACAAGGCGATTGTGTTTGCTCAAGGCCTGGATGCAAACCTTGCGGGGTCAAAGGAGGCTTTCGCGAAAGATGCGTCGCTGCTGTCCCTGAGTGAACAACTCCGCGAGGCGCTGCAGGTCGCAACCCGGAACCTGCGCATTCTTGTCTCGGCCCTGCAAGCCATCGCGCAGAGTGCCGAGCGGATGGCGGATGAAACCGAATTTGCATTCCTGGCTAATCCGGACCGTCAAATTCTTTCCATCGGATACGATGTGAGGGGCCTGAAACTGCACGAAGCCTGTTACGACCTGCTCGCATCCGAAGCCCGCATTGCCACCTTCCTTGCCGTCGCTCGCGATGATCTTCCGCAGCAAAGCTGGGGGAAGCTGAGCCGCGACCATACGCGTGCCTTTGGCCATTTCATCCTGGTCTCATGGACCGGTACGATGTTTGAGTACCTGATGCCGGCCCTGTGGATGCGCAGCTATCCCGAGACCCTCATCGGCCATACATTGGCGGCCTGCGCGGAGGTGCAATGCGCATTCACGCGCTCTCTCGGCATCCCGTGGGGCATCTCGGAATCGGGAGATGCGAAACGGAATGATTCGGGCGACTACGGCTACTTTGCGTACGGAGTACCGCAAATTGCTCTTTGGGTCGAAGCCAATGCTGGACCGGTGATTTCGCCTTACTCCACCTTTCTTGCGCTGGGCGTGGCGCCGGCGGCGGCGGTCCATAACCTGCGCCGCATGGCGGCAGGCGGCTGGGTGGGCGCGTTCGGGTTCTATGAGTCCGCGGATTACGTCGCTTCCCCGGGCAAGACTGTACTTGTTCGCGAATGGATGGCACACCACCAGGGTATGTCGCTTCTCGCCTTGGTCAATTTGCTTCGCGGTCATGTAGTGCAGCGGTGGTTCCATGCAAATCCTCTGATTCAATCGGCCGAATTGCTGCTTCATGAGTTGGCGATAGGCGATGGTGTGCTGAAGGCGAAGTTGAAAGAATAATGAGCGGAAATACTGTCAGAAAGGGAGCCGCGATCATTGCCCGGGTTACCGGCGCTTGAAATGAATCCGGTTTATGAAGGCATGGGGCGTCTGGGCCTGAGATGATAAAAGGGTACCTCCGACAAGAGAGAGCCTTCAAAGGTAGAACGAACTCACGATGCGTCGTGTCGCGCTCATCTACAATCCGGCGTCCGGACAGTATTCGGCGCGCCGCGCCGGTCATTTGCAGGGCGTACTCGCCGAGCTTCGCAAAGCCGGGATTGATGCGGACGCGCTGGAGACGAGTGCACCCGGAAGCGCCGGGGCACTGGCAAAGCTGGCCTTGCGCAACCATTACGACACAGTGATAGCCTGCGGGGGCGACGGCACCGTCCATGAGGTGCTGCAGCACTTGGTGGGGACGGATGTCGCGCTGGGCGTGGTGCCGCTGGGCACTGCCAATGCCCTCGCCCAGAACCTTGGCCTGGGCGGGTCACCGGTGAAAGCGATACGCCAACTCATCGCGGCCACGCCGACGCAGATTCCGGTGGGCCGCATCTTCTACACAGACAATGCCGGAACGGAACAGTCGCGGTATTTTACAGTTGCTGCGGGTATCGGCGCCGACGCCCTGCTGATGTCGCGGTTGGACGCGGAACTGAAGCGGCGGCTGGGGTACGCGCTCTACATTGTGGAGGCCTTTCAGGTCTGGGCGATGAGCCCATTTCCTCTGTTCAGGGCAGAGTTCGTCTCAGAAGGAATGGCCGAACGGCGCACGGAAGAAGTGTCGCAGCTCTTGGCGGTGCGGGTACGCTCGTTCGGCGGCGTGCTGCGGAAGCTGGCGCCAGGAGCGACGCTGCGTAATGGCACCCTGACCCTGGTGGCTTTCAAGACGCGCAGCCGCTTCCGGTACTTCAGGTTTTTGCTCGCGGTGATCGCCGGTCGTCATACATTCAAAAGCAAAGTGGAACTGCTGGAAGCGATCGCCGTGGATTGCCGCCCTCGAAGCGGTTCGCGCGCAACAGTGTACGTTGAAGCCGACGGCGAGGTGCTGGGCACACTGCCGGCAAGGCTCGAAGTGGCGACGGAAAAGCTCAACCTGTTGATCCCGCCGAATGCCGAGCCGTGAGAACAGGCGCCGAGCTCGACAGTTGATGTGATGGGGTCCGACCCGTGCAACCGAGCTTGCGCCCGACGGCGAAGAGCCAAAGCGAATCTATTCTTCGCTTGACTCGTAACAGGCGCGCGATGATTTGCAGCGGGAGAGATGAACGAAGTGCTCATCCGGCCCCGCGGGACCCATCGTGCGCAGACACCAGTAGGTTGAGGTGGTATCGACTCCGGGAAGCCATGACTCGGCATTCAGCGGCGAGGTGCCGTAGGGATTCTTGGTGCGGAGGCAGCGGCAGGGCTGCTGGGAACTTTCAGTGGTGTTCATGCTGACATCCTTTCTGCTCGTCTGACAAGCTGCTTGCACACACAAGAGGATCGCGATTAACCGGCGGCGCTGGGGTCGCGATCCATTTGTCCGGCGGCGAGCAGGACGGTGCGGTAGATGGCGACTGGAAAAAGCTGCACCTTGTAGGCGTTCATTGAGAGCGGCATGGCATTGGTCATGGAAGCCTGGCCGGCGGCTCGTGCGGTTTCAGGCGTGATGGGCTTGCCGGTAAGCGCGGCTTCGGCTTCACGCGAGCGGCGCACCACGGGCGAAGCGGCGCCCATGGCGACGACGGCGCGGCGGCAGATGTTGCCGTCCATTTCAAGCACGATGCCGGCGTCGGCGTTTGCCCAGTCGTGACTTTCCTTCTCACCGTATTTCTGATAAGCGGAGCGGGTGCCGGGAGCGGGTTTGGGAATGTGAATGGCGGTGAGCAACTCGTCGGCCTGCATGACGTGAAACTTTTGCGGATTGGCTTCGGGCCGGATATAGAAATCCTTGATTGCCACGGTGCGCTTGCCTTTTGCGGCTGAGGTCAATTCAACGCTGGCATCGAGGGCGAGCAGCGCGACCGCTCCAGAGGAAGGCGCGACGGAAGGACAGCCACCGTAATCCATGATGGCGTGATATTGATTCAGTCCGGAGAAGGCAAAACAGATGTCCTTGCCTTTGCGCAGGCACTGGAAATCGGCGGAGCGGAAGTACCAGCACTGCAACTCCTGCAGCAGATTTCCGCCGAGGGTTGCCATGTTGCGGATGTGCGGCGTGGCGGCGTGCCCGCAGGCGTCGGACAAAACGGTGTACTGCGAACGGATGGTCGGGTCGTCGGCCACCTCGGCGAGCGTGGTGAGGGCGCCGATGGTGAGGCCGTCGGGGTTGGTTTGAATTCCGCGCAATTCAGAAATGTTGCGGATGTTGACGAGGCGCGCGGGCGTATCGGTGCCGTTCTTGAGGCGGTCGAGGAGATCGACGCCGCCGGCTTTGACGACTGCACCGTCTTTCAGTTGAGAAAGCGCGGCCTCGACGGTAGAGCAATCTGCGAGAGCGAAGGAATTCATAGAGCGGCCTCCATCATAGGCTGGGGCTGGTTGAGAGCTTCGAGCACCACGGCGGGCGTCATGGGCAGTTGGCGGATGCGGACGCCAGTGGCGTTGTAGACAGCGTTGCCAATGGCGGCTCCGGCGGAGATGATGCCGGCAGCTTCGCCGATACCGGATGCGTCCGTTGAGCTTTGGCCGATGTAGGACTCGGTCAAAATGACCTCGATCTCAGGGATCTCGTAGGAGCCGGCGATCTTGTACTTGTCCAGGTTGGCGTTGACCATGATGCCGTAGTTGGGATCGAGAAGGCGGTGCTCGAAGAGCGTGTAGGAAATGCCTTGGATGACGCCGCCATTGATCTGGCTCATGACCTGGTTGGGGTTGATGGGGCGGCCGCAATCGTGGACGGCAAGGACGCGTTTCACATGGATGCGACCGGTTTCAGTGTCGACGGCGACCTCGGCAATATCGACACCTCCATAGGTGTCGACTTTTTTCGGAGCGTAATCGGGGATGCGCCGCGCCTGCGCGGAAACCTCTTCGGTATTCATTTTGCCCGCTGCGGTGCGGAAGGGAATGGGCTCGAATTTGCCGGAGTTACTACTCACCATGCCGCCCTTCAAAGTGAGATCGGAAGGAGAAGTGCCGAGAGCGGGAGCAATGCCCGCGAGGAATTTCCGCGAAGCCTGCCAGGCGGCGTCGCGCACCGCAGGAGTGAGAGACGCAGTAGTGACGCTGCCGCCGGAGTTGGGGCCGACGGGGTAATTGGTGTCGCCGATTTTCACGGAGACCTTGGCAGGCGGGACGCCGAACTGTTCTGCGAGAATTTGCGCGAGGACCGTCTTGATGCCGCTGCCGATGTCCTGCACGGCAGAGAGGACTTCAACCGAGCCATCCTTGTGAACGCGCACCTCGGCGGCGGACTCCATGCTAAGGTGGCGGTACCAGACGGATTGCGAGAGACCGATGCCACGCTTGATGGGCCCGGGATCGGCGTTGGCGCGGGGATTGCGCGTCTTCCAGAGGGCACTTTCGCGGATGATCTGGCGTTGTACGCGCCGCACGGGGTTCTCGTCGATGCGGTCGCGCAGATCGAGAAGGTCCATGTTGAGGCGCTCAGCGAGCTCGTCGATGGACTGCTCCAAAGCGAATGCTCCCTGAGGATGGCCAGGGGCGCGAAATGCGGCAGCGGGACCGGCGTTGATGAAGACGTCGTTCTCCTCGGTGTGCAGCGTGGCCCACTTGTAGAGGTTGGCCGCCGGTCCGGCGCATCCAGCGCCGGTTCCGCAGCCCGCAGTGCCGAAGCTGATGAGTTGAATTGCGGTGATGGTGCCGTCTTTCTTCGCGCCGATGCGGAGGCGCTGATCGGAGCTGGGACGGTTGCCGACGGAGAGATGCTCCTCTTCGCGTTCGAGCATCAGGCGAACCGGCGCTCCCGTTTTGCGGGAGAGTGAAGCGGCGACCACACCGGGATTGCCCGCGCCAAATTTCGCGCCAAATCCACCCCCCATGTATTCGGTAATGACGCGCACCTTGGATTTGGGAAGATGGAAGAAACCGGCAAACTCTTCGCGCACGCTGGCGGTTCCCTGGGTGGATGCGTAGACCGTGAGCAACTCGGGCTTCCAGTCAGCGACTACCCCATGGGTTTCAAGCGCGGAGTGCGTCTGCACCTGCGTGATGTAACGGGCATCCACAACCACATCGGCATCTTTGAATCCCTGCTCGACATCGCCCTGTTTGCGCACCGAAGGTCCATGAACGTTGCCTGTCTGGGGTGTGGCGCCTTCACTTCCACCGCCGCCTGCGGTGCCTGCCTCGTCAGCAGCGCCGGGAAAGACAAGAGGCGCGTTGGGCTCGCGGGCGGTGTTTTCATCCACGACAAAAGGAAGAGGTTCGTACGTTACCTTGACCTTGGCGGCAGCCTCTTCGGCAGCCTGGGGCGTGGTGGCAGCCACTGCGGCCACCGGCTGGCCGGCGAAACGGACGATGGGATATTTCACGCGTTCCAGATTGGGGTCGCGCAGCACCGCAGCGCCGAGCAGCGACTCGATGACGTGCACACCCTTCACGCCAGGATGGCTTTCGGCGGCGGAGGTATCGATGGACAGAACCTTTGCGTGCGGCACCGAGGCATTCACAAAGCAGGCGTAGAGCATGCCGGGCAACTGCACGTCGAAGGTGTAACGAGCGCGCCCCGTCACCTTGGCATGGCCATCCCAGCGCTCCGGCGACTTGCCAATGAATTCGAGGTCCTTGTTCACGGGCAGAACAGGCGGCTCTGAGGCAGGAATCGTGCGCTGCTCTTCATGCAGGGTGTAGCCGGGGACGCCGATCGGCACACTGACGGTTTTCGTCGCGGGCGCAGCTGAATCGGCTGCGGCGCTCAGAACGGCATCGGGAATGTTGTGCAAGATTTCGGTCGCCATGTGTTTTTCTCCTATGCCTTCTGGCCGGCCACGTCGAGCGTCGCGGCAAATATCTTGGGATAGGTTCCGCAGCGGCAAAGATTACCGCTCACTGCGTAGCGAACGTCGGCTTCGGTGGGATGAGGATTTTTCTCAATCAGCGCGGCACAGCTCATGACCATCCCGGGCGTACAGAAGCCGCATTGCATGGCATCGTGGCGAACGAAGGCAGCCTGAACGGGATGCAATTCCTCGTCTGTAGAAAGGCCTTCGATGGTCGTGATCTGATGGCCGACTGCGTCGATCGCCAGTGTCATGCAGCTATTCACAGGCATTTTGTCGAGCCAGACCGTGCAACTGGAACAGACCCCGCGGTCGCAGCTTATTTTTGTGCCGGTCATGTTGAGCTGGATGCGCAAGGCGTCCGCCAACGTGGTGCGCGGCTCGATTTCGAGCGCGCGGTCCTTGCCATTGACCTGCAATGTGACGCGAAACGGCTCAGGGCCGTACTCCTTTATGCCGCTGGGTGATGCGGCTGCAGCATCACGAGAAAACCCTTGCACGCCGTCGATCAGCGCTGTTCCTGCAGCGGTGATGCCCGCGCCTTTGAGAAAGCCACGACGGGTAATCCCGGCAGGGGGAGAAGCGGGAGACGAAGCGTCTGGAAGTTTTTTGGGTGGCTGATTACCTGACATGCCTTCCTCCTTGACTGGCGGTGCAGCGGAAACGGCTTATCGCCTGCAGAATGGCGATTGGAATCTAATACTTCGAGCGAACTCGCAGTTGATGAAATGGTGGTGAACGTCGCAAATCCTGAAGTTAGCGCGTCCTCGATGCCGGTTCAATGCGAGCGCCATGCGTGGAGAAGTCGCCCGACCCGCCAACAGTATAGGCGAGCGTGCGGGGATGTGTGTAGAGGGATCTTTCATTCGGTGAAAAACCTTTCATTCGGAAGAGGGGGCGGCAGAAGATGGCATTGAACGCGGATGCAAGACCGGTCACGGTCCTTCGATGGATTTTTGTGAGTCATTCATCCGCGTTTGCATTTCAGTCGTGGAAACCGGGGAGTCCGCGCTGCGCGTTTCCTCTGTTGCGGCTTCAATGCCGCTATTGATCTCGGCGCCGAGCAGAATCATGAGGCCAGTGATGTAGAACCACGTGAGCAGGATGATGACCGCGCCAAGCGAGCCATAGGTCACAGGAAACGTATCGAAGTAGTGGAGGTAAATGCGAAGCCCAAGGGACGCAACCAGCCATCCGAGAATGCCAAAGGCGGTGCCGGGGGTAATGAGTTGAAAGCGACGATCTTTGGTGTCCGGGGCACAGTGATAGATGAGGGCGAATGAAAGGGCAAGCAGGACAGTGGCTAGAAACCAGCCGATGATTCTTGCCCCAACTGCGGCAGCTTGAGCGAGAAGAGGAACCCGGATGTCCCGGTGGGCCACGGCGGCAACAAAGGTGGCGCCGAAAAGACAAGCCAGGATGAGCGTTACGACCACGAAAAGAATGATGGTGAGGGCGATGGCATAGAAGCGGGCTTGGAAGTAGGAGCGTGAGTCGCGGATTTTGTAGACGACGTTCAGCGTGTCCTGGATGGCCGCGATTCCGACCGAAGCCGACCAGAGTGCGCCAACGAAGCCAAACGTGACTTTTCCGGTGGTGGCGTTCGCGGTGATCTGGACAAAGGTATGAAGGACAGTTCCGAGAGCAGGTTTTGGAATAACCAACGCCAGATAATCCAGAAGTCTCGCAAAGAACTGGTCAGCGGAATGAGCGGCCAAGCCAAGAAGGGAACTGGCGCAAAAAAGGGCGGGAAATACGGCGAAGAAGAAGTAGAAGCCGAGTTCAGCGGCATGCCCCGGCACTCGGTCGGCAAACAGAGATTTCCAGGTCCGCCTGGCCAACATACGTAGGGGCACGCCATGCAAATCCCACAGGTCGTAGAAAACCAAGGGACGTTCCAGGGCTCCAACGCCCGCTTCATGCGCCTTGATGGTGCGATCGCGTATGAGATGCAGCCCGGTAATAGTGATCCTCAACTACTGAAATTGCTCCCAAACAAACAGGACTTGCTGTGGTAATGGATGCAAGGTCTGGCATAGGGGATTCGCCTCGCACGCCGACGATCGATGCTGCATCCGTTCCGCGTGCGGTGACCTGTTCCGATCCCGACCATCAAACCAACCTCGTTTGCCTCGCATCAAAACGTACAGGTGAGGTGTGTGTTCGACAACTTCAGCAGTTCTCACCGGCGTTTTCAGAACAAGCGCCCAGCCGGTTGCCTGCTGCGGAGCTTGATTTGTGTTTGCCTCCTTTGGGTCATCGACCCGCATGCTTACGCACAGAATGCACAACCGGCATCCAGTCAGATTCCGAAAACTCCGCCTGGTGCAGCCCAACTGCTTTCGGCGTATGAGGGGCAAAATGTCACAGCGGTCGAGATTGCCGGCCGCCCAGAGTTGAAATCCACACAGTTCGCATCTCTCTTCGCGCAAAAGGCAGGCCAGCCCTTTTCAAAGGAAAAGGTCGATCAGACCGCAGCCGCATTGAAAGCGGCGGGAAAGTTCGCGGATGTACGGGTTGACGTAGAGGCAGAGGCCAGCGGTGTGCGCGTGGTGCTGGTGTTGGAGCCTGCGTTGTATTTTGGGATGTTTCAGTTTCCCGGATCAGGGCAATTCCCTTATGCGAGGTTGATTCAAGTCGCCAACTATGCTCCGCAAACGCCATTCAACGCAGACGATGTAGAGCGGGATCGGCAGAACCTCGTCACTTTTTTTCGACAGCAAGGCTATTTTCAGGTGGAGGTGAAATCGGCGGTTCATGTAGACCCTGCGAATGAGATTGCCAACATTGAGTTCGACACCACGTTGAACCGCAAGGCGAAATTCGGCGAGATCAAGGTGGAGGGGCCCACGCCGCAGCAATCGACAAAGCTCGCGCACAGCCTGCAAACCCGGTGGGCCCGTCTGCGGGGCGTCGCGATTCGCCCGGGACGCGCCTATCACTACTCCACACTCTCAAGGGCTGCGAAATACCTTCAGGCCGAGTTGCAGAAGGAAGGGCGGTTGGGAGCCGACGTCAAGCTGGCAGGAGCCGACTATGACTCGCAAACAGATCGGGCGGATGTGCAGTTCAATATCAATCCGGGGCCCGCGACGCACGTCGTAGTTGAGGGCGCTCATCTTTGGAGTTGGACGCGCAAATCGTTGCTGCCCGTATATCAAGGTGTCGGCGTGGACGAGGAATCAGTGCAAGAAGGCCGCGGCGCACTTGAATCCTATTTCAAGTCGAAGGGATACTTCGACGTGAGCGTGCAGGCACATTCTAAAAAAGAGAATGCGAGCACCACCATTGTTTATGAGATTGCAAAGGGAAAGAAGCACAGCGTCGAGGAGATCAAGATCGCTGGAAACCATCTCCTGCCGAGTTCCGAACTCGCTCCACACATCAAGATCGAGAAGAAACACCTGCTCTCTCATGGAAAATTCAGCGATGAGCTTCTGCGCTCAAGCGTCAAGAATCTCACAGCGGTATATGAGTCTCAGGGCTTCAGTAGCTCGGGTATTGCAGCCGACGTTGCAAGAAGCGGAGGGAACATCACGGTCACGTTTCGCGTGACTGAGGGCCCGCGCGACATTGTGGATTCGCTCAAGATTGAGGGCGCGAACACATTTCCCGAATCGCAATTCGCACCGGGAGGCCTGAAGCTTGCGCCGGGCAAGCCTTATTCGCAAGCACTGGTCGCTGCCGACCGCGCCAATATCGTCGCACACTATCTGCAGGCCGGATACCTCATATCAAGCTTCCGCGAAACTGCAACCGAGGTCTCGAAAACCGATCCTCATCGTATCCAAGTTGTTTACCACATCGATGAAGGTCCGAAGGTATTTGCGGGACAGATCGTGACCCTGGGAAGGGTGCGCACACAGCAGCGGCTCATCGATATGGATGTTTCCTCGATCAAGCCGGAACATGCGCTCACGGAAACGCAATTGCTTCTGGCCGGGAGCAAGCTCTACGACCACACCGGCGTTTTCGATTGGGCAGAGGTCGACCCGAAACGGCAGATCACAACGCAGACCACAGAAGATGTACTGGTGAAGGTGCATGAGGCGCAGAGAAACCAGATGACGTACGGCTTCGGCTTCGAAGTGATCAATCGAGGCGGCAGCGTGCCGTCCGGAACGGTTGCCATTCCCAATCTGCCTCCGGTTGGACTGCCATCGAACTTTACCACCAGCCAAAAGACCTTTTATGGACCGCGAGGAACTTTTCAATACACGCGCAATAATCTGGGAGGCAAAGGCAATTCAATTTCGTTCACAGGGTTTGCCGGGCGCCTTGACCAGCGAGGAGCGGCCTACTATATCGTTCCGGAGTTTCGATGGACGCCCTGGAAATCTACGACCTCGTTTTCCGCCGAGCACAATGAAGAGAATCCAATCTTTTCATCACAACAGGAGATTGCCAGCTATCAGTTTCAACGCAGCCTTGACCGGGCGCAGAAGGACACGCTTTTTCTTCGTTACAGCTTCAGCCAGACAGACCTGACCCGCATTCTCATTCCGGCGCTGGTACCTTCTGCGGATCAACATGTACGCCTTTCGACGTTGGCAGCGAATATCACGCGCGATACGCGCGACAATCCGTTAGACGAACATAAAGGGGTGCTGCAATCGCTGGAGGTTAACTTCAACTCAACCAAGATCGGGTCGAGTGTCGATTTTGCGAAGCTCACGGGTCAGGCTGCGTTCTATAAGCAGGGCTCTCATAAGATTGTATGGGCCAATAGCCTTCGCATTGGATTGGCGCAACCCTTCGCCAACAGCCGCGTGCCGCTCAGCGAGGAGTTTTTTACGGGGGGCGGCGATTCTCTGCGCGGTTTTCCTCTGGACGGAGCCGGACCGCAGCGCCAGGTTCAAGCATGCAGCAGCGGGTCGAGCAGCGCTTGCAGCTTCATCCAGGTCCCCAGCGGCGGCAACGAATTGCTCATTATCAACTCTGAAGCGCGCATTCCTCTATCGCTCAAGAAAGGCCTGAGTATTGTGCCTTTCTACGATGGCGGCAACGTGTTTCCCAGTGTGGGGTTTCACGATTTTGTTTCGCTTTACAGCAACAATGCAGGCCTGGGGCTTCGCTATGCAACGCCGGTCGGTCCGATTCGGCTGGATATCGGGCGCAATCTCAATCCGATTCCGGGCGTGAATGCAACACAATACTTTGTCAGCATCGGGCAAGCGTTCTGAGAGGGTTTGATGAATACACCTGTTGAGCCCGGCGGCTCGCCCCATCCACATCGGCGGAGAGTATGGGTTAGAGTGGCTGCATGGATTGGAATCGGATTCGTCGCAGTGGCGTTGGTGGTTGTCTTGACAATCGCGATCCTGCTCAACAATCGACAATTCCACCGTTATCTTCTTCGCACTGCAGAAGCGAAGGCCAGCGCGAGCCTGGGCGTGAGGGTGAACCTGAAAGACTTTGCGTTACATCTAGGCACGCTGAGCGTGGATCTCTATGGCGTTACCGTGGATGGGGCAAATCCGTATTCAAATCCGCCGCTGCTGCAGGTCGATCACGTTGAAGCCGGAGTGCGCATCGTGTCTATTCTGCACAGAGCCTGGTATCTCGATAACCTACGCATCGACCGACCTGTTGCGCATGTATTTGTCGATGCCCATGGCGTATCGAATATTCCTTCACTGCAGGGCGGAGGTCAGAGCAACAGTCATACAAGCGTGTTCGATCTCGGCGTACGGCATGCATTGCTTGATAGGGGAGAAATCTCCTATAACGACCGGCCCACCAACCTGGCGGCTGACTTGCATGATCTTGAGATTCAGGCATCGTTCAATTCTTTGCTGCAGAGATATTCCGGAAAGCTGGGATATACAGATGGACGACTGGTCTACGGCGCGTTTCAACCGGTCGCCCACAACTTTGAGGCGCAATTTGAAGCGACGCCGCATGCGCTCGACATTACACAGAGCAAGATCACGTTTGGTGACTCGCAGATCGCGCTTGCCGCAAAATTGCAGAATTACAATCAGCCGGACGTTCAAGGCCACTACGACATGACAATCGACGGCAAGCAGGTTGCGGACGTCCTTCATGAGCGATATCTGCCGACGGGGATGATGCATACTTCCGGCTCTGTCGAGTACGAGCAGGTTGCAAATCGCTCGGCGCTTGAATCGATCATGATTGATGGCGATCTGGCCAGCCGTCGCCTCGAAGTGACGACACCTGCGATGCGTGCTGAGGTGAGCGACGTGGCGGCGCACTATTCGCTTGTGAATGGCGAGGCTACGGTGCGCGACCTGCGCGCCAGGCTTCTTGGGGGGGAACTGGCGGCGCAGGGAAGCATGAAGAATATCGGGGGCAAGTCGCACTCCGACCTGGCTGCCGAGGTCCGCGGAATTTCTCTCGAGCAGCTTATGGGGTCCACGCGACGCTCGGCGGCTCCCCACGAAGTTGCGCTACAAGGGCGGTTGAATGCGAAGGCCACCGCCTCATGGAGCGCCACGTTGGATGATCTTGTGGCGCATACGGACGCTATGATTCAGGCCCAGGCGCAACGCAGACGAGCTAACTATGAGGAGGCTTCCGCCGCTGAGTCGGCAAAAGCGGGCAATGGGGGCGAGACACCGGGCAGCATTCCTGTTGAGAGTGCAATTCACGCGACGTATCGCGCCAAGGGGCATGAAATTGAGTTGGACAATAGCTATTTGCGGACAACGCAAACCAACCTGACAATGAACGGTATCGTCAGCTCGCATTCGCAAGTGAAACTGAACCTGCAGGCTAACGATTTACGCGAGATCGAAACGATCACCGATGTTTTCCGCTCACCTTCGTCCAATGGTGCGCCAGGCGCGTTGGGTCTGGGCGGCACTGCAACATTTCAAGGAACGGTGCAGGGCTCGACGGCCACGCCGCACCTGGTGGGTCAACTGACTGCGCAAAATCTTAGATACAACGGAACCGAGTGGAAGATGTTGCGAACGGATGTGGATTTGAGCCCGTCGCAGGCGAGCTTGCAGCATGCGGATCTTGTTTCCGAATCTCGTGGGCGCGTTTCATTCAGCGCGAGTACCGGCCTGGCGAATTGGTCTTTCACCAATACCAGCCCGATCAAGATTCAGCTCAACGCATCGCAACTGAACATCGCGGATATCGAGAAACTCGCTCATCAGAGTTTCCCGATTACCGGCGCATTGAGCGCCAGCGTCGATCTGCACGGCAACGAGATGAGTCCGACGGGAAGCGGCGATGTGAAACTGATCAATGTGACGGCATATGAACAGCCGGTCCAGTCGGCAGAGCTTGCCTTTTCAGGAGCCGGAGATGAAGTGCACGGAAACGTGTCGGTCACCTTGCTGGCGGGGAATATACGAGCGAAGGTGAGCGTGCAGCCGAAGGCGAAGACCTTTACCGCCGAACTGGCTGCCAGAGGGGTTGAGCTAAGTAAGCTCCAGGCGATCAGCGCAAAGCGGATCGATGTGTCGGGCGTAGCGGCAGCCACTGTGAAAGGGAGCGGATCGTTCAGTAATCCGCAACTCGATGGCACGCTGCAGATACCGAAACTGGCTATTCAAGGGCAAACGGTAACTGGAATCAATTTGCGCATGAACGTAGCGAACCATGTGGCGGATGCGACGCTGCAATCTTCGGCGGTGAACACGTCGATCGATGCGAAAGCGAAGGTGCAGCTGACCGGGGACTATTTGATTGACGCCAGCGTGGACACGCAGTCGATCCCGCTTGAACCGCTGCTTGCGGTCTACGCGCCTCAGATTACAAATCTTTCGGGGCAAACCGAAATCCATGCGACACTCCACGGTCCGCTCAAGAGGAAACAATTGCTCGAGGGCCATGTAACGTTGCCGGTTCTCAAGATGGCCTACGGGAATACGGTGCAACTGGCTGCGGCGTCTCCGATTGTGGCGGACTACCGGAACGGAGTCTTCACTCTTCAGCGCTCCTCGATTCAAGGAACGGATACCAATCTGCAATTCGAAGGTTCGATTCCTGTGACCGGCAGTGGCCCGAGGTCAATTGTCCTTTTGGGAACGGTCAATCTGAAGCTCGCGCAACTGTTCGATCCGGATATCAGAAGCTCCGGTGAATTGCGCTTCAACATTAACTCGCAAAATCTAACGGACCTGGGCGGGCAGATTGGAATAGTGGATGCGAGCATCGCATCCGCGGGATTGCCCGTTGGTTTATTACACGGCAATGGGTCGCTGACGCTGACACGAGACCGCATCAACATCCGCACTTTCCAGGGAATGGTCGGCGGAGGAACAGTGACGGCGCAGGGCGGGGTGGCTTACAGCCGGGGAATCGAATTCGACCTGGGCCTGGCTGCCAAGGGTGTTCGAATGCTTTATCCCGATGGCCTGCGCGAAAGCATCGATGCGAACCTGCGGCTCTCGGGTTCAGCTGAGAATGCGGTGCTTGGCGGCTCAGTTAATTTATCCGATCTATCGTTGACGCCGGCTTTCGACTTGACCAGCTTCATCAACAATTTCTCAGGTGGAGTGGCCGCGCCGCCTTCGAGGGGACTCACGCAGAACATTCGGCTCAATCTGGCGGTGCGCTCTACAAACAACGTGAGCCTGACGAGCAGGGCGTTGAGTGTCGATGGTACGGCAAATCTGCAGGTGCGCGGCACGGTGGCCGATCCGGTGGTGCTCGGCCGAGTGGATCTCAACGGAGGAGACATCATTCTAAATGGCGACCGGTTCTTGCTGAACGGGGGCACAATCCAGTTTGTGAACCCCACGGAAACGGAGCCGGTGGTGAATCTGAATTTGAATACGACGATCCAGCAGTACAGTATCAACCTTCGCTTCAACGGGCCCGTGGATCAAATGCGTACGGAGTATAATTCCGACCCCGCGCTGCCTTCCGCCGATATCATCAGTCTGCTTGCATTCGGACAAACGACTGAAGCGAACGCCGCTACCGCGACACCGGCAAATCAGGCTGCCGAGTCCCTGGTGGCATCGCAAGTTTCAAGCCAGGTGACCAGCCGTCTATCCAGAATCGCCGGAATCTCCCAGCTTTCCATCAATCCGGTATTGGCAGGGAGCAGCAATCAGGGGCCGCCGGGAGCGAATATCACAATCCAACAACGCGTAACCGGAAATCTGTTTGTCACATTTTCGACGAACGTGGCATCGACCCAGGGGCAGACGATCCAGGGCCAGTACCAGGTTTCACCGCGGGTAGCCTTGAGCGCGACACGCGATCCAAACGGCGGTGTCGCATTTGACACGCTGATTAAGAAAAGTTGGTGAGGAGGTTGAAACACACAGCGCGCTTCGTGATGCCTCGTTCACTGTACATCTCAGAAGGGTATGTCGTCGTCGGAGATTTCGGCCTGCTGCGCGATATCGTCGTGTCCGGCAGGCGGACGCTGATCGAAGCTGGCCGTTGAACTGCTCGAACTGGCTGATCGGCTTGATGCAGCGGCTCCTGACCCTTCTTCGCGGCCGGAAAGCAGCACAAGCTCATTGACGATAATTTCGGTGCGATAGCGCTTCTGGCCTGACTCTTTGTCATCCCAGCTGCGAGTCTGGATTTTGCCCTCGATGTAGAGCTTCGAGCCCTTCTTCACATAGTCGCGGACGATTTCGGCAGTACGGGTGAAGGCGACCAGATTGTGCCACTCGGTGCGTTCCTGCCAGTTGCCCTGCTGATCCTTCTGGCGGTCGCTGGTGGCGAGGGTGAAGTTGGCCACGGTTGTGCCGCCTGCGGTCGAACGCATCTCCGGGTCCTTGCCGACGTTGCCCAGAAGTGTGACTTTGTTGACGCTTCTTGCCATGTTGTTTTGCTCCTTGTTCACTGCCAATATTTCATGTCCTGTGCCTAAATCTCATGTCCGGCACGGCCAATATTTCGTGTCTTGCCAAAATCTCGTGTCCGCGGTTTCTAAATCCCGACAACACAGGAGTTTGTGGCCAAACTGGTCAGGAACAATTTTCCTTTCTCTTCAGATGTCTCGTCCAAAGTATATGTGACCGGGCAGAACCCTCGCAAAAGCAAGACTGGTTGGTCCCTGGCGGTCCACATTTTTCCCTTACTGGTTGACCGGCGACCGGCGGTTGATCGCTAATCGGTCACGCATTAGCCTGCCGTGGTCGTTGTGATCGGCAGCTGAACCCTGAGTCATTCTCCCATTCGCAGATCGCCCAACAAAGCGGACTCTGAACAAGATGTGCCGAATTCCACCTCATCCTGTTACGGAACATGTCTCGTGTTGTCTCGCCCGAGACTAAGAAACTTGCAGGCGGGGAAAGCGGGAAACAACTCTCAACCACAATTGTTTACGCTTATCCGATTTGAGGGGGGCTTGAGTTGGTCCCTGACCCTATGCATATGTGTACCGAGATTTCGTCGATCAAGCACGAGGGGCCGAGCCTTCCGTAACCCGATCTAAGTTGAGCCCCTCTTCTCACGTCTGCTGCAGAAGGCGAGTGTTCGCTGAACAAAGCCTTGCAGCTCCGCGTCGGTCACCACAACGGTGAGGTAGCCCTGCGGGTTGGAATCGTGATGAAAGCGATTCCCGTAGTCCGTGAGATCACGAAGTTCTTGCACGTCCGTCGCTGACATTACCAAATTCCCTTGGTTAAGCCGGGTCTGACACCGGTCGCGGAAGTTGCCGAGGAGATCTCCGGGCGGATAGTTGGCCGGATAAGCGACTCGGCAGAAATACTCCAGAGTAGGCCGAATATCCACGGCGATGTCTCGCAAGCTTCCTGCTGCTCCGTTCTGCAGATAGTTGCGCAGCTTTTCGTGCCGCCGGTCGTATTCGGTTACAAGGTCCGTGTCCACGTTCCAGGCGTCGATCGTCGAACTGGTCGGGCCGTCGCGGCGTACATGAAGGGCGGCGCGTTGTGTCGGGTCCGAGCTCTCCCATGTCTGGCATAGGAACGGCTTGCTGTGCGAAAGGATGATGACTTGGGCAACGCGCGGCAACAACCGACGAATCTCCTGCACGGTTGTAAGCGATCGGTTGTCATCAAGGCTCGATACCGGGTCGTCGATGACGATGACCTTTCCCGCGAGATTCGGGTCCTGGTCGAGGCAGGCGAAAAAGAATGCAAGCGCCAGAGTGTTGCGGTCGCCGGAACTGAGGGTGTTGCTGAATGCGTGTTGTCCGGGTACGGCATCGGCCGTCACCGGAACAACGACGTTATTGATGCGAAGACTGTACGAACATGCGGAGCCGCCACGCGTGTTTGCCGGGTGAATCTGCTCCAACCTGAAACCGGCATTGAAACGCGCAAGGTACTGGTTGATGGCATTCTGATAATTCGGAAAAACGTTGCGACGGTACTGTTCCAATGATTGGCGGGCCTGATCGCGCCGCTGCTCCGTTGCCGTCTTCGCCGCCTTCTCGGCTGAATATGCATCGCAAAGTGGTGACACGGCTGGGTCTTGGCGCGCTTTGGTCGCCTGAAGACGAACAAGGTCCGCTTGGCGGGCGGCTACGTTTCCTGCGGCCGCCTGTTCCTTGATCACGTGGATGGCGCGATTCGCCGCGAGCAACTGGCCGCTCAGCTCGGCCGCACGTGTGCGGTGTTCATCGAAGGCAGCAATCGCGGCTCTGATCTCCGGGGACAGTTCCATGCGATCCAGCGGAGTTGCTGCCTTTCTAGCCAAGGCCGTTGCGATGAGTTGCCGGGCTAGTCGCCACTCTTCGCTGACGGCCGCGCTGTCCAACGTAATTTCCGGCATATCGGCAAACCGAACCCAAAATGCTCGCCGCTCGCTCGCGGTGCGCAAGGCGCGCTCAAAAGCGATTGGGCCGTTGTCCGAATGCGTTTCATTGATTCCTCCAGCCAGACGGCTAATACCCTCTTTAAGGGTCCGGTATTCTGCGCTGAAAAATGCCCGGTAATGCGTCAGAACCGGCGATGCGGCCATATCTTGCGCACAGAACGGACAATCTTGACCGCCAGTCGGAATCCGCGTCATGCCGTCTGCGACCCATGCTTCGCTGCCCGCCGGCATTCGAGATAGATGCTCCTGCACGCGTGCCACTGCCGCCATATCAAGGCCTGGAAGATCCCGCGCGAGCAGCTGCTCGATGGCTGCAGTGTCGAACGCCGGCAGTGCAATAGCGTCAAACGGATGTGCCTCCCGGATCGGCGTCTGTTCGCGTGCGGCCTGCAGCGCACGCTCTGCCTCCTGTATTTCCGCGTCGATGGTTGGCCGTGGCTGCAGTGCACAGAACGCGTCGATGGTCATGCCCCCATCGCGCCGACGGGTACTGCGGACGCGCGGGTACGAAGTTCGGCGTTGTGCGCCTCTATCTGAGTGACAAAGGTCTGAAGCTGCTGATTAAGGGCGACTCCATGCGCACCGATGATTAACTCATGCAGATTTTGGCGATGCTCGGCCTCCCCCGAGAGTCCGGAGCAGACGTTCTCATCGACGAACGCATCGTCGAAAACCGCCAGGTTCGGCAGGTCCCGGTTCCACGCACCATTCTGGAACATCGCCGGTTGCGGCCCTCCGGTACAGTCGATGATCGCTTCCGGCCGGTGGGCTGCAGCGAGTCGGCGTCGCTCCGAGATAAGATCCGGGCGATTCTGCGCAAAGGAGCGGAAAAGTGCGGATAGGGTGGTTTTGCCTCGTCCGTTCTCCGCGTAGAGGAGGGTTAGGCGTTGGAAACCGTACGCGGTCGCAGTGACGTTATCGAACTGACCTATATTGCGCAGGAGTCTGAAGCGGTTGATCATGGTCCCTTCCCGAGGCATCGGCCGCGCTTTGCTAGCAGAGCCGAAAGTACATCACCGAATCCGTTTTTTTCAGCATAGTCCCGCTACCCTCGCCAGCGTTTGTCGAGGAACGGAACAGCCGTACACTCGGGTCGGACATATTTCGACCGTGGGACCGCTCTATATTGATGGATTTCTCGGCGACCGGCTAGACCAAGTCGACCATTTTACTGAGCCGTGAGACTCGGCCCGGCAGACTGACTGGCCATCCGCAGATCCACCGATATATAGCGCTTGGCGTGGCTGTGGCGGCGCGGTGTGGTGTGCAAGAGGTGTGCCGGAGCATGGACATCGGACTACTGGACAGTTCATGACCCGATGTGATCGACAACTCCGTTCTTGGGGAACGAGCACATGATGTGTAGTGAGGCCAGCGGACTAGAATGGAGTTGATGTCCATAGCCGAGATTGTCAGCGAGATTGATTCCTACCTATCCCTCTTACGTGCTGCCCGTGATCTCCTTTCTGGCCCTGTTGAAGAGGTGCGGCTCAAGCGCTCGGCCCGCGGGCGCAAGAGAGTGACGCTCGGCGTGAAGGCCTCTCCGTCGCATAGTAAAACGCCGGCCCGCAAGCCGAAATCCCGACCCAAACGGCAAGAATTCAAAAGCAACACCCAGCGGCGGAGATTGAAGTCTGTGGTCCCCCTTTCCGAGGTTGTCCATCCCGAGACCGCTCTAGATGAGGAGGTGCAGGTCTCTGCGGCCGCAGACATTTCTCCCAAAGCAATCGGTGAATGTCTGCTTCCACTTCCGAGCTCCACTGCGCCTATCCAGCGCGTCCGCAGAGCTAAGGAAATGATCCGCAAAGAACCGGACGTTATCAGGCCGGCAATCGCTTTGGGGGGCGCACTAAAGGACAGGGTGGTCGTTGTGCCTGCCGAACAGGTGCGCAGGCAGCTAGAAGAAGCGGCCCGTCCCCCGACTCTTCGGCAACGCGTGTCTCACCATGGTGGCCGAACGGCATTCGAGGCCCTCTTCAAAGATACGCCTGAATCTCTGATCACTTCGCAGAGTTTGCAATCCAGAGAAGAGAGATAACAAGGATTGTAGGTGGCGATTGCGCGCAAGCCGTTTCGGCGGAGCCTTGCCGACGTGTCGGGAGTAATCTCCGGTCCGAGCATAAATGGTCGAATCTTTGCGCGTTCTGTGTCGGGGAGCAGCGTGGGAGCTTCCACAGTTAATTACATTCCGTTTGCCTTTTTGATCACCTCAATCAACATACCGGACCCAGTGCCACAGCCACGTCATAGGCCACTTTGCCCGCATTTTTCAGGCGCGACATGACAACCGGCTCATCACCAGACTTCGCAGCCGCTAACGCGCCGTTCACCTCTTCAACTGCAATCCGGCTCTCCGGGGTCTCAGAGGAGCGCTCGATTTCCTCCCTGAGGTTTATGAGCAGGTTGGCCAGCTCTGCGCGGTTTCCAGGCGTTGACTGTGTGCCTACAACCCGATGAGAATCACCGCCCACCGCAGTCGACCCTGCACCTTGAGCTATAACGCTATTAGAGATGTGATTGATTACTAGCGTAGAGACCGTAGGTGGCAGGGAGGAGCTTGCGATACCAAGTGCATTAGCAATCTGTGGCTTGTTCTCGTCGATCACACTCTGGACAGGCTTAAGGATCTCATCGAGGACTAATTGTTGTTTTGGGCTGCCGGCGTACGTGCTTGCTGACCCCGCTTTTAGCGCGGCACTGCGCAGCCTTGCGGCGATTTCGGGATTCCCAACTCGATCAGCCAGATCAAGACAGAACAGAATTAGGCCTCGGTTTGCTTCGCCTCGATCGAACGGGAAAGCATTAGAAAGAGCGGCATATCCGCCGAGTCTGGCCAAGACTCTTTCGGAAACTTCAATAGACTGCGGTCTCGTTGCTTCAAAATCCGCTGCAAAAAATGAGCCGATGTCGCCGATGTCGAGTTCCTTAGCCATACGTCCGACCGTCGAATCCGGAACAAGGGGGCAGACGCAGACTTGGTAACCGCATTGAACATAGATACCCGGGTATCTTCTCAGGAGCTCGCCTTCTAGGTCGAAAGGCTTCTGTTCGTCCGCGTCACGATGGAGGGAATACTCAGTTGCAAGGCCCATCAGATAGGAAAAGACATCAGCCGCCTCTCCAGCGAAATACTTAGGATGGCGCTCAAAAACTCGAACTGCTTCAGCTAACTCCCCCAGTTCTTCAAAGAGAACCACAACGCTACGTGTTGAATCGTCGATCTGCCGCGGGTATATTGCTGCGAACATGTCCTGCCATTCTGTTATGCTCTTTGGCCGCCTATGGGAGTTTTCTTCATACTTCCTCCGCAGAGCCTCGTGGTTAACAGTGTCCTTGGTTCCTCGCACCGTCTTGCACACTTTGTCGACATGCGGCGCCTGCCGGCAGTATGGACATGTAAATGGGTATTTGCGATAGATTAACTCATGAGCGGGAAGTACCAGTCGAGCGCTTTACAGAGCGCATCCTCGAAGGTAGCGCCTTCGCGCTTCTTCTTTCTTGAATGCATTGTGAGGATTCCGCACTTCAACAAAGTGTGCAAAGGTTGCCGATGCAGGCCTCTGGGCGTTCTGTTCAGTGTAAATGTGCGAGATCATGCGATAGAGGTCATCAAGACGGATTGAGTCCTGCACAATCGCTCCAAGCGGCATAGAGAATTGGGTAATTATATATAGCCCTTCCGCGGGTGGATCACTTCAAACAATTGAAACTGGGAACGTATCAAGCCATTTCAGCCACGGATCACTCTCGAAACGCCCATGGCTAGGCCAATTCTTCCGCACTTGGTAGGTTATGAGATTCCAGTCGCGACTTGCCGGGAGTAATCCGAACACCCTTGGCAAACGTCGAACGTCTCGGGAACCGCGACGACTGGTTGGCGTGAGTGTACTGAGTAGCCTGCGGCAACTCTGAAGGGTGTGTTGTCGGGCGGATGGGCGGAGGCAGACACCTATTTGGCGAGAATCGCGACCAGCACGTATCAACGGTGTTGAGCTCGTTCTTGGTGAAGGGGATATCCTGTCCCGCAGCGCTTCTGGAGATTGCACCGGCCAACGTGAATTGGTTGGAGCCGAGAATCTCTTTGACCAGCGCCTGGCCAACCCAACCCGTAGCGCCCGCAATGCATGCCCCGATTGTCATAAAGTGACCCAACTTTCTTTCCCTCGTCGCAGAAGGCTGAATCCAGTTAAAGTAGTGTTCACCTGATTCTGGTTCGGCGGTTCCAGAAGTTTGGCGGACTGAGCCATATGCGCGATTGCCGACTCCTGGACGGCAAACTGCAATATCCTCTTGAACCTTTGGACAAGCTGCAGTACAGGAGTCTGCACTAGACGGTTTTACTCTGCTCTGAGCGCGTCGACGGGGTTCAAGCCGGCAGCGCGACGCGCGGGGACGGCGGCGGCGACCAACCCGCAGAGGACGAGCCCGAGGGGCGCCAGGGCGATAGTCCAGGGGTCGGATGCGGTGACACCGTAGAGGAAGGCATGAAGCAGCCGGTTGCTCCAGAGAGCGATGCAAACTCCGGCCCCGGCCCCGAGAGCCATGAGCAGCAGGGCCTGGCGCATGACCATACTGATGACGGCGGCGCGGTCGGCGCCCAGGGCCATGCGAATGCCGATCTCCCGGGTCCGCTGTTCGACCATGTAGGTGAGCAGACCGTAGAGACCGACGAGGGTGATGAGCAGCGCGAGGCCGCCAAAAACGCCCACGACTCCGGCGGCCAGTTTCTGCGCACCGATGGAGTCTTCCACGGCTTCAGACATGGTGGAAAATTCGCCGATGGCGAGATGGGAATTGACTTCAGCGATCTGGCGACGCAACTGCGCAACCATCGTGCCGGGGGCAACTTCAGTGCGGATGGCAAGCTCCATGTATTTGCTGACGATCGCCAAGTAGAGTGGATTATCGCGCGCTATCTGCGGTATGCAGAGATAGAATTCGGGCCGGCTGGCGTCGGTGAGGGAGTCCTGGTGGATATCGTCAATGACTCCGATCACGGTTGCCGTGGCGGGTTTTCGCCCAAATCGAAACTGCTTGCCGAGCGCGTCTCCCCCGCCGAGGTATCGATCAACAAAGATGCGATTGACGACTGCTACCGGGATGCTGGCGGAGGTGTCGCCCAAGTTGAAGAAACGGCCGCTGTGCATGCGTATGCCGAGCACATCCATCAATCCCGGAGAGGCGGCGCGGACGACGGCGTCGACATTGCCTTCGGTCCAGTTGGTTTTGTAAACGATGGTTAGCCACTCGACGGGGTGCTTCAACGGCATGACAGTGGAGAGCGCCGCGTCTTTGACGCCGGGGAGTTGGCGCACCGCATCGAGGAGGGGCTGCCAGGCCGCGGTGCCGATGTTCTGATCCTTATAAAGATCGCCGGGCGCGGTCAGGCTGGTGACCAGGAGGTGGTCGGTGCGGAAGCCCAGCGGAACGTGGCGCAGGGCGTACATGGTGCGCATCATGAGGCCGGCGCCAGTGAGCAAGGCGATGGACAGGGCGACTTCGCTGACGAGGAGTACGGCGCGTGCTCGGTTGTGGCGGCGATCACCGGCCTGGCTGCGGCCGCTGTTCCTCAAGCCTGCTTCGGTGCCTGCCCATGCAGCGAGTAGCGCGGGCACGGCACCAAAGGCGAGGGCTGTGAGGAGGGTGAGAACGACGAGGCCAGCAAAGATCGACCAGTCGAGATGAATGTTCTGGGCCATGGGAAGCATGGTGGCCAACATGTGGCGGAATATGCGCAGGATGAGGGCGGCAATCCCCAGCCCGCCGATCGCCGCAGCAATGCTGAGCAAGAGCGACTCGGTGAGAAACTGCGCGACCATGCGGCGCCTGGCGGCTCCGAGCGCAGAGCGGACCGCGATCTCAGTGCGACGCGCCGCAACACGCGCCAGAAGCAGGCCAGCCACGTTGCTGCAGGCGATGAGCCAGACGATGGCCACCGCTATCTCGAGGGCTAGAAGCGCGGGCTGGACCTCGCGCACCAGCTGATCGTGGAGGCGCAGCAGACGGACGCGGTTGGGAGCGTCGCTTTTCACAAATTGCGAATGCACACGTGCCAGCAAGCTCTCAAGGGCGTGGGGGCGGACGCCGGCGTGCAGGCGGACAATCGGGCTGCCAAGGCGACCCATAGGGATCGTCGGGTTTTGGGACCAGAGTGCTGCGCTCCATCGGGACCCAGACCTCCGCGCGGGCGTCGCCTAAGGGATAGCGGAATTGTTTGGGCATGACTCCGATGACGGTGAACAGAGTTGCGCCGATATGTACCGTTTTGCCCAATACGTTGCGATCGCCTGCGAAACTGCGCTGCCAGATGTCGTAACTCAACAACACTACATTGGGATGGTCGGAGTTCGTTTCGTTTGGCAGAAAGCCGCGTCCGATGATTGGCTCAACGCCTAACAGCGTAAAAAGGTTGGGACTGGCTGCCACCGAGGAGATCATCTCCGCGCCGGCGGGAGCATCGAGGATGTTGACAAAACTCCACGCAAATCCAGCATCAGCAATATCTCCTGTAGCCTGCTGCCATTGGGTGAGCTCGGGGTAGGAGACGCCGAATTCCTCGTTGCCCTTAGCGGTGCTCTCAACGACTTTAAATAGCTGGCGGTCGGCACGAAAAGGCAACGGTTTCAGCAGGACGCTATAACTGACAGTGAACATGGCCGTGACTGTGCCAATGCCCAGGGCCAGAACCAGAACGGTGAAGACGGCATAAGCAGGTGCACGCCGGAACTGCCTGGCGGCGAAGCGTACATCCTCCCGGAAATTTCCGATTGACGGAACGATGCGGATCATGGGTCCGACCTCCATTTTGATTTTAAGGTTATGGTTTCTTGTTTTGCCCGGGTCAAGGCGGGGCACAATAGCAAGACTTGTCTCTCTCTTAGGACTACGTTCAAAGCGTGCGCCCGCTTTAGACCGAGAACGTAGGGCAGCATCACAGTTTTGGAGTCTGTTGCGAGGATCCTCCCCACCAGCATTCCTTCGTGCGGAATCAGCTTGAGGCTCAACGTCTTCGCTCCGGTCCGTCTTGCATCCGGGGATTCGATCTCACCATTGGATGCTCCTGTACACCCTACCCCTTCTAGATGCATTTCGGTGATCTTTCCGCAAGTTTGTCGTCGAGTTGCAGCGTGGCCGAGTCGGAGGATTCGATCTTCAGTTGTATCTGCATCTTCGCACCGTCGTTTATCAGTGTTCCCCGCCAACGGCCACCTAACTCGGGTGTGATTACGAAGGGTGCTGGCGAAGGTCCAACTGTCTCTGTTGGCGGACGCCATTCAGGTAAGTAAGTGGAGAGGATTTCGTTGGACACGCTGGAACATAGTTCTCTTCCATCTGTACGGTTGGTCAAAACCACGCATGCAAGGTTTTGCGACGGGATCATATAGAGAGAAGTCGCAACACCCGGCTGGCCACCGCCTTTGAAGATGACTTGTTCGCCGGACTTTAGATGCTGGGTAAACCAGCCGAATGTGGTTGCGATGCCGGAAGGGCCAACGAAAACCGGCTTGTGAAGTTCTTCGATCCAATGAGCGCCCAGGGTCTGCGCTCGATCACGATTTTTCATGTTAAACATCGCGAATCGCGCAAGGTCGTGAGCGCTTGCGTAAAGTTCTCCGGACGCTGGCGTCGCAGTTATGTAGTCCGGGATCGGGTTTCCCGAGGAATCGTATCGCACCGCACCGGTTGGAAGCCGCGCAGCACTGGTGCCGAAGAAACTGTCGTCGAGGCCAAGTGGTGTCAGGACCCTCTGCGTCATTAAGGTACCGATCTCTACTCCCGTCAGGTTCGACGCGATGGCGCTCAGCGCCGCAAAACCAATGTTGCTGTATTCAAAACAAGACCCGGGCGGGTACGCGAGACTTCCATATTCGGTGAGGAGCGCCTCGGGACTGGGAGCGAGATTGGCTTCATCGCGATCGAACATTGCGAACATCGTAGGCAGTCCGCTCACGTGCGCCCCTAGCCGCCGCACTGTTGCGGCATCCGCGTTTCCGTTCGTGCCAACGATCTTGCTTTTCGGAAGGTAGTTATTTGCGGGATCGTCCAAAGAGAGCTTGCCGTGTGCAACCAGGGTCATGAGCGTCGTCGTGGTGAAGGGTTTCGTGAGAGACGCCAGGTTGAACGGCGTACGAGAGGTCGCCTTTATGGACGCCTCGCGATTCGCCCATCCGAAGCCTTCTTCCCAGACGACCTTTCCGTTGAGTGCGACAGCGACAGCCACCCCGGTGGCTGCTCCACGCGCAATCTCGTTAAGAATCTTGTTCCGCACAGGGCCGAAGTCGCGTTTGTCGAGTCGTGAAGCGGAAGAGTTCACGCCACTCTCGCCCTGCATCGAAGCGGGCACGATGCTTTGGACCGCTGCGAACAGCAGTGAGGATAAGAACTCGCGACGGGCAATATAAGTCATTCACGCGCTCCCGAGAGTGGCCAATGGAGAGGTTCCCTGCAGCTATCTCTGGACCGCAGGTCCATGGTGGGTTGCCAGTTAGGATCGATGTGAGAATGCGGCAGTCGGACCCGTTGTATCGGCCTCATCCCCGAGGTCCATGGCTGCGATGAGACCGTTGTGCACGGTGAATATGTGGAGAACTTCGCTGTCCGAAAGAACATTCCCTTCAAGATTCCTGACGAGCTGATGCACTCTGACTCGGATCCTGCCTCCACCTTCCTCGGTTATTGCCAGCGGTTCGACATGGCCATCGAACTCACCCCATTGTCGAGTCCAATAAGCGCGGATCTCTTCCTTTCCGACAACCCTGCCGCCCTCCGAAGCTTTGGGCCAGATCACGTCTTCCGTCATCAGTGCTAATGCACCGTCGATATCCCGCTTGTTGAATGCGGAGTACGCCTGCTCAATAATTGCCTTAACGTTTGCCATTCATCCTCCTAGCTTGCTATGCGCTCAATTTGTGTGCTCCGGCCACGCAAGACCCGCCAGCCAAAGATTACGAAGTCTCATGACGTCTCCGATTCTCAGTTCCTACCGCTACGCTGGCGGCTCTGATGAGTAGATGATGGACGCAATCCGCCAGCCATCGGCCGCTTTGACCAGCTGCCAGGTTTCGCTGCCGCGATTGTTGGCCTTCCCGTCGACATTGAAAACAAAATCGAAGTAAACAGTCGCGATAGTGCCATCCGTGTGGATCACGACGTTGCTGTGTTCCGGGTCGAAACTTTTGGGTGTCGTTGAGACTAACTTCGCGAAGTCGCGATAGCTGCTGACGCGGACTTTCTGGGCGGTAGCTGACTTTGCCTGCGCCCGAGCGTATGCGGAGTCTGTGAGAACGTTCAGCCAGAGATTAGCATCGGGCAAGAACAAGCCGGAGAGCGTGGTTCCATCATGAGCGAGGATCGCGGCATGATACTGCTTCATTACCTGCTCGATCGCAGCCTGTTCAGCCTGGTGATCGTTGGCTGTTTCGGTTTGGGCCGTGGGCGGCGTCTGCGTCTGAGCAATCGTCGCCATGGGCAGAAGGGCAAGGGCGCAGAGCGCGAGACTCTTCAGTTTCGGCATGATTCATCCTCCGATTGAGAGAGCGTCTTCGATGTGTGGCTTGCGTTGGTGATATCTACGAACGGTCCGCGGCGGACCGGTTCTTAATGGAATGAAGCGCGGGGTCCAGAGATCGAATTCTTCCAGGCAGAAGACGAGATACTATGCAGCCCGCAGAGCCGCGAAGCCCAAGCGCAATGCCGCGATCCAGCTTCTCGGCTTGAATGTATCCAGACCAGCGGAAAGCCGGGCGACCCGCACGAGTTCCTGAGGTGAAAAATCGGGAGGCAGTTTCGCCATGATCTTTGCTGCCTGATCTCGATTTACGGGCGCCTTGTCTCGTTTAGCTCTTGCTAACAATAATGGCAGTTGTTGGATCGTGGGATCAGGGCAGTATGCCGGAGTGCCGGGTTGGAAGCGCCACGACTCGCAGAGCAATCCTGCATCGATGGCATCGAAACCCATCTTGTCCAACAGTGCCATCGCGATCTGCACTGACTCATCGTCGTCCTCTGATACCGGAAGCGCGATTCGATTCTTTGAACCATTCGGAAGACCCTTGTGGAGCAGGCTATCCGCCACGATGTTGTTAAACGCCTTGATGACAGGACGCCCCAACACGCTGGAAGTCCACTCACTCTCCACCATCCCCGATTCAATCTCAGGAATTTTACCGTCGCGAAGCGGGTAGTAATTACCAGTGTCGATGATCGGAGATGTCGCGGGCAGGCCGAATAGCACATCCTTGGGGAGCGAGGGCACGCTCTTCATGGGGATGGTGATGACGAGAAGATCCACCCCCGTTGCCACGTCGGAGATAGCAACAGGAACAGCACCGGCCGAGCGAGTGACCTGAGAAAGCGTCTCCGGACCGCGCGAGTTCGCAATCAGTACAGTGTGCTGGAGTTTGCGGAAGTGTCCGGCAAGTACTGATCCAATATTGCCCGCTCCTATGATTCCAATTTTCATCCATGCTCCTGCTTTATTGCGGCTGTGAATACCATGATCAGGCGTTGATCGTACAACGCTCGTTTTACAAGATACGGAAACGATCGTTGTAGATTCAATGAAATTCTCCTATTCTTGAAAAACGGAGAGAGACGCAGGTGAGGCCGGCGGTGAAGCACACTTCCAAAGCGACCATGATCGCCGAGAAGGATCGCGCGATTGTGCTTGCTGCGCGCGAGCACTTTCTCCGAGACGGGTTCGCGGGAGCGTCGATGGACGGGATCGCCAAATCAGCAGGCGTTTCCGTGAAGACAATCTACAGTCACTTCGCCGACAAGGAAGAACTCTTCAGCAGGGTAATGATTGCTGCTTGTACGGATCACCTGCTTTCCGAAGAACTCCCTTCCGATGAGGTGCTTGCACAACGATTTGCGTGGTTTCGTGATGCGAATCAGCGCGGACTCATGGGAGCAGGCCGGGAATATCTTCGCCACTTGCTCTCTGAGGAGCAACTCGCGCTTTATCGCGTCGTTACGTGTGACGCAAACCGTCTCCCAGAGTTGGGAAGACAGTATCAAAAGAACATTGCACGGGGCAGGACAGGCATCCTTATTGCATACCTCAGAAGTGTCGCTCGAAAGAAAGCCTGGACCAAGAGAAACGCGGGACAGGATGCTGCCTCCTATGAAGCCTTGCTGCGTGCTGGAATCTTTGAGGAGACCCTGCACGGTTTACTGACCGTAGACTCAGACGCAATTGAGAGGCAGGCGCACTCGGCTTCCAAAACTATGTGGAAGTTCCTTGTCAGCGACTGCGGATAGGTATTCTTCATCGAGAACGAAGACAATCTTTTCGCCAGCATTGTTCTCCTCCATCTTGCGGTGCGCTTCTACGACCCCGTCCATTGGAAAGGAGACCGCCGCTCTCAATCAGGCGAAGTGTTCGGAAAGGAATGAGCAAACCTGCTGGAGTGCCTGCGTCGCTTCCGCAATGTTTACATCCGGGGAAAGCCAAAGTCCCTGCACGTCGCGAACAGGTGAGAGTTCTTTCGCGATGGTCTGACCGTTGTGGCCGGCATGCGGGAGAGAACTTCAAACGGTCCCGTAAAGTCAATCTGATCCACCTGCTCGAAAATGAGGCAGCCCGCAGAAAGCGGTCGGACAGATAGCTTTGGCTTGGATCTCTCACTAACAAACAAAGGAATGCTTATCGTGACTTTTCTCGTAAGAGTCTGTTCACGCGCCGTGACGCCACTGCCCTCACGCGACCGCGGCCGTCAGGCTATCTTGGGCGGTTCGAATCGGCGCTGCAGGCACGACAACCTCAACAAGCCCGGTCGTGACGTCATAGACGAGGCCGGAGATGAGCCACTCATCAGGCAATGCCGAAATCGCCCTGAGCGCAGCAACGTCGACCGCCACTGACTTACCTGGATCGCGGACTGACTTGGTCTCAACTTCCCTTTCCGGTATCTGAAAGTAGTGCGCCAGCATGGCTGGATCTCCCACGAGACGAGTACTGCCGCAATCCGTATGATGAAGTACGATGAGGTGAAACTCACCGCCGCCTCCCGGAATCGTTTCGGCAACCTCTCCGATTCGTCCGAGCAGACCGAACTCCTCCAGCAGACCGGGCGTGACTCGACCGCCGATGTTTCTCATTACGACGGCCTCACCGGGCTTGATTCCAAGCACTTGCGCAGGATCAACGCGCATATCGGCGCAACCGATAATGACTGCTTTCAAAGTTTGCAAAGATTGTGGAAGCGAGGGCATAGGGGCAGCGGACTCTTTGTTGCGTTTCAACATGAGGTCAAGGTTATTCATGACGATTCTCCTTAAGAGATGATCTTGGCGGCCACGCCAGCATATTCATATGTCGCTTTGGATGCAGGCGTCGATTCGAGAGGACCAAGCGATTACGGACAAAGAAACAACCATTCCTGCCAATCGGCAAGCGAGAGGATTACCGCGCCCGAGCGCGCCCAAAAGAGGCCCTGTATTGGCGAGGCGTAACACCCAGCCTGCGCTCGAATGCGCGGCGAAGTATCTCAGAAGAAGTGAAGCCACAAGAAACCGCCACTTCCTCAAGACTCATCGCTGCCGATTCGATTTGACGGCGCGCAGCTTCAAGGCGGAGGTCCTCTATATACCTTGCCGGCGTCCTACCCACCTCTTGTTGAAACAGGCGAGCAAAGTTCCGGGGACTCATAGCTGCACGTTGAGCGAGACTTTTGACGGAGAGATCGCGCTGGATGTTGTCAGGAAGCCACGCGAGCAAATCATTAAGGGGTGATTTCGCAGAAATCTGGGCCATGAGAGTGGCGCTGAACTGCGATTGGCCGCCCGGCCGCCGCAGAAACACCACCATCATTTGAGCAGCCTTAAGTGCGACTGACCTACCCAGATCCTCTTCCACTAAGGCGAGTGCGAGATCAATTCCGGCCGTCACGCCTGCTGACGTATAGCAGTTTCCATCTCGAACATAGATGGGGTCGGGGTCCACGGTTACATGCGGGTAATCGCGCGCAAGCTCTTCGCACCAGTTCCAATGGGTAGTCGCGCGACGCCCATCGAGCAGGCCAGCCTCTGCCAAAACGAGCGCGCCGGTGCAGACCGAGCCAAACCGTCGACTGCTGCCGCATCGATCTTTCAGCCAATTTAGAAACTTCGATTCGTATCGGACCTTCGAAACGCCGTCGAACCCGGCGACAAGAAGCGTATCGACCGGACCACGATACTCGCCATAGGTTCGATCCGTTCGCAGCGTCGTACCGAGATGAGTCAGAACATCCCGATCCGTTCCGCCAGAGATGATATTGATTTCGTAAATCGCCCCGTCGCTACGAGAGCGATTGGCATCCCCGAACACCTCCAGCGGGCCGAACACGTCCAGCGTCCTCACCGGAGGCACAGCGACAATCAGGACGCGCCGTGTGCTTCGCGCGGGCGAGCGTCTGTGTTCATCGCCGCGTTCCGTGGAAAGTATGGTGTGCCCTGATTTACTCATGGTCTACCTGCCTCGTGCGCCGTTCCCATGTGCGGAATACAAATCGAGCAGCAGACGCTTGGCCTAAAGGTTATCGTGTTCGCGCGAAATTGCGCAAAGGTAACCTCGCCGTTGTGAATGGATGGCAAGTCGATAATGCGCTCCCAACACGCTCCATGTACGGATAGCGCAGGCTTCCTTTGTAATTGGCCACGGCGGCCTCCGCAGCGCGGTTCCCTTCAAATGAGAGCCAGCCGCACCCTCAAGTCCGGGTCATACATGAAGGGCTTCATCGTGGATAGCAGCGATCTCCATTCCAATTCTTGGTGACTTCGCGTCCTCGTTGAATCCAATCGGATTCGCCAACATCTTTAGTGGTATCGGATCGTCTGGACGGCGAGCTTGTGCCTGCCTGCCCCTTTGCGAGAGTTTCGTCCGGATTGGACCATGCTTTGCCTGAAAACAAAACCATGGAAATCGCGACGAATTCTGCGTGGTTCCGAAGGGCGTTCTTCACAATCCAGTTCCAGATGAGGAATACGGAATTGTTCTGATCGAAACAATTCCAACGAAGCATGCGGGCGATGTAATAACGCCGTACATCAAGTCAATCGCAGTGCAGTTGACCTAGTTCGCGGCATGCGAGGCGTGAAGCTATCTGACGTTGCGCCATATCCAGAGGCAGTCCATGAATAGTACTCGGTCCAGTTCACCAATCGATTCCAAGAGCTCACCCTCGGCTCCCGGGCCCGCCGTGCGACTTCTCGAATGTTCAAGCTCTTCCTCATTCAGAGACTTCAACCGTAAGGCGCGTGGAGATAGATTCAAGCTTACCCGAGCTTCCCTGCGAGGGATCGGGACGCGAATGAGCTGCGGCCTCACTCGTACTCCGCCACTGCCAAGAAGACCAATTTGAAGGGCTCAACCTGAAACTGGATATAATCTCCGGACTTTTCAAAACTCAACGGCTTCTGCTCCGGCAGCTGCAACACGCGCCGCACTTTGCGTCCAGATGGCGGAAGAACCCGAACGACAGCGCTTGCCGGGACCGTGGGCACAAGCTCCTGCAGATTGATGAGTCCTATCAGCAGCCGATGCTGTTCCGGTTGATCAAACACAGTCACCTCGACGACTCGATTGGTTTCTGCCTCGAAACGATAAGGTCCTGGCAGTTGCATTTCGAAGAAGCTGTTTCACCAGGTTGTGGCCTACGGGTTCAGTGAGCGCTTCGACGCGGCCGGCGATCCAGATCGCTTTACCTTTGCCAAATGAATTCACAACAATACCGGGATCGCTGCCTGGCTTTGCCGCAGGAGGATTGCTCCAGATCTGCGCAAAGTGCGCTCCGATGGTGTATCCGGCATTCGGAGCCACGAAGGGCAAGGTCGCCGTGGCCAGAACCTGAGCGCCCGGCAGACTCTGCGCGCGGACCATCGACCACGGGAGCGTTACATTTTCCTGCGGCCAGATGACCTTGGCAATTTCGGGGCTGGCCGGGGAGAGAAAGGTGACCGACTCGCCAAATCCACCCAGGTAGCGCACGCCCAGAACATCCTCAAGCAGGAAGCGGGGATCGCCCAGTTCCGGGGCGCTCAGAGAAGAGGGCCCACTGGCGTAGAGGACGCCTCCATTCCGCACAAATTCGCGAAAGTGATTCGCCTGCTCCTCCGTCATCTCGAGCACGTTGGGCAGAAAGACCGCGCGGAAGCGGCTCAACTGGTCCAGCGTGACATTCGTCACCACGCCGTAAGGGATGTGCCCCTCGCGCAGGATGCGTGCAGTGCCAATCACTGCATCCAGGTGCGGCAAGTTTACTTTGGTGGCAGGTGGCGCCGGTATTCCCAGATTGCGCGGGCCGGAGTGGCTGGAGGCGAGGTTCGGCGAAAGCACAGAGGCCGGCACTCCGTTCAGATCGGGGTCGTACATGGACGTTTTGTCGTAATAAATAGCGACATCGGCCTGCAACTCGCCACCGAGAAAGGGCTCGTAGGCATCATGCTGCGCATTGACATGAGAGACAAATTCGTAGAACTGCCGATTCAGCGTCCCCATCGGCTTGATGGCATCGATCAGCATAAAGGACGCCGAGTGCACGGCAGGAACCATGGTTTCCAGTACCAGTTCCTCGAAGGGCTTGGTGTTCTCGAAATCGATCAGGCTGGGGCTGGCGCGCGATGTCATCACTTCGAAAGGCTGGCTAAGGGTTAGTCCCGAATAAGCCTTGCAGACCAGGGAACTCTCGGTGGGGCCTCCATAGAAGTCTCCGCCACAGAAGTCGGAAGCTCTTCCTTGCTCGAGAGAGGTTCCCAGCTGCCAGGGGGCGAAGATTGAGGCGAAATTGAAGTAGACGGTGATGGGGCGTGTCTTCTTGGCGGTCTCCCGCACCGTCATCATGAACTCCTCCAGCCACTGCTGCCGCGATCGCTGAAAGGTGCGCCAGACTGGATCCTTCCAATCAACAATCCGCGGCAACTCATTGTTTTGTTCGCGCCAGAAGCGGGCAGTGCAATAGGGGCAATAACAGATCGTTGGCCAGAAGGGTTGGTCTAAAAAGATGCACTCGAAGTCATAATTGCCCACCAGCTCCTGCACACAGGCGAAGGCGTGGTTGCGATAGGGAGAATTAGGGCAGACCATGCCGGTGCGGCTGAAGAGCTCTGAGTCGTAACCATCTTCGGGAAGGATTCTCCAATCCGGATGTGTCTGATAGGCCCAGTCATCAAAGATCAGGCTGTAGTAGGCCACGCGATGCAGGCCGTGGCGTCGGCATTCTTCCATCACCTCGCCAAAATAATCACGCCCGTTCATGCCTCTGTGCATCTGCCCCAGCCTGGTGCGCCACAGGCATAGCCCTACGTGAGAATTTGCGTACTGCTCAAGCGATTGAAAACCGGCTTTGGCGATCGCCGAGACATACTCCGCGGCATTGAACTCGCTGAGCAGGTTGTCCCAGTCTGGCACATGGGTATCAATCAGGAGCCGGCGGTATGTTTGCGAAGGCCACGCCGTTTTGCGCTCAGGGATATTCGCGAAACCCTCCGGTGTTCCGATCTCCAGCGCATCAGATCCGAAGTCCGTTGCCGGCTTCCGGGCTCCGCATTCTGCTCCGCCGGCGAGCGAGCCCATCATTCCCAACCCGAGTACCTTGTGAAACGTTCTCCTGTCCATCTTGCTTTCCGCTCTCTTTCCTTCAAATCCACGCGATGGATTTTGGATTGACCCTTGCCAAGTGAAGGTGATACTCTTCTGCCGCATTCATCGCTTAAGCGCTTGGGTTCGTCACGCTATCCCATTAAACCATCAAGCCACGCTGCCTGGGCCGATTAAGCGACGGATAGCTATCATTTAGTTCCTCTTGGCAGGTGATCTTTTGACCCTTGGAGCAGCCAGATCATGAAGCGAATCGACAAGAAGACAAGACCTGAAAAAGGCTTCTCCCGCCGACGGTTTCTGACCACGGCCGCATCAACTGCCGCCGGCATGGCTTTGGCAGGATCCTCGCACGACGCGCATGCCCAGTACACGCGCATCAGGCGCTCAGGTACAGCGGATGCTTCACCGCCGTTGCTCATCGAAAATCCTGGCTATCGATTGTTGATTGATCGGCAGTCCGGCTCAATCTCCGCATTTCAATCGGTCTATGGCGAGATCCGAAATCTGCTAATTCCGCACCATGCTGCGCTTCCGCTTCTGACCATCGAACTGCGCAACGAAAAGGGAGTGTTCCAGACAATCGATTCCTCCCAGGCGAAAGCGGTCGAAGTACATGATGATTCGCAAGACGGCGAGCGAACGGTCGTCATCCAATTTCGCAACATGGGCGGTCTTCCGGTGGACGCAACCATCCATGTGAAATGCCCTCGGCAGAGCGCGCTCACCTGCTGGAGTTTCGATCTGAAGAATGGAACTGATTCATGGATCGGGCATATTCAGTTTCCCTACATTCTGGTGCCTTTCGACGAGGCCGACGGAAAACATCCCAGTAATATTCTCTGGTCGATCGGTGACGGAGGGCTCACGGGTCCGGTCACGCCTTCCATGCAAGTCGGAGGATGGTGGCACACTCAGCGCAACACACCCGAAGTATGGCGTTTCAACAACTATCCCGGGCAGTGGGCTTCCACGCAGCTGATGGCCTGCTACAACGATCTCGGCGGACTCTATCTAGCCTGTGACGACAACGCAGGCCTGCCCAAGTTCATCGACCCATTGATGGAGGACGAGGGAATCACTCTGGGCATCGGGCACTATCCCGGCACGAAAGGCCCGGGCACTTATCAGCTTCCGTATCACGTTGTGCTCGGCACATTTCACGGGGATTGGTACGCGGCTGCGGAGATTTACCGTGACTGGGCTTCGAAGCAACCCTTCTGCCCTGCGAAGTTGGCCGATCGCAAAGACGTGCCCAAATGGGTCACAGATTCACCTGTTGGCATCATGTTCCCCATGCGCGGCCAGTGCGACTGGGACGGCCCAGTCACGGAAAATCCTGAATTCACGCCCGCCTCGAATGCCATTCCCTATCTTGAAAAGATCGCCGCGGGGCTCAATGCCCCGCTGATGCCACTGATATTCAACTGGGAACGCGCTGGGCCATGGGTCCAGCCGGATGCTTATCCGCCTGTGGGCGGTGACGCGGCCATGAAGGAATTCATGGCAACGGCCAAAGCTAAAGGTTGGAGTCCGGGCATTTACGGAGACGGCCTGAACTGGGTCACATCGCAGAAAAATACGGGTTACGACGGCATGCCGTATTTCGAAGCCAACAGCGGAAATGCAGCCGTGTCCCTCAACTGGAACGGCACGCCTCTAGAGGACGCCGGTGTCGGCGCGTGGCGAACCAGCTTTAGCGTCTGTGTAGCAACGCCTCGTGCCAATGAAATGGTCCTGGACATGACCAGGCGCATGGCTGAGTTTGGCCCCTTGATGGTTCAGCAGTTCGACCAGGGACCCGGCCCAAAGGCATGCTATTCCGACAAGCACGGGCATCCGCCTGTTCCCGGTCCATGGATGATCTCCGCTTTCAAAGATCTCCTGCGCAAAGACACGCAGGTTGCGCAAGGGGCGAATAAGGATGTCGCAATGTGTTGCGAGGCCGCTATTCCCGAAACATTTCTCGGCGACTTCCACATCTGGGATGGACGCATTCGCACCTGTCCTCTCTACGCGTTCATCTATCACGAATACTGCAACGGGCATCAGGGGCTTTACACCAATCGCATCAGCGATGAGACACTGCGTCTCTCTGTCGCGCGAGCCCTGGTCACCGGCTACATGACCAACTTCACCCTGCGCGACAAAGGCCTCATCGAATATGACTGGGATCAGCCATGGACGCGTGCCATTCCTGACCAGGCCGCCATTCTGGACTGGACCAATCGCGCCAACAAAATGCGCACCGGCCCGGCCAAAGACTATCTGGTTTATGGCAGGATGCTGCGCCCATGGACGGTCAGCAATGTAACGCTGCGCGACTTCGGCTGGGGCAAGGAGGCCATGGTACAGTCGGGCACATGGCAGGCTGCTGACGGACGCATCGGTGTGGTCCTCGCAAATTTCAGCGATCTGGGCGAGGCGCCCCGAGTGATGTTGCAGGGCGAGAGCAAGAAGAACGTCTTGCTCTGGATTGACGGCGAACAGAAGAGCCAAGGCATCGAGCTACCCGCTGCTCTCGATCTTGAGCTGTTGCCGCGTTCCTTCGCGTTGATTGAAGTGCCTCGTGCGTAAACGCAACTCGAGTGCTGGCAACTGCACCAGCAGCGTCTCCCGCTGGTCGCAACCTTCCAGGTACGCGGCTAGGATGGTTGACGACCAGCCCGGTTCTACTGGTTCCTGATCGCTTTCATCGAAATGGTACTGGGATGGATATACGTGGCGATCTTGCTTGCCAACCATCGCGCCAGCTTATTGCACTAGAGCGTGCTTCTAGGTGCGATAGGCGTGGACGCGGTCGCAAACCAAGCGAAGCCTATCTTCGAGGTTGCCCGAAGCCGTCTTGAACGCGTTGGCGTCGATGGTGAGGGGGGCGCCCAGCACGACCAGGGGCGCTCCGAATTCGGGCGTGCGGATCGCGTCTTCGATGGAAAGACCGCCAACAGCCTGGACCGGCACGTTGACCGCCGCGACGACCTCTCGCAATTGATCGAGCGGGCTGGGATAGGGTTTGCCCATCGCTGCAAGGCCGCGGCGTTCATCGAAGCCGACGTGATGAATTACGAAATCACAGCCATAATCCTCTAGCCTTCTTGCGGCTGCGACCATGTCCTCCGCCGCCAGATTGTCACCCATGACCTTTACGCCAAAATCCTTTCCCGCCTGCACCACTACTTTGATCGTCTCCGGGTGCGCACGCTCCATGACCACGACGTGCGTTGCCCCCGCTTTGGCCATCATCTCGGCCTCAAGCCAACCGCCGTCCATCGTCTTCAGGTCGGCGACGATGGGAACGCCGGGAAACTCGGCATGCAGGGCACGGACCCCGTTCATGCCCTCGGCGATGATTAACGGAGTGCCCGCCTCCAGCCAGTCAACCCCTGCGCGGAGGGCGAGACGCGCGGTTTCGAGTGCTTCGGGAATCGAGATGAGGTCCAACGAGATTTGTACTATCGTTTCCATGGTCAATCCTTGAAATGGCAATCTATCTTGGCCCGAAGAAAACGGACCGACTCCCGCAGCTCTTCCATCCCGCCCAAACCATCTTCGATGGAAACCCAGGAGTGAAACCCAACCGAATGAAGTATGGAAAAAATCTTGTCGTAGTCGTTCATGCCTTTACCGATTACTCCGTGGGAGAGGCGGCTGGCGTAGCCGACTGAGTTCTCCTCTTTGCGCAGATCTTCGATCGTTCCGCTCTTGAGGTAGCGGTCACTGGCATGCATGGTGACCACGCGATGCTTCACCCGTTCCAGCAAAACCAGAGGGTCCTCTCCGGCCAGGATGGTGTTCGAGGGATCGTAGTTGACGCCGAACCAGGGTGAATCGATCTGGTCGACAATTTCGACGAAGACATCCATCTTCTGAGCAAATTCCGGGTACTGCCAATAATTGTCCTTGTAGTGGTTCTCCATGGTCATGATGACGCCGTGTTTTTCCGCAAATGGCAACAGGCCCGTGAGCACCTGGACGACCTGTGCCACGCCCTTTTCCCGCGTGAGTTCGGGCCGGCGCTGCCCCGAGAGGACACGGCAAAACCGGCCGCCGAAAAAGGCAGTTATCTCAATCATCCGCTTTTCGCGCTCGATCTCTGCCCGCAATAGAAGAGGATCGGGCTGAGTGAAGTCGGGAGAGCAGCACAGCATCGGCACGGCAAGATCGTGCTTCTCGAGCGCGGCTTTGACCATTTTGAGAAAGGTCGCATCGTCCTCCAGGAAGCCCGAGTAGAATTCGAGTCCGTCGACCCCAAGCGTTGCGGCAAGCTCAATCCATTCGAACACAGTCATGGTGCGATGTACGCACAGCTCATCCATGTAGCACTTCGGGAATGCGGCAAGTCTGGGCTTCATGAAAGAGTTCCGTCAGCGCTTTCCTTTACCGGATTCCGGCCAATGACGGGAAATTGTTCGACATCGAGGACCGCCCCGTTGATGAGTGCGGCCTCGTCGGAAAGAAAATAAACCGCAGCCCAGGCAATGTCCTCCGGCGAGAGCAGCCGGCCTGAGGGAGCCAAGGTCCTCGATACCCGGGTGGGCCAATCCTCGGGCAAGCCCTCTTTCATTTTCAAGGCAAATTCATTCGGGGTGAGCGTCCATCCGACGTTCAACTGGTTGACCCGGATACCTTCAGCTCCATGTGCGTCGGCGAGATTGCGCGTCAGGGTCATTAAGCCGCCTTTGCAGATGGAGTAGATAAATTGATTCCGCTCTCCACAATAGCCATTGATCGAGCCGATATTCAGCACGCGGCCTTCGCCCTGTTTGCGGAAGTGGGGCAGGACGGCCTGAATGAGAAGAAAGGGCGCCTTGAGGTCGACAGCTACGGTTCGGTCGAATAATTCTGCATCGGTCTTCTCGATATTTCCCCGCGTGATTGCGGCGGCGTTATTTACCAGGCCATCGATTCGTCCAAAATGACCGATCGTTTCCGCAATGAGCCTCGCGGGCACTTGCGGATCGTCGAGGGCTCCGATGCAGAAAAAGGACGCTGCTGCTCCGAGTTCAGCAGCCAATGCTTGCGCTGCATCTCTCCGCCTTCCATGGATCATGACCTTCGCGCCTTCGCGAGCAAAGACCCTGACCATGCCCTCTCCGATCCCGGTGGTCGAACCGGTCACCAGGATCACTTTGTTTTTCAGGCGCATTCTTGCTCTCGGTGGGTCATGGCTGGAGAACTCCTTTGACGATTACGCCGGAATGCATCTCCTGAAACGCCTCGTGCCACTGGTTCAGTGGGGAAATGCGATTGAGTATCGGACCGAGATCGATCTTGCCACTCGCCAGCAGGGAAATGACTTTCTCCCAGATGGGCCAGTTGTGAGAAAAGCTGCCCTGCAGTGTGACCGCTTTCTGGACCAGTGGATCGAGCGAAAAATTGAGCGGCTGTGGTCCCCACCCAACTTTGGTGATTTGTCCGGCGGGACGCACAATATCGAGCGCGAGTTTCAACGACGCGGAAACGCCGGCAGCATCGATGACCAGGTCGAGACCATAGCTGTCGCCGAAATCCCTGACCCACTCGGTAACATCTTCGCCTTGCGCGCCCAGAACCGTATCTGCCCCGATTCGTTTCGCGACCTCGAGGCGCTTGGCGTCGGCGGGAATGCCGATGACGATGAGGTGTCCGGCCCCGGAGAGTCTGGCCATCATCGCGCACAGCAGCCCGATCGGCCCTGGTCCAATCACTGCGACCGTATCCCCTGGCCGCAACCGGGAATTCACGCACACTGCGTTGTAGGCAACGCAGCATGGCTCGGTGAGCGACGCCTTTTCCAGGGCCAACGAGGCCGGAACCCGGTGCAGGCAGCGCGCAGGCACTCTGACAAAGGGCGCCATTGCCCCATCGACGCCGTATCCGAAGCCGAGCCGCTTCGGATCCAGGTTGTAAAGTCCCTGACGAATAAACGCCGAGTCGGGCGGCAGCAACGCGGCAGTTTCGCTCACCACGCGGTCACCCTCCTTAAAGCCTTTTACGCGGTTGCCGGCTTGGGCAACGTAACCAGCGAATTCATGCCCGAGGACTACGGGGTAATTGACCGGCCAACTCTGCGTGCCGGTGTATTGATGGAGATCGCTTCCGCAGATGGCCACGGCCTCCACCTGAAAGAGAACGTCTTCTTCACCAATTTCTGGAACCGGGAGTTCGCGAAGCTCGACCGAGTGCGGATCCTTTGCGTAATTGACTAAACCGACCATAGTGACCCATTCTCCGTAATCGGCAACGCAAAAAGCAAGGCAGGGAAGACCCTTCTTGCTCTTAATCGGGAGAGACCGCCAGCCTTCTCTTGCCGTAGCCCGCCATGTAGTGTGAGTAGGCGGCGATTCCCAGGTTTCCGTAGAGTGGAATCTGGTAGGCCAACGCGGTGCTGCGAATGAACTCGGCGAGCAGGCCCATCAGGGGCGTCGACACCGCTCCGCCAACAATGGCCATTACCAGAAAAGAACCAGCGATGTTGGTGTTGGCGCCGAGGTCCTTCAGGCCCATGGCGAAGATTGTGGGAAACATCAGGGACATGAAGAAGCTGGTCAGGAGAATCGCGATGAGCCCCACCCAACCTGGCGAGAAGATTCCAATCAGCAGCAGAAGACCATTGAGCAGGCCGTAGGTGGTCATGATCTCGCTGGGCGAAAAGCGGCGCATCAAAGCGGTGGCTACGAAGCGACCGATGCCGAAGAGACCAATGGAGCAGGCCAATAGGATTCCACCGATGCGGTCGGTCGTATGGGCATATTCTTTCGCGTACGGAATAAAGTAACTCCAGGTGCAGACCGATGCTCCCACGTATAGGAACTGCGCGACAACGGCGAAGAGAAAATGGGGTTTGTGCAGCAACACGCGCCAATTTCCGCTGACCTCATCAGCGTGGGTTCTCGCTTCAAGAAAAGCGGGGAAGCGCGTCAGACTGATCATGACGGCCCACAACAACGCGACGCCGCCTAATACAAGATAGGGCGCAACCACGCGCATGGTCTCCCTATGCAGATAAGCGGTATACGTTCCGGCGGCCTGCATCGCGGCGACCTGCGTGTGTGAGAGTTCCACGCCGGAAAAAATGAAGGCGGTTCCGACCAGGATACCGGTGATGCAACCGAGTGGATTGAACGCTTGCGCCAGGTTCAGTCTTTGCTCCGAACTCGCCGTGGGGCCAAGCTGAGCAACGAATGGATTGGAGGCCGTTTCGAGAAAAGCGAGTCCGCTCGCCATGACAAATAGCGCCGCCAGAAAGAACGCATATTTTCCAGAGTTTGCCGCAGGAAGGAAGAGAAAGCACCCGGATGCAAACAAGAACAAGCCGGTCAGGAACCCCGATTTATAGCCGCGGCGTTTCATGAGCAGACCCGCCGGCAGGGCGAGCAGGAAGTAGCCGAGGTAGAAGGCTGACTGCACCAATCCAGCCTGAAATCGGCTGATCTCGAATGACTTCATGAACTGCCGGATAAGCACGTCATTCAAGTTATTGGGAATGCCCCAGAGAAAGAATAGCCCGGTAATGAGCACGAAGGGACGCATAACGCCGGGCGGCAGCCATGCTGTCGAATACGCGGCGGACGGCACATCCGCATCTAGAGGCCGTTCATCGAGTCTAGTAGGGATGGGCAATGAGTCTCCGGCCGAGTATGTTAAGGAATCTATAACCTCTGCTTCGTAAGAGGCAATTACAAAATCGACACGCAATGGGCACGGTATGGGCAGCCGACCGTTCGGGTTACGGCGGAGGTGGAAATAGGCGAACTCAGCCAGCCTTCAGGCCCGATCAGCGACTTTTCCGGTTAGCCGGTTTACGTCCAAGTGGACTGGATTTGTAAACACTGGCCGAGCCGACTTCCCTTAGCAATCAGCTCTCTCTTGGCGCATCGGCGACTTTAATCACTTAGGGCTAAGACAATATCGAAGACGCACCTTCAGCGACGCTTCCCGCTTTGTTCATTTTCATGCTGATGTGCACAGTCGAGCGCTGCGGCTTCGGGTTCGACCTGCCGCGCGATGCGAGTCTGGACTCTCACGATTTTGGACACGTGGACCTCCCGGCTAGGGGAGCGAACTCTATGCATGGATCGAAAAGCTATCTGCGGTAAAAACCCGGGCTGCCTAACATTCATTCATCCATATAACACTGGCCCGCCTCCAGTTTTGCGAGTGAGGGTTATGGTTCAGCAGCCATGTCAGCAATCTGCCGCAGCTGCCTCTGCTGAGCTCCGGAGATATGATCCCTTGCCCCGATTTCTTCAGCACATCCCTGGTCCGCTCGCTGTCCTCAGCCGACAACGCGGTTCGTTTCATTTCTTCTTCAGATAGAAAGAAAAATCGTCCATCTTCCGACCGAACGACCAGTCCGGCAGGTTCGTTGGATTTTTCGATTTCGGCGAGTATCTCCTCAGAGTTCATGAGAGTCACCTCAGAGAAAGGAGCTTATCACGAAGATGCGGCCGCCGTTCACAAAACAGGGAGGCTTTCCGACGGACCAGCCTGATCACATTCCGTCTTGATCTTTCGTATCGACTTCAAGATATGGTCGGTTTTCCATTTACCAGGCGATATCCCATGTTGAGATCCAGCCCTCTTTGCAAGCTTTTTCGGCCCCCTTTCGCAGTCGCATCTCGGCATGTTTGAGCGCCTGCTCTTCGTATTTGTGGAGGACAAACTTGTTATATGGCTGCTCCTGTGCTGAGCAGCGGAACACGATTCGGGCAAGCGCCTTATGGGCGTAGTAGAGATGGCTCAAGCAGCCGCGGCGCGTCCTATGAGGTCAAGTTGCGAGGAATGACCATCAGGCTGTGCGCTCGTCCATGCGCAACGGCATGCGGCGAAGCCGCTTGCCCGTGGTCGCGAAGATTGCATTCGCAATCGCAGGACCCGTCAGCCATACCGCTGCTTCACCAAGCCCGTGCGGATCGTCATGGCTATCGATGAAATAAGTTTCGACCATCGGCGTCTCGGGGATGCGGAGCACCGGGTAGTCATCGAAGTTTTTCTGTTCAGCGGCGCCGTCGCGGATCGTGATCGCTTCTTTCAGGACTGCACTCAGCGTGAAGAGCATCCCTCCCTCAAGCTGCGAACGGGCGCCATTCGGATTTACGACCTGGCCGCAGTCGACCGCCATCACCAAGCGATCGACGCGGATATTGTCGCGCTCCACCGTGACCTCTGCCACCTCGGCGAGGTATGCGTAGGTTGTAGTGCAGGCGATGCCTCGGCCCCGGTTCGGCCCCAGAGGCTCGTTCCATCCCGCCTTTTCGGCCACCAGGTCGAGAACCGTTACTAGCCGCTTCGGGTCCGGCGCAGGCCGGTGGTCGCCCACTGTTTTGGGCTGCGGAATGGGAGGCAGCTGCAGCAGCCGCTTGCGAAATAGATACGGATCTTGCCCCGCGGCATGCGCCAGCTCATCGATAAAGCACTCAACCATGAAGCCGTTGAACGAATTCTCAACCGACCTCCACCACGCCCGTGGCACCGCGCTCGTGATTGGTGTGAACGCGGTGCGAATATGCGGAACAGGGTACGGAATTGGCGGAGGCAGTTCCGAGCCATCGGGCTTGTAATCTCCCGGTGCGCTCCAGAACTCCCCAATCGCCGTATCGGCAACATGATCAAACCACGCCGTAACGTTGCCTTTTGCATCCAGTGCGCCCCGCATGCGGTGCATACCTGCTGGCCGATAGTAGTCATGGGTCATGTCGTCTTCGCGCGTCCACACCAACTGCACCGGTGAGGAGACATGGCGCGCAATCTGCGCGGCCTCGGTCGGGAAGTCGTATTGATACCGCCGGCCGAATCCACCCCCCATGAACGTGGTGTGCACCGTGATATTCGTCTCCGGCAACTCCAGTTCCTTCGCTATGGTCTTGCGCATCGCGTCCGCACCTTGCGAGGGAGCCCATACATCGCACTTCCCGTCGCGCAAGTGGATGGTGATATTCATCGGCTCCATGGTCGCGTGAGCCAGGAACGGGAACTCGTACACGCTCTCCACGCGCTTCGCCGCTGGCAGGCTGTCCAGGTCATCGCCCTTCGGGTCAGACATCCAGGCAGGCGGTTTTGAGAGCGCATCCTTCATCTGCGCACGTAGGGAGTCGGTGGTCTCACTGTGGTTCGGGCCGTAATTCCACGTGATGTCGAGCGCCTTTCTGCCTTGCATCGCCGCCCAGGTGGATTTTGCCACCACCACCACTCCGCCGGCGGTATACACGCGATGCCCGCGTGCCGGAATATCGAAGACCTGTATGACGCCAGGAACGGACAGCGCCTTGGTCGCGTCGAATTTCGCCGGCGTTCCGCCGAACGTGGGACACCGCGCGATCACTGCATGCACCATTCCGGGGACCCGCACGTCGAGACCGAAGAGCGTTGCGCCGGTACATTTGTCCGGAATGTCGAGATGCGCCGTCTCCCTCCCAATCAGCGTGAACTGCGCCGAATCCTTGAGCTTCACCGTCTTCGCATCCGGAATCGGCATGCGGCGCGCTTGCGGCACCAGCTCTCCGTAGGCCAGCTTTCTGCCGGAAGCCGCGTGCAGCACTTCGCTTTTCTCCGTCGTGCATTCCGACTCCAACACCTTCCACGTGCGTGCCGCCGCGGCCACCATGGCTATACGCACCTGGGCCCCAGCCCGGCGCAACGGCACATAGTTGCTCATTACGCTGCCGCTTCCCCCCGTGCCCAGCGAGAAATCCGACTGGACGACCGTTACACGTTGCCAGTCCAGGTCAGCTTCCTCAGCCAACAGCATGGGAAGCGAGGTATACACCCCCTGCCCCATCTCCGATTGCGCCAGCACCAGTTCCGCGCTGCCGTCAGGCTTAATGTGAACCCACGCATCGAAGGGGTTTTCACTCGGCCCCGGGGTACCGGGAGTGTCTTGCGCCCGCGTACGTAGAGTGAATCCGATCACAAAGGCGCCGCTGGCAAAAGCGGCCGACGTGCCCAGAAATCTCCTCCGGCTGATATTCACGACTTCATCTCCTGCGCCGCCCTGTGAATGGCCCTGCGGATGCGGAAATATGTTGCGCACCGGCAGATGTTTCCGGCCATCGCGTTATCGATCTGGGCATCGGTAGGGTGTGGCGTGCGGGCCAGCAGCGCCGCGGCCGACATGATCTGCCCCGACTGGCAGTAGCCGCATTGCGGCACCTGCTCCGCGATCCAGGCTTTTTGCGCCGCGTGAAGTCCGTTCTGGCCGAGCCCTTCGATGGTTACCACCGTCTGGCCTGCCGCGCTCGCAACCGAAGTCAGGCACGAGCGCACCGCCTGGCCGTTCAAGTGCACCGTGCACGCGCCGCACATGCCAATCCCGCAGCCGTACTTGGTGCCCGTGAATTGGAGAAGATCGCGCAAGACCCACAGAAGGGGCATCTCGGCGTCAGCGTCAACGGAGCGCGACTGGCCATTGACCTGGAGTGTGAACTGGGGCATCCGCGACCTCGAATCCAGCCTCGCCCGTAAGCTCGGAAAATGCGATCGGCATGCAGGGAACAGAAGCAACTGTGCAGCCGGCCGCATCAGAATCCCGGCGGCCGTTCATGACCTGTAACTCCGGCTCCAGTTCCTAATTTCAGAACCAACCGGAGTCCCGATCGGCTGTGGTTCAGTTGCGAGTCGCCGCCAGAAAACTTTGCCAACCCACCTTGCTCATCCGCAGCCGATGGCCGCTGTGCAGAACGATGGCGCCCTCGCTCCGTCCCTCGCGAACGATCTCGCGAACGTGATTGATGTTGACGATAGCCGAGCGATGCACGCGCACAAATCGCGCAGGATCGAGAGAGGCGGCCAGTTGCTTGATGGGTTCCCTCAGCAGAAAGTTTTTGCTTCCTACGTGAAGGCAGGAGTAATAATCGGCTGCTTCAATCCACTCCACCGCATCCACTGGAACAAGGACATCCTTCGTCCCGTTGTGAACCAGGAGGCGTCTCGGATACTTCATCGGCTGTGACGAATTCTGAGTCATGTTGTCAAAGAACGACTTCAGCTGCTCTTGCGCCATCAGGGCCGACTTCGAAGCAATGCGTTCCTTCACGCGTGCCAGCGTGGCCTGCAGGCGCTCGGGTTCGATGGGCTTGGTGACGTAGTCCAGCGCATGGACTTCAAACGCTTTCAGCGCATAGTGATTGTGGGCCGTAACAAAGACGATGACGGGCATGTGGGATGCGCCGATTTGTTCGATGACTTCAAATCCTGTGCTGCCCGGCATCTGGATATCGAGGAACAGAACGTCAATCGAATCCGCGCGAAGGGCTTGCACAACTTCGCGCCCGCTGCGGCACTCGGCGGTGATCACGATATCCTCGTCGCCGCTGAGAAGCAAGCGGAGTCGCTCGCGTGCCAGCGGCTCGTCATCAGCAATCATCGCCTTCAGCTTCATCCCGCGCTCTCGTAGGGGATATCGATGGCGACCTCGAAGCCACCGGCCTTCGCCGCCCCGGCTTGCAGGCTATGTTCCTGGGGATAAAAGTAGGAAAGCCGCTCGCGGGTGTTTCGAAGGCCAATTCCGTTCCTGGGTGGCGCGGCAATCTTTCCAGGGCCACTATCGCGAACGGAAATGCGCAAGCGGTTGCCCTCGCGTCGCGCCGATGCTTCAACGGCGCCGTCTCCCTCGCAGTTCGCGATGCCGTGACGGATGGCATTTTCAACAATGGGTTGGAGCAAGAAGCAGGGCACCAGGCTGTGCAGGGCGCCAGGGTCGACTTTGATATCGACGTAGAGCCGATCGGCAAACCGGATCTGCTCGATTGCCAGGTAGTTCTCGACAATTTCAAGCTCCTGGGATAATGGAATCTTTTCCGGGGTTTCCCGCTCGAGTGTTCGTTTGAGGATCACGTTGAGATGGCCCAGCATCTCCGCCGCCTGTTGCTGGCGGCCTAGCTCGACCAGGGTTGTGATTGCATTTAAGGTGTTGAAGAGGAAGTGCGGCTCCATCTGCATCTGCAGTGCTTTCAGTTGCGCTGCAGCAAGCTGACGCTGCAACTCGGCCGCGCCCAGGGCGTCGCGTTGCGCGCGAATCTGCGATTGAATCGAGCCGATGAGGCCCAGGATAAACCCGTAAATCAGGATCTCAATGCCGAATCGGTTTGGATTGATCGGTCCCGTGAGGACTTTGAAGATGGGTGCCTGCACCTTCCATTCGGTGATGAAGATCGCAAGGCTCCCGAGAAGCATCAGGTGCGCGACGCCGGCCACACAGGCAATCAGCCCATGCGAGGCCATGTTCCTCCGGGAGAGTTTGAGCAGCGAAGATCCGCCCGAACCGGCTCGCCACAGAATGGAGGCGGTAATTCCCCACCATCCCCACAGGATGAGGCCGTAGATCAGTGAAGGGAGGTGCGAAATTGAGCGGCACTCGACGGCTGTTCCCAACGCGAGGACGAGCGAGGCAGCAGCAATGATCAGGGGCCCGCTCGAGAAGATGCGGCCCAGGGCGTGCCGAGGCAATTCAGGGGAGCGCATCAAAGGGGATTCGGACCGAACAGGGGCAGCGGTGAGAGAAGTCATTCTGTTCCTCGGGAGAGCTATGCGTGCATCCGGAACCGAACTACTGCGATTGTACTGCGAACTCGCTCGGCTCAGGATACATGTGGTCCTTGTACCGGCGAGCAGTATTCCGTCAAGGTGGGGAATTCTGCAGGGAACCGCCCCGCTGGGACTGCGACTCGAAGGCTTGGTCGGGGATAGGTTGTGCAGGAGGATTTGCAACGTGTCTTTGAAGCGGTAGCCGTGCCCGTTTGATTCTACGTACGGGTTCAACTCAGAAATCGGTCCTGCAAAGCGCCCAGGCACCGGAGATGTGCCTTCCAGCCTCAGTTACAGGAGGACTGGCGCAGGGCTGAAATATGGCTGCTGATCCGGCATCAGCCAACTCGGGCGGCTTGACCGCGACTATTGCAATGTCATGTCTCGGCCGGTGTGCGGAAGGTGCGCCGAATAAGTGGAGGGCCACTCAGACGGAGAGCGGTTGGCAAGTTTGCCGCACCCTGCATGCCACCGTCTGCAAGCAAACCGTCCGACTCAGGCACACAGCTGGCACACGAAAAGCTCTTGAAAAACGAATCTGTGCGGTGTTCCGGAGCAGGTGCCATTGATCGAGCAAATCATTGCTCACGGCTTCCGTTGAGCTGTCACCGCCCGGGAAAATCATATTATCGGGCAGTGATCTGTATCTATATATGAGGGCCTACGGGGTAAGTTTCTCTGCCATCCATTCATCGACCGCTCTTGTTCGAATGCGTTGGTCCTCGACCTATTCCAGAGCCCAATCCGCGGGCATTGATTTCTCTGATTCGGTTGCAAACCATGAACCTGAACTGCATCAGCGCTCCAAACCAGAACTTATCACGAGAAATGTAGATCTGCGAATCGTTTAGCCTTCCGCCGTTGGAGCACTCCGGTGAGCGAAGAATTCTCCAGCACTGCCGGACTTGGTTCGCCAGCTGCGCGGTCCACACTTGAGCACATGTCCGTGGTGCAGCAGCCAATCGAGCATTGCGGAGACCGCAGCGCTATCGCCGAGCAGTTTGTCCAAGTTTCGCGCGTGCCGGATGCTATGATTTCGCCGAATCAAAATATCTCTATCGAAAGGTACTGAACGATATGAATAGACGGACTTTCAATGAATTGCTGTGTTTGAGCGCGCTGGGAACCGCCGTTCTGCCAGGTGAGGCTAATGGCGCGATTCTCCTCGCGGCGGACCAGGCGCCACATCTTTCCGAGTGGCCGGGCCAGACCTACCGCCGCAGCCTGGTGGACATGCACGTGCCAGACTGGGACCCGGCGCTGCTCGCCAAATTCGATGCCGCCGATTTTGCGGCGACGATCTCGGGCGCCGGCTTTCAATCTGTAATGGCCTACGCAAACTCGAGCGTCGGCCTCTGCCTGTGGGACACCAACGTTGGCCAGAAGCACGGTAACATGCATGGCCGCGACTACTTTGGCGAGGTAATGCGGGAGCGCAAGCGCCGTGGGCTGCGCGCCGTGGCCTACTATTGCGTGATCTTTGACAACTGGGCCTACGAATACCATCCTGACTGGCGCATCGTGCCCGACGACGACAGCATTCCCTCGCATCCCCAGCGTTACGGCTTTGCCTGCCCGAACACTCCCTATCGCGACCACACCCTGGCCTGCCTGCGTGAGCTGGTGGGCAAGTACGACTTCGAAGGCATCTTTATCGACATGACGCTGTGGCCCGACGTCTGCTACTGCACCCGCTGCATTGAAAAATTCCGCAGCGAGGCCGGCGTCGAGCCGCCGCGCATCGTCGACTGGGACGATCCTCTGTGGAGAAAATTCCAGGCCGCGCGGCAGCGCTGGATGCTCGAGTTCGCCCACCAGATCACAGACACAATCAAGCAGACGCGGCCCATCACTGTGACTCACCAGTACTCCTCCATCCTGCATCACTGGCGGTTCGGCGCGCCGCTCGAGCTGCGCGACGCCATGGACTATGCCTGCGGCGATTTCTACGGCGGCCCCGCGCAGCACTCGCTGGTCTGCAAGACCTTCCACGGCCTCACCCGCCAGCGCCCCATTGAGTTTATGACCTCGCGCACCCGCGACCTGCGCGACCACTCTACCACCAAGCCGTTTGAAGAGATCCGCATGGAGTCGCTGGTCGCTCCGCTGCACTCGGCGGCCTTCATGATGATCGATGCCATCAACGTGGACGGCACGGTCAATCACGGCCTCTACAAATTCCTCTCCGAGCTGAACGTCGAGCGCGCTCCTTTTGAGCCGTTTCTCGGCGGCGATCTGCTGGCCGACGTGGCGATCTACTTCGATAAGGAATCCGTCTACAACCCCAACGAGCAAAACAAACGCGTGGGCCGATTGCGCGAGTTGGAGTCCAATCCGCATCTCGACGCCGTGGTGAGCATGGCCCGCATCCTGCGCGAGTCGCACATTCCCTTCGGTGTGGTCACCAACGCCAATCTCGATCAGCTGGCCAACTACCGCGCAGTGCTGCTGCCCACCGTGTTTGAGATGACCGCAGCGCAGGCCGAGCAGTTCCGTGCCTTTGTGCAGGAAGGCGGAGTGCTTTATTCGAGCGGCCCCTCGTCGCTGGACCGGCTCAACGCCGGCGGCCCGCGCTTCCTGCTCGAAGATGTCTTCGGCGTGCGCTACCTGGGCACGCTGGGTGGCCCTGTCGAAAAGTTGCAGGGCGGTGCCGGCAGGAGCGAGGCCGGCGAAGTGACCTCGGAGGCCTGGCGTTCATCCTGGACTTATCTCTCCCCGCAGGACGATGCGCTCCGGAAGCTTCTCTCACCGCAGACGGAGCTGAGCCACGCAGGCCCCATGGTCAAGGTCGCCGCACTGCCCGGCGCACAGGTGCTGGCCACAGTTACGTTGCCCTTTGCCCCGCCGGCGCTCGGACGGCCCATCGGCAGCCACTTCGGCGCCATTCATAGCAATCCGCCCAACCCCACGCCCGGGCGGGATCCGGGAATCGTCTCCAACAGCTTCGGCAAAGGCAGAGCCGTATGGGTCGCCGCGCCCATCGAGCTCAGCTCCGAGGCCGTGAACACGCGCCTGATTGCGGCCCTGGTGCGCACGGCACTCCCCGCGCCCTATCATTTCGAAGTAGAGACACATCCCTCCGTAGAAATGACCTTGTTCCATCAGAAGGACAAGAAGCGGTTGCTGGCGGGCCTTTTGACCATGCAGGACCAGCTGCCGGCATTTCCGGTAAACGCAAAAGTTCGCGTGCAGGCGCCGGGCCAGGTCACAGCCGTCCTGCGGTTGCCTGACCGCAAGCCGCTAAATTTCACCGCGGGCACACCGTATGTCGAGTTCGAGCTCGAGCCCTTCAACTCGCTGTCGATGGCCTTGATCGAGTACGACTAACCGTTGCCGGGGCAGCAAAATGCCGATTCGCCTGGGGGCGTCTCATTTGAAGCGCATACCAGCGGATGGCAGTCTCAGCTTCGAGGATGCTCGTCAGAGCGGACGTCGCTCCATGCCGAGTCGGAAAACCGTACCCCGTATTACCGGGCTTTGTCGCCGAGTTCTGAGACAGTATGAGCAGCGCGCCCGACGGTGTCCTTTACGACTCCAATCGGAACCTGACTCCCGCCGAACAGGCCTACACCAACGCCTGATTCGCCTTGCGGTTCTCCGGGTTGAATCTCGGCACGCTGCTGCGGAAATCGGTACTGTCAAATTTCGTGTTCGCGTCGATTTTGCCGGTCAGGAAACCCGTGCCGAGTTGGCTGAACGGAACGAAGCCGATGCCAAGCTCTTGCGAAGGGCAGCAAGCAGCGCGGCTTCATCGTGGCAGAGGTGTTTTGCAAAACTTGCCAGCAAACTGTTTTTTACGCTGTCCTTCCAGTTAAGCCAAGCAGCTGCATCCCGTTGCCCAATAATGCGGACGAACTCTCGCGCCAGATCAGCGCAGGTTGCGATCTCAGGCGACCGCCGACATAATTCTGCGATGTAGTTTCGGGCATCTTCTGGCTCCTTCAGGAAGCTCCACGCTGTTTGCCGTGGGGATGAAGGCTGCGGCGAGGATGTGGAAGTCTGCTGCCGTGTGCGGTGGCGTCGTGAGCCATAGTGGCTCCGAACCCAACGCCTGACGATAGGCGATTGGCCGGTAAAACCTCGTGCGCGTAGCTCATGCCAGAGTTGGGTGGCATTGTGACATCCTCATTCCAGCGCTGCTCAAGATACTCGCGATGTCGATCGACCTTGGACCTGCGCTCGGCAGTCCGTCGCTCTGGAAATACTTGAGCGCGGATCCATCGACGAATTGTTCTTATGCCGACACCGCAGCTACGAGCGATTTCATGCTGAGTGACACCTTTGCGCACTTGCTCCATCACGGCCTCATATTTTGCCAGGCGATGTTCTCTGTTCAGCCTCTGCTTAGCCTGGGCTCAAGGGGTCGGCTTGTCCGCTTTCGCGGGAGGAAGAGCCGAAGATGCCGCTGGACTTATTACCAGAGCCCGTGCAGTCTCGGACAACAGACGATGGTGCGGTACGAGTGCACCGATGAATGCCTCTGTCAAGTTGTGAAGCAGGTGCCAACGATCGGCAACTTGGATAGCTTGCGGCGCAGCTGTTGTTGCCGCTTGGGCATACAAGCTGGCGCGGTCGCGGCTGACGATCTCCGTTCCAGGATGAGCCCGAAGCCATTCCGCAGTGCTTTCCGCACTGCGGTCCGGCAACAGATCGACGACCTTACCACGTTCCAGGTCGCAGAGAATCGTGCCATATCGATGCCCCTTGCGCCAGGCCCAGTCATCGATACCTAACACCCGGGGTCCTTGAGCGAAAGGCTTTATCAGCTTGCGGCGCAACTGGCATTCTGGGCAATGGCTAGCCTCGCTCGTCGCTCGAAGTACCAGACGAGCCGAGTATTGTTCTCAACCATCGGCTGATCCAACGCCACTTCACCGGCATCCGGCACCAATGTTCGTCGCTCCATCGGCATGAACCGGAGACCGCCAGAGCCTGTCCAACTTCTAAATCGCTCTGCACCACCGGCAAAGTGCCAACCGTGGTTCACCAAATGTGACGAAGAACCCATTTTCACTTGCTAACGACACTGCCCGCTTCACTTCATCTGGGCTGCGCACCTCGATCGCTTCCAGCGGACTGGGAATCGCCTGCAGATGGCGACGGGATAAGTGCAGGTAGACGGTGGTGTGAGCGAGCTTGGCGTGGCCGAGAAGCACCTGGATGATGCGCAGATCGGCGCCGGCTTCGAGCATATGGGTCGCGAAACAATGTCTCAAACTGTGAGGCGATACGTGCTTGGTGATGCCGGCACGCTTGGCGACCTCGTTCACTGCCTGCCAGACAATCTTCTCTGTGATGGGCACATCAGCGCGCCAGCCCTTCACTGTACCTGGGAACAGATAGGTCTTGGGTTTCATCCAGCGCCAGTACTCGCGAAGAGTCTCGAGAAGCTTCGGAGTCAGCAGCACGTCGCGGTCGCGGCCACCCTTGCCCTGGCGCACATGAATCACCATGCGCTCGCTGTCGATGTCGGAGACCTTGAGATGGCACAGTTCGGCCCTGCGCAGGCCGGTTCCGTACAGCATCATTAGCATGGTGCGATGCATCAGGTTCCCGGCCGAGTCAATCAGCCGCGCCACCTCTTGCTGGTCTAGTATGGTCGGCAGCCGACGCTGTCGCTTGGGGAAAGGAATGTGATCGGGACGATACGGCCGACGCAGCGTCTTGACGAAGAGAAAGCGCAGCGCCGCAGTGCGGCCTTCGATGGTTCCGGCAGAAAGCTTGCGCTCGCGGAACAGATACGCCTGGTACTGGCGAATATGCTCCGGGCCAAGCCGATCGGGTGAGCGGTGAAAGTACTTCGCGAAGTCCTCCACCGCAAAAATGTACGAACGTACAGTGCGCTGAGAGTAGTTGCGACGCTGGAGCTCATCCAGCATCCGCTGCCGAAGGTGGGTCACGGTAAACCTCCTGTGACCCGAGCCTTACACTGCCAATAACGCTCAGGAAAAGCCCACGCCACAGCGTCCCTCGCCAAAGCGAGTTAGTTTAAACGCCGATGGCGACGGCGATCAATCCGGCGGCGATCGCGGGATTGCAACCGCGACGCAGCCTCTTCGTTACGGATCGTTTTTTCCGGCGAATCCCCGGTGGATTCACGGTCTTCCGCCCTAGCAGAGCCGGGACGGGCCACCCCCATTTGTGCGGAGTGTGAGATCGCGAGTGTTTAGGCCAGGCCACCCTCCATCAAGACACCCGGATTTAGAGCATGTTTCGCGCCCAGCCCTCGAGCCAGGAGTGGGAGATCGATATCCATGACTCATTGAAGTAGAGACCGGTGGCGGTCAGGCCCACAGCAATAACGAGGAAGGCTCCCCATAGGAACTGTTTCATGATCCGATCGCGTTTCCAGTCCCAGAGAAACATGACAAGGATGAGGAACAGATTGCCGCCCTCGTAAAACATGTACGTACCGAAAAAGGAAGTTGGTGGAGGTTGCAAAAGACCCACCATCCGGGAAAAGCCCGCATCGCTGATGCAGATGATAGCCAGAATGAGCACGCGCCGATGGGCGGCGGAGTTGCGGCGTATGAGAATGCCCCAAACCAGCAGCACGGCCATGCAAATGACTCCGCTGAAGGCGATGGAGAGGAATTGAGGAGGCAGAGCGCCGGGAGTCCGCAGGTTCAAGGCCTGCCAACTGAGTTCGGAACCAGGGGGCGATGAGCATAATGAGAGCGGCGCAGCCGGCCGCAAACCAGCCGAAACGGCGATGGAAGCCGACGTTGCCGGTTTCGACCATGAGTACAAGCGCGGTGGCAGTTAGCAGCCAGAGCGTGGTGGCGATGGCATGGACGTGGACGATCTTGGGTACAGGCGGCTGCTCATGGAGATAGTTATGCAGATCGAAGCCGAAGCCAACGCCCACGAACACCCAGAAGAGGGCGAGCCAGACCAGCGCAGCCCGGCGATCTTCACGCGCGGGCCAAGATGCGGTTGTATGGATGTGCACGCGCTTTGTCCCCCTGTCGGTCAGAGCCATACAACGCTGGAATTGATAGGAAAATCATTCTTGCATGTTTTGGTGATTCGCAGTGGATATTCTGATCTTCACCCGTTCTTGATGTTCAGATAATCGAGCATGCTCGCAAACGCCGTGCAGGCGAGACCTGATCACGACAACCCCGGCCGGTAGCTTTCCTGGTTCACCGGCGATCAAGAAGTTTGGGGGATTAGTCTCCAGAAACGCCCATTGCAACGGCGATCAATCCCGCCATAGCAAAGCCAGGACGGGCCACCTGCATTTGTGCGGAGTATGAGATCGCGGGTGTTTAGGCTGGGCCCCCGCCAGTTCATCTACTCAAGTTGAAATCAATGTTGAATGCTTGTCTGTTCAATTCCATATTGTATTGCTGCTTTAAGCACGTCGATTTTTATATCTGTTAGTGTTTTGAATTTAATGCAATACCCCGTGACGCTTGCTTTGCCGAGTTCCTGCCCAAATGTCTGGGTTAGGTACTTCTTGTCATTTACTCCCATAATGTAGACGGAAATGCCTGATGTATTCGCACTTATACCGATTTGATAGAATTCCTTGGTTTTTCCATTGGCATATTTAATGGCCTGAGATCCATACCCAATGTTTGGGTTGGAAACGATTTTTCCTTTCTCGTCTTTTCCATCTAAGAACCACAATTTACATTTTGGCATCAACGCCAAAATGATGTGATGCAGCTGTTGCATTTCGCTACGTTTTGGTTCCGTTTGAGTGGCAATATACTCCTTAATTTGTTTCTGCAAGTTCATGTAAATCTCCTTGGCTTAGCGGTACCAATCCAGTGCCCGGGGAACCACCGGATTGGAGTCGGCTTGCTAGGCTGCGTAAATCGATCAGAATGATACTGGATTCTGTTTGCTCATTGCTAGCTACTGAAATCTCGGCTCACCTCTCGGGCCAAACCGCTCATTGACAACGATTATGCCCGATTGTCGGGATTACTCCCCATAAACGCCCGTGGCGACGGCGACCGTGATGAGGGGCAGATCACGATATCCCACCATGCAGACTTCCGGTTACCAATCCCGTCTCGACGTGTGATTCGGAGATTCACTAGTCGAAAATTGGGGGCGTTATGACGACTGTTTTCCGGGGAACTGGCCATGGCAATGATGGTCGTCGCGTATCGTTCAACATATTCCTTGTTATCGAATGAGCGCTCGGAGCCTGAACAACACCCCTTGCACTTCTACAAGAGATGGCGTACATTGTTTTGTAGAAGGAAAAGGGGAACATGCCGATTCCGCGTATCGATCTTCCGCAGGGCACGCTCGACCTGCTCATCCTCCGCACGCTCTCCCTGGGTCCGCAGCACGGGTGGGCCATCTCCGGGCGCGTCCAGCAAGTCTCCGGGGAGGTCCTCCGCATCCAGCAAGGATCGCTCTATCCGGCCCTCCACCGGCTCGAACGCCGCGGCTGGATCAAAGCGCACTGGGGTACGTCCGACAACAATCGGCGCGCCAAGTACTACGCTCTGACCAGGAGCGGACACAAGCAACTCACGACTGAGCAGGACGCCTGGGAAGCCTTGACGGCCGCTGTGGCGCAGGTCCTCAAGGCCGTTTAGGAGCGTATCCATGCTCAGCTCTCTCCGCATCCGTCTTCGTTCTCTCTTTCGCCGCGCCCGGGTTGAGCAGGAACTCGACGACGAGTTGCGCTTCCACATGGACCAGCAGGCAGAGAAATACATGCACGCGGGCATGAGCAGGGAAGAAGCGCTGCGCTGCGTTCGCCTCGAGTTCGGCGGGATCGAGCAGGTTCGCGAAGATTGCCGCGACGCCCTTGGCGTTTCGTTCCCTGAATCACTCGCGCAGGATCTGCGTTACGGCCTCCGCATGCTGGCGAAGTCCCCGGCCTTTACTGCAGTCATCATCCTCACCCTGGCCCTCGGCATTGGAGCCAACACCGCCATCTTCACCCTTGTCGATGCGGTCATGATGCGCTCCATCCCCGTCCGGGATCCGCAGCAGCTGGTGGTCGCGCAGTGGTCCGCCCGTTACCGATCCTGTTTGAACTCAAAATAGGCCAAATTCATGGCGCCGCCGGTCAAGATGTGGACGGTGAGAACATTCTTCCCTTTGCTAAGACGAGGTTTGAAGAACCTCGGAGCCAAGTTCCAATGGTGCCACTGACGCCAAGCCACGGTATCAGCAGCGTCATATGTTGTTGGAACCTGCAGCGGTCCTGTTGCATCTTTTCCATTCACGTCGATTGATATTGTTCCGCCGTGATTCGATGTGTAAAGAAAGTCGCCAACGTAGGCTCCGGCGTACGTCACATCGACTGTTATATTGAACCACTCGCCGGGCTCGGTCCAGCCAACATATGGCAAATCTCGCGGAGGAACAATCTTGTCGAAAGGGTTGTCATCAATCCGATCTGGCTTCCGGCCGAACTTCGTATATGAAGTATCTACTCCCTCATGGATACGAAATTCATTGAGGTAGGTACCATCGGTCGGATTCAACTCTCCACTGCCGTGATTCTGTTGATCGCTGTCATGATACGCGACCCCTTCGCCGCCCAGATCGTAATAGGCGCACAACACCCTCCCCGGTATTTTCTGTGGGCCGTTTTGATAGCGGCTGTCGTGATAGGGTATACCGGCATATTGACTCAGAAATGACTGAGAAGATGCGGTTATCGACAATGTTGATGCGGCTATGGAACAAAAAAGCAAAATTCTACGGTTCATTCTCAATCTCCATCAACCCTGAGTGAGGGTTATTCACAACAATCGGGGGTTTTTTTGAGTCGCGATTCTCTGCGTGCTATGAATGGGTGTAAACGCGCACATAATCCACCAACATCTGTTGCGGGAATTGAGTGGTCGCATCTGGATCTCTCGGCCATTGTCCACCCACTGCGAGGTTGAGCAGAATGAAGAACGGATGATCGAAAACCCAGCGCTTGGAACTGGAGATGCTGTCCGGCGTTTGAGTCTCGCATAGGTGGTCATCCACATAGAAGCGGATCGCCGAGGCGTCCCACTCAACTGCGAACTCATGGAAGTCGTCGGCGAATTTCGAGGGGGCTGGTAGGCTATATGCTCCGGTCAGCGGGCTGTCGCCGGAGTAACGTGGGCCATGCATCGAGCCGTGAATTTTCCCCGGTTCATAGCCGACATTCTCCATGATGTCGATTTCGCCACACCCTGGCCAGCCCGTACTCGTGTGGTCGTTACCCAATAACCAGAAGGCCGGCCACATCCCCTGCCCATGCCGAATCTTGATGCGAGCTTCGAAACGTCCATATTTCTGCTCGAATTTTCCCTTCGTCTGCAGACGCGCAGATGTGTACTCGTGCAGGATACTGTCTGCGCCAGTGAATGATTCGTGACGTGCAGTTATCACCAGTGCCGTGCTCCTGGTGAACATTTTCAGGGCGCGCCGTGTATTGTTCGAGCTCCTTGTTGCCAAAGCCGCTTCCCCCGGTCACGATCTCCCACTTGGCCGGGTCTGGCGATGCGCCATCAGAGCCATCGAACTCGTCGCTCCAACTCAGTTTCCACTGTTGCGCGGACGCGTGAGGTGGCGAGATCACTCCAGTCGGCACCAGCAGGTCCACTGCCACGATCACGGTCAAGATGTGGTTCATCGCTGTCCTTGAGCGAGGGCAGTTGACGTCGATAGTGGGTCGAATCGCACGAGTTTCCGCCAGTCGAACGATTCAATGATCAGGTAGTCCATCTCCCCCTCTGCGAATGTCTCATTCGACATTCTGGCGAGCGACTCTCTGGTCCTATAGTCAGCTGACTTGGAACAATTCGATCCCATTCGCTCTTCCAAGATTGCCCGAGTACTTCTTCTCTGTTCCATTGTTCCAATGCTCATGTACGCCAAGGCTGCGGCAGCGGATGCCATCGCGTTCAGGATTGTAGAACGTCTTCGAAGGCGGATCGTGAGCCAATGCGGCTTCGCGAAGATAGTTGTCTGCATTGGCGATATCCACGAGATCGGGCCATTCCGAGGTCAGAAAATCGAAGCCGACCGAATCGATCGCCACACCGTCCAACGACATGAAAATGCTGCTTGGCCAGGCATCGTTGAAAGGGGCCATCTTCCATTTGCGCATTGGTGGTCCATCCGCGTTCTCGCTTCCATAGAGCCCGTCGATGAGAAATAGCATGGTTTTCTCGCCGAGATCCTTATGACCCAAATAATCTACGAATGCGGCGTAACTTGCCGAGCCGTCGACGTTATGGCGAAAACCATCGTGCGCGTTCTTGTGCCAGTCGGGATTGATGCTGGTAGCCCCAAACAGATTCTTCGCGCAGAGCGTCACACCTGAGCTAACATGTCCTTTCAATAAGGCCGCATCGATCAGGTAAGCAGCGTCGATAACTGTGGTATCCAGTCCCGAAGCATTGCGGCTAGTGATCGAGAAGGGGATGACGTTGGGTTTGAACTCGGCTTTCAATCGTCCGTCGCCTCCGATATGGTCCACGAACAAGACGCCCGGGAATTCGCCGTGAACCTTGTCGTAGAGATTGCCGGGAATGAACCTGCTGGAATCGAAGACAGTGATCGACGATTGCGGCACTTTTCCTGGACCGGTCAACTGCCGGACGAGCGAAAGGATCAGATGGGGCGACGAGTTGAGACGATCGATGGTGCCATGATCCGTTGTGTTGTTCAAGTTAGGCTTGATTGCGACCTTCTCGTCGGCCTTGTACCCCGTATTTCCGCGGCCATGGGTGCGATTGAAATAGTGAAAGATGGCGCTCCAAGCCTGGGCATCGCTCTTTTGGTTTGTAAGTCCACGGATCGAGCGGGAGACCATGCCGTCAATCGCAGCCTGATTGTTGTTGGCGTCCTTCCACCAGGAACCTGTTCCATCCCAGGTCACAGCCGCCGGATCGTGTGCCCAGGTGACCCGGCCGGGAGCGATGCCGCGGGGAACACCCAGTGGGGAAAGTGTGGCTCCAAATAAGGAAGGACCCAGGCTGCTGGCAGCTGCAATAGAAAGGGCAAATTGTCTACGCGTCATTTCCATTTTGTCTTACTCCTTTGCATACAAAATCTTGTGCTTGCAGCGGCAGAACTAATCCAAGCAATACAACGATTCCGCGCAAGCCAGTCCACTTCGAATTCATCGCCACCCCTTGTTTCCGATGACAAATTACGGCATCGCGCGTGTGCTTGAGAGCGAAGTTCGGTGCCCAAATCGTTAATCAGAGCGCAGGCGGTTCATTAAAGAAAGACGGCCGACTGTTTTTGCCCACGAAGCTATCTAGGCAGTCCAGACGCGGAGGGAGCTAAGAATCTCATATCATCCGCGATTTCTTCCCCTTGCTTTCATCTGTTTGCATTTCAGACAAAACTGAACCTGTTTTTTGGCCTCTTGGGACGTTGCCGGCTTTGCGGTAAGAGCGTGGCGAGAATATAGTGGGCGATATGGCTGGCGGGATCGAATGCTTCATCGTGTTCAAACCTCTGCTGTGCTTTTTTAGACCGGTTCATAGCGATGAGGACCTTGGCCATTTCCGGGCATGCGTCGTAGCGGTAAACCGGGACACTATATGAAGTGAATTGATTTACTAAAATCCTAGATTGAAACTCATTGGTGACGTTTGTCAACACTAAAAAGCGCGATGCGATACTCTGGCGAAACCTAAGAAATTCACCGAGTCTAAACGCGCGTCAGATTCAGGCCACCGAATCACGCTGAGAAACGGGGGAATCCCGTACGGGTCTTAAATCCTCGCGTTTTTTCTTCTTAAGGCAGGGTTGCCAATCGTTGTGGTTTGGTGTCGGAGACAATGCCCTGACCTTCGCGCACAACATAGTACCGATCTGCAGCCAAGTTGGTGATCACCTCTTTCTTACCATCGGGCCACAGGACCTCAGCGTGATCAAGATGTGCATAACTCCCCAGTCCAAAATGAAGGCGGAGGTCGTTCTGCGAGAGATAGCTTCCTCCGCTGATTACCTCGCCAAGCTGCACCAGGTCTCCCGCAGTCACGCGTACTCGCGCGTTCAGCGCGAGCCGATTACATTCGACTCCCTCCAGTTGAAAGCTGACCCAATGATTTTTGGGACCGCCCTCTGGCCGGAGGATCATCGGCTCGCCGACGAGATTCTCGACAACCGCTTCCATTCTGCCGTCGTTGAACAGATCGCCAGCGGCGAGCCCTCGGCTCACTTGCGGGATCTGGAGCGCCGGTCCGACACGACGACTGATGTTCTGGAACGTTCCGTCGCGCTGGTTCAGAAACAGCAGCTTCGGCTCCAAATAGCGCGTTGCAGTGTGAGTCGTATCTACCTGCGGGTAAACGTGCCCGTTCACCTGGAAGAGATCCTGCCAGCCAGAGTTGGCAAAGTCGACAAAGGCGTCTCCCCAACCCACATAACCCTGCGTGCCGCGTGCAATTCCCGATGCTATCGAGTTGTCGGTAAAACTCATCCCGCCGTCGTTGGTGTAAAGCGCCGTGTACTCTACATCGAAGTGCGAGATGGCCAGAGACATTCGCCCTGAGTGCATGTAGTCGCCCAAGGCAACACCCATGTTGGCCTGTTCGACGCCATCTTCGTTTGCGGTCACACCCGCCATCAGCGCATTGTCTTCAAACTGGCCGGCGCCGTCGCCCTGGTAAAGATAGTTGGCTTCGCCGTCGCTGGTCACAAAAAGATCGAGCTTCCCGTCGTTGTTAAAGTCTGACCAAAATGACGTCAGTCCATAGCGACCTTCGGGGTCGTCCACCCCCGCTCGCTTTGAAACCTCAGTAAACGTGCCATTGCCGCTGTTGTGATAGAGCTTGTCAGGTAATCCCTTCAACCCGCGCGGGCCGCACTGTACCACCAGTCCCAAATATTTACACGCCTTGGTCGTGCCAAACACGGGCAAATTGTCGAGATGAAAATCGACGTAATGTGATACGAACAGATCGACGAATTCATCGTTGTCATAGTCGCCAAACGCGGCGCCCGTAGCCCAGCCTGTGTCGCTGGCGAGGCCGCTCTCTTTGGTCACATCAGTAAATGTTCCATCGCCGTTGTTGCGATAAAGCACTACACCGTCGAGGCAGGTTACCAGCAAGTCGGGTCGCCCGTCGTTGTTGTAATCGCCCACGACCGCGCCCATCGCCCAGCAGGGATACCCCACGCCTGCTTTGTCGGTAACATCGGTAAAAGTTCCGTCGTGATTGTTGTGGTACAGCGCATTGCGAGCCCTTACTCCATGCTGCGCCATCTCAACGCTCTGCGCGTTGGTAAAGTAGATATCCGGCCAGCCATCGCCATCGTAGTCAATTATCGCGACTCCGCCGCCCATCGACTCGGCAATGAATCTCGCCTCGGGATCCGATTTGTGGTCGAAGTCTATTCCTGTCGATTTAGTGATGTCGACAAGTTGCGGATAATTCTCAAGCGTCCCGGTGGCAGAACGTTCAGCCTCCGCTTTCTTCTGTTCTTCCGGCGAGAGAGGTGTCGGCGTTCCCATCTGCCCCCGCATCAGCATCTGTTGGCTCAGGAGCAGGATCAACCACATTGCATGTGTTGCTCGTCTGCGCCAAGCCATTGGGTTCGTTCCCTCGCGCCGTTTCTTCTTACTTCTCTGGGTTCTCATTCGACTTGATTTCGTCAGGCTGGATAAGCAGGTCTTTGTAAACGGCGCGCATTTCTTCTTTCATCTCTTTGAATTTCTGGTAAAGCTCCACCTCGCGCCTGGCGTCGTCCATGCGGCCCATCTTTTTATAAAGTGTCGCCAGCCTGTAGTGCACGGTCGCATTCGTCGGCTCCAGCTGCGCCGATGCTTCAAGAAGGGGCAGCGCTTTGTCCTGCTGAGTCATCTCGATCAGCACCTTGGCCAATCCCAGTTTTCCATTTGCGTCCCCTGGCTGCAGCGCAACCGCCTTCGAATAGTCGTCGAACGCCTGCTGCGTGTCGCCCTTGGTCTCAGCAATCTCCGCCAGCGCGCAGATCGCTCTCACATCCTGCGGATTCTCGCGAACTGCGGCGCGGTATTCCTGCTCCGCTTCCCTTTTCACCGCAGGATCCTGCGATGTGTGCAGCAACTCGGCAAGCTCGAAGTGCACGCCGGGCAGATGTGGATCAATTGCAATCGCCTTGCGGTACTGCGCGATCGCGCCGTTCGTGTTTCCTTCTCGTGTCTCTTCATGCGCCAGCAACTGGTGCATCTGCGCAGAGTCCGGCGCCACCAGCGACAAGCTCAGCATCGACTCGCCCGATAAGTCCGCATATATCCGGTACGCTGCGTAGAGAACCTCCGGCGCGTCGGGGTACGCCGTCTTCAGCTGGCTTACTAAACTCGCTGCCTTATCCAGTTCCCCGCTTTCTGTGTAGAGCCCCACCAGATCCAATCCCACTTCTATCTTGAGCTTTCTCTCCTCAATCATTGGGAACGAAGCTTCCAGATCCTTGCGCGCATCGGCAAGGTCCACAGTGTGCTCCTCGGCAAGACCAAGCAGCGATCGAACCTTCCACAAGTTCGGTTGGATGTTAATCGCCGTCTGCAACTGCGGAACCGCATCCGCGTATTTGCCGCGAAAAAAAAGCAGCACACCCAAATTCGCGCGCGCCACCACATTGCCTGGATCGAGAGCGACGACCTTCTGCCACTCCGGTATCGCCAAGTCCGGCCGCCTTTCCTGGTCATACTGCTGCGCCAGGCGCTCATGCTGTGCGATTTGCTCTTTTTCATTGGGTAAGGTCTGGCCGGCGACCGCAAGCGAAAATACGCTCAGCAAAAACAACGCGGAGGCAACCGATTTGGCTTGCATGATGACCTCATCATACCAAGGCAATGATTGCCGCGAAACGGAAAGGACGGCGAACATCGCCGTCCTTTCTGTTGATTGAGTGTTGAGCTTTAGAACGACAGGCGTCCGTAGAACTCCATGTCTCTACCGTTAATCGTCGTGCTAGTGATTGCGGAACTATCCGCACTGTATCCGACGTTTCTGCCGGGTTGTCCGAAGCTCGGGTGGTTGAGGACGTTGTTCGCGCTGGCGCGAATCTGGAACTTCACGCCACGCTCCGGCCACAGATCGAAGCTCTTACCCAGCGCGAAGTCGATATTGGTCATATCCGGACCCCGTAAGACGTTCCTGCCGAAGGTACCGAAGGTGTAGGGAGCCGGAACGCTGAAAGCGCTGATGTCGTACCAATGTGCTATGCCGCTCTGGTCTTTGTAGTTGCCGGTCAGATTGGGATATAGGACTTGATTGCCGCTGTCGGTCAATCCTCCGACAATCCCTCTAGGCTCGCTATTTGCATTGTTGTTACTGGCCTGGTTGTCTACCACGATCAAGACCGGATTGCCGCTCTCCGCGATAAAGGTGGATGACGCCTCCCAGCCGCCCAGCACTTCGTCAGCTATCGACATTGTCGTTCAGGAACATCTTGCCCCTCCCGAACGGCAACTGGTACACAGCATACCCTCGAAACGCCTGACGGACATCGAAGTTGGAGGCGCCGTAGTTTTGCTTTGGCACATACGAATTCTGGACTGCCAAATTGCCATCGCGGTTCGCCCAGCCCGAGCCGTCCGAGTCGTCCAAGAAGTGGGACCATCCGTAGTTGACGCTGAGGTTCAGGCCATAGCTCATCCGCTTGGTCAGCACCGCATCCAAAGCGTTGTAGTTGGATGAGGCGTTGTTGGTGTTGCCGGCGATCCCCTGGTAGAGCGGATAGGGCATGAACGCCGTATCGTTCGCGCTGAGCTCGCTCTCCGGCACCTGGTTGATGTCCACCGGGAAGATCATGTTGATGCCTTTATTGCCGACGTAGGCGACCGATCCTGTCCAATCCTTCAGGAACTGCTCTTCCAACGTCAAGTCGTACTGGAAGTTGTAAGGCACCGGCGTATGGTACTCGTTTGCCGACGCGCCCGAGCCGTTCTTTGCGTACACTGTGGTCGGAGCGGATAAGTAAGTGGTGCTTTCTGCGGGGTTGAGGTTGTAGCTGACCGTCCCGCAGCCTCCATCCGCTGTGTCCACCGCGGTTAAAGCGGCGCTCGTCTGCATTACAGGGCAAATGCCCTTCGTGTTGTCTCCGTAGCCGCCGCTACTGCCAAAGGCGTTGCCCTCGCCGCCGCCGTAGGTGTCTTCGCTCCACGTGGAGGCGAACATCCCAATGCCGCCGCGGATGACGGTGTTGGGAAGTATCTGCCAACTAAAGCCGACGCGCGGCAGAACGATATCGTACTTGGGCGCCTGCAGCGTGGTGCGGCCATTTTGTCCCTGGAGCTCGTACCACATGCCGCCCTGAACGGGTGCACCGGGAGCGATGTAGCCCTGCGTTCCGGGAGTGCCAATCGCGGCACCCGGCGCACCAGTACTCGTAACGTTGAAGTTCTGAACCGCGGGATCGAAGGTTGTCTGGTTGCCCTTGGCGTCTCTCCAGCCGGTCTCGATCTCCCACCGCACACCCAGGTTCACGGTCAGGTTGGGCCGCACTTTGATGTCGTCCTGGACGAACATCTGCGGGCTCTTCCAGCGTCCGGCGAACTCAGGGGTATTGTTGGCATTCCAGCTACTGACATCGCCGAGCAGGAAGTCTGCGAAGGCGTCGCCGCTGGTGGCGGCGGTAGAGCTGCCGGATTGCGACGTGTAATTGCCGGAATAGTTGAAGTTGCCGGATTGTTCGTTGCCCCACGCCGTGGAGTCGGCACGGTTGATCAGGAACTCGCCGCCGAAGTGCAGAACGTGGCGTCCCTTGATCAGGGTGACCACATCGGACGGGTCGAACACCATCTCCTTGTAAACGGAGTGCGAATTGCTCCCCACTTTACCGCTCCAATAATTGTTAACGTTGAGGCTCGGAAAGACGTCATCTTGCAAAGAAGGCATGTCCAGCAGTGAGGAATAGTGGTCATTCTCGCTGTAAGGCTCAAAGAAGTTCAACTGATCGGTAAAGCCCATGCGCGCCTCGTTGATGACGTGCGAACTGACGGTCCACACATCGGATATCGCGGCGTTGTCGCGGCTCACGTCCTGTGCCTGGCCCTGGAGTGGGTAGAATATGGCGGGAGCCTGTCCGGGGTTGTCGCTTTCCGTCTCAGTGAGAGTAAGCCGATTGTTGGAAGACAGATCGGTGTCCCAGCGGCCAAAGTACTTGATGAATGGAGACTGGCTCGCGGGTCCGAGAATCTGGAAGTTATTGGGCGCATAGGTGTTTACCGTCGTCGGATAACCCTTCGTGGCCTGCACGTAGGCGATGATTGCCTTGGCCGCCGGGTCGATCATGCCTGAAGGAATCATGTTGCTGCCGTACTCCGAAATAAAGGTGTTGCGCGTGACGCAGGGAGCGGCTACGCTGCAACCGGTGCCCGTGGTCGTGACCGTCTGCGTGGTGGGGTCGTAGAGGGTAGGCAGATTGGCCTGCGTGAAATTGCCCCCCAACTCGGCGGTGCTGGGCAATGTGACGGTCTGCACGTTCCCGGTACCGTTATTGATGGTGTGGTCGTAGTCGAAATAGAAGAAGGAGTGGCGGAAGACCGACTTCGGCAAGACCGGTCCGCCGACGGCGAACCCGAAGTTGTTGAAGCGGAGAATGGGAACGCTTCCCGAGCCGAAGCCATAGCTCGCGGCATTGAAGTAATTATTCTGGTTGTATTCGTAGCCCGCGCCGTGGAACTTGTCGGTTCCGCTCTTGGTGATCTGGTTGTAGACGATGTCGCCGAGGCCATATTGCGCGGAGAAAGCGGTGGCGCTGACCTTCACTTCCGCCGTGGTTTCAAAGATGGTCACGTCGGAGTTCTGGCTCATGGGCAGTGTGGTCGTGGCTCCGTCCTGGAGGTAGGACTGATAGGGCTCATTGCCGTTGATGGAGGCGCTGGTTCCAACGTTGTTGCCCTGTCCGGGGGCCTCGCCGTTTTGATTCTCCGGTGTTCCCACCGCGCCCGGCATCAACTGGATAAAGTTCTCCCAGTCGGCCCCGCCGCCGTTCCCGCTGCCCACCTGCGGCAACTCGTCCATCGTATCCGCCTCAAGGGTCGGTTCCAGCGCGCCGCTCTCGGTGTTGAGCAACGGTAACGTCGGTCGTCACCGTCACCTGCTGCGAAGTCTGCCCGACCTGCAGGACCGCGTTGACGGTTTCGATTCCGAGGGTCAACGTGACGGGCCCGCGGACGTAGGTTTCGAATCCATCCTTCGTGAATGTCAGCTTATAGTGGCCTTCGGGAATTGCGCCTGTATCGTAAAGTCCCGCGTCATCTGTTACGTACGTGCGCGTCACGCCCGTGTCGATGTCCGTACACGGTCACCGTCGCGTCTTGGATAACTGCCCCGGTTTTATCCGTCGCAGTGCCGCGCAAGTCACCTGAGCTGGTGTTTTGTGCAACGCACACCCCGCTTCCGCCTGTCAGAAACGCACAGACCAGAAGGCGGGTCACAATCCACCGCATTCCATTTTTCATATCAACTGCCTCCTGAAGTAACTAACAATTGCCGCGCCTGCAGAGAACTCGTGCTCTTCGCTCGCCGCTTGGTGAAGCGGGACACCGGCTTAGTAAACCGGTACACTAAAGTTTTCAGATTCAAACTCAAATTGAGAACGTTTGTCAACAAAAAAGCGTGATTGTGATACGCTGGCGTCGAATGCATTTGAAATCTAAGAAGTTGACCGCAACTAAAGGCACGTCAGAGAGCGATTCAGGCCAACGAATCACGTTGAGAAAGTTGGCCGAACACCTCGGTCTGTCACGGACGACGATCTCGACGATTCTCAATGATGTCCCGGAAGCGATACGCTTCCCAGAGGAAACTCGGCGACGTGTCGCGGAATCCGCAAAGAAACTTGGATATCGTCCCAACTATTTCGCCCGTTCGCTCGGCAGAAAGCGCAGCTATCTGATCGGGGTCATCGCGCCCGATTTAGGCAACGGCTACGAGGCCGCGCTACTCAGCGGCTTCGAACGCCGTTTGTTGAACACGGGGTACACGTGCTTTATTTCCAACCACTTCTGGTCCCCGCCACTTCTCGAACGGCATGTTGTGACGCTCTGCGACCGCGGCGCCGAGGGCCTGCTGCTGATCGATTCCACCCCGAGCGAATCGCCGGGAATTCCCGCCGTGACGATCTGCACCGACCGCTCGCCCAAATGGAGCACACGGGTTTCCATCGACAACGCCTTTGGCATTTGGGAAGCCATCAATCACCTCGCCGGCCTTGGCCATAGAGAGATCGCTTTCATCAAAGGACCTGAGGGGAACGGCGACACGGAAGATCGCTGGAGCGCAGTCCTCGCAACTTGTAAGAGACTTGGGGTTCGAGTCGATCCTCGCCTTACAGTTCAACTGGAGCGACTCGATCGCCATGCCGAAGAGGGTCGCATCGCTGCGCAGAAGCTGCTCCGTAGCGGCAAGCGCTTCACCTCGCTCGTTGCCTACAATGACATCTCAGCCCTCAGCGCCATGACCGCCTTGCGAGAAGCCGGCCACAAAGTTCCAGAGGACGTTTCGGTCATGGGTTTCGACGATATCGAGTTCGCAAGCATTGCATGCCCGCCGCTAACGACCATTCGCCAGCCACTGCACGAGATGGGTGCGACGGCGGCGGAGCTTCTTCTCCGCAAGTTCGCGAACGATGAAAGTGTACGAAACATTTGTGTTCGTCCTGAACTGGTCGTCCGATCGTCCACCTGCCCACCTTCTTTGGCCAAGAGGCGCACGGAGGCCCGCGTTCAGGAGCCCTCACTGACCAAGTGCTCTTGATATTGATGGCTCCCGAATTGAGCCCTGATGTGAGCTCTTCAATGTTCATTGGCGACGGCGACGGCGCCAACTTTCGATTGATCTAGAAACTCCTGCCAGCATTTGACTGTCTCTTGGTGTTATTTCCATCCTCCCCCCATCGTTTCGTAAAGCTGCACGAGCGACTGCGCTTCTGCCTCCCGGGAGCTCAACGAGATTCAACTGCGCGGAAAAGAGGTTTGAATCCGTGGTGAGGACTTCGAGATAACTGATCGCACCGCCTTGGTATCGTATGCGAGCGAGACTCGTCGCACCGTCATTTCCATTTTGTCTTACCCTCCGCATACAAAAGTTGAGCTTACCCGCTCAGTTTTCTGAAGGACAGAAGCTTGTTTGCTCGTGAGAAACAGTGAGGCCGTGGATGTTGGCATCATTAATTGCAGAGGCCTGACCGGCAAATTGTACCAGCGGAGATCGATCGAACCTGCAGGAACATGTGGTTTCTTTGTGAACAAGCCCGGGATAACATCGCCGTGTAGTCAAGTAGATCCTCTCGCTTGGACCGTTAGCGACAAAGCAATTCCGAAGTCCACGCTCTCGCAACACTTTAGGGCGCTGAGAGAGGCGGGGCTGATCCGTGGCGAACGGCGCGGCGTGGAGATGCACAAAATCTCACGTTATGCGGAGATCGAGGAACGCTTCCCAGGGCTGCTCCGGGCGATCGTCAACGCGCATACCATCCAATCTAACGATGAAGCTCAAGCAAAGAAGCGGGTTGCGGAAAGATCGTCCAGGCGGTTAGTCAAGAATAAGTAAGAAGCTGCGGCCATCTGCTGAGCTGACCACTCGCGAATTGAATTAGTAATGCGCCTTATCGTAGGGGATCGCAGCTAGAGCAGCACTGGATCCATGATCTGTGGCGGGATGACTCGCCACAAGCGCATTTATCAGGGACGGGAACCCTGTAAGAGAATATCGACGAATTTCCGCGCCTTAGCGGGCCAATCGTCCGCACTGCCGGCGGTGGAGAGACCGTAGATGGCACGCATCAAGTCTATGGGATCGATGTCCGGGCGGAGATCGCCGCTCGCTATAGCGTGGCTGGCGAGCGCGTGGGCAGCTTCTTCCATCACCTGCGTGGTCTGCTGAAACACCCGCGAAGGGCCGCCGGCCATTGCGTTTAGTGCCGGCGCGATGATCTTTTTCGCGGCGATATAGTCAATGAAGACCAATAGCCATGCTCGCAGGGCCTCGATGGGGGAGAGTTCGGCGGACAATTTTTTCTGCGCCGCCGCCAGCTTTTCGACTTCGGTGATGTAGACCGTCGCCAGCAGGTCGTCGCGTGTCGCGAAGTGACGGTAGAGCGTACCGGGTCCGATCTTCGCGCGCCTCGCGATCTCGCCCATGCTGGCGTCGGCGCCACGACGGGTGAAGACTTGCTTCGCGACTTCCAGGATGAGTTCGCGGTTGCGCTGGGCGTCAGAGCGAAGCTTGCGGGCGGGTTTTGGGGTGGCTGATTTTTTCATGGAACTTTCTGAAACCGGAGTACCCCTCCGGTAATCTTATCAAATAACGGAGGCCCATTCCGTTTATTTTCGGGCCGAGGCCCGTGTCAAAGAGTTTGACAGGAGAGTGCCGTATGGCGACAAGGTTTGGAGCGAAGTCAACAACGGAAGATGTCCTTTCAGGCATCGAGCTGAAGGGGAAACGGATTCTGGTGACGGGCGTGTCGGCCGGTCTCGGTGTGGAAACGGCGCGTGCGCTGGTGGCGCATGGCGCGGATGTTGTGGGGGCGGCGCGCAATCTGGAGAAGGCGAGGCGGGCGACTTCGGAAGTGAGCAAGGCCTCGGCGACGAGTGGCGGGAGTTTCGAATTGATCGAGCTCGACCTCGCGAGATTGAAGAGTGTGCGCGCTGCTGCGGATAAGCTGGTTGCCGATGGCCGCTTGTTAGATGTGATCATAGCCAATGCCGGCGTCATGGCGACTCCGCTCGGGAAGACAGAGGATGGTTTCGAGACGCAATTCGGGACCAATCACCTGGGCCATTTCGTCTTTGTGAACCGCATCGCAAAGCTGATCAAGGACGGCGGACGGCTGGTGAACCTTTCCTCTTCAGGTCATCGTTTCAGTGATGTCGACCTGAACGATCCCAACTTTGAGACGACGCCGTACGAGCCCTTCGTGGCTTATGGGCGATCGAAGACCGCGAATATTCTTTTCGCAGTCGAGTTCGACCGCCGGCACCGTGACCGCGGCGTGCGTGCGACAGCTGTGCATCCGGGCGGTATCGCAACGGAGCTCGCACGGTATATGCCGGATGGCGCGATCGAGGCATGGTTCCAGCAAATCCAGGAACAACGTGCCGCAGCAGGCGAGCCGCCTTTCGAATTCAAGTCGATTCCCCAGGGTGCGGCGACATCGGTCTGGGCCGGAGTAATTGCGTCCGCCGATGAAGTCGGAGGCAAGTATTGTGAAGACTGCCAGATCGGCGAGCTGATTCCTGCTGACTCGCAAGTGAGCGTGAGCAGCATGGGTTTGCGTGCCTATGCGCTTGACCCCGAGAGGGCGAAGGCGCTCTGGAAGAAGAGCGAAGAGATGGTCGGCGAAACTTTCGCCTGAGAGTTGGGCGAGATGGCCGCGTATTGGTGGGACTTAGACATCATTTTGAGTGTCTTTGTGACCGGGGCACCGGGATTCATCGGTTCGGCGCTGGTTCCCGGGTTGATACAGACAGGGCATCAGGTGTTGGGGCTCACCATTTGGGAGGCAGGTCTATTGAGAATTTCGCGGGTCACGGTCGGCGATCTTTGCGAATCCTTTCCTGACCGACTTCTCCCTGGCGAAAAGCTTTCGCAAAGACGCATTTGTATCGTCGCGATAGCGGCTCATGGCCCGAAAGTAGATCGACCGCTTGTCTCCAGATGTGTCGTAGAGACTTTGCTTGGAGATCCCCATCTCTCTCATGAGCGTTTCCAAGGACGTATGTTCATATCCGAAACGCCAGAAGACATTCACCGCGATTTTAAGCGCCTTGTCCGGATCGAATTCCTTGGTACGAGTCATGAATACACATTAGAGTCCGGGGCACTAAAAGTCGATCCCGCGAAAATCGAAAGTCCATGTCAAGGGGAGGGCACGAGATTTCTTTGGGCGCGCTCGGAGAGCGCCCAGTTGGCCCTTGCCGAACTTCCCGTTGCGGAACGGTCCTAATGTTTGCTGCAGGGACGACTAAGAGACCTTGAAGAGGTGCGGGTTTATGCCCAGCTTCCTTTACAGGGGCCACCTGACCTTTCGCATCGCGACGATCGGCGCAGTGCGCATAGGCCTCGACAAGTTCGCGAATCGCGAGGCGATCCGCTGCCTCCTACGAGGAGATGGCGATGTGCTTACTCATTGCCGGTCTCCTTCTTCGACCCGAGACGCGCCTGAACTTTCTCCATCAGACCGGCAGCGCGTTTGCCGATTCTCGTGAGCGCCATTTCGAAGTCACGAAGTTCCTCTGCGTTCAGCTCAGAAAATACTCGTCTCATCTGAGCGGCATGCTTTTGGAAGGCAGCAACAATCAGGTTCTTGCCAGCCGGAGTGAGTGCAACCATCCGAACGCGCCGGTCTTCGGCGCTCTCGACCCGGCTGACCAGGCCTTTTTCAACAAGGCGCTCCACCGCAATGCTGATCGAACCCGGGGTCAGATTAACAATTGGGCCGATCGTATTCACAGGCAATGGCCCCTTGTGGAGTAGCACTTCCAGCACCCGGAAATCCGAGTTGCCGAGCCCCGTACCTTCGATCCCGGCGGCTGCGTAGCGGGTGAGCGCATGCATCGCTTTGATCATGACGAGCCAGACGTGGTCCGTTTTCTGAGAGCCTTGGGCCATAAATAACCTGAATCTTCCAAAAGGATATGCCATCAGTTGTATTGACGTCAATATAGTTTGCGTCAACAGTAATGATCGTCAACAAAGGAGATCTGCTATGAAAACCGCGTCTACAGTCGCCCGATACCTGGCAGGAGTGATCTTTCTGGTCTTTGGCCTGAATGGTTTCCTGCACTTCATTCCGCTACCAGCCCCAAGTGGCATCGCGGGACAGTTCATGGGAGCCCTGTTTGTCTCACATTACCTCACTCTCATCTTCGTGCTTCAGGTGATCGGGGCGGTGCTTCTTCTGGCGAATCGTTACGTGCCCCTGGCACTTGCCATTCTCGCGCCTGTAATTGTCAACATCCTTTCCTTTCACGCTCTGATGGCCCCGAGCGGTCTCCCGCTCGCCCTCTTCGTGACGGTGCTTTGGGCGCTGGTCTTCGTCCATGTGCGATCGGCTTTTACCGGCTTGTTCCAGTCGCGCTTGCCGGCACGGGCCTGATTAACCCAGCGTGATTCGCATGCATCCAGAAGCGAGGGAAAGACATGACAAGCAATCGAACGATACTCATCACCGGAGTGACAGGCAATCAGGGCGGCCATGCTCGGAAGAATCGCGCGACTGCTGGAAGAAGGGGCGACACGATCAGACGTGGCGACCGTGTACGCGCTCCAGGATACGGCCCAGGCATGGAGGGACGTCGCTGGGAATCTGCCAGGTGTTCATGGGGCGTCGCCCAGGGCGCCGGGTGTGGTAAGACGCAGGGCACATGGCAAGATCGTGCTTCGCGTGTCCTAGAGATCTCCAGGCCATGAGCGGGCTGACCCATCCTTATTCGTGGCAGTGCAGCGCAAGCGAACACGATGATCGACGATCTGCTCTGGTGGATGTCGGCCCTAAAGACAGCACGCGAAGGCTGAGGGAGAGAAGATGAAAACCTCCATAGGAACACACGATGGACGAGTGGCCTTGGTCACCGGCGCCGGCCAGGGTATTGGTCAAGCGATCGCCTTGGCATTGGCAGGGCGGGGCGCAAGGGTAATTGCAACGGACCTCGAGCCGCCGCACGAAACCGCGCGCAAGATTGGTCCCGGGGCGTTCGCGCTTCAACTTGATGTGACGCGGGAAGAGAATTGGCGCTCCGTAGCCGGCAAGGCTCAAGATCTCGACGGCGTGGACATTGTTGTGAATAATGCCGGCTATTTTCCGAATCGCATTATCGATGACCTGGATCTGCCGACGTGGCGAAAGACGATGGCCACGAACTTGGACTCTCACTTCTTAAGCGTGAAATATTTCCTACCAGCGATGAGGAAGAAGAAGTGGGGCCGCTTCGTCGGCATTTCGTCGAACATGGTTGGCTTGGCAATACCGGGGATGAGCCACTACATCACTACAAAGATGGGAATCATCGGCTTCATGAGAGGTTTGGCAAACGACGTTGCAAGCGACGGCATTACTGCGAACTCAGTATTGCCCGGTCTCACGAACACACTTGCAATCTCACCACAATCCGACGAGCAAAAACGCGACACTTGGAGCCAGCAGGCCATCAAGCGGCTGGGAGAACCTGGAGATGTCACCGGCGCAGTGCTCTTTCTGACGAGTGATGATGCGGCCTTCATTACGGGGCAGGCAATTGTCGTTGACGGTGGCCAATATCGCGTTGGCTAGATAATTGGCTAAGTCAGGTACTGATTTCGTAAAGCGAGTTCCTTCATTCGCCGCAGTCCTCGTATGGCCCAAATTGTTTCAAAGGAGAAGACAGTTATGTCGTACAGCATTCGACCCTGCTGAAACGGAACCTTCAGGACGTCTTTGGTGAAGGCGACCCGGAGCGCAGACGCGCGGCGATCGACGAGATCTACACCGAAGATGTCGTTTTCTATGATCCCAGCAAGGGTGTCTACCGTGCACCGAGGCCTTGGCACCAGAGTGGACAGCGAGATTCACAAACGAAGCGCGCCAGGCCTTTTCTGTTTCGGCGACCCACTGGCCCTCGAGCCTGCCCGCGAGTTCGAGCCTGCAAACCGTGCCATCTTCGTGAATCGTGATGCGTAACATATCGACGCCAATGTGGATGGCACGGGGAGTGCCAAAACGACGGATCTGCTAAATGCAAGAAAAGTCAGGAATTGGCCGGAGGGGAAAATGGGGTGTGCCAGGAATCCGCTGGCAGCTCGCCGGAAAACGGGCAGATGACCGGGAGCGAGAGCTCTTACATTTTTTGCGTGAATCCCAGTGACGCTCTTGTAAATCCAATGGAGGCGGTATTCACGTATGCCAACACCGAATGACTCACAATCGGCCGCTCGCAGCGAGAGTCTTGCTTCGCGATACGAGGCACTCGCCCGCATTGCGGAATTGATCCGCCGCCATTCGGAGGAGAATGCCTTATTCCAGACCTGCGCGACCGAACTGCATCAAGTGGTTGCATTCGATGGTCTGAGTTGGCTAGATCCGGCAGCCAATTGGGTCCAGTGGCACCTCCTCGAGCCTTATGACAGTGCAATTGAGGCACTCCCCGTCAGAAATACCCCTAAGGAAGAAACAGTCGCTTGGTGGGTATACCAGAATCAGCGGCCGGTAGTTATTCCGTTCATCGACCGCGAAACCGGTTTCCCATTTGTGGTCGAGCGGGTTTCCAGGTTAGGGTTTCGTTCGCTATGCGCCCTTCCGCTGAGTACGGCGCACCGAAAGCTGGGAAGTCTGGTTTTTGCCAGCCACCTCGATGACGCATATTCCCGCCAGGATCAACAGTTCTTATCAGTGGTTGCGAATCAAATCGCTGTTGCACTGGACGACGCTCGTGCCCAGGCCCGATTGCGATTACTCCTGGACATAACCAATCGGATTGTGACCAAGCTGGAGCTGCACGATCTGCTTCGCGAAATTGTCGCGAGCATCAGACAATTCATGCGATGTGACAGCGTCGGAGTGGCGCTGCCCGATCTGGAAGATGGCGAATTACATCGATATGCTGTGGATTATGCCGAACACGAGATCTCCATCGGTCCCGCATCCGAGCGGGCCAAGGTTGTCTTCCGAACCGGCAAGCCGTTGATCGGCACTAAAGAAGAAGTCGCCGCTGATCCCCAGGGCGCGCTGACGAACTCGTCACTCTGTCTCTACCCTTTGATCATCCGCGAACGCGTGCTCGGCGTATTGGGCTTTGGCGCTTCGCACGAGAATGCCTTCACCGAGGATGATCTTTCCTTCCTTAGTCAGCTTGCCAATCAGATCGCATTGGCCGTTGAGAATTCTCTCGCGTATAGACAAGTTTCCGAACTCAAGGATAAGCTCGCGCAGGAAAATGTCTATCTTGAGTCCGAAATCCGCAGCGAACTTTACTTCGAAGAGATTGTCGGAAATAGCGAACCCCTTCGCCGAGTTCTGCAGGAAATCGAGATTGTGGCGCCCGCCGATTCCACTGTTCTCATTTATGGAGAGACCGGTACCGGGAAAGAGCTGATCGCCCGGGCATTGCATAACCTCAGCTCCCGGAATTCGAATGCCTTTGTGAAACTGAATTGTGCTGCGATTCCGACGGGATTGCTCGAGAGCGAGTTGTTCGGCCACGAGAAGGGTGCATTCACCGGCGCTATCACGCAGCGGGTCGGTCGCTTCGAACTGGCGAAGCGCGGGACCATATTTCTGGATGAGATCGGCGAAATCCCATTGGAGTTGCAGCCAAAACTCCTGCGAGTGCTCCAGGAGCGCGAGTTCGAGCGACTGGGCAGCTCGCGAACCGTGCGCACCGATGCACGGTTGATCGCCGCGACGAATCGCGATCTTAAGACCATGGTCGAGGAGCAGAGATTCCGCTCTGATTTGTATTATCGGCTAAATGTCTTTCCAATCCGGGTGCCATCATTGAGGGAGCGAAAGGAAGATATCCCTCAGTTGGTCCGCCACTTCGTCAAGGAATTCAGCCGCCGGAATCAGCGGGTGATCGACACCATTCCTTCTGAGACCATGCAGGCGCTGGTCCGCTATCACTGGCCGGGCAATATTCGAGAGCTTCAAAACGTGATTGAGCGGGCAGTCATTATCTCGCGAGGTCCTGCGTTGAATGTCGCCCTGACGGAACTCACTCCGGATGTGGCTTCGACTTCAGCTCCTGTAGTCACCACTGCCAAATCGGCGTCCCATGAGAGCCTTCAGGAGTTGTTGGAAGAGACGGAGCGGAGTCAGATTCTGCGTGCTTTGGATGAGGCGGATGGAGTCGTCGCAGGTCCGAACGGCGCCGCGGCGCGTCTTGGAGTGAAGCGTTCTACGCTTCAGCTCAGGATGCAGAAGCTTGGCATCCGGCTCTCGCGAACTACGGTTGACGACCGCAAGCAGATGCCGCAATGAGCGCCGTAGGCACATCCTCGTAACTCGCAAATCTCATCCGCAAGTCTTCGCACGTGTCGGCAGCATGGCACCTGGCCAGGTTTCTGGCAGCTAGATTCTGTTCACGGGTGTCCGTTTTGTATCGCCTGCTCTTCACAGTCGGACACAACTTCCGCGCGCTCAGGCATTTCCTCAATTGCTGTGGCGTATGGCCGGGATTGCCATTCGCGGTGCACTTCTCTGAGCCGAGGGAATGCTTGCAATGCGGATGATTGCAAAGGTCGTGGGTTTGATTGTTCTGCTTGCCTGTCACTGTCTCTCGCAGAGTTATTCTGAAATAGCCGGCACGACCGCACAGCGCAATAACGGGCAGTCCTCGTCTTATTACTGGAAGTCTGAGTCAGTTGCCGGTTCTGCCCAGTTGTTCACACTGTTTTGCAGGTCGTGCAACCCCTCTCATATTGGCGGGCATGATGTGCCTCTGGTGTCGGTTCTGCGCGACACACTAGGCGATGATGACGTGGAGAATGATCGCGTTACCTTTATATGGCTGTTAACCTCTACGCGCCCTCGCCTGGGACAACGAATTCTTTCGGCCATTCCGTTCTTTTACTGGCGTGTCGGCCGCGGGTCCGGATCGGCGAAGAAACACGATACGACCCCATTGATGGATCTAAGCGCACCCCAGCATCCAATCATGGCGCAAGCTGAGCGGCAATTGATCCAGTGGACCGCATTCGATCCGCTGGGTGGCCCAGTGCGCGCGTCGACACACGCCTACCGAACCAACGCCAGTGACGATGAGCGGGTCCGGCTGGATGAAGCGATCAACTATTTGCGCCATGCCCCGGTTTCAAACGACGCTACCGCTTTGACCCAGACGCAGGTCGATATCGTGATCGCGAGATTGCAGCTCCGCAACACTCTGTTTGGCGGACTTGTGGATGAGGCGCACGCAAAGCACGTGGGTGCGCAATCTGAATTTGATCGAGAGCGCATCCGTAGCCGGAACTGGGAACTCCTGCGGCAGTGGGCGGATAAGACCGGGCTGCTATTCGAGCCCCTGAATGTTGCTGGAACACACGGCCACAATGCAATTCTCTGGTTTCCCCAGGAACGGTCGACGGTGCCGCAGGGCACCTCTCTACATTCGATTTGGACACTCATGGGCATTCAGGACCCGTGGAGCGACGAGCGCGTGAAGCAATGGAGTGGGCCGGTATACGAGCGCGCCTTCGACGGGAGCGGACCGAAGAGAGTTATCCCGCTAGCAGTCTATAGCCTCGATTATCCCAAGATGCCTCTGGCGCTGGTCGATTTTCGCTGTGAGTTGAACGAGCGGTGGCGCGAGGTGACTCAGCGTTCGATCGGCGAGTTGACGTCCGGTGTGTTGGGACTCTCGCACTTCGCGAACTGGTACTTTTACGCCGCTTCCGACCTTTACGACTTTGTGTCGGGCCGACATGGCAAGGCCATGGATGAAGCGTCGCGACTTGACTGCTTCTCCGACTTGCGCATGGAACTGGCGCTTGACAAGGGTATCGATCCGGTTCTCAAGGTCGACATGGAACGGCGCATCCGGTGGCTTGGCGTCAATCCGCTTGGATCTGCGCCAGAGCGTGAGATGCAAGATGCGTTTGCGCACTATGAGTTGCTCAGGGCGGAAACCCAAAACGGCAGTTTGTCGGGGCGCATCGAACAAGAGCGGCGGTTTGAGATGTCCTCTTTCGGGGAGAGCGAAAAGGCCAACGCAGCCAAAAGTATGCTGCATGTGGCAACCTTCGGGCTGTATAAACAGCAAGCCGCGCGTGAAGACGTCTCTGCAGTTGATCGCGACCGTCGCGTAACAGATCAGTTGACGTTCCTCGAATCGCTCATTCAATCGGATACGCTGCCCGAGATAGCGTACGACCGTCGGCGGATCGACTCTTCGGTGCGTGTGTTGAGCAGCCTAATGCCGGCCATCTCGTCGCGCAGCGTGCGTTCGGGCGCGGAAGAGACGCTTGGCCGTCTGAGGAGCCGATCGCACGATGCTGAACTCCAGGCAGACTGCACCGCCGCGCTCGCGTGGATCAAACAGAGCAATGAGCCAGGGAACTCCAGCGGTACTGAAGGTGCAAGGTCTGTCCGCGGCGTTAGGAGCGTGGCTCTGGCTCTTAACGGGGAGAAGATGAATTGATTCGTGCGTTCACATCACTCTTGCTTGCCGGGGCTCTTGCATGCAGCGCTCAGCAACCGGCGCACCGTGTGGTCATTCTCCAAATCGACGGATTGAATGCGGATCTGCTGTATCGAAACATGCGCGAGGAAGATCCGGCCACCGGCAAGCCGAGGCTACCCTGGTTCGCGCATGTCTTCAACGACAACGGAGCGGTATTCGAGAACTTCTATACCCGCGGCATCAGTTTATCGGCGCCTTCCTGGTCCATGTTGAATACCGGCCGGCACACCGTCATTCGCGGGAATGTTGAGTATGACCGATATACCGGCGAGGTTTACGATTATCTGAACTTTTTCCCGTTCTATCTGGACTACGCGAAGGGCCGGGAAGTGGATATGCCAGGCGTGGAGGTGCTGGATTCCGCAGGCATTCCCATGCTGGCTGACTCATTCAAGCATTCGCACGCATATCAAAGCCCTCAACTATTCCAGCGCGGTGTCCGCTGGCGAACTCTTGAGCACTCGCTCGGCCGGCAATTCTCAAAGGATGCGCTGTTGTCGATGATCGAAGACGGTAGCAAACCTTCCCTCGAGGAGAATCTTGAGCAACAGACGGAATCCGAACTCGATACTGCGCTACAAGGGCGCGAGGTCCTGTATTCGGATTTCTTCACCGGCAGCCTGGATCACGAGGCCCATGCAACGAGCCAACCTGAGGCTCTCTGCCAGGAGTTGCTGCGCCTGGATGGACTCGTGGGGCGCATCTGGACGGAAATTCAGAAAAGCCCGTTAGCTGGCCAGACAATCTTCGTCGTGGTATCTGACCACGGAATGAACAATGTCCCGGGAATCGTCAGCCAGACCTTCAGCCTGCCCGATTTTTTCAACAGCCTCGAAGGCGGGGCCCATCATGTGATGACAGATCGATACGAACTCAGCGACTACAAGCTGAAGGGCTTGAATCCTCTCGTTCATCGGGTGATTACGCCCAGCACGTCTTCGTTTTACCTGGGGCAGGAAGCAGCGCAGTATCCAACGGCATGGCTGGATATTGATGGTAACGAGCGCGCCGCGGTGCATTTGCGCAACAGTGATCTGAATGAGATTCACATCCTTCTGATCGAACTAGCGAAGCGCGACCTGCGACCCGAAATCCGGCGCGCAGCTTCGGAGTATCTGCGCACAATGATCGATCGCCACCGCGCGGCGTGGACTGAAACTGCAGATGACCTCGATCAAGAGCTGGCCGAGCTGAACCGGGCGATCGAAGCGCGCAAAGAAATTGTTGCCAAACAGCCGAAGAAGTGGACTCAGGAACAGATTGCGGCTGGTGACGACAAGAAAGCCCGCAGGCTTGCGGGCCAGTTGCGCGCATGGGAGCAGGAATATGCGAGTTATGGCTCGTATGTGTCGCACCTGCGCGCGTTGCTCGCGTTGATCATCGACCCGCGGCACCCCCTTGAGAAAAGAATCGCCGATCTCGTGCCGGAGCGGTCACTGGGGGATAACAATTCGATCCGCAACCTGCAGCACTATGTTGTAGGGCCCTCTCCGGGCGGACTCGTGCTGGATGCGTTCGGCAACCTCGCCCCCGAGCGGTCCTTCCGCCACGCAAACAATTTTGAAGTACTGGCATCGCAACGAGTGCTAAACAACCCACAGCCGGCGCTGTCTCCAAAGCCGATCGATTTCATCGCCTCCGTCCTGCCGGACATTGAATCGCAGCACGCCTACTGGTTGTACGGAGACGACACCCATCAGCTTATGATCCTGACTGACGTAGCGGGCAACATTGCCGTGCGGCCGATCGCTCAACTGCAACAGGGTCAGCAGGGAAAAACAAGCTGGTCTCCGCAGCCCTGGGCTCCAGGATTCCCGCTGCACCTGTTTGAAGATCCTGAACTCCGCGTGCCTGTCGGAAGAGACCGCGCCGCATGGCTCTCGGCTTGGCATACCGAACGCGAGTGGATGGAAGCCGTGCACCGCTGCAAGTACTCGAACGGGGTGATCGGAATTACTGAGGAGCTGTCGCCGGTAGCGGACAGTGTGCCTGGAACGCCGGGCGAAGATCCGATCCTGCTTCGCTTCGAGCGCCACCGCCGCGAACTGGTGCAGGCGGACTTTCATATATTTGCGGCAGACCACTGGAACTTCAATGTGCGCTTCCCGAATCCCGGCGGAAATCACGGAAGTTTCTTCCGAATCTCCACGCATTCGGTCTGGATGATGGCGGGAGCAGGCATCCCGGTAAGAGAGCTGGACGAGCCTTACGATAGCCTCAACTTTGCGACCATTCTTAGCCTCGCTGGACATACCGCACCTCTGCCGAATCGAGCGGTTTCAATGCGATGGAGTGGTCTTGCCGTCGACGCGCGTCGATAAAACTGTCAATCACTTGTGCACTAACGAGAAGTTCTATTGCGTCCACGGAAAAGCTCAACACGCATCAGAAAGCGCTCCCTATCAATCTCGATCCGACCAGCTACGGCTCCTTCGCCGAAATTGGCGCTGGCCAGGAAGTCGTGCGACGGTTCCTGGTTGTGGGAGGAACCTCTGGGACAGTCGCAAAATCGATCTCCGCGTATGACAAGGGAGTCAGCGACGATTTGTACGGTTCTGGTGCGCGCTACGTTTCCGGAGAACGCCTCCAAGCTATGCTGGATAGCGAATGGGCCCAACTCATCAGCCAACTGAACAAAAGTCGTGGATCGAACGTTCGTTTCTTTTCCTTCGTTGATACCATCTCCGCTCGCAACTACGCCGGAACAAATGAGCCGCACGGTTGGGTCGTAAGCATCAGATTCTAGCCGAGTGCCGAGAAGGAAGACAGCAGCGCCAGATCGATGGTCCCGAAGTGTACGTAGTTATCTTCAGGCAGCTCTTCTTATCTCCTTCACTCCGAGATTGAGCCGTCGCCGCAGAAGGAGTCGTAACGTTCCACCGTTCATATAACCGACTTTTGCGGCAATGTCGTCGACACTTGCCTTGCTGGTCTTCAAGAGATGCACCGCGCGTTCAACCCGCAGACTTTGGAAATACGACATCGGAGATTTCCCTAAAACGCTCTGTAGCCGCCGGGTAAGTGTCCTTTTGCTTGCGCCTACGGCTTTTGCTGCACTGTCGAGGGAAAATCTGCGTGCGAGCCTGGCACGCGCCCAGCGTTCGAAGTGTTGTACAACCGGGTCGGAGTGGACCAAATGATCAGTAAGAGCATATGCGGTCTGAGAAGGCCTCGAATCGACAATGAGATATTTTGCTGTGAGCGAGGCGAGCTGTGGGCTGACACCGCGTATCAGCCATAAGGCAAGATCCATATGGCCGAGAGCAGCTCCGGCGGTCACAACGTTTCCCGACTTGACCACCATGTCCGATTCGTCCAGCAATACCAGCGGGTATCGTTCGCGGAACACTGGCGCAAGCCACCAGGTGGTGGTTGCCCGCTGCTGATTGAGCAGACCAGACTCTGCCAGCACAAAAGTTCCAGCACAGGCAGCACTCAACTTTGCACCATCGCTTGCCCACTCTCGAAGCGCCTTCGCCGCATCGCGGACGTCTTTGTCCGCCTGGAAGCGAATTCCGGGAATCCACACGGGCACATCGGCTCGATGCGTATCAATGCCACAATACAACTTCCGCAAAATCTTCGCACCCGTCGGCAACATGGCACCTGGCCAGGTTTCTGGCAGCTAGTTTCTGTTCACGGATGTCCGTTTTGTATGGCCTGTTCTCCGCAGTCGGATATAAGTTCCACGCCATCAGCCATTTCCTCAACAGCCATGGCCTGCCGCAAGGATTGGCATTCGCGTTGCACTTCCCTGTGCCGAGGAAATGCTTGCAATGCGCTTGGCACGAGCCATCACAACATGCTCCCTCTTGCGATGGTCACTCTGTTGGCAGTTGCTTTTGGATTCAACCCGGCAGCTCGTGCTCAGGATGTTCCAACACCTTCTGGTGCCCAGGGACAGGTTCAACCAGTCGGGAATAACTCAACACAGGAGAGTAACTCAATGGAAGCAATCGGATTGTTAGTCACACTCGAAGCACGCCCAGGCAAAGAGGTCGACGCCGAAGCATTTCTGAAGTCGGCTCAGCCCCTCGCGCTCAATGAAAATGGGACCTCGAAATGGTATGCAATCAAGCTTGGGCCGGGGAAGTTCGGCATTTTCGACACCTTTGCAAACGAAGGGGGCCGCAATGCTCACCTGAGTGGCGAGATTGCGAAGGCGTTGGGGGCGCGGGCTAACGAATTGTTCGCGACTCCCCCGCAGATCGAGAAAGTCGAGATTCTCGCAACCACACCTTTGAAGAACTAGGCGCGCGACCGGGTCGAATCGCAAGGCTGTTTGATTGCGGTATTCGCGCCTGTTCCGCAGGAATCCGCGCGATTCGTTCCTGGCCTCCGCGTAATTTCGCTGGCAATCCCATGAACTGCGAGCCCGCGAAGTCGCGCGGAGAATCCGCGAGACTCATCAACGTCAAACCACCGGCCACGGTCACATGATGCTTGATTGCCGGAACAACAAGGAGATATGAAATGAATCAACATCCGCTACGGCATCTCGCCTATATCGCTTTGCTGGCCGCGCTGGTAACGCCAGCCACAGTCCGGGCTCAGGCGAAAGGCGCACCGCCGATTGACGGTGTCATCGGAAAGCTCCAGTCATTTGACGGTAAGACGCTCGACGTTGGGACACCTTCGGGCGTTGTTCACGTGATTGTCAAGCAGCCCCTCACCACCTATAAACAGATACCCTCCGATCTGAGTCATGTCGCAGCTGCGCCTTATATCGGCGTCGCGTCGGCCGAGGGCGCAGGACGGAAAGCAAGTGGCGAAGCAGATCTTCATATTTCCTGCGGAGCTGCGTGGGGCTGCGGAAGGCAGTGTCCTGACGGACCCTCCGGGTGCAACCTCCCACAGCAGAATGACCAACGGCACAGTCTCTCGCCCTTCGCACTCGCGCATGACGAACGGAACAGTCCAGAAGAGCGGTGGTACCACGCTCGTGGTTAACTACCAGGACGGTTCCGAACGATCTCCGTACCGCCGGATGTTCCGGTCACAGAAGTCGCGCCTCAAAAGGTCACTTTTAACTCCGGGCGATGTTGTCTACGCGACGACTCAGAAGCTCCCGGACGGAACAGTCGAGACGGACAAGATCTTTCAGTTCATTCCGGCGGCTGCCTCCAACTAAACAGTGTCAGTTGAGGTTTCAGAAGAGTGAGCCCTTCGTCAGCACTTCATCACGAACCGAACTCCGCGAGCACGTTACTGGTACAACCAGGCGTGCTCGTGGTTAAACGACACCATATCCTGGTGCGCTGGAGTCACTGGTTGAACGTGCCGCTCCTTCTTGGTCTTGTTCTGAGCGGCATCTCGATTTACTGGTCTTCGCCGATCTATCAACACAAGCCAGATCCAGTTACGGGAAACTTCGATGTGGCAGCGGATATCGGAATCTGGATCTGCGCGTCATGTCCCTGGTCAACACCATTACGCCAGCCCGCCTGACTGGCTTTACAACCACATGAGTCTGGGGCCAGGCATGTTAGCGCCGGCGCTGCGTCTGCATTGGTTCTGCGCGTACCTGTTCATGCTGAACGGCACGGTATACGTTGCGGGGCTGCTCATGGGAGGAGGCTGGCGCTCCTTGTTGCCTCGCCGGACGGATCTGATTGACGCGCTCAGAGATGTTTCGATACTACCTCGGCGTTTCCCTTCGCAAAACTAACGCGCCGCCTATGGCCGCATCCACCATTCAATACAAAGTACAACGCGCTTCAACGCGCAGCGTACTTTTCTGTTTCGGTCACCGCGTTTCTTTCGATCGCTACAGGTTGGGCAATTCATAAACCGATGCAACTCCATTGGCTGGCTGCAATCTTTGGAGGCTTTGACGCCGCGCGCGTATGGCATTTCTGGCTTATGTGGCTCTACTTTTTCTTTGTCGTGCCGCACCTGATTCTGGTCTTCGCCGACGGCTGGGATACGTTACGCAGCATGATCGTTGGTTGGTCCACCAACGTAGACCGGCCGGAGGTCTCCACGAATGAACAATGAGGAGAAAAGGGATTCATTGGAACCGGAAGATATTTCCTCGACGAATACCGTGTCGAAACAGGAGAAGGCAGCGTTGCCGGAAGCTGGCCCCGAAGATGCGATTCCTTCCGTCCCAATCGCCATCGAGAAGCCCGAGACAGTTGAAGCGATAGAACAGCAAGACGCTCCAGATGGCTCGCCCTCGTCATCAGCACCTGCGGAGCGAACTGACGAATTGGTTTCACCCGTTACCACGAAAGCTGTCCTCGTGAAGAAGCGCCAAAGTTTCTTCGAAGAGGAGACCCTTCCCGTAGTTGAGATGGCTCCCCGCATTGTGCGCTATCGAACACGGCGGGAAGTGCTGGCTTTTGGAATCGGCGCGGCTGCGGTGGCAGCTGGCGCAGGGTACCTCTTGCCACAAAATACGCTCAGCCGTTTGGGGGTGCGTAGAGATCTGAACTCTCGTGGAAAGGAGTGGCTGCTGAACAATGCATTGCGCGTCGACGATGACGTGGCTGAAGCGCTCTACTCCCACCCTCGCATGGTACCCACCTACACAAGAGCGCAGATTACCCCGATCAAAAACAATTACAACGGAGCTACTCCTGAGCCTGCGTATATATCCGGTTGGAATTTAACACTTGATGGACTCGCTTCCGGTTTGACTGTCTCTCTTGGTATTCGGACGCTCATGAGTCGCTTCTCTGTGCATGATCAAATTACCCGGTTTGTCTGCGTGGAGGGCTGGAGTGCTATCGCGTGGTGGGCTGGTCTGAGGTTCGATGACCTGCTTCGCGCGTACCCACCGAAACCGCAGGCAAAATGGGCTCGCGTGGAGTCGTCGGTCAACCTCGACGACTCAGGGAATCCCGACCCGTACTTCGTCTCAATTGACTTGGCGACGGCACGTCATCCGCAGACGCTGCTCGCCACGCACCAGGGCGGTCATCCCCTCACGGTGGAGCATGGAGCACCGCTCCGTCTTCTGGTGCCAGTAAAACTTGGCTTGAAAAACGTAAAAGCGATTACCCGAATTACGTATTCCGCGGAAGAGCCAGGAGATTACTGGGCTCAGTATGGGTATTCCTCGTACGACGGAATTTAGCTGCAAAAAGGAGCAATACATGGCAAACACTCAAAAGACAGCAATCGTGACGGGCGCCTCTCAAGGAATTGGCGCCGCAGTAGTCAGGGCATTCCTGGAACGTGGCTATAACGTAGTGGGCACCTCTCGCAACGCAACAACGTCGGTCGAGTTGAAGACTTCCGAGAAACTTGTGCTCGTAGGTGGAGACATCGGCCAGGCGGCGACTGCGCAAAAGGTGGTCGACGCCGCCGTTCAGAAGTTCGGCTCGATCGATGCGGTTGTCAATAACGCCGGCATCTTCTCTGCGAAACCTTTCCCTGATTACAGCGCTGCTGATTTCCGTGCCCTCGTCTCGACGAATCTCGAGGGCTACATCTACATCACCCAGTTCGCGGTCAAGCAGATGCTCGCTCAGAAGTCGGGCGGTAGTGTCGTGGCGATAACTTCATCGTTGGTTGAAAATCCCATTGGAGGTTTGCCGGTGTCCCTGCCAATGATCACGAAGGGCGGCCTCGAGGCCATCACACGCAGTCTCGCCTCGGAGTATTCGAAGGAACACATCCGCTTCAATGCGGTCGCTCCGGGAGTCGTTGACACTCCTCTCCATAGAAACAACCCGAAGGAGTTCCTGAGGACCCTATCGCCGATGGGCACGATCTCCACTTCGGAAGACATCGCGAGCGCAGTGCTCTATCTCACCGAATCGCGCCATATCACCGGGGAGGTGCTGCACGTGGACGGCGGTGCGCACAACGGTAAATGGTAAGCGCGAAGGGCTCGCCGTCAGTTAGCGCGGAGCGCCGGCTGCAAGACCTCGGGATCGTGCTCCCCAATGCTCCCCATCCGCTCGGTGCATACGTCGAGACAGTCCAGACAGGCAGTCTACTCTTCCTGAGTGGAATGTTGCCGGTCAAGGATGGAAAGCTTCAATACGTTGGGCGGCTGGGGAAAGAACTCGACGAACCGACTGGCCGCGATGCTTTACGAACAGCGACTCTGAATGCCCTTGCTGCTGCGAAAGCACATGTAGGGTCACTGGACCGCGTGACGAGGGTTGTCAGCGCGAAGGTCTACCTGGCAACACACGGAGACTTCTACAACCAGCCTGTCGTTGCCGACGCAGCATCGGAGCTTCTCCGCGATGTATTTGGAGAGGACAAGATGTCCGTGCGATCAGTAGTGGGAATCGCCTCTTTACCTCTCGGTGCGCCGGTCATGCTTGAGGTAACGTTCGAAGTCTAGAGCAAAGAAAGCGGGAGCTAAGCTCCCGCCTCTTTGTGGAATATAGGGGATTCTTATGGCAGATTCAGTGCGTTCGAAATTGTGGACGGAAAATCGACTGACCTTGCGTTTGGGACTGCAATACCCGATCATTCAAGGCCCACTCGGAGGCTTGTCCTCGCAGCGGCTTACGGCGGCCGTCTCGAACTACGGCGGGCTCGGATCGTTCGGCGCTCACGGCCTTAAGCCGGAGGCGATCCGCAAAGTCATTCGCGAGATCAAGAGCCTCACACCAAAGCCATTTGCGATGAATCTGTGGGTTTCAATGGAGGACAAAGGAGCCTGGACCTCGACGGACGAGGCCTACCATCGCAGCCTCGCGTCCCTGGAGAAACATATTAAGAGTGTAGGAGGTGCGAGGCCTACGCATCAGCCTTACGAAGCGATTCTCTTCGAAGATCAGGTGCAGGTTCTCCTGGACGAAGGGATTTCTGCATTCAGCTTTATTTATGGCATTCCCTCCAAACGGATTTTGAATGAGTTCCGGCGCAAGGGGGTCGTGCTGATTGGAACGGCAACAACCGTGGACGAAGCGATTGTCCTGGAGCAAGCGGGAGTGGACGTGATCGCGGCCTCCGGCTTTGAGGCCGGCGGACATCGAGGCTCATTCTTGCAAACGTCCGAAGATTCGTTGACAGGAACCATGGCCCTGGTGCCGCTGGTCGTTGATGCTGTGAAGCTCCCCGTTGTCGCTGCGGGCGGAATTGGAGACACGCGCGGAATTGTGGCGGCGTTCGCTCTCGGTGCTGAAGGAGTACAAATGGGAACCGCATTCCTTGCATGTGAGGAGTCTGGAGCGAGCGCCCTTCATCGTAAGGCTCTTCTCAGTGGCCAAGCCAGGCAGACTGCTTTAACGCGCGGGTTCACGGGAAGACTTGCACGCGGCATCAAGAACCAACTGCTCGACGAATTGAACCAAAAAGATGTCGAGATCTTGCCCTATCCGCTTCAACGGGCACTCGTGCGGCACTTGTCGATTCCGGCCGAGAAGGCTGAGCGATCCGAATTGCTTCCGCTCTGGGCGGGACAGAGCGCCAACCTATCGCGATGTTCAGATGTACGCGCACTACTCGACAAGCTGGTAAAGGAAGTGTCTCTGATTGGCGGCCTGTGCAACTTTGGAGCGCACGTCGTCAAAATGATTCGAAGCGAAAAAGCTCTGGAAGCCAGTGCTAGCAATGCGGTGCCGACGATTTGAAGTTGGATTTGAAAGTGAGGCAACAAAAATGATCAACACAAAGACGCCTATCTCACGCCGAGAGATTCTAATCGGCTGTGGCCGCTACGATGGCAGTCGCTCGACTACCCCTTCCGGCTGCTGCCGGTCAACCCAAGCCTGCAAGCGCTCTCGCGCCGCAGATACAAGATCAAGGAGAAACTCACATGAGCACCATTACGACGAAGGATCGAACATCGATTTTCTATAAGGACTGGGGCACGGGACCCACGGTTGTTTTTTCGCATGGGTGGCCGTTGAACGCAGACGCGTGGGATGCGCAGATGCTGTTTCTCGGCCAGCGAGGTTATCGCGTGGTTGCGCACGACAGGCGTGGGCACGGTCGTTCTACGCAAACATGGACCGGCAATGACTACGACACCTTCGCAGACGATTTTGCGGAGTTGCTGGAAAGACTCGATCTGAAGGATGTCACGTTGGTAGGCCATTCGATGGGCGGCGGTGAAGTCGCTCGCTATATTGGCCGTCACGGCAATCAACGTGTCAAGAAAGCTGTGATTATCGGAGGAATTCCGCCAGTCATGTTGAAGAGCGACAAGAACCCTGGCGGCTTACCCATGTCGGTATTCGACGGAATCCGCGCCGGCCTGGTCGCGGATCGTTCGCAGTTTTGTAGGGACGTATCCGCTCCCTTTTATGGCTATAACAAGCCGGATGCAAAGCCCTCGCAGGGTGTTCGCGATATGTTCTGGCTCCAGGGAATGCAATCCTCAGTCGTTGCCTCTTACGAATGCGTTAAAGCTTTCTGGGAGACTGATTTCACCCAAGATCTAAAGAAGATTGATGTCCCGACGCTGATTATTCACGGAGACGCAGATCAAATCGTTCCGATCGCTGACTCGGCGTATCTCTCCGCCAAGATTGTAAAGAATGCGACGTTGAAGGTGATCCCTGGCGCTCCCCATGGACTGTGCACGACACATGCAGATCAGATCAACGCCGAATTGTTAGCCTTTCTCAAAGCCTAGACCACGCAGGCACAGCCCTAAAACGCTGTGTGCGCGCTCCCAGTAAACTTACGAGCCGCATAGTCTCGGAAGACCAAACGACAAGGAAAACGGGTTTCACATGAGAGTCGATATGAAGTTTGAAGTCGCAATTGTTCCCGTCTCAGACGTGGATCGCGCGAAGGCGTTTTATACGAAACTCGGGTGGCGAGTCGATGACGATATCGTCAATGGAGCTGATTTTCGCGCCGTTCAGCTAACGCCGCCGGGCTCGGCGGCCTCGGTCACGTTTGGCAAAGGAGTTACGGACGCCAAGCCAGGCTCGTTCCGTGGCGGGCTGATCGTCTCAGATATCCTGGCGGCTCAGAAGCATATCGTGGCCAGCGGTATCGAGGCGACCGAGGTCTTCCACGGGTCGCCCTTCTCCCCGGAGGCGCGCATCAGCGGCCCTGATCCTGAACGCAAGAGCTACAGTTCCTACGTTGCCTTTCAAGATCCCGATGGCAACGCGTGGATTGTCCAGGAAGTCACGAAGCGAGCGCCGGGCCGCGAGCTGCCGAAGTAAACGGCACCAGACAACTTTCGCCTCCCACTCCCTGATGGGTGGGGGGCGGTCGTTGAGTGCACCGGTTAAATCACGAGAGAGACAACAGATGACAAGATATAGCTTTCAAGCCTTGGCGGTCTTCACCCTTGTTCTCACCACAACCCTTGGATTACAAGCACTAAGAGAGGCAGGATCAATGGAACCGCAGGTGTCTTATCACACGGTGATGGTCGAAGGTATCTCCATCTTCTACAGGGAAGCAGGACCCAAGGGAGCTCCCACCATTCTTTTGCTGCACGGTCTTCCATCGTCATCTCGGATGTTTCAGCCTCTGTTGACGCGGCTCGCAGATAACTACCATCTGGTTGCGCCAGACTATCCGGGGTTCGGACACAGCGATTGGCCCGACCCAAAACAATTCGATTACACCTTCGACCACATAGCTCAGTTGATGAACGGCTTCACGCGAACGCTCGGCTTGTCGCGCTATACGCTCTACATGCAGGACTACGGTGGGCCGGTCGGCTTTCGCATGGCCCTGGCACATCCGGAGCGGGTGCAGGCTCTCATAGTGCAGGATGCGGTTGCCCATAACGAAGGCCTTGGAGCGAATTGGGCCACGCGGCGTTTATTTTGGGCGGACCGGCCTGCCCATGAAGAAGCGTTGCGCAAAAATCTTCTGTCGCTTGCGACCACGAAGACACGCCACATCGGAGATGATCCCAACGTCGAGCTCTACGATCCGGATCTTTGGACCGACGAGTATGCATTTCTGAATGCGCCCGGGCAGGCGCAGATTCAAAGCGATCTCTTCTTTGACTACCGTACCAACGTCGAAGCCTATACAACGTGGCAGGCGTGGATGAGGAGAACTCAGCCAAGGCTCCTCGTCATCTGGGGCAAGCATGATCTGTCGTTTGATCTCGGCGAGCCGGAACGCTACCGCGCAGATGTACCGAATGCGAAGATCGCCGTACTCAACGCGGGCCACTTCGCGCTGGATACCAAGGCAGACGAGATTGCGGAGCTAGTGCGTGAGTTTATGAGGACGTGGAAGTAGCCACCTGAATCATCCGACGATCGTAACCATTGTGCAGCTTCTATTAAGGAGAACGAACCATGCTGCAACTCGTGTCAACTCCACGGGAGGCAGAAGTACGCTCAGCAGTCGAGCGCATCGCCGCCTTTGCCGCTTCAGCTCGACCAGAGCACTTAAAATCCGACGTCAGGCGACTCTTCAAGCGCAATATTCTGGACAGCCTCGGCTGTGCAATCGCTGGGCTTCAGGGTAGGCCGTTCCAAGCGCTGCGTGAACAGTTCGAGGAATATCGAGCTCCCGGCCGCTGCACGCTGATCGGGGGCGGCAAGACTTCGGCAGATCAAGCGGCGCTCTTTAACTCAGGTCTGGTGCGCTATGTCGATTTGTTGGATAGCTATATGGCGATTGGGGGCCTTTGTCACCCAAGTGACAACTTTGGAACCATCCTTGCAGCAGCCGAACAAGTAGGCGCATCAGGCGAGGACTTCATGTTGGCACTCGCCGTAGCATATGAAATCCAATGCAGGTTTACCGCCGCCGTTCCGGTAATGGCGAAGGGCTTCAACCATGCCACTCCAACTTGCAATCTCCGCAGCCGCGGGCGCGGGGAAACTCTTCGGCCTCTCTGCCGGCGAAATTGCCAATGCGATCTCGATCGCGACCGTCGATAATGTCTCGCTCGCATGTGTGCATGCCGAACCGGTTTCGCAGTGGAAGGGTTTCTCGCCCGGAATGACCGGGATGCGCGCCGTCTACGCCGCCTCATTGGCCAAGCGTGGTTTCACGGGTCCAAAAGGTCTGTTCGAAGGCCCTTACGGACTCGAACTCATGTTTGCACAGCCGATCCTTGCGAGATTGGGAGGACTCCTCGCTCGAAATCATCACACAGACTGTCATGAAGAAATACTGTTCGCTCATCCATGGTCAACCCGTGCTGGAAGCCGTGTTGGATCTGAAGCGCCGCAACAGTTTGATAGCGGCAGACGTTGAGAGCGTGCGCTGCGACGTCTTTCAGGGGGCCTTCGAATTCGCAGGCGGTGGAGGCGCTTCGGTCCTAAGGACCATCCGCAGGTGAAAGAGCAGGGCGATTACAACCTGAAATACCTCATCGCGGCCGCGTTGCTCGACGATCAACTTGGGCCTGCGCAACTGGAGGAGGCGCGTATTCAGGCTCCGGATGCACAGGCTTTGCTGATGCGCGTCGAAATTCGCCCCGACGAGCGTTTTAGCGCTCGCTATCCCCATGAGCTGAGTGCCCGTGTCACGATTCGCACCAAGGACCAACGTGTCTTTGTGAAGGAGCAGAACGGCTACGAGGGAGGCCTGACAAATCCAATGTCCTGGGAGCGGACCGTGGAGAAATTTCACTGGCTGGCAGAGGCTTTCGCCGATGAAGAGCTTCGCAGCGGGCTCATCGGGGCAGTGGAGCAACTCGACACATCGGCGATATCGAATCTAACCGACCTGCTGGCTCTGGTTCGTCCAACCGCAGTCTTTCCAATTACACACCCCGGTATTCAATGACCGTTCGCGGCGCGTCCGGACTCACCGGGAGCGCGACATAAGGATCGTCTCGATGCAGATTGTTACAAACATTCAGGCCGATGGCGCCCGTGGTGTTGCCGTGCCAACCGGCCTTCTCGATGGCACGATAGAGCAAGTGATCGCACCGGTCGACAGTATCGTGGCAGCAGCACAGGCCGGCTCGTCTGCAGCGTTCGAAGAGCTTCATTCGATCTATTCCCGCCGTCTCTATCAAACCATTTTTTCCATTACCAGAAATCCACACGATGCAGAAGAAGCACTTCAGGACACATTTCTGAGAGCCTATCGAAGGACCAACACGTTTGAGGGCAAATCCAAAATCTACACATGGTTAACTCGGATTGCTGTTAATTCTGCTCTTATGATCCTTCGCAAACGAAAGGTTCGTTCCGAAGTGTCATTTGACGCACAATCTGACGACGAAGGTGATCCGATCGCCATCGAGGTCAAGGACTCTGCTCCGAATCCCGAGGAGATTTGACGACAGCAATCCTGCAATTCGACCTCAGCCAACATGACCCACGTAATCCGGCCCGTTCACTTGAACATGGAATCCATCCGGATCGTAGAACTTGAAGGATTCCTTTGAAGTCTTGTCAGTGAAGTTCAAATGAAGGTCCGATAACTTGGCGCGCACGGCGTCGGCATTGAAGTCGGCAATTCCGAAGTCATAGTGATCGAGAACCGCGGGCTGGCCTTCGCCTTGCACGATGCCAAAGAAGGACGGCCCAACGCCGAGAATATGGACTGTCGGCGACTGCTGGCGGAGCGGCATGCCGAAGAACTGTTGATAGAACTTCGACGTGCGGTGCAGGTCGGGGACCCGCACCGTGATGTGATTCAGGCTAATGGCGCGAAACCCCGTGGGCTCCGGAGGAGCGGCAAGCGCGCCGGGGGCTGCAATGGCACCGGCGGCAACCGCAGCCAGCGTGGTGGCGAACTGGCGCCGGGTGAGTTTGCCCCTCTCGAGGTCGGTCAGCATTCCTTCAATGATTTGAATCATGAGATCCTCTCTCTTCCCTGGATCGTGACAGTCTTGCCGGATCGCGGTCCGGGCTCTTGCGTTCAGGCCTTCGTAATGATCCTCAGACCCTTTCCTTCCGGGTCGTTGCGAACTTCGCAGGGCGTGTTGAAATACATGGTTGCCCGGCTTTCGGCGGTGTATGCGGGCCAATGCGGCATGTCGCTGTGGTTGGGATTGCCGGTTCGCGCGAAGTTCACCCAGGCGGCGCCCATCTGCTTCGACAGAACGAACGCTCCGGGATCGCCCGCGCTATAGTGGTCGCAAATGCGGGCATTGTCGAACACGAACGAGAGTTCAGATGCATGGAAGGTGCCGGGACGATCGTCCAACACCGGCGTTCGCCACGAATAGATGTAAGAGTAGGTCGGCGCGGCACCGAGCGCAGCTTTTCTGGCAGCCTGTTCAAATGCCGGGATCCGCCATCGAGCGGTGGAAATGGCGGCGTAGAGTGCAAATGGAGTGGCCTTGGGATAATCCTGCCGGTAAGCGGCGATGATTCCGTCGGCGTCAGCGCCATATGCCTCGCGTACGCGCCGATTCATTTCCTCGGCCGTCATTTGTCGGGGGTCGGGATGGTCGACTCCATGGACGCTTTCGTTAAGATTTGTGCCCGTGATCAGAGGAACATCCGCGGAGATTCCGGGCGCTCCCGGATCGAACGGATGTGAGGGAAGAATGCGGCCATCTACCGTCGGCCCCCAACCAACCGCGGTCTCCCAGTCATAGCCATTGCGAAGGGAGGGCTTTGGCTTGGGAACTTTCTTCATCGCCTCGGTCGCGGCGCCCGAGAGGCGGTCCACCGGCATCGTCTGCAACTCCTTGACCTGAGCCTTTGATAGCCCAAGTTCGGCCAGGGTCAGCTCCGCCACACGCTGCGAGAAGTCAGGAGTGAGCGCCTTGAGGAACGGCCCACTTTGGATAATGGCGCGATGAAACAGGCCTTTGGCTGCTGGCATGGCCATCAGAGCGGCAACCTTCCCTCCGCCTCCTGACTGGCCGAAGATGGTCACGTTGGCGGGATCACCGCCGAACATCGCAATGTGCGTCCGGACCCATTCCAGAACGGCCACGATGTCGAGCATCCCGACATTTGCGGAGTCTGCGAATTCCTCCCCGCCGAGGCCGCCGAGATTGAGATACCCGTGTACGTTCAGGCGATGATTGTGATTCACCAGGACGACATCGTGATTGCGCGCGAGACTTTCGCCTTCGTAGGAGAGCAAGTCGTGCCCACTGCCGCCGGAGAATCCACCTCCGTGCATGTAGACCATCACCGGACGCCTGCGTGAACCGTTGATCTCCGGGGTCCAGATGTTGGCGCGCAGGCAGTCTTCGCCGGGGACAGTGACGGCCGACCCGCGGTGGAGCAGAAATGCGTCTTCGTCGGCACTCGCCAGGTTCTTGCCGTCCATGTTGAAGTGTGCGGAGTCCTGTTGTGGACAGACACGGCCATAGGCCAGCGCATTGCGAATTCCGGTCCACGGTTCCGGCGGGGCGGGCGGCATAAAGCGCCTGGTGCCGGACGTCGATGCGCCGTACGGGATTCCCTTGAAGATGTACACACCTTCCCGCTTGAATCCACGGATTTTTCCCGCGGTGGTCTCTACCACCGTGGCGGCATCGGAAGCGACGACCTTTCCGGCCCTGCAAGGAATGGCCGCGGATCGCGAACTGGAAGGCTCAGTTTCAATGGGCGCCGTTAGGGTTGCCGCGCCCGTGGGAGCAGCCAACCCCGCACAGAGCACCGCGATGCTGCCCAATACGACACGCCTCGCGCTGGCAGAGGGAGTTAGTTGTTCATCGGGTACAGTGGCGGCGGGCTTTTTCTCGGAGTCTTTCACGGGTCAATCCTCCATGCGGAAAAGTGAAATGGACGGACTTGAAGGAGGGAAACGGCAAGACCGCGAAATTGACTTCGCACCTCTTGCGACGGACCATCCATCAGCGTCCAACACCTTACAGCGTCCGCAACGATCAGGCAATATGGACGCGCGTTTTCCGATTGGGCTAGAGCCGTGAACGGAGGTAAAGGTTGGCCTTGCGCCGGGACTGAATAGGCGAAAATGTCCTGTGCCTCGACACCGATAGCCTTGAGACATCGAATCGCTGCCCGGATCAAAGGGGCGGTGTCAAAGAGCTAACTGACCCGGATCAGATGATCCGAGGAGAGACCGGCCGACGTGCTCGTCTGCTTGAGGAACAGATGAGAGCTTCGGGAGATCGCTCCGCCAATGACTATGGCATTCGGTTGAAAAGGGACGCATAGTTCGCGGAGAACCTTACCAAGGCTGCTGCCGAATTCATGCATGAGCTGGGTGGCAATGCGATCGTCTGGAGCAGCGTTGCAGACATCCCTCGCAGGGGCGTTGAATTAGCTCGTCACCGGTGGAGGGGGCAGGTCCCGGGATCTGCAACGTCAATCCGACGCGCCGCATCTGCCGGAATGAATTGAACGGCGATAGTTCTTGCTTCGACATCGCCTTCGTTCCGAAGGTTGTGTACGTGTTCACCACCGGGATCAACAAACCCCATCCCCTTTGTGTACACGTGTGGCGTGCACTCGGGATCGTGCCCTTCATAGTCCGTCACGGTCCCGGCTGTGACGATCACCAAGCTTTGCCCGGGATGCATGTGCCAGCCAGTGCTTCCGCCAGGAGCCAAGGTGTTGCTCTGCACATACACGTCTGACAATCCATTTGTCTCTGGCAGTAACTGCCCGGCTTGCTCGTCACCGGCCGCCTTCTGGCCGCTTTGAAAGGCAGTAGTGACATCAATTTCGCGAAAGCGGCCCAGAGCGAGCGACGTGCTTTTGTACCCTTCAGCCTTTGTCGCCATGGCCATTCGTGAATCATAGAAAGCAGTGGTCACGATTGTGACGCTGAACAACACTAAGCATGCCAGACTCTTTTGCATGTCGGCCTCCTTTTGATGTCCCCGCCGGTGGATGAAGATGCGTGGACACAGCCCGGAACCTTGTGCGAGCGGCGTCAAGGGAGGCGAGACTAGACGGACCGTGCCGATCCTTCCCAGAAGCGCACTCCCCCTCCGTCGATTTTTCTTCCTCGATGCTTCGTACTGACACGAGAAGGCACAGTTCCAAAGCAATCATTCTGACTGGTCGTTCATCGACCGACTTATCGTTCCCCGAAGGTGTTTGCTGACGCCGCACGCACGACGCCATGGATGGCCTGTTCCCCGAAATGTTTCATGCCCGCAGGCCCCCCGAACACCAGCGTGATGTTTGCATGCGGGAGCGAGTACTGAACATCATCCCCTCCTAAGACGCAGACGTGCAGCGTGGATGAAGGCGGAGTCGTCTCGAAGGGTGCATTGTTTCCATTCCCCGTCATCAGGCTAACCGTGTCGGTGAACTGAAAGCCCATTTTTGGGGGCGATGTGGCGTATGTGGGGCACCCCGTCATGTTCCAGACGATCTTGGCGTTCGTCAAGCTGACGTGATGCGTGTGAGCGCCTACGCCGCCCTTCGTCGCATCGAGGACATTGTTTGTGGTCCCATAACCGGACATCGTCATATCCGCTGAGAAGTCGGCGGTGCCCGATTCCGGGTGGACGTCCATTGACCATTGTCCATGCATCTCATAGGGGCTGCCGCTGATCGACGGATTCGCGGGCGAATAATCGTTGATCAGCCCGGTGAGGTGCACTGGCCTGCGCTCCTGGGCCAAAGCACAGGTGACTGAAACCAACATGAACAGTGAAAGCGCGCGTACCGCCGAAGCCATGGTTTTGCTTTTCATAAGAGACCTCCAGTTCGAGATTCGCTTGATGCATGGAAACAATCGGATATTTGTCGGGCGCCTTCAAACGGTAAGGCGCAGAAGCACAGGCGTTTCCCCGGTTTGCCGTTGAATGCAGTCCTTTGCCGTGCGATTGCAGGGTGGGGGTACAATTTGGTTCCCAGGCTCGTGACGGCCTCGGACCAACCAGGAGAGCGCGATGGGCGAACCATCCCTTGGAACACCGCAATCCACGGGTCCGCTTGAGGACCGGCTGGATTCGTGGAAGGAGATTGCGGCCTACCTCAAACGCGACGTGACCACGGTTCAGCGCTGGGAGAAGCGGGAGGACATGCCGGTTCACCGTCACCTGCATGACAGGATTGGCTCGGTGTACGCCTCCTGCGCGGAACTGGATGCGTGGATGCGCAGCAGGAATCTTCGTATAGGGCAGGAGAATGGAGACAACGCTCCGTCGCCGAACCCTCCCGGGCAAGCGCCTCGGCAGGTGGCCTTGTTTTGGAGTTGGCGATTTGTGTTGCTTCTGGCAATGGCGGGTGCAGTGGCGATTGGCGCGATTCTCTGGCTGCGGAGCACTGAGCGATTTTGGCGTAACCCCATAGCTGATGCACGATTTCAGACGGTCACAGACTTCGACGGATTGGAGCAGGCTGCTGCAGTGTCCCGTGACGGCCATTTCGTGGCCTTTCTGTCGGACCGGGACGGATCCACTGACGTCTGGGTAACGCAGGTCGGATCCGGTGAGTTCCACAATCTGACCCATGGGAGTGCTCCCGGGCTGGCTAATCCGTCGATCCGAACTTTGGGGTTCTCGCCCGATGGATCTCTGGTCACGTTCTGGATGCGCAGGCCAGGCGGTGGCGACATCAGCGTATGGGCGGTGCCTACCCTAGGCGGCGAGCCGAGGCCTTACCTGGAAGGAGTGGCCGAATTTGACTGGACGCGCGACGGCTCACGACTCGCGTACCATACACCCGGACCCGGAGACCCGATGTTCGTATCAGATGGCAACTTGCGACCGGAGAGCCAGCCCATCTTCACCTCGCCTCCGGGACTCCACAGTCACTTTCCGCTTTGGTCGCCTGACATGGCGTTCCTTTACTTTGTTCAAGGCGCTCTGCCAGACAAATTGGACATCTGGCGCATTAGTCCGGCCGGTGGAACTCCCCAACGGATCACTTCGCACGATGGGCAAGTGAGTTATCCGGTCATGTTGGACCGGCGCACCCTGATGTACCTCGCGAGCGATCCCGATGGTTCGGGACCATGGTTGTATAGTGTGGACGTCGAGCGCCGCATTCCTCATCGGCTGATCCCTGGCCTTGACCGATACACGTCGCTGGCGGCAAGCGCTGATGGTCGGCGGCTGGTGGTTACACGCGCAACTGCCAATAGAACACTCTGGCGCTTGCGAATCCCTGATTCAGCTGCAGAAGCATCGGAGGCTAACCGGATCCCGCTGACAACGAGCACTGGCTCCTCTCCACGACTGGGAGGAGATTATCTTCTATATGTTTCTGCGGCGGGCACTGCCGAGAGCATCTGGAAACTGGCCAACGGGACAAGCACAGAGTTGTGGCGCGGCGAAGGAGTGCGGATTCCGGTCGGCCCTTCAATCTCCCCGGATGGACGGTATATCGCGTTCCCGGTCCGGCAAAATGGGCGAACGCTCTTGTATGCGATGCAGGCGGACGGCATGAACGCGCGGGTCGTAACTGATTCGCTCGATCTGCAGGGCGCGCTTGCATGGGCACCTGATGGCCAATCGATCATCTCGGCGGCCAACGATCACGGCGTCCCCCACCTCTTCCGTGTGCCGATCAACGGTGGCTCACCCACTTCCTTCGTCGGGGAGTATTCGGTTGATCCGGCGTGGGCGCCCGATGGGAGCATTGTTGTCTACTCCGGACCCGACATCGGCACCACCTTTTCTGTGAAAGCAGTCACGGCCGAGGCCGCACCGCACCCATTGCCGGCCCTGACGCTGACTCGGGGGGCCCGACATCTGGTCTTCCTTCGTGGGGGACGGGCTCTCGTGATGCTTCGAGGTGAAATTCAACATCAGGACCTCTGGCTCATCGACCTGGAGACTGGAGTCGAGAGACAGTTGACCCACCTCGCTCCCGATTTCAATATTCGCGATTTCGATATCTCGCCAGATGGTCGTGACGTGGTGATCGAACGAGTGCAGGAGCGCTCAAATGTCGTGTTGCTGGAGCTCTCCCAACGATAATTCGGCTCCAACCCATGGGTCGCCGCGCTCAGAATTTCGGGCCGCCCGACTCTTCAAAGGCGAGGCGCGGGTCTCGATCCGCCCGACTGTTAGGCCTTCGGCAAGGATTAGTACCGAACGGGTCAGGTCCAGGAATCTGGCGCTCACCGGGGGGCCTGATCTTACCCGCGTCTTAAATTCCAGGGCCCTGTGGATTACGAAGGGCCAAGCGGGAAAAGGGCGGGGGGCAACGCCACGGACAATCTGAGATTCGGCGTTGTGCAATTGGTTTATTGCTTGCTGACGAATCGGCATGATGCGCGATCACACCACACTGCAGGATTTTGCTCTTCGAAGCGAAACAGCCAGCACGCGTGTCCAACTACTTGGAGAAGACCCGCCTGCAGCTACGGCGTGGTCGCGAAGTGGGCAGCATTGGTGGCGGTGGAGCTGCCGCCTATGTAGACGGTATAGTCGGCTGGTTCGACAACCTGCTGAGCCTTGGCGTTGTAGAAGGACAACTCGTTGAAGCCGAGTGGAAAGTGCACTGCTTGAGTCTGGCCGGGGTCGAGAGTGATACGGGTAAAGCCCTTGAGATTGCGTACCGGCTGCTCTGTGCTGGCCCCTCGGATATTGATATAGCACTGGACAATCTCGGTGGCACGGCGCTTGCCTGTATTGGTGACTGTGGCGGTTGCGACGATGGGCTGGCTTCTCTGATCGCGCATCAGCGAGGATGAGCTTATGGATTGCATCGAAAGCGAAATACTGGAATAGCCAAACGTCGAATATGAAAGGCCATGCCCGAAGGGGAAGAGCGCGTCGTTAGGAACATCCAGGTAGCGTGAGACGAACTTCATCTCAACATAGCCAGGGTGAGCCGGATCTGCATGCTGGATTGGGCGACCAGTGGGAAGCTGATTGTAGTAGAGCGGCTCCTGGCCCACAGCGCGCGGGAAACTCATGGTGAGCTTGCCGCTTGGAGCGACATCGCCGAATAGGGTGTCGGCAATTGCGGGGCCGGCTTCGACACCAGGGTACCAAACCTCCATGATGGCGGAGACATGCTGAGCGGCCCAGTCGAGCACCAGCGGGCGACCGGAAAAGACGAGCAGAACGACTGGCTTGCCGGTTGCAACCACAGCCTCAAGCAATTGCTGTTGGTTACCGGGCAGGTCAAGGAACGCGCGCGACGCGGCTTCACCGGTCATGTCGCTCGATTCTCCAAGGGCGAGGATGGCGACGTCGGAATTCTGTGCGGCAGCAACAGCTGCGGCGAATCCGGAGTTCGACGTGCCGGAGATTTCGGTTCCCTTTGCGTACGTGAATGTCGCGCTGCTTTGCTGGGCTCGTTCCGCCATGGTCGCGAGCAAGGTACGCACATCGCCGAAGTTGTTGGCTCCGGACCAGGCGCCAACCATGTCGCTGGCATCGTCGGCGAGCGGGCCGATGAGAGCGATCCTCTTCGTGGTCTTAGCGAGGGGCAGGAGGGTCTCTTCAGGCGCGGGTTTGTTCTGCAGCAGGACGAAGGACTCCTCCGCGGCTCTGCGGACGAGCGGGCGGTGCTCGGCGACGGCTCCTGTCACCTCTGCACCATCGGTGAAGGGATGATCGAAGAGGCCGAGAGCAAACTTGACACGTAGAACTCGGCGCACTGCTTCGTCAACGACAGCCATGGGCACTCGACCTGCCTTGACGAGCGCGGGGAGCTCAGCGTCGTAGTAGTGCGACATCATGTCGATGTCGACGCCGGCGGTGATAGCTTTCTCGGTGGCCATGGCCGGATCGAGTGCAATGCCATGATGCGTGAGCTCCATGACGGCTGTGTAGTCGGAGACAACGAGACCGTCGAAGCCCCACTCGTCGCGCAGGATGGTTTGCAGCAGGAACGGGTTGGCGCTCGCGGGGACGCCGTTAAGCGAGTTGAAGGCGGACATGACAGTGGCCGCGCCGGCCTCAACAGCTGCGTGGTAAGGCGGCAGGTAGACCTGACGCAGCTGCAGCTCGCTCATGTCGGTGGTGTTGTATTCACGACCGGCCTCGGCTGCACCATAGGCGGCGAAGTGTTTGACGGATGCGGCGACGGAGTCTGGAGCGGACAGGCTGTCGCCCTGATAGCCGCGAATATAGGCACGAGCAATGGCGGAGCCAAGGTAGGGATCCTCACCTGCGCCCTCGGTGCAGCGACCCCATCGGGCATCGCGCGCGATGTCGACCATGGGTGAGTAGAACCAGTTGACGCCGGCGGTGCGGGCCTCAACAGCGGCCATGTGCGCGAGGTCAGTGACAAGAGCGGGATCCCAACTGGACGCGGTGGCGAGCGGCACTGGGAAGATAGTGCGGAAGCCGTGGATGACGTCGGCGCCGAAGAGCAACGGTATATGGAGGCGCGTATTGTCAACAGCAGCGTGCTGGAAATGGTTGGTAAGGCTCTGCCCGACCGTGTTGAGCATGGAGCCGAGTTCACCCTTTTGCGCGAGGGCGTAGCTGTCGATTCCGCCAGGGCCGGGAGGGTTGACATTGAGAGCGGCGGTGGAGGGCCCGGAGAGTTTTGCGGGGTGCGCTTCCGTGGCGCTGTATTGGACCAACTGGCCTATCTTCTCGTCGAATGTCATTCGCTTTAGTAGCGTGTCGACCTTCTGCTCAATCTCCGGGCTGGCGAGCTGCGCGTTGGAAGCTGCGTCGTGGGATGCCTGCGCGAAAGCTAGGGAGAATACAAAGCCGAGGGAGAAACCGACGAGCAGGGTGGATCGACAGTAACTCATTGGGAATCCTCAAAGGCTACTTTACCTCTGTCCGGTCAACTGAGCACAAGACAAGTTACTGCATAGTCGCCTCCTGCAATCACACATTGGCAATCTAATCCACTTGCTCGTAGAGTCCGCTTCTCGTCCAGTTGAGCAATGGACAACCCAGGTTCGTGGGATTCATTGGCATACAGACGGAATTAACTTTTAAGGACAGTCAGAATTAGCGGGGGTAAGCGATTTGTGACAGCCAGAATTACAGCGCGCCCACAGGCGATTGTGACAGGCGGAATTCACAACCACGCTACCAATAAAATCTTTTGTTTCAGTAAAGATTGTGACAGCCGAAATTACTCGCTGACATCCTGCTGTTGTCTGCTCCCCGCGAAGGCTGCGATCTTTCTCCAACGCGCACTCAGCAGCTTCGGGTCGGGGCGAAATCTAAGTGCACTTCTGCATTTCGCTCGCCGCGCAATTCCGGCCAATCGCGGCGACTGGAAGGCTGCGCGCGTTGGAGCCTAGACGAGGCCGGCGGCGCGGAGGACGGCGTCTGCGACTTGCTCTGGGGTGAGAGCATCCACGCTGATCGAGACGTGAGCGGCGCGGTAGAGCGGCTGGCGGCGCTGGTAGCGGGCGGCGAGGTTGGCCTGATCGGCGAGGACCGGCCGCGCGTGTTCGGTTCCACGGCAACGTGCCAAGGTGGTTGCCAGCTCCACGTCCAGATGGACGAGCATTGTTCCAGGTGCGGTCAGCAGCAGATCGCGGGTTTCAGTTCTCTCGATTGCGCCGCCGCCCAGGGCCAGCACCAGCGCATCTTCGGCGGCCAGCCGGGCGACGGTGGAGTGTTCCCGGTCGCGGAAAGCGCCCTCACCGTGGAGGGTGAAGAGTTCGGCGATGGTTGTACCGGCCTCGGCTTCAATCACGTCGTCCACGTCAACAAATCGCCATCCGAGACGCGCGGCCACGAGCGGCCCGACGGTGGTTTTGCCCGAGCCCATGAAGCCGGTGAGCACGATGCGGCGGGGTGGGGCAACGGCGCGGGATTCGGATTGAATGAGGGCGGTCAACATCTTCTTGGCGAAGCCTTTGCATTTTCGGAATATGTCTTCAGTATAGGCAATGGGCGCAGGGTTTGATCCGTCAGCCTAGAACCATCACCACGGCGCCTGCGGTGATCAGCAGACCGCCGGCGAGGACCGCGGGGCTAAGCTTTTCCCCCAACAGAAGCCAGGCAAAGACCATCACCAGCGGGACGCTGAGCTTGTCCAATGGCGCAACGCGCGAAGCCGGGCCCAGTTGAAGCGCGCGGAAGTAGCAGATCCACGACAGGCCAGTTGCGACGCCGGAAAGCGCCAGGAAAAATAAGGTTCGCCGGTCGAGAAGACGCATCTCTCCGTGCTTGCCGAGGCCGATCGCGATGGCCCAGGCAAAGACGACCACCACGCTGGTGCGAATGGCCGTGGCGAGGTTCGAGTCCACATGGGCCACGCCCACCTTGGCGAGCAGAGCGGTCGCGGCGGCAAAGAGGGCAGAGAGCAACGCCCATCCAACCCAGGAGTTTGAAAAGCCAGTCATGGGAAATATGGTACGCGGCTGGCGTGTGTATGCGTGCTCTACACTCGAATGGATGCAGACCGGCAAAGCCAGCAAAACCGCACTCCGCGTTGCGATTCGGCGCGCCGCCCACCAGGTGATCGACTATCCTCGCATTCTGGACGATCCCATTGCGGTGCGCTTGCTGGGGCCTGGATTCGCGCGCGATATGGAGCGGGCCATGCATCCGGTGGCACGGGATTTTCGCGCCTTCATGGCGGCGCGTAGCCGTTATGTCGAGGATCAACTCGCCAGGGCTGTCGCAAACGGAGTCACACAGTATGTGGTTCTTGGGGCTGGGCTGGATACGTTCGCTTATCGCAATCCGTTTCCCAATCTACGTGTCTTCGAGGTCGACTTTCCCGCCACCCAAGAGTGGAAGCGTTCGATGCTGCAAGAGGCCGGTATCGTGGCGCCCGCCAGCCTCACCTTTGTTCCGCTGGATTTTGAGCACAAAGCGCTGGCGGACGGGCTTGCGGAGGCGGGTTTCAGCGACGATGTTGCGGCGTTCTTTGGCTGGTTGGGGGTGGTGCCATATCTCACCCACGATGCATTTCGCTCCACGCTGAATGCGGTTGCGAGGCTACCCGCCGGCACGGGCATCAGCTTCGATTATGCGTTTGCGCCTGAGACTCTGAGCCCCAAGCGGCGGCTGATTTTTGAGGCGCTATCGGCGCGCGTGGCTGCTGCCGGAGAGCCCTTCAAGCTTTTCTTTATGCCGGAGCAGATGGAGCAGGAACTTCGCCGCGCTGGGTTCAAGCGCATAGAGCAGAGTGATTCCAGCCAATTGAACGAGCTCTATTTTCGTGATCGATCGGACGGGCTGCGACTCTCGGATGCGCGCCTGGGCATGCTGGTGACTGCCTGGGTCTGATCGACCTTGGCGGCCAGCATCGCACGATAAGATGGTGTCATGCGCCTGCTCACCGTTGCCTTGATCGCTGCGATCCAGCTGGGACTATCGGGATGCGGCTATCACACCGTGGGCTCCGCCACGCACCTGCCGCCGGATACCCGGACGCTCGCTGTGCCGGTGTTTGCCACGCGCACTGAGGCGTATCACACCGAGGCAGTCATGACCGAGGCGGTGATCCGCGAATTTGCCGCACGCACGCGGTTGCGAGTGACTCCCAACTCGGGCGGAGACCCGGATGTGGTGCTTCACGGGACGATTTTGAAGCAAGTGGTTACGCCGCTGACTTACAACACTTCGACGCAGCAATCGTCGAGCTTTCTCATCACGATGGTCGTTTCGGTTTCTCTCACCGGGCACGACGGTAAAGTGCTTTACGAAAACAAAAACTATGTCTACCGGCAGCAATACCAGGCGACCACCGACTTGGCGACGTTTCTTGATGAAAGCCCTGCGGCCGTGGAGCGGCTTTCGCGCGATTTTGCGCGGCAACTGGTAGCCGATGTGCTCGAAGGAATGTAAGAGCCTCAGAAGCCGCCGCGCCGCCAACTGGCCGCGACGAGAATGCAAACTCACTGCCTGCAAGTTGGTGTGATTTTTGGCAACTGGTAGCCGGCGGGCTGGCGGCCCGAGGCCGGGAAGGTTATTCTAAAGCCGCATGCTCGTTGGTCTCATTTGCACTCGGCTGGCGGCGCAGAGGCCGATTCGTTGAGCGGCTCGCGCTGGGGCGCCGGCTTTGCCTCTGTAAGCCGCTTTGTGGCGGAGATTGAGGCTGCTGCCGCAGGGACCGGGCCGCTGAAGCCGGGTTACGTGCTGGCGGGCGATGAAGTGTTTCTGTCGGACCGCTGCCGCGCCGCCGTGTTGAAGGCGTTTGTGCCGCCGGACCTGAAGGATTTCTGCCTTTCTGATCTCGATCTGGCCGGAACTTCGATCTTCGAGGTGCTGGACCGCGCACAGACACCGTCGCTGATGGCTCCGTTTCAGGTGGTTTTTGTCCGAAACGTGAAACAGCTCTACACGCGTGGAGCAAAAAAGGACGAGTTTGCGGCGCTGGACCGTTACTTCCGGTCGCCCAATCCGCAGGCCCTGCTGATCTTTGTCGCCGACTTTCTGCGCATCGCTTCCGACGCCCGTCGCATGGAGATGGATGACAAAAACAGGTTTGACCGGCTGAGTGAAACGCTGGGCGAGCATTGCGGGATGGTTGAACTGGCCCGTGTAAACGAGGAAGATGCCATGCGCTGGGCTGTGGCGACCGCGCAACAAGCGGAAACTCGCATGGAGGCAGATGCTGCCCGCGAGCTCGTGGATGCGCTGGGCGCCGACATGATGCTCATTGCGTCGGAGTTGGAAAAGCTTTTGCTCTTTACCATGGGCCGCGGGCGCATCACCCTGGGCGATGTTGAGACGATGGTGCTGGGCGCCAAGCAGCGATCGCTCTATGAGCTGACCGACGCCATCAGCTCGCGCAACCGAGCCCGCGCACTGGCCCTGCTGCACGGCCTGCTGAACAGTTCCGAGGCCGGCGAGGATGCCGCGATCGGGCATCTTTATATGCTGGCGCGAACTTTCAGGCAAATGCTGGTGATTCTGGAGAAGAATGTGCGCGACACCCGCGCCATCTGGCAGGCGCTGTGGCAGGGCTTTCGCATCCCGCCTTTCGCGGCCGAGGATCTCATTCGCCAGGCCCGCCGTTACAAGAGCCGGCGGGAGCTGACGCGCGCATTGCGACTGATCGCAAGGGCGGACCTGGAACTGCGGTCTTCTCCACCGGACAAACGCCTGGTGCTGGAACGGCTGGTGTACGACCTGGCTTCGGAACCGAAGCCCGCGCCGCCCGCATGGGCTTCGGCTCAGCTCTCCTTTGAGAGCTAGTGTCCTGAGTCTTAAATTCGCTAAACAAAAAACTGTCATCCTGAGCGCAGTTCGGCGCGTTTTTTGCGCCAAACGGAGTCGAAGGATCTGCGGTTCGGGCGTTTGATTTCTGCAACGAACTTTCGATTCACCACACTAGAACTGGATGCGTAATTCGTGTTTTGAAAGGGCACGGATTTATCCGTGCCGTGGAAGGGCAATAACATACTTGACTAATGACGAAAGGTAGCCGAAACTGAAATGACCGTGACAGGGCAGCAAGAATTCGTTCTCGTTCCTCGTGCGCCCACCAAAGACATGCTGGAAGCAGCATGGGCTGACGCGCTTGGAGAAGATGCTGAGGGCGTATGGAGGTCAATGATAGAAAACTGGGAGTCATCCAGTCAGAAGAGGGAAATCAGCGACAGGTAAAGGTAGATTACCTTTCTTACGGAATTCAAGAAATCGATTCATGATCGTCCACGCGCGGCTGATTATTTCCGAGGTAATAGTTCCAGGAATGAACGTTCCCTCGCCATGACGAGCCGAGACGGAGTGGTCGGTAATCAGGCGTAGGTATTGTTTATCTAAGTTTAGATTTGTGCGGAATCTCTCCCATTCTTGATCCCTTGACATTCCCGCAGGCGCCATTGCGTGCCTTAATCCTTCAATAGAGCGGGCGCTGTTGACAGCCACTAGGTCATGGACACTTGTTGCCATAATCAAACGATCTAGAGCCAAGAAAAGCGCCGGTTCAGCGAAGACGATCTTCATCATATCCATGAATCCGTTAGTCTCGCTTGGCGGGCCCATTGAATAAGATGTACATAGTTTGGCGAGATGAAGATGTTGGATCGCGAATGGACGTTTAGTTCCATCGGTGTGGATGATCTCATCAATCACTACGGCAAACGTGATTCCACTTGCGAAGGACATCATATTTACCGATGCTCGTGCCAGATCGTAGACGACCTTAAAGGCGTAGCTAAATATGTCTGGCTCTTCAAGACGCTCTGCAACGCATTTAACGTCGATGGCCGAATCCTGAATTTGTATCGTCACATCGAACTCGACCGCGAAGTCAGCTGATTTGAAGTGAATTGCAGGAAGACCACTAATCGATGTCTTGTACCCTGAGGGCATTATCTTTCCAAGGAAATGGATTGTAGGCATACACTATCTCCATGAAGCCGAAACCACAGTCCGATGAATACCGCGCCTTTGAAAGTTTGTTGGGAAGGGTGCTGACTGTCACGAAGGCGGAATTAAATGAGCGATTAAAAAACGGGCCAAAGAATGGCTCACGAGCTAAACCCGTTCAAAAGCAACCTGATGCGTCTGCAGGAACTGACATATGTGCTCAGCAGCGCATCCCATGCCCACCTGAATAAATTGGTGCTCTTTCACTTCCTTGCCATTTTCCTTAATTGTTGGAGCAACATCGAGAGAATAAGCAGACGTTCTCGATTGCAGGGCGCGAACAGTCCCGTGAACGTCTACGATTGGGCCACCGCTCTGTCCTTTAAGCCCCGGTGAGGATGTTTCGATAAAGGGAACTATCCGATGGGGAGTCGAAGTCTGATCCTCTATGTTTACGTTTCTCGTGTGGATGCCTTCGCTCGGGAAAAACGCAATATTCTGCTGTGCCGGAAGATCGAATCGGTTTGCATTGCTATCAAATGTTGCGGCAAGAGGTTGGAAAGGAAATCCCAGTGTGCAAAGTGAGGATCCTGGAACAGTCACTTCTCCGGCGCGCGGGAATTTAGGAAATCCTGAGACGTTCAGACCCGCAAGAGTATCCAGCCGTGCGATTGTGATGTCAGCCGCCGGATCAACATTTGCTTGCCCCGAAATCTGAGCTGCACTTCCTGCAAATACAAACGAAAAATGCGTTATCCATTTGTCGTCTCGGGGAAGCTCTCTCACCATTCGTTTTTTGACCTTATGTGACAAATTGCGGTCGGATTCAATTCGGTCCACTGCCTGTGCGTAATTTTGCCTTGACACTGTATCGATTTGGGCCTTATGAGCCAAGGCCAATATATGGGCCGCAGTGAGAATCCAGCCGTCTTGATTTAAAACGATATAGCTCCCGATCCCGGCAGCGACCTTACCATCGTCAGTGCGGATCAGGGAAATGATTGGACGAGTGTACTTTGTAGCTTCAGAATAGGCAGTAGAGAACATAGAGGTCCTTAAAAATTAACTTGAAACGGGAAGCGGGCGATTATACACTTATTAGTGACGAAAGGAAACGCTCAAAATGCCGTACACAATCAATTTTGAATCGCCAGAGATCATGCGTGCTGCTGTTCCGACCCAATTGCCGGAGTTCAATGAGGAGACTCTATTCGCCCCAGCGGTGTGCTCGGAATTGACAAGTGATTTTCACTACTCAGATTTGACAGAAGTTCCTGCGCAGGCCTGAAGCAACATACTCCCTTCCTTTAGAATCGCTTTCCCCGCTTCTGACGAGTCATCCAGCCAAACCTAGACCGCCGGGAAGGCCCGTCTTACCGGTTAACTCTGCGTAGGTAAGACGCTTTCCTGATACCTGCGAAACCGCTAACGCAAAACGGTCTGCATCGGTCAAGGGATTGTCCCTTGTGGCCCTGTTGTTACAGCGGAATACCTGCTCACTCAAATACTGGTCAAGGTGGAATGGTTCCACCGCAACATATGTGCCGCGTAGTGTCCGCTTCAACAGGCTCCAGAAGTTCTCGATTCCTTGCGTGTGGACTTGTCCGCGAACATACTCTTGCGAGTGGTTGATGACCTTGTGGATGTAGTTCCTGCTCAATCCGTCATAGCCCAGATGCTCGTCTGTGTAGACCTTGGCGAAGGGCGTGACATTCTTAAGAATTGCTTCCTGCAAGGTTACGCGGTTGGTGTTCGGCACAACCTTGGCGCGTACCTGCCGAAGTTCGCGGTCCAGCATGCCGTGGACGGCAGTCTTGCCGACAAACCCACCCTTGAGTCCATCCCGTGCTTGCAGCTTCACCTTGCGGTCCTTGTGCATCTTCTGAGGATTAGGGCCAATGAACGCCTCGTCTGATTCGACAGGTCCGCCAAAGCCAAACTTATGCTTGCGAGTATCGCGCATCGCCTCACGAATCCGATGCAGCATAAACCAAGCTGATTTCTGGGTTACGCCCAGATCCTTCGCCAGTTCATATGAGCTAATGCCGTTCTTGCAGTTCGCCAGAAGCCACATAGCGGGGAGCCATTTCTGCAAGGGAATTGCAGAATCCTCGAAGATGGTCCCAACCTTGACGGAGTGTTGTTTGCCGCAATCACGGCACTGCCAGCGCTTCTGATTCTTGAGCCAGTGCTGACGGTCTTTCGCGGCATTGCACTTGGGGCAGGTAGGACCATCGTCAGCAAGCCAGCGCATCCCGGCAACGGTATCAATGCATACCTGTTCGTCAGAGAAGTATCTGATTGCATCTGTAAGGGTTTTAACTTTGTTTTCCATCGCAAAGACAGAATAACGAAGAATTGATCATTAGTCAAGTATGTTATTGCCCGTGGAAGTCCTGGGAATTGCGGGCTTTAGCCCCTGAGGAATGCTTTGCTGGGGACTGCGCGGCATTTATGCAACCAGCTCTAGATTCCTTCCATCCCGCGCGTCAGAAATGAGAGCGCCTTATCGGATTCCGCTCGCGTTCATGCATGTGGAGTAAGCGCGGTCTTCTCTCTGGAAGTGGTTGGTGAGCCAGTCGCGCAGAAAGTTGAGCAGGTGGACGCTCAGCCTGATATCGCCGCGCGCGAACCGCTCAATGTAAGATTCCACCTTTTTGGTCAGGTCGCGATGCTTGGCGCGATGTTCAGCCAGTTCAGGGTAGTTTGCCTGAGCCATCAGAGCTTCTTCAGCGGAGAAGTGATCGCGCGTGTAAGCAACCAGATTGCGCAGAAGCGGTTCGGTCAGGCTGTTTGCCTGCCCCTTGAGCATCGCATCATGCAATTCATTCACCGTGTCTATCAAAATCCCATGCTGTGCATCGATTGATCGGATGCCCACGGATAATTTGTCGCTCCAGACGATCAACGCCATTCGCTCACCCCGGGCCGGAATGCTCCGACATCAGAGAGATCGGCTGAAAACCCGACAAGTTGAGCGGGAATGAAGGATGGACATGGAATCCACGGAATTCAAAACGGAGCGAGCGATTGGAAGAAACTAAAAAATACCTCGTTCGTTCAGCCACGGACCATATTGCTGGTCGAGCTGTTCGATGTGTTCGCCATACCAGGTGCGCAGAAAATTGAGCAGGGAATGTGCTTCGACGCCATCCGTGTGCTCCACTTTTTCAACGGTTTGCTTGATCTGGCGCAACAGTTCGTGATGCGCCTCCCGGTGTTCCGCGAGGCCTGGGAACCCATGACGCTCGAGGAGTTGTTCTTCGCAGACGAAGTGCAGGCGCGAGAACTCAACAAGCCGCTTGAGATGGTCGTCGACATTCTTGCGTTCGCAGCCGCGTACCAGCGCCGAGTGCAACTCATTCATCGTGTCCATCAGAATGCCGTGCTGGTCGTCCATCGCTTGCACGCCGACAGAACAGGAATGGCTCCAGGTCAACAGGGTCACATTGAGCCTCCGTGAACTGTTTCCATCCTCAACCGCGGGGAGAGAATCCTCAATCCCCATAACGGGTGAGGGCTCTGCAACGGCGGCATCATATTGCTTTGCAGCTACTCGAAAATCACGTCGGGATGAGGCTCATGGCCGCGGGTGGTGAGGATGATCGCGGCGCCGAGGATGAGTGCGCCGCCGACCCATGCGTAGGGGCCGAGGTGCTCGCCGAGCAGCTTGACGCCAAGCCAGGAGCCGAGGGCCGGCTCAATGTTCAGGAAGACGCCGGCGCGCGACGCGGGGACGTGGTGAATGCCCCAGTTCCACAAAAGGGTGGTGGTCGCGGTGCAGAACAGGCCGCTGATGGCGAGCGCGATCCACGCGGTGGCGCTGACGTGGGCGAACGGGAGGCGGGCGGACGATGCGTGATGGGCGCCAGCAGGGGATTGAGCAGCCATGGGCCCAGGACCAAATCAGCAGCATGGCGGTGCCGGAGAGAATGGTGTAGGCCGTCACGACCGGCGGACTGTGGGTCTGCATGAGTTTCTTGCTGAGCAGAATCCAGGCCAGAGCGGTGAGAGCGAGGCGACCACCAGCAGATCGCCTTCGAGCGAGGGCTCGTCGTGTGCCGGCGTGGCCGTGGTGGCCGCCGAGCACGATGAGCGCAGCGCCGATGGTGGAGCCGACCAGAGCCAGCCAGCCGATCCAGTCGAGGCGCTCGCCGGCAAAGAGCGCCGCCGCCACGGCCAGCAGCACGGGCATGGCGCCCACCATGAGCGCGGCGTGGCTGACCGTGGTGAGGGCCAGGCCGTGAAACTGGAGCAGAAACTGGATGGGGACGCCGAAGAAGGCGGAGATGAGCAGGAGTGCGGGTTTCGCTCGCGGTGTGAGGCCGCGACCGCGGTTGGCCAGGGCCACCGGCAACATGCCGAGGGAGGCGAACAGAAAGCGATAGAGCACCATGTGCTCCACGCTCATCTCGTTCAGCGCCAGCCGCCCCAGTAGAAGCCCGTGCCCCAGAGGCATCCGGCCAGCGCGCAGGCGCCATAACCGAGAAATGCGGTTCGTCGGCTGATTTGAGTGATGTGCCATCTCTTCTTTACTGTCGCACATGCATTTGGCGCAGGATCGTTGCCCAAATCACCGCCGCATCGGCGAGAATGGATTGGATGGTGAAGAAGCTGCAACTCTGTCAGGTCAGGTTTCAGTCTGGTGCGCGGGTCCTCGGCTGGCTGGGATTGGTGCTGACGCGGGTGGGCGCAAGCCGCTGCACGGGCTTCCTCGGCAAGCCATCACAAGACGGCCGCACAAGATACGCCCGCTGCCGGCACCGGCTTCCCGCAGCCGCCCACCGTTTTCAGCATTCCTGTGGAACCACTTGGTTTTTCCGCTCCCGGCGCTTTTTACCAGGGGCAGCGCAACAGCCTGGTATCGCTGGACTTTTTCGACGAGAACCGGCTTGCTGTTCACGTTTCGCGTGCCGGGACTGATGCACCGCGACGACCGGATCGGAAGCGGGAGCGACGAGCGCGCAGATTCGCGCCATGGTGCTGTCGCTGCCGACGGGCGCCGTAGACGGCCGAGGCGCTGTGGACCGTTCACGACCGCGTGCGCTACCTGTGGATGCTCACGATGGACACTTTCTGCTGCGCGACGGGGACGGGATCTGGAGAAAGGCGACGCGACGCTGGAGCTGAAGCCGCTGCTGCATTTTCCCGGCCCGATCCTGTGGATGGAGATGGATCCGACGCAGCAATTCCTGGTCACGAATTCGCGTGAGCCGGATTCGACTGAGTCGCATACCGGCCAGGTTCCCAGCCCCTCGACAGCAGCTGCCGGCATTACCGCGGATGGCGAGGATCCTGCCGGGCAACCCGATATTGTGGTGAGGATCCTGCGCCGGGCTTCCGGACAGGTTTTGCTCGTGAGTCACGTGCGAATGCTCGTGCATCTACCCGTCAATTCAGATGGATACGTTGAGGCGTTGCGCTCCAATGGCAAGGATTGGGCGCTGAATCTGAACTACTTTTCGGGGGGCAGCCGAATCCTGGGACGGGTGGAATCGATCTGCACACCGCCGCTTACGTTTGTGTCGCCCGAGACGGTGGTGGCGACCACATGCGCACCGAACGGAGGACGTCGGCTGGTTGCAACATCGACCGATGGTCGCAGAATGTGGGCCTTGCCCTCCGCCCCGACCCAGGTGTGGCCGCTGCTTGTGGCTGCGCCCAACGGCCTGCGGCTGGCCAGGGAGACGCTGACGGTCTCGCACCCAGTGGACGAGCTTTCTCCACTGGACTTCGAAGATGTGAAAAGCCAACTCGTGGAAGTCTATGATGCGGCCAGCGGCGTACTCGCGCTAAGGGCTTCGGTCAGCCCGGTGCTTGACGGAGGAGGGAACGTAGCGATTTCGCCCTCGGGCAGGCGGGTTGCGGTGCTCGACGCGGGAGCAATTCAGGTTTACGAACTGCCTGCGCCGCCCGCAGTCCCGGAATCGGACATCCAACATTAAGATTCGGCAAGGACGCTCTCTGCCGGTTCTTGAGCGAGCTGCCCCGTGTACACTGGGCAGCGGAGGTTTTTCTTGGCCACGGCGGTCATCCATTACGTGGCTGCGGCGGCTACTGACCGCGGCCGCAAACGCCCTTCCAATGAAGACGCGTTCGGATTTTCCGTAGAGGACGGGATCTACGTCGTGTGCGACGGCATGGGCGGTGCCGCGGCGGGAGAGATCGCCAGTTCGCTGGCTGTCGATGAGATGCTGCGCCTGCTCTCGGAGCGCAGCCAGAACGGCCGCGCACCCTTCCCCGACGCAGCCGAGCAGGCCGTCATCGCAGCCAATGAGGCCATCTTCTCGCGCGCCCAGCGCAATCACCGCCTGAGCGGAATGGGTACCACGCTGGTTGCGCTCGCCGCAGAGGAACACCACGTTTGGGTGCTCAACATCGGCGACAGCCGAGGCTACCGTCTTCGCAAGGGGCGTCTGGAGCAACTCACTCTCGATCACTCCCTGGTGGAAGAACAGGTGAGGATGGGCCGCATGTCGCACTCTGAAGCGCTACGCTCCCCGCTGAAGAACGTGATTACCCGCGCGCTGGGCACGCAAAACCAGGTGACGCCGGATATGTTCGAGCTCGAAGCCGAGCCGGGCGACCTGTTCCTGCTCTGTTCCGACGGCCTGACCCGTGAACTCCCGGATGAGGTGATCGAGTCGCTGTTGTCGAAGAGCCTTGCTCTCAAGGACCTTTGCGCCTCCCTGGTCAATGCCGCCAAGAAAGCCGGCGGCCACGACAACATCACCTGCCTGCTGGTGCGCGCAGAAGCTTGAACTCATTGCGCCAGGGCGCGCACAGAGTTGTACCGGATGCGGATAAGGTGGCTCGATTCAGGCGGGGTCCGGTTTGAATTTCAAGGTACTGGGGCCGGTGATGGCCCTCTCCGTCTGCTCCCGGATTTCCTGTGCGGAGATGCTGCCGAATTCTTCACTCGCAGCCTCATCTGAGATCGCCTCGATTGTCGATGCGATGCCCTCAGCTCCCGTATTCTCAAGTGCATTTTTGGCGCTCGACATTCGGTTTGATTCCCCGCAGCGAACCGAGAGCAAGGTGCCCCCGTCCTTCACCGCGGCTTCGTACAACTTCGCTTCGTATTCCGGAATTCCGATGCCGATGAATGCGCCGGCCAGGCCGCCTTGGGATCCTCCCGCGACCACACCAGTCAGCGTAGTCATCAAGGGGCCGGCGGCAATAAGAAGACCGACTTCAGGCACTTCAAACTCACCTGGATTTTCAAGACGGGGAAATCCTCGAACCAAGCCATCGGGTTCTCTTTCCGTAGCTTTCGTGGTGCTGAGCACAAAGGCACGTGTGGTCTCATTCCCCGAAAGAACAACGGAGATTTCTGAAGCAGAGAAACCCCTGGACAGAAGAACGTCGACGGCTGTCCCCGCTTCATCGGCTTTTCCGTAGATGCCGAAGACGGCAGAATCGCTGCTGGACATCGCATTTCTCCTGTGCTGCTTGCGCAGCGAAATCAGCCTCAACCGGCGGCTCACCTGATCCGAACATTGAGGTCGTCTGCGGGCCTTCTGTTCGAGTGAAATCCTATGGTGGATGGGATGGCGAGGATCAGTCGCAGGTTGTCTCTTCCGGGCTACTGCTCCCCCGGGTTAATGCTCTGAGACTCGCTGTAATGACGAATTGACCTGAAGCGTGATCTGCGCCAGGCTGGCCGAGACCTGGGCGGTCTCACCTCCACTGATTTCGTTCGCTGCCCGGACGGGATCTTCGGAGTAGTTCCATAACCCGATGACGATCTTGAGGTCCGGGTCCTGCATGCGCAGTCTTCTATAAAGATTTCTCGCGTGCGAAATCGCATAGGGCGGCAATGCTGATAGGCAAACAAGATCCGGTTCGCTCTTGAAGGTTTCCGACAGCATGTGTTCTACGGTTCCGATTGAAATCGTTCTTGCGGAATAGCCGGTCCGCTGCAGTAGTTGGCCCAGCATGATTCCGATGATTTCGTCCGCGTTGTCGCGCACGGGGACGACAATGATCTTCTTCGGATCTTTCATTTCGGTTAGGGATTGGAAATTGGGGGATCTGGAATCTGCTGTCGGTCCGGTTGTTTCATTTCGCTCAGGATCGATACTCCTGAGCGTCATTTCTTCGACCAGGTCTTTGGTGGTTTGGGTGATAAACGCGACGGTTGATTCATCGAGCGCGTTGCGATGGCGATCCTGTTCAGCCAGGTTCAATGCAGGAATCAGGACCGCATCATAGAGGTCGCGAAGGGAATGGTTCTTGAGATATGTCTCCAGCACCCGGCTGGCTTCATGCTCATCGTTTGCCAGCAAACGCTGATAGTAGTGAGCATCCGGAGCCATCACGGGCTGATCGCCCAACAGGACGGTGAGAAATTCGAGACTTGGGACGTGGGACCCCACCACCACGAGACAGACGGTGAGGGGCACGGAGAGGACGAGGCCCACAGGTCCCCAAATGAGTGACCAGAAAATAGCGGCGATGAGAATGGCGAGCGTGGAGAGACCGGTATACCTACCGTAGACATGCGGTTCAATGAGGTTGGCAGTCACCACCTCCATGCAAAAGAAGATCGTCATGATGAGAACGGTCTTTGACCATCCGTCAAAGACCGCGATGGACAACGCGATCGGCAGCGCGGCGGCGATGGGCTCGCCGATATAAGGGATGAAACGCAGAAGCCCGGCGAGAAAGCCCCACAGGAAAGCGTGGGGCAACGCCAGCAACTGAAGGGCAAAGGCAATGATCGTTCCAAACCCGGTGTTTACGAGCAACTGGAGAGACAGATACCGGCTGACCCGCTGGCTTGCATCGTCCATTGTCTGGGTCATGAGGTTGAGGTGGCCGTGGCCGGTCAACCGGATGAACCGATTGCGCAGATCTTCCCGGTTGAGGAGCATGAAGAAGGTGAAAACCACCACCAATACCGCGGAAAACAATGCCCCCATCACGCCGCTCAACGCGTCCAATCGTCGCGGATTATCGCCGACTTCGCGCACCTGAAGGGGTCGAGTTGGGGTAGCTCCCAATTGCTGTTTCGTCGCATGTTCCGCGTCTTTTTCGTCCGCATTTAAATGTTCAATTTGATTTGCCAGCCCGTTCAGCGCTTCCTGCGCACGCGTGAACCGAGTCGTCTTCGATGCGCGGAACGACTCGATCTTGTTCTGGACATTCAGTGAATAGGCGGGAAAATCGCCGGCGACCCCAATCAACTGCGTTGTGACCCTCCAGCCCGCTATTCCGACGATGCCGCCGGCCGCAACGATTAAGCAGAGGACAGCCAGAATTCTCGGCAAATGAATCCGCTCGAGCCAGGTGACAAGCGGAGCCAGGATAAAGGTAAGAAGCAGTGCGAGAGCCAGCGGGAAAATAACCGTTTTGGCCAGATAGAGAACGGCGATGACCACGACCGCCAGAATCACGGCCAGCAATTGCGAGAGAAGTCGCGAAGTGTTGGGTTGGGCCATGTCAAAAACCGGCCATGGAGAATTTCCTGGCGCTGAGGCGCCGGTTGACGCGATCCACGGAGGTTTCGACTGCCTCGCGCAGGACACCCCGCATTGAGCGAGTCACACACGCACGTCTTCCGCTCAAGAATTGCGTCACTTTCGCTTAGATGCCTGTTTGCGCGGACCTTGTGACGTTTGTTGCTCCTGTTTGAGGACAACACCAGCGGTTTTACGGAAGTTGGGGAAGAAAGTGGAGGCTTGAGGATCGAAGAGACGGTCGGGGGGAGGGGATTCGACCCTCCAAAGAAGATTAACTGATCTCGCGCTCAGTGAGAGTGTCAAATAGCCCATTAGCTGATTCCAATAATTGCTGGCCTATAATCGCTACCATTTGAGGTCGTCGATGAAGACTCGGTTTCGGTTGCTCATGTCGACCTTCGCGCTTTGTTGCGCGGGTTCGTTTGTGGACAAGCGTTCCCAAATCCAGCGTGCCCGTATCGAGGCGCAGTTGCTGCACGGTACAGTTCAGCCGAATCGGTTCCAAAAAAGGAGATCCAGGATGGGCCGCTCACTTCACAACGTTCCTTTCATCCTGAGCCAAGCCACACTTCTTGCGGTAATCGCGTCAATGGCCCATGCTCAAAGCGCAGTCCCAGTGCTGGTAGCGAAATTCGTTGGGACACTCAATACAAAGTCTGCCAAGGCCGGCGATGCTGTTGTCGCAAAGACCGAGCGGCCGGCAAAAACGGGGGATGGCACGGAGATCCCCAAGGGGGCGCTGATCACCGGCAAGGTGGTTGCCGTTCAATCCAAGAGCGCGGGAGACGGCAATTCCACGCTTGCCATTAAGTTCGACACGATCGAGGTGAAAGGCACCAGGCTCCCGATCGAGGGACAGATCGTGGCCATCGGGCTTCGCTCCGGACCTGACATCCCCGACAATTCATATAGTGGGTTTGGAAATTCCACGCCAACAGTTCTTGTGGCCCCGGTATCCAGTACGACGGAGAGAAGCGGCGGCGGCGACGGCCTGGGCATTGTGGCCGGCAGCACGCTGCCCGGCGTCACGGTAGCTCCTAACCTGAACGACTTCGGGGCCACCGAACTGAATGGTCACAAGCGGGAAATCAAGCTCGATTCGTCCGTGCTCGTCAGGGTAAAGTTGAACTGAAGAAGCCACCGGTTGAACGTCAGTTCCGACGATCCAAGATAAGAAGCCGCGCCTGGTTTTTGAGTACGATCGCCGCCTTGCTGGCTCTTCACGCACCTTTGATTTTGTAATTGCCCTGGTCGAACAGGTGGATTCCGGGTCAGTGCTCTCAGCGAGCCAATCTTGTTTCTTTCTCGGGTTTCGGTTGGTTTCCAGCCTAATCTTCCGCGATTGCTGATAACGTCACGGCAGGCGGTCTTTGTGTGCCATGAGCGCGAGAGGCCGAGTAGTGCGTACCTGTTTAACCGATGAGGGCGGCCCTGGGGAGAGTATCAAAATGGCCATTGGCTCATTTTCAACCAATTGCTGGCCTATAATTGCTACCGTTCGAGGTCGTCGATGAAAACTTGGATTCAGTTGTTCATGGCGGCTTCCGCGTTGTGCTGCGCGGGTTCGTTTGCAGACAACGTCCCCAAATCCAGCGTGACCCCTGTCGAAGCGCAGTTGCTGTCGGATGTGCATGCTCACCAGTTGAAAGTGGGCGAGGCCGTGTACGCGCGTGTTGACAGCCCCTGGCAGGGGGATGAATGCGTGCTCAGGGAAGGGGCGATTCTGGAAGGACGCGTCCTCGCGGTGGTCCCTCATACCAAAACTGAACCCAATTCCGAGCTGACCCTCGCCTTTACCAAAGCGCAGTGCAAGGGCATGAAGATGGACGACTTCAAGCTACTTCTCTCCGCTGTTGCGGGTCCGCCGCCCGATCTCGATCGCGGCGTCCTGACAGACGCGCTGCCGCTGAACACAAGGGGCTCAGGAAATGGGGCGGGTCCAGGCACTGGGAGTACAGGCATTGATGCTCTGAAAACGATGCAGCAGAGCACCACCATGAACCTGCAGATGGACTCGATGGGCGCAGGACTCCCGCAGTTGCCGCGGATGAAGATGGGCGATGTCGTGGGCATCCGGGGATTGAAGCTGAACGTGGGCAGCGGGCCCGACCACAGTTCCGTGCTGACCGCGGAAAAACACGATCTGACTCTGCTGAGCCACACGGTGTTTCTGCTGGTTCCGCTGGAAGAAGCCCTTCCAGTGGCGCATGTCGTCCGGGTCGATGGTGAGCCGGCAACCGTCCGCACCGCCGTGATGAGCACCGAAACCCATGCGAAGCTGGCGGAGCCGGCTCCGCCTCCGGTCGACGACATTGACGTTTGCGTTCCTCCGCAGTGCGACGTAGCCTTGCCGCCGGGCAATGCGCCTTCAGAGGGAGCGGTCCCGTACAGCATTTCGATAAGCCAGCTTGGCTATGGCGCGCGTGCGCAGAGAGTGATGACCAGCTTCGATCGCGATGAGGAGCTGGCCTACCTGGGGCCCCACGAACTGCTGGTAGCCTTTAACCCGCACGGGCTCCTGTCGCGGCATGAGTTGGGAACCGGACAGGTGACGAATCGGGTGATCCGCGCCGCGGTGGTGGACACCGCGACACGCCGCGTGATGCACACCGCCGACTGGGAGCTGCCGGACGAAGGACAATACCTGTGGCCGCTGACTGATGGACGCGTCCTGGTGCACGTGGGCTCGGAGCTGCGCGTGTATGGGCCGGGGCTGAAGATTCAAAATCGGCTCGGCTTGACCAGTCCTCTGGATTTTGTGCGCGTGACGCCGGATGGAAGTTTTATCGCGGTGGGCGAGATCCACGAGCGGCACTCGGCGGAGCTGCACGTGCAGCTCCGCGAAAGCCTCGGCGCCGAGCCGGAAGAAGATGTGGATGTCCTGGTTTTGAATCGCAACTTTGAGGTCATTGCTACGGCCAAGACGCGGTCGGGCCTGTTGCCGCCGACGCTGCTCAACGAGGGCCAGGTCAAGCTGCTGGCGCAGCCGGAGATGCGCTACCGCATCGTGATGCAAGACTGGGACAACCGCACTTCCACCTTCGCACGGTTCGAGTCTGGCTGCACTCCAGACCTGTCGAGCATCGCCCCGGACTTGATCTTCATGGTTAGTTGCGCCAAGCAGAGCGATGAGCTCGAGTACCGCGTGCTGCAGCCGAATGGAAAGCTGGTGATGAAGAGCATTCCCGCCTTGAGCGACTTTGGCTTTGCCGCCGCAGGCAGCGCCAATCACGAGGTCTTTGTGGTGAAGACCGTGCAGTCCACGCGGCCTGTGGCCGCAGGAGTGCCTTTCAGCGCGGCGGATTTCTCCTCCGAGGCGATGGCTGTCTATCGCGCAGCAGACGGCAAACACCTGCTGAGCGTGGTGGTCGGTGCTCCGTCTTCGAGCCGCGATGGGTTTGCGCTGGCGCCCGACGGATCGCAGCTGGCGGTGTTGAACCGCGATCAGATCCAGCTCTATTCCGTGCCGCAGAAGTGATGTGATGTCCGGGGCGCCCGTACTTGCACGGTGAGCCTCGCTTGATTTATCTCTCCTATCTTCATTCGTGCGAGATCCGCTCGCTCCCGAACACGGCATGCGCAGGAAATTGCCGTCATACCGTGTTCCGGGCGATGGTTGTTTACGCTGCTTTGCTCGTGAACGCCGGTTCTTGGTGATAGACCGGCTTGTACACATGGTCACGAATGAAGGCGACCATATCAGCGGGACGTTCCACGCGAGCAAGCCCGGAATCAAAGACCAGCTTCGCGATACGGGCTGCCGTCTGGATCTCGGTTTCCAGAATGTTCGACTGCAGCGGATACAGGAGCCCCTGCTTCATCAGATCCGGTGGAACCTGGTCCGCAACCGCACGAGCAGCCTCGATGAACATCTCATCGGTGACCCGCGAGGCCTGCGTCGCGAATACTGCCATTCCGATTGCCGGGAAGATGTAGAAGTTGTTCGCTTGCCCAGGAAGAAATGTTTGTCCCTTGAATTGAACCGGCGGAAATTGCACACCGGCAGCATAGATCGCTTTGCCATTCGACCAGGTATAGGCCTGTTCGGGCGTGCACTCGGCATGCTCGGTGGGGTTCGAAAGCGCAAGCACAACCGGACGTTCATTGATCCGCGACATGGCCTCGATTACTTTTTGCGTAAACGTGCCGCCCACCGTGCTCACGCCGATGATGGTCGTCGGCTTGATGCTCTCGATCGCCGCTACAAAGTCCCGTGTGAGCGCATGCTTGTGGGCATAGGGCTTCTGGAAATCAACCAGGTCAGTGCGCGTGGTTTCGAGCAGGCCGTTGACGTCGAACAGTGACACGTATGCCTGCGCGTCTTTGAGCGCGAGGCCTTCGTGGACCATCGCTGAACACAAGAGATCAGCGAGACCGATGGCGGCTGACCCGGCGCCAAGAAACAGGTATTTCTCGTCGCTGAGTTTCTTCCCTTTGATCCTGGCTGCGTTGATCATTCCCGCCAGCACGATACCCGCGGTACCCTGCACGTCGTCGTTATAGACGCAGTATTTGTAACGATAACGCTCGAGCAGGTGAACGGCATCCACGCCGGTCCAATCCTCGAAATGTACGCAGCATTTCGGGAACACTTCCTGCACCGCTTCCATGAACTCGTCGACGAAGACATAGAGATCCTCCGTTCGCGGACGTGTCTTGCGCATGCCCAGATACAGCGGATCGTGAAGGTACTGTTCGTTGTTGGTGCCGGCATCGAGATACATCGGCAGAAGATACTGCGGCGGCACACCTGCGCACGCCGTGTACAACTGCAGCTTGCCAATCGGAATGCCCATGCCGTTGGCGCCGAGATCGCCCAGGCCGAGAATGCGCCCGCCATCTGTGACACAGATGAAGCGTACGTCCTTCTGGGGCCAGTTCTGCAGAACTTGCTTCACCTTGCCGCGGCGCGCCATCGACAGGTACATGCCGCGCGCTTGACGGTAGATATGCCCGAACTTCAGGCAGGCTTCTCCGATGGTCGGGTCATAAACGATAGGCAAAAAACGAACCGGATCGGACATGACAGTGCGATAAAACAGCGTTTCGTCGTGGTCGAGCAAATTCATCAGGTAGATATACCGTTCAAGATCAGTTGGTTTCTGCGCCAGCTGCAGCATCACCCGCTGTAGCTGCAGATCCTCAGTTTCTGTGATGTCCGGAACAAGGCCGACAAGTCCGAGCGCTTCCTTTTCGGCTTCGGTAAAGGCGGTTGATTTGTTGAGTGATGGGTCCTCGAGCAACTCGATTCCGCGCTTACTGGTCGTCATAATCCTCCTCCTTCCTATGTTTAGGCAGCGGTTGCAACATAGGGTTTCACCATCTTGCGGGGATCAACGATGCGATCAAATTCATCCTCAGTGACAAAACCCAGCTTCAAGGCGGCGGCTTTGAGGGTTAGATCGTTGTCCAGGGCGTAGTGCGCGATCTTCGACGCCTTGTCGTAGCCGATCACCGGCGAGAGAGCGGTGACCAGCATCAGCGAGCGGTCCACGTACTCTTTGATCTTCTTCAAATTGGGCTCGGTGCCCTCGATCAGGAACTTGCGGAAGTTCGTGCAGCCATCCGCCAGGATGGCGATGGACTGAGTGATGCTGGAGATCATCAGGGGCTTGTAAACGTTCATTTCGAGATAGCCGCCGGCGCCCCCAAACCCGACCGCGACATCGTTGGCCATCACCTGCACTGCGATCATAGTCAACGCCTCGCACTGGGTCGGATTGACCTTGCCGGGCATGATCGAAGATCCCGGCTCATTCGCCGGTATCGACAATTCCGCGAATCCGGCCCGCGGTCCGCAAGACATCAGGCGAATGTCATTGGCGATCTTGTACAGTGACACCGCAATGGTGCGCAGCGTACCGGAAAGCTGAACCAATGCATCGTGAGCACCCTGTACGGTGAACTTGTTGGGTGCGCTGACAAAGGGCAGGCCAGTAAGTTTTGCGATCTCGCCGACCGCCGCCTCGGCAAAACCAGGAGCTGAGTTGAGGCCTGTCCCTACGGCTGTGCCGCCCAGCGCCAGACGGTACACGCCACGCAGTGCGGATTCGATCCGTTCGAGATCATCTGTCAGCATTCCGACGTACCCGGACCACTCCTCTCCCAAGGTCAGTGGAGTGGCGTCCTGCATGTGGGTGCGACCGATTTTTACGATGTCATTCCACGCCTCCGCTTTCTCATTGATGGCGTCGCGCAGAGCTGCCATCGCCGGAATCAGTCGCTGATTCGCGTTCACGGCTGCCGCGATGTACATGGCCGACGGAAACGAGTCGTTCGACGACTGTGCCATATTGACGTGATCGTTCGGGTGTACCGGCGTCTTGCTTCCCAGCGGCGTTCCAGCCAACTGGCAGCAGCGATTCGAAATCACCTCGTTCAAGTTCATATTGAACTGGGTTCCGCTTCCAGTCATCCACACGTGCAACGGAAACATGTCCTGATGTTCGCCGGCGAGAATTTCGTCGCAAACCTGCACGATCAATTTGTATTGCTGATCGCTGAGCCGTTTGCCCTCGTAGTTTGCAATGGCTGCGGCCTTCTTCAGAATGGCGTAGGCGGTGACCATCTCGCGCGGGATCAGCTCTTTGCCAATGCTGAAATACTCGAGAGAACGTTGCGTCTCAGCACCCCAGAGCTTGTCGGCGGGTACTTCAACCACGCCGAGGCTGTCGGTTTCCTTCCGCATGTCGGCCATATTTTCCTCCGTAGTGGGGGTTGAGGAGGTTAATTGATAGGCAGGTCAGCGCGTCCATACAAGATATTTCACTGCCACCCGAAGGGGCACGTCAAGGGGTTGGATAACAGGCAAACCAACCGGATTCCGCTCAGCAAATAGCGATCGAGGCCAGGAAGAGTTTTCGGCCGAGCGCGGAGTTTCCTTTTTCGGATTTGTCATTGCAGGTATCAACGCATTTTTCAATCCGTGTGAGTACAAGAAGCTTGATCCAGCGTCTTATTTCGTAACGAGGTGACGCAGATGGGGAGAATCTTTCAGGACATCCGTTTCGGCATTAGGTCTCTCGTGAAATCCCCGCGTTTCACCATTGCGGCCATCCTTACGCTCGCGCTGGGAATCGGCGCCAATACCGCGATGTTCAGCGTGGTTCACTCTGTTCTGCTCAGATCCTGGTCGTTCCGAGACGCCGGCCGCCTGGTGTTGGTGTCACAGCGGCAGGCCAACGGAGCCGCCAACCTGTTTTCCACCGAGGATTTCTTGAGACTGGAAAGCAGCAAGGCGGATTGCTAACCCATATGGGAGCTCACGTCTCATGGCAGTTCAATATCAGCAGCCTTGGAGAGCCGCCGCAGCGCATTTCAGGGGGAGTGGTTTCTTATGACTTCCTTCCCGTTCTCGGCGCGCAGCCATTGTTGGGCCAGCTCTTTTCTCCGCAGGAGGACCAACCTGGGGCTGGTCAATTCGTGATGCTCAGCTACGCATTCTGGAAAAACCGTTTTGGAGCCGATCCTCACATTGTCGGGAAACCCATTCAAATTGACGGAGTGCCTTATACCGTGATCGGTGTCATGCCGGCAGGGTTCAATGGCTTTGATGGCAAGGAGCTGCTGTGGACGCTACTGCAACTGCGGCGCGACAGCGGAATCGGCTCGTCCCCGAATCTCCACTGGCTGGGCGCCTGTATCCGACTGCCGGATGGTGTGAGCCTCGCAAGAGGCGCAGAGCGAACTCGAGGCCGTGTCGCGGCCCGTCTGCACCGCCAGAATCCGAGCAGCGATGCAGGCTTTGGCGTTTTCCTGCAGACGCTCAACGACGCCTTCACGGGGAATGTGCGTCCTGCACTGCTGTTGCTGATGGGCTGCGTCGGATTTGTGCTGCTGATTGCCTGCGCCAACGTCGCCAATCTCCTGCTGGCTCGCGGAGCGGCCCGGCAGCGCGAGATGGCCGTCCGCACCGCACTCGGCGCTTCTCCGTATCGCATCGTCCGTCAGCTGCTCACTGAGAGCGTGATGCTGGCAGGAGCGGGCGGCGCGACCGGAATTGCTCTCGCTTTCGTGCTTGCTGCGTGGAATGCTCGCCATCCATCCGCCCTCGGTCCCTCGGTATCGAACAAACTAGCATCGACGGTACGGTCCTTGATCTATTCGCTTCTGGTTTCGTGGTTGTCGGAATTCTCTTTGGACTCGTGCCCGGCGATCGAAGCTGCCCGAGTTGACGTAAATGACAGTCTGCGCGAGCACGGCGGCTTCGTCCGGTCGGGCATCTGGCCGCACCGCTCGATTCTGGTCATCGCCGAAACCGCGTTGTCGTGCATGCTGCTGATCGGGACGGGGCTTGCGCTCTGAAGAGCCTGCTGGTCGCTGAGGGACGTGCAGCTCGGTTTTGTTCCCGGAACACTTGCTCACCTTTCGCATTGGCGCGCCATCGCAGCTTGACGCACAAGGGCTGCCCGGCTTCTATCACCAGATTGTCGAGCATATTCGCGCTGTCCCGGGAGTTGAATCTGCGGCCGTTGCTCGCGACTTCCCTCTAAGCGGCACCGACCCTTCCACGCCCATCCTGACTGAAGGCAAAACGCCTGCTCCAGTCCAGGGAGAGATCGTCACCCGCTACCGAGCTGTGGGCGACGACTACTTCCACACGCTTCAAATTCCGCTGCTGCAGGGGCGCGCCTTTGATGGCACGACACGGCGACGTCCTCTCCTGTGGCCGTCGTGAGCGAGAGCCTTGCTCGGAAATACTGGCCGGGGAGAGTGCGGTCGGCAAGCGGATCAAGCCACGGGTCGCCGGCAGTTCGTGGTGTACCGTCGTCGGAGTCGCAGCCGATGTGCGCCACTGGGGCGCAGCGGTCGCGATTGAGCCGACTGCCTACTATCCGTATGCGCAGATTCCCGATAGCATTCGCGCTCTTGTTGAAGCAAACATGGGGATCGCGGTTCATAGTGGACTTGCGCAGAACGACCTCCTCCATTCCATTCAGATGGCCGTGGCGGCTGTCGATGCGCAGGTTCCCGTCTATGACGTAAAATCCATGGATTCGATGGTTGCCGACTCTGATTCGCTGCGCAATTTCGATCTCTTCCTGCTGGGTGGATTTTCCTTCCTGGCTTTGACCTTGGCCGCGGTCGGCGTCTATGCGGTCATGGCGAATACGGTGTCGCAGCGCACTCGGGAGATTGGCATTCGCATAGCGCTGGGCGCACATTCACGCGATGTCCTGCGCCTCATTCTCAGCCAGGGCGCACGGCTGGCAATCGCCGGGTCGATCATCGGCGTCGCAGGTGCAATTTTCCTGCGAAAGATCATGGCCAACCTCGTGTATGGACTGAGCGCCAACGATCCCCTCATCCTCTGTATTGTTCCGTGTGTCATGGTGACCGTTATCGTATTAGCGTGCTGGCTGCCGGCTCGCAAAGCCACAAAAATAGACCCCATGACCGCTCTGCGCTACGAATAGAGCGTATCGTATTGAAAATACGGGGTAGGCGGATGTCATGACCCGCTTGCGATGACGGTGTTCTTAGGGAAGAAAAGCCGCTTTTAGGGTAGGTTTCCCGAATTCCCCATTAGTTTAACGAGAACGAAATAAAAGAACTGGATGCTTCTGATTGTGTGAAACAATCCATGGATGGTCCAGTTTCCAAGAATTATCCAGGGCGGCATGGGTGTGGGCGTGTCCAATTGGCGCCTCGCGAATGCTGTTTCCCGCCTCGGACAACTCGGCGTCGTCTCCGGCACGGCGCTCGATTCGCTGTTTGTGCGCCGCCTCGCCGACGGTGACATCACTGGCGCCATGCGCCGCGGACTGGACGCGTTCCCCTTTCCCGATATGGCTCGCCGCATCTGGCAGGAGTATTTTGTGTCCGGCGGCAAGGCTCCCGATGCTCCCTATCCGACGACACCGATGCACCAGAAAGTGGAACCGCGGAAGCTGGTCGAACTGTGCATGGTGAGCAATTTTGTTGAGGTGTTTCTGGCGCGGGAAGGTCATGTCAATAAGGTGGGCGTCAACTTCCTTGAAAAGGTGCAGTTGCCCCATCTGGCGTCGTTGTATGGCGCGATGCTCGCCGGGGTGGGCTATGTGCTCATGGGTGCGGGTATCCCGCTTCACATTCCCGGCGTGCTCGACAACTATGCGGTGATGCAGTCGGCTGATTATAAGCTGGCGGTTGCAGGCGCGACGCCGGATCAGGACACGATGATGCACTTCGATCCGGCCGACTACATTGAAGGTCCCTTGCCGGTCCTGTCGCGTCCACGATTCCTGGCCATTGTTTCATCCAATACGCTTGCCACCACCATGCTGCGTCGGGCCAGCGGCCGGGTCGACGGCCTTGTGATTGAAGGTGCGACGGCAGGCGGTCACAATGCGCCTCCGCGTGGCAAGTTGCACCTCAATGCGGCAGGCGAGCCGGTTTACGGCGAACGCGACCGGGTGAATATTGCCGAACTGCGCGAACTGGGCGTTCCATTCTGGCTGGCGGGCGGTTATGGCAATGCGGACAAACTGCGCGAAGCGTTGGAACAGGGTGCGGCGGGGATTCAGGTCGGTACAGCGTTCGCATTCAGTGAAGAATCGGGTATGCGGGCCGATTTGAAGAAGCGGCTGATGGCGCAGGCCCGTACTAACTCGGGCGAAGTCTATACCGATCCGCTGGCCTCGCCGACTGGATTTCCTTTCAAAGTTGCGCAGTTAGAGGGCACCTCGTCCGCTCTGAACGTCTACCAGGAACGGAAGCGGGTCTGCGATCTCGGCTATCTTCGGGAGCCCTACGCAGCATCCGACGGCAAGATTGGATACCGTTGCGCGGCTGAACCTGTGGCCACCTACGTCAACAAGGGCGGCAAGATTGAAGATACGGTGGGCCGCAAGTGCCTTTGCAATGCCCTGATGGCCAATATCGGTCACGCCCAGGTGCGCAACAATGAGACGGTTGAACCGGCGCTGGTCACCGTGGGCGACGATCTGAACACCATTGCCACTTTCCTTGAACCGGGGCGGGAGAGTTACACCGCCGCTGACGTGGTCCGGTCCCTGCTCAGCAAAGTTCTGCCGGAGCAAGAGGCAGAGACCGTCGAAGAGCCGATGCTGGTTGCCACGGCCTAGCGGTCCTGAGTATGAAATACGTAACATAAAACTGGCTGTCATTCTGAGCGAACGGGGCCCCGAACGTCTTTCAGTTCGGGGGTGGTGAGTCGAAGAACCTGCGGTTGTTCTTCGATGAACTTCAGACTCGCCACATTAGCGGATTCCCACCGCCTCCCTCCGGAACGAGTGTTTCCACATCCTGAATGCTCTAAAGAAGGCTCGTATCTTCTTCAGCCAGCAGGCTCGTGTCTTCCTCAGCCAGGAACTCTCCCAGGCGGTCGAGTTTTCGTTCCCACACCGTGCGATGGTCAAGAATCCATTGCTCCAGAGCGCGAAATCCGGCAGGCTCGATGCGGCAGGTGCGTACCCGGCCCAGCTTTTCTGAATGCACCAGCCGCACCTCCTCGAGAATCTGCAGATGCTGCGTCACCGCCGTGAGAGTAATGCCGAGAGGCTCGGCCAGCCGTGAAACGGACGCTGGTCCGGAGCTAAGCCGGTCGAGAATTGTCCGGCGCGTGCGATCGCCCAGCGCGTGAAACAGGCGGTCGATGTCGATGCGGTTCCCTTCCATCGCCTGATCCCTGCCTATTTCGCTTCCTTCGCCACCCGTTCAAGGAGGCTGCGCCAACCTGCTTCGATCATCCCGGGGCCGTCCGGCCACTCAATGAACGCTCCCTGATGGGTGAGGATCAGGTCCGTGCCCGTCTCACCGGCCAGAAACTCGAACGTGGCCAGCATGACGACGACAGGTTTCCCGTTGAGGGACATCTTCGAGGCCATCACAATGCGCTTTTCGGGCACAATGTCGTGATAGGTGCTTTCGTTCGTGATCTCCGAGCCGGCGATGGGGTGGCCTTCCTTGAAACGGTAGCGGAACCGTTCGCTGCCGCCGACGCGAAACTCCATCTCAAACTCCTGAATCTCATGGTCCCCCTCGGCATACCAGCGGCGCTTGCGGGCGGGCTGTGCAAAGGCGGCGTAGACGCGGTCCGGTGGCTGAGGATAGTTGCGCTCGATCACAAACGTGTTGTGGATGGTGCTGGGTTCTGTCGCAGTCATGGAAATTTCCTCCATCGAAGAGAAATAGTGAAGCAACAAGTTCAGTATTTAGCCAAATGAGACAAATGTCAAGTATGTACTTCAGCATTTCCAGGGAATTTTTTGACAGCCTTCGCTACCGGCTTGCGGGAGGCTCAGAGTCAGCTGTCAAAGAACCTGATGAATGGTCGTTCGGTCGTGAATAGAGCGATTCCAAACCTGTAGAGGGAGGACGGAACGGCGCGTCGAAGCGCAAGTTGAATGCAACACAATCACCGCGTTCAGTTGCTTGGCGTGGACAACATGAAGGCCGGCGTGTCCGGGCGCGAGTCCTTGAACGGCTCGGCCGAACCTGGACGCGATCTCCTGGAAATCGATGTCTTCGAGGTCACAAAATCCGTGCGAGCGAAGAATCGCTGCAATGCCAGCCGGCTCGAAACGGCTGTCCGAACGTTCACCAATTTTCTCAAGCTGTTCGGCCCGCGCCTTTTCGATTTGCCTTAGCTCTTCTGAGAATGCCTCGGGAGGTTCCATGTAGTCGAACACCACCTCCGAGTTCTGGATGGACGACATGTAGTCCAGAGTGCGGCCGATAGCGTCCTGTGTCAGATAGGGCACAACCCCGAGCCAGGTGAAAAACGCGGGCGAGTTCTGCTGGAAGCCTGCGGCGACGAGCTTCTCTCCCACATCGTCCCGCTCGAAATCGACTGGCACGAGAATAAGCCAGGTCGGAAGTGCGATTTGAGCTTCGGCCAGGCGCTCGAGTTTACCTGCCTGCGTCGCGGGGTGGTCCACCTCATAGATCTCTAGACCGCCATGGGGATTCCGCAGAGCGAAAGTGTCGAGTCCGGCGCCAAGGATGACGATCTGCCGAACCCCTCTTTCGACAGCTCTCGACAAAGCATCTTCTGCAATCCGGCTTCGCGCGGCGGTCAACAGACGTCCGATGCTGGCCAAGGGGTGTCGCGTTCGCAAATTGAAGCACGTCCTTTTCGTCTTCACGCAGAATCTTCATGGCAAATGGGTCATAGAGGATTGAGCCATGATCGAGCACCTGATGAGCAGCTCGTTGTCGGGCGATCATCAGGGCTGTGCGGCTGGGTTCATTAGGCTTCATGTTCGAGGTCTCCGTTCTCATCAATAGCTGATCGCACGAGTCGTCGTGTGCGCGACTATAGCAGTTCCCGAGTTGCTATAAACCGGAGCCGCGATGTCGAGTGGCATCTTCATCAAGAAAATGCCACCTTTCGCCTAACTACATGAATTCGGGAACTGGTCTGGCACCGTGCACACCGATATTCCGCTCAAATAGATCCGGTCCAAGAGGAGCGCTAAACCCGTCACGCGGCCAGTCCGCCAGAACTCGTACATACCGCCCAATAGAATCGCGAGAGCGGCCAGGAGGCGTCGATGAAGATGCATGCCATCCAGCCTAAGCAAGGATCCATGAGTTCAGGCTGTATCGCGGGCTACTCGTCCTTTACTGGTTTGCTAACCACGAGTCACGAAAGTGCAGCCGCTAATTGCCGCAACCATGAAAACTTGGCCATTTTCTTGGGCAAATAGGGACACCTGTGGAAACAGAACCCATCTCATAAATGGCTTTGTAAAAGGGCACGACTTTAGTCGTGCCGCAAACGTCTCGCAAATCGCTGGGCTTTAGCCCCTGAGGGACGTCTTTTGCGGTGCTAGACCATTTATGAGACAGCTCCTAGTGTCATGAGTCTTAAATTCGCTAAATAAAAAAACCTGTCGTCCTGAGCGCAGTTTGGCGCGTTTTTGCGCCAAACGGAGTCGAAGGACCTGCAGTGGGGCCTTCGATTTATGCAACGAACTTTAGACTCACCACACTAGATGTGACCGCTTTTAAAGCCAGTCAGGGCCGGCCATTTTTGGGCCAGCATCGGCCACTCATGCGGTCTTTTGACATCAGCTGCCATTCACCGGCGCCGGGCCCGCTCCGCCGCCGACCGCGAACAGCCGAGGAACGCGAGCCTCCGGAGCCGGCAGCGCAGGAAATGCCGCATGCGGCTCGGTCTGGTACCAGTAGGCAGTCGTATAAAAATTGTCGGAGCGGTTGTTGGCGTGTCCGTGCTCGATCGTGACCTTGATTGATTTCTCAAACGTTATAGGGCTTTCAATGTGCCAGCGGTAAAGGCAATAGCGCCCCCCGATCCGCTCCGCATCCACCACATAGGGCGCGCCATTGTGCGGATACGCAAAGGCCTCTTTTCCGAAATCCCATGCGCCGTTGTAGTAGTCCTCGGTTCCTGTGCCATTGATCGTGGGCATAGCATCGCCATCGATAAAGATCATGTCGTCGCCTTCGCCGAACCAGCCTTCCTGGTTCTGCAGCACAGCATGAGTCACGCCCACAAAATGCCCTTTGCCGGTGGCTTCGAGAAAAATGTAGTTGTCTTCGCCGCTCAGGTTCTTGCGGTCGTTTACCTTCTCGGAGTATTCGTTGCTCCAGTCGTTGGTCCAGCCCTTGGAGGGTGCAGCCTGGCGGTACTGCGCATGGAACCGGCCAACGTCGGCCGGCAGGCTAGGTAGCATCACGTAATCCACCGCGAAATAGAGATTGTCCGTACGCACTTTGCCTTCGTTCGTCAAAGTCAGGCGGGCAGATTGCGCAAACGGCATCTGAAAATATGCATTGAGCGCTTTAATCGGCGCGACGGCAAGCAGCGCCGACTGGTAAACGAAATATTCCCCCAGGCCAAGGCCAAAGAAATCCCCAATCGGGACTTCGACCGAGGGCGTAGCTTCACCATCCCACCAGGCGCGCAGAACCAGGTTTTTCAGGTGCATGGAGTCGGGCGAGTTGATGGTAAACCAGAGATGCGTGACGACCCCGGCGCCGCTTACATCAAGCAGCGTGGCCGCTTGGCCCGGATCAACAGGAACGGCATCGTTGTTGCCGCCCGTGCGGTCCCAACTCGAGGAGCGGCGCGTCTTGTAGCTGCGCAGGCGGGCTTGCGCGAGCAGGTCCTCGGGTCTGGTTTGCTCCGGCTCGTCAGGCGGGGCAGCGTTTGCCTTCGCGCTGGAAGCGGCACCGAGGCCCAGCAGGGCGCCTGCCGAAGCCAGTGAGCCAAGGAGCTTTCGGCGCGCAGGCATAACTTCAATGGACTTGGAAAGACGCATTCAGGGGGCCCTCCGGGCTGGCAAGTGGTGAAAGTGCTTTGTAGACTTGCAAGCCGCGAGCTGTCAAGCAAGGCAGGGCCTGGCGACTCGGCGGCGGAACGCCAGGTTGCCTCGTTGCGAGCGAGGTTAGGACATCGCTTTCAATTGCGTTTGCTGGTTTTAAGGGCTGCCAGGTATTGGTTGATGGCCTGCTGCCAATCCGGCCCGGCCGTTCTGTCGCCTTCACTCATTGCGGCCACGTGCTCATTTCCCTCCGGCGTAATTGCAGTTCGCGTGTAGGTCACGTTGACCCCGGTGGTGGCAGCGTCCATCACTTTGAAGCGAACGTCGATCACCGTCACCATCAGATCCGGGAGGAAGGAAACATATTGAAAGTGCCGCCCACCGATGTCGAAGAGAGTATTCACCCACACGGCGTTCAGCGGACCGTGGCGTATCGTGAACACTGCTCCTTCCTCATCACGGCCCGGCTGGGGGTGGAGAAATTGCGGGTCCCAATGCTTTCCCGCCCACGCACGTTCACCGTTGGGGCCAAACAAGGGCGCCGTCTCCGCGTAGGGCGCGTGAATAACGAGATCGAAAGTGGTTTGAACATGCATATGCGTTTCCTTCACTCCAGCCGTATCCTGAGACAATGCCGGCAGGGCAAGCCCTGCCGCGACAATCAGTGTCCAAAATTTCTTCATCTCTTTCGCTCTCTGAGGTTATGGCTGTCTGAAGCTTTGAGAGTCATGCCATAGAGGGATTTGAACTGTTCAATCTCTTTCAATGTCTGCGCAGAGAAGGGAACGAGTTTGCCTTCAAAGGCGTGCAGGACGATTCCCTCCAGCAGGTCGCCGAGCGTCATGTCCTTCAACTCGGCCAGGGCTTTCAGCACTTTCAACATGCGCTTTTCCATTCGGACGCCGGTCTGGACGCGCTCGACTACGACGGGTTCGCGATTTTGCTGTTCCTGCGGCATTGGCTTCTCCTGCTATCTTGGTAACAAAGTACCATGGTAAAAGCACTCGATCAACTGACGTGTCTTGGAGACTTTTATCGGAGGCTGCGGCCGGGTTTCGCCTGCATGGGTCTCGCCTGTTATGGTCTTTGAGGAATCCTCGTACGGATCAACTTCATGAATCCACCATAGGAATGCGCGGCCATGGGTAAGCGTTGGCGAATCCGGATATTGCTGTTTCTGGCCGTTCTCGGTCCCGGTTTCATTACCGCCAACGTGGATAACGATTCGGGTGGCATCCTCACCTATTCCCAGGCCGGCGCACAGTACGGCTACAGCCTGCTCTGGACCATGATTCCCATCACCATCGCCCTGATCGTTGTGCAGGAGATGTGCGCCCGCATGGGAGTGGTCACCGGCAAGGGGCTCAGCGATCTGATCCGCGAGGAGTTCGGCCTGCGGTTGACCTTTGTGCTGATGGTCTTGCTGGTGATCGTCAACTACACCAACGTGGTCACGGAGTTTATCGGCATCGCCGGCTCGCTGCACCTGTTCCATGTGTCGCGTTATATTTCCGTGCCGTTCTGTGCCGCGCTGGTGTGGTACATGGTGGTGCGCGGCACCTACAAGAGCACAGAGAAGATCTTCATTGTCGCCTCGGTGGTGTATATCGCCTATATCTTTGCCGGGGTGCTGTCGCAGCCAAGCTGGCACGATGCGCTGCTGGCCACGGTGAAGCTGCCGGCCGGCTCGGTGTGGCGCGACAAGGCATACATCTATATGGCGATCGGCGTCGTCGGCACCACGATTGCCCCCTGGATGCAGTTCTATCTGCAGTCGTCGATTGTGGAGAAGGGGATTCGCGTCAAGGATTACGCGGCATCGCGGCTCGACGTGGTGGTGGGCAGCCTGTTCACCGACATTGTGGCATGGTTCATTGTGGTGGCCTGCGCGGCTACCCTTTACGTGCACGGCATGGGAGCGATCCAGGTAGCCTCCGACGCAGCCGAAGCAATGCGTCCTCTGGCCGGCGATTACGCATTCATTCTTTTTGCGTTTGGACTGTTCAATGCGTCTCTGTTCGCGGCGTCAATCCTGCCGCTTTCCACGGCCTATACGGTATGCGAAGGCATGGGATTCGAATCCGGCGTGGACAAAAGCTTCAAGGAGGCGCCGTTCTTCTACTGGCTCTATACGCTACTCCTCGTGGGCGGGGCGGCCACCGTGCTCCTCTTGCCCGATGCGCAGTTGATCAACTTCGCGATTCTCTCCCAGGTATTGAACGGCGTGTTGCTCCCGGTGGTGATCATCCTGATGTTGATGCTGATCAACCGCAAGGACCTGATGGGTGAGCACAAGAACTCACGCCTGGGGAACGTGATTGCCTGGGGCACCAGCTTGATCGTGATCGGGATGACGCTGGTGATGCTGTGGGGCATGATGCCGGGGCACTGACCACCTGCGGTGGGGCCAACTGCCTTCGGCTCTGCGTGCGAACGGCGAAATTATCCTCCCCGTTCGGAGGGAGCAGGGGCCTTCAGGCCCCTGGATGCTGCAAGTCAATGAGGCTGTTCGGCAGAATTCTTCTTCCCGGTCGGAGGGAGCAGGGGCCTTCAGGCCCCTGGATAATGCGAATCAATGAGGGGCCTTTAGGCCCGGTTCACCTTCCCCGCAGAACGCACATCTTTAGGTGAAGAGGCATGGGGTCCAACGGTCCACTTGCTGCAGAGCTGAAGGGATAGGCTTGCGGCGTCGACACAAGGCCCCGGCGAACCGGATTCTCCTCGATATACCGCACACAGCTCATGAACTTCTCTTCGTTCAGATCTGGCTCTCGTTGAAGCTGCGCATCCACACATCGAGCTTGCTCTTCAGGCGGAAGGAGAAGCCGCCCTTGATGAATTGCATGGCTTTTTCAAGCGAAACATCCGGAGCCGGCGTGATCAGAGCATGGAAATGGTCAGGCATGATGACGAATGCATGCAGCAGAAACCTTCCCTGGCGGTGATAGTCGAGAATTGTTAGCTCAAGTAATTCCGCAGTGGAAGTGACCTGAAAGAGGCTGCGGCGTTGTGCCGTCACTGCGGTGACCAGATATGTCCGAGTTTCTTGCGGCGCGAACCTCATCTCAGCAGCATGACCAAGAAGCGCATGGCTAAAGCCACATTGATTGTAAGCCTGAGTTCAGGGGCCTGAAGGCCCCTGCTCCCTCCGACGCGATCTGAAAATACAACGCTGCCGGGATGAGGCGGATTCTTCATCGACATGGAGCCCTCTAACATTGCAACTTCTCACGCGGCAGCCATTGCGGCTTACTCTGTAATCACTTGCTTATCATCGAGCAGATCCGTGATATGTCCCATCTTTTCGTGCTTGGTGCGCAGATAGCGCTCGAAGCTCTCCTGGGGCTCGACTTCAGCGGAGATGCGCTCCGTGACCTCGATGCCGGCAGATTCAAGGGCCGCGACTTTTTCAGGATTGTTGGTGATCAGCCGCACCTGCGAGATGCCGAGCAGCTTCAGCACGGCGGCAGGCAACTCATACTCGCGGCAGTCGGCAGCATAGCCGAGCTCGACGTTGGCTTCCACGGTGTCCATGCCGTCATCCTGCAGTTCGTAGGCCTTCAGCTTGGCCATTAGTCCGATGCCGCGGCCTTCCTGCTGTTCATAGAGAAGAATGCCCGCGCCTTTTTCGGCGATCATGCCCAGGGCAAGCTCCAATTGCAAGCGGCAATCGCAGCGGAGTGAGCCGAATACGTCGCCGGTGAGGCACTGCGAGTGGATGCGTACCATCGGCGGCGCGGCATGGATGTCGCCCATCACCAGGGCTACCAGGCCTTCGACCTGGGGAGTAGTTGTCGACGCCGGCTCGCAGTTTTCGCGCGGGCCCGACAAAGCACCCTCAAAGCCCAGGATGCGGAAGTGTCCCCAGCGAGTAGGAAAGTCCGCTTCGGCGATCTTCTTCACGCTTTCAAGTCCCATCCTTCCATTTTACGGGTTGCGGCGGTTTGCGCTGCGATTGCCGTCACCGTACGGGAAATTGGGGCAACATAAAGTGCAAACCACTGAAAAATTGAATAGCCGGCTGCGCGCCGCGGTACAGTGAGGGTGTGAACTCCACGCTCATTTGGATTACGTTGCTGGTCAAGCTGGGCGTGATTGCCTCTGTAGCGAGCGTTCTGGCACGGGCCGGCTCGTTTCGACGCCTCTTTTTTGCCGAGCATCGCACTATGCGGCAAACGCTGGCATTACTGGCATTTTTTCTGGTGCCGCTTACGCTGGGCGTTTGGGTTCGGATCTCGGTGGCCAACTTTCTGGCGGCCGACATTTCGTTTGAGACCGTTATCCTCCTGGGCCTGTTTCTGGGGCCGGGATGGGCGATGCTGGGCGGGATCGTGCTTTCCGGGCCCGCGGTCTACCACCACGAGTACCTGGCACTGCCCTTCAACGCCGTGTTGGGGCTGTTGGCCGGGTGGCTGGGCCATTTTGTTGAACCCGAGGAGATCTGGTCCTTTACTCCGTTCATCGATCTGAGTCTCTACCGCTGGGTGCGCCGCAACTTACGCAAGCCGCGCATCGACCGCCAGTTTCTCATGCTGTTTCTGATTGTGGCGGCGGAGGCGATCCGCGAGTGGCTTGCTCACGCTTTTCCGCACCGGTTGTTTGCGCTATTGGCCACCAAGCCGTGGCTCCAGGTGCTGGTGCTGCTGAGCGCGCCGATTGTGGTGGGCATCGCCATCAAAGTGTGGAACGCCTTGCACATTGAGATGAAGCTGGAGGAACAAAAGCGCCTGCTGCTCGAGGCGCGGCTCGATGCGCTGCAGCGCCAGATCAATCCTCATTTTCTTTTCAATACGCTCAACTCGATCGCGTCGCTGGTGCGAATGAAGCCGGAACTGGCGCGCGAGATGACGGTGAAGCTGGCCAATATTCTGCGTGCCCTGCTCAAAGACCACGATACCTACGTGCCGCTCAGCCACGAGCTGAGCTTTACCGACGATTATCTCGATATCGAGGTGGTGCGTTTTGGCGCCGACAAGCTGCGCGTGGAGAAAGAGATCGATCCGCGAACGCTGGATTTGCCGGTTCCGAGCATTCTTCTGCAGCCGCTGATCGAGAACAGCATCAAGCACGGGCTGGAGCCGCGCATCAACGGCGGAACCGTGACGCTGCGCAGCCGTCTCGAAGGGGATCGATTGCTGATCGAGGTGGCGGATGACGGGGTCGGTATGGGCAACCGGCCCGCATCAGTATTAAATCGCAATGGGGCCGGCATCGGCATGAAGAATGTGCAGGAGCGGCTCGACGTGCTTTATGGCAACCAGGCGCAGTTCAGCGTGGTCAGCAAGCCGGGGCGGGGCACGCTGGTTTCAATCGAGATTCCGGCGAACCCTGCGAAGGAATCTTAGAAGCTGTCTCATAAATGGTCTAGCACCGCGAAAGGCGTCCCTCAGGGGCTAAAGCCCAGCGAATTACGCGACGTTTGCGGCACGACTAAAGTCGTGCCCTTTTACAAAGCCATTTATGAGACAGGTTCTAGTCTCGCTTATCGCCGCGCCTCGAGCGCCAGCACCGCATAGCTGGTAGCGGCGTCGCTCATGAATTTACCGATATTCGAATTGGGATCGCGATTCTTGTTCAGCGACCAGGCCGGCCATGCTCCGGTGGTCTTGTCCTGGTTGGCGATAAGCCATTGAACGCCGCGCTCAACTTGGGGATTGGTTACGTGATTTTGTTCGAGGGCGAGAACGGTGATGCCCGTCGCGTAGCCGTCGGGCCTGTTTTCAAGCGGCGTGTGGTCGCGCCTTTGCCACGTGCCCATGTCTGCCAGGCTCCAGCCGCCGTCAGCGCGCTGGCATCCATCGATATCCTCAAGCAGCTTCTTGCGTTGCGGCGGGGTCAGCAAGTCCGGAAACTGTGCGGAAGCCCAGAGGACAACAACCTTGTTGAGCAGCGGCTGGACCTCGTAATGGCTGGTCAGGTAGGCGCGCAGGGCGGAAATATTTCCGGTAATTTTTGGGTCGGTGCGATAGTTTTCCGGGGCGTTGGCGACAGCCTCGGCCAGCAGCGCCGCCCAGTGATACTGCGACTCTTTCGACTCCCATGGCGTGTAGTCGAAGTTCTGCCACACCCATGAGCCTGCGTCCGGTCCCGATTTCGTTTGCAGCGCCCATGCGTTGTCGAGAGCCATCAGCGTGGTGTCGTCCAAACGGCGCGAGTTGTCGCTGAGGTTGTAGCTGAGCAGGATGAATGCATTCAGCACCGACTCCGCATCGCGCGATTCGACTGTTTTGCCGTCGCCGTACACGGCATCGCTGTAGAAAGGCAGAACCTCATTCCACATCCGCACGCGTTTTTGAATGCTGGCCAGCATCACCTGCTCCGTGGCCGTGGGGCTTTGCTCGTCGAGGTCGCTGCGGAGAGCAGGACGGGCAAGCCCATAGGTTGCCTGGGTATGACAGGAGACGCAGACGGTTCCATGATCCTTTTGCGCGTGGTCCCATGACTGCCACCAGACTTCGCGGCTGTCGAGATAGCCGGCCGCGGCCTGGCGGTTCCAGCCGGCCGATGCCCCGGTATTCGGTTTATCGGCCGCCAGGACGAAGCGGGGATGATGAGCACACAACACAAAAGCCAGGGCCGCAGATGTAACGGCCAAAGCAGAAACGAGCGGCTTGCGGGTCATTCTGCGAACCTCCAACGAGCAATGGCGGAAAGCAAAAGCCTGTGCGGCGGGATAGGCGCCATCGTGTTGTAAGCATAAGCCGGATCAGGAGGTTCGAGAAGGACTTTTGCCTGTTTACCAATTCGACAACAGACAGGTTACTACCGGGTAGGGGGTAGGGGGTCAGGCTGGCCGTTTTTGGTCTTTTGGCTGTAGACGGAGGGCTCCGATCGCGACCTGGGCGGCATAGAGGAGCTTGGGACCCTCGATGGGGTCGATGGCGCCGATGAGCATGCCTTGTGCGACGCAGGCAATGAAGTCGCGGATGTTTTCGTGACCGGAAAGGTCGGGCATGGCATTGAAGTAGGCTTGGGTGGCGTGCAGCCTGATGTCGTAGCGTTCCAACTCTCTGTCGCGACTATCAGTGGTCGAGGCCAGCCAGGCCTCGTAACAACGGGTGACGGCGGGGTTGCGCGGGGCGGGATCGGGCGAGGTCTGGGTGGGCGAGGCATGGGTGGGCGAGGTCTGGCTGACGACGGCAGGGGTCGATTCGTTCATTGAGGGTTCTCCTATAAGTATTGTGCGCAGATCGGGAGAAATAATCTGCAATGTAAAGCGGCCGGAATGGAGAATTTTTTCGACGTCCCGGAATCGGGAAACGGGCACCCGGCGATCGAGGTAATTGTGTGCAAATCGGTGCTTATTCAGCGGGAAGCAGAGGAAGTGATAGATTTTCCGCTGGGGCAGGCCGGCTGCGCGGGACTTTCATGCTTCAGGCTGACCCACGACCCGCCGTTAAGGGTGCGTTGCTAGGGCCTGTTAACACTACTGGGGTGGATGGCGTTGCGAGCGAAAATTCGGCCAGACGAAGCCGAGTCCAAAGGCTGTGGCGGGTCCACCGTCGAGGACGAGAATGAAGTATGGCCGGATTTTCGCCGCAACCCTTCGGGCCGGGGCCAATTTTCCCCATTTCGTCGTCGATCGTCGCTAGCAGACACCCGGTATGCGTCACTCCTCACTCCTCGAACTGAGAAAAATTGGCTCCCGGCGCCCCCGTCCCGGTAGTGTTAACAGGCCCTAGTCATCGGGAACGAACGTAATGGGAAAGTTGATGTACTTCGCGGGCAACCTTCACATTTGGAGTATGCTCAAAGTCCAGCGCACGCTGGAAGCTGTCTCATAATGGTCTAACACCGCGAAAGGCGTTCCTCAGGGGCTAATTCCCAGCGAATTACGCGACGTTTGGCACGACTAAAGTCGTGCCCTTTTACAAAGCCGTTTATGAGACAGGTTCTAGTGTGGTGAGTCTGAAGTTCATCGAAGAACAACCGCAGATTCTTCGACTCACCACCCCCGAACTGAAGGACGTTCGGGGCTCCGTTCGCTCAGAATGACAACCAGTTTTGTGTTGCGTATTTCAGACTCATGACTAGAACTGGTTGCATAAATGTTGCTCGACGAGCGAAGGAGCGTCCCTCAGGGGCTAAAGCCCTGGATTCTATGCGTCTCTGACGGCACGGCTGAAGCCGTGCCCTTTCAATACTCCATTTATGCAACCAGTTCCAGGATTCGAGGCCCGGATTGGCCACTTTTCTCTTCCTCAACGTGAATTTTCCGCACAGACATAATGTAGATGGAACCTTTGATTCCATTTGCGCAAGGTGTTTTCTCACGGTTGCAACTGAAAATAGAGAGAAAGACCTAACGGAATGGGAGAGGGTTCACGTCTGTTCCCGGATCAGACTTGAAGTCATTTAGTGCGTTGCTGGTTTCCCGGTCAAGGAAAAACTAAGCCGTCCAGGAAACCCCGAAACACGAATGCCCCTCGTTTCCGAGAGGCTTTCGTGTCAGCAGAGGGGAAGCCGTCGAATGTCTCTTCTCCAGGTGGAGTTGGAACTGTTCCGAGAGGTAGACGATCTGGTCGTGCGAATTCGACGCAGTTGGGTCATTGGGCGGCGTCGAATCGTGACAAACAGAGCAGAATCCCGAAACGGGAAACATATTGCCATCGAGGGTGATGACTAGTTCGGGCTTCATGCCCTTACTATGCACCCGATAATTACTTTTGTACCGTGATTTGTGTCACCTTTTATTTTGTCAAGAGTAAATAGCCGCAATCGGTTCAGAACTATTCAGTTACCAGCGGTAATAGCAGGTTTTCAGCCGCCGCAGGCCGGCTGCGCGGGGCCTTTATGTCGAGATAATCATCAAAGCCTTGAGACGCTTTCATGAGGCGCGGATGACGGCGACGTGCCGGGAACGGTCATTCCGGCTTCGTCGCCTCTCTCTCCATCCGCGCGACTTGGTTCACGTCCTCACGGCTGTGTTTGTGTCGCACGTGGAGATCGAATTGAATGGCGAACCATTTCTTGCTTTCTGCTGACGAAGCGCCCTTGGATTCCATCAGCGGCATTGGAGCGCCACAAATGGAACACTTAGCAGAAACGGGATGCGAATCTGCATTGTAGTCAATTAGCAATTCCAGTTTCTTCGCCATGTGCCAAAGTCTACGCCGCACGGCCGTCCGGTGGAAAACCAAATTGCACCACAACCCGCCCCGCCATGCACAGCCGCGCGTTGTATGCTCACAACATGGTGCGTTTCACAGTGCTGGCGTCAGGGTCCAAGGGCAACTGCACCGTTGTCTGCGGAGGCCAGACCCGCATCCTTGTGGATGCCGGATTGAGCTGCCGCGAGTTGTTCCGCCGCATGAAGCTGGCCGGGGAAGAGCCCGACACCCTGGACGCGATCATCATCACTCACGAGCACCAGGACCACGTCAATGGGCTGGCGGTTACGGCGCGCAAACTCGGCATTCCGGTGTACTTCACTGAGGGCACCCACCGCGCGTGGATGCGCTGGCTGACGCCACGCCGGCAGATGACGTACAAGCAGTGGCTGGAGCAGTGCAAACAGCAGGCCGCAGCGCGACAGGCCGAAGCTGACGCTGCTGCCGCGGAAGGCGAGCCGGACGATTCGGATCTGGAAGAAGGCGAGGACACCGCGGTCGCAATCTCCGCTGCTGCCGACTTTGAGGCCCGATCAGCTGACGACCAACCAGCTGACCCGGAGACGGAAATCATGGCCCCGCAGAAAGACCCGACCCGGCTGCCGTCGGTCCAGTATTTCCAGGCGGGCCAGCGCTTTCAAATCGGGGACATCGCCGTTAGTCCTTTCACGATCCCCCACGACGCGGTCGATCCGGTCGGATTTGTCTTTCAGGCAGAGGGGGTGCGCATGGCGGTTGCCACCGATCTTGGCTACATCACTCCCAATGTCAAGGCGCAGCTCAAGGGCCTCGATTTGCTGCTGCTCGAGTCCAATCACGACCTGGAGATGCTGCGCGACGGTCCGTATCCGTGGTCAGTCAAGCAACGAGTGCTGTCGCGGGTTGGTCATTTATCGAATGAAGCTGCGGCGTGCTTTCTTGAGTCGGAGTATGACGGCCAGGCAACCTATGTGGTCCTGGGACATCTCTCGGAGAGCAACAATCTGCCGGAGCTGGCGAGGGTCTCGGCGGAGCGTGCGCTGGTGGGCCGAGCCAGCCTGCTGGCCAACCGGTTATTGCTGGCCGCGCAGCATGAACCTCTCTCGCCTATATGTTTCTAAGTAAACTCAGATATAATAGGAGATGCAGGAACTGGCTTCACTCTGTAACGGATAAGTTGGCAGGGTAAACGCCAGGGCATCGTCCCATGGCGAGGCAAAGTTGAACGAAGCGTTCGTGCATCAAGTTGAGCACAGGGCGCATCTATTGGTTAGGCCGCCTGATTGCCACGATGAAAGCCGCAGAGCAGCACGCGGCGAACACACAACCGGCAAAGTGAGTCTGAAAACAATTATGCCAAGAACCCCATGCACAGATCGCGTCGTAGGCGCCATTCTGGCAAGCTGGCGCTATGATATCTCGGGTCTTTCTCCGGAGATGCGCAAGGACTACGAGAATCACCTGGCCGAATGCAGTCGCTGCAGTTCCCGGCAGAAGTTCCATCGCAGTTTGGATGTCACGCTGGTTGTGCTGACGTCGCTCTCGGTGTTCTTCTCAGTGTTCGCGCTGGCCGTGCTGAAGCACATCAAGCCCTTGGAACATGTGGCCTTCAACATTCTGAGCCTCGATACGTTCGACATGTACCATATGCTGGTTTCAGCCGCCATTGCAGGAGTTTGCTTCTCGGTGATTGCGTTTGCGCTGGTGCTGATGGCAACGCCCGCACCAACTTATCTGGGTGGCATAGCCGCCGAACAAGCGAAGCTGATTGAAGAGCACCTGCCCGACGCCATCAAGTCGCTGCGCCTCCGCTGAATTTTCTTCAGTATGAAAAAGCCTCCCGGTCGGGAGGCTTTTTAATGCTGTGCTGAAGGAAAAACAGCGATTGGATCTCCGAACCTGCAAGAGAAGTAAGTTCTGCGGCTTCCCACCCATTGTGCAAAAAGCGCCCAATGGATGGGGCACGGAGTTCTGTTAACACTTGAATCGAAGCGCAATGGATGGGCGCGGAGTTCTGTTAACACTGGAATCGAAAATGCTCTAGCGGTCTGTTCCAGATGCTGCGGCAAAACCGGCTGCCTGTGGTCCAGGAATCGTGCTGACCGGCGGTGGGTCAGCGAAAGACGAATTCTTTGCATTGATGGCTTCGGAGTAGTCCGGACCCAGTCCCAGCTTCTTCAGAGCGCGCGAATCGGGCATCAGCTTGGTCTGCCAGCCCTGGTCGCCCTGGTACTTCTGCATGGCGGCCTGTGTCGTCGCATCCCAGTTGCCAGTGGCATCGCCGCTCATATAGTGTTCGCGGATCAAGGCCTGCTGAATCACGGTCACACGTGCCGGATCGATCGCCTGCTGGCCGTGCAATCGATGCGACGACGCCTTCACCTTGAGATGGCTCCGGTGCGAATGGGCGCTGGTCGTGCTCCGGTGAACGCGAGTGGCGAAAGCCGGTGACGAAACGATTGCGGCGGACAATAAAAATGCCAGGCTTGCTTGAAATGAAAGCATGCTGGTACCTCTGCAAATAAGTTTTTCCGGGCTGCTTCCGTTGAATCCTAATTAAACAATCTGTCGAGTGCCAATGGAAACCGTCCTGCTTGGGTCAATACAGGTTACTCCCGTAAGGAGCAAAGTCAATCATAATTGCCGCGATCGGGCTACTTCCGGGTGGTTTCCACCACTTGCCGAGCGGTCTGTCTTTTGCCGGGAGCTTGGATTCCCGCTCCCGGCAGGTTGGGGACGGCTACTGCAGCGTGCCGCCTACGTAGTTGATTCCAGACTCGGGATGGCGCGGATCCATGACTTCAAAGACTACGTCATCGCCTGTCTTCAGTTTGCTGACTACCGCGTCGTACTGTTGCTTCGTGCCCGTGGGCTGCTTGTTGATGTGGGTGATCAAGAGGCCCGGCTCAAGCCCCTGCAGATCGGCAAACGAGCCGGTGCGAACCGACTGAATCATCATGCCGGGGGCGTGGAGCTTGGCTATCGTCGCCTGCGAGGCTTCATGCACCACGATACCGAGCTTTGCCTCGCCCTCATCGCCCTGTTCTTCCGGGGCGGAATTCTGTTGCTGCGCGCCCAGGCTGGCAAATACTTTGTCCCGGTCGCCGATGGTGACGGTGGTGTCATCCTGTTTGCCGTCACGCAGATAGCCGAGGCGGATGCTCGATCCGGGGCGGCGGCTGGCGATTTCGTTTACCAGGTCATCGCCATCCTTGATGGAGCGGCCGTCAACGGTGGTGATGATATCGCCGGGCTTGAGGCCGGCCCTGTCCGCCGGTCCGCCGGGTTGGACTTCCTGCACCAGTACACCGTTCTTGAAGCCATACACACGATTCACGGCGCCGGAAAGGTTGGGCCGGAACTGGATGCCGATGGAGCCGCGAACGACTTTGTGGCTGGGGCTGATCAGATCGTTGTAGACGGCTGCCACGGTGTTCGACGGCATGGCAAAGCCAATACCCTGATAGCCGGCAGATTGCGTGTAAATGGCCGTGTTCACGCCGATCACATCGCCGTTCATGTCAAGCAGCGGTCCGCCCGAGTTGCCGGGGTTAATGGCGGCATCGGTCTGAATAAAATGCTGGAACTGGCCGGGCGCTCCCTGGTCGATGGTCCTGTTTTTGGCCGAAATGATGCCGGCTGTCACGGTCTGTGCCAGGGCGAAGGGGCTGCCGATCGCCTCGACCCAGTCGCCCACCTGCGCGGCGTCAGAGTTGCCTAGCCTTACGGTGGGAAGTGAGCTGTTGGTATCGATCTTGATGACGGCCAGATCAGTTGCCTTGTCAACGCCGATCACGCGAGCGGGACGGCCCAGGTCCTGCGTGTCGGGGTCGGTGGAGAGCTTGACGTAGATCTTGTCGGCCTTCTCGATCACGTGATTGTTGGTGATGATGTAACCCTTGGAGTCGACGATGAAACCGGAACCGAGCGATTCCTGCACGCTTCCGCCATCGTCCCCGCCGCCTCCCTGATCGGGCGCCTGTCCGCCAAAGAAGTGGTTGAAGAAATCCTGGAAGTTGTTGTCGGGACCCTGTTGCTGCTGCTGCTGCTGACCGCCATTCTGGTCGTCATCGCCGGGATTCTGGCCATCGGGTGGATTCTGCGGCTGCATCGGAATGGCGCCATGGGGCATGCGCCGACGGTCGGTCGACTGTTTGGGCAGCGTCTCGGTATTGATGTTCACGACCGCCGGGCCGACTTCCTTGGCGATTTTTACGAACTCGTTCGAAGGCACGGAGGAATTGACCACTTTGAGAGGCGTGGCATCGGCACTGCCGATCTGCTTTTCCTGTCCACGAACTCCGTGGGCCGCGAACGAACCCGCTACGATGGCCGCCGAGAGGGTGGCTAGCAGTGCGAAAGCAGAGGCGAGACGGCGTGTACGCAGCCGGTCGAAGAGCGAATTCATTTGTTGTTTGACCTCGTCGAGTGACCAACCCCTCGGGCTGGAATGTTCTTTGCATCTAGAAACAGTATAGTCAGTGCCGACCAGGCCCGTATGGCTACGTTGGATTCCCTCGTTCGCTCTTCCGGTTGTACAGGAGCCGCCGGCGTCACCGATGAAGATGAGCGCGGGCAGGTCGAAGTCGATGTTCTCAGCAACAGCCTCGAATAGATAGACGCAATTCAGACCAAAGAAGGCTTCACAGCCAGGCTTATTTCCAGTGAGCGCGTGTTCCCGAATTGAGCGGATTCCCAAAACCGGGAAACCCGTCCGCAGGATTGCGCCTTCTCAACTCCTGCAAAATCTTTTTTTTCCGAAGGTTACTTTAGTTGCATCTAACAGGTTGAACGGGGGACGCATGCACGCACTGAGCCTGGAGTGGTTTTTCCCCATCTTTCGGGGCCTGTTTCTTGGAGTCTTGGCGATGACGCTGCATGAGGCAGCGCATCTGATCACGGCGCTCGCTGTCGGCGTGAAGATCAAAAAAATAGGCTTCCGCTGGAAAGGCCTTTATATCGTGCGCGAAGCCGGGACCCCGGGGAAAAATGCGCTGGTCTCCCTTGCGGGGCCAATGGCCAACCTGATTTTGCTTCTTACCTGGCATTGGTCGCCTCTTTTTGGCCTTGCCAATCTGTGCTTCACCTTCTTCAACCTGTTGCCGTTGCAAGGTTCCGACGGCGAGCGCGCCTGGATGTGCTGGCGCGAGATGCAGCTGGAGCGGCCCAACCCTGTCGATCGCCGTGCCTCTGTTTCCAGAAAAGTTGCCAGCGCTGTCGTGGTTCCGTACCCCGCGTCGGCAGTGTATCTGAGGCGTTCCAGTGACTGGCAGCCGACCAACTGGCAGGAGGACGAATCGAAAGCCAGTTGAGCGGTTCGCAATCGCAAATCGAATCCGCAGTTCTCTGCTGAACCTTTCCCCGTGCCACACACATCTGGCGCTTCACGCTTCGTGCGCCGTTGGAACGTGAGGCTGCGGAATGAGTTCAGTGAGAGCGATCCCGGCTAGAATCAGCAGCGCGCCTGCGGCAGGCAGCAGGCCGAGCCGCTCGTGGGTGAAGACAAACGCCGTGATCCAGGCAAACACAGGCTCCATGGTCAGCAACAGGGCGATGTGGGTCGAAGGCAAAATCGACTGCGCCCAGCTTTGAATGGAAAAGGCAGCGGCGGTGGCCAGGGCAGCGGCAATGGCGATTGCCATGACGAAGCGCGGCGTCCAGTTGATGTGAGGGTGCTCGATGAAGGGCAGGCTCACGGCCATGAATATGGCGCAAAATCCAACCTGCATCAGCGCCAGTGGCTGGAACGCAATGCGGGGCGAGACATGGCCCAGCGCCAGACAATGGAAAGCGAATCCGATGGCGCATCCCAGGGTGAGCGCGTCTCCGATATTGATGGATTGAGCATCCGGCAGCAGCGCGGCGATTCGATTCATGGCGGACAGACCTTGGACCTTTGCATCGGCAGGGGCCGTCAACAACAGGATTCCAATGAAAGCCAGCGCGGCGCCGGAGTAAGCATTCCAGCGTGGTGGCCGCGCTCCCGGCGGACGCAGCGCAGGGATGGACGAGAAGAGCGGCACCAGCACGACGACCAGTCCTGTGATGAAGGCAGATTTCGAAGGTGTGGTGCGCGCCAGGCCGGTGGTCTGGAACTGATAGCCGGCAGCGAGGCATAAGCCGACAAGCGCTCCGGCTGCAAGATGACTGCGCCGGATGCCGCGCCAGGAGCGATGGTACGCAACAGCCAGCAGGGCAAATGCCAACGTCATGCGAACCAGGTTGAATGCCGCTGGCGTGGCGTCGACCAGTGCACCTTTAATGAGCACAAACGTCGATCCCCAGACCGCGACCACGCAGAACATGAGCAGATAGGCGCGCAGCTTCATTGGGCTGAAGTCGGGACGTCCGTTGTGTTTGGGTAGGATTGCTTGCCGCCCACGAATGTCGCGTTCACCTCGGTTTGAAGCAGTGCAGTAGCGCCAACCTTGTAGAGGTCGCGATCGACGAGAATGAAGTCGGCATCGTAGCCAGGTGTCAGCTTGCCCTTGTGCTGCTCCGCAAATTCGGCGTAGGCGGAGCCTTGCGTGTAGGCGTAGAGCGCCTGGCCGCGCGTGATCTTGTTCTCGGGGTAATAGGTCATGGTCCCGGCTTCGTTCATGCGCGTGACGGCGGCGTAGAGGCCGCGGAAGGGCGTGATCGGTTCAACAGGATAGTCGGTGCCGAAGGCGAGAGGGACGCCGGCATCGAGGAATGCCTTCCAGGCATAGGAGTAGGCGGCGCGCTTCGGACCGAGCCGGGCTTCGGCCCAGTTCATGTCGGTGAGCACGTGGCTGGGCTGCATGGAGGCGATGACGCCGAGCTGCTTGAAGCGCGGGATGTCGGCCGGATCGACGACCTGGGCGTGCTCGATGCGGTTGCGCGCGGCGCGGGAAATGCCGGGTTGCGCGTATGCGTCGAGAGCCATGGCGGCGGCTTTGTCGCCGATGGCGTGGAAGCCGAGCTGGAAGCCCGCCTTGGCGCGCTCGACGGCCATGCTGTTCAATTGCGCCTGTGTGTATTGAGGCAGGCCGGTGTTGCCGGGATCGTCCGAGTAGGGCGCTTTCATCGCGGCAGTGCGGGAACCGAGCGAACCATCCATGAAGCCCTTCAGGAAGCCGGTATGCAGCATGGGGTCGTGCAGGTCATGGTGGGCACGCATTTTGATGAGTTCGGGCAACGGATCTTTGAAGGGGAGCCACTCGGTGATGCGGAGCTTGAGCTTGCCTTCCTTTTCCAGCTCTTCATAGATGAGGAAGTCCTGCCACTCGCTGAAGTCCTGCACGCTGGTGATGCCGTGGGCGAGTGCGTCGGCGATGGCGAGCTCGTCGCCCTTGCGGCGCTCGTCGTGGCTGGGCGGAGGAATCACTTTGTAGACCAGCTCCTGTGCGGACTCGCGAAGGATGCCGGTGGGCTGGCCGTTGGCATCGAGGTCGATGGCTCCGCCCTGGGGCGGATGGGTCTTGCCGGTAATGCCCGCTGCGGCGAGCGCGGCGGAGTTGGCGACTGCGATGTGGCCATCGATGCGGTCGAGAAAGGTGGGATGGCCCGCGGTGACCTTGTCGAGATCCTGGCGCGTGGGCAGAATCTTCTGAGCCCAAAGAGTGTGATCCCAGTTTCCGCCAACCAGCCAATGGCCGGCAGGGGCGGCTTTGGCGAAGGCCTGTATCCTGGCCAGCATTTCGGCGAGCGACTTGACGCCAGTGAGATCGACGTTGAGCTTGGTCTCGCCGGCGCTGGCCAGGTGGACATGCGCGTCGTTGAATCCCGGGAAGATGAAAGTGCTGGTACGGGCGCTGTTCAAGTCGTGCAGCGTGGTGTTGGGTCCGGCCAGCCGGGTGATTTCATCGTTGGTGCCGACGGCGAGCACTTTGCCATCGGAAATCGCCATGGCTTGCACAACGCGCGGCTTGTCTTCCGCGAATCCTTCGCCGGTGTAGATGATTCCATCGAAGTAGATCAGGTCGGCGGTTCTTGATGCCGCGGGCTTCGTCTGTCGCTGCGTGCGGTGCTTTGTGGTGGGGCTTTGAGCCGAGCAAAGAGCGGCGGTAACGGCAAAGGCGAAAAGGATCCCGGGGTTGGCACGCATGCGCGGAGTTTAGCAGGAGCCGCCTACTGTTCCGCGGCCCACTCGGTCATGGCCAGGGTGAGCAGCAGGACGCGGCGCAGGCCGTGTTCGCGATCGTTGTCGCTGTACCACTCGGCCAGCGTGTGTGCGCCGCCACCCTCGCCTCCCGCGCCCATTGAAAGAGCCGGAACGCCGCAGGCGATGGGAATGTTGGCATCGGTTGAGCCGAGGCGGAGATCGGTGCGCAGGCCAAGATGCCGGTCGACGGCTCGCAGCGTGTCAAGCAGGGGCGAATCGTTGGGCAATTGCGCGGCGGGACGGTCGCCGATCTTTTCTACTTTGAAGGTGAGCAGACCTCGGCTGTAGGAAGAGAGAGTGCTTGCCGCTCGATTCCAGCGTTCGACCGCGTCTTCGACTGCGCGGTGCAGAGCCACTTCGAGGCGAAGCAATTCGTCGGGACTGGTGGAGCGGAAATCGATGGAGGCCGTCGCGCTTTCAGGAATGGAATTGACGCTGGTGCCGCCGTGGATGGTTCCCAGGTTCAGCGTAGTACGCGGCTCGTCGGGGAGGCGCGTCTCGGCCAGCGCGGCGAGCGCGGACGCCATGGCCGCGATGGGATTGGGTGTGCCTGCATCGGTGAAGCTATGGCCGCCGGGGCCGCTGATGGTGACCTGGAAGCGCCGGCTGCCGAGGGCCTGGGTGACGGCTGAGTCCGCTCCGGCGCCGTCGAGAACGATATGGGCTGCGATGCGGCCGGCCAGTGCGTCCTGGCTCATAGAAATGACGGACGCCGCGCAGATCGCCTTCGCCTTCCTCGCCTACATTGGCCAGCACCACCAGGGGCGCGCCAAGAGCGACCTTGGCCTGGACCAGGGCGTGCACAATCGCCAGCAATCCTGCAACGCCGGCCGCGTTGTCGCAGGCGCCGGGAGCAGCGAGGCGGGTGGTACCGTTGGTGCGGCTCAACGTGGGCTTGAGCGGGGTATCGGCGGGAAAAACTGTGTCGAGATGCGCGGAAAGCACGACCACCGGGCCGCTGCTTTCAGGGGGAAGTTTGGCGGCGGGCAGAAATCCGAGCACATTGCCGATGGCGTCGGTTTGGACATCGGTCAGCCCTGCCTCTTTGAAGCGGGCGGCGATCCATTCCGATCGTGCCTGTTCGCCAAACGGCGGAGCGGGAATCGCCACCAGATCTGCCTGCCAGTCCATGATGGTCTGAGGGTTGTTGTGCATCCACGAAAAAGCGGCATGAACGGGTCGCCGGGCGGCCAACGCGGTCACCCTGGAGAATGCCGTTTTGCGGGAAAAGATCGCCATACACTGGTTTTAGGGTAGCAGGCAACCGGGAAATCTGCGGGTGAGCGAAGCCCACGACATATACGAACGTCACATCTCATATTCCACACCGTATTCGACGGAATGCAGGAATAATCCCCGCGCCGGCGCGGTGGGGCCGGCGGCGGAGCGGGACCGCGCAGCCAGCATGGCAGGAATTTCGCCGGCGGAGCGATAGCCTCGGCCCACATCGAGCATGGTTCCGACAAGATTGCGAACCATGTGGTGCAGAAATCCACTGCCGCGCACCCGATAGATCAGCATTTCCTGGCCCTGAGAAGTTCTTCGTTCCCAGGTCGACGAAAAGACGGCGCGAATCGTGCTGGGCTTCGCGAGAGTTTGGATCGGATCCGTTGATTGGTCGGGCGTCGTACGTGTCGCCAGATCGGGATCAGTGGCCGCAAAGCTGAGGAAATCGTGTTCGCCCACGAAAAACGACGCTGCGGTTTGGAGCGCCGCCACATCGAGAGGCCAGGGGTAAGCGTAGACATAGCGGGCAAGAAAAGGCGGGCAGATTGCTCCGGCCTCGGGCTGCTCGACGAGGACCCGGTATTCATAGGTCTTGGCGGTTGCCGAGTGCCGGGCATGAAACCCGCTGTCGACAATGCGCGCTTCAAGGATTCGGATCGCGGGAGGCAAAATCCGGTTGAGGGCGCGCTGCAGATTGCGCGGCGGGATCGGAGCCTGCAGTTCAAAGCTGGCCACCTGGGCCAGCGCATGGACACCGGCATCGGTGCGCCCCGAACCCTGGGGCAGAGGGGCTTCGCCGGTGATGCAGCCGAGGGCGGCCTGCAATTCGCCTTGAATGGTGGTTTCGCCTGGCTGCACCTGCCAGCCGCTGAAATCCGTTCCGTCATAGGCCAAAGTCAGCTTCCAGTTACGGGAAACGGGCACGGATTGAGCGGAATCAGCCACGGGCATCAACCTGGATAACAGGGTAATTGGCCGGGCCGGGGCTCCGTACAGGGAGTACGGCTGCGATATACTCAGCTTTTCACAACAATGTCCGGCAGAGCCGCCGGGAACGGTGAGAATCCGGGGCTAGGGAACGAACTGTGAACGCTGAGCGTATTGCCTGAGAGACGGAAATCGACTGTCGGGCAGAAAGCGCAACTCGCCCCCGGAAGCCTCATAAATCTGCGTCCGGAGGGGCTCTTCGGGCGTCTTGAAGAAGGCACCCCACATGCCTCAGCAACTCGTGGAGAGGAATCATGCAATTGTTTGGTATACGTGTGTTTGACCAGCAGGATGAGACCACACCGCAGGCTAGTGGAAAATCAGGCAGGCAGCTTCGAGCGCTCGCAGCGGCGTTGCTCACATTGGCTGCCGGAGTGCCATCGGGATTTGCACAACAGACTGCGCCGCCGCCCACGGACAAACAAGGGTCAGCTCTACCGCCGGCGCCAGCTCCAGTACTAACGCAGCCGTTGTTCCTACGTCCGTCTTTGCGCGACTTCAGCGCACCGGCGGGCCGTCTTCTTGGCAGCCCAATCAACATGTACCGGCCCACAACCATTGCCAAGGCTGATTTCAACAACTCTGTGCGTCTTACCGACCTGGTAAAAGACGGCAAAATCTACTTGAGCCTCTCGGACGCAATTGCCCTGGCGCTGGAGAACAACTACGACATTGCGATCAGCCGTTATTACCTGGATATCGCGGACACCGACCTGCTGCGAGCCAAAGCCGGTGCAGCGTTGCGAGGCGTCGGCGCAAGTGTCCTGCAGAACACACTCGGTGGCACTTCAACGACATTGAGTGCGAGCGGTGCTCCAGGTGGCGTGTCAGGTGCCACAACCGGCAGTTCCGGCCTGGTCCTTTCTACAGACGGCGCAGGGCCCACGCCAGAGAATCGCGACCCCATCGTTTCGGGCACGATCCAGCTGGAACGTTCGGAGCAACCGCAGACGACCGCATTTGCGCCTCGCTCCTTCCTCAACACCGACGAATACAATTTCGCCTACAACCAGGGCTATGTGACCGGCACGGCCCTGAACCTTACGTGGAACAACAGCCGCACCACCACCACCAGTCCGTTTAACAGCTACAGCCCGGAACTGCTGTCCAACTTTAGAGCCACCGTGACCCAGCACCTGTTGAATGGGGCCGGCATCTGGGTAAACAATCGCTTCGTATACGAGGCAATTCTGGATCGCCGGATTACCGATTCCACGTTTCGCCAGCAGATTCTGGCAACGGTCAACCAGGTGGAGAACATTTACTGGGTGCTTGTAAGCGCCTATGAGGACGTGCAGGCGAAAGAGCACGCTCTGGACCAGAGCACGAAGCTCGATAGCGACACACGCAAGCAGCTGCAGATCGGCACCATGGCTCCGCTGGACGTGGTGAACGCGGATTCGACTGTAGCCACTGACAAACAGGCGCTGATCGCATCGCAGAGCAACATGCAATACCAGCAGTTGATCATGAAGCAGGCCATTGCACGGAACCTCAACGGTCCCGCCCTGGTGGCTGCTGCCATTGTTCCCACGGACCGCGTGAGCCTCGACGAGCTTCCTGAAGAGAAGGAGTCTCCCGAGGAACTGGTCCAGGAGGCGTTCAAGAACCGTCCTGAACTGGAGCAGGCCGTTCTTTCGATCAAGAAGGATGAAATCACACTGCGTGGAGCGCGCAGAGCGCTTTTGCCGGTTCTTGACGCGTACGCATTCTATGGGGCCAGCGGCGCGGGCGGCGCTCCCAATGCTAACTGCAATTTTTTCGGTTTCTCATGCGCAGCGCCTAGCAGCATCGGGTATTCAGTGGTGCTCAACGATCTGGTGAACAGCAGCTCTCCCGATAAGGGAGTGGGCTTCACTTTGTCGATTCCGATTCGCAATCGCACCGCCCAGGCGGATCAGGCCCGTTCACTTATCGAGTACCGGCAGGCCGAAATGCATTTGGAGCAGCTGTACACCCAGATCCACATGCAGGTGGCGAACGCGCAGTACGCGCTCACCAACGACCGCGCGCAGGTTCAGGCCTCCATCGCCGCCAGAGACTATGCTCAGCAGAGTCTGGACGCGGAAGAAAAAAGGCTTCACCTGGGCGCCTCGACCACAGCCAACGTGCTGCTGCAAGAGCGCAATCTGGCGATAGCGGAAGACAACCGCATTACGGCTGTTGCCACTTATGCCAAAGACCGGGCTTCGTTGTACCAGGTGCTGGCTTCGACGTTGCAACACTACGGAATCAACATGGAAGAGGCCGCCACTGGCAACGTAAAAACGGCTCCTTTAGTTCCTGGGCTCATGCCCGCAACGCCGGGGAATGAGCCGACCACGGCGCTACCCTCTACCGAAACCACGCCGTCTGCTCAATAGGCAATTCAAAACGGATCTTGGAGAGGCCCGGCAGAGCGCCGGGCCTTTCTGCTGATCGCGGCGAAAACTTCGACGCACGCGTAGTTGCGGCGGGGATTACCGCTCTGTCACCTTGTCGAGCAGGTCGAAGAATTCAGGAAAGCTGATCGCGGCGGATTCGGCGCCCTGGATAAGTGTTTCGCCCTTGGCGCGCAGCGCGGCTACGCTGAAGGCCATGGCGATACGGTGGTCGCCACCGGAGTCGATGGTCGCGCCATGAAGTTGCTGCCCGCCGGGCACGTCGAGGCCGTCTTCAAACTCAATGACTTCGGCGCCCATGGCACGCAGATTCTGCGCAACGAGAGCGATGCGATCGGACTCCTTGACGCGCAACTCTTTCGCGTCGCGAATGCGGATGCCTCCGCTGGTATACGGTGCGATGGCCGCCAGCACGGGAAGTTCGTCGATGAGCTGCGCAGCCAATGCGCCGGTAATTGCGGTTGAACGGAGGCCGTCGGGAGGTGCGGAGACCTGCACCGTGCCGACCAACTCCGCATGCTTCTCTTCGAGGTTGAGCACCGCGATGTGCGCGCCCAACGTGGTCAGGACATCCAGCAGAGCGGCGCGCGTGGGATTGAGCCCGATTGCATCGAGCACCAGGGAAGAGTCAGGAAAAATGACCGCTGCACAGAGAAAAAATGCGGCGGATGACATGTCGCCGGGCACCGCGGAGTCAATGGCATGAAGAAGCTGCGGTCCGGTGATGGAGACAGAATCCACGGTGCGCGTGAGCGTCGCCCCGAATGCACGAAGAGCCAGCTCGCTGTGGTCGCGGGTGCGGACGGCTTCGCGCACCGTGGTCGCGCCGGAGGTCTGCAGCCCGGCGAGCAGAATCGAAGTCTTCACCTGTGCGCTGGGAACCGGCGTGGTGTAGTCGATGGCGTGGAGCGGAGTGCCTTCAATCACGATGGGCGCATGGCCGTCGGTAAGCATGAGACGCGCACCCATCGATTCGAGCGGCTTGCGAATGCGCTCCATGGGGCGGCGCGAGAGCGAGGCGTCGCCCACCAGAGTGAAGCGGCCCTGCTGCGGAGCCAGCAGGCCCGCAATCATGCGCATGGTAGAGCCCGAGTTGCCGCAGTCGAGCGGTTGGCTTGACGGCGTGACGCGGCCGCCTACGCCGGTGATTTCTACCGCATTCTGCTCGAGTTTGCTGACCTTCGCTCCCAGCGCTTGCATGCAGGCCAGCGTCGAAGCGCAATCTGCGCCGGTGGAGAAGTTGCTGAAGCGCGACGTGCCTTCGGCAAATGCGGCCAGCATGGCATAGCGGTGGCTGATGGATTTGTCCCCGGGAAGCCGCAGGCTGCCCAGTATATTGCGGGCGGGACGAATGATGCGTTCTTGCGTTGTGGTGTGCAAAGGCGCTCCGGAAATCGTATCTAGTCAAGTTTAACGGAGGACGGGCGCAGGGATCAGTGAACAGTGATCAGTGGTCAGAGAATAGTGAACAGTGATCGGTGAACAGGGAACAGGGAATAAAAGATACAGACTCGTTGGATCTGATGGGGTTCTTGCTTGCCCACCCTTCCTTCAAAGGGCGTGGAAAGGACGGGGCACCCAGATTCTAGAAGCTGTCTCATAAATGGTCTAGCACCGCAAAAGACGTCCCTCAGGGGCTAAAGCCCAGAGATTTACGCGACGTTTGCGGCACGACTAAAGTCGTGCCCTTTTACAAAGCCATTTATGAGATGGGCTCTATGGTGAACACTGACTCCTTAAACCTGTTCCCTGACCACTGACCACTGAGCACTGATCCCTGTTCCCTGCATTTCTCACCGCACCTTCAGCACGATGATGGTTTCGTCGTCGAAGCGGTCGTGGCCTGCCTGGAAACGGGTTACATCGCTCAGGATGACCTCGGCGATGTGACTGGCCGACTGTTCGCGGTGGGCACAGAGCAGGCCTGTCAGCCGCTCCTCTCCGTACATTTCGCTCTGCGCATTTTCGGCATCCAGAATGCCGTCGGAGATGAAGACGATGGCATCGCCGGGCTGTGCGGACAGACTGAGTTCATCATAGGTCACGCTGGGAAACAGGCCGAGCGGAAAGCCTTCTGCGCGGATGGTGCTCGACTCACCGGCGCGGCAAAGGATGGGCTGCACAGCGCCGGAGTTAGCTACCTGCAGGGTCCGATTCTCGTCATTCCACAGGGCGAAGAGCATCACGACGTACTGCGATTCCAGGCGGCGCTCTTGCAGTGCGTCGTTCAAGAGGGTCAGCATCTGGGCCGGCCCTGGCCGCTGTATTGCGGCGGAGCGCATGATTCCGCTGACCAGAGCCGCAAACAGAGCTGCCGGCGCAGCCTTGCCGCTTACATCGCCTAACACGATGGCGCTCTCGTTGGGGCTGTATTCCACAAAGTCATAGAGATCGCCGCCGATGGTGCGCGCGGGCAAAAAGCGTACAGCCATTTCGGCATGCGCGTGTTGCGGCGGATCGGTGGGCAGAAGGCGCAGTTGCACTTCGCGCGCCATGGCGATGTCGCGCTCGAGTTGCTGCTCCTGACGCCGGACGGCCTGATAGAGACGCGCATTCTCAATGGCAATAGCCACCTGCGCGGCCATCGTGGTCAAGGTGCGCGCGTGCTCTTCGTTGAAGAAGCCGGTGCGCGTGTGTTCAAGGTCAAGCACGCCGATGATGCGTCCTTTGTGAAACAGGGGCACGATCAACTCCGACCGCGTCTCCGGATTCATGGGAAGATAGCGCGGGTCCTTGTTCACATCGGGCACATTGATGGGCCGCCACTCGCGCACCGCGGCACCCACCAGGCCGCTGGTGATGGGGATGCGCCTTAAAGGCGCGTGTGCGTATCCGAATCGCCAGGCATAGCGCGTAATGAGCGTTTCGCCTTTGCTGTCGAGCAGCATGATGCTGAACATCTGGTAATCGATAAGCCGCCGCAGCAGTTGGCCGACTCTGGCCAGCAGCGGGTCGAGGTCCAGGATCGAAGTGAGTTCGGCTGAGATTTCGTTGAGCACGGTCAACGTCTGCGCCTGCCTGGAGACACGCGCGTAAAGCCGCGCATTCTCGATCGCCTGCGCGATGCGCGATGCGGTGAGGATAAGCAGGTGCAGGTGCTCTGGGCGGAAATAGCCCGCTTGTTCGCTCTCCAGATCCATCACGCCGATAAGGCGGTTTTTGGCGATCAGCGGCACCGCGAGTTCAGAGCGCACATCGGGATTGGCTGGAATGTAGCCTTCTGCGACGGAGACATCGTTGAGCAGCATGGGTTGGCGAGTCTGCGCGACCTGGCCGACGATGCCTTTGCCGAGGGGGATGCGCGTTCGCTGGACCTCCGGAGTGTGACCGATCTGAAAACGCATGCGCAGGTCATGGGTGCGGTCATTGAGCAGCAAGATCGCAAAGATGCGGTAATGAATGATGGCGCGCACCAACTCGGAGGTGCGATTGAGCAGAGTCTCCAGGTCGAGCGTGGTGTTCAGCGCATCGGCCATTTGCACCAGGTAGGCGAGATCGGCAGGCTCGACGCGGATGTTCTGCATGTCAAGATGCGCATGCGGATTGTCGGATTCCGCCGGGCGATAATCGCCTTCGAATTCTTGACTCGGTTGCGCGGGTATGTCAGGCATGGTATCGAAGGGAATGATAACGGATTCTGGGACGTCAAGGGCAGGGAACAGTGGTCGGTGAACAGGGAACAGGGATCAGGGTACAGTGATCAGTGGTCAGTGGTCAGTGAAAAGTGAGCAGGTGATAAGCGCTGACTCCTGATCACTGATCACTGATCGCTGTTTCTCACTCTGCTCCCAGTTCGCGCACGATGGCGACGGAGGCTGACGCGCCGATGCGGTTGGCTCCGGCTTCAAGCAGGTCGCGCACATCGGCCAGTTTACGGATGCCGCCCGCGGCCTTGACTCCGCAGCGGCCACCGGCAACGCCGCGCAGCAGAGCGACATCGGCCGCGGTAGCTCCGCCTGAAGCAAAGCCGGTTGAAGTCTTCAGGAAATCCGCCCCGGCCTGGATGGCCAGCTCCGCGCCGCGGAGTTTTTCCTCTACCGTGAGTAAGGCGGTCTCGAGAATGACTTTGAGCAGTGCGCCATGATGATGCGCAACCACGGCTGCGGCGTGAATGGCGTGCTCAACGGCCTGATGATTGCCGCTCTTGAGATGCCCGATAGGAATCACCATATCCAACTCACGCACTCCCATGCGCGCCAGCGCGGCCGCTTCTTGCCGCAATGTGGAAACCAGCGAAGCGCCGAGCGGGAAGCCGATCACGACGCCCACCGGAATGCCGGTGCCCGAGAGCATGCCGACTGCCGTCGATGCCCAGATGGGGTTGACCATCGCACAAGCGAAGCGATAGCGGATGACCTCGTCGCAGAGGCTTTCTATCTGGTCCCGGGTCGCGTCGGGCTTGAGTAGGGTGTGATCGATGACCGCGGCGAGCGCTTGCCAGTCGGCCAAGGCCTGCCGTGTGAAAGCGGTTGAATCGAAGCTGCCATGGTCGAATTCCACATCCGGCTCGCCGATCGGCGTACTCGCGGTCATATGCAACGCTCCTTCTCCCGGATACGCCAGCCCTTGCGGCCACACCGGGAGACTACGGGTGATGAGTATAGAGCCTAAAGAAGCGCCCGGCAAAGGGTGGCGCTCACAGGTCAGAGTTTCCGGTGAAACGACGGCTTTCGACCGGACCTTCTATTCAATGTCCATTCGTTTGATGAAACCGTCAGCGAAACGATAGGCATGATGAACGGTGGTGTCAACCAGCACGTTTCCTTCAAGATCGCGGACCACCTGGTGGACCTCGACGACAAATCGGCCCGTTTCGTCCGGTTCAATGCGCAGAGGGTCGACATGCGGGTCGAGTATGCGCCATTGCCGGGTCCAGTACTCGCGAACCGCCTCCCGTCCAAAGACGTGGCCGCCCTCCATTCCGTTCGCCCATTCGACGTCGGGATGCAGCCGCGCCAGTACTTCATCGATGCGGCGCGCATTGAAGTCTTGATAGGCCGAGGTCAGCAGTTCCCGCTCATCCATTGTTGATCCTGGGTTAATCCCGGGCACTATTCCGGGTGGTCGGCCGACATCAGGCAGATCTCGGGCAGGTTCCGGTAGCGCTCCGCATAATCCATTCCATATCCGATGACAAATAAGTTTGGTATAGAGAAACCCACATAATCGGCATCAATCTTTTCGATGCGCCGCGAGGGCTTGTCGAGCAGGGTCGCGATCCGAAGTGTACGCGGATGGTGCTGCAGGAAGATTTTGCGCAGGTAGGCGAGTGTCAGCCCGGTATCGAGAATGTCCTCCACGATCAGCACATTTTTGCCCTCGATGGGTTCGTCGAGGTCCTTGATAAGCTTTACCGCGCCCGAAGAGCGCTGGCCTTTCCCGTAGCTTGAGACGGCGACGAAGTCGAAGGTTGTGTCCACTTGCACGGCCCTTGCCAGGTCGGCCAGGAAGATTGCGGCGCCTTTGAGCACCCCGACCATCACCAGCTTCTCGCCATTCATATCACGCGTGATTTGTGCGCCCATCTCAGCCACGCGGTCGGCGATCTGCTGATGAGTGTAAAGAACTTCGAGACCCTGGTAGGTGATGGTGGCCATGCAGACAGTATCGCCCGAATGGCCGCCGATCTGGAAAACTCCCTGTGAAAAACGGGCCAGGGGAGCCGGCGGCGAATCCCTTCGCATTGGCCCCGCGTCTATACTTGAGTAGAAATGATTCCCTATTTACACATCTTTGGCCTGCATATTCCCACATTTCGGACTGATGCTTTGGCTTTCGGCAGTCACTGCGGGCTTGATCATGGACCGGACCTTCAAACGCGCGCATATCGACGCCGATGCAGTGGGTATAGTGGCCGTGGCCGTGGTGGCCGGCATTGTGGGCGCCAAGTTGTGGCATGTGCTGGATACGCCTTCGGAGTTTCGGGAGCTCGGCTGGCGGGTGCTGTGGGATTCGGCGGGCTTTGCCTGGTTTGGCGGATTGCTGTTCGGCATTGCGGCCCTGGTGATTCAGGGCTGGCGAATGAAGATCGGCGGCTTGCGCATCCTCGATCTGGCTTCGCCGGCGGCGGCCGTCGGATACGGTATCGGGCGGATCGGCTGTTTGCTCTCAGGCGACGGGGATTACGGGATTCCAACCACGCTGCCCTGGGGAATGGGCTTCCCCAACGGCCTCGACCCGACCCCGCCGGGGGTTCGGGTTCACCCCACACCGCTCTATGAGTTGGCCGCCGCGCTGTTGATCGGCTGGTGGCTGTGGGTGCGCGGCCGCAGGCACAGGCCAACTGGCTGGATTGTGGGCGAATACCTGGTGCTGACTGGCATCGCACGCTTCCTCGTCGAATTCATTCGCCGCAATCCCAGGGTGCTGTGGGGGCTATCCAATGCTCAACTTGCCAGTGCCGGATCGGTAGTGGCAGGGGTTGTGCTGATCTGGTGGGCCGCGAGGCGGACGGCGACCGAGCCCGAAGGCGCCGCCAGGGCAGTGGAAAAGGCCGCCTGAATGCCTTTTCGGCGGCTTAGCCAAACTCATTGATGCTCGAGATACCTTTCAGCGCCATGTTGCGCCGGGCGAATTCGCTATCGTCGATAGGCCACGAAGCGGCAGGTTATGAGTCCATCCTCACCCGGAGTCAGCTCCAGATCGTTCAGTGATTTGATGATCCAGTCGGCTTCACACAGTTCTTGAGGTTTGTGGGACGTAGCTACGGCGAGTACGGGACTACCTGCGGACTTGCCCGCACGGATTCCTGAAGGCGCATCCTCAATGACGAGACACTCTGAAGGCTTGACGCCAAGTTGCGCGGCAGCCAGTCGGTATGGCTCGGGATTCGGTTTGCCGGAGCTGACGTGATCCGCGGTGACGAAATGAAGCGGCAGCGAAACTCCCAGGATGCCGAGGCGATGCCGCATTACCCGCTCGGATGCCGAGGTGACGACGCTCCACTGGGTGGGCGATAGCTGTGCCAGCAAATTCTGGGCGCCGGGATAAAGGGTTAAGCCAAGGGTATCTTCTGCATCGAAATCTTCCATTCGATTCAGCTCAATCGCTAAATCGAGATCGGGTCGAAGTGCGCGAATCGTGTCAGCCGTTCGGTGCCCGTGCGTGCTGTGGATGGAGAAGGTGTCTTGCATTCCATGCAGTTTCGCCCATTTAAACCAGCTTCGCTCATCGGCTGCGATCGAGCTGATCAAAACGCCATCCATGTCGAAGAGGACAGCGCGAACGACGATGCTTTGCGCTTCCAGGGCACTCATGTATCCATTGTGCATCAGCGATCGCCATCGCTAACTGTCTGAGCAACATACTAGTTTTGCAGGGCAGGACCGGATCTTTGCGACGCTAACGAGCGAGCTCGGCGTGCTGGGGCTGGTGTGGGCGTGTACGGCGGAGTCTTCAAGTGCAGAATTCTCATTTGCGATCGAGTAACGGCGTACTCTCCCGGTGGGTCCCCCTTCAGATTCAGCACACCTTCAACGTTCAACAGGGGTGAGATGAAATTGCGTCAGTCGGTTGTGTATCTGATTTCAAGGCTGCGGATTCGATAGCAGGCGTAACTTAGCACGATCGCAATGAGCAGGAGCAATCCGATGGATGCAGCCCAGCCGGAAACCGGTTCCGTTTCGATGCTAAGCAGGGCGAATATCCCCTCACCCGGCACGCTGATTGGCATGAGATGACGAAGATAGGAAGCCACGCTGAGTTTCTGCAAAATGGACGGAAGGACTGGGTTAATCGCTTCCCAGCCAAGGACGATCATTGCCGCCGGAGTGGGATTGCGAAACACCATGCTCAAGAGAAGAAAGACCGCGCCATAACCCAGACAGCCGAGTACCGTGATCAGGGCATAGGCGCCCAGCTGACCAAGACCGGGGCCGTTGAAGACATAGTCGCGTCCCGCAGATCCGTATCCGGCGTACATGAGCGCAAAATCGGCGACGATCGCGGTGACAAACAAAGACAGCGCTGTGATTGCGCCCGCCGCAAATTTGGAGAGCAGCAGGATTTCACGCCGCACTGGCGATAGCAGGTAGAAGTGAAGACTGCGCTCGACCATTTCTCCGCGAATCAACCGGGAGAAGATTCCGAGGCAACCGAAGAAAATCCCAAGACGGATGTAGTAGAACTGGACGATGCCGGCAAGGATACCGGTGTCCTCCCCCATAGCAGATGCGGGGTGCCCGCCGATCAACAGGTGAAGGAAGATGATGAAAGTGGGCGCGAAGGCGAGGAAGTAAATCCAACTCGCCCTCCAGGAGAGGAGGTTCCTGCGGAGTTCGATGAGAGTCAGGCGACGCCCCTGAATCCACCAAAGGCCCCATGGCTGCTGCTTGAGCAGTGCCGCAGCATCTGCTGTGTTTCTCGGCGTCATGAGGTGCCTCCGTCCGTTCCGATCAGATACTGGTAGATCGCATTGGCATCGTCGTCGGCTGGAGTTACGCCCTCGATCTTCACCAGACCCTCGGCGGCGATTCCGTTGAGCATGAAATAGAACTGATCGATATCGCCGGTGCGAAGGAATACGCCCTTACCGTCGGCATGCAATCTTGCTTCGACGCAGTGATTGATGGCGAACATCTTCGATGCGAGGATCTCGGGATGGTCGCACCGGATGAGGACCTGCATTGGCTTGTCGCGCACTTCCTGCCGGACCTGATGGATATTGCCTTCCGCCATCAGGTAGCCGCCGGTGATAAGAACGACGCGGTCGGAGATCCTGTCGACCTCGTCGAGAATGTGGCTGGAGATGATCAGATGCATCCCCTGGCGACCGAGTTCCTGAAAGAGGGCGAGAGATTCAGCGCGCGCCACAGGGTCGAGCCCGTTGAGAGGCTCATCAAGCACGAGGACCTTCGGATGATGGGCGATGGCCTGGGCAAGCCGGATTTTTTGGCGCATGCCTTTGCTGTAGCCTGCAATCTTTCGTCCAGCCGCATCGCCGAGGCGAGCGCGCTCGAGAGCCTCCATGGTCAACTTGTAAGCCTCGGGCTTCGGCATTCCATGAAGCAGCAATCCGTCGAGGACAAACTGCCAGCCAAGAATTCCGCGGGGGAAGGAATCGAATTGGGTGCAGTACCCGACGTTGCGGAAGAACTCCGTGGCATTGCCCGGAGAAACACCCAGAACCGAGATAGACCCGCTCGATGGCTGAACGAGTCCAGTCATCAGGTTCATGAGCGTCGTTTTTCCTGAACCGTTGGGGCCAACGAGAGTCGTGATGCCCGGCGGGATGTCAAGCGAGACGCGATTGACGCCGAGAATTTCGCCGTAGAACTTCGATACGTCATCGAAGATGATCCGGTCGTTCATCCGCGGACCACCTCTCGCGCGCGAATTCGCGCATTGAGCATGGCAACGCTGGCCGCGCATACGAGGGCGAGCATCGCAGCAATCGCCGTTGTGGGCAGCGACACTCCGAAGCGCGCAAAATCAGGCGCCCCGAGAAGCCGTCTCCAGAGAACTGACATCATGTAAGGGATATTGAGCAGGAAGCCCCACCGGGTCCGCAGGATTGCACTCATGACGCCGCCCACTCCGGCGGGAACGAAAATCGCCGCGAAGATGATGCCCGTGGCCACGATGCGCCATTTGACCCACGAAGAAAGAGCCAGACCAAGAATGGAAAGGAATGTGATCCAGATAACCGCGCCCATCAATAGACCGCCGGCGATGCGAAGGTTTTCGCCCACCCATGGCTGCGGTGAGGAATATCCCTGGTACGCAAAGAGCAACAGGCAGGGAACCCACGTCACTGCCGAGAGAGACGCAAAGAGAGCGATGAATTTGCCGAAGACGTAACCGAAGCGCGAGATGGGGCGGCTTAGCAGAATGGGAAGAGCATTGTCCGAGAGATCGTAGCTTATGAGACGAGGCGCAACCCACGACGTGATGGCCAGCGCGATCCAGGACTGGGTCTGAAGAATCTGGAGGAAGTACCGAGCGTCGATCGCAAACTCGCGGGCGCCCCCCTTCATGATCAAGGCCCGCGCGATCGGGTTATTGGCAACGTAGATGATGACCAGGAAAACGACCGTAGGCAGCAGAGAGAGCGTGAAGAGCGCCACGGTGATTTTCGAAGACCAGGCCTCTGCAAACGCGTATCGCGTAAGAACGAGAACACGTGTCCGCAGCGGCGTGACTTTGCCGCTATACGCGCGATAGCTGTGTTTATAAACCGACATTTTCTGTCCGTCCCACTTGGTTATCCATTGCCCTGAGGAAGATGTCTTCGAGAGAATCGCGCCGCCGGTTCATGCGGCGAATTTGCACGCCCTGGTCTGATGCGATGAGGTACAGGTCTCTGGTTTCGATGTGGTCCGGCATCACGAGCTTGATACGGCCGCCTGCAAAGGCCGCACACTCGCAGCCAAGCGCGCGAACGCGGGCAGAAAACTCTTCGGTCGCACCGGCTGTTTCAAGCTCGATGAAGTTCCGATGTGAATTGCGTTCTTCCTCGATGTTGCGGAGTGCTGCGATGCGCCCATCTTTGAGGATCAGCACTTCGTCACAGGTCTCATCAATATCACGCAGCAGGTGAGAGGAAATGAGTAACCGGATGCTACCCTCTTTGCGAATTTCTTTGATCACCTGAATCATGCGTTGCCGCGCCATCGGATCAAGGCCATTTGTGGGCTCGTCGAGGATCAGCAGGCGGGGACCGTGCGCGAGTGCCTGCGCAAGCTTGATAAGTTGCTTCATCCCCAGCGAGTAGGTTCTGACTTCGCGGTATCGCACCTCGCCCAGCCCGACATAGAAGAGAGCTTCATGAGAGCGTTCGAGAGCTTCTGCTCGAGGAAGGCCGGCCAACTCCGCCATGTAGCAGACGAAGTGCACGCCGCTCATGTTGCCGATGAACGAATCGTTTTCCGGCATGTACCCAATCTGTTGCCGGATTTGCGACCGGTCGCGACGTGTATCGAAACCGAAGACGCGCGCAGTTCCCTTCGAGGCATGATGAAAGCCAAGCAGCGTATTGATCAGTGTTGATTTTCCGGCGCCGTTCGGGCCAAGGAGGCCGATTGCATGGCCCTGCAGCGTGCCCGTGATCCCATTGAGCACGATCCGGTTGCCAAGCCGAACCTCTAACCCTTCAAGATCGATGACGCCCATGTCATTCTCTTACGTTCTGGGCTGGCATCTTGTTCCCGGAATTCATCAGAGCTCCAAGGGTAAGAAAATCGAAGCCGAAAAGACGGCTATCGCTGGCCGCTTCAATGCCGGTATCCGTACCCCACGCACAAATCGCAGTCGGTCTTGAGTCGGCTGCCATTTCGCGGATCGCGTCTGCTGATTTTCCGCTGAACTGAGAGAGCAGAGGTGCAAGAACCGGGCCAAGGTTCTGATAGACAACCGCCGAATAATTCTCGTTTGCGTCCTTTGGCAGCAAAGCTCTGAACGCCTGCGCACGGGAAAGGGAATTGCCAGATGTGCGCGTCTGCAATGCTTCGAGCACTAATGCGCGCGTGGGGGCCAATACCATGTAGCCGTTCGCGAAAGTATATTGCGCTGCAATCCGGTCAGACTTGAGATCGTGAAGAGAGTAGAAGCGCTGCGCTCCCACCTGACTTGTCTCGATGACAATGTCTGAAGCGTTCTTGCCGTGCGCTTCGCTGCGGATGGATTGGGCCAACTTCTCCAGTGTTTGCTCCAGCCGCTGAGAGTCACGAACTTCAATGACCACCTTCCATGAGGGAGTGGGCAGCACTGGTCCGTCGAGCGATACCAGGAAGTCTCCGCCGAGGCTTGCGGCAAGATCGTCGCGAATGCTGATGTGAAGCTTGGCTTCCGCGTCGTCCCAGCCCTTTTGCCCTTCGCTGCCGCTTTGTTCGGTCATAGCCATCAAATCGTCGGCAATCTCTTTGGGATCTTTCGAAAGCGCGGCAACTGCAAACGCGGCATTGGGAGAAACAAAATCGAGAGACCCAATAGGCGCGGGAGGAGCGAGCCATGAGGCAATGCGTTGCCTTGGTCCGCCGAACTGCAGATTCAAGTGGTTCGCAGGCACCCCGTTCGACTCGCGATGTTCGGCAATCAGATATCGAACGTCTTCCAGTCCACTGTGTCCGGCTCCGTCTTTGGCATTGCCCCGGGCATGCGCCGCGCTGGCTCTATCGACGACCATCTGATGAAGATCAGCGGCCAAAATAATCCCTGCGCCTCGCCCATACGCATCTGCGATCCGTTTCCCGAAATCTCCAGAAGTGAATCCGCTCGCGCCAGCGTCAAGCTGAGCATTCAGCAGTTTCAAAGTGGCGATGCTGGTCGAGAAGACTGCCTCATGGGAACGAATCAGGGCGTAAGCGCCGTGCTGTTTTGCCCGGGCGCTCGGCGCGGCGTTCAATGCCTGCTGATCCAACACCGTAAGTGTTCCGGACGAGGCCGAAGATGCAAACTGCTGCTTCAGCAAGTCGCCGAGGCCGTTATTTTGGATATCGGCGATGACGGCAAAGCCAGTATCGTTGGATTGCCTGACACCCACGATCACGATTTCATCGCCAAGATACTGGCTGACGTCGTGAAGCTTCCCGACGAGTTCATCCATTTCGGCGGTTTTGCGATCGCCTCCGCGTGCCCACCACTGCTGCAGTTCAGGACTCCGTTGAAGTTGATCTTTGAAGATTGTGTTTGCCTCGGTGATGAAGTTGCCGAGATTCGGAACGCTGATGTATAACTCGGTGCCGGCCGGAACCCGGGGCAGCAAATCGCTGTTAAACCTGGACTCGGGAAAGGGTATGTTGCCGATGCGTTCGCGAAGCGTAGCGAATTGAGCGAGGAGCGGCAGATACTGTTCGCGATGGTGGCTCCAACTGATCTGCTGATCGAGCGGTTCGGGGCTCAGGTTCTCGCTTGTCGCGATCTGGTCGCCAGCTTGCAGCAGCGAATCGCGCCCTGCGTACGCAACATGCACGGAGCCCTGCAATACCGCTACGCGTGAACCCTTGATCCCCGCATCTACTGAGAACAAGGTGCCGGTAACAGCAACGCGGCAATCCGGAGTCCTCACGTACAAGTGGCCCGACGTGCGCTTGGCGGCGTGAACGATTACCGCTCCTTTGTCCAACTCCACGGTCATGTCATGTCCACGCGCGCCAACTGCAAAAGCACTACGTTCATTGACCTCGATGGTCGACCCGTCTGCAAGACGCACTACTGCATGCGAGCCTCCGGCGGTCTGCAGGCGCTCTCCTTCTTCCAACCCTTCTCCCGGCTTGAGCTGACGGTCTTCGGTCCCGGAGATGCGATAGGCCTCGCCGTCGATCGATTGCACCTGTGCTTGAACTCCCTGAGGAACCTGCCAGTACGCTCTGTAGACGAAGAGTGCGCCGACTGAGAGAAGGAGACAAGCGGCGAGCGCCCAACCAATCCCCTTGGGACTCCAAGCGACCGCGCGCGCAGTCTTCGGTGTGGACCAATCGAGTACGGGGGCTCTCGATTTGGCATGGGACTTGTGCAGGCAAACAAGGCATTCGCGCAGGTGAGCTTCAACCATGAGCAGTTGGGATTGGGAGAGCGTTTTCGCCCGATAAGCGCCCAGCATACTCTGCACGTCATCGCAACTGTTGATGGCTTCGATCGAAATGTCGTCGACGCTGTCGATTCCGAGGCGCCCTGCTACCCGCATGGCAGAGGCAGACAGCATCTCCTCGCCAGGCTCATCTGCCTGCAACGACTCAATTGCGTTCCTTAAGAGCGATTCTTCCCTCTGTATCATTTCTTCCCCCGTTCCAGTTCGGTGAGACGCTTCTTCAACCTGGCTCGTGCGTGATGGAGTGTCACGGCGACTACCGCTTGCGATGTGCCCATGCACGCCGCGATCTCTCGATTGTTCAAGTCGTCGAGATAGCGCAGCGTGAACATCTCAGCCGCACGCGGAGCCAATTCGCTGACGGCCAGCCTGAGCCATGCCCGGAGTTCGTCGATCCGCAAGCTGGTATCCGGAGAGTTCCCCGGATGCGCCGCCGCCTCGTGGACAGTCAACTCCAAGGGTTCAAGCGCCGCAGCTTTCCGCCTTCGCAGCAGATCGAGCGCTCCGTTGAGGGCTGCGCGGTAGAGATAGCTTCCCACATTGACCAGCGGCAAAGTGTTGCTCGTTGCCAGGCGTAGAAAGACAGACTGGGCTACATCCTCGGCATCGGCCATATTTCCGGTGATCCGGTAGGCAGCCAGAAGGACGCGCCTGTGATGCTCTCTGAATAACCGGGAGACACCCTCACTGGTTTCTCCTAACGGTATCGCTGCAATAGCGACGCCCACTGGTCTACCTTCCACGCTTTTCATAGTGATGACGCCTCAAAACGATGGATATTAATCGGCCTGACAGAATCTACGCGAAAATGACCTCGCACGTTCCGGGTTTCTGTTCCGGCACGCCAAACCACCAGTGAGTTTGGCCACATTTGCTTCGAAACCGGGCTCGAGAGCGACGGCTGGAGATCACCACGGCCCCGGGGTCTCGTAGTGTGTGGCTGACCATGGCTGCAGGGAGAACTCGAAAACCAGGATTCTGTCCGATTAAACGGCCGATTCATGACTTTGGGCAGCGGAGCGCAGGCGTTGGGTTCCGGTCGCATGCCGACGTATCAGGACATATCTGGGCTGCGTTTCTCTTTTCCCATTTATGTCCGGCCAGGTCTACCTCGGCAGCATCGCTCGCTATTCCTCCTGGGCTGGCATATCCCGTGCGCTACCAGGACGCCAATAAGCGATCCGGCAAACGACGTCGAGGAGAAGCCGTCATAGCTGATTCTGCTGTTTGTTATTGCAACCGCGGTATTTCCGGGAACACCAGTGCTGCGATCAACCTACCTATTGTCCGCGTCCTCTGGACCTTCACGGGCCTTGAGGCAGACTGATTGGGGAGCGCCGTTTCAGTTCACCCCGCGGCACGAGGTGAGGCCGTGTCCCTCAGCTTCAGCCGGCGCGTCGTTTTGACATTTGCAGGCTGCGGGCTATCATCGGGGGGTGTTCGCCGAGACGGGTTGTAGATGGCGTACCCATGCAGAACGCGCGAAAATCGCATCTCCGGCTCGTGGCGGGGCCGTGTTCGTCACTTTGCGCACGGAGCGGTTTGTCTCCTCGTCTTCCTGGTGATGCAGGCCTGCCATAAGACCAGCCCGTCTGCACCTGCGATCACGCTTACTCTCATTGATCAGGCATGGTCGAGCAGGGAGTATCAGCTCCGTGTCAACGAAGAGCTAGCCCGATTCACACGGCAGACTGGAATTCGGGTGGAGTTCCTTCCTGCACCCGAGACGGCCGCGGAGCAGCTGGCAACCTTTCGCAAACTACTGGAGAGCGGAGCAACAGTACCAGATGTTTACGGTATCGACGTAATCTGGCCTGGGATTCTCGCCGACGACCTTCTCGACCTCAGGTCATATATTCCGGAGCAGGAGATCCAGGCGCACTTTCCAGAGCTCATTGCGAACAACACGGTAAACGGACGGCTCGTCGCTTTACCGGCTAACTTGAACGCAGGAATGTTGTTTTACCGGGTAGATCTACTGCGAAAATATGGATATCGAGCACCACCGAAGACATGGGAAGATCTCGAAGTCATGGCCAGGCGGATTCAGTCGGGCGAGCGCGCGAGCGGGAATAAAGATTTCTGGGGTTTCGTTTGGGAAGGAGCACCTTCCGAGGCACTGACCTGCAACGCCCTGGAATGGCAGGTGTCGGAGGGCGGCGGGACAATACTCGACGAGACCGGCAAGGTCACGGTAAACAACCCGCATACCATTCGTGCATGGGAGAGAGCGGCGCGTTGGGTAGGCTCTATTTCACCCCCCGGAGTGGTCACATATAAAGAATGGGATGCGGGCAACATGTGGCAAGCTGGAAAAGCGGCGTTCCTGCGCAGTTGGGCGAGCGAGTATGTCGCGGATCGCGCCCCAGGCTGTCTAATAAGAGACCGCTTTGGCATAGCGCCCGTTCCGGGCGGCGCCGCCAGGATTGCCGCAACTTTAGGAGGATCCGGTTTCGGGATATCGCGGCACTCGCTCCATCCACGTGAGGCGGCAATGTTGGTTCGCTTTCTGTGCAGCCGCGAGGAGCAGGTCAGACAATGCCTGCGCACCAGTGAGCCGCCAACCATCCCAGAGCTTTACCAGAAGCCTGAAATCTCGGCGAACAATTCCTACTTCCCACTTGTTCTGAAAGTATCTCGGGAGAGCATAGTTTTGCGTCCGTCCAGAACCGCGGGAAAATTGTATCCGGAGGTATCGCGTGCCTACTGGGAAGCAGTACACGCGGTTCTCACCCGAAAGAAATCTGCGACAAAAGCGGCAGATGAATTGCAGGACGAATTAGAGCGAATGCTAAAAACACCCACCGTTCGCGCGAATGCCGATTTAGATAGAGCCCCTGCGCAAAGGTAGAGTCAACGGACGACATGGCGCATTGCCGCTCAGGAAAGTTAACATAGATGCGACCGCGATCAAGGTGGGCCAGGCAATGCGCGACAGGATTCGAAGTCTGCTTCGCTGGAGTGACCTGAAAATTCGCTCACGTCTGATCGCGTGCTTCGTATCGATCGTTCTATTAATGATCGCTGCGGATGCAGTAGCTGTATGGCAATACTGGCAAATAGAGGCTGCAGCAGAGCGCGTCAATAAGATCGATCAGATACCTCTCGCCGTTGTCCGCGTTCACCTCGACGTCGATACCTTCCGGGATAGTATGACCGCACTGGCGAGCAGTCATGACAATCGCCAATTCTCAGGGGAAGCGGCCTCGATCCGACAGACATTTCTGCAGCACGTCGATCGTGCCGAGCAGATGCTCAGGACAACTCCCTACATTGAGAAAGACGCACCCATCTCCAGCGCGCTCGAAAGTCTGCGAGTGACACTACTCTCGCAAATCGACACAGGCGTCCAACTGGCAACTGCGGGTGAATGGAACGCCGTTCAGCTCCGGCTGTCAGTTCAGATCCCAGCCCTGATCGAATTCAGTTCATCGCTGGTGGAGAGAGTCGACCAACAAGCACTGCGGCAGCGAAGCAAAGCCATCGAAGATGCCCAAACGGCCCGCCAACGCCTTCTCATCATCGTTCCGATTGCCGCTTTGCTGACTTTGCTTGTGGCCGCGGCACTCGGCTGGTACGTCACTCGGACCATCACGGGTCCGCTTTCCGTACTCACTGCGTGCGCCGACGCCCTGGCTCGAGGCGACTTTCAGCACAAGGTTTATTTACGCGGGAATAATGAGCTGGCTGTTTTGGGGAATGCCTTCAACTATGCCACCCAGCAGCTTCAGAAGCTTTATGAGGACCTCCGGCGGAGTGAACGTGAGCTTCGTGGCGTCATCAATACGGTTCCGGCCCACGTCTGGAGTGCGTCGCCTGATGGCGCTGTCGATTTCGTCAATGAACAGTTACTGGAGTTCGTAGGCTTATCTTCAGCCGACTTATTGGGATGGAAATGGGAATCCGTAATTCATTCCGATGACCGTGCCAGGTTCGTCAGGGATTGGCGTGCGGCGGTTGAGGATGGGCATCCGATTAAGAGTGAGATAAGGACGCGGCGGGCGGACGGGCAGCATCGCTGGTTTCTAGTCCGCAGCGTGCCGCTGCGGGACGACGCGGGTAACATCGTCAAGTGGTATGGCAGCAGTATCGAAATCGAGAGCCTCAAGCGCGCAGAAGAGGAGCGAGAGAGATTACGCCTACTAGAATCGGACCTCGCTCATATACAGCGGGTGACAACGATGGGCGAGTTTGCTGCTTCCATAGCGCACGAAATCAGGCAGCCGATCGCAGCCGCGTCCATAAACGCGGATACGTGTTTGCGATGGTTAGGGCGCGAGCAGCCCGACATCGAGAAGGCGCGCGAATCCGCATCGAGAATTATTCAGAATGTGACCCTGGCTTCTGACATCATCAGTCGAATTCGTGTTTTGTACAAGAAGGGGGAACTACGGCGAGATTGGATCGACGTGAATGAAGTGATTGAGGAAATCATCAGCCTGGTGCGCAGTGAGGCGAGGCGGCATGCGATTTCGATCCACACCGAACTCGAGCCTGAGTTGCCCCATGTAATGGCGGACCGCGTGCAACTGCAGCAAGTCTTTATGAACCTCGTGCGCAACGGGATCGATGCCATCAATGATGCAGACATGGAAGGGAACCTCACAATCAGGTCGCAGCGGAACTCCGTTGAGCAGCTGCTGATCTCGATCTGCGATACCGGGACAGGATTGCCTCCTGAGCGGGCAGACAGGATTTTTGACGCATTCTTCACGACGAAGTCTGAGGGTACCGGCATGGGCCTGTCCATTAGCCGGTCGATCATTGAGTCGCACGGAGGCCGCATATGGGCCACCGGAAATCCTGATCGGGGAACGACGTTTCAGTTCACACTCCCCATCGAATCGGGCGCATCGGCGGTGGTGGCATAAACGACTTCCGATTGGGGCATAAGCAGCATTCTTGCCTCTGCGCCGGGTCGATCGTAACGGCAATCTCGTGTGTGATTGAAGCCTTGAAGTTCCTGCAAAGGAACTGGGACGTATCAGAGTTCCCGATCTGTCAAAAGGCCTGCGAGGTCGGGCGCGGGGATGGAAGATCAGGATTGAACAGCGAATGATGATGCCCATCAAATCTCCGTGTGAGGAACTGGCAGCTCACGTCGCTCGGGGCGCAGTACAGCCATGCAGAGGGCCCTGGGTCTTGATTGCGACGATTCTCGCTTCCAGCATGGCATTCATCGACGGGACAGTCGTCAACGTAGCATTGCCCGCTTTGCAGAATGCTCTTCATGCATCGGTGACGAACATTCAATGGGTGGTCGAGTCCTACGCCCTTCTGCTTGCATCGCTGCTGCTATTGGGCGGTTCTCTTGGCGATCTCTATGGTCGCCGTAGAGTCTTCCTCTGCGGCGTTCTGCTGTTTGCGATTGGATCGTCCTGGTGCGGCCTCGCCCCCTCAATCACTTCCCTCATCGTCGCGCGCGGACTTCAAGGGATAGGAGCGGCGTTCCTGGTCCCGGGAAGCCTGGCCATTATCAGCGCCTCTTATACAGAGGACGAGCGCGGGCGGGCCATCGGCACCTGGTCTGGCTTCACGGCGATCACTGCTGCCATCGGGCCGGTCCTGGGCGGATGGCTGGTGGAACATGCGTCGTGGCGTTGGGTCTTCTTCATCAATCTTCCACTCGCGATCATCGTAATCCTGCTTTCGCTGTGGCGCGTCCCGGAGAGTCGCGACGAAGCAGCAAGCAAGAGTCTCGACTGGCCGGGCGCCGCGCTGGCTACGTTTGGCCTGGGAGCGATTACGTACGCTCTCATCGAGGATTCGGCCGCGACGTCAGGACACGAAGCAGTTATTTGGGTCTTGGGCCTGGCGGGTGTGGGCGCGCTGCTTTGCTTCCTTATCGTAGAATCGCGTTCGCCAGCTCCGATGGTCTCTTTGCATCTCTTCCGGTCCAGAGACTTTTCCGGAGCCAACCTGCTCACGTTCCTGCTCTACGCGCCGCTTGGTGGTATCTTGTTTTTCTTTCCCCTCGATCTCATTCAAGTCCAGCATTACTCCGCAACACAGGCCGGAGCCGCGCTGCTTCCACTGATCCTGCTGATATTCGTACTCTCCCGCTGGTCCGGAGGCCTGGTGGCTCGATATGGCGCTAGACTGCCACTCACGATTGGATCGCTCGTAGCGGCGGCAGGCTTCGCACTCTTTCTAAGGCCGGGAATCGGAGGCTCGTACTGGAGCACCTTCTTCCCGGCGGTGGTTGTTCTGGGCATCGGTATGGCGATCAGCGTCGCTCCGCTTACGACGGCGGTGATGGAATCGGTTCCTTCCAGAGAGGCCGGTGTCGCCTCCGGAGTCAACAACGCTGTGTCGCGAATCGCCGGACTGCTGGCCGTCGCAGTCTTTGGTCTCGTCCTCTCAGCCGGATTCAACCGCACGCTTAATCGCAGCCTCGCGCAGATGCAACTCTCTCCCTCCGTGCGCCAGAGCGTCGAAATGCAGCGATCGAAACTGGCGGGCGCTCAAATCAGCGACCCGCCCGTAAAGCACGCCTTCGATGAAGCTTTCGTTTCCGGATACCGCGACGTGATCTGGATCTCCGTCGGACTGGCTCTTCTGAGCGCGTTGAGTGCTCAGATGATCCAATCGAAGAAACGCACGGTGAGCGTCAGCAATTAAATGCGCAACCGGCAAAAGACTTTACGATTTGCACTTCCGCCTTTCTACCGAGGTCGGTTGACGTGAAATCGCCGAGGCTCGAATCGAGCGCTGGAAAGGCGAACTCTGAGGTTTCGGAGGATGACCGTCAACCCTGCAGTTGTTGACTGGTAATTGACGATGGCCCCCACCATAAGCCCCGATATGTGCGAAATATCCGGGCAGCAATGAGCGAAGCCCGAATCCCCCCTGGTGTAGAATGTCGCTTGATGAGGCGATGATGCCCCGTCTCCAAATCCAGTTGTGGCCCCGTAGCTCAGATGGATAGAGCAGCGGTTTCCTAAACCGCTTGTCGCATGTTCGAATCATGCCGGGGTCACCATTTTGCTCTATCGGCGGGAGCACGCACTGTTAGTCCCTCAGCGGTCCGGATATTGCATTCCTCTGCAACTGATCGAGTAGAATTCACTGACTCCTGGTGATCTTTCGAATTGCTGTTGCGAAGTTGGGAAATCAAAATCGAAGATCACTCGTTCTTTTGCATTCATAATCTCGCCATTCTCTGACCTCGGAAGTACGTATAGAGATGGGGTATAAGAACTTCCCGAGGGCGCCATTTCTGCTATTTCTCACGGAGCAGGGATTCGCGATTCGAATCTGCAGACGTCGCGCTTTGACTTGGCTGCCCAACCCAGCTATAAAAGTTGATGTCATGGAAGTTCGTTTCATGGCATCACTGTCGCTCCACTTTGGAGTGGCGCAGTTCACAACGGCAATCGTCAGGATGCTCGGGAAGGCGGTGAAATTCCGCCACTGCCCCGCAACTGTGAGCGCCCCTGCCTGGCACGCCGTCGTATAGGCCTGGGCAGGAGACCAGCCAAGGCGTTTCCGCCTGCCGCGGAGATGCCACGCAACCACTGGAGCCACGACCCATGTCGTGCCTTTGGGAAGGTGGCTGGAGAAGGCGCAAGTCAGGAGACCGGTCCTCGGCGCCCCAACCCGCTTGCGTTCCGAGGGGAACGGAGGAGCCTTCATGCCTTTTCCTGGTCGTTTTCGCACCTTCTTGTTGCGTCTCTTCAGCGCCATCCTGCTTTTTGTGCTCACCGTCGCCGGTCACGCGGCGTCCATTCGCGGTGTCGTTACGGACGCTTCCGGCGCCAAGGTCACTGGAGCCACTGTTTCGCTTCTCAACAAGGGCGGCGTGGTTTCTTCGGCAGTCTCCGGAGCCGACGGCAGCTTTCAGATTCTCACCGGCATTCAGGGCCGCTTTTATCTTGTCGCTTCGGCCAAGAGCTTTCGTCAGTTGGAGACGCCGGGTTTCTATGCCGGACGACTCGACACGGTCGAGCGAAACCTGGTACTGGAGCCGGAGTGGGTGCATGAATCCATTGTGGTCACGGCCAATGGAACGCCGACTCCCCAACCGCAAACCGGCGCCGCAACCACTGTGCTGGGTCCGACGGATCTCACGCTAAACGACACGCTGGTGAATCCATTGCGGTTGATGCCCGGCACCTTTGTGGCGCAGGACGGACAGCGCGGGGCGCAGGCCTCTCTGTTCATCCGCGGCGGCGATTCGGATGCGAACAAGATTCTTCTGGACGGGGTCAGCATTGGCGATCTGGGCGGCCGCTTTGATTTCGGACCGTTTTCGACCACAGCCATTGAACGCGCAGAGGTTTATCGCGGGCCCGACTCGAGTCTTTACGGCGCCGATGCCGCAAGTGGTGTCGTGAGCTTGACGACTCCGCACGGAACCACCAGCTTTCCTTCGGTGCTCTTCCACGGCGATGTGGGCAACTTCGAGACCTCGATGGAGGACCTGGAAGTTGCGGGAGCACACAACAAGCTGGACTACCTGGGGGAATATAGCTGGCTGCAGACGGCGAACAATCTTCCCAACGACGAATACCATGTGGGGACGGCGGCAGCCAACGTGGGATGGCAGCTCAGCGGGTCCACCCAGATCCGCGGCACGGTGCACTATGGGGTCGACGCAACCGGTGTCCCCAACGCATGGCAGTTTTACCACGTTGCGGATAATGCCACGCAGAAGGACCAGGACATTTACGTGAGCGCCTCGATCGAGAACCAGACGACGCCGGATTTTCACAACGTCGTGCGCTATGGGCTTACCCGCAAGCGCGAACAATACAGCCTGTGGCAGCCTTCGGGGCAACTGATCGAGTATGACCCCGTCGATGGCTTTTCCGCGTACTACGGTGCACCGGTTACGATCACCGGAGCCAATGGATATTCAGTCTCGGGGCAGGCGCAGCTTGATTTCCCCCAGACCTATCCATACCAGTACCAATTGGCCTCCAACCGCGACCAGCTTATTTATCAGGGCGATTACCACTTCACGCGGCACCTGACTGGGCTCATCGGTTTCCACTTTGAAGACGAGAGAGGCCTGGAGAATATCCCGTCGTACCTTACACACGAGACAACCGAACGCACCAACTACGACTACCTCGCTGCGGTCCACGGCGACTTCAAGAATCGGTTCTTCTACTCGCTGGGCGGCAGCCTGGAGCACTACTCGCTCTTTGGAGTGCAGACATCGCCAAGCGCGAACTTTTCGGTTTATGCATTGCGGCCGCGTAAAGGCATCTTCAGCGGTACGCGCATCCTGTTCAACTACGGCGACGCGGTGCGCGAACCTGCGTTGACCGACCAGTTCAGCTCGCTCTACCAATTTCTTGTGAGCAACGGCTATCAGTCGGTTGCTCAGCAACTCCACATCACGCCTCTGGCTGCTCCCACGGCGCGCACCTACGAAGGCGGAGTGGAACAATCATTCCTCAGCCAGCGGATCATCTTTCGCGCCACTTATTTCCACAACCAGTTTGGTAGAGAAATTGAATCGGTGGGCGGCAGATTATTGCCCAATCTTATTCCGAACCTTACCGCGGCCCAGCAGCAGGAATTGATCAACGCGCTGGGCTTCTATTACACCGACGACTACGGACTCTCGGTCAACACTGAAGCGTTTCGCGCGCAGGGAATCGAGTCCACGGTCGAGGGTGGCATCGGGCGCAACATCTTTTTGCGTGGAGGGTATACCTATCTACAGGCTGCCGTTGAGCGCTCGTTTGACAGCGACAATGAGGCATTCATCGGCGGATATGCGCCCACATTTGACGGCATTCCCATCGGAGCCATTTCGCCGCTCAAGAGCGCCAGGCCTTTCCGGCGTCCTCCGCACACGGGGTTCATTTCTGCCAGCTACACGGGCGGCAAGTTCACGGTTCTTTTCAATTCAGCTTTTGCCAGCCGCAGCGACGACTCCACCTTTCTTGAATATGAAGACATCAATGGCGGCAACAGCCTGCTTTTGCCCAACCGCAACCTGGATTACGGCTACGCAAGGATCGATCTGGGCGGCAGCTTTCAACTGCTCTCGTGGCTGGGCATCTACGCACAGGCAGAGAACCTCACAGACAACCAGCACATTGCGCCTATCGGGTATGTGAGCCTGCCTACCAGCATCCGGGTCGGGCTGCGCCTCCAGTGGGGCAAGGGAAGCGCTCACTGAGGCGATCCGCGGGGCTGGGAACAACGGGGATGCAGCCAGAAGATTGACGATCGAGCAGGCGGGACCGGTAGATCCGAATCCCGCCCACTGGTGCGTTTACTGCCTTCCTCCTGCCGATCTCAAGGGAAAAAACAGGACCGCCTCAGAGAGTTCCGGACGGTTCTATGCGTTGTTTTCCACAGAATCGCGTCCGCAAGTAGTTCAAATTCCTTCATTTCTCGCTTGGAAAACCCGCACCGCTGGCCGAAACTATTTATATCCAAGGCATCTTCTCTTGAGACTCTTCAGCTGTCGTGTGAATCCGGGTTTGGGGGAGTGTCACCAAAAGCGTCAATCGGCCTTAGCCGCAAGCACGCTGCAAGGAGAATCAATGAAACAAACTTTCTGGAGGAGTGTCGCCCAGTGCGGCCTTGTACTCTCGACCGCGCTTTTTCTGCTTATTCCCATCTCTGCTCAACAAACCCTGGGATCGATCAACGGCACTGTGCTTGATCCGGCGGAAGCCGCCGTGCCCGATGCCACGATTACGGCGACCAATGCCGCAATCAATTTCTCGCGGAGCACATCCTCCCAATCGAGCGGGTTCTTTCAGATGTTCAACCTTCCGGTTGGCACCTACACCGTCACGGTGACCCACGCCGGATTTGAAACCACGCAGTTGAATGGGATCACAGTCCAGGAGGCGCAGGCCAAAACCATCGCTGTCTCATTGAAGATAGGCCAGGTATCGGAATCGGTTGAAGTCACAGCCAACCCGCTGCTGAATGCGACGGACGCAACCAATGGCTACACGCTGGATCGCGCGCAGATCGACCTGACGCCGCTAGCTACCGGAAGCTTCACGCAGGTCGCGGTCCTTTCGCCGGGCGTGAACGCAGAACTGCTATCGAACCTGGATTCCAACGCGGGATTGGGTAACCAGCCCATCTGGGCCAACGGCCAGCGAGACACCTCGAACACTTTCCAGGTGAACGGCGTGGACTCCACCAACCTGTTCAATGGCAAGAGCTCCTCTGGTTCCAGCTCACAGCGTTACAACTTCAACATTGGCAGCGCGCCCACCGCGGGCGGATCGTTCTCCGTTGGCACATCGGTTTATGGTTCAAACGGCAACAGCCTGCCTTCTCCCCCGCCGGAATTCACGCAGGAGTTGCGCGTGAATGCGTCGATGTACGATGCGCAGCAAGGCGCCACGAGCGGGGCGCAAATTGACGTCAATACCAGCACGGGCACCAATAGCTGGCATGGCCAGCTCTACGGCTCTTACGCGAACAACCTGATGAACGCTTCGCCGTTCTTCTTCAACCAGGCCTATCAGCTGACCCAGCAGGGAATCGGGGTCTTTCCGCAGTCGATGGTCAATCCGTGGCTTCGTCGCTGGAATTCCGGCTTCACGGCCGGCGGCCCTCTCAAGACCAACAAACTCTTCTTTTTTGCCGCTTATCAGCGCGGAGTGGATGAGGATAGTGCGACGGGACTCTCGGAGATGACTGTACCTTCGGGATTAACCGATGATCGCAGCAATGCGGGCCTTGAGAATGCCGATCTGTCATGGGGCGGCACTGGCGCCGTCACCATCGATCCGGTTGCCGCCGCACTGCTGAATACGAAATTGCCGAATGGCCAGTACATGATTCCTTCGGCACAGTCCAGCGCATCCTACCAATATGGCGTGCCCAATGTGTACCTGCTTGGAACCTCCCGATTGAACTCGGATCAGGCCACCGTTTCGCTTGACTACGATGCCACCAGCAATGATCGCGTCTCGGCGAAATACTTCTACCAGAACGCACCGGTCACTCGCCCTTTCGGCTTCTCTGAGACGGGCGGTTTCCCGGTTACGGCGCACAACGGTTCGCAGGTCTTTTCTCTTGGCAACACCATCGCCATCGGCCAGAAGCTCAACTGGGAGCAGCGCCTCGGATTCGTCCGCATGGGAACATTCAGCAACTATCAGCAGACGGTCGCAGGCGGCAACCTGGGTGTCTCAGGCGCTCAGACGACCGGCCTGACCGCAAATACTTTGCCCGGTTTGGCGATCGGGAATTTCGGCTACTATGACCAGTACTCCCCAGAACTCGACATCGGTCCGGCTGGAGTGCCCGGCGCCTTCGTGAACATGGGTTACTATCAGAACCGTCTGAACCCTTCAACCAACGTGATCTTCACGGCAGGCAGGCACACGATTGTCGCCGGTGGTGGATACAGCTACACACAACTGAACATCACCAATAATCGCACCGGTCACGCGCAGCTCGTCATGAGAAACTTCGACTCGTTCCTGCAAGGACAAGTGAGTACATCCAGTGTTCTTGAGAGTATCGATCCCACCACCCACCGCAACAATGCGGATCGCTACTATCGCACCAATGAATTGAACGGCTATGTGCAGGACAAGTGGCAGGCTCGCACCAACCTCAGCATCACCGCCGGTGTCCGTTATGACTACCACGGCGGCATGACGGAAAAGTACGGCGATATGTTCAATTTCGATCCGTCGTTGTATGACGTGACCGGCGACACGACCAACGGTTTCAATGTGGTCAACTCCGGTTTCGTCATCGCCGGCAATAACAAGCAGAACCCCACCAAGGGCATTTCGGCCTCAACCCTCAATGGACGCCAGTGGGGCATTTCGCCTCGACTTGGCTTTGCCTGGTCTCCAGCGAAGTCCCACAGCAATCTCGTCATCAGTGGTGGAGCCGGAATCTACTATGATCGCGGCGAACTCTTTACCTATCTCTCGCAGCCTGCGGGCAGTAGCATCGGTGGTCCGTTTGGTGTAACTGAATCCTCCCCTCTGGTCAGTGTCGCCACCGGCCTCTCGGATCAAGGTACAAAGGCGAATTCCGGCGGTCTGACACTGGAAAATCCAATGGGAGATCTGGCTTTTAACACTCCATCACAGGGTGGCATCTACACGCCGCCAAGTTCAGACCCAGGCGTTGTCGGTCAGGCCCTGCAGTCCCAGTTAAACGAGATGACCGGATACCCGGCCGCGAACTCCTATGACTATCAATTCGGCAAAAACTGCAGCGGCTGGCAGAGTCAGGAAGGCTACACCCTTTGCACCTCGCCATTGAACTTCGGAATTTATGACAAGAACAACGTGCTGCCCTACACGATGAACTACACGTTGAATGTGCAATGGCAGCCGAGAAATGATCTTGCTGTCACTCTCGGCTACACGGGAAATCGTGGACGTCATTCGGTGATTCCAATTCCTATCAACGAGCCGGGCATCGCAACCGCGAGCAATCCGATCTGGGGCGAAACGGCGTCGTACGGCATGGATGTCCTCAACCAGAACTCGTACAACTGCGCATACGATTACTGCCCGATTGCCGTTGAACCCTGGAACACATTTGACGCAGGCAATACGGACTTCAGAACGCCGTATGTCGGGTATAGCCCGAACGCTGCGGATTTCAAGACCGTGGGCGTTTCGGCTTACGATGCCCTCGAAGCTCACGTGGAGAAGCGGCTTTCGCACCACTTGCAACTCGGCGGCAGCTACACCTGGAGCCATTCTCTCGATGAACAGAGCGACATCGGCTTGTTCTTCACTGGCGACAACCCGAAACACTTGCGCGACTCCTGGTCATCATCGGACTTCGACCGCACCCATGTGTTTACGGGCAACTTCCAGGTAGACGTGCCCAACGCAGTGAAGGGCAGCAATTTTGTTTCTTACCTCACGAACGACTGGCACCTCACCGGAATCGGAACTTTGCAAAGCGGCGAGCCATACTCACTCTACGAGTTCTACGGCGCCGTTGGCAGCATCAATTTCGGAAATTTTCCGACCCTGATGAATCCGGTTCTCGGCATCAAGGATCCGAAGAATCCGAAATCCGCGCTTACCGGAAACAAGGGCTCCTTCCGCGGCCCGGGTGGCGACTACATCCCAGCACTTGACCCCTCGCAGATCGCCATCAACTACCTTCCACCGGGCACGGATGGCATTCCAATTTCAACGGGCAGCGATCCGTCGGATATCTACCAGACCGCTTTCAATTCGGGGCAGCGCAATATCTTTCGGCAATCGCCGCAGAAGCGTCTTGATCTCTCCATCCGCAAGGGTTTCAAGATTACGGAAAAGATCAGGGCACAGTATGAACTCAACGTCTTCAACGTGACCAACACAACCAGTCTTGACATCCCTCAGGACACGGCTAAGATTCGCCAGAACAATGGTTGCTCAGCTACGGCGATCACCGCTTACGGGGGTGAAAACAACTGCAACCAGTACCGTACCTACCTGGGTTATGGCGAAGTCGTGACGTCAAATGATCCGGCGGATCAGCAGTCTGCTCTGGTCAATCTGGATCAAGTGCCCTTCTCGAGTGGTACCGGCAAAGCAACGCAGCTTCCTCTGCAACTGTCACTGAATCCGCCACAGGGTACCTGCACACTTTCAGCCTTGACCATCGTGAATCCGAAGAATCCGAACCAACAAAATTGCCCCAACAACGCCGCCAACTTCGGCTCCGTCACGGGCACGATCGGTGGTTCCAGGGCTTTCACCATGGGCTTCCACATCACCTACTAATACTTCCGTGCAAAAAGCAAAGCGGGAGCCCGTGGGCTCCCGCTTTACTCAGGTTGATGACAAGTCTCGGTTTTGAAAGGGCACGAGTTGAGTCGTGCCGAAAATGCCCCAGATCAAGGAGGGCTTTAGCCCCTGAGGGAGTTCTGATGGATTGTCAACGGTCTGCGCGGGAGCCTGCAAGCTCCCGCTTTACTTTTGCGGTAAGAAAGTTTTACTACGAATCACCAAGCGCGTCGGTTACGATGACCAGATTCGATCTCGATGCAACCTATCCCGCGATCGGGATGCGCAGGTCGCCGCCGGTCATTTGCTTGGGTTCATTCAGCTTGAGAAGGGCAAGCAGTGTGGGCGAAATGTCGCGCAGCGATCCATCATTGTGCAGGCGATAATGGCCGGCTTCTTCGGCCACATAGATGAACGGAACCGGGTTCGTGGTGTGCGCAGTGTGCGGCCCGCCGGTCACCGGGTCCACCATCATCTCGGCGTTGCCGTGGTCGGCGGTGATGAGCCAGCTTCCGTTCTTCTCCTTGATTGCCTTGTAAATGCAGCCCAGCTGCGCATCGACGGCTTCGCAGGCCTTGATGGTCGGTTCGAGCTTGCCGGAGTGGCCCACCATGTCGGCATTGGCGAAGTTGGCTACAACCAAATCAAAAGCAGTATCGTTCACCGCCTTCACAATGGCATCGCCGATGGCTTCGGCGCGCATCTCCGGCGCCAGATCGTATGTTGCGACCTTCAGCGAAGGAATCATGACGCGTTCTTCGCCGGGAAAGGGAGTTTCGATGCCGCCGTTGAAGAAATACGTGACGTGAGCAAACTTCTCCGTCTCTGCCACGCGCAGATTGCGCAGATGGTTTTGCGAGAGGATATTTGCCAGGATGTTGTCCATCGACTCAGGCAGGATGACGAGTGGCAACTCGTAGAGCTTGTCGTATTGCGTCATGCACACGTAGTGCAGGTTCTTCGGGATCTCGCTGCGGGGAATCGTTTCATCCAGCGCCTCCCAGCCTTCGAGGTTGCGGCCGCCCTGCTTGTTCAAGCCGCTTTCGCGAGCCAGAACGCGCGTGATCTGGCGGGCGCGGTCGGCGCGGAAGTTGAAATTAATACAAACATCCTCATCGCGAATCTGGCCAACGGGCTTGCCTGCTGCATCCACCACGACAAAGGGGATCAGGAATTCGTCGGTGATGGCGTTGTTGTAATTTTCTTTGATTCGCGCGACGGCATTGGTGTGTGCGCCGCCTTCGGCTTTGCCATTGACCATGGCGTCGAAGGCTTTGCGCTCGCGCTCCCAGCGCTTGTCGCGGTCCATGGCGTAGTAGCGGCCATTGATCGTTGCCACCTTGCCAATTCCGTACTCGCGCATTTTCTGTTCGAGGGCCGCAATATAACCCGCGCCGGAGGTCGGCCCGGTATCGCGTCCGTCCATGAACGCATGCACGAAGACGCGCTCCACGCCAAATTCGCGCGCGATACGGAGCAAGGCATAGAGGTGCTCCTGGTGGGAGTGAACGCCGCCGTCGGAGACCAGCCCGAAGAGATGCAACTGCCGGCCGCTCTCGCGTGCGCGCTGCATGGCCTGCACGATGGACGGATTTTTCGCGAATTCGCCCGAAGCAATCTGCGCGTCGATGCGGGTGATGTCCATCTGCACAATGCGCCCCGCCCCGATGTTCAAATGGCCCACTTCGCTGTTGCCCATTTGCCCGTCAGGCAATCCCACAAAGTGCTCGGAGGCGCGAATCAGCGTGTTGGGAAACTCGCGCAGCAGCTTGTCATAGGTTGGCTTGCGCGCCAGCGCGATAGCGTTGTTGGCGGTTTCGGCACGATAGCCCCATCCATCGAGGATGGTTAGAACGAGAGGATGTTTGGAACTTGGCACGTGGAAGATACCTCAGAATGAATGGGAATACTTCATTCAGGATAACCTGTGGCGCGTACCTGTCTCGTGGTATGCATCACAGGTATAGCCCTGAGCTGAGATTGCTCTGATCGTTGAGTGACGACAACGATCCACTGCAGAGCCGTCATTCTGAGCGGTGCCCACTGCGCATGTTCGCGAAAACATGACCTGGAACATTAAATCTGAGCCCAGCGCCAGTCGCGGATTTCGGGTAGGTCTTCCCCATTTTCGGTGACGTACAAGCGGTGACGCTGGATTTGCTCTGAGTACCACTGGCGCGCGGCGTCGGCCTGCGACGCAAGCCGTGGCACGCGCGTGATGGCGTCCATCGTCAACTGGAAGCGGTCGATGTTGTTGAGCACGCACATGTCAAAAGGCGTGGTGGTGGTGCCTTCTTCCTTGTAACCGCGCACGTGCAGGTTGTCGTGGTTGTGGCGGCGATAGGTCAGGCGATGAATGAGCCACGGATAACCATGGAAGGCAAAGATAGTTGGAGTGCCCGGTGGGAACAGGCGATCGAAATCCTCGTCCGGCAGGCCGTGCGGGTGCTCCGATTGCGGCTGCATTGACATCAAGTCCACAACATTGACCACGCGGATGCGCAAATCCGGGACTTTAGCGCGCAGCAACATGACCGCGCCGAGAGTTTCCATGGTCGGCACGTCTCCACAACACCCCATGACTACTTCGGGGTTGCCGTCGTCGTTGGAGGCCCACTCCCACGCGCTGAGGCCGATGGTGCAATGAGTAACGGCCTCATCCATGGGGAGCCACTGGGGCGCAGGCTGTTTGCCAGCTACGATGAGATTGATGTAGTTCCTGCTGCGCAGGCAGTGGTCGGCCACGGAGAGCAACGTGTTGGCGTCGGGCGGCAGATAGATGCGCACCACGTCGGCTTTCTTATTCATAAGGTGATCGATAAAGCCGGGATCCTGGTGCGAGAAGCCATTGTGATCCTGCCGCCACACCAGCGAAGAGAGCAGGTAGTTGAGCGACGCGATGGGCTTGCGCCAGGGAATTCCGCGCGTGACTTTGAGCCACTTGGCGTGCTGGTTGGCCATCGAATCCACGATATGGATGAACGCCTCGTAGCAACTGAACAATCCATGCCGTCCGGTGAGCAGATAGCCCTCAAGCCATCCCTGGCACATGTGCTCGCTCAGCACCTCCATCACATGTCCCGTCTGCGATAGATTTTCGTCGACCGGCAGCACCTCGGCCATCCACTCCTTGCCGGTGCCGACAATCACCTCCCCGATGCGGTTGGAGTCGGTCTCGTCGGGGCCAAAAACGCGGAAGTTCTTGTGCTTCAGGTTGGCCTGCATCACTGCATGCAGCCAATGACCAAGCACACGCGTGGTTTCAGCATCAGCCTGACCAGGCGCCTCGACTTTGACAGCGAAATCGCGAAAATTGGGCAAGTCGAGCGGGTGCATCAGGAGGCCGCCATTGGCGTGCGCGTTCATTCCCATGCGCAGCCGCCCCTTCGGTGCAAGGTCAGCCAACTCCTGGCGGAACGTGCCCTTCTCGTCAAACAACTCTTCGGGCTTGTAACTGCGCATCCATTCTTCGAGCATGCGCAGGTGCTCCGGCTTTTCGCGAAGCTCGCTCAAGGGGACCTGGTGGGCCCGCCATGTGTTTTCTACGGGCTTGCCATCGACAAACTTCGGGCCGGTCCAGCCCTTCGGAGTGCGCATGATGAGCATTGGCCACGCGGGACGCGGGATCGGACCGCCGCCCAATTCGCGTGCCGCCTTTTGTATCTCTGCGATGCGATCGAAGATGGTGTCGAATGTGGCGGCGGCCTCCTGATGCATCGTCAGCGGGTCATCGCCTTCAAGAGTGAAGGGCTCGTATCCGTAGCCGCGCATCAAGTCTTCCAACTCGCCATGAGGAATGCGAGCCAGCACGGTGGGATTGGCGATTTTGTAGCCGTTCAAGTGGAGAACCGGCAGCACCGCGCCATCCGTGGCGGGATTGAGGAATTTATTTGAGTGCCAGCTTGTAGCGAGCGGTCCTGTTTCGGCCTCGCCGTCGCCGACTACGCAGCCCACAATCAGATTCGGATTATCGAAAGCTGCGCCGTAGGCATGCACCAACGAATAGCCGAGTTCGCCGCCCTCGTGAATCGACCCCGGCGTCTCCGGCGCCACATGGCTGGGAATGCCATACGGCCAACTGAATTGACGAAAGAGACGCTTGATGCCGTCTCGATTCTGTTCGATGTAAGGATAAATTTCGGTGTATGAACCTTCGAGATACGTGTTCGCAACAATTCCCGGACCGCCGTGCCCCGGACCGATGACGTAAATCATATCGAGATTGCGCTCGCGGATGATGCGGTTCCAGTGCAGATAGAGAAAATTGAGTCCGGGCGTCGTGCCCCAGTGGCCGAGCAGGCGCGGCTTCACATCATCGATCGTGAGCGGACGCTCGAGCAATGGATTGTCTTTCAGGTAAATCTGCCCGACGGAAAGGTAGTTAGCGGCGCGCCAGTATGCGTCCATTTTCGCCAGCAGTTCGGAACTCAGTGGGCCCTTGCCGGTTTCTTCACTCATGATTCACCTCGCAAGTTGAATTACCTGACACTAGAGAGCCTAGCAGCCTGGTGTTAAAGGATTGGGCGATTTGATCTCACGTGCGCGCGAGACGGCGTTTCACGAATTGAGACGCAGCGTGCGCCTTTTGCTCCGTGAGATGCCGCCAGAAGCCACTCGATGCGTCAGAAGTAGCTTTTAAGTTTTAAAATGCGTGATTCAAAGCCGTACCAGAGCACGGTGGCAGCCGCGGTGGCAGCCGCCAGCCGAAAGGCGACCACGGCGAGATTGCCGGGGATGCCGTAGCGGTCCATTCTCAAGTCGAACCAGCCGAAGTAAATGAAGATCATGATGTGGATCATGTAAAGGCCGTAACTGATGCGGCCATAGAACGCCAACGGTCCGCGTCGCAGCGCGGCATTGAGCGGATTACGCGCGCCGGTTGAAGCGATGGCGGCCAGCACTGCGCCTGCAAAGGCTGCCGCCAGCGCGGAATCAAGAAACGCAGTGCCGCCTGCGATGGTGGCTGCGGCGGCGATGCCCAGTACCAATGCGGCGAGGCCGATGAGGAGCCACAGACGGCGAGTGAGTTGAATCGTGAAAAGCCCCAGCGCCATCAGGCTGCCCAGGGCGATGCCGTCTAGGTGAATCAGGGTGTGAGTAGGCGTCATCCATCTGAAATGCGCGAGCCGAAAGAGCGCCGATCCGACCAGCGCGCAGGTGAGAACCGAAGCCAGCATCCACGGACGGCGCAGGAAACGCACCACGGGCGCCCAGAGAAAGTAATACTGCTCCTCAATCGCCAGCGACCACGTGGGGCTGATGGCGGGAGGCAGCGCCAGGTGAAACAGATTCTGAATGAAAAAAATGTAAGCCAGCCACGGAGCGGCCTTGACGGCGTTCAAGATGGTTGGTCCGATGAACCATGGGGCATTGAGGTAACAGACGACGAGAACCAGCACGTAAACCGGCCAGATGCGCAGCGCTCTTCGTCCGTAGAAGTTGCGGAAGTAGTGCGGCTTGTCGCGCGCCTCGAGCAGGATCGACGTAATCAGAAAGCCGGAGAGGACAAAGAAAAGATTGACGCCGGCCCATCCCCAGAGCGAGGCGTAATAGAGCCGCGTACCGGCGAGCCGCGGGTGGCAATGGTAGATGACGACGCTCAACACTGCAAGGCCGCGCAGGCCTTGCAGTTCGGGAATGTACGACGGCAGCCAGGTTGGGCGTTGAATAGGCAAGGGAATCAGCTTATCCTGCCGCCAACTCCTTGGCCCTTTGCGTGGCCCGCATGACGGCTTTGATGAGCGTGACGCGCAGGCCGCCTTCTTCCAATTCAAGGATGCCGTCGATGGTGCAGCCGGCGGGTGTGGTGACAGCGTCCTTAAGCAGCGCGGGATGGTAGCCGGTTTCGAGCACCATTTTGGCGGCGCCGAAGGTGGTTTGCGCGGCGAGTTGCGTTGCGGTTTCGCGGGGCAGGCCTACCTTGACGCCGGCCTCGGCCAGCGCCTCGATGATGATGTAAATGTAAGCCGGCCCGGAGGCTGAGAGGCCGGTCACTGCGTCCATGTGCTTCTCGTCGACTACGACGGTGCGGCCCACGGTCTCAAAGATGCGCTGCGCCAATTCCATCTGCGCAGGGGAGACGAAGCGTCCGCGGCACAGGCCGGCAGCGCCTGCGCCGAGCGCGGACGGGGTGTTGGGCATGGCGCGAATGACGGCGATATCGAGGCCCGCTGCTTCTTCAATGGTGCGCGTCTTGACCGAAGCGGCGAAGGAGACGAGGGTCTTGGACTTGGTCAGAGCGGGGCGAATTTCGGCGATCAGGTCAGGTACCTGGAAGGGCTTTACGCCGATGAGAATGAGGTCGGACTGGCTCGCCGCTTCGAGGTTGTTGGTGCTTACGTCGACGCCCCATTGCGTGCTCAGGGCCAGCGCGCGCTCAGCGTGGCCTACGGTGGCGTGAATCTGGTCGGGGGCGAAAAGGTTCTGCTTCAAAAAAGCTTGCAAAAGGATGCCGCCCATTTTGCCTGCGCCCAGAACCGCTACGCGCACATTGGGCAGTTGCGCAGGTACATTGGTGGCCTCAACGGCTATCTCCGCCATGGTTTTCCTTGTCTTGAATGAGAGTGGTGTTGCCACTCTTAAGGATACGCGCTGTCACTGGGCCAAAAAATCTTCAAATTTTGCCCCTCGACGTTGCAGATTAATTCTCCCGATCTGCGCACAATACTTGTAGGAGACACTCAATGAACGAATCGACCCCTCCCGCCGTCAGCCAGCCCTCGCCCAGCCAGACATTGACTGATGCGGCACGCGTAACCTCGACGCAACTCGCTGCTGCCAGGCTCGGCAGTCTTCCATCGAAGGCTGTCGATGCCGCCCAGGTCGCTCCGCATGACTGACCCCTACCCCCTACCCGGTAGTAACCACCCTGTTGTCGAAAGAGTAACGAGCCACAATCGAGCTGTCGTCAGCGCTAGAGTGGTGAATCTAAAGTTCGTTGCATAAATCGAAGGTCCCAACTGCAGGTCCCCGTTCGACTACGGTCGCTTTGCTCCCTTCGCTCAGGGCAAGCTTTCGACTCCGTTTGGCGCAAACTGCGCGCCAATCTCGCTCAGGATGACACGGGATTTTTGATGCGAACTTCAGGTACAGGACACTAGCTGCGGCTGGCCAGTCCAGCTACTCGATCGATCGGCCGAACCTTACCAATAGTTAGGTTGGTTCACGGTGATCGGGAAATGAAAACCGGACTTTGTAAAGTTGTATTGGAAGTACGCATACGGGTATTGGTAATCGTGGCCTGCCGTCGTGGTCCCGAGAAACGGTCCGGCGAACATGCGACCGTAACCAAAGCCAACGTTAAACCCTTTATTCAATGTGTATTCAGCGACGATGTCGAGTTCGTCGCCAACGTGCCGGCTCGCGCCGGGATGCGCAGGAGCGGCAATTGCGCCGGCCCCGTTATAGAGATTGTCATCCGCTGTGGCCAGCCAGAAACCTTCGAATTGCTCTTTGAATCGCCATTTCTTAGCGGGTACTTCTTCGATGCCAGCCCGGTATTGGATAAGATTCCGACGGCCGATCAGATCGGCGAAGCCGTACTTGTCATGATTCGAAGGATAGAGCTGGTCAAAGGTATTCCACTCACGTCCCGCCGGGTTCTTGGTTCCAGAGGCGTAGTTGAACTCCAGGAAAGGTCGCGGCGATGCGGGCGCCTTGCGAAAGGTTTTGCCGAGGCTGGCATAGCCTGCCCAGGCGTCGATGGAATATCTGCCGAGTGAACCTTGCTGGCCATCAAATTCGGAGTCATAGTCAAAGTCGGCGGGAAGCGCACCTTTCCAGTGGAGACCGATGGTGACTTCATTGAGGTGCCCGTGACCGACCTCTTCTGGAAGTCCGGAACTCGCCTGTGCAACGCGCCAGAGAACGTAGGGTTCAAAATTGGCCTTGGGAACGACCTTCTGCAAGCTTCCGTAGATTCCATACATGTTGTTGTCCGGAAGTGCATTGTGCAGGTCAGTGTTGTCGCCGGGTACGACCGACGATGCGAATACGCTCACTTTGTACCCAGGGTGATGAAGGTCGACTCGTGCGACGTTGAAAGTACGGCCGACATTGGTCCAGTTGGAGGGGCCGATGATGCGCTCGTCTCCAAATACCAGGACTTGGCGGCCCGCTAGAACATCCACCCAGCCTTCTGTGGAGTTGCCAAGCTGAGGGTAAGCTTCCCAGAGCGTCCAACTATCTTCATAGGGGTTGCCGTTGGCAATGTGGTGATTGAAAAAGATACGTGCATCCTGTACTTCACCGTGGAAAGCCAGCCAAGGTTTGGGCTGAATGAGCACACGCACGCGCAAGCGGTCCAGCACGTAGAAATCATCGGTTCCCGCAAAGCCAATACCGATCGGACCCTCGAGCCGATCCCGGTAATTGCCGCCGATGCGGATCCACTTCGGCAGACGCTTGTCGAGCTCGGTAATTGGAAACAACCAGCTTGGGGTGGCAGTCAGGTCGGATGCGTAACTGGACTGGGTTGAGTCCTCAGCTCGTTCCCACGGGGGAAACTCAGAGGTCTTTTGAGCCGCGCCTGGGGCAGAAGCTCCTTGAGCACTGCCCTGTCCTCGAGCGGTGCTTGCACCGACCAAGAGGACCAGCAACAGAAGGCAGGTTAGCATCGAGACCTTTGCACCGCAGACGATTCGGTAAGAAAGAACCGTTTTGTTACATCCTCTCCGCACGCAGCACTTTACCTGGGGAGGCAGTTGTTCTTTTGTTGGGGTGCGCGACGAATGACTGAGACGGGAAGCTTCAGGTGCGCCTGGGCCATCTTGTCCGGCATGCGGGCGATCCATTCGTTGAGAGAGACGGCGAGATAGCGCGGAGCCTTGAACATCTCAAGAAAGATAAGGTCCTCATCGCCGGTGTTCTCGATGTAGTGGCCTGCCATTGACGGTACGAACCCGACGTCATCGGCGTTGAAGTCCATAGTGCGGGCCTTGCCTTCAGCGTTGACGATCGTCATGCGGCCTTTGCCTTTGATCCAGTACTGCCATTCGCTGACATTTGGGTGCCAGTGCAATTCGCGGAGACCTCCCGGTTTCAGAATGACCTGAGCAGCGGCAACGTTGGCAGAAACGGAAAAGTTTCCAGAGTCGACAACGCGCACCATCCCGCCCGTGTTCGTGGTTGTGGGCGGCATCTTCGACATTTTGAACGTGTACTGGTTTGTCGTTTCAAGGTTACTGCCGAGGAAGCGCTTGTCGTCCTCAAGCGGACCCGGGAGTTCGGCTTCGAAGATGTAAAGTTGAGTCGCCGGCAGTTGATCCCACTCCTGACGAGTCCACCCCATATTCTTCTGAACAATCTCCGGCGGAACGTGAGCTAGAAACTCTGAAATCAGGAAGGTATCATCCTCGGAGAAGTTGCCCTGATCAAAAACCAACAAAAACTCGCACCCATCTCCTTCCAGCCCTTGAATGGAGTGAGGAAAACCGGCGGGAAAATACCATAGATCATTGGTTTCGACATCGTCGATGAACATCTTTCCGTTGGGTTGCATCAGGCTGACACGCGCCTTGCCCGCGAGCATGATGGCCCATTCGTCGGCAAGATGCCAATGAAGCTCCCGGAATGAGCCGGCAGTGAGCCGCATGTTGACGCCAGCGAGGTCCTTGGAAGACGGCAGTGCCTGGTCGGTCACTTGATGGGTCCAGCCGCCCGCTTCAAGACGCTTGGGGGTGATGTCGAAGGAGTACCACATAGGGGCGGGATTGCCCGTATCGGTGAACGGCGGCTTGTTCGAGTTGGGGTTCAAGTTCAGCAGTGTGGTGTTTTCGGGACCGGGATCGCTGGCGTTATCGCCCTGGCGTCCGGATTCCGCCTGCTGGCGGCTTTGGGCAAGCGCCGAAGAACTCATGAGGCTGGCGCCTGCCATCGCCGCAACACCGACAAAGCTGCGGCGAGACACTGGATGGCCTGTCCCATCGTTAATTTCCGGGACCGGGTCCGCGTCCCGTAAATCGTTCGCTTGCGTTTCACTCTTCTTGTCGTTATCCGGCATGTCCGGGTGCACCTCCTGTCCATTGGCGGCTTAGATTCAGATGAAGCCCGCGAGGTTTACCGGTTCATGCTTCGAAGTAGCGCATATGGTCGAGATCGGAGATCAGCCCGGATCCGGTTGGATGCCATCCCAGGCGTTGCTGCGTTAGCGCGCTGGAAGCCGGCATGTCGAGTCCCACGAAGAGACCGAGGAAACCAAAATGTTCGGCAGCCTGCTCGGCGGATTTGGATACGACCGGCACTTTCAGGCCGCGGCCGATTGCCTCGGCGATTTCTCGCATCGGCACACCCTCTTCGCCGATGGCATGATAGCGGCCCCCGGCAACGCCCTTCTCCAGGGCCAGTCTGTAGAGGCGGGCGGTATCGAGCCGGTGCACTGCCGACCAGCGATTGAGCCCGTCGCCGAAATACGCCGAGACCCCCTTCTGGCGAGCGATCGCGATGGCGTAGGTGACGAGGCCCTGCTTGACCGGATCGTGCACCTGAGGCAGGCGCACCACCGACGTACGCACGCCGCGGGCTTCCAGCGCGGCCGCCGTCGCCTCTGAAGCACGGGGATAAGAAGCGGAAGTGGGAAGGGGCGGATCGTTCTCGTTCGTAGTGCGCCCCGGAGCCAGCAGCGCAACCCCAGAGGTGACAATCAGAAGTTTGTCCGATCCGGCTAGCGCGGAGCCAAGAGCCTCGATCGCTCTCCGGTCAATCTCACAATTCTCCTGGAATTTTGAGAAGTCGTGGATAAAGGCGGTGTGAATCACCGCATCCGTTGCCGCTGCGCCGCTGCGCAGACTTTCCAGGTCTTCGAGTTCACCTCGGAGCACCTGAGCGCCGGCGGCGACAAGTGACTTGGAGCCCGCATCGGAGCGCGCCATGCCGAGCACCTGATGACCTGCGCCGATCAGCTCCCGCACGACGGCCGAACCGATGAAGCCGGTTGCACCTGTAACGAAAACACGCATATGAATACTCCTTTTTTCGGATTTTCGATTGATCACGATTACGTTCACTACTCGTGCCTCGCGATTGGAATCGCGGCGTCTTGTCGGGATACTGCGTCGAGATCGGCAAGCACCTCAGCGCTCCTTGGTTCCTTGTTGCCTCTTTGTACGTATCCGGCATTGACGAATCGCTGCCACTTCAAATAAAACGGAGACAGCCTCCGAATGACTAGATAATCGGAGACTCTCTCCGGTTGCAATTATTTTGCGAATGGTAAAGAAGCACTCACAACCGGCGCAGCGAAAGCCGCGTACAGACGCGCAGCGGAACCGCGAGCGCATCCTGGAAGTGGCAAAGGAGGCCTTTACACGCTTTGGTGCAAACGCGAGCCTGGATGATATTGCCAAACAGGCAAGCGTTGGGGCCGGAACGCTGTATCGTCACTTTCCCACGCGTGACACCCTGATCGAAGCGGTCTATCGAAGTGAAGTGGAAAAACTGGCTGCGGCGGAGCGCAAGTTCACTGAAACCATGCCCCCGCTTGAGGCATTGCGAACCTGGATGCTGCTGTTTGTCGATCACATCGCGGCAAAGCAAATCATTGCCCCCGCACTGAACAGTGTCGCCGGAGGCGCCTCGAAACTGTATGAGAGTTCTCGCGGGCTGATCCAGGGGACCATTGATGCGCTGGTGAAGCGCGCTATCAAGAGCGGCGACATCCGCAAGGATCTCGACCCATTCGATCTGCTGCGAGCACTGATCGGCCTCTCCTATGTACCGACCGGTCCTGACTGGCGGCAGAGCGCACGGAGGCTGGTGGATATCCTCATCGCAGGATCACGTCCGGTGAAGTAAGCCTGAAGTTCTGAGCCCGGGACAGTTCATTGTTGACCGCGTGAGCGCCTCCCAACGGGGTCCGGTTTTTATGGGATAGACTAACCGCATCGCGGTACATTCACTGGGGAAATCGTTTTGCACGATGGGGAAGGTTGACGATTCCATGCCCAAATACGGTTTCGATGCTGGAGAGATGCGCGTTCTCAAGGCGCTGAAGACACCGGAAAAGATCCAGCACTTTCTCGATGGCGAAATCGCGTACAACAAGGAGCCGGACGGCGATACGATCCGTTCTCCGCGGCGCGTCCTGCGCGATCGGGTGGCTCATTGCCTGGAAGGCGCTCTGCTGGGTGCGGCGGCACTGCGGGTGCAGGGATTTCCGCCATTGCTGCTCGATTTTGAGGCGGTGCGCGATGACGACCATGTGATTGCTGTTTTCAGACAGCACGGGCATTGGGGCGCGATCGCCAAATCGAACTACAGCGGGCTGAGATTCCGCGAGCCGGTGTACCGCAATCTACGTGAACTCGCGATGTCGTATTTCGAGCACTACTTCAACGCTTCGCGCGAGAAGACTCTTCGCAACTACTCGCGCCCGGTGCAGATGTCGCGCTTTGACCACATGGGCTGGATGACTGCGGAAGACGATCTGTGGCCGATCAACGATTACCTGGCGAATCTTCCGCACGTACCGCTGCTGGCAAACGGGACCAGTCGCCGCCTGGGCCGAGTGGATGATCGCCTGTTTGCGGCAGGGTTGTCGGGGCGGGTATAACTGCCGCGAACGACCGCGGCGGATTTCGGCACAGGCTCACCTATAAACGGCGCAGCGGATTATCACTGCATAGACAGACCTTCGCCCGCGAGAGCGCTTTTCAACGCATCGTCAAGCATCTTCGTGCGATCGGCGGGCGGCCATGCGTTATTCCAGAGGACATGCCCGCCATAGGTGGTGAGAGTCTTCTGATTGATGGCGACGGCGCTGAAGGATGTAACACCCCAGGCGCGGTACTCCAACTCAAAGAGACCGTCATTTTCGGTTCCTGGCAACGGGTTGCGAAGCTGGGCAACCAATGTTCCGGTATGCACGATGGCTCGCGTCATGGCATCGCCCTTGAGGCGATCAGAGTAAAAGGTGCAGTTGTAGATGACGCCGTCGGGCGAATCCTGGTCACTCTTCATGCCTTCGTTTTTCGGCACTTCGCTGGAGATTCCGAATCCGATCACGACGCCATTTTTTTCATTCGGTTTACCAAAGACAGCGGCGGCTCTTTCGATTTGGTCGCCCGCCGGATTGCCGGCGCCAAATACCTTGGCGCCCATGTGCGCCGCGGCGACGGGATCACCGGAAACAGAGGGGTCGGCGAAGTCGCCCTTGGTGGCTGCTGCTGCTTTGGAATAGTCGATAGCCTCGGGAGCGACATCGGAGACGGACTGCAGCACCAGGCGTGCGCTGTATGCGTTGAGATTGCCAAAACCGGTCCAGCCGATGATTTTGCCGGTGGAGTCGCGCCGTACGCTGGCCTTTGCAACGCCGTCGAGGCGGCCGACCAGGGTTGCATTCACCTTGTTGCGGCTGCACGCAAGGCACATTGAATCCTCTTTGAACTGTGCGGCCAGCAGGGAATCGAACAGCTTGAAGTCCTTGCTCTTGTCGAGTGCAACCGCGGTTCGGGCGGCGGAGTCGAGTGTGCCGGCAAAGTTATGCGCGGGCTGGAGTTCCACTACAGCGACCGGGCCTGCCTTACCCTTTGTTCCCTCGGGGTAGGAGAGCCAGATGCCGTCGACATGCTGGCCGCAATTGGCGCCCTCAATCGTGAACCGGTCGAAGCCGGCGGAAACCGCGCCTTTGACGCGGACGATTTTTCCGTTGAAGGACGCGGGGTTTTGCAGGATGTCACAAACGGTTGCATCAACAGCCTGTGCGTGCAGGCAGCAGGAGAATGCGCTTAGCAATACAAATGCGAATAGGTGTTTCATGGGCTTTCTCTTTCGTGATGAAGTCGCACGGGCAGCAAACGCTTCCATTCAGGCTGCTGCGCGCGGCTGGAAATAGTAACTGGAAAGCTTATCACGCAAAGAGCTGCTGTGGGTGTGAGCCGTGGGCCAGCAATACCGAGGGCGTTTGCGGCACGGCTGAAGCTGTGCCCTGTTACAAAACCTTCGCCAATCTCGGCGGGAATGAGTTATCCGCGGCCTGTAAATCTCGCGATCATTATTAGTCCATTTTGCGGGACGATTCGCCGCGCTGAATCGTGTCGGTGAGAGCGCGCCGATTGGAATTTCTGGCTTCCCACCCTTGAATCACAAGACGATTCAAGGATCAGGCACCCACGTTTGTGAGCACGATTACATAGGTGTCTTCGCAGGTCTCAAAATCGATACCCTGGACACCCATTTTGGTACTGAACAAGAGGCCGACGGGGTTCGTGCTCTCCCACCCAAGCGGAGCTTTGATGGGGCACCCAGGCTTGAGCACTTTCGGAATACACGTCGTGGACTACTTCTGGCCGGGTACTTTCTGGGAGGCGATCCAAGCGTCGATGCGGTCGCTTAGGACGTCGAGCGGCATTGCGCCTGAGTCGAGCACCTGGTCGTGGAAGGCGCGGATATCGAACTTCGTCGCCGAGTGCCTTTTTCGCTTTGTCGCGGAGCTCGAGGATTTTCAACTGGCCGATTTTGTAGGCCAGGGCCTGACCGGGCATTGGCGATGTAGCGATCGACTTCGGCCTGGATGCTGGTGTCATCGATTGCCGAGTGGTCGTGAAAGTACTGCACCATCTGGTCGCGGGTCCAGTGGTCGGAGTGGACGCCGGTGTCGACGACGAGACGGATGGCGCGCCAGATGTCGCCTTCCAGGCGTCCGTAGTCGGAGTAGGGGTCCTGGTAGAAGCCGACATCTTTGCCGAGGCGCTCGGCGTAGAGTCCCCAGCCTTCGCCATAGGCCGTGTAGTGACCGTATTTGCGGAATTCGGGAATGCCGGTCAACTCCGCGCGATGGAGATCTGCAGGTGATGGCCGGGGATGCCTTCGTGGTAGGCCATGTCTTCAACGACGTAGAGATTGCGGTCAGTGGCGTTGTAGGTGTTGATGAGCAGACGGCCGGGGCGGCTGCCGTCGGGCGTGCCGGCCTCGTAGTAAGCCGGGGGTGCGTTTTTCTCAAGGTAGTCGGGCACGGCGGCTACTTCGAACGGCGTTTTGGGCAGGTGACCGAAGAGTTGCGGGAGCTTGGCCTGCATCGGTGTCAGATCGTCGCGAAAAGCATCGAGAAGCGCGTCGGCCGATGCGGGATGCAGTTTCGGGTTGCTCTTGAGGCTGGCCTGGAAAGTCTTCAAGTCCTGAAGCCGAGTTTCTGTGCGATGGCCAGCATCTCGGCTTCGTCTTTCTTCACTTCATCGAGGCCGATCTGGTGAATCTGCGCGGCACTCAGGTCGGTGGTGGTGTCTTCGTGGATGAGGAACTTATAGTACTTAGCACCGTCGGGGAGCGCGGAGATGCCGGGCTCGATGCGGCCGGCGGGAATGTAGCTCACCTGAAGAAAGTGCGCGAAGCGCGTGTAAGCCGGCAACACCTGTTTCGTAATCGCAGCCAGCGTTTCGTCCTTGATGCGGGCCTGATCGTCGGCTGAAATGGTGGAAGGGAATTGCTTGAGCGGAGCGGCCAGCGGCGAGTCTTCAGGTTTCTGATTAGCGAGTTGCTGCACCTGGACGAGGGTCTTTTCAAGCAGGTACTTTGGCGGGACACGCTGGTCTTCGATGCCGATGGACATGTTGGTCATGACCTGGTCGAAGGCTTGGGGAATGGCATGCAGCCGGGCGATCCAGTCGTCGTAGTCTTTCACCGTGGTGAAGTTGAGCTCAGCGACGAGTTGCGGATACTCGGAGTAGATGCCGCCCAACTGATCGACGGGCATCTCCCACTCTTTGAACTCCGCTGCTTCCTGGTCGTCGGCAAACTTGCGCATCAGCAGATCGCGGCTGGTTTTCTCCTGGTCGGTCAAGCCGGTGTCGTCGATTGAGGCGAGGCGCAACAGGTATTTCTGCTCGGAGGCCAGCCAGTCGTTTTCGGCCTGCACGGAGTAGTCAGAGATGCGGTCGTTGAAGCGTTTGTCGCCAATGGCGGAGGCGAACTCGGGCGAGTGCTCGAGGTAGGCGTCCCAGTATTCATGAAAGAGGCCGTTGAGCGCGGCGCGCCGGTCTTCGAGAGACGTAGGGGACGTGGGGGCCGTGGAGAGAGGCAGCTTTTGCGCTCGGAGCGTGGGCGCGGTTGCAAGCGACAGGAAGGCCAAGGCGGCCAAGGCGACGGGGCGCAATTTTCTCAACAAAATGGACCTCTCGTGATGAGTGTAGAGCAAAGAGGCAGTGGTCAGGGGGGCAGTGATCAGTGGTCAGCGGTCGTCGTTGGCGAGGATGCGGTAGAGGGTGGAGCGGCTGATGCCCAATTGACGTGCGGCGCGAAGTTTGTTGCCGCGATTGAGATCGAGGACGTATTGCACGTGGCGCTGGATGACGGCGTCGAGGATCAGAGTTTCGCTGGGGACGGCGGGTTGCGGATCTGGGCGCAATCCGGCGTACGACGGGATGGGCAGATTTTCGGTGCGGATCACGCCATATTCGGCATCGAGCAGCGCGGCCTCGAGGGTGCTCGAGAGTTCGCGCACATTGCCGGGCCACGTGTGCTGCAAGAGCCGGGTGAGCACACCGGGGCCAAGCGATGTGGTGCGCTGCTTGTAGCGCGCGCAGATGCGATCGAGCAGCGCCTGTGCGAGGGGTGGGATATCTTCTTTGCGCTGCCGCAGCGGGGGAACGGCGAAGCGAACCGCGGTGAGGCGGAAAGCCAGGTCGGGCATCAGGAGTCCCTGTCCCGCCATTTGTCGCAGCGAAGATTGCGAAGAGGCCATGAGCACCGCACGGCCGGGCAAGCGGTCTTGAAACGCTTTCACGACAGCCAGCAGCAATCCTTGTCCGGGAGGCCCGAGCAGGTCGACGCGATCGAGATAGATAAACCCATCGAGCGTGGCCGGGTCTGACTCGATCAGCAGCCATTGGCGCGCATCGTGGTTCTGAAACACCGATCGCGCCAGCGGAGAGTGGGCATGCAGATAGCGGGCCAGTGTCTGCTTGCCGGATCCGTGCTCGCCTTCGACGGCGGCAACCTGCAGATGCGGGGCCACCATCTCGGCCTGGAGGAGAAGCTTGCGCCAAACGGCGTTCACACCCACGACCGGTGATGCGTGCGACGCCCCTTGCTCAGGAAACTGCAAACCGGAAGCGGAAGGCAGCGGCCGAAATTGAGTGGAAGTACCTATGGAAAGCAACGTGGCTTGCCTCCGCGGTCCCGTTCTTTCCACCCGGGCCGTCAGCGTTTTCATCGGCACCGGGCACAAAAACATGAGCCGGAGAGACGTGTGTCTCTTCGGCTCGGGATACTCAAAAAACTGGTGCTTGGCTTAGATGACTGCGGCGTTCTTGCGAAAACGCTTTGAGGGCTCGTCGGAGAAGATCTGACCGTCGCGGATATGGACGACGCGGTGCGCGTATTCGGCGATGTCGGGTTCGTGGGTGACGAGAACGATGGTGTTGCCCTTGGCATGAAGCTGGTCAAAAAGCGCCATGATTTCGAGGCCCGTCTTTGAATCGAGGTTGCCGGTTGGCTCGTCGGCGAGGATGATCGAGGGGTTGTTTACCAGGGCCCTGGCGATGGCAACGCGCTGCCGCTGGCCGCCGGAGAGTTCGTTGGGCTTATGGTACATGCGGTTCTCAAGGCCAACATTGGTCAGCGATTCCTTGGCCTTCTCGATGCGTGCGGCCGCCGGAGTTCCGTTGTAGATGAGGGGCAACTCCACGTTGTGCAGCGAACTGGCCCGCGCGAGCAGATTGAAGGTCTGGAAGACGAATCCAATTTCCTTGTTGCGAATGCGCGCCAATTCGTCGTCATCGAGGTCGCTGACCAATTGGCCATTGAGCCAGTAGCGTCCTTTGGAGGGCGTGTCGAGGCAGCCGATCAGGTTCATCAGGGTTGATTTGCCTGAGCCGGACGGACCCATGATGGCTACATATTCGTTGTGCTTGATGCGCAGGGAGACGCCGCGCAGCGCCTGCACCTGCTGCTCCGAGCCCATGTCATAGGTGCGCCAGAGGTCTTCGACGACGATCACATCACCTCGGGGCGGTGCCGACTCCTGCTGCGTTTCCAATTCGGTCGTCATGCTGTTCAGAGCCATCGAATCTCTTCCTTTGCCTGCTGGTGAAAATCCGGTTGCCCGATACGGGGCAAGCGCAAACGCGCGGCCGACCCCCTGTTTTCGTTTGAACTGCGGGCGGCTTAGGAACTTGCTGGAGCGGGCAAGGTCTGAAGCTGAGTTTCCCTCTTCAGCAATGCACCGTCCTTGAGAACCCGCAAGGTTTTGTAAGGCCCGATGACGATCTCTTCGCCTTCTTTGAGTCCGGAGAGGACCTCGATGTCGGTCGCTCCGGTGATACCCGTGGTGACAGGTACAAACCGCGCCCGCTGTCTTCCGTGTGCATCCTTCTCCATGACAAAGACTCCCTGGATGGGTGGTGTCTTGGGGGCGCTGGAGGACAAGGATGCCGCCTCCACCTTGCCTTTGCTGCCGGGCGGCGGGGGCGTGTACATGGTGAGTGCCTGGATCGGCAGCGACAGCACATTCGCCTTGCGCGCGGTGGTGATTTTGGCGGTGGTGGAGAGGCCGGGGCGTAGCTCATCGTTGGGACTGTCGAGCGTCACTACGACCTTGAAATCCTTGGCTTCTTCAGTGCCAGTCGTCGATTGCGATGTAGCAACGCCGGTCGAGCGCAACAGCGCCTGATCGCCGACCAGGGTCACGTGTCCCTTGAAGACCTTATTAGGAATGGCGTCAACGGATACGTCGGCAGGCTGACCGATCTTGACGTTGACAATGTCGGTTTCGTCCACCTTGACTTCGGCGGTGATCACGCTCATGTCCGCAACGGTCATGAACGTGGACCCCTCGGTGTTCTGGATCCCTTCCACCACGGTTTCGCCTTCGCGGACCGGCTCGTTGGTCACGATTCCGTCGAAGGGCGCAGTGGCCTCGGTGAGCGCGAGCACGTTCTTGTCGCTGCTCAGGTTGGCCTCCTGGGTCCGCAGATGTCCGCGTGCAGATGCGGTGTTGGCCTTGGCTTGATTGACGCTCGCCACAGCCTGAGCCAATGAAGCCACGTCGGTGTCATAAGCTGCCTTCTTGGCGTCGTAATCCTGCTTGGCCAAGATACCGGCCTTGTAGAGGCCCTGAGCCCGATCCCAATCGAGTTTCTTTTGTTCGAGGTCGGCCTGCGCGTGCTCTACGTTGGCTTCCTGGGTCTTCTCTGCTGCAATATACCCCGCGATATCGGTCTGGGCCGCCGCAATGGCGGCTTCCTGACCCGTGACCATTGCCTCCTGCTGCACGTTTTCGACCGTGGCGACGAGCTGGCCCTTCTTCACATGGTCCCCCTCCTTTACAAAAAGGTGGGTGACCCGCCCCATGGCCGTGGCGCCGAGGTTGGCAAAGGTTTTTGGTTTGATCTGGCCGGTTCCGCTGACAACCGTGGCCAAATCCTGCCGGTTGATTTTGGCGGTCAATACCTTGGTGTAACCGGACTGCTGTTTGTAGACCATGAACCCCACGAGCCCGGCAACTACAATGACGGCGAGAATAATCAGGAGTATCTTTTTCATTTACTGGTTGCTCCAGTTTTCCCCAATGCCTGTTTTTCCCCAATGTCAGTTTACGCAATTATCGCGCATTGGGTTCCCGAAGATTGCGAAATTGCTTCGGCGTGTCTCATCGAGGCGCATGAGTTTCCCGGTATTCCGCGGGCCCTATCCGAAGATGGAAAGTTCTCCGCTTTTGCATGGCGGTGCGGCTCAACGATGGAAAGCCTGGTGCCGCACGGTAATCACGCCTTAATCCTGTTGATTAAGACGTTTGAAAGACATTAAGGTCTCAAAGACGGTTTTCGGAGGCTGGACGAGGCGCCCGGCCGGGCGGCGTGTCCGGGTTACCTTTCCGGGGTTTCCGCGTCCAACCGCCGGGGAAGTGCGAATCAAACCCTTGCTCCACCCGGTCCGTACTCGTAAAATAAGGCATCGCAGGAGTATTCCACGGCAATGATGCTTAATGGTCGCAGCTTTGTTTACGTCGCGCTGGTTTGCGGCCTGACTTTGGTCCCTTCCACGGGGCTTCTGGCCCAACAGAGCGCAGGGAATTCTGACCAATCCGGTCAGCCAGGGCAGGCCGCCCAGGCTAAAACGGGGGCTGACGATCAGGATGCCGACCCGCTGAAGCGCCCACGCAGCGATAAAGAGACGTTTGAAGCCCAGAAGGCTGTTCGCCAGGAGTTGAAAGGCGCCTACAAGACCTGGCTGGATCAGGATGTGCGCGTACATCATCTCCGACGAAGAGCGCAAAGCCTTCAAGAACCTGAGCAACGACGAAGAGCGCGAAGCCTTCATCGAACAGTTCTGGCTGCGCCGCAATCCCAATCCCGACTCGCCCGACAACGAGTTTCGCGAGGAGCACTACCGCCGCATCGCCTACGCCAACGAGCACTATGCCGCCGGCAAGCCAGGCTGGAAGACCGATCGCGGCCACATCTACATCTGCCTTTGGTCCGGCCGACTCGATTGAGTCTCACCCTTCAGGCGGAAGCTACCAGCGACCCATGGACGAGGGCGGCGGCGAAACATCCACCTTCCCGTTTGAGACGTGGCACTATCGGTATCTCGAAGGCATTGGCGAGAATGTCGATATTGAATTCGTGGATACGTGCATGTGCGGCGACTATCACTTCACCATCGACCGCGGCGAAAAGGATGCTTTGTCGCATGTTCCCGGTGCGGGCCTGACCCAGTGGGAAGAAATGGGACAGGCCAAGAAGGCGGATCGATTTAAGGGCGGCTTTGAGAATCTCGGTACAGGCCCGTTGTCCTCTGGAGAGCAGGGGAAGGAATTTGACCGGATTGAACTGGCCGCGAAGCTTTTTGCGCCGCCGCCGGTGAAGTTCAAAGATCTCGACAACTTCATCTCGGAGCACAAACTGATCAGCGGCCCGATTTTCCCGTTCGATGTCAGGACCGATTTCGTGAAGGTGACCGACAACACGGTTCTGGTCCCGGTTACGCTGCAGATCAAGAATAGCGACGTCACTTTCGTGACCAAGGAGGGCGTGGCCAAGGGAGTGGTCAACATTCTTGGGAAGGTGACTACGATCACCCATAAGACGGTGCAGACCTTCGAAGATACGGTCGAAGTGGAGGAGCCAGCCGAACTGCTCCAGAAATCGTTGAACCGCCAGTCTGTTTACTGGAAAGCCCTGCCCTTGGTTCCCGGCCTTTATCGTCTCGATATCGCGATCAAAGATGTGAACAATCCCGACCATATCGGCCTCTACGGTCGTGCGCTTGAAGTGCCCGAGTTTCACGATGAAAAACTGGCTACCTCGAGCCTGATTCTGGCTGACCAGATGAATCCTGTGGACTCGCACTCCATTGGCAGCGGCAACTTTGTGATCGGCAATACATTTATCAGGCCGCGGGTGAGTGCGAATCCAGGAACTCCGGTCAGCTTTAATCGGGACCAGCAACTCAATTTCTGGATGCAGGTGTACAACCTGGGAATCAATGAAGCCACCAAAAGCAATGAAGCCGAGGTGAGCTACCAGATTATTGATGCCACCAATGGCAATGTGATCTTTGAGAAGAAGCTGGATTCAAAGGAGTTAGGGGCACACAGCGACCAGATGACGGTGCAAAAGACCCTCCCTGTCGCGGGACTTCAGCCAGGCAAATATAAGGTGCTGATCAAAGTAAACGACGAAATCTCGAAACAAGTGATTGCACAATCGGCCCCTTTTGTCGTGCAATAGAATGAATATCGCGCTGAACGGCATTCCGGCCCCAGATCGGCAAGCCAGCGCAACATGGTTCAGGAAGGGATTTGCCAGCGACGCCACCAGGTCACCAATTCGAGTGATGATGCGCAGGTCCCATCTCGCCTTTGTCATTGCGCTGATTACCCTGGGAGGGTCCACGCTCTATGGAGCGACTCCCGGATCGGTATCGGGGGTGGTGTGCGATTCGTCCGGAGTGCCGCAAATTGGAGCAGTGGTTCAGCTTCTTCGTCCTGACCTGAGCGTCATCAGCGTCGTCTATACCGATAGACGCGGCAGATTCTCTATCCCACAAATCATACCGGGCCGTTACGCGGTCAAAGCGATGAGTATGTCGTTCCTGCCGTCTTTGCGGGAAAATGTGCGGATTCGCAATAGCACGGTCGTCAATCTGACCTTGAACACCTTATATGAGGTGATGCAGTGGCTGCCGGCCGAACCGCGCGCTCGCAACGCCCAGAAGGACGATTGGGCGTGGACACTGCGCTCTGCTGCCAACCGACCGCTGCTGCGCTGGCTTGAAGACGGGCCGCTGGTGGTTGTTTCCGACGGATCCGGCGCACGGCCAAAGCTGAAGGCCCGCCTGATGGCCACCGGAGAACAGGGCACGTTTGGCGAGAGCGGCGAGCGCATCACTGTATCGGTTGAAAACACCCCATCCACCAGCCGGGAGTTACTGGCCCGTGTCGATTTTGCTCCCGACTCCGATGGACGCCTGGAATCGATGCTTGGTTTCCGGCAGGACTTGGGATTCGCCGGTTCCGTGCAGTCAGTAGCCGCCGTATCCATGCATCCGGAGATCGAAGAGGGTTCCGGCGCCGGAGGTCTCGAAGAAGCTGCGGTTCGCTCGTGGGAAACGATGAACATGGGCGATGAATTCGAGGCTGAAGTCGGCTCAGAGCAAGTGGTTGCGCGCTTTGGACAGGATTCCCCCAACACAGTGTTCGCGTCTCTGCCCTTCGTTTCAGCCGGATGGCGCAGCGGCGACTCGACGGTTCGATACCAGATGAGCACCAGCCAGCCAGCGCAGTCGAATGGGGATGAGTCTGAAGCTGCATATTGGCTCCCCGCGCTCGCGATGCACAGCGGCAAGCTTGCGGTGTCTGGAGGTTTGCACCAGGAGATCGGATGGGAGAGATGGACTGAGGCCTCGGGTACGTCGGTCGTTCTCTATTCCGACCACATGCAAAACCCGGTTATCGAAGCCGCCGAACATTTTGCCGCCGGGCATGCGCCAGTGATGGATGGCAATATGCTTTTCGACAGCAGCAGCGGTCTTATGCGCACATCTGGACCCGATTTCGGATCGGTCGGCATAATGGCTACTATGGATCATCGCATTCCCGGCGGAAACCGCGTGCGCGTCAGCTATGTCAATGGGGAGGCTCTGGCAATGACGGCGCTTCCGCATTCCGTGCCGCTCGCTCAGGTGTTGAGTTCGGTGCATCCCCGGCGGGTTCAAACCTACATGATTGCACTCTCCGGCACGATTGAGGGAACCGGCACTCGGTGGCGCGCGAGTTATCGTTGGCAGCCCAGCGACACGGTCACCCAGACGGCGCCCTTCGAGGAGAGCAGTGTCGAGCCCTATCTGAATTTGCATCTCCGCCAGCCAATCTGCATGCGCCGCGATGGTACAAGAGGCATCGAAGCCATGCTCGATGTGAGAAATCTGCTCGCGGAGGGCTATCATCCCTACGTGCTGAGTGATGGCTCTTTGCTGATCTTTTCGCAAGACCAGCGCGGCATTCGCGGCGGCCTGGCTTTCACCTTTTAAGCATTGTCGGCCCGGTCGCGCACTTTTGGAATCCACCTCGGCATGTGCTATATTTTTCAAGGACAGTGAGGATTTCTTCCTGTTCTGAAGCCCGCAATGTTTCCTTCGACGCCGGGTTTCTCCGCGATCATCTGGACGCGTAGCTCAACTGGCAGAGCATTCGGCTCTTAACCGACAGGTTGTAGGTTCGATTCCTACCGCGTCCACCATAGATTCAATGATTTAGCCAATCCTCCGCTCACGAAAATTCGGCAGGGCAAATGACGGAGGCCGCACGCCTGATCGGCAGTACGGCCTCTGTGTTCTGGCGCAGTGTTGATCCGGGCGACGGGGCTCAATTTTCCTCCATCTGCAGCTGTTGTGTCTTGTACTCCTCCTCGACACGGGGGCGTCGTACAATCGTAAGCCCATCATTGCCAAGTAGGAACGTGGTGCCTGTTTCATCGTTAGTCGCCCGATGTTTCACATCCTCGACCGTTGCGAGTTCAGTGGGAATGGAACCGGCGACATCAATCACCTTGTAGTCACGCGCGACAGCTGGGGTGTACACATGGTCCTGGGTTGTGACGAGCAAACTACTCTCTCCCAAGGGCGCAGCCGAACCGAGATCGGTCGTAGCGGGGATCATCCGCAGCACAGGCCTCTTGGCTTTGCGTAGATCGAGCACAGCTTCCTTCTGACCGTCACGAAAGTACACCAGCTCAGCATTGTCGCCGAGAGGACGAATGAAATCAAAAGCGCCCTGTGCCGCCAACGGCATGCTCATTACCAGCTTGATGTGAGCCGGATCGGTAACGTCAAAGACTGAGAGGCGAGCGCCATGCTGCTGCTCGACATAAAGATAGGTGTCTCCTGCATTGTCTGAGTGAAGAAAGATCGAGTTACCCGGTGTCTGCGCCTGTTCCGGAAGATCACTAGGTTCCATGACTACCAGGTCCTTCGACTTCGAGTGGATCTCCGCCTGTGCCGGCGATGTAGAAAAGAACGTTGCTGCGACAACTAGACCAATTGCGAGTGTGGATTTGATGTTGTGGTTCATGGTGCTTCTCCTTTTCGATATCCAGTCTTGATCCACACAAGCCATCGTGTCCAAGTAGTAAAAGTGATGCCGTATAAGCGAGGAACTCTTCCGATCGATACCAAGGACATACTTATAAGGCATAAGAATTTGCGAATTCCGTTGCTAGCGGTTTCGTCCTAATGTCGAAACATGACTACACGGAAAAAACCAATCAAGACAATCGCAATCATCGGTGGAGGGGTAAGCGGAACCCTCACGGCGTTTCACCTAGTTCGGCAAGAAACACCGGCGCGTGTGATTCTAATCGACGAACGACCTGACTTCGGTCTTGGTCTGGCGTATTCAACTCCGAGCCTCCGCCACCTGTTGAATGTTCCCGCGGGGAAAATCAGTGCGCTGCCTGATCAACCGGATCACTTCCTCAATTGGCTTCGCAGCAACCACGACCCGGCTGCAACGGAGAAAACCTTCGCTCCACGCGCAGTATTTGGACGGTACATCCAGTCTCTCCTGAAATCGATGAACCAAATCGAACAGGAGATCGCAACAGTCGTCGATGTTCGTCGGCACACCGCCGGGGCCGTGCTTGCGTTGAATAACGGATGCGAGCTACGCGCCGACCTGGTCGTTCTGGCAACCGGAAACTTCGATCCAGCTCCTCTTCCGGGAATCACAGAGGCCGCGTCCGATGCGGGTCTGTATCGCCACAATGCATGGGCGGCGGATACCTACGAGGGATTGGATCCCGACGCGACTGTTGCTCTCATCGGAACGGGTCTGACCGGGGTCGATGTCGTACTGAGGCTGCGTGAACTCGGACACCGCGGAAGGATCATCGCCCTGTCTCGTCACGGCATCTTCCCGAATCGGCATGAGGATTACACACCATTGAATTCGAGTGCGATCCCGTTGGATACTCCGGCCACCTGCGTCGCATATCTCCGCGCACTACACGCTGCGATTCGTGGAGGTGCGGAGTGGAGAGCCGCTATCGATAGCCTCCGTGACACGACCAATGAATTGTGGCTCCGTTTGCCGATCGAGGAAAAGAAGCGCTTTCACCGCCACCTGCAACGCAGATGGGAGGTTGTACGCCACCGCATGGCGCCGCCGATTGCCGACGTCATCGAATCTGAGCTTCGGAATGGCACTCTGGAGATCCGCGAAGGCCGTCTGAAGACCGTCAATGTCTCTGCTGCAGGTGCGCACATAACTTTTCACGCACAGGATGACCGTGACAGCTTCTATGCAGAGCGGGTCATCAACTGCACTGGGCCGAGCATGAACTACCGCCGCATCCCTTCAGCTCTTCTCCAAAACATGTTCAATAAGGGGCTCGTCACCTCGGGTCCTTTCGGTACTGGATTCCACTGCTCGCAGGATGGAGCGGTTATCGACACCGCTGGTCACGCTTCAGAAATCATCTTCAACCTTGGCCCGGGTCGCCTCGGTGACCTTATTGAGTCCATCGCGGTTCCTGAAATCCGCCAGCAAGCCGTTGAGCTTGCCTCGACACTCGCTGACCTCATGAGGGCGCAACAAGGGCTCCCTGAAAAGACGGCGACAGGATCTGCAACACCGGATTTAACCGGAGAATTGGCAGCTGCATGAGCACTGCACAGATCATCAGAGTCAGAGGCACTGAGCGTGCGGTGACATCGTGGCTGGCGTCCGCTGGTTGGGCGATTGTTCTCGGAGCAGCCAGTGGCTCGGCCTGTGTCGCGATCAGGCTTTTCTTTCGCCTTCTTCAGTGGGTTTTTGTTCAGCAGACGGGAATGTTACCCATGGTGGCGGCAACGTTGCCGCCCGTGCGTCGTATTGTGACTCCGATCATCGGAGCGGCGTTAGCGACCCTTGTGGTCTGGTTGATGCGGAGGTGGGCACCGGATTTGAACTTTGAAGAATATGTGGAAGCCGTTCGTCTCAGAAATGGTCGAATTCCTCTCCTTTCGACGGTTTGGCGGACTGCTTCCTCTGCCTTTTCCGTGGCCACCGGCGCGGCGGTCGGGCGGGAAGGGTCGATGATCCAATTCGCTGCCGCAATCTCCTCATGGGTGGCAGCGCGATCTCCCCTACGGAATCTGTCGTTGTCGCGGCAGGTAGCCTATGGCGCTGCAGCCGGGGTCGCGGCAGCTTATCAAGCACCGATCGCCGGAATATTCTTCGTCACAGAGATCGTCCTGGATGAGTGGAACTGGAGCGACATTCCTCAACTGTTCTTGGCCTCAAGCACTGGTTGGCTCATGAGCCGCCTATTGCTGGGTGCCGGCCCTCTCTTCCCGGTTAGGGGGTCATTGCCGATTACGCTTGATCTGCTTTGGGCTCTCCCACTGGCTCTTGTTCTGGGCGCAGTGGGCCCGGCCTATCAGAAGCTTCTTCATTTCTCCAGAGTAGCGAAGCGCCTGCCCTTGGCGCTGCTGTGGAGTGGTCTCGCAGTGGGTGTTCTCGCTCTGATCGAACCTAAAGTCTGGGGAAACGGCGACGCCGCTCTCCTGGGAATCTTGCAGACCAAAATGATGCTCCTTGGAATCCTCGGCGTGTTTACCTGTCGCCTGGTCGCTACAACCTTCTGCGTGGGAACAGGCACGGTGGGAGGAGTTTTCACGCCGACACTGTTCGCCGGTGCTGCTCTCGGTCTCGCAACAGGTCACTTGCTGCACAGCGCGGAGCCGTCGATAATGGCGATCTGCGGCATGGCACTACTGATGGCTGCTGTGACGCACGCCCCCTTAATGGCGGCTCTGATGGCGGTAGAGCTTACCGGGCAGTGGCATCTTCTGCCCATCATTCTGCCATGCAATCTACTCGCCTCGTTGATTGCTCGTACAATCTCGAAGAGGTCACTCTATGCCATTGCCAGCCCCGAGCCAGAGCAATGAAAGACAGTCTTTGAGACTGTAAGCATCGAGCAGATGCGACCTGGTTGGAATTGGAGGGAGAACGAGAACGGAGGCGCTCATGGTAGAGAACTTTCGCATTCGAGTATTCAGGGCGGTCGCACAGCATCTGAACTTCAGCCGGGCCGCGGAAGAACTATTGCTCACGCAACCCGCAATCACGCAACAAATCAAGGCGCTTGAAGATGAGTTTGGTGTACCGCTATTCGACCGCGGCGGTGGACATATCGCGCTCACAGCCGGCGGAAAGGCGCTGCTGCCCTTTGCAGATAAAATGAAAGAGCTCTCCGACGAAGCCTTTGCCGCGGTAGCGCAGGCATTTGGACAACATGCAGGCGAACTCGCTTTGGGAGCTTCTCAGACCATCGGCCAATACCTCCTGCCAAGGTTCGTGGCTGGATTTCGGCGGTCGAACCCCAAGGTCAGAGTCACGGCTCGCAGCGGGAATACAGATCAGATGCTCGAAGCCCTGCTCGCGCGAGAGATTCAGTTGGCGCTCATCGAAGGTCCGGAGAAGAGGAAAGACCTCCATATAGAACCGTTCATGGAAGATCACATGGTACTTGTTGTGCCCGCAACTCATGGATGGGTCGGTCACGATATTACGGTGGAGGATCTGAAGAGCGAACCTTTGCTCATGCGCGAATTTGGCTCCGGCTCAAGAAGAGTGGTGGAGCAAGCGCTTTCGAAGGCCGGAGTGAAGACGAAGGATTTGACGATCAGCATGGAACTCGACTCCACCGAAGGTCTGTTGAGCGCGGTAGAAGCCGGCCTTGGAATCACCTTCGCCTCCAGGTGGGCCGTCCGCAATCAGCTTTTGCTTGGAACGCTAAAGATCGCCAGAGTACAGGGGTTGAAGCTGGCTAGGCGGTTCTCGATGGCATATCCTGCCGGTCCAGAACCAACAGGTATCGTCGGTAACTTCCGGACATTCCTGCTCTCTCAGGCAATGGAAATGACGCCGAAAAGGACAGCCAGGATAACTGCGCCCTAAGACGCGAGTAGTTCTCATGGGCGGCCATCCGGACATAACCCAATTTTTGGGCTACTTCCGGAATGGCGGTGATTAGGCGAGATACACGTCAGAAGTTGGATTAGTATCCCTATACCGGCCTCTGCGACGGGCTTCGAGAACCGTCAACTCAAGCTTGTCCAGTCCAGCACAACCTTCCCGGTCTGGCCGGAAATCATTGCTTCAAAGCCCTGCTGGAAGTCCTCATACGCAAAGCGATGAGTTATCACGGGGGAGATGTCCACCCCCGATTCGAGCATCACGGACATCTTGTACCAGGTCTCGTACATCTCGCGGCCGTAGATGCCTTTGATCGTCAGCATGTTAAAGATCACGGGGCGCCAGTCCATGGGAGCGTTTTTGGCCGGAATACCGAGAACGGCAATCTTCCCTCCATGGCTCATGTTGGCGAACATGTTGCTCAACGCCTGCGGACTCCCTGACATCTCCAATCCCACGTCAAAGCCCTCCGTCATGTTGAGCTGTCGCTGGACGTCCATCAGCGGAGTGTCGTTGGGGTTCACCGCCAGAGTCGCTCCCATTTTTCGAGCCAAATCCAGCCGGAAGGGGTTCAAATCCGTAATCACCACATTTCTGGCACCCGCACGCTTCACTACCGGGATTGCCATAATGCCGATTGGACCGGCGCCGGTAATGAGCACGTCTTCTCCCAGAACTGGAAACGAAAGGGCAGTGTGCACCGCGTTGCCGAAGGGATCGAAGATGGCGGCCACCTCCTGATTTATGTCCGGATGGTGCCGCCAGATATTGGTCATCGGAAGCGAAATCAGCTCGGCAAAGGCTCCCGGGCGGTTGACGCCGACGCCCTCGGTTGCGGCGCAAAGGTGCCGCCTTCCGGCCAGACAGTTTCGGCAGCGGCCGCACACAACGTGACCCTCGCCGCTAACGATGTCGCCGGGGAAGAAATCATTGACGTTCGAGCCAACCGCGACAATCTGACCGACAAACTCGTGTCCGATGGCCATCGGCACCTTGATGGTCTTCTGCGCCCATTCATCCCATTCGAAGATATGAACGTCTGTCCCGCAGATTCCGGTGTAGCGTACACGAATCAGCACGTCGTTAATGCCAATCTTCGGTTCAGGGATATCTTGCAGCCAGAGGCCCCGCTCCGCCTTACTCTTGACCAATGCCTTCACCAGGCTCTCCCTCCTGATTACCGTACCTCCGAATTGTAGCTTCAAGTTGGAATGGCGGGGTGATCGAATGACCCAAAGCAGGTGGGTGGATTTTTTGCGACGTGGCGAAAGAGAGCTCCTCAGGTGGGAGTGCTGACTTCGGAGGTGGATTCTGTGTGGGAGGGCGCTCGTTTGGCGGCCCGGCAGATGGAGTCCGAGACGGCCCATATTGCGCCAGCGATGGCGACGCAGATGGCGTTGCCGGCCCAGTTGAAATGGTCATGAGGGCCGGCGAGGAGCTTAGGAATCTAGACCAGTAGTTCGAAGCCAACGATCTCAGCGGTGAGCAGACGTGAGGCAAGCGGAGCCACGATGCCCGAAAGGATGGCTGCCGCGGCGAGGAAGAAGCCGATGGTCGTAACGTAGGCCCAGAACATCTGCGAGGGAGGAATCCATTTGGGGATCCAAGTTAACAGGCCGGGCATATCGACAATATGGACGATGCCGAAAGAGATTGCGGAAAGGCCGGAGAGACGGGCGAAGAGGGACTCGCGGCGTGAGATGGGCGAGTCGGCCGGTGAGAACCGTGTGAAAAGAACAGCTCCAGCGGCGACGAGCGAAAACTCCTCAAAGAAGTTGCCGGTGGGGTCGAAGCCGCTCAGGCCTTCGAGGATTTTGGGCACCCACACGAGCGTGAAAACAGAATAGACGACGGCGAGCGTCAGGGCGCCTGCACGAGCAGTTCGAGGCCAGAGGAGGGCGAGTCCTGCGGCGAGCTCGATGAAGGCGGTGAAATAGGCGAGCGGTTCGCGGAAGGGTACGCTGGGGCCGACGCGTTGCCATGTGGCGGCGAAGTCGCCCGAGGCCAGGCCGAGAAGGCCGAGGAAGATGGCGCCGGCCGCGTAGGCGTAAATGCCGAGATTGGATGCAAGGCTGCGGTTCTGCATGTTTTCCTGACTCCGGTTTTTGGTTGGAAGAGCCGCGGATACTGCCAGAATACGTCAGAACCACAGTGTTTATGCTGGTTCCATAAAATTAAGGTGATTGCCAAACTGTGCCGCTTTGCAGCGTTCATGTGGCGGCGAGGATAGAGCGGCCAAGGGCGCCAGTCATTGCGTCTTGAGTGTTGAGTGCGACGGCGCGAGACGGCCCTGCGAGACCGCGCAAGTGGTCGGCAAAATCCCAGGCGAGGTTACGTGCGCTGCAGATATCCCAAAAAGCGAGGAGTCGACCCACCTTGCCGGTGTCCTGTGCAATGACTCCAAGAGTATCCGTGGCCAGCATGGTCAGTGCGGAAGGCATAACGGAATTGAGCAGAGCGTTGACCGACTGGTAGTCGGCGAATTCGGGACCACCCGGAGCAGGAATCACATTCAATTCGGCGTCGGTGGCCAGCAGTGCCAGGGCGAGGTCGTGGTTAATATGTGCGTTCATCCCTGCCAATGCAAACTGGATGCGATCAACACCTTCGCTGTGGCGTGCCTCAAAGAGTGCGCTCCATGCCGAGGGCACGGAGGTTCCGCCCAGGAAATCTGCGACAGCTTCGAAGTAAAAGCCGGCGAAGATGACATCCAGGCGAGTAAGCCAGACCGGGCTCTGCCACGCTCCGCCGGGAGGATTGAGATCGACCTGATCGGTGACCATGAGATAGAGCCGGTTGAACCACTTGAGTCCATCATTCGCTTCGAGAAGTCCGTCAATGGATTTCATGCGGGCGATCACGTCCGTGATCGTCTCGGATGCGGGTCCGTTCACGATGTCATAAAGGGGTTGGTCTGCAGCCGACAAAGTGGTCGTTGGCATTGAACATCTCCGGATGCAGGACTTTCCTGCAGTCAACGATACGCTAGCACGGTGCGGTTGGAACCCTCTGAACCGTTGTATGCCGATTTCCGCGGGGCGAAAGCAGCGAACCAATATGCGGACTCGGATCCTGCTTACAGGGACCCGCTCCTGGATGTCGCCGCGCCAATGATGGGCCGAGCGAAGGATGATTTGGACGGGGAAGATATTCGACTCCATCGCAGGACGGAACGCATTGCATGGGCCGCAGCTCTATTCATTGTGCTCCTCGGACTTACCGCCGCAATCGGCGTGAAACTGGCGCATGAACGCCAGAAGATCGCCGCGTCGCGAGCGCTGGCTTCAGAGGCCATATCGCACGTGGATGACCGGTCGCTTGCCATGCTTCTGAGCGTCGAATCGGGCAGGATTGCAGATACGGTCGAATCCAAACGGTCCTTGCTTACAGCGATTCAGCGCGTGCCGAAGGCCGAAACGTTTTTATGGGGCCATACGGATGCCGTAACGAAAGCGGTCTTCAGTCCCGATGGTCAATCTATCCTATCTGCCGGCTGGGATGACCGCATCGTGTTGTGGAACGCCGCCAGCCATCATCGAATCGGTCAACCAATTCCGTGCCCCAAGGGACTCGTCGGCGTGGCGTTCAATCCGGATGGTTCTCAATTCGCCTCTGCTTCAAGCGGATCGGTCGTGGTCTGGGACACGAAATCCCACCAGCCCGTGGGCGCGCCGTTCCGTGCGAACGAAGACTTTGTCCACGTCGCCTTCTCATCGAAAGGGAATCTGCTAGCCGCAAGTACCGAAGCTTATGGCGGCCGACCGTCTGTGGTGTTCTTGTGGAATCTTGCCACTCATCGGTTAGTCGGAGATCCTATCTCGGGGGCCAACTTCGCATTCAGCCCAGACGATTCTCTCCTCGCGGTTGCGCAATATGGGGATCTCGTCTTCTATGACCTTCGCGCGCATCGGGCGATCACGAAGCCTATCACCGGCCATCGCAAGAACGTCTCTTCACTTGCATTCAGCCCCGACGGCAGCATGGTGGCCACCGGGTCGGAAGATAAATCGATCATTCTTTGGGATGTAGCAAAGCGAAAATCCATCGGCACACTCGCCGGTCATTCTCAGACCGTGTCCAGTCTGCTCTTTACGCGCGAAGGAGAAAGCCTGCTCTCGGGAAGTCTTGACGGAACCATCATTCAATGGGACCTGGAGAATTTGAAACCGTCAGCTACCTTGATCAAAGGCTTTGGCGCGTCCGTCTCTTCCATTTTCTTGAGTCCCAATGGCGATCTGAAAGCGCTGGCCCTCGACAAGGAGCGAGTCATCCTTCTGGACTTGAACGAGGACCCGCCGTTGGGCCATCGCATCAAGGCGGTTGGAAGCGGGTCATCGAACGTTGCATTTAGTCCCGACGGTCGTGTGCTCGCGTCGGGCGGCGAATTTGGTGACGTCGTTCTGAGGGATGGTTCCAGTGGCGAACAGAGCGGCCCGCCGCTCTCTGGTCAAGAACGCCAGGTGAGCAGCTTGTCCTTTTCGCCCGACGGCAAGATCCTGGTCTCCGGAAGCATGGATGGGACGGTCATTTTCTGGGATGTTTCCTCTCGCACGGCTTTAGGGCCGCCCGTAAAGGCGCTTCGATCTCCGGTCTGGAGCCTGGCTTGCAGTCCCGATGCAAGGACCGTCGTTGCTGGTGGAGACGCAGAACTGGTCTTTTGGGATCTCGCTACCCGAAAGCAACTTGGGCCGCCTGTTACGGCGCAGAAAGACCGCATTTGGGCGCTCGCCTTCAGCCCAGACGGAGATTCACTGGCTTCTGCCGGGAACAATCTCGTGGTCTCGCTTTGGAAGAATGGCCATCAAGGCCAACTCATCAAAACGCTGGGTACTCCCGCTCAAGGCGAGAGCCTGGAAGTGATACCCGCTGGCGTGAGCTTCAATTCGGACGGCACCATGCTGGCCACGAGTACGCAGGGTCATTCAGTGACTCTCTGGAATGTGAAAGACTGGCAGCCACTTCCGCCGGTGCTCTACGGTCACACCCAGGCTGTTTCGAGTGTCGCGTTCAGACCCGACGGAAAAGTCCTGGTTTCCGCCGGCGTGGACGGTGATATTCGCCTTTGGGATGTGCAGACTCACGAACAGATCGGCACTCTTGGCGTGCAACCAGCGGCCGTCAATTCGATTGCTTTTGAGCCGGGAAAAGGAACGTTGGCTTCTGTCGGCGAGGATGATTCCGTCATTTTATGGAACTTGGATTTCGAAGACTGGGTCAATCGCGCATGTCGTATCGCGAATCGCGACCTCACTCCAAAGGAATGGAATACCTACTTTGGAACGAGTGCCTACCGGAAAACCTGTTCGAGCCGGTGAGATTGTCACCCCGAAGGCCGGCCACGAGGGATTCAGAATGAAACGTCGCGCTCTCGAAGTTCAGTGCAAATCGCGAACTCTGAAGTGAGGTCCACGGAGGATGCACTTCCATGTTGTCGAATGAAGGAATTGCGCCTATTCTGGCTTCGGTATAGGACTGCCTTGATTTTGAAGGTAAGACGGGGGTTGGGTGAATCGCGCGATCTTTATCAGCTATCGCAGGGATGATACGGAAGGCGAAGCAGGTCGGCTGTTCGACGACCTGGTGAGAACCTTCGGCGAAGGTTCGGTTTTCATGGACGTCGCGGGCATCAATCCGGGAATTGATTTCCGCAAGGCCATCGATGAGAACGTGGCTACCTGTGGAGTCCTCCTGGCGATGATTGGTCCCGGATGGGCGACCATCACGAACGGCTCTGGCCAGCGCCGCCTGGATGATGTGAACGATTTCGTGCGCTTGGAAGTCGCGTCGGCACTGGGACGTAATATAGCGGTCATTCCGGTGCTCGTGCATGAGGCGAAGATGCCAATTCCGGACCTGTTGCCTGACAACCTGAAGGACCTGGCATATCGCAACAGTGTCGAGATCACGCACACTCGATGGAACTCAGATGTCCAACTGCTCACCAAAGCGCTGTCGCAATATGTCGCGTCGTCGAGTGCCGCGAGTACCGAACCGGTCCATGCAACCGTGCCGGTGCAACTGCCTCCAGCAAATGCTCCGGCTGATCCAATGGCGCCGGCCAAGACCGCGAAGATGCCGCTGATTGCAGGCGCCCTGGCCGTGTTGATTGTAGCCATTGGTGTTGGTGCGTACCTCATGCTGCACCATACTGACGGCACGACGCCGACGCCCATCGCAACCGCCCCGGTTGCGACTCAGGGTCAGGCGGCGAGCACGGCGAGCGGCTCTGCGGCCCCTGATTGGGCCAGTCAGTTGGTCGGCACATGGGTGATCGACGGAGCGAACGCGATGACTGGAACATCGGAAGATCCCTCACCGCCCAAGAAACAGAATGAACTTGCCAGGTTGAAAGTTTCTATCGAGAATGGCGCGATCAGGATTCACGGTTGGGGACTCTGCCATAAATGCGACTGGGGAACGCAGGTGGCATCTGTAGTCGGAGGAGACAAGGCGGTGGCGATATGGGACTTCGCCAAGTTGCCGGCCAGCGGCGACGCGACGGATTCTAGCCGGGTGGCGCAAGTAACGATTGTCCCCCTCGGAAACCAGTTGAGCGTCATGGTCCACAATGCATATTCTGATCGCGGTCCGAACAGCCGCAAGTCGCAATTTGAACGCATATCGAACGCGCCGTGAGCGTCTTCCCTCAGTTGTCACGCTCGCGGCCAGAGTATCTTTCATTGAGCTGCCGGTACCACCCCGGGCTTTTCGCTTTGGGCAGCCTGCAAAGTAAAGCCGAAGGCGAATGGTGGCCACCAACGTAAAAAGTGCCGACAACTCACCGTGTTCGTACTTCGCCCCTGAGAGACAAATACTCGAATTTCCACGGTGCTTGGTTCACTTTTGGCTAAATCCAGTCACGTGGCTTTCTGGTAAGCGACACCGTTGTCACCTGATGAAATCCACTGTCCCATTCTCCTCACAGGGTGCTATAACTGTGCGCGACACTCATCTTCTCCGAATCCGTCCAAAGACGGATTGAAAAGGCAAATATGAAACTTCTGGCCAAGTTCAATCTGATCTTTCTGGTTGTCTTTGGAACTGGCGGGCTATTGATCTCTCAGATCGCTAGATCCTATCTGATCGAGAACGCGCGGGACGAAGTGCAGGGGCAAGAACGGCTGATGATGGCCAACGCCCGATCGGTGCGCGATTACATTTCCGACGAAGTTTCTCCCCTTCTCCAGGCGAATCCAAGGCACCGCGTACGCTTCCTCCCCGAAACAATTCCTTTCTACGGAGCGACAACGACCTTCGCGAAACTGCGCAATGAATACCCCGACTACACGTATAAGGAAGCCGCACTTAATCCGACGAATCCTGAAGATCGCGCCACGGGCTGGGAGGTCGACATCATCGACTGGCTGCGCGACCATCGGGACCAGCGCGAAAAGTCGGGTCAGCGAAACACGCCGATGGGGCCTGCGCTCTATCTAGCCAATCCGATCAAGGCGACGAAGGATTGCCTGGAGTGCCACAGCACGCCCGCGGCGGCGTCTAATGCGATGATTGCAGTCTACGGTCCGGCCAATGGCTTTGGGTGGAAAGAAGATGCAATCGTAGGGGCGCAAATCGTCTCAGTGCCACTGTCGGTACCGTTGGCCAATGCCGAGCGCGCGTACCACCAGCTGCTGCTCTTCCTGGCGCTGACGATGCTGGTGGCCCTTATGGCGCTGGATGCGGGCGTCTACTGGTTCGTCATTCGACCGCTGAGGATCGTCTCGGATACTGCCGATCGCATTAGCCGCGGCGAGAAAAATGTGTCTCCAGTCAAGATCGAAGGACGAGACGAGATTGCGACGGTAGCGGCCTCGTTCAACCGGATGCAGCTCAGCCTGGCCAAGGCTCTCAAGATGTTTGAGGAGGAGTAAGTAAGGCTGGCCCTAGAACTGGTTGCATAAATGTTGCTCGACGAGCGAGGGAGCTTCCCTCAGGGGCTAAAGCCCCGGATTCTATGCGTCTCTGACGGCACGGCTGAAGCCGTGCCCTTTCAAAACTCCATTTATGCAACCAGTTCTAGTTCTGGCACGATCTCAAAAACCTTACGCGGTCTGACTCGAATTCGATCTCCCGCGCAACCGTGTCGCAAAGATCCCTTGTCGAAGAGCACCGTTTCGCCGCCCGCTTCACGACAACCTCTGCGATTGGCCCGATGTATGCCGCCAGTTCCTTGCTAATACGCTCCATCGCTTGCGTGTCAATGGTGGGGATAGCCGCCGCGAAATTTCTTTCGCCCCCTGACACCTGTGTCACGGGCAGTGCGTCCCTTGGCTTTTCCGGGTGATTCTCTCCTTCGGCGCCACTTATGGAAGGTTCGTCCATAAATGGCTGCAGAGCCCGGATCAGTACCTGGACATCCGACTTCCAACGCGGATGAGTTAGTTCGACAGCATTCCTGTAAGCCAGTTCTTTCAAGTCGTCGGGCAGTTGCTCTACACGCGGCATCTTCGCCCCCCGCACCAGCACAGGAATCACAGGGATGTCACGCCTGAGTGCCGAAGCCAGCTCAATCCGGACAAAGTCGTTTGGGTCATCGAGACGGCGTCCTCCCGTGGCATCCTTTGCTTCCAACCAGTCCAGCCCAATCATTGCCAGAAGGGCGTTGCAATTAGCCACGCTCTGGTCGATCGCCTTCCTGAAGTCACGTCCCGGTTCAATCGCAGCCACATCCATAAATACCGACTTATCTCTGAAATTCGACGTCAGGTCATCGAACAGACGGCCTGCCTCGCCTTCCGAATCGTTTCTCCGGTAATTGATGAAAATGGAACGCAGCTTAAACCTCCCGGCGTACGGACGCAAGTCATCGAAGAAATGACAATCGTCCGGGAAAAACCACTACTGCGCCAAAAGTTTACGCTTGCAACTCGCCGCAGTTCAATCAGAGACTTTGATATACCCTCAATCGGTGCATAGTACGTCAACGCAAGAATGCCGGGGAACCGATCAGGCTATCGAAAGGCTGCAGATCCAATCGGCAGAGTGTTAGATATGTTCTTCGCGACTCCCTTGTCATCGTTGGAGTGCAGTCGAGATGCCACTCAGGGATCCGATTCGCATTGTGCTAATATCTCGATCAATTGCGGTTCACCGAATTGCACGGAGGAATACGGCTTATGGGCGTGAATAACCTCACGTACAGTACGAAGGGCCTGTCTTTGACCGAACAGTTTGAAGGGTTGCGCCTCACCGCATATCAGGATCAAGTCGGTGTCTGGACAATCGGTTACGGTCATACTGGACCCGATGTCACGGCAGGCCTGACCATCACCAGTGACGAGGCGCAAACTTTGCTGGCAAAAGACGTGAGCAGCGCGGCCGACTGTGTTAACAACCTGGTTGCGGTCACGCTCACACAGGAAGAGTTTGATGCGCTTGTCGATTTCGTGTTCAACCTGGGGGCCGGAGCATTTAGAGGATCGACGATGCTTCGTGACTTGAATGCAGGTGATTTTACAAATGCCGCGGCCCAATTCGATATGTGGGACCACGCTGGCGGCGTCGTTGTCGCTGGTCTGCTCCGTCGCCGCCAGGCAGAGGCAGAGTTGTTTGAAGGCGGTGATGCATCAACACAGTCCGTATAAGCTTTGACATCTGTTTCCGGGCGATGGTAGCTAACTCGCAAACGCCCATCCAGCTTCAGGCTTGCGAGGCTACCAGAATTCGCGAAGTCAAATTTGCGATTCGTGGCGAGATTTTGGCGGAGGTTTCAACTAATGCATGGCGATTCCCCGAACTCGAGGACAAGCGCATGGATCGTTGCAGCCATGCTCGCGATTGTTGCCATTCCAGTTGGAATCACATTACACACCGTGCGCGATCCGGCGACCATACTTCTCTCCAGTTCCAATCCCACGCCGTTCGGTTATAGCTGGAGCTTATTGTTGTTCATCATCCCGATTCTGGTGATCGGCGGTTGGTTCCTTCCACGTGAACAGGTGCGGATACCCAAACGCGCATTCTGGCGAACGCTCTGGATTCTGGTGCCGATCGGCTTTGGGCTGGATTTTTTCTTCGCCCACAGGTTTTTTGAATTCAAGAACCCTGGAGCAACGGTGGGGATTGGCGCGCCGGCTATTGGCGGCGGAGTGCCAGTGGAAGAATACATCTTTTACTTCACGGGTTTTCTTGCCGTCCTTCTTCTCTATGTCTGGCTCGATGAATACTGGCTCGCAGAATACAATTTGACAGATTGCAACGATGCGGAGAGGCAAATTGACCGGCTTCTCAAGTTTCACCCAGCTTCGTTGATTATCGGTTTGGCGTTGATTGCGATTGCGATTATCTATAAGAAGCAGTTTTCGCCCTTTCCTGATGGTTTCCCGGGTTACTTTACTCTGCTTGTCATCGGCGGCATGGTCCCCTCGGCGAGCCTTTTTCCAACGGCACGACGATTCATCAACTGGCGCGCGTTTAGTCTGACGATATTCATGATCCTGCTCATCAGCCTGTTCTGGGAAGCCACGCTAGCCGTGCCCTATCAATGGTGGGGATACCAAGAGAAGGAGATGATGGGAATCTCTATAGGGGCATGGGCAGGACTGCCGATCGAGGCAGTCCTGGTATGGATCGCTGTGACCTACGGAACCACGATCGTTTACGAGATCATGAAAGTGTGGCAGGCATCAGGGAGGTCTGCCAAGTCAGCCTTCTTCGGAACATTCTGAAGACTGTTATCAAAGTTCGTCGTCTGGAATCACCTTGAACTGTTCGTAACTATCCGCAGATTGCCCCGCAAGATTCACTGGCCGATACTCTGGCACCCCCGCGAGTCGCAGCTTGACTGTATTCGCCATGACCGCGTTAGCCGGCACCGTGCGGTGTTGCGGTACCCCCCACGGAATCAGCTTCCATTCGTCGTGGGCCGGCCCGAGGGGGTTGAATGGCTTGGGGTGGAGACAAGTGGCGAGGGCGGCTTCGTCAAACACAAGACCGCAGGCTTTAGCATTGTCCACCATCCATCTGAGAGTGATGTTCGACAGCTGGTTTTCGGTGTAACTGCCGCCAACATCGCAATGCACGCCGGGAAACCACACCTGCTGTAGTTGCGAGTCGTTGGCACGGGGTGCGCCGTCTGGCCCCGTCCAGAGGGTCGGCAAAAAGGAGGCCCGCCGTTCATCAATCGAAATTGCATGGTACGCATTTTGGATGCATGGATTCAAAGTCGTATCAAGGAATCCATACTTTGCCTGATCGAAGTTACCGAAGAGGTGTCCTGGTATTCCAAGCGCCCCCACCGTGTCCCACACGCCGACCATTCGAACACGAACATCGATCAGACCATATTGCGCGGCCAGGGACGCTTTGGCTGCTAAACGCTGCGCATGGTCTGTCAAACGGTATGCGCAAAAAATGCTGCGAACGGTTTGATTGTCAAGGTTCTTGTTTGGAACACCGAACAGAGCGATCATCCCACCAAGACTGCGTGCCGTGTATGCTCCCCGGCTAAAACCGAAGATGAAGATCTCATCCCCAGGATCCCAAACATAAGAGAGAAACTCATAGCCGTCTTGAACCTTCTGAAAGAGGCCTTCTCCCATCGTGCCACCAAAAAAGTGTTCAAATGGGCTACCATCTGTCCCCACGCCACTGTCGTAATATTTCAACTGCGCGGGATCATCCGCCAAGAGCATATATATTTTGCGGACATTTGTGTCGTTCGGGTACTCAGCGGGTCCGTGAGGCGTATTCCAGGTGCCATCGGCACACAAGATAATTTTCTTGCTCATGAAGGGTACCCTCCTGCCTGGCTGGTTGAACTAGCGGCCCAAATGGATCTGCGAGGGCCAAGTCTATCGCGCTTGCCATCCCGGTCGCAACAAATAATCTTGTTGCGTTAGAGTGCCAAAAGCGTTAACGTCGTGGCGTTGACACAGTCTCTTCTAACTGCGCTGCCCTTGAATTATGAAGAGGCCAGGTTTCACGTGTGCAATGGTTCGCCGAGGGCAGGCGAAAAGGAATAGGTTCGGGATTGTAAGAATCGCACCTGGTGGGTTCCTTACCTGCTTGCGCCTGGTATTCAGGCATCATTCAGAGTCATCTGGCCAATGTCTCAAGCCGCGAGGCCAGGACTAGAAAGTGGTCGATTATGGCAAAATCCACTCGCTCCAAATCGATTTCTTCTAAGCTTCCAAAGTTCGGCGAAGAACCAAGAGTGCTTCTGCCTGGAAGCGAAAAGGCTGCCCCTCCCACAGCGGTTCGGATGAAGGCGGCTCCGGCAAAGTCGAAGGTGACGGTATCGATCATCGTGAAACGCAAAACACCGCTGAAGATCAACCGGCGCGGCGGCAGGAGCAGTGGACCAGCTCGCGTAACCCCCGCTGAATTCAAGAAGAGCCATTCCGCTGACGCTGATGCGCTGAAGATTGTTCGTGCATTTGCTCGACAATTCAACCTCAAGGTTGAAGCCGATCCGACCTCGGCGGTTCGTCGGACGGTCCAGCTGACCGGTACGGTCGCGGACATTCAAAAGGCGTTTGGTGTGGAACTGAAGCAGACCTCGATCGATGGCACAGTATACCGAGTGCGTGAGGGCGGAATTCACCTTCCGTCGTCAATGACAGACGTTGTCGAGGCTGTGTTGGGGTTGGACAATCGGCCTCAAGCAAGACCGCACTTCCGGGTGCACAAAAATAAGTCCGCGGCGCCTTCAAGCTATACCCCTCCCCACGTCGCGCAGGCCTACAAATGGCCCGCAAATGCGAGCGGAGTTGGACAAACGATCGGGATCATCGAACTTGGCGGAGGGTACCGGCAGACCGATCTCGCCGCATACTTTAAAACGCTCGGGCTCGCCACACCTGCTATCACGGCCGTCCTCGTCGACGGAGGGAAAAATGCGCCATCGAAGGCCAGCAGCTCCGACGGAGAGGTGATGTTGGATATTGAGGTGGCCGCCTCGGTAGCGCCGGGAGCTAAGGTTGCTGTGTATTTCGCGCCCAATACAGACCAGGGGTTTATCGATGCGATCACAACCGCTGTGCACGACACGACGAACAAGCCGAGCGTGATTTCGATCAGCTGGGGAGGGCCGGAATCGACCTGGACGCAACAGTCGCTGACAGCGTTGGACGCGGCTTGCCAGTCGGCCGCAGCGCTCGGCATTACCATAACAGCCGCGGCGGGAGATGACGGGTCGACGGATGGAGGAACCGGCAACAATGTCGACTTTCCAGCATCAAGTCCTCACGTGCTGGCCTGCGGGGGTACAAAGCTCAATGCTAACGGAGAGACGATCGTCTCAGAAGTTGTGTGGAACGAACTGGCAAACCAGGAAGGCGCAACAGGCGGCGGAGTCAGCAATGTATTCGCCCTGCCTCCATGGCAGGCTAATGCAAATGTTCCGAAACCAGGCGGAGGCGGTGGAGGACGTGGCGTGCCTGATGTGGCAGGCGATGCCGATCCAACTACCGGATATACGATTCGCGTCGACGGCCAGACATCGGTAATCGGCGGCACCAGCGCTGTGGCTCCACTGTGGGCCGGCCTGGTCGCGGTCGCTAATCAGCAACTCGGGACTCCAGTTGGCTTCATCCAGCCGGCGATCTATGCAGCCAAGGCGGCCGTTTCGTTTAATGACATCCAATCCGGTAATAACGGCGCATTTGCGGCCGGACCAGGGTGGGACGCTTGCACCGGGCTCGGATCCCCGGTCGCGAGCAAATTGATTCCCCTACTAAGTGCAGCAAGTTCGGGTTCGAAGTCACCTTCCAAGAAGCGAAGCAAGCTGGTTAGAAGGGCAAAGAGCGTGGTCAAGACCAAGAAAGCGGCAAAGAAGAAATCTGGCCGTAAGGGATAATCCAGATTGGTACATTGCACCGATTGCCGGTAGTCAATGTAGACCCGGTCGCTGCCTTTTCTGGAAGGTATAGATATTCGAGGAACCAGTTTCTTCCAAGGATCAGATGAAGGAACAATTGGAATCTTCGGGGGCAAGTCTCCCGCGGTGACGCTCCGCCGTGCGAGACTGTAGGGTTCACAGCGATGGATACGGAATGATCATAGCCCTAGCCGGAAGACGCGTCGATGCCGTTGATGTGGAGGAGAGTCGATTTTCACCTGAACAGGAGAACATCAAACGTGTGCGCAAGACCCTCTATACCATGTTCATCTCTCAAGGCTCGATTGCTTTGGTCTGTTCAGCCGCCTGCGGGGCGGATCTTTTGGCGCTCGAAGAGGCTGGTCGTTTGGGGCTGCGACGCAGAATCGTATTACCATTCAGCGCGGCAAAGTTTCGATTGACCTCTGTGATCGACCGGCCCGGCGATTGGGGGTCTCTGTTCGATAAGGCGATAGAGGAAGCGGACGCGCGAGGTGATTTGGTTGTCCTCGAGCCGGAGCCCGAGGACGGAGCCTACGTCAAGACGAACCATTCGATCATTGAGGAAGCAATCGCTCTGGGTAACGATCTTGAACACCCGGTTTCTGCCGTGCGTGTCTGGGAAGGAAAGCCCCGCGGAGCGGGGGATCTAACTGAGGAGTTTGGGCGATACGCAAAAAAGAAAGGTGTTCCTTTGTTAGATGATGTTTTGACCGTCTAGGTTGAGCCGGGAGTGCGAATAGATGCGCGAAGAGTTGTCGACAGAAACGGAAAGTTTACTCTGCTAAGGTCCCAGCGTCTGGAGAGTCGGATGCCCGCACGTGTCCTGCTAAGCTTGCTCACAAAGGACGATCTTTATATCCAAACTGAAGGCTGCAAGTACGAACCGTGACAATCACCTTCCGAGTTCCTGCCTCTTCGTGCTAACCTGTCGCACATCTGCGAGACTCCATGAATACCACCGGTACGATTGAAATTGCGGCAACCGACAATTTCGAAAGCGCGGCAGCCAAGCTCACGCTACAACCGGACGTGATCCTCTTGCTGTTCGGCGAGGTCGATGGGGCTTTTTCGGCTCAGGTCCGCTCCGTATTCGAGCGTGCAGTGGCGCCAATTGCTCTGCTTGCAAATGCGCTCGTGGTCGACAACGGCAGGAGTGATGGCATAACTGGTCTCATGGGACAAGCGGCCGAACAGTTGGATCAGCCGCCTGCTCTCCTGGGTATCCTTTTACCGGATGAAGGCACTCCAGATGCCAATCATCCCATCGTCATGCGTTTGCCCCAAGAGTGGGTCGACCCCGTAAAATCGAGTTTTCTTTTGACTGCCGAGCTGGCCAAGGGTCGGCAAGATGGACTGAGGCCCGTAGCTGCGCTGCTGGTGGGCGGAAGCGATTCGGACAAGGTTACTGCCCTTCGTTGCGCGCGGCGTGGTTGGCCGCTATTTATACTGCAAGGCGTCGGGGGACTTGGCGACACGATTCTGACGGCAATGGCGTCGCCGGCTCCAGGGGCCCAGCCCACGCAGATCACGGATCCCGCCCTCCGCGAAATTTTGGAAATCGCCACAATCGCGCCTCTTCCGCTCGACGGGAACACCGACGATCTAAAACGAATACTTCTCGGCCCTATTCAGCAGCCCGGGGATGTGCTTGCAGATGCCTGGAGCCGATTCGACGACTTGGATCTTGCCGCCGTCGAAAAGCAGAACCTGTTCCGAGGCACTGAGATTGGAATCCTGTCGTTAACTGTGGTCGCGACTTTGCTGGCTATCGCGATTTCCGGAAGCGTGCTTCCGGAACAAATTGGCTTCTGGCGGATTCAGAATCTCAATGTGCATGGCATATTGCATATCCTGCTGATTGTGATTCCGATCCTCATTTCAATGCTGGGGGCCTTCAATGCGCGTTTTCGCGAGGGCAACAAATGGCTATTGTTCCGCGCAGCAGCGGAGTCAATAAAGAGGGAGATCTTTCGCTACCGGACCCGTTCGGGGTTGTATAGCGAGGAGCAATGCCTTCAGATCTCAGCTCCGTTGCGGCTCGCGGGAAACATCAAAGATATCAGCACCAGCCTTGCGCAAAGTGAAGTGAACAGAAGCAGTCTTCCGCACCGGATTATCGTGGACCCGGCGCGGTTGAAAAACCTCAGTCCGGAAGCATACTTGCACGACCGCGTCGAAGATCAAATAAGCTATTTTGTCAGCAAGACCGGGACCTTATATCGGCAGCTGAAACAGCTGCAGCTATGGATTCTGATCGTCGGCGGTTTGGGCACCTTTTTGGCCGCCATCAAATTTGAAGTGTGGGTTGCACTCACGACCGCACTGGCCACTGCATTTACCAACAAGCTGGAGATCGACCAGGTGGAGAATTCGCTGGTCCAATATAATATCGCCCTGACGAATCTGCGCAACATCCAATGCTGGTGGAAAGGGCTGACGCCCTGGGAGAAAACGCGTCAGAAGAATATCGATGTGTTGGTTGACCAGACAGAAAAGGCCCTTGAGCATGAAACGGCTGGGTGGGTGCAGCAGATGCAGTCAACGCTCGACAAACTTACTGAGAAGGAGAAGGACTCCGATCAACAACCGGGGCCGGACCGCAAAAACTGAGTTTCTGCGTTTGACGGCGGTTAGAAGAGAGCGCATTTTATAGAGAAGAGGCCGATTAGCTGGAGCCGGAAGAACCGTAAGTCGGCGGCGATGGACTTGAAGAGAGAATGCGCTTATTTTGCCGCGTTCAGGCCAGGCTCAATCCATGAGGTGACAAACTCAGTGATCGCGGGAAATTCAGCAACGAGCAGTCCTACAAACGGAACCCCGATGAAACTCGCAAATCTGAGCCAGAAGTCGAGTCCAATTTCGCCTGGCTCGGTATTAGTGATATAGCTTAGGGTCGCGTCGCGCGAAAGCCCGGCATACACCACCGCAACGACGGATGCCAAAACCAGCAGCAGTATGAACAACGCGATGGCGATCGTTGGCCTCGGTGTATAGGGATAGAACCCCAGTGAAAACGCGAGCCCAGCGAAGACTCCGAGAATTGAGAGCACCATCGTTCGCATGCGAGCCAGAAGGTTCTGTAAATAGCCCACATAGATCAGGCAGACAAATTCCTCGGCATGACGAAGAACCTCGTCATCGCTCAGCGGCAACGTTGCATTTGCGCCCGTTTTCCCGCCGCCCTCGGCCAAATCGAGGCTAAGTGTCTCGTTCGACCATTCATGAAGGATCAGATCAGTCATGATGTGCTCGGTGCATTGACAAAAGACTTCGCGAATCTCCCGCCCGTCGCGGTCATTGATCATGGCCAGGTCGGCATTCGCTGAGCGCTTCTCAACAAACTCCTTACCTCGATCACAAGCGTCATCGATAGAAGCAAAAATCAGATCGTCTCCATGTGCGCGATTGCTGAAAGAATGGAGAACATTGCGAAGGTGGAAGAGCGACTCCAGTTGGTGCGAAAAGACTGTATATCGAGCCCGTGATGACGTCCCGCTCAAACTCCACAGCGAGCGCATTGAGAGGCCTTGCAGGGCTGAAAAGGTGCGCCGCAAAGGGGTGCGGTCCAGTGCAAGCAACAACCGCTTGAGAGCGAGCCAGGTACCCAGGAACTGGGTGCACTCGAGAATCAACAGATACAACGCAATCCCGAACAGGACCTGCAAAGTCATATTGAAAGCGCCGTTCTCAAGGGTGTGTAGCATGACCTCGAAGCTCTCCAGGCCGTGACGCCTCTGAGCGTAGAGAGGGAGCGCAAGGACAGCGATAGGGATAAGATACACAAATCCCGCGCTCACATGAACGCTTGGGAGCGGGATGGCAAGGGACTCTATGCCTCTTGCCATCTCATCACTCAAACGCGCGAAAGACACGGCAATTTTCTTTCGGCGAGGGAGAATCGGCCGTCCCTCGCCGAGCAATGCCAAGCCGCAGAGCGTATGCCAGAACCACCAATAGAAACCACACAGAAGAAGCAACAAGGAGACCATTGGCGAGACCCCGTTGGTCAAATGAACAGCACGATATGCGCTTGGAACTCCTTTGGAATGGAGGTTGAACGGATCGAAGATTTTCATCCCAGCCCAATAAGCTGCCGCCAGAAGGAGCAATGGAAGTGCGATCCACGCATATGCGCGAAGCGCGGGAAGGAGTGCTGATTTCCCGTCGCGGTTAGCGGCGAATAGCCGTTTCGCCCACGCCCTTAGCGCGCTCGGTCGCAGTGAGTCAGGCTCGCCTGCGGATCGGATTCCCATGTCCAGTACCACGCCGGCAACTGTCAACCACGCAAAGACGTAGAGCACCGAAATCCAGAAATAGTTCTCCTCCTCTAGATAGGGGCCGATACCGTCTGAGCAAAGGAACATGAGAATGGCTATCGAGCCAACGCACGCCCATCCGACTCCGATAAGGAAGAACTGACGGTTCCCTTTAAGCGGTACGAACTGAATGAACATGCTCTCGTTCTCGCGGCGTCGCCCAAAAAGGCTCCCGTAGAAATGGAAGCAGAATCCAAGCACCGCGAGAGTGCAGCAGAGTTTCCAGGCGGGAGATAGCGAGAATCTCCATAGCCCCCGATTGCTCGTCGTGGCGTCGTGCCCAGATTCGATTGCAGGAAATACAGTTGCAATCGTCGAAGTTGGCTGCGGAGAATCTAAAGGTGTCGATTCGTTCAAAATCGCCACGGGCCAATATCCATCACGCCCAACAACTGTTAACCAGGTCGACGGACTGGCTCCGCTGTTTGATCTGGATTCCCAGAATGGCGACCAGTAGTCTGAAATATCTGCCTTGCCTGGGTGAACATATGGCGATGGCTCCGCGCTATCGGCGGGCGGATCTGTAATTAGGAACCTCGCGGCGAGGTAGGAGCCTTCCATCGTGTCGCTGGCGAAGACCCGGTGCGCGTGTCGAGCCGCATAGCCTGAAGCTCTGGTCCAATCCTGACCGCGTGGCAGGAGCGGGTAGACAGTAAGTGCCTCGACGCCACGAAATTCGGTAGAGTCTATCTCGCGCCCGAAAAGGATATCCGGGCCTGTGGTCACAATGAAGGCATCTGGGTAAGCGTGATGCAGAAATCGGGCAAGAAAAAGATAGTCCAGAGTGCTTGTGCTGCGAAGGACGACAAACCGAATCCCGTGCGTTCTGAGAGAATCAACAATCCCATACATCTGTGCTTCCTGCGCAAGTGCTGAATTTGCTCCACTAAAGGTTGGAACCGTGTCGGTGTTGCTGTGCGTGGATTCGTGTGCTTCCGGCTGGAGAACTACGCGGGCCGTGTTGGAGCTTTCCGCTGTTGGCGAAGCGAAGATGGATTGCTCCTGATATGCGGATCGAAGCGCGGATATATCTCGCGGATAATAGAGATGCAAGGGCGCATTATCCGGTGAATATACAGGTTCGCACGCGATCTCGGGCTTGGTCTCTTTGGTGCCGGTGGAAGGAATATCTGGAAGGCCGCCATATGCTGTTTCGTCTTCAGAGAGGAGCGCTACCTCTGAGACTGAATGTCCCTGATTTCTGAGATACCTGAAATACCGGTCGACCTGGATGGCGTCATTCTGGTTGAAGTCGGCGAACCGCATTGGAATGGCCGCCGAATTTCGTAACTCCGCCCTAAGCCACCGATACGAGGAGCAGCCGCGAATCGTCCCCGTATAGAGAAGAACATTTGTAAAGTTGCCGGGCTGTTTCCCAAGATCGATAAGCGCACGGGCCATTGAGGGAACTGACCCGGAAAATGTTGGCCCGAGCACGCGAAGTGCGCGGTCTGAACTATCCTCGTTCGCGTGCTGCTCAATCCAGGTGAGGGCGTTGTCCCATTGGATTCGGTTGATTCCCGTAGTAGGTTTTTCGCCTACCAGGAATACGAACAAGCCATGGTTATAAGGGTCGTCATAACTCCCTGCCGACGGCAGACGCCGACTCTTACGAAAGAGAATCATCCCCGGGCAGAGTTCTCTGCGGAGATCCTCCTCGTCTTCCGCAATCTGATCTGCTCGACTGGAGAATTCGGGCGCCTGTGCTTTCCAGGGCAACCAGGAAGAATCGTATGTGTATCCCTCATCCTGTGCCGCTTGCTGAATCGCCTCGATGTTTCTGTCTAATTGTAGATTCAGAAGCGTATGCAACGGGTCCGGTACAGTGGCAACGATGAAATGGATGTCTTGAGGGAGCGACCATGAAGCAGGTGGTGCTTGGTTCGGCGCACCATGGAGAAATTGGCTGACCAATGCGGCGAGTTCTCCTTGTGATGCAGAGTCATCTGTTCGGGTTCGTTCTGCGAATTCTGAGCAACTTGTTGTCCCCACGTGCGCGACTATCGCTTCGCGTCCAGCTGCGCTACTGAAGGCCTTTGTGTTGTTCGAAGCGCCTGGTGTCACCGCCATCCGAGCTCCCGTTGCCAGGACTGCAAATAGAGCGAGGACGCCAATTCCACGCTTCATGCAAACCTCCTTTGGAAACAGCTCCGATGTCTCGACACCGATCTCACTGTTTTAGCGAAGTAAGAGATGAGGGTGGGACTGCGTTTGTTGAATCTGCGTCCTCATTGAGCTCGGAAAGTCCGATCGCGGCAACCGTGAACAAGCAATGTCCACCCACCAAAGTGAACATTGCGGACAGGGTTGAGCCCTCAAGGCCCGCCGTCGCTCCATTCGCGCTCCCGCGCAAAGATGGCTAGTCTCTTGATCTCCTGGGATACCTGTTCCCCGACGCGGCTCTGAGGAAGTAGAACGAGTCCATCAGCACCTCTGGCCCAAACTAAGTCGCGGGGCTTAGCGATGGGGAAGTATAACCACTCGCGGACTGCGCTGCAAGGGAAAGTTGAGATTAGCTCAAAATTCAGCGGGCCGCTTCTTAGTTACTCGACTTTGTGAGCCGGCGGCGGGCTGCCGAACTCCGCGTGGTGTCTCTTCTTGCTTACTCCGTCTTCATGCCCGTAGGTTACGCAACGACGTCTTGATAGAACTCTCTCCATTTTCTCAATCGTCTAAAATGGTTGGATACAAAGGCCCTTTTTGAAAGGGCGGCGCATCGATGTACTGCTTTGCTATTAACGAAGAATATATATGGTAATGCGCGCTAAATGCCTTCTCCAGCCAATTGATCATCGGCGATGCCTCTTATTGTTGAATTATTTCGTCGAGCTTGCTGCACTCTTAGCGTGGAGGATGCAGGAGTGTGGCTGCGCATTCTCTCGGTCTGAGATGAGCACAGGCTCGAAGCCTCCTCTAGCTGGGCCACAATATCGCAAACCCAATTTTGCCATGGATTTATCGCCGTAGACTCGTGGTGTCGTGATGCTGTCGACCTACAAGTGAAGAGCTATTGTTTGTGTCGCTTAAGCTCGATCCAAACATTCGCTGAAACAGTCGCTGCGAAGCGAGCATTACTTCTTTGCAACGGAAACTTTCTCCTTGACTTCGAGATTGTATTTTGGGACACTCGCTCCACGTTTCCACTTTCCCCTTTTTGTCCTCCTCTTGTTCATACCCTTGTTGCGGCCCCGGTTTCTTCATTCGCAGATTCAGGGAACTAGGGCTCATCAGGGGCATGAGGCATTGAGAAGCAAAAACGGAGACGAGGCACAAGACATTGAACGAACAGCGCCGTCCACCTAGCCGGTTGATTCTGCCAGGCATCTTTGGGATCATTTGCTTGCTTTGTGTCGGATGCCCACCCTCCAAACAAACGCAGCATTATCCCGATCCCAATTCGCGCTTCGCAAACTACACCAGCACATGCGATGGCATCCCAGGCGAACTTCCGGAACACTACAGTTATTACCTGACGCCGGAACAGCAAGCAGGCGCCTGCACCTGGTACCTGTGGACAGGCGGAGATCCGTTGCGAAAGGACGGTAGTCCAGAAAACGCACGAGGCAACTCGCGCTTCTGGCGCATGGCCGAGAAACGACTCTGGACGCTGAGTAACTTGATGGAGTTGCCGATCGACGTAAACCTCATGGACTACATTACCGGCACGCCAAGAGACCAACGCTTTGCGAAGCTGGGGGTGATCAACGATCCTGGCTGCACCAAAGCGAGCGCTCCCGACGCATACGGACTGATGCTCGATCACTGTCAGGATCCCTATTCCAGCGGCATTATGGGGCTCCGCCTCTTTCCCAATCCTGACTTTGACCCGACCAAGTGGGATGCTAAGAAATATCTCAACCGTGACTCTCGTATCGAGCCACCCTATGTTACGGGGTTGACCTGCGGCCTGTGCCACATTGCATTCAATCCGGATAACCCACCCGCAGATCCCGAGAACCCACAATGGGACAATCTCGCGCCCGCATTCGGAAACCAGTTCCTCCGCGAAGGAGAGATGTTCAAGGGCAGGCTGACGCAGAATAGCTTTCTCTATTGGGTCTATGACACCCAGCCGCCGGGTACCTCCGATACAAGTCGCTTAAGCACGGACTTTATCAACAATCCAAATGCGATCAACTCCATCTGGTATATCCTCTCGGCGCGCCCTAAGCATGCAGAGGTCATGAATGACGGGACTACGCAAGACGTTCCGCACATTTTGAAGGACGGGTCGGATTCGATAGGGCCCGCGGGCGCTGCTCTGCGCGTGTATATCAACATTGGGAGCTGCCCGGATTATCGATACAGTCTGGAGGACACGTTCACCGGAATTCTGCGGCCGCTACCCCTGCTTCCAATGCCGGAAGTTCCAACTGCACAGCATCCATTCGATCTCGATAAGGCACAAAAAGAGTGCGTGGACTGGCAGCTCACGTCCGCGCGCATGGCCAATGCCGCGAACTTCCTCGATGCGAATCAGCCTTATCCGCTGAAAAGTGCGCCGGGCGGAACAGCGTATCTACCGGCCACTCCTGCAGTCCTTGACACAGGGAAACGTGCCTTTGCCGAAAACTGTGCACGCTGTCACTCAAGCAAGGTTCCCACGGAAGTGACAAACGGGCTGGATAAACACTCGGATGCGGCCAAAGCGGCATGGGTGCGGCTCGTGATGTTGCCTGATTTTCTCGACAAAAACTTCCTCTCTGACGACGACCGCTATCCTTTGGTTTCTTCCGATCCGCGAAGGGCAATTGGAACCAATGCGGAGCGTGCCATGGGCACAAATCCCATCGAAGGACACATATGGCAGAACTTTTCATCTCGTACCTTCAAGGAACTGCCTCCGCCTGGAACGATGACGGTTGGGAATCCATTTGCCGACGGGGAGTCAATTTCGTTTCCGATCAAACACGGCGGCTACTACAGGACGCCGTCCTTGATCAACATCTGGGCGACCGCTCCATTCTTTGAAAACAATGCGCTCGGTACCTATACCGGCGACCCATCGGTAAAAGGAAGGATGACCGCATACGAAGATGCAGCGGAGAAGCTGCTGTGGCCTGAAAAGCGGCCGGGCAAAAAATCGATCAGGGTCACGGGAACCGATTCCGTGCTAAAGATACGGGACATCGAGATACGTGTACCGCAGGGTACTCCCGTGGACCTGCTGGCCAATATCAACGTGTTCAAAGCCACTCAAGCACCGGAGGTCATCGTTGAACTCAAGCGCCTGCTGGACAATCCGGACAGGCTGGTGCGGCTCGTTCACGCACTTGAGAATAACGGACAATACGACAGCGACCTGAGGGCGATGGTTCCGGATTTGCTGAAGCTCAGTCAGTCGCCGGACCTAATCGAGGACCACGGTCACACGTTCGGTGCGAACCTGACGGACGATCAGAAGCACGCGTTGATTGAATACATGAAGACCTTCTAGAAAGGACGGTCTTCCGATGGAAGACGATGTCATCTTTCAACCGCTGCAATTTCGTAATCTGCGAGTGAAGAACCGTTTGTTTCGGTCCAATATCTCCGGACGCTTTGACAATTACGACGGCACCGGGACACAGACACGGATCAACTGGGAAGAATCGTTTGCCAAGGGCGGCGTGGGAGCGATCATCTCCTCTTTCGTTCCGGTGAGCTTGCGCGGGCGCATCATGCCCAATTACGCAATGATCGATTCAGATGACAAAGTTCCCTTTTGGCGCGCAGTCGGCGAAGCAGTACACAAGCATGACTGCAAGTACATCATGCAACTCAGCCACTCGGGTCGGCAGCGTGATAATCCCGGGATAGAAAACTTTAGAACCAAGGCTCTCTCATCGACAAGCAAGATGGACACATTTCATGGCCTGCTCTGTGAGGCGATGACACTGAAGCAAATCCGGGAAACCATCCGGGACTTTGCCAATGGCGCCAGGCGCGCACGCGAAGCTGGATTGGATGGCGTCGAACTTCATGCGTCGCATGGCTATCTCATCACGCAGTTTCTCAGCTCCGCCATCAACGACAGGAAAGACGAATACGGTGGGAGCCTGCGCAATCGGGCGGCGTTTCTGTTGGAAATCATTGCGGCGATCCGCGGTGAGGTCGGAAACGACTTTCATTTGCAGGCGAAGTTGAACGCCGTGGATTTTGCGAATGCCCTCTATCCATGGGAGAAGAAAGGAAACACCCTGAAGGATGGCATTCAAGTGGCGAGGTGGGCAGAAGAGGCGGGGGTGGATGCAATTCATGTGTCGATCGGCAGCATTTTTCCTCACCCGCTACTGCCGCCGGGCGGATTCCCACCCGACGAACTCAACTGGTGGTACGGGACGATGATTTCCAGCGGAGTACGCGGTTATTTCAACTACACGATGTTCCATTTCCGCTTGCTTCGCCCGATATTCTCGGCGTTCTGGGAGCGCACCAAAAAGAATCATCCGATCGAAGCAGTGAGCTCGGAGCATTGCAAGGCCGTGAAGCAAAACGTGAGCGTTCCGATTATCAATACGGGTGGATACCAGGATGCCCGGGTCATCCGTCGCGTGATCACCGAGGGATATACGGATGCAGTCTCCGTGGCGCGGCCACTGGTAGCCAATCGCGATCTGCCCCATGTGCTGCGATCAGGCAGGGACCTGCCTGACCGCCCATGCAGCTTTTGCAATCGCTGCCTGGTCAATGCGATCGCCAATCCCCTGGGTTGCTATGACGAACGCCGATTCGATGGCGACCATGCCGCCATGGTGGCAAAAATCATGGAAGTCTTTAAGCCGGAGCCCTTTTTGGATCATGAGCGGATCGGTCAGGACGTTCGGGCATGAGCGACGAAACTATCATCCGCACCGCTGAAGGAGATCTCGTCGATCAGGTATATTCAAGTCCGGTCGATCGATATCAGCTTCGTTTCAGGCGCATTCTCCTGCTGGCTGTTGTGTTCGCGGTGGTGGTCGTTGCTGTAGCGCTGCTCGGTTATTTCCTTGCCGACCGCCCGGTCGCCTACGACGACATCCGCGAACATTTCAAATACGGATCCATCGGCAGCGAAACGGGAGGCTCCGTGCTTACCCCGGTGGGAGGAGTGCTCCCGCCGTATCTTATTTTCAAGACGCTTCCCGCAATCTGCCCCGATAAACTGCCCGGCGGATATCGATCGCTCGGCCTGATCTTTGAACCCGGACACGAACTTCCGATCGGTATATCGCGTAGAAGGCGCTTGGGACTGGATCAGGTCGGCGTCAACTGCGCTGCTTGCCACACGGGCACGGTGCGGACATCCACTGAGAGTGCGCAGCAGGTCGTCCTGGGCATGCCCGCACATCAGCTCAACCTCGAAGGTTTTTTCCAATTCGAGCAGGCATGTTCACTGGATGACAGGCTTACTGCGGGTAATGTGATTGCCAAGGCAGAGGAGTCTGGAACGCATGTAAGCCTCATGCAGCGACTGTTGCTGTATTTGTTTGTGATCCAGCGTACGAAGCTGGAGACACTCTCGTTACGGAATCGAATCAGCCCACTCCTTGCCGACCCAACTCTTCCGCAATGGGGGCGGGGGCGCGTAGATACCTTCAATCCCTACAAAGCCATCCAATTCAACTGGGACCTCTCCCAGTTGCCGCGCTCGGAACTCATTGGCGCCGCGGATTTTCCTTCACTTTGGAACCAGCAGCCACGCGAAGGGATGCATCTGCACTGGGACGGGAACAATACATCTCTGGATGAGCGAAATCTCAGTGCAGCGCTGGGTGCCGGCGTAACCCCAGTCACCGTGGACTACGCGGCCATTCAGCGCGTTCACGATTGGATCCTGATACTGCCTCCACCCAAATTTCCTTTCTCAATCGATGCCGCCCGAAGCGCTCGCGGGAAAGCGGTCTTTGACGCGCAGTGCGCGAGGTGCCACAGTTTCACCGGCAGCAAGACGGGAACTGTCGAAGACATTGTGTCGGTGGGAACTGACCCTTATCGTCTCAACTCCTTTACTTACACCCTGGCCACCAGCCAGGCGCTTCTGTTTCCAGCGAGCGTGCACCGCTTCCAGCATTTCTCCAAGACGAACGGCTATGCAAACGTGCCTTTGGATGGGATTTGGGCTCGCGCCCCTTATCTGCATAACGGATCGGTTCCCACGCTTGCCGATTTGCTGAATCCGCCCGCGGAGCGGGCGAAATTATTCGCACGCGGATACGACGTTTATGACGAGCATAAAGTAGGATTCGTCTCCGATACCGCAGCAGCCCGAGCCAACGGATCAACTTACGACACTACAGTTCCCGGAAACGGAAACGGCGGACATCTATTCGGAACCGATTTGCCTGGCGACCAGAAACAGGACTTGCTTGAGTATCTGAAAACGCTGTAGTAGCTTCCGCGAATCTCTGGAAACAGGACGTGCGCATTGAACAGGTATGCAGTGTGGTTCAGTCGAGTGGTGTGGGTGGGCATCGCTGCCAATTGCCTTTTGGCAATCCCCACCTTGTTAATGCCCGGACCTATCCTTGTGCTCTCCGCATTACCGTTGGCCACGCCTCTGATGTGGCCGCAGTTCGCTGCACTCCTGCTTCTGCTCTTGAGCGCGTTTTATGTACCCGCTGCGCTTCGACCGCTTCGCTACCTTCCGGTGGCATGGCTCAGCGTGGTCGCGCGTCTGGCGGGGGTGGTGTTTTTCGGCATCTTCAATCGGGATTACATTCAGCTTGGATTGTTTGACCTGGCATTCTTTCTTCCGGAGGCGGCACTCCTTTCCCTTGCAGTGCGCGAGGCGAAGGCACACCCGGAGAATGCAGAGTCGAAGAGGATTTTCTGGAGTTTTCGGCGGGTCCACGCCGGCTTACTCGGCGTGGCTCTGCTGGTTTTAATCTTCGCGGCGGTACTGACTTACGAGCAGTTCTTCCGCCAATCGCCGCCCACGTACTTCGCCGCCAGCGAAGAACATTTCCTCTACGGCTCGATCGGTACCGAAGGCACCGCCGGTGTTCCTTACTGGATATGGTTGGTGCTTCCCCGCGTTTTTCCCGACAAGCTTCCGGCCCCCGGAGGATATTCATCGCTTGGCATCGTTTCCCAGGAGGGGCATGAGCTGCCTGTCGGATTTTCAAAGCAACGTGTCGGGATCGACAGAGTCGGTATCAATTGCGCTTTTTGTCATACGGCCACCTATCGCAAAAGTGCCGCCGACAAGCCAGTCGTGGTGCCCGCGGGCCCCAGCAACACAACCAGCCCGCAGGACTATCTCCGCTTCCTGTTCGCATGTGCGGATGATCCGCGATTCAACGGGACAACGATCATGGCCGAGATCGAACGCAATTACCAGCTCTCTCCGGTGGAGAAGCTTACTTATCGCTTTGCGCTTATTCCCTTCACAAAAGCGACCCTTCAGTTTCAGGAGAGAGCGATCAACCAATACGGCTGGATGCGCAACTTGCCTCGCTGGGGAAATGGCCGCATTGACCCGTTTAATCCGGTGAAATACCGCGTGTTGAATCAACCGGTCGACGGCACTATTGGCAACTCCGACATGATGCCCGTGTGGAACTTGTCCGCCCACCAGGGGTATGCCTTTCACTGGGATGGCTTGAACACGACGCTGCAAGAGGTTCTCATCAGCTCGGCAATCGGAGATGGAACGCCATTGAGCTGGGTAGATCGCGACTGGAAGAAATCGGATTCGGAATCAAGTCTGAAGAGAATCCGCGACTTCATGCTTCACGTGCAGCCTTCGCCCTTTCCATTTCCGGTCGACCAGCAACTGGCGGCTCAAGGCAAAAGCATCTTCGATCAGCAGTGCGCAGTTTGCCACGCTGTCGGAGGTGCGCGTACCGGAAAGGTGGAATCTGTAGAGAATCCGATGCTCAACACCGACAGGCACCGCATCGACATGTGGACGTTGGCCTCGGCAACCGCGTACAACGACTACGCCAAGGGTTATAGCTGGAAGTTCTCCCATTTTGCCAAACAGGATGGGTACGTGAATGTCTCGCTCGAAGGTCTTTGGCTTCGCGGACCTTACCTGCACAACGGTTCGGTTCCGACTATTGCGGATTTGCTCAAAGACCCTGCGGATCGCCCGAAGGTGTTCTATCGAGGCTATGACGTTCTGGATCCGGAGAATCTTGGTTTTGTTTCCACCGGAGATGACGCGGCACGCAGCGGATTTCGCTTTGACACACAGCTCGCGGGCAACAGCAATCAAGGGCATCTGTGGGGCACAACGCTGAATCCTCAACAGAAACGATCTCTGCTCGAGTATCTGAAAACCATGTAGGCATTTGCAAGGTTCCTGGCGAATCGGCTGCAACATCCGGCCGTATAGAAGGAAGGGGATGAATGTGCGCCAAGCGCAAATGTGGATACTGGGTCTGGCTCGAGCCTGAATGGAAATGGCGCGAGAATGCCGGCTATTTCGCGGTTGGTCGACGTCCCCGACCACCACGCTCGGTGTTATTTCGGACCAGGGTAGGCTGATCCCTGGCATTCTGCATCGACTTTAAGTGTGTTACCTCCTGCTTGCTGGTCCATTAGCCACAGGTAAGTATCGATACTGTGCCAGCATGCGCATGTTGCGTTGAGCGAATTGAACACCGGTACCAATTCCACGTCATAGCCGACGTGTTCGTAAGGGTACACCGGGGTTTGCGGGACGACATCCGGCCGATTGTAGATTCGATAGCTGTCGGGAACTACCGAATTGTATGTGTGTTGAAAGAATTGCTCACCCACTCGAGGGCTTGCAAAGGTATAGCACGTCGTCTGCGCAACACCGCTGTTCAGTCCAACATCCAGCGTGAGCAAGGTTGCAAGCGCTGCTCCCAGACTATGCCCGGCGACAGTAATGCTCGATATTCCACCGGCCATCACTAGATTTGAAATTGCTGAGATAGCGGGAGGTGAATTGGGGTCGGCGCCTAAACGCAGCGACCGGTAGATTGTGGTAAAGCCATCCTCGGTCATTCCGCCGCCCGCGTGAATCGGGTTCGGTACGAACAGGAAGGCGAAGTCATGCAACCACTCGTTGATGGTCTCTGTTCCACGGATGACTGCAACCATCTCCCCGCTGCCAGATTTAGCGAGATAACCGTAGGTCACCGTCTCGCCTGCATGGGGCGAGACATCTGTTGCCAGCTCATTGCCATAGAAGGCATCAATGAACGTATAGCCGACCTGGCTGATTGCGCCGACGATGTCACTGGTGTATTGGGCATTCGGAGCCACTTTGTAAGCTACGGTGACGAGCTCGGCATACCGAATTGCAGACTTCCAGTCCACTGCAGGCATTGGTTTCTCCATTCGAGATTGCGGTCAGGTATGCGCAATTATCATCCCATTTTCAAAGAATTCAACCATATTTAATGCCAATTTTGCGACTGTCCTGCATACCAGCGGCAAACACAGCTCGCGCGCACTATGGAACTGAGTCGCCGAAACTGGAATCAATGTCGAAGCCGGAGAAGATATCAGCCTCCGTGCCAGCAACGTAGTTTATTAAGTAATAACCGAGCTGTCTTAGCTTGTACGTCTTGCTCGCTCTTCTCATCGACCAACGCAACTTTGACTTCACCTGCAACGATCGCTCCGCGAGTACAAGGCTCCGACCACCGTCACACGCCAGGAATCAGCGAGAGCACCTTATCGATAGCCCCCACTACTGTCCCAAACTTCGCAATTCCGCCCGCTATCCCGGCGATCTTGGTCTGGAGCATCTTCAGGCCGTCATTCGTGGCGTTGATCTGCCTCAGCATGGCTTGAAACTGGGCAGAATCGGAATTTAGCCGATATTGATCGTCTGAAGACAGAAGGCCACCGATGTCCAACTGGCTTGCATTCAGCGCACTCAGAAGGTCGAAATCCAATGTGCCCTCAATTGCCGTCTGGTTCTTGGCGTAGAGATCCTCGTATGCCGTTCTCACTTCGGGCGAAAGCGGAATCGTAGGTGCGGTAGGAGTAGGTGTGCTCAAGATATTTCTCCATTCCATTAGTTCATTGACTGGTCTGCGAAGGTCTAAACCTTCTTAATCGGCTAATCTGCGGCAAGCGTCGAGTAGAACTTGCCCAGGTTCTTTCCAGCAGCCTCCAACTCAGCCAGCTTGCTCGTCAGCGACTCCGGATTGTTCCCCTGCGCATCCGCGGCCAGTGCGTGATGCGTTAGCGCCAGCTTTACAATCTGTGTCTTCAGTTGCGTCAACTCCAAGTCGGCCGCCTGCTGCTCCCGCGCAAGTTCCGGTAGTCTCATGATTGCCTGCCTGCGTTCCTCTGAACTGAGCTTGCTGGCGGGGTCGCGAAGAAATAGCGTTTCCCGATCGACGATGCTGTCGAAGTCCTTGGTTTCGGCGTCATGAAGGAGGTCCACCTCATCCGCGAGCAGTTTGCACAGCGCTTGCACCTGCGGATCCATATCCTTGACCTTCTGAGGCAAGTCCTTCTTGATCGCTCGGTACACCAGGAACTGCCCCAGCGCATTGGCTCCTGTAGACAGAGCATTCTGCGTCCCCTGCGAAATAGTAAGTGCCGGTTCGGACGAAGTTGAAGAAGTCGCCGTACTCACTGAACTGACAGGCACCAATGTATTGCCGAGATTGGCGAGACTGCTCCCCACCGATTTCGAAGCATCGTCCAGTGCAGGAGACTCCAGCCCGTGCGTGATCTCCACCAGCGTTTGGACATAGCATTGAAATGCCTTTAGAACCGCCAGTCGAACTTCGATACTTTCGTCAGTGAGCAGCGGATGAACAATCCGCGGGTTATAGACCGGATCTGTCTTGTCGAAATTCGCGATCGCATCATAATCCGTCCTCCGCTCGTGGATTGTGTTTGCCGAATGATACGCCGCTGCTGCTCCGTCCACTACCGGTGCTGTCGCCGCCGACAGCGCCGTCGTGTGCTTTTGTAGTGACGCCATGCATCCGCTTGCTAACAGGCACAACAGCGCCGCCAGCGTTATCGTTCCGCATCGCACGACGACGTGGGTCTTATAACAACTTACCCGGCCAAGAGCCCGTGGAAAGCATAAATCCAGTTTGCTATGCATTGCGGCATAGGATACCCCAGTCGATGCCATTGTCAAGATAGTTTCGCTTCCTATGCCGGAAATTCTTCACCTGCGGCGCATAGCAGGCGTATGGTACAAGAAATCGAATCAACGGAGGCGTCGCATGTCCAAACGGATCGTCTACTGTGCTGACGGCACCTGGCAAACTCCCCTCAACAACACCAATGTCTACCGCCTCTACAAAGCGCTCCTCGTCACCTCCGACCAGGTCACCTTCTACGACGACGGGGTGGGCGCCGACGCTTCTGGCATCAGTCGTGTCATCCAAGGCGCCTTCGGCGAGGGACTGTTCCAGAAAATCATGGACGGTTATACCAAGATTGCCCACGTCTACGAAGTCGGCGACGAAATCTTTCTCTTCGGCTTCAGCCGCGGAGCCTATACCGCCCGTTCGCTCGCGGGCATGATCGCCAACTGTGGATTGCCCTCCGGCTCCTTCACCGACAACTGCGTCTCTCAAGCATTCGCTGCCTATCGCGACCCAGTCAATCGCCCCACGATCCTCGCGAGTCTCGGTGCATGCGGTTTCGCCGACGCCATCATCCGTATGGTCGGCGTCTGGGACACCGTTGGGTCTCTCGGAATCCCCGCGATCTTCGGTGGCGTCGAAGAAAGTCAGTATGGCTTCCTCGACACTGGCCTGCACCCCGACGTCAAAAACGCCTATCAGTGCCTTGCCATTGATGAAGCCCGCCCACAGTTCCCCGCAACCCTCTGGACTTCCGCTCCGGCGGCCGATCAGACTATCGAACAGGTCTGGTTCTCCGGCTGCCACAGCGATGTAGGAGGTGGTGTCCCGCAGGCAGGAGGGGTAGACGCGGCTACTCGCCTCTGCGATATCACCATGGGCTACATGCTCGCCAAAGCTCAATCTCTCGGCCTTACCTTCGACCCCACAATCGCCGCTCAATACGGCACTTTGCCCGCCGAATATGCCCTCGATGCCATCCACGAATCCTGGGCGCCACAGGACGGCCCACAGCATATCCGTCTCATCGATCCCAAGGCGAAGGTAGCCAACAGTGTAGCCATCCGAATTCAGTATGCCCTGACCTACACCCCGGCCAACCTGACGTTGAGTGGTGGATCATTAGCCGACAGTTATTCTCAAATAACATTAGTGAGCCCCGACGCCGTCTAGCGTGTAGAACGGTTTACCCTATGGGTGATTGCGAGACCACTGGCGAGGAACGAGTTCGATTCCAACCCAGCACCAAAGAGAGAATCCGCCACACCGGATCATCCACACCCCACGGGAGGATCCATGAAGACCCAAATCGCACTGCTGTCATTCCTCGCCTTCACCGCATCCGCGCCTGCGCAGTCCACCATGGCCCCGCTCCTCACGCGCGCATGGGATAACCACCGCTCCGGATGGAATCAGCAGGAAACGGTCCTCACGCAGGCCAACGTCAAAGCCAAAGGCATCGCCCGCATCACCACCATCCCCGTCTTCGGCGATGCGCGCGGCATTGAATCCCAGCCCCTCATCCTGCCCGGCGTCAAGCTGGCCGACGGCACCACGCACGACATCATGATCCTGCCCTCGATGGCCAACATCGTCCGTGGCGTCGACGCCACCACCGGCGCCGCGCTCTGGCAAACCCCGCCTCTCGGCATGCCTATCACCGGCAGCGACTCCCTCGGCCCCAATGGCCCCGGTGCCATGTGCCCCGGGCCCAATCAAACCATCGACTGCTACCAGATCAACGACAAGTGGGGCGTCCTCTCCACCGGCGTCGTCGACCCCGACACCTCACTCGTCTACCTCGTCGCCTGGGTCTCGCCCGACGGCACGCCGCAAAACGGCAAACACTATATGTACGTCCTCAATGTGAAGGACGGAACCCAGGCTGTGGCGCCCGTTCTCATCGATGGCTCCAACGGCTCGCAAACCTGGTCGGCCTACATGCGCAAGCAGCGCAGTTCGCTGGTCATGACGAATATCAACGGCCGCAAGACCATCTTCTTCGCCTCCGGCACCATTCAGGAACTCGGCGCCGGCGCCGCAGGCTGGGTCCTTGCCTACGACGTTGCCACCAACAAGATCACCGCGGCGCTGCCCACCACGCAGGGATTCGGCGGCGGCATCTGGATGGGCGGCCAGGGCCTCGCCGCCGATTCGCAGGGTTATCTCTATGCCGTCACCGGCAACGGCTCCTTCGACGGCGTCAACGACTTCGCCGAATCGATCCTCAAAATCCAGTACACGCCGCCCGGCGGTCAGACGCCTGCTTCTCTCAAAATCGTCAGCTGGTTCACGCCTTACAGCGATACAGCACGCTCGCCCGGCGGCTATCCCGGCCCCACGTCACCGGCGGCCATCAAACCTGCGGGCATCAGCGCGCCGTCTGAAGCCGTCCGCCCCGTCAACGCCGCGATGAGCCCATCCATGAAACACGCGCGTGTTGTGAAGACGAAGAACGCCCAGGGCAAAACTGTCCAGCTCGTCTATCCCCGTATCGCCACGCCCGGCGCGTGGTGGGATGAAGACCTGGGCTCCGCGCAGGGAGCGCTCCTCGAGAGCTACGGCTTCTACATCGTCAGCGGCAAAGACGGCATCGCCTACGTCACCAAAATCGCAGGCCTCGGCAACACCATGCCCGCCGACTTCGCCAACGCCAAAACCAACTGCGCCAAACTCGCCACTCCGCCGGTCTGGCTCACCGAAGACCCCGGCCCCGTCGACGCCTGTCCCCAGGATCACACCACGCTGAACTTCTTTCCCTGGGGCAAAACACGCCACATGCACATGACTCCGGTCCAGTACATGAGCCCCACCCGCGGCCAGGTCCTCTTCGCCTGGGGCGAGAACAGCCAGCTCCACGCCTGGTCCGTCGCTCCCTCCGGCGCGCTTACCTACCTCGCCCAGGGCAACGAATTTGCATCGCCGAATAGTACAAATACCCCAGGCGGGATGCCCGGCGGCTTCTGCTCCATGTCCAGCAACGGATCCACGCCCGGCACCGCGCTGCTCTTCTGCACCGTCCCCTACGGCGACGCCAATACCACCGTCACCACCGGCCGCCTTCTCGTCTATGACCCTGACAACTGGGTCACCAATCCCGACGGCAGCAAGACCATCCCCGTCCTCTGGGACTCGCAGCAATGGAATATTCAGTTTGCTCTTCAACAAATTCAACCCGCCCATCGTCGATGGCGGCCAAATCTACGTCCCCAACTACAACGGAGGCGTCGACGTGTATGGACTGACCCCGCAACCGGCGCCTTAGGCGATATAAAGTCAATCTCGTGGGCATCATCATGGGCGCCGCAAAGGCCGCCAGAGCTGCCTCCTTAATTTAGGGAACGTTCAGAATAAAAAGCTTGGCTTCGAACTTCCCTAAGTTCGTTAAGCGGAGACGAAGGAATGAAAATCGGGGCAAATAGCTTTGTATGGACAGACTCATTCGGCGTGGAGAACTTCGACATTCTCCATAGAATTGCGGCAGCCGGACTTGACGGTATTGAGATCGGACTATTGAGTCCAAATGAGTTCCCGGCGAGCAAGGTTCGAGCGGAATTGGAACGTCTCGGCTTATCATGCACCACGTGCAGCGTATTGCCAGCCGGTGCAAGTCTGATCGCAGATGATGAGGCCGATCGTAGAAAGGGTGAGGAGTACATCGTCAAATGCCTCGAGGTCACGGCGGAGGCGGGCGGGGAAATCATCTGCGGACCGTTGTATGCGCCGGTGGGGACGTTTTCGGGGGTGCGGTGCAGCGAAGACGAGTGGAAAAGGGCAATTGAATGTTGGCACGTACTCGCACAGAAAGCAGAAGAATTAGATGTTGAAGTCGCAATCGAACCTTTGAATCGCTTCGAGACATACTTTCTCAACACGGTGGCCGACGCGGTGAGGCTCTGCGACGCGATAAATCATCCGTCGGTAGGGATCCTGGTCGACACTTTCCATGCCAACATCGAGGAAAAGAATATAGGCGTCGCACTCAAGGCTGCCGGTCATCATTTGAAGCACATTCATTCGTGTGAAAACGATAGAGGTATCCCTGGAACAGGCACGGTTCACTGGGATGAGTTCTTCAAATCCGTACGAGATATGAGGTATGACCGATGGCTGGTGATCGAAAGCTTTGGGTTCAGTATGGGCATGCTTTCCGCGGCCGCATCGATCTGGCGAGATCTCGCGCCCTCTCCGGAAGACATTCCGTTCCAGGGTGCGGAGTTTTTGCGAAGGCGACTTCAAGACTGACCGCATGTCTCTGACAATATCTTAACGATCAAAATTACCCTCGCGCCGGCAACTTAGAGCGCCTGAGGATCAGACCCCGCGCTTCGTAATCAAACCACTTCTGATAGCCAAAGAAGAAATAGACGATCACCATCGAGGCGCGAACCAAATGGTTATCGATGCCCCCCTTGAAAATGCGCAATGTCGCCCCGCGCCTGATCCGCCGAGAGTCCAACGTAGTCCAACCATCGCTGACGTCGGGGATTCGACACGCCACAAAGATCGACAAGGGCGCATCGTTTCCGTCACTTGCGAATCAAAAATGAGGGGGGCCAGGAGAACAAAATGGAGGTACAGACCGGGCGCTTGTCCGACGAAATAGACCGAGGGCATCTCCGACACTGCAGCGAAGGCTGAAGGCGTTACAACCGTCATTATGCCTTGGAAAACGAGCAGTGTTATGGAAGAGAAGCTGCGCTTTGTGTTTGATTATGAGCGCGATGAGCATTCGATGGTGGAGCTTTGTTTCCGGTATGGGATATGCCGGGACACGGGCTATGAGTGGCTTCGTCGCTTCCGTTTGCACGGAGTCAAGGGACTGGCAGAACTGAACCGGGCGGCCAGGCAGCATCCCAACCAGACGGATGCGGCCATGGAGCGAGCGGTGCTTGATCTGCGCGAGGCGCACATGGGTTGGGGACCGCGTAAGTTGAAGCGGATTCTGGAACGGGATCAGCCGGGACGGGTGTGGCCTGCAGCCAGCACCATCGGCGAGATCGTCAAGCGTGCCGGGCTGGTGGTTGCGCGCAAGAAGCGGCGCCGCACCGAGCCTTACACACAGCCGCTGGCGCACGCCGGCGGGGCCAACCGGGTGTGGTGCGCTGACTTCAAGGGCTGGTTCAAGGCCGGTGACGGAGCGCGTGTCGATCCGTTGACGATTACCGACGCCTGGAGCCGCTATCTGCTGCGCGCACAGGCAGTGGAGAAGACAGACAGCGCGCGGGTGCGGGCCATCTTCGAGGCTGCTTTCCGCGAGCATGGGATGCCGGAGGCGATCCGCACCGACAACGGCGCGCCGTTTTCCAGCTCGGCCGTGGGCGGGCTGAGCCGGCTGGCGGTGTTCTGGATGCGGCTGGGCATCGAGCACGAACGTATACAGGCCGGGCATCCGGAGCAGAACGGGCGGCACGAGCGCATGCATCGCACGCTCAAGCAGGAGATGCGGCCAGCCGCCGACTGGCGGGGGCAGCAACGCGAGTTGGATCGTTTTCGTCATGACTATAACCAGGTGCGGCCGCATGAGGCGCTTGAGATGCAGACCCCGGCAAGTGTCTATGAGCCCTCGCAACGGCCCTATCCGGCGCGCCTGCCCGAGGTCGCGTATCCGGACTGGATGGAGGTGCGCATGGTCAAGGCGCACGGGCATTTCCGCTGGAAAAAGAAAGACATCTTCCTCACCGAAGTACTGTGGGGAGAACCGGTCGGACTGATGCCGATCGGCGAAGGCCTCTACAACGTCTACTTTGCCCACCGTAAGCTGGTGGGCTTCGACAGCAAACGCGATAAGCTGGTTCCGTTAACCAACCCAGCATGGCCGAAAGACAAAAGCAAAAACATGCCTAATAAACAAAAAATGTCGGAGATGTGCCCGGTCTGAAATGTCGGACTTCTGCCCGGCTATTCATCGATCTGAAGCTCACAGGGAAAGTTGCTTTGGTCACCGGATCGACGGCGGGGATCGGTTTTGCGATTGCGCGGTCCTTAGCTAGAGAGGGTGCGTACATTTACATCAACGGGCGCACGCAAGCCAGGGTGAAGGCGGCGATCGAAGCGGTTCGGGCTGATACACCCGCCGCCAAGGTAGATGGTGTTGCCGCGGATTTCGCTGATGCGTACGGCGCCGAAACTGTGATTGCCAAAATTCCCGCGGTCGATGTGCTTGTGAATAACGTCGGCATCTTCGAACCGAAACCGTTCGCCGAGATTCCAGATTCGGATTGGTACCGCTTTTTCGAGGTCAATGTGATGAGCGGAATCCGATTGGCTCGACATTATCTTCCGGAAATGCTGAAGAAGAACTGGGGGCGTATTCTTTTTATCTCCAGTGAATCTGCGGTGCAGATTCCGGCAGAGATGGTGCATTACGGCATGACCAAAACCGCGCAAGTTGCAATTGCGCGCGGTATCGCGGAAACGGTTGCCGGCAGCGGCGTCACAGTGAACAGCATTCTTGCTGGGCCTGCCGAATCGGAAGGCGTTGGCGGTTTTGTAGAAGCCATGGCGAAGCAACAGAACAAGTCGAAGGAAGCTGTAGAGAAGGAATTCTTCGAGCATGCGAGGCCATCGTCCTTGCTGAAGCGGTTTGCCACGGTAGATGAAGTTGCAGCATTGGCAACCTACGTGGCTGGAGAACTATCCTCAGCAACCAACGGGGCAGCATTACGAGTCGATGGCGGAGTCGTGCGAGCCATTCTGTGATGGGGTCACATTGCACACAGACGCGCAAATTGTTGATTCTACAGAGAGATTTAGAAAGGCAGCTATCTCCGGCGCTGCAGATGGCTGTCAATATATGAGTTGAGGCACGACTGAATGCCAAAGAGGGCGTGCTTGTTTCCTTCCAGGCGACTTATCATTAGGGCCCCTTCAAGGGAAGAGATCATCATGTCCGCTACTTCTTTCGCGTCAACTCCACCCTCGATTTCTTTTCGTGCAATGCCCCGTGTGACAACGTCTCTGAGATCACCTTGCCAGCGGCGCAGGGCTCCCAAAGCGAGCTGGCGCAGTGCGGGATTACCGTCGTCGGCATCAATTGCCATGTTGAGCAGGGGGCAGCCTCCTGGAACCGATGGCCGGCGATTGACAAAGTTATCGACAAACTTTTTCAGCCACTCTACGCTGCTCGAAACCGAGTCCAGATCGCGCAATCGCGTATCAATTGCGGCCTGCCAGGCGTATTCAAACGCCTCGGCCGCAAGCTGTTCTTTGCTGTCGAAGTGCCGGTATATCCCGCCTTTCTCCAAGCCCGTTGCTTTCATCAACTCGGACATGGAGAAGCCCGAAAACCCATATTGGTTTAAGAGAGCAGCTGCATCCTTGATGATCCTTTGCCGAGTTTTTTCGCCCTGTGTCTGTGTCATTGTCTAGTGCTCGATCTGGATTAAGTTTCGCGGCGACCGACCGGTCTCGCGATGTCCTTATTGTGCGACTGAGCGGTCGCACTTGGCAATCAAACGATGCGAGTCCCCAAGAACTCCCCCAATGCGCTTCCGAGGACGGACCCTCGTATTGCCTGAATTCAGTGAGCGGACGAGCCGCTACCCTCGACTGCGAAGGGTTTCGTCAGAAGGATGAGCGGGGCCGCAATCAGCCACAGAATGCCGACAGCACGAAAGCAATCCATGAACGCCAGAAAATGGGCGTGAAGTTGAAGCTGCGAATAGACGTACGCGTACGCAGCTTGATGCGCATCGCCGCCCGAAAAGCCATGCGCATGAAGGCACGCTGCGGCTTGATTTACGCGCTGTTGTAACGCTCCTGAAGATGCCGGTAGATTGGACCCGACAACCAACTGATGAAAGTTGAAGCGACGTTCGGAGACCGAATTTACAAATGCAATACCGAAGCTGCCGCCCCAGTTGCGAAAGAAATTCGTCATCGATGATGCTTTGTTGTTCTCATTTGGCTTGAGTTGCGAATATGCGATGACAGAGAGTGGAACGAAGAAGAACGCAAATCCCAATCCCTGCAGCGCGCGCGTCCAGGCGTAATGACTGTAGTCGGTATCGAGAGTGAATCCGCTGTAGCGCAAGAGGGCAAGCCCTGCGACCAGCATCGCAGCCAGCAAGAGCCAGCGTGGTGGAACGATCCTCCGCTGGACGAGTTGAGCGCCAACTGGCGCTAGCAGCGTAATCACAAATGCTCCTGGTCCCAGAACGAGACCCGCATCAATTGCGCGGTAACCATACAGAGACTGAAGGACCTGGGGAATCAGCGTTGTTGAACTGAACAGACCAAAACCGAAAACGAAATAGAAAATGTTTGCGATGGCGAAGTTCCGTGTCTTCAAAAGACGAAACTGGATTACGGGGTCACGATGACTCAACTCCCACAAAACGGCACCGGCGAGACAGGCGATTGCAATGAGAAACATCCACGTGATGAACTTTGAATCGAACCAGTCGTCGATCTGCCCGCGATCGAGTAAAACCTCCAATGCCGCCGAGCCGAGACCGATTAGCGCGATTCCGACGCCGTCCACTCGCAACTTGCCGTTCGCGGCTCGAACCGTCTTCCGTTCCGCTGCAAAAGCCGGCGGGTCGTGGACGAACCGAGTTGTTAGAAGCATGGAAAAAATACCAATCGGAATGTTGATGAAGAATACCCAGCGCCAGTTGTAGTTGTCGGTGATCCAGCCGCCAAGGACGGGGCCGATCGCGGGCGCGGTGACGATTGCCACAGTGTATAAAGCGAAAGCCATGGCACGCTTGTGCGGCGGGAACGTATCAACCAGGATCGCTTGTTCCACGGGCGCCAATCCTCCTCCGCCGATACCCTGGAGCACTCGTGCGCAGAGCATCACTCCCAAACTCGGGGCAATCCCACAGAAGAAAGACGTGATAGTAAAGAGTGCAACGCACATCAGATAGTAGTTCTTTCGCCCCAGGACGCGCGACAGCCATGCCGACATCGGAAGAACAACCGCATTGGCTACCAGATAGCTGGTGAGGATCCACGTTACCTCGTCGAAGGAGCGCCCCAGTCCTCCGGCAATATACGGTAATGACACATTGGCTATCGATGTATCGAGGAGCTCCATGAAGGTAGCCAGCGTAACCGTTAGTGCAATGACCCACGGGTTGATAGTAGGTTGCCGCTGAACTGGGAGAGCCGGCAGGACCGCAGTAGACATTGCATGCCTCGCTGATGAGAGATGAGACCGAGCGGTCTTGTATAGGAGATAGGATTCATCTGAGCGTGAGACCGATTCGTCTCTTTTTGTTTAGGCCCCCAGGCAGTGAAAAAATGTGCGACCGAACGGTCGCATTACAAATCCAACGTAGCAACTTCGGCGAGTGCCGCCGTGAACCAAAGGGAGACTTATCGATGCATATTCGTGATTTAGTCGCATTCGTAACAGGTGCAAACCGAGGAATAGGCCTGGTATTTGCTCAAGAACTGCTCGCCGCCGGGGCACGAAAGGTCTATGCCGCAGCGCGAAACCCAGAAAGCATTCCACTCAGCGGGGTCGAGCGGGTGCGTCTGGACGTAACCAATCCCCAATCCGTTGCTTCTGCCGCAATGGCGAGCGGGGACGTGAACCTGCTCATCAACAACGCTGGAAGTGCACATTGGACAGGATTTCTTTCACCAGAGTCCGTCGAAGCTGCCAGATCAGAAATGGAAACCAACTACTTCGGGCCGCTCTTTCTCAGTCGTGCATTTGCACCGGTTCTGGCGAAGAATAGCGGAGGAGCCATCGTCAACGTTCTCTCTATCCTGAGCTGGGTAGCAGTTCCCTCGGCCGGAACGTACGGCGCTTCCAAAGCGGCCGCATGGGCTCTGACAAATTGGCTGCGGACTGCCTTGCGCGATCAGGGAACACAGGTGCTGGGCGTACACGCCGGTCCGGTGGACACGGATATGGCGAGTGGGCTGACTCTTCCGAAGGTGACGCCTGTCGATGTCGTTCGGCAGGTACTATATTCGCTCGAAGCCGGCTGCGATGAGGTGCTCGTCGATGACATGACACGGCAGGTGAAGGCCGGACTATCCAACGAACCGGGCATCTATCTCAATTACGATCCAGAGCGTGCTGTTCCGGCAGCGAGCGCCTAACCAGGAGCCATGAGAGGAAACTCTCGGGAGGATACGAAACGGACGCATCGGTGACGAAATGTTTGTTGAAACGGCAAAGCCTCTGCGAGCGAGGAGCATGCCTTGGTAAATGTGTTCAACCAGCAAATGTTGAAACTATTTACCTCAAGCCAAACGTAAGTCGGACCGGGCCGGCCGCGCCGCGCCTCTTTTGGGGGCCGACTAAGAACAAGGAGAACTACATCCGATGAACGAATATGAGAGGCTGCAAGGAAAGGTAGCAGTCATTACGGGCGGCACATTCGGGATAGGGTTGGCTGCCGCAAAACTCTTCGTAAGAGTGCGTTAATCCAGGCCGACACCACGGCTCCCAAAGAGACGGATGTGTTACATCGTGAGACGATATTGATGCCGGGTGTCGCTTATGATTCCTCGCGGCCAAGACGTTTACCCGGGATCGCTCTGCAGTGGGATTTCCCCAGCAGGATACAGGCAACTTGCCGAGTTCCGCTATCGCATCCGCCATGGTAACTTGCGTTACGAGCAATATCGTGTCACGATATATATATGGACAATGAACCCGCGACGCCTGATCCAGACTTTCTCCTCAAGACATTAGCGGAATTTCGCTATCAATTGCGACAATTCTTGTTCTTCAGTGAATGCGCCGCTTTGGAAGCAGGATTGCAGCCTCAGCAACATCAGCTTCTTCTCCAGGTGGCTGGCGCACCCGAGCATACAGCCGTGACAATTTCCTACGCCGCCGAGCGGCTAGCGCTGAAACACAACAGCACAGTAGAACTTGTAGACCGCTCAGAGCGCGAAGGGTTGCTGGAACGCAGGGCTGATGTGGATGACAAGAGGCGAGCGATTTTGCGCGTCACTCGCAAAGGCAGACTGGTTCTTGGCCGGCTCGCCGGGGACCACGCGAAAGAGTTGAATGAGCTGGCGCCTCGCCTGACAAAGGCGTTGAAGCACATCTCCTTGGATACCCACAGAGCAAACTGCGCGGAGGTTCGATGAGGTCTCGACCGTCCGCGTTGCGCGACTTCACTGTGGATCGGCGAGTATGGCTTCTTACAGGTGTAGCGCTGTTCATCGGCGCAGGCGCAGCAGGCTTGGCTGTACTCCTGTTGCGAGCCATTGCTCTGGCGACAAACGTCTTTTACTACCATCGTTTAAGTTTGGCTTTGGTCGGACCTGCGGGATCCCCGCTCTCCCGGTGGATTATGCCTCTTATACCGGTTCTGGGTGGACTATTAGTTGGACTGATCGCGCACTACGGGTCGGACAAGATACGCGGGCACGGGATTCCGGAAGCCATTGAGGCAATTCTGCTCCGCGGCGCGCGCGTAGACCCGATGGTGGCGTTGCTGAAACCTCTTTCGGCAGCTATCGCTATAGGGTCGGGCGGCCCGTTCGGGGCCGAAGGGCCGATCATTATGACCGGTGGTGCTTTCGGCTCACTGGTCGCGCAGTGGATGCACCTCACGGATGCTGAGCGAACGACGTTGCTGGTCGCCGGTGCGGCTGCGGGGATGTCTGCAACGTTTGCGGCGCCGATCGCCGCGATTCTGCTGGCGGTCGAATTGCTGCTGTTCGAGTGGCGGCCGCGCTCGCTGGTACCCGTCGCAATGGCGAGTGTTGTTGCTGCGGCGCTTCGCGCCATTTGGCTTGGACCAGGGCCACTGTTCCCCGTTGAGTTGCACGCGTCCCGTCCAATGGGTTTAGCGCTTCTTGTCGCCTGTCCGATTGGAGTGCTTGTTGGCCTTGCCTCGGCTGGTCTGAGCCGTCTGATGTATAGCCTCGAAGACGGGTTTGAGCACGTTTGCGGTCACCTGAGGGTGCACTGGATGTGGTGGCCGGCGATTGGCGGCATCGGCATCGGCATCGGCGGCTTCTTTTTCCCGCGCGCGTTGGGCGTTGGATACGACAACATTGCAGAATTGCTACGCGGGAACGCTCCAATTTCTATGTTGCTCGGGCTGATAGTGGCCAAGTCTCTGATGTGGGCATTTTCGTTAAGTTCCGGCACATCGGGAGGCGTATTGGCTCCCTTGTTGATGATCGGCGCGGCACTGGGTGAATCAGTTGCACGCCTTGCGCATATGCCCGGAGAGACACAAGCTCTCTGGGCGTTGATGGGGATGGGAGCGATGCTCTCGGGCGCGTTGGGTGTACCACTTACGGCGATCCTCTTCTCGCTCGAACTGACCCATGCTTTGCCAGCAATACTGCCGTTGACACTCGCATGTACAGCTTCGTATCTGATTACCTCGCTGGTCATGCCTCGATCTATTCTCACTGAGAAGCTGAGTCGACGCGGGTTTCATCTCTCGCGCGAATATGGCGTCGACCCACTTGAGATGGTTTGTGTGGGAGATGTGATGACGGAGTTGTCAGCCGAGATGGATGAGGCAAGTGGCGAATCCGCGCAACTGCTCGAAGTGCTCGCTTACACCGATGAGACCTGTCGGGCCGTTGCGCAGGAGATGGCAATGAATGGTGTGATCAAGATGCCGGTGATCGATCGGGACACCGGCTTGGTCTGCGGGAGCATCAGCGCACAGGAGTTATTGACTGGACGGAGGCGAGCTGTTCTGCGGGAGTCGGAACGGAGCAGGTCCTTTCAACTTGAGTCACAGAAGAAGGATGAATCAGTGTCTGTCCCCTGAAACGGGGCGACACGTTTCTACCGGACTTTAAGACGCAGAGCCAGCCGGAGTTTGCGATTTGCGAGGGTGGGTAGTGCAGCAGCGACCGCACGAATTTGTCCAAGTCACTGCGGCAGGTGTGAGTGCCCACCTAGGGCCTGTTAACACTACTGGGGTGGATGGCGTTGCGAGCGAAAATTCGGCCAGACGAAGCCGAGTCCGAAGGCTGTGGCGGGTCCACCGTCGAAGACGAGAATGAAGTATGGCCGGATTTGCGCCGCAACCCTTCGGGCCGGGGCCAATTTTCCCCATTTCGTCGTCAATTGTCGCTAGCAGACACCCGGTATGCGTCACTCCTCATTCCTCGAACTGGGAAAAATTGGCTCCCGGCGCCACCGCCCTAGTGGTGTTAGCAGGCCCTAAGTCATGGTTTCCGACTTCCTGTGGCCGAGCTAACATCGCGATTGGTTGGACAAATGGAGTATTTCCGTCACTTCGTCTGTCCATATTGCTTCATCCCCGGGACAAGCAAGGGGTACTCTATCCAATATCGCGGCGACGAAGTTTTCAATGCATGGATAATGCACGTTTGGATTTGCGGGTAATGACTCTTCCACTTCGCCAACTCGAAGAATTGGGCCGCTTAGAGGATCCAGATTGATTTCGCCCGTGGTTCCGATGACGCGAAACTGGTCTCGGCTCATGTGCGAATTCCAACGAGCATCCACTGTCGCATTGATGCCGCCTGCATATTGGACAACGATGGTAGCCGAGTCTTCCACAGGGATTTGATGAATGGCATTGGCGAGGAGGCCGGTGGCGCGGCTTGGCTTTCCGAAGAGAAAATTCAGGGCATCGATGCGGTGACAAGCGACGTCGTAAAGCGGTCCACCGCCAGCCATTGAGGGATTAATCATCCAGTTCCTAGCCCAGTCCGGATCGTTTGCTTTTAACCAGCCATGGCAATTGGACTCTGCGAGGACAGGCTGGCCAATCGCACCTTCTCTAATCAGTTGTCGGGCGCGAATAAGCTTGGGAAATAGCCTGCGGTAATAGGCCACAGCAAACATTCGAGAATTATCGCGGGCCGCGGCAGCCATGGTCTGCGCCGCTGTATAGTTGATCGCCGTTGGTTTCTCGCAGAGAACATGCTTCCCGGCCTCGAGGCAGGCGATGGTCTGCGGCGCATGGAGGAAAACCGGCGAAGCCACATAAACAGCGTCAATCGAAGAGTGCTTTAACGCATCTTCGATGGTGGTGAAAACTTGAGCGCCGGGGTAAGCCTCGGCTTTGTGAGGATCGCGCGTGAGAAGCGCCTGCAGCCTGCTGCGCGGTTCCTCGAGGATGGCGGGGATCACTCGGCGCCGAGTAATGTCTCCAATTCCAATGACAAGCCAGTTAACCATACCCTGTTACAGTCCATACTTTCCGCCCGCTAACTCTGTCGGACATTCGTTATTCGGACGATTTTCCAAATGCAGCTTCGAAAGCAAGACGGGAGACACCTGCGTGATCGGACATCCTGCCAACCGGCTCTAGAGCGCCGTTCGTCATGCGGCTCTCAAGACTCTGTAAATCGGATACGAAATTGGGCCACAGGGAGGCGCTCTCATGCTACTCTGTGGCCCATTTCCAGTTTGACGTTCGCTGGGCCGATCCCGCCTCATGAAATCTCTTCCTGCGAGGGCGTGATCGCATCCTTGTTCTTCCTAAAACGACAACTTCAATGCCAATTGCCCGAGACGCGGATCGCTTGCACCCGTTGCCTGTCCCCAGGTGGGAGAGTTGATGTTTCCGTTCACTGCAGAGAATTGAGTGTGGTTGAAAACATTAAAAAATTCCGCACGGAATTGCAGGGAGTATCTCTCAAACAACGTAGTGTCCTTCAAAAGCGACATGTTGTAGTTGTCGAGTCCCGGTCCGGAAAAGAAGCGGCGGCGAGCCGTTCCCAATTGGCCAATTGTCTCGGGGGAGAATCCTGTTGTCTTGAAGAAAGTATGACTGGTTGAACTGCGCGGATTCATGATACTGACGGAACCGCCGGAGAAGTTCGGTGTATCAATCCCCAGCGGCAGTGGGCCAGAATTGTCAGTTCCGAGCAGCGAGCGATCGTCGTTCTCAAAAATGTAGACCGGCAGTCCACGCGAATAGTTGATGATGCCACTCAGCGACCACCCATCTACAAGCATCTTTGGCCCTCCCCATTTGGCCGTCGGAAGGTTGTAGCTGTAGCTGGCGACAAAGTTATGGGGGATGTCAAAGCTGGACAGGCCGCGGGTGAGGTTGGGATTGAACGGATTCACCTGCTCACCAAAGGCAGATGAATCATCCAATGCCTTGCTGTAGGTGTATCCCAAGAGAACCTGCGAGGGGCCGCTGCTGTGCTTGAAATTGACCTGAGCCGAGTTGTAAGAAGACTTCCCGATAGCGGAGAAGTATCCTTCACTGCCAAAATTGGCGCCAAACGGGGCGCGCAAGCTGTTAGGCTCCGAATTAGGCCCGCACGAAGGACTGCTTGGATTTTGGACATACAGCGTATAGCATGCTGATTGGTTTACAGGATTTGCTTCCTGAGTTGCGAGCAGACGGTGCCCCTGCGTTCCAACATAACTTACCGTGAGCAGGTCGGCTTGTGAAAGTTGCCTCTGAATAGAAAGCTCATATTGCTCTGCATAGGGTACACGGTTGTTGGGGTTAAACGCGGGTGATGTTCCGATTGTTCCAAAGGTGCTTGCCTGCACGTTAGGGTCGGGATTCGAGGCTGACGCATTGGTCGGAGGGAAGCTATACGGGAAAGGACTTGGAGTGATCGCTCCCGTGGCGCGTGTTTGATATGGATTGGCAAATGACGTGCCATCTGCAGAATAGAAGGCTCCATAGGGCGCATCGCCGATTACGCTGAAGTCGTAGCCGCCTTCAAACGCACTATAGAACATACCGTAGCCGAGGCGGATGCTGGTTGCTCCGGAAGGGCCAACGAGCTTGCTGAGAATACCGGAATCAAACGAAGGCGAATAGGCCAAGCCAAGGCGTGGAGCAAAATTGTCATAACGGACTGGAGCAATTGTTCTCGGTATCCCAGGGTCGCCTGGGAAAACCCAGCCGGTAGGCGAATTCGGGAATACCACCGATTGTTCACCAAGCTTCAGCGTTTCAATCTCGTTGTGTTTCTCCCACCACGGGCTGATAACATCCCATCGCACGCCATAATTGAGCGTCAGATTGGGGCGGAAGCGCCAGCTATCCTGTGCGAAGGCGCCAACGTAAAAGCTGCGCGTGTTTCCGGCTGGTGTCTGACCCTGCTCGAAAACACCCGGAGCTCCAATCAAAAAGTCGGCAAAATCAATACCTGTCTCGAGTGTCTGATTGAATTGGAAATAGCCATTTTCGACGTTGTGCAGTTCTTCCGACATCTGGGTAAAGTGAGACGCGGCTCCGAACTTCAGAGAATGCTTTCCGATGAGCAGGCTGTAGTTGTCCGATCCTTGGAAAGTGTTTTCGATGAGTCCTAATACTCGGCTTGGCACACCGATGCTGAAATTCTCAAAGTCCATTTCCGGAATACCTTCATTGGCCGGAGTGAGCGGGAAAAGAGCGCCAGGGGTACCTGCTGTTGCGAAGCCCAGGCTATTCAGCGTTGCTGAGATCTTGCTCGACGGGTTGTTCAAGAAGTCCTTCAGACGTAGAAAGCCGATACGAGCTTCATTTACCGCGCTGCTTCCGACGATCTTTGTATCTCCGATGTCAATCGCCTGCGTTCGCCCGGTCGTGTTTGCGCCAAATCCTGGCACAGTTGCAACAGGGTATGGGTTCGCCTGGGAGTACTGGTCGAAGGAGTAGTAGCCGAACAGCGATCCGATGTGCGTGTTGGCATCCACGCGGCCGCTGAATTTGTCATCGGTAAGCCTCTGCGAGTCTGCGGACGTTGAGAAGTGACCATTCCCGTCGCCCAACGGAATGGCGCCCAAGCCAAGAACATTTTTGGAGATGGGTGAGATCACGGAACTGGGAATTTGCGCATTGGGGAACACACACACTGTATTGCTGGTGCAACCAGCGCTGTAATACGGTTCACCCGCGGCCACGGCGTACCCCAGGCTAGCACTCAATGTATTTGCCCAGGCCTGTCCCTGTACCGTTCCGTTCAAAGCTGTCTGCAGCCCGGGCGCGGAAAAGTCGCCCGTGCGCTCTGCTGCCGTGGGAACCGCGATTAGACCCGTGGAAACGCCAACAACATTGCGATTCCCCTGGTAATCGCCAAAGAAGAAGACCTTGTTCTTCAATATGGGTCCGCCAACAGTGCCACCAAATTGGTTTTGCTGGAATGGGCCGCGAACCCCCTGATCAAAATAGTTCGCTGCATCGAGGTCCGTGTTGCGCACGAACTCAAATACGTTGCCGTGAAATTTATCGGTGCCAGCCTTGGTGATGACGTTGATTTGCCCACCGGCGAAATTGCCATATTCCGAGTCGAAATTATTCGTGATGATGCGGAACTCGCTTAAAGAGTCGAGGTTCGGGACGACAGCGGTTCCGGAAAATGCAAATTCCTGCACGGATATGCCATTGAGCAGGTAACCATTGGCAGATTCCCTCATCCCGTTGACGGACTGGTTCCCGGGATTCTGATCACCGGAAACAGCCGGGAGCTGAAAGCCACCGCTTTGGAAAGTGTTCGTCGATGAGGAACCGCCTCCGATTCCAGAGTTTGCATTGGCCACGCCTGGCTGCAGCGCCAGCAAGTCAGTGTAACTGCGGCCGTTCAGCGGAACTGAAGTGATCTGTTTGTCTTCAACAACTTCGCCGAGTTGCGTCGAGGCGGTTTCCACCCGGAGAGCGTTGGCGGAAACTGTGACAACTTCATCGGCATGCCCAACCTGCAACGTAACATCGACGGTGATTGCATCGTTGACATTTAAATTGATACCTGTTTGTGTAGACGCCTTGAAACCGGGTACGTTGGTGCTCACTTCATAATTGCCGGGTTGCAGGGCAGGGAAGGTGTAGTAGCCATCTCCGTTTGTTGATACGGTTTGGGCAACATGGGTTTCTGTGTTGGTTGCCGTAACCGTAGCACCGGGAACGATCGCTCCGCTTGGGTCCTTGACAGTTCCCAATATGCTCGCTGTGACACCGGCCAAGGCGTTGTGGCTCAAACTTGCAAACAATACCAGAAGCGCGATGATTGCCCACTGACGCCTGAACGAGAACAAGGGGCGAGTCGCCCGCAGCTGCGCGAGTTCCCCCGACAAATGCAAACGAAAAGTAAGACGCATAAGTTCCTCTCAATATTCAATGCTTGAATACCGGGGAAAATATTCAATCGTTTGAATACCGGGAAAACTACCAGTATTAAGTATGAATAGTCAAGGGGGCGAGTTAAACCTTTCCGATTAGCTGGATGCGTGCCAAGATCAGATGGCAGGCGTCCGGACGGGCGTTTGACAAAGGTGAAGGCCGATTCCCACTCCGCAGCCCAAGAGGCTGGAGCCATATCACAGAATTCTCGATACATACCGCTAACATGGGTTCGAAGGCGGTGTCGCATTCACGGCGCCACCTGGAATTCTGTAGTCCGTTTTGTTCACTATTTGCCCCCGCTGTCAGAGTCCGGGAGCATGGGAGTCGATCGTTTGTTGGCGTTGTGTCGGGGAAGTTTCCGTGTAGAGTCTCGCTCCACCAGAACAGGCGGCAACAGATGTAGCCGATTGGACCTAGAAAAGCTGGGGCTGGGAGTCGAAGATTCTACTGAGATTGAACGCTAACGGGAGGCTGGGGTCGAATTGTCTCGATGACATTCACTGATTGGCGGGAAACGCTTGCCGGCGGCGCGGCGAGTGCAATTCTCAGGGAAGGAATCAACGGCGGGCAACTCGGCATTTCGCACCAAGAACAGTAATAGCTGACGCGAATTGACGATGCGCTGGGCGCTTTCCCTGACGATGAAGGAATGTTGATGCGCGATCTGGAGGCGCAACACGCAAGCCTGTACGATAATACGAGCTACGGTTTGCAACTATCCCCGAAATAACTCAGATCCCGCGCTTTGTCCATTTGCAGGATGAAACCGAAGGAGGCATCAGCCATGACACAGAAGGGAAGCGATGCAAGCACGTCAATCGACACCATTGATTCCTATAAAGGCCTTGATGGCCTTCCTCCTCTGGTCGGCCTGCATTCCATGCGCGAAGTCGTTTCCACCGGATTGACTGTCAACGAATCGGTCGGGCGACTAAAGCGTATCCATTGGTCTCTCAATCGCCTCCATCATATTTTTGTTTCGCGTATTACGAGCATGCCGTTCTATGAATTGAAGATGGCCTTCAGTTTGCATGCCCACTACTGCGTGGAGCATGTCGGCGAGTTTGCCATGCGCGTCAAGGAAATGAGACAACCGCCCTATGGACTAGAGGTTTGTCCTAACGACTCCCTTGACATATTCTTCGACGAAATATTGTCTGCACCGAACACCGAAATGCTGGTTTCGGGCTTGTATGAGTGTGCGGTGCCGGCTCTCGTCCGCGCGCTTGAGAATCTGATGGCCGACACGAACAAGCTTTTCGATCACCCTACTTGGCGTATCTGCCGCCTGACACTTATCGAAATACAAGACATACAGCAATACGGAATCGAGGCGACTCGGTGCCTGGTGAAGGATGAGCAGCGCGCAGAGTTTCAGGAATGGCTTGACCTGCTCGACCGCATGCTCGCTGCTGCGGGCGACCTGGATGGGAAGCGGGAACCGACCCGGGAGGTCCTGGCGCGAAAAACCTCCGCGATTCCTTATACATATGACCCTGTTCCGAAGCGTGATGGGCGTTTCCAGGATCCCTACAACATGGGCGTCAATGCAGAGGCTATGCTTCTTGATCCGGACATCGAACCGCTTCCCAAAACGATCATGCTCTATTTCAAACGCATGCGCGAAATCGACGTGCCTGAAATGATGGCAAGCATCATTGTGGAAGCCCGCGATAAGCCCTGGGGATATTACCGTGACATGACACGCCAACTCTGGGACGAGGCTCGCCACGCCATGATGGGTGAAGTTGGATTTGTCGCCATGGGAATTGATTGGACTAAGATCCCGTTCAACTTTACCTGGTCGCTGGGCCTGAATACCATGCTGACGCGGAAAGAGCGCCACGCTGTCTTGTTCACCATCGAGCAGGGGCTTATGCCCAGGAAGATCGGCAAGGAGTATGAGTGGGAAGTGGCCATGGCCACGGCAAATCCCTTGACTGCGTTGATTCAGGACTATGACTGGGCGGACGAAGTCCTTCATGCCAAAATTGGACGGGAGTGGATCGTCCCCGAGATTGGCACTCAAGTGGAAGCGATGGAATTTGGCGATCGAGCATGGTCGAAGATTTTAGTCGACTGGAAGAAATGGAAAGAGAACGGCCTCACGGCCCACCACAACTGGTGGCCGGACGTGTACCAGGCCGCCTGCCAATATTGGGGCACTGAACCCGATCCAAATCTACTTGCCTATTCCATGACCTACGAAGACAAGCGCGCCGATCTCAAGCAAGTAGCCGGGTAGACACAGGGCTGGGTTGCCGGCCCACGCAATTGCTTGAAGCATTGGTGTTTCTTCAAGTCTTGGAATAGCCGCCACCCCAACGCGGGTCTTTCTCATGCTGAGTGCAAACAGCTGTGACTGACTTTCATGCTTCCCAAATGGCTTATCTCACAGGAAAACAGTCGAGGTCGTTCGCGAATACGATGGGACCCGAAAAGCGGCGCTTTATTTCTGCTTGTGTCTCATGCTCCCTTCCCAAAGTCCGCAGCATTCGATGTGACAGTATCAACTGCTTGACATGAGCATTCGCAGCAATCATTCCGATGACTGAAGGTGGCATATGGAGGCGCCTTTCCACTCCGGTGGCGCCTTCTGGTACGGCGTTATGAGCGACGAACAAATCTGCGTTCGACGCGAGCTGTGTCAGTCCGTCTCCTTCGCCGTTCGTATCTCCGCTAAAGACGATCTGCTTGCCGCCCATTTCCACTCGCCACGCCAGCGCGGGAAACCCACCATGAATGACGCGCACTGCGTAGATGGCCATGTCGGAGCTGCGAAACACGAGGACCGGTTGGGAACCGGCCACAACATTGTGCGGTTCCAGTGTGTAGCTTCCTTGCGTACCTGGTTCGACCAGGTCGCTCAGGTAGCGCCAAGCTCCGTGCGGCTCACTGAAAAGATCGCGCACAAACTCAGTCGTGGCTGGCATAAAGTCGTTCCCCGGCGGACCGTACACCGGCAGGGGGCGCTTGCGATCTTCAAACCAGGAAGAAAATACCAAAGCGGGAAAATCGCCGCTGTGATCGATATGAAAATGGCTGAATAGAACAACATCCACTTGGGACATCTGCGCTCCGCTCTCCCCAAACCGTAGAGCGCTGCCTCCCCCGGCATCAACCAGGACGCGTGCGGCGCCCTTATCCCATATCAGATAGCTGGTGGAAGCGCGCTTATCCTGCAACTCCGGGCCACCGGAGCCGAGTACCTGAACTGCCAGTCCGCTAGAGCCGCAGGATTGCGCATGCATGGGGGAAACGGCATACGAGGAAAAGAGGACCGCCAAAGCAAGAAGTGCTTTTCCCGCCAGTCTTTGCGAAGGTTCGAGGACACCATTGGTTTCCATGTCACACCACCAAGCCGTCCGATTACTTCAAAGATAGCCGAATTGGAAACGGGAAGCGTCGGATGAGGTGTTCTCAACAGGAGCGGTGTTATGGGAACTCACCATGAGTCAGGAATACATCGCCAACACAATGGGCATTGTTTAGAGGACTACTCCGGAGTTGGCACCTGTGGATGAGTGAGCCGGGCTGTTGTCGACCGTGAAATTTCTCCAGTGACGCGTTGCCCGTCACTCAACAGCGATGCTCAGCGAGCGCCAATTAGGGGTGCAGAGGATTTTCATCGCCGGATACCAAAGCGCGTCGGTAGGGCCTTCATGCCAGAGAAGACTGCGCTGGAGGTACTCCGGGTGAATTCGATGGTTGCGCGGGTGCTTAGGGGTAGATTCCCGCTGACGGCGAGCTTGGCGATGCCATGAACACAAGACCACGCAGTCCACGCCAAAGGCAGCGGATCGCCGGCCGGAAGATCCCCGGATCGCTGCGCGGCCGCGATGCACTCCTCTAAAACGGCAAAGGCATTTTGTCCGGCTGCTTGGTGCTTCTCCTGTCCAAGAGAGGCCTGAGGCAGATCGAACATCACGAGGAAATGCTGGGGCCAGCGCAGAGCAAACGCCACATAACCGCAACCGCACTCCTGCAGCCGCTCTGGCGGTGAGGTGGCCCGGACCATACTCTTCTGCATCGAAGCGATAAGCCGGTCGAACCCCTCCGCAGCGACCTCCGCGAGCAGTTCATCCTTGCTGGCAAAGTGGCGATAGGGGGCGTTGTGCGATACGCCAGCGCGTCGCGCCACCTCCCGAAGTGTGAAGGCACGGGGGCCGACCTCACCGATCAGGGTCACTGCGGAGTCAAGTAGAGTCTGGCGAAGGTTGACGTGATGATAAGGCTCAGACCGGGTCACCTCCTCTTTTTATCAGATTGATGTTGACAGGAGCAACTTTTGGATCGATCCTGATGTTGTCACTGTCAACATATCGACAGACGGATCGATAACAACAGGAGATTGTGATCATGGCGAGCAGCACCCCTTACAAGCAAGCAAAGCTGGCAGAGACATGGGATGCAATCGTGGTCGGTTCCGGCATCGGCGGGCTCACAGCGGCAGTCTTGCTGGGAGCGCACGCAGGCAAGCGCGTGCTGGTACTTGAAAGGCACTACGTGGCAGGCGGGTTCACACATACATTTCATCGTCCCGGATACGAATGGGACGTGGGTCTGCATTACATCGGCCAGGTGCAAGATGAGCGTTCCCCGGTGTGGCGCGCATTCGACCACATCACGGCAGGTGGGGTGCGCTGGCAGCCCATGCCGGACATATACGACCGCTTCATCATCGAAGGCCGGACATTCGGCTATGCCGCCGGGCTGGAGCGCTTCCGGGAAGGCCTCCGGCAATCGTTTCCGGCCGAAACGAGGGCCATCGACCGGTACATCGCGGCGGTCCAGGCGTGCAACCGGGCGAGCGGCCTTTACCATGCGGAAAAGGTGGTTCCGGCGCCGGTGGCGGCGCTGGTTGGCAGCTTGATGCGGGTGCCCTACCTTCGCTGGGCAAAATGTACGACGCGCGAGGTGCTCGAGAGTCTTACGGGCGATCGAGAACTGATTGGGGTTCTCACCGGGCAATGGGGCGACTACGGATTGCCGCCTGGGAAGAGCAGCTTTGCCGTTCACGCCACGATCGCCGAGCACTATTTTGGCGGGGCTAGCTATCCGGTCGGAGGAGCAGGCGCGATCGCGGCGGCCATCGTCCCACAGATCGAGCGCCACGGTGGCGCGGTAGTGACGAGCGCCGAGGTTTCAGCCATCCTGGTCGACGGTGCCAAGACGGCGGGCGTGCGGATGAGCGACGGACGCGAATTCCGCTCCGGCGTGGTGCTCAGTGATGCCGGTGCGGCCAATACATTTGAGCGCCTGCTCCCGCCGAATTTGTCCGCTTTGGATTCCCCGCGCGACCGGTTGCGCAGTCTTCAGCCCTCCACCGCGAATGTCAGCCTTTACGTTGGACTCTCGCAGAGCGATACCGCGCTTGGGCTACAAGGGACGAACGTTTGGGTATATCCGTCCTTCGATCACGATGCTAATGTCGAGCAATTCGCGCGCGACTCCGATGCACCCTTGCCGGTTGTTTATCTTTCCTTCCCTTCCGCCAAGGACCCGGATTTTCAACGCCGTCATCCGGGCAAGAGCACGGTCGAGGCTATCACGATGCTCCCGTATGCGACATTTGACCGCTGGGCAGATACGCGCTGGAAGCGGCGCGGAGACGAGTACGGCGAGCTGAAGGAGCGGCTTCAAGCGCGGCTGCTCACCGAACTCAAGCGGCAGGTGCCCTCGGTGGTTGGAAACATCGCTTACACCGAGTTGTCGACGCCGCTCACCACGCGACATTTCATGAACTATGGGCATGGAGAGATCTACGGCGTCGCTTCCACGCCGGAACGTTTCCTGGTGCGTGAACTAGGAGCCAGAACGCCGATTCGCGGCCTCTATCTCACGGGGCAGGATGTGGCCAGCCTGGGCGTGGTGGGCGCGCTGTATGGCGGGGTCATCGGCGCGTCGGCCGCCGCAGGAAAGAATTTCCTTTCGGTCGTATCGAAGCCCCGTGTTGCACGAAGTCCGAATCGACGGCGCGGAATCGGCGCTGTCGCGTAGAAGGTTCTCAGGACCATCCGAATCGTTCATGCCCGGTTGTGACGAGATCGTCGGCAAATAGAAACCTGGGCCGAAACCAATCTGGATCGTTCTCTTCCCGATGCTTGCATTCTCGTCAAAGCACTCGATGAAGTCGGATAGGTCCTCGCAAGTTCTGAAAGCGCCAATAAGTACCGATCGCCGGGTGATTATCACTTCACCGGCCAAGCAGTCATGCCTCCGCGATGGTACGCCAGGTTTCCAATGTGGCCCGCCCTCGCAGCGGCGATTCCTGTCTCGACGGGGGCGTTCGGCTCCTTGCGCGACTTGATGCAGTCGAAGAAGTTCGTCATGTGCGGCGTTGTCCCGTCCTCGAAGCTCTCTTCCTTCAGTACGGGATTTCGATCGGACTTCACGTTCTCCTGAAAGATGCTCATTCCCGCACGGGTAATCTTCAGCGTCGCCTCCGTGCCCCGAAACTCGAGCCCTCCATCGTCGATCGAGGAGCTCATCATGCCCTCGTAAACTACATCAAACCCCGGATAGCGGAAAGCTGCCTGAACGGTGTCCGGGCACTCCCATTCCTTGAACACGTATTTGTCACCCAGCATCAGCGCCATCGTCGGCTGGTCCACTTTCATCGCCCATTGCGCGACGTCGATCCAATGTGTGAACAGGTCCGTCATTGCCCCGCCGCCGAAGCTCCAGAACCACCGCCAGCGGTTGTACTTTTCCAGGGTGAACGCCTGATCTGGTGCTCCGCCGAGCCACAGTTTCCAGTCAAGCTGCGCCACATCAACCGGCTTCGGCACCCAATTCAAGCCGTAGTTCTGCCACCAATAAGTGCGCACCTGAGTTACCTGGCCGAGTGCGCCACCCTGGATGAGGTCGACCGCGTTGCGGAAGTGGGGCCAGCTCCTCTGCTGCATTCCACACTGCAGGATCTGTCGGCTTGATCGAACGCTCTTCTGCAGTGCGTTACCCTCTTCGAGGGTATGCGTCACCGGCTTCTCCAGGTACACATCTTTGCCCGCGGTCAGCGCTGCTACCGCGATCCGAACATGCCAATGGTCCGGGGTTGCGACGATCACTGCATCGATGCTCTTGTCGTCGAGCACGTTGTTGTAATCCACGCACGTCGTCGCGGTCGCCGCGCTCGGCCGCGTCTTCACCTCTTCGCGCCGCGGCGCGTACACATCGCTCACCGACACGATCTCGAACGGGACGCCCGAATTCTCGGCCGAGTTGAGCAGTTGGTGCATGCGGCCCCCAGCGCCGATCACACCGATCCGGAGACGGTCATTCGCCCCGAAGGCTCTTGTGGAAGCGAGCGCGGTAAGTCCTCCTGCGATGAGAAAGCTGCGACGATTAAGCGTGTGGGTCATGGCACTCCTGTGGACCTTGTCCGGTAGTTTTCTTCCCGCGCCATTCTCAAGTACCGGGGCCCGTGCCCGCAAGGCAAATCAAGGGCAGGCGTCGCGGATTGTGAATGCAACTGATCCATTGCAGATGAAATGTTTGCCATCTTTCACGCGTTTCGAGCCACGGCAAGTTCGACGATCTCCCCGATCATCTGGGTATAGGAGAGGCCGGATTTCTTCGCGGCCATGGCAAACTCCTGTCCGCTGGAGAGCCACGGGTTCGGATTCGCTTCGATGACATATACCTCACCCTTGCGGGATAAGCGCATGTCAATACGGCCATAGTCGCGAAGCTTGACGGCGCGATAGGCCTTGATCGCGATTTCGGTGAGCCTGGTTACGATTTCTTCATCGAGGTCTTCGGCGATCGCCGATTTCGTCAGCTTATAGGCTTCGGTGTCTTTCTCGAATTTCACATCCTGGCTGGCGATCCTGGGCATGCCCTTGGGAAGCTTCGAAAGGTCAAGTTCCACGAGCGGAAGTGCATGCGCGTTCTCGTCACTGCCGAGGATGGAGGCGTAGATCTCGCGTCCTTCGATGTATTCCTCGATCAACGCAGGAGAATCGAATTCCGTCTGTATATAGGAAAGGCGCTCCATCAACTCCTTCACGCTGGTAACGACGGCAGCGGCATCGATGCCAATGGATCCATCTTCAGAGGTGGGTTTCACGATGAGGGGGAACGAGATGTCATGTGCATGGTCGATGGTGCCGCGATATGCTGTCGCAAACCAGGGTGACTGAATCCCGTAAAATGCGAACATTTTCTTGGCGATCGATTTGTCCTGCGCAAGAATGTGCGCGTGCGGTCCCGCGCCGGTATAAGGGATATCGAGTAGATCCAGGAATGCCGTGACCTGCATCTCCTTGGTGTCATCGCCCGCATACGATTCCGTGAGGTTGAAAATGAGATCGGCGCCACATTTAGCGAGTCCGAGCAGCGATTGCGGGCGGCCGTCGAGAACGTAATAGGAGGGCTCATGACCGAGCTTCTCCAAGGCGTCGAATATTTCTTCGCGGTCGTGCTTTACCGGCTTTTTCTTGCGTGTCTTTTGCCCCTTGCGCTTGCGCGGCACGGGAACTTCTTCCTTCGCTTCAACAGGTTCTTCTTCCCACAAGTCGTAAAGTACGGTGACTTTCAATTTCGCCATGCGGCCTCCAATCGGCGTGACGGCAGACTGCCGACACGCCTCAGGGATTGTTGAACTTCCCACGGATCAGATAATTCATTGAGAGTGCGGTTGTATACACGGTGAACTCCGTGAGGTGCTCAGATTCGCGTCGAACCTCCACGCGTAGACCCAGCTCCTCAACACGCTTGCAGATGGCCTCCACGAGTCGCTTTACGATCGGACGCTGCACGCCGCTCCAATAGGCGACCTTGTCGACAATGGGCTTGCGATGCTGATGCAGCACCTCCACCGCGGGCCGCACCCCGTTACGACGCTTGAGAGAGACATTGAAGATGTCCTGCAGGTCGGCATCCAGCGCGAGTTCCTGCACTGGAATCTCCTCCGGCAGGCTGAGATGATAGAACTCGCCGACCGTCGATTCCATCTCGTCGACCGTGATGTCGGTGCGGCCTCGACGCCGTGCGGGTTCGACATTTCCGACTTTTCGCGCCACGCGATCGACGTACTCGAGTTTGGCCAGCGCGTCCCAACCTTGATATCGCTTGCGCCATTGAGAGCGAGGCGTGAGCCAAACCGCAAATGTTTCGGCAAAATCTTCATCCGGATGCTTCTGCGCGTACCACCCGGCCATATGGCGAACAAACTTCCGCGAGAACGGCGTGGGACGGTAATTATCGCGATAGGCGCGCCGAAATGAACCGAAGAGAGTGCGCCACTCCGCCGACTTGTAGAGCTGGTATGCATAGTTGAATGCGTGCCCGGCCTCATGACGCATGTACATCATGATCTCGCGAGCGTCTTCCAGGTCGTTCATATCGCGCTCAAGCTGTGCCAGGTCCGGGTTGGCCAGATAGAACGGAATACCGATGACAGGCTCGCCAGAGGGACATCCCCACTCATCGGTGAGATAACAAAGCGGGCGGAATTTGTGGATGGCCTTGGCTTCCAGTTCGCGATAAAGCTGCTGAACGAATCGTTCGAGCGGAGAACCCTCGAGTTTGAGCCCGAGTTCGCGAATGGGCTTGGCGAGTATCTCCTGGAATTCCGTTCGGGTTTTCTCGAAATTGCGCACAGGGCTATTCAGAGTTCTACACTACCGAACCAGATTTGGCACGGCGGGGCGTATCTCTTATGGTAGGGACGCCGCATCGACGTGCAGGCGCGAGCCGAATGAGGGGTTACTTTAGGGCGTTGTGGTCGGCAGGCCGCTGATGCATTGCGGAGTTGCAGGCACTTCGCCTCCACTAGTTCTCAAGCCGACTTGCGCTTCGTTCCGGACTTGACCTGTCCTTTGACAAGTCCGATGCCTTTGGCTGGGACTCCCCTTTCGCTCTTTGGTGGCTTTTTCCCGGAACGCATATCGGCGCCAAGACTCTTGCGAAGCGCATCCATGAGATCGATGACGTTGCTGGCTTGCTGTCGCGGAACCTCCTCAACGGGGAGGGCCATTTTCTTGATCTTGGCTTCGACCAAGGCCTTGACTGCGACCTCATAGCCGTCCTCAAACTTGCTGATGTCCAGCTTTGCCGACATTTGTGATATGAGCATTTCGGCCAGCTTCAACGAGTCGGCAGCGATGGGTGGCTGCTTGATATTGCGGAAGTATTCGCTCTGATCACGCAGCTCGCTGCGATAGCGCAGGGTGTAAGCCATCATCCCTCGGTCGTCGCTGGTAGCCGGCACCAGGGCGATGATGTTTTCGCGCCCGGAAAACGACACCTTGCCCACTGCTGCCTTGCGACTATTGACCAGCGCCTGGCGCACAACGTTGAAGGCTTCAGCCTGCATGTCGTTCTCGGGGGCGACAAAGTAGGGCTTCTCGACGTACTCAGGGCTCAGTTCTGAAACATCGATGAACTGGGAGACTGCGATCGTGTGCTTGGAGGGTACGCGCAGGTTATCCAGTTCGCTGGTCTCGATGATGACGTACTGGCCTTTGCTGTACTCATAGCCCTTCACAATCTCATCTTTTTCTACGGCGGTGGTTGCCTCGCGGCTTTCGGCCGCGCTCTCCAACACTTTCTGATGGCGTATGCGCTCGCCTGTGCTTCTGCTGATCTGGTGGAAGCTGATCTGGCTCTTGCTCTCCATTGCCACATAGAGGCTGACGCCAAAGGAGACAAGCGAGATCTGAATGTTCCCTGACCAATAAGGACGTGCCACAGGTGACCTCCTGTTTGCATGGTTGTTCCGCGGGGAGCGCGGAGTCCGTAGGAAAATGAGTTTACCCTATTTGCAGGGTGCGGTTAAAGCGGCCGATGGTAATTATTGCGCCAGATCGCATCGCGACCTGGAAGATGCCTGCGGCGCCTGGTTGGTGCTGGGTATGAATTGATGGAAGGACCCGAGGTTTGCCAACGTCGATGAAACCATGTGGACCTTGGATTCTGAGTTGGGAATGGCGGCAGAGTCTCTGTGCAATCATCTGAGGTATGGAGCGGGCCCACCCGGCCGCTCGTGACGCCACCAGAGGATGAGTTGGTTGGAATAATAATCCTCTATTTGGTCCAGCTCTAGCCGGGCACTTCACGCTTTTAAAGGAGCCCCCTCCTTTGCATGTTATGGCGACTTCGAACAATCTTGCGACGTGGTCGGACACTTGAAAATTCGAGCGTATGATGCGCTGCACAGCAGCTGAAGCCTGCGAGGGATTCTAGTGATTCGGGAAAAACTATCGCTTCGCCATAAAGTCATAGGAGTGGTCCTGATCGCAGCGTGCTTTGGAGTTTCATCAGGCTCTCTCCATGCTTTTTCAAGCTGCAATCCCAGGGCTTATGGCGCCAAAGGCGACGGAGTAACCAGGGACACCGTCGCAATTCAGACGGCGATCGATGTATGCGCGCGCCAGGGAGGCGGAACCGTCAGCCTTGTACCAGGCACCTATCTTATTTCCCCCATCATATTGAAGAGCGAGATCACCCTGCATCTGGATAAGGGCGCGACCTTACTCGGCTCCTCCAATCATGAGGATTATCCGCCCCGAACTGAGTTTCATCTTCCCGACCTGCAGCCGCTTGTGAGTGCGACCAATGCCAATAACGTGGCAATCACCGGTGATGGTGTGATTGATGGAGCTGGTGAAAGCTGGTGGCTGGAAGCACGTAGCGTTAAAGATCACGGCATTCTGGGGACTGGGCACCCGCGACCGAAGCTCATCATCTTCGATCATTGCAAGCATGTTCTGGTGCAGGGAATAACGGTACAGAACTCGCCGATGTGGCAGGTGGTCCCTTACTACTCTGACGATGTGACGATTCGACACGTCAGAGTTCTGGCACCGCCGCATTCCCCGAATACAGACGCCGTTGATCCCTTTTCGTCTTCGCATGTTCGCATTGATCACCTCTATGCCGACGTCGGAGATGACGATATCGCAATCAAGTCAGGTCCCATCAACTCTCAGGGGCCGGACGACCCAAGCCGGGATATTTCCATTACCGATTGCACGTTCATTCACGGACATGGCCTTTCAATCGGAAGTGAAATTGCGGGGGGCGCCAGCAACATTCGGGCTGAGCGCATTCACTTCGAGGGCACCGAGAACGGCATCCGGATCAAGGCAAATCGAGACCGCGGCAATGATGTCAGTGACCTGCTCTTTCGCGATGTCGAGATGAACGGCGTGAAGAACGCCTTGATCATCAGCGAGTATTATCCAAAAGTCCTTCCACCTGAAGGAGAACCGGCGCAGCCGGTCACACGATTGACGCCACACTTCCACAACATCACACTGGAGAACGTGAGGGCCACCGGAAGCGACTCGGCAGGTGTGATCGCAGGCCTGCCAGAAGCGCCGATTACTGGCCTAATCGTGCACAACGTGAAGATCAGTGCCCGCAAGGGGCTTACGATTGGCTACGCCAATGTGTCGGGCGCGAGCCTCGTCGTGCATGCCGAAGAAGGCCAACAGATCATAAAGCTGGAAGGGGCCAAGATCTCGATAAATTGAGTTGGGCGAGGGGCATTCAAACTGCCCTTCAGCATAGCGGCGTCCCTGCTTCTTTTCCGAGTATGCGGTTGACTTGGCATTTTAGGAGGTCAGACCACGAGTATATACTCTTTATAGCCGGTGCCTGCCTTCCAAGGAGCGCGATTTTCCAACTTGGAGGGTTGCGTTCGGTGCTAATCTCGTGTTACCTCAGATTCCAGATTGCAAGAAGGTTTTTGCTCGATATGCCAGCAGGTATCAAGGATTCGCCCAACAGCCATCGAACGATGGACGTGGTCAACCACGTTCGATCCTTACTTGAGAAAGGGGTGCTGCGGCCAGGCGACAAAATCCCACCGGAGCGCGAATTTGCTCGATCGCTCAAGATTAGCCGTGCCAGTCTGCGCACAGGCATCGGGTACCTCGCAGCTATGGGAGTAATGAAAATCCGGCACGGAGTTGGAACCTTTGTAGCCGATGGGCCGCCGGATTTTGGCAAGGTGTCTCTCAGTTTAATGGGAGCTCTTCACGGTTTCCAGACCTGGCAGATGTTTGAAGCACGCATCATTCTCGAGTGCAACCTTTCTGCTCTTGCAGCGGAGCGCGCGAAAGAGGAGCACCATGCAGCGCTCGCCGAAGAGGTGGCTGAAATGTTTGCTGCCTTGGTCAGTCCCGCTGACTACCTCATACACGATGTGCTCTTCCATCGCATCATCGCCCAGGCATCGGGTAATCCTATCCTCGCAGCCATCATGGAGACAGTTACGTCGTCAATGTACGATCAGCGGCGCAAGACCGTGGAGCGTGCAACCGACCTGCGGGAGTCCGCTGAAATGCATCGGGAGATTTACCGCGCTATTCGGGCAGGGAATCCGCTGGAAGCGCGAAAGCTGATGGAAGAACATCTCCGATTGGCGCAAACTGCTCAAGGCGCGGAACGTCCAACTGACAGAAAAGTCGCTACGATTGCTCCGAAGAGCAAGTCGACGCGGGTAAAGAGGAGCACGCATTGGCGTCGCGTCCCCTCTGGGTCCGCTGCAACTGTACGCAGACCCTCCTAATGCTTAGTGCTGCTCAGAACATCTCGAAGTTGAGTCCTGGCTCAGGGCGTTGATCCTCTTCAACCTTCGGGTGGTCAACCACCTCCGTGGGAGAGGCCCAAACAAATCTAAGAAACAGGGAAATCTGAATTTCCGGTTCCACCTCCGGAACCATTGAATTTGCCGACATTTGCAGGCTTTTCTGCTCCGCGCCAGACATTTCATGCCGGTTCTATTTTCTTTTAAATCTTGACAAGTCTTGAATGTACCTGCCAGTATTCTGCGATCATGAGTGGTCGGACCACGCTCAAAAGCCAGGTTTCCCCAGGAACCGAAAAGCAAAGTAATCTTTTGGGAGGTTTCAATGCATCGCATGTGCTCACGAGCTCATAGGGCGGTCGTTCGCCGTGTCATCCTCATGGGCTTCGCAGCCGTTGTTCTGTTTGCCACTGAGGCCAACGCGCAGATCGCCGGAACGGGCAACATTCAAGGCACAATCACCGATTCAACGGGTGCAGTCGTTCCCCAGGCCTCCGTTGTCCTCACCGACGAGTCGACCCAAGTGTTACGGAAGACAACCAGCGACAACGCAGGCGTCTACCTTTTCCCCGGAGTGCCGATCAGTACCTACGACATTGCGGTGACGGCTCCTGGCTTCAGCACCTATGTTCAGAGCAAGATCGTCCTTGAGGTAGGCAGCAGCATTGCGATCAATGCGAGTCTCGCCGTCGGCAATACCTCGACAAAGGTGGAGGTGCAGTCCCAAGGACTCTCGCTGCAAACCGAAGATCCTACGTTCAAGCAGACCGTTGATCAGCAGGCCGTGACGGAGATGCCGCTCAATGGCCGTCAGATGACGTCGCTGATTACGATCTCGGGAGGATCAAGCGCGGCGCCCGCGGGCGACTTCACTGGCAGCAAGTATTCGTACCAGACAATTTCGGTTTCGATCGCGGGCGGGGGAGGCAATACGACGCTTTGGCGCCTCGATGGCGGCGATAACCAAGACTACATGGGCAACGGCAACCTGCCCTACCCGTTTCCTGATGCGGTAAGTGAATTCAGCGTCGAATCCACAGACCTCGGCGCTCAGGACGGAGGTCATGTCGGCGGCATGGTCAACGTGGTCACCCGCTCTGGGACGAACCAGTTTCACGGCGAAGGGTTTGAGTTCATCCGCAACAACTACATCGATGCCACCAATTTCTTTTCTACTTCGAAGGATACGCTGCATCAGAATCAGTTCGGCGGAGCCTTCGGCGGTCCAATCAGGCGCGATAAAATGTTCGCCTTCGCAGCCTACCAGCGCACCGTGGCCGCCCAGACCCAGGCCAGTACTGAGGCTACCGTCCCCACCGACGCGAACCTGATCGGCGACTGGTCGACGACCGATGGAATTCCCGGCGTTGCCGGCAGCAACCCATGCAACTCAACGCATGCGCCCATCCCCTTGGTCGATCCCCTCACGGGCGCCACCCTGGTTGGAAACCAATACCCATCCCCACCTGCCTACGACCCCGCGGCGCTTGCGCTGCAAACGTACTTACCACCCAGGAATCCTTCGTACGACCCAAACGATTGCGGGTTTGTGTCCTACTCCATCCCCTATGCACTAACTGACAACCAGTTCGTCACTCGTGTCGACTACACCGTCAGCCCCAAGCAGAACATTTACGGCCGCTACTTCGTCGACGGCTATCAGTTCCCGGCATACTTTGAAAAGAACAACATTCTTGTCACCACCCAATCGGGCAATATCGAACGTGTCCAGACATTCACGCTTGGCGACGCGTATACATTCAACTCCAAGATCGTGAATGCGGCCCATATCTCGATCCTTCGCCGCGTGAATAATCGTGGATATGCCCCCACTGACATCAACGCCCAGACGCTCGGAATTAACGTGTATCAAACGGCGCCGAACGGATTGCAAATCTCCGAGGGCAAGTTCACCATTGGCGGCGGCACAAACTCCGTTGCCCACTTCAACGACAACACGGTTTCCTTCGACGACGACGTCACCTGGGTGCGCGGCAAACACCAGATCGCCTTCGGGGGCGAATGGGTGCAGAACCAGCTCAATATAGGCAACGTCTACGAGGGGAACGGTATCTTCACCTTCAACGGCGAGTACAGCGGCAGCGGTCCAAACGGCGGCAGCACCATCGGCGACCAGAATCTCGACTTTCTGATGGGCACGCTCGGCGCGAGCGGGACTGGCGTTCCTTTCCAGCAGAGCAAAGAGCAGCAGAACGCGCTGCGCGGACCCATTCCGAGCCTCTATATTCAGGACACCTATCACATCACCCCGCGCCTGACTCTAGTCGGCGGCCTGCGCTGGGGCCCGAACTTCATGCCCGTGGACTACTTCAACCGTGGCGTCGAGTTCAACATGGCCGATTTCGTTGCCGGCACGGTCAGTTCCGTCTATCCCAATGCGCCCGCCGGTATCCTCTATTACGGCGATAAGGGAGTTCCCAGGCAGTTCACCGAGAACTCGCCGTGGCAATTCTCGCCCAATTTTGGCCTATCGTTCGACCCGACGGGATCGGGGAAGACCGTGATTCGCGCCGGCACTGCGCTCATGTACGACAACCCGAACTTCTTCACAGCGCAACGCAATCAGCAGAACCCGCCTTTCGCCACTGCAATCAGCAACACCCAGTCGTCGGGCTCGGGGCCAGTCATCTTCAGCCAGCCGTGGTCCTCGGGCGCAATCACGACCAATCCCTTCCCGCAGCCGGTCGTTCCTTCCCCGTCTCAGGCCCAGTTTTTCGCTCAGTCCCAGTACATCGTCATGCCGCCCCAGTTCCACCCGGCTTACACCATCCAATGGACTCTGAGCGTGCAGCATCAGTTCGCCGGCGGCTGGCAGCTGCAGTTGGATTACATCGGCAACGGAACCCGACACGATCCCATCGGCTATACCTTCGATCCGGCCGTCTATATCCCTGGAAACTGGGGGGCAAACGGAGCGGGCTGCACGGGAATCGTCACCAGCGGTCCTGCAGCCGTTAAGCCCGGTGCCGCCGGCACTCCCTGCTCAACCACAAAGAACCAGAATTCGCGGTTCGCTCTGACCATAGCCAACCCCGCCCAGGGAAATCAGATCCAAGGTGGCGGCGCCGGCTCCAACATCGTGGGCGACAACGTTACAGCCAACTACAATGGCCTGGTCACTACCCTGCAGCATCGTCTCTCGTCCACGTTTCACCTGCTGGCAAACTGGACCTGGTCAAAATGCCTGAACATTCAGGACGCGTCAGGCGACTATGCCGGAACAAACATCGAAAATCCCAACAACCCTTCGCTGGACTACGGCCCATGCGGCTCCGATTATCGCCACATTGAGAACGTCTCGGTGGTTGCAAAGAGCGCCTTCCAATCGTTCGAGCGCCCCGCGCGTCTCTTGATCAACGACTGGGAGATCGCCCCGCTAATCCACATCCAGAGCGGTGCCCCCGTCAACGTGACTTCGGGAGCCGATAACTCTCTGACCGACATCGGCAACGACCGGCCCAACCTCGTGCCCGGCGTCGATCCCTATCTCCACACGAAGATCAAAAGCGTCACCGGCGAGTCGGCCCGCGGTTACCTCAACTCGGCAGCCTTCGCCCAGATCTGCCCCAACAACGTGACTGCCGGTTGCGCTGCAGCGGGACATACGGAAATATAGGCCGGAACGCCTTTCGGACTCCTTCGTTTTTCCAGTTCGACCCCAGATATCGCGAAGGTTTCCCATTCGCGAGCGATTCAACCTGATCTTCCGGCTGGAAGCGTTCAATGTGCTCAACCATCCGAACTTCGCCTTCAGCAGCGCCACCCAATCCCTCACGTCAAGCACCTTCGGACAGATCTCGACGACGCCGTCCTCAACTTCCACGGATCCTCCGAACCCGGCCTTCAGCGCTCGTGTGTTCCAAGGTAGTCTGAAGTTCGCGTTCTGAGATTATTTTGTACTGGGCAGATTTCGTCGACCGCATCAGGAAATTGCGGCGCGCGTCATTCACGGTTGCGTCAAGATTGTTTCCCAGCTGTTTCACTTTCGGTCTCCCACCTATCCCCTCCGTCGTGGTGGAATAGGTATTTTTTGGAGACAGGCAGGATCGAGAGGCCGCATTTCAAACATACAAAGCAAAGAGATCGAGGATAGGCACTCGCTGCTATGATGGATGCGAATTTGCGCACGTCACGGACTATACAACCGGAAGGACACTCAGAAAAAATGACGGATACCACGCGAAGAGACTTTGTGAAAGCAGGCAGTTCCGCTCTCGCTGCCACAGCAATTTCGTGGAATGCTTCCAGCTATGCCGCCATCGTGGGCGCGAATGATCGCGTCAAGGTTGGTGTCGTCGGCTGCGGCGATCGCATGAAGAGCGCGTTGATTCCAGCCTTCCTTGAGAACGCCAAAGAGATGAACTTCGAGTTCGTTGCCGTTTCCGACATCTGGAGCCGCCGCCGCGAAGAAGGCGCAGCCTACATCCAGAAGCTCAGCGGAAGCCCTGTCGACGCTGTTCGCAACAACGAAGAACTCTATGCGCGCAAGGATGTCGATGCGGTGCTCGTCGCCACCGCTGACTTCCAACATGCCCTGCACGGTGTTGAAGCCGTGAACGCCGGCCGCGATGCCTATGTTGAAAAGCCCACCGCTCACACCATGGACGACGCCCGCAAGTTTCTTGCCGCCGTCAAAAAGACCGGTAAAGTCGTTCAGGTCGGAACCCAGCGCCGAAGCACGCCGAGCTATCAAAAAGCCGCCGAATACATCAAGTCCGGACAGTTTGGCGACATCGTGATGGTCGAAATGACGTGGAACGTGAATCAGCCAGGTCGATGGCGCCGTCCCGATGTCGTCCCGCTTCTGAAGGAGCAGGACACTGACTGGAAGCGCTATCTGCTCAACCGTCCATACGAGCCATTCGATGCACGAAAATATCTTGAATTCCGTCTCTTCTGGCCCTATTCATCTGGTATCCCGGATCAGTGGCTTGTCCACCAGATCGACACGGTGCATTGGTTCACGGGCCTGCCCCATCCACGCAGTGTGGTCGCCAATGGCGGCATCTATTTGTGGAAGGACGGCCGCCAGAACTGGGACACGATGACCGCCGTATTCGACTACGGCCCGCTCGACAATCTTGCAAAAGGCTTCCAAGTGCAATACACCTCGCGATTCACAAACTCCGCCGGCGGCGTCAAAGAGCTTTACTACTCCAATGGCGGCATGATCGACATGGACAAGCAAACGGTGACCTCCATCGGCGGCCTGACCGCTCGTTCAGCCGCTGAAATGGGAATGAAGCCCAACCTGCTACCCAGCTTTTCGCTCGTCGAGAAGGTCGAGTCCGTCTCGACCGATGCTGACACCCACAGCGATCCACAAACCTCCGCCAACATGCGCAACTGGATGGAGTGCGTCCGTTCCCGCAAAACTCCGAATGCTTCTATCGAAGCCGGATACAGTCATTCCATCGCGCTGTGTATGAATGTCGCCGCCATCCAGACCGGCCAGAAGGTCACCTTCGACGACAAGACCCAGCAAGTCATGGTGGGAGGTAAGGTTTATGCGTAGCATGGCAGTGTTGGGACCTTTCGCCGCCACAATGCTACTTACCGTTTCGACCTTCGCCGCCACATCTGCCAAGGGCGTACATGTGGTCGCCGATGAAGCACATCGTCGCGTCGACATTACCATCGATGGTCAGCCCTTCACCTCCTACATCTGGCCCGTTTCACTCAAGAAACCAGTTCTCTATCCACTGGTTACCGACGAAGGAATCACGATCACCCGCGGCTTTCCTCTCGATCCACTGCCAGGAGAGCGCGTCGACCACCCTCATCACGCGGGGCTGTGGTTCAACTACGGCAATGCCAACGGCTTCGACTTCTGGAACAACTCCGACGCCATCAAGCCGGAAAGTCGCGCCAAAATGGGTACTGTTGATTTTAGGAAGATTGTGTCCGCCAAGAGTGGTTCCGACACTGGGGAGTTGGTCGTCGAGTCGACCTGGGTTACGGGAGAGAACCAGCCGATTCTGGATCAAACGACGCGCTACATCTTCTCGCGCCGCAACCACGCCCGTGCAATCGATCAAGTCGTTACCCTCAAAGCCCTCGACCGTGTTGTTTTTAACGACGACAAGGAAGGCCTCCTTGGCATGCGCGTAGCCCACTGGCTTGAATCGCCCGATGAAAAGGGCGGCACCTTCATGGACGCAAACGGCCGGCCCACCAAAGTAGAAGCCGCTGGCCCATCGGACGCTACCGGCGTGTACCTCACCAGCGAAGGAGTCAAAGGAGAAGCGGCCTGGGCGACACGCGGCCGCTGGTGCTCTCTCACAGGACACACCGGAACCCACACGGTGACCATCGCAATATTCGACAGCCCGAAGAACCCCGGTTACCCGACCTACTGGCACGCCCGTGGGTATGGATTATTTGCGGCCAATCCGCTGGGGCGTAGCATCTTCGATCCAAAGCAGCCCGCGTTTAACTTCACAATCGAGAAAAATCAGACGGCAACATTCCGTTACCGCATAATCTTCTATTCGCAGGATGCAAGTGTGGGCGAGTTAAATCGGGAAGCTGATACCTTCGCAGCCGAGTACAAGTAGCGAGCACCAAGTCGTTCAAGGAGGATATTCGGCCAGCCGACGTGCGAAGCACGGTCAAGGCAGCATCTTCCAACGGCTGAACCATATTGGCATGAAGTGACTATCTTCAGTACCCAGGATCGTCTACTTAGACGCGACACTCTCGATTCGTTCGAAATGGGTGGACGATGGAGGTTGTGAAGGACTAGAATCTCGCACCATTGGATTGCGGGTACGCGCATGCGGCCCGATTTCCGGGCCTTAGCCGGGACGGTCAGAATTTTTCGAGTTCGGAAGTCAACTGGAGCGGTCGCGCAGAGATGACGGGGCATCCTTAAAATTCTCCGCCGGGGAGAGTCGGATTGGTTGGGTTCTCGTGCTGTTCGAAATGAGACATGTGGCAAAATGTACCGTCCTCGTGAGGGAAAACTATGTTCCGGCTTGATGCCGACAAGCGCGTTCACTTCTGTGACGGCGTAACGCGCCGCGATTTTGTCCATGCCGGAGCGCTGGGATTCCTCGGCCTATCGATGCCGCAGTTTCTGAAGCTGAAGGCGATGGGCGCGGTGAAGTCAGACAAGGATGTGAGTTGCATTCAGTTGATGCTTGTGGGTGGGCCCAGCCAACTGGACACATGGGACATGAAACCGGACGCGCCTTCTTCGATCCGAGGGCCATTCAAACCGATCAAGACCAACGTCTCGGGGATCGAAATCTCGGAGATCTTTCCTCGCATGGCGAAGAACGCAGACAAGTTTGCGTTGCTCCGCTCGGTCTACCATACGGCAGCCGCCGTGCATGACACCGGCTGTCAAATGATGCAAACGGGCAGGCTCTTTCAGGGTGGCCTCGAGTCGCCCAATTATGGTTCGGTACTCCGCTACGAAAAAGGGCCGCGTGGAGATATACCCCCTAATGTCCTGTTGCCATATCCGATCGGTCAGCTTGGCGGCAACCTGCCCCATGGAGACACCGCCGGATTTCTGGGTAAGGGATATGACCCCTTCGTTCTGAATGCAGACCCGGCCGATCCCGCATTCAAAGTACCGGATATGCTTCCGCCGGATTACATTTCTGCCGTGCGCGTGGATCGCCGTCGAAGCTGGCGGCAGGAGGTCGACAAGTCGGTCCAGTATTTCGAGGACTCGAATCCTGACTCGAAACTGATGGACGCAACCTTCAATCAGGCGTACACGCTGATGACATCAGCCAAGGCCCGCGAGGCCTTCGAACTCTCAGAGGAGCCGGAAGAGGTTCGCAAACGCTACGGGATGAACCGATTCGGACAGGGCTGTCTTCTTGCGCGCAGGCTGGTCGAGCGTGGCGTGCGCTTTGTAACTCTCAACATGTTTGAAACCGTATTTAATGACATCACATGGGACATTCACGGCTCGGCGCCGTTCAGTCCGATTAGCTGTTACAGCGAATTGGTTGGGCCGATGTTCGATAACGCATACAGTTCGCTGCTCGAAGACCTGAGCCGGATCGGGTTGCTGGACAGCACGCTGGTGTTGGCGACCGGCGAATTTGGTCGCACCCCGCGCATCAATCCTGCAGGAGGGCGTGATCACTGGCCGCAGTGCTGGACCGTGGTGATGGCAGGAGGGGGAGTGAAGGGCGGGCAGGTGGTGGGCGCGTCAGACGCAATCGGCGCAGCACCGCAGGATCGACCTGTGACTCCTGCTCATGTCGCGGCAACAGTCTACAAGTGCCTCGGCATTCCGGTCGACACAATTTTGAAGACTCCGCAAGGACGCGAGGTGCGACTTGTGGATGCCGGATTCGATCCGATTGATGAACTGCTGGTCTAAGAACGGATTGCGAGTGAAGCTGAAACATCGATTTACGAAAGAACACAGCATGCACGCTGCTGTCCGTCACGGAGAGCTTATGGCTCCTCGTAGATCTCTGCTGGTCTGGACATCGGCCATCTGCTTCGCGATTCCGTGTTCAGTTCTGTCGATGCCAAGTGGGCAGGCGCCTTCACGACCGGGTGAACGCCAGACCAATGATGCGACCTATCACTTGACCGAAGGGATGGCGCCTGCGCGTGAAGCCGCGGGCACCGCCGGTATGGCAAAGTCCGCCGCGGCCGCCACAAAGGCGCGGATGTCTTCTCTCGTCTCGCTCAAGAAGATTACAATCCTGCCTCCCTCGCTGGACTTTGTCGGTCCACACAACAGCCAACGCTTCGTTGTGGAGGGAACCTTCGCCGATGGGCACGAGGAGGAGTTGACCTCGAGAACTGCGGTCGCCGTCTCAGATGTTTCAGTTGCCAAAGTTGATGCTGGGGGCGTCGTTTTCCCACTTCACGACGGCCGAGCGACAATCACAGCAACGATTCGAGGTTTGAGGGCAACTGCCCCGTTGACGATTCGGGATTATTCGACCGCAACCAACTGGAGTTTTCGTAACGATGTCTTGCCAGTGATGACAAAGATGGGCTGCAATTCCGGCCCATGTCATGGGGCGGCGGCAGGGAAGAACGGCTTCAAGCTTTCGCTGCGAGGCTACGATCCGATCACGGATTACTACACTCTTACGCATCAGGCCCTGGCGCGGCGAACGGACCGGCTCGAACCTGCGCGGAGCCTGATCCTGCTAAAGCCTACCCTCGCCATTTCTCACGGAGGCGGAAAGCGCTTTGACGTTGGCTCTCCCGAATACAAGGTCATGGCCGGTTGGCTTGCGCAGGGAATGCCCGCGCCCGAGGAATCAGACGCAACGGTCAAGGATATTGAGGTGCTGCCGCGCGAAGCATCTTTGACGTCCGGCGCGGAACAGCAGTTGATCGTGACCGCAATTTTTTCCGATGGGCATACGGCCGACGTTACGCGGTGGGCAAAGTACGACAGTGGTGATGAGGGCGTTGCGAGTGTCGATAACGCCGGTCACGTGACCATGCACGGTTACGGCGAGGCTCCGGTGACCGTTTGGTATCAGAGCCACGTAGCGTTTTCCCGCGTGCGCATTCCTTTCCCAACCAAGCTCGACGATGCCGTTTTCAGCAGGGCCCCGCGGCATAACTATATTGACGACGCGATTCTGAACCATCTGAAGACGTTGCACATTCCGCCATCTCCGCAGGCAAATGACGCAGTTTTCATACGGCGCGCATATTTGGATGCAGCGGGAATTCTGCCCAGCCCGTCGGAGGTTGACAAGTTTCTCAAGGATCCCTCGCCTGAAAAACGAAATCATTTGATCGAAGAACTGATCAAACGACCGGAATTTGTGGATTACTGGGCTTACAAATGGTCAGATTTGATGCTGGTCTCAAGCAACCACCTCTCCAACGAGGAGATGTGGCGCTATTACAAGTGGATTCGCGAGAGCGTTGCGGCGGATAAGCCCTGGAACGAATTTGCCACACAAATTATTACGGCCAACGGCAATACGCTCAAGAACGGCGCTGCGAACTACTGGGTGATCCACCGCGATCCTCTGGACACGTCGGAGAACATGGCGCAGGCGTTTCTCGGTATTAACATCAGCTGCGCACATTGCCATAACCATCCTCTTGCGAAGTGGACACAGAAGGATTATTACGGGATGGCAAACCTCTTTGCCCGGGTGCGGTTGAAGACGTTCGCTCCATCCGGCTTTCGTCCTGGAGTTGGCCCACTGTTCAACGACGTGACGGTCTACTCTGCGCCCACGGGCGAATTTATGGACGATCGGCTGATGATCCCGCTGCCTCCCAAACCTCTCGACGGAGCAGCACTATCCAGCGAGATACCCGGGGATACGCGTCAATATTTTGCCAAGTGGCTGACATCCCCGGAGAACCCATTCTTTGCTCGTAATATCGTGAACCGGATCTGGCGGAATTTCATGGGTCGTGGACTCATCGAGCCAGTGGACGACTTGCGCGATACAAATCCAGCCACCAACGACGAGCTGCTGAATGCTTTGGTGAAGGATTTTGTCGCGCACAATTACGATGTGGACTACCTGATCGGGACCATCATGCGATCGGCCACCTATCAGACATCGTCCAGGCCACTCAAGGAAAATGTCGATGACGACAAGTACGGATCGCATTTCGTCATTCGGCGCCTGCCGGCAGAAGTACTTCTCGATGCCTACTCGCAGGTGGCCCAGGTTCCTGAGAAGTTTGATGGCTATCCCGTGGGCATGAGAGGGATGCAATTGCCCGATACCGCGGTGAAATCCTACTTCCTTACCGCATTCGGTCGGCCAGTGCGTCAGCAAACACGCGAGAGTGAACGGACCGCTGTACCTACTGTTACGCAGGCTCTCCACATCATCAACGGAGAGACGTTGAACAACAAGTTGCGCGCTCCGGGCAACGCCATCGATATGCTGGTCCGACTCGGCTTCTCCGATGAGCAGATCGTGGATTATCTCTATCTGGCTTCGTTGAGCCGCCACCCAACGGATGGTGAGCGTTCCACCCTATTGCATGATCTTGCCTCGGCCGAGAGCCAGAGGATCGCCGGAGTCGAAGATCCGCGACGGGCTGCACTTATAGATATGTCCTGGGCCGTATTAACGGGCGAGGAGTTTATGTTCAACCACTGATCTGCGTGCTGACAGGATTCAGCGCAACATGCATCAGGTCGTCTTGTTGAAATTGGAATGGACTTTGACTTTGCGAATGCCGAAATTGTCAGCCACATTGCGCGTCGCGAGCAGGTGCAAAGGGGCCGTAATCACCTGCGGGTTGGTCGCCGGCGCCGTCGCGCTCGCGAGGATCGGTGTCGCACCGGAGCGTGAGGTAATGGCCGCGTCCACGCCGAACTTCGCCTCGGACGTTGCGCCGATTTTGCAAAAGAACTGTCTGGCCTGCCACTCCAGCACGGTGCACAAAAGCGGGCTGGTTCTTGAAAGCTATGAGGGCCTGATGAAGGGCGGGAAGCACGGGCAGGTCGTCGTGCCGAATAACGCTCCATCGAGCCGCATCATCGAAATGCTCGAGGGCCAGATCACTCCGCAGATGCCTGCCGGCGATGACCCTCTTCCGGATTCAGATATCGCGAAGATCAAGGCATGGATCAATGCGGGCGCGCCCGCTCCGGGACCGAACGAGACAGCGCACTCGGCTTCAACTCTGACAACGCCGGAGATTCGACCTGAGGTCTCGGTCGTATCCCCGGTTGCATCTTTGCAATTCTCGCCGGACGGAAAGGAGCTTGCAGTTGGTGGCTTCCGCGAAGTTCGCCTTTTAGATCCGGTGACGGGCAAAGTCCTTGGCACATTCGAAGGGCACGCGGATTATGTACGTTCGATCGCGTTCAGCCCGGATGGAAAGATGATGGCTGCGGCAGGTGGAGCGCCGCAGATCGAAGGCGAAATCAAGATTTGGGACCTTCAGTCGCATCAACTGCTAAAGACTCTGCGCGGTCACAAGGATTGCATCTACTCCGTTGCCTGGAGTCACGATGGGAAGTTCATCGCTTCAGGAAGCTATGACAGGACGGTGAAGTTGTGGGATGCATCTAGCGGAAAGGAACTTCATAATCTGCAGGATCATATTGACGCGGTCTTTGCAGTGGCCTTTAGTCCGGACGGAAAGCGAGTGGCCTCGGCCTCTCAGGATCGGACGGTGAAGATCTGGGATGTCGCCACCGGAAAGCGCCTCTACACGCTGAGCGATGCCTCCGACGGGCTGACGAGTGTCGCATTTTCTCCTGCGGGCGATCGGATCGCAGCGGGTGGTTACGACAAGACGATCTATGTTTGGGAACTGGGGGACGCGGAGGGACATCTTGTCCAATCGTTGATCGCTGACCAGGACAGTCTGCTCGCGTTGGTCTGGGCATCCGACGGTAAAACAATCGTGACCGCATCATCCGACGGGTCGATTCGATTCCGAAATACCAAGCTCGACCTGCTTGGCCTGATCGATCGACAGTCCGACTGGGTAGAAGCTTTGGCAATGAGCCCTGATGGCAATTGGCTCGCCGCGGGTCGTTACAACGGTACGCTCAGCGTGTATAACGCGCACACCTACAAGGAGACGCACGGTATGGCAAATGTCTTCAACGCGCTGCAACCATCGAATGGAGACAAAGGCCACCAGACAGCTAGTCGGTAAAGCGCTGCGGCAGGACTGCAAACGCGAATGAGCCGATTTGATTTGCATCGCAAGTAAACGTTATGCGAGTGGGTCTGTGCAACAAGGGAGGTTTGATGAAAACCCGGATCTTGTGTCCCGTGCTGGTATCGGCGCTTGGTTTGGCTCTCTGCTTACCTCTGCGCGGTGAGGAACCGTTGATTCCTCCGAGCGTTGCAAAAATCTCTCCTGTGGGAATGAAGCGAGGGACTACAGTCGCTTTCAGCATTGAGGGACGAAGCCTGAAAGATGCAAGCGGGGTGATTTTTGACGGGTCGGGGCTGAGCGGCAAGGTGACCGGGATAACCGATGTGTCGGAGAAGATCAGTGGACCGCGCGCCGGAGAAGACCTTGAAGCGCAGGTTCCATTGGGGAAGAAACAGACAGCTCAACTCGAGATCACTGCGGCACCGGATGCCGCACCGGGAATCCATCGCTTCCGAGTGAAAACACCCCTTGGAACTTCGAACATGGTTGTGTTTGCCGTAGGAACACTGCCGGAGATCAAGCAAGCAGAGCCGTCCGCAATGGAATCGGGTGCGCCTCCACAAGTAGTTGAACTGCCGGCCACGTTGATTGGCACGATCCCCACCAATGGTGCAAAGGGCACGTTTCAATTCGATGGGAAAGCCGGAGAGGACATCGTCTTTCGGGTCATGGCCTCGGAACTGGGCTCGAAGCTTGCGGCCATGATCACCCTGAGCGATGACGCGGGGCACGTGCTTGAAACGTCGGCCCAAGATGCCAACCAGCGGGACGCGGAATTGAGTGTCAAGCTGCCTCAAACCGGGCTGTACAGAGTGTCGATCACGGATCGCGATCTTGGCGGTGGGACCGATTACTTTTATCGAATGGATGCGGGCGACCTCCCCTATGTCACGGGCGTTTTCCCCCTTGGAATACTGGCGGGCCATACCTCGCAGGTGTCCATTCGCGGAGTGAACCTCGGCGGAGTTCATCAGGCCACCGTAGCCGCGCCGGCAAATGCTGAAGGTTGGAGCACGATACCGCTTGGAGCCGTAGGCAACGCGCGTCCGATCAATGAAGTGAAGCTCGCTATCGGGAATGAACCGGAAATCCAGGAACAAGAACCCAACGACACCATCGGCAACGCCCAGGTCGTGTCACTTCCCGTCACCATAAATGGCCACATTGGCTCCGAAACGAAGCATGGCGGGGCTCCGGACGAGGATTATTTCCGGTTCCATGCGCGCAAAGGCGAGAGGCTGAACATTGATGTCGCCGCTGCGCGCTTTGGCTCGCCTCTGGACTCTGTGATTGAGGTATTGGACGGGCAAGGGAACTCAATTCCACGGGCAACGATTCGCTGTTTGAATGAGACCACGACGACGCTTGCCGATCGAGATTCGAGAACAACCGGAATCCGGCTTGTCTCCACCGCAAGCCTGCACGAAGAAGACTACGTGATGGTAGGTGATGAGTTGAATCGTATCGATTTCATCCCGGACCAGCCGGACGCAGATACCATTCTGAAGGGCTTGGGCGGGGTTCGCGTGGCTTACCTTGGCACCTCGCCCGATGTGCATGCAGTGAATACGCCAGTTTATAGGGCGCAGATTCTTGCTCCGGATGCGGATTTTCCGTCAAACGGCCTGCCGGTCTTTCATCTGGAATGGCGCAATGACGATGGCGGCCCGGGCTACGGTGCAGACTCAATGCTCGACTTTGTTGTACCGGCAGATGGCGATTATTTCCTGCACCTGAAAGATGTGCGCGGAATGGAAGGCCCGGATTTCGCTTATCGGCTCACCCTGCGCGACGAAGCCCCTGATTTCCAGCTTCGAGCCGAACCCGATAACCCAAACATCCCACAGGGAGGGTCTGTCCCAGTGACGGTGTCGTTGGATTCCGTTCGAGGATTTGATGGCGCGATTGTGATCGCAGTGAATGGTCTGCCGAAAGGAGTTTCCGCGAGTCCTGCGGCGATACTTCCGGGCCAAACGTCGACTATGTTGCTGCTCTCCGCAGCTCCCGACGCGGCTCTCGACACCGAACCTACGCCTATCAAGTTCGTGGGCCACGCCGTTGTCAATGGCCACGATGTCGATCGGGAAGCAAACAGCGATACGAATGCTGATCAGCCTCTGCAACTCGCGTCGATCTCCCCTTCGCCCGATGTGATTGTGACAACCGAAGCGAAAGACGTGGCGTTGGAGCCGGGGAAAGAGGTGAAAGTCACTCTGCACATCGAGCGCCGCAATGGCTTCAAAGGAAGGGTCCCGTGCACTGTTGAGAATCTTCCTCCTGGTGTGCGCGTGGTCAATGTTGGTCTCAACGGCGTACTGGTGACTGAAGCACAATCGAGCCGGACGTTCACGCTCAAGGCTGAAGATTGGGCCAAGCCGGTGAAACAGCCCATTTATGTGGTCGGGCTGGTCGAGTCGAATTCACCCACAATGCACCCATCGGCACCACTGCTGCTCACGGTGGATGCAAATAACCAGGCGGCAACGGCGAAGCTAGATGCGAAGGAAAGCAGCAAGTAAGCCTGAACGCCGCGGTGCAATAGCGTTCAGTTATCCAGGTTGAACCTGCTCTTGCGTACTCGGAATCTTCCATTTCGCTCTCCCGACTCGAACAAGGCATACGCCGCCTGCCAACAACCGAAATCGGAGTGTGAGAGCGGTTGGCATCAAGGCTAAGATTTGTGCAACGGCTAGCGCCTTCTGCTACCAGTTTGATTCCGACGCCAAAATGCAGTGGTTTACTTGGTCTTCCGCGAGGGCGTACTTCTGGCGGTTGCTGGCTTATCCCTTGGTCTCACCGAGGAGGTGGTCCGGCACACGCAAAAAGATCGCGATCAGCAATGAAACTCAAATCGTGTTGGGAATCTTGCGGTTTTGTGTTCAAATGCTGCAAAGCGCTCTAACTGGTAAGGCCGGGCCGCTTCAGATGGCTTGAACGATGAGCCGATGTGCACATTCCCCTTGCGAGGCCGCAATGAACAAAAGAAGGGTTTGGATCGCGATACTCGGTGCGAGTGTCTTCACAGCTATTTGCCAGATGGCTACGGGTCAATCCACCACATCTCTGAGCGGTCGGGTAACGGACACGAGCGGAGCTACAGTTGCGGGAGCAACGGTGACGGTGACCTCAGCAGCCACCAGCGCTGCGCGCACGGCCACCACCAATTCGAATGGTGAATTTCAGTTCTCGCAGCTTGCCCCGGGCAAGTATAACCTGACGGTCACGGCGCAGGGGTTCGAGAAGGTGGAGAAAGAGGGTCTGGACCTACTGGTGGGGCAGCCCTCTACTTTCAATGTGAGTCTGGGCGTGGGGTCGGTGACGGCCGAAGTAGTGGTGACGACAGAAACGGAGCCGGTTCTGAACACCACGGACGCGACCATGGGCAACGCATTTGATGCGAAGCAGGTGGCGCAACTGCCGATCGAAGGGAGAAACGTTCCAGACCTGTTGAGCCTGCAGCCGGGCGTGACGTACCTCGGGCGAACGGACGATCAGAACGGCACGAACGCGATCGGCAACAACGCGAGCGACTCGCGTTCGGGAGCCGTAAACGGTGGGCGCAGCGATCAGTCGAACATCACGCTGGACGGCGTGGACGTGAACGACATCAACAATGGTTACGCGTTCACAAGCGTGTTGCGGGTGACACAGGATTCGGTGGCGGAGTTCCGCGTGACGACGAGCAACCCCAATGCGGACGAGGGCCGGTCGTCGGGTGCGCAGGTGGCGCTGGTGACGAGAAACGGGACCAACCAGTATCACGGCGCGGTGTACGAGTATAACCGGAGCAATTTTCTCGAGGCCAATGACTTCTTCAACAAGCAGCAGGAGCTGGCTGCGGGCGAGCCGAATACGCCAACGAAGTTGATCCGGAATGTGTTTGGAGCTGCGCTCGGCGGGCCGATCAAGAAGGATCGGGTCTTCCTGTTCATGAACTACGAGGGACGGCGCGATGACGAGGGCGTGAGCGTCAACGCTGGCACAGTGCCAACGGCGGCGTTTCGCGGGGGCAATCTGCAATACCAGTATGCAAACAACTCGGGTGGCGACTCGGCGTACGAACTGACACCTGCCGATATCCAGGGAATGGATCCGCAGGGAATCGGCGACAACGCGGCCATGCTCGCGCTGCTCAATGGATACCCGATGCCCAACGACCCGACGCAGGGCGATGGGCTGAACACAGAGGGATACCGGTTCCCGTATACGCTGACGCGGAGTTACAACACGTACATTTCGCGGCTGGACTGGAATCTAAGTGCGAGGCACACATTGTTCTGGCGCGGCGATCTCCAGAACGACAATGAACCGACGGCGCCGGCGTTTCCGGGACAGCCGCCGTCAACTACGACGCTGACCAACAACAAGGGATTCGCTGTGGGGTACACGGCGATCCTCTCTAACAGCTTGGTGAACAATCTGCGCTACGGGTTTACGCGGCAGGGCGTGGAAACGGCCGGCACCTCAGACCAGGCGCATGTATACCTTTCGGCAGTGACGCAGCCGGCGGCATTCTCCCGGTCCGCTTCGGTGATTGTGCCGTTGCAGAACATTGTGGACGACGTGTCTTGGACAAAGCACTCGCACACCTTTCAGTTTGGAGACAACCTGCGTCTGATCGACGATCGCAACACGACCAACGCGAATTCGTTCCCAGATGGACAGATGAACCAGGGATGGTTGTCGAATGGATCAACGATTGCCAACAGCGGAGGACCGTTTGACCCGCCGGTTAACGGATATCCGGCAGTAGATTTCTCGAATTTCGGCAACGAGTACAATTCGGCGCTGCTGGCGATCGTGGGAATCATTCCTGAGGCGGACGCGGTCTACAACTATAACAAGGCAGGAACGCCGCTCCCGGTGGGCGCAGCGGTAACGCGGAATTACGGCTGGAAAGAAAACGAAGTTTATGGTCAAGATTCGTGGCGGGCAACGCCGAACCTGACGATCACGGCGGGGTTGCGCTGGGCGTACCTGCAGGCGCCGGCAGAAAAGACGGGGACACAGGTGGGCGCGTGCCTCCTGAGCGGCACGAACTGCACGCCATACGCGCTGAGCACTTACTACAAGCAGAGCGCAATGCAGGCGGCGACGGGCGGGGCGGCGAACGCAGTGGGAGATTTTTCGTTCGATCTGAACGGCCGTTACAATCACCGCGCGGATTTCTGGACACCGGACAAGTTGGATCTGGGGCCGCGACTGGCCATTGCTTACGCGCCGGCACCGGAGGGAGGCGCCTGGAAGCGGCTGCTGGGTCAGGGGAAGACGAGCATCCGGGCTGGTTACTCGCTGGTCTTCGACCACTTTGGCGCGGCGACGGTGAACACATTCAATACCAATGGGTCTTACGGACTCTCGACGGATTTATCCAACCCGCCGGGAACCGCGAACGTGGCGACGGCGCCGCGGTTCACGGGGATCACGAATGTGCCCACGCAGCTTTTGCCGGCAGCGCCAGCGGGAGGATTTCCAGCCACGCCGTCGTCGAATCAGTTTGCCATCAGCTGGGGATTGGATTCGGGGATCAAGACGCCCTACTCGCACCTGATCGATTTCTCGATTGCGCGGGAGTTGAACAAGGGTTCGTCGTTGGAGGTTTCGTACGTGGGCCGGTTGGCGCACCGGCTGCTGGCACAGGAAGACGTGGCCATGCCCATCAACCTTGCGGTTGGCGGAAGCACGTATTTTCAGGCCGCGCGTCAATTGGCGATCGAGTCGCGCGCGGGCGTGCCGGTGACCGGAGTGCAGCCGATTCCATACATCGAGCAGGTGTGGGGAGCGCTGGACGGCGTGGACCTGGGGATGGGCGCGGGCCCGGCATCGGCGACACAAAACGTGTACCAGCTTTTCGCGGCGAACATCTATAACGAGACCTATGCTCTGTATGAGCTGGATGTGCCGGACTCACTGAGTGGGGCGGGGATCAACCCCAATGGGGCATATCCGTCGTACCGCTTCTATCACGACCAGTATTCGGCGATGTATGCGTGGAGGTCGATCGGCAACTCGAATTACAACGCCCTGGAGGTGGTGTACAAGCAACGCATCGGGGACCTTCAGGCCGATGTGAACTATACGTATTCGAAGTCGATGGATATTGTTTCGCAAGCTGAGCGCCTGAACACGTCGGCCGGGGTCAATTACGCGCAGATTCTGAATAGCTGGGAGCCGAACCAGCTTTACGGTGTATCGGATTTCGACGTCACTCACCAGATCAATGGGAATTACCTGTGGGAGCTCCCCTTTGGGCGCGGGAAGAAGCTGTTTTCGTCACCGGGCCGGCTGATGGACGAGCTAATCGGCGGATGGCAGTCAACGGGTATTATCCGCTGGACGTCCGGGTTCCCTTTCCAGATGGACAACGGCGCCTATTATCCAACCAACTGGGACATCGAGGGCTGGGCAACACTGACATCGAAGATACCGTCGCGTGCAGCGGCGCGGGGATCCCTGACTCAGCGCTTTGCCGATCCGGCGGCAGTGTTTGCGAGTTTTGCGCACGCGCTGCCAGGTGAAAGCGGTACGCGCAACCCCATGCGTGGCGATGGATACTTCAGCTGGGACAGCGGCCTGGACAAGGAGTTCAAGGCAAGCGAACGGGTCAAGGTCCAGTTGCGCTGGGAGATGTTCAACATCACGAACAGCGTACGGTTCGACTCGCACTCGATTTCGTCGACCCTGGACAATCCGCAGAACTTTGGGCAGGCGACGGCACTGCTGACCAACAAGCGGCTGGCGCAGTTTTCGGCGCGAGTGGAGTTTTAGGCGAAAGCGAAGCCAACCTGGAGCCCCGAGTCTGAAGTTCATTGAACAATTCGACGAATGGAAGCGGTTCGAACTGCAACCCTCAGGGGCTGAATCCCATCTGTCTTTGCGCCATTTTCGGCACGATTCGCCGCAGCGAATCGTGCCCTGATACAAAGCCAAGGAAATGTCGCAGCATCAAAAAAACCTTGCATTTTGATTGGTGGCCCGCATAAGCCCGGAACAAAACTCAGGACAGCCGGTACGATAGTAACGTTACTGGCAGGTAGGGGGTAGGGGTGGTCCCTTTCTCTCTTCGCGAAAAAGGCCGGCTGCGTTTGCCGCTTCTTCATTCCTTCCTATTGTGCGCCGGATCGCGGTAATTATCTGCAAAAGAAAATCGAGATGCTCGCCCAGGGGCAGCAGACTGACTGCGATGTCTGTTGTTCGTCGCCAACTCCCTCAACCGCAGAGAGCGGATGCTACAGTGAAGTGAAGCCCTAGTGGGGTGAGTCTGAAGTTCATCGAAGAACAACCGCAGATTCTTCGACTCACCACGCCCGAACTGAAAGACGTTCGGGGCCCCGTTCGCTCAGAATGACAGCCAGTTTTGTGTTGCGTATTTCAGACTCAGGACCCTATACCTCAATCGAAGCAAATGAATTCATTGTCAAACCGCTATCTCCGAGTCTGCGCTCTCTTTTTTGTGCTTGTTCCACTTGGCTCTGCACAAGAGGCCAGTTTCCGTATTACGCCTGTACGGCCGGTGGAGTATCTGCGTGCAGAGGCGCTCAAGGATCAGCCACCACACGAGCAGGGAACGTTTCGCACGCCGGATTTGGTGGAACTCACCACGCTCGATCCCACGATCAAGCTCGACATCCGCTACGCCACTACCAACAATTTTTTGGGCACGCCCCTTTACACACAGGCTCGCGCATTCCTTCAGCGGCCGGCTGCCCTTGCGCTGGTCCGCGCACATCGCGAACTGAAGGCGTATGGGTACGGCCTGATCATCCACGATGGTTATCGCCCTTGGTATGTCACGAAGATCTTCTGGGATGCGACGCCCGACGACAAGAAGATTTTTGTGGCCAATCCGGCCGAGGGCTCAATGCATAACCGTGGATGTGCCGTAGACCTCTCTTTGTACGATTTGAAAACCGGCAAGGAAGTGACCATGCCCAGTGGCTACGACGAAATGACGAAGCGCGCCTATGCCGATTACCCAGGGGGAACGACCGACGAGCGCGCACGGCGTGCTCTTCTGCGCCAGGCCATGGAAAAGCAGGAGTTCAAAGTGATTCCGGATGAATGGTGGCACTTCGACTTCAAGGATTGGAAAGAGTATCCGATTCTGAATGTGAAATTCGAAGATCTCGGACAGTAGAGGTGTTGCCGCAACTCAACGCCGAGAGCGATCGGTTAAATTCGGCAACATCCAGCGATTGCTCAACCGCTTATATGCCGACTCGGTGAGTTGCACCAGCAGCGGCTTGCGCGACGGATCGAGCCAGATGAAAAGGGATTCGAGGTCGCTTGGCGTCATGGCGGTGCAGCCCGCTGTGCCCTGATCGCGGCTGTGCCAAATGTGGAGAAAGACACACGAGCCACCTCCCGGCACGGGTGGATTCGCGCCGGGGCCGGTAACCGTGCCGTTGTGATCCACAACGATACCCCAGCGGTAGGATTCACCGGCATCCCGCATGTGCTCTGAACTGTTCCAGTCGGGAGAGACTGCGGAGCGATCCACGATCCGGTTGTAGTACTTCGAACCAGCGTCATCAACGCATTCGATCGATGAAGTCAGCGTCAGATACGGCATTTTCAATCCCGGCAGAGGTTGGGCAGCATAGCCGAATGCAGTGCCAAGGCGGAAGACTCCTGCAGGGGACTTGCCATCTCCTTCTCGTTTCACGGGCTCGGATGCAGCCCGAATACCGGAAGCATCGGTCGAAATGAGACCCAAACCCCATCCCAAGCCGTTCGATCCGACGACAATTGGAATCGGGCCGCCCACCGGACGCCAGCTCTCCTGCACAGTGGCGCGCTCAAATCGCTGCAACCGTCCTTCGACAGCATCCCAGCTTGAAGTAGTGACGACGATCATCTGAGTGGAACGCGTGAACGCTTTGGAGGCAGCGGAGCAGGTCTGAGCCCCGGCAAACGAATACCAGACGGCGGCCGATAGCAGAAAAGGGGAGAAGAGCAGAGGTTTCATGATGAGAAGTGTAAGGCAAGGGCCAAGATCCTTGACACTCAGGGCAAGCGATTCGTGCAACGCCTGGTGAGCCTGTTGTCCCTTGCATCCGAGATGAGTTCACTATCGGATCTGCTGAGCCATGGTTTCGCTCATTTCGTCGAGCTCGTATGCCAGCCCGGATTCGTCCAATGGCCCTCCCGCAGGACAAAGATCTCCGTAGCCCGGCCCGCATCTAACGATTGCTTCCCCCCTAGTTCGGTCTCTGCACGGTAGCTGCTCCAGACAATCGCGATATCGCCGAAGTGCTGCACATCTGTATGCGGGAATTCAAGGCGAACGAGCTTCCCGCCCTTCTTATGGAATTCAGCAGACGTTCGAATCACATCGGCCTGATTCTTCCACTTCTCCTCGCCGGCGCTTATCACGATGGTGCCAGGGGGCACTAATTTCTCAAGAGCCTTTGAGTCGCCGTCGAACCAGGCGCGCCAGACCTGCTCACGTACCTTGAGAAGCTCGCTGTCCGGCGTGGACACTGCTGTCTGTGAGAACAGACACGCCGGCAGAAGAATCATCGCGGCGAGAACGCAGAGAATGCGAAATGACTGATTCCTCATCGCGGCTTTCATGATTCGCACCTTTGGGCGACCAGAGGCGGTCTCGAGGGTTGATCGTCAGGTCCGCGTTCGGCCCGGGTGCGGCGCATGAACCATGCACCCGCCACGCATATTGCGCTGCCGAAGATGGAGAGCATCGCGACATGCTCCCCCCGCACCGTTACTCCGAGCAGGAGAGCGACCGGGGGGATCAGGAAGGCCGTGGAAGACGCCCGCGTGGCGCCTACCCTGCCGGCGGCGATCGCCAGCAATACGAAAGCGGCTCCAGTACCGAATACTCCCAGTAGGACGAGCGACACAAAGGGCGGCAGAGTCCAGTGCGCCGTGAATACTTCGCGCACACCGAGGGGCGCGGTCAACAACACCGCAACAGTCTGCGCGCGGAGGATAACCGGAAGCGCTCCGTACCGCTGCTGCAGAGGCCGGGCAACGTTCAGCGCAAAACCGTAGGAGATGAGAGCTGCGACGATCAGCAGCACACCAGTGACGCTGCTGTGGCCTTCATGAATCGACGGCCATGCAACCAGCCCGGCACCGGCCAGTCCGACAGTTAAACCAGCGAGCACGCGTCGTTCTGGAACTCGGCCGGCGATCGCGGTCGCTACCACCGCGGTAAAGAGCGGTACAGCGGCGTTTAACATGCCGGTGAGCGCGGAAGACACCCTCTGTTCTGCGAACGGAAACAGGCTCAAAGGAAACGCGAACCACAAGACCCCCAAAAGGGCGATTGCCGGCCAGGCTGTGCGCTCAACGGGTTTGCGTGCGGCGGGGAACAACGCCAGCGTCGCCCATCCAATGAACAGCCGGAAGAAAGCAATGCCGTTGGGTTCCGGTCGCCTTCAATCCCTCGGCCATGAAGAGAAAGGAAGAGCCCCAGATGAGTCCGGGGGTTGCGACCAGCAGCCAGTCTGCCGATACAAACCGGCCCCATTTCCATTTGCGTCCGAACTCGTTCATGGTCTCTCCCTATCAGAGCAACAAGAGTTTGATACCGGAGGTAAGGGACCCGACACAAATTTGCTTCCGAACCCTCTCGGAAGGTGTTTACGAACGGCTCATGATCTGCGGTCCCGGCACAAAGCAAGCAACAGCGCTCCAGCGGATGCTGAAAATACCGAGTAGTCCATCGGAGATTTGACACCGAAGGAGATGGCCATCGCGATTCCGAAAATTGCCAATAATACAGCAGAGCCAAGAGCCATCCAGCGCGGCCAAAGACCAACAATGAGACCGATGCCGAAGAACGTCTCGGCCGCTGTAGCGGTCCAGGCCAGGAAGGGAATGGTAGATGCAGGCATGAAGGAGTTGACTTTCGCTGTGTAGTTGATGAAGTTGGCGAAGTTTCCCCAGCCGCCATACTTGCCCCACAGGCCGAAGCGGTCGGCAACAGCGGAGAGGAAGGCAGCGCCCAGCGCGAGGCGCGCATAGAGTTTTCCCGCGCGCTCCAGCCACTGCAAACTTTCCGCGGTCGGGATGCGACCGGCATCATGCGACGCCGCGTCGGACGCTCTCAAGGGTGTCTGAGTCATCGTGATCTACCTCCTTCTGTTTTTGAAGCCGGCGCCGGCACGCTGAGTGGCGTGTCGTGATCGCAAACGAAGTACGCGATGAACTTCACTGGCTCTGTGGAACTGGCGTTGGCCGAAACCAGGTGGACGCCGTTAGGCGCTTCGTAAAAACTCTGTCCGGCCTTGTAGATCATCTCCGGCTCGCCCTTCACCTGCATGCGATACGCTCCTTCGACCACGTAGCCGATCACGGGGCAGGGATGGCTGTGTTGCGGCGAAGATTCGCCCGGGCCGTATCGCACCTCAACTACGCTAATTTGCAAATGATCGCCATTCAATCTGGGCAGAGCACGAGAGAAGACCGTGCCGGCTCGCTCTCCGGCTTCGGACTGCGTCGCACTTTGGCTGGTCCGCGTCCATACAAATGCACTTCCCAGCAGGGCAATCGACACCATCACTGTGGCCCGTTTACGCATCCATGAAGCATTCATCATCGCCCTCCAGTGTCCTGAGATTAGGCAGATTATGGACCAATCACAAGATCCATTTACGACATCTGTGATGTACCATTTTGGGCATGAAACGAACGGCCTCCTTTGAGTTGGTTCTTCCGGCACGAGATCCAGGCCTGTCTGCCGGCCACTGGCTTTATGAAGCCCTTCGAACGCAGATTCTGGAAGGCGGGCTGCGTCCGGGAGCACGCATTCCTGCCACACGCGATCTGGCCCGGCAGTATGGGCTCGCACGGGGTACTATCGTCAACGCCTTCGAACAGCTCAAGTCCGAGGGATACATTCAGGGCAGTGTTGGATCGGGTACCCATGTGAGCAGGATCCTACCTGATGATTTGCTCCACGTGCCGCGGGAGCACAGGACGGGACCTTCCGCGACCCACACAGCACGTCGCTTCTCGGATTACGCCAAGAGCGTACAACTGTTTTCAAATTTTGAAGTCCGCCCGAGCCGCGCCTTCCGGCCGAATCTGCCCGCGTTGGACCTGTTCCCGGCGGCTGCGCCGTGCGTCGGTTCAACTTTTTCTCGGCTGCAGTCCAATGGGATACCCACCCCTTCGCGAATCCGTGGCGGCATACTTGTCTGCATCGCGCGCCGTGAAATGCCTCCCCGACCAAGTGGCCATCGTCTCCGGCGTGCAGGAAGCGCTCGACCTGGTCGCGCGTCTGTTCGTTAACCCCGGAGACCACGTTTGCATGGAAGATCCCGGGTATCCGGGCGCGGCGATCGCATTCAAAGCCCGCGGGGCCAAGGTCTCGGGCATTCGCGTCGGCGACGAGGGCATGCAAATTCCCCACGCGAGCCTGCGCGGAGTCCGCCTGGTCTACGTCACTCCAGGCCACCAGTTTCCCCTTGGAGTCACTATGAGCCTGGCCAGACGTCTGCAATTGCTGGAATGGGCCTGGAAGTTCGGCGCGCTCATTCTCGAAGACGACTACGATGGCGAGTATCGTTACCAGGGACGTCCCGTACCTTCGCTCCAGGGGCTCGACAGCCGCGGGCTTGTGCTGTTCACTGGCAGCTTCAGCAAGGTCCTCTTCCCCTCGCTGCGCCTGGGATACCTGGTTGTCCCGCCCGATCTAGTGGACTCCGTATCAGCCACGCTCTCCGTAACCAGCCGGCATGCGCCTCTGCTGGAACAGGCCGTGCTTTGCGATTTCATCACCGAAGGCCATTTCGGACGCCACCTCCGACGCATGCGGGAAGTCTATGCCGAGCGCCTCTCTGTCCTTATGGAGTGCGCACACAGGACTCTGACAGGATTGCTGGAGATTTCCGGCGTGGAAGCCGGGTTACAGACAGCTGGTTGGCTGCACTCTGGACTCGATTGTGAATCGATCGCGGCTGCGGCTGCCAAACGCGGCGTAGAGATAACGCCATTGAGTCGATACAGTCTGGGCGCGCCCGTGCGTCAGGGACTTCAACTGGGATTCGCTGCAATCGATTCAAAGGAAATTCGGCGAGGAGTTCGAGAACTCGCCATTACACTGGAAACCGAATTCGAGAAGTGCGATCGCAGAACGACGAGAGCGCCTCTCCGATGACGGCGTTCGATTCGCGGAAAAAGGAACTGCCTGTTCTGACGTTTCACCAACTCAACCAGAAATTCGCCGCGTGACTCAGCGCCTCGCAATCGGAGTCCGCCTTCCCATTCAAGGATGAAATTACGAAGGTACCGTTACGCGAGAAAATTCATTTGCGGGCCAATTATGGATCGTATATACAAATACGAGTATCCCCATTCATTTGTTAGCACTGAGCTGTTGCTTTTCCCCGTTTCCAAGACAGCGCGAATGTATCGGTGGGGGCTGATCATTCGTTTTTGAATCCACGACCGGCATGAAAACCTGACAACGCCAGACTTAATAGACCAGCAGTCGTGTGCCCGGACTGTTGCCACAGAGACGGTGCTGTCTGCCGTTCCAACCGAATCTCGCAGGAAAGATCGTCACGATGCGAGTGCTCTTTGCGAGTGCAGGGATATCCCTGTGCCGTGAGGTTCAACGCAGGAGAAACCGCATGCCGGCAGCTGAGGTGCAGAGCGCAACGCAACAAGAGGAACAAACGAGGAAACTATGGGATCGATAGAATTGCAGTTTCGAATCAAGTGGGTTGCTGCGGCGGCAGTTGCATTTCTGGCTCTGGCAGCATACCAAGCGCACGCAACCCAGGCCCCGGTGGTTGGCGATTCATATGTGAACAGCGCCTATCCCACGACCAACTACGGCGCCCTGACCAATCTCTACGTCGGCGGCGGCGGCACGACGTTCATCCAGTTTGATCTCTCCTCGCTGCCGTCAGGGACAACATCCAGCCAGATCAGCAAAGCCACGCTGCGTGTATTCGTCAACCGTGTAAATACCTCCGGGGCGGTGACGGTACAGGCTGTGACAGGCTCGTGGTCCGAGTCTGGGATCACCTACGCCTCGATGCCCACGGTTGGCTCGACGGTGTCTTCGTTTAACCCGGCAGCAGCCGACCAGTTCATCACCGTCGATGTCACCTCTCTGGTGCAGGGTTGGGTGACGAGCCCGTCGACCAACTTCGGCCTCGCGCTGAGTTCAGCGACGGGCAATGTGGTGCTGGACTCGAAAGAGAGCCAGGAGACGAGCCATTCGGCCGAGTTGGATATTACGGTAATCAACCAGGGGCCGGCTGGTCCGGTTGGCCCGCAAGGTCCGCAGGGAAACCTGGGGCCAGTCGGTCCGATCGGCGCGCAAGGGCCGCAGGGAATTCAGGGTCTGACTGGCATTGCCGGACCGACCGGCGCAACAGGTGCGACCGGACCCGCAGGCCCAATCGGTCCAATCGGCCCAATCGGTCCAATCGGTCCCACCGGCGCCACGGGCGCTACGGGTGCCACCGGATCCACAGGCCCAATCGGCCCAATCGGTCCTGTCGGTCCCACCGGCGTCACAGGCGCTACGGGCGCCACCGGATCCACAGGCCCAATCGGTCCAATCGGTCCAATCGGCCCCACCGGCGCAACCGGAGCAACGGGCGCTACAGGAGCGACGGGGCCAAGCGGACCGCCGGTAAGCTTCCAGGGCACGTGGAGCAACGTTCCCACCTATTCAGTTGGCGCTGCGGTCTCTTTGAATGGAACAAGCTATATCGCCTTGCAGAGCAATCTCAATGTCAATCCGGCTACGGATGTAGCGGGGCCAGGCACCACCTGGGCTGTGCTTGCGCTCAAGGGAGCAACAGGCGCAACGGGAGCAGCGGGATCCACGGGTGCGACAGGGCCGATTGGACCTTATGGTCCGACAGGCGCCCAAGGCCCCCAGGGACCGATAGGCAATACCGGACCCGCGGGACCAGCTGGACCAACCGGGCCCGCTGGCCCGTCTGGCTCGGGCCTGACCGTAAAGGATGCGAACGGCAATGTTCTCGGAACCCTCGTCGGGGGCGGTTACGGGACGTCCATTACGATTTACAAATCCGGGTATCTGATCAGCGTCAACGTCGATGGAACCTTCTCGCCCTCACAAATCTGGTGGTCCAATGGCAATAGTTGCTCAGGAACAGGATATTTGAACGATGGACAAGGGGGAGCGGGCGGGGTACAGTCCTGGGCAAAGACTGTGGTCTGGTCCTCAGCCACGAACAGTTGGTATGTAACCAGCGGAACCGCGACCAAGGATGTGGTTACCTCAGAGTCGGGAGCCGGCACGACCTCCGCACAGGTTGCGAATCCTCCTTACTCACCCACCACGACGTATTTTTCTCCGGATTTCAGCATCGAGAATTCGGGAAACACAGACGGTTCCTACTCCTGCTCTATCCACCAGGCCTACACCTACAACGGATCGACATATTACCTGGTGACCACCTCGCATCCCGAGTCCGGTGGTTACGGGCTTGGTTACAGCGGCTGGGTCCTCTCGTCGTTTGATCCGCAAACCACGCTCGGCTGGCCGGCTTTGTCCTCTTGTTCAGTCACAGTCTATCCGGAATACGACGGCTCAAATGGGAACTACAGTTCACAGACAACAACGGATGTGGCTTGTCTCGCCGGGCCTTTGCAGCTTCCGTAGCGTGGACAGCGTGAGCCGCGGTTGCGTACGGGCTAATGACGAGTGCCCTCGGTATGTGGTGTCGAACAAAACTGAGGGCACTGGTTCGATGCTCGACCAAGACCAATGAATCGGCGCGCAAAACATCAGTCACATCCTGTTCAGGCACCGGTCCATACAAGGCCAGGACGATGAAAGCAATGAGTGAGCGACCGAACCGTATAGAGGGAATCATGAATCCATTCCACAACGCCAATCCATCGTTTCGCCACCCGCAATGGCGAGGCGCGATGGCAGCGCTGGCTTCAGGCGCAGTGCTGTTTCTGGCCCCAGCCTTTGTTCACGCCCAGAACGCGAAACAATTGGCGGCGCTGGCACGGCTTAACTCTGCCGGTCGTGTCCACGCAGAAAATGCCCAGCCGAACGGCGGTGAGGCGATTAGTGCTCCATTGGTCCAGCCGTATCAAATTGCCTTCGACTCCGCCGGCAATGTCTATATCGCCGACTCAGGCGATGAACTCATCCGCGAGATTAACGTCGATGGAGTGGTCAATACGGTCGCGGGGAATGGAAACCAGGGCTTCGGCGGCGACAATGGTCCGGCCACGCAGGCCCAGCTCGATACACCCACCGGGTTGGCCGTCGACGCGGCCGGCAATCTCTACATCGCCGACTCGAACAATAACCGAGTCCGCGAGGTAACCGGCGGCAACATCACGACGATTGCCGGCACCGGCGCACCAGGGTACAGCGGTGACGGGGGTGCCGCGACGGCAGCCACCCTCGACTCGCCCGGCGCGCTGGCTATCGACTCCACCGGCAACCTGTTCATCGCCGACTCAAACAACGAATGTATCCGAAAGATTTCAGGCGGCATCATCACCACCGTTGCAGGAGACGGCTTTCAGGGCTTCGGAGGCGACAATGGCCCGGCCACCTCTGCCATGCTCGATACACCTGCGGGCATCGCAGTCGACGCCGCCGGCAATCTCTACATCGGCGACACCAACAATCAGCGCGTGCGTATGGTCGCGGCCGGAACGGGCATCATCACGACGATCGCCGGAACCGGAACAGCAGGTTTCAACTCCGACGGCGCCGCGTTGTCTACCCAACTGGCCAACCCCGGCGGCCTCGCTTTGAATGCTTCGGGAACTTTGTATATCGCCGACGCCGTCAACAACCGCATCCGCAGTTTGAACGGCGGCCAGATTGTCACCATCGCCGGCGTGGGCGTCCAGGGCTACTCCGGCGATGCCGGGGCGGCTACATCTGCCGTGCTCAATACTCCTGAGGCTGTCGTGGCCGGCAACTCCGGGGTTCTCTTTTCTGACACCGGGAATAACGTGGTGCGCCTGATCGACAACGGCAACGTGAATACGGTAGGCGGCAACACTCCCGCCGGTTCCGAGTCACTGCAGATTGCAGGCGCGCTCAGCACGATGTACGGGACGGGTTCGCTGACCGCGACTTTCTCCAACAATGGCCAGACCGCGACAGGCCAGGTCACGTTCTACGATGGCGAAGGCGCCAACCCGGGAATAATCGGCCAGGCAACACTCGCGGGGAACGCGGCCGCTATCAACACCAGCACGCTGCCCGCCGGCACACACTATATTGTCGCCACCTACGCCGGCGATTCGAAGAATAGCGCGATCGGCAGTGGAGTGTTCGTTTACGTAGTCACGCCCGCACCGCTGACCGCAGTAGCCAATGGGTTGAATCTCCTCTACGGCCAGGCCATCCCCGCGTTGAGCGGTACACTCACCGGCGTGCTGGCGCAGGACGCAGGCAAGGTCACCGCGAGTTACACTGCCACGGCAACCGCGACCTCCGCACCCGGCCTGTATCCGATCTCTGTCGCTCTTACCGGCTCGGCGGCAGGCAACTACACCGTGTCACTGGGCGCCGGCTCGGGCTCGATAACCATCGCGCCAGCCCCGTCCACCACTACCCTGACAGCCAGCAGCGGTTCTCCGATCCTCGGCACCTCGCTCACACTGACTGCGATGGCCGACTCCACAACTACTGGAACACCCACCGGCACGGTGAACTTCTACAACGGAACCACGCTGTTGAATTCCGCTCCAGTTGCGCTCGGCAACGGTATCGCAACCCTCGCTCTTACGAGCCTCCCGGTTGGCTCGCAGAGCATCACCGCGACATATAGTGGGAGCACCGACTTTATCTCCAGCACCTCGAATCCGGTCACAGAGCTGGTGCTCTCACCGGACTTTACCATCGCATCCACGCCGTCCAGCCAATCGGTGCTGCCGCTGCAATCGGTCAATTACAGCTTGTCGGTAACGCCGACGAATTCAACATTCGTCTATCCGGTTACCTTTACTGCCAGCGGATTGCCGTCCGGCGTCACGGCTTCATTCAACCCCTCTACAATCGCGGCGGGTTCTGCCGCAAGTACGACGTCGTTGACGTTGACAGCCAGCAGCCAGGCCCTGATGCACGAGAATCGGAAGCCCTTCGGCATCCCGGGGTCAACAGCATTGGCGCTGCTGATTCTGGTCTTCCGCAAGCGCACCCGCAGAGCAGCCTCCAGCCTATCGCGCGCGAGCACACTGCTGCTTGCGCTCATCGCATTGGCGGCTGTGAGCACTCTTTCAGCCTGCGGCGGTGGCGGCTTCTTCAGCCACTCCACCAAGGCGTATACCGTGACCGTCACGGCAACCAGCGGGCCGAATACGCACACAACCTCCGTCAACGTCACGGTGCAATAGGAGAATCATGAAAAAGACCGCGATCAGCCTCGTCGCTCTGCTCTGCCTTGCGTTGGCCTGCGGCGCTCAGGCGCAGATCAATCCCGGATCCGCCAATCTTCGCTTCAGCGAACAGGTGTCCAATGCCCCTCCGGGCACCTGCGGCTGTTTCGGACTTGAGGGTGTTGCGGGCGATGCGGCCTGGAACCTGCTTCCACTTGGAACCGGCCACGGCGCAGGGCTGGGCGTTGCGGGCGACGTGGGAGTCGTGCACACGGGCCATGTGAACGGCGCCAACGATGGCCTTACGCTCACAACCTTTGTCGCAGGTCCCCGCGTGCGCTTGCCCGTCAAGCGGCTCCAGACCTTCGGACAGGCTCTCTTCGGCGTCGCTCACGGCTCTGGTTCGCAGTTTCCCAGCGGCAATACTCTAGTGAGCAGCGCCAATTCCTTCGCCCTGGACCTCGGTGGAGGCGCGGACTATTCCATCAGCAATCGCCTTTCCTTGCGCGCTGTCCAACTCGATTACCTGCGCACCAGTCTTCCCAACATCCTCTCAGGCTCGCAGAACAATCTCCGGATCGGAGTGGGAGTTACCGTGCGATTTGGCTCTCTGTCAAAGCGCTGATTGCCGGCGCGTACCGGCAGAGGCTTCACATGGAGAAGAGTAGTCAGTTGACGGTTCCCGTCAAACTCTTCGCCGGTGATTGTTCGAGCTCCTTTATCTTTTCCTTCGCATTGTCGTTCGATGGATCTTTTTCGAGAGACTTCTTATAGAACTCGACGGCTTTCTGTTTGTCGTCTGTTTTCACGTACGCCTCGGCCAGGCTGTCATACACGTTTCCGGAGTTTGGATTCAGAGACACGTTGAACTTGAACACACTGATCGCTTCAGGCAGGTGATTGGCAGACAGCAGGTCGTAACCCCAACTGTTAATCAGGCTTTCGTCGAGCTTGAATGTGGCATCCTGCTTCTGGAACGCGGCATAGACTTCGGCCGCATGATCGAAGCCCGAGTGGTGCAACTGTTCGCGGAAGCTGTCAAAGGTGGCGGGCGAGCCCGATCCGGCGCGATAGCTTGCGGTAAGAAAGTGCAGCGGAACGCCATTTTCCGCCGGCGTATTTTTCAGCCAATCGGTTGCAGCGGCGTCATGTTTCAGAGAAGCGTCGAGGAAATGCACCGTGTAACGCGCGACCCAGGCGTATCCAGCAATTCCGTCGGCCCTGGTGTAGTCCGCCTTCATGAATCTTGCGCTGCCCCTCCAGAAGTTCTCATCCCGTTGAAACATGGAACTGAACTCTCCGTGGGTTAACCCGAGCATGCGAACCGTGATCAGGTCGCCGTGGGTCCACTCATTCAGCGCATTGCGGCCGCTCATGCGATCAGGATCGTTCAACATCCGTTCCTGCTCCTCAAGCGACACGTCTCCCTGCGTGAAGAACAGCAGCGGAATGCGCATCTGGTCGGGACGCGCGAATCCCGATTGCTTGATCAGCCCCGGAAAATAGCGCATGGAACCGTCAAGAGCGAAGAGGGCCTTGATGCGGCTGTCGCGCGACGCGGCGAACAGGTTCGAGATGCCTCCCCAACTGAATCCGCCGACCGCGATCTCCGACATGTCCGTGTCCGGCAGGGTCGAGGCGTAGCCGATCAGAAAGGTGATGTCGCGAGCCTGCGCTTCAATCCCGGGCAGGTCCCCGGTCATGTCCCTGGTCGTGGCGCCCATGTCGGGGCTGGCGAGAACTACGTAGCCGTGGCTGGCGAGGAATTCGCAGAGGTCGGCGTTTTCCCAGGGCGTATTGGAAAAGCTGGGCGCATAGATGACCACGGGAAAACGGCCCGATTTGACGGGCGCATCGCGGTAGGCCCAGAGATGGTCGTCCAATGCTGCCTTGCGTCCCTCATCGGCCGGCAACACTCCACCGGGTTTCGGCTTTGCTTCGAAATCCGTTTCGGTAGCGCGCAGCGCGGCGTAGTCATGGACGGTCACGGTCGATCCGGCGGTCTTCTCCGCGGGGTACCAGATCAGGGTCTGCAGCGGACGCGCCCGCTCACCCGTAAACGGCTGTCCGAGTTCGTCCACTGAGCCATGCCAGGTCCTTGAAAAGTCGTACTGGTGAACGACTTTCAGACCAACGGCATAAGCGCCCGGCTTTTCGGTGAATTGAAATCTTGGATTGCTCTGCGCAAGAGCCAAAGCGGCAATCTGAAGGGTCGCGAAACACGCCGCAGCATGAACGAATCGGAGCATCGTTGACCTCTTGCAAGAAACCATTCTTCGCGTGGGAATCATAGCAGCGGCGCATATGAATAATCGAGTATGCGCCCATTGCGGGGCCGGTCCCGCCGATTTTCGGGATGCTTCGAATGTGGATTGCGTCTCGCCCCCAATGGTGCCCCTTGGATCACCGAAGCAAGTATTCCCTTGCACGCTTGGTCGAAGCCGTGGACTTCGAATTCAGTTCCCCACAGCGAACAGGCACAAATCGCCTGCTCAGCAGTGTGCCTCAAAATGTGCCATATTTGTGGCAGCAGGTCTGATCGCAAGTCTTGGCTTGCTTGGTCCCGGGGTGATCGAGCGACGCATATCCGGGAGGAGACGTATCGAGTTCCGACTCCGGTGAGCCGAGAGAGAGGTGCTTGATTGACAAACTCCAGATTAAGGCTTCGTCTCGAACTCCAGTTCAAATGCGTTATATTTGACGCCGAGCTTGACGGTGCAGAGTTGAAATGAAGCAAACTATCGCCCAGTCGAAGGCCCTTCCGCGGAAGCTTCTTTCAGCTATCCGAGGCTACGGTCTCGCAATGTTATCCGTCGCAATTGCTCTGAGCGTAGGCCTTTTCCTGTCAGCCCACAATCTTCACGGCGTAGAATTCCCTCTCTTCATGATCGCCGTGGCCATAACTTCCTGGCAAGAGGGAACGGGTCCCGCTGTATTTGCGCTTGTACTTTCAGGCCTGGTCTTCGATTACTTCTTTACCGCGCCCTTTAACAGCTTCGCCATCACTCCGCTTGAACTCCCCTACTATGCAGTTTTCATCCTGTTTGCACTTCTTATCACGTGGTTCAGCGGGGTCCGTCAACGCGTCGAACGAGACCTCCTTCGATCCCGCGACGAACTCGAGAAAGAAGTTGCGTTGAGGACGCAGCAAGCGAGCCTGCTCAATCTTACGCACGACTCTATCTTCGTCCGTGATATGAGCGACATCATCACGTACTGGAATCGCGGTGCCGAAGAGCTATACGGGTGGACGGCGGAGCAAGCGATCGGAAAGCGATCGCATGAGTTGCTTCAGACGGTGTTTCCCGCTCCTCTCGACGGCATCAACGCGGAACTCCTTCGGACGGGACGCTGGGAAGGCGAGCTTGGGCATACCAAGGCGGATGAAAGTAAGGTAGTGGTCGCGAGCCGATGGTCCCTGCGCCGCGACGAACAAGAGCGGCCTGCCGGCGTGTTGGAGACGAACAACGACGTTACCGAACGCAAGCACCGCGAGGAACAGATCCGCAGTCTCAACCAGGAACTGTTGAGGCGTTCCATGGAATTGGAAGCCACCAACAAAGAACTGGAGGCATTTGCCTACTCCGTGTCGCATGACTTACGTGCGCCGCTTCGGCATATCGCCGGCTACGCCGAAATGCTTCAGAAGAACGCATCTCCTGTGTTGAGCGACAAAGGCCAAAGATATATGACGGTGATTCTGGAGTCGGCGAAAAAGATGGGAAACCTGATTGATGATCTGCTGGCATTTTCGAGGATGGGACGTTCCGAAGCGCGAAAAACGATGGTGAGTCTCGATCAACTCGTCAAGGAAATCCTCAACGAATTACAACCGGAGATGAACAGCCGCGATATCGTGTGGAAGATCGAGGCACTGCCAGATTGTTACGGAGACCGCGCGATGTTGCGACTGGTTCTTGTTAACCTGATTTCTAATGCGATCAAGTTCACGCGGCAGCGATCGCGGGCCGAAATCGAGATCGGGTGCGCCGGCAGGGAGGCCGATGAAGTAGTCGTGTTTGTCAAGGATAATGGCACAGGGTTCGATATGAAGTACACGCCTAAGTTGTTTGGGGTTTTTCAACGTCTACATCACGCTAACGAATTTGAAGGAACTGGAATCGGGCTGGCCACGGTTCAACGCATCATTCACAGACACGGCGGAAAGGTCCGGGCGGAGGGCGCAGTAGATCAAGGCGCAACGTTCTATTTCTCGCTTCCTACCCGCTGAAAATCCCAAGAGGAGACTATGAATAAACTTGGACGTATTTTGTTGGTTGAGGACGACGACAGAGATGTTGAGCTGACTATGAACGCCCTTGAGGAATACAACCTTGCCAATGAGGTTATCGTTACCCGCGATGGCGAGGAAGCACTGGATTACCTCTATTGCCGGGGGAAATACAATTCACGCTCCAGCGACAATCCTGCGGTGCTGCTGCTGGATCTAAAGCTGCCAAAGGTTGATGGACTCGAGGTCTTGCGTCAAGTCAAGTCAGACGAAAAACTGAGAATAATCCCGGTAGTCGTGCTGACTTCCTCCCACGAAGAGAAAGATATGGTGGCAAGCTACAAGCTTGGTGTGAACGCTTACGTAGTGAAGCCCGTTGATTTCCACGAGTTTGTGAATGCCATCAAGGAACTGGGTGTCTTCTGGGCAGTCATCAACGCGGCCCCGCCGGGGAGCATCAGGAAGTGAGCATGGGCCATTGCTTACGGATTCTTTCGCTGGAAGACGATCCTCGTGACACAGAGCTGATTCAGGAAGTGCTCGAGGCGGAAGGTCTTGTCTGCACTTTAATAAGAGTTGATACTCAGCCTGGCTTCGTGGGTTCGCTTGATGGAAACGTTGATCTGATTCTGGCAGACTATACACTTCCCACGTTCGATGGTCTCTCCGCATTGAGGCTTGCCAAAGATACTTGTCCGGATGTGCCCTTCATTTTCGTCTCTGGAACACTGGGCGAAGAAGTTGCGATTGAAGCCCTCAAGGTTGGCGCCACCGATTACGTTCTGAAGACACGCCTCACGAGGCTGGTGCCATCGGTGCTCCGCGCGCTTCGTGAAGCCGACGAACGTGCGGCGCACAAACGTGCTCAGGATGCGCTGGCGCGAAGCGAACGTCATCTGGCGGAAGTGCAGCGGCTCACACACACGGGAAGCTGGGTGTGGCGAGTCGAGGACCGAGCCGCCGTACATCTATCCGAGGAATGGTATCGGATCCATGGCTTCGATCCTGAAGACGGCCTGCCGCGCTGGGAAGAACGTCTGCGGCGTGTTCATCCCGAGGACCGCGACAAGTGGCGAGGGACGATCGAGCGAGCTATCGCCCAAAAGTCGGATTACGAGACGGAATACCGCATTCTTCTCGCTGACGGCGCGGTCAGATTTGTTTATGTTGTTGGGCACCCCGTTTTCGACACCGCAGGAGAATTAGTCCAATTCGTGGGGAGTTCCACGGACATCTCCGCACGCAAGCGGGCGGAAGAAAAGTTCCGCAGCCTGCTCGAAGCTGCTCCCGACGCGATGGTCGTGGTCAATCGGACGGGCATGATCGTCCTCGTAAACGCTCAAGTGGAGAGGCTGTTCGGGTACAGGCGAGAAGAGATCCTCGACCAGCAGATTGAACTGCTTGTTCCGGGTCGATATCGGAGTCAGCACGCGAACCACCGAGCCGGCTTCTTCGACGAGCCTCGAGTACGGCCCATGGGAGCAGGCCTGGAGTTATTCGGATTGCACAAGGATGGTCACGAGTTTCCGGTGGAGATCAGCCTCAGCCCGCTGGAAACCGAAGACGGAACGCTAGTCTCGAGTGCCATCCGGGATATCACCGAGCGCAAAAGGGCCCAGGAGGCGCTCCGGCAAAGTGAACAGCATCTTCGGGACGTGATCGAAACGATTCCGGCGTTGGCGTGGACCGGGAGACCAGATGGAACCAACGACTTTGTGAATCAGCGCTGGCAAGAGTATACGGGCCTGTCTTTGCAGGACATGTCCGGCTTTGGTTGGAGAACAGTTCTACATCCCGACGACCTTGCCGCACATGTGGAGAAGTGGCGCGAGTCGATCGCCACCGGTACTCCATTCGAGAATGAAGCACGCCTGCGGCGAGCTAGTGATGGTGAATACCGCTGGTTCCTGCATCGTGGAGTTCCCCTCCGCAATCAGCAAGGAGAAATAGTCAAGTGGTACGGGACGGGAATCGATATCGAGGATCGCAAGCACGCGGAGGAGGCCTTGCTGCGAAGCGAGCGCTATCTGGCGGAAGCGCAACGGTTGACGCGCGCAGGCAGTTGGGCTTGGAACGTGGCTGTGAAAGGCCCTGTTCACTGGTCACGGGAAAACTACCGTGTGTTCGGATTCGACCCGGAGGCGGGGCTTCCGAAAGATGAAGTCGTTTACGAGCGTATTCATTCGGAGGATCGAGAGAGGGTAATCGAAAGCTTCGCGACGGCAATCGGCCGTGATAAAGGCGACTTCGACGTGTATTACAGAATCGCCCTTCCGGATGGGAGGATTAAGCACGTCCGGTCCGTGGGCCACCCTGTTTTCGATTTATCAGGCGATCTTCTCGAATATGTTGGTACGACAATCGACGTGACCGAGCAGCATGAATCGAGGGCAGCCCTGGAAAGCGCTTTTGCAGAGATTAGAACGTTAAAGGACCAGCTCTACGAAGAGAACGTTTTGCTGAAGGAAGAAGTCGATAAGGCCTCGATGTTCGAGGAGATCGTGGGAGAGTCGCCCGCATTGCGATCTGTCCTCGTACGTCTTGCCAAAGTCGCGCCAACCGAGTCCACCGTCTTGATCACCGGCGAAACCGGAACAGGCAAGGAACTGATTGCCAGGGCGATTCACAAACGCTCGCACCGAGCCGCACGGGCCTTCGTGAGCGTCAATTGTGCCGCGGTACCGTCTTCATTGATCACTTCGGAATTGTTCGGCCATGAAAAGGGAGCATTCACCGGTGCAACGCAACGTCGCCTCGGCCGCTTTGAGTTGGCTGAAGGAGGCACCCTCTTCCTTGACGAAGTCGGTGAACTCCCGGCAGAGACCCAGATTGCTCTTCTGCGCGTATTGCAAGAGCGCGAGTTCGAGCGGCTGGGAGGCATGAAACCAATTCGAGCCAACGTGCGCGTGATTGCCGCCACCAATCGGGACTTACAGACTTCTATCGAGGCCGGGATGTTCCGCAGTGATTTGTATTATCGGCTCAATGTCTTTCCTATCGAGATGCCGCCTCTTCGAGAACGAAAAGAGGACATCCCGCTCCTGGTCGAGTATTTCATCGACCGCTACGCCAGCCGGGCGGGAAAAAAGATCAGAAGCATCAACAAGGAGACCTTGGCCAGACTAACGTCATACGCCTGGCCCGGTAACATCCGCGAATTGCAGAATGTTATCGAACGGTCAATCATTGTGTGTGACACCGAGTCCTTCACGGTAGACCAGAGTTGGCTGTCGCAGGCAGCCAGTCAGACAGACCAGGCCAGCCGACCCCTCTTAAAAATCCCAACATCCGAAGAGAAGAGAGTCATTGAAGCCGCGCTTGCCGAAGCCCAGGGGCAAGTGTCAGGACCGACCGGCGCGGCGGCCAGGCTTGGCATTCCGGCTTCAACGCTCGACTCGAAAATCAAAGCTCTCAAGATCAACAAACACCGCTATAAAAGCCTGTAGCCATTATTCCCATTCCCTGTCCCGAATCTCGTGAATTCCTGAATTTCGTGAACTCAATCGATCGCGAAGCCACGTTCTATCAACGCCTTGCGTGTGGCAACCTAATTGCACGATAGAGGGCGCGATGTTAAAGATTCGCAGATCCGAACATAACGGACAAGCGATCTTCGCTATCAGCGGCCGAATCGAGGAGAAACATGTGTTGGAGTTACATGAGCTCCTCGACGCGGAAGCAAAACCTGCAGAAGTGACCCTTGATTTGACTGAAGTAAAACTGGTGGATCGGGAGGCGATTAGGTTTCTCGCCGCCTGCAAAGCTCGGGGAATCGGGCTGAAGGATTGCCCATCGTATATCCGAAGGTGGATCGAACAAGGGAGCGACCTAAGCCATGAACCATGATGTTGAGCGATCCTCGAATGTCCTGACTGACGAGACCCCGGCTGCCAACGTTTCGGTATGGCAGGCCGCCGGCCGATCTCAAAGAAACGTCCGTCGTCACGAAGATGAGCGAAATCAATGGAGGCAGCTTCGCGCAGGGGAATGGCACAGAGGAGCAAATTCACTGGGCAAGCGATCGACCAATCGTTTATTGAGCATCCTGCACAGTGTCATCGACGAAGGTCGGATTGTCCTGCAAGGGCTATGGCCATCTACTACTCCGTCCACGAGGCTGGAACAGGATCTTTCCAAACTCTTGGGCGAATTTGCGCCAGCCGCCGGTCTGCGGCTCCGAATCGTCGTTACTGGGCAGTCGAAGAAATTAAGGTCTGTGATTCAGGAGCAAATCTACCTGATTGGGCGCGAAGCGCTCGTGAACGCGCTGCGACATTCAGAAGCGACAAGCATCGAAGCTGAAGTTGCCTACCTGCCACACCGCATGCGCATCCTAATTCGTGACAACGGGTGTGGGATGGAACAGAAGAGGCTGACGGCACGGAACTCGGACCGCGGACTTCGCGCGATGCTCGAAGGGGCAAGGGCGATGGGCGCCCAACTCCAGATATGGAGCAAACCGGGATCCGGCACGGAAGTGGAACTCTCACTTCCATTGGATTCGCGCGCTATAGCGGCGCTCAATCTTTAGGCCTGTTGTGACGTTGATGTTTTCATCGTCGCCTTTGAACTCTTTCTCTTGAGGCTGCACTCCTAATCCAGACGATGAAGCGGCTATCGCGACAAAATCCGTGGGAGAAGGACAATTGACATGGCTCTTTCCGCACAATTCGGCAATTCGATCGAGTTGCAGTATTTGGAACTCGACTCTCCGTCGGAAGAGAAGAATTCAGGATGCGTGCTCGCGAACCTCCTGAGCCAAGCCCTGGCAGTGTATGTCGAACTGGAAAAGACCCATTGGCATTTAAGGCTTAACCCAGCAGACCACGCAGTCAACTTCGAATCTGAGGCCCCCGCGGAGATTGCTAGAGAAGTCTGTGCGATTTCTCTGCGGTTGATTGCTTCAATGTCTCGTCTACAACGCGTCCTTGATCCCAACTTCAGTCCTGAATGTGCGGCATTGTTTGCCGCGGTCGAGGAGAAAATTGGCGAAAGTCGTGAACTTGCGAGCGAGAGGCAGTTTGACCTCCGGAGAACATTCCGCTCTTGTGTTCAAAGGGCCAAGCAGGGTTGAACGCACATTTCGCAATATCGCGGGCTATGCGCCACGTCAGAATCCCTGATCTACCTTGACGTCGGAAGATCGACACGCAGTCAACCGCGCGACATTTCGTGATACCGCAACTCACTTGAATTCAAGCGTCTTCTCTAAAGCGCGTCCTGGCAAGTTGCTTGCTAACGAAGGATCGAGCGCAAACGAAGCCAATGCTAAAAACCGGGGGCACAGCCATGAATTGCACAGACCGAGACGTGCTAATCGACAACACCGAACGTACCGCGAGAAGAATCGACCAACTCGTAACGGCGGCTCAGGCAGGGGCGCCCGCGGCCTTTGCAGAACTCCATGCGACATATTCTCCGCGCCTCTATAAAACGATCCTTGCAATTACCAGGAATCCCGAAGATGCGGAGGATGCGCTACAAGAGACATTTCTGCGAGTGCATTTGGGGCTCCATACTTTCGAAGGCAGATCCGGCATCTACTCTTGGTTGACGCGCATCGCCATCAACTCAGCGCTCATGATCCTTCGGCGGCAGCGCGCTCGTCCTGAGACGTTGTTTGATCCCCAGCCGAATTCTCAGACAGACTCTCCCTGTTTTGAAGTTAAGGACTCTTCCCCGAATCCTGAGCAGATTTGCGACTTGCGTGAGCGGAGCGTCAGAGTGCTTCACGCAATACGCAATCTGGCTCCGCCACTGCAGGTGCCAATCCACATGCAAATCACTCTGGGTGCCTCCATGAAGGAGATCAGCCGGGCGTTGAACATATCCGAAGCATCCGCCAAGACTCGCCTGCATCGCGCGCGTCGTCGGCTTCTCGCGGCACGAGATGTTAAACGACCAGGACCTTGGCGTCACTCCATGCAATCGTGATCCACAACTAAACAACATCTGAGATCGCAAAAGAGATGCGTCGTGGCTTTGAAATTGCTGATCACCGCCCTCGACCGAAAATCAAATGGTGTGCCTTCGGCGGGAGACAATGTTCCCGTGGGGATCGCCGGTGCCGGCTGACCACGCATTTGGGTCGAGAGGAGAGTCAACGTCGCGAAGAAGGTCATAAAGTCCGGCAGAACCGGTGTCCTGCGATCTTTACCTTCTAGGTTTTTGTTCGTTGAGCGTTCCATTTTTCAAGGAATGCGGCGAATTTCTCTTCCCGCGTTGGCTGCAGCGTCGGAGCGGACTTGCGGGGATTCGGCACGGAACGTGTTGTTGGTTCTGCCAACGCTTTGATCGAGAGAGCAATTCTCTTCGCTCGTGGATCGACGCTGAGCACCTTCACCTTGACGATCTGACCCGCCTTCACTGCTTCGGACGGCTCCTTGATATAGCGATTGGACAGTTCGCTGATGTGAACAAGTCCATCCTGGTGAACTCCAATATCGACGAAAGCCCCGAACTTGGTCACATTTGTCACCACGCCTTCCAGCACCATGCCAGCCTGCACGTCAGAGATCTCCCGTACCTCTTCGTGGAAGACGGGCGCAACAAACTTATTCCGCGGATCGCGCCCGGGCTTATGCAATTCTGCCAGGATGTCGTCCAAAGTGTACGCACCGGCAGAGAGTTGCTTCCGATCCACCTGTTCGAGAAGTTGTGGACTCTGGATGATCTCTTTCACCGTTGTCTTGAGCGAAAGTGCGATCTGTTCCACCACGGTGTACGATTCCGGATGGACTGCGGTCATGTCGAGAGGGTTGTCGCCATCCCGAATGCGGAGGAAGCCTGCCGCCTGCTCGAAGGTCTTTGGGCCAATTCCTGGGATCTCCAGAACCTGCGTGCGCGATCGAAACTGTCCCTTCTCATTGCGAAAACTCACAATATTCTGCGCGGTGCGCTCGGTAATTCCCGCAACGAAGCGCAGCAGCGTCCAGGACGATGTGTTCAGGTCAACGCCGACGCGATTCACGCAGCTCTCGATCACATTCTCCAACGAATCCTGTAGCTGGCGCTGATCGACATCATGCTGGTACTGGCCTACGCCAATCGATTTGGGATCGACTTTCACCAGCTCCGAAAGCGGGTCCTGCAGGCGGCGAGCTATGGAGATAGCGCCTCGCACCGTCAAGTCAAGATCGGGGAACTCCTGCCTCGCGATGTCAGAGGCGGAGTAGACGCTGGCGCCCGATTCGCTCACGGTTACGGAGAAGATGTCTTCGATATGCTTCTCGCGGAGGAAGGCGCGAACGAAAGCATCCGTCTCGCGGGAAGCAGTACCGTTCCCGATCGCGATGGCGCGAACATGGTGCTGTCGCAGCAGAGCCTCAAGCTTGGGGACAGCTTCAGCGTTGCCATGCTTCGACGTGTGCAGATAGAGAACGTCGTGCGCCAGAAGCTTGCCGGTCGCATCCACGACTGCAATCTTGCAGCCGGTGCGCAGGCCCGGATCAATACCCAGGACAGAGATGGGACCGGCGGGCGGGGCCAGCAGCAGGTTGTAGAGGTTATCGCGAAAGACCTGGATTGCGTCTGCATCTGAGCGCCGCTTGAGTTCCAGGCGAATCTCCCCCTGGATCGACGAGTTCAGCAGGCGCTTCCATGCATCATCGATCGCAATCTTGAGTTGGGGTGTCCAATCGCCCGGATGCCGCAGCACATGCCGCTGAATAAGCGCGACTGGGCGCTCCGGTTCAACTTCGATGAGAAAGTACAGAACATTTTCACTCTCACCGCGGCGGATCGCCAGCATGCGATGCGACGGAATGGTCTTCACCGGCTCCTTGTACTCGTAGTACATCTTGAATTTTTCCTGCTCATCTACGGCATCCGTTGCCTTGCGGCTCACGATCATGCCTTCGTCAAACATCACACGGCGCAGGGCCTTGCGCAGATCGGCATCTTCGCTGATCCACTCGGCGACGATGTGGCGGGCACCCTCCAGTGCTTCGTCCACGCTTGCAATCGCCGAGTTCTGCGTTCACGAATGTGGCTGCAAAGCTCTCCAGAGGCTGCGCAGAAGTTTGTTGCTGCCACAAGATAGAGTGCCAACGGCTCCAATCCCTTTTCGCGGGCGATAGTGGCCTTGGTGCGCCGTTTGGGTCGATAGGGAAGGTAGAGGTCTTCCAGCTCGCTTTTGTCGAGCGTGGCTTCGATCCGCGTCTTCAGCTCGTCGGTCAGCTTGCCCTGCTCTGCGATGGAGGCGAGGATGGTTGCACGACGCTCCGTAAGGTCACGGAAATAGGCTAATCTTTTCTTCGATGTCACGAATCTGAACCTCGTCCAGATTGCCGGTGGCTTCTTTACGATAACGGGCAATGAAGGGAACCGTGCCGCCATCGTCCAGCAGTTCGATGACGGCGACAAGTCCACGCATGGGCAGGTTCAATGATTGTGCGATGTGGAGAAGGATTTCAGGGGAGAGGATGATCTTGTCATTCATAATGGGTCAATGTTCATCGTACATGCTGGCGGTGTGGAAGCGTCGACGCACCGGTCACAAGGCTTCGAACTGGTGGCCGGGGCGCTGCACAGCGCATCGTTGATAGAACCTGACCTGCGTCAGCGAAACGGAAGGACAATAGAAGGTGTCTCATAAATGGTCCAGCACCGCGAAAGGCGTCCCTCAGGGGCTAAAGCCCAGCGATTTACGCGACGTTTGCGGCACGACTAAAGTCGTGCCCTTTTACAAAGCCATTTATGAGACAGGTTCTAGTGTCGGTCGATAAAACGCCAGCCGTTTGAATCTCCACTTCCTGGTGTACTTCCTGAAGTGTGTTCAATGCCATCCGAAGAGAGCTGGCACTGCTATTGAAATGATTGCGGCAAATGCTTGATCCTCTGACCGACCACATGATTAGGCGGAGAGCGGCCTATGCGGCGTTTGAACAACTCACCAGGTACAGCAGACTACGGAGTTACTTGGGCGTTTAAAAATTCGTCTCGGCGAACGCGTGTCCAGGTGCCGTCGGGGTCATAACTTTTCATGGCTGCCGCAAGTTGCGTCGTTCTGGGACCCAGGTCTTTCTCGAAGATTCGGCCATCCTGGCCAACGATGAAGGTCTTGACGCCGGAAGATCGGTACGCAGCGGGAAACGCTATAATCGCGAAGCCGCCGGTCATTTTTCCGTTGACAATGTAACTGCGCGCGCCGCCATGCGCGTGGGAACCTTGCGCCGTGAGAATGTGGAAGAAGTAGCCGTGGAACGGCTCGCGATCCGAACGGTCGTAGCTGGCCTGCGCGAGATAGGGACCGATAGCATTGCTGTCATCATCGCTGGCACTGGCCGGCGAGAAGAGGCCGTCGTGTTGACCTTGGCTGCAGGTGAAGTGCTGCGCGTATTCCTCGACGGCGTTGGTGCCCGCTTCCGCTGAATTCGCATAGTACTGATTTTCGGCGTCGAAGGCGCCCCGCAGGGTGTCGATGGTATTCATCTCGTTTTCGCCGATGCGGCGATATAAGATTTCGCGCCGGCCGAGGGAGCAATCGAAATACCATGAGCCATCGCGCTCGACGATAGGGATAGGCAGGGGCCAATTTTCGGCGCCGACGTAGAGTGTGGTTTCGTCGTCGGGTTCTTTCACCAGCCGGTGCATCTGCTCATATTTCTTGGCGAACTGATCATCCTGGGCGTTGCGTTCGGCAGAGTTGTCAGTCCATGCGACTATGTCGCGAGAGTCAGGACCGAGGATGGCGAGCATGCTGCTCTCGTCATGATCTTTAGCTGCGCTGTATAGAGCGTCGGCAGCCTCCTGCGCAGAAGGGAATGTTTTGTGCTGCGCGCGCGACCGCGGCGAGGCTGCGGCCTGGGAAGCCGAGTCACGCGCATCGGGTGAATTTTGCGGGGATGGGCTCTGCGCTGGAACTCGACCGGTAACAACAAGAAAGGCGCCGAGCAGCACAGTTCCCGGCGTCACCAACCACGATCGCCAAATCTGCTTTGTATCGCGCAACATAAATTCTTTCCTTTGCTGGAGTTTTCCAAGGACAATTCAAAGTTTTCAAAACGCTCGAGGTGCGGTTGAATAACCGGCGCCGAGCCGCGCTAACGCCGGCCGCCGCCTCCACCGTGGAATCCGCCACCTCCGTGAAAGCCGCCGCCTCCGAAACCTCCGCCGTGGAATCCGCCTCCGAAACTGCTCTGACCACGGGCGGAAAACCCCCTCGCTGCGCCTCCATGATTGAAGCCGCTAAAGGCGCCGGAGTGCATTCCTGGCGAGCGGCCGTCGAACCCGCGACCACCGCGCTCGTCCAGCCCAGAACGATAACCAAAGCCACCATGGCCGTTATAGAAACGATCGCGATCGAAGAAAGCCGGGCCGCCGTGCCAGTAGGGCGCCCCATGCCAATAGATTCCACGTCCCCACCAGTCCAAGCCCCAGGAAGGCCAGCCCCAGCCGAATCCCCAAAAGGCTCCGAGACCAAAACCGATGCCGAAGTCAAGTCCGGGGCCGTCCCACCACACGCCGGGAACATCCACCCAGCCCGGCCAGGGAGCGACTGGATAACCGTAGACGAGCCAGGGATCATACGCTGGGACGTAGACGGTGCGGGAGTCGGGATCCTTCGGCTCAATGGTGATGTAGCCGTGCTTATCGGTCACCTTAATCTGGTCGTTGCTTTTCAGCGTTCCGTGTTTCTTGGCCTCCCGGCGCATCTCTTGAATCGCGTTCATTACATCGGAGGGCTGATTGTAGTAGGCATCACCGAGTTCAGAGGTCCAGGAGAGGTTTGAGGCCAAATTTCGAACCACTGGGGGAAACGCCAACAAGGATTTGACAGCGGGAGCCCAGGACTGTTTGTCCGCATCGGACGCAATCTGCTCCGGCGTGAAATGCTGGCGCGCCGCCAGAAAATCATTGGCTTGAGCAATCTCCGATGGATAGCTTGACGCGGCCAGGATAGACGCAACGAGAGAATCGGGGTACAGGGCGATTGGCGCAACCAGCTGCTGTAACTGTTCGGGGTTCTCCGTTTGGTAATGCTGGTCGGAGGCAGGCGCTTGATGCGGTGGCTGCATCTGGGACGGCTGGGAAGGTGGCGGGGGCGGTTGCTGTTGTTCCGGCTCTTGCGCAACCGCAGCGAGCATTACGCTCGCCGCCAAAACAATCAGACCGGGGATCAAGATGCATCGATTGGATCGTCTCATTTCATCACCAGCAACGGTCTAAGTTGGAAGGCGCTGACATTGCCACTTCGTATGACGCATTTCCGAAGAGAAACGATTTCCGACGTCGACGTTTTTCCGACGCCGGAGCGATGGCCTGTTGTTCGGGCGTCTAGCGCTGGCACAGAGGACGCAAGCTTCCGAATCTTTTCTCATGAAGGCCTCGGAAAGCATCTACTCCATGCTGTGGAACACGAATGGTTCTGTCAGGGCGCGCAAGTCCTTTGATTAACATCAGTCTTCTCGATCCAGATCAAAAAACGAGAAATGATATGAACAGCTTCCTGGAGGTCCTTAATGAGCCGCCGGACGACCATGCAGAAATTAGTGCAATCTGGGGTAACGGCGAGCAGGCGCTATCCGGCGATGCGGTTGGGAAGCTTGAAGTTGTCGATGGAGCCCCAGACAGCAGCAAAATCCCAGATCTGGCCGGCATTTCCGGGGCATTCACGCCCGAGTATCAACCAGAGGAGATCTTTGAGATCGCCGGCAAACTGTATAAGGCCTCAAAGGCCCGAGTAAAGCCGGCGGGGGCAGAGCCATTCTCTGACCCCGCTTGCAACCAGAGAAAAAAAGGAGAGAAAATGAGCACTTCCACGTCAAACTTGGCTCCTCCGTTTACCCGGGACTCTGCCATCCTGAAGGTCCGCAAAGCTGAGGATGGCTGGAACTCCCGCAATCCCCAGCAGGTCTCCCTCGCGTATACGCCTGACAGTGTGTGGCGGAACCGGGCGGAGTTCATCCGCGGACGTGAAGAGATCGTGCGCTTCCTGATGCGCAAATGGCAGCGCGAGTTGGATTACCGGCTCATCAAGGAGCTCTGGGCTTACGATGGCGACCGGATTGCGGTTCGCTTCGCTTATGAGTTTCATGATGATTCAGGGCAGTGGTACCGTGCGTATGGAAACGAAAACTGGGAATTTAATGCCGAAGGGATCATGCATCATCGTCATGCATCCATCAACGATGTGAGGATCAACGAGTCGGATCGCCTCTATCACTGGCCCCTGGGGCGGCGCCCCGATGATCACCCGGGACTGAGTGACCTTGGCCTGTAGGGCTGTCGGGAGTTGTTGTGAATCTCCTCTGGAGCACGGATCCTCGCTAACTCCCTGAAGGCTTGCGCTCACTGCGTGCAGCGTTCAAGACCCAGCTGAAATCGTCGTGAGATACTGTCAGCGTGTAATAGCGTGCAAGGGTCCCCGGTAACTATGGTATTTGCGGCGCTTGTGGCAGCCAGAAGTAAAAGCGGCTACTTGTGCTCGATTCCCACTAGCCGCCCCAAGCCGTACGGGCCAGAGGGAGTACTATGAACCCATTTGGCCGAGTTCCCGTGACCCAGAAAACCGATGAAAATAAAGAACTGAGCAATGTCTGCGCCGCCGACGCGCTAGCGGGTCTACGCCCGTTTGAACCGCGCTGGGGCCTGAAGAACGGCCATCTGCAGACCATCATCGGCAATTATCTACCGCGTCCACCATTCCCACTGCTCTCGAATGAAGAAACCGTCGAGGTGGATCCCGCTGATGGCAGCCGCGTACTGTGCCATTGCGACTGGCAACCTGAGCCGGAGCGGGCCACTCGGCTTACGGTGCTGCTGGTTCACGGTCTAGAAGGTTCGTCCAACTCCCGTTACATCCAGGGAATTGCTGCGCGCGCATGGGTTGCCGGGTGCAACGTCATCCGGATGAATATGCGCAATTGCGCGGATAGGGACGAGTTGTCGCCGACGCTTTACCATTCCGGGCTTTCAGGGGATGTAGGCGCGGTGGTGGAGCATTACGCCAGGCTGAATGGATTAGGGCGGGTGGCTTTGGTCGGCTACTCCATGGGGGGCAACCTGGTGCTGAAGCTGGCAGGAGAGTGGGGCAACCGGCCTCCGCTCTGCGCAGTAGCGGCGGTGTGTCCGGCGATCGACCTGGCTGCCGGCTCCGACGCATTGCACGAGCCGGCGAACCGTGCCTACGAATGGCATTTTCTGCGCGGGCTGATGCGGCGATTTCGTCGCAAGGCTGCGCTCTTTCCCTCCCGCTACGATGCAGGAAGCATTGGCCCGATTCGCTCGCTGCGGGATTTCGATGACAAGATTGTGGCGCGCTATTGCGGATTCCGCGATGCCGACGATTACTACTACCGCGCCGCCAGCGCCCGGGTAGTGGACCGCATCGCTGTGCCTACGCTGATCCTTCACGCTCTCGACGACCCTTTCATTCGCCTTTGTGCGGAGACGCGCGCCGCGCTTCTCGCCAACCCGCACATTGCGCTGGTTGAGACTCGATATGGCGGCCATTGCGCTTACCTCTGCGGCGACCGCGGTGATGAGATTCACTGGGCCGAAGCAGCAGTGATGCGGTTTCTTTTACAGCGCGCCGGCGAAGCCGATGGAAGCTGATTGGGAGGTCGAGCTGGGCGGCGGGGCGCCGGTAATCGAGCCGCATTGGCCTGGATTCGTCGATCTGCACCTCTGCCCCGAGAGCGCTCATGGGCTGCTGGAAGTCGCGCAGCTACCTCGTCTGGCTGAGGTTCTCATCCGGCTCAACGCGGACGGGTCGCCCGTGTGGACTTCAAAGTGCGACGTTTGGACCGTTGGCGAATTCGATTCAGACGAGCTGGATTCTCCGCAGGAACAGGCCATTCACGCCGTTGCCTGTTATGTGGACCTTGTGCCCAGGGGCGATCAACAATGGGGCACGCCAGCCGTAACGACCGCATGGTGCAGAAATATTTGTTCGATTCTGCAGGCTTGCCCGATGCGCTGTTGCCGCGCAGATCTTGTTGTGCGCCAGGTCATGCTGTCCCCGGAGCGGACAGATTTCGGCATCACCGCGTATGTGACTGCTTGCGGCCCCACGCCACGCAGCGCCTCCCACGTGCTGGCCGTTGCTTTGGCTGCTCTGGCGGCTTCCATTACATCCGGAGCGCGGCCCGAAACCGCCGCTTCAAAGCTGCAATGAGAAGACGTGGGCGAGTAGCTCAAATGGATAGAGCACCGGATGATCCAAGTATTGAACGATAAATGATATAGAGCTGATTTTCTCCCTCTCATCCTAAATCCGGTCCGAAATCCCAAGGCGCAGCTTCACCCTCCTGTCCGAAACGTCTTGAACCATTTCACTGCTTTCCCACAGGAGTGTCCCGATTAAGAATTCGTCCCTGCTCCACAACCGGATGAGCTATCTCATCATCACAGAAGAAAAGAAGTGGGTTGATTTGATATGACCTGCTTCCGAATGGATTTCCTCAAAACCACAGGGATCCTGGGATTGGGTGCTTTTGTTGCTCTTGTAAGAATGCTCAATCGCGCGGACAGTGACGGCGTTCCTGACAAGGAAATGGGATTGAATCTCAGAACTCAAGCCAGGAGTTGGAAGCGCTGATTAACGCGGCAGGTATTGTCCTCGACCTGAAGAACTTCATTTCTGTAGGTTGATATACCGTTGCCTTCCTCGAGCGTTGCGAAGCAGATGGCGTCACCCTGAAGAATTGCGCGGAGAACGTCCGCGAGTGAATCACCACACAACGACGTGGAAGCTAACTCTTTGAATGGAACAACTCTTCAGCCATGTGGATTGTTAAGCTTGCGCTCGATCGCCCTTACACCTTTGTCGTCCTGGCTTTGCTGATCCTGCTGATCAGCCCACTTGTCATTCTGACCACGCCAACGGACATATTCCCCAATGTTAATCTGCCCGTGGTCGCCGTTTCCTGGATTTACACCGGCATGAACGCGGAAGAGCTGGAAGGGCGGCTCACGACAGTGTACGAAAAAACTCTGACAGCGCTGGTCGACAACATCGAGCATATTGAGTCCACAACCGTCGGCATTGACGGCCTGGTCAGAGTAAAAATCTTTCTGCAACCGAACGCCAGCGTGGACCGGGCGAACGCTCAGGTTACTGCTGCTTCACAAAGCATCCTGCGCCAGTTGCCGCCCAGTACACTGCCTCCCGAAATCGTTAACTACACGGCTTCGAATGTGCCTGTGTTACAACTCGCGCTGTCGGGCCCGGGACTGAGTGAAGCCGACCTGAATGATCTGGCCTTGAACTTTCTTCGGACCCAGCTTGTTACGATTCCCGGAGCCGTTGTGCCGTACCCCTACGGCGGGAAGCAGCGCGAGGTCATGGTGAACCTTCAGGACACGCTCCTCCAGTCGAAAGGAATTTCACCGCAGGATGTTGTCAATGCGCTGAGCCTGCAGAACGTGATTGCGCCGTCGGGCACCGCCAAAATAGGTCAGTTCGAATATGACTTCCCAACCAACTCGGCGCCCAGAACGATCGAGGAGCTCAACAATGTCCCTGTGAAAGTCGTGGGTAACTCAACCATCTATCTGAAAGATGTCTCGCACGTTGCCAACGGTTTCATTCCTCAAACGAATATCGTTCGTCACGACGGCCGGCGTGGTGTTCTGGTCACCATCATCAAGGCTGGAAACGCCTCTACGCTCAATGTGGTCAATGGAATTCGCCGGGTGCTCCCGCGCGTTGAGCAGACCCTTCCGCCGCAACTGCATATTCAACCGCTCGCCGATCAATCCCTGTTCGTTCGCGCAGCCATTGAAGGCGTCGTTCGTGAAGCCACCATTGCTGCCGGCTTGACGGCGCTTATGATCCTGCTGTTTCTCGGCAGCTGGCGCAGCACGGTGATCATCGCCGTTTCTATCCCGCTGGCAATTCTCACCTCAGTCATTGTCCTGAGCGCCATCGGGGAAACCATCAACATGATGACGCTTGGCGGATTAGCGCTGGCAGTAGGCATCCTGGTGGATGACGCCACTGTCACCATTGAGAACATTACCCGCCATTTCGAAGAAGGCCATTCTCTCTATGAGGGCATTTTGCATGGGGCGGCGCAGATCGCGACCCCGGCGTTCGTCTCGACAACCTGCATCTGCATCGCTTTTATGCCCCTGTTTGCCTTACAGGGCGTATCGCATTATCTGTTCCCGCCTCTTGCTGAGGCGATCATCTTCGCGATGATGGCCTCTTATATCCTGTCGCGAACGCTGGTGCCTACCATGGCGATGTATCTGCTGAAGCCGCCTGATCACAATGCTGCGCCATCGCGCAATCCGCTGGCGCGGATGCAGAAGGCATTCGACCGTGGATTCGAACGGGTCCGGAACACTTACCTCGTGTTGCTGCGGACATTCATACGCAGACGATTCATTTTCATCCCGGCTTTTCTTCTCGTGTGCGTGTGTGCTGCGGCGATCGTTCCCTGGCTCGGTCGCGACTTCTTCCCGTCCACGGACAGCGGGCAGTTCATGCTCCATTTCCGGGCCAAAACCGGAACCCGAATCGAAGATACGGCCAAACTGGCCGACCTGATCGAAAAGACTATCCGTCAGCAGATACCGCATCAAGAAGTGCAAGGCATCGTTGACAACATCGGCCTGCCCTACAGCCAGATGAACTTTCTGTACAACAATTCAGGCGTGATCGGCGCTTCCGATGCGGACGTGCTGGTAACACTGAATGCCAATCACCACCCGACGGCCGATTACGTCCGGACGCTTCGTACGATCTTGTCCCGCCAATTCCCCGGTACAACGTTCTATTTTCTGCCCGCAGACATGGTCACGCAAATCCTGAACTTTGGATTGCCTGCGCCGGTGGATGTCCAGATAGAAGGTCAAGACCAGGCGGGGAATCATGAATTGGCCACTCGTGTGTTGAGCGAACTCCGTCACGTTCCCGGCCTGACTGACTTACGGATTCAACAGCCACTCGACTACCCGATGTTTAACATCAATGTCGATCGAACGAAGGCGGCAATCGGCGGCTACACCGATCGCGACGTCTCCAACAGCCTTCTTGTCGCTCTGAGCGGTAGCTTCCAGACCATCCCATCTTTCTTTTTGAATTGGAACAACGGTGTGCAATACGAACTGATCTCACAAACTCCGCAATATCGCATTCAGTCCTTGCAGGGCGTTGGAAACATACCCCTCACTTCGGCAACTATGGCGAGCCCTGAAATCCTATCGGAGGTTGCCTCGTTGCGCCGCGGCAACGAAATGGAAGCGATCGATCACTATAACATCCGCCGCGTTATTGACATCTTTGGCAATGTCCAGGATCGCGATCTCGCGTCCGTTGGAGGGGACATCGATCGCATCATCGACAACGATCAGAAACTCCTTCCGCGCGGTAGTTTTTTTCGCATACGCGGCCAGCTTCAAACGATGCGAACTTCATATGAAGGATTGCTGGCAGGACTGGCTGCTGCCATCGTTCTCGTTTATCTGCTGATCGTCGTCAATTTTCAATCCTGGCTGGACCCATTCATCATCATCACCGCTCTGCCTGCGGCACTGGCCGGCATTATCGTTTTCCTGTTCCTGACGCACACGCCCTTGAGCGTGCCCGCTTTGATGGGCGCCATCATGTGCATGGGTGTTGCGACGGCGAACAGCATTCTTGTGATCGCCTTCGCCAAGGAGCGGCTGGCTGAAAACGGCGATGCCCTGGAGGCCGCGGCAGAGGCCGGCTTCACGCGGTTTCGACCAGTTCTAATGACGGCCCTCGCGATGATTATTGGCATGGTCCCAATGGCCACAGGCGCGGGCGACGGAGGCGAACAGAACGCGCCTCTCGGTCGCGCTGTGATCGGAGGTTTGCTTTGCGCAACAGTGGCCACTCTGGTTTTCGTGCCGACTGTATTCGCGCTTCTGCACCACCATCGCCTGAGTCGGTCTCGCAACAATCCTCAGAACGGAGCTCAGAATGGATGACAAGGAGACAACAAACGCTGAGATTCCCGGCTGTCCGGCGGGCGAGGTTCGCGGCCGGCGGCGCACCATGCGGTTCCTGGCTGTGGCTGGCGTGACCATGTTCCTCCTCATCGTGATTGCGATCCTTTGGGATATCCATGCCCGCAGGCGAGCCGAGTCGAAATTGTGGCAAAACACGAACGAGGCTGCCGTTCAAGCGGTAATGATCATCCACCCCAAGCAGAATTCGCCGACGGATGAGGTCGTGCTGCCCGGGGCCACTCAGCCTTACATCAACTCTCCCGTCTATGCTCGCGCCAGCGGCTATCTGGTCAAGTGGTTCCACGATATCGGATCGCGCGTGAAGAAGGGAGATCTGCTTGCCATCGTCGACGCACCAGAACTCGATAAGCAGCTGGCACAGGCGCAGGCCGATCTGGAAACCTCGAAGGCCAATTCGAACCTTGCCAAGATTACCGCCGATCGCTGGCAGGGACTGATCAAAACGCGCTCTGTTTCCAGACAAGCGACTGACCAGGCCGTAGATAACCAGAGAGCTTCCGACTCGACCGTCAATTCGTATACGGCAAACGAGAGTCATTATGCAGATCTGGTTGGATTCGAAAAGATCTTCGCGCCCTTTGACGGGGTCATCACGATGCGCAACACGGACAATGGCTGGCTGATTGCCGCCGGCCAGAACACGCCCGGCCAGGAGCTGTTTCAGATCGGGCAAATCAGCACACTTCGTGTTTTCGTCGCGGTTCCTGAGGTGTATTGGCGCGCTGCTCGCGTGGGATCGAAGGCCAGCCTTACTCTCGACGAATACCCGGATCAGAGCTTTCAGGGCAAAATCACCCGTACCTCAAGCTCTATAGACGTGGCTTCGCGCACCCTCAACACGGAGGTCGATATCGATAATTCCAAAGGCCTGCTTCTTCCCGGAGCTTATGTCCAGGTCCACCTTGCTTTGCCCGGGCAGATTCATTCTGTCCTTATTCCGTCCGATACGCTTCTGTTTCGTACAGAAGGTCTACAGGTCGGAGTGGTTCGCAATAACGTCGCACAACTTGTTCCAGTCACCATCGGCACTGATTACGGAGAAACTGTGCAAGTAACGTCGGGGCTCAGTGCAAGTGACGAAGTCATCGAAAGCCCGCCTGACTCGTTAGTCAGCGGCACACCCGTTCGCATCACGCGCGGGGCGTCAGGTGGCGATCAATGAAGTTTCGGTTCCTATTTCCGGCGGCCGGCGTGATTTTCCTTGGCGGTTGCATGGTCGGTCCGAAGTACAAGCAACCCGCCGTTTCGGTGGCTCCTGCTTATAAGGAGCTGCCGGAGACGGACCAATGGAAGGTCGCTCATCCCAATGTAGAAGCTCTGCGAAGTAACTGGTGGGAGATGTTCGGCGATCCGCAGCTCAACGCTCTTGAAGAGCAAGTTGCCGTCTCCAACCAGAACCTTAAGATGGCGGAGGCGCGCTTTCGTCAGGCTCGCGCCACGGTTCATTACTATCGCGCCGGAGAATTCCCCACTATCGCGGTATCACCGGGCGTTGAAGCTTTGCGCTACTCACCCAATCAACCTTACTTTCCCTCCGGCAACAGCGCCGTCAACTCCGTTGGCAACTTCCTCCTTCCTTTTGATCTGTCCTACGAAGTGGACCTATGGGGTCGCATACGTCGCACCGTGGCAGCTGCCCGCGAGGAAGCTCAGGCCAGTGCCGGCGATCTCGCAACCACGACTCTCAGCATGCAGGCGGAACTCGCGTACGATTACTTTGAATTGCGCAGCGCCGACACACAAAAGAGACTGCTGGACGAAACCGTGAAGGCCTATGCCGATATGGTCGATCTCACCGGAGCGTTGTTCAACGGAGGTGCGGCATCTGAGGCGGACGTGGTGCAAGCACGAACGCAGCTCGATACCACGCAGGTGCAGGATACGGATATCGGGGTGATGCGCGCTGAATATGAACACGCAATCGCTATCCTGATCGGCAAACCGCCAGAACAGTTCGCCATTGATCCTCGATCACAACCGTTTGAGCCTCCGGCGATTCCCGCTGGCTTGCCCTCGCAACTGTTGGAACGCCGCCCCGACATAGCATCCGCAGAGCGCCGGGTGGCGGAGGCGAACCAAGGCATTGGTATCGCACGGGCTGCGTATTTCCCAAGCCTGACCATCGGGGGAGACGTCGGGCTGCAATCCCGGCACATTTCCAACTTATTCACCTGGCCCAGCCGCTTCTGGGCGATCGGCCCGCAGGCATCCGAGATCATCTACGATGCCGGCCGCCGTCGAGCCGGTGTACTGCAGGCTCAGGCTAACTACGACGCGACCGTTGCAACTTATCGCGAAACAACCCTCGAAGCATTTCAACAGGTAGAAGACAATTTGGCTGCGCTCCGAATCCTCGCGCAGGAAGCAAATCAGGAGGAACAAGCGGTGGAAGAAGCGCAACGCGACTTGAGGTTGTTCACCGATCTCTACGAAGGAGGCGCCGACCCCTACCTGGAGGTTGTCACCGCACAAACCACTCTTCTCTTCAACCAGCGAAACGAAATCGACATCCTTCGCCGCCAGATGGATGCCAGTGTGCTCTTGATCAAGGCAATCGGTGGCGGCTGGAATGCATCTCAACTTCCGCCAACCAGTACTTTGCACTGATGTCACTGAATTCCTGCAATGATGTGAGTGCATTCCATTTGCAGCGAACATATTCGAACAGCGTGACCCCGGGTTCGGACCTGCGGCAATTCAAGATTTGAATCAGGAGCGGAAAAAGGTCGGTGCAGAGCTACACCTTCGCCGAGGATTATGGGTCCGAGTCAACATGAACCTTGGCGGGAATTGCAGGAATCGGGTTGGAGGCAATGCTGCCGATGACGGTAGCTGTGATAAGAAAGAGGCAGTGGGCTTGAAGATTCCAGCAGGCCCGGGATGCTCGTCCGCGTGAACGATACGCGAGTAGATTTTAGTATTGACACTCGCAATCTGAGCCGCTTTGGACTACGTGGATTAGTAAGTTATAGAAAATAAAGGGGCGAGTAGCTCAATTGGATAGAGCACCGGCCTTCTAAGCCGGGGGTTGTGGGTTCGATCCCCGCCTCGCCTACCACCTTATAATCAATGACTTACGTGAATTACCGTCCTGACGAAAATAGTACAGGCCGGGGGTTTATCAGCGCAAGTATCTGCAGCAATGAATTAGCACAATCCCACCCCGTGGGCCACCACCGGCATTCCAGCACATGTTGCCCCGTAGGAATCCCGCCGATGGCACCTACCCGGTCCCAGCCTCGGCACCATGGACTGCCTACTGAACGTGGACTCAGATTCAGACATCGGAGAACATAACCCATGTGGGTGTTGTTGGCCACCGATGTTCTTGAGCACGTTCCAAACCAATGGAAGTGAAGACACACCAGACTTAGGATCTGATTTATGGCAACTTTGCAAGATGCTGCATGGATGAGCATATAACGAAATAAACCTTTATTTATAAGTACTTAATGCGCATAACTACTTTGCAAGATGCTGCAAGATTCTGCCATTTGCCAAAACCAACTGGCGACTAAATCGGTGACCGGACCGCACCCCAGATTTCCACTCTCGCTGAGTCGGTATCATTCAGACAGTTCCCTCCAGTGGAGAAGCCAATTGTCAGAACTAATCCCGAATGCCGCTGATAGCCGGTTCACCGTCCTTGCTGTGCGTAAATCCAGCCCAGAGGTTCTGCTGCAATTGGACGTTCCATGGGAGCGTCTCATGGAAGACATCGTGACCCCGTTTGAGTCTGGTGAGCTGTTTTTCATAGATGGCGCTCCCATCCGCGCGACGGACCTCGACCGAATGAAGATTCTGGTGAATAGACCAGATTTCGGTCCAACATTCGCCCGTCTTCATTGGGAGATGAGAATGACCAATGATGCAAAGAAGAAGGAAATAATGGCTAGGAACTACCCGATGCTTCTCGAAGCGCTAACCCGAGAAAACTGCACGGATGTTACTTCGCAGGTCATCAGCGCCTTCAAGACCGCAGTGAAGCCCAAATTGAGCGATCATCTACCAGACAAGAAGGCACTCTTTGATGCAGCCATCAAATTGGTAATTGAGGGGACAAAGGCGTGGGCTGGAGGGCAGTGACGAGGGTGCCACGTACTGACCTCGGCACTGGACTTCCGGTTCAATCCAATCTAAGCGCAAGAGCTCCTAACTTGGCGCGAAGCGCGCTCCGCAGGTCACTATCCAATGACAGTTGGCGCAATACCGCTTTCTCATAGTCTGGCCGTCCTTGGAATTTCAAGCCTTTTGCTAAAGCGTCCAGCAGTCTAGATTCACGCACGGGATAACGAGAGACGATCCCCGCAACGTCACTGTTGTTGCGAAGGTTTCTGAGACGCGCCAACTCCCCCGGGTATGTGGACGGAACATTGATTGAGACCACCGCTGCCGTCCCATTTACTAAGTCGTTGCGTTCTGGGACGTGCTGTAGCACTGCCTCGCGGAACTGACGTTCCGCCACTTTGCTGGCGAGATGCGACAGGTTTTCCTCAGAACCCAACGAGGCTATGGCGTTAATCCGGGCCTCATTAAGCAAAATGTCAGGGTCTATCCCAAGCGTCTCCGCGTGACGTTGTGCAACTGCGCGAAGCACCTCTTCGGCATAGTAGAGGCTCTCCACGGAATGAACCGGAAGCGGATAGATGCTTTTCACCTCGAAGGCTTCGATTTGCTCTTGACTCATTCCGTCGCCGTCCACCATGCCTACGGCCTCGGCATGATGCAAGTCCTTCGTTGCCAGCAGTCCCGTGACAGCACGCTCGACTTCGCGGCAGCCCTCACGAGATCGTACGGATGCGTTCGGAAACAACAGTGCGTAAAGGGGTGCATCGAGACTGGTATTCGTACCTTCGACGAAGAGAATTTTGCGGCGCGACCCCAGAATGTCTACCCTCAGATCTTCGGGAATCATTCCAGCGTCCACAATCTGATCCATTTCCCAACGACAATCGCTTGGAGACGGCCAGACGCATTTGCGAATAACAGCTACAGAAGCATCCGGGCAGGCAGTGACTAAGTCGAGCTCGTGGGTGCTGACAACGAACGTGCTCTCAGGGTTCTCACGGATGATTGACGTTATAAGTGGGACGATTATGGACCGATGCAGGTGCAATTCGGGCTCATCTAGGAGGAAAATCGAACCAGCTGGAGCTGCAACGACCTCAGAAATGAGCACAAGAGCGATTCTTTCGCCGTCCGACGTCCTCGCAATGCTAAAGACGTTGGTGTCTCTTACGGCCTTCATTTCAGCCGAATGGATCCCAACCGTGATCGGAAAGTTGCTCTGTGTCAGTATCGCGTTAACACGATCGAGCGGAGATAAGCCACCTTGCAAGCGGCCAATTGCCGGTGATTCTTTCCCCTCCTTCGCGATTTCATTCGCCGCATCAACCTTGAATTGGATCTCCGCCGCTGTGAGATCCTGAATCGCTTTCTCGTTCCGTGAAGCGCCCTGGGGCGGGTTCCAGCGGGTATCCGGCTGTATGTCCCAGCTCCGCAGGTTTATCTTCAACTGGCGGTGAGACGCTGGATTCAGTGTGGAGCTCTCGTTGGTGAAAGAGCTTGGCCGAGCTCCCGGCAGGTAGACCGCATTACCACCAAGTTGCCCCGCAAACTTATGCATGAGTGCCGATTTACCGGTACCGTTGCGCCCGAGTATGAAGAGGGGCTTCTGCGGTGATACCTTCAGCGTGAGAGTGCCCGTCGTGGTAGGAACATTCAACGAAGTAACGGACAAGTTTTCCTCCCTCAGAAGATGGCCAAGATTCACGGGCTGGCTTCCTTCAGGAACTCCGCCCGGGTGAGCCTCAGGATTTGTTCTGGTTCAGCTCCAAGTGTAAGGAGGGAGGCTCCCTTTCGCCAGCGCTATGAAATCCGCCGAGCAACGTATCTTATTCCAAGATATAGGAGACGACGATGGATAGGCTTTTCAGGCGTTTGCTGGATGCAATCGAGGAGATCAAACTGCGCTATTTGCTCCTTGGTGCTATTTCGTCCGTTGTATTTTTCAGTCTGTTGTACTTTGTAGGATCTTCCTACGGTTCGGGATTACGGCAAGGGAAGGACCCCGTCACCGATTTTGGGAGCTGTCTCTATTTCAGCGTGGTCACATTTACGTCGCTGGGATTTGGTGATTTGGTGCCGGTGGGATATGGAAGGCTGTTCGCAAGCCTCGAAGTTGCTGTGGGTCTTACACTTTTTGGCCTTGCGGTTGCTAGGCTCTCCTCCTACAAGCAGTCCTATCTTCTGAACCAACTTTATGCTCGGGATGCTCAGGGAAAGCTCGACCAGTTTGCCTTGAATCTGCGAGCACTTCGCACTGGCTGCAAGATCTTATATGACGTCGCAAAAGGGAAGGGCCCGTCCACTCAAAACACCGGGAAGCTCATCCAAGAGATAAGGGCGGAGATCACCAGGATCCGCGCCTTTGTCTCATTTGAGAGTCGAAACGGGTATCTCCTCTCCGGCATTCCAATCGGGTCCATAACGAGGCTTCTCAAGGCGCTCTCATCGCTGACCTCAAGAATGGTGGATCTTTCCTGTGTCAAGGAGACCCGGGTCTCACAGAAGCATCGGGCCAGCGCCGAAGCGATTGTGCGATTGACTATGACAATCAGTGGCCATCTCGCGGGTACGAAGAACGTGAGCATCAAGGCCGAGACGAAGGCCCTTGAGAGTATATGCAGATCGGCTTTAATTCAACTTGAGTCTACGTCGAAGATCGTTGGTCAAAGACTTGAACTCTTGGAGCAGGAGAGACGCAAGACACTGGGATTTCCCAAAACCCCATCTAGTTCCCACGAAGACGACGTCTAAACTGGTCACGCTCCAATCGCCTAGCCACACCAGCGGGATTAGTTTATGTGGAGCATAACAACCAGGCGTTTCAAGCTGTAGCGCGCTGCAAGTCCTGAATGAATCGCTGGTCGTTAGGTTGGCGCCTACGCTTTCCCAGGCGCGGCGGTGGCATTTAGGTACTGGTACAAAGTCTCCCGCGATACGCCGTACTCTCTGGCCAGAGCAGTTTTGGAGACTTCGCCAGCGGATGCTCGATTGATTAGCTCCCGCAGCCAACGCAACAGCGTGGACTTCAACATGACCTATGGCGCAACCGGAGCACAAGGACCGGCAGGGCCAGCCGGGGCGACTGGCGCGACCGGTCCCCGAGGCCTGCAGCTCGAGGTTCGGCATACGCAGGTTTACAGAAAATATTCTGCAACCGGAGATAGCCTCCGATTATCTTTACATGCGGAGACTGTCTCCGTTTTATTAGACGGGGACGCGGGTGTCAACTCTGGTGCGATCTTCATAGGTCGCGTCATAACAGCAGGAGGACAACCATGCGTGTATTTGTGACAGGATCCAACTCCCGAGGAGAAACAATGACCAATCGATCTGATCTTGGCGGCACATTTACCCTTCCCGGCACTGCAACTACCGTAACCCGAATGGGCTATGGCGCCATGCAGCTTGCGGGAAAGGATGACGATAAGCTGGTCTGGGGGCCACCGCGCGACGTTCCGGGTGCGATCGCTGTTCTGCGTGAGGCCGTCGCGTCTGGCGTGAACCACATCGATACCAGCGACTTTTACGGTCCGCATGTAACCAATCAACTCATCAAGCAGGCGCTCCATCCTTACCCCGACGACCTCGTGATCGTGACCAAAGTGGGCGCGCGACGCGGCAGCGATGGTTCATGGCCGCACGCCCGCTCGCGCCGAGAGATTATCGATGCAGTACACGACAATCTGCGAAATCTCAGCCTTGACACGCTCGAAGTGGTCAACCTTCGCCTCGGGGGCTTGACCGGACCAACCGATGAGCCCTTTGAAGAGCCGCTCGCGGCGCTCGCCGAACTGAAGCAGCAAGGACTGATTCGGCATATCGGCCTGAGCACCGTGTCTGCCGAGCAGCTAGCTGAGGCGCAGATTATCACTGAGATCGTGTGCATTCAGAATTTCTACAACGTGGCGCAGAGGACCGACGACCAATTCGTCGAGGCTCTCGCCGCGAAAGGGATAGCTTATGTGCCCTACTTTCCGCTGGGCGGGTTCTCCCCGCTGCAATCATCCAAGCTCAATGAGGTCGCCGCATCGCTCGATGCAACTCCCATGCAGATAGCCCTTGCATGGCTTCTGCATCGGTCTCCGAATATATTGCTGATCCCCGGCACATCGTCGGTCCAGCATCTGCGAGAGAATCTCACGGCTGCGACACTAAAACTGCCGAAGGAAGCTCTTGCTACCCTCGACAGCATTGGCGGCGCAGCCGCATAGCTCGAGCGGAACTTGTGCTCGTCTAGCGGAGTCAACTCGTAATTGCGTCCCACTCGCACGAGCAGTGTTTCGGAGTTGCACAGGACGCATACGTTTCATTCCAACACCGCAATCGGTAAAGGAGAACTGTCCATGCAGAACAAGCCCGTCGCCCTGGTCACCGGGGCTAATCAAGGAATCGGTCTTCAAATCGCAAAGGATCTCGTCGCGCACGGCTTCGCTGTGCTGGTTGGATCACGCGATCTGGAGCGCGGCGAGGTCGCCGCAAAGGAGGTCGGCTCGGACGCCCACGCCCTCCAACTCGACGTAACGGATCAGGCTTCGATCATCGCCGCGGCGGAGCGCGTTCGGAACGAGTTTGGACGTCTCGATGTTCTCATCCAAAATGCGGCGATCTCGAATACAAGTAAACTGCCCGGCCAATCCGTCGCGGAACATGCGGCCACGACCCGCCCGAGCAACGTGTCCCTCGCTGAAATGCGCGCAGTATGGGACACCAACGTGTTCGGCGTCCTCGCTGTCTACCAAGCTTTTTTGCCGCTCCTGCGCGGAACACCGAACGCCCGCATCGTCAACGTGTCGAGCGGTGTTGGCTCGCTGACGACGAATTCAGACCCGGCCTCTCGCTGGCGCTCGATCTTCGGTCCCGTCTACCCTGCGTCCAAGACGGCGCTCAACGCTTTGACAGTCGCCATGGCGATCGAACTGGAGCCCGAGGGTATTAAGGTCAGCGCCGTGTCCCCTGGATTCACCAAGACGAACCTGAACGGATATGCAGGCACGGAAACCGTCGAGGAGGGCGCTCGCGAGGCAGTGCGTGTTGCATTGCTCGGACCAGAGAGTCCGACAGGGACGTTCACACGCTGGGAAAACGAAACGATCCCGTGGTGATGAGTTTCGAATCGTCGGTAGGGCAGCTGGATTGGGACTCCGCCTGCTGCCTCGATACGCTGCGCATTGGAGCCCATCGATTCTCTTCAGAGAGAAGCGAGGCTATGCCTGATTTCCGGCAGGAACAGTGGCCAGCAAGGCGCGTGTCTCGGCCACGGTGACACGGGCATTCGACGAGATGGGAAAGGGCATGTTGGAAGTTGCAAGGTCCGCGCCCGAAGGTCAGGCTCTGCGCACCATGATCGAACGCTATCTAAACGCCACCACGCGAGAACCCTCCGGCCATCATGTAGCTGTCCGGCATTCAGATTTTCTTTTGCAGATAATTACCGCGATCCAGCGCACAATGGGAAGGAATGAAGAAGCGGCAAATGCGGCCGCCCTTTCACCTGGAGAGAAAGGCCTACCCCCTACCCCCTACCTGCTAGTAACCTGGAAGTGGTTACCATCGTGCCGTATTCAGGGTGGCGGCCCGGGTTTTGTCTTGGGCTTGTACGGGACATCAACGAAAATGCAACGATTTTTTGACGCTGTGATCTGAATCTGCAAGTCGAGGTCGCGACGCAAAAAGTAGCCGCTGGCTACGTCACTCACCAATGTCAGGACTAGAACTGGTTGCATAATTCGTGTTTTGAAAGGGCACGGATTCATCCGTGCCGTGGAAGTCCCATGAATCGCGGGCTTTAGCCCCTGAGGAATGCATTTGCTGGGGACTGAGCAACATTTATTGCGACTAGCTCTAGGTCTGTTGTGCGTCTTGCGTGCCCAGAAGCTGAGCTTGGGCGGATTCGGTTTCTCGACGGTAGCGTCCGAAGAGATCCACCTGAAACACAACGTCAGCGGCGAGCGAAAAAGACGTTGGATTTGATGTTCTGATCAGTCTTTCCACCGCTGAAATTCGGATGGAGTGAAACCTGCGGAAACTCGTTAGGACGAGCAATGCCGATCCGCAAAAAAACGCGGAGCTTGCCGGCTGGGACGGTGCGATTGCAAAAAGTTGAACGAGGGCGCGGCTCATTCAATGCGCAAGGCCTGTACAGGATCGATGGAGGCGGCGCGCTTGGCGGGAATGATGCCGGCGATTGCGGCTGCGACGCCAAGAGTGACGATAGCGCCGGTCATGACCGCCGGGTTGACGCTGGTGATCTCATAGAGCTGCGACTTGACGTAGCGCACGCAGAGCATGGCGACGGGCGCGCCGATCGCGAGCCCTGCAAGCGCCTGCAGCATGGCGCCGCGCATCACCATGGCAATGACGCGCCCGCGCTCGGCGCCGAGCGCCATGCGGATGCCGATCTCCGGCGTGCGGCGGACGACGGTGTACGCAGTGACGCCGTAGAGGCCGATGGCGGCGAGCAGCAGGGCGAGCAGGCCGAAGAGCGAAGTGAGGCGCGCGATGAGGCGCTCCTCGATGAAGCGGTCGTCAATCTGCTGCTGGAAGGTCTGGAACTTCACGATGGTGAGGTTGGGGTTGATGCTGGCCAGCGTATCGCCGACGATCTTTTCAAACCCGGGGATGGGATGGGCGGTCTGGATCACCAGGGCTCCGGCGTACATGGATTGGTCTTTGTCGATGGGATAGGTCGGGATCGTTGGCGCTGCCGGCGCGCTGCGTGAGCGGCAGAAAATACATGGCGTGGTTCTTCCAGTAGACGCTGGTGTAGGTGGTGTCTTCCACCACGCCGACGATCTCATGCGCTCCATCCTGCCGGGTCCTGGCCGGCACCGGAAAAGCCAAAGCGATGGCCGATGGGATTGCGGTTGCCGAAGAACTGTTTGACAAATTCCTGATTGACGACGGCGACGGGCGGCGCATTCAGCGTGTCCTGCGATGTGAAGCCGCGGCCCATCACCACGTGCGTGCCCACGGAATCGAAGTACTCCGGAGTGCCTTTCACCCAGGAAGCGCCTTTATTGAGGTCGGGCTCTCCCTGAACCTTTACGCCTGATCCCCAGTTGTTCTCCTCCATGGGCGTGTAGGTGGCGAGGCCGACTTTGAGAACGCCGGGAATGGCGTGGAAGCGGTCTTCGATGGCCTGGTAGAGGGGCTCGACCTCAGTGTTCTTGTAGCCGGCCGCCTGCGGATTGATGTGGGCGATGTAGCGGTTGGTTGCATCCAGCTTCATGTCGACGTTTTCGGCCTTGTTGAGGCTCTGCGCAAAGAGGCCCGCGGCGACCAGCAGCACCAGCGAGAGCGCGGCCTGCAGAACCACAAGCGCGCGCTGCAGGAAGGAAGCGCCGTGGGCGGTGGTGCGGGCGTTCGAGCGCAGGGCTTCGGCAGGCTGCGTGCGCGCGGCCATCAGCGCCGGGGCCAGGCCGAAGAGAACTCCCGTAAGCAGCGAAAGCGCAAAGGCAAAGCCGATGACCAGAGGCGAAGGCGAGGCATTGACCGGCATGTTGTGCTGGTCAGGGAAGGCGAGCGCCAGCAGCGCGTGTGCTCCGAGATAGGAGATTGCGAGCCCGAGCAGGCCGCCCATGCCGGAAAGAAGCACGCTTTCGGTAAGCAACTGGCGCACGATGCGGCTGCGCTGCGCGCCGAGGGCCGAGCGGATGGAGAGCTCCGCGCGGCGGCTCATGCCGCGGACGAGCAGAAGATTGGCGATGTTGGCGCAGGCCACCAGAAGCACGAGCGCGGCGATCCACTGCAGCAACTTGAGATGGTCCTTGTAACCGTCCTGCATGTTCTGGATGCCGCCGCCGCCGGGTGTCAGCACCACATGTGTGCGGGGAAGGACCTTCTGGGCGCGCTGATCGGTAAATGTCTTGAGCGGCGCATATTCCTGCTTGAGCAGCGTGCTGGCCTTGGCCTGCAGCGCCGGGATGGAAGTTCCCGGCTTGACGCGGCCGATAATGTAGGCCCACTGCGTATCGGGATCGTTAAAGTACGGCGCGCCGATGACTGGGTCCATCGCGTTCATGGGCAGGAAGTACTTGGGCGGATTGGTGTCGATGCGGTCGCCGTAGAAGCCCTTGGGAGCTACGCCGATGATGGTGGCCGGCTTGGTGTTGATGTAAAAGGTGCTGCCCACAACGGTCGGGTCGCCTGCGTAATCCTGTTGCCAGGCGTCGTAGCTCATCACGGCAGTAATGGGCGCGCCCTTCTGGTCGTCGCCGTCCAGAAAACAGGCGGCCTGCTGCCGGCGAGAGTCCGAAGACGCGGAAGTAGTTGCCGGAGACGAAGGTGCCCATGACAGATTTGGCCACGGTCTGCGGCCCCGCGCGGCGAACCGTGATCGGCCGCCATGCGTAGCCGGATTCCATAGCCGCAAGCTCTTCAAACTCCGGCAGGCTCTTCTTGAACATGTAATAGGTGTCGGTGGCGAAGAGCGAGTAGTCCCCGTTGTCGTTCCAGCCGCCGTTAACGCAGCAATCGTCTTTGTCGCCGATGCGGATGAGGGTCTTGGGATCGGTCACCGGCAGATTATGCAGCAGGATGGCGTTGACCAGCGTGAAGATCGCCGAGTTTGCGCCGATGCCGAGCGCCAGTGTGAGCAGAACGGTGATGGTAAAGCCCGGCGTTTTGCGAAGCTGGCGCAGCGCGTAGGTTACATCCTGAAGCAGAACCCGCATCGATCAACCTCCACACACTTCGGCTTGCACTCGTGAGCAAGCACGTCACGTTCCACAGGAATTCCATGTCAGCCACTTGAAATCAACAACTTAGAGATCTCGACATCGCGGACGTGCGTTCATTGCTGAGAAAGAGTGTTCAAAAGCGGACGTCCCGAGGCAAGCATCTGCAATGACCTGGTGATCCGGTGGCCAGCCACCGCAAGGCAATCAAGGTCGTCTAAGTGACGCATGATTGCCGTACCACTCCTCGAACTCAGAATATCCGGAACTGGGCGACCTCTGGGTTGAAACCGAATTATGGTCGAGAGAGGTCCAGATTGCTGATCAATTCATCCCGGCAGACGCGGCGCGTCATTGACGTTGAAGATCCAGGGAACTGCCACTTCCACCGGTGACGAGCAGATGCGATTTGGGGCGAGCAAGCTAAACGCCAGAGGCGGCGGCGAAGGCACTGACGATCGCGGCAGTCTCTTCGTCGAAGTCGCGGCCATCGGGATTGGCCTGGTCGGCGGGCAGCGGTGTAGCGGGCGTGATGCCCGGAGTGGTCCCGTCCCAAAGGGTTGAGATCTTTCCGTTTCCTCCACCCGACAATGCATCCTGGATCACCGTGAACGCCGTGTGTGCTTCGCTCAGCGCCACGAACGAGGCCTGCGTGGAGTCGATGGGGATGCCGAGGCGGTTGGCGATCATGGCGCGGCGGAAGTCGCGAATGGCTGCAGAGCGGCCGTTCTCGAGCAGCGTATCGGTGAAGACGAGGTCGCTGCTGCCGTCAAAGGTGAGCCCGCGACGGCGGAAGGAACAGCCGCCGATCATGGCCCAGTTGTCGTCGATGACGACGATGTTTGTCTCGACGCGCGCGAAGCGTCCTGGAAAGCCGATGGGGTGGAAAAGGATGAATTGCGTCGCATCGGGTGGCGAAGTGAGAGCGGCTGGCATGTTTCCCACGATCGCGAGCCGGTCCTGTACCTCAAAGCTGGCCATGCCTTCATAGCCGGGCGCAAAATCGGGAGTCTTGTTGACGCAGATCACAACACGCAAGCCCGGCATCTTTGCCATCTGCGCGGTCAGCGTCGCGATGAGGTCCGCCTCATAGCCCTTGAAACTCGCGGAGGGAGAACCTGACGCGTGCGCCGTCGAGCAAAAGCCCGGCGTTTCGATATAGATGAAGTGACGTGCCGTCTGAAGCGCCGAGTTGAGCGACCATTGGGCGTCGCGACGGCCGAAGCGAACACTGGTGAGCTCGCGCTCCAACTCGATGGCGATGCGCCGCGCCGATGCTTCATCCTGGCCGAGCAAACCTGAGCTGGGCGAGTCTTCCGTAGCAGGCTGTGGAGGCGCCGGCGTATTCTGCAGTGTCTGCAACGCCTGCGTGACCAATGAGCTGTTGGGTATGTTGTTGGTGATCCATTGGGTGACTGCGGAGCTGACCACCTGGCTGCTCCAGAGCGCATTGAGTTCCGGGCTCTCACAGAGAGGTGCAACCGTTTGAAGTACGGCGCCGGCGAGAGTTCCGTTGGTCGCGTCCGGCTGTTTCCCAATGTCTACTGCAGGCGGCTCTTCGGGGATGTTCCACGCGCTGGAGGCGAGGGTGATGAGCCGCGGGATGATCTCCTGCGAGCGGCGCAAAGCGTGCCGGGCAATGTCGTAAGCGAGGATGCCGCCGTGCGTGGTTGCAGCTACGACAGAGGTCTCCCGTCCGCCGAAACTTCCCGGCGCGCCGATACGCGTCGCGGCGCAGACAGTCTCCGGCTGAATTCTTCCTCCACCGATCACTCCCGTCCAAGTCCGCGAAAACGCCGGCGAGCCAGATGACGTATCCGGCCCGGCACCGGCCACTAACAATTCGCGGCGCGCCATCGTAGGCAGCCGGGGCGCATCGCGTGGTTTGCCTTCGCCGGTGAGTGCTTCTACCCACTCCAAAAGACTGGTTGGAGTGGGCGAGATCTTCCCGATGTGCCCGAGGCCGAGGATGCCGGCGTTGCTCACGCCCTGAAAGCCCGCGGAGCCGCAAGGGTTCGCGCCGCCATCGAAAGAGAGAGGCGGCGAGGTGATGATCGCGGTCCCAATGTTTATCGTCAACCCACCGTAGATTCGCGCATTCGAATTGGGCAGCACCACCACCATGTCGAATTGAAGTGTCGCCGCTCCAGGGAGCGATATCTGTCCGGTGAGCGGATCGCGCAATGAGAGCGGGTCCTTGAGGGCCATGACCACTGCACCGGTTGAAGGAACCTCCCGTCCCTGCCCGTCGCCGCGTGCCAGCGATGCGTTAGGAAGAAACTGGCGTGGATAGACGCGCACCCATGCCGATGGAGGCAGGTTGCCAATCTCGAGGATCACGTCGCCAGTGGATGGAGTGTTTGGTGCATCGGTCACCCAGCTTGCCAGCAGCACCACCTGCGTCTTCAGGTTGATTGAAAGCGTTGCGTTGGGATCGACCGTGATGCCACGGGGAAATTGCGGCCAGTGCGCAGCGGAGCCGGATAAGGCAGGAATGGAGAAGTTGCCGTCGATTGCCTGGGCAACTACCAAGGTCAGATCCGACTCCGGCGGGGAAGATGCGGCGCTCGAAGGTGAGCCGGAATCGAGCGCGGTGTGGATGGCTCCCAGCATGTCGTTACCGTCAAGCAGAAACGAAATGTTTTCGTTGATGCGCACCGGTGCGAAGCGCTGCAAGGAGACGGCGGGGTCGGCGGAATTGTCAGGCCAGGCGCCATTGAGATAAGGCTGGAGTTCGACGACCCGCAAGGTGTAGTAGTCGCGAGCAAGACTGATCGGCGGGCTGAAGGTGGGTACTTCCGGCGCGGTAAAGCTGCTGCTGAGGCGCCCGTTAGCGGCGGATCCGAAGACCAGCCGGTCGTGATCGAACTGCGTGAAATTTGCGTCCACGGCATCGAGATCGACCACGGCGGGACTTGCGGCCACTTCATAAAGAGCCGATTGATTGTCGACTACGGTCAGCCCGGTGAGATGAAGCGGGTCTTTGATATAGGGATTGCCTGCGAAATCGACCAGGCGGACGCGCGTTGCCTTGGTAGCGGCGAGAGGCGAAGACGTTCCGGTCAGGTAGTCGGTAAGCGGAATCGGGCTGACCGGCTGTGATCCGAGCGGAACGGCCTGCAATCCGGGATAGTGAGTGAGGATGGCCTCGAAGGCCGCCATCACCGCAACTGGATCGATCTGAAGACCGTCGCTGTCGTAAAAGCGGGCCGCGCCGGAAAATCCCAGGTCGTCGCCGGCACGCGCCAGTCCAGACGGAAAGTTTGGACTAGAGATTTTCAGCGTTTGATTTGGAAAGTAGAAGTAGCGCGGAACGGGACGGCACGAGAGTCCGCGGTCACGCTCCGGCCGGGTGGTATCGCTCTCCTGCAAGATTTCGCAGTATAGGCGGCCGAGGCGCAGCCACTCCTGATCGGGCACCGTCAAGAGCAGGCCAGGCGAACTCTCCGCGGTGCCTCCAGCCTGAACGAGAGTCACCGGCATGGGCTGACTGCCGGCGACGATGAGGTAGGTTGCATCCAGCGGCGCGGCCCAATCGGCCGTCGAGGTGATCGTCATGATCGGCGGGTCGGAGGACGAGGCCGGGGTGCTGTCGACAACAGTAAACGGATTGGCACCGCCGCTCGCCGACCAATCCGCGGCGAGCCGTGGCATGGCCATCCCGAAAGCTTGCAACTCACCGTATTGAAGGGCCTGGGCGATTTGTTGTGCGTTCATCGGATTCCCTTGCGGTCAGAAAGAAACAGTGGATTGGCGAGCCAGCGGATCAGTGAGGCGAAGGATGAAGCTGCCGGCCTCCGCATTCGTATAGGAGAGAAGCATCGAGAGCGTCCAATGCTCGTTCGCGTCAGGGTTTGTGCGCACGGTGCGAAGGACGCTGACTGGAGCGAGAATCGGCGGTGGCACGATGATTCCAACTGGAATCTCATTGGGCGCGATGGAAAGAACTTGGTGCTGGATGAGCAGGCCGCTGGGACTAGGCGGTACAAGTTGCAGCAATTCGACCAGCGCCGGGCCGACAGGGCTGACCGCCGCAGCCGGAAGATCGGTGACCAGCGACACGATGGCTACGTTCCTCAACGGAATGACCTGGAGATGGAAGGACGCGATCATCGGCGGCCCGCCGGGAAGAACGTTTGCGGCCTGCACGCTGGAGTAGGGCGACTCGCCGCTGTAGAGGCCGTTGGCAAGATCCTGCGCGCCAATAGTGGTGGCGCGATAGTAGTACGGATACCAACTGGTGATGGCGGCGGGGTCAAGAACTGCCTTTCCCTGGAGTAAATTTCCGGCGAGGGTGACGCTGGCGTAGTTGTCCCAAAGCGGCGAGAACTCATCGATCTTGGCCGGGCCCATGCTGGATGCATTTTGCGAGAGTGCCTGGCTGCGAACGCGGAAGAGCCGGTAGCCGGCTGGAGGTGCGCTGGAGGGGACCGGAAGCACGATGACCTGGAGCGCAGGAGGAGAGCCGACGTTGGATCGAAGCATGATGCGCGGCGTGCCGGGAACGTTGCGGCGCGGCACACCGAAAATGGCGACTTGAGGTGAGCGGTCGCTCTCAACGTTGTTATTGCCGATGGCGGAGATGCGGAATGCGTAGAGTGTGGATGCCGATCCGGGGAGCGCAATCTCAGTGCGATTATCCGCGATTGGGTCTTTGGTCAAGCGAGCGAAGCCCTGCAATGACTGGTCCTGAAAGGTGGTCACGAGGCTCTTCAATGTATTGGCGCGAGTTGCGTAAGGCGTATCCGCCGGCGGATCGGGTGTACCGGCGGGGCTGCCTGGGGGCAGGATGTGAAGCAGCGCGCTCTCAGTGGCTTCCCATACGAAGTACGCGGCAGCCGTTGGGTCGGTCTCCCATTCGAGAACACCTCGCGCCGTGCCGGTGGCGTCTGGCAGGGCCGTCCAACTGATGGCAGGAGGTGCGAAGGTGACGGTCGGCGGATTGGGATCGAAAGCCCGGACGATCTTGCCGATGAGCAGCGGAGGCGGAGGCGGCGACGTGTTCGAAGTGGGTTGATCCGTGGGATCGCTCCAGACGCCGGGTTGCACCTCCTCGGTGGCAGTGGCGTAGATGAGGAAGTCGATCTCGTCGGAGGCGGAGAAGTCGAGTTGGATGCCGGTAAGTTCGACGCGGTATTGCACCTGGTTGGGATTGGCTGTCGGGCTTGGCGGCGTGCCCGTGCCAAGGATGGTGACGGGACCGTTGGTGGTGTGGCCGCTGGTGACAGTGGGGAGCACCTGTGTGGGGCTTACGGTGTCAGGATTCAGGCCCGCGTAAGAGAAGCTGAGAACCACCGGGGGCCCGACCGGTCCGGTATTCTGCACGGCGAATCCGCCGAGGAAGGGTGGGTTGAGCGAGTTGGCTGGCGCAGCGGCGAACTGGCCTGTGAAGCGAATCTGCCCCGGAGCGCGGTCCTCCCAGTTCCAGCCGAAGTCAATGCGCAGGGAGGCGGGAATAACGGGTGATGGTGGACTCGCCGTGCTCGCAGCATAAAGGAATGTGGCGTTGATGAGGCCAGGCTTGGTCACCGGCGCCGGCGAAAGGGTCGTGTCAGTTTCAACCCAGTTGGACCATTGCCCGAAGATGTCCTGGGCAGCCACCATGTAGCGATTGTTCACTGGGGGCGCAGTGAGTGGTAAAGACGCTTCCAAGTCGGAGAATGCAGGATTCTGCACATCAGGCGGAGAGTTGGGATCGGGATTCAGTGGCGGAAGGCCAACGAAGACATCAAAGCCTCCCACAGCCGCTGGCCGCGAGGCATTCAGAAACTGGGACTGATTGGGAGCACGGCTGGCAATGACTCCGTATCCTTGCGGGTTGTCGGGGGCATCCCAGGTGATTCGGACAACAGCCGGAGCGGCTTGGTCGCGCGCCAGCGGCGCATTCACCTGGCTCGCGGAAGAAGCAAGGTCCGTTGGGGCTTCAACGGGAAGTTGCCCGACGCTGAGTGCAGCCAGCGTGAACGAGAGGCCAAACGGTAGAACAAACGGCGCGGTGACCATGTAGTCGTATGCGCCGTAGTTATCGACCGGCGGGAGCACGGGCGGCTGGATGAAAATTTCTGGCTTGATCGGCACCGGCGTGGGCAAAGGCCGTGGCGTGGGAATGGGAATGGGGATCGGAATGATCTGGGCGATGGTGACGGCGGCCGTGTCTGACATGGTTGGGTCTTGGGCGCTGGTCACCGTCACGACCACAGCGTTGTTTGGCGGGATCGTGGCTGGCGCTGTGTATAGACCGGCTGTCGAGATGGTGCCAACGACGGCGTTGCCTCCGGGCACGCCGTTCACGCCCCAGATCACGGTGCTATTCGTCACTCCGGTGAGTGTTACGGCGAATTGCTCGGTGCGGCCGGGAGCCACGGTCACGCTCGTGGGTGCGATGACGATGGTAACGGTGCCACCACCGGTGGCGGGCGGGATGTCGAGCGTGCCGTAGCCGAGCGAGACCGCGGCATAAGGGTCGGTGCTGACCGCGAGCATGGCGACGCCGGTAACGGGCAGAGTGACAGTGCTCGTCTGCGTACCCGGAGAAGTGGCTCCTATCTGGCTCAAGCCGGCGGTTGTGACCGGCTCTGTGTAAAGAGACTGCATCTTCTGCGCGTTGGTATCGTCGGAGTTCTCAAGGCAGTGCTCGACCATGTCCACGATGTTGCCTGCACTGCGGATGTAATTGATGTAGGCAGAGGGATTCGGCTGCGCCCATACGGGCAACGGTAAATCCGTAACACCGGTCGGGGGCGGCGGAATCTCAAGCTCCGCCGTGATGAGAGTGCGATCCGTCGCCGCTGTCACGCCGTCGAGAGTTGGTGGCGTGAGAGGTGTGGGCCAGAAGCCCTGGGGCATGGTTCTGTAGAACGATCCGATTTCGTTGTTGGCAAGCGGCAGACCGACGGTCTGAATCTGGGCCCAGTCAGGCAGGTTGGAGTAGACGGTCTCGCTCACTGCTTCGATGGGGCCTATTGTGCCCGTACCAGAGACGCTGAGAGAAGCGATGCCGGGGCAGCGGAATTCGATGGGTGTGCTGGCCGTCAGTAACAACGACTGGCCGGGAATGGCATTACCATTTACGTCGATCGCCTGTACGCTCACGCTACTGGACGCAGCGACACCGACGGCGGCGTACACGATGTAACCGGCGTCGCCACCGGGCAGAACGGGAATCGTCTGTTCCTGCACAGTGACGGCAGTTGCGTTGGACAACACGGTGACGACGGCTGTGTTCTCGATGGTGTTGCGCAGACGACGGAATACCTGGAACGGTTCGCGCGGGAAACCCAGAGGGGACGCGCACGCCCAGCGCAATGCGATGGCGTTATTGCCGGTGCTTGAGGGGAAGAACTTGTCCCGGATTGGCGGAAGATTCTGGTTCTTCGAAGCCGCAATGAGATTGCCGGCGCGAAGTGTGAAGAGATAGGGCCAAACGAATCTAGACATGGTCGTTCTCCCACGGCGCTTGCGGCTGGATGATGAGAGTAATGATCGGCGCGTTCTCGTCCCCGTTGCCATAGACGGAACTGGCAGGCCGCTGCATTTGCAGAGTGACGAGCTTTCCTGAGGCGGGCGGCGAGAAGCCTGCGCTGAACATGCCGACGGTACGCGCGCCTCCGGGCGAGACGATGAAACTGCCGATGGACGCGGCAGGCGGCGAACCGACGGCCTCACTGACTTCAAGGGACGGAACCGAGTTGATAGTCACAATCTTGAACGACGGATCCGAGGAGATGGGTGTGGTGAAGCCCGGCTCGGAACGATAGCGCCACAGCGGCTCGATAGCATCGAGAAGAATGGCGTGCGGCACAAAGCCTGTGCCCGATTTCAGCCAGTAAATGACGATGGAGTTGGTGGAAGGAGCAGGAAGAGCCTGTTCCCCAGCGCTGAGGAAGGCCTGCTGAATGTCGGCATCCTTGAAAACCTGGGCTCCGCCGGAGTTGGGGAAAGACAACGCGGAGGTGAGTGCACGGTGCGTGACTTGCGTGGCGCCAAGTGACGCGGCGAGGGCTTGCAGATTGGCATAGCGGCCGGTCGTGAAGTTGCGCCGGAAGAGCGGCTGCGCGGCGGATCCCGGAGAACCCGCGGCGGAGTTCGCCGGCGCGCCCGGGTTGGTGACCAGGTCGAATGTGTACCCCATCAAGGGGCGCAGATAGACGGGTGCGGTGAACAGCTGGTTCTGGTACTGGGTGATGGAGCCGCCAAGACACTCGAGCTCGCTGGCCAATTGCAGCATCGAGTCGTAAGTGGCGGTGCCGATCCCATCGATTGCCTGTAAAGGAGATGGCGATCCCGTAAGCATGGTGCTTGCTGGAGAGCCCTCCGGCAGACCGTCGGCAGCATGCAGAGAATAAGTAAGCTGATAGCCATAGGCCTCAAACAACGAGAAGACCGAGCTGTCGTTGAAGACAATGTCCAGCGGATCTTCGTAGAAGACGCATGTGTCGAGTTGGGCAGGGAAACTGCACAGAACGTACGGATCAAGCCTCGCGGGTGGCTGGCTATCGGTTTGGAATTGGTAGGCCTGCGTACTGGTGGTCGTTGTGGTGCCATTGGCGCCCGGTTCTGTATCCAGAACATCGTATGCAATGGTGATTGTGTAGACAGTATTCGGCGCGAGCAGCGGCACGGGGGATCCACCGTCGAGATACGTGTTAATGGTCTCGATCGTGCTCTGCTGGATCGCGAGGCCGTTCTGATAGCGCACGGTTTCGGCGGTGGGGCAGGATTCGATCGCGCCAATCAGAACTTCCGCCGGGAAGTTCGCCGGTGATGTGACAACCACTTCGATGGTCACTGTTGCCGCGTTTGGTTGAAATTCGACAAATAATGTATTGGTAGATGGCTGCCCAAACAGCAGCTCAAGAATCGACGCCACCTCATCGCGCCAGGGGCTGGTCAGCGCCGTCCAGGTCGATGGCAGAGAGGTGTTGATATTCGCAGTAGTGATGATCACCGGATTCAACGCCATGAGCGGATGCGAGGCCACCACTGTCCCGGCAGCGTTCAGTTCCTGAATTGTGACCCATCCCTGGGCGGACGTGCCGTGCATTTGCTTAAAGAGCGCGGCGCCCAGTGTGAGAAGGATGCGAATGCGTTGCGAACCTCCAACCTGGAATTGGAGCCAGCGGCCGGAAGCGGCAAGCTGTTGAGCACGCGCCCCGGCAGCGGCAGCAGTCTCTGGCGGCACGTTCTTCTCGCTCGAATTGAATCCGGCGGCGAGGTTGCTTTGGAAGCTTAGCGCCACTAGCTCGGGCAACTCGACAGCGCGCAGGCACGGAAGGCGGCGGCTCGGTGTTGAGCCTCCAATGCCGATGACTTGCGCGGGAGTGAGCCCTTCACCGATCAGTGGCAACCCGAGGCTCAGCAGAAGCTGGTCAGAGGCGCTGAGTGCCGGCTGCGTGACCTGCATCTGGGTGGGAACCGGCGTCTGGCGCGTTGTATTGGGCGGGTCCGGCGTCGGTATTCCGGTCAGTGCCCAGCCATTCGGCGAAGGGCCGATGCGCTGCCCGCAGAAGGCCCAGAAGACACATGCCGCGGGAGCTACAACCGCACATGTATCGCCCCAGGTTGCGCTGAGCATGTTGCTGAAGTTGTCTGAGCGCTCCAGCGCACTGTTGGTCACGTTGGGATTGCGGCTGAAGAGAGCCAGGTCGACCTGGGTTTGCGACGTGTCGGAAGAGGGCATGTTTGGCCGCCACGCCACCGGCGGCGCCGGGAAGCCGCCGGGCAATGCCGGGCTGATGGAGAGGCTGGTGATTTGATACTGCGCGAATCTTCCGCCGCCGAGATTAACTCCGGGCGCCCCGGGGAAAGTGGGGCAGGCCGGAAGCGGTTGGGTGAAAGTGGAAGATACAGCCGAAACATCGACGCCGTAGAGCATTTGAATCACGGGTACCGTGTCGATGGGAACCACCGGAATGGGCGTGGTGCCCGCACCGCCGACAAGCAGCGCATTACCGAGGCTGGCGTCGATGGGGCGGTCGCCCTGCCCCTGCGCGATGACCGGGGCGAAGCTCTGCAGATAGACAGTGGAGATGAGGGGCGGGGGCGGCAGCGGCGTGGAGTCGTTACCGATGGTGAAATCCACGCATGCCGAGACGCTGAAGAAGAAGAAGCTGACTGAGCCGCATACGTGCACCTTGAGAAACACGGGATTGGGCGCCGTGAGCAGGAAGTCGCCGGTGGCGCCGATGTTGACCACGAGCAGATGCAACGAACCCTCGAGGTGAACGTCTCCCAGAATGAAGAGATGGGGAGAGAACGACACGCCGAAGTCTGCCGATGCGGCAACTTTGAGGTAGATTCCCGCCGATTGACTGCCCCAAACGACAGCCGCGGAGATGCCCATGGCCACCGCAACACCGGGCAGAGCAGTATTCGAGCCGGGCGGGAACGGCTGAATGGCCTGGCCGCCGATCATGAAGTATCCACCGCCGCGCACGATGCCGAGAATCTTAGCGCTGGCCGGCGACTGGATGGTCCCGATCCAGAAGTGCCAGGAGGAAGGATCGTTCCAGTCGTAGAAAAGTTGGATCGGAATCTGTACGGAAAGCAACTGGGAAATCTCGAAGTCCAGCATCACTCCGAGCGTGATTTGGCCCGCGCCAATGTCGATATCGAGGATGCCGATGATGCCGACATCGAGTTGGGAGGTGTCCATGCCGTTGGGTGAGAGCCCGGGCAGGTCTTCAATGATCTTCAGGTTGACGGTGATGATGATGCGCGGACCGGGAAGTTCCAGGAGGAGCATGCCGCGCATGTTGATGAGATAGCCGTCTGAACTCCCCAGAACGGCGCCGACCCCGAATGCCCAGTTGTCGATCTTCGGAGCCCAGAACTGAGTTGTGCCGTCCATCGACTCCAGCAGGTATGGCTGTCCCTTTGTGCCCATGAGCCATCGCAGGTCCGGTCCAACCGCATCGCCGGGAATGGGAGCGGCCAGGACGCGATCGTAGTGCATACCAAAGAGTCCGAAGATCCCGAAGAGCGAAAGGCCGGTGGTGCCGAGTGCGATCGGCGCCGGGAAATCGACTTCGAATCCGAAAAAGAAGGCAGTGGCTTCACGCGAGCCCTGCGTAATATGCTGCACGCCGACCGCGGCGACCATGCGCAGCCCGATGCTGCAGATGGTCATGTCCAACTGCCCCTCGAAGCCGCCATCGGTGATGTTCACCAGGCCGCTCCCGGTGATGGTCTGAGGGATGTTCACCTTGATCCCCGAAGGGACGATGGATGGAGCGCTCGAGCCGTCCAGTGCGATCTTTACCTTGAACTTGTCGACAGTGATGATGCCAAGGTCGGCTTTGATAACGATATCGACTTCGAGCGTAAGCGGATTGAAGCGCGCAATGCGCGCCCCCGCGATCTTAAGCAGATCACCCAGCGCGCCGGGAAGATTGAAAAGACCCGGATCGCTGAGGTCGAGCGAATAGCCCTTGCTGGTATCGAGGACAATCTGAAAATTGACCGGATGCCCGAAGTGAAGGCTGACGCCCACGGCCTGGTAACGCACCTTCAGAGGCTTGGTGGATTGGATCTTCGGGGTCGTCGATAAAGATCCCGAATTCAACGCCGTAATCGAAGGTGAGAGCCGCGTTGGTGAGTTTGCCGGCAGGAATATTCTCGCGCAACTGGAGCGACCCGCCGTAAAGGGTGATTCCGGTGATACGAAGAATGTCGAGCGACCCAATCAATACAGGTACGCCGAGATCGATGGCGATCTCGCTCCACTGGCCTGCGTCGGCGGGATCGAGCGCCGATGTGGCCGCGCTCAAAATGGGTGTGAAGATGAGAATGGCGCCGAGGATATCCTTGAGGGTGCTGTCGCTGGGATTATCCATGTGCGCCAGTCCGTTGATGTCCGCCGGCACGGCGCCGAGCGTGAGCGTCTCAGTCAAATCGCCGCTGGCGAGGTCATAGGTGACATTGAGCGTGAAGTCGACGATGCCACTGGGAGGGCTCGCAACCGTGGAGGCGGCAGGCGTGTTGGTGATCCCGAGCGAGTTGCTTGAACTTGGCGGCGAGCCACCGGGAACGGCGGACTGCATCTGCTTCGAAAAATCGATCTCGCCCGAGACCTCCGCAAGCACGATGGTGTTTTTTTCCAGCCGCAGTTTGATGCTGAGACGGCGAACGGAATTCGGCTTGGGGTTGGAAGGCGGCCCCGGCGGCGCGGGCGGCGTACCCGTGGAACCATTGGATTCAGTGACCGTGAAGTTGATGTTGTTGACGTACTTCAACGGCGTGGGCTGCGTGGAGTCCGTGACCGTAATGAGGAGGGATCCGCTCTCCTGCGGCCCCGACAGCGTGGAGGGTGGCTGCGCCAGCCGCTGCGTGTTGTCCCAAAGCTGTTGTCCGCCGGGCGCAGGCGGCGAGACTGTCCCGGGACTGAAGACGACCGATTCCTTGTACGGTGGAACGCCACCGGCAACCTGCAAATAGAGAACCCCGGTCGACGGCATGGTCAACGATCCGCCGTGAAACAGCGATGGACTGAGTTGCGACCCGGGGTTGACGGAGAGCTGCTTTGAGCCATCGTAGGCCGTGATGTCGACAGTGAAAGCATCGAAAATCAAATCGAGTTCGGCCTCGAGCCAGATTTCGCCTGAAAAAGAAATCAGCGCATCGTGAACCGAAAAGTTGAGCGCGAAATCCTTGTCCTGGTCTGTGTAATAGACCTGAATGGCCTTGATGTACACGCCTTCGAAGCTGTCGTCGGTACCAAAAAATTGCAGAATCTCCGGAGGGGTTCCGTTGGAACTTAGGTCGAGGACGATGGTGTCGACGCCGAAGGCAACACGCCCTGAAGAGTGGATCGCCAACGGCGGATCCATGGTCGCAAGCTGGCCTTCGGATAGATCGTTGGGAGCGTCGAAACCGGGATCGCCCCACGCCGCAAGCTCGAAGTCGACCGATTGAGTGAGGTCCTGGCCTTGCGTGTACTTGAGAAGGATCTGCGGCAGCAGGACGCGGACATCGGTCTTGGGTGGCGAACCAGGATTGGGCGAGATGGTGAAGTCGGCGTTCTGAATCGCGGGAAGCCAGTGCGGCCCGAGATGGAAGGTAAGCACTGTGAGCAGCAAATCCAACTCGAACGCTATCCCCGGAGCGTCGCTGACTCCGGAGGGCGACCCCGAACTGCCAAAGACGTTGTCTTTGAGAGGCTGCAGCGAGGGGGGAAAGACCAGCGACGGGATGTCGTTGATGTCGTTGTTGATGGTGTGATTCGCGGTGCGCGGGATCCAGAGCCGGAAGCGGAAGTTGATGTCATGGAAGTCGAAGATGGCGCCGTTGGGATCGGTATGCTGCGGCAGTACGGGCGGCTCGCCTGGAGCCGATGGAAAGTAGACAGTTCCTGTGTAGAGAATCGCATTGTCATCGCTTGTCGACTGGAAATCGGAGACGGAGAGCAGCGAGAGATATTTATCGATGTAGGCAGGGAAGTTGAAGCCCAGCAGGAACTGCGGAGCGAGCAGGTCGTAAAGGCCGAGCGGACCAGGTGTACTCATGCGGCGCCGTCCTCAAGCAGAAGGGGATGACTGCGTAGCTTCAGTACTGGATGCAATGCAAATTTCCATGGGACAGCG
>CAVUXX010000008.1:0-29495 GCA_963745555.1 uncultured Acidobacteriaceae bacterium | reverse complement strand
TGCACAGACTTAGTCTAACAACCAGGGGTTTCAGACGAGAGAGCAGGGAGAGCGGATGATTGAGGTGCTGGGGCTGAAGAAGTCCATACGGAACGGAACGCGGACCGTGGACATTTTGCGCGGAATTAACTTGATGATTCCGAAGGGGCAGTTTGCCGCGATCATGGGCGCGACCGGCAGCGGCAAAAGCACACTGCTCGGACTACTGGCCGGGCTCGATCACCCACCGGGGGCCAGGTATTCTCGACGGCATCGACATCACCGGCTCGAAGAAGACAAACTCGCGGTGGTGCGCGGACGCAATATCGGGTTTGTGTTTCAGTCCTATCAACTCATCCCGACGTTGACCGCCGACGAAAACGTGTTGCTGCCGCATGAGCTGAATGCGCGCGGCGATGCGAGACGCAAAGCAGGAGGCGCTAGCTGCCCACGAGTCGGATTGCAGGACCGGCTGCATCATTATCCGGTGCAGCTTTCGGGCGGCGAACAGCAGCGTGTGGCGTTGGCGCGTGCGTTTGTGATGGAGCCGCCCATCGTCCTGGCGGACGAGCCGACCGGCAATCTGGACACGACGAACGGGCAGCACGTGCTGGCGTTGCTTACTGAGCGGCAGCGCGAATCCGGAACGACGCTGGTGCTGGTGACCCACGATCCGCAGATCGCGGATCGCGCCGATCGCAGGATTCAGCTGCGGGATGGCATGGTGGTTGCGGATGATCTGCAGGTTGCGGCCGTCGCTGAGGCGGCGCGATGAAGCCTGCGCTGAAGTGGTCGACAGCCGCGAAGATTGCGTGGCGGGAACTGCGCACGGGCAACGCGAAATTTCTCTTCGTGCTGCTTTCAGTGGCCGTGGGCGTGGCTGCGCTCACCGGCGTGCGCGGATTCAGCCAGTCGTTCCAGCGCGCGCTGTTGTTGCAGGCGCGCAGCATCATGGCGGGCGATTTATCCGCACGGATGTTTCGCCAGGCCACGCCGGCAGAAGCGAAAGCACTCGATGGGTTGAGCAGTCAGGGAGTGCGGCGCACCGTGGTTACGGAAACCATCTCCATGGCCATGGCGCAGGGCGATCCCGTGCCGTTGCTGGTGACGCTCAAGGCCGTCGATCCGGCTGAGTATCCGTTTTACGGGTCCGTGGCGCTTGAGCCTGCGGGCACCCTGCGCGATGCGCTGAACAACCAGAGCGTGGTGGTGGACGACAACCTGCTGGTGCGGTTGCGCACGAAGGTGGGAGACCAGCTGAAGCTTGGCGGGCAGTGGTTTCGCATCGCGGCGGTGATCGTCCGCGAGCCGGACCGGATGACGGCGGGCGTGGGCCTGGGGCCGCGGGTGATGATGACGCGCCAGGCGATGAACGATACGGGATTGCTGCAGCCGGGCAGCCGCGCGACCGAGCGCTATCTGTTCGCCATTGGCGACAAGCTGAAGGTGGCGGATGTGCGGGCGCAGATTGAGAAGACGCTGCCGGATGCCCAGATTTCCGATTTCCGCGAGACGAGCCCGGCGCTGACCGAGGGTCTGGATCGCTCGACCGGTCTGCTGAGCCTGATCTGCCTGGTGGCGATGGTGCTGGGAGCGATCGGCGTGGGTATGGCGATGCGTGCGCATCTGCAGCAGCGCATCGAGATTCTGGCGATTATGAAGTCGATCGGAGCGCGATCGGCGGATATTCTCAGGATTTATTTATTGCAAACGCTGTTTCTGGGCATCGGCGGCGCGCTCATCGGAATTGTGCTCGGCGTGGGCGTGGAATATTTGCTGCCCGGCGTGCTGGGCAAGTTGCTGCCGCTGCGGCCCGACATTCGGCTGCCGCTCAATCCGGTGCTGGAGGCGCTGGGGACGGGCATTCTGACGACGCTGCTGTTTTGTTTGCCGCCGCTGCTGGACGTTCGCAAGATACGGCCGAGTTTGGTGCTGCGGCGCGTGGTGGACAGCAGCGATCGCGGCGGGATCTTCGGCTGGCTCAAAGAGCAGAAGCTGCAGCTTGCCTCGATGGTGGTGATTCTTGCGGGCCTCGGCGGCATTGCCACGGTCCTGGCTGACTCGTGGCTGGTGGGGAAGTGGTTTGCGGTTTGTCTGGCGGGATTGCTGCTGTTCATCCTCGGTCTGAGCGCGCTGGTTTTGTCGGGATTGCGTGCGCTTCTGTCGCAAACACGGTTACATTTGCCATCGGCGCTGCGGCATGGGTTGGCGAATCTTTATCGCCCCGGGAATCAGTCGTCGGCAGTGCTGGCGGCGCTGGGCGCGGGCGTGATGCTGATTCTGAGCGTGTTTTTGATGCAGCGCTCGATCGTGAACGCGCTGCATGAGGATGTGAAGCCGGACACGCCGAATGTTTTCCTCATCGATATGAGCACCGACGAACTGCCGGGCATTCAGGCGCTGCTCAAAAAGCAGCCAGGCGTGATCGGAGACCTCGAGAAGATTCCGATGGTGTCGGCGCGGATGGTGTCCGTCGACGGCACGCCGGTGGATGATCTCCAGTTGAAAAATTTTCCGAAGCGCTTGCTGCGCTCGTCGACGCTGTCCTGGACGTCCGGGGTTCCGGAGGGAACGAAGCTAACCGACGGCAAGTGGTGGAGCGGCGACGGTGGCAACGATCTGGCGGTGGTTGACCGTATCGCGCAGCGGCTGCATTTGAAAATCGGTTCGCAAATCGTCTTCGCGGCGGGGGACAAGGAGATCCCCGTCAAGGTTGCAGCGATCTACAGGATCACCGGGGAACATGCCTTTGCGCGCAGCGAGTTCATCGTGCCGCCGGCCCTGCTCAAGGACCAGCCGGCGGTTTGGTATGGCGATTTCCATGCGAAGGCCGACGCGATTCCAATGATCGAGCGAACGCTGTTTGCGACCTACCCGACAGTAACGGTGATCAATATTGCGGACATTTTGCAGACCATTCAGGGCGTGGTCGATCAGATCACGATGGTCATCCGGTTTTTGGCGGGTTTCTCGATCCTGTCGGGGCTCATCATTTTGGCATCAAGCGTTGCAAGCACGCGCTTCCGCCGCCTGCGCGAGGTGGTGGTTCTGAAGACGCTGGGGGCGACGCGAAACCGGATCGCGACCGTCTTCAGCGTGGAATTCGTCGTTTTGGGGCTGCTGGCGGGCGGGGTAGGCGCGCTGTTTGCGAACGTGCTGACCAGGATCCTGCTGCACCGGATGGAGGTCGCTTTCCAGCACGACACGCACGGGTCGCTGGTGGCCGTTGTGGGAACCGCGGTGCTGGCGGTGGTGACGGGCTGGATCGCCAGCTTCCGGCTGCTGGGACAGCGACCGCTGGAGGTCCTGCGCGATGAGTGACTTTCGGTGCCCGAGAGGCGGTTTGGCATCCCATTTGGTTTGACCGGACTGCGCCTGGACTTTACTATAAAAAGGCGGTGCTGGATGCGGAAACGTATCGCACCGTGGCCAATCTAGACTGCCCCCTCGTTCAACGGCAGGACAGCTGATTCTGGATCAGCATATCGGGGTTCGAATCCCTGGGGGGCAACCACTCCGGACTTAAACTCTGTCGAGCAACATCAGCAGAAGGACGGATGGCAGATAAACGATCGAAGCAAGCAGCAATCGGCGCGCAATAACACTCGATCGATGAAAGGCCAGTTGTGCTGCGCAATATAAGAAAGCCAGACCCAGCATTGCGGCTCCCACAAAATAGATTCGTCCTTCATCGCCGGCAAATGCGGGAATCAAGCTAATCGGGATCAGGAGCAACGCCGGTATTACGCTTTGAAATGTGACAAAGGTCTGCCTGTTCTTGCGTCGCGGAAGGACCTGGTAGCCAGCGCGGTCGTAGTCCTCGCGGTACATCCAGGCGATCGCCATGAAGTGTGGAAATTGCCAGAGGAAGAGCATCGAATAGAGCAGCCAGGCTTCAAAACTCAAGTTACCGGATGCAGCGGCCCAACCAATCAGAGGCGGAGCTGCTCCTGGCAAGGCGCCAATGAATGTGCACATCGGCGTCTTCCTTTTGAGTGGAGTGTAGATCGCCAAATAGCTGACCAGAGTGAGTGCGGCGATCAGACTCGACAGTGAATTGACAGCCAGAGCAAGATAAGCGGCGCCGCCAGCTGAGACAAGAATCCCAAACCACAAGGCGTGAACGGGCGAGATGCTTCCAGCAACCAGAGGCCTCCGGGATGTCCGGCGCATCTGAGAATCGAAGCGGCGTTCGATGACCTGGTTGAGCGCTCCAGTGCCACCGGCGATCAGCAGTGTACCGAGCAGAGTATGAATGAGCAGAGCACACGGAAAGCTTTGCAACGCGGCAGGCCGCGCCAGGCAGAAGCTCGCAAAAACTGCAATCGCGATCAGAAGATTTACATCTGGTTTCGTCAGCGCCCAGTAGCCGGCCAGGGAACGAACATTGGGCCTCCTGCGCAGTTCTAACCTTGCCGGCAATGCGATTTTCCCGGCTGCCGCTTCAGTTTCCATCGGTCCACAGCCTCTCAGTTCACACCGGGTATTCGGGCCGGGGTCGTCGTGTCCAATGGATCCCCGCCTGAATTTGCGGGCGCGCTGGCTGCCGGTCCATTGCTGTTTGCCGGCAACGATGCGTTGACGGTGCGCCGCGAAGCATCGTAGGCCGGCTGCTCACCGGCTGGATGCAGCGTTTCAAGGAAGTTGACAAGAGCTTCGATCTCCGGGGGAGAGAGATTCTTGCCATAGGCCGGCATGTTGCCGCCGCCGGTTACGACTTTGAAGCGCAATTGATCGAGGGTGAGCCGCGTGGCTACCGTATCGAGGGCAGGACCGCGCTCGCCCCCCGCCCCGCCAACGGAGTGGCAGTTGCGGCATTGCTTGGCCTGGAAAACGACAGCGCCCTGACGCTGGAGGGGCGTAGCGTCATGGATGCGATTGACGGGCAGCGGATCGCCGCTCCATGCGCCCATGTGCGGGCTCCAGGGAGTTGTGGTTCCCAACTGCGTAAGCACGCCCCAGGAAACTGCGACGGTTGAAACGACGAGCACGGCTACCGGGCGACGATGCCAGCTCTTCTCGCCTTCGGCGGCAACGAGGGGAAGCGCCAACAGAATTGCGATACCCAAAAGGGGCACGATGAGAAGAAACGGCGTCTCCATCTGCGGTGGCAGATAGGAGAGGATGGTGTAAATCCACAGGAAGAAGAAATCGGGCTTGGGAACGGTTCGGATGATGGAGGGATCAGGCTGTCCGCCGGGGCCAAACGGGCCGAACACGAGGGCGCATACCGCAACCGCAGCGAGAATCGCGCCGGAGAATACGAGATCTTTCCAGAAGGCGCCAGGAATGAAGGGAATTCCATTCGTGTGCGCAAGTTGGTGGTACTCCTCCATGTACGTTTTGCGCCGGACGATGCGGCCCGGCATGGGCCAGTCATTGACGCCGAGCTTCAATACCATCCACACGTGCAGGGAAACGAAGAGCAGCAGCGTGCCGGGGATGACAAAGACGTGAAGAGCGAAGAAACGCGAGAGCGTGGCCCCGGCGATGATTGGCCCGCCGAGCAGCAGGTGCACGAGGCCGCCGCCGATGAACGGAACACGGCTGGCAATGGATGCGCCGATGCCGAGACCCCAGTAGGCGTCCTGATCGAAGCGCAGAACCTGGCCGGTGAAGGCCATGCCGAGAGTCATGAGAAGAAGAAAGACGCCGAGAATCCACGTAAGCTCGCGGGGAAATTTGTAGGCGCCGAACAGATACACCTGGGCCATGTGGATGAGAACGATGGCGACCATGAAGTTCGAGCCCCAGCCGTGCATGGCGCGCAGAAACCAGCCAAACGGGATCTGGTGATTAAGAACGTTCAGGCTGTTCCACGCTTCGCCCGCCGAAGGAACATAGACCAACGCCAGCAGAATGCCGGTGAAAATCTGCAGGAAGAGCAACGTGAACGCCGCGCTGCCGAAGACATACCACCAACTGGCGGTGTTGCGCGGAACGGGATGCAGCGCAGCATCTTTGACGGGGCCTTCGAGCTGAAGGCGGCGCTCAAACCACGCGTAAAGTCCCAATGCGGTTTGCTTCATCCGCTGCATTTGCAGTCTCCAGACTGGGTGGAGATGTTGACGAGCTTCGCGGTGTTCGAGAGCGTGGGCATTTGCCCGGCGTCAATTTGCAGCTCGCCGGAGACGATTTGCCAGTCGTAGGTGAAGAGGCCGCGCTCAGGCGGGCCGGAGGCGCGAGACCCGTCAGCATAGTAGACGCCGCCGTGGCACGGGCACATGAAGAGTTGCGACTGCGGGAACCAGCGCACCGGGCAGCCCAGGTGCGCGCAGTTGATGGCGAAGACTTTGAACTGGCTGTCGGCTTCGCGCCGCACGTAGCAGGCGACGTTGTCGGTCTGCCGGTCCCATGGATTCTGCGATGGATTTTTGTAGTACGCGAGGCGCGTTTCTCCGGTGGGGAATGAGTCGAGAGAGCCGAGCGAGATCCAGGAGTTGAAGCTCGCATCTTTCCTCCACGGCGCGAGAAGGTAGCGGAGAACAGGAACGGCGAGCACGAGGCCGACGACGCCGTTGAGCGCGATGGCGCCTTTGAAAAGCAGCCAGCGGCGCGACACAATGAGGGGATCGCCGGGCGCCGTTGGCTGCGGATTTGCGGAAGGGGTCTCGTTGGTCATGGATTTCATCTCCCCGTTGGTGAGGTTGCAGCCGCCTGCGCAGCGGGCGACGGATGACGCAGGCTCGCAAGATAGGCAACGATGTTGTCGACATCCTGCGCGGAAAGCGGGGCTGCGCTCTGTCCGCGTGGCCCGAGATGGGTCCAGTCGGGCTGCCCGATGTCGGGACGACCGGCGATGATGATGCTGCGCAAAGCCTGGTCGCCGACACCAGCAAGGTAGTCGGGAGCTGGTGATTTGCTGCGGCGATGGTGCGTGGCACGCGGCGCATCGAGACTGGTAGGTTTCTTCGCCACTGTGGGCCTCGCCCGTTTGCGATTGCGCATAGGCCGGGGGCGTGGCTCCCGCAAAGACGTTGGGCTGCGACCACCGCTTGCGCATGCCGGTGATGAGCGCGTTCACCTGCGCGTCAGTCAGCATGCCGCCTGCCGATTGCGCAAAGGCCGGCATCTCGGTGCCTGGCATTCCGCCGGAAATCCATTTGCGCAGCGTGGCGTCGTCGACGAGCGCCTGATATTCGGGATTGGCGAGATCGATTGCCGGACCGTTCTGTCCGTTGGCTCCGTGGCAGGCTGCGCAGTTCTCGCCGTAGAGCGTGGCGAAGTCCGTCACGTCCACGGGGCGGACGATCGGGTTCGGCGGATAGCCGGGCGCGTGCTCGCAGCCCGCGACGAGCGCGGCGAGCGAAATCAGCAGCACCAGAGCGGGGAAGCGCATCAGGGCTTCTCCTCATTCTCAGGCGGACCAGCGTCGGGTCTCGAATCCATCAGGCCGGGTGCTTCAATGCCGAGGCGCGCGGCGAATGGCATCGACTGGCTGGTGAGAATGCGTTCCTGGCGCGCGACCACGATTCCGGCGATCACGCCGTAAGTCACCTGCGAAACCAGGAACCATCCCCAGGAAATGCGCGCATCCAGTGCGGGATTGATGATGCCCATGAACGAATGCAGAATGCCCGTCCACAACACCGGCGCGAGAATGCCGCCGAGCAGGACGGGATGGCGCGGCAGCATGGGAAGCATGGCGCCGTAGAGCAAGCCGACCAGCACACACGTGACGGAGTGGATGACGATGGCGACCAGCAGCCCCTGCCAATGGAAAGCCGCAATATCAGCCGTGGTCGGATTGCGCCAGTTGGCCACGCCCGCGCCGCCCAGCAGATTCACCGGATACCAGATGCTGTGCTGCGCAACTCAGCCGTAGAGCAGGGCGGGAACGATCATCGCGAATCCGCCGGCGATGCCGCCCTTGATGCCGCTGGTGACGGGATAGGTTTCGATGGGCAGGTGCGCGCGATGCTCGGGGCTGAGACGAATGCGCTCGACGAGGGCGCGCGAAGTGGCGATGGTGACCGGCTGATCGACTACCGGGACCTCTTCGTGCTGCTCGTGCGGCAGCACCTGGCGAAACCATCCGATGCAGCCGGCGAGCATGAGCACGCCGCCCAGAATGCTGATGCCGGCGTCGGTGACCAGGCCCGCAGCGGCGAGCGTGCAACCGAAGGCCAGCACGATGGGCCACGCCGTGGGCGCGGGCAGATGAATCGCTGCGGCGTTGCCAGGTGTCTGTTCGGGTTGCATGTGATCGCCCATGTTCGTTCACCTTCCCACGATGTAGACGACCGTGAAGACCACCACCCACACCGCGTCCACAAAGTGCCAGTAGAGCGAGAGCACCTGGATGCGCTCGGCGTGGCGCTGCTCCACGCGACCGAGCAGCGTGAAGATCATGACGAGCGAAAGCATCATGAGGCCAACGACAACGTGCGTGGCGTGCAGGCCGACGAGCGAGTAGAAGGTTGTTCCAAAAAGATTGGTGCGGATGGTGAGGCCGTCGGTATAGATCAGCCGCTTCCACTCCATCGCCGTGCCGGCAAGGAAGACGATGCCAAGCAGCATGGTGAGCGCCCACCACGCGCCGAAGTTGCGGATGCGTCCGCGCTCGATGGCGCGCTCGGCCAGCATGATGGTGACGCTGCTCGAAAGCAGGCAGACGGTGTTGAAGATGGGAACGTCGAGAATCTGCGGCGTTGGCCCGTACGTGCTGCGGCCGATGTAATAGATGTACGCAACGACGAAGATGGTGAAGATGGCCGACTCGCCGATGATGAGCGAGAACATGGCCACGCGGCCGCGCGATGGCAGGCGCCAGTTTTCGTCCGCGAAGAATGGGAATGGTGCTCATCGTTCGTACTTCCAGTCAGGATCGTTTGGGTGTTTGAGATCCCAGAGCGGGCGGCGGCTGCGCACCACCGGCTCGGTCGCAAAGTTGTAAGCCGGCGGAGGCGAGGGCGTCGACCACTCCAGCGTCCACGCATCCCATGGGTCGTTGCCGGCCACGGGGCCATGCAGAAAGGAGTCGACCAGGTTCCATACCAGAATCAGCACGGCGATTCCCTGAATCGATTCCACCGGCCGAGATGATCATGTTGAGCGTGTTCCATCCGCGATTCGGTCTCGTAGGTGTAGATAGAGCGCGGCATGCCGAGAATGCCGACAAAGTGCATGGTGTCAAACGTGACATGAAAGCCGATGAGGAAGAGCCAGAAATGCCACTTGCCGAGCGTCTCGCTCAACATGCGGCCGGTGAATTTGGGATACCAGTAATAGATCCCGGCAAACATGCAGAAGACGAACGAGCCGGTCAGCGTGTAGTGAAAATGCGCGATCACAAAGTAGGAGTTGTGCAGTTGCCAGTCCCAGGGCGCCACCGAAAGCATGATGCCGGTGAGTCCGGCGCAGCAGAAACTGAAACACAAATGCCGTGCAGAAGAGCATGGGCGTGGCGAAGCGGATTTTGCCGCCCCACATCGTCGCAACCCAGTTGAAGATCTTGATGCCGGTGGGAATGCCGACCATCATGGTGGAGAGAACGAAGAAGGCGTTGCTCACCGAGGTCATGCCGATGGTGAACATGTGGTGCGCCCACACGCTCAGGCTCACGAACGCGATGCCCACCGAGGCCGCAACCATGGCCGGATAGCCGAAGATGGCTTTGCGCGAGAACACCGGAATCACTTCACTGGCAATGCCGAATGCGGGCAGAATCAAAACGTACACTTCCGGATGGCCGAAGATCCAGAAGAAGTGCATCCACACCGTCGCCGAACCGCCCGCCTGCGTGTCGAAGAAATGTCCGCCGAGGTAGCGATCGATGATCAGCATGACCTGCGCGGCGGTGAGCGGCGTAATGGTGATCAGCGTGAGACCGCTGGTCACGACCATCAGCCACACGAAGAGAGGCATGCGGAACAGCGTCATGCCGCGGCACCGCATGGAAAACGCCGTCGCCAGAGTATTGATGGCCGCGCCCAGCGTGCCGAATCCGCTGACGATGAGCGCGAGCGCCCAGTAGTCGGTGTTATGGCCGGGCGAGAATGCTTTGGCCGTGAGCGGCGCATAGGCCCACCAGCTCACGTCGGGCGCGATGCCCATGCCGTAGAGGCCGAAGCCGCCGATGAAGCTGAAGTAGAGAAGCAGCCCGCCGAACGCAGTCATCCAGAAGCTGAATGCGTTCAGCCGCGGGAAGGCCATATCGCGCGCGCCGATCATCAGCGGGACAAGATAGTTGCCGAAACCGAAGATGAAGGTCATGCCGACCAGGAAAACCATCGTGGTGCCGTGCATGGTGAAAAACTCGTTGTAGAGTTCCGGCGAGAGAAAGTGATTGTTCGGGATGGCGAGCTGAATGCGAATTGCCAGAGCCTCGGCACCGGCGACGAGCAGGAAGAAGAGCGCGTAGACGATGTAGAGAATGCCGAGCTTCTTGTGATCGACGGTGACCACCCAGCTATGCAGCCACTCCAGCAGCGCCGCGCCGCGCGAGCGGCTTGCATCGAGTGTGCCCGGGATGGGGAAAGTCTGGTCGGCCATCGCGTGCTCCTTTAGTGCAGGGTGGTCAAGTACGCCACCACTTCGTTGGTTTCCTGGTCGCTGAGCTGCATGGCCGGCATCAGCGCGCCGGGCTTGAACGTGTTCGGATCCTGATCCACGCGCGCAGATTCTCGGGCGTGTTGTCCGCTGCGCCGGCGGCAATGGTTGCGCGGCTCATCAGGTGCGTGAGGTCGGGACCAAACGTTCCCTTGGCCGCGGTGCCGGAGATGGTGTGGCAATTGACGCAGGCCTCGGTCTCGAACACATGGCGGCCGGCAACGGCATCTTGGCGTCGGGTTGCGCGCCGGGCTGCTGCTGTGCTTTCACCCACGCGGCGAACTGATCGGGCGTATCGACGTAAACGCGAAGCAGCATCTTGGCGTGCTCGACGCCGCAAAACTGCGCGCACTGGCCCAGATACAAGCCCGCGCTCTGCGGATCGATCCACATTTCGTTTGGGTGGTTGGGAATCAGATCGGTTTTGCCGCCGAGCTGCGGCACCCAGAAGCTGTGATCGACATCGGCCGAGAGCAGCTGCAGATATGTCGGCTCCGGCGTCGACGGACGTGCTCACGGGAACATGCAGCTCGTTGGCGGTGACGATGCCCAGCTTGGGATAGCGGAACTCCCACCAGAACTGATGGCCGACTACGGTGACGTCGAGCGCGGACTGCGGCTTGGGAGCGTCCTGAATGGCGAAGATGATGCGCGCCGTGGTGAGAAACAGGACCACGACGATGAGCACGGGAATCACGGTCCACGCCAGTTCCACCTGCGTGCTGCCGTAGATCTGCGCCGGCTCGTGCTGCGCGTCGCTCTCGCGCGCACGGAATCTGATGATGACGAAGGCGAGCAGACCTCCGACCACAGCGAAGATGGCGCCCGTAATCAACAGAACGAAGAGCGAAAGCGCGTAGATCTCGTGCGCGGGAGTCGATGCTGGCGCCAGAATGGAGGGCGTGCTTTGCGGACCCTGCGCCATGGCGGGCACGGCGCGCAGGCAGGCGATAGCCAGAATAAAAACCTGGGAGCGAGTTACGGGAAGACTGCGCCTTCGCTGCATACTCCTCCACTTTCCGGTTGGGATTTGAAGGCCAGAGGTTCGGGTGTCCTGTCAAAGCTCCCGCCTGAACCACTGAACCCTGATCCCTGTTCACTGCTTTGCGATCTTCTTCGCTCTCGCCGCGACATTCTCCGGCGTATATCCAAGCTCGGCCATCACGATCTTGCCTGGCGCCGAGGCACCAAACCGATCGAGTCCAACAACGTCGCCGCCGGTGCCCACATACTTCCACCAGGCCTGTGCGGCGCCCGCCTCCACCGCCAGCTTGGGCACATCTGCCGGCAGCACGCTCGCCCGGTACTCTGCCGATTGCTCCTCGAAGACCCTCCAGCTTGGCATGCTGACCACACGCGACGTGATTCCGTCCGCAGCCAGCAGTTTGGCCGCAGCCAGAGCCACTGAGACCTCTGAACCCGTCGCGATCAAAACCACCTGCGGTTGCGCCGCGTCCTCAAGAACGTAGGCTCCCTTGCTCACGCCGCCGTAAATATCATGCTTTGTTGCATCGATCACCGGCAGATCCTGGCGTGTCAGCGCAAAGAACGTCGGGCCGCCTCGCTCCAGCGCCAGCCGCCATGCCGCCGCCGTCTCATTTGCGTCTGCCGGACGAAAATCCGTCATGTGTGGCACCGTGCGCAGCGCTGTCAGGTGTTCAATCGGCTCGTGCGTCGGTCCGTCCTCGCCCAGGCCGATCGAATCGTGTGTGAACACAAAAAGCGAGTTCGACTTCATGAGAGCCGCAATCCTCAGCGCCGGCTTCGCATAGTCAGAAAACACGAAGAACGTTGATCCGAACGGCCGCAGCCCTCCGTGCACCGCCATCCCGTTTACCGTCGCGCACATTCCCAGCTCGCGCACGCCGAAAAACACGTTGCGCCCGGCCGGATCGTCGGCAAAATGCGGACTCGACTTGAAGATCGTCTTGGTTGACACCGTCAAATCCGCCGCGCCGCCCATCAACTCCGGGACCTCGTTGAGGATCGCGTTCATCACCTCCTGGCCCGCGTTGCGCGTCGCCATCGGTTTCTCGATGCCGAAGCTGGGTATAGATTTCTCCCATCCCGCTCTCAGCTTGCCTGCCTGCGTCCGCTCAAACTCCGCCGCCAGATCAGGAAACGCCGCCGCGTATCCAGCGAACAGCTTGTTCCACTCCGCTTCCTGCGCTGCGCCGCGCTCTACCGCCATGCGCCAGTTGGCCAGTGCATCGTCGGGCACATAGAAGTTCTGATCCTCTGGAAACCCGAAGAACCTCTTGGTCGCGGCCGCATTTTCCGGACCCATCGCCTCGCCGTGCACCTTATTCGTGCCGGCCCTCGGGCTTCCGTACCCGATCACCGTGCGCACTGCAATGAATGACGGCTTATCTTCCACGGTCTTCGCCGATGCAATCGCCGCTTCAATTGCGTCCAGGTCGTTCCCGTCTTCCACGCGCTGCACGTGCCAGTTGTAGGCCTCGAATCGCTTGTACCTGTCCTCAGTGAAGCTCCACTCGGTCGGCCCATCCAGCGAGACCAGATTGTCGTCGTAAATCGCGATCAGCTTGCCCAGCTTCAATGTTCCGGCCAGCGATGCTGCCTCGTGCGACAGACCTTCCATCAAATCGCCATCGCCACAGAGCGCGTAGGTATAGTGATCGACCACCTTCAAGCCCGGCCTGTTATATGTCGCCGCCAAATGCTTCTCCGCGATGGCCATTCCCACCGCCATGCCGAAACCCTGCCCCAGCGGCCCCGTCGTCACTTCTACGCCGTCCGTCAATCCGTATTCGGGATGTCCCGGCGTTTTCGATCCCCACTGGCGGAAGCCCTTCAGGTCGTCGAGCGTGACCTTGTAACCGGCCAAAAACAGCGTTCCATAGAGCAGCATCGATGCGTGGCCGTTCGACAGCACAAAGCGGTCGCGGTCGCCCCACTTCGAGTGCGCAGGATTGTGCTTCATCAACTTGTGATACAGCAGGTACGCAATCGGTGCGCAGCCCAGCGGCGCCCCGGGGTGGCCGCTCTTCGCCTTTTCCACGCTATCCACGGCGAGCAGGCGCAAAGTGTCAATGGAAAGCTGATCGAGTGATATTGAAGCAATGCTGCTGGTCATGGGCGTCTTTGAAACCTCCCTTTCGATGAAGTGCGACTTACTACGCCGATTGCTGCCGTGAATATGTACCCGGGAACCTATGAACTGGCCATTGTTTGAAGGATCGCCGCTTTAAAGGTCGCGGGAAAAACGGCCGATGGGGAAGAGAACCATCGCTTAGCGGCTACCCCTCCGATTCCAGCTTGCCGGGCCGGTACTGTTCTAAGACACCGCCTGCTGATCCCGCGCCGTCGAAGTAATTAGTTTCTTCCCTTCTTTCGCGAGTAACTCAACGCGATTGAACAACGTCAAGCGCGCGAGGGTCACCCGCTTCACCGAGTCGACTGCAAATGGCAGAATCTTGTAGGGTACGACCTGATTGGGCTGCGCCGCGAGGCCGGCTTCCAGACCGTTTCTCCATGCGACGCGCAGCTCGGTATTGATGTGAATAATGCTGATTCCGGCGCCGATCGCCCGCCGCAAGTCATCATCGTCGGTTCCCGATCCGCCATGCAGAGTCAGCGGAACCCCTGCCGCTGTTCTGATTTGAGCAATTCTCTCGATGTCGAGGCGTTTCTTCTTTTCTCCCTCAACCATCTTTTGGGACATGCCGTGCATGTTGCCCACGGCGGGAGCCAGCACGTCAATTCCCGTGAACTCAACAAACTGTTTTGCTTCTGCAGGAGTGGTCAGGTATTTCGACAGATCGGCAGAGAGTTCATGTATCTCAGACCCTGTACCGATATTGCCGATCTCTCCTTCAACGAGGATGGAAGGACTGATTGCTTTGAGCGCCTCAACCGCTTCTTTAGTCTGGCGCGCGTTTTGCTCAAGCGGCAGCGCGGAAACGTCGAACACCACCATGTCAAACCCCGCTTTGGCGGCTTCTATAGCCTTTTCCAGCGTGTGCGTATGATCCGCGTTGAGAAAAACAGGGAAATCGAATTCTTCCCGCAAACTTTGCACAAGAGCCGCTATCTGGCGCACTCCCAGAAACTCGCGCTCGCCCTCGGACGCGCCGACGATAACCGGAACCCGAAGCTCCTGCGCGGAAGAGAAGACTGCCTTCACCAGAACTAAATCCGCGACATTGAAGTGACCGACCGCGGCACCATCTTTTCGTGCGAGATCCAGAACATTGCGAATATCGTGCATATGTCCTCCGTATTGGTGCCTGCCGAAGAAGGCCCGCGTTCTCCCGTCAGTAGCCCAAGTCCGAGCAGTCCGGATGCGGTCGATACGCCGATTAAGCCTGATGTCACGGAGGAAAACAATTAGACGAACGTATTGTCGATACTTTCGTATAGGTTGTTTCAACGCGCAATATCCGCCGCGACGTGACGTGTGCGAGTAACTCGCTCCGATGTGTGTTGATAGACCGACGAATCTCATTCAATAGAAATGCCGATCTGTGTGGGGGCTGCACCCCCTACAACGTCGCCAAACCCAAGCCGTTAGGAAGCAAGTTTCAAGGCTTTCCCTTTGGTTTCAATCGCGGCGAGCAGGGCCTGCCAGGATTCGTCGAATGCTTTCGCACCCTGTGATTGCAGGTCGGCTGCCAGTTGTTCGAGATCAATTCCGACCTTTCGAAAGTTGTCGAGCACCGTCTCACAATCGCCTCCGTTTCGCGGAAGCGTTCCACTCAATTTGCCATGATCGCCAAAAGCCAAAAGAGTTTTCTCCGGCATTGTGTTGATCGTGTGTGGCGCAGCGAGAGCACTGATATAAAGAACATCGGAGGCCTTTGGGTCCTTGGTTCCGGTACTGGCGAAAAGGAGCCGTTGGGGCCGGGCGCCAAAGTTAGCGAGGCGCTGCCAGCGGCTTGAGGCAAGGACATCGCGGTATGCCTTATATATTTGTTGTCCGACGGCGATGCCGAGCTTGTCCCGCAGCTGTTCGGGCACCTTGTCCATCGTTGCGCCATCCCATCGACTCAGGAAAACCGAGGCTACGGATCGAACGTCGGGACTGAGTCCTCCGGCAATACGCCGTTCGAGGCCACGCATGTATGCCTCTGCCGATGCGAGATAGTGCTCTCGAGAAAACAATAGCGTGACGTTGATGGCTACACCTGCCGCGATCGCTTCCTCGATCGCGGCGTTTCCTTCCTTCGTTCCCGGAATTTTGATGAAGAGATTCGGACGATTCGCCTTTTTGTGCAATGTCGTCGCTGCGGCCACCGATTTCCTGACGTCGTAGGCGAGGAGAGGCGACACCTCGAGCGAAACCCATCCGTCGTTGCGTGCCGTCCGCTGGTGAACTGAGGCGAAGAGGTCTGCAGCACGAGTCAGATCCTGCAGAGCAAGTTCAAAGAACAGATCCTCGCCTGAAAGGCCTGTTGATGCCAGTTTTCCAATCTCAGCGTCATAGGCTTTGCTGTTGGAGATGGCATGCTCAAAGATAGTGGGGTTTGAAGTCAGTCCTGTGACGGACAACTCATCGATGTAACGTTTAAGTGTTCCGCTGTTCAGTAAGTCGCGTGTGATGTTGTCAAGCCACAAGCTTTGCCCGAGATCATGGAGTTCCTGCGTTGCCTTCATCGCTCTTCCTGCTTTCTTTGGACCGGTCGTGGGTTACTTACTGAAGTAGGTCTGAAAAGTTCGCCGTTGAGTGTTCCTGATCGACTCGGAATCGATGCACGCACCATTGGGCCAGAATCGCGGAGGCGGTTCTATTGGACGATGGTATTGATCAATACCTTGGTATCAGTTGGGTGCAGCCGCTCGGGCGAGCGTGGACGAAGTCTATCGCTCAGCAGGCATATGCGAGGCATTGGGCCGTGTCACGCGAAGACGCTGAGCCAGATTGACCAGTTGAGCAAGCGAATCGGCGTTCATCTTCTGCATCACCTTTCCGCGATGTGCCTTTACAGTGATTTCACTGATGCCGAGTTCGCCGCCAATCTGTTTATTCAGAAGGCCAGAGGCCACCAGAGCAAACACTTCGCGCTCGCGAAAAGTGAGAAGTGCATATCGCGATGTCAAAGCGCGAAGCTCGGCATCTCGAGCGCTCAGTGCCGTGCTGCGCTCAATGGCGCTCCGGATGGCGGCCAGCAAACACTCATCGCCGAAGGGCTTCGTCAGGAATTCGACAGCACCCGCCTTCATCGCTCGCACCGTCATTGGAATGTCGGCTTGTCCCGTGATGAAGATAATCGGCATATCGGGCCGTTCAACCACCACGCGCTTCTGCAGTTCGAGCCCGTTTAATCCTGGTAAGGAGATATCCAGCACAAGACACGTCGGGACAAATGCGCGTGGACGCATGAGAAACTCGTGCGCCGAGGCGAACGTCTCTACGCACCATCCCTCATGCTCGATGAGAAGCTCGAGCGATTCCCGGACCGAAATATCGTCATCCACGACGAAAACAATGGGTGAGGCTTGGGACATGGGGAAGGACCTCACTTCAGGACCGAAAACGCTCGTTGCAGCCATAGCAAACACCTGAACGCAGCTGCCGCGCTCATTTGCGCACTACTGCTGTGTTCAGTGCCTCCAACAGCGCTGTATCACTAAAAGGCTTGAACAAACACTCAACCATTCCCTCTTCCAGCATGCGCAAACGTGCAGCTGCACCTCTGTGGCCTGTTACGAATATGACTGGAATCGCCATCCGCTGGCGTTCCAATTCCCGTTGGAGTTCCGGGCCGGATGCCCCCGGCAACCCTATATCCGGAATCAGACAACTTGCCTGGCTGATTCCGCCGGAAGCCAGAAACTCCTCCGCTGACAAAATTGTCCTCACCACGAACCCAGGTTTCCTCAGCAGATCCGGAAGCGATTTCCGCACCGATTCATTGTCGTCGACCGACACCAACAATTCCTTTTGGATGGGGCTCTTCGTCGCAAGACCTCACACGAATGATGCTGAATCCGATCCGGGTCGTCCATTGTACTTTGGTATTGGCATTTCTTCGTTAGAACTCCCCGCTTGAGGATTGCTTATGGATCAGCTGCTGCATTCGTAGGGAATAGAGAACGCAAAAGTGACTCCGGGGCCGTTGTTTGGCGTTGCCCACAGTTGGCCATTGTGTGCCTGGATGATCGAACGGCTGACCGAAAGACCAATCCCCATGCCATCTTCCTTGGTCGTATAGAAAGACTCGAAAAGTCGATCAGCGGTCTCAGGCGAAAAGCCGATTCCAGAGTCCTGAACCGTGAGCCGGACATCGCCGCCAACTGTTTCCGTTCCTATTGTCAACCGTCTTGGTCTGTCCTCGACGCAACTCATGGCATCCGAAGCGTTGCGCACCAGATTGAGAACGACTTGCTGGAGCTGAATCCGATCTCCTCTTACGGGTGGCAGGCAATCCGCGAAGTCGACCAGCAAGATCACACGATTTCTTTGCAGGTCACTTAAAGAAAGCGCAACCACTTCACGACTGGCCTCGTTCAGATCGACTAATTCTGTACCTACTTCCTTTTTTCCAAAGAGCGCCCGAAGGCGGGTGATTACGTCCGAGGCGCGATTACCGTCCCGAATCGCGCGACGGGCGGTCTCACGAGCGCCGTCGATATTTGGGGGGTCGCTGTTCAACATTCGAAGACAAGTAGCTGCATTGGTCATGATCCCTGACAGCGGCTGATTGACCTCATGGGCGATCGAAGCCGTCAGGATTCCCAGACTCGTGATCCCGGCGATTTTCGCGAGTTCCGCCCGCGCCGTGGCAAGAGCCGCCTCGGAGAGTTGTCGTTGTGTCACATCCTGAACGGCTCCAACGTATTCAAGTTGCCCATCGCGGTCTCGGCTCGCGTGAGCTACAAAATGGAGGAACTTAATCGAACCGTCCGGCATCAATAGCCGGTGCTGATACTCAAGGTCGGTCACAGCGTCCTGAGCTCGTGCCATCATGTCGTCCAACACTGGCAAATCTTCAGGATGAATGCGGCTTCCGACCAAAGCAAACGTTATTTGTACTGCCGGATCAAATTCAAAGATCCGATAGAGTTGCTCGGACCATTTGATTTCGCCAGTGGCAACGCGCCAGGAAAAACTGCCAAGTCGCGCCAGGTGCTGGGCTTCTGCGAGGAATGCCTCACTGCGCAACGCCTGCTCTTCTGCTAGTTTCCGGTCGTGAATATCAGTGTTGGTCCCGTACCATCTGACGACAGTACCGGAGTCGTCCCGAAGCGGATTTCCGCGGATCAGGAACCAACGATACTCACCATCGAATCTTCTCTGGCGTACCTCAATCTCGCCCGGCTGTCCGGCCGCGAGAGCAGATAGCCAATACTCGGTTAGCCGCTCAACATCGTCGGGATGTATCGTCGCGGTCCATCCCCACCCCTCTGCCGCACGGGGCGACAGGCCGGTATAGACCAACCAGGGCTGATTAACAAAGTAGAGGCCGCCGTCCGGTCGCGCGGACCATGCAAGTACAGGCATGGTATCAATCGTGAGGCTAAGATTTCGCTCGCTTGCCAGGATCGCCTCCTCAGCGCGCTTCGCGTCGGAGATATCCCGGATGAATCCGGTAAATATCCTCTGTTCGCCTGAAGTCATCGCTCCAAAGGAGACTTCCGCCGGAAATTCTTCACCGTTAGCACGGAGCGCCGTCATCTCAATCCCATGCGAGTTTAGAGTTCTCGCGCTGGTTTCCAGATGCCGTGTGAAACCCGTTTCCTGGATTTCGCGCATGGCTCCCGGCATAAGAGTCGAGAGATGTTTACCGATGAGATCTGCCTGGTTGTATCCGAATATCCGCTTCGTTGCCGGGTTCGCGAGAATGATTGCGCCGCTTTCGTCGATACTGACTACCGCGTCGCCGGCTGTTTCAATCACAACCCGGTATTGTGCTTCGCTCCGCTTGAGTTCATCCTCAGCGCGCTTCCGGTCCTCAATATCAGTATTGAGGCAATACCAGCGCGTGATTCTGCCTTCTCTGTTTCGCGATGGAAGGGTGCGAACCTGAAACCACCGATATACACCATCGGCCCCGCGATAGCGGTTTTCGCTGTTATACGGAGTTCCCGTTATCATCGAGTTCGAGAAGCCGGCGGTCACGCGGGCAAGGTCATCTGGATGGACCGCACCGTTGGTTCCCCAGGCATTCAATTCCTCTACTGTCATGCCGAAGTACTCCATGAGTGGTTGATTGGCAAGTTCGATTTGGCCGGCCGGGCTTAAGGTATTCACGAGACCGGGAATATTGTCGAGGACTTGTCGAAGATCGCTCTCGCTCGCTCGCAGGGCCTCCTCGGCGCGCTTGCGATCTTCAATGTCAGTCAGCAGCACATACCAGCCGTGGATCCTGTCGTCGGTATCATGCACGGCACGGGCGCGGACCTGGAACCAGCGATAGACACCATCGGCCCGTCGGCAACGATGCTCAATGTCATAGGGAGTTCCGGTTGTGACCGAATATGTAAATGCTTTGAACACTTCCGGAAGGTCATCCGGATGGACGGCATCGGTCAACCTCCAACCCTTGAGTTCCCCAGGGGTCTTACCAAAGTATTCCAGGAGTTGACGGTTGAGGTGTTCAATTTCACCGGTCGCGCTCATGGTGCACACCAGCCCCGGAATGCTATCAACAATCTGACGGAAATTGTTTTCGCTCGCCCTTAGCGCTTCATCCGCCAGCTTGCGATCATGTATATCCGTGCTGGTCCCGTACCATCGCAAAATCGTGCCGGTTTCGTCGCAGAATGGAGAGACGCGGATGAGAAACCAGCGAAACTCTCCATCGTGGCGGCGAAGACGTGCCTCGATCTCGCCCGATTCCTTAGATATCAACAACTGCTGCCACGCTTTCATTAATGGCGGCAAGTCCTCCGGATGGAACGCAGCTTGCCAACCCCAGCCGTGTGCTTCTTCAGGAGAGAGACCTGTGTACTGATGCCAGCTCTGGCTGAGGAACTCGTTTGGACCGTCGGGCAGATTGCACCAGGCTAGAGTGGGAATCGTGTCAATGACCCGCCGCAGTTTGACTTCACTTGCTCGCAGCTCCTCTTCGGCACGTTTCTGATCGTCGATGTCGGTGGTGGTGCCGACGAATTTGAGGACTTTTCCTTCCGCGTCGCGCAAGACCACCGCTTGCTGTAGATGCCAGCGCCAGGTCCCATCCTTAGCGCGGAGAGACCTGGTTTCGAACGCAAAACTCTGCCCCGAGCGCACTCCTTCCCAGAGGGCCTTCGATGCTGCTTCGCGATGATCAGGGTGGACCGCGGTCATCCAGGCTTCGGGATGCGACCGCACGAAATCGTGGGTCTGACCGGAAAAATTAAGCCAAACCTGATTCACGAAATCCGGCGTCCCATCAGGCTTGAGCGTCCACGCGGATACAGGAAGATGCTGCAGCAGCCCAACCTGGAGTTGCAGTTCTGCGTTGGTTTCGGCAAGCTCCCTGGTTCGTTCCGCAACCAGGCGATCGAGTTCGCCTGCGATCCGCGTCTGCTCACTCAGGAGCAGCGCTTGCTGCAGGACGACGGCTGTTTGATTTGCGGCAACGCCGAGAACTAGTTTCTCGGTCTGCTCTGGAAAGCCCAGCCTCTGTGACCCCGCGACAATGAAGCCGAGGTCGCCTTCTACGCCCATGCGCATGGGGAAAATCGAAACCTCCTGGTCTCCAATTTTGCGGAGTCCTTGTGAAGGTTGATTGATCTGGTGTTCACCGAGCCAATCATCAAGAAAGTGAGCGACCTCATCCGCCCTGTTCGACGGCCCAACCCTGAGCACCTCAAGCGGCTTCTGGTCGGCATCCACTGTGACGCGCGCATACAAGAAGTCGAGGGAGAGCATTCCCATGAGCGAGTCCACGAGGGTGGGTAGAATCTCACCCGGTTCGCGACCTTTCCACGCAGCAGGGAGCCCCAGCAGGCCGATCAGATCATTCATGCAGCGCTGGAGGCGCTTGATTTCCAGGGCGGAATCACTCGGACGATCGACTCGCTCACGAAGGATTGCGTTCTCGCTCTCGAGGCGGTCATTCAAGCGCTTGATCTCTTCGAAGGCCTTCACCAATGCGATTCGCAGGAACGGCCCAGTTTTCATCGGTCGTCGGATCAGCGCATCGAGAGGCTCGCTTCCCGAGTTCTCAAGAACAAGCACCGGCTGCCCGTCGTATTGAACCACCCCAATAGGACGAACGCCCCATGCCATATCTTCGGAGTTGCGGGAACGTTCGTGTTCGACGTGCCTGGGGCGGGAAGGCGCGGAGTGAGACGACAAGGGCGCCATGAGAAGAATGGAGGATCGTGCAGCGTGGCCGGGATCCCGGTGCTGGCCACGAAACAAGGTGAACTCCTCATCTTTCCGGAGCGGTTCGACTATGTACTCTGAGAGGTCCATGACGATTACCTCGGCGTTGTCCCGGTTAAATTCGGAAACTGCAGTCTGGCGATCTGGAGGGGCAAAGCCGACCAGCGACGTAACCAACCTATTCTCAAGCCAGATTTTGGACGAGCGAACCTCATACGTCGCGGGATCGCTCGTCCCTGACCGCGTCCAGCGATAGTTCCCGGCCCATATTCCGAAGTTAACTCTGGCCCGCCCGTCGCGTAGTGCTGGACGTGCGTGGGGAGAGAAGATGCGCTAGCCTTCAGGTGGAGCATGGGGGTTGCTGAAGCTCAGCGTGGAGATCGATCAGCCCGGTGACTTTGTACTTTGGTCGTCGTAACGTAAGGCTGAACGAATGGTTTGGTGCAATTGCACGTCGGTAAAAGGCTTGCTCAGGAATGCAACTGCACCGGCTTGTATCGCTTGCTGACGGGCGTATGTGTTGACGTATGCAGTGATGAAAATGACAGGAATCCCGCAACCTGCAACAGTCAACTCTCTTTGGAGCTGGAGCCCGCTCATGCCCGGCATTTGAATGTCAACCAGCAGACATGAAGTATCGTGCAATTGGACAGATTTCAGGAAGCCTTCGGCGGATTCAAAGGCCGCAGCTTGAAAGCCGAAAGACTCGATGAGAAATGTCGTGGTTCTGCGGATGCCCTCATCGTCGTCAACGACCGAGATTAGATTCTTTGTCACTTCCAACTCCGTACTGATGGCTAAGCTAGTCCAGACGGGCACAAGAATCTATTGGATGTTGGGATATCGAGCGTCTCAAAAAGCAGTATGAGAATAAGCTTTAGCTTATTGGAGTCTCCCTGAGGGGCCCCTTAAGCTTCTCGATCATTCTCACCAGGTCGACAAGAGACTCCGCGTGCATTTTCTCCAGCGCCCGGCTGCGCTGCACCTTTACGGTGCTCTCGGCCGTCCCAAGCTGATCCGCAATCTGCTTATTGAGCATGCCCGAGACGACCATGGAGATCACGTCCCGCTCGCGCGGAGTCAGCGAGTCGAACCGTTCCTGGAGGATCTTTACCTCCTTTTCCTGTTCACGTCTGGCATGATCGCGTTCCAGTGCGACGCGGACAGCATCCAGAAGATCCTGATCACGGAATGGCTTGGTCAGAAACTCGACGGCACCGGCCTTCATGGCGCGAACACTCATCGGAATATCGCCGTGGCCCGTGAGAAAGACTATCGGAATACTAGTTTTCCTCACTGCCAGCTCGCGTTGAAAATCGAGGCCGCTCAATCCAGGCAGCCTGACGTCGAGCACAAGGCAGCTGGGCAGATCTGGCAAATTCTTACGCAGGAAGGTATCCGCCGAGTCGAAAGTTTCAACGTGCAGGCCCACGGTGCTCAAAAGGAACTTCAGCGAAGAACGTACGGACGCATCGTCATCGACGACGAAAACAACCGAAGCACCCATCATGAGGGGCTCCCTGCGGCTGCGGGCAGCGTGAACGAAAATACCGCGCCGTGCGGAGTATTGGGAGCGGCCCAAAGCCGACCGCCGTGACCTTCAACAAGTGAGCGGCTGATAGATAGACCCATTCCCATGCCCGCCGCTTTCGTTGTAAAGAAGGGAGCGAAGACGCGATCCATCTCTAATTCAAGGCCAGTGCCGGAGTCGCTTACCGCAACGAGGACTTCGCCAGAGTCGGCGATCCGGGATTGCACCCAGAGGAAACGAGGTCGATCCGTCACCGCATTGAGGGCTTCAATCCCGTTCATGATCAAGTTCAGCACAACCTGCTGCAGCTGAACGCGATCGGCCAACACATACGGGAGTTTTGTTGTTAATTGGCGGTCAACCAGGACTTGATTTTCATAAAGCTCACGGTCAGCCAGGACCAGCACATCCTGAATCACTTCATTGATGTCCAGGGGATTTTTCTCAGCTGGTTCTTTTTTTATGAATGCGCGGATCCTTGCTAAAACGGCACTTGCGCGGGTGCCATCGGCGACGATTCCCTCGAGAGCGCCACGCAGGACATCAGGTTCCAGACTGCGATTGGCGAGCAGCCTCAGGCACGCGCTGCCGTTATTGATCACCGCGGTTAGAGGTTGATTGACCTCATGCGATATCGACGCTGCGAGTTCGCCCATCGTTGTGAGTCTGGAGACCCGCGCCAGCTCCGCTTGCGCGAATTGCAGGTCACGCTCGCTCGCGCGAAGCCGATCCTCTGTTTGTCTTCGTTCACTGATATCGCGGATGAAGCCAATAAAGACTTTGTGCCCATCGCTTGTGAACTCCCCAAACGAGACTTCCACCGGGAATTCGTGGCCATCCTTGCGCAGAGCGGTCACTTCGACGCCTTGCCAGTTGAGGTGCCGCTTACCGGTGGCCAAATATCGTTTGAATCCGTTTTCGTGCAGTTTCCGCATTGTGTCTGGCATGAGTACTGTCATAGGTCTACCGACAAGTTCGCCCGGGTCGTAGCCGAAAATGCGCCTCGTAGCGGGATTCGCGAGGAGGATCACGCCCCTTTCGTCCATGCTGACGACTACGTCGTTGGCTGCTTCGATAATCACGCGATGCTGCGCTTCCTCCCTTCTCTGATCTTCCCCAGCGCGCTCGCGGTCGGCAATCTCCTTTCGAAGCTCTCTATTGGCCACGGCGAGCTTTGTAGCTCGTTGCGCGATGCTTCGATCGAGTTCGCTCGCAACCCGTTCCTGTTCGCTCCGGAGACGTGCTTCCAGCAACCCGAGGGACGCCTGATTTGCCATTATGCTCAGAATGAGTCTTTCGATCTCCTGCGGAAAATCAGCGCGCTCTGACCCGGCAGCGATTAGTCCCAATTCACTTTGCAGCCCTAGTCCCAGGGGCACAATCGAAATGACTCGGTCCCCCAAGGGGGTCCGCAGGAGTGGAGGCCGTTCCTGGGGAGCGACCCCCAGCCACTGTCTGAGCGCGCCGTTAATCTCGTACGGCGGGGCTGTTTGCTTTTGCGATTGAGCGAATCGAACCGCCTCAATCGGCGCCTGAGCACCCGTTTCATTCAACCGCACGTACACGAGATCCAGCGAGAGCATACGCAGCAAATCGTCGATTGTGGCATGAACAATCTGGGATGGCTCTCCAACCTTCCACATGGCTGGAAGAGTGAGGAGGCTGCTCAGTTCATTAACGCAGCGCTTAAGGTATTTGACTTCCTCTGCAAGATCTTTGGGTTGCGCGTCCATTTCTCAACCTCTGCATACGAACTACTCCAAGCAAGCTGCTGGCCGTTGGCGAAATACTCGAAGGGACTCGCCTGGCAAAACAAACAAAGGATTCTGCTGACGGATTCCGCCGGTGATGACCGTAGGAGGAGTCCTCAAAATGTCGATGACATTGCCGCCACCTAACTTTCCGTGGTGGCATGCGCAACTGGGAATGCGCGAGCGGAATGGCCGACGTAGTCCTCGTCATTTACAACTCCTTAGCGAATCAAGACAGAGAAGTAGTGCAGGAGGGCCGATAGAGCCGAAGAGCCGATCAATTGCGGTGCGATACGCGACCAGAGCAGGGGAGCATCGTCGCGCGCGAAGTTCATAATACGCTGGAACTCGGCAGCATTCACATGAAAAATCGTAAGGACGTTGGTTTTAAGGGGGTTATTAAAAGCCGCTCCCGGCAACGTCCGATTGCGTGGAACCTCAACAACGGTCTCGGTGTGAGGCTGTTTTGGAGCATTGACTGGAGACGGTCGCGCAGGGTCTGATTGGGGGGCGACTCTCCTGCTATCACGTTGAATGGCATCGAGATTGTGGGGGCTATAGATCTAACTCGACTGGCGATTCAGGTGTCGAGCAGCAGATCAAGGCGTTGCCCGGCGCCGGTTGATCCAATGGCTCCGGCGCGTATCGCAGCCGCCCACCCAGAATGCCGCTCTCGCATGTGTGACACACGCCTGTCCTGCAGGCCCACCTCACCGGGACGTCGCATGCCTCGGCTAGTTCGAGCAGGCTTTTGAATCGGATGTCCCATGGCACAGCTATACCGCTTCGCGTAAATGACACGATGGGCCCGGTTCCAGGGGGAACCGGGGCATGCGGGGGCTTTACTTCTGCGTTCGTCACACCCGGCTGAATGCTTTCCGCGGGTCCGAATACTTCGTGATGGATCGCATCTTGTGGCACCCCTAAAGAAACGAGATCGCGGTTCATATCCCTCAGGAAGGCGGTCGGTCCACACACGTAATAGTCAGCGTCAACGGGAATCGCAAGTTTCTCCAACTTTGAGAGGTCCCAGTGTCCTCGCATGTCGAAGTCGTTGCCAGGCTGGTCAGTCGGGTGTGGTTTGCTGTACGCGATTGCTGAATGACTCCCTGGAATAGCGGCCAGTAGCTGCCGGGCCTCCTGGGCCAGGACGTGCTCTGCCGCATTGCGCGCAGCGTGGATCCACCACACCCACCGGGGAGATTCTGTGCGGCCAGATGCGAGAGAATGCAGCATCGAAAGAACCGGGGTGACGCCAATTCCGGCGCTCAACAGGACGACGGGTTTCCCACCAGCCCGCAAAATGAATTCGCCGCGCGGAGCGCTGACCTCCAACTTGTCGCCGACCTGCGTTGCGTCGACAAGATGTTGACTGCCTGGGCCTGTTCCGCGCTTCACGCTGATTCGCCAGGCGCCCGAATCAGAAGCCCCCGAAATGGAATAGCTGCGCACGACAGGCTGTGAGTTTTTATCAGGCATACAGCGCAGCACGAGATATTGTCCGGAAAGCGCGCGCGGGAGCGGCGATCCGTCAATGTCCGCCAAAACAAAAGACACGACCTCCTGGGTCTCCCGATGCACTTCAGCGACTCTCACCCACCGGAAACCGTTCCATGCGGGCGGAGACGAAATGGATGGTGTGAGCCCAGGATTGCCATTGTGGATTCCATTCTTGTCTGCCTGGAGAAAGCCATTGAATGAGCTCTTCCATCCCGGGCTCAGGGCCGGGATGCGGCTGGCAATCGCTATGCGGTTGAGATCATGGTTCGCCGTGTAGAGCAGAGAATCAATTTCAGCGACAGAGATCCTGCCGGGTCCTTCCGCGATCTTCTGAATCTCGTCTCCAGCACCAACTTCGCCTTCCGTGATGACACGGCAATAGAACCCTGGCCTGTGATGGGAAACAAGCAGAGCCGCCATTTGAGGATTGTCCATTCGAATTCCGAGGCGATAGCAGGTGACGCGGGGTTGCGTCACTTCAAAGACCGCGGTACCGATCCTGTATCGGTCCCCAATGCACACCTCGTCGTCCGGCAGCCCTTCGACGGTGAAGTTCTCCCCAAACTGTCCATACACGAAGTCATTTCGGCCGAGTTCGCGCTCCCAATGCCGGTAGGCTTCGAGTTGATAAATCATAACGGCACGATGTTCACCGCCGTGGCCCTTGAGATCGCCTTGGCCATCGCCGTCCAGATTGAGCCGTCGAGCAAAGACGCGCCCGGAGACAGCGCGTTTCCAGACCGCGGTGCGCACGACTTTACCTTGCCACGCGATTTCACGTGGAACACCCACATTGACGGACAGAAGATTCGGCATGGGCTACTCCAAAGAAAGTTATACCGATTTCGTGGGTGGCGCCCGGGGTGGCGTGTATGGAACTCCAGGGCTATTCATGAACGGTCGGCGACGCGACTGGATTTCGGTGCTCTTCCCGTTCGCAGCATCCTCTTGCCTGATCAAGTTCGGCCATAGTTAACTGCTATTCATTAGACCGTTTGCTCGCACGTCTCTCGTCGTGACATCTCATTGCACAGTTGCGATTTGGCCAGAAGAGAAGAGCCCAATCCATTGGACGAAGGTATTGATCGATACCTTTGTAGCATCATGAACACATGAAACATGCGACGTGTAGGCTGTTCGGTGCATCGATACGAACACGGCTCACTTCGTGCTGGGGCGTATTGGACTGTTCTGACAGCCCGGACCTCGGCGACAGCAATACGAAGGTGGCTTCCGCAATGCACCGGGTAAGGGGCAGCATCGGTTAAAAATAACTCAGGGCAGGGAACAGACTGACGACATCGAGAAGGGGGCGATCTATGCAACTTGGAATGGTGGGTCTCGGACGGATGGGCGCAAACATGGTGAGGCGGCTCATCAGAGGAGGCCATCAATGCGTGGTCTTCGACATGTCTCCGAAGGCAGTAGGCGAACTGGTCCAGGACAAGGCTGAGGGAAGTTCATCCCTCCATGACTTTGTGTCGAAGCTCTCGAAGCCGCGTGCGATATGGCTGATGGTCCCGGCAGCAGTGGTCGACCAAACGATCGCGGAATTACTGCCCGATCTCGAAGCGGAAGACATCCTGATCGACGGTGGCAATTCCTATTACGTGGACGATATGCAGCGCGCCAAAGCGTTGGCAGCTAAGAAAATCCACTACCTGGACGTTGGGACGAGCGGGGGCGTGTGGGGCCTGGAGCGCGGCTATTGCATGATGATTGGCGGCGAAAATGAGATCGTAAAGCACCTGGATCCGATCTTCTCGACGCTCGCGCCAGGAAGAGGCGACATTCCGCGTACGGCGGGGCGCGAAAACCTTGGCGGCACTGCCGAAGAGGGGTATCTGCATTGCGGTCCAAACGGCGCCGGCCATTTTGTCAAAATGGTCCACAACGGAGTCGAGTACGGCATCATGGCTGCCTATGCCGAAGGTTTTGGCATCCTGCGCTCAGCCAACGTGGGAAAGCAGCGGGATGCGGTTGACGCGGAGACCACGCCACTGCGCGACCCCGAGCACTACCAATATGATCTCGATCTGCGTGACATCGCCGAGGTTTGGCGGCGGGGTAGCGTTGTTGCGTCGTGGCTGCTCGATCTTGCGGCGGCCGGCCTGGCAAAAGATCCCACTCTCTCCCAGTACGCAGGGCGTGTTTCGGATTCCGGCGAAGGGCGGTGGACGATGAAGGCGGCAATCGACGAAGCCGTACCGGTGCCCGTTCTCTCCACTGCGCTTTATCAGCGTTTCACCTCGCGCGGGGAAGCGGATTATCAGGACAAACTGCTCTCTGCCATGCGTTTCGGCTTTGGCGGTCACCTGGAAAAACCAGCCAGCAAATGAGGTCGCCGGGACAACAGGAGATCCTTCATGAGCAAATCCAAATCGGACGCTCTAGTTTTCTTTGGCGCGACCGGCGATCTGGCCTACAAGAAGATCTTTCCGGCGCTCCAGGCCATGGTCAAACGAGGGAACCTAGACGTGCCTGTGATCGGCGTGGCCAAGGCCGGTTGGAACCTCGAGCAACTCCGCCAAAGGGCGCACGACAGCGTTGAAAAGCACGGCGGAATCGATGCTGCGGCTTTCGACAAGCTATGCCGCTTGCTTCGTTATGTCGACGGTGACTACAACGACCCCCTCACGTTCCAGGCAATCCACAAAGAACTTGATGGGACGGAACGACCGGCGCATTACCTGGCCATCCCTCCTCTTCTTTTTGAGACAGTGGTGCAGCAATTAGCAAAATCAGGATCCGCCCAGGGCGCTCGCGTCGTTGTAGAGAAGCCCTTCGGCCATGACCTTTCCTCGGCGCAGGAACTCAACCGGATTCTTCATTGCGTCTTCCCCGAATGGGAAATCTTTCGCATTGATCACTATCTCGGTAAGCGTCCGGTGAACCTTTCAATTAC
>CAVUXX010000007.1:0-31361 GCA_963745555.1 uncultured Acidobacteriaceae bacterium | reverse complement strand
ACAAAGCAACCCTCATGGGCTATCTGGGCGGCGACGCCGAAATTCGCACCGGCAAGAACGACCAGAAATTCACCACCTTCTCGCTCGCCACCAAGTCCTCCTACAAGGACAAAGAATCCGGCGAGTACATCTCGCGCACCGAATGGCATCGCTGCATCGTCTTCGGCAAGTTCGGCGAGTTTGCGGCCACGCTCAAGAAGGGCGCGCACGTACAGGTCGAGGGCGAGATTCGCCACACCGAGTACACGCCCAAGAAGGCGAAGAAGCCGGTGCGCACCGATAGTATTCGCGTCAGCTCCATCCTCAAGCTAGACCGCGCGGAAAAGGCCGCCGCGGAGGAAGAGATCGACGAAGAGATTCCCTTGGAAGTTGGAGCCGAATAGGCTCCTTCCCCTTCACGGTGAGAGCCCGGCCGATGGTCGGGCTTCTCGCTTGCTAATGGCCGTGGAATTGCGCTTTCCCAAGGTACATACATGAATCAAGTCGCCTCCACTTTTCTCACCCGCAGTTTCGCCTCCAGCGAAACGATTGCGTTGCTGCTGCGCCGGGGGGATGCGTCCCGGCCGCAGCAGCGCGTGACCAGACTCGAACAAGTTCTCGCGCCGCGTTACCTTGCATGGCTGACCTACGAAAATGATGATGGTGCGAATATCTATATCTCGGCCAATCCGCTTTGCCCCGGTAGCCGTAAACGCACCAAGGAAAGCATCGCTTCCGTTCGCCAACTATATTTGGACATCGACACGGAGGGCGACGCCCGTCTCGCTACGCTCCGGGCCTCCAATGCCGTCCCTGCACCGACTGCGATACTCTCGACATCGCTCGGCAAGTATCAAGTCCTCTGGCGAGTGGCCGGCTTCGACTTCGACTGTCAGGAGCAGACGCTCAAGCTGCTTGCCAATTCCTTCGGCGGCGATCCCGCTTGCACGGACCGCAACCGGGTTCTGCGCCTGCCCGGCTTCTTCAACCGGAAGTATTCTCCCGCGTATCTTGTCACGGTCGAATACCCGGCTGATGCGACCTATGTGCCCTCCGACTTCCGGCTTGACGAAGTTGCCGGTGCTTGCGTGCTGCCGCTGCGCGGGAACGCACGGAAATCGCCGGCACAGAAACATTCTCACTCGGAAGAGGATTGGGCTTGGATTCTGAACGAACTTTCCCACGGACGAGACGCCGGAAAGCTCACCCAGGAGTTGGCTTCGCGCCGCTCCGATAAGCCCGATCCACGATATTACGCCCAACGCACAGTCGATATGGCCTCGGCCCGCCTTTGGCTCGCCGAAGGCATCCGCATCCACGACGTCGTCACCATGCTCGAAGTCCGCCGCCGCTTCGAGCTTCCCGGAGCACTTTGCTCCGCTCGTGCGCGGGAGATCGCGGAGACTGCACAGCGTATGATTGCCCGTCGAAAAGCGGCCTAATTCCATCGACAAGGAGAAAAGAAATGCCCCTGCTCGAAGTCATCCAAACCCGCCACCTCAGCGCCTCCATTCGGCTGACGGATACAACCGCCGCACAGGTCGATCAGTATGCCGCGTTCATCCACGCTTCTGCCGATGAAGTCGTGGAACAGGCGCTTGCCTATGTCTTCTCCAAAGACCGCGACTTTCAGGAGTTCCTGAAGTCGGCTGAAGCGCAGAGGATCACCCCGACGTTGCGTGTCCGTCGAGCGCCCGTTGCTGAGCCCACCGATCAGCCTCCGAAGGCTGCAAACGGTGCTGTCAACGGCAGCGCTTCAGCGGTATCCATGGCGGGATCAAGGGCATGATCCCCCAACGAGAGCGGTGCAATGTCACGACGGCGCTTCGCACCGGAGGAATCTCGATACTCCATCCCTCATAGGGTGGTGCTTGGCGCTTACTAGCAGTCATTGGCGCTGGGCGCATAAACGATGCGAACACAGATAGTTCCGATCAAACGGCGCTAATGACCGCGATGAGGATGAATATGGTCCCAGAACTCACAGACACGAAAACTGCGGGCCGCAGACGCAGTATTGTCCGCCGGATCACGGTCGGAGGTAAGTTCACCGACGCGGAAGCAAAGACCCTCGCAAAGAAGGCGGCAAGCCGCGGACAACTTCTCAGCGAGTGGGCGCGCGAGGCTCTGCTTGCTGCCGTCCGTGAACAGCGCAGAGAGGACGAGAATACCGCACTTTTTATTGAAGTTCAGGCTCTTCGATTGCTCTTCATCAATACGCTCGAACCGCTCTTACGCGGCGAGCAGATGACGGCTGAGCAGTTCAAGGAGATGCTCCGGTATATAAAAACAAACAAACGCAAAGTGGCGGAAGACACACTCGCCAGCTATGCGGAAAGGAATACGGAACAGCCATGAATGGAATTCATTGGGGACGTAGGGAAACGGTTGTCACGCCGCCGCTGGCTCCCGTTTATAGCTATGCGGCCATCACCCTGGCTCTGCTCCTGACCATCGTTTTTCTGCGCATCTATATCGTCTCTCTGATGCCCCCGCTCGAACGATTCGATCTCTGGCCCTATCTTCAGACGGGCGCGGCGGCCGGATTCCGGCAGGTCGATCAATACCAGCTTGTCTCGGTATCAGACAGTCATCTTCATGCGCGGCCCGCCGTTGCGGCCGACGTGGAACCAGGCGTCACGCCCCAAGCTTTCGGGCGGACATTGCCGCTTCAACTGTCCGCTAGCGCACGCGCCGCTGGTTTGGTGTACCTCTATCGAAATAGGAAAGTGAGCTATCGGAATCGACTCCTTCATGCCTATCTTGCACAGTTCGTTTATCACGGACACTCCGCAATCGAACTTTTCCGCTGGCCGCTGTTGGCCGGCCTCGGTGTGCTTCTGATCCTGCTTACGTTTTCGGCCCCCACGGACGTGGAACGATTCAAAGAGATGAAGTATGGACGCCTGCTCAAGGGGCCGATGCGCGTCACGCCGAAAGCTTTCAATCGTGCCGTGAAGGGCGACGGCGTGGGCTTCAAAACCCTCGAATCCAAGCAACTCATGCGCATCCCGCGGCAGTCCGAAGGACAGCACATCGAGCTGATGGGCGACACGGGGGCCGGCAAGACGCGGCTCATCATGCAGCTACTTCTGCAAATTAAAGAGCGGGGGCAGTCGGCCATCGTCTACGATCCAGCCTGCGAGTCTGTCCAGCGATTTTACGACAGTGCGCGGGGCGATATTATCTTGAATCCTCTCGATGCCCGTTGTCCCTACTGGGGGCCATCCGAGGAGTTGCGGCGCAGGGCCGAGACCAAAGCCATCGCCGCATCTTTATACCAGCCGACAACGGAGAAGAAAGGTGAGTTTTTCACGGAAACGCCGCAGAAAATCTTTGCCCATCTGCTGACCTTTGGGCCGACACCCCAGGAGCTTGTCGCATGGATGGCAAACCCCGATGAGATCGACCGCCGCGTCCATAATACCGAGATGGCAACCATGATCGCCAAGGGTGCCCAGCAGCAGCGCAACGGCGTCCTGGCTTCGCTCGGACTGATCGCCGACAGCCTGCGAATGCTGCCACGAAAAGACAAGACGGAACATCATTGGAGCGCAACCGAGTGGGCCGAGAATCGGCGCGGCTGGATCTTTCTCACATCGAAGCCCAGCGAGCGTGAGGCGCTGCGTCCACTGCATAGCCTGTGGATCGATTTGTTGGTGTTGCGTCTCCTGAACGAACCGAAAGAAGGCCAGCATCCGGCTTGGTTCGTATTGGACGAGCTGGCCAGCCTGCAACGTCTGCCACAACTCCATACGGCCATCACAGAAAATCGGAAATCGAAAAATCCGATCGTACTAGGCTTCCAGGGTAAGGCCCAGCTCGAAACCATTTACGGTCATATGGCCGAAGTCATGTTGTCGCAGCCAGCCACAAAAATCTTCCTCAAAACCACGGAGCCCAAGGCGGCCGAATGGGTATCGAGCGCCATCGGCAAAGTCGAGATTGAGCGGATACGGCAGACCTATTTTGATGGCAGCCGCATGGGAAAGAACTTTACGCTGGAGCGCCAGGTTGAGCCGTTGGTTTTAGACTCAGAAATCTCCGGCCTTCCCGACCGTCATGCCTTCCTGAAACTCGGCAATTACGTTGCACCCTTCTCCTTCGCGTACTATGACATTCCAGTGACGCAGCCGGCTTTTGTAGCGCGTCCTCTGGAAGACGACGACCTCGGTTTTGATCCAAAAACACTGGCGAAGAAACCAGCCGAGCCTGAGATAACCGAAGAAGATGCCGAATCTGTCCAGAGCGGATTTTCGTTGGGAGACTGAACCATGCTGAAAATCTCGAAAGCACTCTCGGCAGGCAAGCTCGGAAACTATCATTGCCAGGAATTCACGTCGCCGGATCAGAGTTATTGGAGCCAAGGGCAATCCGTACAAGGGCAATGGCAAGGCGGGCTTGCCGCGAAATATGGTCTCACGGGTGCCGTCGGAGCCGAGCAGTTTCATCGGCTCACGGAAGGCCAGCACCCAAGTACCGGCCAGCAGCTTGTGCAGCATCGCCAGTCCTTCGAGTATCAGGGCACGGACGGAAAGACGGTGAAGTCTGTCGAACACCGTGCCGGATGGGACGCCACCTTCAGCGCACCTAAGTCCATATCGCTGACCGCGCTGGTCGGCGGCGATGATCGCGTTCGCTCGGCCCACCGGGAAGCGGTAGGCGTTGCTTTGAACGAGCTGGAAAGATATACCCAGGCTCGCATGGGCGGCAACCGGGCCGCCGATTCTACCGGGGAATTCATCGTTGCCAAGTTCGAACACGATACGGCGCGGCCGGTAGATGGCTACGCGGCGCCTCAGCTTCACACCCATGCCGTCATCTTCAATGTCACCGAGCGTGCGGATGGAACCACACGCGCTCTGCAGGAGCGCGCATTCTTCGAGTCGCAGCAGTTTGCCACCGCCGTCTATCAATCGGAGTTAACCTTCCGATTGCGGGAGCTGGGCTATGAGATTGAGCCGGGCAGAAGCGGCGCTCCAGAGATCAAGGGGTACTCGCAGGAATATTTAGACGCCTCCAGTCAGCGCCAGACCCAGATCCTCGAACACATGCGACAGAATGGGTTCGCTGGCTATGAGGCCGCGGAGATTTCCGCGCACGCAACCCGCGACAAGAAGCAGATTCAATCGCCCGCCGAAGTCCTTGCGGCGCATCGCCGCCTTGCCGCCGAGTTCGGCAATCAGCCCGATCGTATCGTGGCCCAGGGGCGGCAGCGCAGCCGCGAAAAGACAATGGAACACGTTCCTCAGGAAACGCAACGGGCTGCGCGGGAGGCCGTGAGCTTTGCCCGCGAACGAAGCTTCGAGCGCGAAGCCGTTACCGACGAACGCGCTCTTTTCCGCGATGCGCTGCGGCGTGGCATGGGCGAAACGACTTTCGGCCAGGTGCGTGCCAACGTGGAAGCGCGTCTGGCCTCCGGCGAGTTCCAACTTATATCGGGACAGAAACACGATACCGCCCGGCAGTTCACGACAGCGGAGACGATTCAGGCTGAGAAGGAAGTCTTGCGGCGAATGCGGCAGGGGCAGGGCCGCACCGAACAGATCATGCCGGTTCAGCAGGCCGTGGCGCACACCGCCCAATATCCCCATCTCAATCCCCCTCAACGCATGGCCGCCGAGGAGATTCTGACCTCGCGCGATGTCGTGCAAGGTCTTCAGGGGAGCGCCGGTGTTGGGAAGACAACCGCCCTGAAAACCGTGCGGGAGGCGGCCGAGCAGCGTGGGTATATCGTCGAGGGCCTCGCCCCGACTTCGCGCGCCGCGCACCAGCTACGCGATGCGGGGATCTCCGCCGACACGCTGCAAGGCTTTCTTGCCCGATCCAAACAGCCGGCACCGGAGCGCCATCTTTACATGGTCGATGAGTCGAGTCTTGCCAGCACCAAGCAGGTGCGCGATTTCCTTTTGAAGCTCGATTCAGGTGACCGAGTTCTATTCATCGGCGATACCCGCCAGCACCAGGGCGTGGAAGCCGGAAAGCCCTTCGAGCAGTTGGTCAATGCCGGGATGAAGACCTCCAAGCTCGATCAGATCGTGCGCCAGAAAGACCCAGAACTGCTGCGCGCCGTCGAACATCTGTCGCGCGGCGAGGTGGCCGAAGGCATCGCGCTTCTCGAACAGCAGGGCCGAGTCACGGAGATCGCCGACCCACAAAAGCGCATCGCCTCGATTGCACGCAACTACGCCGACAATCCCGACAGCACCATCATCGTCTCCCCCGACAATGCCTCACGCCGCGAGATCAACCGGGCAGTACGCAGAGAACTACAGGCGCGCGGCATCGTCGAGTCCGAGAATCACTCCATGCGCGTGCTCACGCCGCGCTCCGATATGACCGGTGCCGACCGTGCTTGGGCTGCCCGCTACGAAGCTGGCGATGTGCTCCATTACCAGCGCGGCAGTAAGGCTATCGGCATCGAGCCGCGCAGCTACGCGCGGGTGGTCTCGACCGATCCCAAAGCAAACTCCTTGACCGTCGAGCAGCCGGACGGCCGACAGATCACATATGACCCGTCCCGCTTGCGCGGAATCTCCGCCTATCGCGAGATCGAGCGGGATTTTGCCGTTGGGGATCGGCTACGTTTCACCGCGCCGAATCGTGAGTTGGGCGTCGCCAACCGTGACCTCGGCACGATTCAACAGATCGACGAAAACCGGAACATCAGAGTTCTCATGGATGGCGGCAAAAACAGAGCTATTACGTTCAGCGCCGATGAGATGCGGCACTTCGACCACGGCTACGCAGTGACCTCCCACAGCTCGCAGGGACTTACCTCGGAGCGAGTTCTGGTGAATATGGACACCGATGTTCACCCCGAACTCATCAACCAACGCTTCGCTTACGTCTCCGTCTCGCGCGCCTCGCGCGATGCGCAAATCTTCACTAACGACACCGCTTCGCTTGCCGAAAGTCTCAGCCGCGATGTCTCCAAGGTGTCGGCGCTTGATTTCGGCAAGAGTCAAAATCCGGTTGCGAACCGGGTTTGGAAAAGACCGCGGTAGCGTTCACGAAGACACCAGTCGCTGGACCTGGGCTGGCTTTCTGAAGGTTGCAAGGCGTTCCATGACTTCTTTCACGATCGAAAACTTGCGGGACGAGCATGATAACCGGAGACCCAAACGAGGCTTCGTCGGGAAAGCCGACTCAGAAGCTACGAAGCAGCCGCTTCAATGCCAGCACATGGAGCCCGGAAGCTTTATCCAGATCCTCATCGTTCGTCAGGAAAGCTCCTGCGTGACCTTCCTGCGCCGTCGCCAATTGGATGGCGTCGGGCGTGCGGATGCCGTGCGCCGCGCGAAGGCGTGACGCCTCCGCCGCAATCTCCGCCGACACGGGAAATCGTATTGACATTCCGTGCGTGTAAGAGAATCTCGGAATACTCCCGAGCCAACGCCTGATTGCCGTGACGGTAGGGATGGACCAGGACTTCAGTCAACGTGAGCTTCGAAGTGACAACTTGCACCTCGCCGCGTTCCACCGCCGCAAAGAAGGGTTCCACCAGAGAGTGGTAAAGAGGATTACGCTCGATGAAGTAAATCAGCGAGGCCGTGTCCAACCCCACTGTTTGTCCGGAAAGACGGCTCAGCCATTCCATGCAGTCCGTTCGCTACGCACATACTCCTGCGCGTCGATTCCGTTCCAGATTTCAGCGCCGAGACCGGCGAGTTCGAGTACGCTCCGTTCCTTGTTTACGGCTCTGCCTTCTTCCGCGTATACCGACAATTCGCGGATTAGACGCAGCTTCTCGTCGCGGCTCAGCGAGCCTGCCAGGTGAAGAATACTCTCGTAAGATGCGGCGTTCATACCCGTCTCCCTTTACTATGATACGCTCCATCGTCCAGCAGGGTCGGGAAAAAGCGAAACCGTAATGCCGCTTTCCCTTGAGGGCGGAAGGCTCCTCCCTGCCTCCAGCCGCCGCTCGTACCGGCGTCCTTCGTCACCCTCCTCAGCGGGTCCGTTCCTTCCCGCAACGCCCCTCCCTGACGTGCCAAAGCAATTCGGAATGGGACCAAACTTCTTTCCTCGTTAAGTGCCCCCGCTTCAGGCGGCTTTATGGCAGAGGCGGTCGGAACCTGTCAATGCTCTCCGCTCACGCTGCGATGAACGCGCTTGAGAACGCGCGGCATTGACCGAACCCTCCGCGCCTCCGCTGCGCCGCTAGAGCCATGAAGCGGGGGCCCTCAACGGAAAAAATTTGGTTGAGGCAGACGCCCTCCTTCAAATCCGCCCCACGCGGGCAGCACAGGAGAGCAAACATCATGCCTTACGCCGGCAGCAACACCAGCAACAACGCGCCGCACAGTAAAAATGCGGCGCTCGCGAGCCAGAGCGAATCGCCCTATCAGCAGCGCACTAGCCAGAAAGACAACCCCACACAGCAGCTCATCAAGCAGGCCGTGGATTATCTCATCCGGCAGCTTGAGGCCGGCAAGAGCGAAACATTGGCCGCGTATCTGGCGGCAATGGCGCGGTTCCATTCCTATTCCTTCGGGAACATTCTTGCCATTGCGCGGCAGCGCCCCACGGCTACGCGCGTGGCCGGGTTCCAGACGTGGAAGGAGTTGGGCCGGTTCGTGAAGCGTGGCGAGAAGGGCATCCAGATTCTCGCCCCGATGGTCGGACACCGGCGCAGCAAGGACGCGGCAGAGGCGGAACAGAGCGCAAAACGGGAGGCCAAGCCCGCGCCCATGCTGATCGGCTTCCGCGCCGTCTACGTCTTCGATGTGGCGCAGACCGAAGGCGCGGACCTGCCCGAGTTCGATCACAGCATCACCGGCGAGGTAGGCGAGCACCGCGACCGGTTGATTGCGTTTCTCGATTCGCAGAATATCACCCTTGAATACACCGAGAACATCGCGCCCGCTCTCGGCGTCAGCTACGGCGGAAAGATTGCTTTGTTGCCGGGCCAGTCGAAGGCAGAGGAATTCGTGACTTTGGTCCATGAGGCGGGCCACTTATGTTGCGCTGGAACTTATGTTGCGTAGCAGCGTCGAGACCAACAACGATGCGGCGGTGTGGCGCTGCTGACGCAACATAAATTAATCAGAGTGAGCGGAGGAATGCCATTGTAGAAGGGCTGTTCTTCCATGGCCGCATGGACACAGCGGGCGTGGAAAGGGCGTTGGTGTGATTCAGCATCTGTGCTTTACGTTCCAGATCGACTTCGGCATAGATATTGGTGGTGTCGATGGAAACGTGACCGAGCCAGGCACGGATGGTGTTGATGTCTACGCCGGCGCGGAGCAGGTGCGTGGCGGTGGTGTGCCGAATGATGTGCGGGCTAATGCGTTTGCGCGTGAGAGACGGGCAAGCTGCTGTGGCGTTGGGAATATATTTGCGCAAAATGCGATGAATACCGTGCCGGGTGAGAGCCTGGCCGCGGTGATTCAGAAACACAGGCGTATCGGGCGAGCGATTACGCGTGATCTGGAGCAGTTCTGCGCCAGTGGCCGGCCATAAGGGACAACGACGGGTTTTGCGGCCCTTGCCGCATATTTCGACGTGGCTGATGGCGTTGTTGTGAAGATGGAGGTTCTCGATCTGCAGGCCGGCTGCTTCCGAAGCGCGGGCGCCGGAGTTGTACAGAAACTGGAGCAACGCATGATCGCGACGGCCCAGCGCGAGTCGGCAGTCGGGAGCGGCAAGCAGGGCGTCCATCTCCGGCTTTTCCAGGTAGGTGAGTTCGTTGCGGTGAAAGCGCTTAAAAGGAACGGAGCGAATCGCAGCGCACCATGCAACGTCCTCTGGGCTATGGTCGGCAACGAAGTGAGCGAAGGCGTGGATGGCGGCCAGACGCTGGTTGCGGGAACGGATCGAGCACTTGCGCTCCCGTTCCAGGTGATCGAGAAAGTACCTGAGGATGTCGCTGGAGAAATCAGCAACATACAGTCGGTCGATGGGTCTCTTTTTGCGAGTGCTGACAAACGGCAACAGAAGCGCGAACGTGTCACGATAGCTGCGCTGTGTGTTCCGGGAGAGGTTGCGTTCCGCTACCACGTGTTCCAGGAGAAACCGCCGCACCCAAACGCCGAGCAGTCGATGTTCAGGCACGGGGCACCTCCGGGCGGGCATAGCGTTCGAAACAGAGGCTGGCTTGCTCGAGCAGTTCTGTCGTCATCGAGAGATAGCGTGCAGTGTCTTGAATCCTGCTGTGCCCCAGATAGGTGGTCAAATGCGGCAGCAAGCGCTGTACGTTCTTGCCTTCGCGATACCAGGTGACAAGCCGGACCACGGCAAAGGTATGACGGAAATCGTGCAGCCGTGGTTGAAATCGGGCGGACGCGGAGCGATGGATGCCTGCTTCTTCGCGCAGTCGCTTGTAGACAAGTTCCGCGGTCTGGCGGAGAATCCGCTCGTACTTAGCGGTTCCGAGTAGTGGCGTCTCTTCCGTTCGGTACGCCGGCGGCCACTGATGGTCGATGTAAACTTCAAGGACCCGGCGCAGATCGGAACCAACTGGAACCAGGCGACTCTTAAAGAACTTGGTCTCGCGAATCGTGAGCACAGCGGAGTCGTGGTCGAAGTCTCCGAGGTTCAGCCCCAATGCTTCGCTGATCCTGAGCCCCGTTCCGTACAACAGTAACAGGAGGGTGCGGACAGTATCGGGCGTCAGAAGCCAGACAAAACGGTGGCGCGAATCGGCAGCGTCTATGAGCTTCTGCATCTCGTCGTTGCTGTAGATGTAAGGTTGAAACTTCTCGGGTGCCTGTGGCTTGCTGCGCGGCAAGGGGCTTTTCTGGACATAATGACGGGCCACCGCGTAGCGGTAGAAGGCTGCCAGGGTGTGATACTTCGCAAACCAGAACGAAGTCACCCGCCCATCTCCATCCAAATACCGGCGGACGGCCTGGGGACGAACCCTCTGCATATCGACGTCGCCCACGCTTTTAATGAAGGCGCGCAGGCGGACGGCCTCGCCGCGGAAACCCATACCGAGAGAGCGCTTGTGCGCGATGTATGCTTCAATGGCCTGGGAAAGCTTCATAGCAGACCTCCAAGACTGATCGCGGCTACTACCTGAAGTGCTTCCATGCTGCCTCTGGGATAGATCGGAGTGGCAAGATGCGCGCTGCGCTCAGCGTAGGCGGCCAGGTTGCTCAAATCGAGTTCGCCCACTTCTCGCAGTGCTGTGAGGTCGACCTTCGCGTACATCTGTGTGGCAGCCAGGGAGACGTGGCCGAGATGATCGGCAATATCCTTCATCGAAAATCCTTCCGCCAATAGATGAGTGGCGCAAGAGTGCCGGAGCCCGTGTGGGCCGTAGCAGGGCGGCACGAGTCCTAACTTCACAAATCGCTTTCGTATCTTCGTACCGAAGCCAGCCGCCGAGAGCGGCCGGAATGGTTGAACCTGCGTGAGAAACACTTCGCGGCGCGAGCATCGCGGGCGCACTTCGCGCAGATAACGCAGGACCGCTTCTCCCGCGGCTGGCACCAGAGGATAATGCTGGGTCTTGCGCTGCTTGGAGCGGTGAACCCGAATCAGTTCCTGTTCCCAGTCGATGTTGTCCAGGCAGAGCTGCCGCACTTCGCCGCTGCGAAGTCCGTAGACTGTAATGAGCAACAGCATGGCGTAGTCGCGAATGTCTCCCGGACTGTCGCCGGACGATGCCTCCAGAAGGCGTTGCACATCGCTCCACGGCGGCCCTTGCGGCAAGCCTTCCAGCTTATAGATACGCGGCGCATCGATGGTGTCCACCAGATCAGGCGCACACCAGCGCTTGGACTGCGCAAACCGGAAGAAGGTACGCAATGCCGAGACAACGGCCACGATGGTCGTCCGCTTCCAACGGCGCTCCGCGGACATCAGGGCAACGTAGCGAGCAATGTCTTCGGGCGTAATCTTCCGCAGTGCCTTGCGCTCGCCTGCGACCCAGTTGAGAAACTTGCTCAGGCAACGCTTCACCCGAACCATGGTTGCAGGTGCAAAGCCGCGTTCCTGTTCCTCGAAAGTCGCGAAGGCTTCCAACTCAGAGGCGAAAGCCTGCTTGGGTGAATGTTCCTGCAATCGTCCCAACAAGCGCATCCAGTTAGTCGCGTGGAAGACAAACCATCTCTCAGCCCAATGCTTGTTCTTCTCGCAACGTCGGAGAGATGTCGACCACTGCTTCGCAGCGGCTTCAATCTGTGCTGGCGTGACTGCTGCGTGATGCAGAGGAAGGCGCTCGGCCATGCAATGGAGCAAGGTCGTGACCGCCCTCAAAATAGACGGGGACCGGCCCTCTGCAACCAGAAATGATAGATAGCGGTCCCGTTCTACTGCATACGGTCCGTTTCTGTGGCGGTTGAGATGTATGCGACTGGATAAACACTGTTCAAACAATGGTGGATCTCCCTTCTGAGAAGTTGATCCGCCAAGTATCGAACGTTAGTTATGTTGCGCACAAAAAGCCTACGAATACATGAAGACGCCTGCACGCAACGCCTTCGCAACATAAGTTCCAGCGCAACATAAGTGGCCTTATGCTGTGCGCAACATAAGCGCACGAACTCTTGCATAAAACCGACCGCCGCACCATGACCACGGCTACCGTGCGCGAGACCGAAGCCGAAGCCGTGGCCTTTATTGTGGGCCAAGCCATCGGCCTTGAGATGGGAAAGGCATCCAGTGACTACATCCAGATGTACGCGGGCAACGCAGCGCTTCTGGCAGAAAGCCTTGAGGTCGTGCAGCGGACCTCTGCGGTAATTTTGGACGCCATCACCGCAGAATCGATCAACACGCGGAATGCGCCTTCGCCGGAGGCGCAGAACGCAATCGCGGAGGTGGTGTAATGCAGACCATCCTCCGCATTCTTGAGCGGGCCGGAGGTTACCGGCCCGCTATTTACCTCAAGATCGAGAATCCGCCCTTTATGGCGCTCCTCATCGAGGCCACGCCAGGGCCAGGGCCGCTGAACCTGCCTGCTATTTCGATTGCACATTACGGAGAGCAGAACGGCGACCTGATGCGCGACCCGGAGATGTGCTTCGAGTTGGCGAAGCCGCCGCTGTGCAGCTTGGGGCTATCCAGTTTCTATTTCAGAAACGATTACCTTGGCGTCGAGCAGTATTCGCGCTATCGGGACGGGGGGAATTACGTCTTCCATCCCGGCCTCTACGAGCAACACGAGCAATTCGCGCGGCAGTGGGACAAGAACCTCCGCGCACAGGGTTTTCTCGAAGCCTTCACGGACAAGTCGATTCGCGGCTAGTCCGCTCCCTGCGGAGCGGAACCTGCCCGATGTGTCTCCGCTCCGTGCGCCTTCACTCTTCCACCGCTCGAAAGGAGCAATGAATCGTTATGGAAACCACCGTTATCAATGCCACCGAATACCGCGACCTTCCGCTGTCTCTTCTCAATGAATCGAAGTCCAACCCGCGCAAGGTCTTCGATGAAGCCGCCTTGCAAGAACTGGCCGGATCGATCCGCAGCCAGGGCGTGCTATCGCCGTTGCTGGTTCGGCCCCTCACCGAGAACGGCTTTGAGATCGTCTTTGGAGCGCGGCGGTATCGCGCCGCACAGCTTGCGGAGCAAGAAACCTTGCCGGTTCGTATCAAGCACATGACCGACGCCGAGGTCATCGAGGCGCAGTTGGTCGAAAACCTGATTCGGGCCGAGATTCACCCCATGGAAGAAGCCGAAGGGTTCGCACGGCTTTTGGCATTGGATGAGCCGAAGTACTGTATCGAGCAGATCGGCGCGCGTGTGGGCAAATCGCCCGCGTTCATCGCCTCTCGCCTCAAGTTGGTTGACCTTGTGCCCGCAGCAGTCGATGCTTTCTATGCCAACGAAATCGGCGTGGGCCATGCTCTGCTGCTGGCGAAGCTGCCTGCCGACCAGCAGGAGCAGGCGCTTTCAGCGTGCTTCAAGGAAGTCTATAAGGGCAATCAAAAGGCCACGCGGATTCTGCTGCCTGTCCGTAATTTGCAATTCTGGATCGAGTCGAACGTTCTGCTTGTCCTGAAAGATGCGCCCTTTGACAAGCGCGATGCGCTGCTTCTATCCACAGCGGCCAGTTGCGCCGACTGCCCCAAGCGTACCGGACATAACAAGCTCCTGTTTGGCGATGATCTCGGCAGGCAGGGCGACCGGTGCGTTGATCCCAAATGCTACCAAGCGAAACTCGCGGCACACGTGGCAAAGACCGTTACCGCGAAACCCGAGCTTGTGCAGATCAGCACCGCCTACGGCACACAGAAGGAAGGCAGTCCCGTATTGCCGCGCAATAAGTACACGGCCATCCGTGACGATCAGCCGAAATCGAAAGAGGAAGCCAAGCAGCCCGCGTTCAAGGTGTGCAAGTTCACCGCTGACGCCATTATCGCCGAGGGCAGCGGTATAGGCACCATCCAAAAAGTGTGCGCGAATCCGGCCTGCCCCATTCACCATCCCAAGAAAGCCAACGGCGCGGGCGGGAACGATGCGCAATGGAAGGCCGAGCAGGAGAAGCGGCGCAAGGAAGAGGCCATTGCCAACACGACCGGCTTGCGCGTCCTCGCTGCAATTGGCGATGCGGTCCCGGTGCGGCTGATGAAACGCGACCTGCTATTTGTGGCGGAACGTCTGGCGAACCTGCTGGACCAAAACCGTCTCGCCATTCTCGCCCGGCAGCACGGCATCAAGAGAGCCAAAGAAGGCGATGCCTCGGACAAGTTATTTGCGGCATTTTTGCGTCACGCCGATGAGGGCATGCTAGGACGCGCCGTGGTCCAGTCGGTTATTCTTCTCACGGCGTCGCGCGGGAATGCTGCGCAGACGTTGCGCGATGCAGCCACGGCCTACAAGGTGGACACCGACGCCATCGCCGCGGCGGTCAAGCAGGAGTTTGAGGCAAAGGCGAAGGCCGCAAAGAAGGCCCCGGCAAAGCCGCCTGCCAAGACACCGTCAAAGGCCGCGAAGAAAGCGGCCGCGTAACCACCCAGTCTGGGCAATGCCCTGCGGAGCCAGTCGGATCGGCTCCGCATTTTTTCTCCCTGATCACTTGGCCGCAGCCCGCACCCATCACCAATCCCGCGGCTGAGCCTCTGAGCTGATCCAAGGCGTTTTCGATTTGGGAGGGGAGAAGGAAGCCGCAGGCGTTTGCCGCGGACGCTGTGAGCCTATGGAGATTCAATCAGAATTCTCCTGTAATCAGCTATTTAGCTAGAAACCGCGATTGCGATGAGCGGACTCTCTGGGTCCATACAGTCCGAGTATCGCACGGCTGAGCGTTCGCGGCGCCTGCGGCTTCGTTTTTGCCGACAAACCACTGAGAGTACAGCTCCCGAGTCAGCTTGCCGGTGTAATTTTCGCAAGACCCGAAAACCACGCGCGTATAAGCCCAACAGAATGAACAGCTAGAACTCCTCGCCCCGACAACATCTCCACAAACGTGCTCAGTTTTCGTGGCGCGAATAAAATAATCAAAGATTCCAAGGGTAGATTCACGGCGCTGAGCTGCTCTTTAATACTGATGGAGACGGCGAAGAGCAAATGGCGAATTCCTCCGCGTACGCTCGATCCCGAGCGACTGCTGGAAGAGTACTATGGCAAGCTCCAGAAGTGGGGAGTTGTCCTGAGCCGGGGCGACCATGCGATGGCTCAGGAGATTGTTCACGATCTCTGCCTTCACTTCATCGTTGCCCGGCCGGATCTCAGCCAGGTCGCAAACCTGGACGGCTACCTCTACACATGTCTTCGTCATCTTTACCTTTCGGCCATGGCCCGTTCTTCGCGCGAAGCCCTGCAAACCGTCAACATCGCTGATTTCGATTCCGTTCAGTTGGCCCTGAACGTGCGTACTTCCGACAGTGTTCTTGATCGGCAAAATCAGCTTCGACGCATCTGCAACTACGCGGTGTGGCGCAAAGACACTTCCAAGAGCGCCAGCTATTTCCTTCTTCTTTTCTTCCATGAGTACGCCCGGCGCGAAGTGGCTGAAATCGCCCGTCTCCCGATTGCGGCGATCTATAACAAGCTCACGGTCGCCCGTGCGGAACTGGCATCTTATTTGGAAGCATCCAGCAAGTTGCGGATAGCGAGCCACGACGTGCCGCCGAATCCGGCCCTGCGTGTGAGCGCAGTATCCTCGGCTGAGCTGTTTCAGGAACTGCGACAGACGATCTTTGCGGCAAGGTCCTCCGAGTGCCTTTCCGAGGAGACCCTGCTGGCGCAGTATCGTACCGCGATCCCGACGCCGATTCCGTGCGGCTTGCTTTCGCACATTGTGAGCTGCGAACGATGCCTTTCGCTGCTTGACCGGCACTTCCAGCGACCGGCAGGCCGAAGACCGCGAGCCTCCGGGCAGCTCCTGGAACCTCAAAGATGGAGACGGCAGCGGATCGGCTGCGCATCCCGGGCCCAACTATCACGCGATGATGAGGTCGGTACGACGGCAAAGAGACAGAATCTATGAGCACCGGCCGCGAACCCTCTCGATTGCAGTCAACGGCAGGATCGTGGCCTTCCATGACGTGCAGAGCGAACGCAGCACGCTTGCCTCACGCGCCGAGCATCCGGAAATGGTCCAGTTTGTCGAGGTCTTCACCGATCAACAGATCCGCCTGGCGTTGTTGCCGATTGAGGATCTTCCGCCTGAAGGGTTGCACGTCCATACCCAGGCGGTGGCGTTGAGCGATGGCCGTCGGCTTGAGTTGACAGTTAGCTTTGACGGCCAGGGTTTGCATAGCGAGGTGACCTACCTGGATCCTGCCCTTGCGGCGGAAACGCCAGAGGAAGTCCCGGACGACACGCGATTCGCGGCCGCGCCTGCTCCAGTCTTCTCGCTGCCAGCCCGCGATACAAATACCAAATCCCAAGCCATAGCAAGCTGGATCGCTCGTTCCATTCGCACCATGACGCCGCGATTCGCGCTTGCCTGGGCTATGATCCTCGTCGCTGTGTTGGGCGGTGCCGGCTATTTCGCTTACCGATACGGGCACTCTTCGCTCGACGCGCGCACAGTCCTGAATGATTCCGTAAAGATGGAAGCGGCCAACATGAAAGGACAGGCCGAGCACCAGGTATTGCGGCTCGACGCGCTCGGTACCGGCTGGGCGGACGGTGTGGCAAGGAACGGTGGATGTGTGGCAGGAGCCTGACAGTGGGAGAATCATGCGGCGACTCTACAATGCGCAGCACCGGCTCGTTGCGGCAGACTGGCGCGGGACGAACGGCGAAAGCGGATCATTTGAAGCGCCCGCCGGCAGCGCGGTGAGTGAGGCCGATCGCAGAGTTGCCGAAAGCGCGCTCTGGAAGCTCGACATTTCGGCCCACGAATTCCAGACGATGGCCGCACAGCACATAGAGAATCCGGAACGCCGCAGGTGAGTATGAACTCACAGGCTCCGGCCTCTCGAGTGGGCCGCCACATCTCGTTTCCGCGACACTGGTTCTTGACCATCACTTGCAGCTTGTGGGTGAAACGTTGCAGATGAGCGGCGGCTACGGGTTTACTGAGGTCCGCTTTGTTGAGGCGAGCGACCAGCATTTACCTACAGCTTCTGTTCCAGAATCAGTTTTTGACCCCACCGATCTGGAATCCAAAATGAACAGCAATTCAGGTAGCACTTTTGCTCAGCATGGAATTGGCGACCATCTCGGTGGCACTCCTACGAGACTCGTTCAAACCGAAGTTGCCGCGCTCTACCGGCTCAGTGAGCTGGGCGCCGATGTAGGGGAGCCGATTGAGATTGTAAGAACGCCGGCCGGCCAGATCCGTGTCGCAGGAACGGTCGCCAACGAGGCTCGCAAAAGGCAAATCGTTACCGCGCTGGAAAACATGCCCGATCACCAGTTGCTCGAAGTCGACCTCGCAACGCAGGGAAATATCCGAGTGCCCATCCCGTCGTCACGCATCGGCCGTGCCGGCAACCAATGTGTACGACGTGGCGCATACGCGCCGCCTGCGGAGCCGCTCCTTCGCGAGCTATTTTGCCGCGAAAGGGCCTAATCGGAAATCAGATCGACGCAGCCGTCACGCATTTCTCGAGTGAAACACTTGATCACGCACAGCGCGCCTTGCAAAACGCTTATGCGCTGGACCGCCTGGGCACTTCTTTCAGTCCGAAGGAACTACGGGCCATGGGCCCCATTGCGCAACAGCAATGGTCGGAAATGGTAGCGCAACATTCGTCGGCGCTGGAGACAGAACTGGATGAGTTGCAGCAGCAACTTGCTCAACTCGCTCCTGAAGGCAGCCCACTGTCCTCGGCGCGCCGGCCTTCGTCAATCGACACGCCTCAAGATTTCGCGGGCGCGGCTCGGAAGCTCCTCTTCGAAATGCAAGACTTGAATCGTGAAGTAGGAATCGCCTTTTCCGCGGGCACGTCCGGCCGGAGCACACGGACCGCGGAATCGTCGATCGATGCCGTGCGGGAATCGATCCCGTTCAACGAGTTGGAACAGCTCACCGCATTCGCATCACGACTGGCCAATGCAAAAGACGCGGCAAACCGCTCGGCCGAGCAGTACCCTCGGCTGCCACGGTGAGTCAAAGAAAGCAGATGCTTCGTGGCATTTCAAAAGTCTCTTCTGCGGTGGATCGGTTTGCCTGATGCTCTGGCCCGCGATGCAGGCCTTCTCTCAGGTCAGCACCGCGAACGTTACTGGCATCGTCGAGGATTCAACTGGGGCTCGCATCTCCGATGCGGCCATCAAGCTCATCAACAATCTGACCGGCGCAGAAAACGATACGAAGACCAGCCACGAGGGGATCTTCCTTGTTCCGGGAGTCATTCCCGGAGCTTACACACTGCAAATCGCCAGAGACGGTTTTGCTACCGCCCAGATCACGGGACTCATTCTGAACGTCGGTGACACGAAAAGCCTTTTGATTCGCCTCCAGGTCGGTTCAGTCACGCAGACCGTGAAGATCGATGCTTCGGGGCTGGCCCCGACGACAGACAGTGCGGCGATCAGCACCGTTATTGACCGCACGTTCGTTGCAAATATCCCGCTGAATGGCAGAAGCTTTCAGGACCTGATCTCCATGACTCCCGGAGTCAGCACGCAAACACCGCAGGCATTCGGCGCCGGCTACAGCTCGCAGGGAGATTTCAGCGTCAACGGTCAGCAGCCCGACACAAACTCATACACGATTGATGGCGTATCAGCCGACATCGGGGTAGGCCTGCTCGGTGGCCACACCAAATTCGCGAGCAGCGGAAATGCGGCGGGAACTACAGCGTTGGGCACAACGCAGAGTCTGGTTTCGATCGATGGTCTTCAAGAATTTCGCGTGCTTACTTCAAACTATTCCGCAGAGTACGGCCGCACCTCCGGTGGACAATTTACCCTTCTTACGCGCTCGGGAACAAACACGCTTCACGGAAGTCTATACGACTACGTGCGCAACTACACCGATGATGCGGTCGATTGGTTTACCCATTTCAATACAACATCCCCTCCGGCTCCGTATTGGCAAAATGACGCCGGAGGCACCATCGGCGGGCCATTCAGCCTGACAAAGATCTACAACAGCCGAGACAAGACGTTCTTCTTCCTCTCCTATGAGGAATTGCGCGTGACCGAGCCTTCCGCGCCTCTCGTTGAGTACGTGCCCGCCTTTTCTCAACAGACTTTCAACACAATTCCGCCGGCTCTTCAGCAAGTCCTGGAATACTTTCCGACTCGCCAGAAGGCGGCGAGGCTCCGCCATCCTCTACAGGACTCGGCCTTTATGTGCCGCAAGACCTTTCGGAACCGGGCACGGTGAAGTCGGCCAACATCCGTTTCGACGAATCGCTTTCAGACAAGGTGTCAGCCTTTTTTCGTTACAGCACCACGCCCAGCCAAAGTGACAGCACAGTGCTTTCATCTGCATCGACAAATAATATCGAGACGCAGACATTCACATTGGGCCTCACAGCTCACCCATCTTCCAGCAACACCAACGAGCTCAGAATTGGCTATGGAGTGAGCACATCAATTCTGAACACGGCGTTGAACAGTCTCCTCACGTCCAATCTTTATCAGCAGAATATCAACGAGTCTCCAAACCTGAATGCAGCTCTTGGCATACCAGCCACCGTTCCGTTGGCGGCAAGCGATGTCTTCATTCATTCCGCCGGCGCAGGAGATTCGGAGATCAACACCGATGAGGCCTTCGGCTCCATCCATCAGTGGGACCTGCGCGACACGTTCGCCATTCAAAGCGGTCATCATTTTCTGCAATTTGGAATCGACCAGCGGCATCTTGTCTCCACGATTCATCCCCCCGCGTTGAGCGTTGAAGCGGATTTCTTCAATCCACAATCGCTCATCGCGAACAGCGCGTCTGACATCGCGATCACAAAGAATCTGCCGGCGAGCCCCGTATTCAACCAGTTCGCCGCCTACGTCCAGGATGAGTGGCAAGCATCGAAGGCACTAACGATCTCCAGCGGCCTGCGATGGGAGGTCGATCCTTCACCGCACGGAAGGAATGGCGCCGATGCTTTCACTGCAATTGGAAACCCTGCTTCTCCGGCCAGCTTAAGTCTTGCTCCGCGAGGAACAGCACTCTGGGACACCGATTGGTTCGACCTGGCGCCGCGCATCGGAGCAGCATGGCTTATCGATCGGCGTACCGGTCACGAGCTTGTAGTGCGCGCAGGAGGAGGCATCTTCTTCGACACCGACAACCGTGCAGCGGTGCGCGCATTCAGCGCATTGGGATTTTCGGAAACGATGCATCCCATCAATGTGCCGGTTCCAGTTACCCCTGCACAACTGGATTTCTCATTGTCGTCTTCAGCGCCTTACACGGATTCTCTTGTCTTCGCCTTCCCCCGGCATCTTCAGCTTCCGTACTCAGTTCAGTGGAATGTTGCAATCGAGAAATCGCTCGGAAGGAACCAGACTTTCACTGCATCGTATGTCGGCGCCGGCGGCGACCGTCTTTTGCGCGAACAGCGCACTGATATCAACAGCCAGAATCCGGAGTTCGGCGAAATCGAATGGTTTCCGGCCGGCGTCACCTCTAACTATCAGGCATTGCAGCTCAAGTTCCAGCGGTCTATCGCCCATGGAGTCCAGGCGCTCGGTTCGTATACCTGGTCGCACACCATCGACTATGGATCGATTGATCCCGCGTGGCCTCTCACCCGCGCCAACTCGAATCTCGATCTCCGCCACAATCTCCAGGCTGCGCTTTCCTGGGACGAACGGGAATTATCCGGCAGATGGTTGCGCAAATATACCCTGGCCGGTTGGGGAGCCGATGCCCGCATCACGGCGAGAAGCGCCTTTCCCGTGACGCCGCTCGGAAATCTCTTTTCGGATCCCGCCACCGGAAATCGCTACTTCAGCGGCGTCGATCTGATCCCCGGCCAGCCGCTTTATATCTATGGCTCGCAATATCCGGGCGGGCGCATGTTGAACGGTGGCCCGTATGCCGCCAATCCCGCGTTTGTTTTGCCCGCTGCCGGTGCGGCCGGCGATGCACCCCGCAATATGCTTCGCGGATTCGGAGACAATCAGGTCAATGTTGCCATCCGGAAAGAATTTCATTTGTACGATAGCTTCAATCTGCAGTTTCGAGGCAGAAGCCTACAATCTCCTCAACCATCCCGATCTTGGATATATAGACCCGTCGCTTACCGACCAACTCTTCGGACAAGCCACACTGATGTTGAACCAGAGCTTCGGTCCCTCGGGCTCCCTTTATGAGCCCGGCGGTCCACGCGCGCTCCAGTTGTCTTTCAGGCTGCACTTCTAAGCCCAGTCGCTGACAAGAACGATCCGGCGAATTGCTGCTGGCAGCACGATGAGGAAGTCGTGTGTTCATACTCGCGCCCATGCGATGTGCATTTTCATTTCTGTTCAGGATAGATTTCGCCTCGATCCTTTCTCTTTACCTAGTGAGCACATTGATTGCGAGATTGCGTGCGACCGAAATCTCGGTGGCGGTCAGCGGGCATTTTGTGCGTTCTGGCTGCAACACGAAGCATTTGAGAGGTAAAGCCACTTTGGAAATCCTGAGTTCAAGCCTGGTCTGTGATCCACCCATGAAATACCCGCGAGAAGCGGGAACTTTACGCAGCACGCTCCGGGCCGCTGCTCCGCAGAGGAACGAAAAACGCATCGCGTGCTGATCGTGGTCGTCCTGGTGGCGCTGGCGTTGCGCCTTTCTGTCACTCTGCTCCCCATCGGCGGCGACCAGATGCATATCCGGCAGCAGGGCAGAGTTGCAGAGGCATTGCTGGCCGGCCGCGGCTTTGGCAGCCCCTTCATGTCGAACCAGATTTCGGCCATCATGCCGCCGGTCTATCCGCTGATCGTCGCCGCGTTCTTCAAGCTCTTTGGTGTTCAAACGAAGGCGGCTATCCTTGCCGTTCATGCGTTCGATTCTCTGTTGTCCGCGCTGGCCTGTATCCCAGTCTTTCTCATGGCGCGGCGCAGCTTTGGCGAGCGCGTGGCGTGGTGGGCGGCGTGGGGATGGGCGTTTTCACCCTACGGCATCTACTTTGCCGCGACATGGGCCTGGTCAACGCACCTGCAGCTGCTCTGCCTGTGCTGGCTGCTTTATCTGGCCCAGGATTTGGAGCAGTCTCCGCGGCTCGGCTTGTGGGCTGGTTTCGGCCTTCTCGCCGGTTTTGCCGGTCTCACCGAACCATCGGTGCTGGTGGTCATTCCGTTCCTGCTGGCTCTGGCGTGCTGGCGGTTGAGGGTCGAGGGAAAGCGCTGGCAGATGCCGGGACTGATTGCCTGCACGGTGATGGCTGCCACCATCTCTCCCTGGATCATTCGCAACGCGATGGTCTTTCATCGTTTCATTCCCATGCGCGACAACATGGGCCTGGAGCTTTGGTTGGGCAACAACGGTCGTTCCCTGCACTGGACCAACGACGATCTGAATCCCGAACACAACGCGCGGGAACTCGCCGATTACAACACCATGGGCGAGTTGGCTTATATGGACCACAAAATGCACCAGGCCAAGGCGTATATCCGCGATCATCCTGCCTGGTACGCGTGGATGTGCGTGCGCCGCGCCGTCTATCTCTGGACCGGCTACTGGAGCTTCAACCGCGACTACCTTGCGCAGGAGCCGATGGACCTGGCCAACATTCCCTTTGCCACGTGCCTTACGCTGCTCGCCCTTCTCGGACTTGTGACGGCATGGCGCGAAAAGCCCTGGGAGTGCATCCGCTACGCAGGCGTGCTCTTTTCTCTTCCCGTTCATGTACTACTTCGTCCATCCCGGAGCATACCGCATGCGGCCGCTCGACCCGCTGATCGGCATTCTTGAGTGCCAGACGATCCTGGCGATCAGCCTTCGCAGGCAGCTTTCAAAAGGGAGGACCTTTGGTTATGCTTTCATTGCAACCGGTATGTGTCCTGCCTGGCGACAGCGGACGTGTTTGTGTGCAGGAACTCGCACTTCTGCCACAGCGCGGGGCCATTTCCTTATGCGGGCCAGCGAGAGCCGCAGCATTCCGATTCAGCATTTCCTCCAGGCGCTTGATTTGCGGAATTGTTGTTGCCGTGGGCCTGGCCGCAATCGTTCCCTCGACGCATCGCGCGCCGCACAATCCTCAGGAGTTCTCGCACCATGTCGATCGCTTCACCTTACCTCGACGTTCTTTCTCTCCCTTTCACTGCCCATCGCGCTTGCCGCAGCAACCAGTGGCTGCAGCGATCCTGGCCCTTCGGGGCGCTGGCGGCTTTTCTGTGCCTGGGTGTGGTGTGCATGCCGGGCAAAGCGCAGGTGACGCAGTTGCCGGCGTGGACAGAGCAGAACCCGACGACTAGCCCGACGGTCAGGCTATACGCGCCGATGGCCTACGACGCGGCGGCCGGCAACGTGGTGCTCTTTGGCGGCGCTTGATAGCAGCAGCGGCAGCCTCGCTTTTGGGTGACACCTGGGTGTGGAACGGGAAGCACGTGGACCGAGGAGTTCCCGGCGACGAGCCCTTCGGCCAGGTCATGTCGCAGCGATGGCCTACGATGCGGCGGCCGGCAACGTGGTGCTCTTTGGCGGCCAGAGTGGCAACAGCAGCGGCAGCGCTTTGGGCGACACCTGGGTATGGAATGGGAGCACGTGGACCGAAGCAAGTCCCAGCGACGAGCCCTCCGGCCAGGGAGAGCGCCACGATGGCCTATGACGCGGCGACCGGCAACGTAGTGCTCTTTGGCGGCATGCCAAGCAGCAGCAGCTATATGTGCGAGCACCTGTTTGAACGACACCTGGGTATGGAATGGAAGCACATGGACCGAGGAATTCCCGGCGGCGAGCCCGCCGGTCAGGATTGGCGCCACGATGGCCTACGACGCGGCAGACTGGCAACGTGGTGCTCTTTGGCGGCTTCTGGTAGCGGCAACGCTTTGAACGACACCTGGGTATGGAATGGGAGCACGTGGACCGAAGAATTCCCGGCGACGAGTCCGCCGGCCAGGTACCGCGGCCACGATGGCCTACGACGCGGCGACCGGCGACGTGGTGCTCTTTGGCGGCGTGGATAGCAGCGGCAACCATTTTGAACGACACTTGGGTGTGGAATGGGAGCACGTGGACCGAGATAAGCCTGACGAACTACCCTCCGGCTAGGTTTGGCGCCGTCGATGGCCTACGACGCGGCGGCCGGCAACGTGGTGCTCTTTGGCGGCGAACGGTAACAACCGACTTTTTTGAACGACACCTGGACGCTGGGCGCGAATGCGGTGAATCTGGGCACGGCCTACGTGTGCCCATCGGGCGCGACCACGCCCGCGCCGTGCAGTCAATCGGCGACGATTCCGTTCAGCGTGGACGCGGGGACAACCATCGGCTCGATCAATGTTCTGACCCAGGGCGCTGCGAACCTCGATTTCACCGTGAACAGCGGCACGACCACCTGCGCGGCGCAGACGTATTCGAGCGCAACCACCTGCACGGTAGGCGTGACCTTTGCGCCGAAGTATGCGGGCGCGCGCACGGGCGCGGTGGTCATCGAGAATGGTTCCGATGTGCTGGCGACTGCCTATGTCTACGGCACGGGAACCGGGCCGGAAGTGGCGTTCAATCCGGGCACGACAAGCGCGCTCGGTGGCGGCTTCAGCTACCCTTCCGGCGCTGGCGGTGGACGGCAGCGGCAACGTCTATGTCGCCGATTGGGGCAACAGCGCGGTGAAGGAGATCCCGCCGGGCTGCACCGCTTCGAGTTGCGTGACCACGCTGGGCGGCGGCTTCGGCACTCCCTCCGGCGTGGCGGTGGACGGCAGCGGCAACGTCTATGTCGCCGATTCCGGCAACAACGCGGTGAAGGAGATGCCGCCGGGCTGCGCATCATCGAGTTGCGTCACCACGCTGGGCGGTGGCTTCAGCGACCCTGCAGGCGTGGCGGTGGACGGCAGCGGCAACGTCTATGTCGCCGATTGGGGCAACAGCGCGGTGAAAGAGATGCTGCCGGGCTGCACCGCTTCCAATTACAACAACGGTAATTGCACCATCACCACGCTGGGCGGCGGCTTCAGCACTCCCTCCGGCGTTGCGGTGGACGGCGTCGGCAATGTCTATGTCGCCGATACCGGCAACAGCGCGGTGAAGGAGATGACGCCGGGCTGCACCGCCTTCAGTTACAGCAACGGCACTTGCACCATCACCACGCTGGGCGGCGGCTTCAGCCAGCCCTCCGGGCGTGGCGGTGGACGGCGGCGGCAATGTCTATGTCGCCGATTCCGGCAACAGCGCGGTGAAACGAGATGCCGCCGGACTGCACCTCCTCCAGTTACAACAGCGGCACTTGCACCATCTACCACGCTGGGCAACGGCTTCAGCTACCCTGAAGGCGTGGCCTTGGACGGCGGCGGCAACGTCTATGTCGCCGACAGCGGCAACAACGCGGTGAACGAGATCAACCGCAGCAACGCCGCCCAGCCTGAGCTTTGCCGAGACCAACGCGGGGACAGAAAGCAGCGACAGCCCGCAGACGGTGACGCTCGACAACATCGGCAATGCGGCGCTGACGTTCCCGGTCCCCAGTTCCGGCAACAATCCTTCCATCTCCGCAGGTTTCCAGTTGGACAGCTCCACCACCTGCCCGCAGGTTTCCGCGTCGTCTTCCGCCGGCACGCTGGCCGCGAGCGCAAGCTGCGCGCTGGCAGTGGACTTTGTTCCCACCGCGCCGGGACCGATTACCGGCTCGCTGGTGCTGACCGACAACAACCTGAACGCCGCACCGCCTGGCTTACGCCACGCAGACAATCGGCCTGAGCGGCACGGCGAAGGGAGCCGATGATTACGCTGAGCCCCGCATCGCTTCCGGCCGCGACGTATGGTACAAGCTATTCGGTCACCATCGCAGCATCCGGTGGAACGACGCCCTATACATACTCTGTGAGCACCGGCTCATTGCCTGCGGGATTGACATTGAATGGCGGAACCGGCGCGATCAGCGGCGTGCCGACGGTGACGGGCTCCTTTAGCTTCACCATCGAGGCCACGGATAGCAACAGCTTCACCGGCACGAGAACTACACGCTGACCGTCAACGACGCCGCACTCACCATTACCGCCAATAACGCCACCAAGATTTACGGCACGGCGAACCCGACGTTCACCGGCACGGTGACGGGCGCCGAGAACGGCAACTCGTTCACTGAGAGCTTCTCGACCGCAGCGACTCTCAGTTCGCCGGTGGGGACCTACCCGATTGTTCCGTCCGTCACCGGCGCCGACCTGGGCGATTACACGCAGTCGGTGACCGACGGCACGCTGAACATCACGCAGGCCGCGAGCACGACTTCCGTTCAAGTGAGCAGCACATCGATCACGCCGGTCCAGAGCGTGACGCTGACGGCGACGGTGGTGGACGCATCTGCGGGAAGCACCGGTACGCCGACAGGCACGGTCAACTTCTACGACAATGGCACGCTGCTCGACGCGGCGGCGCTGAGCGCGGGCGTGGCCAGCTATTCCGCCGCCTCGCTCACGCCGGGCTCCTCGAATGTGATTACGGCAATCTATTCGGGCGACGCGAATTTCACCGCCAGCAGTTCCACAGCCAGCGCCGCGACCACCATCGCGGTGGCGCCGCTTGGCTTCACCTTCGCCATCTCCGGCTCATCCACGTGCCACTGTCGACTCCCGGCCAGAGCGCCACCTATCAGGCAGCGATCGCGCCCCTGTATGGCAGTTATCCAGGCACAGTCAGCTTTACTGCGACCGGCTTGCCGATGGACGCAACGGCGACGTTCTCGCCTTCGTCGATTGCCGCCGGCGGCGGTGCACAGACCGTCACGGTGACGATCACGACCACTGCGGCCACGGCCCTGATGCAGCGAGGTCCAGCCTGCTATGCCCGGCGGAAGATTCACGCCGCTGGCGCTAGCCTTCCTGGTGCTCCTTGGCGCGGGCAGTGTCCGCCGGCGCGGCAGGACACTGGGCGGCCTGCTCTGCGTGCTGGCGTACATCGGTATCGGCCTCGTAGTCGACGGGTCTGAGTGGCTGCAGCGCCGTCTTCATGCAGGTCCCCGAGAGCTACACCGTGAAGATCACGGCCACGTCCGGCAGCGTGCAGCAGACAGCTGCCGTCACCCTCAACGTGCACGGAGGTTGAAGCAGCTTCTTAGCCGACTGCTGCTGCCCTGAATCAAGAACGCCTTGGTAGTGCCCGGAACTTTTCGCAGTTCGCCGGGAGACCGGCAAGGAGTATTCGGCGGAAGTCCGACACGATGAAGGAGTAGCGAACCACATCGGCCCCGAGCCGCGCGTCATCACCTGCTAGAGTGAGGGCGAAGCGTCGGCAGGGGAGTTCACAGGCTAGCCATTGAGGCGCGTAAGGGTAGAGTCCGGGCGCCGACGCTGTCGCGAAGGCGGAAGGCAACATGGCGAGTCACGGGATCGCGAGTATCTCGTCAGCCGTTCGAATTTTTAGTCGTCAATAGAGAAATCGGAAGCGGCAGTTCGATCCGAACAACCAGGCAAGGCTTCCTCGAGACCTCTAGCCGGAATGGTGTCAAGGGTCAAGACCAACGCCAAACAACGACGCCCTTAACACCACCCAGGCAGCTGCGGGAAATTACACTCCCTTTTGATTCCCATGAGAAGACTCTGTCATACAAGGTGCACTCAGTTTTGTGTTAGGTTTGCTTCTCTAGCACCTGGACAACAACCTAACAACTTTATGCGATGGTTTGACAGAATATAGGGCTAGCGGCACTTATTTCGTTTCCAATCGTGCTTCTAGCCTGGCGGATGATGGTTGCACCGCCTCTAACGCCGACAGCCGCCGCTCCAGTGAAGGCAATGCCGCTAACTGTTTTTGCAATTGCTCGATCTTCACCTGCTGCTCCTCCAGAAGACGATGCTCCTTTTGTAACTCGTTGAGCATCATCGGAGTCAGTTTTTGATACTCCACGGTCTGTATTGTGCCCTTGGCATCGCGAAACACTAGATCGGGATAGACCTTGGCGACCTCTTCGGCGATCAGACCGTACTCGACCGGATCGGAGCCGTCGTCGTATGGCTTCTTATAGCGATAGGTGACCGGGTGCAGGCGATAGATTGCACTGCTGGCGTTACCCATATTCCGAACGTCCTTCTTGTAGCGGACCGAAGATGTTTGGATGCCCAGCTGACCAGAGCTGGTCACGTAGACCGCGGCACCGCTGACGTTAGAACTGTAGATTCCAGCGCCAAAGAAGGATGTTTGGGTGCCAGGATTGCCGATGCGGATAGTGTCGCTATCACTCGAATTGCCTGGGCTGCCAATATCAATGTTGTCGCTGGATCCCGCCGGATTATTAATCCCGGCCTGATAGCCGATGCCGATGTTGTAGCCGCCGGTCGTGCTGTTCCAGAGAGCTGAATCACCGATGGCTACGTTCTCATCGCCGCTGCTGTTGTAAAAAAGTGACTGGAATCCGACAGCTGTATTGTTTGAGCCGGAGTAGTTGTCGTAAAGAGTAGAATAGCCGAGGGCGGTGTTTAGGTTGCCGGAGTAGTTGTCGTAAAGTGCATATACCCCAATAGCCGTGTTGTTGTAGCCGGTGTAGTTGTAGTGCATCGAGTAGTTTCCAAAGACAGAGTTGTAGGAGCCCGAGTTGGTAGAAAGCACGGCATAGCCAAGGCAGTCATTACCGACTGAGTTGCCTGAGCAGTTGGTCCATTGCGCCTGGGCAGTGAGGCAGCCGAATGTCAAGACGCACGCTGCGAGTACCGCTAAAGAGATGTTTTTCATTGGACACGATTCTCCTGTTCCTGGTTGATGAAACCACTGTGACGCTATTGCGGGAATTCCGGGAGCTGGATGGAACCCGGCCAGAACGTCCGCACAAGGTTGGCGATGCTGACGAAATCCAGCAATGAGTCTATCTATCGCCGACTGTTGTCACGCGACATGGGGATTTCCAACAGTGTTGCAATCCTAGAAAGGCAGGTTTGTAGCTGCTAGGCCCCATGCGGGACTAGGTCGCACAACCTCACCCGTTTTCCTGAGGTTGAGGTTGGGACTAGCATCTATCGCACGCAGCTAACTTTCCCAAACCAGTGAGACACTGCGCTACGTAATGCAACTTACCGCATAACGCCGATTCAAGAAAACCGGGCGCAGAAGATGGAGAAAAACCGAATCAAATAATGTCCTCACCGCTCTGGCTTTGCAAGTTACGAAGAGGTAGCGACTTTAGTAACCCATTGTAAATCGCCATTAATCTCACTATTTAAGCAGGGCTTGCCGAGTGCGCTCGACTTATTCAGGGCATCGCTCTCCTTCAGGGCCATACGAAGGGCGGGAGAACTTATTGTGGCGATCGATGTAGCCGCCGAAGGCCATCATGATGAATTACGCAAGTCGCGGATTAGCCCGGGCCGGAGCCGGATCTCGGTCAGGTCGCAGCGTAGAAGAGCCTTGCAGTAGTGGTTCGTGACTGTGTGGAGTCACGGGGCCGTTGCCCGGATGCACCACAGCTGCCCCTTGTGTAACCGCACCGGTTATCCAACAGCCTGTAAGAGCCTTTTCAGCGTAATACTGCAATGATAAGAGGGAGAGCTACAACAAAGCCGTCGATTCACATCAAGGGACGAGAATGTATCTTTTGCGGTGGTCCCGTTTGTTCGGACAGGTTTTTCGGGTTTTTAAGTGGAAGAATTGTTCGTCGTAGTCGAGGCGGTGGAAATGTGAAAATCGGTTTCATCGATTTTCAAGGTCTGTGGGAAGGGCGGGAAACGGCTTTATCGTTTTCCGCCCTTTCCTGCAGACCGGCATTTCCACGGCCGGCCAGGTTGCGGGTTAGGCCGCCAGTGCCTCCGGCGGCCGGTGGAAGTATACCTGGTCTGGCGTTTGTGCTCCCAGGCTCGAATGTGGACGTTGGCTGTTGTAGAAGTCGAAATAGCGGCCGATCTTGGCTCGTGCCTCGGCGACCGACTCATAGGCGTGCAGATAGACGTGCTCGTATTTGAGCGAGCGCCACAGCCGCTCGACGAAAACATTGTCCGCCCAGCGGCCCTTGCCATCCATGCTGATTTGAATGCCTTCTTCTTTTAGCCGCCCGGTGAAAGATTCACTGGTGAATTGCGACCCCTGATCGGTGTTGAAGATCTCCGGCCGGCCGTAGATTCGCACTGCTTGCTCCAAGACATCAATGCAGAAGCTGGTATCCATGGTGACCGACAGGCGCCAGGCAAGCACGCGGCGGCTGAACCAATCGACGACCGCGGCCAGATAGATGAAGCCGCGCGCCATCGGGATGTAAGTGATATCCATGGCCCAAACCTGATTGGACCGAGTGATCTCGAGGCCGCGCAGAAGATAGGGATAAATCTTGTGTCCTGGCGCGGATTTCGATGTGTTCGGTTTCCGGTAGATAGCCTCAATGCCCATCCGCCGCATCAGCATACGCACATGACGGCGGCCCACTTCAATCCCCTCGCGGCTGAGCATGTCGCGCAACATGCGGCTGCCCGCGAACGGATAGTTCAGGTGCAGCTCGTCGATACGTCGCATCAGCACGAAGTCCGCCTCCGAGATCGGGCGGGGCTGATAGTAGACAGTGGAGCGGCTGATCTCCAGCTCTTCGGCCTGCTTGCAAATCGGTAATGCGTGCTCGGGGTCGATCATCGCTTTGCGCTCAGCAAACCCGCCTTGACGAGCGCACTTTCTAAAAAATCGTTGGCTAATGCCAGCTCGCCGATCTTAGCCTGCATCCGGGTCACATCGACCTTGGCCTGCTCCTCAGCCTTGTCTTCGCCAAAGACTGCAGCGGCACCTTCCGCAAGCCGCGTCTTCCAGTCCGTGATCTGGTTGGGATGAACGTCGAACTGTGTGGCTAGCTCGGACAGGGTTTTATCTCCCTTTAGGGCGGCCAAAGCCACCTTCGCCTTGAAGGCCGCTGTGTGATTCCGGCGGGGACGTCGTGCCATTGTTGCTCCTCGTTTCTGCCATCTTAATGGCTGGCTGGGGAACAACCTTCCACTCATCCCGCTGTCTGAATTTCCGAAACCGGCTTATTTTGCGT
>CAVUXX010000006.1:0-331267 GCA_963745555.1 uncultured Acidobacteriaceae bacterium | reverse complement strand
CACTATTGCTTTGGGGATTCGGAATACTCTTTGCCATTTTCTGGGGATCCGCTGGCTTCCGCGCAGTTGGCAGCAATCCCAGCTCTCGTGGAGTTGTTGAGGGCCCAATTGCGTTTCTTGCGTGCATAGCTCTTATTTGCTTTGTGAGTTTGGTGTTGAGCTTTCGCAAAATCGCCATCTATAACCGCGAAGTCTATCCACGTCTCTATTGGAATTGGGAGCACACCTACATCTGCAGGCGCTGCGGGAATTCCCAACTGATTCCTTCGTAGAGCGGTCAACCATGGGGTGCGCTGAACCCACTGCCACGTTCAATCTCTCCGATGCATGTCTGGTTCGCCCTGAAGTCAAGGCCATTTAGTTAAATTGGCATGGTATAAAACCGTTCTATTTGTTGGTTTTACATTCGTAGTATGCAAATATGGAGTGAATCTCTATAATCGCATACATGATTGATCGCCGGCTGAAACCGAGGCTGAACTTCCTGCTCCACCACAATCCCGCAGTTGCTCTTCTGGGGCCTCGTCAGTCCGGGAAAACCACACTGGCTTTGGAGATCGCCCGGCGGCAGAGTTCGGTCTACCTCGACCTCGAAGACGAGAACGACCGTGCAAAGCTAACCAATCCAAGCCAATACCTCGAAGACCACGAAAGCGATCTGGTCATCCTCGACGAGGTACACCGGGTACCCGAGATCTTCCAGCAACTCCGCGGCGTCATCGACCGCGGGCGCCGCAGGGGAAAAGCCAATGGGCGATTACTGCTTCTTGGATCGGCCGCAATGGATCTGCTCAAGCAATCCGGTGAGAGCCTCGCAGGACGGGTCTCCTATCTGGAACTCGGTCCCTTCGATGTCCTTGAGGCTGGCGCCGCAGCCACGGACACATTGTGGGTCAGGGGCGGGTTTCCGCGCAGCTTCCTCGCAGAATCGGACGATTTGAGCCTGCAGTGGCGGCGCGATTTCATACGGACTTACCTGGAGCGCGATATCCCTCAGTTCGGACCGCGTATACCCGCCGAGACGCTTCGTCGTTTCTGGACTATGCTTGCGCATAATCAGGCGCAGATTCTGAATGCTGCGAGTCTGGCCCGAGGCCTGGCGGTCGATGGGAAAACCGTGGCTGGCTATCTCGATCTACTCGTCGATCTCCTCGTCGTTCGCCGGCTCCCGGCTTGGCACAGGAACGTTGGCAAGCGCCTGGTGAAGTCCCCCAAGGTCTATGTGCGCGACACGGGCATTGCACACGCCCTGCTCGGCATTCGCGACAAAGAGACGCTCTTGGGGCATCCAGTCGTCGGACAGACCTGGGAGAGCTTTATCATCGAAACCCTGATCACCACGGCTCCGGACGGCACCGAAGCGCATTACTATCGCACCTCGAATGGCACTGAGATTGACCTCCTCCTCACGCTTCCGAACAGGGAACTCTGGGCCATCGAAGTGAAACGCAGTTCTGCCCCGAAGATCGAGCGCGGTTTTCATTCAGCCTGTGCGGACCTCAAGCCTCACAAACGGTTCTTTGTGTATGCAGGAATCGAACGCTTTCCGCTGGACAAGACGACAGACGCAATCGGCATTGTCGAACTCGCCGAAATGCTCCAAAAACTCGCATGAACCGGCTCTGGTAAACGGGCGCCATAAAACAACATCCGCTCCGTTTCGATCCAGCTCCGAGAACGGAAGTACAGGGCCCGCGAGCTACTGAGTTTCCGATTCGCTTTCGCCGGAACCAGCCGGATCGTCGTGACCCAATTCCGATTTGGGTAATCGGGACCGCTGATGCCTCAAATCGCACACTGGGCAATCGGGACCGTCATTTGCTCAATCATGAAAATGGGTCAACGGGACCGATCTTTGCTCAAGTGCACGTTGGGACATCGGGATCGATCTTTCCCCAACGCGCGGAACGAGTCAGCGGGACCGTTCATTCCCCGACCGCACTTTGGGTCATCGGGACCGACAATGCCTCAAATCGCACACTGGGTAATCGGGACGGTCATTTGCCCAATTATGAAAATGGGTCAACGGGACCGAAGATTCCCCAACGCCATACTGCGTCATCCGGACCGATCTTTGCCCAGGCAGAAACTGCATTTTCGGGAATCGGCCGCTACGTGGCCCAATGATCTGACTGGTAATGCGTCCGCAATTTGCGGTGTTCGGCCGGCAGGCAGCCGGCACTTTCAATGTGACGACTCATCATGAAAATGCCCTGGCACTTGGCCAGGGCGGAGGAGAGACGGATGCTTCACGCGATTTACTGAGCCGCGGGCGCGCCCCTGTGAAGCTCAGAGGGAGTCTGTTCGTGCTTGGTGAACACGATATAGATCTTCGTGTCAGCGGGAACTGAAACAATCACGCGGCTGTTGGCATTGAGGCTCATCACTTCGGAGTCACCCGCGGTGCCAATATTTTCGGCCAGCCGCTCACGCAGCATGTCATCCTCGGAGAACGCGGCGCTCGAGTTGTTTCCGGCCACTTCTGCAAGGACCGAGCCGAGTCCCGACGCCGCACGTACAAGAAAGTTCTTCCCTGTGTTCTTCCCGTACACGATTCCTTTAATTGGCCCGAGGTCCAGGCCCGTACCGACGGCGTCGATCTTCTCCCGCGCACCATCGAGCAGTTCGATCTCGTCGAACTTTACGCTGACCAGTCCGCTGCGATCTGCCTGCTGCAACTGACCGTATACGCGCGCGCCTGCGGGAACGATGATTCTGTCCCCGATTGCGTAGGTGTATTCAACTACGGCAACGACGGGGGCTGGCACGGCGCTCGATATCTGCGTCTCAAGCTTCGCCTGGATGCGGGTCCCCGGAGTCAATTCCAAGCGCGGAGAACCATCGCTTTCGGCGTTGGCCCTTGGCGCTGCAATCCCCTGGTTTTGAACCACACTCCGCACAAAGATGAGCGACGGTTCCTTCAGGCTGTTTTGCTGCGTCTGAGGCGTTTCTGCGGCCGGAGTTCCGCCATAGGGTGCCGGATCTTCCCACTTCTGTTGTGTGTCCGCGAAAGAAGGTACGTTGCCCAGAGAGCTTGCGACAGCCGGCTTGCCTGCAGGTGGCTTCATCCCCGCGCCGTTCTCCAAAGAACGTGTGCGCCGGATGTCACTCGGCCCAAGCTGCCCGCTTGTATTGTCCGGCGCTGGAGTATGAACTGTGTCCATAAGAGGCGTCACACTTCCCTGGAACGGCTTCGACTGTTCCTGCTTCGATTGCTGAGACTGCGGCTTCATCACCGCCAACTTTCTTGGCGACTTGCTGACGATCGCGGTCAAGACGAAGAAGAGCACCGCAACGGCGAGTCCACCTCCGAGGAGGATGAGTTTGCCTTTGCTGATTCCGTCCGCACCTTTGACATCGGCTCGTGTGGCAAACTTGGCGCCTGGCTTCTCTGTGGCCTCGCGGTCTGCTGATTCGGGCGCCTGCACGAATCGTTGGGAGACCGCAGGGCCAGGAGCCTCAGCGACTTGAGTAGTAGGTAATCCTGCGTTTCCATTTTTGTTGTTGCCATTGACGTCGATAGTCACGGAACCCCCTTTTACTTGCCATAGCCGGAAATGGGTGGAGTGAATGGCAGATGAATCAAGATCGGACGATCCACCTGGTCGGCCTGGGCGATCTCGAGAAAAAGCTTCTCCGTCGATTCCTTGAAGTTGGGCCGGTCGAAGACGACCACACCATCGGCACGCTCTCCAGGCTCCAGGCGGGTCGTGCTCAACCTGTAGTCCCGAATTTCCAGCTGATCGGAGATGATTCCTTTGCCTTCCTTCTTTTTCTTCTTTGTGACCTTGCGGCCCGTCATCTGGATCTGCGGCGGCACAATTTCGATCGGCTGATTCGAGCTGTTCAAGACCGAGTAGGAGATCATGGTCTCGTTGCTCAGCTGCCGCACGTCGCCGATCGATGTCTCGATCTCCTTGTCCGCCCATTTCGTCCATTTTGGAGCGTTCACGCTCTCTTGCTGCTTGAATGCTTCGTCGAGACTCGACAGCGGCGCCGAGTTCGCACCGGTGCTTCCATCTCCTCTGCCACGATCCGGATCCTTCGCTGGCACGCTCGGCGTTGCTGCGGATTCGGCGTCGGCGGGGATGAGGAAGCTCCGCGCCGTCCTGTATTCGATCAGGAAGTCAACCGGCTGGGCTTGGCTCGCAACCCCGGCGCCCTCGCTGACCAACTCCAACGAGACGTGCTGTCCCGATCTGGTTGCGATCAGGAGATTCGACTGCGCAGCCTCTTTAATGATCGGCTTGACGTAGACGTAGTCCGGCTCGCCCTCGTTATGTTCAGCCTTGAAGTCGCCCAGACTGCCGAGGATGACCGACGTGACCTCTTCGGGCATGCGAATCGTCGATTCAAACTCGGGCCGCAAGTGGAGGATCGTAACTTCTCGCGGATTGATCGTGATCGTGGCAACGCGCGCCCCGACCGGAACATCGGTCGCGCTCAGCCGCAGTGGAATAAGGACGGCGATGGGGATGAACCAGCGAAGTTTCACCGGGTGGACCTCCTTGGCGGCCTCGCGGCCAGATACTTGCGAAAGATGTATCGCTGCCGGACGGCCTGAACGTAAGCCACAACCTCCGGATTGTGGTAATTCAGTTGCTCACGGGAGATTCCGCGGTCGCCGGCATAGTAGGCGGCGGAGACCAAACGCAGATCCCCATGGAACTCCCACATCAACGCCGTGACGTAACGTGTGCCCGCAGCGATGTTTTGTTCGACATTGAAGGGATCGAACGCGCCGTAACGCTTTGCGGTCGTCGGCATCAGTTGCATCAGCCCCATCGCTCCCTTGTTCGAAACTGCTCGAGGATTCCATCGCGACTCGACGTCGATCAATGCGGCGATCAACTCGGGCGGTACGCGATAGTGCGCAGCGTACTGCCTCACAAATCCTGCCGCTGGCGCAGGATCGGCCTGCCCAAGGGCAAAACTGGGCAGCACGATCCAAAGCAAAAACAAATATCGAATCATGATGCTGCCCCTCCACGGAGTGCCAGCGTCCGCGCGAATCTGGCTCCATCGTCGAGGAGGCTTTTGAATCCCTCGCGCAGCAGGAGGTGGCGGCGGTCCTTCTCGGTCTTCGCCAAAAAAGGCAGCAGGACATCGCGATGCTCCTCGGTCACGTGATCGGTTCCAAGCAACTGCAGAGCATTGGCGAAGTCGATCATCTCCGAGACCGAGGGCGGCTTCTCCAGCGAGTAATTGCGGAAGGAAAGAGCGATACCCGCCATCTCCCGATGAAATCGCTCATCGGCATCCGGCGTCCGGCTGGCGATGATCTCCGCCTCCCGTTCCGGGGTCGGGATGCTCGATTCGCAGGTAGAGACTCCGCCTCCGGATCGGGTCGCCCAGCCTGCGTTCTTCGTTACTGGTCAGGACGACAAACGGAATGCTCTTCGCGGTGACGGTACCGAACTCGGGGATGGACAACTGCCATTCTGCGAGGACCTCCAGCAAAAAAGCTTCAAAATGTTCATCTACCTTGTCGAGCTCGTCAATAAGAAGAACGCACGGCCGCTCGCATTCAAGCGATCGCATCAATGGACCGGGGCGAAAGAAGTCGCGCCCTTTGAGGTTCTCCTGAACAGTCTGCCAATCCTCATGTTGGCCCTTTGAGAATTCCATGTAGAGCCGTTGCAGGCTCTCATCGAAGCGCCCGATCGCCTTTTCTTCCGTGACGCCGCGGTAGCATTGGAGCCGCTCCACATGCGTCCCCGCTGCGGCGGCAAGGGCAATGGCCAGCATCGTCTTGCCACTCCCCGCGGGACCTTCGAGAAGCAGGGGCTTCTGGAGCCTTGCGGCCAGAAATACAACCTTGGTCATCACCGGATCGATGAAATATCCAGTCGCTGCAAGCTTGGTGGAGAGGTCTTCGAAGGAATCAAACATCGGAGCCGCCCCCTTGCGTAGCAGTGAGAAGCTGGCGGAGTTCAAATGCAGGCGGGATAGGCGAGACTTCCACGCGAAGAGACCAGGAGGCGATTTTCCAGAGATTGGCAAGGGCCCCGGCCCATATAAACATGGCCGCAGCCAGGATGGCCACGAAAGGACGATTCGTCCCCCACCCTTCGCAGAGAATCGGCATGCAACGGATAAAGACGGCCAGGTCGGCAAGTGTGACCTTGCTCGCCAAAACGAACTGGTAAACGCTCTTGCGCATACGGGATCCTCCCTCCGTAGGCGCTGAGCATCGCCCCAATCGAAAATTCAGTCAAATCGGCGTTTGGTTTGGATTGGTTTGGAAGGAGGGAGACTCCAAGATTTGAGAGTGACTAGGTCGGGATTCGGGTATGACCTGGAGCGGGGGCCCGCGCTACGAACAAGCCGGACCGAGAGAATGCTGTCTAGAGAAGATCAGGTGAATTGGTGCGGGAGAAGGGACTCGAACCCCCACGGATTTCTCCGCTTGGACCTAAACCAAGTGCGTCTGCCATTTCGCCACTCCCGCTAAGCTGCCCTTTGCGGACCTCGTCTGGATGAACGACCTGTGCCGATTCCCTTATCCAGGCGAGACACCGCTTCGTGCTTATGATCTGCCGCTCAGATGAGCATAGCGCATCGTCATCTGAAACGTCCGATGGCCGAGGAGTTCACCAACGGTGCGGAGATCGACGCCGTTCATGACCAGTCTACTGGCAAAAGTGTGCCTGTTGCAATGCCAGGTATAATCCGGAAGCTTTGTTGCTTCGAGAACACGATCGAACCAATCTCGTTGGCTTCTCAACTGCCCTCCGGCGGAATTGAGGAAGACCCAAGGCAGTTGGGACCGATTCTTGTAGAGCGAGCGTTACTGCGGCGAAAGCGGTCTCATTGAGAGGAACGTGTCGAATATCGCCGTTCTTGGTCTTGGGTAACGTCAAAATCCGTCGTTCGAAATCTATATCCTTCCATTGCATCCGAAACTGCTCCCCGGCTCGGATTCCAGTGTGAACGCTAACGAGAAACGCGGGTACGTGCTCCGGGTAGTGCTCGTTGATGTATTGAAGGAGAGTCTTCTCCTCGCTATCGGAGAGAAAGCGAATGCGCCCGTTATTCTCCGTCTTCTTCTTGATTTTGGAGGCCGGGTTGAAAGCAATTTTCTCATTCTCGACTCCGACTCGGAAGACGAGGGAAATGGAAGTCTGCCAGCGATTGAAGCTGGCAGCAGACCATTCTCTCTCATCAGCGAGGTCCAACAGAAAACGCACAATCTCCTGCTTGCTGATACTCTCCGCCGGCCGGTCGCCGAACTGCTCGCGGAAGACCTCGAACTTGAGTCCGTGGTTATACGTCGTTTCAGCGCCGTTCTCCGCCCGGCTGATTTCGAGCGCGTCATCGAGCAGTTCTTTGAATGGGACCGCTCCCTTGCGAAGGTTCTCTGGAAGCTTTTTCCCCTGGAGCTTTTCTGTTTTCCGCTTGGCGAGGAGCGTGATCGCGTCGGATCGGCGTCCAACCTTTTCCCGACGACGATTCCCGTTGATGTCGAAGTACTGGATATAGAAGATTCCCGAGTCCGGGGGCATTTCAAAGATGCCGCGGAGTTTTTTCTCATTGCGTGCCATACAGTTGTTCCTCACGTCGAACTTTGCCGCTGGTTCGAATGCGTTCCGGGTGGTCCGCGCGAGCGAAGCGCTTGATGTCGCCGGCGGGAATGAGGATTTTTCTGCCGATCCTGCGCGTGGTCAGCTTTCCTTCCGCGATCAGGTAGTCCACGGATCGAATGCTGATGCTCAGCGCGGCGGCCGCATCTTCGCGCGAGTAGAGAAGCTTCTCAATCTGGTTATCCATAACCCCTCGCTCCAACAACAGGAATCGGACCGGTCTGGCAGGTCAGTTGTCCGGGTTCCGGAGCTTCATCCGGAAATGTCCCGGTAGGTATAGGGCGATTCCTGAATTCGGTCAATTCGAGGCCGCCGGTTGCCTTTCCTGAGGCTCGATTCGAGGGGTTATCTTCTCAGGCGAGGATGCGTCAGCGGTCGTCACCCTGCCGAGGGAGTTTTCGGACCAGGTCTGAGCTTCGCCGCAAGGCGCTTGTTCGACCTCCAGTCCAGCCGCCTGCATGCGCGGCAGCGAACGAGAAGATGATTGCCTCGGCGTTCGACGACCGCATTATCGGCGTCGATCAGATGTCCCTTCGGACAGATGCGGCGAGCGAACTTGATCTCGTTGAAGCTCTGTTCGACCTTCACGTGGGCGGGATTGCAGCACCGGCCCCCGATGCACTTCTCGGAGGGGAGGGTATGTTTGAGCCGGGCGCCTGCGGGAAGAGGACCGACGAAGACCTCGAAGTAGACTCTTGGAGCCTTTCTCTCCTTGCCGGAGAGGAAGACCCTTCCGTAGCCGTTCGCATCGCAGGCTCCGGTGTATTCCCAGCATCCGGTCTTGGGATGAATGCGGACGCGGGCGCGCAATGCCTCTTCGGTGAGGTCCATGGGGCTTATCGTACTATCGCGTACCATCCACCAATCGACCCCCTTCGAGTGGCAGTTTTGGTGGCAGTTGGGTTTGGAATCGGGTGCGCTCGAGTGCGTTTCGGTGCGGGGCATGATTTTCTCCTAAAACAACGATTTTGTGTGGTTTAGGAGAGTCTGTGCGCTTCGGTGCGGGGTAGTGCGAAGCACCGAAATTGCGGTCCTAAGTCTGGTGCGTCTGCCAATTCCGCCACTTTCGCGTCAGCATCTTGTGGTCTGAGGCCGACCAAGGCCGTTGCGCGAATCCGCACCGGCCCTCTTCGAGTCTAGAGGCGACGGCATCCTGGTTGCAATATCGGGCCGAGCCGTCCACGCCGTGCTGTTTACCGCGCATCCTTTTCTGCAGAGGCTGAATACAGCCTCACCGGTCCCAGAAGCCCGGAAGCCTGCAGCGGAGCGTCCGCTTTATACGGTTTCATGGGCGTGAACGTGTATTGCGTCGTGGCGTCCGGTTGGCGATCGCCGATCAGCCGATTGACCCATGCATTGATCACCTCGACCTTCAATTCATTCGCGCCCGGCTTCAATGCGCCTGTCACGTCCACGCGATAGGGCGCGTGCCACACGATGCCAAGCGACTTCCCATTGACCGATACTTCGGCCAGGTTCTTCACGTCGCCCAAGTCAATCCAAAGCTTCGCACCCGGCTTGAACCAGCTCTCCGATGCCTCCACCGTCTTGATGTAGGTGCCGGTCCCCGAGAAATACTTCACTCCTTTGTCCTCGCTGTCGCTCCATGAGATCAGCTTGTCGAGCGTGATGGATGCCGGTGCGCCGCGTTCCGGCTGGAAACTTACGTTCCATGAGCCGTCCACCGATGCGAGTTCCGTCTCCGTTGCCTTGGGAACGGTGCGCGACATGGCCTTGGTTGGCGTCCGGAACACCACAAATACCGTGCCCCACGGCTCAAATTGCAACGGCACAGTCGTGCGCCCGTCTGCGATCTTGAACGATGCCGGCGCCGTTTTGCCTGTCTCTGAATACCAAAGCTCCGGAGCCTTGCCCGTCACCCTGAAACTCGCATCGGTCGACGCGGGCTGGTCGCTGCGGTTATCCAGGAAATACAGGTCGCCATCCGCCAGCTTGCGATGCACAAACAGAATCTGTGAATCGCTTTCCGGCTTGCTATAGTCGAAGTCGGGTGCGACACTCTCCGCCTTCAGCACCGCTTTCGCATTCATTCCTGCGTAGACTTTGCCTTTGCCGACAGCGTGAACACCGGTTCCGTCACCGAACAATTCTTCGCTCAGTGTCTTGAACTCGGCCTGGTCGTCTGCCATGCTCGGGGTGCCGACCGGCTTTTGCCCGGCAACCACCGCACCCTGCTGCACCAGGTTGTGAATTGCGCGCAAGACCGGCAATGACATCTGCTTGCTGTACGGATCCAGCGCCAGCACCCGGTAGTTCATTCCGCTTTTGGTCGTGATGCCACCATTCGCCACGCTGAATTCGTGCATCAGCCCATCCGCGTTGATGTAGTCGAAGTTGTATCCCGCAGGAACGTCCGGCGACTTATCAGCAAAAATCGCTGTGATGTTCGAATCCTCTCCGTAAAAATAAAGCACGTCGGCAACAAAACGGCCCTGCTGCAACAGATAGTCGTTGCGAGATAAGTAGCTGATCCACACATGCGCGTCTTCGGCCCAGGTTTCGTTGCGATTGAACCACTGTCCGCAAGGTCCCAAGGTCAGCCCCGGCACTTTGCCGATCAGAGGCTGGTGCGCCGACTCGTGAATCACAATCCGGTTGATTCCGTTGAGGAACTCCATATCCGCGGTCGGTTTCAGCGTCGCCGGCGACCAGGCCCATGCCGTGGATTGGTCGCACGACGTCATCGACTCGGCTGCAGCCAGGTTCTGACCATAGATATGCGCCACCGACGCCGATTCGCGATCATCCGCGTTGTAGCCATACCGAACTTTGTTGATGCCTGGCTTCTGCGTCCACATGGCGCTCATCGGGATATCGTCCAGCTTCTTCACTTCCATCCCGTCGGCGATGAAGGCGCGTCCCTCTTCGTGCGACTCGCCATAATGGCCCATGCCCCGCTCTTTGAGAGAGGCCTCGACCTGGCCGTAGTGTTCATCCGCGGTCAGGTCGGCGATGGTCTTGCGCAGGTCCCACAAGAACTGGTCGCTGGCTTGCGCGCTCTCGACCACGCGGCCGGTGAGAACCGGCATCCATGGAGTGGGATCGTAGCCGCGCAGCCTCTTGAACTGCGCGATCATGTCGTCGGTCCAGTTCTGCGCACCGGCTTCCCAGCTATCGGTGATCACGTACTTGATGCCGCGCTTGCCCATCATGTCCGCGCCCACCGTGTCTTTGTAGCTGCTCAGGTAGCCGTCCATGTAGTGCTTCACATAGCCTGCATTCAACTTGTCGACTTCAAGCCCCGTGGCCTCTGCGGTTGCAGGGTGGTTGGTAATTCCCAGCAGCGAGTAGCCGAAACGCAACACCACCCAGTTCCCCGAGGGCGGCGTCCAGTCCAGAGTGCCATCCGAACGCACTTTGCTGGTCAGGTCCACCACGTCGTTTTTCTGAACCGCATCCGCTGGAGACACTTCGGGCGTCGCGAACTGATAGAGATCAGGCATCTGGTTGAAGGCCGCCTTTTCTTCAAAGCGATTCACCCGCGCGCCCGCGTGCAACACCAACTCCGCAATCTCGTGATTTGTTGGCGGTGGCGCACTCGGAAAGCCCATATCGGCAAACGGATTCGGAGGCACAGGCTGCGTCTTGAACGTCACCCGGAAAAACTTCGCCGTAACTGGAGCGAAAGCAAGCGTATGTTCCGTTGATCCGCCCTTTGGGATGTCCACCACCACGTGAAAGCTCCGCCCATCCTCACTGGCGTCAAGCGCCCGGCCGCTATCCCCGCCGGGCGGCAGAAATGCATCGAACGGGTTCTTTCCGCCCACAACAATCGTGAGAGCACGAATCGTCTGAGGTTGCGGGTACTCGAACTGTATCCACGCCTTCTCGCCGATCTCCTTCGCCATGGGCAACGAAACCGGCTTTACCAGGTCGCCATCGCACAACAATGCGGGATCAATCGTTCCGCCACTCGAGGTAATTGTCGGCTGCAATTGGTCGGCTGTGACTTCGTTAGCCGGGACCTTGAACGCGACAACCACGCTGTCCGCATAAAACTCGGGCGCCTTGAACGGTTTCCCCAGGGCACCTCCAACATCTTCAATGGACAGATTCTGGAACGCGCCTGTATTCGAAGGCGGATGAGCCAGCGTGCCTGTGAACGGCTGGCCGCCTTCGACGCGCGTCTCGCTCCATACATACTTCTTCATCGCCTCGTTGGCGGGAACCCACGGACCGCCTGTCTCGCTCCATCCGGGCGAACCGGCGATTGCTTCCTCCATCCCCAGTTGATCTGCCAGCGTGGTCGCGTATTTGAACGCGTCCTTCCAATCCGGCGTCATGTACGCCAGTCGCTTATCCACTACCTGCGGCGTGAAAAGCGCTGCATCGAAGTTCTGAAAGCCGCCCAGGCCCGCCCGATGCATCCACTCCTCGTCGAGCTTGATGCCTTCCTTGGTGATGTTGCCGTTCATCCAGTGCCACCAGACGCGCGGTCGGGCCGACTGCGGCGGCTGAACGAAGCCTTCCTTCAGAGGATCGCTCGTCTGCTGCGCAGCCAGATCGGCGATCGGCCCGGCGAGAAGCACCGAAAGTGTGAAACAGCATCCCAGGCGGAGAACGAACCGCCCATTTACTGTCAGATTCTTTGTCAATCTCATCGGTCTCTCGCTTTCGCTGCTGCTGCTCTGCATTGAAGTTTCGAAGTTGTCGCTGCGCCTCCGAATTGACTCCTCGCCGCCAGAGAGCGCCTGACAAGACGCACGCCTTGCGATCGCAGGGAGAATTGAAGGATGGACTGCGCAGATCGTTCATCGTATACATCCGCCGCTCCGCGGTTGGCAAGCCAAATCCGGTGCCTATTGAAATTAATTCCATATTGACAGATAAATTTGCTGCCGGGTTCTGGATGCTTTCAGGTGTTGTGGCCTTCCGTAGTTGTTCCGCACTGCCGTTGGACCCGCCGTCGGGCCTCGGAGTATCCTCCCTTCGTCGATGGAGAGAGGCTCGACCAGGTGTTTCCATCGCGGGGACAGAAATCGGAATGAAGATTCTCGTCTTTTTTGTGCTGGCGTTTACGCTCGTCTGCATTGCCATGGCAGCCCAAACCCCGCCTCAACAGCACAAAGAAATGCCTGCTCAAAAGCAGAAAGAGGTGCATGGGCAAGGCTGTGTCGAGCCGGGCATTGAGGCGCGCTGTCTGGTGCTCAAAGACATCAAAACCGCGCGGGTCTACAGCTTGATCATCAAGGGTCTGCAACCCGCCCCCGGAGAAGGAATCGAGTTCGTCGCCGTACCCCACAACGGCGCTGCAACCTGCATGCAAGGCACTCCCCTTGAAGTCATCGCCTGGCAGCGCAGAGATCAACTCAACTGCAGGCCCGTGGCGCCACGCAGGAAATGAGACGGCCCGGGAGTGGCAAATCAAGCTCCGTGAAGAGATTCGGGTGGCCAGGGAAATATGATAGGGAGTAGCAAGTCTCAAACCGGGAGAGGCTTGCGTTCAATCATTGTCGAAGCCGCAGACCCTCCCGGCGCATCTTGTTAGTACAGGATTCAATGAACCCAGTCGATCAGGCCCGCCAAATCGCATTTCAGCAGACGCTGCGGAGCGCCCGCCGCACCATGATGCTGAGCGAGATACTGAAGCTGGCCATTGACAGCTTTCGCGCCAGCAAGCTGCGCTTTGCGCTCACCGCACTGGGCATGGTCATCGGCACCGCTTCTGTCATCATGGTCGTCACCATCGGCATGACCGGCAAGCAATTCATCCTCAACGAAATTCAGAAAATCGGCACCAACTCCATCGAGCTTGAATATGCCGGCGGCGGCTCCACGGGTGAGGAACACGTGCAATACAACGATTTCCTGACCATCGAAGACGAAAACGCGGTGATGACTCAGGTTCCCGGCGTGATGTATGCCTCGCCCGTGCTCGAAATGCACGACCGCATCAGCTTTGGTGGCGGCGTAGTTAAAGATACCCTGGTGCTGGGCGTCAGCCCTCAGTACCGCAACATCCGCAACCTGCTCGTGCCCTGGGGCCGCTTCTTTGACGATGATGATGAAGTAGGGCATTTCGAATGCGCGGTCGTCACCGAGCCCTTTGCGCATGAGATGTTCGGCTCCTCCGACGCGGCCATCGGCAAGACGTTTTCGATCAGCGGAATTCCCTTCACCATCATCGGCGTCTTCAAGGAGAGCGTGACCGACTTCGGCCAATCGGAGATTGCCGACCAGACGATCCTCATTCCCTATTCCGTGGCCCGCTACTTCACAGGAAGCGAGAACGTAAAGCAGATCTACTTTTCCATGCGCACCATGCCAGAGGTTCCTACGGCATCGAAAGAGATCGTGCGTGTCGTCCAGTCGCGCCATCGGGCAGGCTCTGTTTACAAGGCGCAGACGCTGGGCGAACTGCTCACCATCGCGGCGCGCATCGCCAATGCACTCACGGCTGTTTTAGTTCTGGTGGCGGCTGTCACCCTGGCTGTCGGCGGCGTCGGCATTATGAACATCATGCTCGCCAATGTGCGTGCGCGCATTCGCGAAATCGGGATCCGCAAAGCGCTCGGCGCCACCCGCCGCGAAATCAAGCTCCAGTTTCTTGCCGAGGCGGTCATCATCTCCCTGTCTGGCGGATTCGTGGGCGTCCTTGTCGGATTAGCCCCGCCGCTTTCCGTCAGGCTCTTCACAGACTATCCGTTGCCCTTTTCAGGCCTGTCGATCATCATTGCTCTCTCAGCGGCTACCCTGGTGGGCGTCATCTTCGGCACAGTCCCAGCTACGCGCGCCGCCCAGCTTGACCCCGTGGACGCGCTGAAATATGAATAACCCCGGCAGTCACGCGACGGAAGACGAATGTGCCCGCGAGCGAGTGAACGAGAAAACGCCCGGGCGCGAACCTGAAATCCTTTCCCCCACAGACGAAGAGCCTTCGAAAGGTCCGAGTCTGGTTCTGATGTACAGCGTTCTGGCTTTCGCCTTGCTTGTCGCGATGGGCCTCGCCGTTTTCATCGTGCTGCCCTTTTACCATCGGCGCTAGTGAGGTGTCCCAGAAGTTAGTGGCATAAGTTGAAAAGAACAACCGCAGATCCTTCGACTTCGTCCGCCGCGGCGGACTCCGCTCAGGATGACAGATCAATTCTGATGCGAATTTTAGAGACAGGACACTAGCTAGATGCTGTCTCATAAATGGTCTAGCACCGCGAAAGGCGTCCCTCAGGGGCTAAAGCCCAGCGATTTACGAGACGTTTGCGGCACGACTAAAGTCGTGCCCTTTTACAAAGCCATTTATGAGACAGGTTCTAGTGGGGTCTCCCAGAAGTTATTGGCATGAGTTGAAAAGAACAACCGCAGATCCTTCGACTTCGTCCGCCGCGGCGGACTCCGCTCAGGATGACAGGGCATTTATGTTGTGAATGCACTGCCTGACATAGGCAGAATCACTGAACCAAGGAGCCCTTATGCCTACCCAAGCCGAAAAAGCCGCTGAATTCCAAGCCCTCCATCAAAGGCCCGGAGTGTTCGTGATCGCGAATCCCTGGGATGCAGGCACCGCCCGTCTCCTCACCGCTCTCGGGTTCCCCGCGCTTTCAACTACCAGCGCGGGGCTCGCCTTCACCCTGGGCCGTCGCGACGGAACAGGAGCCGTCACGCGTGACGACACTCTCGCCAACGCGCATTCCATCGTCGAAGCCACAGCGCTTCCCGTTGCTGCGGATCTTGAAAATGGTTATGGAGACAGCCCTGAAGCAGCCGCGGAAACAATTCGCCTGGCTGCGGAGTCAGGCTTGGTCGGCGGCTCCATCGAAGATGCAACCGGCGACCCTAGCCGCCCCATCTACCACTTCCAGCACGCCGTCGAGCGCATCGCCGCGGCCTCAGCCGCCGCCCGCGCGCTGCCCTTCCCGTTCATGCTGGTGGGCAGAGCGGAAAATTTCCTCCACGACCGCCCCGATCTTGACGACACGATCCGCCGACTCCAGGCCTATGAAGCAGCCGGCGCTGAAGTGCTCTACGCACCCGGTATTACCCAGCCTGAAGATATTCGCACCCTCTGCGCTTCGGTCAGCAAACCTGTCAACATGCTCGCCGGGCTCAAAGCGGAGCCTGCGCTCTCAGTCAAACAGCTCGGGGCTCTCGGAGTGCGCCGCATCAGCATCGGCTCAGGCTTCAGCCGCGCCGCCATGACGGCCTTCTACCGCGCCGCTCGCGAAGTTATGGACCATGGCACCTTCACCTTTGCCGACGAAGCCTTCTACATGTCGGAACTGGTCGACCTCTTCACCCATGTCCCAGACAACAAGCCAGACCGCGTTGCGAATTGATCCATGCCAGCTGCACAAGGGATGCTTTAAGTTTTCTTGGGTGGAACTTTCTTGCCGGCCTTCCTCGCCTCGGAGAGCCCAATGGCAATTGCCTGTTTGCGATTGGTCACTTTTTTGCCGCTGCGGCCACTTTTGAGCGTACCCTTCTTCATCTCCTTCATCTCTCTCTCAACGTTCTTTCCGGCAGAAGGAGAATATTTCCGGGTGGACTTCTTTTTTGATGAAGACTTTTTTGCCGAACTTTTCCTGGTAGTGGATTTTTTCTTTGCGGCCTTCTTTGTCGCCATGTTGACCCTCCTCACCGTTCAGATGGCCGAATGCGCACCGACAGTTGCACTGACAGCCGCGGACTGGAATACAAGGATGAAACTTCGCGGATGGCAATCGATCTAGTCCTGGTTGCATAAATGCCGCGCATTCCCAGCAAATGCATTCCTCAGGGGCTAAAGCCCGCGATTCCTAAAGCTTCCACGGCACAGATAAATCCGTGCCCTTTCAAAACACGAGTTATGCAACCAGTTCTAGTGTGGTGAATCGAAAGTTCGTTGAAGAAATCAAACGCCCGAACCGCAGATCCTTCGACTTCGTTCGGCGCAAAAAACGCGCCAAACTGCGCTCAGGATCAGGTTTTTTGTTTAGCGAATTTAAGACTCAGGACACTAGAAGCTGTCTCATAAATGGTCTAGCACCGCGAAATGCGTCCCTCAGGGGCTAAAGCCCAGCGATTTACGCGACGTTTGCGGCACGACTAAAGTCGTGCCCTTTTACAAAACCATTTATGAGATGGGTTCTAGTGCGCGGCGGCATCGTCGCTGTTTTGCGCGATCAGTATTGGAATCCCATCTACCAGTGGATAGATGCGTCCGCAGCTTGTGCATGCGATTTGTGTGTCCTCAACACGCAATGCGCCGAGGCAGGCCGGGCAGGCCAGTCGATCGATCCACTCATTCAAGCTTTGATTTTTGCGTGCGTCGGCGGACATGGCTGAATGGCCGCTACTGAACCGCTGCGTCCGGCTTTTCGCCCGACCGGCCGTGCGCACGTTGCGGATGGTTTGCAAACTCCGCTTCAATCCGCTCGTTCGTCCCGGCCTTCGCAAACTCATACGCCACGCGAATGCCGTTGAAAATCGCGCGGTCATTCGAAGAGCCGTGACCGATGATGCACACGCCGCGCACTCCCAGCAGCGGAGCTCCGCCATACTCCCTGTAGTCCAGCCGCCTGCGGAAATCGTTGAACGCCCGCCTCGACAGCAAAGCACCTACCTGGGCGGTCACGGTCCGTGTGAGCGACTCGCGCAACACATCGCGCACAAAGCGGCCCACGCCTTCGCTGGTCTTCAACGCAACGTTTCCCACGAATCCATCGCAAACGATCACGTCCGCCAGCCCGCTGAAGATGTCGCGGCCTTCCACATTGCCGACAAACTTGATGGGCAGCGCTTTGAGCAGCGGGAATGCTTCGCGCGTCAACTCATTCCCCTTGGTTTCTTCTTCGCCAATCGAGAGCAGGCCTACCCGAGGCTCGCTGATCTTCAACACACTGCGGGCGTACATCTCGCCCATTACGGCGAATTGTTCAAGGTTGTGCGGCTTGCAATCCACGTTGGCGCCCACGTCCAGCAGCACGCACGGGTTTCCGCTTGAACTCGGCATGGGAGTCGCCAGAGCCGGCCTGTCCACTCCCGGCAGCGCGCCCAGCACGCCTTTGGCGGTGGCCATCGCCGCGCCGGTGTTGCCCGCGGTCACAAAGCCTGCGCACTTGCGGTCATGCACCAGCTTCAGGCCCACGCGCATTGAGCTGTCCTTCTTGCTCCGGTACGCCTGCGCGGCCTTCTCCTCCATGCCGATGCGCTCGGATGCATGGTGGATCACGATCGGCAAGTCTTCGTTTTCAAGGTGCTCGTCGAGCAGATCGCGCAACTCCGCCTCGGGTCCAATCAGGTGGACCCGCACAGGCAGACTTTGGCAGGCGAGGATCGCCCCTTTGATCTCGGGCTCTGGAGCTTTGTCGGAACCAACGGCGTCAAGCGCGATGTCGATCAGCATGGCGCCTCAGTTTACTTGGCGGCTTCCTTGGTGTCGAGCACGGCGCGGCCCTTGTACTCTCCGCACTTGGCGCAGGCGTGATGGGGCAGCTTCTTCTCGTGGCAGTTGGGGCACTCTGAGACGCCTGTCGACGTCAGAAAGTCGTGGGAGCGGCGAAGAGCTGTACGGCGCGTGGAGTGGCGCCTTTTCGGATTCGGCATGATGCAATTCCTTTCGTGTCCCAGCCCTGCAAGCCCGGGCAGTCTTCAGACCGCAAAGGTCTTTCCTGCCATCCGGCGCAAACGGGACACCCTGATTTCTCTCGGGGTCAATTTGTCTTGGACTTTATCCGGCCACGGAGCCCCGACAGCGACTCCCAGCGGGGGTCCGCCGGACCCTCTTCGCAGGTGCACGCCTCAAGGTTGCGATTCTCGCCGCAGCGCGGGCAAAGTCCTTTGCAGTCAGGCTTGCAGAGAGTCCTGACCGGCAGGGATAGAAGCACCTGTTCGCGCAGCACGTCCTCAAGCAAAAGACTGTCCTTTTGATAATAACCGATTTCCGTTTCCGGTGCTGTAATCGACCGCTCCGGGGCATCCGAGTCGGCTCCGACGGGCCGAAAAATCAGGTCGAATTCCGCTGCCAGCGGAATCTCCACCGGCTCAACGCAACGAGCGCACGGAACCTGAAATTTGCCCTTGAAATCCCCTCTGAGCCGGATATCAGCGACGATGTCCTTTGGCCCGCGGTGTTCGTGAATCACCTCGGCGCGTCCCGCTGTCTTCAGAGGCCCTTCCTGCTCGGCCTCCTCGCCCAGATCAACCGCCCCAGGAGCCAGTTCCAGGTCAAATTCAATCGGCTCCCGCTCCAGTTCACTAACTTTGAACTCCATAAATATCAGCGTACGGCGCAGCCACACGCCCGTCAATGCGTCGACCTTCAATGTCTCGATTCGCCTATCGAACGCGCATTCGATCAGGCAAGAGTCTCACAGTCTACTGAAAAATCATGTTCCAGCCTTTCCGAGCGGATGCAGCACTTCATGGATTGTCTAAATCAAAGATTTATATTGACTTAGCAATAGATTTTTGTTATAATACTAAAGTGCCCATCAGCACGGAACTTATCTTCTGCACCCCGAAACTGGAGGCTCCTCATGGAAAAGCCCGACACCGCAATCAACCGCTTCTTCCAATCGTATGCGTCCACCAATTCCACCGGCGACATCCCCGCGATCATCTCCCATTTCGCCGATGTCTTCATGGCGGCCGGGCCTCAAGGCACGCAAGCCGTTCGCGCCGCCGATTTCGCGCTGGCTCTGCCTCAACGCAAGCAGCTTTTTAAAAGCCTAGGCTGCCAATCCACGGCTCTCGTCTCCGTCGAAGAAACCCGACTCGATCCGCGTTACACCATGGCCCGAACCCGTTGGGAATTCACCTTCGTTCCCGATCACGCCGACCCTCAGCGGGTACTGATCGATTCCACTTTCATCGTCCACACCACACCGGAGGCCTTCAAGATCGTCCTCTACCTCGCCAATGAGGACATCATGGCTGTTCTCAAAGAGCGCGGTCTGCTGCCCGCGTCTGACTTAGCACGATAGTAACCTTTTTCAGGTTACTAGCAGGTAGGGGGTAGGGGGTGGGCCTTTTTCTCCTGGCGAAGAGGCCCGTTAGTGTGGTGAGTCTGAAGTTCATCGAAGAACAACCGCAGATTCTTCGACTCACCACCCCCGAACTGAAAGACGTTCGGGGCCCCGTTCGCTCAGAATGACAGCCAGTTTTGTGTTGCGTATTTCAGACTCAGGACACTAGCCGCTTCTTCATTCCTCTCCATTGTGCGCCGGGTCGAGGTAATTATCTGCAAAAGAAAATCTGAATGCCGGGACTGGTACAGGATGGCCGGGGTCGAGAGAATTAAAAGAAAAAACTTCATGCCGCTCCATAAAAAGGCCCTGTATACTTCGCCCTACCAACAGGGTTGAAGTTCAGGTCCTTTCAAAGCCTGATATCGCGGGGGGGCTCCTTTCCTCTCCGGGATTTCTGTGGACAAGCTTTCGGTCCGCAGAAGTTTAGAGCCGCCTGCACGATGTCAGATCGTAAGCGTGTGAACCGAAAACGTCGCGCCTCCCCAGCGCTTAACTGGCTAACGAAAAACTGGAGGAAAAACATGAACCGGAATTTGCGGACTGTTTTTGCGGGACTCTTTGGTCTCGCTCTGCTCACACTGTCAGCCATTCCTGCGTTCGCCCAGGCGCAGGAAGTCAAATCGAAGCCCCCTATGTACAGCTACATTGCCAACTGGCAGATTCCCCGCGCCCACTGGTCGGAAATGCCGCAAACCGAAGCCGCCGACAAATCCATCATGGACAAGGCCCTCGCTGACGGCACCATCATTGGTCACGGCGACGACGAGACTCTCGTCCACACCCCCGACGGCGAAACGCACGATGACTGGTGGTCGTCGATGTCGATGGCCGGCCTGCTCAAAGTCCTCAACCAGCTCTACGCCTCCGGCAACACCAGTTCCCCTGCCCTCGACGCCGCCACCAAGCACTGGGACCTGATCTACGTCAGCCACTACTACAACTGGCATCCCGGCGCCTACAAGTCGGCCTACACCTACGTGTCGGAATATGAGTTAAAGCCCGACGCCCCCGGAGACGCGGTGGACACAATCAGTAAGAACGTTGTCGTGCCGCTTCTTGAAAAAATGCTGGCTGACGGGACCCTCATCGAATATGAAATCGATGAGCTCTCTGTCCACACTCAGGCGCCGGGGACCTTCTCGATTGTGTACTTGACCCCCACTCCCGACGGCATCGATAAGATCGAGGCCGCCATTCACGATGCAATCAAGGACCAGCCTCTCATCGTTCCCGCCTTTGGTTCCATGACCAAGGCGAGCGGCCATCGCGACGAGCTGTTCCTCAGCGAAGGCATTTATAAGTAACGAGGATGGACCAATAGCCCGGCAATTCCGGGAAGAACCCGGGGGCCCCACGCTGGTGCGCGGCGCAGGTCGCGCGCCAGCGTGGGGAGCGATCCAGCGGCCAGAGGTCCGGCATGAATCGCCGCTTCGGCTATGTCGAAACCGGAACGGAAGAGTTCCAAGCCGGGATTCGAGTGCCATTGCATCGTCATGTCCAAAGAGCTTCAGCGTGTTTTCGGCTTGAGTCCTTACGGTTAACAAGGAGGGATGCGGCTTCCCACCCATTGTGCAAAAAGCGCCCAATGGATGGGGCACGGAGTTCTGGGTGTCTGCGGCTTCCGACCCTTTGGGCAAAAGCGCACTAAGGATGGGGCACGGAGTGCCTCTGATGAGTGGGTCAATGCAACATTGCCTTTATCGGCTTTGGGCCCGAGCCTGCGGCGCATCCAGATACCGGCTGGCGAACTCGAGAAACGCCGGCCAGTTGGGCACGGGAGTATGCCCATCGGGGTGCTGGCGGAAAGCCAAATCACCGCCGGTGAGCGCGGTTTCCATCGGCGGAAACTCTGTTGTCCCCAGACCTGTCTTTCCCAGCAGCTTGTAGACCGGCCCGGCAGCCACCTCGGCGAGAAACATCCCCTGCGGATCGGCCCAGGCATCGCCCGCGGGGTTAGCATAGCCGTCGCCTGCAGTTGATCCGCCACCGATGAACACGGGCCGGGGCGCGCAAAGCGCAATCAACTCATGGTTGTCTACTGGGAGATCGGCCGGGGTCAGCGGCCCTCCATAGCGCAGAAAATTCCCATCGAACCAGTGATACAGCGACGGGCCTGCCAGATTGGGCATCTGCTCGCCGAAAATATGCCGATAGAGCTTGGCTCCGCCCTCGCCCGAAGAACTGCTGTAGACGACGGCGAACCGCGGATCGTAAGCCATCGCCACGAGCACGGTCTTTCCAAAGCGCGAATGCCCTGCGAGCCCCACGCGCGCCGCATCGACGGTCTTGTCCGTCTCAAGGTAGTCGAGAGCCCGGCTGGCGCCCCATGCCCACGCGCGCAACGCGCCCCAGTCGCTGACGCTGCGCGGCTGGCCCTTGTTCATCAGCCCGATGATGCCTTCCGTCAGCCCGGAGCCATCATCCGCCTGAAAGCTTGTCGGGGACAGCACAGCGAAGCCCCAGCCCTTCTTGAGTACAGGCTGCCACGGAACTCCATATTGCGCGGGCGCCTCGGGCAACGGCCCGGCAGCATACTGCTCGTAATCTTTCGCGAAGGCCAGCTCCATGATCACTGGAACCGGGGCGGCAACATGCGCCGGAGTGATCAGGGTCATGTTGATGTTGACCGCAATCCGGGGGTAAGTTGAGTTGTCCACATGACCCACCAGCCGCCTGGTGACAACGTCGATCCCTTCGTAGGTTCCGGGAGACGTGCTCACCACTTCCCAAGTCACCTTGGGCAAGTTGGAAGGCGCCTCGCCGAGAATCTCGCGATTGAAGTCTGCGACGATTTGCGGGCGCCGTTCGTTCCACCATGTGTCTGCGGAAGTCACCCGCTCTCCGTCTTTCAGCACGAGCGGGTCAGGCAGATTGGGGTAGACGTTCGCTTTCGACTCATCGTAATTGGTGGCATTCGGCGCATTGGCGTCTCCCACAGGCCGCGGCCGCATCTCCGATTCCTTGAGGCCCAGAAGCTGGAGCAGGCGTGCGCGATCGTCTTCTGCTGTCAAGTGCATCGCAGCCGGGTGCATCGGGGCGGGGCCCGCGAGTACGGCCTGCCCGGGCGCATGGACATACCGGCCGGCGAAATCCAGGAATGTCGGCCAATTGGGCGCCGGGGTATGCCCCCCGAAGTGTTGCCTGAACCCCAAATCGCCGCTGATGAGAGCCGTCCCTTCGGGCGGAAACACCGTCGTTCCCAGGTCTTTCCTGCCCAGCAGGCGGTACACCGGCCCGGCGCCCACGGCCGCCAAAAACATGCCCTTGGCATCTACCCAGCCGTCGCCATCCGTTGCTCCGCCGCTGATGAACACCGGACGCGGTGCGCACAGAGCAATCAGCTCGTGATTGTCGACAGGCAGGTCCTGGACATGCAACGGCCAGGCGTATTTCATGAAGTTTCCCGCCATCCAATGAAACTCATTGGCCGCAGCCACGTTGCCGATGCCTTCGCCAAAGATGTGCCGGTAAAGTTTCGCGCCTGCCTCACCCGACGAGCTGATGTAGCCGATGGCAAAGCGCGGATCATAGGCCATGGCCACAAGCGACGCCTTTCCATATCGCGAATGACCCTCAATTCCCACCTGCATCGCGTCGACTGCTCTGTCGGTCTCGAAGTAGTCGAGCGCGCGGCTTGCACCCCAGGCCCATGCGCGCAAAGCACCCCAATCATCGAGAGAGCGCGGCTGGCCTTTATTCGCCAAGCCAATAATTCCTTCGGTCAGCCCCGCGCCGTTGTCGGGCTGGACGCTGGTCGGCACGTATTCCGCGTATCCCCAACCACGCGCCAGCACCTGCTGCTGCCATGTAGGTCCAGGCCCGGCGAGTGCCGCAAATTGCGGAAAGCGCTTCATCAGCATGGCCATGAATTCCTTGCTGAAGCCGAGTTCCATAATCACCGGCACCGGCCCTCTGGCATCGGCGGGGGTAGTCAAGGTCAGATCGATGTTGACCGTGATCCTGGGGTCGGCGGAGTTGTCAACGTGGCCCACCAGCGTCTTGGTGATCACGGGGACGTCGCCGTTTTTCTCTTGTTTGGTGCTCACCACTTCCCAGGTGACCCTGGGCAATTGCGCCGGCATTTTTCCCAGGATGTCCTGGTCGAACAGCGCAACGATCTGGGGCCGACGTTGCGACCACCACGTCTTCGCCGTGGTCACGCGTTGGCCGTTCTCGAGCAGCAGCGGATCGGGCAGATCGGGATAGAGATCGGCCTTCGACTCGTCGTAGTTGGCCGCACGGGGGGATTTTGGATCGCCGTCAACCCCTGGCCGCAGTTCCTTGATGCCAAGCAGGTCCATCTCCCGCTGGTGCTCCTTCTCTGAGGCCGCCTGGATCGCCAGTTGCTCCGGGGCGGGCTTGAACACAGGCGGTGGAGCAGGAGGAGTCTTTGCCGGAGCATTCTGCGACATCGCCCCCGCCGCACCTGCACAGAACAGCATCCATAACATCAGTGGCGTCACTGCGCGAAATGACACCACCCGCAAAGGAATCATGACATCCTCGATTCAACCCGACCGCTCATCAAAGAAACGGGAACGGCCCCAAGATTATCGATTTATCGAGGTCGGGGCAAGTGGACGGGTTGAGCGCTTGTGTTGTGCGTCTCATCCTCAACTCCCCGCGCACACGGCGGCCCGCTTTGCAGTCTCAAGGATTCATGCACATCTGCGGTTCTTCGCCGCCGGGCTATGGTAGGCTCCGTTTGAGGGTCTCTCGACTGCTTCCCCGCGGTTTGTTCCGCGGTCGCAAGTGCAACTAACCGCCCTTATTCCACTGGGAGACAACCGCATGAGTGCCGTCAAGTACGACTTGGCCGTCCTTGGATCCGGTCCATCTGGCCAACGCGCCGCCGTGGCTGCCGCCAAGATGAAAAAACGTGTGGTTGTGGTGGAAGCCCGCTCGGTGGTGGGCGGCGTCTGCATCAACACCGGCACTATTCCTTCAAAGACCATGCGCGAAGCCGTGATGCATCTTTCCGGCTACAATTACCGGTCTGTTTATGGCATGAACTACCGGGTCAAGGAAAAGATCACCATGGCTGATCTGGCCTTCAGGGTGCAGGCCGTGGTGAAAACCGAGATCGACGTCACCGAGGCCCAGCTCTCGCGCAACGGGATCGACGTGGTCCATGGCATCGCTCGTTTTCTCGATCCCCACCAGGTCCTCGTCGAAGGACCTCTCGCCAACACTACCGTTGAAGCCGACCGCATTATCATCGCCGTCGGGACCCGGCCATCCACTTCTCCCAACGTGCCCATCAACGGCCGCACCATTGTGAATAGCGACCAGGTTCTCGATCTGCCCGAATTGCCTCGCTCGCTGATCGTGGTGGGCGGCGGCGTCATTGGCGTCGAATATGTCTGCATGTTTGCCATCCTCGGTGTGCGCGTCACAATGATCGAAAAACGAAGCAAACTCCTCGAGTTCGCCGACCAGGAGATTGTCGAGTCCCTCAGCTACCACCTCCGCGATAGCCGTGTCACGATGCGGCTCGGCGAAGAATTGGAAAGCGTCGAAGAACTGCCCGATGGAGGAGTGGTCGCCAACCTGAAGAGCAAGAAGCGCGTCTCCGGCGACGCCCTGCTCTATGCCGTGGGACGACAAGGCAATATCGACGAGCTCAACCTTCCCGCCGCTGGACTTGAAGCGGACGTTCGCGGCCGCATCCCGGTCGATGAGCACTACCAGACCAAGGTGCCTCACATCTTTGCCGTGGGCGATGTGGTGGGCTTCCCTTCGCTGGCTTCCGTCTCAATGGAACAGGGACGCATTGCCGCGGCGCGTGCCTTCGACGATCACCACACAACATCCAATCCAAGCTTTTACCCCTACGGCATCTATACGATTCCGGAAATCAGCTTCATCGGCAAGACTGAAGAGCAATTAACCGACGAAGACGTTCCTTACGAAGTTGGAATGGCCTATTATCGCGAAGTCGCGCGCGGGCAGATTCGCGGCGACACAACCGGCCGCCTCAAGCTCATCTTTCATCGTGACACTCGCAAGGTATTGGGCGTCCATATCATAGGCGAGGGCGCCGCCGAACTGGTGCACATCGGCCAGGCAGTCATGACGCTGAACGGCACGGTCGACTACTTTGTCGATACTGTCTTTAACTACCCCACTCTCGCCGAGTGCTATAAGGTGGCGGCCTTCAACGGCCTGGGCCGGCTGAATCGCTACCAGGCAGGGTGAAACCGATGCCTACCTCCGTTAGCCGTCGTACTGTCGATCTTTCGTCGTATCCTGACCTGGTTGTGATCTATCTCGGGATGCGTGTGAATCGTCTCACGGGTCTGAAGACCTTGTTTGGATTCGGTCCGAAGATCTCCGATTCTGTGGCGGCGCGCCCCGACGGCTTGCTGTTGCACGAGAATTTCTTGTTTTCGTTTTTTCCCATGCATGCCGGGATGCGACAGTACTGGCGGGACATGGAATCCCTTCTCGCCTGGACGCGCTCTGATCCGCATCGCCAGTGGTGGCAAAACTTTCTTCGCAACTCGGGCGGGACGGGCTTCTGGCATGAAACCTATTTGATGAAGGGGGGCATGGAGGCGATTTACGACGACGTTCCCGAACCGATTGGTTTTTTGCGCTTCGCTCCCGCCGAGGTTGCCCGCGGTCCCATGTTTGGCGCAGCTCATCGCGCTGCCCGACAGAACGAAGCAGACCCCGTGGTAAGCGAGAAGGAGCTGTACGGGCCGTAGCTGCAGTTTCAAGTAAAGATGGGCACGATCACTCCTTTTTTCAGAAAAGCCCCAAGGAGGGCGCAATGACCACCGCCATTGGCGTTGTGATGACAGGACACATTGTGGCCGGCAGGCTTGTAGATCAGCGGCTGACCGGCAAGCTGCTGCGCTATCCCGACGCCGCCGACGAACTCGACGCGCTGTCTGCGATGCCCGGCAGCGAACTGGTCGACATATTGGCAGACCAGATCGAGGCCCTGACTGCCAACGGAGAAGGCCCCGTAGATGGTATCGGCGTCGCGGTCCCAGGCATCACACGCCATGGCGTGGTCGAAGACTCGCCCAATCTTCCTCAGGTCAAAGGAATGCGTCTGGCCGACGATCTGACAAGAGTGCTGGCCTTGCGCGGCATCACGGCGCCGGTACACATCGCGAATGATGCCGACGCCATTGCCGCCGGAGTGGCCGCCACTCGCGGCCAGCTCAATCGGCTCACACGCGTCTGGACCATCGGGAACGGCATCGGCTACGGCCGCTGGCCTTATGTCGAAGGCGTCTGGGAGGGCGGCCACGTCACCGTAACGCTGGACCCCAAGGAACGCTTTTGCGGCTGCGGCGGTGTGGGGCATCTGGAGGGCATCATGGGCTACCGCGCCATGCGCATGCGCTTCCTCGATCTGGAACCGGAGGAGGTATTCGCTCTTGCGAAGAAAGGTGACACGCGCTGCGCCGAATTCGTCGATCTGTGGCACCGCGCACTCGCGGCTGCCACTGCCTCGTTCATTCATCTCGCCGGGCCCGGGCGCTTCTACTTCACTGGCCAGAATGTCGGCTTTCTCGAACTGCCGGTGCTTCGCGGTCACTTGGAAACCATGGTGAAGATGAGCCCGCTGCTGAGCTTCTCGCTTGAGGTGCTTCCGCCCGATGATGAAACTGCGCTGCTGGGCGCAGGCGTCAGTGCTCTGCGGGCGTTGACGTGGTGATTGCAGGACGCTCCAGGTGTGGTGTCTCAAAAGTTCGTGACATAAGTCGCAAAGAGCAACCGCAGATCCTTCGACTTCGTTTGGCCGAAAAGCCGGCCAAACTAGGCTCAGGATGACAGATCAATTCTGATGCGAACTTTAGAAACAGGACACTAAAAGCTGTCTCATAAATGGTCTAGCACCGCGAAAGGCGTCCCTCAGGGGCTAGAGCCCGGCGATTTACGCGACGTTTGCGACACGACTAAAGTCGTGCCCTTTTACAAAGCCATTTATGAGACTGGTTCTAGAAGCTGTCTCATAAATGGTCTAGCACCGCGAAAGGCGTCCCTCAGGGGCTAAAGCCCGGCGATTTACGCGACGTTTGCGGCACGACTAAAGTCGTGCCCTTTTACAAAGCCATTTATGAGACTGGTTCTAGAAAGTGTCTGCGGCTTCCCACCCATTGTGCAAAAAACGCACAATGGATGGGGCACAGAGTTCTGTTGACGGAGTTCTGCAGAGTTCTGTTGATGGAGTCTGCGGAGTTCGGTTGACGGAGTTCTGCGGAGTTCGGTTGACGGAGTTCTGCGGAGTTCTGTTAATGGAGTTCTGTTAACACTTGAATCGAAAACGCTCTAATAACGGCGCAGGTAAGTCCTTGAAAGCCGGTCGTGCCAGGTCAGGTGGTCATCGTCGAAGATGGCCCACCCTACGCCCAGGCCTACAGGCAACAACGAAAGCAGCATCGCGCCCAGCCGGTTGCGCAATTGCTCGCGCGAGGGGATCTCGTCGTCAAACGTGCAGATGGAAATACGAGCGTATCTCATACCCGGCGTTGCCCGAGACAGCATCAGGAAGAGCCAATGGTACAGCGCGCTTGCAGCAATGATTGCGATGACCGCGGCCAACTCGGCAGCTTTCATGGTCGGAGGATGTTTCATATAAGCCGCCGCCATCGCCGCGTCTGCGCACAAAAAGCCCGCAATCAGCGCGGTGTCGACCACTGCAGCCATCAGGCGCAGGCCAAACGGCGCAAGTTCCAGCCTGGGGCTTGGTGCAGCAGTTCCAGCCTCAGCGTCCGCATCGGTCTCGGGTTGCGCATCGAGTTTGATGCCCGACCACTCTGGACCGGCGAATGAGCGGGCAGCGGCTCCCGCACCTGGCTGAGCCGCCTCGGTAGAGACGCTGGCCGGGTCCACTTCAAAAATGCTCAATTGCCCGAATTGTTCGTTCTCGGTTCCAGCCTCTGGCCCTGTGATGCGCGGGCGGATTCGCCTCGTTGCAATGATTTCGCGCGGAAACTGGATGAGATTTGCGTAGATAGGCTGCGCCGGCTCGACTGTCTCGATGGGCGCTTCAGCCGCAAAGTTGTCCTGCATGGCAGTGGCCGCGGGGCCTCGCCAATCCTGGTACTCAGGCTTTGATTCTTCCTGCTCATAGTTCGCATGTGTCACCGGCGGCGCACTGGGAAGAACCGGCAAGTCGGGATCCCAGCGAATCTCAACATGCTGATCCGACATCGCAGCAGGCGCCGAAAGCGAGCCAACTGCCTCGTTTGCCGGCCGTGTCGCGTAATCTGCTGCTGCATGTGGCAGTTCGTCTTCGCAGGCGAACAGCGCATCCTCATCGGCTGTCTCAATATTGGCTGTCTCAATGTTGTCGAGCGCAACTCGTGCCGCGGCCTGAGCTTCAAGGGCGGCTCGTGTGGCAACTTCGGCAGCTCGCAGCGCAGTCCGCGCTTCGGCTGCCTGCATCTCGCTATAGCTGGGGGCGTGGGCAAAGCGGGCGGCTACGCGCGCTGCCGCCTTGGCCGCGCGAATGCTCGCGACGCTCTGCGCCTCGCCAGGCGCTGGTTCTGCAACAACGCTCAATCCTTTGCGTATCTTGTGCGCTGCGAGGCGCTGATTTACTTCCTGCTTCCACGATGGTTGGGGAGAGGGTTGGCTCGCCAATGTACTCAAATCTCCAGAATCCCTTCTGACACTGTGCTTCGGTCTGCTGCCAAACCGGAAAGTCTGTTCGTGCCCGACCTATCAGACCAACGAGTCTGATGAGGACCTTACGCTAATAAGCCAGGAATGTGGGCGAAAACTGCAGGATATTCCGGACCAGAAATCCCGTGTTGACCGACTTTTCCAGGCTCTTGCCTACTCTTCGAGCCGCGTTCGTGCGTCCCATTCATCATCGCCTGCATTTGCTATGCTGGCCTTGGCCCTGGGATGCATCCTCGTAATTTCGTGTTTATCACGCTGCTGGCTCTCTGTCACCTCCAACTTGGGGGACAGGTGTTGACCAATGCGTTACGTCCGCCAACATACGGGACTCCGGGCTCAAGCAGCCCTAATCCAGAGAACTCTACCGCGCAACTTCCGGAAGACCCGGGCCAGGAAATTCTGCCCGTGGCGCAGCCGCAGCCTGCACCTGCCAGTGGCGTGCCCGTGAGCTGGGAAGCAGGGCGACAGACCCGCGTCGGCGATACATGGACGCTGAGCGGTGGCGTCGTGGTTCACTACCGCGACTACATTCTGCGTGCCGACAAGGTCGTCTATCACCAATCCACCACGGAGCTGGATGCCGACGGCCACCTCCAGGTCCAGGGCGGACCCGAGGATGTCGTCATCAATGCCTCCAACGGAGACATGCACCTCGACCAGCATACCGCGCGTTTTTTTAATGTGGAGGGCACTCTGGGTGTGCGCCGAAGCGGCAAAACTGTGGTCTACTCCACTGCCAATCCATTTATTTTCTCCGGCAGGGTACTGCTTCAGACCGGCGAGGGAAGCTATCGCATCGTCGACGGCACCATGACTAATTGCCGTTTGCCGCATCCGGATTGGGTTTTGATCGCGCATGCCATTCAAGTCGCAAATGGCCGCGCATCCACCACCAACGCCCTCTTCAAGTTAATTGGGATCCCGATCTTCTATCTTCCTTACTTGCGCCACCCGGTTGAAGTGAACGGGCGCGAGAGCGGGCTGCTGATTCCCGTCATCGGAAATTCGTCGACCCGGGGCCTTGTAATCGGCGAGCAAGTGTACGTGGTCCTGAACCGCAGCATGGATATGGTGATTGGATCGGAATACTACTCCAAGCGTGGCTTCGCTCCCAATGGGGATTTCCGATACAAGGGCCACGGTCTCGATTTCCTGACTGCGCGCTGGAATGCCCTTCTGGATCGCGGCATTGCAGCCACTCCGCCGGCGACGGGTCTCGTGAATCAAGGCGGCGTGGACGTCCTGGCTCTGGGCCGGCAGGACATCACTCCCAACACCCACGTTGCCGCCAATGCGGAATATCTTTCCAGCTATCTTTACAAGCTGGTGTTCGATGACAACTACTTGCAGGCGGTCAGTTCCGAGGTGCAAAGCACCCTGTCTCTGACAAATGTCCATAACGGATTCATTCCATCCGCATACCTGGAACGCCTGCAGACGTTTGCCAGTTCCACTCCCGGCGACGAGGCCAGAATTCTCCATCTGCCCAGCCTGCGCTTCGATGGGTTGGATAGTCCACTCGGCTCTACTCCGTTTTACTGGGGACTCGGGTCTTCGATCGGCCGACTCAGCCGGGCGGAGTCCGGCTTCAACGCGCACAACGTCGGTCGCGTCGACATTTATCCCCACCTTTCACTCCCGATTGTCGGCGATGGCTGGAGCATTGTGCCGGAGGTGGCTCTGCGCGACACGTCGTACTCCAACAGCGAGATTCCTGACTTGACCGGCGCCAATGGCGGGACTCCTTACCTCAGCCATGACCCGCTCAACCGCTCCGATTTTGAGGCCTCAATCGACGTGCGTCCGCCTGCGATGGAGCGGGATTTTACCCTCACTCGCTGGAATCGCGAGTTGCGTCATGTCATCGAGCCCGAATTTACTTACAGATATGTGGGCGGCATCGGCTCCCAGGCCCGCAACGTGCTGCTCATGGACACCACCGACATCGCCACCAATACCAACCAAGTCGGCTTCTCCCTGACCCAGCGCTTCTACCTGCGCCCGCTGAATCAGCAGCCTTGCTCCCAAGACGATGCGGAAACATCGACCGCAACCTGCCCTGCCCCGGCCCGCGAATGGGCCAGTTGGCAGATTGCTCAGGAATACTTCATCAACCCAAACTTCGGGGGCGCGCTGATCCCCAACCGCCGCAATGTCTTCGACTCTACTCTCGACCTGAGCGGCGTGGCCTTTCTCACCGTCCCGCGCAATCTCTCGCCCGTCATCTCGCGCCTTCGCTTCGAAGCGATCGATAACCTGCGCATCGAATGGGATATGGACTACGACCCCCGAGGCGGCCGGCTCGGCGCGGACAACCTCTACGCCGGTTATAGCTGGGGCCGCACAACGGTTGGTCTTGGTCATGCCCTGCTCAACGCCGTCGACGAGCAGGGGAGTGCGGCCACCACAATCCAGAGCCAGCAGTTGGCGCCATTCCTCGAAATTGGCAAACAGAACGGAGCGGGCTTTAACCTGGCGGCCAACGGCAGCTACGACTTTGTCCATGGCGCCCTGCAGTATGCGGGCGTACAGGCGCTGTACAACTGGAATTGCTGCGGTCTGAGCATCGGCTATCGACGCTTCGCGCTCGGCTCAATTCGGAATGAAACCCAGTATCTCTATAGCTTTACCTTGGCCAACTTCGGCACTGCGGGGGACATAAACCGTTCCAAGGCCGTGTTCCACGACCCCACCCAGCCACCGCCCTACTAGAAGCTGTCTCACAAATGGTCTAGCACCGCGAAAGGCGTCCCTCAGGGGCTAAAGCCCAGCGATTTACGCGACGTTTGCGGCACGACTAAAGTCGTGCCCTTTTACAAAGCCATTTATGAGACAGGTTCTAGTGTGGTGAGTCTGAAGTTCATCGAAGAACAACCGCAGATTCTTCGACTCACCACCCCCGAACTGAAAGACGTTCGGGGCCCCGTTCGCTCAGAATGACAGCCAGTCTTGTGTTGGGTATTTCAGATTCAGGACCTCCAGGACCTGTTAACTGAGCGAGGGACTCGCTGATTGCCTTTGCCGCGCTCCTGCGTCAACACTTCAAAGCGATGGCCAAGGGCATCTTGTGAGCCGACATCTGGCCCACTGGGGTATTCTTTTCTTTGAGGATTTCTATTTTGTCACGATGTCATTTATTGCTTGGCCTGCTTGCTGTCAGCCTCGCTGTAGGCTGCAAGGCCCAGCCCGCCCTACCGAATTCCCCCGACTCCACCGCCAACCGGCGGATTGAGGTGACGGTCCGCTCCCAGTTCAACATTCCGCAGGACTACGATGTCTCCATTGGCGCGCGGAAACCGAGCCAATTTGCCGGTTACGATACGTTACCGGTCACGCTCTCTCGTGGTTCAAAGTCGAGCGTCGTCGAGTTCCTCATCTCCACCGACGGCAAGACGCTAGCTCGCCTGGAAACCTTCAACCTGACCAAGGACCCTGCTTTCGACATTGATGTGGCCGGGCGCCCGATTCGCGGCAACCCCGCAGCCAAGGTTACCGTGATCAACTTCGATGACCTCGAGTGCCCCTACTGCGCCCGCATGCATCAATCGCTCTTCCCTTCGACAATGGAGCGCTACAAGGACAAGGTTCGCTTTATCTACAAGGACGATCCGCTCACCGAACTGCACCCGTGGGCCATGCATGCCGCAGTTGACGCCAACTGTCTCGCTGCGCAAAGTAGTGACGTTTACTGGACCTATGTGGACTATCTTCACTCACATGGTCAAGAAGTTACAGGGGAGGATCGCAATCTGACCAAGAGCGATGCCGCTCTGGACCGCATCGCGCGCCAGGAAGCCACACTGGCCAAGCTCGATTCACAGAAGCTCGACGCATGCCTTGCCAAACAGGACGAAACCCAAGTGCGTGCATCGGCCAAGGAAGCGGAAGCCCTCGGAGTGGATGGGACGCCCGCCCTCTTTGTGGAGGGGGAGCGCATCAATGGCGCGGTGCCTGAAGACCAGGTTTGGAAAGTGATCGATCGTGCCCTGCGCGCAGCGGGTGAAGAGCCTCCGCCGGCGGCGCCCGCGCAGCCGCAGAGCCCTGCTGGTGCAGGAAAATAATCGCCGGCAGCTACGATGCCTTTGACGTCTTGTCCACGACAAGAAATCAGCTGCGGCTGCCGCGCACAAAAGCAGGCTGCCGTATCGCGGCTCCGGGCTGGGGATTTATCCTGTAATACCGGGATCCTTTTCGGCTCCTCAGGAGAACTCAGGTTGCAAGTCGAAGCTCGTTTCTTTCAGCGCCGCCGTCATGACATGCTCATTTTGGCAGGCGGAATCCTTCTCGCCGCATTGGCCGGCTGTCATCATGCACCCTCTCCGGATGTGATGGCTACTGTGAATGGCAAAGACATCATGCGTGCGGATATGGAGAAGTTTTATCAGGCCAGCCTTGGAGACAATCCGCAGAAGCGCAGCCCCGAGCAGGCGGATATCGTTCGCCTGAACATCCTGCGCCAATTGATCGAAGACGAGATCGTCCAGCAGCGCGCCGGGAAGCTGAACCTCGCTGCCAGCGACGAAGATGTGAACGCCAAGCTGACTGAAATGAAAGCTCCTTATACTCAGGAAGAATTCGACAAGCAGCTCAAGGCGCGCGGCATCACTCTCGAAGACCTGAAACGTGAAATTCGACGCAACCTTACAAGCACGAAGCTGCTCAACAAGGAAATCGAATCCAAGATCAACATCACCGATGGGGAAATATCCAGCTATTATCAGGAGCACAAGGCTGAATTCAATCTGATCGAGCCCCAATATCATCTGGCTTGGATCGTTGTCACCGACGCGCCCACACAGCAGGCCGGAAATCTGCAAAGCAACAAGGCCGCCAACCCCGCGGACGCAAAGAAGAAGATTCAGACCTTGCAGAACCGGCTCGACAGCGGCGAAGACTTCGGCGCCGTCGCGATGAATTTCTCCGAAGATCCAAACACGAATTCCATGGGTGGCGACATGGGGTTCGTGGCGGAGTCCGCGCTGCAAAGCGAACCTGAAGTATTTAACGCGATCAGCAAGCTGAAACCAGGAGAAATCACAGGCATTTTGCCCTACAGCGGCACCGGGGCAGGCCGAAAGCCCGTCGGCTTTGCGATCTATAAGATGATTGGGCGAGAGCCCGCCGGACAGCGAGAATTAAATGATCCGCGCGTACAACAGAGGATTCACCAGTTGCTGCACGACAGCCGCAAGCAGCTGCTCCAGAACGCCTACTTCGAAATTCTTCATGACCAGGCTACGGTCAGAAACTATTACGCCGAACAGATTCTAAAGAACGGTGCACGGTAACCGTCCTGAGCCGCGACGGCTTCAGAACGGTGCTTCGACCCTCTCGCCCGAATAATGAATTGTCTTGTCAGGGGTCCCGGTAACTTCCGGGCCGATGCCATGCCCCTTTGCGACAATGACCACCTCGAAGGTGTGCGTGGCGCTCATGCCTGAATAACTTCCTTGGCGCTCGTTGATGATCAGCTGATGGCTGGCGTCGTCCCAATGGATGGGGATGACAGAGTGCGCGCCTTGCTGATAGCCGTAACCATCTCCGCTGTCTTCGTACAGATTGAAGTCGCCATTCGCCCCAGGATAAATTCGCAACTCGATCGGATCGGCGGCCTGGCCCGCATACTCGATGACCGGTCCCAGGGGAAGGATGGAACCCGCACGCACATCGAGCGGAATGCGGTCGATAGGTGCTGCCGCTAGAATCTCATGCCCACCCGCGGTCCGCTCCCCTGTCCAGAAGTCATACCATTCGGTGGACGCGGGCAAGTATACCGTGCGCTCGCTGGCGTGCTCCTTTGTCACTGGGCTGACAAGGATCTCCGGACCGAGAAGAAACTCGTCCCCGATCTCCCATGTGGCTGAGTCCTCGCGAAAATCCATCACGAGCGGTCGCTGGATGGTGTAGTCCTCGCTCGTCACTTTCCACGCGAGCGAGTAGACATAGGGCAGAAGCCGGTAGCGCAAGCGATCAAACTCGAGCAACGTGGGATAGACCTTGTCATACGTCCACAACTCGTTGTGGTCGCGATGACCATGGGTGCGAAAGACCGGACAAAACGCTCCAAATTCGAACCAGCGCGCATACAGTTCCGATATGCGGGGTCATTCGGCGGCCGATCAAAAGGCTGCCAGTATCCCCCGATATCTGTCGTCCAGTAAGGGTATCCCGAGAGTGCAAAATTGAGGCCCGCAGCAATCTGGTGGCGCAGACCCCACCAGGTGCTGTATACGTCTCCCGACCAGACCGTCGCCCCAATGCGCTGCTGGCCCAGAAACGCGGAACGCGTCAGCAGGAAAACGCGCTTGCCGGGGTTGGCTTGTTTCCAATGATCCTGTACTCCGGAGGTATGCTCCAGCGGAAAAATATTGGTGTATTCAGCACCGCTGCCGATGTGCAACTGCTTATCGCGCAGAATCGCGTCGCCCACGTGGGGCCAGTATTCCTCAGGCTCCGCACTGTCCAGCCAAAAGGCATCCCATCCTTGCGCGAAGAGCTTGCCGGCCAGTTCGTTCCAGAAAAAATCGCGCGCCGCCGGATTGGTGGGATCGTAGACGTGCGTCCCAGGAATCTCAAAGTCGCGGCGCTTGATCTCCTGATAGTTTTTCGATGTGGTGTCCATCAATCCCCATACGGAGATCATCGCGTGGATGTGCTCGTCGTGGAGGGTTTTCAACTCGCCTGGCACGTCGGTGTAGTTGCTATTGAAGACAGGGTCGCCTTCGCCTCCAGGCTTCCACCAGAACCAGTCCTGCACAATCGCGTCGAGGGGAATATGCCGCGCGCGATATTCGCCGGCGATGCCAAGAATCTCTGACTGCGAAATATAGCGATCCTTCGATTGGAACAGGCCGTAGGCCCATTGAGGAAGAAGTGGCGCATGGCCTGTCATCGTGCGGTACGCGTGAATGATCCGGTCCATCCCCGGACCGTAAAGCACGTAGTAGTCCACCGCATCGCTCGCCATGGACGCAAAGGAGAGTTCAAGCGGAAAGCGGTTGTCCACATAGGTGAAGGAAGCAGTGTTCCAAAGAATCGCGTAACCCTTGCTCGACACAAGCAGAGGAATGGCGACGTCGGTGTTGTTCTGCCCCAGTTCTACGGTGCTGCCGCGATAGTTGAAGAGTCCACTCTGATGTTGGCCGAGGCCGTAGAACGCTTCAAGCGCATCGGGAGAAAACCGGTCGGTTACCTGGTACACCCCGTGCGTCCACGTCGGAGCGTCGTTGTAGGTCCGAGGAAGACTCTCATTTTCGCGTAGGAGAGTGTCACCTTGAGCAGTCTTGAAGCGAATACTCCCGTGTTCGGCCTGCAAAACGACAGTCAGACGGGAGGTCGCAATATCTGTTTCGTCGCCCGATGGTTTGACGTCAAATGCGGCGCCCGGGCAGGCGATCGCGGGGGCAAGCATCCATGGCCTCTGCATGGGGGAACCAGTTGCCTGAATCGGCCGAGCGACGACATGGATCACGGAATCGCCGCAAACTGTCACCGTAAGTTCTTCGCGGTCGTTGCGTGCTGTGATGCCGGTGCCTGTTCGCTCAACCCGCATGGACACAGGATGAGGAACATCTCCAATCACGGTTTGTGCAGGAGCGAAAACTCGGGCGGCAGCAAAAAGAACAAGGCAGGCCACAACAGGTTTTGTCATCTCACTCCAACTTTTAAATGCCTCTCACTTCCGCCGGCATTGAGACAAAAGAAAAACGGCCTCCGCTCATCGCGGAGGCCGTCAGCTAGCTCGCTTCGCAGCGCGTGGAGATTACTTCAGGTTTCCGCTCGAATCCATGGTGATTCCGCCCGGGCCCGAGTTCTTCTTCTCTTCGTTGGCCTTGCGGGTTCCCATGGCTTTCGTGCGCCAATCCTCGGCCTGCGCCAGATCATCCTTAACTGCCGCCGCATTTCCGAAATCCAAATCTGCCTTGCGCCGGTAGACCAGGTTCAGATAAGCCATTGCATCATCGTAGTTGGCTCGGTCGGCAACCGCCTCATTCAAATATTGCAAAGCTTCTTCGACCAGGGGAGCATTCTCTTGCTTGATCTCGTCCATGATCTTCTTGGGAGCTTTTGTATTGCCTTCACCATCATCGTTGATGCCCGCAGGCACAAGAGCTTTGAGCACGTGCTCGTGGGCCTGGGTCCAGTCAATTACGCCGATAGTGTACGCTGCCTCCGGATCTTTCGGATCCACAGCCAGGACTTTTTTCTGCCAGGTTCGGGCATCGTCCAATTTCTTGATGTTGAAATAGATGCCCGCAATCTGCTTCATGCTATTCACATCGTTGGGGTCCTTGGCCAGAACCTCCTGGAAGATGCTGATCGCCTGTTGCGCCGTCTTCAGGTTCTCAGCAGTATCGAGCCCTGGAACTATATTCTGCGACAGGGCAGTAGCCAAGTAGCTTTTGGCCATCGGGAGGCTCGGATCCAATTCAGTGGCCTTCTGGAAGTGGTTGATCGCCTCTTCATACTTGCCACCTTTGTATGCTTCCACTCCCTTGTTCAATTGATCGCGAGCTGCCAGGCGATTGCACCCGCTCATGGAAAACACCATGCCGGCCAAAACCACCGCGAGCGTCGCAATTCGTGCGGGTCGATTCATGTTCTTATCTTCTCCTTCAGGCCGTGCCTATCCGTTGCGCGCCTGGAATCTTGAAACAACTGGTCGCGGGAGGGAGCTTCCGAAACCAGGACTACGAATTGTACTCCAGCATTCCCCCGGAATCACTTCGTCCGAACGGCTGGCTCCCCTGCACGGCCACGACACTTCCACAATCAAATCCATGCAAGTTGCCCGGCCCGAACCTTGCATTGCCCAAACGGATCGACGTTACCTGCCGTTGCCAGATTCGGAAATGGCTGCCGCCGCAAATCCATTTGCCCAAAAAACTATTGTCCAGCCAAGATCTTCGGAGTCATCAAACCAATGTGATCTACGTTGGCCGCACGCCCGATGTCAATCACGTCCGCCACATAGCGGAAATCCAAGTCGTCATCGCCCTTCACGAACATCACTCGCTCAGCGCGGTTGGCGTAGATCTCGGTCAGTCTCGGCAACAGGTCGGTCTTGTTCACTTCCGTCTCGTTGATTTTGTAGGTCGGCGTTGCGCCGGGATGGTACAAAACCTGCACAACAATGGTGCGATCATTCTGCGGCTGCTGCTGCTGAGGGTTCTTGGGCGGCTGAGGAACCAGCGCGTCCAGTCCGTGCGGCACCGTCGGCACGATGACCATGAAGATGATCAAAAGCACCAGCAGAATGTCGATCATGGGCGTAACATTGATGTCCGACGAGTAACCACTCCCGCCGCCTGTTGACATTGCCATGGCTTCAAACTCCTCGTTTCCTCGAAATCGTTAGTAGGGCAGTGCGAGCAGAGAATTTACTCGCCAGGTTCGGTATTGCCTTCGCGCCTCTGCGTCAACAGGCCTACTTCGTCTACGCCGGCCGTGCGCACAGCATCAATGGCATCTTCGACCGCCCGGTATTGCGCGCGCGCATCCGCGCGAATGTAGATCGTCTTCCCCGGCGTGTCGGCCAATTTGTCCCGGACCTTGACGCCAAGTTCGTCGGTCGCGATCTTATCCTGCCCAAGATAGATGCCCCCGTCGCGCGTGATGGCCACGACAATGGCATCGTCCTTGTCGGCGTCGGGCATGGCAATGGAGTTGGCCACCTTGGCCATGTCGATCTGCACTTTGTTCTGAAGCATCGGGGTGATGACCATGAAGATGATCAGCAGTACCAGCATCACGTCCACCATCGGTGTGACATTGATGTTGGAGTTGATCTTACCGCCTTCGTTGCGAACTGAGATTGCCATTGGTGAGGCTCCATGCCCTTGAATTTTGGTTCCGGATGGCTTCCGGCTTCTCCCATGAAACAAATGGCTGCGCGAGGTGTAACCGGACGGCAGGAGAGAGAGTTGTCTCTCTCCTGCTCCGTAGCTTCCCGCTCGAGCCGAAGAAGGCGCCGCTTAGCGCTTGTTGCTCTGCTTGATAAAGTAGTCGATCAGTTCGCTCGAGGAGTTGTCCATCTCCACGTCGAAAGCTTCGACACGTCCCGTAAAATAGTTGAAAGCCATAACCGCAGGAATGGCCACGAGCAGGCCGAACGCCGTGGTCACCAGCGCTTCAGAAATACCACCGGCAACCGCGCCGATGCCCGAAGTCTTCTGTGTGGCGATAGCGTCGAACGCGTGCAGAATGCCGACGACCGTTCCGAACAGTCCGACGAAGGGTGCGGTCGAGCCGATGGTGGCCAGAACGCTGAGGCCCCTCTTCAGCTTGGCGTGCACAATCGCCTCTGCCCGTTCCAGGGCGCGCTGCGAACTCTCAATGGTATTCTCATTCGCCGTTCCACCGGCCGCACGGAACTCCTGCAGGCCAGCGGTGACAACCTCGGCCAGGTGCGACTTCTTGTTGCGATCGGCGATCTTGATGGCTTCTTCGAGCTTGCTGTCCTTCAGGGCGCCGGCAACCTTGGGCGCAAACTCGCGCGACTGCTTGCGGGCGGCCGAGAAGTACAGGTAGCGGTCGATCATAACGGCCAGCGACCAGATCGACTCGATGAAGAGAATGATGGCGACGGACCGTGCCATCCATGCCATGTGTTCCCACAACCCCATGGGGCTGAAGCTGACCGTCTGCTGATCTTCCTGCAGAAAGGCCAAGCTGCTAATTGTGTGCGAAGCGTAATGTGCGAGCTGAGCGAGAATCACTGAATCGTTCCTCCTAAGGAGTTTGTTATGTACTGCCACTGTCCGCCGCGGCGGATTGCTGGGAATGCGGCTCTTTCCGGATTCGCATTCGGTCAAATGCAAGGCCCTTTCCCGCTAGCGGGAAAGGGCCAGAATGTGTCTATCCGCCCAGGCTGAAGATCACGTTGATGGTGGTCTCCACTTCCACCGGCTCGTTGTTGAGCAGGTACGGTCTGTAGCGCCAGGTTCTTACTGCATCGATCGCTGCCTGCTGCAACATGGCGGGGCCACTGACAACCTTTAGCCCTTCGATCGTTCCTGTCTTGGAAATTGTGGCTTGGATCACCACTGTGCCCGAGACGCGCGCCGCCTTGGCAATCGGCGGATAAACGGGCGTGGTCTTCTGAATCAACATACCGACGGCGACGCCGGCCGAGATGTTCACCTTCTTGGGAGTTGCAGCCTGCACCTTGGGGCCGCCGCTACCGAACACGCTGCCGAGAGTTCCGCCCGCGCTTCCACCCAGGCCTTCCATGCCGGCCACGCCGAAGCTCGACGGAGGCGCTTCCTTTTCACTCACCATCGTGATGTTTTTTGGAATACGCGTAGGCGCCGTCAGCTGATTGTTCATCATTTCCGACTGCACATGCACCACGTGCACTTCCGGCGGTGGTGGTGGCGGAGGAGGTGGTGGCGGCGGCGGCGGAGCGGTCAATACCGTCAGCATGGCAGCCCTCGGCAACGCCTCGGGATAGATCAACGGGATGAGGATAAGCAGAACAAGAATTGAACCGTTGATGAGGCCGGTAAAGAGCATCCAACGACCGCTCTTACTCTTGATTCTGCCTCCGGATTCAAATGTGGAATCTTCAAACATGGCCAGCCTCGGATCGGGTCTTGGTTACCTTTACTTAGACACCGCTGAATCCTGAAATGTTCCCGGCTTCAAAACGGTACCACAGAAGTGTGCTCCACCTATATCAGAACTGCGCATCACTTGCCAAACCTGCACCGATAATAGTGCAGCGATCCACAGATTGCTCTATGCTCTTGAGCGCTTCGCCGCAGGTAAAACCGCTGTTTTGCCGCGCTTCGCACGCCAGTCTTGCCAAGCCACAAGCATCGGCGCGGCCACTGCAATTGACGAGTACGTGCCGATGAGAATTCCAATCACAAGTGCGAATGAAAACCCGCGCAACACCGGGCCGCCGAAGATGAACAGCGACAGCACGGTCAGAAACGTCAACCCCGAGGTCAGCACGGTCCGGCTCAGCGTCTGGTTGATGCTGCGGTTCACCACGTCCGGCAGAGCCTCGCGCCGGCTCAGCCGCAGGTTCTCGCGAATCCTGTCAAACACAACGATCGTATCGTTCATCGAGTAGCCGACCAGCGTCAAGATCGCCGCAATGACGGTCAGGCTGATTTCCCGATCAGTCAGCGCAAAGGCGCCCACCGTGATCAGGGTGTCGTGAAAGCAGGCAACCACAGCTGCCACGCCATAGATCAACTGGAAGCGGAACCAAAGGTAGACCAGCATACCCAGCAGCGAATAGAGCGTCGCCAGACCGGCCTGTTTCTCCAACTGGTGGCCCACCGTGGGGCCTACGACGTGCACATTCTCCACGGTAAAGGAGTTGTCGTAGTGCGCGTGCAGAGCATCGACAATCGCCTGCCGCCCCACGTCGAGCGCGCTCTCGTTGGTCTGCTCCGGAAGGCTGATCAGCACTTCATTCTGGCTTGGCACATCGTAGGTGGTAACCTCCGCGTCTTTGATGCCCGCTGCCTCGGTGGCCTGGCGAATCCGATTGATGTCGGGAGTATGGGCAAACTTCAACTCGACCTGGGTGCCACCGCGAAAATCTACGCCCAGGGGAACCGGACTGCCGGTATGTGCCCAGTGCAGGCTCATCGAAATGATGCCCGCCACGCTGAAAATCATCGAAAAAGCGAGGAAGTACCACTTCTTCCCAAGCCAATCCACATTTACGCTGTGAAACAGTTCCACTGGTTCTCTGCCTTCCTCAGGGCCGTGCCCGTGGGCTCCGGCTCTCCATGTTTCCTTATCACTCTCGCGGTCTCGCCGCAAGGTTCTAAATCGAAACCAATTCTCCCGGCTTCAACTTGTTCAGGTGCGCCTCGAAGATGACCCGCGAGACGTAGACTGCCGTGAACAGATTGGCCGCCAAACCGAAAGTCAGCGTCACTGCGAAGCCCTTGACCGGACCGGTGCCAAACAGGAACAGAATTGCCGCCGACACGATCGTCGTGACGTGCGTATCAAAAATCGTGGTCCACGCATGGGCGAAACCCTGATCCACCGCGGCAGAGGGCGGCTTGCCTGCCCTCATTTCTTCGCGTATGCGCTCAAAGATCAGCACGTTGGAATCCACGCCCATGCCGATGGTCAAAATCACGCCGGCAATTCCCGGCAATGTCAGAGTGGCCTGGGAAAATCCCATGAAGCCGAGCAGGATCACCAGGTTCAAAAACAGCGCCAAGTCGGCGTTGATGCCCGAGCCGCGGTAATAGAACAGCATGAAGGCCATCACCACCAGTACGCCAACGATGGCCGCGGTCACGCCCTGCCGGATGGAGTCTGCGCCCAGCGATGCTCCCACCGTGCTGGTTTCGATGTAGTGCAGTGAAGCCGGCAGTGCACCGGTACGCAGCATCTTTGACAGAATCTCGACTTCCTCCGGGGTAAAGCTGCCACGGATTTCACCCGAGTCGCGAATCGCGCTCTCGATATTGGCGACTTCGCGGACGCGCCCGCCCATGACCACCGCCATGCTCCGGCCGACGTTCTTGCTGGTGTAGTCGTAGAACCGGTCACCGGCTTCGTTGGTCAATGTGAAGCGGACAGTGCGCATCCCGTTCTGATCCGTCCCCGGATCGGCGGACCGGAAATCGCTGCCGGCCACAATTGCAACACGTTGCAGAAGATAAACGCTGTCTGCTTCAGAGCCTGTGAGAGCGCCGGATCCGTGTACCAGTTCCTGGTCGGGCGGAAGGGTTCCGCCGACGCTGGCCAGGGCCGCCTGCTCATCCGGAAAGGGGCCGCCCAACACGGCGTGGATCTCGAGCCGAGCTGTCGACTGGATAATTTCCTTCACGCGGTCAAGATCAGATATGCCCGGCAACTCAACCAGAATCTCGTTGTCGCCCAGACCGTATTCCTGAATCACCGGTTCGCTCACACCCAGGCTGTCCACGCGGTCCCGAATGGTCTCGATCGCCTCTTCGTCGGTCTTCTTTTCCAGAGCCGTCAGCACCAGGGGTTTCATGGTCACCGTGAAGCCGTTATCGGCGCTGTTTCCTGCGATGTCGTACTCGTTCGAGTACTTGTTGTCCAGTACCGAGCGAACTGCACCCGACTGATTCGGATCGATCCCCTCAACCTGGACCAACTGGGGCCTGTTCTTGGGATCAGGCTTGTACACCTGCGAAAAGGTGAGATGGGCCGCCTTCAAATCCTGCTGAATCCGGGCCATCGTATTGTCCGTCTCTTCGCCGACTGCCTCCGACACCACCACCTGCAAAATCAGGTGAGCCCCGCCGCGAAGGTCGAGGCCGAGATGAATCCGCTTGGACATCGCGTCCAGCAGCGCCTTGCCGCTAAGGCCGGAAGGCACGCCGAAGATGCCATACAGACAAACCAGGAGGAACGCAAAAATCAACGCAATTTTCTTATTGAGATTTTTCTTCATATTTCCACTTCTCTGGTCCGAAAACGATGCAGCCGGTCCAGCAATTAAGACCCCGAGTCTTCCTGCGTCGTTACCGAGGCAATCGCGCTCTTGGCCACTTCCAACTTCAGATTATCCGGCGCCACGCGGATGATAATTACATCGTCCTTGATGGATAGAATAATGCCGCGGATGCCGCCCGCAGTGGTCACGCGGTCACCCGCTTTGATGCTTCCCAGCATCTGTTGCCATTGCTTCTGCCGCTTTTGTTGCGGTCGAATCATCACCAGGTAGAGCACCGGGATCAAAAGCAAAGGCAGAAGCATTGTGATGCCGCTTCCGCCTGCACCGGCGGGCGCTGCCGCCAAGAATGCGAAACTCGTTGCCACACTCGTCCTTTGCTCGCCCGGACGCGCACCCCTGCTGCCGCTCGGGCACAGGCATACTCGGCTTGAGGCCGGCCGCCTGATAAAAATTTGTCTCCGGGAATGTTCCTGGCCTCCGATTAGGTCCGGCTCAGGCTCTGGAAGAAGGGTCAGGCCGCTGCGCGCAGGCAACTCAACCTCAGCCCCATGCCCGCTTGAAAACCTGGTACCCAGCTACCTTTACTTCCTGTTCGACACGGTCTTCCTGCTATCCGGCTTGGGAATCCATACTGCTTTCGCTGCGCACACTCCCACCGGAATCCTAAAGAAGGCCTAGAGAGATAAGAAACGCGCAACCGGGCACGTGTCAAGGCTACGGCGCACGGTAAGGCCTGTTAACACTACTGGGGTGGATGGCGTGGCGAGCGAAATTCGGCCAGACCCGGGGTCCCCGCGGACAGGTCTTCGTCCGTGGGGTGGAGACGAAGCCGAGTCTCGCCGCGGCGAGCTGTGGCGGGTCCACCGTCGAGGACGAAAACCTCGTCTCCTTAGAAAGCCTTTATGGATGGACTGCTTCCCCCTTACGGAAAGTGGAATCTCCTGAATAGGCAGGGGTTTCCGCTCCCAGTGTGGATGGCGGCATCTCGCCGCCTCGTTGGGATCGAACTCTGGAGGTCTCCGCCAATGACCGATTCCGATATGAAACTGTTGCTTTTCATTCCAATGAGTCTTGCTCTCGTGTTCATGTTTTGGGTGTTATGGCGGCTAGAGAAGCAAATCAGGCGGGGCAAGGACTGCACTCGAGCTATCGCTCCGTCGTTCAATGAGGCTGATCGGCAGCCGGCCGGCAGCAGATATCAGGCTGCGCGCAGTTCAGACACGGCCTTTAAGCCGCAGCAAATCGAGCGAAGTTTACGATCAACCCTCAAGTACGAGGACCGCGAATCCGGGAGCCAGTTCTATCCGTTCCGGCCACGGTTTTAACTCGGTAGCTTCCGGAGCGGCGTAATTCAGCTTCGACGACTGGGAATTCTCGAGGTTGACTTCGCAGACGACGGGATCCGTGTCGCTCATATTGGCGATCACGACGCCGCGAAGCCCATCCTTTCGCCGGAACACCGTGTACGCACCATGCGGCTTTCCATCCGCCAGAACCCTGGCGCCAAGAGTGTCGCGGAACTCCGCGTCCCAGACCCAGTCGCGATACTTCCGCCTGAAATCATCCACGAGCCGGCCATAGGTCATGGTGCTGGGCATCTCGTCGAGTTCGCCATGGAAGTCCCTTGGCTCGTAGCTCATCGCGAAGCGGTAGAGCAGACAGGCGTTGATCATCTGCCGATCGTCAAAGCCGGTGACCGCAACCGACATGGGAGCGAACGGATCGATGAATCGGCCAAAGGGCGTGAATCCATTGGCGATTCGAAAATAGGACATGTTGTAGGTTTGGAGTTCAACGTCGTAAGGAGACTCGCCAGCGAAAAGGAACTCTTCGGGATTGATGATGGCTCGAAATCCGTCGATGAGCGGCACGTCGCCGGAAAAGACTTCTCCCGGCACACTATGTCCGTGGCTTTTTGAGAAGCACAATGGGCTCATGTGCCATTGGCATTCATCGAAGAGAATGCCACTCGCTCCCAGGTCGACGCTCTTCCTGAATTCTATGAGCGCTCGCTTCCTCCAGATCGGGCTGGCCTGGCACATTCCCACGCCGTGCCGGGCGTTGATGCCGGAAATCTGGGTTGGCGTGTCGTAGTCGTAGCCATTGAACATGTAGGGATTGCCATAAGGGTCCTCAATGGCGAATCGCTTGAAATCGCTCTCGTAAGCGGGTCCCGTTACATCGGCCCAGGCGTACTTGTTGAAGAGAATGATTTCAACGCCCAACTTCCTGCTCTCCGCAATGGCGTCCTTGAACTCCTGCGCGGTGCCGAGCCGGGGCTCCGTATCGTGCAAGGGAAAATTGCGGTCCTGGCCGCCGGTTTGCCATCCTGTCAATTGAATGGCCTTCACACCCCAGCGTTTGCAAGCCGCCGCGTATCGTGGCAGATCCCTGTACGGGAACTCCAACCGGTCTTCAGCGGAGTTGATCTGGATTTGCTGCCAGGGGTGCACATCGTGCACCCACGCGGGCGACTCTCGTCTCTTGAACCAGGTGTTTCGCCACGTCTTGTAGATATCTGCGCCCGCATGCCAGGATCCGGAAAACGGCTCGAGTACCAATTCCTCAGATTGCTGGCTGGCGCCCGCTGCGATGAAGGAAAAATGGTTGGGATCGATGCTCACAGCGGGGTCGCCAACCTTGCCCGCAGGATCCGTCGCGTGAGCGTTAAAAGAATCCGAGTATGCCGGCGTCAACGAGAAGTTGATTTGTACAGTCATCGCTTGCCCGGAATCGTGGTAGCCGAGGTAGAAGCCGCGAGAATCCCCGAGCACAAGACAGAACTGGCTATCCGTACCCAGGTGCCTTATTTGGGCCGGAGTATCAAACCCGTAGTAGCCGACCTCATTTCCAAAATTGGGCCAGAGGCCGTTCGAAGCCATTCCGCTGTAGCCCCACGCAACCTGGCGAAGCGTTTTGTCACCGCCGCACGGCCTAAGACCGCTGAGGCGGGGATACGCATAACTCTCCACCACGAACTTGCTGCCGTTGCAGATCTGGTAACTGAAATGCGCCCCTGCCCCAACCAGCCGGATCGATTCCTTGACCTCGATATCGAGTTTTCCCAGGCGGTCGCTGTGAAAACCGGCCCACGTAACGGTTGCACCGTTCGCGGTGGGTTCAATCGCAGGAGGGACCGCGTTTCGCTCAGTCAAATAATGATAACGATGATCCGGAGCCGGCACATGGAGCCGCATCCCGCCGCCGCGAAGTTTCCAGTCCTGCTGCTTTGCAAGCAGACTTTCAAGGCAGCCGGTTCGGCGATTGAGGGAAACTGAGATTTGATCGTTTTCGAGAACCAGCGGGTCTGACGCAGTCGCTTCAGCCTCCATCCTGGGAACAGTCCCCAGAACCCCCGTTGCGCTTGCTGCCAGAGTTGTTCCCAGAAACGTGCGGCGTGAAATGGCCATGGAATAGACTTCCCTTTCCTGTGGGATTTTTCCGAGGCCACAAGCTTATCGCGGAGTGCCTTCAAATGATTTGTTAATTCTGGTTTGGTTGCGTCGCCGGTGCGCCAGCAGGTGTCGCCGGCTCATCGTCGGAGTCTTCCACCAGCACCGCGGAGCCGGGAACAAGATCAAAGCTCGCCGCGTCTTTTCCCGACGGATGGAACGTCACCTTCAATGGCTCGCGCTGCCATTGAGTCTGCCCGCAGGCCGGATCCGGCCGGTTTTCGATTTCGAGTGCGCCGAGTTTTTTTGCCAGCACCGGCTTGCGCACCGCCAGTTGCGCAACCACCGCGTACAAGCTCTTGCCGCCTGCCGTCACTCCGCAATAGGCGCCATAATCGCGGAACCAACTGACCTGGCTCACGCCGGGATCATAATCCGGCAGCTTGAGCGCCACAACGTGACCGGTTATGCGATCCACCAGCAACCACGGCCCGCGCTGCCATACCCAGTGGCCTTGTTTGTCGCCGGGCAGGCTGTCGTTCAGCCGCAATACGCGCCGCACCACAAAGCTGCGGTCGGTCACATCATGCGCTTCGCCGGTGGTCCACTCTTTGACTTGGCCGTCGACAACCAGCGGGCGAATCTTCAGTTCGCTTTCACTGGCAGCGGCCCCCGCCGGATCGCCGATCTTCGAATACGGCACATGCTTCATCGCGCCCAGGGCCACACTGTGCGTTTTGCGAGGCGCCGCATGCGCAGAGGATGCAACCATCAGCAGCGCCAACAGCGCCATCGCAGCAATCGCACCAGTACTACAGTATTTGTATCGGACCGCGCTGATCCGGGCCTGAAGGCCCCGATATTCCGCGCTATTTTCATGGGGCTGAAGCCCCCTGCTCCCTCCGAAAAAGCGATCTGCGACTGTAGTACTAGGCCGAACTTGCATGGCTAGCCTTTCGCCCTCTCCACAGCTCGCGCCACGCGGAACGCCGTGCCCTCGTTCAGGTGCGCGGCCAATACCTGCATGCCTACCGGCAACCCGGTAGCGGTCGTCCCGCACGGCACGGTTACGCCGCAGATTCCCGCAAGGCTCGCCGTCACCGTGTAGATGTCAGCCAGGTACATGGACAGCGGATCGCCTGTCTTCTCGCCCAGTTTGAAGGCCGGCGTCGGCGCAGTCGGCGTCACAATCGCATCTACATCGGCAAACGCGCGCAGAAACTCCTCAGCCAAGAGCCGTCTCACCTGCTGCGCTTTCAGATAGTAAGCGTCATAGTAGCCGGCGCTCAGCGCATATGTCCCCAGCAGAATCCGCCGCTTGACTTCTGCGCCAAACGCTTCATCGCGGGAGTGACTGTACATGGCCGACAATGTGTCGGACGCGGGCGAACGATACCCATAGCGCACACCGTCAAACCGCGCCAGGTTCGCGCTGGCCTCCGCCGTCGCCACCAGGTAATACGTGGGTATGGCGTATTTCGTGTGGGGCAGCGAGATCCGCTTCACTTTGCAACCTGCTGCCTTGAGGTCTTCTATGCCGCTCTCGATTGCAGCTCGCACCTCAGGATCCAGTCCCTCAGCAAAATACTCATCCGGAACGCCGATCCGCAGCCCATCAACCGGCCTGTCGCTCTCCACCGCGTAGTCCGGCACTGGCGTCGGCGAACTCGTTGCGTCCATGGGATCGTGTCCGGCGATCACACTCAGCATCGTCGCGGCGTCGCGCACATTCGCTGCGAACGGCCCTACGCGATCCAGCGAAGAAGCAAACGCAATCAACCCGTAGCGCGAAACGCGTCCATAGGTGGGCAGCACCCCCACCACACCGCAAAAACTGGCCGGCTGGCGAATTGAGCCCCCGGTGTCAGACCCGAGTGTCGCCACCGCGAGATTTGCTGCGACCGCTGCCGCCGAACCTCCGCTCGAGCCGCCCGGAACTCGCTCCGTATCTACCGGATTGCGCACCGCCCCATACGCCGAGTTCTCGTTCGACGAGCCCATGGCAAACTCATCGCAATTCAGCTTGCCCAGTAGAACAGCGCCCGCAGCCTCCAGCTTCGTCACTACGGTGGCGTCGTAAGGAGGCTCGTAGCCCTTCAGAATTCTGGAGCCTGCAGTCGCCGGCGCGCCCTTCATCACCAGCACATCCTTGATGCCTACGGGAATGCCTGCCAGCGGTCCGAGAGGTTCGCCCCTGGCCGCCGCCGCATCCACCCGCTCGGCCTGCTCCAACGCGCGCGCTTTCGTCAGACTGAGGTAGACATTCAGTTCCGGATTGATCTGCGCGATCCGCTCGTAATAGCTTGAGGCAAGTTCTGAGGCCTTCACCCTGCCCGCGACAATTCCCGCCCGCAATTCGGCAAGGGTTTTGGGCTTCTCTACGTATGTCTTGGCCCCGTCTTCTATCTTCATTTTGTTCGACCCTGAATCTGTCAATGAGCTGTCTAAACAGCCGATCTCTAGTCCCTATTCCCTGGTCCCTGTTCGTGGTCCTATCTCTCGATCACTTTCGGCACCTTGAAAAAGACCCCATCGGTTTCCGGCGCCTGCGACATCACGGCCGCGCGATCCAACGAGGGCACCTTCACATCGGGCCGAAGCGAACTCGCGCCGCCTGCGCCTTCGAGCTCGTTCACCTGCGCCAGGGGCATCACGCCCTCTGTATTCAGTTCGTTCAATTCGCCTACGTAATCGAGAATGGCATTCAGATCGTGCACCATGTGCGCGGATTCTTCGGTTGTCAGCTCAAGGTGCGCCAACTCGGCCACGCGCTCCACATCTTCCACTGTAACTTTGGCGGTCATGCCCCGGCTTTCCTCTCGCTTTCCTCCCGGTCTTCATCGCTCGCGCTCGGCCGGGAGCTCGAAGCTAAAGTATAGCGGGTCGCCGGCTCTGATTTCCTTGTGTCTAAAGCTGTCTCATAAATGATCTAGCACCGCGACAGCCGTCCCTCAGGGGCTGAAGCCCAGCGATTTTTGCGACGTTTGCGGCACGACTAAAGTCGTGCCCTTTTACAAAGCCATTTATGAGACCGGTTCTAGTCCACGGTCAGCGTCAACGTCACTGTATGCGACACCCCGTTCGACACGACGCCTACCGGAATGGAATACGTCCCGGCCGGTGTATTCGTACTGCTACCTCCGGTCGGCGGCGCGCCGCCCGTACCGCCTCCCGAACCGGAACAACTGCAAAGCCCTCCCATCACCAGAAATCCCAAGAGCAACAAAAGGAAAGACCTGCGCCGCCGTGACCAAGCCAGCGGCGCCAGCAACAGTCCGCATGCCAGAGGAGCCGCGCCCCAACCCGCCAGTCCCGAAGTGTGCGCTGACGTCGAGTTGCCGGTTGTCACCTGCACGGTTACGCTGCCGGTTGAATTCGCAGCCACTGTTTCGCTCGCAGGGTTGAATATGCACGCTGCGTTCGCCGGCAGCGAACCGCATTGGAAAGAAAATGTCGCCGCCGACGCGCTCATCGGCGTCAGCACAAGTGCGTAGCTTGCGGTCTGTCCGCTCGCTACCGTCTGGCTCGATGCTCCGGAAAGCGACGCTGTGAAGTCCGTTCCCATTCCTGAAAGCGGCGCCTGAACGCTTGCCGCCATCGCAGAACTCGCAACCGTAAGGTTGCCTGTCTGCTGCCCCGCGCCGGCCGGCGCAAACTCTACGCCTACCGTACAGCTCGCTCCGGGCGCCAGTGATGTTGTGCATGTATCAGTCGCCAGTTGAAAGCCATTGGAGATGGTTAGCGCAAAATTACTCAGCACAACCACACTTGCATTTGTCACGGTAACGGTCTGTGCGCCGCTCTTCGTGCCCACGCCCGTCGAGGAAAAGCTCAGCGAGGCCGGCTGCAACTGAACCACTCCGGCCAGTCCGCCGGAACCACTCAGAATCACAGTAGCGGTATTGAATGAAGGGGCCTCGGCCGTCAATGCTCCCTGGGCCGCGCCATTCACTGTAGGTGCAAATACAAGCGCTACCGAGCAACTCGCACCCGCGCCCAGACTGGCCCCGCAGGTGTTCTGCGCCAAGCTGAACGGGCCGGCCACAAAGAGCGTGAGGCCGGTTATGTTTGCGGCGCTCGAATTGCTGATCGTTGCCGTCTGCGGCGGACTGGCCTGGCCGAGCACCGCCTCTGCGAACGTCATCTGCCCGGGGCTAACGTTCAGGCCCGAAGCTGCGGTTCCATTGCCGCTCAGCGCTACCGTCGCAGCCTTCACCCCCAGCGTTGAAGAGGACACAGTCAGCGTGGCTGCGTTGCCGCCGGTTGTAGCCGGAATGAAGATCACCTGCACGGTGCAACTGCTTCCGTTGTTGAGCGCCGCCCCGCAGGTTGACGTGCTCGTCGAAAAACTGCCGGCCGACTGGCCTGTGATCTGGAACCCCACGTTATTCATGGGCGCCCCGCCGGTATTGCTTACGGTGAGCGTCAGGGGCACACTGGCCTCACTCATTTGCTGCGGCGGAAAACTCAAACTCGCCGGGTTCACTGCGATGACTGGCGGCACCACGCCCGTCCCGGACAACGGAATCGTTTGCGTCTTCAGCAAATCCGAAACGGTGAGCATACCGGTCTGTGCGCCCGCAGCTGTCGGTACGAACACGACGCTGATGGCGCAGCTTGAGCCTCCCACAAGCTGCGTCCCGCAATTGCTTGACACCTGAAACGGTCCCCTCGCGGAGGCCACGATTGAGGTCAGCAGCACGCCGCCGCTGTTGGTCAACGTGACCGTCTGCACCGGTGAAGTTGCGCCGATGATCGTGCCCAAGAATGTCAACGAGGACGGCGAAAGAGTATCGGTAGGAGGCGACGCGCCGGTACCGGATAATTGCACGGTTTGGGTTCCGGCGGCTTCGACAATCGTGAGCATTCCCGTGGCTACGCCTGCCTGCGTGGGCGCAAATGTCACTGAAAGTGCGCAGTCACTATTCGCGGCAAGCGAACTCCCGCATGCGTTAGTCGCAATCACAAATGGGCCGGAGACGTTCACACTGGTGATGGGAATCGCGGTCGCTCCGCTATTCTCCATCGTCACCTGGAGTGCGGCGGACGTGCTTCCCACTTCTACGACGCCAAAGCTCACCGAAGACGGCGCCACTGCAACCGTCCCTGCATTCACGCCGTTTCCACCCAGCGCCACCGTCAACTGCCCGCCCGCCACGTTGGCGCTGATCGTCAGTTGGCCAGACAGGCTGCCTGTCTGTGTCGGCGAAAACGTCACCTGAATCGCGCAGGTCGCCCCTGCATTCACCGCCGCGTTCTGGCAGTTATCCGTCTCGCTGAAGTCTCCACTCACCGCAATTGCAGTGGGCGTCAGAGCAACTCCACCCGTATTCGTCACCCTCACGGTCTGTGCGCCGCTGCTCGTTCCGTTGGCCTGGTCTGCAAAGGTCAGCTGTGCTGGATCAACTGCAGCCGATGTCAATTGCATGCCCGCAGTCCACAATGGAATTTGCCACACGCCTCGGCCATACGTCGCAGCAGCCAGCACGTTCAGTGACGCCGTCGTCGGGGCTGCGCTCAACCCCACGACTGGTGCAGCCGGCAACCCCGTTCCGTACGCCGACCAGCAACTGATGCCCGTTGCCGCGCAACTGGCAACCTGCCGGGTCGAAAAGACCCCGGCGTCCGTGGCAATGTAGGCCGTATTTGCATCCTGCGGGTCTACTACCAGGCCGTTGGCCGGCGAAAATGGCAGATTTGACGCGATTGTTGCCCAATGCGCCCCGCCGTCCGTCGAGCGGTAAGCCGCCTGCACTGCCTGCGTCGGATTGTTCACTCCCTCCACCGTTACATAAATTGTGTTGCCGGTCGGGTCGTGCGGATCGATGAAGATGTTTGAAATATCAAGCCCATAGGCGTTAAACCCCATCGGGTCGTTGCTGACTGGATTCAGCGTCAGATCACGCCACGCCGACCATGCGCCTGTCGCATTCAGGGTTGCCTGGAACACGTGCCCGGCCCGGTTCGCTCCGCCGTCGAGCGCCCCAAACATGCCTACGTAGACCACTTCGCCGCCGCTTCCAAGAATCATCGCGGTTATCGAACGGATCAGCGCATCCCCGTTACAGAAGGACTGCCCGGTCAGGCCATCCAGAAACGAGCTGACCGCGTTCGCGGCGCTCCAGCCGCTTCCGTTCGCCGGACCGCGCCAAACCCGGCACGTCCCAATCAGCAGTTGCGTCGCATCCAGAGGATCGACCACAAACGGCGCCGGCGCGGTCATTGTGTACCCATCACCGCTCACATCTGCGTCGTTCACCACCGGCGTCAGAGCAAAGTCCGAGGGGGTGCAGTCGCCCGATTGCGAACACAGGTGAATCGACACACCCGCCTGGTTGTTCACGTACCAATTCGAGTTGTTGCTCGGGTCGATCGCAACCGGCCCGCCTTCGCCGCCCAGAATCTGCGGCCAAAGCGCCGTTGGCCCCGTCGTGCTCTTCACTCCGGCTGTTCCGTTTGCGCCCAACCCCGTCATCATGGTGTAGGGCGAGCCCGTCACCGGCGACATGCTCACCACCTCGGCCAGCGAACCGAGACCGCTGTTCAGGTTCTGGAAATGGGTTGCATCGGCCGGCGCACATGCTGTGCCTGTCTCCCCGATGGCGTCCATCGAGCGCCACAAGCCGCTGTCGTTGCCCACCAGGATTTCCAGCGGATTAGAAGAGTTCCATGCAAGCGCATGTTGGTAGCCGGCCACCTGAGCGCTCATGCAGGTATTCGCGTTGGTTGTATTGCGCCAGGCACAGCCCATCGCCAGACTGCACTTCCACAGATCGTTCGCACCTGCCAGGAGCAAGGTGTCCTGTTGCGATGGCACCGCCGCCAACGCCAGGTTGTAGTCTCCATTTGCGACTGTGGCCGACCCCAGCAAGGGATCGTTGGTCTCCAGCGCGGCCGTATTTAGCTGGTTTGAGAAGCTGATGTTCGAACTCGTGCAAGCGCCAGCGGAAATTGCGCACACATCTTGCCAGATTCCCTGGTCCTGGTTGCTCGCATCGACAGTCCAGGCAAACGTGTCGCCGCTCAGCGGATTCACAGCCAGCGTTCCCCTGAAAATCGGACACACCACGGAGCCGGTTGAATTCGGATTGGTCGGGCACATCAAGGTCGTCAATCCCGCGCCGGGTTGCGCAGTCAGCCTTGTCCACGTCACTCCATCGAACGACTGGTAGTATCCGTGGTACCTCACCGCGGCAACAAACAGATGCCGCACTGGATTCCACACAACGCTCGTCGCAGCGTTCCCGTGGGGCAATGAAAAGAGATCGCCCGGCCCCTGCAGGTCTGCCCCACCCGGATCAGTAATCTGCGCCAGCGACCACGTGATGCCGGCATCGGTCGAATAATACAGGCCTTCATAGCTCACGCCCGGCTCTTCGGCGTCGACCAGTTCGCCTTCGTAGGCCTGCGATACAGCCGCCACCACAAGTTGGGGATTGGTCGTACTCCACGCAAAGCCGGAAAAGCCCTCGCCGATAAAGCCGTACAACTGATCTGCGGTGGCCTGGATCAGTTTCCACGAAGTGCCGCCATCGGCGGAGCGCAAGATTCCCGCGCCATAATACGAATCGAGCGCATCGTTGGGATCGCCGGTGCCGGCCAGAATCACTCCGGTACCGCCCGGCTGAACTCCGATCGCACCAATGCTGATGGAGGGCTCGTGGGCCCCTCTCAGAGCAGCCAATGTGTCTGTCAAAGGAGCAAACACCACGCTGGACACGCTCGACGTGGCTGCGTTCTGCGAAACCCAGACCCCGCCGCCCGTTGTTCCCAGGTAAACTCGATTGCCCGTCGGGTCAGCCGGATCAAAAGCGATCGACGATACGCGCCCGGTCACAGGGCCATAGATCGTGGAGACTGCGGCAGGTCCCAATGGCTGCCAGGACGCCGTTGCCGGGGCACCCGCTGTCTGCGGCCTTGGGCGCACACCCGCGGGACGGAGTCGCGTTCTGGCTGCACCGGCATGAGCCGCGCTCCAGCCCCGTTCGGCCAGGAACCTGTACGCCTGCGCTACCCGCGGCGGCACGGTCTGTGCGGCTGCGGTCGCCATGACAGCAAGCAGCGCCAGCATCCCGGCGATCACCCTGCTTGATCTGCCGAACCATGTATGCAATCTGTTTGCGTGAGGCGCAAGCCCGCGCGTGCCGCTAATCAAGACGGCTTGAGTGAAATTTTTCTGAAGAGGCCCAATCGTCACACGCATCCGGGATCCGGTCCCCGCCTCCCCTTCGTATCTTCCTTGGGGAACATGAGCGGAATCCAATGGATTACGAAAAATGAAGCAAACAGATTCCGGGTTTGGAATTTCGGCCCATTTTAGAACGGCGCGGATGCGCCTCCGTGTGATGGCTGGTACATCTGACGACACGACGCTAAAACTCGAGTTTGCCGCTCACCGCGTCATTCTGCCCTATATACGCCCCGGCATCGAACTTCTTGGCGAGCGACGCGCCGCTCATCGGCCGCACAAGGCCGAAGACCGGCCGCTCAAACCACGGGCGGTCGTGCTTGCCCACGATGGCCCAGGCAATTCCTGCGTAACCGTTCGGATCGCGCCCGTCGAGTTCATAGCGGTCGTTCAGCATCACCGCCCACTCAAAGGCCCTGGCCGGGTCGGGAGCCCATTCCAGTATCTTCTTGGCCCAGTACATGCGCATGGTGTTGTGCATCCAGCCGGTTTCGACCATCTCCCGCTGCGCCGCGTTCCACAACTCGTCTCCGGTTTCGCCACGCTCCATTTGTTCCAGGCAGTAGCGGTGTGGCCGCGCATCGCCTGCATGTTCCACCAGCGTCTTGCGCGCCCAAGGCTCTGCGCACTCCCAGTTGTCGTAGTTGGGATTGTGTCGCACAAAGAGCACTGACAGCTCCCGCCAGCCGATTACTTGCTCCAGGTACCGGTCACGCGTCGGAGCCGAGGCCTTTCCTTCCGCCACCGCTTTCTCCACTGCGAGTGCAATCGTGAGCGGACCAATATTGCCAAAGTGCAGGTAAGGCGACAAGCGGCTTGTCCCCTTTACTTCGGGATGGTTCCGCGTCTTCTCATATTGACCCAATCCGTGCTGGAGAAACTCCTGAAGACGCCGAGTTGCGGCGCGTGTTCCCCCGATGAAGCTGTCTACCGGCCGCACACTTCGGTCCAGTTTCGCGAATCCGGCAGTCAGATCCTGTTCTACGGGATAGCTCGCCAATCTCCGCGGCGAAACCCAGGGATACAACGGCTTGATATCTGCTCGCGGCAGCAGATATTTGGGCAGTTCCGCTTTCAGGTGCGGCCGAAAGTGATGCATAAGAAAATAGCTGCGCCCAAAAACCGCCGACGGCACCACCACATCCGCATCCACCGTCCAGAATGGAAGCTTTAACCTCCTGGCCAGCACCCTGCGCCAGTGCTCCGGCTCGCGACAGGGATTCTCGTCGCCCACCAGCAATGCCGCCTCGGCCTCTTCAAGAAATGCTTCCAGCGAGTTGTCCGGATACCGCCGCAGCACGAATCCCACGCCACGCTCGGCGGCATCCTCTGCCACATCGCGCAGTCCCTGGGCCATAAAGTGGTAATGCCGCAGGTTGGCATTGGGGTAGTTGGGAATCACCGAAAAGAAAACTACTACCGGCAACCCCAGCAGATTTCCCGCCTCAATCGCTACATCCAGAGCCGGATTATCCAAAATCCGCATTGCCCGTTGCATCCAGTACACGACGCAGCGTCCACGCTTGCGCGGCGCTCCATTGCGGCGCATACAAACTCGGGGCTGGCTTGTGATTCGAGCGATCTCTTGGGGAATATCTGAAAGTTGCGCCATCATTGCGATCCAGGGCAATGTTCAACCATCATTCTGCATCCGGAGAGCACTCGGTTCCTCGACAAGGCGGGAATCAATCGCGCCGTCTCAACAATATGCAATGCGCTCTTCGATGCCGTGAAACCAACTTGCAGAAAATGAAAAGGGCCGCCTCAAAAGGCAGCCCTGATTGAAGAACGGAGCGGCTCACCCGCTCGAATTTCTTATTCCCTGTTCCCTACTCCCTAGTCCCTGTTCTTTACCACCGCCCCCAGGCCCGGGTCATGTAGTCCGTGAGAGTCATGCCCACCAGGACGATGAATACAAAGACGCCGGCCAGCACCGTCAGCTTGGTCAGCCTGGGGCTGTACTTCACGTGCATGAAAAACAGCACCACCAGCAACATCTTGATCACTGCAATGGCCAGCGCGACGACCGCATTGAACACGCCAAGATCAATGTAGGAAACTCCTACAGTCGTTCCGGTCAGGATCAGCAGCGCGACCCCGACAGCCACGTAAACCCCGGGACTGACGATGTGCATTTCATCTTCGTCGTGCTTTTCTTGTTCGCTCATGCCGATACCCTTCATTGATGTCTGCTGATGAGATACAGCAGTGGAAACAGGAAGATCCAGATAATGTCGACAAAGTGCCAGTACAGGCCAAAGTTCTCAACAAACGTGATATGCCCCGAGGTGTAGGCTCCGGCCTGCGCCCTCACAGATCATGAATCCCAGAATCGCAATGCCGATGATCATGTGCAGCGCGTGCATGCCGGTCATTGCAAAATAGAGGAAGAAATAAAGCTCCGTGTGGCGGGCCATGTCGAGCGCCAGCGGCTTGTCGTGATATTCGTTGTAGACTTCAGGATCCGAGGCAGGGTCCACGAACGATTGAACACTGTAGCGAATGCCTGGAATGTGATGCTTTTCCCACTTTTCGTGATACTCAATGGCCTTGATGCCCAAGAAGACGCCGCCCAGAATGAAGGTCAGCACCAGGAAGAAGACCAAGCCGCTCTTGCGCCGTGTCTCTGCACACCAAACGCCCATGGCCAGGGTAAGGCTCGATGTGATCAGCACCGCGGTATTGGCGGTGCCCCAACCGATGTTCAACTGATGCGAGCTCTGCACGAACGCCGGGTAATACCAGTTGCGAAAGATCAAGTAGGCGGTGAACAGCCCTCCAAAGAACATGACCTCTGTGAGCAGAAACAGCCACATGGCAAAGCTCACGGCGTCTCTCTGCTGCCCAATGGTCTCGAAGTGGTGGCGCTGGTAAGGCGGGTGCTCCGAATGAGCAGATTCCACGGCGCCATGGGTTGTCACGATGGAGCTATCCGACACTGGTTACCTCTTTTTCTTTCTGGCGCTCAAGCCACTCGTAGTCGTAGGCTTCGTGGTCCATGATCGGAATTTCTACGAAGTTCTCTGTCAGCGGCGGCGACTGGGTCTGCCACTCGAGTCCCGTGGCCTGCCAGGGATTATTCCCCGCAATTTCGCCGTACTTCAGCGACCAGGTGAGGTAGAGCACGGGTAGCAGGTAACCCACGCCGAGGACCGAAGCACCCGCCGTCGAAAACACATTCAAGATCTGGAACTCCGGCGGATACGAAGCGTAACGCCGCGGCATGCCCAGCGTGCCCAGAATGAATTGCGGGAAGAACGTCAGGTTGAAACCGATGAACGTGACCACTGCCGCCAGTTGCGAAATCTTCTCTGGATACATGCGTCCCGTGATCTTGGGCCACCAGAAGTGGACGCCCGCCAGGAAGGCCATCAGCATGCCGCCCACCATTACAAAATGGAAGTGGGCCACGATGAAGTATGTCTCGGTCAGGTGAATGTCAGTTCCCGTCGCACCGAGAAACACGCCGGTCATGCCACCAATCGTGAAGAGTCCCATGAACCCGAACGAGTACAGCATCGGCGTCTCAAAAGTGATGGACCCCTTATAGAGGGTGAACGCCCAGTTGAAGATCTTGATGGCCGAAGGCACGGCGACCAACATGGTGAGCAATGAGAACACCAGGGTCGAGTAATTCGAAATGCCCATGATGAACATGTGGTGGGCCCATACAAAGAACCCGAAGACCGCAATGGCTACCGACGAGAATGCGACCGCGGTGTAACCGAAGACGCGCTTTCGACTGAACGTGGAAATCGTTTCGGAGATGACGCCCATTCCGGGCAGAATCATGATGTACACGGCGGGATGAGAGTAAAACCAGAAAAGATGCTGAAACAGGAGCGGATCACCGCCCTTGCTGGGATCGAATACGCCAATGCCCACGGTGCGTTCGAGGACAATCAGAACCAGCGTAATGGCAAGCACCGGGGTGCCTAGCACCATGAGGATGCTGGCCGCATAGTGCGACCACACAAATAGCGGCATCCGGAACCAGGTCATGCCGGGGCAGCGCATCTTGTGGATGGTGACGATAAAGTTCAGTCCCGTAAAGATTGAACTGAACCCCGCAATGAAGACCGCCAGTCCCGTGGAAATGACATGGGTATTGAGATAGTGCGTGGAGAGCGGAGTCGTGAAAGTCCAACCTGTGTCAACGCCGCCGGCGGCCATCGTATAGATCGCCATGATTCCGGCGGCGATGTAGAGATACCAGCTCAGCAGGTTGATCTTGGGCAGCGCAAGGTCCTTGGCCCCCAGCATCATCGGGATCAGAAAATTGCCCAGCGTGGCAGGCACCGACGGCACCAGAAAGAAAAAGACCATAATGACGCCGTGCATGGTGAAGAGCTTGTTATACGTATCGGTTGCCACCAGGTCCGACTGCGGCGTCAGCAACTCCAGCCGGATCAGCCCGGCGAGGGAGCCGCCGATGAAGAAAAAGAACGTGATCGAGATCAGGTACAGAACGGCAATTCGCTTGTGATCGCCAGTCAGCAACCAGCTCAGCAGTCCGTTCTCCTTCGACAGGAAGTTCATCTTTGGAATCCTGGCTGTCGACTGATCGGGAAGAAGGACGATCGTATTGGTACTCATTGCTTCACCATCCCCTGGCCGGCGGGTTTTTGCCCGGGAGCCCTTTGCGCCGCTGGCGCCTTGCCTTCACTTTCCGGCAGCAAATCCGTTGTGGTTGTGGTCTGCTGCACGCGATAGTCGGAGTGGAGGTTCTTGATGTACTCCACCAGGTCAATCAAGCCTTCTTCGCTGATCTGCCCCTGGTAGGTAGGCATGATCGGCGCGTAGCCCTCCGTGATATGTTGCGACGGGTTCAGGATCGCCTGGCGCAGATACGCGTCATCGGCGACAATCGACTGCCCGTTTGAGAGCATCAGCTTTGAATCGTAGACGTTTGCCAGGTTTGGTCCGCGCGCATCGGGCCGCGTGTTGTGACAGGCGTTGCAACTCAGACTGGCAAAGAGCCGCTCTCCATTTTGCGCCAGCGAATTGCCGCTGGTGGAGCCTTGCAACCACTTCTGGAAGTCGTCCGGCGTCATCACCACCACATCGCCGATCATGTGCGAGTGGTCAGTGCCGCAATACTGCGTGCAGAACAGGTGATAGGTACCCGGCGTTGTGGCTTCAAACCATACCGACGTATAACGCCCGGGAATTGCCTCGCGCTTGACGCGGAATGCGGGAATTGAAAAGCTGTGAAACACGTCCTGAGAAATCAGCGTCAGTTGCACCGCACGCCCCACCGGCACATGCAGCGAATTGATCTCGTGCTGCCCGCCCGGATGCTCCACCTTCCACATCCACTGCTTGCCCACGACATAGATATTCATGGCATTGGCGGGCGGTGTGTAAATACGGAAATAGAGCAGCGCGCCCCACACAAACATGATCAGAAACAGCCCCAGCGGAATGATCGTCCATGTAGCCTCCAGCAACGTGGAGCCTTCGATCTGCACCGCCACCGGATGACGCTTCTTGTTGTACAGAATCGAGAAGCTGGTCACCAGCAGAATGACGATCGTCAGTCCTACCAGGCTCACCAGCACCATGAAGAAGTACAGCGCGTCCATCTCAGGCGCGATCTTCGACGCCTCCGGCGGAAACAGCGCGAAGTTCGTCATCCACTTGACGAGAAACTGCCAGATTACTGGACTGATGTGCGACATTCCGTTATCCGTTCACCTTTGCGTCTTTCAGTGCCGCCTCTTTCGCGGGCTGGTGCCCCTGCCGGTAGTCCTTGCGAAGCATCAGGGTCATGAATCCACCCAGCAGGACCACCGTAAGCAATCCGCCCAGTTGCACTACCCGTGCCACGATCAGCGAGTGCGTATTGGTCTGGGGATTGTAGTGATAGCAATATGTGAGAATGTTGTCCACCGGGGAGCCGATGCGGTTTGACGAAGCTTCGTCGAGCCCCAGCAACAGGTCCTTGGGCGAGTATTCGACCCCCATGTAGTACTGGGCCAGCTTGCCTTCCGGGGTCACAATCTGAATCGCGCTGGCATGGGCAAATTGCACCAGGTCGCTGCCCGGCACCTTTAGCTTCACGTATTTGAAGCCGACCGCCTGGGTCAGCGCATCGATGTTGGGTTGCGTTCCGGTAAGGAAATGCCAGCCATTGGCCGTCTCCGGATGGCCGTAGCGCTTCATGTACTCGCGCTTCTTCGCTGCTGCAAGGTCCGTTCCCTCTGTGGGATCGATACTCACGATCACAATATTGAAGTCTTTGCCGGGAACGAATCTCACCATTTCCAAGGCGCTGGTGAGGCCATCCAGTTCTTCTGAGCAAAGCATCGGGCAGCGGTAGTACACCAGTGCAAGGATTGCAGGTCGCTTCCCGAAATAGTCACCTATGCGCACCTGCTTGCCTGCATCGTCGGTAAAGGACAGGTTCAGCGGCAACTGTTGATTCAGGCGTTGCGCAATCCCCACACCATTCAACAGAGTCGGCGTATCGTTCGCCGGTCCTCGGGACTTATCTCCGTAGCTCGATACCTGTGCCCGCACAGTCGGCGTCAGAAACGCCATGCACACCACCCCCGAGGCTATGACGGCTTTCGCCGCGTTGCACCAACTTCCCCGAATTGTGACTGCGCACTGCATGATTCCAACTCCTTTACTGCTCTGCCTGTCTACCAGGCTGCCCAACGGCTTGTTTGGTCCGCGGGTGATATCGGTTTCTTATTCCCTATTCCCTGTTCCTTATTTCCTGATCTCGTTCACTGCCTTTGTTTCTCTTCCTCGGCGCGCGCCGCGGCCAGATTCTGCTCGTATCCGGTGGGCGCGAACCCGCTGGTGAGCGGCATCACGACGGTCGGCTTGCTGTCACCCGTCATCAACTGCGGTTGTTGTTCCGACGGCGCCACGGGCAATCCCCGTTGGGCAATGATCTCCATCGCCCTGTCAATCGGAATCCTCACGGTCCCTTTCGGCTGGTCAACCCAGCTGTAGTAGTTGAGCAGGAGATCCTCGCGCTGATGCAGGTCGGCCAGATCCTGATCACCGTCATCTCTCTCCAGCCGCGGCGTGGGAAACTTCTCGGTCAGCTCGGCCACCTTGTGCTGCAGCTCCGGATCGGCCGGCATATTGCCCAGCGAGCGCACATTTACCGTTGAAGCCCATTTGCTGGTCGGCCCATCTTCCCTATCCATGCGCGCGTTGATTACCTTGCCGATGCCATACGCCAGTACCCCGATTACCGCGACAAAAATCAGGAGCGAGGTCAAAAAGACGATGATGCCGGTGACCCTGACATCGGATTTCTCGTAGCCTGCGGACGCGTCAATGTCTTCAGGTCCGTGCGAGCTCAGAAATTCGTCATCATGTTTATGCGGTGACATGATCAGGCTCCAGAATCTCCGCCACATGCGGATCGTTGGTCTGCACCAGCGGGCGCGTTTTCAGTTGCATGCAGAAGTAAGCCACCCAGAACGCCATCATCGCCACGGGTACCGCCGCGTATTCCAGAATGCCCCAGCTGAAGTGGAGATTCCGCGCCGCATCCTTGTAGTTCGGCTCAATCAGCCAGAACAGGTCAAAAGCCCGGGCAAAAATCATCCATTGGCACACCAGGATCAGTCGCTTCTTGTTGCGTTTCAGATCACGCGACAACAGAAGCGTGAACGGAATGAGCCAGTGGAAGATGAAATCCAGCGTGATGATGATGCCCCAGTGTCCGCGGATCCGATCCAGGTACCAGTTGATTTCGTCTGGTAAATTTCCAGACCAGATGATTAAGAATTGCCCGAACGCCAGATAGATGTTGAGCATCACGAATGCGAACGTGAGCTTGCCCAAATCGTGCTGCTCGGTTTGACGAAGAATGGTCCGGAACGGCTCTGCCTTGGAAAGCGAGACCGCCACGATGATTGAGAACGCCAGCACTCCATAACCTTGTCCGACCAGAAACAGCAGGCCGTACACCGACGAGTACCAGGTGGGGTCCATCGACATCACCCAGTAGATGACCGCAGCCGTCATGGTCAAGGCGTAAACCACAATGCCCGGCCCGCTGATGTTCTCGAACTTCTTGATCCAGTAGGGCGTGTTGTCCGGCGAATCGGCATCTCTTTTCAAGGCCAGAGTATTCAACCGCCAGCTATAAAATGCCCAGATGGCGAAGCACAAACAGCTCACCCACACAAAGGCAAAAGGATTGAGCATGGGACGCTTGAAGTCCAAGCAATGTGCCTGAACCTCATTGATGAGACCCGTCTTGAGCGCCTCCGCCGTTGCGCTCACCGTGGTGTATTGCGCCCACAGATAGAGCCGCTTCATTTCGAAGGCCACAACCAGCCAGTACACGAAAACCAGCGGCAGGGTGCGACTCATCGCCTCCAATGGCCGGCGCAACAGCAGGCCCCACTTGCCGCCGGAGCAGTACTGCACCATCAACAGCGCCAACCCGCCCACTGAGAAACCGAACGTCAAGGTCATCCCCAGCACCCAGGCGCGCAGCACGTGATCAATCGACCCATCCGCAAAGGCCAGCCCGGCCGCAATCACCGAGAAGACCACCCCGACCATCAGCGCGCGCGATTTCCAGCCGTCCACGAAGGCCGGCGCGCTGAGATCAGCGGGGAGTTGCCGGGTGGCCGCGTGTGTTTCGTGAGCCATTACATCCTTCCTTACTTCGCGGCCGCGGGAGCCGGTTTACTTGCTGGAATTTCGATCTTCGGATCCGCCGGATTGGCTGGAGCCATCGCCGGATTCCCTTCTTTGCTTACCGGCGGATAGGCCTGAATCGCCGTCGACGGAAGCGCCCATGGCTTTGCATCGCTCTCGGGCAAATTGTGCTCCTCGGCTATTTCCTTCAAGCTCTTGATTGTCACGCCCGACGGCACATCCTTGAGCGTTGCGTCGTCTGTCAGTTGCAAGGCGCGAATGTACGCCGCCACCGCCCAGCGATCCACCGGAGTGATCTGCGCCGAGTAATCCGGCATTGCGCCATAGCCATGCGTCATCACGTAGAAATAGTGCGAAAGAGGCTGCGCCCTGCGCACCTGGTCGTGCAGATTCGCCGCCGGCTTGTAGCCGCGGTCGACGATCATGCCCAGCCCGTTGCCCACTCGCGAGTGGCATGGCGTGCAATAGATATTGAACCGCTCCTGCCCGCGCTTGAGGACCTCCATATTCACCGGGTAGGGCATCAGGTCCTGCTCTTCGCGGTACCCGTTGGGGCCCTGAATGACACCAGTATAGAAGTAGCTATCTTCATGCAGTTCGCCGCGCGCCACTGTGTTCAGTACCTGCGGCCGCGCACTGCGATGATCGGCGAAGAAGTCTGTCCCGCGCTGCGGAATCATCTTGGGCTCGTTCTGCATGTCCTGGCGGCAACCGGCGAGGAGCAGCGTCGCACTGAGACCTGCAAGGACCAGAACTTTCCCACCCATTCGACGAAAAGATGTCGAATGGATGGGGCACCCACTGGCTGAGCTCTGATCCCTGATCCCTGTTTTCTGATCCCTGTTCATCAGTACTCCACCTCCACGACAGAAACCGGCTGGAAACTCGTGAGGTAGGCCTTCGTCTGCGCCAGTTCAAACTTCGGGTCCAGCGCTTCGAGGCACAGGAAGAACTTATCCGTCGTTGCCCCGTCGCGAAAGTTGGGCACGTTGAACAGCGGATGGTAAAGCGCGGGCAGCTTGTTCAATGCCATCATTCCAAATGCCGCCGAAAGTCCCGCCCAAAGAATCGTCCACTCATAGGCGGGCACAATGAACGCCGGCCACGAGTACGGCGGCCGGCCCGCCACGTTGATGGGATAGGCAACCACCGAAATCCAGGTCTCCAGGGAGAACATCGCCGCAACCCCGAGCAATCCGCCCACCAGCGTCACCAACGGCACCTTGTTGCGATGAAAACCGATGGCCTCCGCCGCTTCCTCCACGGGGTACGGCGTATAGCAGTCCAAGCGCCGCCAGCCATCCTGGCGCGCCTGCCGTGCGGCCCTGATCAGGTCGCCCGGCGTATCGAATTCGGCCAGCAGGCCGTAAGTTCCTTCACGTGCGGGCATTAGAGCGATTCCTCCAATGTATGTGCCCTTGCTGGGTTCTTTGAAGGTGTTCTTTTCTCAAGGCAAAGAACACTTGAGCTTCTCGGCTTCGACTTACTGCAATGGGAGGATCGCATCAGTCACCCCCCCCACTGCCGCCTTCGGCTTGATCTTCGCCCCGGGCAGCAACATGCGCACCTCATTCATGGGAATCATGGGCAGGAAGCGCACGAACAGCAGAAACAGCGTCGTGAACAGTCCCAGGGTTCCCACATACGTCATGTAGTCCCACTTGGTGGCGCGATAGGTGCCCCACGACGACGGCAGGAAGTCACGATAGAGGCTGGTAACGATAATCACGAAGCGCTCAAACCACATGCCCGTGTTCACGATAATGGACAGCGCGAACATGAAGGAGATGTTGGTGCGCAGCTTGCGCGACCACAGCGTCGTAAGCGGAATCGCCAGGTTGCACGTGACAAGCACCCAATAGGACCAGCCCATCGGCCCGAAAGCGCGATTCCAAAACATGAACGCTTCCCAGTGCGATGCCGAGTACCACGACATGAAAGCTTCCATGCCGTATCCGTAAGCCACAATGAATCCCGTGGCCAGCATCACCTTGCCCATGTTGTCGATGTGGCGCTCCGTCACCAGTTGCTCCAGGTGATAGAACTTGCGCAGCGGAATCGCCAGCGTCAGCACCATGGCGAAGCCGGAATAAATGGCGCCGGCCACAAAGTAAGGCGGAAAAATCGTCGTATGCCAGCCCGGTAGAACAGCCACGGCGAAGTCGAAGCTGATGACCGTGTGTACTGAGAGCACCAGCGGCGTGGCCAGACCCGCCAGCAGCAGGGACGCCGTCTCATAGCGCACCCAATGCCGCACGGAACCGCGCCAACCCCACGAAAGGATCCCGTAAACGTACTGCCCCAGCTTGGAATCCGCTCGGTCGCGAAACGTTCCAAAATCTGGAATCATTCCCAAGTACCAAAAGACCACGGAAATGGTTGCGTAGGTGGACACCGCGAACACGTCCCACTCCAGGGGAGAGCGGAACTGCGGCCACACGTTCATGCTCAAGGGCAGCGGCAGCATCCAGTACCCCAGCCACGGACGGCCCACGTGGATCAGCGGAAACATGCCCGCGCAGACTACCGCAAAGATCGTCATGGCCTCGGCGAAGCGGCTGATCGAATTGCGCCATTGCTGCTTGAACAACAGCAGAATGGCCGAGATCAGCGTTCCCGCATGGCCGATGCCGATCCACCACACAAAGTTGATGATGGCAAAGCCCCAGGCCACTGGCTGCGTAATAGCCCAGATGCCCACACCCTTGAGGAAGAGCCATGTCACGGCCACCAGAAGCACCGTGGCTCCCCCACCGGCTATCCCGAAAAGGGCCAGGAAACCCAGCGGCGTGTGCGGCGTGAGCACAATCCGGCTGATCTTCTCGGTGACCGACTTGAATGTCTGCCCCTGCCCAATGACCCGGTATTCTCCTGTTGCTGGGTCGATTCCCGGGTCGCCGGTTTTTATTTCCCTGGTTGCCATCGCGTCTTCAACCCTTTGCCGGTGCATGCTCCACCGGTGTCTCTTCCAGTTCAGAATTCAGATTCAAAACTTCGGCCACGTAGGTCGTTCGCGGCCGGGTATTCTGGTCGGCGAGCACCTGGTAAGTACGCTCGGCTGAGCACTCAGCTTGGCTACCCTGCTGGTCTTGTCGTTCAGGTTGCCGAAGGTGATGGCCGTGGCTGGGCACGCCTGTTGGCAAGCCGTTACAATCTCGCCGTCACGAACAGGGCGGTTTTCCTTATCGGCCTCAATCTTGGCTTCCGTGATGCGCTGCACGCAGTAACTGCACTTCTCCATCACCCCGCGCGAACGCACCGTCACATCCGGATTGCGCATCAGTTTCAGACTTTCGGTTTCGTAGTCGGAAAAGAGCAGGAAGTTGAAGCGCCTCACCTTGTAGGGACAGTTGTTGGAGCAGTAACGGGTACCCACGCAACGGTTGTAGACCATCATGTTCAGGCCTTCCGGAGTATGCACCGTTGCGCCGACCGGACAAACCTGCTCACAGGGAGCGTTCTCGCATTGCTGGCACAACATGGGCTGGAAGTGCGCCCGAGGGGCGGCCAGGTCGCCTTCATAGTAGGTATCGATGCGAATCCACTGCATGTTGCGCCCGATGCGCACCTGCTGCTTGCCCACCACGGGAATGTTGTTCTCGGCATAGCAGCTCACGACGCAGGCATTGCACCCCACGCAGCTGTTCATGTCGATCGACATGCCCCACTTGTTGTCCGGATAGGTCCAGTTGGGGAACATCGAGGTCCCCATATTGGTCGCTTCGCGACTGAAGCCCTCGTTGGCAAAGTTGGGATTTGCCTTGAACTCCTCCATTGTCGCGTAGCGGATGATTGAGCGCTCACCCAGCGCCTCATCGCCTTCCAGCGAGTTGTTGCCGTTCCCTTGCTGCCCGAACCTCTTTCCGCGGTGATCCTGGAAATGGCTCTTGGTGATGGCGACGCCCCACTTGCCTTCCACATGCCTGATCGAACCTGTCGCGTGGAAGGGAGCCCACGTGTTGCGGATCAGGTAAGCATTGAAGCCCGCTCCCGAACCCACTCGCCCGGCAAACTCGCGCCCATAGCCCAGGTAAACCGTCACGGAGTTTTCGGGATGACCTGGCGCCACAATCACAGGAGCCTTGACCCGGCCCCCGCCTACGCTCAACTCCACAATGTCGTCTTCTTCCAGGCCCAGCTTCGTCAACATCGCGCCTGAAACGATCGCTGCGTTATCCCAGCTCAGACTGGTCACCGGCTTGGGGAGTTCCTGCAGCCAACCCACGTTTGACCAGCGCCCGTCATAGACGTTCCAATCGGGCCGAAAAATAATCTCGACCGAATCCTTCGGCGTGGGCGCGGGGATTTTGGGAATCTGCACCTTGGCCGACCCGGCCTTCGCATACGCCGTGTCCGCAATCCATCCGTCATGCAGCGCCTTGCGCCATCCGGTTTCGAAGTCTCCCTTGATGAGCGGTCTGCAGGTCTCGCGCACCGCGTCATACGGGCTCTGCATCGGGTCATTCATCAGCGTCTGCAAAATGTGATGCGCCGTTTTTCCACCGTAGAGCGGATCGATCATCGGCTGCACAATCGAGACCGTGCCGTCATACGCACGCGCATCCGACCAGGACTCAAGATAATGCGCCGAATTGATGTGCCAATGCGCAATCTGCCCGGTCTCGTCGAGATGCGATCCGAGATGCGCCACAATCTTCGCCTTGTTGAATGCACCGGCGAATCCCAGGTCTGCCGGGGCCGCGTAGATCGGATTCGAATTCAGGATGACGAGCCACTGCACCTTGCCCGCATTCAGGTCGGCGACCAGTGCTTTCATATCGCCAATCTGGTCGCTGGGCAGCGGATTCACCGGCTCCGCGCTCACCGTCACGGTCTTGCCTACGTTCCCCAGGGCATCGTTCATGGCCAGCGCCAGTGCCGCCACGGAAGCATCCTGATACAGACCGGGGAGTACCGCGCACTTGCCCGCGTTTGCCTTCAGGTCCTTGGCGGCAGCGGCCAAAAACGCCTGCTGTTCTCCACTCCACGAATATCCCGGGGTATCGACGCCTGAAGCGCCCACGGCCTTCGCCAACTCTGCCGCAAACGCTGGAACTTCGCTCGACCGCAATCCCAGACGGTGCTCCGCCTTGAACCCCGTTGTCGACGGACTGCTCTCGACTGCGTAAAGCCGGTTCATCCCGTTTTCAGGCTCTTTGCGCCGGTTGGTGTAAGCCCGCACCAGGTTGTGAAAACCCGGATAGGCCGCGCCGGAAATAAAGTCTGCGTCCAGCGAAACAATGACGTCGGCGCCGCTCAGGTCATACTGCACATTCTGCGCGCCGGTCAACGTTGTCCCCGCTACGGCCGGGTCGTATTGCACCAACTTCGCCTTGGGATACGCCGCCTGCACTGCCTTCCATTGCCTTGCCAGAGTGGGCGACGAAATCGTCTCGCTCAGGAAATAGATCCCCGTCCCATCCTTCGTCGCTGCCACGTCCGCCGCGAGCGCCTGGGCAAATTCCGCCCACTCCCGGTTCTCGCCCCGATAGAGCACGCGCTGCGAGCGGTCAGGATCGTACAAGTCCAGCAGAGTGCCCTGCGAAAACACATCCGAGGAGCCGTGGTTGTATGGATGTTCCGGATTTCCATCCACCTTAATAGGGCGATACTCGCTGCTCTTCACCAACAACGGAACCGCGCCCGTCACAAACGGGTGTGCCGTGGCAAAGTAATTGGGCTTGCCCAGAACCAGGTCTTCCGGAGCCTTGACGTAGGGATAAATCGGCTCATCCGGCTGCTTGGTGCACCCGGCCAGCCCTGCCAGCGCCATCGATGCGCCCATCAACTTCATGAAGCCGCGCCGCGAAACCGGGTCGACCCATTCCTGCGCCGAACTCGGAAACTCGCGCTCTACGGCCGCCTGAAAGTCAGGCGTATCGGCAAGCTCGTCGATCGACCGCCAGTATTTTTTGCCTTTGACGCCCTTCAACTCCTGGCGCACCGCAGCCAGGCTCATTGGCACCGCGGACTCAGCCTCGACAGCGAGAAGGTCCTGCCTGGTGTCGGGGCGCGACTCGAGTCGTGCCGAAACCTCAGCAGAATCGACCGTGGCTTCAACCCCTGAGGGATGCTTCCCGAGAGATTTGTTCACGACTTTCCCTTTTTTATCCGACAAATTGTTCAACTCAGGTCCACTCATTCCTTTGCTCATCGGTGGCACGTATCGCAACTGGTGAGTTGTCGCGGATTCTTGATGTTGTAGCTCTGCAGCAGGAAGTGGCCCAGCTCATCCTGGTTGGTGAATTTCCGATAGGAGGCCGATCCCGGCACCTCTGCCGCGGCCGCAACCGGAGCCTGCGCATTCGCTGCCGGGAGCTCAAGAGCCGCCATCTGCGCTCCAGCCGCGCCAGGATCCTTCATCACGCAGTTCACGCTCTGTGCCGTAGGAACTCCGATCTGCTCACCCTCGGCCGAGCACCACACCGGGTGATCCTCGCTCGGCTTCTCCCAGGCCATGTTGTAGATCTGGGCAGTGGGCCGCAAATTCTTGGCGGGATTCCGATGGCAGTCCAGGCACCACTCCATTTGCAGCGTGTTCTGCGCAAACATGAGCGGCATCTCGTCCACGCGTCCATGGCAGCTTGAACAGCCGATCCCCTTGTTCACATGAATGGAGTGGTTGAAGTAAGCAAAATCGGGCAGGTCGTGCACCTTGGTCCACACAATCGACTCGCCGGTAGCCCAGCTATTACGAACCGGCGCCAGCAACTGCGCATTGGTCCAGATCTGTGCGTGGCAGTTGATGCAAGTCTTGGTCGGGGGAATCCCGGCGTAACCCGACTTCTCCACCGTTACGTGGCAGTACTGGCATTGCAGCCCCAGGCCCTGCACATGATGCTTGTGACTGAAGGGCACCGGCTGCTCCGGACGCTGACCCTGCCGCGTGACCCACGGTGAGCGCTGCAACTGGTCCAACGTGACCCCGAGTGCGATCACAATCAACCCCGTCAACACCAGGCTCGCACGAGCCAGCGCGTTGGAGCTGCGGTCAAATATTTGCGCCATGAATGCTTTCCTGCTTGTTGTTCTGCTGTTGCGTTTGATGTCGCAATATGCGCGCTGTGCTGACGGTCACATACCTTGCGGTTATTCTCGTTTCTAATTCAAAGGGAAGCTCTGCTTCGGTTGCCCCGAAAAATCAATATAGCAGCCCAAAGCGGCTCTGCGACTGCTCGGGCCGCGCAAAAGAGAAAAAATGTTCATCTTGTAAAAACTTTGTAATCTACTGAAAGGACTATACGTTGTGATGAACTTTCTTTCGGGGAAAAACCTCCCGCTCATCTGACCGGGAATGTACCAGAGAGTGGGATATTCCTTTCCAAAATACCAATGCGTGATGCAGCGCTCAATCGCACTGCGGCACGACCAACGTTGTTCGCCGCGACCTGTGCCCTGCTCACGGTTGCCCCTTTTGCGATGAGGCGTCATAGCTCTCAGCAAACGATTCGTCCGGTGAAGTGCTCGGCCAGCCTGCAATCACGAAAAACACATCAAGGACAAAAAGAGCGATCGCAATATCGTTGAAAAGTGTTGCCTCGTGAAGACCGGGCCACAGTTGATTGGCTGCCCAGAAGAGAAAGGCACTTGCCAGCAGAATCGCCTTCAGGGCTTCCATTCGCGCCGGCTTGTGCGCGGCCTGATAAACAAGGTAGGCGAAAGCAATCATGGCCAGCGGAAATGCGGCAAGAAAGTCATGGGCTCTGGCTGGGAAGAGCCGCGGATCGATGTCCCACGCAATGAGCACGCCGACGCTTATCAGCGTGACCACTCCAAGCATCAAGGGAAGAGTGCGATGGGCCCGGTTCAGACGAATGTACATGCGCCATTATTGACTACAGAATCTCGCCGCACCAACCGGCCCTGCATCCAAAACTCTATGCATGGACCAATAAAGACGTCGACTTCCCGCACATTCGGCTTGAAGAACTCTCTCGCTATCGTCGGAGCCGGAGCACTGGTGCTCTACGGGGCCAAGGTGCTGATCAACCTGTTTGGCCCCCAGCCACCGTACACCATGAGCGAAGACCTCAACGCCGCGCTCGATTCCGAAGAGTTCGTCCAGTTCCTGGGTGTGGTCACCGGCGGAACGCGGAGACGAGCGCGGCTCCGCCGTCTCAAAAACGGTGCGGAGTTCTATCCGGCAGAGTTGGACGCGATTCGGCGGGCTCAGCGGGCTGTCAACCTCGAGTCGTATGAGTTTCAACCCGGAAGGGTGGGTGACGAAATGCTCAAGGCTCTCATCGAGCGAGCGCGGAAGGGAGTTGAGGTCCGGATCATTGTCGACGCCGTAGGAAGTCTCGGCACTCCCAACTCGTATTTTGATCGTCTGCGCGCGGCCGGCGGTCAGATGTGCTGGTATCACCCGTTTCGCTGGAATACCTGGCCAAGCATGAATCAGCGCACTCATCGCAAGCTGCTCATCGTCGATGGGGAGACGGGCTTCATAGGCGGAGCGGGGGTCGGCGATCATTGGCTCTATTCGACAAACAAAGACCCCGCCTGGCGAGACACTGTCTTCTGCGTCGAAGGCGATGCCGTGACCGGGCTCATCTCCACTTTCAGCGAAAACTGGCTCGAAGCCTCAGGAGAAATCCTCTCTGGAGCCAGGCAGTTCGGATTTCGCTCTTTGCCTGAGGGCGCGGAAAGCTTTGTGGTATCAAGTACCCCTCGGGGCGGCGGGACACAGGCCCGCATTCTCTTTCAGGCGCTCATCAAGAGCGCGAGAGAAACCATCCACATCACAACGCCATACTTTCTGCCCGATCGAAGCGCGCGGCGGGCGCTTGTAGAAGCGGTGCGCTGCCGCGGAGTCAAAGTACGGATCCTCACCGCCGGTCCGCACATCGATCACTCCGTCATCCGCGCTTTGAGCCGCCACAGCAGCCGCCATCTGCTTGAGGGTGGCGCCGAAATATTCGAATATCAGCCTTCGATGATCCACGCCAAGCTCATGACCGTCGACAGGCAATGGAGCGTGGTCGGCTCGACCAACTTCGACCACCGCTCCTTCGCTCTCAACGACGAAGTAAACCTGGCCGTTCTCGACCGGCAATTGGCCGCGGTCATCGAGAAGGACTTTGCCGAAGACCTGCAGGAGAGCCGCCCATTGACGCTTGACCGGTTGCGGCAACGTTCGTTCTTCGGAGCTTTTGAGGAAATCCTCGATCGCCCACTCGAAGCAGAAAGTTGATTCGCTCAACGTCACTCTAGCGAGTTGCGGCCGCAGCCCAATCTCGACAAATCCATGCTTTAGAATTCATGAAGGCATTTCGTCCGGTTGCCTTCAGTCGCAAAACCCTCAGCTCATGCGGATCCCGGTCCGGAGGGTGGGCGCCTATCGATTGACAGCCTGAAAGGGAAGGGCCATGAAGTACGCGGGATTGCTCGTCATGCCGGCCGGTTTTTTCCTCACCATTGCAGCTGTTGTTCTGTTCCCCGCCCCCGGCCCGCGCACCGCTTTTGTGGTCTGCGGACTGGCCGTGGAGGCATTGGGGCTGGCAGTCGCAGTGCGCGGCCACATGGATCGAGGGGAGAAGCGCCCGTGAACCCAGCCGCCGCACCGCCTTTCACTGAATCGGCCTTCGCGCTCACCCTGGGACTTCTGCTGCTGGCTCCACTCGCCATCGCCGGGGTGGCCCTCATCAACACCGGCCTTGGCCGCTCCCGCTCCGCTGCTCAATCGCTGCTGGGCTCTCTTTCGATGATCTCGGTCGCGGTCATCGTGTTTGCCGCCATCGGTGCAACGTTCGCTGACGCCACAGCTCCCGGCCATCTCTTCCAACTCGCCGGCAAGCCTTGGAACTGGGCAGGCACCGGTTCCCTGGTGCTCGGGGGCCTGGGCTCAGCCCCTGCCCGCGAGCAGCTTTCTCTCCTGTTTGAATTTCTCGCCGTAGCACTGATGGCGCTCATCCCCTGGGGCTCCGGCGCAGACCGCTGGCGCCTCCCCGCAGGGATCGCATCCGCCGCCGTCCTTGCTGCCATGGTCTTTCCTCTACTCACCCACTGGGTCTGGGGAGGCGGGTGGCTGGCCCAGCTTGGCATCAACTTCTCTCTCGGCGCCGGCTTTCTCGACGGCGGCGGTGCGGCCACAGTCCACGTTCTCGGCGGCCTCTGTGCCCTTTCCGTTGTCTGGATCGCCGGTCCCCGCGCAGGGAAGTTTCCCAAGGAAGGCCTTTCGACCGCGATGCCCGGCCACAATGCCGTCTATGTCCTCTTTGGCTGCCTGATTGCACTGGTCGGCTGGCTGGCCTGGAACATGGCCGGAGCGCTCCTCTGGCTCAACGCTGCACCGTCCGCGTTGCCGGTCACCGCGGTCAACACCTTGCTCTCGGCCGCCGCGGCGCTCGCCGCCACCTTTGCTGTCACCCGATTCCGCTTCGGCAAACCCGACGCCAGCCTCTGTGCCAACGGCTGGCTCTCGGGACTTGTCGCCTCCAGCGCCTGCGCCGCTCTGGTCACGCCGGTCCAGTCGCTGTTTATCGGGATTGTCGCCGGCGTCGCCACCCCTCTTCTGGTCGAGGTACTCGAGCTCGCGCTCTCCATCGATGATCCTTCCGGAGCGATCAGCGTTCACGCCGTCAGCGGCCTCTGGGGACTGCTGGCCGCAGGAGTTTTCGCCGCGCAGCCGGGCCAGCTTGTCGCTCAGCTTGTCGGCATTGCCACGCTGCTCGGTCTGATCTTGCCGCTTATCTATCTGCTCTTCTGGCTGCTCAACCGCGTTGTTCCCTTCCGCGTCGACTCGGATGGGAGCGTATCGGCATGGATCTGCATGAACTTGGCGGCGGCGCCTACCCCGAATTCGTAGTTCACCGCGATGACTCCTACCGGTGACTTCGAATCTGCCCGTTGCACCGGAGGTATGAGCACCCGCCTCACCATTTGGTTCGACCCGAATCACCCATCTGTGCCATTGAGAGTTCCGTATCCAGGCTTCAGGATGCCTGTATGCGAGTCAACCTCATCACTCATCGATGCGATCTTCCCGAGTCAACCTCGGGAACCATTCCCCTTTCCCTGACAATCCGCCCTGCTTGCGGGTTGCCCGGTGACTACGAGTGCCCCACCGATAGCGCCTCACTGCTGCGTTTGCTTCGGCAACAAACGGATCTGCCTGGTACCGTCCTTCAAAATTTTGAGAGAAGCCTGCGCGCTCCGCTTGGTGCGCGGCTGCTGGGCGTGGAACTGAGTGACAGTGTCCTTACGAAGATAGGTTATTTCATCGACTAGGTTTTTGACCGCGTGATTTCGTGCTTTGAGTTCATGCTTTCCCTGGTCCCAAAATCGGGACCCGGGGCACCCATAGTTGGTACAAAAACAAGCGCGCTCTTCACCGCTTCGCCAGCAGCAGCATCAAGGCGAACAGTGCCAGCGGAATAGCAGCCAGTCCGGCATACAGCAGCGGCGTTTTGAATCCCTTGCGCTGGCCGTGCCCGGCCGGCCGCCCGTCGCGCTCTTCCACTCCCACCTGCTCCTGATGTTCCACGTCCCAGGCCATCTCGTGTGCCGTCGCGTAGCGGTGCCGCGGATCCCGCTCCAGAGCGCGGTACAGGATCTCCTGCAGCTCGGGCGAAATCTCCGGGTTTAATTCGCGCGGCGGGGGAGGATCGTTGAGCAGCCGCTCATTCATCGCCGCCAGCGGATTCTGATCTACAAATGGCACGCGCCCCGTCAACATTTCATACAGCATGATGCCCATCGCGTAGATGTCGCTGCGCTGGTCGCCGCGTTGACCCTTCACCTGCTCCGGCGAAATGTAGTCAGGCGTGCCCATCGTCGCCGAGAGGTTCACAAAGGTCAGGCGCCGCGCGTCTTCCTTCATCGCAATGCCGAAATCGATCAGCTTGATTTCGTCGTCCGCGTCCACCATCACGTTCTCCGGCTTCAGGTCGCGGTGCACGATTCCCCGCTTGTGCATGTAGTCAAGCGCCTCGCACATCCCCAGCGCAATCTTCACCGCCCGGTCCACCGGCAGCTTCTTCTCTTCATTCAGAAGGGTCCGGAGCAGCCGCCCGTCCACCCACTCGATGACCATGTACACGCGGCTGCGCGATTCGCTGTTAAATGTCTTCACCACGCCGGGGTGGTCAAGCAATTGCCCAATCTCTTCTTCGCGCTTGAACCGCTCGAAAAGCACCGGGTCGGCTTCGAGTTCCGGCTGGGGCACCTTGATTGCCACATGCCGCCCCGTCTTTTCGTCTGTGGCCTTGTAGAGTACCGACATGCCGGTGCGGGCAATCACCGCCTCAATGCGGTAATGGTCGAGCACCTCTCCGGGTGCAAGCGTCGTCCTGGATGTATCGGTCGTCATGGGTCGCGCGGTTGCTTGGCTTAACCGATTGTTTCATACCGGTATGTAAGAAAATTGTCAGGAAAAACGAAAGAATGTCTTCGAATTGCAACTACCTGGCTTAGATCGGTATCTGACTGCACCCGCAGCGGTTCTATATGATGGGATGCGAGTATGCACGAGATTCAGAGACTTCTGACGGCCTGCTTTACTCTTGCATGGGTAATGACGCCTCTGCCGGGCAGCGCCACCGCGGCCGGCTTCCGCTCCCATCATCCGGCGCCGCCGCAGGAGACAGGTTTCCTCAATCGCGTCATGCAGATGCACGGCATCGATTACCACTTCCAGGTCTACCTGCCGGAGGAGTGGCGGCGCGACGACAACAAGCAGTGGCCCATCATTTTGTTTCTTCATGGACGCGGCGAGCGCGGCTCCGAGGGCATGTGGCAAACGCAGATCGGCCTCCCCTCCCAGGTGCGCGACCACCCCGAGCGCTGGCCCTTCATCATCGTGATGCCGCAATGCCCACAGGCACGCTATTGGACCGACCCCGACATGATGGAAATGGCCATGGCAGCCCTGGACCAGGAGACTGCCGAATTCCACGCCGATCCGGCGCGCACCTATCTCACCGCCCTCTCCCTCGGCGGATACGGCGCCTGGGAACTGGCCCGTGCCAATCCCAAACGCTGGGCGGCCGTGGCCATCGCCGCCGGCGGCATCTTCTGGAGCTACGCGCCCGAAAGGTGGCATGCGGCTGCCACGCTTCCAGGCGAATACGCCCGCGATATCGGACGCACGCCCATCTGGCTCTTCCACGGCAGCGAAGATGATGTGGTATCTCCGCGCGAAGCCGAACTGATGTATTCGGCGTTCAAGGCAGCCGGGGGAGATGTCCGCCTATGGATCTATCAGGGCCTCCGGCACGATTGCTGGACCCGCGCATTCAACGAGCCCGAACTGCCGCGCTGGCTGCTCGCGCATCACCGCGGCCAACCGGAGCCGCCTGCGTTTGCCGAGCGTGTGGTGATTCCGCTGCATCCGCCCGCGATCCGCCTCACACCCGCGCAGCTTGATACCTATACAGGCGAGTACCACGACGCGCATGGCGTGCTCGCAATTACGGTCTTCCGGCAGGGCGAGCAACTCTACCAGAGAGACCTGCACGGTGCGATCTCGGAGTTGGCCGCCGAATCGTTGTCGACCTTCTTCTATCCCAACGGCAACAGCATCAACCGCTTGCTCGTGGAGCGGGACACGCAAGGCCGCGTCATCGCCCTGATGTTCCACGACGACCGTCATGACGAACGCTGGGAGAAGCGGGTCAGCACAGCCGCTCGATAACTCTGACTCGCCTGAGAATCCGTCGGGAACCGCGTCCCCATTGATTTCGTACTCATCTCAGGACGAATGAAAGAGGAGGCACAATGTTTTGCAGCGGATGTGGTCAGGCTTTAACGCCAGGGCAGGTGGTCTGCCCGCAATGCGGCCGCCCGGTGGCGCCACCGATTCCCCCGGTGCCCAATCTGGAATTCCAATTGCAAAACTACGATGGCCGAATCAAAGCGCTCAGCATTGTCTGGTTCGTATATGGGGGATTGTCCCTGGTGCTTGGCATCCTGGGGCTCGCCTTCGCCAATGCTTTCTTTCACGGCAACTTCGGGCCCTGGGCGCACGGGCCCTGGGAACACGGTCCCTGGGGTCCTGAGACGTTTTGGCCCGCGATTCTGCATTTCGGGTGGGCTATCGTCGTGGTCCGTTCAGCACTCGCATTGGCGGCGGGCTGGGGGCTGATGGAACGCACCGCGTGGGGCCGCATCGTCGCCATCGTGGCCGCCTTTCTGTTCCTGTTGAAGATTCCCATCGGAACTGCCCTCGGCATCTGGACGCTGGTGACGTTGCTCGGCTATCGCAATTCGAGCCTTTACGACCAGTTGCCACAAGCGCGCACATGGTAAAGCCTGCCTCCGCAACAAGACCTGACGTCCGCTCCCGGCTCACTGACCACTGATCCCTGACCACTGTCGGTGACATACAATCGAAGGCATGAGTTTTCCTGAAAGCCGCATGCGTCGATTGCGCCGCAATGAGTCTCTGCGCGCTCTGGTTCGCGAAACTGCGCTTGATCCGGGCGACTTGATTTACCCGCTGTTTATCTGTCCGGGCCAGGGTGTGCGCCACCCCATCGGCTCCATGCCCGGCGTCTTCAATCTTTCAGTCGATGAGGCGGTGCGCGAAGCCGAAGAGGCAGTTCGCCTCGGAATCGGAGGCCTGCTGCTCTTTGGCCTGCCCGATGCAAAAGACGAACAGGCTACCGGCGCATGGAGCGATGACGGAATCGTGCAGCAGGGCCTCCGCGCGCTCAGGCAATCCGCAGCCGCAAAGAAACTCGTACTGATCGCCGACGTCTGCCTGTGCGAATACACCAGCCACGGCCACTGCGGCGTGATCGTCAAAACCGAGGACGGCTACGACGTCGACAACGACCCCTCTCTCGAACTGCTGGGCCGCACGGCCGCCAGCCTGGCGCGCGCCGGAGCCGACATCGTGGCTCCCAGCGACATGATGGATGGCCGCGTCGCAGCGATCCGCCGCGCTCTCGATAAGGGCGGCCTGACGCAGACATCCGATTCTGAGCTACGCCTCGAAATTCGCTTCCGCCTTCTACGGCCCGTTCCGCGAAGCAGCCGATTCCGCTCCGCAATTTGGCGACCGCAAAACTTACCAGATGGATGGCGCCAACCTGCGTGAAGCGATGCGCGAGATCGACCTCGACCTCGAAGAAGGCGCTGACATGATCCTGATGAAGCCGGCCATGCCGTACCTCGACGTGGTGCGCGCTGCCCGAGAGCGCGTAGGTGTGCCCATCGGCGCCTACCAGGTTTCAGGAGAATATTCGATGCTCCAGGCAGCCTTCGAGAAAGGCTGGCTTGACCGCGATCGCGCAATTCTCGAGTCGCTCCTTGGCATCCGCCGCGCCGGCGCCGACTTCATCGTCACCTACTTCGCGAAGGAAGCCGCAAAGCTCCTGTAGTTCCTCGTCGCTTCCTGGCTAGAACTTTCTTCGCAGAGACTCGAACACTACGTACCCGATGAATGCAGAGACCATCGCAATCAGAAAATTGGTCCCGGTAAAGATGTCATTCAAAGCGTATGCGAAGCTCTTCCCCTGACCCTTACCAACCGTAAATTCTCCCATCAAGAGGTTCGAATAGAACAGAAATACAATGAACGCAATTTCAATGACGGCGCGCAGAACTGGCTTGAGCAGCCCGCGAGTTGTTGAATTCTTCGCCACGGATTCCCAATCGTAACAAGAATCCTCGGTTTCGCAAGGCTTTCCCGTTGCTACAGCACTGCGGGAACCCCGCGTTGCCACGCCGAAGACCTTGGCGAAGATGTCAGGAAGTTGGTAAGCGGCGACAGACGACTGACCCAGCGCCGTTCACGTCCATCGCCGCTCGTTGCGCTCTACTTCTTGAGGAATGCCAGCAGGTCCTTGTTGATCTGTTCGGCATGCGTCGTCGGCATGCCATGCGGATAGCCTGGATAGAACTTCGTCTCAGCGTTCTTGAGCAGCTTCGCCGTTAGCGGACCGGAATCGGCGAATGGCACAATCTGGTCGTCCTCTCCATGCATCACGAAAACTGGCACAGAGATCTTCTTGAGGTCGTCGGTGAAATCAGTCTGGGAAAAAGCGACGATGCCGTCGTAATGTGCCTTCGCGCCCCCCATCATGCCTTGGCGCCACCAGTTCTGGATGATCGCCTCGGAAGATTTCGCCCCTGGCCGATTGAAGCCATAGAAAGGGCCCGACGCTACGTCGCGATAGAATTGCGAGCGATTGGCCGCGAGTTGCGCCTGAAACCCGTCGAAAACATCCTTGGGAAGGCCCCCCGGATTGGCCGCCGTCTTCACCATCAGCGGCGGCACTGCGCTCAGCAGGGCAGCCTTCGCAACACGGCTCTCTCCATGCCGTCCCAGGTAGCGCGCTACTTCGCCGCCTCCGGTCGAATGGCCGACATGGATAGCCTTCTTCAAATCGAGATGCGCCGTCACTGCCGCAAGATCGTCGGCATAATGATCCATGTCGTGTCCATCGCCCGTCTGGGTGGACCGTCCGTGGCCGCGCCGGTCATGGGCTATGACGCGATAGCCGTGATTGAGGAAGAACATCAGCTGCGCGTCCCAGTCATCGGCGCTCAGCGGCCAGCCGTGGCTGAAAACAATCGGCTGACCCGTGCCCCAGTCCTTGTAAAAAATCTGGGTTCCGTCTTTGGTCGTGATTGTGGGCATTGAAAAAACCTCCTTGTTTTCGGTTGGAGAAGTCTTAGTTGTTTCGGATGGGGCCCACTTCAAGCCCGTTGAGTGCCGACGCAGGACGGGAGGTCGGCGAATTCGCCGGGCCGCTTTCAATTTCGGCGGAGCTTGCGCGCCGGAGTTCTTCAAGGTTAGCAGAGCCGGATTGACGTGTGTACACAGGCTGACTGCCTGCGCGAAGCCAGCATCAATCCAGCTCAAGATCAGAAAACTTCTTTGCGAAGCGGCGACTATGTGGTCTTCTACTTTCACCCGCCTATGCTCAAAACGCTCGAAAGCTATTTTGAATTCACTCATCTGGGCACCAATTGGCGCACTGAGATTCTGGCCGGAGTCACAACGTTCCTGACCATGGCTTACATCGTCCTGGTCAACCCCGCCATTCTCTCTGCCACGGGTATGCCTCTCGCCGCAGTCACGGCAGCCACCTGTCTCTCGGCGGCTTTCGGCTCCATCCTGATGGGCATCGTCGCGCGCTATCCCATCGCACTCGCGCCGGGGATGGGCCTGAACGCGTATTTCACTTACACTGTCTGCCTCAAGATGCACATCCCCTGGCAAACCGCGTTGGGCGCGGTGTTTTTCTCCGGCGTCATCTTTCTCGCGCTCACTGGGGCCGGAATCCGGCAGATGATTCTGCGTTCCATTCCCCATGAACTCTACGCCGCGGTCGCCAGCGGCATCGGGCTCTTCATCGCGTTCATCGGTTTCCGCAACGCCGGTCTCGTGGTCAGCGATCCTGCGACGCTCGTCGGCATGGGCAGCATCCGCAACCCCACGGCTGCGCTTGCGCTCTTCGGGCTCATCCTCATGGTGGTTCTTGAAGTGCGCAAGGTGCGCGGCTCGATTCTCAGCGGCGTCCTTGCCACAACCGCAGTCGCCTGGGCACTCGCATTCGCCGTTGTCCACGAAGGAACGCATTTATCGTGGCTATTGTCGCCTGCGCTGATCGAGTGGTCGCAAAACCTCATTCACTGGACCCCCGCATCCGGAGGCTTTCAGGCACTGGCCGCTACCGCCTTCAAACTCGATATCCGCGGTGCTCTCAACAAAGGCCTGCTCGAAATCATCTTCGTCTTCTTTTTCGTCGACCTCTTTGACAACTTGGGCACACTCGTCGCCGTCACCAAGCGTGCCGGCCTCATCGCGCATGATCACTCCATTCCACGCCTCAACAGCATTCTGTTTGCTGACGCCACGGCCACCGTGTTCGGTTCCCTCACCGGCACATCCACGGTAACCAGTTACGTGGAATCGACCGCCGGCGTGATGGCTGGAGGACGCTCCGGCGTCACCGCCATCGTTACGGGAATTCTGTTTCTCTGCGCCATCGGCGCCGCACCATATGTCGGCTTGGTTCCGCAGGCGGCCACTGCGCCGGCGCTCATCCTTGTCGGCTCCATGATGCTGGCCACAATCGTTGAGATTCGCTGGCACGATCCACTGGTCGCTATCCCGGCTTTCCTTACGCTGGTACTGATTCCGCTGACCTACTCCATTGCCAACGGCCTCGGATTCGGCGTCATCGCATGGGCAGTGCTGCATCTTGCCACCGGGCGTTATTGCAAGGAGGATTGGCTGCTTTACACGCTTGCCGTCCTTTTCCTGCTTCGATTTATCTATCTCGGAACAAGTTAGAATTGCCGCTGAGGCTTGGGTTGACGGCCGAGCGGAGCCACGATGCATTGGTACGACTATCTAGCCTATTTCTTCGGTGGAGCTTTCCTGGCCAACTGCCTGCCTCATCTCGGCAGCGGAATCTCCGGACACCCATTCCAGAGCCCATTCGCCAAACCACCGGGAGTGGGCTTGTCTTCCTCCACGGTCAATGTTCTCTGGGGCTTTCTCAATCTCGTCGTCGCTTACCTGCTGATCTGCCGCGTCGGGAAATTCAGCCTGCTCGACACGCAGGATGTGCTGCTTCTTGGCTCGGGCATGTTGCTGATGTCGGTGGTGGGGGCTCGCGGCTTCGGGCGTTTCCATGGAGGCCGGTGATCCGGCAAATGTCCAATCCGCGCGCGTCGCACTACCGCCGAATTGCATTACTCCTATGTCTCTGCATTGGTGTTGGCGACCACGCGTTCGCCACCGACACTTACCGCGTCATCCACGCCTACCCGCATGATGAGCAGGCTTTCACCCAGGGACTGGTTTACGTCGATGGCCATCTCTACGAAAGCACCGGGCTCAAAGGACACTCGTCCCTGCGCGAGGAAGACCTGGACACCGGTCGCATCCTCAGATTCCAGCAAGTGCCCGACCAGTACTTCGCCGAAGGGCTTACGAACTGGGGCAGCACCCTCATCCAGCTTACGTGGCAGTCGCACATCGCATTGGTCTATGACCGCGCCACGTTCCGGCTGCTGAAGACATTCCACTACGAGGGCGAGGGCTGGGGTCTGACTCAGGATGGAAAAGACTTGATCCTCAGCGACGGCAGTGCGACTCTGCGCTTCCTCGATCCCACAACCTTCCGCGAAGTGCGGCATCTCATCGTCAAAGACCGCGGCGTCCCCGTAACCCAGCTCAATGAACTCGAATTCATCCACGGCCAGATCTACGCGAACGTCTGGCACTCCGATCGCATTGCCCGCATCTCGCCTGCAAACGGAAATGTGCTGAGTTGGATCGATCTGACTGGCCTGCTGCCCGATTCCCAGCGTCCCAGTCCCGAAGCGGTTCTCAATGGCATCGCTTACGACGCCGCGCGCAATCGCATCTTCGTCACCGGCAAGCTCTGGCCGAAGCTCTTCGAGATCGAACTGATTCCCGAAAAAGTAAATAGAATACGAAGCAAGTAGCAAACTGGAACCAACCTGAAAGCAGCTTCGCGATCACATTCGGTCCATCTCTCACCCGCGTATACTCGTCGCCAGGACAAGAACTGCGATGGATACATCCTCGTTCACCACCCTCACCCTCTCGCAAAACGCGGCCATACTCACCATCATCCTCGCGTTTGCCGGCTACCTGGTTACCTTTCTCAGTGCGCGCATGCTGGCCCGCCGGCGCGACAAACTCCGGCTAGTCAACAAACGGCTCAACGAGTTCTACGGTCCTCTCTATGTAGCCTCCGAAGCAGGAAATATCGCCTATCGTTCGCTGTTGAATCGGCAGGGCAAGCTGAAGAGCGAACCAATTCTCGACACGGAGATGAAGGATTGGGTGCTATGGATGACGACCATTTTCATGCCGCTCAATGACATTCGCGAAAAAGTCATCATCGAGAAAGCGCACTTGATCATCGAGGAGCAGATGCCCCAATGCCTGCTTGATTTCGTCACCCACGTGGTTGGATATAAAGCTGTTCTGGCGAAATGGGCCGATGGCGATTACACTGAGCGCCGCTCCACGATCGGGTGGCCGCCGGAGTTCGATCTCTACGTCAAGCGCTCGTATGCAGGGCTTAAAGCGCAACAAACCAACCTGCTGCACAGTGCGCCATGGCGCCTCTATCAGCGGCTCTTTGGAAGAAAAGGGTAAACGGGTCTGTGCTTCCGTGCCGAAAAAACGCTAACTTGCGCTCGCGAAATGCAAAAAATGCATTCAGCGGCGCAATTAGTTTTACTTAAACAGGAACAGGCAGCGCCAGGTTCTTCCAAAGCCGCAATGTCGGTTCAGCCTGATTGATGGTGTAGAAGTGAAGACCGGGGGCGCCATTGCGCACCAGCGTGTCACATAAGCGGGTCACAACGTCCAGGCCAAAATCGAGCAGTGCCGGTTTGTCGTTCTGCAAGTGCTCGAGGCGCAGCCGTACCCAACGCGGCAGATCAGCACCGCAGCCGTTACAGAAGCGGAGTGTATTGGCGAAGCTGGTGATGGGCATGATGCCCGGCACGATCGGAATCCTGAGGCCCGCCTTATGACAGCGCTCGACGAAGTCAAAATAGGCTTCAGCGTTGTAGAAAAGCTGCGTCAGTGCCCCATCCGCACCGGCCTCAACCTTGCGGCAAAAGTTCTCGAAATCCGCTCCGGGATCGGGTGACTGCGGGTGCATTTCGGGGTAAGCGGCCACTTCGATCTTGAAGGCATCTCCGTGGGTTTCGCGGATAAAGCTGACCAGTTGATTGGCGTAATGAAATTCTCCAGGCGCTGAAGGACTCATGGCGGTTGCCGGCAGATCACCGCGCAATGCAACAATTCGCTTCACGCCTGCGTTTCTGTATCGCTGCAGATGCGCGGCCACGTTGTCGCGCGTCGAACCTACACACGTCAGGTGCGGAACCGCCTCCACGCCCGTGTGCTTGACCACCGTCATCAGCGTCTCGTAGGTGCCATCCTGATCCGAGCCGCCCGCGCCATGCGTAATGGAAAAGAACTCCGGCCCCACAGAGGCAAGCTGGCCGATCACGGCGGGAAGCTTGGCCAAGCCCTCCGGAGTGCGCGGTGGAAAAAGCTCGAAAGAGAAGCTAAGGGGTGAACTCATATAAATCATCACCGGTGGTGGTCAGTGAACAGTGGTCAGTGAGCAGTGATCAGTCGAAAAGCAATCAGTAATTGATGGTCAGCGAAGACCCTTGATATGCGATCGATCGCGGGCATGACCGGCTGCTCTTCGCTGACCACTGACCACTGTTTACTAGTATCTGTAATTCTCTGCCTTGTACGGCCCGCTCACCGCGACGCCCAGGTAGTCGGCTTGCTTTGGCGTCAGCGTGGTCAGCTTCACCCCGATTTTTTCGAGGTGCAGGCGCGCCACCTCTTCGTCCAGCCGCTTGGGCAGCACATAGACATCGACCTTGTATGTATCCTTGTTCTTCCAAAGGTCGATCTGCGCCAGCGTCTGATTGGCGAAGCTGTTGCTCATCACGAAGCTCGGGTGTCCCGTCGCGCAGCCCAGGTTCACCAGCCGTCCTTCGGCCAGCACAAAGATGCAATGCCCGTCCGGAAACGTGTACTTGTCCACCTGCGGCTTGATGTTGAGCTTCGTCACACCCTTTTCCGCATTCAGCGGGTCCATCTGGATCTCGTTATCGAAGTGCCCGATGTTGCAGACAATCGCCTGGTCCTTCATCTTCTTCATGTGTTCCAGCGTGATGATGTCCACATTGCCGGTGCAGGTCACGTAGATGTCGCCGCGCCCCAGCGTGTCTTCTACCGTCGCCACTTCGAAGCCTTCCATTGCCGCCTGCAGCGCATTGATGGGGTCTACTTCCGTCACGATCACGCGGGCGCCCATACCGCGCAGCGAATGCGATGAGCCCTTGCCCACATCGCCATACCCGCAGATCACCGCTACCTTGCCCGCCACCATCACGTCGGTCGCGCGCTTGATGCCGTCGGCCAGCGACTCGCGGCAGCCGTACAGGTTATCGAACTTCGACTTGGTCACTGAGTCGTTCACGTTGATTGCAGGAACCAGCAGCTTGCCCTGCTCCATCATCTTGTAGAGGCGATGCACGCCGGTGGTCGTCTCTTCGCTCACGCCACGCCATTCCTTGGCCACCTTGTGCCAGTGCTGCGGGTCCTCGGCATACACCTTCTTCAACAGGTCCTTGATCACCTGTTCTTCATGATTCCCTGAGGGTGTATCGACCCACTTGTCTCCGTCTTCGAGCTCATAGCCCTTATGGATCAGGAGCGTCACATCGCCGCCGTCGTCCACCACCAGTTGCGGCCCCTTGCCGCCCTTGTGGCTCAGCGCACGATAGGTGCAATCCCAGTACTCTTCGAGCGACTCGCCCTTCCAGGCGAACACCGGAACTCCGGCAGCTGCAATGGCTGCAGCCGCGTGGTCCTGGGTCGAAAAAATGTTGCAGCTTGCCCAGCGAACCTCCGCGCCCAGGCTCACCAGCGTCTCAATCAGCACTGCCGTCTGAATCGTCATGTGCAGCGATCCGGTGATCCGCACGCCCTTCAGCGGCTTCTCGGCCGCGTACTTGTTGCGGATCGAAACCAATCCCGGCATCTCGTGCTCGGCGATGTCGATCTCTTTCCGGCCCCAGTCCGCCAGCGCCAAATCAGCGACTTTGTGGTCTGAACCCGCGACTTCAAGTGTTGTAGCAGCCATTCTGAATCTCCTTATATCGTCCTATCGTGATATGTTGATATGTATCAGATTCAACGATTGCCGTCAATTGCCATTATGCCGTCCATTGTGAAAATTCTTCGCGTCGTAGCCGACCCCAGCCGGCTCCGCATCCTGCTGCTCCTTAGAGCCGAGGAGCTTTCCGTCGCCGAGCTGCAGGAGATCCTTGTCATGGGCCAGAGCACCATCTCCACTCACCTCTCGCAACTCAAGCAGGCAGGCCTCGTTGAGGACCGCCGCACCGGCAAAAGCAATCTCTACCGCTATGCCAGCCCTGCCACCTCCGCCGCCTCCGGTGGGGGTGGCGTTTTGGACGGGCTACTCGACCAGGCGAGAGGCGAAATTCCCGAAGCCGCGCAGGACCAGGCCGCCATGCGCCGCGTTCTCCGCAAACGCCAGGACAAGATGCGCAGCTTCTTTGACAGCGTCGCCGGCCGCCTCGGCAAAGACTACGTCCCCGGCAAATCCTGGAAGAGCCTGGCCGAAGCGCTCTTGCGGCTCATGCCGCCCATGGTGGTCGCCGATCTGGGCGCCGGCGAGGGAGCTTTCGCCCTTCTTCTGGCGCAGCAGGCAAAAAAAGTTATCGCCGTCGACTCCTCCGCCCGAATGATCGAAGTGGGCCGCGAACAGGCTCTCCGCCACGGCATAAAGAATGTCGAGTTCCGCCTCGGCGACATGGAAGAGGTTCCCATCAGTGACGCGGAAGTCGACCTCGTCTTCTTCTCGCAGTCCCTGCATCACGCTCTTCATCCCGGTTCCGCGATTCAGGAAGCCTACAGAATTCTTCGGCCCCGGCGGTCGCATCATCGTTCTCGATCTGGTCAAGCATCGTTTTGAGGAGGCTCGCGAGCTCTACGCCGACGAGTGGCTTGGCTTCAGCGAAACGGAGTTGGAAGACCTGCTGGAGAAGGCAGATTTCACCGACATCCAAACCTCCGTTGTCGACAAGGAACCTGAGACTCCGCAGTTCCAAACTTTGCTTGCGGTTGGGAATAAGAAGATCCGAGATCCCTACTAAACGCCTTCGCCAAATCCGATTGCAATTCGTCGGATTGCGAAAGAGATGAGCATTTTGGGAATGGTTTCCTGTTGAGCTTCGGGCAGTTTTACAATTGCTGTGCTCTTAAATCCCAAAATGTTTTGGTTGTGGTGTCGAGGAGATCTGCATGAAAAAGGCAGTTTTGATGGCATTGGCCGTCTGCGCCCTTCTGGGGGCTTCGTCCGCGTTTGGCCAAGTGAAGATGACACGTGAACAGATGCTCTTCTATACGTCCGATTGGAAAGGCGACCGCTTCCCCGACGGGCGACCGAAGCTCCCGGATTCGCTCATCAAGCGTGCGGTCGATATGACCATCGAAGACGTGTGGGAGTATCTGCGCGATCAGGGGTATCGCAATCAGTTCGAGGCTGGCTGGCAGGCGCTGCACATTGACAAGCCCTTTGCCGGGCGCGCTCTCACGGCACAATACATGCCGACGCGCCCGGACATGGCCAGGGCGATTGCTGCCGAGGGCAAAGCAGAGGGACGGGTGAGCGGGAATAATAGCTGGCCCATTAACGAATTGCAGATTGGGGACGTTTATGTTGCTGATGGCTTTGGAAAAATCATTGAGGGAACACTGATTGGCTCAAATCTGGGTAACGCGGTGGCGGCGCATACGCACACGGGCTTCGTATTCGATGGGGGCATCCGCGATCAGGAGGAGAATCGGGAGATTCCCGATTTCAATGGATTCTACCGGGGATACGATCCCTCGGCATGGGCTGATATGGAATTGACCGCGATCAATGCGCCGATCCGCATTGGCAGAGCTATCGTGCTGCCCGGGGACCTGGTACTGGCCAAGCCAGAAGGCGTTCTATTCATTCCCGCAATCCTCGCCGAAGATGCAATCAGCTCTGCCGAATTCACGGCACTCACCGACGACTATAACTTCGAATTGAATCGTGAGGGCAAGAACGGCGCGCAATTCGAGGGCGGTTGGACGCCGGAGAAATATGACGCTTTCGCAAAGTGGATCGAGGCTCACCCCGAGAAGCTGAAAATGCCGCGCAGTGAATTCGACTCGCTCCTGGCCAAGGCGAAGCAGCCAAGACCAGCGCATCGCAGCCCGGCCGCTGCTCCCGAACCATAAGGAAACCGGCACCCAAAAACTGCCCCGCGCGAAGCCATTCGAGCGGGGCAGTTTTTGGGTGCGAAAGGGGCAACTATCCGCGGATCAGATCGCTTGGCGTAGTGATGCTTCCGAGCTTGAAAGGCAGCTCGTTCATCGGTCCCATCCACTGCAGCTCGCGTTGCATATCCGGGTGGAGCCGGTATTTCTTCTGGACTGAAGCAATCGACGCCCCGGTGACATCGATCTTCGCGAGATCGTACTGGCCGAGGCCGACCTGTCCACAGTAACTCAGGTAACCGACCCAGTCCGGATTGATTCCCATCACCTCAAGGCCGACGCGATCCGCAGCCACGAAATCGGTAGACGCAATCGCGACGCGTGATGGCACGGGCGTCCCTTGCGTCGGGCCCTCGCCCTCCATTCCATCAAATCCGTCGAGCACGGTTGCACCCCAGAACGGCTTCAGCTTCTGGGCTGTCAGCAACATGTTGTAGTGAATCTGGCGGCTGCCGACGTGATACTTCCGCTTGTCATTCCATGCGAGTTCGCCCGGAGCGCTCCGCAACGGCGCTCCCAGCACCATATTCTTCACTGACATGGTGGCCACAACGCTGTTGTGGGTCTTCAGCATGGCCGCGCAGATGACGTACGCATCGGGGTCGAGCAACTGCGCAGCGAGCCGCGCCGTGGTGATGTGCAGATCGTAGTCGACAAGCTGAATCGTCTCGAATCTTCCCGCGCGATTCAGATCGATGAGGCTGACCTGCTGGCTTCGGCGCTCTTTGGCCATCTCGTTGTATTTGAAGTTCTCAAAGGCATCCAGCGTGTCTTCGGCGGAGGAGTCGGCGATGACCACGGGACCGTGAAAACGCGGCTCAAGGTAGTCGAGGATTCCGTTCAATGCATCCACGTGAGCAGCGCCGAGTTGCCTGTGAGCGGTGACGTTGTTGACCTTGATCACCACGGAGCGTTTTCCCCAGAGGCCCGCAGTCACCTGGTCGTCGATCCCCGTGAGCGCCTGACACACGTTCTTGCGGCGATCCTCTCCGTGGATCAACGCGACCTTAGAGCGGCCGGAAATCGATGGAGAAGCCGGCGTCTCTTCGGAAAACTGCTGCGTCTTCAAGAGAGCCGAGGGCAGCAATACGCTGGACCCGGCAAGCTGAACGAAACGTCGGCGCGAAAGACTCATAAGCTTCCTCTTGCCCTTCTTAACTACTCTTTCAGGGACCCATTTGGGCTTATCGCCCTGGACCAGTGGGCGAAGTTTGCCGAATCCGCCCAAATTCTAGAACGCGAGTCTACTCCGAATGAGTCCGCTGCAATGTGACGGCGATCAGCCTTGAGCGGAGTGGTGAGTCGGAATCGCGCGGGATTGCGGCTTCCTGCGGCAAGTACTGAAAGAGGGAAGGAATGGCGAAATCCGCTGTGAACTCGCGGAGCCGCCGGAGCACTCACCCGCATTTGGCGGGGCGGCCTGAAGTCTTTGCTTTTTCCCTGTCCAGTTCGCGCTGGCTCAGTCCCCTGTTTTCTCCGCGATAAGCGCCGCCTGCAGCATGGCCTTCGCGTAGGCGATGTCGTAAAGATCCCCGGCGTAGCCGCCGCCACCGGGATAGCCGTGAATCGGTCCGCGCGCGCGGTCGTAGTCGAGGGCGCGCGGATGTTCCGGGTAGAGCTCCCGCGAATACTTCACCTTGACCAGCTCGCGCATCACCGCGAACATGATTCACGTCGCCTTCGTCGATGAATCCTTCGTCGTATTTCAGGTACGGCTTCATCACGTGCGGATTGCGATAGTGCATGTGGTTGATGCGATCGCGGCTGCCGAAGTAACGGCACACGGCGACCGGGTCTTCTCCCATCTCGCGCGTCACGCCGCAGTCGAACGTGATGCCATTCGACGGGCTGTCCACGATTTCGATCAGGTGCTTCCAGCCGGCGAGCGTGGCCATGATCTGCTGCGATCCGCGGCTGAGCGGAAAGGGCGGATCGTTGGGATGAAGCGCGAGCCGCACATTCGCCTTCTCGGCGACCGGAATCACGGCCTTGAGAAAGTACGTGATGTTGGCCCACATCTCGTCGAGCGTGTGCGCGCCTTCGTCGGGGAGCGGCGGAAGGCCCTTCATGCGGTCGTAGTCTACGCCGGTCAATCCTGCGCCGCCGCGGCCGGTTTCTTCGTAGTAGCCCTCCATGGCGCGATGCGCGTAGAAGTTGTACTCGACGACCGGGAGACCCACCTGGCCCGCGGCCTGGATCGATTGCCGTACCTTCTCGATCTCCTCGTCGCGCCCCGGCCGGCCGTAAATTGTGTTGGGAAAGCCGCCAATCATCAGGTTGCCCAGCGTGACGCCGCCGCGCCTTGAGCTTGTCGACGAGCGGCTGAAGCTGGCTGGCGGTCCACGGAATCGGCGGGCCGCCGGAGAGCACGTGGTAGACGCCGACCTGCACCACGCCGCGAATGGCCTCGTCCGTCACGCCGTCGCGTAGATCGATGGCGCAGGCTATCTTCGGCGTGCCGGCGCTTTCCTGCGGCATTCCGTCGCCGAGCCACCAGGGTTTCTGTTCCTGTGCCGCGACGGCTGCCAAAGGGGACAGTGCGGGCGCAACGGCCGCTGCTCCAATAGCCTTGATAAGGCTTCGGCGCGAAAAATCGGATCTCATCACTGAACAACTCTCATGAATCGTGATTCGCATTGCTTTCACAATCGATCCCAACGCGACCAGACAAGCAAAAGCAAGACGAGGGGACAGCCCGCAGATGCGGGAGTAAGATGGGACAGCGCAAAATTCTCACTGCAAAGGAAGGAACCAGAATGTCCGACCGCAAACAGGTTCCGTTTTAACCGTCGCAGCGTTCTCAAATCCTCTGTCGCGATGCTTGGCGGCGCGGCTCTAGGACGGGTGGCGGAAGCCGAACAAGAAATCAAGAATGTCAATCTCGCCTCGAGCCCATCGACCCTGAAGATCACCGACATGCGCTACGCGGTCATCGTGAAGCCCGGCCCGAGCCCTTGCGTGCTGATTCGCATCGACACCAACCAGGGCGTCTACGGCCTGGGCGAGGTGCGCGATATCGCCGGCCCGCAGTATGCGATGGTGCTCAAGAGCCGCATCCTCGGCGAGAATCCGCTGCGCATCGACTATCTGTTTCAGAAGATTGCGCAGTTCGGCGGCAACGCGCGCCAGGCCGGCGGAGTGTGCGCGGTGGAGATGGCGCTGTGGGACATTGCCGGCAAGGTCTACAACATTCCCGTCTATCAGATGCTCGGCGGCAAATGGCGCGACGAGATTCGCATCTACGCCGACACCACCGAGTCAATGGACCCCGCCGAATATGGCGCGCCGCGCCAAAGAGCGCAAAGCGATGGGCCTGACCTGGATGAAGATGGACCTGGGCATCAACGTGCTCGATGGAATGCCCGGCACGGTGATGCAGCCTGCCGGCCTGGGCAAGTGGGAAGCAGCACGTTCAGCCCAACCTCTTCATCGCGACCGAGGTCACCGACAAAGGCATCGACCGGCTGTGCGAATACGTGGCCGCGGTGCGCGAAAACATCGGCTACGACATGCCGCTCTCGATGGATCACCTCGGCCACATCGGCGTGAAGTCTGTCATCCGGCTCGGCAAGGCGTACGAGAAGTTCAACCTGGAGTGGATCGAAGACGTGATTCCCTGGTACTACACGGATCTGCTGAAGGAGATCACCCAGGAAAGCCCCACGCCCACTCTCACCGGAGAGGACATTTACAAGGTCGAGGACTTCGAGACCCTCTGCAAGGAGCATGCCGTCGACAAGATTCATCCCGATCTCGCGACCTCCGGCGGCATTCTGCAGACGCACCGCATCGGCGACATGGCCTTCAGCTACGGCGTACCCATGGCCATGCACTTTGCCGGAACACCGGTCAGTTGCATGGCCAACGTGCACTGCGCCGCGGCCACGCGCAACTTCCTCGCGCTTGAGAACCACTCGCTCGACGTGCCCTTCTGGCAGGACCTGGTGACCGGCATTGAAAAGCCGATCATCGACAAGGGCTACATCAAGGTTCCCGACACTCCCGGCCTCGGCGTCACGCTGAACGACGACGAACTGAAGCAACATCTGAAGCCGGGAACCGGCTACTTTGAACCGACGCCGATGTGGGACGAAGCGCAGTCGTGGGACGACGCGCTGTTCAGTTGAACCCACTCCTTACTGCTTGATCACAGTGCCGTCGCGCAGCCGAATCTCGCCCCAACCGCCATTCAGTGGGCTCGGGGTGAACGGAGCTTTGGCCGCCTCTTTCTCGTCAATCTCGATGCCCCACCCCGGCTTTTCGCTCACCCACAGGTAGCCGTCGCGCATCTCCGGACAGCCCTGAAAGATCGCCTGCGTCCGCTCGTTGAAGGGCGAATACTCCTGGATTCCGAAGTTATAGCTCACCAGGTCCAGCGTCACGTTTGCCATGTGACCCACGGGCGAAACATCGCCCGGGCCATGCCACGCCGTCTTCACCCCAAACTGCTCGGCAAGGATTGCAATCTTGCGCGACGGGCTGAATCCGCCGGCCTCCGACAGGTGCACGCGGATGTAGTCGATCAACTGCTCGGTGATCAACGGCTGCCACTCATGCGGACTGTTGAAGAGTTCGCCCATCGCGATCGGCGTCGCGCAGTTCTGCCGAATCTGCCTGAAGTATCCCAGATCCTCCGGCGAGAGTGGGTCTTCAAGAAAGAACATCCGAAACTGCTCCGCTTGCTTGCAAAACTCCACTGCTTCGTTCGGCGTCAGCCGCTCATGCATATCGTGCAGCAACTCAACTTCGTCGCCAAGCTCGCGACGGCAAATCTCCAGCAGCTTCAATGCGCGTCGCGACTGAGCCGCAGGGTCAAACAGAGGCTTGTCGTGAAGCGCCTTCGGCCTGCCGTCATCCTTGTGGTGCGAACCATAGCCTGCCATCCCGGGCAGTCCCACCTGAACGCGTACATTGCGAAACCCCTGCGCCATATACTGCTTCGCGCTGTCCACAACATCCTGAAATTCATCGCCGCTTGCGTGCGCGTAGGCATCGACCGCCTCGCGGCATTTTCCGCCGGCAAGCTGGTAGACAGGCATTCCGGCCTGCCGCCCCTTGATGTCCCAGAGCGCCTGGTCGATGCCGCTGATCGCGTTGTTCAGCACCGGACCGTTTTTCCAGTACGAACTGTCGTAGCAGGATTGCCAGATATCTTCGATTCGGTCGGTGGTCTTGCCAAGCAGAAATGGCTTGAGATACCTCTCCACCGCCGGCTTCACGAGGTCAGCGCGCTGCGTGAATGTTGCGCAGCCATAGCCGTAGAGCCCGTCCTGGTCCGTCGTGATCTTGACTACCGTCAGGCGGACGCCTTGCGGTTCGCATTCAATTACGCTGATATCTTTGATCCGCGGCGCCGGCATGGCTCGCGTCGCCCGAGATACTTGTTCTTCCGCTTCACCAAACCGCGGAGCCATAGCCAGCGCACCCACGCCTGCCATGGTCTTCAAAAACCCACGTCGTACGATCGGCATTTCTGGGCCCCTTTTCCTGGATTGCATAACAACATGAGATGAGAACAGAAATGCAATTCTACCCCGCTGACACGGCTGTGTGCATTTCGGAAAGCACTTCAACGGCGGTCAACATCAAAGCGCCGACGAGCCCGCGGCCTCTGCGCCGATCACACCTCCCAGGAAGCAGACGGATCGAAAAGTGCTATCTCTTCTCGGCTCGGCTCTTGGAAAATTTCGATCCATCGCAACAAATCGTCTCGTTTGACGGGTGGGTCCTCGACATGGCGCCGCTGAATCCTTTCGAAGAGCACATCGACCGGCGCGGAAAGATAATGCAATTCCACCGCAGCGCCAAGGGCGCGGGCGCCAAGCCGCAATGTATCGCGCTCCGCTCTTCCCCATGTGCCCCATTCAATGATCACCCTAAGATCGAGAACCAATAGCCTTTGCGCAACAACCCATTGCAGATGCTCAACTTTCGCGCGCATCTCCTGGTCGTAGAGGTTCACGTTTAGGATATCCATCCAATCGTCAGCACAAAGACGAACTGCGTCGAGCCCGGCCTCGAGCCGTTTGGCGTGCGTGGTTTTGCCCGAACCGGGCAGACCACATACGATGATTAATCGCGACCCGCAGCCTGATCGCTTCATTGCTCGACGATTCCTCCAAGCGACTTGCTCTACCTGCAATGAAAAGCCAGCAAATCCGCGAAAGAGTACCGCGGAAATGCTGGCCATCGATGTTTCTCTCTTCAAAGTACGACCGAGATGAACTCCTTCAGGTTCGATCGAAGCTAGGCGGTCGTCAGTTGCGTCAGCGTTGGAAATTTGAACCGCGCCTTCGCAATCGGCGTACCAGTCACTTCAATCCGCGTCAGATCACGCGTGCCTACGCCCAAGTGCTCGGCCAATCGCAAAGTGCTGTCGCACGTCTCAAAGGGAGCGCGGCCACGATCGGCCATCGGATCGAGTCCCATCACGGCAGTCGCCACCGCATCTGTATTCACGCAATTCAATCCGGCGATCAGCACGCCGGGATGAACCGGTTGATGAATATAGTTGCGCTCCTGGTTGGGTAGTTCGCCGCCCGTCATGGTGTAGATTCCGTCGATGACCGCCAGGTGAATGGGCCGCGCTGCAACCAGGTCCGCCGTAACACGCGGCACGCGAAAACCGGGATCCTTGGATTCAGCGACCGGCTGCGGCGCGCTTTTCGGAGGCACACGCGAGCCGGAGTGCATCGGCCCGCAGAATCCCGCTGGAACAATGCTCGGCTCGTCCACCGGAGCATCATCACTGTAAATCGTGCAGGGCGTGATGCCGAAGCAGTTCTTCATCGACAACGTGACGCCGGCCGTTCTGTGTTCTTTCAGCTTGGCCAGCGAGATAAATACATCTGTGTCCCGATAGGAATGGTTCAGATCGTAGCCTGCGTACATCAGGCCGCCGCCCGGAACCATGAAGCGCGCATACGTCTTTCCGCTTCCCAGGAAGTTCGTGTTCTCAAATTCCACCCGCTTCGCCGCGCCCGCGAAGTCCTGCGGCTGCCAGCCCGCCGAAATCATGAACTCCTCCAGCGTCTTGGTTCCGATCGGCGCGCTCTCCAACAGCCGGATGCGCGTCGCACCCGCATTGCCCAACAGGGAAGCCAAAGACCCGATAACCTGCGGATGTACCCAGTGCGTTATCTGGTTTGGCATTGAATTCAGCTTGGATGTCGGAAAGCCGGTCATATTGAGCTTGATGGCGACTGTCTTTCCGTTTACCAGCTTTTGCAGTCCGCCAAGCTGGTCGAACATGGTCGAAAGCACGTCCCCAACCTGCCGGTTGTATTCGGGACAGACTCCAATGGCAACGCGGCTTGCCTGTGCATTCAGGGCTGATGCCATTGCCGGACGCGCCATATACGCGCCGGCCACCATCCCCATTGCGCCAAGAAAATCCCTGCGGGAACAATTCGGTTTCATTGTCAGGATGTCCTCCCACTACTCAACAGTATCAACCGATTCCGCCATGATGTGCGGGAAATTCGTCCGAATTAGACTCGGCCAAGGGTCCGGCGGCAATCCGGCTGGCCCGTTTCAAGGGCGACGACTACGGCTATGCCGGTCTTGGCCGTGCCCGTCCATTGAGGCTGTTCTAATTCGCAACTCCGGCTCGCGTAGCAGCTTCCACTTCAATCAGTTTGCCGGTTTTTACGTCATACACGTATCCATAAATCGGAATGGAACGCGGCACCAGTGGGTGATTTCGGATGCGAAGTACATCATCGACCACAGCCTGTTTCCGATCGGGAATCGCGAGCCACTCGATAAACTCCCCAGCTCGCGACCCAGGCCCCTTTCCAACATCGCGGAAGCCGGCGGAAGTAAGCTCGGCCGTTTCCAGGCTGTTGCTGAGCAGCCCGCGCATCACTTCGTTGGTAAAGAATTCCATACCGCACTCGGTGTGATGGATGACGAAGAACTCGCGTGTGCCGAGCAGCTTGTAGCTGATCACCAGCGAACGGATGGCATCATCACTTGCGCGCCCTCCGGCGTTGCGGATGACGTGCGCATCGCCTTCCCTCAGGCCGGCGTACTTGGCTGGATCGAGCCGGGCATCCATGCATGTCAGCACAGCAAACCGACGGGCGGGAGGAAGTGCAAGTTTCGCCTTTTCTCCAAACGATTCGCTGTATTTTTGGTTGGCGGTCAAGACTTCATTGAGAACAGTGCTCATGGGCTTCTCCTTGCCGGTTGGATTCAGGTCGGATGCACCACTGTTGGTTCAGTAACTCTCAAGCGATGACGGCTGGGCCCACAAAAAGCCACAATACACCTCCACCGGGGACAAGCAAAGAGACATTAATCGCCACCCTCCATGGCGTCAGCAGGTTATCCGCATTTCTTTGCAACAAACCTGGCCATCTTTCGCGACGCCGCCACCCGAACAACCACACTCTGCATCACTCTGGATCCCCAGCCGTAAATCATCCCCAGTGCAGCCGACATCATGCGCCAAGCTCACAACGGAAAGGCCTTAGCCAACATCAAAGGGACTGAGGGCATCCAATGTGCAAAGAGAATTCGGGCGGGTGACACCCCTTGATTGAAAGACTTGGATTCCTGAAGATGGTGTTGGTATGTGTATCCGTCGCGTTCGCGTGCGCAGTCGAGGCACAAACTTATCAGGTAGGATCCGGCGGATCGAGTAATTCCCCGGCCCAAAATGACAAAACTCAGTCTCCGAGTCAAACGCTGGGTTGGGGATCGAACATTCAGAACGCACGTCTGGCACGCGCCGCGCAAATGGCTCTTGAACGCGGCGATCACGCGCAGGCGGTGGAATATGCGCAGCGCGCTACGCAAAGTGCTCCAAACGATCCCCAGCTCTGGTTTCTGCTCGGCTATGCTGCACGGCTTGACGGGAAATATGCACAGTCGGTTGATGCATACGCCAAAGGACTTCGCTTGAGTCCGTCATCACCCGACGGTCTCTCTGGCCTGGCGCAGGACTACAGCTTGATGGGACGAACCGATGACGCCGAGCGACTCCTCAAGCAGGTGATTGCGTCCAATCCGAAGCGCGGAGATGATGCATTACTGCTCGGGGACCTTTACATGCGATCGAGAGATTACACCGACGCAGTGAATTGGCTGGATCGGGCCGAACGGGCGGAGCCAAGTGCTCGATCGGAATTGTTGCTGGCGCTTTCGTATCAGGAATTGAAACGAATGGACCTCGCAAGCCACTATCTCGATCTGGCCAAGCGGCGCGCCCCAAACGACCCTGAGGTGCAACGATCTTTGGCCGGATATTACCGCGACATGGGAAAGTATTCCGAGGCGATCGCGGCACTCAAATCGATTCGCAATCCGAAGCCGGACATTGTCGCAGAACTCGCTTACACCTATCAGCTCGACGGCAAGCTCGACAGCTCTGCCAAGCTTTACTCCGAGTCCGCGAATGCGGTTCCGAAGGACATGGCACTGCAGCTATCTGCTGCGCAGGCTGAGGTCGCTGCCGGTTCCATTGAAGATGCGGACCCGTTTCTGAAGCGCGCCGAAGCGCTCGATCCCAATTACTACGAGCTGCACGCTATTCGCGGGCAGATAGCGCAGTTGCAGGAGCGCGGACCGGACGCAGTCCAGGAATACAAAACAGCAGTGGCAAACCTGCCCGGGAACCCCGTCGAGGGCCCTCTCTACGGCATCCAGTTGCACATGGACCTCGAAGCGCTCTACCAGAATCTTGAAGATAACGGTGCTGCTCACAATGAGCTTCGGATCGCCGAGACCGAAGTTAATGCGCTCGATGGCTCGGGGCCTGCGCGAGGGCAATTTCTGCGCTTGAGAGCGCTGATCAGGCTCAACGCCGGAAATCTCGACGGCGCGTTGTCCGACGTCAAGGAAGCGCTCGCGCTCGATGAGCACGATCCGAATAATCTGCAGCTCAATGGCGACATTCTCATGAAATTGGGGCGCACTGACGATGCGATTGCGGTCTATAAGCACGTCATTGAAATTGATCCGGTGAATCGCTTTGCGCTCACCTCGCTTGGGTACGCTTCGCGAGCTGAAGGGCGCGATCGCGATGCCGAAAAATACTTCGAGCGTCTCGAGCAGGCCGATCCTTCGTTGTACGTTCCCTACCTGGCACTTGGCGATCTCTACACGGCCCGTCGTGAATTCACCAAGGCAGAAGCCTCGTATAGCAAGGGGTTTGCGCTCGCGCCCCGCAATGCACTGATCGTAGCCGGAGGAATCAACGCGGCAGTCGAAGCCCATAACCTTGATCTCGGCGGAGTATGGTTGACGCGCGTCACCACGGGAATGCAGCAGGAGCCGCATGTCCTGCGTGAAAGGGAAAGATACCTAAGTTTCCAGGGCAAGTATCAGGAATCCGCCCAGGTCGGCCAACAAGCCATAAAAGCGCTTCCGAAGGACCGCGATGTGGTCGTCTACCTTGGCTATGATCTGCTGCATCTGGGCAAATACGATGAGCTGTTGAGCCTGACATCCCAATACCTCAACGTCCTTCCGAAAGAACCTGACATTCCGCTGCTCGCAGGCTACGTGCATAAGCACGAGGGGCTTGATGAAAAAGCTCAGGAAGACTTCACTGAGGTCCTGGCTCGCGATCCCAATGTTGTCACCGCATATGTAAATCGCGGATACATGTACAACGACCTTCGTCAGCCACAGAAAGCTGCTGCCGACTTCGAATCAGCCTTGAAGAGAGAGCCCAAGGATGGAGAGGCACACCTCGGGCTCGCCTATGCAGAGCTCGATTTACATAAGCCGACGGCTGCCTTGCGCGAATCGGAACTCGCAGAGCGCACCATGGGCGACTCCCGTGACATACATATGATTCGCGCGACCGCTTACGGCCGAATGGACATGCTGACAAAAGCCGCGAGTGAATACAGGGATGCGCTCAGATTCACGCCCGATGACGGCGCTCTTCATCTTGGTCTGGGCAATACGCTCTTCGCTGAACGCCTCTACCGTGATGCAATTGGAGAATTGGAAACGGCAGAGAGGTTTTCTCCCAACGATGCAAATGTCTATGCGCTGCTCGCACGTTCGTATGCGAATCTTCACGAGCGAGATCAAACGCTGCGCGACGTCAAGTTGGCGGAAGAGCATGCGAGACCGTCACGAGATTTGGCAAGCGATTCGGAGCGAAGCGAAATTCTGGTCTCAACCGGCGAGGCCTTGAGCACCCTCGGAGATCAGTCGGCCGCGATGGAGCGCTTCAGTGCAGCCCTTGAAATGCCCAACAGCAACCGCGTGGCGGTGCGCCTCGCAATTGCCCAGCTTATGGCGCAGCAGAATCATTCCGACGAGGCCGAGAGGCAGGTCGGGTTGGCGTTGATGGAAGCCGAGGCGGGAGACACTGCGCCGCCGGACGGCAACCAGTTCATCGCAGCATCGGAAGTGTTCTCGTCGCTGCACGATTATCAGCTTTCACAAACCTATCTTGAGCGCGCAAAAACAGCCGGCGCGTCGCAAGCAAAAGTTCAGATTGCGCTGGCCAACGACTATCTGGCAGTGGGCGATACGTCGAGGGCCGATGCGGAGCTCTCGTCGATGCCCCCCGCGGCAGATGACGCACCCGACTATCCGTATCTATTGGCCAAGGCCAACGTCTTTCGACAGGAACACGAGAACGCACAGGCCCTGACGTCCTTCGCGCAGGCATCCAACGCCGGGGGTGAAGATCCGGCAGCCGAGGAAGGCATGCTGCAGGCCGGCGCGGACGAAGGACTCAGAGTCACTCGCGACATGAGCCTGCTAGGGGATTTCTCAGTGCAACCAATTTACGAAGACACAACGGTCTATGTCCTGGACTCCCAGTTGGACTCGACGTTTCCCGTGCCCAGTTCTCAGACCGCGCTACTTCCGCTGCCCCGTTCTTCGATCCAGACGGAGGAGACTGCCGCATACCATCTCCATCTCGGCCAGGTTCCCACGGGCAGCGGATTCTTCCAGGTTCGCAACGCGCGCGGTCAGATCTCCGTGCCCAGCATTAATTCCATCGTCAATCGCGATACGACCGACTACACAATCAACTTCGGGCTGAATCCGACCTTTCATCTTGGGAACAACGTTCTGACGTTCAATAGCGGCATTCAAGGAACGATCCGGCGCGATTCCTTGACTCCGGTTCAATTGAACCAGAACCTGTTTCGTGTATTTACTTATCTCTCTACCAGTTCATTCTTCAATGCAGTTTCAGTGAGTGGATTCATTTTTCGCGAAACCGGTCCATTCACCGAGAGCAACTTGAACTCGCGACAGATTACGGCCTCTCTCGACTTTCGCGTCGGGGCGCCATGGAGGAAAACTGCTCTTGTCACAGGATGGGGCGCCAACGATCAGCTTTTCAAGCCCGTGAACAACGAGGATTACTACACCTCTTCCTACATTGGCATTGAGCATCGATTTTCTGACCGCTTGAATCTGAGAGCGATCGCCGAGGATCTGCGCGCCTGGCGAATCGCTGGATCAAGGTGGGCAGACGCGCAGGATCTGCGGCCGGCCGGGACTGTCGACTTCGCCCCGAACCCGAATTGGGATTTCCAGTATTCAGGTGCGTACTCCAGCACCAGGAGCTTTCATGTCTACGATGCGGTTCAAAATGGCTTCTCTGTCAGCTACGCGAGGCCATTGCGGCGCAGGTTTGTCGATGATTCAGGATCGGTGATTCTGCAATATCCGATCAGGTTTTCGGCGGGCCTGCAAGACGAATCCTTCTTCAACTTCCCTGGGAGTCACAGTCAACAGCTCAGGCCTTATGTGCAAATCAATATTTTTTAGAGGTGAAGATACGATGAGAATATGCCTGGTTGCTACTTTCCCTCCCAGTGGACGACAGCTGAACGAGTATGCATTCCATGTTGCCCGCGAACTACAGGCAAATCCCGATATCGAATTGACGATCCTGGCCGATGAGTTGACCGACTATGATTTTGCGACCGACGAAAAGGGCAACCCACTCAAGATTCGCCAGGGGTCGGAATTACCTGGCTTCAGTGTGATTCGCTGCTGGAAATTCGGTAGTCTGGCAAATCCCGTACGCCTGTTGAACACGATTCGCAAACTCAAGCCCGATGTCGTGTGGTACAACCTTGTCTTCTCCAGCTTTGCAACCCCGGAGAACCCGATTGCGGCGTTTGCGGGCCTTTCTACTCCAGCTCTCACCCGTGCCGCGGGCTTCTACACCCACATCACCCTGCACCACATCATTGAGCATGTCGACTTCTCCGCCGCAGGCGTCAGGCAGGAAAAGCTATTTCGCATAGGCACCGACCTGGCCACGAGGGCTTTGCTTGGGGCGAATTCTGTTTCCGTCTTGCTTCCCGGCTACCATCGCACTCTGATCACCAAATATTCCGCCAAGAATGTATTGTTGGGTACACACGGAACTTTTGCCACCACTCCGACTCCTCCGGATTTCACAAAGCGCGGCAACCCCGACAAGCGAATTCTCGCAATCGGACACTGGGGAACCTACAAGCGCCTCGAAACCCTGATGAAGGCATTCCCCCTGGTCCTCCAAAAGGTGCCCGATGCACGGCTCATCGTTGCCGGGGCCAACCATCACACCAAGGCCGGATATTGGGAAGCAATTCGCGAGGCGCAACCCAAGCACTTACCCATCGAGTTCCGTGGATACGTACCGGAAGAGGCCATTCCAGAGCTGTTTCAGACAACTTCCGTTTTGGTGATGCCCTACGACTCAGCAACCGGATCGAGTGGACCTGCACATCAGGCTTGCGAATTCGGCGTTCCCATCGTCTGCGCCGACATTCCTGATTTCCATGGAATGGCGTCTGAAGAAGACATGGCGATCCTCTTCTACAAACTCGGCGACCCTGCCAATCTTGCCGAACAAATGACCCGAATCCTGCAGTCCCCGGAACTGGAACACAAAATGGCGCATCACAACTTCGCCGCGGGAGTTGAGATGACCATGAGCAATGTGGTCAGAAATTATCTCCGATGGTTTCAACTGAACAAGTTTAAAAGGGTGATTCGCAGCGAGAAGAGTTTGCAACCGCGCCGGCTTCGCTGGCTCAAAGCCTTGAGCCCAAGCGAGTCTTCGTCGGACCTCAGCTTGCCCGAGCCGGTGTTCGCGCAGGATGGAAACGGAGCGAGCGAGCGCGACAGTCTCGATCCGGCAACGGGCTATGCCACTGTTGCGAGTTTCTCCGATCCGTTCGCTGCATGCCCGCCCGACAGAACAGAGCGTAGACGATAAGAATTCCTGGGACATGCGATCTGGCCGTGCAATTGCGCTTATTGCGCGAGAGGACCGGCCGGACCGAATCCCCTGCGTTCTTGCTTACCGCATTGGTTTCTGGAGGCTGCCGAGCATCCATGCCGGGCCGGAACATCATCAAACATGCCGTGTGTCCAAGTGGAGTGCTGTGCCGGTCTGGAATAGCTGCACGAGAATAGCTTCCCAGCGCCTGCATGACAAAGCACCATCTGCGTGGCTCATCTGTTGGCGGCCGAGTCCGCCCGGATGTGGCTGCGCAATCGGAGTCCATTTGTCTTTGGAACTTCGCGAACGAGTGTGTAGCTTCCGCGACTTGAAGGAGGACACCTTGCGAAAGGTGTACGTGGTGAGATCAGTCCCCCGGTTCTTCATCCCAACTTTCTCCGTTTGCCTTCTCTCTGTGCTGCTCAGCGGATGCGGCCTGTTCGGAACGCTCAATCGTCCGAATCCGGTGCCGATCATCACCATTACCGCGAGTCCCACTTCGATCGCCGCGGGAGCGTCGTCAACCTTGACGGTGATTGCCGCGAATGCAACCCAAGTGACAGTGACCGGTTCGGACGGGAGCAAATACAGCTTGGCGGCAACCGGGGGAACTCAGGTGGTCACTCCGGCGGTAACCACCACGTATACCGCGGTCGCTACCCTTACAGGCCAGACGACGACAGGCAGCGCAACAGTCACAGTGACCGTGATCCCTCCCTCGCCACCTACCGTGGCCATCACGGCAGATCCCACACAGATTATTGCCGGACATTCCTCAACCCTCACAGTGACGGCGACCAATGCCACCCAGGTGACGGTAACGGGAACCGACGGCAGTACGTATGACCTGCAGCCGACCGGTGGAACCCAGGCGGTGAGCCCCTCTCAGACCACAACCTACACCGCAACAGCCACCGGGGGCGGAGGCAAGGTTACCGCGACTGCCACTGTGACAGTGGTGCCCCAAGGCAGCCTTCAATCCATCGATCACGTCATCTTCATGCTGCAGGAGAACCATACCTTCGATAACTACTTCGGAATGCTCAATCCCTATCGAAAGGCGAACAACTGTAACATTGGCGATGACGGCATGGATTACGAAGTGGATGGAATCGACGATAAGTTAAGCACGATCAGCAATGAAGATGATCAAGGCACGTCGTACCCGCTCTTCAAATTCGCCACCACCTGCGTCGACGATATGAGTTCCGACTGGCTCGCCAGCTATGGAGATGCCAATCGCTATAACTTCCTTGGCACACGCCCGATTTTGATGGATGGCTACGTTCACAATGCCGAGGGATACGCGATTAGTTGCTCACAGCCTGGAGCGGGCGGCACCTGCGCCGGCAGCTTTACCGATCTCACCGGCGAACGCGCCATGGGCTATTACGACCAGGGTTTTCTCAACTACTACTACTACATGGCATCTCAGTTCGCAGTGTCCGATCGCTGGTTCTCGCCGGTATCGACCAAGAGCATCGGCAATCGCATCGCTACCTTCACCGGAGGCACAACACAGGGTCTGGTCAATGATCCCGGAGGCGATGACCATCTCGGTCAACTCGACATTCCCAACATTTTTGAGGAGCTCGATCAGTCAAATGTATCCTGGAAAATCTACTACACGGTCACCCAGGGTTTCTGTCTCGATGAGGACGACTGCACAGGTGGGTCCAACGCGGAGTACCCGGCAACCGATTTCTCTAACCTGACCTACTCGTTTCAATACTTATATGAGAACCCAACCGGCGCTGCCTGCGCGGCACCCACCCAGCCATCAAGCGTAGTGGGCGATGCTTCGAATTCCTTCTGCATCGATCCGAACCACATTGCTCCGCTTTCACAATACTTTACGGATCTGACCAACAACACGCTTCCAAGTTTCGCTTTCATTGAGGCAGGTTACGGCAACAATGACGAGCATCCGGGCTCGGGCCAATCCATTCTCGCCGGCCAGGCACAAGTGGCCAACATTGTGAACACATTGATGGCAAGCTCCTCGTGGACTGACTCCGTATTCTTCCTGAGTTACGACGAAGGCGGCGGACCGTACGACCATGTGCCGCCGGTGCCGGGTCACTCGAACGACTACACCGATCCGAATCTCGGTACGATCCCCGATATTTCCGGAATCGCCGTGAATCCCGATGGTTACAATCCCTGCCTGGCGCCCGGCGGGACACCCACTATCCATTGTGACCTCACGACAATCGACCCCGGCGCCAATCCGGATGATGCCCCGGCGGAACAAGGCTTCGCCGCGCAGCTCGGTTTCCGCCTGCCCAATATCGTCATCTCGCCATTCACGCGCCGGCACTACGTCTCACACATACCGATGGATCACACGGCCATCATCAAGTTTGTTGAGAACCGCTTTATCGGCAGCTCAGCCCACTTGACCGCCCGGGATGCGGCGCAGCCCAATTTGCTCGACTTTTTCGACTTCAGCGACATCCCGTGGCTCGCGCCGCCCAGTCCCCCGGCCCCGGTTTCGGCGCCGTCATCATGCACTCCCACGCAGATGGGCCCCTGAGTCCGCGCAGGTTCAAAGGGCGACAAGGGTCGATCCCTGGATCGATCTATTGAACTGTGATTCTGTTGGCGACGTACTGCGCCCCGTCGAAGTTTGCGGCGACGCTCACGCGCTGTCCCGGGTGAAGGTTCTGGCTGGCCGGAATCATGGAAGGATCAAAATGGATTTGGTAGGTTTGATTGTCTTGTGCATCGACAAGGGCGAATAATCCAGATCCCATATCCAATGAGGAAATATTCCCTGCAAACACGAATGTGAATCCAGGAACCGCCAGCACTCCGATTCGATTGGCCACGCTGCGGCCCGCACTGTCCGCTTCGAAATTGACGGCAATCAAGGCCCCCGGCACAAGATCGGCCGGTCCTGAACCGGCCGAAACAAAGGATGGTTGGCCTTCGCGCTTGAGCGAAGTTGAATTCGTCACGAAGAACTTGATCGCGACCGGGGAGAGATTCGAGCGGAACGTCAATTCACCCGTTGCAGGATCGTAGCTGAGCACTTTGCCTTGCGTTTCGCCCTCTGGTGATTGCGACAGGATATGAATGCTGATTGCAAAAACCTTGGCTCCATCCAGAACCGTCTGCACGGATGCGTGCTCCTCAGGGCCGAGATCGCGCAGGGGAATCTTCTTCCCATCCCGATAGACCTGGGTGCGTTCGTCGAACAGGATCGTCATTGGCCGTTCACCGAACGCCTTGAGTTGAAACTGATCCTGCACCGGGTCAACTCGGCGGATCGCGCCACCTAGCACCGTGCTTTCTCCGCTGGGCACCGGGGGCAATGGAGACAACTTACCCGATGGAGGATCGGCATCGAATGCCTTTGTCCCCGGATCTTCCTGTTCGCTGGCGGCTGTAAACGACGCTGGAGCCAGCGCGGCTCCACAGAGAAGAACTACCGCAAGAAATCGTTCCATATTCACACTCTTATCGCCTGCAATTTATTGCACAACTATTCAGATGATGGCAGTTAGTTCTCGGTGGCCTGCAACCTGTGAAGGCCAGAGCAACACGGGCCATCTGCTTGCATCTAAACAAAGGTGGGCTAAATGTCTTTCTGTTTCCCGTAAGGGGTTTATCCCTTATGGCACTGGAGTAACAGTGTTTGGTACCTCGATCAAGATCATGGCGGCTGGCGCGTTCCTGATCATCGCGAGTTCGCACGCCGGTTGGGCAAATGATGCGATCACCATCACGATTCCGAGGCGCAGCGAACTCACGCCCGTGCAGCGCCTTAATCGGCAAGGTGTAGAAGCCGTCAAGAAACACGATTACGACAAGGCCGAAGCGCTATTTTTGAAAGCATATCTATACGATCCTGCCGACCCTTTCACGTTGAATAACCTCGGCTACATCTCGGAACTACAGGGCCAACTCGATCGCGCCAACAGATTCTACAAGCTGGCATCGGAACAAGGATGTACCGCAGATATCGACCAGAGCAACGTGAAACATCTAGAGGGAAAGCCAATGAAGCTCGCCTTCGAAAACCTTCAGGACATGCCCATGCGCGTGAACCGCATGAATCTGGACGCCATGGATCTTCTGTCGCGGGGCCAAGGTTTCGATGCGGTTACGCTGCTCAAAAACGCTCTGCCACTTGATCCGCAGAATCCATTCACTCTGAATAATCTTGGCGTAGCCGAAGAAGCCATTGGAGACTACGCAGGCGCTTTGAGGAATTACACCGCCGCCGCGAACTCGCATTCCTCCGAACCCGTCGTCGTCACCATGGATCGGTCATGGAGAGGACGGTCCGTGAGCCGAATGGCCGAGGCCAGCGCACGACAGCTGGAAAGACGCCTGCAAAACACCAACTCCGCAGAGGCGCAGTCCGTCATGTTCAATCTTCGCGGAGTCTTCGAGGCCAATCAGAACAACTGGACCGCAGCGAAGCAGGATTTCCTTCGCGCCTATTCTCTCGATCCTTCCAGCGCGTTTTCAATGAACAATCGCGCCTATGTGGCCGAGAGAGACGGCGATCTTGAAACCGCCGAGTTCTTTTACGAGAAAGCTCAGCGAGCGGATAACTCGTATGCCCGCGTCGGCCTGGCGACCCAGGCTTCAGCCGAAGGAAAGAATCTCTTCTCCGTCTCCACCGACAGCGATCGCAAGGTGGATACGCAGCTTGAGCAATACAGCCAGGAGCGCCGTCGCCAAAAAGGACCGATCGAGCTGACGCCTCGCGGAAGCGCTCCCATAGGCAATCCGACCAACGCTCCAGGCAATCAATCGCCGCAGAATCCGCCATCTGTAGTTCCACGAGATACTACGCCGCAGACTCCACACTAATCACAACGAGGGCCAAATTACATGGGCACACCGGCACATTCGCCTTCGCAACAATCGATGATCCTGCTTTCGCGCCTGTTGCTCGAGCCGCGGAACAATCACTCTGCGACCACTGATCTGAAAACGGAACTCTCGAAACTCGACCATGATGAATTTGAAGATTTACTCCAGTTGGCGCATTCAAACCACGTGGTCGTGCGCGGTTTGGAAGCCTTTATCAAGATAATTGGCAAAGACCAGGATGTCGCACGAGTCGAATGGGCGGAGCGGGCGCTTGCTCAAGAGCGCGCGCGCATCCATACGGCCATGACGTTCCTGCACGAGATCTGCGAAGCCTTCGAAAAGAACAAGTATGACGTGACGGTGATCAAGTCGCTCGATCACTGGCCTGATCTTGGCAGCGATCTGGATCTATATACCAACACGAACCCGGAAGACGTATCCAGACTCATGAGGAGTCGCTTCAACGCGCAGATTGCCGAGCGTAGCTGGGGAGATCGCCTGGCGAGCAAATGGAACTTCCTCATCCCCGGACTTTCCGAGGCGGTGGAGATTCACATGCGACGGCTAGGTCAGACGGGCGAACAGGTCACCTTCGCCACCTCGCTGGTAAAGCGCGCGAGACGCGTCCTGATCAGCGGCTATGCTCTGCCCATCACGTCTATCTCCGATCGCCTCATGATTTCGAGTATGCAAAGAATGTATCGTCACTTCTATTTCCGGTTGTGCGACGTCATCGACACGGCCGCTCTATCGGACGCCGGCGCGATTGATTTTGAAGAGCTGCGCGCTTTGTCGGGCTCCGCGAGCATCTGGAAGGGAATGGCAACTTATCTAGTGATAGTGTCCGATTACGTCAAGAGTTATCGTGGATCGGGACTTCGTTTGCCGCAGTTCGTCGTGGATTCAGCGCGATTTGGGGGCGATGAAATCTACTACGGGCGAGGATTTTTGCGCGTCCCGATCATGCCCCAATCCGCCAGGCTCTACGGATCGCAACTGGCAGATGTGCTGGGCAGAGGTGAACTGCACAGCGGCGCCCGGCTCAGTCTTTTGCCGTGGCTCGCGACCGCCGCTGCGGTCAGGCACAAACTCACCGGAAGCGACAAGGGAATTTGGTAGGGGGCGGCTGAAGTTTCGATTCGCGAAATGGGAGATTCGAGAATCCGAGTGCTTCAGCTGGAATTCAACTGTAGTCAACCAAGAGAGGAGATGCCGGATCTTCGTTCCGGCTAAATGCTATGGCCGAGCACCCATCGGATTCTTCTAGATCGATGTCCTATGGTAAGTTCTCTGGAGTTCGTTCCGCCCGTGTGCGGCAGGACGCTGATATCTACAATCGTTCTTCCCTGGCACTGGACGAGGGTGACGCGACCTATCCAGCGGAGCATCCTTCACCCCAGTTGGTGAGGACCACCGTTGGCCCCAATGCGGTAACCGGCATTCCCACGTTCATGGGACTCGATGTGGCGACTCACACTCGCGATCGAAAGTCGCGCATTATTTCGTTCGTCATTCATGCTGTCATCATTTCCGCCATTCTTTGGGTGACGCTGAGGCAGCATGCCGTGGTGACCGCGGCGAAAGCGATCATAGCGCCTGTAAATATCACCCTCTACGCTCCGCCCCCGCCGCCCAAAGTGCTGCCGGTTGCGCCCAAACAGGGTGGTGGCGGAGGCGGTGGTGCGCACCAGGTGATCGAGCCCACCAAGGGTCGCCCCCCGATCGTCGCCAAAGCGCCGATCATCAACGCGCCGCAAATCCTCCGCATCGACCGGCCGAAGCTCGGCGTTGAACCCACAATGCAAGTGAAAATTCCCGACAATTCCAACATGGCCAATCTTGGAATGCCCACCTCGCCGCAGATCAAGCTCGCCTCGCAGGGCAGCGGAAGCGGCTCCGGGTTCGGTCAGGGCGCGGGCGGCGGCCTCGGCATGGGCCGCGGCATCGGCGCAGGGCCGGGCAGCGGCGGCGGATATGGGGGCGGCGTGATGAGCGTGGGCGGAGGCGTCAGCGCGCCTCAGGTCATCCATTCCGTTGACCCGCAGTTCACCGACGAGGCTCGTCAGGCCGATTACCAGGGAACTATCTCCATTCAGCTCATCATCGATTCCGAGGGGAATCCGCAAGCGATCCACGTGGTCCGTCACCTCGGCATGGGGCTCGACGAAAAAGCCATGGAAGCTGTCAGGCAATACAGGTTCAGGCCTGCGATGTATCAAGGCCATCCTGTTGCAGTGCAGATGATCGTCAACGTCGATTTCCGTTTGCACTGATCGCCGGCGACTTCGCCAGACGAGTAAGATCCTCGGCAAAGTCGGAGGCTTTCTGATTTGCGGCGACTCAAAGAGGTTCGGCGGATCGCCTTCTGATTGAAACAGCCTCCGCAAATCCCGCGCCGTGGGAGCAGTGCAATGCTAGCCCCGCGCGTCAGCGTGGGGTCACGACCAACAATACATTCCGGAGCCCCGCAAGGACGGCGCTTCCAGCGATCTGCTCATCCTTATCGCACTTCTCAGTCAACGACCACTGCCCCCGGCAAAGCCTCTTAGGGCATTTCTCGTGATGGTATGGGCTCTTGGGTGGCGTCTTTGTTTTTTCGAGTAAGAAGGAGAACGGGGATCCACTCTACAGCGACATGAGAACTGTCGTTGATACCCGGCCATCTGTGACCGCTCTTACTGCTTGGCGATCTGTGATTGCGGAACCGCCTTGGCATAGTATCCGCGACGTGTCCGCACGATCAGGTTGCGGTGATTCGGCCCCACCGCTTCGACGTGGACTGTCCGATATCCTCCCAGGCTTGCCGGTTTGCTCGAGTGATAATCGACGGTGTACTGATCCCGAATATCATGGGCGACCTCGGCCGCAACGCTGTTCACGTCCTGCAATGAGTGCGGGAAGTAGGCAACGCCGCCCGTCTCCTCCGACAGCCTCTCGAGCGCGGTTCTAGCCCGATCGCTCTCTTCCTGGTTCGCATCGAAAAGCAGCCCGACGCAATACACCACCGGTCCACCCAGGTCCTGTACCCGGCGGATTGCCTCTTGCAGGGTCAACCTCGATGCGTTGTCCGCACCATCGGTGATGATCAACAGCACTTCCTTGCGATGCTTCCCGTGCTTCGAGAGTTCATCCCCCGCAGCCGCCACCGCATCATATAAGGCTGTCATGCCTTTCGAGTCGAAGCGCGAAAGTCCGCGATTCAGCGCCACGAGGTCAGAGGTGAAGCCCTGATCGAGAAATGCCCGGTCTGAGAAATTCACGACAAATGCCTCGTCCTTCGGGTTCGATTCCTTCACCAGGTTGAAGGCCGCGCCATTCACCGCTGCGCGCTTGTCGATCATCGAGCCCGAGTTGTCGACAAGAATGCCCAGTGATACAGGAACATCCTGGTGTTGAACCGAATTGATCACTTGCGGAACGCCATCCTCCCAGACCCGGAAATCATTCTGTGTCAGCCCGCTGACGGTTCGCCCCTTGTCGTCGATGACAGTGCAGTCCAGCAGGACTTCATCCACCTCCGCGTGCATCGTGTAGATGCCCGCGCCTTTCCGGGACTCGACAGACTGGGTCGCTTTTGAAGACGAGGGCGTGATCGTCTCAACGGGGTTCGTTGCGTCGGGTGAAGGGATCGGGTCGCGGTCTACGTCCAGTGGAGGCTGAGCCTCTGGCCGGGTCGGGTCGGGCATCGCAGCGGGAATGCTCGATTGCGCGGGCGTCGCCGGACTGGGCGGTGTCTGGCAGAAAGCCGGCAATCCGCTGCACAAAAGAAATGCAATCCCCCAGAGACCCGGGCTAATGGAGCGCAATTTCAACATGAGCGTCGAGGACATAACACTTTGAAAAGGCTTCACTACACTTGATTAGATGCAATTGCTGACCTATCAGCCGGTATCGCCCAACAGCAAAGATTCCAGATGGAAACTCCTAGCGGCTGGAAGGATTGGCCGCGTCCGCCGAAATCCCATTCATGGGCAACTCCAGGGCAAAGAGCGAAGAACCTCCCTGATCCGCATGGACCCATATTCCATGAAAGGCGCCATGCAGTTCAGGATGCTGCGCGAGCAGCGCCGTCATCACGTCGGTCACCTGCTTCCGGGCAGCCGGCGGATTGTGCAGTTGTGCTGCCTCAGCCGCATCAGGGTTGTAATGCACGTCGAGATCAAGCCCGCCAAATGCCGTGGAGGTATCAATTCCGGTCACCGTGAAAACGGCCCCATTTGCACTCAGCGTCAATGGCTTCGTTCCCGGAAAGGCCGCCGGATGCACCTGGTCCGCTTCCTGCCGCAGCTTGCCAAGGTTTGAACTGGACAGAAAATCTACCGGATCGAGAAGATTGATGGCCTGCTGATAGTAGATCCATGCGTCCCAATCCATCTTTGTCTGGGCGTATTTGCGTGCAGACTCCCAATACCAGAGGCCATCGTGACCTGCCTCGACCATCGGCTTTCTGAAAAAGCCAGCAAGCATCCACTTGGATTCCCCTGCCTTGGACAACATCAGCGAAACCTGCTGCGGCTGCTGCACACCCGTGGCATGAAGAATCGCCATTCCGTAGACCCCAGGCGGCAGTGCGTTGAAATTCAACGTCACCACCGGCGATCCACAGAAGAACTCAACCTGCCCCGTACTCACCATCCCGCTCGCGTCCAGAATGTAAACCTCATTGACCGTGAGCGCAGCGCCTTGCAAAAGCGGTTTCAGGTCGTTGACCGACGCGGCGATCCCGTCAAAATCCGCCGCCACCGACGGAAGCGTGTTTGCGCGAAGGGCCAGCATGTTCCCACTCTGCATCTGCAGCAGGGTGTCACGCGCCGCATTCGATAGCGTAACTCGCTGAATTGGCGTCATTTGCGACTGCGTCGCGCATGAAGCAGCCCAAGCGCGCGGAAGCGGAGTACAGGTAAGAATCAGGAGAAGCAGGGCGCGCTCAAATTTCACGGTTCCCGAGGGCATGGTCGCAGCCTTCCTCTGTGACAATCACGCGCCAGGCGCAACGCATTGGCACGCGCAACAATAGGTATGATGCAGGCTGCGCAGTATTTCGTCTGGCTTCAGATGATTTTGGTTCACATGCCCGGGTGGCTTAACTGATTGGCGCGCGGCACAAGGCTCATATACAGGTCGCGTGGCAGGTTCGTCTGCCAGTGGTTTGTAACCCTCGCATAGAGCACCGCCCCGAAAAAGATATAGGCGAGAATTCCCGCGATTAAAACCGGCCTCAGGGCTCGCCGGTTCCACCTCTGCGCCGACGTTGCGGCAGGTCTCGGCGGAAGAGCGAACTGCAGGGCATTCTCCGTGGCACAGGCGGCGACACACTCCATGCACCCGGTGCACTCCACTGATCGAATCTGCACCCGGCGATCGACCTGTAAGCCAGCCGGGCAGGCCCTTGCGCACTTTCCGCAGTCGATGCAGGCTTCGGAGTCCCGTCGAATTTTGACCGGGCTCAGAAGAGAGGCAAGCCCCATCAATGCGCCATAGGGACAAAGATAGCGACACCAGAGGTTCTGCACCAGCATTGAGCCCAGAACGAGCAACCCGATGACCAGAGCGGCCGTGACCCCTATGCCGCGAAAGAAATTGAGCATCTTCACGTCTGCCAACAGGCCGTAAGGGGTATTCATGAAACTCTCGACGGCCTCTGCAGACATGGCGCCGATGACGTAGACGAAAAATCCAAGCAGAACGTACTTCAATCCCCGGAGTGGGAGGTCGAGCCAACGAAAAAGGCGAAAACTGCGCCCGAAGAGCCTTCTACCCAGTTTCCAAAGATGTTCCGACAGTGTTCCCACGGGGCACAGCCACGCGCAAAACGCCTTCTTCAAAAGGAGGCTCATGACCAGAAATGCGAGAAACAGGAACATCGCAGCCGGGTGAATGGCAGGCACGCGCCCGGTAACCAGGAGGTATTTTGAATTCATGAGTCCCGCGATAGGCAACCAGCCCTCAACACCCGATGGACGGGGTACGTAGAGCGCATTTCCTCCATGCTCGTAATAGCGGACCCAAAGCCAGAACTGAATGCCCAGCGAGCCATTCAGTGCCACGAAAAACCACTGCACTATGTGCCTGATCCGTTGCGAGTTGTCCGGCGCGGACCGGCGAATAAACCGCTTCTTCTTTCCAGCTTCAGAAACCCTTTCTGCCGTCTGTGCCCCCATGTCGGTCTTGTTCCTCTCTATCAAAGGTTAACCATGCAGGTCACAGGAATCAGCGACCTTGGTCACAGAGCTTTCAGGAATTCGCGCCGGCGATCTCCGAGACGACGTAAAGTGAAGCCTGACTCTCATTTACGGGCGCTTTCTGCACTGCGCCGCTGATAGGATTACGAAAGAGAATGAAGTGAGTCTGATAGATACGCAGTTGATCGTTCGTGGCAATCCTCGCCGATCTAAAACATCGGAAATGCGGCATCACGAGCAGAATAAGTGCTTTATCAAGAGCAATTCCCGCATCTAACCCACAGGTAGGAGTCGTCCGGACGCTCTCGCCACTCAACCCTCGCCAACGCTGCCGGCCCGCTGCATCGCAGGTTGCGGCTCACAAGGAAATTTATGACGCGTGCCTATCTGCAGCGCATCGGGACTGCTGTTCCCGACCATGACATTCACGAGCCATTTGTCGCATTTGCAAGCGAGCTGCTGACCGACCCTCGGGCACGCAAAATCTTTGGGCGACTGGCGGCAAAGTCCGATATCCACCATCGCTACTCCTGCCTGCACGCGGAGAAGTCCCTTGTCGGCGCGCCGACCGATGCATTTGCGTTCTACGGCAGCGGCACCTTCCCATCCACGGCAAAGCGAATGCAGCTTTTTGAGCAATGCGCTCCCATCCTGGTGCGCAAGGCCCTGGACAGGCTTTCCCTCACAGCCGAGGAGCGTCGCCGGATCCGCCATGTTTTGGTCACCTGCTGCACCGGCTTCTACGCGCCCGGACTCGATTTCGAAATTGTTGATTATCTCGGACTTCCGAGCTCGACTGAGCGAACCATGGTCGGTTTCATGGGTTGCTATGCGGCGATGAACGCGCTCAAGCTGGCGCGCCACATCGTTCGTTCGGAGCCCGGCGCAAGCGCTCTGGTCGTCAATCTCGAACTCTGCTCGTTGCACTTTCATGAAACCCATGACCTCGCCGACGTCATGTCTTTCCTTCTCTTCAGCGATGGCTGCGCGGCCACCCTTGTTGGCTCCGAAAGCATCGGCTTTGAGATGGACGGCTTTGAGGCCATGCAAATCGAAAACACCCGCGATCTGATCACCTGGAGAGTCGGCGACCTCGGTTTCGAGATGTTTTTATCGACCCAGGTTCCAAGCCAGATCACAAAAGGAATGCGGGATAACGAAGCGTCTGTCATGGGAAGCGAGCCGATTCATCTCTGGGCAGTTCATCCCGGCGGCCGCGCTATCCTCGATGCGGTTGAAGACGGTCTTGCTCTTTCTCCGGAAAAACTTTCAGCTTCTCGCTGTGTCCTGTCATCCTTTGGAAACATGTCCTCAGCCACAGTCATGTTCGTTCTGCAGGAACTCATGAAGACCTCTTCACGCGGTCAGAATGGCTGTGCAATTTCCTTTGGCCCAGGCCTTACCGCGGAGATCATGCGCTTCCATGTCGCCTGAAACCATCCAATTCGCGCAGCGCGCCCGCCTCTCCGAATGGATGGATGAGCCGTGCACTTACCCGGAGTTTCGCGCGTGTCTTCGCGACCTCATCAAGGTCAATCGGACGGTGTTCAGCTATCGGCCGACTCTCCATTGGCTTCAGCAGTTTAGTTCGAGCACCAATGCTCCTTTGCATATTGTGGATGTGGGCAGCGGCGCGGGAGACATGCTTCGCCGCATCGAAAGCTGGGCCCATCGCAAAAATCTTCCCGTCAGGCTTACGGGAATCGATCGCAATCCCTTTGCAGCCCGGGCGGCCCGCGAGTTCAGCGCTGCTGACAGCCGCATCCAGTGGGTATCGAGCGATGCGTTTACGTATCAGCCCGATGTAAAAATCGACGTCGTCATCAGTTCCCTCTTTACTCATCATCTGCCCGATCGGGAAATCGTCCGCTTTCTGCAATGGATGGAACAAGTGTCGGTGCGCGGCTGGTTTGTCAACGATCTGCGGCGTGCACAGGCTCCCTATTACGCCTTCAAATTGCTGGCGACGACGATGCGGTGGCATCGCTTCGTCCAGCATGATGGCCCGGTCTCGATTCGGCGCAGCTTCACGCCACGCGATTGGCAGCGGTACATAACCGAAGCCGCTCTCGACCCGAACGCCGTCAATATCTTCGACGCATGGCCCGCACGTCTTTGTGTTGCACGGGTGAAATAATGCCGCAGCCCGCTGCAGCAGAAGCGCTGATCGTCGGAGGCGGACCTGCGGGTTCAGCACTCGGCATCCTGCTGGCGCGTCAAGGACACACGGTCGAGATCATCGAGCAAAGCGCAGGCATGCACCATAAGGTATGCGGTGAATTTCTAAGCTGGGAAGCAGTCACCTACATCGCGCAGCTTGGCATCGACCTCCGCGCGCTCGGCGCAGTTCCCATCAACGGAATACGACTTGCAAAGCGCACATGTATTGCCGAGCGCGAACTTCCCTTCCCGGCCATGTCGATCACGCGACGCAAGCTCGACGAGGCTCTTCTTTCATCCGCATCTCAAGCGGGGGCGGTTCTATTGCGAGGCCGCCGGGTCGAATCGTTACAGCGATCCGGCTCGATCTGGACGGCGCTGCTTACCGGCGGCGAGATTCGGTGCGCCCCCACTGCGTTCCTTGCGACAGGCAAACACGACATCGTCGGACATCGCAGGCTGCCCGGCAAACAGAATGACCTCATCGCATTCAAAATGTACTTCCGCCTGGCGCCCGCACAACGGCAGGCGCTGCGCGGCTGGATTGACCTCGTCCTGTTCCCCGGCGGATATGCAGGTATGCAGCTCACAGAAGACGGTGATGCGAATCTTTGCCTGGTCGTGAATCGCAAGACTCTGCACATCTGCCGCTACGAATGGCCGAGGCTCCTGGAGCGAATACGTAGCTTCTCGGAATATCTCGACGAACGGCTCGCGGGAGCCGAAGCCTTGCTCACCAAGCCCCTTGCGCTCTCTTCGATTCCCTATGGATTGCTGCACCCTGATTCTGAATTTGGCCTGTGGCGTTTGGGAGATCAGGCCGCCGTCATCCCCTCCTTTTCCGGAGATGGCATCTCGATTGCCTTTCACAGCGCACAAGTCGCGGCAGAAATCTATAGGAGAGGTGGTGCCGCTGGAGAATTGACCGCCCGCCTGCAAAAAGACCTTCGCCGTTCCGTCCATTTCGCAACCCTGTTATCGCGATTGATGATTAGTGCGCCCTGGCTCTCCTTTGTTGTGCGTCTTTGCCCATCCTTGCTAAGCGCATTTGCTTCGCACACCCGTGTGCCTCGAAACTCAATGCTCTTTGACAGACTGCTCACGCCGTTTCATGAGCGGTGACCCGCGTGGACCCGACGAGTATGGTTGTAGTAGCAAAGTTTCCATTCGAGAATCAAGTCGGGGAGTTCCGCATGCCGTGCAAGACCATCATTGAACCGTTTCGCATCAAAAGTGTTGAGCCGATTCGCTGGACAACGCGCGAGCAACGTGAGAAATTGCTCGCTGCCGCACACTACAACCTGTTTCTACTCCATGCCGACGATGTGCTCATCGACCTGCTCACCGACTCAGGTACAGGCGCCATGTCCACGCACCAGTGGGCCGCCATCATGGAAGGCGACGAAAGTTATGCCGGCAGCCGCAGCTTCGACCGTTTTCGCGATTCGATTCAGGACATCTGCGGCTACAAGCACGTGATCCCGACGCATCAGGGTCGAGCCGCCGAGCGCATCCTGTTCGGCGTGGCCTGCAAAAAAGGCGACATCGTCCCCAATAACACCCACTTCGACACCACCCGCGCCAATGTGGAGTTCGTCGGCGCAGAGGCCGTGGACCTGCTCATTCCCGAAGGCCGACAGCCCGCCTTGCAGCACCCGTTCAAAGGCAATATGGATGTGGCGGCGCTCGAGGCGCTGATTGAGCGCGTCGGTCGCGAGCGCATTCCGCTGGTCATGCTCACCGTCACCAACAACTCAGGCGGCGGCCAGCCGGTCTCGATGGAAAATGTGCGCCAGGTGAGCGCCGTGTGCAAGCGGCACAGTATCCCGCTCTACTTCGACGCCTGCCGATTCGCCGAGAATGCGTGGTTCATCAAGCTGCGCGAGAAGGGATATGAAAACAAGACACCAAAGGAAATTGCGCAGGAGATGTTTGGCTATGGCGACGGGTGTACCATGTCCGCCAAAAAAGACGGCATGGCCAACATCGGCGGCTTTCTCTGCACCAGCGACGATCTGCTGGCGCAACAAGAGAAAGACCTGCTCATTCTTACGGAAGGCTATCCGACCTACGGCGGCCTCGCGGGCCGCGACCTCGAAGCCATCGCCGTCGGCATACAGGAAGCTCTGGAAGAGGATTACCTCCGCTACCGCATTGCTTCCACCGCATACCTCGGCGATCACATCGCCGAGGAAGGCGTGCCGATCGTGCAGCCGCCGGGTGGCCATGCCATCTATCTCGATGCGCGGGCTTTCCTGCCGCACATTCCTTGCGACCAGTTTCCCGGTGTAGCGCTGGCTGCTGAACTCTATCTCGAGGGCGGCATCCGCTCCGTCGAAATCGGCACGCTCATGTTCGCGGCCGCAGCGCAGATGGATTTGGTCCGCCTGGCCATTCCCCGCCGCGTCTACACCCAGAGCCATATCGATTACCTCGTCGAAGTGATTCTCGAAGTCTGGAAGAAACGCGAAGCGATCGGCGGAATGCGCCTCGCCTACGAAGCCCCTTTCCTGCGCCACTTCACCGCGCACCTTGAGCCGGTAAGCCAGGAAGTCACGATCTTGAGTTGATTGGGCCCTAGTGTGGTGAGTCTAAAGTTCGTTGCATAAATCGAAGATCCCAACTGCAGGTCCTTCGACTCGGCTTGGCGCAAAAAACGCGCCAAACTGCGCTCAGGATGACAGTTTTTTTATTTAGTGAATTTAAGACTCAGGACACTAGAAGCTGTCTCAGAAAATGGTCTAAGCACCGTGAAAGGCGTTCCTCAGGGGCTAAAGCGCAGCGATTTATGCGATGTTTGCGGCCCGACTAAAGTCGTTCCCTTTTACAAAGCCCTTTATGAGACCGGTTTTAGGAGAAGATGCTCTGGAAACACTGCGCGAGATGACGAACCTCAGTTCTCGATCGACGGAAAACTCACCCACAGATGCAAATTACTTCTAAATAAGAAGGCCCTCCGGCGAGTCGGGAGGGCCTTCATCAACGCCACCTGCAAACCAGCCTACCCCGCAATCGTCCGTTTCGGCTTTGAGCCCCAGAGCCCGTAATACGCAATAAACAGGTAGCAGAAAATCGGGATTACGAAGGAATGCTGAATCCCCATCTTGTCTGCCGCCGCGCCAATCAGGAAAGGCACGACCGCTCCGCCGACAACCGCCGTCATGATCAACCCCGAGCCCTTGCTCGTCATCGGTCCCAGCCCCGCGATACCCAGCGCAAAGATGTTCGGGAACATGATGGAGTTGAAGAATCCGCACAGCACCAACGTCCAGATGGCCGTCTGTCCGGTGGTCAACATCGAAACCACCATCAGCGCGGCCGCAATAAATCCAAATGCGCCCAGCAGTTTTCCGGACTTGATCCTGGTGAGAACCCAGGCCCCGAGCAACCGGCCCACCAGAGCGCCAAACCAGTAGAGCGACACCAGGAAGGAGGCGGTTTTGGCGCTGTCCACGCCCTGGCTTTTGAAGTAGTTCACCGCGATCGACGCCAGTCCCACTTCCACACCGACATAAAGGAAAATCCCCACCGCTCCCAAAACCGTGTGGCTGTATCCCCAAATACTGCGGCTCAAAATCGGGTCGCCTGCTTTCGCGGGACGAAACGACTGTGTCTGCACAATTTGCGGCAGATGCAAAAGCGCCACGGCAATCCCCAGAATCAGCAGTCCCGCGGCAATCGCAATATAAGGTCCGCGCACCGTGTTGGCGATGGCGGCTTTCGACTCCATTTTCGCCGGATCTGTCAAAATATAGGCGCCGGCAACCAGTGGAGCGATTGTGCCTCCCAACGAGTTCAGGGCCTGGGCCAACGTCAATCGCACGGGAGCGCTATGCTCCGGCCCCAGAATCGCGACATACGGATTCACCGCCGTCTGCAGCGCCGTGACGCCCGCGCCCACGATAAATACGGCCGCGAGAAACAGCGGAAAACTGACCAGTTTGGCGGCGGGCACAAAAAGCAGGCACCCAACTACCTGGATAAACAGCGAAACCACCATCGTGCGCTTGTAGCCAATCATTTCGATCAGCTTTGAACTTGGGGACGAGAACACGAAATACGCCAGGAAAAACGCTGATTCGACCAGCATGGCCCAGGCATAGGAAAGATTGAAGATCGATTTCAGGTGCGGCACCAGCGCCATGTTGAGGTTGGTGATAAACCCGAAGATGAAAAAAAGTGCCGTTACCGTAATGAACGGTCCAAGATAGCTCGGCGTGTTTTGCGTCGCTGGCGGTGTGGATCGCGTTGACATGAAAGGTTGTTCCCCACTTCCTCGAAATTGCTAATGCCCGGTAAGGGCATGTCGTGCGCGTCCAGCTTTATGCAAACGCGCGGACCGGCAGTTAAACGTTTCAGCCGGGTGTGCCGCATCTGGGCCAGCCTTGCCGCCCATTTTGCTGCACACAACACTATACGGGAAACCGCCTCGATGGGAAGCGAGGCCGCGCAAGCCGCAATCCCGGCTACCTTCGCGGCGCGTTTATCGGCTATCCTCATATGAAAAGCAAGGAGATACACAGTGGCCATTGCAACCATGAATAACGCCAGGCTCAAAAAGGTTCTGGCGGCACTTGAAGGCAATTGGCAAGCTGAAATTCAGGGCTACCACACCTACCAGGCGCTGGCTGATCGCGATACCGACCCGGTCCGTGCCCAGGTGTTGCGACATCTTGCCGGCGCGGAGTGGGAACACGCCGAGCTCTGGCACGGCCGCATCCTCGAGTTGGGTGGACCCGAGCCCGTCTACCAGGGCAAACCCGGCGGCGAGGCCGACTCGCTGGCCAACCGCGCCGGTGGCATCCGCATGGCCCTGCGCCGCCTCGAAATCGAAGAGAGCCGCGACATCGCCAAGTACGGAGAGCAGCTTAAGGCCCTCGGCGACGAAGGCTCCGTGGCCATCCTCGAGCACGTCATTGAAGACGAGAAAGACCACTACCGCGAGCTCGGTTCGCTCCTCCGCGGCCACTACACGGCCCCGGCGGGCGCTCCGAAAATTGAGGCGAAAGCCGTCCTCGATGAGTTGCTCGCCAAGCGCAATCAGGGCCGCAAGCAGCCCGGCGCCTGGATCGGCGACGCCATTTATGGCGTCAACGATGGCCTCGGCGCCATATTCGGCATCGTCTCCGGCGTCTCTGGCGCCACCGCAGGCGACAGCAAATATGTGCTCCTCGCCGGCCTCTCCGGCATGATCGCTTCAGCACTGTCCATGGGCTCCGGCGCTTATCTGGCCGCTAAAAGCGAACGCGAAATCTACGACGCCGAAATCGCCCGCGAGCGCGAAGCCATCCGGATGAACGGCCCCGAAGCCCGCGAGCTCCTCTCCCTCTACTACCAGGTCAAGGGCCTACCCGAGGCCGACGCCCAGCATATGGTCAACCACATCGCCAATGATCCCGACCAACTCCTTCGCGCTCTTTCCTCCGAGCGCCTCGGTTCTTCTGAAGAGGCTCTCTCCAACCCCATGATCTCGGCCAGTTCCGGCGCGCTTTCGACCGCCGTCGGTGCCGCCATCCCCATCATCCCGTTCTTTTTCCTTAGCGGCGTTCCGGCAGTCGTTGCGGCCGCCATCATCTCCCTGGCCGCGCATTTCGCCGTCGGAGCCGCCAAGAGCCTTATCACCGTCCGCTCCTGGTGGTCCTCCGGATTCGAGATGACCGTCGTCGGCGCCCTCGAGGGCGCAGTCACCTACGGCATCGGCATCCTTCTGGGCAAAGGCGGCGTGTAATGGGAGGCTTGATCCCCCTTGGCGATGCATCGCGTCGTTCGAGGAGCTTCCCCATCATCACTACGCTTCTCGTTGCGCTCAACGTGTATGTGTTCTTTCAGGAATTGCTATACGGCGACCGATTTGTGCTGGCCTGGTCCGCAATCCCAAGCAGAATTCTCCACGGACACCACTGGCTTACTTTGTTGACCTCGATGTTCATGCATGCAAGCTGGATGCACATCATCGGCAACATGGTGTTCCTCTGGGCATTTGGCCGCGAGATTGAAGATGCCATGGGACCTGTCCGGTTTCTCTTCTTCTACCTGGTCGGCGGCATCGTAGCCATGTTTGCGCAAATCATCGCAACTCCCAACTCCCATATCCCCAGCCTCGGCGCCAGCGGCGCCATCGCCGCCGTCATGGGCGCATTTCTCATCACCTTTCCGCGCGACAGGATTCGCACCGTCCTCTTCTTTTTCATCTTCATTCGCATCGCCTACATACCCGCTGGCTTTCTGATCGGTTTCCGGTTTCTGATGCAGATTCTCAACGTCGGCCAAGTCGCTCACGCGCAATCGGGAGGTGTGGCCTACCTGGCACACATCAGCGGCTTTCTCTTCGGCGTCTTGACAGCGCGCCTTTTCGAGAACCCGCGCCGCGTCGCGCTGCGCAGCTACGCACCGTAGCCCCGCTGGATTAGAATTCCCGCACCGCTATGAATGCCGCTTCGAGTCAACTCTGCGCAATTCTTCTTTTCTCAATGGTCCTGGCTTTGCATGCGCAAAACGCCGCGCAGCAAGCGCCGGACACGGGTACCATTTTGCAGGTGCACGTGAATGCCGTGCTGGTGCCGGTGGTGGTGCGCGATGCGATGGGCCGCGCCATCGGCGACCTGAAGCAGGAAGACTTCAAGGTCCTCGACCAGGGCAAGCCGCGCGACATTACCGGCTTCACGCTTCAGCAGGGAGCGGCGCAGGCCAACGCCAGGCAGAGTCCTGCGCCGCCCGCAGCCAGTGTCGGGCAGCCCGAATCCGCCGTTGCGCCGCCGGCAGCGGTAGACCAGCGGATTGTCGTGTTTCTATTTGACGACCGGCATCTGAGCGCGGAGGACCTGACAGGGGTTAAGAAGGCAGCGGTTGACCTGCTCGATCAGCCTCTTCCCGATGGGACGCGCGGGCTGGTGCTGTCGTTCCTGGGCGTCAACTCCGGGCTGACGCACAATCGCGCAGTGTTGCAGGCCGGGGTGGAAAAGATCACATTCCGCCAGGCGTTTCAGAAATCCCCGAGCGCTTGTCCGGATATTGATTATTACCAGGCCGATCAGATCCTGAACAGGCACAACGCCCAGGCATACGGCGTCGCGCTCGACAAGACCGCCAACTGCATGCACCTGCCTGCGCCGGCAAGCAACTCCGGCAACATCAACGTGGACGACATAAGCACCAGCCCCGCCATCCTGCAAAATGAAACACTCACCAAGAACGCGGCGATGATTGCCCTGCAGGATGGCGATCAGGATGCCGTGCAGTCGATCAATTATGTGCGCGACGTGGTGCACACCATCTCAGGGCTGCCTGGGCAGCGCACGCTGATCCTGGTCTCTCCCGGGTTTCTCTCCCTCTCGCAGGAGTCGATGGCGGCGGAAACGCAGCTGCTCAACCTGGCCGCAGCTTCCGCGGTCACCATCAGCACTCTCGACGCGCGCGGACTCTACTCGGCGATGATTCATGCGAGCGAGAGCGCAGGGGATTCGATCCAATCGCTTGTAACAGGACAAAACATCGAGGATCGCAGCGATGCCAACCGGCAAAACAAGCAGGTGATGGCCGAATTTGCCGACGGGACAGGGGGAACGTTTTTCCGCAACGACAATGATCTGAAGGGCGGATTGGCGAGCCTGGCCGCCGGGCCGGAGTATAAATACCTGCTCGAGCTCTCTCTCGGTGACGTGAAGCAGAATGGCTCGTATCATCCACTCAAGGTTGAAGTGGATCGAAAGGACGTGAAGATCCAGGCGCGCGAAGGCTATTTTGCGCCGCAGCCGCCGAAGAAAAAGAAGTAGTGCCGGAGGCATAATTCGTGTCTTGAAAGGGCACGGATTTGTCCGTGCCGTGGAAGTCCCAGGAATCGCGGGCTTTACAGGCTGCGGAAAAGCTCGAAACGACGGGGGGCCTTGTAACAGGGCACGACTTCAGTCGTGCCGCAAACGTCGCATAAATCGCTGGGCTTTAGCCCCTGAGGAATGCAGTTGCTGGGGACTGAGCGGCATTTATACAACCAGCTCTAGTGTGGTGTCTCAAAAGTTCGTGACATAAGTCGCAAAGAGCAACCGCAGATCCTTCGACTTCGTTTGGCCGAAAAGCCGGCCAAACTACGCTCAGGATGACAGATCAATTCTGATGCGAACTTTAGAAACAGGACACTCGTGCCGGAGGTGCAGGGATGAGAGTTCCGCGAGGACACATGGTCGATTGGCTCTCCGTGGCAGGGAGCGCTGTCCTACTTGCCGGAACGTCTCAACTTGCTTTAGCCCAGGCCGAATTGGGCCCAACGTCAAGCCCGTTTGGCTCCGCATCGACAACCCTTGGAGCGCAAGACGCGGCGCCCTACCTTAATCTCCCTATCCAGCGGCTCAAGGCCGCGGTTCCGGCGCTGAACGGCATCAAGTACGACAATCGCGAGGAGCAGCTTCCAGTCATCCTCAATCGCGTGGCCAGGCATATTGCGGATGTGCTGCCGAGATTGCCAGACCTGATTTCCCGCGAGGACGTTTACCATTCCCAGAGCACTGCAGGGGCAGATGCGTCGGGGGGACTGGCAGCAAGCCAGCCGTGGAGCCGCCAATTCAGGTACCTTCTCCAGTGCCAGCGCAATCCGGATGGCAGCACCAGTATTGCTGAGTCGCGCATCGACCACGCAGGAAAGCCTGTGCAGGAAGACGGCGGGTTCACCTCAGTGCGGGGTTATGGATTCAGCTACCAGTGGCTGTTTTTCACCGCCGCCAACCAGCCTGAGTTTCACTTCCGCTACCTTGGCCAACAGGAGAAGGACGGCCGGAAGGCGTATGTTGTGGCGTTTGCCCAAGAGCCCAAAAAGGTGAGGGCTCCGGCCTTTTTCCAGGTCGATACGAAAAGAGTGCCCTTCTATTACCAGGGCATCCTCTGGGTCGATCAGTCGAGCTTCGATATCATCGCCCTGCGAACTGACCTGCTGGCACCGCTCCCGCAGGTACAGCTGATGCAGTTGACTACCGAACTGACGTTCCGTTCCGTGTCGATCCGCGGCTTCGATGCGGTGTTCTGGCTGCCGAGCGAGGTCGACATCTCCAGCGACCAGGGCCGCGGCCCAAGCGAGGAGAGTCATCGCTATTCGGATTACCATCTCTTTCACGTCCAGGCCCGGATTGTCGCCAACCCTTGAACCATCCGCGCACGACATGGTCAATCCTCTGACGTGAAAGCCACAGCCGTCCCCTCGAAATCAACCTTTACAATGGTTCGGGCTTCCGCCGCCGGGGGATTTCGTGCTTAAAAAAACTTTGAGCCTGCTCGTCTTTGCCTTCACCGTCCTCACATGCGTCTCCGCCCTGGGCCAAGCCACTGCTCCGGCCGTGATCGTCGAACACAAAGTCCCCATGAAAACCCGCGACGGCGTCACCCTCTATGCCGACGTCTACCGCCCGACCGGCGAGGGCGACTTCCCGGTTTTACTGCAGCGCACTCCTTATAACAAGGACAATGCCGCCGATTTCGCGCATGCAGCCGTCGCGCGTGGATTCATGGTCGTGGTGCAGGACGTCCGCGGCCGCTACACCTCCGAGGGCGAATGGTACCCCTTCAAGCACGAGACCGACGACGGCTATGACACGGTAGAATGGGCATCCGCACTGCCTCATTCCAATGGCAAGGTGGGCATGTTTGGCGGCTCTTACGTCGGCGCCACCCAGATGCTGACCGCCATCGGCCATCCGCCGCATCTCGCTGGAATCTGCCCCATCGTCACGGCCAGCAACTACCACGCAAACTGGACCTACCAGGGCGGCGCATTCGAGCAGTGGTTCGACGAGTCGTGGACCTCCGGCCTGGCCCAGGACACCCTCAACCGCGCCATCCGTGAGAGAACCAACGCCCGCATCGGCGATACGGTCCTGCCCATCAACCAGTACCCCGTCTTCAACATCGACCAGGGTCACAACGGAACCGAGCTGACCCATGCCCTTGCCCCTTACTTCATCGACTGGCTGGCTCATCCCAACTACGACGACTACTGGAAGAAGTGGTCCATCGAGGAGAACTACGCCAACATCCAGGTACCCGCGCTCACGGTCGCTGCATGGTACGACCTGTTTCAAGGGGGCTCGCTGCGCAATTATGTTGGCCTACGCGATCACGCCGGGAATCCCGCCGCCCGCAGTGGCCAGCATCTGCTCGTCGCTATCGGCGGCCACTCCGGCTCCGGCCGCAAAGTCGGCGAAGTCGACTTCGGACCCGATGCGCCCTTTGACGAGAACGCAGTTACCCTCGACTGGTATGACTACCTCTTCAAGGGCAAGCAGAATGAATTCAGCGGCAAACCGGTCCACATTTTTGTGATGGGCGAAAACAAGTGGCGCGATGAGGACTCCTGGCCTCTCGAACGCGCCAAGGAAACGAAGTACTTCCTCCACTCCGCCGGAAAGGCCAACAGTGCTTCCGGCGATGGAGCTCTATCAACGGCGGCGGAACACTCCAAATCCAGCGACAGCTTCGTCTACGATCCCGGAAATCCCGTGCCCACCGTCGGCGGTCCTCTTTGCTGCGATTCAATCCATCTCGAGCCCGGCGCCCGCGATCAGAAAGAAGTGGAAGCCCGCTCCGACGTGCTGATCTACTCCACGCCGCCCCTCGATCAGGACACCGAGGTCACCGGCCCCATCATGCTCGACCTCTACGCCAAATCCTCCGCGGTCGATACCGATTTCACCGCCAAGCTGGTGGATGTAGGTCCCGACGGCTTTGCGCAAAATCTCACCGAAGGCATTCTCCGCGCCGTCTATCGCGGATCGACCACCGCACCCACGCCCATCGCGCCCGGCAAGGTCTACGAGTACAAGATCGACGTGTGGTCCACGAGCAATGTGTTTTTGAAAGGCCACCGGATACGGCTTGAAGTCTCGAGCAGCAACTTCCCGCGCTTCGACCGCAACCTGAACAACGGCAAAAACGCCGCCGACAGCTCCGACTACGTAAAGGCCACCAACACCATCCTCCACGACGCCGAACACCCCAGCGCGCTCGTGCTGCCCATAGTCCCGCGCTAGAAAAATGCGCCGGGCTTTAACTCTGAGGGATGCGGGTGTGCCCCAGGTACGGGACAACTCCGGACCTGGGAAACCACACCCACTCCCGCAGAATTCGTTGGTGCGCTCCTCACTCTTGCCCAAACTATTGGTCTCTACCATGGACCTTTGGTCGAACAGAACTCCCCCCTGCGTTGACAAAGCCATCCGTCAGTGTTTGCAGGAAGGCGACGATCTCGTCTTCTTCCTCACCGGTTAAACCCAGATTGCCCAACTGGGTCGTATTCAGGGTGGCCGGGTATTCAGGCGGTGGCCAGCAAGTTACCTTCTCGCCAGGAGAACCCTGCGCGCAACGCGGCAGTGCCTGCGAGGTGTTATAGAAGTGAACGACTTCTTTCAGGCTCTTCAAATAACCGTTGTGCATGTACTCCTTCACAAAGGTTGGGTATGGCCTCTTGTCGACATTGCGCAGCGTGGCTGTCTGGAACATGCCGTTGAACTGCGGCGCTAGCTGTTTCCACTGGAGCGTATTCGGATTGGGCGCAGCACCCGTGCCGTTGAGAAAACCACCGAATCCCAAATCGACGTAGGCGAGGCCCATGGGATTGGCAGTATATCCATATTGGTCCGGCTTGCTCTCACAGTAGTACGGCAGGGCCAGATTCTTCGGAAGACCAATGTTGTTTTCGGTGAAATCGCTGAAGAGCGGTGCCACATCGGTAGCCGCCTGTGTGTTGAGCGTGTTTTCCGCTGTGCCGCTCAGATGGCATTGATTGCAACCAGCTTTGCCGTTGAACAATGCGTAACCAGCCTGCTCTTCAGAAGTCAGTTGTGCATTGCCGGCGAGATACGCGTCGAACTTGGAGGAGAAAGGACTGATATCGCTTGAAGCTTCATACGATGCCATTGAAAGCACCATATGTTGAAAAGTGGAGTTTGATATTCCCCGATCAACCGTGCTGAGCTTTACGGGGAAGGGATTGTTCGCTGGAGCCGGACCCGGCATGGCGCACACCGTGGCAACATTGCTGGGCCATGTAATCGCGAATGATTGAGGGCCCCAGATCGTTTCGATGAGCGAAGCGTATCCGCTTTGGGACGCTTTCCAGACTACGCATGCAGAGTCGATATCTCCCATCTCTACAGGATTCAGCGGCGGTCCCTCGGCCTGTTCTGCCGCTGGATTGTCGAGAGTAATACCAGTGGCCCGCGCATCCCAGAAATTGCCTCCGTAGAAGCTGTTTTGGGTTGCGTTGTAGTGCAGGATGCCGCTATAGGGGGCGTACGCATAAGTTTGCGGATTTCTCGCACTGAAACGGTAATTCGGTTCAGGCGGCGTGGCGTTGGTGATAGCCGTTCCTCCCGGCTGAGAGGCGGTGGTTGCATTGAAGATGCTCGTTGCGCCCCTGAAACCCGTGTAGGGTATGTGGCAAGTCGCGCAGGCGATGTTCTCGGCTGGGGATAGATTCACATCGTAAATCTCGGTCTTACCGAGCAAGGCGATCTGGTGATACAGATCCAGCGAAGAAGCCTGTGCGACCTGCTGCAACGCCTCTTCTTCAGTGAGGGTGATGAACGAGTTCGCTGCAGCCACGTCCGAATCTTCATGCGCTCCGCCGGGCAGCAGCGACGCAACGTTTATATTCGCGCTACAGACGCTGAATGGTGGAATTGGGGTGGCCTGGGCATCCTTGACTTCTGCCGCCAGCATTTTCTTGAGAGCAGCGGGCTGAAGCACGAATGAATTCGGCCGTACAAGTTGAAGCTCCTTTGCACGTACGATGTGATGGGAAATAGACATGGCGGCGACGATCGTCGCGCAGCCCGCAGTTAGTGCAATCAATCCAGTTTGTTTCACAATGAACCTCCCTTAACGGCTTGGGGTGGAAACAAAAGGAATGGCTCGCTTCAGGGAATCGCAATCAAACGTGCATGCTCGTGGCGCGTACATCTTCGTACCCTAGGATTGGATTGCCTGGGAATCGTGCAGCCATTTCCTCGAAACTAAGGAGTGAGGGACCCGTCGAGCGACTTGCCTTTGAGAGACATTGGCCCGGTCGAGCGACTTGTCTTTGAGAGACATTGGCCCGGTCGAGCGACTTGCCTTAAGGATTGAGTCGAGCGACTTGCTGGTGGGACGAGAGCCACTTCGGCACCTCGAAGAGGGCAGGGCTTCTCGGACTCACGAAAAAGATAATGAGCCTGTCGAGAAAAATTTGTCAAGTTGCACTCTGGTGAGTTCGTGCTCTTCACTTCAACCCAAACAAAATACAAGACAGCGCCATCGAGAGGCGCCGCGGAGGACGAAAACACCCCCGCGTTTCCCGCAAAATTCTTCCTCGGGTTTTGCCTGATTGCAGAACCGGGGAGAGTACTACGCCCCCGTGTGATCGGCCTACTTGTTCGCCGATTCGCCAGCCCGCTGGCTAGGGCCTGCTAACACTACCGGGGCGGTGGCGCCGGGCGTCAATTTTTCTCAGTTCGAGGAATGAGGAGTGACGCATACCGGGGCCCCCACGGACGAGTCTTGGTCCGTGGGGTGGATACCGGGTGTCTGCTAGCGACGATTGACGACGAAATGGGGAAAATTGGCCCCGGCCCGAAGGGTTGCGGCGAAAATCCGGCCATACTTCATTCTCGTCCTCGACGGTGGACCCGCCACAGCCTTCAGACTCGGCTATCGTCTGGCCGGATTTTCGCTCGCAACGCCATCCACCCCAGTAGTGTTAACAGGCCCTTGCTGACTCGCGGCCCGCCACCAACTCCCGCGCTGCCTTGCGCCCCAGCCGGATGCAGTCTGGAATGCCGATGCCATCGTAGGCATTTCCGGCCAGCCGCAGACCCGGCAAAGCGGCCACCCGATCCGTGATCCTCTGCATCCGCTCCCGGTGACCCACGGCATATTGCGCCATGGCCCGCCGCCATCGCGACACCTGGGTCCGTTCCGGTTCCACATTCAGCCCAATCGTCTTCTCACCCAGGATCTCGCTCAACTCGCGCCGGACAATGGCCACCAACTCGGTATCTGTTGCGGACAATAACGCCTCGTTCTTCGCGCCACCCAGGAAGGCGCGCAATACCGCCTTTCCCGGCGCCGTCCGCCCCACGAATTTGCGATGACAAAACGTGCAGGCGAGCATCGATCGGCTTTCACTACCAGGCACAAGGAAGCCGAAGCCGTCAGGCAGTTGTCCGAGCCTGGCCTCGTCATAAACCAGGTTTACCGTGATCGAAGACGAATACGGAATCCCGCTCAACTCATCCGCCAGCAACGGGTCCGCAGGCCCCAGCAGCACCCCGGACGCCCATGCAGGCGAGGCAAGAATCACCGCGTCATACGTCTCCGGTAAGCCATTCGCCGTAACTCTCCATCCGCGCTCAAACCGTTCCAACGCGCTCACCGGCGTCGATCTCCGCACCCATTCAGGCTCAAGCCGCGCCTCAATCGCGTCCACTAACTGTTGCAGGCCTCCGCGCAGCGTGGTAAAAATCGTTCGCGGCGCAGGACGCCCATTGCCCCCCGCATTGCCGGGCTCATTTTTTGCCATCGTGCTCGCCGCGCTCTTTTGCGCCGCTGCTACCTTCGCTCGCATCTCGCGGTGCGCCGCCAGCATTCCGCGCGTGAGTGAGCCGTACTGGGTCTCCATCTCCACCAGGCGCGGCAGCACCGTCCGGGCGCTCAGTTGCGATGCGTCGCCACCGTAGATGCCCGAGAGCAATGGGTCGGCCAGACGGTCCACAGCCTCGCTGCCAAAGTGCCGCTCCACCAGGGCCGCAACCGATTCGTCCTGCTCGCTGGGCCGCGGGGGATGCAACAGTTCCAGGCCCATCCTGATCTTCGTAGGCAAACTGAAAAGCCGCGTCAGCGCCGTAGGAATCAGCTTGGTCGGGATCAGGAACATCAAGCCGTCCGGCAGCGCCACGAGCCGGTTCTTCACCACAATGTAGGTCTTGCGGGCCGCATCGTTCGAGGGCAGCAGATCTGCGCCCAATCCCAGCTCACGGCACAACTCGGCAGCCGCGGGCTTCTCGCTCAAAAAGGAGTCCGGCCCCCGCTCCAGCACCGTGCCGTTCACGGTCTCGGATGCCAGGGCGCCGCCCAGTTGCTCGCGCGCCTCAAACAGCGTGTACTCGATCGTGGCATCCGCCGCACGCGCCTTTTCGAGTTCATAGGCGGCCGCCATGCCTGCGATGCCGCCCCCGATAATCGCCGTCCGCATTCTCGACCCCACTCATCAATTAGAACAGCTTCTGCGCCAAGCCGTGATGTCGCGGACTAAATGCCACATCACGGACCTTCATCTTTCCTATGGAATAGAATCGAGGCGGAGACCCATTTTGGGTGTGATTTAAATCACATTACGAGATGGATTACCCGGATATTCTCCGCGTAATTGTTTCAAAGTTGGCGAAGCTGGCGCCGCAACTTCCGTCCTTTTCAAGCCCCGAGAGGTTACCCGTCCGCCTCTGGGGCGCGTTATGAAGCAGGAGGCTCCCCTGTGACCGCTGAGTTGATCCACCGCCTGCACTTCGCCTTTACCATCACCTTCCATTATCTTTTTCCCCAACTCACCATGGGGCTTGCCCTGCTGATCGTCGTACTCAAGTCGGTGGCGCTCAAAACAGGCAGCACGCAGTGGGACCGCGCAGCACGCTTCTGGGGACGCATCTTCGCCATCAATTTCGTCTTCGGAGTGGTAACGGGTATTCCGATGGAGTTCGAATTCGGCACTAACTGGGCCCGGTTCTCGCGTCTCGCCGGCGGCGTGATCGGTCAACCGCTGGCCATGGAAGGCGTCTTCAGTTTCTTCCTGGAATCGGCTTTTCTCGGCCTGTTTCTCTATGGCGAAAACCGGATCTCGAAGGTCATGCACTGGTTTTCAGCCGTCATGGTGTTTCTGGGATCGTGGCTCTCGGGATTCTTCATTATCGTGACCGACGCCTGGATGCAGCATCCCGTGGGCTTTGACCGGTTGCCCAACGGTGAATTCGAAGTGCTCAGCTTTTGGCAACTTCTGCTGAACCCCTGGGGCCTTCTGCAATACATGCACAACATGATGGGCGCCGCCATTACCGGGTCATTTGTGATGGCAGCCACCGGCGCCTTTTATCTGTTGGAAAACCATCGCGAGGAATATGCCCGCATCTTTTTAAAAGTCGGCGTAATTGCCGGATTTGCCGCTTCGGCCCTCATTATCTTTCCCACTGGCGACCTGGCCGGCAAATACGTTGCTCGTAACCAGCCGGCGGCAATCGCGGCGATGGAAGGTTTGTTCAAAAGCGAAATTGGCGCGGGCATCGTCCTGATGGGCCAGCCCAACGAGGCAACCGGCAAGATCGACAATCCCATCGTCGTCAACGATGTGCTGAGTTTTCTGATTTATGGCACGACCAAGGCGGAGGTTAAAGGCCTCGATAGCTTTCCGCGCGACCAGTGGCCCACCGCACTGCCGCTGCTCTTCTACGCCTACCACATCATGGCGGGCCTGGGCACGTGGTTTCTGCTGTTGATGACGGTGGCCGCGTTCCTGCTGTGGCGTGGAAAGCTCTACACAACGCGCTGGGCGCTTTGGGCGTTGCTGCTCACATTTCCGTTTCCTTACATTGCCAATACAGCCGGCTGGATGACTGCCGAACTGGGTCGCCAGCCGTGGCTCATCTACGGGCTGATGCGGACCAGCGAAGGCTACTCAAACAACGTTTCGACCGCCAACGGACTCTTCACACTCATTGGTTTCATGGGGCTTTATACCCTGTTGGGCCTGCTTTTCACCATCTTGATTTATCGCGAAATCAGCAATGGTCCGGAGCCAAAAGCATCCGCTACCGAAGCGGCTCATGCCGATTGATGGTCATCCTCAAGCGCCGGGGAAACAACGAGGAGCTTCGCAATGATGGGTTTCATCTGGTTCTGGCTGGTTGCCGTGATGATCGTCGGCTACGTAGTGCTTGACGGCTTTGACTTGGGCGTAGGCGTGCTGCATTTGTTCCTCGTGCATAATGATGCGGAGCGCCAATCGACTTTGCGCTCCATCGGTCCTGTGTGGGACGGCAATGAGGTCTGGCTCCTGGCCACTGGCGGCACGCTCTATTTCGCCTTTCCGCTGCTTTACGCCTCGGCCTTCAGCGGATTTTATTTGCCGCTGATGATCGTGTTGTGGCTCCTGGTGCTGCGCGGCGTGAGCCTTGAGCTTCGCAACCACGTCGAAGTGGGCGTTTGGCGCACGCTGTTGGATGGCGTCTTCGGCCTGGCCAGCGTCCTGCTCACCATTTTCTTTGGCGCTGCCCTGGCTAATGTGCTTCGGGGTGTGCCACTGCAGGCCGATGGCTTCTTCTTCCTTCCCCTATGGACCAACTTTCGTCCTGGCGAGTCTCCCGGCATTCTGGATTGGTACACGGTGATTGGCGGACTCGTGGCGCTGGTCGCACTCAGTTTGCACGGCGCACTCTGGCTCACCATCAAGGTCTCGGGGGAATTGGAAAAGCGAGCACGGCGCATCGTCACGCCTCTCTGGCTGCTGCTGGTGGCTCTGACCGTGTTCAGCCTCTTCGCCACGATGGCTGTGCGCCCTTCCAGTCTGGATAACTACTATGCTTACCCGCTCACATTTGTCATACCCGTAGGCGTCATCGCTTCACTGCTCGGCATCTGGTTCCTGAACAGAAATGGTCAGGCAGTCAAAGCGTTTCTGTGCTCCTGTCTGTACCTCTTCTTCATGCTGGCCGGAGCGTGCTGGGGCCTCTACCCCACGCTGCTGCCGGCCACTACCGGCGCCGATCGCGACATTACGCTCGATCGTGCTCTATCCGGCCCGCACACGCTGCAGATAGGCCTTGCCTGGTGGCTCTTCGGCATGACACTGGCTATCTGTTATGAAGTGTTTGTCTACAGCAGGTTTCGCGGCAAGGCAGACTTGGGAACTGTCGGGCACTGAAACCATGAACCCCATCCAGCACCAATTGCAATCCTCGTAGTCTGCGCGCCATCCACCTCCCCGAGCGAGATCCGGCAAACCGGCGAACGCTCTACTTCCACGCCCCCAGAAGCCTCCGCACCAGCACCAACTGTCCGAGGTGATACGCATTGTGATCTGCGGCAAGCAACGCTTCTCTCAAGACTGTGTGATCACTTGCATGAGGGATAGGAGCGAGCAGATCCGTCGATTCATTGGCAACCAGATCGCAGAGCGCCTTCAGATCTTTGCGAAAAGCTTTCAAGCTCTGCTCCCATGCTTCTTCGCTCGGCGGGGCTGGCGTTTTAGGCCAATACCCGGCTGGGAACTCAGGCGATTTGTGCTTCGGATCGCGGGAATATTCCAGAATGTCCCACTGTGCAATTCTCAGGTGTTCAACCAGCTCCCAGGGAGAATGTTCCGCGCCCTTCGGCCGCTCGCCGCGCGACTTGGCCGGAAGGTTTGCGGTTGCCGCGTCGAAATCGGCATGTGCTTCGCCGTCTTTGAGTAAGTTGATCACGTGCTGCCGCAGTATCGTCTGGTCTTTCATCGTCTCAGTCTCCTCTTTCGATTGGGTTCACGCTGCTGCTATTAAGACAGATGCGGAAAACTCAATCGATGCAGCAAAATCTGCATTTCTGTTGCACCGCTATTTTTGAAGCGCATTCAACCTGTTGATCACGCCCTTCAACTCGTCGAGCTTCTGTCCCGCCTCGCCCAGTCTGCCTGCCGCGGTGAGTCGCTGGTAATCCTCCAGATCCTTCGCGGCTTGCACAATGAGACCGTGCACATCGGTCGATGGCTTTGCCTGCGGCCCGGCTTGGACTGCTGCTTGCGGAGCCTCTGTCGAAGTCAGCGATGAACTGCCTCCGCCAAACAGCGAGGTCAACGCCGCCTCATACGATGGCCCATAGGCCAATTTGTCCTGAAGCGCCAGCACCACCAGGCGCAACTCCGGCATCGGGCTTCGCTCTGCCTGCAGATAGATTGGTTCTGCGTACAACAGGGCACGCCCGATGGGAATGACCAACAGGCTTCCCCGCCGTACATGCGATCCTTGCTGATTCCACAGAGTCAATTGCCCTGAGATCTGCGCGTTCTGATCGATTCGCGCTTCGATCTGCAAGGGGCCGTCCACAAGCCTGGTTTTAGGAAAGTCGTAAACGACCGACGAGCCATAGTGCTCCCCGTCGCTGCGTCCCGCAATCCAACCGATCAGATTGTTGCGATTCGCGGGTGTGAAGGGCAAAATCTCAACGAATTCCTCGCCCGCTTCTCCGGGCAGTTTCATGAGCACAAAGTTCGGCTGCATCGATTGTGTTGCCTGTTCCCCGCCATCCGCCATTCCTACTTCGCTTGCAACCGTCCACAAGTCTTCGCGGTTGTAAAACACGTCCGGATCAGTCATGTGATACAAGCCATATACCTCCGCTTGCAACTTGATCAGCGACTCCGGATAACGCACGTGTTTGCGCAGGTCTGCAGGCATCTCTGTCGCGCTCTTGAACAGGTCGGGAAATATGTTGCGATAGGCGGCCAGGATTGGATCGTCTGGATCGAACACGTAAAACGTCGTAGTGCCGTTGTACGCATCGATCACCACCTTGACGCTGTTCCGCATGTAATTGACGGACTGATTATTGATTCCGTAGTGGCTCGAATAGGGATACGTGTCCGATGTGGTGAAAGCATCGATGATCCACGAAAGACGGCCGTCGTCGCCGAGCACGATGTAGGGGTCCTGCTCAAAAGTGAGAAACGGAGCCAGGGCTGCAACGCGCTCGCGCACGTTCCGTCGCATCAGCAGCCGGCTCTCTGGAGTCACATCGTCGCTGAAAGGTAGCTTGGTGAGGTCGCCGCGGTCAAACGCCAGCAGGACACGGCGCAGGAAGCCCCCCAGGGAGATCCCGCCCGTGCCCTGGTAAGACGTGAGGTTGTTGGTCTGGCCTTGCGGATAATTGAATTCCTGTTGCCGTGTTTTCACATAAACGTCGTCGTTGGTGAGTTCTCCGAAATAAATCTCGGGCCGCGTCACGTTGAGGCCAGGCACCGTGCTCTGCACAGGCATGTTGCTCAAAATCAATGTGGGGAGACCTTCAGGTGTGAACCCATTCACGGGGTTCATGGTGATGCCGTACCCGTGCGTGTAGATCAGCTTGTCGTTGATCCAGTTTCGGCTGCTCTCCGGGAGCTTATCCACATTCAGTTCGCGCGCGGCCAGCATCACCTCGCGTGTCGTGCCCGCAATCTGATATCGATCAATGTCGATGTCGGGAAAGTCGTAGTAGGTGCGAATCTCCTGAATCTGCCGCAACGTGTCCTGCAGCGCATGCCAGTCCCACAGGCGAATATTTTGTAGAGTCGCCTGATTGTTGGCTGGATCGGCCGCTTCGACGGTTGTCTCGGCGGGAAATTCGCGCTGCACGAACCGATCCAGCTCGAACCCCTTCCGCGTCATGTCGATGTTGTTGGAGATGTACGGACGCTCGCGATCCAATTGATTCGGCTTGACCACAAAGTTGCTGATGTACCAACTGAATACGGCGACGACCGCATAACAAAAAACCGCCGGCAGCCCGGCCGCAATGAGCCACCGTCCGCGAGGCGACCACATCGCGCTGACCGCGGCAATCAACGCCCCCAGCGCCAGCGCCAGGCAAATCGCCAGCATGCCGGCAAGCATCACATGTGCGTCGGTGTAGTTGATTCCGTCGAAGATCGTGTGGTGCCCGAACAGAAGTTCGAAACGGGCGATGTATTCACGTATCGCAAATACGACCAGAAGAAATGCAAACGTGATGGACACCCCACGCCAGGGCAATGCGATGTAGCTGGCTCGGCGTTCTCCGAATGCGCGCGACCCGCCGCTGATGAGGAAGAACAGGCCGGCAAGAAAGCACATGATTACGGCAAGCGTGAGCAGCCAACCGGCGATGATGTCCCAGGCGGGCAGCGTGAACAGGAAGAAGTTCAGCGGCTTGCCGAAGACAGGATCGACGACGTTGCCCAAAGTGCGGGGAGCGAACCAGAACAGCGCCAGTGTCGGCCACTCAGCTGCCATCGCCGCGCCGGATACAAGTGCGATCAGCAATGATGCACCGATCGCGACGAAGCGCAAGACAGGCTTGACCGAAAGATTCACCTCTCGTCCGGCAATGAGGATTGTGTGATCAATCGGCAGATCGTCGCGGTGGGCCCGGTTGAGAAACGAAAACGCTCCAAAAAGGATGACGAAAGTGGCTGCCGCAAAAGCCGCGAAAATCCCCCACTGCAGGCTCAGTGTTCGCACGAACACGCTGCCATAATTGAGTGACCGGAACCAGAGCAGGTCAACCCAATACGTCAAAGCGGTCCGGCTTCCGAAGAAAATGATGGCAAAGACCGCAAGAAAGAACAGAAGCTTGCGATTGCCACGCCGGGGCAGCTTGGTCTGCCTGGGCCAATCGATCGACTCGTACATGGTTTACCCCATCTTGCCGGTGTTCTCTGCTGGATTGCAACGATCTGAACTGCGCAGCGAGAGCAAAGGCGTCTCGCAGCTAAATGAATGCATCCCTTTACTCTAGTCTTCTTCGAACCTCTTGTGTTGTATGCAATCCGGCCCTCTCCGGCTGTTGATGCGCGCAGAATCACCGGCCTCGGCCTGTGCGGCCCGCAAATGAGCAGGCGCGGCTTAAACAGGCGAGTTTAAGCATTTTGGTACCCCGCCTCTCCCGGCTCAGGGGCGGGCAGCACATCGTAGAGCCCTTCCGAAGCGACCTCAAGCTGCAGGCGATCGACAAGCTGCGCGATGAACCGGATGAGACGCATCAGCGCCTGCTCGCGCTCGGAGAACTCTGCTTCGTTTCCAAATGAAAAGGCGTCAAGACGATGGACAAGGCTGTTGGTCAGGTGGGCCATGCCAATGGAGCTTGCACTTTGATTCTCGAGACTCTCGGCAATCTGCAGGAAAATATCCGAACATTCGAATCGAAAATCGTGCTCGAATGCAGCAAACGATGGCGACTTCGAATCAGCAGTTCCGAAGAGACGAAACTGGAGCAGTGGCGCCTCGAGCAGATAGAAGCTGCGCAGGGAGGCCTGCCAGCGCCGTATGCGATCTCTCGCGGCCATATCACCTGCACGCAAGGAGCCGGTTTCGAAGGGAACTGCATCGGACTGCGCGCCGACTTCACCGAAGCGGCGGTAAATGTCTTCTCTTATGCGCCGAACTCTGAGGATCGCATTCCTCTCATCCGGGCGCGGAGTGAATGACGCAAGTTCTGCCATCGAGCGAACATTAAGAACGAAGATTCGCACCATCTCATCGGCGGCAGAGCGAGGAAAGAAGCGTTCAAAAACGAGCCACATCATGGTGATCCCGAGCAGCACGCCGAGAGCGCGGTCACGTGGCACGGTGAGATCGCTCTGAAACGAAAAATCGCTCAAGTTGATCAGGTAGAAGGAGAAGGCAATTTGTACGCCCGCGTAGGACAGCCGTGAACTCGAGGTTGCTACCCACGCAGCCACAACGGACACCGTGGCGAAAAGCACTGTAAACCCGCCGATTGAGTCGATATACGGCAGGATAAAAATCTGGGCTCCGAAGCCGGCGATGACGCCTCCAATGACAAAGCCCGAGACGCGAAGAAGTTGTTTTTGTCTCGATGAGCCGATGGATGTCAGGGCTGTCAGTGCGCAGGTCGTTACGGATGTGGAGAGATTTCGCCAATCCAGCGAAACGTAAAAGACATAACAAAGCATGGCCGCCATGGTTCCACCGAGAACGTAGTGCAGATACTCCGGATTGGAGAATGCGTCGGGGACGAAGATGCGAAAGGTGTCGGGCGCATCCTCAAGTGGTTCAAGTTCGGGATCGACAGCATTCTCCTTACTAAAAATCGCAGGCATCAACGACACCATGGACTCGATCTCGGATAAGAGCGGAGTTCCGGGACTGGGTTGCGGTTCCAGGGTTGCTTCGCACGGCTGGCCATGGGTGCGAAGGCATTGGCGAATATCAGCCAGGCTTTTGTTGATGCGCGACGCGCGTTCACCGAAGTCGGTCGGCATAGACGGAAATGCACTGGCAAGAGCGGCGGCGAATTCGATTGAGCGCGCCGTGAGCGACACCAGCGTACTCATGCGGGTGCGGTAGAGTTGTTCGTAGTTTCCGCGCGCCACCTGGCGGCGGAGAGTGCCCGCGCCCACGATGGCGAACTGTGCCAGACCAGCTTGCGTCGCCGGCGCAACTGGCCGGTATTTCCCGTAACACGCCATAAGATCTTCAATCAGAGCTAGACGCGTATCAATGCCCTCGATCAATTCATCGTGATGCCACAATGCACGGAAAACAATCTCAACGCTCAGTGTTACGAGCGCACCGATGAGCGTGGCGAGAACGAACCACAGGGTCAACTCAACATTGCGTTCCGGAGGTCCGGGCAGGTACCAAACGCCTACAACATTGCTGACGACTATGGCGAAACCGATCGCTATGCCATAGTTGGCCAGGCAGCGCAGCAAAAAGAAAACGAGAAACAGACTGCAACCCACCCAGACAAAATGGGTCTCAGGAGTGGAAGCCAGAAAACGTGCACCGATGGGTATAAAAAGCGCTCCGATCAGAAACGCCGCTATCATGAAAATTGCCGAACGAGCGGTGGCGACAAGGTTTTCGCGTGAAAACAAAAATGCCGTCAAAGCGCCGACGTAAGCGCCTGGAATGCGAAAGGTCTCGACGATGATCATGGTCAGCGTGGCAGAGATGACGATGCGCGCCACGAGCGCACCACGGCCGGGATAAGGCGCCAACTCCTTCTTAAGGAAGTTGGGGAACCAATCATTGAAGCGTTTCGCGTGCGGAAGATGAATTACTTCAGATGCCATGGCTACTCCCTGTGCCCAGGAGGCGCGTAGCCGCGGATGATCACCACTGCCGATTCGCTGAGGCGGAATACCCCGGGCGGCGGATCTTGAATGCGGACGCGCACCGGAAAACGGGATGCCAGGTGCACCCAGTTCAAAGTACGTTGCACATCCGGAAGCCCGGGAGCAGTGAGACGGCCCACGAGGTCGGTGTCAGGAGTGACGCCATATCCAATGCTCTCGACAACACCCTTGTAGTGAACGTTGGGGCGGGACATGACATAGACGTCTGCCAGCATTCCGGCCCGAATATTGTGCAGTTGCGTTTCGCGAAAGTTGGCGATGACCCACCAGACGCGGTTATCGATGAGGGTGAAAATGTGTTGGCCGGCGTGTGCGTACTCGCCCTGCGAAATGGTTAGATTCGTCACGCGCGCGTCGAAGGGAGCGAGGATGCGGCAGTTGTCGAAGTTGTACTTTGCCGTATCGATGGCCGCCTGCCTTCCGGGAAGCTGACCCACCAGCGGTCGCAGCGTTGTCACGTCATGCGACGCTTCTTCGACTTGTTGATGGCTTTCCACGAGCACGGCCTGCGCCTGCTTGTACTGCGCCTCTGCGGCCAGCAGGCCGGCCTCCGCCAAGGCCAGTTGTGATTTCGCCTGGCTGGCCGCCTGCGAACGCGAGACCTCTAAAGTGCGCGCCTGGTCGACCTGATCGACGGTAACGAATTGACGCGCCAGGAGCGGCTCGATGCGATGCAGGTTGTTCGAGGCGTACTCGAATTCCGCGTTTGAGCGCAGAACGAAGGCTTGGCCGTTGGCGACATCAGCCTTGGCCTGCTCGACCGCGGCGCCCGCATGCGCGAGACTGGCCTCGGCGCTAAGGGAGCTGGATTTTGCGACGTCGACTGCGCTCGACTTGCCTGCGATGAGGCGACGCTCGTCACCAATCGCGCCTTCGAGCGCTACCTGATCGGATTGAGCGTGGGCCAGGGCATAGGCGTAGGGGCGTGCATCGATGTCGAAGAGCGGATCGCCGGCCTTGACCAGCTGGTTGTCCGCGACGTAGAGATGCATGATGGGGCCGTCGACCAGCGGCGCCATGCCAATGTAGTTCGCGAAGACCTCGGCATCGTCAGTGCGTGGGTTTGCGATCACCTGGTGAATCACCAGGAGTGCCACAATCGCGGCGCTTACCATGATGCCGACGCTGATGGTGCGGCCGATGATGTGAAGGCGATCGTGCGGCGATTCAGTCATGATTCCTCCTCCAATCAACTGAAGACGATGAGCCAAAGCACGCAGGCGAATAGAAGAACAAGACACGGATAAACGACCACCGGCCAGAGGATCTCCTTGTCGAGTGCAAATCGGGCGAGGATGCGGTTCGCAATTACGGAAAGGCCGATGCCTGCGAAAAGGCATATGAGCCAGGACGGGAAGAATGAACCGAGTATGTTAAAGGTCGGCGAACGCCTGCAGCCTGCGAGTTGCGTCGCGACCAACACGGCGGGCAGAATCAACGATCGTTGAAAATGCTTCACGGGCTTTCTGTCCCTTTCGTCCTGCAGGTTCGAGTTCATGGGACCGGGCTCCAATGCTGGACCTGAATCAGGTCGCCTGTTTGAAAGGCGAGGCTGGTAATTTGAAGCAGCAACTGTGTTCGAGCCGTTACATCCTCTGACCGGGCCTGGGCCAGGGTTTTTTGCGCCGAGACCACATCGAGCAGATTGCGAACGCCATATCCGTAAGCTTCGTGGGCCGCTTCATACGATTGCTGCGACGCTATCAGCAGAGCCGCTGCTGCCTGCTGTTGGCGGAGCGCCGTCTCCATATTGGAGTAGGCTGCCCACACTTCGTTGGAAACCTGGTCGCGAAGCGCGTCGATCTGCGCCTGTGCCGCCTTTTTGTCGGCGTTGGCTTGAGCAAGCCGGTATTCGCGGCGCGCGCCATCGAAGAGCGTCCATTTGAGTTCGAGCGCGGCGGTCCACTCTTCGCCTTGTGCATAGCTTCTCGGTAAAAGATCCTGCCGGCCGTAGCCACGCGCCAGCCCGCCGTCTCCATCGAGACCGAGAGAGGGAAAGTAAGTGGACTTCGCTTGCTTGATTGCAGCATCGGCAGCGCGCAAACGCGCGAACTGCTGAAGCAAGTCGGGGCGCTGGCTGAATGCCCGGTTGATCTCCTGATCGACCGAGTCAGCCACGGAAGATGGCAACTTGAGCGCGTCGATGTCCTCAACTTTGAACACTGTGCCAGGCGCAATTCCAATCACCGTAGCCAGATCGCCATGCGCTACGTCGACTGCTCCAACGGTAGCCTGCAGATCATATTCTGCCTGGGCGCGTGCTGCCGAGGTCTCCAGTTCGTCAGGTTTGGTGGCAAGCCCGTTGGCAAGACGCGCCGTCGCGTCCTCTTCAACGGTCTTCGCGTTTTCGAGGCTCACTTCGGCCGACTGGTGCTGGCCTTCGGCATTGAGGAGACGGTAGTAGGCCGAGGCCACCTGATCAATGATCTGGCGATGGGTATTGTTGAAGGCCAAATCAGATGCCAGAAGGTTCGCCTTTGCCACATCAATCTCTCCGCTACGTCCACCGATATCGAACACCAGATACTCGACATGGAGTTCGGGCTCAAAGATGGCTTCCGTCTGGCGGTGGAAGAATTCGCCGATGAGCAAAGGCTGGCGAAGCGAAACTCCGATGGCCACGGCAGTCATCGTGGGATAGAGCGCGCTGCGCGCGATGCCCAGCGCTGCGGCTTTGGATTTAGCTTCCTGCCAGGCTACGCGCGTTTCGGGATTGTGCTGCTCGGCCAGATCGATCAGCTCTGCGAGCGTGTAGATATGGTCCGGTTCCAGGTTCACGGGTTCCGGCGGTTTTCTAGCGGCTTCACGCTCCAAAGTTTGCACGCCCTTGGGCTGCCAAACAGCACCGGGCACAGGTGGAGTACCCTGTGCGATGAGACCGGCAGGGCGCATTGCGGACGCAAGCAATGCAGTCGTCAAAAGCCAACCCTTAGTAGTCATGTGCCTGATCAAGCAGGTCCATCGGACCTGATAAGAGTGATGTTTTCGATCAGAACAGAGAAATGCAGACACCCACAGGCAGCGAAGTCCGCCGGTTTAGCCTCGACCCATGATGAAATACCGAACAAGAGAGAAAGAAATTCCGACCCACTGCCGGTAACAGATGTGCCGTGTCGAAGATACAGGGGAACCCGGCAGAGATTACAGCCTAGCACGGTGGTGGTACGTGGATGAAGTCCCCCATCTATATTGATGCCACTTGCGAGATTCGTGCGGGGAAAGGCCCTGATTCGGCCAAACGACCAGCCCGGCCGGCCAGAGTACTCGCGTTGAGGGAGGTTGGTTGCGCCTCAACAGACTTGCGCACATCCGATTCCGAGCGATTAATGGATGCGCCGAACCTTTTAGACTCAGTTTGCCCTTCCCCGGCCCGTCAGCATAATCGGCAAGCACTCATCATCAACAAATGCACCGAAATTGGGTCATTGACGGGTTGGCGGTGATTCAGGATCGGAGTTCGTGGGCAGCACTTTAATTGTGATTCTGTTGGACTTAACGTAGTCGTTCCTTGCATTATCTGGGTCCGAGCGGGACAACTGAACTACATAATCCCCAGGCACAGAGAAATCGAATATCGTAGTGACGTCAATAACCCTTGTTAACGATATGTGTGCAACGATGCTTCCTCCTGGCTTCAGCGGACTAAATCCAATTATGTGTGAACCGTCACAACCCTGTTCACTGGTCGTGAGTCCGGTTTTGCCCTCGACTTGGATTCGATAATCGCATCTTGCATCAAGGGTGACTGGCGGTATCCAGATTCCGTGATCCGCTATGTTGACCAGAACCAGATCAATTCGCAGTGGATCGCCTACCCTGATAATCGGGTGCGGTGTGCTGATCGTTAGGCTGAACGATTGCGCCGTCGCAACTGACGCATCGATGAAACCAGCGATCGCCACTATGACGAGGAACACTCGCAGCACAATCATGATCCCAACTATTGAAGCACTTCGGTATGTAGTTGGACAGAGTTTGTTGATATGGCGTGCCAACTGGTTGAGTGTTTCGGGTGAATCGTGGCCGACCCTTCGGTCTCCCCATCCGGTTGCTCCTCTCACTGCCACAGCCGCAGCATCACCACGCCGCCCTTGGGCGGAGTCGCGGTAAATGAATCGCGCACTTCGCCGAGGTCCTTGTGCGCCCACAGATCGCGCACATGGACCGGACCGGCATAGCCCAGGTCTTTGAACGCAACCGTCACCGGCTGGGGCACATCATCTGTCTCATAGTTGAAGATGGCCAGCGCCTTTGCGCCTCCGGAGAGTGCCCGTACCCACACTTGCGGGGGGCCCAGGCGGAAGCCCTGCGCGCCCAGCGCGTCCTGATCCACTGCAATCACTTCCCCATTCATCAGGATGCTTTTGGTCGTTTCGTCCATCTTGCTGAGATCATTTCCGGCGAGTAACGGGGCCGCCAGGATGGCCCACAAACTCATCTGCGTCCGGTACTCGTCGGCCGACATGCCACCGTTACCGATCTCCAGCATGTCGGGGTCGTTCCAGTGCCCCGGGCCCGCATACTTCTCCAGTCCGGCCTGCGAGAAACCAATCAGGGCCATACTGCGGAAGCTGTCGCTGATGTCATCGGTGGTTCGCCACAAGTTTCCCCCCACCTGCGCGCCCCATTCCCACACCGAGTCCATTCCGTACTGGCAGATGCTGTAGACAATGGGCCGGCCGGTCCTCACCAGCGACTGGTGCATCCTGGCATACGCATTTTCCATCATCGCCTCTCCCTGGATGCGATCGTATTGCGGGCTCTTCATGTCCATCACATCGCGCAGGCCGCACAGATCGTACTTCAGGAAATCGACTCCCCACGAAGCATACGTGATCGCATCCTGCTCTTCGTGCCCATAGCTACCCTCGTATCCGGCGCAGGTCTTCGGTCCGGGAGAGGAGTAGATGCCAAACTTCAAACCCTTGGAGTGAATGTAATCGCCGAGCGCCTTCATGTCAGGAAATTTGCTGTTGGCGTGGATATTTCCGGCTGCATCGCGCTGCCCCTCCCAGGTGTCGTCAACGTTGACGTAGATATAGCCCGCGTCGCGCATCCCGCTGGACACCAAGGCATCGGCGGTGGCGCGGACGTCTGCATCCGTCACTTTTTCGGCGAAGTGGTTCCAGCTGTTCCATCCCATCGGAGGCCTTGCCGCCAGGGCTGCGGTGGTCTGCGCAGGTGCCATGGACACGACGGTAGCGATGGCGATGACGAGAAAGCTGGTGCGAAACAAGGAAATGCGATTGCGGATCATGCGGATTCCTTCTCAAGTGTTGACATGCCATTCCATTATGAACGGTGCGCGGGGCTGTGGTTCTCGAACTGGTTGCATAAATGTTGCTCGACGAGCGAGGGAGCTTTCCCTCAGGGGCTAAAGCCCCGGATTCTATGCGTCTCTGACGGCACGGCTGAACAGCTTGGTGAAAAACTCATTTTGCGAGCAATGTTCAAAAACACAATGGCTCCACGATGCCCTAGGAGCGATCGGTGAGATGCGAGTGATGGTTTTCTATCAAAAAATCCGCCCCCATTTCACCTCGATTTCGAGTTTTTCACCAAGCTGTGAAGCCGTGCCCTTTCAAAACTCCATTTATGCAACCAGTTCTCGTGTGAAGTGGACCTATTTTCCGTTAATTCCTATTTGACGGTAACACTCACGGAGCGTCGAAATGGGGGGGCGATGATCGATGCAGGCATAGACTTGTTACATGCTGGCGCCATTGCACGGTGGCTGGGACACAATTGCATTGGCTCTGCTGTTCTGGGCTGTCGTCTCGGGTGCGCCAATCGTGGCACCCGGGTTCTTGATAAGGTTTGCCTATCTCCGGTTCGTCAGGAATCGCCAAGACGTGGAAGGAAACGAGTCGTGCTTGTCGTTCAAGGCGGCGGTCTGCCACTTCATAATCGGAAGTCAATTGCCCGCGACCATGAATTTCCCGGTATCTTTACTGCTCAGTAACTTCAGGGTTGCGGTCACACACCAGTATGCTTCAGGGCGTCGGTCAAAATCGCAGGGAGCCTTGCTGCGGCGGCCGCTAATTATCTTTGGGGCTGTGAATGAGCCTTTCCGAGCTATACGCGCCGGGGTTCTGATAGATGCCGTAATCGGGATAGTTCGAGTACCCTCGCTTCGGCGTATATGAAATATCGAATGTGTCGCTGTGTTCGGTCCACCATGCAGACCAACATGACTTCGGATCGTCTGGACAACTGTCAATCTTAATTCCGCCGCCGTGGTGCCAGATCACGTCGCCAACAGTGATATTGGTGAGAGAAAGGTTGGCTGCAAGATTAACCTTGCGGGCATAGGCGCTCCCGTGCGCCTCATGCGGAGTGGCCATCGCCTCGATGATCGGTTCGACTGCATTTCCGTTACCGACTCCGCCTAAGAGAATGATGATTTGATCTTTGATCTGAGGATCACTTATGTATTCCAGCAACACGTCCTGAGCAGCCGGTCCGACCTGAAGAATCTGAATCATTGGCGGCGTGAAGTTAAATTCCCACAGAGTCGGGTTGGATATATTCACAGGCTCGGTCCACGGATTCGATCTCAATTGCTCAATTAATTCTCGTATTGGGTTTGCGTCCACCTCGCTCAAAGCAATCGATTGCGCCTTAAGTTTTTCGGCAGGAAAATCACCGGTCGCTGCCGTCACTGTTCCGGTTACCGTGACTCTTTGGCGTTCGTATTTCCTGAGTTCGCTATTAATTCCCCTGACAGTGTATTGCTTCGTGGCAGTAATGAATCCCCATTGCGATAAGCCTCCTTCCCGGCACATCACCTTATCTTCAGGCACATCGGCGGGCCATTCATCACATCGGAAATCGTCAACCAGCAAAATCCCCGTCAGAGTAACTGAACTGCCGGGAGAGGCGGGGGAGTTGTCGACGTGCTTCGCCTAAGGGTCATCCTGGAACGAGTCTTGCCCTGAGACACGGTCGGACTTCGCTTGACCACTCATGTCCTGCGAAGGGATTCTGCTCTGGCACTGACAGATCGTGGGTGCCTCGAACACCAGGCAAAGCAGAACGAGGTATTGAGTGATCTGTCGCATGACCTGCGAGTATAGACGCCGTGGTTAGAGAATTGTGGGCAAGTCGGAAGTAATCCAGTTTTCGCCCATTGTCCGGTTTGGCGTCACTCGGAACTATTGCTAGGTCATCAGAGATGGTAACGCTGAATGGTTAGGAGTTTTCAGGCGACTCAACTCCTTGCTTGAGTCCAAAGCGCCAGACGTCCATTATGTAGGCATGGCAAGCTTGACGGAATTCAACTTGGCCGAAACCGTCGCTGTTCTCACCCGCACTCCCGCAACCCTGAATGCGCTGTTGCGCGGGTTGCCCAGTATCTGGGTGCGCGGCAACGAAGGAGAAGATACCTGGAGTGCGTTCGAAATTATGGGCCACTTGGTCTTCGCGGAGCGCAGCGACTGGATGCCGCGGGTGCGGATCGTGCTGGAGAACGGCGAAGCGCGGACCTTTGAACCCTTTGATCGCTTCGCGCAGTTGAAAGAGAGCCAAGACAAGTCGCTGGAGCAACTCCTGGACGATTTCGCCCGTCTGCGCAGGGAGAATCTAGCAGCGTTGCATGCACTGAATTTACATCAGGATGACTTGACGCGACGAGGAAAGCATCCAGCATTGGGAGTGGTAACGCTATCAGAACTTCTGGCGACATGGGCCGTTCATGACCTCACTCATCTGCATCAACTTTCCCGCGTGATGGCCCACCAGTATCGTGGCCTGGTCGGTCCGTGGAGCGCCTATCTGGGCGTGCTACAGTGTGCCGGTCATAGCGCTCCGTAGGCAGTTGAGCTGCGGCGGCGCTTCCGCCGCGAATTCCCTTGCACACCTGGTCCGGCTCCCGAATTGTGGGCGATGCGGAAGTGACTGCGGCGGACAATTTCAGGGGTTACTTCCCGATAGCATCGTGGCTTACCGAGGACCTTGGCTTGGATAATAGAATGCGCGAATCTCTGTCAATTCTCCACCGACAACAAGGCACAGATCGACAACATGATCCACGCCGTTGACCGTTTCCATGTCGAAAACGGTCGCGACATAATCGCCGTCGACAATGTGTTGTTTTATCTCTATACCCTTGATCAACGGAAGAATGCTAGTGAGGAAGCCCACTATCGTCTCGCGGCCCGCCAGATTAGGCATCAATGGCCCTTCAAACGTTACGCCAGGCGCGAACGGCACAGACGATAGGTCTTTGCGCAAGAGTCCATTCAAATAATTTTCTACTACAGCTATGTTTTCTGATCGAGACATTGGCCCACCCTAGCACAGTTCTGCCTTGCCGTTACTTGACCGGACACTAAAAAACTGCCCTGTCTTCGACAACCTACTGCGGACATCTGAATTCTCGTTGCGGTTACAGTGGGCCAACCTTCCCTTTCTCATTTTTCGCCCCGCTGGCCATTTTGAGATTGCTGCAAACTGAGTAGGGGAAGTGTGCTCGGTGACTCGCCTGGAACTCCAAAGATTCGATCTTCCATGCCGACTTCCCGATCGATCTAGCTGGGTGCGAGGGCCTTAAGCAGAGGCTGGAACGCCTGCATAGGATAAGGTCAGAACAGTAATGTCATCGTCCTGTCCAAATTCCTGTGCTGCGCAAGCGATGGCTTTTGCCGGTTGGATGCTGAGCGCAGCCGATCGCTCAAATCCAAGCAGCGCGCCGGCCTGATCTCTGGATTCGACCACGCCGTCTGTTAGCAGGGTGAGCTGGCGGCCCGGTGCGAGATGGAAGGAGCGTTCGGCGTAGGTTGTGTCGGCGGCAAGGCCCAGCGGCAAGCCATTTTCCAGCGGCAATTCTTTGCCCCCAACATACGGCGCAATGTGCCCAGCATTCGCGATCGTCAGCTTCCCGTCCGCGTCGCAGCGGAGAACCAGGCAGGTTGTAAACCCGCTGCTGCGGCCGAGCATGCGCTGGTTCATGGCGGTGAGGATTTCGCCGGGGTTCTGGGTGTAGTGGGCCAGGGTGCGGACTGTGCCTACTAATAACGAGACGGCCATGGCGGCGGGCATGCCTTTGCCGCTGACGTCGCCAATGACGATCAGGGCGCCGTTGTTGGGTGTGGGAAGGATCTGGAAGAAGTCGCCGCCGACCTGGCCGGCGGGCTTGTAGACGCACTCGAGGGTGAGGCCGGGGATGGCAGGGATTTCTTCAGGGATGAGGACTTGCTGGACGGCGCGGGCGGCTTCAAGTTCGGAGAACATGCGCTCTTCGTCACGGCGGGTGCGGGCGAAACGAAGAACGAGGATGGCAAGGATGGAGAGCTGCATCAGGAAGTCGGCGACGTTCTGGGACGAGGCGGGAAACGGCCAGGTGAAAGGCTGTTCGAGCCGCTGACGAAACGCCTCAAGCGCGGTGTACCCGGCAAAATGTGCGGCCCACAGGAGCCTTTCAACGACGCCCAATCCGAACGACAGACCGACGGGACCGAGGAGCAGGTGTGCATCCAGGCTGCCTCGCCGGGCGGCGAAGAAGAGGAGCAGGAGCACGCACACCAGGTAAGGCAACACGGCGAGGGCGACAGCGGCGCTGGTGATCAACGCAACATCGACGCTACCGATGCTTATAAGGGCCGGGAAAGGAGCCACCAAGGCGGATGCCAACGCGATCCAGTAGATCCAGCTCCTGCGCTGCTTCAGCAAAGCAACAAGAAAAAACAGGAAGCAGACGGAAGAGGCAGCCTGCAGGCAATCCGACAGCGCCCAGAAAAGTCGCAAATCGACGGCATGGAACGCCTCGTAGATCCACAAGGCGCCAAACGCAGCATTGGCGAGTTCGGACGCAGCGAACCACAGATACTCGCGCTCCGTGGGGCGCAAGAGGAAAAGGCCGAGTCCCGCACCGCCGGCCATGAGATAGACGAGCAGCAGAATATTGGTGGCAAAGAGAGACCAGAATCCACTTCTGATCTGGAGGGTCTTCCACTTGTCCAGCAGTCCGGTGTCGCCGATGCGAATGGCTGCCTGGGGTCCTCCTCCCAAGGCGTTCTTTGGCACCCGCGGATTTATCCAAACGCGGATGGCGATGGAGAGCGGGCCGCCCGCGGGGGTTAGATCGCTGGGGAGGGGTATGAGACGTTCGCTTCCAACAGTAAAACTAAATGTCAACCTGTCTTCAGGCGGCAATCCGCCGAGTTGCTCAATCAATCGGCCACCGGCAAATACTTGGTAGTTTCCATAGATCGCGGGAATGAACAGCGCCAGGGGCGGGTGATTCGCGGGCAGGACGATTTGAAATCGGTACCATGCGAAGCCGCGATAACCGGGGTAGCCCTGCCCATCCCAGGGCTGGTCGGAGCGCAGCAGGCTCCAGGAGGAATCGTCGAAGTCGGGATCGGACCAGCGGGGATGGTCGCCGGTGTGGAAGCGCCAGAGGTCATGGATTTCGACCATGGGGGCGCGTTCACTCTGAAAGTCCACGACCTGGGCCCGCGCACACACGAGACATGCGACAACAAGCAGAACAGCCGCAATGCCTGATCGAGCATTGGGAAGCATGATGGATCATCGTTGCACGGCCAAAAGCGCTGCGCAATCGAAAGCGGGTGAAAAGCATTTAGATTGCGGGCAAGCGGCAATCACCGCTCTTCTTTCACATTTGTAGCCAACAGCCCATATGATCGGCGGGCCGGTCCGCCACGATTCCAAGTTCCGGGTGGATAGTGGGCGATCCGGACCTACCCCCGATGTGACGTTTGGGAGTTACTTCCTCATCGAGGGTGATTCGCTCACGACTTCGAGCAAAGCCCGTCTCAGTGCGGGATGTCCCCAGGACTCAATCAGGTTTGGCTGCCTGGCCTTTTTGCTCTGCATTTCCCAGCAGTTCGATTTGTCCAGTCGTCACATGCGCCTGCAGCCGGTAGTCTCCATTTGCATTCTTCCTGCTGAAGCTCCGGAAGAAGCCGCCTTTGTCGGTACCGAAGGCCCGTGCCTGGACTTCGCCCACGCTGACGGAAGCGTCCACGTTGCGGTAGTCCCCCTCGTGAATGGAGGAGATTGTGATCTGCCCCGCTCCGACTTCGATATCCTTATCGCCCTTGACCTCTTCCACCGTGACCTGGCCCGCAAACATGCGAATGCTCAGGTTTGTTCTCCTGGGAACCTCAATCTTGACATCAAGGCCGTTGTTGCCGTGTTGGAGATGAGGGCCCTCGATAGACAATTTGCCACCATTCGCTGTCGGCGAAAAATGAAAAGCGACGTTCGTGGCGGTTTCGTCGCTGCTCGCCGAGCAAGAAACATGAATCGCGACCTGGTCGGTGCCAACGATGTGAAGTCCTGCGGGCCTCGAATCAATCATCAGCACCGCCCTGGATTGCAGAGGATAGCTGACAGTTTGGCTGCAGGGGGTCTTTGTCTCGGCAAATCCAGCGATATTGCAGGCTAGGAGAGCCGCGCCCGCGGCGCAACAGGCTGATCTCATCCTGTCACCTACGCAGATCGCGTCCTATTGGTTCCCGATCGCCGACGGACGAATGGCATCGTTCTGCTCGATTCCCGTCACTTTGCCGCCAGCCCCTCAGTAGCGGCTCCGGCAACAGGATTGTGTACTACTTCGTAATTGACCCGGTAGGGACGCTCATCACTGAGCGCCCCCCGGACAGATCCGTACGTGCGCTTCTACGCATACGGCTCTTATGAAGGATGGTTGGCGTAAAAGCGGGCCGCGGGTAAGGATGCAGAACACGGGGTGGTCGTACCCACCTGTCGAAGACCGGGCGCCGTATTGCCTACCTCACTACGAAATGGAGTCGGCATCCTGATCTTCCGCCTTTTCGAAGCTCGATCACCAGGCCCACCAATGCCTCTGCCTCCGCTTCGAGTGTTGGGGAAGGAAACTGCTGACGTCGAGGCAAATTCTGAAATCGTAATTTAGAAAGTAATAACTAGAGGCTAGCCGACTCGGTACTCATCGCCTGCGTTTTGCGTGGCTAACAAAACCGATGGTATAAAGAGGAAGCACGAATTCGGCGAATTCGTTCTCTTCCCCCGGGCCCAATCCAATCGTGAAATATTGCCTCACCGCTTCTCACTACTTACAGGTCTTTGGGAGAACAACATGGCTGACACGTTCGTTTCCCTTAAGGGCTCCATCCCCGTAAATAACCACAAGCGCATCGGTTCGGTGAACGATGTTGAGCCCATCGCGGTTACTGTCAAGTTGCGGCGTAAGTCTGAGGAGGGTTTGCCCTCGCTGGATGAGTTTGTCGCCGGCAAGCGCGCCCACGGCATCACCCGTCAAATCCTGGCCGATCGATATGGCGCCGCGCAGCAGGATGTCGCCGCGGTTCAGGGCTGGGCCGTAAAAAACAAGCTAACCGTCACACGCTTTGATCTTGCGACCAGGCAGGTGCATCTTATCGGCTCCGCCGGTGCGATGCAACATGCATTCGGAGTAAAGCTCTCAGTTTATGAGCACGCCAGAACCAAGACCCAGTTTCGTTGTCCTGAACATGATATTCAGGTGCCAGAGAGCCTCGCGCCCATCATCACCGGTGTGTTTGGCTTAAACGATATGCCCGTTGTCGTTCGCCACAGCACCAGGACAGTCGGCAGAAAAGCGGCGGCCAAGTCAGATCCCAAACAACAGTTCCCGGGCTCGTTCTACCCCAACGAGGTCGCGAAGCTTTATAACTTCCCGCCCACGCAGGGAGAGGGTCAGCGTGTGGCCATTCTGGAGTTCGGCGGCGGATTCGACCCGTCGGTCCTCAATGATTACTTCACAAAAAATATAGGGCTGGCGACGCCGCCGACCGTCAATGGCATCTCCATCTTAAATACCAAAATCCAGGTTGATCCTGATATCACCAGTGAAGTCTATCTCGATATCGAGGTCGTCGGCGCGATGGCCCCGAAGGCGACCATGGATGTCTTCTTTGCCCCATGGACAGCTAACGGTTATGTCAACGCGATTGACCAGGCGATTCACAACGACGACTATGCGGCGCTCTCCATCAGCTATGACATAGATGAGGATCTGCGTGGCTCCACCGGTGATCCTGCGTGGCCGATGCTGAACACAGCTGTCGATGAAGCCTTCCGGGATGGCACCGCGATCGGGCTGCCCATCTTCGTCTCGACCGGAGATCAAGGATCCAGCAGTCTACGCGGCGCTCTACCAAACGGCGACGAGATTACCGTCTATTCGACGACGGCCCACGCCTCGTATCCAGCCACAAGCCCCTATGCAACGGCTGTCGGCGGCACTCAGCTTTATGCCTCGAACGGTGCCATCTCGCAGGAGGTGGTTTGGAATGAACTAGGGCAGTTACTGGAAGGCGAGTTCCAAACCGGACAGTCGAGCAGTATGCAAAAAGGTAAATATTATGTCGGCGGCGCGACCGGTAGTGGTGTCAGTGATCGTTATCCAACGGTTCCCAGCTACCAAACCGCGGCCGGTATCCATCTTCAGTCCTCGAACACGCCGCCCGCTTCCGGACGCATGGTGCCGGATGTCGCCGGCAACGCGGGATCCAGCACCGGGTATTTGGTCAGCCAGCCGCCGGGCTCGTCCTACGCGATCGCACCGGTAGGCGGCACCAGCGCCTCCGCTCCAATGTGGGCCGCGTTGATGGCCTGTGTGCGCGAAGCTCTCAGCACGGCCTTGAACGGCCAGGTTGCAGCTTTCTTCTTCAATGATTTTGTCTACGCCAATGGAACCACAGCTGCCTTCCGCGACATCGTCGGAGGGCGCGAGTTCACCTATGACAGCGACGGCGCCCCGGTCATCGGGGCCTTCACTCCCGTTGGCAACAACAACAGCACTGCCACGAAAGGGTACAGTGCACAGAAGGGTTACGATCTCTGCACAGGCTGGGGCACACCGAATGGCGTCGAATTGCTGAGTCAACTCGAGGCCTGGTTGAAGACGCCGCATACGACACCCGTCGCGGCCAACGCAGCCTTGATTGTTCAGAATGCCGGGCAGGATGCCGAGAAAGTCCGCCGCTAGCAAGAAAACTGTTCAGTGCACCTCCTGCCAGTCGACAACGGCTGTAGACCTCAAGCTCACTGCCTCTGCCCCGTCCGAAGCAGTCGTGCCTTCGCTTCCCCCGGCCGATTTCATTGCGATCACCTGGACGCAGGCGGAAACACAGGCGGCAGCTTTGGCAATGGCCAAGACAAATTCCTCGGGGCGGATGACAACAACCTCACACCGCTGCTTTTTCCCCAATCTCGTGAAGCCTAGTGGAGAGCAGTACCACGGCCATTTCATGAAGGTAACGGTTAACGGGAAGACGCTTCTTTACCTCAAGAGTGAATTTCATCCGAAGGTGCAGCCCTCCGAAATTGGAGACCTACCGGCCTTCGGTGAATGAGTTATGGCGATTAACGCCAATGAAAGTTGATAATCAGTCGAGAAGGTTCTTTTGTCTCAGGGCTTGCTCCTTGCTCTGCCGTTCAATTTACTCTTCCCTCAGAGCGAGCATCGGATCGATCGAAGCAGCGCGGCGCGCAGGAATGAATCCGGCGATTGCGGCACAAAATCCGAGGACAATCGTTCCGCCAAAATATGCCAGTGGATCGTACCCGCTAACCCTGTAAAGCATGCTGGAAATAAGATGCCCCGCGTAAAGCGCAGCGGGGATGCCCAGAGCAGTGCCAACCAGGACCTGCCATGCCGCGCCGCACAGAACCATCGAGACAACGCTGGCGCGCGTAGCGCCCATCGCCATACGAATTCCAATCTCGCTCGTCCGTCGAGCCACGAAGAATGAGACCACACCGTAAAGCCCTACGGAGGCTAGCGTCAGCGCGAGGACGCCGAAAAGACTCGTGAGCCGCGCGAACAGGCGGTCCTGATTGAAGTTTCTAGCAACCTGGGAATCATAGGAAGAGAAATAGAAGATGGTGAGATTCGGATCGATTTCCGCAAGGGCTTGGCGAATCATGGCCTCGGCGTTCTGCCGCGGGTTGGCGAACTGGATGATGATGGAGCCGACGAACATGGAACTCTTTTCAGACGAGATCGCTTCAGGGTCGGTATAGCCAAGGTACTGCTGGGATAGCGGCCGCAGAAAGAGCGGTGTGACTTCACTGCGGGGATCGTTCATTTTGAAGTCGGCAAAGACCCCTGCGATTTCGAAAGCTCCAGAGTTTTTCGGGGAGACAAGGCCGAAATGCTTACCGATGGGATCCTGGTTGGGGAAGAATTGCCGGGCAAAGGACTGATTGACGAGTACCACCGGGGTTGAGGTCTGCGAGTCTTGCGCTGAGAAGTTACGCCCTTGCACAATCGGAACTCCGATGGATTGGAGAAAGCGGGTGCTGACGCGGACCCATGAGGAAAAGCACTTGTCGCCGGGGCCAGGTGCGGGATGGCCCTGCTGGACGATGCAGGTTCCCCACGCGTTGCCATCCAGCGGGGTGTAGCGCGCAAGGCTCACGTTTTTCACGAAGGGCAAAGCGGAGAAACGGTCTCCGATCTGACTGTAAAGCGCGGGAAGACGTTCGAGCGTGTAGCCGGCACCTTGCGGATCGAATCGCAGGACGTAATGATTGGCCGTCTCGATGCCGAAGTTTTGATGCTCGAGGTTGGAAAGTGACCGGGCCATGAGAAAAGCTGCCGATAACAAGACAACCGACAGGCCCACTTGAAGCACGACCAGGGCTTTCTGCGGAAAGGACGAGCGGTTACCGGCGCTGCGGTTGACACCATGCAACGCCTCCGCCGCTTTTGCTTGAGACGATAGCCAGGCCGGCGTAGCGCCAAAGATGATGCCTGTGAGCAACGACACCAGAAATGCAAGTCCAAGCACGGACAGAGAGGGACTGGCTTGAACGGGCATATTGAGCGCCTGTGGAAACGCAAGCGCGAGAATGATGTGCGAGAGAGAGTATGCAACTGCCACACCGGCTGCTCCACCGATGAGACCGAGCAGCACACTCTGGGTGAGAATCTGGCGGACAATTCTAGCTCTCGCCGCTCCCAGCGCCATGCGCACGGACAGCTCCGCGCGCATTATGACGCTGCGTGCCAGCAGTAGATTGGCGACGTTTGCGCAAGCGATGAGCAGTACAACACTGGAGAGAATCATGAGCATTCGCAAGCCCTTGCCGGTTTGCTGCTGCAATCTCTGGATGCCCCCTCCTCCGGGGACAAGAACGACGTGCTGGCGAGGGATCAGAGCTGCGCCACCGTGAGCCGTGTAGGCGCTGTGCACGGACATCCATTGGCGCAACTCCACAGACAGCTTGGCCTGCAGGGCCGTGATGTTTGTTTGCGGTGTCGGCCGGCCGAGGAGATACAGCCACGCAGTATCTTCGTCACCCTGAGGCCACAGGGAGGTACCTGCACCTTCGATGATGGGCTCACTGGCGAGAGGCATCCAGAAGTCGGGAGGGCGCTCAATGATGCGATCGCCAAAGAACCCCGCAGGCGCGATCCCGACCACCGTGAAAGGATGGGTCTGAACATAGACCGTGGAGCCTACGATGCGTGGATCGCCAGCGAAATCCGATTGCCAGGCTGGATAGCTGAGCACCAGAACCGATGCAGCACCGGACTTGTCGTCGCTTTGTATAAGCGGTCTGCCCGCATAAGTGCCTATGCCAAGTGTGGCGAAGTAATTCCCGGAGACGAATTCCGAGCGCAACGGCTTTGCCGGAGACGATCCGCTGCGCACACTCAAGGAGGACCCTCCCGCCTCCAATGCCGCAAGCTGCTCGAACTCTGGCGAGGAATGCTGAAGCTCAAGGTAGAGGTCGTAGGGGAAGAGGTCGAAGTCGCCGTTGTCGCTTTCGAATCCGTCGAAGTAGCAGCAAGTACCCTGATCGCCGACCCGATAGAGTCGCGACGGGTCACTTACGGGGAGAGAGCGCTCGAAGAATACTGTGAACAAGCGTGAAAATGGAAGTGTTGGCGCCTATGCCGAGCGCGAGCGTGACGATAACCGTGAGTGTAAATCCGGGCGATTTGCGGAGCTGACGCAGACCGTAGCGGAGGTCCTGCACAATCGATTCGAGCCACAGAGTCCCACGGCTTTCTCGACAGTCTTCTTTGATCTGCTCGATGCCGCCAAACTCGAGACGAGTGAGACGACGTGCCTCGCTCTCTGAAATGCCAGAGCGCATTTTGTCGGCCACCTGCGATTCAAAGTGGAAGCGCAGCTCGCGGTCGAGATCGTTCTCCATACGCTTGCAGGCAAAAAGGCGCTGCAACCAGCTCATGAGATTCCCTCCAGTGTGCCCTTGAGAATGAGTCCAACGACATCAGTTAGGCGCTTCCAACTCTCAGATTCGGATTTCAGATGAGCGCGCCCTTTTTCGGTGAGTTCGTAGAACTTGGCATCGCGGCCCGTTTCGGTCGGCTTCCAGTCGGAGGAGAGGAACTTCTTATACTCGAGGCGATGGAGGGCAGGATAGAGCGAGCCCTGCTGCACCTGCAACGCTTCCCGCGACATCTGCTGGAGTCTCTGTGCGATAGCGTAGCCGTGGATCGGGCCAAGAGCGATGACGCGGAGGATGAGGAGGTCCAGGGTGCCTTGCGGGAGGTCGAATCTGTCGTCTGTCTTCATGCCTATGCCTTCTACATATACACCGCTACCTGTAGAAGGTCAAGGCATGTTCAAGAGCAGATCCAACGATCACTGTAAATGCCGGAGAGTCCTCCATCAATTGCCGATAACAGAGACAAACCACACGATAAGCGCGCTTAACTTGACGGTAGCTTGATCGGTAACGGAAACGCTCTTTTGTAGGGTTGTCTGAGGGGACGGTAACGGGCCGATGCGCACCATGCAAAAATTCCTAAGGCACGCTATTGAACTGCGCGGCGAGTCTTTTCATTGCTGCATTTTCGCGGGTCACTTCACCAGCCGCTCGACTGTGCAACGCGATCTCTGCGGCGATTGCGCGACCGAGAATTCGCTGATCAATATTGCCAAACCGCCCAGGCACGAGGCTACCCAACCAGCCGACCCAGGCCGGGGTATGAGCGTTGCCGACAATGATGCCGGGGCGAAAGATGGCGAGTCGGGTAAAACCGATGTTGCGAACGGTGTCTTCCTTCATGCCCATTACGCGGACATAGCGAAACCGGCTTCGGGCCGTGCTCCCTGCCGCAGAAAGCAGGCAAAACTGGGCGATTCCGGCGTCGTGGCTACCACGTGCAAAGGCACCGACGACGCCGAGTTCAAGCCGCTTCAGTTCTTCTTCGCTCCAGCGCATCGATCCAGAACCGACACCCACGCAGCTGACGGCGCTGACGGGACCTTGGCTTAAGACCTCGCGGGCAAGGGCGGCAGTGCGCTCCGCAAAGTCCGCAGCGCCGGTATCAAAAACGACGTTGCGCACCCGCGATCGCGCCGCAATGGGCTTTCTGGTGACCATCACCACTTCCCGGCATTCCGAAGCCGCTAGCAGTTCCGCGACGGCTGCACCGCCGACTTGTCCGGTACCGCCGAGGATCATTGCGGCGAAACTCTGCTTCACTAATAGGACCTCTGCTTAGGTAAGGATGCGACAGCCTCGTTCACCCCAAGAGGGAAGCATACTTGGTCTCGTTTCTAAATTGAGCCGGTGAGGCATGGCTTTTCTTAATTGTTGCATCCAATGCACTCGTTGAGCAGGGGTTGAGCCTTGTTCAGAGAATCGGTCCTGAAAACGCGGTAGCATTCAGAAATCTGTCAGAACTGTCAGCTGGTCAATTGCCGGTGTACGCTATTTTGATAAGCGTCGGTGTCTCAACGGTTGTGGTCGCGACCGTTACGTTGTTCTCCACCATGTTGATCACCGTGTCGGTACCGGCGTCAGCGAGAAAGTCGAGACCACGGCCACCCATGGCGGAATCGAAATAAATGTCGCCGAAGTTTGGCAGTTGCGGAGACTCGCCGGTCACCCCTGGGTGTTCCATTACCCACTCGATCTGATTTTCCAGCGAAGTAGTGGGACTTGGAGCGGAGAAAGAGAATGACACGTGGACACCCGTGGTCACGTTCACCAGGTTCGCCCATGCGTCGGTCGTGGACTCGAGGCAAATCAAGCCGATCAAGGTGTCTCCGAAGTTGACCGGGAAGTTATTGATCGCCGTCCAGTCGTTTGGGAACCATTCATAGACGGCATAGCAGCTCCTGCTGACCTTACCGTGCCCATCCGACGTTACGTACTGAATCGTGCCGATCTGGGTGACGTCGGAGTTTCCATCGATACCGATCCAGGCGAACGAGTACCATGTGCCCTGGCCGGTGGTTGTTGGTGGGGGCTGGACATCCGGGACATTCCACTGACCCAGCACCCAGGTGAACGCCTGACCGGAAGTGGCGTGCACGACGCAGCCTGACCAGAATGGGTGGGTGACAGTCGTTATCTCCGGGCGCAAAGGGCCCCGGGACTTTATGCCGGCCAGCAGTTCCTCAAGGGGTCGAAACGTGGGCACGATGTAGGTGAGCTGGCGCGAGAAAATCTTGTCCCAGAGGGCCGCCAGTTGTGGGCGGAGGGACGCATCGGGTCGCTGCGGCAGGCCGTAGCGCCTCAATTCCTGCGGCGGTGCAGTGCGCGGATCGAATCCGGCTGGCGGCAAAGAATGAGTCCGAACGCGACCGCGAACGGTCCCGGGCAAAACATTTCCTGTAGCCATATCGATGAGCTCCAAGTGGAGTATTTACGCGAGCTGTCGAGAAGAGAACTGCTTTGTCTTGCTCCTGCGTGGTCCTGCACTCGGGAACATTGATACCCAAGGCAGCCGAAAGCATAACCTGAAAAACTCCGATTTCTCAACTATTTTTTTGCGCCCGATTGCGTTATCGATCATGCGGTAGTGAGAGTGCTAAGAACCATGTCTGAAGATCCGATCAAGCTGTTCTGGGAACGCTCCGAACGGTACCCCGAACCGGACGAAGCCGATCTGGTCCAAGGCGGTACCGGCGTCGCTCTCGCAGCGGGTTCTTTCGATGGTGCTCGCTCGTGAGGCCGGCGCCGCGACGAGTGGCTGAAGGAACGGCTGACGGACTCGATCAACTCGAGCAGAGGTTCGAAGGATTTAAAGTTGGACAACTCGACTGGACTTGACGCCCAAGGATCGCGCAAAATCTCCTGTTGCTTTCCAAAAGGAATCATGCCATCATCCCTGTAGGAAACCTAAAGGTTGGTCCCTCTCATGAAGGAAAAGACCGACGTTTTGCGAGGAACGCTTGCGCTCATGGACCTCAAGACCCTCGATGTGCTGGGCCCGCAGCACCGCTACGGGCATCGCCCGCCGCATCGAACAGATTAACGGAGATGTCCTGGCTGTCAACCAGGGCGCCCATTATCCCTTGCTGCCGAAGCTGGAGAATGAAGGCTCGATTGCCTCGCAATGGAGTGCATCGGAGAACAACCGCCGCGCCCGCTTCTATCGCCTTACGCCGACCGGCCGAAAACAATTGCACGCCGAGACCCGCGATTGGAAGCAAGACCGCGGCCATCATCGCGCGCTTCTTTGAAGTCCAAGCAGAGGACCTGCCATGAGATTCCTGCGCCGTTTTTTCATTCGCCTCTCGAACTTCACCACCGGAAGTCGCGCCGACCAACGCCTCCAGGAAGAGATGGCCCAGCATCTTGCCCTGCAAACCGAGGAGAACCTGCACGCCGGCATGTCGCCCGCCGAGGCCCGCAGGCAGGCGGCCCTCAAGCTTGGCGCGGCCCAGGCCGTACGCGAGCAACACAACGCCGAGCAGAGTCTTCCGCTTGCTGAAAATCTTCTGTTCGATATCCGCTACGCTTTTCGAATGCTGCGCCGGTCTCCCGGATTTTGCCTGATTGCCATCGCCACCATTTCCCTCGGCGTCGGAGCCACCACCGCCATCTACAGCGTCATCGACGCAACCCTGCTGCATCCTTTGCCCTACCCCCACCCCAGCGAACTGGTGCGGATTGAAGCCAACCTTCCCGGCGTGAAGCGCGCACGACATCGGCCTCTCCATCCCTGAGTTGAGAGACCTTCAGAACTCGGGAATCTTCCAATATGTGTCCCTATCCTTCTTCGGCACCAACAATCTCACCGGCAACACCCAGCCCGCGAGCATCGCCTCAAAGTCGGTCAGCCCGGGCTACTTCGCGGTGCTTGGCGTCGACGCGCAGTTGGGCCGCACCTGGGATCCGCACGACGCCACACCCGGCTTCCTCCCTGAAGTCGTCATTAGCGATGGGCTCTGGAAGCGCGCATTTGGCGCCGACCCGCACATTCTCGGCAAGAGTGTGCGCCTCGACAACGATGTCCTATCACGTTGTCGGAGTCATGCCCGCCGGCTTTCGCGACCAGGGCCAAACCACGGCCTGGAGCGCAGTACCGATTTGTGGGCGGCGGCCGGATTCTACGGAGACCCCGCCCCGCCGCCGATGCGCGGCACGCGTTTCCCCTTCGCGACCATCGCGCGCCTTCAGCCTGGTCTCTCGCCTGAGGCCGCGCAGGGGCGCCTCGATGCCCTGGTTGCATCGCTGAAGAAGCAATATCCGGCGGATTATCCGCCGCAAGGCGCGTGGACTGTCCACCTCACTCCCCTGGCGGAGACCCTTGTCGGCAACGTTCGCCAATCGCTCATTCTGCTGTTCGGCGCGGTGGGCCTGGTCCTGCTGATCAGCTGCGTCAACGTCGCCAATCTGCTGCTTGCACGCGCCAGCGCGCGAGGACGCGAGATGGCGGTTCGCCAGGCATTGGGAGCCGCCAGAATGCGCCTGATTCGTCAGCTCCTCACCGAGAGCTTGTTACTCTTCGTGCTCGGCGGCATCACAGGTTTCGCGGTTCTCTTCTGCGCCCGGAAATTCCTGTTGCAATTTGTTCCGGAAAGCCTGCCGCGCCTCAATGACATATCCGTCAACTGGGGCGTGCTGGCGTTTGCCATCATCGTCTCCGTCGCAGCCGGAACCATCTTCGGACTTGCCCCCGCGTGGCTCACCAGCCGCTTTGATTTGACGGCGACGCTCCGGCAGGAAGGTCGTGGCTCCAACGGTTCCCGGCGGCGCTCGCGCTTGCGCCATGCCCTGGTCATAGGTGAATTAGCCCTCTCCCTGGTCCTGATGATCGCCGCCGGCCTTCTGCTGCGTAGCTTCTGGGACTTGTTCAAGGTGCAACTCGGCTTCAATCCCTCTCGGGTCGTGGCAGTCGAGACCTCGCTGCCGAATCCTAACGATCCCAGTACCGACATTTACCGCACCGCCACGCAGGAAGCCGTGTTGCTGCGCGAAGTTCTCCGCCGCAACCGGACGATTCCGGGCGTGGAAGAAACCGCCGTCAGTGATCGGGCAGCCATTCCCCTTGGCCATAGCCAGGGCGATCGCAGAGCGGTTCCATTGTTTCGCGAGGGCCAGGAAGTGCAGATCAGCCAGCCTCCGGTGATCGATGCATCGATCGTCTCGCCCGAATACTTCCACCTGCTGGGCATGACTCTTTTGCGTGGACGCCTCTTCGTCGACCAGGACCTTGAAGACACGCCCTTGGTCGCAGTCATCAACCAGGCCGCGGCCCGCATGTACTGGCCCGGCAAAGATGGGAAGGGCGAGGATCCGGTCGGCAAGCGAGTCCGTTTGTTGGGTCGTTTGGGCCCTGCCAGGCAGGACTGGACCACCATTGTCGGCGTCATTGCCGATGCACGCACAGAATCTCTCGCGGACGCCGGCATTCCGCAGATCTACCTCGACATCTACCAGCGTCCCGCCAAGTTTCTTGCGTTTTACCTGCGTGGACAGGTCGATCCCGCCGCCATCTCCGCCGAGGTGCGCACGCAAATCCAGTCCGTCGATGCGGAGCTTCCCGTCTTCCGCGCGGAGACCCTGGACGACGTTCTCTCCTCTTCGCTTTCCGTGCGCCGATTCTCCATGGAAATGGTTGCACTGTTTGCCGCAACTGCCCTGCTGCTCGCCGGACTGGGAATCTATGGAACCATCTCCTTCCTGGTCAATGAGCAATCGCGCGAAATCGCCATTCGCCTCGCGCTGGGCGCGCAAAGGCGCAATATCCTCAAGATGGTTTTACTTGAGGGCCTCACTCTGGCCGCCGCCGGCGCCGGCGTAGGCCTGGTGGGCGCGCTGATTGTTTCTCATCTCATGGCCGGCCTGCTTTACGGTGTCTCGCCCTACGATCTCTCCACCTTCGCCGGCGTAACCGCCGTGCTCACCGCCGTCGCCATCGCCGCCAGTTACTTCCCTGCGCTGCGCGCCATGCGCCTCGACCCAATCACGACACTCCACGCCGAATGACTCTTGGCACCGCTCGAGACTTGTCTTAACAAATTGTTACCATCCCAATGACCTCCTTTGGGATGGATCGACCAGGGCGCGAAGCGGTGTTCTCAAGCCCCACCACGAAATCCTTGGTCTGAGGCGCGCGCAGATAGTCTGATCATCGGGGCGTTTTGGCGGAGAACGACCTGGAAAGTCTAACTAATCACGGGCACGACCACCGTGTACAGGATGAGCGAGTCCGGACAGATGCCATCGACGCTGCTGGGCGGATCACGAGTCTACGATCCGTCCACGTTGGCCAGGTGGGTAGCCAATAGCCTCCACGGCCTCTAGGTACCGCTTGATTCCAACTTCGACTGAGATGCCCGGCGTATCCGTAGCTCCATCCATCGTCTCGCCCCCATCGTCGGGAATCGAGCCATTCGCCACCCCGGTGGCTTTTCGCCAAGCATCTAACGCCTCACGCGGTGCCTTGCCAACCTGTTTACGTATCCGTTTGCCGCCCTCTCGCCAGTCAAGAAAGTACGCCCCTCCCCCTTTCATGAGGCTGATTCCCCGCCGATGATGATGAGACGAGGGTCGGGCTTGTTCCCGTCCCACTGAACCGGATAGAATTGCCACAGTCCGTTTTCTGCTTTGCGTTTCTGGGTGAGGTTGATATCACTTTGGACACCATAATGGACACCATAAGATTTCGACTGGCTTAAATAATTGATTCTAAAGTGCGGGAGTAGTTCAGTGGTAGAACGTCAGCTTCACCCTTAATTCCCGCGGCCTTCCCTCAGTTAACCCTCTTTCAATCGAAATAAATCCATAAATATCATCGATATAAGCACGGTCACGAGGCCCTTGTGAGACGTGCGCAGACGTGGGCAAATTTGCACCAGTTTTGGTGATTTTGAGCATGTGGATAGTAAAAATGGATAGTAAAAATCAGTGAGAATTTTGCCAAAATTTGGCGGGAGTCTCCGCACTTCGACTACTGAAAAACTCCGAGCCCGTGCCAATTGTGTTGCGCTATTCAGAGTCCGATACCCACCTGCGGGAAAACTGATTCGAACCCGTCTGGCTCTATAAGACTCTTCTTCAGCGAACTGGCCGGCATAGCGAGCAGCACTCTCGCACAAGTGGTCTAAGCTGCACTCGGTCACTCCGGATCCAGTCTTACGCCGGCTCTACCCTCAAATTGGGGTTCGAATCGCACATAATTGCGAAGTCTCAGCAGCCTTGTTGCCCTGTCGTTGAAGCAACGGCTTGGTTAGAGAGGCGGTCCAGTGCGTCCCTTATAATGTATTTCTCGGAAATGCCAGAGCAGATCCCGGCTTTTCGCGATATACGCATCCGGTCGATGATGCGCAACCGGTTCCCCACTATTCGAAGAACATAGGCTCTAGGTCATGGCTACAAGGGAGTTCTCAATAGCAGAGGATTCTGCATTCGTGTTGGAGCCGCTTTGCGAAAGGGCGGACTTCACTCTTTATCGCGGCAGAGAGCGTGGCAAAGAGACACCGATCCTTGCGGTGGCGGTGGCTGCTGCACAGCTGTCATCCCAGGGTGTACGGAAGCTCAAACACGAGTTTTCGTTGGCGACCGAACTCGATGCCGCATGGGCTGCGCAGCCTCTGACGCTGACTAACTATCAGGGGCGCACGGTCCTGATCCTTAAGGACCCGGGTGGTGAACCCTTAGATCTAGTAATCGAACGGAACCAAAGTCAACCGATCGACCTGACTCGCTTCCTTCGCATAGCCATCGGTTTGGCTCAAGCACTGGACCAGGTTCATCGACAGGGCCTCGTTCATAAGGACGTCAAGCCGGCGAACGCATTTGTGGACGACTTCGGTCACGTTTGGCTCACGGGCTTTGCCATCGCATCCCGGCTCCCACGCGAACGTCTGGCACCTGCGCCGCTAGAATTCATTGACGGCACATTTGCCTACATGTCTCCTGAACAGACCGGGCGCATGAACCGGTCGGTTGACTCCCGAAGCGATCTCTATTCCTTGGGTGTCACCTTGTATCAAATGTTGACCGGCGTGCTCCCATTCACTGCTGCCGATCCTCTGGAATGGGTCCACTGCCATATCGCACGTCAGCCGTTGACCCCGGCGGAACGCGGTGCAGTCCCAGACATGCTATCCGCCATCATCATGCGACTCCTCGCAAAGAATGCTGAGGAGCGTTATCAGGCCGCTACGGGCCTCGAGGCCGATCTTCGGCGATGCCTTAATGAATGGCAAACACATGGTCACATCGAACCATTCTCCATTGGCGCGGACGATTCTTCGGACCGATTGCTGATTCCGGAGAAACTCTATGGCAGGGAGCGTGAAGTCGACTCCCTTCTTGCAACGTTTGATCGGGTCGTACAGGGAGGGAAGCCTGAGTTGGTTCTTGTCTCCGGGCACCCGGGTGTTGGCAAATCCGCAGTCGTCAACGAACTCCATAAATGGCTCGTGCCCCCCCGTGGTTTATATGCGTCAGGCAAATTTGACCAATATAAGCGCGATATTCCGTTCGCTACTTTGGCCCAGGCATTTCAGAGCCTTATTCGCCCCCTGTTGAGTAAGCCTGAAGTGGAATTGAGCAAATGGCGTGATGACCTTCATTCCGCACTGAGCCCAAACGGGGCACTCCTGGTCGATCTCGTACCGGAATTGAAATTGATCATTGGAGAGCAGCCACCTCTCACCGCCTTACCTGCTCAAGAAGCGAAAACTCGCGCGTACCTTGCACTTAGGCGGTTTCTCAGCGTTTTCGCGCGCCCGGAGCATCCACTGGCACTGTTTCTCGACGATTTGCAATGGCTCGATCCGGCAACACTCGACTTTCTGGAGGACCTGCTGGTCCAGCAGGATCTCGCGCATCTGCTAGTGGTTGGCGCTTACAGAGACAATGAAGTCGACGCGGCACATCCGCTGATGCGGAAGCTCTCCGCAATCCGCCAGGCAGGCGCTGCGATTCAAGAGGTCCATCTCGCGCCGCTCAGCTCTAGCGATCTTTCGCACTTGCTGAGGGATACTCTTCGTTGTGAATCGCAATCTGCGCGATCCTTGGGGCAACTCGTATACGAAAAGACTGCCGGCAATCCATTTTTCGCGATTCAATTTGTCCATGCCCTGGATGAAGAAGGACTGATTTTTTATGAGCATGGAGGCGGCCGGTGGCGATGGGATATCAAAGCCATTCGCGCCAAAGGCTACACGGACAACGTTGTAGACCTCATGGTCAGCAAGCTGAATCGGCTTCCAGCTAAGACGCAAAGAGCGCTCCAGCAATTTGCTTGCATCGGAAACAGCACCGATAGCGCCACTCTTTGTGCTGTTCTTGAGACCAGCCAACAGCAAACTGAAGTAGAATTATGGGAGGCTCTCCGCGAGGAGCTCGTAGTCCGCTCAGATGGCTTCTGGCGGTTTGCGCACGACCGCTTCCATGAAGCGGCGTACTCGACCATCGCGACAGAATTGCGCGCCCAAGATCACCTGCGAATAGGGAGACTGCTCCTTGCGCACACTGCAGTCGAAAAGCGTGAGGAGTCCATATTCGAGATCGTTAATCAGCTGAACCGTGGAGTCGAGCTCATCACCTCAGAAGGCGAGCGCTACCAGTTGGCCGAGCTCAACCTCCTCGCCGGAAAGCGGTCTAAGGCTTCCACTGCCTACGCCTCAGCCCTCAATTATTTCATCGCCGGCCAGACGCTCTTGACAAGCGAGTGTTGGGAGCGCCGCCACGATCTCGCCTTCCAGTTGGAATTGAATCGTGCCGAATGCGAATTTCTGACAGGCGAATTAACCGTCTCGATGGAACGTGTGGAAACCCTTCGATCGCGTGCGATGGGTGCTGTCGAACTCGCGAAGGCCACGTGCCTGGGCATCGATGTTTACACGACGCTGGGTCAGATCGAGGTTGCGGTTCTCATTACACTGGAATACCTCCGCAGTCTCGCTATCGACTGGCCGCTCCATCCAACGGAGGAACAAGCACGAAGGGAATACGAGCGAATCTGGTCGCAACTTGGAAACCGCGCAATCGAAGAGGTTACCGACTTCCCCTTGATGAGCGATCCCACGACGATCGCGACTCTGGATGTTTTGACTAAGGTATTGCCTGCAGCATTCTTTACGGATCTAAATCTTCAAGCCCTAATCATTTGCAGAGCAGCTAGTCTAAGCATCGAGAACGGTAACAATGATGGCTCGTGTCTCACGTATGTTTGGGTCAGCATCATCGCGGGGCATAAGTTCGGCCACTATAAAGAAGCATTTCAATTCGTGCAACTGGGCTACGATCTGGTGGAAAAGCGCGGCTTGAAGCGCTTCGAGGCTGCGACCTATCACAGCGCTGCGAGCACCATGATGGCTTGGATGAAACACCCCAGGACTTGCGTCAATGTGCTTCTTCAGGCTTTTGAAATTGCAAGGAGAATTGGTGATGTCGCATATGCAGGATACAGCAGCCTTTGCCTGAACAGCCTGCTTATCGCGGCGGGGGATCCGCTGGCTGCGGTGCAAAGTGAAGCTGAAAAAGGTCTTCAGTTTGCGCAAAAGGCGGGGTTCGCATTCGCGATCGGCATCATCACCCCGCAGCTCAGACTTATCCAAACTCTCATGGGACTGACAACTAGGTTTGGATTCTTCGATGATGGTACGTTTGACGAAATCGAGTATGAAGGCCACCTGGCCGATTACCCGTTGTCCGTCCACTACTTTTATTGGATTTTAAAGCTGCAAGCTCGCTTCTATGCCGGAGACTTTGCTTCGGCTATCGAGGCCTCACTAAAAGCCAGGCCGCTGCTCTCAACATCTGCCACTTTTGAGTGGGCAGAATACGAATTCTTCAGCGCTCTTGCTCACGGGGCGTGCTGCAATTCAACAACCGCGGACCAAAGTCAGGAGCATTTCGATGCACTCAACGCACACTACAAACAGCTGGTAGTCTGGGCGGAGCATTGCCCGGGAAACTTCGAAAACCGCGCCGCACTGGTCGGGGCTGAGATTGCCCGGATCGAGGGCCGGCAGCTTGACGCCGAAAAATTGTACGAAGATGCCATCCGTTCCGCCCACATAAACGGTTTCGTTCATAATGAGGCGCTCGCCAACGAACTGGCAGCTGGCTTTTATCGAGCCCGCGGACTGGAGAAGGTTGCAGACGCGTACTTAAAGGATGCCCGTTCTCTTTATGCATATTGGGGCGCCGACGGAAAAGTAAACCAGCTCGTCGGGCGTTACCCGCACCTGCGGGCGGATGGAGCGTCTGCAGCGCCGTCCACGATTGATCCATCGACCGGACAGCTTGACGTGGAAACGGTCGTGAAATCTTCGCAGGCACTTTCGAGCGAGATGGTTCTTGCGGTGCTGATTGAAAAATTGATGCGAATTGCGATGGAACATGCCGCGGCCGAACGAAGTTTGTTGATCCTGATTTCGGATGGCGAGCCACGAATCGAGGCCGAGGCCACCACCGGAGCCATTGGGATCGAGGTTGATGTTCACCAAAGGCAGATTGCGCCGCTCGATCTCGCTAAATCCACGCTGCATTACGTGATCCGAACACAGGAGCAGGTACTCCTCGATGATGCATCTGCCGATAACGTCTATTCAAAGGATGAATATGTTCGACACAAGCGCTCAAAGTCGGTCCTGTGCTTGCCAATCGTCAAGCAAACAAAACTAATCGGCGCACTCTGGCTGGAGAATAATCTCACACCGTTTGTCTTTACACCGGACCGGGTGACCGTACTGCAATTGCTGTCTTCACAGGCAGCAATTTCACTGGAGAATGCAAAGCTCTATTCCGATCTGCAACTCCAGGTTGGGATATTGCAACAGCTTCCTGTATCCGCCTGGACGCTCAAGCCAGATGGGACACCGGATTTCGTGAACCAGGGTTGGCTTGAATTCTCAGGCCAAACCCTTGACTTCATCCGGTCAAATCCCGAGGCCTGGATGACAGCAGTTCACCCTGAGGATCGGGAGATGGCAGCCAAGAGCTTTTGGGAGGGCGTCCATTCGGGACAGGGTTTCGCGTTCGAAACCAGGTCTCTCCGCGCTCAAGACGATACATATCGCTGGCACCTCCAGCAAGCTGTAGTCCTGCGCGACGCAGAAGGGAAAGTACTGAAATTCGTCGGCACGACGACCGACATCGACGACCAGAAACGTATCGAAGAGGCTTTGCGCCAATCGCAGGGCGATCTCGCACGCATCAATCGTGTGACAACCATGGGAGAGTTAACGGCGTCCCTGGCTCATGAAATCAGCCAACCGATCAGTGGTGCTATCACCAACGCAAACGTTTGCCTGCGAAAACTCACGAGCGATACACCGGATCTCGATGAATTGCGCGCGGCTGTCACCAGGTTTGGAAGAGATGCACGACGTGCTGCTGAGATCATCGCTAGAATCCGCTCACAATTCGAGAAGGGCTCCGTGAATCCGGAGACTCTTGGTGTGAGCGAGATGATTCAAGAAACCGTCGCCCTCCTGCGCGATGAGGCGATGCGATACAACATAACGGTGCGGACGGAACTGGCAGCCGATCTTCCTCAGATCGTCGGAGATCGCGTGCAATTGCAGCAGGTCGCAATGAATCTAATCGTCAACAGCATTGAGGCCATGAAGGATGTTGATGGAATACGAGAGATGGTCATCAGGTCGCAGCGAGCTGAAAACGACCAGATTCTGGTGTCCGTGAGTGATACCGGCCCAGGGTTTCCACCTGAACTGGTGGAACAGATTTTCGACCCGTTCTTCACAACCAAACCCCACGGCACCGGCATGGGGCTTCGTATCAGTCGATCGATCATCGAAGCTCATCGGGGCCGGTTGTGGGCTGAAAGTTCTTCACCGCGCGGCGCGACTTTCCATTTGAGCTTGCCCGCTGCAGTTCCGAGCGATCATTAAGCCAGACCAGATTAAAGGCGACTCGCCCGAGAGGCTCCCGATCGAATGCGCTGCCCTTTAAAAGGTGAACCGCGCGTCCAGTTGGATCTGACGGGCGCTAGATACCGTCGTGAAGACTCGTCCCACATCATTGGCGAAATTACCCGAGGCGCTCGCGAAAATGGCGTCTCCGTTTCCTCCCCATGTCAGCGGGCTTTGCGTATTAGTCGGTACTGCGAAATTTGGATGATTCAGAACATTGTAGGCCTCTGCCCCGAAAGTAATCCTCGGGCCTTCGGTCAATTGGAAAGTCTTTTGAAGAGATGGATCAAATTCCGCGAACGCTGGGCCTCGGAGGCTGTTCCGTCCAGCCGTACCGAACTGACCAGGAGGAGGCAAAGCGAATGCACTCGGATTAAACCAGCATGAGGAATTTCCGACTCTGGTACCGTTCGGGCAAACACCAACATAGGGGTTGCCGGCCAGATTTGGCCTCTCCGATGTGACGAGAGATTGGAGATCGGCGTTGTCAAAGGCCAGCATTGGAGTAAAAGGAACGTTGCTGTGAACGCTGGCAACGCCCGCGATCTGCCAGCCTCCGATAAGATTCTTGCGAGCGAGTGGCAGTTCGTAAACAACGTTCGCAACGAAATTGTGCCTAATGTCGAATCCTGACCGCGCTCGGTCCCCCTTGCGATTAAAAGGGTTCTGCGTTGTAACGGGCTCGTTTACAGCATCGATGGTGGCCTCATTTCCTGAAGCATCGTCTATTGAATGAGCGAGTGCGTAGAACGCCTGCCACGAGACATTATGGGCGTGCTGTTGCGAAACTGACAATTGGAGCGAATTGTAGAAAGACTGCGCATCAGTCAGGTCTCCCAGCAATCCTGAAGATAAGTTCGGATTGTAACGATGCCCTAACGCAGGCTCAAATGGATTCTGCTCCACCAGGCGAGGTAGGTGATTGCCACGCGCTCCGGCATATCCCGCGCTGACAATGGTGCTTCGCGCATACTCTCGTTCGAGGTTGAGATTGTATTGCATCGCATATGGGAATTTCGGATAGTAAGTTGTCGAGAAAGGATATAAGGGTTGTGTGACGGCAGCCTGTTGCGGATCGAGAAAATTAGGAAACACAAAAGAGTCTATGCTGAAAAATGGAGGTAGAAACCTATCAAGGCCAAACATAGCGACGGGAATTCGATCGCGAAAAATGCCAGAGCCGCCGCGCAGCACAGTTTTGCTATCACCGAACACGTTCCATACGAAGCCAGCCCTTGGCGAGACAAGATCCAGAGGTGTCGCAGCGAATGCTTTGCCAACTGTTGGCCCAGAATCCGTTGCGGGATTGCGAATAGCCGCTAGTCGCCCGTCTGCCTCGGTAGGATTCGAGTAGAAGTCATACCGTATTCCCGCGTTTAGCGTGAGTCTGCTGGTTGCGCGCCAAATATCCTGCACGAATCCTGAGGCTACACTTTGCCGATAGTCGCGATTCGAGTTCGACAGTGGAGGCACAGCTCCGACAAAGGATAAGGGAAGGGCTTGAAGAAAGAATTCCAGCGGCGGGTCATTTGTTCGCGATGGAATCCCAAATGGACTCAGATCCTCGAAAGAGTACAGTCCATTCACGGCAAAATCGAGTGGTCCGTTGGACTGAATTCGTTCAAATTCTCCCCCAAACGTCACGGTGTGGTTACCCGCCGTCAGGAAAAGCTGATCTTGAACTTCGTAAACAGTCGACAAAGCGCCCAAAGGAACTTCAGGTGCATTGCCGAACAAGCTCATCCCTGTAATGTCGAACATTCCGAATGGTCGGCCAGGTTCCAAAGAAATCGATAGTCCCGGATGTGTATCGACGACTGAAGTAGCGGCAGTCGTGCGATTAAGACCGAATCGCAACTCGTTGAACAGGTCGTGTCTAAGATTGCTGCGGTCCTGCACAGTCAGGTACTGGTTCCGGGCTATATGCTCGGCTGGAAAGCCTTCGACGTAGGTTCCCGGCGGTGTGCCCAAATAGGGGACCAGAGAGGCGCTGTCGTCGATGATATAGCGCCCGAACAGCGAATGAGTGTTTGAGAAGTTCTGGTCAATACGGACCATGCCGCGGTTCTCATCAGTGTTGCCCTTGTCGTCAGTGATCAGATCCGCGGTTCCGTTTCCATTGTCAGTTCCGTTAGGAAGAGGAAACAGAGAAAGAAACTCCGGCATTCGAGGATCGATTGACACGGCAACGCATCCGCTGGGAGTCGCACTGCTGCAACTCCCGGGATTGGCGGAAGGAGGCAACAAACCCTCGTGGGCAAGAGCGTTGGGCACCGTCGCAATTGCCGTGGATGCCCGCACTTCACGAAACCCTTCGTAGTCTGCAAAAAAGAAAGTGTGATCGTGAACCAAAGGCCCCCCGGCTCCCGCATCGAATTGGTTCCGTACAAATGGCGGTATCGGTGCATCGGCCAAATCAAAGTAGTTCTTCGCATCCAGCGCGGCATCCCGGTGAAGTTCAAGAAGAGATCCGTGGAAATGATTTGTTCCGGCCTTGGTTACCGCGTCGATCACCCCGCCGCCATCCCTGCCGTACGCCGTCTCGAAGGTTTGCGTCAGCAGGCGGACTTCGGCAAATTCGTTCAACCCCAGAAAGAGCCCTGAGGCACCGGCCGGGGAGTTGCCGAAGACCGGGTCGTTTACGTCCATACCATCGATGCGAACGTCCGTCCAACTCGGGCGCATGCCACTGATCGAGACCTGCCCGGCGGTTCCACTCGAAAGGTAAGTGGGGGCGCTGCTTGGTGTGGGAACAATCCCAGGGGCAAAAATAGCAGCCTTGAACAGATCCCGGTTATTTAGAGGGAGTTCGGTCAGGCTTTGCTGTGCAACGAGCCCGCTCACAGTCGAAGTCATACTATCGATCTGGTTGACGTCTCCGCTCACCGTCACTTCCTGCGGCTGAGTGCCCACGACGAGCGAGAAGTTAATCATGACTCCCGATGCTGCCGTGAGGGTAATTTCTTCGCGAGCCTGTGCTCGGAAACCGTCTTTCACTGCCCGGATGACATAGCTGCCTGTCGGCAGGCCGGAGACATGATACTGACCGCTTGTATCAGTAACGGTCTCCAGCGTTAATCCAGTGCTCTGATTAGCGATCGTGATTTGGGCAGCGGGAATGACGGCCCCGCTCTCGTCGGCGACAGTACCGAAAACAGCCGCGAGTTCGCTTTGCGGCCAAGCGGTCGCTGGGACAAACGCAAAGAACAGGGCTAAAAATAAGCTTGCCCTCGAACTAAAGAAGCGTGCGAAGGCGGCGAAAGTCGCAGAGTTTCGATTCGTCAAAAGAGAATGGTCAGGTGTCACCTTCATAACTGGATGGACGCTCCTGTCGGCGTTTTCTCAGGTCAACCCCAAAATCGAGCGATTTGTTTGGTGTGCGATACAGACCACGGGCGAAGAGCGCCCGTGTCGCGTCCGTATGACACGGGACTTCCCGAGCGCGTTCTTGCGGCGCTTAAAGCAGAGTATCTTCAAACAGTCGTGACCGCATATTGTACTTAGGTATCGCTCTTTGCGATATGAAACGGGTGGGGGCTGGGACTTCTCAGTTGCCCGTTCGATCGCGAACAGAAATCATAGACGACGAAGAACCCCAGCCAACGAGGCCAAAGGAGCGCGTTCGCCTCGCGATTCTGCACATGCACGCGGATTGGCGCAGGATAAGCGCTGCGGCGGGGAGGCGCTTAAAGGTACCAATACCAAAGTATCAGTGGAAATCATGCGGCGCATTTGCCGTGATATCGTTGCAGCATCTGGATCGATGAATCTGGAAGTGACTCCAAAATAACGCACGCAACGCGGTTGATGTGTGACTCAGACTAGAAAGGATCGCACATCGGAGTGCGACGTGAGAGTTTTCTGTGAAGGGCGGATTGCTCATTTCGGTAGTCGACGATGACCAGTCAGTTCGCGAGTCGCTGCCAGAGCTATTAAAAGAGTTGGAATTTGAAGTGCGGGCATTTTCCTCGGCAGAGGAGTTCCTGGCTTCCGACGCTGCACTATTATCGAGTTGCCTAGTCCTCGATGTTGCAATGCCAGTGATGACGGGGCCCGAACTGTTTCGCGAACTTCGCCGCCGCAACCTGAAAATTCCGGTTGTATTCATTACAGCTCGCAAGGACGAAGCTGTACGATCTCGATTGGTAGTTGACGGGGCAGTCGAATGTTTATTCAAGCCCTTCGACGATACGGCTTTGTTGCAGGCACTCAACAAGGCTCTTGGTCAGAAGTAATTGTTCAGACGCTCATGGCAGGTGGCTACAATGAACCCAACAAGCGCGTCTTGCTATGAAGAGAGAATACTACCCGTGCCGAATACATCACCGACAGTCTTCGTTGTGGATGATGATATCGCAGTCCGGGAATCGCTGGAATTTCTGATTCGCGATGAAGGATGGCAAGTGGAAACCTTCACGTCGGCTGAAGAATTCATCAAGCGCCCGCGCGAATTCATCCCAAGCTGCTTGGTCCTCGACATTTCGATGCCTGGGTTGAACGGTCTCGAACTGCAGAAGCGACTCGCGGTGGAACGGCCCGACATGCCGATTGTCTTTCTCACGGGTAGCGCCGACGTACCAAAGACAGTGCAAGCAATGAAGGCCGGGGCGGTAGAGTTTTTGACGAAGCCCTTCAGTGACAGAACGCTTCTCTCCGCCGTCGGCAAAGCGATGGAGCGGAGCACGGTTCTGACCGCTCGTATTGCTGAACTGCGCACACTCAGAGCTCGGTACGCACGCCTGAGCTCTCGAGAACGAGAGGTAATGGCCTTAGTAGTCATTGGAAAGGCCAATAAAGAGGTGGCCTTCGAGTTGGGCATAAGCGAAATTACTGTGAAAGCGCATCGAGGAAGCATGATGCGAAAGATGGAGGCTGACTCTCTGGCGGAACTGGTCAAGCAGGCCGCACGACTTCGTCTGCCGCAGCCAAATCGATAATCGGCTGTTTCCGCCTCGTAGTTTGAAACAGCACATCGTTGGCTTGTAGACGCAAGCCGGCTCAACGGTACCGATCTTGAATGTCGGTGAGCGAGTTGGCGATGTATCGCTCGCGATGCGAAGGCCGCGGTTACCGACAAAAGAGCCCGACGAGAAACTCTACTTCTGCATCTTCATGAACTCTCTCATGAGCGCGGCAACTTCATCGGCCGCTGTGTCCAGCGCGAAATGGCCGCCGTCCACAACATGGACTTCGGCATCCGGCACATCCTTGCGATAGCGCTCCGGCTCACCGGCATCAAACGACGATTCGTATTTCCCCCAGATTACGAGCAGCCGTGGTTGCTTTTCCTGCATCCACTTCTGCCACTTCGGATAGGAGTCTACGTTGGTCCGGTAATCGTAGAAAAGATCGCTCTGGATGCCAGCCTGGCCCGGCCGATTCAGAAAATAGAACTCGTCGATCCAAAGATCGGGATCGTGGCGCTCCACATTTGGATCGTCTCCCACATGGCGCGCGCGCGTTGTTTCGAGCGACAAGAGATTTGCGCGTAGCGCGCTTTCGTTGGCGGCGCGATCCGCCCAGAAGGCCCGGCGGGTTTTCCAATTTGCGCCTAAGCCCTCATTGTGGGCAACGGCGTCTTGCACGATGAGGGCCTCAATCCGCTCGGGATGTGCCAGGACCATTCGAAAGCCGACGGGACCCCCGTAATCCTGCATGTAGAGCGTGTAACGTGCGAGCCCCAGCCCTTCCGTAAAGTGAGTCATGATCTCGGCAATGTGATCGAAGGTGTACGCGAATCCTTTAGGATCCGGCCAATCACTGTGTCCGAAACCGGGGTAATCGGGAGCGATCAGATGATAGCGATCGGATAGCCTTGCGAAGAGCGGCTCGAACATCCGCGACGACGACGGAAGTCCGTGCAGCAGGAGAAGTATCGGAGCGTCTTTCGGGCCGGCTTCTCTGTAGAAGATAGAAAAACCGTCGACTCGCATGGTGCGATAGAAAGTGGGGTGCTGCATGGAAGATTCCTTTCCTTCCCCCATTGCGGGAAGACAAGTCGACCCCAAGACGACAATGAGCAGAAAGAGCGACAGTGGCCGGGGCTCCCAACCAACTAACCTAAAGATCATCATCGCTCTGCCCATTGCCTTACGGCTTCAGATCGCCGAAGCTGTGTCGGGCTCTCACTGATTATCGCTAGATCCTATTTACCGGCTCAGTACCTTTTCCCGTTCAAGTGCCGGTAAAAGATGTTTCAGAAGCGCCTCATCGGAAAAAGGATTCTGACCCGAGATCAGCTCGCGATCTTGAATGACGTAGCTCTGCCATGGGGAGACTACACTTACGTTACCTCCCGCCGTAAGCAGGGCGGAGTCGGGGTAGAAGAGGACCTTGCCACCGATCTCTTCCGGCTCCCGCTGCTGCTCTTCGGCAGTCGAAAAGATCGTCATCTTATATCCGGCATAGATCCAATCTTGCGCCTTTGTCCGCGCCCCGTAGTAATCCCCGGCCTTCAGCAGGTCGACCACCTCCGTCGCATTGGAAAGCGCCGAGAGAAGAGAAATCGGGCCGTGGCAGAGCACCGCCGTCGGCTTGGAAGTCTCATGAAAGTGTCTCAACACGATGCCGGCGCCGGGATCATCGAGAAGATCGATCATCGGGCCGTGGCCGCCGGGGACGAAAACAGCGTCATATTGATCCAGACCCGATGCGATGACATCGGAGATCCGCGTCGGATTTTTGAGCCCACTCAGACTGTCTTTGAACTTCAGATAGTCCTGAAGCTTGGCCTCGTCGCCGCCGAAGAACTGGGCGACGGCTGAATGCACATCCAACTGCGGCGTGTTGCCCTTCGGGTTGGAGAAGGTAATTTCATAGCCCTCCTTCATCAGGGCGCGAACCGGAACTGTCAGTTCGTTGAGGTAGTAACCAGCGTCGGCATAAACCTTGCCGTCTTTTATCGGCAGCCCGCGACCGCTCGAGACTAGTACGAGGACTTTTCCTTTTATCGTCATCTTGCTCTCCTTTTTGGGAATCGATTCTGTTTTTGTGTGATCATCGTGGCTGCTGGTGATCTGAGACTGGCGTCGCGTCTTCAATGGGTAAGCAACGTCGAAAGGTCTGTTTCAGTCCTCTGTGTCGCCCGTTCGGGTGCCCTTCGATATGAGAGCGGGTGGCGCTTCATGATCACGTTGGCAGAAGCGCGCAGGCGAATCTATCGGACGAACGTATCGATTCATACCAAAGTGTTGGGTGCCCACTTCCATATCCGGCGGCCTTCGGCGAATGGTCCTGGTCAAGATTGCACACGCCTTCACCGCAGATGCACGGGGACCGCTTCCAAAGTTGCCGCAGTTCTTTAGAGGTCGTATAATCACCAAACCGCGGTTGTAGAACTTGTTCACAGCGCTCAGGTGGTCGTTGTGATGCACGAGCGTCATCACACAAGCGGCCTTCGTCATTGGACGCGCATGGCGGCTCCGGGGCAGAGTGTCGGCATGTCGCGGCCTCGGACGGGCCGCCAGAGGTGCCCAATGACTGCTCTTCTCCTGCCCATAACGCGCCGCCTCGGCGCATTGCGATGGCTTCGCCCAGTTCGCCAATCCGTCACCCTCTTTACCCTGCTCGTTCTTTCTCCAGCTCTCGCACTAGCGCAGAGCGGATCACCCTTCGACACCGGATTCACCAACCTTCAAACCCTGTTCACCGGAACGATTGCCAAGGTGGCCAGCCTGATCGCTATCGTGATTGGCGGGTATCAGTTCGCCCACGGCGAGCCGGGTGCGAAAAAGACCCTCGCAGGCGTGGCGGCCGGTACAGGCATCGCCGTTCTTGCCGCCAATGTCCTTAGCTGGCTCTGGGGTATTTGATCGTGCTGCTTCGGAACGTCATTTGCTATCGCCCGATTCTGGACGTGTGAGGGCCAACAATGCAGGCACACGCAACAACGCGACGACGGAACCGGGTGTTCAAGAGCCTGCATAAGCCTCTCACATACTTGGGCGTCGAGCGGACGCTGTTCTTTTTCGTGTGTGTTTCCGCAGTCGGAGCTTTCAATCTCTTCAACAGCCTCCTGGCCGGTATCGCCGTCTTCATTGGCGGATACACGTTTGGCCATTGGGTCACGAATACCGATCCAGCCTTTCTGCGCATTCTCGCGCGTTCCGAGCGATACAGGACTCGCTATGATGCGGCCAAAGAGACCTCCCCGCGCGTGGAGGTACTCTGATGCTGCGCCTAGACAAAGCCATCAAATCCTGGAAGGATTCTGCCTCGTTCTGCGACCACATCAATCTTTATGGATTCTGGAACGAGACCACGTTTCTGACCAAGAGTGGCGATCTCGGCGTGGTGTTACGTGTAGCTGGCGTGGACTACGAAAGCCTGGATTACGGTGAGCAGGAATATGCGGTGAAGCGTCTTGAGGCTGCACTCAAGCACTTCGGACCAGGATTCCACGTCTATCAATATCTCTTCAAGACCAACCGCCCGGAAATCCCGTTCGCGCGATACGAGAATCCTGTGGTTCAGGAATCCGTGGATTGCCGCGAACAGCTCTTTCGTGAAAAAGCTGATCTGCTATTCGAAGTTGAAATCTACTACGTGATTGTGCTCGAAGGGTCGCGGTCGAAGACTGGAATCATCGCCGCGCTACGCCGCCTCGCTCATGATCCGACAGGTGCAATAAACGAGCTGAAAGCTCAATTTACCAATAACGGGATGAAGACGCTCCTGCGGTCGCAGATCGATCGCGACCTGGCCCGTCTCGAGCAACAAGTACAGGCATTCGTGCACCAGCTTTCTGACTTCGTCCGGATCGAGCTTTTGGGCCACAATGGCCAGTTCCGCTTCTTCCGACGGCTGGTCAATTATGACGATTGGCGCATCGCCGGCGATCCAGGGCACTCGCAGTTTCTCGATTACCAGGTCCCGAATTCCTTGCTTGAGAGCGAACGCTGCCATCTTCGCGTGGGCGACGATTTCGTTCGAATTCTGACCATGAAGGAAGCCATCGGAGAGACCCGCCCCCTGGCTCTCGACGCACTATTGAAGATTCCGGTCAACTTCATTGCGATCTCTGAGTGGGTTCCGCTTCCCGCAGGAGCGGCGCGCAAGGAAGTCAACAAGCGCCGCCGGCATTTCAACATCTCAAAGACTGGCTTCATCTCTCAGCTAGGCAATGATCCCACAAAGACGAACCCACGCGACGTGCTGGTGGACGAATCGAAACAGGCGGACATTGAGGATCTGGGTGACTGCCTGCGGGCTCTGGGCGACGGTCAGCAATTGGGAGAATTCTCCCTGACGATTCTGCTCTACGGCAAAGACCGGCGAGTGGTCGATTCTGTGGTTGGCGAATTTGCCGGCATTTTTACCAATGCCGATGGCACGCTGTTTGCCGAAACGTACAACCAGCTCAATGCCTTTTTTGCCATCGTTCCCGGCAACTACGCATTCAATCTGCGAAAGCTCTACCTGTTGAACACGAATTACGCCGATTTGAGCTTCCTGTTCACGATCCTGCCCGGTGAGAAGACCAACACCTACCTTGGAGGAGAATATCTGGCGGTGCTTGAAACCGACAACCAGACGCCCTACTACCTGAATCTGCACTGCGGGGAAGTGGCGCACACGCTGATTCTGGGCATGACCGGATCGGGCAAATCGTACCTGTGCAATTTCCTGCTGCAGAGTGCCCAGAAGTATTCGCCGCTCACGTTCATCTTTGACATTGGCGGCAGCTTCGAGCCCATTAACCCACATCTTCGGCGGGTCGTACCTGAACGTCGGCCGCGAGGAACGTGACTTCACCATCAATCCGTTCTCTCTCGCACCGACGAGGGAGAACCAGCAATTTCTCTTCAGCCTGATGCGCGTGCTGATCGAAGGCGACGGCCAGCGATACCGGATCGACTTCAAAGACGAGATCCGGTTGTGGAACGCGATCGAGCGGATCTACATGCTGGAACCCGCTCAGCGGACCCTCTCCAATCTCGCAAGCATCATCGGAGAACTCAAGGACCGGCTTTATCGTTGGACACGTGCAGGCCAGTACGGATTCCTTTTCGATAATCCCGACGACACGCTCACCTTCCGCGAGTTCCAGACTTTCAACTTCTCCGGCTGGGGGGATGCGCCAGAGTTGCTGGAACCACTCCTGTTCTACGTTCTCCATCGGGCATCACAGGAAATCTGCGACCCACGGCGGCTTGCCACCTTCAAGACCTTTCTCATGGATGAGGCTTGGCTCTTCATGCGGAACGAGGTTATTCGTGATTACATCGTCCAGGCGCAGAAGGTGTGGCGTAAGCACAAGGCGGCGATGATTCTGGCTACGCAATCGATCAAAGAGCTACAGGAATCCGGGATGCTGCACATCGTGGCCGAAAGTTGCCCAACGAAGATCTTTCTCGCCAATCCCGAGATGGACGTGAATCTTTACTGCGAGGCGTTCCATCTGAACCCGACCGAAATTGATCTGATCGGAGGCCTCGTCCCACCGGGTCAGATGGTCGTTTGCCAGCCGCATGGCTCCAAGAAGGTTCGTCTGTACGTCGATTCCGTCACGCACTGGATGGCGGTCAACAGCGCCGACAAGAATCTGTTGCGGCAGGAATTCTTCAACCGCTACGGCATCCCTGCCGGCCTTCGCGAACTTGCACTCAAGTTCCCATTCAACCCAGGTAAACCCACTGGCGTACTCACTCTCAATCCCCGGGGAGCAACAGCATGAAAACCAAACTGATCTTTATCGCAGGACTCACGGTGCTCTTGCCCACACTGGGAGCATCTGCGCAGGACGCCTCGGCCCGCACCGTCCAGTATCACTCACAGGACATCATTCCGATCCACGCGAAGCTGAAATACACAACGCTCATTGAGCTTCCAGCCACAGAAAAGATCATGGAGGCCGCGACCGGCGACAAGGACTTCTGGATCGTCGATGTTGTCGGCAACTTCTGCTTCGTTCATCCTGCCAAAGCCGGGATCAGTTCGAACCTGAATCTCATTACCGACAAGGGCAACATCTATAGCTTCACGCTGCAGGATGTGTCGGCCGCTACGGGAGCCGCGGATCCGCCGCCAGACCTCAAGGTGATTGTGGTTCCCGCCGATCACTCTTCGATGGTCGCGGCCAGCGGACCGCCACAATTTGTGCCCGCTGCGCAACTGCAGCAATCGCAGCAGGCCTTGGCCGCGGTCCAAGCGCATATTACCGATGCCGTCGATGAATATAAGAGCGCCTACCCACTCTCGCTGAAATTCGACTACAGTTTCCATGCGAACGAGGAGCCGTTCGATATCGAGGCAATCTATCACGACGACAAGTTCACCTATATCAAAACCAACGCGCCAGAGAAGTTCTCGATTTACGAGATGAGAGACGGCAAGCCGAACCTTGTTTCCTACCAACTTGAGAATGGAACGTACGTCATCCCCAAGGTGATGGATTCTGGCTATGTAGAACTGGGCAAGAAGCGGATGGATTTCAGCCGTAAGGGGTAACGGGAGACGAATATGTCTGAGCCGATGGCCACGTCCGTTGATCCAGCGATCGCCGATTCGAGGCGGAGCGAAACGAAGAGCGACCCGAAAGGCGTTCTGCCGAAGAACCTGAAGCCCGCTCTTTACCTGGGCGCCGCCGGCTTGGTTATCGCTGCGGCATTTTTCAGTGGAACGGGCAAGAAGTCGTCCACGAAACCGGGCGGCACTTCACATCAGGCTTCGCAGCCCGTTCTCCAGGACAACACGGACAATAATGCCCAGGAGCTTAGGAGCCAGGCCGCTGCTGCGGAGCAGAAGATGGCGCAACAGGGTACAGGTACCGCGGACCCATCCTTTCAGAATGCAACACCGGCACAACAAGCCGCCGCCGCTGCCTACGGTCCGAATGGGCAGCCCGTCCCCTGTGTTCCTGGTCAACCTTGCACCCCGCAACAACAGCAGCTGTCTCCTGCCGCTCAGGAAGAACAGCAGCTTGCCGCAAAAGACCGGGAACTTGCTTATGCCTCGCGGTTTGCATCGAACTTGGTATATACGCGAGCGCCGGACCAGCCTTCCTCGAAACCCTCCTCTGCTGCCTTGGCAGATAGTGCAGGCGCAACCGGTCCGCAGCAAAACGCCCCCGCGATGCAGTCTCCTCCAGACCCGGCCGCCAGCAGTCTGATTGAGCCGCGCACAGCAGGCGATCCTCCGGCACCTTCGTCCGCGCAAACGCAACAACTCGCGGGGCAGCACAAACCGGAAGTGAATATTGATGCGGCCACAGGCCAACCGTACGTGATCTATGAGGGAACGACATTGGATGCAGTGCTCATGAATCGGCTTGATGGAGACGCCGCTGGCCCGGTGAAGGTACTCGTGTCCAATCCCGTCTATTCGCATGACCGGCAGCATGTGCTGGTCCCAGAGGGCACGATTGTGCTCGGAGAAGCACGCAAGATCGGGGCAACCGGTTTCGGCCAGCAGCGGCGCCTGGCCGTCGTGTTTCACCGGATGATCATGCCGGACGGCTATTCGGTTGATCTCGACCAATTCCACGGTCTTGACCAGATCGGCGAGGAGGGATTGAAAGACAAAGTGAACAACCATTACATCCAGATCTTCGGCACCTCGATTGCCTTGGGCGTAATCGCCGGCGCGGGGGAAATCGAAGAAGGCGGTGGAACCATCTCGACCAACGGCTCCCAGGCATTTGCCACGGGAGCCTCGGCCAGCGTTTCGCAATCGGCCACCACGGTTCTCGACCGCTTCCTACAGATTCCGCCGACGATTACGATTCGCGAGGGCCACCGCGTCAAAGTCTATTTCACGCAGGACATGCTACTGCCTGCGTATGAGAACCACACGATTCCGCAGACGTTCTAAAGGAGAAACGATGCGCAGAAAGACGATGCTCTTGATAATGGCTACAATTCTCGGCTGCACGTTAGCGGGATGCAAGAGCCATGAGGCGAAGGTATCGGACTTGCAAAATGAATACGACAAACTCGCAAAACAATTCCAGCAAGACTGCTCGGGCGAGTATCTGGACGTTCCTCCCAAGATCAGTCCGAAGTGCAAGGACGAGGACGCAAAAATGAAGGCCGCATGGGAGCGTCTGCAAGCCGAACGCGCTAACAAATAGATAGGAGAAACCAAATGAGACTCTCGCTTACGCTCGCGATCTTCGCGGCGACACTCGGAGTGTTGCCTGCACACGCTCAATTCGGTTCAGGCATTGTTTACGATCCCACGCAGTCGGCCCACGCCATCGAACAGATCTCGCAGGGACAACAAATATTCACGAATTCTGTCCGACTGGCTGACAATGCGATCGCCACCTACAACCTTGCGCACCAAATGTCGTTGGCTCCGCAGATCCTTTATCAGCCGTTCCTTTCGCCCTCTACATATTGGATGGCGCTCAATCAGGCGGCCAACACGTACGGTAATTCGCGGCAGTGGACGGCTTCTGTCAATACGGGGATTGGCGTCAGCAATCGGCTACCAGCAGGCCACGATTCCACGAACAGGGCAGATCAACGGTTACTGCAACCTGAGCCCTCTCGGGCAACAGCAAATTGCTGCACAGGGGGCCACGGTTGATCTCAGCGATTCGGTGACGACGAGTAACATGCAAACGCTCGGCACGATTCGTGCCAACTCGGAGCAACGGCAGGCCGACATCAACGCGCTGATCAGTGCCTCGCAGTCGTCAGATCCTGCACAGCATACGGAAATGGCAGCCCTGCAGCGGATCAATAAGGCGATGATCCTGCTGATTCAGGAACAACAAGAGGCCAATCAAATCAACCAGGCCGTTGCATTGCAGCAAATCATCGGTCAAAAGGTGCAACAGGACAATCTGAAGTCGCTTTTCATCACAGCGAACGGCTACCAGCAGAATTTCAATGCAGTAACACCACAGCAGACCAGTGCAGGCACGAACTGGGCTTTTCATTACTGAGATGGAGGAACTGCGATGGATTTTCTCATCCTCATCAAGAACGGCTGTGACAACCTCACCGCGACTGTCGCGCCGTCTGTCGATGCACTCGGCCTGCATATGGTGCTATCACTAGCGACGATCATGCTCGCTTGGTTCGGAATTCAGGAGGCGCTGGCATCCGCTCATGGCGGATCGGGTTTCCAGGTCGGGAAATTCCTCAGCTTCTTCGTACTGATCACCTTTGCCTATACCTTTGTAAGGTTTTATGACGGGGCAATTCCAGGCATCGGATACTCGCTTAAGGGCTTTATCAGTAGCGGTACCAGCAGTCTCGTTGACTACATCGGCAGCGACTCAACCCAAGAGATTCAAAGCACTATCCATGCGGCGCTAAACAAAATCGGCACTATGTCGCCGTCGCTCACGGAGCCTTACACGCTGGTCTGTACATGGACAGTCCAGATTATCCTCTCTATTCTTACGGCGCTGATTGGCGTCATCATCGCGTACGGAGCGATTGGAGCCACTGTCGTCGGTCTCGTTGGTCCTAGTATTCATCCCTTGGATGGTGTTCGATAAGACAGAATTCCTCTTCTGGGGATGGCTGAAAGCCTTCGTCGGATTCGAGTTCTACAAGGTTGTAGCAGCCGCCACCCTGAGCGTTCTAAGTCACCTTCTCATCACCTACTTCACGAGCGGTGCAATGAACGTAGACGCACCACAAAAGCTCATCACTCTAATGCCCGGTCTCCTTATCCTCTGCTTGGTTGCTGGCTTCATCCTGCTAAAGATTCCAACGATGACAGCCTCACTCTTCTCCGGCCACGTCGGCGGGCACGGAATCGGCGCCGGCGGGCTCATCACCGCTGCGGTTCTCAGGATGGTCTAGGAGACAAGGAGGGGTTCAATGGCGACCACGGCGAAGCCTGCACCGGAGATCACACGCGCGGCGGAACACTACCTGGAGCAGTATGGCGACCCGCTGGTGATGAACACGTACCTGAAGGTCACAATCCTTGTGCTCGCCGCGGTCTGCATCGCGCTTGCCGCCCTTGTGTACCACGGTCAGATGGCCCTTGCGAGCGTTCATCCACTCATTGTCAGAATCAACGAGGTCGGCCGCGCCGAAGCGGTCGATTACCGCAACTTCCAGTACAAGCCGCAAGAGGCAGAGAACAAGTACTACCTGACGCGCTGGGCTGAGCTTGTACTTCAGCCGGAACCGGTTCACCATCGAGCGCGATCAGACGAGCGCGCTTTACTTCCTCAACGGCGACGTGCAGCGTGCTGTGATCGACCAGGAGCGCAAGGACAATGTGATCGCCGACTACGCGAAGGACAGCTCGCTCCCGTTCGTAGACGTGGAGGTCAAGAACGTCATTCTCGACGACCTTCGGCAGTCGCCCTATTCGGCTCGAATCGAGTTCGAGAAAGTCTTCACGAATCCCGCGGATCAATCTCAGCTCAAACGGGAACGATGGACAGCCAGCGTGACCTACGTCTTCCGCGATCAGGTGAAGAATAACGAATTGTCTGTGAATCCGCTCGGGTTGACCATCGTCCGCTTCCGGGCCGATCAGGCGTTCGAGTAATCGGGGGCCACTTCCCATTGCGAGGCAGTCATCATGTCCCGTCGCGGCTTTCAAACACGCCTAAGAGTATCTCTCGAACTTCGCAATAATAGTTGGCGCTGGACGATGCGACGCAGAGGATTTGGCCTATTCCGGCGGCAACCTTCGTGCCTTGTGGTGGCGAGAAAGCAGTTCGGCGTTATGTGGCATATGCCGCAGGCGCCCAATGAAACCGCCGGCGATGCGATCCATCGAGCACTCGTCTCCCGGTTTCTCCCTTGCTTGTCCAGTCACGCGCGTCGAGTCATTTCCGGCGCCCGGCGGCACTGCGTCGCTCTGCTTCGTTCGCTGCGGCGAACGCCCTTTGGGTCTTGGTTCCTCCCCACGGGGCACCCTCCAAGAAAGCGCGACTTGGCACTTGGGAGCCGGGCCTCTCGCTCAGGCTTCGCCAATGGGTGACCCGGCCAATCCGGGAATTCACCACAGGAGACTTCACCATGTATCAGAACCGCATCTCGCTCATCGGATTCCTCGGGCAGGACGCCAGCGCCCACACCGCCAACAACGCCAACTTCACCGTTCTCTCACTTGCCACCAAGAGTTCCTATAAGGACAAGAAGACCGGCGAGTACAACGGCCACACCGAATGGCATCGCTGCATCGTCTGGGGCAAACTCGCCGAATACGCGAAGACCCTCAAGAAGGGCGCTCACCTGGCCGTCGAAGGCGAACTACGGAGCCGCGAGCGCACGGACAAGAAGTCCGGCCGCAACGAGCGCGTTTGGGAAGTGCGCGTCTCTTCGATCCTCAAGCTCGACCGCGCAGAGAAGTCCGGCCCGGAAGAAACTGCGGACGCCGAGTTCAACCCCGAGGAAGAGGCGGCCTGATCCGTCTCTTCCTCTCAGCGAAGCCCGGCGTAGAAGCCGGGCTTCTACGCCGGAAACGCCGCCATGAGCTTCGATCTTCTGATTCCGTTTCTTCGCCCCATCGAGCCACTCTTGCTCGACGACGACGTGAGCGAGATCATGGGCAATCCCAACGCAACCTGGTATGCGGAACGCGAGGGGCAGATGCTTCCGCAGCCGGAGATTGCGTTCGATCCCGGAAGCCTTCGTACCGGACTCGAAGTCATTGCCAACAATCTCGGCAAGCGCCTTGACGAAGACAATCCGGTTCTTGAAGCACAGCTCCCCGATGGCAGCCGCATTTGCGCCTACATCCCTCCTGCGGTTAAGCCCAGGCCGGGCTTAACCATTCGCAAGTTCACCGGCCGGCACTTTGCCGCCGATGACCTGATCGCTCGCGGCACGATTTCGCGCCGGCTTGCCGACTATCTGGCTGACCAGATTCGCAGTGGCAAGACGCTGCTCATCAGCGGCGGGACAGGAACCGGCAAGACCACGCTACTCAACGTGCTGGCCCAATCCATTCCCGATGACGAGCGGATTGTGACCATCGAGGACACGGCCGAACTTCGAATACCGAAGCCCAACCTTGTCTCGTTCGAGTGTCAGACCGATACGTTCAAGGAGCCACTGTCGTTCGAGAAGCTGCTACGCACGGCGCTGCGCTGCCGTCCGGACCGAATCATCGTCGGCGAGGTCCGCGGCACCGAGGCGCGGACCCTGCTCGACTCGCTCAACACTGGGCATTCCGGGTCGCTCGCGACCATTCATGCCAACTCGGCGGCGAAGGCATTGGGCCGCTTTGCCAACCTGGTTCTTCGCGGCAACTCCCAGATGACCTACGGCGACGTCGAGGCCGAGATTGCAGAGGCAGTCGATTACGTCGTCCATATCGAACGCGAGCCAGGCCGCAGGATTGTCCGCGAAGTATTGCGGGTTATCGGATACGACCGCCGCGCACAACAGTTCGAAACCGAGTATGCATTCCCCACGGAGACCCAGCCGATAGTCGAGGCAATGCCATGCTGAAGAATACGCGCAAAGTCCAAGCTACTGGACCGCGATCCCTTCGCACAACGACTGCTCGAGCAAATGGATGGCTGACGGCATTCGCTGCTCATCACCCGTCGCTTCGCCCTGCGGAAGACATACGATCGGCTCGACTCTGGCTCGCCGATGACATCCCGATTGGCGACGTGTTGACCATGCTCGAAGCTGAGCATCGCTTCGACTTTTCCCCGGCTGATTGTCGGGCCTATGCCGTCCAGATCCTCTGGTCCGCCCAAGCTCTTTCCCGGCCCGAAGCGAACGCATTCCCAACCCCAAGGAGTCCCGTTATGCCGCTGCTTGAAATTGCTCAGACCCGCCGTTATGTTTCCGCCATGATCCGCATCGAGGACACGACTGCCCAGCGGATCGACCAGTATGCCGCCTTCTTGAAGACGACCGCTGATGAAGTCGTAGATAAAGCCATGGCCTATGTCTTCACCAAAGACAAGGACTTCCAGGAGTTCCTTGAATCCCCGCTGGCTGCTCACGTTCCACAGAGTCTCCGGGTCCGCCAGCCTGGTCAGAATGGGTCGGCGTCTGAGCCCACGAATGGCTCTGCTAAGCCAGCTAAATCATCCGAGGCGGCCCATGATTCGCGCGCACGCGGCTAATCGTATCGGTACGAGTGCCCGTTCGGTGCTGCGCACCGGGTTTATTTCGACACTCCACCCCTGAAAGGGTTGCGTTTGCTACCGCGTGGTAGCGAATGACACCACGTTTGGAATGAATAAGTTGATCACGTCGCGGTACCGATTGATACCGAGCGTTGTCGCTTGGTACGGCGCGCTATGGAGATTACACATGGCTACGAAATCCTTGATCGATAGTGAAGCCCGAGTTCCGCAGCGGCCAGACACAAGAAGCCGCCAGGTCGGAGTCCGCCTCAGTGAATCCGAATTTGCGGTACTTGAAAAACTGGCATGGGCGGAGGGACGGACTCCGGGAGAGTGGGCGCGCGAATTCCTGTCGAGGGCCGTCAGAGTCGGAACCGAAGAGCGAATCGCAGAGTACGCATTCGCGGAACTCGTTGGACTTCAGTTGCTGCTGCTTAACGTTCTGCAGCCGCTTGCAGCTGGCCAGAAAATGAGCCCCGAGCAGTTCCAGAGACTTGTCGAACAGATCCAGGCCACGAAGCAAACGAAGGCGCGCGAGCTGCTCGCCCGGCGTGCGTCAAGGGAGGAAAGGCCCGATGACCAACATCTATAAATGGGGCAGGAACGAGTCTGTCATCTGGCCGCCGCATGGTCCGGTCTATTCGTGGGCGGCGGTGTTTGCCTGAAGAAGTGCTGAGTTCAACAGACAGAGTTCAAGGCCTACAAGGATTCGCCGGGGCCGGTAAGACGACGACGCTGTCTGTCCTGCGGGCCGCAGCCGAAGGCCATGGCTACGAGGTCCAGGGGTTCGCTCCCACATCCCGTGCCGCAAAACAACTCCGTGAAGCGGGGATCGAAGCCGGAACTCTGCAAGCCTTCCTTGCGAGCGCACGCCCAAACGACATCACCGCAGAAACCAGGCGGCTCTATTTTGTCGATGAGTCGAGCCTGGCGAGCACTCGCCAAGTGCGCGAGTTTCTCACCCGCCTTGGACCAAATGATCGCGTGCTCCTCATCGGCGACACGCGGCAGCATCAGGGAGTCGAAGCGGGCCGTCCCTTTGAGCAGTTACAACAGGCCGGAATGCGCACCGCAAAACTCGACGAGATCGTCCGTCAGCGCGATCCGACTCTCAAGTCCGCCGTCGAGCTGCTTGCGCATGGCCAATCCGCCGCCGCTTTGGATCGCCTGCAGAGCCAAGGCCGTGTTCAGGAAATCGCAAATCCACGAGAACGCATCCGCACAATTGCCCGTACATATGCTGAATCGCCCGCGAATACGCTGATCGTATCGCCCGACAACGCCTCTCGTCGCGAACTAAACAACGCTGTGCGTTCGGAACTGAAAACAAACGGCACACTTTCGACCGAAGACTACGGCCTACGGATTCTCGTGCAGCGGCAGGACATGACTGGCGCCGAGCGAGCTTGGGCGAATCATTACGAAACGGGTGACATCGTGCGCTACGCGCGTGGCAGCAAAGCCGCCGGGATCGACGCCGGCTCCTACGCCAAGGTCGCCGCAGTGGATGCTTCGCAAAACCTGCTGACTGTGCAGATAGACTCCGGCGAATTCATCACATACGATGCTCGGCGACTTGCCGGCGTGAGCGTCTTTCGGGAGACAGCTCACGATTTCTCCATCGGCGACCGCATTCAGTTCACAGCGCCCAGACAAATCGCTCGGTGTCGCCAACCGCGATCTCGCCGTAATCGAGTCCATTTCACCAGACGGCAGAATCGCCGCCCGGCTCGACGACAACCGCCAGATCGAATTCAATTCCGCCGAACATCGTCACTTCGATCATGGCTACGCCGTTACCAGCCATAGCGCCCAGGGCCTCACTTCCGAGCGCGTGCTGATTCATGCCGACACGAGCGTCCACCCAGACCTGCTCAGTTCCCGATTTGGCTACGTTGCCGTCTCCCGCGCCAGCCACGAAGCAACGATATTCACCGACGACGTTGCGAAACTTGGCCAGCAACTTGGCACAGAGGTGACCAAGACAGCCGCGATCGAAACGAACCAATCTGTATCCATTGGGCAGGGGCTCGGAATGTGTTAACCTACCCCACCGAAGATCCCAGCACGCAAGTCACCACCGTGTTACTAGTCGGCGCCCCCAATGCTCAAGCTGGAACGGCAGCTTCGCCGTCCACGAGTGCCGTTTGGGAAGGGGTAGCTCTCTTTTTCCTAGTCTTCGACTTCGGCTTCTCGTCCGAGGAATCCTTGATAAAGCCGTACTCGCAACCCGTACCAGCAACCATGAACCATCGTACTGTTCGCATCAAGCTCATTCGCGAGAACAACGGAAAGTTGAGGCTCTTTAGAGATGGGTCCTTATGCGTAATTATCCCGAACACAACTCTTATTTTTTGCTCCCTCACCGGAGAACTCAGCGTTGCTCTGGTCGTTTCGTCGAATACCTTGCTTTCAATAAGGTCGAGCAGTTTCTTAACAGATTCAGGCTCGACCTTTAAAATCTCGATGGCATTCATACCTTGATTGAACAAGTGGCTCAATTGAGATGAATGGGTTGAACGCTTCACGTGATAGAACACCGCTTGGTCGCCTACAACTGCGTATATGTCGCAGGGTTCAATTTGTGTTTGCGTTGTCGGGCTGATGTCAGCCATGTCCATACATACCAATGCGGTATTCTTTTCCGTGACCGCTTTATTGTATTTACCTTCATCTTCGTGTTTGAAAGCTGGGAAGCCCAGGTCGACACATAACGGGTCCAGGGCCTTTTGTATTTTTTGCAAATACGCATTCTCTATTCGGTACCACTTTGTTTCCGTCAGATGATATGTATGCCCTTTAGCGCCCAATGATGTTTCGAAAAGCAGGCATCGAAGGATGGTATACCTCTCGCGGACATTTTCGTCTTCGTCGACCAGATTGAGGTGGTGCCGGCAAATATCTTCAAAGGTAATTCCTGCAAGTTCAAATCTATTCTGTTCCAAGTACTCATAATAGGTGGCCAACTGGACATCGGGATAAAGCAGGCTCTTGCCCTGCCCTGAGAATGAGGCGTAATACGAATGTTTTCTGAAGTCAACGATGTCAGGAATAGTCAAGTATAGGCCTTGACTCCGCGACTTGAGTGCTTGGATCAGCGATCCGTTGAGCTCCGACACTGTCCACGGATCAGTGACAGGCAAAATATTCTGTATGTCTGGGAAGGTCTTGCGGTAGTCCTCACTATTGTAGAGAGCGAGCAAGTCTTTGCATAAGATCATGAGCTCTTTAGGAGTCGCGGAGGATTTTATACTTAGGCTGCTTGCCCCGGTCGCGTCTTTGAACAGCGACTTGTATTGAGCTTTGACTTTACCAGTTAGGCTTCTCAGTACCGAACTGTTCCGATCAAAGTCGAAAAAAGTCAGGTCAGATTCTATCGGCGCTTGCGTTCTCTGTCGCGGGGCGTCACCAGGCTGTAATGTATCGGTGCTTCTAAGCTTTTTGGGATCTACGCAATTGAGTGTAACTCTTAACCCAAAATCGTGCTCATAGCAATCGTCCCTTAGCTTCTGATATACGTGACCAAACGAGAGTGCAAACCAGCGATGATCGATTGGCAAGAAGACTAGCGCTCCCTTGCTGGCTTGCCGAATTGTTGCCTTTACGCCGAAGTATCCCCTCCACCACACGTCCGTCTCTGGAGCGTCAAGTACAAACAACTGCGCCGCTTCCGGTAGCCTGGTCGCCGGGACGGCTGCGTCAAGCTTGTGATCTTCTTTCAACGAATTCGATGAGTCATGTCCTTGTTTAAGGAGGTAGATGGAGAATGGACGACTTTTGCCCATGGTTAACTCCGAATCATAACGCTCTGAGCAGTTCGTTTAGTGGACCGGATAATAGAATACGCTCAATGCGTTTCTCAAGCGCAATAGGCTCGGAATACATAGGCCGCGCGCCTCGACACATTGTTCAAGAGAGCAGGCGCGCCAGTTTGTCTGCCTGCACTGCGAATTTCTCGGGATTTGCTTTTGCTAGCTGGGTCAGGTTTCTTACCTTCCACCGTATTCCAGGCAGCTCTTCAAGGTGCTTGAAGCCGAGCAATCCCCATTCCGGTTTGTTCTGAACGAGCGAAAGCAGGAATTGGCGTTCGTTGCTATCGAGCCGCTCGTGGACATGATGAATAAGGTGTTCCCGCGTTTCGATCAATGCTGATAGAGCTACAGGAACGGCTGTCATCCCTTGGAATGTGCGCTCGTACTCTTGGCGGATGTCGTGCAGCGCGGGAAACAAGACTTCATGCACGGGGCGATTGTGACAAGCTAGGTAGACCACGAACGCTCGGCGGATACCTTCCGTAATGCCCTCATGCGTGAGCAACTGCATTACATCGAAAAGATCTCGCGGGTGTTGGCGATCCAATGCAGCAACGAGTTTGCCTCCATAGGCGTCTTCCAATGAGACCACCGGCAATTCAAGGTCCGCCAACAATGTCTCACGCGCTTTCTGTGTCAACGATGCCATGCGGATGGGATGCAAAGTTCCACGTAGCACAAAATTGACTTCGACCTTGATCTCGATCCCGTCGCGGCGCACTAGCAGCTTGGTTTCGGTTCCGTCTTGAGCCGGAACGAATCGGGTCTGAAATCTACGCGCCTTCAGGCGTTCTGCCGACTCGCGGAGCACAGTTGTAATGCGATCCAATGCCTGCTCACGCGGCAAGGTGTAGTCGGGGAAGACAAGATCGAGATCGACCGAGAGCCGCGGTATATCACGAATGAAGAGATTGATGGCGGTGCCGCCCTTTAAAGCGAACATGCCGCCTGCAAACACCATCGGGGAGGCCTGAACCATCAATCGTGCTGTATCGAGATAAATCTGATTCATGGCTTGAGTACCAGCAGGCCATTTTTGGAACGCGATACCCATGCACGCTTGCTGCCGGTAGGCAGCTTCTTCGCGTCGAGTTTTGAGACCCAGGGTAGCGATAGTTCGCGTCCCAATTGCAGGCAGAGACGCACCGTCTTAACACTGGTGCAGGACCTCAAGAGTTCGCGTAGCACGTCGGCGCGGAAGGTGTACGTGCTTTCTATGAGTTCGCGTACCTCTTGAAGCGGTTGTCGTACCCCGACTTCGCTCAGCAGTTCGAGCAATGCGCGCTCGGGTGAGGATACTTTGGGTGCTCCAGCGCGATTCTCGAATGGTGCGACGTGGTGCATTGCGGATGGTTTTTCCTTGAACAGCCGCTTCCGATGGTATTCGGAAGGAAACTTCTTTTGGAACCATTCGGGCAGCACGGCCGTGGTCCACCCGTATAAATGTAGGGTTTCCTGTTGCGCAACGTAGTGCCGAACGTTGTACCAACTCAGAGCCGATTTCCCGCCGACATGCAATCCCTCGACTCTGCGTTCCAGCAGCAGCAGCGATGCATCACGAGAAAGGGATTCTCCGGGCCGGGAAAAAACGCCACGAGCCAGACGCTCAAGCCATCCGGCGCGAACGTAGTGAACGGCAAGATCGGCCGATATTCCCAATGCCGCCAGGTCCTCCGAGGTCAATGGAGTCCCGGGGGCCAGGTGGGAATAGAGCTTTTTTAGTTTGCTCTCCGTAGTCGTAGCCATACTACGATTGTCTGCATATTTTCAAGCATTTTGTCAACTTGACATAGATGAGATTATCGTAGCTAAACTACGATAACTACATGTTTTCTAAAGTCATCTGACGGATGCTAAATCCTGACCATCGCTGCAATGCTTCCATGGGGAGGAGGCCTCCTCCCTGGTTGCAGCCGCCGAATCGTGCCAGCGTCTTCCACCACCCTCCTCAGCGGGGCCGTTCCTTCCCCGCAACGCCTCTCCCCGACGTGCGCACAAACGCACAACCGTAAGGAATTGAACCGAATTTATTTCTTCGTCAAGTGCCCCGCTTCAGGCAACGGCCTGGCAGAGGCGGGAAGAACCTGTCAAGGCTCTCCGCATTCGCTTCGATGAACGCGCTCAAGAACGCGCGGCCTGTGACAGAACCTTCCCCCTCCGCCCGTTGCAAAGAACCATGAAGCGGGGCACTCAACGAAAAAAATTTGGTTTGGGTGCTCTTGCTTCTGGACGCCAATCGGCCCCAACGGGGTTCTTCAGGAGCATCGACATGTCATCTTCCACCCTCAACATCGCAGCCAATCCGGCCAGCAATGGCGCAACCCCCAGCCACGCTGCGCCGCACAGGAAAAATGCGGTGCAGCGGAAGAACCGCACCGACTCGCCTTATCAACAACGCACCAGCCAGAAAGACAATCCCACGCAACTGCTCATCAAGCAGGCCGTGGATTACCTCATCGAGCAGCTTAACGCCGGTCATAGCGACATGCTCGCCACGTACCTGCGCACGATGGCGCGCTTCCACAACTACTCTTTCGGCAACATTCTGCAAATTGCCCGCCAGCGCCCGACTGCCACGCACGTGGCTGGATTCGGCAAATGGAAGGAACTCGGCCGTTTCGTAAAGCGCGGCGAAAAGGGTATCCAGATTCTTGCGCCTGTCACCGGTTATCGTCGCAGGAAGGATGAAGCAGAGCCGGAGATCGAAAGCAAACTGCCGCGCGTTCTGATTGGCTTCCGGGCCGTGCATGTATTCGACATCGAGCAGACCGAAGGCGCGGACCTGCCCGAATTCGGGCACACCATCACCGGCGAAGTCGGCGGCAATCGCGACCGCATGATCGCTTTTCTCGACGGGCAGGGCATCCGGCTCGAATTCACCGAGAATATCGCTCCCGCGTTGGGTGTCTCTTATGGCGGCAAGATCGCTCTTCTTCCTGGCCAGTCTCAAGCCGAGGAGTTCACCACATTGGTGCATGAAACGGCGCATGAACTCCTGCATAAGGCCGAGCGCCGTACCTTTACCACCGCTACCGTCCGCGAGACTGAGGCCGAGGCTGTGGCCTTCATCGTGGGGCAGGCCGTGGGCCTGGAGATGGGAACCGCTTCGAGCGATTACATCCAGCTTTACCACGGCAATGCCTCGCTCTTGGCCGAAAGCCTTGAGGTCATCCAGCGCACTGCCTCCACCATCCTGCGGGCATTGGAGGCGGACGACATGGCCGGAAGGAGCAAGGCGGACGCGGAGGTGGCGTGATGCGTACCGTGGCGCTCATTTTGACGGAGGCCGGGACGAGCGTTCCCGGCTTCCATCTCCATATCGAAAATCCGCCGTGGATGGCTCTAAGCATCGAGGACATCGAAATCCATGGCCCCAACGGCCTCACGACCATTTCTGTCGCCCACTACGGCCAGCAGAACGGCGACGTGATGCGCGATCCGGAGATGCTGTTTGAAGTTCGCCGGGAGGGCAGCGAAATCAGGCTTGATCCCTACTACTGGCGCAACGACTATCTCGGCATCGAGCAGTATTCGAGCTACCGCGACGACGAGCAAAAGCTGTTTACTCTCACCGGCCTGAAACGGCAGCACGAGGACTTCGCCCGCCTGTGGGACAGAAACCTGCGCGCTCAGGGCTACTACGAAGCTTTTGTGCGCAGCCTCAGCCACTAACCCGCCACTTCTACGGGCGGGCGTTGGCGTTGTCCGCTCACGCATTCACCCTCGACAACCTAAAGGAGAATTCTCATGACGACTACAGTTCAAACTCAGTCCGATTACCGCGACCTGCCGATCGATTGGCTGATCGAATCCCCCACCAATCCCCGCCAGACCTTCGATGAAGACGGCATGCAAGAACTCGCCGCCAGCATTCGCGAACATGGCGTGTTGCAGCCTTTGCTGGTACGGCCCCACGCGGAACGCCGCTTCGAAATCGTCTTCGGAGCGCGGCGCTACCGTGGCGCGGCGATGGCCGGGAGAGAAGCGGTGCCCGTATGCATCCGCGAGATGACCGACGCACAGGTGTTGGAGGCGCAGTTAGTTGAAAATCTTCAGCGCCGCGATGTGCATCCACTCCACGAGGCGCAGGGCTTCGCTGCGCTCCTGCGCCTTGAGGAACCAAAGTATTCCATTGAACTCATCGCGGCGAAATGCGGAAAGAGCGCCGGGTACGTGGCAGCCTTATGTTGTTGACCACATAACTGGGCTTATGTTGTCTATTCGTTTATGTGAAGATGGGGCCGGCTAAGAATTGGCCAACCTCCGGGTAGAACTTGAGTCCGATCTCGAAGAGTGAGTTCCCATCATTCCAGAAATGCTTCGGTACACTAGGCATTTCTCGGGATCGATTCGTCATCCGGAAACAAGGGTCGATCCAAGAAACCGGATCTTGTCAGGAGAATGCCTCCGTTCTTAAAGCAGGAAGACACAATCGTAATCACCTGCAACTCCGTCCACTTGACGGTCGAGATGAGAGGTGCTATATCTCGAATGTCGAGTGGAGAGTGCAATGTCGAAGAAGAGCCGTGAACTTGTCCAGGGAACCCTCGAAATGCTCATTCTCAAGACCCTGGCGCTTGAACCGTTGCATGGCTATGCGATAGCCATGCGAATTGAGCAGATCAGCGAAGGCGTATTCCGAGTGGGCCCCGGTTCGCTTTTCCCCGCCTTCAGCCGGCTGGAAAGCGCCGGGCACATCGGCTCAGAGTGGCGCGCGACAGAGAACAATCGCCGCGCCAAGTACTACAGACTGACAACCTCCGGCCGCAAAGCTCTCAAGCTCGAGACACACACCTGGGAGCAGCAGACCGCCGCGATCACCCGCATTCTTGAGGCTTGAGGGAGCAGACAATGACCATTTTCCGGAATCTTCTTCGCGGCCTCCGCGTTCTTGGAAACAAAGAGAAGCAGAGCCTTGAAATGGATGAAGAGCTACACAGTTTTATGGAGGCCTCTGCACAAAGACATTTGCGAGATGGAATGAGCGAGACGGAAGCGATGCGCGCCGCGCGCGTCGAAATGGGCAGTATGGAATCAGTGAAGCAACAGATACGCACGTCGCGCTGGGAATCAACCGCGGAGTCGGTGTGGCAGGATGTTTGTTACGGCGTGCGCCAGCTGATCCGCAGTCCAAACTTTACGCTCGTGACAGTTTTGACGCTTGCTCTCGGCATCGGTGCCAACACAGCAATCTTTAGCCTGGTGTATGGCGTGATGATGAAGATGCTTCCAGTCGCGCACCCGGAGCAACTTTACCGAGTCGGCTCTGGCGATCTTTGCTGCGCATGGGGCGGGCTTCAGGACTCCTGGGGCCTGTTCGACTACCCGTTCTATCAGAAGCTTGTGAACGAGCCTTCCGGCATGGACGAACTCGCGGCCTTCTCTGGAGGTTCGAACTCAAAGACGGTTCGCCGGGCGGATTCGTCTGGGGTGCCGCAGACTCTCAGTAGCATCTATGTCTCCGGCAATTATTTCTCGACGCTTGGAGTTCAGCCGATGGCCGGGCGACTGCTGACCCCGGACGACGACCGGCCCGAATCGCCCGCAGTCGCGGTAATGGGTTACGACTTCTGGCAAAACTATTTCGCATCAGACCCCTCAATCGTCGGCTCCAAACTTATGATCAATGGACTGCCCTTCACGCTTGTGGGCATCACCCCTCCAGGATTCTTCGGGGCCAAGCTCGCGGCCGACCCGGCGGAGTTGTGGATCCCACTTCATCAACAGCCTGCCTTTGAAGGGCAGGGGCAGAAATCCCTGCTGTATTCATCGGGCATGACATGGTTGATGTTCATGGGCAGGCTGAAGCCCGGGGTAAAACCGGCCCAGGTTGAAGCTCAGACAACGGCGCAGTTGCAACAGTATCTCCGCAGCAATCGTGAGATGAGTCAAGAGGATCTTTCCAAACTGCCTAGGCAGAAAATCCTGATTACGCCGGGCGGCGCGGGTATCTCAGATATCAGAAGCTCTTCAAAGACCGGGCTGATACTTCTTTCCGCAGCTTCAATCCTCGTTCTGTTAGTTGCGTGCGCCAATATCGCGAACCTGTTGCTTACACGCACCACGGAAAGATACCAGCAGACGGCGCTTCGCCTTTGTCTTGGGGCTACCCGTGCGCGCCTCATGCGCGCAGTACTCACTGAGAGCCTGTTGCTCTCAACCGCTGGCGGGGCAGCCGGATTATTGCTGGCATACGGCACTTGCAAAGCGATCCTCCTCGTTGCTTTCCGCGGTGCTGTCTACATCCCGATAAGCGCAACGCCATCGCTCCCGGTCTTTGCTTTCGCGCTGCTGATATCGTTCGTAACGGGCATTCTTTTTGGAGTGGCGCCGGCGTGGATCGGAGCGCACGCCGCTCCCGCGGATGGGCTGAGCGGCTCCGGGCGCAGCACACAGGGACGGACGTCGCTGCTGCAAAGGTCAATGGTGGTGGTGCAGACGGCGCTCTCCATTGTTTTGCTGGCGATGGCCGGGCTGACCACGCAAAGCCTGCGTAATCTTGAAGGCGAGGATATGGGTTTCAAGCCTGAAGGCAGATTGCTGGCGACGATCAACCCATCGGGCGCGGGATATAAGGTCGAACAACTTCCCGCGCTTTACCGTGCTCTGGAAGACCGGCTGGGCAGTATTCCCGGAGTTCGCAGCGCGAGCTTTTCGCTGCACAGCCCCCAAAATGGGTGCTGTATCAATGTCGGTATAACGATAGGCGGCCGGTCGGACAGCTGGATCGGCAACATCGACACGGCCCTGCATCGAGTCAGCGCACACTACTTTGAGACAGTCGGCATCCCGATTGTGCTTGGGCGGCCGATTTCCGATCAGGACACGGCTTCGTCACAACACGTGGCAGTCGTCGATCAGAACTTTGCTCGAACCTTCTTTGGCACGGAGAGCCCGATTGGAAAGCACTTCGGCATTTCACTGCCCGGCCATGGATTTGACTATGAGATTGTTGGTGTCGTTGGCGACACACTCAATCGGCGTCCAGGATCAAAGAAGGAGCCTGCTTACTATCTTCCATACTCGCAGTCGACGCGGTACGAAGTCGCAGGCTACCAGCGTTTAGAGGACGAGACGCGATTTCCGCGCGCGATCGAGCTGAATGTTTCCGGCAGGCCCGAAAGTTATACCAATATTCTTCGCAGCACCCTGGCGGGAATCAATCCGGAACTCTCTGCATTTGATGTCAAGTCCTATACAGAGCAGGTGGCTATTCAATTCAATCAGGAAAGGCTTGTAGCTCGCATCACCAGCCTCTACGGCATCGTGGCGCTTCTACTTGCCTCAATCGGCCTGTACGGCGTGACCGCCTACAACGTGACACGGCGCACAGGCGAGATCGGGATTCGGATGGCGCTTGGCGCGAATCGAACCGACGTCATCAGAATGGTGCTTCGAACTGCCCTGTCTCAGGTTGTCGTGGGTTTCTGCCTTGGCCTTCCGATCGCCTATCTATGCGGCCGATATCTAACGCATCTGTTGTACAACGTCGGCCATTCTAATCCAATGATGCTTGCGGGAGCCACAATTACACTCAGCGCCTTTACACTTGTCGCCAGTTTTCTGCCGGCCCGTCGGGCAGCCTCGATTCAGCCCATCCATGCGTTGAGAAGCGACTAGGAGAAGCTGATTGTTAAAGTTGTCCCCAGGGCAATCCGATTCAACACAACATAAATAAGGTGGGGCATGTAGCGGGATGATCCTCCGAATAGGAGGAATCACATGTTCAAAACCTTATATCGTTGCGCGCGCACGGCTGCTAGGCATGAGAACGGTCCTGCTGCACGGTCACGCCTCGCTTACCTGGAACACCTGTCTGCGGGCGGTGCCACTCTGCACTGCCTGCGGGCAAATGCCGGCGTTCTGTACCGCGCCGCAGTGTGCATGAATCTGGATGACACCAGTTCAGTAGAGCGTACGGCAGTGGAGAAGGCTGCGACGGAATGGGCACACCGGAAGTTCCTCAACGCGATGGCGTCCAGTCCGGAGCCAACAGAGAAGGAATTTCGTTCCATCACTTGCCGTTGGCTCCGCTTCGCCGGGCGGTTGCAAGAGCCGGCTCGTCCTCCGACTCCGCATCAGGCAGAACTCGATGCGTACTGTCGATATATGACAGAAGAGCGAGGTCTGGCGCAAGCAACCGTCACGACCGCGCGGAGCGAGCTGCCTAAGTTCCTGAAATATACTTCAGGGAAAACGCTCAAGCAGATGCGGTTGGCAGATGTCGAAATCTTCCTCGCCCATCTCGGTGAACAGGGATGGACACGGCATGGGATCAATGGCATGGCGCATATCATCCGTGGCTTCTTCAAATACAGTGAGACACAAAAGTGGACAAAGCCAGGCATCGGCGCTGAAATCCACGGTCCGCGCGTGTATCGCCGAGAATTCCTTCCGCTAGGGCCGTCATGGCAGGACGTGCAGCGCCTGCTGGCGAGTACAGAAACTGATCATCCGTACGATATACGAGACCGCGCGATCCTGTTGCTGCTTGCGGTGTATGGAATGCGCATCGGTGAGATACGGCGCATCCGGTTATGCGATGTGGACTGGGACAATCGAACTCTGACGATCCCACTTACGAAGCAACGTCGGGCGCGGATCTGTCCTGTTATCCCGGCGTTGTCTGAAGCCATCAAGCGCTATGTGCGAGAAGTGCGACCGAAGTGTGCGTATGAAGAGCTTTTCCTAAGACTCCATGCTCCGCATCGTCCGTTCACCCCTGGCGGGCTGTATGGCGTTGTTGGCGATCGAATGAAACGGCTGAAGATCGAGTCTCCGCGGACCGGCCCTCATTGCCTCAGGCACGCTTGTGCAACTCACCTGCTTGCTCAGGGCCTGACGTTAACGGAGGTGGGAGGGCATCTTGGGCACAGCTCAGCCGACTCCACACGCGTGTACGCAAAGGTGGACATGCCACGATTACGGGAAGTAGCGGAGCTTGACCTTGGAGGCCTGCTATGAATCTCAAACTAGCAACTCTGGAGTATGTGGCTCTGAAGCAGTCCATGGGCATGAAGTTCGAGACAGAGGCAGCGCTCCTCCATTCCTTCGTCAAGGAGATGGGGGATGCAGTTGCTGTGGCGACGGTTACTTCTAAAGATGTTCTTCGCTACCTGAATGGTCGAAAAGCAGGCCCCGTGACCTTGTTCTGGCATCGGAAACACGATGCGCTCAAAGGCTTCTGGGAGTTCGCCATCCGACGAGACTACACGGATCGCTCTCCGGTTCCTATTCATCGCGCCAAAGAGCCGGTCCGCTTCATACCGTATATCTACTCACGGGAAGAGCTGAAGAGGCTGTTGGACGGAGTCACCAGCTATCAGAAGAAGTGGCTGAAGCTGGAACCGGTCACGTTGCGGGCCATGCTGCTACTGCTCTACGGAGCGGGTCTTCGCACAAGCGAAGCGCTACATCTGACATGTGCGGACGTTGATCTGTCCGGCGCAACACTAACCATCCGCGAAAGCAAGTTCTACAAAATGCGGCGCATCGCTCTCAATGCCCAACTATGCGGCGTGCTCTCGGAGTACGACCACAATCGCCGGCAGAGGGAGCATGCTCGCAGCGATGCCGCGCCGTTCTTCACTTACAAGGATGGCAGCGCCGTAGCTCGCTACGTTCTTGAAGATGCCTTCCTCCGGCTACGTGCTTACGTGGGCGTAAAACGCCAGAATGCTCGCTATCAACCGCGACTGCACGATCTCCGCCACACCTTCGCAGTACATCGCCTCACGGCATGGTATCGGACAGGCGCTGATGTGCAAAGTCTACTTCCTGGCCTCTCTACTCATCTCGGCCATCTGTGCCTGAATGGCACGCAACGCTATCTGACCATGACACCTGAACTGCTGACAGAGGCATCGCTCCGCTTCGAGGGATACGCGCAGGAGGTGCTTCATGGATAAGCGCGAGTTGCTGGGGCCATGGCTACGTCGGTTCCTCCTTGAGCATGTCGTTCATGAGCGGAATCTGTCGCACAACACGCAACACAGTTATCGAGACACACTTACCATGTTGCTACCGTTCGTGGCTGAAGGAGCGGGAACGCCACTGGACCGTCTACAAGTGATCGATGTTTCCGCAAGTCGGGTACGAGCCTTCCTCACCTATCTTGAACAGGTTCGAAAGGTGAGTATCAGCACGCGCAATCAGCGGTTGGCAGCTATCCATGCGCTGGCGCGGTTCATCGCGGAGAATAGTCCACAGCATGTGGCGTGGGCGGGAGAGGTGCGAACGGTGCCGTTCAAAAAGACAACGCGAGAGTTGGTGTCCTACCTCGACAAACATGAGGTCGAGGCGCTGTTGGCCACGCCGGATCGAACAACCGCACACGGGCAGCGCAACTATGCGCTTCTGCTGTTCCTGTACAACTCGGGCGCGCGCGCCAGTGAAGCCGCTAATCTCTGCATCGCCGATTTGGAACTGGATACGCGACAGCCACTCACTGCAAGTGTGCGCATCCTGGGGAAAGGCGGGAAGGTGCGACGATGCCCACTCTGGCAAAAGACCGCGCTGGAACTGCAGCAACTGATCAAGAATCGATCACCGGAACAGCGCGTGTTCTTGAATCGCCGTCGTGAACCGCTGACCCGCTTCGGCATCCATACGCTTATCAGAACGTGTGTAGCCCGTGCAGGCAAGCGAATGCCCGCACTACTCACCAAAAGTATCAGCCCACACACGCTACGCCACTCCACCGCAACTCATCTGTTGCGGGCAGGGGTTGATCTGAATACGATCCGCGCCTGGTTGGGTCATGTATCGCTCGATACAACGCAGATTTATGCAGAGATCGATCTCGAAGCAAAGGCCCGCGCACTGGATAAATGTCAAACGCCTGACTCGAAAAGAACAACTCTGGACTCACCGGGAGGACTCATGCAGTTCTTGCGTACGATCTGATCGCGATTCACTTATGTGGTCTTCGGGGGAGAAAGAAATGCAGACACGGTGTCTTCGACCCTGGAGACCACATAAGCAACTGCGCAACATAAGCATCTCGTCTTCGCTTGACCGAGCTTTCGCCCGCAGCGGTCGAAGCCTTCACAAAGGACGAGATTGGTTTGGGCCATGCACTTTTGCTCTCGAAATTGCAGCCACAAGAACAGGAGGAGGCGTTGACCGCTTGCTGGCAGGAGAGCTATACCGGCGGGAGCAAGGCGAAGAAAATCCTGCTCCCCGTCCGCCATCTGAGGGAATGGATCGAACACAATATCCTCTTAGAACTTGCCACCGCGCCGTTCTCAAAAGAGGATGCAACGCTCGTGCCTGACGCGGGTTCCTGCGTCGAATGCCCCAAGCGCACCGGCCACAACACCCTGCTCTTCGAAGGAATCGCAGCGCAGCACGATTCCTGTAAGTTATGTGGAATCTGGGCAACCGCAAGTCTTTCCTGTTGGCTCCTCGCCGCCGCGTGAACCGCGTGAGACGCGGGCATCCGGCCATCTGTTCTTCTGGAACCTCCGCTCGGAGGTTCATTTGCCTTGTGATTTTGTCGTCCACCCTATACGTTGGGATCGCTGCCCACTAGCTGCAGCCGACTCCCATGCCCGCGCCTGGATCACTCTCCAGTCCCATCGCGGCCTCGCATATAACACGCTCGATGCCTATTCACGCGGCCTGGAGCGTTACTTCCGATTCCTGACACAACTTCATTTCTCTTGCGTATCGGTCACACGCGCCGAGGTTGGACTCTACCTGGCGAGTTTGCAGGCCGATGGCTCCCGCCTTTCGAACGCCACGATGCAACAGCTATTGACGGTCATTCGATTGTTCCATGCATATCTGATGGAAGAAGGAGTGCGCGTCAACAACCCGGCCGCGCATAGTCACACGGGCAGGCCGCTGATTGCGCGGCATCACAAGCTGCCGTGGATTCCGAACGAGGACGACTGGCACTCGGTTCTTGCCGCGGCCCGTCATGAGCCGATCCGCAACCGCGTCATGCTGGCGTTCGCCTACGATGCAGGGTTGCGGCGTGAGGAACTGTGCAGTCTCCGCAGCGATGATATCGATCCTTCGCGGCGTACACTCAGGATTCGCGCGGAGACCACCAAGGGGCGCCGCGAACGAGTGGTTCCATATTCGGTCTCCAGCAGTGAACTGCTCCACCATTACCTCCTGCATCGGCGCACATTGGGTCAGAGTCGCGGACCGCTCTTTCTTTCAGAGTCGCGTCGCAACTACACCCAGCCGATCTCGATCTGGAGTTGGTCGAAGGTGGTCCTCGAACTCGCGCGACGTGCCCAGGTCGAGCGATTCAGTACGCACACGTTGCGCCATCTCTGTCTGACGGACCTTGCGCGCGCAGGTTGGGACATCCACGAGATCGCCGCTTTCGCCGGCCATCGCAGCATTCAGACCACATTGCTCTATATCCATCTCAGCGGCCGGGACCTTTCCGCGAAGCTCGCAGCAAGTATGGCCCAGATACACGCGCGTCGCATACAGATGCTCGCGGAGATGAACGTATGAACATGAAGCGGAAGCGAGGAGCCAGGAAGAACGGCAAGCCCTGGCCGAACAACATTGGCCCATGGTTAGAGAAGTTGCCGGCCGAGAAGCGTGCCCAGCTCTTTCAGCGCGCGGCGCGCGCTCAGTGGGGTCCGGAGAAGCAGGAACCGAAAAAGGCCGATGACGGGCCGTGGGTTTGGCCGATCGATCTGGATCGCTATGACCGCTCCAGTGCCCTCACTCCGGTCGAAGAAGACATGCTGACGCGCTATGCCGAGAGCCTACCGCTTTTATCGCTACGGTCGAACGATGGACTTCGGAGAGACACTAGATCGGCTGGTGAGGCCTCTGAACGATGCGCTCGACTACACGGGTATCAGAACCCTTTTCCGCAAGTATGTGCTCCTGTTCTTTCTTCGTGAGATGGCGGAACGCAAGCGGTCCTTTTGGGGGTGGACGACGGATGAGTGGATCGAGACTATTGAGCGCCAGAAGAAGGTGGAGTATCAGCACGTCATCGCAGTCGCGTACTTGCTCTGCGGATTTTCAGACCTCCATCGGCTCAGTAAAAATCACATCGTTTACGTCGTCCTGGCCCGCAAGGTCTTCGGCCGCGAGTACATGAAGGTCGTTGGAGACCGCGTGCAGAGTTTGCTGCGAGAGTGGGGCTATTTGAGAACAGGTACGCTGACCCTCGTCCTGCGCACCATTTTCGAGGGGCTGCTGTATAAACGCTCTCCACACCTCGATCAGCTAAAGATCGAGGACCTTCAGGAGGTGATTGCGCGCAGGCCGCCGCGCACCGGAAGCTACTGCGTGGTTGCGCTCTCGCGTGTCCTGGCCAGCATGGGCACTGTTCCCGGAAGCGATGGAGATCAAGCGTCCGGTTCAGGATAAAAAGCTGTCGCCTGCGCTCACCATCGGTGTTCCTGCCGAGTGGTGTCGGCTCAGTCGGCTTTGGTTCGACCGAGCCACGTATTCGCTGCAGCAACAGGAACAAGAGTTACTATTTCCTGCTCAACGTCGGCAGATGGCTCGGCAAGGTACACCCAGAGATCACTTCGCCTGCCGATTGGACCAGGGCACTCACCGCGGAAGCGGTGTCCGTCGTCTGTCAGTGGCATGGAGGCGATTGGTGCAGCATCGATCCGGTTCATGTGAAGAGCCGCGGCCAGATCCTTGCGCCCAGCACACGCGCTGGCCGCATTTCCATTCTGCGCGTGTTCTTTCGCGATCTCCAGGAGTGGGAGCTGATCCCGCGGCGATTCGATCCGATGCGGAGCATGGTTACACCCAAGAGCCTGCTTGCGCTGATTGGCCCGAACCCGCGCGCCATCGCTGATGACGTTTGGGCCAAGCTCATGTGGGCTGGCCTTAACCTGACCGGCGATGATCTTCCTAAGATCGGCGATACTCACCGGGTCACGTTTCCTCACCGCCTATCCGATTGAAATGAGCAGAGCACTTGTCATCACCTGGCTCTTTGCAGGCCTTCGCCGCAACGAAATCGTACGTCTGCGCGTTGGCTGCATTCGCTGGCAGAAGGATGATGTCACTGTGCCGGGCACAGGCGACACCCTGCCTGCGGATGCCGTTTGCCTGCTCGATGTTCCTGTCAACAAGACCACCACTGCTTTCACCAAGCCTGTAGATCGGATTGTCGGAGAGTCCATCGCCGCGTGGGAAAAGGTGCGTCCACAAGGTGCAAAACTCCCCGACCCGAAGACTGGCGAACTGGTCGATTTTCTCTTTCTCATTCGCCTCACCAGGGTAGGAATAAACTATCTCAACAAGACGCTCATCCCGGCTCTCTGTAAAAAGGCCGGTGTCCCTCTCGCCGATGTGCGCGGCAACATCACCAGCCACCGCGCCAGATCCACTATCGCTTCACAACTCTACAACGCGCGCGAACCGATGACGCTCTTCGAGTTGCAGGAGTGGCTGGGCCACGCGACTCCAACAGCCACCCAGCACTACGCCAAGATCACTCCGCTAAAGGTCGCCAAGTCCTACGCCGATGCAGGCTACTTCGCACGCAACCTTCGGGCCATCGAGGTTCTGGTCGATCAGGACGTGGTGCGAAGCGGGCGCGCTGCGACTGAGCCGTGGAAGTTTTACGATCTCGGACACGGGTACTGCACCTACGATTTCTTTGAACAGTGCCAGCATCGCATGGCCTGTGCGAAGTGCGATTTCTACATGCCGAAGGAGTCCACGGCGGCCTCTGCTGCTGGAGGGTAAGACGCATCTGTTACGGCTGCTTCAGGAGATTCCGCTGGGCGAGGCGGAGCAAGCCGCCGTCGAAGATGGCATTACCGCCTACGAAAATCTCTTGTCGAAATTGGCAGATGTGCCGACTCCGGCAGGGCCGACACAGCGGCAGATCGGTGCTGAGCTGGTGCAGATTACATCGATCAGGCCAGCCCTTTCAGGTCCGGTTGCGTAACACAGCGGAAGATGCCATTTCAAAGAATGTACGATAACCATCGTTGACATACGAGTTGTCTCGTACTATGGTGAGTCTATGGAGAAAGCGAGACAGCCGGAAATTCCGCTCCCGACGGAGGCCGAGTTGGAGATTCTCAGTCACCTTTGGAATCTGGGGCCAAGTACGGTGCGAGAGGTCCACGACGCGCTGCATAAGCGGCAAACCGGCTATACGACCGTCCTTAAGCAAATGCAGGTAATGTTTGAAAAGGGCATATTGGTTCGGAGCGAGCGTTTCCGTTCACACGTATACGAGGCGCGACTGCCACAAAAGGACACGCAACGAAAGCTGGCAGGGAATCTTTTGCAGCGAGCTTTCGATGGATCGGCTAAAAACCTGGTTCTCGGTGCCCTTTCGTCGACACGCGTTTCGCCGAAGGAATTGGAAGAGATACGGCGAGTACTCGATGAATTTGAGAAAGGATCAATGTGATGACTTCGCCTCATCTCTGGATTCTCCCAACAGTACATGCGTTGGGCTGGACTCTCGTTAGTTTCCTTTGGGAAGGCTTCTTGGTTGGTCTCCTTCTTGCGTGTGTCTTGGGCCTCATCAATCGTAGAGCTGCGAACTTGCGCTACACGGTCGCTTGCAGCGCACTGGCGATCATGGCTATTCTGCCCGTTCTCACATGGCGTCATTTTCTTACAGAAGGCACTGGACGGAGTTCTATTACCTACACCCAAGTCAACAACACTGAAGCCGGCAAAGCGGTTCGAACCGCCGCCGCGGTGTTGGTTCAAAGGACAGCCCCTGATCTGAAGTTGGTGTCCGAGGAAGTGGATGTCTCATTGCCGTGGATACTTTTCGCGTGGGCTGTAGGAGTCATTCTCTTTTCCAGCCGCTTATGTATTGGCCTAATCGCGGTTCACCGCATAAAGTCTTTTGCCGGCCCCCTCCCCATGGAAGATGTCAGTGAATTATTCCATAAGGTATGCCGTCGGCTTGAGATGAACTTCGCCGTTCAACTTCTCACGTCCGCCTTAGTTGAGGTGCCCACTGTCATCGGTTGGCTTCGTCCAGCAGTCATCATGCCTTTTGGTTGCCTTGCAGGACTATCTACAACACAGATTGAAGCCCTGCTTGCTCACGAATTAGCCCACATCAAGCGACATGATTATCTCGTGAACGTTCTGCAAATGGCGCTGGAAACCATGTTTTTTTATCATCCACTCGTTTGGTGGGTGTCGAAGCAAATACGCCGGGAGCGCGAATACTGCTGCGATGATCTGGCGCTCACCGTCAGTGAGAATCCCCTGGCTTATGCAAAGACGCTTTCGTTACTGGAGGAACAGCGATCTTCGATGCCGATTGCGGCCCTTGGTGCGGACGGCGGATCGCTGGTTCTGAGAGTAAGGCGGTTGCTCGGATGCAACGATATACCACCATTCACCAGAATGTTTGCGGGGACGTCGTTGAGCATTGTCATACTGGCCACGGTACTTGCCTGCATTGCCCCTCAAGGTTCCTGGGCGGTTGGCAGTACCGAATCCAATCAGCACATGACAGGATATGCGAACTTATCCGCACGAGATCTTGCAGATCTCCAGCACTACGGAGTCACCGCCGCCTTTGCCAATAGCATTAACGCGATAGGTCTTGGGCCCGCTTCTGTCGAACAGCTTGTCAGTTTGAATCAATATGGCGTTAATCCGCAATATGCTGAGGACGTTAAGAGGGTAGGTTTAGTTGGCCTGACTCTTGAAGACGTAATTCATTTTCATCAATATGGCGTTTCTCCTGAATACGTTGCCGGAATGTATGCGGTGGGCTTTCGCAAGCCGGAACAGATCCTCCAACTGCAACAAGAAGGAATCAGCGTGGCTCAGGTGAGCCAACTGCAACGCGCTGGTTATCGAGGTCTTTCCCCAGGAGAAATGGTATCGCTCATTCACCCGAAATAAGAGCGCAACCTCTGAAGTTCTAGGAGAACTCGTATGAGTCGCGTCAGTACAGTAGGAGCAGTGTGCCTAATCGTCGCGGTCTCGTCGTTATGGAATTCTTCGGTTTGCTCAGCGCAAAAAGCGCAAAAAACAGAGATTCCTAACATGCAAGACCTTTCGCGAGTCGCTATCCAGGAGCTAAAGGAAACTCAAACTCCGGGAGCGGTCATCGCGATTGTGAGCGGGGACAAAGTCATCTTTACCAAGGCATATGGAATTGCTGACATCGAGACGGGTGAGCCGACTTCCCCCGATATGCTGTTTCAAATAGGTTCGACCACAAAAATGTTCGTTGCGGCCTCTCTCCTCAACCTGTCACGAAATGGAAGGCTCACGCTCGACGCACCTATTGGATCCTACTTGAAAGATCTAGGCCCTCAACTATCGCAGGTAACTGCGCATCAGCTCTTGACACACACCGCAGGGCTGATCGACAAACTCGACGACGTTGGTTCACCAGACGAATCTTCTCTGGCGTCCGGAGTCCGTTCCTTCGTCACCGACGGTGCCTTCTTCACACAGCCCGGCCAAGTGTTTTCATATTCCAGCCTAGACTACGATGTGGCTGGTCTCTTGATGCAACGGATCGCGGGAAAACCTTTTGCCGATGTCATGCAAGATGAAGTCTTCGATCCGCTGGGCATGAGCAAAACGACCTTTCGCTTAACAACAGCCGTAACGTTCCCGCTCGCAGTTGGTAACGTTGCTCCAAACAAGGTGTGGCGACCCATTGAAGACAGAACGGCCGAATGGGGAAGCGGCGGTCTTCTCTATTCAAACGTGCACGACTTGGCGCAATTCGCAATTGCGTTCATGAACGGGGGCAAATTGGACGGCAGGCAGGTTCTCGATCCGTCTGTGATTCGGGAGATGTCAACTGGGTATACGACGATTCTCACCAGATTTACGAACGGACAATATGGATATGGCCTAATGCTCCACGATTACCGAGGTCTGCATGTAGTTGAACATCATGGCTCGGTGCCCGGTTTTGGTTGCACATTTGAAATGGTTCCGGAATACCACTTTGCCTTCATTGCGCTCTACAATCGGCAGGATGCCGCAGGTGGAAGACTGAAGAAGACCGAAGAGAAGGCTTTCAGTATGTTCATGCCGCTTACCCCTCCCACAGTTGAAGCAACGCAAACACCAATGGCCATTTCGCAGGCGGAGATGCTCAGTTATGTCGGCAAATACAGATATGGTCACGAGTCAACGATCCAAATTGTCGTCCATAATGGGAAATTAGAGACGGACGACGGCGTTCCTATCATCAAAGTGGGCGATCATCAGTTCCTGTTTATGAATCCCCACGACCCTCCAACTCAGTTCTGGATTGGAAGGGGTGTTGATGGCCGACATCAGTACCTCCATATAAGCCTTCACGCATGGGAGAAGACAAGCTAGCCCCGAGATTGCCCAACAAACAGGAATTTGGCACTTAGAAGAGAAAAGCCCGTTCGAAGACATCGATGAGGGGACGCAACGTTTCACGCGATTCGCGCGGCGGCGAGGAGTCAGCAGGGAAAGACTTGCAATTTGCCCAGATTCCACATAATGCTCCGACCCTGCCTGCTATGCGGCCAAGGTAGACGCGCACGTAAAGCGAACGGTGGCGGCAAAACCGAAGCTCGTACAGATCACGACCGCCTACGGCAAACCTGCCGAAGGAAGCGCGGTTGTGCCCCGCAACCAGTATGTTGAAATCCGGCAAGAGAAGCCCAAGAACAAATACCAGCAAGAAGCGCCGGAAGCCTAACCTCCAGCCCAGGGTGCAAAGGGAGTTCGATGGATCGAAGAATTGTCAGGAGACGCCGGTCGGTGAACACCGATTTTCCGACATTGATCTGACTGTTCACTCCGTGGAGAGTCTCCCGCGCAGCCAACTCTGCGCTTTCGGAGTGAGCAATCGCCAATCGGGCGCGTGCAACGTAGTGGACGCCTGCATCCGTGGTGGAAACGCTATGGTTTTTGCTGTGGCTGCGCTCGAACAAGCGCGTGCCTACGTGTTTTTCAACTCTCGCCACGGCGCGAGTCACACCGGATTGGGTCTTTCCAACCCTGTGCGCGGCGCGGTGATAGTTCAGCTCTTCGGCAAGAGCGACAACGGTACGAAGATCGTCCAGGCCCAGCGAGATGTGGTGACGCATAGGAAGGTCCCTCAGCAGGTGAACAGTTACCAAGGCTTCAAGACACTTCCAAAAACGTCCAGCTTTTCCACCGAACGATCTCGTTTTCCACAATTCTGCGAGAATTGCTCTCTGTTGTCAAGTTTGATACCGGCATCTTGCGCGCGCCAAAAGGAAGGTGTAATGCACGTCGGTCATCACACTGCGCGGGGCCGTCATTGGACAATTCAAGAGCAAAACGGCAGAGTTGCGACAAGGCTCGCCCATGGGCCTATATGGAGGGTCGTTCATGCGGAACGCAACCACGCCCCGTCGCATTCCAGCCGCGTCTCCGACTGCAAAGTTTCCCGTCAGCTCCGCTGATTCCCGAGGCGACGCAAGATCCGAACCGCCTGCAATGTACAACATCCTGCTCGCGCTGGAATCTGTTCACAGAATGCTCACTGTGCGCGAGGTCGCGGAACTCTTGCAGAAATCCCACTTTTCGATTTACAGGATGGCGCAGCGGCGGCAGATTCCTTCGCTGATGATCGGCGGAACGCGGTACTTCGATCCGTCCGTTTTGGCAATGTGGCTGTCGAAGAAGGAACCATCGCTGGCTGCGGCCGCGAGGCGCCTCAAAACGGCTTAAGCGCCCATCCTCTCCATCAACTTCTGGACTTATGCTCGGCACAAAGAAATGTCTGTCATGATCGGCGCACTCCTCGGCCCCGAAAACCCAATCTCCCTCAATGAGTGGCCCGATGATTTGGCGTGAATTGAGGGAAGCTCCTGATGACACATGAATTGATTGGTAAATGTTGCTTGCGTCAATGTCAGCGCCTGAAATCTGCCACATCGCACTTTCGTCCGATCAGTTCAGCAAACGAAGAGACTGATTGGCGATGACCGTTCCGATTTGCGCGCGAGTGTGAAAGATAAAGGAGATCGCGAGCTCTCGTCATTCCAACATAGAGCACAGCAGCTTCTGACGCCTTCGCTTGGGTATCAATTGCGGAGCTTTGGGGAATCACGCCTTGATCAAATCCGAAAATGAAAACAGTCCCAAACTCGTGCCCCTTTGCTCCGTGGAGAGAACCGACTCGAACCGCGTTTTGTTCCGGCTGAACCTCACCTGCCTCTGGATCCCGAAACGAGTATGTCGGTATGTTTGCACGCTTCAATGATTCGAGCGCGAGTTCACGGCAATGCTTGTTTCTTGCTATAACACATATGTCCCGAGGCGTGTAGTGTTTGTATTTTAGTAGAGCTTTGATCTCAGCAGCGAGAAACCTCTGTTCAGCAGATTCATCTTCACAGCGGACAAGGATCGGGCGACATCCTTCTCGTACACTGAACTCCGGATTCGCGTCCATTTCCGATATTCCTGCTTGAGCCAAATCCTCCTTCCATTCAGTTTCTACAAGGGGAAAAGCTGCTTCTAGGATTTGTCTTGTATTTCGGTAGTTCTTTCGTAGAACGATTCCGCGCCCGGAGATATCAATTCCGAGTCCCTTCAAAGAGTAGCCGCGGGTAAAGATGCGCTGTGTCGCGTCTCCAACAAGAAGAAGCCCGTCCGGACGGTCGCCTACGACAGAGTGGAGCAATCTCAGTGCTATCTCCGGGATGTCCTGAACTTCATCGACAATTACCGCCGAATAATTCGATTCAGTTGGCTCACCTTCGCGCAGCTTCCGAAATGCCATCCTCACGAACTCTGAGGGATGGACAAAGCCTCGTGAGACTAGGTCGCGGTGGTACATGGAATACAGCCCCAGAATGGCACGGCGTTGATCGGGGCCGAGCGGTCGTCCGCGGCCGCTGCGGTCGGTTGCAAGGTAATCGCCGGTCTCTTCATCAAGAAACCTTCCCATGAGGAAGTCAATTTCGTCCCAGATATATTCCAGGTTGATCGTTCTTAACGCCGATCTGAATTCGGGTTTGAGATCGGCGAAGGACCGCCTTCGGACCTCGCTGTTAACCTCTGGGGAGAACTTTGGCCTTGGAAGACCGCGGAACGAAAGATAATCTAGGCACCAACCGTGAAGGTGCGTCACTTCGATCGACTGCCTCTCGCTTCCGCAGAGCTGGTCAAGCAGGCGGCTCGCTTCGGCTGCAAGGCCCTTGTCAAACGTCGTGAAGAGAACCTTTTCACCCCTCTTCTGCGCAGCCTTCGCCAACCGTTTCGCTCTATGAAGGGCGACGACGGTCTTGCCGGAGCCGCTAATTCCCCTAAGTCGAGCTGGCCCGGAAAATGACCGTTCAACGAGCGTGCGTTGATCGGGGTGGAGAAAAAGTTGCCATTGCGCAAATGTGAATCGCTCAAGGATTTGTTCTAGGTCTGTAGGGTCGCTTACAGTCACAAACTCATCGGAACCATTGGGTAGTTGCTGAAGCACTGCCTCCGGAAATACCTCCGTAAGCTGCACCTTCCCCTTGGCTAAATCGAGTACGGTCGATTGAGTAGAACTATTGCCAGTTGCAAAGGAGAGTAGCGCATCAGCGGCCTTGGGCGCGATCTCGCCGAGTTCTTGCAACGTTGACATGCACTGGAGCCCATTGGGGTCTTCGATTTCCCGGATCTTCAATATCATCTCGGGTGGCGATCCAAGGCGAATCAGCATTTCATCCGTGAAATCTCCAAACAGCGGCGATTTCTGAGCATTTTGGCTTGATTGTTCAGCTTGTAGTTCTGCTGAAGGTGCCATCTCGACCGCTGTCACGACTGCAGTTGCGAGCTCGAGAACACGGAGGCGCCCAGTATTCGGATCGAATACCCATCCCTTATGTCCATCTAGGAATGAATCAACATGATCGTGGGTACCGACTACGAGGGCAACCGCGGTGCCATCGGAATCCCCCTTCTGCAGCACCAACCTGTATCCGTCGGGTAACTCGAATTTCTCGCATTTGGGAATTCTCGTTTCGGCGCGATGTGGCGCAGTAGGAGCGATGTCCCGTTGAAGTTCAAGGAGAATCTCAGAGGCCTTTTGGTAGACCTTCCGATTCGAGCTTTTGAGGCCATCGAGGTCCTTTGAAAAACTTGGCCTTAGAATGATCTTCGGCATTCGGCGTTCCTCGCAAGAGCCCACTTGCACATGCGCGTGAAAGCATATCTACAAGCAATCGATCATCTTGAAAAAATGCGAAGTTGGATTATAGCTGAGTGCGGTCCGGTCGTTCTGTCCCACTTTGGCGCCTCTTGTGCATTAAGCATCGACCTTTGATGCGGCCTATGCTCCGATGAATCAAAGGTCGCCGCGATTCGTACGACGAATCTCGGCTATTGTGCCGCTATTATGCGGCTCCAATCACAACTATTGCGAACAGGGCAGATCATTCCTTGATTCCCTACGGGGACTTTCCGACTGGCTACAGCATCGCCGCCAGCGTGGATGCCTCGACCTTGTGGCGCAGATCGTCCAACCGAAGCGACTTCAGGTATTTCTCCGTGGTCGCGATGTTCTTATGGCCGAGAAGCGTCTGAAGCGTCTTGATGTCGATGCCGGACTGGAGCATTTGCGTGGCGAAGGTGTGCCGCCACTTGTGCAGATAGAACTTCTGGCAAAACGGCCCGTCGCTGCATTTTCCCTGTTGGGTCTTGCACCGTTTGCAATTCAATTCCGCCCGGTAGGCAATCTCTTTCCCCAGCTCGAGCAGGTGTGCATCTGGCTTGTCACCGCCATAATTCTTCCGTTTCGGATGTGGAGGAGTCGGGAAGATCAGCGTCGAGTCCTGGTGCTTCTTCCATCGCGCACGCAGGGATTCCAGAAGCGCCGACGGAATCGGCACAGTCCGCTCTTCGTAGCTCTTGGGGGTGAAACCGAAATCCGGTTTGGGACGGACGCTCAGCGTGCCGGCTTTCCAGTCCACATCTTCCCAGGTCAGGCACGAAACCTCGCGCGAGCGGAACCCAGAACAAAGGAAGACCTGAAAGACAAGCCGTTCGTCGGGATTGCAGGCTTTGAAGAAACGGGTCAACTCCTCGCGTTCATAAATCTCGACCCGTTTGTCGATGGTCCGCGGCCAGTCGCCCTTATGAAGCTGGATCGTTCGCACCGGCACGGCGCATGGCCTGAAGCATGACGATGACCCGCTTGTTGATGGTCTTCTGATTGAGATCCTCGTCCCGGCCCGCAGCGAACAGTTTCATCGCGTCGGACCGTCCGAGCTGGTCCACATAATGCTTTTTCGAGACCTTCTGGAACCAGGCGAGGTCAGCCGAGTAGGCGCGCCAGGTGGCATCGCCTTTTGTGGCCTTCACCTCAGCGAGGTAGCTCTCCACGGCGGCGCGGATCGTCGTAGAGGTAGACGCGGCCGGTGGCTCTTCTTCGGGCGGCTCAATGTCGCCGGCGAAAATGCCGGACTGGAGCTGCCACGCATCCAGCGCCTCGCGCGGTGATGTTCCGACCGATCGCGTGCGGCGCTTGCCGTTCTCCCGCCAGTCGAGGTAGAAGGTGCCGCCGGTCGAGCGCCGCGGCTTGCCGTCGATGATGACGAGCTCAGGCTTTGGCCTTCCATTGACGTTGACGACAGGGAAAAATTGCCATTTCCCGTTGTGCGAGAGATACTTCTTAAGGTGAGTTTTTCGCCCGGGTTTACTATCCATGTTTACTATCCATCACGCATTCGCGCTGGCGCCGGAAGGGCAAATTGGGGACCGTCAGGGAGCCCTGCTTCCGTGTTCCAGTCTAGCAAAATGGATAGTAAGTTGGATAGTAAGCGACGGTCAATCTACTAAGTGATTGATAATAAATGGGCGGGAGTAGTTCAGTGGTAGAACGTCAGCTTCCCAAAATGGATAATGCTAGTATTTTCAATAACTTACAGAAACCCTAAAGAACAAAAATGAATCGTAGAGAGTCAAGAGCAATAATTACAGTGGTTCGGAAAGTGGTGTTTCCCCTTTTATCCATGCGGGTTTCAGCGCAACACCATATTTCACACCATAGAGCCATAAGCGGTTCAGCGTGAGAATGTATTTGAAAAAATCTGACGCTCTAGCGTTCCGATTTCAGTTTAAGAATGTAGCGACAAGACCCGGAAAAATTAGAACCTCACATCGCCCCTGTCGTGCAGACCATGCCTTTGCGTATTCGGCAAGAGGTGCCTCGCCTCCGTCTCGAAGTCTCCCGGATTATTCATGAGGTTCGAATGAGCCGCAAGCACAGTTTCTCCGTCATGGAAGCGGAGCTCGTGCTTTTTCAAGGAAGACTCGATTGAAAGTACGGTCGAAAGCTTCGTGAATCTGATCACCGGATTGTGCGGTTGCAAAGGCGACAAGAACCCTTTCGCACGCATTCTCGAAATCGTGAACGAACTCCCGTGGTACGACGCCCAAACCATGCTCATTGTGGAATCCTTGAGTTGTCTGGAATAGGTAGTCGGGACCGATATTCGGGATCTCTGCTCTGTGCTGTAAACCGCCCCAGTCAATACAAAACGCGTGTGCCAAACCGTTTCGAAAGAATTTGTAGAAGTGTTCGGCGTGCGTGCGAGCGATGTCGTTTCCGCGGCCACGAGGGTCGTTCAGTTCGAAATTGGCGCGAGAGAATGCGGGCAAATATCTGTCCAGAAATACAGTGAACTTTTCGGGATCGCTTCCGCGACCAATTGTGAGATTTGCCAACGCGTGAATTGCTGCACCACAGAGTGTAGTGACGCAAAGCCATACGTAGCAGTCCGGGCCTTCCAGCTCCACCAGCCTTCTAAAAGGAGTCAAAAATACTAGATCGAATCGAAACCTGAACCATTCGACCCGGCCAGCGTAATCGAGTCTCCGTAGATTGTCCGAATCCCTGCCAGGAAACCCCGAGAATTCTAATCCCTGTATCACCATTTCCATCTGAGTCTACTCTTGAAACTGCGGCGGATCATGAATTGATGGACTCGCGGCCCGCCGTCGCGGTGAATGATCGGCCGATCCCCGATGCAGGATGGTTCGGTACGATTGTCAATATGGAAAAGTCGAAGTTGGTCTCGGAGTTCGAAGAGGCGATGGTGGAAATCTATCGTCGCGCTCTTTCCGAAGCGAAATATAAGGCGAGCCGTTTTCTTTCCATGGTTCAAGATGATGGAGGACTTGCGACGGCGCGGTACCTCATCCACGCTCCCCAAGTGTCGGAGGGATATACGGCACTCTGGGAGCGAAAGCGGTTGGACTTGACTGTTGAGGCCATGGTACTCAGCAACACGAAGTGGCATCCACTTTTCTCGACTGAAGAACTTGAGAGGTGCTCGCGCCGGCTAAAAGAATACGGTTATGAAGTTTCTCTACCGGACAAACTCTCGTCATGAAATGCGCTCTGTACAGCTACCTACAAGACAGTCGAAAAACTTTGCAGAACAAACATCCCGATTTGAATTGCATAATCCCAGAAGGCTGCCACCTGCTGGGCTAAGTTCCCCTTGACTAAAACACCCATCTCGAACTGACTCGACAATCCAGGGCCTGTCAGATTCGCGCTCCCTATGTACGCGCTGCTTCTGTCGGCAATACAGAATTTCGCATGAGATCCAAGCACTTGCTCATTCACATCGTTCAGTCTCGGACGGAATAGGTGCAAGCCTGGATAGTCGACCCAGGCTGGTCGTCCCGCTTCTACATTTCGCAACCCACTCCCGGTGCTCACGAGATCGACTGATACGCCACGCTCTAAAGCGCACTCAAGAGCGTACGCTAACGGATCAAGGATAGCGCTGGTGCCAGTCTGTATAAATGGAGCAGCTATGACCAACCTATTTTCACTTGACGCGATCATCTCCACGAGGACACCTAGAGTCATTCGACACTTGGTGTCATATGCAAGGGCGGCTCCAATATCTCGAGGAGTGGTTATCACGAGTTCCGCTTCAGTCATACCGCTCCAATCTCAGATCATGAAATATCCCCGATGAATGTGGCCAAGTTGAGGGTCTTTTCCACCAAACAAGAACGCTCTATTCAAATTCAAATTGAAGAACCGACAACTCGTCTCCGCGAGATGGACACAGGCGTGGCAGTTCCCATTTGTATCCTTGCAGATGGGATCGTAAACGCACTTATTTGAGGATTCAATTGTGGATAACCACTCAGCCGCAGTCTGTTCAAAAAGCGATGTCAGTGCTCCGATTGTCGCTCCAAACCTATGATTGCAGTAGATCGCAAAACTTAAACTACGAGGAAAGAGGTATTCTGAGAGGCTAGTATGATCTAAACCACATAACAGTGCAGCGCGTCGAACGCACAGGTGACTCAAGGTGTGAAGGAGCCCGAAGGTTAGCCTCGCTGATGCTGCTTCTTGGGTGATGGTTTCGTGTAGAGAGACGGACCCGAACATAGTCACAAATGCGCTCTTCTGAGCCACCGGGACCGATTTCGATCCTGGTGTGATGATCGGATGTCCGTTCAATTTCAACCACTCAATCACTCGTTCAATTTCAAGTCGAATTACTATCGCATCCGCTTGGACTTGATCCACAAATATTGGAAATTTCCCACCATGCTCGCGTTCGGCAGGAAAAGGATTCAACCGACAATCATTTGGTTTGTATTCAGCCCGGCTATAGCCATAGGTTGCCGTAACAATCGGGAACTCGTCCTCTACCGAAATAGACTGAATGCCGATCCTTGTTGACACCGCCCTCGCATCATCAGAAAGTTGCCTTAAAGAGCTGGATCTACCCGATATTAGCCCGCTCGCTGGTAAAAGGCTCTCCAACAATTCGTACCCCGCTTCCTCCCAGATCGGCCAGGCTACACCGGTTTGCGAAACAACTGCCTTTACCAATGCCGCTTCATCATCGGGAGGCTCGGACCGCAGTAACCTCATCTTCTCCATTTCTTCAATCATCTGTTCAGCGGTTAGCTCTCCTGCGGTTCGCCGCCTGAAAAGGTCGTCAAGCTGGATGTTCGTGAGCTCCCCCGCGTTTCTAGCCTGGCGAGGCGATGCGGGTTGGCACAGGTCTCGGACGGAAAGACCAGCAGTCTCTGGTAATTCCAAATATTTGGAAGCAACAATAGCCGGCCACTGAGGTCTTGCTAGAAGAGCGTCAAACTGACGATCGGGTATGTTAAGTAATACCGTCGAGTGCGCATAAAACGTGCGTCCGGCCCTGTGCACTTCGATCTGCATATCTCTGACCCGCGGACCGTCGTCCTGGATAGGCCATTGACACGAATGACAAGTGCCTCCGATCAATGTCAGCTTGGAATGACACTTTTCGCAGGTCCACAAAAAGCTACTGAATCTCTCTCCCCCACGTGTATCCAGAGAGACGTTCCATGAAGATTTGCACCTCGGGCAGAATGGCGGGCTTATAGCCTCAAGTGCTCCACAGCGGTGTATCTTGACAAATCTAAACTGTGTCAGCCTTCCAACTTTGCATGTTGGACATTTAGTTGGAAGACTGTCGAAGTTCTTTGCATCAACGAGCCGTCCGCAGCCCCCGTTTTGGCACCATAACAGCCGAGGAAAGATGCGCGCCGATACTGCCGTCGGTTCTAACAGGACAAAGCGACCTGTATCAGCCAAAACCTCATCCCTCAGCGCAGGTCGATTCTCTGACTTCCACGCCTTTACTTCTGCTCCTATCTTCCTCAACAAAAGCGTGCCGTTCAAATCGGATCTTATGAGTCCGCTGATCTTCGTAACTTGAGCTATCAACGCCAGCTTCTCAAAATCAAACGTGCGTTCTGGAAGATAGTTAAACAAGATCTGCTGTTTACCACGTGTCATCTTAGCGCCCATAACCACTCCGCTCTGGGAAGGACAAGCGCCGCCCCCATTCGCTCCCAGTTGAATCAAGCTCGATCTCGATGGGTTCATCAACGTCGCGCAGACTTCGCATCGGTCTGGGGATCAAGACGTCTGATACAAACGTGCTGTCGGCTCCGCCTCCGATAATCTGGTCAAAAAAATGAGTTACTAGCCTTCTCAATTGCTCGTCGAATTCTGACGTACTTTGCTCATCGAGAGACTCTGCTGAGGATGCGAGGTAGGCTCTTCTCAAGATCGGGACAAAATGATCGGTCTTTATCTCGCCGGACGAGATCTTCTTCTTGATGAAGCTCAGCGTGTAGTACCTTCCTGGATTGCCGTCAGCATCCTGATTCGCGATTATTTGAAGCAACACTGCCATGAACAGCCCAGGTGCTGTCCTATTCAAGCTGAATTTTGCCCAACGATTTATGGCTACCGGCTCCACAAGACGGCCAAGGAACTCGTGGTATTTGCTGAAATAGGAGAAGTGGCTCTGGTCTCGCTCCCTGGCAGGGTGAAGGCAATTGAATACTACCCCGACATGCGTGCGCCCAACTCGACTGGATGCTTGAATGTACTCTGCGTTTTGGCGCGGCATTCCGTAGAAGATCATCGCATTCAAACGGTCTACGTCCACTCCATGGCTCACCATGCTTGTCGCCAACACAACGTCCGACTCCCCTCCTTCAGTCGTCTTCGTTTCGAGCAATTCAAGCGTGCTTTGCACTTCATCGGTCGAAGTGCTCCCTGTAAGCTCGTGCAACCGCGGAGGCGATAATCGATCAAGCTCCAGAGAAGGGATCACATGTCCAATAAGATCAGTCTTGACCTCGTTAAGCTGCCTGTTCGCCAGGAAATAGGTCAATGACGCTTTGTATGAATCCAAGAGGTCGCGCCAAGAGTCCGTACCGGGGACTAGCGAGCCACCGTAGGGGTTTGGTCCGCTCTGAGTGGCACTGAGCAACTCAACAGCTCGGTGGTAATATTCGATGATCTCTAAGATCGCATTAAAGATGGTCTTGTTGTGAGGTATTAACCCAACGTAAATGCGCTGCGGATAGGGGTGAGTTCGTGCATAAAATGAATGCGCGAGGGAGGGGCCCAATCCGGGAAAGACACGCGCATTACCGGAACCACGACCGTAGAGGTGGAGGACCTGCCGCTCAAACGCCTCGATCGTCGCAGATGAAGCGATGATCTTTAGGTCAGCGGTATTTCCGAAAACACGAAGTAGTTCTTGAGTGAATGTCTCGTAGTGCCCATCGAATGTGCCCAGACCTTCCTTAAGGAGATGGAGTTCGTCCTGAACAAAGAGCGTGGGGCCCGAGATGCCTCTGGGAACGAGCCTCTTCAACAACTTCTTGTCTTTGCAATCGTCCTGGCAGCACTTTAGCTTGTAGTAACCATGCAGTGAACACTCTCCATCTATTTGGCCGAACAGCTGCGCCATTTTGCGCTGATTACCGAGGCCAGCCAGTTTGTCGATCGTCCCGACAATGACTGAAGGCAGCGTCCGATAGATTTCATTGTCGACGATTACAACCGGAATAATTCCCCCCGGAAGGATGCATGTCGAGTTGGTACACCTGTGTTGAAGACGGCATCGTGCAGAGTCAAATTCCACTGTGACAGAGTTGGTCGAGCAACTTGGGCATCTTACTACCCGCTTCCATTGTTGCCTCACAAGGGGATCTAACGCTTTTGCCCAATTTACCTGAGCATCCGCCCTCTGGTCAGTCTTGGTTGGATCGATCAGCTGATTTGGCGACCCCCCCTGTCCAACAAAGTACCCAACAGAAAACCCATCAACATCCTTACCGCTCAAGCGCGGATCTCTCTGTTCTTTTCTCACGATGTCGGCGATCGTAACGACGTCGGCGACTCGCTGTGTCTGCTGCAATGTCAGCAATCGCAGTGGGAAGCGCGTCCAAACCGTGACACCCGCGGCCTTGCCTCGAAGCCGATCAAAGAAGCAATGGAAAATAATCACTCCGAGGTACGCCTCGGTTTTTCCGCCTCCCGTTGGGAAATAGATGATGTCTACTATTCGCCGTTCTTCAGGAGCTTCGCCAGTTTGAAGATCAACAAGGCCTGCAAGTTGCGTCACAATGAATACAATCTGGAAGAGTCGCCAAGAGGTCTTAGGCCCCCTGGCGAATACTTCATTGGTCAATTTGAATGAATAGAGGGCGTTCTCATTGTTCTTCAGAACTTCTAATCCTCTTCTGAATCCGCTGATTTCGCGCAAGTACGCGGAACGCGAGATATCGAACTCCTCCGCATGCGACGATTCCCATTGTGAATCGGTTTCGACGTAGCGCTGCCTCTCCGATGCCCATTCCTTGTCGTATTCCTCCATTGCTGATGCAATGCGTTCCAAAACTGCTATCGGATCTCTCGCTAGATCCTCAAATAAAGCAAGCGGCTCAGTGTTTGTTGAGTAGCGAGGTTGCTCGTAAACCGGGGCATGCGAGGTCGTAAACCGTCGTTTCGCCGAGGGGTCCGGTACCACGGCGCAATTGAAGCCTCTCCCCCAAAGATTTCTGTCGTATCTGAAGCCGCGAGGAGCAAGTTCTAGTGTGAACGGTCGCGGTTCACCCCTGTTGATGGACACCTCAATAATGGGATCGAAGACAAAATTATCTACATTTGGGTTCCGCTTCCCATTAAGCTGTGCAGTCTGCGCGTCATTTACAATCTGCACCGAAAGGTTCCTGGTCGACGCATTAAATTGGTTGTCGCAATCGGCGTCTACTCGCAGGTGCCAATTGGGAATGACTTCAACACTCAGGGTAGAGAGGAAGGTTCGATATGCAGCTTCTGATTCGAGACTTCCACTTGGCACCTCAACATGATCTGCCTGACTAGTCTTACAACGGATGCGCTCTGGGTCCTCTCGGCAAATGGCTTTCGCGCGATCCAACTCGCCCTCAATAGCCTCTTGCAATGGCCCAGTTCTCATTTCGAGACGATCATCGACGATCGTTCCGTCTATCGTTGCACTCGCCGAGCAGAGTATCTTCTTGAATCGGGGCGCCAGTGAGTCTTTAGACTTCGAGGACACGCGCGTGGGCTCGTTTTCACTCGCAACGATTGAAGCCAACCCGACCAAAAGCGACTCATCATCCGGCGCTTCGCTGTCATCCAATGTCTCGTCGCTTGAAATCGAAGCCGTGGGTCCAGTACCAGGGGACTCTGACCATCGTACTTGGTATGCTCGCTGTTGCGAATATGTCGGGAATGCGCGGTAATACAATGCCCAAGTCACGAGAATACTCGCTTCAATACCCATATCCTCCGGTAAAACAGCGATCTCACAGCCGATCGCCGACGGAGCGAGCTTGGTGACGAGTTCTCGCACGGCGAAGACAGGTTCATCTTCCGGGTTTTGCGGGCGAAGGTTCCCAATGAAATACACATCACTTGGCGTATTCCACAGGCACTCAGAGTCTGCCCTTCCGGCAGCTTTGTTTATTACCCAACCAGCCAGGAAGCGTGCAAGCTTTGCCTCTTCATCGTGGATGCTCTGATTGGTCACTTGACCTCCCGGTCGTATTCCAGATTCCCCAGCGTTGAGCGAATGAACGGGCCACTTAGTTCTGTAATTGATTCAACTGTAAGTACAATGAGTGACGTTTTAAAGTCGGCAAGGGTCAAACCCAACTCTTGGTCGAACACCTCGGTATCGTTGTCGAAACCTTTCGCCGCCCCTTCCAGCCAACCGCAAAGCCGCAGACCCAGGCCGATGTGTAGGCCGCGAATTCTCTGAGCGGCCTTGTAGATCCTCTTGTACTGATCTAACACGAATCCAAGATTCATTATTTCAGCCAGGCGCCGAAGGTCTTCTGGATCATCGGGGCAGAGGCAAAGACCGTTGAGCCAGTTCCTCACTGTTAAGGTAGTGAGGATATTGCTGCCTCTCTTCTGTAGCTCGCTCAATATCTCTTCTGGCGAAAGCGAAGTTTTTGAGCTTTTATGTGCAATTAGAAGATCCTGTTTCCATCTTCTAATAAGTGCCAAGTGTATTTGAAAGGATGGATGCGCATGGACCCGTGACAGTATCAGGTCATAGAGGGTTTGGCGCTTTTGACCCTCAATGTAAAGGATTTTGTCATTGCGCCTCAAGGATGAGACAAATCGTTCCTGCAAAGACGTGCGACTTGGCATATTCACGACAACTTGGACAGACGCATCCGTTGGAAAGTCGATTGCGCAATTCTCACGAAATCTTATTCGGACGGCATCCGAACATACTCCGTTGCTCTGATTGTCAAGTTTGCTCGGATCTTCGAACGACGGTTCGTCCAGAGAGTCGGTCTGGTCGGGTTCTTCGTTAATTTCGTTGGGTTCTAGTAACTGTGTCAGTTCCTCGACCGCCGAACCACGTTCGATCACTGTGCGATTGAACAACCTCGGTGTCGCTTCTCCGCCTTTTGAAGTCCCAGATATTTCTCTCGCCTCGGCCAGTTGCAGTGAACATTGAGTAGCGTCGGGTGACACCCCTCGTGGTTCTCTGGGCGCGGGTGGATGCCCATTCGAACGGCTCAATCGATCGACAATCGCGGTTGTTTCAGATTGTCCAGGAATGAGTAGAGATCTCAGTTCGATAAGCCGATTGTCTAAGCTCTTGAGCTGATGCGGAAAAATGATGAATTTGCCTGCGTTTCCCGCGAAGAATGGAGTAAGCCGAGAGAGACTCCGAACTCCAGGGAGGCCTGGGATGACAACGTCGTGCTCGTAGCTCGGAGCGGGATCATCCAATGTTAGGATCTCTATCTCGACCTGTCTGAGATCTTGCTCGGTAATATTCTGAAGTGCCAAGAGTGCAAGAAGAAACATTTGTTTCCTGGCCCGGCTAGGGAACCTTATTATTCTCGGACTCTCCTGACGATCGTCGAAGCAGAGATTGAGCAGCGCATTCCAGAGGGGCGGAGACTGCCTGATTTTGTTCCAGACCTCATCAATTAAAGTTGCCGCGAGTTCGAGATCGGCAGTCACCGCCGACTGGGGTTGAGCCTCCCTAAAGCGCGCAGAAAGCTCTGATGCTGCCTGGACGCTTCTGTAGCCCCAGAAGCGTTGACTCTCGCTTTCATAGACATCACCGGGGATCGAAATTCCTTCCACCATCCGAAGATAATTCCAGTGAACTGCAGCAGTCTTTCTCGAAGAGCTCGCCATCGGAAGACCTCGATGCCCGAAGCAGAAGCCCATAGATTCGTCTAAACACTGCAGACATTTCGTTGATTTCGCTGCCGACAACGACGAGGGCGCCAACACTATGAGTCTTCGGATAGCCAAGGTAGAGTTCGCCGAGCGGAACGTCCTTGCTGAAGAAAGTAGAGAGAGGCCAAACAAACGCTGCATTTTGCTTTGCGAACCCAGCGATGCACTCCGATAGAGGGTTCGTCCCCCAGCCAAGCACCGGAATATTTCGTTCGGCTGAATGCTGAAGCACTGCTTCAAGCCACCGACTCTCTGCGGCATCTGCAAGATCCAAGAGAATTAAATCAGGGACGCTCTGGTCGATGAGATCCTTTGGTGCCACCGGTGCATAGGCAGTGATGACCTCAGCTAGAGCTTGTGAGGATTCGCCTAGGTGTAATGATTCGCGCTTCGAACGACTTCCTAGATGGGAGAGTTGGAACACGGACGAGAGATTGAAGCCGTTAAATGTCACTAGTTGAAGCTGCTGTCTAATACCTATGTGAGATCCAATGTATAGGACCACCGGCCGACTCCGGCCTGCGTTCGCTGCTTGGCGCGCCTGCCACCAATGAGTCACGAGCGCGTTTGTGAACAGAAAGGCAGGCCGATACGTTCTTTCATCGGGCAGGACGATGAACAGTGACGCCCGTTTGGCCTGTGCCGCCGCAAGAAGATGCGCGCTATATTGATCCACCAAGTCACCGCACGTCCGCTGGTCGTAGTGCAGTCGGCCCTCGCTCCATAACGCGCGAAATAGCGGAAGATCGGGGACAGGAAGTGCGTTCACTAATTCGCGCAAGCTGGCCCCGGTCGTAGAACTTGAAGTCATGGGATGGAATGATCTTACTCTCGTTCAGTTCCTTGAATGAGTACCTCCTGCGGATACGCCTTGACGCTTTTGTGTTAGAAACTTGCCCAGACCTTGGAATCCCTCCAGTTTCTCCATGATGGAACCTCCGCTGGAAGTCACGAGAACTGAGCTAAGACGCCAGATTCGTGAATCGAACCAATTCGAGTTCAGAGAATGAGAAACCGCTCCGCGAGGCCATTTGGCGAATGCTGGACGTATGCTCATGCCCCGATTGTTCAAGCAGGTGGCTGGGCGAGTGCGACACGCACCTGGTCAAACCATGAATCCAATGCGAGAATGAATATGAACTCGGATAAGGGTCAATGAAGGTTCGTACCGTAAAGTTCGAGGAACATCGCAAGGTCTTCAAGCTGGAGAACGGTGCGTCTCTTGCGGCACATCGCTATTGCTGCCTGGGTCCGGGCGATGATCTTATCCGTCGAAGCGCAACCAACGCAGTGGTGCGATGCCAAAATGGCGATGCGCTTCTCCTCCCCGCGTATCAAGGCAGATCAAGGCTCACATTCGGCGGCCGAACTTTGTCTCTGGTGGTGAAGGAAGCGGTGACTCGCGAGGAGATCGACGGCTATCACCAACTTGAGGAATACCACTACAGGGGAACGGTTCTTCACGGGCGACGTGTCCCATTGGTTATCTGCAGTTCCGATCCGCTTCTTCCGAAGGTGCTTGGATATGTGGAACTTTCGACTGCATTCATGATGAATAAGCCGCGGGCCACACTATTTGACGCGAATTTCGCGGACCGATCTGGCATAGCGTGGAAGGAGTGGAATAAGGACGCCGTTCGCAAGTTTACAAATGTCGTTGTTCGGATTGCCCGCTGCGTAGTCTCTCCCGAGTTCCGAGGTCTTGGAGTTGCGAGAATCCTTGTTGAACATGCAGCCGCCTTTGCCCGTACTCATTGGAATGTCGGCAGACTGCGACCTCTCTTCTTAGAGATTACGGCAGATATGCTTCGATACGTACCTTTCGTAGAAGGTGCGGGGATGCAATACATTGGTGACACTGAAGGAAACTTAGCCCGCGTCAATAAGGACATGGACTATATCCTAAGGAATTATTCAAGAATGAAGAGCCGAGAGATTCTGAAGGAAGAGTCTGCGGGAATCGTGGATCTTCAGGTCTTTTACGCAAGCAAGATGCATGAAATTGAAAGCGAACAAGGGATAAGTCGGGATAGGCTACTGAAGTTGCTTATCCAGGCACCACATCGCCTGTCAGATGAACACTGGTCCTTATTGCATAGAGTGTATCGATCACCAAAGCCGACTTTTCTGCTTGGCTTAAGCCATGACTCGCAAGCTTTCCTAACCAGACGTATAAAAGAATTGGGACGAGAAGGGCGATACCCCGTCGCGCGTCCCAAGCCTCGGGGCCTCGATCAATCGCCGAAGGCAATTGTCGTCAGCAATTGTGGATATAGGGTAGAGTCGCCTCTCTTGAGGACGAGAGCTACGCGAAAAGTCCAGGAGGCATTTGGAATTCACAAAGAAATGCTCTCCACCACACTCTTCTCTAACCTGAGTTTTAAGGTCACGCCGGGACAAATCGTCCTATTGTGTGGGCCATCGGGTGCGGGAAAGACAACGCTCCTCTCTGTACTGCGAAAGGCATTGACTGGATCGGACGCGGAAATTCCCGGCATGCAAGGAAAGGTTACTGTCTCAAGTCACGCACGGGTAGCGAGTTTGGAGCCACTTCCGAATTCGCTGCCTCTAATTAGCGCTCTTGGAAGTCATTGTTCCATCGATGATGCGCTCTATGCCCTCAGTCTCTCAGGTCTCGCTGAGGCTCAGTTGTACGTAAAAAGGTTTCGCGATTTAAGCAACGGGCAGAGATATCGAGCAATGATGGCGCGACTTCTGGCGTCTCGGGCGTCCGTTTGGCTTGCAGATGAGTTTTGCGCAACCCTTGATCCCGTTACAGCAAACATTGTTGCAAGAAATTTGCGCAGATCTGCCGAGGCACTTCATGCAAGTGTAATAGTGGCGGCTGCAAATTGGTCCGAATTCATCGAAGAGCTCCGACCTGATCTCGTTATTCATCTGCGATCACCTTGGGAATTTAGGTTGTTTCATTGGAAGGGGTTCAGAGCCGCGATCAATCGGTCAAGGTTAACGATGTGACAAAGGTCGTAGGGCTGACACTATAGAGCTTCTTGGTTAAATGGCCTGAATCCGTCACTGCGGATCGAGTCGCGCGAATATGGCACTCGCTTCAACCAGACCTGGCAAGACCCATCTAGAGCGTGAGAATGCGGAGCCCGAGACAACAGGCTCCGCAAAACTATTTGAGTGCGATTAAGCCGCTCTACCCTTTCTCAGTGACTCCCCCGACGGTTTTGGTGCTTCGCCCTTCGCCCTATTTGTGGATACGAATGCCTGCTTCACTTTGGCGACGATGGTACTTACGTCTACTTTGTAGAAGTCGGCTGCCTCCCTTAGAAGCGCGTCTGAATTGTTACCTAACTTGCCCGAATGGAGAATGACGACCTCGACCAATAGGCGTGCGAGAGTGCTCTCGTCTGCCTTGCGGACGAATGCCGAAATCTGTTTTGCGTGATTATCCGCAGAGTTTTTCCCCCTACTGATGCCGTGCAGACGGAGGACTAGGGACAGTCTTCCCTCGTCCAGTAACCCGACTAATCTGCCCACTACAAAAAGCAGATCGCGCTTCGTTAGACGGACGGGAACTGACTCCACGATGGATTGGAGGACGCGGATTCCTGTTGCGTTCGCCAGTGCTTCCTCGCGGCGGCGCTTCTCCTGCTCGGCTTTGAAGCTGGCATCAGCCTTCGGTGTCGGCTTCTTCGGATGGTGGACCGGGCAGGTCGACTCGGTGCAAACCTTTCGCAGTTCGCCTTTGTCGATGCCGTCGGACACAATGGCCTCGGTGGTGTACTTGCACGTCTTGAACTCTGGCCACTTTGCTTTTTCCGGCGTGTCCGGCTTTTCCCCGCGGATTTCGACGTACTTGTTGCGTGGGATTGTCTTCTCGCCGTCCGGCTGCTGCTTGAATGCCGTGCTGATCTGGACAAGCTCCGGCTTGGCGGCAACCTTCGCTTTTACGTGCGCGTCCAGTTTGGCGGCGAAGCAATTCGGATCGGTGCAAGCGTCGGTATTGCCGCTGACATCGGCAAAGAGCAGTTTGTTGTGTCCGGTGCGCTTGGCGCAGTCGACGCAGCTTCCGGCGGCGGGAACAAGTTGCGGGTCGCGTTTGTTGAAAGGCGCCTGTTTCAAGAGCAAGAGGACGTTATGCTCTATCCACTGTTGCAGTTGCCGAACCGGGAGCAGGATGCGTTTGGCCTTGGCTCCGGCTCCGTTCCACTCCTCGCGGAAGCAGTTGGCGAGTGCCTGTTCCTGCTGCGCAGGTTGCAGTTTGGCGAGTAGCAGCGCGTGGCCCACGCCGATTTCTTCCGCATAGAGCGCCTCGACCACTGGCGCGGCAAGTTCCGTCAGCCGAACTCTGGCGGCTTATGTTGTCTATTCGTTTATGTGAAGATGGGGCCGGCTAAGAATTGGCCAACCTCCGGGTAGAACTTGAGTCCGATCTCGAAGAGTGAGTTCCCATCATTCCAGAAATGCTTCGGTACACTAGGCATTTCTCGGGATCGATTCGTCATCCGGAAACAAGGGTCGATCCAAGAAACCGGATCTTGTCAGGAGAATGCCTCCGTTCTTAAAGCAGGAAGACACAATCGTAATCACCTGCAACTCCGTCCACTTGACGGTCGAGATGAGAGGTGCTATATCTCGAATGTCGAGTGGAGAGTGCAATGTCGAAGAAGAGCCGTGAACTTGTCCAGGGAACCCTCGAAATGCTCATTCTCAAGACCCTGGCGCTTGAACCGTTGCATGGCTATGCGATAGCCATGCGAATTGAGCAGATCAGCGAAGGCGTATTCCGAGTGGGCCCCGGTTCGCTTTTCCCCGCCTTCAGCCGGCTGGAAAGCGCCGGGCACATCGGCTCAGAGTGGCGCGCGACAGAGAACAATCGCCGCGCCAAGTACTACAGACTGACAACCTCCGGCCGCAAAGCTCTCAAGCTCGAGACACACACCTGGGAGCAGCAGACCGCCGCGATCACCCGCATTCTTGAGGCTTGAGGGAGCAGACAATGACCATTTTCCGGAATCTTCTTCGCGGCCTCCGCGTTCTTGGAAACAAAGAGAAGCAGAGCCTTGAAATGGATGAAGAGCTACACAGTTTTATGGAGGCCTCTGCACAAAGACATTTGCGAGATGGAATGAGCGAGACGGAAGCGATGCGCGCCGCGCGCGTCGAAATGGGCAGTGTGGAATCAGTGAAGCAACAGATACGCGCGTCGCGCTGGGAATCAACCGCGGAGTCGGTGTGGCAGGATGTTTGTTACGGCGTGCGCCAGCTGATCCGCAGTCCAAACTTTACGCTCGTGACAGTTTTGACGCTTGCTCTCGGCATCGGTGCCAACACAGCAATCTTTAGCCTGGTGCATGGCGTGATGATGAAGACGCTTCCAGTCGCGCACCCGGAGCAACTCTACCGAGTCGGCTCTGGCGATCTTTGCTGCGCATGGGGCGGGCTTCAGGACTCCTGGGGCCTGTTCGACTACCCGTTCTATCAGAAGCTTGTGAACGAGCCTTCCGGCATGGACGAACTCGCGGCCTTCTCTGGAGGTTCGAACTCAAAGACGGTTCGCCGGGCGGATTCGTCTGGGGTGCCGCAGACTCTCAGCAGCATCTATGTCTCCGGCAATTATTTCTCGACGCTCGGAGTTCAGCCGATGGCCGGCCGACTGCTGACCCCGGACGACGACCGGCCCGAATCGCCCGCAGTCGCGGTAATGGGCTACGACTTCTGGCAAAACTATTTCGCATCAGACCCCTCAATCGTCGGCTCCAAACTTACGATCAATGGACTGCCCTTCACGCTTGTGGGCATCACACCTCCAGGATTCTTCGGGGCCAAGCTCGCGGCCGACCCGGCGGAGTTGTGGATCCCACTTCATCAACAGCCTGCCTTTGAAGGGCAGGGGCAGAAATCCCTGCTGTATTCATCGGGCATGACATGGTTGATGTTCATGGGCAGGCTGAAGCCCGGGGTCAAACCGGCCCAGGTTGAAGCTCAGACAACGGCGCAGTTGCAACAGTATCTCCGCAGCAATCGTGAGATCAGTCAAGAGGATCTTTCCAAACTGCCGAGGCAGAAAATCCTGATCACGCCGGGCGGCGCGGGTATCTCAGATATCAGAAGCTCTTCAAAGACCGGGCTGATACTTCTTTCCGCAGCTTCAATCCTCGTTCTGCTAGTTGCGTGCGCCAATATCGCGAACCTGTTGCTTACACGCACCACGGAAAGATACCAGCAGACGGCGCTTCGCCTTTGTCTTGGGGCTACCCGTGCGCGCCTCATGCGCGCAGTACTCACTGAGAGCCTGTTGCTCTCAACCGCTGGCGGGACAGCCGGATTATTGCTGGCATACGGCACTTCCAAAGCGATCCTCCTCGTTGCTTTCCGCGGTGCTGTCTACGTCCCGATAAGCGCAACGCCATCGCTCCCGGTCTTTGCTTTCGCGCTGCTGATATCGGTTCGTAACGGGCATTCTTTTTGGAGTGGCGCCGGCGTGGATCGGAGCGCACGCCGCTCCCGCGGATGGGCTGAGCGGCTGCGGGCGCAGCACACAGGGACGGACGTCGCTGCTGCAAAGGTCAATGGTGGTGGTGCAGACGGCGCTCTCCATTGTTTTGCTGGCGATGGCCGGGCTGACCACGCAAAGCCTGCGCAATCTTGAAGGCGAGGATATGGGTTTCAAGCCTGAAGGCAGATTGCTGGCGACGATCAACCCATCGGGCGCGGGATATAAGGTCGAACAACTTCCCGCGCTTTACCGTGCTCTGGAAGACCGGCTGGGTAGTATTCCCGGAGTTCGCAGCGCGAGCTTTTCGCTGCACAGCCCACAAAATGGGTGCTGTATCAATGTCGGTATAACGATAGGTGGCCGGTCGGACAGCTGGATCGGCAACATCGACACGGCCCTGCATCGAGTCAGCGCACACTACTTTGAGACAGTCGGCATCCCGATTGTGCTTGGGCGGCCGATTTCCGACCAGGACACGGCTTCGTCGCAACACGTGGCAGTCGTCGATCAGAACTTTGCTCGAACCTTCTTTGGCACGGAGAGCCCGATTGGAAAGCACTTCGGCATTTCACTGCCCGGCCATGGATTTGACTATGAGATTGTTGGTGTCGTTGGCGACACACTCAATCGGCGTCCAGGATCAAAGAAGGAGCCTGCTTACTATCTTCCATACTCGCAGTCGACGCGGTACGAAGTCGCAGGCTACCAGCGTTTAGAGGACGAGACGCGATTTCCGCGCGCGATCGAGCTGAATGTTTCCGGCAGGCCCGAAAGTTATACCAATATTCTTCGCAGCACCCTGGCGGGAATCAATCCGGAACTCTCTGCATTTGATGTCAAGTCCTATACAGAGCAGGTGGCTATTCAATTCAATCAGGAACGGCTTGTAGCTCGCATCACCAGCCTCTACGGCATCGTGGCGCTTCTACTTGCCTCAATCGGCCTGTACGGCGTGACCGCCTACAACGTGACACGGCGCACGGGCGAGATCGGGATTCGGATGGCGCTTGGCGCGAATCGAACCGACGTCATCAGAATGGTGCTTCGAACTGCCCTGTCTCAGGTTGTCGTGGGTTTCTGCCTTGGCCTTCCGATCGCCTATCTATGCGGCCGATATCTAACGCATCTGTTGTACAACGTCGGCCATTCGAATCCAATGATGCTTGCGGGAGCCACAATTACACTCAGCGCCTTTACACTTGTCGCCAGTTTTCTGCCGGCCCGTCGGGCAGCCTCGATTCAGCCCATCCATGCGTTGAGAAGCGACTAGGAGAAGCTGATTGTTAAAGTTGTCCCCAGGGCAATCCGATTCAACACAACATAAATAAGGTGGGGCATGTAGCGGGATGATCCTCCGAATAGGAGGAATCACATGTTCAAAACCTTATATCGTTGCGCGCGCACGGCTGCTAGGCATGAGAACGGTCCTGCTGCACGGTCACGCCTCGCTTACCTGGAACACCTGTCTGCGGGCGGTGCCACTCTGCACTGCCTGCGGGCAAATGCCGGCGTTCTGTACCGCGCCGCAGTGTGCATGAATCTGGATGACACCAGTTCAGTAGAGCGTACGGCAGTGGAGAAGGCTGCGACGGAATGGGCACACCGGAAGTTCCTCAACGCGATGGCGTCCAGTCCGGAGCCAACAGAGAAGGAATTTCGTTCCATCACTTGCCGTTGGCTCCGCTTCGCCGGGCGGTTGCAAGAGCCGGCTCGTCCTCCGACTCCGCATCAGGCAGAACTCGATGCGTACTGTCGATATATGACAGAAGAGCGAGGTCTGGCGCAAGCAACCGTCACGACCGCGCGGAGCGAGCTGCCTAAGTTCCTGAAATATACTTCAGGGAAAACGCTCAAGCAGATGCGGTTGGCAGATGTCGAAATCTTCCTCGCCCATCTCGGTGAACAGGGATGGACACGGCATGGGATCAATGGCATGGCGCATATCATCCGTGGCTTCTTCAAATACAGTGAGACACAAAAGTGGACAAAGCCAGGCATCGGCGCTGAAATCCACGGTCCGCGCGTGTATCGCCGAGAATTCCTTCCGCTAGGGCCGTCATGGCAGGACGTGCAGCGCCTGCTGGCGAGTACAGAAACTGATCATCCGTACGATATACGAGACCGCGCGATCCTGTTGCTGCTTGCGGTGTATGGAATGCGCATCGGTGAGATACGGCGCATCCGGTTATGCGATGTGGACTGGGACAATCGAACTCTGACGATCCCACTTACGAAGCAACGTCGGGCGCGGATCTGTCCTGTTATCCCGGCGTTGTCTGAAGCCATCAAGCGCTATGTGCGAGAAGTGCGACCGAAGTGTGCGTATGAAGAGCTTTTCCTAAGACTCCATGCTCCGCATCGTCCGTTCACCCCTGGCGGGCTGTATGGCGTTGTTGGCGATCGAATGAAACGGCTGAAGATCGAGTCTCCGCGGACCGGCCCTCATTGCCTCAGGCACGCTTGTGCAACTCACCTGCTTGCTCAGGGCCTGACGTTAACGGAGGTGGGAGGGCATCTTGGGCACAGCTCAGCCGACTCCACACGCGTGTACGCAAAGGTGGACATGCCACGATTACGGGAAGTAGCGGAGCTTGACCTTGGAGGCCTGCTATGAATCTCAAACTAGCAACTCTGGAGTATGTGGCTCTGAAGCAGTCCATGGGCATGAAGTTCGAGACAGAGGCAGCGCTCCTCCATTCCTTCGTCAAGGAGATGGGGGATGCAGTTGCTGTGGCGACGGTTACTTCTAAAGATGTTCTTCGCTACCTGAATGGTCGAAAAGCAGGCCCCGTGACCTTGTTCTGGCATCGGAAACACGATGCGCTCAAAGGCTTCTGGGAGTTCGCCATCCGACGAGACTACACGGATCGCTCTCCGGTTCCTATTCATCGCGCCAAAGAGCCGGTCCGCTTCATACCGTATATCTACTCACGGGAAGAGCTGAAGAGGCTGTTGGACGGAGTCACCAGCTATCAGAAGAAGTGGCTGAAGCTGGAACCGGTCACGTTGCGGGCCATGCTGCTACTGCTCTACGGAGCGGGTCTTCGCACAAGCGAAGCGCTACATCTGACATGTGCGGACGTTGATCTGTCCGGCGCAACACTAACCATCCGCGAAAGCAAGTTCTACAAAATGCGGCGCATCGCTCTCAATGCCCAACTATGCGGCGTGCTCTCGGAGTACGACCACAATCGCCGGCAGAGGGAGCATGCTCGCAGCGATGCCGCGCCGTTCTTCACTTACAAGGATGGCAGCGCCGTAGCTCGCTACGTTCTTGAAGATGCCTTCCTCCGGCTACGTGCTTACGTGGGCGTAAAACGCCAGAATGCTCGCTATCAACCGCGACTGCACGATCTCCGCCACACCTTCGCAGTACATCGCCTCACGGCATGGTATCGGACAGGCGCTGATGTGCAAAGTCTACTTCCTGGCCTCTCTACTCATCTCGGCCATCTGTGCCTGAATGGCACGCAACGCTATCTGACCATGACACCTGAACTGCTGACAGAGGCATCGCTCCGCTTCGAGGGATACGCGCAGGAGGTGCTTCATGGATAAGCGCGAGTTGCTGGGGCCATGGCTACGTCGGTTCCTCCTTGAGCATGTCGTTCATGAGCGGAATCTGTCGCACAACACGCAACACAGTTATCGAGACACACTTACCATGTTGCTACCGTTCGTGGCTGAAGGAGCGGGAACGCCACTGGACCGTCTACAAGTGATCGATGTTTCCGCAAGTCGGGTACGAGCCTTCCTCACCTATCTTGAACAGGTTCGAAAGGTGAGTATCAGCACGCGCAATCAGCGGTTGGCAGCTATCCATGCGCTGGCGCGGTTCATCGCGGAGAATAGTCCACAGCATGTGGCGTGGGCGGGAGAGGTGCGAACGGTGCCGTTCAAAAAGACAACGCGAGAGTTGGTGTCCTACCTCGACAAACATGAGGTCGAGGCGCTGTTGGCCACGCCGGATCGAACAACCGCACACGGGCAGCGCAACTATGCGCTTCTGCTGTTCCTGTACAACTCGGGCGCGCGCGCCAGTGAAGCCGCTAATCTCTGCATCGCCGATTTGGAACTGGATACGCGACAGCCACTCACTGCAAGTGTGCGCATCCTGGGGAAAGGCGGGAAGGTGCGACGATGCCCACTCTGGCAAAAGACCGCGCTGGAACTGCAGCAACTGATCAAGAATCGATCACCGGAACAGCGCGTGTTCTTGAATCGCCGTCGTGAACCGCTGACCCGCTTCGGCATCCATACGCTTATCAGAACGTGTGTAGCCCGTGCAGGCAAGCGAATGCCCGCACTACTCACCAAAAGTATCAGCCCACACACGCTACGCCACTCCACCGCAACTCATCTGTTGCGGGCAGGGGTTGATCTGAATACGATCCGCGCCTGGTTGGGTCATGTATCGCTCGATACAACGCAGATTTATGCAGAGATCGATCTCGAAGCAAAGGCCCGCGCACTGGATAAATGTCAAACGCCTGACTCGAAAAGAACAACTCTGGACTCACCGGGAGGACTCATGCAGTTCTTGCGTACGATCTGATCGCGATTCACTTATGTGGTCTTCGGGGGAGAAAGAAATGCAGACACGGTGTCTTCGACCCTGGAGACCACATAAGCAACTGCGCAACATAAGCATCTTTATGTTGTTGACCACATAACTGGGCGCAATACGTGGGGGTCTTTCCGACCTTCGCGGCGATCTGCTCGATGCTGTACTTCGGGTCTTCCAAGTTGAGCAGGGCCTTAAATCCCTGCGCTTCCTCTAGCGGGTGAACGTCGCGGCGTTGCAGGTTTTCGATTAGCTGTGCCTCCAATGCCTCGGCGTCGCTGAGGTTGACGATACGGACGGGAACGGTTGGGGCTTCGGCCATCTGCGCGGCACGATAGCGTCGGGCTCCGGCGATAATCTCGAAGCTCTGGTCGGTGAGAGGCCGCACAAGCAAGGGAGAAAGAACGCCCTGGCTGCGGATACTCTCGGCCAGCTCCTTCAGGGCGGAATCCTCAAAGATTCGGCGCGGGTTGGTAGTGGACTCGGTGAGGACGGCGAGGGGAAGGTTGCGGTATTCAGTCGCAGTGTTCAGGTTCATGATTTGCTCTCCTTTGAGCGGTTGGGGTGTGCGGGAGTTGAGCGGACGGCGCGGGGCCGTCCGCATCTTCAAAGTCGCGGTTAGCTGGCTTGCGCGAGTTCCGGCTCTGGTTCTTCGACCGTTTCTGCAGCGGGGTTTTCGATTGCGGCGAGAATGAGGGCGGAAGTCTTCTGGATCACTTCCAAACTCTCGGTGAGCAAGGTCGCGTTTCCGTGGTACAGGTGGATGTAATCCGCCGATGCCCTGCCCGTCTCAAGGCCGATGGTCTTTCCGACGACAAAGGCAACTGCCTCGGCCTCCGTTTCGCGTACGGTCTTGGTGGTGGCGGTGCGGCGTTCGGCCTTATGCAACATCTCGTGCGCCAGTTCATGCACAAGGGTTGAGAATTCCTCGGCGGAAGATTGGCCCGGAAGCAAAGCGATCTTGCCTCCGTAGCTCATGCCAAGAGCGGGGGCGATGCTCTCTTTGAACTCCAGCGCGATGCCCTGAGCAATGACAAAATCCACAAGGCGGGCGCGGTACTCTCCAGCGCTGCCGGAGACGCGCTCGGAGAAGTCGGGAAGCTCTTTGCCTTCGGTCTGGCTCACATCGAAGACATAGGCGGCGCGGAATCCAACCAAAACGGCCTGATTTTGAGTGCGGATGTCCTCCTCGGCTTCCTCATCCTTCTTCCGTCGAATCCCGATCACGGGCGCGAGAATGCGAATGCCGCGTTCACCCTTTTTGACCTTGCGCCCAAGCTGGTTCCACGCATAGAGACCAGCAACGCGGGTTGCGTCCGGCTTCTGCCGCGCAATTTCCAAAATGTTGCCAAAACTGTATGTATGAAACCTGCCCATTGCGGTGAGGTAGGCGGTGAGGGCCTCGGAGTGTCCCTGCTCCAACTGCTCGATCAGGGCTTGCACGTTGGCCGCGATTACTTCTTTTGCGGTCTGCTGCTTGTTGGTGTTGGCGGTGGGCTTGTTGACGGTTGCGGCGGTGGTGTTCATGGGTGCTTCCTCCTTGGGCTGTTGCGCTGGCCTTTGCCCTTAAATCGGGCGGCGGCGTGTACATACATGCCGAACGCCTCCTGGCGAAGGCGGGGGGTAGCAAGCGCAAGGGGAGGGGGATCTCCCACCCTTGGAACGAAGGAAGCGGGAGTGGAAAGGGCGGAGCGAAGCGGAGGGCTGCACAAGCGAAGCGCGGAAGCCTGGGGATACCCTTGCGAGCGCGAGGGGCGGAGCTCCCCTTAGGGGCTTTTGCGATTGAAGTTGCTCTTTAAAAGATCGGGGCCGACGCTGCTGGCAGGAACAGGCCCGCTGAGGTATACCCAGGCTGTATTCATCGATAGTTGTCGGGAAAAGAGCAACTTGTCGGAGTCGGCCAGAGTTTCTATCTCGTCTAATCCTCTATAGTTATCTGGTCCCTCGAACAAAACAAAAATGGGTGATCAGATCCAAATTTCGGCACTTGAGTCCCATCTCTGGGAGGCCGCGAACATTCTCCGTGGTACCGTAGATGCCGCTGATTTCAAAAGTTACGTATTTCCCCTACTGTTCTTTAAGCGAATTTCCGATGTCTATGACGAGGAATACGCCGTTGCGTTGGAGGAATCAGGTGGGGACGAAGAGTACGCCTCATTCCCGCAGAATTATCGGTTCCAGATACCCAACGGATGCCGCTGGTCGGAAGTTCGCGCAGTCACAAACAACGTGGGTATGGCGCTCCAAAAAGCCATGCGCGGAATCGAAAAGGCCAATCCTGAGACGCTTTACGGCATTTTCGGCGACGCTCAGTGGGCCAATAAGGATCGGCTTGCGGATTCCTTGCTGCGCGATCTGCTTGAACACTTTTCGAAGATCGCGCTCGGCAACACGGCCGCGCAGTCTGACATTCTGGGCCAATCCTACGAGTACCTCATTAAAAAATTCGCGGACCTCACTAACAAGAAGGCTGGCGAGTTCTACACGCCACGATCTGTCGTTCGTTTGATGGTCAATATTCTCGACCCCAGAGAGGGCGAATCCATTTACGATCCGGCTTGCGGGACGGGCGGAATGCTGATGGAAGCCATTCACCATGTTCGCGAGAACCGCGGTGACGACCGCACACTATGGGGCAAACTCTTTGGGCAGGAGAAGAATCTCACCACTTCCGCAATTGCGCGGATGAATCTGTTCCTTCACGGCGCGTCTGATTTCCAGGTCGTGCGCGGCGACACGCTGCGCCAGCCGGCCTTCTTCTCCGGCGATAATCTGGCTGCGTTTGACTGCGTGATTGCAAATCCTCCCTTTTCCTTAGAGAAGTGGGGGGAAGAAGTTTGGACCAGCGACCCCTATGGCCGCAACTTCGCTGGAATGCCGCCGGGGAAGACCGGTGACTACGCTTGGGTGCAGCACATGATTAAGTCCATGGCGCCATCCACCGGGCGCATGGCCGTTGTGTTGCCGCATGGCGCTCTCTTCAGAACGGGTAAGGAAGGTACCATTCGCACCAAACTACTAGAGATGGACCTGCTCGAAGCTGTCATCGGCCTTGGACCAAACCTGTTCTACGGAACCGGCCTAGCCGCCTGCATCTTGGTGCTGCGCGTTCGCAAGAAGAAGGACCGGAAAAAGAAGATGCTCATCTTGGATGCCTCGCGCGAGTTCAAGACCGGTCGCGCGCAGAACGAACTACTTCCAGAGCACGTAGACCGCATCTTCAGGTGGTACCACGACTACAAGGATGTGGAAGGTATTGCGAAGGTCGTCACGCTCGCTGATATCAGTAGCAACGATTACAACTTGAATATCACGCGGTATGTTGAGCGCGAGAACGAAGAAAAGATGCTTTCTGTCGAAGAGGCAATGGAACGACTGCGGGAAAGCGCAAATGAAGCGTTTGAGGCAGAGAAGAAATTAATTTCAGCGCTCAGCCACAACGGGATTCTTGTGTCGAACTCAAAGTGAGGAATCGCGAATGAACATCACTCGTCATATGATCGACCAGGCATACTCCGACCATCACTCTGTTTATGGCGGAGTTCCGGAAGACTACTTTGGCCTGGTTTACCTTGAGCGCGAGCACAAACTGCCCCGGGACGTGGCCGCCAACCAACTTGCCTTTTCTGGAAATGACTACGGCCTAGATGCGTTCCACTTCGATGAGACAAAACGGAACCTGTATCTTTTCCAGTTCAAGTTTTCCGATTCCCACAGCCAGTTCAAGGGGTCGCTGCAGCGTTTGATCGAAGAAGGGATGGACCGAATATTCCATAGCCCTACCAAGGATGATCTCAAGAACCAAGTACTTCTTCAGCTCAGAAGCTGCTTGGTTGAAAACAAGTCTGTGATTGACCAGATTTGTTTCCGCTTTATATTTACCGGTGACCCGGAAGAGGCGGAACATAGCAAACTGCTCGACAAGTTACGCGAAGACCTTGAGAACAAGAAGTATCTCGTGGATCAGTTCTTTGGCGACCGGAAGGTCGGGTTTGTTGTGGAGTTCCGATCTTCAACGGGCAAGGTGGGCATTGTTCGACAGCCTCACCAGACCACCAGTTTTGAGATCCCATTAACCGACCGTGTATCCATCAGTGGTCCCGCGGGTGAAAAGATGCACATCGGATTCATCCGATTGGCCGACCTGGGTCGGATGCATCGTGAGTTAGGTTCCTACTTCTTTCACAGCAACATTCGCTATGGGCTTGGCGAAAGCGAGGCCGTAAACCGTGCTATCTCAAGTACCCTCAAACAGATTGTCTTGGATCAAGTGGAGCACCCAGGAGCATTTGCATTCAATCACAATGGCATCACACTCTGCGCCGAAAGCGTTGAACTCCTCGATGGCCATTGCCGACTCAAGGCTCCCCGGTTATTGAACGGTGCACAGACAGTGACTACATTTGGAAATTTTCTGGAGAAGAACAAGGACAATCCGAAACTAGCAAAGGCCACAGCTGTCTATGAGTCGATCCGCGTTTTGTGCAAGATCATCACCGCTGCAGACCAGGACTTCACAACGCGAGTCACGATCAACAACAACCGTCAGAACCCTGTCGAGCCGTGGAATTTGCATGCCAACGACATAATCCAGCTTGAACTTCAGGACAAGCTCAGTTCCGACGTTGGGATCTACTATGAGCGTCAAGAGAATGCATTCGATCAGCTCACCACGGAGGACCTCGCTGAATACGGCATCAAGGAAGAATCGAAAGCGCTGCAGATGTTGAAGCTGACACAGACCTTCCTGTTGACCGACGGCAATCTTAGTAGGATTTCAGAAATACGCCGGGTATTCGAAGACGAGAAAGTCTATAACCAGGTCTTCCGCCCGACACGGCTCAAAGCTGATTCGCGGCGGATTGTCCTTTGTTACAAAGTGCAGCTCCGTCTTAGCAAGTTGGCCAGGGAGATCGAACAGAAGGGTCAAAACAAGTATGCATTCATACATCGCTCCCGATACTTGCTTTGGGCTCTGATGTGCCAGGGGCTCCTGAATCATGGCGACATCGAAGCTTTGGCCCATAAGTTTGGGCGCTCGATGACCTTGCCGGTCGATTTCAGTGAGTTGCTTAGTCAACTTGCAACAACCCGTGTTCGGCTGCTTTTGGGTGCGCTGATGGATGCTCCGGAATATAAGCAGAAAGTTGCTGATGGGAATCTCAGCTTTTTGAGAACGGACATTGCCTTTGAGAAATGCATGGAAGTCGCATACAAGAAGTGGCATTGGCTGCACAAGAAATTGGCATGAGCACAAGAATCTCACAGCAGCAACTCGAATCCTACCTCTGGGGGGCGGCTACGCTCCTGCGGGGAACCATTGATGCAGGGGACTATAAGCAGTTCATCTTTCCGCTACTTTTCTACAAGCGGCTTTGCGATGTCTTCGATGAGGAGACAAAGATCGCCTTGAAGGAATCCGGCGGGGATAATGCATTCGCCGCGTACCCGGAGAATCACCGGTTCCAGATCCCGAAGGAAGCGCATTGGTTCGAGGTACGGCAGACCTCGAACAACGTAGGCAAAGCTCTGCAGTCGGCCATGCGGGCCATTGAGAAGGCCAATCCGGACAAACTCTTTGGTATTTTTGGAGATGCTCAGTGGACGAACAAGGATCGCTTGTCCGACCCCATGCTCCGCGACCTTATTGAGCACTTCAGCTGTCTTGAACTTACGGTCGCCAATCTGCCCGAGGATGAGCTGGGCCGTGGATACGAATATCTCATCAAGAAGTTCGCGGACGACTCAGGGCACACGGCTGCCGAGTTCTACACAAACCGCACTGTTGTGCACCTGATGACAGAGATGCTTGCACCTCAGTCGGGCGAGTCCATCTACGACCCCACCTGCGGCTCAGGCGGGATGCTCCTTTCTTGCATCACACATCTTCGCCGGCAAGAGAAGGAGTGGCGCAACGTCCGCCTCTACGGTCAGGAGCGGAATCTGATGACCTCTTCGATTGCGCGGATGAATTGTTTCCTGCATGGGATCGAGGATTTTCTAATTGTGCGAGGCGACACGCTCTCAGATCCGAAACTGGTGGAAGGCGACCGACTAATGCGTTTCGATGTGGTGTTAGCCAATCCGCCATACTCCATCAAGCAGTGGGATCGTGACGCGTTCGCCTCTGACCCATGGGGACGCAACTTATACGGCACTCCGCCCCAGGGGCGGGCGGATTACGCTTTTTGGCAGCACATTCTCCAGAGTCTCAACCCGAAAACCGGTCGTTGCGCGATTCTCTTCCCGCATGGTGTTCTCTTCCGGCAGGAAGAAGCCGAGATGCGGCGCAAGCTCATCGAAGCTGATGTCATTGAGTGTGTTCTCGGACTCGGGCCAAACCTCTTTTACAACTCGCCCATGGAAGCCTGCGTTGTCATTTGTCGCATGAACAAGCCTAAGGCTCGTCGTGGACGCATTCTGTTTGTTAACGCAATCGATGAGGTCACCCGGGAACGAGCCCAGAGTTTCTTGACCGACGATCATGTTCAACACATCGTGAATGCATACGTAGATTTCAAAGATGAACCAGGCTTTGCCCGGGCGGTCACGATAAAGGAAATCGAAGGCAAGGATTTCAACCTGAGCATTCCGCTTTTCGTTGAACCAAATCCTACCAACGGCAGGAGTACTGGACAGAAGTCAGTCCTACTATCAGAGGTCCTAAATGAGTGGCTGAAGTCTAGCGATGCTGTTGCAGCGTTGTTGGAGACGATTCTCCCCAGCATGATGCTGGTCGAGAATCGAAAAGGCCTGCGCGGCTGCGATGGGAGCAAATTGCTTCTAGACAGGACCGGTTGGACGCCCGTCCGTTTTGGGGAAGTAGTTGAGAATGTGAACGAGACGGAAAGCGACCCTATGGCGGCAGGCATAGAACGGTACATTGGGCTTGAGCATCTTGAGCCAGGATCGCTGCACGTTCGGACTTGGGGCGATGTGGCGGAGGGCACAACCTTTTCACGGCGATGCCGGCCCGGACAAGTCTTATTTGGAAAGCGTCGCGCCTACCAGCGAAAGGTCGCGGTGGCTGAATTCGATGCAGTAGTCTCCGGCGATATCTATGTCTTTGCGCCAAAGAATGGCCTCCTTCTACAAGAGCTGCTGCCATTTCTTTGTCTGTCAGAGCGTTTCTTTCAGTACGCATTAGAGACTTCAGCCGGATCGCTCTCGCCACGTACTAACTGGAACAGTTTGTCCAAATTCGACTTCGACCTCCCGCCTCTAGACCAGCAAGGTCGTATCGTTGACATCCTCCGGAGCATGGACAAGCAAATTACGGGAACTGACTTGGCTTCAAAAGACTCCCACGAACTCTTGGATGCCGAATTGGAACACTTCCTTTACAACTCGGAGCATTGGCCTGCCGTTGAGACAGGGATGCTTTTGGCTGAACCGCCACGTAACGGCTACTCGCCACCTGCCAATGAGAGTGGTGTCGGACTACCGACGCTAAGCATTAGCGCTATTCGGGGGGGAGAGGTAATTCCGGAAGGCAGCATAAAATACGCTGAAGTTGACCATGCCGAGGTGCAACAATTCAAGCTTCGCAAACAGGATATCCTCGTCGTCCGTGGCAATGGCAACCGGCTCCTGTGCGGCCGGGCTGGGATCGTCAAGAGCTTTCCGGTGGATTGCTTTTACCCTGATCTCCTGATTCGTCTCCGCTTCCGAGAAGACGCTCTAATTCCGGAGTTCGCTGTCATGCAATGGAATGAGTCGAAAACGCATCTCCGTTTGCTCAAAAAAGCTAAATCCACGAATGGGATTTCCAAAATCAATGGGCAAGATGTGAAATCTCACAAACTGCTCGTGCCTCCGCTTGGAAAACAGCTTCAGTTTCTTGAATCCCTTAAGCCAGTGATAGCTCTTTCTCGTGCGTTTCACCGGTCAACGACGGATGCGAAGGCCTTGCAGATAGCTCTGATTAACCGGCTGGTGAAAGGAACATTGTGAAGAAGCTCTCACCAGTGTTCGTCGAGCTGACTCAGGATGCCCTGTTGAAGGCATTTTGGTATAAGCCGTCCTTGCGGCTATTCCTTCAACAGCACAGGATTGCCGACAGAGCTCTAGCTCAATGGCATGCCGACCAAAGCAAACGAGATTTTATCTTGTGGCTTTGGCCACAGCTTGTGAAAGACGAAAAAGGCCAAAATGCGATCTTAGACATGGCAAGGTCACTGGCGGAGATGCGACACTTTCCAGACCTCGAACGGAAAGAGGACACCAAGATTCGCATTCCCGAAGCCAAGCAAGCTATCGCCCGACTTCGTGACGCAGTCCTGACGATCAATGAAACGATTCGCGAATCGAAAGATGCAGAGCTAAGGAGAAAGGCAGCGCTGGAGGAGATGTCGGCGCGTGTGGCTGCCCAGCAATCTCTGGAAAAGCTATCGAATCGCCTGACTGAAATCACGCCTCAGCTCGGAACCCAGGCAGGCGGATATGCCTTTGAGCGATGGTTTTATGATCTAGCGATCTTTTTTGAGTTGGAGGCGCGTCCCGGCTATACAGCTAGTGGTCGGCAGATAGATGGCGCGCTTACTGTTGACGGCACAACTTTTCTGGTTGAAACGAAATTCACCGTGACGCCTGTTGGCTCGCCAGATATTGACACCTTTATGGCAAAGATCGAGTCGAAGGCGGACAACACGATGGGGCTTCTCGTATCGCTTTCTGGCTTCAATGATGGAGCCAAGACTTCCGCTTCGAAGCAAAGAACCCCTATGCTCCTGCTCGATCACGGTCACATTTTCAATTTGATACTTTCTGGGATGATGACACTTCCCCAAGTCGTCTCCCGGATAAAACGCCACGCCTCACAGACAGGATCGTCCTTCCTTGGAGCTTCGGACTTTTAATTACCCGCGATTGGATTGCGTTTGGGACGCAATGTTCTAAATTCGAAAGGTGCTTGGAATGAGCCAAAATCGACCGGACATACCGATAAGCATTCAGCGGCAGCTCATGGTCGAATGCGGCCACCGCTGCGCCTGTTGCGGTGAACCCACTTCGCTCGAGAAATGTCATATGATCCCGTGGAGCGAAAAGAAGGAACACACCTTTGAGAATCTGGTCGTACTCTGCTCTGTATGCCATGATCGTTCCCACGATGAAGCATGGGATCGACTAACGCTGCTTGAATATAAGAGGCACCCTTGGGTAGCGCGCTATCGCTCCGTTCCCGCTAACTCGTCCCGCGGCATCGTCGAGTTTCGGCTCGATTTGGATCCTGATTGTTTTGGGGAAGAAGAACGGAATAGGTTTCTTGTAGCCGTGTCGGCCGCGATCAACATATGCCCCAAAGACGCAGTAATTGTTTCGATTCGAACGGGGAGCGTTATCGTCGATGTCGAACTCCCCCGTGAGGCCGCTGAGGCCCTATTGAACAATTCCGAGATACAACTTAAGGTCCGGGAGCTATCGGGGCCGATCAAGATCCTCGGGATCGCTGATGCGCGCCAAGTGATGGCTTCCAGTTCCAATCCGTTTAGCGAAGCAAATACTGTTGAGGACATGATTCTAGGTTCGGCCCAGCGAGTTGGATGGGAATATGTTCCCGGCCCCCAGCTGCATCGCCAAGTCCAAGAGGTGATGGTGGAATCGTGGGTTCGTGACGCGCTGCTGTCACTAAATCCGGAGATCGCCGAGCAGCCCGACCGCGCGAACGAGGTAATTTATCACCTCCGCGCGTGCATACTCTCCGTGCAGGCCGACGGACTCGTGAGGGCGAATGAAAACTTCATGGCGTGGTTGCGAGGCGAGAAGTCGATGCCCTTCGGCCCAAATGGCGAGCATGTCCCAGTCCGCCTAGTCGACGCCGAAGAACCGGCGAATAATCGCCTCACGGTCTGCAACCAGTGGACCTTTCAGGTCGGGGCGGTTCAAAAGCGATTCGATGTTGTGTTCTTGGTGAACGGGCTCCCACTTGTCATTGGGGAGGCAAAGACCGCGACCAGAAGTGCCGTGACTTGGTTCGATGGCGCTTACCAAGTGAATGAGATCTATGAAAAGCAAGTGCCGGCCATGTTCGTCCCGAATGTATTCTCATTTGCGACTGAAGGCCGGCTCTTTCGTTACGGTTCCATCCGCATGCCAATCGATATTTGGGGGCCGTGGCGAGATGAGGAGAGCCAGAAGGAGGGTGAGCTGCGTTACGTAAGAGCCGCGGTAGAGAGCATGTTACGGCCTGCTGTAGTGTTGGATATTTTGCAGAATTTCACGCTTTTCGCTACCGATAGCAAGCACCGCCGTATCAAGACGATCTGCCGTTACCAGCAGTACTTCACCACCAACCAAATTATAGATCGCGTTGTGGCGGGTTATCCAAAGAAGGGCCTGATCTGGCATTTCCAAGGAAGCGGCAAGTCTCTGCTAATGGTCTTTGCCGCTCTTAAGCTGCGGATGCATCCGAGGCTGGGAAGTCCAACCGTAATCATTGTGGTTGACCGCATCGATCTCGATACGCAGATCACAGCCACCTTCAATGCCGCCGAGGTGCCAAACATGCTTGGAGTTGGAACACGGCAAGAGTTGCAACAGCTACTCGGGCAGGATGTGCGCAAGGTGCTTATCACCACGATCCACAAGTTTGCCGAGGCTGGCGGCAAACTGAATGAACGCTCAAACATCATCGTGATGGTTGACGAAGCGCACCGCACTCAGGAAGGCGACTTGGGCCGCAAGATGCGTGAAGCGCTTCCGAATGCTTTTCTCTTTGGGCTAACCGGCACTCCGATCAATCGGGCTGACAAGAACACATTCTGGGCATTTGGCGCTGATGAAGATGAACACGGCTACATGAGCCGTTACTCATTCCAGGAGTCGATCCGCGATAAGGCCACACTGCCGTTGCACTTCGAGGCACCTGAGATCCGACTGAAGATAAACAAGGATGCAATCGACGAGGCATATAAGCAGATCACCGGGGCGTTGAGTGAGCAAGATCGCGACGATTTAGCGAAGCGAGCAGCAAAGATGGCGGTTCTGGTGAAGAATCCGGAACGCGTGCGCGCCGTGGTAACTCACATTGTTCAACATTTCCAAGCAAAGGTTGAACCGAACGGCTTCAAGGCGGAGGTCGTGACTTTTGACCGCGAATGCTGCATTCTCTACAAGGGAATCATGGACGAGTTAATTGGCCCGGAAGCCAGTGCGATCGTCATGAGCGCTTCTCCTGGCGATCCTCCTGAATGGAAAGAACACGTCCGCGATAAAGATGCCGAAGAGAAGCTGTTAGACCGCTTCCGCGATTCGGCCGATCCGCTAAAGTTCGTGATCGTGACCAGTAAGCTGCTTACGGGTTTTGATGCGCCCATTCTCCAGGTCATGTATCTGGACAAGCCCATGAAGGACCATAACCTACTTCAGGCGATTTGCCGCACGAACCGCACCTTCGGGCAAGAGAAGACGCACGGCCTGATCGTGGATTACATCGGCATCTTTGATGATGTGGCGCGGGCGCTCGACTTCGACGAAAAAGCTGTGCAGCAAGTCGTTTCGAATATTGACGACCTGCGAAAGGCGCTGCCTGTTCAAGTGCAGAAATGTCTGGCCTTCTTCTCTGGTGTCGATCGCACCGCTGGTGGATATGAGGGCCTTATGGCAGCGCAGGAGCGGTTGCCTAATAACGAAACGCGCGACAGGTTTGCGGCGGAATACTCCGTACTAGGGCGGATCTGGGAAGCGTTGTCGCCCGATCCAATGCTGACTGGATACGAAGCTGACTACCGTTGGTTGACCCAGGTTTACGAGTCAGTGAAACCGCCGAGCGGAAGCGGCAAGTTGCTCTGGCATGCACTTGGTGCAAAAACAGTTGAACTCATCAACGAAAACGTCCACATCGAGTCTGTCCGCGATGATGTCGATACGTTGGTGATGGACGCGCAGGTGCTGGATGGGATTTTGAAAGATAGCCAGCCGGACAAAAGAGCGCGCGAAATTGAAATCAAGATTGTCGCTCGACTTCGAAAGCACGGTAATAATCCGAAGTTCACTGCCCTCGGAGCGCGACTAGAGAAGGTCAAGGAGCGGCATGAGCAGGGCTTTTTGACAAGCTTGGAGTTCCTGAAAGTAGTCCTGGAGATTGCGAAAGATGTGGTTGAGGCCGAAAAGACTGTTTCTTCTGTTGAAGAACGCGATCGAGCACTTGAAGCTCTTACAGACTTGTTCACGGCGGCTAAGACAACGAACACGCACATTATTGTTGAGCGAATCGTTGGCGACATTGACGAGATCGTGAAGAAGGTGCGTTTTCCCGACTGGCAGCATACAAGCCAGGGAGAGCGCCTAGTCCAAAAGGAGCTTCGTCGCACACTGCTCAAGTACAAGCTCCATACCGACCAGGAATTGTTCGACAAAGCCTATGAATACATCCGGCAATACTATTAAAGAGGGGCCAAGACGAAATTCAAGCCTACTTTGAAGGAGCAACAGCGTGACGCTGACCGTTCATTGTTTCTTCGGAGGTCTTGTGTGACTTCGATAACTTCAGCGTTCATCGACGGGATTGAGCCTGCGTCTTTCAAGTTCCTCCCGTGACCGTCCAAGTTCGGCCGCGATAAGGCCCTCGTCTGGCAAAACAGTCTGATATTCGGCTGCGAGGACTTTGTTTGAAAGGTTGTCAAGCGCATAGTGTGCTTCGGTTGCTCCTTTTTCGGCGCACAGGATGAGTCCAACTGGCGGATTCTCTCCGGCCTTCATCCAATGCTCGCTGGCATAGTTCAGGTACATGTGCATCTGTCCTGCATCTGCATAGCTGAACTTACCGACCTTCAAGTCGACGATCACTAGACAACGCAGACGGCGATGGAAGAATACGAGGTCAATGCGGAACCAATTGTCGTCGATTCGCAGTCGGCGCTGTCGACCAACGAAAGCAAAATCATCACCCAATTCCAAAAGGAAATCGGCGAGATGCTGGATAAGCGCTTCCTCCAAATCCGATTCAGAGTATTCATCCTTAAGGTCGAGAAATTCGAGGACGAGCGGATCTTTGATTGCCTCTTCGGCGGTCATCAAATCATCGCTCTTAGAAGATGAAGCAGCGTTTTCTAGCATCGCCGCTCTATTCTGCGAGAGTGCCATGCGTTCATAGAATTGGCTGCCGATTTGGCGGTCAAGCTGCCGCACCGACCATCCCAGCCTAAGCGCCTCGACTTCGTAAAAGGACCGCGCTTCAGGCCGTTTGACTGAGAGCAGCCGAACGTACGCTGACCAAGGCAGGGCAAAGCCGCTCGCATGCGATGCAGTGGTTGAGGAAAGTTGCCGTATGTCAGTGATATTACTCGGCGCGGACAATTCGCCAGACGGCGTCTGGTGAATTCGTGGCTCCGGCCACGCACGGTAAAATGCGCGCATCTGCCTGAGATTTGCACGCCCAAAGCCTCTTCCAAATTGTCGCGTCAGATCTCCAGCAAGTCTGTCGATTATCTGTTCGCCGTATTCGGCTCGGTATTCTCCACGCTGCTCCAGTGTCACGATGCGCCGCCCGATTTCCCAGTAGGTAGCAGTCATGATCGAATTGACACTTCTCACAGCAGTCGAGCGCGCCGCTTTGAGCAGTTCGACAATCCCAATGTGTAGGTTGTCGTAGGTTTCGGGCACCATCTCATCCTTAGCCAATAGAAGTCCCCCATAGTCTTGCTGCGAATGCGTCGAGCGCTAACGTGAATACGACGGAGGCGGCCGCCGCCCCCAAATGAGTTTGCAATTTTTCAAATTTCCATTTCGACTCCTCTGATACCTGAGGGAGTCTGGGTCATTTCGATTGCGGAGGTCTTGGAAACGTCGACGCTGAGTTGTGGGTTGAGCTTGGCTACATCGTCAGTAAAAAGAGTGGCCTCACGGCTCGCGCGGGAGATGGAGACGTAGCCAAAACGTGAGTTGAGCAAGTCGGGGTGAACTCCGGTATCAGCATTCACTAAGACGCGCTCCGCGGTGAGTCCCTGTGAGCTGTGACTCGTTACCGCGTAGCCGTGGTCAAAATGACGGTGCTCGCTGGCGTTGAATTCGATACGCCGGTTGTTGTCGAGACGGGCTGTAATTATCCCATCAGATCCGACGGACTCTATGACGGCAAGGTCGCGATTGGCCACGCCCAACCCCATGTCAGGAGCCGTGAATTGAATACGGTCGCCCATCGAGAAGTCCTGTGCCACTTCTCGATAAACGCTGACGCCCGAGAGGCGCCGTGGATCGTAATTGGCTCGCTCACCCGAAGATTTCTCGACTGTAAGCATGTTGGCGGCTTGGTTAATGTCGACTACACTCCCGTATTCTCCTGCTTGGATTCCGGCGCTCTTGCTACCACGCGCATAACGGACGACATCGTTGATTTCATAGCGAGTGGCCCAGGAACGTTCTGCCCCTGTCATTTCCTGACGCTGAACCAGGATTCGGAATCTGTGATCTTCGGACCCGATAGCGCCGTTGGCTTTCAATTCCTGCCTCACCGCGGCATTTAACTCGCGCCGAGAGGCATTATCTGGTGAAACAATGAGGGTCCTTTCAGGTGACTCACTGTAGCTTCTGGCAATCGCCCGTATGCGCTCTTCAGTGTCGACAATTACCTTGACACGTCCCTGCTTTTGCAGAGCATCGAGCGCGGACGAGACCTGACCTGTAGCAAGCAATTCGACAGCAGACTTCAATGCTGGGTCCTTTTGCCTCACAATCTCGTCGAGTTTGGCAGTGCGCATTCCAGCCTCCTGCAGTTGCTCGAATGGGCGGCCGGCTTCGACTCCCTGATGCTGACGCGTATCGCCGATCAACAATACACGGTCTTGAGGAGCGAGACGGGCGAAGAACTCGCGCATCTGGTTGGTGGAGGCGAGGCTCGATTCATCCACAAAGTAGAAATGCTTCTGCTCTGGAAGAGCTGGAGGAATCGACTTGGCGAGGAATCCTTGCAGTGTTCCGGCATGGACTCCGGCGTCGCCAAGCTGCCGCGCGGCGCGAGAAGTTGGCGCAAAGCCCTCGACCTGGAATCCCTGAGATTCCGCAGCGCCGCGGATAACAGAAAGTGTTGTGGTCTTACCGGATCCGGCGAATCCCTGGATCCCCTGAATACGGTCCGGCGAACTCAAGACATCCTCAACGACGCTCCGTTGAGTGCGGTTCAGGTGCTGGTGACCGATCAGCAATAGAGATTGCCTGAGATCGCGAGAGAACCGGCTCGAGCTGGTTCCGGCCCTCCCGTGCACGACTGACGATTTCGTGCTCTGCGGCAATGGTCTCGGCTGTCGTGAATTGACGACCGGGCACGTGTATTCGCTCGATTGTCTGGAATTCTCCGGATTCAATTCGAGCATTAAGATTGCCGCGGACCTGTGCATATGTGACATCGCCCATACCGCGTCGGAGTCCATCACGAATCAAGACTCGCTCGTCCACAACTGCCTCGCGCTCGAAATTCTTATCACGAGCAAAAGTCAGCGATTCCCGAACCCTATCGACCGAATTCGGGGGCTTCTCGCGATACTGTTGCCGCTCCCGTGCGGCGCGAACAACGGCATCCGCCTGGTGCCCGAAGTCGGCGGCGAGCTTGCGGTGCGCGGCCATCACTTCGCCGGGAGAATGAATCTCTTTACGGTCTCTCGTTGAGTGCGCGGCAATCTCGGCAGACTCCCTTCCACTGCGGCCGGTACGCTCCATATAGTCACGAATCTGCTGACTCCGCGGGCTGGAAGCGTCGAGGTATTCCTGGGTATAGCCCTTGATCTCTGGCGCTCCGCTTCGGCCAACGGTGATTTCATAGCCGAGATCCTTCAAGCGGTAAGTGAGTTCGGATTGATAGACGGCAGTGGCGAACTGCTGCGAAGCGAAGAGACTTTGGGGCTGGATTGCGCGCGGCCTGACCATTCTCGCGCTCAGTCAGATTGAAAACGACCGCATGGGTATGGAGTTGTGGCGCAACATACCCATCCACTGGACGAGCTGTATCGTGCTCGAATTTGGCGGCGATGAATTTGCCCGTAGTCTCTGGTGGATGGTTCCCGCCGATGCGAGCCTGCGTATAGTACTCGAGCTGCTCAAGGGCTGTGGTGACGCTCTCTCGGTGCGCCTCACGCACACGATCATCGCCTCCCACAAGAGCTGTCAACGAAACAGACTTTGGAGCGGAGAAGGTAGCGTCCCATCCGGCCCTGTGCTCCATTGTCTTTACAGTCTTTCCGTCGGCATCCTGGTACTCGTAGGACGCTCGCTGTCGAACAAGTTGTTCCCCCGTCTCCGGGTGCTGCCCCTGGCTGAGCTTTCCAAAATCCTCAGCGGAAACCGCACCGGCAAGGCCTAACTGTGCAGCGAGCCTGCCTTGCCATTCGCCGACGATCACCCCCCGTTGTGACCAGTAATTCTGCTCCTTCGACGTGAATTCCTTCTGGTGATATGTCTGTGCCTGACCCGCGGACAATGGCTTTGAAATGGTAAGCATCTGCAATTACCCCACCTGGTGCTCGGGCGGTTGGACCGCGTTTTCCGGTGCCAACAGATTCCCTTGCATCTCCTCCGGCTCTGGAGGAAGAGGAGTGCTCGGAATGATCAAGTCGTCCATCTTCCTTTCATCGAAGCCGGGGTTTTTCTCCCGAAGAGCGATGAATGGGAACGAGAACCGCGCGACATGATTCCCGTACTTCAAAAAGCCACGCAGGTCGTCCAGGCCTGAGACTTCTGAAGGCAGAACGAGCGGTTCGGTCTGCCGGTCGAGAGCGAAGTTCTTCCCTGCGCGTGATCCGTCGTAATGAGTTTCCCTGAGCCGCTCGATCTCGACTTCACCGATTGCTTCGCTTACCCATTTGGCAGCGCGCGGCTCCGTCGTGCGCAGGAATATCTTTGTTGCTGGCTGCGAGAGCATCGCCTCGGCATCTTGCCCGTAGCGAGCTTCCATCTGGCTGCGACCCTGGAATCCGAGAATTACGGGATTCTGTGATTTCCGATTCTCAGTGATGGCGGTGTGAAGCTGCGGCAGACGCTGCAAACTGGCCAGTTCGTCGATCACAAACCAGACAGGTTTTTGGTCGGGCATGGGTTCATTCAGGAGCCGCAGCACAAGAGTGTCGATCCACAAACTGATGAGTGGGCGGAGCGCCTCGCGCATGGTCGGACGCGACGTGATGAATATCCACCCGCGGCGAGATTCAGCCCACTGTGTAGCCGTCCAGGCCGAGCTTGTCTCATCCTCTTTGGGAAGCAGGCGAAAGCTATCGGCACTCATATTCAGCGACCCGAGAACGCCGGTTCTCTGCTGCGGAGCCTTCGGGTCGATCAGCATCCAATACTCGGTTCCCTTGACGCGCCGGTCAATTTCGGCCGGATCGGACATCCATTTGACGAGGTCCTCGGGCGTCGGTAGGTACGTCAATAGATGAGCAAATATCTTCTGCGGAGCCTCAACGAAAAAGCGATTGGACACCCCTTCCGGTTGATAAAGCGAGACAGCTAGCGCCTTTGCTTCGGCCTTGCGGCGCAACTCTTTGGAAGGGTTCCAATATGGCATTCGAGCGTCAAGAGGATTGAGAACGATGTCGCCGCGATGCGGACTGTAGAACTGCTTCACGAATTCGCAAGCCGGGTCGTAAACAATGGCGCTGTCACCTCTTGCCTCGACTTGGTAGAGCATCTGGCGAATGACGCTCGACTTGCCACTTCCCGTGTCGCCGACGATCAAGAAATGCTTGTTCTCGGCATCGCGCGGAATCCGCAACGGCAGCTTTGAATCGTTGGTCGTGATTCCGATGCCGTTGCCGGCCACAGCTTTTGTGAACTGCTTCCCATTCACAAGGACAGGGCCTTTGAGGCGCCGCCCATAGCGAAGATCCTTGATTCGCCGAATGTCCTTGCGAATTGAAAATGGAAGCTGCAGCGCGAAGGCAACGAAGCCAAAGACGAACTGCATCGTGAAAAGCCTATAGATCGGCACATCCTGATAAATCCAGCGAGCAATCCATGCATGCAGCGCTTTGTTTTGATAGTTCCGAAGGTTTTCTCGCATCAGATAAAACGCGCCATGCTTCGCCGCATCTGCTGTAAGCATTAGAGGCAGCGGCTTGCCGCCGAATTGGGGAGTGGAGCCCGGCTGTACATCGCTGTCCAGGGCTGCTCGCCCCGCCTTTTCGCCGTCCGACACATATAGCAATTGGTATTGGCTGACGGGATGAGTGAGGCCGGCAGTCTCGGTCCGCAAGTAATAAGGAAGGTAGTAGCGTTGGAGTGGCGAAAGACCGTATTGGAAGCGAATGTAGATGAACAGACCAGCCAATATGCATGCGAAGATGAAAGCTCCGAGGGTGTAAACGTAGCCCCGTGGCGGCCAGATAATCGACTCTTTACGTCCCCATTGTTGAACAGTCGCCATAGTCATTTCCCCTTGTTCTGACCGCGCTTGGCCAGGAGTTCTTGGGCTTGCGTGGTCTTGGTCGCCTGGACACGGCGATAGAGCGCAGCGAGTTGTTCTTGGGTCATCTTCTCGCCGCGCAGAAGTGGATCGAGGGCATTCATCAGGAGCATCTGGATACCGACTAGCTCAGTGAAGATGTGCATCTCCATCTCTCCACGATTGCTAGCGACTGCTCCGCGCAGCAACAGATCACGTGCCCATTCGCTCGGCGCTTTCCCATCAGCCTCGGCTGCAACCAAGATCTGACGTTCCTCATCCGGCGTCAGCTTCGTGCCAATGCTCTGCGATCGCGCCATTCTTCCCCGGAGGCGTCGCAAATTCTTCTCACTTTTCTCGGCTTGTTCGGGCATGTGTGCTCCAAATTGACTGGTTCCTAGCAAGGAACGTGAATTTCGTTAAGGTCTGAAGTTTGATAACGTTCGCAACGAGGAACCAAAGTTCCTTGGCAGTACCCTTTCAGGGGTGGAGTGTCACAGTTCATCCGGTGCGAAGCACCGTCGTCGCTCCACCCCGGAATTGAACGCCGAATCACGCCTTCACCGTCCGCACTGATTCCACGGGAGGCGTCGCGCTGGCTGCCTTCTTCGCGGGCTGCTCCATCGCTTCGGAACTCGGGGCTTTCCGGACCCGCAACGTTGAACTGATCTGCTTCGCCTCAGGAGTCTTCAAGAAGTCCTGAAAGTCCCGATCCTTTGCGAAGACGTAGTTGAGCGCTTTATCCACCACGTCGTCAGCAGAGGCCTTAATGAAAGCGGCATATTGATCGACCTGGGTTGCAGTGGCCTCATCAAGCCGAACCGAGGCGCTGATTTGGCGGCTTTGTGTGATTTCGAGCAGTGGCATGTTAGTTCTCCTTGGAGTGCAGAATTCGAACTCGTTGAACAAACCTGAAAGCGGTCGTGGCGATCTCCGCGGCGCGGTCAGTCGAAAGAGCGGAATTGCGCGCTTTCAGGCCCTCGACAAGAGAGTCATAATCGACGCCTTTACGAACCCATTGAACGGCGGTTGCTATGTCCACGGTCCGATGCGCGTAATAGTGAGGGTTCGGTTTGTCGCTCCGTATATTTGCGAGCGTTTGAACGATTTCTTGAGCGGGAATGCTGGCGTTCAACTGAGCCATTACCCATCTCCAATCGCTCTCTGATCTAGTACAGGAACCGAGCGATCTTGGCCGATCGAAGTGGTGAGGTTGAACGTCTGCGTTCGTCGGCAATTCGAGCATGAAATCACTCCGCGAATGTTCCAATTGAATCGAACGCATCTCCGAAGTGACCGGGAAACCTGGATAGTACTTTCGATTGAAAAAGCCAGGCAGGCGGAACACCCTTGCACAATCGGTACACGCACGGTCACCGCCAAATGTCTGTGCGAGCCCTTTCAACATCACTTCCTGCTCGGGAATCGTGAACCCCTTGACGCGCCAAATGACCTGATGTTTCCCCATCGAAGTGTGGATAACAGCAGTCGGTGACGGTACGGCATTCGATTCACACAGAGTTGCTAGTCTGCGGTCGCCATCCGAATCCAAATCAAGGTAAAGTCCCTTCGCCGCAGCAACCGCACTCTTAGTCCGCTTCCTCGCGCCAAACGAGAGCGGATTGATTGAGAAATAAATATTGGCGCCTCGGCAATTCTCAAAGGCAAGCCAATCTAGATAGTTCGACTTCGCCAGATCTGGGAGGCGAACGATTCGTTGCAGGGTGCGCGATCCTTGAGGGTAACGAGCGAGCAGCGCAAACGTCTCTTCTGGCCTGAACCATTCCGATAGGAATTGCCGAGCAATTTCCTGGCATTTAGGCATGGTTCAGGCTCCCCGAATTGAATGTTGTTTCACTCCCGTATACGGCTTCAAATCGAAACTGCTCTGTGCGCCGGTCATAACCATTGAGTTGCAGCACTTCCCGAATGCTTCGCCTGCCCGGCTGACGCTCCACGTGGACTACGAAGTCCACGGCTTCTGCGATCTCTGCCTCGGTGTCGGAAAACGTCGTCTGAGCGTGGCCGCGCATCACGAGATTTGCAAAGCGACAAAGGGCTTTTTCGGCAGAGTTCGCGTGAATCGTAGCTAGCGATCCGGAATGCCCTGTATTGAACGAATCGAGCAAAGTCCGCGCCTCTACTCCCCGGACTTCGCCGAGGATGATTCGGTCGGGTCGGAACCTGAGTGCGTCCTTCAACAGGTCGTCAAAGGAGACGTGAGACTTGAAGGTATTCGTCTGAGATCCGGCGGCAACTATATTGGGTTTCCGAATATGAAGCTCGGGGGTATCCTCGATGACGACAATCCGCTCGTAGTCGGGAATGAAGTCCGCCAGTATCCGCAGAAGAGTCGTCTTCCCGGTCCCCGTTCCGCCGCTAATTAGCAGCGTCTTTCCGTTGGATATTTGCTCCCCCAAAAACTCAGAAAGAGCGCGCGATATGGTGCCGCGTTGAATGAGGTCATCGATGGTGAATCTGCGGCTGGTAAACTTACGGATCGCCAGTGCTGGGGATGGTCGCACAATGGGTGGAATCCACGCCGCAAGCCTGCTGCCGTCTGGAAGCTGCGCGTGCAATGAGGGATTGTCCTCATCGAGTTTCTTTCCGAGCTGATTGGCGATGACTTCAAGACCCGTCAAGAGCTTGGCAGCCTCGAACGAAACGGCATCTTCCTGGTGCATCTTGCCGTCGCGCTCGCACCACCACGATGAGTCAGGATTACCCATGATCTCGCTGATGCTGTCATCGAGCAGCAGGCCTTCTATTGGCCGGAGAAATGGGAGGATCAATTCGAAACTCATTGCGGGAGCCTCACAGAGATGGAAGCCCAGCAGGTAGCCAGGCCTCCAAGAGTGAAGAGAAAGGGCCTTAAGCGGCCACTTCCTCGTTAGAAGCATCGTCCTGCTCGCCATCTTCCGGCGCGGACTTCTCGGCCCGGTCAAGCTTCAGGATCGAGTCGACCTTGATCTCCCAAACGCGCTGCTTTGAGTCCGTCTTCTTGCTGTCGTACTCGCGGCTGCGCAGTTCGCCCTCGACCTGGATATGTGCTCCCTTCTTCAGAGTGCCAGCGAATTCCGAGAGCTTTCCGAAGACGACGCAACGGTGCCATTCGGTATGCGAGATGTATGTGCCATCTTTCTTGTAGGACGACTTGGTTGCCAGCGAGAGCGTGGTGAAGCTGCGATTGTCGTTGGTGCGAACTTCTGCGTCGCTGCCGAGGAAGCCGATGAGGGTAACTTTGTTCTGATACATGAGGGTGTCTCCGTTTGTTGAATTTCCCGATCTTGCTTGGGTCACACCGGGCGAAGCCAAGCGAGTGGGCCCGGCTCCCAAGCGCCAAGTCGCGCTTTCTTGGAGGGTGCCCTTTAGGGAGGAACCATGACCCGAAGGGCGGCGTAGCCGAAGCAGAGCGGCGCAGTGCCGCCGGGCGCCGGAATGGCCCCGAAGCAGTGACCAAGCAAGAAGCGGAATACATAACGCCAGACGCACACGGGACCAAAGTTCTCATAGGTGCTTTGGCCGCAGAAGTCCGGGGCAATCGCGGATCCATTCGAGCGCCTTTGTCCGCCCAAGAACGAGAGGCTATCCTCACCGGATTCTCGTGTCGTCTGCCCAGGATTCGCCGTTTCAAACTCCATTAGGGACAGAGAGGGTGAAGCAGCCGAATTGGCAGCGAGTGTGGACATCGAGTCTCCTTTGGGAACGTCGACTATTCCTTAGCTGAATGCCTGGTCTGCCCGAAAGCGAACGATTGTCAATCCGAGCGGATTCACGGCCAGTTCGTTGTTCTTCACGTTCTCGCGGAAGACATACGTCACGCTGGCCGTCCATCGTTCCCGCTTGAGTTCCGTATGATCCGACGGATTCGTGAACACTTTTTCGAACTCGATGCGTGCGGAATAGGGCGACTGACGCAGGTCGTCGAGGACTACTTCCTTCACCTCGACATCGATATACGGAAGGGTGCTGTCTTTGATGTACGTGGGGATGATATTGTCCTTCCGCTCCTGGTCAATCACAGCCCGTTGGACATCACCATTGAGAAAGTAGAGTGAGTTCGTCTGGTCCCGCTCAATTGTGAAGCGATTGCGGCTGAAATAGAGCTCTGCCCAGCGGGTCAGATAGTATTTGTTCTCCGCCTCCTGAGGGCGGTATTGGAAGTTGCGATAGTCAATCGCTTCGGCCCGCCCGACGTCGTTAATCCGAACGATCAACGGATGCATATCGGCAAGCGCCTTCTGGCCTCTAAAGACAAGCGCAGCCAGGGAAAGGCAGACGACCGCGAGAACGAGGATGATGACCTTGAGATAGGTATTCATCACGAGCGGGTCTCCATATTGTTCGAGATACCGTTCTGCTGCGCGTGTGATCTCGGGTGTGGGCTTCGTCGCAGTCGTCATATGTCCTCCAGTTTTCCTCTAGAATCCCTTAAGAACCGCAGCGGTAATGAGTCCGCCCATTCCGCTGCCGTGGCCAACCTCTCTCTCGAATTGGTTCTGCTGGGGCTGTTTAGAAAGAAAATAGAGCGCCTTGCCTGCCATTCCGAAAAGAAGGAGAGCCGCGGTCACGGCAGCCGCCGGATTTGATGCCGAACGTTCATCGTAGAGAAAAGGCCTTACAAGCTGTTGAAGCGTCTCAACACTATCGAAATTGCGTTGTGCCGGGTCGGTTTCAAGAATTTCTATTAAAGATGTCAGTGCTTCCCGGATCTCAGCTGTTGCAAGCGCGGGACGATTGCCAATGAAGTCGTTGAGAAACGCACAGCATTCCGCGTAATAGTCGGCTGGACATGCTTCTTCCAGAGCAATGTTGTCGATAAGGCCGTAATTGTGCTCCATCACTCCCCATTTATGAGTCCTAAGCAGAAACGTTCAGGAATCATTTTAGGCGCTTGGATGGATGAAGCGGTGTGTCGGCCCAGAATCAATTCTCCATCTGCCACTTTCGCACCGGTATTCAATCCATCGGTCTCAGCAAGATTACGAGTGAACGCATCCAATTCCGAGCCGCGCTCAGTAGCGCAGAAGTTTTTCCAGGATCATTCTCGCAAGGCCAATGCTGTCCGTTACGACCGCAGTTAAACGCGGCGATGGCTTGCTGATGTCTTGCTCCCTTGCGAGCCGTACAGCCGCAATGATCGATGCAGCGATCACTAGCGTTGAAGCGAACCGGTCAGTCATGCGTTTCTGTTCTGCCATCGCCTTGGTCCGTTCCTGTTCCCCGCGCGCTATGGCCCGCTTCATCTGGCCCATATATCACCGCCGGTTTGTGACCTGGGTCGATCTTGGCGACAGCTCGTGCGAAAGTCGACCTTGGAAAATGTCTGCGGGTAGATAGCGACGTCTCACTCCGCAAAGCGGGCAATCGGCAACGATCCAAGAGTCTGGCATGGTCTCGACTGGTGCCGGGATGTTCTGCTGACAGCCCTTGCAGGCTATGACAAGAGAATGGACGCCAGTCGTTGGGCAGTTGAACATGAAAGCAGTATAGGCGAACATACGGCGAAGATGTCAACAATTCTCTACTTTGATCGCGTGCAAGGGGGGATTAGGCGGGTCTGGCTTTTAGGCGGCTATTTCCTGAGTTCCAGAGACCAATCAAAAGATAAGAAAATACGAGGGATATATTGCTTAACTTATAGTGTTCCTACGAGATGAATTCTCAACCATCACAACTCGAACTTGACGCGCTCGTGCGCTCACTCGCAGTGAATCGTGGCAAGTCGATCAGCCTGCTCTTAGGGGCAGGAGCGTCCATCTCTTCGGGGATGCCTTCGGCCGAACGCTGCATCTGGGACTGGAAGCAGGATATTTTCGCCACTAATAATCCAGCACTTCGCGAGTCCGTAGGGGAAATCTCTCTGGCCGGCACGAGAAGGCGCATCCAGGATTGGCTTGATAGGAGAGGAGGATATCCGCCCAACTTCGACCCGTCTGAATACTCGGTCTATGCGCAGGCATGTTTCCCCACCTCAACCGATAGACGAAGCTATTTTCAGAACTACGTCCGTGCTTCAGTACCCTTCATTGGCTATCGCCTGCTCCCACTCCTCGCTCGAGCTGGCCTGATTCGTTCATTGTGGACAACGAACTTCGATGGGCTGCCCGCGAGGGCCTGTGCCGCAGGAGGGGTTTCGTGTTTTGAAATTGGGATCGACAGTCAGCATCGTATCGCCTTGGTGCCGGCGACTGGTGATCTACGCGTAGTTTCGCTGCATGGCGATTACCGCTACGACCAGTTGAAGAATACGACGACTGAACTACAGTCCCAGGAAGCTGAGCTACTTAAAGAACTTGTTGCTGATCTACGCGAACACGATCTCCTTGTCATCGGATACAGTGGCCGCGACACCTCACTGATGTCTGCGTTAATGGACGCCTATGCCGGAGCGCATGCAGGGCGACTTTATTGGTGCGGTATGCAACCAGAACCGTTGCGAGAGGTGCAGGGTCTTTTGGATGCGGCAGTAGCTTCTGGGTGCGAGGCTTTCTACGTACCATCAGGTGGATTCGACGATCTCATGGAACGGATTGCGCTGCGCATCCTATCGGATGCCGATCTTCAGTCCGCCAAAGATATTCTTGCGGTTGCCAGCAAAGAATCAATGCGCAGAGGCAAATTTCTTGCCCGGCCTGAGCCGGCTTCAACCCTCGTCAAGAGCAATGCCTATCCGCTGACAATCCCGAAGGAAGTAATCAAAGTCGATTTGAGGTTTCCTCCAGGCATAAAGTCGCGGACGTGGCTCGACGGCCAAATGAAGCAGATCCCTGGGGCCTGGGTAACAGTTCCGTCCGGTGGGTTGATGCTGACTCCGATAGCTGATATGAAGTCTGCCTTGGGGCCCTCGATGATGGCTGCCCCTGTCGCTCTCGCCATTTCAACCGAAGAACTTACGCAGAGTACCCAGATTCAATCCCTAATGCGTCAGGCTCTCGTCCACGACGTAGCAAAGTGCTGCCTGTTGGAGACAGACGGACGCAGAGTCTGGGAACCTGCCTCACACGAGATCAGGCTCTTTGATCGACAGAGTTTTGCGATTCATAGAGCGTTATCACTTCGCTTAGCGATCCTGAAAGGAAAAGTATATGTATTGCTATCGCCAGATGTAGTTGCCAAGTCAGTGAATGGTGAGATTGCAGGAGAAGAGGCAACAAAGGTACTGCGCAATGCCGTTTACGGCTATCAGCACAACGACGTGTTCGACGCCGACCTGAAACGCTGGACATCTCGCATTACTAACGTTGAGATTGCGGACTATCGCGGCCAGCATTTCTTCATAGGAAAAACTCCGCTTTATGCGGGACTTTTTCAACCAAACCAACTACCCCTAAGTGCTGAATGGCAACGCTTCTCTACGTTCGGCGGTTTTGTGGTTGAGGACGCAAAGCTCATTTTCAGTTCGAAATCGGGTCAAGGTGAGGCCAAAGACGCAAATCCTCTGAAGGGTTTGGTACAGAACCGCCCGTGGGACTACTCGGTAACCAGTAGCGGCCTTTCGACCACAGCGGAAGTGGCGGCGATCTGTCCTGCTGATCACGCGCGCAATCTTGAGCGTTTCCTATGCCAGTTGAGTGAGAGGAGCGATCCAAATAGTACCGAACTCGATTACCTGCAGCCGTTTCCTGGTTTTGCTGCCGCCTTTTCTCTTCCCATTGTTCACGCTCGGCCAGGCGAAGCGACGTGGCAGGTCTTTGCCGCGACCGTGTCTGGTAGCCCGCTGCAGTGTGCGAAGCAGATCGCCAGGGCTATCTGTGCATCTCTAGATAGAATTCGCAGTCTCAACCCATCTGCAATTTCGTTCGTATTCGTTCCGTCCGCTTGGGCACCCTACGAAGTGGTCGAGGAGGCTGGTGAACATTTCAATCTTCATGACTATGTGAAGGCGTATGCTGCGAGGAATGGCCAGAGCACACAATTTCTGCGCGAGACCAAAGTCGTTCCTAACCCAAGTTGTAGGTTGAAGTGGTGGCTCTCACTTGCGCTTTACGCCAAGGCGATGAGGACGCCGTGGCGGCTCGATTGTCTAGACGACGACAGTGCCTTCGTAGGAATTGGCTACAGCATCGACTCACAGGCTTCTACGGGGAATCAGATTCTACTGGGTTGTAGTCATATCTATAGCGCTCGCGGCGAAGGCTTGCAGTTTCGGTTAGGCCGGATAGAACACCCAATAATTCGAGGCCGCAATCCCTACATGTCGTTGGATGATGCCAGACGAACAGGCGAAACAATCCGGCAGCTCTTCTTCGATGCGAGAATGCGTCTTCCGAAACGTGTCGTAATTCATAAGCGCACGCGCTTCACCCTCGGTGATCACCCAAAACCGGACATGGATGATCGGGTCAAATCCGGCCATAGGGAGATGGCTTAAGACATAGCCACCCGCGGGGGCAGTTAGCCTCTGTGGTCATGAGCAACGTCTTGAGCAGAGAAAAACGAGAACAAGTCATTGCACTGGGCCGGCTTGGGTGGTCTTTGCGGCGCATCGAGCAGGCGACCGGAGTGCGTCGAGAGACGGCTGGGGAGTATCTTCGCGGTGCCGGGATTGCGCTTCGGCGTCCTGGCGGTTGGGGACGCCCTGGTCCGGCAAAACCGGCCATCAACCCGATCGCCGACTCTGGAAGGGAAGATTCAAAACCGGCCATCAACCTGATCACCGACTCTGAGGCAAAACCGGCCCGCGAGGTGACCAGCGACCTTTCGGTCAGGAAGCCGGGGTGCGGACCGGCGAGCCTTTGCGAAGCGTACGGCGAACTGATCGCACAGGAGTTGGAACTGGGCCGCAACGCGATGGGAATCTGGCAAGACCTGGTTGACCGCCACGGGTTCAACGGTGGCTACCAGAGTGTGCTGCGCTATGCGCGGAAACTTCGCGCAGCCACACCGCCGGAAGCGCGGACGATCATCGAAACGCCGCCCGGAGAAGAGTGCCAGGTTGACTACGGCACCGGGCCGATGGTGCGCGATCCGGTGACGGGCAAGTACCGGCGTACGCGGCTGTTCGTGCTGACGCTGGGCCACAGCCGCAAGTCTGTCCGTCTTCTCACCTTCCGATCTAGTTCCCGCATCTGGGCCGAGCTGCATGAGAAGGCCTTCAGGCGATTGGGTGGGACCACAAGAATCGTGGTTCTCGATAATCTCCGCGAAGGTGTCCTGGCGGCCGACATCTATGACCCGCAGCTGAATCCGCTCTATCGCGATGTTCTGGCGCATTACGGAGTGACCGCGCTGCCCTGCAGGGTGCGGGACCCCGATCGAAAAGGCAAAGTCGAATCAGGTGTCGCTCATGCGCAAAAGACGCCGCTGAAGGGCAAGCGCTTCGAGAGCCTGGAAGAAGCGCAGGCGTATCTCGACCACTGGGAAGAGCACTGGGCCGACACGCGCATCCATGGCCGCACCAAGCGGCAGGTGGCGGCCATGTTCGCCGAAGAAAAGCCGTTCCTGCAGCTGTTGGCGCTGGAGCCGTTCCGTTATTACCAGTACGGAAAGCGGACAGTTCATATCGATGGCTGTGTTGAAGTGGAAGCAGCCTACTATAGTGCGCCGCCCGGCTGGATCGGTCGCCAGGTCGATGTGCAGTGGGACCTGATGTACGTGCGCCTGCTTGACCCGCGCACCGGTATGTTGCTGCGCGAACATCTGCAACAGAAACGCGGCCGGCATCGCATCCGCCCTGAAGATCGTCCACGGCGCACGCCACTGCACACACTGCGGCTGCTGGCGCGGGCCCAAAAGGCGGGCGTCAGCATAGGCGCCGTGTGCGACGCGATTCATCATCGCCAAGGTGAAGCTGGTCTGCGCCGCATCATGGGCGTGCTTGCGCTGGCTAAGAAGTATGGCTGCGCTGCCACCGAGAACGCCTGTGCCACGGCGTTGGAACTGGGCGTTGCCGAGTACCGCTTCGTGCGCCGATATCTGGAACGAAGCATGCAAGCCCCGCTGACTCTACGCCAGGTCGATCCCCTTATCCGCGAGCTGGTCCAGTATCGCGACCTCATCCAACAGCGAATCAACTTCGAGGAAACCAATCATGAACCTGATCGAACTTAGTCGTGCCCTGCATCAACTGCGCCTGGGCGGCATGGTGGCCGTGCTGGAAACCCGTCTGCTCCAGGCGCAAACAGAAAACATGGCGCCCATCGACTTGCTCTCCACGCTGGTATCGGACGAAATCGCCTGCCGCAGTAAACGGCTGCTGGAACGGCGCCAGAAACAAGCACGCTTCCGCGATCCGGACAAGCGGCTGGACAACTTCGACTTCCAGTTCAATCCGAAGATGAACCGCAATCTCATCTTCGATCTGGCTACCGCCGGCTGGGTCGAACGGCGCGAAGACTGCCTGTTTAAAGGGCCACCAGGCACGGGGAAGAGTCATCTTGCCCAGGCCATCGGTCACGCTGTCATCCAGCAGGGATATCGCGTGCTCTATCGCGAAACGCACATCCTGCTGGAAGAACTCGCCGACGCCACGCTCGATGGCGAGCGCAAGGAATACATGGAACAGCTCGCCACGGTCCCTCTACTGATCATCGACGATCTCGGCATGCGCAAGCTGCCACTGACCGCCGCCGAAGAACTGCTGGAGATCATCATGCGCCGCTATGAACGCGCCAGTACGCTGATTACATCCAATCGTCCCGTTGATGACTGGGGCAAACTGCTCGGCGACAGCGCCGCGGTCACCGCCATGCTCGATCGCTTACTGCACCACGGACACTTGCTCCAGTGTGGACCGCGCAGTTGGCGCACCAAAACCACCAGCCGTGAGGAAGGACAATGAAAAAAACAAAAGCAATAAGGATGCCGGGCAAAGAACGCCCGGCGGCGTCGCAAATCCGGATCCAGCGGCCTCCCACTACGGAGCCTCACCATAGGAATGCTGGCAAAAACACGAAACCCTCCACCGCCCAACATGCAAGCCAAGCAGCAGAGGGTCTCAATCGCCGATTCCTTCGGAGCCAGCCCCGCGTCATCGGCCCTGGATCACTCCGCAAGGCGCGACCCCGGCGGAGCGACTATCACCGTACCACGCAATCACCGATCCTGAACATCAACGCTTTACCCGGCGCCTTGCACAGTTCCACCGTTGCAAGGTAAAACAATCTCGTCTTCGGCCAATCCGTTGGCCGGTTTTAACCTGATCACGTATGGCCGGATTTAACCCGATCACCGAGGCTTCACTGTGGACGAACAGAATGGCCTCTCGCAGGGACTCGAAGGGGTTGCAAACGTAGAACTAATTGAAATCAACACCGAAGAATCGATCCGCTTTCTCGCTTCAAGAATGCAGGGGGCCAAACCCGTCATCGACAAGTTTCCCATGCCGCGCGGAGCGGCTATCGTTCTCAGTGATGACTCGTCACTTCTCTGGGTTCATGGTCACGCGCCCAGCGTACAGAAGCAAGGCTACAAATATTACCAAGGGAAGCGTCGCATCCCCGCCCCGTTGCTTATCAAACGTTATCGAGGGGAGTCGGATCTCAGTCAGGTTGCGGCAGAGATTCTTGGATTGTCGAAGATGAATTGGAATCATTTTGACTACTACTCTCGGTTACCTGCAAGCCTCGAGTCAGCCAATGCTATTGCTCGCGTGGGTCGTTATTTAACCCATTTCGGGTCTGCGCCGTACGACTATCGGTTGCTGATATAACCGATAGCAATCTCGTCGCGTGCAAAACACATGAAGATGGATGTCCAGATTCAGAAGGATACTCATACCGAATGAAGGCGAGTCAACACCGTCGCTCAACCTGCTTGTGCCAGACTCTCGCTTTCAAGAAATTCGATCGCTCTCTTCAGCTGTGCGTCAACGCCGCCTCTGCGTCCTCTCCAATCAAATTCAACATGGGTGTCAGGTTCGATCGGTGTACCTTCAAGAACCGATCCTTTCCATGTGTAATAGGCCCCCGTGGGCAGAGCCAATCTGTACCCTTCTCCGACTTTCACAGAGGTAGCAGACAGCAGTCGGCCAGCTGTTGGCTCTCCTACAATAGTGGCGAGTTGGTTCTCTCGGACAAATGCGACGATCATCTCCGCAGCGCTCGCTGTATGCCGATCAACGAGAACCACGACCCTTCCGTGATATCTCTTTGGCCCCAGCCCTTCTGCCTCGAGTACGATCGGCGACTTCGACAACATTGCTGGGCCGAACTTGGCAGCGAGTAACCATAGAGAACGTTTCGATTCCGGAATACTGTCGAACCGACGAAAGCTGTACTTTACCGTGTCCAGGTCTGGCGTTACTCGGTTCCTTGCTAGCGCGAACCCGACTGGAATCTTCGTCGGCGTTAGCAGACTAATTACTCGTAGAGCCCCTATCCCTCCACCGGTATTCCCGCGGAGATCGATTACTAGGCTGTCTATTTCTCCCAACGCCGCAAGCGACCGAGAGATTTCGTTTGCTACCTCAACTCCCACGAGCCCAGGAAACATGGCTACCTTCAGATACCCCACACCATCGTTCAAACGCCGCGCCTCAACCAACTTCGGTTCGACGAAGTGTAGCTTTTTCCCTTTTGGGCGGGCTACATCAACGGTTACTCTGCGCTTCTGTTCGTCGGCTCCAACGATATCTACGCTTGTCTTTTCGCCCATCGTGAAAACAGGATGTTCTGGAGGAACGATGTTTTGATCATCGACACTCAGGAGAATATCCCCTGGCTCGATACCGGCAGCAGAAGCGGCGCCACCTGTATGCACATCCTGAAAGATCCAGCGCTTGCCATAATCCGTCTCATCTTCCAGATAGGTCGCACTCAGCGCCGCGCGGCTTGATGCCCTCCGTGCACTGCGATGGAAGAATCCGAGATGCGACACTTGCAACTCCTTCAAGAGGTCACTGACTTCCTTCTCAAAATCGGCTGGCGTATTCGCTGATTCGATCAAAGGTCGATGCCGCTGAACTGCGGCTTGCCAGTTCCCGTTCAGTTTCTCGGGCGCATAGAATCTCTTTTGCAGTGCGGCGAGAACGCGATCTAGTACCTTCTTTCGCTGATCAGCAGAGAGAGTTGCCGACTGAGTTTCATTCATTGGGTTCTCCTCACGGTGGAATTCACATTAGGTTGATCGAACAGAGTGCCGGACGGGTCACCAACGATCTCGAAACCCGCCCAGAAGTAGGGAGGGTCGCCCGATGCGATCATCTGAAGCTGTGCCTCTCTCAGCGATTGGCCTTTCTCCTCAGCGTGTCCAAGATGCTCATAGAAGACAGTCATCAGATGAGATGTGGCATGGTCTTCAAGTTCCCAAAGCGTGGACACAACTGTCTGCGCGCCTGCTTCGACGAAGGCATTCACGATGTTGGCAACTCCCTCTTCTCCAACCGAGCCTACGCCTGTGTCGCATGCTGAAAGGGTCACGAGTTTTGCTTTCAACGGAAGATTACGAATCTCGCGAATCTGGAGCAGCCCGTCATCTGGTCCGTGACTTTCCGGGGCAAAAACGAGAGCTGAGCGATCCGAGTACTCCATATCGGCATAGCCGTGAAGTGCCAGATGCAAAACGTTGTACTGGTTGAGGGGCAGACGCTTGAATTGCGTTTCCGTTGCGGCGCTTCCCAAGAGCACCGTATCCGGCTTTGGAAGATCAGACGCGATCGATTCGACTTCATGTCGGCTTTCAGGTAACGCAATCAGTTCACTTCTCTCCGGACCTGAAGCGCCACGCAGAATGCTGGAGAAAAAGGTCTTCTTCGGCTGGTTAATTGTCCAAGCGGCCACTCCCAAATACGGCATTGGCTCAACAGCCAAGTGCCGCTCGCGATGCCGGAGGATGTGGAACACTGTCCCTGATGGAACCACCGTTACCAAATGAGAAGTCAGCACGTACTGGCCACCATCCGACAAGGCCGCGAACGGCAGCAGATGAAGCTTTCCATCGGGCACCACGATGATCGATCGCGCTCGGCTGTAGATCGACACCGGTTTGACCAAGTCATTGAATAGCCGTCTCGCCAACCCATCGTCCACCTTCTGCTTCATCACCTCCGATCGATAATCTGCGGCCTCTCTCTCCAACTGCGACTTTGCCTTCAACGTGTAACGCTTCACTTCGGTTTTGCTAATAGCGAGCACGTACGAATTCGGCTCGTCCAAAACGTATTCCAGCATGAGTTCCGATGGACCGAGGTCACGTTGCAACTCATTTAGGTCGACCGGCTCCGTCGAGAAATGATCCGGTCTGAAATTCGGGTTGATCTGTTGCTCGGTGTCATAGATCGTTTGCAGAATGTTCTGTCTGGATCCAACGTCGTCCGTGTCCAGCAATCGCAAATTAAGATTCGTGAGAAGCTTCTCCGCAGTCGTCGGCTCGTGTGGCGCGACTGGTTCGTGATCCTCAAGCGCCTGCGCTTCAACTCGGCCTCGTGCATGCTCGATTGCTCCGAATGCCTCTCTGTTCTTTCCTCGGCCGCTCAACGAGGCAAAATATCCGGCGTAGACTTCGCTCAGTTGCCCGAGCAACTGACGCTCCACAGTCGGTGTCGGCACTTTCGACAAGAGTGCATCGATGAGATCCGTACTCTTCCGGTAGAGCTCATCCGAACTTTTAGCATCCCCAAGTTTCGCCAGGATCTCTGCTTTTATTGCTAGGTCCCGCGGCACAAAGTAGAGTTCATCGGGAATCTGTTTGTTGGCTTCAATTGCTTCATCGACGGCTGCGAGAGCGGCCTGCAACTGGCCGTGTTGCAGGTCCGCCTTGGCTAGTAGGCCATCCGCCTGAGTGACACCTCGCCAATAGGACAACTGTTTCGCATATTGGACTGCGCGCATGAAGTCATCCGCAGCTTGATCCCACTGGCCCATCCGACCGTAGACGCCCCCTCGTGCCTGATAGAGCTCGTAGAGATGTCCGGCAAGGTGGTAGTTGGACGCACGTTGCATTGCCTCAGATGCCAATGCCAGTGCTTCTTGATTGCGTCCCAACCCGCTTAAAGCTTCGATCTTCGCATCAATCGCAATGGTCGGATACGCAACATCCGGCTTCTTCTTCGACACATTAATTGCTTCGTCGAGCGGTCCGAGAGCTTCGCCGTACTTTTCCAGTTCGACCAAACCAGTGCCGTAGATGCTTGCGTATCGAATGTGAGCCGCAGGATCAGCTACTTTTGCCACGGTCCATGCTTTAACGACGTTTTTCTTCGCGGTTGCGATGTCTCCGAGCAGGAACGCTGCGATTCCTTGTTCGCCAATCGCCCTGGAGGCGAGCAAATAGTGGTGCCGCTGTCTTGCGAGGGATTCGACCTGCGCCCACGTTGCACGCGCCATCGCGGAATCGTAATTCACTTCCAGCATCCCAAGGATCGTCAGAATGCGAAGCTTTGTCTCAGGGTCCTGCGCTTGCGGTAAGGAAAGATCCGCTGTCAGTTCGGCAAGCTGGGCAGGGACGGTAATCGAGGATTCGCTCTGGGCTGGAATTTCGCTAACGTGCGCGTACAGAGCCTTCGATAGCTCGTGCTTCCGAATGAATCCAAGTTCTGCTTGTCGGTAGAGGGGTTCTGCAGCGATCCAGTTGTTGACCCACGACTTCTCGTCGGCTTGTTCCAGCAACGCCTCTGAGGAGCCCGGAATCCTCCATTGGAGGACGTGATATCCAACAACACCCAACAGGACAGCAAGGACCAATCCGGTAGCGATGCGAAGAGTTGGGGAGACTCTAAATCGCAATGCGCACCATTACCCTTGAGGCAATTTTGCCAAATGTCATAGGGTTAGATCAAATCTTCTCTAGAATTCGCCGCATTTTTCGGACCCACATTCGATCAAGTCCTTACGTGAGAACATCATCAATGAAGATCGAATCTCATCCGGTACCAATCGCAAACGGGTCTACCATTGCTACTCTTGCTCTTCCTGGAGGGAATAACCGTAGATATCCCCGTGCCCGTATCGCAGCTTTTGGCCCCGAAGGGTCATGAAATTGATCTTATGAGCCGCTGCATTTTGTAGGGTCAGCTCAAACGCATCATCAGGAATTGCCAGAAAAGCCACTATGGAGAGGCTTAGCTTTGAAAAACCTCCGACCGACTTCGGCGGCGATTCCTCGTATCGCTGCAGATGTTCTCCGATAGTTTTCTTGTCGAGGTGCTCTTGCCGGACGAGCCGAGCCTGAAATTTCCTTTCTCTTAACTTTGCGGGCTCAAGAAATACCCCGCTCAAAACCAGATCCCGATTTTCGCTATATGGCTCTTCGTACAAGTACGATATCCCGTTGTCTGGGTGCAAGGGATCATAGGAGGGATTGAGGCCGAAGCTGTAATCGCATCGCCATTCCTCAATTCGCACTGTGTAGTCGATCGCTTCCGAAAGAGGCTTGCGAAATTCTTTGAGCGCTTTCTTGATCGTCTGCTTTCGTTCTTCAAACACGCTGCGGACTTTTCGCTTATCTGGCGTTTGTCGTTCCGGTGTGAGTGCGCCTTTCCTTTCCTTCGAAGGTTTCACGACAAAATCGGGCAGGGGAGATTCTTGGACGGTCTTGCCTGCATTTTTCTTAGCCCAATAACCGCGAGGCGGAACCGGTACCTGTTTTCTGGCGCAGATCTTCGCCATTGCTCGATCGGATATTTGGAAATACTCTCCCACTTCTGTCATGGGTTTGGCCCAGACCAGGCTATAGAGCTCTTCCCGTGTCAATCTCAAATGTTCGGACATCTGGTTGTTCCTTTCAGGTGCCGCGAATATCTGAATGTGCCCGTCTGATGCCTGTCGAGCATCAGTCTTGACGAAAAAGGTCTTGGACGCCTGTGGATTTTTGGGGCAATCTCTGGAAAAGGAGGTTCGCTAATGGCACAGGTGGTCGCAAAATTTCCCCCTCGTTCCGTCGACAATCATTCATTCGCCTTAACTGATTTTGAACCACTCCTCAACAGTCACCAAGCCGCACAGCTTTTAGACATCAATCGCAAGACCCTGCAGAAGTTGGCAAGGCGTGGCGAGATTCACGGTTCCCACGTTGGAAAGATGTGGCGTTTTCGTGCATCCGACCTGAATGCGTGGCTGGATCGACAACAGCAACGGGCCAGTTGAACTCGATCGCTGAAAAAGACTCGCACTCACAAGTCATGTCGAAGGCTTCCGAAAAAGCAGCGGGAGGGCACTCGATCTTGGGCACTCGTTGAAAATGGAGAGCAGCTATAACGCCCGACCCCAAAGAAGGGTCGAAGAAGAACGTCTCCGACAGGCCTAAGGTGGACTTCGGCATTCCTGACGTTTATTGGTCCTGAACGATGCTACTTCCGGACGATCTCAACTGAATGAGGTCAACATGCCCAGCGCCACCAAAACAAATCACTATCCAGTGCATGACGCTCAACACGGTCGGAGGCCTCCATCATCGGAGTCCAACCCGCTTATCTCACGGGGCCAACGAACGATGGACAACAGCGACGTGCTTACGCTGAACGAGGCTGCCGCGCTCTTGCGCGTACATCCTGTGACCTTGCGCAAGAGAGCCGTCGCGTGGGGTGTGCCGCATCGACGGCTCGGCGCCGAGTGGCGATTCTCCAGCGAAGTGCTGACCGCGTGGATTAAGCGTCGGGAAGAGGATGCTGCCTAGAGTAGCTGTCCCGCCACTGCCGCGTTTGCCGCCCGCATCTCCGGCGTCAGAGTCCTACCGTAGACGTTCATGGTGGTTTCAATGTCGCTGTGCCGCATCAAGTCCTTCATTTGTGCCGGGCTAATTTTTGCGGCGGCCATCCAAGATTTGTATGAGTGCCGGAACGTATGCCAACCCACGCCCTTAATGCCGAGCTTCACAGCGGCTGGCTTGATGTAGTTGTTCAAAATAGTGGCGTCACTATAGGGGCTTCCCGTTTTGGCGCTAGCGAACACCCACGCGTGGTCATGTTTCTGCTTGGTGTGCCACGCCTGCAGAGCCTTACACAGCTTGGGGTGTACCGGGATCTCGTTGCCCGATGCATCAGTCTTGGGCACATCCTGGACTTGTCCATGCGTGAACACCTGGCCGATGGACAGGGTGCAATCATCGAAATTGAAATCGTGCCACTTCAGCGCAAGCGTTTCGCTCACGCGGAGGCCGAGACACCCGCAAACGAGCACCATGAGGTTGTAAGGCTCGGGGAGCGCCTCAACCAACGCCTTGAATTCTGCCGGCGTGAGTATGACGATCGCCTTTTGGCGCTTGGTGCTCCCCTTGACGCGGACTAGCTCCATTGGGTTCCGGCCAACCGGGATGTACTCCCACAACATTGCGAGTTCCAGCAGTTTGGACACCATGTTGCGGGTCCGCGCCTTTGACGCCGCGCCGAAAGGCAACTTGTCCAGCCACTGCTTGACGGCCATTGCGGAGACATCGGCCAACCGCACGTGCTCCCACCTGGGTTTGATGTGAAGGTTAATGAGGCTCTTGTTTGTCGTCTGTGTGGAGTGGCGAAGAGTGAGGAAATCCTCAGCCATGTAGCGTTCAATTATGGTGCCCAGCGTGGCGGCCAACTTGCCGCCTAGCGTGCCAGCGTTGAGCGCCGAGAGCTGGCCCTCAACGGCCTTGCGGACATCCCGCTCGGTTGGGTACTTCAACGAATCGAATGTTTGGACCTTAAGTTTACGTTTGCCATCTGGGGCCGTAAGATAGAAACGGAACTCCCAAGCGAAACCTTGGGAACGAGGGACCTTACGGACACTGCCATGCTGATACCGTTCACGACTGACCTTCATCTCGCCACCCTCCAAGGTGCTGAAGATGTGACCAGTGTATCAATCATGGTGTTTTATGGTGTTTGCAAGTCTTGTGATGTCGTCCAAGTTGTTTATAGTAAATAGGATGCGGGAGTAGTTCAGTGGTAGAACGTCAGCTTCCCAAGCTGAATGTCGCCGGTTCGATCCCGGTCTCCCGCTCCATTTTCCAGATGAATCCCCTCCGACTGCAACCAAGCTTGCGCCTTTGTCGCTGACCCTGGCGTCGCCACTGCGCAGGCAGCCCGCGTACACTTCAGAACAATAAGCAGAGACGAGGGAAGACGTGAAGATTAAGTCGATTATCGGAATGCTTGCCCTGCTATCCAGTACGCTGGCCGTCGAGGCTCAGACCGGATGGCAACAGAAGGTGACTGAAGAGTTGCCCTTGTTGGGCCACCGAAATTGGATTGTGATCGTGGATTCGGCTTATCCTCTGCAAAGTTCGCCAGGGGTCGAAACCCTTGAAACGGGCACTGATCAGCTTGCAGTCCTCGATTATGTCCTCAATGCAATCAAACAATCCAGGCATGTTCGTCCCCTGATTCATACGGACGCGGAACTCCCGTTCGTTCTGGAGAGTGAGGCGCCGGGCGTCGATCGCTATCGAGAACAGCTGAAGAGCCGCCTATCGGCAATTCCGAGCGACTCCACCTTGCACCAGGAACTGATCGATCACTTGAATGAGATGGGGAAGACATTTCACGTGCTCATCCTCAAGACGACGATGACGATTCCCTACACTTCAGTTTTCCTGCAATTGGATTGCAAGTATTGGAGCGCTGAATCCGAAGCGAGAATGCGGGCAAGGATGAAAACAACTGCCGAGGAAACCAAATCCGGCTCCAAGCCGTAAGGGTGCGCTTTAGCATGTCGTAAAGTTGCAAAAACTGCGCTGCGACAGCATAGCCGATCCGGATACCGCCATCCCTTCGATGTGCTCGGCTTCCAGCTCCATCGAAATCAGCGGGCTCTAGTCGTTCTCTTGAACCTTTACAACAAAATATGTGACCGTGCTGCCATCCGGGACCAGCATCTGGTGCGGCGTGCCGGCAGGAATGTGCACCACATCGCCCGCCTTCACTTCCTGGGCTATCCCGCCCTTCACTGCAGCTCCGCGAATTTCCCCCGGCGCAGTCGTCTTTGGATCGACCACCTCGCCTCCGGTCATCAATGTCGCACCGCCGTCGACAATGTAAAACACGTCGGCGTAGTTCTGGTGCAGCTCACCGCCGCCATTACGGTTGCGGAAAGCAAGCATGGTGTAGTGATGCGGATACTTTTCGAGCGTCTCGCTGGCGGAGCCATCGCCCTGCGCAGCTAACTGCCTCAAGTGTTGTGCCCGCTCCAGGAGTTGCGCGCGCGACCAGACATCGGTTTTCATAGCTTGTGCACCTGCCCCCAGCGATAGCAACAGGAACGCTGCCGGAATTGCAGTTTTGAATAGCCTCTGCATCGTATGCCTCACAGTAGGTCCGCAATGGCCAGTGGATCCATGTCAGTGTAAACCTGGTTCTCGCCGCCCATACCCCAGCAGAACGAATAACCCGCCGTTCCCACGCCGGCATGAATCGACCAGCCCGGCGAAATCACGACCTGCTTGTCAGCGACCACAATGTGGCGCGTTTCGTGCGCTGGCCCCATCAGGTGAACCACGCGATCCGCCGGCTTCAAGTTGAAGTAGAGATATACTTCGGAGCGGCGCATGTGCGTGTGCGGCGGCATAGTATTCCAAACGCTTCCGGTCGAGAGGGTTGTCACTCCCATGACCAGTTGACAGCTTCGCGCGCCTTCGAGGTGGATGAGTCTCGCGACTTTCCGATGATTTGCCGTTTCAGACGATCCTAAAACAGTAGGCTCAATCGATTGCAGCTCAATTTTTGCGTTCGGATATGCGGTATGCGCCGGATAACTCAGCAAATAGAAATTAGCCGGAGCGGCTGCGTCAAAACTTGTGAAGGATATGTCCCTGCTTCCGCGACCAACATAGAGGGCGTCCCGGTTTGATAACTCGAACTCTTGTCCATCTACCGCAACCAATCCCGCGCCGCCGATATTGAGAATGCCCAACTCGCGGCGTTCGGTGAAGTAATCAGCACGCAAATCGGGATCGGTCGGCAGCGTGAGAGATTCATCAAGCGGAACCGCCGAGCCAATCACCGTGCGGTCAAGGTCGACGTAGACCAGGTCCACGCGACCGGGCTCAAAAAGCTCCTCCACGAGAAAAGCTGCGCGCAATTCTTCGGTTGTCATACGTGGATAGCGGACAGCATCGGCAACCTGGATCAATCGCATCGAACGACGAACTCCTTACGACGTATCCACTGTAGTCGATTGGCGTTCACAATGTCTTGCATCATTCCAAGCCAGCCAGCTGCCGCGCACGCCGGAAAACGGCGAGCAGCATGGGCTGGGTGAGCTTGCCGGTGTTGGTGTTTTGCAACGACGGATGGTAGCTGGCGATTACATGCAAACCGCCCGGCAATATGTATTCGGCAGCATGGCCGAACTTGAAGCCGGAACGAGAGGTCAGTTTCCCAGTGCGCTGTGCGTGCGCCAGCAGGCCGTCAAATGCGATGCGGCCCAGGCAGACCACGACACGCAAATCCCGCAGCAGCCCAATCTCCTCATCAAGCCACGGCGCACAGTTCCGTATTTCCTCGGGCGCGGGCTTGTTGGCCGGGGGTGCGCAGCGGACCACGGCAGTGATCAACAGGCCGGAGAGGGTCATACCATCGTCGCGAGAAACGGCTTTCGCCTGCGAGGCAAAACCTGTTTCGTGCAGCACGGGATAGAGAAAATCGCCTGAACCATCGCCGGTGAAGGGGCGCCCTGTGCGGTTCGAGCCGTGCGCGCCGGGAGCCAGTCCCAAAATGAGCACGCGCGCTTGCGGGTCGCCAAAAGTGGGCACGGGACGTCCCCAGTACTCCCAGTCCGCATAAGCCCGGCGGCGAATACGAGCCACTTCGGCGCAATATGCGCGCAGTCGCGGGCATCGCTCGCAGGCAATGATGCGGGCGTTCAGTGCGTCCATGGTCGCAGCGGGAGAGTTCATAGCGAGATTTTATGGTATCGGGCGATGCGTAGTTTGAGCACAGACGAAGTTGAGATGCGCCGCAACCGGCGATGAATCCAGACCAAGAAAATCTCAATCAAATAGTTTGTGTTCTGTTTGCCAAAAATCTGCTCCGCCAGAATCTATCTGGAGCGATACTGGCTGTGAGAGTGAGTTCCCTTTTTTGACTGGAGATGAATGCGATGAAATCTGCAAAGCTTTTGCTGCTCGCCGGCGATTTTGTTGAGGATTACGAGATCATGGTGCCCTTTCAGGCTCTTCAGATGGTAGGCCACACGGTACACGCGATTTGTCCGGGAAAGAAGAAAGACCAACAAGTACGGACTGCGATTCACGACTTCGAGGGCGATCAAACTTATACTGAGAAGCGCGGGCACAACTTCACGCTGAACGCGACATTTGATGAGATCGATCCCGCCAGCTACGATGCGCTCGTTGTTCCCGGCGGCCGCGCGCCGGAGTATCTCCGGCTCAATCCCAAGGTGCTCGACATCGTGCGGCATTTCGACAAAACAGGCAAGCCCATTGCCTCTCTGTGCCATGGAGCGCAATTGCTGGCCGCAGCCGGAGTGTTAAAGGGCCGCAGGTTGAATTGCTATCCGGCCTGCGCGCCGGAAGTGGAGTTGGCCGGTGGCACCTTTGTGCCATTGGATTTCTCTGAAGCCGTGGTGGACGGCAATCTGGTCACAGGTCCAGCCTGGACGGCCCATCCGGCGTGGCTGGCCAAGTTCCTCGAAGTATTGGAATCTCATCTGGCAGCCAAGGCGGCCTGATGGTTCGCCGCATCCGACGCCGCGAATCTCCCTAAGAGCACGCAATGGGCTGCTTCGCGGCGCGGATCTGCCGCAGCGGTTCACCAGTGGCGGCGGTAATGATCTTCTGAATCTCGGCAACCACCGAGAGCGCAATCGCTGCCGGAGTATCCGCGCCCAGATCGAGACCTGTCGGAGCATGCATCTCCGCTAGCCACTGATCGACGCGTTCTGGGGTCGCCGGAAGATGAAGCATCCCGGCAGCCTCCGCCAGCAATTCGCGGGTTCGCCGCTGCGGGCCAAGCACACCAAGATAAGCGAGCGGAAATTCGAGGGCAAGCAGCGAAGCAAGCACGCGCGAATCCTGTTCAAAGCTATGCGTCATCACCACGGCAGCATCGCTGGACAGCAGGCTCAGATGCGCTGGCGCCGCACCCGGCAAATCGGCAATGGGAAGTACGCGGACCTCATCTGCCGCAGGAAAGCGCTCGCGCGTAGCCAGATTTGACCGGCCATCAGCGACAGCAACGAACCAACCCAATTGGCGGGCCAACTGCGCAAGCGGCTTTGCATCGTCGCCCGCGCTGAATATCCAGAGACCGGGGCGCGCAGCCCGATAATCGGCCCAAACCCGCGTCTCAAGACCATCGAGGCGAATTCTGGTTTCAGAGGACGAATGCCTCTCCAGCGCCGAGGCAGCCAGGTCAGCTAACTCAAAATCACTGATCAGATTTTGCGCGCCGTTGGAGCCGGATTGTGGCTCAGAGCCATTCGGCAGACCCGCATAAGCCCTGCGGCCGATCTGCGCTCCCTCCAGAACCGTTGCAATTGCCAGCGGAGTCCGCGCATTGAATGCGGCCTCCAGCGCAGCCATGAACGGGCCGGCCGTTTCGCGCCGCTCCAGAAGCAGAAAAACCACACCACCGCAACCCGAACCATAGGGTCGATCGCCGTCATCATCAGCCGTAGAGTAGCGCTCGACTCGAGGCCCCGCAGACGTGAGCCACCAGGCGCGGCGAGCAACCTCGGCTTCAAGACAGCCACCGCTCACCGTACCGGCGCGGCGGCCATCTTGCGCAAGCAGCATATGTGCGCCAGGCTTGCGATAGCTCGGTCCCTCGACGGCCACAATTGTCGCAAGCACATAGTCCGCCCCTGACGATTCCAGTTCACGCCAGAGGGGCAGGATGCGTTCGAGATCGGTCATTGACTCCTATTGTCGCCCAAAGTTGTCTCAGGCTTCCATAACCTTCGATTGCAGCAGGTCTTCGATGCGTATCGGCAAGTCACGGACGCGCACGCCCGTCGCATGATACACAGCGGAGGTAATGGCCGGCGCTACGCCTGCCATGCCGATTTCGCCGATCCCTCGCGCGCCGTATTCGTTCACGATCAGGTCGGGATAATCGAGGAAAGTGACATCGAGATCCGGCAGATCGGCGCAGGTAGCCACCAGGTAATCAGCATAATTTCCGTTGATCGGTTGCGCGCGCGTCGTTTCGTAATGGGTGCCTTCAAACAGGGACATACTCACTCCCATCACCGCCGCACCCAGGATCTGGTTTGTGCCGGCTTTCAGGTTAATGATCCGCCCGCAATCAAAGATTGAGAAGATGCGGCTAACCCGCAGTCGCGCAATCTCCGGCTCCCACTCTACCTCGGCAAAGTGCGCACCAAAGGAGTGCAGGGAGTAGCCCTGCGCCTTGGGATCTTCAAACGACGGAAATGTCTTGCCGGTGGCGCTGATGCCGCTCAGATTGGCGAGACGCAGCACCTCCTCAAAAGGAAGGCCGTTCGCGGGAAGCTCCCCGCCAGCGTGGTAAGCCGTACCAACCACTTGTGGTTGGCCCTCTTTGCTCACAACGCGTCCTTGTGCCACTGTCAGCGTGTCAGGCTTCACGCCGTGGAAGGGCGAGCCTGGGGTCAGCGCGGCGATATTGATGAGTCGCGAGACGGCCTGGTTCACTGCGCCGTCGGCCGCTGGCAGAATCGCACTGGTGACCATCGAGCCTCCGGATGTAGGGCCGTCGGGCAAGGATGTGTCACCGAGGAAGACGTCGATGCGGTCCATTGGCACGCCTGTTTTTGCGTGGACGATCTGGGCAAAAAGCGTATACGTGCCCGTGCCGATGTCCTGCGTTGCGCAGCGAACGCAAACGCGGCCATTCGCGCAGAGTTCAACGCTCGCCGTGCAGGGAATGCGCGCTGCTGCCCACGAAGCGCCGCCAAGTCCCCAGCCAATCACCTTGCCATTTCGGCGCATCGACCCAACTTCGGGCGTGCGTTGCTTCCAGCCGATCTTTTCGGCGCCGGTGGTAAAGCACTCCTTCAGGTGGCGTGAAGAGAAGGGTAGATTCTTCCCTTCGTCCCGCACAGCGTCGTTCTTCAGGCGCAATTCCACCGGGTCCATCTTCAGCTTGATGGCGAGTTCATCCATGGCCGACTCCAGCGCGAACAGGCCCGGCACGGCGCCAGGGCCGCGCATGGGAGCAGGCGCACCAACATTGCGGCGCACCATGCCGGTAGTGACTTCCAGATTTGGACAGCTATAAATAAATGGCGTCTGCTCGCCGCAATGCTCAACGAAATCGTCGAGTTGCGAAGTCTCGGTGAAGAAGTCGTGGCGAATGGCGGTGAGCTTGCCGTCCTGCGTTGCGCCAAGACGAATGCGCTGCTGGGTGCGCGGGCGATGACCCACGTTTGAGAACATCATGCGCCGGTCGACGCTGAGTTTCACTGGTCGCTTGAGTTGGCGTGCGGCGGCAGCAGCCAAAGTCGCTTGCGGCCAGGGAGAAAGCTTGCCACCAAAACCAGAGCCGATAAACCGGGAGATCGTGCGCACGTTTTCACGGGGAATGCCCAGCACCTCCGACATTGTGGTGCGATGACTTACAACGCCCTGCGAAGAGTCATAGAGCGTCATGTTCTCGCCATCCCACACCGCGACGGTCCCGTGCATCTCCATGGGATTATGCGTTTCCACTGGAGTCGAGTAAGTCTCATCCACCATGACAGGTGCAGTGGAAAGAGCCCCGTCAGGGTCGCCGCGCTTCCAACTGCTTTCACGCGGACCGGTAAATCCGGCGCCCAGATCGGTACGCACGTCAGGAGTTTCGGCGTCATACTCCACGTGCACCGCATCGGCCGCGGCAGTGGCCTGTTCCAGCGTTTCGGCCACGACTGCCGCGACATATTGCCCCCAGTAATAGATCTTGTCGTCTTCAAAAGGGGGCCGTGTCTCGGCCATGCTGCCGTCTTCCTGGCGCGGAAAGGTGCGATAGACGTTCTCCAGATTCCCATGATGGAGAACGAGCAGCACCCCTGGCATTTTTTCCGCAGCGCTCGCATCGAGTGAACGAATACGGCCTTTGCCAATGGTGCTCTGCACAGCAACCGCATGCACCAGGCCAGGGAAATCATGGTCCAATGAGTAGCGCGCAGTTCCCGAAGTTTTCAGCGGGCCATCGATGCGGGGCACGGCTGCGCCAATAATGCCGCCAGCGTTGGGAAATGCTTCTGTCGCCATTTGATTCTCCTCCCGTCGGCTCTATGCGGTTGCCAGTTTAAAAGTGCGTACCAGGCAACGCTTCGCCAGTTCCACTTTGAATGCATTTTCAGTTCGAGGTTTCGCCCCGGCCAGCGCGGCCTCAGCCGCTTTGCGGAAATTCGCCGCATCCGCAGGCTTGCCCATAAGAGCAGCTTCCGCTTCGTGCGACCGCCATGGCTTGGTGCCAACTCCACCCATTGCCACCCGAATGAAACGGATATGCCCGCTTTCCATCTTGGCCACCACAGCCGCCGAAGCCAAGGCGAATTCGTAGCTTGCGCGGTCGCGCAGCTTCAGGTAAACCGAGCGCGAGCCTTCGATCGGCTTGGGCAGGTCCACATACGTGACCAACTCACCGGGCTCCAACGCGCTCTCAATATGAGGCGTATCGCCGGGCAACTTATGAAAGTCCTCGAATGCAATGGTGCGTTTTCCCCGGGGACCTTCAACATGAATTACAGCTTCGAGGGCGGCCATGGCGACGCACATATCCGACGGATGGGTCGCAATGCACTTATCGCTGGTGCCCAGAATGGCTTCGGTGCGGTTGTAGCCATCCATCGCGGCGCAACCCGTGCCCGGTGTGCGCTTGTTGCATCCATAGCCCCCCAGCGTACCTGCGCTGGGCTCGCGAAAGTACTGGCATCGTGTGCGCTGCAGCAGGTTGCCACCCGTAGTTGCCATGTTCCGCAATTGCGGTGAAGCGCCGGAGAGAAGCGCCTGCGAAAGCACCGCATACGACTCCTTCACATCCGGATTCCACGCCAAATCGGAGTTGCGCACCATCGCCCCAATGCGAAGACCACCCGTCGGCAGCTTCTCGATCTTTTCCAATGGCAGGAGATTGATATCGATCAGCGCGCTCGGACGCTCGACATGCAGCTTCATCAGGTCCACCAGCGTCGTGCCGCCGGCGATGTACTTTCCTGTGCTCGGCTCTGCCAGTGCCTTGTCGATACTCGCAGCCTTAACGTAGTTAAAGGTTTCCATAATCTCTTCTCCTCGCTCAGGCCTGAGACTGCCGTTGCCGGACCTGCCGGACTGCGGCAACAATGTTTGTGTACGCGCCGCAGCGGCATATGTTGCCCGCCATCGCGCTCTTGATGTCTTCGTCGCCGGGTCCGATGGGCTCTTTCAACAGGGCCACGGCGCTCATGATCTGGCCGCTGGTGCAGTAGCCGCATTGGTAGCCGTCATGCTCCACAAAGGCCGCCTGCATGGGATGCAGATTTCCCGGTTGTCCCACGCCTTCGATGGTCGTTATCTCGCCGCCTTCGTGCATCACCGCAAACGAGAGGCAGCTATTCACCCGGCGCCCGTTTACATGAACCGTGCAGGCGCCGCACTGGCCGTGGTCGCATCCTTTCTTGGTGCCGGTCAAATGCAGCCGCTCGCGTAGGGTATCGAGCAGCGTGGCACGGGTGTCGAGACCGGTCAGCGTGTATTCCTTGCCGTTGATGCGCAGAGTCAGCGTGCCGGTTCCTGAAGCCGCGGCGGATTCCTCGGCCTCCTGTGCGATTGCTGGGGCGGCAATCACCAAAGGCGCTGCACCCGCCAGCACGCCGGTCGCCCCGAGCCCGGAAAGAAACGACCGGCGGCTGAATCGGCCGCTGGAATCCGATTCGGAACGGCTCAGAGGCTCCAACTCCAGTGTCTGCTGGTCCGGAGCGAGTTCTTTCTCCAGCGCCGGTGGAGATTGTGAGCGCCAGTTATTGAAGCGCAGATCAGATGAATCTGCCACGTTGACCTCCTTGGGCCGAGGCCCGTTCAACCATCCTGCCAGCTTCAATACAGGCGGAATGGGATTCGCTCGCAAGTCGTGGGGAGTTCGGCCTGCTCATACATCCATGCGGATCGAGACGGGGGAAGCCGCCTCAACCTGCTGCCTACACGTTCACCAGCGCCTTCATCTCCGGAACATACCGGTCTCCCGCCGCCACGTCCGGTGGAAACGCCTCCTGGAGGGTCCGCAACGTCTTCTCTGAGAGCCTGATGTCCACCGCATCTGCATTCTCTTCGAGATACTTGCGACGCTTGGTTCCGGGGATCGGCACAATATCCTCGCCTTGCGCCAGCGCCCAGGCAAGGGCAAGCTGGCTGGGGGTGATGTCGACCTCCGAGGCCAGTCGTTTCACCTTGTCTACCAGGTCCAGGTTGCGCTTGAAGTTTTCGCCCTGGAACCTTGGACTGACACGTCGATAATCCCCGGGCTCAAAATCGTCGGGGCTCTTGAATGCACCGGTCAAAAAGCCGCGGCCCAATGGGCTATAGGCCACAAAACCGATGCCCAGCCTTCGGCAGGCGGGAAGCACTTGTGTTTCCGGGTCGCGCGTCCAAAGCGAATACTCCGACTGCAGCGCCGTAATGGGGTGAACTCGATTTGCCCGTTCAATCGTAGCGGCGCCAGCCTCGGACAATCCCAGGTAGCGCACCTTGCCCTCGTCCACCAGCCTGGCCATCGCAGCGACTGTCTCTTCAATCGGCGTATTGGGGTCTACGCGATGCTGATAATAAAGATCGACGCTCTCCACGCCAAGCCGACGCAGGCTGCCTTCAATCGACTTGCGCACATACGCCGGGCTGCCGTCTACGCCGCGTCTCTCCGGATGATCGGGATCGCGCACGATTCCAAATTTTGTAGCCAGAAAGAATCTGTTGCGCCGGCCTTTGATCGCCTTACCCACCAACTCTTCATTGATGTGGGGGCCGTAGACATCGGCGGTATCGAGAAAGTTCATTCCCAGCTCAAGCGCGCGATCGATGGTAGCCAGCGATTCCTTGTCGTCCCGGCCGCCATAGAATTCGCTCATTCCCATGCACCCCAGCCCAATAGCCGAGACGATGGGACCATTCGTGCCCAATCTGCGGGTCTTCATGGTGATTCCTCTAAAGGCTGGCAAACTCTAACTGGCAGGTACCAGCGTGCTATCCACTTCCGGTTCGGTGAGCTGCGGACCTCCGATGCGAATCCGCTGCTCAATTTTGCGATAGTTTGCGATCTTGTGGGTCAGCAGCGCGTGCGCTTCCTGCAACTCCACAATCTGCGCGGCAATGGCTGCCTGGTGATCCTCAAGAATCTTGCGCCGGTCCAGCGAAGTCGAGTCGCCCTGCTCCCGCAACTCGGCATAGTGCTGCATCTCGCGGATGGGCATGTTCGTGGCCCTCATGCAGTGCAGAAAGTTGATCCACGCCTCGTCGGCCTCGGAGTAGCGGCGATGACCGTTGTGCGCACGCCCCACTGGTTGAATCAGGCCCACCCGCTCGTAGTAGCGCAACGTGTGCGTCGTCATCCCGCAACGCTCTGCCATGCTTCGTATTGTGTATCCTGCGTCTCTCACAATTCCACCCTACATCTTAGAGTGCGCTCCAAGTCAAGAAGCTGCCTGGATCCTGTTCAGCTTTGTCCGCGCACAAGCGGCACCCTTCATAAAGGTCATACTGGTTGAGACGCCTTATCTTCTAAATAGGGGACATTTTTGTGTTCGATTCTGCATTCTATGCGCGCTTGTTGGACGTTGCACTTGAGGAAGCACGCTCGGGATTGGCCGAGGGAGGCATCCCCATCGGCGCCGCACTCTTCAGCAGGAAAGGCGAACTGATGAGCCGGGGCCACAACCGCCGCGTGCAACAGGGTGACCCCAGCGTTCATGCCGAAACCGACGCCTTTCGTCGCGCCGGGCGGCAAAAGAGCTATCGCGACCTGATCATGGTCACCACTCTCGCGCCATGCTGGTACTGCAGCGGTTTGGTGCGCCAGTTTCGCATCGGAACCCTCGTGGTAGGCGAGAGTCGCACGTTCCCCGGCGGACTCGACTGGCTGCGTGAAAACGGCGTCGAAGTCATTGACCTGGATAGCCGCGAATGCCGCGAACTTCTCGAAGGCTACATAACAGAACACCCGGAAATCTGGCATGAGGACATCGGAGAAGAATAATCTCGCGCATGCTTCTCGAATTTTCCTCAAGCGAATTACACAAGCCTCGTGACGTAAACTGAGGCATCCTCTGGAGGTTACATTGCAACGTCGCCAATTTCTTGCCGCCTCTCTTGCCGCTTCTACCGTTGCCCTTGCTCGCGAAGGCGAAGCCCAGACCGCAAAATCCCCCTCGCGCGAGTTTTACCAGATACGGCGCTATCACTTGCAAACCGGACCGCAAACGGCGCTCACCGAAAGCTACTTCGCCGGCGCGCTCATCCCGGCGCTCACGCGCTTCGGCATGGGCCCGGTCGGCGCGTTTCGTCTGGAGTTTGGCTCCGAGACGCCCATCTTCTACGCACTCATACCCGGCTCGTCAATCGAAGCGCTGGTTGAACTGGATTTGCGCCTCGCCAAGGACGCCGAATTCCTGAAAGCCGCCGAGCCGTTCTGGAGCGCGCCCGCAACCGCGCCCGCGTTCCAACGCGTCGAGGTTTCAATGCTCGCGGCATTTGAAGGATGGCCAAAGATCACGCCCCCACCGTCAACCGCCACCAAGGCCAAGCGCATCTTCCAATTGCGCACCTACGAGAGCCCGAGCCACAGCGATCACGTGCGCAAGGTGGAGATGTTCCACTCCGGCGAGTTCGAAATATTCGTGAATGCCGGCTGCAACCCGGTGTTTTTCGGGGATACGGTGATCGGCACGCGCATGCCCAATCTGACCTACATGCTGAGCTTTGCCGACGCGGCGGAACTCGATGCAAGATGGGACGTCTTCCGCAACGATCCGGCATGGAAGAAGCTTTCCGCGGATCCGCACTTCGCCTACGAGGCAATCGTGAGCAATATCTCCAACCTGATTCTGAGCCCGCTCGCTGCATCACAGATTTAAAACACCCCGGCAAGGGGCAGTGGATCAGTTTGAAGGGTACGAGCCTCAGCGTTGAAGGGTACGAGCTTCAGAGGCTGCGGAAAAACTCGAAACGAGGGGCTCTGTAACAGGGCACGACTTCACAGGCTGCGGAAAAACTCTTTGCTTTGAAAGGGCACGACTTCAGTCGTGCCGTAGGTGCGACAAAATAAAGCCTTGGCTTTAGCCACTGAGGGACGTTCTTGGGAGATTCTCCCCATATTTTGGCCTTTTTCCGCAACCTGTTCAGTCGTGCCGCAAACAACCAAAGAAGAAGGGCCTTCAAACTGACCCATTACGCTGCCCGCCCCGTCGTCGCGCTCCTATGCGAGCGGCTAGCTCCAGCAGCGCCTCATCACAACCACGCGCAGCGGCCAGTTGCATGCCGCCCACCGTGCAGGGAATCGTGACCACCGGCACGCCAGCCAGGCTGAAGGGTACGGTATAGCGCAACAATCGCCCGCGCGTCTGGCTGTGCTCGGCTCCGGCGACGAGGCGCGCGACCGGCGTCGAAGGCATCAGCAACAATTCGTGCTCTGCGAGAAGCGCATCCACCTGGGCGCGAAACCGCGCATGGCGCTCCCGCAGCGAAACAATTTCGGATTCCGTGATCCGCGCACCCCACTCCAGCCGCTCGCGAATCGACCTTTCAATGCGCTCGAAGTTCCCCGCGTGGATGCGCGCCGCTTCCCATGCCTGGATCGGCGCAAAGATGCTGAACGCATGGGCCCACGAGCCTGCATCGAAAACGTCGCCGCGCAAACCAAGCGCCTCCAACTCGGCGCATGTATCTCGCAGCGCAGCGACGATCTCGGGCTCGCAATCATTCAAAAAATTGGCGCCGACCACAGCGAAGCGGGAGAATTGCCGGGCCTCGCTGGACTGCCGGCTCGACGGCTGATTCGAGAACAGCCCACCAAGCAGCGGCGCATCATCCAGATCGCGAAAGAGACACCCCATTGTGTCGAACGAGGGCGCCAGGTGCGCACCACCGCGCCAGTCGCCGCGACCTAATGACGCGCGATAACCCGCCAATCCGCAGAGCGCCGCCGGTGCGCGAATTGACCCTCCAGTATCGGTTCCAATCGCCGCGACCGCCGAGCCCTCGAGCACGCTTGCAGCCGCGCCCGAAGAAGACCCGCCCGTCAGCACGCCCTCTTCACCCGGCTGCACACAGTCGCCGAACTCCGGATTCTCGCCGGTGATGCCGTAGGCCAGCGGATGCAGATGCGTCTTGCCCGGTATTACCGCGCCAGCCGCTCGAAGACGCTCCACCAGCCACGAGTCCTTCGCCGCCGCGCCATTCAAATCGCGATAGAACCGCACTCCGCAGCTCGTCGGTGCGCCGCCAAGATCAAAACAGTCTTTCACCGAGATCGGCAATCCCCACAACGCGTCCCGCCCATCTCCGAACGGGCCTCCCTCGCCGCGCGGAATCGCTTCTGCCTTTGCCGCCTCCGCGAGAGTCCACTCCTGGTTTTGCCAAAGATAAGTATTGTGGCCTGCGTTTCCGTTGGCGCGGCTTAGCGCTTCTTCGGCCAAATCCTGCGGCCGCACTGCTCCGCTGGCAAGCGCAACGCGAAGTTCCCGGATTGTCCATCGCACACCTGTCATAGGTCTTTTGCCATGCCGAAAGTCTACTCGAATCCACTACCCCGAAGGAGGGATAAGTCGCACCTGCTCTATTTGGTACAATTCGTTGAAAAGCTCTGCCAACTGGGCAAGGATCAAGGAGTTACGAACCGCTGCGTTTCGAGTGCGTTGCTTGCATTCGTCTCGATTCTCCAGGCACGGAGGGGAAACGTTGACGTTGAAATGGACTCACAAGAGAATTGCAATCGCATTAGTGGTCTCTCTTGCGGTACTGGGCGGATTTGCCACCGGATTCGTATCCTGCCTCGATTTGAGGAGCACCCCGACTAACGATTCCCTCAAGCGGCAGATGCTCCAGGCGGGAGATGCTTCGCTTGCAGTTCGCGCCGGAGTGATCGATTCGTTGCGCAGCTTCCAAAACGGCTATGAGAAGCGCGACGTGCGCAATCTCGACTCGTTTATGAAGAATCTTTTCGCGCAGGATGGCGATGTGTTGATGATCGGATGCCAGTCCGGCACATCCGAGTGGGCGCGCGGCTACGCTTCGGCAGCTCAATTTATCCAGCGAGACTGGCAGAAATGGGGCGACTTCAGATTTGACGTTGATCATTCCGTCGTATGGTCATCGGGAGATGTCGCCTGGGTCGCGAGCGTTGGTTCGGTCCGGTCAAAAGATTCTGAACGCCCCATACGCTTTACCGCGGTCCTCACACGGGACGGAGACCGCTGGGTTTTTCGCCAAATCCAGTTTCAACTAGATCAGTCCGATCCTGACGAAGCCGACATCCTGAACCCGCACACGTATGTCCACCTGGTTCGAATTGTGCTGCAAAAAATCACGACCGAAGCTGGTGAAATGCACCGGTAACACATAGAGGGCGTCCGAACCGGCTTCTTGCTTCTGCCCCAAGTCGCGATCCTCACGGCTCGTCGCGATAGACTTCCACCTCTACCTTGCCGCCTTCAGCCACCCTGGCCCGATACATCCCCGGCGTGTTGAAGCTCCATGCCATTTGCCCATCCGGAGTAATCGCAATCAATCCGCCGTCCCCGTGCAGCCCTTCCAGTTCTTTATGAATTACCTCATCTGCGGCCTGCTGCAATCTCATGCCTTTGAACAACACGAGGTTGCAAACCTCGCGCGCCACACCGAGCCGGATGAAGTACTCGCCTGTTCCGGTTCCCGACACCGCGCAAGACTGATTCGACGCATAGGTGCCCGCGCCGATGATGGGCGAGTCGCCGATGCGGCCCCATCGTTTCGCGGTGAGTCCGCCGGTCGAGGTTCCTGCGGCAATGTCGCCATGCTTGTCCAGCGCGACTACGCCCACGGTGCCGTATTTGTGGGCATCCGGCGGCTCGATCTGAGCCACTGGTTCAATCGGCGCAGGTGGCGCGCCTGCCGGACGCGCCGGAATCGGTAAGCCTTCCTTTTTGAGTTCCTTCACCAGCGACTGCCATCGCGGCTCCGTGAAAAAGAAGCTCGGGTCCACCTGCTCCAGGCCCACCTGCGCAGCAAACGCATCGGCGCCGGCGCCTGAGAGCATCACCCATTGCGACTTCTCCATCACCGCGCGCGCCAGGCTGATGGGATGCCGTGTGCGCGTGACGCCCGCGACCGCACCGGCTTTCAAGGTGGCGCCGTCCATGATGGCCGCGTCCAGGTCGTTTTTGCCGTCTGCCGTAAACACCGCACCGCGTCCCGCATTGAAGAGCGGGTTGTCTTCCAGAATGCGAATAGACGCCTCGATTGCATCGAGTGACGACCCGCCCTCATCGAGCACCTTGGCTCCCGCTTCGATGGCCTCTGCCAGCCCTGCGCGATAAGCCGCTTCGGTTTTGGGATTCATGGTGGCCCGCTCAATCACACCCGCGCCCCCATGCAGCACGATCGCCCAGTGATGAACACGCGTCTGTTGCGCCGGCTGCGCACCTGCAGCAAGCGCAGCCACACCCAATGCCGCTGCAATCAGAAATCTGATTTTCAGACCCATCCGCCCCACCTCTTTTCTCTCATCCTATAACTGGCGATTCCGAGTTTCTCCGTAATCTCCGGTACCATCGCAATCAATGACGACATCCATGCGCTGTTTTCTTGCTTGCTCTCTGCTGATCGCCCTCGCCGGCATCGCTGTCGCAAAGCCCAGGCCCATTCCAGTGAAGGTTGTGGTGGTCACCATGTTCGAGGTGGGCGAAGACACAGGCGACGCGCCCGGCGAATTGCAGTACTGGGTTGAGCGCGATCACCTCGACCGTGTCTACCCGTTGCCCGCCGCCTATCACGCCGTGCGCATGAACGACTCGGGTGAAATGGCAGTGCTGACCGGCCAAGGCACAGCCAACGCCGCGGCCACCATCATGGCGCTCGGCCTCGACCCTCGCTTTGACCTGCGCCACGCCTACTGGATCGTCGCTGGAATTGCCGGAGCGACTCCCGAACGTGCCTCACTCGGTTCGGCCGTATGGGCGCGTTGGGTGGTGGATGGCGATCTGGGCTACGAGATCGATGCACGCGAAATCCCACCCGACTGGACGACCGGCTATCTGCCTCTTCGCAAGACCCGTCCATTTGAAACGCCCGCCGCGCCGCTAGAGGGCCAGGTGTATGGGCTAAACCCGCGCCTCGCGGAGTGGGCTTACAACCTCACGCACGCCGTTTCCCTCACCGATACGGACAAGTTGAAAGAGATTCGCAGCCAATTTGATGGCGCCGCAGCCGACCGCCCTCCCTTTGTCGCCATGGGCGACGAAGTTTCCTCTTCGCGCTACTGGCACGGAAAATACTTCGACCAGTGGGCGACACAATGGATGAGTTATTTCACCGCCGGGCAAGGTCAATTTGTCACCACCGCGATGGAAGACACCGGTACTTTGCTGTCATTGAAGAACCTCTCCCGCGCGGGGCGAGTGGACCTGCAGCGGGTCATGGTGCTGCGCACAGTCAGCAATTTCGACCAGCAGCCGCGCGGAATGACCGCCTCGGACAGCCTCGCGCACCAGCGGGTGGGCACCTACAGCGCCTATCTTCCTTCACTTGAAGCTGCCTACACCGTCGGACACGTCGTGGTGAACGAGTTGATCACCGACTGGCCGACTCATGAACGAGCGATCCCAGGAGATATGAAATGACATTGGACGCCGGCAGCCTGGAACACACGGTTGAGTTGTTGGATCGCACCTTCAACGAAGGTGATCTCGACGCGGTTCTCAGCTTCTATGAAGATGCTGGATCATGGAAGGCATTGATCGATAATCCTTTCGGCCCGTTGGTTCTGGACGCAGAGTGACGTTTGCGCGACGGCCTTGGCGAAGGACGGCCCGGCAGTGCACAATGCTTGAGTTCCGCAAATCCTGCGTTTGGTTGCACTCTGCACCGGCTTGCTGCGGCATGCGGAAGTGCAACGGTAAGGAAGCCTTCGTGCATTCCATCTGGTTTGGAGAATTTTTGGGCACATTGATCCTGGTCCTGCTCGGCAACGGCGTCAACGCCGCCGTCACTCTGCGCAAGTCCTACGCAGCCGACGCAGGCTGGATGGTCATCGCAACAGGATGGGCATTGGCCGTGCTCTGCGGGGTGCTGGTGGCGCAGGCCTTCGGCAGCCCTGGCGCTCATCTGAACCCCGCCATCACGATCTCGAGTGCAGTGTCGAGCGGAGATTACACGCAGCTACCGGTCTATTGGTCGGCACAGATGCTGGGCGCCATGTGCGGAGCTGCGCTGATGGCGTTGCACTATGGCCCGCATTGGAAACACACTCCCGACCAGGCAGCCAAGCTGGGCATCTTCTGCACCCGCGGTGCCGTCCCGAGCCCAACGTTCAATTTCATCAGCGAAGTCATCGGCACCATGGTGTTAGTGCTGGTGGCCGGAGCCATCTTCTCTCATGGCGTCTCCACAACAGGGCCGGCTGCCGGCATGGGACCGTGGCTGGTCGCCAGCCTCGTGTGGGGCATCGGCCTTTCGCTGGGCGGCACCACGGGCTACGCCATCAACCCCGCGCGCGACCTTGGTCCGCGCATCGCCCACGCCATCCTGCCCATTCCGGGCAAAGGCGATTCCAATTGGAGTTACGCGCCCATTCCGGTTGTGGGCCCGTTGGTAGGCGGAGCGCTGGCCGGCCTCCTGCTGCACTTTGCGCATCTTTAAGCGAAATCTTCGCGTCAGCAGACCCGCTGAAATCCGATGCCCATCAGCGCCGCAGCTTTTTCAAGCGTAGACGCAACGTGCCCAACGCCCACAGCGCAGTGATGCGCCGGCGCCTGAGCATTCCACGCATTCACAAATCCGCGCGCGCCCAGCGAGAAGCGGTAGCGGCTGTTGGTGTTGCCGATTTCGAGAATCGCGCCGGCCACGCACTCCCCCTCGGCAACCACCAGCTTGAAGCGCGACTCCGCATCCTCCGCCACTGAGAGCAGCGTCACCGGCCCATGCTTCACGCTCATCTCCACTGACAGGCCGCGCCCCACTTTGCCGTGATAGACCTTCAGCGGCCGCACCTTGGTTTTGCCCTCGGCGATGGCAATGTGGCCGGGTCCATCGTGGCCCATCAGGACCAGATCGTCGTTGAAGTCCATCGCGTAGTACTCGGTGAAGGAACCGCCCGCGCCGAGCACGTCCATCATCTTCATGGCCAGCACATTCTTGACTTCATACTCACCAGCTACAGGAATGTGCCGCGCCGTGAGCAGCGATGTCCCGAGGATGATGGAGCTCATGGTGTCTTCATTGGCTGCATTGCCTGATCCTTTGTAGTAGTAGGCCATTGCGTCGAGCTCGTGTTGTGCAACAAATGCGTCCAGGGCCACGGAAGTGCGCGCGGCGCGGCGCAGCTCTTCTGCAGAGCAGTCGGGCTGCACATCGAAGCTCGACTGGAACTCGCCCACGCGCTCTGAAATTTCCTCGTCCTTCACTGCGGAGGCAAGTGCGCTCAGTTCATCCACTTCGACAATCTCGACGTGCGCGCCAAACGCGATCGAGACCAGCGTCACGTCGGTCATGATGTCGAGCATGCCGCTGTAGTAGTGCCCCATGAGGCCAAGCCGCGACGAGGCCAGCGCAGCCCGCACCCGCGCCGCCGCCAGCCACTCCTCAATCTCCTGCCAGGTTGCGGCTTCGTCCAGAACGCCGGTTACCTGGTGAAACGGAATCCGCGCCCGCTCCATTACATTGGCGATCTCCGGCACGGGGCAGGCGGAGCAGTAAGCGAGCCACTGGCCGGTCATCGCAGTCCGATCCTCGAACCGGTTGAAAGCTTCGTAGTCGATGGCCGCCTCGGGCTGCAGGTTCAGCACCACCACCGGCACGCCGGCGCGCTGGATCACCGGTAGCACTGTATTCGAAAGCGCATAGGTAGTGACGTAGAGAAACAATACGTCGATGTCTTCGCGGCGGCATTGGCGGCCTGCCTCGCGGGAGCGCTGCGGCGTATCGATAAGGCCAAGGTTCACCACACCGACACCCGGCCGCTTCAAGCGCGCCCCCACTTGCGCCACGTAGCCCGCAAGCCGGGCCTCGAGCCCCGCAAACTGGCTCCAGTACGCGTCCAGCCCAATGCCGCACAGCCCCACGCGCAGCGTTTGTTCCGCGCTCATCGTCGCTCCTCGCCTATCGACCCGCCTTCAGGCCAGATAGAAAACTTCTTCCAACATGGGAAAGCGCTCGCCGGGACGCAGGCCTTCGTTGGGCGCAAAATAGGGCGCCATCGCCTGCTGCCAGCGCGTGTTGATCGGATCGGCCTCGATCTGCTGCCATGTCGTCTCGAAGTTCGCCGCACGCAACGTGAGAACCAGCAACTGATCCCGGCGATAAATGGAATACTCGCTGATACCGGAGCGCTTCAGCAACGCGAGCATCTCAGGCCACACCGCGCGATGAGCGGCCTCATACGCCTCTTCCGTGCCGGGGCGAATGTGCAACATGAATGCATAGCGCTTCAACGGCTGGGGTGCCGCCCCTGCCGCGCTCACCAGGTCACCACCGTGACGGCGAACGGTTCCAGGTGAATCTTGCCGCCGTCAGGCTTCACGCTGCGTGCCGGACCGTCGCCGGCCTCCACATCCACCGCGAGCGCCGTGGCCTTTTCCGAATCAGGCAGCGACACGTCGAGGGCGTGGTCGTGCTTGTTGATCAGCAGCAGCTTGCGGCCCGTCGGGCGTGACAAAGGCCTGTGCCTCCAGGTCTTCTGACAGCGAACCTTCGCCCACCTTCGTTTCCACCAGCTTGTCTCCCGGATGGAACGAATCCTTGATCAGCTTCAAAACCCAGAAGCGTGCATTGGGCTTGTTATTGGTCCAATCCATCATGCTCACGCTGGGATACTGCGTCGGATAGCCAATCAATTGCGACTCGCCGATGATGTCGATCTGCAGCCGTGACAGCTCAATGAAGAGATAGCCGTAAAGCGCCCCCGCCAGGTTCCAATACTGCGGCGGAATCGGCTGCATCACATGGCCGGGATCGCCCTGGCTGAGGTCGTCCGATGAAATCACGCCCAGTTCATCCGTATCGGTCTTCGTCTCCGGCGACAGCCGTTTGCGTATGTTCTCGATGTAGCGGACGCCTGTAATGAACCCGTCGGCCTGATCGAAAAACGTGTATTGCCAATCCGCCATCGTCTGCGTTCGCGTGGGCACGGCGTAAAAGTGATAGGAGATATAGTCGAGCGGAATCCCTGCCTTATGATTTGCATGATTCAGAAAATACTCGATGAACTGCGCATCGTCCCCGGGGCCGCCCAGCGCCATGCCCATGAATTTAGTATCGGGACTTGCGCGACGAATGCCTTCCACGATCGCGTCGTAACGCTTTGTGTAGAGTTCCGGCGTCGTCGAATGCTCTGACTCAATTTCGTTCAGCACTTCCCACACCGCAAATTTGTAGTGGTACCCCGACTCGTGCCGCACGCCGTTCTCATCGCTGAAGCCACCCTTCACATACCAGCTCACCAGCCGGTTATAGTAGTCGCCCAGTTCCTTGCCGCTGGGGTCGCGCAGTTCGGTCCCTTGCGTGTAATTCCAGGTCACCTGGTTGGGATCAGCAGGATACGCGACAGGCTTGTCGGTCTTGAACAACCACGCCGGCATGGTGCTGAAGTTCATCACCGTTGGATGACCGTCCGTTGCATTAAGAAAATCCTTCGTCATCGGGTCAATCAGGCTGAAATCCCAACTCGTCTTCTGCGCCGTAGGAGGCTCCAGTTCGGCAACCGCCAGCTTGGGATAGGGCAGCCACGGGACATACCGCACATAATCGGCGCCCAGTTCCTTTACCGCTTCATAGGATGCAGCGCTGAGCGGCTCGCCAGGCCGCAGCGGCGGATTCACCACCACCTGCAACGTGGGCGCCGACTTCGAAACTGCGACGGTCTTATCCCATTGAATCGTGAGTTGCGGCGCCGCCTGGCCATAGATCGTGACGGCCGAGGCCACAACCAGCATGGCCGAAACTCCTTGCATAATTCTTGTAAACATCGTGCTTCTCCCCTTGCGTGTGCATCGTGGCTCAACTCAATTCCGCCGCAATGCTCTTTCACCCGCGCGCAACGTATACCACTCCGCATGTCTCATCTGCAATATTTTCCGTATTGATACAAAAGCCGTCGCGCCTCGATTGCGCGGTTGTATCCTTGCTTCAGGAAGGCTCATCCGCACTGGGCCACCTACAAGGAAAATCACGCCATGCCCGAATCCGTTTTGCAGCTCGATTCCCGCGACAACGTTCTCGTTGCTCTTGTCCCGTTGGAGATCGGAACCGTTGTCCGCTTCGGCACCACATCCTGCACCGTCACGCAGGCCATCCCACCCAAGCACAAGATGGCGCTCGTCGATTTCAAACCCGGCGACCTGGTGATGATGTACGGCATGGTTGTGGGCGAAGCGACCGAGCCCATTCTCCGCGGTGGGCTTCTCTCCACGCGTAACATTCGCCACCGCATTGGAAACTACTCGTCCACACGGCAACCTGCCTCGTTCACTTTGCCCGATGCAACTCCATGGGCTGCGCGCACCTTCATGGGTTTCCATCGCGCCGACGGCCAGGTGGGAACGCGCAATTATTGGCTGGTGCTGCCCCTCGTGTTTTGCGAAAACCGCAACGTGGGCCGGATGAAAGAAGCTCTCGAAGAGGAGTTGGGCTACGGAAGCGCCCACAATAGCTACCGCCAGCATGTCCGCAATCTTGTCGAGCACAAGGCCAGCGGCAATGGCAACGGAGCCGCCGAAATCGCCCACGTAAGTGCAGAGCGCGTCTTCCCCAACATTGACGGTATTCGCTTTCTGACTCACGAGGGCGGCTGCGGCGGTACGCGCCAGGATGCGCAGGCGCTTTGCGGATTGCTGGCCGGTTACATCCACCACCCCAACGTTGCGGGCGCAACCGTTCTCAGCCTGGGATGCCAGAATGCGCAGGCTACCATGTTGATGGATGAGTTGCGCGCGCGTGATCCCGAAATGCGCAAGCCGGTGTTGATTTACGACCAGCAGCGCTCGGGTCGCGAGACTGCGCTGATGACCGGCGCACTCGATTCTACTTTTGATGCGCTGCTCGAAGCCGACAAAGCCACGCGCAGCCCGGCGCCGCTTTCCGAGCTGACCATCGGACTGCAATGCGGAGGGTCCGATGGGTTCAGCGGCATCTCCGCAAATCCGATGCTGGGCTATGTCTCCGACCTCCTCGGCGTCCTGGGCGGAAAGACAATCCTTTCCGAATTCCCTGAGCTCCACGGCGTCGAGCAGGAACTAATCAATCGCTGCGAGACAGATGAGCTCGCAGAGCGCTTCTCGCACCTGATGCAAACCTATGCGGCGCGCGCCAAGGCGGTCCATTCCGGTTTTGACTTCAATCCTTCGCCCGGCAACATTCGCGATGGATTGATCACCGACGCCATCAAGTCTGCTGGCGCAGCGCGCAAGGGTGGCGCAGCGCCCATCCGCGGCGTTCTCGATTATCCCGAATACGTTGCTGCCCAGGGGTTGAGTCTTCAATGCACTCCGGGGAACGACGTGGAGAGCGTGACGGCACAGGTCGGAGCCGGATCCAATCTCATCCTCTTTACCACCGGGCTCGGTACCCCCACCGGCAACCCCGTTGCTCCCGTAGTGAAGATCTCCACCAACTCCACGCTCGCCGAGCGCATGGCCGACATCATTGACTTTGACGCCGGCGGCATCATCACCGGCGAGTCAACCATCCCCGCCTGCGCGGAAAAGTTACTCGACCTGTGCATTGAAGTAGCCAGCGGCGAGCGCCGGACCAAAGCCGAGTTCCTGGGCCAGAATGACTTCATTCCGTGGAAGCGCGGAGTTTCGCTGTAGTGCACTCAGTCGAGCGCTCTCTCTATTCCAGAAACGAAGCCACCACCGCCAGCGCCGAGATTGCCGCGGTCTCCGCGCGTAGGATGCGCGGCCCCAGCGAAACAGCGCGCCATCCATTCGCGTCAAACAGGGCCTCTTCCTCCGAGGCCCATCCGCCTTCGGGGCCGATGGCGATTTCCAGAGCAGGCAGTTCCGCCTGCGATGCTGCCATGATCTCCTCAAGCGCGTTGCGCAGCGTCGTGGACCGCTCCTGCTCAGCGAGTACGATGCGCGTCGCACTCGATACCGCCCGCACCCGCGTCGGCCAACGAAACAGGATCGTGAATCAGCGGCACATCCGATCGCCTCGACTGCTGCGCCGCCTCATGCCCGATGCGCCGCCATCGCTCCGCGCGCTTCTCCGCAGCCGTGGCCAGGTGCTTCTCCGTCCGGCGTGCAATCACCGGTGCAATCGAAGCGACTCCGAGCTCGGTCGCTTTTTCGATGGCCCACTCCATGTGGTCGAATTTGTAAACGGCCATTACTAATGTCACCGGCAGCGCAGGCTCGGCCTCAAGCTCCGCGATCAGGTTGAAGCGAACCTCTCCGATCTGCGACCGCTGCCACCTCGGCGTGGAACACATGACCGCCCGCAACCACGTCGGCCTCCATGCCCGGCTGCGCGCGCAGCACCCGCGTCATGTGCTCGGCCTGCGCTCCGGTAAGAGTTGCGGTGGCCTCATCCCAATGTTCGGCAATCCAGCGGCGACGCGTCATAGCCTTTATTCATGCCCCTTCCGCATCTATCCGTAATCCTTTCGCACAAACACTGAGGGGGACGCTTGATGCGTCCCCCTCAGTGTTGCCTTTTGGTTGGTTTGACCCGTTACTTCTTCTTTGCGGCCTTCTTCGCGGCCTTCTTCGCGGGTGCCTTTTTGGCTGCTTTCTTAGTTGCCATTTGCCTATTCTCCCTTTTCGATGGGTTGCATCGATTCTGCAACTTTTAATTGCAGTTGAAGAATGTATAGATTCATGCATGCTCAGTGTCAAGAAAAAAACGAATATGGAGTGGAAAAAGTAGCAACAATTTTTCAACTTCGATTTCCATCGCGCTCGCGATTTTCAAAGAATGTGATGTGACCTGAGCAACCCAAGCGCTAAACCGGCGACGAGATCGTGCCAGCTATGCGCAAAAATTCAGGGCCGCAGACTTCGCCGAAAGAGCGCGAGCAAACTGAAGAGCACTCCAAAAACGGCCAGCAGCACCATGTTCCGCGCACCTTGATATCCATGCGCCGTACCAAACAGCAATGCGGAAAACACCACGCCCACAGCCGCTCTGCCATGTGCCCATGCGGTGAACTGGCCTTGCAGGTAACCGCGAAACACCAGTTCCTCTACAAATCCCGCCACAAGACACAGCAGCACCCAGCTTGTAATTTCTTCTGCATTGGAGGGAGCCAGTTGCTCGAGAGTCCGCAGCGTTTGCTTTTCAGATGCGCTCGGTTCGGTCGGCTTTCCTGTGCGGATCGCCGCTCCCTGGTGCGTCACCGCTGCTTCGATGCCTGTCCACAAGGCACCCAGCGTGGCAAGTATCATCAGCGAACCGATCCAGAACACGAGAGCGATCCCTAAGTCCCGCGCAATCGAGCGAAGGTCGCCGGGAACCGCGCCCAACAGCGACCGGAAGGGAATCCTTTTCAATCGCAGCCCCAGTGCAACCCAGCCCAGCATCCCCACTTCCATCGCCGCGGTCGTTGCATAGGTCGCGAGCCGCTTTGACGAATCGGTCGCAGTCGCGGGCCGCAACGCTCCCAGGATCGAAAGCGCCACAATACCGGCAATGAGCACCGCCGTGTGCCACGCTGGCGCCAATGTGCGCGGTACGGCGCCGAACTCCTGCGGACTTATGTCCCATGGTCCGGGAGAGGGATCATGCGGCATCTGCAATTGAATCGTCTCCGGTGTCCTGAGTCTATACTCTCTAAACAAGCTTTCATCCTGAGCGGCCAAAAATAGGCTGTCATTCTGAGCGAGCGAAGCGAGTCGAAGAACCTGCAGTTGGGACCTTCGATTTATGCAACGGACTCTAGATTCACAGCACTAGCAGTTGGAGGATCGAAAAGCGCCGACGACCACGCACCAAGTGCTGGCGCGAATCAGCACTCGATGATGTTCAGCGCAAGCCCGGCCAGGCTCGTCTCCTTGTAGCGCGATTGCATATCGAGCCCGGTCAGGTACATGGTGCGGATCACCTGATCGAGCGAAACCTTGTGCTCCTCCGACTCGTTCATCGCGATGCGCGACGCATGCACCGCCTTCGCCGCGCCCATCGCGTTGCGCTCGATGCACGGAATCTGCACCAGCCCGCCGATCGGATCGCAGGTCATGCCCAGGTTGTGCTCCATCGCAATCTCCGCCGCGTGCTCCACCTGTCCATTGGTCCCGCCCAGCGCCGCCGTCAATCCGCCCGCGGCCATCGAACACGCCACGCCCACTTCGCCCTGGCATCCCACCTCCGCGCCGCTGATCGATGCATTCTCCTTATAGAGAATGCCGATCGCCGCCGACGTGAGAAAGAAGCGCAGCATGCCTTCGTGGTCCGCATCCGGAATGAAGCGCTCGTAATAGTGCGCCACCGCGGGCACCACGCCGGCCGCTCCATTGGTGGGCGCTGTCACCACGCGTCCGCCCGCTGCATTCTCTTCATTCACCGCCATCGCGTACACCGTCACCCAGTCGAGCGGCGCCAGCGGATCGCTGCGCAGCCCATTCGCTTCCTTCTCGCGCAGCCGCTCCGCCAGCCGATGCGCGCGACGCCGCACATTCAGGCCGCCGGGCAGAATCCCTTCCGTCGCAATGCCGCGCTCGATGCAATCCTGCATCGTCTGCCAGATGCGATCGATGCCTTCGCGCACCACTTCGACCGGCGAGCTTTCGGGGTCCCGCGACCACCAGCGCGCATTCGTTCTCCAGCATCAGTTGGCTGATGGAGAGCTCGTTCGCGTCGTGCCGTCGCCAGCAACTCCGCCGCGCTGTGAAACGGAAATGGAACCGCCGCTGGTCTGCTTCTCGCTGCCCGGCTCTGCGCCATCCTCGACAATGAATCCGCCGCCGATGGAAAAGAACGTGCGCTGATCGATCGCTGCGCCCGCCGCGTCGAAGGCAGTGAGCCGCAGTCCGTTGGGATGCTGCATCTGCGCGCCGGGCGGAAACATCTGTTCGCGATGAAAGATCAGATCGCGTGCCTCATCGAAAGGGATCGGCTTGCTCCCGGCCAGCTTGATGCTGCTTCGACCGCGGATCGCCGCAACCGTCGACTCAATCGCCGCCGGATCGATCGTCGCCGGCTCGTTGCCCGCGAGTCCCAGCAGCACCGCGCGATCCGTCGCGTGTCCCAGTCCGGTCAGCGCCAGCGAACCATAAGAGTTCCACCTGCACGCGCTCGACGCGATCCAGCACCCCGTCCGCCTCAAGTTCCGCGCGCAAACCGGCACGCCGCGCGCATCGGGCCCATGGTATGCGAACTCGAAGGCCCGACGCCGATCTTGTAAAGGTCGAAGAGACTCGTCGTCACGGATGAGATTGTAGCGGAAGCACCTATTAGTGATCGGGGCGCGAAGAATCCCGAGAGCCTCTCGGGCATCACGGTTCACCGACCGCTGTTCACTGACCACTGACCACTGTTTCGGGTTACTGTTCACCGGTCACTGATCACTCTTCACCGCTTCTGATACACTCTCTGCACTTAACTCCATGCTCTTCAAGGCTCTCAGCGCAGCCGTCTACGGCATCGACGCCAACCTCATCGATGTCGAAGTCGACTACAGCGGCGTCGTCACCGACAAGGACCACTTCCACACCGTCGGTCTTCCCGACGCCGCCGTGCGCGAGAGCCGCGACCGCGTGCGCGCCGCCATCAAGAACTCCGGCTACCTGATTCCGCCCACCTTCATCACCATCAATCTGGCGCCCGCCGACCTCAAGAAAGAAGGCTCCGGCTTCGATCTGCCCATCGCGGTCGGCATTCTCGGCGCCTATGGCGCGTTGCACGTGGATGACCTGAGCCAGTTTCTGCTGGTCGGCGAACTCGGCCTCGACGGCAGCGTGCGTCCCGTGCCCGGCATGTTGCCCATCGCCATCCTGGCGCGCGAAAAAAATATTCCCAACTCTGATCCTGCCCGCGGCCAACGCCGCTGAGGCCGCGGTCGTCGAAGGCGTCAACGTCTATCCCGTCTCCTCGCTGCTCGATGTGCTTGAGCTGCTCAACAGCCAGGTCGTCGGTCAGATTCAGCGCGAGCCGTTTCGCGTCTCCACTGAGGCGCTGCTCGGCGAGCTGCAGCACTTCGCTGTCGACTTCAAAGATGTGCGCGGCCAGCAGACCGCCAAGCGCGCGCTCGAAGTGGCCGCGGCCGGCAGCCACAACATTCTCATGATCGGCCCGCCCGGCTCCGGCAAGACCATGCTGGCCAAGCGGCTGCCGTCGATCCTCGCGCCGCTCACCTTTGAAGAAGCGCTCGAGACCACCAAGATTCACTCCGTCGCCGGCGTGCTCGATGCCGCGGCCGGCCTCGTCACGCAGCGGCCCTTTCGCTCGCCCCATCACACCATCTCCGACGCCGGCCTCATCGGCGGCGGCATCGTGCCGCGGCCCGGCGAAGTCTCGCTCGCCCACAACGGCCTGCTGTTTCTCGACGAGCTGCCCGAGTTTCCGCGCAACGTGCTCGAAGTCATGCGCCAGCCGCTCGAAGATCACACCGTCACCATCGCGCGCGCTTCCATGTCGCTCAGCTTTCCCGCGCGCTTCATGCTGGCTGCGGCCATGAATCCCTGCCCGTGCGGCTACTTCAACGACAAGTCGCGCGAATGCATGTGCACGCCGCCCATGATTCAGCGCTACATCGCCAAAATCTCCGGCCCGCTGCTCGATCGCATCGACATTCACATCGAGGTGCCGGCCGTTCAATATAAGGAGCTGCGCGGTGGAGCCGCGGCCGAAGGCTCCGCCGAGATTCGCGGTCGCGTGCTCGCGGCCCGCGATCGACAGCGGCAGCGGTTCCGCAAGTTCGGCGAGAAGATCTACTCCAACGCGCAGATGACCACCCGGCAGATTCGTGCCTACTGCGAACTGGGCGCCGACGCCGAGCGCCTGCTCGAGCGCGCCATGCAGCAGCAAGGCCTCACCGCCCGTGCCCACGACCGCATCCTTAAAGTGGCGCGAACCATTGCCGATCTCGAAGGTGCCGAGCAGCCTCGCCGTCGCCCACCTCGCCGAAGCTATCCAATATAGGACCCTCGACCGCAGCTACTGGGCCTGAATCGATCCCGGCCGGGTTTCCACAGGTTGCAGGCTTGTCTATTCCCTCGACTTCGTCAGGCGTCAACATTTTGGGGTAGCTCTCGCCGCGGTACCAGGCTTGATCCCTGTGCTCTGACGCAATATCACATAGGCTCAAGGCATCTCGATGAACGATAATGCCTGATTTGTAAAAATAACGAATATCAGATTTCGGTAACAATGACGTCAGCCCAATCCCGGCAAAAAAATGTTGACCCACAACCAGTCTCGGGTATACATTCATGAGTGCCATCCATAAGGGTAGATTGCACAGCGCGATCGCGCGTTTCTCTGTCAATTCCTGCATCGATTCTGGGCTCAGGCTCATCGTTTGATGCGTCCGGGGTGTGTTTTTAGCCCGGCATGCGGGAATCTGAGAACGAGTTGGATTCCCTGAGTGGCAATCCATTGTGCTGATTGAGCAAAATCCTGCTTCATAGCGCGGCAATTTGTGTCAAAGATTTAGAACTCGACGCTCAGTTTGCTGCGTCTAAAGCAAAGAAGTGAGGCTGTGGGGGCAGCCTTGCATCCATCGCGCTCCCAACTGCACCGACGGTGCCAGGTAGTACCGAAGGGCGGTGGATTGTAGAAGGAGATTTTTTGATTATGCGTTCTGATTTGGTTTTTGGGGCACTCTCTCATGTGTCCAATCGCTACCAGCTCTGTCAGCTGGCAAGCAAGGCTACCCGCAAGCTGCACAAGCCGAACACACGGCTGCAGGACACCACGAACGAAGTCCTGGTCCGTTTCCACTCCACCAATCCCGGCTCAGTGGTTCCCGTCAAGGTTGCCGGTCGACCTCAACCCGTCGAAAGGCGTCGCGCCGCCTGACGCGTCCTTCTGAAGCGTATACTTGGGTCAGGCAATGGTCTCAAGACGGCGTCTGCCGTCCTATTCCTGCTTTTCGGTCTTCTGCTTCATTTTGGGGAGCTGTCTGAACTGCGGCCAACGCGCCGTTCTCCATGACTCCCGCCTGATTCCTCTCTGGAGCACTTCCCCCTCCGACCTCCCTTCACTCCATCCCGCCATATCGTAGGTGAACATGACCATCGCTGAACTAAAAGAGAAAAACATCACTGAACTGAGCCGCATCGCGCGCACCCTGGAGATCCCAGGCGCCAGCGGCCTCCGCAAGCAGGACCTGATCTTCAAGATTCTTCAGGCCCAGAGCGAAAAAGAAGGCCACATCTTTGCCGAAGGCGTGCTCGAAATTCTGCCCGACGGCTACGGCTTCCTGCGCTCGCCCGATTACAACTATCTGCCCGGCCCCGACGACATCTATGTCTCCCCCTCGCAGATTCGCAAATTCGATCTCAAAACCGGCGACTCGATCAGCGGCAACGTCCGCCCGCCGCACGAAGGCGAGAAATACTTCGCGCTGGTCAAGATCGAGGCCATCAACTTCGAGTCGCCCGAAGAGACGCGCAACAAGATCCTCTTCGACAACCTGACCCCGCTCTATCCCCAGGAACGCATCAAGATGGAGACGGTGCGCGAGGGTACCAGCGGCCGCGTCATGGATCTGCTGACGCCCGTCGGCAAGGGCCAGCGCGGCCTCATCGTCGCCCCGCCGCGCACCGGCAAAACCATGCTGCTGCAGTCGATCGCCAACTCCATCACCACCAACCACCCTGAAGTCGTGCTGATCGTTCTGCTCATCGACGAGCGCCCGGAAGAAGTCACCGACATGCAGCGCTCCGTCAAGGGCGAAGTCATCAGTTCCACCTTCGACGAGCCTGCAGCACGCCACGTCCAGGTGGCCGAAATGGTGATCGAAAAGGCCAAGCGCCTGGTGGAGCACAAGCGCGACGTGGTGATTCTGCTCGACTCCATCACCCGCCTCGCCCGCGCCTACAACACCATCGTGCCTCCGTCAGGCAAGGTGCTCTCCGGCGGCGTCGACTCCAATGCCCTGCAGCGGCCCAAGCGCTTCTTCGGTGCGGCCCGCAACATTGAAGAAGGCGGGTCTTTAACCATCATTGCAACGGCTCTGGTCGACACCGGCTCCCGCATGGACGAAGTGATCTTCGAAGAATTCAAGGGCACCGGCAACATGGAAATCATCCTCGACCGCAAGCTGGTCGACAAGCGAGTATTTCCGGCCATCGACATCCAGCGCTCCGGCACCCGCAAGGAAGAGCTGCTCATCCCCAAGGAAGATCTGCAGCGCATCTGGGTGCTGCGCAAGGTGCTCAACCCGCTGTCACCCGTCGAAGCCATGGAACTGCTCATCAGCCGTCTTGAAAAAGTTCGCAACAACGCCGAGTTCCTGCAGAACATGAATCAGCTTTAACGACATTCCAGCTCTGGGTGGTCTAGGTGGTCTAGTTCTCCAGAGGTCTGGCAACAAAGGCCGGGGCAACGTCCCCGGCCTTTTGTATGGCATCCTTAAAAGTGAAGACAGAACAGTGAAGACACCAACACTCCTCCGTATCGTCGCAATTCTGGCCCTGTTCTGTGCCCTTCGGGGTCACACCCAGGACAAGGGCTATTGGCGCGCCGCCAGCAAGACGGCCAGCTCCATCACCGGCGACATCGAGATCTCCGGGAACAAGCTCACCATCAACTACAGCGCGTTTCTCATTGCCCAGGCGCGCACTCTCGCGCCGGCCGAGGTCAGCGCAGCCTTTGATGCGGACGTAAACTCCGGCGCCACCGGCGCTCTCTACCATCTCGTTGTGCCGGCATCAAAGCGCTTCCTCCACCACAACACCCTCTGCGGAACCGAGGACACGCAATGGATGGCGACGTACGTCTTCGGCAATACTCTGCAGGTCGCGTTCTTTTCAGCATCGGCCGCGCCGGTATTTACGATTGATGCGCTGGCCCACTCCACGGACCTCTGCGGCACGTACACCTACGTCCGTTGAGCGATTTCTAATGGGAAGGCACGAAGATAGCCATGCGATGGAGCGCAGCGCAATCCGGGGAACCTATTGCAGGGAGCTTAACGGGCTGCGGAAAAACTCGAAACGACGGGGCTTTGTAACAGGGCACGACTTCAGTCGTGCCGCAAACACTCAAAATAATGGATGGGCTTTAGCCCCTGCGGGACGCTTTGACGCCGATGCCCCCGCTCTTCTTCTTTTTCCCGCAGCCTGTTAGGCCAGGAGGGCCCCTTCGAAGGCTCAATTCGCTTTGCCCATGTTCATGCGGTTGTCCTGGCGACAACAGGCCTTCCCGGAACCGCAACCCGCTGGTAAGATAAAGAAGTCATCGTGGGGCTGTAGCTCAGCTGGGAGAGCGCCTCGTTCGCAACGAGGAGGCCAGCGGTTCGATCCCGCTCAGCTCCACCAATTCCTCTTCCCAGGCACCAGCGGTAACCAATGTCCTCCCCTTCGCTGTCGCGCAAGCCTTGGAATTACGAGCGGTTGATTCCGTGACTCACTTCGTCTGTGCCACCACGGAGAGTCGCTGAGGAGTCCGTCTAGAGCAAATCCATGCCCCGGCATACGCAACAAGGGCCAATCCGCCGACTAGCTCGATTCCACCGAGCATCACTGAATTCTCCAAAACGCCTCCGATCACGGCACCGAGCAGATTCATTCCCAACGCGGCCGACGGCGCGGTTGATCTCTTCAGGATCGACGAAAAAACCAACCCGGAGAAAAAAACAGGAAGTGCCGCTGTCAATGCCGCAGCCAGAACTTTGACCACCAACGGCAGGCCCACTAAACGCGAGTACGGCAACACCATCCCCGCCACGATGAGCAGTAACACCGCGCCATAACATGCTCGGATGCTCACATCGATCTGCATGGCAAACGCATTGGCGGCCAGCGCCATTACAAGAAAAACGGTAATCACAACCGCCACTACCACCCATGTGGAACCGAACAGCAGAGCAAGCTGGGTGACCGCTCGGGTTTCCAGGAGCAGAAAGCCGACTCCCAGCAGGAAGAATTGCGCAGCGTTGTCCGGCAATTCCTGTTGCACCTTGCCACTTTGCCAAAACCAGAGGCTGGCGACAAAGATCAACATGGCGATACCCAGGGTGGGAGGTATTGACTTCTCATATAAGTACAGGAATGGCCAGTCGTCAGTCGCTGCCGGAGAATTCCGACTGCTCAAGCTAAGTTCTGCTGTCGCTTCCGGAACGTCGCTTGCTATCGACCGGCTCCGCGCCGCTCCTTCAACGAAGAGCGTGCCATCAATGCTTGTATGCACGGGAAATGCTCGTGGCTCGACCCCAAAGGCTTCGGTTAGAGTTGCAAATAGGCGGTCAGCCACGAAACTTTTGTCACCCACCGCAAACGACAGAATAAGCGTCCCATCAGGCTTCAGGAGCTTGCGTGCAGCTTCGAAACTCTCCTTTGTGTAGACGTAGTTATCCAGCCTGATCGAGGAAGCACTGGCTAGCAACGTGGAGGAATCAAGGAAGCCGAAGACAATCAAATCGTATTTCTGCTTGCACTTCTGGAAATATGCTCGTGCGTCATCCGCATGTTCCACGACCTTTGGAGACGAATAGGGTTGCTCCGGATGAAACTTCCGGCCCAGTTCGAGAATGACCGGATCAATCTCGACCGCGTCGACGTGTTCAGCACCATGACGCAGCGCCGCAGCCACGTCGTTGCCCGTTCCGGCGCCTACTATCAGCACATCATGCGGAGAACTTTCAAAAAGGTAAGGCTGTTCGTAGTACAAGCGCACTGAGCGGTTGGGTTCAGCGTTTGGGTGTTCTTGCACAGATTCAGGCGACAGGTCAACCATGGTTTGGTACAACATGTGGTCATACCATAGGTCGTACGCCGACGGCTTTGAAGAATTCGAAGCTTGAATCGGAAAAACGTCAATGCGATGATACGGTGACCAATACGTTTGCGGTTGCGGTATCGCGGTCACTCCCACCAGCGCCGCAAAAGCGGCGAGATGACCCCACCGCCGCCAGTAGAAAACTGAAATCAGCCCAAAACCAAACAAGAGCCACACTGAGGGCGGCGTCGATAGGAACGAAAGCAGGGTAAATGCCAACATGCCCGCGAGGCTCCCAGCCAGGTTCAGGCCGTACGCTGCGAGCGGTGACTCCATCTGAAAGTATTTCCCAATGAGGCTGCCAAGGGTCACAAAGAAAATGACGGTCAGCCATAACACAATCAATACTTCCGCGAGGTATGCCGCGAAAGAGATGAGATGGATGTGATGCCCCGCTAACCCAATTTCATAACGCCAACCCATCCCGGGTTGCGTCAAACGTGCGCCGAATCTGGCCAAAGTAAACAGTGCAATGGAAACGAAAACAAATGCGGCTCTTGCTGTCTTCAAGGCCTCCCACCGCATCATCCCGATTCCAATCCCAAAGAAACTGGCAATTAGAGGCAGATTCTTCAGGCTGGCAAATACCTGCAATTCGCTGCATACGTATCGAATAACTAACAACTCAAAATAGAGCGCAACGAAGCTGGCCAAAAAAAGCATCCCGTAGGAATGCCCGCGAGGTCCACCCGCGGATTCAACTGAGGGAGCTTGAAGAGCAATGTCAGATCCCATGATCGCTTCTTCTCCGAATTCCAGGAGTCGTTCTCAAATGTGAGGAAGTCAGAGTCGAATTTTACGCTTATTTCAAAGACCATCCACCTTTTTCCGGCCACTGGAAGCAAACTAAAGAGGGACCGCGAGTGGGCGACTTCGCCCCGGGCGGGCTGGGTCACGGGGATGCCCCATTGATTGCAAACATGTCTTCTTGGGATGAGACGCGACGCGGCTTTCAGATGTATTCTTCGGATCCCTTACACCTCTAGCTGAAAAGATCCTTCATCTTCTCCAGCAACCCCGGCGAAGTCGGCTTGTTTTCCACCGTCATCGTCTCCGCAAGCTTCTCCACCAGTTCCCGTTGTGCGCGGCTCAGCTTTTTGGGAGTCTGAATCATGACTTTGACGATCAGGTCGCCGCGCCCCTTTTCGTTCAGGTGAGGAACGCCTCGCGTCCGGATGCGGAGTTCTTTGCCGTTCTGCGTGCCTTCGGGAATCTTCAGGCTGACCGGTCCGTCAATGCCGTCCATCTCGATCTCTGCGCCCAGCGCAGCCTGCGGAAAGCTGATGGGAATTACGCAATGCAGGTCGTTTCCCTGGCGTTCAAAGAAGTCGTGCTTGCGGATGGAGAGCACCACATACAAGTCTCCCCCCGGGCCGCCGAAGCGACCGGCGTCTCCCTCGCCTCCATAACGAATGCGCGTCCCATCGTCGACCCCCGCGGGCACCTTGACATTGAGCTTGCTCTCCTTCGCTACGCGCGAGTCGCCACGGCACGTCCCGCAGGGATCGCTGATGATCGTGCCCGCGCCTCCACAGGCGCCGCAGGTGCGCGCGACAGAGAAAAACCCTTGCTGATACCGTAGCTGTCCGCGCCCCTGGCATTGCGGACAAGTAATGGGTCCTTTGCCTGAGGAGCTGCCGCTTCCATGACACGTCCCGCACGTCTCGTAGCGGCGAACCCGGATCTCTGTCTCCGCGCCGAAGACCGCATCCTCAAAGTCAATAGCCAGATCGAAGCGCAAGTCTTCGCCGCGCCGCTGTCGCGAAGCCCTTTGCTGGCTTCCCCCCATGTTGAACATCTCGCCGAACAGGTCGCCGAAGATGTCACCCAGATCAACGCTCCCGTTGAAGCCCCCGAAACCACCGGCTCCGGCCGCGCCTACACCTGCGTGGCCATAGCGATCGTAAGCGGCGCGCTTATCCGCGTCGCTCAACACCTGGTAGGCCTCACTCGCTTGCTTGAACTTCTCCTCCGCAGCGTGGTCTCCGGGATTGCGATCAGGATGATATTTCAGCGCCTGCTTGCGATACGCACTCTTGAGTTCCTGGTCGGTGACATCCCGCGAAACGCCCAGCACTTCGTAGTAATCGGCTTTGCTCACTCTTGTCGTAGCACCCATTCGTTAGTATCCATATTCACGTGCTTATTGGTTAATTACTCGCTCGTCTGTTTCGGATTCGATGCCACACGCACCAGCGCCGGACGCAGCAGCCGGTCGCGCAAGCGGTAGCCGCGCCGAATCTCCTCTGCGACATGCTGGTCAGGCAGGTCCTCGCGCTCCACCGTGCCCAGTGCCTCGTGTAGATGCGGATCGAAAGCCTCACCCACGGCGGCCACCGGACGCACCTGCAACTGGCGCAGTACCTCATCCATCTGCTTCACAATGAGCTCAATGCCCGAACGCAACTGCTCCGTTGTGCCCGCAGATTTGAGTGCAAGCTCAAAGTTGTCCAACACCGGCAGGAATTGTTCAACTACGTTGCCAACCGCATAATCGCGGAACTCCTGCCGCTCGCGCTCTGCCCGCTTGCGGGCATTCTCAAACTCCGCCTGCACACGCGCCAATCGATCCAGAAGTTGATCGCGCTCCTCTTTGACCAATTGATTCTCAGCCTTGAGCCGTTCAAAATCGTCCCGGCCCACCTGCGACGCTTCAGACGTCTCCACGGATGGCGTCGCTTCTTTCTGCGACGTCGCGGCTTCCACCGAATCTGTTTCCTGTTCTGGCATACCCCTTCGAGATCTCCAAAGACCTTTCTTCATATTCAATGATAAATTCCTCGGCCGTACGATTCTTAATCATATGGGGAAAAACGGGCTTCATCGATCGCCCGATGATCGTATCCTGGCCTAAGTCCAATGATGTAAAGATTGCTTAATCGGTTGGCGCCTCAAACAGGCGCTCAGAAAGCATTGCCACGTAGCGCACTGCGTGAATCATCTCCTGATATTGGATGCGGGTGGGTGCAATCAAGGCGACAGTGCCCAGGTTCGTTCCTCCCAATCTGGCCGGAGCGCCAATCAATACCAGGTCCTGCATCGCCGGCGATGCAGCATCGAGCCCAACCACCACACGCACTTCCTGTTGTCTGCCATCCACATACGCGGTCAGCAATTCGACGAGCCGCTGCTTGGCTTCCAGAGCCAGAAGCATCTGGCGCAGCCGCTCACGATCCACTTCGGCGGCAATCAGATTTGACATCCCGTCCACAAAAATTGCCGGCCCTGCCTCGTCACCGGCGAGTGCGCCCTTGCGGCAGAGCTCCTCCACCGAGGTCAGCATTTGATGGTACGCCTCTCGCTCCACCTCAATGCGCCGCGCGACCTCTGCCCGAATTCGCTCAATTGGCCAGCCGCGAAAGCTCTCGTTGAGATACCGCGCAGCCGTTTCGAGTTCCAGATGTGTGAGTTCACGATCCAGATTTAACACCCGGTCCAGCACTGCGCCCGACTGCGTGACCAGCACCGCAAGCACACGGCCAACCGAAAGCCTTGAAAAATGTATATGTTCCAACACCTGCGCTGAAGCGGCACTGGCCAGCGCAACACCGAGCCCGCTCGATATCAGCGCCAACACATGCGAGGTACGCTCCAGATAATCGTTGCTGCTCGAAACGCCTGAGAAGCTGTCCTCTATCTGCTCGCGCCGCTCGTCGCTCAACGACGAGATTTCCTGTGACTCCGTGCCCAGGCCTGAAACGGATATACTGCCCCGCCCGATTGGCGCGTCCATTCGCGTAATTTGCTCCACATAATAGCGAAATGCCGCTGCCGTCGGCACGCGTCCCGCCGAGGTGTGCGGCTGATCCAGCAAGCCCGCATCACCCAGTGCGGCCATCACATTACGAATCGTGGCCGAACTCAATCCCTCTTTGCCGGCCAAGGCTTGCGCAACCGCCTGTGAGGCCACAGGTTCCCCGGTGGCGATGTAGAGCTCGATGATCGCGGTAAGCACCACCCGCTCGCGCGGGCTGACTCGCCCCTCAAACATCTCCCCTGCCCCCGGCGGCTCTTTTTTGAAATCCCCTTGCCAGCCCTGCTCTGGTCCTGCACACTGCTCGGCTGGCGAACCGCCACTAACTCCAAATCCCGCTTGCATTTAAATATCAAAGTAGCTGGAGTTTCCCTATTTAATTGTATGGAGCTACGTTCGCCAGTGTCAAGATTCCGATCGTGTCACGGCGATCAACTCCGCATCGCTCAACAGTTCGGCCCCTAACATGCCCTTCAGAGTTCCGATAATGCGCCTCAACTCGATTTCCCCGGCTGACAGTCTGATCCCGCTTCCCGGCACAGGCACAATTCGACCGGGCATAATTGGGAGTACCGCGACCAGAATGGATCGCCATTGCAGGAGCCGCCCCCATGATCCCACTCGAACTCACCAAGCAGGCACGCACCGCTGCAATCGCTTCGATCCAACGCTACTTTCAGGAAAATCTTTCCGAACCCATTGGTGATCTCCCCGCAGGCCAGTTGCTCAATTTCTTTCTGGAAGATGTGGGCCCGGCGATTTACAACCAGGCAATCTCAGACGCGCAGACACGCCTGCAGCAGCGCGTCGCTGATCTCAGCGGTGAACTCTATGTCGACGAGTTCCAGTTCTGGCCCAGAGCCGACGCCAAGCGCAAGAGTCGCCGCTAGTGGACGCACTCGAAGAAACTGCTTTGTTTTCGCCTTTTCCACTCATGCTGGTATTTTTTAGAAGGAGACCATTTCAAGAAGACATGCGCTGCGCCTGTTCGCTGGGCTCGGCATCTGCACAATCAGGAAAGGCCCATGTTCCAAGCCATAGAAGACGTTCGCATTCAGTGGACGAAAGTCGTCCTGCCCCCTGTGTTCCTCGAGGAAGAGCTTCCGATCTCTGAAGCTGCAATCGCCACCATCTTCAACGCCCGCCTCGATATTTCACGCATACTGGGGCAGCGCAATTCGCGATTGCTTGTGCTCGTCGGCCCGTGTTCGATTCACGACACTAAGGCCGCGCGCGAATATGCCGCACTACTCAGGTCAGCAGTGACTGAATTCTCCGCCGATCTCCATATCGTCATGCGCGTCTACTTTGAGAAGCCCCGCACCACCATCGGCTGGAAGGGCCTGATCAACGACCCCTATCTCGATCAGTCCTACAAGATCAACGACGGGCTGCGACTCGCGCGGCATTTGCTCCTCGACCTGGCGGAGATGGGTGTTCCCACAGGAACTGAATTCCTCGACATGATTTCGCCCCAGTACGTCGCCGGCCTGGTGAGTTGGGGAGCAATCGGGGCACGCACCACCGAGAGCCAGGTGCACCGTCAGCTCGTCTCCGGCGTCTCCTGTCCGGTGGGCTTCAAGAACGCCACATCCGGCGACGTGCAAGTGGCAATCGACGCAATCCTTTCCGCAGCGCACTCCCACACGTTCCTCGGACATACCAAGCACGGGCAGTCCGCCATCTTCGTCACCACCGGCAATCCCGATTGCCACATCATCCTGCGCGGTGGGCGAACGTCAGTGAACTACACGGCAGAGAGTGTTGCGCAGACAACCATGCAGATGGAAAAGGCGGGCGTGAAGCCGCGCATCATGATCGACTGCAGCCACGCCAACAGTAACAAGGATTACAAACGCCAGGGGCTGGTTTGCCGCGATGTCGCAGCCCAGGTGGCTGCCGGCAACCGCGACATCATCGGCGTCATGCTCGAGAGCAATTTGGTAGCCGGCGCCCAGCGGCTCGTTCCCGGCCAGCCGCTGGTCTACGGGCAGAGCATTACCGACGGCTGCATGGATTGGGCTGAAACCTACGCTCTGCTTGGTGAACTCGCTACCGCTGCCCGCAGCCGGCGCGCAGGAGTGGAATCCGTGAAGGCCTAGATCAGTTCTCCTCTAGGCCTGGTGTCCTGAGTCTGAAATACGCAACACAAAACTGGTTGTCATTCTGAGCGAACGGGGCCCCGAACGTCCTTCAGTTCGGGGGTGGTGAGTCGAAGAATCTGCAGTTGTTCTTCGATGAACTTCAGACTCACCACACTAGTGCAGTTCTGTGGGCGTAGAGCAGCTTTGAAAGGCACGGCTTCAGCCGTGCCGTAAAGGTGCTTGAAATCGTCGGCTTTAGCCCCCGAGGGAATCCTCCACCCACCACACCGTCAGCAGAGATGCTTCTAGTGCCGTGACCTGGTGATTTTGTAATCGTGCCAATCAATTTGGGTGCCCCAGATCTCGCTTTTGAGACCTGGGAAACCACATATCTAAACGGTCGCGCTTCTAGAACTGGTTGCATAAATGGAGTTTTGAAAGGGCACGGCTTCAGCCGTGCCGTCAGAGACGTATAGAATCCGGGGCTTTAGCCCCTGAGGGAAGCAACATTTATGCAACCAGTTCTAGAGCCCATCTCATAAATTTGGGACGCTCGATTTCTGCAATGAACTTCTGACTCACGGCTCTAAGCGTGCCCCATCACAATGGTGTGAGGGCTCATTGGGATGGGATGTCCGCTGATCACAGCGAACCCCGCATCGTGATACATGGCCGTCAGTTCTTTCATCGTATACGCGTCGCCGGATGCCGTGGTCGTCAGCATCGTCATACTGAAAGCCGCTGCCTGAGGCGGCGACACGCGATCCTCGTTGGGCACAAACTCGAGCGTGGCCGCGCGCCCCCCCGGTCGTAACGAGCCGCGAACCTTTTTCAAGAGTCCCACACACGTTTCCTTGTCGAAGTGGTGCAAAAAGTTGGTGAGCAGCACGGCGTCATACGGCCCGCCGAATTCCACCTCAAACGCACTCCCTGCAAGCATGTCGTAGCGCTCGTGCACGCCCGCTTTTTGCGCGTTAGCCAGGGCGACCCGCAGCACCGGAGCCCAATCCAGTCCCGTAACATGCGCCTCCGGGTTTTGTTTGGCGATCTCAATCCCAAACAGCCCGTGTCCCGCCGCGATGTCCAGCACCCGCATCGGCCCGCTATGTCCTTCCAGAACCACCGCACCCAGCGGTCCCGCCATGGGCCCCATCATGGGCGCCATCTGTTCGGCAAACTGAACCCAGACCGGGTTCTCCGGCTCAACAGTCCCCTGTCCCGGAAGGTTGGTGCGTCCCGCACGCACCACATCGGCAAGGTGGTCCAGAGGCTCACGCAGCGCCGGGTTACACATGAACTGCGCGACAGACGCCATGCAAGCCGGCGAACGCGGATCAAGAAACGCAGCGCTCGTGGGCGTGTGTTGATAGCGCTCATCCTCCTTCACCAACACCCCGCAAATCGTAAGAAAATCGCACAAGATGCGAATGCCCCGCTCCGAAGCATCGCAGTGCCGCGCGATCGACTCAACGTCTCCCGGCCCGTCGCCCACCGCCCGAAACACATCCAGATCGATGGCTGCCTTCAGCGCCGCAGTGCGCTGCTGCGCCTGCACCATTTCAAAAACCAATCCAGGATTCAGCGGCGCAGAGGCGCCATTGCCGTCGTGCATAACGACCTCCATTATTACCTTGCGTAAGGGAACTCAATCAATTTGGGGAAGTTGTTTTGACATCCCGTGGCAGGCTCGCCGAGTGTAACACTCGCCCCATTCGTTCGTGCAATCAATTTAGAACGAGTAGTGGGTCAGTTTGAAGGGTACGGGCTTCACAGACTGCGGAAAGACTCGAAACAACGGGCGCTTTGTAACAGGGCACGACTTCAGTCGTGCCGCAAGCGCAACAAAAATAGAGGATGGGCTTCAGCCCCTGCGGGACGCTTTAACGCCGATTCTCCGCTATGCTTCCTTTTTCCGCAGCCTGTTCACCTACTGCGGCTGCACCACCACAAACAGCGTCGTTCCGCGTCGATTCAGCAGCAGCAGCAAAGGCTGCTTCCCCGCTCCAGCCAGTGCCTGCTGGTATTCCGCAATGTTGTGAACCGGCTTGCGGTCAACCTCCTGAATCACATCGCCCCGCTGCACTCCGGCCGCTGCCGCGGGACTTGAAGCATCGACATCCCTCACAAACACGCCCGTCATTCCAGCAGGCAAACCAAGCTCTTGAGCTAAATCACTCGTGAGGTTCTGCACCTGGAGTCCCTCCAGGGCAGTACTCGGGCCTTGAGCCGGCCGGCCCGCCGCGGCGTTTTCAGGATACGTACCCAGCGTGACATCGATTGGCTGGGTTTGCCCACTGCGGTAAACCTGGAGATGGGCAACAGCTCCCGGCGCCATTTCAGACACGCGCAAGCTCAGGTCATCGGGTCCGGTTACAGCCGAGCCGTTCAGTTGAAGCACGATGTCGCCTCGCTGCAGCCCAGCCTTGGCCGCGGGACCGCTCGGCGTCACATCTCCGATCAGCGCTCCCCCACCCTGGCTGAGTCCGAATGCCTTCGCCATGTCGGGATTGACAGGCTGAATCGTGACTCCCAGATAGCCCCGCGTCACCTTCCCATGTTCAACAATCTGCTCCATGACATTGCGCGCCATGTTCACAGGAATTGCGAAGCCGATGCCCTCGTTCCCTCCGCCGCCGGAAAGAATGGCCGTATTGATCCCAATCAGATTTCCGCGGAGATCGATCAGAGCCCCTCCTGAGTTTCCAGGATTAATGGCCGCGTCCGTTTGAATGAAATCTTCGTAGTGCTCGATCGCTCCGCCCAGACCGCGGCCCGTGGCGCTCACAATTCCCGTGGTGGCCGTTTCGCCGATGCCGAACGGGTCGCCAATAGCAAACACCAGGTCGCCAACCTTGAGCTTCGAAGAGTCGCCAAGCGTAAAAGTCGGCAACCCCGAGGCATCAATCTTGAGCACGGCGATATCCGTTCGCGAATCGGTACCGATCACATTCGCCTTGTATTGCTTGCGCGTCGTCGTAAAAACCTCGACGTCCGACGCCCCCGCCACTACGTGATTATTGGTGAGAATATAGCCATCCGGATTGACGATCACTCCTGAACCCAGGCTGTGCTCGCGTTCCGTCTGAGGCTGCGGTTGTTGCTGGGGTTGATTGCCGAAAAATTGTTGAAATAAAGGATCGTTAAAAATGTTCGGCACGTTTTGCTGCTTCACCACTTTGGTCGAGGAAATATTCACCACCGCGGGAAGAGCAGGATCGATGACGGAGGAGAAACCGTTCTTGAAGTTGCCGAGGTCCACGGGCGACTCGTCCTGCGCAATGCGCAGCGGAACCTGGTGCCCCGATGCTGGTCCTACCGACGCCAGCTTCCACCCAAGGTGGAACATCCCCGCACGCAGAATCCCGCCCACGACGAGACACAGCAGGATCAGCACCATGAGCCAGCCAAGCGGCCTTCTCGAAGTAGTCATGCTCTGCCCTCTTGTATTCATGCTGTCTCTCCTCTTTACGCAGGAATTGAATCGGGGCCTGGCCAAGGTTTGTTGCCGAGCGACCGCGATTCCTCAGGCGGCAATCGCGCGAATCGCGCTCAGGTAGTGCAGAATGTCGTCTCTTGACAGAATCCCCACGACACCGCTGCCGTCTAAAACTGGAAGCTGGTTGACACCGTCGCGCCCCATCTTCTCAAGGGCTGTCCAAAGCACAGCGTTGGGTTGAGTTGTCGCCAGTCTTTGGAAAGGAACCATTGCCTGGGAAGCCATTGTGGTCGGCCATGCCTGGTGCGGCACGCTGCGAATGCCCCCCAGCGTGACCAATCCGACGGGCTGACCGGCACTGGTCACCATGGCATACCGAGCCCCGGATGGCAGAATGCCTCGGTCCACTACATCCTGCAGCGGTGTTTCGCCGCTGACCCGCGGGAAATCGCGCCGCATCGCATCGACCACCCGGTGCCCGCCGAGAAGGTTCTTCAGGCCCTCCTGTTGCAGTTGACTCCCCGCAGCGCTCTCCAGGAACCATCCGATAAACGCGACCCAGAGCCCTCCCACAATGTCGCCGGTCAATGCGCGCCATACACCCAAAAAGATCAGCAGAAAGCCGAAGAATCGGCCCGTGACCCCGGCGGCTACCGTAGCTCGGTGAAAGTTGCCAGTGATGCGCCACACCAGGGCGCGAAGAACGCGTCCCCCGTCCAGGGGGAAGCCGGGAATGAGATTGAAGAGCGCAAGAATCAGGTTCAGAAGCGCAAGATACTCGGCCAGTGCAAGGAGCATCTCTCGACCTGCAAGCAGCGGCTCCAACTCCCAGAAGAAGGCTGCCAGCGCCAGACTCATCCCCGGACCCACAACCGAAATCCAGAAATCCTGGCCGGCACTCGGCGGTTCAGCCGCAATCTGCGAGACTCCGCCGAAAAGAAACAGCGTGATCCGCGGAACCGGGATGCCGTAACGCTGCGCCATGAGCGAATGTGCCAGTTCGTGAATCAGCACGCTCACAAACAGCATCACCGCGGTCACGAACCCCATCGCCCAGTATTCGCCCGTCGTCCAGCCGCCAAACTCCGACGGGTAATAACTCGCCGCCAGCATCCACGTCAGCAGACCGACAATAAGGAACCAGGAATAATCCAGATCAATCGAAATGCCGAAGATTCTTCCAATTGGAATGCCATGCCGCGACATCGCTTGACATCCTCCCTCTTGTCCTCGCCTTCAGGACAAGACGGTTGGCGGCAATCGCTCCCTCCGCATACAGAGAACGCCTCCGCGCAGACCAGTGTTCCCGGATCTTCCGATCCGTTCTCACTCGTCCAGATGCGCCCGCACGCCCGCCGGATGCCTGCATCATCGCAACTCCGCTCAGCCCCGCAGCCGCTCCCTTACGAGCTGATTGGCTTGGCCTCGCGTATTGCTCCCCGCCGCGAAGCGGAGTCATGTGAATTTGAGAGACGGTGCGCTTATCCCGGGTACGCGCCCGTCACGTAGCCTTCCAGCGCCTGGATTGTCTGCTCCTGGCCTGAGATCACCCACTTCACAAGGTCGCCGATCGAAACGATCCCCACCACCTTGTCATTCTGCAGCACCGGCAGATGGCGAAAGTGATGTCCCGTCATCATCGTCATGCATTCGTCGACGGTGTGCTTGGGGCTGACAGACACCACGTGGCTGGTCATGATCTCACTGACCCGCGTCTCTTTCGAATGGTGGCCCATCAGGATTCCCCTGCGCGCGTAATCACGCTCTGAAAGGATGCCGACCAACCTATCGCCGGATAAAACCAGCAGCGCACCGATGTCGTGCTCGGCCATCAATTCGAGCGCTTCATACACCGATTGCTCGGGCCCTATCGAAAGGACGTTGGTCTGATTCTTGGCCTTCAGCAGCATCCCAATCGTGTCGGAAATCTTCATCGGACCCTCCTGGCTTCGCAGTAACGTGCCAACGTGCGTTCTTGCAGGAAGCCGCCCTTGGCAGATAGACACTATAGCCCATATTGAACACACTGTGACAGCCCCGAAAATCTCGACTCTGCGATCCGCGCTGTCGAACCCTCGGATTGATCGCAACGAACCGATGCCCAGAGGCCTTTCAGGGCTTGGCGAAAGGCCGCAATGTCAAACCCGCTATGATGTTGCCAGCGCGGCAAGAGGCAGCGCAGCATGTCTGGTCCCGACATCTTCATCTCGGCAGGCGAAGCCAGTGGCGAGCATTACGGAGCCCTTCTCGTCGAATCGCTCCAACGGCGTCTTGCCGCCGCGGGGCAAACCGCCCGATTCTTCGGCATGGGCGGCCAGCGCATGGCTGGCGTGGGTCTGGAGGTCGTGGTTCGATCTGAAGATATGGCAGTCATGGGCATCACCGAGGTGGTCCGCCATCTGCCCCGCATCTACCGCGAATTCAGCCGCCTCAAGCGCGCCATTCGCGAGCGCCGGCCCGATGTTGCCGTCCTCATCGACTTCCCGGATATTCACTTCAAGCTCGCCGAGCAGCTCCACAACCTCGGCGTTCCCGTGATCTTTTTCGTCAGCCCTCAACTCTGGGCCTGGAAGAAACACCGCATCCGCCTCGTCCGGAAATACGTCGACAGGATGCTCGTCATCTTCCCTTTCGAAGAGCAGTTCTACCGCGATCGTGGCGTCTCCGCAGAGTTTGTCGGGCACCCTTTGGCCGAGTTGCCTCCGCCCGCCATCACGCGCGCGCAATTCGCAGCGGAGAATACCCTGGACCCGGCAAAAACCTGGATCGCCCTGCTCCCTGGCAGTCGCGCCAAAGAGATTCGCGACAACCTGCCGGAAATGATGCAGGCCGCGAAGCTTCTCTTTCGGCGCTATCACCTTGAGCAGGGCAATCCCGAGCTTCAGTTTGTCCTCCCGCTTGCTCCTACTCTCACCCCCGAGCAACGCCGTTTCGTAAGCGAAATGGTGAACCGCCTCAGGGAGGGCCTTACCATCCGGCTTGTAGATCTCCCCCGCGCCGAAGGCGCAGTCAGCCGCACCGCAGGTGCTGCTGCCGCGCTCTTTCATGCCCGCGCCTCCGTCGTTGCCAGCGGTACAGCCACCGTAGAGGCAGCGCTCATCGGCAACCCTTTTGTTGTCGTCTACCGCGTCTCGCCTATCACCTACGCCATCGCTCAACGCGTCGTTTCCGTCCCTCATATCGCCATGGCCAACCTGATTGTCGGCCGGCGTATAGTTCCCGAGCTGATCCAAAACAACTTCACCGCTGCGAATATCGTCCAAGAAATCGAGCCGCTGCTACCCGATGGAGCTCCTCGTCAGTCCATGATGCAGGAGCTTCAGGCGGATTCGGAATCTTCTGAATATCCGGCGAAATCTCCCCGGCGGAAGGAGCGAGAGCGCAATTGACCGGGTGGCGGCCGTTACCATTGAACAGCTTGGCCTGCCTTCCCCGCTCGCCGAATCCGTGAAATTCTGATCAGAACCGGCGTTGGGCCACCGGGTATGAGTACGCATGAATATTGCAACATCGACTAGCATGCTTCTGAGAAAGCGAATGATGAACTTCAAATCCCTCCCTCTCCGTTCGGCAAAGACGTTCGCCCTCCTGGCGGTCGGAATGCTGATCGCCGCGCTGCTCTTCGCGCAATCGTCTGAGCGCTCTAGCCTCAACATCACCGGCTACGTAATCGATGCCGAGCTCGATACTGCCACGCATCATCTTGCCGCCACGGCGGTGGTCAGCTTCACCGCGCCCGAGAATGCCGAAGAGGTCAGCTTCGGCTTTCATCCCGCGCTCAAGGTCACCAAGATCTACCGACGACGGCGGCAAGCTGCTCACCGGCGAGCGACTGGCCGACGGCACCATCCGCGTCACCCCCGCCGCGCCCTTCGTCCGGGGGCCAAACGTCGCACTGGACCTTTGATTACGACGGCACCATCACCGGCAACGAAGACGGCCCCGTCGAAGGCCTGAAGCTGGCCGCCATTCAGGAGCCCATCAGCTACCTGCTCTATCCGGCGCGCTGGTTTCCCATGACCGGCTACATGACCGACCGCTTCACCGCGGAGATGCACATCCACGTGCCGCAGGGCATGAGGGTCTTCGCCAGCGGCGCCCAGGGCGCATCCCATTCCGTCACCCTGGCCAGCGGCAAGCCGGGCGACGAGTTCGACTTCAACTGGGACAAGCCCGGATTTCCCGGCACCGTGATCGCCGGCCGCTATCTCGGCCCGTTCACGGCGGGTCCCGGCAACGTGAAGGTCTATCTCACCGTCAGCCACCAGGCCTCCGGCAACCAGCTGGCCCAAACCGCCGCCAAGGAATACGACTTCTTTACCGACAGCTTCGGCGCGCCGGAAACCCCGCACCTCAACGTCGTCGAACTGCCCGACGACACCCTGCCCGCCGTCTGGGCGCCCGAACTGGCCGCCATCATGGGCTCGCGCGTCGGCGACAAGTCCGGCGTCCGCCTGCTGGCCAACACCATCGCCCACCAGTGGTGGGGCTCCGAGGTCAGCCCGCGCACGCTCAACGACGCCTGGATCACCAACGGCATGGCCCGCTACGGCGAGCTGATGTATCGTGGAAGACGAAAGCGGCAAGAGCGCCCTGCAGCGGCGCTCTGCAGGACGTCTCCGCCGGCGCGCTCGCCTACGACACCATTCCGCTCTCGAGCGTCGGCCGTCATGATCCCTTTTCGCCCGCAGTTCCAGTCGATGACCCTCGAAAAAGGCGCCATGATCTTCCACATGCTGCGCGGCGAGATCGGCGACAAGGCCTTTCTCGCCACCCTCAAAGGCGCCCTCAGCCAATACACCGACAGATCCATCCGCACCAGCGACTTTGAAAAAGTGGCCGAGGCGCAGAGCCAGCAGCAGCTCACGCCCTTCTTTGCGCAGTGGATCGACGGCACCGGCGCGCCGACGTTTACCGACAAGTACGCTGTCTACCGCCTCGGCAACAACAAGGGCTTCCGCACCATCGGCGAAATCAATCAGGATCTCGACCTGTTCCGCATGCCGGTCGAGCTGCGCGTCGAGACCGACGGCAAGACCGTCAACCAGAAGATCGACGTCGTCGGCACCGACTCGCAGTACGTCGTCGACACCTTCGGCCGTCCGCGCCGCATCAGCATCGATCCCGGCGACTGGGTGCTCAAGTCCACGCCCGACCTGCAGGTGCGCATCGCCATCCTCAAAGGCCAGCAGCTGGTGGCCCAGGGCGACCTGGTCAGCGCGCTGGCCGAGTACCAGAAGGCGCTCGACCGCCAATCCGCAAAGCTCGCTGGCCAGCTACCGCATCGGCGAAGTGCTGTTTACCCAGCGCAACTACCAGGCCAGCGTCAACTCCTTCCGCGACGCGCTGCGCGGCGACGACGAGCCGCCCTGGACCGAGGTCTGGAGCCACATCGGCATCGGCAAGATCTTCGACTCACCGGCCAGCGCGACCGCGCCGTCAACGAGTACCGCCTCGCCGTGCAGACCAACGACAACACCCAGGGCGCCGTCAACGAAGCCCGCCAGTATCTGCAAAAGCCCTACAAGCGCCCCGACAACGACTAAACTCGCCTGTGGGCGGGATAGGCAGGCGGTTGGATAAAATCCCGCAGAAATGTCCATGAGAGCGTGACTGATGCCGGGCGCCCGTCAAACGCGGCGAGGCGTCCCGGAGGGACGGCAGGAAAATAGCCCAGGACAAGTCCGCCTCGCCACACTGCGACAGGTCTTCGTGGCTGGGGTGGCCAGGCGGACGCAGTCCTGGGAAGCCGCCCAATAATTGATCCACGAGCCCCGGAGGGGTGGCGCGAACCCATTACCGGTCCCGTTCATGTGATTGCCGTGGCCAACATGTGCCAGTCCAGGCATTCAGGTTTTCTTTTGCAGATAATTACCGCGATCCGGCGCACAATGAGAAGGAATGAGGAAGTGGCAAATGCGCCCGCCCTTTTTGCGAGGGAGAAAAGGCCCACCCCCTACCCCCTACCTGCTAGTAACCTAGAAGTGGTTACTATCGTGCTAGGTTCAGGGCGATCCGGACCTTTGAAAGATCTTTACCACGCGAGCGGTGCGCTCTCCTCAGACAGTTTCGCGCGGGCGATCAGAAGAGGTAAGGCACCAGGGCCGCGGTCTGATGAGCATAGGCGGCATATGTCTCGCCGAACTGGGAACGCATCCACTGTTCCTCCATGCGGAGCTTGATCCAGAACGCGAGGAAGACGAGAGCGAAAACGATGAACCCGCGCACCTGGGAGATGGCAATCGCCATGCCAAGGAAACCGGTCAGAATGCCGGTGTAGATGGGGTGACGGACCACGGCATACGGACCGGTGGTGATCAGCTCGTGGTCCTGCTTGATGGTGACCGAACGGCTCCAGTTGCTGCCGAGATGCTCGCGCGCCCACACGGCGAACAGAAGACCGGCGATGGTGACGGCTGCTCCCAGCCAGAAGGGCCAAAGGCCAAGCGGCCAGAGCTGGAGGTAAAGCCAGGGCAGCGGGATGCGAGTTGTCGAGAGCAGGATGATCGCGATCAGGAAGATGAAGACGCGCAGGACGCGCGAGGCGGCCGGCTCGAGGCGCTGGGTGGTTTTGGTCTTGGCGGCTTTGATCTGCCAGTAGACAAAAAAGATAATCCAGACCACGGGAAAGAAAGATTCGTAGAACCAGAGCATGCAGAACCTCAGTGCGCCGCAGGTGTTTATCCAGGTGAGCGAGGGGACGTTCCAGGGCACGCAAATTTTCCCAAGTCGATCGAAGCTGGCTGTTTTAGGCGAAGCCCCCATGAGAGACGTTTTTACTCATCTCTTGCGGGGTATCTTAGGGCCTGCTAACACTACCGGGGTGGTGGCGCCGGGAACCAATTTTTCTCAGTTTGAGGAATGAGGAGTGACGCATACCGGGGCCCCCACGGACGGGTCTTGGTCCGTGGGGTGGATACCGGGTGTCTGCTAGCGACGATTGACGACGAAATGAGGAAAATTGGCCCCGGCCCGAAGGGTTGCGGCGCAAATCCGGCCATACTTCATTCTCGTCCTCGACGGTGGACCCGCCACAGCCTTCGGACTCGGCTTCATCTCCACCCCACGGACGAAGACCTGTCCGCGGGGGCCCCGGGTCTGGCCGAATTTTCGCTCGCAACGCCATCCGCCCCATTAGTGTTAGCAGGCCCTAATTCACAGCTTCGAAAGTTGGTTCTATCGGTCCCGCTCCGGGGACGGTCCGAGAGAAATGACTTCAAGCTTGACCCTGGCCAAGCCACCTCTCGTCATGTCGAGCTTTTCCGCGGCAGCATAGGACAAGTCGATGATCCGCTTGTTCAGCAGATCGCCGCGGTCCGTAATGCGGACTACAACCGACTTGTGATTGCTCAGATCGACCACGCGCACCCTGGTGCCGAACGGCAGCGTCGGGTGGCAGGCGGTCATGGCATACATATCAAATGTTTCGCCGCTCGCCGTTTTCCGCCCGTTGAATACAGAGCCATACCATGACGCGATACCCTTCAGCATCCGGGCCGGTATCTTTCCTGCGGTCTTCTTTGGCGCAGTCTCAACTTTGGGCACGGTCAAGACCGGCGTCGGCTTGGACACTGAAGGAACCGGCGAGACAGTCACAGCCGGCCGAGACAGAAGCGCATCCGCCTGCACGGTCCTCGTAAAAAACGTAAGGACCACGACAGCCAGCGCGACACAGGAAACCGCCACCAGCAGCCAAAACTGCACTGGCTCTTGTGTGTTCATGTTGCGTGCGTTTCGTCTTATGACCATTTGCCAATTTTACTAGTTCGACACTAGTATCTCCAAGTGTTAACAAGAGTTACACGGGGGTAGCCGCGGGAAATCTCCTGCACCTGATCCGAGTTGTGCGATTGAAGCCCTTACACCAGAGCAACTTACAAAAAATGCATCAATTGTAGTGCAAACTTGGTTTGTTTCGGACTATGAGATTCGAGCTGCGCGCCCCGCAATTTTGAGTCATGCGCACTCGGGATTTTCGTGCTCGACGGTCCCGGGGGTCGATCGTCGATTTGCAGAGGCTATCACGCCGGAGTTGTTTCCGTCGAGCAACATTCGTTGTGCACGACACGTCTTTTTCCACAGTTCTCTTCAGAAAGAGGAAGAAATCCGATGACAGTCCGCGCAACGACGCTCCACCACCGCGTATTCACCGCAGTTCTTGCCACAGCGACAGCCTGGACGCAACCGGATTCCGCTCGGCCCGCGCCAGTCCCGCCAGCCATGCAATCGGCCAAGAACATCTTCGTTTCCAATGCGGGATCCGACAGCGGCCTCTTTCCAGAGCCTTTCAGCGGCGACCCAAATCGCACATACAACGAGTTTTATGCGGATCTCAAGGCGGCCGGTCAATTCCAATTGGTCAGCGACCCATCACAAGCCGATCTTGTCTTACAGGTCCGACTTACGGCTCCATACGGCCCGACGAACGCCAATAAGCAGAATGGGGCCGCCGATCCCCGGCCCATGCTTCGCCTCGTGGTGTATGACTGCAAGACCCATTTTGTCCTCTGGACGCTCACTCAGTCGATCGGTCTTGCCTTTCTGCAGAAGACGCACGATCACAACTTCGACGAAGCACTCGGCAATCTGGTCGACGACTTTCTGCGCGTCGCCGGGAAGCCAGTCGTCGCTTCGCACTGAGCGCGAAATCAATTGCAGATTATTTCCGGCATCCTGCTAGCGTGAGTCTTGAGTTTCCAATTTCATACGATCCGGAGTGGGAGAAAAGATGAATCTGAGTGCGGCAGGATTGCAGTTACTGAAGAAATCGGAAGGCTTTCGCGATCGAACGTATCTTGACGCGACGGGGCTCCCGACCATTGGCTTTGGTCACCGGCTCGTCCACCCGGAGTGTTATCCGGCAGGCATCACTCCGGCGCAAGCAGAGGTGATTTTGCTGTGGGATGTGCGTGACGCAGAGCAGGCAGTCGAACGGCTGGTCAAAGTTCCGCTTACCCAGGGCCAATTTGATGCGCTCGTGGATTTCACCTTCAACCTTGGTTCGGGCCGATTGGCCGGTTCAACTCTGCTGCAGAATCTGAACTCTGGGAAATATGATGAAGCCGCAGGGCAATTGCTTCGCTGGGATCATGCAGGAGCGCAGGAATTAGCCAGTCTCAAAGCGCGCCGGGAAGGGGAATTTCAGCTTTGGGGCGAGACCACACAAGAACAGGCAGCCGCGTAGCAGTTCATTGCGACGATATGGGGCTGGCCGGCTGCGCCAGCTTGTCCACTTCCGATCCCGCCAGCAGAAAGGCTCCCACGCCATACACATAGCTTCCACCAGGGCTTACGTCGCCAGGCGCTCCGCCGATTTTCTGCATCGAGCCGAGGCGTCCGTCTGCGTAAATGTGTCCTAGCAATCCCTTCCAGGCCTTCGCAACGACCGGCTCATACGTCTTGCGATCGAGCAAACCCGTGTTGATGCCCCAGGCCAGCGCAAAGGTGAAAAACGCTGACCCGGAAACCTCGGGGTGAGGATATGCGCCAGGGTCCAGAAGCCCGCTGCGCCATAATCCATCCTCACCCTGAATGGACGCAACCTCTTTCGCCATCTGCCGAAACTGCTCAACATACCGGGCGCGCGAAGGGAAATCTCCAGGCAAATAGGTGATCACCCGCGCTAGTCCCGCCAGCACCCAGCCGTTGCCGCGCGACCAGAATAGCTTTGCTCCATTCTTCTCGTGCTTGTCGAGGAAACCGGCATCGCGCGAATAGAGATGCGCCGCAGGATCGTAGAGGTGAGCAGAAGTGATCCACCATTCACGGTCCATGTAATTTAGGTAGCGTGTATCTCCCGTCGCTTTGGCGAGACGAGCCAGCGCAGGCGGCGCCATGAACAGCGCATCGCACCACCACCAGAGATCCTTCTGCGGATCATCGGGCCTCTTCAACAGTTTGTTGGCTTCGTCCTTGATCGCGGCGATTCGCTGCGGCTCAGGGTGCTCGAAGTAGAGTTCGACGTAAGCCTGCGCAACCGCCTCGTCGTCCGCCATGGCAAATTGCGGCCCCAGCTTCCACCCATTGGCCTCGGCAAACTTGAGCACTGCATCGTGGTAGCGCAAGTCACCTGTAGCACGCGACGCCGCCAGCAGCCCATCATAGAGAGCGGCATACGTCCAGTCTGTACTGAAACGGCTCTCTGCCGTGCGCAGTTGCCAGTCCGCCACCTTGCGCATGGCTTTCTTAATCGCCTGCGGTTTAAGCGCGGAAGAAAGATCGCTGGCCAATGGCCCCGGTTCTGCAGCATCGTCGCCGGAAGGGTCAGCCTGGGGTGTGCCGGCCGTCTGTGCAGCCATCCTTCCTTCTGTTGCGGTCGTCAGGGCCAACATCACGAGAGCCAGACATACCGCCGGAATGCTTGTCTTCACAATCCCTGATTTCTGTGCCCGAGCCAACGAGCCGGATTAACCAACCCATGAGGCTATCTCATCGCCGTGGTCCGACGGAAGCAAATCCTGTGCTCCACACGAACAACATCACGCTTCCATTTCCAGGAACTTCCACCCGCTCACCGGGCTTCAGATATCCCTTGCGCCGAAACCAGTCTTCCATCGCCGTCTGAAGCCGATCGAGCGGCACGCGATTCCCGGCCTCAAGCACCCCATCGGCAACCGGCAGCGTATCGTCAAAAACCGCATCGTTGGTAAAGTTGCGCATGGCAAAATTGTCGATCCAGCGCAATGGGCAGGCAATCCGCTGGCCGCCGGAATCGACTCGCTCGACCAAGAGCTTGCGCACAAACATGATCCACTCTACATCGCCCGGAAGGATCTCACGGCTTCGTCGACGAAGAGACCTTCGCGCTCTTCGCCTGCTGCGTCTCCACGTGAAGCGCTTGTAGTCGTAGTCGCGCTCGATGATGTGCTGGCGAAAGTTCTTCAACAGCAGCACGCGCGCCTGCATCGACCCTTCGCCGCCCGTCGGCAGCCACAGTTCGCTGTCCACTGGTTTCGAACGCCTGTTCCTGATTGTTGAGGTGCGATACCGGCGCCTGGTCGAACCAAAAGTTGGATCCTTTCTGGATGTTGGCGAACAGGCCGCCGGCCACGCGGAAATTGTCGTTGAAACTCACCTCGAGATGCGCCACCTGCCGGTCGGCCTCGTCGATCCAAACCGTCCCCTGCAGTTTCTTTGACGCGTCCTCGGCCAGCCCGTGCGTCTTCGCATCCTTGCGGCCGATAAAGTCGAACACAATCGTCGGCCTGCCGCGATACATCTCGCGCCGCGGATTGCGCACGTCCATGATCTCCAGCAGCCGGCTGACGCTGATCGTCGGGCCTTCCAGCGGCTGACCCGGCGGCGTCTTCTCGGCCTTCTCCACCAGCTTGGTCACGCGCTCGGTCTCCTTCTGCTCGCTCGTGGCCGCGTCAGCGGCTTGCCGTTCTTCTTCACCGTGCGCTCAATCACGTGGCTGTTCACGAAAAAGTCCTCGTGCCTCTTCCGTCTCGGTCTTCTTCACCTGGCCGTTGGCATCCATATCCTGAGTCGTCTGCAGCGAGCTGTAGGTATAGTTCTCGCGCACCTTCTCCAGCTGCTTCTGATGCTCCTGACCTCGCGCATCAGCTGGCGAATGTCGGGCAATGAAGTGCTCGCCTGGGCTGATACCGGCGCCACCGGCAGCAAAGACAGTATCAAAATCCCAATTAAACTTCGAACCCGCATAGGCATTGTTTCCTTCTAAGCACGGCGTTCCCCTCAGCAGGGATCGCTGTCATTTCGACCCGGAACCCCTCCAAAGGTCACATGATCCGAGGAAGAAGAACTTCGCTTTTCCATCAACGCATGCTATACCGTAAACATCCATCGACTGGTAAATTACTGGAGGCGGACCGCGCCGCAAGAAAGAGGCGCACGCAATGTTTCGATTATTGATTCAATGGATTTTAAGCGCGGTTGCACTCATGATCGTTTCTCGCATCGTGCCGGGATTTTATGTGGAGGCTCTTGGGCCGCCCTGATCGCCGCCGTCGTCATCGGCTTTCTCAACGCGACCTTGGGTTTCGCACTCAAGGTGATCACCTTTCCCCTCGCCATCCTCACCTTCGGCCTGTTTCTCCTTGTCATCAACGCGGCGATGATTCTGGTGGCTTCACGGCTCGTGGTCGGCTTCGATGTGGATGGATGGACTCCGGCCTTCTGGGGCGCCGTGGTGCTGGCCCTGCTCAGCATGGTCATTCGGGCGTTTGCGAAGGACTAGGAATCGAGACCGTCGGTCCACTTCACCGTCGCAATCGAAGCTAATTGGCGACTTTCCGGGATTGGTCGATCTTTCCCTTCTTTTGCTGCCCCTTTTTTTGAGAAGCGCGAGAATCTTTGTTGACCGTGGCGAAGTTCTGCTTCGTCGCGCCTGTCACGGGATGGCTCAGAACGGTTCCGCTCAGGGTCTGCGGCGTGCGCATCGCTCCGGCGCTTGGAGAATCCTCCGGGAGCCGTCACGTGCGGCATGGCAATCACTCTTGGCGCCGGGGTTGGTTGCACGCGCGAGTACACGCCCCATCCGCCGCCGGCCACCACAAACACAATCGCCGCCGCGGCCGCACACGCGCCACCGTTCCGTGCATCCATCCCGCCGCCCCATCGCGATCCTGCGGCCAACGCAGCACCGGCCTCGGCGGGAAGCCGTGCAAGGCGACTTGACGCGATCTTCAAGGCCCTCCGGGGCGGGCAGGCTGGCAATCAGCCGCAGCGTCTTTTCGGCTTCTCGCTCCATCGGTCGCAGTGGATCGGTGTTTTGCGCGTCGGAGTGTTCATCGCAAACTCCTCGAATGATTGAGCAGGTCGGCCATCAGGTTGCGCGCGCGAAACAGCCGCGAACGGACGCTGGACTCGGTAATGCCCAGCACCGAGGCAATCTCCACGCTCGTCAGCTCCTCGAACGCCGAAAGCATCAGCACCTCGCGCTCTTTGGCCGGCAGCTGCTCCACGCAGGCCAGCACATGCGCATGGTGCTGCGCCGCGGCGGCGCGCTGCTTCGGCGCTCAAGTCCATTCGGCCGGCAGCACCCGCGCCAGCTCGGCCACGTCGTCGGTCTCCGGACGCGTCTTGGCGCGGCGCTTGCGGTCCAGCACAATGTTCCACACAATGCGGATCAGCCAGACGCGATGGTCGCGCACCTCGTCCAGAGTGTCGCGGTGGCGCAGCACGCGCAGAAACGCCTCCTGCACGGCGTCTTCGGCGTCGGAGGCGTTGCGCAGAACCGAGAACGCCACGCGATAGAGCGTCGAGGCGTACTGGCCCACCAGGGCCGCGAGCGTTCTGCTCCTCAACGTGCTGGCGGGTTTCGTCGCTGCACGGCGCTTGGGGCGATCTCCATCCAACCTGCGAATACGGCCTGGCTCGGCGCTCATACAACCACCAGACGCAGCCAGCCGGCGAAAATGCTCACGCGCCGGGCCGGCCGCGGGCAAATTCACCGGTTCGGAAAGCCCTACTGCCCGGTCAGCTTCTGCGTGGCGATGGTGCCGGCCGCGCCATCCTTGTCGGCGTCCTTCACCTTGGCCCACAGAGCACGGGCCTGGTCCTGCTTGCCCGTTGCCGCATACAGGTCGGCCAGGTCAAGCTGCGCCACGGCGGCCGAAACCGTCACCGACGGCTTGGCGATAATCGCGTTGTACAGGTCGATCGCCTGCCGTCGTCGGCTTGTCTGGTGGTAAAGACCGGCCAGCGCCAGCTTGGCCAGGTTGGCAAGGTTGTGATCCCACGAGTCTGCCGCAGCCGTCTTCAACTCCGTCTCGGCCGGGCCGTTCTGGCCCAGTTCCTCGTAGGTAACGCCGGCAAAATAATGTGCCTTGGTTCCTTCAGGCAGCCAGCCGTACTTCTGCGCCACAGCCACAAACTGCTGGTTGGCCGCCTTGGAGCGCTCGGCCGCAGTTGCGTAAATGCCCTTCTCCGGCGGAGCGCCCGGTATCGCCAGAGGCGCGGAATAAGTGTCCAGCGCCGCGCCCAGAGCCGTGTCGGCGGCAGCCGATCGCACGTTCCAGAAAATCGGCGCGCCCACGCACCACAACCAGAACGACAGCAGCAGTGATCGCCCAGCGCACTACGCCGGAGCGGTGACCGCTCACCCAGCTCACGCTGGTCTTCGTCGCCTGGGCAAATTTGTCGCCCTTCAGGGCATGACGGGTTTGTGTATCCACGGAGTCTTTTTGTCCTTCGTCGAATCGACTTGCAGGCGGGTCCGTACAGGAGGGGGCACAGCGACTGCAACCTTACTAGTCTATCAGCGCGCGAACTGGAGCGTCCACCGGCTAGGCGGCGTTGTGCTACCGTCGAGCGAAATGGAGTAGACATGTGGGGAATGATTGCCAAAATCACGACCGCGCCAGGTAAGCGCGACGAAATGATTTCGATTCTTCGAGGGAGCGCCGCCAATATGCCGGGATGTCTGAGCCGCGTTGTTGCCAAGGATTCGGCAGAGGAGAACATTCTTTGGGTAACCGAAGTATGGGACAGTCAGACAAGCCACGACGCGTCCTTGTCACTCCGCCTGGTACAGGATGCCATCTCCCGTGCCAAGCCCATCATCGCCAATTTCGAAAAATTCGCCGCCACAATCCCGGTGTGGAGTACAGGGATATACCCTGACCGGCTTGCCTGTTCATGAGTTGTAACGTTAGGCTGGAAGCATGTACGAAGAATTCCATGTAACCGATCTCTGGAGTGGTGAAGACCTCTATTGCCGTTGGAAGGGCACTCTCGTCGCAATCGCCACGCGTCACGCTGATGCTGTTGACGTGCGCTTTGACGTGAACGACCGCCCCATGTGGATTGCTCTGCCCTGCACCGCCTGGGTTGAACAGAAGAAGCGCTCTGGCAAGGTGATTACCGATGAGCTCGCCGTCCAGATCGCTGGCCGTTACCTCAAGCAGTTGATCGAGCAAGGCTATGACGCACAGCGCGAAATCTATACCATGAGCGTGCCCGAAGTGCTCGAGCAACTCGACGTCGTAGTCGCCGAAGCCAAAGCGCAGGGCAGCATGCCCAGTCTTCCAGTGGGTGTTGACCCTACCGGTTGACCGGAGAACAAGTAAGTTGCCACCCAAAAGGCCATGCCGCAGAGGCATGGCCTTTTTGTTCGTCGCGACCTCTCCCACTCATTTTTCGAGACTTGTCACCGGAGTCCATGAAATACTTCGTGATCGTCAATCGGCGGGCTTGCATTCAAGCCCACTAAGGAGAGAAGACCACATGGGACATGGATTGATCGCGTGGATCATCATCGGCGTAATTGCCGGCTGGATCACCGGAAAACTGATGAAGGGCTCAGGCTTTGGTTTCATCATGGACATGGTGGTTGGCCTGGTCGGGGCGCTCATCGGCGGCTTTGTGTCCAGTCATCTTGGATTCGGGGGAGTCGGCGAGCACGGCCTCATCGTCAGCATCCTGATTGCCGTCGTCGGAGCGGTAATTCTCACCTGGATCGTGCGACTGGTGAGCGGGAATCGAACATCTAACCTTTAACCGGGCTCTTCAACACCCCGGACCCAGTTGGCAAAATAGAATTGCCGCAATAAACACGAGAGCCATCCCTTTCGGGATGGCTTTCGTGTTTAATATTATTGCCGGCGATCACCTAATCTCCCACACAGTCGCCCGTGCAGTACCATCGGCCCAGCGAGGCTTAACTTCCGTGTTCGGGATGGGAACGGGTGATCCCTCGCAGTATGGTCACCGGCAAATTGAGGCGTTTTCAAGGCGTCTGAGCCTTCAGCCGAAATCCTGAGTCCGCCGCGGCGGATGAAGGATCTGCGGTTCGCCTTTGATCTTTGGATGGCGCTTGGCGGGTGGTTGCCCGCAGCCTGCCGCGACGTCTACTCGTGTTCCGGATGGTTTCTCCCGGATCTCTGTAGGAACGCGGACTGCAATCTGGCGCCAACAAGCTTTGCTCGTCAGAGCTGATAACAACGAAATTGATTGGTCTTACAAGGCTTGTAAGAAGAAAGTCCGCTTGA
>CAVUXX010000005.1:0-242600 GCA_963745555.1 uncultured Acidobacteriaceae bacterium | reverse complement strand
GAGCGCAGTATCCTGAACTCGACATCGACGAGTATCTCCGTCTCATCCAGCTCTTCGTAAGCCTCGGAATCGAAAAGGTCCGGCTCACCGGTGGCGAGCCCCTGTTGCGCCGCGGCCTCGTCGACCTGCTCGGAGGAACTCGCCCGCATGCGCACACATTCCGGCCAGCCGCTCGACCTTGCCGTCACCACCAACGGCCACCTGCTCGACACCCTCGCCGTTCCCCTCAAGGCCGCCGGTCTCAATCGCGTCACGGTGAGCATGGATGCCGTCGATGCTCCCACCTTTGAGCGCATTACCCGTGTCCCCGGCAGCTATCAAAAGGTGCTCGGCGGAGTCCGCGCCGCGCGCGCCGCAGGCCTCACCCCGCTCAAAGTCAATTGCGTTCTTTTGCGCGGCTTCAACGACGGCGAAATCGAGGGCTTCGCCCGCTTTGCCCGCGAAGAGAGATGTGGTGGTTCGCTTCATCGAGTTCATGCCTCTTGAAGAAGGTCGCCTGTGGTCGCCCGGCATCGTCGTGCCCCTCGCTGAAATCGTCGAACGCATCAGCCGTATCATGCCCCTGGTACCGCTGCCGCCGCGCGAAGCCAGCGAAACCGCCCGTCGCTACACCTTCCCCGATGGCGTGGGAGAAATCGGCATCATTGCACCGGTTACGCAGGCTTTTTGCGGAGCATGCAGTCGCGTGCGTCTCACCTCCGACGGCAAGATCCGTACCTGCCTCTTCTCCCAAGTCGAACACGATCTCTATGGCCACATGCGGGCCGGTGAAAGTGATGCACAGCTACGCGAATACATTCATCGCACCGTGCAAGGCAAGGAAGCACGCCACCACATCGGCGAGCCTGGTTTCCTCAAGCCCTCCCGCTCCATGGTTCACATCGGCGGATAATCGCAGAATCAAGTCGGGTGAGCGCGCCGCAATGAAATTGCAGATGCGCAAATCACCGTCGAATCGGATACGAAAAACATCTAGACTAATGAATCGCCTATCGGGTCGCTCGTCAGACTGCGGACCCTGATCACCGAAGTACTCGCAAGCCGCGCACACGCCTACAGCTTGCACAACGTTTCGTGTGAAAGAATGGCACCATGGCTCCGGGTGAACCCATGACGAACGAGCTCGAACGCCGCATCCCGATCGACGACTTGCTCGTCTTCCATCAGCTGGCGCGATCGCTCACGTCAAGCTTCGACCTGGACATGATCCTGCGCACCATCATCGATCACATGGAGCGCTTCATCGACGCGGACTTGTGGACGCTGCTCATGCTCGACGAAGAACGCCAGGATCTCTACTACGCGATTGCCGCCGGAGGCAAAGAAGCTTCGCTGCGCGAATTGCGAGTGAAACTGGGAGAAGGTGTTGCAGGCTGGGTGGTCCAGCACGGCGAAACATTGATCGTTCCTGAAACGGATGACGATCCGCGACTCCGCAGCTCCAGCACTCCCGAAACGCCCAAGGTGCGTTCTGTGATCGCTCTGCCGCTGCGTGGCCGCAAAGGCACCTATGGCGCCATCGAAATATTCAACCCGCGCGCTGACCAGTTGACGGACTACACCATCGCCTTCCTGCACATCCTCGCCGATCATGCGGCCATCGCCATCGAAAATGCGCGCGATGTGGCCCGCATCCAGCACCTCACCATTACTGACGACACGACCGGCCTGTTCAACGTGCGTCATCTCTATGAAGTGCTGGCATGGGAACTGGACAAATGTGGACGCCAGGGGCTGCCTGTGAGCCTCGCATTTCTCGACCTTGACCGCTTCAAGCAGGTAAACGATGCGCACGGTCATCTGGTGGGCAGCGAACTTCTCGCCCGCACCGGCCAGCGGCTGCAGGAACTCTGCCGCAAGCAGGAACTGTGCTTCCGTTATGGCGGCGACGAATTCGTGATCCTGATGCCTGAGACAAGCGCCAAGGAAGCACTAACCCGATCTGCGAGCCTGCTTCAAACCCTGATGAATACTCGCTTCCGCATGAAAAATGGCTTGGAGCTCACCGTCAGCGCAAGCGTCGGCGTAGCCACTGCCCCCGCTGACGGAGAAGCAGTTCACGCCATCATCGGCGTCGCCGACGACCGCATGTACAGCGTGAAGAGTGACGGCCGTGGCAGCGTGCGCGGCGGTTAGTCCTTTCTCGCGCTCTCAAAGACGCTACTCTTCTTCCGTCGATTCCTTTTCAGTAATCTGTGCCTCGGCAATCTTCTCCAACTGATTGCGCCAGTCCAGTCCTTCGATGAACCCGCGCGACTCGCGCCACCCCGGTTCGACAATCACATGCAGTTCGAGGTACACGCGCGTCCCCAGCAACGACTCGATCTGCTTGCGCGCGCCGGTACCGATCTCCTTCAGCTTCGCCCCGCCCTTGCCAATCAATATCGCTTTCTGTCCCTCGCGCTCACAATAAATCGCCGCCGCAATACGCGTAAGCGGCAGCCGCGCCGGTGCCTGACCTTTTTTTCGCGGAGGCGCAGGCGGCTCGGCTTCTTCATACTGCTCAATCACCACGGCCGACGCATACGGCACCTCTTCGCCCGTTTCTACCAGAATCCGTTCGCGAATCAACTCCGCCACCATGAAGCGCTGCGGCTGATCCGTGTACTGGTCTTTGGGATAGTAGCGTTCCCCCGTCGGCAAAGCCTCAACAATCTTCCGCACCATCACATCGAGTCCATCCCGCTTGCGCGCGCTCACCGGAATCACTTCGGCGAAGTTGTATTTCCGAGTCAGCGCTTCAATCATCGGAAGCAGCTTGTCCTTCGCCACCAGGTCAATCTTGGTCAACACCAGGAACACCGGGCAATCGAGCCCGCGAATGAGACCGAAAAGAAACTCCTCCTCGCTGGCCCAATTCGGACCCCGCGAATTTGCTGTCGAGATTGTGCTGTCATCCTGAATTGCGTTGTCATCCTGAGCGGTGCCGGTTGCGTCTTTTGCAACGGGCGCAGTCGAAAGCCTGCCCTGAGCCTGCCGAAGGGGACCTGCAGTTGTCGTTTCCTCATCTTCCTCGATGAACGTCTCCAATTGCACTCGCCGGCTCGCATCTACCAGCACCAGCACCACGTCGCGCGTCTCCAGCGCCGCGTGCACCTCCTGCAACATGCGCCGGTCCAGATGCGAACTCGGCTTGTGTACACCTGGTGTATCCACAAACACGATCTGCGCCGCGGGATGCACCTTCTTGCGCGCAGCGACCTCGACCACACCGGCAATGCGGTTGCGCGTGGTCTGCGGCTTCGGTGTCACGATGGCGACTTTCTCGCCGGTCAGCGCGTTCAGCAGCGTGCTTTTCCCGACGTTCGGCCGGCCTAGAATGGCAACAAATCCTGATTTCAAAGGGATACGCTTTCTCCGGATTCAATCGACGCAACCGGATGTACTGTGATTCTATTTGGCTCGGCAGGTTGAGAATCTTCAGGAAGCCACGGCGGTTTCAATTCGTGGCGGAAAAACCCGCAGCCTCTCCACTCGCCGATCGGTCGAAGCCACAACTTCAACGCGCAATCCGGAGTGATCCAGCATCACCACTTCCCCCGCCAGTGGAATGCGTCCCTCAATCTCGCTCACCAGCCCGCCCAGCGTGCTGGCTTCGTATTGATCGCCCACCTCCACCTGCTCGCCAAATAGATCCGGAAGCTGGTCGACAGGGAAGCTGCCCGGAACCACCCACACGCCGCCCGGTTCGCGCTGCGGCTCTTCAATGGGCGCGTCCACTTCGTGTTCGTCGCGAATGTCGCCGACGATCTGCTCCATCAGATCCTCAATCGTCACCAGCCCCGCCACGCCGCCATATTCGTCGATCACAATACGCATGTGCTGCTTCTCGCGCTGCATTTCGCGCAACAGTTCGTACCCGCGCTTGGTCTCCGGCACAAACACCGCGGGCCTCTGGATGCTCGCTACTGTCCGCACGCGAGCTTCTTGATCGGGAATCTGCAGCAGGTCATGCGCAAATGCGATGCCCGTGATGTTGTCGAGCGAACCGGAGAAAACCGGCACGCGCGAAAAATTGTGCTCCCGAAGCTGTTCGAGAAACTGCTCCAGGGTGATCGATTCAGGCACCGCAAACACTTCGGGCCGCGGCGTCATCACTTCGCGTACCAGTTTGTCGCCGAACTCCACTACCGAGCGCACCAGGTCGCGGTCGTTCTCTTCGAGGATGCCTTCCTCTTCGCCGGCCTCGAGTAGCGCTTCCACGTCCCCGGCCGCCTCTTCTTCGGCGCTCGCCGGCTTCTCCGCCAACGACGCCACGGAATAAAAAAACCGGACAAACACAGTGATCGGCGTCATCAGCCAAAACAGCAAACGAATCGGCCACACCAGCCGCGCCGCCCAACGGCCCCGCGTGTGATTGAAAAGAAGCGAGGGAAATATCTGGCTGCAGAATGCCACCACCAACACCAGGCCAATCACCGCCTGCGCAATTTCGGCGTAGCTGGGCCGCCCCATGTGTGGCGCGCGATCGAACAGCACCGCGCCAAACTCCAGTGCGATCACGCCCAGCGCCAGTTGCTGCAGCACCGCGGCGGAGATCGCCGCATGCTCGCGGCTCAAGCCAAGCTGCGGCTCGACCTGCTCCTCCCAGGCGTCAAGGTTGTCCTGCACCTCGTGCGACAGAATCTTGCCAAATTCCGAATAGACGCGATTGATATACGACGCGAGCAACACCACCAACGCCACAAAAACCACCAGCACAAGACTGAATGGAGTCATGGGCGTTTCGCCTTTGCCGCGCGCCTGGAAGTTTCGGCGTCCGCAGATCTTGATGACACGGCCCGCTCTTTGAAAGGGCGCGGCAATCGGGGTCGCTGAAGACCTCGGGTTTTGGCGCCCCGGAGGGAGCGTGGGGTTTCAGCCCTGCGAATAAGGCCAACGGAATCTGCAGGCTTTGGCCCCGCAGGTGATACGGAGGCGCCCGCGCGCTCAATCAACCCGTGGGGCAAACTCAGCTTGCCGCGCAAAATCCGCTCACGCCGCGCCATTTGGCCTCGGTCCTTTTCGTGGTCATGTCCCGCCAGGTGAAGCAACCCATGCAGCATCAGCACCTTGATTTCAACGGATAGCGCATGTCCCTGTTCAGCAGCCTGGCGCAGCGCCGTGGGCACACTGATGGCCAGATCGCCGGCAATCTCTTCTGCGCCAATGACCTCCGCCGGAAACGACAGCACATCCGTCGCTTTGTTTTTGCCTCGGAATTTCCGATTGAGCCGGCGAATGGCGGCGTCTGTCGTCAGCAGGACCGTGACCTGGCCACGCAGTCCAACAGCAGCCTGCGCCTCGCCGAGAAAGCGTCTGAGGGTGCGCGCCGTAGGAAGATTGTACTGGCGTGATGTCGCCTGAAAGACGGGCACGGCAGACCGTTTGCCACGGCGGATTCCAGCCTGCGCAGCGTCCGGTTCCAAATCTGAGTCGAGAAGGATCATCGTGCACGAGGCTCCGCGCTTGCGGACGACCCCGGGTTCACTTTTGATTCTACGCGAACCCCGTTTTTATTGCGGCATCGCAGGGTGCGCAGGCTGTCCCTGCGGCTGCTCGGCAATGCCTTCGCCCATGCCCAGCGGCAACTCCTGCTGCTGCGGCTTGGCGCTCTCGTAGGCGTTCACAATACGCTGCACCAGCGCATGCCGCACCACGTCGGACGCCTCGAAATGGCAGAAGTGAATGCCCTCCACCCCGTTCAGAATGTTGATCGCATCCACCAGCCCCGACTTGCGCGGATTGGGCAGATCGATCTGCGTAATGTCGCCCGTAATCACGGCCTTGGAGTTGTTTCCCATACGAGTCAGGAACATCTTCATCTGCTCGATGGTCGTGTTCTGCGCCTCGTCCATGATGATGAAGGCATCACTCAGCGTGCGGCCGCGCATAAAGGCCAGTGGAGCAACCTCGATGACATTCTTCTCCAGCATCTTGTCAACTTTTTCCGGCTCAAGGAGGTCGTAGAGCGCGTCATACAGCGGGCGCAGATAGGGATCGACCTTCTCCTGGAGGCTGCCCGGCAAAAACCCCAGGCGCTCGCCCGCCTCTACCGCGGGCCGCACCAGCACGATGCGGCTCACCTTCTTCGCATTCATCGCTGAAACGGCCATCGCCACGGCCAGGTAGGTCTTGCCTGTGCCTGCCGGCCCAACGCCGAACACCATGTCGTTCTGCTCGATAGCCTCGACATACTTCCTCTGATTGATCGAGCGCGGCTGCACCGTACGCTTCACACCCGCCGAGCGCTGCTTGCCGGCATCGGCCAACGAACGCAACGTGGTCGTCGGATCAGCGACCACCAAGCGCAGCATCCCGTTCAGTTCTCCATTGTGCGGATTGATGCCCTGCCGTCGTAGCGCCTCGAAATCCTGAAAGATGCGCTGGACTCTCGCCACCGCCTCCTCCGGCCCCTCCACGTGCACGGCGTCGGAGCGGAGATCGATCCGGACACCGAGCGAGTCTTCCATCAGCCTGACGTTTTCATCGCGGGTCCCAAACAGGGGCTCAAGGTTAGGTGTGATTTCCAACGCAGCGTTCAGACGGCCTCCATGGCTGCCTTCCGGGCAGGCGGCGGGTATGAAATGAGTTGTCGTGTGGAACCTATCGGCGGGGTGGCGTAAGAACTCTGCGCTTCGAGCCTAAAGGCGCGCACTAGAGCTTGGATGATATGAAGCAATAGCGGGTTGGCGAGAGCGACCAAGTCCTGTATCTGGGGAGAGAGTAGCGCCGGTTGGTGCCGGCGTCAATCCCACCTCAATTAAAGTTTAAAACAAAAGTTCACTCTCTGGGTACCGGCTGAATTCCTCGCCGGGCATTCCGTTGAATCTGTTACTGCGCCGCGGCAACATGCCCTTACTACACTACGGCTTTCATTGACCCGCCGCCCGCTTTCCCGTAGACTAGGAAATTGCGAGGGATGCGGCTCGTGTTGCATTCTCACCGCATCATCCCAAAGATTAAGGAAGAACAATGGCAAACCATGTATCGTCGCTCAAGCGCGCCCGCCAGACCGTAACCCGCACCGACGTCAACCGCGCCAACCGCAGCCGCGTGCGCTCCAGCCTGCGCGCCCTGCGCGAGGCCCTCGTCAAGGGCGACGTCAAGGCCGCCCAGACGCCAGTACCGCGAGACCGTCTCCGCGCTCGACAAGAGCGTGCAGAAGGGCGTCCTCCACTACAACACCGTCTCCCGCTACAAGAGCCGCCTGAACGCCCGCCTGAAGGCCCTGGCCACCGCCAAGGCGTAGCGAGCGGCGTCAGCGCGCAACTGCCAATTCTGAGCGATACAGCGGCCGGGATTACTTCCGGCCGGTTGTGTTGCGTCGCTGAATCTCGATCGTTTCCCGGAGCCTTCAGCTCAGCCGCTCAAAAATCCCCGCCGCGCCCATCCCGCCGCCCACGCACATCGTCACCATGCCATAGCGCACCTGCCGCCGCTTCATCTCCCGCAGCAGCGTCGCCGTCAGCTTGGCCCCCGTGCACCCCAGCGGATGCCCCAGCGCAATCGCGCCGCCGTTCACATTCACCCGCTCCGGATCGAGCCCCAGCTGCCGGATCACCGCCAGCGACTGCGCCGCAAACGCCTCATTCAACTCGATCAAGCCAATCTCATCCAGCGTCAGCCCGGCCCGCTTCAGCGCCTTCGGAATGGCCGTAATCGGCCCGATTCCCATCTCCTCCGGCAGGCAGCCCGTCACGGCATACGCCACCAGCCGCGCCAGCGGCTCGATCCCCAAGCTCCCGCGCCCGTCCCGCCTCCATCAGCACCGCCGCCGCCGCTCCGTCCGAGGTCTGCGAGGAATTGCCCGCCGTCACCGTCCCCTGCGCGTGAAACACCGGCTTCAGCTGCCGCCAGCGCCTCCGCCGAAGTATCCGCCCGCGGCCCTTCGTCTGCCGTGAATACCGTCTCCGTCACCACCGGCTTCCCCGCCTTTGCTCCTGGAACCGCGTTCGAGACCGTCACCGCAACCAGCTCCTCGTCAAACCGCCCCGCCGCCTGCGCCGCCAGCGCCTTCTCGTGGCTGGCCAGCGCAAACGCGTCCTGATCCTCGCGCGAAATCCCGTAGTGCCGCGCCACCCGCTCCGCCGTCAGGCCCATCGTCAGCAGCGACGCCGGATAGTTCTCCGCCAGCCATGGATTGGGGCTCGGCTTCGAGCCGCCCATCGGAATCAGGCTCATCGACTCCGCCCCGCCCGCAATCACCACGCGCCAGCCGCCCGACCGAATCCGCATGTCGGCCTGCGCAATCGCCTCCAGGCCCGACGCGCACAGCCGGTTCACCGTCACCCCGGGAATCTCCACCGGCAGTTGCGCCCGCAACGCGGCAAAGCGCGCAATGTTGAATCCCTGCTCGCCCTCCGGCTGCGCGCACCCCAGAATCACGTCGTCGACTTCGGCCTTGCTCAGACTGGGAACCCTGTCCAAAGCCCCGCCCAACGCAAGTGCGGCAAGATCATCGGGACGAGTGGTGGACAGTGCGCCTTTGGGCGCGCGCCCCACCGGCGTCCGCACCGCGCTGACAATAACAGCTTCCGGCATAAAATTGCTCCTCCAACATATGACGCGTAGATGAATTATTCGATTCCTGTGACGCCGTCAACCCAATCTGTTGGTACTGCTACCTTCACTCTGGCATGTCCACCACCGTCCAGGTGTTCTTCGCATAAAAGTGATATACGGTCTGTTGCTCGACGATCGAATCAGCAAGAGCATCGTGGCTTCAGCGGGGGCGGCCGAGGCTCCATGCCAGACTGCGCCTCGTGTACCTGCTCCGGCGAGGCGGGATCAATGCCCCAACTAAACCCCAGGGCGCCTCCCGCGCCCCGAGTCTGCAACCGGTCTGTCTCCTTCGCGGATGCCAGTTCCATCGGTGCTGCCGGCTCACTCGCCAAAAAACACCAGCAGCGAGACCGCTCCCTTTCGTCGGCACAAGAACCGCCCAGTCAGAGGACCCGGCGCGTTGCAGGCTGGCGTGAATCACATTCTCGGGCCGATGCGCCTCATACGTCTGCGGAATCATGCAATCCCGCTCCTTCAGCCGCTCGGCAATCCCGCTCGGCAGCTCAGGAAATGAGCTGACCGGCAGCCGGTGAATCACGTAGTGCGCCGATTTCCCGTCAAGTACAACGGTTCCCGATTCCGTAAGCTGCGCCAAGGGTGGCGTTGTCGAGGGTGTGCTCTGTCCCCTTGTCGCCGCCGTTCCCAGCACCAGCAGTGCAGCCGTACTCAACATCTCTATCGCTCGGTTCATCGAGCCCTTAATTCCGCAATGGCTTTGCCCGTCTTCAGCGTAAATGCGATCCGCTCCTGCGTCTTGCGCTCGCCGCAAAGGGACAGAAACGCCTCACGCTCCAGGTCCAGCAGGTACTGCTCGCTGATCAGCAGTACCCGCCGTCACGCGTCCGCCGCACAGAATGTATGCCGCCCAGCGCGCCACCTTCTGGTCGTGCTCCGAAGCGAAGCCCGCCTCGCCCATCAGTAAATGCCCGTCTCGAGCGTAGCCAGCGCCGCGATCCCCGGCGCGGGAATCTGCGCTCGCGCGGCTGCGGCGCCGTATAGCCTGCCTCGGCCAGTGCCGCCGCCAGCGCTTTCGCATCCAGCAGCAGCCGCTCCCGGTTCAACGTGATGCGATCCGACGGCGTCAGCAGCCCCAGCCCACGCGCCTCCGCGGCCGACGTCGAAACCTTGGCCATCGCAATCGTCTCGAGCGTCCGCTTCAGCGCCGCATTCATCTCCGCCGATTGCGCAAACCGCGAAGGCGGGTCTTTCGGGATCCGGCGGCGCCAGCGCAGCAGCCGCATCCATCGCCCGCAGCAGCATCTCCTTCGTCCCGCCGCCTGCGGGAATCAGCCCCACCCCCGCCTCCACCAGTCCGATATACGTCTCCGCATGAGGCTGCCGCCGCGCCGCGTGCAGGCAAATCTCCGTCCCCCGCCCAGCGTCAGTCCAAACGGCGCCAGCCACCACCGGCCGCGGACAGAACTTGATCGCCGCCGTCATCTGCTGGAACCCGTGAATCGCCGCAGTCCACCTCGTCCCACTCGCCCTCCTGCGCCGCCAGCAGCAGTTGCATCAGGTTCGCGCCCACGCTGAAGTTGTCGCGGTCGCCCGTAATCACAAACCCTGCAAAATTCGCGCACCGCATCTGAATCCGGCCTGCAGCACCGACGACATCAGCGCCACCACATCGCCGCCAATGGCGTTCTTCAGCGAGTGCAGTTCGATGCAGCCGATCCCGTCGCCCAAGTCCACCAGCGACGCCCCGGCATTGCCCTTCACCACCCCGTTCGAGCGCCGGAAATCGGCAACCCGCGCATGCCCCGGCTCCTGCGGAATCGCTTCCCATCGCACCTGTCGCGGGGTTGTAGCACTGCGGCCCGGCCGGCGAGTACCACGACCCATCGTTCGGTCCTGAGCAGGTCTTCCACCGCCCGGCTCACCGGCAGTTTCAGCGCCTTCATGCGCGCAACCGTCTCGCGCACTCCCGCCGCATCCCACATCTCAAACGGCCCTAGTTCCCAGTTGAAGCCCGCCTTCATCGCCCGGTCGATCGACGGCGCATCTTCCGCCGCCTCGCCGATCCGCTCGGCCGCAAAGTTCCACAGCGTCGCTCAGAAAAGGCCATAAGAATCTCGCCGCCTTGTCCTTCGCCGGATCGTTTGCCAGCAGCAGCCGCAGCCGCTCCTGCACAGTCGCCGCATTCTTGGCCATCTCCAGCGCAGGCAGATTCGGCTTGGCCATTGGCCGGTACTCCCAGGTCCTCAGATCGAGAACAGAACGAACGTTCCTTGCCATCGGCCCCGCGGCTCTTCTTGTAGAATCCCTGCCCTGCCTTATCGCCCAGCCATCCGCGCTTCACAATCTCTTCCAGCACTCCGGAAAATCCACCTCCGGTCACGCCCTGCGGAAAATTCGCCGCCACGTGCGCCAGGATGTCGATGCCCACCAGGTCCGCCAGCCGAAACGTTCCTGTCCGCGGCCAGCCAATCGCCGGTCCCGTCAGTGCATCCACCTCCTCGATCGTCAGCCCCTGCTCCAGCATCAAGCGTCGCCGCGTTGAACATCACCGCTACGCCAATCCGGTTGGCGATAAAGTTCGGCGTGTCGTTGGCAAACACCACCTGCTTGCCCAGCATCCTGTCGGCAAATGCGGCAAACGCCGCGACCACTCCTGCATCGCTTTCGGCCGTCGGAATCACTTCCAATAGCCGCATATACCGTGGCGGATTGAAGAAGTGCGTTCCGAAGAATCGCTTTCGAAGTCCCTCAGCCGCCCCTTTCAGCCCCGCCGCAATCTTCCCCACCGGCAATCCTGAAGTGTTGGTCGTCAGCACTGCCCGCGCATTCAAATGCGGCGCGACACGGTTCAGCAGCGTCGTCTTGATCTCCAGATTCTCGGCAACAGCCTCTACCACCCAGTCGCATTGCACCAGCTTAGGCAGGTCGTCTTCAAAGTTGCCCGGTGTAATCAACGCCGCGAGCGCCGGCTCATAGAATGCCGCCGGCTTTGACTTGCGCGAGCGCGCCCATCGCCGCAAGAGCAAGCCGATTCCGCGCTCCTTCGCCCGCCGGCACCATATCCAGCAGCAGCACAGGAATGCCCGCATTGGCCAGGTGCGCAGCAATCCGCGAGCCCATCGTTCCAGCGCCCAATACCGCGGCGCGTCGAACCAGAAACGGCTTGGTCGCAATCTCAGGCGTGGAGCTTGCGGGTCGGGCAACGGCGCTCATCGAAGTTGCTCCCTTCGCGGGTATCTGACCACCGACTCGCCCGCATCATGACGCACCGAGCATACGGAAGCGCGCTTTGCCGGGTCAAGGCGACACGCTCCATGTTCGCCGGCTCCATCAAGCCATCAATGCTTCCACTCTGCACGGGCCAGTCTGTACAAAACGTGCCTGCGTAGCACGTGACCCACTGGCAGCAGCGGATGGTCGAAGTCCCCTCTTGAGTCGTGACGCATTCCAAGCCGCACCATTACTCCGCGCGAACGCACATTGGCTGGAACCGTAAATGAAACCAGCGCCTGCAACCCCAGAGCCTCGAATGCGTGCCGCACAACTGCCCGTGCGCCTTCCGTGGCAAGCCCTCTTCCCCAATATGCCGGTGCCAGGCGCCAGCCGATCTCGACACACGGCGTAAAAGCCGCCTCGAACCGCGGGATTGCCAGACCGATGTAGCCGATGAAGTCGGCGTTCTCGCGCAGTTCCGCGGCCCAGAGCCCAAAGCCTTTCTCCTCAAAATGTGCCTCAATCCCGTCTACCATTGCATCGCTTTGCCCTCGCGAGAGCAAGCCAGGAAAGAACTCCATCACGCTTGGGTCCCGATTCATTCGCACAAACGGCTCGCGGTCCGTCTCCACCCACCGCCGCAGCGTGAGACGTTCGGTTTCCACAGCGGCCGTGGGGCTCATCAATTCACCAGCAGCTTGAACGCATGTGTCCACTGATTCCGTAGAAACCCGGGAATGCACCACAGCATGCACAACGGCTCGATGGCCCGCGCCGCCTCCGCCATACCCATATCGGCCGTTTCCCAACCAAACTGAACGGCAATGGCGCTCACTTGTTGCTTCGCCCCTTCATCGTTGCCGCAAATGAACATCGTGGGTTTGCCATCCTTGAATTCCGGATTCACCATGAACGGGGCGCCCACCGAATTGAATGCCTTGACAAAATGTGCGTCTTGAAAATCGCGCTGCAACCTTTCCATCAGAGACTCGTCGTGCGTGGTAAAGAACCGCAACACACCGTGAACGGGCGGCGTATCCTCGATCGGGTTGCAGGTATCCATCACTGTCTTGCCGACAAGATTGCTTGCGCCCGCGAGGAACAGCGCATCCGCGGCCGCATCGCCCTTGACGGCCAGCATGATCAACTCGCCAAATTCCGCCGCGTCAGAAAAGCTGCCGACCGAGGCCTTTGGATTCTGCTTACCCCACTCCGCGAGCTTCGCGGGAGCTCTCGTGCCCACCATCACTTCATGGCCATGCTTGACCATGCCGCTGGCCAAGGCTTTCGCTACATCGCCCGATCCAATGATTCCGACTCTCATCGCACCCTCCGTTTCAGCAGGAGTGTAGCGCGTCACCCGGGCCGTTCAATGAATTGACCGGGCATTTGTCATTGAAAATTAAAGTCCGCTGGGTACTCAAGGCGCTTCGGTCCCACTGCGGTATTCTCAATTCTGAAAGCCACAAGGGCGGAGCCGCTCCCCCAAATGACGTTCTTCAACGCGAGAGCATGGGAAACTGCCGCCGGTCTGGCCCTGACCGCGACCATGGCGGGGTGTGCCGTCTGGCTGCTCCGGCGCCATCGTCCCACGCCTGAAGAAGTTGAACGAATGCGCCGCGATTTTCTCGCCCAGTACGGTCGTATCGTCGACGGCATGCTGCTGGATGTGCGCGAGCTGGACGACGGCGATGGCCGCATGATCACTTTGTTCTTTTACAGCTACATTACCGGCGGCGTGGAGTACGAATGCTCGCAGGACGTCACGGTGATCCGCGAAGCGGCGAAGCCAACCCAGGTTCGCCCCGGGTTCCCCTGTTCGGTCCGTTACCAGCAGGGAAGCCCTCAAAACAGCATCGTCGTGGCCGAAGAGTGGTCGGGTTTGCGGATTGACCCGCCACCCCCAATCTCCGCCGCAGGCGCCGAAGAGCCCGGCGCCTCCAAGTCCTTTTGAATCGCCACCCTCGCTGGCCCGTAACGGTTGGCGTGCAATGCCTCTAAACATTTACACTTTAAACATGCATGTCCATGCGGCTCCCGCAGGTCCGGGAGCGAAAAGGACACAGTCCGTACTGCGCTTTTCGCTCGTCGCCACCCTTGCTTACGTAGTGGTGACCTTTGTTGCCGGACTGCGCGCCCACTCCCTTGCGCTGCTCTCTGAGTCCGGCCACAATGTCTCCGATTTCCTGGCGCTCCTGCTCAGTTTCGTCGCCGTCTATCTTCAAGTCGCGTCCCGCCGATCACTCCCGCACCTTCGGCTACCAGCGCGCCGGCGTACTGGCCGCCTTCATCAATGCAGGCACCCTCATCGTGATCTCGCTTTGGATCGCCGTCGAGGCCATCCACCGCCTCAGCGCCCCCGTCGCCGTGCAGCCCCAGCTCATGATGATCGTTGCTGCGGCCGGCGTCGTGATGAACGGCGTCATCGCCGCTCTCTTGTGGGGCGTTGCCCGCGACGTCAACCTGCGCAGCGCCTTCCTTCACATGGCCGGCGACACGCTTTCCACCGCCGCCGTCATCGCCGGCGGCGCGGGCATCCTGCTCACCGGGCACAACTGGATCGACCCCGTCCTTTCGCTGCTGATCGCCGCGCTCATCCTCTGGTCCAGCATCGGCATCGTCCGCGAAACCCTCAATATCCTTCTCGAAGGCACGCCTCGCGGCATTTCGCTTCCTGAGATTCGCTCCGGCATGGAAGCCGTCGAAGGCGTCGTCAACGTCCACGATCTGCACGTCTGGAGCCTCGGCTCGCACTCCCGCGCTCTCGCCTGCCACGTCACCATCGCCGACATTCCACCGTCAGAGAGCGCCTGCATTCTCGTGAAGCTCAACCATATGCTTCGCGATCACTATTTCACATCAGCCATACCACCATCCAGTTCGAACACATCGGCTGCGGCGAACTGGAAGGCTGCGTGGTGCCCATGGAAGAACTGTCCAGCAGCGCCACCCAGAGCCACCACGGCCACGCGCATTAGCGCTCTGGGCGATTGCTTTTGTCCCAGAATGGGTGCCCCAGGTTCGGCGCGTCGTTGTTTTTGCGCCTAACCTGGGATCGAACATCGAAGAAGAACTTACACACCGATTTCTGCATGGTCTTAATCTTGGAGGCCCAGTTTTGATTCGTCGCATCGCACTTGCCGTCCTCTGCCTTGCCTTGTATCCCTCGATCCCTGCGTACTCCGCGCCGCAATCAGCCGCAGCGGCCGCCCAACAAGTCGCCGCATCGGCCTCGACGCCCTCTCCGGCGAATACACCGACTCCGAGCGAACCCGGCACGCCCTTCAGCTTCTACGTTCAGGACGGCAAGCTCGTCATTGAATCCGATCGCCAGGTCCCCACCGAGCTCACTCCGATCTCCGCCACTGAGTTCGGTCAGCCGGAGTCAAACGTCACACTTACCTTCACTCTTGATTCCTCCGGCCGCGGCGCTACCGTGGTCGACTCCGACGAGCCCGACGCCATCTTCCGTCGCACCGGCGCGCCCGTCCATCACGTCTTCCACGACTACGAGCGCACCGAAGTCATGATTCCCATGCGCGACGGCGTCAAGCTCCACGCCGTCATCCTCAAGCCCGCCGACATCGCCACGCCGCTGCCCTTCCTCATGCAGCGCACGCCCTACGGCGTCGACGGCACCACCCGCGCCTCGTTCTTCGCAGTACCGTCCCGAGCTGGCCCGCGCCGGCTACATCTACGTCGCCGAAGACATTCGCGGCCGCTACAAGAGCGAAGGCAAATTCGTCATGATGCGCCCGCTGGCCGATCATCACGACTCCAAGGCCATCGACGAAAGCACCGACACCTACGACACCGTCGCCTGGCTGCTCAAAAATGTGCCCGGCAACAACGGCCGCGTCGGCGTGGTCGGCACCAGCTATCCCGGCTTTCTCGCCATGATGGCCGGCATCGATCCGCACTCCGGCCGTCAAAGCCATCTCGCCGCAGGCGCCCATGATCGACGTCTGGATGGGCGACGACTTCTTTCACAACGGCGCCTTCCGCCAGAGCTACGGCTACGACTACGTGCTCGGCATGGAGTCGAGCAAAGAGACGCACTGAGGTCAACTACGGCAAAGACAAGAACGGCAAGCCCGTCGACGGCTTCGACTACTTCCTCGAGCGCGGCAGCTTTGCTGCAAGACGTAAAGCAGTCCGGCTCTAACATGCTGCCCACCTGGAAGCTCTTCCTCGATCACCCCGCCTACGACTCCGTCTGGTCGTTCGCGCGCCGTCGAGCACGCACCTCAACACGGTCGCCGTGCCCACGCTCACCGTCGGCGGCTACTACGACCAGGAAGATATGTGGGGCCCGCAGGAGGAGTACGCCAAGCTCGAGCCGCACGACGCGAATCACGAAAACTTCCTCGTCCTCGGTCCCTGGCGTCACGGCTAGTGGGCCTCGTCCTCGCGCCACCTCGGCAACCTCGACTACGGCGAGCCCATCGGCAACGAGTTCCGCGCCCGGATCGAAGCCACAGTTCTTCGCGCACTATCTCAAAGAGCCGAGACCCGGCTTCGATCTCGAAAACACCGCCAGCTTTCAAACCGGCTCCAACACCTGGCAGTATTACGCGCACTTTCCGCCCAAGGAGTCGCGAGCCAACCAGCCTCTATCTCGCAGGGCAGCGGCCTGCTCAGTTGGAGCGACTCCGACAGCCACAGCCGCCACCAGCTACGTGAGCGATCCTGCCAATCCCGTTCCCTATCGTCACCGGCCCATTCAGCCCACCTACTGCCGACGGCTCGCAGTGGTACAACTGGCTCACTGAAGATCAGCGCTTCGTCACCGATCGCAAAGACGTCGCCGTCTTCAAGCTGCCCGTGCTCAAGAAGACCTCGACGCTCACCGGCGAAGTCATCGCCGACATCTTCGCCTCCACCACCGGCACCGACAACGACATGGTCGTCAAGCTCATCGACCAGTATCCCGACGACGATCCCGACCCGAAAATGCGCGGCTATCAGCTCATGACCAATGCCGAAATCTTCCGCGGCCGCTATCTCAGCGGCTTCGACAAGCCCCAGCCCCTCCGCGCCGGACTCCATCCACGAATACAAATTCAGCCTTCACGACGTGGATCACGTCTTCAAGGCCGGCCACACCGTCATGGTCGAAATTCAGAGCACCTGGTTCCCGCTCTACGACCGCAATCCCGCAGACCTTCGTGCCCAACATCATGAAGGCCAAACCGGACGACTACAAGCCCGCCACCATCACCATCTACTCCGACCCCGACCACGAGTCCAACCTGCTCATGCCCCTCATGAACGCCTGCGACCACATCGACTGCTTCTGAGCAAGCCGTCCGGCCTCACAAGGAAATAGCAACCGCGAGTTACTCCGCCCTGAGCGCCTCTGCGGCATTCACGCGCGCCGCACGCGCCGCCGGCACTGCCGAAGCAGCAGCGGCCGCGGCCATAATCACAGCCGCGGAAGCGACAAACGCCAGCGCCCCGGGCTGATGAATTTCCGCGACGTATTTGCCGGCTGCCGCGACCAGCACAAAGCCGAAAACTAGGCCTGCAGCCACCCCGATGCCCGCCATGCTCAGCCCTTCAAACAGCACATTGGTCAGGATGTTGTGTGCCTGCGCGCCCAGGGCCATGCGAATTCCGAACTCGCGCGTGCGTCCGCTGACCGAGAAAGCAAGAACGCCGGCCACGCCCACCACTGAGATCATGAGCGCCACCGCGGCGAATCCGCCGAACACAATCGCATTCAGCCGATCCGGCGTCAGAACTTCCGCACGCACGTCCTGCAAGGTTGCGGGCTTCTCCACCGGCTCATCTGCTGAAATCTCGTGAATGGTTCGGGCGATGGCGGGCATCAGCGCATAGGGGTCGTGGTGCGCGCGAACAAAGAGACGGCCACTCGTCCATTCCTGGTCAACCGGCTGATAAATCGTCATCGCAGGCGAAGGCACAATGTTTTCATCATCGAAGTCGGGAACCACGGCCACAATGCGCCGCGGTTCGAGGCTGATGCCGATGAATTTCATTACGCCGTCCGTCCACCACATCGTGTGGTTGACTGCGTTCTGCCCCGGATACAGCTTCTGTGCAAGGCTCTGGCTCACAATGACTACACGCTCCGAACCATCTTTGTCGCCATCATTGAAGTCGCGACCATTCAGAATGGGTACGCCCATCGTCTGAAAGAATCCCGGGGACACAGACCGGAAGCGGGCGCGATAATCGCTCATCCCATCTTTGCGTGTTGCGCCCTGCGCAGCAAACGTGAAGTTGATACTCAGCCCTTGATCGTCGCGCCACGGAACGCTGAAACCTTCAGCGACAGAGTCCACAGCCGGCAGCGCGGCGACGCGGCGCTTCACCTCGTGATAGAAATTGCGCACTTGCTCGGGCGTACGCCCATACGACATGACCGGCAGGTTGAGCGCCAGAACATTAGCGGAGTCGAACGGAGGCCGCGTCTGTTCCAGAACAAACAGCGTCTTCATCAGCACACACGCCCCCGCAAGCAGCAGGAACGAGGCTGCGATCTGCGTAACCGCGAAGACGCGCAGTCGCCGCTTGCTTCCCCCTGCCACGCGCGTGCCGCGGCCCGTCAGCCCTCCCTGCGGTGCGTCCGGCGCGGGCAGCCTCGGCACGTAGGCCAGGAAGACAGCCGCGATCAAAGCCAGTGCGACGCCGCACCAAACCAGGCTGAAGTCGAGCTTCAGGTCCTGAGCGCGCACTGAGAATCGCGATGCGTAGCGTCCCAGCACTGCCACCATGGGCACGGCGAGCAGCAACGCCGCCACCACTCCGCTTCCGCACAGCACCATACTTTCCGCTAACAGGGAACGGCGAAGCACCGCGGTGCTCGCTCCCAGTGCCGAACGCATGGCAAGCTCCGGTTCGCGACGCACCGTTCGCGCCAGCACCAGATTGGCAACGTTGGAGCACGCGATAACAAACAGCAGCCCCGCGGCCGCAAACAGCACCCAGAGAATCGTATTTGCCCGCGAATTGATCTGGTCGTGCATCCGCGTCACGCCAATCTGGAAATGGTATTCGGGCTTGTAGACCTCTGGATGAGCCGACAGCATGCCTGCATACACTGTGCTCAACTCAGCTCGCGCAGACTCGAGTGTTGCACCCGGCGCCAGCCGCCCAAAGACCTCCGTCATGCGGTGTTCACGGCCCGTCACCATCGTTGCAGACAAGTGATGCGGGCTGGTCACCACGTTGGCGATGATCTCCGTTGCGACCGGGTACGGCACCGAGGGTTCCAGAACGCCAACCACCGACGCGGTCCGTGCCCCGCTGTAGCTTTCCAGGCGCACTGTTTTTCCAATTACGCTGGGGTCGGAGTGCAGTGAATTCCGCCAGAAGCCATAGGTCAGGACAATCGCGCCCGGCGCATTCGGGCCATCGTCGGCCGGGGTCAGCAAGCGTCCAATCACCGGGTGCAGCCCCATTACGTTGAAGTAATTCCCATCGACCACACCTGCGGGGATCTCGCGCGGCGTGCCCAGTCCCACCACGGTGAAATCGATCTCTGAAAACGTGCCGAGAGGTCGGATGGTCTTGAGCCTGCCGCCAATGTCCTGAATCTCCGGAACGGAGAAGGTCTCGTTGTCTTCTCCAATGCCGGGCGCGCTCTGGCGCAGGTAAAGCAGCCGGTCTTCGTCTTGATTGGCAAGCGGGCGCAGCAGCACAGCCCGCACCACGCTGAAAATTGCGGCGTTCGCACCAATGCCCAGAGCCAGCGTCAGGGCAACGGTGATCCACAGCGCGCGAACCCGCGACAAAGAACGTATAGCGATTTTCAAATCATGAAGGAACAACATCCGGGTGACCTCCGAGGGGAAGATCCGTTGACATTTACGTTGATATCAACTATTCTGCTTCCGTGTCAAGCCCGAAAAAACTGCCGTATGAGACTACCTTGTTGGTTCGGGATTGCTGCCTTTGTCTTCATGTGCAGCGCGCCGCCCGCGCACTGGCGAGGCGATTCGATGACGTCTTGCGCCCCTTTGACCTGACCAATGGACAGTTTTCGCTGCTTATGTCGCTGAATCGGCCGGAACCGCCGCCCATGGGCCCCGTGGCGTCTCTTCTCGCCATGGATCGCACCACCCTGACCGCCGCATTGAAACCTCTGGAACGCCGCGGCTTGGTCAAAATTTCCCAGGACCCGTCGGATCGCCGCAATCGCATCTTGATTCTCACGGCCAAGGGAGAAAGCCTGCTCGCTCGTGCCGTTCCAGTGTGGGAGCGCACGCACCACGAGATCGAGCACCTCATTCCGAACGGGGATCCCGACCAGTTCCGCAAGAGTTTGCAAGCACTCTCCTGAGAAGGCGAGGAGCCCTCCAACCCAAAATAACCCAAATCCGGGTTCCCCAAGGCGCGATTTTTGGAACTGGCACTGCTCTGGGAAAAATCAGCGGCCTCAGTTCTTGTTCGCTACGCTTGTTCCAGCCTGGCGAGCCGGATGCTTTGGGGCAATTTCGGCTTTCGCGCTAGAATAGATGGTAGTGGTATGACCCTCCATCAGCCCATTTCGGCCCTTCTCTAGCGGCGCCCGCCGCCAATACTGTTCTGCGCCGTTTACAGTCCCCGAGAAACTACTCACAAAACTCAAGACCCCGGAGGGGCCAGGAGGACACATGATCGACCGTTTGGAACAAATGGAGCAACGCTTCGACGAGTTGCAAAGCCAGCTTTCGTCGCCCGAAATCATTAACGACCGCGAAAAGTATCAGAAAGCCGGTAAGGCGCTCAGCGACCTCGAAACTCCGGTCCAGAAGTTCCGCGAGTTGAAGCAGGTGCGCCAGGGCCTCGCCGACGCCCGCGGCATGCTCGCCGAGAGCGATCCCGACCTGCGCGCCATGGCCCAGGAAGAGATCGCCGCCCTCGAGCCACGCGAGTCCGCAATCGAAGAAGAGATCAAGGTTCTTCTTCTACCCAAGGACCCCAACGACGAAAAGAACGTCATCCTCGAAATTCGCGCCGGCACCGGCGGCGACGAGGCATCGCTCTTCGCGGCTGAAATCTTCCGCATGTATACGCGCTTCGCCGAGCAGCATCGCTGGAAGGTTGAGGTTCTCTCGCTTTCCGAATCCGGCGTCGGCGGCTACAAGGAAGTCATTGCCATCATCGAAGGCGCGCGCGTCTACTCGCAACTGAAGTGGGAGAGCGGCGTGCACCGCGTCCAGCGTGTCCCCGCCACTGAAACTCAGGGCCGCGTTCACACTTCGGCGGTCACCGTTGCCGTCTTGCCCGAAGCCGAAGAAGTCGATGTCAAGATCGAAGCCAAGGACATTCGCATCGATACCTTCTGCTCATCGGGTCCCGGCGGCCAGTCGGTCAACACTACCTACTCAGCCGTCCGCATCACGCACATTCCCACCAACACCGTCGTCAGTTGCCAGGACGAAAAATCGCAGATCAAGAACCGCGAAAAAGGCATGCGTGTCCTTCGTTCCCGCCTCTATGAAGTGGAGATGGAGCGCCAGAATGCCGAACTTGCCAAAGAGCGCAAACAGCAGGTGGGCTCGGGCGATCGCAGCGAGAAGATCCGCACCTACAACTTCCCGCAGAACCGCCTCACCGACCACCGCATCGGCCTCACCTTGCACCAGCTCGACCTTGTCATGGAAGGCCGCCTGCAGCCCATCGTCGATGCTCTCGTCACGCACTACCAGGCGGAGCAGTTGAAAGCGGATGCGCACCAGGCCGCCTGATGAATCTCCGCGAGTGGCTCGAACACGGCGAAACTCAACTCCGCGCCGGCCCGCATCCTGACCGCGCCCGCCGCGATGCGGAAACATTGCTGCTTCATCTCATCGGCAAGAATCGAGCGTGGCTGCTCGCCCATCATGACGACAATTTCGCCGGATGCAAGGCAATCGGCTATGCAGCCCTGCTCACCCGCCGCCAAAAAGGCGAGCCCATCCAATACATTACCGGCGAAACCGAATTTTACGGCCTGCCTTTTCGCGTCACTCCAGAAGTTCTCATTCCCCGACCAGAAACCGAACACCTCGTAGAAAAGGTTCTCCAACTCGCCGCAAACCTGGGTGCCCCATCCTTCCGCGGTCTCATCGCGGAAGGATGGGAAAGCAACCAACGCGAATCCGCTCCAACAAACCCCCGCATCCTCGACATCGGGACGGGCTCCGGCGCAATTGCCATTGCCCTTGCACATGCGCTGCCTCATGCAAAAGTCGCCGCCACCGACATCTCCGTTTCCGCTCTCGCCATCGCCCAGGAAAACGCGGTGCGCAACAGCGTGTCAGTCCGCTTCCTCGAGGGCGATCTGCTCGCCCCCATATCCGGCGAACACTTCGACCTCATCGTCTCCAACCCGCCCTACGTCCCTGTGTCCGATCGTCCCTCACTCTCCGTGGAGGTCCGAGACCACGAACCGTCACTCGCTCTCTTTGCCGGCGACGACGGCCTCGACCTCTATCGCCGTCTCATCCCTGCCGCATTCACCGCACTCTCTCCCGGCGGCTACCTCGCTCTCGAAATCGGCTTCGGCCAATCCTGCGCCGTTCACAAGCTTCTCGCCGCCGCCGGATTCACGCGGATCGAGTTCACGCCCGACCTGCAAGGTATCCCCCGCGTCGTCGTCGCCAGCCACCCCTAAGCTTCTAAAATTCGTCAAGGTTCATAATGAAAAGGATCTGCGCTTCGGGATGTCAGATGCCACGAATCCTTGACAGTCTTCCCGCCAAATCTTTATGGTTGCGCCAGTCCATTGCACGCTCCGACAGGACCAGCGATGATACCTTCCCAAAACGGATCGAAGACCCAAGCCATCCTCACCGACAGCCATTTCCTCATTCCCCTCATCGTCTTTTGCGTCGGTCTCGCGCTTCTCATTACCTTGCATTGATGCAACCATGGCCGCATCGCGCGCCAAAGCCCCATCCACGCAAGTTGAAAGGAACAGCCGCTCCGGATGAGCCAACCGACAAACACGACCGCGCCCGCAAGCTTCGGTACGACCCATGGCCTCGGCGTTCTCTGCGGGCTCAGCGCGGGCGTCTGGCTCGGCGCGGCTGAAGCGCCCACCAAGCTGGTCAACTCCGGCCTGTCGCCCTTACGCCATCTCGCTCTGCATGGTCGCCGGCGTCTTCACCGCGCGCTGGACCGTCCCCACCCTGCTCAAAGGCACCCGCCACGTCTTCGCCGACCTCGCCCGCAACAAGCACCTCATCCCCATCGCCATTCTCGCCGGCATGCTGTGGGCCGTCGCCAACACCCTCACCGTCTTCGCCATTCGCGACGTCGGCCTCGCCATCGCCTTCCCCCTGTGGAACACCAACTCCCTCGTCGGCATCTTCTGGGGCCGCGTGCTCTTCGGCGAACTCAAAGGCGCCAGCCCCAAAAACATCGCCAAAGTCGTCCTCGGCGCGCTCGCCATCGTCGCCGCCGCGGTCATGCTCGGCTTCAGCACCATTCACGGCGAGCGGCCCGCACGCAAATCGCGCCGTCGCGCGGCATCCTCGCTGCCGCTGGGCGCCAGCCTGCTCTGGGGAACCATGTACGTGCCCTACCGCAAGGCCTACATCAGCGGCATGAATCCCGCTCTCCTTCGTCACCGTCTTCACCATCGGCGAACTCGGCACCGTCTTCGCGCTCGTGCTCGCCCTCGACGGAGGAACCCACGCCGCCGTCTTCCATTCCGCCGAGATTCACGCACATGCTCTTCTGGCTCTTTCTCGGCGGATTCGTCTGGGTTATCGGCGACATCTTCCAGCAGTTCGCCACCAAGTATCTCGGCATCGGCCGCGGCATTCCCCTCTCGAACACCAACCAGCTTTGGGGCCTCGCCTGGGGTGCGCTCGTCTTCGGCGAGCTGGCTCACGCCGACGCAGCCCATCGCCTGCTCGTCGTCGTCGGCTCGCTCGTCATGATCCTCGGCGCCCTCGCCGTCTGCACCGCCGTCGCCACCGAGCGCGAGCACGCCTCCACCAACCAGGCGCTGCTCCGCGAGTGCAACCGCTACGGCCTCGACTACGACCGCGTGCTCCAGGCCTACGGCGGAGACCTTGATCCAAAGGCGAGACCGCAGCGCGCCTGGTGGGACTACGGCATTCTCGCCGCGGGCATCGGCGTCTTCGTCTGGCTCGGCCTCGATGCGCGTGTGCCCAACCTCGACATGAACTTTGCATGGACCTCTGTCCTGACCGTCGCGCTTCTCATCACCGCCGTCATCTGCGCCTGGGGCCTCTGGAAGTCAACCCGTTTCTCCTAGCCTGCTAAACGTGGTCGCGACACGCTGCCCAGTTGAAAGTCCCCACCTCTCGGCTCCGCCGAGATTGCTACTCGCCCCACTTTCGCATCCAAACTCCATGCGCCGGCCCGTTACAATAACGTATATGACGGAGCCGTCGCTGGTTGACCTCGTCGGCGTGGGGCTGAACGCCACCGACACGCTGATCCCCCTTCCTTCCTTCCCGCACGCGGCTCCAAGGTCGAATACTCCCACGCCTCCATCATGCCCGGCGGCCAAGCCGCCACCACCGTCATCGCCTGCCAAACCTGGGGACTCACCACACGCTACGTCGGTAAGCTCGGCGACGACGACGCCGCGCAGCCTGCATCGCCACGAATTTGTCGCGCGCCGGCGTCGACGCCCGCCTCATCACCGTCCCGATGCCGCCAGTCCGCAGTCACTCATCCTTGTCGATGACGGCGGCGAGCGCACCGTCTTCTGCCGCCGCGACGAGCGCCTGCTCCTCCAGCCCGCCGACCTCGACCGCGACTGGATCGTGAACGCGCGCGCCCTGCACGTCGATGGCTTTGAAACCGCCGCCGCCACCGTCGCCGCCGGCTGGGCACGCGCCGCCGGCATCCCTGTCATCGCCGATCTCGACGAGCTCTATCCCGGCGTCGAAGACCTCATCGACAACATCGACTACCTCATCGTCAGCCGCGACTTTCCCGCCGCCTCACCGGCGAACGCAACCTCGAGCAAGCCCTCCGCCCCATGAAACGCCGCTTCGGCTGCGCCGTCACCGCCGCCACCCTCGGCGAAGACGGCGTCCTCGCCTGGGACGGCAGCCATTTCCACCTCCGCCCCGCCTATCGCGTCCCCGTCGTCGACACCACCGGAGCCGGCGACATCTTCCACGCCGGCTTCATCTACGGTCTGCTGCAGGGCTGGCCCCTGGCGCGCCAGCTCGACTTCGCCTGCGCCGCCGCCGCGCTCAACTGCACCGCCAGCGGCGCCCGCGGCGGCATCGGCCTTGTCGAAGCCGTCGAAGACCTCATGGCCACCACGTCCCGCTACGCCGTCGCTCCCGCCGCCGACTAAGAATTCGCCCGCTTCCTGCGCGCCGTCATTGCCCAAACCGACCCTCCCGGCATACCATTTCCCTGCAATTGAAATCGTTTTCAAGAGGATCCCAGAATGCGCCTTTCCGCTTCGTTGCCCCTTGCCGTTCTTGCCTTGGCCTGCCTCACCGCCTCATCCAAAACGCCAGCCCCGCCGCAGGTGGCCGCAACTCCTCCTATGGGTTGGAATAGCTGGAACTTCTTCGCCGACAAGGTCACTGACAAGGACATCCGCGCCGCCGCCGATCAGCTTGTCTCTACCGGCATGAAAGACGCCGGCTACAACTACGTCAACATCGACGACACATGGGAAGCCGAGCGCGACGCCAACGGCGAGTTGCACACCAACTCGAAATTCCCCGACATGAAAGCCCTCGCCGACTACGTCCACTCCAAGGGTCTCAAGATCGGCATCTATTCCGGCCCGGGGCCGAAGACGTGCGGCGGTTATGTCGCATCTCTTGGCCACGAAGAGCAGGACGCAAAGATGTACGCCGCCTGGGGCATCGACTATCTCAAGTACGACCTCTGCAGCTTCAACGAAGCGGTCATGCAGAAACAGGCTCCCAACGACAAGGCCGAGCAGATGCGCCTCATGGTGGCCGCCTACCAGAAAATGTCGGACGCGCTCAAGGCCACCGGCCGCCCCATCGTCTTCTCGCTCTGCCAGTACGGCTGGGACTCGACCTGGGAGTGGGCGCCCGCGCTTGGCGGCAACTCGTGGCGCACCACCGGCGACATCGACCCCCACTGGGACCGCATCTACGCCATCCTCAGCCAGCAAGAGGGTCTTGAGGCTTACGCCGGGCCCGGCCATTGGAACGATCCCGACATGCTTGAGGTGGGCAACGGGGAACTCACCCTGGCTGAAAATCGGTCGCACTTCTCCATGTGGGCCATGCTCGCCTCGCCGCTTCTCGCCGGCAACGATCTGCCCAACATGAAGCCCGAGATCAAGTCCATCCTCACCAATCGCGATGTCATCGCCATTGATCAGGACCCGCTCGGCAAGCAGGCCCGCCGCGTCTATTCCGACGGCGAAGTCGAAGTATGGACCCGACACCTCCAAGGCGGCGCGATGGCCGTCGCCGTGCTCAACGCCGGCAGCGACCGTTACTCCACCCATCCCTTCCACCTGAACCTGGAGAAACTCGGCCTCCACGGCGCGCAACAAGGCAAGGACCTCTGGACCGGCAAAGACATGGAGCTCACGAGCAACATGCCCCTGGAATTAGTCAGCCACGACATTCTGCTGGTCCGGATCGCAACACCAAAGTAGCGTTGAACATTGATTTAATTGGCTTTATGCGGCATTACCAATGCGCGGGGAGCGCAGCGTCTCGACTTAGCACGATAGTAACCTATTTTAGGTTACCAGCAGGTAGGGGGTAGGGGGCGGGCCTTTTTTCTCCCGGCGAAAAGGACGCCCGCTCCTTCATTCCTCTCCATTGTGCGACGGATCCAGGTAATTATCTGCAAAAAAATCTGAATGCCCGGAAAGCTAAACGATGCCGGGGTCCGGAGCGATGAAGGACAGGTAACACGTCGGGTGGGTGAGCGGACGGTCGTGCAGGGTCAAGGGCAACCGCAGATGCCCACCATGGCGGGCAGGCTTTCGGCTTCGGTCGCCGCGGCGACCTTCGCTCAGCATGACAGGGCATTTTTCGGGATTCCGAGCATTTCGGGATTCCGAGCGGATGGCCGCTAATCCGGACGAAACCGGGAAAGGCGAAGGCTTACCTCACGCGTCCCAGGCACACTCCAAACCATCCCCGCGCGTCGGTCCATCTTCCCGCAGGCTCGAATCCTGCTCTGCGCAGCATCGCTTCCACTTGTCCCGGTCGATACTTGTAGCTGTTCTCGGTGTGAATCGTTTCGCACTCGCCAAAATTCACTTCGAGATCCAGGGCTTCCAGCCGCACGCGCTGATCGATCCGGCTCACCAGGTGCATTTCGATCCGCGATTCCGCCGCATTCCAGACCGCCCGGTGTTCAAACGCCTCCAGGTCGAAGTCCGCAGCAAGTTCATAGTTCAGGCGCGCCAGCACATTCAGGTTAAAAGCCGCCGTCACCCCGGCCACATCGTCATAGGCAGCCAGCAGCATCACCTCGTCTTTTACCAGGTCTGCTCCCAGCAACAGCGCGTCGCCAGGTTTCAGTCCGGCATGAATCGTCGTGAGCAGCTCGTCTGCTTCCCACGGATCAAAATTTCCGATGCTCGACCCGATGTAAAGCACCAGATGCCGCTCGTTCGTTCTCGCGAGTTCCAGTCCGTGCGTGTAATCCTTCACCTGCGGCAGCACCGTCACGCCCGCGATCTCCCGCTCGATGCGCATCCGTGCCGCTTCGAGAGCGCTCGCCGAAACATCCAGCGGCTCATACACCACCCTGCCCTGTCGTGCAGTCGCGGCTGTCAACAGCAGTCGCGTTTTATCCGCCGACCCGGCGCCCAATTCCACGATGCGCAGCCGCGTTTTGTCCGCGACCTCGCGAATCATCGTCTCGGCATGGTCGGCAAAAATCTCCCGCTCCGTCCGTGTCAGGTAGTATTCGGGTCGCTCCGTAATCTCTTCGAACAGCCGCGAACCGGCTTCGTCATAAAACAGCCAGGGTGGCAGCCGCTTGGGCTGGCCTCCTAGCCCCTCCCGGACTGCCGAAGCAACCCGTTCCTCAATGTGTGGGGTGATTACAGGCAACGCGATCGTAGTCATGCGCTCTTTTGGATGCCGCTCCTTCCCCTATAGTTACTTTGAAGCCAGCCGAATTCCGGAAAACTGCCAGCGTGTCTCGGGTGCAAAAAAATTGCGGTAACTAGCCCTGATATGTGCCGCCGGCGTCACGCACGAACCGCCCCGCAAAACCATCTGCCCGCTCATGAACTTGCCGTTGTACTCGCCCAGCGATCCGGCCAGCGGGCGAAACCCCGGGTATCCCAGGTAGGCGCTCGCCGTCCACTCCCAACAATCGCCGAAGAATTGCATTCGGCCTTCATTCTCGTCTGTCTCTTCAACAGCACAGGGCGACAGTTTTTCCGAATCCAACAGATTGCCCTCTACCGGCAGCCTTTCCGCCGCAGCCTCCCACTCAAACTCGGTCGCCAGCCGCCGCCCCGCCCAGCGCGCGTACGCGTCCGCCTCAAAATAGCTCAGGTGGCTCACCGGCGCAGCCGACATCTCCGGCAAACATCGTTCCCCGCGCAGTGTAAACAGGCTCCAATCGCCGCTCTCGCTGCTCCAATAGAGTGGTGCGCGCCAGCCATTCTGCTGCATCGCATCCCACCCCGCAGAGAGCCAGAGTTCCGGCTTGCGGTAGCCGCCATCTGCCATAAACTCCGCATACTCTCCGCATGTCACCAGCCGGTCCGCAAGGGAATACGGGTCCAACCAAACCCGGTGCCGCGAAAGTTCATTGTCGAAGCAGAATCCCTCGCCGCCAAAGCCTGCCTCGCGCAGCCCTCCCTCAAATCCGAGAAATCGCAGCGCATTTGCTTTCGAGAGGTGCGCCTTGACGGCCTTTCCTGAATGTGCCGGGAACCCGTTTTGGGATGGGCGGCGAGCATCACGCTGGTCCGCTCCCAAAAGCCCATCTTCCCGATTCTTCTTTGCAGGCAGATAAATCGGCCGCAGCGGATTTGTGAAAAAGGCATGCAGTGAATCCGTCAGCAACAGTTCCTGGTGCTGCTCTTCGTGGTTCACGCCCAACTCGATCGTCTTCAAAATTTCCGGCCCCGGATCGCCTTCGAGAATCCGCTCAATTCCCTCATCCACATGCGCCCGGTAGCGCAGAATCGCCTCGATCCCCGGTCGCGAAAACGACGCTCGCAACTTCTTCTCAGGAAACTCGGCAAAGGTCCGGTAATAGCTGTTAAAGAGCCAGGGAAAGTCCGCGTCGAACAGCTTGTAGCCACGCAGGCCTTCGCGCAGGACGAACGACTCGAAAAACCATGCCGTATGGGCCAGGTGCCACTTGGCGGGCGATGACTCGGGCGACGACTGCACCATCATGTCTTCCGGCGTCAATGGGGCGCACAGATCGAGCGTGCGCCTGCGCGTGGTGCGAAATCGTTCGGCAATGCCCAGCTTGGCGATCAAAGATGTGGCTGCGCTCATGCTTGTCAGTTCCCATCTGCCGTGGAATACGGCTCCATTGAGACACGATTTAAGTTCGGTTCCACAGGATACCTGCCTCCCTTGCCTGAGGCCCCATGATACGGCCTGTGAAATCCATCAATCCAGAAGACTTGTCCTTGGATTACTGCTCGCCTGGTGTCCGATGCTCGAATCGCTTCATTCGTTTCGCCTAAAAAACCCGGAAGAAGAGTGCAAAATCGCGATCCCTTTTCGATGTTCAAATTCGCTGATTTGGTGGTTTAATTATTCCAACTTAAGAGACGATCCGATTCTTCATCGCTCCGTTTGCTTCGGTGGGGAGGGAATATGCGCAGGTTTGAGAAACCCTGCACGCCGTCGGCGTTTGCCCTGTTGGCCGCCTTCGTCGCAGCATCTCTCGTTGTGAGCGCACAGGTTCCTGCAACTCTCATCGTGAGCGCACCGGTTCCTGCTTCGAACGCCGCCACCAGCACCCCGGCTCAGATTAGATCCATCCTCCCGGATCTCCAGCCTCCGCCAACTCCCGAAGAACTGGGCGACACCCTGGTGGTGCATCAACGCTACCAGGAAGCCATCGAGTCCTACATCAAGGCGCCCCAGGACTCCGCCATCGTGTGGAACAAGATGGGAATTGCCTACCAGATGATGTTCAACCTGCAGGAGGCGACCCGCTGCTACCGCGAGTCGCTCCGAATCGACCCGGACAACCCGAATGTCCTCAATAATCTGGGCACCGTCTACGACTCCATCAAAGAATACAAATCAGCAGTAAAGATGTACCACAAAGCGCTCAAGATCAACCCTCAATCGGCCCTTGTGCTCAAGAATCTGGGAACAGATCTACTGGCCCAGCATCAGTACGAGAAAGGCTGGGCATACTACAAAGCGGCGCTGGCCGTGAACCCGGATATCTTTGCTGCGGAATCCGGCCCTAGAGTTCAAAACCCAGCCACCGTCCAACAGCGCGGCGCAATGAACTACTACATGGCAAAGAGCTGTGCCCGTGCCGGCCTGAATGTCCGGGCAATCCAGTATTTGCGCATGGCGCTCAATGAAGGATTCACGAATCCCCAGAAGATTGTCGCTGACGGCGAATTCGCCAGCCTGCGTGGCATCGCAGACTTCGAAAAGCTGCTGGCAGATGAAAAAGAGCAGTAGCCTCAACATCAATCAGAAGTTACCTCACAGCAAAACAATCGGCGTCCGGGGACCAGGCATCAGACAACGCGCGGCCCCCTATTTCACGAATGAAAGCGACCTGCAGATCAAATTCTGCGCAAATGATGACCCCGGAGGTTCTTTTTCGTCTTATCTTAGGAGTGGTAGCTTCCCCATCCAGGGCAGCGCCGCACGGCTCAAACCAGCCGAAGCGTCCCCGCCAGGTTGCCTTGGACTTGAAATTCCACCGGGCTCTGTCAGTTCCCCGGCCCGGCAACAAGGAGGGGTCAATGTGCAGAACCGCCGAACGCCGGCTGCTCCCGCCTTCATCCATTCTCGCAACCCTGACCGTTGCATCTCAGTTGGTTGCGCAAATGGCTTTCGCCGCTCCGCCATCAGCCCCCCAAATCTCCCAACCGGGGCCGGCGCCGATCGCTCGGCAAACCGACGCCTCGAAGCAACTTCAGCTCACCCCGGAAGACCGCGGGAATATGCTTTTGGCTGAGAGACGTTACCAGGCAGCAATCGAAGCCTTTAAGCAAGCTCCTCATCCTTCCGCGGACGATTGGAACAGGATGGGCATCGCTTATCAGCAGTTGTTCAACAACACTGACGCTATGCGCTGCTTTCAGGTTTCTCTCAAGCTCAATCCCAGGAATGGCACCGTTCTCAATAACATTGGAACCATCTACGTTTCCTTCAAGGACTACCGCTCCGCAGACCGGTACTATCGAAAAGCGCTGAAGCTGGAGCCGCAATCCGCTCCAATTCTCAAGAATTACGGTACCGAACTCATGCTCAGGCGCAAATACAAGGAGGGCGGCCAAATGTACGCAAAGGCCGCGACCATCGATCCCGAGATTTTTGAGAGCCGGTCGGGATTCTCTGTCTCCGATCCCACGTCCACCAAGGACCGCGGCGCCATGAATTACTACATGGCGAGGACCTGCGCCCGCGCCGGCATGACAGGGCCCGCGATCGATTACCTCCGCAAGGCCCTGAGCGAAGGCTACGTCGATCCCCAAAAAATCATGGCAGACAGCGAATTCGCCGGTTTGCGTGGGATTCCGGACTTCGAAAGGCTCCTGATGGAGCAGAAGCATCCTTGAGGCCTCTGCCGGTATTCCTGCCTTTCTCCAACCCGCTGGCTTCCTCTATCCTTGCTGATGCAAAGCGTCGTCCTCATGCGCGATTCGTCCGTCTAGTTCATAGGGCGACGCAGTTTCGCCGATTGGAGTGCTCGTGGAGATTCGTGTCCGTGCCGCAATCATGTCCGTGATTGCGTTCAGCTTGACGCTTGTCGCACCGTGTTTCCACGCGTATGCGCAAGATCCGGGCTTTGCGCCTCCAGCACAGGGCCAAGACGGCCAGCGCGGCGGCCGCGGCGGCGGCTTTGGCATGATGGGGGAAGGCCGCGGCACCGTGGGGACTGTGATCGCGTTGACGCCCGACCACTTCACCATCGAGACAGAAACCGGCGAAGTCTATACCGTGCATTTCAGCGTGAACACCCGCATAGTGAAACAGAACCCGCCGCGCCACGGACAGGCTGACAACCCCGGTGAGCGCACGCCTCCACAGCCAATCAAGCCCGCTGAAATCAAGGTCGGCGACGTGATTGCCGCCGGCGGCGAAGTCGATCCGTCCGCCAAATCCATCGGCGCGGTCTTCGTGATGCTCATCGATCCCGAGCGCGCCAAACAGATGCGCGAAATGGAAGCCAACTACGGCAAGACCTGGCTGATGGGCAAGGTCACCGGCGTAGATGGGGTTAAAGTCACCATCGAAGGCGTGCGCGACAAGACGCCTTACACTTTCACTGCCGATGAAAACACCACATTCCGCAAGCGCCGTGAGCCGGTCACTCTTGCGGATGTGCAGGTGGGCGACATGGTCCGCGTCGAGGGCGCAGCTAAAGACGGAAGCTTCCTTGCCACCACGGTCGCGGTCATGGGCCGGCCCTCTCAGGAAGGAATGCGCACGGAGCCGCGCGGAAACCCACCGCAGTAACTTCGCATCAGCCACCCATGAACATTCCGCCATTCACGTCCAGCACGTGTCCGGTAATGTACGCGGCCGCGTCGGATGCGAGAAATGCGACCGACTGCGCGATCTCGACGTCGGTTCCCGCCCGCCCCAGGGGAATTTGCGCCATCATGAATTCGCGCTGCTTTTCGTCAAGCACCGCCGTCATCGGCGTTTCAATGTATCCCGGAGCAACGGCATTCACCGTAATTCCGCGCGATGCCACTTCGCGAGCCAGTGATCGCGTCATGCCAATCAGCCCTGCTTTTGACGAAGCGTAATTCACCTGCCCTGCCTGTCCTGTTCGCCCCACCACGCTGGTGATGTTGATAATCCGGCCCCATCGATTCTTCAGCATCGGCCGCAGCAACGCCTGCGTCAGCAGAAATGCGCCCGTCAGGTTGGTCCCCAGCACATCGTCCCAGTCGGGCCGCTTCATCGCCATCATCAGACCGTCACGCGTGATGCCCGCGTTATTCACCAGGATCTCCACTTTGCCGAATCGCTCAATGACCGCTTTTGCGCCCGCCTTGATCGATTCCTCGCTCGCCACATCGAGCGCAAACACCGCCGCGTGGCCGCCGGCCGCCGCAATCTCGGCTGCTGCCTCGGCCAGTTTGGCCTCATTGCGCGCCGCCAGCGCCACGGTTGCCCCAGCCCGCGCCAGTTCCAGCGCGCATGCCCGTCCGATTCCCTGTGAAGCGCCCGTTACCAGCGCAATTCTTCCCTGCAAACTCGCCATCTTCCGCCTGTCCCTCGCGCACAACAACGCGCCTTTCCGAAGCTCATTATAGGTGCGCGTCCTCTTTGGAATCCCTACGTCGTCATCCGATCAGAAGAGATCGCATCCAGCGGCCATTGCGAAAGCTCAATGCTCGTGGTCCCCTCGACCGAAACTTCGAGTTCCGTCTCGCCCGGCTTCACTGCATACACGCGGCTCGTAATCGCTTCTCTTCCGCCGATGAATGACTCGATCACCGACGCATCGAGAAACACTCGCAATGCAGGTCTGGGCCACGGCAAAGAGGGCATGGCGAACGAAAATTCGCCACATCGAACCGCGTTCCCCGCGACATTCACGGTCAGTTCCCACACCTTGTTGCCGTTGGTCAGCAGGCGCACAGTCACTGCACCTGTCGAAAGCCCGACGGGCAACAACAGTTCTCGCCGCAATGTCGTCAGCCTTTGCCGGTAAGGCGTCCCCGCGTGCAATGTGACACGCTCAACCACGCCGCGCAATTTCTCCACCTCAACTGCCGGATGGATCTCAAGCTGCCCTTGCGCGTCCACTTTCAACACCCGCGGCAACGACATCGCGCCGGCCCATCCCGCCGCTGCAAACTCCGCGTCTGGCCGCGTCTCCCGAATCCAGCCCCACAGCACGCGTCGATCTCCATGCGCGAGAAAACTCTTCGGCGCATAGTACGCGCCGTGGTCCAACACTCCTTTGTGCTTTTCTGTGTAGCGATGTGCGTGCGCGTCGTAGTCGCCCGTCGTCCAAAAAACTTTCCCTTCGGTCGAATACAGGAGGCAATGATGCCCATCGACTTCAAAAAAATCAGGGCATTCCCACATCTCGCCGCTGTCGCATGGATTGACCGTCTGCAGGCCATTGGGCTTTCCCGAAGCCAGCGGATGCACATACTGCCAGTTGCGCAAATCCTGAGACTTGTAGAGCAGGACACATCCACCTTCGCCGCGCGCGCCGGAGCCGACGCCAAGATACCAGCCGTCTGCCTCGCGCCACGGGCAGGGATCGCGAAACCCAGTCACCGCCATTCCCGCTGGTGGCGCCAGGATCACAGGCTCAGGCCGTTTCGCCCACCGCAGCAGGTTCACGTCTTCTGACGTGGCCAGCAGTTGCGTCTCGCGTAGCTTGTCCGAGCCATCGCGAATCGTCACCATCTTCGGTGGCGCATTTTGTACACCCGTATAAATGATGGTGGGCACACCGTTGAACACCACTGCCGAACCGCTGAAGCAGCCCTCGCTGTCAGGACCACCGGGCGTGGGCTCCAGTGTAATCAGCTGGTGATGCCAGTGGACCATGTCGGTGCTGATCGCGTGGCCCCAGTTCATATCGCCCCACACCGCGCCATGAGGATTCAACTGGTAGAAGAGGTGATAGCTTCCCTTCCACCATATCGGTCCATTGGGATCGTTCATCCAGTTGTGGGGCGGCAGCAGGTGATACTCCGGCCGAAGAGAGTCATGAGCCAGAGCATCAAGCGAGTCCTCAAGCAAGTACGGCAGCGATTCCGGTACTGCAAGACCAAGAGCCCGCGTACTTCGATTCAACAGGATCTCAGTGGCCGTTCCAAAGCCGATTGCTTTCAGAGCCTCCCGGCGGTCAAGAGCCATGCGAAGGGGAACCTCTTCCCCCTCGCCACTATAACGCGGCTGGCGACTCCGCCCGCGCAGCCCGTTGTGACGGCTCTATTTGCCCGCTTCCATCACGACCTTCAGCGCTCTCGCCATCGCATCTTCACGCGCCTGTTTCTGAGACTCCAGATCGGAAGGCCCCCTCTTGTTCTTCGCCATGTCGTCCAGCCGCTGATCGAATCCCTGCGCAATCGAGTTCACTGCGGTCTGTGCCTGCGGCAGGATTTGATGGAAATGCGCAATCTCTTCCAGCGCGCGCTCAGGGTGATAGCCCAGCCGATCGCCGGTTTGCATTGCGTCAATCAGGATGTCCGGCGGCACGGCCACAGGCAACGTCTTGTTGATCTCGTCGTAGGCCCCGCGCAGCCGGGTCATCGCCCCGGCAAAGCCATCCAACTCGTCGCGCCGTGCCGTCATTCCCTCCGCTCGGCGAACTTCGATCGTGACTCGCGCGGCAGTGCTCTCGCTGCCGACGGGAATCACCGTGGTCAGCGTGTTGCCCTCAAAGCTCCAACCGTCTTTGCCAAGCGGGCCGGCTTGCTTCACCGCGACGCCATTTACGGTCACAGCATCCGGCGGCCAGTCGGCAGGCAGGCGCAGCTCATACCCACGCGTCTCCAGCATGCCGGCAAATCTGCCCTCGACCGGGCCAATCTCCACCTTGAGCGTGTCGCCGGTTTGCGTAGCCTTGATCGGGGTGCGGGTGAACACCCCGCGCTGGTACTCGACCGAGACACCGGAATCCTCATACACCGAATAGCTGGAACTGGTTCCCGGTTTCAGCGGCCAGACGTTCACGATCAGCGGGTTCACCGGCTTTTCACCCGTGTACCGCATGGGCGGCTGCATCGGAATGATCGCACCGGCCTTCAGGTACACCGGCGTCTGGTCGATAGAGAAGCTGCGCGCCACCGTGGTGGGCCCGGTGAAGTGCTTGCCCGTTGGCCATTCGATCCACTCACCCTCCGGCAGCCACACCTGCTCCATAGCCAGCCCAGAAGACTTATCTGCCGGAGCAACGACGGGAGCAGCCAGCATCTGTTCCCCGAACATGTACTCATCCTTGTTCGAATACGCGTTGTCCTCTTCCGGCCAGTCGTAATAGAGCGGATGCAGAAAGGCAACGCCGGTGTCGAATGTGCGGCGCCCTTCAGTATAAAGATAGGGTTGCAGCGCATAGCGCAACTGGAACTCCGAGCGAAGAATCGACGAGTACGGTTCCGGATACGCCCAGATGCGGCGTTCCGCATCGGGGTTCTTGGTGGTGTGCGTGCGCAGAATAGGGCTGAACGTGCCGAACTGTACCCAGCGCGTAAACAATTCCGGATCAACCGCGCCCGGCGCGTGGCCGCCGATGTCGTGACTCCAGTAGGCGTAACCGACGTTCGCCGCGGTAGCCGTAAACCACGGTTGGAAAGCCAGCGATGGCCACTCCGAGATCGTATCGCCTGAGAAGCCGATCTGGTAGCGATGATTGCCCAGGCCGCCCCAGCGGTGGAAGAGCAAGGGCCGCTTGCCCTCGCGCTGCTGATCGGTGAAGTGGAGATAATTCAGCCACCAGGTGTTGTTCACGCCCGGCAACTTGGTGTTGAGTTCCTGCTGCCAATCCAGCCACCAGAAATCGATTCCCTGCTTTTCCAGCGGATGCAGAACCAGGTTGAAATAGTTGGTCGCCCATTTCTGGTTGGTTGGGTCGAAAGGCACATACTTCTTCGTTGCCGGATCAATTCCCATGGCGCGTGCCATCTGCGGGTAGGCCGCCTCCCACGGCTCAATGCCCGAGGCCGGATGCAGATTCAGTGTGACCTTCAGCCCATTGCCGTGCAGCTTGTCAAGGAACTGCGTGGGGTCCGGAAACAGCACCTTGTTCCACGTATAGCCCGACCATCCCAGATTCTGGTGCGATTGATCCACATCGCCGGCAGCCTGCAGTTGCTCGCGGCTGATATGCCATCCCATGTCGATCACAAACACGTCCAGGGGCGTGTCGTTCTCATGAAATCCGCGCACAAGTTCCTGAAGTTCCTGATCGGTGTAGTCCCAGTAACGCGACCACCACGCACCGAAAGCGAAGCGGGGCGGCAGAGGGATTCTGCCCGCTACTTTCACGTAGTCGCCCAGCGCTTTGCGATAGTCGTGGCCATAAGCGAAGAAATACCAGTCCTGGTGTGCGCCCGCCGGCCGCTCCATCACCCACGGCCAGGGGCTGTTTTCGCCATGCAGGAATCGGAAGTCGTCGGAGGTGAAGAGGGGCCGCGTCGAGTCGTCCTCCACAGCCCATCCCGAGCGCGAGATGAACCCGTTGCCGATCGGCTCCTTGGTCTTGTCGCCAAGTGCGCCGTCAAGAGTGCGCGTCGTGCCTTTCAGGTTCTGAAGATCGATCGTACCCGGGCGCCAGGTCACCCGCTTGCCATCTACAACGAGCGACAACGAAAGATTGTCATGCGTGAAGTAGCCGGCTCCCGTCTCAGTGTAGGTCAGCGTCAGCGCATCGGTCTTGATGGTGAGTTGATGGCCGTTGTTTGTCAGATTCTTTGAGTAGCGAGGCACAGGCAGACGCCGGTTTAGAAAAACGAAGGAAGCGTGGTCCTCAAACTTTCCGTCGGCAGCCCACTCCATGCGAATCATCTGCGGCGTGAGCACCGTAAACCTGGCCTTGTCCAGAATGACCACGGCTTTGGGATCGGCGACCGGATCGTATACCCCATCTTCCGAAGCATGAAATGTTGGCGGCGGCGAGGCGGGCGGTGCTTTCGGAATTCCCTTTGCGCTTTCAGCACGAGCCGAAATGGATGATACCCCTGTGACTCCAAAGACCGATCCCAAGACAAGTACGACTGCGGTAAAGTGATGCAAGGTGATCTGCACGGGGCCCCCTTTGTTCTCACTCCTGAGGGAAGGCTACCACCGAACCCGTCTTACCCGCATTCACGGGCGCGGACTTGCAAAGGGAATCGAACTGATGGCGTGCGGACGAATCGGCAGCCGCGCACTTTTGTTGGCAGCCGTTTCGTATGCGCGGATTCATCGCCCTCATCGGCAGACACAAAGAGGCTCACCGCCGTGCTGCTTCTGATTTCTGGAGAGTTTGTCAGCGCTGCAGCAGGTCGATGGGCTGGGTAAAATCTGTGACCCGGATGTGCCGTGCGAGCGCAGGATGCTGGCGCTGCAGGGCCAGGAACATCTCCCAGGCGACGCGGCGATAACTGAAGTGGCCGGCAGGCGCCGAGCGCAGCTCCGAGATATACTGCGCCTCGGCGAAATCCATCTTGAACAAGCACCGCACGCGCGTGGCCAGGGGAAGCAGATAGAGCGCCGATAAGGCAGCTTCCGGAGCCTGGCTTGCGCCGATTTGCCTGCTGGCTGCGTGGGCGGCATCGACTGCGGCCTGATAATCGCCCATCACACCCGCTTCGACGAGACCGGCGGCATCACCCGCATCGGGGGTCTCATATCCGTGCCGCGCAGTAAAGCCCTGCTTGATCTGTACACAGCGCCGATGCCGGTGCATGTCGCGGAATCCGCCAATATCCATCAGGATGTCAAAGCGCAGGGCTGCCCCGGCATGAAAGGCGCGAAGGGCCTCATCGTGCCGGCCCGCGGTGCCGCAACCCCAGCTCGATGATCTCGTTCACTCGAGCCTCGGGCAGACTCGCAACCACGTCGCGCACCTGCCGGTAGGGATGATCGCTGCCCCAGTAGATGAGCGTAGCCGCGAGTTCTACTTCCAGGGTTTCCGTCCGCTCCACCAGGTCCACAACCGGAGCGGATGCGGGAGCCGCCCCCTGCAGCACCTCGGCAGCGGCTTGCTCAAGCTCGGCCCTCGTCTCCATCAGGTACTGGTTGGGTTCGGCATACTTCACCAATGTGGGCGCCGTGCGCACTTCCCGGTTCAGCAGATTGCCGGCCTCGCCAGCCAGTTCGGGAGCGGCCGCGGCAAGCTTCGCCACAAAGGCGGCGCCGGCCTGGGCATTGACATTCCAGGCCGGCCCGGTGGCAGCGTCGCGAAGCTTCTGGCCCAGGTCACGAACTTCAGCAAGGGGGTGCGAGAGCAACCGCGAGACTTGCGTTTCGAGTGTGCGGGCATTGACGATCTGGCCGAGCGAAGTGTTCGTGGCCAGAGGGAGCAGGTATCGCGCCACATCAAAGGCGCGGGCCTTCAGAGTGCGCTCGTAGGTCTCCGGCTTCATGACCTCGGGTTTGGCTACGCGCTCGCGCAACGCTTCAAGAACCGCCCCCGTGGTCCGCTGATACGCGCCAAAAAGATTTTCGACCGTCTCAGCGTAAAGATGGGCTGAGACTGAATCTTGTCCAAATTCCGGAAAGTACCAGCCGGATTTGTGGAAGTTCTGGTACCGCGTGGAACGTTCCTGCCCGTCCCAGCGCTGCTCATCGACCAGGACAATCGCTGCCAGCAGGCTCAGGCGCTCAACCGCGAAGGCGATGTGAGCAAGATCGGCGATGGAGCGGTGACCGTATTGAAAATAAAAGGTGTTGAGGAACTGCTCGGCACGCTGGGCGCTGATTTCGTTAAGCGACTCCCGCATGGAGAGAGCCGAGCGCGAGTACTTGGCCATGGCGTAGGCCAGCACCTCGGGGTCGGCGCCGTGGACTGCAAAGACATCGGTCTGGTTGCGTGCGCCTGCGGGGACAAAAGATTCACTGGACATTCGGTGAGGCTCGCGAACAGAATACGTCATCAAGGGCAATGGGAACCCACGATTCCCAGCGCCCGGTCCATCCGTCATAAAATAAGAGGCGGAGAAGTGGCGATGCGGGAGATCAAACTTCGGACGTCGCAGCGGCCCCGGCCGTTACCTCCCGGCCGCTGGGCAATGACCCAACGTTGGAACGATCTTCTTTTTGCACATTGGCAGGCTGCCCCGGGAGCCGTCGGACGCTTGCTGCCCGAGGGCCTGCAAGTTGATACGTTTCAGGGATCCGCCTGGCTCGGCGTGGTGCCTTTTTGGATGGACCGCATCAAGATTCGCGGCGTGCCGCCCATCCCGGGCGCCCGCAGTTTTCCTGAGCTGAATCTTCGCACCTACGTTCGCGACCAGCGCACCGGCATGCAAGGAGTGTATTTCTTCTCGCTCGATGCCAGTAATCTACTGGCTGTCGCGATCGCCCGGTCTTGCTATCATCTGCCCTACTACTGGGCGGAGATGCGAATTGAGCAGGAGTCGGAGCGGGAGTTCACCTTTTACAGCCGCAGGCGACTCACCCGAAACCCCGTAATCTTCAAGGCACGCTACCGGGGACTCGGTCCCACGCGGAAATTGGCCGAGAGTCGCAGCGGTACCCTCGAATACTTCCTGACCGAGCGCTACTACCTGTTTGCTCACAATCGCGGCGGAGAACTGGTCCGCGCCGGCATTCACCACGTGCCTTGGCCTCTCGAAGACGCAGAGGCGGAGTTCGAGCGCAACGACCTGGCGGAAGCCATCGGAATTCATCTTCCGGATCAGCAGCCGGTGCTGCACTATTCGCGACGGCTGGCGGTCTATTTGTGGCCCGCGGAACTGGTGCGGCCCGCAATGTCGCCGCGCAGAGCACCCGCGGTGGTCACCCCATCAGGGTAAACACAGCCCAAAGCAATCAAGGGATTCAACCTTCGACCTTCGCCCCAACGCGCAAGCTGCCTTTGCTTTGCGCGATGCCCGGCGTTGTAGACCACCAGCCGAAGTACTTCGGCCGCTTCACGAAAAAACTCGACGGTCCCGGAATTGACAAGTTTCTCGTGAGGGACGCGAAACCTTCGTATCCCGATAGGAATCTCATCAGGAGAAGCGGACATATGCAACTTGGATGTTCGGTCGAGGCATGATCGTTGGCTCGGAAACTCCGGCCGCGAAGGAGGCACAAATTCATGCAGAAGCTTAAGGATGTTTTAAAGGGAGCGCAACAAAATAAGACCGCGGTCGGTCATTTCAACGTGTCGGATCTGGTCGGTTTGAAGGCGGTTTTCACTGCCGCGCATGAGATGAACGTGCCGGTGATTGTTGGTGCATCGGAGGGCGAGCGGGCCTTTATGGGAGTTACCCAGATCGCGGCTCTGGTAAAGAGCCTGCGCGATGAATACGACTTTCCAGTCTTTCTCAATGCAGACCACACGCACTCCCTTGCCAGTGGCGAGGAGGTGGCAAGAGCGGGATTCGACTCGATTGTCTTCGATCTGTCCGCCTTACCGTTGGAGCAGAATGTTCGCCAGACCCGGGAAGCCGTGATCGCGCTCAAAGCAATCCATCCTTCCATGTTGGTGGAGGGAGAAATTGGCGACATCGGGAGCGGCTCCGAAATTCACGAAACCATGTCGGCCTCCTCTAAAGGGCTGACAACTCCGGAAGAGGCGCGCCAATTTGTCCAGGAGACAGGCATTGATGTCTTGGCCCCAGCCGTGGGGAGCATGCACGGCATGTCCAGAAGCATGGTGAGAGGAGAATCGAAACAGCACCTGGATATTGAGCGGATCGCTGCCATCAGGGAAGCAGCCGGAGTGCCTCTGACGCTGCATGGCGGATCAGGAACCGACGATGATGACTTTCGCAAAGCTATCACCGCCGGCATCACGATTATCCATGTCAATACGGAATTACGCGTGGCGTGGCGACGCGGTCTGGAAGACAGCCTCGCCGGCAAACCGGGAGAGGTTGTCCCCTACAAGATTCTCCCTCCAGTCGTCGAATCCGTAAGGGAAGTGGTCAAAGCGCGGTTAGGGCTCTTCAACCATCCAAGCCTGGTGGCTCAAGGGCAGGGCCACGCGTCCTGAAGCGCTCACTGGAATGGCCTTTTCATCTGGGTCTTCACTTGCGCTTTGTCAGGTCCACAGTGAAGCTATCAATAAGCGCCGGCGCAGCGGTCGGGTTCGTCAGGCTCACGCCTAACGACTCCACTTCAAGGCTCGCCGCATCCACACTAATTCGCAGGAAGCCATAATCGGTGTCGTTGTACTGCTCGAGCGTGATGGAGTTACCCTGCCCGTCAGGCTCGGTCTGCTCACCCGGTGTCGGCTTTTTACCTGCGGCATCGGTCTTGAGTTTCGACAAATTGTAGTAACCGCCGTTGCCGGCGACAATGTAGGGAATCTGTCGTCCGTCCGCATTCATGGTTCGTGTGTACCGCTCATAGAGATGGGCGTGCCCCGAGAGCACGAGATCGGGCCAGATGCCCGCTTGCTCGCAGCAGGTGTCGATCTGCTTCAGCATTGCGGCGCTTGGAAAGTGATCGCTCGCGCCGGTAAAAGGAGGGTGATGCACCGCGAGAATCAGTGCCTGAGGATTCTTGTTCGCCGTATCGGCTTTCCGCGCAGCCAAGGCCGCGGCCAATTGATCTTGAAGAAATGTGACCTGATCATTGCCAATCGTCGTGCCGCTCAAGACGCCGACACTTTCGCCGGTATTTGAATAAAGCCCGATCACCCGCGTATAGGGGGCGGTAAACACAAAATAAACACCCGGCTGCACCATGGTTGTGCGCGAAAAACCGGAGATCCCCGTCTGCGGCGCGGCAGTGCAGAAGTTATCGACAAATGCTTCCAGCGAATAACTCACAGGTTCGTTCTTATACATCACCCCGTCGTGATTGCCGGGAATCGCAAAGATCGGCGCGTCATAGTTCCGGTAAGGATCGTAGAACTGTTCTGGGTAATACTCTTCCTGCCCGAAGTAATAGACAACATCCCCCAAGTGAAAGAAAAATGCGGGCAGCCCGGTAGCATAGGTCTTGTTCCCAAGATCGGCAGCCATGGCATCCGCCACCGCCAGCTGCGGTTCGGCTTTGACAACTCCTCCCGTGTCGCCCACTGCGTGAAACACCAGCTTTCCCGCGGATTGTATTTGCGCCAGCGTGCCGGCCGGCAGAACCGCGCTCAGATCAAACACCGGCGGCTGAACTCTCGGCGCCGGAATCGGCTCGATCGTCTGCTCTTCCTGGAGTTTCGCGTCGGCTTCAATCTGGCCCGCGCTATAGGTGTAAAAGTTGTCCGCTGTATAAGTCGGATTGGCGAAGATAAAGCCATCGGTCGGCATGGGGGAGTGTCCTCGGGAAATTGAATTAGTCGTCAGGTTCGGGGAAACGCAAAAAGAATTTCGCCGAATCGCTCGAATTATAACGGCGCTCGATGAACGCCAGATGACCCGTCCCGTCCAAGCGCCATTTACCATCGATGCATGGCCCTGGTTGAGGTGGATGCGGTCTCAAAGAGCTATCCCCGGCGCACCGGACTGCGAACGGAGCAGCACGCGGTCGTTGAAGATGTCTCCTTCCAGATCGTGGCCGGCGAAACCCTGGGCCTCGTGGGCGAATCCGGTTCGGGCAAAACCACGGTGGCGCGCATGATTCTTGGACTTATCGCGCCGACCCAGGGCAGCATACAAGTGGACGGAATTGACCTCGCGCATGCCTCGCGCGCTGCAATGCACAGCCTGCGCCGCCAGATGCAGCCGGTCTTTCAGGATCCTTATGCCGCGCTCAATCCCCGCATGAAAGTTCTCGACATCGTCACCGAACCATGGGCGATTCATGGCGAGTCTGAAAAGGGGAGCCGCGGCGGCCTTCGCGCCCGAGCCGCTGCACTCCTGGCGCAGGTCGGCCTGGACGAATCAATGCTTGGACGCCATCCCCACGAGTTTTCAGGCGGCCAGCGACAGCGCATCAACATCGCCCGCGCCCTGGCGCTCAGGCCAAAGCTTCTGATTCTGGACGAGCCCGTCTCTGCGCTGGATGTGAGTGTCGGCGCGCAGATCGTGAACCGGCTTCGCCGCTTGCAGCGAGAGCACGGCCTCACCTACCTGTTCATCTCGCACTCCATGCCGTTGGTGCGCTACCTTTGTACGCGCATTGCGGTGATGGAACGCGGTCGCCTGATTGAAACGGGCGAGGCCGAAGCGTTGTGTTCCAGCCCCAAAGAGCCGTACACCCGCCAGTTGCTGGCGGCCACACCCGAGTTGCCCTCACCGGGAGATCACTCCGCTGGTTCGGGTCTTTCATCGCAATAACACTCAATAGACGCCCGGAATCAGTCGCTTTGTGCTTCGGCTATAGTCTTCGTAATCGGCTCCAAAAGCCAGGCTTAGCGCGTTCTCTTCAACATGAATGCGATACAACACAGCCAGCGTCGTTGGAACAAGGACAACGGCAAAACAGGCCCATGTGCGTGCGTGAAGCGCAAAAGCCAGGAAAATCAGTTCCAGGCCGAGATACGAAGGATGGCGGACGAGGCAGTAAAGTCCGCTTCGTTGCAGTTTCTGCCCGACGCGCGTCGCCACGTTGGCGCTGAAGGCTCTGCCCAGCGTAATGATGGCCACGGCACGAACTCCCAAACCGAGAATCAAAATCCCCAAGGCCGCCGGCCGCAACCAGCTATAACTCCCCGGCATGTCGACCGGGAGAAAGCTGTGCATCCAATCGTCGATCCTGAGCGATGCAACAATAACAACCCAGAGAATGATCTGCGTCCCGCGATCATGTATCTTGCCTTTACCCCGGCCTGTTGTTGAGATCAGGGCGATGAGGATTTCCCCCACGGCCCACACATTTGTCAGTGCATGAAAAAAGAATTCGAGATTCATGATCGTCCTCCCATGACCGTAAGAGAAGAATGAGCCGGATGCGCGGGGAAAAACAGTAGCAGCCGTCATCGATGTGAGATGACAGATATCACTATGACATTTGTCATGCACTCCATATGACAGCTCCCGCTACCGAGACCGTTTGCGTGGTGGGATGATGAAGGAATGAGCGAAGGGCAGGCCCACGCACCGGAACGGAACCCGGCAGCCTCAGGTACGCAGATCACCGACCCGACGCGTGGTTTTTTCCGGGGTCGCTGGATCGTGCGCTGGGTCGCGTTGCTTTATTCCGTGTATTTCTTTGTCGTGCCGGCGTACGGGCGCCCCTTTGCGGTCTGGATGAAGTTCGCGGTTCTTTACGCGGCGTTCCTCATTCTGTACTTTCTTGTCGCGGAGCTTGCGGGACGCCGGCAGACAGTCGCGTTTGTGTTGTTCTTCCTCATTGCATTTCTCTATTACGCGCTCAGCCGGGACGCCTATGGAGTGTTTGTCTACCCTTTCGCGATGCTTTGCCTTTACCTCAGCCGTTTGCGCACCCTGTTCCTGGTACTGATTGCGATGATGGCCGGAGTTGTGGCCGAGACCCGATACCTCGGTCGCCCTTTAGTCACAGCCGACGAGATCCTTTTCCTTTGCGTGATCATTGGGCTCAGTAACTTTGCCTTCGCCCAGCAGGTACGAACCAATTCTCTTCTGGAGCGTGCAAATTCTGAGATCGAGCGTCTATCGCAGGAAGCGGAGCGCGAACGCATCGCACGCGATCTGCACGACCTGCTTGGCCATACGCTGACTGTGATTACGATGAAGCTCGACTTGGCCCGGCGCCTCCTGTCCCACGAGTCGGTGTCGCATAAGCCCGACCGCGATCCGAACCGCGACTTAGTCCGCGCCCGGAATGAGATTGTGGACGCGGAGCAGACTGCTCGAAATGCTCTGGCCGAGGTGAGGGAAGCCGTGTCCGGCTACCGCGCAGAAGGCCTTGACGCAGAGATCAGCCGTGCGCGGCGAAGCCTGCTTTCGGCCGATGTGAAACTGACCACAACCCTTGTTCCCGTGCATCTCTCATCAAGCCAGGTCAACGTGCTTTGCGTTGCCCTGCGCGAAGCCGTCACGAACATCGTCCGCCACGCGCACGCAACCGTCTGCCACGTGGCGCTTCTCGAAAAGGACAAGACGATTTATTTCACAATTGAGGACAATGGGCTGGGCGGCCCGATTCGTGAAGGCAATGGCCTGCGTGGCATGCGAGAGCGGCTGCAATCCATCGCGGGAGCCGTGAAGCTGGCAAGTTCGGCCAGTAGAGGAACAAGCCTTGAGATAACCCTGCCGCTCGAGAGTGAGGCTCCGGCAAGACCGGCGTCACAGATTGTGGGAGAGGCGGATACCCCTTGACGCAAACCTTGACGCAAAAGATACGCGTGGTGCTGGCCGAGGACCAGAGCATGCTGCGGGGTGCACTCGCCGCGCTGCTCTCGATCGAATCCGATATTGAGGTGCTCGGATCTTTTTCGGATGGGGAGCAAGCCCTGCAAGCCGTCGGAAAACATCGGCCGGAGGTTGTGGTAACAGACATTGAGATGCCGAAGATGAGTGGACTCGAACTTACCGCCCGTGTAAAGGAGCTTTACCCAGACACACGCGTTTTGATACTAACGACCTTCGCGCGACCGGGATATTTGCGGCGAGCACTGGAAGCTGGGGCATCTGGCTATCTCCTCAAAGATCGGCCCTCTGAAGAACTCGCCGACGCGGTCCGCCAAGTCAGCCGCGGGGTTCGCATCGTGGATCCCCAACTGGCCTCGGAGATCTGGAACACAGAAAAAGACCCGCTCACCGATCGAGAACGTTTGATCCTGCGCCGCGCCGGCGATGGTGAAACGACCTCTGATCTGGCGCGTTCGCTGCGCCTGACAGAGGGTACAGTACGCAACTATCTCTCCGAGGCCATCTCAAAGCTGCAAGCTTCCAACCGTTTTGAAGCGGCCCGGATTGCTCGCAATAAAGGATGGCTTTGACGTTGTTGGCGATCGCACAGAGCTCTTGAATGCGATGATCAGATCGTGCGAGAACGCGAAATTTCAGCCCCGCCACTAGTTGGACCGTGGCTGAGGCGAGGTTGACGGCTTCTCCGGGGTGGTCGGCGCCGCTGGTGTCGTTGGTGCTGCCGGTGCCGGCGAATTTGCCGGAGCCGTCGGCGTAACCGGAACATGTCCCGGCGGCGTAAATCCAGGCGGCATCGCACGCCCTCCAGGCATCCCGCCCATCCCAGGACGATTCGGCGGCATCTGTATATCGATCACGCCCACCAGTTCGATGTCGAAAATCAAATCGGCCTTGGGCGGAATCCCCGGATGCGCTGGGTCCGGACCGGGACGTCCACGCGCGCCGTATGCCAGTTGCCAAGGGATAAACAGTCGGCGTTTACCGCTAATCTTCATTCCTTGAAAGCCCTGATCGAATCCGGGAATCACGCGGCCAAATCCCTGGGGAAATGTGAGCGGCTGGGGCTCGCCCAACTTAGGCTTGCCATCATCGCCCAACACCGGCTTGCCGTCCTTATCCAGAACAGGCGGCCCCGGGTGGTCATAAGAAGAGTCGAATTTGCGCCCATCGGCAGCCAGCCAACCGGTGTAATTCACCTTATAGAGCTTGTTCGGCTCGGCCTCCGCCCCGGTGCCGATTTTGATCTCCTGATACCGCAGTGAAAAAGCAGTTTTGACGATGCCCCGCACAGGAGGCACTCCAGGAGGCAGTTTCGTACCCGAGGCAGAACTGCTGACCGTCGCGTGGTGCGGAGAAGTGGCTGGCTTGGCAGTCGTTTGTGCACTTGCGGCGGCATAGCTCGCGGTCAATAGAATCAATAAGAATTGCTTCATCGCGTGAATAAGCTCCAGGTTGGTTCTCATCGGGAGTCTATCAGGCGGTACCTCGACGACGATGCTGCCGGGCGCCCTTCCACCAGTTCGGAAATCCGCAAAGCTTTGTACGTCTTTATGTCTTTGCCAATTAGAGTGGGGTATGGCCTCGTTCGCGATCCAGTTCCTGCGGATTCTTTGGCTTCCTGTGGCTTCATCCTTTGCGGGCATACTCAACGCCATCGCCGGCGGCGGTTCGTTTCTTTCCCTTCCCGCTCTCCTTGCCAGCACCTCCGCCATCGGAGTTGGAGCGGTGACAGCCCAGGCCACCAACACCGTTGCCCTGTGGCCCGGCCAGTTGACCTCAATGGTGGCTTTCCGCCACCACTTGCGCGAATATCGTTGGAAACTTCTCCCGCTCGCCGTTGCCTCCGGGCGTTGGAGGCGAGATCGGCGGCTGGCTTCTGCTTCATACAGGCAACCGGCGGTTTCGCGAAATGCTGCCGTGGCTGCTGCTCTTTGCGGCCGTCATGTTTGTGGTGAGCTTTCCCCTCGGCCGCTGGCTGCAACAACTCTCCGGCGGACGCCGCTACAACACCTGGCTCCTGATCGGCATGGTCGTGGTCAGCATTTACGTAGGCTACTTTGGCGCAGGCGGCGGTTTTCTTGTGATGGCGCTCCTCGGTGTCTGCGGAGTCCACGACATTCACGAGATGAACGCGCTCAAGGTGGTCACCGCGGTTGTGTCCATCGGGATTCCGGCAATCACCTTCATCCTCGCCCGTCGCGTCCAATGGCAGTTCTGCCTGGAAATGGCATTCCTGGCTGGTGCAGGGGGATATCTGGGCGCGCATTACAGCCGCAAAGTCAATCAGAGAGCCATGCGCTGGGCCGTCGCAGTCATCGGCTTTGTCACCGCGGGCTACTTCTTCCTCGATAACTACATGAGGCATCCGTAAAACCGCCGCTTCAGCCGTGCCCGCATTCCTCATTCCGCCAACATCGCAGCCAACAGCGCAGTGCGCGGCGCCAGGTGCTCAATCAAGACCGATTCGTGCTTAGCGTGGGCGCCGTCCCCCACGGCTCCCATTCCGTCCAGCGTAGGAATGCCGAGGGCCGAGGTGAAGTTGCCGTCTGATGCCCCTCCGGTCGCCGCTTCGCCCAGCGTAAAACCCAGTTCGGCGGCCAGCAGACTGGCCTTGCGATAAAGTCTCTCCGTCCCCCGCGTCCTCTCCATTGGCGGCCGATTGATGCCGCCCGTAACAACCAGTGAACAGCGCTTATCCACCGCTTTCAACGCGGCAAATTTGCGTTCCATGCGCGGGCCATCCGCTTTGCGGGCGATTCGTACGTCCACCTCCGCCCAGCTTGCGGCGGGAATCACGTTCGTCTTGCTGCCGCCGCCCACTACGCCCACGCTCACCGTGAGGCCCCGCTTCAGATCCGTCCATCCGCTCACCGTCTCCACGATCCGCGCCAGTTCGCGAATCGCGCTCGCCCCTTTTTCAAAATCCACTCCTGCATGCGCCGCCACGCCTTGAATCTCGATGCGCCAGTCGCCGGTTCCCTTGCGCGCCGTCTTGTACGCCAGCCCCTGCGCCGGTTCCAGCACATAAACCGCCGCGCATTCCCTTGCAAGGCGCTCAGTGATGGGTCGCGAAACCGGGCTGCCTACCTCTTCGTCGCTGTTCAGCAGCAGCACGATCTCGCGTTGCAGCATCCCGGCTTCGTTTAGCATTTCGACGGCCGTAAGAGCCATCGCCACCCCCACTTTCATATCCAGCGTGCCCGGACCCCACAAGCGGCCTTCGCTCAGCCGGCAGGGCATGCTCTTGAGCGTGCCCAGCGGCCACACCGTGTCCAGGTGACCCAGCAGCAACTGGCGCCCGGCCTTTGATTTCTTCCCGAATCGCGCTTCGAGAACATTGCCGAACCCGCGCTGGCGATGCAGCTTGACGCGCCCGCCCAACGCCTTCGCATGTTCCGCAGCCAGATTGACGCAAGCGTCCACGGCAGCTTTGTCGTCGGAAGGCGACTCCGCCGACACCAGCTTGCGCGCAAGGTCCAGCAACGTGGATTGCTTGCCGCGCGCCCCCGCGAGAAGACCGCGCATGGAAATAGACTGACTGGTGACAGCAGGCATCCGGAGTCCTTTCAAATCACACCTTCACTATCTTTCATGGTGTCTCAACGCCTTCCCGCTCTAGTGTGGTGAGTCTGAAGTTCATCGAAGAACAACCGCAGATTCTTCGACTCACCACCCCCGAACTGAAGGACGTTCGGGGCCCCGTTCGCTCAGAATGACAACCAGCTTTGTGTTGCGTATTTCAGACTCAGGACACTAGAAGCTGTCTCATAAATGGTTTTGTAAAAGGGCACGACTTTAGTCGTGCCGCAAACGTCGCGTAAATCGCGGGCTTTAGCCCCTGAGGGACGCCTTTCGCGGTGCTAGACCATTTATGAGACAACTTCTAGTTATTCTCTGGCAGCGCACCCACTCGATCGATGAAGCGATCCCGCGCCGCTACGTGCCTGGGATCCGTCCCGCGCGAAAGCTCATCGAGGAAGCGCGCATAAGCCTCTTGAATTCGTTCTTGCGGCAGATCCCTGGCGCGTGGAATTTCAACCTTCAACAATCCGAGCAGCACCCGTATCTGATCATCCTCCGTGGGTACCTCCGGCGTGTAGTGGACCCACGATGGATACGGCGAATTGATCTCTCGAATGCACTCCGCCTTGAGCGACAATCGTGGATCGCTTGCGTCCGTTGGATCTGCGACGCGGCTGCAAAGATTGGAATCCTTCGTCTCCCTGGCAAGCGTGAACACACACCAGTTCCGAAATCCCTTTCGCTCACTCGCGAGTGGGAGAGCCGCCGGAATCCGGAGACACCATCGGTAATCTTTGCTGACCAGTGCGGCCATATCGGCCAGATACGCCGCGTCCAACGTGTCACTCATCTTCACATCCGGCGGCGCATCAGGGCCACCAATTGCGCTCCCAATACGCTCCGTGAGGACCGTTGGATCCACGGTTCCCGGTTCGATCACCTCGACAGGGCCGCCCTGGCTTTTGCTACGCACCTTCAGGCCATACCGATCCGTAAGTTGCCGATAGATATCTCGAACGCTGACGACTGGCGGAGTAATGCCCTCCAGTTGAAGAGTGTCGGGATCGTAACCCATCTGGGTGAAGAAACCTGCCAGGTCTCCTTGCGAGATCGCCATTCCGCTTTGGAAGCCATGAACCGACCGCTTCAAACAGGACCACATGGATGTTTGTTCGCTGATCAGACTCACCGGGCCGAGCCGCTTCACTTTCGAGCAGAGCGACGGCTTTCTGGTATTTCCCGCAATGGTGTCGTAGCATTCCGATCGCTCATAGGATGGGGCAATGAACCATCCACCGTCTTCCTTCGCCGACCATGGAATCTTTTCGCAGAGCGCCGGTTCGGCAAGCTCCTGGGCCACATATCGAAAGAATTCGTCGTTTTTGCCCGGCCGCCGCATTCCGCGGGCCTCATCGTACCAACTCCTCACCCCGGCCGCTTCCGTAATCGCGCAAAGCAGCAAGATCAGCATGGTGACACGCCACCTCTTGCTCATCCGGGCTGCGCGAGGAGAAATCATTGCCACCGATTGTATCTGCAGGCAAAGAGCCGGCCCGGATTCGCTGCGTCTTCTCCTTTCCGTCGCCAAGATTGCCCTGACTGGTGGTTCGGCGAGCGCAAAATGTGGCAAAAATGCCACAGTCGATTTTTGCATTTCACGTCTAATCTATCGGTTGCCGCAAGTTTTCCACAGTTGGAGCCGTTCATTTGTCACCATCCGCGCATCTGGAACAAACTATCGCCGAACCTCTTGAATTCACAGGAGTAGGGCTTCATTCGGGGGCGCCGGTTATCATGCGCTTGCTCCCTGCGCCGGCCGGTTCCGGCATCGTCTTCCGCCGTACCGACCTGGATAACTTCGAAATTCCCGCCATTGGCCGCAATGTGGCCAAAGTCAGTTACGCCACCAGCCTGATGCGCCAGGGCGTCCTCATCTCCACCACTGAGCACCTCCTCTCCGCTCTCATAGGCATGGGCGTGGATAACGTGATCGTGGAGCTCGACAGCCTCGAACTGCCCATTCTCGACGGCAGCGCCCTGCCTTACGTTGAGGCGTTTCTCCGCGTCGGCATCCGCACCCAGCGCCGCCATCGCGAGTCCATCCGCGTTCTGCAGCCCGTGGAAGTGCGCGAGGGCAACAAGTTCATCGGCGTCTATCCCGGACCCGGCTACCGCATTGAATACACCATCGACTTCCCCGCCCCCATTGGCCGGCAGACGACCAGTGTCGACCTGGCCGCTGAAACCTACGGAACAGCCATCGCCGCTGCGCGCACCTTCGGCTACAAGTCCGACGAGCAAAATCTGCGCAAGATGGGTCTCATCCGTGGCGCAAGCCCGAAGAACGCCATCGTCCTCGGTCCAAGAGGTCCTGAGAACGGTCCGCTGCGCTTCAATGATGAGTACGTCCGCCACAAGGTACTCGACCTGATCGGCGATCTGGCTCTTGCCGGCCGGCGCATCGAAGGCCACGTGGTCGCCGAGCGCGCCGGACATGCCATGCACACTGCCCTGGTTTCCCGATTGATGAAAGACCGCTCTGCCTGGGAGCTTGCCCGAGTGCCGGTCGTGTCGGAGCGACCCTCAGAAATTCAAGCCGACAATTTGCGTACAGCGATCCTGCGCAGCCCTGCATTTCTGGGCGCCTGAATCGCGACGGCGTTCACGCGCCCCGCAGAAACACTCACAAGAACAAAATGCACATGGGCGCAGCCGCGGCCACGCTCTTGCCCTCGTCGGACAGCATCCCGTTCTCAGTGTTGCGCGCAAACACGCTCACCACGTTTGAATCCTGATTCGCCACCAGCATCCAGCGTTCCGTCGGATCCAGCGTGAAGTTGCGCGGAGTCTTGCCGCCGCAATTTGACCGGACCATGGGCGTCAACGCACCCGATTTCGGATCGCACTTGAAACTGTAGAGGAAGTTATTGTCGCGGTTGGCGAAATAAACAAAGCGCCCGTCCCGCGTGATCACCGTGTCGCAGCCCCGGGTAGGACCGTGATAATCCGCCGGCAACAAGTCAATGCGCGAGACCAACGTCAGGCTGCCGTCCGCCTTGTGCCACTCCAGCACGTCCACCGTCGAGACAATCTCGTTCATGCAATACGCTGTGTGCCCATTGGGATGAAAGTGCAGCGTCCGCGGTCCCGAGCCCGGTACGGCATGGTACGCCCCCGCGGGAGTCGGCTTCGCCATAACTACGTCCACGCGGTAGATATGGATCATGTCACTGCCCAGGTCGTTGACGTACGCGAACCGGTTATCCAGCGAGAATGAACAGAAGTGGGCATGCGCGTCTTCCTGCCGATCCGGGTTCGGTCCGTGAACCGTGTAATGCTCGGTCCACACAGCCGGGCCCAGCTTGCCGTCCCTGACTTGAAAGCTGGCCGCGCTGCCGCCGCCGTAGTCGGCCGACATCAGCATTTGCCCCGTGTGGTCGAGAGCCACATGGCACGTGCCTTTGCTCGCCGAGTTCTGCGCCGAAAGCGGACTCAGTTCGCCGCTCTTCTGGCTCAGACTGGCCACCTCGCCCGTGGGCTTGCCGTTGAAACTGTCCGTTTCGCACGCCGCGAACAAATACTCTTTCCCCGGCGAGGGAGTGATCCAATCCACCGTCGAAAGGTGGGCTGCGGTCCCGGCAGCGGACAGCGTGCCAGTCGCTGAATCCCAGTCATAGGCCAGAATTCCGTCGGGCGTTCCGGAGGCAACTAGTACGCGTCGCCCATCAGGAGCAGCAAAGACGGTTGATGAGGCGGCGGCAAGTGTGGCGGCGGCAGTGGTCATGAGAAACTCACGGCGCGAAAATTTTTCCATAAGAAGAGATTGTCAACGATCGACCTTGATGAGCGCCACCTCTGCACTCTTCTAGACTAGTTGCAAGGGAGCACGACTTGGCCCACTTCATCAGTTTCATCCGAATTCCGGCGTTGGCCATCCGCCAGCATTTTTGGCCGCTTCCGCCGCTCGGCGTTCTGGATGAAGACCGCATTCGCATGCGCGTCTGGCCTAATGACATCGACCTCAATCTGCACATGAACAACGCGCGCTATCTCATCTTGATGGACTACGCGCGCACCCATCTGCTGGCGCGCACACGCCTGCTTGAACACATCATCCACGCGCGATGGGAGCCGCTGGTTGGCGCGGTCTGGATGACCTACCGCCGCTCTCTGCCCTTGTTTTCGGCTTTCTCGATTGCCTCGCGGCTGGTCTGCTGGGACGAACGATGGTTCTACATCGAGCAGATATTTACGGGCCCCGATGGTCTGGCCGCCATCGGATGGGTGAAAGGGGCTCTGCGCAACGCGCACGGCAGCGTGAATCCGCAAAAGGTCCTGTCCGAAATTGTGCCCGGCGTGGTCAGCCCGCCCATGCCCGAATCCATCGCCACATGGAACGACCTGACACGCGAAAAACTCCTGTCCGGAAGCAACTAGGGCACCTTCGGAATTCACGTAGACTTTTTGAGCGCTGTGAAATGTGGCTTTTTCTTGAGAAAAAAGCTACTTGAGTGCGTGGTTCCGGACTACACCAATTCCGAAAGTGCAACTAACGTCCCATCGTGAACACCACATTCACGGTGGTCTCCACCTCTACCGGCTCACCGTTCAGCAAATAGGGCCTGTAGCGCCAGGTCTTCACGGCATCCACCGCCGCCTGCTGCAGCATGGCAGGTCCGCTCATCACGCGCAGATTCTCGACGGTTCCTGTTTTTGAAATCATGGCCTGCAAGATCACCGTGCCTTGTACACCGGCGACCTTCGCGATAGAGGGATAAGCAGGCATCGTCTTCTCGATGATCTGTCCCGCCATCACCCCGGATGACACGTGCATCGGGCCCTTCGCAACCGCGACCGCGGGCGGCTTGTGCCCCTTGAAGATTTCATTCGTGGCATTCGGCACGCCGGGGCCTTGATCCATTTGAATGAGATCGTTGTCGGGCGCCTGCCCTTGGTCGCGCAGCATCGTGATGAGTACGGGGACATGCGTCGGCGCAACGATCACTCCGCTCCGCACTTCCGATTCGCCGTGGAATGCGCGCAGCGGCCGTTTCGGCAAGGGTTGCGGCTCGGGTGGTGTCGTGGGCGCCTCGAGAAGGTAGTTCAGCGTTTGCCGCGACAAAGCTTCCGGATAGATCAGGGGAATCAAAATCAACGTCAGCAGGATCGATCCATTCAGGGTAAACGTCGCGATCATCCAGTTGCGGCTGCGGGTGCGGATTCTGCCTGTGGATTCAAAGGTGGAGTCCTCAAACATGGCTTGCCTCCCGTGTGCTCGATTCAGCCGCGCCGACTGGGAGGCGGAGAAGGTTGCCGCGAGCGCAAGAGTGCCTGTCCGCTCTGCGCGCGGGTTGCGCGGGGAGCGGGATTCAAGGCGCTCGACCCCAGCGACAACAACCTGTCGCCGGCGATCCCGATTTTCCGTTCACCCCATTCGGTGCCACTGTGCTTGTGTAGACACCACGCGCACGTGAAGTGTTCCCGCCGATTGCAGATTGAAGAGGCGCACGATGCCTGCATTGCGTTACACTCCAAGAAATTCACGGTGAAAAACCGGAGTTCCCATGAAACTGTTTCGCTTGTTTGTTCTTGCATTCGCCGCATTCCAGATCTCCAACGCGCAAGCCCAGGATGCCCAGACCGCAGCCGTGAGCCCCGCGCCCAACACCGTCCCCAGTTCCGAGGCCACACTCAGTTACATTCATTCGGCGTGGGACACTCTCACCCGCTCAATGACCGATTGCCACTCGCTGGTCGACGTCAAAGTCACCGCGAATCCGGTTCTCTACATGCCTGCCGAATTGCCCGCGCCCCCTGAAGTGACAGCCCTCGAACAAAAGTGCCACGTCAGGGTAATGACATTGCCTCGTCGCATCGAGAAGATCGGCGAAATGCACCCCGAAGAGTTACCCGCGGAGGGATTGCTCTATCTGCCAAACCCTTATGTCGTGCCCGGCGGCCGCTTTAACGAGATGTACGGATGGGATAGTTACTTCATCATTCTTGGTCTTGAGGCGGATCACCACGAAGCCCTCGCCAAAGGTATGGTGGATAACTTCTTTTTTGAGATCGAGCATTATGGCGGTGTATTGAACGCCAACCGCACTTACTATCTCACCCGCTCGCAGCCGCCGTTTCTTACTTCAATGATTCGCGCCGTGTATGAGAACCCCGCCAGCTTCCCCGCTACTCCACAAGGGCGCGCAGCGGCTCGGGCCTGGCTTGAGCGCGGTTACACGCTGGCTGAGAAAGACTACTCCACATGGATCAGGCCGGAACATCTCGCGGGCACAACCAGACTTGCGCGCTATTTCGATTATGGAAGCGGCCCGGTGCCGGAGATGGCCGATGACAGCACCTATTACTCCGATGTTATTCGCTGGATCGTTGCGAATCCACACCAGGGAGGCGACGGCTTTCTCGTCAAAGGCGCCGAACATCCCGATGCCGCAGAGGCCGCGCGCCTCAAGCAGACAAGCTGCGATGTAAACGCAAGCAAGGTGTGCATGCGCGCATGGTTCGGGGGTTACCGTCTCACGCGCGATTTCTATCTTGGCGACCGCGCCATGCGCGAGTCCGGATTCGACCCAAGCTTTCGCTGGGAACCGTTTGACGGAGCTACTCATCACTACGCCCCGGTCGACCTGAACAGTTTGCTCTATCGCTATGAGCGCGACCTTGAGCACCTTGCTCTCTTGCTCGGCAAGCCTGCAGAGGCCCAGCGTTGGGGTCATCGAGCCCAGGCTCGCAACATCGACATCCATCGCTATCTATGGCAGGCCAGGGGTGGAGTTTTTGCGGACTTCGATTTCATGCGCCGCAAGCCATCGAGTTATGCCTATATCACTTCGCTGTATCCGTTATGGGCCGGAGTCGCAGCCCGGGAAGAAGCGAAGCAGATGGTCGCCAAACTCAACTTATTCGAACGCACTGGCGGGTTATCCATGAGTAACTTCAACAGCGGTATGCAGTGGGACGAGCCTTTCGGATGGGCACCCACCAACTGGATAGCCGATGACGGTCTCGATGACGCAGGCTACCGCGCCGATGCGCAACGTATCGCCCGCAAATGGAATGACACGGTGGACACAGGGTTTGCCAGGGACGGAACCATTCGCGAGAAGTACAACGTAGTCGAGGGCAACGCCAACGTGCATGTCAGCGCCGGCTACACCACCAATGAAATCGGCTTCGGCTGGACCAATGCGGTCTATCTGAAGATGCTCCAAATCATGGCCGAGCCCGCAAATCTCCCGACTCAATAACTCGACCTATAAGAAAGGGCGCTTCCGACCTGCGGAAGCGCCCTTGTTTCTTCCCTCCTGAAGTTACTCAGGCAGCGTCTTCATCCCGTCCATGTGGAACTTTTTCGTGACCACCTGCGCCGATGTCCCTGGCTGTCCACCGCCCACTGTGACCGTGTAGTCGCCTTCCACAATCATGGGCTCACCCGTATCCGATACGATGCTCAGGTCGCGCGGCTTCAGTTCGAACTTCACATGCTGCGTGCCGCCCGGATCAAGATGAACCCGCTGAAATGCCCGCAGTGCACGCAACGGCGCGCCGGGCTGGTTCGGGAAACTCAGATAGAGCTCTGCGACTTCATCTCCCGCCCGTTGTCCCGTATTCTTCACCGTGACTTCGATGCTGACCGGATCTCCCGCGTTCACCGCTTCGTTGGGCACTGTAAGTCCGCTGAACGAGAAAGTCGTATAACTCAATCCATAACCAAATGGATAGAGCGGTTGTCCTTCAAAGTAGCGATAAGTGCGCCCTTTCATTGAGTAATCTTCAAAGTTAGGAAGTTGACTGACGTCCGTATAGAACGTGACTGGTAGTTTCCCGCCGGGGTTGTTCGCTCCGGCAAGCGTCTGCGCCACCGCTTCGCCGCCCTCCTCGCCGGGGTACCATGCATCGAGAATTGCATTCGCATGTTCGTTTGCCCAATTCACGGCAAGTGCACTGCCGTTGGTCAGCACCACCACCAAAGGCTTGCCCGCCGTCCCAAGCAGCTTCAGCAAATCCTCTTCAGGCTTGGGCAGATCCAGGCTGGTGCGGTCGCCGCCGCTGAATCCCGGCACCGTCACCTTCATCTCTTCGCCTTCAAGCTCGCTTGTGATTCCCACTACCGCAACTACAACATCCGCGTTTCTCGCTGCTTTAAGTGCCTCGGGCTGCGGTGTCAGGTCAAGCTTCTGCCACACAAGCACCGCTTTAGCCACAGGCTTGGTGCCCTGCCCATAGGTCACTTCTACCTGAACGGGCTTGCCCGCCTCGAGGTGAACGCGACCCAGCTTGGTTTCAACTCCGCTCGTGTTCCACGCTGAAGCCACTTCCTGCCCACCCACTGAAAGGCGGAAGAATCCATCTCCGCGCACGCCCATATTGAAATCGCCCGTTTCCTGCGGCGTCAGCGTCGTCTCCCAGCGAATCGCCAGCGTCTTTTTGCTTGCAACCTCGGGCGGCAGCGGTTCGGCGGCGGCGTCAATGCCCGGCACAACTCGCGCGGCAAGCACCGTCGGCTTTTTTCGCTCGTCCGTCGTCAAGTCCCGTTGCGTAAAAGTCTCCGTCGCGCCCGGCTTGCCATCGACGCTCAACAGCGCGTCAGGCACCGGCGATGCCTCCTTGCTCAGGAACTGCGTGCCCTCGACATAGTTGATCGCGGCGCCGGGAAACTCCTTTTTCATGCCTTCCAGAATCGAAACCGTGTGTGTGGGAATGCCGTTATAGTTGCCCAGCAGAACGCGCGTCTGATCGGCCAGCGGACCAACCACTGCAATCTTGATGCCCGAGGTCTTCAGTGGCAGCACGCCGTCGTTCTTCAGCAGCACCATCGACTCATTCGCCAGCTTCAGTGCCAACGCGCGATGGGCCGCGCTGTTCAATTCGCTCTCGTCGATCTTCGAGTAGGGCACCATATCCGGCGGATCGAACATGCCCAGCTTCATCCGCGCGGTGAAGAGCCGAATCAGCGCGCGGTCGATGTCGGCTTCTTTCAGATAGCCTTCGCTCACCGCATCGAGATAAGGCTTGTAGTCGAAGTCGCCGGTCACTGCGCTGGTTCCGTCGATGCACTCGTTATCCATGCCGCGCTGCAGGCTGATCGCCGAGGCCTGGGCCTGCGTCGGCTCGTAGCGGTGGCCTTCGAAAATATCGCGCACCGCGCCGCAGTCCGACACCACGTAGCCCTTGAAGTCCCACTTGCCACGAAGCTGATCCTCCAGCAGAAACTGATTCGCGCATGCGGGCTGCCCCTTGATGCCGTTGTAGGCGCACATCACCGAGTCCGCTTTGCCCTCGGTGACCGCGGCGCGAAACGCGGGCAGATACGTATCCATCTCGTCATGCTTGCTCACATCCACGTCGGCGATATGACGCGTGGGCTCCGGCCCGCTGTGCACGGCATAGTGTTTGGGCGTTGAAATCACGCGGAAGTAATGGGGATCGTCGCCCTGCATGCCGGTAACAAACGCGACCGCCATACGCCCCGTGAGGTAAGGATCTTCGCCGTAGGTCTCCTGCCCGCGGCCCCAGCGCGGGTCGCGGAAGATGTTGATGTTCGGCGCCCAGAAGTCGAGCCCTTGAAAAATCCTGCTGTACCCGCCATTGGCTTTCACCCACTGCTCGTGCTTGATGCGCGCTTCAATGCTGATGTCGATGGCCATCTCGTGAATCGTCGCCGGATCGAACGTCGCGCCCAGCCCGATGGGCTCAGGGAACTCCGTCGTCCCGTCCACCATTACGCCGTGCAACGCTTCGCTCCACCAATCGTAGGCCGGCACATTCAGCCGTGGGATGGCCCGGGCCTGGTTTACCAGTTGGCTTGCCTTCTCTTCGAGCGTCATCTGGTGTACCAGGTCCGCCGCGCGCTGTTCCGGAGGCAGGCTCGTATCCAAATATGTCGGCTTTTGCTCACCGGGCTTCTGCGTCTCTTGGCCTATGGCCGTCCATGTCAGGCCGAAACAGATCAATGCTGCCGTCACCACCCGCAATCCAAGGCTTTTCATCGCACCCTCACCGGCAAGTCGAAGTGTTGCGCGCATTCAACGCAGCAGAATTCTGGCCTGCCCTTCGGCTGCCAACGTTACTGCCGACGGCCAGCCATGTCAAGCGCCTCGAGCCGTTTCCACCGTTTGGAAAATCGCTTTATGTTCGCATTCGCGCTCACCCCGGACAACGCGCGCGACTCTTCGACAACCTGGCTCTAAACCGTTCTCAACCGTTTGCATGTAACCTTTCTGCTACAGGTTGAGTAAGACCAATCAGAAGGAGGAAGAAGCGATGCCGGACGGTGCCACCAGCGTCCTGGACGACTTCCGGCAAGGCCGCGCCGAATCCTTCGAGGCCGCGTTCGAAACGCTCTTCCGCCAGCATCAGCGTGCCGTGTATTTCTGGATTTTGCGCATTGTGCGCAATTCCGCGGCAGCAGAGGACCTGACCGTGGAAACCTTCTGGCGCATTTACAGGGCTCACGCCCGCTTTGACCCAACCCGCGGATTCGAAGCGTGGGCCCGCACCATCGCCACGCACGCGGCGTTCGATTGGCTTCGTGCGCAGCGTCACGAAATTGCTTTGCCTGCTGACCTGCCGGCCTCGGCCGTGGCCGACCCAGCCGTTTCAGCCGATATCCTCAGCAAGATCGAAATAGCTTTCACGCATCTGCCGCCGAAACTGCGCATTGCCGCCGTGCTCGCCGTAGTTGAAGAACTCCCGCACAAAGAAGTCGCGGAAGCGCTTAACATCTCTGTCGCGGCTGTCAAGGTGCGCGTCTTTCGCGCACTACGCTTACTCAGAAGAGATCTGGAAAAACAGGGGATCACACCGTGAACGCACATGATGAAGACCGCATCAAGCAACTGCTCAAGCAGGCTCTCCCGCCGATGGCAGGCGCAGAACCCACTCGCGACCTGTGGCCCGCGTTTCTACGCCGCCTTAACCATGAGTCCGTGCGGTCCCTCCCATGGATGTGGTTCGACTGCGCATTGGCCGGCGGCCTGGTGGCCTTCCTCGTTTTCGTTCCGGCGTGGATTCCCGTGCTTCTCTACTACCTGTGAACTCGCGGGCTTTTGCCCGCAGAAAGTGAGATTTCCATGAACATGCATCCGTATCTACGCGCGTTTCTGGCTGGCGCATTTGTGCCCACTATCGTGCTGCCTTTTCTATTGGCCGGGTTCATCGTCTTCCGGCTGGTACTGCAGATTCCGATTCCCATCGAGCGGGGCATCATCTTTCCCATGGCGCTGGTGCCGTCGCTGTTTGGGCTGTGGAATATGCTTTGGCTCGCCTCCCACATGCGCACTCATCTGCCGATCGGTCTGCACGGCGCGATATTGCCGATCGTCGGTGCGCCGACGGGAGGGCTCGTGGCATGCAGCCTGGGCATCCTGGCACTGGGGTCCAGCGGAGTCACATGGTTCCAGGCGCTTCATATTCCGTATGCGCTGCTCGGGCCGTTCTTTCTATGCGTCCTCGCGGGCTACTACCTGGTGTGGAAGTACATCGTAGGATTTGTGAACCGCGAACTGGGAATTGCCTGACGTGCGCGAAGAAGTTGGCCCCACCGCAGGTGGCCCGCCGCGGGTGGTTACGCGCCGGCTTCGAAGAAATCCTGCAGCCCGGCGCGTTCGGCATGGGCTGCCATCGATGCCTGAATCTCGAGCGCCAGCGCCAGCGCATCGCGGCCCTGGCGCGCCGTCACGCGCGGCTCGCGGCGCGTCCGCACCGAGTCGAGAAAGGACTCAATCTCCAGCCGCAGCGGCTCGCCCGGCGAAACTTGCGGCTTCACGAATGACAAGCCAGGACCGGGTCCCGCGCCCGCGGCCGCAAGTTGGGCCAACGCCGCCGGATTCATCCGTCCCTCTGCGATGGCGGCCGCGATCTCCGCCGGCACACTGCCATCCAGCCGGATCACCAGCACATCGCGCCGTGCGTAATCGATCGAAACATACTGGCGCGGCTCAAAGAAGCGCAGCTTGCGCACCCGCTCCGTGGACACGCGCGAAGCCGTGAAATTGGCCACGCAGCCCGACTCAAACTCCACGCGCACATTGGCGATGTCCACCTTCGGCGAGAGAATCGGCAGGCCGACCGCGCGCACCTCGCGCACCGGCGAGTTGGCAAAGGTGAGCACGATGTCGAGATCGTGAATCATCAGGTCCAGCACCACGTCCACATCGAGCGACGCGCGGCGTGAACACCGAGAGCCGGTGCGCCTCAAAGAACATGGGCCGGCGCAGTTTCGGCTGCACCGCCAGCACCGCGGGATTGAAGCGCTCCAGATGGCCGGGCTGCAGAATGCGCTTTGCTTTTGTCGGCCAGCGCGATCAGATCGTCGGCTTCGGCCAGGGTTGCCGCGAGCGGCTTCTCAACCAGCAGATCGAGGCCCGCATCGAGCAGGGCCGAAGCCACCGCGTGATGATGCACGGTGGGAACGGCGACGCTGGCCGCGTCGATCTTGAGGCCGGCCGCGCAGCAACTCGTCGATCGTCGCGAAAACAGGAATCGCGTACTTCTCGGCGACCTCGGCGGCACGCGCTGCGTCGGGCTCGACGGCCGCAACCAGCGCGACACCTAGCGCCTGCAGTCTCCAGTTCGCGATAGACGCGGAGATGGTTGCGGCCAAAGGCGCCGGCCCCGGCAACGGCAACGCGCAAAATGGATCCGCCGGCTATTCGCTGCTCCTGTCCGCCTTTGCCTTCCACGGCTTTCAGGCAGCGGCTATAGAGTTCCAGCAGCTGGGTCACGTGCTCCTCCGGCTTGGGCGCGGTAGCGCCGCTGAAGCCGGTGGAGGCCACGGCGGGGCGACCCACGCCGGCTGTGGCGGCCACAAATTTCAGCAGATCGAGTGCGATGTCTTCATTGCGTCGGGCGCCGAGGCCCGCGCCGTTGAGTGCGTCCATCCTGAAAAGTTCTCCGAAAAGGATGCTACCAGAAAGCGCCGGGGAGCGAACCCTGGAGGCCGCATTCAAGCCTGCTTCCCGGGCGCGAGATTGCTGTTTGCCTTCGAGCAGGCCCTCACAATTTCGGACAGGTGCAACCAGCTCTCGAATTGCAGAAACCCAAGGAGGCGCTTGAGAATAGAGATGTTAGCCTGTGACCGTAATGGCGAACGGATTGCGATTATATCCCCACGGTCGCGCCCCTGGAGGTCAGAAATGCAGATGCTGTTCTACGACTTGCGATTTGCCTTGCGGCAACTGAGAAAGAATCCAGGATTGGCGCTGCTCGCCATTTTCACGCTGGCTCTTGGCGTGGGTGCAAACACCGCGATTTTTACCGTGATTGAGAATGTGCTTCTGCGGCCTCTGCCTTATGCAAATGCAAACCGCTTGATTTACATCGGACCCGGCGGCGACACGCCGGGATTCGGTACCACCTCTTGGTTGAACTATCGCGACATCCGCGCGCAGTCGAAGCTGCTTACGGATGCTGCGGGCTATTCGGAAGACGTGACCGTTCTGGAGAGCCGGGATGGCTCACAAAGCGTGGTCGCGCCGCGGGTGACGACCAACCTGTTTTCAATGCTCGGCGCGCACCCGTTGCTTGGCCGTACCTTTAGCCAGGCGGAAGGTCAGACCGGGAGGTCCGGCGGCCGTGCTGCTGTCGGAAGGCTTGTGGAGACAGAGTTTTCACGCCGATCCCAACATCGTGGGAAAGACGGTGAAAATTAGCGGCACCGCTCGCACTGTAGTTGGCGTGATGCGCAGCAGCTTCCACTTCCCTGAAGAAATAGGGCCTGATCTGCAGAAAGGCGTGTGGCTCCCGTTGCAGCCGACCACCGAAATGCTGCAGGATCGTGGTTATCACTTTTTTGGCGTCGTGGGCGATCTTCGCGAAGGGGTAAGCATCCGGCAGGCTCAGCTAGAGCTCAACGCAATCGCGGCGCATATTCCCAAAACAAAGGACGACAACGCCACGACCTTTCGCGCCGCGCCTTACCAGGAGGTGCTCACGGGGCCAGTGCGGCCGGTTCTCTATGCGCTTTTCTGCGCCTTGGCCCTGGTGCTCTTGATCGCCTGCGCCAATGTATCCAATTTGCTTATCGCGCGTTGCCTCGGTCGCCGGCAGGAGTTCGCAGTGCGGGCAGCGCTGGGCGCGGGGCGGTTTCGCCTGATGCGGCAAATGCTGTTGGAAGGAATGGCGCTGAGCCTGTTCGGTTGCATGGCAGGCGTGGTGTTTGCCCAACTGGCCATGCAGGCCATTCGCAAGCTGCCCGACGGGACCATCCCCCGCGCCGATTCGATTGCGATTCACTGGACCGTGGTGCTGGTACTGGCTGGCATTGCGATTCTGACTACGGTGCTTTCATCGCTGTTGCCCGCGTTGCTGGTGGCACGCGCCAATCCGCAGACGGCACTGCAGACCGCTTCGCGCGGCATCGGCTCCCGTTCAGTGAGCGGAAAGCTGAGCGGAAGTCTGGTTGCCGGCGAGGTCGCGCTTTCGACGCTGCTGTTGGTAGGAACCGGCCTGCTGTTTCACACTCTTTGGAACCTTGAACAGGCGCGGCTTGGCTTCATGACAGAGCACCTCACCACGTTCTCCGCAATGCCTGCCGATGCGGCCGGTTTTTCCGGAATGATGGTTTCACAAGACACGCTGAATGCGCCGGTTTCAGTGGCGGCCCTGATTTATCAGCCCGTGCTCGACCGCATCCGCCGGGTGCCGGGCGTGGAAAGCGCCGCGCTCGCCACTTCCCCGCCGCTAGGGGGCACGTATATCAATTCAAGCTTTGATATCCTCGGCCAACCGAAAGATCCAGCCAATAAGCCGGAAGCACGCGTCAATGCTGTCAGTGGAGACTACGCCAGAACCCTGGGCACCCCGGTCATCCGCGGGCGCATGATCGGCGATGGAGATGTGTCGACCGCGCCGTTCGTGGTGGCAATCAATGAGTCTCTGGCCAGAAAGTACTTCGTCGGCCAGGACCCCATCGGAAAGCAGGTCAACCTCGGCGGCAAAGACACCGGCATGATCAAGCCCTACACCATCGTCGGCGTTTTGGGCGACCAGGTGGACCGGAGCATTGGCGGCGATGTGCAACCGCTCATTCTGTTGCCGCAGCAACAAGTTCCGACCACGTCCCTGTTTTATCAGGCGCTTTTGAAAACTGTGGTCAGCTTTGTCGTCAAGACGCATGGCAGCATCCCTGTGGCATCGGTGATGCGTTCCGTCTTTCAACAGGCCGCTCCAGGTTTCGCGCTGGATAATTTTCAAACCATGCAGGAGACCGTCGAGCAGAAAACCTTCAGCCAGCGCCTGGGGCTCTATCTCGTGAGCTCGTTTGCAGGGCTCGCCATTGCCATGGTGTTTGCCGGGCTCTATGGCGTTTTGTCGCAGTTGGTGAGTTACCGGCGTCGTGACATCGGGGTGCGTATGGCGCTCGGTGCAACTCGCCAGAGCGTCGCAAAGCTGGTCCTGCGGCAGGGTTCCATCCTCGTGGGCGCGGGGCTCTGTGTTGGTCTTGCTCTGGCGTTTGCGTCGGGACGGCTGGTCAAAAGCTTCCTGTACGAGGTTCAGCCGGTGGATCTGTGGACCTATGGGGCTGTCGCTTTGGCGCTCTCATTGATCGGCTTGACCGCAGCTTTTGTTCCTGCGCACAAAGCAGCCTCAATCGAGCCCATGCAAGCCTTGCGCGAGGATTAGAACTGGTTGCATAAATGTTGCTCGACGAGCGAGGGAGCATCCCTCAGGGGCTAAAGCCCAGCGATTTACGCGACGTTTGCGGCACGACTAAAGTCGTGCCCTTTTACAAAGCCATTTGTGAGATGGGTTCTAGTCCCCTTTTACAAGCCAGTCGGTGCCCTTTTACAAAGCCAGTTGGTGCCCCTTTACAAAACTATTTACGAGATCGGTTCTAGCAAACCCACAATTCGAATCGGCAAAATTGCGCTGTGCGCGCCTGCCCGGCAGCCGGTATCCATATCCCGACTGGCGCATCTCACCCACCATGGACGCGCCCCGGATACGCCCTGCGGAACGCGATGCATTGCTCATGCTGCTCGCCGTGTCCGCGGGCTCCGCCGATGGCTGGAGCTTTTTCGGCCTCGGCCATGCATTCGTCGCCAATATGACCGGGAATACCGTCCTGATCGGACTGGCAGTCTTTCAGTCCCGCGGCGCGATGTTTCATCCGTTGCTCTCTCTCGCCAGCTACGCCATCGGAGTCGTTATTGCCGGATTTCTCACAAGGAACGTTGCCGAGGGCAGCATCTGGTCCAAGACTGTCTCGCGGACACTGCTCATCGAGGCGATCCTGTTGGCAGGCGCCGAAGCCGCATGGGCCGCGCTCCACGGTCATGGGTTGCAAGTGAATGGCCGAGCTGCTTCGCCGGAATTGAACTCCATCCTTTGCGTCGTCGCTGTGGCCATCGGTATCCAGAGCGGAACCATGTTACGCCTCAAGGTTCCCGGCATTGTCACCACCTACATCACTGGCACATGGACCACCTTGTTGACCGGCATCGTCCGTCTCGTCACGCTGGAGAAGCGCAAACCCGCCGGAGAAAAACTCCAGTTCGAAGAACGCCTGATCCTGCAAGCCTCCATCGTCGCTGCCTACTTCTTGTCCGCCGTGCTTGCAGGGTGGCTCTTCGGCCACATTCCCGTCGCGGTCGGCGCGGTCTCTGCTTCCTCGGTTCTGCTGGTTGCCGCATACGGCATCCTGCGTACATGACGCGTACATGGATGGATCTCCCCTGCGCGATACCCTGAAGTAGATGCAAACGGCTTACATCGGAATGGGCGGCAACCTCGCCAGTTGGGCCGGCCCTCCGGAGTTGACATTCGTCGCCGCCGCTCTGCGCCTTCAATCCCTTGGCCGCATTGCCGCGCAGTCTTCGCTCTACAGCACCGAGCCGGTGGGATTCGCTGACCAGCCAAGGTTCGTCAACGCAGTCGTCGCATTGCAAACAGAGCTTGCGCCCCACGAGTTGCTTCGCAGCCTCATGTCCATCGAAAAGGATTTTGGCCGGGACCGCACCGCAGGCGTCGTCAATGAGCCCCGCACGCTGGATCTCGACATTTTGCTCTTCAACCAGCTCATCGTCCGCGAGCCGGGCCTTGAGATTCCTCACCCGCGGCTCGCCGATCGCGCTTTTGTCCTGGTCCCGTTGGTTGAGATCGCCCCGCAGATTGCTGACCCCAGGAGCGGGAGAACCATGTCACAATTACTAAAGGCCCAATTCCCCGCTTCCGAAAGCAAATCTCATGCGGTGTTCAAGTTGCACAATGATGATTGGCGTGCTGGCGCTGATCGGGGCGATACGCGCTCCGGTTCTGCTTGACGCACAATCCGCTGCCCCGGTCACGCTCACGGTCGAGGACAGCCGGAGCGCGGCGCTGCCGGGTGCCACCATCAGCGATCCCGCAGGTCAACTGCTGGGACGCACCGATGCGGCCGGCCGCCTCACGATTTCCTGCGCATCTCCCTGCCGCCTGCGCGTGACGGCCCAGGGATTTACGCCGAAATCGTTGACGGTCGACGGCGACACCACCCTCCATCTCGACCCCGCAGGCAACGCCGAAGAAGTCACCGTAACCGCCTACCGCACACCGCTTGGCATGCTTGAGAGCCCCGTCACAACAAGGATTCTGTCTGAATCTGCATTGAATTCCACTGCCGCCGTTACCCTTGATGACAAACTGCGCCAGCTTCCGGGAGTTCAGCTCTTCCGGCGTTCCAGTTCCCTCGTCGCCAACCCTTCTTCGCAGGGGCTCAGCCTGCGCGGGCTCGGGTCCACCGCCGCGAGCCGGACCTTGATCACTGAAGACGATGTGCCGCTCAACGATCCCTTTGCCGGTTGGATCCGATGGCAGGAACAGCCGGAGCTGTCGTTAAAGAGTGTTGAACTGGTGCGCGGCGGCGCCAGCGATCTCTACGGATCGAGCGCCATCGGCGGCGTCGTCAATCTCATTCCGGTGCGGCCCACCTCCAACTTCGCCGAATTGAAGAGCACCGGCGGATCCGAAGGCACCTACGACAACGCTCTGCGCCTTCAGGCCACGCGCGGCCCGTGGGGCGTGCTGGCCGCGGGCGGCCTTATCGCCACCGATGGCTACATCCAGGAAGCTCCCTGGCAGCGCGGCCCCGTCGACATCGCGAGCAACGTTCATAGTCAAAACGGCGTGCTTCTTGCCCAGCACGAACGCGGCTCGCTGCGCCTCATGGCACGCGGCAGCGGTTATAACGATGCGCGCAGCAACGGCACTCCCGACCAGACCAACGGCACCCGTATGTGGCGCTACGCAACCGGAGCCGACTGGCAGGGCCCGCACGACGGCACCCTGGTCGCGCGCCTCTATGGATCAACCGAGCACTTCCGCCAGGTCTTCTCCAACATCACCAATACTCCAACCGCCGCCGACCCCACTTGCACCTATCGTTGCGGTGAATCGCCCACGCGCTTTTCCCTCTCGCCCGAGAACGAACTCGGCGCGGTCGCCCATTGGAGTCAGCCGCTCGGCGCGGGCCTGCTCTTTGTCGCCGGCGCCGATAGCCACGATGTGCGCGTGTGGGACCGCGAGCAAACCTACGGAGCAACGGCCGCGCTCACCAACCTGCACGATCACCAGCGCGACACGGGTGCATACGGTGAGGCGATGTGGCTCCACAGACAATGGACACTTACCGCTTCTACGCGCATGGATTGGTTCCAGAACTACGACGGCCAACAACTCCTCTGGAACGGAACCGCGTGGAACACCTCTCCGCCCCAGCCTTCGCAGTTCAGCCAGCATGTCTTCGATCCACGCATGGGTATCTCGCGCAAGTTTCTTGAGCATTGGGCGGTCTCGGCTTCGGGCTTCCGAGCCTTTCGCGCGCCCTCGCCCAACGAGCTTTACCGCACCACCCAGGTGGGCAACATGCTCACCAAGCCAAACTTCAACCTGCTCAGCGAACGCGCCACCGGTTGGGAAACCGGTCTCGCCTCGGAGTGGCACTGGGGAACCATCCGCACCAGCTACTTCCTCACCCAGGTCAACCGCCCTATCGCCGCCCTCACCATCAATCCCACTTCGTCCCCCATCCTGCTGATGCGCGAAAACCTTGGCCAGATCGAGAGCCGCGGTGTGGCCGTTGACTTTGAACTCGCGCCGCAGCGGTGGCTCTCCGTCGATGGCGGATACCAGTACGCCCACGCCACCGTATCCAAAGGCACTCAGGACCTCGGCAACTGGATTCCCGAAGTCGCCCGCAATATGGCGTCGCTCAACCTGCGCGCATTTCGCCCTCGTTTTGGCACGCTGAGTCTGCAATCGCGCCTCAGTGGTCGCCAGTATGACGACGACGCCAACACGTACCTCCTCCACGGCTTCTTCCGCCTCGATGCATACGCCTCGCATGATTTCGGCAAACGCATGCAACTCTTTGCCGATGGCGACAACCTCTTCGACCGCGACATTGAAGTGGGCAAGACGCCCACCACCACTCTCGCGTCTCCACGGACGGCACGAATTGGCTTTCTCTTCCGTCTCGGCGAGTCTGCCCAATAGACACGAAGGCCTCACCGTCCTCGGTCTCCTCACCTGCCAAACATCCGGCCTCCGTCTTCCACGACCGTTAGAATCCTCTGGTGAGCCTCCAATTTCAGATTCAGGCGGAAACACCTGCGGGCGGCCGTCGCGGCCAGCTTCATCTGTCTCATCAAACCGTCGAGACGCCCGTTTTCATGCCCGTCGGCACGGCCGGCACCGTCAAGGCCGTCCCGCAGGACGTGCTCGAATCCCTTAATGCGCAGATCATCCTCGGCAACACCTACCATCTCTACCTGCGACCCGGCCACGAGAGCATCCGCCGCATCGGCGGTCTGCATCGCTTCATGAGCTGGCCCCGTGCGTTGCTCACCGATTCCGGTGGATTTCAGGTCTACAGCCTCACACAATTGCGCAAGGTCACCGACGAAGGTGTCCGCTTCCGTTCGCACCTCGACGGGAGTTTGCACTTTTTTACTCCCGAACATTCCATGGATGTTCAAATTGCGCTCGGCGCCGACATCGCCATGGCCTTCGATGAGTGCACTGAATATCCAGCCGACCGCGCACGCGCCGAAGAAAGCCTGCGGCTCACCATGGGCTGGGCACGGCGCTCGCTCCACCACTTTCGCGCTCATCAGAATGAAGTGGCGTGGCATGACGAGTTGCAAGGCCGCACACAAAGTCTCTTCGGCATCGTTCAAGGAGGTACTTATGTCGACCTGCGCCGCGAATCCGCGGAGCGCCTCGTTGAAATGGATTTCGACGGCTACGCCATTGGCGGTCTCAGCGTTGGCGAGCCCCGCCATCTCACTCTTGAGATGATTGCCGAAGTCCTGCCGCTCTTACCCACCGACAAACCCCGCTACGTGATGGGGGTTGGCTACCCGGACGAGATTGAGCAGTATGCCCGCCTCGGCGTCGACATGATGGATTGCGTGCTCCCCACGCGCGCCGCCCGTCACGGCCTGCTCTTCACCAGCGAAGGCCGCATGAACATCAAGAACAAGAAGTACGCAGAAGACCAGAACCCACCCGATCCCGGCTGCGCGTGCATGGTCTGCCGCCGCTACTCGCGCGCTTATCTGCGCCATCTCATGCAATGCGGCGAGCCGCTGGCCGGGACACTCAATTCAATTCACAACCTGGCGTATTACCTCGGCATCATGCAGCGCGTCCGCACCTCTCTCGCTGCCTCTGATCACTGATCACTGTTCACTGACCACTGTCTTCCCCATCACGCCTCGATCGCCGCGCCCAGCAACTGTTTCAGTGCCCGCACATACCCGGTCAGGGCCTCGCGGCCTTGATCAGTCATGCGATAAAGAGTCTGCGGCTTGCGCTGCACAAACTTCTTTTCCACTGCAACATATCCTGCTTCTTCGAGCTTCAACAACTGCGCCCCAAGGTTGCCGTCTGTCGAGCCGGTCTTCGCCCGCAGCCACGTGAACTCCGCCTTTTCCACGCCCGACAGCAAAGAAAGCAACGCCAGACGCAGCTTCCCGTGAATCACGGGATTCAGCTCCGGTAACTCAGGCATGGGCCGCGCCCTCTGGGCGTTGGCGTGCGCTGCGCTTATTCGATTTCAAAATCATTCCATAAATCCCGAATAGAATCTGGCAAACAAAAAGCGCTCCCAGAAATGCGATCGAACCTTGATTTTCCGTGCCAAAGCAGCCCACTATCGCAGCCGCCCACCACACCACCGCACACCCAAACTGCATCTTCCATTTAAGAATGATGCTTGACGTCGCATTCGCCGCGCCCAGCATCGCGCCGATAATCGCGATGAACACATGCGGCTCATATCGTCCGCTGATCGACAGGGACATCATCACGAGGAACAAGGAAATGCCCACCCCGATCCAGACCGCGCCAATGGCCCGGCCCATCGTTGTTGCGGGGCTCCTCTGCGCTTTGCGCGAGGCCAACACTGCCGCCAGCAGCGAAGCCACAATCATGGTGATGGGCCATGCCAGTGAGCTATGGCCCCACGTTGCCCAGGCAATGGCGATGTAGTAGGCCACGCCCCAGAAAATGAACATCCAGCCCCAGTTCTCCGTCGATCTCCGCCCTTCGGAGATCATGTTTTCGATCAAGTTCAATCGGGATTTCAGTTCCTGCTCTTCGATGCTTGCTGCCATACTGCGCCTCCTGTCATTCCGCATGTCATCACGCACACTCCCAGCGCCGCGCGATGCGGCGCGCAATCACGAACAAGGCAATCCCCACGGCCAGCAGCACGCTCACCTGCTGCCATAGATCCTGCACCGGCAGATCGCGCCAGAATACTTTTGTGAACCCGTCGATCGCCCACGCATTAATCGTGAACAAGCCGGCCTTCTGCATCGCAGCCGGCATCAGAAAGCGAGGAAACATGCTGCCCCCAACCGACGACATTATCAGGATCAGCAGCGTCGACAGCGCGCCCAGTTGTGCCCGCGTATGGCAGGCGCTGGCCAGCAGAATCCCAAAAGTCGCCACCGCAAATGCCGTGCAAAGGCCCATCACCACAACTCCGGGAATATGCGTGAACAGGTCGAGCTTGAATACCGCCCAAGCCCATACAAACATGACCGCCAGCTGCGTAAATGCCAGCAGCGTGTTGAACGCCACCTTGCCTGCGAGCAGTTTAGTCATGGTCACGCGCGAACTCAGCACCCGGTCGAGCGTGCCGCTTTCGGCCTCATCCAGCAGCGACCCGGCCGAACCGCTCGCCGTGAACAACAAGAACATCACACCGATCGCGGCCGCATAAAACGACACCATGGGATTCTTCTTGTTCTCTCCTACCACGGCGCGCGACGTGACGTCGATGATTCCGCCATTGAATCCGCTGCCCCCGCTGCTATCCGCGTTCAGCGCACCCTGGCTCTCAAGTTTCCGCAACTTATCGAGGTTCGCGTCCATCACCTTGCGCTGCTCCGGCGTGAGCCTGCCAATGTATTTGTCGGTGTACTTGATTCCTTCCTCCGCCATCGTCGCGGGCATCGCCGTCATTGCAGCCTTCTGCAGCAGGCCCATCACGATCTGCGGCGCAATCGTGTCGCTCGCGTCGTTCAACAGTTGAATCGAAGTACCTTCCGCCTTGGGCCCAAAAGAAATCGGATGCGCGCCAAATCCACGCGGAATAATCAGCGCTACCGGCGCGTCACCCGCCTTCGCCGCAGCCTCCGCCGTTGCAGCTGTGTACTCCGGAAGCTGCGGCGCCGTCTTGCTCTTCGAAGCGGGCCGCGTGGTGATCACCAGGGAGCTTTCGCGTTCGAGGCCTTTCACAAGATCGTGCGATGCCTGGCTCTGGTCTTCATCCACAATGATCAGGTTGATCCTGGGCGTCGCATCGTGCTGGCCTCCAAAGATCACGGCGAAGATGGTAAAGAAGACCACGGGCAAAATGAAACTCAACGCCAGCGAAGCGCGGTCGCGGCGCAGGGCAATCAGAGCGGTGCGAACGATGTTGAAAATCAATCGCGTAACTCCCTTCCCGTAAGGCTCAGGAAAACCGACTCCAGGTTCGGCCGCCGCAGCGAAACATCCACCAAGGCCAGTCCAGCCCTGGCAGCATCGTCCAGCAGCCCGGCAATCTGCGTTGAATGCTCAATGGTGAGCTCAGCCGTCGAATCGACCAGCCGCCCTCCGTGCCGTTCTGCCCACGCGCTGATCTTGCTCACTGGTCCGTCAAACCGCGCCAATACCTGGCTTCGCGAGGCAAAGGCGTTGCGCACCAGTTCTTCGTCGGTGCCCGACGCGATAATGCGCCCGTGGTCGATAATCGACACGAGATCGCACAGCCGTTCTGCCTCTTCCATGTAATGCGTCGTGTAGATGATCGCCGTGCCTTCGGCGCGCAGCGCTTCAATCATTTCGAAGATGCGGTTGCGCGATTGCGGATCCACGCCCACGGTCGGCTCATCCATCAGCACCACCTTGGGCCGGTGGATGATGCCCGCCGCCATATTGAGTCGCCGCTTCATTCCGCCGGAGAGGTTCTTCGCCAGTTCTTTCGAGCGGTCTGCCAGCGCGGCCCAATCCAGGCACCACGCCACCGCCTTGGCCAGCTTCTCCCCATACAGGCCGTGGTACCGGCCAAACGCACCTAGATTCTCATTGCACGTCAGCCGCGGATAAAGCGCCAGTTCCTGCGGAACCCACCCCAGCGCTGTCCTGGCCTCCGCCGAAGCTGCCGGAGATCCGAACACCGCAACCCGCCCCGCATCGGGAATCACCCGCCCCACGATGCTGCGGATCAGCGTGCTCTTGCCTGCGCCGTTCGGCCCCAGCAACCCCAGGCACTCGCCGGCGTGCAGTTCCAGCGACACGCCGTCCACCGCCGTCACCTTGTCGAATCGTTTGACCAGCGAATCGATCTCAAGGGGGAGAGTGGAAACCTGGCTGTGCGTCATCGAGTCAACATGCATTCAATCGACCTGGCCTTTCTCAAACCGTTTGCGAAATCCAGCGTGTCCGCTGCCGCGGCCTCATCCTTCAGCGTGAAGAGTACTCTATTTTATAGAGTATTATTTGTCAATCAGTTTTATGTTTGAGAATGACCGCTTCTTGTGGGATGTTTTCACGAACCAAGTGGACCCGACGTGGATCTCGAAGAAGCTCTCGGTGATGGTTTGCGGAAGCAGAACAATTCGAATCGAGAATGACGGCATTCGGCTCCGTCACCTACATCTGTACCAGCCAAGTCGTCGTCATTCCAATCACAATCGTGAATAGGGATGCCCCAACAATCATCAGACCAATTGAGTACTGACGCAGTTCCAGCAAACGCCTGTTGTCAACCTTCATCCCCGGGAAAGGCCAATTTCCATACCCGACAGTCGTTACGGTCTGTACAGAGAAACTAAAGCCCTCTGTAATCGTGACCGCCTGCATATCGCCACCGTGAATTGTTTTGATGTAGATGTCTGCCCCATCGACAGTTTGATAGGCCAACGCCAGAATTAGAAACAATAGCATCCACGGGAAAACAGGCTCTTCGCGCTGCCTCTCCCTTTTCCATAGACCCAGGACAATGATGGCGAACGCGATTCCTAACGCGGTGATGACAAACAGAGAAAGCACATGAAGGCCTACCCGGCTTGTCTGATGGACAATGGCCAACAGAAAGACTGAGACAAGAAACTGCACGACAAGCAAGATCAAGGCGCTGCGTCCTGTCTCGAAAGACCTGAACCCGGCGGGAACGACTTCCCCAGTTGTCATAAATTTGTGCCTCCCGGAGTTCCGTTTTAGGGAGCGAGTCTACAGCACATCAGGACAATTAGTCCATCATGAGGACCTTTGAATGAAACCAATAAACGGAAGCCTGGGCTGCGGCGACTATTGAAGAATAAGATCGTCGAAATTCACCTTAGGCATCAACCCACACTTCTGTCGACCTGATCTTCCGGCCTACTCTGGAAACGCTCGATCTGGCAGATTCAGACGGTACACATGCTGGGCGGCTGTGAGTACGAGAAGTTGTTTTTGCTTTGGAACAAATCGCGCGGCAAGCACGTTTTGGTCCAGGGTAACGCTTAACCGCTGTTTTCCGTCCGCAACATCGTACACCGTCAATCCCTGGTGCCGATTGGTTGAGGCGATCAGGCCAAGTCGGTCGTCACCAGCCAGCGCGCGCCCGAAGAAGGCCAGCAGGCGGGTGCCGTCCGACGTTCGATATACGACAGTATTGTTGTTGTTTCCGTAGACAGCGAGCAAGCTACCAAACAATGCCGCGGTTCGTTCCTCCCGCCGCGAGGATGTGAGTTGTGGGGCCGCGATTGCACGCTCTACCGCTCCGGTACGATTTGAGACGATCTCGATCAGCGTCCCTTGCTCGTCCAACAATTGTCGTCTCCAGGCAATATGCGCGCGGAGTCTGCGCTCACAAAGGCGAGGAATACAGCTACGACGGCAAAGCCAAACAGTAGCAAGGCAAACGTGTCGCGGGAAGATTCTCCATGGCCCGCGTCGCCGCAAACCGGTTTCCTGCAAAGTCGCAGCAAATCGCACCTTAGGCCCATGCTCCAAAAGGAAAATTCGCACAAGTTGCGTTTCTCCCTTCATGGGGGATTCCTGCTTGTTTGCCGGTCTCAATTCAAAAATGTACACCAGGCGCTATGGATTTACACTTGCGGAGACGGATTTCGGGGGCGTTATGACCACCGCTTCTCCTCTTGGTTCCCGCGTTCCGCTCATCGAGCGAGCGCATGTCCCTGCCGAAATCGAAGCGCTCTATGATCAGTTGCTCGCAGATCGCGGCGTCGTGCCCAATATGTTCAAGGCGCTGGCCAACGTTCCCGCGCTGGCCCTTGGCATCACTGCCTTCCTCAAGCCTGTCATGGGCGAAGGCGCACTGCCCGGCTGGTACAAAGAACTGATTGCTACCTTCGTTGCCTTACTCAATCGTTGCGAATATTGCGTCAGCGCCCACAGGATCCTGGCCCAGAAGCGCGGCGCCACCTTTGGACAGATCGCCAGCCTCCAGGACGATTCCAGGCCGGACAACTTCGAAAGAGGCCCCTTCACTGAAAGAGAAAAAGCGGGCTTCCGCTACGCCGCGCTTCTGCATCAGTCCGGCCACGCGGTCAATGAAGCTGCCTTCGAAGCGGTCAGCGAACATTTCGATCCGCAGGAAATCATCGAGCTCACTGCCGTAGCGGCGGCCTTCGAAATGTTTTCCCGCTTCAACTCCTCTCTCCATATCCCTGTAACGGAAATTCCGGCCAGCGTCTAACTTCCCAGGAAACATCAGAGCTCCCCGCTCGATGGCCATCCCCAGGCTGCCGGTTAGGATGGAGAGGGAGGTAGTTACGTGCCTATGGTTGGCGATCGACCGGCAATCGACGTAAGCTCGATTGTTTTTGCAACTGATTTTTCTGCTTGTTCTGAGAATGCCGGGAGCTACGCCCGGCTCCTTGCAAATTATTTTTCAGCCCCGCTCCTGGTCGCCCACGCCTTTCTCCTGTCGCGGGCGGCGCATGAAGTCGAGTTGCGTCACGGCACCTCGAGCCAACACAGAGAAGAGTTGAAGGCACGCCTCAGCCATGTCGCCGACACCCTCGGTTCGACCTCGGTCAAAACTGAACCCTTTTTGCTCGACGGGAATCCGCATGAGGTCATTCCCACGTTGGCTGACAAACACGAACCTTCACTGATTGTGCTGGGAACGCACGGCGCCGGTCCCATCGAGCACGGGGTGATTGGCTCCGTAGCTGAGAAGATCCTGCGCTCGAGCCGTTGGCCATGTTTCACGGTCGGCCCCAAGGTGCCGCCGATCGCCGCCGGAACTCTGCCGTTCCGCCGCATTCTGTTCGCTACCGACTTCACGCCCGCCGGCACTCACGCGGCTCCTTTTGCACTCGCATTTGCCGAAGAAGCCGGCGGAGAGATTGACACTCTCAATGTCATTCCCGATCACTCCAAAAATGACGCTGAACAGTTATCCCAGATGCTGGAACCCTACTACGACACTCTCGACCGGTTGGTCCCGCCGCACGCACGGGATTTCTGCAGCCCGCACACCTTCGTGGAGGAAGGCAAAGCCCACGACAGAATCATCGGACACATTCGGGAGCACAAAATCGACCTGCTCGTATTGGGTCTGCTCAAGTCTTCTCACCTCGGACTCGAAATGCGGACCTCCGGCGCCTTCCGACTCATCGCGGACGCTGAATGTCCCGTCCTGACGGTCACCGGCTGATTCAGGAAGTGCTAACGAATCTCTTTCCGCGCGCTTCAACCCGTGTCAGATGCAGAACGTCACAGAAGCCCGGCCTGGCAGCAAAAAATCGCTCTAGACTGTGAGTTCCTCGTGTACGATGTCGTCAGTCTGGCCGGACCGTCTGCAGGTAACCAAACGATTGCTTCCGGGCACTGTGAATCTCAATCGCGCTCACCTTCGCCGAAAGAGCATCCACTGGGTGCCAGGTAAATGCCGGCTTTCGGTCCCCGGGAGAAGAGATCATGAAAAGCACCCGAATCCCCATTGCCGTCGCGCTGCTCCTCGTTGCTTCATCCTGCTTTGCCGTGTTCGCACAAACCGCCGCGGGAACCAATGCAGCAACGCCCGCAACGCCGCCGGGGCTCGACCTGACGTCCATCGACAAAACCGCGGATCCCTGCGTGGATTTCTATCAATACGCCTGCGGCAATTTCAGCAAGCTCCATCCCATGCCCCCTGACCACGCCAGCTACGGGAACTTCGACATGCTGTTCGATCAAACCGAGAGCGTCCTGCGCAGCCTTCTCGAAAAAGCGGCGACGGGAGGTGCGGACCGCACCGCAAACGAGCAGAAAATTGGCGACTTTTACGCCTCCTGCACCGACACCGACGCCATCAACCGGGAGGGTCTGAAACCGCTTCAACCGGAACTGGATCGCATTGCCGCGCTTAAAACCAAGGATGAACTCACCCCGCTCCTGGCACACTTCCAGCTGACAAACGTCAATGCGTTTCTGGGATTGGGTGAGTTTCAGGACTTCAAAGACGCAACTCAGCAAATTGCCATAATCGATCAGGCAGGGCTCGGCTTGCCGGAGCGCGATTACTATCTGCGCACTGGCGACGCCGACAAGAAACTCCGCGATCAATATGTGCAGCATGTTGCCAAAACATTCGAATTGATTGGCGAACCCGATGCCAAGGCCACCAGTGACGCGCAAAAGGTGATGCAGCTTGAAACCGAGTTGGCGAAGGTCTCTTTGGATGTGACATCCCGAAGAGATCCAAGCAATATTTACCACATGGTTTCGGTCGAGGATCTCGAGAAACTTGCGCCTTCAATTGAATGGAAGACGCTGCTCGCGGACACGGGAACCCCGCCTGTCACAGAGCTGAACGTCACCTACCCGGACTTCTTCAAGGGCATGAACGCTGTGATCGCGTCCACGGATCTGGACACGATCAAGACGTATCTCGTGTGGCAACTCGTCAACGCAACGCCGTCCACTGCTTTGCCGGAAGCTCTCGACCACGAGAACTTCAATTTCTTTGGCACGATCCTGCTCGGCCAGCCGAAGCAGGAGCCGCGCTGGAAGCGATGCGCTGAAGCAACCGATGCAGCCCTTGGCGAAGCACTGGGCCAGGTTTACGTTGCACAGGAGTTTCCGCCTTCCAGCAAGGCGGCCACCTTGCAGATGGTCCACGAAATTGAAGCTGCCATGGACACGGACCTCGACACGCTGCAATGGATGAGCCCGGAAACAAAGATCAAAGCCAAAGAGAAACTGAACGCCGTCGCCAACAAGATCGGCTATCCAGACAAGTGGCGTGACTACTCGCACCTCAACGTGGTACGCGGAGACGCTCTCGGGAATGCCATGCGCGCCACAGAGTTTGAAAATCACCGCCAGCTCAATAAGATCGGCAAACCGGTAGACCGTGGTGAATTCGGCATGAGTCCCCCGACGATCAACGCCTATTACAATCCCAGCATGAACGACATCAATTTCCCCGCCGGAATTCTGCAGTCGCCTTTCTACGATCCCAAGTCGCCCGACGCCGTCAACTATGGCCATATCGGCGCCATTGTTGGCCACGAACTGACTCATGGCTTTGATGACCAGGGCCGCAAGTTTGACGGCAAAGGCAATTTGTCGGAGTGGTGGACCGCAGAAGACGCGAAGAAATTCAACGAGAAGACGGATTGCGAAGTCAACGAGTACGGACAATTCAGCGTTTCCGGCGGAGTGAAGCTAAACGGCAAGCTGACCCTGGGCGAAAACACGGCAGACAATGGCGGCCTGCGCCTGGCCTACATTGCCTTTCTCGCCGATGCAAAGCAAAAGAGCATCGACTTGAGCAAAACCCAGGATGGATTCACGCCGGTGCAATTGTTCTTCCTCGGATTCGGGCAAAACTGGTGTGGTGAACTGCGTCCGGAAACGGAGCGCATGGAGGCACAGACCGATCCTCATTCGCCCCTGAAATTCCGCACGCTCGGCGTAGTAAGAAACATGCAGGAGTTCGGCCAGGCCTTCGGTTGCAAAGCCGGCCAGCCGATGGAACCGCAAAACGCCTGCAGGGTTTGGTGAAAAGTCTCTGACATGCCGCGGCAAACGTCCCTCGCGCGGCATGTCAGCATTTTCCGGATGGCTACTTTCCCAACTGCTTCACAAAAAAGTCGGCCATCATGTGATTGGCCTCAATTGCTTCGGGCAGCCGCGGATCGTACCAGAACGCGTGCGGCAACGCATCAAACACCACCATCCGCGCATCCACGCCGGCATTTACATACGCGCGCTCCAGGTTAGCCGTGCCGCTCAGCAGCAAATCGCGTCCGCTGGTGATAAAAAGCGTAGGCGGCAACCCGTGCAGATCGGCATAGATCGGCGAGAGCACCGGGTCCTTGGGATCGGTCACGCCCACATACGCATTATCGTGCTCTTCTGGATTCGGAGGATCGAGATGTCCCGAAAGTCCGCGCAGCGCATACATCGCCTGCGAATCACCCGTGCGATCAAAGTCGCCCATGCCGCTGAAGATGCCCAGTGCCGCGGGCAATGGCAAACCAAGCTGTTTCAGCTTCACTGCCACCTCGGCGGTGAGAATCGCGCCGGCCGATGTCCCGTAAATCACGATGTGCTCCGGCTTGTAGCTCTTCAGCAATTTTTTGTAGACCGCTACCGAGTCATCCACCGCCGCTGGAAACGGATGCTCCGGCGCCAGCCGATACAGCACCGCAACCACCTTGATCTTTGTGTACCCGGCAATCGGAATCGACTCTGTATAGGAGCCTGAATCTGAATTGAATCCGCCCCCATGAAGATCGAGCAGTACCTTGTCGCGATTGCTCTCGGGCATGCCTTCCGGCGTGACCATGCGAACCGGAACGCCGGCCATGGTGTCTTCAACCAGCGTGTTGGGGCACAGCCGGGTCCACGCCACGCGACCCCGCGCAGTATATTCGTCCGTCATTTTGCGCCGCTCGGCCAGCGATTCCGGTGGGCCCTGGTCCGGTGTGGGGCGCCCCAGAGACAGTTGTGCCTGGGGACTCAAATCCTTCGGAACAGGCACCACGCGCGTAATGTGTGCCGCGCCCTGCGCGTCGATGTAGCTGGTGTCGCGATTAGGCGCCTCGGCTGCTGTAGTGGGCTGAGCGGCCGGCTGCGGCGCAGGCTGTTGAGCAATCAGCGACGACGCGGACGAGAACAAGAAAAGCAGAACGGCGAATCGGGAGGTCAACGGCATGGAAGCTGTCTCCTTTGGCTAGATTTGCACGCGGGCTCGGATAGATGGAACGAGACCCGTCCACCATATCAAACTCTCCGGCTCAGTTTCCTGCTGCCTTCGAGGCACTTTCTGCGTTACATTGAAATTCCTATGGCGACTCTGACTTCCCCCGAGGTTCTCAATTTCATCGGCGGCAAATGGACCGTACCCACAAGTCCAGCCGGCCTCGAACTCCTCAACCCCGCTACCGGCGAACCTCTCGGCCATTCACCGGCCGGTTCCGCACCAGAAGTGGACGCCGCGGTCCAGGCCGCTTACGCCGCCTTCCCTTCCTGGCGCGCCACTCCGGCTGTTGATCGCGTCCAGTTTCTCTTCAAGCTCAAGACACTGCTTGAAGAGCATCTCGACGAACTCGCCGCGATCATGACCACCGAAAACGGAAAGACAGTTGCCGAGTCAAAAGGCGAACTCCGCCGCGGCATCGAAAATGTCGAGGTCGCCTGCGGCATTCCCGTTCTCATGCAGGGCTACTCGCTCGAAGATGTGGCGCCCGGCATCGACGAAATCATGGTACGCCAGCCGCTGGGTGTGGCCGCCATCATTACGCCCTTCAATTTTCCGCTGATGATTCCGCTCTGGTTCCTGCCCTACGCCATCGCTACGGGAAACACAGTTGTACTAAAGCCCAGCGACCGCGTGCCCTTCTCCGCCGCCCGCCTCGTTGAACTCATCCAGCAAACCGACCTGCCCGCAGGAGTCGTCAACCTCGTCAACGGCGGAAAACCTGCTGTCGATGCGTTGCTCGATCACCCGCTGGTCCGCGCTGTCAGTTTCGTCGGCTCTACGCCGGTGGCAAAATACGTCTATTCGCGCGGGTCCGCCAGCGGCAAGCGAGTGCAGTGCCAGGGCGGGGCAAAAAATCATGTCGTTGTATTGCCCGACGCCGATCCCGAAACGACCACGAAGATCATTGCCGACTCAGCCTTCGGTTGCGCGGGCCAGCGCTGTCTCGCCGTCGCCGTCACGGTCACCGTCGGCGAAGCGCAAAGCTGGTTTCGCGACTCGATCGCCTCCGTAGCCGACGCGCTCAAAGTAGGTAACGGCCTCGATCCCGCTACCCAGATGGGGCCTGTCATTACCGCCGCGAGCCGCGATCGCATCATCTCCCTCATCGGCCAGGGTGCGAACGATGGAGCAAAACCCATCGTCGACGGGCGCGGCCAATCCAACGGTGGCCACGGCACCTTCGTCGGCCCCACCGTACTCGAAGGCCTGCCTGCCTCAAGCGCGCTGATGGAAACAGAGATCTTCGGCCCCGTGCTCTCCGTCGTTCACGCCGACTCAGTCGACGAAGCAATCGATCTCATCGAGCGCTCAGCCTACGGCAATGCCAGTTCCATCTTCACTTCGTCCGGCGCATCGGCACGCAAGTTTCGCCATGCCATATCCACCGGCAACGTCGGCATTAACATCGGGGTGCCCGCGCCCATGGCTTACTTTCCCTTCTCCGGCTGGAAAGGCAGTTTCTTTGGCGTGATGCACGCGCAAGGCCGCGATGCCATCGAGTTCTACACCGATAAGAAAGTCATCGTCGAGCGCTGGCCGCGCGAGTGGTCACGCAAATTCTAATGTCCGCGCCGCTTCTTGCCCGAGCTATCCTCACCGCTATCGCCGCCGGACAAGGCCTCGCACCACTTTTCATCGATCTCAACCGCACCCACGCGACCAACCCGCTCTGGCCGGGCCATGCCCGCTTTCACGTCGTATGGCAAACATTCACCCAAACGCTCATCACCGCAGCCGAAGCCGCCCTCCTTTGGTGGGCCGGTCCCGCCATGCCCCAGCGCTTTTATCTCGCCGCGATTCTCGTTTCAATTCCCCTGGCCGCTTTCCTCCTGGCGGTGTTCACCCGCGCCTTTTACGCAGGAACCCTGCACGATCCCAACGGAATCCCGCCCGTCCGCATCCGAGTCGGCAAACGCGTCGTTGAAATTGATATGAACGCCGCCATCGTCATCTTCGCCGCCGCACTGGTCGTGTTTTCCGTTCGAGTGTTTCGGAGTGATTAGAATGTTCCCGCGGAACTCGATGTCTTCGCCAAATGAGAAAACAGAAACCCGGCTCCAGCTCTAAATCATGGCAAATAAAAGCCCTGTCTCCATGTTGATTCCCAACCCTCGCGAACGGTTGTCCTTCAGTGCCAAGAATCTAACCACCGAGCCTGGCGCTGCGTCAGTCCCCCCGGCTCTGACGCCCCCTCGGCCGTGTTCTGCAACTGAACTGTTGCCAAATCGATCCCATGTATAGATAATCGCTGTCAGATCATAGCGTTGCATGCTGTAGCACAGTTTCCCCTCCGTAACACGGTTTCCCCCGTATTTCGATTTTTTTTGCTGAGAAGGGTTCGCAGTATGCCTATGCCTGGATTTCCATTCTCTCTACGCAGCTTTACGGCCTCCCGATCTTCATTTTTTCGAACGAACACGTCACTGGAACTCCCGGCCCGGCTTGCGGTGCTCGTTGCAGTTTGTGCAATCACCGGCTGCGGAGGCACCACTACTCAGACAGTCACATCAAGTACTCCGCTCGCCATCACAACAACTTCGCTTCCCAACGGCCAAGTGGGCTCCGCTTATAGCGCAATCCTCGCCGCCACGGGCGGCACCACGCCCTACACGTGGGCGTTGACCAGCGGCACACTGCCCGCCGGTCTGTCGCTGAATCCATCTACCGGCGCAATTTCCGGAACTCCGACAGCCACTGCCAACGCTACCCCGCTTACGTTTTTGCTCACCGACTCCAGCAGCCCCGCCCAAACCCAATCAGTCAGCCTCACGCTGACCATCGCCGCATCGGCCCCGCCGCCGCTGAACATCACAACAACTTCGCTTCCCAATGGGCAGGTAGGCTCCGCTTATAGCGCAACTCTGGCCGCCACGGGCGGCACCACGCCTTACACGTGGTCGCTGACCAGCGGCACACTGCCCGCCGGCTTGTTGTTGGTGCCTACCGGCGCAATTTCCGGAACTCCGACAGCCACTGCCAGCGCTACCGCGCTTACGTTTTTGCTCACCGACTCCAGCAGCCCCGCCCAAACCAAATCAGTCAGCCTCACGCTGACCATTGCCGCATTGGTCTCGCCGCCGCTGAACATCACAACAACTTCGCTTCCCAATGGGCAGGTCGGCTCCGCTTATAGCGCAACCCTGGCCGCCACGGGCGGCACCACGCCTTACACGTGGTCGTTGACCAGCGGCACACTGCCCGCCGGTCTGTCGCTGAATCCATCTACCGGCGCAGTTTCCGGAACTCCGACAGCCACTGCCAGCGCTACCGCGCTTACGTTTTTGCTCACCGACTCCAGCAGCCCCGCTCAAGCCAAATCAGTCAGCCTGACGCTGACCATTGCCGCATTGGTCTCGCCGCCGCTGAACATCACAACAACTTCGCTTCCCAATGGCCAGATAGGCTCCGCTTATAGCGCAACCCTCGCCGCTACCGGAGGCACCACGCCTTACACGTGGGCGTTGACCAGCGGCACACTGCCCGCCGGCCTGTCGTTGAATGCATCTACCGGCACAATCACCGGCGCTCCAACAGCCACCGCCAGCGCCACGCCGCTCACCTTCACGCTCACCGACTCCAGCAGCCCCGCCCAAACAAAATCAGTCAGCCTCACGCTGACTGTCTCCGCTTCCAGCATCTCTGTCTCGCTCTCTCGCAAGCGTGCCGCTCTGACCGTGACTCAATCCTTGTCGATTCTCCCCACCACGAACGACTTGGCCGGCGTCAACTGGACCGCCTCGGGATCAAGTTGCAACGGCAATACCTGCGGCACCTTTTCATCTGCGAATACACAAACCGGAGTCGCCGTAACCTACACGGCCCCCAGCACAGCCGGCCTTTACACCATTACGGCCACCAGCGTCACCATTGCAGCCGTCTCAGCCTCGGTCGCCATCGCAGTCACCGATCTCGCCGGCGTCACCACCTATCACAACAACGTCTCCCGCAATGGTGCGAACACGCAGGAGTACGCCCTTACGACCTCGATCGTCAGTACGCCCACTTTCGGCAAGCTGTTCTCCTGCTCTGTCGACGCGGCGGTCTATACACAGCCTCTCTGGGTACCGAATCTCACAATCTCGTCCGCCAAACATAATGTGATTCTCGTTGCCACCCAAAACGACAGTCTCTATGCCTTCGACGCGGACACCAACAGCACTCCGTGTACTCCGCTGTGGCACGCAAATCTGATCGATTCGGCACATGGCGCCAACTCCGGCGAGACTTCTGTGCTGTCCGTAGGAAGCGGTGCTCTCGTCGGACAAGGCGCCGGCGATATCGCGCCGGAAGTCGGCGTCACCGGCACTCCTGTCATCGATCCGGCAACGAACACGTTATACGTCGTGTCAAAATCCGTGATCACTTCGGGGCCGTCCTTCTATCAGCGCCTGCACGCAATCGATCTGCTGACCGGCAATGAGAAGTTCTCCGGCCCCGCCCCCATTGCCGCGACCTATCCCGGCACCGGGGACGGAGGAACAACGACGACGTTCGTCCCCCGCGGAGAAAATCAGCGTCCCGGCCTAGCCTTGGTCAACGGGGTCGTCTATATCGCATGGGCCTCTCACGAGGACACCCCCCCGTACTATGGCTGGGTCATCGGCTACAACGCAAGCGATCTTTCCCAGGCAAGCGTATTCAACGACGCGCCCAACGCCGGTAGGGGAGGCATCTGGATGAGCGGAGGTGCGCCCGCAGCCGATTCGTCAGGAAATCTCTATCTCATCACCGGCAATGCCAACTTCGATGCCACCAGTTCCACGACTCCCAACAACGACTACGGCGATTCATTTCTGGAACTGACCAGCAGCCTGGGCGTCTCGCACTATTTCACACCGTCCGATCAGGCAACAGACAACTCCCAGGACAGCGACTTTGGCTCCGGAGGCGCCGTTGTTCTCGTCGACCTGCCTGCGAATGGCAGTAACCCGACGCATCTTGTCCTCGGAGGTGGCAAGGATGGCTCCCTGTACGTGCTGAACCGCGATAACATGGGCGGCTCCGGCGATACCAATGCCTGGCAACAAATCTTGCTCCCCAACGGTATCTTTGCCACCGGCGCCTTCTGGAATTCCAACTTTTATCTCGCCACGATAGGTGGGTCGCTGCAGGCGTTTTCTCTCAGTTCCAGCACGGCCAAGTTGACCTTGTCGCCCAATGCCACTTCGATGACGTTTGGCTTCCCGGGCGCAACTCCGTCGGTGTCCTCAATGCCCGACAATACCAACGGAATTGTCTGGGCTCTCGACAACAGCCGATACTGCACGCCGCAATCTCCTGGATGCGGCCCAGCGGTCCTTCATGCCTACGATGCAGGCAACCTCGCCACTGAGCTTTGGAACAGCACGCAAGGCACCGGCAACTCCGCTGGCAATGCTGTCAAATTTACGGTGCCCACAGTAGCCAACGGCAAGGTGTACATCGGCACCCGGGGAAATAACACCGGCGGGATAGACAGCAGCACATCCATCCCCGGCGAACTCGACGTCTACGGCCTTCTCCCCAACTGATAAGTGGGAAGGCCGCGCTCTGGCCGTGGCAACTCACCCACAAACGAAAACGCCAGAAACCTTGCGGTCTCTGGCGTTCTCCGAGTGATCTGGTAGCTCATTGGATCATGCATCGTCCCATTCAGCCTCTTGATGCTGGTTCCGAGTTGCCTCTTCCCCTGCATCTTCCGGCTTGGCTAGTTTTGCGTCTCCGGGTTGCCCCGTACCCCGCATCCTTTGGCCGCGCCGGGCGACGAATCTTCGGGTTGCCCCGTATCTTCGTCCTTTGGCTGTGCCGGCGATGGATCTTCGAGTTGCCCCGAATTTCGCATCCTTCCGCGCTTCCAGATTCCTGATTCTCCGAGTCGCCCCGGTTCCTCAGGCCTCTTTCCCCGCCTCTGCTTCAGGCCTCAGGGTTGCCCCATCTTCCTGCAACTCCGGCTTTGCCGGCGATCGATCTCCGAGTTGCCCCGAAGCTCGCATCCTTCGGCGGTGCCGACTGGCCGATCCACAGGTTGCCCTGTTTCCCGGTCTTTCGGTATCGCCGTGATCCGTTCCTCGGGTTGCCCCGAAGCCCGAACCTTCCGGCACCGGCTGATGGATCCCCGAGTCACCCCGGTTCGCGCACCATCCGGTTGTGCCATCGGCGAATCTCCAGGTCTCCCCGAAGCTTCTTATCCTTTGACTACGCCAGCTCGAATGAACTTCCGGGTTGCCCCGGCTCTTCATTCCTTCCAGCGACGTCGATCGGCCAATTTCCAGGTTGCCCTAAATCTTGGGTCTCTCGACGTTGCCGACTGACCGATTTTCGAGTTGCCCCGAATCTCTGCCCTTCAGCTCCGCTTCTGCTTCCTCGGGTCGCCCCGATTCCGCATCCGCGGTTGGGTCGATGATGAATCCCCGGCTGTCCTCGAACTTTGCATCCTCAGCTTGCGCCGCGGATGAATCTTCGCGTCCAACGGGTCCAGCCTCTCCTGCCTGGCTCTCGACGCTCTCTCAATCTTTCTCTGCTTTCCACCTGCGACTTGCGCCGCCGATGAATCACTTCAATCGATCGATCCTGCATTTCCTGTCAAACCGGAGTTGCCGTCCAACTCCCTACAGGGTCACCAACTGATTAGAGACACTAGCCCCGGCAAATCTGTGGAAGCAAGTGCAAATCTCGGAAAGTTCTGTGGATATCACCATTCATGGTGCATTCACAAAAGATTGTGCGGTTGATTGATCAACTTTGCGTGGAAACCCTCTAAAATCAGCCTTCCCAGCGCGATCAGCACCGCCAAATCACGTCGCGGATCAACAAAAAAATCATCGCACCATCGATACAGTCAGGATGATGCACCTGCCGGGAAAATGATTTCCCACGCGTGATAGAGGCTTCTGTCTGTGTGCCCCTACGGATGCGACGGCGCCTCCAGTTCATCCAGCCTCTTCTTCTGATCGACCGTCAAAAACACGCGGATCTTTTTGTCGGCCTTCGCGCGAATTGGCTTTTGACCGGCCATGCGTTCCTCGTCCGTCAGGCTCGTGTCGTCCGCGAGCTTCTGCATGCTGTCATGCATCTCCTGCATAATGGGTCTGGCTTTGGCCTGCTGATCGGCGGTGAGATCGAGTTTCTCGCTCAACGCCTTCAGATGTTCTTCAACGGATGGAACGCCGGCGACATGCGCGTCGGGGCTGGTGGTGGTCTGTTGTGCCACCGTGCTCAGCACAAACACCAGCACGGTCCCGATGGAAAGCAAGCGAATTCGATTCATCATCCCTCTCCTTTTTCAGTTCGGAACCGCGCGGTTCGTCCTATATTCGCAATGTAGCGGTGAATTCATTCCGCGTCGAGGGCCGCGGCCACGTTGTTGAACAAGGAGGCGGGCATTGTCCGGAAACGGGTCCAAACCCGAGCGCTCCACGTCGCAGAAACCCGCTGCGCAGACAAAGGAAACGCGCTCGCGCAAGCCCGATGTCCGCGTGCGGCGCACCTGTGAGCGGCTTGGCCGTGCGCTCATCGAGTTGATCGTGGAGAAGCCGATCAACGATGTCACGGTGCAGGACGTACTCGACCGCGCACAGGTCGGCCGCTCTACGTTCTACCTTCATTACCGCGACAAGGATGACCTGCTCCTCAGCCAGTTGGAGATGTTCCTCGAAATCCAGAGCACGTCTCTCAGCCAGCGCAAGGAGAAGTCCAATCGCGTTGTGCCGGTGGAGGAGATGTTCGCGCACATCGGCAATCAGAACAAGCTCTATCGCGTGCTCACCGACTCCGGCCATCTCAAGGAATTTTTCGATCTTGCGGAGGGCTACTTTACCCGCGGCATCGAACAGCGCCTCACCGAATCTGGCCGCCTCGCGCACCTTCCCCAGCGCGAACTGGCCGCCCGCGCCTCTGCGCTCTCCGGAAGCCTGTTGTCTCTGCTGCGCTGGTGGCTCGATCGCGGCGAAAAAGAATCACCCCGCGCCATGGACGAGATGTTTCACCGCATGGTCTGGAAGGGCCTGCAATAGTCGCGAGTCCGCATCTCTACGAGACAGTGATCGGATAGCCCGGGCCAAACGGGAAGATCAGTTCCGCCTCCGAAGGCACCGGTTTCCCGTTCACCGTGGCCGGTTGGAACCGCCATGTCTTGGCCGTGTCGAGAACAATCTGGTCCAGCTTAGTGCCCATCCCCTTCACCAGCGTCTCGCTCAGCACCTGGCCCAGCGCATCCAGTTTCACATCCACGACAATCTTTTTTTCCTGCGCCGGCAGCAGCGACCGATCGCTCACAGGCGGATGCGGCCCAAAGATCGGGAAAGCCGGAACTGCATCTTCCGCATCGCTCCCGATCCCGCGCAAGGCTTGGCCCGATCCATCGCCCTTGTGAGGCGTCTTTGGTTGGCCGCCCCCGGTCATCTTGGGATGTGTTGGCTCAACAGGCAGGATTGTCTTCGCGCTCGCTTCCTGATCCGCGTTGGGCGTACGGATATGCGCCGCAAAATCCATCTTGGGCAGCGGAACCCTTACCTTGTGCGAACCGCCTGCAACCTCCAGCATTGCCAGTCGCTGGAAATGCGTTGGCTCAATCACCCGTGTTCGTGCCGCTCTTCCCAACAGCGCTACGAGCGCAAGAACGCTCAAATGCAACGCAACCGACAGCAGAACCGCCGGCAGTCTTCGTTTCGCTAATTGGATTGGATTGGGTTCGGTGAGTGACTGCATGGTGACCTCTCCCTGCGCACGCGCCATATCCGCTACGTCCAGTGCGTCCAGTACGTCCGGTTGCTCGATTGTCGCACAGCTCCCGCTTTTTAACTCAGACGTCACAGCCTTGCTTTCGTCAGGACCCATCGGCGCAACGCTGGCCATTTTCTCTGTCACCGTGGACGTGAATTCCTTGTCCCCGGCACCCCCAACCCCGACGTACCATGGGTCGAAGGAACAGGAAGGGAGCAGCCAGCCGTGGCCACGCCTCAACCCAAGAATCACACTCCACTTGGCCCATCCGCGGTCACGATGTTTGCCGCCAACGATCGCATGAACCAGCTTCTAATCGAACACCTCGACCCTGCCGCGTGGAAAGCCAAACCGAGCGGCAACGTCCGCACCATCGCCGCGATCTTCACCCACATGCACAACGTCCGCTGCAAGTGGGTCAGGCTCACCGCGCCGCACCTCGAGGTTCCAGCGCAACTCAACCGTGCCCACTGCACCCCGCAGCAGGCGTGTGCGGGATTGGCGGAGAGCGCCGCCCGCTGCGTCGAGATGCTCGCTGAAGCCCTTGGCCCCGGTGGCGGCCATATCGAAAAGTTCTCCCGGGACAGCCTCGCCCCCTCGTGGCCCGTGGGCATTGAAATGCTCTGCTACATGCTTGCCCACGAAGCCCACCATCGCGGCCAGGTCTGCATGCTCGCGCATCAGCTCGGATTCCATTTGCCCTACAAGGCCTCCGACGGCATCTGGAACTGGGAGAGATTGTGGAAAGAGTGCGGCGCGCCGCGCGGCCCTGGTTTTGGATGACGATCCGACCCCGAAGGGAGCGCCCCAAAAATCGGGGTGCGCGCGCCTAGGTCCGCCAACTCCGCCAACAGCGCTAGCTCCGCGACAGCGTGCTATGGTTGCCTCGGCCATTTTTCCGGCCGTCCATGGAGGGTTATTCATGCGGGTCCGCTCCGGTTTGCCTGCAGCGCTTGTCTTGGTTTTCCTGTCGATTCTGCCTGCCGCCTCGGCTCAGGACCGCGCTGCGGATGTGCGAACTGCGTTCGCCCGCGCGCAGCACCTCCGCCACGGCATCAACGCGTCGGAGTGGTTTGCGCAGTCGGCAGGCGACTACTCGGCCGCGCGCACCGATCGCTATACCGACGCGGCCGACATCGCACTGATGGCCAGGCTCGGCTTCGACAACGTGCGCCTCAGCATCGATCCCGTGCCTCTCGAGCAGGAGCCGCGCGCGGCCGACGGCCTGAACCCCGATTTTCTCGGCAGGCTCGATAAGGCAGTCGACACCATGCTCGCCGCGGGGCTCGCCGTACAAATTGACATTCATCCCGAGGAGCCGTACAAGCTCGGCATCCGCACCAACGACCCCGCGGTTGACCGCTTCGTAATGCTGTGGCGCAAGCTGGCCGCCCACTACGCGTCGCGCAATCCCGATCTGCTCTTTTTCGAGGTGATGAACGAGCCGGAGGTGCGCGATCCATACCGCTGGACCGGCATCCAGGCGCGCGCCGTGTCCGCCATTCGCGCAGCAGCGCCGAAGAATACGATCATCGCCACCGGGCCGAGCTATTCCGACATCGTGGACCTGCTCACACAACATCCCCTGGCCGACGGCAACGTCATTTATAACTTCCACTTCTACGATCCGCACGAATTCACGCACCAGGGCGCCCACTGGGGCGAGCCCTGGTGGAGTTACACACACGGTATCCCGTACCCTCCGACCGAGAACTCAATGGCAGAACTGGTCAACGAAGTTCCTGGCCCCGCAGACCGTTTCAAGCTCGAGAATTACTGGCTCGATCATTGGGACGCGCAGCATATCCGGTTGCTCGTCGACGAGGCCGCGGGATGGGCCCATGACCATAACGTTCCGCTCATCTGCAACGAGTTTGGCGCGTATCGTGAACATAGTGAACCCGCTTCGCGCATGCGCTGGATTCATGATGTGCGCACCGCCTTCGAAGCTGACGGCATCGGTTGGACCATGTGGGACTATCGCGGCGGATTTGGCGTGGTGTGGAAACAGGACGGCCAGCCGGCGCGTGTGGACGAGCAGGTCGTAGAAGCCCTGGGCTTGAGGAGATAGCGCGTCCAGGCCAACTCGTGCCCGGCACAAACAACTGCGGCTCCCGGTGTGGGAGCCGCATGCAAGCTTTTGTTCCACCGCAAGCTTTACTTGCCAGCCCCGCCAACCGCCGTTCCGTCAAGAGCAGCCTGTTCGTAGGTCGTCCGCAGATACTTGTGCGGATTCACCGGAACATTGTGGACGCGCACTTCATAGTGCAGATGCGGGCCGGTAGCGCGGCCCGTCTGCCCGACATACCCGATCACCTGCCCGCGGATGACGTGCTGTCCGGGAACAACCGCGATGGCGGAGAGATGACCATAAATGGTTTCAATATCGTGGCCGTGAGCGAGGATGACCTCGCGACCGTAACCGGCTCCTGTCGAACCACCGAGCACGTCGCCGTCTCCGGCTGCGCGCACCGGCGTTCCGTAGGGCGCATCGATATCGATGCCGGGATGGAATGCGCCCTCACCGTTGATCGGATCCTGGCGCTCGCCAAAGCTTGAGGCAATTCGGCCCTCCAGCGGCCAAAGCGAGGGAGCGTCCGCTAACTGCGTCCAGTCACCCGAGAAATTCGACGTCAGCCCGCCTTCAAGTGCGCGCGTAACCTCGCCCGACATGGCCTGAGCCCGCAACGCGTAAAACTCATTCAGCGAAAGGGTGACGTCTTGCTGGTTCACTTCGTCACTCGAGGCCAGCGTCTGGGGGGTGGGCGCCGATGCGGCACTTGCTGCAGCAGTCGGCCGCGCCGATATCAGCTTGTTTTGCCGAAGCCCGTAGAGGGCAGTCACTTCACTGGCGAGCGCGCCAAGGGATGCAACCTGCACGTCGCGATCATGCGCGATCTGCGCCATTTGCTTGTAGTTCTTGCGAAGCGTTTCCCGCTCCTGGCGAACCTGGTTGTAGCTCTCGGTCTTGAGCAGCATGCGCGTGTAGGAGCCTGCCAGCCCCACGATGGTGACGGCACCAACGAGGGCGGCAGCCACAAAGCCGTAGGCGTATTGCAGAGGCACCGGGATCTTCCGCACCCGGCCGTCTTCATCTCTGGCAACAAAAAGAATGTAATAGCGCTTGCGCAGCATATATCTTCTCTCGTTCCCGCTTCTGGGAAGGCTGCAATTCGCCAATGACTCAATGAACAAAGTGAAAGGCGGTCAGGCTCCCGCAGGGGCCCGGAAATCCACGGATTAACCGTTTGAATACCCGCCTGCCGTAGAACGTTGGTTTAGGCTAACAGCCACCAGTCCGGCAGGTCAACGAAATCCGCAACGAAAACCCTCCTAAATCTTGAACTAAATCGCATTTCGCCGATTGCCCCGGTACCCGTCAGACAACGGCCTTCCGGTTGCCCTATTCTCTTCTAAGATGCGAAAAAAGCTGGACCAGGCCGTACGATCACCTGGGCGGGGAGTCACTGCGCCCGGAGAACTCCTGCTATTGCAACAGATTCGCACCCGCGCGGCCCGCTCTGCCGCCGGGCTGCGCATGGGCATCGGCGACGACTGCGCCCTGCTTCGGACCCGAGCCGACGAGGAATTGGCCGTCACCACCGACCTTTCCATTGCGGGCCGGCATTTCCGCCTCGACTGGCATTCCCCGGAGTCGATCGGCCACCGCACCCTGGCTCGCGGGCTGAGCGACCTGGCAGCCATGGGCGCTCGCCCCCTGGCGGCCTTTCTTTCCCTGGGTCTACCGGGCGAACTCACGCGAGCCAAGGGTCGACAGCCAGCTTGGATTGGCCGGTTCTTTGATGGCTTTCTCGCCCTGGCGGCGACCTGCAAATCCCCGCTCGCCGGCGGCGATCTGGCCGAGTCGCCCCTCGCGGTTGCTGACATTGTGCTTGTGGGAGCGGTCCCGCGCGGCAGAGCGCTTTTACGCTCCGGAGCACGGTCTGGCGATCTGCTCTATGTGACCGGCAGTCTGGGCGCTGCCGCAGCCGGCCTGCTGAGGCTGGGCGAACTGGCCGCGACGGCGAAAGACCATTCCAAGCCCCCGGCCATTCCCCGAAGGATGTTGCCGCTGCTTTCCCGGCATCTTTACCCGCAGCCGCGGATTGCGCAGGGCTTATGGCTGCAACGCCGCGGCCTGGCGACTGCTGCGCTGGACCTGAGCGATGGCCTTTCGACTGATCTGGCTCATTTGTGTGCGGAGTCCGGCGTGGCCGCTGAAGTGGATGCCGCGGCGCTACCGATCGCGCCCGGCGCCACCATGACGCAGGCGTTGCATGGCGGCGAAGACTACGAACTGCTCTTTGCGGCGTCCCCCGAATCCCGCCTGCCCCGGGCCATCTCCGGGGTCCCGATCACCCGAATCGGCCGCATCGTCCGCGCCCGCCCCTCCCAACCCACCGTCACCCTGATGACCTCAGTCGGCGCGGAGCCATTGGAACCTCGCGGGTGGCAGCATTTCTCCCCTGATGCAAACACTCCAACCATTTGAGCGATTTCAATAGGCCACTGTGAACTGTTGGCCCACGTGTTGAGGATTTTCCAATTCGTCCACCAAAGCAATGGCATAATCTTCGGCCGAAATGCGGCTCTCGCCTTTTTCGTCCTTCAGGAGTTGCGTCCCGCCCAATCGAAACTTGCCGGTGCGCTCTCCCGGCTGGATCAAGCCCGCCGGACTCAGGTAGGTCCAGGCAAGATTCGACTGCTTCAGAATGGGTAATACGTCGCGATGCGCGAGCGCGATTGCCTTCCATTCTTCAGGAAACTCAGGTATATCCACCAACTGCACGCCGGGCGCGACTTCAAGGCTACCTGCGCCGCCGACAACGATCAGCCTCCGCACGCCCGCTTTGGTCAATCCTGCGATCAGCGCTCGCGTGGCGTTCAACAGCAAGCTCTCCTGCTTTTGCGGTGGCGCATAGGCGCTGATCACTGCATCCGCACCTTCGACAGCTTTGGCCACGGTGGACTCATCGGTTATATCGCCCTTCACCACCTTGACGCCCTTGACAGCGATCTTCTCCGGGTTCCGTACGACTGCGGTGACATCGTGCCCGCGACGAAGCAGTTCCTCAAGAACACGACTTCCGATCATTCCGGAGGCGCCGAACAAAACAACCTTCATTTAAACTCTCCTTCCAGTCAGATAATAGGCGATCGCAAAAGGACCGGAATGTGCGTACGCCGCTTTGCCGCATCCGCCAAACAGAATGTTTGTCTCGCAGATACACAGGCAATTCGAATGCGCGCAAATCACATAACTCTCTATACCTTCAAATCTTGTAACCGGTTATGATCAGCAATGTTATGACCACGGATAAGATTCGCGTGCGCTTTGCTCCTTCCCCCACCGGACTGCTGCACGTGGGCAACGCGCGCACGGCCTTGTATAACTGGCTCTTTGCGCGGCGTCAAGGCGGCGACTTCGTCCTGCGCATTGAAGACACCGATCTTGAGCGCTCCGAGGCCCGCTTCGAAACGCAGCTGATCGAAGACCTGCACTGGCTCGGCCTCGACTGGGATGAGGGCCCCGGAGAGCCGCGCATGACCGGCCAAGGGCGACTTCGGTCCCTATCGTCAATCGAAGCGCCTGGAGATCTATGCCGAGCACACCGAGCGGCTGCTGGCCGAGGGCAAGGCCTACCGCTGCTTCTGCACCCCAGAGGAGCTCGAAGCCGAGCGCAAGCAGCAGGCGAAGCCGCGCACTGCCGCAGGTCTATTCCGGCCGCTGCCGTGAGCTTACCGCCGAAGATCGATCAACAATATCTGGATGCCGGCAAGCCTTTCGCGGTCCGCTTGAAGATCGGCGACAGAGCCTCTGCGCTTTCACGACCTTGTCCGCGGCACGGTCGAGTTCGCCGGCGAAACCGTCAGCGATCCGATCCTTGTCCGCTCCGCCAGCGGCGTCTCGCCGGCATGCCGGTCTACAACTACGTCGTCACCATCGACGACGCGCTGATGGGCATCACGCACGTCATCCGCGGCGACGACCATATCTCCAACACTCCCAAGCAGGTGGCCATCTACCAGGCCTTCGGCTGGCCGGTCCCGCGAGTTTGCCCATCTCTCCACGATTCTGGGCGCCGACCGCGAGCGGCTCTCCAAGCGCCACGGCGCCACATCGATCGCCACTTTCCGCGAGATGGGCTATCTGCCCGAGGCGCTGGTCAACTACCTTGCCCTGCTCGGCTGGGGCGCTGAAGACGGCAAGACGGAGACCTTTCACAAACACGAGTTGGTCCAGGCCTTCTCCCTTGAGCGCGTCACGCCCTCGCCCGCCGTCTTCGACTTCGACAAGCTGAACTGGCTCAACCGGCACTACATCAAGTCCTCGTCCCCGGGACGAATTGCATCGCTTGCCTGGGAATTCTTTGGAGGACTCATGCCCTCCAAGGACGACGCGAGCGACGAGGTTCTTCTCTGGTTCGTGAAGCTCGTTTCCCTCTTCGCCCCTTACGTGGATCGCCTTGGCCAGTTGCCGGCAAAAGCATTATTTGTCTTCGGCTTCGATCCCGAGGTCGCCCGCGCCGACCAGCAAAACGCCGCAATCCTGAGCGCCGACTCTACTCGCACCGTGCTCGCAGAACTGGCCGACCGCGCTCGCGCCCACAGCGAGCAGGTCTCGCCGGAAATCTTCAAGACCTGGATGAATGAGATCAAGGAAGCCACAGGCGTCAAGGGCGCCGAGCTTTTCCATCCCGTGCGCATCGCCCTTACCGGAGCCCACGCCGGCCCGGATTTCGACAAGCTGCTTCCACTGATCGAAGAGGGATCCACCTTGAACCTCGGCATTCCCAGTGTCGAACAGCGGATCGAGCGCTTCGTGGGAGTGTGAGCGGCCTTGAACGCTGAATCGCGCGCACCGGTCCTCAACTTTCCTCATCATTGGCTGGCTGAAATCCTGTCCGCGCGCCCCCTCATCCTGCCGCCGCGTCACTTCGTCTATCCCCGCGACGCCGAAGAAGTCGAACGCGGCGCGCTCGAAGTGCTTGTCCGCCCGGGCATCGCCAATGAATCCGAGTCAAAGTCGGGTGCCCCAGGTCTCGATCTTGAGACCTGGGAAAACAAGACTGTTCACCATACAACAGAGCCAACTCAGCCGTTTTTAGCCACCTGCGCTCTCGGATTCCGCGATCCAGCCGTGCCATCCGGACTCTGGTCCACTCCAAATCCCGATGAACTGTGCGCGGTTTCAGGCGGCTATGCCTATCTCATCGACACCACTGCGCCGGAGCGATTCACCATGATTCCCTACCGGCCGGTGCTTGAAGTACGATCACTGCCCGCGGAGGGCCTGCTCCTCTTCGTCGGCCATCATGCCATTCTTGCCTGGAACCAACAGGGAGAGGCCTGGCAATCGGAGAAGCTCTCCGACGAAGGTGTGACCATCGCTCGCGTCGAAAACGGCGTGCTTCACGGCCTGGGCTGGAACATGATGACCGATAAGGAGACGCCCTTCAGGCTCGACCTGCGGTTGGGAATTCGCCTTGCCGACTGAGGCGCTCGCTACAACTGCAGATCTTCATTCAGCAGTTTCAACAGCGCACTCGGCTCGTGACTATCCACCACAAACCGCACCTCTGGCGTGGGTCGAACGCCGAACGGGCTTGCAAGAATAATCGGCGCCTGCGGAGCCAGCGACTTCACTTCGGACAGAAGATTCGTGTCGTTAGAAATTAGCCCATGGTGCACGAGGACAACATCGACGTTGGGAAACCGCCGCAACAGGTCGAGACCATTTTGTGTGTTATACGCTGTCAAAACATTGTGCTTCGCGGTCTCTACCACGAGCTTGCGCGCCGAGATGAAGTCAGGTTGCTCTATTTCCATCATCAAAACAACAAGAGATTTCAACATTCCCTCCTCGTCTCTGTCCGTTGGTAGGAACTGCGGGCCCATCTGTTAGATGCGAACGAGGATGGATCCAACCGGGAAAGCGCCGGAGGCCTTTACTTCACCTGGACCGGGTTGCTCGCCCTGCTCGCCGGCAGGACGCTTTCATATGCTGCGTAAACCCCCTCAAACACTGCGTCCCAGCTCGCGGTCAGAGCGTAAGCACGCGCGGCGTGGCGCATCTCTTCATGCTTTGCCGGATCACCCAGAATCCCCGCAACGGCCGCGGCAAATCCTTCATCCGGAACGATGCGCCCCGTTTCTCCATCGCGCACAATCGTCTTCGGCCCGCCGTCAGGCGTCACAATGGCCGGAACGCCGCTGGCCAGCGCTTCCAGCACCACGTTGCCGAACGTGTCAGTGTGCGAGGGAAAGACAAACAGATCCATGTCGGCGTACGCCGCGGACAGAGCCTCTCCGCGCAGCACGCCGGTAAACTCCGCGCGCGGCAGCCGTTCGCGCAGCCAAGCCTCGTCGCCGCCGTGGCCCACGATCAGGAACCGAAAGCTCTTGTGACCCATCTTTTCCAATTCATCCTGAACCTGCACCAGGCCAGCGATGTTCTTCTCCACTGACAACCGTCCCACAAAGCCCAGCACCTGGTCGCGGTCGTCCGGCTGCCGGTTGCGCTTCCGTGGATGGAAAAGCTCGGCGTCGACGCCGCGCGGCATCAGGTGGCAGGGCCGCCGGGTCATCCGCTCGAGCAGCGCGCACAGCTCGGGATTGGGCGCGAAGAGTACCTTGGCAATCGAATAAAAGCGGGCTGCGACCGCCATGGTCAGATCTTCGATGGTTTGCCCTGTGACGGCAGATTGCTGCGCGGGCAGCAACCGCAAAAACCAGTCCGACCGCCGCGCCAGGTATTCATGCACATTCGTGTGCCAGCTCGCGGCCAGCGGCAAGCCCATCTCGTTCGCAAGCTGCGCTCCCAGCATGCCCACTTCGCTGGGCCCGGTAATGTGAATCAGATCCGGCTTGAAGCGGTCCAGCACTTCGCCGATCAGCGGAATGTGGCGCAGAAATGCCGGATCGAAGCGCAGGTCCTTTTCGAGCGCAAAGGAGAGAAAGCCGCGCGGCAGCTCCAGCGTCCACACATTGCCGTCTTCCACCAGGGCTTGGGCGCGGTCGCCGGCGCGCACGCAGAGAAAAGGCAGATTTCGCCGCCGCGCAAAAGCCTCAAAGTGGCGGCTGGTATGCGCCACTCCGTTCACCTCGTGGAACGAGTCGGGAAAGTAGGCCACGCGCGGGATTCGGGCAGTCATCGATTCAGTCAAAGTTCATACCGCGATGTGTCCTGCCAGCGTGTGAATGGATGGGAACAGCCAGCCAAAAAAAGCAAGGCGAATTTCACTAGCCGTCGTGTTCGCCCAGCGCAAGGCGCAACTGGTGCGATTCGCTCCAGGCCAGGCGCAGCCCGCCGAAGACCGGACCCATGCCCATCATCTGCACCATGGCGATCGCCCAGCCGATACTGCGAGGCGCACGCCCAGCCGGCCAAAGCTCGCTCAGCGGACGAACCACGCCGTTCGCGTCGGGATGATAGGCGCGCTCATCCCAGGTGCGCGAGCCCTGCGGAAACTCAGGATAGTTGCGAATCGCATCGAGTGTCGACCGCAGAATGCGATGCTTCCACGGCTCGGCATACTGCGGCATGAAGAGCACGTTGCTCTTCTTTTGCCGGCGAATCTCGTGCACAAATTCGGTAAAGCTGGTCGCATTGGTCAGGTTGATGTTGGCATTCGGTTCCACGCCGTGCCGGTCGCCGCCGCTGATCAGCAGCATGTTCCACTTCTCAGCCAGCCGTCGCACCGCGCGATTCTCGTCCCAGTGGCGCAGGCCGTTCAGCTCCAGCGCATGAAGCCATGCGCCGTTCTTCTGCAGAAACTCATTCACCAGGAACTCGTGCTTCTCCTGGCCAACCAGATAGAGGTCCCACATCGGATGGTTGAAGACCACCAGCACATTGGGCTCCTTGTTGAGGGCAACCAGAATCTCCGTCAGGCGCGCATCGCTCGGATTCGCGGTGAAGTCCGCCAGCGTTTGCCATCCACTCGGTGGCGCGCGCGCTGGGCAGGTTGTGCACCCCCAGGTGAAACGACTGCACGCCGCCGTAGGGCGCGCTCCACTCCACCGACACCGGAATCTGCCGCGCGCTGGGAACCGTCCGCAGCAGCATGGGCGCCTTGATGTTGTCATGGTCGGTGATGGAAACCATGGGACCCACATCGAGCTTTTCGATCTGGTGGCTCTCCAGGTCAAAGGCCAGCTTGGGCGTCATGGGCGGAGTCCAGTAGCTGGCCGCATAATCCACGCGCACACCGTGCATGGACTGGGATCGGCGCTCGAGCCGCGCGAGCACCGGGCGCAGCACGGGATAGTGTGTTTCCCAGGTTGGCAAGAAAATCCAGCGTCTCTTTGGATTGGTTGGTGTGGCTGTGCAAAGAAACGCCTGCACGGAATCCGTTGGCAGCCTTCTGGTCTCGCCACAGGTATGAGATGGTCGACTGGGCCATTTCTGCTCCTTTATTTCGGCGGTTCTCGCTGGATTCTTACGGCTTAGTATCCCTTTGAGCTCATCAACAACGCATTAAGATGACGCGAATTCCCCTTCAATTCCCAAAAGAATCAATACAGTAACCAGAAATGCCGATGAATTCCGGAAAATTCAGGCAGAAGTCGAAACAAGAATGAGGCAAAACGTGGGAAATGAGCGAGGCCTCGAATCCTGTTTCATCCATTTCCTCTCAGCAAAGCCGGCAGGTCTTCTTCGCAAGCGGACCTGTCAATCCTCACCCGTCGCACTTTCGCTGCACTACCCTCACCTTACTGCGTTTGGAAATCGCTAACCCTTGCAGATTATTTCTCCGCTCGGCGCACACTGGAAACAGAACCAAAATCCGGCCGAATCCGGCCTTCGGCCTTGAGCGCGCCTCAAAAAAGGAGGAAGCATAATACGCAACTTAGGAGAGACCGTGTTTGAAACAGGGATGCATACTTCGCGGCGCCGAAACTCATACGTGGGCAACATCAATCATGGCGGTCTTCGCGTTTCTCGTTGTCTCGAATCCGATGTTGCTCGCAGCATTTTTAGTCCCGACTCAGCCTGTGGTAAAAGTCCGGTTTCGAAAGGGCACGACTTCAGTCGTGCCGTAAATGCCTCAACATCAACTCGGCTTTAGCCGCTGCGGGACGGTTTTTAGAGATTATGACTTCTACCACGGGCTGTTAGAGAAGATGCGGCGGGAGTGCGGCGGTCGAGCGCTGAGGAATCAGCGCATGCAAGATAGAAAATCCGGACAGTGAGAGGTTAAGTGGAGAAAAAAAGACCAGTTCGGCTTCGTCATATTTTCGCCATTACGGCGTCTAAATATAGCCAATATAAAGAGATAGGTGACCCAAAAAGTGTTCCCTTTTCTTTCGCCAAACAGGTGATGACGCCGCGGGCCGTCAACCCCGAAGCCGCGCGAGCCCCCTTCAGCCGTCCTATTCGCCCAGCGCCAGATTGAGCTGGTGCGATTCGCTCCACACCATGCGCAAGCCGCCTGAAACCAGCCCTCTGCCCATCAACTGGAGAATTTGAATGCACCCCTTCATGATCCACGGCGCTGATCCGTCGGGCCATAGATCGCTCAGCGGCCGAACCACGCCGTTTCCATCGGGATGATAGACACGTTCGTCCCATCTCTGCGAGCCTGCCGGGAAGTCGGGATAGTTCCGCACCGCGTCAATGGCCGACTGCAGAATGCGACTCTTCCACGGCTCGGCGTACTGGGCCATGAAGAGCAGACTGCTCTTCTTCTCCCGCCGCACCTCGTCAACAAACTCAGCAAAGTTCGCGGCGTTGGTCAGATTGATGTTGGCATTGGCTTCCACACCGTGCCGATCGCCGCCGGAGATGACCAGCATGTCCCATTCCTCGGCCAGCCACCGTACGGCGCGATTCTCATCCCAGTCCCGCAGCCCATTCAGTTCCAGCGCGTGAAGGTAGGCGCCGTTCTTGTGCAGGAACTCGTTCACCAGAAACTCGTGCTTCTCCCTGCCGACCATGTAGAGATCCCAGAGAGGATGGTTGAAAACCACCAGAACATCGCGCTCCGCATTGAGTGCAACCAGGATCTCGGTCAGCTTCTTGTCGGAGGGATGGGCAGTGTACTCCGCTAGCGTGGCCATCCATTCGGTGGCGCGGGCACTGGGCAGGTTGTGCACGCCCAGGTGGAAAGACTGCGTGCCGAAGGGTGCGCTCCATTCCACTGAAATCGGAATTTCCCGCGAACTTGGCACAGCCTGCAACAGCATGGGAGCCTTGATATTGTCGTGGTCAGAGAGCGACACCATGGGCGCCAGTCCCAGATCTTCGATTTGCCCGCTCTCCAGGTTAAAAGCCAGCTTCGGAGTCATCGGAGGCGTCCAGTAAGCAGCCGCATAGTTCACCGGCATCCCGTGATTTGCCGCTGACCGCGTCTCCAGCCGAGTCATCAGTGGGCGCATCCACGGCAGCTTGCTGCCGAAGTTCGCCAGATGGGCCAGCGTTTCGGTGGATTGATTGGTGTGGCTGTGCAGCGAGACGCCTGATCGAAAGCCGCGCGTCGCGTCATCGTCGCGCCACGCATAAGAAATCATTGAGCCGGCCATTTCTGCCCCTAATTCCGTGATTGATCCGAGCGACCTGCCAGCTGAAGCCAGACTCGCCATCGCGGACGAAGAACAGGTGAATCCGAATCTTGCTCTTCAGAAGGCAACCAAGCGATGCCGCATCTCCGGCAAACAGGGAAATGCTCAGGTAAAACGAAAAACTACCATACGGACCAACCAAAACAATGACCCATTGGGCGACAGCGTACGAGAACCTAATGGGGAAATTCGCTTAAAAAATGGAAGCTAAACATAACCTTATCAGAACCATTTGGCTTTGCCGTGAAGAATGCGTTAAGGCAAAAAAGATGACGGAAAATTCATCTGTTATCTAAGTGCCGGTGCAATCCATTCTACTTGGCAGTCCTCGCCAGTTCCGGCCCCAGAAAGTCTTCCAGCGTCGAGCCTGGAATCACGTCCTTCACCGGATGCTCTGCCGCCATATTTGCCTCAGGAATAAGGTAGTTCTCCGTCAATCCATGGCGCAGAAGTTCAAACGCCTGCTCGGGCGTATCGGCGAATTCGAATAACTCAATGTCCTTGGGAGAGATAGCCCCCGTATCTACCAGTGCTTCGAGGTTGAAGACCCTCTTCCAATAATCCGATCCATAGATCACAACCGTAATCTTTTTAGCCAGTTTCTGGGTCTGCGCGAGGGTCAGAATTTCGAACATCTCATCCAGCGTTCCGAAGCCTCCGGGGAACACCACGAGAGCCTTGGCAAGGTAGGCAAACCACAGCTTGCGCATGAAGAAGTAGTGAAACTCAAAATTCAGCGCCGGGGTAATGTACGGATTGGGCGCCTGTTCGAAAGGCAGCCGGATATTCATTCCGATGGTTTTGCCGCCGGCCTCATGCGCGCCGCGGTTGGCCGCTTCCATTATGCCCGGCCCTCCGCCTGAAGTGACCACAAAGCGGTGACGGCGCGAAGGAATCCCCTTGGCCCACTGCGTCAACATCCCTGCCAGGCGCCGCGCATCCTCGTAATACCGCGCCATTTCCACGGCTGCCACGGCTCGCTTGCGCTGCAGGTCGGTAGCCTCGCCCGCGGCGATCTCCCGTGGCTTGGCCGGTTGCTCTTCACTTGGCGCGGGACGGGTCGACCCTGTGTTATCCAGCAGTTCGAGCGCGTGGTCGGCTTCCTCGCGCCCACGAAAACGCGCCGAACCAAAAAACACCACCGTGTCCTGAATCTGTTCACGCCGGAATCGCGACAAAGGCTCCAGATATTCCGAGACGATTCGAATCAGCCGCCCGTCCGTGCTGTTGAGAAAACCGGGATTCTCATAGGCCAGCGGAGCGCACGGCAGCGGGGGTGGCGTCCCATTCCCGGGAATCTTCGCGGCCGCAACAGAATCGCCGCCAGCGGCAGCTTGTTGATTGGGCTGTCCCGCTTCCTGATCCCTGGTCCCTGTTGGCTGTTCCCTGTCTTTCCTGTCTTCTTTCATCTCTTACCTGTCCCGATAGCGGATGGCGTCCTGAAACGCGATCCATAAATTCAGGAGCCCCAGCCCCGAAATCAGGCCCCGCACCGCTCCGTTGGCCGCGTAGATCGAGAGCGTGGGAAATTGAACGAAGAGCGGATTCTGGTCCCAGAATAAAGGCGACCACGGCGCGTAGCAGACCGCAAGCCCGATATACATCCGCAAAAGTACCCGAAGGAAGAGTTCGGCCCTCTCCAGCCAGCGCGGAATGCGCTGCGGACTGGGCGCAGCAGGAGGCGTGGGCACAGGAGAATCGGCAGGCGCGGTCCCAGATTCAGGAGCCGGGCTCGCGGGCAACGTAGGCGAAATCAAATCCGGCTGCTGGGACATTCCTTAATTTGGCCCGCCAGCCCGGGTTCTTGCCAGAGGGCCGGCACAAGGGCACCGTATTGCAACGGTATCACAGAGCAGCCCCGAGACAGCCCTTCGCACCGGTTTGCGGCGGGGGGGCATTTTAGCCCTCACATCGGGATTGATCGTGATCAGGGACCGGCGTATTTTGTTTGTGTACGCGGTTTCTCTTTCCCAAAGGAGTCCCGTCATGAAGCGTACTGCCTGCTTCGCGTTCGCCTTTCTCTTCTGCTCCGTCGCATTACCCTCTCAAAGTACGACGCAATCTGAAAAGCAATTGAATTATGTGATTGTCCCGTCGGATGTGACGGCCTGTCCTGCGACGATGCATGCCCGTCACGAAGGCGGTCTGCACCTGCGTGTCCTGGTCAAGGGCGCTCCAGCTCCGGAACCCGGCCTGCACATGGTGCTCACGCTGACCAGCCTACGCTCACCGCAAATCTCCCGTGCCACCGTGACGGTTCATGGCCTGAGCATTCACGGCCTGAACGGCAGGTGGCAGCTTCTTCAGACGGGCAATGCTCATGGCGACTCTGGCGAAATAAGCAAGACACTGGACGCAGTGTTCGCACTGGGTGAGGACGAAGCCGCTTCTACCAATCTTGTTCTACCTGGTTTCACCTCGGTGACGTCCATCGAACTCGACTCCCTCAGCTATACGGATGGCTCGACATGGAAACCCGCCCCGCATCGAGCGTGCCAGGTCGCTCCCGACCCGTTCATGCTCGTCGACGCCCAGATGGCGCATTGAACGCTCAACGCTTGTCGCCCCACTCAGCCGCAGGATCAGTGCCGGTTTCCGCCTTGCCGTGATAGGCTTTGTTACATTCCGTTGAAAGAACGAGCCGCCACGGCAAATGAGAATTGCTCTCTTCACTGAAACCTTTATCCCTAAGGTCGACGGAATCGTCACCACTCTCTGTCAGTCCATCAAGCAGCTCAAGAGCCTTGGCCACGAGGTTCTGATCTTCGCCCCCGAGGGCGGCTTCACGGAATACGAGGGCTGCCGCATCGTTGGCATTCCCGGTCATGCTTTTCCGTTCTACCCCGAGCTCCGTCTCTCCCCTCCTCGCGCCTTCATGCGCGACACCATAACGGAATTTCAGGCCGACCTCATCCACGTTACCGAACCTGCTCTTCTGGGCATCGCCGGCCTCTACTATGGGGGCGGTGGAAACGGCGGCGCCCTGCGCCTGCCCCTTGTCGTCTCCTACCACACCGATCTGCCCAACTACCTGCGCTATTACGGCCTGGGCTTTCTGGAGCCCTGGATATGGCCCCTGCTACGCCTTCGCCATAACCGCGCTACTGTGAATCTCTGCACCTCAGACATCATGGTTCGCCAGTTGGAGGAGCACGGAATCGCCCGCGTCGCTCTGTGGCCCGGCGGCGTCGATGCTGACCGATTTGAGCCATCGCGGCGCTCGGAGGCCATGAGGGCCCAGCTCACCGACGGTCATCCCGAGAGTCCCCTGCTGCTTTACGTCGGCCGCCTTTCCGCCGAGAAGGACATCGAGTTGCTCAAGCCTGTCCTCGAGGCTATCCCCGAAGCCCGTCTGGCGCTGGTGGGCGATGGCCCCCACCACAAGACTCTCAAGCAGCATTTCGCCGGTCTTCCGGTCCACATGGCTGGGTTCCTTCACGGCGACGAGCTTGCTGGCGCCTATGCCTCGAGCGACATCTTCGTGATGCCGTCGCGTACCGAGACGCTAGGCCTCGTGGTTCTCGAAGCGATGTCCACCGGCGTGCCCGTTGTCGGGGCCCGCGCTGGCGGAATTCCCGAGATGATCGAGGAGGGAGTCAGCGGATTTCTCTTCGATGACGAAGCCGAAGCTATCGCCGCCATCCGGCAATTGCTTGCTTCGTCCGAGAAGCGCGAAGCGATGGGAAAAGTCGCCCGCATTCATGCCGCGGAGCACAGTTGGAAGGCGGCAACGGCGGTGCTGCTGGATCACTACCGGACAGCCTGCGCCACCCAGAAAATCGCGCCCAGCCCCTCGCCCGCGCCAATCGGCGTGCGCCCCCGGCTGCGCAAAGCGATGAGTTCCTCAACGCTTTTCGCGATTCGGAAATTGCTGCCCTAGAGCATTTTCAATTCAAGTGTGAACAGAACTCCGTGCCCCATCCATTGGGCGCTTTTGCACAATGGGTGGGAAGCCACCGAACATCTCTCAACCGTAAGCACTCAAGCCGTAAAACGCTCTAGTTTCCCTGCATTCTGCAGATTTCGAGGCTGTGGGCAGCGCCAGGCCGACGCTGCTGCTTTGGGACCAATGTCTATTCGGGTGGAGAGCCAGCAATCAGCGACTGCTCGCCGCAGCAGCCGCAGATGCGATGGCTACAGGATCAACCTGGTAAGGCCCGTAGACGATGGTCAACACCGCGGACCCGCCGATGCGCACCTTCGTCTCGCTCCGGTTCTCCTCGGGCAGCCAGAAGTCGCCGGTCTTGGTGCTGGTGAAGTTGATCTCAGTCCGCGAAATCCACATGGAGGGGTTCTTGGCCGGCTCGGCTTCAATTTTTGCCACGGCGAAGTCCACCGCGTCCACCCAGATCTTGCCGCGATACAGAAACTTGCTTGCGGCGATGGGTTTCACGTCCAGGATGTAGGCAGGACGGCCTCTGACGTTCTCGCTTCCCATCAGCTGGAACCTGTAATTGGCCGTTGTCAACGCGGTTGAAGACTTGTCTCGCGAGGCTTCTTCTTCCCCTGCAACCGCCCGCTTCAGCACCTTGTCGCACAGAAACTTGGACCCGCTCTGTGAAACGATCCGAAAGCTCTTCCCGGATACGGCGTCATAGGCGACTTCAACGTCCATTGCGGCGGCAATCGAAGTGGAAAATCCGTGGTAATCCACCGTGTAATGGCGCAGAGATTTGTAATCCTTCAGTTCTAGGTTGCGCGCCTGGTTGTGGAGTTGCATCTGGTCTACGATCTGCGCAGCGCTGAGGGTCGGCGGAGGGAGCAACTCCGCTTTTACCGTCCATGCCCCTGCAGACACAAATAGCAACACCGCAGCCGCGGCCAGACTCTGAAATTTCCACGACGACATGGCGTCATCATACTGCGCAACACCGGGACTTGGCCAAAAATGCCAAGCATCGAACGTCCGCACGTAACCACCATCGCAACCGGTGCGGGCACAGCAGAATGCGTGGAGTGATGCGGTTACACCCGCCCGGTGCGCAGCCCGACTGCCCAGTCGGCACGCCCATTTGCCTCTGCCCGCCGCGCCGCGCTCTCCCAGTCATAAGCCACCTCGATCAGTTCCACCAGCCAATTCCGGTCAATCCGTTCGGCAATGGCGTAGCGCGCGTGCGGCGAGCCCGACTCCATGGTGTGCGAATAAGGCCATTTTGCCGGATAGGCCTGCAACCCCACGCTGCCGGGATTCATGACCATGCGCCCGTCCGCCAACCGCATGGTGCGTGGCAGGTGCGTGTGTCCGCACACGATCAACGACGCGACGCATCCGGCAGCACGCTGCTCCACCTCGGGGAGGGTCGCGCGACGGCACCCGGTCTCGTCTACCGTGTCGAGGAAATAATCGACGTCGTTCAGCGGCGTGCCGTGGCACAGGAACACATCGCCTGCAACAACACACGTGTCCGGAAATCCCGCGATCCACGCGCGCTGGTCCGATCGCAATTGCGAGGTGGCATAGCGATCGGACTCGCCCATATTCTCCGGCGCGCACGTCAAAAGCTGGCGTTCGTGATTGCCGCGAATCGTCGGGATTCCCATGTTCATCAGCCGGTCGGCGGTTTCGCACGGGTGCAGCGGGCCGGAAACCACATCGCCCAGATTCACAGTCATCTCGACGGCTCTTTCTTCGATGTCCGCGAACACCGCATCCAGAGCGTCGAGGTTGCCGTGAATGTCCGCAATCATCGCGATGCGCATGGCCCGATCATAGCAACCACATCGCAAACCCGTCCGGGATTTGATTCGCCGCCATCGCGACGCTGATCAGAATCGGAAGTACGCGCCGATCATTGGCTCGGCCGTATGCGTGAAGGCATCAGTCGACGTATAAAGACGGGTCAGATCGGGAGCCTTGTAGAGATTGCCGCGGTACTGCAGGCGCAGGCCGATGTGGGGGATCAGTCCCCAGTCCAGGCCCGCGCCATAGATAAACACCGGCTTGGTCGAGGTGCTGGTGCTGGTCTGTCCGCTGCTGGGGACATTGAACAGAAGGCCCACGCCGGCCAGCGCAAACGGTCTGACATTCGCGAGCTTGACCGAGGCCACCCAGTCGCCGGAGATTTCGTGGGCGTTTGCCGAAACTGGCGCCGGCAGCGGGCCGCAAGGAGGCGTCACGCCCACCGGGCAGGTGTTAAATCCATTGGGGCCCTCCGAATACACCTGATTGGCACGATTGAAGGAGTAGGTGCCCTCGTAGCCGACGATGGGGTTGGAAATATGCCTCAGCTCGACCATGCCTCCGGCCGAATTCGAGGGGCTCTGCACTGTGCCATTTCCGTTCGTGGTCCCGCTAAATGCCCCGTAAACACTCAATGCCACATCGGTCTGCCCAAAAGCTGCTGCGCAGCTAAGAATTACCAGTCCGGCCAGAAGAAAAATATGATGAAACCGATGGCTCTGCATGATCGCCTCCTGATTCAATTGGATTGCGTTCCTTGCAAAAAGATCAGCTTGTCATCGCCCGCAACGCCTCGATGCCGGGGGGGATTTTGATAGGGACGCTCACAAAGCGAAATAGGCAACCATCAACAAATTTTTAATACCGCTTAGAAGCGGAAGAACGCACCGCCCATCGGCTCCGTAGTGTGCACGAAAGCGCCTGTCGCGTAGTACAGTCCTGCAATGTCGGGAGCCTTGTAGAGGTTGTCGCGGACCTGGAAACGAAGCCCGAAATGCGAAGCAAGATTCCAATCCACCCCGCCGCCATAAACGAAAGCAGGCTTGACAATCGTGTTCAGGTCATACAGGTTGCCAGAAGGCACGGCAATAAAAAAGCCGAGGCCTCCCACAGCGAAGGGCCGGAGCTTCCCAAACTTTTTCGATACAACCCAATCCAGCGCAACCTCGTTTGCCTTGGTCGAGATCGTTTCCGGTTGATTGCTGCATTCATACGTGCACGCGCCCACTTTGGGAGAGAGGGATTGATTATCAGGGTTGAACGCATAGGTAATTTCATAACCGATAAACGGCGCGCTGATGTGTCGGACTTCAACCATTCCGCCGTAAGAATCGGTGGGTATTTGTATTGTGCCGTTGCCGGTGGCCGAGGTATTGAAGGATCTGTAACCACTCAGCCCTATATCCGTTTGTGCGTGTGCTGAAGCAAAGCTCAAAATGGCAAATCCGACCATAGAAACAAGGCACCGCATGTGATTCCTCACCATTGAACGTCTCCGAATTGGATTGGTAGAGCTATTGTCAGTGTATCGAAGTGTTGCTCGTATAAAGCTTTGACGGGCATAGAAGGTCATTGGTGGCGTAAACCGGGTTCGGGTGACCCAAAAAAGCCATCCCAATGCCTTTCTGCCGTTTATTCTTTCAGGAACCGATGAATCGCCGATCTCTTCTCCCCGTCCTGGCTGCCTGCGCGACCGCCGGGCTCCTCATCTCAGCCTTCTACGTCGTCCGCAAGGGAGCGACGAGCGTGCTTCCCTACCGCGGCGAGCAGCCCGTGCGCGCGCGCCACGGAATGGTGGTCAGCGTCCACCATCTGGCTGCCGAGGCGGGCGTCCAGGTCCTGCGCGAGGGCGGCAACGCCGTGGACGCCGCCGTGGCCACAGGCTTTGCCCTGGCCGTGGTGCACCCGGTTGCAGGCAACCTGGGCGGCGGCGGCTTCATGCTCATCCGCGACCACAGCGGCAAGGCCACCTTCATCGACTTCCGCGAAAAGGCTCCGCTCGCCGCCACGCAGAACATGTATCTGGATGCGCAAGGCAACGTGATTCCCGAGACGAGCCTTTTATCCAGCATCATCGGATATCGCTCCATCGCCACGCCCGGCTCGGTAGCCGGTCTCGTCTACGCTGAACACAAATACGGCAAGCTGGGACTTGAGCATGTGATGGCTCCTGCCATCAAACTCGCGACCGATGGCTTTGAACTCACCCCGCCGGAAGCCCACGAGCTGGCCGACTCCGACCTCTCTAAATTCCCTGCCTCGAAACACATCTTTCAGCGCGATGGCAACCTCTACAAGGCCGGCGAGACGTTCAAACAGCCTCTGCTGGCGCAAACATTGACGCGCATCGCCGCCGACCCCGATGACTTCTACCACGGCAAGATGGCCCACGAACTGGTCGACGACTTGAAGAAAGGTGACGCCCTGATCACGCTCGACGACCTGGCCCAATACACCGTCGTCGAGCGCACGCCCATCACCGGCACCTTCCACAACTACACCATCCTCAGTGCTCCGCCGCCGTCGTCTGGCGGAGTGGTGCTGGTGAGCACGTTGAATATTCTCGAAGGCTACGATCTGACCAAGCTGGGCGACCGCACGCCCGCCTCAATGCACCTGATCACCGAGGCGTGGCGCCGCGCCTACATGGATCGCGCCGACTACCTCGGCGATCCTGACTATAACCACATTCCCGTAGCCGAGCTCACCAGCAAGAAATACGCCGAGGCCTGGCGGAACAGCATTCTGCCCGATAGAGCTTCGCCCAGCGACACCCTCAAGCGCCCCGATGGTTTTCTGCCTCCCGCTCCTGCAACAGCCGGCCAGCGCCGCCCGGAGTCGCAGGACACGACGCATTACTCCGTGGTCGACGGCGAAGGAAACGCCGTCTCCGTGACCACGACTCTCAACGATGGCTTCGGCTCCCACGTTACGTCCGGCTCGCTCGGATTCCTGCTCAATGATGAGATGGACGACTTCGCTTCGAAGATGGGCGTGCCCAACATGTTTGGGCTTATCCAGGGTCCGGCCAACGCCATCGCGCCCGGCAAACGTCCGCTGAGTTCCATGACCCCGACGATTGTCCTCGAAGACGGCAAGCTGCGTTACGTGCTCGGCTCCCCCGGCGGCGCGCGCATCATCACCACGGTGGGCAACATTTTTCTTTCCGCGGCAGAGGGCGGCCTCAATATTCAGGAGGCCGTCGATGCGCCCCGTTTCCACCACCAATACCTGCCCGACAAACTCTATCTTGAACCGGGCTTCAGCCGGGAAACCCTGACAGGTTTGCGCGCCATGGGCTACAAGATTGATCCCCGCGGCGGCCACTGGTCCGACGGCGAATGTATAGCCGTTGATCCGAAAACCGGCGAGCTCCTGGGCGGACAGGACCACCGCAGCCACTACGGCAAAGCGGTCGGCTATTGAGCAGGGTTCGAAGGCGCTTCTCTGCAAATCTTTCAAAATGAACCACTGCAGTCAGCCAACCCGCATCTCCTCGTGCAACATCCCATTGCAGTTAAGTAGTTATTAAAAATGCAACAATAGGGGTGGCGCTCAGGCAAATGCTACAAAGCAGCCGGCGCGGGGGGCCGCTTGACCATGTTGCGCGTTTTGTCCACGCACCTGTTCCTGAACCAGCGCCTTCATCCCGGACTGCTTGAGCTCGCCGACCGCTCCGGCGCGCAGGCGGTGGAGATTTTTGCCGCGCGCCAGCACTTCGACTACACCAGCCGCGAGCACGTGGCTGAGCTGGCGGAATGGTTCAGTTCCAACACTCTGACCCCGTTCTCCATGCACGCTCCGCTCTTTCCCGACCGCGAAATGGGCCGTGCCGGCGCGCCCGCCGTCAATGTGCTGCACCCTGAAAAGTCGCGCCGCATCGACGCCATGGACGAGATCAAGCGCGCGCTCGAATCCGCCGAACGCATTCCCTTCAAGAACCTTGTGCTGCACCTGGGCGAACGGGAAGACGGATGGTCGCCGCGCACCATGGAGTATGCGCGAGGCTGCGCTCGAACACCTGGGCGCCTTTGCGCATCCGCTCGGCGTTCGCCTGCTGGTCGAAAACCTGATCAGCGAGGCCACCACGCCCAGCCATCTCATCACCATTCTTGAGATGGGCCATCTGCCCAACGTCGGGGTCTGCCTCGATCTGGGCCACGCACACATGACCGTTGGAGTGGCGCAGGCGATCGCGACGCTCGGCGATCGCATCGTTTCCGTGCACACGCATGACAACCACGGCATGAAGGACGAGCACCTGTGGCCCGGCGACGGCACCATCGACTGGCCTGCAACCGTGAAGGCTCTGAAAGCACTGTCCTCCCCGCCGCCCGCAGTGGTTCTCGAAATCAGCTACAAGCTCGCCGAAAAGGAAGCCGCACTGCACACTCGCATCGAGCAGGCGTTCGAACTGTTCAGCTGATCGCTGTCGCCTGATCCCTGTCCTCAGCAGATCCGCGGCAACTGCTCGCCAATCTGCGTCGGGATCACGCGATTGGCGCCCATTGCGGTGCGCGCCACCAGCATGCGCTGATGCTCTGCCGTCACGTGGCCGATGCGCGCGGCGTCGCGGCCCAGCGGATGCGCGCGCAGCACCTCGAGCACTTTGCCCGCCGCTTCAGGCGCGACGAAGAAGACCGCCTTGCCTTCGTTGGCCACGTAGACCGGATCGAGGCCGAGCAAGTCGCACGCCGACTGCACCTCAAGCCGCACCGGCAGGCTCTTCTCGTCAATCTCGATGCCCACATTCGAAGCGGTTGCGATCTCGTTCAGCGTCGAGGCCAGTCCGCCGCGCGTGGGGTCGCGCATGGCATGCACCGCATCTCCGGCCGCAGCGAGCACATCGGCAATCATTCCATTCAGCGCCGCGCAATCGGAGCGGATCTGGCTTTCAAAATCGAGGCCCTCGCGCACGCTCATGATCGCCATGCCGTGGTCGCCGATCATTCCCGAAACCAGCACCGCGTCGCCAGCCTGCGCCCGATGCGGACCAACCTTAATCCCCGGCCGCAGCACGCCGATGCCAGCCGTATTGATGTAGCAGCCGTCGCCGTGTCCGCGCTCGACGACTTTGGTGTCGCCGGTGACGATCTGCACGCCCGCCGTGGCCGCGGCATCTGCCATGGCCTCCACCATGGCCGCCAGTTGCGCCAGCGGAAAACCCTCTTCCAGAATGAAGCTCGCGCTCAGGAATTTGGGATCCGCGCCGGAGACGGCAAGATCGTTCACCGTGCCGTTCACAGCCAGCTCGCCGATCGAGCCACCGGGAAAGAACAGCGGCTGCACGACAAAGGAATCGGTGCTCATGGCCAGCCGGCCGGAGTCCAGATCGAACACCGCCGCATCGCCCAGATTTTCAAGTGCCGGATTGCGAAAAGCGGGCAGAAACAGGTGCTCGACCAGCTCGTTGCCCAGCTTGCCGCCGCCGCCGTGGCCCATCACGATGGCGGGATAGTCCCTGAGCGGAAGTGGGCAGGTCCAGTTCGAAAAGTCCGGCACGCCTGCGTTCTCGACCATCAATCCGGCCTTCTCTCGGTCACCCATTGCTGACACCCGGTTCCTTTTCTGGACTTCGAATATTGCGGCGGATTCGTTTCGCCGGAACCGTTCTGGCGCAAGCAAGCTACGCCTTTCCCGCTCCGCCAACTCATCCGCCGAGATAAACCGCCCATAGTTGTAGTATGCAGCGCAGGCGCCCTCGCTTGAAACCATGGTCGCACCCAGCGGATGACGCGGCGTGCATTCCTTGCCGAAAGCCGCGCACTCGGCCGGCTTGATCACTCCGCGCAGCACATCGCCGGAGTGGCAAAGCGGCGACTCCTCGGTATGAATGCCGGTGATGTGGAAGCGCTCCTCCGCGTCGAACGCGCGATACTCCTCGCTCAGCCGCCAGCCGCTCTTAGGAATCACGCCGATGCCGCGCCACGCCCGATCGGTCACTTCAAAAACTTCGGCCAGCAACTTCTGCGCGGCCTGGTTGCCGTCAAAGGTGACGACGCGCTCGTAGGCGTTCTCCACTTCGTAGCGTGCCGGCCTCAAGCTGCATCACGGCGCGGCGGATACCGTCGAGCAGGTCGAGCGGTTCAAACCCCGTCACCACCAGCGGAATCCTGTACTTCTCGGCAATCGGCGGATACTCCCAGTAACCCATCACGCTGCAGACGTGACCCGCCAGCAAGAACGCCTGCACCTTGTTGCCGGGCGATGCCATGATGGCCTCAATCGCCGGCGGCACCAGCACATGCGAAACAAGCAGCGAAAAATTTTTGAGCCCTCGCCGCTTGGCCACGTGCACGCTCATGGCGTTGGCCGGAGCCGTTGTCTCAAATCCCACTCCGAAAAATACAACCTGCCTGTCTGGATTCTTCGCTGCCAGATCGACCGCATCGAGAGGCGAATACACCACCCGCACATCGCCGCCCGGCCCTTCACCTGGAACAGATCGCCCTCGGTGCCGGGAACGCGGAGCATGTCGCCGAAGCTGCAGAAAATCACGCCCGGCTGCGCCGCAATGGCCAGCGCCTTATCAATTAACTCCAGCGGCGTGACGCAGACCGGACAGCCCGGCCCGTGAATCATCTCGATCCCCGCAGGCAGCATCTGGTCAATGCCGTTGCGAATGATGGAGTGGGTTTGCCCACCACAGACTTCCATGATCTTCCACGGGCGGGTGGCGACCTGGTGAATCTCCCGCGCAATGCGCTGGGCGATTTCGCCATTGCGAAATTCGGTGAGGTACTTCATGTGCGTTAACTCCTACCCGGCGGTCAACAACCGAGGGGTCTTCATCGGTTGGTTTGGAGTTTCAATCAGGGGAAGCCAATAGCGCCACAAGACGGGTGTTCCCGGCCTTTGCTGCAAGAGCGGGAACAATCAGCGTCTTACAGCGCCTTTTCTTCTTCTACCGCACAGCTTCCATTCGGACACGGCGATTGCGGAGCGGTCGCCGCCCGGGCAAAGTGTTCTTCCTCGCTGGCCAGCTCCTCCTGCAACATCCCCATCTGTTCAAAGAGTGCCAGCGTCTTTTCAGCGCTTTCCTGGTCGATCTTGGAGAGCGCAAAGCCCACGTGGACAATCGTATAGTCGCCGACTTCGACCTCCGGCACGTAATCAAGGCAAACGCGCTTGACTACACCGCCGAAGTTCACCCGGCCCACCCGAAGATCGCCTTCGGTGCTGATTTCTTCGACTTTTCCCGGAATCGCGAGACACATGGCAGCTACTGTATACCCTCTTTGGTGCGTCGTACAGGGTGATTTGAATCACTTATCGCCCCGTCAAATTTAGGGATTTGCAGCGAGCAGCACCCCCGCCCTGTCGTATACCGCACCAATCTGTTCGTCTCTCATCCATCGAACCCGCACACTCACTGCGCCTTCCTCCGCTCATTCTCCGCGATCCGCGCCTTCACCATCTTCTTCACCAGCGTCGACGGCAGCGGCTTGTCGACCGCAAACTGCAGTGTTCCCTTCGATGTGCGGTATCCCTTCAACTCTTCTTTCATCTCGTCAATCAGCGAAGCCTGCATGGGAAAGAAGCTGCAATGGCCTTTGAACGCCGCATACGCTACCAGCGCGCCCTTGTAGCGAAACGCCGGCATCCCGTAGCTGAGACACTCGGCCGCCTCGGTTGGCACAACCGACCGGATCGTGGCGCGAATCTTCCCGAGCGTGCCCCGCGCCGGTTCCGGTACCTTGGCGAGGTAGGCCTCAACCGCCGCGATGCCCTCCGTGGCCGTTCCGTTCCCAGTCTTGGTGGCTTTCACTTCCGCCTCCAGCAAATTCCTCGCGCGCCGCGGCATCGTCAACACCGCGGCGCTTCGCGCTTCCAGGTTGACGCTATACCTTGCGCTTGGGTGGTGCGGGCGGCGGCACCGCGGAGGTCGCGATGTCTTCGACGGCCTTCCACGATCCATCCGCCTGCTTGCGATAGACGGTCACGTAGCTGCCATGGTCGTGGATCACCTTGTGCGTCGCCGAATCCGTCGCGGTCAACTGGTAAGTGCCCCACGAGTAGCCCACGTCGCCCGACTTCGCCACTTCCACCTTCGACGCCTTGAACTGCAGAGAGAACGCTGGATCTTGCGCCATTGCCTTCATGGCTCCGGCGATGGCGTCCTTGCCACTGGTCGCCTCCATGCCCGGTGTCATCAGGACCGCGTCATCCGCATAATAGGCCGCAATCTTGTTGGGATCCTTTGACGCATAGTCCGTGCTCCACTGAGCTTCTGTATCGCTGATCGCCTTCACGTCGGCGTCGTGTGTATCGGGCGCAGCCGGAGGAGCCTGGTTGCAGGCTGCCATCGACAACGCAATCAATGTTGCACCGCAGAGAGTTGCAATCGCTTTCATCTTGTCTTTCCTTCTCCAGGGATCCCGCTGAATAGGGAGGACCATGGCTGCACCCGATGGGTGCGAATGATGATGTGCAACCCGAGGGCCCGGTTATGCGGGCTGCCGTTGGGCGGCCAGTATATCCCCGCGAGGACTATGGAAATCAAGACCCTTCGTCAATTATTTTGGGTTTCGGCGAGTGCCTTCAGGCGATCCGGGCCGCGCGCTCTTCCGCAAGATAGCCGAGCCACTCCTGCATGCCCGCGCCCGTCTTCGCCGAGGTTTCAAACACCCGAATGCCCGGCCGAATCTCGTTGATGTTGTGGAGCGCGGCCTCGCGGTCAAACCCGCACGGCTCGGCGATATCCATCTTCGTAATCACAGCCGCGTCGGCGGAGTTGAACAACGTGGGATACTTCAGCGGCTTGTCTTCACCCTCGGTCACCGACAGCAGCGCCACCCGAATCTTCTCGCCCAGGTCGTAGCTCGAGGGACAGACCAGGTTGCCGACATTCTCAATAAACAGGTAATCGAGCGCGCCCAACTCCCATCCTTCAAGATGCTTGCCCACCATCTCGGCCTCAAGATGGCAGATGCCATGCGTATTGATCTGGCGCACGGGCGCTCCGCTGGCTGCCAGGCGACGCGCATCATTGTCGGTCTCCAGATCGCCCACCAGCGCCGCGACCTTCGCACCGCCTTCGCGCAGGTCACGGAGGGTCCGTTCCAGAAAGGCTGTCTTCCCCGTCCCAGGGCTCGACACAAGATTCAGAACGAGCACACCCGCGCTGGTGAACCGCTCGCGGAGGCCAGCAGCCAGTTCGTCATTTTTCTTGAGGATTCCCCGCCGCAGCTCCACAATCCGGGTCGTCATGCTTTTTCCTTTACTTCTTCCGTCTCTCCGGCTTCAATTTCGGCCTCTTCGATTTCGCCCTCTTCAATTTCGATGGCCTCGATCTCCAGTTCCCGACCCTGGCGCAAATCGCCCAGCAGCTCACCGCAGCGCGGACAGCGAAAGCTCTGCACGCTTTCCAGTTCCACGTCTGCATTGCAGCGCGCACAGTGCATCACAACCGGCAAAATCTTGACCACCAGTTTGGAGCCCTCCAGCGGCGTATCGGCTGTCGCGATCCCGTAGCAGAATTGCAGAGAATCTTCGACCACCGCCGACAGAGCCCCCACGCGCAGCCGCACTTCCTTCACCCGCGCGCCGGGATAACTCTCCAGCGATTCCATCACGGAATCGACGACGCTCGAAACGATGGAAAGCTCGTGCATACCCCATGGATTCTACGCCCGTGCAGCCTGCCGCCCCAGTGTCCCATCGCATACGGCTTCGAGCGCATGCGCGGAACCGCCGAGCAGCACCCCATGTAAAATCCCAAATGAGGTCGAAGACCCCCATGCCCCAATCCCTGGCCCCTCATCCGCATACCGCGTCGCGTCTCGCTTTGAGCGAGCTTGCCCCCGGCGTCATGCAGTCTGAAATTCGCGCCATGACCACCGAGTGCGACCGCATCGGTGGCATCAACCTCGCCCAGGGCGTCTGCGATACGCCGGTTCCTGCGCCGGTTGAGGCCGAGGCTCACGCCGCCATCCATGCCGGCCACAACATCTACACGCGGCTCGACGGCATCACCCGCCTGCGCAACGCCATCGCGCTCAAGCAGCAAAAGGACTATGGCCTCACGTACGATCCCGAGACCGAAGTCCTGGTGGCCAGCGGAGCGACCGGCGGACTGCACGCCGCCTGCATGGCCCTGCTCAACCCCGGCGACGAAGTGCTCCTGTTCGAGCCGTTCTACGGCTACCACGTCGCCACGCTGAAATCGATGCGCGTGAAGCCGGTGCTGGTGGCGCTGGCCGAGCCTGACTGGACGCTGGATGTGGACGCGTTGAAGGCCGCCATCACCCCGCGCACGCGCGCCATCCTGCTCAACACACCCGCCAACCCCAGCGGCAAGATCTTCTCCCTGCCTGAAATCGAAATGATCGCCGCCGCCTGCCGCGAACACGACCTGTTCCTGTTGACCGATGAGATTTACGAGTACTTCGTCTACGACGGCAATCGGCACATCTGCCCGGCCACGCTCGACGGCATGCGCGAGCGCACCATTGTCATGTCCGGCTTCAGCAAGACCTTTTCGGTGACCGGCTGGCGCCTCGGCTACGTCACAGCGCCCGCGCAGTGGATGGCCGCCATGGCCTACTTTCACGACCTGACCTACGTCTGCGCGCCCTCGGCCTTTCAGCACGGCGCTGCCGCGGGCCTCGAGCAGTTGCCGCCGGAGTTTTATACGCAGCTTGCCGCGGACCACCAGGCCAAGCGAGAACGCATGCTCGCCGCCCTGCGCGACGCCGGCATGGAGCCCAGCGTCCCCGCCGGAGCCTACTATGTGCTGGCAAAAGCCACGCGCCTGCCCGGCAAAACCGCCGCTCAGAAAGCCCGCCACCTGCTCGCCTCCACCGGAGTGGCATCGGTGGCCGGCTCAGCCTTCTTCCGCCCCGGCCGCGGCGAAGATTTGTTGCGCTTCTGCTTCGCGAAAAAAGACGAAGACCTGGACGCCGCCTGCGAGCGCCTGCGGCAGGTTTGAGGCTAAAGGTCTGTCATCCCGAGCAAGCGAAGCGAGTTGAAAGCCTGCCCTGAGCCTGTCGAAGGGGATCTGCGTTTTTTTTTAAAAGCCAAAAGCGCCGCCGTCCATCGCCTTATCCGGCATTGAGCATTCACCGCAGCACCGCCATGATGGCCAGGTTCAGCCCGATCATCAGCACGGCCGATCCGGGAATCAGAAGCAAGGCTTTCTTGAGGCGCAGTGGGTCGCCGCCGGCGATGGCGCCGATGAGGCGCGAACTGACGGCCAGGCCGGCCCATCCGCAGGTAATCACAAAGCCGATTGCGGTGCCGCTCATGCGCGGAAAAGCGTTGCCCACGATGGCCAGCGTGGTGGGAAAGACGGGCGCCATGGACAGTCCTGCAATAAAAACCAGCGCCGCGGCGGGTCCAGGCTTGTTCGTCCGCAGCATGAGAAATGTGGTCACGGCCATGGCGATGGACGCGGCCAGGGTGACCTCAACCGCAGGTACCTGAATGAGGATGGGCGAGACTGCAACGCGGCCGACGAGCAGTCCGAGCGCGAATCCGAGCGAAAGAATATTGAGCGCCTTCGATTCGGGAATGCCCTGGGCGATGAGGTGGCGCGGGAGCCAGTTCCAAACGCCCACTTCGCAGGAGACGTAGAGGAAGAGGAAGGCTCCCGAGCAGGAAGAGCAGCGGGCGGCCCAGAACCGGACCGGCCTGGGAGAGAACGAATCCGCCGGCGCCGGTAGGGGCGGGCATTTTGGCAACGAGCCTGAATAACGAGCGTGACCACGGTGAGCGACGCCACCGTATAGCAGAGGCGGACCCAGTTCCGCTTGAAGAGATTGGCGGAGATGAAAGGAGTGGTCAGCCCGCCGAGGCCAAAGAAGAGATTGACCAGGTTGAGCGCGGTGGCGCGATGCTCCGGGGTCACGCCGCTGACCAGCGCATTGGCTCCGGTGACCACGATGCCGCCGCCGATACCGAGCAGGAACAGGAGCAATACGATGGTGCGGAAACCCGGTGACCGCGGCAACGCAAAGAGCGCGATGGCGATGAACGCCAGGCCGAGAACCAGGCCGATCTTGTCGCCTTGGTTGTCGAGCAGTGGGCCCACGCCTAACGAGGCCACCATCAGGCCCAGTGCCTGCATGAACGCGATGGTTCCGTTCTGCGCCGGGGTCAGATGAAATCGGTCAGACAGGTCGGGCAGGATGGTGCCCAGCATGGCGGCGATCAATCCATAGACGAAGATGGCGAGGATAGCGGCAAAGATCAGCATGCGGCGGAAGTCCTTTCGGGATCGTAGGCAAGAATACACATTGACCCGCTAGACTGCGCAATGGGTGGGCGGCCGGCGCTCACGGCTGCTTGACTCTCGCGTCTAGGAATCAGAGTAAGGATCTGCACAGGTCTGCGGCACACTGGGAGACACAGCGAGCGCCGGCAGGATTCTCCAGCTCGAAATTCAGCACGGACTTTCTTCATCGCAGAATCAGTCGCGAAACGGAGCACCGATGGGCGATCTCTGGAATGACGTGAAGCACGCGCTTCATCTCTTCATCAAGAGCCCGGGCTTTACCATTGCCGCCATTTCCGCGCTGGCGCTGGGCATCGGGGCCAACACGGCCATTTTCACCGTGGTGAATGCGGTGCTGCTGAAGCCACTGACTTATCCCGATGCTGACCGCATTGTGCAGATTGAGCTCGCCGGGCCGAATGGCCAGGACATCGCTGCTTCCATTCCGAAGTTTCATATCTACCAGCGGCAGACCAGCATCTTCAAGGAAGTTGCGGCCTACGACTTTGCGGGGCCGGGCTTCACCGTGACTGGCGACAGGCCGGAGCAGGTACACGGCCTTCACGTCAGCGAGGGCTATTTCAGGCTGTTCGGTGCGCCGGTGATGCTGGGGCGCACGTTTACAAAGCAGGAGGATCTGCCCAACGGCGGCCACGTGGTTGTGTTGAGTTATGGATTCTGGCAGCGCCGGTTTGGGGGCAATCCGAATGTAGTTGGCAGTGCGCTCTCGCTGGGCAACGAGCCGTACACGATTGTCGGCGTTCTTGGAAAGGATTTTGTCTCCGACCCGGAAGCGGAGATCTGGGTTCCATTTCAGTTCGAACCGAACAGCATGAACTTTGGGCACTTTTTCGAAGCGGCGGGCATGCTGAAGCCGGGTATTACGTTGGCGCAGGCGAACGCGCAGATGAAACTTGCCTTTGCCGAGTTCCACCGCTTGTATCCGCAATCGAATCCGAAGGTTGGATTCGCTGTGGAGCCATTGCGCGACGCAATTGTGGGCGATGCGCGCAAGTCGCTGCTGGTGCTGCTGGGCGCAGTGGGGATGGTGCTGCTGATCGCCTGCGCCAACGTGGCCAACCTGCTGCTGGTGCGGGCAACCGGGCGCAAACGCGAGTTCGCCATTCGCTCGGCGCTGGGTGCAAGCCGAGCTCGTATTATCAGCCAACTGCTGACCGAGAGCGTTTTGCTTGCGGTCACTGGGGGTGCGCTGGGTCTCGCGCTCGGTTATGCGGGAGTGCGCGCGCTGCTTGCCATCAGCCCGGCCGGGCTGCCGCGCATTGGCGAGGACGGCGCTGCGGTAAGCGTGGATTGGCGCGTGCTTGGCTTCACGCTCGCGGTCTCGCTGCTGACCGGAATTCTGTTTGGGCTCTTCCCTGCTCTCAGCGCGTCGCGCACCGATCTGAACTCGTCGCTGAAGGAGGGCAGCAATCGTGCGGGCATCGGATTGCGGCAGGGCAAGGCGCGCTCGTTGCTGGTGATCAGCGAAGTATCGCTGGCGCTGGTGTTGCTGATCGGGGCGTCGCTGTTGATACGGTCGTTCATTGCCCTCATGGGCGTTAATCCGGGATTCGATACGCACAATGTGCTCACGCTTGAGATGTCGTTGATGGGCGCGCGGTACGAGACGACGGCCGGCGTGGCGCAACTGTCGCAGGAGGGGCGCGAGCGGCTGAATGCAATTCCCGGCGTGGAGGATTCCGCGACCACCTGTTGCCTGCCGATCGAAGGGCAGTTCGGATTGCCGTTCACCATCGTGGGGCGGCCGGTGGACCCGGCAAAAGGCGAACCGGGTGCGGGATGGATGAACGCATCACCGGACTACTACAAACTGTTCAGGATTCCGATTCTGCGGGGGCGCGAATTCAACGAGCACGACACGGCCTCGGCGCCGGGGGTGGTGCTGATCAATGAAGCGTTTGAGAAACAGTATTTTCCAAAAGAAAACCCGATCGGCCGGCAGATCAACGTAGGCGGAGGCATGGGGCCGCCGTTCGAAGAGCCTCCGCGGCAGATTGTGGGCGTTGTTGGCAACACCCACGATGGCGGGTTGGCGCGCGAGCCCGGCGCGCTGATGATCGTTCCGGACGCGCAGGTCAAGGACGCCTTGACGGGACTGAATGCGCGCATTTTGCCCATGATGTGGGTGGTTCGCACACACGGTGATCCGCGCCAGTTTGCCGCCCTGGTGACCGAACAATTGCGCGTCGCGAGCGGAGGGTTTCCGGTGGCGCATGTTCGTACCATGGATGAGATTGTGGTGCGTTCCACTTCGCGCGAGAGCTTCAATATGCTGCTGCTGACGATCTTCGGCGCGGTGGCGCTGGTGTTGGCCGCGATCGGCATCTATGGGTTGATGGCCTACTCGGTGCAGCAGCGAACGCAGGAGATGGGGATCCGCATGGCGCTGGGAGCAGACCGCGCCAAGATCCGCAACCTGGTTGTGTGGCATGGCATGAGGCTGGCCTTTGTTGGAGTGATTCTCGGCATTGGCGCGGCGTTCGGACTTACGCGCCTGATCGCCAGCTTCCTCTTTGGCGTGAAGTCGTGGGACCCGCTTGTGTTCGTTGCGGTGCCGGTGATTCTGAGTATCGTGGCACTACTTGCCGTCTGGCTGCCCGCCACGCGCGCGGCCAGGCTCGACCCGATGCAGGCGCTCCGGGTGGAATGAGGATCGCGCGGGCGCGCTTCAGCGTTGCCAGGCTTGGCTACCGCGTGCGTCCATTAGACTGGGAGGGCAATGTGTACACGACGGGGTTGGATGGTGGCTGCGCTTGCGTGCGCGCTGGCCGTAGGACTGACCGGGTGCGGAACGGAGGCGGCGCCGCAGCCGCCTTCGCTCAATCTGCCGGATCGCGTAACAGACCTGGCCGCGACCCGCACGGGCAACCAGGTTTCGCTCACCTGGACGATGCCCAAGAAAAATACCGACAAGCTGCTGCTGAAGGGCGACGTGGATGTACGCGTCTGCCGCAAGCAAGATGCAGGATCCTGCGAATCGGCGGGCAGCAAGTTGATGTTGGCGCCGGGCGCTGCGGGCAGTTTTTCTGAGAATCTGCCGACGACGCTGGCATCGGGTGCCCCGCGAGCGCTGAGCTACTTTGTGGAATTGAACAATCGCAAGGACCGGTCGGCAGGATCGTCGAACGCCGCGGTCGTTGTGGCTGGCGAGGCGCCGCCGCCGGTGACCGACTTGACCGCCGAGGTGCGCAAGGCGGGCGTGGTATTGCGCTGGACTGCAGACGAGAAGGATTGGGCGGTGCGGCTGCATCGTAAGCTGCTGAATCCTCCGGCGGCCAAGCCGAAGCAAGGCATGATGGCACCCGCGCCGGAACTCGTAGAGGAAGACCTGCTGGTCGAGGCCGGCTCACACGGGCGGGCATTGGATAAGAGCGTCCGCTTCGGCGAGGTCTATGAATATAAAGCCCAGCGCCTGGTCCAGGTCGAAGCAGGCGGGCAAAAGCTCGAGCTGGTTGGGGAGTCTTCGCAGCCGGTGCGCGTGGAAGTGAAGGATGTGTTTCCGCCCGAGGTGCCGACGGGGCTGGCCGCTGTGGCGAGCGAAGGTGAAAACGGCGCTGGGCCGGCAGTTGACCTGAGTTGGCAGCCGGGCACCGACGCCGATCTGGCCGGGTATATTGTTTACCGGCGAGAAGATGACGGCGCATGGCAGCGCATTTCGCCGCAGCAGCCGGTGGTTGGGCCGGCGTTCCATGACGCGCAGGTGCAGCCGGGCCACACATATCACTACGCGGTGAGCGCCGTTGATCAGGGCGGCCATGAAAGCGCGCGGTCATCCGAGGCGCAGGAGACCGTCCCAAACTCCTGACAACTTCATTCGCGAGAGAGTTTCCATGAAATATTGCCGGTTTATGTATGAAGACCAGATTCACTACGGCGCAGTGGAGATGCGCGGCGGCGAGTTGTGGATCGTGGACCTGACGCCCGGGCCGGAGGAGGACCTGGCCTACAAACTGGTCCATGGACGGGCAACATCGTGGAGTTTCGACTTTGAGCCGATGCCGCTCGTCGCGGCCGAATTGCTGGCGCCGGTCACTCCGTCGAAGATCGTGTGCGTCGGCCGCAACTATCGCGACCACGCCAAAGAGCTAGGCAACGAAGTTCCAGCGGAACCGCTGCTCTTTTTCAAGCCGCCGTCATCGCTGCTGGCTCCACGCGGCGTGGTGGCGCATGCCGAAGGCCTCGACGCGCGTGGACTTTGAGGGCGAACTGGCGCTGGTGATCGGCCGCCGCGCCAGCAAGCTGAAGCCCGAAGCGGATTGGCGCGCCTACGTTCGCGGCTACACGCTGGCCAACGACGTGACCGCGCGCGACCTGCAGAAAAAGGACGGCCAATGGACCCGCGCCAAGGGCTTTGACACTTTTTGTCCGGTCGGCCCGTTTGTGAGCGACGAGGTCGACCCCGAGGCCGGCTTAACCATCGAGACGCGCGCAGAACGGCGAGCTGCGCCAACACGGGTCGACCACGGATTTCATCTTTTCGATTCCGGCGCTGCTTAGCTATATCACTGCGGCCATTACCCTTGAGCCGGGCGACCTGGTGCTGACCGGTACCCCGGCGGGGGTGGGGCCGCTGGCCGCCGGCGATCGCGTCGAAGTTTCAATTGAGGGGCTTGGGCGTGCTGCGCAACACTTTTGCCGCAGCAGATTAACCGGAGTTTGACGGGCCTGCAACCGGGGCCGTGCAGCAGGAATCAAAGAAGCAGTACACTGGAGCCGAACGCGTGCTTTCGAGCGCTAACGCCCTTTCCCCAGGAGGAATCATGCCGAATTTGCTTGAGCAATTGCGCAAGTACACCGTAGTTGTCGCCGATACCGGCGACATTGAGGCGATGGAACAGTTTCGGCCTCAGGATGCCACCACCAACCCCTCTCTGATTGAGACAGCGGCGCAGATGCCTCAGTACCAGCCGATTGTGGACGGCGTTTTGATGGACGCGCGCAAGGAACTGGGCGAAAGCGCAACCGATCAGGACGTGGCCAACCTGGCGTTCAAACGGCTGGCCGTCGCGTTTGGGAAGAAGATCCTGGCCATCGTGCCGGGCCGCGTCTCCACCGAGGTGGATGCGCGCCTCTCCTTCGACACGCACGCCACCATTGAGCAGGCGCGCGACATCATTGCCCAGTACGACGATGCGGGTATCAGCCGAGACCGCGTGCTGATCAAGATTGCCTCCACGTGGGAAGGCATTCGGGCCGCCGAAGTGCTGGAGAACGAGGGCATCCACTGCAACCTGACGCTGCTCTTCGGGCTGCACCAGGCCATTGCAGCGGCGGATGCAGGCGTGACGCTGGTCTCGCCATTCGTAGGCCGCATTCTCGACTGGTACAAGAAGAACACCGGCAAAGATTATCAGGGAGCGGACGATCCCGGCGTGCAATCGGTGACCAGCGTCTACAACTACTTCAAGAAGTTTGATTACAAGACGGTGGTGATGGGCGCGAGCTTCCGCAATCTCGGCGAAATTACGGAGCTTGCCGGGTGCGATCTGCTGACCATTTCCCCGCACTTCCTGGGCGAACTTGAATCAACCCAGGGCGAGCTGCCGCGTAAGCTGGACCCGGCCAAGGCGAAAACACTACCCATCGAAAAAATCGGCATCGACAAGGAGACGTTTGACCGTATGCATGCCGAAGACAAGATGGCCACTGACAAGCTGAAGGAAGGCATTGAAGGCTTCTCGGCCGCGCTGGTAAAGCTGGAACAACTGCTCGCCAGGCGCTTGGCGGAACTGGAATCGCGGACGCCGACAGCCGTCTAACTTTTAACTCGATGTTGAAAACAAAAGGGGCAGCCGCAATGGCTGCCCTTTGTATTTTCAGCGATTGAATTATGGCCGCTTTTTCCTCTGACCAAAGTGATGTTCTGAGTGATATGCATCACGCACAAAAATGATTTTGCTTGTAAACTCAGTTCAACAAGCTAGCAAGTTCAGCGACGACCGGGCACGAGCTCCGGACTGCGCACGTTGCACCGGGCCCATGCCTTCTATCCGGCATTGTGCGCGGTCAGGGGAGATGTGTATGCAGACAGAAGCTCATCCGCTCGAATCCTTTTTTCATCATGCTGTTCGGAGTAGCTACGAGGGTAAGCTGCGGCTGAACGATCCGGAGATTACGCTTTACGTTGCGCGCATGCTCTGCGAATTCACAAAGCCTGAGAATCTTTTCAGGCTGCGGGAAGCGACCGAAAGCACCGTGGAAACCTTTCGCGTGATGGTGAAGACCGCCGACCCCGTTTATGGCACGGCGACATCGTTTGATGCGGAGCGCGCCATTCGCAAGTACATCGGCGACTATGCGCTGTTTATTTCCGGAATGTTTCTCGATGTAGTGGAATCGGGCCCGACTCCCGAGGCGGATCGCGCGACCCTTGCGGAACTGATTCAGCTTGGCAAGGAAAGTTACTACATCGTCAGCCAGTTCGATGTGTTCGATTACAAAGAAGAGGCGCCGCTGTTCGCGCGCCTGTCCGATCGATTTGAGCATTGCGTTCTGGGGCTCGCTTTGATCCGCGAAGAGCTGGGCAACTGCAAGGATGCGGCCTCGACGGAGAACTAGAAGCGCTCGTCGATGAACTGGTGAAAGTAAGGTTGCGTCGACGACCTTCTTCCCATGGTTGCCTGCGAACATGATGATCTTATTTGCACTCGTGTTACCCAATTGCCAGAAAAATGGTGCACCCCTCTTGGCAAACGCAACATTTGGGGTAATCTCGATGTCAAAGCTATGTAAATAGGCAGTGGCTGGTGTTCCCCGGCTGCACATCGAGCAATCGGCCACGGCCCCCAAGGCAGACCGACTGCGCACGAGCAGTCACAGGAGGTGTGTATGCAGACACAAGGTCATCCGCTCGAACCGTTCTTTCAGCAGGTCGTCCGCAACAGCTATGAAGGCAAGCTGGGACTGCAACGATCCGGACGTGACCGGCTACGTGGCGCAGCTGCTCTGCGAGTTCTCAGAAGCCAGAGAATCTCTACAAGGTGCGCGACGACGATGGGCCGCCCGATCGAAGAGCTGGAGGCGATGATGCTGGCTGCGGATCCCGTGAATGGGTCGGCGCCCTCCTTCGATGCGGAGCGCGCGATGCGCAAGTACATCGGCGACTACGCGCTGTTTGTCAGCGGCATGTATCCGGAAGCGATGGTGCCGGGGCACGACGGCGCGGTCCATCACCCCAGCCTCAGCGAGCTGATCCACGCCGGCAAGGAAAGCTATTTCATCGTGAGCCAGTTCAACCTGTTCGAGTACGAGCAGGAGGCGCCGCTGTTTGCGCGACTCTCCGACTGGTTCGAGCGCTGCATCCTGGGACTCACGCTGGTGCGCGAGGAGTTGAACAAACGCAAAGCGCTTCCGCCGGTGGTGAATTAACCGTCTTGGCCATGATGAAACTTCTGGGATGAAGGTTCGTTGCTTTCCCACCCTGAATCTGGAGCTTCTTCGAAACTCCAGATTTAGAATGGAGCGCCCAGGCTCTTGTTAGATCAAGCGCGGATTTAATTCATCAAGCGCAGCCGCTATTCAGACCAGACCGCCAGCACATTGCCCGCGCCGTCAGAGAAGTGAAAACGCCGGCCGCCGGGAAACTCGAAGGTGGCCACCACGATTTCGCCGCCCGCCTCGAGGATCGCAACTTCGGTCGCTTTCAAATCCTGCGAATAGATGACAATAAGCGGCGCAGAGTGGCTGTGCGTCTGCCCGGGGTCGCCCTTGCTGAAGCCGCCATCGATGCCGGCACTCGCGTGATCGAAGCTGATGTAGTCTGGCCCGTAGTCCTGAAAATTCCAGCCGAAGACTTTCTCGTAGAACTTCTTTGTACGAGCGACGTCGGTGGTCGTGAACTCAATGTAGTTGATGCCGTGGTGCTGCGCGGGTTGGCTCATGGCTCTCTCCTTTGCGTTGGGATGCGTGGAGTCGAAGGAAGGGTGAATGCAGATGCTTGGCGCTCGCACACCTTTCCCGGCGTGCTTCTGTGCGCCTCCATCCATAGTCCCCCAGAAGCCGGAGACTGCAGGTAGAGCCCGCTGGCGCGGACTGCCGAGGTACGGGGGAAAAGTAGCACAGGCGGACGGCTGACGCAATCGGGTTGGGGCCTTGTGGGCGGTCTGCGAGAAAGCAAAAAGCGGCTGAGGTCAACCGTTTGTCTTTGTGATATCGCGCGCGATGTGATATCATTATTGCGAGTGAGAGTGATCCTGGACACGGACGTCGTGGTAGCGGCCATGCGCAGCCCGCGCGGTGCTTCTGCGGAGTTGCTGCGGCTCATCGATAAAGGCGACGCCATAATGGTGCTAAGCGTTGCTCTCGCCCTTGAATACGAGTCCATCTGCATGTTGGCCGAGCATCGGCTTGCGGCGGGGCTCAGCGCAGAGGAAGCTGCTATCTTCGTCGATGGCTTGATTGCTCTCGCCGAGCCAGTTCTGACGTTCTTTCGCTGGCGGCCGCAGCTTCGCGATCCGGGAGATGAGCTGGTCTTGGAAACAGCAGTCAATGGCCGGGTGGATGCGATCGTGACATTCAACGAAAAGGATCTGCGCCCGGCAAAACAGAGCTTTGGAATTGAAGTTATGCGGCCTGGCGAAGTGCTGAGGAGGTTGAATCGATGACAACTAGAGTGGCTACATTTCCCCTTCGATTGCCGGTCTCGCTGAAGGCGGCACTGGAGAAGATCAGCGAGCGGGACGGCACGAGCATGAACCAATTTCTGGTTGTAGCCGCGGCGGAGAAAATTGCGGCGATGCAGACCGAGGAATTCTTTCTTGACAGGCGCAATCGGAGCGACCGCAAAGCCTTCCGGCGCATTCTCAACCGCAAGGGCGGAGAGGCGCCGCGGCCTGAGGACTTTTTCAACAGCGCTACTCGCTAAAGGATGTAGCGGCTGAGATCCTGATCCTTCACGATGGTGGCAACCATCTGCTTTACGTATTCGGGCGTGATGGTGAAGACCTTCTCCGGGCCGGAGGCGGTCATGCGCTCCTGATAGGGCAGTGGCGTTGACGCTTCGCTCCGGATGACCTCGGAGAGAGTAACGGCCGGTTCACCCTCCGGCGCGCGGCGGGCGACATCCGGCGCCAGAAAGCTCACGTCTTCCAGCACGCGCTCCATGATGGTGTGCAGGCGGCGCGCGCCGATGTTCTCGGTGGACTCATTCACCTTGAACGCGAATTCAGCCATCTCGCGCAGAGCCTCGGGCTCGAACTCCAGGCGCACGCCCTCGGTCTCAAGCAGCGCGGTGTATTGCTTGGTGAGCGATGACTTGGGCTCGGTGAGGATGCGCAGGAAGTCTTCGACGGTGAGCGACTTCAACTCGACGCGCAACGGGAAGCGGCCCTGCAACTCGGGGATGAGGTCGCTTGGCTTTGAAACGTGGAAGGCGCCGGCAGCAATGAAGAGAATGTGGTCGGTGCGCACCATGCCGTAGCGTGTGTTCACCGTGGTTCCTTCAACGATGGGCAGAATGTCGCGCTGTACGCCCTCGCGCGAGACGTCGGGACCGTGACCACCCTCGCGGCCTGCAATCTTGTCTATTTCATCCAAAAAGATGATGCCGTTGGACTCGACGCGCTCCGTAGCCGTGCGGTTCACCTGATCCATGTCGATCAGACGACCTTCTTCCTCCTGCACGAGATAGTCGAAGGCGTCGCCGACTTTCATTTTGCGTTTCTTGGTGCCGCCGCCAAAGATGTTGGGCAGCATGTCCTTGAGGTTCATCTCCATATCCTCAAGGTTCTGATTGCTGATGATGCCGAACTGGGGCGTGCCGCGTTCGCGCACGTCCAGCTCGACCATGCGGTCATCGAGCTTGCCCTCGCGGAATTGCTGGCGGAGTTTTTCGCGGGAGCGTTGATGGCTTTCAGCGCCGGGCAGCGCGAGCAGGCCATCCGGCTGGCTCTGGGGCGATGCCGGCGGCGGAGGCAGAAGGATGTCGAGCAAGCGCTCCTCTGCATTCATCTCGGCGCGGTCTTCTACTTCTTCGAGGCGCTCTTCACGCACCATGTCGATGGCGATTTCAACCAGGTCGCGGATCATGGACTCGACATCGCGGCCCACGTAGCCAACCTCGGTAAATTTGGAGGCTTCGACCTTGAGAAAGGGCGAATTGGTAAGCTTCGCGAGCCTGCGCGCAATCTCGGTTTTGCCTACGCCCGTCGGACCGATCATGATGATGTTCTTGGGCATGATGTCTTCGGCGATGTCGGGCGGAAGCTTTTGCCGGCGCTGGCGATTACGCAGCGCAATGGCCACGGCGCGCTTGGCGGCTTTCTGACCCACGACATGTTTGTCGAGCTCGGCGACGATCTCGCGCGGCGTCATCTCGTCAAGCGAGAGGTCCTGTTCTTCGGCGGATGCGGGAAGGTAAATAGCCATGGATAAACCGAGTTGGCGGAAACTCGTCCGCTAGCTCTTCAGCTCCTCGATGGTGACACGGTCATTGGTATAGATGCAGATTTCGCCGGCAATCTTCATTGCTTTCTCGGCGATCTCGCGGGCGCCGAGTTCGGTGTTTTCCATCAGAGCGCGCGCCGCTGCGGTGGCGTAACTGCCGCCCGAGCCGATGGCGGCGATCGGCTCGTCGGGATCGATCACATCTCCTGATCCGGAGATCAGAAAAGTCTGTCCCACATCGGCAACCACCAGCAGAGCCTCGAGATTGCGCAGCATCTTGTCGGTGCGCCAGTCCTTGGCCAGCTCGACGGCGGAGCGGTTCAGATTGCCGGCGTACTGCTCCAGCTTGGTCTCAAAGCGCGCAAAGAGCGAGAAGGCGTCGGCGGTGGAACCGGCAAAACCGGCGAGGATCTTGTCCTGATAGAGGCGGCGAATCTTTTTTGCCGAGTGCTTCAGCACGTGGTCGCCCAGCGTGACCTGGCCGTCGGCGGCCATCACCACGTGCCCGTTGCGGCGGACGCAGATCACGGTAGTTGAGCGAATTCGAGTTTTCTGTTGCGCGCGAGCTGGTGTATCCAAAGCCAATAAAGACCTCAAGACGCAGTCCTCAGTATAGGACACGCGGGCGGGCGGCCCTGTGGGTTTGACGCACCGGGGCGGGGGCAATAGCTTTGAAGAGTGCGGGCAGCGGTCTCCGCTCCGCCCAGAGGAGCATGGATGCAAGACAGAACTTTTTCATGGTTTTGGAGAGGAGCCGCGGCCCTGCTGGCAGCAGCGATGGCCTGCCAGACCGGGTTGGCACAGGACCTGAAGAGCTTCGAACAGAAGATTACGACCAAGGTGCTCCCCAATGGGCTGACGCTGATCATCTGTAATCGGCCGGATGCGCCGGTTTTCAGCTACACGACATTTATTGATGCAGGCGATGTGAACGACCCTTCAGGCGAAAGCGGTCTTGCGCACATGTTCGAGCACCTGGCCTTTAAAGGAACCACCCAGATCGGCACCAAAGATTATGCCGACGAGAAGGTGGCACTGGCCAAGGTGGAGGCAGCCAACGATGCCTATGAGGCGGAGTTCCTGAAGCCCGTGGGCCGCGACCCGCAAAAACTGGCCGAGCTGAAGAAGGCATTTGTGGAGGCCCAGGCAGAGGCGCACAAGTATGTCATCCCTAACCAGTTCACCGAAGTGGCGGAGCGCAACGGCGCCAACGATTTGAACGCCGAGACCGGGCTGGACGACACCATGTATTTCTGGTCGATGCCCGAGAACCGCCTGCAGCTTTGGGCGTGGCTTGAGAGCGGCCGGCTGTCCGACGTAGTGCCGCGCGAGTTCTACAAGGAACGTGACGTGGTGATGGAAGAGCGCAGGATGCGCACCGACTCGAACCCCATCGGGCGACTCATTGAGCAGTTTTTGGCCACGGCTTACGTGGCGCACAACTACGGGCGCACCAGTATTGGCTGGCCCAGCGAGGTGAGTCAGATTACGGCGACCGAAGCGATGACGTTTCACAAGCAGTACTACGTGGGGTCGAATATCGTGGTGGCCGTGGTGGGCGACGTCGAAGCGCAAAAAGACCTGCCGATGCTGGAGAAGTACTTCAGCAAGATTCCCAGCGGACCCAAGCCCGAAGACACGACCACCGTGGAGCCCAGACAGTTCGCCGAAAAGTCGGTGGTGATTCGGGAACAGACGCAGCCGTTTTACATCGAGGGCTATCACCGGCCGAGTTATCACGATCCGGACGATGCGGTCTACGACGCCATCGGCGACATCATGTCGAACGGGAGGGTTTCGCGGCTCTATCGCAGCCTGGTGCGCGACCAGCAGATTGCCGCGGAAGCCGAGGGATTCAGCCCTTTCCCTGGCGATAAATATCCCAGCCTGTTTGCGTTCTACGCAGTTCCGCTGCCAGGTCACACGCCGGCCCAGATGCGCGATGCGATCCACAAGGAGATTGAAAAGCTGAAGACGACGGACGTAAGCGACGAAGAACTGGCTATGTATAAAACGCGCACCCGCGCCGACCTGCTGCGCGGACTGGCCGACAACCAGGGGCTGGCCAATGCGCTGGCGGAGTACCAGACGCGCTACGGCAACTGGCGCGAGCTTTTTCTGCAGCTTGACCGCGTAGACAAGGTGACGAAAGCCGATATCCGGCGCGTGGCCAACAAGGTTTTTGTGGCCTCAAATCGCACCAGCGCGGAGATTGATACTGAGGCTCCCGCGACGACAGCCAAGAACGCTGGAGGCGCGCAATGAAGAACAGCGGTCGGTGGTCAGTGATCAGTGGTCAGTTCGGATTGCCTAAGTACGCCTTGGCCGGCGCTCTTCTTGCATCATTGATTCCAATGGCACTCTCGGCGCAACAGGCCAAGCCCTGGGAGCAGATTCCGATTCCGGCTTTGCATGAATTCAAGCCGCATCAGCCGCAACGCATCGAGTTGAAGAATGGCGTTGTTCTGTACTTGCAGGAGGATCACGAGCTGCCCTTCATCAGCGGTTCGGTCCTGATTCCGGGCGGGTCGCGGGACGAGAATCCGGCCAAGACTGGGCTGGTTGATCTTTATGGCCAGACATGGCGCACCAGCGGCACTGAAAAAATTAGCGGCGACGCCATGGACGATCTTCTTGCGTCGAAGGCCGCGCATATTGAGACCGCTGGAGATGTGGATTCAACGGCCTTGTCTTGGAATTCGCTCAAGGGCGACTCCGACCAGGTGTACGCATTGGCGATGGATCTGCTTTTTCAACCCAGATTCAGTGCGGAAAAGCTGGAACTTGCAAAGCAGCAGGATGCGACGGGGATCGTCCGGCGCAACGACGATGAGGGCGAGATCGCCGGCCGCGAGGCAGCCAAACTGGTCTACGGCGCCGATAGCCCCTACACGCGCCAGGCGGAACTTGCGACCATTGCAAAGGTCACGTTGGATGATTTGAAGGCATGGCACGATCGCACGCATCGACGGGAAGCTGATAGTGAGCGTCAGCGGTGATTTTGACCCGGCGGCCATGGAAGCCAAGCTGCGCAAGACGTTTGAAGGGCTTCCGGCGGTGAAGGCTTTGCCGGCTCGTAACGATGCTTTTCACGATACGCAGAGCGGCGTTTTCTTTATCGATAAGGAGGACGTCAACCAGTCCAACGTCGAGATTGTGGCGCTCGGTACGGATCGCCACAACCCGGACGTGCCGCCGCTGGCATTGATGAACGACATTCTCGGCGGCGGATTCGGAAGCCGGCTTTTTCAAAAGGTTCGCACTGAATTGGGCCTCGCCTATGCCGTCGACGGCGGATACGGTTTCGAATATGACCATCCGGCAACCTTTCAGGTGGAGGTGCTCACCAAGAGCGAATCGACAGTGGACGCCACCAAGGCTGCGATGACGGAGATTGCCGGACTCACCACAACGCCATTCACTGATGAGGAGTTGAAACGGGCCAAGGACGACATTCTGAACTCCTTCCTCTTCCGTTACGACACCCGCGACAAGGTGCTGGCGGAGCAGGTGCGGCTGGAATTCTACGGCTACCCGGCCAACTACCTTGAAACCTACAAGGCGGCACTTGAAAAAGTGACGGTATCGGATCTCGAAAGGGTCGCAAAGAAATACATCCACCCCGACAAGCTTGCCGTGCTGGTGGTGGGCAACGGGCCGGAGATCAAGCCGGGGCTGGATGCCTTGAGCCTGGGGCCGATCCATCCTGTGGACATCACCATTCCGCAGCCAAAACAAACCGAGCCGGAGGAGAAGACACAGTGAGTAAGGAACGAATTGGCGGGCAGCAGGCCTCAAAGCTGGCCGTCGTGATTATGGCTGCGGGCAAGGGGACCCGGCTCAAGTCGCGCCGGCCGAAGGTGCTGCACGCGATCGGCGGAAAGCCGCTTCTGGGCCACGTGATCGATGTCGCCAGCCGTCTCGTTGCGCCGGCGGACATTTTTGTTGTGATCGGCCACCAGGCCGAGCGGGTAAGGGAGGCCGCAGCTTCGACCGGCGTTCAGTTCGTTGAACAGAAAGACCAGCGCGGCACCGGCCATGCGATCCAGTGCGCGCAACCGGCGATCGCACGACTACAAGAATGTGCTGGTCCTCTCCGGGGATGTCCCGTTGATCCGCCACGAAACCCTCGAGCAGCTTTGGAGTTTTCACCAGGCCGAAGATGCGGCCATGACCATCCTGACGGCTGCTCCCGAGAATCCTTTCGGTTACGGGCGAATTTTGCGGAGCTCGTCCGGCGATGCGCAAGTCGAGGCCATCATCGAGCAGGTTGATCTCGCCCCCGAGCAGGAAAGCCTGCGCGAAATCAACTCCGGGATTTACGTGTTCAAGACGGCAGCTCTTTTGGCACACTTGGACAAGTTGACCACGAACAACCGAGGTGGAGAGCTCTATCTGACCCAGTTGGCGAGTGTGTTGCGAGATGCCGGCGAACGGGTCGTTGCGGTCGAGGCTGCCGCGAGCGCCGAAGTGCTGGGCGCCAACACCCTTGCCGAACTGGCGGCGCTGGACGCCAACCTGCGCGCCGCGACTGCCAACCGGCTCATGGCTGACGGGGTCACAATCTTCCGCCCGGACACCTGTGTGATCGACGCCGAGGTTGAAGTCGAGCCGGACACCATCATCGAGCCGTTTGTGCAACTGCTGGGCCACACGAAAATCGGTGCAGAATGCCACATCCGCTCCTATTCCGTGATCGAGAACTGCACGCTGGCTAACAACGTGATCGTTCGCCAAAGCTGTGTGCTGGCTGAAAGCACGATTGCTGCCGGAGCTGACATTGGCCCGTTTGCCCGCATGCGGCCGGGATGCGAGATCGGCGAAAAGGCACATATTGGCAACTTTGTAGAAGTCAAGAAATCCAAGTTGGGGCCAGGTGTAAAAGCCGGCCACCTGGCCTACCTGGGCGATGCCGAGGTCGGCGCAAACACCAACATCGGCGCCGGCGTCATCACCTGCAATTACGACGGAGTGCACAAGCACAGAACGTACATCGGCGAGCGAGTCTTTGTGGGCAGCGACTCGACGCTGGTCGCACCTGTCACTCTCGAAGATAACGCTTATGTGGGCGCCGGCTCCTGCATCACCAAGGACGTGCCGGCAGGCGCGCTGGCAGTAGCACGGGCGCACCAGATTACTAAAGAGGGATGGGCGGACGCGCGGCGCGCCCGCCAGAAGGCAAAGGAATAGGCTGCGGACAAAATTGCGGCGGGCGCTTCATGGTATGCAACGCCTTCTATCTCAGCGTCGCAGCGTCCTTTTATGTTGTCGAACGGCATGTACCGGCACGACCCCGAGCAGAGAGCGGGAGGGCGCAGAGGGAACTTGAGAGTGTCAATTCCGCACTGGACAAAACGGGCTTGACTCGTTTAATAATTGGGTACTTGCATTGCATTTGAAACCCTTGCACTGGGCGCTCTGCTGTCGTGATGTCTGCATACGCTTAGCCCGGATGGAGCGAGGGGAGCAGATAGGTGCGGTTGAGTGCGAATGAGCCGACCAAATCTGACTTAAATCGTATTGATATTTGCCCCAAAAGGGGGCTTTCTCATTTCCTGCGTTGGATGGTTGTCAATTTTCTTTCAGATTGAATGGACAATGGCTCCATGGGTTCCGCGAACGGGTAAGATTCAGAAGACACGTGTCTTCTGACTTAGATGGAGCCAGGGCGACGGTGTGCAGGAGAGAGATGGGACTGGCAGCGAACCTGGCTGGTCTGGGTGGAAAGAACCCCACGACGCAAACAGCCGCGAATGCGGAGACGCGCTCGAACCTGCGAACACGCAGGTCTGCCCGAATACTTGTCGTGGATGACGAAGCGCCCGTGCGATCCATGATCGGTGCGACGCTGGAACGGCAGGGGTACGATGTGCAGTTGGCGATCAGCGGCTCCCAGGCCGTTGATATGCTGGTTCAAGAAACATTTGATCTGATCCTCACCGACATCGTGATGCAGGACGGAAACGGCATTGCGCTGCTGGAGCGTATCCACGCCGAACAACCGCACCTTCCGGTCGTGATGGTCAGCGCAATCCACGACATCAGTGTGGCCATCGACTCGATGCGCCGCGGCGCTTACGACTACCTGCTGAAGCCATTTGAGCGCGAACACCTCGTGGCTACGGTGCAGCGAGCGCTCGATCATCGTCAGGCGCTTCAAGAAAGTCACAACTACCAGCAGAATCTGGAGCAGGTTGTCCGCGCACGCACCGAAATGCTGCGCCAGGCGATGGAAGATCTGGAGCACTCCTACGACGTGACCCTGGAGGCCCTTGGCGACGCGCTCGACCTCAAAGACTCCGAAACAGAGGGACACTCGAAGCGGGTGACCGCCTATACGATCGCGCTGGCGCGCGCGATGGGCATTTCCCCGGTTGAAATCAAGGTGATTGCGCGCGGCGCATTTCTGCACGACATCGGCAAAATGGCCATCCCCGACGACATCCTGCGCAAACCAGGCAAACTCACCTCAGAAGAAGAAGAGGTGATGCGCGACCATTGCACGCGTGGATATCACATTCTGCGCAAGATTCCCTTCCTGAGCGAGGCGGCGGCAATCGTCTACACCCACCAGGAACACTTTGACGGCGGCGGCTACCCAAGCCGGCTGAGGGGCAACGAAATTCCCATTGGCGCGCGCATCTTTTCGATCGCCGACGCCCTGGATGCCATTACCAGCGATCGCCCTTATCGCAAAGCCCGCAGCTTCGACGCAGCCCGCGAAGAGATTCTGCGCTGTTCCGGCACGCAGTTCGATCCTGCCGTGGTCGAAGTCTTCCTCAAGATTCCCAATGAATTGTGGAACGAGTTGCGCGCCGAGCTGAATGCGGAGACCCGGCATTTCTCCACCTTTGATATAGCGCCTGGATCGCAGGCCCCGGCCCGTTAGCATGCGCCGCAAGTTCGCGCCTCCGACTTCATGAGATTGGGAACGACGGCCGTACTTTCACGCGCAAAACACACGCGGGCACACGCAAAACACACGCCGGATTTACGGAGCCTCCGGGTCGAGGGGCTTCTCCCATTCCGCAATGGCATTCAGAATCCCAATCCTCTTCGCGGTGTCGATTCCTGTGATCCTTCTGCCCGTCTCAATTCGATTCATGGGGAGGTCATTCATGTCGAGATGAAGCTCGACCACCTCATAGAACTCCCCGTCCTCGACCCAATAGTCCTCGATCGGATCGCCGCTCTCCGGCCATGTTCTGATATGCCATGCCAGCTCGCCCCGCTCACCTTGATACTGCCATCCGTCCACCCTGCGCGCGTCGAACCAACCGCTCCGCCGGAGTTTTAGCTGAAGATCGTGCAGTTCCTCTGCCACGGGTTCCCTCCAGGGCCAAGTCTACTTGCGAAGACCGCGTTCCTTCCAGGCACCGCAATTCCGAGGACAGGCTTGTGCTCCCGGTTCTCCGTTTGCTTCGGGATTCTCATGCGATGAAGGATAAGTCCGCGTTGCAGCGCCTTAACCCTTATCGTTACTGAGCGTCCTTCACGCAACGGAAGCCGATTCCCTGCGACCTGTCGTAGCTCGGCCCCATGAGCAGCAACTTGCCGTGTTGTTCGTTCCTGTAGGCCTGCGGGAAATACCAGATGGAGCCTTGCGGCTGATAATGGTTTCCTCCCCGCAGAATCGCCGCACGCGTATGGTCGTCCACGAATTCATCTGTCCACTGCCACACATTGCCCACCATGTCTTCCACGCCGAAGGGGCTTGCGCCGCGCGGGTGCGCGTCCACATCGCTTGCGGCGCTCATCACGCGTCCCTTGTCCGGAACCGGTGCGGGCGCATCCGCAGGGTCCTTTTGCCAAGGGCAGGCATACATGCCTCCGGCTACAGCCGGCGCCAGCCAGTCGCAGTTGCCCCAGGGGAAGATGCGGCCGTCATTGCCCTGCGCCGCGAACTGCCATTCCCATTCATGCGGAAGGCGCTTGCCGGCCCATTTCGCGTAGGCGCGCGCATCTTCCAGCGAGACCCACGTAACCGGCCGCTTGGCCGAGCCGTCAGGATAGGTCCCGTTCTTCCAGTCCTTCAGGAAGTTGAGATCGTCCTGGGGGTGGTAGTGCGTCGCATCGAGGAACGTCTTGAACTCGGCGTTCGTGACCGGGTACTTATCCATATAGAACGGCTTGATCTGCATGCGGTGCTCGTGGAAGCGGCGCGCCGAGTTCTCCCATGGATACTGCACGTCCACCCCAATGTCGTCGGAGCCCTCGATCTCGATGCCCTCGACGCGGAACAGGTAGTCGCCGCCGGGAATACGAACCATGCCTTCCGGCGCCGAGCTTGCCGGCTCCGTCGATTCAATGTCGACCAGTTGCTGCGGAAGTGGCTTCCACTCGTGCGAGTAGCTCGACAAGGGCTGCGCCGTCATCTCCTTCATCTTCGTCATCAAGGCGCGGATTCCCGCGTCGGGCTCTCCCGGCTGCGCAAGAATCGCCCCGTACCCGTGAGCCTCGGTGGCAAACGAGAGCACGTCCTGCCCGTTTTCAACCTCCGGCTTCAGCTCAACACCGTGATAGAGATCGAAGTAGCGCATCCCGTCCTTGTGCGGAATGCCCATCTGCCGCCCATTCACGTCGTACTCATTGCGGTTCACGATGGTCCAGACAGTTCGATCGCCCAGCGGCCAGCGGCTGGCGAATACGCCGTAGCGGTGCATGGGATAGAACGGCTCCCAATCCTGGCTGACCAGGAAGGGAGCAACGGCGCGCTCGATCGTGGCCACACGACGCGTAGCCTCGCCGTCGCGCGGGGTCACCCCGTTCCAGATGCCCCACACGTTCTCCCAACTCTCCCAGCCCTCGCCGTTGAAGAACGCGAATTGCAGATCGTCGGTCTTGTCGCGCAGCCAGCGGCCTTGGATGTTGACCATGTGGCGCGGCTCCAGCCAGCGATAGCGATCCACGGTCGGTACGAATTCGAACTGGTACTGGCCCCAGGTCATCACATTCCACGAGATGCCTTCATCGTGCGGCCCGCCTTCCGGCTCGAAGGCCAGCGGATGCCCGATCTTCTCGGCAGCCAGCGAAAAGGCCAGGGGCACGCCATCCTGCGTGTCGCCGTTGACGCCGTCTGCATCGATCTCCTTCATCAGTTCAGCAATGGCATCGGGCCAGGGCTTGCCGGGATCGCGCGTTCCCTGGTCCCACATCATCATGGGGAACAGTACGCGCACGCCGCGGCGATGGAAGTCTGCAACCATCTGGCGAACGCCCTCGACGCCGCCCGGCATTGAGCGCACCATGTCCAGCTGGTTACGGTCATCGATGCCCATGTTCGGATACGTTGACCAGACGAGAACCGCATCGATTCCCCCGTAACGCTTCTCCAGGTCGTCGAGGTAACGGTCCACCGTGTACTTGCCCGCAACCGGATCGTAAAAATAGCGGTCGTGCACCATCATTTGCGGCTGTATGAAGCTGGACTGCGCCCACTTGAGAGCGGGCATTTCGTACCGCGCCGGGTCAAAGCCGATGCGAATGCGGCGCTCCATGCGCCAGTGCGTCACATCCTTCAGCCACGCCTCGTGACTGCCGACGTTGCAAGGCACGTAGCCGCCTTCCCACGCGCCGCGCATCGTAAAGCAGCCTGGCGGCGGAATCTGCTGACCATTCGGCGCAAAATGCGAATCCTGCGCTACGGCAAACAGACCGAATGCCGCGTTCAGAATTGAGATACTGACTGCCCACTGAATCGTGCAAGGCACCTTGATCATTTGTCTTCTTCTCCGCTCGTTGCTGAGCCCTTCGCCATGGCAGGCAAAACATGCGGGCATTTACGCTGACCTGGCCGGATATCTCGACATAGTCTATACACAGCAGAACGCCCTGGCGAATGAACCCGGAGGCGCAGATAAGCTGGCGGCCTCCGCAGCGTATATCAAAGCCCTGGGCGAAGATGGGCGGGAGGGAACGCACCATGATCACGCATCGCAGATTAGCCCCGCTGATGAATTCGTTAGCCTGTCTGATCTGTCTTGGGCTGCACGGCAGCATGCGCCTAACGGCACAAGTTGCCGCCGATCAAAGCCAAAATGCTCCGGCGCGGCTTCTTTCGAATCCGCCGGAAACCCGCTCTCCAATCGTCTTGACGGCGATCAACGATTCCTCCACTGGAAAGGCGGCATTCTCATTCCAGGGGCGCGAAGACCCTCCGCTCATTCGAGCCAGGCCTGGAGAAGATCTTTTCCTGACCTACGTGGATGCAATGTCCACGGACTCGCACGAAATGTGCATCGACGGCCCATGCAAGAACATGACCAATTTGCACTTCCATGGGCTGCACGTATCGCCGGATTCCCCTCAGGATGACATCATCACCATGATGGCAATGCCCGGCCAGTCCCTGCATTACGTCGTGAATATTCCACTCGATCAGCCGCCCGGTCTCTACTGGTATCACACCCACCCCCATGGAGAAAGCTATCAACAATATCTCGATGGTATGTCGGGAGCGATCGTGATCGATGGCATCGAACGATACGTTCCTGAGCTTCAACAAATGCGGGAGCGGATACTCGTGCTGCGGGACCAGGTAATTGACAAGGACAATGCAGCTTCTCCTGAATGGATGCGTAGAGTCGAGCTTTTCGCCGAAGTCCTGCGGTGCTTCAACCGGAGTACCAGAGCGCATCTTCACCGTGAACGGTCGCGTGCGACCGCAAATCGCCATCGCCCCGGGAGAACGACAATTCTGGCGCATTGTGAATGCCTCACCCGACCTCTACGCGGACTTGCAGGTCGATGGGGAACAACTCGAGATTGTTGCTCTCGATGGGATGCCCCTGGCGTTTCACGACCCGGCACATCGCGCTGAATTCGCATCTCACGTTCTCCTTCCTCCCGCGGGTAGGGTCGAAGCAATCGTCACCGGACCCTTGCGCGGGAATTCGATCCTCGCTTCGGACACTTTGCTTCGATACGGGACCTGATGGAGATCCAAATCCGACGATGGTGCTCGCAGATCTGGTCAACGTCAAGGAAGCTCGCCCCGAATTCCGCACAGCGCAAGAAGATGCCCCGATGCCTGTTCCTAAGCCTCTGCCGCACGCCCTGATTGCGCGGGTAGAAAGCAGTTCTCCTGACTTTATCGTCAACTTCACCGAGGACAAAAAAGGCTTTTATATCAATGGCAAAAAATACAGTCCGTCGGGCCCTCCCATGACAACCGTTTCCATAGGGGCCTTTCATCATTGGCGAGTCGCGAATCACAGCCGCGAGGTGCATCCATTTCACATTCATCAGGTTCACTTCCTCGTCTACGCCCAGAATGGAATTTGGCTCAAGCGCCCGAAATGGCTCGACACCGTCAATGTGCCCGTCGACGGCAATGTTGACCTGGTGATGGATTTCACCGATCCCATCATCCGGGGCATGTCGGTCTTTCACTGTCATCTTGCTGAGCCATGAGGACAAGGGCATGATGGCCAAAATCCTCTTCAAGTGAAATACCCCGCACCCGGGTCAATACCTCGGACGCCGCAAGGCATCTAACCAGCGAAGACATTGCATCAAGGCCATGGAAAGGAGATCGTCGTCTTGAAAGATTCTCCCACTTTTGAACTCCAGCAGAACGACGGCCCCATGTTGCAGACGTCCGTCGAGAAGGTCACGGGGCGACAGTCACAACAGATATGGGATCAACTCGCAATTGAAGAACCTCTCGAAATTCAACTCAACTATGGGCCATCTGGCTCGCGTCAGACGAAATCGATCTCTGTCACCATGCGCACCCCGGGCAATGACTTTGACCTCGCGGCCGGCTTTCTCATGACCGAAGGAGTGATCCGCGATGCAAACGATATCGAGCAGATTGTTTACGCAGGGCATTCGTATAGTGAGTCTGAACGATCCCTTCAGACCATCGAAGCAGTGAAGCTCGGTTCCAAACAGAACATCGTTCGCGTGGACCTGGCAACGGATGTCGCGGTAAGTGTGGCTAATCTTCAACGCAACTTCTATACAACATCGAGTTGCGGCATTTGCGGCAAAGCATCTCTTCTCGCCTTGCATACAGTCTGCCCACCGCGTGCAACCAACAATTTCAGAATGGACGCGGAACTGCTCTACGATCTCCCAGGCCGACTCCGTGAATCGCAGGGAGTATTCGATCGTACGGGTGGATTACACGCTGCGGGTCTCTTCGACTCAACCGGAAATCTAATCGCGCTGCGCGAAGATGTAGGCCGTCACAACGCAGTGGATAAGCTGATCGGCGTCGAATTCCTTGCGGATCGAACTCCTCTGCGCAATCGCCTGCTTTTGCTCTCGGGACGCGCCAGCTTTGAGCTCCTGCAGAAAGCACTGATGGCTGGAATTCCGATGGTGGCAGCCGTAGGGGCTCCATCGAGTCTAGCTGTCCAGGTTGCGAAGGAGTTCGACATTACGCTGGTGGGGTTCCTTCGAGAGCGCCACTTTAATATCTACCATGACAGCGACAAGATACACGGATACACATCGACAGCGATTGGAGTCGGGAAATGAAGCTGCGAATCAATGGAAATTCCTTGCGGTTAAGGCTATTGCGCTCAGAAGTGGTAAGACTTCTAGCCGGCGACTGCCTGGAAGAAACAATTCATTTCACGCCGGAAGCGGCCGCCAAGTTCAGTTATGCGTTAGAGCTGGAGCCGGAGTTGAGTATGCCTGCAATTCGATACTCCGGGAACAGGGTGGCGATTTTCATTCCTGCCGATGCGGCCATCACATGGGGTACTTCCGATCAAGTCGGGATCGCCGAAGACTTCAACTTGGGAGAATTCGGGTCGCTCGCGCTCCTGATTGAAAAGGATTTCGCCTGTTTGGATCACAGCCAGGAAGACAATCAGGACACCTTCGCAAACCCGAATGCCGGCAAGACATGTTAATCATTCAATACAGGAGAGGTCGATGACAAAACCGGCAAGCTTTCAAGCAGACATTCGTCCGCTTTTCACCGAGCGAGACATTCGTGCCATGAGTAAGGCTTTCGATCTGTCGAGTTATGACGACGTGAAGGCGCACGCGGCCGCCATCTACGATCGGATTCGAGCCATCGGTGGCGCGGTGATGCCGCCGCCACCTCCGAGAGGAGAGGGTCCCTGGCCTCAAGATCGCATTGAACTGTTCGCCCGGTGGATGGCCGAGGGGTACCAACCCTAGATTGCTTCAAACCAACGAACCCTGCTTCCGGCTCTCAGATTCATGCTTTGACGAGAACCGAGGAACGTGGCTCAGAAGGGAGGCCGACGTGTCGATTCGGCAGGATCCGAGTGCTGAATTGAAGTTCGTCGTGACGAATACCATCATCGTTGCGGACATACAGCGCTCAGTTGCGTTCTATCGGCCCTGCGGCGCTGCGCAAGGGCGAGCCGACGTTTCTGCGGCTGGGAAACATTTGGCTCCTGATCAACGGCGGCGACGGGCCAACTGACCGGTACCTCATTGAGGTTGGACAAACGACCACAACCGCAAGCCCCCTGGACTTGTGTGTATAGCCGATGGCGAGTTTCTCCGCGATTCGGCCATATTTAGACGGGAAGCTGGTGGAGGCGGCGGGAGTCGGATTCATATGCGGTGTTGATTCTAAATAAGTTATTGATAAATAAGGGCCGCTACATACGCAGAAAACGCGAGATACCCGCCAGTGAAGTACGCCACAAGTACACGAGGTTTTTAAGGGCTCACGTCCGAGCCGAGTTCTTCTCGGCCAAGTATTTGTCCCAAATCTCGTCCGCGACAGCTTCATAAGCCGATTCTGGCCCGCAGGTCTCCTCCGCCTCAAATTTCTGCAAAAACACGGAGTGGATTATTCGCTTCAGATCGTCTTTGGAGGTCGCTTCCCTCAAACGCGGGAGCAGAGCCTCGACCTCGGGCCAGTATTCATCTTCAGGGGCACCAATCTCGGCTAGGCCCACGGGGTCATGCCGATATAGAAGCTCGACAAGTTCTTCAAAGAGCTGCGACATGGGACCAGTTTATTCCCTCTAGCCTGGGGATAACTCGCCCTTGCTATAACCAGCGGATGTGCTTTGATTAGGGAAAGGTCGAGAACAGAGGTTTCCATTTCGGAGCGGTTAGCTGGAAAGCTTTGCCATGTCCGAAATCAAAAGACAAAAATGAACGATAAAGATACCTCGAAATATTTTGTTACTGTCAGTCCCGATTGGTATAAGCACTTACAGAATTTTCAGTACACATACACGGGAATGGACTTTGGCTTCAATAAACCTAAAACATCAACAATGAAAAAACTGTCGAACGCAGTAAAGAAGTTCCTCAATTCAGATTTGCAGGCGCAACTCAAGGCGGGCTATCGGAACGGCGATTTGGAACTAACCCAGGAGGGCAAGGATGTTCTCTTGGAGTTATTGGCCGACACCGTTCCGGACAAATTCACTGCATCTGCAAATGAAAAAATTGCCGAGGAAGAGAAGAAAGCTGCCTAGAAGTACGCTACAGGTACACATACTCGACGAAAACGCGCTAAGTGGCGCGTTTTCTTATGTTTATGTTGGTGGAGGCGGCGGGAGTCGAACCCGTCATCAGCACTGAAAACACTCAAGTTACTGATACTGAGAATGCCTGAAATTTGCAGAATTCCACGATTGCCAGGTTTGCGTACAAATCGCGTACAAAGAATTTCAGGAACTCCCAGAATCCCAGCAGGTGCATCTTCCGATCCATTCCGCGGACGATCTGAAGTATTCTCTGACCTTTATACATCAGTTCCGTCTGCAATGGCCGGGAATGGGCGATTCTTCAATTGTGTCTGCCGGCGATGCGCCTCATCTGATCGATGGCCTCTAGTTCGTTCTTGATGGGTAAGCGCTCGTCGGCCACAATTGGCGCGGATAGACAACCAGATTGTCGTCAATGCCCACAACGCTCGGGAATAGGAGACCGGCTCAGCCGCCGCCTTCCAGGATGCTGCGCCATTCCGAGTCGCACCTGCGAGCCTCTGAGCATCGGTTCAATCGAGCCTCTTTCAAGAGAATTCTGGCCTTTTCCTATAAGTTCGCACGGTCGAAAAAAGGGTAGGCCTTGACTTTTTGTGGCTAACGTGGCCATGATAATTACCACGGCCACGATAGTTAACGCGGCCAAGGTAAAGCCATGGCCTCTCCGCTTTCCAATCCGAACTCTCAGGGCGCGCGCAGCGAGCGCGACTACCTCGATCTACTCGCCGGTCTCTTTCGCCAACACGGCTGGCGTGTGAAAAAGGGGCCTAAGTTTGCCGACAAGGAAGTGGATCTGGTCGTCGCACGCGACAACCACCGATACATCATAGAACTCAAGGCCGCCTCCGAAGGCCGCCCGGACCGCCTCGTGCCCTTGCTCTCGCAGGCCATCCTGCAAGTCCGGGCCTATGCCCAGGCATTCCCTGAATCTGCAGTGCCGCTCGCCGTCGTCGCCGCTCCTGTAATCTCTTCGAGCGCTGCGAATAGCCTGGTCAGTTTTCTCTCCCATTTTGCGCCCGACGTCGCCATCGGCATCCTCGACCGCGAAGGCTTCCGGCATTTCGTCGGGCCCGGACTCGAAAAGCTCAATGCCGCACCTCCCCGCCGGGCGCACCGGCAGAAGCTCCCTCCTCCCGAGTCGGCGTATCTTTTCTCCGATCTCAGCCAGTGGATGCTCAAGGTCCTGCTCGCGCCCCTGCTCCCCGAAGATCTTCTTCGCGCGCCGCGGAGGGAATACCGCAACGCTTCGGAGCTTGCGGCCGCAGCCGAGGTCTCGGTGATGAGCGCCTTCCGTTTCGTGCGCCAGTTGCGACAGGAGGGATTTCTCGACCGGAACGATGAACCGTTGCGCCTGGTGCGCCGCGAAGAGCTATTGCGCCGCTGGCAGGCCGCCCATCTGCGCGGCGCGCCCGAGCTTCCCCTGCGCTGGATCATTCCGCGCAAGAGCGAGCGCCCACTGCTGGCGGCACTCTACGCCTATAACGCCGAGCCCAACGTAAAGGCCGAACCGGCGCCTCGAGCCTGTATCGGACTGTTTGCCGCAGCCGAATCTCTGGGATTCGGCTTCGTGCACGGTGTTCCGCCGTACTTCTATCTCGAAAGCCTGGACCGGGAGGTCCTCAGCCGGATGGGGCTCTCGCCCGAGGGCGCCGAACAAAGACCGGACGTTTATGTGCGCATTCCCGCGTTCCGGGAGTCGGTCTTCCGCGCCGCAGTCGTCCGCAACGGCGTTCCGGTCGCCGACATCCTGCAGGTTTGGCTGGACGTGAGCTCCCATCCGGCACGCGGCGAGGCACAGGCCGAAGAGATCCGCCACCGCGTCCTTGTGCCGATCTTCGAGGAGAAACCGTAATGGCCGTCCAATCGGATGTCGAGTATTTCGCCCGCCTGGTCGACGCCCTCGAACCGTGGCTAGATCAGGTCGTCATCATCGGCGGCTGGGCACACCGCCTCTACCGCCTGCACCCTCTCGCGCAGCCGCTCGACTACGAGCCTCTCGGAACCTTCGACACCGACATCGCTGTCCCTCTCGATCTGCCCGCTACCGGCGAACAGATTCGCGCGCGGCTGCTCGAAAGGAACTTCCGCGAAGAGCTGATGGGCGATATGCAGCCTCCGGCTGCGCACTACCGCGTCGAGAGCGGAGACAACAGCTTTTACGCGGAGTTTCTGACGCCGCTTGAGGGCAGCGCAGTCAAGCGCGGAGGCAGGCGAGACGTAACGGCCCGTGTCTCCGGAGTCTCAGTCCAGAAGCTCCGTTACCTCGAACTGTTGCTCCAAAATCCCTGGGATGTGATGATCGCCCCGGCCACGGGCTATCCGACGCCCGGCGTTCGACGCATCCTTCTTCCCAACGCGGCGGCATTCCTGGTGCAGAAGATTCTGATTCACGAGAAGCGTGACCGCGACAGACGCGCCAAGGACATCCTCTATATCCACGACACGATCGAGACCTTTGGCGGCAATCTCGCCGCGATTCGCGAACAGTGGCAAACAAACGTTCGACCCGCGCTGCACGCGAAGGCTGCCCGTGTGGTCGAGCGTGCAGCGGAAGAGTATTTTCGCGAAGTCGATGACACGATCCGTGAGGCCGCGCGCATCGCCACCGGTCGGAATTTGACGCCGGCGATGGTGCGGGAACTATGCGCATTTGGGTGGCAGCAGATCTTTAACGCCTGAAAGGAGGATCCATGTTCCTGGACACACTCAGGCTTAACAACTTCCGCTCGTTTGAAGACGAGCAAATTTGCTTTGGGAAAGACCTGACGATCTTAGTCGGAGAGAACAATGGCGGCAAAAGCAATACGATTGACGCTCTGCGTTTGATCACTACACCCCTTAGCGGCCGGCGCGAAATCTACTGTGAATCCTCAGACATTCGCTTCGGCGGTGCGGAACCCAAGTTTGAGGTTCAAGCCACATTCTCCGATCTCAGTGCCCCACAGCAAGGAAGACTGATCTCGGCCGTAACCGACCACACCCTTGAGAGAGTAACCTTCGGCCTCACCTATGATGAGACCCAGAAGCGTCTTCCCATCCGTCCGACGACTTGGGCAGGCCATCTGAGGTCCGCACCAGAACCCGGATGCCAAGACATGATCCGGCACGTGTATTTGCCACCTCTTCGTGACGCCAAGCGTGCTCTCGCCTCCGGTAACCCAACTCGAATTTACGCGCTCTTGCAGCACTTTCTGGGCGAGGATAATCCCAACGAGCTCGCCAAACGACTGAAGCGCGACTCAGGCGAACAAATCTTAAAGGACATCGGCGGAGCTGTTGATATTGGGCTCGCGGCGTTGACGGCTGGCGTTCGCCGTCAAGCTTCGTCACTTGGCTTCAGTACGGACGAAAGCCTCATCGATATTGCCCGCGAACTCCGCTTCAAGCTGGCTGATTACGGAATCGAACCCGAAGACTTGCGTTATACCGGTCACGGCTATGCAAATCTTCTTTACATCGCCACAATCGCTGTCGAACTGGAAAAGGTAAAGAGCGCCGATTTGACCATGTTCTTGGTGGAAGAACCGGAGGCACACCTTCATCCTCAACTTCAAGCAGCAGTTCTTTGTTTCTTAGAGGAACAAGCGGAGAAATCGAGAAAGATCAAGCCCGACTATCGAGGTCCCGCTGGGCAGTTGCAGGTCATTGTCGCTACGCACTCCCCGAATCTATCCGCCTGGGTGTCGAGTGAAAGACTTGTCTTCTTCCGATCTGTCCACGCGAAGCGAAAGCCTGCAGAGGCAATCGAGCCCCGCCAGCGAAATCGACAGTCTCGGCTGCTTCTCCAGCGATCGCAGAGCCGACCAACGATGAGCCTAAGGTTACGGCAACGGCGATAGAGACCGACTCACCGCCCGCCGGAATAGAGGTGCCTGAGGGCTCTGAACCGACAGAAGGCTTCGCACCAGACACAAATCCATCGGATCAGCCTGCCTACTCCCTGCCGGCGGTGGCCCGTCGGTCAACCCGATGTATTCCACTCAAAGCCCTTGCGCTCTCTGATCCGGAGCGCCGGAAAGTGGATCGCTACCTTGATGTAACAAAGTCTGCGCTCCTTTTCGGTGGTCGCGTCCTGCTGGTTGAGGGGATCGCGGAAGCGCTACTCCTGCCGATAATCGCGAAGAATCATGTCCTCAAGGGCGATCAGGACAGATTCCGTATCTTTCGGAGCGCCGTGTTCGTACCCATCGACGGTGTCGATTTCGAGTGCTACTTGCGATTGCTGATGACACCCTACAACGACATTCGGATCGCTGAACGTGTAGTCATCATTACTGATGGCGACCGCACAGATGAGGCTTCGGGCACAGCAACTCCAGGCGAACGTAGGAAGTCCGCATATGACGATATCGCCAAGAATCTGGGCGCATCGCATATCTTCCGAGCCGTGATCAACACATATTCGCTGGAGACGGAATTGGTCAACGCAGGGAACAACGCATTGTTGAGGGAAGCATACCTAAAACTCCATCCCAAATCGGAAGCCAAGTGGGATGCCGCGGTAACGCTGAGTGGCGACCAGAGAGCTGCAGCAGTTCAGGGTCTGTTCAAAGACACTGCCAAAGGAGATTTTGCACAACTGGTTGCTGAATCTATCCGCAGCGCTCCGAGCTTTCATCGTCCCGGGATACTTGCAGACTGCGATCGAGGCGCTCGTGCAATGAAGCGCAAGCCGTTCAAGCCCACTCCGGAACAGGAGGTTGTCATTGCGCACAAAGAGAACGCATTCATCACCGCATGTCCCGGTGCCGGCAAGACGCAGGTCCTTGTCGAACGGGCGCGACAGGAGTTGAAGAATAACGCATCCGGACAGGGGCTTGCTTTCCTCTCGTTTACGAATGCCGCGATCTCGGAATTGAAAGCGCGGCTACTGTCGGAGGCATTGCTTCTCAACCCGCCGTTCCCACACTATGTGGGAACCTTTGATACCTTCATCTGGCAATTCTTCATCGCGCCCCTCGGAATACCCGGCTGTGTCGACGCCACCGCAACTCATTCCCGATATGCAAGAGCGCGCTATTACACCTTACAGCGGGGCACAGGAAATCCCGCTTGGATACTTTAATGAAGTCACAGGAAAGCTGATTCCGGAAAAAGCGAAGCAATGCGGTTTTGATGTGAGCGCCAAACCGGCATTGACCGCGAGATACGAGGCGGCCGCGAAACACTGTCGTGATCGTTTTCTTGCGCGGGGAGAAGTAGGATTCGACGATGTTCGCGCGATCGTGAACAGCTATCTCGCAGACCCACAGATCTCTACTAGACTCTCTGCCGCGTTCGGAATCTGCGAGCACGGCGACCGGACCCCGCTTCCACCCCATCAACCATGACGACATCGTCGTCCTCAAACAGAAGTCAGACCAGAGGGGAGATCAGGACGCTTACGGCGGAGATGATGGGCGCCAGTGACCGGCAATTACGCCGTTGGCGGAAGCGCTATGAGGATTCCGGCTACGACGGCCTGTTGGACCGTCGCCGAGGCGTTCCGAGCAGCAAGCGTGTGCCTGCAGCCTTGGCGGCGCAGGTTCTGGGACTGTACCAGGAAGAGTATTTTGATCTAAACGTGCGTCATTTCCACGAGAAGCTGGCCGACAACTTGGCTGCTTTAGGCGATATCTCCAGATCGAGGTCCTCGCCGACTCAAGAGTTGCCAGTTATCTGATCTTCTGTTCCGCCAGCGGTACAACTTGTTTCGGCACGTCATAGCCCTCAACTCGCAGCGCTGGCTTGTGGCCGTCGAGCAACCGAGTGTCGAGCACCGCTTCGATCGTTTGGGTTTCGTTGGGAAATATTGTTATGTAGTTGTCGTCGTATCGGATTGGCAAGACCTCTGGACCGTCTGCATCTGCGGTTACTTCGGCCCGTACAAAGAACGCGATATGATTGGACTTGTTGGTCAGGCGGATTTGAGCTCGAGTTTCGCCATTGACATCCTCGTAGGCTCCGGAGACAGCAAGATGCGGTGTGGGCATGGAGTTCAACGCCGTCATGTCACCCAGGTGCGACCATTTGACCTCGAATCCTTCGTCGTTGCTTGCAGGGCCGACATCATCGGGCGTAGTTGATTGCCAGTAAGTGTTGTCGGCCAGAACTTTCCCTGCGGCGTCAGTCATTTGGCAGCGCACAAAATAGACGGAGCTCAAATCAGAGAAGCGCCCTACCTTCAAAGCCTCGATCGAAGAATTCGAAGGCACGCTCAGGTTCCTGGCCTCGGCTATGTGTTTTTGCGTCCCATCCAGGTTATAAAACCGGACGGTGACGTTCACGTTACTCAAATTCTGGAAGTCAGGCGTTTGATTCACCGCATATATATGTGCCGTGCTTCCATCGCCGGTAGCGTAGTAGTCCCAAACCACGCTCACGGGCTGGAGCGCCTTCTTGGCGCCAAAGTAGCCGCCGCCTTGTTTGAAGTAGTAATCGAAGAGATGTCCGAAGAAAGATGGCCAGTGGTTGTCGAGCATCCAGTAGATGATCATCTTCCGGTCCGACCAATGCGTGGCATAAGCTTCGAATCTTGCGCGCACGTCTTCGTAGGTCTCCAGTTGCGCTTTCCTGGCAAAGTCCTCCACCCCCGAGGATGGCCCGTAGCGCGTATCGAGCACGCGGCGCGCGCCGGCCAGGTGCCCATTCCCCCCGGCCGAACCCGCGTGAAAGTACCAATCCTCGTTGATGGGCCAGAGCTTGTCGGCAGGAATGAATTTCTTCAGGCTCTCGAGCGGAGGGACCACCTCGTTATCTCCCTCTTCCGCCGAGGATCCTCGGGCCGGTCCATATTTCCCGCTAAACCAGTAGCTCGGCGGATGCCACACATACGGGGCTTCCATCTGGATTCCGCTCCATGTGCGGTTGTCAGCCGCAACGGTATCCACGACGGCATCCTGCCAGTGCAACTGGTGCTCAATGGTGTGGTAATCATTCAATACCGGGTCGGGAGGCAGGCCATCGCTCCCATTGGCCCAGAGCACGACTGCCGCATGCGAGCGCAGCTGGCGCAGTTGCGCCCGCAAACTCGCCCGTGCCACCCATTGATCTTCGGCGCTCCACGCCTTCCACATCTCCCATTGTGCGCAGCACATCCATCCCATCATGACGGGCACACCTTCGCGGTCGGCCCGATCGAGCATGGTATCGTCAGCAATCTTCAGTTCCCAGCGCAGCATGTTTAATCCGAGATCTTTGGTGTAGAGCATGTTGGCTGCGTCGCGCTGCGGGTCGTTTTTGAACAGCACATCAGGGGTATAGGCGGCGCCGCGAATGAGATAGTCTTTGCCATTGATCTGCAGGTAGAAGTTGCCCCCGGCGCCCATCTTGGGGAACTCATTATCGGAGTCGCGGCGCTGCGTAATTTTGCGAATCCCGAAGTCAATGTCTTGCGCATCGGACACCTGGTCATCGATTTTGAACTGCATTTGCAAGTGATAAAGATTCGGCTTGCCCCAACGATAGGGCCACCACAGATCCGGATCGTGGACGGTCAACTCGGGGAACTCCGTTGGCGAAAAGGAAATCTCCCTGGTCTCATCTCGCAACAGGGATACTGGCTGCTGAAAGCGAATCGTCGGTTTGCCTGGCCGGGAGATTTCACCTGACAAGACTCCCGAGACCGAATTCGAACTGTGATTGCTCACATCGCAATACACGGTCAGCGAAGCCGGATTGGTTTCAGGCAGGGGCAAATCGGTCTCCACATAAGGGTTTCGAATCGTCACCGAACCGCTCGTGCTGAGATACACGCGCTTCCAGATTCCCGCGTTCCTGTCCGGCGTGAAAGAGAACCCCGGACCATAATTGAATCCGAAACCATGACCTTCGACACCGATGTACTTCGAATTCAGCCAATCAAGCCATGTGTCTCCCAACTCAACTGTGCTTCCAGAAAGGCTTCCATCTTTAGTAGGCTCGTGGGGAATTGGTTGTTCGGGGGTGATTTTCACCGCCAAAACGTTGTCGCCGCCGGGATGAACGATCTTCGACACATCAAATTCAAAGCTGTTGTACATGCCGACAACTTGTGTCTTGTCGGCGACTTTCTTTCCGTTTACCCAGATATCGGCCCGGTAGTTGATCCCCTTGAAGATGAGCGAGTAGACCTCGCGTCCGGGTGGCGCCGTAAAAGTTGTCCGATACCACCAATTCTTCTTCCATAGATCGCCCGGAGTTGTCAGATTCATTCCAAAGTAAAGATCCTTGTAGACGCCGTCATCTTCCAGGGCTTGCAACACAGTAGCCGGCATGTGATGAACCGGATGCCATTGAGAAACATCGAAGCTGGGCAGAGAGACAGAGGCATCGTCGCCGGAAACCTGGTCTGCGGAAATGATCCGCCATCCGTCTGAAAGTTCAATCCAGCTGGAAGCCCAGCTAAGAGGATGATATGTCGTGGATCCGGCGATCGCGGGACTGCCTGATCCGAGGAGGGTTAGGATGAGGACAAATTTCAGCCCTCGGCTGGCTGCGCTGAACGCTCGATCTTTCCCCACCACTGCACAAAGCCGATTCCGCATTGAATCCTCTCAAACAGAAGTATTAGCTTCTTCAAAAACACTCGACGCTGGACGTGCTTTCGAAGAAAGCACGTCGGATAAAGCGCCTAAGAAAGGGAAATCTCGTCGCCCTCTCTGAATAAAATAGGAGTCGCGAATTCGATCGTCCCCGTGTCATGGCCTGTTCCAATCCGCGCATCAAGTCGCCGGCCATTGAGTTGGATGGATTGGATTTCTGGTCCTGACTTGAGCCGTTTGAGTTCGAGCGCGCCCGAAGTGCAGGTGATCGCCAGTGTTCGCCCAGCTCGGCGAATCGAACCGTACCCCGAGGCCGTAAACCAGGGTGCATGAAAGTCGCCGGGGACGGTGGGCACAATCCCAAGGCATTTGTTGGGCACATCGGGTTTGAAACCGGTAGCAGCGAGCAAGGGAGCCCAACTGCTCATGGCGCGCGAGTAATGGCCGCCGCATTCGACGTGATTCCAGGGCTGGCCGGCACGGAGATATCGGCGGTGGACAGCCTCGATAATCCTTATGCCGTCGTCAAAATGGCCGCGATCAATGAGCAGAGACGCAAAGGCAAACTCAATTCCCGACCATAAGCCCCCCGCCTGAAGGTTATTGAGCGCCAATAAACTCTTGCCGCTTTTGGGGCCTGTGGCATTGTGAAGCCCGAACTCCGGGTTGAAATTATACTTAAAGACACTCGCCACAGCCCGACTAAGGTTCTCTTGCGAAAGCGTGTCAGGCAAGCCGATGATGCCTGAGAACCATTCACCCGAAATCTGGTCGGTCATGCACAACTCGTCGCGAACCTGACCGTCCACCCAAAGGCTATAGTAATCTCCGTTGAAGAGTAGCGTGTCAAAACTGGTTGAAGCCTTGGTCAAGAGATCTGACCATCGCTTCATCTCAGCACTTTTGCCCAGCTCAGTCGCAATGCGGACGGCAGCTCGTAATGCACCGATCCACAGTGATGCGACATAGGACGGAGTTCCGCGCATGCGCCATTGATCGTACGTTTGCAGCCCGGTGTCGCGATCTGGCAATGAATCGCCGTTCGTGTCGAGGGATTCGGTAAAAGCCATGGCTCGGACTAGATGAGGCCACATTGTCGTCAGATAATCGCGGTCACCGGTCCACAGAAAGTCGCGACAGATCATCATGACGAACTGCGGGTTCATATCAACGCGCATGAACTCCTTATCGACTTGGTGAACGTCACTGTCAAAGTTGTGCGGCACCTGTCCCTTATCATTCTGAAACGAGATGATTCGCTTCATCTGGGACAACTTGAGCTCGGGAAAAAGCGCCACGATCGGGAAGCTGCCCTGGTAATCAACGTCGGTAGTGGAGAGGCCGCAGCACCCCAACCCTTCCCAAATCGCGTAGCTGCCATCCTTCGTCCACCAGGTGTTGGTCACCAACGTCGAAAGCTGGCTGGACCAGGAAAAGGCTATAGCGTCGCCCAGCGATGTATCGGCAAGAGTCTGCGCGAATTTTTCTGTCGCAGCGCAATGCCGCTGGTAGTTTGCGCACAGAAAGCTGTTGACCTCGCCTGCGTCCTCAAACCAATTGCTATACATGTGCCCTAGGAATCGTCCGTTGACGGTCAGATGGTTCGGGAAAAACCAGCTCAACGTAAAGCGTATCTCCCTCTTCTCACCTGGTTTGAGCCTTACGCTTGACGCAAGGGCCGCCGAGCCCCACTCAAGCCGAGAATGCAGTGCCTGGCCGGACAAATTGTCGATTACTTCCTTTAGCAAGACACGATCAGCTTCCACGCCGCCACTGGGATCGGCAGCACGAACGTCATTAAAGATACGGGCGAGCAATGCATCCTCACTGAGCCTGCGAATCCGATCTCGAATGTCAGTTTGAGAGAGTGAAGCGATTTCTGCAGCAGAAGGCAAATCTAGGCGCGGATCTTTCGCTCCATTCGTGTTGGGTAACTTTCCCTTTGCGGCCAGTTCCTCAATTACGCTAATCATCATCGCTCTGACCCGAGGTGTTCTCCATTCAACAGTTCCCGGCCAAGCGTATTCGTGGAAAGTGCCAGTGATGAAGGAATGTTCGCCTCCGGTCACGGAGAAGCACATATTTCCGATTCCTGATGGAAATTTGGTTTCAGCGGCCGTATTTAGCACAATCCTAGTGGTGCCATTCTCGTGCGATCGACTGTTCGTCAACTTCCGCTCGCTAAGCGCGGACGCGAGAGGATTGTCCATAAATCCGGCAATCGCGATATCCACTTCCTGCTCGCTGTCGTTCTCGACTGTATACGCAACATGAAAACCGGGAGTAGCCGAGTCGCGCGCATTACCGGGAATCATAGGAGAAAATACGCGGGCCAAAATTTTCACCGGCAACGTCGAGTCGCAATACTTCAGCTCCGTCATCGGGAACTGGGCGTAATACTCAATCGATTCCACATCCTGCAGCATCGGAAGAGAGTAGAGATCGTTCTCGTCGGACCGCAGATAGAGCCGCCGCAATTGAGGGGTGCCGTTAGCCGCACTCTCGGCCCGCAGCACAAAACGCAAGTACTCGGGGCCAGGCTTGGGAGGCGCTGTCGTCGATCGTGCATCTTGCGCCCAGGCGTCGGAGTTGAAGATCTGCCATTCGTAAAAGCAACCATCCGCGCGGACCTCCACAAACCCTGTCCCAATACCGCCCAGAGAGACACCCGAGCCCATCGGCATGGTTGCTGGAATTGCCACGCTCACCGCCGGCGTGTGAGGGCCAAAGGCTATGCTCTGAGTTGCTCCGCTCATAACAACTCGATATGGAGCAGCCGGCGCCTTGGCCGTAGTAAGAGCAGTTCCACCGGCTGCGGCGGCAGTAGCGATGAACTTGCGGCGAGACAACCTAGTCGTTCCCATTAAGCTCCTTGCCGGTTCTTGAACAGCAAATTGAAAGGGATTTCATGCGCAAAAACGGGCTACCGGGAAAGCTGTAGCAATGAAGCCCACAATCACGCCTCCCCCGCACCACCGCTCCAGGCATTTCTTCATTGCTAGTGTTATCCGGGACCGCACTCACGGTTGCACCAACTCTGGTTCGCGATCCGAAAAGAATCTTGTAACGGCCGACCGAGAACAGCAACTGACGAATCCGGCCTCTTACGAGGCCGGTAGCAGGTCTTTCCACCGCAGGTTCCGTTCAGAAGGTGAACCGCGCTCCAAACTGGTATTGGCGCGGAGTATTGATTGTATTCGTAACCTGACCGAAACCCGCGGGACTAGGGTTCGTTGGGTCAGCCTGCAGCGCGTTGGACACCGATGTTGTGCTAGGTACGTTTGGGTACCCAAACTGCGGCGTGTTGCTCAGGTTGTAGGCGGAGACGTCGAAGCGTAAGGCTTTCGTCTCGGTGATTTTGACCATCTTGTAAAGGGACATGTCGAAGTCGCGCGCTCCCTGGGTGCGGACGTGGTCAAGATAGTTCGGGGCATTTCCCGGAATAAATGGATTTATCGCGCCGCCGTTTTCCGTTCCAGGGCCGGCGAAGCATTGGTAGCTCAACCATGTTGTTGGGGTATGGGGAGCGCCATGTGACGGGTCGCAGGTGAGATCGGACCGCTGGTTGTACAGGGTACCGGGTTCTCCCGACGAGGGCGAGTTGATGGGAACGCCCGTACCAAGGTAAAGGATACCGTTGGCTGTCCAGCCGCTCAGAATCGCGTTCGGCACACCGTTCAGATTCACGGCCCGACCCTTGCCAAACGGCAAGTCATAGGAAACGGTCCCGTTGAATTGATATTTGACATCCTGAGGACTGATCGAGTGATCTAAGCGCAGATCTCTCCAGTCCTGGGTTGAACCATTGTGAAAGCCTACGAACCCCAAGGGCGGACCGCCGTCGTCGGTCATTATTTTCCCCCATGTAAAAGCTGCGAGCGTCGTGAAACCGTGCGTCAGCCTCTTCTGCACCTTGGCTTGCAGGGAGCTGTACTCAGAGTCGCCTCCTGCATAGCCATTCGCGATCACGCCGTTGCCAGCTCCGTAGTTGCCGGTGCCGAACTGGGGATACGGTTCGAGCGCTACGAAGAGTGGAACTTCAGCAGCACCGAAGTTGGCGTTCGTGGAAGGCTGAATGGGTGCCCATATATTGGGTACACAGCTGGGGGCGGGGCAGGAGGCAGTCAATGCCGATTGATATTTCTCGACGGTAGCCTCATCTAGTTCATTCAGGTCAACCGAGCTAATGGGCAGAAAAAGTCCCCGGCTGCCGACGTAGCCAGCACTGACAACCACCTGATGCGGCAGTTCATATTCCAGGCCGAAATTGAAGTTGTAGGCCGTAGTTGTGCGCTGGGAGCGCAATACGGTGCTCAACTGTATTCCCAGATTGTTACCCAGGCCTGGCGGCGCGCTGGCGAAGATCGGCTCCAATCCGTTTGGGAAGGGGTTGCTCAACGAATAGGGGCCGGTGAAATTATCCAGTGTACTCCCCGTATTCGCATTGCAGGAGCTACCAAAGAAGACCGAATTGCCGTCTGAGTTGAGGCAGGTGGAGTTCCAATTCGTGCTGGAAGAGAACCCATCCGTGTCAGGGTAGGCCCCGGCGACCATGTGGGTGGAGGGACCGTAGTAGAAGCCAGCGCCGCCACGCACGACCAAGTGCTCGACCGGCTGCCAGGCGAAACCCAGGCGAGGACTGAGATCTTTCATGTTAGTTGTAAACGGAGAGCGATTGCCGCCGTTGGCATAGACTTCTGCTCCGGTGTAGGGGACGTCATTCACTGTATTGGTTGCCGTGGGATCAAAGTATTCCAGGCGATTGTGGCGCTCATTGCGTCCGCCAAAGATATCCCAGCGCAGGCCGGCGGTGATGGTGAGTGTCTTCAAAACACTGTACGTATCTTCCACAAAGGACGCGTAGTAAGGGTTGCTCTCGGCAACGAAGATGTCTTTGGTGAAATTCCCGCCCTCGGTGCTGGGAAGCGTTCCCATACCGATGAGGGAGGAGGCGTAATCGCTGCCACCCGTCGCACCATTCACGGTTTGATCGGTGGCGCTGATGTCAAATGAGTAAGCGCCCGCGGGCGCCGGCGGTTGTCCGACGTTGAGGTAGCGCTTCATCCACTCGAAGCCTAATGAGAGTTCATGTTTGCCTTGAATCTTGGTGAGAGTGGCGTTCGTGTCGCTGTTCATGCTGGCATACCGAGAGATATTGTTGTTCGCGGTGCCGCCAACACCTTCGGTAGCTGATCCAGACAGGTCGCTGAACATTATGAAGGGAAGCTGCTTTATGACCTGCTGCGCGGCCAGCGAAGCGGGGAACCCCACTGCGGTTCCATTAATAGAACCCAGGTCTGTAATGTCGGTGCTTGAGTAGGATGGCGGCCCTCCTTGATTCATGTAGAGGCGGGTGAAGGAATAACGCAAATTCAGGACGGTAGTGGGATTGAGGGTCAGGTCGTCGGCCACGAGGACATTGCGCCCGTTACTCGTGTTCTGGGCGTAGTTGGGGTCCCACCCTGGTGAGGGGAAAACATTAGCCTGGCTGAAGAACAAGTGATCATAGGAGAAACGGGTGAAGATGTGCTGCTTCTCGCTCTTGGCCCAATCCACCCGAGTATCGAACCTGTGTGCCTCGTACGGATCCAAGCCCGGCAATCCGAAATTATTCGGAACGTCCGTGGTCGCGTTTTCGCACGAAGCAGGATCAGGCAGATTGCACTTCGGCATGTTCGACAGAAACAGTAAGGCAATAGCATTCGGGTTCGGGATTTTGTTACCGGGAAATGGCTGGCGTGTACCATCGGGGTTGTCAGGCCGGGTTGGATCGTAGATCGGAAAACTCATGTTTGAGAAGTCTCCCGTCCTTTCGGCACTCGTGGGAACGGAGAAATAATCTACGCCCTCGAACTGTACCTGCTGCGTGTCTTCGTAGTCACCAAAGAAGAAAACCTTGTCCTTCTTAATCGGTCCGCCGATAGCGCCGCCCTCCTGGTAACGGTGAAATGGGGGTGGGTTATTCGTTTGGCCGCTGGACAGTTGCGTGTTCTTATTGAAATATTCGTTGGCGGACAGAGCATTAGGCCGAAAGACACCGAACACGTCGCCGCGAAACCGACTGGTACCGGACTTGCTGACCAAGCTGATGACGCCCGCGCCGCCGCTCTGGTAGGACGCCGGCGTATTCTGGGTCTCCACCCGAACCTCATCGACACCATCCTCGGGAATATTCATCGCGGGGATAATCGCCGCGGAACTGCGCTCCGCAACTCCGATCGGAGCGCCATCGATCATGTAATAGACGGATCCTTCGATAGAGCCGTTGATTGTGTCGGCGGAGACGTCAATTCCCGGGTCCCCGTTCGAAATGTTCTGGATGGACTGCATCGAATCGGTCGAGTTGGGCGAACCGTTGGCCGAGATCACACCCGCGCTCAACTGGACGAGATCGTAAACATTGCGGTCTAGCAGCGGAACCCGATCGATAGTTTCCGCCGTAACCAGCGTACCGACGGTGGAGTTGGTGGTCTCGACCAGACTGGTTCCTTCAGTCACCGTGACTGCCTCGGTGGCGGCGCCCACGTGCAACTGGATGTTTGCCTGCGTGGTCTGGTCCACATTGACATTGACCTTGTTAACGGCGGCACTGGCAAAACCTGTCTGGCTCGCCGTGACTTCATACACGCCGGGATTGAGTGAAATGAAGGTGTATAAACCGGCGTCGCTGGCGGACGTGTGCTGCTTCACTCCCGTTGCTTCATCCAGCAGTTCGACTTGAGCGCCGGGGATTACGGCGCCGGTGGGATCGCTGACTGTGCCGCTGATCTGACCGCGTCCAGCCTGGCCGAGGGCAGCGATTCCAGCGAAAAGAACAAGAAAACACATACCGCAGAAGCGGCGCGCTATCTCCTTAACAAAACCATGTGACTTCATACTCATCCTCCTCAAGAGTTGCCAGTTATCTGATCTTCTGTTCCGCTAGCGGTACAACTTGTTTCGGCACGTTGTAGCCCTCAACTCGCAGCGCTGGCTTGTGGCCGTCGAGCAACCGAGTGTCGAGCACCGCTTCGATCGTTTGGGTTTCGTTGGGAAATATTGTTATGTAGTTGTCGTCGTATCGGATTGGCAAGACCTCTGGACCGTCTGCATCTGCGGTTACTTCGGCCCGTACAAAGAACGCGATATGATTGGACTTGTTGGTCAGGCGGATTTGAGCTCGAGTTTCGCCATTGACATCCTCGTAGGCTCCGGAGACAGCAAGATGCGGTGTGGGCATGGAGTTCAACGCCGTCATGTCACCCAGGTGCGACCATTTGACCTCGAATCCTTCGTCGTTGCTTGCAGGGCCGACATCATCGGGCGTAGTTGATTGCCAGTAAGTGTTGTCGGCCAGAACTTTCCCTGCGGCGTCAGTCATTTGGCAGCGCACAAAATAGACGGAGCTCAAATCAGAGAAGCGCCCTACCTTCAAAGCCTCGATCGAAGAATTCGAAGGCACGCTCAGGTTCCTGGCCTCGGCTATGTGTTTTTGCGTCCCATCCAGGTTATAAAACCGGACGGTGACGTTCACGTTACTCAAATTCTGGAAGTCAGGCGTTTGATTCACCGCATATATATGTGCCGTGCTTCCATCGCCGGTAGCGTAGTAGTCCCAAACCACGCTCACGGGCTGGAGCGCCTTCTTGGCGCCAAAGTAGCCGCCGCCTTGTTTGAAGTAGTAATCGAAGAGATGTCCGAAGAAAGATGGCCAGTGGTTGTCGAGCATCCAGTAGATGATCATCTTCCGGTCCGACCAATGCGTGGCATAAGCTTCGAATCTTGCGCGCACGTCTTCGTAGGTCTCCAGTTGCGCTTTCCTGGCAAAGTCCTCCACCCCTGAGGATGGCCCGTAGCGCGCCTCCAGTACGCGACGCGCGCCCGCCAGTTGCGCGTTCCCCCCGGTCGCCCCTGCGTGAAAGTACCAATCCTCGTTGATGGGCCAGAGCTTGTCGGCAGGAATGAATTTCTTCAGGCTCTCGAGCGGAGGGACCACCTCGTTATCGCCCTCCTCCGCGGAGGATCCTTGGGCCGGTCCATATTTCCCGCTAAACCAGTAGTTCGGCGGATGCCACACATACGGGGCTTCCATCTGGATTCCGCTCCATGTGCGGTTGCTACCCGCAGCGGTATCCACGATGGCATCCTGCCAGTGCAACTGGTGCTCAATGGTGTGGTAATCATTCAATACCGGGTCAGGAGGCAGACCATCGCTCCCATTGGCCCAGATCACGACTGCCGCATGAGAGCGCAGCTGCCGCAGTTGCGCCCGCAAACTCGCCCGTGCCACCCATTGATCTTCGGCGCTCCACGCCTTCCACATCTCCCATTGTGCGCAGCACATCCATCCCATCATGACGGGCACACCTTCGCGGTCGGCCCGATCGAGCATGGTATCGTCAGCAATCTTCAGTTCCCAGCGCAGCATGTTTAATCCGAGATCTTTGGTGTAGAGCATGTTGGCTGCGTCGCGCTGCGGGTCGTTTTTGAACAGCACATCAGGGGTATAGGCGGCGCCGCGAATGAGATAGTCTTTGCCATTGATCTGCAGGTAGAAGTTGCCCCCGGCGCCCATCTTGGGGAACTCATTATCGGAGTCGCGGCGCTGCGTAATTTTGCGAATCCCGAAGTCAATGTCTTGCGCATCGGACACCTGGTCATCGATTTTGAACTGCATTTGCAAGTGATAAAGATTCGGCTTGCCCCAACGATAGGGCCACCACAGATCCGGATCGTGGACGGTCAACTCGGGGAACTCCGTTGGCGAAAAGGAAATCTCCCTGGTCTCATCTCGCAACAGGGATACTGGCTGCTGAAAGCGAATCGTCGGTTTGCCTGGCCGGGAGATTTCACCTGACAAGACTCCCGAGACCGAATTCGAACTGTGATTGCTCACATCGCAATACACGGTCAGCGAAGCCGGATTGGTTTCAGGCAGGGGCAAATCGGTCTCCACATAAGGGTTTCGAATCGTCACCGAACCGCTCGTGCTGAGATACACGCGCTTCCAGATTCCCGCGTTCCGGTCCGGCGTGAAAGAGTATGCGGGGGCATAATTGAATCCGTAGCCGTGATCGGCGACACCGATATAATTCCAATTCAGCCAGTCAATCCATGCGTCGCCCAGCTCAACCGTGCTTCCAGCAAGACTTCCATCTTTACTCGGCTCGTGCGGGATGGGTTGTTCGGGAGTGATCTTCACCGCCAAAACGTTGTCGTCACCGGGATGAACGATCTTCGACACATCGAACTCAAAGCTGTTGTACATGCCGACAACTTGCGTCTTGTCGGCGACTTTCTTTCCGTTTACCCAGATATCGGCCCGGTAGTTGATCCCCTTGAAGATGAGCGAGTAAACCTCGCGTCCAGGGGGCGCCGTAAACGTTGTGCGATACCACCAATCCTTCTTCCATAGATCGCCCGGAGTAGTCAGATTCGTCCCAAAGTAAAGATCCTTGTAGACGCCGTCATCTTCCAGGGCTTGCAACACAGTAGCAGGCATGTGATGAACCGGATGCCATTTTGAAACATCAAAGCCGGGCAGAGAAACGGAGGCATCATTGACAGAAACATGGTCTGCGGAAATGATTTGCCATCCGTCGGAGAGTTCGATCCAACTGGAGCTAGCGCCCTGATTAGTTGTGGATCCTGCGAGCGCGCGACTGGCTGATCCGACGAGTAGGAAGACGAGGAGAAAATATATCCGTCGGCTAGCGATTCTGAGCGCTAGATCTCTCCCCACCACGGCACAAGGGCAATTCCGCATTCAGTCCTCCGAACCGAATTGTTGAAAAGCGTTATCTGGAGGTAGAAACGCAACCTCAGTCGTAAGGTTGTGTTTTCACTTTTAGTCCTTTTACTCTCGTCTCTATGCCATCGTCAAGATATTTCTGTCGTTTTCTTTCGCTAAATGTGTGTCCGGCAGGAGGGAATTTACCCGCGTGTCCGCGGCCCCAAAGGCGCGCTCACCTCGAGACCGGCTGCCAAACGCGGGTGGCCGTTCCGCAACCGTCGCAGAAGCGCGAATTTGCCCTCCGGGTTTCAATACCACAGTGTTTCAAATATGGCAGGCGTTTAGAATTAGCGTGTTGCGTCGAATATGGAGAGTTCAGACAAATGGAACGTCGTATGCCAAAGCGGGTGCCAAGCTCCGCTGCGTTGTCGAGGAGTGGTGCGAGATTCTTGTCATCGACCCGCAATAGACGTCCTGGACCGTCAGAGGATTGTAACCCCCTAGGTCGGCCGTCCTTCGCTCGTCAAACCCACTCGAAAATAATCGGAAAACAAAACCAACTATAAACCAATATGAAATCCTGGAATTCGAGCGCTCCAAAGCTTAGCTTTGGTCGTCGGGTCCGTTACTTCATTGCGACATCTCTATTTTTGCTTGAGACTCGTAATTGGCAACGTCTGACGACCCTCTGGAGTCCAATCAAAACAGCGATCGAGTCCAGCCGCGCATCACGGCAGGTGGCCAACGTTCCAAGGTGGAACTCTATCCATGGGGCAGTCGGTGGACGGCATGATCCTAATTGGAATCGCCGAAACTGTGCCCGCTTCATCCATCCTAATTCCTGATTCCATGATCAATTCCTCATTCCATGATCCACATCACGGGATACCCACCGGGGCGAATCCCCAAAAGTGGCAAGAAACCCCGGTCAATGCCGCTAGGTTTTATGCAATCCTTTCGCTAAGTTTCGTAGTCTTCGAATTATTTCTTGACATGCTTGTGTTTGATTTCGTAGTGTTTCGACAAGCCGGTTGAAACGACGAGGCGTCACGCTGTGCAAAAGCTTCCGGTTGCTGTAGCACTCGGCACCACCTGAGGGATCAGTGAATGATGGACGTAGCTGTTATCGGCGAATTGAACCCCGACCTGATTCTTTACGGTCTGCCTCGTGAATTGGCGGAAGAACGGGAAAGCCTCGCGAGTGACTTCAAACTCACTCTAGGAAGCTCAGCCGCGATCTTTGCGCACAATCTCGCCCTCCTCGGGAACAGGGTGTCCTTCAGCTCGCAAATTGGCCGCGACGCTATGGGACAGATGTGCTGCGAGTACCTGCACGCGGCTGGCGTGGACACCAGCCGCGTAGTGTTCTGTCGATCCGGATCCGGGACAGGAGTCTCTGTAATTCTCCCGCTCGAAACAACTCGGCGAATCCTGACCTACCCCGGGGCCATGCACGAGATAGGGTTCGCAGATCTGGATCTAGAGTTCCTAACGCAGGCGAAACACCTTCACTTAGCGAGCCCGTTTCTGCTAAAGAAGCTGTTTCCGGACATTTCGAGGCTCTTGAGAGAGATGAAGCAGCACGGACTCACGACGTCGCTTGATACGAACGACGATCCTGAGGGTAGATGGGAGGGCTTGCTGGATGAGGTCCTGCCGATGCTAGATTTGCTCTTCTGTACCGAGGAGGAACTCGGGAAACTGGCGAAAGTCAACGACGCATCCGCTTACATCGCCTCAAGAGTTCCCGCTTTGGTAGTGAAACGTGGGGCCCGGGGAGCCATAGCGTATCAAGGTGGGAAAACTGCTGAAGCTCGCGCCCTTTCAGTCGAAGTGGTTGACCCTGTGGGGGCCGGTGACTCGTTCGACGCAGGATTCCTGCACCAGTGGATTCGTCATGCTCCCCTTGAGATCTGTGTGAGATTTGGAAATGTCGCGGGCGCGTTGTCTGTCACGCGCCCAGGAGGAATAGAAGCGTTCGCTGCGGCCGCATACCGCGAAAGCTTTATTAGGAAACACTGGCAATCGGCGCCCTCGACGGGTGATGTATTCGCAATGGCGCAAGCGCCGGTTCGGCCGCTGGATACGGACCACAACAAGTAAAGCCCGCTTCACATGACAGAAAGAACAGCCAACTGAATTCTCACGAATTCAATACAGGAGAGTTGTGTGCGATCCGTACGGTCGCCAAGGAGATTCGAAGAATGCTGGATTTGAGCAAGCTGTCACAAACGCATCTCGCGGGACGTTCTTCCCTCGATGAAATGTGCCAACTTCTCGAGCAGAATCGTGCTGGAGATGGCAAAGGAATTTACTCCGTGTGTTCGGCGAATCGATTTGTCCTCGAAGCGGCCTTTGCCCAGGCTTCTGCAGACAGAACCCCTCTGCTGATCGAAGCGACCTGCAACCAGGTGAATCAGGACGGCGGCTATACCGGCATGACTCCCGAGGGCTTCCGGGAATATGTGCACGCCATCGCACACGAAGCGAGTTTCCCGCTGGAACACCTTATTTTAGGCGGGGATCACCTCGGTCCGAATCCATGGCGGCACCAACCTTCAGCCGAAGCAATGGAAAAGGCGTGCACCATGGTTTCTGCTTATGCGCGAGCAGGATTCAGCAAGATCCACCTCGACGCAAGCATGTCATGCAGCGACGATCCCAAGGCGCTGACCAGCGCTGAAATCGCAGAGCGTGCGGCACTGCTCTGCGCCGCTGCCGAATCATCGCTGGCTGGGGGCCAAGTCCGGCCAGTTTACGTCATCGGAACCGAAGTGCCCACGCCCGGCGGCGCCCATGAACAAATGAAAATCGAAGTTACCAGTACTGCCAGCTTGCAGGCGACGATCGACGTACATCGTCGTGCTTTTTCTCGCCGTAATCTAGCATCCGCTTGGGAGCGGGTGATTGCTGTCGTGGTACAGCCCGGGGTTGAGTTCAACGACGAAGAGGTAGCTGACTTCGTTCCTGAAAAGGCTCAGGAGTTGTCGCAACATATCCTCCAGACGGAACGCGTCGTCTTCGAAGCCCATTCCACTGACTATCAGACGGCCGATTCGCTCCATCAGCTGGTCGCTGGACATTTTGGAATTCTCAAGGTAGGCCCTGAATTGACGTTCGTGATGAGGGAAGCTGTATTCGGCCTCAGTCAGATCGAGGACGAGTGGATTCCTGAAGCGCGCCGATCGAGCATACGCTCCGTCATTGACAGGGTCATGATTGAGCATCCCGAAAACTGGAGGTCCCACTATCGAGGAGGTGATTTACATCTCAAAGTCGCCAGATCATTTAGCTTCAGCGACAGGATTCGCTACTACTGGCCTTTCTCAGAGGTCTCTCAATCGCTTGGCACTTTGATTCAGAACCTCGAACAATCCCCTGCACCGCTCCCTCTCATCGCACAATATCTGCCGCGCCAGGCCGAAGCAATCCGCGCGGGATCGATCGAGAATGATCCAATTCAAATCATTCGTCACAAGATCCGTGGGACGCTCGCACGGTACTCGGCTGCATGCGGTCTAGCCCAGAACTCCAATGTCAATGAGAGAGTCAAATGAGGCTGTACATTTTCGGATGTTGTCTGGGCTTCCTGAGCCATCGCGCCGCAGGGACTGACTAGAATGACCAGGGCCATCAGCTTCGGCATGGCATGGGGCCTCCGCCTTCAAACAACCCCGCGCCACGCCTGGGTGTGCTTGGGCTTTCAACTATTTAATTTTCACATGAAAGCTTGCTAATTTGCGAGTTACGTATATATCATTACGAAATATTTTGCGTTTGCGAGAATTCGTAATACAAATCTTACGCTTCTTGCCTTTTTGTGAAAATTCCTTCAAGGGAGCAACTCATGCCCGCAAATTCCGAACCCGCCGCCGCACCAACCATCACAACGGATCATGTCATCAAGCCGATGCATACGCATGCGGAAATCCTGCAACAGCCAAAGTTGTGGTCAGACACTCTCGACCGTGTGCGCGTTGCAGCCGCGAAGAGCAACTTGCCCACCGGTTCTGATGGCCGGGGGGTTCTGCTCACTGGAGCCGGCACCTCCGCTTACTGTGCCGCCGCGGTCGCAGCCGCCTGGCCGCATGCGATTGCGGTGCCCAGCACCGACCTTCTCGTCGATCCAGAGCGCTCCCTCTCGAGCATCGACGTTGTCATCTCTCTCGCCCGCTCCGGTAACAGTCCCGAAAGTGCCGCCGTGGTGCGGCAGATCCGCCAGCTACGCAGCGGGATTCGTCACCTTGCCATCACGTGCAACGAGCAGAGCGACCTCACCACAAGTGGCCTCGACGACCTCATCCTGCTCGACCCCCGTACCAACGATCGCAGCTTGGTGATGACCAGCAGCTTTTCGAACCTGGTCCTGGCCGGTCTCTGCCTGGCCCAGCCCGCGCCGGTTGCCGCCACGGTTCCGATCGCGTCCGCCCGAGCCGCCACCCTGCTGCCCGCGATCGAGCGGGTGTGCGGCGCCGCTGCCGCCCTCGTCCGCGATCGCATTGTGATTCTTTCTTCTTCGCCTCTGCAGGGCTGGGCCCGCGAAGCTGGTCTGAAGACCGTGGAAATGACCGCCGGCAAGTTTCCCGTCCTGACTGAAACCTATCTCGGCCTGCGCCACGGTCCGATGTCCTTTGTTCGGGAGGACACCCTGGTGCTCTGCCTGCTCTCGAGCGATCCGCATTACCGCCTGTATGAAGCCGACCTGCTGCGCGAACTGCGCTCCAAAAAGCTCGGCTACTTGCTGGGCATTGCGCCTGCCGATCAGGGAGACCTCTTCGATGCCGTCGTTCCCGCCGTACTGCCCGATGCTCGCGACGAGTTCCGGACTCCGTACGAGATCGCTACGGCCCAGTTGCTCGGCTATCATCTCAGCCTGCGCGCCGGTCTCAATCCTGACAACCCCAGCCCCGATGGCGTCATTCACCGGGTAGTCGAGGGGGTCACCATTTATCCTCTGTCGCCGGATCCCGACAGCCGCGCCATCTAAAGCTCCGAGACGCCATGACTTCGAAACGTCAAGTCGCTGCCAGCTCCGCCGCCGCCGGAGCCGTACGTCTCGATCGCACGCTGGGCCTCTGGAACCTGATCATCATTGGGATGGTCATCATCCAGCCCACCGCGCCGATGGGCATCTACGGCGTCATCAGCAACAAGGCACATGGTCATGTCGTCACTACGATTCTGATCGCCATGGTCGCCATGCTCTTCACCGCCATCAGCTACGGGCGCATGGCGCGGGTCTATCCCAGCGCCGGCTCTGCCTATACCTATGTCGGGCAGGAAATCCACTCGGCCTTCGGCTACATCGTCGGTTGGGGTATGGTGATGGATTACCTTCTCAATCCGCTCATCTGCATGGCCTTTTGCGCCAAGGCGGCGATGAACATCGTGCCCGGCCTGTCCTATTACGTCTGGATCGTCATCTTCGCGGCCTTCTTCACCTGGACCAACCTGCGCGGCATCCGCACTTCCGCCCGGCTCAATGAGGCGCTGTGCGCCGGCATGGTGCTCGTGGTCCTGCTCTTCCTGGGCCGCGTGGCCTGGTGGCTCTGGCACCTCCACCATGACGGCGCTTTCTTCATCCAGCCCTTCTACAATCCGGCCACCTTTCATCCCGGCGGTATCTTCGCGGGGACGTCTGTCGCGGTGCTCACCTACATCGGCTTCGACGCCGTGTCAACACTTTCCGAAGAGACGCGAAACCCCCGCCGCAACGTTCTGCTCGCCACCGTCCTCGTCTGCCTAATCACCGGTCTTCTCTCCAGCCTCGAAGTCTACGCCGCGCAGCTGGTCTGGGGAGCGAAGGACTTTCCGGCTGACCACGTCGAGTCCGCCTTCGCCATCATCTCGCGCCAGGTCGGGGGCGCGGTCCTCTTCCAGATCGTGAACTTCACGCTGCTCATCGCCAACATGGGTTCGGGCATGGGCTCGCAGCTCGCCGCCGGGCGGCTGCTCTACGGTATGGGCCGAGGCGATGCCATCCCACGCTCATTCTTCGGCGTTATCGATCCAAAACACCACGTGCCCCGCAACAACATTCTTGCGGTCGGGGCCTTTGCGCTCCTCGGAGCAGGCCTGCTGGAGCTCTTCTCGCAGCGTCTGGGCGGCGGCGCCTACGAAATCGGGGCCGAAGCTCTGAACTTTGGCGCTTTCATCGCCTTCATGGGCGTCAACGCCGCGGCGTTCACCCGGGACTTCATCCACGACGGCAAACGCGGTATTGGCGTCTTCCTCGTCCCCGTACTGGGCTTTATCATCTGCGGTTTCATCTGGATCCATCTGAGCCACCCCGCCCTGGTCCTCGGATCCGTGTGGATGATTCTCGGCATCGTCTACGGCGCCATTCGGACCCGCGGCTTCCGCTCGGAACTGGTTTCTTTCGATGTGCCGACGGAGGAGGCCTGAGCCTCCCTGGTCGCTGCTCCGTCTCCTCGCGATCTCACTCGATGCGCAGGTCGCGAGATTGCCCTTTGCTGTCGGAAGGAACTTCCGCTGGTTCCCGGGTACATGTTCCCCGGCCGGGGCCTTAGTTGCGATTGCTGGCCCTTCAAGTGGGAGTGTCGCAATTGCTCAAAGAACCTCCGCAACCTTACGCGGTATCGGCGGAATGAAAAACCCCGACGACTGCCGACCTTCAGTTGTCCAAGCAATGTTGCTCAACAACTGTCGTTACGTTGATGCTCGCTCCCGTAATCGTCAAGTCCTACTGTACCCCTGGCAAAGCCCTGGGGATCCCCTGTTGCTAAATCAGAATCAGGGTTAAGCCAAAATCAGGTTGCAGCCCAGCTGCCGGATCTTCACCTGAATTTCCGCGCCCAGGCCTGTGTCGCTGATGACTGTATCGATTTCCGCGAACTGCGCGATCCGCGACATACTGCGGCGCGAGAACTTGCTCGAATCCGCGACCAGAATGATCTCCCGCGCAATCCGCAGCATTGCCCGATTCACCGTGGTCTCTTCCAGGTTGGCACCGCTCACCCCGAAGTCCGGATCGCAGCCGGCCCCGCACAGGAACAACTTATCCGCCGAAAACTGCTCGAACATATCCTCCGTCGTACGGCCCACGATCGACGCCGAATCCGTGCGGACCGTGCCGCCCACAATGAAAGTGCGCACGCTGCATGCATCGAGCAGTTCTGCCGCAATGTTTACACCGTTCGTGATCACCTGCAGTTCCTGGCGGTTTTTGATCTGGCGGGCTATCTCCAGTGTCGTCGTCCCGGAGTCCAGAATGATTGTCTCTCCATCGTGAATCAGCGTGGCCGCCATGGCACCGATCCTGCGTTTCTCCTCCGAGTGCGCCTTCAGCCGCTCGTGGACCGGAGATTCCCGCAGAATGGTGTCCGGAATGACCGCCCCACCATGTGAGCGCTGCACCACACCCCGCTGATGCAGCTCATTCAGGTCGTTACGGATCGTGACCGCAGAAGTGCTGAAGCGCGCAGCCAGCTCGTTCACGCGCGCTCTGCCTTCCTGTCGCACGATCTGCAGAATCTGCGTACGGCGCTCATCGGCCATCAACCCATCTGCCGGATGCTCGGCCGCCTCGTGTCCCCCCATCAGATTCTCCGCTGGCTCCTCCCGCCCGCGCGCTGCCGAGGGTCTCTTTTTCATGATCACGCCCTCATCTCGTGCTTCCACATCTTTTCCGTCATCGTCTCCTCGGCCTGAACCATGCCGCTAGGTATGGACCAGTGTAACCTGCCCCACCCACCCTCCGAACACCCGCATAGTCTCGCGTCTCCACCCCCGACGCCCATTTTCAATCCGCATCCCGCAATTAACGTTACTCACGTCAGTGACACTTAAACCTCGCCGCGCAATTCAGCATCGGGCATGCTTAGGTTCTCTTCATCTGACCTCGAACCGTTGACGTGCCCCCAATTCTCATCCATTCATAACTGGAGATTCTCGGGCAAGCATCGCCCGGCGTCGTATCGCACATCTGGACTGGCCGCCTTCGCGCATGATCCAGTGGGCGGCAACCGTGGGTCCGCACACCAGCCAAGTGGTGGAGACAATCCTCAACGCCTACCCGCGCCGCCAACCGAGGTTCAGGCGAGCGATACCTTCAGCGCTGCCGCGTAATCCACGACCGGGCGATACTGCTTGGGCAACTCCACGCGGAGTCCTTCGGCGTATTGCGTCCATTTCACCCGCTCCTGGGTGCCGATCAATTCGATGTTGCCGATCTTGCCGGGGTTCGTCGCCGCCGCGGTTCCCAACGCCTTCACCACGATCGGCTCCGATGGCCATCCCAGCGCGATCGCATAGATCACGGTGTTGGCTTTGTTCCGCGTGAAGCGGATGTCCTGCGCACCGAGCGCCGAGATGCTGTTCCCCTGGAATGATCCGCTTTTCACCGCATGTGGTCCCTCTCCATAGATCTTCCATGTGCGGGTCTCGTAGATGGCTTCTCCGTTCACCTGCATCCAGGCGGTGATGCCGTCGAGGACGGCGATTTCCTTGCTGTCGATGGTGCCGTCCGGCTTTCCGGGAACACTTCAGGATGAAGGTGCCGTTCTTGCTGACCGTGTCGATAAGCCAATGGATGATGTCGCGGGGCAGGAGATAGCCGCCGTACTCGCCAGGTTTGTCGTACAGCTGGCGCTGATAGTGCCAGTCGCCGATGCAGGTTTCCGACTGCCATGGGTACGGCATGATTTTGCTGGTGACGCCGCGCTCGACGTCGGCAACCAGCGCCTTGGCCAATTGCGCCGGTATGTCTCCGCCGTTGAGAACGGCCTCCAATTTGCCGCCGTGGGTCTGCAGATTATGGTTGTAGAAGTAGGCGGCGAGGTTCATGCCGCCCCAGCCGAGCGGCATGCGTCCGTTGTCGAATAAGAGCAAGTCCGGATCGTGCTGATCGATCAGATCGCGGGTCCGGTCATAGAAATTTTTCACATACGAGATATCCGGGAGCGCATCGATCGGATGCTTCACGCCGTACAGGCAATGGGGGTCCAGTCCCTGCCACCACTGCTTCTTGCCATCGCTTGCGGTCATCTTCCCGTCATAGGGAACGCCGGCGTAGGGACCACTCTTGTCGGCCCCGTGCGCGGTCTGGAACCACCACCAGTTTCGGGCTTCGTGAACGGTCACTCCAAAGCGCAATCCCTTCTTGCGGGCGGAGGCGGCCCAGAGGCCCACCACATCGCGATGGGGACCGATCGCCGCCGCATTCCAGGGCTGATGTTTCGAATCCCATGCATCGAAGCCATCGTGGTGGTTGGCAAGTGAGATGAAGAAGCGCGCGCCCGCTTTCTTGAACCGAGAGATCAGCTCGTCGGGCTCCCAGTTCAGGAGCGTCCATTGCGCGCAGATATCTTTGTAGCCGAACCGCGACTGGGGGCCGTAGTGTTCCAACTGGTATTTGTAATCGCCTTGGCCTTCTTCGTACATAGTGCGGGCGTACCAGTCGCCGGTTTCGGGCACGCATTGCGGGCTCCAGTGGGCCCAGATGCCGAACTTCGCGTCCTGATACCACTGGGGAGCGTCGTACTGGAGCAGCGAGTCCCAGGTGGGCTTGTAAGGTCCTTCGCCGGCGAGGCTTGGAATGGGGGAATTCATGGGAACGCCGTCCCATGAGCCGCCCGGAACCGGCAATTCGGGCGGCTTGCCCCACTCCGACGGGCGCCATGCCGCCTCGTCGAGTTTAGTTTCGACAATCTTGCCATTCTCGACGGTGTAGAAGACGCGTTCGCCGGGAGACTTGGCGCAGAATGCAGCATAGTCCTCTTTGTACTGGTTGAATCCGGAGGGACTGGAGGATGATTCCTGCCCCATGGCCGGGAGGGCGCCTGCGGCGGTTGCGGCCGCGACAAGTTTGCAAAATTCTCTACGCTGCATAGTTCGCGCTCCTTTCGAATCTCGCGGACGGCACCGGGCGATCTGCCGACGATGGCCGCACTTGCTCCGACATGGGAATAGATTCTGACGTGCTCCGGCTGTTCAAAGATCTCGCGTGGAGTGTGCTGCAACCGCGGAATCTCTTTTCGGATGCAAGCAGTGCGGCTAGCGGATTGATCAAGTACCCTCCCTTGGTTCATGTTCATGGCGATGCATGCCACTGGATTGTAGTACACCAGAAACCATTCGTAAATCAACCACAATAAAACGACAGCTTACAGCAGCGCCATCTGTGTGTGGAAATCCAGCAGCGGTTTTGGAGCGGTCATATCCATATGTGTCCGCCAAATCATTCATTTTCAATAAATTGAATCGGACCACGAGTGTGTAAATTTTCCTTTCCTTTCTTATTGACATTTGCGAGTTATTTTTCATTTGCAGATTTCAGCACGTAAACGATCGGGTTCGCAAAGAAGCATAAATTGTTTCGAGGTCAGATCGGAATTGAGGAGGTTTGCGTAATGGCTGGTGTCGTGACAGCCATAATATGTGAGCGCTACGTGGAGCACATCTTGTGTATGGCAGTGAGGCAGCTCATGCTTACGGTATGGGACAGCACACGGACGAAGCATTGGAGCGGTGGCGTGATCTTGTATCGGAGCAGGTAGCAAGCGGGACGAGTGTGGCTGCGTTCTGTCGTGATCGCGGATTACGTGGCTGGCAGATGTATGAGTGGAAGAGGCGCTTGCGTGCGACCGAAGTGACGCCGTTTCTCGCGGTGGAGGTAGACTCGGCGGAGGCGTGGGCAGAGTCGGGGAAGATGTCAGGGATCGAGATCCGGCATCGCCGTGGTTGGAGTGTGATGGTGGAGCCAGGCTTCGATCCAAGTCACCTGCGTCGTGTGCTGGCGGTTCTGGAGATGCCTGGACAACACTGGCTTCCAGCTTGGCATGACTGAACTCGCGGCCCATGCGGATCACCGCCACCATGAACCGTGCGCCTGCCTGGCGTCCGTGCCTGTCAGTCATCAACTCCCAGAGCCGGTCATAGCTCTCTGGCCATCGTCCCTGCGCCCGCCACAGGCCCAGCGGCTTCGATCCGCGCAGTGCACCCGGCTTCTGTTCCAGCACGTCGAGATAGTGTTCCAGATCGAGTGCACCCTGATCGGGTTGCCGTCGGCATCGTAGCCCACGAAGGTGGTGTTGGCGGAGCTGGGGGCTGCTGGTGGCCTGCGTCACCTGCTGCAACTCGTTTGCCGCGTCGTAGCTGTAGTCGACCTCGTGGCTTGCCTGGTCGATGACCTTGATCAGATTGCCGGGGCCGTCGTAGGCGTTCGTGGTCTTGGTCCCGTCGGGGTAGTCGGTCTCGATCAGCCGCTTGTGGGCGTCGTACTGGTATCCGGTGGTGTTCCCGTTCCCGTCGGTCATCGAGATGCGGTTGCGGGCATTGTCGTAGGCGTAGGTGAAGGTCCCCTTCACGCCCGAGGTGCCGGTCAGGTTGCCGGCCGCGTCGTAGGTGTAGCTGGTCGAGTGGCCCAGGTTGTCGGTCTCGCTCAACTTGCGACCGGCATCGTCGTAGGTGTAGCTGATCGTCGTCGCGCTCGACGTGCCGTAAGCCCGCGTCACCGACGTCTCCCGCCCAGCAAGATCGTACTGGGACTGGGTGATCGCATGAAAGCGCTCGTGGCTTCAGCCAGGTGCGCTACGGTCTCCGCAAGGAGGAACCCACATGCAGTCATTCCTGGGATGCGACGCGCACAAGCACTACTCGGTCTTTGTTGCCGTCGATGAAGGCGGACGGGCATCGAAGCCCGTACGCATCGAACACAACATGGCGGCCTATCGCCGTTATCTCGACGCGCTGCCTGCCGGGACCGAGATCGCTCTTGAGTCCACCGGCCACTGGTACTGGATCGTCGATCTGATGGAACAGGCCGGTCATCGTCCGCATCTGGCCGACGCGTTTGAGGCCAAGAAGCGCATGGGCAAGACCCACAAGACCGATGCCCTCGATGCCAAGGGACTGGCCATCCTGCTGCGTTGCGGCACTCTGCCGGAGAGTTGGATTCCCCCTTGCGAACTGCGCGACCAGCGCGAGCTGCTGCGCACACGCATGGCCCTGCGCGATCTGCGCACCTCGCTCAAACACCGCATCCACTCGGCCATCGATCGCTACGGCCTGCAAGCCACTGGCATCTCCGACATCTTCGGCGTCAAGGGCCGCGCCTACATTGCCCAGACGCAGCCCGATCTGCCGCCCCAGACCGCGCGCATGGTGGCGCTCGAACTCGATTGCATCGATCAACTCAGCGTCAAGCTCCTGACCCTTGAGCAACACATCGACCACACGCTTGCATCCAGCCCGGAGATCCGCCTCCTGCAAACCCTACCCGGCGTCGGAAAAACATTAGCGCCCGTCCTGTGGCTGGAGATCGGCGACATTGATCGCTTTGCCCGCGCCGAGAACCTGGCCAGTTATGCCGGCCTTGTACCTCGCGTGATTTCCTCCGGAGGCCACACACACCACGGCGGCGTCTGCCGAAACATTAACCGCTATCTCAAGTGGGCATTCGTCGAAGCCGCCAACTGCGCTGCTCATCTGCGCACCTATCGCGAAGGCCACATCGGACTGCTCTATCAACGCCTCGCGCCCAACAAGGGCCACGGCCGCGCCATCGTCGCCGTCGCCCGCCACCTGGCCGAGGCAAGCTATTGGATGCTGCGCAAGCGTGAACCCTACCGACCGCCGCGGCTCCACAACCCTTCGTCCAAGTTCGGGCAAGCGCGAGACACTTCTGACTGCACCGAAGTCTCGGGGTGAATGCGAAGCCCGATTCAAAGAATGCTCATGCCGGATGCTACGGCGAATATATGGCTTGCGGACGAACCCGATTCGCACGAGCAAAGCTGGACGAAATCCAAACCACGGAGGCTTCCCCAGGCTGCATAGCAGCCGCAAACAAAAGACGCAGCTAAAGAAAAAACTTCGCGTTCGCGACTCGTCGAAGTTCCTCGCACCGCACGATCATCCCGCGCGGCCAAGAAGTTGTTGCTTCTCAACCCACCCATCGCAGCTAAGCCACCCCAAAAAGCCGAAAAACAGCCTTGACTCAGAGCGCGCTTTCATACATGACGTGTCACCCTACAACCGATGCCGTAGGCAGCGTAGTTCTTGCGCTAGGCCCAGCCTCTCGTAATGCAGACTGTTCCCGTGCCTCTCAGCGCTCCGGTTGGCTCTGTTGGTCTCTCTTACTCCACAGACGCATTGCAAGAACAACAAGGGATACCAGAAGCGGTCCTGCCCAAACTACCGTCATGAAGTACTGCCCGCTGCCGCTCTCTCGCATCCAAGATCGAACGAAGACAATTGCAAAGCAGGCGCTGCTGAGGGCAGACCCGATCGTCAACCAGCGCTTGTTCATAGAACTCCTTGATACAACACTTTGTCCCTCTAACCGAAGGTCAGAAGAAATACCCCGCTCCTGCGGTCGCGCAGCCGAAAAGCAATCCAGCCCCGCCCAGCGTGTTATCAATCGCGTTTCCGCCGTTTAGCAACGACATTGCATATGCGTCGATACCGAACGCACATCCGACGGCACCGCCGAACACAAGCAGTTCGGGAACCGTGCGCGCAATTACTACATCCAGACTCCCAGTTTCGAGTATCGAGTCCCGACCGCGCGGGTCGGCAAGGTTTACTGGGTCGCCGCCCGCATACAGATACTTGTGCAGCGACTTCGGATCGATGGGCTTTCCATCCTCGGGATCGCGGCTGAGGAACCTTCCAGTCGCAGGGTTATAGTATCTGGCGCGGAGGTAGTAGAGGCCGAGATCAGAGTCGTATTGTTCGCCGCGATACAGGAAGCGGTTTGGTGTGGTTCCCGTGAAGTTGACCAAGTTCCCAAACGCATCATACTCATTTGTGTCGGTCACGGCCCCGGCAGTGTTGGTCAACTGCCGCACGCTGCCGAAGCCGTCGTAGCCGTAGAAACTCGGCGTCCACGTGCCGCTGATCACCTGGTCTTCATTGATGCGCTGTAGACCGTAGGTATAGGTCCGCGTCACCGCACCATTTGTGAGCTCGTCGAATACCTGCGGTAGGCCCGTCGGGTTGACATCGTCCTCGACCAGATAGCCAGTTGTAACGCCATTCACCTTCTTGGCCACGCGGTTGCCGAAGGCGTCGTAGACGATCTGCACTGCGCCATTGTTCATCGAGACCAGATGGTTCTCCGAGTCGTAGGCGAAGGTCTTGCCACCCGTCGAAGTCACGTTGCCACTCTGGTCGTAGGTGGTCGTAGGTCTCCGACGAGGCCTCATCGTCGAGATTGAAGGTGGCCGGTGTGGCGCTGATCCCGTTCAACGTGGACGTGTCGGACAGCCTGTTGCCCACCGGATCGAGGTTGTAGGCCAGCGCTCCGTTCTTGCCGCTGGGCGCGTTGGTGATGGTCTCGTTGGTCAGCCGGTTGATGCCGTCGTAGCTCCACTGCACGAAGCGGTTGCTCTGCTCCAGCGCATTGGTGCGGTTGCCCATGTCCCCCAGCGTGTAGGTGTAGACGCTCACCGGCGGCGTCGCCATCCCCGTCAGCCGGTTCTGCGTGTCGTACTCGAAGGTGGTCTGCAGCCCGTTGGGATATTTGACCGTGGCCACGTTGCTGGCCGTGTCGTATGTGTACGTCGTCGTATTGTTGCTGGACAGGCGGTTGTCCACCACCGTGCTCAGCCGGTTCAGCTCGTCGTAGGTGTAGCTGACCGAGGCTCCATTCGCATTCGACGAGGCGATCGACGCAACATGGCCCGCCGCATCGAACGTGTAGTTCAGCGTCCCCTTGAGCGTCGTCTGTCTCTGTTACTGGTACAAACCGACCATTGCCCGGTTCCAATAGGTGGGCGAGCATGATGTTGGACGTTGAGAGCTCAACCTAGAAATGAGGGTAAAAGCCGTGACATCTGCCGTACAGCACGACTATCTGGTTCGACTCGAGGAGCGCCAGGAAATAGCCGAACGCACGATCGCGTGCCGTCTGGAAAAGCCGCTTAAGTTCACGTTTACTCCGGGACAATTCATCGAAATCACACTACTGAATCCACCGGAGACCGACTCCGAGGGTAACTCTCGCGCGTTTTCGATTGCAAGCTCACCCGGGGAAGATTTCCTTCTGGTGGCAACCCGGTTGCGGGATTCTGCGTTTAAGAGAGTACTTTCGCACGCTTCCCCAGGGACCCAAGTGCGAATCGACGGGCCTTTCGGCGATCTGCGGCTTCACAACAACAGTTCGCGAGTGGCGGTGATGTTGTGCGGCGGAATCGGCATTACGCCTTTCCGCAGCATTCTCCGCAGCGTGGCGCACAACAAACTGCCACATCGCATCTTTCTTTTCTATTCCAATCGCAGACCGGAAGACGCCCCATTTCTTGAGGAGTTGCAGTCGCTCGAAAATATGACCCCGAGCTTCAAGTCAATTGTTTGCATGACGGAAATGGAGAAGTCCTCTCGATCCTGGGCCGGAGAACGGGGACGGATCACAAACCAAATGCTTGCGAGATACCTACCTGCGATCTCTGACGCCATTTACTACATCACCGGGCCGCCAGTTTTCGTTAATGCCATGCATACGATGCTTACGGAGGCGGGTTTGAATGATGACGATATTCGCATCGAGGAATTCGGCGGCTATTGAAGGCAACCCGACGGTACAGAGAGCGGCTCTACTTAAGGTTTCCCAGCGACGCATTAGGTCTTGTTCTTCACCCAGCTACGACCGCTACCTTGGGAGATCTGCAAGATAATTCTGCACTCGTTGATGAACAACAACCGACGATCGTTCAACCGAGACACGACATCGATGGATCACCAAACACGAGTTTACGAAAACGTATTTGAAATGATGCCGAACGAGGAGAACCCCACTCCGCTTGTGCGCATCAATCGGCTCAATCCCCACTCCGATTTTCCTCTCTACGCCAAGCTCGAATGGATGAATCCCTTCGGTTCGGTGAAGGACCGCGCCGCCTGGGCTTTGTTGCGCGACCTTGAAGAGCGCGGCGAACTGGGTGAATGGCCGCGGCCTGGTCGAACCGACTTCCGGCAACACCGGCATCAGCCTCGCCGGCTATGGCACGCGCGCGCGGTCATCGCCTGCTGGCCATTGTGCCGAACAAGGTTCCGTACGAAAAGAAGGTGTTACTGAAAATTGCCGGCGCCGACCTGGAGATCGTTTCCGACGAACTCTGCCCCGCGCCCGGCCTGGGCGACGGCTCCATCAACCTGGCCAAAACCTACGCCAAAGCGCGGCCACAAATACGTCATGCCAAATCAGTATGAGAACGCAGAAGAACGTCGAGGCGCATTTCAAAACCACGGGCCCCGAGATTTGGAAGCAGACGCAAGGCCGCATTACGCATCTGTTTACCTCGCTCGGCACCTGCGGCACCGTGACGGGTGTCGGCAAGTTTCTTCGCGAGAAGAATCCCAAATCAAAATCATCGCCGTGCAGCCCACCGAAGGCCACGACGTGCCGGGCCTGCGCAACGTTTCCCAGCTTGGCGTCTCCAAACTCTTCGATCCCGCGCTCGTCGACGAAATTCTCGAAATGGATTTTAACCTCGCCTACACCCGCGCGCTGGAGCTGTGCCAGAACGAAGGCCTCCTGGCCGGTCCGAGTTCAGGCCTGATTCTTGAAGGTGCGCTCCAAGTGGCCGCCCGCGACCTGCGTGGTTTCGGAGTGATGATCTTCCCCGACAACATCTTCAAGTACACCTCCAACATGATCAAACACATTCCTGCACTCGAACCGCAAGACAAAAAGGTGACGAGCCTATGACAGACTACGTCCATCCCGAAATCCTTGTCGAAACCGACTGGGTCAAGCAGAACCTCGGTAAGCCCGGAATCAAGCTTGTTGAGATCGATGTCGACACGAAAGCCTACGACGCGGGCCACATTCCGGGCGCGGTCGGCTTCAACTGGCAGAGCCAACTTCAGGACCAGGTCCGCCGCGACATCATCGGCAAGCAGGAATTCGAACAGTTGCTCAGCGCAGCGGGCATCTCGCCTGGCGACACCGTGATTCTGTATGGCGATAACAACAACTGGTTTGCGTCTTACGGCTTTTGGCTATTCAAGATTTACGGCCACAAGGACGTGCGCCTGATGAACGGCGGCCGCGTCAAGTGGCTGAATGAGCCGGACAAGGAGTTAACCACCGAGCGGCCGAAGATCATTCCTACGCAGTATCGCGCCTCCGAGCCCGATCTGAGCCTGCGCGCCTTGTTGCCGGAAGTGCTGCGGGTGCAATCGGAGAAGTCGCTCGAACCTCGTGGACGTGCGCAGCCCTGACGAATACACAGGTAAAGTCATCGCGCCTCCGGGCATGACAGAGACGGCGCAACGGGGCGGCCACATTCCCGGCGCCAAAAGCATCCCGTGGAGCACGGCGATCAACGCCGACGGCACCTTCAAGTCTGCCGACGAGCTGCGCAAGCCATTTATCTCGAGGAAAGAGGCAATCGATTCCAACAAGGACACCATCACCTATTGCCGCATCGGCGAGCGATCAAGCCACACTTGGGTCGTGCTCAAATATCTCCTTGGCCTGCCCAACGTAAAGAACTACGACGGGAGCTGGACCGAATACGGCAGCATTGTCGGAGCACCGATCGAAAAATGAAAAGCTTTGCTGGAATCGCGAGGAGGAACTGAGATGCTGACGCAAAAGCCGAAGACAAAGATACTTGTGGACGGGGGCGACCCTGCAGAGACAAGCAAAATCAAAGAACTGCTCGGCTATGTAGATGGGCAGACAACCAATCCGAGTCTTATCGCAAATAGCCCGGACATCCGCAAACTTATCGCGTCAGGCCACCGCCTGAGCAGGCAGGAAGAGAACGAAGAGTATAAACGCATCGTCCAACGCATTTCTCCTCTCGTCGGCGATGCTGGCGTTTCGATTGAAGTGTTTTCCGATCTCGACACGTCTGCTGAACAGATGCTTATCCAAGGAAAGGAGATGTTTTCCTGGATTCCGAACGCCTACGTCAAGTATCCCTGCACTCACGAGGGGCTGCGAGCTGCGCAAATGTCTGTTCGTGAAGGTCTCCGGGCCAATCTGACCTTGTGCTTTTCCCAGGATCAGGCGGCGGCTGTTTATAGCGCAACCAAAGGCTCCATCCCACCCGCGTATGTGTCTCCCTTCGTCGGAAGGCTTGACGACCGCGGGGAGAACGGCATGGATCTGATAAAGAACATCCGCAAGATGTACGAGTCAGGCGATGGGCATATCCATATTCTGGCTGCCAGCATCCGCCATCTCGATCATCTGCTGGCAGCCTTCGCGCTCGAATCGGATCTCGTCACCGTGCCGCCGAAAGTTCTAGAAGAATGGGCTGCAAAGGGTTTTCCCATTCCGAGCCGCGATTTCGCCTACAGAGGCCTGACACCGGACGGCGGCGCGCTCAAGCCGCTACCCTACAGGTCCCTGAACCTGAACGATCCCTGGGAGAATTTCAATATTGTGCATGAGCTCACGACGAAGGGAGTTCAGAGGTTCGTCGAGGACTATCAAAGCACGCTGAAGATGATTGCTTAATGGCCGAAGTGCATTGGCTGTTGAATAGCGTCATCGAAAGCCGCGAAGAAGGAAGGGAGTATTGCTCGAACCGTGTCCAGCTACTCCTGCGCAGCACTCTCTTTCATTCCATCGATTGCAAGAGCAGAATGGGCGACAGCGGACCCAGCCCGTATCTCCCCGGCAACCCAGATCGCCTCCATAGACTCCTTATTGGTTGCGCCTTTCGCCTGCGCACTCTTAGTGTGGGCGCGGATGCAATACGGACACTGTGTCACATGAGCAACCGCGACGGCAATGAGTTCCTTGGTTTTGGAAGGCAACGTGCCGTCGGCGAAGACCTGACAGCTAAACGCGCGCCAGGCGGCTAGCGTTTCCGGGGCGAGCCATTCGCGCTTGTTTGCGATGTCAGGCGTTGCAACGGTATAGAGTGAGCTTTCCATGAATATAATCAGCTTCTCCACGGTTCATCTAAATCGCAATAGGCTGTTCGTCTCAACGCGAGGTACGCTTGTTATATCTAGTTGTGTGCAAACCTTTCAGATTTGAAAATGCCCCGATCCTTCTCGCCTTAGGCGAAGAGACCGTGTCCGAATGACAACGATGAGCAGCCGATGGGTGGTTCTGCAGCACGTAGAGTGGGAGGGTCCTGGCATCATCACCAGAGAGGCGGGGAAACGGGGACTCGAAGCCGATGTTCGGCGACTTGACCGCGGAGACGCCATTCCCGATGCCGATTTTGTGGACGGTCTGGTTGTGATGGGCGGCCCGATGGGCGCGTATGAGGAAGACCGCTATCCATTCCTTCCCAGTGAGTGCAGACTGCTCGCCGAAACAGTTCGCCGCGGTCGGCCCGTACTAGGAGTTTGCCTAGGAGCCCAATTGCTGGCAAAGGAGCTCGGAGGCACTGTGTATGCAGGGCATGAGCCGGAGATCGGATTCGGCTCGGTGGAACTCACTGCAGATGCAAAGCAGGATCCGCTTTTGGTGTCCGCTCCAGAGAGCTTATCGGTCTTCCATTGGCACGGGGACACATTTACCCTGCCTGAGGGTGCGGTGCTGCTGGCTTCGAGCCAAAAGTACGCGCACCAGGCATTCCGGTTTGGAAGCCGGGCATATGGATTCCAGTTTCATGTTGAGCCGGATGCAGACACCTGGGCGGCGTGGCGAGACCATTTACCGAAGGGTCTGATTGACGAGCCCGAAACAAAGCGGCTGCAACTTGAGGAAGCCGGAAAGACAATCATCGCCAGGTTCTTTGATCACGTGGTGAACACGGCAGAAATTGAGACACAATGAACCACCTCCATCGCTGGTACTGCAAATCCGATCATTGGAGACGCACTGTAGAGAACCATATCCTTCCCTGGGCGCTTCATGAAATCGACTTGGGCGAAACTGTCCTCGAGGTTGGGCCGGGGCCCGGCGTAACCACGGATTGGCTGCGACATCGAGCCAAGCGAATCGAGTGCCTGGAGATCGATGTTGTTCTCGCTGATTCCCTCGAATGCCGGTCCTCCGCCACGAATTTGAGTGTGCGCTGCGGCGACGCGACTGCAATGCCCTATGAGGACTGCCGCTTCACGTCCGTCGTCTCTTTCACGATGCTGCATCACATCCCCACTCCGGAACTGCAAGATCGATTCTTTTGCGAAGCACACCGCGTGCTGCGGCCAGGCGGCATTTTCGCCGGCGCAGACATCCTCCCATCGATCCTCATGAGCGTCTTTCACATTCGAGATACGTTGACACTTGTTGCCCCAGACACTCTTGCCCGACGCCTCACGTCAGCAGGATTTATAGAAGCACAAGTAGACATCGGTTCAGGTCGCTTCCGGTTTTCTGCGCGACGCCCTGTCGATCCAGCAAATATCGCGCTGGAGCTTTCCTGCGCCGCAGGCGATTCTTAGCATTTCTGACGGCCCTTCGTCGCACGAAGGCTACGCTCCTAACTGCTGGTTGCTTCAAGCTCGATTGCACGTGGAAAGAGAATGTTGTTTTCGAGATGGACATGCCGGTGCAGGTCGCGCTCAAAGTCTCTGAGTCCGTCGAAGAAAGCATAGTACGTCGTACAGGCATATTCTGGCGCGACGAAATCGCGGCTCAGACTACGGATCTCGGCGAGAAGGACTCCCGCATTGTCGTGATCTTGAATGAGTAGTGCCAAGGGCTTCCCGATGGAGACACGGGATCCCCCCGGCTCAATCCCAGCGCTTGCCTTTCTCCCTTCGAGCTTCACGATCATTGGAAACGCAACAACTTCCTCTTCTGCTAAGTGGTCTGTTAGCTCCTCAGCAAGCTCGGCTAGCTTTGTTTGAATCACCGCCAGTTCAGGGTTCGATCCACCGTGACGCTTGACTACCTTCATCGCGAGTCCGGACAGCCGTGGCAACTCTTGCTTGCAAAAGGCGTGGTGCGTCGCAACAATGTGCCCGGCAAGATGAGTCAGGCTTTCTTTCGTCCAGTCTTTCGTTTGGGAATCCTCGGAGAGGGAAGCAGCTTCGAGCGCAGCAATCACTGTCTCGACGTCAATGTCCTTCGCTGCGCACGCGTCGGCAAGCGGTTTACGGCCCCCGCAGCAATACTCGATTCCGAACTGTTCGAATACGCGTATGGATGACGGCTGTGTTTGTGCAATCTCACGAACGGTTTGTGTTGATGCTGTCATCTTCCCCTCTCCGGCGGTGCTTCGCCCGTCTTCTGTTAAATGTTCGGTAACAAGTCGAAATACTCGTCATCTTCGTTCTTTCCACCTTCCCCCTTACCCAGCTTCTTTTCTGATTCGACGAACTCGATCCGCTCAATCCACTTCACCATTTTGTAGCCAAGTTGGTTTTCAACCCGGAGCCGCAGAGGCGCTCCATAGACCAAGGGAAGTGGCTGGCCGTTCATCTCCGACGCAAGCAGGCATTGCGGCTTCAGAACGTTTTCGAGGCTTTGCGTGTCGTAGTAGGGGCCGCCGTACAGGGCTGGGCCGAAGGAAAAGAACGCCACAGTGCGTGCCTCTGGTTTTGGGCGCACGAGTTCGATGAGTCTCTTCATGGAGATCCCGCCCCACTTGGCGATACCGCTCCACCCCTGGATGCAATGATGCATGGAGATATATTCCGCCTCGCCCAGTTTGCGCAGGTCCTCCAGTGAGAGTTCGACGGGGTTTTCGACGAGACCGCCGACCTTTAGCTTGAACTCGCTGAATCCACCTTCGGCCAGTCGCTTCCAATCCTCCCGCACCGGCATCTTCCCATTTGGCCAGAAGTAGGGCGAAATATCTTGGTCTGAATACATCTGCTGCGGGGCCAACCGGTTTAGGGTGAGCAACTGCATGGGGTAGGTCACGGCTTTCATCGCGTGCTGCAACGCGCGCGGTTTATACCACGAAAAGTAGTGTGCGGCGATCCAGCAAAGAATGACCACGCTGATGCCCACAAATCCGAGCCAGATCCCCAGATGGTTTCCGTCATCGGCTCCCAGAACGATATGGTTCATGTTGCGCGCGAATCCCGTCATCACCACCAGCGTGATGTGTACCACCAGAAACGCCAGGAAACTGAGCATCGTCAGGAAGTGAATCGACCGCGCCGACTGCCGTCCGCCAAAGATCCGCGCATACCACGTGAAGTGATTCACGACTGCGGGCGACATGGCTATGCCCGTCAAAATCGCGAGCGGACCAAACACGAAGACGACGGTGAAATAGGCAATTTGCTGTAGCGCGTTATATCCGTAGAATCCGTTTGGTTCCTGCGGCAGATGAAACGTCGCGTAATGGACCCATGTATTCCATGCCTGAAGAACTACCGTAAGTGATGTGGGTACCAGCCTTTTCCACTGATCCGTCGTGAAGAGCATCGCGACAAAATACAGCCCGCAAAGAATGAACCCGTGCACGTTGATGAAATGCCAGACGCGTGCGATGCCGATCGTATGCCGGTATCCGGGTGTTCCAATCATCGGAGATAAATAGCGGGCATCGTCTTTTGCCGTCCAGATTCGATCACGCGGAACTTTTATCGGCGTAAATCGGATCCATTCACTTCCTGGGGTGCAATCGTCATTGAAATAGAGTCGCGGGTGGTCCACCAGGATGGAGAGACCGCTTCGGATCAGGAAGGTTACGAACAGGAAGTTGAAGAAATGGCAATAGCGGACCCAAAGCGGAAATCCGTGAGGGCCGGCAAAGTTGTTGGGATACACAACGGGAACCGGCGGAATTCGCGGCAGTCCGGCCATTGCCAATTCAACCCATGCCGCCACAAGCAACGACGCAACTACCACAACCGTCCCTGTCACAATGGATGGCCTGATCCAGATTCGAAAACGGCGATCCTCAGGATAGTGGACGGCCCGATGCTCGACACCAAAGGCGATCATTCTTTCACCTTACGAGAAGGGGTTCTGCGTCGTCTCTCATCTTGCGAACCTAACAAAGTTTGGTCTTCTTCCAATGTGCTTGAACTCGCGAACAGCGAATAGATGACAAATGTGAGAAGCGATAGTACATCCAGCCCATTGATGAAGCTCTCATTCGGAAAGAACCTGAGAAACCGGGGGAATCGAGCATGACCACGGTCGCATTACACGCTATTTGTTCTGAAAACGAGAGCTGCGCACAGGGCTCATATCGCGCGCGTGGACAGAGCCACGAGTGTGTGCGATGAGGTCATCACAAATCAAGTCTCCAGGCTGGTCTTCAAGCCGAGCCTTGAAACACTAGGAGCAGATCATGCCAGAAGTTTTCGATGCATGCGGCGATCTGCTTGATGGAATTGACACCCGTTCCCACTTGCCTGGTGCAGGCCAGCGCCTCGAAAAGATGCAGGGACATTGGGTGTTGGCACGGGCCGGCAAACGCGTGCTGAGGCCTGGCGCACTAGCTCTCATACGACAAATGATCGATGCACTGTCAATCTCGCAAGATGACCGGGTGGTCGAAATTTGCGCCCGGAATGGGGGTCACCGCAAATGGTTTTAAGCAAAAAAACCTGCGCAATACTGGGGGGTAGAACGCGATCCGGCGGCGGCAGACCGGCTCGAAGCACTTTTGCCCGAAGATACAGCTCCGATCATTGGAGCACAGGCTGAGCATTCGGGGCTTCCCGGCAGGCGTCACTTTCTATCACATCTTCGACCGGCCCGGAAGGTATCACTATGTTTGCGTGGTGCACGAGACGGTGGGATGAAGGGAACAGTTATTGTGAGGTCTGGCCGGTTACTCGCTTCGAGCAAGAAATGACATCGACGCACCCCGAACATCAGTACAGGACTCCGAAGGAAATTCGGGTCCCACGGGCCTAAATCCATCCTCTCTCGCCTTCGCACCGAGATCGGCTGAGAGCGTGATGACCTGGACGATCGAGCAGAAGTATTCGAAAGACTTCGGTTAGTTCGAAGTCGTCGATTTTCGCAAAACGTCGTGCCCCTTAGATGAGCCGGCGTTGCAAGGCATGCGTCACCGCCGCGAGCCGGTTATGGGTCCGCAGCTTCTTGTTGATGTGATGGAGATGATTCCGCAGCGTCTGTGGGCTGATTCCTAGTCCCTTGGCGATTCGCGGAGCATCATTTCCCGCAGCGAACCTCCGCAAAATCTCAACTTCCTGCGACGACAACGGAGTAACCGGAGCGGCACCGTTCATCGAAGCTTCAAGGCCAGATACTTCATGGGAAATGGCGATCATCTTCCGGAAGACTTCCTCTCGACTTTTTTGCGCGGTGATGTCGCGCGCCAGGTGCACGATGAGCGTCTTTTGCGTTCTGCGGTTCAAATACGCCATTGTTGAGATGTTCACCCATTTGCGTTCCCCACCGCGCGTGGTCACGTTCAGATCGAAATTTGGCATGGGTGTGGCTTTCAAGGCGCATTGCAGCTCGGCACAGCGTTCGTGGCAAACCTGCGTTCCCATGGCACCTACGCCGTGCAAGGTGCCAGAGCAAGTTTTGCCAAGAACCTCGTCTTCGCGGTAGCCAAACAGTTCCTGGGCCGCGTGATTCCAAAAACAGATCTCACCTGACTCCCGGACAGCAAAAACGCCGTCGGTCGTGTTTTCGAGAAATGCGAACAATTCTGCTTCGAGCATTTGCTTACCCCCGAGGCTAGTGCCGTCATCCCTTTCTTACATCTCGAGAATTACGCATTGCCCCGCGGACAGTCAGTGACTTTTGTCATGACTCCAGGGAAACTGAAGGCCCGATTGAAGTTAAGGAAGATATTTCGCTATGCAATACGGTACATAAAGCTCCTCGACACTTGATTGACGGCGTGCTCCACCACTTTTTCTCCGCGTAACCTTACCGGTCGAACACCCTTGCGATTTTGAGAGAAAGTCCGCCAGGTTTCGCACTCTGCTTACCGCTCGACGGTGCGTTAAAAATGTCATGCATGATCTGTAGCTATGACCTCTGGCCATGCGATGGTGAGCAGGGGCGCGCTTTCTTCGAGTGCATCGACGTCGTGTTCAAGGCAGCGCTCAATTGTCAGGAGATCGCCCGAACTGGAGCAACCTCTTGCAAGACCTTGAAAACACTCATAATCAGGACCTCATCTGCCGTGAAGCCGGAATGGCGCCCAGTGGTCTTCTCCCAGGAGTGAACCTCACTGTGATCTGGAATGATAAAAGCCGTGTTCGTAGCCTGCTCGCACATTGCGAATAACTCGCTTTCAAGCATTGTCGAGACCAACTCGATGCAGACTTCTCTCCGCTCTCTAGTTGAATTCCGAGAACCATTGCCAACGACTTTTGTCACTGACGAGAATCACTTTCCTCCCTATGCTTAAACAGGGAGGTTCTTGATTATGGCGTATGTCATTGCAGAGCCCTGCATTGGAACCAAAGACACTGCCTGCGTGGATGCGTGTCCGGTGGACTGCATTCATCCCGGAAAGAAAGAACCGTCGTTTGATTCAGAGGAGCAGTTGTATATCGATCCGGTGGAGTGCATTGACTGCGGCGCGTGCGTGCCGGCTTGTCCCGTATCTGCGATTTTTGCGCTCGACGACCTCCCGGATAAATGGAAACACTTTGCCGAGATCAACGCGAAGCACTACGGACGCTGAGGAAGGAATGCGAAGGATTGATTATCGTCGGATTGCACCGGAAGCGGTCTCCACCATCCTCGAGACGCAACGGTATGTGGACCACTGCAGTCTCGAAAGACCGCTGCTCGAACTGGCAAGGTTGCGAGCATCTCAGATCAACGTCGCGCTCGAGGAGTTCTTAATGCGACACCTGCCCAGGAAGTAGTCCGTGAAGCGAATCGAGAACGGGCCCCTTACGAAAGAATCTTTTCATAGTGTCGTGAGCAAGACAGGGATTACTATGACGCAACTTTCGGTATCAAAAAGGAAATTCCGGTTAAGACGGTATCCCAAGTTATTTTTGGCGAAGGTGTCCCCATGAATCCTGCCGTGGAGGCCACAACCGGCCTCGCAGGGAGAGATTTCAGAGAGGCACGGAGCGCTGGGATATCGGTTTCGGATCCATCGGCCGCTGTTCTTCCCACCTTGATCAAGCCCAGACATGCCCTTGTGACAGACCTTAAGGAACTCTTCAAAGTCCGCGTGACCTCATTGGTGGTCGTGACGGCCTGGGCGGGTTTTTACCTGGGATCGATGAGATCTGGCATTCCCAGCATGCACTGGGGTCTATTCCATACTCTCCTCGGGATAGCGTTCGTCACCGGTGGCGCGAGCGCGATGAACGAAGTGATCGAGCGCAAGAGCGACGCGAAGATGATCCGGACGGCGCAACGCCCACTGGCCTCCGGCCGCTTAAGTTTCCTTCAAGGGTTGTCCTTGGGGATGGGGAGTCTTGCCGCAGGCGCAGCGATCCTGGCGTACTTCACCAATCCGCTAACGGCCGTGCTGACGCTCCTCACCGCATTCACGTATGACGCTGTCTATACCCCGCTCAAGCGCTATACGACGCTTGCAACCTTCATCGGGGCGTTCCCGGGAGCGATGCCACCCCTGCTGGGTTGGACGGCCGCGCGAGGCATCATTGAATGGCCGGCATTAGCCTTGTTTGCCATCCTCTTCGTGTGGCAATTCCCGCATTTTATGGCCATTGCCTGGCTCTATCGGGAAGACTATGCTCGGGCCGGCATCCGCATGTTGCCGGTAGTGCAGCCAGATGGTAGATCGACGGTGCTGGAAGCACTGTTTTTCGCCATCCTGATGATTCCGGTGAGCCTCATTCCCTTTTATTTGCACATCACCGGAAAGATTTACTTCAGTGCGGCAGGCGTTCTCGGCCTGGGCTACCTCGCCTACACCGTTCGTTTTTCGCGTATCACCACGGCGCGCACAACGGCGGAATCGCGAGGGTATGCGCGCGATCTTTTGCGTGCCAGTGTGATTTATTTGCCGCTTCTGCTTATCGTATTGATGCTGGACGCAGCTGGAAGGAGATAAGGCGAATGGCCCATGGGACGGTAACGCTTATTTCATCTATTTCTGAAGAGACTTGACGAAGCCGGAGATCTGGACCGAATCGCTGTGTTAAATCATCGCTTTGCCTTGTCTGCGGACCATCCGGCTCATACAAGGATTTTCCGCTGAGCCATTTCTTGACCATCGATTGGGAGATAAGCACTTATGATCTGCGCAATAGCAGAACAGAAAAACTGCCAGCAATCTCTTGTCCGGCGATTGTTAGAATCATTTGGCTGAAGCTACCAGTCCTCAACTCTTATCCTCACTTCACTCCCGCGATGGAACGATTGTACTCACCCGCGTTATCGATGTTCCATTTATTCATTGGGGAACGTTCGGATATCGTAAGTATAGGAGCCTCATTTCGGTTAAGCGATTCACGGCTCGGGGAGGTGATCGTCAAGTGAAACCGCTGGCAGTTGGGATTTGGGGCACATCTCATTGGGTTCTCGATTTGATCGGAAGAAGTGCTGTCTGGTGTCTTCACACGAACGCATATCCAAAGGATGATGCGGCCTACTCCATCATCGGCGGTGCAATTGTTGGCGCAGTATTCGGTTTGGCGCTCGGTTTAACATTGGCCGTGCACTCGCACGACGTAAGCCCAGTGGTGGGAGCGGCGATCGGAAGCTTGGAGGGTGCATGCACGGGAATCTGTTGTGGGGCGATTGTTCAGAGCGTGGATGACGTCATTTGCGATGCGCTTCATTCTTTAGACCAAAAATAATTGGCGTCACAAATCGACGCCAGATCCACCGGAATGAAAATGTAGTGATGCGTCTGCAGCTTCACAATCTTGTTTATCAACTGCTCCCCCAAACTGGTTTCTTCCTACGACTCAAGTCATAGTCCACTCCGAATGCGCGGCGTAGCATCTGGGTGAAATGTAGCTTCGGCGTGCATCGAAGAGGAGACCTGAATGCAAAAGTACAATCTCAAAGATTTAATTGAATACGACAGCAGCAAGATCAATCCCAAGATTCTGATTAACGAGGCCGGATATCGCATGGTGCTCATGAGTATGCGCGCGGGCCAATTCACTCCGGAACACATGATGCCAGGCAGAATTGTCACTGTTTATGCCCTGCTTGGCCATATTACTTTTCATTCTGGAAGCACCGTTTGCGAACTTCATGCCGGAGAGGTTGTTTGCGTTGAGGCCAGCGCTCCGCACCGAGTTGAAGCCCATGAAGATTCAGCTCTCTTGGTTCTCGCGACTGGAAATGTCGATGCGCAGGTGGATGATTCCGAAGAACTCGATCTTCGGGAGATTCCGCGCCCTCAACGTCATCCGCTGATCTTCGCAAAGTTCGATGCACTAGCCGTCGGTGGCTCATTGCGACTACTCAACGACCATGACCCAGTGCCATTGAATCGGCAATTCGATAACATTCGACCGGGACAGGCCCTTTGGGAATATATCGTTCGCGGGCCCAGTCTCTTCCGCATTCGCATTCGGCGGATTGCGCCCCCCGGTTCTGCAGATGTTTCGTTGGGAGCACCAATCCAGTTGGGCTGATAGTCCGTTCTAGTCTGAACACGATGTTGGCGCGCACAACTGTCCGGTTGCCACAAGGTCAAATAGTTTCTGCGTCAAAGGACGGCAAGCGGCTAGTCATGGTCCCCTGCCTAGACAATCTACTCAGGGGCGCCGCAGGGCAGGCGGTGCGAAATATGAATCTGGTGTTCGGATTTGGTGGAGTAGACGGCTTCTTACGAATTCGCAGAACTCCGTGAATTTTCTGCATAGCGCTCGAGGCCCCGCGAGTTCAGGATCGTCACGTCGCGGTCATCGATAGAAATCAGCCCCTGCTGTTTGAGTCGAGTGAGAGCACGCGAAACTACATCTCTTACAGAGCCGATGTGGCTAGCAATCTCGTGATTGGAGAGACGCAGGCGAAATGCGATTGGAGCGTCTGCGGAGAAGTCGGCGGCTTGCGCCTCTGTAAGAAGAAAGAGCGCAAGTCGCTGTCCAACTTCATGGAGCGACAGTGCGTCTATCAGATTTGCATGTCTTCTGACCCTACCCGCCATCAACTTGAGTGCCGCTAGTGCGAGGGATGGGTACTTCGCGCACAGATCGCGGATGTCGCCCTTTTCGATAAAGAGCAAATCTGTCTCAACCTCTGATACTGCAGAAGCAGGATAGGGTCCATCATCGAATACGGGAACGTCTCCCAACACTGCCCCGGCCCTATCTATATGCATCACCTGTTCGCGTCCATCTTCGTTCTGTCGGAACACTCGAATCTCGCCATTGACCACCACAAAAAGACCTTTCGCCGGCTCCCCTGACAGAAACAGCATCGCACCCCTCTGAAGGTGAAGGTCCTTGGCTCGTCGAGCGATGTCAGAGAGTTCTTCGGAGACCAGGCTCCCGAAGAGTTTCGTGCACTGCAGTGCCGCGATTCGTCTTGTTGTCATGGACTTCTCCGCACATTGAACGGCTCTCTGAAGCAAAAGTACATCTGCAGACTTAAGTCATAGCATACCTCGTGAACCCCGTAATAGGCTTTCATCAGGACTGCCTTCGCCATTGCGCCAAGGAGAAAAAGAACGTACGAAAACAGCAGCGCAATGCCCTCGCCAGATTCTGCATCCTTGGCTATCGGGCCTTTACGACCGCGAATAACGATGCGAATTGAAAAGTCATCCACTGCCACTGATCGTGCCTAACGACGTTGCCACACATGAGACACCATGAAGGTGGACGGTAAAGTCCTCTGCTCCGCTCCGATCCCCATGACAAAGCCTTTCAGACAAATCGGCTTCATCTCTGCCTTTCTTTCCAGAAAAGTGGCCTGGTGGATGTTCCTCTTTGCCGATAAAGCTCGCGCGGAGTCTCCGACAAATATCTTTGACCCGGCAGGCACTCCCGCTCATTCCATCTTCAGTCTTTCGATGCTGGTGTTCTCCGTCACCGCCACCATCTTTCTCATCGTCGGTGCTCTGTTGCTTTATGCGCTGCTCCGCTTCCGCCATCGCTCCGAAGACCCTTCTCGCGAACCGGCCCAGATTTACGGTAGCAATCAGATTGAGCTGGCCTGGACCGTGATTCCAATTCTGATCGTGATAATGCTTTTTCTTTCAACAACCCGGGTCATCCTCACGACCGAAAGCATTCCTAAACCTGCGAATGCGCTCGATGTCACCGTAATTGGACACCAGTTCTGGTGGGAATATCGCTATCCAGGATTAGGTGTAGTCACAGCGAACGAACTTCACGTTCCCGTCAGCAACTCCGCCAATCCCAGACCAACTTATCTCAAGATGTCATCAGCCGACGTCACGCATAGTTTCTGGGTACCTCGCCTTGCGGGCAAGATGGATTTGATTCCAAACCGCATCAACACCATGTGGATAGACCCTCAGGTCCCCGGCCTCTATCTTGGACAGTGTGCACAGTACTGTGGAACGCAACATGCAAAGATGTTGCTGCGCGTCTACGCACAGTCTCCGGCAGATTTTGCTGCCTGGATCAAACAGCAACAGAAGCCCTCCAATCAAGACTTTATCGGCAACCCACTCGCGGCCGAAGGACAGACCGTCTTCTTGCATAGCGCCTGCATCAACTGTCATACAGTCGCCGGGACCTCGGCGACAGGTCGATTTGGACCAGACCTCACCCATCTTGCAAGCCGTGACACGCTTGCCTCCGGATCGATCCAGAACACGCCAAAAAATCTGAAAAAGTGGATCGACGATCCAAGTTCGATGAAGCCTGGCGCGCTGATGCCACCGATGCATCTGAACGATCACGACCTGAACGCGATTACGGCGTATCTCACAACGCTTCACTAAACGCTTTTCCAGAAAGAAGCGCGTATGGCAGATTCAGCTCCCGTAATGGAAGGAATCGATCAGTCTCTGGCGGCCAAGCGTCCGGGGTTGGAAGTCATCTACGAGTGGATAACGACTGTCGATCATAAGAAGATCGGCCTGATGTACATTGCCTACGCGCTCATCTTTCTAGTGATCGGGGGGTTCGAAGCGCTGCTGATGCGAATTCAGCTTGCTGTCCCCAACAATCATTTTGTCTCGCCTCAGGTATTCAACCCGCTTTTTACTATGCACGGCACCACCATGGTGTTTTTCATGGGTATGCCCATGCTGTTCGGCTTTGCCAACTATCTTGTCCCGCTGATGATTGGCGCGCGAGACATGGCGTTTCCGCGATTGAATGCATTTAGCTTCTGGATCTCCGCGTTTGGTGGCCTCCTCCTGTACTTCAGTTACTTCGGGGGAAGTGGACTCTACGGCGCCGGCTCCGCACCAGACGTCGGCTGGTTCGCCTACGCGCCTCTTACCGCAAAAGTATTCTCGCCAGGTCACAGCACAGATTACTGGACGCTGGCTGTCTTCCTAAGCGGGATCGGATCGATCGGAACTGCACTAAACGTCGTAACAACGATCATCTGCATGCGCTGCAAAGGCATGAAGATGACCCGCCTGCCCCTTCTGGTCTGGCTCTACCTTGTGATGTGCTCCATGGTTTTTATTGCTGTTGGCCCACTTACAGCCGCTCAGATCATGCTGACTCTGGACCGCTATGTTGGCTCCCACTTTTTCGATACCCAGGCCGGCGGTTCAGCCGTTTTGTGGATGCACTACTTCTGGATCTTCGGCCACCCGGAGGTCTACATTCTCGTGCTGCCAGCGTTCGCATTTGTCAACGAGATCGTGCCCGTCTTCTCCCGTAAGGCCATCTTTGGTTATCCGGCGATGGTTGCGGCCTCGATCGCGATCGGCTTCATCAGTCTCAGTGTGTGGGCACATCATATGTTCACTGTCGGTCTTGGCCCCGCAGGCAATACCTTCTTTGTCTTTGCCACCATGGTCATCTCCGTCCCGACGGGAATCAAGATCTTCAATTGGTTGGCGACCATCTGGGGTGGCGATGTACATTTCGCCGTCCCGATGATGTTCTGTATTGGTTTCCTATTTCAGTTTCTTATTGCAGGCCTCACGGGGATCATGCTTTCGGTTGCTCCCTTTGACTGGCAATTGAGTGCCTCTTACTTTGTTGTTGCGCACTTCCACTACGTCCTGGTCGGCGCCATCGTGTTTGCGCTCTTTGGCGCGTTCTACTACTGGTACCCGAAAGTGACAGGCAGGATGATGAGCGAGATGCTGGGCAAGTGGCACTTCTGGCTCTTCCTGATCGGCTTCCATCTCACTTTTGATTTCATGCACGTTCCTGGCCTGCTTGGTATGCCCCGACGGATATATACATACGAAGCAGGCCGTGGATGGGAGATGTGGAACCTGATCGTAAGCATCGGAGCCATTTTCCAGGTAGCCGGCATTGCCTGCTTTGTCTTCAATCTGGTTCGCTCTTACTTCCGTGGTGAAATCGCCGACCATGACCCCTGGGATGCCTGGACGCTAGAGTGGTCCACATCGTCCCCACCCCCGTCCTATAACTTCGCAATTGAACCAACGGTTCACAGCCGCCGGCCTCTTTGGGACCTCAAACACCCAGAAGATCCAGACTCGGACTACGAATGATGAATACCGTCAGCACGATTGCTATCGACGCACAAGTTGAGCCACCGTGGGTACTGCCAAATCGTGGTACGGTCGGCATGATCTGTCTGATCGTGGCCGAGGCCGCGATCTTCATCATCTTTTTCGTCTCTTATGTCTTCTACATGGGCAAGAGCCTGACCGGTCCGTACCCTGCACAGGTGCTGGACCTACCAATCTTCAGTACTGTTTGCCTCCTTTCCAGCAGTTTCACAGTTCATTTCGCGGTCGCCGCGCTACGCAGGAATAACCTCCGGAATTGCGCTATCGGTCTAGCCTCCACAGTTCTTCTGGGGCTTCTATTTCTGGTTTCTACGGCGCGGGAGTGGTATCACCTCATCCATGATGACGGATTGACAATTCGCACCAATCTCTTTGGATCTACCTTTTATTCGCTGGTTGGCCTGCACGCAACGCATGTCCTCGTCGGACTAATCATGCTTTGTGTCGCGCTCGGAATCTCCCTCGCCGGGCGGATGAAGGAAGCTCACTCGGAGCGGCTCGAAGTACTTTCTCTGTATTGGCACTTTGTCGACGGTATCTGGGTAGCCGTCTTTCTGGTCGTATACGTCATTGGCAGATAGGTTTCAAGAAGGCGGAACAACAATGGAAGGACGCAGATTCATTCATCAAAATACGCTGAACGATCCACGAGGAAGCATGACCGGGGCCGTCTCCCTTCCGGCGCCCACAGCGTGGCCCATGGTGCTTGCGCTTGGCATTGCGCTCATGCTTGCGGGCATGGTGACGCACTGGGCCATCAGCCTGCTCGGCCTTCTCTTGGCGCTCCGAGCAATTTTCGGGTGGTTCTTCCAGGTCATTCCGCACGAACATCACGTTATGGTTCCTGTCCACGACGCGGTCATCACCATTACAAGCACTCGTACCATCCGCGAGCGCATTTCGGGTGACCTCATGCACCGCAAGTTGCTGCCGGTTGAAACCTTCAGCCTGACGGCGGGGGTCAGAGGCGGTATCGCAGGGGGCATTGCCATGATTGTTCCTGCCACTGTCTACGGCCTTATCCGCTATCACAGCGTCTGGTATGCAGTGAATCTTCTGGCCGCCGGCGGTTTCGTCAGCTGGGCCGGAGAAAGTAACGCCTTTTTGGCTCAGTTTCATATCGAGGGTCTACTCGCTGCCACGGCCATCCACGTTCTCGCCTCCGTCCTCATCGGCCTGCTTTACGGAGCCATGTTGCCGATGTTTCCTTGGAAGCCCATCCTCACCGCGGGATTCATCGCACCCTTCCTGTGGACAGGAATCCTCTATTCCGCGATTGGCGTGATCAGTCCCATTCTCAACGCGCGTATCAACTGGCCCTGGTTCATCGTCTCTCAGATCGCTTTCGGCCTGGTCTGCGGCTTTGTCGTGAATCTTCATGTCAAGGTGCGAACTCCGCAGTTTCAAGCCCTGCCATTCTCCCTTCGCGCCGGTCTCCACGGAGATCAAATCGAACCGAAAGACGACAAGAAATGAGACTGGCGACTCTCAAATCCGCGCGGAACAGCGCAGTCGCCCTCGTGGCGGTTTGCTTTGCTTCGCTCGGCTGCAATCATATTCCCGGCCGTCCTGGACCCGGACCCGCGGTCTTGCGCCCCGACGAGGTGCTCGCCTTCTCGACACTCTATAAGGAGAACTGCGCCGCCTGCCACGGAGAAAACGGCAAGAATGGAGCGGCACTCCCGCTCGCCAATCCTGTCTATCTCGCTGTCGTCGGAGAAGACCGTCTGCGTCAGATCATCGCAAACGGTGTTCCCGGTAAGCTGATGCCACCGTTTGCAAAGAGCGCTGGCGGCATGTTGACCGATCAGCAGGTCTCTGCTTTGGCAAAGGGCATAGTGCACACATGGGGCAGTCCAATTATTCTGGCCGAACAAGACCCTCCGCCCTATCTCGCCAACCGACTCGGCGATCCGATCCGAGGTCAACAAGCCTACGCTACCTTCTGCGCCCGTTGCCACGGCGTCGCCGGGGAAGGTGCTCCTGGAGATCCGAAGAGCAAATCAGGCAAGTTGGGTTCCATCGTCGACTCATCCTATCTAGCGCTGATCAGCGACCAGAATCTGCGAAGCATGACGATCGCCGGCCTTCCCGACCGTGACATGCCCGACTGGCGCTCAGACCTCTCCCCATCAAAACCAGCACAAGCGATGACCAGCCAGCAGATAACCGATATCGTCGCATGGCTTGCATCGAAGCGATCCGCCGACCCCGGCCAGCCCTACCCCACGCAACCATGAAGCACATCGATACCACACCGTCAAAGACGAAGAGCTTCGAAGGAGCAAAGCGAAATGACACCGATTGAGCCGACTCCACAATCCGATTCAGCCTCGCAAGGCGGTCAGGCTATCCCTCAAGAGCTAGCGAGCGCGCGAAGTGCACGCCACTCCCGGCGAGCTTTCCTCTTCAAGCTCTCGCTGCTCGCCAACGGAGCGGTCGGCGCAGTTCTTGCTGTGCCCATCGTCGGCTATCTTCTGGGCCCCTGCTTTGAAGAAGAGTTCGAGCTACGACTCATGGATCACGCTTGGCCCGATCAGTGATTTTCCTGAAGATGAAACGCGCCTCGTCAACTTCCGCAATCCGATCACGACCCCCTGGGACGGCCAGACGGGAGACATTCCTTGCTGGGTGCGTCGCGTTTCTGGCAGCACCTTTCAGGTCTTCGCCATCAACTGCGCACATCTTGGATGTCCAGTTCGCTGGTTCGCGCAGTCGCAGACTCTTTCTCTGCCCTTGCCACGGGGGCGCCTACTATGCTGACGGATCGCGCGCCTCCGGCCCGCCTGAGCGCGGCCTCTTTGAGTATGATCACAAAATACATCGCCAACACTCTGATGATCAGAGCAGGCAAGATGCCCACGCTGCGCCCACGCACGCGTGTGCCGAACAGCCCCTCCGCGCAGCTCGAGAGGATCCACGAATCTCGTCTCCATCGAGAAACCCAAATCGGGGAGCAATTCATGTCAGAGCTAAAACAACGCGGCATCGCGCTCTACAACTGGTTCGAGCGGCGCCTCGGCCTTGGCGCAGCCTGCCATTGAGGCGGCTGAGCATGAAGTTCCCGCCAGCACCTCCAGTTGGTGGTACGTCTTCGGCAGCGCAGCCACCGTCATCCTGGGCCTTCAGGTAGTCACCGGCATCCTACTTGCGCTGGTCTACACACCCTCCGCCAGTCATGCGTGGAGCAGCCTCCAATTCCTCGATCACAACGTCAAGCTCGGTTGGTTTCTGCGCGCCCTGCACGGTTGGGGCTCCGACTTCATGATCGCCATCGTGCTCATCCACATGGCGCAGGTCTTTCTCTTCGGTGCCTACAAATTTCCACGCGAACTGACCTGGATCATCGGCGTCTTCCTGCTCCTGCTCACCCTCGGCATGGCCTTCACCGGACAGGTCCTGCGCTTCGATCAGGACGCCTACTGGGGCCTCGGCATCGGCGCTTCCATCCTCAGCCGCGTGCCCTGCATCGGCGGCTCGCTGGTCGATCTCATGCTCGGCGGCCCGATCATCGCCGGCCCAACCCTCACCCGCTTCTTCGCGCTGCACGTCTTCGTCATTCCCGGCATCCTGCTCGTGCTCGTCGGCCTCCATCTCTGGATGGTTCTGCGCCTCGGCATCAACGAGTGGCCCATGCCCGGCCGACTCGTCAGCAAGAACCACCTACGCGCGGGAGTACAGCACCCTCACCAAAGAGACCGGCATACCCTTCGTCCCTGACGCTGCCTGGAAGGATGCCATCTTCGCTGCGGCCATCATGCTCGCCGTCATTGCCTGTGCCCTCTTCTTCGGCCCCTTCGGACCCACCGGCCAGCCCGATCCAACCATCATCCAGACCGCACCGAAGCCCGACTTCGCCTTCCTCTGGATCTACGCTGTCCTTGCGTATCTTCCACCTGAGTCTCGAAACCCCAGCTCTCTTCATCGCTCCTATCCTGATCATCGGCGCAATGCTGCTTCTTCCGCTCGTTGCCGGCGAAGGCGAAAAGCACTGGTCGCGCCGGCCCGTCGGCCGTTCTCATGATTGCCGTCATTGCTGTCACTCTAGGTGTGTTCACTCGTCTCGGCATGTACACGCCCTGGAGTCCGATCATGAATGCATGGACGAGCGATCCCATTCCCACGGCTTATCTTGCACGACCGCACTCCGCTCGAACGAGAAGGCGCCATCGTCTTCCAAAACAAGCAGTGCCGCAACTGCCACTCCATCGGCGGAGAAGGTGGCCTGCGCGGCCCGGCGCTCGACTCCATCGCTACTCGCATGACGGAAGACCAGATCATCCGCCAGGTCCTGCAGGGTGGAGGAAACATGCCTGCTTACGGCAATTCCCTCAATCCCTCCGAAACTACCGCACTGGTCCGATTTCTCACCACTCTCCGTGGCAACGATCTTGCGCCGGCGATCGACGCATCGCGCCACATAACTCTGTCGGGCAAGCTACCACCAACCATGCCGAACGGACACTAACCTTGTACACATCCTATCGCCATGTCTCCTGAGTGTCGGGCAATCTTTGCAGACTGGTCGCCTCCGCTCTTTCTGACTGCGGCGACTCTCATCGTCGCCGTCGTCTACACCTGCGGTTGGTTCGCCATTCGAAAGACGCGCTCCCACCTCTTCCCAACATGGCGGCTAGCTGCCTTCCTTCTTGGCCTCGGAACCATCTGGCTCTCTATCGCCTCGCCGCTCGATGGTTTCGCCGACGCACTTCTCAGCGCTCATATGGTGGAGCATCTGCTCCTGATATCCTTCGTACCCCCACTTCTGCTCCTCGGATTTCCAATCGTTCCACTCCTCCGCGGCCTTCCGCACGGAGTCATCGTGTACCTTCTCGCTCCTTTGATCCGTTCCAAGCTCCTTCGCAAGCTTGGACATTTCCTCACAACGCCTCTAGTTGCTTGGCTCGCAATGAATCTCATCTTCCTCGGATGGCACATCCCGGCCGCTTACGACTTCGCACTCGAACACGAACACTGGCACGACTTCGAACACATTTGTTTTCTCAGTTCGGCAATCCTCTTCTGGTGGCCAATCATCCATCCTTGGCCATCGCGTGTACATCATGCCGGGTGGTTAATGCTGCTCTATCTAGCCTCTGCTGATATCGTCAACACCGCACTCTCTGCATTTCTCGCCTTCTGCGACCGACCCGTCTACAGCTACTACCTGAGGCAACCAAACCCGTTCCAGATATCCCCCATGACCGATCAGATTGCCGGCGCCGTCATCATGTGGGTTATCGGCTCACTGGTCTTTCTGGTGCCAGTTATCTTGATCGTGGTAAATCTTCTCCAACCCCAGAAGCTTTCCCGATCCTAGTTCGCTGAATTCCAATGCTGGGCGCCAATGCGCAGGCGTGTCGACCAGAGGGCCGCTGTCGATCGAACTTCAGAACGCATCATATTGTTCACAACTGCTGATCATTTCTGTGACTCCGTGTCGTTCTCTTGTACGCAAGCTTAGGAGAATGGCGACACGTGGGAAGCTCAGAGATAGCGTGGGGTAATTGTTGAAGTGTAGTGGTGTCGAACCCTCACCAGATTGACGGGCGACAATTAGAAGTACCGGTCAACGACAAACAAAATTACCGATCCAACGACAATTAGGCCAAGCGTATTCCGGTTCATGGGAGCGGAGGCGGATTGGTCACGGACAAGCAGGTTCGGAGGTTGTTTGCGTTGATAAAGACAGAGGAAAACCAGGAGATTGCGGCGTCCAAGGCAGGGATGGCTGCCAAGACGGCGCGAAAATATCGCCGTCATGGCCGGTTGCCAAGCGAGTTGCCAGCGGCAGTGCGCGGGCGGACCCGGCCAGATCCGTTCATGGATGTCTGGGACGAAGTGCAGAAGCTGTTTGAAGACAACCCCGGGCTTGAGGCTAAGACGGTCTTCGAGTTCTTGCAGCGGCAGAACCCAGGTCGCTTCCAGGACGGACAGGTGCGCACGTTGCAGCGGCGCGTGAAGGTGTGGCGTGCCATCGAGGGTCCGGCCCGGGAGGTGTTCTTTGCGCAACAGCATCCTCCAGGTCGGCTTGGAGCGTCGGACTTCACGCACATGGAAGAGTTGGGCGTAACCCTCCAGGGGCAGAGCTTTCCGCACCTGATCTATCACTTTGTGCTGACCTACTCGAATTGGGAGGCAGCAACGGTGTGCTTTTCAGAGAGCTTCGAGAGCCTGAGCGAAGGGTTGCAGAATGCTCTGTGGGCGCTGGGCAAAGTACCGCATCGTCATCGCACCGACCGGCTTTCGACGGCGGTCAACAACATGAGCGATCCGGCCGAGTTTACGGATCGCTACAAGGGGCTGATGCGTTTCTACGGCTTGGAGAGCGAGAAGACTCAGGCTGGGCATGGCAACGAGAACGGCGATGTTGAGCAGCGGCACCATCGCTTCAAGCGGGCGGTGGCGCAGGAGTTGATGCTGCGCGGCAGCGTGGACTTCGCTAGCGTGGACGAGTACCGACGCTTCCTTCGAGCGATGTTGGAGCGGTTGAACGCGGGGCGGAGTCAGCGGCTTGGCGAAGAGATGGCGGTGATGCGGGAGTTGCCGGAGCGGCGTATGGAATCGGCCCGGCGCGATCGGGTCAAGGTGGACTCGGGCAGCCTGATCTATGTGGACCGCAACGCGTACTCGGTGCCGAGCCGGTTGATCGGCGAGCATGTGGAGGCGCGGCTCTTTATGGACCATGTGGAGGTCTGGTACGGGCAGAAGAAGGTCGCCGAGATGCCACGCTTGCGAGGGCGGCTGAAGCATCGAGTTGATTACCGTCACATCATCGACTGGCTGGTACGGAAGCCTGGCGCCTTCGAACACTACCGTTACCGCGACGAGCTGTTCCCGACCAGCCGGTTCCGCATGATCTTCGACTTGCTTGAGGAACAGCTTGGCCTTCATCAGGGCAGCAAGGAATATCTGAAGATCCTCGAGTTAGCGGCTAAAGGAAGCGAAGTAAGGGTAGATGCGGCGTTGCGCGTGATCCTGGAAGCGGGCTCTGAACAGATCAGCGCCAAGGGTATCGAGACCATGCTGGCAGCCGAGCACAACCCGACTGTCCGCGACGTGCAAATAGCGGCGGTGGATCTGAGAGTTTTCGATCAGCTGTTCAGCACGCAGGAGGTGCTGCAATGAGCGCATCCCCTCAGATCAGAACGGAGTTGATGCAGAACCTGAGAGAACTTCATCTGCCGGCAATGCGCGAGTACTTCGAGCAGGCTGCGCAACAGGCGGAGAAAGAGACACTCAGTTACGAGCAGTACTTGCTGCAGTTGACGCAGCGGGAGTGCGAGTCTCGACGGCGCAACCGCATCGCTGCACTATTACGTGAGTCGGGGCTTCCACGAGAGAAGACGATGCCCAACTTCGACCTGAAGCGTTTACCCGTTAAGGCCGGACGACAACTGAAAGCGCTGGTGGATGGCAGCTTCCTCGATCGCCAGGAGAACTTGCTTGTGTTCGGGAATCCTGGCGCGGGCAAGAGCCACTTGCTGTGCGCTCTGGCCCATGAACTGATCGCGCAAGGACGCAGGATGAAGTACACGAGCTGCGCGATGTTGGTGCAGGATCTCCTGGTAGCCAAGCGCGACTTGCGGCTGAGCAAAGAGATCAAGAAGCTGGCCCGCCATGACGGCCTGATCATCGACGAGATGGGTTATGTCCAGCAAAGCCGCGAGGAGATGGAGGTGCTGTTCACCCTGCTGGCCGAACGCTATGAACGCGGCAGCGTACTGCTGACCAGCAATCTTCCGTTCTCGAAATGGGAGGGGATATTCAAGGACCCGATGACTACGGCGGCAGCCATCGACAGGCTGGTGCATCACTCGGTCATCGTGGAACTGAACATCCCCAGCTACCGAATGGAGGAGGCTAAGAAGAACCGGGACCCGGCGCCGGAAACCACCGAAGCCAACTGACGGGAGCTGGAGACCGGCCTCCGTTGTTGCTTGCAGGCCCTCCGCTCCGCCCCTTCGGGGCTACGCTCCGGCCCTGCAAGCAACAACGGCACCTCAGCAAGAAGCAGAGAGAAAGAAGTTCCAACAACTATCGGGAATTATGGTTGTCGTTGACCGGAAAGAGTAGTTGACGCCAGACACCAGATCAAGAAGAATGATCGTTGTGGATCCTGATGATGCGGTCGCTCCGACTTTGAATTGCCGCTCTCGTTCCGCCAATCTCCAAGAGGAGCTTTAGAGTCCCGCGCCTGGAGTATATTGATATTCGATTTTGGCGGGTTTCTTTCCCAGATCGCAGGTTAGGTTGTGGATGTGCCAGGCAACGCTCTCAGCCGCCACCTCGGGGTGTTTGCGCAAGAATTCGAGAGAGTTAGACGCTGACCGGGGGATCGTCCTTCTGGTCGGCGAACTTGGCTGATTCGATAGTAGAACCAATTCCGTGCCGGAGGTATCGGGACACTCGCGGACCATTCTTCCCCTGGGATTTATGCGTACCAAATTTCCCATACGAGAGCGGCCAGTCATTCGGACATGTAAGCAGCGACGCTCATGAAATAGAAACGCGATTGCTGCAGAACCTCGGGACGTTCACTGCGCCTGGCTATTTCCGCCGGAATCGAAACTCAGTCCCGATTGCCGCGATTGTCTGCTGATCGAGCGCCTGAGTCGCACGCACAAATACAACTGTTTCCTCTACCTGAATGTGGTCGGAATACAGTTGCTTGAGGCGCGCGGTCTCGGAAAGCAACAGCCGTGTATCCACCGGACCTAAACCGCCTGATTCAATCCAGACTGAGTAAAGCCGCTCGACTGAACTGTGCAAGTCGTTCGCCTCGTGATGGTCGCCCTCAAGACGATCGATCTCCGCGAAGGACGTTGCGTCGGACTTGCGCAGTCGTGGAAAAAGCGATTCCTCTTCATCCGCCGTATGGCGTTGTCCGCCCGTACGGAAGTATTGCAATGCAGCCTGGACAGCATCGTGCTCGTCGCCATTCAGACTCCGGCCCTGTGCGCGATCAACTGCCACACAGAGGATGCCGAGGAAACTCTCAATCCTCCGGTGGCAGTCCTTGAGCATGCCAATCGGATCATCGAATCCACTGTCTGGCTTTGCACCAATGTGTATCGCCATGGCTCCCCTTCCGCGAGTTCTTCTCGTATTTGTGGGCTAATGCTGCTCCCAAAGGCCGACCTCTTGTTTAGTGACAGACATCAGCCACAGTTCCATCCGCCCCGTCAAGTTCTTACCCCGTTTGCCAGACATGCCAGGATCACTCCTTCATCTTGATTTGTGCTCCTTTCCAAACTGGTCGGGCCGGGCAGCAATCCGAGGTTGCACAGAAGCTCTCTAGGATCGAAACCCGTTAAACACTCAGAACGGGACAAGAGGATTCGCGGATGATTGTGTATAGATGCGACCATGCACGGGAGAAACTCTCCATTGCGTGTCCACGGCCGACAATCAGGAGTCCCGCTTCTTCTTCACGTAATATTCGGCGGATACCTTCCACTAAATCCCCATCCAGAACTCGCACAGAGGTGTCAATTGCCACATCCTTGCCTGTAGCGGTGCAGGCCAGTTTGAAGGAGCGCCGGAGCGCGTCGGCTACAGACTGTCGCTCCCGCTCGTCGCCTGGCGGTTGGATCCTTAACAGACATACCTTGGCTCCATATGCGCGGGCGAAGAGGCTTGCAGCGTCAAATACATGTTCTTCTCCAGAGCCAATTCCCACGGCGCACAGAATCGAGCGGTATCCGCTAAATAAAGTCGCTGTCGGGTCGGGCCTGTGCACATTGGTCCATACAGGACAAGCGATATCGTGCAGAACCTTCGTGGTAACTGAGCCCATAAGCAGACGACGGAACCTTCCCAACCCCTTCGTCGGCATCACAATGAGGTCCGTGTTTTCGCACTTTGCAACCCACTCAATAACTGTTGCCGGGTCACCGTCTTCGATTCTTTGGGCATGGTCAATCCCCGAAAAATGGGCGACTGCAAAGGCTTCAAGGCGTCGCTCCTGCTGAGAGCGCAACTCCTGGAGAGCCGGTGAGAACGTGATCGAGACACTTGATTCGCACGGGGTGTCGGGGGCGGGGCCGGGAAAGTATTCAGGAGCGAGGTTGACAGCATGCAACACCGTCACAGCAGCATTGAAGTGCTCAGCCATTTCCCTGACCGAGGGGGCCATGGCGGCGACCGCTTCGGAAAATGCAATCGGAAAGAGGATTCTACGGACATGCATCATAAAAGGTGCTCGCGTCGCCCATCAGATAAGGCAGCCCATCGGTGGGTGTTGTGTATGTGCACTTCAACCTCATACTCAAAACTAGAAAAGGGGAGGTTCGCACCAACAGGCAGCCACTTTATGCGGTGCTTCAAAAGCCCAGTGCTCGTAATGCGCGCTCGATGGCCTGAGAGCCTGCATTGCAAACCGGCTTCTTCCATCTCATTCATAGGTATTGGAAGCAACCCCTCGACGCCGCAAAGGCCCACGATCGACGATACCGAGAGACATACGTCCACATCACGTGGAGTTCCGTCAGGCTCGCTCTGCGCTTAGGTTTCTGGCCACGCTATGGTCAGCAGAAAAGCGCTCTCATCGAGTGCTTCCACATCGTGTTCAAGACAGCGCTCAAGCGTCAGAAGGTCACCTGGGTTCAGATCCTCCAGACGGTCTTCCGGAAGATGCACCCGGATCTTCCCGCGAAGTGCGTGGATGGAAATTGGCCCTTCCGCACGATGATGGCTCATATAGCTTCCCGGCTTCATCCGGACGAGAACAATGCGGAACTCCTCATATTTGACCAGCGTTTCGGAGCTTCGGCCGGATTCCCGCTGCCATGACGGCGCATCCTTCAGCTTTTCAAGTTCGCTACCGATGCTGTGCCTGATGATTTGTTCCGCAAGCCCGGGAAGACGGGTGAGAGTTCTTCGTTCGCTCTTCATGGGAACACACTCCTGGAGACCTCATTCAAGGCCTTTGATGACGCATTACCGGAGCAATGGGTCGCGCCTGGCAACGATCACTCTTGAGATTATGCCGCTGGCGGGCGGCACGAAATGGTCTGGATGTCATCTGTGCGGAGACGGTTGTACCAGTAATCGCTTTGCATAGAACCATAGCTGTGCTACTGCAAACAGAGGCACGATACCGGATCCATGGGGCGTAGCGCATGTTGGAGGAATTCCCTCAGAGCTACGGCATTGTTGTGTTCCGTGTCGTGCGAACTGTAAAGGAGCGTTACTGGGCCATTACGCGCTGCCTCAAGAATCGGCGCCAAACCATCCCTCTGCGCTTCAGCTCTGCGAAGTATCGCCTGCGAAACTCATTCCAGCGCTCAGGGGTCGTGATGAAACCATTTGCGCAGTTCCGAGCTTGGCGCCACCTCTCTCAACCAGGCGACATCAGTTAACGCTGGATTTCGTCATCCCTCGTGGCCATAACCGTTCGACCAGGAAACGGGTTCCATCCTGTTCGGTTGCGTTGATCGTAGACGCGTTTTAATTGCAATCTGCTCGCCATACTTCTTCACCTCCCTTTATAGAACTTTTGTCGACCGCATATTCGAATGGCAGAATCTTGCGCACGATCGACGATTTCTGCCCTGAAGAACAGAACGCGCCGTGCCTTGAGGACAAGTGTTTGGAATCGCTGGCGAATGACTCAATCAGATCAGGGCTCACTCCGCCGAATGCGGCAAGCGATTCTTCAACAACAAGCAGGAGTTCGTCCCAGAAGCGTCGGTGAGGGTTCATGGGGCGCCGCCAGTGTTCGAAGCCGGATCAACCGCCTGGAGCAAATGGGCTGGCTGTTGCATCAACGTGCCAACGAGGTTGAGGGCAAAGAGAGTCACGGCCGTCAATTCGATCACAGCCGAAACCGGAAGCAACTTCCACGCGACCTGCCAGTCGCGCTCATAGGCCAGTGGCTCCATGCTCACGCGCAGCAGGCAGCCGAGGTTGAGCAGAGCGAGCGACCAGAACATCAGTTCCTTGCTCCAAAGAAGGCGCATCCCGCAGAACGCGGGCAAAACTCGTTGGCCGATGGTGAACACCATTACGGCTACAAATCCTACGGTGAGAGCGTGGCGACTCGCCCCCCACAGTCCTCCCGAGCGGTCTTCGAGCGCCGCCAGGCAGCCGAGGAGTGATGCAATTACCAACCAGACATAAGCAATGCGAAGAAAATTCGGGAAGCTCGGATGAATGTTGTGTACCTTGGCCGGCTGAACTGCCGCGTGCCACACCTGTAATCCCTGAATGGCCACGAGCGCCGAGGCCACGAAGACCACAGCAGAGATCCCCCATTGGTTGAGAAACACCAATGCGATGCCGGCCAGGCTGAGTCCATATGCTGTCATCAGCCAGCGGGTCCGCGGCTGGCCGAAGCCCGCAAAAATCGGCAGCCAGCGTGCATTAAATCCCCAGATCGTGGGCACCAGAACCCCCCAGATCGCCATGGTCACCAATTGCAAATCGAGTCGATGCGACAGGGCTGGGGTACTACCCGTGAGCGCAAGTTGAAAGACTGCGACGGCATTGATGATGAGAGTTAGGAGGAACACAGACGTGGAGAGAATCACCAGGACCATCCATGGCGCGGTCGCTGATTTGCCATTGGTCGGGCGATGACGACGCACCGCGAAGAAGAACAGGAGAAAGCCAACGAGTTCGAGCAGTCCTGAAGCAGGCAAAATCCGTCGCCATTCCCATCCTGTCACTCCGCCCAACCAGCGGAGTGCAACTCCGGTTGTCCAGAGAATCCAAGCTGTCCACCCCCGAAGTACCGGGAATGTGCGCGTGCTTTGCATCTTGGTCAAAGAATAGAAACCGATCCCTAAAATGAAGGAGCCAACCCACCCGAAGACCTGCGCCTGGCCATGCGCCTGAAGCCACGCTGGCGAGAGAGCGGTAAGTGCCTCGTGTCGTGAGATTCCAATAAGGTTCCACACACCGAGAAAGGTTCCCGGCAAAAGCAAAAAGACGAGGCCGCTGACCAGAAATGCCTCTATGAGAGCCTGACTATGGCGCTCTGCACGAATGCGAGGCTCCTCGGCTGGGAAGGTCTGTGGAGATTTGGACTCTTTTGGCATCGACTGTTTCCTCGACGTTCACTTCATCAGCAATACCCTGCTCATCATCTGACCCAGAACCGCAATTTGTGGTCTTGCTTTCGGTAGCGCACTTCATTGCTGTTCGAAGTATTCCTGGACTATTTGCGCCTTACTGTGAGGACCTTCCTTTGGAAGACTCACCGTCACAAAGCATCGAGGCTTTCGCAAGATGTCGAATCTGTGATCATCAATCCTGATCGTGATATCAACATTCTCATCGAAAAGGTCCAGTTCATCTTCCGGACGCTCAATCTTGCCGAAGAGCTCGAACTGGTGAGAGATCCGAAGACGCTGGATGAACCAGGAGATCGAGGTAGAAAGCATCAGAATCGCCGAGGCTGCAGCAAACCTAAGCATCTTTCCGAATGCGATCGACCTACCATGAGGTACTTTGATCAGGGCGATGATGCTTCGGCAGGGATTGAATCTCCATGCTCCCGCGAAGACATCCTCGAGGAAGTGAGTCGCAAGGCGAGACCGGGAGAGGATCGCGGCTTTCGGAAACCAACGATCGCATCGCACAACCATCATCGCTAACCTCCCTTTCTCAATCGCCTAGGCTAGCGTTCACCCGGAACGCTAATGTCTCATTGGTAGACTCCTCGGCATTTCACCGGCAATGAACCAACCGTACTGATCGATGTGACAAACGTTATTCATATCCGCGAAGCTGACAGCAGAGTCTGGTTCGAGCTCTCGCTCGGCTCACCGGCAATGATGTTGTTTCCTAAAGGCCACATGGGCTCCTGGTCAAAGGGGTTGTTATCTTGGGTTGGTTTGGGGTTGGACCCTCAGTCGCCGATCACGAGCCCAAGGATTCGCAGGGCTTCGAGCAAGTCCGGATCGTCTTCAGCCACTTTTCGCGAGTTCGGCTGGCGAATAGGGAACCGTTCTGACATGGTCCAGTCTTCGAAGATTGCCCAGTTCTCAATCGAGTGGCCGTAGCGGGAGTGGTAGAAGACTCCTGCATATCCGAGCTCGAATGCGATCCGGCCAGCCCGCTGTGTCAATAGGCGGGGTTCAGCCCGTTCAAGCGAACTCAGGTCGATGTCCTCCATCCCAAGTTTCACCGCAGTCCCGGCCAGCGCCAATCTGAGATGGCTGACCCATGCGAGAGCATAGATGTCCGCATATTCGCCTTCGACATTTGCGTTGCCAATGCAGCGGCCTTTGATCCATGCTCTGCGGACCGTGCCGAAAGCCGTAAAGTCATCCTCGCCGTTTTCCATGAGCGCCAGGTCTGCGACGAAAGAGACGTCCACGCGGAAACGCGCCAGGGTTTCGATGAAGCATCCCAGCCGTTGCGAAGACGCATACAGAACCCTATACACGCGCATCGGGTCGTCGAAACGATTTCCGAAGGTTCCGTCTTCCTTGGCATAGGCCCAATCAGGAACCGCCCATGCGTCGTCATCCCTGCCGACGCGGAAAAGCGGCCTCGGGGGCCGCTTCGATTCGAGATTCATTCGAATTCGCTCCTAACCGCCAACGAGGAAAGCTCGCGCGGCTCCCATGATCTCCGGCGCCACGGTCTCCAGATCGTTTTCCCTCATGAGCCGAAGTGGGACGCGGTCACCGAGTTCAGGGTTCAGGCCGGTGAGCCAGGATTGGATCACAGTCGGATCTTCTCTTTCGGCGAGCATCCGGACCAGCTGGAAGGCGAACCTCAGACGTTGTTCGGCATCACCGTAAAGCTCGCTTCCGTTCATCCACCGATCGACGGCGCGCACGTCCCGGACACCGCCGACGTAGGCGGTGAGCTTGCGGCCGATGAGGCCGACGAGCTGCTTGACGATCTCCGGGATGGGGAGGCGAAGCGCTTCACGATGCGCTGCAAGATCAGGACGAGATGCGGGAACGGTTGCCATTGGAACCTCCTGCAAATCTAAATATACACCATTTTACATCCAAAAAGCAATTAAATTACACTTAAATGCCAGAGTGCGTTTCGGGCCTTCTCACCCGGCATCTACCCGTGGCTGGTCGGGTCGAGGCCGGATTGTCCGAGCGCGTGGATGAACCTCTTTTCCCTCCTATCGCGTTGCGTGAAGCGCTGGTCAATGCGTTCTGCCACCGGGACTACGCCCAAGCTGGAGGAGCCGTCAGTGTGGCAATTTACGATGACCGCCTTGAGATTTGGAGTTCCGGCGGTCTCCCCTTTGGCATCGAGGTAGAGAACCTGAAGCGGGAGCATCTGTCCCGTCCGCGAAACCCGCTGATCGCGGAGGTCTTCTACCGGCGAGGATTGGTTGAGCGCTGGGGACGGGGCACCCAGAAGATCGTTGAACTATGCCTCCGTGCAGGCCATCCCGAGCCTCAGTTCCTGGAAGTCGCCGGGGCAGTAGGCGTTCGGTTCCTCCCTAGCGGCTATGTGGCGCCTCTCCGCGTCGCTCACGATCTCTCGGACCGGCAGCGCCGGATTCTTCAGGCAATCGCCGGCGGAAAAGAGTCCTCGTTTGCGAATATCCGCACACAAATCAACTCATCTGTGGCTGACCGCACGTTACGCGACGATCTGCTTCATTTGAAAAGACTTGGCTTGATCGACTCTCGCGGACACGGTCGGGGGGCTGTGTGGTTCCTTGCCGCAGCGCCAAAGCCCGAGGACGGGAACTCGAATAAGGCGGAATAAGGCGGTCGAATAAGGCGGAATAAGGCGGAATAAGGCGGCCGACCGCAACCCCGTGAATGAATTGCTCACAGATTTCAACTGTCGAGCGGCTCGTGCCAGACCATTCGATCAACGAATCTGTGCCCTGCATCCTCTAATCAGGGTTCGGCTACCGTAGACAATCCGGAACGCGCTAGTCGGTGAGTGCTTTGGCGATTTGCACCAACTGAGATACCCGGCTCAAGGTCCGGATTACCGAACACACCTCCAGAAACCTCTCAGTTGCTTTGCCGAGCCCGGTTTCGATGTAAAGGATAGGTTTCCTTAGACAGTAATTCGCCGTTTTTTGTTAGGCTGCAATCTGTTCTGCAAATACTGAGAGAGGCATCTTGAGGGCGGAATGGATCCTGGTATGTTTGTAATCCCAAAGCGTCTGGTAGATCTCCGCCACGAGATCCCCGGCCTTCGATGGAGGCCTTCACCTGTACGAGGCATTTACCCACATGTGACGGGAGGGCAACGATGGACATGCGATCAAATACTCCTCCTGATTTTACGGTGAAGACGGACAGGGACGACCTCGACCTTTCTGCCGAGCAAGTCGTGGTAGCTTACCACGAGAGAACAAAGCACCACTACCACCGCTATGCCGCCTCGCTTGGATACCTGGATTGGGCTAAGCAGCCAGATCCGTTCCGCCGTTACGACGGAGCGCCGCTGGTTCGCCTTCCTTTACCCGACGCGGGGCGGGCGCTTCCGTACTGGCAGCTCTACGTTGCGGACAACATCGTGCCGGCTCCGCTTTCGGTCGACTCCATCTCGCTCTTCTTGCGCTATGCATTCTCGCTGACAGCTTGGAAAAGGTTCGAAGGAACCACGTGGTCTCTGCGCGCCAATCCGTCGAGCGGGAACCTCCACCCGACGGAGGGATACGTGTTCTTGCCGTCGTTGGACGCTATCCACGACCGTCCCGGCGTATATCACTATGCATCGAAGGCGCACGGTCTGGAGCTTCGAGCGGACTTTGATCCCTCGGTTTGGGCGGCCTTGACAGCAGCGTTTCCGGAGGGCTCATTCCTCGTGGGGCTGTCGTCCATTCTTTGGCGGGAGGCCTGGAAGTATGGCGAGCGTGCGTTCCGGTACTGCCAACACGATGTCGGCCATGCGCTCGGGTCGATGCGATTCGCGGCGGCTGCCCTCGGGTGGAAATTCCGCCTCCTCGACCGTGTGGCTAGCGCCGCCGTGTCACAACTTCTCGGACTCGACCGCGAGACCGATTACCCCGGCGCGGAGCGAGAGCATCCCGAACTCGTGGCGCTTGTGTCCAGGGAGAGATGGGCCAGCGACCGGGGCCTCTCCCTGTCCAAAGAGTTGGTATCCCAGGTGACCGCTTCTCGATGGTACGGCGTGGCTAACGTGCTGAGTCCCGAACACGGCGTCGATTGGCCAGTGATCGACCAGGTGGCTCAAGCCACTACGAATTCCTGGACCACTAAAAATCCGGGGATTGCGGCCGATGAAGAGTTCTCCAGGTTCCCTTCGGAGGAAGAGCTCTTCGGGGCGCCGGTTCGGTCCGGAGCCTTCACTGCGGAAAAAGTCATCCTGGGGCGCAGAAGCGCGGTCAGCATGGACGGGGCCACAGCGATTCCAGCGGCGACCTTCTTCCGGATGTTGGCTCGTCTCGTACCCACCCGAGACGGCCGATCTATGCCGTGGGACGCCCTGCCCTGGTGCCCGCGCATCCACCTGGGCCTCTTCGTGCACCGCGTGAACGACCTGCCTCCTGGTCTCTACATGCTCGCTCGGGATCCGGAGAAGGTCGAGACACTCCGGCAAGCGATGCGGACTGAGTTCCTGTGGCTACGCCCTCCGTCGTGTCCGCATGGTCTTCCGCTATTCCTGCTGAAAGAGGGGGACTGCCGTACTCTGGCCGCGAGCGTCTCCTGCGGTCAAGACATCGCGGGGGACGGGGCCTTCAGCCTTGGGATGATTGCCGAATACATGGACAGTGTGGTTGTCTACGGCGCCAGCTTCTACCGAAATCTCTTCTGGGAGGCCGGACTCGTGGGCCAGGTGCTCTACCTCGAGGCGGAAGAGGCCGGCATTCGTTCGACCGGGATCGGCTGCTACTTCGATGATCCGGTTCACGAGGTTTTCGGAATCTCATCACGCGAATGGCAGAGCTTCTACCATTTCACTGTGGGTGGCCCAGTCGAGGACGGACGCCTTACCACTTTGCCTGCGTATAACTTGGGGGAGGCAGGATAAACACCCCGACATTCGAATTAGATCGGTCGCCTGCGGCGAGGACTGCTCCCAGCCAACTTCCGCCAGCGGAGCGTTGTCGATACGGCCCTAGGTTATTTTGCAGCAACTGAGCTGACGGGGCAAGATTGAGCTCAACTTCCTGCTTGCCGACAAAGCCTCCACTTACACGGAACTGGCTTCTCAAGAAGATTGCTGCGGCACCCAGCCGGAAATGATTCGCGGGTGAGCCGCGATCAGGACTACTTGACTTGGTGCTTGGCGTACTCTTCGGGCGTGAATTTACCGCCATTCACGTAGCTTTCGTTGAGCTCCGTATACTCCTTCCACTTCTCGGGCAGGTCATCCAGGGCAAAAATCGCCGAGACGGGGCAGACGGGAACGCAGGCACCGCAATCGATGCATTCCACGGGATCAATGTAGAGCTGCGGAACGTCGTCGAATGTTGCCCGGCCGTCGTCATAGGTCGTGTTCTTCTTGGGGTGTATGCAATCCACGGGACAGGCATCGACGCACGCGGTGTCCTTTGTCCCAATGCAGGGTTCGGCAATGACATATGCCATGGGTCACCTCCGCTGTCTTTCACCGTATGCCTGCCACAAAGAAGATTCAAGTGTGGCCGAGATAAACTCGTGGCGTATGGAACCGAACGATTGAAAAGATTTCCGCAGTCAATCTGCGAGCCTTAGCAGCATCCGCAGGTCTGTCCCTGCCAAGCCGATCTACCCTCCTTGACGAGGATGGGAACTGCCACCAGTGCAGCGACGGCATCGAACCACGCGATATGGAAATATGCGTTCACGGCAAGTCCCACTAGTGCGATCAGTGCGAGATAGGCACAAGTGGCCGACTGCGCTGCGTCGGCGGCTAAGGCGACGTTTCCGCTGCGGTGAGCTTCCCGTCGCTTCAGCCATGCGAGGACGGGCATAGCAAGCAGTGCGGCGATGGTGATGCCGATTCCCGCGCGGCTCGTTCCAGGCCGCAGCCTGAGAGCTAACGATGTAAGGGCCGTCCCCGCTACGACAAAAGCAAGAACGAACAGCAGCACTGAGGCTGTGCGGGTCGCCTTGCGTTCCGAAATTGACACGCTTGGAACCCACTGCAAGAGCACCACGGCGGCGGACATAAGCTCCACAAGACTATCGGAACCAAAGGCCAGCATTGCGGGGCTGTGTGCCGTGATCGCCGCATACGCGGATACGCCGAACTCGACGAACATCCATGCGAGTGTGACGCCCTGAAGCCAGAAGACCCGAGTTCGCGGCTGCGCCTTCGGAGCACATGCGGCAGCAGCTTTCGTGGGCTGAACACCGATCTGTACGAGTCCTGGCATACCGTCATGCTTTCAGGCTCCCTGAGGAGGCGCAAAACCCACAACAGCAACATGGTGAGTCCAGTATATCGCCGCCCAGATTATCGCCCTTCTTTGACGGTCCGCGCGGCGGCCTGGTTCATGTCCACGCGGGCAGCTTTATCGGCAGGATGTGAGAGCTTAACGTGAGCAGCAAAGGTGATCCCCAATTCCCCAAGGTTCTTTGGGTTTGGACGAAATGCTGCCTCGCAAAGGGAACATTTATAGTAGCCCGAAAATCTCCCGCTGCGATCCTTGGCTGCGGTGAGGCGCGCGTCTTCCCCCATGCAGCAAAGTCTACGCCGGACTCCGATCCACGGCTAGACCTCTAGAAAATCGAACTGCACCATTGCCTTGGGGCAGCGAGGTGGAAGTATCCGAGACTGAAAAGCAAAACCCGCCTAGTCGGACCGGTTAGGGTGTGACGAACGCTCCAGCGACATCATCGCGTGGAGTTTGACCACGTGCAAATCTCAACTTGTGATGACACGAACGCAAGCTCAAAATCTCAGGTGTCTCTTAGAGACGCTTTCGCAGTCGCGGTAATTTGAGTTGTGGGTCTGAGTCTTTGGGAAAAGTCATACATACATTGCCTTCGTCGATTCGGAGTTTTCTTGGACACTTGTGTAGTCATCTCGCAAGAGATCGGGTATGCGTTGTCCCCTACGCCGAAGACGATTGTCTCTTCCATTCTTCCGGCCTACATCAAGCGGGTCGTCTGTGAACCCGAAACTCGAAGGCGCAATGAATTCCCTTTGATTCGCAGTTTCACGCGGCTCCCTCAAACAGGTTGCTGTTGTGGCGCGCAAACGGCAAACTCCCATCCGCCTAACTTTGTCAGCCGGCCAATATGTAAGGTTCCACGTCTATGGGCGAATTCCAGTTTGCAAAACATTTGGCTTGGTGGGCAGGCAACTCAATAAACTTGGCAATCCCGGCGTGCACACATTGTTGCGAGAATGCCGTAACGGAGTAGTTGTTGCTCCGGAGTGCAATCTGCGCCAAGCGCAGCGAATTTTTTGGGAAAAAGGCCGCGAGCGGCTCAATCCTTCCGCGCAACCGTGGAATGGCGCCGAGATGTTCCGGACCGGCTTCGGCCATTGCGTTGAGCAAAGTCTCTGTCATTTCGGGCAAATCAACCGCGAGCACAAGCAATCGCGCATTGGTGAGCGCAGCCAATGCGCGCTCAATGCCCGCGAGCGGACCCGCACGGGGGAGCTTATCCAGCAGGACGGGACAATTAAAATGCGAATAATCGACACCGGCGCGACCCGAGATGAAGACCTCTGTGGCACGCGTCGCCCATGCCAAGTTGATTTGGCGGACCAGTAGAGGTTGTCCGCCGGCCTCTAGCAGGGCCTTGTCGCGACCCATGCGCTTCGATTGTCCTCCAGCGAGAATTACCGCACCGTGATTCATGAATTCGCGCTCAAAATTCCATCTGTCAATATGCGCGCGCGAAGACCGCCGCGACCCGCCAGAAACTTCTCCGCGCCGGGAGCAATTGCAAGGTCCATCCAATAACAGGGGTTGCACTCGGCAACACCGGCAAAGTGCACTCCCTGCACTTCGAACTCTTGCCCGATGAGAGAATTCAGGTCCACGCCCGCGGTAACGACATTGCGCCGCGCGGCTCCAGGAGACTTGCCGCGCACTCTCAGATTGACGCAAAGCTCGTCGAAAACCTCGGAGGAGAAAAATGTGATCTGCCCTGCGTAGTTTTCCTTGAAGTCGAAGAAACGGTCGCCTTCGATGCCGCGTCCGGCCACGCAGCGGATTTCCGGTATCTCGATCAGCGGATTCTCACCGGGTGATTGCCCATGGTGGCCAAAGAAGTTGTGCCCCGGTGACAGAAAGAGATGGCGTATCGTCATCTTGTTTGTTCGCATCTCTGTCAGCTCCTGGCTTCTCATGCTCAAGCGTTCTTCGCGGGTCAGTATACGTCGCGGTGGTAGCGATGCTCGTCCTTCATGGAGTGGACGTACTCCTCGGCCGCCTGCGCCGACATGCCGCCCTGCTTTCTCTACGATGCGATGCAGCGCGGCGTGTACATCCTTGGCCATGCGCGTGGCGTCGCCGCACACGTAAACGCTGGCGCCATCTTCGAGCCAGCTCCAGAACAGCGGCGCATGTTCCATCATTCTGTCCTGCACGTAGATTTTGTCCTCCTGGTCGCGCGAGAAAGCAGTGTCAAGCCGCGTCAGATGGCCATCGGCGCGCATGTTCTCAAGTTCCTCGCGGTACAGATAATCTGTTGCCGCACTTCGTTCGCCGAAGAAAAGCCAGTTGCGGCCCTTGGCGCCCAGTGCACGCCTCTCATGCAGGAATCCGCGAAAAGGCGCAATGCCTGTGCCGGGGCCGATCATGATGATCGGCGCATCGGAATTCTGCGGCAATTTGAACTTCTTGTTGGGTTGGATGTAGATCGGGAGCCGGTCGGAGAGCGTGGAGTGATCCGCAAAAAAAGTGGAGCAAACGCCGCCGCGCTCGCGATTGTAGCGATCGATAGCGAACCACCGCCACGGTTGTGTGAATCTGACCCTGATGAGCCAAGGGGCTCGATGAGATGGAATAGAGCCTTGGCGTGAGCTTTGGCAAGCATTGCCACCAGTTCCGCTGGTTCTTCGATTACGCCCGGGTACTCGACCAGCAAGTCGATGAGACCGCGGCCATAGACGTATCTCTGCAATGGTTCCTGCTGCTCCGGAACAAGCAGATCGAGAAGCTTCGCGCACTTACCCTTCGTCGCGTATTCCTTCACGATCTTCCGGTTCAGAAGCGTGATTTGGAGATGGTGAGTCAAAGCGTCGTGCAACGTGGTCTTGCCCGTTTTCCCGCACGGCACCTGTTCATTTCCGTTGAACCGCAGGGTTTGCAGAATCTCGGCAACCAGATTGAGGTCGTTCCGCGGAATCACGCCGCAAGCATCTCCCACCTCGTAACGAAGCCCTGTTCCTTCAATCGAAAACGCCAAATGAAGTGTCGACTTGGTGGATTCGTTATGAGTCAGGTCTCTTTTGTCGACCAATGGAGCTAACAACGGATTGTCGCGAGAAAAACTTGCAGTGGGCGCCGCCTTTGCCGCGGAAGCGGACCGATCCTTCGCCTGCCGGCATGGTTTCCCCATTGCCATCTGCGGGACCAACAGCAGGCCGCGTAGTCTTGTGTCCGGCCGCAACTTCATTCAGGCGAGGAATGACCGCGGACTTCCACTGCTCAAAGGGCTCGTCCACATCCACGTCGCAATCCACTCGCTCGCTGAGCGGGTTTGCCCCCAGCGCAATCGAGTTTCGCGTCCAGATCCTTTCCGAATTTGCAGAAATGTTCGTAATGTTTGTCCCCCAGCGCCAGGACCGCGTAAGAGAGCCCTTCGAAGCGGGGGAAGTGTTCCGAACAGAGCTGCTCATAAAACGGTTGAACTCCGTCCGGCGCGTCCCCGTCTCCATAGGTGCTGGCAAGAATAAGGGCGTATTTCTCCGCGGCCAGCGCCGCCGGAGTGTAGCCAACCAAAGTGGAGACGGCAGGCACATGCCCCTGGGCCTTCAACTCCTTCGCGAGCTTGCGCGCCAGTCCCTCGGCGGTTCCCGATTGCGACGCATAAAGGACGGCAATGCGGTGCGATGGTTTGGCCAGAGCAGCGACGGGAAGGGCAGACGTCGAAAATAACCCCGCAAGCAGGCCGTTGAGCCATGCTCGTTGCTCGGCCGTGAACGGCGCATTTTCTGGAATGAAGGGAACGGTTTCGACCATGGCTACACATGCTCCATCACTTCGCAAAATGATTTCAGCTCTTCGATGCTGTGCCTGCGGCTGAACTCGAGAAACGATTCATCCCCATGGCGACGTTCGGTGTAGGCGCTGAAGAGCCGCTCCATCACCGGCGGCAGTTCGCGAAACGGAATCGCCGGTATGAGTTCGCGAGCCAACCCTCTGTCCTGATCGCAGCCACCGCCGATGACCACCTGATAGCCTTCCTCGCCACCGATCTTTGTGCCCAGGAGGCCGATGTCCCCGATATAGTGTTGGGCGCAGGAGTGAGGGCATCCGGTGACGTGCAGATTGACGGGCTGCTCGATTTTGAACTGCGTATCGAGCCGATTGGCGAGGTCTACGGCATGGGACTTTGTATCGGTGGCCGAATACCGGCAGCCGCGATTCCCTGTGCAGGCCACAGTTCCGCGCATCACCGTTCCGGCCGTGCAGTCGAGGTCTGCGGCACGGATGGCTGCCAGCGCCTCATCGATCCGTTCGCTGGGTATATTGGGTATCAGCAAATTCTGCCACACGGTAAGCCGCAATTCTCCACTGCCAAACTGATCGGCAGCATCCGCAAGAGCACGCATTTGCTTCACTGGTAAGCGGCCAACCGGAACAGCGATACCGATGTAGTTGAGACCTGGCTGGCGTTGCGCGTGGATGCCGATGTGTCCCGCGCGGTCGATAGGATGGCGAGGTTCGCAGTTCTCGGCGGCGAACCGGATGAGCGGAAAGGCCAGCAGCTTTTCGGTCTCCGCGAGAAACTTCTCAACGCCCCATCGGTCGACCAGGTATTTCAACCGCGCCTTCTTGCGGTCCGTGCGGTCGCCGTTTTCATTGAACACCCGAATCATTGCGGCAGCGACAGCCACTGTCTGCTCCGGGCGCAGCAGCAAGCCGCAATCCTCGGCGAATTGCTTGTGTCCCGTGATGCCGCAAAGCAGAACGCGAAAATAGACACCTGCCGGCACGTCGTGCCCCTCGCCGACACGCGTGGCAATGAAACCGATGTCGTTGGTGTCGGCAACCACGCTGATAGCGCCGCCGTTGTCGAAAGCAACATTGAACTTGCGCGGCAGTCCATACATGTCGCGTGAATTCAGGATGTAGTAATGGAGCGCCTCGGCCAAAGGAGCGACATCGCACAGCTCGGTTGGGTCGATCCCTGTGATGGGCGAGGCAGTAATGTTGCGGATGTTGTCCGCGCCTGCGCCGCGTGAAGTCATACCCAGCGCATCAACCTTCTTCAGCACACGAACGATGTTCTTCGGTTGAAATTCGCGGATCTGCAGGTTGGCGCGGGTGGTAATGTCGGCCCGGCCCGAGCCCCACTCCTCAGCCATCGACGCAAGGCCGCGCATCTGTTGCGCCGTGACCATCCCTCCGGGCAGTCGCAGGCGAAGCATGAAAGAATCCTGGGCCGGCGCGACATAGAACAGACCGTGGAATTTGAAACGAAAATTGTCATCCGGCGCGGGCGCGCGATTTTCGTCGGCGTGCGCGATGAGCTTATCCCAGACATCGAGAGGATCTCTGCTCATGCTTCCAGCGTTCTTCTTTGCAAAGCTCTGATACCGGCGTGCCGTGAAACTTCTCCTCTGCAGGTTCCGCCAGATTTGCTGTGCCGGAGGCCGGATCGCCGGTGAGCAGACCATTTGCGGTAAAGCCAACAAACGGCCGCGCGCTGCGTTGCATCGCGCCTGCGAAGAAGCCCAGAAGATACTCCTTCTGCTCTGCGGTAAATCCTGCCGAGTTGAGAGATGCCGGTGTTTCCATGCCGAATGTCCTCAATTTAAGCCGCAACCAAAGTGAATTGGCTGGGACGCTCTCCGGACGCGTTCGCGCCGCAAGCGCGAATCGGCGTCGAGACCAAATCGAACACCGCAAGTAATGCGGAGGATTCAAGGCTCATCGCGGAGCGGGGACGTACTATAACTGTCGGAGTGGAGGACCGCTGCACGGCATGGTGCAGGGTTCAGAGGTCAGGAGAAGACTTCGTAGTCTCTCCTATATTCGAATGATAGCGTGCATCTGGTGTGATTGCAATATGACGGATCGATTAGGTAAGACGCTTGCTTCACTCAGGCAGCTTCACACTTGTTTAATTTGTTCACCTCTCAATTTGTAAGTTTTGCTTGAATTGAGATGAAGGGTATGATAGAGGTTCTATAGAGCAGTGCCTTAGGACACCGCGCTGTGTCCGCTGTTCGATCCAGCTCTTCCCCGCTCTCCGCTGAGCATCCCAAAACATCACAATGCCGATATTTGCAGACGCACGTAGCCTGCGCGCCTGTGCAATCAGACACCCAGATCGGAATGAGAGGAATGGTTATGGATTACATCAGCCCCTCAGAGGTTGCCGGGAGTTTTGTCGCCAATGGCGCGGTGAAGTCGAGGCTACCTGTAAGCCAGTTGCTGCTGCGCGGAGCGCTCTCCGGCGCCCTGCTCGGGTTTGCCACCACCGTAGCGTTCACCGCCAATGCCCAGGGCTTGCCGCCCATCGTTGGCGCTGTCCTATTTCCTGTGGGCTTCGCAATGATCGTGATTCTTGGCCTGGAACTGGTCACAGGCAGCTTCGCCATGTTGCCCGCGGCGTGGCTGGCCGGTGAGACTAGTCTGCTTCGCGTCCTGGGAAATCTCGTCTGGGTCTTTGCGGGAAATCTGGCTGGTGGCTGCCTGTATGCGTGGATGTATGCCGCCGTGCAGACCCAGTTTCACCATGGTCCGGCGACTGGCGCAGCCGCTTTGATCGTCGCCGCAGCACAGGCCAAAACGCTCGGCTACGAGAAGCTTGGGATCAACGGCCTTTGGCTTGCCATCGTAAAAGCGGCGCTTTGCAACTGGATGGTCTGCATGGGCGTGGTTATGGGCCTCACGTCCCGCTCCACGCTGGGCAAGATCGCCGGATGCTGGCTGCCCATCTTCATCTTCTTTGCGCTGGGATACGAGCACTCAGTCGTCAACATGTTCATCATCCCAGCCGGCATGTGGATGGGTGCGCCAGTTTCGCTGCGCGACTGGTGGCTGTGGAATCAGCTTCCCGTCACTCTTGGCAACCTCGTTGGCGGATTTCTATTTGTGGGCCTGCCGATGCTTTGGCTTCGCGGCGCCGCACGCACAAAGAGCGTGTCGCCACGCCTCGCAACGGCCGTGGAACCGCTTCCGGCGGCACAACCCGACGCAGTTGAGGCTTGACCGATTACTCGCTCGTTTTCGAGGCCGCTCCCGGTTGCCCGCGATTTACGCGCGGCATGAGCGACGGGAGAATGCAAGACCTACAACACACCGAGCCATAGGAGAAAACATGCATAGAATCCTTCGCATACCTGCATTTGTTATCGCTCTGTTCATCCTGACCGCTGGACTCTGCCAAGCGCAGTCGTCTAGCGGTTCCCCCATCAGTGTCACCGTGTACGACCGCACCCGCGTGGATTCATGGCAGTGGTTCGCGGCACCGCCTTACGCAAATACCTACGGCTATGTCGAGTCGTTGCTCCGCGTCGGTGTGGCGCAGCACGTCCGCCGCTGGGACTGGCAGCTGGAGCTGTCGCAGCCGGCCGTGCTCGATGCGCCCAGCGACGCCGTTTCTTCCGTCACCGCGCAGGGTCAGTTGGGCCTGGGCGGAACCTACTATGCATCCAACACCAACTCCTATCCGGCTGCTGCATTTCTCAAGCAGGGTTTTGTGCGCTATGACGGCGAGGCAGCGCAACCTGCGCCTGGGACGATTCGAGTTCTTTGACGGACGGGAAATGCAGACAAAGAACCCAACGATTGGATGGCTACAGACCAACCGTATTTCCGACCGGCTGATCGGCAACTTCGGCTTCTCCACCGCACAGCGCAGCTTCGACGGAATCGACGCTCATTACGGTTCCGGCGCATGGAACATCACCGCGATGGCGGCGCGCGCCGATCAGGGCGTCTTCAACATGAACGGCAACCCGGAGCTGAATGTCGATCTTCAGTATCTTGCTCTTACGCGCTCGGAATTGAAGCAGCATGTGCTTTGGCGCGCCTTTGCTAGCGGCTATCACGACGGGCGAACTGGCGTGACCAAGACGGACAACCGCGCACTGGCGGTGCGCTCGGCCGACCATGAAAATATCCGCATCGGAACCTATGGCGGTGACCTGCTTGCCGCCGTTCCCGTCGGGCCCGGGCCAGTTCGACTTTCTCTTTTGGGGCGCGCTGCAGAACGGAAGCTGGGGAGAGTTGGGACATAGCGCGAATGCCGCTGCGGTGGAAGGCGGATATCAGCTGACCAAAGCGCCGACCGCCCCCTGGCTGCGCGGAGGCTGGTTCCGTTCGAGCGGCGATAACAATGCGACGGATGGCACGCACAATACCTTCTTCCAGATCCTGCCGACTCCTCGCGTCTATGCCCGCCTCCCCTTCTACAACCTGATGAACAGCACCGACGAGTTCGTGCAGCTGATGGACAAGCCCGCCAAGAGGCTTGCACTCCGCGCCGACCTGCACTGGCTGCAGCTGACCTCGGCTCATGACCTGTGGTATCTGGGCGGCGGCGCTTACGACAATAAGGTCTTCGGATACGTCGGCCGTCCGGCAAACGGCGCACTCCTCATTGGCATCGGTTCCCGACATCAGCGCCGACTGGCAGGCGACAAAGAACGTGGCGCTCAATTTCTACTATGCCTATGCTCAGGGCAAGACTGTAGTAGGGGCAATCTATCCCTCCGACCGGAACATGCAATACGGGTATGTTGAGTTCGTGTACCGCTGGGGTGTCGATCAGAAAGGGGCAGCGGCGAAATGAGCATTGTGAAATGCGTCATGACGCCTCTGGCAAATCTGTAGACGCTGGAGACGATGTCACACTCGTTGCCGTTTTGGTTGTTTCTCCAAGCCGGCTCTTGCGAAGATCTTCGTTGAGGATAATGGCATCGGCGATCTCGCGCATGGATTTGCGGCGCTGCCGGCTTTCGCGCTGCATGGCCCGGTAAGCCGAATCTTCATCGAGTCCGAAGTCGCGCTGCAACACTCCCTTGGCTTTTTCGATGGATTTGCGCGACTCAAGCCGGTCAGAGAGTTGCAGGTTCTCGGTCTCCAGACGGGCCCGCTCCAGCTCCGCGCCCACCATATGGCCGATGGCGGTAAGAAGGCGGACTTCGTTTTCCGTGTGGTAATAGGGCTTTCGATGCTGGAGATTGATTACCCCGACCAGCTTGCTGCGGCAAAGGATTGGCACTGAGAGAAAGGCTTCAAACGTGTCTTCGGGCAAATCTTTGAAGCGCTTGAAACGTGGATCTCTCAATGCTTTGGCGGGAATGGCGACAGGTTCACGATGCCAGCCAACCCAACCAGTGATTCCCTGGCCAAGCCAGAGACCCAGGTGGTCGACGACATCGGAATGCGGATTCTTCGACGCGCGAAGCACCAGTTGATCGTTTTCGAGAACATAGACAAAGCATGAGTCGCATTTGATTAGAGAGCTGGCAAAATCCACGATGCGATCGAGGACCGTATGAAGCGGGTCCGACGCAGCCATGCGGCTTCCAATCTCATGAAGAATATCCACGCCTGAGACTGCGGGCTTTGGAGTGGGTGAAGCAGTGGCTTCGCCTCGCAGAAGCGGGCTGACAGGAGGAGGTGGGATGCGAGGCACGTGGAGCGCGGCCGCCGAGCGCTTTTGCTCCAGGAGAGCACTGGCGTTCTGCGAAATCTCCTTGATGAGGAAGCCCATTTTCGATTGGGTCGGCTCATAATCCGGCGTCAACGCGTAGAGGGAGAGTCCTTCTGTCGTACTCGGCCCAATAGACCCAATGACCGTAGAGCGGAATCCTTCGTAAAGCGCCTCGGTGTAGCCCATCCTTTCCGCCATGAGAAACAAATGCGCGACCTGTCCGGCGTTCATAAAGAGAACGACATCGACATGCCCATGGGCGAGAGCGAGGACAGCCTCGCGCAACGGTTGAACATCCTCTGGCAACGCCCATTGATAAACCAGGAGCCGCGTAATAGAGACGCTTTTCTCGGCAAGCGCCGTCAACAGTTCGGGGTTTGACGTACCGTATTCCTGTACTGCAATATCCATGCCCTGAAGAGAAGACCCAAGCTTGGCCTCCAATGCAGACATCAGGGAGCGCCAGGTGAACGGCTCCGGTGCAACGACGGTTATAGGAATGTCCAGTTCGCGGAGCGCGCTCGAGGATTTCGGCCCACGGGCCGCAATCTTGACCGAACGAAGAGCAGTGAGGAATTCCTCGCGGTCGTAATGCTCAGAGACAGTTTTGACGAGAGTGCGGACCCCGACCCCGGTAGTGAAAATCACCAGGTCAAATGCGCCACGCAGTAAGGCTTCGGTGAATTCGACAATGGGCTGATTGGAGTCGAGGGGAATCTCGCGCATGGCAGGGGCGGTCAGAGGCTCACCGCCGTATGTGCGGATGAGCTTTGCAACTTCAACCGAGCGGCGCGATTCAAGGGATAGAACTCGCAAGCCGTCGAAATTCGCCGCTGACATGTTGCTTCTCCGCAGACCAGATTGCAAAGCAACTCTGGATGGTTGCGCCGACAGGTAAAGGCGGAACCCGGCGCAGAGTCTAAGTGCACGGAGGCAACATTGCACATCGCACTTCGTGCAGAATTGAGGCTATCTCAACACCGGCGTTCATGGTTCATCGGCATCTGGCGAGAAATGTAAACAACCCTCCAACCAATACAGAAATGAACTGGAAAATGTGTCGCCGCATTGCATCGGGCTTAGGCGGGACAGAGAGCGGCATGGAGTTCGCGGCGGGGATTTATTTCATTCTCAAAGCCTCTCGCTACGTCATGGTATCGAAGGCAATGGAGCACAATTTGCCGCCTAACTAACATTTAGTCTATCGAGAATGCAATAAAGAACGAATAAGGATTCGCGAAGTCCTGCAAAGAGACTGCATCTCGCGCGATCACGCCATTCCACTTGCGCTGCATCCGATTTGCCCTTATTATCAAAGCAATTGCTCCGAGCGGAGTTGCACGGCAGAGGTGCTCCATCCGCTAATTGCCGGCTCCGAACGCCGGTAGCTTCCCCAAGTTGGAGTGATTTCCAGTCGGCTCCCCGACGAGCCATCTCTGGCCTAGCCGCCGCAAATCAAAGTCACAAATCTATTCGGGTTCTTGCGCCTGCACTCATCTGTTTTGTGGCTAAGCGGATGTGTGTCTCGGCGCCGGACGACCTCTTCGCACTGTGCGCGCCAACGCGAATCACTAACGCGAATCAATGGAGCTGTGCATGGAACTGCCCCTACTCGAACGAGCTCAGGCAGGCGACGACGCCTTCCTCCTGACCACCGCGGCGAATCCAGCCGACGAGGTGGTGGCTTCGTTGTGCGGGATCGGCTCCAGCATCGCGCTGCCGCCTCCGCCCGGGCCTGGCGAGCAGTATCGATTTCACTTCGACATGACCAAGTGCATCGGGTGCAAGTGCTGCGTGGTGGCCTGCAACGAACAAAATGGAAATCCCGCGGATATTCTCTGGCGGCGCGTGGGCGAAATTGAAGGCGGCATCTATCCCGATACGCTTCGCCACTATCTCTCGATGGGCTGCAACCACTGCCTTGAACCCACCTGCATGACGGGTTGCCCGGTCGATGCCTACTCCAAAGACGGCCCCACCGGAATCGTGCGTCACAGCGCCGACATCTGCATTGGCTGCCAGTACTGCACCTGGAATTGCTCCTATGGCGTGCCGCAGTACAACCCGGAGCGCGGCGTGGTGGGCAAATGCGACATGTGCTACGGAAGGCTGACCCAAGGGCAGAATCCGGCATGTGTTTCCGCCTGTCCTGAAGACGCCATTCGCATTGAGACTGTGCGTGTTGCGGAGTGGCGAGAGGAATATCAAGATTGCCGCCAACTCGCCCGGCATGCCCTCCGCCGACGACAGCCTCTCCACCACGCGCATCACGCTTCCCAGCCGCATGCCCCGCGATGTACGCAAAGTCGATCTCAACCGACTGCGCCCCGAGCAGCCCCACTGGCCATTGATCGTGATGACGGTTCTTACCCAACTCTCCGTGGGCGCCTTCACTTCCATCTGGCTGCTGCAGGTTTTCAGCGCCCACGCCCATCGCGCAGCCGCGCTGGTTGCGTTGCTGGTTGCGACTGTGGCCCTCTCTGCCTCCACGCTGCATCTCGGTCGGCCGATTCACGCCGTGCGCGCACTGAAGATGTGGCGTCGCTCCTGGCTCAGCCGAGAAGTGTTGCTGTTCACGCTATTTGCCTTCGCGGCAACCGCGTACTCCGCGGCACTGTGGATGCGCCTGCCGGGAACAGTGTTCCTTGGCGGCCTCACCGTCGTATTCGGAATCTGCGGCGTAGGCGCGAGCGCGCGCCTCTATCTGGTGCCGGGACGCCCCGCGTGGAATTCGCCGTTCACCATCCTTGAGTTCTACTTGACGGCTGTTCTGCTTGGCTCGGCGGGCGCGAACCTTTTGACCGGTTCCTCTCCCAGAACGCAAGAGGCAACGATCATCGCCGGCATCGCCACAATACTTGCAGGCGGGCTCAAGATCGCCTGGCTGGCCCGATCCGAAGTCCATGAGCGCCGCGGAGCCTACACGCTTCTCTTCACTGCGCTCTCCAACCTTCTTCTTGTGCGCTTCCTGTTGCTGGGCGCGGGCGCTGCTGATGGTGCCCTTCGCGCAATCGCGTTGGACGGCAGTTCCTGTCGCTCTTGCACTGATTGCCGGCGAGTTTGTTAGCCGCTATCTGTTTTTCGTCAGTGTCGTTCCAACAAACATAGCCACTGAATATCTTTCCGTGGAGGCCGCATGAGTCTTGTGAACTGGCTGGCACGGAAGAGCGGATTGGATATCCGTCTCAGCAAAATACAGCTACGGCGAAGATCCGGTCCTCGGATTTACTTCCGCGCGCAAGCATGCCGATCATTGGGTCAACAGTACCTGCGGATACTGCTCTGTTGGCTGCGGAATGCAACTGGGTGTGCGCGACGGCAAAGTGGTCAGCGTGCGCGGCAACCCCGATCACCCGGTCAACTCCGGCAAGCTTTGCCCCAAAGGCCTGGCCGAGCACTACGCAATCGACGCTGAAGATCGCGCCAGGTATCCGCTGCTGCGCAAAAATGGCGAGTTCACTCGCATTGGTTGGGACGAAGCCATCGATACTCTTGTGGAGCGATTTCGTCAGGTGCAACAAAAGTACGGGCCGGAATCGCTCGGCATCGTAAGCACCGGCCAGTTGGTGACTGAGGAGTTCTACGCGCTGGGCAAGCTGGTGCAGTTGGGCTTTGGCACCAACAACTACGACGGCAACACGACCCTCTGCATGTCCACCGCGGTCGCTGGTTACAAACGATCCTTCGGCAGCGATGGTCCTCCCGGCGCTTATGAAGACTTGGAGACAGCCGATGTGATTCTGCTCATCGGCGCCAACGTTGCCGAGAATCATCCCATCCTGTGCACGCGTCTGGAAGCCAATACTGCAAAGACCCTGATCGTAGCCGATCCGCGCGTCACCAAGACCGCGATGATGGCCGACCTCTACCTGCCGTTGAAGCCGCGATCCGATCTCGCGCTCATCAACGCCATCCTGCGCATCCTCATCGACGAAGAACTCTACGACAAAGAATACGTCGAGCAACATACAACCGGTTTCGCAGAACTCCGCGCCTCGCTTGAGCCTTACACCGTCGACTACGCCGCGAACATCACCGGCCTTTCTCCGGAACTGATCCGAAAGACCGCACTGCTCTACGGCAATGCAAAGGCTGCGTTCATTGGCTGGACGATGGGCGTCAACCACAGCACCAAAGGCACTGAGACGGTGAATGCCATCAACAACCTCGCGCTGGTCACCGGCAACATCGGTCGTTCCGGCGCCTCGCCTTTTTCCATTACCGGGCAATGCAACGCCATGGGCACGCGAGAAGCCGGCTTCTCCTCTTCGCTTCCCGGCTATCGCAAGTTTGAATCGGAACAGGATCGAGAGGAACTCGCGCGGCTGTGGAATCTGCCGGTCGATCGCATTCCCGCAAAGCGCGGCCTTGCCTATCCGGACATCATCGAAGCCGCCGTAGCCAGAAAGATTCGCGCGCTCTGGATCATCGGCACCAATCCGCTGGTCTCCTTTCCCAACATCGACGTGCTCAAGCAGGGCCTGGGGAATCTGGATTTTCTCGTCGTGCAGGATGGCTTTCATCCGACTCCGACAACCGAACTAGCAGATCTGGTTTTGCCGGCCGCCATCTGGGGCGAAAAGGAAGGAACCTACACCAACTCCGAGCGGCGCGTGAGCAAAGTAAACGCCGCAGTGAACCCGCCAGGGGAAGCGCGAAGCGATTTCGACATCTTTCTGGCGGTTGCCGAACGGCTCGGCTGCCGTGAAGAGATCTTTCCCGGTTGGCGAGGACCGGCAGATGCTTTCGACGAATGGCGTCGCGTTTCCGCGGGACGTCTCTGCGATTACTCCGGCATCACCTACGCCGCGCTGGAGACAACCGGCGGAATCCAGTGGCCATTTCCAGCGGACGCGTCCGCGAAGCCGTCGGCAGCGCGCAGGCTTTATACCGATGGTCAATTTCAGACGGATGACGGCCGGGCCCGCCTTCTGCCTACGCAATGGGCGCCGTTTCCCGAGCAGCCGCACCCGGAATTCCCTTTGATCCTCAACACCGGGCGCACCGTTGAGCACTGGCACACGCGCACCAAAACCGGCAGCATCTCCATCCTTCAGCGAATGTCTCCGCGCGCCTGGCTGGAGATGAACCCGGTAGACGCCGCGAAACTTGGCCTGCGCCCACACGATCGCGTCGAGGTGATCTCCGCGCGCGGCCGGGTTAGCAAGGTCGAGCTGCGCATTACCGAAATTGTTGCGCCAGGTCAAGTCTTCCTTCCTTTTCATTTTGCCGAAAGCAACGCCAATCAGATTACGCAGAGCGCCTTCGATCCCATCTCGCGCGAACCCAATTACAAGCAGTGCGCCGTGCGAGTCGAAAAATCGTCCACCGTGCACGCTTAGCCCCCAATCTGAGCGAATTTATGTAGGTGAATTCTGAAACTCTGGAGGGAAAACACGATGAGCGAAGAAATGAATGGAGCGACCTTATATCAGCGCGTCGGCGGAGAGGCGGCGATCTCTGCTGCCGTTGACCGTTTCTACGAGCGCGTCCTCGCCGATCCGGCGTTGAGCGACTTCTTCACTGGCGTCAGCATGTCCCGTTTGAGGGCGCATCAGTTTGCCTTTCTGTCGCAAGCGCTCGGCGGTCCCAAGCAATACAGCGGGGCATCCATGCGTGACGCTCATAGCAAGCTTGCAATCGAGCAGCGTCACTTTGATTCCGTCGCAGTCCACCTGGTGGAGACACTGCGCGAACTCGGTGTCCCCGAGGACATCGTCGGCAAGATCGCGGCAGCCGTGACAAACCTCTCCGGCCAGATTGTGAATACGCCCACGCAAGCCGTAATCGCATGAGAGGTGGGCGCGCCAATTTTCACTCCATCCAACTTCCACTGTCACAAGAAGATCGCGAATTAAAGTGGAACCCTGCATTGCTAGCGGCTACCTACCGGCCATGATTCGACATTTTCCCGCTTCGATGTCAACCGCACAATTCCCAATTGAAGGACGGATAAATTCATGACTACGCACAAGGTCGAACAACTCACCATCGCCACTCTGGGTTTCTTCTGGTGCTTTCTCATGTGGTTCTCGACTGCTGCATTCAGCCCGAGTATCGCCGCGAATTATCACCTCAACATCAAGGCTCTGGGTCTTCTGGCAAGTTCCGCTATCTGGATGGCGCCGATCGGCCGGATCGTGGCAGGATGGGCTGCCGACCGTTTCGGTGCTCCGCGGACCTTCGCATTGATTCTCGCCGGCTGCGGAACTATGTCGATTGCATCGGCATACACCACTGATTACAAGGTTCTCTTTATTGAACGGATTATCGTGGCGATTGCGGGCGTATCTTTCGTAGTCGGCATCCAGCACGTTGCCCAATGGTTCAACGCCGATGAGATTGGCACTGCGGAAGGGCTCTATGCCGGCACGGGAAATGTGGGCGCTGGTGTGGGTGCACTCTTGCTTCCGCGGATCTTCGGTACCGATTATCACAGCGCATTCCTATGGCTGGGCGTCGTCGCCATCGCAATTGGGGGCTGGTATCTAGTTCGCGGCAGTGCCGCCAAGACGACGGAACAGCGCGATCTGGTACGCAAGCGCAGCAACCTCCGTGACACGGTATACGTCTGGAGCCGCTACATAGCGATCGCGTTGATGCTTGCCTATGCAATGTCCTTCGGTCTTGAAATTGCCATGAATGCGTGGCTGCCCGGCTACTTCACCCGCGGTTTTCATCATGCGATTCTCGCCCTCGGCTTCACCGGAGTGGCTGGGATTCAGATCGCCGCAGGAACCTTCGCGGCAGTGCAGTCCTTTACGGCGTCTCTGTTCCGCCCATTTTCCGGGTTCATGTCAGACCTCTTTCAGCGCAAGAACTGGACGCCTCTGCCGCTGATCGCTAAGAGCCTTCCGTACGCGCCGCGTCTGCACTGGCTGGGAATTTCGCTCATCTTGATCACCCTGGCCATGGCAGGCATGACGATTGCCGGCATCGTCGGGTTCGCTGCATGTTTCCGTGGCGGTTCTCGTTGCACTGGGCGTGTTCATTTCCTTTGGGACCGGAGGAACGTTCGCCCTGGTGCCGCTTCTCTTTCCCGATCGTCCAGGCGCCGCCGCGGGATTCATTGGAGGAGTATCGACCGCCGCCGGTATCGTGTACCCACTGGTCTTCGCCGGAGGCACGAACATCCATCTGGGTTATTCTCTCGTTGCCCTCTACATGTTTCTTCCCTTTGTTCTCTTCTACTTCTGGGCCGCACGGTACGAGCGTCATCCAGAGGAACACGGCCTCCTTTCCAATACGCTCGCTCCGGAAGAAGCCTGACTCGATGCCAGTATCCAACAAAATGAATTGTGAGGTTCATCATGAATATGACTTCTTCGTCGGATAAAGCTGCTCCCCATGAGCCGTGGTACAAGTACGGAGTCGCTGTCCTCCTACTCGAGATGGCGGCGGCCATTGCCGTGAGTGGCTATTCGCTTTACATGACCTTCCATGGAATTGGTGGATTTCCCGGCAAGCATTAGCTCCCCCTTTCTCCACGGCAAACGTATCCCGAGAAGACCCGAAAAGGCGGCTGCGCCGGCGACAAATCTACTCACCGGCGTCATGTCTATATCGTGGTAGTAGCCAGATTATTGTGCCCCAAGTTGTAAGAGCTATAGAACAGCGTGACATTGCCGCAGCGTGCATCTTCCAGTATCGGGCACCACGAAGCAAGTTCTATGCGCTTCATTGCGGCGCCTTCGAAGAGGAGTTCCTTCATCGAAGACGCCGCGTAAGCCTCTGCGTTAAATTCAACGCGCGGCAAGCACCTCTTCGCGTTCTTGCTGTATGTCGCACGACGCGGAATCCAGGCCAATGGGTTTCGTCTTGTCGAAGGAATGCCCGGTCAACAACCCCAGCACAAACCATGCAAATGCGGCGGCACCGATGGAGAATACGATGTCTCCGGGTACGCGCATCCAGCGGAGCGTCTGCATCGAGCCGGATTGCATGAACTCGGCGGATCGCGCATACCATGTACCGTGCTGGATCGATGCCCAGGCCTGAAGCAGCCCAACCGGCAGCAAGCTGAGGACCGACATGAGCGTAAGGCCGATATTGAGTGACCAGAAACAGAGCTTCAGAGCACCCTGCTTCCACGGACGGCCGGGATTCAAAGCGCGGAGGCAAAAGAGAGTGAGGCCCAGACCAAGCATTCCGTAGACGCCGAACAACGCGGTGTGGCCGTGGAGCGGCGTGAGGTTGAGGCCCTGCACGTAACACAGAGAGATGGGCGGGTTGATCAGGAACCCGAACAATCCGGCTCCAACCATGTTCCAGAATGCGACGGCCACGAAGAAATAGATCGGCCACTTGTAATTCCTGGTAATTCTTGAATTCCTGTTAATCAAAGTCTGATGGAAACGACCGCGTAATGAGAGCCGTCCCGCGACTTCACTCAACGGGAGGGCCGCTCAGCGGGAACGGCAAAATTTCCGCTCTTCATCCCATCGCCTCTTTCCATCCTGCCTTGATGAGCCAGTGATTCATTGGGTAGGACGTGACGAACCCAAGAACCATCCCGATTTGCATCATGAACCAGTAGACAGGTCCCGTAGGTTGAAGGTGCGGATGAGGGAAAAGGACGACGAAGGTGAAGGCCATCCAGGCGAAGAGTCCAATTTCAAAGGTGAGAATGGAAAGTGTGTCGGATTTAATCGCTGCGATCAGTCCCTGGCCAAGAGAGAGATTGCGCATCGGCGCGATTGCGAAGTATTGAAAGGCTATGCCAAACAGCCAGGCGAGTATTAAGTCTCCGACGTACTCAGCAAATAACGATTCGCCGAAGAGCGTCCAGCCAAGCGCAAACAAGCTGAACTCAGCGATGATGTCACCGATCACGCAACCGGCGCCACAGTGAGTGTCAGAGACTGCGACTTGGCGCCAGGTTGGCTCGTGCGCCTGGCCCTGCTGTATGTTCTCGTGCTGCTTCATTTGGCCCTGGGACATGCCGTGCATGGCGTTCATTGTCATGCCTCGGCCAATGCGGAAGTAACCCCACATGGCAAATACAGTGAGATAGAGCGCAGTGATCGGCCAGACGAGATTCATGATCCACATCTGTTGCGGATGTCGAATCTCGTCCAGGGCGATGACGAACGCACAGACGACGGCGATTCCCAGCGAAAACCAAGCGATTAATGTAAGAATGGCCATTGTCTCCTCCGGCAATTCGTTAAAGAATGAACTTTCTTGGCGGTCAAAGACCTTAGTGCCAGCGTTCTATCCTTCACTCTTAGGCAACAGTTTATTACTCTTCAGAGCGCGCTCCTTCATCATGATGAAGAAGACAGGCACGAGGATCAGGACATGGACGGTTGACGTTATCATGCCGCCAACGATGGGCGCGGCAATCGGCTTCATCACGTCGGAGCCGACGCCGGATTCCCAGAGAATCGGGATGAGACTCGCCAGCACCGCGGCCACGGTCATCAGCTTGGGACGGAGGCGTTGCACGGCGCCTTCGATGACGGCGGCTTCAAGGTCCGCCTCCGATGTCAGTTGGCCACTTGCGAGCCGATGCTGCAACGCCTCATGCAGGTAGACCACCATGACCACGCCAGTCTCAACGGCGATGCCGAAGAGCGCAATATATCCGACCGCGACCGCTACGCTGAAGTTGTAATGAAGCAGCCATTGCAGCAGCAGGCCACCACTCATGGCGTAGATGGTTGGAAAGATGAGCACCAATGCCTCTGCCACAGAGTGGAAGACCATGTACAGCAGCAGGAAGATCACAAAGAACACGATGGGCAGAATCAGCTTGAGCCGTTGCTTGGCGCGTTGCTCGAACTGGTATTCGCCGGACCACTGGTAAGTGTATCCATCGGGCAGTTTCAGCTTCGCTTGCAACTGCCGGTCGGCCTGCGCAACGAAACCGCCATAGTTCGCATTCTTCAGATCAAGGTAGACGTATCCGGTGAGCGTGCCGTCTTCGTCGCGGATCATAGCCGGTCCGTGCGAGAACGAGATGCGCGCCACCTGGCCGAGCGGTATCTGTGCGCCCGTGGGCGTCCCGATCAAAACGCCGCGCATGGCCTCCGGGCTGTCGCGAAAGTCACGCAGGTAGCGGACGTTGATGGGATACCGCTCGCGGCCTTCAATGTTCTCGGCGATGTTCTCGCCGCCGATGCCGGAAGATACAGCCGTTTGCACATCGGCGACGGTGAGGCCGTAACGGGCCGCCTCTTCCCGGTTGACCTCGACATTGATGTAGAAGCCCTGCGAAACCTTTTCGGCAAAGATGGAGCGCACCTCCGGCATGGCTCGTAAGGACCGACTGAATTTGTGCTGCGGCCTGCTCGATACCGTCCACACTGGCTCCCTGCACCTTCATGCCGAGCGGCGTCTTGATGCCGGTCAACTCCATGTCCAGCCGGTTCTCGACGGGCATCGTCCAGGTATTCGAGAGACCGGGAAACTGGAGCTTGCTATCCATCTCCTGAATGAGCCGGTCATAGGTCATGCCGGCGGGCCACTGCTCGCGAGGCTTCAGCATCACGGTGGTGTCGTACATATCGAGCGGCGCGTTGTCGGTCGCGCTGTCAGAGCGGCCCACCGTTCCGAAGACGCTCAATACCTCGGGAAAGCTGCGGAGGATGCGGTCCTGCTCCTGCAACAAGATCTTCGCCTGCTCAATGGAGATGCCCGGCAATGCCGTTGGCATGTAGAGGGCTGAACCTTCAAAGAGCGGCGGCATGAACTGGCTGCCGATGTCGGAACGCGAGCGGGATCGTGACCGCAAGAAAGATCAGGTTAACGACGATGGTGAGCCAGCGGTGATGGAGGCAGAAGCGCAAGACGGGCAGATAGACTGCCTGAGTGATGCGTGAGATAGGGTTGGCGCGCTCCGGCCGCAGACGGCCGCGGATGAGCATCACCATCAGCACCGGCACAAGCGTGATGGCGAGAATGGAAGAGGAGCCGACGGCCAGCGTCTTCGTCCATGCCAGCGGACGGAACATGCGCCCTTCCTGGGCTTCGAGCAGAAAGACGGGAAGGAACGAAACCACGATAATCAGCAACGAAAAGAAGAGCGCCGGACCGACCTGCTTGGCCGCGCCGATCAGGATAGCTTGGCGCTCCTGTTCAGTGAGTGGCGCTGCATCGCTGTTCCTGCCGTTCCGAGAGCCGGCGATAGCCGTTCTCCACCATCACAATCGAAGCATCCACGAGCACACCGATAGCCAGCGCCAGACCACCGAGAGACATAATGTTCGACGTGACGCCCAGCCAATACATCGGCAGAAATGAGATGAGAATGGCGATAGGCAGAGCGACGATCGCGATGATCGCCGAGCGGAAGTGAAACAGAAAGATAATGATGACGAGGCTGACGATGACGGCCTCTTCGATCAGATCGCGTTGCAAGGTTTGGATGGACGACTGGATCAGACCGGAACGGTCATAGCCGGAAACGATCTCCACTCCCGGCGGCAGCGACGGCGCAATCTCTTTGAGCTTTTGTTTGACGCCTTGGATGACGTTCAACGCATTCTGGCCCTGACGCATAACGATGATGCCGCCCACTGTCTCGCCATCGCCATTCCATTCGGCGACCCCTTCGCGGATGTCGGGGCCGAAGCTGACAGTTCCGAGGTCGCGCAACAGAACCGGCGTGCCGTTCTTGCTCCCTACGGCCACGGCCGCCAGATCATCCAGCGAACGTAGGTAGCCGAGGCCGCGGATCATGTACTCCGCGCCGCTCAGGTCGAGCACCCGTCCTCCAACTTCGTTCGTGCTGGCCTTGACGCGGTCGATGACTGTCGAAAGCGGAATTCCGTAAGCGAGCAGCTTGTTGGGGTCGAGCTGCACCTGATACTGCCGTACGAAGCCTCCAATGCTTGCCACTTCGGAGACGCCGGGAACGGTTTCGAGCGCATAGCGCAGGTGCCAGTCCTCTAAGCTGCGCAGGTCGGCCAGACTGTGGCGATGACTCTTGTCCACGATGGCGTATTCGTAGACCCAACCCGCTCCGGTTGCGTCCGGCCCGATGACCGGATGCACATCCTGCGGCAGCCGTCCGCCGATCTGTTGCAAGTACTCGACCACGCGGGAGCGTGCCCAATAGAGGTCAGTGCTGTCGTCGAAGACAATGTAGACATAGGAATCGCCGAACATGGTCTGTGCGCGCACGGCTTTTACATGCGGCGCGGCCAGCATGCTGGTGACGATGGGATAGGTGACCTGGTCTTCGATCACGTCGGGCGGCTGACCATTCCAATTGGTGTGGACGATGACCTGCACGTCGGAGATGTCGGGCAGCGCGTCCACGGGAACATGCTGGAGCGACCAGATGCCGGCGAGCGTCAGCATCAGTACGCCGGTGAAGACAAGGAAGCGGTTGCGCGCGCAGAGTTCAATGATCCTCGCAATCATCTACATGCCTCCCGTCGCGTTCACGCTCATCTGCTTCGTGGCAATAATTTGTCCATTTTTCTGAGCGATGATCGTCACCTGCCATGTGCCGCCGAAGCCGAGCGATCCTGCGCCTTCATACAGACCACCGCCCTTTTCGGTAAGTTTGCCGGTGGTGTTCTGGGCGCCCATACCCATCGCAGGCATCGCGGCCATGTAGAAGGTCACGGTGACCTCGGCGCCGCTGACAGGAGCGCCACTGGCATCGGTAAGCCGGACACGGAAGGTGTTCGTGCCTCTGGCTGGCGGGCTTGGATCGGTGGTGAAGTCAATCTTTGCCTGCGGTGCGTTCGCAGCGGGAGCATTGCTGCCAACACCAGGAGGCGGCGGCGCGAACGAGCCAGCAGCCGCCTGGAGCTGACTTTCGGAATCAATCAGGAAGTTGGCGGAGGTGACGATCTTCTGGCCTGCAGTGAGCCCCTTCGTCACAACCAAGTTGTCCCCAGAGCGCGGGCCAACTGTGATTTCCTTCGGTTCAATCCTTCCGTCGCCGCTGTAGAGGAAGGCCAGCTGGCGCGTTCCCGACTGCAAGACCGCCGATGCCGGTATGACAAGCTGCCTGCCCAGGCTTGTCTTCAGATCGACGTTCACGAACATGCCTGGTTTCAGCTTGAGCGACGGGTTGCCGATGGCAAGCCGGACGTTGACGGTGCGGGTTGCGAGGTCTACCTGCGGTAGAATCTCCTCAATGCGCCCGGAGAACACGCGTCCTGGGTAAGCATCCACCGTGATCTGTGCTGTATTGCCAGGCCGGATGCGGCCAACGTCGTCCTGAAAAACCTGGGCAAGCACCCACACCTGCGAAAGATTGGCAACGGTATAGAGACGGGTCGCCGGTTCTACGTACATATTCGGAAGAGCGTTGTATTCGGTGATGTAGCCGGAGGCGGGTGAGTTGAAGACAAGGTCGGTGACCGGTTTGCCAGTCAGCTTCAGCTTCTCCAGCTCTGTCGCGGGAACGTCCCACTGCTCCAACCGCTGTTCCGCTGCATCCGAAAGCGACGCCGCGCCGGAGGCAACGCCACTCACCGTGCTGGCGACGAGCGCCTTCTCATTCTGCTGCGCCAGCAGAAATTCCTGTTGGGTAGCGACCAGGTCAGGACTGTAAATCGTAAAGAGCGGCTGGCCTTTCTGGACGTACTGGTAGGTCGCATTCGCGAACACTTTGCGGATGTAGCCAGGAAAGCGTGTCTGGACATAGGAAACCAGCCGCTCGTCGATCGCCACGGTTCCTGTAGCGCGAATGTCGTCATTGAGCTGTCTGTATTCGACGGTGCCGACGGTGACGCCAATGCTCTGCATTCGTTCCGGCGAAAGCTCGACCGGAACGAGCGGGGCGTCTGCCATTTGCATGGGTTTTGGCGACGCTGTCTCGCTTGGAGCGGCAGGCGGGCCGGATGCAACGGGCTGGGTTCCTGCGTTCTCTGGCATTGAAGGAGCGGGCGACCGCAAACGGAAGCGATAGAAGAACGCGGCGCCAAGAATTAGCAACAGCGCCATCCAGACCAAAGAGGTGCGAACGATATATTTGTTCATCGCAGTGTCGCTCCTGTCAGGGTTTCAAGGTGGGCCAGCGCCGTTTCATGCTCTTCGAGTGTCTCGGCATAGGCGAGCCTCATCTCCAGAACGCTCGTGAAGGATTCGAGCACATGGGAGAATTGCTCTTTGTTTGATCCGTAGGCGCTCAGGGTCGCGCGGTACGCGGCCTCCGACTGAGGAATGAGACCTTCGCGATACTCCTTCAGCAGATCCGCGTCGCTCGTTGCTTTCACGTATTCCTGTTGGGTCTGCCGCGAGCTGTTGTTGCAGATGGGCATCAAGGGTCTGTTTTGACTCCGCCAGCATCTCCGTAGCTTCGCCAACCTCCGCATCCACGCGCTTCCTGCGCGGCAGACGGACATTGAAGGTCAGCATGTAGTAGTCGCGGTATTTGCGGTCGGTGTTCTGGTACATATAGCCCAACTCGAAGTCCGGCTTGCCTTCGCGCTTGGCCGACGCCAGTTGCGCGTCCTGTTTGCGAACCGCGCTGGCATCAATCTGTATTTCGGGATTCTGCTTGTGAATCAGGGCCAGCAATTCCGGGGCGGTCAAACGCAGAGGAGTTTCGGTCAGGTCCTCCGCAACAATGTCCGGCGAGCCCTGGTCGCGATGAAGCAGGCCCTTCAGATGTGCCTGGAACGTCCCCATCTCCTGATGGTGCATGGTCAGCTCGCGCAGCAGATTGGTGCGTTCAATCTGGGCCTGGAGGATGTCCTGCTGCATCCCCTGACCGACCTTGTATCGCGCCGTAGCGTCCTGAATCATCTGGTCGAGGACATTCTGGTTCTCGATGAGCACGGAAAGTGTTTGCTGGAGATAGGCAAGCTGCAGGTAGTCGAGCTTCACCGCCTCCACCACGTCGGAGCCTACGGCATCGGCTTCTGCCGCCCTTGTGTCGGCATCGCGTTCCGCAACCTCCGCTCGTAAGCGCAGTTTTCCCGAATACGGAAGCTCCTGCGAAGCGCCGATGCCGATATAGGCGAAGTTGCTGTTCGTGTAGCCGGCGAACGGCTTGGGGCTGCCGACGCTGAACTGCTGATAGGTAAAGGTCGGATCGGGCAGCGCCGCCTTCTGCGGGGCGACCATTCGCGCTGCGCGCGCGCCATGATCGGCTGCGGCAATGCTGCTGTTATTGGCCTGCACTTGCTGGATCAGCTGCGGCAGCAGCGTTGCCTCCTGTGCCGATGCGGTCAGCGCAAAGGCAAGGGCGAGCGCGGACGCGCGCCATAAGATTCCCTTCATAGGAACTCTCCATTTGTGAAATCAGTCGGAAGGATCGCGCAGACGTGCAAATGCGTCTATCGCACAAGCCGCGCAATATGACCTGAGAAGAGAGGTATTAGATTCTGAGGATGGTGACCGTGGAAGGTGGCGATAGCGGCGGGGAGACATTCAGCGTGCGCCGCCCGCGTGGGAGAGAAACAGGAATCGCCATTTGTGCCCCTGGCGCGATCTGCATCACGATGGGATGCGCGGCGCGTTGGACCTTTTGGACCACCGCGTTCTGCTCCGTCCGCACTTGCTTTTGGCAGCAAGGATGCGAGGCAGGCGTATCCATACCGCCGCAATTGCGCTGCATCTGAACGCAGCAGGCGCGCTCAGCCGGCGTCATCTGGGCGTCCGGTAACGTGCATGCCATTGCAGGCACGAGCGACCAGACCAGCAGCAACACCAAAGCTCCGAGTTGGCGAGAACGATTCACCGCAATTTCAGCATACTCCACCGCAGCCGCAAGGTTCACCTTTGAGGGAACGTCTTCCCTCGACGACAAGAACCGGAATCGCAACGAGAGCCGCCACCGGATCGGCCCAGCGGAAGTGCCACAACGCATTCAGAGCGAGCCCAAAGAGCGTGATCGCAGCAAGATACGCGCAGGTCGCCGATTGCACGGCATCCGCAGCGAGGGCCCGGTTGTTGATGGAATGAGCAGTTCTTCTTTTACCCCAGGCGAGGAAAGGCATCACGATTAAAGCCGCCATCGTAATGCCGATACCGGCGCAACTCGTTTCGGGCCGGACTCTGGCTCGTAGGGTTCCTAGCGAAATCAGGAGGACAACTCCCGCCAGAATGAACAGCGTCAAGAATGGGCGATGTCTGCCTCAGCGAGTTGAGTTCTGCCTGCATGGTTTTCATTGTATTTGCGACGAAAGCTCCAAACGGCGCACACCCGCGATGGTCCGATCGCCGAGGTCCGCATCTACAAGAGTTGTTTCACTCTTTTTCCGAACTCGTCGGCATCCAATTGCGGACCTTTCTCCGAGGTCTGGTGCATGAAGAAGTCCGGGGCCGGGGGCAGATCCCCGTTCCACTGTGCCTTGGGCCCATACAGCATGTAAACGTCCCAGGCATTGCCCCGCCACCCGAGCACTTGCTTGTAATCGATGCCCAGAAGATCATTGCCGTCCCAGAACTCGTGCGCCGAACTGTCTGCTACGACGCGCGTCGCGGCGGGCACATCTTTTTCGCGCCCGCCCCTCCGCGGAACCCACAGCACGTAGAGCTGAACGGTCTTGCCTTGGTTGATCCCTGCTACCTGTTCAGAGACCTCAGAGGCGCCGTGCAGACAAGCGCCGCATGTCGGCGAGACCACCATCAGCACTCTCACTTTGCCGGCATCTGCATTGAAAGCCGCCCTCACCGCAGCTACCGAGTCGCCAACGACGGCATACGATCTCTCCGTTCCCGCGCGGTTGCAGGCGGTCGTGGTGAGAAGGAGCATCGCTGCAGGAATTAATACTGATCCCCTCATGACTAACCCCCTACGAAGTTCGGAAGCAGGATAGCTGCTCCCGTGATCAGAGCAGCGATCCACAGAACGGCGCGCGTGATCTTCGCGCCGGTGGTGGTGCAAGTCTTCCCGATGCATTCGCCTCTGGGACGATATGCCAGCCAAAAGCCCAGCCCTAAGAGCAGAACAGACCCGACGATGAAGTATGGCCGATAGGGCGCAAGCCTTGCAGCCACCACCACGCCACTCGTTCCGAGGATCGCAATCACCGCGGGGCCAGCGCAACAGAAGGAGGTCGCGGTTGCCACTAATCCCGAAGCAATCGCACCGAGCGATGAACCCACCACAACAGGAACCTCCTTCATTGCTCTCGACCTCCCTTGTTCGATGCGGACTGGACTGCGGCGCGGATGAGTTCGTGCGATGGCGCTCCGCTTGCGTATCGTCTGCACATCAACCCGAAATCCCGCTGATCCCTGGCCGCTGGTTCGATGTCGATGCCGTTCACGCGGACAGTTGGTGAGCCAAGGAACTTCACACGTTCGGCGGTCGAAGCATCCGGTATCAAAACTTCTCGCACGTCGGCGGTGCACCCTTCTTCGCGCAAAACTGTGTTGATTCTCTCCACCGTCGGTAGATGATTAGGGCAGTCCTCGAAGTAGAGAACCTCAATCTGCATTGGCGAGACGTATGAGTGCATGGTTTATGAGCCGATCCTTCCTAAACCGTCTTTCTGTATCTGCCGAAAGGGATTTCTGCCAGACATGCGAGAACCGCAACGCCGAGGATGATGTTCAGGAACATGCCCGGTTGCATCGGCACGATGTTGAAAGCCGATAGTGTGACATATACTGCTGCCAGCAGTGAAAGCGGCCCCGTTACGTAACAGTGCACTCGCCCGCATCGCGCTGCGTTTCGAAGGCAGGCCACACCCATCACCAGGAGCGCGGGCAGCCAGAGTTCGAGTCTCACCCGTGGAAAGTACGAACCCACCACCAGGGCGATCACCGGGAGACCCCAGAGCACCACCGCGCTCCATCCACGTACCAGGTCGTTTGTTTCGCAGTTTTTTGCGGACATAAAACTCCTCAATCTCCCTTGCGTCCATTGGAGCCCGCTATCTCATTAAGGACTGGACACGACTTCAGATTTTGCTTTGGCCGTTCCCGTTTCAAGGCACGATTGCACTTGCGAAGAGCAGCGCTCAGTTGACCTTCCAGTTTCTCGAGCTCCGCCTTCTTGTCGCGGACGATCGCCAGCTTGTTCTGTACAAGATCCCGCACTTCCACGCACACGTCCGCGTGCCCGTCCTGAATGGCGAGAAGTTCGCGAATCTCTCCGAGAGAAAACCCCAGGGCCTTGGCTCGTTTCACAAATGCGAGGCGATCGACCACCGATTCCTCGAATTTTCTGTAACCAGATGCGGTCCTCGATGGCGGAGCAAGCAGCCCTTCCTGCTCGTAAAAGCGCACGGTTTCCAGGTTGATCTCGGCGCGCTGCGCGAGCTGGCCTCTTGTCAGTCCGTCCATGACTCCAGCCTAAACCCTGTAGGTGTCTACAGGGTCAAGCCGATTTTTTTGAGCGCACTGAAGATAAACCGGTGAAAAATCTCAAGTGACGAGAACAGGCGGAGTCGCTCTTCGACATATCGCACGTGGAGCTTTCCGCGAATCGGTCCTCCCCGCAGCGCCAAAGCCCGAGGACGGGAACCCGAATAAGGCGGAACTAGGCCGGCCGACAGCAAGGTCGTGAACGAACCGCTCACAGATTCCAACTGTCGAGCGGCTCGTGCCAGACCATTCGATCAACGAATCGGTGGCCTGCATCCTCTAACCACGGTTCGGCTATCAGAAACGCCGCAATGAGGATCGAAAGCAAGAGGCTCCCGCAAAGGGCCGACACAGCCATCTCACGCAACGACATTCGGGACGAAGGAATCGGGGCGCCACAGCGCGGGCAAATCTCATGCGTCCCGCTTTCCCGGGTCTCCCTCTGAGCCACCCACCTCCGCCATCTCGATGCGATACCGCCCGTCCATGTCCGAATCGATCTCATCGCTATCGTCCTCCTCTTCGTTATCAGTAGCCTGGTCACCCAACGCCGCGAAAGCCGCCCGTTCACGTTTGTCTCGCCGGACGACTAGCAGTTGCTCCCCAACCGTGTGTTTGGGGACGAAGCAGTATTCAACGTAAGCCTCAAATAACGCCTGGTTCCGAATGCCGCGATTCGTGAGATCCGCGTGATGGTGCTTGTAAAGGACCTTGAGCGCTTCGGGAGTGATGATGTAGAAACGCCGCTTGCCTTGAGTGGCGACTGAAGCCTGCAGCCAGTTCTGTTGAATCCAGAAGACGACCTCTGCCTTGCGAACATGAAGCGCGCTGGCCAGACTTTCTACCGAGAACAAATCGCATCGGATTTCTCGCAGGCTGAGTTGGTTCCTCCTGAGCATGTTGCGGATCGCCTTTGGTGTTCGATCGATTTTTTTCGCCACCTCTTCAATAGATCGCTTCACCAGTTCCTCCCGGACGATCTCCATTTCTGACTCCGTCCATCGTCGATGATCCTTCCGTCCCTTGATCCCGTGCTGGATGACCAAGCGCCAGCATGCCTCCTTGGGACGCCCGGTAAGGCGCTGGAGGCGCATTACAAGCTGTTCGAGTTTGCTGCCCGAAAGCACCTTGGCTTGAGCGGCCACGGCCAATGCTTCGGAACTCCACTCGC
>CAVUXX010000004.1:0-517413 GCA_963745555.1 uncultured Acidobacteriaceae bacterium | reverse complement strand
TACGGGTCGAATAAAGTGCAGAACTGATCGCGCGGCAAACGTCGATTTGAGCATCGGCACCCTTCGCATTGTGGAGCTAGACATGGCCAATCTGCGCAGACTGACTATCAATCCGCCTCTGACTGACGCGGAGTTCGCAGGGTTGTGCGCCGCTAATCCTGGCCTAACAATTCACCGAGAGCCAAGCGGCGTCATCCTCATAAGGCGCAAGCGCAAAGGTCGCCGCATTAATGGCGATTGGCTGCAATCACAGGCGGGAATTAGTTCCGAAATCGATCTGGAAGATGACGAAGCATCGAATGTCGGGACCGAAGTCCACCACTACGCCGAGGATATTGAAAATTTGCAAGCGCTTGAGGCTCTGGAAGGTCGGCTCATTCGGGTGCGGAATATCTCCGAAGGCGCGCACGCAACCGCTCTGAATGTTGCGATCCGCGCTCTGGTTAGTCACATCGACATTCTGGAATCACTCATCACACACGAGCTAGGGATGCCTCCGAAAGTGACAGGCAGGGATATGGATACGTACGACCAGCGGCGGAGCTTGTTAACGGCCGCTAGTCAACCGGCTGAGAAGGCCTTTGGAAGACCGCGTGGAGATACCGCGGAACGCAACGTTGCTGAGCATGTCGCCGCCACCCCTAGTGGCTTGAGCTCGCAGGATGCGCCTAGCGTTGCGACCGAGGGCGAAGACATCGCGCAGAGTACGCGGAATCGGAGGCATGTGGAGCAGTTGCTCGTAACAGCAAGGAAAGGAGGCGCACATGAGTGGCTGCGACAAAGCAAACTATGCTGTGCATCGCTCCGGTATCGCCAAATCAGGCGTTCGACCGAAGTCCCACTCTCGAACCGGATGGCAACTCTCTCGAGATGGCAGGAGTCTTCAGCTTGAACTGCACGATGTCCAGTTCAGAGCATCCTCAGATGAGGAGACTGGACGTGAAAATCCCAATATCATGGGCGAGACCTATGGCCGAAGCACTCCAAAACGCGCTGGTTGAGACCTATGTTCCAGCAGATGTATACGGGGCGGCTTCAGACCTGTTTGGAAAGCGCTCTGCTCTTGTCCGCTGGTGCTTAACCCCATCTCCCCCGCTCAGAGGAAGAACCCCGTTGGACGCCTGTGCCGCTGGCAGGCAAAATGAGGTGCTCGAACTTATAGGTAAAATGGAGCACGGCGCCTTCTGAGAGGGGACGGTGCACGATCCACTCATACACCTGCCACACCGATATCCGGTCGGTCCGGGTTTGACCGCGGGCTCAACCTATATATAAGGATGGAGGACCATCCCCCTTGTCAAAACTGTCTTACGAGTTCGGCCATAGGCTTTGGTTCTTCGATTCACCTTTTTGATGGTGATGTAGGTCACCCGATCATCCTTCCGCCCAAGCGAGCGAGCTGGAGATCCCCGCAACGTCGGACTGCATTGTAGGGCTCAGCTGGTCAGCATGAGCCTCACGACTCCGGTCAGGAACGGCGTCACGCCGGTAGAGGTCGGGTTGGGGACCCCAATGTCGGACCGCACAGCAGGCTCAACTACATTTGCACGACGAGCATCCCTCGCCAGCGCCAGCCTCATCAACCCGGTGATGAACAGCGTCATGCCGGCGCTGAACAGCCCCGACATACCTGGTCAACATCGGGCGCTAGCTAGCCGCAGGTGTGTGGATCCAGTTCTTTCTGTTGAAACTTGATCTGCTCAGCCTCCGCCTCCGTGTACACAAGGATGTTTGGCACCATCCCAAACGCCGCTCGCGCTGCGAGAATGAAACCCTCTAGGCGCCGGTCGGAAGCGCCTGCAGCCTGTCCGGCGCAAGGCGAAGAAACATTAGATCAGGGCTGCATGGATGGTGTAATTGAGAAAGATTTGATCGCTTTTCTCAATCCAGCGCCCACTGCTAGACAGTTTAAATAAAGTCCTATATATTGGTGTCTATACTGCGTTAAGGCTTTATATATGCAGCTGTTGATATGAGATCGGGTGTGTCGGATGTCCTGCCCCCTACCGTCAAGAGATCCCTGGCCAGCTTCGGTCGCGACCTTGCGACGGCGCGGCGGAAACGAGGACTCACGAGCATTGCCGTCGCCGAGCGGATGGGCGTCTCCAAGAATACCTATCTTCGCGCAGAGAAGGGCGATCCAAAAGTCGGCCTCGGCGTATACGCGATGGCGCTTTTTGTCTTGGGCTTTGGTAATCCGCTTGGCACTCTCATCGATGTGAGCCGCGACGACACCGGTCTTCTTCTCGATGAGTCACGACTGCCAAAACGCGTGCGCATGAAGAAAGCGCAGGTACCACGACCGTGAAACGGAACATAGACGTGCTGCTCGGCGATGGGCCGCAGGCCGGCACGCTGCATTACGACCTGCAAGGCCATCGTGAAAACGCCGCCTTCGAGTATGACGCGGGCTGGCTCGGCGATCCCGCGCGTTTCGCTCTGGGCCCAACGCTTCCACTTCAGGCAGGGCCACTTTTTCATCGCAAGTCAGCTGAAGGTTCCTTATTCCACGCCGCGGTAGCTGACACCGAGCCTGATGGATGGGCAAAGCGTGTGATCACGCGCGATCACAACAAACGAAGACAGGAATTGCGCCGTGAAGGAAAGGAAGAAGAGGCACAGCCGCTCAACGCTCTTGATTATTTGCTGGCCGCGGATGATTTCAGCCGTGTCGGCGCTCTTCGTTTTCGCGATGAAGACGGCGTGTTCCAGCGCGCTCAGGAAGAAGGCCGCCGAACAGCTCCGCCACTGATCGAGCTCGGGGCCTTGCTCAGCGCGTCACACGCTTTCGAGGCGAACAAGGAGACTGCGGCAGACCTTGCATACTTACGCGGCCGAGGCACATCGCTTGGCGGTATGCGCCCGAAATGCACGGTCATTGACGATGACGGCGCGCTGAGCATTGGCAAATTTCCCAGCATCGGAGACGAGCGCGCCGTAACCAAGGGAGAAGTGCTCGCTCTGACGCTTGCCAGAAAGGCCGGGATCCATGCCGCCGCGGCACGTATTGTCCAGAGCACCGGTTTGCCGGTGGCACTGATTCGCCGCTTCGACCGGCAAGCCAACGGGCAGCGCTTCATGTATGTCTCGGCCGCGACGATGCTGGGCGTCGAGGTGACCGAGCCCGGCGAACATACTTACACCGAAATCGTGGACGCAATCCGCGTACACGGGGCCAACACACAGGCCGACATTGAAGAGTTGTGGCGACGAATGGCCTTTTCGATCCTGATTACGAATGTGGACGACCACCTGCGCAATCACGGCTTCCTGCATGTAGATAGGGAATTCTGGCGGTTGTCACCCGCCTTTGACATCAATCCTTCACCCGAGCGGGTGCGTGAATTGAAGACGTGGATATCAGAGAGCGCAGGTCCGGAAATGACGATCGACGCTTTAATGTCCGTGATTGCTTATTTCCGCATCATTCCCACACGGGCCAAAGAGATTCTGGGGGGCGTTATACAGGCCGTGAATGACTGGCGCAAGACGGGAAAGAGCATGGGCATGAGTGACGAAGAACTTGAGCCCTTCGTAGACGCCTTCGAACACGGCGAACGCGCCAAAGCGCGAAAGCTCGTCTAAACTGACGCACCGGTTCGCTGGCGTGCATGGTGCTAATCGGCATTCCGCGGCGTCGTCGTAACTGGCTCACGATCCTTGGTGTACTGGCTCTAATCGCTACCTTTGGCGCGATCGGCTGTGGTGGTGGAGGTGGGGACAGTGGCGGTGGTGGAGATGATGGCGGAGGGAAGTCAGGCACTACACCGGGAACCTATACCGTTACCGTAACGGGAACCTCAGGGACAATCAGTGGCGCGGAGGGAACGGTACCCGCCTTAGCTGCCAGCCGATGGGCTCTAAGCTCCCACCCCCGACATCCCGTGAGTCCGGGGCGAGAAAAGCTATAAGCGTCGTTTGCTTCCACTTTTCCATGCCCCAGGCAAGTATCGGTTTGCCGAGCCATCGGTGCTGGAGGTCGATAGCCCGAAGACGATTGAGGCTTCTCGGTGTTGCAGTGAATCCTCCGCCGCTCTGCCAGCACTTGCACTTCGTTCGGAGAGCAGAAAATCTTTCTGTTCAGGAATTCATTTCGGAAAGTTTGGAGGTAATCGTAGCAGCAGTCTGCTTAACCGCGCGAATGGCCTTATTCTCGAGTCCTCCACGCAGTCGGGCCGAAGGCGCACTGACACTTACTGCACCTACGACACGGCCCTCGGGGCAGATCGGCGCGCCGATGCAAGTAACCCCAATGTCCGTCTCATCGCGTTCCACTGCATAGCCGAGGCGGCGCGCGTCGTCCAATATCTCCATTAACCGCTGGGGGTCCACAACCGTTTCCGTAGTAAGCTTCTTAAGCTTTGGCTCGCGCCCCATAAGCTCGTCGATCGATTCCTTGGACAGGTGAGAAACAATTGCTCTGCCTAATGCCGTGCAGTGAAACGGATCAATAGAATTCGCCTCTGCAACACGTCGCAAAGACTGCGTCGTTTCAAGAACCCGCAAATAGACTACTTCGGCATTGTGCAAGATTGCGAGGTTGACCGTTTCTCCCAATTGCCGGTGAAGCTCTTCGAGAGGAAGTTCCGCTGCGGCCAGAAGGCGCCTCGCGACGGGTGGTGCACACAACTGCTGAATCTTCGATGTCAGACGGTAGGCTCCGCCATCTTCTCGTTCCACATAGCCGATATCACAAAGCTGCCGGAGAACTCGATGCGCCGTAGCTTTCGGAATTCCTGACGCGCGCGCAAGCGTTGACAGCGGAACATTGGATTCGCTCGCGCCGAGCTCCTCTAACAAGCGAAATACCTTGACGATTGCGGATAGTTCCATTATTCTCTATCTACGTTCCGCGCAACGGAACATACCTAAACAAAGGACTCCTCTCCGATGAAGGCGCGGCCTGTAACTTCTAACAATATACCAAAGAGCTCCTTGCCTTTCTCTCCTGCCTTTGCAGCAGGACAATTCATCTTCGTTTCGGGCCAGGCGTCAGTTAATGAGAGCGGAGACATCGTGAGCGGTACGTTCGATAATGAAATGGACCGTTCCATTCAGAATGTGGCGAAGATTCTCGCCCATGTTGGCCTGACCCTGCGGGATGTCGTGCAATGCCGTTGCTACCTTGCTGCGGACTCCGATCTCACGGAATACAACCGGCTTTACGTGAAATACTTCGAGTCTCCATTTCCTGCACGGACTACGCTCGTCAATTGTCTCGGTTCTCGTATCAAATTCGAGATCGACGTCGTCGCATATCGCGGAGAGGAGTAGGGCGTGCGAGTTGGGATTATTGGCCTCGCTCACGAGTCGAATACGTTTGCAACTACTCCCACGACTCTCGCTGATTTTGAGCAGATCTTGTTGCTCAGCGGTGCACAATTCAAAGGCGACTTCAAATGGAAGCATCACGAAGTCAGCGGCTTTATTGATACTGTGCGCAATTCAAACATTGACCCGGTCTACATCTTTATGGCCTGTGCCGCGCCGAGCGGCCCCATTACCAGAGAAACAGCTGCGGAACTACAAAGGCGCCTCTTTCTCGAGGCCGAGCGCGCGGGTAAAGTCGACGGTTATCTTGTCGCGCCACATGGCGCCGCAGTGGCAGATGGTATCCCCGACTTCGACGGCTATTGGCTCACAGAGCTTCGCAAATTCGCCGGCGCTGAGACACCGATTATTGCCACACTCGACCCTCATGCAAATATCACTCCAGCGATGGTCAGTGCGTGCAACGCCCTCATTGCTTACCGGACCAATCCGCACATTGATCAATATCAGTGCGGAGTTCACGCAGCGGAGTTGTTGGTTCGAACATTGCGGGGCGAAGTGCATCCCGTGGTCGCCGCGGCGTATCCCCCGGTCGCCATCAATATTGAAAGACAATCCCCTCAAGTTGAGCCCTGCAGAAGCCTTTATGCGCAGAGCGAATCATTGAATGCTCAGCCTGGAGTTCTTACGACGAGCGTCATCCTGGGATTTCCCTATGCGGATGTCAACGAGATGGGATCCGCTCTTATCGTCGTTACCGACAAAAATCGGGATTGCGCACAGAAGCTTGCCGAGGAATGGGCGCGTACCTTCTATAAGCGTCGCGAGGATTTTGTCGGAAAGCTGATCGATGTTAACCAGGCGATAGACCAGGCTCTTTTGGCGAGCGGCCCTGTGTGTTTGCTGGATATGGGTGATAACGTTGGCGGCGGTGGCCCGGCAGACGCGACATTTGTGCTCGCCGAATTGCATCGGCGTAGAATTCACGCTGCTTTTGTATGCTTGCGCGATTCCGAATCTGTAGACGCCGCGTGGAATGCAGGAGTCGGCTCAACGCTCACGCTGAGCATGGGCGGCAAGACCGATCGTCACCACGGCGATCCTGTCACTGACATCCGTCACAGTCGTCAGTCTGCACGAAGGAAGATTCTCTGAGCCGCGTGCGCGGCACGGCGCCAAGAGCGACTTCGACATGGGTAAAACTGCAGTAGTGCTCACCGAAAACGGCTTGACAGTGATGCTCACTTCGCTTCGCACATTTCCTGTAAGTCTTATCCAGTTGATCCTCTTGCGGGCTTGATCCGTCGGCCTTTCAGATCCTGGTGGCGAAAGGGGTGCACGCTCCTGTTGCTGCGTACGCCGAAGTGTGTAATACATTCATTCGTGCCAACACACCCGGCACCACGTCGGCAGACATGTCGCAGTTCTACCTATCGGCATCGTCGCCGCCCGTTATTTCCTTTCGAAGATCCGGGTGAAGCGATCGGTCTCAGCCTTTACTGATTCCACCGGCCTAGCAGATTGCCCGGGGCCTGCACCTGAGGCCAGAACTTGCCCTTTACTTTGCAATCGGAAGGATCAACACGTAAGCCGGATCGGGAGCGTCCAGGGGCTGCCCGATTAGAGTGAGTTTCCCGGTCGACTGATTCACGCGAAAGATCGTAATATTGTCGGAGCCTTTGTTTGCAGAAAGCAGTAAGATCCGCCCGGATCGAGAGCGATCATTCCAGGGATCTTTCCACCGGCTGGCTCGTACTCAATCGGAGTAATTGCACCGTCTTTTTCGTTCACGGCAAACACTGCGATCGTATCGTCTCCCCGGTTTGACGCGTAAATATACTTGCCGGAGCTAGCAATCTGTATCTCCGCGTCGGTATTAGCAACTGTCGCCCCTCTCGGTCGTGTCGAGATCTCTCCGCAGCTTGCGTAGAACGCCCGTTTTCGTATTATAGGAGAAGGTCCGTTATCGTAGAACCTATTTCGTCGGCGACGTAGACAAATTTGCCGTTCCGCGAAAAAACAAAATGCCTGGGCCCCGATCCGGGAGAGGTTCTCCCATCATCTTCCGGCAGCAGGCGTTATCTGCTCCTGTCTTCGAATTGAAGCGGTACACGATGATCTTGTCGAGACCAAGATCGGCCGAGAGAATGTATCGGTTGTCGGCCGAAACGCAGATCGAATGGGGGTGCGGACCGGTCTGCCGTTTCGGATCCGCACCGGTTCCACTGCGCTGATCAGAGCTGACCATGTCGCCGACGCCACCGTCAGGCCGCAGAGAAAACACTGCGACATTTCCGCTCGTGTAATTCGCAACGAGCGCAAACCTGTCGGACTTGTCGAATGAGAGATAGGCGGGATCTGCACCCGTCGGATGCTACCTCATCGATTGCCCTTAACTTTCCGGTTTGCTTATCGATCGCGAATGCACTCAGCGATCCGCTTACCTGTCCTTTAAAACTATGCCCCATGTTCGTTGCGTATAAATAGCGATGATCGGGAGACGCTACGAGGAAAAATGGATTTCTCGTCTGGGCTACCAAGCCCAGCGGCACCGAGTTTTCCATGTGCTCATCAGTACGATAGGCGTAAATGCCCTTTGTCTTGCTTCCATAGGTTCCTATGTAAATAAAAAACCCTCGGTGGTGCCCATGATCTTGCACGATTGCATGGAGTGCCGGAGCGGTTAGGGTCATTGCGATCACAATCGCCAATCGCGCTGCTTCGTGATGTCTCTTCATTGATTCCCCAGGCTGGTTATACATTGATTCCGCCTACGCGCGGGCTTCACTATCCGTGGCCGCCCCGGTCACAACAAAAACAGTGTCACCTGGCTCCGCCACCGGAAGTCCCCGCACCACACCCAGCACCCCATCTTGCGGAGCGTGGAATTCTTCAATCGTTTCACCTAGAAGGTTACAGAGTCGCCCCAGCAATTCACCCTCACTCACCTTTTGAAAGAGTTTTGCATTGGTCACAACAAATCCAGAGTGGGTAGCGCTGATCCCCGCATCCAAATCTCCGCTACCGAACAAGTGATGCTCGACTTTCGAAGTTTCGATCGCACCATCAACGATATTCAGGAGGACCAGGAGATTCGTAACGCCTCGAACAAACACTTTCAGGTCCTCAGGGTCAATCCGCCCCGCTCCGTGTGCCTCCGTATACAGCCAGGGAATGCCTTGCTCTTCGGCAAAACTGATGGTCCTCCCTGCCGCAGTCGAGGAATGTCCCCACATCACCGCTGCACCGAAGGCTTCCGCTGCTTTCTGAGATCGCTCATCCTTTGATGAGTAACCGATCATCGTAGGATAGAGCCAGCTAATCCCTCCACTATGAAGATCGATATAGAGGTCGGCGTGTCGGATAATTGCGGGCCCCATGAAGTGGGCAATGGCCGCAGTCACTCCAGCGCCAAGAACGCCCGGAAATGCACGCGCCAGATTTCCGCCATCCAGTGGACTCTCACGCGTGACATTCCAGAATGCCGGCGGATTCGACACTGGAACACACAATAGATCACCGCACATTTTCGCTGGATCAACCTTCGCGTAGACATCAAAGATGGTTCGAACGCCTTCGTACTCGTCACCATGAACGCCTGCTGTAACCACCAGGCGCTTGCCAGAGGTGCTACCTCGGGCAAGCAGAACCGGCAAGTTCACGTTGGCCGCCTTCTCACCAAGCTCAAGATAGAACTCATATTTTCTACCGCGATCGAATCGATCCGGAAGAAATTCTTCAGGCTTCATTCTGCCTCCATCGACAGCTCAGTCGAGTTTGTTAGAAGTTGATTTTCCCTGCAAACTGGATCTCGCGATTGTTATTGCTTGTCGACGTGAGCGTGCCGAAGGCCGAAGTGCCATATACAGCATTTGGCTCCGCGAATGATGGCGTGTTAAACGCATTGAAGAACTCCGCACGGAACTGGAAGTGAGCTCGCTCGTGAATTGGAAACTCCTTGAAGATCGACCCATCGAAATTCTCATAGCCCGGTCCATTCAGAATATTCCGTGACGCGTCGCCAAACGTGTATGCCGCCGGATTTGCAAAAGGCGATGAAGCAATACACCCGGTGAGGTGGCTCGTGCCGCAATCCTCGGAGGGCGTCCCCACAACGTTTGGACGTTGGACGCCAGTTATACCGATATTGGCAACATCGCCCGGTATCGTCACATTGAAGGGCATTCCTGTCTGCGCCGTCACAATTCCGTTTACGCTCCATCCGCCAAGGGCGTAGCGAGCGAACGTGTTTCTCGCGTCGTGAAAGAACGGAATGGCATACGAAAAGTCCGCAACAAACCGGCTCCGGATGTCCCAATTCGAGCTTGAGTAATCGAGGTGCAGGTCATACGGATCCATCGGCTGCGTACTATTCGAATCGGGGCCCTCGTCGAGCGAGTGCGCCCACACGTATGAGACAAGAAGTGTCGCGCCGTGATTCAGTCGCTGAGTCATGACCACGTTCATTGCGTTGTAGTTTGCCGCTTCGTGATTGTTGATGTTGCGAATCGAACCCCAGAGTTGGTTTGGTCGCCGCGTTTGCACCGCTCCCGGCCCAGGAAGCGGTGTGTTGATGTAATACGATCCGTCAAGATCGTATGAATATTTGCCGAGATACTGTACATCAAGTCCGGCGTCCTTCCAGAGAGACCTCTCTACATCTAGACTCCATTGGTTCATTCGCTCGATTTTAATATGCCGGTCCTGCCCGAGAGTCACCACGTTTGTGGGCGGCGCAGGCGCGGCGGCTGTTGACGGTTCGGGGTTGGCGAGCGTTACGCTGGGGGAGGAGAAATTCGAGTTCTGGTAATTAAAGGAGGGAGAAAATGGTGGATTCGAATCGAGAAGAGTTACGTCGTTCAGGTGATTCGGGTTGTAGTAAATGCCGACCCCTCCTCGCACGACCCAATTGTTAGTTGCCCGGTAGGCGAATCCAACGCGCGGAGCGACCGCCGTCCAGATGGGATAGATCAGAACGAATCCAGGGACTGGCGCGTTTCCGGGAATGAGTGCTGTATTATTGGCGTTCAGCAAAGTGGCATTGCCATTGATCGTCTTGATCGCGCTCGGGATTTCGTAGCGCAAGCCGAGATTCAAAGTCAGACGGTGTGTGAGATTCCATTTGTCTAACACAAATGCATCATTGCGCCACTCTCCGAAATCTCCCTCGAAGGCAGGTTCCGGTGTCGTATCGCTCTGCGGAAGACCAAGGATAAAATCGGCAGGTGCTGAGCCAGAAAGCTGGCCGGTAAATGTGAAGGCGCCCAATGGGTCATTTACCGCCGTGCGATTGACTCTGATCTTCGCAAGATCAAATCCTGCCATGATGTTGTGCGCGCCGTGTGAGTAGCTGAACGTATCGTTCACCTGAAATGTGCTGTCATGCAGAACGGTCGGATCGCCGCTTGCAATCGCTGTATAGCCGCTAATACTTGCCGTGGGAACCCCTTCGAGGTACAGGCTGGTTGTCGCAGGCTGAAATCCTGGGATGCCAATGCTCTGCGCCTGTGACATGAGCGCTTGGTTGCCGGAGAAAATATCACCGGATACGACTCCCACCAATTGACGCCCGATTCGGAAATCGTTGACCATCTCGGAATTTAGAATCTGCGTGTATCCCACCACGAAGTTCAGGTCTGTGTTCGGTCCAGGCAGGGCTGAATATGGATTGACCGATCCATAAAAAGGCGAATCTGTGAAATAAGCAATTCGGAAGAAGAGCCGCGTCTTGTCGCTGATGTTTTCGTCGATCCGGTTAACGGTCTGGTCCCACGAATCGTTGCTTGCCACGGAAGTGTTTAGATTATTCGACAGACCGGGTCCCGTTGGGGATGGCAGGAAGTTGAGCAATGCAATTGCCTGCGGAGACTGATACTGCTGAGGAATCACATTTCCGGGAAATGTCGGGTCACCAGGCAGCAGAGGGTCGCTGATCGGAGTGGAAAGCTCAGAAAAATCTCCTGCCCTCATCCTGTTGGTAAGCACAGTTCCCAGGGTCGGGATACTCTCTACCTGTCGCAACCCTTCGTAATCCACCATAAAGAATGTTTTGTCCTTCCCACTGTATAGCTTTGGAATCATTACGGGGCCGCCGAGTTCGGCACCGAATTGATTTCGCCGATAAGGAATCTTAGCTGTGCTCGCAGCTTGGAAGAAATTGCGTCCATCGAATAGATCATTGCGCACGTATTCAAAGGCAGTGCCATGCAACTCGTTGGTGCCGCTCTTTGTCGTCATATTCATATGAACGCCGAGATATCCGCCATATTGTGCCGGATAAGTTCCGGTTTCGATCTGTACCTCGTCAACCGCATCGAGCGATGGCTTAAAGTTAACGTTGGTAATAAGGTTATCCATGATGCTCACGCCATCAAGGGAGATGTCGTTCGATACCTCGCGCGCGCCAGCACCGATGAAATCCTCGCCCGGGGCGCTCGGGATATTGGACTTCAGGCCCAGCACAACTCCGGGCGTTGTGATTCCCAGTTTTAGAGGGTCGCGCCCATTCAGGGGTAAAGTCGAAGCCTGTTGATTGTCGATGGTTTGACTCAAGCTCGGATCGTCAGTTGAGATCGGGGGAGGGGTGTCCGTGACGGTCACCGTCTGCGATTCCGCCCCCACAGGAAGAGCAAAATTGACGCGGACCGTCTGATTGTTCAATATCACTACACTCGAATGAGTCGTCGTGGCGAAGCCGTTGGCGCTCGCGGTGATCTCGTACGTTCCTTCATGAACAAAAAGAAACGAGTAATCTCCCTGTCCGTTGCTGATCCCGTGGTAACTGTACCTCGTCCCGCTGTTCACAGCCACAACCTTGGCATTGGCAACCGCCGCCCCAGAGGAGTCCGTAACTGTTCCCACCAATGATGTTGTAGATGCCAATTGCGCAGTGACCCGAAGTGGAAGAAAGATTAAGCAAGCCAGTCCGACAAGTAGGTGTGCCCTTTGCATAGTTCCTCCTTTTGCGGTTTAGAACCGGGAATCATTTTGTGTTCAAATGTGAGCGATCTTTTCTCCGGACTGCCAGCCTCTTAATCTGTAATGTCTTCCGCCGAACCCGATTGAAGTTCAGCCGACGTAGCCGTCAACAGCAGTTCTTCCAAAACTTAATATGCATTCCGTAAAACGTTGGGGCGTACGAAGCCGGCGGTCTTCACTGGCCGTCCGGAGCCTTCGCCTGCCGTTTCCGTTGAGCCGAATGAACGTTTCTGAACCTCTCGAATCGCTTCGCGAATCCACGGCATCCGATAACTTTCGAGCAAACCGAAGTTGTAGTAAGAGACACCGGCCGCACCAGCCCGGACAACACTTCTTGTCAACGTCGCTACATCCGCCGCGGAAGCTGCGTCAGGATATCCCGGACGAATCGCGAAGGATATCTTGCGGTCCATCGCCATCGCTTTCTGCATGGACTTCATGAACGGTGCAGCATCCTCTGACCGGCGTGCATAGAAGAGGGTCTCTATCGCGTCCGCATGCTGCGCAATCTGCCTTAAGTCAACACCTGTCAGGTAGTCTCGGTCTCTTTCCTGTCCAATGGACAGAAAGATGACCCTCTTGCCATGTTCGTGCAGCAAACCGGATATTTGTTGAAAGGCATCAGTAAGCACATCGAAGCGCATTTGGAGGTAGTCGTCCAGGCCCGATAAATTCTGGGCCTGCTCTTCGACTGGCGCAACACTACGATTCTTCCCCGCGAAATATTCCTGCAACCACCTGGTTACTGCTTTCTGCAGCGGCCGAACCGCGATCGCCCGGTTCTTCGCCTTGGCACGACACGCAGAACAAAAGCAGAGGGATAAAAGCAGACAAGCCATGGGAGTGACAGCAATTCCTTCTTTTTCAAGAAAGCCATAATGACGGAAAGGAATATGCTCGAAAGTTTCAAACTCGACCGCATCGATATCGTAGGCGGCCAGGTTCCGCGCGAGGGATCGAAGATATGCGATCACCTGTGACTGCGAGGGACAGAGTGCGTGAAGATATCGGTTGCCGAATGCGTTCTCACTCGCGAACTCTGGATAGGAAGTGCCGAGATAGGTATTGTGCAGCGCAACGGTCCATGCGGTTGTTTTCACGCCGCGTGCGAGACACTTCTCAACAAGGTCCCGAAAAACGTCACGTTTCCTCACCAGACGGCTGACCAGGGGCCGCATTCGCGTGCCAGAGAAAAACCGGGCCGCGGGACGGAAATATACTGCACCGTCTTCGATAAAGTAGACGTGCTGTCCGCTGTTATGAGGGAGGAGGGCTTTACCCCCGTGATAACTTGCGGCAACAGAAATGTGAGTCAGGCCAAGACTCTGAGCCAGGCGCGCAAAAGAATCCAAGCCGTGATCGAGGGCATCCCAAAGGTAGCAATACAATGAGTAGTAACATTGGTCTTCAGCCGCAGTGCCCCGATCCTGCGGCTCCTTGGCGTGGCGCGGCGGCCGAATCGTATTGTCAACCCTCTTCTTCACGACGCCTCCCGCTCACGCGATTTCCGTTCAGTTATTGGCCGGCTGCATGCATCAACATTTCGTAAATGAATAGTTGCGCAACTCCAGAGGGTGGAAGGATTCGGACGTCGTAACCAGGCGCTGTTACCGCGGAGTCGCCGATTTGCCAATGCTGGTCGAGAACCACGTCGTGCCACTGGTTGAAGTCAACAGCGGTTGGCAATGGAGAAGCAATCCAGAGCGCCTTAGCCCCGTCTTCCCGGACTTGCCTCCATAGATCGAGATAAATTCCGACATAGCCAATGAAAACGAAGTACCCATTCTTGGGGAGGTTCGCCTGTAGGTCATTGCGTTCTGCTGGGAAGTTCATGTAGTGGAAGAGCGGATTGTGATGGTCCACTGCAGTTGGCAACATATGCCCGACGAGCATGAGAACAGCGGGATGGCCTGCGGCCGCCTGCCTTTTCAGTTCCGCAGCGGCCTGGTCGATCTTCGAACGCTCCTGCGCACTGATCTCATGCAGCATTGTCAGGACGAATTGGAGGTATTGCCGCGAAAGCGTTTCGGCAGGAATAGACGACATGCTCGGAATGCCGTCGTGAAACTTGAGGCCGCCGTAGAGACCGTTGCGAACTCGCGCGCCTTCAATTGAATCGCTTTCGAAGAACGATAACGTCTTGCCCTGTCGCGAAGCCGCAGACGTAACTTCCGCTGTGAGCGTCCAGAGCGAAAGGATGTTCCCCATGCGGGTAAGATTCGCATCATCTGTAGCGGAAGTAAGACTGTCGACCCAATAGGCGATGTGCGGCGCCCCCTCGGGGAGCTTTGGCCCGAATAGCACAACAAGACAGCCCCGCTTCTCTAGTTCCGCTGCCATAATGGCATCCTGCGCGTAATCCGCCGCGGAGTATGCCATCCACACCACGTCGCCTTTCGCAGGAAGAGCCGACGCTTCCAGCCAGGTACCCGGCTCGGGAGTGCTCGGCTGCGCCTGCGTGGAGGGAGCCGGTGCTTTTGCCCGCAGCGGCCGCACCATCGTTAGTCCTCCAGCGCGACCATCCCCCTCGGCAATCCAACCTTGATCTCCCGCCATATAAAAGGACCCGCCGGCGATGAGCGCTTTTGCGGTCACTTCGGCAGGGGCTAATAGCCGGTGTAATCCGTCTTGGTGCGCCCTCACCAGGCTGAAGACGGTGTGTGAATAGGCATCTTCAACGCTCACTGCGTGCGCAGCGTTTGCCTCTGCGAACAAACAGATCGCAAGGCTGCTGATCGTCCAAAGGCGTAGTGTAGCCCAGATTTTTCTCAGACCCGGGTACCTTAAAGGCAGTTCGCTCAGCAGATTGTGCGCGTTCATTTCACGATTGCCCTTCATCGCCAGACACTCTGTAATCCGATTCATCCGTCTCATCCTGTTGTGCCAATTCAGAAAATCGAGTTCGACGTTGCCAGCAGAAGAGAGAATTCCCTTTGCACGCTCGAGGGAATGTGCAGGATTCTGCTACATGCCCCGAAATGGGGGGGGCAATTTTCACGAGAGATAACGGGCGCTTTGAATCCACTCGGTGTATCGTGTTTCTCTGAATGGAACATCATATTCCATCCTGAATTAACGAGACCTTAAGACAAGCTTCTTTGAAAGTCAAGTAAATTCACAAAAGTCTTGACATTGCTAATTTCTCCACCTACTCTCGACTCAGAAGTTAATAATGAAACGATGCGTTCATCTCTGTGGAACACCCTCAGTAGCCACCATATGTACGATGCTGATGCTTCGTAGAACCAGCCAGTCCTCATCCTTTGTAAAAAGATTACCGCGCGCGCCTGCTTCGACCATCCTTTCACCCCACCTGTATCTCCGGCTGGTGAAGGTCGCCAGGCTTCGAGAGGTGGTTCAGCAGATTGTGTTCAGCGTTCTTAAGGAGACAAGGTGATTCAACCACGGTTAAATGGCGTGGCCCGTTCGCGGGAAATGTATGCAGAGGCCATAAAACACGCACCCGGAGGAGTTCACAGCAACGTGCGGTTGGGCATGAAGCCATTCCCTCTTTTTTTTAAAAGAGGGAATGGCGCATATTTGTGGGACGTTGACGGCAATCAATACATCGACTACGCACTTGGAATGGGACCAGTCATTCTGGGACATGCCCATCCTGATGTAAACCAGGCGGTCAGCCGATCTCTCGACGAAGGCCAGCTTTATGCCGGTCAGCACGAAGATGAACTGCAACTTGCGCAAACGATTTCCAAAATCGTTCCGCATGCGGAGATGGTGCGATTTTCGCTCTCGGGCTCTGAGGCCGTGCAAGCGGCACTCCGGTGTGCCCGCGCTGCCACGGGACGACCGAAGATCCTTAAATTCGAGGGACATTATCACGGCTGGTTCGACAATGTTGACGTAAGTGTTCACCCGGACACTGAAAAGTTAGGGCATCTCAATGAGCCGAATCCCTTACCTGAAAGCCTTGGCCAGCTGGAGGAATCCTTTTCCTCGGTCATCACCATGCCGTGGAACAATCTCGATTTGCTTAGCGCAAGGATTGAAAGAGAAAAAGACCATATTGCCGCCATCATAATGGAACCCATCATGTGCAATACATCCGTTATTTTGCCGCATGCTGGGTTCCTTGAAGGAGTTCGTGAACTTTGCTCTCGATACAACATCGTTCTCATCTTCGATGAAGTCATCACGGGGTTTCGTGTGGGGATTGCAGGTGCGGGTGGAATGTTAAATGTAGTACCTGATTTGACAACCTTTGCCAAGGCAATGGGCAACGGCTATCCGATTAGTTGTCTGGCAGGGAGCAGAGTTCTGATGGAACAATTTGCGGCCGGAGTTGTTCATGCTGGCACGTACAATTCAAATCGCGTTAGTTGCGCTGCTTCACTGGCCACTCTAAATGTTTTACGAAGCAATGGCGGACAAGTTCACGCAAGAATTGCCGCCACGGGAAGAGTATTGATGGAAGGTCTTCGCGAAATTGCTGTGGAAACAGGTGTTCCGATGTTGATCCAAGGCTTCCCCGCCGTATTCCATTCCACATTCACCGATCAGACTGCAGTCACCGACTATCGCTCATATGCACTTTGTCAACTGGATTTGCAGACACAATTTACCACGCTATTGCGTGAGCGGGGAGTGAATGTCACCGGCCGCGGGACGTGGTTTCTTTCTGGCGCGCACACGCTCCAGGATGTTGAGGAAACCCTGCGAGTGGCACGGGAAGTGCTCTCGATGCCTCGGTTCGGGGGGAGAGCCCTCACCGGCACAGCGCACAACCCGCATTCGGCATAGGGCTCTGCGAAGCAGGTTTGTCGCAGACCCGCGTTAGTGGTTACGGCCGATTTAAGATTTCTTGGGGAGTGCGGCAGGTGGAAGATTCCGCAGTATGCCCTTTCTCGAAGCATGAGACCGCAACCATCTAAGCCTGATATCCAGAAATTTTACGAGCGTGGAGCTAAACCGTGTCAGATGGCTTTATTTCAGGAACGGTCTTCATCTTCGCGAGCGGTTTCTGCAACGGCGTTTTTGCGCTCCCAATGAAATACATACGGAAGCTGCAGTGGGAGAACATGTGGCTGTTGACCTCGCTCGCTGGGCGAATCCTCATTTGCACGGTTACCCTTTCCGTGGTGCCTGAGCTGCGCCAGGTGTATTCGAGCGTTTCGCTTCAAGCGTTATTCGTACCCATTGGCTTTGGCCTCCTGCTTGGAATCAGCCAGGTCACATACGGACTCGGTATCGCCGCGGCGGGAACATCGGTCGCTATCGCAGTTGTATCCGGCGTCAGTTGCGTCTTCGGTGCGCTGATCCCGCTTCTTGTGTCTCACCCGCACGATCTGTTTCATTCCCAAAGCCTGTCTCTTCTAGCCAGCATTCCGCTTCTTCTTCTGGGCCTTGTGTTTTACAGCGTCGCAGGCAGGCGGCGCGAAAGCGAGCACACCACTTCGAGAGGAGTTACTGTTAAGCTCAGTCCCACGGCGAGTTTTGCCATTTGTGTTGTGACGGGAATTCTGGGATCGAGCATCAATCTCGGTTTTGCCTTTAGTGATGGCATCCTTCAAGCCAGCATCAAGCACGGCGCCAGCATCTTGAACTCCACATATGCGGTGTGGGCGCCGCTATTTGCCGCCAGCCTGATCCCGAACCTGATCTACACGTCGTATCTCCTCACGCGGAACTGCACCTGGGCGCTGTTCATAGCTCCTGGGACCGGAAAGGAGTCTGCACTCTCTGTTGCAATCGCGGTGCTTTCCATGACGGCCTTTGTTGGCTACGGCATAGGTGCGACAGCCATGGGTAGCTACGGAACTTCGGTCGGCTGGGCACTCTTTGTTGCAGCCACAGTTATTGTTTCAACAGTTGCTGGGTTGCTCATGGGCGAATGGCAAAATACCGCCTGGCGTACAAAGAGAATTCTGTTAGGTGCCGTTGCGATGATCCTTGCAGCGGTCGTAGTACTCGATTTCGGTGGACACTTTCGGAGATGATTCATGGGAATCACAAAGCGGTAGACTTCTGGATAGCGCCATTCTGAACCCTCCGACAGATGCAGCCGAATTCGATACGCGAACTGACGAACTTATTCATTTCGTCCGGATTGAAGACCGGAAAGTCGACCCCAAGCTTCACATCGACCCATCCGCTGCAGATTGCCGATCTCCTTACATCAGACCAGCTTCAACTGTTCTCGGACGCCTTTTGGCGATCGCCTCAAACCGGATTTCCCGCTGATACTATCCTCTATCCTCATGTTTTTCTCGAACTGCCGTTCCAGATTTCGTTAAAACTCATTTTCCACGTGGTTACAGACCAATTGCAGACTCTCTCTCCTCTATCTCTACCCGCACGCGATGGTACACAGTTGGAACCTGTTTGAAGTGGCAGTTACTCCGGACGGTGCCTCTACTTCGAGAAAGGGCGACGTGATTTCGTTTGGCCTGCTGAATCTCAGCGATGCGTTGATGCGCGGCACCGAAGACTTTCTCTCCAAGCTTCTACAGAACGCAACTCTCCAATCGGGGCCACGGGCACGGTACAACGGACGCTTCATCTGGCCGAAGGTCAAGAGTGGAGTCGTGCAGCTCAGTCGTGCCCAGTTGTCGATGCTTCTGGAGGGGATCGATTGGCGACGAGTCGAGCACACATGGACTCCGGAAGTAGCGGTCTGATGATCATCATGGTTCCCATGTATTCATGCGGGTTTTCCACGGATGCACTACTCGAAGTAATGGCATACTGCGTCCATGGATTGCGAACCTCTGCCGGATCTGGATGCACTCGATCGCGAAGCTCTGCTCGATCTGATTCAATCGCTGATCGCGGCTCATGATGCGGAGATCCGACGGCTGGAGTCAGAGCTCGATGCGCGGCGTCAGATGGTGTCAGAGCAGGCCTACGAACTCGACTCACGCGGGACGCGTATCGAACATCTGAAGCTGATGGTCGAGAAGTTCTGCCACATGATCTTTGGCAAGAAGAGCAAGAAGGTGGTTCTGAAGCTCGAACAGTTGGAGTTCAAACTCGAAGAGGACCAGACAACGGCAGATCGATATTTTGGCGGGCACAGCCCACCCTTTAGTGTCGATAGCAAGGAAAATAGCCGGGTTTTGTAACAAATGAAGTGTCCGGTTTCATAAGTTAATCAGTAACCGTAGAGGCGGTCACATCTTCTCCACGCCCTTAACCCGTTTTTTGGTGAGCGGCGTCAAGAGTTTTCCTTGCCCGTTGTATTGTCCGACGCGGTGTCCTCCGACGGTGAGAGTAAGTGTTTGGTCAAGGTGCTGATGGATGACGACCTTGCATCCGGCCATGGTGGCGAGCCATGCGGCAGGCTCGACGCGGGGACCTTCATTTCTCTGGGCGTCAGTTCAAGTCTGAGAGGTCCCCTTCTCAGATGTATGGACACCGCCTGACTGTCCGCGAAGCAATGCGCTGAGTCCTGCAGCGCGCTTCCGTCTGAGAATCCAAGATTCTCAGATCTAATCGCTCAAGACATCGGCATTTCTCGCTACTAATACCCTGACTCGTGACAGTGCTGTATTGAATCTGAATACGCTCCGCAGCGAGGTGTTTTTCGCAGTATGTTTTCAGCCTTTCCAGAAGATAGGCCGGAACCGGGATGTTCCGCTCCTCCTTGTCCTTGATCTTGAAGTCGAACCGATGCGCGGTTGAAAAGGGATGGTGCTCGGTGGAGCTCAGCGTTGCAGGATGCCCGGATTGAATCTGGTCCGAACATCCTGCGCGTAACACGACGTTATCGCTCGGAGGCTGGCCTGGGAGCAGAGGACGATTCTTCGTATCCCATGAGACCCAGCAAAGCACCCCAGTGATAGAAGCGGTCGCTGTTGTGCACGGTGTCGCTATCGTCCATGGTGGCGCTGTAGTTTTCGTGGACATGTCCCTTCGCCGTCCACTCCCGCAAGAACAGGTTTAACGATTTGCTAGCGAGCTGCTTCCTGGCGTCGATTGCGACGGATGAATCGTAGTTCTTCAGCCCCAGGTAGACGAGATAGTTCATGGGACCCCAGATTCGTCCGCGCCAGTAATCCTGGTCGGCGAATGCGGGATCGTTGCGGGAGATGGAGGGAATCACCCTGTCTCCCCAGAACTCGTCAGGGTTCAGCAGGTGCTTCTGAATCATCTCGTCGGCCTGGGGTGTGCTCGGGGCTTTGGCCAGTAGAGGATAGAAGTTGGTCGGCGAAAGGCGGTGGCTCAACTCCCCGGTCCGCAGGTCCTTGTTCAGATAGATACCGCTTTTCTCATCCCATAGGGTAGAGAGCGAGGCGCGGTATTTGTCGGCACGCTGGCGCAGACCCTTGGCCTCGTCTGTCTTGTCGAGTATGTCGGCGATGGTGGTGAGGGCATTGCAGTCCGCGATGTAAAGACCCATGAGGCCAACATCGGCCAGTTCCATTTGATGGGTCGCAGAATCGTAGGAGGGCGCGTCGTACATGGGGCTGTTGTCCAGTCCAGACTCAAATCGTGCTCCCTGCATAGTTCCCTTACTACCATCGTCGAGGTTGATGGGTTTGCTTTGCGGATCGCTGCCCCACGTGAGGTAGCCCTGCATATCGCGATGCTGCGCCCACCAGAGATTCCAGCGGAGAAGCCGACTGAAGGAGTCCTCCAGCAGCCATCGATCGTGGTACTGGTTGTAGATTCCTAGGACCGTGATCGCGCCAACCGGGGGTTCGGAGCGGTCGGAACTCTTCCATCCGCCGGCGCGGCCGTAGTTAGGCACCACACCGCTTGGTGTGGCCTCATTCAAGATCTTCGAGCACATTGGCGTAGGCCAGGTCGCGATCGCCGACTGAGGCGATAGTCGCGGCGAAGAACGTATCCCATTCAAAGAGCACATAGCCGCCCCAATTCGAATTCCAGATGCGGCTGACGGGGGTGATTACGCGCTGGCCATGCGGCTCGTAGATGGTGTCCCAGGCGATGATGCTCTCCACGGCGTCGCGTACGGCTGCGTTTTGGCCAGAAGCGGCGATGTGCCGCTCATAGGCCAGGCGTTGGCGCTCGACAATCGCCTGAATCTCGAGCAGGGAACGCCGCGTCCCAGTGCTAATGCCCATCGGGCCACCCAATGCTTCGGCCAGGTAGGGACCGATCACGGGGACGTATGGATCGTTGGATTCCTTCCCGGTTGAATAGATGGGGATGGTTGCCCCAGGCATGGTGGCGACAGCGCCGTGGGGGCCCTTGGACACCGTGCCGGGCCGATTCCACAACAGACCGGTGGAGATGACGGCGGTTATGGGCAGGCTGGCATCATGCGGCTTGGCAAGTGGGGTTACGAGCATTACCAGGTCACTGCCTTCGTGCGCGGCCTGTAGCTGGACCTGATAGCCGCGCCAGATGATCTTCAGCTCGTTGTAGCTTCCGTCATAGGCATGAGGGCCAGGGACGACCTGCTCGTCATTCTTGCCCTGGCGGCCGATCAGCGCGGCCGGTAGAAATTCACTAGATCCCACCGTGTTACTTTGTTTGAGGCCGAGCCGGATTTCGAGTCCCTGAGGCAAGAGGACTTCTCCGGCGACGGTGCTGGTGTCCCAGGTATTCCATCCCTTTTGCAGTTCGGACTGCACTCTGGCGTACTGCGGCGAGCGGGAGGGCAACTCTGCCTGCTGCGCGTAAGTGAGAGGCGCGGCCAAGATCAGAGCCAGTGCTCCCAAGAAATAATTTCGCATAATACTCTCCTGTGATTGAGGGTCGGCTTACGTACTAAGAAGTGCGGCAACAGCTCTTTCCAGTTGCTTGTTCAGTAGCGGGCGTGAAGTGTAGATTCACCGGATTTGGGTTGGTATCAGGGTTTAAGTGTGTGAGCATTGTCGGACATGATAGGAGCCTGAGTGCTATTCCCATACGTGCAGGCTGTCGTTCGGACGGTCGACCGGCATGGCATACGGAGGTGTGGTCGCACGCGGCAAATGCTGCGTTCGAAAGCGGACCGCAACTCCGTATGCGCGCAAGCGAATGCGAATGGCGCTGGCTAAAATAAATCTCCGCCGGTCCTCCAGCTGAAAATTCAGGGAAGCACCGTAACGAGAGAACGGAATCGTGTGAAGGTCAAAACATACATTGTCGTCATACATTGACGGCGCGGCAGCCAGCGCCATCCAGCAGGCACAACCGATGGAAGCGCATGAGTTAGCATCGCCCTGCACTCCCGCGTGCGATTGAAAGCATTTCTGAAATGGCCAACATGCCGGTGCTGCGATGTGCGCTTCACTCCATGTTCCTATTCTTCGAGAGGTGACTTCGTAAGATGTTTCCGTGCGCGCAACCTCTCGGGCGCACGCCGGGCTCTCCGCTGATCTTGTTCATGATGCGTCGGAGCGAAAAATGTCCGCAAGCTCCGCTGGCATCGCACCTTAAAAGTCCAACCTAATTCGTACCGAAGAAAATCACTCGTGCTCCCGGCTTGTCGAACCGGGCAGTAATCTTGGCCCAGCCCTCCGGTTGGCGTTCTACCGTTACGCCTTCCCGGGCCGAGTGTTCGGCCACGACCTTATGTTTCGTGAAGTATTCGTAGGTTCCAGGAACCGTCGCGAAGATCGCAACTGCGCCGCGACCGCTAGTCGACGATATCTTCTCGTGAATCTCCGGGCTCCCCGAAACCAGCCCGCTCACGACCGGATCGCTTTCCGTGATGTCTTCCCGCACCTGCTTGTACTTGGCCAGTTCCCCACCTATATAGGCAGTTCCGGAGTCCGACACGCTCAGCAGATCTCCCCAAATGCCGTTCTGGCCGAGGATCAGCGAAGCTACGTTCACTTCCTGCCACTCCTGCGGATCATCCGGAAAGTAGTGCGTCAGAAACAGGATGGAAGGAATCCACTTGTCGAAGGTCAACGGTGTGCGCGTAATCCAGGTGCGCGCCTGTCCCTGGTAAAAGAACAGGTTCCAATTGCTGTGAGCCTTGTCGATTGGGACATCGTAGTTCTGAAAATAGGGCCCATTGTTGATCAGGAAATACTTCCCAGACGACAAAAATCCCAGCCCCATCGCTCGGCCGCCCTCGGTCACATCAAAATCGATCATCGCTCCCGGAACAGCAGCCGCAAGTTTGTCCGCGATATAGTTCATGGATTGCACCAGTTGAAACGCATAGGAATCTGCACGCTCTTGAGGGGTATTGGCCTCGGTACCATGATTATGGTGCGGATCGTTGCATCCGTACTGCCCGATAGCATCCCACTTGAAATAGGTCACTCCCAGTTCCTTCGAAATGCGAATCAGCTCATCTGCAAAAGCATCGGCGTAGCCGCTTACCAGGCACATGCGATAGCTCTTCTCGGTCTCCCATATTTCGTGCGGCTCGGGAATCTTTCCATTCCACGACATTCGCCATTCCGGATGATCGCGCACAATCCGGCTCGATACGGCCGCCGCTGTCGGGTCAAACCACAAACCGAGCTTCATTCCATAGCCGTCCAGCTTCGCCTTCACGGCCTTCATTCCATCCGGGAATCGCTTCGAACTTACACTCCAGTCGCCGGTCTTCTCATACCATCCGGTATCCAGCACGAACACGTCGATGCCCATCTTGTGGGCAACATCAATCTCCTGCAGAATGCGGTCCTCATTCATCGAATCCAGGTAGGCCTTGCCATTCCACCACTTGTTCCGCTCCTGGAAATTCCACGTGTTGTAGAAGATGAACGGCATGCGCGTCTCCATGTTCTGCGTCATGTATTTCAAAACGAAGCGACGATAGGAGGACGCCAGTTCATCAATTCCTCCATTCACGGCGCCCGTCTCCAGCCAAAGCGTCCTATATGCCGATCCGCCTTCGATCGACTGGCCACCAACGAAGTTTGCCTTGACGGCAGCCAGGCGAATCCTCCGGTCCGGGCTTAGCTGATAACGCAGGAAGGCATCCGGAACTTGAGAGCCATGCTCATACGCCAGGAGCAAACTATGGTGCCCGTCCGTAGCCGTCACGATCGGGCCCATTACCGCGCTCTTCTCATCAAAGTTCCGCTTGTCGATCGCGTCCTCGGTGAGAGTGTAGCTGTGGATCATTCCGGCAAAGTTCGAGAGCTCTACTTCCTCCACCCGAGGAAGCGCCGCAACCGAGACAGCAAAGTAGCTCAGGCTGTTCTCTCCCGAACTTGGCCCCAGCTTCCGCGGTTCGTCGCTCCTCAGTGTGTAGCGAAAGCGCACGACCGGAGTGCCATCATTGATCTGCACCTGAAAGCCAAGATGCAGATGAATGTCCTCGACAAGCGCCCCCTCAAACGAATACTCCGTAGCCTGGTTGTCGAGCACCACAGGCGGCTTGACCTGAGCAAAATTCTGCACTCGTGCGGCGATCTCCTTACCGTCTACCTCAAAGACCGGCGCCGCAAACTTGTAAGCCGGTCCGCCCTTCGATCCGTACTCCCATAGGCAATCCTTGCCGCACCAAAGGTTGATCCACACCTGGCTGCTATGAATCGCAGGCTGCCGCGGAGCAACCGGTTGGGTCGCGCCCACGACTGGAATCGCAGTGAGCATCGCAGCCCAAAAGACCGTTGTAAATTGCTGCTTCGTAACCGCGCTTCGTCCAAGGCGCTTATGTAGAAAGAAGCTCATCATGATCACCTCTATTTCTCCAATTCGTGTTGACTTCTCTGGCGTTCCGTCCCTTGCGCGCCCGCATGCGGCCAGCCACATCTGCGGTTCCGGCGTCTATTTCTCCACTCGCCCGCGTTTATTTCTCAACTTGAAAGATCAGCTGTTGAATGTGCTCATCTTCTCCCGATCCCTTTCGCCCCTGGTTGAAGGCAGCCAGTTGGCTCGCCGCGAGTTTCTTCTGTCCAAGTCTGTAGTAGATGCGCGACAGAAAGAAATGCGCATCCGCAGCATCAGGATCGACGCTCAGGCATTGCGTGAAAGCCTCTATCGATTTCGGCGTATTGTTGCTATAAAAATAGTACTTACCGAGTTCTAGGTACGATCCGGAAAAACGTGGGTTTAGATGTATAGATTTCTCGAACTGGGTCACAGCGTTGGCGTTCTCAGTCTTCGCCAAAATCCGCCCGTAGTAATACGACAGCAGGTAGTCATCGGGCTCCGCTTCCATCGCCTTGCCAAGAATGCCCTTGAGTTCCTCATCCGCGCCGTTCTGTAGAAACATGTCGCATAGAACCAGATAGGCCGGTCCATACTTCGGATCAAGGGAAAGCGCGTGCTGAAGATTCTCTTTCGCTTGCCCCATCTGGTTCTGGATGTAGTAGCTCAGTCCCAGCCCCATCCATAGCTTCGGAACATCTGGCCGCGCCTTGAGCGCCGCCTCAAAAACCAGCACCGCGCCGTCGCCCGTACGGTGCTTGAGGAACATCATTCCCAGCTTGAAGTAATGATCAGGATCAGAGGGGGCGAGCCGGATCGCCTCCTGCAGCTCATTGACAGACTTGGCCGGCTCATCCAGGTGATAGTAGACCGTGCCGAGAAGATCGTGATATTCGGCAGAAAGCGGCGCATCGAACTCCGCGGCGGTCAGAACCCGTAGCGCCTCTGGATAGTGAGACTCGCCGACCAATTCCACGGCCTTCGTGTAGCACATTTCATAGTAGCTGTGCTCTGCTGCAGACTCTCCCGCGACGGCCTTGGCACCCAACCCCGGATTGCCGTTCTTCAGGGCCAGCGCTGCAAGCGAGAGCCTCGTATCTTCTGTCGCCGCGCCTGCCTGGCGGATCTCGTCGATGAGAGGTTCTGCCTCGAAGAATTGGCTCTGGTCCACATACACCGCCGCCAATGCAGATGCCGTGGAAAGATTCGCGGGATTCAGATGATGCGCATCTTCGAGGTACCGCGCCGCTTCACCATCGTGATGCGCCCGCGCCTCGATCATGCCCATGCCAGACAGCGCCACGACGTTCCTCCGGGCGCATCTTCAGAGCAGTCGTGTACTCGAGGCGCGCCTTGTCATCCTGGTGCAGTTCCACCAGGGCATTGCCGCGGTTGACGTGCGCGGCCGCCGAAGCTGGTTGCAGTTTGAGAGCCGTGTCGAATTCCTGGAGGGCGGCCTCATACTTCTTTTTCTGCATGAAGACCAAACCAAGAAGATTGTGTGCAGGTGCCAACTTTGGGTGAGAGGCTAGAAGTCGCAGGATGGAACCTTGGGCAGAATCATAGTTTCCAGCCTGGAACTCCTGGGCCGAGCGGCTCAGGAGTTCCCTTGGCTGCTCTGGAAGACCAGAGAGGAGCAACAGTAAAACAATGTGATAAGTAAGTATCGTCATGGTCGACAAAGGTGCTGTTGAGTTAGAAATACATTTTCAAAGCAAACTGCATCTCTCTCGGGTTATAACCGGCAGCCAGACTGGTAATGGTGCCTTCACCGCAAGTGCCGCCGCAATAAGTCGAGTTGGGATTACCGAACTCCACGTTGTTGAACACGTTGAAGAATTCAGCGCGGAATTGCAGGTAGCGCGACTCGGTAAAGTTGAAATTCTTGAAGAGCGACATATCCGAATTCTCGCCGCGGGGTCCGCGCAAAATATCGTATCCGGAATTGCCGTACTGGTCCCCCGGGTTGGAGAAGTCGTTCCAGTTGAACCATTCTTTCACTGAAGGATGGGCTACCTTGCCAGATCCGTTGCGGTTCGGCATGTTTGCCAGGCCATTGTCCAGGTAGCTATCGGCCAGGGTTACGGAGAACGGAAGACCGGTCCTCAAAACCGTAATTCCCTGAATCTGCCATCCCCCCAAAGCTGCGTTCAGGCCGGTGCTCATGTCCCGACCGACCAGCTTTCCTCGACCCAGCGGCAGTGCATACGAATAGCTCAGCACAAACCGTTGCGCGATGTCCTGCTCGCTCAGATCCTTTTGCATGTAGTAGTCGGGATTGACGAAATCCGTGCCACGTTGCAGGTTCTTCGACCACGTATACGCTGCCAGGAACGAGAGTCCGTTCGACCACTTCTTGTCCAGCTTGGCCTGTAGCGAATGATAGTCGGAGTGACCCACGTTGAATCGCTTGGTGAACTCCTGCAGGTCCGGATTCGTCGCGTAGTACGGACGACGCTGCTGGATCGAAAGGGTACTCGTCGGGTCCAGTTCATCGTAGTTTCCTGGAATGTTGAGGAAGATACCCACGCCCGAATTGCCGACATAAGCTACGTCCAGCAACAGGTTAGACGCCAGGGTCCGTTCGATATCCAGATTCCACTGCAGGGCCTTCGTCTCACGTAGATTCGGATCCATCCAGAAGATGTGCGAACCGGTTGCGATGTAGGTTCCTGGCCCCGCTCCCGGCCGCGCCTGCAACGGAGGCAGTCCGGGGAGTCCTTCGGCAAGCGTGAGTCCGGGCGTCGACGGCGTCGCGGGATTGTATTGCTGGCCTTCTTCCCACGGCTCGTTCTCACCCAGTGTGCCAATCTGTCCGCCCGACCCTGGTGTAAAGGCAGAAATGCCAAATCCGCTGCGAACGACCGTCTTCGGATCATAGCTGTACGAGAACCCGATACGCGGTTCCGCATTGCCATAGCTCGTCTTCACCCCGCCACTGCAGGTAGTCGCGACGCACGCATCCAACAGGTTGCCGGTGGTGAGATCGAAATTTGCCTGTTGCGCGTGCAGGGCGGTCGGTGCTGTGTAAATTTCATAGCGGGCGCCCAAGTTCAACGTCAGCTTCGGAAAAATCCGGAAATCATCCTGCACAAACGAGAAGATCTGATTGGTGAAGTAGTGAGGCCAACCGGTCATTGCATCGCGGCTTTCCTGCAGGACATTGCCCGTCAGGAAGCTTGCAATGCCGATACCACCGGCGTTCGCGCTACCGGTACCATTGCTGGTCATGTTCTGATCAAAGTCAAATTCGCCGACCGGGTTTGAAGTTTGAAACAGGCTTGCCCGAATCCTGCTGATATCGACGCCCATCTTCAGGGTGTTTCTTCCCTGCACCATTGTGACGTTGTCGATCCACTCGAAAACGGTACTGTGGCGATGCGTTGGCGCATACGGCGTGTGCCCAAACGGGCTCAAACCCGAAATCGAGATACGCGCCAGGCCGCCGCAGAAAGCGCAGAATCCGTTGACACCCGGGATGCCAGCTTCGGCAGACGCGTTGGTGTTGGAGTCAAACGCACTCCAGTTCAGATCTACGCTGTTCAATCCGAAACGGAATTCATTGATCAGAGAAGGCGAAATTACGTGCACGTCGCTCACGGCAAGGTTCTGGTTCAGGCTGGTAGACAACGCTGCCAGATATGGGTCACCACCGGCCACCGTGCCCATGAAGGGCGGCTGGCTGAAGATCGTATTCAGAATGCTGTAACGGACAAACGCCTGGTTCTTGTCGCTGAAACGTTGATCCACGCGAACATCGCCCTGGTCCGTGTTGTGCGCCGTGGTGTCCTTGCCGAAGTAGTTGTCCGTCAGCAGTGCACCGCCTCCCGGTGCAGTAATGTTGGGCAGCGGCAGCAGCGCGATCACATTCGCGGCAACCGGATCGACGTTGGTAATCGTGTTGTTGGGGTACGGAGCCTTGGTGGCCGGGTTGTAGATAGTCGGCTGTGCAATTCCCGTAACTGGATCAACCTCGGTGAAGATGCCCTCACGCTGCAGCGCCGTCGGAACGCTCATGATTTCCGTCCCCCCCAGCGCGCTTCGGAAGCCTTCATAGTCGGCGAAGAAGAATGTGTTGTCCTTCTTTATGGGTCCGCCAAGGTTGGCTCCAAACTGGTTCTGCTTGAACGGCGGAATCGCGGAGTGATTCTGGTCGCTGAAGTAGTCGTTCGCATCCAGCGCGGAATTGCGCAGGAACTCGAAAGCTACACCATGAAAGTTATTCGTGCCCGACTTGATCGAGATCTGAACGTTGGCGCCGCCAGCCCGGCCAAACTCTGCCGAGTAGTTGCTGGTGATAGCCTTGAATTCCTGGATCGCGTCGATCGAAGGATTCACGGTCAACACATTGAAGGATGCTTCATTGTTGGAAACACCGTCCAACTGCCAGTTGTTTCCATCCGAAGGCAGACCGTTCACGTTCGTTGCAGAGAGTCCTTCCGGGTGATCCGCACTCACTGCGCCGCCCTGCGCGCTGTAGTTGGGCGAGGTTCCGGTCGTCAGGTCCATGAACTGCGCAAAATTCCTTACGTTTAACGGCAGAGTTGTAATCTGGTTGGCCCCGATCACTTCACCCACTTCCGATGACTGTGTCTTCAGTTGAGGTGTTTCCGAGCTGACGGTTACGGTTTGAGTGTCGCTGCCCATCGTGAGCGTCAGGTTCACGCGCACTTGCTGGTCGACGTCCAGGGCGAAAGGCGTCTGTTGAACTTTCGAGAAACCTTGCTTGAAAGCACCCACTTGATATTTGCCAGGAATCAAGTAGAGAGATTCATAGTTGCCTTCAGCATCCGATTGAGTCGTCTTCGACACTCCGGTCCCAACATTCGTGATCGTGACCGTGGCGTCGGGAATAACTGCACCCGTTGTGTCTTGCACAGTGCCGAGGATCGTTCCCGAGGTGGCCTGTGAAAGGAGCAGCGTCTGGCATGCAAAGCTTACAAACATGGCCAACAAAGCGTATCGCATTAAGTACCGCAACTCACTCCGCCATGACCTGCTGGGCATCATTGGTCGTGACATTCTAGAATTTGCATGGAAAACGTTTTCTGAATCGCGGATTAACCTATGAGGTCCGTATAGAGCTGGGTTCACACTTCCTCCTTGGGGTCTGAATACCTGAAATTAGATTTTGTTCGAGAGTGAGGCTGCCTCACGCTCGAAAACGTTTGCTATTGAAACTCAAATTTGTCTCGCGAAACGAGCAAGCCTTGAGTGGCGGGTATGTGCCGCCGCTGCCATGTAGAAGTACTTTCGGAATACGCAAAATCTGTGAATCAATTACCACTCTGTTGGCGATCACGGTTGTTTCGGCAGTCCACGCTCACCGTGGCACCGGCAGGGACAGGAACTTGAACCCAGGTCACATCCAGATGTAGGTAATGTGTCTCCAGGTGGGCCGGTATTAGCTTTCCGTTGACGATCAGGGTCGCCGATCGGCCAGGGAAGGTCGCTTGCCACACCAAGGTTTTCTTTCCGTGGTTGATCAAGACTGTTTCGTCGTTCGCCACTTCCCGCACCGTAATCCAATCGCTCTCGACGGGGAGGTTTCGAATTTCGACCCATGCTGTCTTGGCAGTCAACCGAGGAAGTGTCTGGACCACCGGACTAAGGCGGCCGTTCCGGGCAATCTGCTGGATGGATTGAGAGGGTTTGACCTGAATACCCATTAGTCCGGTCACAATCGCCCCTACGACCGAAAAGGATACTTCAGGGTATTCGCGGCGCTCTCGGCCTGGCTTTGACAGATCCATGATCTCGTTATAGGCAGCCTCTGGTGCGCCATAACGATAAAGAATCTCGGCATAGTGAGACTCGGGCTCTACGGCGTTGGGCGTTTGCGTTCGCTGATCCTGCAGCAGGTCATGTAACGCCCCCTGCGCGCGAGAACCGTCGTCGGCTGCGTCCCAATAGAGGACGTCGGCGCCGGCGTGCCCTTGTAACTGTCTGTTTGCGTCCAGGTAGGCGTAAAAGCTTCCCCTTTCCGAGTTCCACCACGTGGAATTGATAAGTGACTTCACGTCGGAGGCGCTTGCGAGGTACAGCATCGCCGAGTTGCGGTTGCCGCGAATCGCCTGGATCGCGGCGAAAGAGCGATATCCTGCATACTGAGCCGCGAGTAAGTCAACACCCAAGGTTATGTCCTGACGCGATTCCTCATAACTCGGGTCGCCGCGGAAGAAAGGTGGCGGAGTGGCGTTGTTCTTCCTATTCATGATGTGATTGGGATGCAAATCCCAGCGCGACACGTAGTCAGTGACCGTGCGGGAATAAAAATTCAAAAACACGGGATCATGAATGTAGGACGGATCGCCCGTCCAGAGATACATGCGATAGCAGGTGTCGAGAACGTCAAAGTTTGCCGGAAGGTTGTACCAGAATACTTGATCGCTCTTGTAATCGACTGGCGCAGGCAGGTTCTGATTATTGATCTCCCAATAACTGCACCAATCCCGGGATGCGGCGATGTTCTCAGCAAACCGGCGCAGCATGTTGTGGGTGTACTGCGACAAGCCCAGAGCATGAGCTCCGACGGCTTGATGCGAAACGTCACGCATGCAAAATGCTTTACGCCCTGGAAGCGATGCTTCATACCATGGCCCGACCGGGTCACCATTGAAGACATACGCCAGCGCTTGTTGCTTGGCCCAATTGAAAGAATCCACCAAATGGGTATCGGAGGAAGTTAGCTCGAGTTGCGACTCCTGCTTGTGCGTGGATCTTGTGTCTTGCGCGCAGGCTAGTGTGGCGAATGTTCCGATGCAGAGAATGCCCGCGAAGGTTCGGCTGCGAAGCCCTGTTCCTCTCAAGTGAGATTTGCGGGTTGAGGCATTTGAAACAGCGAATGCGTCTTTGCGTTGAACTTGCATGCTTGAGGTCTCTTCTATCTGGTTTGCGGGTAAACGGTATGTGGCGCGCGCCTCTATTGCGCAGGGGATTCCTCTGCGGGCAATTTCGGTGCTTTCGGAAAAAGCCACGTGAGGTTGTCGTTGTTCCAATCGAGTACGAAGGCGATGAGGAATGCTGAGGACCAACCGAAGCCTTTCGCACCGTTCCCGTTGCCGTTTTTCGAATCGTAGTATTCCCAGATCGTGGATGGATCGCCTGCAATCCAGCCTAGAAGTTTGGAGCGCATGGAAGTGGCTAGCCGCACGTCGCCATAATCCCGCAGGCCCTTTAGGGCGAAGTAAGAAGTGTTGAGCCACGCTGAACCTCGCCAATATCCATGACTTTCAAAGCCCGGTGTGTCGTAGGCCGCGGTCGGCATACCGGGAAAAAACTTGCTTGGGTCTGCTGCCAGTTTTGCCATGCGTGTGGCCCGCTTTGGCTGTGCAATGTGAACAAACATGGGCATGAAACCAGCTGGCGAAAGGGCTGGACCATTTTTGCGGGTCACGCGATCCCGATCAACATAGATGCCTAACTGCTGGTCCCAAAGCTTCTCGTTGATACGTGCCGCCAACTCGTCTGCCTTCTTGAGCCATGTCTGCTGGTCTTGTGAAAGATGCAAACGGTTCGCCAGATATGCCATAGCGCGATAGTGCATGAACATGTAGCAATTGAGATCGACGGCCCAGAGCCGGTGTTGATTGGTTGTGGACCTACGGTAGCCATCATCCCAGCGAATGGAATCATCCCACCCGGAGTCTTCGCCGGTATCAGCGCCCGCGTAATAGAAGAGGCCGTCGGACTGGCCGCCTCGCTCGTTCATGAAGAATGTGCCTACCTTGACCAATCGAGGATAGGTCTCTTGCAGGAATTTTGTATCCGGTGAGCGATGGTCCACTACTGCTACAGCCCAGGCCATCACCGGAGGTTTGGTAATGTTGGTGACCATCTTTCCGTTCTCCCAGATGACGTCAGGGAGCGCTCCATTGGGCAATTGCTTATCCAGGATGATCTTCAATTGTTCGCGCGCGAGCTCGTCGTCCCAATGCGAGATGCCAATCGCATGGAACGCCGAATCCCAATTCCAGATGCCGCGGTACGTGCCGAGGGATGGCATGATGCCACGGTACGGCTTCCAGGCCTCCCCGGCGATCTGGTTGCCTAGTATCGTTACCTTTGCGCGGTTCAGCAGTTCGAGATCAGACTGGGTGACGGTGCTGGCGTGCGTCGAGGACGAATCGTAAGGATGCGCTAGTTCCGTTTGCGACACCGCGGCGCTGTACGAATTGACGGGAGGGAATGCGACGCACAAAAGAAGCGTCAAGCTTCCGTAGGTCCAAACCTTGCGCGATAGCTGCTTCATACGGATTCCTATCTTGATTGCGATGGGGCGAGGGACGACTGCACCGGCTGGAATGTTACGCTATCCCCGTTTTCGTGAGCGCGCCAGGTCTGATCAATAGAAAGGGGTTTCATCGGCTGTTCGTTGCGCCAGACCCGTGTAGCGTGGCCGGGATCGAGGATGACATCGTAGCGGTCGCCCATCCATCGTTGTCCGCGAACATAGATCTTGCCTATCGAGGCTACAGGTGGCATGACGGTCAGGTCCTGCCCAGCCCACGTGCGCAGACCGGCAACGTCGGGCAGAATCAAGGCGTCCAGGGCATCGTAGCCCATGATGCGCACGGATCCATTGGCGTGCTCGCCGGAAGGGTAGGCCCTGGGGTCGACTGTCTCTGGAAGCAGTGGGCCGAGGTTCGAAGAGATTGCACGCGACAACCAGTCGAAGCCTTCCTTGCCGTGGCCGGAGCGATTCAGCGCCATGCCGACGTAACCGAAGATTCTCGTCCACGCAGGGCCGCGCCAATAACCGCCCCAATTGGGAGTATCGAAGGCCAGTGTGGGGAGAAGGGCGCTGTTGAATTTGGCGGGGTCGTTAAGCCGTTTCATCATAGCCGCGATGCGGGTTGGGTCTTTCTCGAAGTAGAGGAAGTAATACGCGTCGAGATTTTCCCCGCTCGTCCAGAGTTCACCGGTTTTGGTGTCCAGATCCCAATAGCGTTCGGTTGCAGGATCCCAAAGCTTGCTGCGAACGGCTTGCTGCGCAAGATCGAACTCCTTTAGCCAGGGGGCAGGATCTTCGCCCTTGAGATGTGACAGATAGGCCATCTCCTGCAGGCTCCAAAGGTTGATGACCTGCTCGTTCATGGCGCTTGTGGCGTCTCCTTTGAGATCGATGAAGGGGGAATCTTTATCGTCCCATCCGGTCTCATAGGTGTGCAACCAGTCAATCAGGTGATCGTGGTTCGCATCGCGCACTTTGAGTAGATTGTGCTGATAAGCGAGCAGCGCCTGCCACAATGTCCGTTCCTTGGCGGGGCCGCCGAGTTTCTCGTCCAGGATACTGGTGTCTCCGGTGAGCCGGATGTATTCGCCTACGAGTGTGGCCTGGGCAGGAATGCCCTGGGTATCGCGCTCGGGACCCACCGCATCAAAGGTGCTCCTTCCCGATGGAAAGATGGTCCATGCAGTGGTGCCGTCGCCGGCCGCATTTACGGAATAGCGGAACCAGTTGAGGATGGCAGATCGCGCGATGTCGCTGCGATTGGTTCCAGCGAGCGAGAGAGCCTCTGCGATGCCATCGTTGCTCCACATGCCCATGAAAACGTTCCAGTCCGCGATGGTCATAGGGCAGGCGGGCAAGTAATTAACTTGGCAAGTTGTATTGAGGGCGCCTCTCCAGAACCAGAGCTCGCTGCGGACGAGGTCCTCGGGAGATATGCTTTTACGGCGCCCGGTTGTGCCAATCACAAACTGGATTGGTTCGGCAGGGGCTACCAGAGAAGCCGATGCGAGGTACTTATTCCACAGCTGGTGGGTCATGTTGTCGAACAGATCGTGAGAATTATGGAGTTCGGTCAGGGACGATTTCGCCTCGTTCTCATTGCCACCCGTGCTGATCAGGAGCGCAGCTTCGCCATCCTTGCCGAGTTTCCACTCGAAGCTGCCTCCCTTGACGCTTGCCTTCGGTTTTGCTGCCAGCAGAGCGCGATAGGGCAGCTTCGATGAGCCGTAGGTTATATACGTTGCCTGGCTGCCTGGAACAACCTGAAATCCATCGCCCCGGCTCTGAATGGTCATTCGTGTTGGCCCGCTCGTGTGATCGACTTTGATACGAAAGACCGCGACGGACTTCCCGTAAACTGGGTATACGGTGAGCGTAACCTGCGGCCCACCGGTGAAGGCTGCGCGATAGACGTTTCGATCAGCGAAGTAGGTCATGCTGCGCTTCGCCGGGCTGGCATCGAAAGAATAAGTGTGTTGCGCTGAGTCGACGAATACCGGAGCGTCGATCTCGAGAGTTGATAAGACTTCACTGCTGTTGGTGGGCGCCGCCGGTCCCGCGACCGGAATCAATATTTTCTGGCCGCCGAATCCGCGTTCCTGCAAGGCCATGAATCCGTTTGATTGATAGATCAGAGTCTTGGGCGGAGCTGGCGCATCGAAGCGCGTAAAGGAAGCATAGTCGAAGTCGTCGTGAAGATACGTCGGGAACCCCGCGGCAGACTCCTTTATCTGCGCAACTGAGCTGACAGCCGTCAGTAACGTCCAGACGAAAATTGCTTTTCTCATTCCCGAGAATCCTTATGATGGAAGCCATCAGTGTGGCTTCGGAGTTATTATTTGTTTACTTCGAGACGTCGAGTAGTTGGTGCGCGAAGATGAGGTAGACACTCGATGTCCATGTGTAGGCAGGGTCGCGCAATCCCTCGCCGCTTATGGCGTTGAAGTTTTCAGACATGCCACTCCGCTGTGCCATGAGACAGAACTGTTCGCGTACTTTTCTGGCGAGCGCGGCTTCGCCTGCCGCATCCAATCCCTCGGCGAGGATCATCGTAGATGGCGCCCAGATCGGACCGCGCCAATAGCCATCCGGCTCATAGTACTTGCTCGTAATTGGCTCGGTAGCGAAGCCATTGGAAGTCAACCGGCTGTTGTCGGTGAGCCCTTGGATCAGCTTCTGTCGCACCTCCGACGGAAGGCGCTTGCCGAGAATGATGGGCAGATAGAGGAGAAGAGTTTCTGACTCGATTGGAGCGCCATCGCTAGCCCGTATGGCAATAAAGTGATCCTTTTTCCAAAGCGTCGCCAACATGCGTTTGAGCAGATCGTTTGATCGGGCCTGCCACTTTGCCTTGTCAGCGTCTCTGCCGAGCCTGCCGGCAATCTCCGCAAGAGTGTCCATTTGCAAAATCAAGAAGCTGGCGAGATCGGGTGTTTCTACCGGTATCCCGGACATCATCACTGTTGCGTTGTCCCAACCGGAATCGTTCCCGTGGTAGTACTCGGGCAGGCCGTCCCCGTTGGTGTCACGATATGTAAAGAACCAATCGGTCCAAAGCGCGAGAGGACCATAGATCTCGGCGAGACGGGTCGTGTCGCTGAATCCGCCGTGCTGCATCATCCAGGCAAGCGTCCATCCTTGGATGGGCGGCTTGGTGAAATTGATCTCGCGGGAAGAATTGCTGATCATATCTGGTAATGCGCCCTTCGGCTGCTGATTGTCGAAGGGAATCATGAGTTGTTGCCACGCCAGTTCGGGGTCTTTGAAAGAAAGCTCCATGGCGTTGAAGCAGTGGTCCCAGGACCAGACCCGCGCCATCCAGTTCTTGGACATGAGCATCGATGGCCGTTGGAGAAAGCCGTCAGGGTCAACAACGCTCGTCCAATTTACATAAGCAGCCAGCTCGGCGCCCCGGCCAAAATCCTGCGGCACCGCGGGCATCAGTTTGAGCCAACGCTGATACTCCTGAGCGATCTGCTTTACGCAGTCATCGAAACTCAAGGCGGACTTGCCTGGCGTCCACACACTCGGGTAGGTGTCAATTTCACCCTCGACTTTGTGATCGTCTGGCGTGGGAGTAAAGGTGGCCACCGCGCGCAGATTGATTTTCCCGTTCCAGGGAGCATCCATGCGCAGACTACCGCGAGTGGCCCGCAGCATGTATTTTTCAATGGGCCGTAACGAGTTGATCTCCCAATCGCCGTTTCCGTTGGGAATTGCCAGCGCTCCGGGCTCGGCGATCAGCCGCACCCCAACCCCATCGCCGCGAAACCTCAGCTGATCCGATTGAGCAATGCAGATCTCGACGGTGCCTTTGGCCGAACGCAGCCGAAGCACTGAGGGCGAGGCTTCGATGCGAAACTGAATCGAGGTGTCGCCGTCGAGAAGCTCGATCCTGAAGACCCGATGCTGATTGCCGTGAACGTTCCGCAAGTACAGTCCGGGAGTTGCACCTGCCGCCTCGAATCTGGCGGAGTTCTCCCGGGTGACTCGCGACAAGACTAAATACGATCCGTATCGGCTGAATGGAACCTTGGCGATATCGAAGGACAGCCTGCCAGTGTACACATAGGGAGGTTGAGACCCGGCGAGTACGGCCGGAGGCGCCGCCATAATCATTCCGAAAAGCCCCAATAGCGCAATCGAGCGCCCCATTCTTTCCCCCTTGTTTCCACGAACTAGCGATTCAACGGCAGAGAATTCCTGGGCTCCCCATTGAGTCACGCTCACGCGACGGCCATGGATCGCGGCATCCGTAATAGCCGAACTGATAGAGGCCGGTTCAATGTCTGATGACAGAGATATTCAGGAAAGCCTTCGAGCTGACCGGCAACCCAGCGCAACGATAGTGATCTGATTGAAGTTGCGTCCAGTGAAACGAGGCTACAAGGCGATAGCGATCCATTACCTGGCGTTCTGCGCACCGACGGGGACCTAATATGCCGGCGGTTACATGGCAACGCCGGCACGTTACTTCCCGTTACACGCCAAGGGCATCGATTCGGATTTCTCTATTCGGCACTATTTGGGCGGCTGCTGCTGGTGACAACTCCGCGCTCATTCGCTCCGGACGATTCCGTACCGTTGCCACTCATTGGGTGGACCGCGACCAGCCGGGTGCCTAGCACCTCGGACCCCTTGGCTAGATTTACCCTGATAAGAGCCTGAAACGTGGGCACTTGGTTCCTTTTGATTTCATCGGATAGAGCGGTAGAGCCCTTTGCAATCGACTCGATCCCGGCCTGAGAGGTCGCGAAGAGGACGGCGCCCTCGGTTCCAGTCGTATCCAGACCGCCCAATATGGCGATATAACGGCCCCGAGCTATTCCTGGCTCAATCGAAATGACACTATAGTCAGCTCGTAGCACATGGGTCACAGGATCCCGTTCTGTCTTGTAGAAAGAGGGTTCCGTTGGCCCGGGGTGCAGATTGAGCACTCTGCCCGACCACGCCTCGTGTTGCGAGCTGGGAACTTCAAAGGTAAACCATTCCTTCGGAACAAGTTGCCCCGAGGCAATGTTCTGGAAGGGCGAGCCCAGGACGATGACACAATGCTCGTTGAGATCTTCAGAGGTAAGATCCCGGCTCGACTCGACCGTAGGCGCAACTCCCATTTTAGTGAGATAACCGACCAACGCCGCAGCAGCCTTCAAGTCGCCAATGCCCGTATAGCCGCTCTCGTAATACAAGCTGCCGGCCTTCCCCGCAAGCGTGGGACTGGCGGCATATCGTCGAGCCATCTCTGAATCAACCGCCGCTCCGCGATTGTCCGTAGCGCCTTGCGGATAGGGGAATAAATCGCCCGCACCGTCCACTAGAAATACTGCATCCGCGAAGACGATGATGGGCGCCGGATCATTGCCGAGCAGACTTGCCCAGAAGGTCTGCGCCATATCGGTTTTCGGTGTGACAGATCTCGCCTGCGATGGGCGAATAGCTACGACCGTTCGTTCGGATGCTTGCCTGGCCGTGCACGAGCCATCCGGCCAGAAAAAACCATGGCGCAAGACAGGCGGCTGCAACGTACAGGACCGCCCTGCTGGCGAACCACCGGTGCTCTGGGCCACTTGAAGCTTCCGAGTTGGCCGGGAGTATTTCACTGATGGCCGGAGTTGCGGCGGTAGGGTCGTCCGCAATCGAATCAGAGGTCTCCGCCGCTCTCTCAGCCGAAGGCAGCATGGGATGGCTGATGGGAAGCAACTGAGGCATCGCTTCAAAACTGGGCAAGTAGCGGCCCTTCGGAATCGTGACCAGGATGCGATCCTGCGCTCCTTCCCCCTTGTAATACTCAAGAAGTTTTTCGCGGAGTCGGTGCATCTGGACCCGCACGATTGTGTCTTCCTTGGGATCGAAGCTGGGCCTTCGCTCCAAAGCTTCTACGCCAATCATGTACTCCTTGATTTGCTCGCCTGGCGCTTCGATCGATTTTGCGGCCAGATAGAGAAGGAGCCGCTGCAGCGTCTGGGAATGTTCAAAGACCCGTGAATGAGAAATCCGGCCGATTTGCCCTTGCAACTCTTCAAGAGAGAAAGCGCTCTGATTTGCGTCCAAAGGGACAGGCTGGACCGCCATGAACTTTGATTCTCCTTCAGACCGATTCGCAAGGTTGAGGGGTCTGGTTGATCGAGGGGATTGAATCAACCGGATCAACATCCAAAGTGTAACGGACGATGTAACCTCCAGACAAATGCGCCTCATTCATGCCGTAAAGCGCTTCAACTCGTTTCCACTGAAAGGCTTTCGCGATGGCGGCGCTGATTTCACAAATCTGTAGCGGTCTTTAACTGTACGAGTCAGAACTCATCCGCCTACGATCGCTTGCGTCAGTCGGGAGTGGGGCCCCAGCAGTGGCGTAACCCTGGCGGGAAATACCGGATGCGATTGGTTCCGCAGAGAGAATCGAAAACGTTTCCATCGGAAGGCGCTTGCAGATGCGCGCGATCGCGGCGAAGCAGCCGGGCGAGAAACCGTATCCGACCCACTCCGCCAGCCCAATCCTCCAGCCAATGTTTGAAAAAGTACTAAACGCGATTTGGAACGCGAGTTCCTTAATCGCTAGAGGGCGATCGAATGCGACCGTCGGCCCTCGGTGAGTGTGCAACCAGATCGTCAACCTCTTTAAGGATGCGCCTGATGAAGTTTTCTAATCGATTTCCCCTTTTCTGTGCCGTTACTGGCCTGCTCTTTGCGCTAGCTATTCAAACCAACGCGCAGGTTACATATGGTTCGATCACCGGAACCGTTTTCGATTCAACCGGAGCCGTTGTCCCCAACGTCAAAATCGTCGTCACCTCCGATGCCACCAATGCCACTTCTCAGATGACGAGCGGTGCAGACGGCATTTTCTCAGTTCCCAATCTCGCTCCGGGCATGTATACGATTTCGGCCACCGCACCTGGGTTCAGTACGCAGCTCGTCAAGAACACAGTGGTCAGCATTCAGCAAACTACTCGTGTTGACCTGGTTCTCAAGACCGGATCCGTCCAGACCCAAATCACGGTCGACGCCGCCCCGCCTGTCGTCCAGACTACTTCTTCCGATCTTGGCGAAGTGATCAGCAGTCAGCAGGCGGCAAAGCTCCCGCTCAACGGACGATTCTTTGAGCAGCTGGTCACCATTGTTCCCGGCGCAGTCGCCGCGGGAAACTCGGACTCGGCTGAAGATCCTGCCGCTGGAGGATCGGTCGGCTCCATTCAGGCTTCGGTCAACGGCATGCCCTTCCAGGGCGAATACGTGATGGTCGATGGCGTTCACGACTCGGAGCCTGGAAACGGCTACCTCACTGTGACCCCGCCGCTCGACTCGATCCAGGAGTTCAAAGTGGAAACCGCCGACCCTCAGGCGGAATACGGTTCCTTCGGCGGAGCCATTGTCAACCTGAGCATCAAATCCGGCAGCAACGACTTCCATGGAGAGGCTTTTGAATACGTCCGGAATAATGATCTGAATGCGACCGATTACTTCGCCCTGACCAAGTCTCCATATCATTCGAACCAGTTCGGTGGCACCTTTGGCGGCCCGATCAAGAAGGACAAGCTCTTCTTCTTCATGGACTACCAGCAGCTCCTGCAGAATGCAGGTTCCACCTACCTGATCTCGGTGCCAACGCAGAATATGCGGAACGGCGTTCTGACCGGTCAGACTCAGGCCTACAATCCCCAGACCGGACTTCCGTACGCCAATAACGTCATTACCAACATCAATCCGATCGCGCGGGCTGTTGCAAATATCTATCCGTTGCCCAATCTGCCTGGTGATGTAAACAATTACGACACCAACGAGGTCACCAGCGAAAATCTGCCGCAGTTCGATGTCAAAGGCGACTGGCAGATCGGCCCCAAGGACCACGTCTTTGCGCGCGAGACCTTTGCGCAGCGGGCTTATACGAGCCCTTCGCCCGGAAACCGGTTCCTGCAGGGTGGTCCCTACTCCAACTCGCAGAACCACGCCCCGGCCGTCGGATGGGACCACATCTTTTCGCCGAACCTGCTGAATGACTTCCGGTTCGGCTACATGCGCTTCTATCTGACGGAATTCGGCAACGACTACGGCGTCGATGAGAATAACGCCCTGGGAATCCTCAACGGTAACCTGCCCAACTTGCCCGATACTTCCGGTATCGCGAACTTCAACATCGCCGGGTATTACGGGACAGGCGACCCCGGTTACGTAAACTCTGAACACGTCACCAATGAATTCCAATTCAGCGATGCTGTTACGTTGATCCGTGGCAAGCACTCGATCAAGGCGGGCATGGATTATACCTACCAGACCTTTGTCGACACCAATCCTCAGGACGATCCACGCGGCATCTTCAACTTCGACAGCAACGTGACGAGTAACCAGGGCGCGGATAACACCGGGAACGCATTTGCCAGCTTCCTCATCGGTGATCCGTCTTCCGTGGTGCGTGATCTGGTTGAGGACACGCCGCGGGTCATCACCCATGAGGTAAGCCCCTTCATCCAGGACGACTGGAGAGTCAACCAGAAGCTGACCTTGAACGTTGGATTGCGATGGGATCTGTATACGCATCCCGTCGAAGCATTCAACCAGCAATCGAATCTGAATCTGTCCACCGGAATGCTGCAGTTTGCCTCCTCCGGAAATCGCGGCCCCAATGTAGAGAACAACTACATCAACTTCGGTCCGCGAGTCGGCTTCGCGTACGCTCTCGATAACCTTGGCAAAACCGCTATTCGCGGCGCTTTCGGCATGAGCTCCTTCAACGGCAGTTACGGCGCTGACGGCGGCACGCTGGAAAGGAACTATCCATTCTTTCCCATCACAAACCTTGTCACTCCGAACCCGTTCGCGCCTTTCTACAGCCTCAGCCAGGGCCTTCCTGTGCCGGTCACTACGCCCTACGCGGCTGGAGCGATCTTTACCCCTCCGGCTGGAACGAACGTCTTTGAAGTCGACAGGAATTTCAAGCAGGATGAGGCGCAGGTCTATAACTTAAGCATCCAGCATCAAGTCACAAGTGCAATCGGAATGACCTTGGCTTATGTGGGCACACACGGCTCGCATATCTATCGCGATCTCCAACTCAACCAAGCGACCCCGGGGCCAGGAGAACTAACCATGCGGCTTCCGTTCTATGCCATCGACCCGAACCTGCAGAATGTCGACGCCAGAAATGGAAACGGCGATACGCACTATAACGGCCTGCAGGCGAAAGCTGAAGGGCGTTTCAGCAATGGCTTCTACTTCCTAGGCGCCTACACCTTTTCGAAGACCACCGACAACACCGACAACGTTCTCGATCCTTATATGCCCTCGCTCAATCTTGGCCTCGCCGGCACGGACATTCGGCACAATGCCGTAATGACCTATGCTTACCCATTGCCCCTTGGGCCAAACCAACGCTTTCTCAATCAGGGGGGAGTTGTATCGGCGCTGGCTGGCGGCTGGTCGGTCAACGGGATCACAAGCTTCCAGACAGGCGAACCCGTCCATCTCACGACGGCGGCTTCCGGATTGAACAACAATGGGCCATCCAATGTACCCGATCGGACCTGCGGCGTGAAATACCCCAAGACGGTGGGGGAATGGTTCAACACCAACTGCTTCGCCAACCCAGCCCTTTATACCTTTGGCAGTGCAGGCAACACTCCCGTCACCGCGCCGGGTCTTGACAATTGGGATCTCTCGCTGGCCAAAGAGACCCCCCTCAAGGACTCACTCCACCTGAGGATCGAAGCAGGCTTCTTCAACGTGTGGAACGATCATCACTTCAGCGCTCCGAACAGCACCTACGGAGTAGCCAACTTCGGGACCATCACCAGCGACCGCTTGCCTCCGCGCGAAATCCAGCTCGGCGCAAAACTCACGTTCTAGCGTCCGCTCGATCGATAATCTCCACCCGTAAGCCGATTCTGCAAAGCAGCTCCGTAGCGCGTCGTTCTCCGGAATTCCTTCCGAAGCGACGCCTCCGGAGCTTGCTTCTTTTTAGCGCCAGGTGAATCGCTCAAGGCTCAAGGCGCGACAGCAAGGCCAAAGCCGACGAAGTCGCTTGTCCGATTTCGAGTCTCACGTTGCCAGGCATGATGGCCGATCCGGTTCATTAGACAATCCGGTTGTCGATTGCGAACTGCTTGAATCCCGCGGAAAGTTCATCTGGGCCACGCGTCGACTAAGACGACCGAGACCTACCTTGGGAGCCTGCAGGAGATCGCCGTCGCGGTCAACGCCCGACTCCATTTTTGAATGCTAACTATATAAGCTGAACAGTGCTGAGTTCTCCCCCGCCCTCACGCAGCCCACTCCTCTGAATCCAAATGGATATCGGACCGCCTGTATTGGTCCAGACTTATCGTGTCCGCCTCCGCGCAGATACAGGGCAATTTCATGAATTCTTGGTTCGTTTCTTAGGCCAGTCCCCAGTGTCGTGATCCGAGTTCGCCACGGTCGCTCCAAGATTAGTCCCCGCATGTCAGCTTATCGACGCTCAGACGGTTGAATTCTCGCATTTCCTTTCGTGAACTTCGGTTTCCGATCGAGAGATCCCGCTCGCCTCACACGTTCAGGGACTTCAGGTAAGGCACACGCAGCGGCATCAGCGATGGATCCTCTTCAAGTTCAACGAAGTAGTTCTTTACGCCACCTGCTTTTGCGGCTGTAAATACTGCCTTCCAATCCACGACGCCCTTGCCCAACGGAACCTGGCGGAAGCCGGACTTGGTGGAGGGGTCCTTCACCCAGTCCTGACAATGCATGGAGAGAAAGCGGCCAGGGTACTTTTCGAAGTAGGTCACTGGATCGTAGCCCTGCTGCAAGGTAGAGACCTGAAACTGCAACTTGGTGGTGGCGGGATTGAGGTCGGCGATCATCATGTCGTAGACCGGCTTGCCATCGATGTGTTCGGAGACGAAGCCTTCATTGTGCAGCAATGCGATGATGCCTGCGGCGTGGGCCTTTTCGGCGAAGGCGTTGAAAGGCTCGACGTAGCGCTTCACATCGTCGACTGTCTCCGTCGTCCTCGGGCTCCAAGGCCCGAGCGCGGCAATCGCCATCTGCGTCATACCGAACTCCTTCGCATAGGAGATGCTCTGATCCGCTCTTTGAAAGAGCTCATCTGCTGACCAGTGCGCGGAGATACAGCCGAGTCCCCAGTCTTCCAGCATGCGCCGCAATTCCTGTGGCTTGTATTTCTGGAGGCTGGAAAACTCATCGTAACCGTACGGCGAGCACAGCTCGATCTGAGTGAACCCGGCTGCACGTAATCCCTTCATGGTACCCGCGAAGTCCGTACGGATCGACTTGCGCACGGGGTAGGTCTGGCAGCCAATCGGCAGACCAAGCGGATCAGCGAATAGATATCGCGTGTCGGAGAGAAGAGCCGAAGCAGCAGCCCCTCCCATGAGAAACATCCTCCGATTCATCGTGTGCATGACCCCGTCGTGGAGCGATGGAAGAAACTATAGCACCTGTGAAGAGAATGCCTGCGTCCGTCGGGACGCTGCAGCTTCGGGGCACATAGAGAGCGCCTTCTTCATGGGCTGTCGGTACCGCAAAATCGGCTCGGCTTGAGTTCCTTTCGAGCCGCTGCTTGTCGCCGGTGATATATCCAATTCGGCAGTTTCGAACTGAGAAAAGGGCGTTCTCAGATCTATTCGCGCGACAGACGTTGCCATAGCAGAGCTGCTTCGGCCTGGCTCTCGGCACTTGGCCAGCAGTACCTTATCGTATATAGTTCGCCTTCCCTCCATACAGACAGCCAAGAACCGCAAGAACCGTCCGATTTCGGACCCGGTCAGTCCGGTGCTGGTATCTCCGAGAATGTCGGAAAGCGCCTGCAGATTCGGTTCATCGAATTTTGGTATCGCAGCCATCGGCTCGGTTGTCCTTTCCGCTATCCCGCGCGCGCCGCTGTCAGATCACCATGCTCAAATCATGATTAGGTCTTCGGTACTGCTGGCAGCGGCTCGCCCGCCAGTCCTTTGCTGACGAGGCCGGACAGGAAATCCGCAAAGGGAGCAATATCCTCGTCCACACTGGCCTTTTCGAGAGCCTCCATGTAAATCTTGCGGTCACCGACAGGTAGCACCGTCCACGGATATCCACCGGATGCCATCATGAGATTCATCAGGAAGCGTCCCATGCGGCCGTTCCCATCCATATAAGGATGGATGTACACGAATATGAAGTGGCCGAGCACGGCCCGCACTGCCGCTTCCTTTTCCTCGCGAAGAAGATCGAAGAGAGCTGGCATCGCATCCACGACTGCATCGCGGTTCAGAGGCACGTGCATGGAGCGGCGAATGTAGACCTGGCCGTTGCGATAGCCGGCGAGGTCGGCGGGTTTTACCAAACCGGCCGTCACGCTCGGGCTGAACATCTCCCGATACCACGTTCCGTGATCTTCATCCGCGACAAGGCCGAGATTTTGGCCGTTCAGAACCCTTGCCATGCTTTTTTGAACGGCCTGATAGGCCTGCCAGTACCCGAGAGCGGCCATGGCATCCCGCTGTCCCCGGTCCTGTTCATTCGCCTCCGGATTCCACGTGTTGCTCCGGACGCGTTCGATCAGTTCACGGCTGACGCGATAGCCTTCGATCGACAGTGAATGATAAGCATCGCTCACGTAAGCATCGCCGACGCGTTTCATGTAAGCGCTAATATTACGCGGCAACCCCGGCGCCTTCGGAAACCGTCCGATAACGGGTTCACGCATTTTCTGCCACAGCAGCCGTATGCGGTTCACATACGGAGAGGTTTCGCGGGCGGGCAAAGCGAGTGTCGGCTTGTCCGTAAAGGGATCTGTCTCACGCACGTCGTACCCCGCAGCAATCATGGTCTTCGTAATATCATCCGCGATGCGGTCGCGTCCGCTGTTGCGGAAGGCGCCGGCAAGGCGTCCCGCAATTGTGCTGTGACCGCCTTCCAGCAATTTCGCCAGCACGCCGGATGCATCGCGGACCGTGGCCATGGCCGCGCGCGCGTCGGTCGCATGACTCGAAAAATATTGCGGCGAGCACTCGATAAGCGCGGATTCGAGCGAGAAAAGGCGCAGCCCATCTTTTTCGTTCCGGTCAGCCGGTTTTGGCAGGGCGGCCCGCAGGTCCAGCAGGGACGTTCCGTGTGGCAGTTTGGTCAGGTTGTTTTTGGCTCTGGAGGACCGGACGACGAGCTGCCGGGGGACCGTCCAGTTTCCGCCGTGCAGGGAGAGCGACTGCTCCGGCGACAGGGACCAGTTCCTCCCGAAGCGCGTTTCTAGATAGACCGCAGCGAAGCTCCAGAATGATGCGTACCATGCGGTGCTCTCCCCCTTAACCTCATCCGTGCGGCTGGGGATGTACCATCCCTTGATTACCTCCTGCAGAAAACCGTTCGCCATGAGGCGCTCCCGGTGGGTGCGTGTCATGTCTTTCGCCCGGATGGCGGCGCCGCCGTTGACGTTCTGAAGCCCGTGGAGGATCTCCAGGGACTGGGCTAGTTTTTCCGAGGGTGAAGCCATGGGGTCTATCCTCGTTAGTTTTTGCTGTCTTACGGTTGTTAGTTTAATGTGTCGTGTATTAATTAGTCTATTGTGTCTATCTATTATTAGTTTTTCCTGCCATAACCCTTCCCTGCCTTTCATCGGCCCATCGACCGGTTCGGATGTGCAGCCCGCACACCACGCAAATGGCGGCCCCTTTCCCCCCCGGCTTTCGTCCTTTCATTTCAATGGTCCACGCATGTTGGGGATGGGCAAACCACAATAAGACGGTCCGGCCGTGCTCGGCGTTTTCGGCGACCGGGCTCTACTCGCCCTAGCGGGACTCACCGAGCCTCGGATCTCGGCTGTGCGGTAAGCCGCTGGGAGGGGTTCTGGTGGTGCTGCTCAACGACGCGGGCGCTCTGGACGAACATGCCGCCCGATCCGCAGGCCGGGTCGAGGACCGTGCCCCTGGTGGGTTCGAGCACGTTGGCGATGAACTGGACCAGCGAGATGGGGGTGAAGAACTCGCCGCCATCATGGGCCTTGAGGTCGGCGAACTGGGTCAAGAAATACTCGTAGATGCGCCCGAAGACATCGCCGGTGGCGGTTTTGAGTTCCTCGGGGTTGAGGGTACGGACCAGGTCGCCGAGCAGGTCGGCGGGGATGGACTGGTACTCCTGCTTGGGCAGAATGCCCTTGAGGCTCGAGTAGTCGTCCTCAATCGTCTCCATGGCGTGGATGACGATCTCGGGCAGCTTGGGATCCGAGGCCTTGACGATGAAGTAGTCAAACTGAGCCTCGGGGTGGAGGAAGACGGAGCCCCTCTGGCTGAAATCCTCCTTGGTGAGGGCGCGGGTGACACCGTGGCGGGAGGGCAGGGTCTTTTCGATCTGCGGCTTGACCGCCAGGAACCGGCTATAGGCGTGGCGGAGGAAGATTAGGCCCATGACGGGCATGAAGTATTCGTTACTAGCCAGTTCAGAGTTCGAGCGCAGCAGATCCGCCGCCCGCCAGAGCCGCGCCTCGATTGCTTCGATATTTTCCAATTGCGCCATGCTTTCCGTGAGCTCCAAAGCCGAGTCGTTGAGCGCGCGCCGATCCGATAAAACGCATTTGGAGCAACCGGTTAGGAACCCAGCAGCTCACTGCAAATGCCGGAAGCAAGTTGGACACGCTTAGCTATGAAGTATAGATGGTGACGTAAGTGACGTTGGCGGGGAAAGACGGGGGCGGCGAGTTTTCTAGGCGGCTGGTCAGTTTCGACGTTCAGTTTCCTCGCGGCCTCTTTCCTGACCGGCGTGACCGCGTTTCGGAGGAGCATAAGCATTGAAGAGGCGAAAGAATAGTGGGCGCCGATTTGGCGGAATCGTTGCCCCCTAGCCCGACTGGCGTCTTTCCAGCCTGCGGATTTTTCCTGGGACGCCGCACATCCGATATGAAGCGGCTACGGAGCCAGTCGGCTATTTCTTGGGATCAAACCGCAACCCGGCCCGCCTATAGTGCGGAATGGCACTCCGGCGAACCAAGTCATAAATCGTGGTTTTGCCGAGATTCAGAACAGCGCCAAGCTCGGCGACGGTGATGGCGCTTTCAATTGCCTAGATCTTCTCGGTAACGGACATACGATCCTCGTTCTGGGTGAGTGCGCTTACCCGCGCGATCCTTCATCGGATGTTCGAGTATGCGATGCGCTGGCGTTATCTGGACTGCCAACGCAATCCGATGGGTCTCATCGAATTGAAAGGCACAAGCAGGCGGGTTCGTCCCATCTACCTACTCACGCCACAGCAGTATTACGCGATCCTCTCTCACCTGGCTCCGCATCCGCGGCTGATGGCAGTCATCGCCATGAACACTGGTATGCGAATCAGTGAGATTCTCGGGTTGCAGTGGAAGGACATCGACTTCGAGCAGGCAACGCTGACGATTGAGCGGTCGGTCGTGGGCAGGTTCGAGGATGAGACGAAAACCCTGGCCTCAGCTTCCGTGCTTCCTTTGCACGGGATGTTGATCCAGGAGTTGCGGGCGTGGCAGGCGCGGGAGAAAGACGTGAATGGTTGGCTGTTCGGCAACATCGACACAGGCCGTCCGTACCATGCAGACTCGCTGCGGAAGGACCATTTAGCCCCGGCAGGGCGGAAAGCGGGTATTCCGAACCTGGGATGGCACAACTTCCGGCACACCTACCGGGCGCGGCTGGGCAATTCCGGCGCAACGCCGGAAGTGCAGCAAAAGCTCATGCGGCACAGCTCGATCGACATGACGATGAAGTATGGGCAAAACGACCCGCCCGGCTAACGCCAAGCTGGTCGAGGAGCTGCTAGCAGCTGGGGCGCTGTCAGATGCGCCCTTATCGCGCCCTCAGATTTTGTAAATGGTTGCGGGGGCTGGATTTGAACCAGCGACCTTTGGGTTATGAGCCCAACGAGCTACCGGGCTGCTCCACCCCGCATTTACAGTTTAGCAACCTCGTCGATAGGGGTCAACGTCCGGGAAACCCTTCCCTCCGCCATCCATCCCGTAAAGCGTGCAACTGGCCTTGGCCAGACAGGATGCGAAGGAACAATATTTCTCCCTTGGGAGACGGCGAGGAAACGCCCGGATGGTCAACGTCGTGCCAGCCCTTCCATCCCCCATTCACCCCTCCCAACGAACCCCTCCATCCCTCGATCTATCCGTTGCGTCTGCCCTATCCGGTACACTTCTGGCATCCCGTAAAGCCAGTGAGGAAACGCGCGGATGTCTCAGCTTTATGTTGCTGTTCTGATCGTCATTGTCGTCGCGCTCCTGGCAGTCGCGCTCTATCGCACCTCTCGCGTGAAAACCAAGGCCGACTACCTGGTGGCGGGGCGTTCCCTGCCAGCGGCAGTGCTGGTGCTTACGCTGCTGACTTCGTGGATTGGCGCCGGGTCGCTGTTTGCGGGTGCAGAGAACGCCTATCGGAATGGTTTTGCTGCCCTCTGGCAGCCGGCCGGAGGTTGGCTGGGATTGTTGCTCATCTACTTCATCGCGCCGCGTGCCCGTAAATTCGCGCAGTTCACGCTGCCTGACCTGCTCGAGGCCCGCTACAACCAGACGGCCCGGGTGCTCGGCACGTTCGCCATTCTATTCGCCTATATCGGAATCACCAGCTACCAGTTCAAGGGCGGCGGCAACGTGCTGCATCTCATCTTTCCCGATGACAGTGACACCGGAGCTGGGCACCTACATCATCGCCGTCTTCGTCATAGTCACGACCGCGCTGGCGGGCATGTCGTCGGTGGCATATATGGATGTGGCGATCGGCTCGCTGGTCACCGTCATCTGCATCATCGCCACGCCGTATGCTTTTCTTCAAGGCCGGCGGATGGGCCGGGCTGCACGCCGTCGCTGCCGCCCACCGCACTTCGAGGTGCTGGGCAATCTCAGCTTCATCCGCGCCATGGAGTTCCTGGTGCCGACCATGCTGCTGATGCTCGGCAACCAGGTGATGTACCAGAAGTTCTTCTCGGCAAAAACCGAGAAGGATGCGCGCATTTCGGTGGTCGGCTGGATTCTGGGCACCATGCTGCTGGAGACGCTGATCGTGGCCATCGCCGTCATTGGCTCCGCGCTCTTCCCCAGCCGGCGAAGTAGCGCGCCAGCCCTACGAAATCATCCCCTATACCGCCCGCCACGGGCTGCCTGCGTCTGATGGGCGCGCTGCTGCTGGGCGCGGTCTTCGCCAAGGTGATTTCCACTGCATCGAATTACCTGTTCTCGCCGGCCACCAACCTGATCAACGACGTGTTTGTGCGCTACATGGCGCCGGGCGCTTCGAACAAGAGGGTCCTGATTGTCTCGCGGCTGGCGGTGGTGCTGCTGGGCTGCTGGGCACTCTACCAGGCCATCTACGCGCAGAGCATTTTGGAAAAAATGCTGTGGGCCTACACCATCTACTCCGCCGCGCTGACGCCGGTCGTGCTGGCTGCTTTCTATTCGAAGCGCGTCACCGCATGGGGAGCCGTAGCCGCCATCGGCGCGGGCACCGTGGTAACGCTTGCCTGGGATGCACCCGGAGTGAAGGCGTTGTTTCCGCCCATCCTGGCCCAGCGAGACGCGATCTTTCCCGCGCTCTTCGCGGCCGTGGCCTCCATGATCATCGTCAGCCTGTTCACTCCGAAGCCATCTCCGCAACAGCTTGCGCAGTTTGAAGACTAGCCAGACCTGCGGCTCCCGGCACTTGCCAAATGCCCTAAACTAGGAGTTGGACACCCTGATGCCGACACGCCCCTGCTGGGTTGAAATTCGAACCCGCGCCCTTGAAGACAATTACCGCTTTCTCGCGGGCCTCACGGCTCCCAATACAGATTTGCTGGCGATCGTGAAAGCGAATGCCTACGGCCACTCGCTGGCGCTTTGCGCTGCGGCGGCCGTGCGCGCCGGGGCCCGCTGGCTGGGCGTCACCTCTGTAGAAGAAGGCGTGGTCGCGCGCGCGATTTGCCCCGAGGCGCGAATCCTTGTCATCAGCGGCAACTTTCCGGGACAAGGAGAGGATGTGGTGCGCCATCAGCTCACCACTGTGGTTTGGGAGCCTTGGCAACTCGACGAATTGGAGGGTGCCGCGCGCAAGGTGGGCCTCCAGGATGGAGCATTGCCGGTTCATCTGGAGATTGATACGGGCATGAGCCGCCAGGGAGTCGATGCGCAAGGACTCGCTGCATTGCTGACGCGATTTGCCGCCCGCTCGCCGCTCGCGCTCGAAGGTGTAATGACCCACCTCTTTGCCGCCGACGAGGCCAATGGCCGCGTCACCAACGAACAACTCAGCCAGATCGATGCGGTGCTGCGACAGGTGAAGGCGGCCGGTCTCGATCCCGAATGGCTCAACGTGGGTAATTCGGCCGCCTTGCTCGCAGGCCAGGCGAGCACCATTGCGGCGCTGGCGTCCCGCCATGGAATGAAGGCCCTGCTGCGCCCGGGTTTGGCCCTTTATGGTTTGATACCGGAATATGACCCGGCGTTTGGGGCCGCCGAGCCGGCAACCTTGGCCGCAGCCCGTCGCTGCCTGCAACCCGTCCTCAGCTGGAAAACGAAGGTGGTCAGCGTGCGGTCTGTTCCTGCGGGCGCGGTGGTGGGTTACAACGGGACGTTTGTCGCCACCGAGCCAATGCGACTGGCGCTTGTGGCCGCCGGCTATGCCGACGGGCTCGATCGGCGGCTGGGCAATTGCTTCTGTCTCCTGGTGCGCGGCCGGCGCGCGACCTTGGCAGGCCGCATCAGCATGGATCAGGCAGTGCTGGATGTCACCGAAATTCCTGATGTCACTGCCGGCGACGAGGTGGTCATACTAGGAACACAGCAGGGCGAGACCATCACTGCCTTCGACCACGCTGAAGCCGCTCAAACCATTCCCTGGGAAATCTTTACCCGCATCGGCGCCCGTGTTCCACGCGTCCCGGCTTAGTCGGCGTCTCAAAAGTTCGTTGCATAAATCGAAGGTTCCAACTGCAGGTTCCCACCACGGCGGGCAGGCTTTCGACTCGTCCGCCGCGGCGGACTCGCTCAGAATGACAGCCTTATTTTTGGCCGCTCAGGATAACAGGTTTTGAGACAGGACATTAGCAGGGATCGCCTGTCGGACGGATCTGGCTTGACATGGCCACGTGGGCTTCCGCTGTTAAACCTGCAGCCCCCTGCACGGCCTGGATCATCGCCTCGATGCCCATCGCCGAGTTGAGCAACATGTGGTAAAGCCCGCGGGCGCACCACTCCTGCTGGTAAAACTTGCGGATGACGGCGGCGCGGCGCTTGTCAAAGGAGGCCAGAGCCTGTTCGGCATTTGGCGCCTGTTCCGGAAAGGTCTTTGCAAACCATTCGCGCTTGGACTTCGACGTGGCATACACAAAGATATGAAAACAGCCGGGATGGCAGGCCAATGCGCAGGCCGCTCCACGGCCCACCATGACGCACTCACCCTGCTTGGCAGCGTCCTCCATCTCCCGCCGGATCAGCGTCACCATGCGCTCAGAATCGAAGACCTGATCCTCGCCGAGCCCGGTCATGGGATACGCCGAATCGAGCCAGAACACTTTGCCATAGCGGTAATACCAGGGGTCGAGTCGCTCGTCCATCCGGGCGGCCAATTGGGGGTCCACGCCGGCCAGCTTGGCCGCGCCCGTCACCAATTCCGAGTCCAATAGCTTCCACCCCAGCCGTTCCGCCAGGTCGTGGGCAAATTCTCCCCCGCGCGAGCCGTACTCCCTCTCCACGGTGATCACCCGAATGGGTTTATGCATCATGGCGAAAAATCCCCCGCGAATGGAGAATACAACGGAATGGCACTCGACCGGCAAGGGCCTTTGATGTGCCGAAGGTTGGTTCGAGTTCCCATCGCAAGCAGTCTGCACGCCTTGACGGTCTACACTACATTGCTGTAGATAATCTAGGTATGGGAAAGCCGATCGATCTCGTTCAGGGCACACTCGACTTACTGATCCTCAGGACCATCCTTCCCGAAGCCATGCATGGATGGGCGATAGCCAAGCGCATTCAACAAATGTCTGGCGAAGTCCTGCAGGTGCAGCAGGGCTCGCTTTATCCGGCGCTTCATCGGCTGGAACAGCAAGGCTGGATCAAGGCCAAATGGGCAGAAAGCGAAACCGGCCGCCAAGCCAAGTTCTACTCGCTCACCTTGGCCGGCCGCAAGCAACTTGAGGCTGAGACCGCCAATTGGAACCGGCTCTCGGCTGCCATCAATTTGATCGTGAGTGAGGCCTGAGCCAAGAAATGCAAAGGAGAAGCCCCGTGCGCTGGTTTGCGAAATTGCGAATGCGGATCCTGATGCTCTTCAGTCGCGGCAAAGCGGGTGCGCATCTCGATGATGAACTCCAGTTTCACATCGAACGCCAGATCGCCGAAAATGTTGCCGCCGGCATGACCATGGAAGAAGCACGCTATGCGGCCTTGCGCACCTTTGGCAATCCGGCACTGCTGCGCGAACAGGCGCGCGCCACATGGAGCTGGGCGTGGCTCGATTCACTCATCCGCGATCTGCGCTATGGGATACGCACCCTGCGCCGCACACCGGGATTTTCGCTCATCGCAATCACCGTGATGGCGCTCTGCATCGGCGCGGCCACATCGCTCTTCACCATCGTGCGTTCCGTGCTGCTGAGACCGCTGCCTTTCCGCGACTCTGGCAGCCTGGTGATGGTCTACGAGCATTTCCGCGGCGCCTGGGCAAATCAGAACGGGTTCAACTACAACGTGGTGGCGCCTGCCGACTTCTACGACTGGCGCGCGCAAACTCACGGCTTTGAAGACATGGCCGCGTGGCGCTACGCGCAGTTCAACCTTACGGGCGAGCGCGGAGAGTTGCCTGAACTGGTGATGGCGCGCGGCGGAAGCTGGAACCTGTTTCCGCTGCTGGGAGTGAATGCGGCCATCGGACGCACGTTTACCGAGAGCGAAGATCGTCCGGACGGAACTGCCGTCATGCTGACGTGGAGTCTCTTCGAGCGGCGGTTTGCAGGCGATCCGTCCATCGTCGGAAAGCAAATCCATCTCGACGCGAAGCCCTATACGGTGGTGGGCGTGCTGCCGAAGTGGTTTACCTATCCCGATGCGAAGGCACAAGTCTGGGTTCCTTATGCTGCGGGAATGCCTCCGGAGGTCTTGAAACATCACGACTATCACTTCAGCCGTGTAGTGGCCCGATTGAAGCCGGGGGTTAGCCTTGCCAATGCCATCAGCCAGGTGGAATCCGTTCAGTATCACTTGCACATGCAGAACCTGTATGCGCCTGTAGCCGAGGATGTTGCGCCGCGATCCATGACCGACGATCTTGCGAAAGACGTCAAGAAGCCGCTCATTATCCTGATGTGCGCTGTGGCGTGCATGCTCTTCATCGGCTGCCTCAACGTGGCCAACCTCCTGGTGGCGCGCGGAGCGGCGCGACAAAAGGAAGTTGCGATTCGCAGCGCTCTTGGCGCGCAGCGACTCACCCTCATCCGGGAACAGCTGATTGAAAGCGTGCTGATTTGCTTTGCGGGCGGAACGGCCGGTATCTTGTTGTCGCTCGCTGCGACCAAATGGCTCGCCAGCGCGTGGAGGGAATTGCCGACCACGCAGGGCATCCATGTGGATGGTGCTGTGCTTGGCTTTGCGTGCGCCGTGATATGCGCCGCCGCATTGCTTGCGGGCCTGTTGCCGGCGATCTCTTCTACCAGCAAGATGATCCTGGCCACGCTCCAGGCCTCGTCGAGGACCGCCGGTGGCAGCCTTTCGCGCACCGCGCTTCGCAAAACTCTGCTCACCGTCGAAATCGCGGTCACGGTGATCCTGCTCATCGCCGCCGGTCTGTTATTGAAGAGTTTTGTCCGCCTGCGAACCGCCGACCTCGGCTGCGCGACCGACAACGTTCTCACCATGGGATACAACCTGCCCAAGGAGAAATACGACAAGCCGGAGAAGGTAGACGCGTTCAACGAGACGCTGCTCGCCCGGCTGCGCGCCCTGCCCGGTGTGCGCGCCGTGGCTCTCGGTTCCACTTTACCTGGCGATGGCTATGGAGGCGACGACGTCTTCACCATTCCGGAACATCCACCGATCACGCCGGGCGCAGATTTGCCCGACGCTCTCACTCGCACAGCCGATCCGGGATACTTCAGCGCTTTGCAGATACCCCTGTTGCAGGGACGGTTTTTTACCGGCCAGGATCGCGTCGACAAGGCGAACAAGGTGATCATCAGCCGCCAGCTCGCCCAGGAGTACTTCCCCGGAGAGAACCCCATCGGCAAGCACCTGCATGTCCCCGCCCATAAGAACATCGACTTCGAGGTCGTAGGCGAGGTCGCCGACACGATTTGGCAAGTAGGCCAGCCAATCAAGGCGGCCATGTACTTCCCTATCCTGGATGGAGGCTCTGACATGAACGGGCAGGCGCTCGCCGTGCGGACTGCGTCTGACCCGATGGCCATTTCCATCTCCGTTCAAAAGCAGATTGCCGCGCTCGATCCGGAACTGCCCGTCTCCGACGTGCTCACGATGCAACAAGTCATTGGCCAATCTCTGGGCAACCAGAGTTTCAGCGCGACCCTGGTGCTGGCCTTCGCAATTCTGTCGCTGGTATTGGCTTCCGTCGGATTGTACGGAGTGCTCTCGTATTTGATGACGCAGCGCATGACCGAGATCGGCATTCGCATCGCCCTCGGCGCGCAACGCGAACAAGTGCTTCGCCTCATGCTGGTCGACGGCCTGCGCCCGGCGCTCTTCGGCCTCGCATTTGGCCTCGCGGCCAGTGCCGCGGCGGTGCGACTCATCCAGTCGATGCTATATGAAACGCATCCCCTCGACCCTGCGGTCTTTGCCGGCGTGGCCGCCACGTTGCTGCTGGTGGCAGCACTGGCATGCCTCGTACCCGCATGGCGCGCCTCGCGGCTCGACCCCATGCAGGCCCTCAGAACGGAATAGGCGCGGAAGAGAGATCTTCCGCGCCTGTTTCGATCCATCGTGATTTGCTGTTGTGGCTCACTGCGTAACCGGCTGTTCGGGTGGAGTCCTGGGTGCCTTCAGATGCGGCGCTTTCGGAGAGATGGGCGGCTTGGGCGCGGCATCAGCAGCTGCAGGTGTCGGTGGAGCGGCCGGGAAACCCGACCCTTTCTTGATGCGCAGGTCGCCGATATCGGCGCTCAACGTGATCTTCGCCTGGCCTGAGCCAATGCGGCCATTCACCGTCTTGCTCTCATCGCCGTTGATCTCCAACGGAAAATCGCTCACGATATCGCCGTTATGAGTTCGCCCGTCGATCGCGGCGGATGCGTCGGGAGGCAGGGTCAATTCCACGTCGCCTTTTCCGTTCTTCGCTTCCACGCTGTAGTTCCCGGCCGGCTCAACCGAGATCTGCCCTCGGCTGTCGTCCACGTAGGTGTCGCCGTAGATCTGGCTCAGGTCGACATCTTTCGCCTTGGTCGTCACGCGAACCTGCCCTTTGGCCTCGGTCACGCGCAGGTCGTCGGAGTTCAGCGTCAGGTCGCCGGGCAACTGGGCGATGTCAAGATCGGTCATCGATGTGTGTACGTGGATCGGGCCTCCGATCGTCTCAAAATGCACGTCGCCGAAGATCTCGCCGTTCAGCGTGACCCTCCCCTTGATATCGGAGAAAGTGAGGTCATTGCAGTTGCCGTCTGCGGTTACATCGCCCTGCACATCGTGGGCAGAGAAGTCGCCCCGGTCGCTTGAGAAGTGAACTTGTGCCGAGCCTTGAATCGTACTCAAATGCACATCGCCATGGCTTGCCGTGACGTTGAGTCCGGCTGCGAGGCCGGCCGCGGTCACGTCGCCGTGTCCCGAGTTCACCCTGACCTGTGCGTTCCTGGGTACCGTAATCGACAGGTTCAGGCGCCCGCTCTGATTGCTTTCCGCCTTCACCAGCACGGAGTTGCCGCTTACCGTCACATGGGCTGCTTCGGCATCGAAGATCTTCTTTGCGGCGTTATCTGATTCCGCAAAGGCCACTTCATGCGCTTGCACCTGAATGTTGTTTCCCTCGCCGACAGTCACGCTCACGTCTCCGCGAGGATTCTGAATCTCGATCGCGGCATTGGCGGGAATCTGCACGTTCAGCACTTGCTGGTCGAGATCGTGCTCGGGCTGGCCAAAAAAGTTGAAGAAGTTGTCGTCGTTGTGATCGCCCCATTGCGCGCGCATCGGGCCCCAGAAGCCATTCCAGCCGGAAGCGGCAAAGCCCAGTATGGCCAGCAGGATCAGCATGCCCACAAACCCGCCGCCGCGGCGCACCGGCGTAGTGCGGCGCAGGTCCAACGCCCACTCTCCCAACATGGCGAGTCCCGCAGCGATCAACAGCAGCGGCCACCAGTGGCCATACCAGCCCCAGAATTCACCGGGGGCAATTCGGCCGCTGTAAACCAGCACGCCGACGATACCGATGGCCACCAGAATGATGGGGCCGACGATCGAAGGTACGCGCGGGCCGTACGCGTTGCCGTAACCAGCTTTCCACGCGTGCTGTTGCGCTTTCCACGCGTCGCGCTGGGCGCGCCACGCCGCTCTCTGCTGTTCCCGGTAGACCCGCCATTGCGTATGCGGATCGTACGGCGGCGGTGCGCCGCCGCCTGGTGGTGTATATGGAGGCGTGCTCATGACTGCCCTCCCTGCGGACCCCGTCCGAAGTCCTGCGGCGGAGCCGGCACAATCGCGCTGCCCGGTTGCCCCGCGCCTTGCGAAGAACCTGCACCCGGATTGGCCCCGCCCTGATAAGGATTGGGAGCTCCCGGATATCCGCCGCCTGGATATGTGCCCGGATACGTGCCCGGATAAGGCGGCTCATCGCCCGCTGCCGCCAACGCTGCCCGTTGGGCCAGCTTCAACACCCCGATGAGAATCAGCAACAAGGGAAAGAACAGATTCCAGCTCACCAAATCTGCCTCGTGCAGCAGGGCAATGATGCCCAGCAGCAGCAGAATGGACGGGCCGGTAAGCCGGCGAATCAAGATATAACGGTTCATTGTGCGCCCCCTTTCGAGGCGGGGTCCCCCGGGACGGGTCCTGGTCCAGGGGGTCGTGAATCACCCATGCGGCGGATGATGAGCCACACGCCGAGAGCTATAAAAAGCAGCGGCCAGAGAAAGTGCAGAAAACGTTCGGCCACATAGCCCATCTCGTTCAACAGAAGAATCAGTCCGATGCCGACCAGGATGACTGCGCCAATCGGTTCGCGGCGGCGCCAGTGAACCGGTGGCACCGGAGGCACGGGCGGCACGCCAGGATCGGGATATTCCGGGTTGACATAGCCCGGATTCCCCGGATTGGTAAAACCGGCAACCGGTGTGTACCCCTGCCCCGCATAGGGGTTCTGGTATACGCCAGGGGCGCCGGGCGATCCCGGGTTCGGAGGCGTGCCGGGATTCGGGCCCGGATTTACCGCTGGGCCGCCCATCGGGGGCTGACCTGAATGCGGACGCCCGCTGAAGTTCAGCCAGTTACCCACTTCGTTCAGGCCCAGAGGATCGGGCAGCGGCATTCCATCGCGCCGCGCCACCGCTGTGTGATACGCCTCAAACGCCTGATACAGAATCCAGGCCGGGATAAACAACCCGAAGAGCCCATAGTGCGTGGTGATGCTGATGATCATGGCAAAGACCACCACGTGAATCAGGCCCTTTATGAACTGCCCGTTGTACATGGCGCCCACGCCGGGAATCAGTCCCAGCACCGCGGCAACCACCGGATTCGGGCTTCCCGCAGGCGGCGCGACAAATGGCTGCTGCAAATTCTGCCACGACACGGCACAGGGTTCGCACAAAATCTGCCCCGATGGCGTATTGCGGACACACGCTGCGCAGAGCGGCTTTCCGCAATTCTGGCAAAAGGCTGTTGCATTCACACCACTGTGATTTACGCAGTCCATACTGTGCTCCTTTCCCGTCTTGCTATTGCGGAGCCGGGATCCCCAACGACAAATCTTGGCCGCTGGAGTAGGGAGCCGCCGGAATGCGCGGACCGGTCCTTAAGCGTGAGGGATGTTTCAAGATAATCAAGAGAATCATGAGTTGCCGGGGACCCCGATTGCTGTGGAGGGTCCACGCGGGAACCTCCATCTTTACGGCTGGGAGTCTGTTTTGACTCCCCCGGTGTAGCCGGTTGGCCGTTGTTCGGCTGCTGTTGATTGCCGGTGCTTTCGCCCTGCGTGGTGCGGCGCAGCTCCCGCATCCGAGATTCAACTTCGTAAACCAGGCGCAAATGATCGTAGTACCGAATGATTGGGGTGGATGCGACGGTCAGCTGGCGTTCCATGAAAGAACGCACAGCGCTCGGTCGCAGATTCGAGAGCCGCAAATCGTTCAGGCGAACTCCCGTAAGGTTCAGCGTCAATGCGATCGAGAAGAAGGCCATCGCAGCAGTCATCAGAAGCCGTGGCTCGGCAAAACGACGGACGCGCCCCACAAAGCCGGGACGCTGCCATGCGGGAGGCATGACCACCACGTTGCCGCCGTCCGTCACCAGCCCGTAGCCGGCCACCTGTCCTGGACCCGTTGCGGCAAGTATCTTATCCAGCAGCCCTTCCGGGACGTCGGGCTCCGGCGAGAGGAACTCCAGCCACTCGCGGCCGCGCCGGGACTCTTCAAAAAGTGCCGTGCAGGCCGGGCAGATCGCCATGTGCGAGGTAAATGTAGCCTCATCCTCGGGTTGCAGCAGCCCGTCCAGCGCGTCGGCCAACAGGGTCTCCCACTGTCCGCAGGCTGGAGAATTCGGTATGTTTGCGCGGTCTGCCATGGCTACATCACCTCCCGCTTAGTACGTTCGAGCAGGCGCGCCAGTTCCGCGCGTCCTCTGCTGATGCGAGACTTTACGGTACCTTCGGGTATGCCCAGCACCTGGGCTATCTCTTTGTAATCAAGATCCTGCAAATCTCTGAGAATGACGGCCTCGCGCAGTTCCACTGACACCTTGGCCAGCGCATCCTGCACCATCTTGGCCAGTTCCTTCTTCGCGGCGTGCTCGTGGGGTGAAAGGCTGGTCGATTCCAGCCGGTCCACCGGCCGCAATTCGTCGGTGACGTCCCAGCCCTCGTCCAGCGAACTGGTCGCCCTTTGATTGCGGGTGCGGCGGAAGTTGTCCACCAGCAGGTTGCGGGTCATCGTTGTGATCCACACCTGCAGGCTGCCGCGCCCCATATCAAAGCTGGCAAGATTTGAATAGATTTTCAGGAATACGTCCTGGGTCAGGTCTTCGGCATCTGCTGGATTCCCCGTAAATCGGTAGCACAGCCCATAAACACGGCGATGGTGGGTACGAACCAGCTCAGCCCAAGCGCCGGAATCCCCGTCCATGCAACGGCGGACAATTTGGGACCAGTCGATCTCCAGCGGTCTTACCTCCTCGCGCATCGCGCGAGCCCCCGGCGCCGCATGAGCGGTCCCGAGGGGTGTGCCCCTTGCCGGCGGGATCGAAGCGCCCGCCTCGTTGGGCTCATGGCCGCGCCGCGGAGGTCTCGCCGGCACCGCCAGCCCCATCACGCTCCAGCTTAATGTACCCACGCATTGCATAGGGGGTCTTACGAAGATTTATCCCATTTGGTTCCCACATAATCCACAACCGAATCCAGACCGAAGTGAGGTCAAAAACCGGGACTTCTTTCACGGGTCAATAGCGAACGCGCAAATCGCGCCGCCTCAGAATGCCGCTTTCGCCGGAACAGTCTGCACCCCGGTTTCGTACTACTCAGCGATATGGCGGAAGAATTCAACTTGCCGTGGGTGGAAACACAGGTTGCTCAAATCGCCAGAGTCTGGTGCGATTGCGGCGATCTGCCTCTACCCGCCATGCCGCGCTTCGATCGGCGCGATCACCGAATCCGCGAAAAAGCCTCCGATAACGGGCAGAGTGCCGTGGAACGGGAACTGAGACGGGCGCGCCGCAGCAAGGCGGAGCGCCTTGCCTTGCAGGACCGCGTCATCGCCTCCTTTGCCCACTTCGCAGGAACTGCACTGGACCTCGAGCCCGATGCGATCAACCTCATTTCAAACGATTTCCTGCCCGCAGGCACCGAATTGGCCCGCTGGGCGCGCAAGTTCGACCCGGCCTTGACCCAGGCCGACATCACCCAGGCCTGCCGCAATGCCTGGACCGCCTGCGGACTTCAGCTTCTGCTCGGCGAACGCGCTGTGCTCACGCCTTCGATTCTGGGTTACAGCCTTCTCTATCCCTATACCGACAACTATCTCGATCGCCGCGACATCACCGCCGGGTCGAAGATCGAATTCAGCAGCCGTCTCCGCGACCGTCTGCGCGGAGACAACATTTCAGCTCGAGACGGACAGGAATCCGCGACGTGGGCTCTCGTCGAGTTGATCGAGAGCCAGTACCCTCGCGCCTTCTATCCGCAGGTCTTCGACTGCCTGCTGGCCATTCACCATGCCCAGGAAGAAAGCCTGGCCCAACTACGCAGCGATGCACTCCGCAACGACGCGGAAGTTCTGCGCATCACGTGTGCCAAAGGCGGCGCATCCGTCCTGGCCGACGCTTGTTTTGTACGGGGATGGCTCGATGAAAGAGAAAGCCAATTCGCGTTTGCCTGGGGCGTGCTCCTGCAACTGGGAGACGATCTGCAGGACGTGCGCGAAGATCTTCAGCGCGGCTCCGTCACGCTCTTCACGCGTGCCATTGCGCTCGGCCTACCGCTCGATAGCCCGATCACTCAGTTGCTCAACTTCAGCGAGAGAGTCGGAGCCGCAATGGATGCCCTGCCCACCGGCACGCAGACCCTGAAGAACCTGATGAGAATGAGCTGGCGATCGCTCATCATCGCGGCCGTTGCCCACGCAAGCGACTTCTGTTCCCCGGCGTTTCTGCGTGAAGCCGAAAGCCGTTCTCCTTTCCGATTCGATTTCCTGCGTGCACGCCAGAAACGGCTCACGGCGCGCCGAGGCCTCTACGAAGTCCTCTTTGATGCCTTCCTCGAAACGCGACCCGAGATGGGTGAAGACGCACCCAACGAGGCTGCGGAAAATTTCCAATTCTGTAACTGGGTACGATTTCAAAACCTGCGGAAGAGGCCGGAATTTTGAAGGAGCATGGACTCACAGGCTGAAGCCGCATTGGCAAGAAGCGCGCAGGGGCTAAAGCCCGGGCCCATTTTGCAGTATTTGCGGCACGACTGAAGTCGTGCCCTGTTACAAAAGCCCCCTCGTTTTGAGTTTTCCGCAGTCTGTGAAGCCGGGGGTTATCTTGCAGCATTTGCGGCACGACTGAACAGCTTGCGGCAAAAGGCCACGCGTCAGGGATAGGAACAGCATCCGTCTGCGCCGGACATTACCGCTGGCCTAGAAAATGCCGAATCGACGTCAGCGGGAGTTGGTCCGTGTAGGATAATGATCTTCGATTGACGTAAAACCTCATTCGATTCATGCGCCTACCTCTCCCATCTCTCCCACCCGGCCAGCCGGACCCGATATGGCTCGATCGGCTGCTCATCGTTCAGCGAATTTGCCTCGCCCTGGTGGCGCTCATTTCGCTAACCGTCCTATCCGCCTGGCTCTTACCGCAAGTTGGTGAATCACTACACGTCGCGTTAACGCCTTTGAGCGCGCCCATAGCGTTGACCGCGATGCTCTGTGCTCTCAGCCTGGCGATGTCCGAACCGGGGACCCCGGCTCTTATGTCGCGCTTGAGTCGCTATGTAGCCTCGGTTGCTGCGCTCAGCGCCATTGTGATGCTGGTGGCGAGCCTGGCTCCCCGACTGGCCGGGTCAATTCCGGCCGTTTCAAGTATCTTGCCCGAATTTGGCCGAGCGGCGTCCGCGGCCCGCAACCTGTCTCCGCTCTCGGAAGGGGCCTTCCTTTTCCTTGCCTTGGTCATGATTTTTGCGCGGGGCACGAGCGTCGTTGCGCGACGCGCCTCTGACATCCTGATTTCCTGTCTTTGCCTCATCGCACTCGTCCTGTTGTCACAGGACCTGTTTGGCACCCTGGGACTTTTCGGTCTCACGAGCGGCGACCTCGTCCCGCCCCAGATGCTCTTCAGCCTGCTGCTGCTCACCATGGTCGTCGCATTGCGGCAAGCGGAGTTTGGGGTCTTCTCCATTTTTCTCGGATGCGGGATCGGCAGCCGGATCGCGCGCGGATTTGCACCCATCCTGCTGGTTTGGCCTTTCTTGCGCGAAGTGGGTGAAGCCCGGATGGCCTTCCCAAAGCTCATTCCCGCCCATTTCGCGGCCGCACTCCTTACCTCCTTTGCGGTCGGAGTTTCGCTAGTCCTGCTGATGATGATCGTCTGGCGTATCAATGACATGGAGCAGGCGATTCATGACCTGACCCTGCGCGACGAACTGACCGGCCTCTACAACATGCGCGGATTCTACCTGCTCGCTGAACAGACCTTGCGCCTGGCGCAGCGCGCGAAACTGCCCTTCTCGGTCTTGTTCCTCGATCTCGACGGGCTCAAGAAAATCAACGACCACCTCGGTCACAACATCGGCTCCAAATACCTGGCCAAAACGGGAGAGCTCATCTTTGCCAACTTTCGCGATGCGGACGTGAAGGGGCGATTTGGCGGCGATGAATTCGTGGTTGCCGGTCAGTTCAGCATGATTGGCATCGAGGTTGCAGCCCTTCGTCTGAAGACGCTCGCCGAAGAACTCAGCGTTGCCGTGGATAAGCGGTACCCATTGAGTTTCAGTATCGGCCATGTCACGGCTGAGCACTACTCCACAGAGACGCTCAAGGAATTGGTGACCAAGGCCGATCAGGCGATGTACGACGACAAACGCTGCAAGAATGTGGCGCGCGTCTGAGCGAAGACAGGCGGCTTAATCCCGAACCAAATCGGGCTCCGGTCCTGCTCCGAGCCTAGCACGATGGTAACCATTTTCAGGTTACTAGCAGGTAGGGGGTAGGGGTGTTCACCTTTCTTCCAGCGAAAAGGCGGGTTTGCCTCTCCTCATTCCTTCCCATTGTGCGCTGGATCGAGATAATTTTCTGCAATTAAAATTCCGAATGCCGTGACAGCTAAATGATGGCCGGAAGTGGGAAGCTCAGAGCAAGTCCCTTTTGTAAGCAGGCATTCCATTCCCTCAGAGGCTAAAGCCCTTTTGATTTTGAGGCGTTTACGGCACGGCTGAAGCCGTGCCCCTTTCAAAGGGTCGACTCAATCAGAGGCTCCTTGGCGGCCTCTAATTTCGTCTGCCGGTTGGCTGTCGCTTTTCCCCTCGTTGGCCTCAGAGCGCCTGGGTCTTCCCAACCGCTGATATCCGGGGTGAACCCCACGGACGAGTCCCTGCTGGTCTGCAATTTTCAATAAGAGAGTGGCGAGCGTATTGCGCTCCTCCCCACTGATAGCTGGAGAGCAAAGCGTCCTGGTGCTTCCGCGCCACGCTGCCGATCTTTTCCAGGGTTTCCCCACCGGCTTGTGTCAGATGAAGAGAATACAAACGCCGGTCGTCCGGGTTGGCTCTGCGCTCGACGAATCCCCGTTTCTCGAGATTGTCCAGTATCGCTACCAGCCGGCTGGGATGAATCTGCAGCCTCGCCGCCAGCTCCTGCTGGCTCGGTCCCGCCTCAGCGCGTAGCAGTCGCAGGATTCCCGCATCCGCCGGTGTGAGTTCGAGAACTCCTAATCTTTCAGCAAATTGCGACGCGGCATGCGCTCCAAGCTGGGCAAGCAGGAACGCCGGTTGGTTTTAGTCCCATCTCACCGTGATTCATCTTCGTTTGAAAATTATTGCATATTTATTCATTTATGTAATAAATGATTACATTATGAAATCGACTCCTCGCTTCCGCGGTCCATCCCTCCTTCTGCTCGCCACCGTTCACTTCCTGCTCTTCGTCGCGCGGTCTCGTAACAGCAGCGGTGCTCCGGCATGGAGCGCATTTTGCAACCCCCTTCGCCCCAGCCGAGGAATTGCGCGCATTCCTTGCGCTGAGCCCAACGGCGGTGCGGGTCAGCAATTTCTTCCTGTTTGGCTCTGCAATCCCCTTCGGGATCTTTGCAGTTACAACCGTCAGCCGCCTGCGCTTCATGGGCGTCCGGGCAGCCGGTACAAACATCGCGCTCCTGGGCGGTTTGATCGCCACCATCGCGTTGATTCTCTCCGGCAGTGTGGGCTGGATCTTGTCCGTGCCTGAAGTGTTGGCCTCCGCGCCGATCGTAAAGATGGTCAATTTTCTCAACTTCCTGCTCGGCGGGGTTGTCTTCGCGGTTGGATTCGGCCTGCTGGCCGCGGGAGTATCGGTCACCTGCTACTTCATGCGGCTTCTGCCGCGTTGGCTGGTCGCCTTCGGAATGCTCATGGCACTCACGGGAGAACTCTCCTCCCTCAGCCTCGTTGCATATCCGGCAAACTTCTTTATCCCCATCACCAGGTACCTGGGCTTCATCTGGATGTTTTCAGTCGCCATAGCACTGGCCAGAGATCGCAAGGGGGCGCAGCCCGCCTCGATCAGCGACGCTGCATAGGGCTATGTCTCCGGCACGCTACTGCTGTCCCTGGGGTGACGCTCTGCCGATTTCCCGTTTGAAGTCCCTCGGCGCCAGACTGGCCATGATGTATGTGAAATAGCTGTCCTCATGCATCGATGGCATCGTACCCGCTCCTGGATGCATCGGCTGTCACGGGGAGAACAACCGCAGATCCTTCGTCCGCCGCGGCGGATTCAGGATGACAGCGTGTGAGAGAGTTCGAACGGGAGTGTGTGACCGCCCGCTCGTCACTCTTTAAGCAACAGGCGATCGTAGTATTGCCGAAGAGGTAATTTCCGGGGCAATAATATACTTGACACATAAGTTGCGGAGGGCGTACTTTCGCCTCAGCCGTGACAGGGTTGCGCTATCCACGCTTGGGGCATGTGTGTCACTAGGGTCTACCAAAGCACCTCCCAAGATTCAAAAATGCATTAATTTTGGGCAAGAATTGCTCTCTCTCGCACTCCTTATATCTGCCTTTTGGTCCACTGTAACTTATTGTCAATTCCCAAGTAAGTTTCATCTTTTCGCCCATAACCGCAGGATAGTCACGGGTTCCGACAGCTCCCGTCTTGTAGACCGACTTACCGGGGAAACTGGTATAAGGCAAACCTATTCCCTTCTCTTCGACATTTTGTTTGACTCCGCCAGCCCAGACGTCCCATGTTTCACTAACAGAAGTCCCGGGGACTGGCCCAAAATTCTTGATTTCTATGCTGAAACTCATAGAATTGGTGCCTGCATTTGGTCTTGCACTCGGCCCCATTGTGCCGACGTAAGTGATATTGGTTCCGTTAATTCCGACATACGGCCTATTCGCATTTTCGGCGGCATCGGCAGATCGACCGCTTGCGGTGGCCTGCTTATTGGCTGCTTCAATCTGCCCTTGCATTTTGTTCAGAGTCGCGTTCAGGGTTTGTCCGTTAGCGTTGAGCGCCTGCTGAGTCAGTTCATTCGTGTGTCTCATTTCTTCAAGTTGCCCATAGTAAATGCAGGCACCTATAACTCCAATTACTACAAGCACGAGGCCAGTGACCATAGCCACCACCTCAACCAGCTTAGCCTCTTTGAACTTCAAGACTATCCATCTACGAATGGCCTCAAGTTGGCGATCTACCTCATCTTGGGGATATGCCTGATCATTGTTGGCTTCTTGGGTTTGTGCTTGATTGCTTTCTATGGGCTGCAGACTAATCAACTCCGTATCGCCTTTTTCGGAGTCGTTGTTGGATTGGCGTGCTTCTCTGGAGCTGTGATCCTCATCCATGAGTGGGTTACTCTTACTTTGAGCAGGTGAGTAGTGAAAAACGAATATCACAAGGGAGCGGAAGCGCGAAAGAACTTTGAATCCACAATGACCAAGCTCTTTCGCGCCACAAAACCTCTAAAGCCAGAGAAGCAGCCTAAGAAAAAGGCTGCCTCGGAAGAGAAGAAGAACTGATGCGTTTGCCACGTCCCCACCGTTTACGCCGTGTGTCAGTCCGCTCCCTGTCCCGTCAGTTGGGTGTAGGTGAGGCGACGGCCTACAATCTGACTCATCGCAAGTGCGAAGCGGTCTTCGTCGGTGAGCGGATTGTCTTTGGTGGCGCGGTTGTTGTACCGGAAAACCTGCTCTCCAATGTACCTATCAAGGTGAAAGGGTTCGACAGCAACATAGGTGCCGCGCAATCCTCTCTTGAGCAAACTCCAGAAGTTCTCAATGCCCTGAGTGTGAACCTGCCCACGAACATACTCATTCACATGGTTCACAGTCTCATGTACGAACTCCATATTGCGAAGCGGCTTGTAATCGGCCAGCCCATCGCTGTAGATGGTCGATCCCTTTTCGATATTCCCGAGAATCGCTTCCATGAGAACTTCGCGCTTTACTTCGGGAATGACGTGAGCACGCACCTGCCGCGCTTCGCGGTCGAGCATCCCAAAGACAGCGGTTTTCTTAGTGGCACGGCCAATAGCGTGCGGCACGTACTCAGGGTTGAGACCTGCACGTTCACCAAATTCGTCCAGCAGGAATTTCTTGCCGTGACCGGGATCGCGTTTGCCCAAGAGCTTGTTCTTCGGGTGTCCGCCAACAAATGCTTCATCGACTTCAACCGGGCCACCGTCCGAGCCGCCCATCTTCATAATCGATTCGTTCTTCATCGCCTCACGGATACGGTGCAGCATGAACCAAGTCGATTTCTGCGTGATCCCAAGTGCGCGGTGCAGTTCGTAACTGGAGATGCCATTCTTGCAGTTGCAAATCATCCAGACTGCTGCCATCCACTTATCCAATCCCATCGGCGAGTCTTCAAAAATCGTCCCAACCTTGACCGTAAACTGCTTTTTGCAGCCATTACAGAACCACAGTTTCCGCGTCTTCACAAACGAGTTGCTATCGGAACCGCAGCGAGGGCACGTAACCTTATCATCCGGCCAGCGAAGAAACTTTGCATAGTCAAAGGCGCGGTCAGAGTCCGCGAAGTAAGCTATTGCTTGTTGGAGAGTTACAGGCTTGACGGGCGACAATTAGAAATACCGGTCAACGACAAACAAAATTCCCGATCCAACGACAATTAGGCCAAGCGTATTCCGGTTCATGGGAGCGGAGGCGGATTGGTCACGGACAAGCAGGTTCGGAGGTTGTTTGCGTTGATAAAGACAGAGGAAAGCCAAGAGATTGCAGCGTCCAAGGCAGGGATGGACGCGAAGACAGCGCGGAAGTACCGGCGTATGGACCGATTGCCAAGTGAGTTGCCAGCGGCAGTGCGCGGGCGGACCCGGCCAGATCCGTTCATGGATGTCTGGGACGAAGTGCAGAAGCTGTTTGAAGACAACCCCGGGCTTGAGGCTAAGACGGTCTTCGAGTTCTTGCAGCGACAGAACCCAGGTCGCTTCCAGGACGGACAGGTGCGCACGTTGCAGCGGCGCGTGAAGGTGTGGCGTGCCATCGAGGGTCCGGCCCGGGAGGTGTTCTTTGCGCAACAGCATCCTCCAGGTCGGCTTGGAGCGTCGGACTTCACGCACATGGAAGAGTTGGGCGTAACCATCCAGGGGCAGAGCTTTCCGCACCTGATCTATCACTTCGTGCTGACTTACTCGAATTGGGAGGCAGCAACGGTGTGCTTTTCAGAGAGCTTCGAAAGCCTGAGCGAAGGGTTGCAGAACGCTCTGTGGGCGCTGGGCAAAGTACCGCATCGTCATCGCACCGACCGACTTTCGACGGCGGTCAACAACATGAGCGCTCCGGCCGAGTTTACGGATCGCTACAAGGGACTGATGCGTTTCTACGGCCTGGAGAGCGAGAAGACTCAGGCTGGACATGGCAACGAGAACGGCGATGTAGAGCAGCGGCACCATCGCTTCAAGCGGGCGGTGGCGCAGGAGTTGATGCTGCGCGGCAGCGTGGACTTCGCCAGCGTGGACGAGTACCGCCGCTTCCTTCGAGCGATGTTGGAGCGGTTGAACGCGGGGCGGAGTCAGCGGCTTGGCGAAGAGATGGCGGTGATGCGGGAGTTGCCGGAGCGGCGAATGGAATCGGCCCGGCGCGATCGGGTCAAGGTGGACTCGGGCAGCCTGATCTATGTGGACCGCAACGCGTACTCGGTGCCGAGCCGGTTGATCGGCGAGCAGGTAGAGGCGCGGCTCTTTATGGACCATGTGGAGGTCTGGTACGGGCAGAAGAAGGTCGCCGAGATGCCACGCTTGCGAGGGCGGCTGAAGCATCGAGTTGATTACCGTCACATCATCGACTGGCTGGTACGGAAGCCTGGCGCCTTCGAGCACTACCGTTACCGCGACGAGCTGTTCCCGACCAGCCGGTTCCGCATGATCTTCGACTTGCTTGAGGAACAGCTTGGCCTTCATCAGGGCAGCAAGGAATATCTGAAGATCCTCGAGTTAGCGGCTAAAGGAAGCGAAGTGAGGGTAGAGGCGGCGTTGCGCGTGATGCTGGAAGCGGGCGCTGAACAGATTAGCGCCAAGGGTATCGAGACCATGCTGGCAGCCGAGCACAACCCGACTGTCCGCGACGTGCAAGTAGCGGCGGTGGATCTGAGAGTTTTCGATCAGCTGTTCAGCACGCGGGAGGTGCTGCAATGAGCGCAGCCCCTCAGATCAGAACGGAGTTGATGCAGAACCTGAGAGAACTTCATCTGCCAGCAATGCGCGAGTGCTTCGAGCAGGCTGCGCAAGAGGCGGAGAAAGAGACACTCAGTTACGAGCAGTACTTGCTGCAGTTGACGCAGCGGGAGTGCGAGTCTCGACGGCGCAACCGCATCGCTGCACTATTACGCGAGTCGGGGCTTCCACGAGAGAAGACGATGCCCAACTTCGACCTGAAGCGTTTACCCGTTAAGGCCGGACGACAACTGAAAGCGCTGGTGGATGGCAGCTTCCTCGATCGCCAGGAGAACCTGCTTGTGTTCGGGAATCCTGGCGCGGGCAAGAGCCACTTGCTGTGCGCTCTGGCCCACGAGTTGATCGCGCAAGGACGCAGGATGAAGTACACGAGCTGCGCCATGTTGGTGCAGGATCTTCTCGTAGCCAAGCGCGACCTGCGGCTGAGCAAAGAGATCAAGAAGCTGGCCCGCCATGACGGCCTGATCATCGATGAGATGGGCTATGTCCAGCAAAGCCGCGAGGAGATGGAGGTCCTGTTCACCCTGCTGGCCGAACGCTATGAGCGCGGCAGCGTTCTGCTGACCAGCAATCTTCCGTTCTCGAAGTGGGAGGGGATCTTCAAGGACCCGATGACTACGGCGGCAGCCATCGACAGGCTGGTGCATCACTCGGTCATCGTTGAACTGAATATCCCCAGCTACCGAATAGAGGAGGCTAAGAAGAATCGGGACCAAGCGCCGGAAGGCTCCGAACCAAACTGACGGGAGCCGGAGACCGGCGTCCGTTGTTGCTGGCAGGCCCTCCGCTCCGCCCCTTCGGGGCTACGCTCCGGCCCTGCCAGCAACAACGGCATCTCCGCAAGAAGAGGAGAGAAAGAAGTTCCAACAACTATCGGGAATTATGGTTGTCGTTGACCGGAAAGAATAGTTGACGCCAGACACAGGCTTTTTCATCTTTCGCACCTTCAATCCAAAGACAGAATAGCGCGATTCGTCTTGTGTGTCAAGTATGTTATTACCGTCATCGCCTACAATACACCCGGAACCTCGATGCCATGAAACTATAGCTGGACGCTCGCGGGAACTGCGCCCCTCCTGAATTCAGGCTGGCGTTATGATGAGTCCCCAAGTGGTCGAAGTGCGGACATCTTAGAAGATCAGACCATGTGGGGGCTACGACGGGCATATGCCAAGAATTCCCGCGGCAAAGGAGTACAGAGCGGTTTGTCAAACTGCGTACAACAAGCGATCTTGGCCGTCCAGCAAAAGTGGCTCGAATTTGAGCTTGACGGCAACGTCACGGGTGTTGTCTCTCTTTGCAGCGATGACGTGGTCTGGTTGCCTCCGAATCAACCGGCCTTGCACGGTCGAAACGCAGTGGCCGGGTGGCTGGCAGCATTGCCAGGGCATCGAATTCGGCGGATCGAGATGATGAATGTCCGGATTCACAGCAGCGGTGAACTCGCTTACAAACTCGCAGACTTCGCGACTTGGTTTGAAAAGGCAGGGCAAGCCGGCGATGAACTCGTGATGGGCAGCCACCTTTGGGTGTTGCGAGAATCGTCTCCAGATCACTGGCAAGTAGCTGCCGTGGCGTGGTCAACTGCTGGGTCCACGAACACAGCCTAGTCGTTACCCGCATCTTTTTTGCGATCATCCCCCTCGACCCGTGCGTTGACGATGAAAATCTCTTGAACTCGGACTCCTCTATCCATATTTCATTCTTGGCTATACAACCAGGGACTTGAAATCAGAGTCGTATCTGTTACGTCCCTGCGCGGACGTGAGTCCTTTACGAAAGAGAGAACAACATGAAGAAGGTTTTTGCAGCAGTTCTTTTGGCAGCCAGTTTCAGTAGTTTGGCCGTATCTGAAGATATGGCGAAAATTAATGCGCGTATCGACGCGGCTCATGCAGTTCTTCGCGAGTTGTTGAACACACCCGATAAGGGCCTTCCGTTGGACATCGCCTCCCGAGCGGTCTGCGTTCTCGTAGTGCCTGCTTTCAAGAAGGGCGCCTTCATTGTGGGTGGAGAGTACGGACAGGGTGTGGCAACGTGCCGGACACATGGTGGCGGGTGGAGCGCCCCGGCGTTCGTTCAGCTGGAGGGAGCAAGTTTCGGTTTCCAACTGGGTGGGCAATCAACCGATCTCGTGTTGATTGGCATGAATCATCGTGCACTCGAAGATCTGCTGAAGGAAAAAGTGAAGTTGGGAGGCGACGTTTCTGTGGCAGCCGGACCCGTTGGCCGTAATGCGCAGGCCTCGACGACGGAGCTCGCCAGTGCTGAGTTCCTGACCTACTCGCGCAGCCGGGGCCTATTTGCCGGAATCGACCTGAACGGCGACGTTGTTCACCAGAACCAAAAGGACACAGAGGCCGTGTATGGTCACGCAGTTCCCTTCGACCGGATTCTTTCCGGAGGCGTACCGACTCCTCCAGCCGCTGAGCGCTTTGTTGCCACTGTGAATCGGCTCTTTCGTGAAGGCGAAGAGCACAGGGCTGAGGACAAGTAAAAGTCGTGCTGACGTGGCAAGAGCACTTTGCGCTCATTGTTCTGTATCCGCGATGAGCCCAGTGCTCTGCCCGCTTTCCCGGGCCTAATCGTCGATGAGCGCGTTGGCCTCACCGGGCTGCCCTGGAGGGGCGCCGCGCGGAAGAGAAAAGAGAAGAGAACTCCTGGTCTACGTGCGTGATCACCCGGAGGAGTTGCGGCCCGTATCGCGAAAACTCCTATAGGAATTCGGTAGGTGCTTCCGTCTCTCCAACTTCTGGCGTCCGTCGTCATCCCACTCTAGCAAAGCTAGGATGGGGCACCCATTCGGCAAGCTTTCGTTACAACCCCAGTTCCGCGGACCGCTTCTTCATTGCCTGCAAACAAAAATCAATGTGCGCGTCCAAGTCGACGCCTAGCTCGGCTGCGCCTTGAATCACGTCTTCGCGATGTATGCCGCGGGCGAATGCCTTGTCCTTCATTTTTTTGCGCACACTGGGCACTTCGACATCGGCAATGGCCTTGGTGGGCTTGACCAGAGCGCAGGCGGTGAGAAAGCCGGCCAGTTCATCGCAGGCGAAGAGGGATTTATCCAGGTGCGTTACGCGCGGCACGCCGGAGTATTGTGCGTGGCCGAGAATGGCGGTGCGCAGCTCCTGCGGCCAGCCGAGGCGCTCCAGCTCGCGCACGCCGACAAACGGATGCTCTGCGGGGGTGGGGTGGCGCTCGTAGTCGAAGTCGTGCAGCAGGCCGGTGGTGGTGTAGAGCTCAATGAACTCTGCGCGCGCATCGCCCGCGAAGCCCGAGCCGGTCGGCTTCCGCCTCGCCGCAGGCCGTCACGCAGATCTCGACGGCAAGTGCATGCTTGCGCAGGCTTTCGCCTTGCGTCCACTCGGTGAGTAATTGCCAGGCCTGCTCGCGCCCGTGTTTCGCTTCGCCATTTTCGGCTTGACTCATTATATTTTTCCTCCATGTTGCACAATTTGGTTCGTGATTCTTCGGGTTTTACAGGGATATGATGGGGAAATCTTAGGGTTGACCCTAAGTTTCTACTTGACAATTATGGTTCATTCCCCCGAAAGTAGCACTTATCGCGGTGCAAAAAATCACCCCGGAGATCCAGCTCTGGCGCTCCGCAACCTGAACATGGCAACCACTCTGGTTAGCGTGGAACCGCGCGAAGTTGTGCGCTGCGATTACTGCAGCCTGGTGCAATACCGAACCAGCAACTCCCTTTGCAGGAAATGCCGCAAGCCCCTTGACATCGAGGAGCCCGCCCCACTGGCCCCCCAGCTGGTGACCACCCACCCGTCCCGGCTTCGGCCGAGGCCGGAATGCAGGTTGCAGGCCAGGTGCGCGAGATTCGCCGGGCGCGTCATCTGAGCCAGCGCCAACTGGCCGGCCGCATGCAAGTGCCGCGCACCTACATCTCCAAGATCGAGAACGGCAAGGCCATTCCGACTCTGGGTTCGCTGGAGCGGCTGGCCAATGGCCCTCGAGGTGGACGTGTGCCAGCTGGTGCGCGACTCCCGCAGCCGTCGCGACGAAGAAGTTGCGGCGATTCTCTCCGATCCGTTCCTGGCCGAGATTGCCGCGCTGCTGCCGCATCTTGACTCGCTGCATCGCACGCTGATTTACGGGTCGGTACGCGACATGGCCACCGGCCGCCGCCGCACCGCGTAGGTCTGTCACTGTAGATCTGTAGATTCTGGCCGGACTCGAATCGCGACGGCGAAGGCTGTCGTCGCGCGTCGTCACACTTTGGTGTGATGCTGTGCGGCTGAGCCTTTGCGGCTCTTGGGCGCATGTGCTAGGTTCGATGGTGCCGCCACTTTTCTCTGGTTGCCGGAGCAAAGTTGTCTTGCGCGCGAGCCCGAACAGGCCCTCCATTCGGACTGGGCGCGAGACCGCAGGGCTTCAACCGTCGATGCTTTCTTCGCGCAGGCCTGGGAAGCATCGAAGCATCGAAGAGGCGACCCCTTGCACTCATCTGGCACGCTGCGCATCCATGAACTGACCGCGGAGGAGCGCGCTGTCTATGCGACGCTCAAGCCTGAGAGCGCTGCCCGAGCACGTGGCCATCATCATGGACGGCAACGGCCGCTGGGCCGGGCGCCGCTCGCTGAAGCGCTTCCTGGGCCACCAGCAGGGCGCGAAAAGCGTGCAACTGGTCACCGAGACGGCCTCGCGCATCGGCCTGCCCTGGCTCACGCTCTACGCCTTTTCGCTGGAAAACAACCTGCGCCGCCCGCGCGCCGAAGTCAACTTCCTGATGCGCCTGCTGAAGAGCTATCTCGAGAGCAACGTGCAGCGCATGATGGACAACAACGTGCGCATGCGCTACATCGGCCGCACCCACGATCTGCCCCCCGAAGTGCAGGACAAGATGCGCTGGGCCGAGGAGACGACGGCGCGCAACACCGGCACCACGCTCACGCTGGCGCTTGAACTACGGCGCGCGCTCCGAGCTGGTCGACGCCTTTCGCGCGCCTGGCCGCGGAGATGCGAGCACAAGCAGCATCAACCCCGACCGCATCACCGAAGAAGACATTCACCGCCATCTCTACACGGCGCACATGCCCGACCCCGACCTGCTGATCCGCACCTCGGGCGAGATGCGCATCTCGAACTACCTGCTGTGGCAGATTGCCTACACCGAGATCTTCGTCACCGAGCGCCTCTGGCCCGACTTTCGCGGCATTCACCTGCTCGAGGCCATCGCCGACTTCCAGCGCCGCGAGCGCCGCTATCGGCGGCATCGGCGAGAGCTGCGGCGAAGTGGAAGAAGACCCCGAGCGCATCAAGCTCGCAGCAAGCTGAAGTGCCATTTTCTTCAAAGTTCCATTCGGCATTTTCGCCCGCCTTAATCTTCGTTTGATGATCGAAACGCTCGCGATCTCCGGCTATCGATCTCTTCGCAACCTCGTCTTGCCCCTGGGGCGGCTGAATCTCGTTACCGGTGCCAACGGAACCGGAAAATCGAGCCTGTACCGAGCATTGCGCCTGCTCGGCGACGCGGCGCTCAATACCGTGGTTTCGTCTCTCGCGCGCGAGGGCGGTCTGCCGTCGACCCTGTGGGCGGGCCCGGAGACGATTGCGCGCAGTGTCCGCAAAGGGGAGTTTCCCGTTCAGGGCACGCCGCGGCAAAAAACCGTGAGCCTGAAGCTGGGCTTCGCGGGCGATCCATACAGCTACTGCATCGACCTGGGCTACCCGCCGCCGGCGCAAACCGCGTTTCCGCTCGATCCCGCGATCAAGCGCGAGTGCATCTGGCATGGAGGCGTATATCGAAGAGCGGCTGTCCTTGTCGACCGGCTGAATCGCCTGGTTCAGCTTGCACCTGCCAAGAATCAGGAGCCCGTCATCCTGACCAAGGAGCTGAGCTCCACCGACAGCATGCTGGCGACCATTGCCGATCCACAGCGCGCACCGGAAATGCTGGCGGTGCGGGAGTCAATTCGCGGATGGAGATTCTACGAAGGCTTCCGGACGGATTCGGCCTCGCCCGTGCGCATTCCCCAGATCGGGACATTTACCCCCGTACTGAGCAACGAAGGAGCCGACTTGCCGGCGGCGCTCGAAACAATCAGAGTCTTCGGCGACAGGGAAGCGCTGGAACGCACGGTAGACGACGCTTTCCCCGGCAGCCGCATCGAGATTGAAGCACAGGCGGGGCGGTTCGAAGTGCAATTGCGGCAACACGGGCTACTGCGCCCACTAGCTGCGGCTGAACTCTCCGACGGCACCCTGCGCTTTCTGCTCTGGACGGCCGCGCTGTTGACGCCGCGGCCTCCGGAACTGATGGTGCTGAACGAGCCGGAGACCAGCCTGCACCCGGACCTGCTGCCCGCGCTTGCACGCCTGATCGCGGTGGCCTCCGAACGGACGCAGCTTGTGGTTGTGTCGCATGCGCAGTTGCTGATTGAGGCGCTTGAGAAGAACGCGGCTTGCAGACGCCTTCATCTGGAGAAGTCCTTTGGCGAGACAACGCTCGCCGGGGCCACTCTCTTCAACAAGCCAAAGTGGGAATGGCCGGTGCGGTAGCGCCGCGGACCAGCAGCACCGCCATTCTCCCCGGCAGTGTATTCTCATCCCTGAATGAAACGTGTGCTGACCGCTCTTGTTCTGGCGCCGCTGACGCTGGCCCTGGTGTTTCTCGGGCCAAAGTGGCTGATCACATTGGTTGTGGCGGGGGTGGCAGTGTTGGCCGGGTGGGAGTTTCTCGGCCTGGCCCAGCATTCGGAAGCCAAGCCGCCGCGCATTGCCGTCGTGGTGGCGATCCTGGCGCTTTTCGCCGGCAATTTTGAATGGCCCGATCAGACCCTGCTGATTCTCGGAGTTCTGAGCCTGGCGCTGCTGGTTTACTGTACCTTCGCCTCCCCGGTAGAACGGGTACTGCCCGATGCTTCATCCTCCGTGTTTTGCCTTATGTATGTGGGACTCACGCTCATTGCCATTCCGACCCTCCGTGAACTGTCGAACGGCGCCACGCTCGTGGTTTTCCTGTTCTGCGTCGTATGGGCGGGCGACATCGCGGCGCTTTACGTGGGGCGCATGTGGGGCCGGCACAAGCTCGCTCCCACGGTGAGCCCCAACAAGACCTGGGAGGGTGCCGTCGGTTCCGTCGTGGGCAGTGTGCTGGTGGCGGGCGGCCTCTTCTGGCTGGCGAGCTTCCTGGCCCAGTGGAATTTTGCGAAGCTTTCTTTTGCCGATGAGATCTGGTGGTATTGGCTTTTGATGGCGGTACTGGTGAATGTGGCCGCGCAGGTGGGCGATCTGGCCGAATCGGCGCTGAAGCGCTCGGCCGGAGTAAAGGATTCGGGTACGCTGCTACCCGGCCACGGCGGCGTGCTGGACCGCATCGACGCGCTGCTGCTGGCTGCTCCGGTGCTATGGTACGCTCAGGTTATTCGTTAGCGGCGTTTAGTGATGTATATGGAGCCGCCTGCCGGACGGGCTGTTTCGCGGCCCTGGACTCAAAAAATCCTTGAAGCGACTCGCCATTCTCGGTTCCACCGGCTCCATCGGGCAGAGCACCCTTTCCATCGTCGAACAATTTCCGGAGCGCTACTCGGTCGCGTCGCTTGCCGCCGGTCGCAATGTGGACGAAGCCTTTGCGCAGGCGGTGCGCTGGCGTCCGAAACTGGTTTCTCTGGCCACCGAAGAGCTTGCCGCGGAGCTGGCCGCGCGCCTGCGTGTAGCTGGCATCACCGGCATTGAAGTGGTGCACGGCACGGCGGGCACGGTCGCCTGTTCGACGCTTCCCGAAGCTGATTTCGTCGTTTCCGCGATCGTTGGCGTCGCGGGACTCGAAGCTACCCACGCTGCCATTCTTGCCGGCAAGCCCGTGGGACTGGCCAACAAGGAATGCATGGTGGCCGCCGGCGAGATTCTTACCGCCGCCGCGCGCGAACGCAAAGTGCCAATCCTGCCCATCGACAGCGAACACAACGCCGTGCACCAGTGCCTGCGGGTGGGCGCACATTCTGAAGTGAAGACCATCTGGCTCACGGCTTCGGGCGGCCCGTTCCGCCAGTTTCCGCTCGACCAGTTCGAAAACATTACGCCGGAACAGGCGCTCAAGCACCCCACCTGGGTGATGGGCCGCCGCATCACCATCGACTCCGCCACCATGCTGAACAAGGGATTGGAGATCATCGAGGCCTGCCGGCTCTTCGACGTGCCGCCTACCCAGGTCCGGGTCACGGTCCATCCCCAGTCCACGGTGCATTCGCTGGTGGAGTATGTAGACGGGTCGATCCTGGCGCAAATCTCCGTCACAGACATGCGGTTGCCCATCCTCTATGCGCTGGCCTATCCGGAGCGGCCGGCTTCCACGCTCACCTTCGACCTGGCTGCCCTGCGGCACCTCGAATTCGAAGAACCTGATTTTGAACGATTTCCATGCCTGCGCCTGGCCTATGAAGCGGCGGAAAAGGGCGGCGCTCACTGCATCGCCCTGAACGCGGCCGACGAGGTTGCCGTGGAGGCATTCCTCGACCGCCGAATCCCCTTTACTGGAATCCCGCGTACAATTGAAGAGGTGCTCGCGTCCACTCCGGAAGCGCACCCGGCCACCATCGCCGAGGTGCTCGCTGCGGACAGGGAAGCGCGTCAAATAGCTCGTGCGCTTGTACCTTCACAGGCGGTCGCACGAGTGCACGGTTAAGGATCTGATCTAAAACGTATGCATGATTTTCTAGTCTCAACCATCGCCTTTATTGTCCTCATCGGGATCATGGTGGTGGTCCATGAGCTTGGGCACTTTCTCGTGGCCAAGGTGTTCGGCGTCCGCGTCGAAGCTTTCTCTGTCGGGCTTGGGGCCGCGCCTGTTTGGCATCAAGTACGGCGACACCGACTACAAGGTCTGCCTGCTGCCCATTGGCGGATTCGTCAAAATGACCGGCGAAAATCCCGGAGAAGACCAGGCCGTCGACGATCCAGGCTCGTTCACTGCGCATCCTCGCTGGCAGCGGATGCTGATTGGCGTGGCCGGCCCGGTCGCGAATTTCATTCTGGCCTTTGTGCTGATGGCGTTCTACTTTGGCTGGATCAACGAAGTCCCCGCTCACGATGTGAAGACAACCAGCATTGAGTGGGTGATTCCCGGTTCCGATGCCGCGGAGGCAGGGCTTCAACCGGGCGACGTTGTCAGCAGATTCGACACGGACGAGAATCCGACGTGGGAACAGGTCTTTGCCCGCATGTCGCTCGATCCCAACCAGACCGTGCCTGTCACGTTGGATCGCGGCGGCAAGACTCTGCAGACGGAATTGCGGATCCCGGGCTCGCTGGAAGGTGACGATCTAGCGGGAATTCTTCCCCAGTACATGCCCGGCCCCATTACGATTCAAACCGTGATGCCGGGGACGCCGGCGGCACAGGCCGGCTTGCTCTCGGGCGATTCCATCCTCTCCATCGATGGCCAGCCCTTTCACAGTGTCACTTCGCTGCTGGCGTATATGCAGGCCGGCAAGGGCAAGCCAATATCGCTCATGATCCGGCGCAACGGGGCGACCATCGGCCCGATCATGGCCCGTCCGGCCAAGCTCGATACCGGTTGGAAGCTGGGATTTATGGCGGTCCCGGTTCCGATTCGCCCATCGCCCCTGCCGCTGAAGACGGCGGTGGCCAAGTCAGCACAGTTCTGCACCGGTGGCTCTACGCTCATCATTCAGATGCTTCGAGCGCATCGTCACTCACCAGGTTTCCGCGAAACAACTTACTGGCCCAGTGGGCATCGCCCAGATTGCCGGCGAGGCGGCGGAGACCAAGGGCTGGTACTCCAAGTTCTACCTGGCGGGCGAGATCAGCCTCAACCTCGGCATCCTGAACCTGATGCCGTTCCCGATTCTCGACGGCGGACTGATCCTGCTGCTGCTGATCGAGAGCGCTCTCCGCCACGACATCAGCATCATGGTCAAAGAGCGCATCTACCAGGCGGCCTTCGTGGTGCTCATGATGTTCTTTGCGTTTGTCATCTTCAACGACGTGACCAAGCTGCCCATCTTCACCCACTTGAAGCCGTAGTCTGCCCGCCGATGAGAGAGTTCGATCAATGCCCGTGAATCCCACCAGGTGCGGGTGCGCTATGCCGAAACCGACCAGATGGGCATCGTCTACTATGCCAACTACCTGGTCTGGTTTGAACTGGGCCGCGTGGAGTTGTTGCGCTCCTTGGGTCTCGCCTATAGCCAGTTGGAAAAGGAACACGAGTGCATTCTGCCGGTGGTAGAAGCCAGCTGCCGCTATCGCTCACCCGCCCGTTATGACGACGAAATCCTGATCGAGACGCGGCCCGCTCTGCTGCGCGGATCAGTCCTCAAGTTTGCCTATCAGATTTGGCGAAAGGCGTCGCACGATGGCGAAGAGCGGAAGCTCCTGGCCGAAGGCGAAACGGTGCACGTGGTGTGCGACGATCAGTTGAATAAGAAGCCGCTGCCGGAGCACTATGCGACGGCGCTGCGTGCGCTGATGGGGTAGAAGTAAGTTTCTGCACTTCGGGTGTGGGTTCCTCAACTTTCTACGCGAGCGACTAAGCCCTGTCATCGGGGAGCCGAGGTCGCCGTGGCGACCGCAGTCGAAAGATCACTACACAACCGGAACTGTGATCGAGTGCAGAACAGCATCGGTGAGTGCATCGGCCTGTTTGCATGCGATGAGCGCGTCTTGACTTTATACTAAGACATCTATATAAAGACATCTAAATATGGCCAAGACCGATGCTCTGCAAGGATCACTCGATTTGCTCGTGCTCAAGATATTGTCGCGGCGCCCGCGGCTTCACGGATACGCCATCATGGCTGCCATCGCCAATACATCGGGCGAAGTGCTGCGCGCAGAGGAGGGCTCGCTCTACCCCGCGCTGTATCGGATGGAGGAAGCGGGCTGGATTCGCGCGGAGTGGATCAAGAAAGACACCGGTCGCCGCGCCCGCATCTACGAATTGACCGCTGCAGGCAAAAAGCAACTGGGCGCGGAAGAGTCGCGCTGGCATTCAGTCAGTCTGGCAATCAACCGGGTTCTCCGGGAGGCATGACATGTCGTTGTGGTCGCGTATCTCGAATGCCTTGCACAGCGAGCGTCTGAACCACGAGATCGAGGAAGAGCTGCAGTTGCACATCGAAGAAGCCATTGCCTCGGGACGCGACCCGGACGAAGCACGCCGCAGCTTCGGTTCGATACTGCGCCAGCGCGAGGCGAGCCACACGATTCGCGTAGCGGGATGGCTTGAGTCTCTCGTCGTGGATACGAGATTCGGTTGGCGGCAGCTCTGCCGCAACAAGGTCACGTCCGCGGCCGCAGTGCTTTCGCTCGCCGTCGGCATCGGCTCCTGTGTCGCCGCCTTTCGTCTTATCGACGCCCTGCTCTGGCGCCCGCTGCCCATCTCCAATTCCAGCAAACTCTACGTCCTCTCCCGCAAGTTGATCGGCTTGTACGGCAAACCTATCGAGGACGGCTACTGGGCGACGCCGGAATTCAAGCTCATGCGCGATGACGTCCAGGACCAGGCCGACCTCATTGCCATCAGCGACTCCGATCGCACGGACATCACCTGGGCAACCAATGGGTCTAGCGACGACGTGGAGAAGGCCCACGTCGTTTATGTCTCCGGCAACATGTTCCCGCTCTTCGGCCTTGAGCCCGCGCTCGGCCGCCTGCTTATCCCCGCCGACGATCGCGGCCCCGGTGCCGGTCCTTATGCAGTCCTCTCCTGGGACTACTGGAATCACCGCTTCGGCCGCGATCCCCACGTCCTCGGCCGCTCTCTCCACATCGGCGACCAGACCTTTGAAATCGTCGGCGTGGCCCCGCGCGATTTCACTGGAACCGAAAAGGGAACTGTCACCGACATCTTCCTGCCCCTCAGCATGAACAGCCTTGCCTCCCAGAACAGTGTCGACTGGCAGCGCACCTTCCTGATGTTGAAACCCGGCATAAACCCGTCCACCGCCCTCGAGCCGATGCGGCAACACCTCTCCGCCGTCAACCGCACTTTCGAGACCTGCTGCACCACGTGGTTCCGCGGCGCTAGCAAGGCGGACATCGACCGCTTCCTCAATCAGACGCTGGTCTTCAGTCCCGCCGGCGCCGGCATCTCCGACCTCCAGAAGGACTATCGCCGATTCCTCGGCGTCCTCGGTCTCATGGTCGCACTCGTCCTGCTCATCGCCTGCGTCAACGTCGCCAATATGATGACTGCCCAGGCTGCCGCCCGCGCCCAGGAGATGGCCCTCCGCATCTCCATCGGCGCCGGCCGGCGTCGCCTCGTCCAGCTCATTCTGGCGCAGAGCGCGCTGCTCGCCCTACTGGCTTCCGTCCTTGGTGCATTCTTTGCGGCGTGGTCGGCGCCCTTTGTGCTCAGCCTCGTCAATCCGCCCGACAACCCTGCGCGCCTTGCCCTTCCCGCTGACTGGCGTGTGCTTCTCTTCGGATTCGGGCTCATGATCGTCGTTGTTCTATTGCTCGGTTTGCTTCCTGCTCTCCGTGCCTCTGCCGTCAGGCCCGTTGCCGCGCTCAAAGGTGGTGAAGATCCGCACTCGCCACGCCGTCTGATGCGTGGAGCCATCGCTCTTCAGGTCGCTTTCTGTTTCCTCGTCCTCTTTCTGTCTTCGCTCTTCGTCGCATCCGTCCAACGCCTCGAGAACCGCCCCCTCGGTTTCTCCACCGACCGGCTGCTCCTGCTTGAAACCGCTGCCGGCAAAGGCCAGCTCCCCGTCGTCTGGAATCAAACTGCCGAAGCGCTCCGTGCCGCCCCGGGTGTCGACTCGGTCGCCATCGCGGTCTGGCCCCTTCTGGGACGCATCCGAATCAACAGCGACATCTCCATCAACGGCGCGCCTCCCAGTCCGACTCCCGCCTGGTTCCTGAACGTTTCCCCGGGCTGGCTCTCGACGATGAAGATCCCCCTGGTTTCGGGCCGCGACTTTCGCCCTGAAGACACCTCGCCGGGAGAGGCCATCGTCAACGAAACTTTCTCCAGGACATTTTTTCCAGGCCAGGACCCCATCGGCCGCACCTTTGAACGCGGCGCCAATCAACCCCTCAACAAGATCGTCGGCGTCACCCCCGACGTCCCTTACAGCGACCTGCGCGAACCAAACCGCCCCATCTTCTACGTTCCCTTCGACGAAATCGACGACAAATCCGCGCCCAAGCCAGTCAACTTCGCCACATTCGTCATTCACACCGACGCCCAGAACCCGCTCGCCCTCGCCGACTCTCTCCACCAGCTCATCGCGCAGCGCCACAACGGCCTTCGCGTCTCGAACGTCACCACGCAGCGCGATCTGGTCCGCGACCAGACCATTCGCGAACGTCTGATCGCCACGCTCGCCGCCTTCTTTGCCGCCGTCGCACTGCTCCTCGCCGGCATCGGACTCTACGCTGTGCTCAACTACTCCGTTCTCCAGCGCCGACGCGAGATCGGTATCCGCATCGCGATTGGCTCGACTCGTGCCGGCATCGTGCGCCTTGTGACTCTCGATGTCTTCCTTATGATCGCGCTCGGAGGCTGCGCGGGGGTCGCACTCGGATTCGGCGCGGCGCGCTATGTCGAGTCGCTTTTCTATCAGGTAAAAGCAACCGACGCGGATATGATCGCGCTGCCGGCGTGTGCCCTTCTGCTCACTGCTCTGGTTGCCACACTGCCCGCCGTGCTTCGCGCGCTGCGCACAGACCCCACCGAGATTCTGCGCGCGGAATGAGGGACAGAGTCCCACTTATAGCGACTCGACCGCATCCGTGTCCTGCAATCTCGCCTGCCTCGAACACCAAGAGGGATCAGCGGCTCTGCTGCAGTTCAAAAGGGTGTTGCAGCAGATCCCGAGCTCTTTCCATCGCGTTTCCGGTGTTATCGTCGGTCTGAATTGCCAGCTGGTATTGCGCCACGGCTCGTTCACGCTGTTGTGTAATGTCGAAGATTTTGCCTATTTGAATATAGCTCCATACCTTCGTCCATTTTGCGTCACCGTCGCCCTTCAACGAGGAGCGATAGGCGTTTACACTCGCTTGGTAGTTTCGATCAAACAAGAGCAATTCGCCTTCGCAATAATTCGCGAGCGAACTGCGCGGGTTAGCTCTCAGCTCTCCCCAATAATCCTGGAGCGTTTTTGTTTGATCGCAACGTGAGAAAGATGAGTCTTCCGCATTTTGAGCGCGGACAGGAGTGGCGATTGGCCCGAATATCGCGGCCGATAGGGCTCCCCAAACAACAAGAAATCTCAGCGAGGATGGACGAAAAGGCAGGCTCATGTCGCGTTCCTCCCGAACTTGGCTGCTCAGGTGATCACCGAACAAAACCCCACAGTGCTCCGCCATCGACAACCAAGTTTGAGTTGATAGACGGTGTATGGAAAGGAACGGGAGCGCCGGGACGAGGTCATCTCACATGAACGGCTAGCAGGATCGAAGTTGGCGGACGAATCACCGCCATCCCGGAGTTACTGCTCCGCCGACTCGGCCGATGACCCATGTGACATTCGAGCTGCGGCTAATAGCGCTCCAGGAACTCCGGATCCACCGGGTTCTCGAACAGCGATGCGTCGCGCGTCACAATCGTCAGCCCCGACGGCGTCACGAAATACCGGCGCTTGTCTTCCACCGGGTCGTAGCCGATCACCGTGCCTTCGGGAATATGCACGTCGCGGTCGATGATGGCCCGCCGGATGCGGCAATGGCGCCCGATATTCACATGCGAAAAAATGATGCTCGCATCCACGTCGGAGTAGGAATTGACGCGCACGTCCTGCGACAGCACCGAGTTCGAAACCGAGGCTCCCGAAATGATCACGCCGGCGGTGATGATCGAGTTGATTGCCATGCCCGTGCGGCCCGGCTCGCCGAACACAAACTTGGCCGGTGGATACTGCCGCACCCGGGTCCGCATCGGCCAGCTCTTGTCGTACAGGTTAAAGGTCGGAGACACCGAGCACAGATCCATGTTGGCGTCGTAGTAGGAATCGAGCGTACCCACGTCGCGCCAGTAGAGCGCCTCCTGCTTGTTCTCGTCCACAAAGCTGTAGGCGATCATCTTTTTCTTGCCTAGAAGATTGGGCAGGATGTTGTGGCCAAAATCGTGCTTCGAGTCGGGATCCTCGGCATCGGAGATGAGCGCCTTTAACAGGCACTCTGTATTGAAAATGTAGATACCCATCGAAGCATCCACAGTATTGGGGTTGAACGGCGACCGGACGCTCGTCGTTGCCGGCTTTTCCTGGAATCCCATAATCTCGCCCGTCTGGCCGACCTCGACGACGCCAAACCGGGAGACTTCGTCCGGCGAAATCGGCAGCGTCGCCAGAGTAACGTCTGCCTTAGTCCCTTTATGGTGTTCCAGCATGCGGCTGTAATCCATCTTGTAGATATGGTCGCCGCTGAGAATGATCATGTGGGTCGGCTGTTCGCTGCCGATCGAATAAATATTTTGATACACCGCATCGGCCGTGCCCATGTACCAGTTGGCGCCGGTGCGCTGCATGGGTGGCATCATCTCAAAGAACTCGCCCAGTTCCTGCGCCACAATTCCGGTCCACCCTTCACGGATATGCCGGTTCAGCGACAGGGCCTTGTATTGCGTGAGGATGAAGACCCGGCGCAGGCCCGAGTTGATGCAGTTGGAGAGCGTGATGTCGATGATCCGGTAATGTCCGCCGAAGGGCACAGCCGGCTTGGCGCGGTCGCGGGTGAGCGGAAAGAGCCGTTCGCCGGCACCGCCCGCAAGCAGCACTCCCAATGTATCTCTCATGTCGGAATAACCCATCTTCGAGCGACCCTGCCATTCGACTGCCTGGCTGGTTATCCTGCCCAAAAGCGAATGCCGCTATCCGAAGCATCATTTTCCAGAAGACATTTTCTTCGGACGGCACCGAACGGTGGAGAATACCACAGACAGATGAATTCTCGCAGTATCCGGTTTATTCCAAGCCGTTTCCCGTGAATAGACAGTAAAACCGGAGCCTCGGCAAAAGATCTTCATTTACCGTGAGCCCCGGTTGAGAAATGCGATGGGCGGGCGAAGCCTGAACACGGCTTTCGCCGCGGCCTGTGTGGCTACCGCCGCTTCTTTTTGAACCTGTACTCTACTCCGACGGAGATGGCGAAATTCACATCGAACTGACTTGCCTTGATGCCGGATGGGTTGACGCTGTAGTAGTGGGTCATCACTGCGTCTGGCGTAACGCGAAAGACCCAGCGCGCCGACCGGTTCAGATCCAAGTGTCCGCCGATGATTGCCGCCGGGGCAACCTGGTTGCTATAGAAGTCGACCACAGAGGGCGGCCTTCCTTGCAGTTCCTTTTCGAAGTCGCCATAGACTCCGCCGAACATGGCGTGCGCACTCAACGCTCCGTGTTCGTTGTGCGGCCCCAGCCACTCCGGGCCGCCAACAAAGAAATACTGGCTCACGAACGGTCCGCTGATGCCGTAGGGATTGGGCGCTGCGCCACTGGTTCCCAGATAGCCGCGCCCGCTGCCCTCAACGCCCCAGTATTTGCTGAACCAGTAGGAGGCCGATACATCGAGTCCTCCGAGGTTCGACCCCTGCAGCAAGTTCGGACCGGCCTTCATGTGGTCGTATGCCATCCCAACCGTCAGGTCAAACCGGTTGTCATAGCGCACGTTGGCCAGCGGATTGATCGAAATATAGCTGGGGTTGGCCTGCGGGATGGTGCTTTGACTCGACGAGGGGGTGCTTTGACTCGAGGAGGAGTTGCTTTGATCCTGGGCGGAACCCGGGGTACACAGAGCCAGCGCAACAATGGCGGCAAGAGCGGGGGTAAAACTTACGTGGAGACGCATCACCACAAGCTTACAGGACCACGCCGAGGGCGGACAACGCAACCACTCCGCCGGGGCAGGGTCAATGCCATGAACAGCGGCGACAGCCAGCGATTTGGGTTCGCGCCGCCCCTGCGGGGCTCGTCGATCTTTATGGCGCGGGTTCCCAGGACTGCGTCCGCCTCGCCACCCCAGCGACGAAGACCTGTCGCCGGGGACCCCGGTAGCCGGACTTGTCCTGGGCTATTTTCCTATCGTCCCTACGGGACAGGCCCCGCGCCTATGGCTCGCAGCGCTCTGCCCAGTCGGCGTAGGTGAGATAACGGATCGTCTTCAGCGTCTCCAGCGCGGTCGCCGCACCCGCATAGAGGGCCGATTGCGGCTCCAGCGGAGGTGCGGGATGTCCGCGCCACTCGAGGAGCATCCGGTTAAAGATGAGGCCCGCGCGGGGCAGGTGACTGGCGCTCGTAACCACCTCCGCCGAGCGCCATCCGTGCGCCTTCATGATCCGCGCTGCATAGCAGGCGTTATGAATCGTATCCATCGCTTTCGGCTCGATGAAGATTGCCGACTTGGGTATGCCCTCGGCTTCGGCTGTCCGCGCCATCACCTGCGCCTCAATAAATTCGTTGTGCCCCGCTCCTCCCGTGAAAATCAGGCGGGGCGCAACGTCGCGCTCGTACTCGCGTACGCCTTCGGTTGTCCGGGCCAATTGCTCCGGCGTGGGATTGCCGTCTGAATCGGCCCGGTAACCCAAAACAATAATGGCGTCGAAGCGGGTGAGATTGGTGTTCGATACCGGAGCAAAGGCACGGGCCAAAATGGCCCACGCAATCAGCACTGCCGCCAGTACGGTGCCTACCACCAGGGCGCGTCTCCGCCCGCTCCATCCTCGCTGTGACTGGGGAAACCGGTGGGGCGGCCGGCGGGCAGGCGTCTGCCGGCGAACTTGCCTCGTTGGGCGCGTGTTAACCAGAACGATGGCCTCCAGCCTCCACTTTATCGCGGAGACCAGGGACCGGTGAGCTATCGAGAACCCGAGGAGTACACCGAAGGTTCGAACACTAGCGTGGTGAGTCTGAAGTTCATCGAAGAACAACCGCAGATTCCTCGACTCACCACCCCCGAACTGAAAGACGTTCGGGGCCCCGTTCGCTCAGTAATGACAACCAATTTTGTGTTGCGTATTTCAGACTCAGGAGACTAGAAGCTGTCTCATAAATGGTCTAGCACCGCGAAAGGCGTCCCTCAGGGGCTAAAGCCCAGCGATTTACGCGACGTTTGCGGCACGACTAAAGTCGTGCCCTTTTACAAAGCCATTTATGAGACAGGTTCTAGTATTACAACGTTAAGTGCTATGGACCGTGCGAGTGGCCCACCGCGACCCCGCAGTAAGCGCAGTTGCCTGTCCACGTGAAGAGTAAGTATTGGATTTCACGCCGAGTCCTTGGCAGGGTCCACCCAGAAGTTTTTTTTACGGCGCAAAGTTTCCAGGGTCAGGAAGGAGTGCGCCAGCATCACCAGGGTTACGTGATGGTGCCAGCCGTTCCAACTCCTTCCTTCGTAATGATCCAGGCCCAGCTCTTCCTTCAACTGATGGTAGTCTTGTTCGATCTTCCACCGGCACTTGGTGATGCGCACCAGGCGGCGCAGTGTGTAGCTGGGGGGCAGATCGCAGAAGAAGTATTTGATCGGTTCCTTCTCCGCTTCCGGCCACTCCACCAGTAGCCAGATTTCCTTGTGCGGCGGATCTCCATCGACGAATCCGTGGGACGGCTGTACCCGCAGAGCGAGGAAGCGTGACTCCAACCAGCCTTTGGTCCCCTCGCGCCAACGAACCTTCTTCCAGCCTTTGGCCTTCAGCGCCACGTCTTTCACCGAGCTCGGCCTTTGGTCCCCGTAGTCCCACCTCTTCGGGGGAGCGCCGCGCCCGCTATATTCCGGCACTTTGATCTTGGGCGCTTTGGCCCAGACTCCGGTTTGCGGCGCGATGCCCACTGCGTAGCGTAGACCTCGCTCTTCCAAACCTTCGCGAAACTCCGTGGCCTCGCCGTATCCCGCATCACCAAGCACAATCCGGTCCGGCAAGCCCCAACCTCGTGCTTGATCGAGAAGATCCAGCGCCAGTTCCCACTTTTTCTTGAAGACAACTTCTTCCGGAACCCCCGCCGCCTGGCGCCTCGCTGAGTCTTTCGTCCAACTCTCCGGCAGATACAATCGCCAGCCCAGAACCGCATTCCCCTGTTCGCCCACATGGTGCAGACTCACCGCTACCTGGCAATTGCCGGTTTTGCCCAGTGTCCCGGAATACTGCCGATCCACGCCCACCGAATCCTCGCCTTGTTTGGGAAACCCGGTGTCGTCCACCACCCACGCCGAATCCGGTTCCAACTCCGCAGTCATCCGCTTTCCCAACCGCGCCCAGACTTCCAGCCACTCCCAAGGGCTCTGCCCGACGAACTGCTGCATGGACTGCACATTCCCATCCGGCAGTCGGGAGGCCATCGGCTCGATCGATTTTCGTTCCCCGTCCTGAAGCAGGCCACGCACGTACAATTCGCCCCAATGCCGCCGCTCGCTGCGGCCCATCGGCTCCAGCAAGTCAAGCAGGAATCGCTCCAACCGCTGACGTGACTTGGCGATCTGATCCTCGGTCATGCCCGAACGTATCAATGTTTAAATCATAATGTCAATACTTAACGTTGTAATACTAGTGTGGTGTCTCAAAAGTTCGTGACATAAGTCGCAAAGAGCAACCGCAGATCCTTCGACTTCGTTTGGCCGAAAAGCCAGCCAAACTACGCTCAGGATGACAGATCAATTCTGATGCGAACTTTAGAAACAGGACACTAGTGTAGGTTGCACAAATACCGCTCCGTCCCCAGCAAATGCATTCCTCAGGGGCTAAAGCCTCGATTCCTAAGGCTTCCACGGCACGGATAAATCCGTGCCCTTTCAAAACACGAATTATGCAACCAGCTATAGTCTCGCCGGTTCGCCCCAGGCCGTGAATACGAATTCGCTTAAGGGCTTGCGCGTGCGCGGCGCGGTTTCAGTCTCGATCATCTTCTCGTTCGGCAGGGTAGCCGGTTCATCCTGGTAGCCGATGGTCATTACGGAGCCAAGGGCGTAATCTTCCGGAATTCCCAACGTTTTGCGGGCCGCCTCATGATCGAAGCCTGCCATCTGGTGGGTGGCGATTCCCATCGCGGCGGCCTGCAGAATCAGAAAGGCTGTGGCGGCTCCCAGGTCATAAAGGGCATAGGCGTTGGGGTTGCCATTGCGCGCGAATCGCGTCCTCGCCACGCCCAGGATCAGCACCGGGGCCTTGGGCGCCCAGGCCTGGTTAAAGCTCACCAGCGCCGCGGCGATCTTCTCGTGCGTCGGGGTATTGCGAAGGCCCACCAGGTAGCTCCAGGGTTGTTCATTATTCGAGGAAGGCGCCCAGCGCGCGGCTTCAAACACCTTCGCGAGGTCGGCGGAGCTCACTTCGCGATGGGCAAATGCACGCGGGCTCCAGCGCTCCTGAATCACGGGCAAAATGCCTTCGAGTGTCTCGGCGCGCTTCAAGTTGTGGACTTCACTGGCAGACAAGGTCATTGTGGCAGTCTCCTATGTTGAGTGGTCTCAGCCGTTTGATGTCGAGCCTTAGCCTCAAGATTCCGTGCTCGCGTGCTGGATGTACTCGCCATGACCCGATGGACCGTAGGAAGCGGCAAGGTGCAGGCCACCAGCTATGGGTAGATGCGATGGAGCGTGCGCGCAAACGGTATGGTTTCGCGCACGTGGTCGAGGGCGCAAACCCAGGCGACGACGCGCTCGATGCCCATGCCGAAGCCCGCGTGGGGAACCGAGCCATATCGGCGCAGGTCGAGATACCATTGGAAGGCTTCCTTGGGCAGGTTGTGCTGCTCTATGCGGGCGTTCAGCAACTCGTAGCTGGAAACGCGCTGCGAGCCGCCGATGACTTCGCCGTAGCCCTCGGGAGCCAGCACATCTACGCAAAGGGCAAAGCGCGGATCGACCGGATCGGGCTCCATATAGAAGGCCTTTACGTCGGCCGGATAGCGATTGACCATCAGGGGACGGTCAAACTGCGAACTGAGCCAGGTTTCGTCCGGCGAGCCGAAGTCGTTGCCGTATTCGAATGGCTGTTCCAGCTCGCCTTTTTTGTGCGCCTCGTTGAGCATCGCGACCGCCTCGTCGTAACGCAAGCGCGGGAAGGGCGGCAGGATGTTCTGAAGCTTGGCCGAATCGCGTCCGATGACGGCGAGTTCGGCGGCTCGATTTTTCAAAACGCTCTGCACGATGTGCGAGAGATAGTTTTCCGCCAGTTCCATCAGGCCATCGAGATCGCAGAAGGCGACCTCCGGCTCGACCATCCAGAATTCGGTCAGGTGGCGGCGGGTTTTGGATTTTTCGGCGCGGAAGGTCGGCCCAAAACTGTAGACCTTGCCCAGCGCGAGGGCAGTGGACTCGATGTAAAGTTGTCCGGACTGGGTGAGGAAAGCCGGGTCGCCGAAGTAGTCCACCGGGAAGAGCGTGGAAGTGCCTTCGCAGGCGGCGGGCGTGAGAATGGGCGGATCGGTCCGAATGAACCCGTTGTTGTCAAAATATTCCGCCGCCGCGCGCATGATCTCGGCGCGGATGCGTAGAATGGCGGATTGACGCGGCGAACGCACCCACAGATGGCGGTGTTCCATAAGGAAGTCGACGCCATGCTCCTTGAGAGTGATGGGGTAAGGATCGGACTCGGGCACGCGCTGAATGACCTGGATGTCTTCGACGTCGAGTTCGAAACCGCCGGGAGCGCGCTTGTCGGCGCGAACTTTCCCGGTGACGATCACGCTCGACTCCTGGGTGAGGCCTTTGAGCGCCTCAAACACGGCGGGCGGCACACTCTTGACATGCGCCACGCCCTGTACGGTCCCCGTGCCATCGCGGAAGATGGGGAAAAGCAGCTTGCCGCTCTCGCGGGAGTTGTAAAGCCATCCGCGCAGGGTGACGGACTGGCCTTCATGCTGGCCGAGGGTGTCAATCGTGGCGATGGGGGCGGCCGATTTGGTTTCAGCGGCAACGGGTGTGGTGTCTTCAGTCATGGCTTGCTGGCTCTCTGAGGCGCGCTGGAATACGCCGGCGTGCCGAACCTTCTTAGGATAACGCGCGGCACACCAATGAGATCGTGAGTCTGAAGTTCGGTAGTGTCCTGGTTTGAATGGCGAATCCCTCAGGGGCTAAAGCCCTCACGCGTTTACTGCATTTACGGCACGACTGAAGTCGTGCCCTTTCAAAACAGGCCAAATTAGGACAGTACCTGAAGTTCATCGAAGAACAACCGCAGATTCTTCGACTCACCACCCCCGAACTGAAAGACGTTCGGGGCCCCGTTCGCTCAGAATGACAGCCAGTTTTATGTTGCGTATTTCAAACTCAGGACACCAGTCTCAGAGTGCTATGCGTAAAGGGTTCAAAGTGCGATGCCTCACCGGGCCTTGCCCCAAGACTCCTTCGCGCGTAATCTTCAGACCTTACCCACAAACTCCGAGCTCTGCCCAAACATTGCGTGTTTAAACCAATCTCCTCTTTGGCGGCGATGGTCCTCGGACTCCCGTCTCTTGTATCCTCCGCATCAAAATTAACTCTTTGCCGATTGACACACCGATGATCGAGTTGATATCAACGCTACCAGTCCATGGACGCTGGCAGACTGCCAAGAAGGAGAGCTCTCGCAATGTTTACGCCAAAAGGAAATTTCAGCTGGTACGAGATCATGACCAGCGATACGAAAGCTACAGGCAAGTTTTACGCGGACGTCGTGGGCTGGACGACGCAAGAGATGCCCTCTGGGGACGGCCCTCCGTACACCACCTTCAACCTTGGCAACGTTGGAATCGCCGGCATGTTGAACATGCCCGGACACAACGCCTGGATTGGTTACATCTCGGTTGATGACGTCGATGCCCATATCGAAAAAATTGTCGAGGCGGGCGGCAAACTATGGAAGCCTGCTACCGATGTTCCCGGCATGCTTCGCTTCGCCGTCTTGTCCGATCCGCAGGGCGCCGCCATTGTGGTTTTCACGCCCGACCCGAAGATGCCATCGCCCCAACGCCCCGCACCACCAACCCCCGGGACTATCGGCTGGCACGAGCTCTACACAACCGATCTCGACGGCGGATTCGACTTCTACAACAAGCTTTTTGGCTGGACCAAGGTCAGCGATATGGATATGGGTCCCATGGGCGTCTATCGCATCTTCGATGAGGGCGACCACAAGGAAATGGGCGACGGCGGCATGATGGCCAAAGCGCCGCATATACCCGTCTCGTGTTGGAACTTCTATTTCAACGTTGACTCGATCAAGGCGGCCGTCAAACGTGTTGAATCCGGCGGCGGGAAGATCTTGAATGGACCGATGCAGGTGCCCGGCGGGGGCTGGATTATCAATGGCCAGGACCCTCAAGGAGCCATGTTCTCTCTCGTCAGTAACAAGGAATAGGCCCGCACGGGTCTTGCTGCAGCCAGGCCGGACTTTAGAGTGTACCGAAGGCCCGCACCCATCAATTCCGGCGGGAATCCTGTACCTTTTGATTCACTGAAGTCCCGGCCCCTGCAAATTGAGCCACGATTCCGGGTGGCGGTGCCGAAGAAGATGCGGGAGCGGCGAACAGGTGCAGTGGGAGGGCCGATTGGTTTATTGTCCTGCTTATGGCAAACCAAGCGAATGTCGCGCCACCTCCTGCCCCCAAGACCACGCCGCATCCCGCTCTCGAAGCAGAAGAAATTTACCGCAGGTGGATCAAGTTCCTGGATGAGGAATTCCTGCGCCACCGCTCGCCGGAGCGTCGTGCGGAGATTGTTCGCGATCAACTCTACCAGCTCTATCTGGGCCGCCCGCATGCGGGAAAGCAAAATCTGACCCTCACCAGCGAGTTGCCGGGCAATGTGCTGGGCATGTCTCTGGACCCCAACAACGTGACGTTGGAGGCGGAGCATTTCGCCGATGTGGATCCGGAGCGATTTGCCCCGCGCAAGCCTTTGCTTTGGTTCTGGGAGATGTTTGACCGCTCGCCAATCGGGTTGAACCACTGGCTCGGCATTCGCTTTCGCTGCATGCTCGGCCGGCACATCTTCGAACACCTGGGTTCGGGGGTGAAGATTTACTCCGGCGTGGATTTGACGTATGGGTACAACCTCTCGATCGGAGACGGAGTCACCATCCGGCAGCACGCGCTGCTCAATGACCGGGGCGGCATCAAAATTGGGAAGAATGCGGTAATCGGGTCGTTTTCGCGCATCTTCTCGCACATTTACGCGCTCGACGACCTTGAGCATGTCAAACTCTTGGAAACGACCATCGGAGACGGTGCGCGGATCAGCACGCACGAAATCGTCATGGCCGGAACCAAGGTTGCACCCGGGGAAGTGGTGGGCAAATTCCCGGCTGAGAAGGCGTGAGCCGGCCCGCGCGCCCATGCTAACCTGAGCTTTCCGGACCATGGAGAGTTCGTTTGCAATCTGCTGCTTTTCTCATTGCCGTTTTCGAGTTCGTTCTGCTCATCTTTTCCCTGAGCTTTCATGAGAGCGCGCATGCCTGGACAGCGTCTCTGCTGGGCGACCAGACGGCGCGGCTCGAAGGGCGCATCACGCTCAACCCCATGTACCACATGGACCCCGTCGGCACGCTTCTGATTCCTGCCCTCGCGATCTTCGGCCCGTTCGTCGGACTTGGTTTTTTCAGCGGCATGCTCATCGGCTGGGCCAAGCCCACACCCGTCATCAGCCGCAATTTCCGCAAGATCCGCCGCGATGAAAACCTGGTTACGCTGGCTGGCCCGGCCTCGAATCTGCTGCTGGTGCTTGTGGCAGTGCTCGTGCTCCTGGTCATTTGCCATCTCCCCGGCGGCGCGACTTCTCCAAGCGGGCGAGAGGTGGTGGTTTACACTTTCCAGGGCCATCTGCTTGAGGGCGTCAACTCCTCAGTGCAGGCGGTCGTGTTGCTTGGCGTGGCGGCCGTTGAGATCAACCTTTCGCTTTTCTTCTTCAATCTGCTCCCGGTTCCGCCGCTCGACGGCAGCCACTTGCTGCGCAACGCGCTGCCCTACAATGCCATGCAGGCCTACGACCGCATTCCGTTCTGGCTGAGCTGGATTCTCATGATCTTCGTGGGAGGCTATATACTCCGGATGCTTCTCTTCCCGTCTCTCGGAATCGTGCTTGCGATTCTCGCCCGCGCCTAGAGCCTGCGAGTTGACTTTCCCGCCGGTGCTCAGGCCGTTCGCTCGGTTCGGAGGCGCTCCCGGTACAATGAATCGAGCCGGTTTTTGAGGATTCAGGTCAAAGGCGGCTGCATTCTCCCGGCACCACCCCGGAATCGATAGACACAATGCCCGAATCAGCAACTTCATCCTCCCGCCCGCGCGTTTTAAGCGGAATGCGGCCCACCGGCAAGCTCCACCTGGGCAACTACATGGGCGCCCTGGCCAACTGGGTCAGGCTTCAGGACCAGTTTGAGTGCTACTTCTTCATCGCCGACCTGCACGCCCTGACCACCGACTACGCGGATACCTCGCAGATCGCCGCTAACTCGCTTGAAGTGGCGCTGGACTTTCTCGGCGCGGGGCTCGACCCCAACCGCTGCACCATCTTTGTGCAAAGCCAGGTGAAGCAGCACTATGAGCTGCCGCTGCTGCTGGGGATGATCACGCCGTTGGGCTGGCTGGAGCGCGTCCCGAGCTACAAGGAGATGCAGGAAAACCTGACGAACAAGGACCTGACCACCTTCGGATTTCTCGGCTACCCAGTGCTGATGGCGTCGGACATTCTGCTCTACCAGCCGAAATACGTGCCCGTGGGCCAGGACCAGCAGGCGCACGTCGAGCTGACGAGGGAGATTGCGCGCCGGTTCAACAACTTCTATAAGCTCGATGGGCGCGATGTCTTGCCGGAGCCCGACGTGCTGCTGACTCCGTCGCCCAAATTGCCCGGAACCGACGGCCGCAAGATGTCGAAGAGTTATGGCAACACGATCCAGATCACCGACCCGGAACCGGTCGTGCGGCAGAAGCTCAAGACCATGGTCACTGACCCTGCGCGCATACGGCGCTCCGATCCAGGCGACCCGGATAAATGCCCTGTCGGCGATCTGCATAAGGTCTTTTCAACGCCGGAGACGCTGGCGAAGGTCTACGAAGGCTGCCGCACAGCGGGCATCGGATGCATCGAGTGCAAAAGCTGGGCCGCCGATGCGCTGGTTCAGATTCTCAAGCCCATCCAGGAACGTCGCGCCAGCTTTACGGAGCAGCAGGTATTGGAGATATTGAAAGATGGCTCGCTCCGGGCCTGTGCCCGTGCCAGCGAGACGATGCACGAGGTGCACGCCGCCATGCAGCTCACACTCACAGAGGCAGCCGGAAAGTGAACGCGCCCGGCAAGCGAAGTTGGATACTGAGAAAGCATTGACTAACCTTCCTCCCAACCCGGAAACCAACCCCGCCGCGCCGGTCAAAGAGCCTGTGCCCGAAATAGCCCCCGTCCAAGAGCCTGAGCCGGAACCTGCGCCGCTCGCCGACCCGAAACCCGATCCGGAACCCGACCCAAAACCCGAACCGCAGCCCCAGCCCGACCAGGAACCTAACCCGAATCCTTCAGAAAAGACTGCTCAAGACGCCCCCGGCGACCGCGAAGCTCCGCCGCTTGTGCTGGTCGCCAAACCCTTGCCTCAGGAAAAACCGGCCAAGCCTGCCGCCAAGCCCAAAAAGCAGGAAGAGACGCCGGAGCAGTCGCCCTTCTCCGTCACCGTGGGTCAGGTGTACGACGGGCCCCTCGACCTGCTGCTCGACCTCATCCGCAAGCAGGACATCGACATCTACGACATTCCCATCTCCAAAATCACAGCCCAGTTCCTCGCCTACGTCAACCAACTCAAGGCGACCGACGTGGACGTGGCGGGCGAATTCATCTATACGGCTTCGCTCCTCATTCACATCAAGAGCAAGATGCTGCTGCCGCGCGCTTCTGCCGGCCCGGATGACTCTGCCGAAGACCCGCGCCGCGAGCTGGTCGAACGGCTGCTCGAGCACGAGCGCTTCAAGAACGCCGCGCAGATGCTGCAGCAGAAACAGATGCTGGAAGCCGCATCCTGGACCAATCCGGGGGCCCGCGAGTTCAAAGACGATGCCTCGGCTGAGCCCGAAATCGCTGCCGACACGGTGGACCTGGTCCGCATCTTCCGCGACATCCTCGAACGTGCCCGCAAGCGTCCCGTTTTCAACCTGGAAGAAGACTCGGTCACGGTGGCGCAGATGATCCAGTTCCTGGCCCGACGCCTTTCAATGGAAGACAAGCCTGTCGCCTTGCGCCGCCTGCTGAGCCACACGCGCTCAGAGCGCGCCCTCGTCTCGATGTTCCTTGCACTGCTTGAGTTAGTGCGACTTCAGGCCATCCTGCTTCGGCAGGACCGCGCCTTCAGCGAAATTTTCATTAAGAAAAGCACGGGCTTTGACGAAGTGATGAACCAGGGCATGACCAACGCCCGCGACGACTGGCGATAGTGTCGTGAGTCCGGAAGTTCATCGCAGAAATCAAGCGTCCTAAATACAGGTCCCCTTGCGGCAGACTCAGGGCAGGCTTTCGACCACGATTGGCCAAAAACCGGCCAAACTCCGCTTAGGATGACAGTTTTTCAGGCAACGAATTCAAGGCTCAGGGCACCGGCCCTATTCCCTATTTCCTGTTCCCTGATTTCTGCTTTTTTCAATCCAGCCGTGTCAGGTAGGCATCGCCTTCGGCAGGATGCAGGTGCTCGGCGATGAACTCGGCGCGCTCACGGTCATCCCCTTCCGGCCGGATGCGGACCCAGTAGCTGTTTTCGCCGGGGAATTCGATCACGCGCGATTCAGGATATTTGCGCAGCAGCTCTTCTTTCAGTTGCTCGGCCTTGCGCGCACTTGTGAACGCGCCAATCTGCACGCACCACCTGCCGCCCGTATCCATCGGCTTGGGCGTTTCGTACACATCAATTCGCACTGGAGCCGTGCCCGGCCTGTAAATCCCGATCGACTTGGCCGAGGCCATGGTCAGATCGATAATCTTGTCCGGCCTGAATGGGCCGCGATCGGTGATCCGCATCGCCGAGGCTTGTCTCGTTTTCAGGTTCGTCACCACGATCAGCGATCCCATCGGCAGCGTGCGGTGAGCGGCGGTGAGCGCATCGTCGTCGAACACCTGCCCATTGGCGGCCTTGCGCCCTTTATAAGGCGCGGTGTACCAGGAGGCATCGCCTTCTTCGCTGAAGATGGGCCGGTGGGTCAGCACAAACTCCCGATCATCCTCGCTGATGCCACCCGGTGGAACCGGGGTGATGGGAATTCGCCCGGTCGACTCTGCCGGATATCGCGAACTCGGATACCCGGAACTCGAGGGGTAGCTGGGCTGCGCGGGCTGGATCGCGGGCGGCGCTGCCTGCGGCGCGGGATACTGCGCCGTGGTCCGGTGGTGTCCGCAACCGGAGGAAGCCAGCAGGACAAGCGCCAAGCTGGCCCACGTCGGCCCCGCCCATGTCGGCCCCGCCCATGTCGCCGTGCACTGCGAAAAGCCGCTGAGTCCCTTTGCCGCCATCAGGTTCGTGGGCCCTTTTGCTGTTCGATGCGGTCAGCGAGGTTGCGCAGCGTGTCTGACATTTTGCGCATGGCTGTGATGGACTCACTTCGGACCTGCGGCACAACCGCATCGTTGATGTAGGCGATGGTGTGGCGCACCTCCATTTCGATCAGTTCGATCGCTTCTTCAATCCGATGGCCGACGCCGCCTGGTCCCGGCCCCGGTGGAGGATAGGTATTCACGGCAAACCTCCTGATTTTCAGTGTGCGAGGTGTGTACCTGTTCGTCAATACCACTTGATCTCTGCGTGCCGCAATCGTCAACATGCCTTTCGTTGCAGTTCTGTTTCGGCCATAACCTTAAGATGCTGCTCTTTGCGGCTCTTCGAGTACCTTTCGTTGAAAATCAGCGTCTCACTTTGACAGGGGCCGAAGCAGCCGCCCTGTGGCGCCGAGTCTGGCAGTTGCCTTTCCGCGCGCCCTCCAGTTTCGAAGCCTGTACTCAGTGAGAGGCCCGGCATTTGCGAGAGCGACGGAAAAACCTGGGTCAAGGCCGAAGCGACGCAGGCACACAAGGCGCAGGACGGGTATTTCCCCGGCGAGCTTTGCCGGCGTTAGCTGCGCTCCTGGCCATGTTTTCGTTGCCAATTTCGGTTGTCCCGGCAGAAGCACAGGCGGTCGCCGCTTCGCCCCATCCAGTAACTTCAATCCCCGACGCGCCCCAACCGCAGGCTGTTCTTCGTTCAAAGCCTAAACCTGCTCCGTGCAGAGTGCCACAGACTTCTGAGGCAGCCGGGTCGGCCGCCGCCACTGTGGCTATTGGCGTAGGCACCACCGTGGCAGGGGTCACTCCAACCGGGACCCACGAAGAAAGCAGCCAGCCCGGCGGGCAATCCCAACTGCCTGCCTGTCCCCCGATCAACTGGTTTGCACGGTTTCTCAATGGGCCTCAGGTCAAGCCGCTGACCCCCAAAGAGAAGGCGATCCTGGCGGTGCGTAACGTGGTCGATCCCTTTAATGCCGTCACCATTCTGGCCAACGCCGCAATCGCGGTGGGATCGGATTCCCATTCCGCTTACGGTCCCGGCATGACCGGCTTCGGGCGCTACGTGGGCGTTGAATATTCCCAGGACATGACGGGCGAGTTCTTTGGCACCTTCCTCATTCCTTCTATCGTTCACCAGGACCCGCACTATCACCGGATGCCGCACGCGCCCATCATTCAGCGGATACGGCACGCCATCGTCCAGGTGGTGTGGACCCAGGGCGACAACGGCAAAGGGATGCTGAACTACGCCAACCTCGTGGGGTTTGCCATCGACGACGAAATCGGCGATCTCTATGTTCCTGATCGCCAGACAAATCTTCCCGCCAGCGCCGCGCGCTACGGCATCGGGTTCGCCCTCGCACCCACCGACAACTTCATCACGGAGTTCCTGCCGGACGTGGCCCGCCGTATCCACATCCACATCGTCCTGGTGCAGAACATCATCGACCAGGTCGACAAGACCGAGGGCGGGGGAGCGCCATAGTCGTGACGCGAGCTTCTAAGCCTTTGTTCAGCAAGAGCTTTGCGTCTGCCCGAATCCGTTCCGACACCTTGCTCGCCGTTCACCTCACCGGAATTGCCATTCAAGGAGCCATTTCCCCGTTCGCTGCACCTGGGTTGGATTGACTTGCCTGCGAAGTTACTCTGTTACTGGGTTTTAAGGTCTGCGCGATTAGCGCCGAGATCTCCCGAACCTTCCAGCCTGCGAATCGAATCCGGGCAACCACATTTCAAGAGGAGCATCGCAAAAACATGGCCAAAGCGATTAAATACGCCGAGAAAGCCGCGGTTTACGCGGCAAGGGGCGCGTGGGTAGTTTTCGAGCGGTTCAACCGCATCAGCCCCAACCCGTCCTTCACGCCGAAGTGGAGCGAAAAACCACTCCTCAAGAGCTATCAGAAAGAAAAGCCGCCTCTCGGCTGGCCGCGCACCACGGACTCGCTGTGTCCCAAGTGCGTCCCCGAGATCCGCAAGCAGATCATTGATGGGAAACTCCCGCATGAAGTCCTGCTCAATGAAAAGGTTGGCGAGATCAAGGCGCAGATCATCGAGCGCGACGGCCAGATCCTGATGGTGAAGGACTGCCCCAAGCACGGCCACTTCGAAGACGTCATGTCGATCGACCCGGCCTTCTTCAAGCATCTTGAAGAGAGCTTCCCCGGTCGCGATATCCGTGCTCACGGCGAGGGCGACAAGAATCTGCACCACCACGGCACATCGACCATCACCAACGGCCGCGGCTCGGTGCTGACCATCGACCTCACCAACCGCTGCAACATGATGTGCGACCCCTGCTTCATGGACGCCAACCAGGTCGGCTTCGTCCACGAGCTGACGTGGGAAGAGATCAAGACCATGCTCGACAACGCCATCACGGTCAAGCCCAAGCGGCAGATGAGCGTCCAGTTCTCCGGCGGCGAGCCCACGCTCTCGCCCTACTTCCTTGACGCTGTAGCCTACTCGCGCAAGGTCGGATACAACTCGGTGCAGGCCGCTTCCAATGGTATTGAATTCGCCAAGTCGAAGGAGCTTTGCCGCGCTGCTGCTGAAGCGGGCCTCCGTTACGTCTATCTTCAATTTGACGGCATCGGCAACGCCGCCAACTCGCACCGCAAGGTCGGCAACCTGTTTGACGTGAAACTGCAGGCCATCAATAACCTGCACGAAGCCGGCGTTGAAATCGTCCCGGTCACGACCATCATCAACGGCATCAACAATGAGCAGGTCGGCCACATCATCCAGTTCGCCCTCGACAACCCCAAGAAGATCAGCTTCCTGAGCTTCCAGCCGGTCAGCTTTACCGGCCGCGACGAAGACATCACGGAAGAGCGCCGCGTCGCCCAGCGGTACACGCTCTCGCACATGGCGCACGATGTGAAGAAGCAGTGCGGCCTCGGCGAGCCGGAGCGCGACTGGTTCCCCATCAGCTTCATGAGCACCTTCTCCGATTGGGCCGACCTCATTCACGGGCCCACCGCCGAGTGGGGCCAGCTTTCCTGCGGTTGCCACCCCAACTGCGGCATCGGCATGGCGCTGATGATCGACAAGGAAACCAAGGAAGCCGCGCCCGTCACCGCCTTCCTCAACATGGACAAGGTGGCCAAGGACCTCGCCAAGGTCAACGACGCGGCCCGCGGCAAGTGGCTTTCGGTCATTGGGTTCGGCCTCGCGCTGCTGCGCAACTACGATCCCTTCCAGGCGCCCACCCACTTCAAAATCACCGACATGATGAAGAAGATGGACAAGACCTTCAACGCTACCGGCCGCAACTATGGCAGCGTTAAAGGCGACCGAACCCTGGAAGACATCAAGAAACGTCGCGAGGACCGCTGGAACTTCCTCTTCATCGCAGGGATGTGGTTCCAGGATCTGTTCAATTACGACTTCCGCCGGACTGAGCAGTGCATCATTCCCTATGCTACGCAGGAAGGCGAAATTAGCTTCTGCGCCTACAACACGGGCGTGGGCTGGCGCAACATCATCGAGAAGATGCACATGACCGCGACTCTGACCAAGTGGTACGAAGAGCACGGCCGCCACGAAATCTTTGCCGGCGGCAAAAAGGTTGGCATGACTCAAGTGGGCCACGATCTGGCTCTCAACATGGAGCACGTCAACGCGGAAGCCAACCATACTCTGGACACGTTGGGAATCGCCAAGAACTCCCGCGAAGAGAAGATGCGCGCCCGCGAAGACAGGCTCAAGACCGAAGCAGAAAATGCCCGCATGGCCAAGCTTTATCGCGAGCAGGTTCTCGGCGAGAAGCCCGTCGAAGGGCTGGTCACGCTCGACTCCATTGCCCCGGCAAAACCGGCAAAGCAAAAAGAAGCCGATCTCGTCGCTGGGGACTGAGCACTGCATGCAGCAGACGCGCCTTCGGCGCAGAACCTTTAACCTTGGTTCTCCTCAACAACAAAGGCCGTCCCCAATCGGGACGGCCTTTGTGTTTCTCTCTAGGCTGGAATGGACGGCAAGGCTTCGCGGCCCACTCATCGCGATAAAGCTGCGATGAATGGGGCACAGCTGTGTAGACCCAAGACGTGTATTCAAAATCGATGAATGTCCTGTGCCGGTTAGACCGCCTGGGTTGAACTGGCTGGGGCCGCTTTCACCAATTCTCCGGCAATGGTCGGCTCGGGGATCCTCTCAAACAGAGCGCGATGAACCACTCCCCCGAGGAATCCTCCGACGATGGGCGCGACCCAGAACAGCCACAGTTGGGAAAGCGCCCATCCGCCGGCAAAGAGCGCGGGGCCGGTGCTGCGGGCGGGATTTACGGAGGTGTTCGTGACCGGAATGCTGATCAGGTGAATCAGCGTCAGGGCCAGTCCGATGGCGATGGGTGCGAAGCCCTTCGGGGCCCGTTCATGGGTGGAACCGAGAATGATGACCACGAAAAAGAAGGTCATCACCACTTCGCAAACCAGGCAGGCGACGAGAGAATATCCCCCAGGCGAGTGGTCGCCGTAGCCATTTGAAGCAAAGCCCGCATGCACGTCAAAGCCCGCTTTGCCGCTGGCGATCGTCAGCAGAACCCCGCTGGCAGCAATCCCTCCCAGCACCTGGGCGACGACATAAGCCGGCAGTTCCGACCATTTGAATCGTCCCCCGGCTGCCAGGCCAACGCTGACCGCGGGATTGATGTGGCAACCGGAGATGTTGCCGATGGTATAGGCCATGGTCAGCAGGGTGAGCCCGAAGGCGAGTGCAACTCCGACGAAGCCGATGCCCAGCTGCGGGAAGCCTGCTGCCAGCACTGCGCTGCCGCAGCCTCCCAACACCAGCCAGAAAGTACCAAAAAACTCAGCGATAGCGCGATGTCCGAGTGACATGGGCGCCTCCTTTCTTGTTTCTTGAATTTTGGACCCCGGGGCCGGAGGGGGAAGCTGCGATTCCGGCAAGAAAAACTGGATGGGGAATGATACCGCGCTCTCCCCATACGGACAATAAAAGAGGGCGGGGGGCCCATTCTAAGTGCACTTTTTGCGCTTAAGCTGGGAGAATACGAACCTCGACTTTGATTCTCTTCGCAGGGATAGAAGGCAACTGCTGACGCCCACCACGCCTGCTCATGCGGAATGCTGCATGGCCAGTAGGGTTACATCGTCCATCCCCGGGTTGGCGCCGGCGAATCCGCGGAGGTCCTCAAGGCAGGCGGAGATGACTCCGGCCGGGCAGCACGCAATGTGCCGCCCGACCAGATTCGTTACGCGATCGACGCCATATTCGCCGTCCTCTCCGACGGCTTCAGAGAGACCATCGGTGAAGAGGAAAAGCAGGTCGCCGCCACACATTTGCAAACGGGCGGACGTGAACGAGGTTTCGCGAAACATTCCAATCGGAAACCCCGTTGACTCGAGCAGGCGCACACCGTCCTGCTGAACGGCAATCACGGGCAAATGGCCTGCGTTGATGAGTTCGACATCGCCGCCGGATCGAGCACGCCCGCAGACCAGCGTGGCGTATTGTCCGGCGAGTCCGCTGTCGCAGAGGAAGCGGTTGACGTGTTCTACAATCTCCGCAAGCGGAAGACCCATGCCGATCAAGCTGCGGAAGAGCGCGTGGAGTTGCGTCATCCTCATCGATGCCGCCACGCCCTTTCCTGACACGTCGCCGAGCACAAAGAAGAGCTCTCCATCGGAGGGATACAGGTCGCAATAGTCGCCACTCACCGGTCCCAGGGGCGCGTAGTGATAGCTTGTCTCCCAGCCGTGAACTTTGAGATCTGCGGGCGGCAAGAGACCACGTTGCAGTTCGGAGGCTAGATCCAGATCGCGCTGAAGCTCAGTTCGCTGATGTTCGGTCAGATGATCGAGGCAATAGCGGATGAGCGGATCGGCCAACAACCGGTCGCGTTCCACGTTGTCATGGCACGTTTCGCACAGGCCGTAGGTCCCGGCAGCGAACCGATCCAATGCCAAATCGACCTCGCGTAATAAGGCTTCAAGATTTGCGTCGTCGGGCTTCAGCGTCATCACGGTCTCAAGGCGGCGCTTTCGCTCCTCCAGTTGGCCGTGCAGGAAATCCATGTCGGCGGCTGCCATCGAAGTACCCTCAAAGCTCGTATCAACTACGTTTTTTTGATTCTCCATACCGCGCGGATGCGTCAATAGTTCGTGTTTTTTTTGAGGCGGTTGCTGGATTTGTATGGGCGATAAGAAGCGATGGCCGAGCCATCAGCTCCCGCCCCAAAGCGCATTGGAGTTGACGCGTGCGCTTCGCCGGTTACTGGGCGATCGCCATTTGCGAGGTGCTCGACATGGGGACCGTTAAGGCGGGCAGGAAGGGGATATTGATGGTGAAAGGATAACTCACTGTTACCTGGACGATATCACCCGGAGCATTGTTGGTTGAACCGGAACCGTTACTGCATGTCTCTGATGAGCTAGCGGGGACAGTGGCAGAGTATTGCACGCAAACGTCGGCTGCGGTGATGTTAATGCCGGGAAAGTTTCGGTTGGCGACATAGTTCGCGACATCGGCCGTCGAAGCCTGGCACATGGACGTACCATATCCGGAGCCGGCCGTGCCGGTGCCGTCACAACTGGTGGACCAACTCGCTCCGCGGACGATTGCATAACGGGTGGCCTCATGGGCAGCGTTAGCAACAAAGTGGAAAGAGTACACCGTCATACTGGCCTCGATTACAGCGAATATGAGGATCAGCAGGGTCGAGATGGAAATTGCGGTCTCGACCATCGTGGCGCCCCAATCGTTGCGCACGGACCACTTCAACGCGCTCAGCAGGAGCGCTTTAAGCTGCGACCGGGATGTGCGTGGAAGAATCAATTTGACAGAATCCTCAATGCAGAATATCCGGTCAGGGTGTAGTTGTGCGGAAGTCCCGGTAACTGAAAGAGGAAGGGCACCGTTGCCGAGGTGTTAACAGTGACGTAAGTGACTACGCTCTGCACGGCTGTGCTGTCGTCTTCGGTGCAGCTTGAGATAGTCGCGTTCGTGGAGGCGCAGCTGGTGGTCCCATCGCTTGGGTTGAACGAGGCAGTGCCGTTACTGAGTGTCTCGCAAACACAAGCCATTCCCGATGACACCGCCAAATTCTTGATATTTGGGGCGTCGTTCTTCGCCTCCTGCTTCACGGTTGCCGATGTGGCGTAACCGATGTTCAGGGCGCCATAGGACGCGCCGGCGCGCGCTGCGTTCTCCACTTCAATGCCGTAGTACGCCATTCGTCCTATTTCAAAGGAGCCGATGATCATGGCCAGGAAAAGCGGCGCGGCCAAGGCCATCTCCACCAGAGCCTGCCCGCGACTGTCACGGAATTGACACTTCATCGTTCTTACTCCTCCCATCGACAATCATGAACAGTGTGATCAATAAACCAGCCCGGCTCGTGTCAGGGGCGATTGGGCCCCGCTGTACCCGTTCACGTGAAATGTCGCGGACTGCATGCAGATATTGCCGATCACCAGGTCGGTCGCGAAGTTCGTAGACGAGCCCTTGTCCTGCCCGAACAACTGCATGTAGGGGGCATAGACGATGCCATAGATGTTCGTGGTGCTGCTTCCGAAAGAAAAATACAATTCGCCGGGATTGCCCTGGTTGTTGCCTTTGCCGCTCGAGCAGGAATAAGTGCCCCCAGCGCTGCCGTCGCTCGGCGCATCGATCAGGATTCCGCAAAGCGGGTTCGCGCTCCCCACGCAGCTTGAGCCATATCCTGGCGGGGTAAGGGTCACGGTTCCGTTGTTGGAGAAGTCGAAGGGAATATTGCCCGCGAAGTAGAGCGTGACACCAGAACCTGTTACCGCACCGGTGACGGTGGGTCCACCTCCGCCATTGACACCACTGTCGAAATAATAGATCGTGTTCGGCGTCAGGGTACCGCTGAGGTTCCCGTTGTTGAAGTCATAGATACAATTCATAAGGCTGCCGGCGGGCGCGACGCAGGCTCCGCCGGCTTTGGTCCCAATTGGGACCGTAGGCTGATTCGAAGTGTCCTGAAGCATGGACAAAGGGTCCGGTTGCGGAGGAATTCCCCCGGACCAGCCGCTCCCGCTCGGGGCAGTGCCGGTTTCGGCAACAAATTTGGCGGTGATGCTGGCACTTCCGCCAGTCACTATGGTGCCGTTGACGGTCATGCCGCAGTTCGGCGCCGCGATGAGGGAGTTTCCGCCCATGTCCACGGTATCGTTGGGGTCGTTGTTGCCGTCATTCTGAACGTAGATGCATCCGTTGGATGAAATCTGGTTCGATGCAATGGCCGTGGCGCCCACATTCATGGTGTTGATACCGAACATGTTCATGAAGGCAGTGGGGGTGTTGACGATCGCAATCGACTGAACATAGCCGGGATGGTTGTAGCTTGCAAGCGTAATATTCGGACTTACATTGATGGTCAAAGTAACGCCGGATGTGGAATTTGCCGTCCCGCTCGACCCCCCTGGGACGAAGTTATTCATCGTGGAGTCATTTGCAGCCGCGGACCACATCCCCGTAGTTACACTTGAGGGAGTGCCTTCAGTGAGCGATTCGGTTGCGGCAGCCATGGCAGCAGAGTCGGCGGCTGTTTGCGCGATTCTTCGCTGGCGTAACATGAGCCCCATGTCTGCTGCGAAAGCCACAAAGCCGAGCAGCAACGTCATGCTCAAGGCCACTATGACCAGAGTTTGTCCTTCTTCATCGCGTTTGAATTTCATGCGTCTTCCTTAAGCGTCTGGATTGAAGCCTGCGCCCTGCGATGTTACGCAGTCAAGAACATAAGTGCAGGAGGTTCAAATAGCCGGCATGGGCCCTGTTCGGTCAGTTGCCGGTGATGATACCACGAATGCAATCACCATTCTCCAACCAAATGGTCATCCAATCCAGTGTTCGTAACGTGTATTAAGTAACGTTCAACTCCAGCTCTCCGGTAACTTGGAAATGACGGGCGGGTGGCCCATCCATTCAGTATTTACGATCTTCCTCCAAGCCACCTTTCGAGTGCCCGATCCTGGAATCGGCGTTTTGATTTAAAGGTGGGAGAGACGAACCTCGGCCGAGTCTGAATGGATAGCGCGGAGACGGAAAAGAACCAAACGATGGTGAGAGAGTCGCGGTGAAACCCACCCTCTGAAAAAGCCACGGGTAGAGCACCCGAAGGGGTTTGGAAAAGCGCGCAAATGCCGGAAGGGGTGGGCCTGCCATCAAGGTACAAATGTTGCCTCTCTCCTCATGGGCGCAAAAAAAGAGCGCGGCCATAGCCGCGCTCTCCCTTTGTCCAGACCGTAACTTAGTGAGCTGCCGAGGCTACGACAACACTAGCCACGACGCCTGTCGCTATAGCGGCCATCACATAATTTCCATCCACCAACCGCCATTCGTAGCCGCTGGGCGGCCGATGCAGATGGTATTGCCGGTAATCGACCCGCTCGCCGCGGCCCCAGTCCTCTTGCTTCATGTGATAGCCCTTCTTCCATTCCTGGTGCTTCACATACTGGTGGTTGTCATGGTTGTCATGGTGATCATCCTGGGCGAAGGCAACTCCGCCAGAAAGAATTGCTGCGAGAGTCGAAAAAGCTAATGCCTTGCGAATGCCATTCATAGTCACTCCTGTCTCCTTGGGGATTTTTGGACAAGGCATTTGCCTTGTTCTTCAGCCTCCGCATCTCGTGCGCGGATGCGCCAACGGACCACCTTCACCAAGACGATGAACCGGTCCAAATCGTCTCAACCGGCAACCTGCATGCTTAGATGCAAGCACCGTCAACCCCAGGCGGGTGAAGAAGGCCTGATCCGAGATCAGGAACAGTTGCCCCAGGGTCTGGCTCTGGCTTTGGTCCAGCTTTCGACATTACGCCAGGGGGCGAAGTCGGTACGGTTAAAATTGAGTGATTCTGGACCGGAACTCGTCGCGATGGCTTCGTCGATCCCAGGTCTCAGAATCAAGACCTGGGGCACCCAAGCTTCACGGCGGGTCGAGATGTGGACCCGGCCGTCCCTGCTCCTTCCGCTTTCGGCCGGATCTCTATGGAAAGACGGAGGACATTGCCTCAATTCACCCTGAAGTAACCGATTTATTGGTTACTTCAGAGTAGGGGGTAGGGGTGGTCCTGTTTTCCCATGCAAGAAACCTGGCGGGCGAAGTGCGTCCGATTTCGATGGTACACAGATTGAGGAAATTATCTGCAACGGTTTTCTTTCCATGTCTGGTCAAATGACCTGCTCACTAGCCCATCCGCCTTTGTGCGCGCCATTACAGACCCGCCTATTGCCCGGTGCTAACGTGTTCTCCCTCAAGGAGGGCATTCAAATGGACGCCGTCTGTCGGAATTGCGAAACGCATCTTGGGTCTTCCTGGAAATTCTGCCCTAACTGCGGCGCCATCGCCCCGCACGAGCCTCACAAACCTGCCGAGACGCAAAAAGCCCCGGTCAAGGCGTCGTTTTCCGGTCTACTGTTTGGCGTGCTCGCAGCGCCGGTGATGATTATTGTCGGCGTCATGCTGTGTCTCACCGGCCTGGGCGCGATACTCGGCATTCCGATGATTATCGGAGGCGCGCTGGCACCTCTGGCGGGTCCCATGATTGGCTTTGGCGCGATCAAAGGCAAATGCCCCTTGTGCAGCGCCCCAGTCAGCAGCATCCCTGGCGTAGAAAGCTTCCATTGCGAGGCTTGCCACCGGCAGATCGCCGTCTGCAACGAGAAGTTCGTCACCGCCGCCTGATCCTGCACTTGTCCCGCGTCAGTGGACCCGGTCCCAGCATCCGGTTCGGCCTGGACTAGCCTATTTCCACCGCGGGCGGCATGGACTATCATGACCGCGGAGAATGGCTATGTCTCAATACACTTTTCATTGCCAGGATTGCAACAAGGAGTTCACCCAACATCTCCACATCGCAGACCGCGACACGAGCGAAGTCAGGTGCCCTGGCTGCGGCAGCAAGCGGGTGGACCAGCTGGTGACGGCGTTCTCTGCTGTCACCTCGAAGAAGAGCTGAACCGCCTGAAAGAAGTTAAGGAGAGCCGACCGGTCCCGAGCGGACCTGCAAGATAGGTGTGTGCTCGCAAAGTCAACCAGGGTAAGTTTGAAAGAACCGGACCGCAGGGGCTAAAGCCCTTCTGTTTTTGTTGTGTTTACGGCACGACTGAAGTCGTGCCCTGTTACAAAGCCCCTCGTTTTGAGTTTTTCTGCAGCCTGTAAATCTCGCGGTGAATTGGCAGAATTTGATGTACGGGCTGAAGCCCATACCCTTCAGGCTGATCTGTTACCGAGGCGCCGCGCCGTCCTCCGCCGGGTTTATGATGGTGGCTCAAGTCTCGACCAGGCAGGAGCGTCTTCGATGAGCAAAATCAACCCCAACGCCACATTTAACCAGGACACACTCAAACAGGGCCGCCGCGAGTTTCTCAAAGCCGGTGGCGCTCTCACCGCCGCGCTCCTGGCTCCATCCGCTCTGGCCGACACGCCCAAATCCATGCCCGGCCTGCCCTCGAACCCCAGAACCACCGAGGCCATGCCCACGCGCAACCTGGGCAAGACCGGCTACAAGGTCGGCATTTTCTCGCTCGGCGGCCAAGCCGCGCTGGAGAAGGCGAACAACTTCGACGTCGCGGTGCCCATCGTCGAAAAGGCACTCGACCTCGGCGTGAATTATCTCGATACGTCCTCGATCTACGGCGGCCCGGAGCGCTGGAGCGAGCAGTATGTGGGCAAGGTGATGGCCCACCGCCGCAACGAGGCGTTCCTCGCCACCAAGACCAAGGAACGAACCCGCGACGGCTCCATGCGCATGATCGAGAAGTCGCTCGAACTGCTGCAAACCGATCACGTGGATCTATGGCAGCTGCACGACATCGGCACCATGTACGACATCGACCAGGTGTTCGCCAAGGGCGGCGCGATGGAAGCCCTGATCGAGATGCAGCAGCAGAAAGTAGTGCGCTATCTCGGCATCACCGGCCATTACCGCCCCGACGCACTGATTGCGGGCATCAACCGGCATCCCTTCGACACCATTCTCATGGCGATGAACGCGGCCGATCCGCACCACTACAGCTTCAATGAAGAGCTGCTGCCGCTGGCCGTGGAAAAACAGATGGGCATCATCGGCATGAAGATTCCCGGCCGCGGCCGCATCCTCTCCACATGGACCCCGCCGCCCATCGAGGAGCAGAAGCACTCGTGGGAAGGGATGACCATCCAGACCGACAAGTCGGGCACGCTCTCGATGCGCGAGGCGATGTATTACACGCTCTCTCGCCCGGTCAGTACGGTCATTATTGGATGCGATACGATTCCGCAGCTCGAAGAGAATGTGCAGCTGGCACGCGACTTTACACCGCTCAACCAGAAGCAGGAAACAGAGCTCGTGGCACGCGCGGAGCCGTGCGCCAAGCCGTCGCTGTTTTTCCGTTTCTACGACCGGCCGTAGATGAAGCGGAGTTAGCGGGGTTAGCGCCGATAGCGGAGTTAGTGAAGCTCCGCCATTCGCGGTGGGGCTGTTTGCGCTTGCGCGCCCACACACCGATGTGGGGCAGCGTGACTCATTCCCTTCATCCGTTTCGCTTGCGCAGGACCCATGTCGTCATGCAGCGATGATCCTGCACAATCGTAGTCTTCAACGGGTCCATGAGCACAGCGTTCAACTCGTCAGTCAGTTCCAGCAGCATCTCTTCATCCACCAGAAACCACTTCGACCCATCCGGCATTCGAAACAGACCGCCCGGCAGCCGCTCGAAGTCCATGCCGATCCGGGACCCAAGGCGGCAAAACAGCATTCCGCCCGGCCGCAACACACGCCACAGGTCCGCCAGCATGTTCCTGAAGTGTGCTTCATCGCGCGCGAAGTGCAGCACCGACGAGCAGATCACTACATCCGCAAACCCATCGGCGAAGGGCATGCGCTCGATCGATCCCACCTGAAAATTCTCCGCCGGCAAGCCCGTCTCGAGCGAGGACGAGAGGCGGCGCACATGCTCGATTCCCTCCGCATCCTGGTCGAGCGCAAAGACTTCGGCACCCTCGCGCAGCAGGTACACGATATTCCGCCCATAGCCGCATCCTGCGTCGAGCACCCGCATCTCCGGCGCAATGTTCCCGCGCAAAATTTGATCGAAGACATAGATGTCGATCTGCCCGAACTGCTCCTGAAAGGTCAAGCCCACGTCCGCCTCTTCTCTTACATCGTGTTTTCCAGTTCGTGTTCTCGAGCTCGTGCAGTCCAGTCAGGCAGTCTTCGATTTGCTGCAAGATTCTGGACGAGTGCCCTCATGGGCTAAAGCCCACATTGTTTTTTAGGCGTTTGCGGCACGGCTGAAGCCGTGCCCTGTTACAAAACCTTAGCCAATCTCGGCGGGGACGAGTTTTTCCGCAGCCTGTAAAGCCCAGCGAATTATGCGACGTTTGCGGCACGATTCGCCGCGGCGAATCGTGCGCTTTTACAACGCCATTTATGAAACCGGCTCTAGCCTTCCACGTTGAGATACAGGCGGTAGTGCTGGTCGAGAATGGACGCGAAAGGTTGCAGCGTCACCGGCCCGCCCGCGGTCGTCATCTGCCAATCTCTCGATCCGGCCGACACCTGTGTCACCGCCAGAAGATCTTGCCTGCGCACCGTCGCTGGAACCTCTCCCACGGCGAATAACGCCAGAGGTCCGTGCACGGGCGCCATCAGATTCGGGTGCTGCGGGTCTACTGCCTCAACAACCGTCGGCATGTCGAACTCGATCTCGATGCGATCCGCGTTTTTCCAGGTGCGATCAAGGCGCGCGAACTTGCCCGGCTCAGGGCCGGAAACAATCCGCTTCCCGTTTACCGCAACTGTGGTCTTTGCACCGGCCCACGCAGGAATGCGCAGATACACCGGAAACGCTGTCGGCGTGCTGACTGCAACCTCAATTCGTGTGGTCGGATGATGCGGATAATTCGTTAGCTGCGTGAGCGCAATGCGCTGGCCGGCTCGCGTCCACTTCACCCGCGAGGGTACATATAAGTTCACGTAGATGCCCTGGCTATCGCTGAAATAGGAACTGATGCCGTAATCGGCTGTCACCTGGGAAAAGGTTCCCGTGCAGCAGTGCCACTTATAGGGGTGATAAAACTTCGACCCGTCTTTGTTGTAGTCGGAGTAGTAGAAGCCGTGCCCGTCTTTCTCAATCGGCTTTGCGCCCAGGATGCAGTTGTAGAGAATCCGCTCCATGCTGTCGCCATAACGCGAGTCGCGCGTCGCACGCAACAGGTAGCGTGTGATTTTGAAGTGGGCGTAGGACCCGCATGGTGTCTCAAAACTCGAGTGCGTCTTTGTGAGACTTTCACCGATTTCGCCGCTGCCCGGTGCACGGAACTGCTCATCCGGTCCCCAGCCGCCAGTGGCAAAACTCTGCGTCGTGCGCAGGAAATCAAATCCATTCTTCGCCGCGCGCAAGTGCTTCTCGCTGCCCAGCACGAGATAAGCCTGCATGGCGCTGCTCATTGCGTTCACATGGCTGTAAGCGTGCTTTCCCGGCAGCACGTTCTGCTCCGCAGCCAATGGATCCCAGTACCAGCTATCGGCGAGATAGTGAATGGCGAGATCGCGATAGCGGCTGCCCGCGCCGCGCTTCCAGGCGAGGAACTGGTTCTCCGGCAGTGTGTACGGCTCATCCCAGCAGAACGACTCATCGGTATGCGGGCGCGCATATTGCTCCGCGCGCGACAGCGGGCCGGCCGGCAAGTGCGCTTGCACCGAATCGAGCGCCGCGTCCAGAGCCTTGAAGGCCTGCGTGTCTCCGGCAAATTCATGCGCGTCGATCATGCCGATGGAGATCTTGTCATAGGTGTAGGCCGGAAACCGATTGCCGTCCCAGAATTGCGGACTGATCGCGGGCGCAAATCCGCTGACAAGGCGATGCACCTTTTCCTGTGTAGCGCGGTCGCCGGTTGCCGCATAGTCGCGCGCCAATCCTGACAAATACTGCCCAAAGCTGTGGCCTGGGGCAAAGCCGTTGTTTCCGGGCTTGCCGATGTCGCTCAGCGGAGCCCAGCTATACCACCCGCCCATATCCTCGCCCGGAGCCGGAAGCCCGGCGCGTTCACGATAGGGCTTGAGCAAGCTGTCTTCGTCGAGCGCGGCATAGAAGGCGTGGTTCCTGTCGAACTGTTCGCGCAGTGGCCCATCGAGCAAGGCAACATCGCCGTAGCTGAACTGATTCAACGGCGAAGAGCTTGCGGATTCGTCGTTGGCAGCCGCGAAACCTTTGCGCGACTTGACTAGAGAAGCGGCGGCGGTGGCCGCGCCGGTCTTCAGAAATGTTCTGCGAGATTGAGTCATTGCCACTCCTTTTTGGCTCATGGACGACTAGGATTAGGCGAACAGATAGCCACCCGCAATTACCGAACTAATTCAAACACAGATCGGATGGGCAGGAAAGAGAGTCAAGATTGGCACGGCGTATACTGGCAGCGGCTTGGAGGGAAAGCCGAGGAGAGCTCTTAGTGACGCTTGCCATCTGCACGGTTTGCGGAGCGGAAAAATTCGGAGCCTTTGTTCCTTGCGAAAAATGCGAGGCCACTCCAACAACAGTCGGGGAAAAAGCAAAGAGCATCACTCTGAGCGATCACAGCTTTCCCCCTGCTGAACTTCGGAAATTCAGCGAAATGCTTAGGGCTGGCACGCCGATCCCCTACGATCCCGTTGGGCTCGCGGGGAGTGCCGGTGACATAATCGCCTACGATTACTATTGGCACCACATGAGCGCTGGTGGAGACGAGTTGCCCTGCATGCGTTGCGGCAGACGTTTTCATACGGATGAAGTAGATGAACTTTGCCCAGCATGCAGGGCGGTAGCCGACCAGCCTGTCCTTTTTTGCCCCAAGTGCGTGGCAATCTACGACCAAGAAGCGCGGTTTTGCCCCAAGTGCGGGAATGCAATATCGCGGAGCCATTCGAACGCGAAGTCAGTTGCGTTCTCGTTGATGCTAGGTGTGGAGCGCCTGTCCGATCCCAGCATCCCATTGAGGAGGTTCGAGGCTGTGACAGGGGCTCACGATCGTCTTACTGCTGCGGAGCGCGCCAGGTGCATGGAGGAAATCAGATGGCTTGCCATCTACGCCACCTCGACGATATTGCGGGAGAATGCACATTCCGACTACTCCGTTGGGATGAATATTTATCGGGACATGACCGAGCTTTACAGCATGAGCTTGGCATTTAGAAGCATCGATCATGAAGTGGCGGGCCGTTGGTCAGACGAGTGCACTGTGCGGTTTGAGGAATACGACCGAACTGTTAATGATTTTGTCAGAGATGCTGAACACGACCCCCAAAAGTGGTTTCTTGGGCTGGCGGCAGCTGCGGAGAAACATTGCTATCCCACAATTAAAGAGGGCACCGCCGTCTGGCAATTGGTTCTCGATATTGGCTATTTCGTGAAAGTCCAACGTGACATACTTGGATCGATCCTTGCCAAGGCGGCGACACATTGAACGTCCGGGGCGAGGTGAAGAATGAAGAGCGGAAAATTTCGTTTAGTGGGGCTTGATAATGGCGACCCAGGGGGAGCGCCCGAGCATTGCCGTCTCGTTTGCATGATCGAGGGTGGTGGCAAGCTTGCAATATGGGGTCAGGAGGCTCCTGTTCGTAACTTGCGCAACATCGAGGCCGTGCAAAAGGCCGGGATGCCCTGCACGGTCGAATGTGAGTATAGGGAGCCTGGGGAAAAGGGCGTGCAGTACGGCCATACCCATTGGGTGAGACAAGATTTCACCCTTCGCGTGCTCCCAGAGTAGCCGGGCCACAGGGAGGTAACTGTCTATTCCAGTTGACTCACCTTCACGGGAAGCGTCTCGAAATCGACGGTGCCCAGGCCGCGGTTGGCTGCCATTTGCAGATAGGGCAGGTGCTCGGGGTCGAGATTCCACCAGGCTTTGGCGACATAGGCGTCGATAGCCACGGGATCGGTTCCGGCCACCACGGTCTTCTTGAGGGCGACGTCCTCAAGATTGCCGCCGGTAGGCCCGTTGCGCACAAGAACGCGATAGCAGTCCATGACGGTGAGCGTAGGCAGCATGAAGCTGGCCAGGTCCGCCAGGCTCTGGTGAATCTGCTGATGCAGCCGGTTGCGCTGGCCACCCAGTATGCCGTACCAGTTCTTCATGCCCAGTGTGGCGCCGGTCAGCCCGTGGTGCTTGGCGATGGGCAGATTGATTACCTTGTCCGCTTCGAGAAAGGGCGTGAAAACCGGCCAGTTTTTCAACACCACGCCGCCCATCTCCACTTCGCGAAAAAGCTCCGGATCGGGAAGAATCACTTCGGCCCGCTCGGCGCGCGCCGCTGCCTGAATCCCCGAACGCTGAAAACAGCGGCGAGGCTCGTTGCAACTGACATCGGTGACGATGACGCGCTTCGCTCCGGCCTGCCAGCACTGGCGCACCATCTCGGCCACCAGCTCGGGATTGGTGTTTGCCGCCTGCTCCGGCGTGCGGTCCCAGGCGATGTTGGGCTTGAGCACCACCACGTCTTGCCGGCTCACAAAACGGCCGATGCCGCCGAGGTTTGCCAGTGCCTGCTGTACCAGCGCGCTGGGCTCGCCGCCTTGAACCACGGTCAGCTTTGGCCACTGCGGATTGGCCGCAATGCGGTGGTCGCGGCGAGCCTCTTCTGCGTGGGCCGCTGTCGGCCTGGAGCTTCGCTCACTCAGCCAAAGGCCAACGCCCGCGGCACCCGCTGACACGCCGCCCACGCGAAGCAGTTGCAGCATCGCTTCGCGCCGCGTCAGAGCGGCATTTGGTTCTCTCGTGCTGTCCGGCTTTTGTTCCGTTTCGCTGCTCATGGTTATCCTTCCCGATCAAATCCGCAGCAGCTAAATCTCAATCAGGTTGATCCGCTTCGGATCGTTGGTCCCCAATCCATGGGCGGCGTCGGCAGCCGTGGCAATGTAGCGCGGCGGACGGCCCGCAGCCTCCAGAGTCGGTATGCCTACCTCGGCGCGCTTGCTCTCGATCATGTGCCACGCGGTGTGATCGACCGCCACCCGATCTTCGCCTACGACGAGTGCATTGGGATACCAGAGGTGCTCGGGATGAAAGTCCGGTCCACCCTGATACAAAGAAGACATCGCATCGCCGATGGTGAAGCGCACTTTCTCGCGAATTACGGGAATGCAATTCAGATCGGCGATGGCCGGGTTGCAACCACCGGCGTGCAGTTCAAACGGCCGTTGCACCACGCCGTACATGTTCTTCATCGAAAAGGTCACACCCGCCTGCTCATGGTCCTTGAGGATGGGCAGATTGATCACCATGGCGCATTCGCGCGTCAGGATCCTGGAAAGGTTCACGCGTACCGTTCCCCACGAAACGGGCTGTTCCTCGAAGCCGGAAACGTCGGAGCCGTAGCAACGGATGCGGCTGGGGTCAGTGTTAATGGTCAGGCCGCAGGCTTCGAGATCGCCGGCGTTGCGGTCCCACACCAGAATGTTGCCGGGCTTCACGCCCGCCTGCTGCAACCGCTCTGCAATGGCCAGCACCAGCGCAAGGTGAGTTGAAATCCCCTTGCCGCCCAGCCCATTCGCCTTGAGTCCGATGACTTTATCCTGGCCTCCACCCCGGGCAATAATGTGTTTCCATGCATCAACCGGGTGGTCACGGCCCGTGTGCGCTGCGATGGCGCGGTCGAGCAGGTCGAGAACCCGCTTCTCATCTGGCTTGGTGCTTTGTGGCGTGGTGCTTTGGCCGTGCAGTGCAGCGTCTCGCGCGATGACTACTTTCGGTTTGGAGGGATTTGCATGGCGTTCCAACATATCGGCCAGTCCCATCGCGTCGGTTGCGGCAGACGAGCCCAGTAACACGGCTCCGGTTGCTGCTTCTTTAAGAAACTCACGGCGGCTCTTCATTGTTCTCCTCGCAATTCCACGGCACGGATAAATCCGTGCCCTTTCAAAACACGAATGATGCAACCAGTTTTAGAGTTTCGCTTCGACCCCGTGCGCCAGCGCCACCAGCTCCTGGGGCGTGTCCGGAGTGGATTCATATGCAACAATGCGCACCAAATATGGGCCCTTGCGGAAGGTCACGCTCTGCGCGTACTGCACGCCCTCGTCGCCCAACTGCACGGTCTTGACGTCCTTCGTAAGCCCGGTTTCAAGAATCTTGCGCGCACCCGTTGAAGTCGCCCATGGTGTACACGTCCACCACCGCCTCCAACTGGTCCTGGTACTTGTAGTCGGAGGTCGACGTGGACACGACGCCGGCCGAGATGTACTGCTCGGCGTCGCCGTCGATGTACTTGCCAAAGGTCCTTGGCCGCAAACACGCGCGTGTCGCTGGTTTTTTCCCAGCCGACAACCGCGCCCGACGCCGGAAATGGATCGACATCCTGCTCTTCTTGCATCCTGTGCCGGCGACAAGGACGCGCAATGGCAACAGCTGCGGCGGCTAACTTCCAACTTTTTCGACGACGGAAACATTTTCGATCAGTCTCCTTTCACTTCCGGGTCAGCAGAATCTGGCTGCTGGGCGAGCGGCTTTCGCCGATGCTGGTGACGTAGACGGCCGGGCGCTCCTGCAGCGGGCAGGCGTATTCGCAAGCGCCGCAGCCCACGCAGCGGCTGGGATCGACGCGAGGCTGCTTCAGCGTCTTTGGCTTGCCGGCCGAGTCGACGACCTGGCGCCTCTTCGACATAAATCGCCTTGGGCGAAACCGGGCACCACTCCTCGCACACAATGCAATCGGTGGCCATGGCCCACGGCAGGCAGCGGCCGCGATCGTAAAACGCTGTGCCCAGCGCACGGGCTGGCTCGGTGCGTGCCGCCTACTGCCCACGACCCAGCCTTTTTCCTTCGGCGTAATCTGCCAGATCGCGCCAGTGGGGCAAACCTCGGAGCAGAGCACGCAACTCGGTTCGCAGTAGCCGATGCGCGGCACCAGCGTCGGCGTCCACAGTCCTTCAATTCCGGCCTGCTCGAGCGTGGGCTGCAGCGCATTGTTGGGGCACACCTTCATGCACTCGCCGCAGCGGATGCAGCGCGACAAGAAAATCCGGTTCATCGAGCGCGCCCGGCGGCCGCAGCAGTCGTTCGTTGCGGCTCTTGCCCAGTCCCGGTATTCGCGCGCATCAGCGGAACCACGGCCGCGCCCGCGGCCAGCCCGGTGAGCGTCCTGCGCCGGCCCAGGTCGGGCGAAGCAACTTCGCGTCTCTTTGCGGAAGAAACGGAACGTCAGAGCTGCTGGTCGGGGCAACTGCCCACGCAGTTCATGCACATCAGGCACTCGGACTTGCGCCACGGCACGCCGCCGATGGGATCGTCGCCGCCCTGGCAATGGAGCAGGCAGCGATTGCACTTGTTGCAACTCGCCGCGTCCTTGTGCAGCCCCAGAATCGACCAGCGCGAAACCGCGCCCAGCAGCGCGCCCAGCGGACAAATTGCACGGCACCAGAAGCGCGTGACGCGCAGGCTGGCCACCAGAATCGACAAGAACAGAATGCCCAGCAACAGTCCCTGCGTAAAATGCGCCTGGCGAAAGTCGAGCACCGTGGCGCCGCAGAATAGCATGGACTGCTTCGCCGGTGGCTTTGATCGCACGCCACGTGGCTGTGTTCGAGCGGCGCAAGATCGCAGCGCACCGCAAAGTTGAACGCCGGCAGAATTGCGAGGCCGATCGAGCGCACCAGAAGGCTGAATGGATCGAGCCAGCCAATTGCCATCGAGCCAAAGGACGCAGCCACCAGGCCGGCGATGAGGACGACGTACTTTGCTGTCTGCCAGCGCTTGTAGCGGTTCGATTCGATGCGCTGCTTGCCGCGCTTGGATTCAGACGGCATGTTGCCCACGAAATGCTGCAGCGTGCCCATCGGGCAGATCCAGCCGCAGAAGAAACGTCCCAGAAAAAGCGTGGGCAGCAGAATGACGAGGCTCCACAGCAGCCCGCGATAGAGCGCGTGCGAAGCCAGCGCATTGGCGACCGCGACCAGCGGATCCCACTCAAAGAACAGGCGCACCGGAGCATGCAGATGAATGTCAGCGGTTGCGCCGGGCGTGGGACGCAGCGAGGTGAAGATCAACAGCGCGACGAAGAGGAGCAGAAAGAAAATCTGCGAGATCCTGCGCCACAACGGCAGTCGGGAACGAGCCAAGAATCTCCTCCGCGCACCGTGGGCAGGGGAGTTGTCCACGTACCAAGCATGATTGGCGCGCAGGGGTGGTGCGAACAGTGATAGCCATCACTTTGAGCGGATTCTAAGGGCGGGTTGCAGAGAGGTGTTGAGATGGACGGCTTTGAAAGCTTCGGAAAAATTCGACGCGGAGAAGAAGGAAGACCCTCAGCTCCTAAAGAGGCTGCGGAAAAATGGGAATAGCGGGGAACAGGCATTGAAGCGTCACACAGGGGCTAAGGCCCTTCCCCTATTTTGTTGCTCTTTCGGCACGACTGAGGTCATGCCCTGTTACAAGGTAAACGCGTGAGGACTTCAGCCCCTGATGGATTCGCCGTTCAAATTAGGACTCTACCCGTCTTTGGGTTGATATGAATCGTTGTTTCGCCTTAGTCTTGGGCGAGGACGCGCCACATTGACCCAGCCGAGAACTGCACCAGGACTGAAGCCCGCATCCGAAGGCGGCTGCTCGCTGTGTTTGCGAGGAGTGCGGAAGGCCTTTGTCGATGTAGTGGCCGTGGAGAATCTCGATCTGGAGGTGCCTCGCGGCGAATGCTTCGGGCTGCTCGGTCCGAATGGCGCGGGCAAGACGACAACCATCGAGATCTGCGAGGGTTTGACGGCCCCCGACGCCGGCACCGTGGAAATTCTCGGGATGAGTTGGAACTCGAGCGCCGGCGAACTGCGCCAGCGTATCGGCGTTCAACTGCAGGAGACACAGTTTCCCGAGAAGCTCACGGTCGAGGAGACGCTGCGGCTCTTTCGCAGTTTTTACCGGCGCGGCACTTCCGTCGAAGAGTCGATCCGGACAGCCCAACTGGAAGAGAAGCGCCGTTCGCGCGTGGGCGGCCTGTCGGGCGGCCAGAAGCAGCGGCTGGCCATGGCCTGCGCATTGGTCGGCGATCCGGAACTGCTTTTTCTCGATGAGCCGACTACCGGCCTCGATCCCCAGGCGCGGCGTCACCTCTGGGACCTGGTGGACCAACTCAAGCTGACGGGCCGCACCATCATCCTGACCACCCATTACATGGATGAGGCGGAGCGGCTCTGTGACCGCGTCGGCATCATGGATCACGGCAAGATCATCGCGCTGGGAACGCCGCAGCAGTTGATCGCTTCGCTCGGCGGCGAGCACATCGTGGAGTTCGCCGTCACCGGCCGCGCCGCCGGCGATGGCTTCGTCGATACGGCTGCGCTCACGGCGATCCCCGGCATTCAGTCGCATCGCGTAGATGCAGGATTGCATCAGCTTTCGGTTCGCGAGCTGCATTCCGCCGTGCCGCGCATCTTCGCCGCGCTCGCAGAGCAGGGACTGCGCCTGAGCGAGTTCCGCACTCACTCGGCAACGCTCGAAGACGTCTTTGTCGGATTGACGGGAAGGAATTTGCGCGATGAGTAAATTGCAGGAGAGTTCGCTCTATCAACTGACGATGGTGCGGTTTCGCCTGATTCTGCGCGAGCCCGAGGCGATCTTCTGGATTTTTCTCTTTCCCATTCTGCTCGCTGTGGGATTGGGCATTGCATTCCGGAACCGGCCTCCCGATGTGCTGCCGGTGGCCGCAACAACCGCCCAACTGGCCCATGCTCTCTCCGAAGACAAGGGACTGACCGCGACCACGATGGACGAAGCCGCGGGCACGCACGCACTTGCGACGGGAAAGATTCTGCTTCTCGCCATCCAGAAACCTGACGGCGTGGCCTACAAGTTCGACAACACCAATCCTGATGCGCGCATTGCGCGGATGCTGGCCGATCGCGCGATCCAAACCGCAGCCGGACAGCGTGAAGCGATGCGCAGCGAGAACGACCTGGTGCATGAGAAAGGCTCGCGCTACATCGACTTTGTGGTCCCCGGCCTGCTCGGAATGAACCTGATGGGCTCGGCGATGTGGAGCCTGGGATTTGCGATTGTGGAGGCGCGGCAGAAAAAGCTGCTCAAGCGGATGGTAGCTTCGCCCATGCCGCGGTGGCAGTACCTCGCGTCGTTTCTGCTGTCGCGGCTCGCCATGCTGGTGATCGAGGTTGTGCTGTTCCTCGGGTTTGCGGCGCTGGTTTTCAGGGTGCCGTTTCGCGGATCGCTGGGTCAGTTGGGCATCTTGTGCGTGCTCACGTCGCTCGCTTTCTCCGCCCTGGGGTTGCTGGTGTCGTCCCGCGCCAGAACCATGGAAGCCGTGTCAGGGCTGATGAACCTGGTGATGCTGCCCATGTGGATTCTTTCCGGCGTCTTCTTTTCAGCCTCGCGTTTTCCGGCGGTTGTGCAACCCGTGGTTCAAGCTCTTCCTTTGACGGCGGCCATCGACGCGATTCGCGGCAACATGCTGCAAGGCACGAACCTTGGCCAGTCCACAGCCCAGGTCGGAATCCTGATTGCCTGGTGCATCGTGCCGTTCGCAATCTCTCTCCGAATCTTCCGCTGGAGATAGAGGCCGCCGCGCCCGCCTCAGCAAAGCAATCGTCGCCAAGAGATTTCCATCTTTGAATCTGCACCCGCGCGTAGCGCTCGACCCTTCCGATGGGACTATGATGGGGAGCCGGAAACAATTCATCACTTGAAATCGAAGGTAAGCATCGATGACATTTGCCGGTTGGAAGCTTGTCGATTCAAGACAGTCCCGCGAGAAAATGGGGAAAATTTCGGCATTCGGGCTCGCGTTCGCAACGCTGTTGGTTATTCCGGCGGCCGCACAAACCACAGACGCATCACTCAAGCAGGAAACCTCGTCAATCCATGTGGCTTTCAATGCCGATCGGCCCGGGCTCAGTTCCCTCAGCATTGACTCGCTGAAACAGGGCAGTTTCCGTCCCAGTCCGATCATCGACCCCGGCAATAATCCTGCTCATTACACCGTCTCTGTGCAGGGCGGCTGGGTGCATTACGCACTCAGCACCGATCCCGATCACCCGGTCTGGGAGATGCAATGCGAAGGCGACACCCTGCACATGCGCAGCCTGTTCCGGCCCGGCGGGGCCGCGCACGATCTGACGTGGAAATTCAATCCGCACGTAGCGCACGCCACGCTTCTGGGGCACGTAACGCCCGCGGGCGACATTGCGCTGCCCGCGGTGCTGCATCTGCCGGGCATGGGATCCCTGCGAGTCTACGCCAGGGGAAACGACGCCGCGGTGCTCCGCTATGTTGCTCACCGCAATACAAACGGCATGACCCCGACTGATTTGGCTCAGCCGCTGCCGGATTATGTGGCTGTCACGTTCCCCGCTGCCTCGGCCGAGCACAGGGAGTTGGAGTACACGCTTCAAACCGCCGCCATCTTTCCGGCGATCCCCGGCATGGATCCCGCAGATGCACGTTTCGACGGCTTCCGGCGGGACTTTCTGGATATCTTCCAGCTGCATGCGGAGTTGCATGTGCTGGCCAACCACGCTGCCAGCGATGCCTGCGCCTTCACCGTTTACGAATATGCCGACATGGCGCGGTATACGCCGGAGTTGGTGAAAGGGCTGACTGCGCTCGACCTGATTCGCGAAACGCTGGATCGCTACCTGGGCGGGTTTCTCGGCTACGGGCTGCCGGGCTATCAGATGTTCGACGGGGCATCCGAACCCGATTCCCCGGATGCCCATGTGTTCACCGACACCTACCCTTCGCTATTGATTTCGGCCTATGACTACGCCGACGGGAGCGGCGACGAGCGGTGGCTGCGCCAGAACTACAAAGGGCTACGCAAGTGGGCCGAAACCCTGATGGTCGCGAATGCCGACGGTAGCCCGCTGCTCGAATACCCCGCCAGCGGGAACTCCGGTTCATGGAAGGAGGGTGTCATCAACCCTGCAGCCAACTGGTGGGACACGATCGGCTTCGGCCACCAGGACGCCTATGGGAACGCGCTAGGTTATCGTGCGCTGCGGGGCATGGCCGCGCTGGCCGATCGCATTGGAGAGAGGGATGACGCAGCCAGGTACCGTGCGCGCGCCGTCGCCATTCGCGCTGCCTATGCGGACGCATTCCTCGACCCGTCGGCGGGCGTTGTGGCCGGCTGGAGAAGCCGCGACGGCCAATTGCACAACTATTACTTTCCCTACATCAACGGCATTGCAGTGCGCTACGGGTTGGTTTCGGGAGAGCAGGGGCGGCAGGTGATGGACCGCGTCCTGACCAAGATGGACAGCGTGGGATACAGGAACTTTGCGCTGGGTCTTCCGGGCAACCTGGTGCCCATTCGCCACGCCGATTATCTAAATCCGGACCACCGCTGGGGTGGATCAAAGAAAGCGGATGGGAGCGACGGCTTCGAGATCTATGAGAACGGCGGCGCAACCGCGTGCTTCGCCTATTTCACCTTGGCCGCACTCTATCATTTGGGCGAAAAGGAGCAGGGCGACAAGATTCTTATGCCCATGCTGGACGCTTTTGCAAGGCAGGGATTCTCAGGCCGAGCAGCCGACGGGTTGACCTACGACTGGAAGGATTGGCAAGGCGGCGCGCATGGGTACGAAGGCTTTCTCGTAGACAATTACTATGCGTTACTCGCCGTTCTCGATCGGGCCAACATGATGGAGAAAATGCCGTAAGCGCCCGTAATAAATTCCAGTTTCGACGGCGGTGAAGGCCCGTGTTTCAGGCGCTTTATCACCTTACGATGCAGTACAATAGCTCTTGGGGCAGGTTGAACAGCAGTCATCAGTCAGTGCCGCCCAGTCTGCGGCTCTCCACCGGGATTGCAGGAGCCATACCAGTCCCGAAAAACGACCCTCTGGATGCGAGAGCAAGCCGTCAACCTGGTGCCTTCGCATCAAACCCAAAGTCCGTTCCCAGGAGTCGCGGTGCAGCATCCGCAGCTCGTTCGTGGATCCGATACTTCTCCCCCCACAGGAGTTCGCGTATGAAAATCAATCGCAGCTTGATTCCCCTCGCCCTGCTTGCGCTGGCAGCCACCCTGTCGCTCAGCGGATGCAACAGCAAGACAGGGCAGCCCGCCAGCCAGACCGCCCAGTCGTCCACTCCCCAGCAGCCCCCTGCCACGCAGCCTTCAGCCCAGCCCAATACTTCGCCCAATAACCCGCCCGACAACGGTGCCGGCGCCAACCTGGCGCCTGCCGGTCCACAAGCTCAGCAGGCGCCTCCCCCACAAGCGCCTCCTCCTCCGGCCATGATCGAGTTGCCCGCGCGTACTGAGATTCGCGTCCGCCTCGATCAGGACCTGGGGTCGAAAATCTCGCAGACCGGCGACACGTTCAGAGCAACCGTGGCCGATAACGTCGTCGTCAATGGCCAAACCGTGATCCCGCGCGGCGCCCGTGCTGAAGGCACCGTCGTCGACGCCAAACCTCTCGGCAAATTCAAAGGCGGCGCCGAGCTCTCTTTGAGGCTTGAGCGCGTGCATACCAAATGGGGCAGCTACCCCGTAGCTACCAGAACGGTCGAGCGTGCCGAAAAGGGCAAGGGTAAGCGCTCCGCAGGATTCATCGGCGGCGGCGCGGGTCTCGGCGCCATCATCGGGGGCATCGCCGGCGGCGGCAGAGGCGCAGCCATCGGCCTACTTGCCGGGGGCGGCGCAGGCACGGCAGGCAGCGCCTTCACAGGCAACAAGCAGATCGTTCTGCCCGCCGAGACTCTTCTCACCTTTCGCCTCGAGCACCCCGTTCACATCACCGAACAAGCCGAGCAACAACCGCAACTTCAACAGCGGCAGTAGCGGATTGGGGTTGCAGAGACAACTCGCGGCACTAGCCGATTGAGATCTGTGGTTTCCCACCCTTGAATCACAAAACGATTCAAGGATGGGGCACCCGGCATTTGCGAGAAGGAAGTTAACCTTGCCTGATTTCCTTTGCCTGGTTCTTCACAAACGTAACCGTCCACGTCTTCCCATCCTGGTTGTAGGTCACGGTGCGGTCGCCTTCCGTGGTTCCATCAGGGTGCATGTTCTGGCCGACGGCCATGCGCGTCTCCACCTCGCTCATGCCGGGCTTCACCTGGTGCGCATCGATGGCCGCCCACACGTCCTTGGGCCAATAGTCGTAAATCTTGTGCGGGTCATCATAGAAGAACAGCGAATCGGTGTAGTAAGCCTCCTGATTTCCGTCCATATATCCAACCGGCGTTGCAAACAACCCCATTTTGCCCGGCAACTCAAAAACCGCGAAGGCCTGCTGCGTCCCGTGCTCAAGTCCGTCGTCCAGCTTGGCAGGCGCTGCCGACTTGATCACCTTCTTGATTTCCATCTGCTGGACCGCCGGAATCACGCCTGCGCGCTTGCCAAACTCAACTCGCCCGCCAGAGTAAGGAAAATAGGAGATCGCGTAGCCGTCCTTCATCCACACCGTCGTCCCGACAAACCGTTCGAGATCGTCAAAGTGCTGCGGAAAGAAGGCGCGCATCACCACCAGGTCGTCCTTGCTCAGCGTTGTTTCGTTTGCATCCTTGTTGGGAATTACTCCGGGATTCTGGCGATGCTTCCACACCGAAAACAGATAGATGCCGCCGATGGCCAGGGTGATCAGCGTCGGAATCAGAATGATTTTCCAGGCTTTCAATTGCCCTCCTGTTGCATGTGTCCGGGTTCATCCTCCGGGTAAGTTCAGAAGCTAATTGCCGGCCGCAGTCTCCCGCGGCCGCAACGCCTCTGCGCTGAGTTCATCGGCGCGGCGCAGATCCGGAAATACCGACGCCCAGGCTCCAGCTATCGCCAGCGCGCCCAATCCGCCCACCAGGGTTGCCCGCACGGCGCCCCACCACTGCGCCGTAAGCCCGCTTTCAAACTCGCCCAATTCATTCGATGCGCCAATGAACAAGGAGTTCACCGCACTCACCCTTCCCCGCATCTCCGGAGGGGTGGCAAGCTGCATCAGCGACCCGCGGATGATCACGCTGATCATGTCGGCGGCACCGCCCACGGCCAGGGCCGCTACCGAGAGCCAGAGGTTGCGCGACAATCCAAAGATCACCGTAGCCACGCCAAATATCCCCACGGCGATAAACATGCGTTTGCCCGCGCCGCGGCTGATTGGAAAACGCGCCATCATCAGCGACATAGCCAACGCGCCCACCGCGGGAGCCGCCCGCAGCATGCCCAGACCCCGCGGCCCGGTGTGCAAAATGTCGTTGGCAAAGATGGGCATCAACGCCACCGCCCCGCCCAGCAGCACCACAAACAGATCCAGCGAAATCGCTCCGAGCAGCAGCCGCGCTCTCCACACGTAGCGAAAGCCCGCCAGCAATACCTGCATCGACGCGGCCCGATGCTCCATGCGACCCAGGCGCACCTCGAGGCTGCCCACCAGCGCCAAAAAGCACCCGAGGCAGCAGAGTGTAAACACATACACAATTCCGGGGCCTTCGAGCCGCGTGCCAGGAACCATTCTCTCCAGCGGCAGCGTATAGAGCAGCCCGCCCAGCGCCGGCCCGGTGAAATTGGCAAATTGAAAAATCGCGCTTCCCCAGGTCACCGCGTTGACAAAGTGCTTTTCTGGAACGAGATGAGGAACCAGCGCCGAACTGGCCGGTCCGGAGAAAGCGCGCCCCGTGCCGATGACAAAAAGCACCGCGTAGATGGGAAGCACCCGGTGCATCCCCTCCCTGGCAAACTCCAGCAGAATCAGCGTGGCGAACACCTGCAGCGAATAGCAAACAAGAATCACCTGCCGCCGGTCGAAGCGGTCCGCAGTGTGTCCCGCGGGCAGCAGAAACAGCAGGCCCGGCAAAAACAAGGCCAGTCCCGTATAGCCCAGGTCGAGCGCGCGGTGGGTGATGGAGTAGACCTGCCACGCGACCGCAACCGCCTGCGCCTCGGCTCCCAGAATGACCGCGCTGCGCGCCATCTGATATCGCCTGAAATCGCGGGAGGCAAATGCCTCCATGCCGCGCCGCATTGGCCTTGGGGAAGGAGAGTGCATCTCTTGATTTAGGTTATAACGTCGGGCGCATGCGGTAGAGCGCAGCAAGCTTGTCTCTTGCGGTTTGCCCGTTTATTGAGACATAGGCGCAGGCAATTTGAAACTCAGCGTGCCCTGGACGTCGCCATAGCGGCGGCAACTTTGCCCACGATGCAAAAGACAACAGGCCGAATCAAGTAGAGAAGAACCACAAAGTACATTACCTCGTTCCCCTCGGCAAACGCCCACATTCCAGAAGAAGCGTTTTGGATATTCATGATCTGCGCGGTTGAAGTTCCTGAGGTAGCGGCCTCATACCAGATCATCATTGTGCGCATGAGGACCATAGCCTGATAGGCGAGTACCCATACGATCAGGAATGCGCAAAGTTCGTATCCGCCGCGCATAAGCCAGTTCAGCTTGCGCACAAACCGGGCATATCGGTCTGTTTCCGCAGGCGCCCGGTCGTTCAGCATCGCCAGAAAGGCGTAGCCGAAGGGCCCCAATGCCGCCAGAAACAGCCACCAGTTGGATCGCTGCTTGGAGCGGATCGTCAGAAAGCACACGAGCAGCCACAACGCGGCCGCAACCGCACCAGATGCACAGAAAGAAATGATCTGCAGTAGATTAAGCAGGTGATAGTTACGAACGTAGTTCGGATGACCTGCCGCAATTTCAGGGTTAATCAGGCTGAACAGCAATCCCCCAAGCATCAGGGCCAGGGGAACCAGCAGGAGCAGGACAAGTGCAATAACCGTTTGTTTCTTGATCATTCCCACCGTACGGGAACCTCGGTTGATTCACTCTACACCCCGCCCTCAACCACCTCCTCTATGTCGCTGCAATGTCCTACAGCGGTACTTTCTGAATGAAAGGTTAGAACGCACCCCGACCATCTGCCCACGTTGCGCTCCTGAGCCCCGGCTAGAGCATTTCTCCATTAGGTGTACACTGTAGTTAGCTCTGGACTTCGCGGCATGAGAGATGGCGAAGGCCTATTCGGATGATCTTCGTTGCAAGCTGTTGACGGCCTACGATCGCGGGCAGGGATCGTTGCGCGAGTTGGCGGAACTGTTTTCTGTCAGCTATGACTGGGCCAAGAAGATATCGAGGCAGCGATTGCGCAGCCAACAAATGGAGCGGGTGGCGCAGAGCCGCCATGGAATGGCGAGTCGGGTGACGCCAGAAGTTGAAGCCGAGTTGTTGCGCCAGTTGCGCGAACAACCGGATTGCACGCTGGCGGATTTGCAGAAAGGGCTGCAGAAGTCGCTCGGTATTGGCATGAGCAGTCAGCATTTGTGGCGTGTGCTGAAGCGGTTGGGTGCGCGTTTGAAAAAAAGTCACTCCACGCGGCCGAGCGAGACACGCAAGCCAATCAAAAGCGGCGGGCAGAGTTCCTTGAGAAAATCCATTCGACCCCGCTAGACAATCTGATCTTCCTTGATGAGAGCGGCGTCACCACTTCAATGACGCGGCTCTATGCCCGTTGTCTGGGAGGACGGCGCATCCATGAGGCGACGCCTGGCAGCCATTGGAAAATTATGACCATCCTGGGCGCGATGAGCACCCGGGGCATGATCGCAACCATGACCATCGAAGAGGCTACCGATACAGAAATCTTCCTGGCCTATCTGGAACATGTTCTGTGTCCGCAACTACGCTCCGGCGATGTGGTGGTGATGGATAACTTGAGTTCGCACAAGGTCGACGGCGTGCGTGCACGCATCGAGGCGGCTGGAGCGGAACTGCTCTACCTGCCGCCCTATTCGCCAGACCTGAACCCGATAGAAAAGGCCTGGTCAAAGCTCAAACAACTCCTCCGATCAGCCAAAGCAAGGACCAGCGAGGTCCTCGAACAGGCCATCACAGACCTGCTACCTCAGATCACTCCAGATAACGCTCAAGCTTGGTTCAGGTTCGCCGGCTATGGAGTATATCTATGAGAGAAATGCTCTAAACGCAACCTCGGATTTGGCGGTGATCCTTCCCGAATAGATGCCTTCGGCTGAATTATCCTGAGTTTTGGAAGCCCCATCTCAAGAACGTGCTGCGCCCAGCCATTGGGCCGCCGCTGCCGTGGCGCTGTGCGGCGTGTGCGCCTTTCTTGAACTCTATTGCACGCAGCCCATGCTGCCCATGCTGGCGCGCCTCTTTCATGCCTCCAAAACCGGCGCAGGCATGACGGTGTCGGCCGCTACACTCGGGGTCGCCATCTCGGCGCCCGTCTTTGGAGCGCTCACTGAGCGTCTCCCGCGCAAGTGCGTCATCGTTGCTTCGCTCATCGGCATCTCCGTGCCCACGCTGCTGGCCGCGACCTCGACTTCGCTGGCGCAGCTGGTCTTCTGGCGGTTTCTTCAGGGCATCACCGTTCCCGGCGTCATTGCCGTGCTGATTACCTACATCGGCGAAGAGTGGCCGCCGGAGCAAGTCGCCCTCATCATGAGTTTTTACGTCAGCGGAACCGCGCTGGGCGGCTTCATTGGCCGCATCTCGGCCGGCATTCTCGCCGACCGCTTCAGCTGGCGCATCAGCTTTCTTGCCCTTGGGGCAGCCTCGCTCGCCGGAGCCGCGGCGGTCGCGGCGTGGCTGCCTCGCGGTCGTCCCCGCGCGCTCCCGGTGCACAAGATCGACGAATTGCCCTCGTTCCCCTACCGGGTGCAGGGACTATTTCGCAATCGCCCCCTCGTGGCCACATTTGCAGTCGGGTTCAACTCACTTTTCTCCCTCGTAGGCGTGTTTACCTGGATCACATTTCATCTTGCCGCCCCGCCCTATCTGCTCTCGACCGCTGCACTCGGCTCCCTCTTTTTCGTATACCTCATCGGCCTGATCGTTACCCCGGCCGCGGGGTACATCATCACCCGCGTCGGCCTGCGTGCGGGCGTTGGCGGAGCCATTTGCCTCGCCATTGCGGGCGTGCTCCTCACCCTCGCACCCTCGCTGACCGTGATCATCGTGGGCCTCGCCATGCTCTCATCGGGGGTCTTCATCACCCAGACCGCGAATAGTTCGCATCTGCGCGTGGCCGCGCCTCCCGGAACGCGCGTCACGGCGGCCGGCCTCTACCTCACCTGCTATTACCTCGGCGGAACTGCCGCCGGCGTGGTTCCCGGAGCCTTTTGGGCGCTGGGCAAATGGCCCGCCTGCGTGGGCTTCATCGTCGCCATGCAGTTGATCGCGCTCACCATCGGACTCGTCGGCTGGCGAACCGACAAAACCGCAGAAATGGCAGAGATTCCCGCCGCATGACAAGAAAGCCGATCAAGCTCCTGCGCCTGACGTGGACTTGGTGACGGGTGGCCAGAACGGGAGTAGTCAGTTTGAAAGACCCAGACCTCAGGGGATAAAGTCCGCGATGAGTTGGCAGAATTCGATCTGCAGCCACCTAGATTTCAAGCAATGAGGTTTCCTCGATCTCCGCATTGCGGCCTTTGGCGGATTTGATCAACAATGTCTTGATCTCCCACGGAGCTAGATTGACCGTGTGGTCGAGCCCCAGCTTTGCGCTCTTGAGGTTCGCCTGGGTTGCAGTCCCTGAGCGCTCTTGAATGCGAATGATCTTCGCTGCCGGCACCTGCTCCGCTTGTTTGATGGCCAATACCCAAACATTGCGCGGCATGATCTCAAGGAAGGAATTCTCCCACGGTTCGGTTCCAGGATGAGCCGAATCCATGACATACTCGGCCGGCGTCTGTAATTCTTCGGCCCGGCGGTCGAGGTTGAATCCTGAATACGCACCGCGCCCGGCGATCAGCCAGAACGTGCGTTCCTGGCGCCCTTGGTCCTGCCATGCATTGTTGTCGTTGTGCGGAACGACTCCGGGATTATGACGTGCGAAAGGAGCGGATCGGATCAGCACGGTGCGGAAGAGCCCGTTGAGGCAGTCGTAGCTGTAGGTCGAGTTGTTGAGGAGCGCGACCGTGTAATCAGCGTCTCCGGCCTTTCCCTGCACAGCGCCCCAATCCTGATACGGCTCTTCCTGGCCATTCACTCGGCGTTCGAGTATCTGGCCGGGCACTTTGGCGAAAACCCTGGGCTGGGCGAGGGCGGTTGGGATCTCAAGCTTGAGCATCTGCTCATGCTGGCGCCAGTCGATCACAAAGCGCAGCTCGACAAAGTCGAGTCCGGCGAATTGTGCAATATCCAGGACGATTTCGGAGTCCTGCCAGCGGGCACGGTGGCGCGTGACGCGTGTGACCGGGCCGTTCTCGATGACGCTTGCCGAGACCAGCTCAGGCCGCCCGATTTCCTGCCGGAATTGATCGATGCCGTGCGCCCAGGTGTCGCTGGTGTCGCTGATGGCGACCAGTCCGATGGGGTTCGACAGCAACTCGGTGCCGTCGTCGGCCTTCAACGAAGAGATCCCAAAGCCGGTTTCAGAAACGGTAGCGAAGTTGCTGTAGGCGTCGGAAGCAGGCTCATCCCCGTGAGCCAGTTCGAAAACCTTGTACCCACATGCAGGAAGTTCGACCCAGGCGGACAAACGCGGGAAGAAGGTGGACATGCTCGCCGAGGGCCTCCACTGCACCGGGGTTTTGATGCCATCATTCGAGGCAAGATGGGTGATCCGTGATTCTCCCGAAGGATTACTACCCGTGTAGAACTCGACAAGAGCCTTTCGCTTCCAGGGCAGTGGATTGAACAGGAAAACCGCGCCTTCCTGGACTTTGCTCAGGTCGACCCGTTTGGCCATGGTTTCCAGGGCCTCGACCTTGGAGGTTTGAGCAACCTCGCAGGCGTAGCCGACGCTGTCGCGCACATCCTGGTAATCGGAGTAGAGCGAAGTGCCTGCCATCATGTCATGAAACTGACAGAACAGGACCTTCCACCAGCTTTCGGCGTACTGTTCGGCGGGATATGCGTGCCCTGCGCTGAGATTGGCCACGAGTGAGATGGTTTCGGCCTGGCCGAGCCACCGTTCGGCGCGGCGGTTGAGAAACTTTCCTTCGCCATTGGCTGAATAGCATCCTCGCGAATGATGTTGCAGCTCTCCGCGCACCACCGGCAACGAGGCGAAGGCCGGGGAACTCTCTGCCGCTTGAAAGAAATCGCGCAGCGTGCTGAAGCGAAGCTCGGGCAGATTTGGATCGTTGCGCATGGCGAGGACAGCGCGTATCTGTTCTTTTGTAACGGCTCCGCCGTGATCGCCTACGCCCAGGAAGAACACGGCATGATCGAAGCCGGGTGCAAATGCTCCGGTTGCCGCAGAGCGTAGGAGTTCTGCGTCGCCGTCGTAATTTTTCCAAATCCTCAGGGTCAGAATGCGCGATCCATCCGGACCCTCCCACCAGAAGAGGAGGGGCAGGTTCATCTCATGTTCCTGGGGTCGCATGAAGGCGTAGTAGCCGTATCCAGCGTGCTTCAGGATGGACGGAAGCCCTGCGGCGTGGCCGAACGAATCGGGATTGAAGCCGATCTTCACGTCGGTTCCGAGTGCACGCTTGCAGTATTCCTTGCCATAGAGGGCGTGGCGAACAAAGCTTTCAGTTGCCGGGATATTGCAGTCGGGCTCAACGGGCCACGCGCCCACGACTTCCCATCGGCCTTCGCGGACCCGCTGTTGAATCTCGGCAAACATGGCGGGGTCGGCGCGCTCGACCCAACGGTAGTGCGCGGACGACGAATGGCTATAGCAGAAGCCGGGGGTCTCGTTCATTCGATTCAGCGCGCTGCGAAATGTGGTGAGGACGGTGTCGGACCCGTCGCGCCACGGCCATAACCACGCGGCGTCGATATGCGAATGCCCGATGACGTGCAGAACCTTTCGTTGCGCGGCGCCATCTTGTGCGGTTGGTTGCGCAAGCGCCGGCGTTAAAGCGATTGCACCCAGCGATGCGGCTCCTCCCACAAGAAAGTCGCGCCTCGAAAATCCATCCCGCTCCCTGGCCATGGTTCCTCCTGCTCGTTTTGTTTCGGCGTTGCATTCACGCAAGTTTTTGCAACTCCGGATAGCGCGCAAAGATGCGGCGCTGATCTGCGGAGACAATTGCGCTAACCGGACGGCTTGTCCTGGGGGCGCGTGCCCTTCTGATTGAGCACGTTCATCAGGCTCCACTCGCGCTGCAGGGTCTCGGGCTCATGCGCCGGCAAGATCGTAGCGCGTGAATCGATCACCATCCCGGAGAGCCGGTCATCCCAGTTCCTGCAGCAGGCGAGACGAAATTCCGGTTCATGAACCACTTGATTTCCAGCTCCCTCTCCGAGCCGGGCGCGCCGGTTCCTTTGGCGTCGAAACGATAGTTGAGTCGCATCGTTGTTCGGCGTGTGCTTGCGCCACTCCATGCCGAATGCGCCTTCGGTCATCACCTGTGTGTCGGGCCAACGCTCCGTACGGCTTGCAACCACCAGGCAAGATCCTCATCGTGGCCGACGGAGACTTCCCAGATTCCCGTCACCCAGCCGAAGCCATTCAACGCGTGGCCGCTGTCAAAATGCATCGCAGTGGTTGCCATCATTTCGCGGCGTCCGGCTTCCACGCCGAGATTTCCCACCGTCTCGATCGGACCCACGCCCATGCGGCTGTTGAATCCGCCGTCGAAATCCATTGCGGCGCGCGGTGAGAAAATCGCATGTCCAGCCGTCGAGGCACACGCAGTCGATAAAATCCGCCGGGCCCTGCGCCGGCTTGAGATAATGCTCGCGGCTGGGGTAATAGGGATAGCAGATGCCGCCGTCGCCATCGCCGTTGTCGATGGCGTGCTGGCTCCAGATCTGGCCCTGGCAGACGTGAATGCCCTCATCGTTGGCCAGGTGACTCTGGTTCTCCGCATCCAGAAACCGGCCACGAGGCATTGCGGCCGATAACCGCCGCCGACCATTGCTGAGACCAGCTCTGCAGCGCCTTGCTGAATCGTCTGCGCGGTTATGCTCGCGGGTGTCGAACATGGGCGCAAAATAGCCGCCGGGAATGAATGTGATTTCGTCGCCATACTTGTCGTGATACGACGCAAGCAGGCGGCGCGCGTCCTTATACTCCTGGCGCGTGTCGTTCAAAGCCAGCCAGCTGATGGCCCAGGTCATCTTTCCGCCGGGGCAGCCGCGCGCGAAGGCATCGCGCCGCGAGCGAATAAGCTCGGGGCGATTGTCGGCGGCTTCATCCTCGCCGAGGTTGCGCGTGGGCGTGACTTCGATCTGATTCACGCGGACGACTAGAAACGTGAGTGACGAATCTGCCGCGCAGCCCCGTACTGCCCGCGCTGCCTGCCAGCGCATTTTGGCCCGCCTGCACGAGCGCGAGAGATGCTGCGGAGCCGGCTGCGCGGCTCAGGAATTTGCGCCGCGTCCACAAATTGGTCATTCCCATCCCTTCGATGTCGCTGTTCTGTCGCAACGTATCTATTACGGTATTTTTCTCTGGCAGGAATCATAGCGCACGATGCGTCCTGATCGCCGGTGCCGGCTGCGTCCTCAAGCGGGTGGACGGGAGCGGTACAATTCCGCTGAATGAAGACTGATGCTTGAAACGCTGTGAAGTTCAAAGCGCAACAATCCAAGGAATCCCTCGTGAAATCACTCCGCGGCGCGGCGGTTGCAATTCTTGTCGGAATCATCCTGTTCATCCCCCGGCATGGACATCTTCCGCAGGCGTCTTCTGTTCTGCTGGAATCAGTGCAATGAAGACTCGCAATTGCGCATAGAGTGCGGCGATGGGATTTGCGCGGCGGTGCCAGTGTGGTGTCCCTGTATAAATCGAAGGTCGCAACTGCAGGTCCCGATTCGGCAGGCTCAGGGCAGGCTTTCGACTACGATTGGCGCAAAGTACGCGCCAATCCCCGATCAGGATGACAGCGCAATCTCGATGTCAACTTTTGGGACAAGACACTAGTCTAGAAGCTGTCTCATAAATGGTCTAGCACCGCGAAAGGCGTCCCTCAGGGGCTAAAGCCCGCGATTTACGCGACGTTTGCGGCACGACTAAAGTCGTGCCCTTTTACAAAACCATTTATGAGACAGGTTCTAGTGTGGTGAGTCTGAAGTTCATCGAAGAACAACCGCAGATTCTTCGACTCACCACCCCCGAACTGAAAGACGTTCGGGGCCCCATTCGCTCAGAATGACAGGCAGCTCTGTGTCGCGTATTTCAGACTCAGGACACTAGCTCATAAATGGTCTAGCACCGCGGAGGGCCTCCCTCTGGGGCTAAAGCCCAGCGATTTAGGCGACGTTTGCGGCACGATTCGCCGCGGCGAATCGTGCCCTTGTACAAAGCCATTGATGCGACAAGTTCTAGATCCCCACCACCGCGCAAGAACCGCTATTTTGCGCTGACCCGCAGCAACAGCACGCCATGCGACGGGACCTCTGCTGAGTAGGCGCCCCCGGTGAACTTCACGTCTTTGTGGGCCCACAGGTCACGCGCCTTTTTCACTTTTCCGGGCAGTTGCAGATCGCTGGCCTTGACCGTGGCCTGCGCTGCGGCAGAGCCAAGATTGACCACGCCCACAGCTACGCTCCATCGGCCAACGGCTTGACCCAGGTCTCGAGATCACCGTTCTTCACCGGCGACGCCTGCTTGCCCAGCGGATCCTGATCGACGGCGATGACTTCCTTGTTCATGAGAATCGCCTTGGTCGCATCGGACATGGTGCGAATGTCGTTGCCGGCCAGCAGCGGCGCAGCCGTCAGCGCCCACAGGCTCATGTGGGTGCGATATTCATCGTCGGTCATGTGGCCGTTGCCGATCTCGAGCATGTCGGGATCGTTCCAATGGCCCGGGCCCGCATAGGGCGCGGTTGGCACCTGCTTTTCGACGTTGCCGATCATGCTCGACCACTCGTCGTCGGATGTCGCCGGTCGTGCGCCAGAGATTGCCGCCGACTTCAGGACCCCACTTCTCCACGCTGCCCAATCCGTACTCGCAGAGGCTGTAGACGATGGGCCGGCCCGTCGCCTGCAACGCGTCGCCCATCTTCTGGTAGACGGGCTGCAGGTAATCGTTTTTGTAGACCCTGCTGGCGCTGCACCAGTCGTACTTCAGATAGTCGATGCCCCACGCGGCGAAGGTCTTCGCATCCTGCTCCTCATGCCCGTAGCTGGCCGGGTATCCGGCGCACGTGCGCGGTCCGGGGGACGAATAGATGCCCAGCTTCAGTCCTTTTGAATGCACATAGTCGGCGAGCGCCTTCATGTCGGGGAACTTGTGGTTGGATGGTAGATTTCCCTGCGCATCGCGCACGCCTTCCCAGGTGTCGTCGATGTTGACGTAAATGTAGCCGGCGTCGCGCATTCCGCTCGACACCATCGCGTCGGCCATGGTCCGCACCGTCTGGTCGTCGATGCGGCCCGCAAAGAGATTCCAGCTGTTCCAACCCATCGGCGGAGTCTTGGCCAGGCCGTTATAGGGAACGTTGTGCAGCGCCGGCGGCTCGATATAGGGCACGTCGGGGATGTCGTCGTCCGGGCCTGCCGGCTTGGCGATCAGATTGCGGTGCCCCTCGACTACGTGCAATTCGCCATCGACGAGGTCGCCCACCAAAATTGGTTTGTTCTGCTCCCACTCCGTAACATACAGTTCGAAGTGATTGCCGGTCGCAGTCCCTTTCACATTGACGGAGAAGCCCAGCGACTTCAATTTGCCGGTCAACTCATTGCCGTCCTGCTTGAGTTCAAGAATGGATTTTTGCTGCTCGCCGTTGTCGAGGGTTCTGCCCTGCGCCAGCCAGCGGCCTGCGAGGCCCTGGCCGTAGCCGGGAATTGCGAGCAGCGCGAGGCAAAGGAACAGCCCTGCTGCGCTCCCTGTGATTGTCGACAGTCTGCTGCCTCTACTCCGCGTCTCCTGTGTCATTTTCTCAATTCTCCATTCGCGGCAGGATACCGCCCTGCTTTGGCGGAACAGCCGCCGACCCCAGGGCAATTCCTTGCTATTGCTGCGAGCGAATTGTATACGATTACAGGCGCACCGCGCAGCTCTATGAAATATGGGTAGTGTCCTGGTTTGAATGGCGAATCCCTCAGGGGCTAAAGCCCTCACGCGTTTACTGCATTTACGGCACGACTGAAGTCGTGCCCTTTCAAAACAGGCCAAATTAGGACAGTACCGAAATATGAGGCGCGGCCTTACGGTCACTGGGACGGCTTCGCTTCTCTCGTATACTCGACCCAGCGCATGACGACCCGACTGGACACAATTCTTGCTTCGACGCGGGCCACGGTGGCAGAGGCCAAAGCGCGCGTACCGGCGCCGGAACTGGAGCGCCGGGCGGCCGCACACCGGCCGCGCGGATGGGCGTCGGCATTGCGGCGGCAAGCTGGGGCAGGCTCGGCCGTCATTGCAGAGATCAAGAAGGCTTCGCCGTCAAAGGGCCTGATCCGGGCAGACTTCGATGTGGAGTGGCTGGCGAGGCGGTATCGCGGCCGGCGGCGCGGCGGCGCTCTCGGTGCTAACCGACGAGCCCTATTTCCAGGGCAGCTTGCGCAATCTTGAACTCGCTTCGGCGGCGGTGCCGCTGCCCTGCCTGCGCAAGGATTTCATGGTGGACGAGTACCAGATTGTCGAGGCGCGCGCTCATCGGGCGGATGCGATTCTGCTGATTGCGGCGGCGCTCACCGATGCGGAGATGAAGCGGTTCGCTGTTGCCGCTCGCGGACTGCAACTCGATGTGCTGGTCGAGGTGCATACGGCCGATGACTGGACCGCGTGCTTGACGCGCTGGGCGAGAGCGGCGCGGACGCAATCGGCGTGAACAACCGCGATCTGAAGAACATTTGAAGTTCGGCTGGAGACATCGCTTGAACTGGTCGAGCGCATTCCGGCCGGCGTGGTGCGCGTGGCGGAGAGCGGAATTTCGACGGCGGAGGATCTGGGGCGACTGCGTACGGCAGGATTCGACGCTTTTCTGATCGGCGAGAGCCTGATGCGCCAGCCAGATCCCGGCGCGGCGCTCGCCGGATTGCTCACTGGAGCGGCCGTGCCGCGATGAGCCTCTGGATCAAGATCTGCGGCAACACTTCGTTTGAGGACGCGCAGCTGGCCTTCGAGGCCGGCGCCGATGCGGTGGGATATGTGTTTGCGCCGAGCCCGCGCCGCATCACGATGGACCAGGTTGCGGCCATTGCGCGACATCTGCCGGCAAGAGCTGGAACAGATCGGCGTGTTTGTTGACGCGACGCTGGAGGAGATCGAATTTGCAGTACGCGCCTGCAGATTGACGGGCGTGCAATTGCACTCCGATGCAGGGCCGGAACTGCCGGCGATGTTGCGCGCGCGCCTCGGGCCAGCGCTGCGCATTTTGCGGGTGGTGCACTTTGGCCCCGAAGCTGCGGCCCATGCGGCCGCCATCGGCCTTGACCACAATGTCGATGCGGTGCTGGTGGACTCGCGCACCGCGACGTCTGTGGGCGGCACGGGCGTTGCGTTCGATTGGAATATCGCTGCCGCAACTCTCTTCCAAAGCGCGAAAGAACGGAAGTTCATTGCGGCGGGTGGGCTGACTCCGGCGAATGTGGCCGAGGCCGTCGCCAGGCTGCAACCGTGGGGCGTGGATGTGTCGTCGGGTGTGGAAGCCTGGCCGGGACGCAAGGATCCGGAAAAGGTGCGGGAGTTTATCGCGAACGCTCGTGGCGCGGAAGGCTAGTGATCGAAGGTTTGCCGGAGACGCACACTGCATGAAGAGGTACATACTGACCGGCACGCCCAGTTCAGGGAAAACTTCGATTTTGCGCCGGTTGGAGCGGGACGGCTTTAGCGTCGTGGAAGAGGCGGCCACCGACGTGATCGCGCTGTTGCAGGCGCGAGGCTTTGCGGAGCCATGGACCCAGCCATCGTTTATCGATGACCTTGTCGAATTGCAGAAACAACGTCAGATTGAATCGGCGGCGGCAAACGACAGTGTGCAGTTTCACGACCGGTCGGCAGTGTGCACGGCTGCCCTGGCGAATTACCTCGGTTATCCAGTCTCGCGCGTGCTTTCGGATGAGCTCAAACGGATTCGCGCTGAAAGGATTTTTGAGAAGACGGTTTTCTTTGTGCGGAATCTCGGATTCGTTGCTGCGACGGAGGCACGACGGATCAGCTTTGAAGAAGCTCTGCGCTTTGAACAGATTCACGAAGAGACATATCGCAGCTTTGGATTCGCACTCACGTACATCGAATTGGGCAGCGTGCAGGAACGGGTTGAGGCGATCAAACGCGTTGTGACAGCGAGCGGCAAATGACTAGAGCTGGTTGCATAAATGCCGCTCAGTCCCAGCAACTGCATTCCTTCGGGGGCTAAAGCCCGCGATTCCTGGGACTTCCACGGCACGGATAAATCCGTGCCCTTTCAAAACACGAATTATGCAACCAGCTCCAGGCCGGCTTTCAAATTGCGGTGATTCTGAATCTTGCAGCGGGCCGGGAGAATCCGTCTAACTGAATGCTCAGTGGAGGTTTGCCATGGATACGTTTCTTGCCCCAATTGAAAATCCGCAGCAGCCGATGATGAAGCTGGTCTATGCGATGACACGGCGCGAATTCGGCAAAGTGATGACCCCGCTCAAGGTGTTTGTCGCGCGGATGCCGCTGGCATTTGGAATGTTCTATGGGAAGATCAGCAAGCTGGACAAGAAGCTCACGCTGCCGCCGGAGACGGTGATGCTCGTTCGCGAGCGTGTCGCGCACATCAATGTTTGCGAGTTCTGCATCGATATCGGGCGGGCATTCGCGATCAAGGCGCAGATGAACGAAGCCAAATTCGACGCGCTGGAGGACTACAGCACGAGTCCGCTGTTCACGGATGCGGAACGCGCGGCGCTGGATTACGTGACGGAGCTGACGCGCGACAAAAAGGTCGAGCCCGGCACTTTTGCGCGCATGGCCCGCTACTACTCGGAACGCGCGATCTGCGAAATTGTATGGCTGGTGGCGAGCGAGCACTTCTACAACATGACCAACATCGGCCTGAACATTCATTCCGACATGCTGTGCGACATCAGCAGGAAGAAAAGCGCCTCGTAAGGCGGACTGATTCGGTCTGGGTTGGTTGGTGAATTAATCTGCAAGGCCTGTGAGAAATCATGTTACTGCCAGGTAGGGGGTAGGGGGTGTGCCGCATTGGTGCGTCGCCCGCTGTGAAACTGTGAGGACCGGCCGCAAATAGGGGGGTAGGGGGGTGGCCCCGAGGTACAGACCGGGCGCTTGTCCGACGAAATAGACCGAGGGCATCTCCGACACTGCAGCGAAGGCTGAAGGCGTTACAACCGTCATTATGCCTTGGAAAACGAGCAGTGTTATGGAAGAGAAGCTGCGCTTTGTGTTTGATTATGAGCGCGATGAGCATTCGATGGTGGAGCTTTGTTTCCGGTATGGGATATGCCGGGACACGGGCTATGAGTGGCTTCGTCGCTTCCGTTTGCACGGAGTCAAGGGACTGGCAGAACTGAACCGGGCGGCCAGGCAGCATCCCAACCAGACGGATGCGGCCATGGAGCGAGCGGTGCTTGATCTGCGCGAGGCGCACATGGGTTGGGGACCGCGTAAGTTGAAGCGGATTCTGGAACGGGATCAGCCGGGACGGGTGTGGCCTGCAGCCAGCACCATCGGCGAGATCGTCAAGCGTGCCGGGCTGGTGGTTGCGCGCAAGAAGCGGCGCCGCACCGAGCCTTACACACAGCCGCTGGCGCACGCCGGCGGGGCCAACCGGGTGTGGTGCGCTGACTTCAAGGGCTGGTTCAAGGCCGGTGACGGAGCGCGTGTCGATCCGTTGACGATTACCGACGCCTGGAGCCGCTATCTGCTGCGCGCACAGGCAGTGGAGAAGACAGACAGCGCGCGGGTGCGGGCCATCTTCGAGGCTGCTTTCCGCGAGCATGGGATGCCGGAGGCGATCCGCACCGACAACGGCGCGCCGTTTTCCAGCTCGGCCGTGGGCGGGCTGAGCCGGCTGGCGGTGTTCTGGATGCGGCTGGGCATCGAGCACGAACGTATACAGGCCGGGCATCCGGAGCAGAACGGGCGGCACGAGCGCATGCATCGCACGCTCAAGCAGGAGATGCGGCCAGCCGCCGACTGGCGGGGGCAGCAACGCGAGTTGGATCGTTTTCGTCATGACTATAACCAGGTGCGGCCGCATGAGGCGCTTGAGATGCAGACCCCGGCAAGTGTCTATGAGCCCTCGCAACGGCCCTATCCGGCGCGCCTGCCCGAGGTCGCGTATCCGGACTGGATGGAGGTGCGCATGGTCAAGGCGCACGGGCATTTCCGCTGGAAAAAGAAAGACATCTTCCTCACCGAAGTACTGTGGGGAGAACCGGTCGGACTGATGCCGATCGGCGAAGGCCTCTACAACGTCTACTTTGCCCACCGTAAGCTGGTGGGCTTCGACAGCAAACGCGATAAGCTGGTTCCGTTAACCAACCCAGCATGGCCGAAAGACAAAAGCAAAAACATGCCTAATAAACAAAAAATGTCGGAGATGTGCCCGGTCTGAAATGTCGGACTTCTGCCCGGCTATTCACTTTTTCTCCCGGCTACAAGGGCGGCCGCATTTGCCCCTTCTTCATTCCTTCCCATTGTGCGCCGGATCGCGGTAATTATCTGCAAAAGAAAATCTGAATGCCGGGACGGCTACATGATGGCTGGAAGTCCTTCGCGGAGGGGCGAGGGCCACCGCAGATGCCCACCACGGCGGGCAGGCTTTCGACTTCGGCCGCCGCGGCGACCTTCGCTCAGCATGACAAGGCATTTTTCGGTGTTTCGGTCCTTCCCTTAAAAAGCTGTTTACATGCGTATATTTCCGCGATAAAGTGCAGCGATATTGAGGTCGGCTGCCGCACATTCCTGCCAGCCAAAGTCCCAACCCAACGAGATTCACGGCAAAGGAGAAACTGACATGTCTTTCCCCAAATGGATTTGGGCGTGCATGACGCTTGCCTGCCTGACCGGGACTTCGTTCGTTGCTCATGCTGCGAGTCCCACGTACAGTGCCATCTACGTCTTCGGCGACAGCTACTGTGATGTGGGCAATATCTACTTCGCCACGGGCGGAGCGGAACCTCCTGCGCCCTATTACGCGGGCAGGTTCTCAAACGGACCCATCTGGGTGGAGCATGTGGCCAGCGCCATGGGGCTGCCGATGACTCCGTATTTGAAAGGCGGCACCGACTTTGCGTTCGGCGGTGCGTGGGTGACACAACCCCAGGTGACACCCGAAGGCACCATTCCCGACGTTCCGCAGCAGGTTGGCCTCTATCTGAGTCTGCACGGCGGCAAGGCCGATCCCAACGCGCTCTACATTCTGGAGGGCGGGGGAAACGACATTGTTGGAAACCTCTCCAGCGGAGTCTCGACCTCGCAGCTTGGATTTGAGATCGCTGCCGGCATCTCCGAGGGCGAACTCCTGCTGCGCCGGGGCGGAGCGAGGAACTTCCTGATTCCGGATCTGCTCAATGTCGGCCTGCTGCCGGCGGCACAAGCCAATCCGACCTTTGCTACCGCTGCCAGCGTGGCAACCAATAAATCTCTCGATGCCTTGTTGACTATCGAATCGCTTCTTGAGGGAGTTCGGATCCGGCGTCTGCCCATATTCGCACTCATTCAGGCAGTCCAAACGGATGCCACCCATTTCGGGTTCACGAATGTCACAACACCGTGCCTGAATCCCATCACACTCGCGGAGTGCAGCGACCCGGACCACACATTCTTTTGGGATACATTTCACCCGACCGAGTTTGGACACGCTGATTTTGCGGTGACGGTAGAAACGGTGCTGAACCAATAAATTGTGAATCGAAACACGACGCGAAGTTGAGTGGCGTAGTGGTTGAGAGCGGCGTCAAACCCTTTGCAAGTTGGCGAACTTCTCCATCAGCTTTTTCATGCCGTGGCGAATGAACAGCACGGTGAGCTTGGCGTCTTCGCCATCGCCCTCGCGCATCAGGACGGTGCCTTCGCCGTACTTCGAGTGGCGCACGCGCTGGCCTTTTCTCAGATTGGCCGCGCCGGTGGGCTCGGGAATGTCCATGGCCGGACGCGCGAAGGTGCCCGGCTTCACAGCGCCGGCCTTGCCGCCGAAGAAGCGGGCGATGTTGTCGATCGAGTCCGGCGGCGGCGCTTCCGGCGGCGCTTCCGGCGCTTCCGCGCTTTTACTTTTTGGAGTGGATCCCGAGTTGGGTGAAGCTGGACGCGCCCGTCATCCACGAAGCGATGAAAGGCTTGGACGAAGCTGCTTTGGCTCCCTGACGTGCGCCGCGCCCTGGCCGGCGGGAGCGCGCGGCGCTTCCTGGCTCTCGTCTTCATAGTTGTAGTGGCGGTCGCCGAATTCGCTTGAGTGCGCCGGGACGGCCCTGGAAACGCCTGAACCGTACCCGCCTCTGGAGCCCTGCCCGTAACCGTAGGCCGGCGTGGACCACGCCGGGCTGCGACCGCCCAGATTCTCAATCAACTGGCTGGGCACTTCTTCGAGGAAGCGCGAGGGAATGCTCATCTCCGGCGCGTCGTTGCCGTAGCGGCGGCGATAGTGCGCGCGGGTGAGGATCAGCGTGTTCATGGCGCGCGTCATGCCCACGTAGCAGAGGCGGCGCTCCTCTTCGAGCTCCTCGGGATTGTTGAGCGTGCGCGAGTGGGGAAACAGGCCCTCTTCGAGTCCGGCGAGAAAGACGAGCGGAAATTCGAGACCCTTGGCGGCGTGCAGCGTCATCAGCGTGACGCGCGCGTCGGGATCGAACTGGTCGGTGTCGGAGGCCAGCGCGGCGTGATCGAGGAATTCGGCCAGCGTTTCGCCGCGCACCTCGGCGTCGTGCGCGGCGTTGGCCAGTTCCTTCAGGTTTTCAATGCGGCTGAAGGCCTCCGGCGAGCCTTCGGTTTCGAGAGCCTTGATGTAGCCGGTGCGGTCGATGAGGAAGCGGATCAGCTCGGGCAGCGTGGCCGCATCGCCGGGCGCGCGGAATGCGCTTCCGTCGTCTGAGCGCCTCTGGGTCGGATTCGTCGGCTCGGTCGAGATCGCTTCCCAGGTCCCAAAGTCGGGACCTGGGGCACCCGGGCTTTGCGGGCTGCGCCGGTTCTTTGCCTGCTTCGGCATTTTGAGGAACGGGCGCTTGGGCGCGGCGGCGAAGGGCGAGAAGTGGCTGGCGTCGAGCAGCGGAATCTGGTTTTCGTTGGCGCCGAAGTCGAAGTCCGCGACTTCCGCGCTCGTCGACTCTTTTGGATGCTGCCGCGTTGACGTCTGCAGCACCGAAGGCGAAATCGGTGTCGGCATCGTCTGCCGTCTGCCTCGGCCACATCGGCCGAGAGCTTGCCGGCGAAGTCGGGGTCCATCATGGCCTGCGCGTCGAGAATGAGCTGGCGAAACGACTCGAGCGCCATCAGCGCGCGCGTCGGGAATCAGCCGGTTGGCGATGGCGGCGCCGATGGCGTCCCAGGTGGACTGGCCGGTTTCAAGCGCCAGCCGCTCCAGCGTCTCGAGCGTGGTTTTGCCGATGCCGCGCGCGGGCGTGTTGATGACGCGCTGCAGCGCCATCGAGTCATGCGGATTGCGGACCAGGCGCAGATAGCCGAGCAGGTCCTTGATCTCGGCGCGCTCGTAAAAGCTGAAGCCGCCGACCATGGTGTAGCGGATGTTGTAGCGGCGCAGCGCTTCTTCCACCAGCCGCGACTGCGAGTTGGTGCGGTAGAGCACGGCGCAGTGGCCCCGTCCGGGGTCTTGCGTTTCGGACGATTCTGCTTCGCGCAGAAAGGCTCTGGATGCGGTCGGCGATGAAGAGCGCTTCGTTTTCGCCGTCGGGCGCCTCGTAGTAGCCGATCAGGCGATCCGCCCTGGCGATCGGTCCACAGCTTCTTGCCCTTGCGGCGCAGGTTGTTGGCGACCACCGCGCCGGCGGCTTCGAGAATGATCTGCGTGGAGCGGTAGTTCTGCTCCAGGCGGACGATGTGCGCGTTGGGAAAATCCTTTTCGAACTCGAGAATGTTGCGGATGTCGGCGCCGCGCCAGGAGTAGATGCTCTGGTCCTCGTCGCCGACGGCGCAGACGTTCTTGGCTTCGCCGGCCAGCAGCTTCATCAGCTCGTACTGCGGCCGGTTGGTGTCCTGGTACTCGTCGACGAGCAGATAGCGGTAGCGGCGCTGGTAGCGCTCGCGCACTTCGGCTGAGACCTTGAGCAGGCGCACGGCCTCAAGCAGCAGGTCGTCGAAGTCGAGCGCGTTGTTCTTGCGCAGCTCGGCCTTGTAGCTCTGGTAGATGTGGGCGATGCGCTCGCTGTTGGGGTCCTTCGAGGCGAGGTAGTACTCCTGCGGATCGACCATGTGGTTCTTGGCCCAGGAGATGCGGCCGAGCACGGTGCGCGGGGTGAGCTGCTTGGTGTCGAGCCCCATGCGGCGCATGATCTGCTTCACGATGCCCTGCTGGTCGTTTTCGTCGTAGATGGCAAAGGAGCGCGTGAGGCCCTCGCCGCCGACCTTCAGCGCTTCGATGTCGCGCCGCAGAATGCGCACGCAGAGCGAGTGGAAGGTGGCGATCAGCGGCTTGGCCAGCGACGAGTGGCCGAGCAGCCGGTCGACGCGCTCGCCCATCTCGCTGGCGGCCTTGTTGGTGAAGGTGACGGCCAGGATCGAGTCCGGCGCCACGCCCTTTTCGCGGATGAGCCAGGCGATGCGGCTGGTGATGACGCGGGTCTTGCCCGAGCCGGCGCCGGCCAGGATCAGCAGCGGGCCCTTCGGTGGCCTCAACGGCGGCGCGCTGTTCGGGATTCAGATTGTCGATGAGCGGCTGCACGGCGCGAGTCCAGGCGGGAAGGTTCCTTGTATCTAGTTTACCTGCCGTGACGGCTGCGCGCAGAGGTGTGGGCGCCGCCATCTGGCCGCGAACGGCCAGACAGCGTCGCGCATTTCGGCAAACCCTAGATCGGTTTCGGCGTGGTGTTTTGAGCGCTGGTCACATTGTCGGGCGTATCGGTGAACAACTTGCCTGCTTTGTAGGCGTACTTTTCGAATACGGAGCCAGCTTTTCGGATTGCGTCCTGCGCGCCGTCATCCCAGGTGACGCGTGCTTCGCCATCGACATAAGCCCATTTGCCATGTACGTCGCCGAGTGAGCGGTAGGCTTCGCCGTCTTCCTCCAGAGTGATGATGAAGGTGCTTCCGTTCCCATCGCCGACTGCCCATTTGCCGACGAACCGCCCACGCGCAGGCCAGGTCGGGTTTGTAGAGGCGGAGGCCGTTTCATTGGCTCCGGGAAACTCCACTCGGGCGATATCGGCGAGATTGAAGCTTTGCCGGTGGCCATCCTTGAAGACGATGACGATCGTTCCCGGACTGCTCTTGGAGGCAACGGGAGTTTTGGCGAATGTGTTCGGAGGTGCGGAGAGCAATAGTGCAACCGCTGCGGCAGCGGCCAGGATCTTACGCATGGGAATCTCCTTGCAGAGTTCGGCTCGACACAATTCGAGCGAAACTACCCTGATTTACGCTGCTCAGACTGCAATAGTTCCCGGCAAGTTCTGCTCGGACGCCGTTTCCCGCTCGTTGCGAGCGCTATTCTGGAAAACATCATGACATCATCGATTGATTCGCGTCGTCGGATAGCTGTCTACTGCGGATCGGCTCACGGGAATGATCCTGCATTTCTGACCGAGGCGGTGGCGTTGGGCACGGCGATCGCCGCGGCAGGCCTGGGCATGGTCTATGGCGGAGCCAGCGTGGGATTGATGGGCGCGGTGGCCGATGCGGCGCTTGCGGGCGGAGCCGAGGTAATCGGCGTGCTGCCGGAGGTGCTGGCCGGGAGCGAGATTGCGCACGCCGGCCTGACGCGACTGGAAGTGGTGCCGACCATGCACACGCGCAAGGCACGCATGGTCAAGCTGGCCGACGCGTTTCTGATTCTGCCGGGAGGCTATGGCACTCTCGACGAGCTGATGGAGATTGTGACCTGGAAGCAGCTGCGGCTGCACTCCAAGCCCTGTGTGCTGATCAATACCGCCGGGTATTGGGATGGGCTTCTGAGTTTTCTGGATTTAACCGTCGCGGCGGGGTTTCTGAAGCCTGAAAACCGTAAGCTGCTGCAGGTGGCCGGGAATGCGGCGGAGGCAGTGGGGTTGGTTGGCAAAGAACAGTGATCAGAAACGGCGGTCATTGCATAGGGGTCGGATCGATTCCGACGATCTGAAGACTGCACAATCGGTACCTGGGGGGATCAGGTGTGCGATTTTTACTGCGTTTCGGGTCGTGCTGCTTACTCACTTCAGAGGGCGCTACGCCGTCCGGAGATCAGGTTGAAGACGAGGATGATGAGCGCGACGACCAGCAGCAGGTGAATCAGTCCACCGGCGATGTGGAAGCTAAAGCCCAGCAGCCACAGGACCAGAACCACGACAAAGAGTGTCCAAAGCATACGGATTCCTTTCAGAGATTGTGGGCGCCCTTGACTTGAACCTGCCCGGGGCGCCCTCGTTGCGTTGACTTGCGACTGTTAGTTCGAAGCGACTGACTGTTCCTTCGCATCGCGTACTGCATTGAGGAAAGAGTGTGCAGCGGCCGGCACGGCCACGTTTCCTTGCAGGATGGAGCGGTTCGAAACGTGGGGTCCGTAGATCTCACGTGTGGAATCGTCATCGCGGCGAACCGAAGAGCCGTCGAGAGTCAATCCGGCAAAGGCTCCGCGAGCGCGTGAGTAGGTGAGGATCTCTGCATCCATCTTCCAGTCGGTATTGGCCGAAGCATGGCGGCCCACTGGGCCGGCTGCCGCAGAGGCGTCTCCGCCAATTTCAAATTTGCTCGAGAGCAGCTGCCGCATTCCGCGGTCATTTTGAATGATCATGACCAGGTCAACGCCTTCGACGCCGATCTGCAGGCCCCAGCTGCCGCCTGTGATGGCAAAGAACACCGGTGCGCTCCAACCGGAGGCTGTGCGGCACGTGGCTACGCCGCGGCCATTTTCACCGCCGAAGACAAAGCCGCCCTTGAGCATGTGGGGAACTACGGCTACGCACTTTGCGTGTTCCAGGACTTCTTCAGGGATGCCTTTATCCGGTGCGGCCATGATCTCGTGCAGCACACTGCCCGCATGATCCAACCGGTCGTTGGTTGCTTCGCGGCTGGTTCCTGCCCAGGCCATGCTGGTTAAGCTGAGGGCTGCGACTAACGTCATAACTTTTTTCATGGAGTACACCTTTTTTTCTACCTATGCGAGGCGTGTCTTGGTTGACGCGTATAGAGAGCGCATCCGGTAAGTTGGATACTAGTTGGAGCGTGAAAAGCTTACTGAGCAGTAAAGCTCACTTATTCGACTTAATTGGCCGGCATGAAATGCCTGATTCGGCTCTAAATGCGGAAAGACCAGCCGAATTGTGACTTAAGCCACTCCGTTTGGGCGAGTTGTGGTTGACTGAATGGTCACAAGATTTGGTACCCTGTGAAAGTCAATCCCGTCAGGAAGTGCAGATCAGGTTCTCATTGAGGCCTTTATTTCGGGTCTGTGGAAGGGAACATTGCGTGGTCAAGCTTGAAAAGCCGGCTTTCGATGCAGGCGCCTTCCTGGCGAACGCCGGTCTGGGGCGAAAAATTGTACAGCTGGAGCCCAAGGAGCCGTTCTTTTCTCAGGGAGATCAGGCGGACTCAGTGTTTTATCTTCAGAAGGGCCGTGCAAAACTCACAGTCGTCTCGGAGGCCGGCAAGGAAGCCACGCTGATGATGCTCTCGGCGGGCGAATTTGTAGGGGAGGCGGCGCTGGCTGCGGTACCTGGGCGGCGTTTGTCTACGGCCACGGCCATTACCGCATGCACCGCGCTGAAGATAGGCCGGGGCGAGATGATTCGCGTGATGCATGAGGAAACCGACTTCTCCGACATGTTTTTGAAGTTCCTTCTGACGCGCAGTATGCGCATCCAGGCCGACCTTGTCGATCAACTTTTCAACTCCAGCGAGAAGCGTCTGGCAAGAATTCTTTTGCTGATGGCGGAGTTTGGGCAACCGGGTGAACCGGAAACCTTGATTCCCAAGATTTCGCAGGAGACTCTCGCGGAAATGATCGGAACCACGCGCTCCCGCGTCAGCTTTTTCATGAACCGGTTTCGCGAGCTTGGCTTTATTGAGTACAACGGCCGCATCCGCGTCCACAAGTCGCTGCTGAACGTTGTTTTGCATGATCAGTTGCCGGCCAGCAAAGTCCGCAGGACCGTTGCGCCGCGGCGCTCGCTGAAGTTAGCTTGACGCTTTGCACGCAAATCTAACGTCGCCGGGCACGCTCGCGCTGTAACTCACGGTAGATCTCGCTTTTGGATTGGCCGGACTCGCGGGCGAGGCGTTCGAGGGCTTCTCTCTCGTCGATGACACTCAACTTTGGACTTGCCGGCTGAGGGACGTCACGCCGCCCAGGGAAACTTCTCTACCTTGGGCCGCTTTCTCCGTGATGCGTGCCACAGATCGTACTGCTGCTGCAAATCGAGCCACATACCCGGCTCGGTGCCAAATGCATCCGAAAGCCTTAGTGCCATCGCTGCCGTAAAGGAAGCGCGCCCGTTCAGAAGTCGCGAAAGCGTGGACCGCGCCACCCGCAGGCGCCTGGCCGCCTCGCCTACCTGCACAGTACCGAGGTATTCGCGAAGAATTTCGCCGGGATGGGCCGGGTTATACATTGTCATCGCCATCGTCATTTCTCCTCATCGAGCGCTTCGCAGGTCAAGGACTCAGCGTTGCAGACCCTTGCTATTTACGCCTGGCACGCTCGCGCTGTAACTCACGGTAGATCTCGCTTTTGGATCGGCCTGACTCGCGGGCGAGGCGTTTGAGCGCTTCTTTCTCGTCGATGCCGGATTCGGATTGGAGGCGGGCGACTTTCGCAGAAATCGATTCCCAGGTCTCAGAATCGAGACCTGGGGCACCCGGAATATGGGTAGGAGATTCGATCAGCAATGTGAACTCGCCGCGGATGCGGTCGCGGGCGGCGAGATTGGCGTGGACTTCGGCAACCGTACCGCGCAGGAACTCTTCGTGCAGCTTCGTCAGCTCACGGGCTGCGACAACGCGCAGCGCGGGACCCCAGACCGATTCAAGGTCGGCCAGCGTGTCGAGGATGCGGTGCGGGGCTTCGTAGAAGATCAGGGTGCGCGGGGATGTGCGCGGCTCGGCAGCGAGATCTTCAAGGCACGTGCGGCGGGCTCCGGCTTTCTCGGGCAGGAATCCTAAAAACGAAAACTCCGCAGTGGGCAAGCCGGAGGCGATGAGGGCGCTGAGCGCCGCATTGGCTCCGGGGATGGGAATGATGGGGATGCCCGCGGCGATAGCTTCTGCAACCAGCCACCCGCCGGGATCGCTGATACCGGGCATGCCGGCGTCGGAAACGACTGCGATGCGTCCGCCTGCTTTGAGTGCCTCGATCAATTCAGCGGCGCGGTGGCGCTCGTTGTGCTGGTGAAAGCTGACGGTCGGGGTCGCGATCTCGAAGTGATTAAGCAGCTTTTGCGTCTGGCGGGTGTCTTCGCAGGCGATGCGGTCGGCGTGCCTGAGGACTTCGAGGGCGCGGAGGGTGATATCGCCGAGATTGCCGATGGGCGTGGCGACAAGGTAAAGGCCGGGAGCGAGTGGTGCGGCGGCATCTTCCATTGGATTCAATTCAAAGCGTGAGCAGCTCGGTTCCTTCGCTTCGCTGAAAAGCTCTTCGCTCATCACGGCAGCAAAAACAGCAACCGCAGATCCTTCGACTCCTCGCTTCGCTCAGTCGCTCAGGATGACAACATCATCGTTTTAATTCATTTTTACTTCATTCGGAAACGCAACGCAGACTGCCACTATTCGTCGGCTTCCTGGCGCTCGATGCGGCGCTGTTCAGAGAGCAACGACATGGAGCTCATGAGGTTTTGCACGCTGACGATTCCCACGACGCGGCCGCTCTCTGTGACGGGAATGAGCGAGAGTCCGCGGCCGGCGGTGAGGCGGCGGATGGTGGCCCCCAGGGTGTCCTCGGGCTGCGCCACCTGAAAGGCGCGCGACATGACCGATTGCACATAGCCGTTGCCATCGTTGCGCAAGGCATCCACGATGCGCTGCCGCGAGATGATGCCGACCAATTGCGGGCCGCGCACCACGGGAAAATCTTCCTGCAACGAATGGACGCAGCGGGCAAGGGCGTCGGAGAGCGTGTCGGAAGGCGAGAGGGTGGCGAAGTCGGTGAGCATCACTTCGCGCATGTGCACCGTGTCGACGACGGACTGGAAAAAGACGCCCTGGTCCTCGACCTGCGCGCCGATCATGATGAAGAATCCGGCGATGACGAGCCACGGGCTGTGAAGCAGCATTCCGGCAACCATCGCGACCAGGGCGATCAACTGGCCAAGTCCGCTGGTAGCGCGGCCGGTGGGCGCAATGCCATGTTTGCGGGCGAAGCCGCCGCGCAGCAGGCGTCCGAAATCAAGCGGATAAGCAGGCAGCAGATGAAGCAGCCCGAGACCCGCCTGCAACCAGACCATGCTGCGCAGCAGGTAGGCCGGGGTGATCCAGGGCTGCTCGAAGAGATGGATGTTGCCGCCTGCGCCCAGAAACGCGGCCGCGAGGGCCACGGCTGTGGCCAGGTTCGCTATGGGGCCGGCGAAAGCGAGAGCAAATTGCCCGATGCCCTGATTGGCGTTTTCCTGGCTCTCGGGGTTGGCATAGGAATAGAGGCCGCCGATGGGAAGCACGAGAATGGCGCGAAGCCGCAGCCCCAGCCACGCGGCGACGAGCAAACGCGCAATCTCACGCACCACAACTGCCGCTGTGAGTGCGAGAAACAAGCCGATTCCGCGCAGCCAGCCATCGGATGCGCTTAGCCCAATGCACACCACCGCCAACAAGGGGAAAAAGGCGTGAACGCGCAACTCGACGCCCATCCATCGGCCCAGCGGGATTGTCCAACCACGCATACTTGAATTGTAGAGGGTGGGGCCAAGTCCCGGTTCAGGTATTCTTTTGTGCGATGCGCATCATTGCAGGATCGCTGCGACGCCGAACCCTCGAAGCACCGGCGGGACTGGCCACCCGGCCCACCAGCGACCGCCTGCGCGAAACGTTGTTCAATGTGCTGGCGCCGCGGATCGAGGGCGCGCACTTTCTGGATTTGTATGCCGGTTCGGGCGCGGTGGGAATTGAGGCGCTAAGCCGCGGAGCGAAGGCCGCGACGTTTATTGAGCGGGCTCCGGCAGCGCTGAAGGTGCTGCGGGGAAATCTGGCACGGCTTGGGGTGACGGCGGCCTTTCATGTGCATCCCGGCAACGTGGGGGCGTATCTGCGTAAGGCGCGGCCGGGCGATGCGGGATTCGATGTGGTGTTTCTCGATCCGCCCTACGACGAGGAGAACGAGTACGGCGCGACGCTTGACTTGCTGGGCGGAGCGGGCAGCGGATTGCTCGCGGAGCATGCAGTGGTGATTGCGGAGCACCGGCGAAAAGAAAAATTGAGAGAAACCTGCGGCCGGCTCGCGCGCACCCGGCTGCTGGAGCAGGGGGATGCGGCGCTGAGTTTCTATGAGGTCGATTGAGGCTTGTGCTTTCCCACCCTAGCGACGAAGGACGTCGCTAGGATGGGGCACCCAGCAATAGAATTTCATGCCACCGATGTTCAGACAGGCAGTTCCTCGGGAGTGGGATAGTGGTGCTGTTCCCGGCCGATGTCACCGTCATACTTCACCGTGCTTTTGAATAATTCATAGCGCCCATCGTTGAAGGCCCGGCCTTGCGTGCGCAATTCGTCCATTTGTTTCTCATTGAGAGGCTGAAAGTTGCGCAGGATTTTTAGATTCTGGTCGAGCACGGCAAGGGAGTCCATGCCTGAAATGGTGGCGGAAACGCCCGGCACACTCATGGCGTAGGAGAGCGCCTCAGTGGGCGTGAGCGCGCCATGCACGACGGGCTCACCAGAGCCGCCCATGCTCTTCATGGAGAGGACGGCCATGCCTTTGCTCACCGCGACCGGCACCACTTCGCGCTCGAAGGATCGAAAACTCGGGTCGAAGGGATTGATGGGCATCTGAACGGTATCGAAAGGGAATCCACGGTTGATCATGTCGAGATGAATCGATGGATTCTTGTGGCCGGTGAAGCCGACGAATCGCACTTTCCCTTGCTGCTTGGCCGCGACAAGGGCCTCGACCACGCCATCAGGCGCGTAGGCGAGCTCAGGGTCGTTGTAGTAGATCACTTCGTGTACCTGCCACACGTCGAGGTGGTCAGTCTGGAGCCGGGTGAGCGACTCCTCCAGCATGCGCATGGCGAGATCTTTTTTGCGGCCGTGGGTGCAGACCTTGGTCATCACAATGGCCTGGTCGCGCCTGCCCTTCAGCGCAATCCCGATACGCTCTTCGCTCAGGCCTTTGTAGTACTCCCATGCATTGTCGAAAAAGTTGATGCCATGATCGAGTGCTTTGGCGACCATGGTGTTCACCTCTTGCTGCCCTGCTACCGCTCCGATGTGATAACCGCCCAGGCCGATGATCGAGACCCGCAAACCGGTTTTGCCCATGGGGCGCTTTGGCACCTGGAAATCAGGAACGGAGTCGCCGTATTGACCCTGGAAATTGGAAACGATGGGATTGGGCAGATCGGGTTGCGGACCGGGAAAGCCGCCATCGCCCGCCTGCGCGGATTGTGCAGCGACTGGATGCGCCAACGTGGCCGGCACAACTGTAGACGCTCCGGCGAATGCGGCGCCTTGAAGAAATCGACGGCGCGAAACGTCGCTTTGCCGGGCTCGGTCTTCCGCATCGGGCGCGCCACGAGGTTCGACAACGATCGGGCCGCCGTCGGGCGACGGGGGGGTATCGGGACGAGAGGTGTTCATAGGCTTCGCTCTCTTTTTTGCCGTGCTGCACACGGAAATTGAAACAGCCACCCGGTTAGTCAGGGACTTGCGGGAAAGGACGCCCCGTATTCTGCGTGGCATTCACCATTTGCTTCACTTCGATCTGTTCCATATCGAGAGGGAAATCGTGGGCCAGGCGCGCTTCGGGGTTGTCGAACTTGAGTGATGCCTTGTAGAGCTCAAAGTGTCCATCGGCGGCATGCGGCCTGGCGCGCTGGCGCAATGCCTGCATCTCGCTGTCGCTGAGCGGCGTGAAGTCTTGCGCGATCTTCAGGTTCTGCTGAAGGATACCCAGATCGGACACTCCGCTGATGGTGGTCGCAACAGGTAGCGACATGGCGTAACGCAACATTTCCTCGGCTGAGAAGACGCCCTGCTGCACCGGGTCGCCATGCCCGCAGATCGGCTTCATCCCAAGGGGAGCGATGCCCCGCTGATTCAAGACCGGCAAAACCTTCTGTTCAAAGCTATGAAAATTCGCGTCAAACGGATTCAAAGGCATCTGCACCGCGTCGAATGGAAATCCGGTATTCAACATGGCGAGATGGACGTCGGGGTCTTTGTGGCCGGTGAAGCCAGTGAAGCGAACCTTCCCTTCCTTCTTGGCGCGGGTCAGGGCTTCGGCCGCACCTCCCGGACGAATGAAGAGCTCAGGATCATTGGGAAAGCTAACCCCGTGAATCTGCCATAAATCGAGATGGTCGGTCTGGAACCGGCGCAGGCTCTGCTCCAGCATTTGCATGGCGAGCGAGGCATCGCGGCCATGCGTGCAGACCTTGGTCATCAGGAACACCTTTTCGCGATAACCCTTTAGCCCCTTGCCCAGCCAGTCTTCTGACTTGCCGCGGTTGTATTCCCAGGCGCAGTCATAAAACGTGATGCCGCCATCGACCGCCCCATGAATGATTTCAACCGCGGTCTGCTCGTCTTTGGCAGAGCCCAGGTGATGACCTCCCATGCCGAGGGCGGAGATCTTCACGTCTGTTTTTCCAAAGCTCTTGAGAGGAATTGCGCCGTTCGTCTCCATGATGCGCTTAGGATGCACGGCTGAGAGTGCCGGTTGGCTTGGCTTGAGGGCGCCATGCGGTAGACTTGCGGCGTGCCCATTCGACGAATTACTACAACAGTGTTTAAGGGAATGTTGATTGCACTATGGATCTGCGGGCTTGCGCTCGATGCGCAAACTCCGCCGTCGTGGGTGATTGGGCCGTTCACGCGGCCTGCCGAAGGAAATCCGGTGATCACGCCGCGGCCCGAGTCCACGTTCGTCGATCCGATCTCGAAGAAGCCGGTGCAATGGGAGGCGCTGCATACCTTCAACCCGGCGGCCATTGTGCGGCACGGGAAGATTTATGTGCTCTATCGCGCAGAGGACAATACCGGCGCGATGGAGATTGGCGGGCACACTTCGCGGCTGGGGCTGGCAGAAAGCAAAGACGGCATTCACTTCAAACGCATGAGCGAGCCGGTCTTTTATCCCGCGGACGACGACCAGAAAGCGCGCGAGTGGCCCGGCGGAGTGGAAGACCCGCGCATTGTGGAGTCGCCCGACGGGACCTATGTGCTGACTTATACGCAGTGGAATCGCGAGACGTATTCAGTCGGCATTGCCACTTCGCGCGACCTGACGCACTGGACAAAGGCTGGGCCGGCGTTTTTAAACGCGTATGGCGGCAAGTACGCGAATCTGAAATACAAGTCAGCCGGGATTGTGACGGAGCTGGTGAAAGGCCGCCTGATTGCCGCAAAGATTGACGGCATGTATTGGATGTACTGGGGCGAAGGGGCCATTCATTTCGCGACCTCGTCCGACCTCATCCACTGGAACCCAGTGCAGTTTGCCAACGGCGCTGTGGTTGAACTGCTGCGGCCGCGGCCAGGGCACTTCGACAGCACTTTTCCTGAGACCGGGCCGCCGCCGGTGAAGACTGCTGCGGGCATCGTGGTGATCTACAACGGGAAGAATGCGGAAAGCGGCGGCGATCCGAACCTGGGGCCGAATGCGTATGCGGCCGGCGAAGCGATGTTTGACGCGAAGAACCCGGCAAACCTGTATGCACAGACGGCGGAGCCGGTATTGAAGCCGGAGCTGCCTTACGAAAAGACGGGCCAATATGCCGCCGGGACCACGTTTGCGGAAGGACTGGTCTGGTTTCATAAGAAATGGTTTTTGTATTACGGGTGCGCGGATTCGCTGGTGGCGGTGGCGACTGCGCCGGCAGCGCCAATGACGGCGACGGGCGCGGCGAACGCGCCGAATGCAATGGCGATTGAACCGCAAGCTGCGCCGCATGCGCAAGACGTGTCTGCCGCAATGCAGGCGCCGGCCTTGCCGCAGAACACGAAGGATTTTTATCTCAAAGACGGCGACACGGTTGTGTTCTATGGCGACAGCATCACGGAACAGAACTACTACAACCAGTGGGTAGAGCTGTACATGGCGACACGGTTTCCGTTGATGCGGGTGCACTTTTATGGCGCGGGCGTGGGTGGAGACCGGGTGACGGGCGGCGGAGGAGGGCCAATCGATCAGCGGCTGGAGCGCGATGTGTTCTCAGAGAAGCCGACGGTGGTCACGGTGATGCTGGGGATGAACGACGGCCAATATAGGCCCACCACGAATGACATTCAGTCGACATATGTGAATGGCTACGAGCATTTGCTGGAGTCGATCCACGAGCATGCGCCGGGAGCGAGAGTGACGCTGCTGGGTCCATCGCCTTTTGACGATGTGACGCGGCCGGTGACATTTCCCGGCGGTTACAACGCGGTGATGCAGCATTTCGCCGAACTGGATCAAGGTCTGGCGCAGAAGTCCGGGGCTACATTTGTGAATCTGAATCCGACGGTGGTGGCGGCGATTGAGAAGGCCGAGGTGCTTGACCCGCGCATCGCGAAGCTGCTGTTGCCGGATCGGGTGCATCCCGATCCGCTGGCGCATTGGGTAATGGCCGAGGCGCTTCTGGAGGGATGGCATGCGCCTGAACTGGTTTCGGCGGTGACCATCGACGGCGCCGCGGAGAAGGTGACGGAGACGCGGAATGCACTCGTCACCGGCATGGAGCGCAACAACGGCACGCTCCGCTGGACGGAACTGGACAGCGCGCTGCCCCTGCCGCTGACGCGGGAGAACTCCACGCAGGCTTTGCTACTGGAGTTGACCGATATTGAACGGCGGCTGGACCAGCAGCCGCTGCGCGTGACCGGCCTGGCTGCGGGCAACTATACGTTGGACATTGATCAGGACACAATCGGCACGTTCAGTGCGGATGATCTGGCCGGCGGAATCAACCTGGCGGACTATCCGACGCCCATGTTCCACCAGGCGCAGAGCGTGAGTTGGCTGGTGCGCGATCGCGACGAGGCGCATTACATTCACCTGCGCATGCGCGTGCGCAACTTCGACACAGGAACGCAGGAAGGCAAACCGGACATGATGCAGGCGTTCGAGAATTCACTGGAGGACTCGATCTACGAGACCGCGGCGCCCAAGCCGCACGTGTTTACGTTGAGCCCCGTGGTTCCGACGTCAGAGGCTGCAAACGCGAAACGATAAGTGAAAGAGAGGTTTGCCATCGCGACAATTTCGCTCTCATCGGTTCTGGAATCAAACGACGCGGGACTCGATCGCGTCACCACCCATGCGCCGGGTCCGGCTGGCGTGTTGCCGCTGACGGCGGAGATGCTGCTGACCGAGCCCTCGGGAAATCTTTTCGCTCTGAGCCAGAACGCAGGCATGGGATGGGAGACTACCCGTCTTTTAGATCCCGAATTTCTCATTCTAAGTACGCACGGCGGATTGCGCGCCGAGGATGGGCATCCCATCGCGCTGGGCTTTCACACAGGCCACTGGGAGGTGGGCCTGCTTGTCGCAGAGGCAGCACGAGAATTGAAGCTGCTGCATGCAATTCCGTTTGCGGGGGCGTGCACCGATCCTTGCGACGGGCGGACGCAGGGCACCACGGGGATGATGGACTCGCTGCCGTTTCGCAACGATGCGGCGATGGTGCTGCGGCGGCTGATGCGATCGTTGCCGACCGGTAAAGGTGTGCTCGGGGTGGCCACCTGCGACAAAGGCCTGCCGGCCATGATGATGGCGCTGGCGTCGGCGCGGCGGCTCCCCGCCGTTCTAATCCCTGGTGGTGTGACTTTGCTGCCGGAGTCGGGGGAGGATGCGGGCAAGGTGCAGACCATGGGCGCGCGATTTGCGCAAGGGCAGATCACGCTCGAGTATGCGGCCGAGGTGGGATGCCGGACCTGCGCAACACCGGGCGGAGGATGCCAGTTTCTTGGCACCGCGGCGACGGCGCAGGTGGTAGGCGAGGCACTGGGTCTGGCTCTGCCGCATACAGCGCTCGCGCCCTCGGGGCAGCCTGTGTGGCTCGATGCTGCGCGTCGCTCAGCGCGCGCGCTGATGCGCATGCACCAACTCAAGATGGGCGTGGCCGACGTGCTGATCGATGCCGCGGTCAGGAACGCGATGGTGCTGCACGCGGCATTTGGCGGGTCGACGAATTTGCTGCTCCATCTGCCCGCGATAGCGTTCGCGGCCGGGCTGCGGCGGCCCAGTGTGAATGAATGGGCTGAAGTCAATCGCCAGGTTCCGCGCCTCGTGGACGCTCTTCCGAATGGGCCGCGCGGATTCGCAACGGTGCAGGTGTTCCTGGCCGGCGGCGTACCCGAGGTGATGCTGGCACTGCGCGCGGCGGGACTTTTGGATGGAAGTGTTCGCACTGTGAGCGGCGAAACCCTCGATGCTTCCCTTGACTGGTGGCAGCAGAGCGAGAGACGCCGGGTATTGCGCAGTGCGCTGCAGCAGCTAGACGGAATTGATGCGGCGGATGTAATCATGTCCCCGGATCGAGCGCGTTCGCGGGGTTTGGCCTCAACGATCTGTTTCCCCATGGGCAATCTGGCTCCAGAAGGCGCGGTCATCAAAAGCACGGCCATCGATGCCTCGCTCATCGACGAAGAAAATGTCTACCGGCATCGCGGGCCGGCGCGGGTGTTTACTACCGAAGCGGCGGCCATCCTGGCGATCAAAAATGGCGCCATCGGGCAGGGCGATGTGATTGTGCTCATCTGCAGCGGGCCCAAGGGCGCGGGGATGCAGGAGATCTACCAGGTCACATCGGCGCTGAAAGCGTTGCCGCACTGCAAGCATGTCGCCGTGCTGACCGATGCGCGCTTCAGCGGCGTTTCAACGGGCGCGTGCATTGGGCACATTTCGCCTGAAGCACTGGCGGGCGGCCCCATCGGCAAGGTGCTTGAGGGCGATCAGATCGAAATCGTCATCGACAGAAAAAACCTGGTGGGATCGGTTCATCTTGTTGGCGACACGGGAGAAGTTTTCGGCGCGGAAGAAGGTGCGCACCGATTGGCTGAGCGAGAGCCGCGCTCCGACCTGCAGCCCCATCCCGCTCTGCCCGACGATACGCGGCTGTGGGCGGCTTTAGTGCACGCCAGCGGCGGCGTCTGGGGCGGGTGCGTTTACGACACCGACAAGATTGTCGCACTGCTCGAAGAACACAGTTAGCAGTCTGTGGTAAAAGGCCGGTTTTGAAAGGGCACGGCTTTGGCCGTCTGTGCTAAAAGTCCCGTTTTGAAAGGGCGCGACTTCAGTCGTGCCGTCAGCGCAACAAGATATTGCCTGGCTTTAGCCACTGAGGAACGTTGGGAGATTCTCCCCATATTTTGGCCTTTTTCCGCAGCCTCTTGAGCCGCCGAGATCCAGCCGCATCTCTATAAACGCTGCTTCGCCTGGAGCACGCGTTGCAGCGCTTCTTCGGCTGTAGCCCCTGTCGCGGATAAGTGGCCCATCTTTCGACCCGCACGCGGTGTGTGCTTTTCATACAAGTGCAGCCGCACGCCGGGAACGGCAAGAGCCGCGGCGAAGTCGGGCTCGCCTTTGAGCCACAAATCACCGAGCAGATTGACAATAGCCGCCGGAGAGATCAAATCGGTATCGCCCAGCGGCAAATTGCACGCGGCGCGGACGGCCTGTTCAAACTGGCTGGTCACGCATCCTCGCTCGCTCTGGTGATAACTGTTGTGCGGCCGCGGCGCTAACTCATTCACCAGCAGTTCACCTGCGCGAGTTACAAATAACTCCACGCAAAGCAAGCCCTCGATGCCGAGTTTCGCGATGATTGAAGCGGCCAATGCTTCTGCGCGCTTCTCCATCGCAGCAGGCACGCCCGCAGGCAGCACGCTCCACGCCAGGATTTGATTTTCGTGATGATTGCGCGCCGCGGGATAACTACGCACCTCGCCTGCGGGATTGCGCGCGGCCATTACACTGATTTCGCACTCGAGATCGAGCGCCTGCTCGGCCACTGCGGGCTGCGCGCCAATTGCATTCCATGCCTCAGCGACCGCCGCTTCAGAGACCGGACCATCGAGCCCGATACGCGCCTGTCCGCGTCCGTCATAACCGCCCCGCCCAATCTTCAAGAAGACGCGGCCGCCCAAAGCCCGCACAGCTTCGCGCAATTCCGCCTCGCTGCGCACCACGCGAAAAGCGCCGACCGGAAAGCCTGCATTCGCGAGCCAGGTTTTTTGCAGGGTCTTGTCCTGAATGATCCGGATGGGTTCAACACCGGGACGCAGCGGCGCGATGCCCGCAACCTCTGAGAGAGCGTCCACGCCAATCTGCTCAATCTCAAGCGTCACCGCGTCTGCACCCGTGGTCAATCGCCGCGCCGCGGCCACATCATCCCAGCGACCCACAATGGTTTCGTCTACGACGTAGCTAGCGGGGCACAATGGATCGGGGTCCATCACGCGGACGTGATAGCCCATGGTGCGCGCGGCCATCGCCATCATGCGTCCCAGTTGGCCGCCACCCAAAATCGCCAGCAGGCCGCCGGGGCGAACGATGGAGGTACCGTAGCTTTTTGAAGGATCGGCAATCACCCCCGAAGCTCCTGGCAAAGCTCCGGATCCAGCTTCTGGTCGAGCACTTCCTGCGTGCGTGCTGCGCGCCACGCGCTGAGCCGCTCATAGAGCGCAGCATCGGTCGTGGCGAGGATTTCCGCCGCCAGCAATGCGGCGTTGGCCGCTCCGGGTTTGCCGATGGCGAGCGTGCCCACGGGTACGCCCTTGGGCATTTGCACAATTGACAGCAGCGAGTCCATGCCGTTCAATGGCGTCGCCACCACGGGCACTCCCAGTACAGGGACCAGCGTTTTGGATGCCAGCATTCCAGGCAGATGCGCCGCGCCGCCGGCTCCGGCAATGATCACGCGCAAACCGCGCTCACGCGCCGTCGCGGCGTATTGAAAGAGCCGATCGGGCGTGCGATGCGCGCTGACTACCCGTGCTTCATGCGGGATTTTGAGCGCGCGCAGAATCTCGACAGCCGCCGCGAGCACTTCGTAGTCGCTCTTGCTCCCCATTACCACGCCAACCAACGGCTCTTCGTTCATGGGGCTGATTATACGAGGAAATACTCTGTGTTTCGAAGCGCTGCTTTGGTCTCGAGCATGACATACGAGCGGTTCAGTGGCGATGCCACGCCTCCATGGCCACTTCGATGACTGCGAACACTACGCTGACCGCTGCGAGAAATCCTTTAGCGCGCTGCCAATTTTGTTCATGCCGCTCCATGCGGCGCTCCAGTTCCGCGATACGGCCGCCGTTGCCGTCGCCTGTCAGCCCAGTCATTTGCGCCTTCAAAACGCTTAGATCGCTCAACACCTGGGCTTCGAATTCGTTCATCATTCGCATCCGCCGGACTCCATTGAACCATTGCTCGCCGAGAGATCCATTGCTCACGATCCCAATGGCAGATTGATGAACACCGCAGCCGAAAGTTCCGAGTAATTCGGCGGTGATGCTCCGTCATACATCCTGATGAAGTACCTTTCGCTCGCTGATGCGCGGGAAAAGGTGAGGTTCGGCTGCGAGCCGCGCATGACCAGATCCGGATCCTCTCCCGGCATAAAAGCAAAGTCGCGCCGCCTAATTTCAAATCCACCGCCCGCGGGCGCCGTTGCACCGGTATTGATGGTGATTGTGCGTCCATTCAGCGAAGTCACCACGAGCGCGTTTAAATTGGCAAGAAGAGTTGGAGCTGCGGGCGCAGGCAGCCAGGTATCGGCCGGAACCGTGGCGCTGGTCTTGATGGCCAGGTCATCGGCCCAGTCGTTGGCGAATGCGATCACATATTCGACTAAGTCGGGGTAACTTGCGCGATAACTCAATTGCACTGTCCGCACCACGACTTGTGCATTCAGACTGGTTGAAGGCGCAAGCAACTGCAGGGCGTCACCTGGCCAGACATCGGTGGCGAAACTCGCCCGCAAACCCTTATAGGTTCCGCTCCATAACGCGCTCACGCTGGCCGCAGCCTGCGCCATGGCTGCAGCTGCGTTGCGGCAGTCCATAGAACTGCGCGCAGGAGGGCTCGCGACCGAGCCGATCCACGTGACCACCGAAGGCAGGCCCGCCTGCGCGAGAGATTGCTGACTCGCGCTGTTCACCGCGCGCCCAACGGCTCTGCCGACAGTGCGATAAGCAACCGCAATTTGCTCGCCAACGGCAGGCGCAAATCCGGTGTAAAACACCAGCTTGCCGGAGCTTTCCAAGTGGCATTCAGCCGCCTGTGCCGTTGAGCCGACTCGACGTGTCCACGGACTCCCTGTCGCCGGAGTGCTCACGACCCAACCCGAGCCGAGATTGCTCAGACTGAGCGTGCGCATGCTCCCATGCAGATTGATGCTGCTCGCTGCCACCACCATGCAGGCACCGGGAAGACTCGAGATCGCGCCGTCGTAGAGAGTCACCGGCATACCGGCCACACCGTTTACAAACTCCTGTATCTCAAACTGAAGCTTCGCCGGTGCAACGTTCCACTGACCGCCATAACTAATAGCGCCGCTGTCGCCATAAGATCGATAAATCGCGGAAGCTCGCTCGATCTCGGGGCAATGCACGCGAATGCGAAGGGTGTATTGGTTGGCCGGATTGATCGCATACGTCGTCCCATTCGCTGTACCTTGGACGATTGGTTGCACACTGACAGCGCCGTTCCCCTGCTGCGACGTGACCTGAAATCCGGCGATGCATGCGGGCAAGGTCATCATGCCGACAAAGAATCCAGCGAGGACTCCGGTGCTACCAGGCGAGAGAGTGACTCCCGTTGCCTCCAGCAGCAGCGTGCCTCCCATCTCGACCGGATCGATCCATGTCAGGACCGTGTCGCCGTCAATGCCATTGCCGCCTTGCATGGCCAATCCGCCGGCACCGATGGAGGAGTAAGTTTGTCCTGTCGGATTTCCCCAGACGCGGAGATCGATTGCACTCTCGTTGAAGAGCTCGCGAATGAGGATCGCTTTCGAAGAAGGCGGGAAGTAGGGATCCGCGGCGAGATTGAATTGCGTGGTCACTCCGTCGCCCAGGAAGTACTCCGTGACGTAAGCGACCGGCTCGTGCTCGCCGCAGACAGTCATATCGTTCGCGAGCGCCCGTTTCGTGCCCGCAGTGAGCGCCAGGCTGGCCAGGTTCAGGCTGCCATCGGTCTCATTCAGCGCGTGTACTGCGCCGGGCACGGCGACAAGAGCAAGGGCTCCATTCACCGCGCGATAGGCCGCTCTGGCATCGAGCGCAACCTTGCCCGCACTTTGACTCCACGAGGAACCTGGAGCCGGGACAAAGTTACTCACCGGAGTATTCAATGTCAGCGCTTGCGTGGAGAGGTTCGTGGCACCCGTGCGAGTAACCAGGGATGCCATCAGCGCACCGGCCGTCTGGCCAGTCGCTCCTTTGCCCGGCGCCATGGATAATTGATCGAGCAACATCTCGTCACTCAGCGCTCGAAGAGCGATCCGATAACGCGGACCTTCGAGACCCATTCCCGCATATTCAGGGAGCGGGCTTACGGCTAGATAGCCGGTAAAATAAATCGTGCCGTCGTCACCGGTTACTGTCAGGGATCGGTTGCGCAGAGGCACCGCCAGATCCGAGTTAGTCGGGATATTGATCCAGAGACTGCAGATGGAAGGCTCATTCAGCGAGCGCTCAATCGTCAATGGATATGTAGCATCGAGCGCGGACGTGTAGTCCTGGCCTTGGATCGTAATCTTCATCGGTTCTCTCTGACGTGCAATGTTGAATTCAGGCGAAGCAACATAAACGGGCGCGCGGACCGAGCTAGATCAGCGCATTCGGCGCGGGCAGAAAACTCCGATAGCAGAGCACGCGCTCTCCATCCAGCGGATCCGTTACGGGTAATGCCAGGAACTGGCCTTTGAGCAGGACTCGCTCCAGGCTACCCTTTTGATTTCCACCGAGCGGTACCGCTGCCTCCGCCGCTCCTGTCATGGCTTGCAGCCGCGGATAGTGAAAGAAGATCCGTTCGCCCTGGCTGCCTTGCATCAGGAAGAGAGCCGACCACTCCTGGAAGAAGCACCCGCCTTCTCGGTCGACAAATCCAGTTACAGCTTGTAGCTTGGATCCGGCCGGCGGGGCTCCGCCGAGTAATGGTGACGCGAGGGTAAGTCCGGACGACGTTACCTGAGATACAAGTGCCACGTTGAACGTAACCCGCCGGATATAGTCCACGTCCGCGAGGGGCTGCCGGACATACGCTCCCGAGACCGGCGAGCCCACAAAGCCCGTTTGCCCCGCGTAGTCAGTGTCCAGCGCGATCATCGAGCCGGCTTTAAATTGTGCCGCATCCGACGCAGCTAACATCATCGTTGTTGGCGTCGATCCGGCCTGCACAGTAACTGCGGGCACGGCCTGCGCTCCGTCTGCCGAGGCGGTTGCGCCAGCGGCAGGGGCAAGCAGATTCATGTGCTGCGAGCCGGTCGCGAGTGCCATGCTTAACTTGGTCCAGCTCAGGAATTCAAAGGCCACCTGAGCTTCCAGCGTCTCGCGAACCTGTTCCAGTGCTGTGGCTGGGATGCCCGTCATGAGCGGCGATGTCCTGCTGCCGGGCTTGCGCGTAAACCCCTGGATCCATCCCAGGTCGATCCAGGGAGACGGAGGCGCATTGAGACTTAAGCCGCCCTGCTCCGCCGGATCAAATAGGACCGGAGTTTGTGCTGCGCGATTCACAGGCGCAAAATATGCCCGTACGCGCCGCGCCACCGGCGAAGGAGCCAAGAACCAATTCGTTGCCATTTATTCCCCCTGCTCCTGGTAGCTGTAAACCATTACTTTGGCTGACCGGCTCAACCGATCCCTCTGGGAGACAGACGGCGTAAATCCCGGCTCATCCCAAAATACCTGTGTCAACATCGCTGCTGGCGGCTGCGCCGTGTAGTTCACTTTCGGAGCATAGAACGGCTGTAATATGGCCACTAACTCTTCATCCATGGCACTAAGCGACCGCCCTCGATCCAGACCGCCGAAGCTTTTCGTTCCGCACGTCTGATAGATGATTTCGCATTCCTCGGCGACGAGTGTGGACGCCAGATCGAGATCGGCTCCGAGCCCCAGCCAGCGCAGCACAAAGACGTCGTTGGGGAGCTGGCCAAATGGGGCTTCCGCCTCTTCCACCAGGATTCCAGGCCGCACCGCGCCGCGCAGCAAGATGGTTCTATCCGGATTGATGGTCGCGAGCCGCGCACGCAGCGCCATGTAGAACGAGTCTTTCGCATTTTGCATGGAGTAAGTGCTCCTGAAGAACAACAACCCTTTTCTAGTTACACGGTCTGCTGGCGCGCCTCGCGCAATAACAGCCTGTATAGATACACCTGGCCGAATACTTCGTTCGCAGCGATCGATTCGATCAAGTAGTCCTGCCCGGCGACCGTAACTGCGAGAGTCATCGCAAAGAGGGCCTGTGCAGATGGCAGGTCGAGCGCGCCAACCTGCTGCTGCACGCCGCTTGCCGAAACCAGGAGTTCCCACTTGGGCTCTCCGCCTTCTTGCCACGTTGGCCGCTGCTTTCGCATCACTACGGGACTCACGCATACATCCACAAAGGTGGTCGGGATCAGGCCCATTTCCGACTGGTTCGTATCCGTGTTGACGCCGGTCACCCGCAACATAGCCGCGGCTCCTGCGACGCTTCGCAACAGCGCGTCGGCTAACATCTGAGGTGCGCCAGTGGGGTTACGCGGAGTGATATCGCTCATCGTTCACCCCAGCCTGTTCGCGACGTAGGGACGCAACCATGCCTGAGCAGTTTCGTCCAGCAGCGAGCTTGAGAAGTATTGCATCTGCATCGTGTCGATCCTGGTCTTGCTGGCGTTGAGCGCCGGAGTGGACTGCGCATTCCGCACAATCTGCGCGCAGGCGGTTTTTACATCGTCGCCAATCGCGGTTAGTCCCGCCGTATAAGTGACCATCACTTCGTTGTAAGGAAGTCCGAGCAGATTCCATGGAAGCGTCAGCTCCCCGTCGGCCTCGTCGAAGTCCACCGTGCTCGGGTCGATAGAAATCCACTGGCCAGGCAGCGAGAAGGCCCATGCAATCTCTGAGAGCGCGCTGTGCACCATCTCTCCGCGCCGCGGCCTCGCATAGCGGCCCTGGACGCTGACGATCGGCGAAGGTGCAGTTCCCAAAGGGGCCAGCGGCAGATAAGTGAGCCGCACGGTTTGTGAACCGCTGGTGATGCGCAGACGCTCTGTATACTGGATCACGTTCAGGTCGGGGCGTCTGCAGTAACTGTTGATAAGTGCCGTGGCGGCAGTGATCCAATCCGCCGTTGTACCAGCCGGCAATCCATAGTTCGGGTAATCCGCTGGCTGCAGATATGCCATTGCGACTCCTTCTTTCAGTGAACAGTGAACATTGGTCAGAGAGAGTGCCGGCGCACAGTGATCAGTGGCCAGTCAATGATTCTTCACTGACCACTGTCACTGCCCGCTGCTTTCGATTACCGGTCGACCAGGACCTGGTAGTGCGCATAGTTGGCGCCCTTGACCACAACCGCGCCAAACTTGACGGCGACGTACTGTTGGGCCAATGAGCCAGGCAGGCCGAGTTGGAAGATACGCGGTGTGGGATCCCCGAGCCAGTGATACTCGATCAGATCTTCGGTGACGATGTAAGCCGGCAGCACCGCTGTACCCGAACCTGGGACGCCCGTATAACTCAAGCTCCAGTCGGGGATCAGAGGCAAATCGCCGGCCTGCGTCGAAAGCATCTTCACTCTGAATCCGCCGGTGATCTGATCGGTATTCAACACCACGTTGAACTCGGTCTTCATCTCGCGGTCGATCAGGTCAAGAAGCACCGGGTTGGCGTAGATAGCCGTGGGCCGGACTTGAAAGCCGTTGCTGGCCACCATCTGCGCCACGGCCGACTTGATTCCATCCACGATCGAAGCGGTTGTTCCGATCGTAGCCGTGTTTCCGCCGCCTGCGATCTGAGCAACCGCACCCATGTATTGAGTCGTGGTGGGCGAGCTCAGGCTGGTGTCGTTGCCGTTCCAAAGGGCCACATCGTGAGTTACCATGACGCCGCTCACAGTGTCGACCAGATCCTTTGCCTGGAGATAGGCAAACTGCTGCTGCTGATTGCCTAGCTCGACATCGAAAAGGTTGTAATTGATCTGCGAGACGATGGCTTTCAGCGGAACGCTGTGCTCAATGCGCGTCGGATTCACTACCGGCGCCACGATGCTGCGCGGATTGACGAAGCCCGCCGAGCCCGGATTCGGAATTGCGGTCTCCTCGAAGAAGCGGGACGGATGGCCGGTCGCCGGAACCTGCTTGATGCGCTGCCCGAAGGGGCTCGAACGGCGGCAGATGTCGAAGATCTCCGTCTGGTACAGCGGTACTTCGATGGCGCCGGGCCCGATGAAATCTGCTGCTGCGTGAATGTCTGCAAAGGATGCGTTCATAGGCTCATTTGCCCCCTCCATGGGGCTGAACAGTTGTCAGTGCTCAGTTGTCAGTACTCAGTTGTCAGTGACCAGTTTGCGGTTGTCAGATGTCAGGGACCCATGTGCAACCGTTTAGATCGCCGCTGATCACTGACAACTGTCAACTGATAACTGCCCTTATGCGATTGCTCCTGCCCGCAGCAACTGACTCTTGACCGCGATGCGCTGCTCGAGGCTCAGGCCCACCAGCGCCGCGTCCAGTGTTCTAACATCGACCGGTCCGTCGCCGATGCCGTGCTTGGCCAGCATCTCTGAAGTGGCCGTGGGCACTGTCTTGCGCAGAGGATTCAACGCGTTGTGGGCTGCTGCGGCCTTTAACTCAGCCAGTTCCTGTTCGGCGGCCATAAGCTTTTCGGCTAGTTCCGCCTCCCGCCGGGTCGCCGCGGCTACCTCAACAGTCGCTGAAATCTTCTCCACCTCGCCCGTCAATGCGGCGGCTGCGGCGCCGCGTTCCTCCAGCCAGGTCAGTGTCTTCTCCAGCAGGGCCGTTGCGGTCCCCAGCCGATCAGCCAAATCTCGTTCGTCGATTTCCATGCCATTCCTTTCTTCAGTGGTCGTAGGTTGTTCTTCCGTCGCGGTAGCACGAGGTGACTTGGTTACTTATGCTGACTAACTCGCCATCCGGAAGCTTGTCGCCCGGTACGCTGCTTTCTCTCGCAGCAGGATAGCCGCGCCGGTAAAAGTGACGCGGGTCAGTTTCCAGACTTCGGCGCGCATGTCTTCCACGCGCGCATCGGCAAGTTCGTAACTCATGCCCATCGCCTGCGGCCCCCTGGCCAGAATTGCCTCGGCGACCTCGGGGAAATCGCGTGCGTAAAGATAGCCGCGCACCACGAGTTTGTTCCCGGCGAGATCGGCCTCAGTCAGCAGTCCAATCTTGCGGCGCGCGTCGTGGCCGTCCCACCCGGGGCGGTAGTCCACGGCCATCCCCAGCAGCGAAGGCAGCGCCTTCTCCGACGCTTCGCGCGTTAGGATCACCCGGTGCCCGCGCGCCCCGGCGGGCGCCTTGTCGCTGGCCTCGTCTACTACCGTCAATACCCCTTCAAACGCCACCCGGTTGGGATGTGCGTCCACGTGGGGAAACCTTACCGCCATCGCTTCCAATCGCATGTGCTCTCCGCTCTGCGAGGGACCGGGGCGCAGGGACTTGGGACAAACAATCTTGACCCTGGTCCCGAGTCCCTAGTCCCTGGTCCCTGGTCCCTGTTCCCTTGTCCCTGTTCCCTGGTCCCTGTTTCCTGGTCCCTATTCCCTAATTAGTTCCCGTGGCCGCCAGTTGAACCGCGCCGTCCGGGCCAAGCGGCCCCAAGCCGCGCATGGCTCTCACTTCGTTGACCGTCAACACGCCAGCCTGCAGCAACTGCACTTGCATAGCCAACTCTGTCTCTTCGTCCCGCGCGTTCAGGTCATTGAAGACGAACTCGAATTCCCTCCAGCCGATGCATTTCGCGAAAAGATCACGTGTAATGTGGCCGGCCAGCAGTTGCGCCAGGGGCAGAATCGCGCCGCGAAATGCCTCATCGGCCAGTTCCGCGGCTGTCGATCGATTCACATCTCCTTCCAATCCCAGCAGCAGCGGAGGCAACCCGAACGCGTTGGCCACCATGCGGATCAGAAACTCCTGCCACGCCAGGCGGAGGTCCGCGTCCGTGCCCTGCGCGAACCGCAATACCTCCGGCTTCTGCTCGGTGGAGATCAGCGGCACGCGACCAGTTCCTTCAATTTCGTCCTGCCACCAGCGGATGAGCCGGTCATGCTGCGCGGGGGTCGCCTCGTTGAGCCACAATGCATATTGAGCCACCGAGTTAGCCGCCAGCTTGCCCGCGAAGCGGTGGGCACTCATGAACTGGTTCACCGTTTCGAATGCCACTTCCAGCGGCCCAAGACCGAAGGGCGTATAACTGCGGGGATTCATTCGCAGATAGATGAGCTGGTTATCGCATAACTCCACGGCACTCGAATCCAGCTGGCCGGGCAATGCCTGCGCGTACCGTGGAGTATCTTCCTGCCCATCCCACCGGGAGTTAATCCGTATCGACGCGCCATCGACGGGCCACAACATGGCCGGCCGCTCCCGGTCGCCGGTGGGCTCCATCTCGATGGCACCATAGCCGCCGGTCAACGCGTCTTCAATCACCTGCTCGATCACGGTGCGAAAACTATCCGCGGCATTGGGTTCTTCGAGCGTGCGCCTCAATGCCATGAGTTTATTGCCGACGTTCTCTATCTCTTCCGGTTGAACCCCGCGCCGAACCCGCACCTGCCAATCCATCGCGGCGATACGGTCCTTGATGACGTTGATTGCGCGGCGCACGACCGGCGTCTCCGCAAACCTGCGCAGGTTCATGGGCGTGGGCTTGGGCAACAAGCGCCCGGGAAACTGCGCCGGACTCAAGATCGCCGGCAACGCCAGTGTCTTGCGTTCCGCATCGGCCGCTGCATCCAACTTCGCCCCCTGCCGGACCCTGCGGCCCTGACCGGCGGCTTGCCTCCATATCTCCTGCAACCGTTCAGCTACCTTCACGCGCACCTTCCTTTTCTCTCAAAAAAGACGAGGCATGATCCCATCGGGACCATGCCTCGTTATTCCCATTGCCAGCGATCTCTTGTTAGTGATCGGTCACGAAGCTTCGAACTTCTCTCTGCATCAACAGTTATGATCCTACTCTGCGGGCAGGAAATTATCTGCAACCGGCTCATCTAAAATCTAATCCGGAATAAGTTACTTATAACTTGTGACTTAGCCGGTGATTTGAACGCCGGAGGGTCACCCTTGAACCTTGACCTTCATACCCGCAATTCGCGCCGCGCCGTTTCGGCCACGCGACCGAGGTCCGATGTGGTAAGGACACGGATCTGGTGCTCTTCCATGGTTTCCACGCCAAAACGGTAGACCGCCAGCTTTTCCGGCTCTTCATCCGTCGCGCCCACCCTGGCTGCCGGTTCAATCACCGCAGTCAACTCAAGGCCGGCCTTCTCAACTCGCTCCACACCGGCCCGCAAACTGGCCGCCGAAAAGGCCAGTACCTTGGCCATCTCCAGGCCCGGCTCCAGGCTCACCGCATGAAACATGCGGATGAACGGAGCCCCCGTGAACAGCTCCGCCGCGTGGCTGACTCCATTGGGTCGGTAGCCGACGTCGATCCGGAGTGGATCACCCGGCCGCGTATATTCCGATGCCGCGATGCGCTTGCGGAGTAAGTCCCAGACCCCGGCGCGTTCGAATTCTGTACGCATCCGGGCGTGGATGGCAGCCCGCCCGCTCAACCGCGGCGTACGGTCCCTCGGGGGAGGATCGACATAAAGCCGCATCAGCTCTTCGATGCCCGCGGGAAGGCTCTCTGCCAGGTAGGCTTTGGGTTCGGTCATCTGCACATTGAGCGAGAGCGAATCCTCGAGCAGGTGTATGAGTTTGCCGTCGGGCTCAGCCTGGAAGCGCCTTCGCAATTCACTTTCGATCCCCTCGAGAAGCGTGGTGTCCGCGCCGGGGTCAAGACAGCGCACGCGGCGCCAGTCGCGGGTAAATCGCACTTCAGCCGGCTCATGGCTACCCTGCTCGCGGAGGATGACGCCAATATGCACATGCTCGTTCCGCACCGCGTCCGGCACATACCGAAGCAGCCGAAACTCGCAGGTCATCCGCTCTCTCTCGCTCTCTCATCTCTCGGCGCTCGATCCTTCTTACATCACCCTTCCCACAATGCTAGTTCGCTCCCCATCCGTCGGCTTCTTCCAATCCCTTTGAGGAGTTTCTATTCTCGGTTCGGCCCCAATTTGGAAATGGCTTCCGATCCGACTTCCCAAATGCTTCAATCAACTCCCGAATCCGGCTGCGGCGCGCGAGCAGTTTCTCCACCAGCGCCTCCATCTCGCTCAGGTCGCCGCCGTACCACTCCGGAGGAACTTCGTTCGCCGCTTCCCACACAATCTCGGCCGCCATGTCTCGATCCGCGTCAGCCAGGGCTCAAACGACTCCCAGCCGGTGATCTCCCGGTACACGTCGTTGCGGTAGTAAACCCCGCGCAGCGGCGCATCTTCAAACTGCCACTCGCCCGGCGTGAAAGCAATACCCGAAGTCGATGAAGACCGCGTGGTAGCGGTGCTCCCGCTGTTTGCGCGCAAACACCGCCTGGCGGCCGTTGGCGTTTCCAGTCCACTTATCCAGCGCCAGAATGCCGGCAAACTCGCCAAGATTGCGCACTTCGGCCAGTTGCTCTTCGGGCAGATAATCCACCACCTGTCCGGGCATCAGCCCGCCCACAAATCGCGACCCGAACTGCAACCCCGGCTGGCAGCGCACCCGCGTCCGCCCCAGGTCGATCTCCAGCTCCGGCGTATTCTCCACCAGCCAGCTGGATACCTCCATCAGCTCGGTCTCCGGCGCTGTCAGTCCCGCCGCCGCCGCGAGACGCGAAGCCAGAAACTCATTGGCCAGCACCCGCATATGCTGCGGATTGTTCTGGAACTTGACGACGTACGCATGACCGTCCGCGCCCAGCATCAACTGGCCTTGTGCCCCGCCCCGCATCCGCCGGATATGCTGCACCGCCAGAACCGCCAAGCCTGTCTCCCCGCTCTCGCTGATTGCTCAATCAGCATTCTAAGCGCTCAGGCGCTCGCAATGCAGCCCTCGCGATCGGCTGCCTGCTTCTCCCAGCAGTTCTGCCGCGCCCCGCAGGCCAATCGCCATTGCCATCACCCAGTCGTCATGAGTGCCCGCGCGTGCGCCTGTGCTGCCGTCGGGCAAGCGCACAAAGCTTCGACACTCGGTCAGCAGCCGCCGGCTCATGAAACGTTCCGGGCTGCTCCACCAACGCCGCGTCAAGCCGGCCAAGCATCGGCCGGCCTGCGACGGAGTTGGTCAACCAACCCGCCTGGCCCGCGCTACGGTAGATGCGCCGTACCCGCAGACAGTCTCCGCCAGCGCCAGCATACCGCTGCCGTGGTTATTCCGCTCGACCACCAGCCACGCCTGGTTGTATTCGGTGGCCAGCGCGGCGACAGACTTTGCAAGCTCCAGGCCGCCCATGTGTGCGGCAAACTCGGCGCATTGCATTCCCGTTTCCAGTTCCAATACCTGGGCAACCGAGTAATCGCCGTCGCTGCCGCCACCCGCCGGATCCACCGCAACCAGATATTCTTTGCCTTTCAATGGCGGCAGCCAGATCTCCAACTCGCCGTTACGGCGCTGTTCGATCGCGGGCGGCGTCGCGGGGAGACGCGCTTCAATGGCCGACAGCTCAAACACAGAGTCGCCGCTGGCTCTGAAGCAGCTTTCGCTGTCCTCTGCGTACTCCTGCCGCGCAAGGCCACGAAAACCCGCCCGGACCTGCCGCCGGAAGCCTATCTGCGCAAGGTCGAGGTGCTCCCTCTCCATCAGATCGCTCTCCTCCTCGGTGAGGGTTGCTGCGGCTACAGGAGACGCCCGGTACCGCGGTTCCATCCACCATGGGAAGAAATGTCGCACCAGGCCCGTTTCGCCTGCCTTCTGCCATTCTTCGTGGAAGCAGCCGCCAACGCCTTCGGGCGTCGATTCGAGGATCAACTCGCCTCCCTGCGTCAGCCCCGCACGCAACCCGGCCAGCGTCTCGGCTGGATCTCCCGGCCAGCGCGCGAGTTCGGAACAATGCAGGTTCTGCACGGTCATTCCGCGGCCGGCATTCTTCTCGCCTGCAGACACCACGCGATATTGGGAATCGAGCTCGGGAAATACGATCTGCCGCACATTGGAGCGGGAAATTCTCAGCGGGCCCTTCCGCATTTCTTTGGGCATCCAGTCGACAAACCGGTGAACAATGCGGAAAATTTCTTCGGCGGCTTCCTGTGTATGCGCTACCTCCAATGTCAGTGTTCCGGGATGGGTGATCGTCTTCAGGAAAAAGCGTGCGGCGGCCCAGGTTGTCAAACCCACCTGCCGCGCCTTGAGAACAATGTTGCACGGTCCGCGTCGCCTCTCGAACTCCCGCTGCACCGCGTTTGCTCCCAGGGGAGCTACCGACCCTGCGCGAGTTCTTACCCGCAACCATTGCGCAGCAAGGTCCATCGCCACGCTATCGGCTCCCAACTCCGGGCGCTCATCGAGAGTTTTTCCGAGTTTCTTGAGATCCTCCATTGTCAGCGCTGAACGGGCCGCCTTTACTGTTTCCATCACAGGACTTCCTCCGGGCTGTGCCCTTCTCCCTTTCACTGCATGATTCACACGTTATCGCCGGAATAGGTGACTGGGGATGCAGCCACTACCTTGCTCTTTGCGACGCCTGACCTGCGCGCAGTCTCCGCCGACCAGGTGCTGGATGCGCCGGATGCGGGCCACTCCAAAAACGACGGACGCGAACAGAGGCCGTGATGCTCCCCACGCGTGCGCTGACCACTGTCACGTTCAAATCGCAGCCGCGCACACTGCCACCGCGGCCCAATTCGTTCCATCGCAGCGCCATACGGTGGGATAAGCCGCGCTCAGTTCCCGAACTTGCAAATGTAGCTGTAGGTGTCCGTTGTATTGGTCGTGTTGCCGATGGTGAGCGTCGAAACTGTCTCTGTAAATGTCGAAGTGTTCACAATATGAGAAAAGTTACTGTCGTCTTGAATGTGACAGACTGGAGCCGTTGTCCACGCACCCGATGCTCCCGGTCCCTGGTGGAAGGTATAGCTTGCCGTGCCGGCTACCAGGGTGAGTTTCCCCCGCTCATCCGTGTTGGTCGTTGTCGCCGTGCCGTTGTCAATTGGGTTGTAGAAGGTGGCGATATCTTGCCCGCTTGGGGAATAGTAATTGATCACGAACGGGTAATTTCCCGAACTTGTATCCTGCATGTACCATTGGGTTGTGTTCCAGTTCGCCGTGAAATTCCGGCCATTGCTGAACTTCATTTGCCCATTTGTAAGATTCAGCAGCGCGGACACGGAAGGACTCCCGGTGTTTGGAATGTAACCGGACATTATGGGTGATAAATTGTAAGTTACTCCTGAACTATTAGAGAAAATCGAATCATTACTATAGGCCGCGCCTGTTCCAAACGCCTCATAGGTTCCCGTGCCGGCAAGGTAGTCCTGCGACCTGACGGTGGAGGCCTCATTCGATATGTCGTGGGTACCCCCGGCCCAACTGTTCCCCACGCTGTCGATAGCCGTGGAACCTGAAAGCACCAGGCAGTTTGTTCCGGCCCCGGAAGCGTGATTGTTGCGCAGAATGTCACCCGTGACGTTGGTGATATAGATGCAGCCCCCGGAATAGCTCCCCGTAATCGTGTTTCCTTCAATCAGGTTGTAGTCGCTGTGGACATATCCCTGATACGAGTGGACGATTCCAATGGCCGTGCCGCTCAGTCCGCTGCAATTGTTCTCGGCGATGATTCCATTGGAGAATGCGTCGCCAATGGAGATACAACTTGTGTTTGCGGACGGGCTGACGGATATGTTTCCCACCACCTGCGAACCAACGTAGGGTGAGCCGGCGGTGTTCCCGCCCACCTGGATGACATAGGCGCCGCGCGTGTTGGAAAACTTGTTATAGCGGTAAGTGGACTGTGCGCCGGAATCCTCGATTCCCTGGGTGTTGATAAAAACGTTCTCAGAGATGCTCGAGTTCGCTGTGTTTACGTTGACAGCCTCTTGCTCATCGTTCTGTACCAGGTTGCGGTCAAAAACCAAATTTGAATCTGTGTTATTGCCGTCAGCGAAAACAGTCACCGCCAGGTTCATAAAGATCCCATCAGTCACTCGAATGTTGTTAATGGCCGTGCTCGGGTGAAAAACGTACAAACCGCCTAACCCTGGGATCCCGGTTGTGGTCGCAGTATTGATCCATTCGCCGCTCACGTTCATATTCAGCAGTTGAATATTCGAGCCGGCTAAGGTGAACGGGGTGCCTCCACTGGTCATGTTCAACTTGTAACCAACTACAAACAGGGTGCCGGTCCGATCCATTGTGATCGCAGTGTTTGATCCCAGAGTCATGGTCTGCGCGCCCTGCTGCACGTTGTAAATGTACTGGCCATTCGGAATAAGACCAGACCTGCCAGGGCCAAGTGCGGCCGCCCATGCGTTGAATGCCGCACTGTCATCTGTACCCCATATCACTCCCGCCGCGGAAACCGCTTGCAGCGCCGGGCTGGCCAGCGTCACCTGTGTTGGCGACACATAGGCCACGATGGTAGTGACCAGCGGCTGATTGGAGCCTGCAGTTCCGCCGGCGTATTGCACTGAGGCGAGCTTACCCACTGCGGCCGCGGTAAACTTGCCGGTCGCACTGGTAAGCGTAGTCAAGCCGCTGCTCATCGACCCATCTGAAACCGAAAGCGCATCGCTGACCGCGTTATAAGGCGCAGCGGCTACATTAAGCGTGCCGTTTACGCTCGCGCTTGCTGTTACGGCGGTGACTTTGCCTGCGACCGCAATCCCATTGGAGCCATCCGATGCGAGGCCGGAGATTGCAGCCTGGCCGCCGAGATTGGCAAGGGACGCCGATGCTGCGGTGGGGTTTCCGAAGTTGATAGGGCCTGCAAACGTCTGTGTGGCGGCCGAGACCAATGATGCCGCCCCCAGTGAGGCAAGTGCATTGCCGGCCGAGGTTGCTCCGGTACCGCCCGCGGAAACAGGTACCGCGCTCATGCCGCTCAGGGCCGTACCAGTACCGTTGTAATAGGCGATCTGTCCCGTAGCACCGCTGTTGACTGTGCCGCTGCCGTTCCCTGAGCCGCAGGCTGATCCTGTGTTGGTGATGTATCCCGAGTTGTCGATCTGCAGGCAGTTATGGCCGCTGCCTGCTGCGAGTCCTGGAAACTTGATCGAAGTCGTCCCTGTAAAGCCCGCATATAACGTGCCGCTGTTGCCACCGTAGATATTGAATCCTGTTCCGGCGCCGGCTTCATAATTGACCCGTACCACTCCCGACGAATTGGACGCATTGATATAGGTGTCGCCGCTGTTTGTGCTTTGGTAAGCTTTGATGCTGTCGAGCCCCCCAGTGGCGGAGTTGAGCGCCCAGTTATTGCTTGCGTCTTTGACCATGTACCACTGGCTTGCACCCGTATAGTCCTTGTAGGTCAGCGATTCTTTCTGATTCGCCGTTGCACCGGCCCATAGAAATGCATCGATTTCTGCATCAGCTTGATTCCGCACCGTGGCCGAGCCGATGAACGTGGATGGGCCGCCAACTTGCAAGGTCCCGTTGAACTGAGCGTTTCCTGAATTGTTGATTGTGGCTACTGTCGTCTCTGCGGCCCCGCCTGATCCGATGACGACGCCGCCCGTGCCGGAGTTGTTTGATCCATTCAGCACAACAGCACCCGTTCCGGCGGCATTGATGACGGTCTGATTGTTGGTGCTTGGCTGACCCGTGTTGTATTGGCCGATGGAGAGACGATAGACGTTGTTCAACTCATCGAGAACCTGGTAGAACTGCTCGCCGGCTGTGGCATCACTCAAACCGGTCGTCCACCTGTAACCGCTATCCGTCTGGAAGCGGTCGAGCAGGCCCCGCTCGTTTCCCGCGCCGATTCCCACGCGGTAATGGTTGGTTACGGTTGCATCCTGCTGGCTGCCGTACCAGTCTCCATTCATCCCGTTGAAGCTGCGGTGAAACGTGTCGAGGAAACTGTTGCGCGTGCCGCTGTCCGTCAGTTTCCCCGTGAACATGGTTCCACCGGTGATCCAATTGTTATAAGAACTGCCGCTGTCTGCAACGACCTGGCTATTCGAATTCTCATTGCGCAAGCCGACAATCGTGTTGTTTTGCGCGTTTGGTCCCAGGTGCAGCGCCGTGTCGCATCCCTCCACATCGCCACCGGTGAACGTGTTTCCGTCGCCCTGCTGCAGGTTAATGCCGTACGTTCCACTGATCGGGTTTCCGTTGTTGGTCGGGCAATCGATGTGCAGGCGCACTAACGTACTGGCATTCAACCAGTCTGTCGTGGCGGAGTTCGATATTTGATGTCCAATTGCGTTGACCGCGGTTTGAAAACCGTTGAACGCGTTGTCGTAGAAAGTGCCACCGGTATAGTTGCCGGTGCCATCAAGCGTCATCCCGGTTTGATTCGAGTTACCTAGAAGGTACAGGCTCTGGAGATCCAACTCCTGGGTGCGATACGCAGCAAGCGCTTGTGCAGTCGAGCCGGCCGCGGCAGTGGTATTGATCACAACGTTATCGAGGTGGAAGCCAAGCGTGTCTGCCGCATAGGTGGGATCGCCTACCTGGACCATGGGGCCTGTCCCTGAATACAGAAATACGGTACCGCCCTGGCTGCCGCTTGCATTGCTCGCGCCGCGCAAGGCACATCCCCGCAGTGACACATTTCGTGTTCCCGCAGTAACGATGACCTGGCTTGCAGTGGAAATGGTTGCGCAGGGAAGCATCACCGTCGTGTTCGCTGTGGAGATGGTCAGATTCGACGCCATGGATTGGTTGCCGGTAAAGTTGCGCGCATCGCACACACCGCCATTCACGGCGCTCACCGCGGCGAGACACGCCTGCAGCCTGGCTCCGAAGTCGGCTCCGGCAAATTTGTCAGCCTGCCAGTCGGCTCCCAGTTTGACGCTCGTCAAAGGGCCAGTCATGCTGGCGCCCGTCACGGGCACCGCCAGGTTGAACTGTGAATCCACATAGTGCTTGTCTGCGGCCTGCATGGCCTGCGTGGGATCTCCGTTGAGAAAGAGAGGGCCGCTCAAGGTACCGCCCGAGGGCGCAAGATAGCTTTGTGAAAGCGATTGAATGGCTTGGTCTACATAGGCTTTGTTTACGGCGTGAACGGCCTGTGCCGAGGGCATTACCTGCGCACGCACTTGGGCGATCGTTGCCTGCGCGGCTGCCGGAACGACCCAATACTCGGTGCTGGTTGTGCCGTCGCTCATGTAATAAACAGCCGTATAGTAGAGACCGCCCGGCATGGCACCCACGTTAGGCGCGAGGTTCACGCTCACAAAGCCGTCCGCGCCGATGGTCACAATGGTGCGCCCGGCCGCAACGGACTGATTATTGGCCGTTGTAAACGCCGGCCAGCTCAGTTGCAGGGTTCCCGCACCGGGAGTTCCATTTGCCAGATAGACGGTGCCCTGAACTGTTGTTGTGCTGAATGCCTGCGCGTCGCTGATCGACGCACATAAGAGCCCAATCAGACAAACTCCCATCCACTTGCCGGCGAGAAACCACCCTCTGTTCGCGAGCTTCATTTGTGTCTCATCCTTTTCGGTGTTCGTTGCAAGGCAGTCGTTCGCTTGCAACCAGCCCGTCAGTACGATTCGAACTGAACCTGACGGTGATTTGTGTTCAAAGATTCCAATAACCGGTTGTGGCCTCCATGCACGTGTTCCTGCACATGAATTGAAAGCCATGAGTTACCGCGCCTTTTTAAAGACTGCTTTCAACCTCTTCGGTGCGATGACTAGTTTCTGGAAGAATTCCGGCAAAAGAGGTCAGAGAGACTCACACGCTCTCGTTGATTCACCTATTTCGCCAGGGATGTATCAAGCGTAACCAATATCGACTAAATTGGACGCAATGGAATTGCCGTGCATCCGTCATTTGTTTTCAATAATTTAACTGGAATCAAATTGCACACGTCTCTTGACACGCGAGCGCAGACTGCTATTCAGGAGCGATCCGAGCTCCTGCCGAACCTCGAACGGCGGGGGTTGCGGCCTTATGCAATACGATAACTAAGTGACAACCCCAGCCAAGCGAGATCCCACTCTTCTGGTCCATGGCGGAGCATGGGCGATTCCCAATGACGCCGCGCAGGCGCATGAAACCGGCGTTCGCGAAGCGCTCGAGAGAGGTTATGCAATCCTGTCACGCGGCGGGTCGGCCCTTGACGCGGTTGAGGCAGCGGTAACGATTCTCGAAGACGATCCTGCCTTCGATGCCGGGCGGGGCAGCTTTCTTACCTCCGACGGCCGCGTGCAACTGGATGCGCTGCTGATGGACGGGGGCCGGATGAAGGCAGGCGGCGTGGCATGCGTCGAGCACTTGCGCAATCCCATCCGGGCTGCGCGACTGGTTCTCGAGAAGAGCCCGCATGTCTATATTGTCGGAGCGGGCGCGGAGCAGTTTGCCCAGGCGCACGGCATGGCCCTCATCGAAAATTCTGAACTGGTTCTCGACCGCGAGCGCGAACGTCTTCGACAGGCGCAGGCCCGGGAAAAGGCGGGCCTTTCCGACCAGACTTTTTCTGGAATGCAGGACGATAAAGATCCGGAGACCGCCATTGCGCTTGAGATGGACTCGCACGATACGGTGGGCGCCGTCGCACTCGATGCGCAGGGAGATCTGGCTGCCGCCACTTCTACCGGGGGCACACTGAACAAGACTCCTGGGCGTGTCGGCGACTCGTCGCTGATCGGATGCGGCTGTTATGCGGACAATCTTTCCGCTGCCGTTTCACTCACCGGCTGGGGCGAGCCCATCATGAAGCTGGTGCTGGGCAAATGGGCCACAGACCGGGTGGCCGACGGCACCGCGCCTGAGATCGTTGCGCGCGAGGCGATATCGTATCTCTACAACCGCCTCGGCGGGCATGGCGGGATCATACTGCTTGGTCCCGATGGGCGCTTTGGCTTGGCGCACAACACGCCCGCAATGGCCTGGGGAATCGCAACGCCCTCGGGCCTGCACGTTGGACTGAAGGTCTAAAGCCTGTTTTAATTTCCGCTTTGTGAAGAGGCGAGACTTCAAAATCCCGCCACGTGAAAGGGCACGACTTCACAGCCTGCGCAAGAACTCATGATTTGTAACAGGGCACGACTTTAGTCGTGCCGAATGCCGCCACAAGACTTGGGGTTTTAACCCCTGAGGATTTCAGTCGTACCGAAAGCGGCCGGGTGCCCCAATCCTGGCCATGCTTTTGTTTCTGTCGCCAGGGTGGGAAAGCAAAAACGCAGACCGACTTCCCTTGGGCGACAAAACGCCACACGAACCTGGGGCAACCGCATATCTGTGCGGTCGTGGTACTAGAAATCGTCTTCCGGCAGCGGCAATCGCCACTTCAAGCGAGTGTAGGCCACGCGAAAACCTTTCCGTTCTGCGTTACGCTGCGAGTTGCTTCCCGCTTCGGCAACCATCATGGCCAGGTCGCAGCCGGCCTCAAAGGCGTAGCGCATTCGTTCCTGCAGCAGCGCTGCCTGCAGCCCACGGCCGCGCAATTCTGGAACCGTCGCGGAGCCGCCAAACAAGGCAACACCCTCGTGCAGGCAAAGCACACCCGCGGCGGCAGCCCTGCCATCAAACTCGCCCAGGAAGCATGGGCTCTGTTCGCGAGCCATGCACAGAACGCCGGCATCTTCGACAAAAGACGCCAGTTCAGGATGTTCGTGCGTCCAGCCTCGCGCATTCACACTGCTCCACAACTGCGCCTCTTCCGGCTCGGCGATGCGGACACGAATTGGGCTGGCGATCTTTGAGTCGGGCTTCTCCACCTTGCGATAAAGAACGTTACTGATTTCAAACGGCCTGTAATTTCGAGCGCAGAGCAGGTCGAGCGTGTCCGCTCCCGCCATTGGACTCACTTCGTGCAAAGCCGACGTGCCACGCTCAAAAAAGAAGCTCTCGATCTCTTCCAGTGCCGAGGCGCTCAATTCCTCGAAGAGTCCCAGCCCAAATGTCTGCGTCGTCGGAGAGTCGATGCCATCGAAAACGACCGTTGCACCCGCACACTTCCTCCACTCCGAATCACTGTCGGGAAAGCGGCGGCGGCGCACCTCGGCGAACTGTGCGCAAGCATAGCCCTCCGCATTTTCCAATCGTCTCGAAAGGGCGAGGTCAGAAAAGATCATGGCGTTCTTGATCTTACATGCAGTTCAGATTCGCGACACGCTTACTTTTGCGGCCTGTCGGCCCCACAGGAGATACCCTAGGAAAGTAGCTATGCAAACTCTGATTCTGGCCTCAGCATCACCTCGGCGCCGCGAATTGCTTTCGCAGGCTAGCTTCGTTTTTGAGGTCCATCCCGCGCACATTTCCGAGGACCCTCTGACGGACGAAGACCCCATCGCATACGTGGTGCGCCTGGCGCGCGAAAAGGCACAGGTGGTCTTCGACGAGCTACGCAACCCGGATGCGATCGTTCTGGGCGCGGATACGACTGTGACGCTCGACGGGCAAATTCTGGGCAAGCCGGAAGACGCTGCCGATGCCGCGCGCATGCTGCGCCTGCTCTCAGGCCATACGCACCAGGTAATCACCGGGGTCGCTCTGGTGACCACAAAAGGCGTCGAAGTTGCCGCGGAGGTGACCGGGGTACGATTTCTCGCTTTGTCCGACGAGGAAATCGCTGCCTATGTTGCCACCGGAGAGCCCATGGACAAAGCCGGAGCCTATGCCATCCAGGGTCGAGCGGCCCGTTGGATTCCGCGCATCGAAGGCTGTTACTTCAATGTGGTCGGGCTGCCTTTGGCACTCATTTCGACCATGCTGGAGGCAATCGATTCGCCCAGCGGCAGTTGATTTGCCGGCGGGCTCCACTTCTTCCGCAACCGCCTAGGGACCTGGGTTTGCATCCGTTGACGCTTTGATTCATCCATTTAAGCAGGCACTTTTCATCATTCATGCCGCGGATCGGACAAATCTCCAATGAGCTATCCTCTTTTTTCGCCATTTCGACTTCGTTCTGTCAATTTTGCTAACCGCATCGGCGTCTCGCCCATGTGCCAGTACTCGTCCCAGGACGGCTTCGCCAATGACTGGCACCTGGTCCACCTTGGCGGCAGAGCGCAGGGCGGCGCCGCCCTGGTCACGCTTGAAGCTTCCGCCGTGCTGCCCGAAGGGCGCATTTCTTCAGCCGATCTGGGGATATGGAAAGACGCTCACATTCCCGAACTGGAGCGCATTGCGCGCTTCATCCACTCGCAGGGTGCGCGAGCCGGGATTCAGCTTGCCCACGCGGGCCGCAAGGGCGGCATGACGCCTCCCTTCCACGGCGAGCGAGTGCTCCTTCCAGAAGAGGGCGGCTGGCAACCGGTCGCGCCGAGCGCCCTGGCCTTTGGCCCCAACTACGCCGTACCAAAAGCACTGGACAAGGCTGGAATTTCGGACGTCATCCGCGCATTTGCCGATGCCGCCAAGCGGGCTGACGCGGCCGGTTTTGATTTTGTCGAGATTCACGGCGCGCACGGATATCTGATTCATGAGTTCCTGTCGCCGCTAGCCAACCAGCGCACCGATGCCTATGGCGGCAGCTTCGAAAACCGCACCCGGCTGGCTCTTGAAGTGGTTGACGCCGTTCGCGCCGTTTGGCCCGAGCATTTGCCGTTGTTCTTTCGCATCTCCGCTACGGACTGGGCCGAAGGCGGCTGGACCATCGATGAATCCGTCGCACTCGCTGTTCCTTTCCGCGAACGCGGCGTCGATCTTGTCGACGTCTCCTCCGGCGGACAAGTACCCAACGCGCGCATTCCCCTTGGTCCCGGCTATCAGGTGCCTCTTGCTGCCCGAATCCGCAATGAAGCCGGCATTCCTACAGCAGCGGTAGGCATGATTACAGAGCCCAGCCAGGCCAACGAGATTGTGTCAGGGGAAAAGGCGGATATGGTCTTTATGGCGCGCGCCATGCTCCGCGATCCTTATTGGCCGCTCCACGCAGCGTCAACACTGGAGGTGCCGGCAAGCTGGCCAATCCAGTATTTACGCGCCGCACCGCAACACTCGTCCGCTCGAACTCCCGTTACGCGCCCGCTGGTGAGTGAAGAATCATAGCCCCGAAGCAGGTTATGTTTGCCGGCCTCTTGCTCCTCATCAACTTGACCGTGAGAAAAGATGGGCATTTTCTTAGATTTTGCTTCACAAAGAGTGCAATCAGTGGCCTATACTGCGTTTAGAGCAACGCACATGTCAGAAAGATGACTTGCGCTCCTCGTCTACGCTATGGCCTCGCAACTCTCCCGGAAGCGCGTCCAGGAACCACCGTCCATCCCCGACCGCCTTTACTTCAAAATTGGCGATGTCGCACGTATTTGTAAAGTCGAAACCTATGTCCTGCGATTCTGGGAAACCCAGTTTCCACAACTGAAGCCCAACAAGAGCGGGACCGGCCAGCGGCTCTATCGCAGGCGCGATGTGGAAGTGGCTCTCGAGATCAAGCGCCTGGTGCATGGCGAGGGCTATACCTTGTCCGGAGCACGTCACGCCATCGGACAGGCGCGCCGGCCCGAGCCGCAGCCGCGTTTGCCCCTCGCTACCGCCGCAACCGGTCATCAGCTTGAATCGATTGCCGCGACCATTGGCGCTGCCCGCGCCGAGTTGCGCGAAATCGCAGGATTGCTTTCTTCACCTCAGCCACAGGTCCCGCGGCGTCGTCCGCGTATGACTTCGCTGCAAACCTCCTCCGGCTCTCTCTTTCCGTCCTAGAACCTGTCTCATAAATGGCTTTGTAAAAGGGCACGACTTTAGTCGTGCCGCAAACGTCGCATAAATCGCCGGGCTTTAGCCCCTGAGGGACGCCTTTCGCGGTGCTAGACCATTTATGAGACAGCTTCTGGTGTCCTGTTTCTAAAGTTCGCATCAGAACTGATCTGTCATCCTGAGCGTAGTTTGGCCGGCTTTTCGGCCAAACGAAGTCGAAGGATCTGCGGTTGCTCTTTGCGACTTATGTCATCCTGAGCGGAGATTGGCGCGCTCTTTGCGCCGATCGCAATCGAAGGATCTGCGGTTGGGGATCTGAAACTGTGCGACGAACTTGAGGAAGCCCGTTTTCCACTCGAGAATCTACCTCCCATGGACTTCGCATACCATTCCTCGCTTCGTAAATATTGATCAAACTCTCTGCTGTGGCCTCGAATTCCACAGAGCCAGTGAAGTAATCTGGGCCCGGTCCGGGGCAGTGCCATGAATGATCACTCGTCCATCGGTAACTCTATTCCAGACTTTGGTCATAAATTGCCACAACGAAACAATAACAACTCTAAAACTCAAAAATCAGACCAGATAGCCGTGAGTTACATAATTTTCCCGACGAAATCAGTCGCCGAACCCGCTCGACGAGTCGAAAGGCAAGTCACTTCTAAACAGCTCATCGGTAACCTGCATGGGTTACTTCATCGCGCTTTTTACGAGTATCTAAGGTGGTGGTGAAAAGCTGGTCAGTGCCCACCTTTGCGTCATTGTTCCTGGATAATCAAAAGGGTAACTTCTAATTCATCAACTGATCGAGAACTGTCTCTCTCGGACGTCTGCGAGGCGTTCAACGAAGTTGAGCATTGAAGTGGAAACGAGGTCTTTATGGCGACGACGCAGCAATATTTCAATCTTGTGCAGACAGGCAAATCGAGTTGGAAAGCGGTTCACATCGATCCTGCGGTTAAGGCGGCAGATCAAACCAATTGCGTTCCTGAGGAGCTATTTGGGCGCGCAGCCACAGCTCGTATGACTCTTCCAGAGCGTTTTCCCCGTGTCACCATTGCGGTGGTTGCTCTTGCCCTTTTCACAGCCACGCTGACAATGGAAGTCGATCTTCTGCGAAGCGCCGGATTTCGCTGGCAATAAGTCTGCGAGCGAAATAAGAAGCTATAACTATAGAAAAAATCATATTTAAAATCTCATATAGAACGCAGGCGCGACGGCAGCAAAGCACGCATGCTGCTGCCGATCGGGAATAATCACTCTCGGTGGGCTGCAATGCAGCCCACCATTTTTGTGGAGCATGGCTCCAACCCGCAAGCGCGATGTGCGTGTCAGAAAACTCTCAGCAGCAGCAAAATCAGCACAATCAGAAGAATCAGGCTGAGCCCGCCCCCGCCGTAGTAACCAATCCCTGGGCCTGCCCGGTAGCCTCCATATCCGAACCCGAAAATCAAGATAATGAGAATAATGATCAGCAGCATATTCTCTCCTCGTAGCTCTATTGGATGCAACTTAATTGAGGCGTGGAGAACGGAAGCCTCAAAAATATCACCCGTCGCACAATTTCCAGAGATGTATCCTGCACCAGGCCAGCCGCCTGATCTCCATGCATTCAATATGTATCGATTAGAAATCTTCCCGTGACCCACCTATGCAATCGTCTTCGCTGCTGCTAATCTTTGTAATCCGAAACAACCTTTAATTCACGCCGACGCTCTAATTTCGGGTAGAGAGTAGTTATAATCTCAAACTTGCTTCAACTTGGAGGTGAGCGATGTTATGGACAATCTTTGTTATCCTCCTGGTCTTGTGGCTGCTGGGAGTTGTAACAACCTATACACTCGGTGGCTTCATTCACCTGCTCCTTGTCCTGGCGCTCGTGGTGTTGCTTATACAACTTATATCGGGACGCAGGCCGGTTATTTAGCAGGCCGGTTATTAATAGGGCGAGAGCCGGCCGAAACCCTGCGCTGAGGCGTAGATCGACCTTATAAAAGACGATGCTTTGGCGCATTGATCAATTCCAACCACGGAGGTGGATTCATGGATAAGGATAGAGTAAAAGGTACGATCGATGATGCAGCGGGACGTGTCAAGCGCCAGGTCGGCGAATGGACCGGGGATACGCAATCGCAGGCTGAGGGCGCAGCGCAACAGGTGAAGGGCAAGGTCGAGAAAACCTGGGGCAACATGAAAGACGCGGCTCGCAACGCGCAAGATGAAGCCAGAAAAAACAACGAAAAGGAGGAAGCCATTCGGCATGACGAGGCAACCAGAAATCCTTCGTCAGGCAGACAGTGAACCGTCACTAACTGACTCGTGGCGTCACTGAGATTCCTTTAAAGCACGAAGCCGGCGGACGGGATATCCCCTCCGCCGGCGTTTTCTTAGAACTGCGGCGCTTTCGAAGACTTGACCGACTGTTCATTTGCCATAGAGCGCAAGACCCGGTATAGGTATACTTAAAGGGCAACACGGCGGTCTTTTTCTTCAGCTTCACCATCCGCCGAAGTGAGGTGCGTCTTCCGCAGGGACTACGGTTCACTGACGTGCGACGTTCCACCATCGGAGACATCCCGTTGGCGCGCCGTGGCCCGTGTGCTTCGAAGTCCCATGGATGCTCTCAGTTGTAGCCTCCTGCCTGCTTCATGCTCTCTTTGCGGCTCCCCTCTGCCGCACCTCTCTCTCGTGCCAATTTGTGATGCCTGCTGGATCGAGATCCCGCTCCAGAGCGGCGCAGTGTGTTCGCGGTGCGGCGACACGGTCGAGTCTGCGGCCGGAGTTGCGTCTCTCTGCCGAACGTGCCGCCTGGCTCCGCCCCCCTATATGCGGGCAGTTGCCTATGGACCGTATGAAGGGCGCATGAAGGATGCCATTCATGCGCTGAAATACGGCGGTCTGCGCCCCGCCTCCAACAGGCTCGGCCGATTGCTGGCACATGCCATCGTGCAACTGGCCGACACTGCTCCTGCCGCGATGCTGGTGGTTCCAGTGCCGCTTCACCCGTCGAAGCAGGCGGGGCGCGGTTTCAACCAGGCGCGGATGCTGGCCGCCTGTGCGCTTGCATCTCTCCGCAAGACTCACCCGGCGTGGCAACTTGCGCTGACCTCGGGGTTCCTCACGCGCTGTCGCGATACAGACAGCCAAGCCGGCCTGACACCGCGTCAGCGACGGCTCAACGTACGCGGCGCGTTTCGTGTTTCCGAGCCCGAGGCTGTCAATGGCAAACACGTTCTGATCATCGACGACATTCTCACCACCGGCGCAACTGTCCGCGCCGCGGCGCAGGCGCTTGTCAGTGCAGGGGCGGAGACAGTTTGGGTTGCCACACTGGCAAGGGCACGCATGACCAATTCGCATCGCTTTGGCTTCGCCGCAACCCACAGCGCAGTAGACATGAGTCAGGACACAGACAACCATGGCGTATTAACCCATTCCTCACTCGATTCCGGGCCAGGAACGCACCTTCAACCGGCAAGCGCGTACTCACAGAACCGACGATCTTTTTAAATGAGGCAAAAAGAATGTCGCTGGGAAAAGCTATGATTCATGCACGAAAGCAGAAATCGATTGCCCGAGCCGCTGCGCTCGCGAGCGAACATGCGGCCGGGCAGCACAGCGTTCAACCCAGCCATATTTTGCAGATGCCGGTGTTAGTGCTCAATGCTTCCTATGAGCCGATCAACATCTGCGGCGCGCGGCGTGCCCTGGTGCTGGTGCTCAAAGGCATTGCCCGCACCGAAGAGGAGCACGGACTCACCCTCCACGCCCAACGCAGCCGCATCGCCATGCCCTCCGTGATCCGCTTGCTCGAATATCGGCGCATCCCGCACCAGACGCGCGCCCTCTCGCGCAAGAACATCCTGCTGCGCGACCGCAACTCCTGTCAGTATTGTGGCGTTGTGCTGCCGTCCGGCGAGCTCACGCTGGACCACGTGGTTCCGCGTTCGCGCGGCGGCAACTCCACCTGGGAAAACCTGGTTGCCTGCTGCCACGCATGCAATCGGCGCAAAGGCAATCGCATGCTCAACGAGATCAATGACATGGTTCTGCAGCGCGAGCCGCGCCCATTTTCGCTTCATACCAGCCGGCAGATCATGCGCATGCTCGGCCGCGGCGACGACCGCTGGCGCAAATACCTGTTCTATTAATCGCGTCTTTTTATCTTTCCCTTGTGAACGCCAAACTCTCGGTAGACCTCAGAGGCTTGAGCCTTTTCAGAATCGGCACATCAGCCTGAAGAGTGCTAAATCCGAATTACTCCCCATGCCTCACAGCCTGCGATACGCAATGCCTCACAGCAGGTGGTAAAAGTCCCGTTTTGAAAGGGCACGACTTCAGTCGTGCCGTAAGCCCCATCATCAACGCGGCTTTAGCCGCTGCGGGAAGGTTTTTCAGACTATTTGCCTTCTGCCGCAGGCTGCTAACTATCCACCGAGAATGCTCACGTTGCGAGCTAGAATGGGCGCATGAAAAAGATGAGCTCGTTTCTCCTGTCTGTCGCGATCACAACTGCGGCTTTCGCTCTCAGCCTCAGCGGACCGGCCAGCTCGGCTCAGATAATGGACCACTCCGGGCCGACAGTACCGTCCACCGAGTTGACGATCACGGGTCTCGACGGCAAATCGATCACCCTCACGCCCGATGCAATCGGCGCGATGCCCCATAAGACCGTGTCGGTTTATAACGCTCACACCGAGGCCAGCGAGAAGTACTCGGGCGTTCCATTGTCGGATTTGCTGAATAGGGCAGGCGTACCCCAGGGAGAAAAAGTGCATGGAAAACTTTTCCAGACTGCCGTGATCGCCGAAGGAACAGACAAATACAGCGTGCTCTATGCGCTCGCTGAGGTTGACCCGACCATTCACACCGGAGACGTGATCGTGGCGGACGCAGTGGATGGGCAAAAGCTCGGCAAGGACGGAATGTTCAAGTTGGTCTCGACGGAAGAAAAGCGCCCAGCTCGATGGGTCAGGAATCTAGAGCATTTTCTGTTTTCCTGTAGACCGTTAATTGCGAGTCCGAACCAGGCCTGCGCATTGGCGGGAGTGATGCACGGCAGAGCCTCGGTTATGGCCTGATCCAGTGTTTCTTTGGTTCGTGCTTTGGCCGCGCGAAGCATTTGTTTGAGTTTTGCCCAAGCCTTTTCGATAGGGTTCAGATCGGGAGAATAGGGCGGCAGATAGAGCACCTCCGCACCTGCTTTTTCGATCCATTCGCGCACCGCGGGCACCTTGTGCGCGCTCAGGTTGTCCATCACCACAACGTCGCCGGACTTCAGTACCGGGCACAGCAGATGTTCGACGTAGGCGAGGAAAATATCGCTGTCGGTGGGCTCCTCGATGGTCATCGTTGCGATCATGCCGCTCAGGCTCATGGCGCCCAGAATCGTCATGATTTTCCAATGGCCGCCAGGCGTCGCCTCATGGATGCGTCTGCCTCCCGTGCCTCGCGCGTAGAGCCGCGTCATCGAGGTAGTGACACCGCTCTCGTCCAGGAAAATCAGCCGCTCCGGTGTGATCGACTGGAGACGCGCCGCGAACTCTTCGCGTCGCTTGCGGTTGGCTTCGGTGTCCCGCTCGACCGCGTGGAGTGACTTTTTTTCAGCCGCAGACCCAACTTTTTCAACAAATGCCAGATCCGCCCCAGGCTAAGCGAAATGCCCGACTCGCTGTGCAACTTGGCCTGCAGTTGAGCCAGCGTCAGATCGGGCTTCGATACCACCCAATCCATTACCTGACGCTGCGTTTCGGCACCGGCCCGCCACTTACGCCCCGGTTGATGCGGTACCCGCTCGGCCTGCCCATTACGCTTCCGTTGCGCGGAAATCTTCTTCGCCCAGCCAACGCTCACCAGGAAACGATCCGCAAGTTCTTCCAGCGTTTCCTCGCCTTGATCATAGGCCAACAGAAATTTACGGCGCAGGTCATCCCCATATGGCTTCGCCATCGATTCACTTGTCGCAGAGTCTCGCCAATAGCAAGTCTACACTATTACAGAAACTGCTCTAACCAGGATTTCAGTGATCGAGGTCAATCCCGCGCCCAGGCCCCAATAGGGGGGCTATACGGGCTGCCGAAAAACTCGAAACGGTGGGGCTTTGAATTCCGACAGTGCTCTAAACTCCAACCAGAACATGGGACGCCTTCACCACCGCACTCACCGCGTCGCCTGGCTTCAGTTCCAAAGCCTTGACACTGGCCTTGGTGATCGAGGCGATCAGCGTGGTCCCTCCCGGCAGGCGAATGCCAACTTCGCTGTTCACAGCTCCATCCTGCAACTCGGCGATTGTCCCGGCGAGTATGTTGCGGGCGCTGAGCCTGGCATTGTCGAGGTTCTTTCCCACCATCACCTCTGAGGCCTTGATGATCGCATAAGCTGAGTTCCCAACCTTTAGCCCCAGGGATTCGACACTGGAATTGGTGATGATTGCAACAACTGTCTCACCTCCACGAAGCGTCAAACCGACTTCGGAGTTGACCGCTCCCTTCACCACGTTTGCGACGGTCCCCGGAAGTACATTGCGAGCGCTGATCTTCATTCCCGACCACCCCCAATACACGATAGCCTAGCAGGCTGCGGAAAAACTCAAAACGAGGAGCATTTGTTGTCCAACCGGGCACTTCCTTGTAACAGGGCACGACTTCAGTCGCGCCGCACGCACAACAAGATAAGGAATGGGCTTTAGCCCTGAGGTCCGGTTCTTTCAAACTGACCCACTTCCCAGACGCGCCTCTGCGCCGGTTCCCAGACGCACCAAAGGTATACTGAGAAACTCATCATTCGAGCCGTGCAAACTGAGGAGCCCGCCACCTGTTCAAACACGCCATCGTTCGCATCCCCGGCCGCAACTTTGCCGACGGCCTGACCGCGGCCAACCTAGGCGTGCCTCAATACGAGGATGTCCTCGCCCAGCACGCGCATTACTGCGAAGCACTCGAGGAATGCGGTCTCAACCTGACGACGCTCCAAGCCGACCTGCGCTTTCCCGACTCGACGTTCGTTGAAGACACAGCCGTCCTCACCGAGCGGGGCGCTATTCTCACCCGGCCCGGCGCCGTCAGCCGTGAGGGCGAAGTGGAAGAAATTCGTCCTGCCATCGCCCGATTCTTTCCTTCCACCCTCGCCATCGAGGCGCCCGGAACCGTCGACGGCGGCGACATCTGCGAAGCGGGAACCCACTTCTTCCTCGGCATCTCGCAGCGCACCAATCACGAAGGCGCCCGGCAACTTGCCGCCCACCTGGCCAACCTTGGTTACACCTCGTCTAGCATCGACATTCGCTCGATGTCCAGCATTCTTCATCTCAAGAGCGGCATCTCCTACATCGGCAATAACACGCTTGTGGTGATGCAAGAAATGGCCGGCTTCGAGCAGTTCCACAACTTCACCTTGATCCGCATCGAGCGGAAAGAAAGCTACGCCGCCAACTGTATACGTGTGAACGATCGCGTGGTCGTCGCAGCAGGCTACCCGCGATTCACCGCGGAACTCACTGCTCGCGGCTACGATCCGTTGGTTCTGGATATGTCCGAATTTCAGAAGATGGACGGCGGCCTTAGTTGCCTCTCCCTGCGCTTTTGAACCTCGAACCTGGTGTCTTGCTCTGGAGTTCCTGTCCTAAGAGCGCTGTCCTCCTGAAATAGTGCTGTCTTCCTGAGCGCAGTTTGGCCGGTTTTTTGGCCAAACGGAGCCGAAGGACCTGCGGTTCGGGAACTCAATTTATGTACTGAATTGCAGGGACACTACCCTGGAAGCTCGCCCTGCCCGGCGCGAGAACATGAAAGTGCTTTTCGAGAGCGCCGATCGCCTGTTCCAGTTGATCACCTCGAACCAGGACAAAATCCGCGTCAAGCGCCAAGTCACTTCTGCGGCTTTGTCGGCTGCGCGTTCGGCTGCTGGCCCTGCTGGTCCTTTGGCCCGGAGATCGCCTGTCCGTTATAGATAATCGTTGAGGTTGAGCCGAACCGCTTGTAGTCCGTGTATTTCACAACGTCGCGAATGTGTACGTCCTGGGCCATGTAGCCGCTGCCACCGGAGAAGTGCAGAACGCCTTCCCCCTTGGTATAGACCGGAAACCAGTACTTGCCGTCGACCTGCTGGCGCCAGGTCATGAAGGGTGGGTGCAGGTCTTCCTGTCCGCGCTTCGTATCATCCGGGACCATGCGGCCATCGACCACCACGATCTGCAGATCAGTTGCGTCAACCCAGATGCGCCCGCTCAAATACCGCTTGCCTTTCACGATCTGTTTGGGGCTCACGTCGAAGACATAGCAATCGATCTCATCTACCTTTTGCCGGCCCACGTACTTGATGTCGTATTGCCCTACGTCCGAGCTGGTGAGGACAAACGGATACCCGTGCTGGATGTCCTGCAGGTCAGAGGGCGACATCATGACCCGCTGCAGGGTGCTTTCCGGAGCGAATACGACCTTCTCCGTTCGGTGGCCTGAGGGGTCGAAAATCACGTCGTCCACTTCGTACCACTCGCCATCTACCTTGTTGTCATCATCGACGGTCTGCACGCGGGCGACGCGTCGGTACGTGTAGTGATTCAGCGCGTCCTGGAACTCGGTTTCCTTGGCGGCAAATTTGGCAATAATCTGATCTGGAGGCGTTGTGGGCTCGGAAACGTTCATGGGACCAAATCCTTCATCGAGTGCCATCGGCGTAAAACTGTCTTTGCTTTGAGCGGACGCAGCCAGGGCAATAGCCCCAACCAGAACCGCGATACCCCAGCGACCTCGCACCTTCAATGCTCCCCCTTATTCATCGACCGCCGCGCAACTTCGGCTGTAAGAGCCCTCAATTCATCTTGCCACTACCACATTAGACGCATGTACACGGGTCGGGGGTGGTTGCAAAAATGTCTCTTGAGCTGCGTAAGAGAAAGTGCGCCTCGGGGGAGGCGTACCAAACCCATGCGAGGCAGAAAAACCGGAAAAGCCGCCAACGCAGTTGACTTGCCGCCTGAATCTCCCAGAATTATGTCACAGTCCATATCGCTGGAACGTTTAAGATAGCGACGACGATCACGCAGTGATTCACCATTCCTTGGGAACGATGATCCAGGAGGCATCTGGCTAACATGTTCGACAGCTACCAGCTTCCCGCAATCGTTCTCACTGCGCTCCTGTTGCCGGCCTTTGCGCAGCTTTACGTTCGTTCCCGGGATGCCCGGACGCTGCTCTGGTTCCTGGGTTTTCTCTTCGCTTTCCTGCGCATGATCCAGTTCTACGGGATCGGCCAGAGGGAGTTTTCCGACTGGGACGGACACCCCTGGCTGGCTGCGGCCGGATTCACCTTCATGCAGATCAGTTCGGCGCTCTTCCTGGCCTCGCTGTCTCCACTCTCTTTCCGCATGGGCCGGATCCGTGTTTTTTACGTCATTCCCTTCACCATTCCGCTCACGCTTTACGCCGTCGTGCTGTTTGGCGTGTATCACGGCGTCATGCCGAACACCGTTGCATTTTTGATTTTTCCCGCGCTGGGCGGTCTTTCCCTCCTGGTGGGCTGTTTTTGGGCACTCTCGAAGGGCAGTATGCCTATCTGGCTGGGGCTGGCTCTTTGCGTCGGCCTGGGCGGCTCTGGCTTGTGGATATGCGTCTCTCTCAGAGGAGTCTGGCCACTGGTTTTCGTCGAGTGCGCCCTCCATTTCCTGACTGCGCTGCTGGTCTTTTTCTTCTTCAAGCGATTTTCGACTGGAACTCTCCTCAGCGGTCTTGGGTTCATCGCTTGGTCCTTCGGCATTGCAGTGCGCATCCCCGAGGTCATGTCTCATCCGGTCCTCCATCTCATGGTGCTTCGCCTCGTCACGATGGGCTCGGTGGTGGCCGCCATGGGAATGATCCTGCTCGCGCTGGAAGACGAACTGGCCCTCAAGCAGACCGTCGAGGAGCGCGAACGGCGCGCTCGCAAAGAACTCGAGGCTTACTCCCGCGTCGTTTTGTCCCGGCGCCGGGTTGAGGACTTCGACCGCCAGGCAAACCTGATCTGCCAGACCGTAGTCGCCAACAGCCGCTTCGCACAGGCGGCGTTGATTCTGGTGCAACCCTCTGGGCAATTCCGTCTGGCGGGAACCGCCGGTCTCGACGATGCGCCCATGAATGCAATGGAGGCACTGGCCACGCGCATCCCGGTCAGCGGTTTTCTGGCGCCCGGATCGTCCCCGCCTGCCGCCGAGCACAGCCAGTCCTTCAACCTGAGTCTCGAGCCTTGGCTTCTCCCCGGCGACGATCTCACGCGCCTACGCCTTACCGAAGTCGTAGCCACTCCCCTCTATGGCCGCACCGCGACCGATGGAGCTCTCTTGCTCTGGGATATGCACCATCCTGAAGAGAAGCTCCGCGCCGAAGATCTGCTTCCGACGGAGGTGCTCGCATCCCGCATCCAGTCCGCCCGAAGCCAAACCATGATGCTCGAAAAGCTGATCGATGCGGAAAAGTTCGCCGGCTTGGGACAGTTGGCCAGCAACGTCACCCGCCAACTGAATAACCCCCTCACTGTCATTCTGGGGTACGCCTCCTTATTGGAAGCGACGGACTCGATGAACCCCCAGGAGCGCAAGGGAATCGAATCGATCCTGGCCGAAGCCCGCAACATGCGCTCAACGCTCGAAAGTCTCTCCAGGATGTCGCGGTCCCAGAACGACCACTTCGCCGCCCTCTCTGTAACCGAGTTGCTGAACGATATGGAACAGTTGCACCGTTCGGAGTTTCTGCATCGCTCCATTGACTTCCACCTCAACATCGCGCCCACGCTGCCCCGGGCGCTCGGCAATGCACAGCAGGTGCGTCAGGCCGTGCTCTACTGCCTGCAGTTCGCGATTGAGGCGGTTGAAAACCTCGATGCGCCGGGCGAAAAGTCGGTGCGCGTCGACGCCACGGCCGAGAGCGACTGTGTCAAGATCGTGATCGCCCACACCGGCCCCGGGTTCCTGCACCCGTCGCGGGCCTTCGATCCGTTTGTCCCCGCACAAGCCGCAGGAGAGACTGCGGGCTTGGGCCTCAGCCTCTGCGCCACGATCCTTCGTGAAAACAACGGCCGCATCTCCGCCATCAACTTCGAGCCCCGCGGCGCCGCCATAGTCCTGGAACTCCAAGCCGCCTAGTCCGACAGCTACAGAGAGCTTTTGCGGAGAGAGCAAGGGGCTTCAGCTACAGAAAGCTTTTTCGGAGAGAACAAGGGGCTTCAGCTACAGAAAGCCTTTTCGGAGGGAGCAGGGGGCTTCAGCTACAGAAAGCTTTTTCGGAGAGAACAAGGGGCTTCAGCTACAGAAAGCCTTTTCGGAGGGAGCAGGGGGCTTCAGCCCCCTGAAAACAGCGCGAAATATCGGGGCCTTCAGGCCCGGGTCAACGTTGTCATCCTGAGCGGCCAAAAATAAGGCTGTCATTCTGAGCGAGTCCGCCGCGGCGGACGAGTCGAAGAACCTGCAGTTGTTTTTAAATCTCCCACGCGGTGTAAACTCTTCCTTCGCGCAAATTCAAGTTTCTTCCTGTGCGCGATGGGACTCTTATGCGCAAATTTGCCTTCTTTTTTGTACTCGGTTTTCTCGCCGCTCCATCCCCTTTCGCCCAAGCCGCCCAACCGAAGCGCCCCATGACCTTCGAAGACATGATGCACATGAAGCGCCTCGGCGACACCGCCGTCTCGCCCGACGGCAAGTGGCTGGCCTACTCCGTCACCACCGTCGAATCTCGACCAAAACACCAAAACAGCGGAGCTGTGGCTCCAGCCCATCGCCGGCGGAGATGCCGATCAACCGCTCGCCGTCGGCCCAGCCCGGCGACAGCGGCCTCCAGTTCGCGCCCGACGGCAATCCGTGCTCTTCCTTTCCGGCCGAGACGGTGGCCAGCAAATCTGGCTCGCCGACTTCGACCCCGCCACCGGCGCCACCAGCAACGCGCAGCAAGCTGACCGCTATCTCGACCGAAGCCGACAACGCCAAGTGGTCGCCCGACGGCCAGTCCATCGTCTTCACTTCCGTCTGTCTATCCCGACTGTCCCGCCATCACCGACCGCCGACTTCGCCACGGGCGACCAGTGCAACGCCGACCGCGACAAGGCCGCTCGCCGACAGCAAGGTGAAGGCGCAGATCTTCACCCACCTCCTCTATCGCCACTGGAACCACTTCACCGGCGACAAGCGCTCCCATCTCTTTCTGGTTTCGGTCGATGACCGGCGCGATCCGCGACCTCACGCCCAACGATCCCCACGACGTTCCGCCCTTCTCGCTCGAAGGCGGCGGCTGCGGCTGCGCCATCTCGCCCGACTCGAAGGAACTGGCCTTCACCGAAAATCCCGATCCCGTCCCGGCCATCAGCACCAGCGCGAGCATCTTCACCCTCGACCTCACCAATCCCGCAGCCAAGCCGGTCAAGGTCAGCACGTCCGCCGGCGGCAACTTCAACCCCGCCTACTCGCCCGACGGCAAATACCTCGCCTGGCGCTCCCAAGCCCGCGCCGGCTACGAAAGCGACAAGTTCCGCCTGGTGCTCTACGACCGCGCGGCAGAAGACGATCAAAGATCTGCTGCCGAACTTCGATGACTGGGTGGATGAGATTTGCGTGGGCGCCAGATTCAAAGATGATCTATTTCACTGCAGGCGAACGAGGCGGAGAGTCGCCATTCATGCGTGGCGACGATCGACGGGCGATTCGCTGGAGCATATGTCGACTCGATCAGCGGAGAGTTCGGCGATCTGCATCCTCTGACGGACGGATACACGATCGATTGCCAGCCGGCATGACGTGTCGAGTGCTCCTGGCGAGGTAGTCTGCGCGATTTGCACCGATTGCATCCGACATGATCGACGATCCGGATCAGTCCAGCCTGAAGTCCTCCAGATCGTCGCGACTGAGCCAATCACCCACCTCAACGACGCCCTCCTCGCCCAGCTCGACCTGCCCAAGATGGAATCCTTCTGGTTCACCGCCGCCGACGACACCAAACTCCAGGGCTTCCTCATCCAGCCGCCCGGCTTCGACCCCGCCAAAAAATACCCCGTCAAATTCCTGATCCACGGCGGCCCGCAAGGCGCATGGGGCGATTCGTGGTGCTATCGCTGGAACGCCGAGCTCTTCGCCGCCAACGGCTACGTCGTCGTCATGATCAACCCCCGCGGCTCAACCGGCTACGGCCAGGCCATCGTCGACGGCGTCAACGGCGACTGGGGCGGCAAGCCCTTCACCGACCTCATGACCGGCCTCGACTACGCCGAGCAGCATTATCCCTTCATCGACAAGAACCGCGAGTGCGCCCTCGGCGCCAGCTACGGCGGCTACATGGCCAACTGGATCCTCGGCCACACCAACCGCTTCAAGTGCATCGTCTCCCACGACGGCATGTTCAACGCCGAGTCCGCCTTCGGCTCGACAGAAGAAGACTGGTTCAACATCTGGGAGTTCAAAGGCCATCCCTGGGACTACTACGGCAAGCCCGACACGCGAGAATCCCTTCCGCAAGTGGTCGCCGTCGCTCTCCGCCAAAAACTTCAAGACGCCCACGCTCGTCATCCACGGCCAGCTCGACTACCGCCTCGACGTCAGCGAAGGCTTCCAGCTCTTCGACACGCTGCAGCTCCTCGGCGTGCCCAGCAAGATGCTCTACTTCCCCGACGAAGGCCACTGGGTGCTGAAGCCGCAGAACTCCCAGCTCTGGTACAAAACCGTCAACGACTGGGTAGACCAGTGGACGAAGAAAGCAGCCAGCTGTCAGCTTAGCTGACTGTCGGTCATCAAGTCAATAGCTGGGTGCCCCAGGTCTCGATTTTGAGACCTGGGATTCAGCATCGAAGGCACCGACGATTGCCTCAGGCTGCGAAGCTAGGAGCTGAGCAAGCTGCCTTTCGCCCGCAAATCCGCCAAGCCCCGCGCCTTCCTCAACGAAGCCGGCCTCTACGACTACGCCGTCAAGGCCCTCGGCCGCCGCATGCGCACCGAAGCCGAACTGCGCCGCCTGATGAAGGCCCGCGTCGAGCCGGGCGACCGCGGCGAAGCCGTCATCGCCGCCGTCATCGCCCGCCTCAAAGAGCAGCGGCTATCTCGACGACCAGTCCTTTGCCGAAACCTACGCCCGCCTGCGCCAGGAGAACGAAAAGCTGGGCCAGCGCCGCGTCCGCCAGGACCTGCAGCAGAAGGGCGTTAGCCCGAGACTCATCAACGAGACCCTCGAAGCCCGCTACGGCCAAACCAACGAAGAAGCCCTCGCCCGCCAGCACCTCGAACGCAAGCGCATTCGCAAGCCCGAGAACGAAAAAGAAACTGCCCGCGTCATGCGCCGCCTCGTCGCCGCCGGCTTCTCGACCGGCGTGATCTACAAAATCCTCCGCCAGTGGGACGTGCCCGACGAGGCGCTGTGCGCTTTGGATTCGCTGGATACGGACGCGGGCGGTGCGGAGTGAGGGGCGTATCTGCGGGACCGAAGACTTCAAGGCCGCGGGAAAACTAAATCCGGAGGGAGGCGGGGGTTTCAACCCCCGCACAAAGCCAGCACAATCAAGAGGGCTTCAGCCCCGGAAATCCCGTCCCTTCACATCAAGGGGCTGAATCGGCTGGTGCTTTCCTGGCGATAGCATCGCGGATATTGGCCAGAGGCGCATTGGGCACAAACTCAATGCCGCCATCAGGGACCGACCGAATCCCCAGCTCGCCCCACAGCTTCGGCAGGTCGACGTGAACCGGTTTGTCTTTCCACTTCGCATACATTTCCGTCAGCACGTGGGTCCCCGTCGCCCGATCCCCAATCACCAGCGCGCGATCCAGCCCCCAGTCGTGGTCGATGGTGCCGCCCTGCAGCGTTGACGGCGCGCAGAGCGTCCTGAAGACCCTTGCGATTTCCGGTCTGGCGTCGAATTTCGACATCAGCGACGAAGCAGAAGAGCGCCCCGCCCCAGTAGGTGCGCGCCCAGGTATGGGTATGATCGAGGCCCTCGTCGCCCGGTCTCGGCTCGCCCTGGCCGCATGCCATGCACCATGTCGGCCCAGACCTTTTTCGCCTCAGTTCGCCGGTCATGACACGCGCCAGGGGCTCGATGTAGGTGGCCTGGCCTTCTTCGATCCAATGCTGATCGTCGGGCATGCTGGCGAAAGCCATGTGAACCATTTCGTGTGTGGTGACCCAGTCTTCGCTTAAGGTCTTCGTCGGTCGTGTGCTGCGCGATGCGCAGCCGTGTGAAGCCCTGATACCCATCCACCCCGCCCCAGGTTGTGCCCTGAATCTCTTCGCCTCGGCCACCCGGAACGGGCACCACAAGAATGCGCGCACGGGCCACGGGAAAACGGCCGTAGTAGGCGGTAACCGCCGAGGCAGCCATCTGAATGTGCTTGAGGATCGCGTCCAGAGGCAAGTCAAGCGTCGGACCATTGGCGAAGTCGATCTGAAGAATAGCGCCCCCAATAGTAAGCTGGCGCGTGCTGGCGATGCCTGCCTGCGGGCGCCATGGTTGCGCCAATGCTCCGACGCGTGAGAGCGCGAAAGCTATGAGGAAGATCATTGCGAGCCCGATCCGCCCGGGCAGGATTGCGGCCATGAAAACGCTCCCTTCCTAAACAGACGCGAAAGGGAGCATAGCAGCGAAGGCCCGCCGTATTTCAGCAGATTGGTGAATTTTTTAGGCAGACAGCCGTTCAGCGAGCCTTCTCCGCGACAATCTCGAGTCTCTCAATCTGGGGCGGCGCGGCAAACAGCGCCTCGGCCTTGGCAAAAAGCGCTTTGGCGATTTCTCCGGTCAAGTGGGCATTGCGGCCCTCTTCATTTTCAAAAGTATCGAAGATGCCATAGCGCCCGGGGCCCAGCTTCACCGCATACCAGGTCACGGTGCCAGTTTCCCGCTGCGCAAGCGGCTCCGCCGATTCGAGAAAGGTTTCAACTTCCTGCTCTTTGCCGGGCTTGGCTTGCAAAAGCGCCAACAATCCGTACTTCTCCATGCAGTCCTCCTGTTTTGCTTCGCATTCACCTGTTTTTGCTTCGCATCCATAGGATGCGGAAATTGCAACGCGGTTACGTGCTCTGCCATGGAATGAGCCGGCACCGATTCTGTGATTCTCAGCCTCTGAGATTCTGAACACCCGCCGCTCCATTGTCCGGGAACCGAGGAGCCAGGCGGACCGCGCGGGATGCGCCGGCACCTTTGCTGCAATACACTGGTTACGACATGCAAGTTCGATCTGGAAACGAAATACGCGAGCTGTTTCTGCGCTTTTTTGAGTCGAAGGGGCACCGCCGCGTGCACTCTTCCTCGCTGGTGCCTGCCAACGATCCGACGCTGCTGTTTACCAACGCCGGCATGAACCAGTTCAAAGATCTGTTCCTTGGCGCGGAGAAGCCGCGAGTACTCGCGCGCCACCACCTCGCAGAAGTGCGTCCGCGCCGGCGGCAAGCACAACGATCTTGAAAACGTGGGCTTTACCCGCCGCCATCACACCTTCTTTGAGATGCTGGGCAACTTCAGCTTCGGCGACTACTTCAAGCGCGAGGCAATCCAGTTCGCCTGGGAGCTGGTCACGAGCGAGGAGTGGTTCGGCATTCCCAAGGACCGCCTCTACGTCACCATCTTTGAAGGCGCGGACGATGTCCCTCGCGACGACGAAGCCGAGGACTACTGGATCGAAGCCGGCGTGCCCAAGGAGCGCATCTTCGAGTACGGCCTCAAAGACAACTTCTGGCAGATGGGCGAGACCGGCCCCTGCGGACCGTGCTCCGAGATCTTCTACGACATGGGCATCGAGGCCGCCGAGACGCCCGGGCGTCGACAAGCCCTTCGGCCAGGACGACGCCCGCTACGTCGAAATCTGGAACCTCGTCTTCATGCAGTTCGACCGCTCCGCCGTGATCGACGCGCTGGGCAAGACCGTCAGTTACAAGCTCACTCCGCTGCCCAAGCCCTCCATCGACACCGGCATGGGCCTGGAGCGCGTTGCGGCGGTGCTGCAGGGCAAAGTCAGCAACTTCGAGACCGATTTGTTCACGCCGCTGATTGAGCGCGCTGCTCAATTAACAGGCCTTGTAACAGGGCACGACTTCAGTCGTGCCGAAAATGCCAGAAAAATGGAGGGGGCTTTAGCCCCTGAGGGAATCGCCGCGCTCGTCAGCAACGCCAGCCTGCGCATCATCGCCGACCACGCCCGCGCCGCCACCTTCCTCATCAACGACGGCGTGCTGCCGTCGAACGAAGGCCGCGGCTACGTCCTGCGCAAAATCCTTCGCCGCGGCATTCGTCACGGCCGCCTGCTCGGCCAGGAGCAGCCGTTTCTCTTCGAGATGGTCTACGCCGTCCGCGACCTGATGCAAGGCGCCTATCCCGAACTCGTCGACTCCGCCGCCCGCGTAGCCAAAGTCGTCGAAGCCGAAGAAAAGCAATTTGCAAGAGTCCTGGAGCGCGGCGCCAAAGAATTCGAAGACTATCTGGGTGGGCTCACTGTGCCTGGCGTCATAGCAATAAACCGGCTGGTCAATGGGAAGCCTGAGTTGGCAGATCGGCTGTTGAAGAACACGCGCGGGTTACTGAACAACGAGGATGCCTATCGAGAGGCTGTGCTATCAGAGGCAAAGGAGTGTATTTCCTCTGACGAATTCAAGAAATTCAAAGAGGAATACGAGGCTTCAGCTCCGCAGAATCGTATCGTGTCAGGCGAAGAAGCCTTTCACCTCTACGAAACATTCGGCCTCCCCCTCGACTTCATGGTCGACGCCGCCCGCGACGCAGGCATCGCCTTCGACATGGAGGGCTTCGAGTCCGCCCGCGCCGAAGAGCAAGCCCGCGCTCGCGCCTCCTGGAAAGGCGGCAGCCAGAAATCCGCCAGCCCTGCCTTCCGCGACCTCCCGAAAACGGACTTCCTCGGCTACAAGCAGCTCAACGCCAATGATGCTGAAGTGCTGGCCATCGTGAAGAACGGCCTCGGCGTACCGGCAGCAGCGGCGGGCGATGAGGTGGACGTGGTGCTCGACCAAACCAGCTTCTATGGCGACTCCGGCGGGCAGGTCGGCGATACGGGATTGTTCGTTTCGACCGATGGGAATACGACCGTGGCAGAGATTACAGGCTCCGTTCTGCCGGTCCAGGGCGTGCGCGCGCACAAGGCAGTACTGAAGCAGCCGCTGGCCGTCGGCGATCACGTCAACACCGTCGTCAACGCAGAGCGCCGCGATGCCATTCGCCGCAATCACACCGGCACGCACCTGCTTCACGCGGCGTTGCGGCAGGTCCTCGGCACCCACGTTAAGCAGGCCGGTTCGCTGGTCGATCCGACGCGGCTGCGCTTCGATTTTTCGCACTTCGCGCAGGTGGCCGATGAGGAGCTGGAAGAGATCGAGTCCATTGTCAACCGCGAAGTGCTCGCCAACGCGCGCGTTGAAACCCTTGAAGACGTGCCCATCGACGTGGCCGTGAATGAGTATCACGCCATGGCGCTCTTCGGCGAAAAGTACGGCGACAAGGTGCGCGTGGTGAAGCTGTCCGACGGCTTTTCGACCGAGCTGTGCGGCGGCACGCACACGGCGGCAACAGGCGAAATCGGCCTGCTCAAGATCGTCGGCGAGGGGTCGGTCTCTTCGGGCGTGCGCCGCGTTGAGGCGATCAGCGGCCTTGGCTCGCTCAATACATTCCGCCGCGACTTTGCCGTAGCGCAATTCGCCTCGCAGATCGCCCCGTCAGACGACGGAAACCTTTCGGATTCCCTGCGTGCCAAGCTTGCGAGCCAGGAAGACGAGTTGAAACGCCTGCACCGCGAGCTGGAAGAGGCGCGCATGAAATCGGCAGCCGGGGCGCTCGACGAAGCCGTGTCTCGCGCCGTCGACGTAAAGGGCGTAAGAGTGCTGGTGCACCGTGCCGACAACCTGGAGCGCGGCCAGCTTCGCACCCTCGTCGACAACCTCAAGCAGAAGCTGGGCGAGGGCGTAGTGGTGCTGGCCTCCGCGCAGCCTGAGGGCAAAGTCGCGCTCATCGCCGGCGTCACGCCGGGACTGACGAAGCGCATTCAGGCTGGCAAGCTGGTAGGCGCGGTGGCCAAATTCGTGGGCGGCTCGGGCGGCGGCAAGCCGGAAATTGCCGAGGCTGGCGGCAAAGACCAGGCCCAGATTGATGCGGCGCTCAAAGCCGTACCGGAACTAGTGGCATCCTTACTCGCCTAGAACTGGTTGCATAATTCGTGCTTTGAAACGGCACGGATTTATCCGTGCCGTGGAAGTCTCACGAATCGAGGGCTTTAGCCCCTGCGGGACGCTTTGACGCCTATTCCCCCACCTATCTGGCGCCCCCGCGCATACCAAAGCTATACGCCGTTCCGATCGAAATAATTGGGTAGGTCTTCAGCGGGTTGAGGTCGTTCTTCCACTTGGAAATCTGTGTGGCGAGATCGCCTTGAATCTGAAGCGCGTTAGGATCGGTCGTGCTCGCAACGTTGGTGCACTGCGTCTGCGCCTGGTCGTTGCAGGCCCAGCCGGTGAGATTCGCATTCAGTAAAGGCGGTCCCGTCAGCGCGACCCCAACTTCGAAGGGAAACGACCAGTGACCGCCGTTCCGCGGAATCGTGTTGCCCCATCCGGCGGCAATCGTGAAGGCCGGCTTGGTTGAATTGAGTCCCAGGGCTGCGGTTGCGTTCAGCGGGGTGGCTCCGGTTGCTGAGTTCGCATTGGCCGAGTAGTACGTATCGCCATTGAGCGTGAAACTCGTCCCGCCCGCTACCGTCGAAGTGGCATTCAGCCTGTTGCCGTTGTACACCAGCACCCCGGGGCTGACGCGGAATCCCTTGCGAAAGGGGTAGATATCCGCAGAGAGGCCCGCAGACGCGAAATGGAGCTGGGCGTTGGCATTGAATCCGTTGGTGGTGAAGTTTGTGGAGTAGCGGAACAGGTTGCCGGTGGCGCGCAAGTTGATGTGGCTGGCCACGTAGGAGGTGACCTGCAGCCCCGGTCCGAAGGGCGACACACTAGCACCGACCGCAAGCCGCGAGAAGGGAGCGGGAGCGAGCGAGACACTGGGCGCGGATGAGATGCCGCGAAAGACCCCGCCGCCCGCTTCGACACCGTCGGCAAAGAGGCTGGAGGAGGTGCTGTACGCTTGCGCGAACAGGGCCGCCGGGGCCGTCGAGATGAGAATTGAAAGAACCGAAGCAAGTAATTTCATTGAAATGCCTCCTCGAAATTTCCGATTCTGGAATCTCCCCGGCTATGAGCCTCTCGAAAGCTGCGGACTCTGTGAGAGGGAGTTCGACTATTACCTCATCGGCCGAAAACCTCGACATCCTGAGGTAATTTACACGGAGAGTACCATGGTTTTCTCTGAGCATTACGAGCGAGGGACGCGGACAAGTTACCTAAGATGTAGGCCGGGAATCATTGCCGTAGTTGGTGCCAGCCGCTCACTCCCCCATACAGGGCCGCCAGAGGCCGCGAAAATGCCGTAATCTGGGCCCATGGACAGGCTGGATGCGGAGTCGGGAGTGGCGGCGAGACTGCGCTGGCGTTTGCTGGAGTGGTATGGGGAGAACCAGCGCGATCTTCCCTGGCGCCGCAGCCGGGATCCCTATGCGATCTGGGTCTCTGAAATCATGCTGCAGCAGACGCGCGTGGCCGTGGTGGTGGAGCGGTACAAGGCGTTCATGGAGCGGTTTCCGACCTTGGTTTCGCTGGCACTTGCGCCGGAACAGGATGTGCTCGCCTTGTGGAGCGGGCTGGGCTACTACCGCCGCGCCCGGATGCTGCACAAGGCGGCGCAGTTTGTGGCCGGCAACCTGGGCGGCAACCTGCCCAAGGCTGCCGGCGACCTTCGCCTGCTGCCGGGGATTGGCGCCTACACGGCCGCCGCCATCGCCAGCATTGCTCACGGGGAAGGCGTGGCCGTGGTGGATGGCAACGTAGAGCGGGTTCTGTGCCGACTTCAGGGGTGGGAAGAGGCCGGCCGCTTGGGCGGAGCCACGCTGCGCCGCAAGATCGAAGCCCTGGCCGCAGAAATTCTGGATCGCCGCCGCCCCGGTGACTTCAACCAGGCGCTGATGGAGTTGGGCGCCACCGTCTGTATGCCGCGTAACCCCCGATGCCTCGTCTGCCCCCTGATGGCCGATTGCGGTACCCGGGGCGAACACAAAACCCGTCCGCGGGCCCGGATGCTAAGCCGGGAAGTGGCCTGCGCACTGTCGGTACGAACCCGGATTCATTCGGGACTGGAGATTCGCGAAGTGCTGCTGGAGCAGCGTCCTGACTCAAACACCGTGATGCCCGGGCTGTGGGAACTGCCTGCTCTGCGGGATGCTGTCGTGGCCCAGACGCAGATCCGGATGACGGTACGCCACGCCATCATGCAGGTGAACTATTATGTGCGCGTGGGAACGGTCGCCGAGAACGATGCGGAGGCGCTGACCTTGGCTGACGGCGATCGCCGCTGGGTTCCGCTGGGAATGGCGGCCGGGATGGCGCTCACCGGACTCACGCGCAAGGTGCTGAGCCGCGCCCACCTGCTGCCCACCGCTCCGGTAGAAATCGCTGCCTCGGATGATGCCGACGGGCTGGAGAATCCCGACTAGTGTCCTGAAATACGTAACACAAAACTGCCTGTCATTCTGAGCGAAAGGGGGCCCCGAACGTCTTTCAGTTCGGGGGTGGTGAGTCGAAACTGCCTGTCATTCTGAGCGAAAGGGGGCCCCGAACGTCTTTCAGTTCGGGGGTGGTGAGTCGAAGAATCTGCCGTTGTTCTTCGATGAACTTCAGACTCACCACGCTAGTATCCGGCCTCGTAACCTCATAAATGGCTTTGTAAAAGGGCACGATTCGCCGCGGCGAATCGTGCCGCAAACGTCGCATAAATCGCTGGGCTTTTAAAGGCTGCGGAAAAACGCAATCCGGAGGGAGGCGGGGGTTTCAACCCCCGCACAAAGCCAGCACAATCAATGGGGGCTTTAGCCCCGGACACTTGGGCTCCGCAGTCTGTTTAGCCCCTGAGGGACTCCGGTCGCCGCCGCGACCGGGAGTCGAAAGCCTGCCCTGAGCCTGCCGGACGGGGACTTGATTCACCGCACTAGACCCGCAGGGCTTCAGTAATAATCCGCGCAACTGAGGTAGTAACCGCACTGGAGGCAGACGAGCTTGCAATGATGTCCGGTGAGCCGGCTGGAGCAGTTGGGGCAAACCTGACAGTGATGTTCCAGGGGCGGCTCGACGGCGGCGCAAGTCGCACCACTTTGTGGGAAATCGGGCCGAAAATCGGGATTGAATGCCTTGGGGCTCTGCGGCAGCATGGGCGACAGATTAGCATGGAGACAGGGGCATCCTGCCCGGCGACATCCCGGCAGGTGCCTCAAGCATCAACTCCAGAGCGTTGTCGGCGGTTCCCCAGCGGCAGCGCACAAGATCACCCCCTAAAAACCACCGGATTTTCGGAATCCCCAAGGAGGGACGATGGCAAGCAAGGCAAGTGCGGTTTGGACAGGTTCATTGAAGGAAGGGAAGGGCACGATCTCGACAGCGACGGGCGTGCTCAACAACGCGAACTACTCTTTCGCCACGCGTTTTGAAGGCGCAACGAGCGGCACCACTCCGGAAGAGCTGATTGCGGCCGCGCATGCGAGCTGCTTCTCGATGGCGTTGGGCGCACAGTTGGGCGCCGCTGGCCTGACCCCCACCAAGATCGAAACGCAAGCTGCGGTCACTCTCGCCAAAGTGGGTGAGGGTTTCTCGATCACGAAGATCGCGCTCACCACCACAGCCAAAGTTCCCGGCGCCACCAAGGAAGCGTTCGATAAGGCGGCGGCAGACGCCAAGGCCGGTTGCCCGATCTCGAAGCTCTTCCACAACAACACAGAAGTCACTCTCGACGCCAAGTTGGTCTAAGCGCGTCCACACGGACTCCATCTTCAGGTCAGCGCCATCCCATCCTGCCGCGCCTCTTCTCATCAGAACGCGGCAGGATGAGATGTCTCCCACGCCATCGCGATTCCTCTTGACAGACTTCTGCCCCACGCGCCACAGTCGATGGCGCCGCATATCCCTCATCCTTATTGGTTTCCCGCAACGTTGGGCGGATCTTGTTTCCCGGTGAGGTTTCACAATGCACCATCTTCACTTCAACCATCTGGCCGTGATTGTTTCGGGTTTCATCCTCTGGTTCCTCGGCGCTGCGTGGTATTCGCCGCCTGTCTTCGCCAAGCCATGGATGGCGATGCTGGGCATCAAGAAAGGCGAAAGCAACAAGAACAGCCTGCTCGCGGGAATGATTTCTTCCTTGATCTGCGACGTTGTTCTCTCGTTCATTCTGGCGCACGTCATCCTCTGGTCCGGGGCAGCGACCTTTGAATGGGGTGCGCTCATCGGCTTCATCTGCTGGTTGGGCTTTTTTGCGGCGCCCAATCTTCCCCAGGGCCTCTATGAGAATCGCCCCTTCAAATTGTTCGCGATCAACAACGGCTACTGGCTTGTAGGCCTGATCGTCGTTGGCGGCCTCCTGGCAGTTTGGCACTGACGACAGGGGCTTTGTAACAGGGCACGACTTGAACGTGCATCGAAAAACAAGTAAGTTGCTGATTTCACGACGTGTTGAATGTCCAAAAAGGCCGAATCGTGAGCGCAAATTAGCACAGATTGGGCAAGACAGGCGCATGCCAAGCCCAGGCCGAAACTTCCCAATCGGCCACCATATGACCGAATTCCCTAGGCCAGGACCGAATTCCCTGGGCCTCTCTCTCTGCGCGTTGTCATCCTGAAGAGCGCAGCGACGAAGGATCTGTGGTTGCCTTTCGGGTTATTTGCGGATTGACGACCATGCGACCGGAATTTCTCATCGCGCAACATTTTGAACCGACGAATTCATGAAGCTCAGTCGCCTGCCCACGTGAACCGTTCGCATCCCGAGTCTCCCATTCCATATTGTTGCAACGCAGGGTGCTAAACTTCTCTGCGTTGAAGGTCCAACGCCGTGCTCCGTCTCAGGATTTCAGGTCCCAGTTCTTGCGCGATCCTGGCAACGCTGGGAGCCTGTCTTTTGATTCCCAGCTTTTCCGCGTTGCAATGCCAGATCGCTGACCGGGCCGCCACAGAAAATGCACCTCAGCCGCACATACGAGTTGAAAGCAATCTCGTCTTGGTGCGTGTTGTTGTGCGGGACGAGCATGGGCAGCCGGTAAAGGACCTCAAGAAGGAAGACTTCAAACTCTCCGATCGCGGCAAGGAGCAAGCCGTCACGCAGTTTGAAGACAATTCTTCCGGCGAGCCACCTTCGAGTCAGCAAAGCACCGTTCCGGCGCAAACGGCAATGACACCATCGGCAACTGCGCCTGAAAGATCCATTGCTTTCTACTTCGACGATTTAAATACCTCCGACTCCGACCTCATGCGCGCACGCGACGCAGCCGACCACCTCCTTGCGGTGAGCCCGCACCCGCAAGATCGCGTTGCCGTCTTCACCGCGGAAGAGATGCTGTCCGATTTCACTTCTGACCCCGCGCAAATTCACAACGCGCTCTTCCGTGTGCGCGCCAGCGTGGGGTCGCTCGCCAAGGTGCATGAATGTCCCGACCTCTCCGCCCACCAGGCGCTCGAAATCATGCAATCGGACGACACGGAAAGCGATGCATGGAGGGCGGCGTGGGCCGAAGCCAGAACATGCGCCGTCAGGAGCTTCGCATCTCATCAGGATTCCAACGCGCCCAAACCCGATGCCGCGTCCATGACGGCGATTCGAATGCTAGCCCGACGAACTGTCAGCCGGTCAGGAACTGTTTCGAGTGTGACCCTGCAGCAGCTTGATCAAGTCGTAAAGAACCTTGCCAACATGCACGGTCAGCGTTCGGTGGTTCTCGTCTCCCCAGGGTTCCTTTCGCAGGATGTGCAGCTCAATGTGGATCGAGTGATCGACCGCGCACTCCGTGCAGGCGTCGTCATCAGTTCCCTCGATCCCCGGGGATTGGCAATTCTGATGCGCGAGGCCGATGCCTCCCGATCCTCCGGCTCGCTCCCCGATCCGCATGCTGCGGGGGCCAGGCACAACTTGGATTGGGAACAGGAGTCTATGGACAGTGACGTACTGGCGGAACTGTCCCAAGGCACCGGCGGAGACTTCCTTCATTCAAGCAACGACCTCACGTCTGGTCTCGCCGCGGTAATCGGGCACCCGCCCTACTACACGCTCGGGTTCGCTCCTAGGAATTTAAAATTAGACGGCAAATTCCATGCGCTGAAAGTCTCGCTCGTTCAAAAGCCAAAGGGCTATAGCATCGACGCGCGCCGTGGCTACTTCGCAGATGCGGGCCCGCCCGACAACAACGTGCATGCCTCAACGCTGAGCGTCGCGGACGCATCGGTGCCGGGACCGCAGCCAAAGAGCACGCCCAGTGTAATTCCGCAAACCATTGAGGCGCGCGAACCCTCCGCGGTGCCCCCCAACGAAAAGTCAATTCGCCCCGGGAATGAGGTGAATCGAGTTACCGTCGAACAGTTGGAACAAATCCTCGGCACGGCTCACGGCAGGCCCGACAGCGAGGTCGCAAGACAGCTATCAAAACTCGAACTTACGGAGCGTCTCAGCAACGTAAAATTCGCGCACTTGGAAGAGGAGTTATCGGGTAATCAGGCAAGGCAAGCTCTGCGGGGTCGGGCTGATTTGTCTTCGTTTCTCAGTCTCCCATCGGCCGAGTTGCCTTCCGACGGTGCGCCAAACGTCGACGCGCAAAGCCAATGGCTCAAATTGGCGGTGAACTACGTCGCAAGAAGCCTTTCCGCGCTGCCCAACCTTTTCGCTACGCGCGACGTCACCCTTTTTGCTGACGCGCCGCCAAAGCAAGACGACGCAACCTATATGCCAAGGCAGCCACTGCACTTCATAGAACGCTCAACAGCGACGGTGCTTTATCGCGATGGCAAAGAGGTAGTGGATACCAGTGACGCGAAGAAAAGCCGATTCGAGTCGGCGCCGATGGGTCTCGTCACTTCAGGAGAGTTCGGGCCCATTCTCGGGACAGTACTCGCAGACTCGGCGCGAAGCAACCTTACCTGGGGCCGATGGGAACACGGAGCCAACGGCCTTGTCGCCGTGTATCGTTACGCGGTGCCCAGGGAGAACTCGCACTACCAGGTAAGATTCTGCTGTGTTCCCGAGGGTGACGCAATGACGGTCTATCGGCAACTCTCCGCATATCATGGCGAGTTCACTGTCGATCCTGCAACAGGAGCCATACTGCGCTTGACCATACAAGCTAACCTCAAGCCCGCCCATCCCATGGAGAGGGCCGACATTCTTGTCGAATACGGCCCGATCGAGATTGGCCGTAAGACCTACATTTGTCCGGTAAGGAGCGTGGCCATCGCGGATGCGAATGTGCAGCCCGCAGCTGATGTGCCTGAACATCCCCACTTTCGTGGCATGCTGTCGGAAGAGTCCAACCAAAATGATTTACCCACGCAAACGCTCTTGAACGATATTTCTTTTGATCAATACCATGTGTTTCGCGCCGATTCTCGCATCCTTCCCGCGGGCAGCCCTGCATCCCAGGAAAAATGAAAGCAGGACAGAACCGTCCATTCGTTGACGCGAAATAAACCGTTTTGAGTTCTAGCGTTAGCGAGAAACTTCATGCGAATGCAGTTTCAGAGAGTGACGGATTGTTTGTGCACTCATCGTGCGGAACAGTCCGCATTCTCGAAGTTCGGGGTGAATCACCGCCAACCATTCCCTTACCATACCGCCGCTCTATACTCGCTCTATACTAATCAGCATCCAATCGAAGAGGAGAGTCACAATGTCGGAAACAATGGTGGGCCGGGCCGGTGAACAGATCGCCGAAACAGCGCGTACGGCATCGCGGCTGACGTCTGCGATGGCAGATGCAGTTGAAGAGGGCTTGGGAGGAGCGCGGCGCGTTGCGAAACACGCCGGTGATGCGGCGGAAGAGTTCTTTGACGATACAACCAAGCGCCTGGGGCGGCATCCGGTGGAAACGGTCGTCGGGTCCGTCGCGGTGGGCATCGCCATCGGAGTTGTGATCGGGTGGTTAATCTCCCGCAAGTAGGTCCGTCAATCGACAAGGTGTTCGGGTCGAATCACCGCCCAGGCGGAGATCTCGACTGCAGAAACCTGCCCAGGTTCTTGCGACCTCTTCTAGTGTCCTGAGTCTGAAATACGCAACACAAAGCTGGCTGTCATTCTGAGCGAACGGGGCCCCGAACGTCTTTCAGTTCGGGGGTGGTGAATCGAAGAATCTGCGGTTGTTCTGATGAACTTCAGACTCACCTCACTAGAACCTGTCTCATAAATGGCTTTGTAAAAGGGCACGACTTTAGTCGTGCCGCAAACGTCGCGTAATTCGCTGGGCTTTAGCCCCTGAGGAATGCATTTGCTGGGGTCGGAGCGGTATTTATGCAACCAGCCCTAGGCGGTATCCACATATAGACTTTGCGGCGGTGGTTTTAAATGTTGCAGTTATGGTGTGGCGAGTCGATATGAGTTGAGCGAAGGTCAGTGGGAGCGGATCAAGGACACGCTTCCTGGTCGAGTGGAGCATGTTGGCCGTACTGCGGCCGACAACCGCCAGTTCGTGAACGGGGTTTTGTGGGTGCTTCGTTCCGGAGCCCGCTGGCATGATCTTCCGGAGCGGTACGGCAAGTACAAGAGCGTGCATGCGCGGTTCATGCGCTGGGCGCGGTCTGGCGTGTGGGAGCGCATCTTCGCCGACCTGGTGGCGGACAAGAAGAATCTATACCTGATGATCGACTCAACCATCGTACGGGCGCACCAGCAGGCGGCCACGGGCCGCAAAAAAGGGGCTCCGAAGACAAGGCTCTGGGGCGTTCCCGAGGTGGATTGAGCACCAAGGTCCATCTGCTGGCTGACGAAACTGGCCTGCCGGTAGCCTTCCGCATCACAGCCGGGCAGGCCGCCGAATACGCCCAGGCAATCAGCTTGCTGGAAGGGCAACGAGCCGAAGCCGTGATTGCAGACAAGGGCTACGATTCGACCGAGATCGTCACTATGATCGAAGCGCTGGGTGCGGTTGCCGTGATCCCGCCACGACGGCACTGGAGACAGCCCCGCAGCTACGACCGCACCCTGTACAAACAGCGAAATCTCATCGAACGCTGCTTCAATCGCCTCAAGCAGTTCCGCCGCTTCAGCACCCGCTACTGCCGAAACATCGAAGCCTTCCGAGCTTGCACAGCTCTGGCATGCGCTTGGCTCAGACTCCAGCTATATGTGGATACCGCCTAGTGTCCTGAGTCTGAAATACGCAACACAAAGCTGGCTGTCATTCTGAGCGAACGGGGCCCCGAACGTCTTTCAGTTCAGGGGTGGTGAGTCGAAGAATCTGCGGTTGTTCTCCGATGAACTTCAGACTCGCCACACTAGAACTGGTTGCATAATTCGTGTTTTGAAAGGGCACGGATTTATCCGTGCCGTGGAAGTCCTGGGAATCGCCGGCTTTAGCCCCTGTGGAATGCATTTGCTGGGGACTGAGCGGTATTTATGCAACCAGCTCTGACGTCAAATTCGAATCAGAATTGATCTGATCATCCTGAGCGTAGTTTGGCCGGTTTTTCGGCCAAACGAAGTCGAAAGCCCGCCCTGAGCCTGCCGAACGGGGATCTGCGGTTGCTTTTTGCGACTAATTGTCATGAACGTTTGAGACACCCACACTAGAACATAAATGGAGTTTTGAAAGGGCACGGCTTTCAGCCGTGCCGTCAGAGACGCATAGAATCCGGGGCTTTAGCCCCTGCGGGAAGTCTTGACACCGATTCCCCTGAGATCCTCCCTTTCCGCAGCCCCTTTTAGCCCCCGCTGCTACCCACTCTTCGAATCCCTTCGTTCCGCCGCAAGAAAAGACCCTCTTTTCTCTAACCACATTGCAGATTATTTCTCCCCATCTGCGCACAATAAGTTCAGGAGACCCATCAATGAACGAATCGACCCCCGTTGCAGTGTCAGGAATGTCCCCGGTTCAAGATGTCAGCTATGTGACCGGTTTATACCCCGCCGGACACCCCCTACCCCCTACCCGGTAGTAACCACCCTGTTATCGAAAGAGTAACGAGGTTAGAGAAGCAAGAAGCCGCCCTCCTGGGGGCGCGGTTTGGCGCGTTTTTCGCCGCCAAACGGCGTCAAACGCCCGCCAAACAGACTGGGCAGTCCGGGACCTTGACTTATGCAACGAACCCCTGAGACACCGCACCAGATATTCGAAACACGTCCTATTGCCGGGGCTGTTCAGTTTCGCTCGTCGCACTACAATCAGGGGATGAGTAAAAAAGTCGTTGCTACTTCTTCCGCCCCTGCTGCGATCGGCCCCTACTCGCAAGCCATTCGGACCGGCAACCTCGTCTTCACAGCCGGACAGATCGCGCTCGATCCGGCAACCCAGCATGTGGTCGCAAGCGGCATTGCCGAACAGACTACGCGGGTACTGGAAAACCTGAAAGCCATTCTCGAAGCCGCCGGGTCGAGCCTCGGCCAGGTGGTAAAGGCCACCGTCTTCCTCAAAGACTTCAATGACTTTGCCACCATGAACGGGGTCTACGACGAATACCTGGCCCCGGAAGGCGTCGCTCCGCCGGCTCGTACGACCGTTGAAGTCTCGCGCCTGCCCAAGGACGTGCTGATCGAGATCGAGTTGGTTGCCGAGGTCTGAGGCGGTTCTTCGTACCTTTTCGCAGAGCCCGCGCATCCAATGGGCGTGAGACCAACCGAGGAGCCATCGATGAACGAAGCGCCTGAAAAGCAAGCGCCTGAAAAGATCGTCCGTTCCGAAGCCGAGTGGCGCGCCCAGCTCACGCCCGAGCAGTATCATGTGCTGCGCGAAAAGGGGACGGAGCGGCCCTTCACAGGGCTCTTGACGGAGAACCACGAGACCGGCAACTACCACTGCGCGGCATGCGGCGCGCTCCTGTTTCTATCCGGCGCAAAATTCGATTCCGGCTGCGGCTGGCCGAGTTTCATGCTGCCCGCCGGGTCGGCCTCGGTCGTAGAGCACGAGGATCGCAGTTTCGGCATGTACCGCGTTGAAGTGACCTGTGCGCGGTGTGGCGGACACCTCGGCCATGTTTTCCCCGATGGGCCCAAACCCACGGGACTGCGGTATTGCATCAACTCTGCGTCGCTCACATTTGAGCGGGAAAAGTAAGGCAACCGGCCGACAAATCCCTTCAGGCACAACAAAACCCCGTCCTGGCTGGACGGGGTTTTGCGTGATTGGATGTGGTTTTGGCAGGGACGCCCGGAGCTAAGCCTTGGCGATCTTGCCTGACTTGATGCAGCTCGCGCAGACGCGAATCCGCTTGGGAGCGCCGTTGACCAGCGCCTTGACGGCCTGCAGGTTCACGTTCCAGCGCCGCCGCGTCACGTTGTGCGCATGAGAAATGTTGTTGCCAAACTGCGGCCCTTTGCCGCAAATGTCGCAAGTCTGTGCCATCGTTTTGCTCCAAGTCCTGGGTGTTTCGTGCCGCCGCAGCCGTTCTGAAGCACAATCATGCCGCGATTCCTTGATGCTGTCATCTTAAGTGGAGATCGCCGCAGCGACCGGAGTCAAATGACCTGCATTCAGAAGCGCCGGAACGGCCGTCGGGACGCATGAAGACACGCAGTCCCTCGGCTTGCCGAATCTTCAGTATACCCGGAACGGGGCCTGCCGCCAAGGCGAGGGTCCTGTCCTAACACTGCACTCTTAGAACACTACCAATCTACCAAGGCGTGCATAGGAGTATTTTGCTACAGGTTTGTCGTAGAAATAGGATTATTTTGCTACAGGTTTGTTGTAGAAGTAGTATCGGATTATTGAAATCATTTGTTAATTTTAGTGGTTTACTGTTTGCTGTCGAACAGACGATCTCTTTTGCAGGGTGAAAGAATGCCGCATGCAAACGAAAGACCCTCCGCGCATTGTGGCGGGAGAGAAGATGGGAGACGCCATTTTCATTGAGTTCGATGATGGCAGCTCCGGGCTCTTTTCCGCACCACTCCTCTACGCGATGCTGCCCCAGGCGACGGCAGTCATTTCCTCTGACCCTCTGGAAAACGGGGAAGAAGAGGAATAGAGGAGGATCGCGACTCGCGGCCGCTCTTGCCCTCGGAGCCAGGAGTTCTACGGCCCGGTAACGCTGGGGCTCGAGTCGCCATAAGCCCGCAGTAGTTTTTCCGATCCGCACAGATTTGGATTGTTTTCCAGCAGGACCTGAAGCCGCTTGAGCAAATCTGTCGGGTGCACGGGCTTCTGAATCAGTTCAAATCCATGGCGTTCAACCGCGGGATCGCCGAGCGCGGCGGGCGAGGCGTGCGTCGAGAAGAGAAGCACTTTGCATCCCGGACGATACTTCTGGATGCCGGCAGCGAGCTCGATTCCGCTCCCGAGCGATATTCCAACATCGGAAATGAGAATGTCAGGAGCGTGGGAACTGGCGGCTTCGAGAGCCTCAAGAGGTTCGGTAAAGGGCTTGGCCTCGAAACCTTCATGGCTCAAAATCTGCGCAAGAGATGATGCGATCACAGGTTCGTCGTGCACCACAAAAATGCGGCACTTCTTGCGCGGCTGCTGCGTCATGACACTGCTCCTTCGCAATGTCTTCCATTCGCCGCAAGAGACAGTATTCGACTCCTGCGTTCGGAACCGGAAGACGCGATGTTTGACGAGTTGGTCTGAGCGATCTTGGCAGAATTTACCCTCAGGTCCGATCCCAAGTCAAGAGCCGGCTGAGACTAGAGACCAGGAGGTTTCGGCCGCATTATCGATGGATTGGGAGTGTTAAAACTAAGATTCCAGAGAGAATCGGGTATCTTTTTTGGTTCGATAGCGAACAGATTACAAGACCGCGCCGCCGAGGCCCCGGTGCTTACTCCCAACTCATAGCGCATGCTAGACTTGCTCTACTCGAATGTTCTACAGCGTAAGGAACAACCTATTGTATTTGAGTCGCTTCCACACTTATATCTGCGATGCGGCGTGGCACACAGCGGCAGCCTGTAGTGGCTTTCCGGGATTCCCAGAAAGCCTGTAGTGGCTTTCCGGGATTCCCAGACATGAAGGACAAACAAACGGATCATGAACATCTGTAACACAATTCTCGTAACCGGCGGCGCAGGGTTTATTGGTTCCAATTTTGTACTTCAGTGGATTCAAAACGCCGGCACTCCTCTCGTCAATCTCGATTTGCTGACCTACGCGGGCAACCCCGGCAACCTGACCACACTCGACAGCGATGCCCGGCACATACTGGTGCGCGGCGACATTTGCGACCCAGAGCTGGTCGCCGCACTGTTGCGCGAACATCGCCCCAAAGCCATTGTTCATTTTGCGGCCGAGAGCCATGTGGATCGCTCGATCGCCGATCCAGGCGCCTTTATCCGCACCAACGTGCAGGGAACATTCACGATGCTGGAACAGGCGAAGCTCTATTGGGCTGAGCTGGATGCCGCTGGACGGCAATCGTTCCGGTTTCTGCACGTTTCGACCGACGAAGTTTACGGTTCCCTGGGCGCGGAGGATCCGTCATTCTGCGAAACCACCGCCTATTCTCCCAACAGCCCCTATGCGGCATCGAAGGCAGCTTCGGATCACCTGGCGCGGGCGTACTTTCATACCTATGGCTTGCCGGTACTCACCACCAACTGTTCGAATAACTACGGGCCGTTCCAGTTTCCTGAGAAACTGATTCCGCTGATGATTCTCAATGCCCTTGAAGGCAAGCCGTTGCCGGTGTACGGCGATGGCCGCAACGTGCGCGACTGGCTTTTTGTTGAAGATCACTGCTCAGCGATCCGCACCGTTCTCGAGCGGGGCCGCGTGGGAGAGACCTATAACATCGGCGGCAACAGCGAACGGAAGAATCTGGACGTGGTGACGACAATCTGCGACCTGGTCGACGCGTTGCGTCCTGATGCCACACTCGGGCCCGCGACGCAAGCTGATCACCTATGTGGCCGATCGCCCGGGACACGACCGCCGCTACGCCATCGATGCCTCGAAGATCAGCCGCGAGCTAGGCTGGCGGCCTGAGGCGGAGTTTGAAACGGGCTTGCGGCAAACAGTCGCATGGTACCTGGATCATTCCGCCTGGGTGGAGAACGTACGCACCGGCGCATATCTCGACTGGATCCGTCAGAACTATCAGGAAAGGGTTCCACAATGAAGGGAATCATTCTTGCGGGCGGATCGGGAACCCGGCTCTATCCCGTAACCCGCGTAGTTTCAAAACAGCTGTTGCCGGTGTATGACAAGCCAATGATTTACTACCCGCTGAGCACCCTGATGTTAGCGGGGATAAGGGACATACTTATCATCTCCACGCCGCAGGATACGTCACGCTTTGCGGAGCTACTGGGCGATGGCAAGCAGTGGGGCATCAACCTCAGTTATGCGGTGCAGCCAAGCCCCGACGGACTGGCGCAGGCTTTCCTGATTGGAAAGGACTTCATCGGCAGCGATACGAGCGCGCTCATCCTGGGCGACAACATCTTTTACGGTCAATCGTTCTCATCAGTCTTGCAGAAGGCTGCAGCACTGCAGCACGGGGCAGTCGTATTTGCCTATCCCGTGCTTGATCCGCAACGCTACGGTGTCGTGGAGTTTAATAAGTCAGGTCGCGCTGTCAGCATCGAAGAGAAGCCGCAGGCTCCTAAGTCGCGCTACGCCGTGACCGGGCTCTACTTCTACGATAACGACGTGGTAAGCCATGCAGCGGAACTGAAACCTTCGGAGCGCGGAGAATTGGAGATTACCGATCTCAACCGCATCTACCTGCAAAGTGGAAAGTTGCAGGTCCAGGTCATGAGCCGGGGCATGGCGTGGCTTGATACCGGGACACATGACTCTCTCTTCGAGGCTGGGCTGTTTATTCAGACGATCGAACGCCGCCAGGGGCTGAAAATTGCGTGCCTGGAGGAGATCGCATTTCGTCTCGGTTACATTACTGCCGATCAGCTTGGCGAACTGGCACAGCCGGTGCGCAACAGCGGTTATGGGCAGTACCTGCTTGCGCTTCAACGAGAACCGCACTTTACGGTAGAGGCAGACGCCTTATGAAATTGTCTGAGACCGAACTGCCTGGTGTCGTCGTGATCGCACCGAGCATCTACCGCGATGGGCGGGGCGCCTTCTGGGAGACTTGGAATCAGCGCAGGATGGAAGAGGCGGGCCTTCCCTCTATCTGGCAGCAGGATAACTTCTCTGTTTCAAAGAGGAATGTAGTTAGAGGAATTCACTACCAGGTTATCCAGCCACAAGGAAAGCTGGTGCGAGTTACACACGGGGCTGTCCTGGATGTTGCCGTGGACTTGCGCCGGAGTTCAAACCACTTTGGCAAGCATGTTGCGGTCGAACTTAGCGGAGACAATGGCCTCATGCTATGGATTCCCGAAGGCTTCGGACATGCATTTCTTGTGCTCAGCGATATAGCGGGGTTTGCCTACAAGACCACCGACTACTACTGTCCTGAAGGCGAGCGAACTATCGTGTGGAACGATACGGAGTTGGGAATTCCGTGGCCGGTCGACCCCGAAGAGGCCATCGTTTCCGAGAAGGATCAGAAAGGCGCAAGGTTTCGCGAGGCAGAGGTTTTTGCGTGAGCAACCGGCAGCGCATCCTGATTGTCGGCTCCGCGGGACAGGTTGGGCGTGAGTTGCAACGCAGCTTTTTCGATGCCGGAGAAATCGTTGCATACAATCGTGAATCGGTTGATTTGGCCGCGCCGGACCAGGTACGTGCAATGGTCCGCGCAGTGGCGCCGCACATCATTCTCAACGCGGCCGCCTATACGGCTGTAGACCGTGCCGAGACAGAGCCTGACACGGCGATGGCTGTCAATGCAACGGCGCCGGGCGTGATGGCGGAAGAAGCTCTCCGCGCAGGCGCGCTGCTGGTGCACTACTCCACCGATTATGTATTTGACGGCAAGAAGTCGGGTCCGTGGGTAGAGACGGACAGTCCGAATCCGCTCAATGCGTATGGGGCCAGCAAGCTGGCTGGAGAACAAGCGATACAACGCGTGGGCGGAAAGTACCTGATTTTCAGAACAAGCTGGGTCTACGGCCCGCATGGCAACAATTTCCTGCGGACGATGCTGCGACTGGGACGCGAACGTGATTCACTCAAGATTGTGGATGACCAATTTGGCGCGCCGACAAGCTCGATTGAGTTGGCGAACGCCACACGCACGGTTGTTGATGGCGCATTGGCAGGCCAATTCGGCGCGGCCGATACTTGGTCCGGCCTCTATCACATGACCTGCTCCGGAAGAGTCTCCTGGTGCGGCTTTGCGCAGGCCATCTTTGCGCGCGCGCAGGCTCACTTGGATGGGAGAAAGCCAGAGGTTAATCTGATTCCGTCGAGCGAGTACCCGGTCCCGGCGATGCGCCCGAATAACTCAGTTCTCTCGAATGAGAAGCTCTTTGCGCGATTTGGGGTTCGCCTTTCGCCTTGGGAGTCTGCTCTGAATGAGGTGATGAGCAAGCTCGAGAAAGACTCCGCAAAATAATGTAGAACTGGTCTAATAAGTGGCTTTGTAAAAGGGTACGACTTTAGTCGTGCCGCAAACGTCGCATAAATCGCTGGGCTTTCTACAGGCTGGTTCCTCGTCGCAGGTTCCAGCAAACTGTGAGTCAGTAAATTCTGCTCGCAATGACCTGAGAGCCTGCCGAATTCGACTCGATGCTGGTCGAACGCAGCAGGATCTCAAAGAAGCGAAGCGAGCCATCGGTCCGTGTGGCGCTTTTGAGAATGGAAGCAATGGCGCTTGGATGAAATAGCGTTTCAGCCGCTGCCTGTGTTCCCGCGACATCTAACCCCTGGATCAGCAAAAGATGACCGGTGCCACCCAGATTGGGGAGAAATGCGATCAGCGCATAGGTTTCATGCGAAGGCTCATTCCAGTGGCTCTCATAAGAAGCAGCCTCTCCGGGACGTGGCTGCGCATTGATGATCAATGCCCCTTGCATACCCTCGCGATAAACGATGTGGAAGTTGGCGCTCCCGTCGGGCAGGGCCGCCCAGGGATTGCTACCGACTGAACCGATGAGAACCGCATTCGAGTCTTTCAGGTCTGCGAGTCGCAGATCGCGCGGGAAACGGAGCAGGACCCTTTGCGGGTCGTATTCCGGTAGCCTGGCAAGAGAAACGGCAATTTGAAAATCGACGAAACTGGTGAACTGCTGCGAGCGCAGGTCATCGGCGCTGTGCCCATCGACTCCTGAAAGCGGAAGTTCCAGGTAGCCGCCCTTTATGTAGTCCGCAAGCGGCAATGGGCGGCGCGACAGGTCTTCCAGGAGATTGAATCCCGCATCGGAGGGAACAATGTACGTGTTCTCCGGCCCATCGAAGAGCGAAGCCCAGAGTTGATGAGCCGGCTCCTCAGGCTGATGGGACGCCCGGGCGCGGGCTTCGGTCAACCACGTAGAGCAGATCAGTATTGCGCTGTAGGTGGCCAGCAGCAATGTGCATACCAGCCAATGCTTCCAGGTCCACCGCGTAGGGATAACATTCCAGGGCAGATGCGAGTCTTGAGCCGCAGGTCCTTTAATGTTGACTGGTACTGGATGGCGAGGTACTTCAGTGACCGTGCCATCGTCGATTGCCGTAACAAAGACCGGGACATAGCCCCCTAGGGGAATGTCGATCCGGAGATGCTCCCCGTTCCCCTCGTCAGCGAAATGCTCAGCCAGGCGCTTGCGCAATTGGCGGGCGTAGTTGCGGACAATATTGTCCTCGACGGTGCTGTAGCCGGGTCGACGATCGAAGACCTGGATCCCGATTTGATGTTCGGTAATCTCTTCGTCACGGCCTTCGAGGGTTTCCGCAACGACAAACAACAGGAACTTTGACAACAGCGCGGACCGAGCAAAATGGCTACCCGCTACCACCCGCTGAGCGAGTTTCCAGCGAGGATCGTTTTGCAAGGAAGGCGACCACGCCTCAGGGGCGAGCTGTACCTTTTGCTCGTGCTGGATGGCATTGGAACGTCCCATGACGATCTTCTCCGATCGAGCGAGCGAGTACGAGCATTTCCCTCCCGAGGATAAGTGGTTGCTGTGAACGTGCGATGAATGCGTCCAGGACCACACTGCCCACGGTGCGAGATTATCACATATTTCACAATGCCATCAACGCGATTATTGTCAATGCGATACAAGGATTTTACACGTGTGTATACACCCACTCCCATGCGGGGTAAACACTTCCGCGCGTCGATCAATTGCCCTACCGTGAGGCTGCGCAGGCACGTGTCCTGCAAACGATAGATCGATTCCCCACGAAACTTTACACTGGAGGCAACATTGAAAGCTCTACTGCACCCCGGAGTTGCAGGCATGCGGCTCATGGCCGTGTTTCTGCTTGTCGTTTTCTGTCTACCCCTGGCCTTGATGGCTCAACTCGATCGCGGGGAGATCACTGGTACGGTCGAGGACCCAACCGGGGCAGTGGTCCAGAACGCAAAGATTGTCTTGACCAACGATGCAACCAACGTAAGCACCACGACCAGTTCCACACAGACGGGCACGTATATTTTTCAAGACCTGCTTCCCGGCCAGTACACAATAGAAGCGGAGTCGGGCGGATTCGAGAAATACGTCGTGCACGGGATCTATGTCCACGTGCAGCAGGTACTCTCAGTGGATGTTCACCTTGCCCAGGGCAATGTGCAGCAGAGCGTCACCGTGACCGCCGCGGCCCCGCTCCTTGAGGCTGAAAATGCGGCTTTGGGTCAGACCATCGTCAACCAGGAACTGAATGACCTGCCGCTGGCAACGCGCGATTGGGGTTCCCTGGGGCAAATGTCCGCCGGTGTCGCAGCGGCTGCGCCCGGGGGGGTTACGCCCGATGCCGGCAGCTCTGAGAGTGCTTACTATTCCGTAAATGGCGGGAATGTCTGGCAAAACGACTTTCGCCTCGACGGGATCAATGACAACATCGAGTTCTATGGCGGTAATTACACCCTGACCAACGCCGCCATTGTTCCACCGCCCGACGCTGTGCAGGAATTCACGCTGCAAAGTGGCGACTTCAATGCCGAGTTTGGCCACTCCACCGGCGGCATCGTCAATGCGGCCATTAAATCGGGAACCAACCAGTTGCATGGCGACCTGTGGGAATATGTCCGCAACAACGACTTGAACGCGAACTACTACTTCAACAACAACAACGGCGTAGCCAAGCCCATCCCCGAATATCACCAGAACCTGTTCGGAGGTACGGCGGGGGGTCCGGTCATCATCCCTCACCTATACAATGGTAAGGATAAGACCTTCTGGTTCTTCGACTACCAGGGCGGGAGGTACGTGCTGCCCGAACCAGCCGGAGGTCAGACCGTGCCCACCATGAACATGGTCAACAGCGGCTTCACCAACCTCCAGGACAACATTACTTACAACAGCGGTTCGGCGACCGACGCCCTGGGGCGCACATTTCCCCACGGTGCGATTCTCGATCCAGCCACCACGCGCCAGCTTCCTGCCAGCGGCGTTGACCCGGTTACCGGACTGACCGGCACGCCCGGCAGCTACGTGCGCGATCCCTTCTACACCAACTGCGCCAGCGCCGGTCCATGCATGAGCGGCAACAACACCACGAACTTCACCACCGGTGCTCAGGAAGCGCTGCTGAACATCATTCCGGCCGGAAGACTCGACCAAAACGCCGTCAACCTTTTGAGCGTTTATCCGGCGCCGGAAACTTCAGGGCTTGTCAACAATTTCGCGAGCTACGTCCCTCTCGAGTACAAAAATACCGACACTTGGGACATTCGCATCGACGAGAACATCAGTTCGAAGGACGTCCTTTTTGGCGTCTTCGACCGAAGCCTCTATGCAGTGACCGTTCCATCGAACCTGCCGGGTATAGCGGTCGGAGAAACGGGTGGCCGCAACGACAGCCTGCCCGCCTACGCCTGGGCTGTGGGTTATACGCGCGTCTTCACTCCCACGCTGACCAACGACATGCATGTAGGCATGGTTCACAGCGACAAGCTGCAACAGTCCTTCTACGGCAACACCTTTGGCATCCCTGCAAAGTACGGCATCCAGGGAGTGCAGCAGGTGGCCAATAACGGCGGCCTCCCGCCTATCACCATCAGCGGGCTCACCCACCTCGGCGTGGGCAACTACACTCCCACGCTGCAGTATGTCTGGAGCCTCGAGGGCGTAGACGGTGTAACCAAGGTCTACCGCAACCACACGTTCAAGGCGGGTATTCAGATCGACGATTTGGAGGGCGACATTTCGCAGCCGCCGCAAGGACGCGGAGACTTCAACTTTAACGGAATGTACACCGATATCCCGAACAAAGTGGCCGTGACCAGCACTACCACCGGGCTGAACGGCATCGGCGATTTGCTGATTACCCCGACAACGTCGTCTGTTGGCGGCGTGGATTATGTAGGAGGAATGAGCACCTTTTCCGGATCCAATATCGCCGCCACCGACGACCATCGCTGGTACTGGGGCGCCTATGGCCAGGACGATTGGAAGGTCACTCCCAGGCTGACTTTGAACCTGGGTCTGCGGTGGGATTTGTTTACTCCGTATGCTGAAACCCGCGGTTACCAGGCCAACTTTATCCCTGTCGGCGGAAACGGCGCCACCGGGACCTACTACATGACCAAACAAGGCTGCGCCGTGGCGCGCTCCAATGGGTTCAACACCTTGCTCGCCAGCAGCAACATCAACCTTGATTGCGTCTCGAGCATGACCCTTGGCAACGCGCAGAACACCAACTTCGCGCCGAGGGTGGGCTTCGCGTACAGCCTCACGCCAACCCTCGTCGCGCGCGGTGGGTTTGGCACAGCCTACGGAGCTTTGGGCAATCTAGGATATGGGGGCACGCTCGGAACAAACTACCCGTTTGTGTATACCCAGAGTTTCGTCAGTCCCGATTCCCAGCACCCGCTCCCGCTTCCCAATGGACAGCCCGCAACCATGGAGCAAGCGTTCACTCAATACAATTTCCAGAATCCGACTGTCAGCACCGGAATGGGCTTGGACCTCTATGGCCGGCAATACAACTTCCAGACGCCATATGTTCAGACGGAGAATCTGACCCTTCAGGACCTGTTTACTCCGCATGATTCGATCCAGGTTGGATATGTGGGAACCCAGGGCCGTCATCTCGACAACCTCGGCTACAACAACACCAACACTCAGATTCTTGCGCCGGGAACGAACTCGCAGCTTTCCATCCCTTACCCCAACTTCGCCCGCAACGCGACTTACGAAACCACCAACGCAGTCAGCAGCTATAACTCCCTGCAGGTGACGTATGAACACCAACTTAGCGTTGGGCTTTATCTGTTGGGTAACTACACCTGGAGCAAGTGCATGAGCGATCAGCACACCCAGGCGTCGGAGAACCAACAGTATCGGGCCGAATGGCTTCCCGGATTCGGGATCGGCCATGACTACGCTCTCTGCGACAGCGATGCAACAAATATCGTCCATATCGCGGGTACCTACAACCTGCCATTCGGTCATGGACGTGCCTTCATGGCGAATGCCAACAGGGTGGTGGATGCTTTCCTCGGAGGCTGGGTGGTCAACGGCTTCTATACCCATCAGAGCGGCCAACCGTTCACCATAACCTGCCCCACGCCGACCAGCGCAGATTTTGGCTGCAACGCGAATATCGTACCTGGTCAGGGTCTGTATACCGGCGGGCGCACGGTCGCGCAATGGCTGAATCCGGGCGCTTTTGCAGAACCACCCACAGCGACCACCGGAGAAACCGATTTCTTACCATTGGGCGGAGGGCAGGAAAACGCTCGCGGACCAAACTTCAGCAACCTGGATTCTTCGGTTCTGAAGAATTTTCGCATCAACGAGTCGACTCGATTCGAATTCCGCGCAGAGGCTTTCAATACAACAAATACGCCGCCCTTCGCACAACCAACAAGTCAGATCAACTTTACAACTGCGAAGTTCAGCAACATCTCTAGCACCAAGAACAGCAATGGAAACTTCGGAGCCCGCACGCTCCAGTTGGCGCTCAAATTCTTCTACTAGATTGAGGCCGATCCGTTCTTGGCTTCAACTCACCTCGCATCTGCCGGCAAACAAGCCTCGGATGCGGGGTGAATTTTTTGGTGTAGCCTGTTGCGGTTTCTCGTTTTCGGCGCCAAGCCGCGGCGCAGGAGTCTCCTTGGCAATCATCACGCGCGCAACGATCATGCAATGGATAGCAGCGTTCGGCCTTCTTCTGTCACTCTTCGCGACCACGGGATCGGCCCAAAGTTCGCTGCCGGACCTCGTGCTCAACGGCGAGGTAACCGGCGCGCAGAACAAGACCTACTTTGAGGTTCCCTTCACTGTTCCCGCCGGCGTGCATCGCGTCAGCGTTGATTTCAGCTACACAGCCAAAGAGCAGCGCGCAACGCTCGACCTCGGCGTCTTCGATCCCGAGCGCTTTCGCGGCGAGAGCGGCGGAAACAAGAGTCACTTCACCATCAGCGAGACAGACGCCACGCCATCCTATCTGCCCGGCTCCATTCCGGCCGGTGTATGGCATCTGCTGATTGCGGTCCCCAACATGAGGCCGCGGACTGTCTCTCATTACCACGCCGAGATTCGCTTCAACGCGCGCGACGAGGACTCGAGTTTCACGGCGCATCCCCTGGAATTCGGCACGCGTTGGTACCGAGGCGACCTGCACATGCACACCGCGCACAGCGACGGCAGTTGCTCCAGCCAGAGCGGCAGCATGGTGCCGTGTCCGCTGTTTCTCTCCGTCGAAACGGCTGCTGCGCGTGGCCTGGACTTCATTGCGATCACGGACCACAACGCTACATCGCAATACGACGATATGCGCGAGTTGCAACCCTACTTCGACCCCGTATTGTTGATTCCCGGCCGTGAGATGACCACGTTTTATGGGCACTTCAACATCTTCGGCGTGACGCAGTTCATCGATTTCCGCGTCACTCCCGGAGGACTCAATCTGAATACCGTGTTGCGCAATGTCAAGTCGATGGGCGGCATCGCTTCGATTAGCCACGCCGAGGCGCCCGGCGGCGAAGCCTGCATGGGCTGCCGTTGGGAGCCGCCTACACCGGTCGACATGAATCTGTTTGCAGCCGTCGAAGTCATCAACGGCGGTCAGATCATGTTCTCCAGCGCAAAATTTTGGGACGAGCAACTTCGCGCCGGTAATCGGCTGGCCGCCATCGGCGGCAGTGACAGCCATAACGCGACCCACCCGCCGGGGCCGCCGGGCTCTGTCGGCTGGCCTATTACTGCCGTGGAAGCAGACGAACTTTCCGTTCCGGCGATTCTCAATGGCATTCGTGCGGGGCGCACATTTGTTGACCTCACCGCCTCGCATGACAAGGCGGTTGATTTCGAGGCGGAGTCCGCCGGTTCGCAAGCCCGCATGGGCGGAACACTCCGTGCCGCGGCCGGAGCGCCCATTCATGTGCAGATTCATCTCGTGGCCTGTGCAGGTGACGCCATTCACCTTTTAATGGATGGCGAGGAAACCGCCGCAGCGCCTCCACTCCCTGTGGATAGCGCCATTTTCAATGGAACTGCGACGCTCACCGCAAATGCCGACCGTCATTGGCTGCGCGTCGAGGTTCGTGATAGCAAGGGCAACCTACAGTTGTTGAGCAGCCCCCTCTATATCAACTTTCCCGACTAATGCGATCTCTACCTCAGATCGACCACGATCCCTTTTCCGTTATCTTCAGAAACGAATGCGAACGCTCCGGATTTTTTCTCCGGGTGAGCTGGAATCTGTTTCGAGTTGACGTAAATGTCGCCTCTTTGCGGCGTCCAGCCAAAGACTTCAACGTTCACATCTTTCCACCAGGCTGGAAATGACCCTTCATGCGGGCCGATGATGAGATGCAGACTCTCTGCGGTTCGCTGGCAGCTGAACTTCATGCGCAAGAAGATTCCCTGCCGGTAGGCATAGGTCTTTCCATCGTCTTGATACAGTTCGCCGGAACATGCATCTCCCACATAGACGCGGAGAGTAAGCGGCCCTTGTGGAATTTGTTCCGTGCTTTGCATAACGGGTGCGATGGGCAGGATGGAGCCGGCGCGGACAAAGACCGGCAACTCCGCCATCTTTGGGCTCAGGCTGATTGAAAGCGGCGGATGCGCGTCGTGCAATGTAGCCGGATCGGGAGCGCTCGCGGCTTTAGAAGCAGGTGAAGAGACTTTCTCACCGGTCCAATAGTCATACCAGTCCGGAGAAGGAAACTCCACCACGTAGCTATCGAGTGCTTCGGGATAAGGTGCAGGCGCGATCAGCAAGTTGGGGCCCAGCATGAACTCGCTCGCCGCAGCAGCGTCGGTGTCGATCGGATGATGATCCGGCGCGGCATCGGGAAATTCAAGAAATAGCGGCCGCACCAGGGGCAGGCCGGTTCGCGATGCTTCTTCCGCAAGAGTGTAGAGGTAGGGCAAAAGTTCGTATCGCGTTTCGATGAAATGACGGCGAATGGCTTCCTGCTCGGGGCCTCCTACCCATGGTTCCTGATCACCGGTTCCTTTTTCGGCGTGATCGCGGTCGATGGGTTGAAAAGCCGCCACTTCAAACCACTTTGTCAATAAGTCGGTGGTCGGTGTTCCCGAATATCCGCCTACATCGGCACCGCTGAACGCGAAGCCGCTCAGTCCAAGATTCTCAAGCATCGGGGTGGTCAGGCGCAGATGGTTCCAGCTACTGCTGTTGTCTCCTGTCCATGTAGCCGCATACCTTTGCCCGCCGGCATACGTGGCCCTGGTCAGAACAAAAGGCCGTGTGCCGGGATCGAGATTTCTGAGACCGTCGAAGGTCGCCCGCGAATTTTCCATCCCATACACATCGTGAATTTCGGCGTGGGTCGCGATGCGCGGCGCAAAGCCGGGTTCATCGATGCGATGCAATGCGTTTTCGGGCATGGTGTGCGTGGCCGTATCGAAGATCGATGGCTCATTCATGTCATTCCAGAATCCATCCACGCCGTCGCGCCTGAAATCGCAATAAAGCGTTCCCCACCACACGCGCGTCTGCTGCCGCGTGAAATCAGGAAAGACACTTGGGCCGGGCCAGACGCCACCCGTGTAGACAGAACCATCGTGATTCTTGACAAAGTGGTCGCCCGCGATGCCGCTATCGTAAGGGTGATAGTTCTGCCTTGGCAGGTTTGCGATGTGCAGATCGGTAATCGCAATAACGTGGAGGCTCTCCGCATGAAGCTTTGCCAACATCCCGGAAAAATCGGGAAACGCCGCCTGGTTGACCGTAAACGGCCGATTCTTGTCCTGGAAATCGATGTCGAGATAGATGGCATCGGCAGGTATGTGATCGATACGAAGGCGATTGGCAACTTCGAGGACGCGATCCTGCGACATGTAGCTATAACGTGACTGCTGGTAGCCCAGCGCCCAGAGCGGCGGAAGCGGCGGCGTTCCCGTGAGCCACGCATACGTCTCAACAACCTGCTTCGGCGTAGGCCCGTAAAACAGGTAGTAATCCACCGGCCCGGCTACTGCGCCAAAGGAATACGCGTTCCCCGATTCCTTGCCGAAATCGAAACTTGTCCGCCACGTGTTGTCGAGGAGAACGCCCATTGCCCGCCCGGCACGATAGGTCATGAAGTATGGAATGCTCTTGTAGAGCGGGTCGGTCGATTCCTGGAAGCGGTAGGCGTCTGTGTTCCAAAGGGTGAACGCTTCGTTGCGGCGGTCAAGTGGTCCGGTCTTGTCGCCGAGTCCGAAATAGTGCTCATCGAGCGGCATGACCTTCGAAATGCGAAATGCTTCGCCATCGAAATGAACCGCGCATGCGTCCTGTTGAAGGATATTTCCAGCGAGGTCACTCACGGTGAGATCGAGAGAATTCTTGTCCAGCTCAACGATCAACGCGTGCGTGCGGAATCCAAAATGCTCGCTGCTTGTCGTGATCTCAACCGGAACTGAACTGTGACGCGAACCGGGAAGCACAGCCCAGGATGCATCTTCGGGCAACGAACTGCCGTGCGCAAGAGTGACCCGCAGAACGTCATCGCGCAAAGCAACGATCTTGAGGCGTATGTCGCCGCTTTGCAGGTCGATCCCATTCGACAATTTGGTCGCAGTCGTTGAACCCACCGTCGGCCGCACCCGTGGCGCAGCGGATTTGAATTGAGCCCAGGCCACGCTGGATCCCGCACACAGCATGGCGATACAGAAAAAGGCAAACAACATCCGGTGATATTTGCAGTACAAGCGCATGATTGCTCCTGGGCTGAGATGATGCCTGTGCTTTGTTCGCGATGAGGGCAGAAGGCGCGCCCTGCTAGGGCGTGGACGTAGGCCCGGGCCGGGATTCCAGCCCGGAAAGATCAGGATCTTCGACCAACTTCACGCCGCGGTCGCGACCCCTTTGCTTGATGACCTTCACCTGTTCGATTGCTGCGGAGGCGTCCCTGGTGTCGCCGACCTGTCGATAGAGTTGGGCAAGAAGATAGTGGATGGAGCCATTCTCATCGCTTGATAACCCCATGTTCAACTGGTCGATTGCGTCTCGCGTTCTACCCGTCTCCGCATAGACTTTGCCGATCAAGGCATGTACGTGGCCAACCATCTGCGGCTTCACCGTCAGGCTTTTCATCAGATAGGGCTCAGCCTGCACAAATTGCTCTTTGGCCACCAGGGTCTCTGCCATAATCAAATTCAGTTCCGCATCCTGCGGGTTGCGTTTCAAAGCCAATCGCGCGGTCTCCATCGCTTTTTCGATGTTGTTGTTGTTCAGAGACGCCGAAGCCAGACCGACCAAAGCCGCGGGATCGCCAGGGGCAACGCTAAGAGCCTTGCTGTACTCAGACTGAGCGTCGTCGAACCTTTCCAGTTGATCGTAGATGTCCCCGAGCAACACATGGCTTCTGGCCGAGTCCGATTCCAGTTGCTGGAAGCGAGCTAGAGATTTGAGCGCGAGCCGCTGATTGGCTTGAATCGACCAGTAGAGAGCTTCAGGCGAATGCGGCTGCACAGTTTCCATTGCGGCTGCCGCACCGGAAGCGCGCTCGTTGTCTCCGGCAAAAAACGCGCAAGCGGCAAGGAGCGAGAGTTTGTCGGCACGTTGCGCGGTGACCGCGGAATCGAATCGCTCCGCGCACAGCGCGAAGTTTCCCGCCTTGTAATACGCTTCCGCGGATTTACGAACGGCGGAATCTGTTTCTGTTGAGAGGGTCGCACTCGATTCACGCGAATCGGGATTGTCTGCTAACGTCTGTCCGCTGCCGTTGAAGGCGGCCAGCAGAACGCTGCGCAAATCCATTGGAATGACCGCGCTTTGCTGTGAAAAATAGCCAGCCACGTTTGCCGCTGCATCGCTGGAAAGGCCCTCGATAAGGAAGGCAGTGTTGGAAACGACAAAGCCGTGATCGCGCGCCCACAACCCTTGCAGCAGGTCGGCCGCGTGCTCCCCATCGCCACGGTCAATGGCCATGCGCGCCTGTCCAAGGATTGCAAGACCGCATTCGGGATGTGTAGTACGTTCGGCCGCAAACTCTGTGGCCGCGCCTTCGGCGTCACGATGCCTGAGAAGCGCAAAGCCCAGCCCCGAATGCATACACGGAGGTTGAGGGTAAGAGGCAAGCAAGCTCCGATAGAGGGTTGCGGCCTCGCCGAATCTCGCCTGCTTTTCCAGCGATTCGGCATACAGCGCTCCCGCAAAGGGAGAGTCCCCGTTCGCCATCGACATTTTGCGCGCGTCCGATTCCACCTGGTTCAGCCGCGCAATCCCCAGTGCGAACCACGCGTCTCCGAGCCTGGGGTCAAGTGTGGTTGCGCGCTCAAACTCCCGCGCTGCCGCCGTGAACTTGCCCGTTGCGAAATAGGCCCGTCCCAATGCCAGCGGTGCCTGCGGGTCTGCCTTGTTGATCTTTTCCGCTTTGCTCAGAAAGGAAGTCGCCTCCTGCGCCTTGTGAAACCGCAGATCGTCGACTCCAAGAAAAAGGTTGGGAACATATAAGGACGGGTTGAGGTGATTGGCAGTGAGAAAGCTTTTGACGGCTGCAGGAATATCGCCGGCCTGCTGCTCCACCAATCCGAGGTTGGCCCAAAGTTCCGGCATCTGTGGCTCGATTCTTACAGCCTGTCCGTATGCGTTTTCAGCCGCAGCATAATCTTGCGCGGCCTGGGCTTGTTGGGCCGTCGCCACGAGGGATTCGAGCCTGGACGCCGGCCCCTGCTGGCCCGCCCCCGATACGGGGCTGACCAGCAGGACCACCAGCAGAGATTTGAAGCAGTTGTTCAAGTGCCGTTTACCAGTAGAACTTCCCAGCCCACTGGACAATTCTGCCCGGGAAGCTGTTCGTGATTTGCCCAAAGCCGCTGCTGCAACTTGAACTGGCGTTCGGATCGCATCCCGAGTAGCTTGTCGCCCCTGCCCCGGGTGCATAGAAGTTTGGATGGTTGAAGGTGTTGAAGGTCTCGAGACGGAATTGGGCTCTCATGGATTCCTTGAAGGTCCAATTTTTTTCGAGGACCGTATCCCAGTCCTGGTAACGGGGACCGCGCACATCTGAGAAGTAGCGAGGAGCGGTGCCGAATGTGCCGAAGTCCGCGTACTTGAATGCTGCCGTGTTGAACCACTCGTGGATCGTCGGGTGAGAAAGCTTGGGATTCGCGATGACATCCGGCCTCGGATTGCCGCCATAGGAAGCAATATCGTTGCCGAAAATGCCGAGCGGAATTCCCTGCTTGAAGGTCGCGATTCCGGAAACTTCCCAGCCGCCAAACACCGCGTCCGTGGCTCGATTCATGCCCGAGCCCCAGCTCTTGCCGCGGCCGACCGGAAGTTGGTAGGTATAGCTCGCGACCAGTGCTTGCGGAATATCGCCGCCATCGACGCTCTTGTCGGCGGCCATGTTGTAGTTGTTCGCCGGAGTAACGCCCCAGTTAGTTGGTCCGTTGTACGACCAGGCGTTGTTGCCTGCGACGTTGTCAAGGAACTTGGAGTAGGTGTAGGAGACCAACGCGGTGAGCCCCTTGCTGACCCGGTGATTGTAGGTGACTTGCAAAGCATTGTAGAGCGACTGGCCGACGGGTGCGTCGGTCTGGCTCACGCTACCGTTGCAATACTGTGGATATGGAGAGAGCAATTGAGCGTTGGTCACCGTTGCATTGTTCAGACCACAGGAGCTTGGGGCAACGCCTCCAGCGGCGGACAGCGCGGTGAGAGCTGCGCCCAGCGGATTGGGCGCCTGCGCATTCAGGAACGGTGCCCCTTGCGCCAGGTACTTCGGATCCAACTGGTTGTAATTGTGGGCGCCGACCATGCGGACACCGCGGTTCCCGATGTAATCCACTTCAAGTTCGTCGCTCCGGCCTAGGGCGTATTGCACGCCTAACAACCATTGCTGAACATAGGGTGAAGGCCGGCTTCTGAAAACGCTGCCGACTCCATTTCCGTCCTGTTGGTACCCTCCGTTTTTGTTTCCTGTGATTTGTGCGTAGTTACCGCCCCAGGGATTGCTGGTGCTGATATTCGGGTTAGGATTGATTCCCCCATTAAGTGTGGGATTCGAATAGGTTTGCGCAGAGAAGCCATCTGCATCGCCAGGGAAACAGCAGGTGACCGATTGCGGATAGAAGATGCCGTATCCGCCGTGGATCACCGATTTTGCGCTTGGCTCATACGAGAAGCCAAGCCGCGGCGCTAGGTTGTCGTAGTTCAGGTTGTAGACGTCGCGATTTCCGGGGCCAAGAAATTCAAGCGCGCCCAGATAAGGCGTGCCCACCGAATAGCTGATGGGGTTGATTGCGTTTGGATTGAAGATTGACGCCACGTTATGGCGGTAGGTGTCCGGTGTCTGAATTTCATACCGGAAGCCCAGGTTCAACGTGAGGTTGTGGGTCGCCTTCCAATCGTCCTGCACATACCCGCCGAACAGATGGTTTGAAACCAGCGGATTGTAGACCGTCCCAACCTTCGTTCCGGTGGTTCCGTTGTCCACGACACCGAGCAGCATCTGCGCCACGCCATTGCCGCTGGCGAATCCCGATGCATTCACCGGATCTGGCCCCGACGTGAAGCCTCCAGTGAACGTCAGGGTTGTCTGGTAGTAGCTATGCTGGCTGTCTACCTGCTCCACACCCATGAAGCCGAAGTTTACGGTGTTGTTGCCAAGAAGCTTGATAAAGTCCGTCGCCACGGTACCGATCGGTCCGTGGTTGGTGACCGCTTGCTGGTTGTTGCCGCCCGGGCCCAACGAGGACACACTTCCGACATCCACCATCGGGAACAACGGACTGTTGCCAGAGACATACGACGGGAGTCCGAGCGTACCCGACGGATCGAACCCGAAGGACTGGTTGTCCGATGTTTCATGCCAGAGTTGAACGCCCGACGTTACATTCATGGTGAAGGTCGGACTGAAGATTTGCGTGAGTCCAGCCCACATGCCCCAGCGGTTGTTTGGCCGGGCATTTCCGGGACCTGCCGGATCCGATCCCCAGTCATCCGCTGCGCCTGTCTTGAATTCTTCCTTGTAGGCGTAGCGGAAATAGGCATTGGTTTTGTCGGAGATGTTGTGGTCAACCCGAATGTTGTATTCGTTCGAGTGCGCCGGTGCGGATCCAGATACGATGAGGTTGTTTGAAAGTCCACTTCCCGTCGGCTTGGGATAGAAACTCAGCAGTTTCGCGCCGACTGTGTCCGGTGTATAGCCGGCAAGGTTGCTAAGCACGTTGCCCGGAATGGGGTCGCGTATGTAGCCCGTCTGCGTAGCTGTGAGGCCGGTTTTAGGATCCACCGCGCCAGCGGTAATTGCGCGCCCACTATGTGGATCGTAAATCTGTCCAGCCAGGATGGGCCGGCCGAGTCCGTCGGTTTTGCCTGTCGCACCGCCCAGGATTTCTGAGAAGTCGCCGCCCAGGAACTTGGCGTCGGGCACGGTGTAGGTCGTGACCGATGGGGTTGAAACTGCAAAGTGCTCGAACAGTCCGAAGACGAAGGTTTTGTCCCGCTGTCTGTACAGTCCGGGAATATAGAGGGGGCCACCCGCCGACCCGCCGAACTGGTTGCGGCTAAGCGTCGTATTCGAGGTCGAAAAATAGTTCAAAGCGTTGAGCTTGTTGTCAGCGTAGAACTCATAAGCCGAGCCATGAAAATTGCGCGTACCCGACTTGGTCACGACGTTCACCACGTTGCCCGTGCTCCAGCCATATTGGGCTGTGAACGAATTGTTCTGGATTTTGAACTCCTGAACTGCATCCACCGAGGGAACGAAAATGACCGCGCCCCATTCAGGATCCGTATCCCACGAACCGTCGAGCATAAAGCCAGTCGTGCCAAAAAAGCCGCCAGCGAAGTTAAGAAAGGAGACATCCTGATCGGCGTTGTCGGTGCTGTTGCTGCCACCGCCGAGAAGCATCTGGCCTTCTGACGTGTTGCTTACCGAAGAATTGAGCGTGGTAAGACCGTAGACATTACGCACGTTGAGCGGAAGTTCTACGATTTCCTTCGCTTCGAGGTCCGCGGCAACGTTGGAGTTGTCGGTGTTCAGTTGGCCTGCATCGGCGGTAACGGTCACCGACTGCGTCTCGGCTCCGATCGTCAGGGTCACGCTCTGGGAGGCAGACTCACCCGCATTCAAGATGATCCCGATTTGTTGATACGACTCAAACCCCTTGGCCTTGATCGTCATGCTGTAAGTCGATGGCGGAAGTTGACCGAAGAGGTATCTGCCGCCCGTGTCGGTGCTGAAGATCCGGTTGATGCCTTTTTCTCGACTCGTCAGCATCACGGAGGCTTGTGGCACCACCGCTCCAGTGGGGTCTGTGACCACGCCGGAAAGTGTCGCCGTTGTCGTTGCAATTTGTGCTTGAACCCATGGAGTGCCGCCTGCCAACATGGCAAGCAGGATCGCGAACCCACCCCAATACCAAAGAGACCGTGGTCTCCAACTGCCTCTTGTCTTCAATGTGCAGCCTCCAGTCATTCCTGGCCCAGGCATTCCGAGCTTCAGGGTTGCAACGCGTCCCTATCGCGGTCCTCAGAGATCGGTGCTTAAAAGCCAGACCCCTTTTAGGCGTCTTGATGAGAGGCTGTGAAGGTCCTTACAGCTAAGAGAGAGGATTCTTGTCCGGTAAAGAAGAGGATAATGATCCGCCAATCATTTGCTAATAAAGTACTTAACGAGTGGAATCCCGCAACACAACACATGGATTCTTATCGGGGGTATAATCGCCTGAATCTGATAATGGACAGGCCTTCTGCAACTATGCCGGGACACTTCCCAGATAACAGCCACACGACTCTGAGCAAATCGGAGCAGGAAGAGGTTCGCGAACAACTGAGCCGGCTTCTCGAAAATCCTTTCTTCAGCCACAGCAAGCGATTCCCGACTTTTCTGCGTTTTGTCGTCGAACAGACACTGGCGGGAGAAGTCGATAGCATCAAGGAGCGAACCCTCGGCATCGAGATCTTTGGCAGAGACGTGGACTACGATACCGCCTCCGATCCAATTGTTCGCGTCACCGCGGCAGAGATCCGAAAACGTGTCGCCCAGTACTATCAGGATCCAGCTCATGTCGACGAATTGCACATCGCGCTGCCTTCCGGCTCATATATCCCCCATTTTCACTGGCCCAACGGGGCCGACGATCCAGCCTTGAGGGAGTTGGCCCAGGACGCTGCCGACGACGTCCCGGTTTCGGCTGAACATCCTGATTCCAATCCTGTGCTGCCTCGCCGTTATTCTTTTGCTCTGTTGGCGGTCGCCTGCTTCGCAACGGCAATTCTGTCTGTCGGTTCGGTCCTTCTATGGCAGGCGATACATCGTTCTGCGTCCGACTTTTTTTGGGCGCCGATCACCACCACGCGAGACCCGATATTGCTCTGCGTGGCCGATCAACTCGCGTACTCGAGCATCACACTTCGCGACGCGTCACAGCCATCCCATCTGATCGTTTTGAAAGATAATCTCACCGCGATGGTCAGCGACGATGTCACCGCTACCGTCAAAGTTGCCGGGATCCTCCAGTCCCGCAACAAGCAGTACACGGTGAAACCTGAGGGCGCAACCAGCCTCGGAGATCTGCGCAATGGTCCAACGATTTTTGTTGGAGCTTTTGACAACGCATGGACTCTTCGCTTGACCAACTCCTTGCGTTATCATTTTTCAAACGACGCGGAAATGACGAAGCTGAGCATTGTCGATGGCACGGCGCCCTTGCAGACTCGCTGGATGGTTGACAGATCGGTACAGATGGCGACCAATAACTATCGAGACTATGCGATCGTCGCGCGGTTTACCGATGGCAATACGGGAAAAGAAGAGGTCGTAGTGGCTGGAATCGGCCGCGGCGGAACGATCGTTGCGGGAGAGTTCCTCACTGACGCCGGTGATCTCGCCCAATTGAAACGTGCCGCTCAGGCAGCAGGGGACAAAAAGAACGTCGAAGTCGTCTTGAGCACGCAGATCATTGATGGCCAGCCCGGCTCCCCGAAAGTGGAAGCTACCTATTTCTGGTAAGGCTTCGATCTTGACCCAGTACCTCTGTCGTCGCTGGCGTCTCGCTAAGGCTTGCCCGCCATGGCCCTGGATCGCGTAGCCGGGATCAATTGTTATTGTGACTCTCAAATTGGCTCATCCTCGATAGCGAAAGTTGTCGCCACGTTCCTCCGGAGCAAATCTTCATCGCAATAGCACACATGCCTCGAATCGCGGGCTGCCCCTTCGCATTTATCATGGACCTTCTTCAACTCACCCAAGCAAAGGTCACTCCTAAATGCGTATTCGTATCGCCGCCTTGTTTCTGATACTCGTCCCCACCCTTTCTGCCCAGACCACCACGCCGAACTCTGCGCCCGCCTTATGGGTAGGCACATGGGCCGCCTCGCCCTTCGGCGGCGATCCCTGGCATACGGTGCCCACCCTCGTCGACTCCACACTCCGCGAGGTCGTCCACACTTCCGTTGCCGGCAGCGAATTCCGGGTCCACCTCACCAACGAATTCGGCACCGCGGCACTCCGCGTCGGCGCCGCGTCCGTTTCCCTCAGTACTGGCGAAAGCAGCATCGACACCGCGTCTCTCCACGCCCTCACTTTCAATGGATTGCCTTCCATCGTCATTCCCCCCGGCGCTGAAGCCGTCTCGGATTCCGTCCCCATGGCGACCGCTGCCTTCGCTAACCTCGCCATCAGCCTTTACCTGCCTCTGCAGCAGATCAGCGATGTCTCCGTGCACTCGGGCGCGCAGCAGGGCAACTACATCGAGCCCGGCAACCATGTCGGCGCCGCGTCGCTCACTGCTCCCGTCGTCGTGCCGTCGTGGTACTTCGTCAAGGGCGTCGATGTTCGGCCCGTCGCCTCGCACGCCGCAGCAGTTGTCGCGTTTGGCGACTCCATTACAGACGGAGCCTACGCCACGGAGAATGCCAATCACCGGTGGCCCGACTACCTCGCCGTCCGCCTTCACGACAATCCGGCCACCGCGCATCTCTCCGTCCTCAATCAAGGCATCGGCGGCAACTGCGTCCTGATCCACTGCACCGGCCCCAATGCGTTGGCCCGCTTTGACCGCGACGTCCTTTCGCAGGCTGGCGTCCGATACGTCATTGTGCTCGAAAGCATCAACGACATCGGGACACTTCACGATCCCAACCGCCCCAACTACCAACTCACTGCCGAGGACCTCGAGCAAGGCCTCGCCCAGATTGTCGCGCGCGCTCACGAGCACGGCATCAAAGTCTTCGCAGCCACCCTTACTCCCTACAAGGGCGCCGGCTACTTTACTGAAAAGGGTGAACAGATTCGCGAGGCCGTCAACCACTGGATCTTGACCTCCGGTGTCTTCGACGGCTCCATCGACTTCGACAAAGCCACCCAGGATCCGGCCAATCCGCTCGTTTTTGCGCCGCAGTACGACAGCGGCGACCACTTGCACCCCAAAGACGCCGGCTACGCCGCCATGGCGGATTCCATTGACCTCGACCTCTTCCGCTAAGAGCAGATTGGCCGCGGGCCACCAGGTTGATACAAAGAGCCGACTTGGCCTGGACCTCTGATTCAGAGAGAGCGTGGGTTGCTCTACAATTTGTAGCGAACCAGAATCGAGACTCCAGTTCCAGGGGGCCCACACATCGCTTGGGCACCAGAGACGAACGCCACTATTAGCCGACCGAATTGGTGGCTTTTCTTGCTGGCTTTACTTGGGGCAACCCTGATCTTCCAGCTCCGTGCGAGGATTCGAAGCGAAGTCAAACCATCCGTTCCCGAAACGCCCACCGCTCTTGCGAGCGCACCCAAAGCCCCGCCGAACGATAAGCTGGATCTCCATCACTTCCAGGCTGCCCTGAACGTTGCACACGCCTTAATCCCATCGCAGGCGGTGATGGAACTCAAAGCGGCGGGAAATTCGGAGAGCCATGCACGAAGCTCCAAGTCAATGCTCTTGTTCCTCGGCATGCTCGACTGGTTGCTGGCCCTGTTTTTCCAGCCTTGCTTCTTCTCGAGATGACTGTTGAACCGTGACGCCGGCCTTTGTGCCGACCTCAAAGATTTTCGTGAGAAATTCCTTGTTCCCACAACGGTTGAATACCAACTCGGAGCGCTGGGGTATATGTGAGTCAAGAGCCTCGCGAACGAGGAATTCCACCGATGTGTCGGTAGCGGCGTTGGTTACAGTCATGGCCGTTAAGTTGCTGTCTTGCACCATTCGGAAAATGTAGCGGCCCGGCGGTAAGGTGGTGTCGCCCACCACAAACGGGTGCTGGATATTCGCTTCGATTCCACCAATGATTTGGGCCGGTACGGTTGGGGCTGCAAAGATGCAAAGGAACAAGCTACAACCGGACAGGACGAAGAATGAAACTCGTCGCATTCCAGAATCCTCCTGCGCCATGGATGCACGGATTCTTTTTCCCGTTGCTTGGATCGCCGGCTCTTTTCTTCGGTTCTTGAATCCTGGGCTGCGGTGGAAACTCCCATTTTTGTTTCGATGAAACGACCGAATCCTGGCAGCCGGCCGCCGCTCGCGTAACCGACGGATCGGCTTTCAGAGGGGTTGTTTTCCATGCGATCATGAAGGTCATCCATCGCGCTGCGCGGAGCGAAGCCATGCAGACATTGATTCAGGATCTTCATTACGCACTGCGGCAGCTTGCCAGGAGTCCGCGATTCACACTGACGGCTGTGATCTCGCTGGCGCTCGGCATTGGGGCCACGACGGCGGTTTTCAGCGTGATCTACGCGGCGCTGATGAACCCCTACCCCTACCCGGCTGCGGACCGCATTGTCCGCCTGACAGCAAAGAGCAAGACCAACCCCGACGAATGGATCGAACTGAACGGTCCGCAGGTGATGCAACTTCGGCAGCTGCATCCGATTGAGAACGTACTCGCCATGGATTACCATCCCATGACCCTCACCGGGCACGACTTTCCTGAAAATGTCGACGAAATCGGTCTCATCTCAACCGGCTTCGACGATCTGGGAGTGCCGCCCCTGCTGGGACGAGGAATCGAGCCTTCAGACGCAATCGATGGACACGATCCACAACCGGTAGTGGTTTTATCGTTCAAATTCTGGCAGAAGCACTTCTTCGGCGATCGGACCGTGCTGGGAAAGACGCTGCAACTGGACCGGAAGACGTACACAATCGTCGGCGTCGCGGCGCCGCGCTTCATCTGGTACTCGGCCGACGTTTACCTGCCCGCTGAAGCTGACCCAGGATCCCGGAACCCGGTTGATAGTCGACATCCTTCTCAGACCGGGTGTCTCGAAAACCGCCGCCGATGCCGCCCTGCAACCTCTGCTTGAACGGTTTGCCAAAGACCAGCCGAAGCAATTCCCGGAGCACTTCAACGTGCAGGTGCAGGGATTGAACGATTGGGTTGTGAAGCAAATCGGGAAGACGTTGTACCTGCTGCTGAGTGGGGTGGCATTGCTGCTCGCCATCGGATGCGGAAACGTCTCGATTCTTTTGCTTGCGCGTGGCGCTGCGCGGCAGCAGGAGTTGGCCGTGCGTTCCGCATTGGGAGCAAAGCGCCGCCGGATTGTGCGCCAGTTGCTCACCGAATCGCTGTTACTCGCCGGCGTGGGGGCGGGGCTTGGCGTCGCCCTGGCCTATGGCATACTTGCCGGCATTCGATTGGTGCTGCCGCGGTATGCGTTTGCGCCGGAGGTGGCGATCCGCATCAATCTTCCCGTACTCCTGTTCAGCGTTGCCGTGGCACTGGCAACCGGCATCGTCTTCGGACTGTGGCCCGCGCTCAAGTTGTCGAGACCGGAAATCAGCCAGATGGCTCAATCGGGTACGCGCCGGGTGGCCGGCAGTGTACGCGGACGCAGAACGCAGGATGCGCTGATTGCGGGGCAGATCGCGCTCACCCTTCTGCTGCTGGCCGGAGCAGGCTCGGCCATCGAAGGATTTACAAGGTTGATGCACGAACCGCTCGGGTACGACCCGCACAATGTCATGTCGGTGGGTGTGCCCATCCACGAGAATTCGTACACGACCTGGGCCGCGCGCGCAGCCTATTTTGAGCAATTGCGCGCCAAGGTCGCCGAAACTCCCGGCGTGACCATGGCCTCAATCTCAAGCAACGCGACTCCACCCAGCAGTGGACGGTTCACCAGGTTTGAGATTCTGGGCAAGGCCGCAATGGAAGAACAAATGGCCGCAGTGGAGCTGATGAGCCCCGGATACTTTGCCACACTGCACATTCCGGTGATCGAAGGAAGAATATGGAACGAAACCGAGAATCGAAATGGAGCGCTAATTGTGGTGATCAATCGAACCATGGCGCAGCGCTACTTTCCCAAGGGCGACGCAATTGGACACTCGCTCAAGCTGCCGGAAACTGAAGATCGGCCGCCTGCGGAGTTGTCAGTGCCAAACTTAGCAAACTCATGGGTGCTGATTGTCGGCATTGTGGGAGATTCACTGAATAACGGGCTGCGCAATCCGATACGGCCTGCGATCTACGTACCTTACACAGTGCACATGACGATGGGAACGCAGATTCTGGTCAGATCGGAGGTCTCTCCGCTTACCCTGGAGCACGCAGTCCGGGAGCAGTTAATCGCGGTCAATCCCGATCAGCAGGCCTACGGCACGATGGACGATCTCGACACCTGGATCTCCGACGAACCGGAATGGCAGCAGGAGCACCTGGTTTCCTGGATCTTCGGCGGGTTTGCTGGCCTGGCATTAGCCTTGGCTGCAGTCGGGCTGTATAGCGTCGTGTCCTACACCGTGGCGCAGCGCACCAACGAATTCGGAATTCGGATGGCGCTGGGCGCACAGCGCGGCCACGTTTTGCGAATTGTTTTTGTGTCGACTCTGGCGAGCGTGGCGTGCGGAATCGTAATCGGGGTGGCGCTTACATTTGCGCTGAGCAGGATTGTTGCGCAGTGGGCAGAAGGCAATGTGCGCGACCCGGCCTTGCTGCTGGCGGGGACACTGATTCTGGTTTGCGTCGCGGGAATTGCCTGCATCCTGCCCGCGTTGCGCGCCGCGCATGTCAATCCTATGACGGCGTTGCGTTGTGAGTAGCACCAGAGGCCGCCGATTAGAGCATTTTCGATTCAAGTGTTAACAGAACTCGTGCCCCATCCTTTGTGCGCTTTTTGCACAAAGGGTGAGAAGCCGCAGACGTTTTTCTCAACCGTAAGTACGCAGGCTGAAAACGCTCTGAATCCGCTCAACACGCGTGCGTCGGCATAGAACGCTCGGTCGAGTTCCCGGCTCTCTCTTGCACGTCCGCACTCAAAAGCGGTCCAGAATCTCTACCACTTCTTTATACGTAATCTCTACTACTTCCTTATATTTATCCTGAAATACTCTTCTCGGCGCGCTCTGTGAGCCTTGAGCCGGCCGACCTGACGATGAACGTATTTGATGCAGCTCAATACTTGCTTTTTATTGTGATCGTGACTGTTTGCGTGGAACCGCTGGGCGGATACATGCAACGGGTCTTCACTCGGCGAGCAACGATTTCGGATCGATTATGTGTCCCTTTGGAGCGATGCATCTATCGCATTGCTGGAGTCAATCCTTCAATCGAGATGGATGTCAGGCAATACCTCAATTGCTTCATCGCTTTTAGTCTGATCTCTACGCTCTTTCTTTACGCCATCCTCCGCTTCCAACGTATCCTTCCCTGGTTCTTCCCGCAATACCAGACGACGACGCTCTCCCCGGATCTGTCCTTCAATACAGCTCTCAGTTTCTCGACCACCACTACATGGCAGGCTTACGCAGGCGAAAACACCATGAGCTACTTCAGCCAGATGGTGGGTCTCTGCACGCAAAACTTTCTGGCCGGCGCCGCAGGCCTCGCAGTGGGCATCGCCTTCATTCGAGGGTTGGCGCGCGAATCTTGTGCTACGCTCGGAAACTTCTGGACTGATCTCACTCGCAGTCTGCTTTGGATTCTGTTGCCTGGCGCGCTTTTTGGATCATTGCTTCTGGTTTGGCAGGGAGTTCCGATGAACTTCCATCACTATGTGGTCGCTTCCACCTTGGAAGGAAAAACGCAGGTCATTCCGCAGGGGCCAGTCGCAGCACTGGAGATCATCAAGAACCTCGGTACCAACGGAGGAGGCTTCTTCAATGCCAATGGTGCGCACCCATACGAAAATCCCACGCCGCTTTCGAACCTTCTTGAGCTTTTGTCAATTGTCCTTTTGCCTGCGGCCTTAACCAACACCTTTGGCAGAATGGTGCAGCATGTTCGCCAAGGATGGCTCTTTTACTGGGTGATGCTTTTTCTTTTTACCTGTGGACTGGCTGCGATGCATCTGAGCGGGCGGCATGTTAATCCGCTCATCCATGACGTCGAGTCCGGGCCAACTTCCCTTCAGTCCCGTGGGGATTTGGAGGGGAAAGAAGTGCGGATTGGGATAGGGGGATCGGTCCTTGGCGGCGTTGTCACCTCCAACACGGCTACTGGTTCGGCGAATTGCGCGGATGACAGTCTCACTTCGCTCGGCGGCCTGGTTCTTCTCATCAACCTTCTATTGGGAGAAGTGATCTTCGGTGGCTTGGGCACAGGCCTGTTCAGCATGATCATGACTGCGGCCATCGCGGTATTCCTGGCAGGACTCATGATTGGACGAACACCGGAATTCCTCGGCAAGAAGATCGGGCCCAGCGAAAACAAGATGATCGTGATCTACGCGCTTACAGGCCCGGTTACGATTCTCACATTGACGGCGATTGCCATCTCGACCAGGGCTGGCCTGTCCGGACTTACCACCAACGGCGGTCCGCATGGACTCACGGAGATCATCTTTGGTTTTGCTTCATGCTTCGCCAACAACGGTCAGGCTTTTGCCGGTCTCAATGCCAATGTGCCCTTCTATAACATCATGACGGCAATCGCAATGATGGTGGGGCGGTTCGGCTTGGCCATTCCAGCCCTCATCTTTGCGGGTCGTTTCTCAGAGCAGAAAGCTACTCCTCCAACAAGGGGAACCCTGCCAACGCATTCTTTTGCATTCGGCATCCTGCTTACTGTATTTTTGATGATCGTCACCGCGTTGAGCTATCTACCCGTATTAACGCTGGGCCCTGTATTGGAGCGCCTGTTGTTTGCGACTTAGAACGGACCGTCTCTGATCGCGCAGCCCGATCTCAACGTGAATCCTGAATAGCAGTTCCAGACGCGCGTTATCGTGAACTGGGGGAGAGTGCTTTCGCGCAAATGACCGTTCCAACACGCACAGCTAAGGCATCTGAGCAATCTTGCCGGCGCGGTCGAGCACCGCGAGGAAGGTGTAGTAGTTGTCGAGCAGAAAGCCTTCGTAGCCATGCGCGCCGCCGTTCCAGTCCTTCCAGTCATTGGTCTTGTCATTTGCGCCGCGACCGGAGAATCCCTGGCGCGCGAACGACTCGAGCATGGGCATGAGAATCCGGTCGCCTTGCTGCTTCTCGCCGAGGTAATAGAGCGCGCCAAGAGTGAAATAAGAGAAGCAGGCGGTTGCGCCGCCGTTCTCGTAGATCTGGAATCCATCGCTGCCGTCAGGCAGTTTTCCGCCGCCCCACTTGGGGTCGTGGTCGACGTAGTCGGCGTGCGGAATCGACACCAGATTTCCCGGGAGCCCAAGCGAGAAGTTGCGAAAGCCGACGGCATCCATCTTGGCAAGGATCGCATTCATGGCGCGGCGCCCCTTCGCATCATCGAGCAGGCCGTAGCGCACGGCGATGCCGCTGGCGAAAGGGAAGTAGTAGTTGTGCAGCGCGCCGTCAGCGCTCTTCCAGCCGGCGACGACGCCCGAGGCGGCATCGATGAATGTAGAGGCGTAGCGGGCTTGGATCTGGTCGGCGCGCTGGCGATATTTCGCCGCATCGGCTTGCTCGCCCATGCGCTCGGCGAGGGCGGCCATGCCGCGCAAGGCTCGATAGGCAAGCGCATTCGAGTATGCGTCCTGGTGGCCGAAGCCGATTGTGTCCCACCAGTTCGCGGAGCGGATGGTGATCTTTTCGGTCCACGAACCGGTGTTGCCGCTGGCGGGAAACTCGATCAGAGGACTGCCGTCGGCGTTGGGCGCAGTCACGATTTCCGTCCATCCGCGCAGGCCGGCATAATTTTTGCGCAGCCACGCCACGTCGCCGCTTCCGTCCGCGTAGTCGTATGCGGCGATGAGCAGCGAGGGGTAGGCGTCGCTGTCGGTGTTCAGGCTGGTATCGCCGTCGGGACCGGCGTCGAAAGCGTGGTAGCCCTTGATGCCGCAACCGATGAAGCCGGCGAGATAGCGGTCGAGTGTATCGCGGACAAGATCGAGCGCGGTCAGACCTTTCACCAACTCTGGCGTGTAGCGTGCGATGTCGGCGTCTTCGTAGACCGTGATGGCGCAGGAGTCGCTGGCGGCGTTGTTGGCCAGGACGTGAGTGCCGGCGTGGAACTGGAAGATATCAAGGTAGTCGCGGCGGAAGCTGTCGAAGCGCGCATCGCCGGCGAGCCCGGGCAACGCCGGATAGATGGCCGCGGTTTGAAGCGAGTACTCGATCGATGGATGTTCGGCGGTAGCCGCGGGAAACGTGATAGCCACGAACGCTGTGCCCTGGCGCTGTGCGGTGTAGTGCAAGGCCGCAGACGCGCTTCCCGCGGCATAGACGCGCAGCGAACCCATGCCGGGGAGATGCAGCAGCCCAGGCAGCGCCACATCGCCGGCAGGCGTCACGTGACCAAGTAGTGTGGCGTGGGTTACGTCGGGATTGAAACGCAGGGTGAGGTCGCGCGATACGCTGCCGGGTCGGTAGATGCTCAGCATACGCAGCGTGTCCCCGTCGCAGCGCAGTTTCCATACCGGTTGCTTTGGATCGGAGCTGAGTGCGTAGCGCACCCAGCCTCTGCTCTCAGACAAGGTGTACTTTGCCGGCGAGCCCTCAGGATCGACAATCGGGCTCGGGCGGAATTCGCCGCGCTGCAGCGAGTCAATGCTCAGTGCGCTGAAGCCCGGCTGCCGAGCGTCAAATGCCACCCGAATCGAGGACGTCTCGCGATGGAGCGCGGCCTTGCCGGTATCTTGCGCAACCACCCCCAACCCATCCGCCAGCAACAACACCCCAACTAACCCTGCTTTGAGCGCGTAAATCATTTTGATTCTTATTGGCGGCTCTCCGTCATTTTCCGCGAACACCCCGGGGTGCACGATCGATGAAAACCTGACCGTGGCATGCGACAAAGGTTGACCCAGCGCCCACATCGAAAATGGAAACTCCGTTTTGGATCGAGGTCTAGTACGTCACTTACGCTCATGCCATCTTACGCGCGTCATTTCTTATACCGAAGCAAATATCTTGCCATCGCAATCGGTGCTGATGCAGGCCGCGCCCACATGGCCGGTCGTATCTTCGCTCGATGGCTTGTCTCGTTCCTGCGAGGTAATGATTACAACGACCCGCGGTAGGCGCTTGGCGTCATGCCCGTGACAGATCGGAAGATGCGGGCCATGTGATGCTGATTGGCGAAGCCGCTCGACTTGGCAACCTCAGGCAGCGAAGTACGGAGATCGCGCATCAAGGTTTGCGCTCTTTGCACTCGCCGGTCAAGCAGGAATTGATAGGGCGTCTTCCCCGTGCTCTCGCGGAAACTCCGAATGAAGTGCGATGTGCTCAATCCACCCTCGCGCGCCAACTCATCCAGTCGAAGGTCTCCTGCTAGACGCGCCTCCATCAATTCGATGCACCGACGGAGAGTAGAGGGCGCCATCCCTCCAACCGATTTCGCTATAAGCGGCGCATCTGCGGAATACCAACGAATAAGGTGGCTCGCCAACGCCGCTGCTATGCCGTCCAGAAAGAAAGCGCCGCTTTGAAATCCATGGCGCCTTTCGTAAAGGAGGATCTCCATCAGATGGCGCATGGTCTGATCTTGAAGCAGGTGACGCTCCTGCAGTTCAACTCGGGGTTGTCGGCTATCGTGCAGAGCTTGTTCCAGGATCTCATTCCGCAAGAGGACAAGGGCAACGTGTGCGGCGTTTCGCATCTCCATGCGCCGTGGTTCGTTGAACTCGCAAATCGACAGGCTTCCGGCGCTCACGTCTAGCGATAACAAACCTCTTGACCGATGCCATTTGGCAGAGTAATCGGAGAGGATCAGGCCAAGACGGACCTCGTTGACTGCGGGAAGTATCCAATTTCCTCGAGGAGCTGCCACCTCGGCCACATCTACAGGTATGAATTCCCGTTTCGCTGTCTGCCGAATGGTGATCGGGGCCGACTCTGAGGCGAAACTGAGTCCCTGGTTCATAATCATCCTCCGCGCCACCCGTATCGACGGATGAAGGCGGTTCTACAACGTATCGGGTCTCCTCGCAGTCGATCAAACGGCTCGGGTTAATTGCAGACCCACTCAGTAGGATTCTCGGCGAGACCAGTCGGTTGCAACCTAATGTGCCCGCTTCCGCCCCCATCCGAGCGGTCTCTACAGAATCGGACGCCGAGCGACAGCCAGGTGTCCGGGACAGTAAGGAAATGAGTACTCATCCGACTCGCCTACGGGGTGCTCGCAGCGAACAGTGGTGAGAATTCGTCTTCTACGATCCGGAGGCATCATTGCTTCTTCTCCAATTCCAGCAAAAAACGTTTTCGTGGAATTGACTTGTATCTAAAAGCGCCTTTCTGTGTCGAATTTCGCTCGAATGATTCGTTGTGAAGCGATCGTGGTGCGACCGCACGGTCTCGCATTCATCGAACCTGGTGTGCTGGGAAAGAGTTCAACGAGACACGAAAAAGATGGAGAGTAAAAAGATGAGAAATTCATACGCTGCAATGACCCTGTTGAGGCATGGTGTGGCGGAGATTGATCCCGGCCTGCGCTCTCAGAGGAGGACACACGAGATGGGTAATTCAGGAATGGTTGAAAGACGGACCATATTGAAGGCGGCTGCGGCCTTTGGCGGACTATCGACATTAGCCGTATTCGCGCCCGCTGTTTCAGGCTCAGCTCAGGAAAGCGAGATTCCGGCTGCCGCATCGCGGGAGGCAAGACTTGAGGATGTTCTCGCCGGTCCAAATACCAAGCTCACGATCGAGCGCCGCGGGCAGATCGTCCTCTTTGGCATCAATCGTCCTTACATCCAGAACCGCATCGATCCTGAGACTTTCGAAAAACTGGCCGAAGCATATTACCAATATGACCACGATCCCTCGCTGCGCGCCGCGATTCTATTTGGCCACGGGGAGAACTTTTCAAGAGGGATCGACGTTGAAGGATTTAAGTCCCTCGCCGGGACGGGCAAGCCCTGGATCGCGAGCGCTGGGACGATAGACCCTCTTGCAAAGCGTGCTCCGTGCCTCACCAAGCCTCTGATCGTGGTTACGCATGGAGATACCTGGAACATGGCGCATGAGCTCCATCTTGTTGCCGACATCCGCATTGCTTCAGCCGACACCCGCTTCGGACAGGACGAGAACACACATGGACGCTTTCCCGGAGGAGGATCGACCATCCGGTTCCCGCGAGAAGTAGGCTGGGCGAATGCCATGCGCTACATGCTAACGGGGGACCATTGGAACGCTGAAGAAGCGTATCGGATCGGAGAAGTGCAGCAAGTTGCACCAACACCGGAAAAGGCGCTGGAGGCAGGAATTCAGATCGCAAACAAAATTGCGGCATGTGGTCCGCTCGGCATCAAGACGACCTTGCTGTCAGCGCATCTTGCAGTTGATCCGGGAGAAGAAGAAGCATTGTCAAAACTCGACGCCCAATTTGGAGCCCTTTTCCACACGCAGGACTTTCTAGAAGGCGTGAAAGCAGAGGCGGAAGGCCGAAAACCGGTCTACCAGGGAAAATAACTGCGAATCAATCAACATGCGACTGAGCGGTCTCAGTCACATTCAACCCCATGAAGGAGGGAATTATGCCATTTGTCGAAGTGTTTACCAGAGAAAAGTTGCCCGATGAAATTCGCGCGAAGCTTGCGGAAGAGTTGTCCAATACCATCATGACCGTCGAGGTCGGAGGCCCGACGAGTCCGCGAAATTGATCGACTGGATGTGGTTCCATACCATGCCGGCCGACAGTTGGGCGGTTGGCGGCCGCTTTGACGATACATACGTGAAGGGGCGAAAAATGGCGCTCGCGCGCATCATAGCTCCGCAAGGTCTGATGAACACGGAGTTGAAGTCAAGGGCGGTCAAAGAAGTCGCGCGTGTCCTGAAGGCCGCGCTGGGTGTTGGCAGGGAGGAAGACGATACCGGGATCTTTACAATGTGCATCGAAATCGACGATGGACAGTGGGCAACCGGCGCGAAGATTCCGACGCTCTTTCAATTGCTCGATCACCTGGGTGGTAACGTCTCGGAGCAGAGGCGCGCTGAAATGAGTGCTCGATATCCTCAGAAGCGCTGAGACAACGCAAAACGAGACCGCTCGACTCATCTCACCTGCGCCTGTCTACAAGTTATTTGCGACCGAAGCAACAAACACTAACCTACCGGATAGGCGACCTGTCGCCGACCGGAGAAAGGATGACAAATTATGAATTGGCTGATCAATCGTGTTATGAAAATGCGTCTCTTCCACGGAGATCTCGATCTTCACCTCGTTCGCGCCTCGATGGTAATCCTCTACTTCTTTTTTGGCTATCAGAAGTGGTTTGATTACGAAATGCAGGGCCTGATTCCCTTCTTTACCCACGGACCACTGATCTTTTGGATGTATCCAGTCTTTGGCATGAGAGTTTCCACCTACTTCCTTGGCGTTTCGGAATGGCTGTTCGGAGCGCTTTTGCTAGCCGGATTCTGGAACAAAAAGCTGGGAATCCTGGGTGCGCTCGGATCTGTGGTCACATTCATCTCCACCGTCACAATCATCCCGTTCATGCCGGACGGCTGGGCTCCATCGGCAGGCGGATTTCCTGCCATGGTCGGGAATGTCGCCTTCTTGATGAAGGATGTAGTGCTGCTCGCCGTATCGTTCTATTTGCTGAAGCAGGACCTCGTCCGAGCCTCGGCACTGATAAAAGTTGGCACGAAACAAGAGATGGTCTTGCGTTAACTCAAAAACGTTTTCGTGGAATCCGCTTGTATCTAAGAGCGCTTTTCTGTGTCGAATCTCGCTCGAATGATTCGTTGTGAAGCAATGGCGGTGCGACCTCGCGGTCTCGCAGCCATCGAACCTGGTGTGCTGGGAAATGCTGCAACCAGACACCAAAAACCTGGAGGGTAAGAATGAAAAATTCACAAGCTGCAATCACGCTGCTCACAACTGTTCTCTTGGCCGTGACTCCCGCCTTCGCTCAATCGTCAGATCGATTGCCGGTGACTGACGCGGAGAAGATCGCGGACGCACTGCGAGGCGGTCCGGCATTCATCACTGGGGATGCGACTGTGCGCGATTGGCCCTCGGCGCCTGGAGGCGAATACCGACTCCTTCGCAAAGGCTCGAACGAATGGACCTGTCTCCCGGCGATTCCTGGGTATCAGCACGATGAGCCAGCGTGCTTCGACCCGATATTCTTGCGCTGGATGCAGGACAGCCTTGCCGGCCGAACGCCGCAGATTGATCGCATCGGCATCTCGTACATGTATTTCGGCGCATGGCAATCGAAAAATGGTTCCTCCGGCCATGAGTTCCACGTTGGTCCGCACTTGATGATCGTCAGTCCCCATCAGGACGATTTTCAGGGACTGAATCGCGACCCGGCGAGTGGGATGCCCTACGTGGCCCATTTGCCCCATCGCACCGAGCTATACCTGGTTATGCCAGTGCGCCAATGGAACAAATGACGCGCCTCATGCCAAACCGTGGGCTTCCATCCGCTTGTGGCCCAACAATTCCTCGGCCCTGAATTGTGAGCATAATGAACAAAGACTGTGGCAGCCGAACGTGGTCGGCAGGGAGGTGAGAACAGCATCATGAAGATATTGGTTGTTGGAGCAGGCGCCGTTGGTGGCTATTTTGGAGGCCGCCTCATACAGGCGGGTCGCGATGCAACGTTTCTGGTCCGGCCAAAACGAGCCGAGCAACTTCAGGCCCAGGGGTTGCGGATCCTCAGCCCAATGTATGGCGACTTCACCGTTCGACCCAAGGCAATCACCGCTGCTCAGATTGTGTTCCCGTACGACGTCATCTTTCTGAGCGTAAAAAGTTACAGCCTCGCCGCCGCGATAGACGACTTCGCACGCGCGGTCGGACCACGCACCGTCATCATTCCCGCGCTAAACGGGATGCATCACATGGACGTGCTCACGGCGAAGTTTGGCGCAGAACCTGTACTCGGTGGGATTTGCTTCGTTGCCACTGAAATCGATGCGCAAGGCCGGATAGTCCAGCTTGCCGATTTCCAGAACCTCACCTACGGCGAGCTGGACGGCAAGAAAACCTCTCGGATCGAAACAGTGCATGATAGTTTTCGCGGAGCTGGATTTGAGACTGCCATTTCCGAAGACATTTTGCGGGACATGTGGCAGAAGTGGCTGTGGTTGGCCAGCTTGGGAGCCATCACGTGTTTGCTTGACGGAAACATCGGTGAAATCGTGGCCGTCCCCGGTGGCGCCGAGTTAACTCTCTCCGTATTTCGTGAATGCGCCGCAATCGCGGGTGCTTGCGGCTATCCGCTCTCGGAGACATTCCTGGCAGAAAAGAGCCCTCAACTTACGGCACCTGGTTCTCCATTGACATCGTCAATGTATCGCGATTTCAAAGAGCAAGCGCCCGTCGAGGTGGACAGTATTCTTGGTGATCTTCTAGATCGGGGGTCGAAACACGGCGTTTCCGCGCCACTCCTCCAAGCAGCATTTGTCAGGTTGACCATTTACCAGCGGAGCCGTGACGCCGTGAAGGCTGCAGGCAGTTGAGTGTCGAACAAACTCAGAATTACCTGTTGCCATCTCGCCTTCGTAAAGCACGCAAGCGCGCGTCGGTTTCGAGCGAATATTCGTCAGAGGGAAAAGTAGGCCATCACCCTCTCACTTCAGGTTTGCAATCTTTTTAGGTGCATCCATCCCTTACACTCTTCAAAGTAAACAGGAGACAGGGATGACAAGGAGAGAGTTTATTGCGCAAGCTGCGGCAGCCTCCATTGCAACTTCAATGTCGGGGAAGGAAAACCTTGCCGCTGCGCAATCCTCTACCTCTGTGCCCAACGCAGAGGCGAGACGGCGGGCCTACCTCGATCAGTTCCTGAAGATTTTTCCCCCACAAGCCCGCCCCGCAGCGGGCGCATCAACGCGTACGACAAGACCTGGGAAGACTGGGTAAAGCGCACCGGCGCGCTCCCTCCGGATTTTGAGTCCATGCCATCGATTCCCGGTCTTCCCCACCCACTGCTTCTGACGGAAAACGGCGGACAGATCGCGGTCACGAATGAAGCGTTATGGGATCGTCAGAAACAGTGGATACGCGCGCAAGTGGAACAGTGGGTCTTTGGCAAAATGCCGCCGGCGCCCGACAACCTGCGTGCCGTGGTTACCGACACGCGGCGGGAGGGAACAACCACCGTACGCAACGTCCGGCTCGAGTTCGGTCCCGAACATCGCGCCACATTGCGTTTGCAATTGATTGTTCCGGATGGCAAGGGTCCATTCCCCGTCTTCTTAACTAACCATAGCCGAAGGTATCCCTGGCTCTACACGGCTGTGCGGCGGGGCTACGTTGCCTGCTACTACGCGGCCAACGATCCGGCGTACGGAGGCGGCGACAGTGACGATTCCGACCGCTACATTGAGATTTATCCGGAGTACGATTTCTCCTGCATCGCCCGCTGGGCATGGTCGGCTTCGCGCGCCGTTGACTATCTCGTTACGCTGCCCGAAACGGATGAGAGCAAGATAGGTCTGGCTGGGCATTCGCGCCATGGAAAACAAGCGTTGTTAGCCGCCGCTTTCGACGAGAGGATCGCAGCCGTGGTTCTCTCCAGCGGCAATACCGGAGAGTGCGATCCCTGGCGATATACCACCGACATGTTTGTCAACGAAAGCATCGAACTACTGACCGGCGCCCAGCCCCATTGGTTTCACCCGCGGTTGCGCTTCTTTGCAGGGCAGGAAGATAAGCTGCCGGTGGACCAGAACCTGCTCATGTCGTTGATCGCACCGCGCGGCCTCATGATGTATTCTGGATACGCCGAATCGGCGGGCAATCCCTTCGGGTACGAGCAGGCATATCGCTCCGTGCAGCGAGTCTACAGCTTGCTCGGACACGAGGAAAAGCTGTGGCTCAATCTCCGCGATGGCGAGCATCCCACCGCAGTCGTGGACGTGGAACAGTTCATGGATTTCTTCGATACGATGTTTGGCCGCACGCGTTATCCGAAATCCGAAACCTGGATTCTGGGCTACACGTTCGAAGGTTGGCGGCAGATCACGCAGGAAAAGATCGATCCGCTCGCCTACCCGAAAAGATCGGTGGGCGATTTTCTGCTGCGGGCAGACGGGCGTCCGATCAGTACGGTTGCGCAGTGGAATGAAAAGAAGAAATCAATTCTTCAGACGGTTTCGACCCTTCTTGGCGAAGCGCCGCCCCGTGTCCCCTTTGAGGCGCAGCATCATCTCTCCGAGCGCGACATCCCGCGCAACGGCTCTTCCGAGGGATGGCTCGCAACCCTGTATGGCAGGCCTGTTGACGATCAGAGCGAGCAGCCGCGCTTTAAAACGGAAGGGATGGGAGTGGCGGGTCTTGCGTTCGGAGATGGCTTGATGGGCGAACTCTTCTACCCTGTGAACCCCGATGGCCAACCAGCGCCCGGCCCCTGGCCAGTGGTGATCTGGCTTCATCCCTACAGCTACCAGAACGGCTGGTCAGCGGGCAAACCCTGGCTTTCAGGAGTATCGGTCTACCATCAGGATGAGCGGCCTTCGTTTTCGCAGTTGGTGGAAAGAGGATTCGCTGTCTTCGCATTTGATCAGTTGGGCTTCGGAGCGCGCATCCATGAGGCGAAGCGTTTCTACGACCGCTATCCGCGCTGGTCCATCCTGGGCAACATGATCGAAGATACGCGCGCGGCGGTCGAAGCGCTCTCCAATCTCGAGGAGATTAACCCATCGCGGATCTTCCTGCTCGGTTATGCGATGGGCGCGAAAATCGGCCTGTTCACTGCGGCTTTTGAAGATCGCGTCAAAGGTGTAGCTTCAATCTGCGGGGTAGATGCGCTGCGCATCGATACCGTAGACAAGGGCACCGAAGGTATCCGGCAGTATGCCTGTCTGCACGGCCTGCTGCCCCGCCTGGGCTTCTTCGTCGGCAACGAAGATCGTGTCCCCTTCGATTTCGATGAAGTACTGGCCGCGGTTGCGCCGAAGCCTGCGCTGGTAGTTGCACCCATGCTCGACCGCTATGCGCGGCTTGCGGATGTGGAGCGCGAGGTTGAGGCAGCCCGGAAGATCTATGCACTCCTCGGGCATGCGGAAGCTTTGCAATTTGAAACACCACTGGATATCAACCGTTTTGCCCATGGCACGCAGGAGCGCGCTTTCAACTGGCTTGCCCAGCAGTTGTAACTCGCCCCTGGAGCCCATGGGAAAGACAACATGGTTCTGAAGGTTGAAAATTCAAAGTCATCCTGTTGAGGATTCTCAAAAGCTGGAGATGAAACTGAAAGCCTCATTCGACATCTACCGCTGAAACTCGCCGTAAATCGATGGTCGTCAAGCACGCCGGTTCCTGCGATGAGGCGAGTCACAGACGATCAATCACGCCGATCACTTTGCGGTCATTGAGCCGTGGTAGGCAAAAAGACGGGCTGTCCCGGCTGCGAAGTGGGCGATCCCTGGAGTTGGTTGCTGTGTCCCCGATTCGCAATACAGTGGGCGCAATCGGCAGTATTTCCGCTTCAGTTCGCTTTCACCCCGGTTGAGTTCCTCGTCCTCAAAAACCTTTGCGGCTGGAATTTCTCGCCGAACTGCTCCGCAGGCACCGGCTGACCGAAATAGTACCCGACAGCTTCGTCACAATTGTGCGCCCACAGAAACTCCAGGCCTTCAAATGACTCAACACCGTCGGCGATGACCCGCAGGTTGAGGTCTTGGCCTATGGCGATCATTGAGCTTACTTTGGCAGTCGCCTGGTCAGGCTTGCCGGTGATTCTGCTAACAAATGATCGGTCGATCTTCAGGGCATCGAGGGGTAGCTTCTTCAGACTGCCCAGGCTGGTGTAGCTCGAGCCAAAATTATCGACCGACACTCTCACCCCTTTGTCCCTCAGGACTCTCAGGATGGGTGCAGTATCCTCGGGACGGTTCCTCAGAACGCTCTCGGCCACATCCAATTCCAGCGATTCGGGATCCAGTTTCGTTTCGTTGAGAGTTTCAAACAGGCTGTCGAGAAACCTATCGCTCCGGAGCTGAATCCCCGAAACGTTGACAGTCACCATCTTCGCGGGCTCACCCGCATCGGTCCAGGCGCGGGCTTGTGTGCACGCTTCACGAAGGATCCAGGCGCCGATTGGAACCATCAGACCGCATTCCTCTGCGATGGGAATAAACTGCGCAGGAGGTACAAGTCCTCGTACGGGATGCTTCCAGCGGGACAGCGCCTCCGCCCCGATGATTGCTCCCGATTTCAGATCGATCCTGGGCTGGTAATGTAGTGCGAATTCCTTCCGCTCAAGGGCATGCCACAAGTCCTGCTCGATGGACTGGCGTTCCCCGGTTTCGACGATCATCTCCGGCCTGAAGAATCTATAGTTCTGGCTCCCGTTCTTCTTGGCGCGATACATCGCGGTGTCCGCTTTCCTGATCAGCGTCTCTACATCGACCCCGTCGCCCGGATAGACGCTCACGCCAATGCTGGTCGTGACGTAAATCTCGTGCTGATCGATAGTGTGAATATTTGCCACCGCCTTCAACAACCTTGCCACTGTAAAGACTGCGTCCTCGGGGCGCTTTAACTCCTGAAGCACGACAACGAACTCGTCGCCCCCATGACGAATTACCGTATCCGGGGAGCGGACACAATCCAGCAGCCGGTTCGCTACTGATTTAAGAACCTTGTCACCGATCAGATGTCCCAGGGAGTCGTTGATGTGTTTGAAGCCATCCAAATCCAGAAACAAAACCGCAGCATGGCACCTCTGCCGCCGCGCAAGGGAGATGGCCTGACCAACACGGTCATTCAGAAGCTTTCGATTGGGTAACCCGGTGAGAAAGTCATGCTGGGAGGAATGGGTCAGCTCCTCTTCCATTGCCCGTGTTGCGCTCACGTCGCGGAATACAATCACCGCTCCGGTGACCTGTCCTTCACGACCGTGAATGGGGGCGACGGAATCTTCAATGGCAACTTCGTCTCCGTCACGGCTGATCAGAATGCAGTTCAACGGCAAGTTTCCTTTTTGATTTTGCGATGCTGCTTTCTTCATCGGATCCAGGATGGGCTTTCGAGTAATGGCGTCCACGATCTGAATCGTCTCTGCCATCGGCCGCCCTGCCGCCTCCTTCAGTGACCAGCCCGTCATCGTTTCCGCGACGTGATTGAGAAAGGTGATGTTGTCGGACTCGTCGGTGCAAATCACGGCGTCGCCAATGCTGTCGAGAGTGGCCTGAGCGCGCTCTTTTTCAGCAAATTGAATCTCTTCGATGATCTTGCGCTCAGCTGCATTGAGAAGGGCTCGCATCAGCTCGCGCGGCTCGATCTGACCCTTAATCAGATAGTCTTGTGCGCCCTCTTGAATCGCCTGAATCGCAATTTGTTCGTCGTCAGCACTGGACAGCAACACGATCGAGACACGGGCTGCCGCTGCACGAACCCGCTTGACCGCCTCCAATCCCGTTGGATCGGCCAATCCAATGTCCAACAGAACGATGTCAACCGATTGCGCTGCAAGATAGTTCTCGGCATCGCTCATTGACTCAACGTGGGCCAACTCAAAGACACCTGAGATCGGGTCATTGAGCATCTTGCGGATCAGACAAGCTTCGTCTGGTTCATCTTCGATCAGTAGCACGGTCTTGGCTGGTCTCTTTGCCATCTGTTACTCCCCCGGCCACCTTGCTCTCCGGATTTCAGGAACCGCGGATGCGTGCCTCTTGCATCTCACGAAGGCTCCTCTTGACATCATCCCAAATCATGACCTCGCTATCTGTTCACTAAAGCTCACTGCGGGAGAAACGTGGACGAAGCCAGTGTTACGACCCATCTATCGCGCGGGCCGGTTGGGCCTGGATGCGCGAATCACCGGCAAACCTTTTGGGCCGGAAACAACAGGTGGCTTCTGAGAGTTGTGTTCGGGCAATTGGTCGAGCAGGATAACATTAAGTAGCGACTTGTGCACCTGGATGCGGCCGTTGTACTCGATGAAGCCGAGCTTGCGGAAGCGATTCATGAAAAAGCTGACGCGGGACCTCGTCGTGCCGATCATATCGGCCAGAGTTTCCTGCGTAACCGGTGGAATCAAGGTTTCCGGTTCTCCCGACCACGTTGCTTGACTTGGTGAGCGCTCCCATTGGCACCACGCAGGCACTGCTCGGACACGAATCTGCGGAGACGACCAAGGGGGTTTCACCTGCGGTCGGTTTCCTCGGACGCGCAGAAAGCGGTCGATGGAGTAGGCGAAAAGCTAATTGGACCCCAATGGACCCAAGTTCCGGTTTGGCCGGAAATGGAGAATCCGCTAATTAATTGATATTGCGGTATTTAATGGTCGGGGAGAGAGGATTTGAACCTCCGACCCCCTGGTCCCGAACTGAGACTGCCATTTAGAATCAACAGCTTGTGAATGCTAATCGTGGTGCTTCGATCGCGTAAGTTGTTTCGATTCTTATCGGCGGCTCTCAGTCATTTTCAATTGGGAACCCTATCGTGGGAACCCTCTTGGGCCCGACCGGATCCTTCACCGGCCCTGCCAAATCATTCTTCGTGGCTGAGGATCCCAGCCTCTTCGGCTACTTTTTTACCGTAGGCGCACGCATGGCAAATAAGGGACAACGCGAAGGCGAACACCGCAAGCAGTTGACGATTCTTGCTTGTTAAACATTGGATGCGAAGATGACTCGACACCAAATCGATGCCAGCGACGGTGCGAGAACTGTCCAGAACCTGATTGCGCATGCGGCCAAGAAGTCCAGTTGAAAGGGACGCCCGAGCGAAGCATGTCGAACTGCGCCTCAGTGGCCAGTTGCGACCTCTGTCCTCGCGAGGTAAGGTGTTTGGGAGATAAGCGCTTCGAGTTCGTCTATCAGACATCTGTCCCACCATCCAAGCTTTGCTTCCGCTCGCATCGTTTCAATCGCGGCCTCAGGGGTGAGCGCTTCGCGGTAGGGGCGGTCGGTCACCAAAGCATCGTATATGTCGGTGATCTGAAGAATGCGCGCCGTCAGCGGGATTTGATTGCCCTTGAGGCCGTCCGGGTACCCGGACCCGTCCAGCTTCTCGTGATGGTGGCGGATAATGGGCAGCACTAGACCAAAAGAACGGAGCGGGGCACAAATTCGCTCGCCGACGACCGGATGTTGCTTCATGATTGCCCACTCATCCGCTGTGAGGGGCCCCGCTTTGACTAGAATATGTTCCGGCACGCCGATCTTGCCGATGTCGTGAACCACTCCGGCGCGTCGCAGCGCAATGCCCTGTTCATGGGGTACTCCGAGACGCCGCCCCAAAGCCACAGAGAATTCGGATAAGCGATCGCAATGCCCTTTCGTATAAGGATCTTTCGATTCGATACTGAGTGCCAGGCTGAACAATACTGCCTCAGCATTCTCCAACTCATCGGTATATTCCTTTAGGCGCAACAACGAGCGTGTGCGCGCGAGAAGCTCTTGCTTGTTTACAGGCTTGCTCAGGAAATCGTCTGCGCCACTTTGAAATCCTTCGATTCGCTCACCAACACTCGTGAGGCCCGTCACCAGCACTACGGGAATGAAGCGTGTCTCTGCTCTGGACTTGATGGAAAAACACACTTCAAAGCCGGTCTTGCCTGGCATAATTACATCCAGCAACACCAGATCTACCTGTTTCTCACGGATGATATGGAGCGCCCGGTTCCCATCCCCGGCGCAGATGACGCGATATCCTTCCTCTTCCAGGAGAGCGCGGAGAAGATCGCGATTCATTTCGTTGTCGTCAGCAACCAGAATCGTGGCTTTGCTTGCACGAGAATTCAACATGGGCCCTCAACCGGTGGATTCACCGCCAAACGCAGGCTAGTGGTTCGCCTTGCGTCTCCTTGCTCCGACGAGACGTGCGAGGGGGAGAAATACTCTCGCCGGGTAAAGTTTCCGTTACCGCTTTGTGCCCGTCAATAACCAGTTCGGGTCAGGCTAGAGAAAGTGACATCGCGTATTTGCTTGTTTGACAATAACTTAGAAAGGCAATAATATCGCAGACTCATCAAGGGTCAGTAATGGGGGTGTGCTTTGAAAACTGCCCCTGATATCAAAAACTCTTCAATTCCAAAAAAGACAAGGATTGGCCGGTTGGTACGTTTATTGGCCCGGTATATTCATGTCCAGTATCGCAAGGTAAGGCCGACACGTAAAGGCTGGCTGCGATCTGACTACCTTCTAGGGGAGGCGACCCCGGTTTCGCTATTACGAGAATGTGTATCCGACCTACGCACCGCTTTATGCCGCATGGGACGGAGAGCTGATGCACTGCCATTCCACTGGGGCCAATCGTTTGGTGGGTCGGAAATTGACGCCAACGGCAATCTGGTGCCCAATATTCGAACGCTCGGTTGCATGACAGACATGCAACGTTTAGAGAACGATTTCCCCATCGCCACGGGCTTTGATTGGGAGATGTTTCAGATTGGATGGGAGGCGGGAGCCAAATGGGCTGAAAGCAATTCTTGCAAGCAAGAAGAGGCAGGAAGTACATGCAGCCCTCCAGACGGCAACAGGATAACTGAATTGCCCAGAATCGGGGGTGCAAGACGAATAGCGCCCCTTTTGTCGGATTTTCAGCCAATCACTGCGGAGATGCAACGAAGACGCTGGAATTGTGTACCCTTAAGGTTGTTTCACGAAACCGTCAACCATGTGAAGGAGTACGTTCGCGGGCAGGTCCACACCTAAGGAATCGACAACTTCTGGAGCCTCCTGAAGCGCGGTTTGACTGGCACATACGTTGCGGTTGAACCCTTTCATCTCGACCGCTACGTGGACGAACAGGCTTTCCGCTACAACAACCGAGCGACCAAGGAAAACCCCTTGGACGACGGCGACAGATTCATGCTGCTTGTCTCGCAAATCGTAGGACGGCGGATCACCTATGCCGAACTGACGGGCAAAACCGCAGCGAGGCCATTCTAAGAAGCGGCAAGGACGCGGGAAGCGCCGTGTATAGTCATAGCGAACTCACGGGGAGGGTTCCGCTATGGCTGAGATGGCGCTGGAGGAAGCAAAGGAACTAATCGGGTCATTGGTTGATTCCATTGAGGAAAGTGTGATTTTGTCTGCCGCATACAAGGTTGTACTTAGTGTTCAGGGAAATCCGGGGTGGGAGCAGGAAGTTGAGGAGGCTCAAGAGAAGATGCGAGGTCCCTTTGGCGAAGTATTTCTACCGCTTCGCGAAATCCTTGCTGGAACTTCTGCCGTGCAAAGCTCAGATATAAATTGGCATCAAATTGTCCAGAAGTTGATAGAAAGCGCGAATGACATTGACTTGCCGGAATAGAAGTTTTTTCAGTGGTCACGATTCTCCTTCTTCCCTATTATGAGGATAGGGAATCGCATCCCATTACATCTCAAAGAACGGTAGAATCCCCCGGCTACGAACCGGGGTTCTCTATTTACGGGCTAGATTAGCACCGTTTCGCTTCTCTGGAATACTCTTCTTGTCTTCCTTGGTTTTCACTCGTTCTCGATACGGCCTTAGCTCTTTGGCGCAAGTCTTCAAGGAACTCCAGATTAAAATAGAAGCCGACGTTATAACGGCTAACGCAATTCGTAAGTTGACTGGAAACGATCAGTTTCAGACGAAGCCATTAAATCACTCTGGTTTTGTCGTCTATTGTGTCCAACGGTCGGAGAACGTACGCTTCTTTTTGGAAGCGGACCATATCGAAATCCAGAACGACTTGACTCATGAAAAGTGCAACCTAACCATCACCCTTAATGAAGAGGGCCGCTGCAAACTCGTTTCCAACGGAGCAGAGCTTGAGCACTGGCAGGTTCGCAGAAACGCTCTAGACAGACTGTTCTTCGGTTCTTGATCCTGTGGGCGGCCCCCTTGACTCTCCCCGCTTTTCTGCCATGATGAGCCAAGTATGTTGTTGCCCTTAAACGCAACAATCACGCCGATTTTGGAATCTATGAAGGAAATCTTCGCAGCAAAATGTCGAGAAGTGACGCTGTGATATGAATCACATCACAGAAACATTCGAGTCCGGGCAGTTGGGGCAGGTCAGCAAGGGGCCACGTATGAAACTTTCAGGGGTTGTGCATTTCCACGGGCTATTGTCACTGGCAATCAATCAATTGAGAGAATTGCGACTCGCCCATCCCGAGATTGACATCACCTTCAGCGAAGACCTTTCCTACGCCACGGCCAATTGGGAGGGCTTCGACAGCCTGTCCCGGCTCACTCGAATCGCTGCGACGATCGAAATCCAAAGCGGTCCTGAAGCTAGCGCACGCGCTCAAACATCTCCAGTTTTCGCGCAACTTGCCTCATCTCGGTTACCACATCGGCGTACTGGATCATCGCTTCGTGCCTTTGGTCCTGAGAGGTTATTGGAGCCGCAATTTCTGCCGCAAGCCCGGACTTCGCCAACCGACAAGCCACCAGTTGCGCCCGTAGAGTCTGTTTGCAGAGTGCTTGCAGCGGTTCCATGAGTCGCAGCATAGCATGGCGTGGAGGCAGTAAGGTCGGTTGCCTCGGGGCAGCGACGGTCAAGCCAATTCAGGGCGCATTTTATGGAATGATTATCACGTTCGTTTTTGGAGATTTACCCTTCTGAAAACACGACCGACACAGCACCGGCCTGCCCTGTGTGGGCTTGAAGGGAACCGTGGTCGCGATGCCACATTCCGCGCACGTGGTCCGTGTTTCCGTCTTTCTTAACCTAGGTCCGCCATCGCGCTTCGCTTTACATTTCTTACAGCTTTTCGGGTCGTGTGTAAATTGCCTTTCCTGGAAGAAAAGCTGCTCACCTGCGGTGAACACAAACTCAGCCCCGCAATCGACGCACGTCAACACTCGGTCAACAAAGGCCATGGCCCCTCCCGTTCGACTGGGGGCGTCGATGTGTACCCTGATGGTGGAGTGAAGTTTCTTCCTATCTGTGGGGAAAGGTCAATCTCTATTTATGGCTGGGGTCTCAGGTTCGCGAACCACTTGCCAGCGATAGTTGGAATAGCGCATTTCGATTGCCTTGCCTTCAATTGACAACTGATAGACGCCCTCTGGAAGGGACTGTGAAACCCACTCAATGGCATGTTGGCAGTCGATGTGGAGCTTCGTACCGGTTAGGGTCACCCTCAAGGCCGAAACTCTACACTTCGCAATCTCTCCATTGCCACACAGAACGCCCAACATTGTGACGCGCTCTCGTGTGGAATTCATCGTGAGTGAAGTCTGTTCCGATTGCTCTGAAACGTCAATCCTTTCCAAAAGTTCGGGAGGATTCCAACTGCACTCGCAGGTGAACCATTAGTAACCTCTCACGGTGACCTATGTCACGAGTAGTCGATTGAGAAGACTCCACTCTTCATGATCGTCTCTCGGATAGATGCTGACCCTTTTGTGTCATATGCACGAGAGAAGATTGATGTTCTATTTGTGAAGAATCATCTGACTCGCTCCATGTTTGTCTAGGGGGGATGCCACGGCCTTCTGAGTTTGAGGGTCGTGGCTTTTTATTTTCAGCCACATTCCGATAACATCCGCGCACCGGAACCACAGCCCTGGAAGCCATCAGGTGTAAACGCTCATCGCGACGCCGATCGTAAACCCTCGACTCAGTCATGAGATCTCATGACACTTGCCGACATTTCGGGAGTAATCCCGCGAGAAACTGCGACGAGCGTGCCGGGTAGTGCATAAGTATCAATTGACGAGTGGGCGGTAACTCGATCGGAAATAGCAGATCCGTCGTCGGCTGACGTGGTTTCTGCTCGGCCCGCAACGCTTCGAGTGGCTAAATAGAAGCGGCACGCACGGCCAGAAGCTGGCTCGCCACGCCTGCGCATAGCAACAAAGCCGCCGCTTCTCATCCAGGCATCAACTGCGTAACACCCAACTGCTGCAGCATACCGAGCTGATCCGAACTTCCCCAGCGTTCCACCATCTTGCCATCCCGGAACTTCGAAATCTGCACTCCCCGGATACTCATCTTTTTCCCTGTCGGCGCTATACCCATCAGAACGCCCTGGTGTGTACCCGTCATGGTGTAGGCGAAGGCAAGCGACTCCCCGTCAGCGACCATCGTTTCCGGTGCAACACTCAAATCAGGAAAGGCTTCCCTCAGGGCCGAAAAGAACTTGCGGTAGCCATCCGGCCCTCGGCCCTGGCCTGGTGCGGGATCGTGGTCGACGCAATCCGGAGCCACGGCCTCTCGGAACAAATCAAACTTGCCGTTATTCACGGCCTCTGCAAATTTCCCCAATGCAGCCAAATTCTCCTCTTTGCCCATTGCTGATCACCTCGGACTTTAGATGCCACCGACAACCCGACCAGACCATCAATTTCATCCTCCGCGCTCCGACCGATGTCCTGAGTCCGGGGACCCGGTTCAACACGAATATGGGTTTTCCATCCCCACTGCAGCTAGGCGAATGAATGGGAATATCTTTTCCGCATCTGGCCCTATCTTTCGATGACATTTCCAGTCTTCGTCCGTTGTACGCCTCGTGAAAGACCGATAGCTTCGAATGGGATGGGAAATGGTAAACGCTCCAAGCTCCGGGAGCGTCCTCGGACACATCCTTGCGGCAGGGCCCAAAATTCCAGTCGCAAAGCCGACATTTCATTGGTAATGGTTTGGGAGGCTGTGGAGGGCGGTAAGGAATCGCCCGTAGGGGATGTCGTTCTCCCTCGAAATGTGTCTCGAAGTAGAAAGGGGAATCGACTTCGCCCCTCATCAACACGGAACCCAGTGCGTCAAACCAGCGGTCGAATTGTTCTGCCCACGCCCGAAAAAGCAATTCGGGCTTTGCAGCCATCGTGCGTATCACGGTCAAGTGAAGCAGCCTTCCTGAGAGATCAGGTTCGGCGGGAACCGTCATCGCACTGCCTCCATTCTGTCGAACCGTTGTGCCCGCTTCCCGTTTACCTTTTGGCCAGCATTTTCACGTCGTCAGGTTGTAGATCAGTCCGTTCGGATCGCGAATGTAACGGCGCGGAAAATTGGGCTCGTCCTTGACCACCGTGCAGCCCTGCGCCATCAGCCGTTCGGTGGCCTCGTCGACATTCGCTACCGTCACTTCAAGCACCGGTCCTAGCGGCGGGCCCTGCTCGATGTAGAGGTTGATGTGCGGGCCACTCAATTCAATCATCGGCTTCTCGCTCGTTACCGTGAAGCCGAGGTATTCAACGTAAAAAGCAGCTGTCTTTTTCGGATCTGGAGTCTGGATGAGAATGTCTGTACCGAAGGTATTGGCCATTGGCGTCTCCTCCTCGAAATCGGGAATTTCCATTATGCGCTCCGGTAAGCAGGATATTCTCGCCTGCCGCGTCTGGATGAAACGACGGGGTTCAGGTTCGGCTTTCCTGGCGTATTGTGGGCATTGCGGAAGTTTCGAGTGAGTTGGATCACGGGAAACCAGCCCATCCGCCCAAACTTCCCTTTTCGCGGTAATTAGACCGTAGATGGTATTCGGGTGGCGGTCTGAACTTTTTATGAATCTTCTTCGGTCGAGTAGATTCACCTTGTCCGTTTGAATTCAACGCCCCGAGCCTCGGGCGCGGACGCGACTAAACCGGACACCTTTCCAGCCTCTCTGTGAAATACGATTACGAGACTGCCTTCTGCGTTGAATTCGTTCTGGGCAATTGGAGTCAATTTAATGGGCGGGATGTTGCCATTCTTGAGCACGAGCTGCCCTTGCTCTAACGCGATCTGGAACTCGCCATCCACTTCCCCGCTCCGGTAGTCACCGACGAATTCCTTCAATTCCGAGTCGCTCAGATGGAACTCGGCGAGCCTTTCGCCGGTATAGAGCACCTGGCCGTTCCTCTCCCAAGTGGCCTTCATAGAATTGCCCCGTGCCTGAAACGTGATCAGATCACCCATGAAGTTGTAGAACTGATTAGCGCTCTTGCGTTGCATTGCTTGCCCCCACTGCAAGTTGCCGTCCGCGGCTGTGAAGGCAAAAATCGCGAACGCGTGGGGATCGAAATATTGGCCCACAAAACCAGTGGGATCAGGGATGGTTTTGGCGGTGGGGGATGCAGCGGTTGCATTGGGCTGCAGTAACTCTTTGAGATATAAGTCGGCGACTTGGCGAGAGCGAAGGTCAGGATTACCCTTTGAGATATTGCAGAGGCAAATGACCGAAAACTTCTGCGTGGGGAAGCGAAGGATCTCGGCGCGATAGCCGAAGAGCGAGCCATCGCGCTCCACAACCGGGAGTCCTCGATAGTTTTCGAGCATAAGGCCCATGCCATACATGGTGTGTTTGCCGCCGTTCAGGACGCCCGGCGTCTGCAGTTCCCTCAAGAGGCTTCCTTTGCCCAGGCGATTTGAGTAGAAGTTATCGTCCCATTTGAGCAGGTCCTCAACCGTGGTCATGAGACCGCCACCGCCGACGATGCTATACGTTGTTGACCAGCCGACAAGGAAGTTGCCGTCTTTACCTGGGTAGTAAGCCGGTACACGCCCGGGCACAACCGCAGAGGCGTCGTCATAGAAGCGGGTGTGCGTCATTCCAAGCGGCTGAAAAATGTTCTCTTCAGCGAATTGAGCGAGCGTTTTTTGGGTGGCGCGTTCGAGTACTACGCCGAGCAAGAAGTAGTTCGTGTTGCTATAGACCCACTCGTCGCCGGGTGGATTGTTTAGCCCGCGTTGGTGCGCGATCAGTTTAAGGAGTTCGGCAGGGGAGTTGAAGTCTGCGGCATCATGGCCCGAAAAGTAAATCAGACTGAAGAAATCTCGCAAACCGCTTGTCTGGTTCAGCATTTGCCGCAGGGTAATCTTGCGTCCGAAATCCGTCAGCTCAGGGATGTATTTTCTTACGTCCTCATCCAAGGATAGAGAGCCTTGTTCAGCTGCAAGCACGACGCTGGCTGCAGTGAATTGTTTCGAGATCGATCCGACATAAAAGACGGATCCCGGTGACAACGGAACTCCGAGTTCCAGGCTCGCTTCACCATACGTTTTCCGATAGAGGAAAGTGCCGCTGCGAATTACGCCGACTGAGCATCCCGGTGAGCCTGGCCGATTGAAAGCAGCAAAGATTTGATCCACTTGTTGCGAATGGTCTTCCGCACGAGCGGACGAAGCGTGCGTGCAACTGGCTAGGATGAATCCCGCCGCTAAAGAGAGATGAGCAGAGCTGAGGAATCTTGGCAAAATCTCCCTCCAGTTTCCCCACCGATTCCATGGTTTGGACGCGTGTGGGCCGTTAACGTTTGATCAACTTCCTGAGTCGTGGGCGATTGGGAAACTTCAGACGGGAATCCGGCCTAGCGCAGGCGACACTCCAGCAAAGGTGCGAGCCGGCGACGGTTCTCCCGGAACTCAGAATTTGCCCAGGGATCTTCGAATGACGAAAGGTAGGGTCTGGTACACCGTCACTCCTCGCGCTCCGACCATCGCGGTGCACGATGCGCCGATAAAATGATGAGGAGGAGTGTCGACAGTTGTTCGAATACGATCAGTCGTCTTCGATCGAAGCTAGTTCATCTACGGTTTGGGAGCATATTCAGGGCAACCTGCATGAGTTGGCCTATCGTCCGCCTGAATCATCAGAGTGTGGGCAAGCCTGGCTAATCGTGCCGCCCCAATCATGTCCATCCCCTTTCGTCGTCGCTCTTCATGGGGGAGGCCAGGACCGCGACGCCTTTCTCGCTGAAGCCCGTCTGCTGGCAGAAATTGGAATTGCGTCCTTGCTGATCGACCTTCCGGCAGCACGAGCGTTTCCGACCTTCTCCTGTCCCGATGAGGACCAGGATAGATTTGCGAGGACCGTCATTACCGTCCGGCGTGGCCTAGATTGCCTTTCCCTTCGGTCTGATATCGATGCGACCCGCGGCGCAATTGTAGATTCTTCCTGTTTCATTCGTAAACAAGAATACTTCAACATTTCTCATGCAGCTTGGAGTAATTGAAGGATGCTCTGGATAGAGTGATCGGCATTGTTGTATGCGGTTTCGAGCCTGCTGTTCGGGCGTAGGGATTCGACGGGTTGATGATGGAAGAGGCTGTTGGCGAGCGGTCCGCATAGCTGCTTATGGAAGAGGATGAAAAGTATCGCGACCTTGGTTCCTTTCTCTGTCAGCCGATAGGCATAACGCTTTGCGTCGCGTGTGAGCAAGCCATGCGCTTTCAGTTTGCGCAGGTCGTATTGGAGTTGATTGAGTCCATAGCGGTCCAGGCCGATGCCGAAGGTGGTCAGGATAACTTCGTGGATCTGGCGGGTGGTCCAGCCGGATACTACCGTTCCGCCGTGCAGCAGCACTTCCATCAGGCGGATCATGCGCGTGTCGTGGATTTTGATGCCGGGATACTTTGCCGTTCCAACGGCGATGGGCAGCGCTAGCCGTTGGAGCAGCGGAAAGTCGACGTGTACGTTCAGCCATTGGGCCTGGAAAGCGGCGAATCGGTCGGTCACCGCAAGCAGCTTTTCGCGCACCGCGGCGAGATGGTCCAGACCCTTCTTCAGACCGAAGTCGGCCAGGTTGTTGGAGCAGGCCTCGTTGCGCAGATAGGTCGAGAACTTCTCGTATTGCTTGATGAAGGCGTTGCGATAGTAGGCGCGGAAGATGTGATGGCCATGCTCGATTTGTTCGACGACCGTATTCAGCTTGCCCTTCAGTTTTTTGGTGACGCGCTGCCCGAAGACCTCGGCGATCTTGTTGGCCGTCATGCGCCACAGGCCGATTTCGCAGCCGCGTTCGAATATCCTGTGGATCGGAAAGTTGCGCTTGAAGATGAAGTTGCGGCAGTATTCGATCTGGCTGACGGCATAGAACCGGTGCAGGTTCATTGCCGCCCGCTCGCGTTTGGAAAACTTCGGCCCCAGTATAAGGGTCCAGTACTCGAGCCGCTTGCGGATGACTTCGGACGTGAAGCGATCCGCAGCTGCTTGCAATGCTTTCGGATCGGAGACGGCCAGGAAGGCGTTGTCGTTCTTGCGGAAGCCGACCTTCTCTCGGTCGAGTTCCTTCTCGATGAAGTTGTGGCCGTTCAGATAGTACGTAGTCTGAAAGGGAAAGAACGAGGCCACGCGCATCACCATCGGCCCCAACGTCTCGTCGCGGATGTAGAAGTAGTAATGCGTGAAGCGGCTGCGCTGACGAGCCAGAATGCGGTAGTTGGGATCGTTGGTGGCAAAGCGGGGAACCGTGGAGCGGAAGGTCTGACCTTGCTCCATGCTTTTCAGAATGAAGTACACGCCATGTTGCCCAGCCCGTTCCATGCGGCCCAGGGAGGGACGAACATAATCCTCCTTGCGTAGCTTCGGTACGGCCCACTCGATGGGGGCGTGGCTGCGGGCAAATGCCTCCACCCATGCCTGATATTCGTTGGTCCGCCGCGACAGCACTTCCTTGCCGATGACCGGTTCGCCCACGACGTTCTGAAAGAAATGAACTACCTGCCCTGGCCGGGACAGTCCGCTCAGATAACCGTTGATCACCACTCGGTCAAAACAGTGGTATACAAAGAGCAGCAGGCTGCCAAACAGCCTTGTGAATGTCTCCACCGGTCGCCCTCCGTGTTCTCGTCCTGACAACAAGATCATCGGATAGACGACCGGCGGCGGCAAATTTCAAATATCTTTGGCTAGGTTTTAGCTTTGGCGCGTGGATCGGCAGCGTCGTTGCAGCGGTCGATGCTCGTCTGAAGGGGGCCGTCCTGATTGCCCTAGTTCCCAGGATGAGTGAATTTTGGCGAGCCAGCTCACACTCGGAAGTGGTTCATCTCCGCGAGGAACTTCAGCCGGGCATCATGGACAATTATGCGGAGAAGTCAAAATGGTTCGACGCGAGCGAGTATCTGCAGCGCCGCTCGAATGTCCCTCTCTTCTTCCAGTTTGGTACCGGGGATGAGGTCATATCGCAAGAGTATGTGAGGGAGTTCACACCCTATGTTAGCGGAACAAATCAGTTGAAAGTCTATGAATCCGGCCCCAATTACCAGATGTTTCTCAACCCGGACGCACGTCGTGATCTCTGACGAAATGGTTCGCCGCGATCTCTTTGATGAGCGATGCCAAGAAGGGCATTTCCGCCAGCCAGCTTGGACGCCACATCGGTATGACCTATAAGACCGCCTGGTATGTGGCTCACAGGATCCGCGAAGCCATGCGGGAAGCCAGAGACATTCAGCTGGGAGAGCGATTCGACGAGATATTGGAACGTCAGCGCACGGAATGTTTGAACAAATTTCGAAACTTCTAACGAAATCGTTGAAGCAATTTGGATCGGTCCCCCAAAACGCCCTTCTCTCCAGCATCCCAAGCGCGGATAAGCCAACTTATTGTTATCGATCCGCAAGCAGAAGCAACTGTGACCAGCGTGGCGACATCTTGGACTTTTGACCCCGGAGCTCGCTCAAGACTTCTTCCACATTGCAAACGCCTTTTGCATGCGTGGATCGGTAAAGAGTTTCACGCAAACCTCGCGCTCGACCGGCCCAGTCACCACGCAATGCAGGTCGGTCCGCCGCGCCACTTCCTTCGCCGCGATCGTAATCTGCGAGACGAACCGGGCAGCGTCGGCAATCGTGGCGCCGAAGACCAGCCGGTCCAGACCTGACCAGAGAGCGCAGGCCATGCACATCGCACACGGCTCGCACGTCGTATACAGCGTGTAGCCCTTGAGTGATCCCGTGGCCAGCTTGGCGCATGCGAGTCGAATCGTCAGGGTTTCGGCATGCGCGCTGGGATCGTGGTCGGGACCTACGCGGTTCACCGCGCGCATCAACCGCTCACCGGTAGCCGTGCTCACAATGTCTGCGCCGAACGGGACCGGATGATCGGTGCTCAGCGTCTCCGCGGTGAAGGCGGCCACCGATCGCATCCGCTCGCGGTCAATCGCGCTCACGCTATCCGCCGCCAACGCGGGTGTAGCCAGAATCCCCAGGCTGAAGGACGCCGCGCCAGCCTGCGCCAGAAAACTCCGCCGATTTACATTCATGCACTCTTCTCGATAGCGGCCATGCAGGAATCATACAGCCGGGGCATTTCCTAACGGGAGACGACGGGCTCGCCAGTGACGAATCACTGACAACAAGCCGACATATGGGGACTAATTTCGTCCGGTTGGCGGAATGGCCGCTCTACAGAATGCGACGTAACAGTTGAAGAGGGTGGCTAGGCTTTCTTTGAGCGCGCGAGATTCCACGCGGGCTCTCGACGTCATTGAATTGCTTCCGGTTTCAGCCAATCTGAGGAATGCTTTTCAATCGCAATTCTCACCAGTTGGCTTCGCGTTCTTACGCCTGCCTTCCGAAAGAGTTCCTGGATCACGGCTTTGATTGAACTCTCCGACACATTCAGCTTCCACGCGATTTCTTTATTTGCGAGTCCGTCGAGAATGCCTCTCAGCACTTCGCTCTGGCGTGATGTCAAAGGTCGTGTTCGTTCGATACGTTCTGTTTGAGCATCTCTGGCTGCAACGAGTGAGCGGACAGTTCCCCTGTCGAGCCAAATCTCATTATTCGTCACCCGATGGATGGCCGTGACAAGTTGTTCCGGATCGTTGTGCTTGAGGAAAACTCCCGATGCACCCGCTTCCATGACTTGAAGAGTTGCCGCGTCGGTCATGCCCGCCGTGACCATGAGCACTTTCGCCGTATTTTGTCGATTCTTGAGGTCGAGCAGCAGTTGATATCCCTGCTCATCGCCCAGATCGAAATCGAGCAGCACCACATCGGCCGGTGTTTCTGAAAGCGCGGCAATTGCACCACTGACATCCGCGCATTGACCCACAATCTGGAAGTCCGGCGTGGTTTCAAGAAGCCGGCTGAGACCTTCTCGAAAGAGGCTGTGATCGTCCACCATTAATATTCGGATTTGGCGCATTGCTCTTCCTGCTCGGCTGAAATCGCCGGGGTCAAGTATACCGTGAAGCGAGCGCCGTCCTGAACGGGTTGGTAGCGCAACTCCCCATGGAAGGAACGCAGGAACGCCTGGGATAGATAAAGGCCGAGTCCTGTCGCTTCGGCTCCGTCCTGGAAGGGGTGAAAAAGATGCTCCGGATGAGCGACACCGCCGCCGTTGTCATCCACTTCAACCAGAATCCGATCACTCTTGCTTTTCGCCGTGACGGAGAGCCTCCGATTTTCTTTCTTCGAGAGAGCCCGAATACTGTTGGTGATCAGATTCAGAAAAACCTGCATGAGGCTTGGCCTGTCAGCCCAAACCAGCGGAAGGCCGGGCTCAACATTCCAATCGGTGTCGATACATTCATCTTGCAAGGATGGCGCAACCACGATTTTCAGCTCATCCAGAAGGTTTGACAAGTCGACCTCCGTTGCCTCCGTGGTGGCTTGTCGAAGATTCACGCTGGCAATTCGTTCAAGCGCAACAGCAAGATTGCCAAGCGCCTCAAAATCCTTGTTTCCAGCTAGCAATCCATTGCGCTCAAGATTATGGTGCACGACGGCGATCGCTCCGCACACATTGCGAATCTCGTGAGAGACCGCGCCGATGGCAATTCTGGAACCAGCAAGTAGCTGATGCAGGCCCGACACTTCATGGTTCCGAAGTTCCTCCGATGTGTCGAGAACTATTGCAGTGAGGCGTGTTCCCGCATTTGTCCGATACGTGGAGAAGCAAATATCAGCGAGGAATGTCTCTCCATCTTCGCGAAGGCCGCGTGCCTGCATCACTGTGCGAAGAAGTTGATGCGAAGCATTCTGAGTGGTGATGTTGGCCAGAGCAGGAAGATGACGATGAATAGTCCTTCCAGGCAATCCTCCCGGGGGCACGCCAAGCAGCCGATGCGCGGCATCATTCGCCGTCAACACAGAGCCGTCCACATCGGCGGTGAGAATGGCGACCGGGCTGCTTTCAATCAATATTCTCAATTGTTCTTCGGCCTCACGGCGCGCATCGCTCTGGCGCTCAATTTCATGCAGGTGCTCCTCGGTCACGCGACGGTTCCGGCTCACCTCACGAATAAAGAAGCCCGCTCCAGCGAAGGCCGCAAAGTACAGCACGTCACGGGAAATGCCTGACCTGAGGTTCCATGAGAGGTCGCTGAAGGCTTCTGCAAGCGCAGTGCACAGTGTGGCAACGGCACAAATCTGCCATCTGCCCAGCACACTTCCAACCATCAGCATCGGGACAAGGTAAAGAAACCCGAGTAGAACTTCGGCAACGACCAGCCAATCGAGGAGCGCAATGGCCGCGATCAAAACGGCCGCTCTGATCAGAACCGATTGCTTAGTGCCGCTGAAAAGCAGGTCGTACATATCCACCTGTGCGCCGCGCCAACGAGAGCAGCATAGATAGCTGCATTGTAGAGACTGCTTCCGTAGCGAAGCATAAAGATCCCAGAAAGGCTGGGAAATTGGCCAAAAGATAGGCTCCGTAAGGCTAAACGATAGGTTGACTAGCCTGAAAGATAGGGCGTCATCCATCCTCGCGCGCACTATTCTGAGGCAGTCTGTTGCGTGTTTCAGTCCAACCGTGAGCACAGCAGATTAAGAGTTATTCGCATTCCAGAACAACAGCCGAGGGGAAGGCATGCCAATTCTGAGATTCCTGCGTTGGAATCCTTTGAACGCCGGAATCGTGGGGCTCATGTCGTGCGTAAGCTTGCCGGCTTGTGCACAACAAGGCCTGACGTGGGATCAGATCAAGGCGAAGTTTGAGGCGGTCAATCCCGTATTGAAGGCCGACTCGCTCAACGTGGACGAGATGCATGCCGAGGAGATCACGGCTAATCTTCGGCCCAACCCGCAGTTGACCGTTTCCCAGGACGGCACACAAATCGTGCCGAACAGCGGAATCTGGCAGCCGCTGAAGGGAACTTATGTTGTTCCTACCCTCAGCTATCTGCACGAGCGCGATCACAAGCGTGAACTGCGCCTTGAAAGCGCGAAAGAAGGCACGCGCATCGCTGCTTCAAGTCATGAGGACCTGCAGAGGAATCTTGAATTCAATCTGCGTTCGGCCTTTGTCAACACGCTCGAGGCCAAGGCAATTCTGGAGTTAGCCAAGGCCGACCTCGATTACTACGACAAGATCATCGCCATCAGTCGCGACCGCTTCAAGGCCGGCGACCTGGCGCAAATTGACCTGGACCGCATTGAGCTGCTGCGCGTGCAATACGAAGTCGAAATTCAATCGGCCATCGTCAACCTGCGCACCGCCAAAATTCAATTGCTGCAGATGCTCGACGACCGCACTCCGGTAGAGCAATTTGACGTGACCGGGCCTTTCGATTTTTCCGAAGTACTCGGGCCGCTTGAGGATTTCCGTCAGATTGCGCTCAGCACACGGCCCGACCTGCAGGCTGCGCTGCAAACAATTCAGCAATCGCAGACCAACCACAAGCTGGCGATTTCGAATGGCTCCACTGATCCAACTTTCAGCGGATGGTACACCTACAACTCATCAAATAACAATCCAAATGGGACTCAGACGCTGGGCGCGAGCGTCAGCATTCCGTTGCGAATCTTTGATCGCAACCAAGGCGAGAAGCAGCGGACATTGATCGATATCGACCGCAGCCGGCAGGCCAGCGAGGCGGTACGAACCCAGGTCTTCAGCGATGTGGACTCAGCCTATGCCCAAGTGCAAAGCAACATTGCCCTGCTAAAGCCCTACAAGACGCAATACATGGACCAGGCGCTGCGTGTTCGCGATACCGTCACGTTCGCCTATGAGCACGGTGGTGCTTCGCTGATGGACTTCCTCAACGCGCAGAGCGACTACCGCACCGTGCAACTGGCTTACACGCAATTGATCGGTGCCTATCTGACCGCCGCAGGCCAGCTCAATCTTGCTGTCGGACGAGAGGTAATTCAATGACGAGGATGTCGACTTTAACGTGTGCTCTTTGTTTCGCTACGTGCGTTTCGCTTGCGGCATGCAAACAAGGATTTGATCCCGCAGATGGCGCGTCACCATCCGCACGGGTGACGGAGACCGGCGATGCGAGCCTGGTGACGGTCGACAATCCGGATCAGTTTTCAATGGCCACGGCAGAAAGGGTGGAAGCCCCGGCACAGTTGAATGTAACCGGCTCGGTCTTTCCCGACGTCTCGCGCGAAATTCCGGTCATCTCGCTGGCAAACGGCCGGGTGGTCGACATCAAAGCTCGCCTTGACGACCACGTGAGGAAAGGCGATCTGCTGCTGAAAGTGCAGAGCCCGGATGTTTCGGGAGCGTTCGATGTGTATCTGAAGGCGGCGAATGACGAACATCTCGCCAGTAAAGCGTATGAGCGCGCGCAGACTCTCTATACGCACGGCGCAATCTCGCAGTCCGCGCTTGAGCAGGCCGAGGATACGGAGAAGGATGCCCTGGCCGACCGGACCTCCGCTGAAGAACAGTTGAAGACGATGGGTGTGGACAAGAACCATCCCAGCAGCGTGGTCAACGTGTATGCCCCGATATCCGGCGTCATCGTAGCGCAAAACGTTACCCAGGCCGCCGCTGCCGGCGTGAACCTGTCCGGCTCCGCCACGGCATTTACGATCGCCGATCTGTCGCAGGTTTGGATCATTTGCGACGTGTACGAGAACGACATCCCGAAAATACAACTTGGTCAGCTCGCAACGATCCGGCTCGACGCTTATCCAGGGAAAGTGCTGAACGGCCGAGTCAGCGACATCGGCCCGGTGCTGGATCCCAGCATTCGAACAGCGAAAGTTCGCATCGAGGTTGAAAACCCCGGCATTCTCAGGCTGGGCATGTTTGTGACCGCGACCTTTACGAGCAAGACGAAGAGCACGTTCGCAGCTATCCCTTCCTCAGCCATTCTGCATCTGCATGACCGCGACTGGGCGTTCGTTCCTGCCAGCGGGAAGAGATTCAAACGAGTTGAGGTCGAATCCGGTAATACGCTCCCCGGCAACGAGCAGCAGATTCTCGCAGGCATCGCGCCGGGCCAGCGGGTGGTGCGCAACGTTCTCGAACTTGAAGCAACGCTGGAGGCGCAATGATTCGGAGGCTGGTCGACTTTGCGCTCCAGAATCGCCTTCTCGTTCTTGCGATCGGGATTCTTCTGTTCGCGTGGGGCATCATCTCCTTCCATCGGCTGCCTGTCGAGGCATATCCAGACGTTGCAAACAATTACGTCGATGTCATCGCGCAGTGGCCCGGCATCTCCGCCGAGCAGATCGAGCAGCAGGTCACCATCCCGCTTGAGACCGTGATGAACGGCATTCCGGGAGTGGCGCATGTGCGCTCCTGGTCGATCTTCGGGCTCTCCACGGTAGAGATGGTCTTCGGCGAGGACACGACGGACTTCGAGAACCGCGAGCGGGTTCTGGAACGACTTTCACAGGTTTCGCTGCCTCCAGGTGTCGTTCCCCAGATGGGGACCGACTGGAGCCCGGTTGGACAAATCTATTTCTACACTCTGGAAAGTTCGAATCCAGAGTACGACGTAATGAATCTGAAAACGATCGAAACCTGGACGGTCGAAAAGAATCTCAAGTCCGTCCCGGGCGTTGTCGATGTGAACCCTTTTGGCGGCCCGACCCGTGAATACCAGGTCCGTATCGATCCCAACAAACTCATCGACTATGGCTTGAGCATCAGCCAGGTTGAACAGCAGCTCGCCAATAACAATGCCAATGCGGGCGGCAGTTTCATCGAGGAGGGCGAGCAGCAGGTCAACGTTCGCGAGGTAGGCCTGGTCAAAGACATTCAGGACATCGGAAACACGGTCCTCACCACCAAGGGCGGTACACCGGTTCGTGTGAAAGACATCGGCGTTGTCACCCAGGGTCCGGAGATTCGTCTCGGTCAGTTTGGCAGGGCCACGCATTTGCCCGATGACGGTATCCTCGACAACGATGATGTCGTTTCGGGAATTGCTGCTCTGCAGAAAGGAGACGATGCGGAGCCCACACTGAACGGCATCCATCAGAAGGTAAAGGAACTGAACGATCAGATTCTTCCGAAAGGTGTAAAGCTCGTTCCCTTTATCGATCGAAGCGACCTGCTGCACTTCACCACGCACACCGTTCTTCATAATCTGACCGAAGGAATGATCCTGGTTGTCATCATTCTGTTTCTCTTTCTCGGCAATGCGCGAGGCGCTCTCATCGTGGCGCTCACGATTCCGTTCTCTCTACTGTTCGCAGCCATCTGCCTGGACCTGAAACACATTCCCGCCAATCTGCTCTCGCTGGGCGCTCTGGATTTCGGCATGGTGGTCGACGGCGCGGTGGTCATGGTGGAAAACATTGTTCGCCATCTCGCGCGAAAAGAGGAGAACGGAAGATCAATTCATGTACGGATCGCAGAAGCGGCGCACGAAGTCCAGCGGCCGGTCTTCTACGCCATCGCCATCATCATCACCGCGTACCTGCCGATCTTCACATTGCAGGCAGTGGAAGGCCGCCTCTTCCGGCCCATGGCGTGGACAGTGGCCTTCGCCCTGCTAGGAGCGCTGCTGTTTTCCATGATCCTCGCGCCGGTTCTCTCCAGCCTGTTGTTCAGCCGCGGCGCGGTTGAATGGAAGAACCCAGTGATGGAGTTTCTCAGATCGCGCTATCGCCAGGCCGCGACCTGGGCAATTCATCATCATGGAGTGATCATTGGAAGTGGCGTTGCTTGCTTAGCACTTGGTCTCTATCTTGCTTTCAGCGGAGTCATCGGCTCGGAGTTCCTTCCTCATCTCGATGAGGGCGCTCTTTGGGTGCGCGGTGAGCTTGACCAAAGCGCGGGACCGAGTGACAGCATCCGCGTTGCCAACGGCGCGAGAATCTTGCTCTGTTCGTTTCCTGAAGCAACCGACTGCACCAGCCAGACCGGGCGACCGGATGACGGGACTGACCACACGGGTTTCTTCAATACGGAATTCTACGTCGGTTTGAAGTCCAAAGAGCAGTGGCGTCCAGTCTTTCACCAAAACAAAGACAACCTGATCGCGGCCATGAACTTGGAACTAACGAAGAAGTTTCCCGGCGTCAGCTGGGGATTCTCGCAGCCCATCGAAGACAACATGGAGGAAGCTGTCAGCGGAGTCAAGGGTGAACTTGCAACCAAAGTGTATGGCAATGACCTGCACGTGCTCGAAGACAAGGCCAACGAGGTCGCGGACATTATGAGCCATGTTCAAGGCATTGAGGATCTTGGAGTCCTCAATGTTACCGGACAGCCCGACCTGGATTATGTGGTGAACCGTCAGGCAGCTGCACGTTGGCAGATCAACGTGGCAGACATTCAGGACGCAATCCAGACTGCTGTTGGAGGCACTGCGCTTACGCAGGTCTTACGGGGCGAGGAGGTGTATAACCTGACATTGCGCTATCTTCCGCAGTACAGAGATACGCGCGCAGCGATCGACAATATCCGTCTGATGTCCCCAACAGGAGAGCGAGTTTCGCTGGCTCAACTCTGCACGGTCAGAGAGACCGACGAAGGTTCTGAAATTTATCGCGAAAACAACCAGCGCTATGTCGCTATCAAGTACAGCGTTCGCAACCGGCCTCTGGGTGATGCGGTTCGCGAAGCGATTCAGAAAGTCGATACGCAATTAAAACTTCCGCGCGGCTATCACATTGCGTGGGAAGGTGAATATCAAAGTGAGGTTCGAGCCGAGGCGCGGATGCTCATCATCGTGCCTCTCACCGTGTTGCTCATCTTCATCATCCTGTATTCGATGTACAAGTCCTTCAAGTGGGCCATTCTGATTCTGGCTACCGTAGCGATGGCCAGCATCGGTGGATTGCTGGTGCTTTTGATCACCCGAACCAACTTCAGTGTCTCCTCAGAGGTTGGCTTCCTCGCGCTTTTCGGTGTCTCCGTACAGACCGGCGTCATCATGCTCGAGTACATCAACCAGCTGCGCGCACGAGGCCATTCAATTAAAGAGGCAGCCGTCGAAGGAGCCGTCCTGCGGCTGCGTCCCATCATGATGACCATGCTGGTGGCCACGCTCGGCCTGCTTCCTGCGGCTCTGTCGCACGGCATCGGATCCGATTCCCAGCGGCCTTTCGCCATCGTCATCGTCGGCGGGTTAATCACTGACCTCGTAATGAGTATCTTCCTTCTCCCCACGCTTTATGTCTGGACGGCGCGCGAAACGGACGTTCTGCCCCTGCCTGGACTGGAATCGGAGACCTAGCGATCCGGCGGACTCGAATGCAAGCAGCCTGTGTGCGGCTCGGAGGCTGAAAAAATGGCGAAAACTCCCTCGACACGATATCAAACGGCGTTCAGAGGCCGCTTCGTTTCCGCCCTTCATTGGTTCGGCATCGTGCTCATATCGACATGCCTTCTTTGCCTTTTTGCAATCGTGATCTGTCAGGCAATCGAGCAATGGTGCAGAAGATAGGTGAACCCAACTTCGCATCACGAATATCGGGAAAGCGGATTTCTTTCTAGAAACGGATCAGATCGGTCCTGGGAAACGCCCTACCGTTCAGAATCGATCGTGCACCGGACCGGGCTATAGCATCTACGCCAAGATCAGCTCCCGATCGAAAGTGTCGATGGGCCGGTGTAGCGCAGCTTTCGAGGGCAAAGAGGCTGCAAGGCGCCTAAAATGTTACCACTTGGTACACAGCAAATCATCGTATTTAGCCCTGCGGAGAGATACTAGAGCGGCTTGTCTGCCCCCTGAGTACCGTGAAATAGAGCGAGATATGACAATGCTCGGTAGGGAAACACGTGTTCCCCCGGTATATTGGGTGTTTTTTGGCCAGTGAAACTGCAGTCGATTTGCAGGCGTTTTCCGGGGGAGTCTCAATTAAGTAACCTGGGCTGTCCGGAGGGGTCAACCGGAGCGGCCGCGAGGCCGGCGACGGGGCCCGGCGCCGAAGAGAAAGAACAGAAACCAGCGCTTCCCATCCACCATCCTGTTGGACAAACAATATCAATATGAAGACCCATTCCAATGTCATCTGGATCCATTTCCAGTCAGTCGATCCTGTAATCCAATTACCGGACAGACCCGGCAGCATCTTCTACAGAGGAGAAGAACTCCCGATCATCGAGCTGAGTGACGGAGATGGAAGCAGCGCCCGGTTTCCGGTATGAGCGAAGTGTGTCCCGGCAGGAGGGGAGAACAGCTTCGAGCTTGCCCGCCCTGGACAGAGTGAGAGAGCCCGGAAAGGGCGAAGGCCGAAGCCGTGGAGGGCTTCGGCCTGGCGCGCGTGCGCGAGGCTTTTGTTCTCCGGCAGGACGGAGAGACCTGGTGTACTCCCTGGAATACGGCGCGACATCGGCGAGGATGGCCATCTTGTTGATGTCGGGATAATCTTCGGGGTCGATGTCTTTCAGTTCCGGATGGAGCGCGGCATATCCGGCGCCGGGCAGGCGGGCATATCCTTCGTCGACCTTGGTGTAGGGATCTCCTTTATGGAAGTTGGTGTAGTAGTCATCGCCTGGTAGCCATGAGGGAGCTTCGTTGGGTATTTCGTTGGCCTGGGGTGAGAGGACTTCGTTCTGGACGAAGCGGCGGAAGGGTTCGGTATAGCCGAAGTGTTCCTTGAGGGAAGGGGATGGTCCTACACCTGCACCGAGTTCCTTTTCGTAATAACGACGGGAGAAACTGCCTTTTCTGTCGGGCCTTTGGTTCCTGAGTTTATGGGCACATACTCATGGAGTAATTCAAATCAACGCGACCTCGGTCTGCTTGACAGGGGCGCTATATCAGAGGTATTGTGTATATGAGTATGAGATTTAACATGCAAGATGACCTTCCTCTCATCCGCCGGCAGGCCTGGGGCCAGCTTTTTGGCAGCTGCATCGAGAAAACCCGTGAGGCCGGCGGCCGTTCCGTCGAGGAGGCAGCCCACCTGGCCGGGATGGAGGCAAGCCAATGGGCTGCCATCGAGGGCGGTTATGTCCCTGCAGATTCGACGCAGCTCCGTTCGATGGCCGGCGCTCTTGAGTGTGGCTACGAAAAGATCGCCTTGCTGGCCTTTATCTGCCAGGGCGCCTGGGAGCAGTAAAACTCCGCCCTGCCGCCGCCCCGGACCTTCCGGGGCACTGGCGGCGGGTACTCACAATCACATATGCTCACTTCCAGAGGAAGGAGGTGAGATCGATCAAGAAGAAGGAAGGAACAGGGATAAAACGCGTGAATATCAATATCCCAATGTCGCTCCACAACGAGTTCAAGGCCACAACTGCAGCGCAGGGCCTCGAAATGACCGTCGTACTCCTCGAGTTCATCGAAAATTACGTCGCCAAGTTCGGATACGCTCCCAAGCCGAAGAGCAGGCGCGCATGAAGCGCGCCGCGCTCTATATGAGGGTGAGCACTGTCGATCAGCATCCGGAGACGCAGCTGAATGACCTCCGGCAGATGGCCAGCCAGCGCAGCCTCGAGATCGTAGCCGAGTACACCGACAAAATCAGTGGTACGAAGGCCAAACGGCCCGGCCTTGATCAGATGATGACCGACGCCCGCCGCGGCCGGTTCGATGTGATCCTGGTCTGGGCATCGGATCGGATCGCCAGGTCGGTGAAACACTTCCTCGATGTTCTGGACGAGCTGGATCGAATCGGGGTCGAGTATGTCAGCTTCCGGGAAAATATCGACACCGCCGGCCCGCTGGGCCGCGCTCTTGTCGTGATTATCGGCGCCATCGCCGAACTCGAACGCAGCCTGATCGTCGAGAGGGTGCGCGCCGGCATGCGGCGCGCCCGTCTCGACGGCCAACGAATCGGCCGAGCTCCACTGATACTGGACAGTGCCGCCATCCAACAAGATCGTCAGCGTGGCCAGAGTCTTCGAGAGATCGCCAGGGGCCATAAAATCTCGACGGCCACCGTCCAACGCGTGCTACGAGGCCAGGCCGGCAACTCACAGGAGCGTGTCGCATGATCGACGAATCCGCGGCCGTCCTACCTATGTGGATGTTGCTATCCGCCGCCTTCGGCTTCATCATCGGCGAGGCCTTCGGCGACAGCCGCCGTCATCGCAAGTGTCTCGAGCAGTCCAACGAGGATCTCCGTGATGAGCTCGAAAAAGCCCGCATCGATAGAGAGCCCTTACACCGGGAGCTCAAGCAGCAGCGCGGCATCATCAACGACATCCACAAGCAAGTGACCGCTGTGACAAAAGCCCTCCAGAAACGCCCTTCCTAACTCCAACAAAACAAACAGCCGGATCTTACCGATCCGGCTGTGCCAAAACGTATAGCTTCAGGGACACCAAACCCCCCTCCGGACCTCAATGAGTGGGTTGCCCTGTTAGCACCAACCGAGATACGAAGAGAGCGATTGCTGCCCCATTGATTCTTCTCAGTTCTGGAAGGTCGCTTGATCCTTCGAGTTGTTCTTCAAAGACTCGCAGCCAGCAGTCTGCCGCAGCGCGGGCTGCATCGTCGCCATAACTCGTCCGTACACACCAGTAGAGAGCAGCGAGCCAGCGTTCTGCGTCCAGTGTGAAGTTCTCCAAAGAGCAGCGGATCTTTGAATTGGAACTGGCGGTGACAAGATGCCCGTCCATGACAACCTCCAAGACGTGATGCTGACTCCGTCTCACGCTGCAGCTTGTCTCAACACATCTTCGACTTTAGCGTCCAAGTCGCGAGCCACGCGCAGCGCGTCGCGATTTCCATAAGGGGCCATGAGGCTGGCCATCCTGTCATACGAAATATGCACGCCATCAGCGCGCTCATCCACAAGGACGGTAACCGGAGCATACGAGCCAGCATCCGGAACACGCTTCGCCATTTGTTTCATGATGAGAGGATTTCCAATGACCAGACGAATGATTCTGGATGTGTGCTGCTCGGTGCCCTTGCGAACAAACATCCCGTGATCGAACTCGACAAATTGCATCAGACCGCTCTCACCTAGAACGGGTTGTATGGCGGCCTCTAGTTCGGCGGCAGTTGTCGCTCGCTCGTTGCTTGCCAGAGCTCTGCCATATTCGGGTGACCAATTGATGCCTTGATGGCTGTAACGACCGCGTCGAATGGCTTCGAGGAGGTCACTGTAAACCGTTCCATATCAACTTTCATGATCATTCTGGCTCCTTAGCCCTTGTTTGCAATACTGCGCGACGGCGTTTTCGCTGAAGATAGGCAGGCCCTCCAATCGACCGGGTAGCTTCCTTAAAAGTATCCGTCATTCATCGCAACTGGCGATTCAGGAATTCGCTCGTCCGACCGTTGGCAAGATGAGCCGCGACGGCGTTGTAGTGCTTTCCATTATGGCGGGAGAATGCATGACTCTGCCCGGGATAGCTGTACACCGTCGCATTTGGCTCTCGTAGCAAGTGCCGCTTTAATCTCCGCTTGTGCAGCCTTGGAGATGAACTCATCCTCCTCGGCCAGATGCATAAGAATGGGCGCATGAAGCCCATTGACCTCTCCCAGATATTTCTCAGTATCGGCGCCGTGATACCAGACCGCGGCATCGATGCCGTCGTTGCGCGCGGCTGTCATGAAGACCATCAGTGCGCCGAGGCAATAGCCGAGCAAGGCAACCTTGCCGTTGCATTCCGGGAGATTGCGTACTGCGTCGATGGTGTCCTTGATGTCCTTTACGCCGGCATCTCTGTCATAAGCCTGATAGAGGCGAAGGCCGTGGTCCCAGTCGGCTTGGGAGGTGACGTTCAGGTCGACGCCCGGCTCCTGACGCCAGTACAGGTCTGGAGCGAGCGCGAGGTAGCCTTGTTCCGCCAATTCGTCGCAGTGCTTGCGAATGTCGGCGTTCACCCCGAACAATTCCTGCAGAACGACAACAGCCGGAGCGGGCAAGGTCTTCGGTCTTGCGATATAGGCCGCAAACGTTCCGCCTTGTCCTTTTACGGTGATGTGATCCATTATTTCGCCCTCCTGAGTCGGCCATGTCAATACGGAATCCCCCGCCGACCAAAGCCGGATCGGCGGAGATTATTTTTGCCCGAAAAGCGCAGAGCTACCCATTGACGGAGGTGGCAGCCTCTTCAATGAGCTTGGCCGTTTCCTTTGGGTGAGACATGTAGGCCACATGGCTCGACTTCACTTCGACCGTTTTGGCCTTGGCGCGCTTCGCCATCATGCGCTCCTGGTCCGGATTGATTGACCGGTCTTCGGTAGCCACCATATAAAAGGTGGGCTTATGCTTCCAGGCGGGATTCTTAACATGATGGGTGAACGAGTCGGTAGAGATCGGCACCTGCGCTATCGCCATGAACTCGGCCTCATCCCGTGGAATGTCTGCGGCGAAGTCAGCCACGAAATGTGGCTCGTCTATCCACCAGAGCCCGTTGCTGTCCGATTTGAACGCCGTGGATGCTTGCGGCAGGGCCTGTTCGATCGACGCACAGCTCTCACCTTCATCGAGAGCGAAGGCGGCGATATAGACAAGCGCCGCAACGTTGGGATGATTGCCGGCCTCGGTGATGATGGACCCGCCGTAGCTGTGGCCGACCAGAACCACTGGGCCGCCTATGGCGTCGATTGCGGCCTTTGTGTATTTTTGATCTTCGGCGTACGAAGTCTCGGGAGGCTGCGCCACGGACACCTTGTAGCCATCATTCTTAAGGAAGTCAGCGACGGCTTTCCACCCGGAGCCGTCCGCGAAAGCTCCATGCACCAGGACCACGTTCTTAATATGCTGTGTCATGACTATTCTCCTTTGCGTTAGAGATCCATTCGGATCAGTTGATTTTCGATGTCAAGCTCCGCCCTTGCGGTTGACCATAGTCAGGAACGCACACGACACTATTGAAGACATGAACCCTTTTTGTCGATTCCTGCTCAAATGCCGAGTGAAGGCGCGAAAAGACCGTTCCGGGGTCGTGTTCAACGCGAGAACTCTAGTCGAATCTCAAATCCGCGCCGATATCGCGTCCAGAGACGATTCGGGGCAACATGGCCCCGGGCCACTGAGCTTGAGGATGGGGTCTATTCGTGTAGCTGAGGGAGTTGGCGTTTGGGCATTTCGACAAAGCTCCTGCGACGTGAATGTTCACGCCTCCACTTTGCGGGAGTCGTATCGACGACTTTTGCAAACGCCCGAGTGAACGCGGCTTGATCGGAAAATCCAGTCTGCGCGGCAACTTCCACGAGCGAATTATTCGTTTCCGACAAAAGGACCTTCGCGATCTCAACGCGCTGCAGAATCAGGTAACTATGTGGGGACGTCCCAAACGATCTCCTGAATGATCGCGCAAAATGGCTGACTGAGAGCCTACATTCATCGGCAAGTGTTGCCAGTTTTAACTCGCCGTCCAAGTGCTCATGGAGCAATTCCACAACGCGGTGCTTTTGCCACGGTGCCAGACCGCCCTTGAATTGCGGGATAGCTTCACGAATTTGAGCGTACCGCCCGACAAGGTGCGAAGAAACCATCAAGGTGAAAGAATCCATGAACAACTGAGAGAACATCTCCGGTCTATTTAGGCACGGCAAGATCAGTTGCGTCAGGTGATGGAGCGTCGGGTCGGAAGTTCCATAGACACAGTGAAGACGCTTAGCTCTGGATATTCCTGCATCGTCCGTGAGGGTATCCAGGGTTGCACGCGGAACATGGTAGTGGATCCAATCGATCGGACCCGGATTTCGAATGCTCGAATCTGACTCCAGGTCGCACATTGCCACTCCACCCACCGGCCATGCCCCCGTCTTTGTGTGCTTGCCATCGGTCCAAAGTTCCCATTCCCCAGAATTCGCATGATTAAGATGAACCGAGACAACGTAGGCCTTTTCAGATGGGATGGATGCAGTTCGTTCTGGGATACCGCTCCGTGCGATCAGTCGGGTAATCGCCAGTTGCGGCCGGACAACGGAAACCACGGAATCGATGGCAACAGTGGGCGGTTGGTTCATGGTGAAATACTTCGCCATCTGCGCACCATAAGCGTTTGCCGAGTTTGATGATGTCGTCATGGATAGCTCTGTTGCGGCAAGCGATTTTGGCTGAGAGTCTCAGATCCAGACTCAATTGGCAACAATGCGGACGTCGGATTGTGCCGTAGTGTAGCGTAGCGTCAAAAAGAACGGTCATTCTTGTGCAAAATGACCGTGGTTGAATGAGATAGCTCCAAGAAATGCTGGTGCTGAGCAGGATTTATGGTCCTTTTACTGATTAGTGCGCTTCGTTTGGACTCGAAAACTGAGTCCGAATCGACAAATAGGACGGATATAGGCAATCCTCCAGGATGGTGTACCCGGTACCATACCTCTCGGAGTCGCCTAGCGACGTAGCTTACCTCGTCGGGAATGAGAAGAGCTTTCGTAGCCGGCATGCAGAGGACGATCAGTGTCTGGTCAAGGAACTAGAACCCGCATCCTTCGGGTGGGGCTTGATTTGGCAAGCGCAGAAGGGCTTTGCAAGATCACCTTTGGTTCGGTTGCCGGACGCGCGAGCCTGTCAAAGGGTGGCGTTGTCGCGCATTTTCCACATTTGGGTGACCTAAAGCGGTCCATTCTTGATGTTGCATTGGACCTTTGGAGCCGTACCTGCCTCGGAATAGACACTGGCGTTGGAGGCGGGTTGCCGTCGCTAATTCGCTACCTAAATGTATGGATTGGATGGACGAGGAGGGCAGGACTGCCGGGCAGTTGTCCGATCGCTCAAGCTATTGTTGAGTTGAGTTTTTTGCCGGGACCCGTTCGAGAGGCTGCCGCTGCGGCGGAATCTGCCTGGCGGCAGACCCTCATTATGTTGATCCGTGATGCGATTGACAAGCGACACTTATTGCAGGATACCGACGTCGCCCAGTTGGCGTGGGACTTGCTTGGGGTCTATCTGAGCCACCATGTCTCCAGCCATTCTCTCCGGGACCCGGACGCGGACAGAAAAGCACAGTTCTCGGTGAAACGGATCGTTGCTTCTATGGAAGCCACTAGCGAGAGCGCAGCTCACCATAGGCAAGGTGGTCAGTAGCAACCGCGCCACGACCGTTCAGTTTGCGCCAGCGAAGCGGTGTCGTCCCTTCGAGCGCGGTGAACGCGCGTGTGAAGGCAGCCTGATCGCAGAATCCCGACCGAAATCCTACTTCTGCCAGACTCAGTTCGAGTTCGCGAAGTAGATTCTTCGCCGTATCGATTCGAAGCTTGATGAGCCATTGATGAACTGAAGTGCCAAAGCTCTGGCGAAAGCAACGAGAGAAGTGACTCGGGGAGAGCTGACAGGCGGCTGAAAGGTCCGCAATTCTGATCTCGCCTTCAAGATGCGCACGCAACATCTCCTCGGTGCGAATCTTTTGCCAGCTCTCCAGGCTCGGCTGTGCCCGGAGAGTTCCCTTACCGTTTCCATAGTGTTGCAGAAGATGTGTGCTCACAAGAACCGACACATCTTCTAATGCAAGCATGTTGAGCGGTTCACGGTTGCGCACCTGACTGAGGATGGTCTTGGTCAATTGAGCAACGATGAGGTCTCTTTCAAAGAAGACCATCCGAAACGAATCAACTGGTGCAATCCTGTTGTCTGCTGCAACTCTGTCCAGCAGATCGCGCGACACATAATAGTGTAGATAGTCGAACGGACCTGCCGCCCACATCTCCATCGGCTTCATAAGATCGATTACCGTTGTTGCGAATGCGATCGAATGAGAGACGCTGACGTCGTGTCCGGCGATTCGTGCGCGCCACCGGTCAACGGGAGTTGGAGCTAAAGCCACGCAGATGAGCATGGCGCGGTCCTCAGGATAGGCCGGCGCCCGCTGCATCTCCATTGATCCACCCTTGAGCCTGGTGAGCGCGAAGTCAGGCACGCCAGACACATTCTTGAGGGAGCAATCATAGAGCGGCGTCCGGAAGACCTCGGCTAGGTTGGCGCCGTAGAACTTCCGGTCGTGATCCGGACGCGTCGACAACGGCTTCTTCGGAAGACTTTGCTTGCGAGCCATGCCCTCCTCCGTTCGAGCAACAGCATCAATATAAACCGCCCAGAAAAGCAGCGTCCAAGTTCCTCCAAAGCAGAGTGGTTCATCTCCGAGGTCGATCTCACGAGTGCCCTATCGCCGAATCACTCATTGAGGTCCGGAGGGGGGTTTGGTGTCCCTGAAGCTATACGTTTTGGCACAGCCGGATCGGTAAGATCCGGCTGTTTGTTTTGTTGGAGTTAGGAAGGGCGTTTCTGGAGGGCTTTTGTCACAGCGGTCACTTGCTTGTGGATGTCGTTGATGATGCCGCGCTGCTGCTTGAGCTCCCGGTGTAAGGGCTCTCTATCGATGCGGGCTTTTTCGAGCTCATCACGGAGATCCTCGTTGGACTGCTCGAGACACTTGCGATGACGGCGGCTGTCGCCGAAGGCCTCGCCGATGATGAAGCCGAAGGCGGCGGATAGCAACATCCACATAGGTAGGACGGCCGCGGATTCGTCGATCATGCGACACGCTCCTGTGAGTTGCCGGCCTGGCCTCGTAGCACGCGTTGGACGGTGGCCGTCGAGATTTTATGGCCCCTGGCGATCTCTCGAAGACTCTGGCCACGCTGACGATCTTGTTGGATGGCGGCACTGTCCAGTATCAGTGGAGCTCGGCCGATTCGTTGGCCGTCGAGACGGGCGCGCCGCATGCCGGCGCGCACCCTCTCGACGATCAGGCTGCGTTCGAGTTCGGCGATGGCGCCGATAATCACGACAAGAGCGCGGCCCAGCGGGCCGGCGGTGTCGATATTTTCCCGGAAGCTGACATACTCGACCCCGATTCGATCCAGCTCGTCCAGAACATCGAGGAAGTGTTTCACCGACCTGGCGATCCGATCCGATGCCCAGACCAGGATCACATCGAACCGGCCGCGGCGGGCGTCGGTCATCATCTGATCAAGGCCGGGCCGTTTGGCCTTCGTACCACTGATTTTGTCGGTGTACTCGGCTACGATCTCGAGGCTGCGCTGGCTGGCCATCTGCCGGAGGTCATTCAGCTGCGTCTCCGGATGCTGATCGACAGTGCTCACCCTCATATAGAGCGCGGCGCGCTTCATGCGCGCCTGCTCTTCGGCTTGGGAGCGTATCCGAACTTGGCGACGTAATTTTCGATGAACTCGAGGAGTACGACGGTCATTTCGAGGCCCTGCGCTGCAGTTGTGGCCTTGAACTCGTTGTGGAGCGACATTGGGATATTGATATTCACGCGTTTTATCCCTGTTCCTTCCTTCTTCTTGATCGATCTCACCTCCTTCCTCTGGAAGTGAGCATATGTGATTGTGAGTACCCGCCGCCAGTGCCCCGGAAGGTCCGGGGCGGCGGCAGGGCGGAGTTTTACTGCTCCCAGGCGCCCTGGCAGATAAAGGCCAGCAAGGCGATCTTTTCGTAGCCACACTCAAGAGCGCCGGCCATCGAACGGAGCTGCGTCGAATCTGCAGGGACATAACCGCCCTCGATGGCAGCCCATTGGCTTGCCTCCATCCCGGCCAGGTGGGCTGCCTCCTCGACGGAACGGCCGCCGGCCTCACGGGTTTTCTCGATGCAGCTGCCAAAAAGCTGGCCCCAGGCCTGCCGGCGGATGAGAGGAAGGTCATCTTGCATGTTAAATCTCATACTCATATACACAATACCTCTGATATAGCGCCCCTGTCAAGCAGACCGAGGTCGCGTTGATTTGAATTACTCCATGAGTATGTGCCCATAAACTCAGGAACCAAAGGCCCGACAGAAAAGGCAGTTTCTCCCGTCGTTATTACGAAAAGGAACTCGGTGCAGGTGTAGGACCATCCCCTTCCCTCAAGGAACACTTCGGCTATACCGAACCCTTCCGCCGCTTCGTCCAGAACGAAGTCCTCTCACCCCAGGCCAACGAAATACCCAACGAAGCTCCCTCATGGCTACCAGGCGATGACTACTACACCAACTTCCATAAAGGAGATCCCTACACCAAGGTCGACGAAGGATATGCCCGCCTGCCCGGCGCCGGATATGCCGCGCTCCATCCGGAACTGAAAGACATCGACCCCGAAGATTATCCCGACATCAACAAGATGGCCATCCTCGCCGATGTCGCGCCGTATTCCAGGGAGTACACCAGGTCTCTCCGTCCTGCCGGAGAACAAAAGCCTCGCGCACGCGCGCCAGGCCGAAGCCCTCCACGGCTTCGGCCTTCGCCCTTTCCGGGCTCTCTCACTCTGTCCAGGGCGGGCAAGCTCGAAGCTGTTCTCCCCTCCTGCCGGGACACACTTCGCTCATACCGGAAACCGGGCGCTGCTTCCATCTCCGTCACTCAGCTCGATGATCGGGAGTTCTTCTCCTCTGTAGAAGATGCTGCCGGGTCTGTCCGGTAATTGGATTACAGGATCGACTGACTGGAAATGGATCCAGATGACATTGGAATGGGTCTTCATATTGATATTGTTTGTCCAACAGGATGGTGGATGGGAAGCGCTGGTTTCTGTTCTTTCTCTTCGGCGCCGGGCCCCGTCGCCGGCCTCGCGGCCGCTCCGGTTGACCCCTCCGGACAGCCCAGGTTACTTAATTGAGACTCCCCCGGAAAACGCCTGCAAATCGACTGCAGTTTCACTGGCCAAAAAACACCCAATATACCGGGGGAACACGTGTTTCCCTACCGAGCATTGTCATATCTCGCTCTAATGTTCGCCATTTTCTTCGCTTTCTCGCGCGATAGTATAGCTCCGCAGGGCTAACTACGATGATTTGATGTTGCCTAAGTAGTTATCTTTTCGGCTCAATACAGCCGCTTTCGGCCTCGAAAACCTAACATTCAATGGGAATGGCGCGATTTCTAGCCGCTCGCCCAGCTGAATCGATGAAAACGATAGAGATCGGGGCGCTTCTTCTGTGAGTGCGTCGGATCCCCGCCGCGCACTCCTGCGCAGCTGCCTACTTTCACTTCGCACCTGTGCAACCCCTTGGAAAACTGTGCAACGGCAGATGCAACTGCCAACTCTCTGCGCAACCCGTAGTGTCAGGCCGCGCAACGGTGAGCTGGAACCGTCGCAGCAGATTCGGGACAACCATCGCTTTTCATCGGTTGGTCCGATACTAATCAGGAGGGATGGCCCCGCTCCGGACCATCGGAAAAGGAACCATCCCACTATGACCAACCCTCCCTCAATCGCCCAGCTTCAGATTGACTGGTTCAAGTTCTCAGATCTCGATCGCGCACGCGCCGTCTTCGACATCAACCAGTCCGGAATTTCCATCCGAAAGGTTGCCGCTCAACTTCACCTCAGCGAGTCTCTGCTTCGGCATCTCCTTCAGGCGCTCAAAGCTCCAGCAAGCGACCGGGATCTGGCCCGGCAGGGCAAGATCTCGACCAACGAGCTCGCCCGGCGTGCAAAAGCTGGCCTGCGGCCCCCCAAACACCATGAGGCGCTCACCATCGATGGCGATCGGACCTGCCCACAAGATGATCGTCGAGGAATTGCGGCGGAACAAACGTGGTGTGGTCATCGAGTATTCACTGGTGACGATTCCGCGATCGCCAAACTCATGCTTACGACAATGGGCGGTGTGACGGAGTTCGAGCGTGCCATGATTCTCGAACGACAGCGGGAAGGTATCGCCAAGGCGCGGGCGCCTTGACCCGCGAGCTTGGGGTGACTCGGCAGACCATTTACAACCTGATTAGCGCCCGATTCCCCTTGACTCCGCCACGACTTGGGCATAGACGCTGGGCAGGTCCACCGAGCGAAGCGCTGTGGGCAGCCAATTAGCATCCCGACAACCACATGGCCCCCAAACTCGAGGCAAGCAGCGACGGCAGCTGCGGTGGCAGGACAACCTGGAGGGAGTTGGAGAGAGTTCAGCAAGCGTTACCGCTTGTCGATGTCAAGTGCAACCCGTCTTTTGCCTATAAACGTAGAGCCCTGGCTGCCTTCGTCGAGCGTCCACCACGCATCCATCGGGCCTCCGAAGAGGTTTTGTGGCAATCTGTGTTTCGCGGTGCCGTTCTCCCACACGGAGACGCATAGAGTATCTTCCTGGCTTATGCCCGCGCGGCCTGAGAACGCGTCATCCCAACGTTCCCCGGGACTGCGACCATCGTCCGTGTTGATGTACCGGAAGGCCTCTATGTTGAACGTGTTGAACCAAACGAGGGAGATCAGCGCGGCAATTCGCGTGTTCCTGTGCTGCGTTGGCCTGACCGTCATGCCTTCGCCGACCAGAGACTTCGTTTCGATCCGCGAAGCATCGGCGACGCCGGTTTCTGTATTAACAGGAATCGTAAAGCCGAGATTGCCGTACATCGCGCCAAGCATGACGTGAGATTGCATCAAGTTCACAGTCCCGGGTGCAGCAAACAGAACGATGGCGCAAAGTTGATCGGTAAAGTTCTTGAACTTATCCTTAACCGCTTGGATGTGTGTTTGGATGGGCTCATACGGATCTTCGATCACGTAATCGATCAGCTCCGATGTGAATCTGAGCGACGGTTCGTATTCGAACGCGATGCCCCGTTCGTTCAGGTATTCCTCGAAAGCCAACTCCCCCGCCGTCTTCTCGGCCCGCATGACGCCGTCATTGTAGCTGGTTTCGCCTACGACAGCGGTTACTTCACGGAATGTCTGTATCAAATGAGCGGTACCAGAAAGGGACCCAAGCATGTCATTAACTTTTCAGGCGTCGACCCAGTTCGGGGATTGGCACGGGACCGCTGCCGCAGATGAATATGGCGGAGGCGCTAACGATTTCGATGAAGTGTTCACAGCCACTGGCCAGGTGGATTTGGAAAACGAGATCATGATCGGCTTTGAGTTCTTCGCCGGAGAAGGGTATTTCTTCCTCGCCGGATACTTTCATTCGAAGCCTGCTATGAATACTCTTGGCTGGATTCCCGCATTGAACGAAGAATTTCAGAATGCCCCGGGGCTCATTCATGTGAAAAGAGTCAAGGCAGAAATCACGATGGAGCAGTTCTTCAAGTACTTCAAGCGCTTCAGTGTCATACTGCTTAGCCGAGGCCTGGACATCAGCGGACGCGAGTGACGACTTCCCCGAGTAACATGGCGACCTACCGAGTGCCTTCTCGCCAGTCGAAAGACGCTTGAATTCTTGTGACCGCCTACCGGCGAGCCTGCTGGCCTCAGGTGCGGTTCATTAGAGCATTTCTCTCATAGATATACTCCATAACCGGCGAACCTGAACCAAGCTTGAGCGTTATCTGGAGTGATCTGAGGTAGCAGGTCTGTGATGGCCTGTTCGAGGACCTCGCTGGTCCTTGCTTTGGCTGATCGGAGGAGTTGTTTGAGCTTTGACCAGGCCTTTTCTATCGGGTTCAGGTCTGGCGAATAGGGCGGCAGGTAGAGCAGTTCCGCTCCAGCCGCCTCGATGCGTGCACGCACGCCGTCGACCTTGTGCGAACTCAAGTTATCCATCACCACCACATCGCCGGAGCGTAGTTGCGGACACAGAACATGTTCCAGATAGGCCAGGAAGATTTCTGTATCGGTAGCCTCTTCGATGGTCATGGTTGCGATCATGCCCCGGGTGCTCATCGCGTCCAGGATGGTCATAATTTTCCAATGGCTGCCAGGCGTCGCCTCATGGATGCGCCGTCCTCCCAGACAACGGGCATAGAGCCGCGTCATTGAAGTGGTGACGCCGCTCTCATCAAGGAAGATCAGATTGTCTAGCGGGGTCGAATGGATTTTCTCAAGGAACTCTGCCCGCCGCTTTTGATTGGCTTGCGTGTCTCGCTCGGCCGCGTGGAGTGACTTTTTTTCAAACGCGCACCCAACCGCTTCAGCACACGCCACAAATGCTGACTGCTCATGCCAATACCGAGCGACTTCTGCAGCCCTTTCTGCAAATCCGCCAGCGTGCAATCCGGTTGTTCGCGCAACTGGCGCAACAACTCGGCTTCAACTTCTGGCGTCACCCGACTCGCCATTCCATGGCGGCTCTGCGCCACCCGCTCCATTTGTTGGCTGCGCAATCGCTGCCTCGATATCTTCTTGGCCCAGTCATAGCTGACAGAAAACAGTTCCGCCAACTCGCGCAACGACCCCTGCCCGCGATCGTAGGCCGTCAACAGCTTGCAACGAAGATCATCCGAATAGGCCTTCGCCATCTCTCATGCCGCGAAGTTCAGAGCTAACTACAGTGTACACATAATGGAGAAATGCTCTAAGGAATTCGTCGGCGATAAAGCGGGCGTGGCGGATCGCTCCGTTGTCGCGCCTAACCGATGTTCCTTAATTTGACTGGCCAAGAATTGAAGCAGCAGCACAATAAATTGTGAGGGCACGTTCGCAGTCTCCAAGCGCCCTGTGTGTTCCTTCATCAGAGAGGTTTCCGTCTCTTGCCAGGTCAGCCAACTTATAGCTTGTTCGCCCAGGCCATGCACGACGAGCCATTCTCAAAGCGCATGAGGTTTCATTTGGAATTATGAGGTTGAACTGCTTGGCTGCGTTCTGGAGGAAGCCCATATCGAATGAGGCGTTATATGTCACGAGAGGATTGTCGCCAATGAACGAGACGAAATCCTTAATGGCCTCCTCCAGTTCGCAGCCTTCTGCATCGACCATTTCTTGCGTGACTCCGGTGAGTTGAGCGATTCTTTTCGGAATCTTCCTCTTCGGTTTAACGAGTGCGTGAAACGTTTCGTGATCATTCGAGTTGCGATTGGCGCGGATTGCACCGATCTCGATGATTTCATGCGAATAGGGGCTAAGACCCGTCGTCTCAAGATCGAGAACAACAAACACGAGTGGGAGCACCTCAATGCCTGTCTTCTTCGCTCCCGGCTTTCTGCGAGACTTCGCTTTGGATGGAGATTGTACCGGTGGCTTAGGAGAAACGGGCGCTTCAGATGCTGGCGGGATATCAAGGACGTTGCCCCTTTGTTTTGTGTCCTCATCCCTCTTGGCCCATTTAATGATTACGAACACAACGAAGGCAACAACTACAACGAGCAAGACTTCCATCATTGGCCTCAGAGAATACGTTCACGAACGCGATAGCGCGAACAAACAGATCATAGTAGTCGATCGCGATGCAGCATTTCAACGGCGCGGTAGTGTCCTAAAGACTGCGTTGCTCTAGCTGATCCCATCTTTTCCTCAACAGATTCAAAAAACGAACGGAGGAAAGTCGAAAATGCAAAGCACACTTGAAGTTTGGCAAAACGACTGCACATTTATGTTGACAGATGTGCAATGGATATGTAGTCTCAAAGGTATGGCACGGTTCAAGGACATCGTAAGTGGAATATCCGACCAGACGACCCGAAGGTTGGGGGAGCTGACGGAAAGGCAGACGGAACTTAACAAATTGTTAGGGGCATATCGGCGGTATCGGGAATTGTCGGCAAGGATTGAGTCTGAAGGCGAGTCAGCACGGATCGGCATGGCCCTCTTATTCAATGTTCCGATGAAGACGCATCAGGAGACTAATCCTTATCCTCTCGATGACGAGGATTTGAAGCAGGTTGAGGATGCAGCACGCAATGCTGAGATTGTCCCTCAGACGTTGGAGTTGAAGCAGTATCCTCTCTGGAAAATCATGCGGGAGATACTGCGTCAGGTTCCCGAGATGCGCGTTTATGAGTTAGAAGCGCACCTCAAGGCGTTTGGAGTTCCGGCTGAACGATCAGCGATTGAATCGAGCCTTAAGACGCACCGCAAGCAATTCCATGTCACTGTTAAGGGCCGGGAAAAGTTTGTGGGATGGAAGGAGGGGAGTAACGATGAGGAAGAGGAATCTATGCCTGTACCGTCTCGAAAGATCGCCACCAAAGCGAAACGTTCGTACAAGCGCAAATAGGAAAGGCCGTTAGGAAGTTGACGCTTCCCAACGGCCCCAAACCAACAACCCGGCAAGCCGGACTGTCGATCCTCAATCATCATTCTGGCTTGCCTTCACTCCCGAGTCAAGGGGAAAGGCTGAGTAGGAATGACCTGCCATAGCTGTAAGTGTCAATGCAAACGGTTCGGGCGGCACAGGAACGGGCTGCAACGGTACCGCTGTCGGCAATGCAAAAAGACTTTCACAGAGGAGCACGAGAAGGCGATAGGACCGCTTGACGAGATGCGACTGGCACCGGATCGCGCTGTCGCTGTGCTGCGCATATTACAACTTCTGCCGTCGTCACCAGACCTTGAGGGTGACTCCGGCGATGGAGCAGGGATTGACGGATCACGTTTGGACGGTCGGGGAGTTGCTCGGCGTATGATGGCCTGCAACCAACGAAAGGAAATCAAGATGCTAGATGCTGCTCTGGAGCCGATTCTTGCTTACTGGATTGCGTGTCCGAAATGCGGAGAGCGAATTCTTCTCCCGCGTCAAAGCCCGCTAGGAAGATTTGAATATCCAGAACATCCATCCAGCGATAGGTTGATTGCAGATTTTCTATGTCTACGTTGCGAGAATGGGTTCTCTCATCCAAAAGTCCGTTCTGGTCCCATACAAGCCCAGATTCTATACAGTAGTTACCTTGTCGAAGTGCCGTACCGACGTGCCCATAGCAACTCCGAAGTGCAGAAAGCAGTATATATAGGCTTTTCGCCCGTATCGGCCCGACTCGACGCGCTAGAAAAAGCAAAAGAATTTCTAAGATTGAATTACCGCGCGGAGGTGGGGGAGCCGCGTAAACATTTGTGGTAGGGGATTGCATTCGCGTCAATTCTCCTGTACCTTGAATTCGTCAGCCGAACCCAAAGCAAGGAGATGCCCCCGCCCGCCAGTGGGGGTTTTCTATTTGCGCCTACTATACTGCCAGTAAGGCGGTAAGTCCATGAACAATCGAACGAATGTGGCCGGAAGGGTCATCCGTGCCAAATGGATTTTATGCACCATGATTTTCTGCCTTTCGTTTGTTGCCGGCGGTCAGTCTCAAAACAACAAAGCCATGACGAGCTTGAGGCTGCGCGAGTATTGTGGACTCGTCGGCGGGGATCAGACAAAATTGTCCGATGAAGACTATGACCACAGAAATATATGCCTGTTCTACGTCTCTGGGGTCTTAGACGGGTTCCAGATTGGGGACAGCGCCACGAAGATTTGTATTCCCGAGGAGACCAGCCTAGGCGAATTGGCGCTCGTTGTGTCGAAGTACTTGAATCAGTATCCGGAAAGGCTTCATGTCCTGCCACAGTTTCTGGTGATTGCCGCCGTGCATACAGCTTTCCCTTGCAAGGCAGCAACGCACTAAATAGGACACTACCCAACGGCGCAGAGTCTCAGGCAACTATCCCCGTCCGTGCAGGGAGCCGTGTCAGCCGTCGTGACGAACATCGGGGTCCAAGGTCTATCCCCGCCTGTGTGTGGGAACCCTAAAGGAGCCCGCGCAAATATCGCCCGGATTGTGTCTATCCCCGCCCGTGCGGGGGAACCGCCGATTGCGTGGTGTAGCCGACAGCGCTGTAGGGTCTATCCCCGCCCGTGCGGAGGAACCCGTCGCTGACGGCTCCAGAGTCAACACAGCGGGGGTCTATCCCCGCCCGTGCGGGGGAACCATCGAGGGCGCTGAGCACTCGACAGTTCTCTGGGGTCTATCCCCGCCCGTGCGGGGGAACCGGAGTTAGCCGCAGTGCGCGTCAGTTAGCGGAGGGTCTATCCCCGCCCGTGCGGGGGAACCGTTGGCTCGCCCAAGCCCCCGCCGGATACAATGGGTCTATCCCCGCCCGTGCGGGGGAACCTTACACCGACCCGCACCCGCTCGATACAAGCAGGGTCTATCCCCGCCCGTGCGGGGGAACCATGGGTGCCCCGCCCGCTGTCTCTGGCGTGAAGGGTCTATCCCCGCCCGTGCGGGGGAACCATGCGGGAATGGTGGCATGAAGGCAAGAAGAAGGGTCTATCCCCGCCCGTGCGGGGGAACCAACTTTCCTAGAAGATTCATCGGCTCACCAATGGGTCTATCCCCGCCCGTGCGGGGGAACCCAGGCACCATCGCGGCGGCCACTGCGGTATCTGGGTCTATCCCCGCCCGTGCGGGGGAACCTCTACCTGATAGAGTGATGGAACTATGCGAGTTGTCAAAGATCAGATCGGTTTCGCGACTGGCTCATTCACAACCGGGAGCGGACGCCTGACCAACAACATCGCGTCTTGCGCGACGATGTTTTTGGGTACCTCTCCCAGAGTTGCAAGCCCGAGACCACCATGGGAACCGGTATCGGCCCAAGTCATGAGGATGCTACCCTTCCCCAAATTGCAGTACCAATCCTCCAGCACACTCCAGATGCGGGACCGCACTCCGGCGCTCATGCGAGGATGCGCATAGACACCCGGGGCCAGTTCGAGCATGGCTGAACCAAGAAAGCCCCTGTAGCGAGACTCGACATCGCGCGTGATGACGACCACCATGGGCATTAGTTCGCAGGCTCTCCGGTTTCAGTGGGTCCGTTCCCTTCAAGATGAAGCAAGGTCTTAATCTTATCGATCATGGACGGAATCACGCTCCGCTGCCGAAACAGTTTGGCGGCTCGCCGACGCACCATTTTCTCCAGAGGCGTAGATTCCTGCAGAGATTCCTTGGCGGCCCCAAAGGCAATGTCCAGCGTGATGTCGTGGCGATAGAGATCAGCCACGTCCAACACGAAGGCCTGTCCCGAGTCCTCATGCACAAAACCGAGTTGTGGAATCGCCCCGAGAGAGGCAACGGCGACGGAAGCTGCCGCCGCTACGGTCGTTGCAGCGTGGTTGATTGCCTGGTTCGGCGTATCCCCTGAATCGGGGTGCTCGCGATCATAATGACGGCCATGCCAGGGAATGCCGAACCGGTCGGCGGCGAGCTGATAGCTCCGCTTGATTCGGGCCCCCTCCTGCCCACGTAGGACTTCGATGTCGCGGGTAAGGACGAACTCCCCAAACCGCATTGCATACATCGCACGTGCCACCTCCATGCGGCTTTTGGGATTGGCCCAGAGTGTAACCTGAGCCCGCGCGGCCAGCGAACTGTCCGGCATGAGTGGGGGAGCCGTGTAAAAGCGCACTGCCCCCTCCCCGATGGCTGCGAGAGCACAGCCATGCCGGGCAAGCAAACGCAGGGCATCATGAGTCACGCTTGATCCCGGCCCCAAGAGAATGATGGATACCGCTTGATGGGGAATCTGGTAATCGCCTGCCTGCAGTTCTCCGCCACCGGCTGTAATAAAGCGCAAGCACCCATTCTCGACTTCAAGCCGTCCACGGTCGAGCCAGACGAGCCCATGCCGGTCGGCATGAGGAATCCGAGCTTTCTCAAGTCCAAGGCGGCCAACAAGCATTCAAGCGCTCCGAGGAGGACGAAGAAGCAACATCCCGTAGCCATAGGCTTTATGACGGCCAAGGCCTTTTGCCAGCAACACTTGAAAGCGAAGTGGATCGAGGACGATGAGGTCCCCCTGCAGGGTCGCGTCCGGCCCTTCGGGGGCATGGCCCATTCGAGCGGCACGGTTACGGACGAAACGGGCGAGCCGGACCCCTGGTGCAAGGGTTGCGATGCCTTCAAGCTTTTGGGCTAGCCAATCGGTATAAACAGCCTCCCGCGATCGCCCAGCCTTCAGCATGTTTTCATCAGCGGAAGTCGCTTCCGGGAAGCGGCGCATGGCCTCGATCAGGAACACATCCACTTCTGCACCTTTAGCGAAAGCGTTGCCGCTCGAATGGGGTAACGGCTTCATTAGACGGCTGACGGGCCGCACACGAATTTCAAACCCTAAGCGCCGCCCCGACCGCCAAGTTTCCGGCATCGACTTGGCCGCAAGTTGCGCAAGATCGCAGACACCCAACACTTCCGGCAAGGCGCATGCCTGCGCGGTTTCCAGAAGCGTTGCGGCGTCGGCGCGGCTGTAGGCGTAGACCTGGCCCTGTTTCCCGGGCGAAGCTACGAGCATACGGAAGGGGTGCAATGCGCCATTTCCAAAGGTTTCGACAAGTAGATGATGGAGTGCACATCCTTCATCGAAACCCGCATCACGTTCGCTGCCCTTGTGGTCCTGGCGAGTTGTCCAACCGTAATTCCTGGATGCCGCCCAGCGAGCCAACGCGGATAGGGAGATTGGCAGGCGAACCAGATGGAGCGTACTCATCGGCTCACCCCCGTCACCGTAACGAAGCCTTCAACAATCATCCGCGTCCCGCCGTGGAGTCCCGTCTTCCAATTGCGCAGATCAGGAAGAGCAAGGATGCGATGGACATGACTTCCTTCATTCGGTCCCTCCGTGAGAGGCCATAAAGCTCGCATGGTTTCGCTCTCCCCGCCGACGGACGGAACCCGGAGGAGTGCCTCATAAGCGGAAGGCGCTGCCACCTCGCCGCTCAGGATGGGAACCGATGGGATGCAGGCTTTACGCCCGATGAAGAGTGGCCGGGCAGGACGGTCGAACGCTTTGGCGATGGTATCGAGATTGGGCTGCATGTCAGGTGCTTCCAGGCGGAGCGCCACAGTGACGCAGGCATCGGCGTGAAAGAAACGCTGGCGGCGGTGCGGAGAGCCGTAGCTGGCTCCATCGCGTCCTTCCGGCTGTCCATAGGTAGTCCAGCCACGGTCATTCTTTTCAAGGTGTACGTTCTGCATGTCGGTTAGAAGGCCAAATGGGTTCTCGCGTTCCCGCCGCGCGGCGAAGATAAGCCGGTCTTGCAAAGCCTGGTGGGCCGCCGAGTTTGTGCGCTCCAAGCCCAGGGCGTTGGCTATCAATCCAGTGAGCATGGAGGCGGCAGGAAAATCCCGCGTCACGCCTATCTGGTCGATGGCCACGCCGCCGAAAGCGATCAGCGGGCCTTCCAGGCGCAAGATCAGCCAGCGGAACTCCGGCGTCATATCGCTTCTCCAACTCTCTTGGCGGCCCAATCGGCCAAGTCCGGAAGTGATCCCCTCTCCAACCCAGGCACGACCTCGTCGGAGAGCGTGAGGTACCGACGAGCTTCGCCAGTCTTATACGCTTCATCCAACCTGCCAAGATGCTTGCTCAACGCCTCCACAGCCTGGTCCAGGTCTGGCTTGACAGGCGTTCTGAAGGCACCGGCAAGACTGCGCGGCTGACGATCACCTGCTTCCAGTAACATCAAACTGGCCCGGTCATAAGGAGCAGTGGAACCCAGCTTTGCCCCAGGGGAAACCTCAGCGATCAGGTAGACCAGGTTATGGACGATGCGAGCAGCGAGTTCCTTGTTACCACCGCAATTAGCAATAAGTCCTGGAAGGTCGATCACTACGTACCCATAGAACAAGCCTGAGGTTAGTTCTGCCTCCTGAATTGTGTCCGCACCGCCATCGTCAGCATCCTCTTTGAGGTCGTCCATGGCGGTGAAGTAATCGCTCTCGGTTTCTGCAGCGTGAACCGTGAAAGCGTGTGCCACGTGAACTGGCGCGTCGATATTGGCCGCTGGATCGGAGGTTACCATTCGCCCAAAGAGCGCCGACGCCAGCCCGCCCGGCAGAGCCGTCTCCTCACGCAAGGTCTTGATGTTGTTCTTAAATTCCTTTGCCCACGCGACAACTGCGGCCTTGGCTCCTTTGGCGTCGTCGGAAGCGGCGGCCAATCTCTCCGCTTCAGCAGCCAGCCACCGAATTTCAGGAGCTCCGAACAGGAGTGTCTGGCGGCTCTGCTTTCCTTGATCGGCCTTGTCGCCATAAACCGCCTTCTGGAACTCCGGCTCCAGAGCTTGAACGACCTCCAACGGGTACTTCTCTTTCAATGGCTCGATGACCTTCTTTGTGACCAGTTCGCGGGAGCGAAAGGCCAGCTCAGAACCACTGATCGAGAGCAATGAATGAGGGTCGTTGTCGGCCTTGCGCCAATGGCGTTTGAGGCATTGGGACGAGATGCGCGTACGCAAAATTCCGCCGTAAGGCAGACGCTTGGCCAGGCCGCTGTCGTCACGATTGAGGAGCGCTGCGGTATAGGAATGGAGCGTGTGGACTTGCAGAAATCGAATGGCAGACATCAGACAGTTCCTTCCTCATTCTTGGATTGGTAGGCTGCGCGGTCCAGCCGGGAATAATAGTGACGAGCGACGTCATCAAGGTACGTTGCCTTGTCGGGGTACAGGAGGAGGTAAGCGATTTCGGTGCAGTTGATGCCATTCTGTGGGTTTCGACTCCGAGCCAACATCCTCGCAATGCGCTCCAGCGACTCCCCGCGCTGATCGGCAGGAGTTGCCAGAAAGCGAGCCAGACGCTGTTCGGAAAGCACAGGTGTTGCGTTCGCCCCTTTGGGCGGCCAGCCGGGATCGCCTCCGTCACACAAGACCGCTCCCAAACGCCGCGTCCGCTCATGGAGGCGGACCGCATCGCTGCGATTCCCCCTGGGGGTCAACAGCGCCATGATTCTGACAATCCGCTTCCAGATACTCAACTCGACATCGCGGAATCCATACTCTGCGGCCATGCGCCAGAACATGGGAGTTCCAGCTTCCTCCGGCTCCATTCGTCGCAACTCCGCGAGTGGGCCGGAATCCAGCCCCAGCAGCTTCTTCGAAATGGATTCGACGGTTTCTTCATGCGTGAACATCGTTTGGTTCCTCAGGGACAGGGGTCAAGAACAGCTCGGGAAAAGACTTTCGAATAGTACGGTTGTAGAACTGACGAGCGCGTGCCTCTGCACGAGGACGAAAGAGACTTGCGCACGGGACGGCAGGAAGAGAGGCCTCGAAGATCGTTTTCGCCCGCGCATGAAGCTCTTTGATGAAGCACAGTCCCTCAGCTTGTTGGGTATCTGAGCTGTTTTCCTGGGCCTCGAAGCGTGCCCACAGGTGTTCAAAAAAGATTTCGTCAGCAGCTCGGTCGATAGCTGCGGAAGCATCCTTCGCGTATGCAAAGTGCTCTTTTCTGCGTTTCTCTGCATCTCCTCCAGCAGCAATCAGTGCCAATGCTCTGCGAAGTGCCACATCGAACTTTTCAATTTCTTCAATTTGCCTTCGGGCCAACTGGTGAAGCTTCTCCCGCTCACGATCAAGGCTTAACGCTCGCGATATCTTGCCGCCGACAGGCACGATACGCGACTTGAAACCTTCCGTTTTGCTGTTCCCTCGCGAGAAGGCCTGCGCAACGAGGAGCATGGTCCCATTCCCGCCTTCAAATGAAGCGGGGCGTGCAAGCAGTGGAATCTTCCAGTCACCAGAAAACAGCAAGTCAACTAGCTTGGAATAATTGAAATCACCCCCCGATAGGGTCAGGCTCTTGCCGTCGGTCTTATGCAATGGTGCCCAGGGGTCACCCACAACGCCATTCAGCTCTTTGGCCGCGATCCGAGGCGCGATCGACATTCCGCGCCTTCCCGTAATGTCGCCGTTGTGCATCGATAGCCGGACGCGGCGGCAGACTTCAATGAACCAGAGGTCGAGCGTCTTCAGCGGAAGTTGTTCCCCTTCATGCCAAGGTGCGAGCCAAGTGAGACCGAGACCACCAGTCGCGGGATAGCCTATGTACGCGTAATTCTGGCACTCCTCTGATCTGGAGGCTAACAGGACCTCCAAATCCCGCCGGAACCAAAGCCCTGGGTGAGGCCAAGAGGACTTTGAATTGCCTTGTGGAAGCGGGGTAAGCCCTAACATCGAACGAGAGGAAGAACCTCCGTTCATACGCACGATGCCGTAGTTCTTTGCCCCACCAAATCCTTCGCAGGTTTGGAGTGAGACGAGTGCAAGAATCCAGTCTTCCGCCTCCGCTTGGCGGGCTACGGCTTGTTTCAGGTCATGGTTGCGCGAGGTAATCAACAGATCGAGCGCGTCGGGCGTCGACACGGGTGTGTCCAATTTCACCCCGATGGGAACCGGCGGCTGCATAAACGCCGGTTTTCTCTCGTCGTCCACCACCAGGCACCACGGTTCATCTTCCGGGAATTCATGCGTGAGTCCGCGCAGTGAGCATGCCCACCCCTCCTCCGTCCGTGGCAATTCGCGGGCACCTGCTCGATGTAGAGCCAGTGCCGCCAGTTGCACGAGGAACATATGCCAGGCGGGAGCCTGATGAGGGCGGAGAGCTGGATAACTCTCTACCTCATTTCTTGTTAATCGGGCAAGTAATTCGGGAAGGCTTGCGGGGTTGTCAGACGAGGTATGGAACAGCGGTTCCGCGAGCAAATTGAAGGCAGGCCCTGTCACTCGCTTCCTTTCATCAGTCCATTGCGGTTGTAGGTGTACATCCTATCGCCAACGGTCAGTGTGAGTAAACCATCGCTGAGAATCGGTTTCACGGGCTCGTGGGCGACCAACCCCCGCGACCAGTGGGCAGGCAGAGTCAGGCAGCTAATATTGGCCCCAAATGGGCCAACCACAGGCTCTGCAAAGGTGATTCGGGCTCCCTGTTCGCCCAGCCGTGTCCGAATTCGCTCCTCATCCTGCGGGAAAAGGACGTCTGCAAACGGAGTGTTCACGGGAAGAGCCACGTTCCTAGCTGCTCCGATGTCAGCGATTTCCTTGCCGATGACATTGTTCCGGTAATCACTCCACTCCTGGCCCATTTCCTTGTGCAGTTCATCGATACGCTCTTCATGTGTTCCACTCTCCACCAGTAAGCGGTTCATGGCTGGAAGGCTCCAGGCCGGATGTTCAAGAACCAGCCTCCGGGTCAACTCAAGCATGGAGAGATCGCGGTATATCCCGTTAAGGACGCCGCTCTCTTTCCAGGCTCCGAGGCCGTTCTCAAAGGAAGGAGGAGGACCGAGCAACTGGGACAGGCCCTTTTCCGGCTGCATAACATAACAGACGGGTGTTTCAAATCCACTCGGGCGCGAACAGGAAGAATGGCGGTGAAGGCGGCCTATCCGCTGCAACAAAACGTCCACGGGGCACAGGTCGGTGATGAGCAGGTCTGCATCGATATCCAGGCTTTGCTCCAGCGTCTGCGTCCCGATCACGATCACCCCAGCTTTGCCCCGATCCTTGGGTGAAAGCGTCTCCGCTACTGCCGCATCCAGGAGTCGACGGTCTTCTGGAGCGAATCTACCGTGGTGAAGAGCAGGACCATTGGAGACCGATAACAGCAGAGCCTCGCCACCCGCTTCTCGGACTGCAGACCATGTGGCAATGGCAAACTTAACCGTATTTCGAATCACGAGTACACGTGCTCCGTGCCTGGACGCTTCGATAGCGAGTCGCGCACCTTCTTCCGGCACCATGGTAGGCAAGAGCATCATGGCCACGGTTTTTTGCTTCTCCTGCTGCGATACAGTTACTGGTCCTCTCCGCTTCGGGCTCCAGACCGCAGGATAGGCAGCAGCGATAGCTTCCCGAAAAGAGGAAGCCGCAGAGCCAAGCCATTTGGTGCGTGCTCGTGAGCCCAATGTCGCGGACATCAGCATGGCGTAGCCACCATGTCCAAGGTGCATGCGCAGCAGGTGACCTTGCACCTCCGCCATGTAGCTATCACTGGCGTGCACCTCGTCGATCACCAAGAGACTCCGTGAAAGAGCCGCAGCTCGCAGGTGGGCATGTTTGACTTGCAACGCCGCCAGCATGGCCTGGTCTACGGTGCCGACCGCTACAATCGCGGCGAGGTACCGCTTGGCGCTTTCAGCAGCCCAACGGGCTTCGAGCACCTCATCGGGTACTTCGCCGTCGTCATCCCAACGCACCCTCCAGTCTGGAAGCGCCTCCCCTTCCACATCTCCGGCCTTCAAATACCCCGGCACGGCAAGAACTGCCTCGGGCGCTTGGTCGCCGAGGAGATGCTTCAGCATCTTGTTCACTCGACCGTGTAACTGAACAGCAGATGTGCGTGTGGGCAGTGCGAAGTATAGGCTGTCTATTCTTCCGGCCTCGAACAGACGCGCGAAGCGCCAGAAGGCAGCTTCGGTTTTTCCCGAGCCGGTTTCCGCTTCCAGAATGACAAGCTGTTCATCAAGTGGGAATGTCCCGATGAGTTGCTGTTGCACATTAGGAGCGGAGAATTCGGTGATCGTGGAGAACCCTGTGTGTCCGGCGACATCGGATTTCAGTCTTGCAGTGTCCAACCCGATGGAGGAAACTGCATGGCTCGCGCGTTCTCGCGCCTTGTCGATGTAATTGGGATCGAGCTGGCCTACGTAAGGGAAGAACCGCCGGTCCGAGCCGAGCCAATCCGCAAGCGCCACGAAGCCGCTCAGGAGGTGTTGGAAATCTGGCCTAGAAGGTAACTCACTAGCATGAGGGGAAAATGCCAATGGGAACCACCGGTGGATCACGGAACCGACTTCGGCGGAAGCTACAACTGGATCGTAATTCCTCTGTGACGTCCGCACCACGTCCCAGTGCTTCCCGCCATCTTTGTTCGGCGAAAACGGGCGTCCATGGTGCGCAAGCACGGAGAAAAGCAGATTTGCGTCCACACCCCAGCGGATGAGGTCGGCCAGGCAGAGATTGCGGGCAACTGTCTTCAATGAATTACCACAGAAGATTGCCGCTCCTTCGCTTACGTGGCCATGGCGAGGACCGCGCCACTCATCTTGCGGCCACCCCTTAGCCTGGAACCCTGGATGGAGTTTGCCAACATCATGCAGGAAACAGAGCACAGTCAGACGCGCCAGGCTTTCATGCGACAACGTTTCTCTAGCCGCGCTCTCCAGACGAGCATGGATGACAGGCATGGATACTATGGATTCGAAGCATGCGGCGACATCAGCGCAGTGATGGGCAAGGTGATGGAAATCTTCTGTGGCCCTGTCAGTCTTTGCCCATGGAGCGCAACATATAGCTTTTTCCGCTTCCATTACCATTTTTTCTTGGCGCGCCCATCTGCAGCTGCTCGTGAAATCCGCGCCAACAGGATGAAGAATTCAAGGTGACTACGGCATCGGTCTCGAATCCTACGCGTGCCGAACGGGCTTTACAACACCCAGATCTGCGACTCGTTGGGAACGCCCTCAGGTGCGTGACAAAAGGGTTCAATAGGGTTTCGAGCCAAGGCACCGGATCTCAGTACGAGTTTGACGTTAGTCTCGAATCCATGGGCCCCAGAATGAGAGCCGACTTGTGAGTCCCGCGAAGACGAGATTCCTTCGGCCGATTCCCGTGCTATAGCGATTTCGGCTTGCTATAGTTTTTGACCGGAATTTGGGCTACAAATGGGAATTCATGCGACAAATGCGACACATGAGAATCCATGCAATTCGTTTATTATCTTGCGTTTGTCTTTAGATTGAGGAGAGAGGGGGATGCGAATCTGGTCGGCTCTAGCGTGGCTTGCCCCTTGGCTTGATGATTGGACTTTTCACTGGAATTTGGATGGCTAATCGCCAAATTACTCTTCGATATCGATCGAGAAAACGGGGGGCGCCCATAAGAGCTGCCTCAATGGACAATTGACTAGGTAGAAACGCGAGAACAAATGCCACTCCTTGAAGTTCGAGAATCTAAAACAGCAGTTTCTCCGAGCCCGATTCTATGAACGGGCTCTTAGGCTGCTTGGGCAACTCCACATACCTCAACGAATCGTCAGGTACCGCGGCGCGGTTGTAGTTGCGGTCATCGACCATTTCCTTCTCGGCAAGATCGCCAGAGGACAGATAGATGCTTGCGTGCCACATGTGCCGAGTGAACCGCTCCGCCCTCTTTGAGAAGATCTCCCTTGCACCGACAGAAGCCAATAGTTCCGCCTTAAAGGCCTCCCGGACATGGAGGGTTCGCCTCCTTCCGAGCTTGGTGAGAATGAAGATTCGCGCTCGTCCGTCACTTGGATCAGCGATCACTTTTCCGACCTTGGCGTCCTGTAGGGATTTCGCAGCCCGCCGCACATTGTCTTTGGAGTCTGCAGTCGCTTTGAGAATCAGGGTAAACGGCACGCCATTGTCATGTTCGAGTGCCCGCTGCATAATGGCCCACTGCAAGACTGAAACACCCTCCTGATCGAGAATCCGATGGAGTTTCCAGAAAAGCAGATCGAGAAACTCCTGCGCAGTGCTGACCATCGAGGGCGGACTGACCGATTTTCGTTTCATAGATAGAAGCAGTATGCTCCTTTTTCCATGGTCGTGCGGAGTTGTGCTAACTAACTTTATTTCATACGTTTGTGGATTCAGCCATTGGCCACTTAACTCAACTACAGAATCGAGAGCGCGCCTTCGCAACGTTGACAAGCATATGACGGTGACGCGGTACCCGCTGATGCTGGGACCGTGGGCGAAATCCGTTCCGTCGGACGCAGAAGACTTGGAATGCGGCCGGGTTAGGCACGCGTCATGTGTGCAGCGGAGACCTTCAAGCGGAAGAATCGATGGCAGTACATATGAGAAACAATGGCAATTCCCTAGTGGCGATGAAGCGGAAGGAATCTCTTCCGTTCCGGTGACCGGACCAACTGGCCACCTCGCATCGAGGAAAAAATGACACAATCTGAGAATCAGATCGCAGAGACACCAGTCCTGGCGTTTACGCCCCTTCTATCCGACAAGGAAGTCGCCGAAATCCTTGTCATGACAATCGCCTGGGTGCGCTCGCATGCTGACGAGATTCCCGGCTTCAAGAGGCTAGGAACGTACTTTCGCTTCTGTAGCCTGTCCGTCGAGCAATGGCTCGGCAGTCTTGATCGACTGCTTGATACGGAGCGCGTATCCGCTTTCCTCGGCGTACCCGAATCGTGGGTGTACGCCAACGCGGATAACCTTCCCGGTGTTCTTCGCCTCGGCCGCTACGTGCGATTCCGGCCATCTATCATGCAACGGTTCCTCGCTGGATCGGCGGTTGTACAGTGATGGTCTTCGATGCTACAAAGAGACCGCGATTGAAGCACCACGGAAGGAGGACCGTGGTGCAGGAACGTTATCAACGGGCCCAATTGCAGGATCTTGGGTCCAAGTGGAAGCTGTTTTACTGGGATTACACCCGAACCCCGCGTCAGAGACGGACCAAGTCCTGGGCCAAGAGCCGCGTGCCAAGCAGTCGCGAAGCACAACGGCTTGCCGACCAGTTCATGGAGCCAGTCAACGAGCGGAACAACCAACCTCATCTGTTCGCCAGCGACGAGGAATCCTTGCAGACTGTCTACAACAAGTGCCGGGAACTGACGTGGCCACACCTGAAGAACTCCACGCGCAAGCAGTACGAGGAGAACTTCAAGACTTATCTGCTGCCTGAATTTGGCAACAGAAAAGTCCGCAAGATGATGACCATGGACCTGCAGGCCTATTTCAACACGCTGTCGCCTCGTCTTTCGCCGAAGTCGGTCCGGCTGATTCACGGTACGCTCCGCGCGGCACTGAACCAGAGCAAATCATGGGGCATGCTCGAACGCAACCCTGCCGTTGGCGTCAAGCTGCCGCGAAAGCGGGAGGTGAAGCCGACCGTACTCCTGTCTCTGGCGGACATTCGGCAGATGATCGAGGGGGTGAAGGAGCCCACAAAGTCGATCATCATGTTGATCGTCTTTGCGTCCATGCGGCCGGGTGAGGCTCTTGCACTTCGATGGAAGGACATCCTCGGCGATCGCATTGTCGTAGACGAACGTGTTTACGACGATGAGTTCGACGACGTGAAGACGAATGCTGGCAAGCGGGAGGTCCCATTCGACAAACATGGGGTCATTCTCGCGGCAATTCGGCGAATGTGGGCTAGCAACAAAAAGTTCCGCAAGACCTGATGACCTTGTTTTTGCCAACAAGCTTGGCAGGCCTCTGGATAGGCACAATCTGCTTAACCGGCACGTGAAGCCGATAGCAGAAAAGCTGGGACTTCCAAAGACGGTTGACTTCCGGAGCTTCCGAACCATGCACGCCAGCCTGATGCGGCGCTTCGGCGCTCGTCTCGAGGTTGCCCGTGACAACATGGGGCACGCAGGAGGCACCGGAAGCATCACGCTCGATGTCTATTCGAAGACCTGGTGGAACGAGCGCGTCGAGGCTGTAACCCGAGTCGTTGAGGCCGTATTTGCTGAACCGGATGAGGAAGAGAAGAAGAGAATCACTACTCCGCTGAAGGGTCTCCCCGACGGCGGAATTGGCAAAGAGTGGGAACCCTTTTGGGAACCCCAGGCTGTTTAACCCTCGCAGAATCGTATGTAAGTGATTGATTTTAATGGTCGGGGAGAGAGGATTTGAACCTCCGACCCCCTGGTCCCGAACCAGGTGCTCTACCAGGCTGAGCCACTCCCCGAACATGTTCTGAGAAGCGTATCTTCGGGCGCGGCCTGGTGCGTTTTTCCCGCTTGATACGCTCGGTTCAGTGTAGCAGAGTCAGGGGTTTCGCGGAGCGAGGGGCGGCCCGCCCTCCATCACAACTTCTTCCAGTTCCCGGATCGAATTTGCAGGGCCGCCGCGGCAAACACGATGCCAAAAAGACACTTGTATTGTGGAATCGCTCTAGAAGCTTGCCATCCGGCGGGTGGTCCACATCTCAATCTGCCCCAAGCTTGGGTGCCCCGGGTCTCCGGGGTCCCCAGCGACAGGTCTTCGTCGCTGGGGCGGAGGTCTCGCCTCTGAGACCTGGGATCGATGAACCCATCCCGACGGCTACAGTTCGGAATGACTCTATTGCAACCGTACCGGCCTCGCTGGGCGGGTGGCCCACATTGTCTGTCCGGTATCTATTGTTGCTTCTCTGTCGTGGCCGCGGAAGCCGCGCCGGGAAAGATTCCCTCAAGCGGAGCGAGGCGTTTCTCTTCCTGGTCGGGCTGCGGCAGCGGTTTGCGCGGCAGCATCTGGTCCCGCTGCGCGGCGTTGTAAACGAAAATGGCTTCGACCGTGGCGATCTGCTTCAAGTCGGAAGGCTGCAGGCGCTCCACCACGTCCTGGTTGGAATGGTGGGTACGACTCTCGTAGTCCAGATCATCCTGGATGAATTGAAATCCCGGAATCCCCACCGCATCGAAGCTCAAGTGATCGGTGCCGCCGGTATTGCGCATGGTCAGCGTCGTCACGCCAAGGTCCTTCAGCGGCGCGATCCACTGCGCGAAGATGGGCGCGATTGCTGCGTTGCCCTGCAGATAAACCCCGCGGATCTTGCCGGTGCCATTGTCGACGTTGAAATAAGCGGAGATGAACTTCTGTTCCGGCTTTACCTCGAGCGGCCCGGCAGCGCGCCGCAGGAACTCCGGCAGCGCGAGCTGATCGGGCGCGGTAGAGAGCGCCGCCGAACCGAAGTGCTGCTTCACATAGCCTCTGGAGCCAAAAATGCCCTGCTCCTCGCCAGTCCAGAGGGCGATGCGGATGGTACGCCGCGGCTTGACGCCCAGCGCTTCAAGGATGCGCACTGCCTCCATGGCCACGATGGTTCCAGCGCCATTGTCTGTGGCGCCGGTTCCAGCGATCCAACTGTCCAAATGCCCGCCGAGCATGACAACTTCGTCTTTCAACTTCGGATCGGTTCCAGGAATCTCGGCGATGGTGTTGAAGCCGTGCTCATGGTCACCGGTGAATTTCGTTTCAATGTCGATTTGCACGCTGACCGGCGCGTGCGCCTGGGTGAGGCGGTAGAGGCGGCCGTAGCTCTCGATGGCCGCCACGGCCACAGGAATTTTCACGCGTTTCTCCGCAATGTACGGAGTGCGGCCCAGCGTTGCGCCGTTGTCGTCAAAGATGGTTCCACCCGAACCGCCGCCGTCTTTTGCGTCGCGGCTGGGCTCGATCACTGCAGCCACTTTCTCGTCGTAGAAGAACTGGGCTACCTTGTCGATCAGCTTCATGCGCTCAATACGGGCGCGAATGCGGGCTTGCATCTCGGGCGACATTCCGCCCGAATCCGCGCCGACCGGGAACTCCGCAGTTTCTTCGAGTTGCTTATCGGTGGCGCGCTCAAAGAGCGCTTTATCGACTGGCGGAACCTCCCGCATGGCGCCGAAGAGAACAATCTTTCCGGCCAGCTTGCCCTTGTATTTGTCGAAGTCACCGTCGTCCTTGATATTGACGAAGACCACGTCTCCGGTCACCGGGCCCTCCGTCGCAGGCGACCATGGGGTGGCTTGCACAATCAGGATGGCGGTGTCGGGCGTAACCATGCGCGCCCAGGTGTTGAGTTGTTGCCAGCCCATGCCAAATTCGCCCCAGTCTTCAAGGTGGGCATTTTCGAGGCCGATCTTGGTCAGCGTATCGCGGGTCCACGCGTTGGCTTTCTCAAGATTGGGGGAACCGGTCAGGCGCGGGCCAATACCGTCCATCAGCGCCGAGGCAAACTCCATGACATGCGAGTGGTTGATGCCCTCGTCGCGGATGCGCTGGTACATAGTGAGGTCCAGCGATTCGGTGGCGGGTTGCACCTCGGCATAGGGATCGGGAGACGCGGGCGCAGCGGGTTTGGGTTTGTCGGCGGCATAAAGGGCAACAGCCGCGGACAACAAAGCCGCGGGAAGCAGGCGGATCATTCTTTTCAGCATGTGAGAGATGGCTCCGGGTAAAGGGGTTTTTGGCAGTTGGTGGAATTCTAAGCGATCCACCTCGCCCTCTGCCCATCCATCTCGCGGAGCCGGTTCATTCCCCGATTCAGCCGACTTCGTCTCGAGAAGCGTCTCATAAATTTGTAAAAGGGCACGACTTTAGAGGCGTGCCGCAAACGTCGCATAAATCGCTTGGCTTTAGCTCCTGAGGAGACGCCTTTCGCGCTGCTGGACCATTTTATTAGACAGCTTCTAGTTAGTGTGGTGTCTCAAAAGTTCGTGACATAAGTCGCAAAGAGCAACCGCAGATCCTTCGACTCACCACCCCCGAACTGAAAGACGTTCGGGGCCCTGTTCGCTCAGAATGACAGCCAGCTTTGTGTTGCGTATTTCAGACTCAGGACACTAGTCGCTCTTGCCGTCGTTCTCAATCCCCGTCGGCAAATCCAATGCAACGAGCGAGAATCGGGTTTTGCCGTTCTCTGGATCTTCAAAGCCGACAATGTGCTGGTGCCGCATCGAGCCGGCCTTCAACTGCAGACCGTCCTTGTTGACGCCATAGTCCTTGTTATCGATCTGCACCTTGGTGTGCTTGCCGTTGTCCTCGCAGCTCAAGCCTTCCGTCGTGACCGCGGGCGAGCCGACCGCGGTGTGACCCTGGCAGGTAATCACATCGCCATAACGATCAAGGGCCTTTTTATAGAACGCGACGACTTTGTCCTGCGGATCGGCCGAGGAGTAGCTGACAGCGCGTACCCGCAACTGCCATTCGCCGAATCCCATATGCACATCGGCGGACTTGTCGTGGTCTTTGTCCCGCGTCACCTCGGCGCCGGGGTAGACCGGAAGACCAAGATCGGCGGCCGTGGTCTGGTCGGTATTCACATGGACGCCGCCAAACGGTGTGTCGACCTGAACTGTTTTTTCCTGCCCGTTGGCGTCCTTGTCGACGTGAACCCGGCAGCCCGCTAGTCCGGCGGCCAAAGCCAAAGCTGCGCATACGATTACTGATCTCTGCATCATGACAAACGCCCCCCATCCCTGGTAATACGACAATCTCTGCCGTACGGTTCCTTTGAGTCGCCCCACCACGGCAATACCTTTTTACTCCAAAGCGCACCTCGGTGATGCGGAATCGGATATTCGTTCTTCCCTGTTTCACAGCCGAGGGAAATTTTATGCAATAAATTTTGAAGTAAGTCATTACCACCGGGTAGGGGGTAGGGGTAGGGGATAGGGATATGTGCTTCACGCCCTACGCGATCGCGACTGCCCTTTGATGTCCCATCGTTGCGCTCCCGATGTATCGTTGTTTCTATCGTGCGCCAATCGAGCCTAATAATCTGCAATGCTGAGCAAAAAAAGTTAAATGCCTGTTCTCACCGTCATGTCGTGGTCAAACCCGGCCTGAAACTTCGGCAGAAGGTTCTTCGGATCTTTCTTGCTGCATCGCTTTGCCTTCCGGCCCTGGGCGTGGCATTGGTGCCAGAACCCGCAGGCGCGCAAGCTCCGGCAATCCAGGCGCCGATTCAGGTTGAGGTTCATGCCAACCAGGCCATCGGACCCTATACGCCCATCTGGAACTTTTTTGGCGCGGATGAGCCGAACTACCTCTATGCAGCGAACGGCAAGAAGCTGCTGGGAGAACTGGCGGCCATGAGCCCTGTCCCGGTTTACTTTCGCGCTCACAACCTGCTGACCACGGGCGACGGCGAGGGATCGTTGAAGTGGGGATCGACTAACGTGTACACCGAACGGTCCGACGGGACGCCGGTCTACAACTTCACGATCACCGACCGGATCTTCGACGCGCTGGTGAGCGCGCACGTGCGGCCGCTGGTGGAGATCGGCTTCATGCCCGAGGCGCTTTCAACGCATCCCGAACCATACCGGCACACCTTTCCCAAGGGCGACATTTTTACCGGCTGGAGTTATCCGCCCAACGACTGGACCAAGTGGTCAAACCTGGTGCTTGCCTACGCGACTCACCTGCACGAGCGCTATGGCAGCCAGACGAGCAACTGGCTTTGGGAGGTGTGGAACGAGCCGGATATCCCGTACTGGCATGGCACGCCGGAAGAGTACGACCGCCTATACGACCTGACCGCGGCTGCGATCCGCAAAGTGATGCCTGACGCGAAGATTGGCGGCCCTGAGGCCACCGGCGTCAGCGACCATTCCGAGCCGTTTCTTCGTCAATTTCTGGAGCATTGCGCGCATGGGAAGAACGCCGCGACGGGTGGGGTGGGCGCACCGCTGGACTTTATCAGCTATCACCCCAAAGGCAAGCCGGAGCTAGTCGATGGGCATGTCGTCATGAGTATTGCCACGCAGTTGCGCGCGGTCGAGCGTGGCATGAAGGTCATCGCGAGTTACCCGGAGTGGAAGCATACGCCGATCATTCTGGGCGAGAGCGATCCTGAGGGGTGCGGTGCGTGCCTGAACCCGCAGAACGGTTATCGCAATGGCCCGCTCTATGGCGCGAGCGTCACGGAAGCCACGATGCGCACCTATGAATTGGCGCGGAAGTACGATCTGCGGGTTGAGGGCGCCGTGACGTGGGCTTTTGAGTTCGAAAATGAGCCGGCGTTTGCCGGATTTCGTGCGCTGGCCACCGACGGGATCGACAAGCCGGTTCTGAATGCGTTCCGGTTAATGGGGCTGCTTGGAAGAGGCGGGCCCTGCGATGCCGCATCCTGCGGGACCTGGATTGCCACCGAAAGCAAGGGAGCACTGCCATTGGAGCAGGTGGTTGCCGACAGCGTGACCGGTGCGCCGGACGTGAATGCCGTGGCGACCCGCAACGGCCGCGAAGTGGATGTGCTGCTTTGGAATTATCACGATGCAGATGTGCCTGCGCCCGCCGCGCCGATCCGGTTATCAGTGGACGGGCTTAGCGGCGATGCCGTGATCGAGGCGGAGTTTCGCATGGACGCGACGCACAGCAATGCCTACCTGGCATGGCAGCAGATCGGCAGCCCTGCGCATCCGAGCACGGAGCAGGTGCAGCAATTGGAGAAGGCAGGGGCGCTGGAGCAGACGGTCGCGGATCACCGTGTCGCTGTAAAGCGGGGCGCCGCCCGTATTGAACTATCGATTCCGCGGCAGGGAGTGGCGCTGGTGCGCCTGCGGTGATTGGGGGCTGTGAGGCAAAGTCTCGCCGTAGGTTAATGCGCTGAGTGCCCGTCTTCTTTGCTGCTGGTGCCCCACAGAATGCAGGTGAGGAAAACGGCCACGATGACCGGCACGACGACAAACGGGGAAGTGATGTCCATGAGCCAGGACTCCTTAAAGTTAGAGTAGCAAATGCACCGTCTGCGGGAAAGACGCGGCAAGAGCGTGACCCTCGTGAGGTACAGGTCGCATAAATCGCCGGGCTTTAGCCCTTGAGGGACGCCTTTCGCGGTGCTAGACCATTTTATGAACAGTTTCTAGAGCGTGTTTCAAAAATGGTGGCGAGGGCAAAAGGAGACCATCCCTCGGCGGCTAGAGCATTTTCTGTTTTACTGTAGACCGTTAATTGCGAGTCCGAACCAGGCCTGCGCATTGGCGGGAGTGATGCACGGCAGAGCCTCGGTTATGGCCTGATCCAGTGTTTCTTTGGTTCGTGCTTTGGCCGCGCGAAGCATTTGTTTGAGTTTTGCCCAAGCCTTTTCGATAGGGTTCAGATCGGGAGAATAGGGCGGCAGATAGAGCACCTCCGCACCTGCTTTTTCGATCCATTCGCGCACCGCGGGCACCTTGTGCGCGCTCAGGTTGTCCATCACCACAACGTCGCCGGACTTCAGTACCGGGCACAGCAGATGTTCGACGTAGGCGAGGAAAATATCGCTGTCGGTGGGCTCCTCGATGGTCATCGTTGCGATCATGCCGCTCAGGCTCATGGCGCCCAGAATCGTCATGATTTTCCAATGGCCGCCAGGCGTCGCCTCATGGATGCGTCTGCCTCCCGTGCCTCGCGCGTAGAGCCGCGTCATCGAGGTAGTGACACCGCTCTCGTCCAGGAAAATCAGCCGCTCCGGTGTGATCGACTGGAGACGCGCCGCGAACTCTTCGCGTCGCTTGCGGTTGGCTTCGGTGTCCCGCTCGACCGCGTGGAGTGACTTTTTTTCAGCCGCAGACCCAACTTTTTCAACAAATGCCAGATCCGCCCCAGGCTAAGCGAAATGCCCGACTCGCTGTGCAACTTGGCCTGCAGTTGAGCCAGCGTCAGATCGGGCTTCGATACCACCCAATCCATTACCTGACGCTGCGTTTCGGCACCGGCCCGCCACTTACGCCCCGGTTGATGCGGTACCCGCTCGGCCTGCCCATTACGCTTCCGTTGCGCGGAAATCTTCTTCGCCCAGCCAACGCTCACCAGGAAACGATCCGCAAGTTCTTCCAGCGTTTCCTCGCCTTGATCATAGGCCAACAGAAATTTACGGCGCAGGTCATCCCCATATGGCTTCGCCATCGATTCACTTGTCGCAGAGTCTCGCCAATAGCAAGTCTACACTATTACAGAAACTGCTCTAAAGCCGCATGAATCAGGGACATTGTGCGGCACGGCTGAAGCCGTGCCCTTTCAAAACCTATTTTTGAAACACGCTGTAGACACCGCTCTTTCCGGCGTAGTGTGCTTACGAGCGCGCTCCGGCCACCATTTTGCACGATTCCGCAGTCGAGGGATCGACGACCTGTGTGATGACTTCAATGGAGTCAGCCGCAAAGCCCCCTAACCGTGCATGTTCACGGATGACCTCTTCGTTCGGCGCGATGAAGATGCAATAAACCTTGTTTGGCGTCACGAAAGTTTCGAGCCACTGGATTTGTGGTCCAAGCTCACGGAGCACAGCGCAAGATGTCTGCGAAGCCGCCTGGAGTTGCGGCGGTGTCAGGTCACCGGCGCCGCGCATGGTCCTCTCAATCATGTACTTTGGCATCCGCGCGATTCCTTTTCTTTGTGAGTTTACGAAAATCATAGCAGTCACGAAGCAGGCTCACCAAGTCAGTAGTGGGAACCGGGGGCGCCACACCTTGGCGCGTTCTGGGCAGAGAATAGCGAGCCTGCAGCAGCGAGGGCGCGGGGGCTTTCCGCGCCTCGCTGCTTTCGTGTTGTGTCGGCTGGCCGGGTTGCGGATTGGCTATTCCTTCGGGCCTCCCTGCGGGTAGTCGACGCGGATGGTGAGGATTTCGTAGGGGTGAATGGGTGCGCTCACCACGTCCGCTGTAACGGAGAGCGGACTGCCCTCGGGTGTCTCCATCATGTTGGTGACGGTGGCCGAAGAGGCGCCGGGCGGGACGTGAAATTCGACCGCTGAGTCCTTGCCTGCCCACTCATAAGCGCGGAAGATCAGGCCCTTGGCGTCTTCAGCCTTTTTGACGGCAGTCAGCACAACGTTGTCGGCCGAGGCCGAGGCAAAGGAATGCTCGGCAGGCAACGCGCCGGGGTGCGGTGTCGTGACCACGGCGGTGAGCGGGTAGTTGTACTCCCAGCCATGGCGCACGGTCAGCGCGTCTTTCCATGTGCCGGCATGCGGATAGAGGGCGTAGTGGAAGTGGTGGTGGCCCATGTCGGCGTCGGGATCGGGCCACTTGGGCGAGCGCAGCAGGGTGAGGCGGAGCAGGTTGCCGACCGCGTCGTAGCCGAACTTTGAATCATTGATGAGGCTCAGGCCGTGCTGGCCGTCGCCCAGGTCAGCCCAGCGCTGCGCGGGCACTTCAAACTGCGCCTTTTCCCAACTATTGCTGCGGGTGGTTGGGCGTTCGATGGTGCCGTATGGGATTTCGTAGGTGGCGAAGGGGCCCGAAGCAGCCAGCGGGAAGGCTACTTTGAGCAGAATATGCGACTCGTGCCAGTCGAACTGGTTGTCGACATCGACCTGGCTGGCTCCCGGAGCCAGGCTGAGGGTTTGCACAAACTTCGAGCTTTGCCAATGGCGGGTTACGCGGATTCCAGGAGTCGGAGTCTGTGCATCTGAAATCTCCACCGCATCGGCATCGTCAATTACCGTGGGCGGAACGTCGAGAGTGCCGGGATCAATGTTCCAGGCATCGTAGTCCTTCGGCGTGTCTTTGAAGAACTGGAGCTGATTGCCGCAACCGCCGGTCGCGAGGGACTCAAAGTTGGAGCGCTTGTCGAAGAGGCTGGTGATGCAGCCGGATTTCTTGTTGACGGTCACGCGCAGGTTGGCATTCTCAATCACGAAACTGTCACCTGCGTCGTGTGCCTGGGTTGCAATGAAAACGGGAGCGCCCGCCTGCTCTGTGGTAACGCGATAGACCTTGTATCCCATGGCCGGAACGTCGCGGACGAACATCCGCGCTTTCGCGACCCCGGTTTGCTTGTCATACGACAACAACTCCGAGCCTTCGAATTTTCCGGTGTCAGCGTCTTCAACGTGAATGCCGACAGGGCTTGGATTGGGCAACTGCACCTTGATGGTCACGGCTCCGGATCGGCTCCAGCCCAGCGGATTGAAGACCACAACAGGAACGGCATCCGGTTGCTTTACCTGGGTGTCAACTCTTTCGGCAACAGCTTGCAGCGACTTAGAGGAGATTTCATCGGTTGACCAGCGGATTACGTCGTAGTCCTTCTGCGCGTCTTTATAAATAACGCCGATGCCGGAGCCGGCGGCGAGATCGTGGAACTGGTTGAAGAGCACTTTCTTCCAATCCTCGGTGAGCTCGTCTGCCGGATATTTTTTGCCGTCGAGCCATGCGAGAGACGCCCACTTCTCAGAGTTCAGCACTTCCTCCGAGCTTTCGCGCATGTTGCGTTTGTGATTGGCCTGGGTGGTCATCACGCCGCGGTGATACTCGAAATAGAGTTCGCTCTTCCAGGTCGGAATGTCGATTTTCCCGGGAACTGCCGGGGGCGGCGTGTAGCCTTTGGCAATTGATTGGTAATTCCATGTTGGGCTATTCGGCGCGATCTCCTTCTCCACGGTCGAGAAGTACGGCTGGGCGATGCCAAACTGATATTTGGGCGTAATGTGATCGGGAGCGGCCCAGTGGAAGCCCTCGTCCAGCACGGCACGGGTCGGTCCGCCGCCATGGTCGCCAGTGCCATAGAGATCCATCATGTCGGTCATGCCGGGTGCGTGTTCGCGAGCAACGACCATGTCGTCTGACAAGTGAACCGGAGTAAGGTCGGTGTCGCCGTAGCCATGCGGAAAATAGGCGAGGACCTTGGAGCCATCGGGCGATTCCCACCAGAAAAGCTTGAACGGCAACTGGTTGGTGTCGTTCCACTCCATCTTCTGGGTGACGAAATAATCCACGCCGCTCTTCTTGTAGATTTGCGGCAACTGCCACGTGTAGCCAAAGGAATCCGGATTCCAGCCAATGCGTACATCGACGCCGTAGTGCTGCTTATACCAGCGCTTGCCCACCAACAACTGGCGCACCAGCGATTCGCCATCGGGCATGTTCAGGTCGGGCTCGACCCACATCCCGCCCACGATCTCCCAGCGACCTTCCTTGATGCGCCGGGCGATGTCGGCGTTCATGTCGGGATACTTGTCGGCCATCCATTCGTTATAGGCAGCGGCCGATTGCGTGTAAGTGTATTGCGGATACTCATACATCAACTGCAGCGCCGTGCCGAAGGTGCGCTTGACCACGTCGACGGTTTCGGTCCACGGCCAGAGCCACGCCGCATCGATGTGCGAGTTGCCGGTCATGTGGAAGGTCGCCTGCTGCAGCAGCGGCCGGAGCGCTTCGAGTTTCAGTTTCGACGCGTTGAGGCTGGCATCGAATTTCGCCTGGTCGTGTGAATCGAGGGCCGCGATGTCGACGGTCTGGATTGCGCCGTTGAGGGTGGCCATCTGGCTGGCATCATTCGGAGCGAGCGAAGGGACGAGCAGCGTGGCGGAGAGGAACTCCAGGCGCAAATCTTCAGGGTTCGGGCGGTTCTCGGGGAAGTCGATGCGGAGAGTTGCGCCACGGAAGCTCTTCTTATCCACGGTGTGCATCAATTTCACGGCGATCGTCACCTTGTCGCCGGGTTTGGCGTCGTCAAAGAGGATCATCGGCTCGAGGTCATCCCCAAGCGCCACACGGCGGCCATTGAAATAGAGAATTTCAGGCATGGGGCCATTGGCATCGGCGTGGAACTGGAACCAGATTCGTGACCCGGTGAGGTCATATCCCTTCAGGGTGTCGGGTACCTGAACCGTCTGACGAAACCAAACGGCGTCATTCGGCGCGTCGCTTCCCGGCTGGATGGTTTCCCAGCCGGAGTCGTCGAGGTTCATGGCCTCGCCGTGAGCCATGTCGCCGGGATGCATCTTCCAGGTGCCATCGGGCAACTCATAGAGGCCCGAAAGCCGTTCGATGACGGCCTGGGACCGGGGCTGCAGATTGGAGGCGATTTTTGCGGCTTCAGAGGCAGATTGTGCAACTGCATGGTTGGCAGACATAACAGCTCCGCAAACAGTGACAAGAGCGGCAAAGGCAACACCCGCCATGGGCGCACGGCGGCTCAGTTTGGCGACAGGAAACATGATCAAAGAACCTCCCGAAAATCTTAAGCCATCGACCCGGGCCGGGAGGTCGCAAACCAGATTCCGGGAGTGGAAATGATGGCGCCGCATCTCCAGAACGTTCTCGAATGTCCTGAGCCATTAATTAAACAAGCCTGTCATTGCGACCGAAGCGAAGTGGAGGAACCTGCATCCCGGGTCCTTCGGGTTGCGTACGGCAGGCGGTGATACGACCGAAAAATATATTCTCATGCTGAGCGAAGTCGAAGCATCTGCCCTTGCCACTGCTTGAAAGGCTTCCAGCCATCGTGAAGCCTTCCCGGCGCAGGCGCTGGTCGATTCATTTCGGCGCTGGTTCAGCGGAATTGTATCGCTCCTGAGGTTGATTTCGAGGAGCTAAGCTTAGAGTGATGCCGTTTACGCTCTCGCACGCCGCTGCTGTAATACCCTTTCGACGAACTCCCTTTGTCACGTCGGCGCTGGTTATGGGATGCTTCGTGCCCGATTTCCCTTATCTGATTTCTCTATCGCCGCGCAGGTTCTACGGGCACACGATTCCTGGCATGTTTGTGCTCGATTTGCCGCTTGCTCTTCTGGCCCTCTGGTTGTTTCACACGTTTATTAAGCGACCGATGCTGATGTTTCTTCCGGCTGGGTTTCGGCGCAGGCTGGGTACCAGCGTGAACTCTTTTCCGTTCTGGCCCTCACAGCGTCTTTCGCTGATTATCCTCTCCATCCTCATCGGGACAGCGACGCACCTGCTGTGGGACGCGTGCACTCACAACACCTCCTGGTTCTATGAAAACTGGTCATTCCTGCGGATCAACGTCGAACTGCCGGCCATCGGTCAAATGTTGATGTACAAGCTACTGGAGTATATGAGCAGCGTCTTCGGCCTTGTCGTGGTGGCCGTTTGGATTTGGCATTGGTACCGCACCACCAATCCCTCGGCTTATTCGGCCGCCGAGGCCGAGGATTCAGTGCAGAGGCGCACTTTCGTGGCCGTTTTGCCGGCCCTCTCAATTCTCGGTGGCGTCGTGCGTGCCTATCACGCAAAGGGAATCTACCTTGAGATTCGGCCCTTGGTGTACTTCACCGCCGATTTCCTGATTTCTGCGATCGCGTTTTTTCTGCTGGGATTGCTGGCTTACGGCGTAATCCTTCGCCTGCAGAAGCCAACCTGCGTCAGAGGATAGTGGGTGTAAGCGAGGATCGTTGCCTCGGCGCTGATCCTACCGGAATGCCGAATCCTAACGGTTTGGAGCAATCGAGGCAAACTCGGGTCCTAGAGCTGGTTGCATAAATACCTCTCGGTCCCCAGCAAATGCATACCTCAGGGGCTAAAGCCCGCGATTCCCGGGACTTCCACGGCACGGATAAGTCCGTGCCCTTTCAAAACACGAATTATGCAACCAGTTCTAGTCCTGTTGGCAATCGCGAAACTACTCGTTAAACAACACCTCAAGCAATTGTGTGCTCCGTGGTAATTGCCCGTTGGGCGGTGCGGCCAGAACTCGACGGGCTACGAGCCGGTTAGAGAGGGCGGACCGTCCTCGATGAGACGGGAATCGTCGAATTTGAATCGGGGCAACCACGAACTGTGCAATATTGAGCAGTCTGCATTCAGCACACCACATAGACTTGATCTCAGCTTGCTGAAGAAGCAATGGCGTGCAAGACCCTGCCATTGTCGTCCCTACAACGAAGGCGGAATCCAATTCCCAGGAGCACTCATGAAAACGATTCGAGCAGCATTCGCGCTACCCATCCTCGCAATGGCTCTGGCAAGCATGCCCGCCATGGCCCAGGATCATCCCGACAACCACACTTACAAGCAGCACAACGAATGGAAGGCGGGCAAAAAGATTCAGCAGGAAGATTGGAACAGGGGCGATAAGGTCGATTATAAGCAGAATCACCTTCGCCGTCCGCCAGCGGGAAACGAGTGGCGCCAAGTCGATGGGAATTACGTGATGGCGAGACAGGACGGAACGATCGTTTCTGTTCGCCAAGCTCCCCACGATCACTAAGCTTCCGCAACCTTCCGTTAAACAAGAAAACCCAGGTCGCTTCTCAAAAGTCGGCCTGGGATTTTTATGTCTATCGTTCACGGGAGTGAGCGAATTGAGAAGATACCTGCCCGTTCCGGTTTGGCATGTACTATGGCGCATTGATCTACGCAGTCTACGCCTGGAGGAAAAGTGCCTTAAGGGCCGCCGATGAATACTCTACTGTGAGCAGTGATTAGATTAAGGACTTCCGACGGGTCCCGGGCTAATCACCGCCAATGGGGAAACTTCAGCGAGGCGGGTCGTGGCGCCACCTACGGGGTGCGAATTGAGATTGCACCGCTTTCCCCGGGTTTCACCCGGGGCTATTTTCGATTCGTCCCTCCGGGACGAAAGGCGTGAAGCGGTCGAATCACCGCCATCTCAGACCTTTGGCGGATTTTCTAATCCGCGCCTGCGGGACCGTCTTTCATGTCCGATCTGCGTGATGGACATTCGGAACGCATCGAGCCGGTCACACCATAATGACTACTCTTGTGCCATCATCACAGCAATCAAAGATCATGAAACTCGGCCAGGGTTTTGATTGTATTGCCGAAATTCGTAGAGTCTGCCCGTTCCTTGTTTTCAAGCAACCAAGAGCTGCCATGATATGCCTGAATCGGCCAGGATTTCGTTGTGTTTGTCATCATGGCACGTTCAGCGGTGCCGGTATTCCGACATGACTACTTCTGCACTGCGTTTTGCTGCAGATATTCGACGTAGCCCAGCAGCGCGCCCCAATGGTAGAAGCGGTCGCTCGAAAACACGTCGTCGCCGGTGCCGAGGATCGCATTGTAGTTTTCGTGCACATGGCCCTTTTCGCGCCACTCCTTGAGAAAAAGCTCATAGGATTTCTGCGCAAAGGCACTGCGTGCGGCAGCGTCCTCGTAGTTCAGCAGGCCCAAATAGACGAGATAGTTCATGGGCCCCCAGATGCGGCCACGCCAGTAATTCTGGTCGTGAAAGGCGGGGTCGTTGCGCTCGATGGAAGGGATGACCCACTCACCCCAGAATTCGTTGGGGTTCATCAGGTGCTTGTCGATCATCGTCCGCGTCTGTTCCGCGGTGGCGGCGTGGGCCATCATGGGGTAGAAGTTGGTAGGGGAAAGTCGCGTATTGAACTGGCCGGTGTGCAGGTCCTTATTGAGGAACATGCCGGCCTGCGGGCTCCAGAGAGCGGCGAGTTTGGCGCGATAGAGTGAGCTCCGCTCTTTGAGCTCTTTTGCTTCTTCGGGCCTTTTGAGAGTTTCGGCAATCTGTGCCAGCGCATCGCAGTCGGCGATGTACATGCTCGTCATGCCCACGTCGGCGTATTCGAGCAGGTGGGTTTGCGGGTTGTAGTAGGTGCCGTCGTACATAGGGCTGTTGTCGAGCCCCGACTCGAACACGGCGCCCTGCCAGGTTCCACCGGACTTGTCGTCGAGGTTCGCGGGCTGATTGTCGGGGTTGCTGCCCAGCACGATGTAGCCCTGCATCTCGCGATGCTCGTTCCACCAGCGGTTCCAGCGGAGAAGCGGCTGAAACGCGTCTTCGAGGAACCAGCGGTCGTGGAATTTCTCGTAGAGGCCAAGCACGGTGATGGCGCCGACAGGCGGCTCCGAGCGGTCCGAGCTTTTCCATCCTCCCGCCCGGGCATAGTTGGGTACGAATCCTTCGGCCGTCTCTTCACGGAGCGTTTCGAGAGCGTCGGCGTAAGCCAGATCGCGGTCGCCGATCCCGGCCATGGTGGCGGCAAAGAAGGTATCCCAGTCGAAGATCACATAGCCGCCCCAACCGACAGACCAGACGCGGCTGACAGGTGAAACCACGCGCTGTTTTTCGGGCTCGTAGATGGTGTCCCAGCCGAGCGTGGTTTCAATGGCGTCGACGATCGGAGCGCTCTTGCCGGCAGTGGCGACGGACTGCTCGTAGGCGGTGCGCTGGCGGTCGATGACGGATTGGATTTCAGCGACCGAGCGTTGCCTGCCGGTGCTGACGCCGACGGGCCTGACCAGATCCACGGCAAAACGGGAACCTGTGACTGGGACGTTCACGTCGTTGGTGCCTTCGTCGTCGTTACCGGTGCAATAGATCGGGACGGTTCGGGAGCCGGTATGCGCCTCAATCACATTGCCGTGCTTGAGGGTTGCGCCGGGCCGGTTCCATAAGAAATCGACGGTGAAGACGATGGTCGGTGGAAGCGCGGAGATTGGTTTGGATGGGAGCGGCGTCACCAGCAGCACCAGGTCCGCTCCATCACGCGCGCTCTGAATGCGCCAGTCGTGCCCTTTCCACGAGATGCGGAGATCGGTATAGCTCCCGTCCCATGAGTGCGAACCGGGGGTGACCTGTTCGGCGCCTTTGTCGAGGCGGCCAATGAGTGCATCGCGCAGAAAGTCGTCACCACTCACGGTGGTGTTGTGTTTGAGTCCTATGTGGATGGCAAGCCCCTCGGGCAAAAGCACGTGCGTCGCGACACTGTTCACGTCCCAGGTGTTCCATCCCTGCGCCAGGTGTTGCTGGACCTGTGCATATTGGGCGGAGATGGGGCCAGGATTGCCGTTCGGAGGCGAAACGCGAGAGTCGACCTGAGATGCGGCGGAGCTGGGTTGGGCTTGAACACGCAGTGCGGTGGAGGGCAGCAGCGGAATGGAAATCAGGCAGGCGGTCGCGATCAGAATCGGCGTGCAAGAGGGATGCTGCATGTTCAGCCTCCGGATCGGCGCTTACACCCAGCCACCGTCCACAATGTAGCTTTGATTTGTAATGGCGCTGGAATCATCCGCGGCTAGAAAAAGCACGAGGCGCGCCACGTCGTCGGGCAGGATCTCGCGCTTGAGGGCCTGGCTGGCAAGGATCTCGGCCTTGTATTCGGGTGTGTACCACAAACGCCGCTGGCGTTCGGTGGCGATGGCGCCGGGAAGGACAGCATTGACGCGGATGTTAGCCGATCCCAGCTCGTGCGCAAGTGTGCGCGTGAGGCCGACGATGGCTGCTTTGGCGGCCACGTAAAGCGGCACTCCTGTTGACGGAATCATCCAGGAGATGGAACTCATATTAATGATGGATCCGCGACCGGCTGCGCGCATGGCCGGGAGCACGCCCTGAATGACAAAAAAATGAGGACGCAGATTGACGGCGATCGAGTGATTCCAATAGTCCGCTGTGACCTCTTCAATGGAATGCCGTTGGTCGTTCGCGGCGTTGTTGACCAACGCGTCGATGCCCCCGAAGGTCGCCAGGGCGTGCTTCACCGCCGATTGCAAGGCTTCGACATCAGTAAGGTCGCAATGGATGTAGAGTGGCGCAGGGCAACCCTCGGTGGAAAGCGATTCGACGAGCTGGCCGGCGGGCTCTTCCTGGATATCGATGAACGCGACGCGGGAACCCTGGCGTGCGAAGTGGGCGACGATGGATTCGCCGATCCCCGTGGCTCCGCCGGTCACCAGCACGGCGCGCCCCTCAAGGCTGGGGTAGCGAGCGAATTGCGGGTTTTGCCGGGCTTGCGTCTCAGTCATGCGATAAGACCCCATCTGATTTGGCGAACCGGTCCAAGTATAGAGCGATGCGGGGGATAGAACCACGCAGGGAGCGGAATCGAGGAGTGAAAAAAGGGTGGCAGGAGATCCCCTCGCCGAACGTACCAATATATGAAACCATGTCCCCGTTCCTGATGAGAATGGAGGATACTGTATGTGAGCCGATTCAGGAGGAATTTTCCCCAAATTTCCCCGTTCTCCACATCGGCCGTTAGACTTGCAGGGGTACCAGTTCGCAACTCAGGAGACGGCGTATTTTGAGATCAGGGGAAACCCTGCTCGGACGCCCGGCGACTCGGGTTCGAATCAGCCCGAAAACTCCGCCGCAGCAGTAAGCCGCAGTAAAGAGATTTATCGGCCGCAGGCCAAAGGCTGAACCGCGCATGAGTCCGTTTGAGAGCGGCCTCTGTGAGCACAACCAGCCGGTCGAACCAACCTAAGGAAGGCATAGGGGGATTCATGAAGGAAGCAGCTCGTTATCCCGGCATCCGGGTCACCGCCAATGGAAACCAGCTTGTCTCGTACCACACCGAGACGCGGATCGCCGACGCCGGCGTGTTTCTATCCGATTACGCCTTCGACGGAGGGCGGCGAGCTCTTCCAGCAGGCCTATGCCGAAGGCCATCTGAATGTCTTCGGCCACAACACCATCGCCATTGAGACCGAGGGCGAACATGCGGCCCAGGGCGGCGCGATTGCGCACTCGGTTTGCGGCAAGCGCGTGGTGAACTTCACCTCCGGGCCAGGGCGTGGTCTACGGCGTGGAGCAGTATTATCACGCGCCGGGCAAAGGCTCGACCATGGTGCTTGAAGTGGGCGCTCGCGCGCTGACCAAGCACGCGCTGAACGTGCACTGCGGCCACGACGATATCTATGGCGCGCTCGACACCGGCTGGATCATGCTCTTTGGCAAGGACGCGCAGCAGGCCGCCGACCAGGCGTTGATTCTGCGCCGCGTGACCGAGCTGTGCCTTACGCCGGGCATGAACATCATGGATGGCTTTTTGACCAGCCACCTGGAGCGGACCTTCTACAAGCATGAATCGGAGCTGATTCGCGAGTACCTGGGCGCGCCCGACGACATGATCGATTGCCCCACCGAAGCGCAGCGCGTTCTCTTTGGACCGACGCGCCGCCGCGTTCCCAAGATGATGGATCTGACCAACCCGATTTTGCTGGGGCCGGTGCAGAACCAGGAACACTACATGAACGGCGTGGTGGCGCGGAGAAACAACTTTGCCGAGCCGATTCTGCACTTCCTCGAAGAGGCATACGAAAAGTTTGGCGAGTTGACAGGGCGCCGCTACGGGCTCATCACCAAGTACAAGACCGACGACACCGATACGGTGTTTGTTTCGCTCGGTTCGGCGGCGGAAAACATCGAGGCAGCGGTGGATTATCTGCGCGAGACACGCGGCATCACGGTCGGCTCTATCCACGTCAACGTCATTCGGCCTTTCCCTGAAGCAGCCCTGGTTGAGGCGCTGAAGGGCAAGAAGAACGTCATCATCCTCGAGCGGACCGACGAAGCATTGTCGGGCGACAATCCGCTGGGCCGCGACATTCGCACCGCGCTTTCGAAGGCCGTTCAGTACGAAGGGCATCCCGCCGCAGAGGGGCTGCCGGCGATTTCGCCCAGCGAACTGCCCAACATCTACAACGGCAGCTATGGTCTCGGCTCGCGCGACTTCCGCCCCGAACACATCATTGGAGCCTACGAATTTGCCACCGCCGGCCGCGCCCGCAAAGACGGCAAGACCGCAGCGGACGGCGCGAACTTCTTTGTGCTGGGCATCGATCACCCCTACGCCGTAGTTGGCGAAGAGACGCCGTCGCTGTTGCCCGAGGGCGCGGTGGCCGTGCGCTTCCACTCCATCGGCGGCTGGGGCGCGATCACCACCGGCAAGAACCTGGGCGCGATTCTCGGCGATTTGAACGACCTGATTTACGAGCGCGACGGATTGAAAGACGAACTCGGCAATCCCAAGGAAGTGATTCACGTCAGCGCCAATCCCAAGTACGGATCAGAGAAGAAGGGCGCGCCGACCAGCTACTTCATGGTGGCCGCCAAGGATCGCATTCGCGTGAACTGCGATCTGCGCCATGTCACGACGGTGCTGTGCTGCGACCCCAAGGCGTTTACGCACACCAATCCCCTCGACGGCATGCAGGAGGGCGGCAGCCTGGTATGGGAATCGGATCAGGAAGGCGAGGGCGCGTGGGAGCAGTTGCCATTGTGGGCCCGCAACCAGATCATCGAGAAAAACATCCGCGTGTTTACGCTGCCGGGCTTCAACATCGCCCGCAAGGCGACTGACCGCGCCGATCTGCAACTGCGCATGCAGGGCAACGCATTCCTGGGCGCGTTCTTCGCAGTCAGCAGTCTGCTGCAGGAATTTGGAATTACCCAGGAGCAGTATCGCGATGTCGTTCACAAGCAGTATGTGAAAAAGTTCGGCAAGCTGGGCGATGCCGTGGTGCAGTCGAACATGGAAGTCATGCTGCAGGGCTACGACCAGGTGAAGGAAATCAAGATTGGCGCGCTGACTGCAGCCGATCGTTCGAGCCTGCGCGGAGCGGCGTTGCTTCCGATTCTTGAACTGGCCACTGCGGGCGGATCCTGCGGCACAGGTTGCCGTTCCACGGCAATTCCTGCGGGGCAGGGTCCACGCACGCCGATCAGCACCATCGCAGCTTTTGATGCCGAGTTCCGCTCGCACTTCGGCTACGACCAGCCGGCCACGCCGATGTCTGCAATGGGCGTAATTGCCGCCGCGACTGGCGATACGGCTTCGAAGTACGTGGCGCGCCGCGAAACCCCGCTCTACATACCGGAAAACTGCACGCAATGCATGGAGTGCATTTCGGTTTGCCCGGATACGGCGCTGCCGAATACGTCACAGGACCTGTCGACCATGCTCTCGACGGCCATTTCGTACTACATCGCGGACCCCACCGAGCGCACCAAGCTGATGCACAAGCTGCCGGAGATCGAGAAGCAGACGCGCCAGCGCATGGTCGCGGAGATGAAGACCGGCACGCCGCTGCAGACGATTCTGCGCGAAGTGACCGATTCGGTCGACGGCTTCTCTGCCGAGGCCAAGCTGCAGTTCTTCAACATCATCGACAAGGTGCCGATGGCGTATCAGAAGGTGAATGCCATCTTCTCTTCGCCGGAGCGCAAGAGCCCCGGCACGGGCGGCATCTTCTCGATCTTCGTGAGCGACCTTTGCAAGGGCTGCGCCGCCTGCGTAACTGCCTGCGGCGATCACAACGCTCTGCGCATGGTGCAGGAGACGGAAGAGGTCAACGCCGAGCACGAGAGCGGCACCGCCTTCCTCGATCTGCTGCCGGATACTTCGCAGAAGTACCTGGGCCTGTACAACGGAGCCAATCCGGCCGACTCGAAGACGGCGACCCTGCGCAACATGCTGATGGTGCGGACAAATTACGACGCGCTGGTGGCCGGCGACGGCGCCTGCGCGGGATGCGGTGAAAAGTCTGTGCTGCGCTCCATCGCCGCCGTCACAGAGGCTTACATGCGTCCAGTCTTCCACGCCAAGAGCGACCGTTTCGTGGCCAAAGCCGGGCAGCTTGAAAAGTCTGGCGCGGCAAAACTGGCTGCGTTGAAAGAGAAAGACCCTGCCGAGTATGCGCTGTTGCGGCAGGCGATTACACACCTGGTCATGGGTCTTGGCGGCGAAGACGTCGAAGACACCAAGTCGCGCATCGCAGCCTACGAGGCCGAACACGGCGTTATCACCGACGCCCAGTTGGTTGAAGCCATCGTCGCGGTGCTGCTGACCGAGGCCTTCAACCACAAGAGCCTGCAGCCGATTGACGGCCGACTGGCCAACGGCATGAGCGTGATGGCCATGGCCGCGCACACGGGATGCAACACGGTGTATGGGTCGACATCGCCCAACAACCCGCATCCTTATCCATGGATGAACTCACTCTTCCAGGACGGCATCACCGTGGGCTGGCTGATGGGCGAGAGCTTCATTGTCGATCACGCGCGGCGTTCCGTGCTTCCTGAGCGGCTGGCCGACGTGCTGCTGACGCGCGAGAGCGGAATCACCGATCGCGAGTACTACGAGTTCACGCACTTCACCGATGCGTTGATGACCGACCAGGAGATTGTGGAGCTGCCCAAGGTCTGGGTGGTGGGCGGCGACGGCGGCATGGGCGACATCGGCTATCAGAACATGTCGAAAGTCATCCTGCAGAACCGGCCCAACGTGAAAGCGCTGATGCTCGACACGCAGGTCTACTCCAACACCGGCGGTCAGAACTCCGACTCCACGCCGATGCTCGGCGGCAACGACATGAACGTCTTCGGCTCCGCGACCCAGGGCAAGAACACCGAGAAAAAGACTGTGGCCGAGACATTCCTGGCCGGGCACGGTTCGCCGTTCGTGGCGCAGGTTTCAATGGCCAACGCGCCCAAGCTTTACCGGGCGATTCTGGACGGATTGGAGTATCGCGGAACCATGTTCCTGCAATGCTTCACCACCTGCCAGCCGGAGCATGGCGTAGCCGACGACATGGCGCTGCACCAGGCCCAGCGCGTACGCGATTCGCGCGGCGCACCGGAGTTCGTCTTCAACCCGCGGATGGGCGAAACCTACCAGGAGGCGCTGGACATCAAGGGCAATCCGTCGATCGACATGGACTGGTACGAGACCAAGTTGAAATCGACGGGCGAAACCATGCGGTACACGGTGGCTCACTGGTGCACGACCGAAGCCCGCTTCCGCAATCACCTGAAGAAGATCAAGCCGGATGCGGCTGCCAAGCTGATTCCGCTCGATAACATGCTGGTGCGCATCACGCAGCAGGATGTGGTCTACCGGCGCTATCTGCAGGCCGGACACCGCGCCTTCATTCCCGACTTTGGGGTGTACATCCAGTACGAGGAGAACGGCAAGATCGAGTACCGCGCCCTCTCCCGCCAACTGGTGATGTTCTGCGTGGAACGGCGCAAGGCATGGCGAATGCTGCAATCGAAGGCCGGCATTCAAAACAAGGAATATGCAGCCCAGAAGGCCATCCTGGCCGATGTGGATGCAGGCAAACTGCCGCTCGATGAATTGTTCGCGCGCGGTCACGAACTGGTAAAAGAGCGCCTCGGCGCAGCGGTCCCTGCCAAGGTTTAACCCAACTCACCCCGGATGCGAAGAGCGCGGACTTAGGTCTGCGCTCTTCGCTTTTTGAGACCTGAGAAACCACAAATCTCAACCTTGTCAACCTGAGCGAAGTCGAAGGTTCTGCCGTGAAAATAGCGATCACCGGAACGTCGCTGTCGCCCCGGAGGGGCCGAAGGACAATAGCCCAGGACAAGTCCGAGCCCAGCAAGGACGCCGTCCTGGGACCGCCGCCCACCACCGCTCGCGCGTCCCGTAGGGACGCGGAGAACTCCTGCATCGACGGATCCACCCGCCGTACATTCTCATGGTCTTCGGGTGGCGCGAAGAGCCTTGTATGTCTGCGGTTGTTTCTCCCTCGATGAGCCGACGCCCGGGTGGTCCAGGTCTCGTCCGCCGCGGCGGAAGACCTGGGAATCGACATACCGACGCGCTACCGGCGCGCAAGTCCGGAGCCTATCTATGCGGGTGTGCAGATTCTCGCATCTAATCAAGGTGGGCCACTTCCTTTGTAAATGAGGGTTCCGATGCGTATTGCAATCATTGCCTCTCCGTTTATCCCTGTCCCGCCATTGAGATATGGAGGAACAGAACTCTTCATCGCGACCCTGGTAGATGCCCTGACGGCGAAAGACGTCGACGTTGTGGTGTATGCCAATGGGGAATCGAATATCAATGCGGAGCTCCGATGGCGTTATCCCCGTTCTGACTGGCCTCTGGCCAATGAATCGGCAGGGATGACGAAAGAGCTTGACCAACTCTCGTGTGCGCTTGAGGATGCGGCAGAAGACTGCGATATTGTCCACGTGAACAGCGCGCTGGCGATCCCCTTCTCAAGATTCACGCCCAGCAGGATGGTCTATACCCTGCACCATGCTTATGATCCGGCGCTCGCCGGCCTCTACTCTCAATATCGGAACGTTTCCTATGTCGCAATCAGCCGGAATCAAGCCTCTCTCTATCCGGAGCTGGACATACCTGCGATTCATCACGGCATTGATGTGAGCCAGTATCGAGTCACGGAGAACAAGGCCGAATATCTGAGTTTTCTCGGTCGAATCGCCCCGCTCAAGGGAGTGCATACTGCCATCGAAGTCGCGAAGCGCGCCGGCATTCCACTCAAGATCGCCGGAGAAATTCAGCCCGTATTTCGGGATTACTATGAGGCTGAAGTGAGGCCGCACATCGATGGCCGCTTCATCGAATATGTGGGCGAGGCTGACCTCAGAATGAAAAATGAACTGCTTGGCGGCTCAATGGGAATGCTGTTTCCGATCCAATGGGAAGAGCCATTCGGGCTGGTGATGGTCGAAGCTATGGCTTGCGGCACCCCCGTATTTGCGTTTGGGCGCGGTGCTGTACCCGAGGTCGTTTGCGAAGGCGTGTCAGGCAGTATTTGCACGTCGGTCGAAGACATGGTTTCGTGTGTACAGAGGATGCGCTTCAAACCTCGCCTGGTTCGGCGATGGGTGGAGCGGAACTTTTCGGCTGAAGTAATGGCGAGCGCCTATCTTGAGCTTTATCGCAGCATGGTTGAAACTGAAGAAGAAGCCGATCTGCGCCCGACATGGCGGGAGCCCGGGGAGATTGCAGTATGAGCGCCCGCGACTCGGAGACGATGCCCGTTGAACTGCACGAGATTCCCGCGCCACCGGAGCCGCGCACTGCCTACCCCGAGCCTCATCTCTGGACAACCGATGTCACCGCGCTGGTGCATGGCAAAACATTTCTGGCCTCCGATCTTGGCGGCAATGTGGTGCCTCCGGGCCATCCGAACGTAGGCTTCTTTTATGATGACACCCGATATCTGAGCTATTTGCAGTTGAAGGTCAACGGACATCCGCCGGTCGTCCTCTCCTCCAATACCTCCGACGGAATTTCAACACGCGTCGAAATGACTCCGAAAGGCAGTCTTCATTGCAGCGGGCTCGATCTGCCTGTGAACGCGGTCTACATGCGCCGTGAGCAGGTGCTTGAGGGCCGCGTGCTCCACGACGTGCTTTACCTGCATAACTACCATGTGGAGGGAATCCGCCTGACGATTGAATTCTCGTTTGACGTGGATTTCATGGACATGTTTCAGGTCCGAGGCATTGTGCGCGGAAAGAGCGGGACCTACTATGCCCCGCTGCAGGAGACAGATAGTTCGGTTTTTGTTTATCAAGGGCTCGATCACAAGATTCGCAGCACTACCATTCGCTTCGATCCGCCTCCCGCGCAGATGAAAGAAAATTCTTCGTCCTGGAACATCGAACTGCCGCCGCTTGGGAAGTTTCAGATCAACATCGAAATAATTCCGCGCATCGCGGACAAGACGCCCGATGTTTCTGTTGGCGAGTTTTCAAAGATGGAAGTTGCACCCGAAGCGACGAGGCAGACTATGGAAAGCGCTCTCGTAGAACTGGAAGATGAGCTTGACGTCTGGCTGGCGGACTGCAGCCGTTTCCACTCAGACAACGACATCTTCGATGCCATGCTTCAGACTTCGATCAGGGACTTCTACGCCTTGCAGATCCGCCAACCCACAGGCAGGATGATCGCTGCGGGAATCCCATGGTTTGCGACGTTGTTTGGGCGCGATTCTCTCATTGCTTCCTTTGAAACGCTGATTCTGAATAGCGAACTCGCAAAGGGCACGCTGCGGGTTCTCGCGGGATTTCAAGGCGACCGTTCCTCCGATGAGCGCGATGAAGATCCGGGCAAGATTCTTCACGAATTGCGTTCCGGCGAAATGACCAACACGGGCGAGGTCGCATTCGGAAGAAATTATGGATCGGTGGATGCGACGCCCTTGTTCATCATTCTTCTCAGCGAATACTTCCACTGGTCCGGCGACATGGATTTCCTGGTGGAGATGAAGCCGCACCTGCGCGCAGCCGCTAATTGGATGCTCGAATACGGCGACCTGGATGGAGACGGGCTGATTGAATACTGCAGAAGAAGTCCCAAGGGGTTGTTCAATCAGGGCTGGAAAGATTCAGGAGATGCCATAGAGCATGCCGACGGGCGCATCGCTCAACCTCCGATTGCATTGGTCGAAGTGCAGGGCTATGCAATCGACGCTTTCGCGCGTGCCTCCTCTCTTTTCGCCCTTCTCGGACCGGATACTATCTCAGAAACATTGGAGAGGAAATCGCGGGAACTGCGCCAGCGTCTTCATGACGTGTTCTGGATGCCCGGGGAAGGTTTCTATGCGCTGGCCCTGGACCGGGACAAGAAGCTCGTCACAGTCAAGGCCTCGAATCCGGGCCATCTGCTTTTTTCCAACGCCATTGAACCCCAGCGCGCGCGCGAAGTGGTGAATTGCCTGATGGATCCGGATTTGAATGCCGGCTGGGGCATTCGCACGCTTTCGCAGGCCGAAAAGACGTTTAACCCGATGAGTTATCATCGCGGATCGGTGTGGCCCCACGACAATGCGATAGCCGCGTATGGCATGGCGCTTTATGGGTTTCAAAAGCAGAGCGCGGAGGTGCTTTCATCGTTGTATGACTCGGCCATATGCTTCCGCGATTACCGGCTGCCCGAACTGTTTTGCGGAATCCAGCGAGGCCGCGGTGACGATCCCGTTCATTATCCGGTTTCGTGTTCCCCGCAGGCGTGGGCGTCGGGCGCTATGTTTCTCATCCTGACTGGCCTGCTCGGCATACGCCCCGATGCGTATAACCGCGAATTGAAAGTGGTCAATCCGCATTTGCCGCACTTCCTGACCAAGCTGTCGATCGATGAGTTGCGCGTGGGCAAGAGCCGCATCTGGCTGGAGTTTCTGCGCCGGGAAGGAAGAACCTTCTGCAACGTAACCCGCCACGAAGGCGAGCAGATATCGATCAGCGTGGTGTATCAATAGCGGAAAAACCTGTACCAATCTCAATCTTGAACCGGTTCATATCTGGCGTTGTAAAAGCGCACGATTTTAGTCGTGCCGCAAACCTCGCATAAATCGCTGGGCTTTAAAGCCCCTGAGAGAGGCATTTCACGGCGCTGGACCGCTCTATGAGACAGCTCCTTGTCAACCTGAGCGAAGTCGAAGGTTCTGCGGTTGCTTTTCGGCGAGAGGCCCAACCTCACCACGATTCGGGTGCCCCATCCTAGCGACGTCGTTGTTTTTTGTCGCTAGGGTGGGAAACCACAAACCTAAATCAGCCGGATGCCCCAGGTCTCAGTCTTGTCAACCTGAGCGAAGTCGAAGGTTCCGCGGTTGCTTTTCGCTCGATTTGCCGACAGGTTCAGCGGCTGAACACGACGTACTTGCGCCCCGAATAGAGCCGGAAGCCGCCGGCCGGATCGGCCATCACCTGCAAAGGCAGAGGCCGCTTTAGCCCGTTGTCGGTGGTGTAAGAGGCTGTAAGCAAGTCATGCGCGCCCACATCCGTCACCACAAATTTGCCGCCGGTGACGAACCCAACGCCGTAAACGCCTGCGGGCAGGTTTTCGCCACCGATTCTGATCGGAACCTCGGTGATGAAATAGGCCTGGTACTTGGCCTGCACATCGCTCGAGTAGCCGCTCGTGTCGACGAGGGTGGCCAGCAGATAATAGCCATCGGAAAACTTGACCCCGCCCGAGTTGCGCAACTGGGTGGGAGCCGATTGAGCTTTGTAATACACCGCGGAAGGAAGCAGCTTTTGCGTATCCGCCGGTTTCAGCACGGTGTCGCCGGCCTGCGCCAAGGTGCGCGCCGGAGATGCCATTACCGCCAGCGCCAACACGCCGGCCCCTGCCCACTTGCAAATTGCATTAAAACCCATCGAGCGTACCCCCTGATTAGTGGTTGCGTCCGGAGTATACCGCATCGTTGCCTGATTTGGCCGGAACCAGCGCAGCCCCAGCAAGTTGCGGGCGCGGTATAATCGCAGCTATGGCGGCGAACGCGCAAACCACCGTGCCAGGCGCTGAAAACGCGGAATCGAGGCTCAACGCACTCGAAGCGCAGCTGCGCGATTTGGGCAGTGTGATGGTGGCGTACTCCGGTGGCGTGGACTCCGCTTATCTGGCGGCGACAGCGCATCGCGTGCTCGGCGACCGCATGCTGGCCGTGCTGGCAGACTCCCCAAGCCTGGCTCGCCGCGACATGGAACAGGCCCGCGCCTTTGCGGAATCGCTGCACATGCCGCTGCGGGTGATTCAGACCGAAGAGCTGGACAAGCCTGAATACCAGCGCAACGATGCCAATCGATGCTTCCACTGCAAAACCGAGCTCTTTGAAGGCATGAAGGCGCTTGGTGCTGAGCTGGGCTTTCTCCACATTGCGTATGGGATGAATGCTGACGATCGGCGCGATTACCGCCCTGGACAGCGCGCAGCCGAGGAACACGCGGTGCTGGCGCCACTGGCCGAGGTTGGGCTGACCAAGCAGGAGATTCGCGCACTGGCCAAGGCCGCCGGCTATACCCTATGGGACCGTCCGGCAGCGCCGTGCCTGTCGTCTCGCGTGGAGTATGGACGTACCGTGACTCGCGAGGTGCTGGAACAGGTCGAGCGCGGCGAGGAGAGCTTGCGGCAGTTGGGCTTTCGCGAGTTTCGCGTGCGCCACCACGGAGAGCTGGCGCGCGTGGAGATTGCACGCACCGAGTTGCCGCGTGCGCTGACCATGGAGATGCTGGACGCGATCACCGCGGCTCTGCGCAAGGCCGGCTTCCAATATGTGACGCTGGACTGCGCGGGGTTCCGTTCAGGATCACTGAACGCGGTGCTGCCCATCGAGATCCTGACGCGGCGCGGGGCCTAGGGGACGTTCAGCGCAGGGCAATCGCATGAACAGCGCCGGCAAGGCAGAGATTTGGGTTCGCGCCGCCCCTACGGGGCTCGTCTACCTTTACGGCGCGCGTTCCCAGGACTGCGTCCGTAGCGGCGGACTTGTCCTGGGCTATTTTCCTGCCGTCCCTCCGGGACGTTCGCCGCGCATTGAAGCTCGAAAAGAACCGGCTTCCTCGATAGATGCCGTCATGCGATCGCCCCAACGATCAGTGTTCGCGATATAGCTCCCCGCTCGTTTGCTATAGAATCACCCTCGTGCGAATTGGATATCTGGAGTGTTTTTCCGGCATTAGCGGGGACATGCTGCTCGGCGCGCTGGTGGATGCAGGCGCTCCCTTTGACAGCCTGCAGGCGACTGCGGCCGCGCTGCACGTAGGCGCGTGCCTCGAGATGCACAAGGTGAGCCGCGGCGGCCTCGCCGGAACAAAAGTCGACGTGGTGACACAGGGAACAGGGATCAGGAATCAGGGATCAGAAGAACCCCACGGCCACGAACATACGCATGACTCGCATTCGCATTCACACACTCATGAGCCGCACACGCATGAGCCGCACTCTCACGCAGAGCACTCTCACCAGCCGCAGGCAGCGCCTGCCCCGCACACCCATGAGCATCATCGCCCACTGTCCGAGATTCTTGCGATCATCGAGGCAGCCCCGCTTGATGAGTCGGTGAAGCAACGGGCCAGCCGCGCTTTCAAGCTGCTGGGCGAAGCGGAAGCCGCCATTCATGACATTCCGATCGAGAAGGTTCACTTTCACGAGGTAGGCGCGGTCGACACGATCGTCGATATCGTGTGCGCGGCCGCGGGCTGCGCGGCGCTCGGTGTGGACCGCTGGATGGCATCCTCGTTGAATGTGGGCAGCGGAACCGTAGAGTGCGCACATGGCACGCTACCTGTTCCCGCGCCGGCCACGCTGGCTCTGCTAGGCGATGCGCCGGTGTACGCTGCAGGCCCGCCGATGGAGCGGGTGACGCCGACGGGCGCGGCGATTTTGCGCATGCTCGATGTGCAGTATGCGCCATTGCCGGCCATGCGGATCGTGGCGTCGGGCTATGGTGCGGGTGGGCGCGACACACCGGGCCAGCCGAATTTAGTGCGCCTGCTGATCGGTGAGCAGGAAGGCGCGCAGGAAGCAGTCGAGCCGATCGCGGTGATTGAGACGGTGATCGACGACTCCAGCCCGCAGTTGCTGGCCTACGTGAGCGAGCTGCTGCTCGAGGCGGGCGCGTGGGATGTGGTTCGGGTCGCGGTGCAGATGAAGAAGGGCCGCACCGGCGTCCAGCTTACCGTCCTCTGCCGTCCGGAACTGGTGCAGGCGCTGCGCGATCTCCTCTTTCGCGAAACGACCACCATTGGAATGCACTGGCGAATCGAGAACAAGGCCTCGCTGGCGCGCGAATTTGTTGCGGTCGAGACCCCATGGGGTGCGGTGCGCATCAAAGTGGCGCGGTGGCCCTCAGGCGATGTGGCGAATGCATCACCTGAGTATGAAGATTGCCGCCAACTGGCAGCGAAACACGCAGTTCCTCTCAAACGGGTGATGCAGGAAGCGATGCGGATCTACTCATCAATCAAGGAGACGCACTAGTGGACCGTCATCAGATCGAGACGCTTTTGAATGAAGTGCGCCAGGGCCACGCCAGCGTGGATGAAGCGCTCGACCGGCTGCGCGATTTGCCTTTCGAGGACCTGGGATTCGCCAAGCTTGATCATCATCGCGCGCTGCGCACGGGCATGCCCGAGGTGATTTTCTCCGCAGGAAAGACCGCGTCCCAGGTGGCGCAAATTTTCTCGCACATGGCTCAGGCCGGCGGCAATGTGCTGGCCACGCGCGCCTCGCGCGAAGCTTATGATGCGGTGGCTGCGGTCGAGCCACGCGCGGAGTATCACGAGACGGCGCGAGCCATCACGCTGACGCAGACTGCTGCAGCGCCCGGAAAAGGGACGGTCTGCGTGGTTTGCGCAGGCACCAGCGACCTGCCCGTGGCCGAGGAAGCGACGGTGACAGCGCGCCTGATGGGCAACACAACCGAACTGATCGCGGATGTGGGCGTAGCAGGAATTCACCGGCTTCTGGCGCAAAAACAATCCCTGCAGACGGCGCGCGTGCTGGTTGTGTGCGCCGGAATGGAAGGCGCGTTGCCCACGGTTGTCGCAGGACTCGTAAATGCGCCGGTGGTGGCGGTTCCCACCAGCGTTGGCTATGGCGCTTCATTCGGAGGCGTGGCCGCGCTGCTGGGCATGTTGAATTCCTGCTCACCCAATGTTTCGGTGGTCAACATCGACAACGGGTTTGGCGCAGCCTGCATCGCGTCGCTGATCAATCACCTTTAGTCGCGCGCGTCGAGCGCCCTTCGCCACAATTAAAGGCTGCAGAAAGACCCATGCTTTGAGAATGGGCACGACTTCACAGTGCCGAAAAACTCAATGCGGAGGGACGGGGCGGTCTCAACCCCCACATAGAGCCTGCACAATCCATCGGGGTTTTCGCCCTGGACGCAAGCTTTTCACCATTTTCGTGCGAAATTCGGCCCTTCTCCGCAACCTGTTCAGTCATGCCCGTTCACAGAACGAACCCCATTTCACTCCTCGCGCAGCAGGATCAACGGATCGACCGACAGTGCGCGTTGCGCCGGAATCCACGTTGCCAGCAACCCCAGTAAGGCCATCGCCAGAACCACCCCGCCCAGGACCAGAGGATCGCGTGGAGTCGCCTGGTACACAATGGAAGCCAGCACCCGGCTCGCCAGAAGCCCGAGGATCAACCCCGCAGCAGACCCAATCGTCAACAATTTCACCGCGCGTCCCAGCGCCGCCATCAGCACTTCGGTCCGCTGTGCGCCGAGGGCAACCCGAATGCCCAACTCGCGGCGGCGCCTGCTCACCGAGTACGCCGCCATGCCGAAGATGCCGGTGATCGATAGCATCGCGCCCATCATTCCCAGCGTTCCCAGCGCCATCGTCGCCATTCGCGCCGGAAAAAGAACCGTTTCCAGCAGGCGGCTCCAGGTTTCAGTGTCGGCCGGCAGCCCCGCGTCCAGTGCGCGAATCTTGTTCCTCATGGCCGCGGCAAGCGTCTCCGGATCGCGCTTTGAACGCACCACAAGATAGGCCGAACTCGTCGGAGATTGCATAAATGGCAGAAACATCGCAGGCTGTTGATCTTCTGTGAGCACCTGGTATTTTCCGTCCTCGACAACCCCAACCACCTGGACGCGGGTTCCATCCTGCAGCTTGTAGTTGCTGCCGATGGCGCTGTTCACCGAGCCAAACATTTTTCCGGCAAAAGTTCGATTGATGACGGTCACCGCGGGCGCGTTTTTGTCGTCGTTCCACGAAAGGTCTCTTCCCGCCAGCAAACTCGTGCCGGCTGCCGCAAAGTATCCCGGAGAAACCTCGTAGTGGAAGGGCATAGCGGCTGCATTCGATGCCTTCAGATCGGTGGCATCGCTTTTGAATACCCCGGTTTTCTCCCCGGCGGTATAGACAAGCGGAGGATAACCATTCACCAATCCCACGGCATCGACGCCGTGAATGGTTCGCATCGCATCGATCATTCGCCTCTGCATCGCTGGGATCTTGTCGCCGCTGTAGCCGGCCATGGCCAGATTTACGCCTGCCAACATGGTGTTGTGCGGCTCAAAGCCGTAGTTGGCCTGCAGCGAGCGTGCCAGCCCGCGCACTGCAACCAGTGAGGATGTGACGAGAACGGCACAGATGGCAATCTGGATCGCCAGCAATACGTCTCGCACGGTCACGCGCCGCCCCATCCTCGCACCGGAACCGGCTTTCACAACCTCGTAGGGATTGGCCCGGAGAACTTGCCGAATGGGAACTATGCCAAAGAGCAGCCCGCTCACCACGGCCAGGGCCAGGGCGAACCAATACAACTTTGCATCCGGATAAACGGGCAGATGAAGCGGAGCACCGGCAATGGGCTGCCACACGCTCAGCCGGCGCAACAACACAACGCTTCCCAACAGTCCGGCGCCGCCCCCTGCCAGTGAAATCAAAACGGCCTCCGTCAAAAGCTGCCGCATGATGCGTTTGCGGCTCGAACCGAGTGCCAGCCGCAGAGCCACTTCACGCGAGCGGTCGGCGGCGCGAGCGGCGAACAGCCCACCCAGGTTGGCGCATGCAGCCAGCAGAATCAGTGCAGCCAGCAAAGTTAATCCGGCCACAAATGCCTTCACTCCAGAGGTGAAGCCAGTGAGGCCAACGCGGGAAACGATCGTGTGCTTAAAGCCAAGCTCTCTTGGATAGGTCTTTGCCAGGTAGGCGCACACAGCGTCTACATCGGTCATGGACTGCGTGGGAGTCACTCCCGGCTTCAAGTGTCCGAACGACTCAAAAACCCCGCCGGTATTGCTGCGGTCGTACGAATCGCCCCCTCCTAATTGATCCTGATTCACGATGGGCATGAAGAATTCGGGAGAGACAAAGATAAGCGTCCCCTGAAACGCGGGCGGCGTCACGCCGAGGATTGTGTATGGATGCTTGTTCAGTAAAACGGTGCGTCCCACTACACTGCGATCGTCCTGGAAACGGCTGTGCCAATAAGCGTAGGTGAGCACCAGGTACGGAGCGCTGTTCTTGCCGTGTTCATCTGAAGCGTTCAACAGCCGACCCAGGTACGGATGAATGTGCAGCACGTCGAAATAGTTGCCCGTGATTGCAAAGCCGTTTGCAACCACTGCATCCTTCCCGGTGTCGAGAGCCGCACCCAGGGCGAAGTTAAACGCTGCCAGCTCGTCGAAGCTGCGATTGCGATCGCGCAGATCAAGATAGTTTGGATAGGATTGCCACGCCGGATTGCTCCCATATTGAGTTCCATACAGGTTCTCCGGCTGCGGCACGTTCAGCGGGCGCAGAATCAAACCATCCATCAGGCCGAAAACCACGGCGTTGGCGCCAATGGCCAACGCCAGCGTGAACACCGCGGCAATGGTGAAACCGGGAGACTTGCGCAACACGCGCAGGGCGAACCGCACATCCTGCACCAGAGTTGCAAAGAATCTGCCGCCGAGCGCCTCATGAATCTCTTCTTTGTATTTCTCCCGGCCGCCAAACTCGATGCGCGCAAGGCGTTCTGCCTCGGCTCGATTCATTCCGGAGCGCTCCAGATCGTCGGCGCGGTGTGCGATGTGCGAGCGCAGTTCCTCCTCCATCTCGGCGTTGATTCGTGAACGCTCAAACAGAGTAGCGATGCGGAAGCGAAGCGAGTCGAGGAAGTTCATATTTCCTCCGGTTGCTGTGACAGCGCGGATGCGATGGCCGTTGCGAGACGGTTCCAACTCTCGGTTTCTTCCCGCAAACGCTTGCGGCCCGCGGTTGTCAGTTCGTAAAACTTGGCGCGGCGATTGTTCTCCGATGTGCCCCAGCTTGCTTTCAGCAGTCCCTGGCGGACGAGGCGAAACAGGCCGGGGTACAGCGCACCCTGTTCGATCAACAGGGCATTGCCTGAGATCTGCCCAATGCGCAAAAGGACGCCATACCCATGCAGTGGCCCCAGCGAAACCGCCCTCAGAATGAGGAGATCGAGAGTGCCGGGAAGAAGTTGGGCTTGGTCGCTCACTCGCCCTCCTAAGTTGATCAGGAGTGTAGCCCCTCTCCCCTAAGCTGTCAAGGAGAAAAACAGCAGCCGGCAGAGTTGCCTCTCGCCGGGCTGGAAATGCCGGCACGGGTGCTGTACAGTGGACGGCAATGAGCCCTGACCTCTCCGGCAGTCTTGAAGATCAGGTCGCCGAACTGCGCGCGCGAGTGCACCGGCTTGAAGAGGCGTTGCGCGCCCGCGGCATCGTCCTGGAGCAGGCAGAGATGCGGCCCGCTGCTGAGCCTGCCGCAGAATCGGCAGCGGCGTTTCCGACAATACCTCCGGTTTACGCAACGCCCCCACGTGAACACGAACAGGCGCCTGTACGCCCCCCGGCAATGGCTCCGAGCCCGGCTGCGCCCCCGATCTTCAGTTCCTCGATACCAGGCAAACCGGCAGACGCGCGTTCGCTGGAGAGCCGAATCGGCTCGCAGTGGTTCAATCGCGTCGGCATCCTGGCCGTGCTGATCGGGATGGCGTGGTTCCTCAAGCTGGCCATCGACAATCACTGGATCGGGCCGCTGGGCAGGGTCTTGATCGGGCTCATTGCGGGAGCGGCTCTAATCGCCTGGTCAGAACGCTTTCGCAGCCACGGGTTTGCGGCGTTTTCTTATTCGCTGAAAGCGGTGGGCAGCGGAATTCTTTACCTTTCGCTGTGGGCTGCGTTCTCGTTTTTCCATCTGGTGCCTGCGGGTGCGGCCTTTGCAGCCATGATTCTGGTCACGGCATTCAATGGCTACATGGCGTGGGTGCAGGATGCGGAACTTCTGGCTCTCTATGCGATCGTCGGCGGATTCAGCACGCCGATCCTGGTTTCAACCGGAGAGAATCACGAAGTCACCCTGTTCAGCTACGTACTGCTGCTGGACGTTGCGGTGCTGGCATTGGTGCTGCTGCGGCCCTGGTCGCGTCTGCTGTTTGCAGCCTTCACCGGCACGGTGTTCATGTTCGCCGGCTGGTGGTCTGGGTACTATTCCGACGCGCAATCGGGCCGCACCGCCTTCTTCCTCGCGTGTTTCTTCCTCATCTTTGCCTTCGCTCCGCGCCTGGTTCGGCTGAAACTCGAAGACCAGGCGCCCCTCTCCGGCTGGGATACGCTGGCGCTCGTTCTGCTTCCCGTTGCCAACGCTGCCCTCGGATTCATCGGGTTTTATGCCATCACTGAAGGAGCGGGCGCCGATTGGGCCGGACCGTGGCTGGCAGTTGGTTTCGCCGCGTTCTATCTGCTGCTGCTCCGCCTGCCGGCACAGGGAGTATTGCACCAGAGTCCAACGGTGCTCTCGGCGCTGCATCTCACCGCGGCCGTCGTGTTCCTCACCATCGCCATCCCTCTCAAAGCCCACGGCAGATGGCTGACGATCGGCTGGCTGGCCGAAGGCGCGGCCCTGCTCTGGGTGGCCAGCCGCATCCGCTCGGTGCTGTTGCGCGTGCTGGCTCTGATCTGCCTCGTGTTCGGATTGGTCGCGCTGCTCACCGTAAACCCACCTGCCTCAACAACGCCGCTGTTCAACCAGCGCTTCGCGACCTATCTCTTTGCCATTGCGGTTTTCATCTTCGTTGCCTGGGTGGCCACGAATGCAAAGGTTGACACAGACCCGGAATACTCGCGTTCCTGGCCCGCCCTCACCGCGTGGGCCGTGCTGGCTGTGAATGCGCTCATCCTGCTTTCCATCAGCCTTGAAATTCACGGCTACTGGATGGACCTTCGCCGGCACAGTGATTGGAGGCTTTATCACGAATACCAGATGGTTGCGCAGTTCACCTACTCTGCGTGGTTCATGGTGTTCGGCGCCATTCTGCTGGCCGCCGGTTTCTGGCGCCGCTCGGCGTTCCTGCGCTGGCAGGCGCTGGTTTTGCTGGCTGTCTCTGTCGCAAAAGTCTTTCTCGTGGATGTGAGCGAACTGAGCCAGGGCTACCGCATCCTGAGCTTCCTCGGGCTCGGAGCCTTGCTGCTCGGCGTCAGCTTCGTCTATCAGCGCGACTGGCTCAACCTGCGCGGACCCGAGCATCTTGACGGCCCCGGGCATTTAGACGGCCCCGGGCATTTAGACGGCCCAGACCATCTCGACCGGCGGCCTTCATGAAGCTGAGAACAGCCGCCCTGCTTCTTGCTCTTGCTGCCGCGTCGCCCGAGATCAAGTATTTTCGCTACCAGCGCCCGATCCAGAACACGCCGCAACAGCCCGCGCAAACATGCCTGGTTGTTGATCCGGCAATCTTTGCCCACGCTGCCCCGCAGCTTGCCGACCTTCGTCTGTACCGCGACGAGGCGGAAACGCCGTACATCATCCAGGTGGCGGCTCCAGTCGAGGCTGCAGAGAAGTCCATCGTGCCGCTCAACCTTGGGCAGCGCGCCGGACAGACCGCCTTTGATGCCGCCATGCCCGACGCGCCTTACAGCGACATCCAGCTTGCGGTCACGGGCCAGAACTTCATCGCCACGGTCACTGTATACGGCAGCCAGACACAGTCCTCCGCTGCAGAGACAAAGCTGGGAACATTCACGATCTTCGATCTCACCCGCCAGAGGTTGGGCCGGAGCACCGTTCTCCATTTGCCTCAATCGGACTTCCGCTATCTGCATTTCCACATCGCCGGCCCGCTTGCGCCGGAGAGCATCACAGGGTTGTGGGTGACGCGCCTGCCCGCCAGCCAACCGCGCTATGTCACCGTCGCTGAAACATCGAGCGTGATCGAGAAGAACCATTCTTCGGTGGTGGAATTCACGGTGCCGGCCCATGTACCCGTCGATCAAATCGTGACTGTTCCGGGTGCGACACCTGCGCTCTTTCAGCCGCGACGTCCGAGTTTCCGTGGCGGCGATTTCGCAACCGCCTGCCGAAGAAACAGAACCTCCACAGACGGTTTCCTCTGCCGGAAATCTGCTCCGTGTTCACAGCGAGCAAAGCGGCCATCGCATCGACGAGGAACGGCTGTCTCTCGAAGCGCCGCAAACGGGTTTCGCAACGCCGGCAAAGTGGACCATTACCATTGATAACGGTGACGACGTTCCGTTGACATTGAAGTCGGTTCGACTTGAAATGCTGCAACGCGATTTCTGCTTCGAGGCTGCCACCGGTGCCCACTACACGCTGTATTACGGGGATCCGGCGCTGTCGTCGCCACGCTACGATTATGCGAGGCTGTTTGCGAAGAGAGCCGATGCGGTGGAGGCAACAGCGGGACCGGAACAGCCCAACCCGGCATACCAGCCCCGCCCCGATGAGCGGCCATTCACCGAGAAGCACCCAGCGCTTCTCTGGGCGGTGCTGATTGCCGTAATCGCTCTGCTCGGCGCGATTGCGCTGCGAGCGGGCAGGCGAACCGTACAGACGCAGCCGTAAATCGACGCCATTGAGCCCGATGCTGAGCGAGTTTCACCTCAGCACGGCATGCGGTGAACTCACGGCCGACAGTTCGTTGAATATTTCGTCCGGCAGCTTGAGCCCTGCGGCGGCAGTGTTCTCCTCCAGGTGCGCCGGCGACGATGTTCCCGGAATCGGAAGATTGACGGGGGACCGCCGCAAGAGCCAGGCCAGCGCGACCTGCAGCGGAGTGGCGCCAAGTTTCTTCGCGGCCCTCTCCAACACTTCATTTGCCTGCCGGTTCTGCCCCAGCGGCGCCCACGGAATGAAGGCAATTCCGTTCTTCTCGCAATGATTCAACAGGTAGTCCCACTCGCGGTCCGCAAAGCTGTATCGATTCTGTACTGAAACAATCGGCACGATCTTGCGTGCCCGCTCCACATGCTCCAGGGTCACGTTCGATAGTCCAATGTGACGGATCTTTCCTTGCTGCTGCAGCCGGGCCAGTGTCTCCATCGACGCGTCAAACGACACCGCAGGGTCAGGAATGTGCAACTGGTAGACGTCGATCCGTTGCAGGTGCAGCCTCTTCAGGCTGCCTTCCACGGCAGCTTCAAGTTGCCGGGGCGTCGCATTGTGTACCCATTGTCCGGGGCCTACTCGCTCCCATCCGCCTTTGGTGGCGATCACCAGGCCCGGCGGATAGGGCGACAGCGCCTCGGCGATCAGTTCTTCCGACACAAAGGGGCCGTAGGAGTCAGCCGTGTCAATGAAGTTGACGTCAAGCTCCACTGCGCGGCGCAAAGTGGCGAGCGCCGCTTCGCGATTCTCCGGTGGTCCCCAGATGCCCTTGCCCGTGATGCGCATGGCTCCATATCCCAGGCGGTTGACTGTGCAATCCCCCAGGCGAACGGTCCCCGCCGCTGCGGCGGTAACGGTTTGTGTGTTCTGGCTCATTCCGAGATCTCCTCTCCCTTAGGATGACGGATCACGCCGGAAAGGCACAACGTCAGGCGGCTTTGGGTACTGTCCTAATTTGGCCTGTTTTGAAAGGGCACGACTTCATCAGTCGTGCAGTGAACGCAACAAAACAAAGGGTGGGCTTTTAGCCCCCTCGGGACGCTTTGACGCCTATTCTCCGCTATTCTCCCTTTTTGCGCAGCCTCCAAAGCCCGAACACCTAAAGCCCGAACCCCTTCAAACTGACCCGCGTCCCAGAATCCGTGAACCCCGGTCACACACAGTAGAATCTAAGTCTGCGTATGCCAAATTCATGAGGACCCGAAACCAGCGATAGCTGCGGCGCGCCTTCTCTGATTGCGGCATGTCGCAGCTTCCCTCAGCGGTAAGACGAACTCGCAGTGAGACTTAAGGAGAGCAGTTTTTGGCCGATACCAGACCTATACGTCCGGCTGCGACAGGCCGGCCTGCCATCACGGTGAGCAATCCGGCTCCGGATTTGCATGCGCAATGGAAGCCGCGCGTCAATCCATGGCTGATTGCCATGACCGTGGCGCTCGCGGCCTTTATGGAGGTGCTCGACACGTCCATCGCCAATGTGGCCCTGCCCCACATTGCCGGCAGCCTGGGCGCCAGCACCGACGAGGGAACGTGGGTCCTCACCAGCTACCTCGTCTCGAACGCCATCGTCCTGCCCCTCGGCGGATGGGCTTCGAGCGTCATGGGCCGGCGCAACTTCTTCGTCCTCTGCATCACCATCTTCACCATCGCCAGCTTTCTCTGCGGCGCGGCGCCCACGCTGCCCATGCTGCTGATTTTCCGCGTGATCCAGGGAGCAGGCGGCGGCGGCATGCAGCCCATGGCCCAGGCCATCATGGCCGACTCCTTTCGAGCCTCAGAAGCGCGGCCAGGCCTTTGCGCTCTACGGCCTCGTCGCCGTGCTCGCGCCTTCCATCGGCCCCACCCTCGGTGGCTGGATCACCGACAACTTCTCATGGCGCTGGATCTTCTTCATCAACATTCCCGTCGGCATCGTTGCGCTTCATCCTGGTCACCCGCCTGGTCGACGATCCGCCATGGATCAAGGCCGATCCGTCCAAGTCTCCGCAATATGGATTACGTCGGCCTCGCCTTCCTCACCCTCGCCATGGGCGGCCTGCAGATCATGCTCGACAAGGGCGAAGAGAACGACTGGTTCTCCTCCAACTTCATCCGCTTCTTCGTCGTGCTCTTTGTCACCGGCATCATCGGCCTCATCGTCTGGGAGTGGCGGCAAAAGAATCCGCTGATCAACCTCAAGCTCTTCCGCTATCAAAAACTTCGCCATCTGCTGCTTCCTCATGATGCTGGTCGGCGGCGTGCTCAACGCCAACACCGTCCTGCAGCCGCAGTTCATGCAGCAGTTGCTCGGCTACACCGCGACCACCGCCGGACTGGCGCTGACCGCGGGCGGCGTCGCGCTGCTGGTCGATGATGCCGCTGGCCGGCTTCGCCACCGGCAAAATCTCCGCGCGCACCCTCGCCGTCTGTCGGATTCATCCTGTTCGTCTTCACGTTCCGCTATCGCGGCGGAGGTCACCACGCTGCAGATGAGCTTCGCCCAGGCATCCTGGCTGCGCGTCGTGCAGATGCTTCCGCTGCCGTTCTGCTTCATCTCCATCACCACCGCGGCGTATGTGGGCATGCCCAAGGAAGAGAGCAATCAGGTCGCCGGCCTCATCAACTTTGCGCGCAACATCGGCGGCAGCATCCTCATCGCCATCACCAACGCCGCAGGTCACCAGTCGGGCGATGTGGCATCGACAGCACCTACAAAGCGCCATGACGTCGGCCTCGATCGCCTATCCAGCAGCATGTCAACGCGCTCTCCGGCTTTTTCGGCAATGCCTTCGGCGATCCGAACGGCAACAGCATGGCTCTGGCCATCCATCTACAACCAGCTCAACCAGCAGGCGCAGATGCAGGGCTACCAGGACGTCTACATGGAGCTCTCCTGGATGTCGACAATCCTCATCGTGCTCGCTTTTTTGCTCAGCAAGAACCGTCCCGGCCAGGGCGCCGGCGGCGGAGCGATGCACTAATGTGGCGTCTCTAAAGTTCGGATCAAGAATCCCCTGTCAAGCGAGTCCGCCGCGGCGGACGAGTCGAAGAGCCTGCCGTTAGGAACTTCGATTTATGCAACGAACTTTCAAGACACCACACTAGTACTACTGTGTTATAAGCTCTGGACGCCGCAGAAAGGGCATCGACAGAGTTCGCGGAGTAGAGACCGGGCCAGGATGATGCGTAATGTAGCGATGGAGTGCGGGTTGTGCCGTTCAGGCCGGATGCGAACCTCTGGGCTGGAAGTCGGGCGGGAGTTCGGAGACTGATAGTCCAAGATGGCCGCCGCGGACCGAGGGGGAAAAGCGACTCCGCTCAGCCACCAAGAAGCCATAGGCGGCTATACAGAGTGTGGCGTGATGATGAAAACCGCGCCAGCCACGGCCTTCGAAGTGTCCCAGCCCGAGTTCCTGTTTCAGTTCTTCATAATCGCGCTCGATGATCCAGCGTTGTTTCGCGTGAGCGACCAGGTCGCGCAATCGGACGTTTTCCGCCAGGTTCGACAACCAGTATTTACGCGGTTCGGTTTCGCTCCGGGGCCACTCGATCAGCAGCCACTCCTGCTCTCGCGATTGCTGCAGCTTGTGGTCGCGATGTGCAGGGCGAATGCGGACGGCAGCGAAGCGGGAGCGCAGAGGATGCCGTGTACCTTCCCTCCAGGTGACGGATTTCCAGGCTTTTGACGGCAACGTCAGTGCCAGTTGCTTGGCTGATAGCGGTGCATGTTCCGCATCGCGGCGCACGCGGTTGGCTGGCCGGCCGCGGCCTGCGTATTCGGGTGCGGGCAGAGGCTGTGTTCCCGGCGGCCAGACGGTGGTGGTGCTTTGGATGCCCAGCACATAGCCCAGTTCCAGTTTTGCTACGGCTTGACGAAAGCCCGTATCGTTGCCGTAAGCCGGGTCGGCTAGCACGGTTCCCTGGGGAATTCCGTCAGCAATGGCCTGACGGATTTGGCCGAGCGCGATCTCCAACTTGGTCTGAAAAACAATGTCATTCGGAATCTTGGCCTGATGCTTAAGCAGGCTGTCGTTGACCCACCGTTCCGGCAGATATAAACGGTAGGCAACGGGCAGACTCGCTGTCCATGTGGCCACCGACAGGCTGACGGCCACCTGGCAGTTATCCTGCTTGCCTGTCTGCCCGCAATACTGCCGCGCAACGCCCACCGAATGGGTGCCCTTTTTCGGCAGGCCGGTATCGTCGACGATCCAGGCTGCAACAGGGCTGGTTTTGATCATCGCCGCCAGCGCATAGTCGCGCGCGCAGCCCAACAGGGCCTCATCACTCCAAGCAGCATCGGCCACCACATGATGCAGCGACTGATGCATGCGCCCGATGTTGTCCGGAGCCAGCCGCGCCGCCATCGGCTCGACTGACTTGCGCTCTCCCGGCAGCAAAAGACCGGTGCAGTATAGCTTGAGTGGAACAGCACGATCCGCGTGCCCGGCAGCTTCTGCCAGACGATCAAGATAGCTCGTCAGCCGTTGCTGCCGGGCGCCTGAAGTTTCCGTCCTGGCGCTCATGCAGACAAGCTACAACCATCCCGGCACAAAGATACCGGAATTCTTTCAGTGTGGTACCAAATTTATAACACAGTAGTACTAGAGCTGGTTGCATAAATGCGGCTCGACGAGCGAGGGAGCTTCCCTCAGGGGCTAAAGCCCCGGATTCTATGCGTCTCTGACAGCACGGCTGAAGCCGTGCCCTTTCAAAACTCCATTTATGCATCCGGTTTTAGCTAGATCACTCCGCATAGCAAGAAGGGAGCGCTTTGGCGCTCCCTTCTTGCTATGCGGAGTGAATGTGATCAATGCGGTAGGACGAGGATCCCGGCACTCAACAACTTCTCGGTCAATCGATCCACCGCCTTGGGAAATCTGGTGCAGACGGTGCGAACGCTCATTCCCAACAAGCTTGCCGTTTCGGCCTGCGTATATTCCTGCAGAACGATCCGGCTCAACATCCGGCGGTCCAGCGGTCCAAGCTCATTCAGGCATTTCTCCACATCGAGGACAAAAATCACCGCATCCTCAAATGTGCGCACCGGCCGGCTTGAAACCCAGCCCCGCCCCACCGGATCGCCCAGGATAGACGGCGCTCTCCCCACCTGCATGGAGGCGTAGAGATACCGGCGTAGCATTTTCTCGGTATGTTTCCGGTAGAACGCCAGGCTGACGACCGGCGCTTTCTCCGGAGTCGATTCAGCCGCTTTCGCCCAGGGTCCTGCTGCCTGTCTTTGCGGCTCTGCACCGGCCTGCAAAGAGTAGATGATCTGCGGCCTGCCCACGCCCCATATAACAGGCAACTGGAGAGCTGCACTCATGCCGCACCTCCATCTTCCATAGCCACAGCCCAGACGTTGATCAACGGCTTCCGGCCCGGGCGCCCCCGCCGTTTGCGGCTCTCCGGCGACGGAAAGGCTCTCAACTTCGTTTCACATTGCCTGCAGTAAACATTCTCCTGTTGGGCCTGTGTGCGGTACCAAAGACAACCGCAGCCCTCGCAAACTTTCAATTGCACGCACGTTTCCATGACGGATTCTCCGTAAAAGCCCACTTACCCGCCGTTTTTGTTGAATTGTGGTGCTGTGGCGGGGTAAGGAGAACCAGGCAAGGCTACCCAGGATTCTCATGTCCTGGTGAGGGATCGCCGCCTGTCTTCTCTCGTTCTTTCTCATGTCAATCGAGCACAGATTCTGGAATCTTCCCGCATTGCTTCTGCCGTCCACGCCCTTTCGGCGCACGAAACGAAAATGGCCGGATGGATTTACACCGGATCTGAATTCAGTTACCGAAGAGGGCGTACTACAACCCTCGTAAGGTTGCGCCAATCGCGCGTTTCCTCCAGAATTCTCCACAAAGCAGTGCGAGATAAAGTAATGCCAATCTAGAAGTTGGCGCATGGGGCGTCAATCTGTTCGGGCATCATTACTTCCCCGCGCTTTCCTACACAGGCCGAACTCATCACTATGTTGGGAAATCGGCGCAAATCGTATTGCTGCAAGCGAATAGAGACTGTTTTTCTCCATTTGTGGCGGCGGATTTTCCACACATGAATCTTGCCCAGATGCATGAGCATCTTCGCCTGGAGTTGGTCCGCAGAATCGAGCGAGGCACGTTAAGCGTCTCCCTTCTCTCACGGGAAACGGGCTTCGGCCAGTCTCATCTCTCCAATTTTCTCCGCAAAAAAGGGCAACTCTCCCTCAACGCCATGGATCGCATCCTGACCGCGCAGCACATCGCCGCAGTCGACCTGCTGCCCTCGAAAAACGATGCAGAGCGCCCCGCTGATGGAGAGATCAGCCCCGTTCCCGTCGTTTCTCACGCGGCCGCATTGTTCGAGCCGTTCATACGGCCCACGACGGCGCAGTCCATCCTTCATTTGCCTCCAGGCTTGTTCCGTCCGATCCGCGCACGGACCACGGCAGTGCGGGGCGCCTGGCAGCGTTTCGTCGCGATCCGCATCCCGCCCGCCGACGCCCTGCCCATGGACCCTCTTGTCCTGCCGGAAGCCCTGGTCGTCATCGATCGTCATTACAACTCGCTCGTGCCCTACCGCTCCCGCCGGCTCACCCTCTACGCGGTGCGCGATCGAGGCCATTTGATGCTGCGCTATGTCGATTTCCTCGCCGGCCGCCTCGTCCTGCGCCCGCACAACATCGCCTTCCCGGTGGAACTGATCGAGCCAGGTCCCGACGAGACTCCCAACGACCTGATCGCCGGCCGCGTAGCCCTCATCCTCAACCAAACATGAGGCTTCGTTTTAGTCCCCGTGCGAGGAGTCGATCGAATCAAAGCGCGTCAGGCTCGAATTGAAGTAGAGCTGAATGGTGTCTGTCGGGCCGTTGCGCTGCTTCGCGATGATGATTTCCGACTTGGCCTTGTCGGCCTCCGACATCTCCTCGTTGCGGTTGTAATACGCCTCGCGGTGAATGAAGGCCACCACATCGGCATCCTGTTCAATGGAGCCGGATTCCCGCAAATCGCTGAGCATGGGCCGCTTGTCTTCTCCGCGGCGCTCGCTGGCACGGCTGAGCTGGGAGAGCGCTATCACCGGCACGTCTAGCTCTTTGGCCAGCGCCTTCAGCCCCCGCGAGATGGCCGATACCTCCTGGGTGCGATTCTCATAGCGCTTGCCGCCCGCCGAAGGCAGAGTGGCCGACATCAGTTGCAGATAGTCCACCACCACCAGGTCAAGTCCGCCCGCAGTTTGCCGCAGCCGCCGCGCCTTGGCGCGCATCTCGGCCAGCGAACTCCCCGCCGTATCGTCGATGAAAATGTGCGACTCGACCAGTTGCTCCAGGGCGTGCTGCAGCTTGCCCTGGTCTTCCTTGCCCAGAAAGCCGGTTTGCAGTTTCCGCTGATCCACTCCGGCCTGCGAAGCCAGCATGCGCCGCAGCAGTGATTCCTTGCTCATTTCAAGGCTGAAAACAGCGACCTTGGCCTGCCCCCGTATTGCCGCGTTCTGTGCAAGATTGATGGCCAGCGCCGTCTTTCCCATTGAAGGGCGCGCGGCAATGATGATGAGTTCTCCTTTTTGCAGCCCGCTGGTCAGCCGGTCGAGGTCGTCATACCAGGTTCTCAGCCCCGTCACCTCCCGGCTTTCCTTGTAGAGATTGTCGATGGTGCCGAACGAGTTCGCCACAATCTGGTCAAGCGGCTGCAGGCCGTGCGTGATGCCTCTCTCGCTGGCCTGCAGCAGTTCCATCTCGGCCGCGCCCAGCACCTCGAGGGCCGTCTCGCTCTGGTCGGCTGCCCGCGCAATCGCCGCCGAACAGATCATCATCAGCCGCCGCAGCAGGCTCTTGTCCTTGACGATCCGGATGTACTCCTCGATCACCGGGCGCAGCGGCAAACCCTCAGTCAGCGAGGCCAGGTAAGCCACCCCGCCCACCGACTCAATCTCCTTGTAGCGGGAGAGCTCGTTGGCCAGGGTCACAATGTCAACGGCGCGCTGCGCGTTCATCAGCTCGGTCATGCGCAGGAAGATGCGCTTGTGCGAGTCCAGCGAAAAGTCTTCCGATTCCAGCTTTTCGGCAGCTTCGGAGTGAGCGGCATTGTCCAGCAGAATCGCGCCGAGGATCGTCTTTTCAGCGTCTACGTTGGCGGGCAGTCCCGTATCGAGACTGACATTGGAGATGGTGGCCATACCTCAAAGTGTAGGCCGAATCGGAGCCGGAACCAGCTTGTGAATCGCCGCAGGGTTATGTGGGAATCCCGAGAGCTAGAGCATTTTCTGTTTTACTGTAGACCGTTAATTGCGAGTCCGAACCAGGCCTGCGCATTGGCGGGAGTGATGCACGGCAGAGCCTCGGTTATGGCCTGATCCAGTGTTTCTTTGGTTCGTGCTTTGGCCGCGCGAAGCATTTGTTTGAGTTTTGCCCAAGCCTTTTCGATAGGGTTCAGATCGGGAGAATAGGGCGGCAGATAGAGCACCTCCGCACCTGCTTTTTCGATCCATTCGCGCACCGCGGGCACCTTGTGCGCGCTCAGGTTGTCCATCACCACAACGTCGCCGGACTTCAGTACCGGGCACAGCAGATGTTCGACGTAGGCGAGGAAAATATCGCTGTCGGTGGGCTCCTCGATGGTCATCGTTGCGATCATGCCGCTCAGGCTCATGGCGCCCAGAATCGTCATGATTTTCCAATGGCCGCCAGGCGTCGCCTCATGGATGCGTCTGCCTCCCGTGCCTCGCGCGTAGAGCCGCGTCATCGAGGTAGTGACACCGCTCTCGTCCAGGAAAATCAGCCGCTCCGGTGTGATCGACTGGAGACGCGCCGCGAACTCTTCGCGTCGCTTGCGGTTGGCTTCGGTGTCCCGCTCGACCGCGTGGAGTGACTTTTTTTCAGCCGCAGACCCAACTTTTTCAACAAATGCCAGATCCGCCCCAGGCTAAGCGAAATGCCCGACTCGCTGTGCAACTTGGCCTGCAGTTGAGCCAGCGTCAGATCGGGCTTCGATACCACCCAATCCATTACCTGACGCTGCGTTTCGGCACCGGCCCGCCACTTACGCCCCGGTTGATGCGGTACCCGCTCGGCCTGCCCATTACGCTTCCGTTGCGCGGAAATCTTCTTCGCCCAGCCAACGCTCACCAGGAAACGATCCGCAAGTTCTTCCAGCGTTTCCTCGCCTTGATCATAGGCCAACAGAAATTTACGGCGCAGGTCATCCCCATATGGCTTCGCCATCGATTCACTTGTCGCAGAGTCTCGCCAATAGCAAGTCTACACTATTACAGAAACTGCTCTAAAGCAGATGACGCAATGAGGGGGAGAACCACAAAGGTCTTGAACGACGCGAACTTCAACCATGTCGCAGAACTATTGAGAGACCACCATTCGCGAGTTGCTCGCGATAATAAATTCGCCAGATCTTTTATATAATCGGCAGGTTCAGCCGCTTGAGAAACTGCTCCATTGACTTTCTGTCCGCTCCATTTTCGGGCGAAGTTGCGCGGCTTTTTGAGTCGGAAGACATTGCGAAGACAAACGCAAATCCTACGCCATCATCACCCCAGCGTATGACCATCGTGCGCACGGCGATCGAGTTTCCCGGCTTGTCCCCATCGGAGCTTTCGATTTGCAACGTCATCAGCATGATGGTTCCGGGGAAAGGGCGTTCTTCTGTGAGCAGATAAAATCCCGATCGACTGATGTCTCCCACGCTGTAAGCTTTTGGAGCGCCTCCGGTCCAGTGATAGGCGACCAATCCCGGCAGAGGATGCCGCTTGCCACTCCGGCGACTCGAATCCTCGGGGCTCAGCCAGCGAAGAAACCGAGACTTGAGCGACTTTCCTTGCCCGTCCTTCGAATCCGTCGCTCCAGGATCCTCCTTCTGATTTGCAGGATGCGATGGCTGCGACGAGGGTCCAGAGGCGCGAGCTTTGTTTGGGACTCCCGTGACAACAGGGTCCTCGAGAGCGCAAAACTCGAGTTGATCACCGGCCAGGGCCTGCGCAGCGAAAACCGTGCGCGCGGGCAAAACCAGGGCGCTCGCAGCTTGCGCGTTCTGTGGTTTGATTTCGGGGCTCGGATACGATTCCACCGCCTGGGCGACCCGCTGGTCTTCATCCAGGTAAACCACGTCAAAGGGGGGTAACCCCGGCGCAGACGGAATCCCTCGGTAAGGCGTCAGCCAGATTCCGCCGCCTTCAACCGCGAGATCTTCGATCAGTTTCTTCAACGGCTCTGCCATCGTGTCTACGACAGCAATCTCCAGGCTCAGAAAGTCTTCGCGAGCCCGGTTGTAAACCCGGAGTTTCCGTGGTGCCATTTTTTCATTCTCCGCTATGGAGGCCGCCACGCCTATTGCGCAATCACCATTTGTGATGTGCTGCCCACCGTGATGTTCCCTACACTCACGAATGATATGCCAAGCAGAAAAGAATATTGCGATACGGCAGATCTTCGACCGTATCTTCGAGGACTCAGTCTGGCTTCATTCCAGGCTCGCGAATCTTCGCAAACCCGGTCGAAAGCCCGACGTCTCCGTGGTTCGCTGTTCACTCGCTGCGTTGGGGAGGCCGCACTTATTGAGCAATCACCATTGCAGATGCACTGGTCAGATTGAACGCCGGAACTCCCACAAGTGGAATGTTGACCGTGTATGTCACCTGGACCTGAACCTCGTTCCCGGGGCGATTGCAGGTGCCCGCCGTGCAACTTGACCAGGTGGTCGGTTGAGTCGCGCTTGCACTGAGCCAGCTAGTGCTTACCTGCAGGTTAGACGCAACGAGCCCCGGATATCCCATGCTCTGGACATACGCCTGAATCTCGGCCGACGTTGCGCTGCAGTCATTCAAATTGGGAGTGTTGCTGCAGGATTGCGAACCGCGGACCATCGCCCACCGGGTCGCGTCCCGGGAGGCATCGGAAACGAAACTGTAGACATAGAGCGCCGCGGACAACCCCATGATGCCAAACAATATGCAAAGCAGAGTTGATGAGCAGAGCGCCATCTCCACAAGGGTGGCACCCTCTTCACCGAGGACTCCCGACCTGCCGCGCGCTGCGGCTCGCCCGGTCAGGGATGGCCGCCAAAAGCCGCGGCGACTTAGCGCTGCTTGCAATTCGGACATGCAGTCGCCTCCAATCCGCTTGATGTCATCCTTGCCCGTCACTGCAGAACCTTCTGGACCGCCTGGCCATGGAGCGTGTAGGTTGTTGCGAATCCCGGCAGATGAACCCCCGGATCGATGGTCGCTTGCGTCTGAACGGTAAGGATCGTCTCAATGTTGGAGCCGGAGCAATCCGTCGACAAACAAGTCGAGGCGCCCCCGTTAGAGCAAATGCAGGATTTCGATACAGCAGTGGTGCCCAATGCGATGTCCTGCGCGTCGTTTGCAACTGCGTTCTGAATTCCCGTTGTGTCGCCCGCCGTCGTGGGACTCTGGGCGCCATACGACACACCAGCCATGGCTGCGTTTGACACCTCGATTGAGGCATAGACCACCCTGGCAAACTCCGCTGCACCCATAAAAATGATGACCAGGATGGGAAAGCTGAGGGCAAGTTCAACAAGCGCCTGTCCCTTTTCATTTCTCGCCCGGCCCAATAGACGAGGGATGAAGCTCCACCGGCTGCAATTGCGGTTTCTCGAGTTATACATAGCTACTCCACCATCACAAGTCTTCCCAGGGGGGAATTGGAATTCGTTACTACTGCGTAATTCGTGTCTGTGATCGATCCGCTTCCAGCGACGGTGAGAGAATCGACGATGATATCCAGGGATGCGGAGAAGCTGCCCGAACCGGTGAGGGTCAAAGCCGCATCCGGCGCATAAACGATGCCCTGCATGACATCGCCGCCGGAACCGGTGAGCGACATCGCGTCGGCATCGGTCCGTGACTGGAAAAAGAGAACTCCGTCATTTGCTCCCGAAGTGGGCGCGGTAAGGTCCATGCTGCCGCTTCCGGCCACAGTGGTGCTGCCTTGCGTGTAGAAACTGACCCCCAAGCCGGTGAGAGAACCGGAGCCGGTAAGGTTAAGGTTCCCGCCGACCTCGTAAAGCCCGGCGCCAATGGTGATCGATGCGCTGCCGGTACTGCTGAAGTTTCCGCCAATCGTATAATTTCCCGCGCCCAGAACCAGGCTCCCGCTCCCGCTATTGGTCAAATTGCCCGTGATCACGTAATTGCCGGGGCTCAGAGTTACCGTTCCGCTTGCGCTATTCGTAATCGAGGTATAAGTTCCCGGCGAAATGGGCAGGTTCCCGGTTCCGGAGTTGCTCGGATTACATGCGGCCGAGGTCCCGGTACAGGTGCCGCTCGGAATCGATGGCGCCGATAGGGTGGAAAGAGGGTCGGCAGCAGGGGCGATTCCAGTCGTCGGGGGATTGGGACTGACGCTTCCCGAACCGGTCACGCTGTAGTTCCCCGCAATGCCGATCGACTTTGCGCTAACCGAGCCGCTGCCCGACAGAGTCAAGGCGTCACTCGCATTCGAATCGTCGTAAATGCCGCACTTTTTCGCGATGATGGAGCCGGACCCGGTGAGAGATATGTCTTTGCCCGACTTGGCCAGTGTCCAGATGCATGCAGAGCTGGTGGTCGATCCAGCCACCGCCCTGGCGCCTACGGCCACGACACTGTTACTGCTATGGCTCACCATTGGCATGAAAATCGTCCGATTCGGCTGGGTGACCAGGGCCTCCACAAAGCCAGAGACACCCGCGTTCGCTCCATAAACCGGGGGAATATTGATACACACGTAGGTCTTGGTGGGGTCAGAGATCGGACAAGTTCCTGTGGCCGTCAGACCGTTTGCGGTTGCGGCTGCCTCGCCCGCTGCTTGCGCCGATGAAACCGAACTGTTGTATTTGTAATCCAGCGCTCCGGCAATTGCGGCAGCGTCGGCGGCGATCTGCATATTCCGCTTGGCGCGAAACAACATGCCCACGTCGATCGCAAGCGCCAGGAAACCCACCAGAACCGTCATCGACAGAGCCGTCATCACCAGAACCTGCCCGGTCTGGTCCTTCAGTATCTTTATCCCCATAGGTCTCGCTCCCTGGAACAGAATGTCCGGAGAAAACAAAAAACCACCTGTGCATTCTTCGCCGCAGTACTGACTCGGGCCGACATGCCATGCCAATGGCGTTGCCAAAGATCATGAAATCAGCGCTCGAGACACAATTCCGCTGAGACGACCCCTCGTCCAGCCATGAAAAAAATCACCACCCCGAGTCCGTTATTATCGAGTTCCCGAGAGTCGAAGTGCAACTAAAAGTAACGCTCAGAAGCACTCTGAGGTAACCTGCGGGCTTCTTTGCTGCGCCGTTCGAAGTAGTCCGCAGCTCGCGCAAACAGGTGTATCGAACCCGCTGCTTTTACGGGCTGCGCAAAAACTCGAAACGACGGGAGCTTTGTAACAGGGCACGACTTTTCCGTCGTGCCGAAAGCGCGGAAAATAGAGCGGGCTTTAGCCCCTGCAGGACGCTTTGACGCCTATTCCTCTGCTATTCTCCCTTTTGCGGCGGCCTGTTTAAACCCATCCGCGAAGCAGCTCCGATCCGGGGCAGCCAGGCATTGCATACTAAAAAAATGCCCCGCAACACGCGCTCGCCATACAACTCCCGTCTCATCCGGGCATCCTACTCAGCAGCGACACGAAACACGACCCGCGTGACACCGCCTCCTGGCACGTTTCTTGAGGGAGCCCTCTTCTTGAAGTCAAGCTTTCCTTGGCAAAGGATCGCCACGTTGCGCCCTTGATCCAGGTCGCACGCGTAAGCATCCGTTCCCCTATTCCTCGTGACGGCCGCAGCCGCTGTCTCTGGTCGCTTGAGCAGAATTGACTCCGTCGCCCGCAAGCATCCAAAAACCCCTTGAACAACCTGCTCACAAACAAGGAGGAAATTGTGTATCACCACGTGAAGAAGCTGATGTACACCGTTAAAGTCGACACCCCGGACGTCCGCTTTGGAAACATGCTGCTTGAGCAGTTCGGCGGCGCCAACGGCGAGCTGGCCGCGGCAATGCAGTACACCATCCAGGGCTGGAGCTGCGTGGACGACATCGCTCGCCGCGACCTGCTGCTGGACATCGGGACCGAGGAACTCAGCCACCTTGAAGTGGTCGGAGCGCTAATCCGGATGCACCTCAAACCTCTCAAAACGAAGACCGAAGCAGCCGAGGTTGACCCCCTGGTGACGATTGCCGGCGGCGGCGGCCTCAACCTGCTCAACTCCCGGGGCAATCCCTGGACTGCGGACTATCTCAAGATCACCGGCGAGCTCGATGTGGACCTAAGAAGCAATATTGCAGCCGAAGCCAGGGCCAAGATCGTTTATGAACGGCTGATCGATCACACCCAGGATCGCGGGACCATCGACACCCTGCAATTCCTCATGACCCGGGAAATCACCCACATGAAGGCGTTCGCCGCTGCTCTCGAAAGCCTGGAAAAGCCGCCATTCTCGATCGGCCGGCTTGCCCCCACGCCTGGACTGGTGGACGAGTTCCTCAACGACTCAACCGGCGACGGCGACGAGGGCGAAAAGGACATCCGCAGCCCTTGGATAAACTCCAATGGGCTCAAGGTGGTCGACTCCCCACTGCAGGGCGGTAAGGGGCTTTCCCTCAACAACGTCCGCGGAATCGCCGGGCGCGAAGCGCGTGGCAAACAGGACTCCGGGCAACGCACCACCACCGCTCCTCAAATGGGCGAATTAGTGGGAGCCGGCAAGCCTTAAACCTCAAGTCCCCAGACCTGCGTCGATGAATTGCCGAATTGCCGCAAGTCAAAATGCAGACCTGGCCGCTCCCTGTAGATCCTGTGCCGGATCAGGGTCAAAAGGGAGCGGCTGTTCTTTTCTTCCCAGGAAACTGCACATTCCCGCTAGTGTGGTGAATCGAAAGTTCGTTGCAGAAATCAAACGCCCGAACCGCAGATCCTTCGACTCCGTTCGGGGCAAAAAACGCGCCAAACTGCGCTCAGGATGACAGTTTTTTAAGCTAATTTAAGACTCAGGACACTAGCTTGTGGGCCGCCCAGCGCAGAACCGGCTTCCGCGCCGCCTGCACCTCGTCGAGCCGCGAAACGCGCGTCGAGTGCGGCGCGGTCTTCACCAGCTCCGGATTCTCTTCGACCTCTTTGGCAATCGAGCGCATCGCCTCCACAAACAGGTCCAGCTCTTCCAGCGACTCGCTCTCCGTCGGCTCAATCATCAGCGCCCCGTGCACGATCAGCGGAAAGCTCACCGTGTAGGGATGGAAGCCGTAGTCGATCAGCCGCTTGGCAATATCGCCGGTCTTCACGCCCTTCGCCGCCTGCCTCTTGTCAGAGAAAACCACCTCGTGCATCGATGGCGTTTTGTAAGGCAGATCGTACAGATCCTCGAGCTTCTTGCGAATGTAATTCGCGTTCAGCACCGCATCTTCGGTGGTCTGCCGCAGGCCGTCCGGTCCATTGGCCAGGATGTAAGCCAGCGCCCGAATGAACATGCCGGTGTTCCCGTAGAAAGCGCGCACCCGGCCCACCGACTGCGGCCGTTCATAGTTCCAGGACTTGGTCCCGTTCTCGTTTTGGACGAGCACCGGCGTGGGAAGAAACGGCTCCAGAAACGCCTTGCAGGCCACCGGCCCCGATCCGGGACCACCTCCGCCATGCGGCGTCGAAAACGTCTTGTGCAGGTTCAGGTGCATCACGTCGACGCCAAAGTCGCCCGGCCTCACCTTGCCCACCAGCGCATTCATGTTGGCGCCGTCCATGTAGAGCAACGCGCCTTTGGCGTGCAGCATGTCCGCGATCTTGTGAATCTCGTTCTCGAAAACACCAAGAGTGGACGGATTTGTCAGCATCAGCGCGGCCGTTTCGTCGTCAATCTGGCGTTCGAGCGCCTCCAGATCGATTCCGCCGTCAGCGTTCGACTTCAAATTCTCGACGGCATACCCGCAAATGGCCGCGGTCGCCGGATTCGTGCCGTGAGCTGAATCGGGAATCAGCACCTTGCGCCGCGCATTGCCCTGCGACTCATGCCACGCCCGCACCAGCAGAATGCCGGTCATCTCACCATGTGCGCCCGCAGCCGGTTGCAGCGTGATCGCCTCCATGCCAGTGATGTCGAGCAGGCAGCGCTGCAGCAAGTCAATGATCTCAAGCACGCCCTGCGCCAGCGACTCGGGCCGGTAAGGATGCGCTTCGGCCAGCCCCTCGATCCGGGCGACGAATTCGTTCACCCGCGGGTTGTACTTCATGGTGCACGACCCCAGCGGATACATGCCTAGATCAATCGCGTAATTCCACGTCGAGAGGCGCGTGAAGTGGCGAATAATCTCAATCTCGCTCAACTCCGGGAGGCCTGCTCGGCTTTCACGATGGGCTTCGCCCAATAACTCCGCAGCATCGACAACAGGCACATCCAGAGGCGGCATTTTGTAGCCGCGTTTGCCCGGCGACGACTTCTCGAAGAGCAATGCCTCGTTCTGCGTCTGATGCGGACGAACCTTGCCGGTCGTATGAGGGCCGGAATTATCATTCGTGGCTGCCATTAGTTAAACCCCTTCTTCATTGCCATGTCTTGCTTTGTAACAGGGCACGACTTCAGTCGTGCCGCAATCGCCTCATCGAGAATCTGGGGCTTTAGCCCTTGCCAACTTCTTCCGCCGCAACGATCCGAAACAAAACGGATACTCCTCCGGCGACCTTACCAAACCCGCCTTCACCGGATTCTCTGCGATATAGTTGCGATGCGTTTCAAAACTCGCTTAGTTCATCACCTGAGCTTCCGAGAAACCGCGCTGCCAAACCTCGCCCGCGTGCCCAAATTCCTTCTTCAGCCGAAATGAGAATCGCCCCTTGATCAATTGCATCGCCTTTTCAATCGTCATTCCATTGCCCACCGTCATCAGCAGAATGCACATGATCGGGCATGATGACGAAATCATGTAGCTCAAACATCTGTCCCGCAACCAGAGAGCGCAATACGTCGATCAGGAGTTCCGCATTTCGTTCCGACTGCAGGAGCCGTCTACCCATGGCCGTCTTCGTTGTCGCGAAGAAAATACGGGTTGGCTGCAAAATCTCCTCGGGACAAGCGTTGCGGCCGGGTCGCGCCATAGCAGGGACTGAAGCCCTCCCCTTTCTGCATCTGTTGCGGCACGACTAAAGTCGTGCCCTGTTACAAAACCTAAATTCGTGCCTTCTTACAAAATAGAATGAACCCTGCGCATCGAAAGCAGCTGTCGTTGGCTCGAGTGTACGAACAGACCACATTGCACGAGATTCATGTGCCCTACGCCTCCACCAGTCCCGCCGCCAGCACCTTTGCTGCCGCGTCAATCTGCTCGCGCGGCATGACCTCGGTCGCGCACCACAGCGTCGCGTTTTCGAGCTCCGGATACCAGCGGCTCAGTTCAACACCGCCCACAATCTTCTCCTCGAGCAGCCTCTTCGACCAAAGCGCCGGCGTTTCCGCCGTCTCCAGCACAAACTCATGAAACCGAGGTGCGCCGTTGAACAAAAGCTTTGCTCCCGGCTGCGCGCTCAGCGTCTTCGCGGCATAATCGGCCTTGGCCAGATTGTGCTCGGCCAGTTCGCGAATCCCTTCCTTGCCATACACGGTCAGAAAGATCGTCGCCATCAGCGCCACCAGCGCCTGATTCGTGCAGATGTTCGACGTCGCCTTCTCGCGCCGGATATGCTGCTCGCGCGTCGAAAGCGTCAGCACAAATCCGCGATTCCCCGTGCCGTCCATCGTCTGCCCCACCAGCCGCCCCGGCATCTGCCGCAGGTACTGCTCCTTGGCCGCAATCACTCCGCAGAACGGCCCGCCATAGCTGAGCGCCACGCCAAACGACTGCGCCTCCATGCTCACAATGTCCGCCTCCACCGGAGGCCGCACCACGCCCAGCGAAACCGCCTCGGCAATCGACACGATCAGCAGCGCGCCCTTCTTGTGCGCAATCTCCGCAATCGCCGGAATGTCCTCAATCACGCCGAAGAAGTTCGGGCTCTGCACCAGCACCGCCGCCGTCTCTTCCGTGACTGCCGCTTCCAGCGCCTTCAGATCCACGCGCCCCGTTTCGCGCTCATAGCCCACCAGCGTCGAAGGCAGGCCCTGGTGCCTGGCGTAGGTGGCCATCACCTCGCGATATTCCGGATGCACCGTCCGCGCCACCACCGCCTTGTGCCGCCCAGTCACGCGCACCGCCATCATCACCGCTTCGGCCGCGCCCGTTGACCCGTCGTACATGCTGGCGTTGGCCACGTCCATGCCGGTCAACTCGGCGATCATGGTCTGGAACTCGAAGATGGCCTGCAGCGTTCCCTGCGTGATCTCCGCCTGGTAAGGCGTATAGCTGGTGAGAAACTCGCCGCGCTGCACCAGCGAATCAATAATGACCGGCCGGTAGTGGCGATAAGCCCCCGCGCCCAGAAAGCTGGCGTAATCGGTCGCGTTCTTCTGCCCGGCGGCGCGGAAATAGCTGATGATCTCGCTCTCCGCCTGCTGCCGCGGCACGTCCAGATCGCGGTCAAGCCGGTACTCCGCAGGAATGATGGCAAACAAGTCGTCGATGGACTTCGCGCCAATAGCGGCCAGCATCTGTTCCCGTTCTGCCGGCGATTTAGGTAAATAGCGCATTGCAGCTTCTAGCTCCCAGCTTCTAGCTCCCAGCTAAAAGCCCGTTTGACGTGCGGGAAAGAGTCGTCGTTCACGCTGCTCACAGCGTCCGATACCGGGCTGGAAGCTAGCGGCTAGAAACCGGCGCTAAGCGCCGGTTTCTTCCGACACGAACTTTTCATAAGCTGCGGCATCGAGCAGCTTCTCAAACTGCGCCGGGTCTGACAGTTCCACCTTGATAATCCAGGCCTCATGCGGCGCTTCGTTGATCTTGTCCGGCGAAGTCTTCAGGTCTTCATTCACGGCCGTTACCTTGCCGGAAACGGGCGAGAAGAGATCGCTGACGGCCTTGACGCTTTCCACCGAGCCAAACGCCGAATTAGCCGTTACAGAATCCCCAACTTTGGGCGCGTCGACATATACGATGTCGCCCAGTGAGTTCTGCGCGTAGTCGGTGATGCCAATCGTGCCGATGGTGCCGTCAAGCGCAATCCATTCATGTTCCTTGGTATAGCGGTAGTTCGTTGGATAGGCCATGGACAATCCTTCCCCATCAAAATAGCGAAATTCTAGTGTACGACTTGCACGCGACCCGAATCCTGAGGAAAAGCGTGCCTTGGCTTGTGATGAAACTCCAGCTGTTGTTGACGAAGATCGCTGCGTCAAAAGCCGGGGTACGCCTTCAAGGGTGCCAGCACGACAATCTCCAGCATCCCCGCTTGAAAAACGGGCAGGCTCGCGATCGCGGCGCGCACATCGGCCTCGCTTGCGGCCTCCCACAGAATCGCAGAGCCCGGAATATCGTCGCGCAGCCATATCTGCTGCACGATCCCCTGGGCATGGAGCTTCTTCACTTGTTGGCTTTCCAGGGCCAGCAACTCAGGGGTAAAAGCCTCCAGCGGAAATAAATCGGTGCGGCGTCGCGACATCGAAAGAAACTGCATAAATAAATTGTAGCGGCAACAGCAAATCCAGACTCGCGTCCCCGCCTCTGCGCCCTGGCCCCTAGTCCCTGGTCCCTGCTTTCTGGTCCCTGTTCCCTAGTCCCTGGTTCCTGTCCCCTGTTATAGTTGGCCCGCCGGCACGGGGCCACAGCGCAGGACTCTCAAACCCGAGCGCGGTGCATTCATTCGAGAGGAGCTACGCAATCATGGATTGGAGTGAAAGTTCAAGGCGGTCGTTCATCAAGCAGCTTGGCGCAGCGGGAGCATTGGCCCTTTCCGCGTCGAATACCCCGGCATCCGGTCTTCTGCTGAACCCCGTCGCCGGCGCGCAAGCCGCCAGTTCGCCGATTCAGGAAAAAATGGCCGCCACCCGCGCCCAGCGCATGGCCTGGTGGCATCAGGCCAAGTTCGGCATGTTCATCCACTGGGGCCTCTACTCGCGTGATCGGCCAGCACGAGTGGGCCAAGGAGGTCGAAGGCGTCCCCATTCCGCAATACGAAATCCTCGCCAAGAACTTCCACCCCAAGCCCAACGCCGCCCGCGACTGGGCGCGCCTGGCCAAGCGCGCCGGCCAGAAGTACATGGTGATGACCACCAAGCACCACGAGGGCTTTTGCCACTGGGATACCAAGCTCACCGACTACAACGCCGCCCAGCAGGGGCCCGGGCCGCGACCTGGTGCGCGAGTTCGTCGAGGCCGCCCGCGCCGAAGGCCTGCGCGTGGGCTTCTACTACTCGCTCATGGACTGGCACCACCCCGACGGCGCCATCTGCAAGACCGACGAGGCCGCCCGCCGCCGCTTCGTCGACTACACCCACGGCCTCATCCGCGAGCTGATGACCAACTACGGCAAGATCGACGTGCTCTGGTACGACGTCGACTGGCCGCTCACTCCCGAGCAGTGGGAGTCGGAGCGCATGAACGAGATGGTCTTCGAGCTGCAGCCCGAAATCATCGTCAACAACCGCAACGGCCTCGCAGGGCGACTTCTCCACGCCCGAGCAGCACATCGAGGCCGCCGCAGTCCGGCCGCGCCTGGGAAACCTGCATGACCCTCAACGACAGTTGGGGCTTCAATCGCGGCGACGACGCCTGGAAGACGCCCAAGACCATCGTCGACAACCTCGCCACCTGCGCCCGCGGCGGCGGTAACTACCTGCTCAACATCGGCCCCAAGCCCGACGGCTCCATCCCGCCGACGCGGTCGACCGTGCTCGATGCAGTCGGCCAATGGCTCGACACCAACGGCAAGGCCATCTACGGCACCGAGCGCGGCGATCTCTCGTGGAACGCCAACGCCAACTACACCCGCCGCGGCAACACCCTCTACATTCATCAGCAGTTCTGGCCCGGCCACACACCCGCAGCCGACTGGCTCAGCTTCTTCCAGCCGGAGGTCGTCATCGCCCTCGGCGGGCTCAAGCCCAAGGTGCTTTCCGCTCGCCTGCTCAAGACCGGCCAGAAGGTCGAGTTCACGCAGGACGAATTCTCGTTGCGCCTCACCGGCCTGCCGCTCGAAGCTCCCGACCAACCCGCCACCGTCATCGAAGTCGAATGCGACGGCGAACCGATCGTCGACCACGAAGCGATTCGCCCGCTTTGGCCGCGCTACAAAGTAGGGATCAGCTCGTGAGGTGAGCCGTGACTCCGGCTCATCCTCACCCGATTTCAGACCTGCGTGCCCCATCCTTCGCGTATTTTGCGAAGGGTGGGAAAGCGATGAACCCCGACACTCCGGGTGCCCATTCTTCGCGTATTTTGCGATGGGTGGGATCGAAGTGCTCTCTGTCTGGCGTACCAATCGAAGACTTTAGCTGAATTCCAGGCTGGACAGCGAGAGCTAAAGGCTGGAAGCTAGCAGCTAAAGGCTGTCTTCTCCTATGCCCACCTTCATCGCGCTCCTACGTGCCGTCAACGTCGGATCAACCGGCAAGCTACCGATGGCCGACTTTCGCAAACTGCTCGCGGACCTCGGCTATCGCAACATCGAGACCTATATCCAGAGCGGCAATGCTGTCTTCGATGCTTCCGGCCCAGCGGCCAAAGCAGCCAAAGCTATCGCAACCGCACTCGAAAAGCAGATGGGCGCGCCCTGCGGCGTTCTCATCCGCACTCACGAGGAACTGGAACACGTCATCGCTGCGAATCCATTCGCCGCCGAGGCCGCCGACGACGGCGCGAAGGTCCACGCTGTCTTTCTCTCTGCGGCTCCTGCGCCATCCGTGGCCGCTGGACTCGATCGCATCGTGACTCAATATCCCACACGCCGCGACCGCTATCAGGTTGCCGGCGACACGCTCTATCTCCACCTGCCCGACGGAGCCGCTGAAACCAAGTTCACCGCCAAGTCCGTTGACCGCATCCTCGGCGGAACCGGCACCGCCCGCAACTGGAACACCGTCCTCAAGCTGCAGGCAATGTCCAAGCTCTAGGCGGTATCCACATATAGCTGGAGTCTGAGCCAAGCGCATGCCAGAGCTGTGCAAGCTCGGAAGGCTTCGATGTTTCGGCAGTAGCGGGTGCTGAAGCGGCGGAACTGCTTGAGGCGATTGAAGCAGCGTTCGATGAGATTTCGCTGTTTGTACAGGGTGCGGTCGTAGCTGCGGGGCTGTCTCCAGTGCCGTCGTGGCGGGATCACGGCAACCGCACCCAGCGCTTCGATCATAGTGACGATCTCGGTCGAATCGTAGCCCTTGTCTGCAATCACGGCTTCGGCTCGTTGCCCTTCCAGCAAGCTGATTGCCTGGGCGTATTCGGCGGCCTGCCCGGCTGTGATGCGGAAGGCTACCGGCAGGCCAGTTTCGTCAGCCAGCAGATGGACCTTGGTGCTCAATCCACCTCGGGAACGCCCCAGAGCCTTGTCTTCGGAGCCCCTTTTTTGCGGCCCGTGGCCGCCTGCTGGTGCGCCCGTACGATGGTTGAGTCGATCATCAGGTATAGATTCTTCTTGTCCGCCACCAGGTCGGCGAAGATGCGCTCCCACACGCCAGACCGCGCCCAGCGCATGAACCGCGCATGCACGCTCTTGTACTTGCCGTACCGCTCCGGAAGATCATGCCAGCGGGCTCCGGAACGAAGCACCCACAAAACCCCGTTCACGAACTGGCGGTTGTCGGCCGCAGTACGGCCAACATGCTCCACTCGACCAGGAAGCGTGTCCTTGATCCGCTCCCACTGACCTTCGCTCAACTCATATCGACTCGCCACACCATAACTGCAACATTTAAAACCACCGCCGCAAAGTCTATATGTGGATACCGCCTAGGGCGTCACCGTTCCCCATCGCGACAGGCTATCGAAATCCTGCGAAGGTAAGGTATGGTGCAAGAGAGCACACCCACCGCAGGAGATCCTCATGCGCCGTCGCTCCTTCCTCGCCGGTCTTCCCCTTGCTGCCGCCAGCATCAACCTGCCTAACGCCGCCATTGCCGAAGCCGCTGCACCGTCCGACAATGCAGACATGAACACGCCGGCGGAAACGCTGCCGAAATTTCAACCCGCCGGTGCGGAGCGGTTTGTCCGCCCCGATGTGCACGCCGGCGACCGCGTGTCCGGGGCCAGCTTCGCCAGCCGTTCCGCGGCCATGGGTTGCTCTGGCGCGGCGGGAACGGCGCAGCCCATCGCAACGCTGACTGCGATCGAAATCCTCAAACGCGGCGGCTCCGCGGCCGATGCAGCCATTGCTGCGAATGCCTGCCTCGGCTTTCTCGAACCAACCAGCTCGGGCCTCGGCGGCGACTGCTTTGCGATGGTGTGGGATCCCAAGCTTGAGAAAGTCGTCAGCCTTGCGGGTTCGGGCCGTTCTCCCAAATCGCTGAGTCTCGAAGCTGTGCGGGCGCGCGCGAAAAATGGCGCGATATCTTCGCACGGAGCGATCTCGGTTTCTACTCCCGGCGTGCTCGACGCCTGGTGGACGCTGCACCAGCGTTACGGCCGTCTCAAGTGGGCAGAGCTGTTTGAGCCGGCCATTCATTTGTGTGAAAGCGGAGTGCCCGTCCCGCAGATCATCGGCTTTTACATCAAGCGCAACATGGCGATCTTTGTGCGCCCCGGCTCCGGGGTCGAAGAGAGCGCCAACGCGGTCCATACCTATATGCCCGGCGGCAAAGCTCCGGGCGAAGGCGACGTCTTCCGCAATCCCGACCTTGCGCATACCTACCACCTCATCGCCGCCGGAGGCCGCGACGCATTTTACGAGGGGCCAATTGCCCGCACGATTGACGCCTATTTCAAGCGCATCGGCGGATGGCTTTCCTATGAAGACCTCCGCGAACAGCATGCCGAGTGGATTGACCCACTGGTGACAAACTACCGCGGCCTCGACGTCTACGGCATGGCAGCCAATACGCAGGGTCTCGCGACATTGCATATCTTGAATATCCTCGAAAACTTCGACCTCCGCGAGATGGGATTTCAGTCCAGCGCGGCAATTCATACGCAGGTCGAGGCCAAGCGCCTCGCCTATGAGGACCGCGCGCGCTACTACGCCGATCCGCACTTCGCAAAGATTCCCGTCGAGTGGCTCAACTCAAAGGAGTATGCGAAAGAGCGCGCAAAGCTGATCCGGCCGGATCGCATCTTGACGCCCGTTTATCCGGGCCAGGCGCCCAGCCACGGCGACACTACCTACTTCACCACCGCTTCATCCGACGGCATGATGGTCTCCATGATCCAGTCGAATTTTCGCGGCATGGGATCGGGCCTCGTTGCTGACGGGCTCGGTTTCATGTTCCAGGATAGAGGCCAGCTCTTTTCGCTTCAGGACGGCCACCCCAACCTCTATCAGCCCGGCAAGCGTCCCTTCCAAACCATCATTCCGGGGTTTGCCACAAAGGATGGCAAAGCCTGGATGGCGTTCGGCGTGATGGGCGGCGACATGCAGCCGCAGGGACAGGTGCAGATTGTGCTCAATCGCATCGACTACGGCCTCGACATACAGGCGGCAGGAGACAGCCCGCGCTGGCATCATGAGGGCTCGTCGCAAAGCATGGGAGAAGACGCGCCCGGCATGGGACCCAAGGGTCTTTTGCGTCTGGAGGCGGGTATTCCGGTCGCAACGCGGCAAGCGCTGATCGACCTCGGCTGGCCAATGGGGCCATCCGACGGCGGCTTCGGCCGCTACGCGTGCATTGAACCGCGCATGAATGGCAGCGATCGCGTCTACGCCGCAGCCAGCGAGATGCGTGCCGATGGCGTTGCGCTCGCTTATTAGCTGTCATGCTGAGCGACACAATGGTAACCACTTCAAGGTTACTAGCGGGTAGGGGGGGTAGGGGTAGGGTCTTTCTCCCGGCGACAAGGGCGGCCGCATTTGCCGATTCTTCATTCCTTCCCATTGTGCGCCGGATCGCGGTAATTATCTGCAAAAGAGAATATTGGATGTCGGGACAGCTACATGACGGCCGGAGGTCCTTCGCGTGGTGGCGAGGCAACCGCAGATGCTTCGACTTTCTATATTCAGGTAGTCGCCCGGATGAATGCGCGTTCTCGATGGCGCGTTGAGTCGGTGATCCTTGGTGCGCTATTTGCACAAAAGGTGCGCGACCACGAATGTCCATCCCTCTTCACTGAAATCCGCGCACGGGGTGCGGCGTGTACGGTTCTTCGAGCGACGCAATCTCCTCAGGCGATAGATGCACCCCCAGCGCCGCAACCGCATCGTCAAGATGGCTCAGTTTGGTTGCGCCCAGGATGGGTGCAGTAATCACTGGCTTGCTCAGCAGCCAAGCCAGAGCCACCCGCGCCCGCGGAATGCCGCGCTGCTCCGCGACTTCGCCCACGCGTTCGGTAACCCGCCGATCCGCGTCTTCCGTCAATGAATAAAGCTTCTTGCCGAACTGATCTGTCTCCAGCCTTCGTGTCGGCTCGGCCTGCCACGGCCGCGCCAGCCGACCGCGCGCCAGCGGGCTCCACGGAATGACACCGATGCCCTCCGCGGCACAAAGCGGCAGCATCTCCCGCTCCTCTTCCCGGTAAAGCAGGTTCAAGTGATTCTGCATCGAGACAAAGCGCGTCCAGCCATGCAGATCGGCCAGATAAAGCGCCTTGGTAAACTGCCACGCATACATCGAGGAGGCGCCGATGTAGCGCACCTTGCCCGCCTTCACCGCATCGTGCAGCGCTTCAAGCGTTTCTTCAATGGGTGTTTCGTGATCCCAGCGGTGAATCTGGTAGAGGTCCACGTAATCCGTCTGCAGCCGGCGAAGGCTCTGGTCCAATTCAAAAAAGATTTCTTTGCGCGACAGCCCTTGCCCATTGGGTTCATCGCGCATCATTCCATGCACCTTGGTCGCAACCACCACGGCTTCGCGCCGTACATTCGCTTTCAAAAACCGTCCCAGCACTTCCTCGCTCGCGCCGCCAGAATAGACATTCGCGGTATCGAAGAAGTTGATGCCCAGGTCGAGAGCCCGGCGAAAGAAAGGCTGGCTCTGCTCCTCGTTCAAGGCCCAGGCGTGCGAACCGGGCTTTGCCTCGCCCGCGACCGGCTCGCCATAGCTCATGCAGCCGAGACAGATCCGCGAAACCTTCATGCCCGTCTTGCCCAGCCTTGTGTACTCCATCTGTCCTCCCTGCGAGATTTCCCGGGCAAGTCAAACAGACCTGCGCGGCTATTGAAAACATAGCCCTACGAGCCGATTAGATGCGGGCCGTCAACGCGGATCATGCCCGTGCGTCGCAATCCGCTCTCAAAGGAGGTCATCCGCGCCTGGATGCTCGGATGAAAGGCTCCCGCACTCTCATGCCGCCGCGAGCGTCTGAATCGCGGTGACCAGCTTATCCAGATCGGGCAGCGTCGTATACACATGCGGAGTGACACGGACGCAGCTGATGTTCTCCCACACAATCCCTACGGTGTGGATCTTGTATCTGTCGAACAAGGCAGTCGCTAACTCGCCCGGAGTCATTCCATCAATGGTGACGCCGCAGATCGCACAGGAATAGCGGGCGTCGAGCGATGTATGCAGCTTGACCTTGGAGATTCCCTGCACTTTCGTGGCCCAGTAATCTTTCAAAAAACGAATTCGCTCTTCTTTACGTTTGCTGCCGATGCCCTCGTGGAAATTGATCGCTTCTCCAATTCCTTGCTCAATTGGAAAACTGCGCGTCCCCAGCGATTCAAATTTACGAATATCGCTGCTATGGGGTTTGTCATTGCAGGTCAAAGGGTATAGCTTTTCGATCTTATCGCTCTTGACCCACATCATCCCGGTTCCAATGGGGGCCGACAGGAACTTATGCAGACTGGTGCCAAAATAATCGCAATGCAGATCGGGAATCTTGAAATCCAACAGGCCAAAAGAATGCGCGCCATCCGCGATCACTTCGATGCCGCGGGCGTGCGCCATATCGCTTATCTTCGCAACCGGCATGATTTGCCCCACCCAGTTGATAATGTGAGTCACATGAAGAAGCTTCGTTCTCGGAGTGATCGCCGCTTCATACGCCTTTACGATCTGCTCGTCATCTTCCATCGGAAAATCGAAGCTGATCTGCTTATAGACAATCCCCTCGCGCATCGCCCTCTGCCGGTAGGCATTGATCATGTTGGGATAATCCTGCCTGGTGCCCACCACTTCATCGCCGCTTTTGAGATCGAGCCCATAGATGATCGTATTCAGCGCTTCGGTCGAATTGCGGTCAATCGCAATCTCCCCAGGCTGTGCCCCGGCTAGCTGGGCGAGCTTTGCGCGCAGCGGCTCACGCCCCTGGTCGAGAATGCTCCACATGTAATAAGACGGACCCTCATTGGAGAGCTCGTTGTAGCGCTCCACAGCCTGCTGCACTACCAGCGGCGCCGGCGACACCCCGCCGTTGTTGAGATTGATCAGGTCGGGATTCACCGTATAGGACCGCTGAATCACGCTCCAATAATCTTCGTTTTGCGCAGCCTGCTCGGCACTCAGCCCGCTTACGTTCGCCGCTGCTTCAGCCCACAATTCACCATGCGCCTGCTGGAAAAGGCTGTTCACTGAAAATGCGCCGGCCAGTGTCGCGGCCCGCTTGAGGAAGGTGCGTCGCCCCGTTGAATTCATAAACAGAAATGTAGGTGTTTTGCACTACAAGACACAAGAGCAAAGTGAGTTACTTCTCGCTCGTCAAATTGCGAATGATCTCCGCCTCGCGCTCGCGGTAGGGCGTTCCGTCGGGATGAAAGACGTCGTGGAACCAGATGGTGGGCTGCTCCATCACGTAAGGGCGCTGCCACGAATCCCACGGCAGATACGTCTGGCTTTTGCCGGCCACCAGTCCCCAGTTGATCGCCGCGACATGATACTTGTGCGCGATGGGAAGCACCGTGTCGAATGTGCTGCCCGCGCCGCGCGCCATGTATTCGGTGCAGAGCAGCGGGCGATGAAATTGCTGCAGCTGCTTGACCCGCTGCTCGAAATCCTCCGGCCAACCGTAGTTATGAAAGCTGATCACATCCGACTGCTCAATCTGCACCCGCGCCATTGGCGGCATGGTGGCCAGCGAACTCCAATCCCCGTCATAGACGCCGCTCGTCAAAGGCTGCGTGGGATGTGCAGTTCGCGCCCAGGCAAAAGCCTGCGGAAGAAGTCCAAGAATGATTTCGGTTTTGTTCTTTGGTTCCTCGGGCGCGTAAATCCCGCCGCCATGGTTGTCCGGTTCGTTCCACACATCCCAGGCCAGAATGCGCGGGTCGTTCGCGAAAGCCCCCACGACTCCCTTCACATATCTCTCCATGCGGGGATACTCTGCGGGGTTCGACAAGTATTTCAGCCCCCGGCGCCTGCACCCAGCCGGAATTATGCACGCCGGGAATAGGCGGATGCTGCGGCCCAAGCTTCGGCATCGGGTCCCAGCAGGAGTCGAACAGCACAAACACCGGCCGGATGTGATGCCGCGCCGCGATGGCGAGAAACGTATCGATGCGCTTCTCGAAGCCCTTCTGGATCCTGCTCCCACAGCAGATTGTGCAGAAAGACACGCATGGTATTCATGCCGATGCCCTGGGCCCAGCCCAGCTCGCGATCGATGGTCGTGGGATCGAAGGTATCGGCCTGCCACATCTCCAGCTCATTGATTGCAGTTGACGGCAGGAAGTTGGCGCCCACGGGCCACGGCTGCTGTGCATACCAGGCATTCGCCTGCGCCTCAGTCCAGCGTTCCTGCGGCGCGGCGGCCTGCTGAGCCTGGCCAGCATGCACGGCAGTCAGCAGGAATGACAGCGCGACCGTCCATTGAGTGAGCCTGACAAAAAGATGCAGTCTGAAGGATTCCCGATGTGGGAGGTTCATCGTTACCTCAAGATGTTCCAAGAAGCATTCTAGTTCGTTTTTGAGAGCTCTTCGGCCTTGTTGTGCTCGGCGCTTGCTTCGTCTGCGCGGCCCTGACGCCCATAGGCAATGGCGAGCTGGTTGTGCGGCTCGGCAAACGTGGGATCGGCGGCGATGGATTCCTGGTAGCGGGCGATGGCATCTGCGATCTGCCCGCGCAACATAAGCTGGTTGCCTGCGTTCATGGCAAAGTTGGCGCGCTGCCGGTTCACCGCGCCTTGCGCCAGCGCCGCGCCTTCGCGCCGCAGCTCCACCACCTGGGAGCGCAAATCTTTCATCTGGGTGCGCAGCGCGGCCGCCTTCTGCGTGTTTCCCGCGCCTTCAGCAGCGTTTGCCTGCTCCGCCAGACCGGCAGCTTCGTCGGCCAGCACGCCGGCCAGCGTCACGCGCGGCCCGGGCTGCCCGGGAAGCAGCGGAATCGCTTTCTTCAACGCTTCCGCGGCCTCTGGCAATCGCGAATCCTGCTTGAGCGTGCTGCCTAAAATGGCCCATGCATCGCCGTTTTCAGGACGCAGAGTGACCGCTTTCTTCAACTCGACAACCGCATCGTCCAGCTTGCCCATCTGCATCAGCAAAATGCCGAGCGTGTAAGGAGGGTCCTGCAATGTCGGATCCATCTGGCCAGCTCGAGTCAGTTCCGCGATCGCATCGGCAAAACGGTCTTTGAACTTGTAGGCCAGGCCCAGGTCATAGTGCAACTGCGGATCATTGGGGTCCAGCGTGAGCGCCTTTTCAAAGTCTCCGATGGCCTCGTCGAAAGCCGACATCTGCACGTGCGCCACGCCCAGGTCCTTGTAGACCACCGCATCTTTCGGGTTCAGCGCCATGGCCTGGTTGAGACTGGCAAGCGCCTCTTTGGCTTTGCCCGTCAGAGTCAGCGCAAGGCCGAGGTTGGTCAGTGCGCTCGCATTGTGCGGTTCCTGTGTAATTGCCTGCTGAAACCATGGAACCGCTTCCTGCTGGCGCCCCATCCTCTGCAGCGCCATGGCCAGCTCCAGCGCTGCGCCGGACATCTGCGGGTCCAGCTTCAAGGCCTTTTCGAACTGTGGTGCGGCATCATCGTCTTTACCCGCCGCTGCAAGGGTGCGCCCGTACTCCAGCAACGCAAGCGGGTTCGGCGGATCGAGCTTGACCAGCGCCGCCAGCGTCGCCAGCGAGTCGCCAAGGTCGTTTTGCCTGCGCAGAACAATGCCAAGATGAATCCGGGCCTGCACCATGGAGCCATCCAGCGAAATGGCATGTTCAAACTGACTGCGAGCCGCGTCCCAGTTCCCCTGTCGCGCATAAAGAGAACCGATCTCGTCATCGACATTGGCCCGTCGTCCGGCCAGAGCCTCTTCTGCCGTCAATTCCGTGATCGCCGCATTCAGCTTGCCTGTTGCTGCCAGCGCGTGAGCGTACGCCTCGAAAAACTGTGCGCTCATCTTCGCCTCACTTGGCTTGTCCGCCAGTTGAACCGCCAGCTCAAAATGCGGAATCGCCTTGTCCGGCTGTCCTGTCTGCGCATAGGCCAGTGCGAGATTAGCCTGGTTGCCTGCGTTGTTCGGCTGCAACTTCGCCGCGGCTTCCAATTCGTCTATCGCATCGTTCGTCTTGCCCATCTCCAGCAGCACCGCGCCCAGCGCTTCATGCCCCTCGGGAATCCCCGGCTCCAGCCTGGTCACTTCGGCAAACTTCGCCCGCGCCAGCTCGAGATTCCCGCTCTGTCTTGCGGCAAACCCTTCACGGAAATCAGCGCTTGCCTCTTTCAGCGAATGCGTCTTAACCTTCTCGGTCTCCGTCTGCGCGACGAGTTGCAACGGCGCAATGAACAAGGCGCAAATCAACGATGCTCGAAACCAGACGCGACAGAGTTGCATTGATCTATTTTCCCGCGGGCGTGGAGTCGCCCTGATGCTGAAGCGCCACAACCGTCTTGAATTCCCGATTCGCCGCTGCCACCTGGCCAACCGCCTTGTAGGCCTGTCCCAGCAGGTTGTGCGTGATGTAGTTGGAGGGGTCCATCCGGACCGCGTGATCGAGGTAGTGCAGCGCCTGAATCGGATCATTCATCTTGAGAAACGTTTCGCCCAACAGAATGTAGGGGCCGGTTGAATTGGGCTCCAGCAGCACCGCTCGGTCCAGCGCCTGCTGTGCCTCAGGGCACTGCCCGTTGCGCAGATAGGCGTCGCCGAGCCGGTCATAGAGGTCCGGGTCAAGCGGATTCAGCTTGCGTTCCGCTTCCAACTCCCGCACCGCTCCCTGCACATCGCCGCGAGCCAGCGCCACTTCGCCGAGCAGTTCATGGGCAAGCGGCAAATTGGGATCGATGGCCAGCGCCTTAACGGCCTCGCTGCCCGCCTCATCGCGCAGTTCGCGGCGAAGAAACAACCGCCCGGCCAGCAGATACGCCTGCGCAGAATCCGGTGCGAAGCCGAATTGCGCGGCGAAAGCATGACGGGAGTCGTCGTAGCGCTGCACATCGGCATAACAAAGTGCCAGCACATAGTCCGGATCGATGTTTGCACTTTGCACCGGAGCACGCGATTGCTCCAAAAAGGGGATGGCCTGCGGAATGCGGCCCAGCCGGAAAAGGCTCACCCCATGCATCTCGATCGACTCGCGATCGCCTGGATCCTGCGCCTCCGCTTTAGTGAAGGCCTCGATGGCCTGGGGAAACTGCTCCCGTTGATAAAGGATGTTACCGCGCAGTCTCTCCACACCTGCGGGTTCCGGCGATTGCGTGGCAAGCTGGTCCAGTTGGGTCATCGCCTGGTCGAGGCGGCCCTTGGCGGCGAGTGCCTTCGCCGATTCGAACGTGAGCGGCGAGGTTGTCATCCCCCCCTCCGCTGAAGCGCCTTGCGGCTCCTGCGCCGTGCCGGGAATTATCAGATATCCGAATAGAAGTGCGGCAGCGATGACGCGCGACATAGGTTCCTGCTTTTTTGAAGTCTAAATCTTCCCCGGCGCGATTCCGCCATCTTAGAACTGGTTGCATAAATGTTGCTCGACGAGCGAGTGAGCTTCCCTCAGGGGCTAAAGCCCCGGATTCTATGCGTCTGTGACGGCACGGCTGAAGCCGTGCCCTTTCAAAACTCCATTTATGCAACCAGTTCTAGAAAAAGCCGGCGGCTCGAACATTCCGATTCTGCAGACGAAGCAAAAAAAGAGGGGAGCCGAAGCTCCCCTCGCAGTTTGTTGCGGCTCCTTCGCGGAATTAGAACTGAGCGCGAAGTGAAAATTCAAGCTGGCGGGGACCGCAATCGCCGTTCGGCACGCAGCCCTGCGCTTCGCTGTTGATGGGGCCTGTCCCAAAGATGTCGGTGTTGTAGGGATTCCCCGCGTTGATATGGTTGAACACGTTGAACGCATCCATGCGGAAGCTCGTGAAAACACTCTCATGGATGGTGAACACCTTGGTGATCGCCATGTCGGAACTGAAGAACGAAGGTCCGGTATAGGTGTTGTAGCCGGCGTTCCCGATGACATCCAGACTCGGATACGAGAAGAGCTGCGGTTGCGACGTCCAGAATTTATTGGTCTTGAAGCCGGTGCCGCTGTAAGCAGCCGGCGAGACACTCGTCTTCATGTGTCCGGTTGCGTTTGGCCGGCATGGGGCCGCGGTTGCCCCGGATCCTCCAGTGGCCGAGGTTCCACCAACGTTGTGGTTGCAGTCCTGAGTCCCGCCGAAATTGCTAAACGAAAGGCTGTACGGCAGGCCGCCCGACCAGTTCAACACTCCGCTCAACTGATATCCGCCAATGAGCAGGTCTGTCACTCTGTTGACGTTGGGAGCAAATTGCTTGCCCTTTCCGAAAGGCAGGTCGTAGCTGCCATACATCGTGAGTTGCTGGTCGCGCACATTGCTGTCGCGGCCATGCACGGCCGGCTTGCTCCAGGTGGAGTAAGGCCCGAGTTCGTCGAAAGCGGCGCGCCCACTCGTAATTGGCCGTAACCGCGAGCCCCTTCGACAACTGCTGCGCCAGCGTAATTTGCAGAGCGTCGAACTCGGTATTGAGATCGTCGCTATAGTTTGTAACGCTTTGCGTCCAGCCGCACATGCCGGGCGCAATGTTGGGCTCGGTGGTTGGGGTGGCGTATGCAGGATCCTGGCAAGCCGCAAGGGACCCGGCGTAGTAGCGTTGCAGGAAGTTCCCATTCGAGACTCCGCCGGAGTATCCGGATGGAAGCGTCCCCTTCGGTCCGTTCGGATCCCAGTTCAGCGTCTGTCCAGTCACACTTTACGAACCGGGAATAAAGAGGCGCCGCCTCGTTGGGGTTGGTGTTGTTGTTGTCGCCGTCACCCAGGTTGTGCGTTCCCTTGTTGCCCACGTAGGCCACAGTCAGGGTCAAGCGTCGGCGTAAGCGCCCGCTGCTGCGGCCAGGTTCCACGCGTCGATGGTCGGGAAACGAAGCGGGTTGGGCCGGGCCTTCGACCACCGTGTTGTAGCCCTGGCGCGGGAAGCAGGCCGTTCGACGGAACTGTCGGGAACACCTTGGCCGGCGGTCCTTGCTGATTACCGCCGCATCGAGGGTCCGATCCGGGTCCCAGGTTAAACTCGCAGGCCGTGCTGCCTCCCGGCTCGTTGAGACTCTGGTTGGCCAGTACAGGCAGGTTCTGCGTGACCACGTGGCCGAAGATCGAGCCGAACACGCCCGTGTCGAAGCTCCGTCCGTAGCCGGCGCGAATCACAGTCTTCTGGCTCGATCTGGTAGGTCGCGCCGATGCGGGGCTCGAACTGCTTCTTCATGTCGATGCCCCAACCCATGTCGGTCGGAACGCCGCCGATGCCGGCTACGTGCAGGTAGCCAGTCGGTCAGGTTCATCAGAGCACCGTGTCCGGTCCCGTTAACAGCCTCCGGGAAGTACAGATCCCAGCGCAGGCCCAGGTTCAAGGTCAGGTTGTGGGTGACGCGCCAGGTGTCCTGCGCGTAGAAGAACGTGCGTTTTTGGAACTCCTTGGCGTTCTGTTCACCGACGGTGGTATTGCCAACGTAGCGGCGCGAAGCTCGGGACGTCGCCGAGTGCGAAGGTGGCCCAGCCGTAGTCCATTCGAGCTGGCACTTCGAAGTCGGTCCGATGTCGAAGTCCATCTGCCCGGCGCGGTCGGTATCGGACGGCACGCGCAGGTTGCGGGCGTAACGTAGATCGGCGCCCATCTTGAGCGTGTGGTTGCCGAAGACCTTCGTCCAGTTGTTGACGATCTGGAACTGGTCTTCGCGTTCCGTCAGCGGGCAGTTGCAGCGGTTGATGCCCAAACCGCCGCCGATCAGGGATTCGTTCGCGGAGTTATCACCACCGGTGAACGGCATATGAGTGATGAACCCTGGTGCGCCGGAGGTGAAATAGTCGCCGAGGTTTTCGCCCGGGATTCCCAGTTGGTTGGCAAATTCCACGCCCTGGTCGTATTTGGTGTCAATGATGTTATAGCGGTAGTAGCCGAGGCGGAAGTCTGTCAGCAGCTTCGGGTTGATGGCGATATCCATGCCCGATGCCAGGCTGTCGTTGGCGCCGGTCGAGTTGCCGCCGTAGGGTGGGCTGCCCAGACCGAATCCAGGACCGCCGGCCGTGCCGAACATCACTTTGCCTGACAAGGTGTCGGTGAACCGCGAGAAGCGCTCAAAGACGTGCGCCTTTTCGTTCAGCGTGTAATCCACGCGTTCTGTCCACGAGTCGCTGTTGAAGAGGCCGGTGCCGCTTGCCGCGTAGTTGTCTTGAATCGAGTTGAGCGCAGTCGCGCCGCCACCCTGGTTGGGCGCGTACGGCTTCATTAGCGTCAACAGCGCCTGTGCCTGCGGAGAAACCAGCGCCGCCGGAACCACGTTTTTCGCGAAGTCAGCATCGTAGGCCGGGTTGCCCGTGTTGTTGTAGATCAACTGCGATCCGCTCGAGCTTGCCCAGCGCCTGATAAGTTGCGGCGTAATCGCTGAAGTCGCAGCCGGGTATTCCTTCGGGACCGGTGGTGAGCCCGAGGCAGGTGTTGACCATTTGCGTGGTTGGAACCGTGTCGGTGTTGGAAACGCCGACCTTCTGGCGCTGCCCTTCGTAGTTAGCGAAGAAGAACGCCCTGTCTTTGATGATCGGTCCGCCCAGCGATCCGCCAAAGCGGTTTTTCAGGCCGGGAGGTACCGAGGCCACCTCGCCCAGCGCATTGGTGATCGACAAAGGCGCCTGGGTGTACGGATCACGGGCCAGGTTGGCATTGCCGGTACGGAAGTCGTACACATCCCCATGGAACTTGTTGGTGCCCGAGCGAGTCTGCGCGGTCATCACAGCGGAAACCGCCTTGCCCAGTTCGGCGTCGAAGTTCTGGGTGGTGATCTTGGTCTCCGTCACTGCGTCGATTGGCGGATTGACGACGATGATCCCCAAAATCGGATCCTGGTTGTCGGTGCCGTCCAGCTCAAATGCGGTGCCGCCGAAGGCCTGGCCATCCACCTGAATCTGCTGCGATGCCTGTGGGTTTTCATCCGCGGCATGCGACCACCCCAGCTTCTGCGCCCCCGGTATCAGCAGTTGCAGGTTTGTGAAGTTCTGGTCGCCGATCGGCAAGCTCGAAACCTGTTGCTGGTCAAACACGGTCGAGACATCGGCGTTGCCTGTTTTCAACTCTGGTTCCTGGTCCGCATTTACCGTCACCGTTGTATTGGCTGCGCCAACTTGCATGGTGGGGTCTATGCGAGGCGAAGTGTCGGCCTCAACCGAGATCCCCTTGGTTTCAAATGCCTGGAATCCCTTCGCGATTACCTTCAGGTCGTATACGTCGGGGATTAGGTGGGGGACGCTGTAGTCCCCGGAGGCGTTGGAAATTGCGGTAACCGCTGTGCCCTTGGTCTCGTCCGTCACCGTGACCGTTGCGCCCGGAATAGCCGCCCCGCTTGCATCCGTCACTGTGCCGAAAATCGATCCATATACCGATTGTGCATTGGCTGGCGTGATCAAAAATAAACTCGCGCAGGCGAATAACGCCAGCACGAGTGCTGTACGCAAACAGGTTTTCATGCGGTCTCCTAAAAAAATGCGCGGTTGTGTCTGTGAACTTTTTGAGTACTCTGCCATTAGGCAGGCGTGATTCGGCTAGAAGTACAAAAAACGACCCTGCCGCAACGGCAGGCTCGTTAAAGATTCTGGGTCGTTGCTCCCGGAGTGAGGACGTTAGGAGCGAAAAGGGAAGGACTCCAGAACGACTGAAAAAACATACTCAAAAAAATCAGCACTGTCAACGTTTTAGAGGAGGAAACAAGGAATGGACGAGGTGCGAAACGACATGACAATTGCTGGAAACCTTTACATACATGAAGGAGGCCTTCAGACTCACCTATTTCCGGCCGCAACTCTGCTTGCCGGTATGAATCTCGCGCTCAAAAGCCCTCGCCTGCCCGTCGTCCGGGGAAAAAACGAGAAGCCTATTGAGAGTTGCTATTGCACCGTCGCGATCACCCTGAGCGCACTCAACGATGGCCAGGTTCCTGCCCGCCTCGAGTTGTGTCGGGTCATGATCAAAGACCAACCTCCAAAGCCGCACCGCCTCCGCCAGATGATCACTTCGGGCCTCAATCAGGGCCAGGTCACCGGAAGCCACCGAGTCGAAGGCATCTGATTTGAGCGCCGTCCTGTACTCGTCTGCCGCTTCTGTCGTTTGTCCGTTCAACTGTTCGAGGAATCCGAGCCGGGTGTGCAGCTCATGGTCATTTGCCGTCCCACTCGCCTCTTTTTCAGCCGATCGCAGCAGATCCATTGCCCGAAAGCCAGCGGCTCGATCCCCTCGCGCGGCCATTTGCGCGTAGGCCAGGCCGAGGTCACGGTCTCCCACGCTCATGCCACCCACCGCCGCCAGGGCGCCGGTCGCAGCGATCGGAATGCGTTCCTGGCTCACGCGCCTTCTGATCCAGTGGTCGGTTACCTGTTCGTGAGCGATGTCATTCGACGGCGGCCGCGCCATGTGGCATTCGGTGCAGTCCGGGTTCTCCGGATGGTGATTCCGGGCAAATCCGGCCTGGTTGTGGCATTGCAGGCACCTTTGCCGGTAAAACGTCACCCTCTGCGCAGGCTGAGGCGAGCCGTGGGGATCGTGACAGGTCGTGCAGGTCATTCGATCGCCGGACTTCTGCTTGCATTCGCTCTTCAGCAGCGCCTCCCACTGGCTCACCGCTCGGCCCTCCGATCCGCTCTGGTACACGAAAAACAGCTCATAGTCGAAAAGGTCCTCACCCGGTCTGAACTCCGCCAGGTGCTTTCCCTCGCGGATCACGGCCGCCTGGCCTTCGAGATGGCAGTTCAGGCAAACCGAATCGCGCCGCACCGGCTCAAGCTTGTCGATATCGAGCATGTGTACCTTGCCGCGTGAGGCAAGGTGAGCGGCCGGGTCGCCATGGCAGGCGGCACACCTGATTCCTGCCGACGCAAAGGGCTCGCCCGCATAGTGATTGCGTGCATCCGGCAGCGACTGCGCCACATCCGACATGTGGCAATGCAGACACCCGGGATCGACGGGGAGTGTCAGCGGCATCTCCCGCGCCGATAGGAAGTTGGGTGTCATGTCCCACATCTGCTTCTTGGCGTACCAATTGATGGGCGCCTCAAACCAGTAGCCCTCCTGCTCGAACAGATAGGTTCGGCCCCTTTTCCCCGAACCCAGAAAGTAACGCAGCTCCGTGCGCCCTTTCAATGCATGCGCCGGATCGTCGCGCTCGTAATTCAGCCACACGTGCCTGTCTTCCTCAGTGACGGAGTAATGCACGCCCGAGGCGGCATGAACGAAGTTGGCCGGAATAAACCCCTCGTTCGCCGGGCCGCTTGCCTGGGCCATCGGCGTTTTGTGGTAGCGATCGTAGATTGCTTGATGACAGGACGCACACGCCGCATCCGGGTCGTCAGGTGCGTCGGCTCGAACCGGACCGATCTCTGCCGCCGGCCACGTCAAGACCGATGCGAAAGGCAGGAAAATCATCAGCATACGGAGACGGGGAAACCCTCTGAGGCGCGGCACCCCATCAGCATACCCCGGAGAAGCTTGACCCGACTCAGGTTTGATCCGGCTCGTTGTTCAATTTGACCCCCTTTCCGAGCCAATCCTGACCCATAAGTACCATTGCTGTCAGAGGGAACCTGTTTTAGATTTCTAGTAATGCTGAGCCCGGTTACCTTCGTTGCCGGCAGCATTTGAAGACGAACGATGATTGTCCCCATTCTCCAAATCGCCGCAGTCGCTCTGATAGCCATCTTTCTTGGCTACTGCAGGGCGACCCAGCGCCGCCGCAACAGCGAGTCGTGGGAGTCGCTCACGGCACGGCTGCAATCCGGCTGGAGCGCCCGCGAGCTGAGCGAGCATTTCCTTTGGAAAGAGGGACTTAGTTCAACGCCAGACGAGACCTGGGAGCGGATCAAAGGTTCACAAGGCTTGTGGGCCATCTACCGGAATGCCGGCGTCATGCAGGAAATGGCGAACTTTGCCGCACGAAACAGCGATACCGTTGATCCGGTGCTCCTTCAGACCTTGCGCAGCGACGCGGCACAAATTCGAATCTGCGTGCTGACCACCCTTGGCCAATGCGCTTTCAACCAGGCCAGCGACAGCGTCCGCCATAACGCCTTCCGCGCGGCGTCAATGTACACCGGCATGGCAGCCCGCATGACCCAGCTTCTGCAGGACAACGCGTCCATGGCTCTGCCTGACTTCGTTGCCGCCATGTAACCGGCTTCTCCGCTGGCTACGTTCCTATTTCTTCGGTCGTTTGTAAAAGGGCAGCGGCACCTGCCTAGCCCGCACCTGATTGGCGCGGCACGTTACCACGACGTCTGCGCCGCTCGCCGCGACTTCGACAGGCAGCAGCGCCATCGCAATATTCGTCTTGAGAAACGGCGCCGGGGAGCCCGACGTGATACACCCAATCTCTTCTCCAGAGAGTGAAAGTACGGAGTACCCGTCCCGAGCAATGCCGCGCTCCACCATCTCCAGCCCGACCATCTTCCGTTTCGGGCCGCCCGCCTCCTCGACCGCCAGCAGCGCCGACTTCCCGATAAACTCGCCCTTGTCCAGCTTGAGCCAGTGGTTCAGTCCTGCCTCCAGCACATTGATCTCCTCCGAGATCTCACGGCCGTAGAGGCTCATGCCCGCCTCCAGCCGCAGCGTGTTGCGCGCGCCGAGTCCGCAGGGTCGAATGCCGAACTCCGCGCCCGCGTCCAGCAGCGCATCCCACATCTTCACCGTGGTCGCTTCATCTGAAGGGATGTACACCTCAAACCCGTCTTCGCCCGAATAGCCTGTGCGCGCGATCAGCACATTCCGGATGCCCGCCACCGTTCCCCACGTGAACCAGTAGTTTTTAATCGCCGCCAGGTCCACCGACGTCAGCTTTCTGAGCGTCTCCAGTGCCCGCGGCCCCTGCAGCGCGAGTTGCGAGTAGTAGCTGGAATAGTCGCTGAGGTGAATGCCCGGCCAGGCGCCCACCTGCTGCCGGACCCACGCATAATCCTTGTCCTTGGTGCCCGCGTTCACCACCAGCAGGTAGTCGTTCTCGCCCAGCCGGTGGACCAGGATGTCGTCCACAAAGGTCCCCTGCGGCGTCAGCAGCGCCGAGTAATGCGCCTGCCCATCTTTCAGTCGCGAGGCGTCGTTCATGGTGACGTGCTGCACGGCCGCCAGCGCGCCCGGGCCGCGAAACTGTATCTCGCCCATGTGGCTCACGTCGAAGAGGCCCACCGCCGTGCGCACCGCCAGGTGCTCAGCGATCAAGCCGCCACCCGGACAAGGATATTCGACAGGCATATCCCAGCCGCCGAAATCCACCATTTTCGCTTTCAGCGCGCGGTGCGTGGCATTGAGGGCTGTTTTCTTGAGGGCGGGCGCAACGGGTGCTACGGGAGTGGCCATGGGAATCCTTTCAACCAACCAACAATCTACCTACCAACGATAGGGACAGGCCGGCAGCCGGGTCAAACCCGTTGGCTGGGGTTAGGATCAGAAGGCCTGCAGAATTGAAGGGAATGAACATGAACCGGGTTCGCGGAATCCTGATGCTCGTCGCCGCACTGTTTGCCTTCTACCGCGGCTGGAAGATCCACACCGGCCATTACGCACTCATGGCCTACGGCCTGGGGGTGCTCGCTCTCGGATTGGCCGCCTGGCACCTCACGCGCACGCCGCCCCCGCCACGAATTTGAGAAGAACGCTCCGAATGAACCTACACGGAGGAAATCCTGCCCCATGCCGACGCTTTACAACCGCATTCAGGGCCGCAACCTCGAGCGTCTCGCCGCCCTCAGCGACGGCATCTTCGCCGTGGCCATGACGCTGCTGGTGCTCGACCTGCACATCCCCAGCGCCGCGCAGGTTCACAGCGAACGCGAGCTGTTCGCGGCTCTCGGCGCATTGGCTCCGCAGTGGATCGGCTATCTCATGAGCTTTCTCACTCTGGGCATCTTCTGGGCCGGCCAGCAGACCCAGCTCAACCACATCGGCGAAGGCACGCGCGACCTGACCTGGATCCATCTCGGCTTCCTCTTCACGATCACTCTCATGCCGCTCTCCACGCGTCTGCTGGCCGAGTTCATCACCTACCGCGCCGCGCTGGGCATTTATTGGCTCAACATCTTCGCGCCCGGCGCGATGCTCTATTGGAGCTGGGCGTACGTCACTCGCAACGGCCTCATCAAGCCCGACACGCCCCAAGAAGTCAGCAACAGCATCTGCCGCCGCATCCGCATCGCGCAGTCCCTCTACGCCGCGGGCGCGGCTCTCTGCTTCATCAACACCTGGGTCAGTATTGGGGCGATTGTCCTGGTGCAGCTGAACTACGCCATCGCGCCGCGGCTCTGGTGGAAGCGGCGCTAGCTAGAACTGGTTGCATGAATGATTTGGGGCGGTCGCAAGACATCCCTCAGGGGCTAAAGCCCCACAATTTATGGGCCTTCAAGGGCACGACTAAAGTCGTGCCCTTTCAAAGCGGTATATATGCAACCAGTTCTAAGGAGTTGCCATTTTATGCCTAGTGTGCGCTGTGGGTTCTTCTAACAGCGCTCGTTCTGACAGGAGCCTTACTAGTGTGGTGAGTCTGAAGTTCATCGAAGAACAACCGCAGATTCTTCGACTCACCACCCCCGAACTGAAAGACGTTCGGGGCCCCGTTCGCTCAGAATGACAACCAGCTTTGTGTTGCGTATTTCAGACTCAGGACGCTAACTTCCAGCCGCCGATTTCTTGTGCGCCCGCCAGAACGAGCTCACGCCCAGGTAAAGAAAAAACAGCGCAAGGCCAACGTAGACAAGGAACTTCATGTGGTCTGGTCCGTGCAGATAGCTCGCGCGCGCGGGCCACATACCCCGCCACACAAACACCGGGACAAAAATCAGGAAGAAGACTCCGCTTACTTCGAGCCACAAAATCCCGCCCACGCGCCCAAATGGCCGCAGAAATCCCCCGATGCCCCGCGCCAGGCCACCGGGTACGCGCGCGGCAGACCTGCCTGCGGCCCGTCCGCGCACCGCTGCATCTCCGGCTGGTAAGCTTGCAGGTGCAGCGACTGCCGGCCCGCCAGGCGTCTGCGCGCTGTTGCTGATGTGCTGGCCGGCGACGCGTCCCGCTACCCGCAGCCCAATACCCAGCACCCGTCCGATGGATTCCGGTCTCACTTCGATATGATGGTAGCAGCGACGGTGGGTGTGCTGCCGCATCATAGCCTCCCGGATTTGCCAGTTGCCCTTGGCCCGCTGCGGACGTAAGGTATATAAATCCCTAGCGCTCCCTGCGCTATTTCTGCGCCGGCCGCCGCACTGGAGGTATCCGTTGACATCCCGCCTGCGCGAACTCATCCAACAACTCGGCGAGGCTATCCATGAGTCCGTTATCGAGAGCGAGCAGATTGCCGGGGTGGTCCAGGATATTCGGCGCCACGGATTCGATGTGCTGCTGATGCTCGAGGCCACCATCGGCCTCAACGAAGTCGCGGCCAAGGAGGCCGAGGAAGGCGAAGCAGGAGCCGAACAATCCGGCGAAGACGGTGGACCCTTCACCTCCAACGACTTGCATTTCCTCCGCTCTCTCCGCATCTCCGTCGAGGGCGATACCGAAGGCGACGAGACGCAGGAGGAGTAGGGTTCCTGCCGCCGAGGAAGCACTCTTCGCGCGCGCACCGTAAGATCGGCACTTGCATGATGAAGAAATCTCTCTTGCCACTGGTGCTGCTCATTCTCTTCGCACCCGGCACGCTGCGCGCTCACGAGTTCAATCTCGACAACGCCCATCTGCCCATCCTTTCGCTTGACGGTTACTGGCGGTTTCACACCGGCGACAACCCGGCCTGGGCACAGCAGGGCTTCGACGACACCCACTGGTCCCTGTTGATGACCGACGAAAACTGGGCAGAGCAGGGATACGATGGTTACAGCGGCCTCGCCTGGTATCGCTTCCATGTCACCCTCCCCGCGGGATTGGACCACGTCTCCCTTTACCTGCCCTACATCCTCACCAGTTACCAGGTCTTTGCCAACGGTCAACAGATCGGCGCTTACGGCAAGATGCCCCCGCATGGGGTTCCTTACTGGGGTGGCGGCTGGTTTCGCACCTATGCCATTCCCGACTCGATAAGCGCCACTCGCAGTGTCTATATCGCCATTCGTGTCTGGCACTGGCCCGGCTGGGCCGCGAACTTCGGTGGAGGGCCGAGCTTTGGCGGAGCATTGATCGGCGATGCGGATTTGATCGCGGACCGCGACACGCTCTCCCGTGGCGCGCACCATTGGCAACTGGCCAGCACCATGATCCTGGCGCTGCTGCAGACACTTGCGGGTGTCGGCGCGCTCGTCCTGTTTTTTCTGCGCCGCTCCGAGCGCGAATACCTCTGGTTTGGCGTCCTGATGCTCGTCAGTGCTGCATCTGGGTGGTTTGCGCTGGCCTTTGTCTTCGGCATCTGGAATCAGTTGCTCACCGGCCCGCTGACAGACGCACTGTCGCTGGTCGGCGTCAGCCTGGCTGAAGCCGCCTTCTACCGCCATCTGCTCAAAGGCCGTTCCACGTTGATTTTCAAACTTGCCGTGGGATGCATCCTCCTTACCCTCCTGTTTCTGATTGTGGAGCTGTACGCGCTCCTTGATCCGTCGTTTCAAACCGGCCTGAACTCCACCACCGTCGACCTGCTTGAAACCCTTCTGCAGCTCCCGCTCGACATCTGGATTCTATGGTTGCTGTTTGCCCGCGCTCGTCAGAACTGGCTTGATGCCCGCCTGCTGTTCGCGCCTGTCTTGTTGCAGACACTGGCGCAGGTTTTCCAGCGTGGCGCCATCATGACCTTCAATCTTGGCTGGCAACAGAAGTTCGGTTATGACATCGCCATTGCCAGCCATCCGTTTACGATTGAGCTTCTGCAGGCCGTCGACGCGCTCTTTCTCTTGTCCGTCCTCGCCATCCTCATCCTTCGCTTCACGCGCACGCGCAGCCATGAGGAGCAGTACGCCATCGAGCTCGACGCGGCGCGCAATGTGCAGCAGATTCTCCTGCCCGCCGAGCGCCCGCAGCCTCCCGGCTTCCTCATCGAATGCGAATACCATCCTGCTCGCGAAGTCGGCGGCGACTTTTTCCAAATCATTCCGCACCCCTCCGACGGCAGCGTTCTCATCGCCGTAGGCGACGTGGCCGGCAAAGGCCTGCAGGCCGGCATGCTCGTCGCTCACCTCGTCGGCGCCATCCGCAACGAAGCAACGCACTCCAACGATCCCGCGCGGATTCTGGCGGCCTTGAATGCGCAGCTCGCCGAGCAACACCACGCCCTCGCCACCAGCCTTGCCATGCGCATCCTGGCCGATGGCTCCGCGACCCTGGCTAACGCCGGTCACCTGCCGCCTTATTTAAATGGAGAAGAACTGCCGGTCGAGGGAGCGCTGCCGTTGGGGGTGATCGCCGACGCCGAGTTTTCTGTCTGTCACTTCCGCCTCGCGGAAGGCGACACGCTCATGCTCATGACCGACGGCATCGCCGAAGCCCAGGACGCGGCCGGGCACCTTTTCGGCTTCAATCGCATCGATGCGCTGCTGAGCCATCGCGCTACCGCCTCCGCAGTCGCCGCCGCCGCAAAAAGCTTCGGCCAGGAAGACGACATCACGGTACTGACGATTACGCGCATGGCAGTTGCCGTCAGCGTTTGACGGCCGAAATCCAAATCTCAGGCCGGGTACCGGGTGCCCCGGTCGCCGAACCTAACCTATTCGAATCTCATCGATGTGGGTGCCCACCCTGGACCTTTCCAATTTCACCGAGTTGGGTGCCCCATCCTAGCTCCGCTAGGGCGGGATCGTGATCTGCTGACCGGATGGCGACCGTCTGCAAAAGTTGCGCCTGTTCGCGGAGCCGTGCCGTCCACCTGGACTCAATCTCGACGGGTCCTTTCACGCCGGTTGCGTGGTGGCAGAAACTCGACCATTGCCACTGCTCCGGTTTCTCGACCAGTCCGCGGACAACCGGGTTGCGGTGGATGTAGCGCAGCTTCTCGACGTGCTTCTTTTCGCTCCAAACGTTGAAGTCATAGTACCGCGCCTGCCAGAAGGGCTCGACCTGGCGCAAGGCGAGGATACGCGAGACGGACTGCTTCAAGGCTTGCAGAGCGGTTGCCAGGGATGATTGTTCCGGTTCACTCACCAGCAGGTGGACATGCTCGGGCATGACGACGTAGCCGATGACGCAAAACCGGTAGCGATGCCGGGTCCGCTCCAGTGAACCCTCGAAAACGGCGCATGCCGAGGGCGTGCCGAGCTTGGGTTGACGTCGATAGCAGCTGAAGGTGATGAAATGCAGGTCTTTCGCTTGTTGATACCTGCGTAGGTTTGAGGGCACGAGAGAGTTTCGCGTAGAGTGAGGAGCGATGTCTGTGATGAAGAAGACATCCAATCCCCGCCCTAGCAAAGCTAGGACGGGGCACCCAGATCTGAGGGTGAAGTTAGGGTGGCCACCCGCCAAGCGGAGACACAGGCTCGTGAGCGTATTAAAATTCCAGTTCGATGAAAGCTACGATAAAGAGCATCGCTGCATGGTGGTTGCAGGATGGATTGCGGAACAAAACGAATGGAGAAGGCTAGAAACTCAATGGTCCCGTTGCATAAACAGGCAAAATGAAAAACATGGGCCGGAGCAGAGGATCACCAGATTTCACGCCGCTCCTCTCAATGGATTTAAAGGTGAGTTTGAGCATTGGAGCAAGGAGATGAGTGCAGAATTCTGCGGCAAACTCGTGAATCTTATCAAACGTAGGATGATGGGAATAATCGCGATAGGTGTGGACATGGACGCACTGAGAGAAATCTTTCCTGATGGCCCAGAAGATCGCCGCCAAAACGCATATGGGTTATGTATCCAACAGGTAATGGAAAGTATCGGCCATGTCATGCGGAACTATTTTCCCGAAGATCAGGTCATGGTGGTTCATGATCATGGCGATTGGGATAAGCATGCACTTGGCGCATTTAACACGATGGTCGATGATCCTCGTTGGGATTCGCGAAAATACTTTCATTCCTTAACTTCCATGACTTCTACGCAATCAATCGGTCTCCAATCCGCTGACTTAATAGCGTACGAGGCATTCAAACTGATCCACAAGAGACTTGTTAAAGATGTGGTTGAACTGAGATGGGCTTTGCAGCAATTCGCAGGTGAAGTTCCCAGCGAAATCGGTCTAATGACACATCACACGGTTTTAGCTTTGAGAGAGGCTATGGCTATGCGGCCCGAGCAACCCTTATAATTTCGCCACCATGCCGATGCTCTATTTCACATGCCCGCATTGCCACAAAACGCTTATGGCTTACGTGGGTGCGCCAGCCGCGAAGGATGATCCCGCAACAACGATCGACATTGAATGTCTTAAGCAATACGGGAAGGGATGTGGCTGGCGAGGATTCCTGCCGGTATCTCAGGGACGGCCACGGCAATAAGCGATTCTCGGCATTGATACTCCGCCGGGTGCCGGGTGCCCCATCCTAGCTCCGCTAGGGTGGGATGGACCTTTCCCAGCCCACCTCCCACTCCCCGCCAAAATCTTCCCCCCCAATTGCAGATAATTTCGCCGAAAAGCGCACACTCAACAGAGGGCCTGGAAAAAACAGCCGAGCACTACCTCCAGCCCCACGGCACAAAACCGGAAGTCACACGGCCTTAAAGACGCGCAAGTCCTTCTGTATGAGGATTTTGCGGCGAACCCCATTATGCAACCTCTTTAAATAGAGTATTTTACCCAAAACACCGGGGGGGAGGGGTACACCTTAGCTCCGCCAGTGCAGCTCCACCGGCCCATCCATCGGATGCCTCGGTACCGCGCCGCCGGCCGCATCCAGCCGCGCCTGCTTCAACGCGAAGTACCACTTGGCCGGCTTGTCGGCATCGTCAATCAGCATCAGGCTGGGGTTGTGCCTCAATCCCTCGGCCTGCTGGATCATGGTCACCTGGTCTTGGCGCACAAACCGCGCGCCAAAGAACTTCGCAATCGGCGTTACCAGCGGCACGTGATAAAACACGTTCCACGCCGCGATCACATCGATCCGACACGTCGATGGGGTCACTGGCGTGACCGTCGTCAGGCTCGAAAACCACTTGTCGCCGCAACGAATCACTTCTGTGCGCCGATTGGGCAGCACAAAGTCGATTGTCGTCTCGATCGGCTGCCCGTAGACGCCCAGCAGCTTGTAGGGCGCGGAGTTCCCGCTGGGCGCATGCGCACTCATGCGGAACCCCTCGGGAATCGGCTCGAACCGTTTGGTCTTTTCCCGGATGCTCGCCCGCGAACGCCACCACCATGCCTGGTGCACAAACGGGCCATGCGCAGGGTCCATCAACCCGATGATGCCGTGATCGACATTGCAGGGCAGATCGGCAGTCAGAAACGCCGTGCGATAGCGCGGCCCAAACTTCGCCAACTCCGGGGGCTGCGCGCCCGGCGGGTGTTTTCCAGATCCCTTCCCCGGAACAAACACCCAAGCGTGCCCATCCCGTTCTTCGCAGGGAAACGCCGTTGCAAAAATCCGCGTAGCATCCAGATGGTCGCTGCCTGTGAGCGACGGAATCAGTTCGCAGCGCCCGCTGCAGGGCTCAAACTCCCAGCCGTGATAGCGGCACGTCACGCGCTGGCCGTCAAACCAGCCCACGCTCAGCGGAATGCCGCGATGGGGACAGTTGTCGCGCATCGCAAACAGCTTCCCGCTGTTTAACTTCCCCAGCACCAGGGGAATGCCAAGCAGCGTTGCTTTTGCGAGCTTCCCTTTGCGCAGAGTATCGGTGCGCAGCGCGGGATACCAGTCGTCGTAAATGAGCGTGGCGGTGGGCCCCTGAATGGGAACGCCTGCCTCTGTTGTGGTCAGGAACGGCATGTGGCACTCACCATAGCATCCCCGCCGCGGCCGCTGCCAACCGGTCAGGTAAACATAGGCGTTGCCATGATCTGCACCAGCCGGTCCTCATTCACGGCGGTGGACAATCCTTCGCGGTCCCAGTGCTTTTTGCATCCCGGAAAATCGAGCGGTACGCATTGCGCTGCGATCCTGCGCTCGCGCATCTCCAACCCGCCCGGCAGAATATTCAGCAGGCAGGCTACCGCGGTGACGCCAACCCCCGGTTCCCGTTCCCAGCGGTCCAGCCAGCGGCTGAACCCGGTAGTATGCGGCACCATGTAAACGGTTGCGCCAATTTTTCGCATCCGGCGCGTGATGTAATTTACAGAACACTCGGGGTCGCAGGCCGCGCAGGTCATATCTACGCCACGCACCTTCGCCTTGCAAGTGTCCGCGTGCGTACCCCTCATGCAAGTGGGCACCAGGACCACCTTGCGCGCTGTTCGCTCGAACGCCGTGCGCAAACCCCGATTCATCATTTCGGCGGCCACCACGTTGAGGTGATACTCCACTGGCGTCCTGCCGCAAAAGAGCTGATCTTCGCGGCAACCACGGTGCGCGTATTCCCCGGCCAGAAATCCCTCCACGCTCTGGGTATAACTACCCAATGCCTTGCCGGCCTCGCGCTCGAAACTCGAGAAGAGATCCAAAGCTACCTCGATCCGACAGGCGGCCTCCCGCCGATCGAGTGTCCCGATGTAACTACGCCAGTGATCGACGCGCTGCGCCTCCTGTTCCAATTCGCCCGTGGCGCGCATCCACGCAACGAGAGCAGGCAGCTGGCGCAGCAGGTCTGCGCCAGCACCGTTCGCTTCACCTCCGCTTCCCGTCGCGAAAGTCCCGCTCAAGAATTCCCTGAAGAGTATGCCGCGAGCAAGATCCACTGCGGGTTTCATCCATTTCGCATGATTCCGCAGCTGCCCGAGTTCCCGCGCTGCAGCCACGGCCCAATGCGGCGCTCTCCTTGCCTTGGGAGCGTAGATGGAGAGAGCCATGCCCAGCGTCAGCAGATCCAGGGCGTATTCGCCGCGACTGCGGGGAGCCTCGCACAGTTTCAACCGCACATGATGGCTGTAGGCATCGAGTATCGATGACGCGCCCTGCTCCATTTCTTCGATCAATTCATCGCAAAACCGAGCGGCGTCCTTGAAGAGGAGATCGGAGCAGCCCTGACTCAGCCGCAGATCGTAAACATGTTCAGGATGGGAAGCAGGCGCCAACAACCCTGCAGACCCGGCTCCGCATGCCGTCTCGTGCAGTCGATCGGTTTCAGTGGGAGCTTTCATCCCACGGCTCTTTCCGCCACGTAACACGCGGGCTGGCGCGCCCGCGCGGAAGGCACAGAGAATCATACGCCCGGCAGTCTGAAAGGTTCCCCTAGATTTGGAGCGCAGCGCGCCAGGTCGAAATCATCGAAAGGCGGGGTCCGCCCGGACGGGTGTGCGAAACCGGACATTCTGTGCGTCCTCGAACACAAAGACCTTGGAACGTCATTCAAGTCGTGAAGTTCATCTCCTATGTCTTCAGCGGTTTGCTTCGCGGGCTCTCTTTGGCTCGCCAAATGCTGTGTAGGAGGATAATTACTCTTTCACACGAAAGAAGATGTGGGAGGCGACCGTATGGCTGGACTGCTTCAGGATGTCCGCTACGCGTTGCGGCAGCTACGCAAGAGCCCGGGATTCGCAATCACAGCCGTTCTGATGCTGGCGCTCGGAATCTGCGCCAACAGCACCATTTTCAGCTGGATCAACGGGACGATGCTGCATCCTGTCCCCGGGGCCCGGGACACGGGCGACCTGGTGACCATGATGCGCGGAGAGTGGAGCACTTCGCCCTCACCTCCGCTCTCCTATCCTGATTATCGCGACCTGCGCGAGACGAATCAAAGCTTTACCGGCCTTCTGGCCTATCACCACGACTGGCTGTCCTTGACGGGAGGAAGCGCGATTCCCGAGCGCATCTACGCCTCCAACGTGTCGGTGAATTACTTTGACGTGCTGGGCATCCAGCCATTCATGGGCCGCTTCTTGCGGGCGGATGAAGAAGCGACGCAGAGCAGCATTCCTTACGCAATTCTGAGCTATTCGCTCTGGCAGACCCGTTTCAACGCGGACCCGGAAATTGTGGGCAAGTCCATTGAAATGGCTCAGCATTCAGTAACGGTGATCGGCGTGGCGCCCAAGGGATTTATCGGCTGCATGCCAGGGATTCGCGAAGATGCGTGGCTGACGCTGGATCCGATGGGAAATTCGTCGCGGATGCTGGAGCGCGGTAACACGTGGCTTAACGTGATGGGGCGGCTGCGTCCCGGCGTGAGTCGAGCCAGCGCTACGCAGGAACTGGAAGGGCGAATGCAGCGCCTGGTGGCTGCCTATCCCAATGACCACCTGGGCGTGAACACCATCACGCTCGATCCCCTGTGGCGCGCACCCTTTGGCGCCAATGGCTACCTCGCGGAGTCGCTGCCGATTCTATTGGCGATTGCCGGCGTGGTGCTGCTTCTGACCTGCGCCAACGTGGCCACGCTGGCTTTGGTGCGATTTGTAGCGAGGCGTCGAGAGGTTGCCATCCGCCAGTCGCTGGGAGCAAACCGAGTTCAGTTCATGCGCCAGATGATGCTGGAAGGCCTGCTGGTTGCGCTCGGCGGAGGCGCGGTAGCATTCCTTCTGACTTCGTGGACGGCAAAGATGTTTGCCCGCTTCATACCGCCCAATGCCAACCCCATCGCACTGAATGGAGTTGTCGATAACAATGTGATCCTCGCGATTTTGCTGATGGTGGTTGTCGCGAGCGTGATCTGCGGAGCGCTGCCTGCCTGGAGATCGTCGCTCGTATCTCCAGCCGAAGTGCTCAAGGACGAAGCGGCCAGTGTTTCGGGCAGCGCGCATAATCGCAATCTTCTCAGCGGCCTTGTCGTCGCCCAGATCGCCCTCTCCCTGGCGCTGCTGGTTACCGCGGGTCTGTTTCTGCGCACGCTTCGCAACGCAAGCGAGGCGGATCCAGGCTTTGACCGGACGCATGTGCTGCTCACTTCCTTCGATATGGAGTCGACAGGATACTCGTGGGACGACGCCAACCTATTCAAGCACAAACTGCTGGCCAAGTTGGAAGTCATCCCAGGCGTAACGTCCGCCTCCTTGTCTGACTGGGTTCCCCTGAGCTTCACCCGCGGATCCGGCGATGCCTTTCCAGAAGGTTATGTGCCCAGACCGCATGAATCGATGGAGGTGCGGCGCGCATCGGTCACCGCCGGATACTTTGAGACGATGCGGATTCCTCTGCTTGAGGGTCGTGCTTTCACGGCTGACGATGGCGAGAAATCTCCGCGCGTGGCGATCGTCGACCAGACGATGGCACATCATCTCTGGCCGACACAAAATCCCGTGGGCAATCGGTTCAAGATGTATGGCGAATTGTTTACCGTCGTTGGCGTGGCAAAGAACAGCAAACACCAGCAGATGAACGAGCCGCCTGAGCCGCTGGTCTATTTGTCCTTATTCCAGTTCGGTGGTCCGCAGACCATCATTCATGTGCGTACTGCCGGCGATCCTGCGCAGCTGGCTTCGCCTGTAGAACAGAGCATTCACCAGCTCAATTCGAAACTTGCCGTCTTCGATGTGCGGACACTCGAGGAAAGCATCCGGATGGGCAATATGTTCGCAGTGATTGAATCCACTTTCGCCTCGGCCTTCGCGCTCCTCGCCTTGGTGCTGGCGGCGTCAGGCATCTACGGAGTAGTGGCTTACCGTACTCAGTTGCGCACCCATGAAATCGGCATCCGTGTCGCCCTGGGCGCTTCGCGGTTCGACGTGCTGCGGATGGTGCTCGTTCAGGGTCTTCGTCTCACCATCATTGGCCTTGGTATGGGTCTTGCCTTCGCGTTTGTGCTCACCCGATTCCTCGGCGGGCTGCTTTACGGCGTCAGCGCCAATGACCCTTTGACGATTGTCTCTGTCACGGCATTGCTGGCGGTGATCGGTGTGCTGGCCTGCTATCTGCCGGCGCTTCGGGCCATGCGAGTTGACCCTGTGGCCGCCATGCGCGTCCAGTAGTCGTGTGTGTGCGGCGGGTCTTTAGCCAGACCCGCCATGCTCTTGCCGGCCTTTAGTTTTTCGGGCGGCTGGCCGGCGGAATGATGCCGTTCATCCGCAGATAGACCACCATTTGCCCGTAGTGGTCCATCATGTGGGCAATGCCGAAGGCCGCCATGCCGCCGCGGGTACCGTTGGCCGTCGTCACAAAGGCGTTTTCGGGCGTAATGGCGTCGCAATAGGCGTGAGCCTGTGTCAATGAGTCTTTCAGCGCATTGAGGATGTCCGCCCTGGTGGTCAGCTTTTCAATCGCATCCTGCCTGCCCTTCAGGTCGGCTTCGGAGAGTGTTCCTCCGCCGAAGAAGTAGTAGTTTGATTCGGCGACGTGCTTCACCTGCGAGCCAAATGAACGCACGCCTTTGAACTCGCCTTGCGATGGGGCAAAATCAAACTTGTCTTCCGGCATTGCTTCGGCGGCGGAAACAAACTCCTGCTCCACCAGGCTCAGCAATTTTCCATACACCTGGGCCGGGGGAATCGGCGTACCGACAGCAGGTTTTGCGGGCGCGGCGGCCTGGGAAAACGCAAACGTGGATGCGGCTGCCAGCAGACAGCAGCCGAGGAAGGATCCCGTAAAACGAGTGCGTGTTGCCATGAACTTTCTCCTCCAACGGCTGTAAGCCGCGTGAACGCAATCTACCAGAGCGACATCGATTCCCGATGGCAGCTCCGTGTGAATCTGTTGTAGATGGTTCGGACCGGCGAACAAAACAGTTTTGTGACGGATCGACCTACAAGTGTGATGAATTCGGGTAGTCGGGATCTTCAGGATTTCTGCGAATGCTCGTCCACGTTAATAAGTCTGCCATCTTTAAGAGTGAACCGTTCCCCGCGCCATATGATCGTGTTGCCGGCAAATCCTGCCACCCATGTCCCCATGGCCACCATGTCGCGCAACGGCAGCAGCCACAGATTGGGCAGCACCTGGTGATCGCCCAGCACTTCGGCGCCTACCATCATTGCCAGGGTGAGCCGCAAAAAGAAGCTCATCCCCAGCAGCCAGAGGCTCAGCGGGCTCAGCCCACTGGCCAGCACATTCAAGAGCGCCCAACCCAATCCATGCGTGAAAACCAGACCCGCATAGCCCCATGGCCGCGCGTCGCGCACCGTCCGCGCCCAGCGAAGCTGGTGGTCGGTGAACCCGCGCCAGCCGTACGCCGCAATGGCCGTTTCCACAACTTCCGCCGAGAGCTCCACCCGGTAACCGGCCCGTGCCACCCGCGCGCCCATTTCGTAATCGTCGGCCAGGTAGTCGAGCAGCGGCGCCAGTCCGCCGATGCGTTCAAGGGCCTCGCGCCGAACCGCCAGCGTGGAGCCAAGGCCGTAGTGCAACCCGCCCTCGATCATCTTCGACAGCAAGACGCCAGCCTGAAAGTCGGTCGCAATCCCCAGCGCCTCTAGCCGCGAGGCCATCGTAAGTTGCGCGCGCCCGCGATAAAGTGCCGTGACCAGCCCAACCGGATGCGGGTTTTGCGGATACACGCCTGGATCCTGGGTGAACGAGGCCATCACCCGCTCCAGGTAGCTTGGGCCAACGGTGATGTCAGAGTCGTTGATGAGCAGAAAATCGTAACGAGCATGCGGCACAAGCTGATGCAGCGCACTAACCTTGCCGTTGGTTCCCAGCCGCTCTGGACATTCGATCAGGCGAATCACACGGTCTGGAAACTCACGCTGCAGTTGTTCCACGGCCCGTGCAGCGGGATCGTCCAACGACGAGACGGCGAATAGCATTTCATAGTCGCCCGCGTAGTTTTGCAGGCAATGGCTGCGAAACGCGTCGAGCATGCCGGGGTCAAGGCCTTTGAGCGATTTAAGAATGCTGACGTTGGGAGAAAAGACCGCGAGCTTCGCGCGACGAGACGCGAGCAAGCTGCGGGCCGCAATCATCGCAGCGATAAAGTAGCCCATCCCGGCCACGGCCAGCACCGTGGTCGCCACTTCCACAGCCAGGGCCAAAGCGTGCGGCATCACCTCCGCTAGTGTAGCGAACGACAGCTTCTAGCTGCCAGCTCTCAGCTTTCAGCTCGGACGCGAGTCTCGATTGAAAGCACGGGCGGGAAGGAGAAGTTAAAGCTAGAGGCTGAAAGCTAGCAGCTAGTGGCTGCCTCACTCGTAGCGCAGCGCCTCGATCGGGTCCATCGAGGCAGCTTTCCACGCAGGGTAGATGCCGAACAGCAGCCCGATCGCGCACGAGACGCCAAAGGCAATCGCAACCCAGGTGAGCGAAAGCGCTGCATGCAGGAACGACACCGCATAATGCAGGATCAACGTAAATACCGATCCTGCCAGGATGCCCAGAAGACCCCCCACTGCGCAAAGGGTCACCGCTTCGAGCGTGAATTGCAGCAGGATGTTCTTGCGGGTAGCGCCAATGGCCTTGCGAATGCCGATCTCCCGGGTGCGCTCTGTTACCGAGACCAGCATAATGTTCATCACGCCCACTCCGCCCACCATCAGGCCAACGGAAGAGACAGCCACCATAAACAGAAACAGTCCACCGGTCAGTGAATTCCAGAGCCGCGTCAGCGTATCGGGCCCAAAGATCGCGAAGTTATCGTCCTGCTCGGTGCGAACCCGCCTGCGAATGCGAAGAAGCTCGCGAACTTCTTCGATCACGGCTGCCTTGTGCGAGGGATCGTCGTATTTCAACGTGATCCAGAAGTCCTTCATCTCCGGATGCAGCTTGAGGAAGGTTCCGAGGGGAAAGTAAGCAGAATTGTCCTGGGTATTGCGCCCGCTCCCAAAGGGCTGCGGCTGCTTGTCGAGTACGCCGATCACGGTAAAGATGTCTCCCCCGCATTCGACGTCCTCTCCCAGCGGAGACTCATCGGGGAAGAGATCTTCCGCGGCGTCATGTCCCAGCACCACGACACTGGCGCTGCGCTCTTCCTCCGGCTCCGTATACATTCGACCTTGCAGCAGCTCAATGTCGTTGGTCTCTTTTACGGCGGAGGTGTCGCCGTACAGAATTGTGTTTTGAATCTTGCGAGTGCCATGCTTGAGAGACACGTTGCCAATGCCCAGTTGAAAGTTCTGGTAGGTGACGCCTGGATCGACGGCAACCACATAGGGCAGGCCGCGCATGGCGATGCCATCTTCATAGGTAAGCTGTTTCCGGTTGAGCTCCTCTGTCGAAGGCCGTTTGCCAAACGGCTCAAAACGGAATATCCACAGATCGTTGGTGCCCAGCGAGCGGACAAACTGATCGATGTTCGTATTCAGTCCATTAATGGCCGAGGAGATCAGAATCACCGTGGAGATGCCGATCGAGATGCCCAGAATGGTCAGGCCCGAGCGCAGCTTGTTTTTGCGCAGCGTTTCAAGCGCCAGCTTCACAGATTCTTTGGAGTCGCTGAAGCGCATCGTCTAAAGCTCCGCTCTCAGTGCGGCAATCGGATCAAGTTGCGCTGCCTTGTGTGCGGGATAAACCCCAAAGAACAGGCCGACTACCGTGGCCACAAACAGGCTGACCAGGATCGACCACAACTGCACCGACGAGGGGAACGCGATAATCAGGGTAATCCCCTTTGCTGCCACAATGCCGGCAATTACACCGATCAACCCACCCACCATCGACATCGTGGCCGACTCGATTAGGAATTGCAGCAGGATGTCGTTGCGGCGTGCCCCCAGCGCCTTGCGCACGCCGATCTCGCGTGTTCGCTCGGTCACCGAGACCAGCATGATGTTCATGATCACGATGCCGCCAATCACCAGCGAGATGCTGGCGATGGCTGCCACCACGGCTCCAAAGCTGTTGAGAATCTTGCCGAGCAGGTTCTGGAAGGTTGCACTGGTGTCCACCGTGAAGGAGTCCGGAGCGTCGGGCGCCAGGTGACGGCGTGCGCGCATGATCGTCCGCAACTCGTCCGACACCACGTCCGTTACTTCTCCGCCGCCGCCCGCGTCCACGTAGATGTCCATGCTGACGTTCGACCCATGCGATGCGAGGAAGGCAGTCAGCGGGATGGCGACCCAGTTGTCCATGCTTTGGCCCAGCATCTTGCCCTGGGATTCTCCCACGCCGATCACGGTGTACGGAGCGCCATCCACACGAATCTCTTTCCCAAGCGGATCACCCGGCCCCAGCAGGTTATCAACGATATCCGTGCCGACTATCGCCACGTGTGCGCTGTGTGTATCCTCGACTTCGGTAAACCCGCGTCCTAGCGCAATATTGAGATTCGAGAGTGCCGGCATGGTCCAAGTCCAGCCGCGGATATTGGTGTCGGTCGTGGAATTTTTCCCGTACACCACACTGCCTGTGGCGCTGCGGCGCGCGCCGACCGACGCACAAGACCGGCACTCGGAAAGGATAGCCCTATAGTCGTCGAAAGTGACGTCTTTTCGCTTTTGGAACGAAAGATATTCCTCGAGCGTGATGTAGGTCTCCGGCATCTTGCTGACTGTGACTACGCCTGCTCCGTAGGTGTTGATCTTGGTAGTCACAAACGATCTCGCGCCGTTGGTCAGCGTTACGACCATGATCACCGAGGCCACCCCGATCATGACTCCGAGCAGGGTGAGGATACTGCGCATCTTGTTGGCCCACAGAGACTGCAGCGCGAGCTTGACGGCCTCGATCAGATTCATACGTGCGCTTTCCCGCTCCCTGCGACCAGCCGCCATGATGCCGCGGGGCCTGATAACCCAGGCCGATTCGATCTCAGGAAGGTTACCTCATGGGTGACGCGTAGATTGATATGCTTCATAGCCGGGTAGATAGTGGCCGCGTTAGTAACTCGGGCGTTAATAGTGTCTCGAGCCGAATGCATCCGCAATCTCATGGCCTGCACTGTCTCCCTGGCCAAAATAGCCAGCGCGCGGTTTTGGCTACTAGTCATTGCCTGGTTTTTGTGTCATCTATTCATACCTCAAAGCTTCGATGGGGTCCAGATAGGCTGCTTTCCATGCCGGATGAATCCCGAATACCAGGCTGATAGCGCAGGAAACTCCAAAACCGACCAACACCCACTATGGCGAAAGCGCTGCCGGCAAACCGATGGGAAGAAAATAGATGATCCAGGTCAGCACCGCGCCCAGCGGCAACCCAACGGAGCCGCCCACAGCCGACAGGGTGACTGCCTTCATGGTGAACTGCGTCCGCAGCGCTCGCCTGGTTGCGCCGAGGGCTTTACGCCACTCCAATCTCGCGATTGCGTTCAGTCACTGAAACCAGGGAATGGGGACCAGGGAATAGGGAATACGGAACAGGGAATTTGGAATAGGGACTAGCTAGGTCTCTGACCGCTTGTTGTTGTACCAACTATGGGTGCCCCGGATCCCGACTTTGGGACCTTGGGAAAGCATGAACTCAAAGCACGAAATCACGCGGTCAAAAACCTAGAGACTAGCGTGGTGAGTCTTAAGTTCATAGAAGAACAACCGCAGATTCTTCGACTCACCACCCCCGAACTGAAGGACGTTCGGGGCCCCGTTCGCTCAGAATGACAACCAGTTTTGTGTTGCGTATTTCAGACTCAGGACACTAGAGAGAAAGAGAATAACCAACCAGATCAGCGCGATATCGTAAAGTTGGTCGCGGGAGAGTTACAAAGTTGCGCATGAACGCAAGTAGCGACTTCGAATTCTCTGACCCCTATTCCCTATTCCCTATTCCCTGCTTTACTCGTACCTCAGTGCTTCGATCGGGTCAAGGTTGGCTGCCTTCCATGCCGGATAAATCCCGAACACCAGGCCAATGAAGCAGGAGACTCCGAAGCCCGTCAGAACCCATCCCGTAGACAAGGTGGCTGGGAGCCCGATGGGCAGGAAATAGACGATCAACGTCAACACGGCGCCCAGCAGGATGCCGATGATGCCACCCACCGCGCACAAGGTCACCGCCTCGGTGGTGAACTGTGTCAGCAATGTTCGCTTGGTGGCTCCGATGGCCTTGCGCACGCCGATCTCGCGGGTGCGCTCGGTCACGCTGACCAGCATGATGTTCATCACTCCCACGCCGCCCACCATGAGCCCCACGCTGCTGACCGCAATCATGAACAGCACCAGCCCGCCGGTGAGCTGGCCCCAAAGCTTGGTGAGCGAGTCCGGTCCGAAAATCTCAAAGTCGTCGGGCTTGTCCTCGCGCACTCTGCGGCGAATGCGCAGCATTTCGCGAATCTCCTCTTGTACCAGCGCCTTGTTTTTCGGGTCATCGTACTTCACGCTTACCCACAGGTCCTTGTCTTCAGGGTGCAGATTGTGAAAGGTGCCCATGGGGAAATAGACCATATTGTCGTTGGGATTTTTGCCGCCGCCAAAGGGCTGCTTGCGCTTTTCCAGCACGCCAATCACGGTGTAGAGGCCCGTCTCGATCGTCACTTGCTTGCCAATCGCCTGCCCATCGCCAAACAACTGTTCCCACGTATCGTGCCCCAGCACGCAGACGTGTGCCGCACGATGATCTTCGTCATCGGTGAAAAGTCGGCCCTGCAGCAATGGCAAATCGGTTACGTCACCAATCTCGGCGGTTGAACCTTGAAGGATCGTGCCGGCCGCCTTATTTGTGCCGTACTTCACACTCACCTGTCCCACCCGGAACTGCCCGGTATGCTGGAATCCGCCATCGGCCGCCACAACGTGGGGCAAAGTGCGCAAAGCCAGCACATCGTCAAGCGTCAGTTTCTTGCGCGCCAGCATCTCCGCCGTCGGCCGCACCCCGATCACCGGCATGTGGAAGACCCAGATGTCGTTGGTGCCCAGCGAAGCCACGAAGTCGGAAACACGGTTGTTCAGTCCATTGATGACAGACGAAATCGTGATGACGGTGGTCACGCCGATCACGATGCCGAGAACCGTCAAGCCCGAACGCAGCTTGTTTGTCCTCAGCGTATCGAGCGCCATCTTCACCGATTCCCGCGTTTGTCCTTGTGCCATAGAAACAGCTCCCAGCCGTCAGCTTTCAGCTTCTAGCTAAATGTTCCGGTGCGGTTCAGCTCGACTGCAAGCGGTGCAAATGTCTATGCTTCACAGCCGCTTCAGAAGCTAGCAGCTAAAAGCTGGAAGCTGGAGGCTGCCTTTCTCACATTTCCGCGCGCAATGCCACCACCGGGTCGAGCCTCGCGGCTTTACTGGCCGGATATACCCCGAAGAAAATGCCCACTGAGCCGGCCAGGAACAGCCCGAGGAAGATGGCCCACAGCGGCACAGCCGTCGGAAAACCCACAAAAATCGTAATGAGCTTGCCCACCAGCACGCCGCCCATCACGCCAAAGAACCCGCCAATCAGGGCCAGCAGCGCGCTTTCGATTAGAAACTGCATCAGCACATCACGCTGCTTGGCGCCCAGTGCTTTCCGCACTCCGATCTCGCGCGTCCGTTCGGTCACGCTGACCAGCATGATGTTCATGATCACCACGCCGCCCACCACCAGGGCGATGGAGCCCAGGCCCAACACCACCCAGGCAAAGACGCCCAAAAGCTGGTTGGCAATATCGAGAAACGTGTCGTTGGTCTCGACCTCGAAATCATCGGGAGCGCCCGGCGCATTATGGCGGCGGGTCCGCATCAGCACTCGCACCTCGTCCTCAGCTCGCTCCATGGTTGCGGCCCCGCCGCTGGCGCGGGCGTAGATATCAACCGAGTCGTTGTAGCCGTAAACCTGCTGGTAAGTCGAAAGCGGAATCGCCACCCAGTTATCCTGCGACTGTCCCAGCGTTTTGCCCTGGCGGTCGCCCACTCCCACGATCGTGTAGGGAATGCCGTCCACGCGGATTTCCTTGCCGATGGGATCGCCTTCGCCCAGCAGGTTATCCACGATGTCGTAGCCCACAATCACATCTTTGGTAGCGTGTTCATCGTCGGCAGGAGTAAAGCCCCGGCCCAGAGCGATATCAATATTGTTCAGTCCGAGCATCGTCCATGTGTATCCGCGCACGTCGGTGTTGTTGCTGGAGTGCCCGTTGGCGACCACATTGGTCGATTTGCTCAGCAGCGCTCCCGTCTCACTGCAATCCGTACACGCTTCCTTCACCGCTTCGTAGTCATCGATCCGGACGATCTTGCGTTTTTGATATTTCAGGTATTCCTCGGCAGAGAAGATCACGCTCGACATCCGCGTCACGGTGAAGACGTCTGCTCCATAACCCGACAGCTTGGTGCTGACATAGCGCTTGGCGCCTTGCACCAGGGTCAACACCATGATGACCGAGGCAACGCCCATCACCACCCCGATCAGGGTCAGAATGGAGCGCAGCTTGTTGCCCCACAGTGACTGCAGCGCGAGTTTAAAGGCCTCGATCAGCTTCATAATCTTGCTTTGCCCTCGGATTAACGGCCCCGATTCGCTGCCCGACCTGCTTCGCGACCCGCTGCCCGACCCGCTGTAATAGGGTTCAGAACACCCAGCCCGGAGAAAGTTCCCCAGGAGCGGTCTTCACGGGCGATTACCCGCTTTGACGGATCAACTCCTCTTTGGCACCCAACTCCCCATTGCCCTGTATTTGGCGCAGATCAACCCATTCACAGGATACGCGCGGGCGTGCCCACCGGTTCCGGCGCCGTGACATTTCGCCCGGGTCAGCGGTGCGCGTCTCCACGCATGGCGAACTTCGGAGCCTCCCGTCCCGGAGGAATGGTGATAACCCTGTGATATATATTTTCGAGAACCGCCGCCACACAACCGGCGTACCATACCTTTGCAGCCTCGGAACTCAACTTGCCGGCCGTCCATCGCCGGTTCGCTCAACCCTACCCATACCCCTTTGGAGGCCCGATGATTTGCGCCCGCTTCCGGCTCGCGCTTTTTGCGCTTTTCGTTGCCGTTTTCTTCGCCCCTATTGTCTCCGCCCAATCCTCTTCCGATCACCCGCTCCTGCTGCGCAACCCTTCGCTTTCGCAGGATAAGGTCGCCTTTCTCTATGCGGGCGACATCTGGACGGTGAGCCGGCAAGGCGGCGATGCCGAGAGGCTCACGTCCAATGGGCACGTTGTGGCCGGTCCCTTCTTTTCGCCGGACGGGGCCCAGATTGCCTACTCCGCGCACCTCCTCGGCAACACCGATGTCTACATTGCGCCCGCGGAGGGCGGCGTGCCGCGCCGCGTCACCTGGCACCCAGCCGGCAGCGAGGTGGTTGGCTGGTCGCCCGACGGCAAAAATGTCCTCATCGCCAGCGGGGCCCTCAGCTATCGCCATTTTCTCAAGCTTTTCCTTGTCCATGCCGACGGTTCCGGCATGCCTGAGCCGCTGCCTCTGCCCGCGGGCGCGCAGGCTTCCTACTCGCCCGACGGCCAGTCGATCGCCTACGAGCCCATCACCAAGTGGGAGCCCGCGTGGAAGCGCTATGTCGGCGGACAGACTACCCCTATCTGGATCGTGAACCTCAAGACCCTCGACCTGGTCAAAGTCCCGCGCGACAACTCCAACGACTCCGATCCTGTTTGGGTGGGCAACTCCGTCTACTTCCTCTCCGACCGCAACGGTCCTGATCTCGCTTTTCCGCTACGACACCGGCAGCAAGGAAGTGAGCCAGGTTGGAGCCAACAAGAGCTACGACCTGAAGTCCGTTCAGGCCGGTCCCGGCGGACTGGTCTACGAGCAGTTTGGCTCGCTTCACCTGGTCGACACCGCGACGCAACGCCGATAACGACCCTCTCCATCCGGATTCACGGCGAATTGCCCAACCTTGAGCCGCATCTGGCCACGGTGAGGCCCGACGAAATCAGGAATGTGACGTTCTCGCCCACCGGGGCGCGCGCCGCCTTCGAAGCGCACGGAGAAATCTTCACCGTTCCCGCCGAAAAGGGCGATACCCGCAACCTCACCAACACCTCCGGCACAGCCGAGCGCAACCCATCATGGAGCCCCGACGGCAAGACCATCGCCTACTTCTCCGACGCCTCCGGTGAGTACCAGCTCTTTCTTCACGATCAAACCGGCTTCAAGCCGCCCACGGTCATCGACCTCGGCCCCGATCCGAGTTACTTTTACAACCCCACATGGTCGCCGGATTCAAAGCACATCGCTTTCGCCGACAAGCACCAGCGCCTCTGGGTCGTCGACGTGCCCTCCGGTACGCCCCCCGCAGCGGCCAAGCCGGTGCTCGTCGATCATGGAATCTACGGCACCTTCGGGTCGGAGTTCGGCCAGGTCTGGTCGCCCGATTCAAAGTGGATCGCCTACAATCGCGATCTCGACAACCAGTTGCATGCCATCTTTCTCTACTCGATGGACACACACAAGTTCACCCAGGTCACCGACGGCATGAGCGACGCCACCAACCCTGCCTTCGATGCCAATGGCAAGTACCTCTACTTCATCGAATCCACCGATGACGGCCCGTCCAACGCCGGCATCGACCTCTCTTCGCTCGACCGCGCCGAAGCCACTGCCCCCTATGTTGTTGTGCTGGCCAAAGACGGCGCCTCGCCCATCCCGCCCGAAAGCGACGACGAAAAGATCAAGGAAGAGAAGAAGGACGAACCCGATAAATCAGCCGACGACCAGACAAAAAGGACGACAAATCCGCCGACAAGGACAAGTCAACAGACAAGGACAATTCGGCCGACAAAGACAAGGACAAGGAAGCCGACAAAGATGAGAAGGATAAGCCGGTCAAAGTCACCGTCGATCTCGACGGCATCGGCAATCGCATTCTCTCGCTTCCCATTCCTCCGCGCAATTATGAAGAAATCAACACCGGCAAGGCCGGGGTTCTTTACCTTTTCGAGACTTCGCCGGTCGGTCGCCCTGCCAGCGAAGACCACGAGCCCGACATTCGCGCCGTCTGGCGATTCACGCTGGAAAAGCGCCACCCCGAAATCGTACTCAGTGACCTGGACCATTTCACGGTATCGCATGACGGCTCGAAGGTGCTCTATGCCCGCAAGGGCGGCTGGACCATCGCCCCGGCCGACGACCTGAAGCCCGGCAACGACAATCCCGGCAAGCCGCTCAACCTCGGGGCCATGCAGACCACCATCGATCCGCGCGCCGAATGGCGTCAGATCTACCACGAAACGTGGCGCATTGAGCGCGATTTCCTCTACGACCCCAACACCCATGGCCTCTCCATTCCGAAGATCGAAGCCAAATACAAGCCTTATCTCGACGGCCTCGCCTCACGCGACGAGTTCACCTATCTCAACATCGAGATGCTCGGCGAAATCAGCATCGGCCACATGTTTGTCGGCGGGCCGCGTCCGCACGATACTGCGCCCAAGACCGGCCTGCTGGGCGCCGACTACAAGATCGAGAACGGGCGCTATCGCATCGCGAAAATCCTCGGCGGCCAGAACTGGACTCCCGGCCTGGCTTCACCGCTCACCCTGCCCGGCGTCTACGTCAAGGAAGGCGAATACCTGCTCGCCGTCAACGGGCGTGAACTTCACGGAGACGACAACCTCTACCAGTTCTTCGACGGGACCGCGGGCAAACAGACCGTGCTCCACGTCGGGCCCAATCCCGACGGCAAAGATGCCCGCGACGTCACCGTCATCCCGATCGACGACGAAGACGGACTGCGCAATATCGACTGGGTCGAGGCCAACCGGCGCAAGGTCAACGAGCTCTCCGGCGGCAAGGTGGCTTACGTCTACATGCCCAACACCGGCGGCTCGGGCTACTCCAGTTTCAACCGCTACTTCTACTCGCAGCTCAACAAGCAGGCGCTGGTGCTCGACGAGCGCTGGAACGAGGGCGGCCTGATCGCCGACTACATCGTCGATGTGCTCAAGCGTTTCCCGCTCTCCGGCGCGATCGAGCGCGACGGCAAGCCCATCCACGATCCGGTCGGCGCCATCTTCGGGCCCAAGGTCATGCTCATCAACCAGAACTCCGGCTCGGGCGGCGACGCCATGCCGTGGTACTTCCGCAAAGCTGACGTCGGCAAGCTGATCGGCACACGCACCTGGGGAGGCCTGGTCGGCATCGGCGGTTATCCGCCGCTGATCGACGGCGGCTACGTGATGGCCCCGCGCTATGCCATCTACGGTCTGCAGAGCGAGTGGGAAGTGGAAAATCACGGCATCGCGCCCGACATCGCCGTCGAGCTGCTGCCCAAAGACGTAGCCGATGGGCACGACAAGCAACTCGAAGTCGGAGTGCAGACAGTGCTGGACGAGCTGAAAACCACCACGATGCCGACGTTTCCGATACCGGCCTACCCGAACTATCACAAGGACGACGGGCTGGGAAGGAACTAGGATTGGCAGAACGAAGCTGCGAAATAAGCCGCAACCTCTTTCTTATTGTCTTCCTGAGCGGAACGAAGTGAAGTCGAAAGCCTGCCCTGAGCCTGCCGAAGGGGTCGAAAAAGCGGGGTTTCGAATCAGGTCCGCTTGATTCTTGCGCAAAAACTGCGCCGAAAGCAGTCTTTGGAGTGATCGTTCACGATGCCTGCGGCCTGCATCCACGCGTAGACAATCACCGGCCCGACAAACTTGAAGCCGCGGCGCTTCAGTTCCTTCGATATTGTGGCGGAGAGAGGCGACTCCGCCGGTAAAGGCCCCGTGTTTTGAATCGGCTGGCCGCCGGCCATCTCCCATATCCAATCGGAGAAATCGATACCGGCGTTTTGTATCTCGACGAGGGCGCGCGCTCCGTTGATGGTGGCCTCGATTTTGGCTCGGCTGCGAATGATGCCGGGGTCCGTCATCATCCGCTCGATATCGGCGTCTCCAAATTTCGCGACCTTGGCGGGATTGAAGCCGCGAAACGCTTTCCGAAAGGCTTCGCGTTTGCGGAGGACAGTGATCCAGGCCAGCCCCGCTTGAAAGCCTTCGAGCATCAGAAGCTCCCAAAGCGCGCGGCTATCGAACTCCGGCACACCCCACTCCTCATCGTGGTACGCGCGTAGCAGCGGATCGCTCTCTGCCCATAGGCATCGCCGCAGGGGTTTTTCTTTAATCGTCGCCATCTTATTGCCCAGTGCTTCCTCGATATGACTCCGCCGTGACGCGAATTCCTTCGGCATACGGCGTTCCCGCAAATCCGAAGGCTTTCGCGTACTTCGACGAATCGAACAGATACGGCGAATCGTTTTGATAGAGCATCTCATGCACCTCGCCGACCGTTGGATTGAACCATCCGTAGACGCGCACCATGGTTCGGCTCAGCACCCGGTACTTCGGCGGTTTGCCCATCGCCTCCGCTGCGCGCGCAATAAACTCTTTCCCGGTCAAAGCGCTCGGAGCCGTCGGCATATGCCATGTCTGGTTCCACGCCATTTCGTTCTCCGCGAGCTTCACGAGGGCCCGTGCGGCATCGGGAGTGTAGGTGTAGGAGTGAGGCACGGAATCGTTGACCAGGCACATTGCCTTCTGCCCCTTGCTCATGGGTTCAAAGACAAGAGCATTCGCCATCCCGGTCTTGGCATGCGGCCCATAGAAATCCGCTGCGCGCGCGATCATGGCGGTCAGGCTTCCGGATTTCCACTCGTACATCAGAGTCGTTGCGATTTTTGCGCGAATCTCCCCCTTTTTGCTGCACGGGTTGAAAGGCGTCTCTTCTGTCATCGCGCCTCTCACTCTTCCATACATGTACACATTGTCAAAGAAGATCAGGTTTGCTCCCGCACGCTTGCACGCCTCAATGGTGTTGGCCATGATACGCGGCCACATTTCGGCCCACACTTTGTGGTCATACTTGAGACCAGCCAGCAAAAACACAAAACTTGACCCTGCCACTGCTTGAATGGTTTGAGCCTTGTCGCTGAGATCGGCGGCGACCGTCTCGGCCGAACCGGGCATGGCCGCCCCACGACGGCTTACAAGCCGAAGCGGTCGCTTTTGTCCCGCAAGCAATTTGACCAATTCGTCGCTGATCGCGCCACCAGCGCCAAGAATTGTGATCATCGGCTGATCCTCTCTTAGGCCGCGTTATGACCCCTGACACCTGATCCCTATTCCCTGCCTTTATCACCTTCCAGAGCTTCCGAACCCCTTCTCCGCCCTTTCCGACGCTTCCAGCGTTTCCACTTTTTGGACGACACCCGTCAACACTGGGACAGGAATCACCTGTGCAATCTTTTCGCCGACCTTCAACTCCACGGCCGATTCACCCAGGTTGGTCATCAGCACCAGGATCTCGCCCCGATAGCCCGCATCAATCACCCCCGCCGTGGTCGCGATGCCGCGTGCCGCCATCGATGACCGATCTCGCACCAGCAGCCCCAGCGAAGCACCTGTCTCCGGGTGTCGTGCCTCGACGGCAATCCCGGTCCGTACCCGCATCGTAACCTGCGGCCTCAGCACGATTCCTTCCAATGCAAACAGATCGTAGCCTAGATCCTCGCCCGGATGAGCCACCACCGGCAGCCGGGCCCCCGCTTCAAGCAACTTCACGCGCAACATGAACCGATAGTAGCAGCGCGCGAGCGGGGTTAGCGGGAGAGCGGAGTTAGCGGCGTTAGCGGAGCTGGACTGAGGCTGCCGCAGGCTCGTTGGACTCGCCCCGCCGATGTAGCCAGCGCCGAACTCCGCTGACACACGCGCGCGCGACTCGGCCAACTCCGCTTCGCCCCCAAAAATGGCCAGCCCCGGATGGGGTTCTCCCAACCGGGGCTGCTTTTCATTCGGCAAGAAGACCTGTAAGCCGAATTCTGTCGTGTGCGGTCATTCCTCTAGGCGCCGCGTTGCCGCGGACACTCATCAGCGACCTACCCGGAGGTTTCGGCAAAAGCTCAAGCCGCCTGAGCGCATCGGGCCGATGCGCAGCCTCGCCTGGCTCTTGGCGAAAGCTTCCCTCCCTATTTGGTCTTGCTCCGTGTGGGGTTTACCCTGCCTCCGGCTTTACAGCCGGAGCGGTGCGCTTTTACCGCACCATTTCACCCTTACCCCGGCACCGAAACCGCAAGCGGCTTCAGGGTCGCCCTCCAAAGGAGGGGTAGCCGAGGCGGTATCTTTTCTGTGGCACTGGCCGTCCATGGGTTTTAAGGCCCACGTCCCGGACGTTATCCGGCACACTGCCCTGCGGAGTTCGGACTTTCCTCCCCCGGATTGCCCGCGTAAGCAAACAATCCGGCAGCGACCGCCCGGTCCTCCTGCCAAGACCTATTCTACCGCGAACAGAGTCCGCGCTTTCCATTCCAACAGTGCCAGGTTGTTGCCAAGGTCCAAATGCATCTCCATTTGTTTCACCAATCTGAATCGCACGCCGCTGCAAGACCATCCATTGGCTTAGGAGTGAAGTTTCTTCCATCCCGGACCACGCGGACCGGCTGCCCGATTCAGATTCCGGGACCGCCCAACCCAAGGAGAACTTATGAAGATCGTCGCCACCATCGCGCGTTATCTGCTGGGCATCATCTTCCTCATCTTCGGCTCCAACCTGTTTTTCCACTTCCTGCCCAACCCTCCGATGCCCCCCGGACCGATGGCTGACTTTTCGACTGCGCTTTTCGCATCCCACTACATCCTTATCGTCGGAATTTTTCAGGTCGTGCCCGCGATCCTGCTGCTCATCAACCGCTTTGTCCCGCTGGCGCTCACGGTTCTGGCCGGTGTGATCATCAATATCGATCTCACCCACATGCTCATGGCTCCCAGTGGCCTGCCTATCGCAGCGCTGGTCACGATCCTGTGGTTTCTGGTGTTCTACCAGTACCGTTCAGCGTTTTTCCACCTGTTCCGGCCGCATCACTCGCAGTGAGCGTTTCCAAATACCGGAATCCTCACTCGCTACAATAGAAGAGAGACGGTGATCCAGTACCTCTATCTCGGGCGAGTGGCTTATGACGAGGCCCTGCGCCTCCAGGCTGAAATCGCCGATTTGCGCTATCAGAGCCGCGTCGACAATGTACTCCTGCTGCTTGAGCATCCGCCGGTCCTCACACTGGGGCGCAACGCCAATCGATCCAATGTCCTCGCCAGCGATGAATTGCTCGCCCAGCGCGGCGTTACGATCCACGAGATCAATCGCGGTGGCGACGTGACCTACCACGGCCCCGGCCAGCTCATCGGCTACCCCATCTTTGACTTGCGCAGCCTGAATAACCCAAACGGCGGCCGCCTCGGTCCGGTCGACTTCGTGCGGATGATGGAAGAAGCGCTGATCCGCCTCTGCGCTGTCTACGGCGTGCGCGCCGGTCGTATCGCCGGGCTCACCGGCGTCTGGTGCGGTCTGTCGGACCGGCCTGAAACCCTGTCCAAAGCGGTGCCTCCTGCAAGGAAAATTGGCGCGATCGGGATTCATGTGGCGCGCGGCATCACCTCCCATGGGTTCGCCTTCAACGTCACTACCGACCTGCGCGACTTCCAGCTCATCAATCCCTGCGGAATTACGGACAAGCCGGTGACGAGCCTCGCGAGGGAAGTTCCCGACCCCGCGCGTTTGCCAATACTTGAAGCCATTGCGCACGAAGCGGCCCGCCAGTTCGGCCATGTCTTCAGCCAGCAGATGCTCGCTGCCGAGAGCCTTGAAGCTTTACGCGCCCAGGCCTCCGTGCCGAAGGCGCAGCCACCCGCGCCGGAGGCGTCGGCGAAGCCGCAGTTGGCCCCACCGCAGGTGGAAGATACGCCCCTCCAGATCCCGCCAGAAGTCGAGCGCCTGCGCCATGCCCCTCATCGCACTGAGCGCGCCTGAGCACACCGATTGCGCGATTTATAATCCGGCAGGACCCGGCCGCGCTTCCCGGTCCCGCATCGCGGAGAGAACGATCCATGCCAACCGACGTCATCATGCCCCAGATGGGAGAGTCGATCTTCGAAGGCACCATTACCCGCTGGCTCAAGCAGCCCGGCGACGCGGTCCAGAAAGATGAACCGCTCTTCGAGATCTCCACCGACAAGGTCGACGCGGAAATCCCCTCTCCCGTCGCCGGCATCCTCCGCGAAATCAAAGTCCCTGAAGGTTCCACCGTCCAGGTCAACACGGTGGTCGCTGTGCTTGCAGAAAACGGCTCCGTGGTGAAAGCGGCCGCTCCACAGAAGAAGGCGCCGAAGGCGCAGTTGGCCTCATCGCAGGGGTCGCAGTCGCCCGCACCGGAGGCGCCGCAGTCGGCCACACTGGAGGTGCAAGCGAACTTCCAGCAGCCAGGTGGTACCGAAATCGTGATGCCGCAGATGGGCGAGTCCATCTTCGAAGGCACCATTACCAAGTGGCTCAAGAAGGCCGGCGATCGGGTCGAGGTGGACGAGCCGCTCTTTGAAATCTCAACGGACAAGGTGGATGCGGAAATTCCGTCGCCGCTGGCCGGTATTCTCACCGAAATCAAGATCCCCGAGGGGGCCACCGTTCAGGTCAACACGGTCGTTGCAGTCATCGGCGGCGATTCCGGCCGAACAGCACCGGTCGCTCCTGCCCCCTCTTCCTCGCCCATCACTGCCGCATCGCCCGCTCCGACTCAGGCGGCGAAGCCGCAGTCGGCCCCACCGCAGGTGGTGCGCTCGTCGCCGCTGGTTCGCCGCATCGCCAGAGAGCATCAAGTCGATCTGCGTCGGGTTTCCGGCACCGGCTCCAACGGCCGCATCACCAAAGATGACATCCTCGGCTATCTCGCCCACGCGCCGCAGGCGCAATCACCCACACCGGAGGTGCCGCCGCAGGCGCAGTTGGCCCCACCGCAGGTGGTGCCCATGACCAGGATGCGCGCCATCATCGCCGAGCGCATGGTTGAGAGCAAGCGCGTCAGCCCCCACGTCTACTCGGTCTACAAGGTGGACATGACCCGCATCGCCCGGCTCCGCGAGCGGGAGCGCACCGGCTTCGAACAGCGCCACCACGGCGTCAAGCTGACTTATATGCCCTTCATCGCCGCTGCCGCCGTGGAGGCGCTGCGCAGGTTTCCGATTCTCAACGCATCGCTCCTCGGCAGTGATATCCACTACCACGCGAACATCAATCTCGGAATCGCCGTGGCGCTTGAATGGGGCCTCATCGTGCCCGTCATCAAGCAGGCTGAAGCGGCCAACTTCGTCAGCCTTGCCCGCGCCATCAATGACTTGGCCACGCGCGCCCGTTCCAAAAAGCTGATGCCCGAGGAGGTGCAGGGCTCAACTTTCACCCTGACCAATTCCGGCGCGTTTGGCGGCGAGTTCGGCACCCCGATCATCAACCAGCCCGAGTCGGCCATCCTGGCCATCGGCGGCCTGCGCAAGGAGCCCGTGGTGCTGACCGACGCCGAAGGCAACGATACGATTGCGATTCGCTCGATGCAGACCTTCTGCCTCGGTTTCGACCACCGCTTAATCGACGGCGCCGACGCCGGCAAATTCATGCTGGAATTCAAGAAGGTGCTCGAAACCTGGGACAAGCCAATCTCATAGCAGCAGAAATACGATTCAGCGGTGAATCCACCGCGCGACCAGCAGAAGCGCCGCTCCTGCTGCTACGGCCATGCCTCCGCGATAAGCCCACTGTATCTGTCCCGTCATGAAGCTTCCCGGCAGCACGTTGATTCCTTGCAGAATCCAGATCATGCCGACGGCGATGAAGAGCACTCCCAGCACGCGAGCAACAAGCCGTATCGATCGCTTCATTCTGTTTCTCCTTGACTCAGCTCATTCGGACTCAGCTCATTCGTCTTGTAACGCGGCAGGTTCAAGAATGCCGCAGCAAGAAGACACACTCCTGCCATTACCTCCGCCAGGCGGTCGATGAGCGTAGCGGTGAAGACCACCATGGTGATAAAGATTCCCCATCGGACAGCTTCGTGACGGAACGCTTGACCCCAGTTGGGTGTTCGTGCCCCGGATTGATCAGGAACCAGCCGAAGCGATCGCGGTTCAGAGCCTCCTGGAAGTGAGTCCCTTCGCGTCGCATCCCGAATGAGCCATTCCTTGCGGAAAATCAGGCGGACGAGGCGAAGAGCTTCGCCGGCCACTAACAGTGAAGCGCCCGAAAGAGGCGCAAGAGATGCGATCCCGATGGTGAAGAGCAGGTCGCCGAGATGCTCCGGATAGCGAATGAAATGATACGGCCGGTCTCGAACATTCAACGCATCCGGTCCTGCGGCGATCTTGTTGGCACGCGCCCATGTGGCGAGGGCAGCCCCAAACAGGATAAGAATTGTCGCCAGCAAGAAGAAAAGTCGTTCCCATGCGCGGCTCGCCTCACTTTCCCTGACGAAACACCACACAATGTCATCGCGATCAAATAGATATGTTGAGAAGGCCGCGGCGACGATCAACTGACGCAGCAGAGTCCCATGGCGCTGCTCAAATCTCGTTGCGCGAAAGTTCAGAAGGATCGCCACGATCTTCGATTGTGCCTGAAGGTTGGAACGAGAGTAAATTGGCTTCGCCTTGGCTCTTCATCGCCCCAGCGCCAGCGACGGGTCGGCGGTGAGGGAGCTTTCGGCAAAGTCGCCGGCCAGAAACCGCGGCCACGCGGCGGCAGCGATCATGGCGGCGTTGTCCGTCGACAGGGCGAGTGTGGGGAAAGCGACCGTGAGGCCGCGGCGGGCGGCTTCGGCAGTAAAACGGGCGCGGAGTTCGCGGTTAGCGGCCACTCCGCCGGTGACGAGAATGCGGGCCGCGCCCAGGCTCTCCGCGGCGGCAAAAGTCTTCTTCATCAGGTCACCGACCACGGCATGCTGGAAGCTGGCAATAAGGTCCAACGTGATGGGGTCGCAGGTGGCGAGCGCATCGTCCACGGAAGGGCGAGGGGGCGCGTCCGGTCCAGTAAAGAGCGCCTCGCGGCGAGCTTCGGCCTCGGGGCGCAGGTTATGGAGTTCCACGTAGCGCAGGACCGCCGTCTTGATCCCTGAGAAGGAGAAAAGGAAGTGCGGATCGAGCGCAGCGATCGGCGCCGTCTTCGCGGCTTTGGTACGTGGAGGCTTGCCGCCCAGGTGAAGCTTGGTTTTAATCTGCGAGAACGCAAAAGGGACGGCGTGCGGATTGCCATGGAGGGCGAGAGCATCGATCCACGGACCGCCCGGATAGCCTAGCCCGAGCAATTTGGCCACCTTGTCGTAGGCCTCGCCGGCGGCATCATCGACTGTTCGGCCGACCAGGTTATAGTGCCACGAGCCATCTGCAGGATGAGCCAGATAAAGGTGCGTGTGGCCGCCGGAAACCACGAGAGCGAGGGCGGCTTCATCGGTCTCAAGATTTTCGTTTTCACAGGACCCAGGTTCGGGACCTGGGGCACCCAGCTTTTGGCTCAAGCCCGTACCCTTCAAAACCTTCTCGCCTGACAATTCTTTCTCGTTGAGAAGCACTGCGTGGATGTGGCCTTCGAGGTGGTTGACCGCGATAAGCGGCAGTCCCTGCGCGAAGGCGAGTGCTCTGGCGTAAGTGATGCCGACCAGCAGCGCACCGGCCAATCCCGGCCCTGAGGTGACCGCGAAGGCGTCCAGGTCGCCGAGGGTGATGCCGGCCTCCGCCAGTGCGGCGCGAACGACGGGAACGATGGCGCGCAGATGCTCGCGGCTGGCCAGTTCCGGAACCACTCCGCCATAACGGGCGTGGGTCGCAATCTGCGAAGCCACTGCAGATGAGAGTGTGCGCGCCCCGCGTTCGACAACCGCCGCAGCGGTCTCGTCGCAGGAGCTTTCGATGCCGAGAATGAGGCCGCGTGCCATCTATCCAGTTTACCGGCATCGAATCTTGGGAGTGAAACGGATTACTCTCAAGCAGAGACCTGTTGCGCGTCACGCCCCAATTCGAAGCGGCTTTGCGGATTGTGCGAGAGCTGCGCGCGGCAGGATATGAAGCATATCTCGCCGGAGGTTGCGTGCGCGATCTGCTGCTGGGCCGCGACCCGGAAGATTACGACGTCGCCACCTCAGCTACACCTGACATCGTTCTGGGACTGTTCCCGCGTACTTTTGCGGTGGGGGCGCACTTTGGCGTGGTGCTGGTGGCGGAGGGCGAAGGGGACGGCTATGTGTGCACCGAGGTCGCCACGTTCCGGTCAGACGGCGTGTACTCCGATGGCCGCCATCCCGATGAGGTGCGCTATACCCGGAGTGCCGAAGAGGATGTGCAGCGTCGCGATTTCACCATCAACGGACTCCTGCTGGACCCGTTGGCGTTGTTTCCTCAGGGGCTAAAGCCCCGTTCATTTGGTGGCACTTTCGGCACGACTGAAGTCGTGCCCTGTTACAAAGCTCCACACGATGCTGCTGTCTTTGGCCCACTTGATGCTCCTGCCCTCGCTCCACACGATGCTGCCGCCCTTGCAGCACGAGCCTTACAGCTGCGGGACGACCTCCGCTGCGCCGTGATCGACCATGTCGGCGGTCTTGCGGATCTCGACGCCGGTGTCATTCGCGCAATTGGGCGACCGGCGCGGCGATTCGAAGAAGATCGGTTGCGCCTTTTGCGCGCAGTGAGGTTTGCGGCCCGTTTTGGATTTGCGATTGAACCTGTGACGCACTCCGCCATGCGCGAACTGGCTCCGCGTATCTGCGCAGTCAGCCGCGAGCGCGTACGCGAGGAACTGACAAAGATGCTCACTGAAGGCCACGCGCGCCGCGCTTTCGAACTGCTTGATGAAAGCGGCCTGCTGGTACAGGTACTACCGGAGATTGCCCGGATGAAAGGCGTTGCGCAGCCGCCGCAGTTTCACCCCGAAGGCGATGTGTGGGTACATACCCTGATGCTGCTCGACCAGTTGGTGCCGGGCTGCTCGCTCACGCTGGCCTGGGGCGCGCTGCTCCACGACGTGGGCAAGCCGCCGACCTTTCGCGTGGCGCCCGACAGAATTCGCTTTGACGGCCACGTCGACGTCGGCGTTGCGATCGCCGCGGAAATTTGCCGGAGCTTTCGCTTCTCAAACGAGGACACGCGGCAAATTCTCGCGCTGGTCCAGAACCACATGCGCTTCGCCGATGCGCCGCGCATGAAAGAGTCGACGTTGAAGAGGTTTTTTCGGCTCGACCATTTTGACGAGCACCTGATGCTGCACAAGATGGACTGTCTCGCAGCCCATGCCAATCTGGATATCTGGAATTTCGTGCGAGAACGCTACGAAACGATGCCCGAGGAGGAAGTGCGTCCGGTTCCGCTCATTACAGGCCGGGATCTGATTGCCGCAGGCTACCTGCCGGGCCCTCAATTCAAGCAGATGCTGCAGGCTCTAGAAGACGCGCAGTTGGAGGGAACGATCTCGACGGCCGGCGAAGCGCTGCTGTTTGTTCAGCAGCGCTTTGGGCGGCCGGTTGGGGGGCGGGAGAGTTAGAAACTGATCTTCGCCTTCAGTTGCAAAATGCGCGCGGACGCGTTTCCGCCCAGGAATGAGCCGTACACGCTGGTTGGGGCGCTGGCCGTTGCCGTGGTTACGCCGAAGCCCGGCCCGTCAGAGAAGTTGGAGTCGGGATTCAGGAAGTTCGGATGGTTGAGAATGTTGTATGCCTCGACTCCAACCTGGAAAAGGCCGGCCTCCAAACGTGGAATCTTGAACCCTTTCATCATCGTGAAGTCAGTATTGAAGTAGTCGGGACCGGTAAATTGGTTTCTCCTTTGTCCGCCGAATCCTGTGGGATCGGTGAAATAAGGACTGGCTGAGGTGGACGTGCTGCCGAAGCAGGAGGTTGTGGGGGAGGACTTGTTGATTGAACAGTGGTGAGGGACTCCAGGGCTAACAACGTCGGCCAGGACTTCGCCTGCAGGATCTCCGCCTCCGTAATTGGGAGCGAGGGAGCCGGTTACGTCGCCATCAAAGACGCTGAAGGGGAAGCCGGTGTGTGCGAAGACAGTTCCGCCCAGTGTCCAGTTGTCGGTCAGCGCGTGCGGGCCGCCGAAATAGGGCACGGTGATCAGGTAATCCCCATTCAGGCTGTGGCGTATGTCGTAATCGGCATTGCCATAGTTTTGCAAGGCCAGGTTGAAGGGATCGATTGTCCCGGTGTTGTAATTGCCAGCGCTGTCGGCGCCGAAATTGAGGAACCCTCCATTCGAGATTTCGTCCAGAGCGTGGCTGTAAGTGTAGTTAAATTGCAGAGTCACGATCTTCGACTGATTCTTGATCGAGGCCACCAATCCGCTGTAGTTGGAACTGGCCGCACTTGTAATTTCATTGACCTGCGCGAACGCAGGAAGTGTCGGCGCTGCTGGTGCGCCACCGAAGCCATACATATTCACACCGTTGTCTACCCAAGGCTCGTGGTAGCCATGATTCCCGACATATCCAATCTGGAAGCTGGTGTGCTTCCCGACTTGCTGTTGAATCTGCAGACTGTACTCCTCGTAGGTTGGATAATGAATGTTCGGACTGGTATTGAAGATGTTGGGCTGGGTGAAGCTCGGATCCACCGCGCTAATTGAGTTGTAACTTCCACCTGCAGCGTAAGCCGCCTGGAATGCGCTGTTGCTGTTGACAAGCGCGCTCGATGCGCTACCGGGCACGGTTGGAGCCGTCAGCCCAGAGACGGCAAACTGAATCGCGAAGGGCGGATTGGTCAGCAGATCGTCGGCAACCACAGAGGGGAAATTGTCGGTGAACATGCCGAATCCGCCGCGCAACACGGTATTCGGATGGTTCTTGGGCGAAAAGGTGAAGCCGATGCGCGGATCTACCCCAATCGATTGCAGTCCATTGAAGGCCTGGTTCAGGCCGGAGACGATCACGCTGTTATAGGGCGTATCAAGCCCGGCGGTGACCTGGTTATAGCTCGCGCCGAAGCGTCCGAAGCAGTTAAGCTGGCACACGGGATTGGAGTTATGTTCGACCCGAAGTCCCGCCGTAATTTGGAAGTTGGGACTAAACTTCCACTGGTCCTGCACATAGAGGCCGAGGTTGTATTGCGCAATCGGAGCGGTCAGGCGCTGCGGAAAAGCCTGAAGCGCATTCAACAGCGTGCCGCTGCCAAAATAATCGCCGGCACTCAGAGGCAAGGCGGTGGGATCGCCTGCAGGCGAGGAGGCCGGTCCATACTCGGTGGCAAGGGGAAATTGAGAGAGACTTTGAGGATCGTAGTCGGTCGTGTCATCCCGCTTGAAGATCGCTCCGAACTTGATGGTGTGTTTTCCCTTGTTCCAGCTCACGTCGTCGTTGAACTGGTATTGGGTCACGTTTCTTCCTTCGGGAAAGAAGTACAACTCGCCACCCAAAGTGGTGAATGACCCGACCGCGAAGCTCAGCGTATAAGGGGTCAGCGCCGCCGCCGCGGTGGGGTTCGTGTTCTTGAAAACGGCGCTGTACCACGCCGTCGAGAAGATGAACTGATTGATCATGTTGGGCGAGAAGGTATGCGTCTCCTGCAGTTGGCCTTCGTAGTCGGGTTGATCGCTTTGCGAATCGAAATCAGGGTTGATGGGATCGACAAATGTGGGCTGGACGCCGTGGTCATATTTCACATGGCCGAACATGCTGTCATTGGCGCCCAGTTTCCAATCCACCCGGCCTGTGATGAGGTTTTCAGTCAAGCTGCTTCTTGCAGTGCCCTCAAACGCATTGGCGTACGTGGTGCCGTTGTAAGGCGTGGCTCTCGATACTCCGGGAGCGTTGTTATAGTCCGAGAAGAGTTGCTGATAAAAGGGGATCTGGGCGGACTGTCCTTCGGCAGCAAGGTTGGCCAGGACCGAGCTCTGATACGCCGCGTTGGGCACGATGACTTGCGAAGGGATTGTGGTGAGAAAGCGCAGCGTCTCGTAATTGACGAAAAAGAATGCCTTGTCTTTGACGATAGGTCCGCCAATTGCCGCTGCACCCTGGTTGGCATTGGAGTAGGACTCCGGCGTGCCCGTGTTGTCGTTGAACCATTGGTTTGCGTTGAGGTCGCTGTTGGTCCAGTAATACGTCACGTTTCCGTGAACCCGGTTGGTGCCGGAACGAGTGAGGATGTTCTCTTGAATGCCGCCCAGCGCACCATACTGCGCGCCATAGGCATTGGCGACTACGCTCACCTGATCGACATCGTTCGCGCCCAACAGCAGGTTGCTGGGACCGGAGTTGTTCAGGTTGAGGAACGGATCGTTATCTTCCGCGCCATTCACTGTGAAGTTATTCGAAGTGGCGGGCAGCCCGAACGCTGACGAATTGCCATAGCCGCCCTGGGTGTTCATGACGACCCCTTCGGTGATATTGATGGGATAGGTGATATCTCCGCCCGGATTGGGCAGATTCTGCATTTGTTCCTGGCTGATCGTCGTGGACATCTCGGAGGTATCAGTCTGAAGCAGCGGGATTTCAGCGCCCATCACCTCCACGGTCTGCACACCCTGAGCGATTTGCAGCTTGAAAGTCTGGCTGGCAATCTGACCAATGCTCAGAACCAGGCTGACTTGCTGGGGCTGAAAGCCGTTTGCGCTCACGGTCACGGTGTAATTCCCTGGTTGCAACAGGGAGATGCGATAGTCGCCGGCCGAGCCGCTAATGACTTCTTTGATGGCTCCCGTGCCGGTGTTGGTCGCTTTGACCTGTGCGCCCGGGACCACAGCGCCAGACGAATCTTCAACGGTTCCGGCGATGTCACCGGAGGTCAGGGTTTGAGCTTTCAGGGATCCGGGAGCAAGGATAAGTGCAACCGGAACAGAAACGAGTGAGAACACGGCAAGGACCACGAGTGTGGTCCGCTTCAGAGAGATCTGCGTCATAACTGCCTCCGGCAGGAGTTAACTGGCGAACTTGCATACGTGCAATTGGAAAACTTAAGCCGTGCAAGATCTGAGTCTCCTTTTTCCTTCCGAAAAGCGAGTCCCCGACTGAAAATTTAGACGCAGATATGTGACAAATGGTTTCTCTCAGAATTTGAACGGGGTTCGGGTTGTGATGGGACGCACTGCCAGGTCTTCCAGTAGATGAGATATAGAAGGTGGGGTCTACTTGGCGGATTTTCAGAAACCCCTCCACGGAAAGCGGGAGATATCGATGGCCACTGAAATTGCCGGTTCCGCATGGGTCGATTTTCAGGCGGTGTGGACGGATTTGGATTTGCCGCCCGCGGTACGGGAGGTGCTCAGCGCGGCTCCCCTGGTGCAGACACCGGAGACGCGTCCGCAATTGCTCGATTGGGCGCTCGGCAGGACTACCGGCGCCACCGACTGGCGGCTTGGAAACCGCGACGATCACGGAGTTTATGAAGCTGTCTTCAAGGCCCGCGGTCGCGGCCGGGTGGTCGAAGCGGTCATCACCAAGGCGCGCAATGGCCTGGCTATCAATTTCCCTGACCCTGAAATGCGGCGCCGCGATCCAGACGCGATGGTGATCGGCGATGACTTGCCCACCGACAAGCCCACCTATGCGCAGCGTTTTGGCGAAAGCTTCGCCGCGACCCGGCAACAGACATTGGACTGGCTCAAGACGCAGGAGCTTGTTGCCATGCCTTTTTACGCGGGCACTGACTCGCTCGGCTACGGATCGCTCTTGATTGTGCCGCGGCAAGCCGCATTTTTTGCGGCGGCGCTGGCCGATTTGCAGGGCATGATTCCGCGCAGTCAGGTTCCCGCGGATTTCAAGATCACAGGCGGCGTGCTGTTTGTTGCTCCGCCTTTCCGGCACACGCATTTTGGCGGCCGTCAGGTGGTGGTGCACGACCGCACTGAAACCCACCAGGAGATTTTTGCTTACAACCTTTACCCGGGTCCGAGCGCCAAGAAAGGCGTCTACTCCATGCTGCTCGATAAAGGCGAGCGAGAGGGCTGGACGACCAATCATTGCGCCGCCGTGGCCGTGGTCACGCCGTATGAGAACCAGTTGATTCTCATGCACGAAGGCGCGTCGGGCGGCGGCAAAAGCGAGATGACCGAGCACATCCACCGCATGGAAGATGGCCGCCTGTTGCTGGGACGCAACGTCATCACCAAAGAGGAACGAACCCTGAATCTGCCCGAGGCTTGCCACCTGAGACCCATCGCAGACGACATGGCCTGTGCCCATCCGAGTTATCAAGGCAATCGGGAGGGCAACCACGGCACTCAAGGGCGCTTGACAGTGGCGGATGCGGAGAACGCATGGTTCGTGCGCGTTGACCATATTCACAGCTACGGCACTGCGCCCAAGCTTGAGCGCCTCTGCATCGATCCGCCGGAACCGCTCTTGTTTCTGAATCACTACATTGTGCCGGGCGGCAACTGCCTTACCTGGGAGCACGTGGAAGACGAGCCAGGCAAGCTGTGCCCCAACCCGCGTGTCATTCTGCCGCGGCGCATGATTGAGGACATTCTTGACGGGCCGCAGCGGGTGGATGTGCGCAGCTTTGGCGTCCGCTGTCCGCCGACCCATCGCGAGAGTCAGTTATACGGGATCCTGGCAATGATTCACGTGCTGAGCCCGGCGCTGGCGTGGTTGTGGAGATTGGTGGCGCCTCGTGGCCACGCGAATCCCAGCATCCAGACGCAAGAAAGCGTCGAGATGCAGTCGGAAGGCGTGGGCTCTTACTGGGCATTTGCAACCGGGCGCCGCGTGGATCAGGCTAACCTGCTGCTCCGCCAGATCGTGGACAATCCAGAAACTCGCTATGTGCTGCTGCCCAACCAACACATCGGCGCGTGGAAGGTGGGCTTCATGGCGGAGTGGATGGCGCGCGAGTACCTGGCCCGGCGCGGCAGCGCGAAGTTTGGCCGCGAGCAGGTCGGCGAGGCGCTCTGTCCTTTGCTTGGCTACATTCCCAATCAACTGCGCATCGAGGGGTCTATGATTCCCCGCGTCTTTTTGCGCGTGGAGGAGCAGTTGCAGGGCGGAATGGATGTCTACGAAGAGGGCGCGCGGCAATGGCATGCGTTCTTTGCCCGCGAGTTGAAGCAGTTTCAAGTGCCGGAACTCAATCCCCTCGGACGAAGAATCATCGAAGCATGCCTCGACGGCGCTCTCCAGGAAGACTATCGCAAGCTGATCCCGCACCCGATGTTTCGCGAAGACGGAATCTAATTATCCATGTCATCCTGAGCGAGATTGGCGCGCAGTTTGCGCCAATCGTAGTCGAAAGCCTTCCCTGAGCGATGGGAGCAAAGCGACCGCAATCGAACGGGGACCTGCAGTTCGGGGCCTCAACTTATGCATCGAACTTCAGGGACACTAGAAGCTGTCTCATAAATGGTCTAGCACCGCGAAAGGCGTCCCTCAGGGGCTAAAGCCCAGCGATTTACGCGACGTTTGCGGCACGACTAAAGTCGTGCCCTTTTACAAAGCCATTTATGAGACAGGTTCTACACTCGTCAGCAAGTCGGCCTGATCTCGCTTGAGGTCCCGCCCGCCGCCGGAATGTAACACTTCTGCGTGTAATCCATCACCATGCGATCCGCATTGAAGCGCCATCCCAATGTCCGGATCGTCCGTTTCATACGCTTGATCCATCCCCTCGGCAGTCCATCGCGGTCGCGCTGATAGTAGAGGGGAATCAGTTCGTTGTGCAGCACCTGGTAGAGTTCTTCGCCGTCTCGTGTATCGTGCACATCCATGTTGGAGTGCGTTCTGCCCGTGCCGATGGCAAAGCCGTTCAGACCGTCGTAGGCTTCGGCCCACCAGCCGTCCAGCACCGAAAGATTCAATCCTCCGTTGAGCACAACTTTCTGCCCGCTGGTGCCGGAAGCCTCCAGAGGCCGCCGCGGATTGTTCAGCCACACATCCACGCCCTGTACGAGGTGTCGGCCGACATTAATGTCGTAATCCTCGACGAAGACAAACTTGTTGGCGAATTTCGGGTCGCGCATCATCTCCGCAATCTGCTGCAATACGCGTTTGCCCGGTTCATCGTGGGGGTGGGCCTTGCCGGCAAAAAGAAATTGCACCGGTCTCTTCGGATCGTTGACCATCGATGCCAGGCGCTGCATATCGGCCAGCACCAGGTTGGCTCGCTTGTACGTTGCAAAGCGACGCGCAAATCCGATGGTCAGCGCATCGGGCGACAGCACCTTGTCGAGTCCCTGCAGCGTCTCGTCCGATTCGCCCCGCCTGGCCGCCTGTTCGCGCGCGCGCCGGCGCACAAAACCAAGCAGCTGCGCCTTCAGGCTGAGGTGTGTCTCCCATAATTCGCCATCGTCTACGTTTTCAATCGCCTCCCACGTGCGCGCCCTCCCACTCTGGTTCTGCCATCCCACTCCGAGATGGCGATCGTAGAGACGGCACATCTGCGGCGCCAGCCACGACGGCACGTGCACGCCATTGGTGATGTGGCCAATGGGCACCGCGTCTTCCGGTTTGCCGGGAAACAATCCCCACCACATCGCCCGCGAAACTTCCCCGTGCAATGACGAAACCGCATTGGCGCGGCGCGAAAGCTTCAGTCCCAGCACTGTCATGCAGAACGGTTCCTGGTAGTCGGTGGAGCGCTCGCGTCCAAATCCCATCAGGTTTTCCTGCGATAGCCCAAGTTCCTCGCGCAGCGGTCCCAGGTGCTCCTCAACCAGATCGGCGCTAAAGCGGTCATGCCCCGCAGGCACCGGGGTGTGGGTGGTAAAAATCACTTCCCGCGGAATGTGCCGCGCGGCTGTGTTGAAGTCCACGCCCTCATCTTCCATGCGGCTGCGAATCGCCTCGAAGATCGCGAAAGCGCTGTGCCCCTCGTTCAAATGCAGCACGCCCGGAGTCACGCCCATCGCCTTCAGCGCGCGGAACCCGCCGATTCCCAGCAGCAATTCCTGGCGAATGCGCGTGCGTCCGTCTCCGCCATATAAACGCGAAGTCAACTCGCGATCTTCGGGCGCATTACCTTCCACGTTCGAATCCAGCAGGAGCAGATCGCAGCGGCCTACTTTCACCTGCCACACTTTGGCGCGAATCGAATCGCCGCGCGTTCGAATCTCCACCACAACGGGTTCGCCGTTCTGCCCGATGGCCGGTTGCATCGGCAGCTGATTCACGTCAGTCTGCAGATATTCCTCCCGCTGCCATCCGCTTTTGTCGAGGCGCTGCAGAAAGTAGCCCTGGGCGTAAAACAAGCCGATCCCGATCAGCGGAATCCCCAGGTCTGATGCGCTCTTGATGTGATCACCGGCCAGCACACCCAGTCCTCCGGAATAAATAGGCAGCGATTCGTGCAATCCGAACTCCGCGGAAAAATACGCCACCGGGCGCGGCCGCAATACGCCGGCATTCAGCGAACCCCAGGTCCGGTCAGCATTCAAATACTCCTGCTGCCTGCGATAGACATAGTTGATGCGGCTATGCAGAACCAGTTCCGAAGCACGGCGTTCGATCTCGCCTAAAGGAATCTCACTGAGCAGCGAAATCGGATTCTGGTTCAACTGCCGCCAGCGCGTGGGACTCAAATCGCGAAACAGGCTGATGCAGTCAGGGTCCCAGCTCCACCAAAGATTGCGCGCCAGCGACCATAGGCGCTCCTGCGCCGGGCCAATGAAGCGATCGAGAGAGCGCGCCTCGCTCACCACCGGCGCAACTTCGTTCGCCGCATCCCCCAGCATGCGTATTTCATCTTCGCGAAAGACCCGCGCTTCCTTGGTCTGCACAATCAGAACACCCTGCAGGATGCCGCGGTCGATCAGGGGCACGCCTAGAAACGAGCGGTATTCTTCTTCGCCGGATTCCTTGAAGTATTTGAAGCGGGGATGATTTTTTACATCATCCACTGCCACCGGCAATACATGTTCCGCCACCAGCCCGGCCAACCCCTCATTGAGCGGCATGCGCAGCTTGCCAATGGCGCGCGGATGAAGCCCGAGAGTCGCAGCCAAGACCAGGTTCGACCGGTCCGGCTCAAGCAGATACGCCGAGCAGACATCCGTCCTGAACCGCGAAGCAATGAGCGCGACCACGTTCATCAGCGTGTCGGCCGGCTTGCCGCCATCCTCCGTGAGATTTGTAATCTCCTCAAGAGTCAATACATGATTGGTTTCAGCAGATTCGTTGATCGGGGTCATCGATAATCGCCTCTCAATCAGTTCAGGTTGATTCGAACGACACGTCTCCCCGCCTCAACAAGGAATGCAAGGGTGCATCCGGCCCGATGCCGAAACGAGAAACGGCTCTAGCTGGGTTACTGATTGAGGAAGAAATCCCGTTGTTCGCCTGGGCGGGATAATTGTGACAATATCATCAATTCGCCTGTGGCCGCGAATGAAAAATGGCAGCAGCGAGACGTCCAAAATCTCATCAAAGCTCTTAATCTCCGTGCGCGCCCTCGCCCTCGAGTTCGAAGCCGATCTTGTGCAACTTCATGAACTGCCATTGCAGCTTGTCGAAGAAGAGATAGACCACCGGGGTGGTAAAGAGCGTAAGCGCCTGCGAAACCAGCAGACCGCCGACGATGGTGATGCCCAGCGGCTTGCGCAGTTCTGAGCCCACGCCCATGCCGATGGCCAGCGGCAACCCGCCAAACATGGCCGCCATGGTGGTCATCATGATGGGCCTGAAGCGCAGCAGGCAGGCCTGGTAGATTGCCTCGCGCGGCGCCAATCCCTCATCGCGCTCCGCCTGCAGGGCAAAGTCGATCATCATGATGGCGTTCTTCTTCACAATCCCGATCAGCAGCAGGATGCCGATCAGCGCGATGATGCTCAGATCGGTCCCCGTCAGCAACAGTGCCAGAATCGCGCCGACGCCAGCCGGCGGCAGCGTGGAAAGAATCGTCAGCGGGTGAATGAGGCTCTCGTACAAAATTCCCAACACGATGTAGACGGCGACCAGCGCCGCTAAAATCAGGTACGGCTCGTTCTTCAGCGATTCCTGAAACGCCTGCGCCGTGCCCTGGAAGCTGGCATGGATGGCGCTCGGCATGCCCATATCCCGTTGAGCCTGCTCCAGCGCCGTCACCGCCTGGCCTAACGCAACGTTGGGCGCGAGGTTGAAGGTAAGCGTGATCGCCGGATACTGGCCCTGGTGATTCACGGTGAGCGAAGTCCGTTGCGTTTCATATTTTGCAATGACCGAGAGCGGCACCTCGGCTCCCGTCGCGGATGATGCGGGAACCGCGGGCGTGACGCCGCCCGTTGCCGGAGCGCCAACCGTTGCCGCTGCGGCTGTGCTCGCGGCCGGGGTGCTGCTTGGCGCCGGAGCGCTCGAAGCCGCAGTAGAAGAGGAAGTTCCCAGGGCGGGGTTGATTCCAGAGAGCGTACCCGACAACAAAGAGTTCGTCGAAGTAGTGCCCGAAGTGCTCGTCGTCAGATTGCCGCCTGACGTTGGAAATACCGCCGCCGTCGCTCCTGTTGATGGGGTAAATGAAGAAGCAGCAGCAGCAGCGGCGGGCGCTGCCGCCGCAGGGGTCGAAGCTGCACCGGATGTGCCCAATGCCGGCACTGATGCAGCGGCCCCGGTCACATTGCTGGCCTTCACGTAAATCCCATTGAGCGAGTCGGGGCTGAGCTGGTATTGCGGGTCAACTTCCATCACCACGAAGTACTGGTTAAGCCCCGTATACATGGTGGAGACTTCGCGCTGGCCAAAGGCATCGTAGAGTGTCTGGTCGATTGTCGAGGCGCTGATGCCCAGCCGCGACGCGGAGTCGCGGTCAATCACCAGGTTGGCCGCCAACCCCTGATTTTGCTGGTCTGTGGACACGTCCCGAAGCTCGGGCATCTTCGCCGCGCGAGCCTGCAGCCGCGGCGCCCACGTGTTCAACTCTTCGAGGTTTTCATCAGAGAGCGTGTACTGGTATTGTGCCGCGCTGCCGCGGCCGCCGATCTGAATATCCTGCTGGGCCTGCAAAAACAGGCGCGCGCCGGGAACGCTCGATAGCTTGGCGCGCAACCGGTTTACCACCGTGTCGGCGGTTACGCCTTTGCGCTGGCTGGGGTCCTTCAGCGCGATGAACATGAAGCCCATATTATTGCTGCCGCGTCCGCCGCCGGCAAAGGCTGTCACCGAACGCACAGCGGGATCGTCCAGTGTCATCTGCGCAAGCTGACGCTGTTTGTCGCGCATGGCCGGGAAGCTGATGTCTTGTGCGGCGCATCGTTTGGCCACTCAATCGACCTGTGTCCTGCTGTGGGAAAAATCCCTTGGGAACGATGATGAAGAGATAGACGTTCAGGAACGTCGTGCCGACGGCTACCCCAAGGATGAGCCATTGGTGGCGCAGCACCCATCGAAGGCCGGCGCCGTATTCGTGGTGAAGCCACTGGAACGCACGCTTCACTCGCCCGGTAAAGCGGTCCGTATTTGCTCTCGTCGCGCGATTTGAGAAACTTGCGCGCACAACATGGGCGTGGTGGTCAGCGACACCAGCAGCGAAACTGCAATCGCCACCGAGAGTGTGACGGCAAACTCGCGGAACAGCTTGCCCACAATGCCGCCCATCAGCAGAATCGGAATGAACACCGCGATCAGCGAGGTGCTCATGGAGAGCACCGTGAACCCGATCTCCTTCGATCCCCTCATCGCAGCCTCAAATGGCGTCAGGCCCATTTCCAGGTAGCGCGTGATGTTCTCGATCACCACGATGGCGTCGTCCACCACAAAGCCGGTCGAGATGGTCAGCGCCATCAGCGACAGGTTGTCGACGCTGTAGCCCAGCAGGTACATCACGCCGAAGGTGCCCACCAGCGAGAGCGGCACGGCGACTGAAGGAATGATTGTGGCCCAGATCTCGCGCAGGAAAAGGAAGACGACCAGCACCACCAGGCACACGCTGATGATGAGCGAAATTTCCACGTCGCGCACGCTTGAACGAATCGTGGTTGTCCGGTCCACGGCCACGTCAATCTTGATCGTCGGCGGAATCGCGGCCTGCAGATGCGGCATCTCGGCCATTACGTTGTCCACTGCCGAAATCACGTTGGCGCCGGGAATCTTGAAGATGACGATCAGTACGGCGCTTTTCAACTTTGCCGGCAGGCCCCTTGTCCGGGTTGATGCCCGCAACTCCGGCCGTGTGAATGTCTTCGATGCTGTCGGCCACCGTGCCGACGTCGGAAACACGGACTGCTGCGCCGGTCTGCTGGTTATATCCCACGATAATGGGCGCGTAATCGCGGGCCTTGAATATCTGATCGTTGTCGCTGATCGCCCAGCGGTGGGTCGCATCCTGAAAGCTGCCCTTGGGCCGGTTGGCGTTGGCATTGGCCAGTGCTGTGCGCACCGCCTCGAGCCCGATACCGTTATTGCCCAGCTGCATGGGATTCAATTCCACGCGCACCGCGGGGCTGGAACTGCCGCCGACGAACACCTGCCCGACGCCATTGATCTGCGAGATCTTCTGCGCCAGGATCGAGTCGGCCATGTCGTAGATCTGCGGCTTGGGAACCACGTCGGAAGTCAGGGTGAGGATCAGGATCGGCGCGTCGGCCGGATTCGCCTTGCGATAGCTGGGATTCTGCGGCAGGTACGACGGCAGCTGGCTGCGCGCCGCATTGATGGACGCCTGCACGTCGCGGGCCGCAGCGTCGATGTTGCGGTTCAGGTCGAATTGCAGCGTGACGGTGGCCGATCCCAGAGAGCTCGACGAAGTCATCTGGTTTACGCCGGCGATGCGCCCGAACTGGCGCTCCAGCGGCGTCGCCACTGCCGAGGCCATCGTCTCCGGACTGGCGCCCGGCAATCCGGCACCAATGCCGATCACCGGAAAATCCACATCCGGCAGCGATGCCACCGGCAGAATGGAGTAGGCCACAGACCCCGCCAGCAACAGCGCCAGGCTCAACAGCGATGTCGCCACCGGTCGCTGGATAAAGGGTGCGGAAAGATGCATGTGTCTTTATCCCTTTCCGTTAATCGCCGCTGACGGTTTCTTCGCGCAGATTGAGATGCTTGACGCCGCCGCTCAGGCGCTGCGCCAGCTTGTCAAAGTAGAGATACACAACCGGCGTGGTGTAGAGCGTGAGCACCTGCGAGAACAGCAGGCCGCCCACAATGGCGATGCCCAGCGGCTCGCGCAGCTCGGCGCCCACTCCTCCACCCAGCGCCAGTGGCAACCCGCCCAGCAGCGCGGCCATCGTGGTCATCAGGATCGGCCGGAAGCGCAGCAGGCATGCCTGAAAGATTGCGTCCTCGGCCGGCTTGCCCTGGTTGCGCTCCGCGTCGAGAGCGAAGTCGATCATCATGATGGCATTCTTCTGCACAATGCCAATGAGCAGGATGATCCCGATCAACGCAATGACGCTGAAGTCCGTGCGCGTGATCAGCAGCGCCAGCAGCGCTCCCACGCCCGCCGAAGGCAGCGTCGAAATGATGGTGATGGGGTGAATGTAGCTCTCGTAAAGCACGCCCAGCACGATATACACCGTGACCAGCGCCGCCAGGATCAGGATCGGCTCATTGGCGAGCGAGGTCTGAAAGGCCGCGGCCGTACCCTCGAAGCTGGCGTTGATCGAATTCGGCATCTGGATCTGCTGCTCTACGCGGCGCACCGCGTTCACCGCATCGCCCAGGGATGCGCCCGGCGCAAGATTGAAGCTGACTACGGTCGATGGGAACTGGCCCTGGTGCCCGATGGACAGTTGCGCCTTCGTCTGCTCCCAGTGCGCCAACTCGCTGAGCGGCACCTGCGTGCCGTTCGCCGATTTGACATAGAGATCGTTCAACGTTGCCGGATCGGTCTGGAAGTTGGGCTTCACCTCCATCACCACGTGATATTGATTCAACTGCGTGAAGATGGTGGATACCTGCCGCTGGCCGAATGCGTCATAAAGCGTGTTGTCGATGTCGGCCATCGCCACGCCCAGCCGCGCGGCTGTGTCGCGGTCGATCACCAAATCGGCTCCCAGTCCCTGGTCCTGCAGATCGCTGGCCACGTCGGTCACGACTTTCTCCTGGCCAAGCGCCGTCACCATCTTGCGCGTATAGATGGCAAGCTCGTTCTGATCGGGATCTTCAAGCGAGTACTGGAATTCAGTCCGGCTGACGCGGTCTTCCACTGTCAGGTCCTGCAGCGGCTGCAGAAAAAGCTGAATTCCTTCAACATGCGCCACCTTGCCCTGCAGCCGTTGAATCACTTCAGTGGCTGAAATCTTGCGCACGTTCAGCGGCTTCAGGTTGATCTGGATGCGTCCCGAGTTGAGCGTGGTGTTGGTTCCGTCCACGCCGATAAACGAAGAGACGTTGTCCACCGCCGGGTCCTGCAGTACGACGTCCACCAGCTTTTGCTGGCGCGCGGCCATGCTCGTAAAGCTCACTGTCTGCGGCGCCTCGCTGATGCCCAGGATCACGCCCGTGTCCTGCACCGGGAAAAAGCCCTTGGGAATCACGATGAACAGCAGAATGGTAGCCACCAGCGTGCCGATGGTCACCATCAGCGTGATAAACCGGTGGCGCAAAACCACCTGCAAGCGTGCGGCCATAACCCGCAATGATGCGGTTGAACACGTTCTCCGACCAGTGGTAGAAGCGCGTCTGCTTGGCGTGGGCCTTGTCCTTCAGAATGCGCGAGCACATCATCGGCGTCAGCGTCAGCGACACCACTGCCGAGACAAGAATCGTGACCGCGAGCGTGATCGCGAACTCCCGGAACAGCCGCCCCACCACGTCACTCATGAAGAGTAGCGGGATCAGCACTGCGATGAGCGAAACTGTCAGCGACATGATGGTGAAGCCGATCTGTTCGCTGCCCTTGAGAGCGGCGCGCATCGGGCTGTCGCCGGCCTCGATAAATCGCGAGATGTTCTCGATCATCACGATGGCGTCGTCGACCACGAAGCCGGTTGAAATGGTGAGCGCCATCAGCGTCAGATTGTTGAGCGAGTAACCCAGCAGGTACATCACTCCGAAGGTACCCACGATCGAAAGCGGCACCGAAACCGAGGGAATGATGGTGGCCGCCAGGTTGCGCAGGAACAGGAAGATGACCATCACCACCAGCGCAATGGTCAGCATCAATTCGTATTCCACGTCCCGCACTGAGGCGCGAATCGTCACGGTGCGGTCTGTCAGGACCTTGATCTGGACGCTGGCCGGCATTCCAGTTTGCAATTGCGGCAGCAGTTGCTTGATGCGATCCACCACCGCGATGATGTTGGCTCCGGGCTGGCGTTGCACGTTGACGATCACCGCCGGCTGGCGGTCCATCCATGCGGCCTGCTGCGAGTTTTCCGCCGCGTTCACTATGGTGGCCACATCCGACGCGCGAACCGCCGCTCCGTTGCGATAAGCCACAATCACCGGCTTGTAATCGCTGCTGGAGACAAGCTGGTCGTTGGCGCCAATGGTGTAGGACTGGCGGTTGCCATTGAGCGTGCCCTTGGCCTGGTCGACGTTGGCCGCAGCCAGCGCGGTGCGCAAATCTTCGAGGCTCAGGTTATAGGCGGCCATCTCCGCGGGATTGGCCTGGACCCGCACCGAAGGCTTTTGTCCTCCCGCAATCGATACCATGCCCACGCCCAGAACCTGTGAAATCTTCTGCGCCAGGTTGGTGTCCGCCGCATCCTCCACCTTGTCCAGCGGCAAGGAATTCGAGGTCAGGGCCAGCGTCATGATGGGCGCGTCCGCCGGGTTCACCTTGCTATAGATCGGAGGATTGGGCAGATCGGTCGGCAAAAAGCTGGTGGCCGCATTGATGGACGCCTGCACCTCCTGCTCGGCCACGTCGATGTTCTCGTCCAGGTTGAATTCGAGCGTAATGACCGAGCCGCCGCCGGAACTGACCGACGTCATCTGCTTCAAGCCCGGCATCTGCCCGAACTGCCGCTCAAGGGGAGCCGTCACGGACGATGCCATGACCTCCGGCCCTCCCCCGGGATAGAACGTCAGTACCTGGATAATCGGATAATCGACTTCAGGCAACGCGGAGACCGGCAGCTGCTCATAACCTACCGCACCGGCCAGCAGGATGGCTGCCATCAGCAGCGACGTGGCTACCGGGCGCAGAATGAACGGCCGGGAAGGACTCAAGCTCACTGCTGTCCCTTCCTCTGGTGTTTACCCTGGGTGGTTGCATTCAAGGCGCCGGTTTTCGCCGCCGCGGGGGTTTCTGCCAGGGGTAGTTTGGACTGGTCCTGGGTCGCGTCAGAGCTCTCCGGCGAATTTGGGTTTGCGCTAAGCTGCGGAGCACTCTTGCTGACCACGACAACCTGTCCGGGACGGAGCCGGTCCGCGCCGTCAATCACCACATTGGCTCCCGCCTTCACGCCGCTGTCCAGAACCGTCATCTGGCCCTCGGCAAGCGCCACCTTCACCGGCTGCATATTGGCTACCATCTTGCCATTGGCGCCTTGGTCGATGACCCACACAAATGCACCCTGGTTGCCGGATTGGATGGCCGCCGATGGTACCACCAGCGCATTGGACCGGTTCTCAAGAACCAAGTGAATGTTGACGAATTGATTGGGAAAGAGCGCTTCGTTCTGGTTGGGGAAAACCGCCTTCAGCCTGTCTGTACCGGTGGTCGTGTCGATCTGGTTGTCCGCGGCCTGCAGCCTCCCCGCCGCCAGCTTCTGCACGTCGCCGCGATCATAAGCGTCCACGGGCATCAGCTTGTCTGAACGGAGACGATCGAGTACCTGGGGAAGCTGGTTCTCCGGCAGCGTGAAATACACCGCGATGGGCTTGAGTTGGTTGACGATCACCAGGTTGGTAGTATTGGCCGAAATCAGGTTGCCGGGATCTACCAGCCGGAGGCCAATCTTCCCGTTAATCGGAGATTGAATGGTGCACCAGTCCAACTGCAACTGGGCGTTCTCAATGGAGGCCTTATCGGATACGATCGCGCCCTGGTACTGGCCCAGGCTCGCCTCGTCCGCGTCCAATGTCTCTTTTGAGGTCACCCCCGCGTCATAGAGCGCTTTGTAGCGGTTGTATTCCGCCTGGGCATTCTTCAACAGCGCCTCATCGTGCGCCAGCGTGCCCTTGGCCTGGTCGAGCGCAGCCTGATACGGGCTGGGATCGATCCGTAGGATCGTCTGCCCCTGCCTCACTTCCTGGCCCTCGGAGAACAAGACCGGCAGCAGTTCTCCGCTGACCCGGGCCTTCACCGTTACGCTCATGTAGGGCGTCACCGTGCCCAGCGCCGCGAGGTAGATCGGCATCGCCTTCTGCTCCACGGAAGCAACCTGTACCGGTACCGGCCGGCTCTGCAACGCCGCTGCCTGTCTGGCGGTGTTGGCCGCAGCCAGCTTCTGATTCTGGTAAACCTTCCACACTGCCATGCCGAGCGCGAGCGCGATCACCAGGTACACGACGATCCTCACCCACGTCCGCTTTTGACCAGGTTCAGGCTCAGGTGTGCCGGCGGCGCGCAGATAAGTCTCTGGTGCGTGCTGAGTTTCCATAGTTTTCGATGTCCGTCGTTTCTTGAATGGTGATCAAAAATGAGGCTGGAATTCTTTCCTGCCGGGCATGATGCACGGCGCGGGCCCCCCCGCTAGTACCGACGTTTTCGTTCCGGGAAAGGTTTCGACCCGGTCCCATCGCCAGGGAAGGCGTTTGCCTCAACCCCGGATCAATTCTACGCGAGGGAATCGGGGACACAGCCTCGAATCCGTATCAATTTTGCGCGAGGGAACTGCGGACGCAGTAGCCCGCCCGCAAGCTTCTCATATAATTTGGACGAATCGCATTTCTGCACGGTTACAGCTTTAAAAACAGGCGGCCGTTGTACCTATCCCTGTAGTTTGAGCTAACTCGCACACCGGCGGCGGCCAGCCCAATTCATTGCGAGGACCCGTTGCCCGAGAATCGCGCCACCACCGAGCTTTCCGCTCCTGCCGGGCTATCCGCCGTTGTCGGGCATTCCGACCCCGCCGCGCTTCCCAACCTCGTCGTGCTTTCCGAACCTGTCCTCCCCCTCTGCATCGATCTCGACGGCACCCTGGTCAAGTCCGATACCCTGCTCGATTCCCTGTGCCAGTTTGTGCGCAAAGAGCCATTCCAGGTCTGGCGCATTCCGCTCTGGCTGTCGCGGGGAAGGGCCCGCCTCAAAATTGATCTCGGACGCCGCGCCCCGCTCGACGCGCGCCGACTTCCTTACAACATTGAACTTCTGCGCTACCTGCAAGCACAGCGGCGAGAGGGCCGGTCAATCTACCTCACCACGGGCGCTGACGGCGACCTGGCCCGCCGCGTGGCGGCCCACCTCGGCATCTTTGACGGGGTATTTGCCACCGATAGCGTGACCAACCTGACGGGCAGCCGCAAACTCAGGCTTCTGAAGGACCGGCTCCGCGAGTTCGATTACATTGGAAATTCACGCGCCGACCTTCCCCTCCTGGCCGGCGCGCGTCAGGCCATGCTGGCCAACCCCACCGCGGGCCTGCGCCTTTCTCTGCGCCTCAGACATCTTCCCATCGCCCGAACCTTTGTGGATGAGCGCCCGGCTGCGCGCACCGTGGTCAAGGCGATTCGGGTCCATCAGTGGGCCAAGAACATCCTCCTCCTGGCCCCGCTCGCGCTGTCCCATCAACTGTCTCGCGGTTCTATCGCCGCGGCGGTCGCGGCCTTTTTCTGCTTCAGCTTCATGGCCTCGGCCAATTATCTCGTCAACGACATGCTTGACATCGAGAACGATCGCCGCCATCCCGGCAAGCGCTTGCGTCCCTTCGCCGCGGGCGACCTGTCCGTTGCCGGCGGCATCAGCCTGGCGCTGGTGTTATTTCTGGCATCGGTCGCGCTGCTGCCCTTGCTGCCCGGCGCTTTTGCCCTCTGGCTGGGGCTTTATATCGTCTCCACTATGGCGTACTCTCTCTTCCTCAAGCGCTTTGCGGTCGTGGATGTCTTGCTTCTCTCCGGGCTCTACACTCTGCGTCTGTTGGCCGGCGGAGCGGCCACGGCCACCGAGATTTCTCCTTGGCTGGCTGCTTTTTCGATCTTCCTGTTTGTCTCCCTTGCCATGGTCAAGCGCTTTAGCGAACTTGAGAACCTGCGCGAGCGGGGCGCCACAGTCACCCATGGGCGCGGCTACATGGTCGCCGATCTGGAGCAGATCCGCAGCTTCGGCACCTCCAGCGCGACCGCTGCCGTTGTGGTCTTCGCGCTTTATATCTCCCGACCCGACGTCGTCGCCCTCTACAAGCACTCGGATCGCCTCTGGCTTGTTGTTCCCTTGCTCATCTACTGGCTATTTCGTGTCTGGCTGTTGGCTTCGCGCGGTGAACTGGACGACGACCCCGTGGTCTTTGCCATGCGCGACCGCATGAGCCTCGCCGTAGGAGTGGCCGTCGTGGCGCTGGCCGTCTGGGCTTCGTGACGTGGGCAACGCTGCAATTCCGCAAGACTCAGGACATGCCGGCGGGGCCCAAATAATCCTCAAAGCAATACCTTAGAAACCACTCGAAGGGTTCATATCCTGATATAGTTCGGAGTCCGCATCTGCATCTTTCGTCTGCGCAGAAACGTCCCAGTGATATGCCCCGAGGTTTGGTAAGCGGACGAGCTTGTGCGACCGGGTGCCGCATCTTCGTCTAACATATTTTTTTGCAGAGTTTTGAGCGGATCTTGTGGTCATGAGCCGTTCTTCACGCATGCGGCCCTGCACGCGCCGCGTGAGAAAAGACCTTCTTCGGCAGAGCGGGGCTGCTTGAGGGCGGATGGATCGGTCGACAGCCCCCGAGTGTCTGCTCAACCCGTTTGGCCACTGAACACGTTGAGCTGTGGTTTGCCTGGGTCTCCGCCTGCCTTTCGATGAGCCCGCCGTCAGAAATGCGGTGGCGCGCAGCCCAGTTTTGGAGTGAGTACCTGCCCTATGATGTGGATTGTCCGGCTTGCGCTTCGACGGCCTTACACCTTTGCCGTCTTTGCTCTCTTGATCTTGATCCTTGGCGCCTACAGCATCCTCACGATGCCAACGGACATCTTTCCCAACATCGATATCCCCGTGGTTACGGTGGTCTGGCAGTACACCGGTCTCTCCGCGCAGGAGATGGCCAATCGGATCGTCTTCAATAGCGAACGCGGTATGACCACCACGGTCAATGACATTGAGCATATCGAATCGCAATCGCTCAACGGCATCGCGGTCATCAAGATTTTCTTCCAGCCGCACGTAAATATCGCCAGCGCCGTGGCCCAGGTCACCTCCATCAGCCAGGTGCAATTGCGATCGTTGCCCCCTGGAACGACCCCGCCCTTCATCATTCAGTACAACGCTTCCAGCGTGCCGGTGTTGCAGTTGGGTCTTGCCGGTCAGGGGCTGAATGAGCAGCAATTGAACGACCTGGCGACCAATACCATTCGCACCCAGCTTGCCACCATCGAGGGAGCGCAGACGCCTTTCCCTTATGGCGGCAAGCAGCGCCAGATTCAGGTGGACATCGACATTCCAGCTTTGCAGGCCAAAGGGCTTTCGCCTGCCGATGTGGTCAATGCCGTCTCAGTCCAGAACCTCATTGCGCCTTCCGGCACCATGAAGGTTGACCGTTTTGAATATGCCATCGAAACCAACTCCTCGCCTAGCCTTGTCGGTCAGCTGAACGACCTCCCCATCCGCACGGTGAATGGCGCCGTCATCTACGTGCGCGACGTCGCCCATGTGCGCGACGGATTTCCGCCGCAGACCAACATCGTGCGCGTGGACGGCCGGCGAGCCATCCTCATGAGCATCATGAAGACGGGTTCGTCCTCCACCCTGGACATCATTGCGGGTATCCGCGCAAAGCTTGAAACCATCACGGGGCAGCTACCGCCGCAACTCAAAATCAGCTTCCTCTCCGACCAGTCGATCTTCGTCCGCAGCGCCATCGCCGGTGTGGTGCGCGAGGCCATCGTCGCCGCCTGCCTTACCGCTATCATGATCCTGGTCTTCCTCGGCAGTGTGCGCTCTACACTCATCATCGCGGTCTCCATTCCGCTCTCGATTCTGTGTTCGCTCGCCTCGCTCGCGGCCCTCCACGAGACCATCAACATCATGACCCTTGGCGGGCTCGCCCTGGCCGTGGGCATCCTCGTCGACGATGCCACCGTCGAAATCGAGAACATCAACCGCAATCTCGAATCGGGCAAGGAGATCGAGCAGGCTATCCTCGACGGCGCCGCGCAGATTGCCACCCCGGCCCTCGTCTCAACCCTGGCGATCTGCATTGTCTTTGTGCCCATGTTCCTGCTCAGCGGCGTGGCCAGGTACCTTTTCGTGCCGCTTGCCGAGGCCGTGGTTTTCGCGATGCTGGCCAGCTATCTGCTGTCGCGAACCGTCGTGCCCACCATGGCCAAGTACCTGCTCCACGAGCACGATGACGCGGAAGTCGCCAGAAAGCAGCACAGCCGCAATCCATTCACCCGCTTTCAACTCGCATTCGAGGGCGGATTTGAGAGGTTACGCCTTTTCTATGTGAGGCTGCTTACGCTCTGCGTCGATCATGCCGCGGTCTTCCTCATCCTGTTCCTGGTCTTCGCCCTTGGTTCCCTGGGAATTCTGTCCCCGTGGCTTGGCCAGGACTTCTTTCCCTCCGTCGACGCAGGCCAGTTCAAGTTGCACGTGCGCGCCCGCACCGGAACCCGTATAGAAGAGACGGCCGCTCTCTGCGACCACATCGATGCAACCATCCGCCAAACCATTCCGGCGAAGGAAGTCGTCACCATTGTCGATAACATTGGCCTGCCGTACTCGGGTCTCAACCTTTCCTACTCCACGTCGGCCCCCATCGGTCCCGCGGACGCTGATATCCAGGTGCAGTTGAGTCCCGATCACCACCCCACCGAGGCCTACGTCGAAACGCTGCGCAGGGTTTTGACCCGGCAATTTCCCGGTGTCACCTTTTACGAACTGCCAGTCGACATCGTCACGCAGATTCTCAACTTCGGCCTCGCCGCGCCCATCGACATACAAATTGTCGGACCCAATTTGTATGGCAATCGCGCCCTGGCCGAACGGATGCTGAACGAAGTCCGCTATGTGCCCGGCGCCACCGATGCCCGCATCCAGCAGCCCTTCGACTTGCCCAATTGGACAATCGATGTAGACCGAACCCGCGCCCGGACCGTGGGCCTCACTCAGCAGAATGTCGCACAAAGCGTCCTGGTCGCTCTCAGCGGCAGCTTTCAGACGACTCCCAGCTTCTACCTCGATCCCAACAACGGAGTCAGCTACAACGTCGCGGTCCAGACTCCGCAATACAACCTCGACTCACTGGCCGGGCTGAACAGTCTGCCTGTCACCTCCTCATCTTCCGCGACGCAAGCCACCGGCTCATCGCAAACCTCGGTTGCATCCGCTCCGGGCGCAGCTCCTGCTTCAATGCCCGGGGCATCCTCAACCGGCGCTCCGGGCTCAACCATGCCGGTGCAGGTGCTCAGCAATCTTGCCAACCTTGTGCCCGGAGAAGAGCTGGGCGAGGTCAGCCACTATGATGTCCAGCCTGTGCTCGACATCTACACCAACGTGGTGGGAACCGATCTCGGGTCGGTCACTCGGTCCATGGATAAGATCATTCAAGAGCATCAGAAAGACCTGCCTCGCGGCTCGCATCTCCTGCTTCGCGGTCAAAGCGAAACCATGAACAAGTCGTTCATTGGCCTGCTTTCCGGCCTGGCCTTTTCCATCCTGCTCGTCTACCTGCTCATCGTCGTGAATTTTCAGTCGTGGCTTGATCCATTCCTCATCATCTCCGCGCTGCCCGCGGCACTGGCCGGAATCGTCTGGTTCCTCTTCATTACCGGAACCCGGCTCAGCGTGCCGGCGCTCACCGGAGCCATCATGTGTATGGGCGTAGCCACATCCAACTCCATCCTTGTCGTCAGCTTTGCCCGTGAGCAGATGGACATCCTCGTCGGAGACGCCCGCCAGGCTGCACTCAACGCAGGCTTTGTGCGTATGCGCCCGGTGCTGATGACCGCTCTCGCGATGATTATCGGCATGGTGCCCATGGCCCTCGGACTGGGCGACGGCGGCGAAGAGAATGCACCCCTGGGCCGCGCCGTCATTGGCGGATTGCTGCTGGCCACCGTCGCCACTCTGTTCTTCGTGCCTACCTTCTTCGCTGTTGTGCACGGCTGGCTCGAACGACGGAAAGAGGCACACGGCACATCATCGGGCGCAATCGGAGACGAGTTCGAATAGGCCCTTTCAACATTTTCTCGGAGTAGCTCACAATGACGAACGAGTCCAAACCCAATCCGCAGCAGCAGGGCGCCAACCATCACGAAACTGCGCCCGATCAGGCGCCGATCGCGTCGCACAAGGCCATCTTCGGCCTCATTGTCGTGCTGATTGTGCTGGCGGCATGGGCGATATTTGGCATCCTGCACCGTCGCCACGTCGACGATGTGCTCGCAAAGACGACCACGGAGCTGGCTCCGCCCACGGTCATCGCCCTGCCGCCCAAGCCGGGCGTGCCTCTTGACAGGTTTGTGCTCCCCGGCAACGTGACCGCTTATACCGATTCGCCCATCTATGCCCGCACCTCCGGCTATCTCACCCGCTGGTACTTCGACATCGGTGCGCACGTGAAAAAAGGCGCGCTCCTGTGCGAAATCGCGAGTCCTGAAGTCGACCAGCAACTGGCGCAGGCCCAGGCCGACCTTGCCACCGCCCAGGCGAATGCCAATAACGCCCGCACCACGGCAGACCGGTACACCGGACTCGTCGACTCCAATGCTGTGTCCCGCCAGGATACCGAGACGTTTGTCAACCAGGCCGCTTCCACGTCCGCAGCGGTCCGTTCCGCGCAGGCCAACGTGCAGCGCTTACGCGAACTGGTCTCCTTTGAAAAGGTCTATGCCCCTTTCGATGGCGTGGTTACCGCCCGCGCTGTCGATACCGGCCAGTTGATCAACCAGGGCGCCGGGACCGAGCTCTTTCACATGCAGTCGCTTCAGACCCTTCGCGTCTACACGAATGTGCCGCAAATCTACGTAGATACCGCAAAGCGCGGGCTCAAACTCGACCTGACTTTTCCTGAGTATCCGGGCAAGACCTTTGAGGGAACCCTGGTCCGCACCTCAGACGCCATCGATCCTGCCAGCCGCACCCTGCTGGTTGAGATCGACGTGGACAACCGGGATGGAAAGCTGTTCCCCGGTTCTCTCGCGCAGGTTCACTTCAAGGCTCCTGCCTCCGTTCAAACCTATATCGTGCCGGCAGCTGCCCTCATCTTCCGCCGCCAGGGTCTTCAACTCGGCATTGTCAATGGCAACGTGGCCCACCTGGTCCCCGTCATCATCGGGCAGGACGATGGAGCGACGGTGCAGATTGTTAACGGCCTCAACGCCGGTGACAAAGTCATTCAAGACCCGCCCGATTCCCTCATTGACGGCGAAAAGGTCACTCCTGAAAGCGAATCAAGCACTGCCGAAGCGGGAGGCAAGTAGCCATGTTTCCGTTTCGGAGTCATCATCCTCAGCGAAGTCCGCAGAATGGAGCGGAAAAATCGCCTGTCATCGTGGACGAAGTCCGCGCAGCGGACGAAGTTGAAGGATCTGCATCTCAGGACGTCGGGCCGACCACAAATCCGGGCGCCCCATCCCTGGCGAGTTTTTGCGCCAAGAGTGGGAAAGCGACATTCTTTGCTCTCGCCGCTCTCACCCTTCTCGCCGGCTGCAAGCCCGTCGGCCCCAACTACAATCGCCCCGGCTATACTGCGCCCTCGGCCTACAAGGAAATCGGCGCCTCCACGGCGATTGTCCCTCCGCCAAACCCTTCGGGCGGTGCATGGCAGCCTGCCTCGCCCTCTGACGGCATGTTGCGCGGCAAGTGGTGGGAAATCTATAACGATCCGCAACTGAACCAGCTTGAAGAGCGCGTTTCGGCCAACAATCAGACCCTTCGCAGTGCAGCCGAGGTCTACCTCGCCGCGCGCGACCAGGTCGCCTCCGCCCGCTCCGCTTTCTTTCCGACCCTGTCCGCCGGACCGTCCATTTCGCACGACAAGCTTTCCACTAATCGCCCGCTGAGCACCGCAACCAGTACCAATAATTACAACGATCTGGTGCTGGCCGGGCAGGCGAGCTGGCAGCCGGATTTCTGGGGCCGCATCCGTCGCACCGTCGAAGCCGCCAGGGCCAGCGCGCAGGCCAGCGCCGCCGATGAAGCTAACGTTGACCTCAGCCTCCATGCCGAATTGGCCCAGGACTACTTCGAGCTCCGCGGCCTCGACTCCCAAAGCCGCCTGCTCGAATCCACCGTAAACGACTATCAGCACCAGCTGGAACTAAACCAGCGCCTGCTGAAAGGCGGCCTGGTTACCGACGTGGTGGTTGCCGAAGCCCTCACCCAGCTTGAGACTGTGCGTGCCCAGCTTATCGATATCAATGAAGCTCGCGCCGAGTATGAACATGCCGTCGCAACGCTCGCCAATCTTGAAGCCGGGCAGCTTACCCTGCAGCCAGCGCCCCTCGACATTCCTCTGCCCAATGTTCCCCTCGGCATCCCATCGCAGTTGATCGAGCGCCGCCCCGACATTGCCGGCGTCGAGCGCCGGGCAGCCGCCGCCAACGCCCAGATCGGCATCGCCGTCAGCGCCTATTATCCCAACATCACTCTTGGAGGACAGGGCGGTTTTGAAAGCACCCACGGCGGTACCTGGCTGCAGGGCCCGAGCGCGTTGTGGAGCCTGGGAGGACAGGCAACCGAACTGCTCTTCGATGCCGGCCAGCGCCACGCCCTCACTGACCAGGCACGCCATAATTACGAGGCGCAGGCCGACAACTACAGAGCCTCCGTTCTCGGCGCTTTCAACGAAGTGGAAGACAAGCTCTCCGATCTTCGCATCCTCGAGCAGGAGTCCACGGTCGAGTACCGCGCCGTGAATGCCGCGCAGCACTCGCTCGACCTATCTAACCAGCGCTACAGGGGCGGCGCCACGAGCTACCTCGAGGTGCTGGTCGCTGAATCCACGTTGCTCACCAACCAGCGCACGGCTACCGACCTGCAGACGCGTCGATTTGCCGCCAGTGTCCAGCTCGTCCTTGCCCTCGGCGGCGGTTGGGACGTGACCCAGCTGCCGAAATAGCCGGCGTCGGGTTCCGGGAATATTGCGCCTGTTAACCATGTGCCCCCTTGATCCGTTGTATGTGCAGAAGAGGATTTAAGCCTCTTCCAAGCAAGGGGACACATGCACAATCAATGCCGCCGTACGTCTCGGCTTCTTTTCTCTGTCGCTCTTCCAATCCTGCTGGTTGCACCCTTTGCAGCCGCCCAAACTCGGCCCGCACCACTCGTGCGGCCTGTAGCACCTACGCCGGTCGCCGGCAACTCCGCTCCCACCGACCGCGACGTAGCTGCAACGCAGAGCGAGCTCATCAAGCTTCTGCGCCTGAGCCCCACCCTCACCACCGTCGTGGCCCACGATCCGTCGCTGCTCTCAAACCAGGACTATGTGGCCCACAACAACCCGCAGCTGGCTGAATTCCTCACCACGCATCCTGAGGTCGCCCGCAACCCCGAGTTCTACCTCTTCACGCATTTGAACCACCAAGACGGGGAGCGCGACGAGGCGCTCGAGCGTGCCGTCTGGCCTGAATATGTGCGCGCTGGCCGCAATTCGCCGGACTATTCGGATATCCTCGTGCCGATCGCGCTCACCGTGGCGTTCGCCTGCTTCCTTGCAGCCCTGGTGTGGATGATCCGCGCGCTGCTCGAGAATCGCCGCTGGAATCGCATCTTCAAGCTGCAAAGTGAGGTCCACGGCCGGCTCATCGACAGGTTCAGCTCTAACCAGGAACTCGCCACCTACATGGAAACCGAGGCGGGCAAGCGATTCCTCGAGGCCGCACCCATCCCGGTGAGCATCGAATCGGGCCAGCGCATGCCCAACACCGTGGCCCGCGTGCTGACTCCGTTGCAAATCGGCATCGTCCTGGTTCTGCTCGGGATTGGTTTTCTGCTTCTTCGCCGCGCCACCCCTGAAATGGAGACGCCCATGCTTGTCTTGGGAACCGTGGTCATGATGCCCGGCATTGGGTTTATCATCAGCGCGGGAATCACCTGGGTTTTGGCCGCCCGTCTCGGTCTCATGCCCCAGAATCCCGAAGCCTCTGGAAAATCCGGCTCGATTTACGGATCAAGGGAACAGCATTGAGTCCGAAGGGCCGCGAATCCAGTGAGAAAGCGCCGCAATATGCCCTGGGAATCCGTCATCCCGAACGTGCTGGCAGGCGATCGAGAGTCGCCTGCCAGCCGCGCTCCCGTCGCGGAAATGGATAACGAGGCCTTCGCCGGCTTTTATGAGCGTTCGGCACGTTCACTCTGGGCCTACCTGGCGCGCGTATCCTGCGATCCGGCGCTGGCCGACGATCTCATGCAGGAGAGCTACGTCCGGTTTTTGTGCGCCTCCTTCCCTGAAGACGGCGAAGTAGCCGCGCGCCGCTATCTTTTTCGAATTGCAACCAATTTGTTGCGCGATCACTGGCGCCGCCCGCGGTCCGCGTCAATTGAGGACGTCGCGGAAGAGTTGCTCGCCGCCAACGTCAGCTCCCTCCAGGTTGACTCGCAGGCCATGCTCGGCCCGGCCCTGGCTCAAATGCGTCCCCGCGATCGGCAACTGCTGTGGCTGGCTTATGCCGAGGGCTACACGCACCGCGAAATCGCCGGCATTACAGGCCTCGCCTCGGCCAGCATTCGCCTGCTCCTCTTTCGCGCCCGTCGCAAAATGGCTGGCCTCCTTCGCCAGCAGCCGTCTAACCAAGGGAGGCGTTCATGAGCCCCTTTGCCTGCCCGCGTGAAAAAGAAACCGCCGAAATTCTGCGCCTCAACCACTGGCCGCATGCCTGCCCGTCAGACCTGCGCACTCACGTTGAGGGCTGCCGATCCTGTTCCGATCTCATTCTGTTGACGCAGAGCTTTCAACAGGCCCGCACCAGCGCAAGCGCCACCGCACCGCTTCAGTCGGCAGACGCCCTGTGGTGGCGCGCCCAGCTTCGCCGACGCAATGCAGCTATCGAGCGCATCGGCAAGCCGATTCTCGGTGCGCAAATCTTCGCGCTGGCTCTGACTTTGCTGATTGCTGCGGGATTTCTTGCCACACAGGCTCGGCAGGGTCTGCGCTGGATATCGTGGCTTGCGGATCTTCCCGCTTCAGTTCACCTGGCAGACCTGTGGCCCGTCGGCGTTGACAATCGCCTGATGCTGCTCGTCCCCGTCCTGGCCACCTTGGCGCTTGTCAGCGGAGTCGTTGTCTACCTGGCGTCTGAAAAGCAATAGTCCCGAAAATCGTTGTATTTTGATTCGCGGCCCGCACACGCCCAAAACCAAACCCCGGCCTGCCTGAAAACATAGCACGATGGTAACCGTCCACGGGTTACTAGCAGGTAGGGGGTAGGGGGTGTCCTATTTCGGTTGCGGCGAAAAGGGCAGCCAGATTTGCCACTTCTTCATTCCTTCCCATTGTGCGCCGGGTCGCGGTAATTATCTGCAAAAAAAATCTGAATGCCGGGGCGGCTACATGGTGGCCGGAAGTCCTTCGCGCAGTGACAAGTGCAACCGCAGATGCTTCGACTCCGCTTCGCTGCGCTCAACATGACAGCTTTTTGTTTACCGAATGAATGGCTCAAGGCGCTAATTTGCCGCAGCGAAAACCGGCCCTGCCTTCGCAAACGTGTAGGGCCCTTCCGGCACCAACGCAACACGCGCATGAGTCGGCAGCCCATCGAGCACGGCCGCGACAGCCTCGTCCAGATCGGCAAACGTTCGCGCGCCCAGCAACCCAAGCTGCGCAGCATCCACTCCCGGGGTATGGAAATACAACTCATGCCGCACCCCGGCCATGGCCAGCTTTTCCAGCTGCCATTGATCCACCTCGACCGGCGCCTCGCGAATCTCGTCCAGATAACCTTCGAAATCGGTCAGCGTCTCCAACCGCCGTGCGAACTCGGTCGATCCCACGCCCTCCGCGCACGCGCCCAGGGTCAGAATTCGCCCTCCTGGCTTCACGATGTGCTGTGCCGCTGTGAGTCCCTTGACGCACTGGTAAAAGGTCAGGTCCAGCGGATGTCCGGCAGCACTGGTAATGACTGCGTCCACCGGCCTGGCGAGAGTCTCCAGCGACGTCGTCTCCAGAAACTCGACCCCTGCCGCATGGGCCCGCACAGGGTCCCCCGCGAATACTCCTGAAATCTTCCGTTCCTGCGTCAATGTCACATCGAGAATGAAGTCATGCCGCGCCATGCGCGCAATCTCGAGCAGCTCCGCGTGCAGGGGATTGCCAATGATCGAGCCCTCTTTCGCCAGCGGCTCGCGCATGAAGCGCGGCGAGTGAATCACCTTGATGGTTTCCTGCGCCGCGAGGCCGGGAGCCACCAGCTTGCGCCCGCCACTGAACCCCAGCATCAGGTGTTGCTCAATAAACCCCAGGGTGATGTGCAGATCGGCCGCCATGAACCGTTCATCGATGTATACCGGTGTTCCGTGCACCGTTACGCCCAGTCCCCGATGGTCGGTGAGCGCCCGCGCGTTGTGGCTCACCACGCGGTAGCGGGCTGCGATCTCAGGCCCCACTATCGCGTCCACTTCGTCCGGCGTCGCTGCCCGATGCAGACCGGTCGCGATCAGGATCGTGATCCTGCTGGCTGAAATCCCCGCATCGTGCAGCCGCTTGAGCAGCGGAGGCAGGGTCACGCGGTTGGGCGCCGGCCGCGTAATATCGCACACCGAAATCGCCGCAGACCGCTTGCCTGCCGCGAGTGCAGCCAACCCGGCACACCCATTCGGATGATCGAGCGCCTCATCGATGGCGGCGGTCTCGTCTTCGAGGGCCGGAGCGCAGCGGCTCCGGATCACCTGGCACGCAAAACGATCCGGCACCGAAACCTCAATGCCGCTCTTGCCGAAAGAAAAGTTTGTTCTCATCTGCTGATTGAAACCGCGCCCCGCTACTGTTCGGTTTTATCCTAGTTACCATCTTAAATGCTGCGAGTTTTCCGCTTACGCGATAGTTGGGCGAAAGTTCATAACAGGCTTTCGGGTGGTATCTCAGAAGTCCCTTGGATAGGTCGAGGTCCCGAAACGCAGATCCTTCGACTCCGTTTGGCCAAAACCGGCCAAACTCCGCTCAGGAAGACAATGCTGTTTAGGACAAGCTGTTTAGGACAAGAGGTTTCGGAGACAAGACACTAGTTCTTGAAAAACTCACCATGCCCGCCGTTCTTCCACGGATCGTAATGTGCCGCAAAGTTCGCCCGCTGCTGGACGGAGGGATGGCTGTAAGTCCAGAACTCGATGAAGGGATTGGGATTGGGGTCTTCCAGCCAGGCCTCGCCGAGCTCATTGAAACCGGCGACCGCGGTTTTCTGCGGATCGGGCACAATCCCGTGGATTGCTTCCTGGCCATAAACGTCCGCTTGGTGCTCAAAGTGCCGGCTGACCGCGTTGCTGGCGGGTTCCAGCAAAAAGCTCGCGATCGAAAGCACAAGCAGCAGGACCACGAACCCTGCGCGGCTGGACAACGAATCCACCCGCCACTGCGAACCGCATCTCTTGACGAGCCATTGCGCCAATGCCGCACAACCCCAGAAGAGAAAGAACGAAGCTAAAGCAGTGACTGCAAGGCCCTTGGGGATATGGTGCAGGACGTAATGACCGGTTTCATGCGCGAAGACAAACAGCACTTCATCATCGGGGATGCGCCCTGCGGTCGTATCCCACACCACAATGCGCTTGGTGGCACCAATTCCCGTGACATAGGCATTCAGTCCGTTGGTCTTGGCGCTGGCTTTCATCAGGAACATGCGATCCGGTGGAATCTTCGTACCGGTGCGGGCCACAACTTTTTCGAGCTCCTCGACGAGCGTTGGATGATGTTCGCTGAGCGGTTCGAACTGGTCGAAGAGCGGTTCGATCAAGGGCTCGACAAGAATGCTCGCAACCATGATTGGCAGTGAAACGACCCACGCCCATAACCAGAAGCGCCGCGGCGAGACGCGAACAATCCAGTTGAAGAGCAGCAGGATCGGCGCACCAACGAGAACCGTAAGCCCCAGCGCCTTGCCCTGGTCGCCCAGCCATCCACCCCATCCCTGCACGCTGATGCCGAAGTGGCGGCTGGCCACGTGACCGGCCACGTCCAGCGGTATGTTCGCCAGGGAAATAACCACCAGAAACACTGCAAAGAAGAGCAATCCCTGTAACCAGCGGCGGCGCATCACGCGTTCAGCCCATGCGGCCAGCCTGGCTGCGGCGCCTGTGGCCAGCAGCAGACCCAGCACCGCCAGCGCCCACAGCGATCCGCCAATATCGAGAAGGGTCCGGATGCGATTGAGCGCAATGGCCTTGGCCAGCTTGTCGGGCGGCAGGTGATAAGCATCCTGCGCCGGATGAGGCTGTTGAGCTGGCTGGGACTGGCTCTGCGCCGGTTGCGGGGGTGCAGCGGCCTGAGCGATGCTGAGCTCCGGCGACACCGCGGCAAGCATCACCGCGACCAAGAACGAGAGCCAAAAAACATTGCGAAGAGTCACAATTCTTCCCTGAGTCGTTAGGGCCTGTTAACACCACTGGGGCGGTGGCGCCGGGAACCAATTTTTCTCAGTTCTAGGAATGAGGAGTGACGCATACCGGGTGTCTGCTAGCGACGATTGACGACGAAATGAGGAAAATTGGCCCCGGCCCGAAGGGTTGCGGCGAAAATCCGGTCCATACTTCATTCTCGCCCTCGACGGTGGACCCGCCACAGCCTTCGGACTCGACTTCGTCTCCACCCCACGGATGAAGACCTGTCCGCGGGGGCCCCGGGTCTGACCGAATTTTCGCTCGCAACGCCATCCACCCCAGTGGTGTTAACAGGCCCTAACTCTGAGACAATCAACTTGCACAAGGTTCTCACAGAGTCAGCCCAATTTATGCCACAGCTTTCGTTGGTCGCCGCAATGCGGTCCGCTCTTGAATTCCGTCGTTACTCGGCATGCGCTGCTGTGTCTCTCTTCATGGCATTGCCCATGGCGGCTGCAGCACAGCAGGAGAAACCTGTCGTGTTGGACGTCATGACCACCGAATTGCATCGCGCCTTCTCCTCTCTTGGCAGGCAGGACCTCGGCAAGCTGGATGCAGACAAGCAGTTGCCGCCCTACTTTCTGAGCTACTCCGTGAGCGACGCGAGTATGGTTGCCATTCGCGCGCAATACGGGGCGCTGGTCGACAGTTCGGCAAACCACATGCGCATTGCCGATGTGCAGGTGCGCCTCGGCGACCCCAAACTCGACAACACCCACGGAGATCATCGCGGTTCGGCCGTCAACAGCCTGCAACTGCCGCTCGGTGACGATCGCGAGGCGTTGGCACGCTCATTCTGGCTGGCCACCAACACCGGCTACGGCAATGCTCTGGAAAACTATCTGCGCGTCAAGACGGAAGCCCAGGTTCGCGCCAAAGAAGAAGATACTTCGCCGGACTTCAGCAGGGAAGTACCGCAAGTTTCGATCGGCAAGCCGGCGCCACCGGTGGTGGTCGACCGCGCAGTTTGGGAAGACCGCGTGCGCCAGCTCTCCCGCATCTTCCGCGAATTCCCCGACGTGTATCAGAACATGGTCGCGCTCTCGGTGCAGAACGAGACCGACTACTTCGCGTCATCAGAGGGGTCGAGCGTCGTCGAGCCACATATGCAGGCACGACTGGTGGTGTTTGCCGTCACCCGCGCCGAGGACGGGATGGACTTATTCCGCGATCAGACCTTTGAGGCGGAAACAATTGATGGCCTGCCCCCGCAGGCGGAGTTGGAAGCAGCCATGCGCGAGCTGGGCAAGAGTCTAGAAGCTCTGCGCAAGGCTCCGGTGACTGAACCGTTTGATGGCCCGGCCATTCTCTCCGGACGCGCCTCCGCTGTGTTCTTCCACGAGGTGCTCGGTCACCGTCTCGAAGGCCAGCGCCAGCGCGGCGATGAAGAGGGCCAGACCTTCACCAAAGATATTGGCAAGGACATTCTGCCCAGCTTTCTCTCCGTGGCCGACGACCCGACCATGACCCGATTCGGAAAAACCTGGCTTAGCGGCACCTATACCTACGACGATGAAGGCGAGAAGGCGCAGCGTGTCGAACTCATTCAGGATGGCGTCTTGAAAAACTTCCTCATGTCGCGCCTGCCCATTGCCAGTTTCAGCACTTCCAACGGCCACGGCCGCGCGGAGACTGGCCGCATGCCCACCGGCCGACAGGGAAACCTGATCGTTACGTCGACCAAGGCAGTTGCGGACGCCGAGCTCCGGAAGGAGTTGATCGAAGAGGCCAGAAAAGCCGGCAAGCCATACGGCCTTTACTTTGAGGACATCTCCTCGGGCTTCGCCGTCACCCAGCGCAGTTCGCCGCAGGCCTTCCAGGTGATCCCGCTCGTGGTCTATCGCGTCTATGTCGATGGGCGTCCCGATGAGCTTGTGCGCGGCGTGAGCATCGTCGGCACTCCGCTGGCAGCGATGAAGCGCATCCTCGCTACCGGCGACAAAAGCGAAGTCTTCAATGGCGAGTGCGGCGCTGAATCGGGTACCGTTCCCGTGAGCGCGGTTGCTCCGGCCATGCTGGTGAGCGAAATCGAAACCCAGCGGCAGCCGCAGGGGACAGCGCGGCCGCCGATTCTGCCGATACCCGGAGCGCCGGATGCGGTGCCCGCGAAGGAGGCCCAATGAATCCGGTCCGCATCGCCTTCCTTCGGGTGCTTCATCCTTTCCGTGTTGTGTGCGGAAAGGGTGGGAGACCATCTCAGCTCGCCGCGGCCCTCTTCCTTCTGGCCATCTTCGCCGCGCCCCTTGCTGCACAGCCCACTCGCGCCGACGCGGAAAAGGACCCGGTGCTCGCTGCCATGCTCCAGGAACTCGACCGCAGCATGAGCCAACTGCAACTTCCCGGTTTCCAAAAGCCGTTCTTCATTCAATACCGCATCGTCGATGTGGAAGACTTTGAGACCAAGGCATCCTTTGGCGCTGGCGAAGGCTCGCAACACAACCGCGCCCGGATCGCGCGTGTCACCGTTCGTGTTGGTGACTACAAGACCGACAGCTCCGGCAGGCGCGGCGACGGTGCACTCGAACTTACCGCTCTCGATAACGATCCCATCGCGCTTCGTTCGGCTCTGTGGACCGCGACAGACCAGGCCTACAAAAACGCGCTCGCCGCCTACGCGCAAAAACAGGCTGCGCTCAAGCAAGTGCAAACGCTGCCCCAGGCCGACGACTTCAGCAAACAGAAGCCGATTGTCGCTCTTGAAACTCCGCTGACACTCACTCTCGATCCCGCCACATGGGACGAGCGCGTGGCGTGCGACAGCGGCCTTTATCGCACCGATCCCTCGGTGAACGCAGCCCAGCGCGATGTGCAGTACTCCATGGCCACCTTCCATGCGCGCGTGACCACCACGCGGCTTGTCAACAGCGAAGGCACCATCGTGCGCAACTCCGCCACCAGCTACCAGGAGAGCTTCGGCGTGGGCGCCCAGGCATCCGACGGCATGCGGCTCGACCGCTCCTACGCCACAAGCGGCGCAACCCTTAAGGACATCGATACGCCGCAAGTCTTTCAGAAACACGCGACAGCCATGATTGCCTCGCTCAGCGATCTGCGCAAGGCCCCGCTGGTTGAAGAGGAGTATCACGGCCCCGTGCTGTTTAGTTCCGACGCGAGCGCCGATACTCTGCTGACCCTCGTGGCGGGAGCGGTTACCGCGACGCGACCTCCTTTAGGCACCGAGGCGCGCACCAACGGGCCCTTTGCCAACAGCTACCATGCGCGCATATTGCCCGAGTTTCTCGACATCGAAGACGACCCCGGCCTGAAGACCTTCGATGGCAAGGGCCTCGTCGGGGCTTACGAAATGGACGACGAAGGCGTGCCGGCGCAGGCAGTCAAACTCGTGGCCAACGGGCAGCTTGAAAACTACCTGATGGCCCGCGAGCCGATCCGTGATTTTCCCGAGTCCAACGGGCACGGCCGCGCCGGCGTCACCAGCCCGCCCCACCCGTCCATCGGGGTGATGAAAGTGACGGCGAACTCGGCCGCAACGGGGTTGAGCGACGAGGCGCTCAACCATAAGCTGCTCGACCTGGCCAAGGATCGCGGTCTCAAGAGCGTCTACTACGCCGCAACGCTGGGGCCTGGACTCAGCCCTCGCCTTCTTTACCGCATCAACCTGGACGGTACGCGTGAACTGGTGCGTGGAGCGATGCTCGATGACCTCGACCAGCGCGCCTTGCGCTCCGGCATTTTGGCCGCGGGCAAAGATCTTTGGGTGGCCAACTACTCTGGCGATGTACAGCAAACCGTGCTGGCCCCGGCGCTGCTGTTTGACGATGTGACGATTCGCCGCGCCAACGAGAAAAATGACAAGCTCCCCTTTTATCCTGCACCGGAGTAGAGCGTTCCTGGGTGCCTCGGTCTTGCGTTTGAAAGCCTGGGAAAGTTGATAACAGGCTTTAGGGCTGGTTGCATGAATCCCGCTCAGTCCCCAGCAAATGCACTCCTCAGGGGCTAAAGCCCTCGATTCCCAGGACTTCCACGGCACGGATAAATCCGTGCCCTTTCAAAACTCCATTTATGCAACCAGTTCTTGTGTGGCGAATCGAAAGTTTCGTTGCAGAACTCAAATGCCCGAACCGCAGATCCTTCGACTCCGTTTGGCGCAAAATACGCGCCAAACGGCGCGCAGGATGACCAATTTCTCGTTTATTCTCGTTTAGCGAATTTAAGACTCGGGACACTCGAGGTTGGCAGCTTGAAGCTGGCAGCTGGAAGCTGGAAGCTGCCTCAGGCCTTCTTCTTCCACGCGCCCACAATTGCGCCCATCAGCATCATTCCCAGCAGCCAGAACCCCGCATTCACAGCCAGCAAACTGAAGGGCCGCACCTCGAACACGTATTCGGTTGCCCACGTTGTGAGCACAAAACCGAACCACAGAAGCAGCCCGCACTGCACGCCGCGCAGCATTGTCTGCGGTCCGGTAAGTTGGGTTACACAGGAGATCGCGGTGGCGATCACTGCCGCCGAAACCAGCGCCGTGCCATACTGCAACGCCGGGCTCAGGCCCGCGGCCATCAACCAATCCTTTGTGCGCCCTATCCCGCTGAGCCAGGTTTGCATGAAATACGAGTACCAGCCCGCTTCAAGCAGGAAGCAGGCCACTGCCGCCACGACGATTGCCAGGTAATTCTGCCTGACTCGCGCCACTTCCATCGCAGGGACTCCAACAGCCATTGCGTCCTCCGTTCCATGGAACGGACTCACATTATGACGAACTCCGCGGCGGACTCCGCTCTGCGCTCAGGAAGACAGCACCATTTAAGGATAGGAACTCCAGACACGAGGCACCAGGAGCATCGCGTTATAACTTATGTTATACTGCGATTGCAAAGGAGCCCCTTCGATGGCTACTGCAACCAAAATCATCGCGATTGGCAACTCGGCCGGAATCATCCTTCCCAAAGAGATCCTTGCCCGCCTGAACGTTGGCAAGGGCGACTCGCTTTACATCACCGAGGGATCGCAGGGCATACGGCTGGTGCCGTTCGATGAAGAATTCGCCAGCCAGATGGAAGCAGCGCGCGAGGTGATGCGCGAGAATCGCGACGTACTCAAGAAGCTGGTAGAGTGAGCGAACCCGTTTGGATCCGGCAAGATGTGGTTCTGGCAATGCACGAGGAGGCCCTGATGCAACACGGTGGGCCGGAGGGCGTGCGCAATCTCGGCCTATTGGAATCGGCATTAGGCCGGCCGAAGAACCTTCTGGCCTATTCCGAACCTGCGCCTTCACTTGCCAGGCTTGCAGCCGCCTATGCCAAAGGGATTGTCACGAACCATCCTTTTGTCGATGGCAATGAGCGCACCGCATTGACGGTTTCCGTCACATTCCTGCGATTGAATGGTTTCGAACTGACCGCCTCGAAAGAAGATCGAGTCCTGACGTTCTGGAGCCTCGCGGAAGGGACCGTGTCAGAGGACCAGCTCGCCCAATGGTTTGAACAGAATATCGCGCCACGCTGACCCGGCTCCGGCTCCGTTTTCCCATTGTTTGTGCACAAAGATCCCCCCGCCCCCGCGTATCCCGTGTAAAATCAATGCAGCGACTCCAATCCCCAGGGTTGCACAAACAACTGCGACGTAGTGCAGTTGTTGGGGTTTTATGGACGCCTTTATAATCGGCCGTACACTCTCCAGCCACAATCCATCTCATTTCCATTTTCAATTTCCTCCCGCGACCAAGCCAGAAAGCTGCGTTTTCTGATGCGCGTCTCAATGCACTCAGACCCAATGAATTCAAATCGGTCGGGAGCGATCTGATGGCCGGCGTTGCAACCATAACTGAAGCACTTCCCAAACGCTCAACGCTGCTTGATCGCAAGATGAAGCAGTCTTCCAGCCCTACCGGCGTTATTGTGTTTCTTCTGGCGTTGTCCGGCGGCCTTTTCTATATCGTCTTCCATGTTGCGCGGGATCTCGCCGCCGCCTCTGTCACCAGCTACGCTCCTTATCTCATGCTCGCCCTGGCGCTGGTGATCGCGCTCGGATTTGAGTTCGTGAATGGCTTTCATGACACCGCCAACGCAGTGGCCACGGTCATCTACACTCACTCGCTGGAGCCCGGCATCGCCGTGGTGTGGTCGGGCATCTGCAACCTGGCCGGCGTGCTCTTCTCCACCGGCACCGTGGCCTTCGCGGTGATCGCGCTGCTGCCCGTGGAACTGATTTTGCAGGTGAGCTCCGGCTCGGGCTTTTCCATGGTGTTTGCGCTGCTCATCGCCGCGATCCTGTGGAATCTCGGAACATGGTGGTTTGGTTTGCCGGCCTCGAGTTCGCACACGATGGTCGGCTCGATCATCGGCGTGGGCCTGGCCAACCAGTGGTTGAACCCGCACACGGGCACCTCAGGCGTCGATTGGGAACAGGCCATCAAAGTTCTCAAGGCATTGCTCATCTCTCCGCTCATCGGGTTTGCCCTTGCCGGCCTCCTCATCCTGATCTCCAAGCGGCTGGTCAAGTTTCCCGAGCTCTATGAGGCTCCAAAGGACAATAAGCCGCCGCCGTTTCCGATTCGCGCGCTGATGGTGCTCACCTCGACCGGCGTCAGCTTCTTCCACGGCTCCAACGACGGGCAAAAGGGCATGGGCCTCATCATGCTCATCCTCATCGGCACCGTGCCAACGGCCTACGCGCTGAACCACACCATCAGTCCAGCTCAGGTACAGGCTTTCATCGCCGCGTCAGAACAGACAGGACGCATCCTTGATCGCCACGTCGACCCACACGGCGTCCTTGGCTCCGATCCCCGCGCTGAAGTCACCGACTACATCCGCACCCGCCAAATGCGCCCCGACACCATTCTCGCGCTGCGTGAACTGGTCAACAACGTAGACCGCCAGGTCGTTCTCCATCGCGAGTTCACAGCCCTTCCGCCGCAGGATCAAGGCAACGTGCGCAACGACATGTACGTGGCCAGCGAAGCGATTCGCTTCATGATCCAGGCTCACAACCCGGCCTTAACAGCCGATGAGACCGCGGCGCTGAATAACTACAAGAGCAAGGTAGATATTTCGACCAAGTTCATTCCTACATGGGTGAAGGTGGCCGTGGCCCTCGCCCTCGGACTTGGCACCATGGTCGGATGGAAGCGCATCGTCATCACGGTAGGCGAACGGATCGGCAAGGAGCACCTGACCTACGCGCAGGGCGCGAGCGCAGGGCTGGTCGCGATGTGCACCATCTTCGCCGCAGACAAATTCGGCCTGCCGGTGAGCACCACGCACATTCTCAGCTCAGGCGTGGCCGGAACCATGTCTGCGAACGGTAGCGGCTTGCGCTTCTCCACGATTCGCAACATCGCCGCGGGTTGGATCCTTACGCTTCCCGCCGCAGCCTTGCTCTCGGGGTTGCTCTACTGGATCTTCCGCCAGTTCGCCTGAGGGCTCTCTTCGAGTTTTTCAAAGACGTCGGCCGATCGCCCCAAACAGCGAGATTGCATTTTGTGCCGAATAACCAGTGGCGCGTGCTCGAGGGAACACAACGCTCCCTCACTTCCGGTACCATAACTGAGGTACCGATTCGAGAATGAGCCTGAAAGCAAAACTGGAAGCCGTCATCTACGCTGCCGAGGAGCCGGTCACCCTCAGCCAGCTTGCCATACTGTTTGCCGGGGAAGCCCTGGAATGGAAGGCGGAACAGGAGGCCGAAGCCGCAAAGCAGGTCTCTGAGGCCGCCGCGCGAACCTCCGATCCCCAGCCACTGCTGGCAGAAGGCCTGGAATACCTGGGCCTGGAACAAACTCCTGCCTTTTATGCGGTCGTTCCGCACGAAGCCACCCCCAACGACATGGAACGCCTTGACGTCGGCGAAGAGCCGGCGGTCGTCCCCTTCGCGGAACCTGCTTCTACTCCGGCGGAAGGGGACTCATCCGGCCCCGATTCAGCGGCTTTGCCGGGTCTTGATTCGGAGGCTTTGCCAAGTCCGAATGCAGAGGCGTTGCCGGCCGAGTCTCAGGCGGACGCCGAAGGTGAGGCGAAGCGAGCGGCGCGTCAGCGCGATCGCGAGGTCAAAGCAATCCTGCGGCAGCTGATCGACGAGTTGATCGCCGCATATGCCTCCGACGATCGCGGCGTGGAGATTCGTGAAATCGCCGGCGGCTATCGTGTTGCCACCAAGCCCGAGTGCCACGACGCGGTGCGCATGTTTATCAAGAGCCTCAAGCCTGCGATGAAGCTCTCCCTGCCGGCCCTCGAAACGCTGGCTGTGATCGCCTACAAGCAGCCGGTCACGGCGCCCGAGGTCAACGAAATTCGCGGCGTGGATTCATCCGGCGTCTTCGGTTCGCTGCTGGCCCGCAAGCTCATCACCAGCGCTGGCCGCAAACAAGTCATCGGCAGGCCCATCCTCTACAAAACCACCAAAGAATTCCTGCTACGCTTCGGTCTCAAAGACGTCGCCGAGCTTCCTTCCATGGAAGAATTCGAGAAGATGGCCGCCATCGAACTGGACGAGGCGGGTGACGACGAACAGGGCGCGGAGCCGGTTACCGGCCCGGAACTGGACGAAAATGCACCCGAGGAGCCGGGAACCGAGATTGCCGCGGACGAAGCCCCGGCAACCGAGGCGGTCGTTGAGGTAGAACCGGCAGCGCCCCCCTCAAACCAGCAGGAATCAGCATCCGCGGAGGCCGCGCCTGGCGAGCCTCCGCCAAAAGAGCAGGCAGAAACCGAGACTTCTCCCCATGACTGACAACGTCGAATCCGAACCGGTGATGCCGAACCCGGAAGAAGTTTCCAAGCCCAAAAAGCGGAAGGCCAAAGGCGCTGAGGCCAAGACTGAGCCCAAAGCCGAGGCCAAGGCCGAACCCAAACCGAGAAAGTCGAAGGCCAAGCCCGCCAAGCCTGTTGAGCTGGCGGACCCGATTGGCGATCTGGGTGATGGCGAGGCCGCTTCTGTCACCGGATCAGTTGCCGAACCTGCTGCTGTGACAGCATCCGAGGCTACTCTTTCAACGGAGCATGCAGTCACAGAAGAGAAGATTCCGCCCCCTGTTGTTGAATCGGCCGCCGAGCCAGCCGAGTCCGCGGTCTCTTCCGCTGCAAACGACGCGGAATCCAGAGAACCGGCGCAATCTGAGTCAATTGAAGAAGAGAACGCCTCCGAAACGGAGGAGGCAGCGACTCGTCCCCCGCGCAAATTGGAGCGGCTGCAGAAGATACTCGCCCAGGCGGGCATCGCCAGCCGGCGCAGCGCCGAGGCCATGATCACCGACGGGCGGGTGCAGGTAAACGGCAAAGTCGTCACCCAATTAGGCTCCAAGGCTGACGCAGCGCAGGACCACATCCGCGTCGATGGCAAACTGCTCCACGGATCCGAGCGCCTGCGCTATTACGTGCTGAACAAGCCCAAGGGCTTTGTCACCACGGTCAAGGATCCCGAGGGCCGGCCCACCGTCATGCAGTTCTTCGAGAAGATGGCCGAGCGCCTCTACCCCGTCGGCCGCCTCGATTATCAGACCGAAGGCCTGCTGCTGGTGACGAACGACGGCGAGTTGGCCAATAAGCTCACCAAAGCCGCCTCGGGCGTGGAGAAAACCTACCTCGTCAAAGTCAGCGGCCAGCCCACAGAGGACCAGCTCGACATCCTGCGGGGCGGAGTCTCGATCGAACGCGGCAAGCCCGGCGAGGGCCGCGTCCGCACTGCTCCGGCGCGCATCCGCCAGGTTCGCCAGGGCGATAACCCCTGGTACGAAGTCGTGCTCATCGAGGGCCGCAACCGCGAGTTGCGCAAGATGTTCGAAGAGATCGGCCATTTTGTTGAGAAGATCCGCCGCGTGGGCTACGGCCCGCTGGTGTTGGACCAGGAGCCGGGCAAGCTGCGCGAACTGGACCAGGAAGAGCTGGCCGCCTTGCGCCTCGCAGCCGAGGGCAAACTGCGTACGCCAAAAGCCAAGGAACTCCGACGCCGGAATGCCATGGATGCGCAGTTGCCGACGCTGGCGCCGCGGCCGACACGGTTACGGCCACAGACGCCATCCTCCGACCAGTCATCTGCTCCAAAATTCACACCGCGATCCGCACCGGGATCCGCACCACGATTCACGCCGCGATCCACGCCGCCAAGCCGGCCCGGCGGCTATCGCCCGCAAGCCTCTTTCAATCCACGTTCCGACGAACGCCCACGCCGCGGCAGCGCAGGCCCAGGCAGGTTCAGCTCCGGCAGGCCCGACGATCGGCCAGCCGAACGCCCGGCGTGGAAGAAGGACGATCGCGTTCCCCGTGGCCCAGGCCGTCCGACCGCGCGCCCCGATTGGAAAAGGGAAGCCGGCCCGGGCCGCAGCTTTTCACCCAGGCCGCCGGGAGCAGCCGGACCGGGACAGGGCTCTCCCAGACCGCCCACATCCAGGCCACCCACATCCAGGCCACCCACATCCAGACCAGCCGCCGACAGGCCCGCCTGGAATAAACCGGCCGCCGGCGCGCGGCCACCCTATAATCGCCCTGCACCTCCACGCCGCGAGCCACCTGCTCAAGCCGAGAATTTTGTCGCCAAGAGACCGTCCGGCTTGCGCATCGATGCGGTTGAACCGGACCAGGCCGGTACGCGGGGCCACGACCGCCCAACCTCCAGCCGGCCCCCATTCAATCGAGGAGCGGGCTCCGCACGGCCTCCCTTTGGTGGCGGCCCCAAAACGGACCGTCGCCCGAGTTTTGGCAGGCCTCAATTCGACAAGACGAGGCCGGATTCAAGGCCCGGCGCAAGGCCCGATCGCCCCGGTTTTGCCAAGGTACGATTCGATAAACCCCGCTTCGATAAGCCGGTATCCGAGAAACCCGGCTTCGACAGATCCGGTCCTGAACGGCCGCGCTTCGATCGTCAACGGCCCGATCGTCCCGGAACGGGCCGCACCGGCCCAGACCGGTCCAGTACAGGTCGATCCAGCACTGGTCGTTCGGGCACAGGTCGTTCCGGGACAAGCCGTTCGGGTTCCAGCCGCCCGTTTCGCGGCGAAGGGGGACTGGCGCGGCCTTTCACCACCAGTTCCGGCAAACCGCGCCCTGGCGGCGCGCGCCCCAGCACCAAGCCGGGTAATTCCGGCGGTCGTTCCTTTGGCGCCGGGTCTGGCTCTCGCCCTGCACGTGCCGGGAGTTCAGCTCCTCGTCCGGGAGGTAAATCCAGTTGGAAGCCGAAGCCCGGCGGCCCTGGTCACAAAGCAAAATCCGCAGGCGGCATGCGCGGCGGTCCTCGGGGCGGAAAGAAACGCAGCTAATACCTTCTCCGGCGGGAACAACGCTTTCAGCCTTGGAAGGCGCGCCGGTTGCCGATCTCGGTCTTTTTTCCCGGTTTTTTCATCCATACGCAACTTGGAGGTTGCATATTTCCCTGCATCCACACTAATATGCAACCAGGAGGTTGCTTAAATGAGCGACCGCGTCGAGAAGCGCATCGAATTGAAAGCGCCCGTATCGCGCGTATGGCGCGCGATTACCGACTACCGCGAGTTTGGCGAATGGTTTCGCGTGAAACTGGATGGACCCTTCGTTCCGGGCCAGGTCTCACGCGGCCAGATCACACATCCCGGCTACGAACACCTCAAATGGAAGGTCCGCGTGCAGAAGATGGAACCCGAGCGGCTCTTTTCGTTCACCTGGGGTCATCCCAAGTCCATAGAGAAATCGGACTACTCGCAGGACGATGGTGAGGAACCGACCACCCTGGTCGAATTCAGGCTGGAAAAGACCGCAACCGGCACCCTGCTCGTGCTCACCGAGTCTGGTTTCGATCAGCTTCCCGATGACCGCCGCGCAGAGGCTTTTCGCAGAAACGATGGCGGCTGGACCGAGCAGATGAATAATATTAGGAAACATGTCGCACAAACACCGTAATCGCATTCTCGCCAAGCCGAAGGCACGCGCACGGGTCTTTGCCGCGCTCGGCGACAAGACACGCCTCGCGCTCGTCGCTCAGCTTTGCTCCGGGACCCCGTGCTCGATTTCCAGGCTGGCAGAAGACTCCAAGCTGACGCGACAGGCGATCACCAAGCATCTCCGCGTGCTCGAGAGGGCTGGAATCGTGCGCAGCACCCTCACTGGCCGCGAGCGCCTCTTCAAATTCGACCCGGAGCCAATGGAAGGGCTCAGAGAGTACCTCGACTCCGTCTCAAAGGAATGGGATAAGGCGCTGACGCGTCTCAAATCGTTCGTGGAAGATCAAGGTTAGTTAAGAGCAATTCGACCCTTCGGAATTGAACTGGCAGGTTCTTTTCGCTGAGCTACCGGTGGAAGCGCGACAGGAGATAAAGAATCACGGACAGCACAACGCTGATCAGAATCGAAGTGCCAAGAGGAAAGTAGACCGACACATGTTTGCCCTTGTAGGCAAAGTCGCCCGGCATCCTGCCCAGCGGCAGGCCGAAACGTCCCGCGAGCAACAGCAGGGCTCCGATAAGGGCAATCAGGAGGCCGAGGCCGAGAAGCGCTTTACCAATGTCGCTCATGGGCACCCTATAATTCCCTGTCTCGGCTAGGATACTAGGAAAGGTCGGTGCGCGAGAGGGGCGTAGCGCTCGACCCGGGGAGGAAGATCGATGCGGACTCTGATTTTGCTCGCCGGCATTCTCTGTGTCCTGTTCGTGCTGCTTGATGCCTTTCAAACCATCATTCTTCCGCGCCGCGCTACGGGGCGCTTCCGCATCACGCGCATTTTCTACATCGTGACGTGGAGACCATGGGCCTACTTCACCCAGTGGCTTCACAATCCTCGAAGGCGGGAGACTGCGTTCAGCTTCTTTGGGCCTTTGTCCTTGATTTTCCTATTGGTTGTCTGGGCCAGCGGGATGATCTTGGGTTTTGCGCTCATTTACTATTCCATGGGCAGCCCCTTCAACGATACTTCGCAGGGACGCACTTTTCGATCCGACCTTTACGTCAGCGGAACCACCCTCTTTACTCTCGGGCTGGGAGACGTCACGCCGAGCAGTCAGGTTACGCGGGAGCTGGTCATCCTGGAAGCCGGAATCGGATTCGGCTTTCTGGCGGTGGTCATGGGATATTTCCCAGTCCTGTATGGCGCGTTCTCGCTTCGAGAAGTGAGCATCTCGCTGTTGGATGCACGCGCCGGATCTCCTCCAACGGCCGCAGAGCTATTGCACCGGCACTCCTATGAGGGTGCCCAGAAGGCTCTGTCTACTTTACTGGAGGAGTGGGAGCGGTGGTCGGCAGAACTGCTGGAGAGCCATATCTCCTATCCGCTTCTCTGCTACTTCCGATCTCAGCACACTAACCAGAGCTGGATCAGCGCACTGACCGCCATTCTCGACACGTCGGCCTTGCTGATTGCAGGGGTCCGCGGACACGAGGCCCGACAGGCTCTGCTCACTTTTGCCATGGCCAGACACGCGGTGGTTGACCTGTCGCAGATCCTTTCACTTACTCCCGTCAACGATGCTCCGGACCGGCTTCCTCCAGAGAGCTACGAAAAGCTCTACAATCTGCTCTGCCAAAGCGGAATCAGCGTTTGCCGGGACGAACTTTCCATGGAGCGCCTTCGCGAGATGCGGTATCTCTATGAGGGTTACGCCGAAGCGCTGAGCCGTTACCTGCGCATGCCTTTACCTCCGTGGATTGCTGACCATCCGCACAAAGACGACTGGCTCGCCGTCGCCAGACTGCGCTCCCGGGCCGAAGCCGCCAACCCGGTCCAGGGCGGAAACAAACCTGCGGAGCCGCAAAGTATCATTGGCCTCGTCGACCATCACCACGACTTTTGACTTAAGCAGCGCGGCACAGATCTCGTTATATGTTGGACAAACCAGAGAAGTGCCAGCCCGGGAATGATCAGAAGCACGATTGAGGACCATTGCGATGGCGGCAATTCAAGCTCAGATTTGGAAGGGCTCTACTTTCACCATCGAACGCAAAGAAGGCAAAGCGCCGCGTACGGTGATCTTCCACCTGGCCGGACCGTTCTCAGCGCGCGACATGTTTAACTCCCTCACGCCCCTCGCCGTACGCAACATGTTCGAGTTCGTTGCCGGCGACAACCCACCCTCTCTGAACATCTTCGACTTGACTCTTGTTCCCTATATGGACTCAGCGGGCATCGGCATGATCGTCAGCCATTATGTTCGGTGCCAGGACAAGGGGATCCGGATGATTGCGGCTGGAGTCAGTCCGCGTGTCCTGCAGCTATTCAAGATCACTAAAGTCGACACCTTTATTCCCATGACTGCCACAGTCGAAGAGGCAGATGTCGATTAGGCTCGACATTCTGTCGTGCAGCCGTCGACACGCGTTTGAGAATGTCGCCGGGGACGCCAATGTAGAGCGTGTGGCTGCGGCTGGCCATGATTATGTGAAATAGCTGCCCTCATGCGTCGATGGCATCGTACCCGCTCCTGGATCCATTGGCTGTAACGCGAAGAACAACCGCAGATCCTTCCGCTTCGCGTCAGGATAACAGCGTGTGAGGGTGTACAAACGCAGAGTATCTCCGCCTACCCGGAAGTAAGCATTCTTGTGGCTTCGAAGCTCGAAAGGACAACGACTCCGGTCGCCGCGGCGACCTGCGTTCAACATGACAAGCTGTTTGCCATTGAGGTCGCAGGCTGGAGCCTTCTTGAGACTCGCTGACGACTCACGCTGCTCATGGAACGCGGCCAGAATCTGGCGATCCTGACCGCGTTGCCGATTTCGGGTTCCGTCATTCAATGTCCCCGGAGCAGCGGCCGACAGACCGCTGCCCAGGAGACAAATTGGTTATGCGTCGAATTCCGGCACCATCACCGCATCGATCTTGTTGTCCTTGGTGGGAACGAAGACCTCGGTGACCGTGGCCGGGACCCCGTGGGCCTGTCCATTGCCGGCGGCGGCAATCTTCTCGCGCTCGGATTGCGAGATGACCGCGGGAGCGGCTTCTCCGAGGGCGGCCTTGAAGATCGCCATCACCTGCTGCAGTGTCGCGAGACGCGGGTTGGTGAGCTGGCATGCGTCCTTCTTGGCGTTCGTTCCCATGACTTCAAAATCGCACTCCTTGACGCCGAGGGTGGCAAGGTTGGCGGGAATGCCCACATCGCTGGAAAGCTTACGGATGGCGGCGATGGCCACATCGGCGGCGTTGATGGCAGAGAGGCCGTTGATGCTTTCGCCGAGGGCGACGGCGATATCGGCATAGCGCTGCGGGCAGGCAATCTTGTTGAACTCGCACACTTCGGGCAAAAGAATGGCATTGCACACACCGTGCGGGAGGTTGTAGAAGCCGCCCAACTGATGCGCCATAGCGTGGACATAGCCGAGGCTCGCATTATTGAAGGCCATTCCGGCAAGGTACTCGGCATAAGCCATCTTGTCTCGGGCTTCAAGGTTGGTGCCGTTGGCAACCGCGGGACGCAGGTAGTCGGCAACCAGGCGGATGGCCTGGAGGGCGCAGGCGTCGGTAATGGGCGTGGCAATGGTGGAAACGTAGGCCTCGACTGCGTGGGTGAGCGCGTCCATGCCAGTGGCGGCAGTGAGAGAGGCGGGCATTCCCACCATCAGCAGAGGATCGTTGATGGCGATATTCGGTGTAACGCGCCAGTCGACGATGGCCATCTTCACATGCGTATCGGTGTTGGTGATGATGCAGAAGCGGGTCATTTCAGACCCGGTGCCCGCGGTGGTGTTGATGGCCAGAAATGGAGGCATGGGCTTGGTCGACTTGTTTACACCCTCGAAATCGCGGATATTGCCGCCGTTGGATGCGACGAGGCCGATGCCCTTGCCGCAGTCGTGGGAGCTGCCACCGCCGAGCGTGACGATGCCGTCGCAATTGTTCTTCTTGTAGGCGTTGAAGCCGTCAGCCACGTTTTTGTCGGTCGGGTTGGGCTCGGCGCCGGCGAAGATGGTCGCCTGGAGTCCGGCGGCGACGAGGAAATCCTTGATCTGGTCGGCAACGCCGAGCTTGTAGAGTCCGCCATCGGTGACGATGAGGAGATGCTTTGCGCCGAGCGCCTTGGCCTGCGCGCCTGAGTCCTTTGCGCAGCCGATACCCATCAACGAAACGGTGGGAATGAAGAATCCATATGTCTGTTCTGCAAGAGCCATGATCTTTCTCCTTGAAAGTGTTTTCCGCGGTGCGGAGGTTTAGAGATTGCCAACCCCTTCAAGGGGCTCACGCGCAATCGTTCCAGGCTTGAGGCCAATGCATCGAGTGGAAGACTTGCGCACTTCCGATACTGCTGAATGTGAACTTCTTTCCCGGCCGGGCCAGGAGCTTTCCTCTTTCATGTCACCCACGGTTTTGTGCGTGGGAATTTCTGCCGCAGGCAGGCCGCGGAACCAGCAAAGAACCAGAATCTAAAAGAAGCCCAACTTCCTGGGGCTGTAGCTGACGAGCAAATTCTTCGTCTGCTGATAGTCGTTGAGCATCATGCGATGCGTTTCGCGGCCGATGCCGGATTGTTTGTATCCGCCGAATGCAGCGTGGGCCGGATAAGCGTGGTAGCAATTGGTCCACACGCGGCCGGCCTGGATGCGGCGGCCCATGTGATAGCAGAGATTCGCATCGCGCGACCACAGCCCGGCGCCCAGCCCATAGAGGGTGTCGTTGGCAATGGCCAGGGCTTCTTCTTCGGTTTTGAAGGTGGTCACGGATACGACAGGTCCCAGGATTTCTTCCTGAAAGATGCGCATGCGATTATTTCCGCGGAAGACGGTGGGCTGAACATAATAGCCGCCGCTCAGTTCGCCGGGGAGCCTGGCTCGACCGCCGCCGATGAGCAGTTCAGCGCCTTCGCGCTTGCCGATTTCGATGTAGTCGAGGACCTTTTGCATGTGGCGGCCTGTGATTTGCGCGCCGATCATGGTGGTGGGATCGAGGGGGCAGCCCTGGCGGATGGCACTGACACGCTCGAGGGCGCGCTCCATGAAGAGGTCGTAGATGCTTTCCTGAATGAGGGCGCGGCTCGGACAGGTGCAGATTTCACCCTGATTGAGGGCGAACATGGCAAAACCTTCCAGCGCCTTATCGAAGAAGTCGTCGTCCTTGTCGGCAACATCTTCAAAAAAAATGTTGGGCGATTTGCCGCCAAGCTCGAGCGTGACAGGGGTCATGTTTTCGCTGGCATATTTGAGGATCTGGCGGCCGGTGGCGGTCGCGCCGGTGAAGGCGATCTTGGCGATGCGGGGACTGGACGCGAGCGGCTTGCCGACCTCTTCGCCGAACCCGTTGACGATGTTGAGTACGCCGGGCGGAAGCAGATCGCCTACCAATTCAGCCCAGACAAGAATGCTGGCGGGGGTTTGCTCGGATGGCTTGAGCACGACGCAGTTGCCGGTGGCGAGCGCGGGCGCAAGCTTCCAGGCGGCCATGAGCAGCGGGAAATTCCAGGGAATGATCTGGGCCACAACCCCAAGTGGCGCGGGGAAATGATAAACAACGGTGTCGTGATCGATCTCCGCGGCGCCGCCTTCCTGCGCGCGAATGCAACTGGCACAATAGCGGAAATGGTCGATGGCGAGAGGAATGTCAGCGACCATGGCTTCGCGGATGGGCTTACCGTTATCCCAGGTTTCGGCCAGCGCGAGGGTGCTGAGGTGCTCCTCCATGCGGTCGGCGATTTGATTCAGGAGGATAGAGCGCTGAGTGATGCTGGTGCGTGCCCACCCATCTTTCGCGGCATGCGCGGCGTCGAGGGCTAGTTCGATATCGGCTGCGCTGGAGCGGGGAACCTGGCAGAATGGCTCGCCGGTAATGGGAGTAATGTCATCAAAATAGACCCCCGCAACGGGCGCGACCCACAGGCCGCCGATGTAGTTTTCGTAGCGCGCGCGGAAAGTAATCGACTCGGTGAGTTCGTGCAATGGCGATGAGTAGGCCATATTTGCGGGCATCCGAACGCTCCCTTCGCTGCAACTTGAAAACTTTTTTCCTGAAGTCATGTTGGCAATCCAGAGGCCATTCGCACCGCGAGCGCGATAAGAGATCCGCGATCTGGACGCATCTCGCGGCGCTGCATCAGGTTAGACTCGTTTACTCCAGCCGGATTTGAAACCCGCGCGAAACAAAAATCGATCGCCAAGCGTCGCATTTTGCGACGGCGCTGCGACAGGCACGCAACACTTTTGGCCGGCATGAGTGCGGTGATCCTGCGACAAACGTTGTTGAGCGGTGCTAGAATCTGCGTCGTTATGCCGCAAGTACAGTCGTGCTCGTTTCGAAACAAGTGGGAAGAAGAGCACGGGGAAACCTCGTTGGTGCTGCTCTCCGCAGATCGCTCTGCGGCTCCGCAGTGTCTGTCGTCGATTGCAGCTTCATGGGAACGCTGCAGACAGCACGGACTTCTATGCGCCACTTTGCCAAGCCTGGATCTGCTGGCTGAGGCAGAATTGAAGCGGCGCAAAGAACAACACAGGATTCTTGTGCAACTCGCCGAGAACGAATTGTGCGTCTTGCGGCGAGCCATCACGGGGGCAGACGGACTGGTGCTGCTGGCCGATCCCGACGGCGCGATCCTGGATGGCTGTGGGGATAACAGCTTCGTTGAAAAGGCGCAGCGAGTCTCTCTTCGCCCCGGGGCCACCTGGAGCGAGATGAGAGAAGGCACGAACGCAATTGGAACAGCGCTGGAAGAACGGCGACTGGTGCAGGTCGTGGGCGACCAGCACTTTCTCGACCAGAACCGCTTTCTCATCTGCACTGCAATTCCGGTGATGAGCCCGACCGGGGAAATCGCCGGGGTGCTGGACGTTTCAGGCGATGTGAGACACCCGCCGATGCAGACATCGATGCTGGTGCAGCTGGCAACGGCAAAGATCGAGCATGAATGGGTGAACCGGAATTTCGCACACGATCTGCTGGCCGCATTTCATCCGCACCCCAACTGGCTGGGCACGCCGCATGAAGGACTGCTGGCGTTTCGGGATGGAATACTAGCGGGCGCAAATCCGGCGGCGTTGCGGCTGCTGGGCCTGGATCCGATGGCGATTGGCAGAATCGGCTGGAGCGAGATCTTTTCGAGCGAGCCTGTGTTTGGAAAGGCCGAGCTCTTTCCGCGCAATCATTCAGGGCTGTTCTATGGGAACGTTCAAAAAGCGGAAGCGGTGCGCGTCTCGATGCCGGGCGATGCGGACAGCGTCCCTGAAGTTGTTGTACGCGAAGACGGCGTGTGGGATAGCGACACGATTCAGATGCTGAGCAAGGCGCGACGCGCCTATGAAGCGAGCATCCCGATTCTGCTGCAAGGCGAGACGGGCACGGGAAAAGAGGTGCTGGTGCGCGCCATTCATCGGCATTCTTCGCGCGCCGCGGCGCCGCTGGTGCCGGTAAATTGTGCGGCGATTCCCGAGGGACTGCAGGAAGCCGAGATGTTTGGCTATGAAGACGGCGCATTTACAGGGGCGAGGCGCAAGGGCAATCCGGGATACATCCGGCGCGCCGACGGCGGGACGCTGTTTCTGGATGAAATTGGCGACATGCCGCTGGCGCTGCAGGCGCAACTGCTGCGCGTGCTGCAGGACGGCGAAGTGACTCCGCTGGGAGCGAGCCGCTCAGTGCGCGTCGACTTCAGGTTGATTGCGGCCACTCACCGCGATTTGCAGGCCGCGGTTGCGGAGGGCAAATTCCGCGCCGATCTCTACTATCGGTTGCGGCACATGGTCTCGTATCTCGCTCCGCTTCGCAAGCGGCGCAACCTGCCCGGCATCCTGGATGCCATGCTGAAAAGTTTTGGCGCAGATGAACGGGAAATCCGACTTACGCCAGCCGTGCGTCAAAGGCTGCTGGAGTATCACTGGCCGGGGAACCTGCGTGAGATGTCGAACCTGCTGCATACCCTTGTCGCCTTAGCTGAAGACGGCGGATGGATCGATGTCGACAGCCTGCCGCAGGACATTGCAACCAGCATGGAGACAGAGCAGTCAGGAAAGCTGTCGGTGCTGACCGATGAGTTGATGCGCAAGGCGATCAATGACCACAGCGGAAACATGACCGCTGCAGCGCGCCAGCTCGGCCTGCATCGCAGCACACTCTACAGGCGGCTGTCGGGGTTGTAGAAATTCAATCTTGCAAATTCAATGCTGAGCGTTTCGAGCACAGGGGAGGGTCAACCTCCGATTTGGCTCATCGCAAAGGCGCTGTCCATCGCGCTCGGCGGCATCTTGTTGGCGAGATAGGTTTGAAACTCGCGCCACGCAGCGGAATCATCGGAACTTTGCAGCAGATGGTGCAGATCGAGCATGGCTGGATCCATCAGGCAGCGGCGAATGCGGCCGCGGGCATCCATGCGGAGACGCTCGCAACGCGCGCAGAAGGGATGAGAGCGCGGAGAGATCCATCCGACGTTGATGCGGGTGCCGCGCCAGTTGAGGATGGTTCTGCGCGCTGAGGAATTGGCCGGACCTGCGGTGGATAGAATTTCGGAGTTCAATCCTGCACTGACTTCATCGACGGAGACGAATTCGGATTCGCACCATGCGCGCTCAGTGCCGGTGCGCATCAACTCGATAAAACGGATTTCGAAGCCGCGGGATGCGGCGTAGTCGAGGAGCCGCGAAACTTCAAGCTGCCATGTGGAGCGCTGGAGGACAGTATTGAGCCGGATTGGGGTCAGGCCGGCCAGCTCGGCAGCGTTGATTCCGTCGAGGGTGCGCTCAAGGCTTCCGCCGCGCGACAGGACGGCGAAGCGCGATTCGTCGAGGGAATCGAGCGAGATGTTGACGCGACTCAGGCCCGCGGCCTTGAGTTCGGCCGCCGTACGCGAAAGCAGAGATCCGTTGGTCGTGAGAGAGACTTCGCGAATCGCAGGAAGAGCGGCGAGTGCGGCGACGAGATATTCCATTCCGCGACGCGCGAGCGGCTCTCCTCCGGTCAGCCTGACGCGTTCAATGCCCGTGCGAGTTGTGAGCCACTGCACCATCTCGACCAGACGCTCAAGGGGTAGAAGATCGTGGTGGGCGACGTTGGGCACACCATCCGCAGGCATGCAGTAGCGGCAGCGAAAGTTGCACCGGTCGGTGACAGACAGGCGTAGCAGTCGCAAACGCGAGAGGGCAAGCGAATCACGGGCGGGGGCGAGGTCGGTGCAGATGGGAAAATGCGAAACACCGGATGCTGCCGCCATCGTTAGCCTCGGTACCAGGCCGCGTTGAGCTCGGCGAAGTGGGGAAATTGTGAGGGCGAATCGCCTGGTGCGAGAATAGCTCCCGTGGGGCAGACGTTGGCGCACGAGCCACAACCGATGCAGCGGAGAGGGTTGATGTGCAGTTGTTCCGACTCGGCATATTCGAGGTCGTTGAGGGTGGGATGAATCGCCTTCCGCATACACGCAGCGACGCAGCGCATGTCCTTGATGCATAGATCGTTAATCACAAATGCGCGGCTCATCAAATCCATCCTCAAAGTGCGGCTGTTTGGCTCAGAGTGGAGCGTCTTGCGCGCCGCCATCGCATCGTGCCGAGGCCATACGTGAAACTGCGGCCGAGGCGGCGACATCGCCTCAGATACCTAATCACCCCTATTGGTTTGTCAGATGTGATGTCAATCACATCGCAAGACGCCATTCATGGCTTCAATTGACTGGAGCGCGTGACGCAATGCACTTTCAACGCGCTACCCGGAAGAATTCATACAAGGCGAAAAGGCAGTTGCCGACGCATTCTTATCGGTTATTCATCCCGAACGCGAGTTAAAGCGGGATGGCGGGACGGGGCTGCTCTTCGAGGGCAGCGCGATCATTTTGATTATGAAAGAAAGTTGAGAAAGTTATGGAGAAGCGAACTCTGAATGTCAATGGCGTGGATCGTTCTTTGGTCGTCGATCCAAAAAAGAACCTCGCCGATGTGTTGCGCGACCAGCTTCTGCTCACCGGCTGTAAGGTCTGTTGCAGCGAAGGGCAATGCGGAACGTGCACGGTGATCGTGGACGGGAAGGCGATTCGCGCGTGCCTGACGCCGATCGCGAAAGTGAAACCGGGCGCGAAGATCACGACGATTGAAGGCCTGGGAACTCCGGAGAACCTGCATCCGCTCCAGGTCGCGTGGATGGCGCACGGTGGTGCGCAGTGCGGGGTTTGCACTCCAGGCTTCCTGATGTCGGCTAAGGTGCTGCTCGACAAGAACACGGCGCCGAGCCGCGATGACGTGCGGAAGTGGTTTGACATTCACAGGAATGCATGCCGCTGCACGGGCTACAAGCCGCTGGTGGACGCGGTGATGGACGCGGCCGAAGTGGTGCGCGGCGAGAAGAAGAAAGACGAGCTGCTGTTTGAGCCGGCCGACAATGGTTCGATTCTGGGATCAACGTATCGTCGGCCTTCCGCGCTGGCAAAGGTAACGGGCGCGTGGGATTTTGGCGCCGACGTTGCGTTGCATATGCCGCCGGATACACTGCGGCTGGCCCTGGTGCAGGCTGATGTTTCGCACGCAAATATCAAGGGCATTGACACAACAGAAGCAGAGGCGATGCCAGGTGTTGCGAAGGTTGTGACCTGGAAGGACGTGAAGGGCAAGAACGCGATCACGGGGCTGATTACATTCCCGACGAACAAGGGCGATGGATGGGATCGGCCGATTCTTTGCAAGGACAAGATTTTCCAGTTTGGCGACGCGGTGGCGATTGTGTGCGCAGATACCGAAGAGCATGCGCGCGCGGCTGCAGAGAAAGTGAAGCTGGACCTCGAAATTCTGCCGGCTTACATGAGTGGCGAAGCGGCGATGGCGCCGGATGCGATCGAGATTCATCCCGGCGTTCCCAACGTGTACTACGAGCAGGGCGTGAAGAAGGGCGAGGAGACGAAACCTCTGATGGAGACGGCTGCGCACGTGGTTGAGACGGAGACCTACTGCAGCCGGCAGCCTCATCTTCACCTCGAGCCAGACTGCGGTTGCGCGTACTTCGAGGACAACGGGCGGTTGACAATTCAGTCCAAGAGCATCGGCCTGCATCTGCATGCAGCGATGATCGGCCCGGGCATCGGGATTGAGCCGGAGAAGCTGCGGCTGATTCAAAACGGAGCGGGCGGCACATTCGGCTACAAATTTTCGCCGACGATGGAGGCGCTGCTGGGGGTGGCCTGCATGGCGACGGGACGGCCCGTGTCGCTGGTCTACAGCCAGTACCAGAACATTACGTACACGGGCAAGCGTTCGCCGGGCGATGTGAAGATCAAGCTAGCCGCGGACAAGGACGGCAAGCTCGTTGCGATGGAAACCAACTGGTGGATCGATCACGGCCCCTACTCGGAGTTTGGCGATCTGCTCACGGTGCGGCAGGCGCAGTTTACCGGCGCAGGCTACGACATTCCGAACATTCGCGGGCGCGGCAAGACGGTGTGCACGAATCATGCGTGGGGATCGGCGTTCCGCGCCTATGGCTCGCCCCAGGCGCTGCTGGCCTCGGAAACCGCGATGGACATGCTGGCGGAACAGATGGGTATCGACCCATTCGATCTCCGCTATCGCAATCTTTATCGTTCGCCGGCGACCACACCGACGGGACAGACACCGGATGTGTATTGCCTGGAGAGCATGTTCGATGCGCTTCGTCCAAAGTATGAAGAAGCAAAGAAGCGCTGCGCGGAGTTGTCAACCCCGGAGAAGCCGCGTGGCGTTGGGATTGCTCTTGGCGTGTACGGCTGCGGCCTCGATGGTCCGGACGGATCAGAGGCGTCGGCGGAGCTGACGAAAACAGGCGTTACCCTCTTCAACTGCTGGCAGGATCACGGCCAGGGTGGCGATTTGGCTGCACTCACGATTGCCCACGAAACGCTGCGCCCCATGGGCATTGTGCCAGAGCAGATCAAACTCGAGATGAACGACACTCTGCTGCCGAATAGCGGGCCGTCGGGTGGAAGCCGCTCCAATGTGTTCACGGGGAATGCAACGCGCGTGAGCTGCGAGATGCTGCTGAACGCGATGCGCAAGCCGGACGGCACCTATCGCACATATGAGGAGATGGTGGCGGAAAAGATCGCGCTGCGCTACGACGGCAAATGGGTGGCCACTGATTGCACAGCGTGCGACTCGGAGACCGGACAGGGCAATCCCTTCCCGGTATACATGTACGAGATTTTCATGCCGGAAGTGGAAGTAAACCGCCAAACCGGCAAAGTGCGCGTGGTCAAGTTCACGACGGTCGTGGATGTGGGCACGATCATCAATCGCTCGACCGTGGAAGGCCAGATTTATGGAGGCCTTGCACAAGGTGTTGGACTCGCGCTCAGTGAGGACTTCGAGGACCTGAAGGTTCACACCAGCCTCAAGGCGTGCGGGCTGCCATATATCAGCGACATTCCGGACGACATCGAGATCATCTTCCAGGAAACCCCGCGCGCGCTGGGACCGTTTGGCGCGGCGGGTGTGGGCGAAGCGCCGCTGACGGCTCCTCACCCGGCGATTCTCAACGCCATCTACAACGCCTGCGGCGTGCGCATCCTGAAGGTGCCCGCGCTGCCGAAGATTGTGAAGGCTGCGCTGGATGCGCAGGCAGAACAGAAGCAACTCGCGCACGCGTAAGTCGCTGCGTGCTGCGAGAACCGCCGGGATGAATCTACGGATTCGTCCCGGCATTTTGACATGAACCGCAACCACAGTCTTCCCCGAGCGATTGCGTAAGAAGAGGCTGCTCCCAGTTGACTGTGCCGCGCTGAGAGCTTTCGATGTGCCGTTTCTTCCTTTCCCGGCTTTGGCGGAACACAGCGCAAACACACCGTCTTCAAGCTTGCGACACGGTTGCATAGCTTGAATGCCGTGGGGGCCACACCATGGATCGGGAACAAGTCAGGCGTTGGGAGACACAATGCATACAGGAGCAGGCGCCCGCCTGCACTGCCGACTGCCCCGTACATGTCGATGCGCGCAAGCTGGTTGAGTGCGTAGCGCAGGGGGATTTTAAAGGCGGCCTCGCAGTTCTCGCGAATGCCGTTCCGCTTCCTCTGATCCTGGCACATATCTGCGACCATCCCTGCCAGGCGATGTGCAGGCGCACGGATGCCGGAGATGCCATTGAAATCGGGCTGCTGGAGCGGGCTTGCGCGGAATTTGGTGCGCCGGCGCCGCCGCCGCGGCCCCAGGCAATCAAGAGTCAAAAAGTAGCGGTGGTCGGCGGCGGCATCAGCGGGGTCGCTGCGGCCGTCGGTCTATCGACACGCGGCTATATGGTGACGCTGTTTGAAGCCCAGGCGCAATTACTCGACCGCCTCCGTTCGATGGGCGAAGACATCCTGCCGGCCCGCATCATCGATGCCGATCTGGCCGTGTTGAAGCGGGTGGGAGTGGAGGTGCGATGCGAGGCCCTCATCAGCCGGCACGCAGGACCGTTTGGGCTGGATGCGATTGCGCGGGATTTCAATGCGCTGTATCTTGCGCCGGGGCCGGATGCTCTCGGCGAAGATGTGCTGGACCTGGCGCGAACTCCGCAGGGAAGAATCAAGATCGATCCGCTCACGCTTGCGACCAGCCAGGCAAAGGTATTTGCGGGCGGCGCGCAACGGTATGCGCCAGCGCCGTATTCGCCGATTGCGTCGTTGGCCGACGGCAACTATGCGGCCGTTTCCATCGATCGATTTCTGCAGGGGGCATCTCTCTCGGCCAACCGCGATAACCAGGGTCCGTATCCGTCGCGGCTCTATGTCAATACCAAAGGGCTTGATGATTCACTTGCGGTTCGTCCTGCCCCGAGAACAAGTAGCTATTTGAAAGAAGAGGCGCGGCAAGAAGCCGCGCGATGCATTCCGTGCCAGTGTCTCGAGTGCGTGAAGGTTTGCTCGTACCTTGAGGAATACAACTCCTATCCCAAGCGATACGTGCGCCAGATTTACAACAATGAATGCATTGTGATGGGCGTGCGCAAGGCCAATCGCATGGTGAACTCGTGCACGCTGTGCGGGCTGTGCACGTCGGTGTGCCCCGAGAATTTCAGCATGGCCGATGTGATTCTGGACGCGCGGCAGAGCATAGTGCGTACGCACAAGATGCCGCCTTCGGCGCACGACTTTGCTTTGCGCGATATGGAGTTCAGCCAGAGCGACGCGTTTACGCTGGCGCGGCATCAGCCGGGATTTGCATCGAGCGAGGCGGCATTTCTTCCCGGCTGCCAGCTCTCGGCGTCGTCTCCCGGGCATGTGGCAAGCTGCTATGAGCATTTACGAAAATCGCTGCCTGGAGGCGTAGGGCTCATTCTCGAATGCTGCGGCGCACCGGCGCGGTGGGCGGGCAATGAAGAGAAATTTCAAGCAGCGCTGCGCACTATGGAGACGGCGTGGACGTCGCTGGGCGAGCCGCGCTTGATTACCGCGTGCTCTTCGTGCTTCAAAACGCTGAAGGAGCATCTTCCGCATCTTCCGGTTGAACCACTGTGGCCGTATCTTCGTTCTGCGCTCACTGGGGAAGCGCTGGCCCAGGCAGGCTTGAAGGAGTTGGCGATTCATGATCCATGCTCGACGCGCAGCGTGAGAGAGGTGGAAGGAAGCGCGCGTGCATTGCTTGGGGAATTGGGAATCAAGCCAATCGAGCTCAACGCGCTGGGGCAGACTACGTGCTGCGGCTATGGTGGCTTGCAGCTTTTTGCCAATCCTGCGCTCGCCGCAAAGACCGTCACGCGACGGGCCGCGCAGAGCGATGCGGATTTTGTGACCTATTGCGCAATGTGCCGCGACCGGTTTGCTCATGAGGGCAAGCGCGCGGTGCATATTCTCGACCTGATCTTTACAAACGGAGACGCGGGGACTGAAACGGCCGATCCGGCGGCGCGGCCCGATCCAGGATTTTCGCGGCGGCAGCAAAACCGCGCGCGATTGAAGACAAGGTTGCTGCGCGAACTTTGGGGAGAAGAGGAGGTCACGATGGGACCATCGATTGAGCTGCGGATCTCCGAGGAGGTTCTGAAGCTGCTTGAAACGCGCATGATCCTGGTAGAAGACGCGCGCCGGGCCATCGAGCAGGCGGAACAAACCGGAGACAAGATCGAGAACCCCGTGACGGGGCGATCGCTGGCGTCGCTGCGCTCGGGCTGCGTGACGTATTGGGTGGATTATGCAGCTGAAGGTGGCGCATTTGTAGTTCACAACGCCTACTCCCATCGCATGGAGGTACGGTGAGATGGGCGATAAGCCAGATACCACATCACCTTCACCTTTGCTCTGCGGCAAATGCAAAGTGCCGCTGCAACTGGGCAAGGTGACCGCCTCGTACCTGGGCAGCGAGTTTCCAATCGAGTTGTGGAAGTGCCCGGGCTGCGGAACAATTCTGGTGCCGGAATCGCTGGCTACGGGCAAGATGTTGCAGGTGGAACAGGCATTGGAGGACAAATGACGTCGCTTTGCTCAGTATTGGAGCCGTCGGCTTACGCGACAGGCAGGATGGCGCGCGAGGATGAGCGGCTGTTCCGGCCGGGCGGATTGGAATTGACCGTGCGGGCGGTTGCGCTGGCAGGAATGCGCCGGGGTTCGAAGGTGGTAGACATTGGCTGCGGCGCGGGACAAAGCGTGGCGTATCTGCGCACGCGGGGGTTTGAAGCGATCGGCTTCGATTGCGCGGTCAGCGACAAAGAGGCTGTGCGCCCGGCTGACTCGCAATGCCACATCGTTGCGAGTGCAGATGAACTGCCGCTGCCTGACTGCTCGACCGACGGTGTGCTGGCTGAATGCAGCCTTTCGGTGATGCAGGACCAGGAGCGTGTGCTGGCGGAATGTGCGCGCGTGCTGGTGGATGGAGGGCGGCTGATGATCAGCGACTTGTACGCGCGGAAGCCGGAGGCGATTGCTCGAGTTGGCGCGCTGAAACGTTCGTGCGCTGCGGGGATGATGGTCCGCGAGGAACTGGAGGCGCGACTGGATAAACAAGGATTCACGGTCGACGTGTGGGAGGATCACTCGCGGGCTCTGCGCGAATGCGCGGCGCGCTTCATTCTGGAGCACGGCTCGCTCAGAGGATTGTGGCGATGCGATGGAGAGGACTCGACAGAAACGATACAAGCTGCGATGAAGGCGGCGCGCGCGGGATATTTTCTTTTGGTCGCGAGGCGCCGTCAACGCGAAGCGCGGCCTGGAGGACTGAATAATGAACGATGATGCATTTCGTGTAATGGACCTTGCGATGCAGGGGTTTGAGTGCAGCCAGATCCTGGTACAAATCTCGCTTGAAGCGCAGGGCAGTGAGAATCCGGCGTTGATCAGTGCAATGACGGGACTGACGGGCGGGATGGGCTGCGGAAAAACCTGCGGCGCGCTTACGGGCGGATGTTGCGTATTAGGGCTCTATGCCGGCAAGGATTCAGCCGAACACAATGCCGACGAAACAATGCAAGCGATGCTGGCGCAGTATGTCGATTGGTTTGAGGCTGAGCATACGGCTCGCTTCGGCGGCACCGACTGTGCCGGAATTGTGCAGGATGATATGCGCAACCGGATGACGCGCTGCCCAACGATTGTGATGGCGAGTCTGGAAAAACTGAAAGAGATATTGGCCGAAAATCATTATGAGTTCAGCAATCCAACACGGCCCGATTGACTCGGCTGGAAGCCGGCTCGCCGCCATCGTTCTGGCCGCGGGCTACTCCTCGCGCATGGGCGCGTTCAAGCCGTTGCTGCGCGTAGGCGGCCGCACTGCCCTCGAACGAAGCATCGATCTCTTTCGTGTCGCGGGAGTCGGAGAGGTGATCGCGGTGCTGGGCCACAGAGCGGAAGAGTTGCGACCGATTGCGGAGCGATGCGGAGCGCGATGCGCGTTGAACCTACAATTCGAGCGCGGAATGTATTCGTCGATCGCGGTGGGAAGCCGCTCATTGCCCCGCTGGGCAAAAGCGGCGTTCGTGTTGCCCGCGGATATTCCACTGGTGCGTCCGAGCACGGTGCGCAAGATCGCGCAGGAGTGGGCAGGGTGGCAGGAGGGAATTGCTTATCCGATATTCAATGGGCAGCGCGGGCATCCTCCGCTGATTGCGCGAAAGATTCTTGATGTTGCGGCGGAAGAAGGCGCGGAAGGCCCGTTGTCTGTTCTTCTCGCCAGCCACGAACGCGACGCCATCGAAGTGCCTGTTGTGGATGAGGCTATCCATATGGACATGGACACGCAAGACGATTACGAGGCTTTGGCAGCGCTTGCCGCGCAACGAGACATTCCGACGTCTGCAGAGTGCGAGGCGATTCTCGCCGGGTTGCAGGTAGAGGAAGCCATCGTTGCTCACTCGCGCAAAGTGGCTGAAGTGGCAAAGAAGATTGCGGCAGCGCTGTTGCACAGCGGAGTTGAACTGAACGCGGAACTGGTGCAGGCTGGCGCATTGCTGCACGATGTAGCCAAGGGACAACCGAATCACGCCGCGGTCGGCGCGTCCATCCTGCGCGGCATGGATTTCGACCAGGTCGCAGGCGTTGTTGCTACGCATACGGAATTGGGAAGTTTTGCTGATCTGGATGAAAGAGCGATTGTGTATCTCGCTGACAAGCTGGTTCGCGGCGTGAAAGTCGTTGCGCTGAAGGAGCGATTTGCACCGGCACTGACACGATTGAGGAAAGATGCCGAGGCGCTGAAGGCTGCGCGAAGGCGAATGCAGAGCGCAAGGAACGTGGCACGCGCGGTGGAAGCGCTAGCCGGTGCAGATCTGAGAAGCATTATCAACGGAGATCCTGGATGGAACGATCGCGATGCCGCTGAGATGAGAGCACATACAGTGAGGACACGATGAGTGCAGCCCTGGGATTGGAATCGGGCATGACGCTGGGCACGACCGAGAGCGTGTGTCCGGTGTGCCTGCGGCGCGTTGCGGCCGAGCGCATCGCCGAGGGCGACGCCGTTTACCTGCGCAAGTCGTGCCCAGAGCACGGTGTGTCGAAGACCGTGATCTGGCGCGGGCTCGCGTCGTACGCGGCTTGGGGGGGCGGACCTCGCTCCGCTTCGCCGCCGAAGGTGTGCGGCTCCGCGGTGGAACGAGGATGTCCTCACGACTGCGGCTTGTGTCCGGACCATCGCCAGCACACGTGCTGCGTGGTGCTGGATGTTACGTCGCGATGCAACCTGGCCTGCCCGGTGTGCTTCGCATCGGCCAATTCGTCGCATGTACCCGACCCGAGCATCGAAGAAATCGAAGGATGGTGCCGCGCCCTCATGACCACGAGCGGGCCGGTGGGAATCCACCTTTCGGGTGGCGAGCCGACGGTGCGGCGCGATCTGCCGGAAGTGGTGAGGAGAATTCGCGCGCTCGGCTTCACCTACATCCAGCTCAACACCAACGGAGTGCGGCTGTCGCTCGAAGCAGAGTACGCGGGAGAGTTGAAGGAGGCCGGGCTGAGCTGCGTGTTTCTGCAGTTTGACGGAGTGACCGACGAGGTTTTCAGGGCAATTCGCGGGCGCGCGCTGGTGGAGACGAAGTTGGCGGCGATTCAACACTGCGCTCGACACGAACTGGGCGTGGTGCTGGTGCCGACGCTGATTCCGGGAATCAACACGGGGCAGATTGGCGAAATACTGCGCACGGCGATCGCGCTCGCGCCGGTGGTGCGCGCTGTGCATTTTCAGCCGATTAGTTATTTCGGACGCTACCCGGCAGCGCCGCGGGATGCGGATCGCATTACGATTCCCGAGGTGCTTCGACTGATGGAGGAACAGACGGAGGGAATGTTCAACACAGCGAATTTTTATCCTGCATCGGGCGAGAATCCATACTGCTCATTCCACGGAAAGTTCTGGCTCTATCCAAATGGCAAGATCGTAGCGGCAGCACGCCCCGCGACGGTTTCGTGCTGTGGGCCTGCGTCAGAGCCCGGGTTGGTTCAACTCGGAGGCGCAAGGCAGGGCGAAGGTGCGCGGCGCGCGCAGCGGTTTGTGGCGCAGCACTGGGCTCTTCCTGCCGGGAATGGTTCACCCTTGAAGCAAAGCGAGATTGAGGATGGCATCAACACGGCGAGTCTGGATGCTTTTCTGGCCGAGGATAAGCAATCGTTCTGCATTTCGGGAATGGCATTTCAGGATGCGTGGAACCTGGATCTGGAGCGGCTGCGCGAGTGTTTCTTGCACGTGCTGAGCGAGCAGCAAAAACTCGTGCCTCTCTGCGCATATAACCTGACCGGAGTGCAAGGACAGACGCTGTATCGCGGGCAAGGCGCCATCCGCGAAAGCGCAGGAGCACCATCGTGAGCGGCGTTGACGCATGTGCGGCAAAGACTCCGCTGGAGAGCTGGATCGCGAGAAGGCTTGGGGTGCAGGGATTGCCGCTCACGCGAGCTGTGATCGCACAGCACCAGTTGAAGGCGCTGCGTGCGACCGTGGAATGGGCGCGAACGCATAGCTCCTTCTATGCGCGGCGTCTGGCGGAGTTGCCGGAGAGCTTTCTTCGCTCTCTCGATGAAGTGTCGCGCCTTAAATTCACAACCGCCGCGGATCTTGCCGGGAACACAGCGGGATTTCTATGCGTTTCGCAGAGCGAGGTGAGCCGCGTGGTTACGCTGCAAACGAGCGGAACATGCGGCGCCGCGAAGCGGGTCTTCTTCACGGCAGAGGACCAGGAGCTTGCACTGGATTTCTTTGCGAACGGCGTTGCCGGGATCGCTGCGCCCGGGGATTGCATGTTGATTGCGCTTCCTGGCGACCGCGAAGGCAGCGTTGGTTATCAATTGGCGAGGGGCATTGCGCGCGCAGGCGTTGTGCCGATTCCGCATGGGCTTTCGGTCGACCCCGCTGCGACTCTCGCCCGCATGGAAGAGGAAAAGGCGACATGCATCATCGGCCTTCCGGTGCAGATGCTGGGGCTTGCGATGCAGGAAAGCGCAGTTGCGAGGAGCGTTATGCGTCGGCTGCGCGCCATTGTGTTGTGCAGCGATCACGTCCCGGAGAGCCTTGTGCGCACCCTGCGACGCAGATCCAAAGCCGACGTGTTTGAACACTACGGCATGACCGAGATGGGGCTGGGTGGAGGCGTCGACTGCGAAGCACACATGGGATACCACTTGCGCGAGACCGACCTCTATTTTGAGATTGTCGACCCGGAAACCGGCGAACCGTTGCCTGAGGGAGAGATCGGCGAGGTGGTCTTCACGACTTTGAACCGCACCGCAATGCCGCTGATTCGATACCGCACCGGCGATGTTTCGCGCTTTGTACCGGGTGAGTGTGGGTGTGGCACGATTCTCAAACGGCTTGAGCGCGTGCGAGGGCGGATCGACGGAGAGGTTCGCGTTGGAGCGAGCGGCTGGTTGAATATCGCCATGCTTGACGAGGCTCTTTTTGGCGTGCCTGGGGTGGTCGATTTTTCTGCGAAGGTTTTTGAGGGCTCGAGCAAGCGGTTGGAAGTCACTGTTTGCGCGCCGCAAATGGGCGGCGCACGCTTCAGTGCGACGGTGATGGACGCGCTGTGCAAAGTGCCTGTAATTCGCGATGGATGTGCGCGCGAAGAACTGCAAGTCAGCGTTTTGGTGGCGGAGAGGCCTTTTCCGGTGACGGGAGCCAAACGAAGGATCGAGGTGCTTGTCGCGCGATGAACGATGCCACGCTCTATCTTGTCCGCCACGGCGCCATCGCATTGCCTACTGAGCGATTCTACATCGGCCAGATCGATGCTCCGTTGAGCGAGGAAGGCGTTGAGCAGGCCCGGACTTTGCGCAAGTGGCTTCAGCCGGTGCGCTTTGCCCGCGTAATCTCCAGCGACTTGAGGCGCGCGCGACGCACCGCTGGAATCATTTCCGGCGACAGTGCCTGTGGTTTGGAGCCGGATCGTGACCTGCGCGAGATCAGCCTCGGCGATTGGGAGGGGCGCACTTTCAGCGAGGTTCAGCAACGATTCCCGGTTGAGTTCGCCGCTCGCGGCCGGGACATCGAAAACTGGCCGCCGCCCGGTGGCGAGAGCTTTGCCGATTGCCGTACGCGAGTAATGAGTGCGTTGCACAGCATCCTGCAGCACACACGAGGCAACATCCTGTTGGTCGCTCATGCGGGCGTTAACCGGCTCATCCTGTGCGATGCGCTCGGCATTGCTGTCGCCAAACTGCACAGTATCGGTCAGGATTACGGCTGTCTCAACATCATCGAGTTCTCCGCAACACGAACACGACTGAAGCTGCTGAACTTCACTCCGCCGACGGGACAGGCGATTGCGGAACTTGCGACGGGACTGAATATGCAGGTCGAGCAGGAACAGGAAGCGGGCTAAGATGCACATCTCATACCTCGACAACAACAGCACGACACAAGTCTTGCCGGAAGTCCTTGAAGAGATGCTTCCCTGCTTCACGGAATCGTTCGGCAACCCCTCATCTATCCATGGCTGTGGACGGCGCGCGCTCGCGGTGATGAAACTGGCTCGCGTGCGTGTAGCCCGGTTGCTCGACTGTCTCCCCACGGAGATCGTCTTCACGAGCGGCGGCACGGAAGGCGACAATCTCGCACTCAGCGGAATGATGAGCCCCGGGGATCACATCATCGTTTCCGCAATCGAACACAGCGCAGTCCTCGGCGCCTGCAGGTGGCTGGAACGTGCGGGATGCGAAGTGACACGCGTGGGAGTCAACGGCAACGGACAGGTAGAACCGGAGAGCGTGCGGCGTGCTCTGCGGCCGAATACGCGCCTGATCTCGGTGATGATGGCCAATAACGAAACCGGTGTTTTGCAGCCCGTCGAGGAGATCGGCAGGATCGCGTCGGAAGCAGACGTCTGGTTTCACACGGATGCTGTGCAGGCTGCGGGCAAAGTTCCCATCTCAGTGAAGACGATTGGCTGCGACCTGCTGACCATCTCGGCGCACAAGATTCACGGCCCCCAGGGGGCGGGCGCGCTTTTTGTTCGCCGCGGCACGCCGTTGCGCCCGCAGATGCACGGCGGCCACCAGGAGAGAAGCCGGCGGCCAGGGACGGAAAACGTGGCTGGAATCGCCGGACTTGGAAAAGCATGCGAAATTGCATGCGAAGGATTTGCCGATGGTTCGGTCGAACGGATGGGAGCGTTGCGCGATGAGCTTGAAGCTGCCATCGTGAGCCTGGTGGCTGAGACACGCATCAACGGAAGGCAAGCTGCTCGCGTTCCGAACACCACAAATATTCTTTTTGAACACACGGGCGGGGACGCCCTGGTGCTTGCACTGGACGAGCATGGAATTGAGGCCTCGCGGGGGTCGGCGTGCACTGCGGGAGAGAGCGACCCGTCGAACGTGCTGATGGCCATGGGCCTTTCCGGAGAACAATCCCGCTCAAGCCTTCGCTTCAGCCTGGGCAAGCTGAATACGGTCAGCGATATAGAGCGCGTGGTTTCGGTGTTGCCGGCAGCGGTGAGGGGGCTGCGTGAAAAATCGAGATTTATCTGGGCGACAGCGGAGGCGACCTAGAGGTAAGATTGTGCGCTATTCCAGATTTGATCGAGTATTGCTTCTGGTTGCGGGAAGGTGGGAGAACGCATGGATATCTTTGAAGAGATCACCAAACTGAAGCGCGAGGGAAAACGCGCAGCTCTCGCCACCATCGTGAATGTGCGCGGCTCCATTCCGTCGATCGTGGCAGCGAAGATGCTTGTTCGCGAAGACGGATCGATTTTGGGAACGGTGGGCGGCGGCTGCGTGGAGTCTGATGTTCGCAAAGGAGCAATGGAAGTGATGCGCGACGAAAAGCCAAAGACATTCAATTTCAACCTCGACCAGCGGCCTGATGACGACACAGGCCTGGTCTGTGGGGGTTCGCTGGAGGTTTTCATCGAGCCGGTCATCCCTTCGCCCCAGCTCTACATCTTTGGCGGGGGCCACATTGGGCTCAATGTTCACAAAGTGGCAATGTTGGCCGGCTTTGAAACCATCATCTCGGACGACCGTGACCTCTATTCGAATCGCGAGCGCTTTCCCGACGCGCATGAAGTGCATGCCGGTGAAATGGAAGAGCTCATGGCCGGACTGGCGCCCAGCGATAGCTCATACATTGTCATCGTCACCCGCGGGCACCGTCACGATATGCAGGTTCTGCGCTGGGCTCTCGATACGCCTGCGCATTACATTGGCATGATTGGATCGAGCCGCAAGGTGCTCGCGGTCTACGAGCAGTTGGAAGCGCAGGGAGTTGCCGCGGAGAGCCTGAAGCGCGTTTACGCCCCCATCGGCCTCGACATTGGAGCGGCCACACCCGAGGAGATCGCGGTTGCCATTGTCGCGGAACTCATCGCTGTTCGGCGTCAATGTGCGCTGGAACTCCCGCATTCGCGGAATCGTATCCGCGAGGCGGGTGCAGGCCAGCCTCTCAGCGCATAAGCAATCCTTGCCGGATAGAATTGCGCTGCAAACAGAACGGCTGCCTGATTGCCGGTGCGGAAAGGTAGACTGCGTCCTGACCCCCGGTGTTTATGCGGGCTCCAGCTAACGTGGTGAATCCAAAGTTGGTTGCAGAGGTCAAAAGCCCGAACCGCAGGTCCTTCGACTCCGTTTGGCGCAAAATCCGCGCCAAAGTGCGCTCAGGATGTAATTTAATTTTTCAAGGATGGCCAGCATAGACTATTTATTGCGCACACAACCTTTACCGGAGGCGCAATGAAATGCCGCAGAAGAAGCTGCATCCGACTCTCAGTCAAGTCGCTAAAAAAGCGGGCGTCGGCACCACCACTGTTTCCCGTGTCATCAATGGCGGAGACCGTGTAAACCCAAAAACTTTGGCCAAGGTGCGCCGCGTGATCGATGCGCTTGGCTATATGCCGAATGAGGCCGCCCGCACCCTCAAAGGGCATCGCACCAAAACCATTGGCCTCGTCGTCCCCAGCATCGCCGATCCTTTCTTTTCCAGTTGCGCTGAAGCCGTTCAAGCCATCGCCCGCGCCAATGGCTCACTGCTGATCGTGACTGTATCGGCCAACGATCCTCACACTGAAATCGACAACGTGAAAGTTCTCATACGACATCGCGTGGACGGCCTGATCATTGTGCCTGCAAATTCGCAAAGCCCAGCATTACGCGACCTGCTTGAGCGGGTCGCCATACCGGTCGTCGCCATCGACCGTCCCGTCGCCAATTCTTCGATTGCTTCCGTCGTGGCCGACAACCTCAAGGGGGCGGTAACGGCCACGCAGCATCTCATCGATCACGGCCGTAAGCAGATCGTCTGTTTGACCGGCGAAAGCACGTTGTACACCATTCGTGAACGCATGAATGGTTATCGCAAGGCGGTCGAAGGCGCGCATTTGACCTGCATAATCGATACTTCGGTCAAGGACTACAAGTCCGCCGAGTACGCCATCAAGAGCCGGCTCGACGGACCAAATCCGCCGGATGCGATCTTTGCGCTCAAGAACAGCACTACGATCAATGCCTTCGAGGTGCTTCAGCACCTTAACATTTCCGTGCCCCAAACCATCGCCCTGATGGGCTTCGACGATTTCGATCTCGCTTCGACGGTTCGGCCATCGATCAGCGTGATCCAGCAGCCGATCGAAGAGATTGGGCGCAGGGCGGCGGAGATACTCTTCGAACAGTTCTTCGATGAGCGCAAGACCGCCGCGACTTCGGCGCGACACCCTCAACACATCCTGCTGAGCACACGTCTTATCCAGCGTAGTTCCTGTGGGTGTACTGCGCCGAAATCCTGAAGGATTGCTTCGGCCCAAAGATAAGATCGCCACTCAGGCCCTTTCTGAAGCGGCGGATCCGGAACCGTTCCGAGCATACGTCACTTAACGCCGAAGCACGCGCGATGCAGGTGATGGACGCTCTGTTCTTCCAGCGCGACGCGCTCCATGCACGTTCGGTCGGACATTGTGGCCTGCCGGGTAGCGATCCTCTTCCGTGTGCCCCTTCTTCGCCATATCCAGGCTCTCCTCTCGCTTTCCAGAGAATCATGAAGGCCGCCAAGCCTCATCTTCAAAACGGAGTCGTTTTTGGAATTTGAGTCAGTCGAGGATATCAGTCGCGCTCCCGTCTCCGGCACGTTAAGCGACTTTTGCGGGTTTCGAATGGAAGAGCGTACGTTGCCGCCTCAAAAAAATCTTCATAGTCTCAGTCCGGAGCATTAGCATGAGTGGGGACTCGCCACGCGGAATTGCACGCATGTTCTCGAAGACCGGCCTGACACGCTTCGCGGCTCTCCGGCTGATCGGGATATGGCGACATGACGAGCCCGGAGATTACGCAAACGAACGGATTGATGTATCCCTCGGCCTACATAAACTGTGCAAGAGGCGCGTGAAACCGGCGCAGCACCGAAGGAGTTGAATGCAGATCGTTGTGCGTTCATCCCTTCGGATCTGATAACGACCACTGGAAGTTTCCAACCCGAACCTGGAGCATACATATGCGTCGCTTTGCCGCTGTTCTGTCCTCGGTTTTCTACATTCTCGCTTTATCGCTCACGGGAGCCAGCGCGCAAGACGCGCAGAAACCTGACCTCTCCACCGTGCCCACGCTCTATGTTGTGGGCTATGCGCATCTCGATACCGAATGGCGCTGGGAATATCCCCAAGTGATCGACGAGTATATCCGCCATACTATGGAGGATAACTTCGCGCTGTTTCAGAAATATCCGCACTACGTATTCAACTTTTCCGGTGCGAACCGTTACCGGTTTATGAAGGAGTATTACCCTGAGGACTTTGCCAGGGTGAAGCACTACGTTGCGACGGGCCAATGGTTCCCGGCCGGCTCCTCGGTTGAAGAAGGCGACGTGAATGCGCCCAGCGCCGAGGCCATCATCCGGCAGATTCTCTATGGCAATGAATTCTTTCGCAAAGAATTCGGCAAGACGAGTGCTGAGTTCATGCTGCCGGACTGCTTCGGGTTCCCAGCGTCGTTGCCCACGATCTTTGCGCACACCGGCGTAAAGGGATTCTCCACTCAAAAGCTGACGTGGGGTTCCTCCGCCAACCAGGGCGGCCCGGATTATCCTGAGAAGACGCCTGAGGGCACTCCATTCAACGTTGGGGTCTGGGTGGGACCGGATGGGGAGAGCGTTCTCGCGGGTTTGAATCCCGGAAGCTATTCGGGGGGCATCTACACCGACCTCAGCAAGCCGCTGCCGGCCGCGCCCCCGGATGCCGCGCTCAGCGAGGCGCAAGACAAGTTCCAACAGCTGGAGAGCCGGTTACGCCCGGTGTCTATGGCCGGCGATGAACCGCAGCAAAAGGACCGGCAGGACTACGTCTCGCTGAGGAATCAGATCGACGCTCTTACGAAAGGAAAGCAGGAACAAGACATGGACCGCTTCCAGGGTGACTGGGCAGCCCGTGTTCAAAACAACGGCAAGATCACGGGCGTGTACACGGATTACCACTATTTTGGAACCGGCGACATTGGTGGCGCGCCGGACGAAGAATCGGTAAAACGGCTGGAGGCGATCGTCACCAAAGGCCAAGTGGGAATGCCCCCGCCGGGATACATCCAATTCGGCCGGCATACGAAGGAGCAATTCCCGGAGGTTTCGGTCGGAGATGGTCCGGTGCACGTGGTCTCGGCGGCCGCAGATCAAATGTTCCTCGACATTACGCCCGCTGAAGCAGCACGTCTGCCGCAATACACAGGGGAGATGGAGCTGACCAATCACTCCGCAGGATCGCTCACATCGCAGGCGTACCAAAAGCGCTGGATCCGCAAAGAAGAACTGCTCGCCGATGCTGCGGAAAAGTCCTCTGTCGCGGCCGAGTGGCTGGGCGCTCGCTCCTATCCGATGGATCGACTCAATGACGCCTGGACGTTGGCAATGGGAGCGCACTTTCATGACCTGGCAGCCGGAACAGCAACGCCGAAGGCCTATGAATTTGCCTGGAACGACGATGTCATCGCAATGAACCAGTTTGCGGACGTGCTAGGCGACGCGACGGAAGCAGTTTCGGCCGGGCTGAATACAGCGACCGAAGGGATTCCCATCGTCGTCTACAACCCCCTGAACATTGCGCGAGAGGACATTGTGCAGGCTTCGGTCGAACTCCCTGGCAACTTGCCGGAAGCAGTGTCGGTGACCGGGCCGGATGGCCGTGAAGTGCCTGCGCAGATATCAGCAGGCAAAGTAATCTTTCTGGCCAAAGTTCCTTCTGTGGGATACGCGGTTTACAACGTTCGCCCGGCATCTGCCAAATCCGCAGAAACTTCATCACTGCGCGTGTCCGAGCACTCCCTTGAAAACGCGTTCTACCGTGTCACGCTGAACGGCGACGGCGACATTGCCAGCGTTTTCGATAAGCGGATCGGAAAAGAGTTGCTATCAGCCCCGATGCGGCTGGCGATCTCATATGACAACCCCGAACATTGGCCGGCCTGGAACATGGATTGGGACCAGGAACAGGCACCTCCCACTGCCTACGTCCACGGCCCGGCGACAATGCGCATCGTGGAGAATGGTCCGGCACGTGTCGCTCTCGAGGTCGCGCGCGAGACCAATGGCTCAAGGTTCGTACAAACCATCATGCTTTCGGCGGGTGATGCGGGAAGCCGTGTGGAGATCGGCAACGCGGTCGATTGGAATACGAAAGAATCGAACCTGAAGGCTGTATTTCCACTGAGTGCATCCAACCGGATGGCCACCTATAACCTTGGCATTGGGACGATCCAGCGCCCGAATGCGCAACCCAAGAAGTTTGAGGTGCTCTCCCACCAATGGATCGACGTGACGGACTCAAGCAACGTGTGGGGAGCCACAATTCTTACTGACTGCAAGAACGGGTCAGACAAGCCCAATGACAATACCATCCGCCTTACTCTGATCCGGACACCCGGCGTTCGCGGAGGCTATCACGATCAGGCGACTCAGGATTTGGGTCATCACGAATTCATCTATGGCCTGGCTGGACATGCGGATGGATGGCGCAATGCAGAGACCGACTGGCAGGGAGAGCGGTTGAACGATCCTCTCATCGCCTTCCAGACGGCGAAGCATCCCGGTGCACTGGGCCGCGAGTTCTCCCTCATCAAGGTGAGCAACCCGCGCGTACGCATCATGGCGTTGAAGCGTGCCGAACTCAGCAATGAGGTGGTTCTGCGGCTGGTGGAACTCGACGGGAAACCTGAGCCGAACGTTCGTGTTTCGTTCGCGGCGCCGATCAAGTCTGCCCGCGAAATCAACGGGCAGGAGCAACCGGTCGGTCCGGCAAAGGTGATTGAGGGAGCGCTGGCGACATCGTTCACGGCCTACCAGCCGCGGACGTTTGCCATCACGCTTGATGCCTCTTCGGTCAACCTTGCCCCGGCGCATTCGCGCCCGGTCCCGCTTCACTACGATCTCGCCACCGCCAGCAATGACGGTGCCGCGAACACCGGGGGAATGGATGGGAAAGGAAACGCGCTGCCGGCCGAGATGCTTCCGGGCAAGATTGATTTCAATGACGTAACCTTTGAGCTTGCACCCGCGAAGACCGGCACGGCCAACGCCGTTGTTGCCAACGGGCAGATGGTCCATTTGCCTGAGGGCAACTACAATCGCGTTTACGTGCTGGCTACCGCAGTCGGCGGCGATCAGGATGCTACCTTCAAGGTCGGAAATCAGGAACACACAGTGAAAGTTGAAGACTGGGGCGGATTCATCGGCCAGTGGGACGACCGGCAATGGCAGGCAAAGGAAGAGACGATTGCAGCGCGCCAGGGACGGCCGGCTCGCACTGAAATGGACGACTACGCAGTCATGACCGGCATCAAACCGGGTTATATCAAGCGTGCATCCCTGGCCTGGTATTGCGACCATCACCATGACGCTGCGGGAAAGAACGTAGCGTATTCCTATTCCTACCTGTTCGCGTACCCTATCGACCTGCCCCGTGGCGCTGGCACCCTTACGCTGCCAGCTAACAGCAATATCCGCATTCTTGCCATCTCTGTCGCTAACAAGCAACCGCAGGTGTGGCCGGCACAGCCTTTGTATGACACGCTGGGAAGATCGGATCCGGCAGCCTTGCAACCATGAGCATTGCGTAAACCGAAAGCGATCCAGCCGCCGCCCGATTCCTGCGGGCGGCGGCAACCATCTCCTAAAATGATGGCGTCAGAAGGGCGAGACAGGAGCATCGGTTCGTCGCACGCTCAATGCAATCTATTTTGGCGTTGACCCGCCTGGAGCCGGGGGATTCGGTGTAGCCATCGAGGAGTGCGCACTGTTGAGCTTTGCGCAGATATCAAACTCACGCTGCGCGCGGTCAATCATCCCCTCCTTCCGGTAGATTTGACCAAGCTTGAAATGCAGAGCCGATATATCCGGCGAGAGGGCAATCGCCTTCTCGAATTCGGTTGCTGCTTGCGGCAGGGATTGCTGAGCCAGATATGCGCGACCTAGCTCCTCATGAACCTTGGGATTATTTGCCGCGATCGATTCCGCCCTGGTGAGGTAGGAAACTGCCTTGTCTGCCTCATTCTCATCCAGAAGCAGCGTAGCTAGATTCAGGAAGGGCTGCGCGTCTGAGGGCGAGGTGCCCTGCCATTCGATGGCGGTCTGAAATGCCGCTTTGGCCTTTTCGGCATCGTTCAATTCCTGCCATGAGAGCCCGATGTTGTTTTCTGCCTCCACGTACTTCGGATGCAACGCCAATGCACGCTCGAGGCTCGATTTGGCTGCCGCAAAGTCGCTTTCATTGAACTTGGTTCGCCCCAGCAAATACCAGGCATCGGCATCATCCGGCCTCTCCGTGACAACCTGGGTGAACCACTTGTCTGCGTCTCCGAAATCGCCCAGCATCACATAATCTGACGCGACGACTTTCAGTTCATCGGCGCTTGGCCGCCGGTTCTTCGCGCCAGCCGTGAACTCTGCCAGTGACTCTTTCGCCCGTTTTTCGCGAAACAGCACATATCCGAGCAAAAAGTGCGCGTCGGCCGACGCGGGCTCTTTTTCCAGATAATTTCGGAGCTCTGCCTCGGACTTTGCGAGTTCCCCGCCGTTTAACAGCGAGCGTGCATCGGCCACAGGGTCTGTCGATTGCAGGCAGTGTCCCGAAAGCGCCAATAGACTGCCGAGAGCAACGATACACCCGCCGATTTGAAGACGCGTGAGTTCCATTCCGCTTCACCTTGTATCCGATGCGCGGCAGTTTGTCATTTGCATCAGCAAGCGCTGAATGTCCGGAAGATTGGGACTGTAGATCAGCGCGGTATTCAGGGTGTCACGCGCCGCGGAGCCGTCGCCGGACATACATTGCACGCGCGCCAGATTCATGGCGAGGCCAGGAACATCCTTGTTGCGCTCGAACGCCGATTGCAGCAGGGGAACGGCCTCCTTCAGTTTTCCTTGCTTCGCCAGCAGTGTGCCCAAGTTCGATAGAGCAGTCAGATCGCCTGGATCGATCTGCAGGACTTTTCGAAACGCATTGTCCGCAGTTTGTTTGTCGCCCCGCTCGGCGCTGAGATTTCCCAGTGCGTCCAATGCCTCTTTGTCGTTTGCGATCGAGTCGCCTTGCTCTTTCAGTTGTTCCCAGGCATCCGATTCAAACATTCGATCGCCTTCGAGCAGCGCCTGGTAATAGGCCATGGATAGGTCGCGCTTGTTCGCCCCAGGAGAGAAGATTGGTACAAGATGACTTGTGTCGTCCTCACCATGAGGCGTCTGCGGTGTCTCTGGGACCTTCATGATCCGATGATCCGTCCATGCCACATGAAGGATATTCATCGCCCCGGTACGCAGCATATGACAGTTTGTGCAATCCCTGTTTTCCGGATGGTGCGTGGCTGCAAATACCGCCTTATTGTGGCAGGCAAGGCATTTGCTTCGGAAGAACTCTACGCGATGCGCGGCATCCGGTGTGTAATGTGCATCGTGACAACTGGTGCAGGACATTCTGTCTCCGCTGACACGCTTGCACGTACTTTGGCTCAATTGCTCCACTTCGCTCACGCCGCGCGCAGTAAGGTTGGCGTTGACGCGGACATAATATGCCACGTAGTTGTAAATCGAATCGCCCGGACGATAGTTCAAAGCTGATCGCCCGGCGCGCTCCACAGATACATCTCCCTCCAGATGGCAGCTGATGCACACCGAATCTCTTCGGTCAGAGTCCAGGCGGGCAGGGTTCACAATGGCTGCCTTGCCACTTGTTTGCAGGTGATTTGTTGAATCCCCGTGACAAGCTTCACAGGTGATTCCCGAGTGCAGGAAGGGCAGTCCCCGATAGCGATTGATCGTCCCGGGATCGCTGGATTGCACGGAGCTCATATGGCAACGAAGGCATCCGCTTTCCATCGGGAGCGGCGGCGGCATCTGTTTCATCGGTGCAAGGCCCGGCTTCATGTCATAGCTCTGCGACGCCGCATACCATGCAATGGGCGATTCGAACAGATAGTCGCCGATGGAATACAGGTAAGTGGTTCCCAGATGACCTGAACCGAGGAAATAGCTCAACGTGAACTTTTGTGAAATGCCTTTCTGATTCGGATCCTGGTATGCGAGCGTGGCAGTTCCATCATCCACCGAAACCTCATACTTGACCCCCGTTGTGCTGTGAATGAATGTGCCGGTATGCACCTTCTCGACGGCTGAACCGCTGGCGTTTGCCATGGGCGTCGCAAGATAATTCCGGTAAATCTGCGCATGGCATTGCGCACACTTCGCGTCTGCTTCACGTACCGGTGTCGCCTTGGATGGACCGGCGCTTTGAGCCAAGAGCAGCGTGGAAAACAAGAGCCACACTCCGGAAAGGGAAAGACGTCTGATCACGCTAGTGTGCGGTGCTCTTGATGGTGTTGGCATCGTTTGCCTGTTGTGCTACCGCTGCGCTTGCCTCTCTCTGGAGATTTCCATACGTACGCATCTGCTCCTGCGCTTCCGCGCTCTTGCCCTGCGCCCTGTATACAGCAGCGAGCATAAAATGAATGGTCGGCTCGCGTGGGCTGTCTTTTTCGGCGATCAGCAGGTCGGGCAGCGCTTCAGGCTGCCTGCCAAGCCGGATCAGTGCGCGTGCACGGTCCGCATGAGCCTGCATCAGCGTGGGGCATTGCACTACGGTTCGATTCAGCTCGGTGAGTGCCTGTTCCGTGGAGTCGTTGGCCTCTAGAATCGAGTTTGCCAGCTTCCAGCGCGCAGTGCAGTTATTGGGATCGTTCGCCAACTCGGCGCTGAATTCTGTCTCCGCCGATTGCCATTTACCGATATACCAGTAGGCGTCTCCCATGTGCATATGCGTCCCGGGCAACTTAGGCGCTATATCGACGGCTTTCTTGTATTCGACCAAGGCCAATTCATAGTTGTGCATGCTGGCGTCGATCTCACCCGCAATCTCATGCGCGGCAACCGAATTCGGGTCGATGTCCTGCACTTTCGCCAAAGCGCCTTCAGACAATTGCAGATAAGTCTTCCCCAGTAGATACCAGGCATTGGGATCTTTCGGGTTTCGGTTCAGATAGTCATTCAGGCAAGATGCGGCAGCGTCATACTTCTTGGAATTGATGAGAATACGAGCCAGCATCATCGCCGTATGGTTATCCGATGGATTGGCGCGCACGGCTGCTCGAAGAAGTGGTTCCGCTTTTTCGTTCTCTCCGAGCTGGAAGTAGCTCATCCCCAGCATCGCGGACGCAGACGGCATATCGGGATTGATTTTCAGCCCATGCTCAAGAACACTTGCCGCGTGGGAGTAGTCATGAGAGTTGAAGTAGAGCATGCCCAGGTTGTTGTAGGCCGCCGCCAGATGGGGAGCCAACCTTATCATGGCCCGGTACTTGTCGATGGCAGTTGCGGTGTCGCCACTCTGTTCGGCTGCTTTGGCCTGCGCGTAGAGCGACTGAACTTCAGGCGTGACTTCGTCTCCTGACTGGAGAGAATTGGCAACCGTCGCCACGAAAAAGAGCATTCCGAGGGCCAATACATGCGATGCCCGGGAAAACCATGCAGTGGACCGGCTCATGATCATGATCAGCGATTATAGCTGATTCCTGTTGTTCCTAATTTCACATTGGACGGGGCCCGAAACGTGAAAAAACGCTCGATTCGAAGAGGTTGAAGGACAGTTTAGGAAACACTGATGTAGAAAAAAACCGGGCTGCGATTGGGCAGCCCGGCGAAGGTTGATTGGTGCAATGCGGTGCGAATCGTGCATCGATTCGCACCCTGAAGTCAGAATTCCAATCGGAAGCTGACCTGGCCCTGGCGGTTCGAGAGATTTGAACCTTGTGAGGTGACCTGACCGAAGGTGCCATCGTTCGCGTTGCCGTCTGGACCGTTGAACTGCGTTCGGTTAAGTGCGTTGAAGTAATCCACCTGAAGAATGCCTTGGAGCTTTTCACCCATGTAGAAGTGCTTTCTGGCATTCAAATCTTCTCTGCCATAAGCCATGTTTCTCAGCTCCGGGTAGATCCTTTGCGCGTTGCCGATGACGTACTGAGTGGGTGTGGTAGTGAAGCCGGCCTTGTTAAACATCTGAGGGATCGGGCCCTTGCCGATATAGTAGTCGCGCAAGCGGTTATAGGAAGCGGTGCTGAGACCGACCCCCGCTACCCGATTCGGACGGTCGAAGCCGTTCGGGAACGGCGCGCCATTTTCGCACACCGAGCTGCTGTCACAGCCACTGATCGGCGTTGCTGACTCATAGTCGGTGATGAAGCCAACCTGCCAGCCGCCCAGAATGTTGCCGGTTGTGTGATTGTTGAGGTATTTCTTGCCAGGGCCGATCGGCAACTCGTAGGTTCCGCTGACTTTCAGAGTCTGCGGCTCATCCGAGTTCGAAACGGTGTATTCCGGTTTCTGGTTGTACTTGTTGATTCCGCCCGAGGTAAAGCTGGAGAAGCCGCTGTTGGTGTTGTCCCACAGGCGGGAAAGCGTGTAACCCGCCAGGAAGGACAAACCGTTGCTGAAGCGTTTTTCTACCTCGAGCTGGGCGCTTTGGTAATAGGTAGTACCGAAACCTTCAAAGTTGTTGAAGATTTTCGAATACTGCGGGTAGGGCACAAGCGACTGGGCTACTGTCGGCTTTCCTCCGAAGTCCGTGACGAAGTTCGGATACGGAACCGCGAAGCCATCCGCCTGGGCGCATCCGCCCGGGGCCGAAGTTATCGGACAGCACAGAGTTCCCCGGATTGCCGGCCGCCGCCTGGCATGCGCTGTAGACATTTCCGTACTGCGCATCAAAGCTGGGATTCATCTGATCGATTTCGTTGTTTTGGCTGGGCAGGTGGATGATGCGATTTCCGACCCAGGCGCCGGTGAAGAGCATGTTGTAGGGCAGCTCGCGCTGCACGTTGAGGTTCCATTGCTGGCTATAAGGAGCGTAGCCATCGTTCTTGCTGAAGGAGTCGATCTGGTTTCCGGCTCCGAGCCCCGGGCTGAACGGTGTCGCCGTAGGATTGGGCATGATGTTGGTATCCCAACTGCCGTAGGACGAGTTGAAGCTATGCGAGCTGCCCAGTGTGTACGATCCGGTTAACAGGTTGCCGTAGTTGACCGCGACCTTGCTGGTGCCGTATTCATAGGCGCCACCATTGAGGAACGCGATGTCCAGACCGCCCTGTACCACCATCTTGTTGCTCACCTGGTACGCAAAGCCGAAGCGCGGGCCGAAGTGTCCCCAGTGGATACTGGCGCGATCGTATCCTGCGCATCCGGTGCAATTGCCAAATTGAGTAGCCGATCCCGGAATGCCTCCGGCCGCGGGATCCGTCCCCGGATGGTCCTGGTTGAAGTAGACGATCAGGTTGTGATTCTCAGTGAACGGCACCTGAATATCCCAGCGAAGCCCAAGGTTCAATGTCAACTTTGGCGTCAGCTTGATATCGTCCTGGAAGTAGGGTGAGATGGCCCGGTTCCGCAGTTCCAGTTCCTGTGAATTGCTGCGGTTTGCGGAGTCTGGGAGACCGAGCAGGAAGCTTGCAAAAGCGCTGCCGTAGGTCCCGTAGTTGGGATCGCTTGTATTGTGAACTGATGTTTCCTGCTGGCTGAAATGGAACTGACCGCCCTCGGTCTGATCTTCATTGTCATCCTGGTAGGCGCGGCGGATATCGATGCCGATGTTGAAGGTGTTGCGCCCTTTGGACCACAGCCAGTTATTCTCGATGGCAATTCCGAGCTTCCGGTTGATGGACTGCAGCCAGGAGCCCTGTGTACCCCAGTCGGTGAGTGAGTGCTGCCCGTCCCAGGTGATATAGGGCGGAATGATGCCGCCCGATATGGCCGGGAAGGCATACCTGGTTTGGTTGAACTGGTTATTGATCTCGCCAATCCAGCCGACGCCTGCCGTCATGACCAGGTGGGAAGAAATCGCGTTGCTGTAATTCAACAGGAACACGCTGCCAAGGGCCGGCTCATACTTCTGGCTATTGAGCGGATTGGGAGCGATGACCAGTGGATGGTTATCGAATGAATAGTTGCTGAAACTATTCCGCCACTGGCTGTAGTGGATGCTCTGGGTGGGCGTGAGTGTCTGATCGACCACGAAACCCCAGTTGTGCTGGATATGCGGATTGATGAACGGGGTGAAGCTCTTGTTGCTATCAAGGCCACCGATGCCGCTGCCTGGGCGGTCGGGATTGGGGATAAACGGAATCAGCGTCGCAGCATTGGCGCTGATGCGGCCGGGGCAAATCACGTTGGCCACGCCATTGCATACAAACTGCGCGCCGGTGAGCGGATCGTAGATGGGAATCAGCGCGCCGGTGCTGCCATCGACAAAGTCAGTGAAGTCGCCGGTTTTCTCCTGCGCTGTCGGCACGGTTGAAATGTCTGTATCTTCGCTGTTCTGCTTGTACCATTCCTGACTATAGTGGCCGAATGTCTTGTCGCGGCCATCATAGACGTGAGGAATCCGGATCGGACCTCCGATGGTGAAGCCGTAGTTGTTCTCGTGGTCGGTTGCTGGCGTGTTTTTGCCGCCCCATGCCGGACCATTAAAGAAACCGACGGAGTCAAAGAAGCTGTTGCGGTTGATTTCAAACAAATCGCCGTGGTAATGGTTGGTGCCCGACTTCATCTGATAGCTCAGAGCGCCCTGGCCCAATCCGAACTGAGCTGAGAAGGTCGAACGCTCGACCTTGTACTCCTGCACGAGCTCATACGGAGGGTTGAAGTTGACTGTATAGCCCTCAGTCTCAGGTTGCGGGGCGGGAATGCCGTTGTAGATGATTTCCTGCTCAAAATCAACGCCGCCGCTATCGCGGTGGGAGAAGGTGTTACCAGTGGTTCCAGGAGCCAGAAACTGTAGCGAATCAACCTGGCGGCCGCGGCCTGAAACTTCCTCAGGAAGCGCCGCGACGACGGCCGGCTCAATGGTGCTGCCGAGTTCCGGCTGGGTCGTGTTGAGCGCGATTTGATCTGAAGTGACCTGGACCGTCTCGGTAGCGGAGCCGGGGGTAAGACTGATGTCGACCGTAGCGTTCGTACTGACCTCGACGGCGACGCCTTTCTTCACTTCTTTTTTGAACCCGGACTCATCCACCGTGATCGAATAATGTCCTGGCGTAAGGCCCTTGATCGTGTAGGTACCTGCGCTGCTTGTCACGGTGCGACTGGCAATTCCGGTGTCTTCGTTAGTGATGGTGACGTGGGCATTTGTTACTACGGCTCCGCTGGTGTCTGTGACCGTGCCGGTGATGCCGGCGCTTGCCTGGGCAAGAGCTGTTCTCTGGGTCAACGACATCAGGGAAAGGATCGTGAATGCAGCTGCGAACGCAATCCATGGAACCTGGATTGAAAATCGCCGCCAAGGGATCTCCTGACTCTTGGTTGGTTTGGGTTTCACTGGTCTCCTTCATGTTGGCTTCTTGTTAGAAGTCGTCTGTGATTCACGGCCGTGGCGCCGGAAGTTCACCGGCCGGCTCTTCATCTTCTCGGTTTATCGACACCGTAGAAGCGGATACCCGGGGAATCGACTCCGTGGAATCGATACCATTCGGGTTTGTAATAATTGCGGGCCAATGTACTTCTAATGACATGGGACTGTCAAGCAGATATTTCTCTGCCCTTGACTACATGTTGTCCCAGAAAAGTAAAGGCTTCCAAAAAGCGCTCGCAAAACTCATGACTGGTGGTATTTCAATGGTCTGCAAGTGAGCGGACAGCTACTTGGCAGTCGATTGCGCCGGCTCGTCAACCTGGATTTGGCGATCCCCTTTAACATCGGTGAGGGTCTGAGCGATTCCGCTCGGCCATCGGATCTCAATCATCGTTGCCACCGGGCTGTCGCCCAGGCCAAAATGCACCCGGGGATCGCTCGCGGAGAGATATCCGCTCGATGTTGTGACCGTGACCCATTGGGAACCTGCCGGCGTGGTCAACTTGACCACCGCGCCGATTCCGTCCCGGTTGCTCTTGTGGCCGGTCAGATGGAGGGTGATCCAGTGGTTCTTCGTCACCGTCTCATTGAGCAGGACGTGCGCCGTTCCCCCATTCGTCGAGACCACCGCGTCGATGCGGCCGTCATTGTTGATGTCGCCGATGGCCATACCGCGCCCCACCCAGGCTTCGCGAAACACATCGCCCGAAATCGAGGACACGTCGACAAATTTCTTGCCCGTATTGCGAAGCAGAAGCATCGGCTCGCGATAGCGAAGCATGGGAGAGACAACCTGAATGTTGTCCATATCGTGCCCCTGCGCGACCAAGAGGTCTTTCCATCCATCGTTGTCATAGTCCAGGAACCGCAGGCTCCAGCCGGAGTGAAACTGAGAGACCCCGGTCAGTCCTTCATTCAGCGAGGCGTAGTCAAAGGTACCATCGTGATTGTTGCGGTAGAGCGCATACACCTGGCGCGCCAGATCGGTCACTACCAGGTCCGGCCAGCCGTCATTGTCATAATCGGCGAAATCGATCCCCATTCCGGCATAGGTTTGCCCCTCCGAGTTCACCGCCACCCCGGACTCCAGCCCCACCTCCTCAAAGGTCCCGTCCGGCTTCTGATGGAACAGGAACTCAGGCATCGAATCATTCGCGACGAAGAGGTCGATCCGCCCGTCGCGGTCGTAGTCGGCGATGGCGATTCCCAGCGCCTTGGCCGGCTTATCGAGACCTAGCTTGTGTCCAACTTCAGTGAAGTGGCCGTTGCCGTCGTTGTGGTACGCAAGCAAGCTGATGGGCGGAAACACATCAGGGTGACAAATGCCGCGATATCCCTCGCGACGTTCCCCACACCACACGTCGTTCCAATCCCAGGTGACATAGCGATCCACGACCAGATCGAGCAGGCCGTCATTGTCCAGGTCTACCCATGTGGCTGAGCTCGACCATCCGCCGCCGCCAACGCCCGCCTTGTCCGTTACATCCGTGAAGGTGCAATTGCCATTATTGTGATACAGGCGATTACCGCCATACCCAGTCACAAACAGGTCTTCGTAGCCGTCGTTGTCATAATCGGCAACCGCGACGCCCATGCCGTATCCAATGCCCTGGAGCCCGGCCTTCTCGGTAATGTCTTCGAACTTCCCATCAGGCTTTTGATGGTACAGACGGTTCCAGTACTGTGGACCTGTCTTCTGCGGAATGAATCCCTGGGGCGTGGGGTCGCTGTAAGGTGCTCCGTTCACCAGAAAAATATCCAAACGACCGTCATTGTCACAGTCGAAGAGAGCAACTCCCGAGCCCATCGTTTCGAGCAGATACTTACGCGAGGTATGCAACGCGTAATGCTGAAACTGCACGCCTACGCTTTCTGTCACATCAACAAAGTGGCCAGGAATCTCCTCCGACGACGCCGGATTCGCCAAAGGTTGAGAACCGGCTTCCTGACACGGTGCGACCTGCGGAACGACAAAGCAAAATCGACCAGATCACGGCGATGCAGACAAAAGCCGCAGGACCACCCTGCACTGGCCTCATGGATGACTCCCGGCCGCGTTGGGCGCGGCCACAGCCGGAACGGGGCAGGGCTGCCCACTACACAAAGCGGCGGTGATCCCGACGCCTTCGGTGATCGTAAAGATTCGATCGACAGACGGGAGCTTCACCGTCTCTCTTGCACCGGAAGGCCAATGAATCTCGGCGCTTCCCCCCTCCGTTGCATTGCCCAGGCCGAAATGGAGACGGGGATCGTTGGTTGATACGTAGCTTCCGCCGCTTATCACGTCCTGTCGCTGTCGCATGCCGTTCGCAGTCAGGGAGACCGTGGCTCCAACCGCGTCGCGTGGGCTCTTGGGACCGCCGACCAGCTTCAATTCCACCCAGTGGTGGTGGTCGGGATTGACATTTCTCAAAAGCACCGGCGGACCATCGATCGGGTTGATCACGACGTCGATCTTGCCGTCGTTGAACAAGTCGCCAAACGCCGCTCCGCGCCCCGATGTAATTACTGCCAGGCCTGTACCGCTCACGGCCGGGACGACTTCAAATTTGCCGTTGCCCAGATTATGGGTTAGCAAAGGGCGCTGCGCGTAGGAGGTACCCCAATCCAGCCGGTCGGCCGCTGGATAAATGTGCCCATTGACGAACATGAGATCCAGCCAGCCGTCATTGTCGTAATCCAGGAACCCCGTTCCCCACGAGAGGAACGGAATCGATATCTTACCGATTCCAGAAAACATGGCGACGTCGCTATAGCTGGCTCCGCCTTCATCGCGAAACAGCAGCTTGGCTTCACTTGAGAAATCGCTGATGGCAAAATCGAGAAGGCCGTTGTTCATGTAGTCGCCAACGGCAATGCCCATGGCGGCAACCTCGCGCCCATCCTCGTTGAGGCCAAAGCCGGAGGCATAGCTTGCATCCTCAAAGGTTCCGTCTCCGCGGTTGAGGTAAAGGTAGCTCAGGGTGGAGTCGTCGGCCACAAGAAGGTCGGGCTTGCCGTCGCCGTTCACATCCGCGAACACCGGGGTGATTCCGTAATAGCGATTCACATTGTCAGAGACGCCCGCTTTCTCGCTGACGTTGGTAAATGTACCGTCACCATTGTTGTGAAAAAGGTGGTCTGGTTCGCCATCCAGGTTGCGCGGCCCGCACATCACGGGTTCTCCACGAAACTCGCAGTACGAATAACCGGTTGCCTTGGTTTTTTCATAGGGAAGATTGTTGCGATCGAAATGAACGTAGCCGGAGACGAACAAATCCAGCCGCCCATCGCCGTCGTAGTCTCCCCACGTAGCGCCGGCTGACCAGTTGCCGAGGGTTAAGCCCGCCTTTTCGGCCACATCGGTAAACGTGCCGTCGTGGTTGTTGTGGTAGAGGCGGTTCTTTCCCCAGTTCGATACGAAGATATCGGGCCAACCGTCGTTGTCATAGTCGGCGATGGCTACGCCGAAGCCCCAGCGGTCGTTCGCCACTCCCGCTTTGGCTGTCACATCAGTAAACGTGCCGTCATGGTTGTTATGGAAGAGTGCTGCATGAGGCGGCGTCGTTTTGCCGTCCATCGCGTCGAACGTGGACCCGTTGACGAGATAAATATCCATCCACCCGTCGTTGTCGTAGTCGATGAGCCCCACGCCTGATCCGTTTGTGTCAATGATCAATCGCTTGTCGGGGGCGCCCATCACGTGGGTCCAACCGGAAAGACCAGCAGCCTTGGTCACATCCTGAAACACGACCGGGCCTGAATCGACAAAGCCTCCGGCGGTGATGGGCCGTTTTTGCGCGTCGTATACAGGCTTCTCGCCGAGTCCCGAACTGCTGCCCATGCTTGAGACGCGCCTGGGCGGCTCCTGGGCGTCGAGCAGCAAACCCGGCAAAGCTATTTCGGCCAGAGAGGGGATCAGCAAACAAGCAGCAAGACGACCAAGCTGCAACAAACGGGCTCCTCCACCGTTTGAGTCTATCGCAAGGACTCAGGCGCAACCGGAACGGAGCTCGCGGAGCGGGCCATTGGGTGGTCAGGGGTGCCTGAGGCGCAGGACTTACCGAAGCAAAGGGTCTTCGTCACTCCCTTTGATTCAGTGATCGTAAAGATCCCGTCCACTCCTGGCAGCTTCACCATCTCCTTTGTGCCGCCAGGCCAATGTATTTCCACCGTGTCGATGCTGGTTGCCTCTCCCAGGCCGAAGTGGACGCGCATGTCGTTCGAGGAGAGATAGCTGCCGCCGCTCAGAACGTCGCCGCGCTGCCGGATGCCTCCGGCAGTGAGAAAGACTGTGGCTCCTACACCATCGCGCGGGCTCTTCGGTCCGCCCACAAGATCGAGGTCCACCCAATGGTTGTGGTCCGCGTTTACGTTGCGCAGCAGGACCGGAACCCCGTCAAGATTGTTGATGACTACGTCGATCTTACCGTCATTAAACAGATCCCCAAAGGCAGCCCCCCGGCCCACACAGACTGTGGCCAGGCCTGTTCCTTCCACTGCGGGAACCAGCTCGAAGCGGCCGTTCCGCAGGTTGCGAAAAAGCAGAGGGCGCTGCGCATAGCTCATGCCCCAGTCGGGATGCTGATCGATTTGGGGGTAAACATGACCGTTGACCACCAGCAGATCTTTCCAGCCGTCGTTGTCAAAATCGAGAAATCCATCGCCGAAGCCGACGAACGGTGTCGACGGCGGACCCAGGCCTGTGCGATCGCTGTAATCCTCAAAATTGCCGCTTCCGTCATTATGAAACACGACATTTGAATCGTCTGAGAAATCGGTGTTCACAAGGTCCATGTGCCCGTTGTTTTCGTAGTCTCCCGCGGCGATGCCCATGTTTGAGACTTCTCGGCCCTCATCGTTGAGAGCGTAGCCATTCATGTAACTCTGGTCTTTGAAGGTCCCGTCACCGTTATTAATGTAGAGATAATTCGGGGTCGAGTCATTGGCCACAACGAGGTCTGGTTTGCCGTCCCCGTTCACGTCCACAAACAGCACGCCGAGACCGTAGAAGCCATTAGGGTCAGTGACGCCGGCCTTCTTGCTGACGTCTGTGAACGTGCCGTCTCCGTTGTTGTGGAACAGGTGATCGCCCGCGCCTTGCAAGCCTCGCGGGCCGCACATGATGTTGAGCCCGCGATACTGGCAAGAGGAGTAATTCACCCCTTTCGTGCCCGCAATAGGCGGGTTCTGAAAATCGTAGTGGATATATCCCGCGACGAAGAGGTCCAGCCTGCCGTCGCCGTCGTAGTCGCCGAACGTAGCACCCGTGTGGTCGACGACGGTGCCGCCCGAGCGCTCGTCAAGCGCCACGCCGGCCTTCTGGGCCACATCACTGAAGGTGCCATTGCGATTGTTGTGATAGAGGCGGTTTGTGCCCAGATTCGTAACGTAGAGGTCGGGCCAGCCATCGTTGTCATAATCGCCGACCGCGCACCCGAGTCCCCAGCGATCGTTGGCAACCCCCGCCTTCTGCGTTACGTCGGTAAAAGTGCCGTTGTGGTTGTTGTGGAAGAGCGCCGCATGGGGCGGGGTAGCTTTTCCAGACAGAGCGTCGAAAGTGGACCCGTTCACAAGGTAGATATCAAGCCAGCCATCCCGGTCGTAATCAAGAAGACAAACGCCCGATCCCTTGGCTTCGATAATGACGTGTTTCTCCGGCGTGCCTGTCACATTGCGCCAGCTTGTCAGTCCCGCCTGGGCTGCAACATCTTGAAAGACAACCTGGCCGACTTTCACGTACCCACCCGCAGTGATCGGGCGGTGCTGGTCGTCGAATTGCGCTCCCTGAGCCCCGCCCGTCGCCATGCCTTGTTGTTGCTGGGGGCCCTCTTCCGGTTTCGATTGTGTCCAGGCCGCGACCGGCAAGAGAATCATTGCGATCAACGGCCCGGCAAGCAGGCTGCGACACGATGGCTGCAAGGGCCCTCCACGGCTTGCAGTTTATCTCAATGAGCGAATGCGCCGCCGCACCGCAGGCGGGAGTATACTCCCACTGTTCCTTCAAATGCGCTTTCAGAAATCCTATGCTCGCATCGACCCGTTCTCATCGCTGGATTGTCTTGATCGCCTTTGTTGCCGCCTCTAAGCCCCTTTCATTATTGGGCCAGGCTGCGGCGTGCCCTTCGATAGCTGCGCGCACACCGACCGAGGCGGACACCGCGTACAGAGACGGCCGCTACGCGGACGCGGAGAACCTGTATACGCAGGCACTGGCGAAGCAGCCGCAGGATTTCGAATTGTCGGCGGACCTGGTCCACACGTTGCTTCACGAAGGCAATATTTCGCAGGCAGCGGCGCAGGCGAACGCCGGCGTCCAGGCCAATCCGCACTCTGCAGACGCCCTTACCGCGTTGGCCGAGGTTCAATTGCGTCAGGGCTTGCCCTGGCTGACCCTGCAGACCCTTAATCAGGCTGCGGCAGTGGATCCATGTGATGCGCGCATCCATCTCATTCGCAGCCGCGCCTTGCGCATCGACTCCATGTACGCATCGGAACGCGCCGAGATCCAGCGCGCGTATGACATCGATCCGTCAGACCCCGATATCCAGAGCGCATGGCAGGGCATCGTATCGCCGGCTCATGAAATCGAGGGCATTGCTGGCTCGCTCACCACCATGACGGACCTGGATGCAGATGTCCGGCAGAAGGCGGAGGCGTCGATCCACTCCATGCTGCCCCTTCTTTCGGAGCACTCTCAGACCTGCCAAGTGTTGCCGGCAGTCGCGTCTGCCACGTTGTCGCTCGAGCCTGCGCATTCTGATGTCAAACATATCGAGGGCTACCTGCTTGCAGTGCAGTTGCCCCAGAGCAAGGCCAGATTGCTGCTGGATACGGCCGCTTCCGGGCTCTTCATCAGCCGGGCCATGGCAAATGAAAACGGCTTCCATCAGGCTGCCGACGGGCTTCCGGGGACAGTTCATGTCGACACCTTCCGCGTTGGCCCGCTGGAGTTTCGCGACTGCACCGTCGGCGTAAGCGATACGCCGTTTGTGCAAAGTTCCGACGGATTCATTGGCGCAGATATCTTCTCCTCCTGGTTGATCACGCTCGATTTCCGGCTGTCCAGGATGAACCTGGATCCGCTGCCGGGCCAAGCAGGGTTGCTCCCGGGCGACCGGTTTGCGTCGCCTGAACTCGCAGGCTTTACCCCCATTTATCACCGCCGGCAATTTCTGCTCGCGCCTGTTGAATTCAAAGACAAATCGCGGAGGCTCTTCATTCTGGCCACCGGCATGCCGTTCACCGCCATGACCTCTGAAGCGGCCCACGCCGTCTCCAAAATGCGCGTGGACTTCACTACTTCGGAGCAGACGACGTCCGGCGCAAAGATTCAGTTTTTTCGCGACACCTTCGACATGCAGTTCGCGGACCTGTCGCAGGTCCATCAGGGCCATATCCTTGACTTCGATCCTTCCGCGGTCGAAAACAACGCCGGATTCCAGGTCGCGGGAATGATGGGCCTCGATATCCTGCATTCGTTCACGCTTCATCTCGACTATCGCGACGGACTCGCAAAGTTTGAATCAGTGCAGGGAGAAACCTCGCCATCCCATGCAAAGGGAACCTTGAATGCGTCGACACCTGCGCCCGGCATCGAGAGCCCCGAATCCTCCTGCCCGCCCGCCGACGATAGGGAACGAACGCTTGATACGACCATCGTAGCCAGAGTGACAGGCACGCTGGAATCGGGCCATCTGAAGCCGGGCAAGGAAGTCTGGGTCCAGACAGTCAACGGATGGCTCCAGCCAGAGTGCAGGCTCAACGAGGGTTCTGTCCTCTATGGCCACGTGACGGAGTCCGCCTCGTCAAAAGACCCCAACTCTTCAGAGTTGTCACTGGTGTTCGATCATGCCGATTGCGTGGGCCATGCGAAGCAGGAATTTTCGATGCGACTCATTGGCCTGGTCGCGCCGCCGGATGAGTCGAAGAATCTGCACGAGGTGCTCCCCACCGAAGTAGCCGGAGGAGGACGGCAGATCTCCGGTACAGCGTCAGCAGCATCAGCTGGCGGATATGTGTTTGACGACAACCTCAACCCCGGCGGCCCTCCGCATTCTGTTCATCCCGGGATTGTCGTGAGGATGCCGAAAGTGAAACTGGAGCCCCAAGCAGGACCTGGGTGCAGCGCCAGGATCACCAGCACGGACCGCAGTATCCGGTTAGGAACAGGAGCAGATCTGATCCTCACCTTCGTCAGTCCGAAACAGAATTGACGGATTGCCGCTCAGTTTTGCAAAGGCCCGCATTGGATGACGGTTAATTGAGCCTCGAACTGGTTGCATAAATGTTGCTCGACGAGCGAGGGAGCTTCCCTCAGGGGCTAAAGCCCCGGATTCTATGCGTCTCTGACGGCACGGCTGAAGCCGTGCCCTTTCAAAACTCCATTTATGCAACCAGTTCTAGAATGCCGCGTCGCCGGGAGATTCGCGAAGGGGCAAGTTCAACTCGTACCGCGCCATGTGGGCGTTCAGCCTATCCGCTAAAGTCGAGTCGCCCCTTTGCGCAGCAAAAGCAAGCGCTTTCTGCTCAACCTCGATCGCCTGACCGAAATCTCCACTCTCTGCGTAGGCAGCAGATAGAGTGTCGAGAATCCGGGGGTCGTTGGCGCCATCCAATTCGATCGCCCGCCTGGCCAGAGTGAGAGCTTCCGGCCCATTGCGGATCGAGTCGTCCGGGGAAGTTGCCAAAATGCTCGCCGACAGCTTGAGAGCAGAAATTCGATTCGGTTCATCCGATAGTGACAGCCGCAACTCGGTAAGCGCGTCGGCGAACTTGTGCTGCGAATAGAGCGCGTATCCGAGATTCTCGTGCCCTTGGGAAAATTTTGGGCGAAGCCGGAGAGCTCCCTTCCACGCTTCAATGGCCTCATTCGTCCGGTTCCCTTTGATCAGGACGATGCCAAGGTTGTAGTACGCCTCAAAAAAGTTGGAGTCAATCTGCGTGGCCCGTTGAAAATACGATGCAGACTCCGTATATCGACCGAGCAACCCCAGAACAATTCCCACGCCATTGTTTGCCCGGGGATCGTTAGGGTCTGTGGCGAGAGCCTGGCGCCATTTTGACAATGCTTGCGCATTGTTTCGCCTTGCTTGCGCATCCATCGCCTCGTCCATGAGGCGGTAGAGGTCAGAGGCCGGCGTGTCAATGCGCTCGATCCCGCCGGGCGGAATATTCACGAACTCCGGTATGTTGACCGCGCGATTGGCTGCCGTTGAGTTATCGATGTAGATCGGCGGGCTATCGTTTCCGTGCAAATCGATGTGGGTAAGGTACATCTGCGTGTAAGGCGAGCGGCTCTTGGAGGAGAAGACCATCCACCGGCCATTCGGCGAAAAGCTATGCCAGGAGTTCATACGCGACGTGTTGCAGCGCATGCGGCGCGCTACGCCGCCGTTCACTGGAACAATGTAAAGCTCGCTGTCGGGCCGCATGAGCTGTCCATTCCTGCACTTTACAAACACAATCCAGCGGCCGTCTGGAGAGACCTTGGGAAAACTGTTGCTCATCCCGTTGTCAGACGCGCCTTCAATCGGGACTGGCGTGCCACCGCGTCCGTCATTGAATGGCACTTTGTAGAGGCTGTACTTGATCTGCAATTCGTTGGGGTCGTTGGCATACGCCGGCATGATTCGTCCAGGTGGGTCGGGGTCCTGCGCCTCGGCACGTGCGAAGATCACGAACTTACCATCGGGGCTCCAGACACCATCCGTCTGCACATAGTGCGGATCGTCCGCGCCAGGCAGCGGCTCTCTGCGCCCAGTTGCCCGGCTATACCAGGCTAGGACGCCGCGCGTCGGATAGAACACCTGGAGGAAGTGATAGTCGTTGAAATTGGTGACAAAGTAAGAGCTCGGGATGCTCTGGTCTTCACCAGCGAAGGTCGAAAGCACATACTGACCGTCAGGCGAGATTTGCGACATAAAGCCAACGCGCGCCTGTCCCACGCGGCGGTCGGCGTTCCACGACAATACATCTTCGCTGCGAATTGACATCTCGGGTCGTACCGGAACAATGGCGTATAAACCCTTGTCATTGCCCGGCCCGTCCACGTCCATCCCCATCGTCTTGCCATCGGCAGAGAAGGAGTGACAATTAGCGCATGTATGTTGATCGTGCATCACAATTCGGCTTTCGGGCTTGCTGACGTCCCGCAGACGCCAATTAATGAGATAGAGCAGCGAGGGCGACAACGGCTGCACAACTCCCTTTTGCCCGGCCGACGGCATTAGAGGAACATCGCGGTAGAAGATTTGCCCGTCAACCGGGTCCTGCGAAGTAGAAATCGACACGTGACCGCGCGCATCAATGCGATCCGCAGCGTCAAGGCCATTGATCATCACCGTCGCCGGACGGTCAATCGAGTGCTGTTTGATCAAAGTCCAGGTTGCGTCATCCGGTTTCCACGTATGTGCGGCCGCCTGCGCCTCAGTCAACGTGGGCAATTGATTGGTGCCTGAAACGCAGCGAGGATCAATCTCCCCAACTTTCACGGGCTCGCCATTTGACGTCACGATGACCGGCTTCGCTCCGTCGGCAAAATCGACCTCGATCCGCCATATTTTCGATCCGCCGGTGTTACTCCAGATGAAAGTGGGAGCCGTAATCTCAGGCGGAAAAACCGAGCCATCTTCGGGATATTCAATTCTGATCGCTCGATTCGCTGACGTCTGGAGGGCGGATGAACCTGGCCCCGTGGCAAGAGGGGCGGCGAGTACATTGGCAACTGACAGGGAATTGAGGACGCGAGTCAGTGCAGGGTTGAAGAGCAGCGCGACTCCTGGCAGACAAGAACAAAGCACAATAAAACGGCATTGACGGCTGGAAATCAACTCCAATTCACCTCGGTCATCCTTCCTCTTGCGCGAATCATCTGCTCTTAGGCCCCTCAATATCCGCGCAAAGACGGCACGATCTCACCGCACCGGTTCGCAGTGGCGAAGGCACAGATGAGCTCGAGTCGACTCTCGCGGTAGCTTATGCGAATTCTGCTGCGACGTTCAGTGCTTGTCAAGCAGCGGGGCTCATTGCCGCTGCCAACGCCGCATTCGATCTGCGCAATGCACCAGCCGTGGTGCGCGACAACCCGCATCGAATGTGCGGGTAGAGCCGGCCGGCTTCTGTTTCAAACTGGAAGCCGGGGGAGTTCCGAAGAGGGATTCGTCGGAAGGAGCACACAAATGTTGCTTCAACTCGCCTCGCGAGCGGCGTGGAAGCGGATGAATTGCAATTTTGCGAACGCATTCTTCTTCATCGTTTGATCCAGGCCGATGAAGCGATTGCCTTCATTGCGTTCTTGTATAGTCTTGGGGAACTCAATCGGAGGATACTGGACCTCATGGACGGGGACTTGCACGGCACGGCGCCACAATGCACACAGGCCGGATGGCGGCACAGGCTTTTTAAGAAGGAGACCGCGGTTGGCCTCCTTATGATTCTAGTGCTCGCCACTGCATCGGAAGCGGGCCGCGCGCAGCAGACTGGAAATGCGACGAGTGCTTCTCTGACGGCCAGCGCCGCTTCGCGCGAATTCCAGGCAAGTTTTCCTGATTATCGCGTGCGGCTGCGAGACAAGACCGAACTCGGCCCGATGCCAGCCCTCGAGGTTTACCGCAATGAGCAATTGATCTTTCGCTTTCCGCTGGTTTCGGGACTCGATTCCGTAACGGATCGAGAGCACTTGTCCAACATTCATTACGCGGTCCATGCATTCGAATCCTCCAGCCATGGCATGCTGTATGAAATCGCTGTGTCGGCAGATAGTTCTTTGTGGAAGCGCCGCGAATTCCATTGGCGCCTCTATGCGGATCACCTGGAGTTTGAGCAGGCGGCATGGGGCGAAGGAAAAATCGGACGCTGCTACTTTTTTTCCAACGGCAGACCTGGCCGCTGGGACAAAGGAATCAGCGATGGAGCGGCGTGGGGATCCACCTTGATGGCCGATCGATATTGGAGCCCGTCGCCCAACCACGCCAACCAGTGGGAGTTTTCAATTGCCCAACCGCAGACGCTCGGGTTCGGTTCCGATGCGTACAAAGGGTCGGAGGAGGACTTTCGCCCCGCGCAGATGGCCGACCTCTTCAGTCCCCCTCCTTTAATGATGGCGTTCCATCGCGACGGAGAGTGGGCAAGCATAGGCATCGGGACGCATCCGGGACAATATCGCTTTCCTGCGCTTGAGTTTTCCGGCTCCCGCTATGCCGGCGCCGCCTGGTGGGTTGATTATCTCGGCTATCAGACAATGAACGCCCCTCGCGATGAATTCCACTCGCCCGTTGTGGCAGTGCATTTTGCCTATAGCGCACTCGATACGCTGCAACGGTACACCGATTGGCTGGAGCGAAGCGGCTTCGGTACGAAACCGCAATTTCCGGATGTACCCTGGCATCATCTCCCTGTCTTTTGCGGATGGGCGGAGCAGACAACCCGCGCCACGCCTTTCGGCCGGCCGCCGAATGCGGAATCAACGCAGAAGAATTATGAAGAGTGGGTGGCCGAGTTGGACCGACGCAAACTGCCCGTCGGAACCATCGTCATCGACGACAAATGGCAAAAGGGATACGGCTCGTTCGATATTGACACTGAGAAATGGCCCGACCTGAAGGGATTCGTGGCCGCGCAGCACGCGCGTGGACGGCATGTGCTGCTCTGGGTGCCGGTTGCGCATACAAACGGATTGCCGGATGCGCTCTGTATTCACGACGAGCGCGGCACATGCATCGCGCCCAACCTGGAGAATCCGGCCTACGAAGCGTTTCTCAGGGCGCGCATACGGTACCTTGTCGAAACGGTCGGCGTCGACGGCTTTAAAGAAGACTGGGTGTGGGCGCCCGATCTTGCCGGCCTGCCCGTGCCTCCTGAGCTTGCCGGAATCGAAGCCGTGCGGCACTTCCAGCAGATTCTCTACTCTGAGGCGCACCGTTGGCGTCCGGATGCAATGATCGAAACGCAGACCGCAAACGCAGCTTTTCGCGATTCGTCTGACGTGCTTCGTTTGAACGACATCTGGTACGCGACCCGGGATGTGGTGGGAACCATGCGGGAGCGCGCCCGGATCGCGCATATCTCCGGATGGCAACTGGTCGATACCGACAACGCCAGTTCCACAACTCTCGAAACATGGTGGCAATATATGGAGGCGCAGCCCACCATCGGGATTCCCGCTCTCTACTTCCTGCACCGGACCGAGTCGACACTCGAAGAACCGCCGGAGTCGGATTGGGTGGCGCTTCAAGGGATCTGGCAGCGTTACATTGCCGCCCTGCCACAGTAATTTTCGCCCGCTGAGAGGCCTCAGATTATTGAGCGCGGAGTGCGGTTACGGGATTGGTAGCGGCAGCTCTTCGTGCGGGCAGGTAGGTTCCTGCGACGGCGAGCAGCGGCAGGATGCAAATGGCGGTGATGAGGGCGAGCGGATCATACTGCGAGGTCTGGACCAGCTCGCCGCGGGCGAATCGTCCGGCAAGAAAGGCGAGCGGAAGCCCAATGGCGACGCCGCCAAGAGCAAGGAAGAAGGCCTGTCGCAGCACCATCCACATCACGTCTCCGCGATTGGCCCCAAGGGCCATGCGGATCCCGATTTCCTGGGTGCGTTGCGAAGTGATAAAAGAGAGGACACCGTAGATTCCCACCAGCGCGAGCAACAGCGCGGCAGCGGCGAAGGTACCGAAGAGCGCGAGCGAGAATCGCGGGCCCGCGTAGCCGTACATGTCGAGCATCTGACGGAGGCTCATGGCATCGACGATCGGCTGGTCCTTGTCGATGGAATAGACAGCCTGGCGCACCGGGTTCAAGAGGTTGTCAGCTGGCAGGGCAGTGGAGACGATGAGGCTGTTGGCGGCGGGAGCGGCGGTGTAAGGAAGAAAGACGTGCGGATAGTTCTCTCTGGCTCCGACGAAGAAGGGTAGATCGCTCATGACCCCAACCACGGTGAAGGCATCGTCGACGAGCGCGGTCTTGCCGTCGGGCTTGAATTCGGGAAGGTGGATCTTCCGGCCAATGACGTTCTCCCCGGCGAAATAGCGTTGCGCAAAGTTTCGCGTGATGACGACCTCATGCGACTGCGAAGAAATTTCGCGAGCGTCGAGGAAGTGGCCCTGTAACATTTTTCTGCCCGAGATCCCGAGGAATTCGGGGGTGGTGAGATGGATGTCCACGATGCGCTTGTCGATGGGCTCGCTGCCGATCTGTACGCGTTCGGCTTCAAGGTCCATCACGGGGTAAGAGGCGTCCACGGTGGCGGAAGTGACGCCGGGAAGACCGCGAACCCGGTCCAGCAACTGGCGGAAGAAGATGGCGCGGCTCTCGGGGGTGGGATAGCGCGCTTCAGTCAAGGGCAACCGCATCAACAGGGTGTGATCGGGCGAGAACGAGACGGGCACGCTTTCGACGGCCAACAGCGAACGCACCATGAGGCCCGCGAGCATCAGCAGCGCGAGGGAAAGCGCGATCTCGGTGATTACGAATCCTCCCAGCAGGCGCCGCTGCACGCGGTTGCCAGAGGAGCGAACGGTGTTGAGCGCCGCGGCGAGACGCGGATTGGCGCTGTGCCATGCGGGCGCCAGTCCGAAGAGAACCACCGTCGCAAGCGCAATGCAGAGCGCGCCGAGAAGCACGGGTAAGTTCATGGTGACCACGGCTTCGTCGGGAATGGTTTCTGTCGGAACGATGCGAAGAGTCGCTCTTAACCCGGCATAGGCAAAGGCTAGCGCGATGGGCGTCGCGGTCATGGCAAGCAGCAGGGATTCGGTGAGCGCGTGGCGGATAAGCCGCACGCGCGATGCTCCCACCGCCGCGCGGATGACAAACTCGCGATCGCGATTGACGGCTCGCGCCAGCATCAGGCTGGAGACATTCACGCAGGCGATGAAGAGAAGCACAAGCGCGGCGCCGAGCAGAAGGTGGAGGACGTTGGCGAGGTCAGACTTGAACATCTGATCGAAAGTCAGGATGCCGAGGCGGATATCTTTAGGAAAGATGAACGGCGCGGTCTTTGAGAAGTCCTGGAAGATCGGGGTGAGTTCGGTGATGGCTTTGGCCTCAGTGACTCCCGGCTTGAGGCGCCCCACGAGCGCGAAGTAGCGTTGCCCCTGCACCTCGTATTCATTGGTCATTTGGATGGGGAGATAGACATCGCCTCCACGCCAGAGGAAACGCGGAGGCATCACGCCGATGATGGTGCGGGGATGGCTGTTGAAGTTCAGGGTGCGCCCAATGATGGCGCGGCTGCCGCCGTAGTGTGCCTGCCAGTAGCGATAGCTGAGCAAGGCGACCTCTTCGTGATTGGGAAGCACATCATCTTCTCTGGTTCCGCGGCCCACCAGAGGCCGCACGCCGAGAACATCGAACGTATTGGGCGTGATGTAGTTGCCGCGCAAGCGTTGCGGCTCCGATGCGCCGGTCAGCACGACGTCGCTGATGGTGGACGCGGTGACGCCGCTGAAGATGTCGGTATTCTGAACGATTTCGTTGAATTGGGCGGGTGTGTACTCGCGCCATCCGCACCTGCCCATCTCGGGCGAGCAAAGCTGCGGAGTGGCCAGAGTGTGCACGTCCTTATAGGGGAAAGGATCAATCAGGACTCCATAAGCGACGCTGAAGACTGCGGTGCTGGCGCCGATGCCGAGCGAAAGCGTCAGGATCGCGGTGATCGCATAGCCGGGATTCCGCCTGAGCTGACGGGCTGCATAGCGCAGATCCTGCCAGATGACGCGTAACCGGAAAACGCTGGAGATGCCGCGCTGCTGATGTCGGTCGTTGTCCATTCCGTCAGCCCACCTTTCAGCAATCAACTCTAAAGCAGAGCGGAAGGCGCCGTCATCCAAATCAAATTGCGCCTGGGCATCTGGGTTTGCATTTCAAGAGTGCGCTCACAACATTGCACGGGCAGACCAAAACTTATGGCCGCCGATAAGCGTCGAGCCTTCCTTCCTGGCCTCGACGACTCCGACTGCCTGCCCATCGGCGAAAAGGGTAGTCGGCCTCGCCATGCCCGGGGCCAGCTAGAATTCGCGAATGGCGACCCCAGGGCCGGGTTACTTTCCGAAGGTTAGAACACGTCCGGATGCGGCATAAACATCAATGTTTATGCGGGTTCGATCGTTTCTTCGGAAGCTGTGTCACTTTTCGGAGACTAACTGGAGACTAGAACTGCCGCTCCGGGACGAGGCCTCAACGCGGACCATCCCACACGATTCGATCCGTTTTCTCTCGACACAGCGACTTTGCAGTAGCGATCCCTGACTAGTTGAGTTCAATGGCTGTTCACCGCTCGCGAGAGAATCGCAGCAAACGATTGGCAGCGAGCACTTGTCCGTGAAGCCGGTTTTTCGGCCACTTGAACTGCATCGGTAAAGAGAAGCCGACTCCCTTTGAGGACTAAACCCCGGAGGAGTCGGTAAAGATCGCTAGCAGCCCTTCAGAACAGGAGTTTCCTCCCTGCCCTGCCATTCAAGCTACGGGCTTGGACTCTTACCCCGGTGGGACTCACACCCACTGGTTCATGCCAGCCTTCGCTGGACGCACACATTTCATTACTAATCCGCGTCCAGATCGCCGGCTCGACCCCTCGGTGCCGAAGCAGCAACAGACGTGCTAACTTATTGATTCGTTTAGGTTGGTAGGGCGTCTAGGTCGCTGAGTTCGAGTTGCAGCCGACGGAAGCATTCCACGCCACACAGCTAGAGGCGCCATGTCGGGCAAAAGAGAGGGGCAATGGGAGATTCCCATCTCATTCGTCGGCATGGATCCATGCCCGTAGAAAGGCGCGTAAGCGTCTACCAGCAATTCATTCGGAGAATGTGAGGCGGTCCAGGTCTCGTATCGATGATGTCCGTGCTGATTACGGCTTCGAAGTTGGACTTGTTCTTGCAGAGTGGTTCATTTGCCAGGGCGGGAACCAGGGCGCCCGACACGACCAATTCGCTTGCTGCCACGCTCCCGTCGTTGCCTAATCCGGCTTCTATCAGTACCGGAACACCAGTCGTTGCATCATCCATTCTTGCCACAACGGCGTAATCATTTTTCCACGCGCCGTAGGGAACTGAAAGGTCAACTCTCCACGCGGAGTTGTGGGGATGCTCGGAGTCCACGATTGAGGCGATCGGTTCCTTATTCGCCCCCGATCCAGGAGGATTTGCGACTTCGATGCGGTACCTCAAACTCTGGGTCAACCGAATCGTCCACTTGTTATCTATGGCGCCAATCAGGATGACCGGCTGCCTTCGAAAGTCTGTGAGAGAAGTCTGTTCAGCGCCAACCACACGGAAAGGGATACCCTTCTTTCCCAGCAAAGCAGCCATAGCGGAGAGAACTGCTGCGTCATCGAGCGAGATGATCTGCTTGTGAAGCACGAGATCGACAACCGTAGCTCTGCCCCGAAGTAGGGACCGCGCCGGGCTCGAAGATATGGTGCTCGTCATCGGCGAGCGCTTACTCACGAGTGCACTTGTCACAATGAGTTTCGGGCCACGTGGCCGAATAGTCGCCATCTCGTACGCCTGCCAGGACAGCAATGATGGGATCCACGTTGCAGGTTAGGCGGTTTTACAGCCAAGTGGACTGGATTTGTAAATTCTGGCCGACATTCCTGGCCGCAATTTCAGGGACTGTTTACTGAAACATAACTTCCGGGTAGCCCACTACACAACCGGAACACTCCGTTTACAGCGGAACGGCATGATCGTCAACACACACCCCGAAGGAAAAGTGCGGCACGATTCTTCCTTGATTGAGTGGCCTCGAGAGCGACGCTTCATGCTGCTATTCGTTGCTTTTGGCCGATCACCTCCTACCTACAACCAAAGTCTTGGTAGCTTCTCCGACGCAGCGCGCATATGGTATTACCTCTCATCTCTGATGTTCATCCCCCGCTGACGATCAATTGTTTTGCTCAGGTTCGGCCGTTACCATTTCACACATGCAGACTCTGTCGCAGCCGGCTTCCATCGGCGGGACTGCCGCGAGGACTCAACCAGAAGCCGCGACGACAGAGCGCAATCAGTTGGCTAGGCTGTCTTGGAGACCGCCTACCAGATAGGAGCGCTATGACAGACACGCAGGCGAAGCCCACTCTCGAAATGCAACGGAATCGTGCAGAACAACAAGCCCGCCCGGATCTTGAGAAATGGCGGAACGAAGCTGAGCAGCAAGCGCTGAAAACGCTGGATAAGGACGCTATCGCGGCCATCGAACAAACTGTGCAAGCTATCGACTCGATTGCGGCGGGCAAAACGGCCGACGCCCTGAAAGGCATCGAGGAGGCAACAGGAAAAGTCAACATTGTGTTGGCTCGCAATCCGGAGTTCGCGCTTATCCCGGTGAGCGTCGAAACCCTGATCATCGATACAGCACCGCGGGGCATTGATGACATCAAGAAACTTGCAGATGCCGTGGACGCGGCAATTATGCTGGACGACTTTCCGACGGCACGTGCGCTGCTCGGCGCTCTGAGGAGCGAAGTCCGCGTCCGCACCTACGCCCTGCCGTTGGGCATATATCCGACTGCTTTGCAGGAAGCTGCGCGTCTGCTTGATAAGGACAGCCAGGCCGCCAGCATCGCGTTGCTTGCGGCACTCAATTCTCTGGTAACAATTGATCAGATTACGCCGTTACCGTTGCTCGTTGCGCAGGAGGCTATCAGTCAAGCCCAGGCGTCGGCCCAAAAGGATAAGAATGCAGCGCAGAAGGTTACGGAAACAGCAGAGTTTGAGCTTAATCGGGCGATAGCACTTGGATACGCAGGGCAAGATCCAGAATATTCGGCGTTGAAAGACGACATCTCGAACCTCAAGAAGCAGCTTAAGGGAAGTGAAGATACCACCTCGGCTATCTCAAAGCTCAAGGCACGACTGGATGCATTCCTGAAACGAAAGTCAGACCGGCGTACCAGTTCATCGAGTGAACAGGCGCCGAAAAAGGCCGCCTAGAAGTTAGCGTCTAGGGATTTGAGATGCCGTAGTGTGCACAAAGAGCTTGCGGAAACGGCCTCTATCGTTTTCAAAGGACGCCGCTCTCATCGAAGTAGCGCTCCCGATTCGGCGGAGGCCGTTGCGGGAGTCTATAGGTACTGGAGGCGGTTATGAACACTGTGACTCCTTTTGCAATCCCCCTCACATCCGCTCCTGTGCTTGCCCGGAGGGATCTTCTTAGCCTCGCAAATTTTCGCGATACGAGTGGTCATGCCGTCTCCTTCTTCTTCAGCCTCCAATCGATTCCAGACAGGTCGCACCATACGGAGGTAACCCTCGTCCGCGATTTGGTGCGGGAGGAGAAGCACCGGGTCGACATCAAGCAGGCTCCAGGCCTGGCTGAAGATCTGGAAGCCGTTCTGAAGCAGGCGGAGGAGGTTCGCCTCAGCCCGCGGCACTGGAGAATTTTGTATGCCTGCCATCGGCAGGGATTCTCGCGGAAGTTTGAACTCCCTGCGCCGAAACCGATCCGACAGCTTTATGTGGGTGGGAGGGTTCTGCTAGCTCCGATGTTTTGGGCACTGAATTCTTGTACACCATATGGCGTGCTGATCTTCGAGCGAGGCCGTGCACGAATTTTTGTAGTGCGAGGCCTTCAGATCCAGGAATTCGGCGGCCGTTTGCCGAAGGAGAGCATCACCCTGCATGTCAAGGAGTCGTCCCGGACTTCGTCCGAAAAGCATCTGGAACACCACATGGAAGGGCATGTGCGCGCGTATTGCAAGGAGTTGGCCGAGAAGGTGCGCGTGTTCCTCGCAGAAGAGAAGCTGTATGAGATGTTCTTCGGATGCCGGGAAGATCTGTGGGGCGAAGCGAAACCCGAGTTTGCTGACATCGAAAAGGGCATATTGACCGGGCGATTTGTTCCTTCGGATTACGACATGCCGGCTGCGGACGTCCGCGATGCCACGTACCCGATCTTCGAAGAGAACCGGCGCAAGAGCGGCGTGGCACTGCTCGAAGAGAATCAGCGACGAGCCGGCTCATGGGGCCGTGGGAGTGAGCGCTATTATGGAAGGTTTGATCGAAGGAAGTGTACAAAAACTGATGCTGGGCAGACCCGTGGAAGGAACGGTGAGCGAATGCGACAACTGTGGGCACGTGCAGTCGCGCACGGACAGGCCGTGCATATTTTGCGGCAATACCAGCCTGCACAGTCTGGAGGCGGATGAAGGACTGATCCGGCGGGCTGTTCTAACCGACGCGGAGATTCTCACCTTCGATGGGGAGGTTCCGGGATTTAGCGGAGCCGCTGGTTTGCTTCGCTATTGAGAAGTGGCAGCGATGCCATGAAATCAAACGAGGCAGACCAAGGAGGCCCACATGGTTTCCCTGAAACGAGCCGCTATCGACCTGGACCGTTTCGCGTCACTGGTCTCAGGTGGTCCCCTGGTTCCGGCGTGGGCAGTCAGTGGCTAAATTGCAGAAGTTAAAAGAAAGGGCGCACCGCGGAAACGGAATTTCCGCTTCGCCGGGCAAACGAGGATGTTCAGCTTGCACTCG
>CAVUXX010000003.1:0-1816113 GCA_963745555.1 uncultured Acidobacteriaceae bacterium | reverse complement strand
CCCGGCTCGGAACGATAGCGCCACAGCGGCTCGATAGCATCGAGAAGAATGGCGTGCGGCACAAAGCCTGTGCCCGATTTCAGCCAGTAAATGACGATGGAGTTGGTGGAAGGAGCAGGAAGAGCCTGTTCCCCAGCGCTGAGGAAGGCCTGCTGAATGTCGGCATCCTTGAAAACCTGGGCTCCGCCGGAGTTGGGGAAAGACAACGCGGAGGTGAGTGCACGGTGCGTGACTTGCGTGGCGCCAAGTGACGCGGCGAGGGCTTGCAGATTGGCATAGCGGCCGGTCGTGAAGTTGCGCCGGAAGAGCGGCTGCGCGGCGGATCCCGGAGAACCCGCGGCGGAGTTCGCCGGCGCGCCCGGGTTGGTGACCAGGTCGAATGTGTACCCCATCAAGGGGCGCAGATAGACGGGTGCGGTGAACAGCTGGTTCTGGTACTGGGTGATGGAGCCGCCAAGACACTCGAGCTCGCTGGCCAATTGCAGCATCGAGTCGTAAGTGGCGGTGCCGATCCCATCGATTGCCTGTAAAGGAGATGGCGATCCCGTAAGCATGGTGCTTGCTGGAGAGCCCTCCGGCAGACCGTCGGCAGCATGCAGAGAATAAGTAAGCTGATAGCCATAGGCCTCAAACAACGAGAAGACCGAGCTGTCGTTGAAGACAATGTCCAGCGGATCTTCGTAGAAGACGCATGTGTCGAGTTGGGCAGGGAAACTGCACAGAACGTACGGATCAAGCCTCGCGGGTGGCTGGCTATCGGTTTGGAATTGGTAGGCCTGCGTACTGGTGGTCGTTGTGGTGCCATTGGCGCCCGGTTCTGTATCCAGAACATCGTATGCAATGGTGATTGTGTAGACAGTATTCGGCGCGAGCAGCGGCACGGGGGATCCACCGTCGAGATACGTGTTAATGGTCTCGATCGTGCTCTGCTGGATCGCGAGGCCGTTCTGATAGCGCACGGTTTCGGCGGTGGGGCAGGATTCGATCGCGCCAATCAGAACTTCCGCCGGGAAGTTCGCCGGTGATGTGACAACCACTTCGATGGTCACTGTTGCCGCGTTTGGTTGAAATTCGACAAATAATGTATTGGTAGATGGCTGCCCAAACAGCAGCTCAAGAATCGACGCCACCTCATCGCGCCAGGGGCTGGTCAGCGCCGTCCAGGTCGATGGCAGAGAGGTGTTGATATTCGCAGTAGTGATGATCACCGGATTCAACGCCATGAGCGGATGCGAGGCCACCACTGTCCCGGCAGCGTTCAGTTCCTGAATTGTGACCCATCCCTGGGCGGACGTGCCGTGCATTTGCTTAAAGAGCGCGGCGCCCAGTGTGAGAAGGATGCGAATGCGTTGCGAACCTCCAACCTGGAATTGGAGCCAGCGGCCGGAAGCGGCAAGCTGTTGAGCACGCGCCCCGGCAGCGGCAGCAGTCTCTGGCGGCACGTTCTTCTCGCTCGAATTGAATCCGGCGGCGAGGTTGCTTTGGAAGCTTAGCGCCACTAGCTCGGGCAACTCGACAGCGCGCAGGCACGGAAGGCGGCGGCTCGGTGTTGAGCCTCCAATGCCGATGACTTGCGCGGGAGTGAGCCCTTCACCGATCAGTGGCAACCCGAGGCTCAGCAGAAGCTGGTCAGAGGCGCTGAGTGCCGGCTGCGTGACCTGCATCTGGGTGGGAACCGGCGTCTGGCGCGTTGTATTGGGCGGGTCCGGCGTCGGTATTCCGGTCAGTGCCCAGCCATTCGGCGAAGGGCCGATGCGCTGCCCGCAGAAGGCCCAGAAGACACATGCCGCGGGAGCTACAACCGCACATGTATCGCCCCAGGTTGCGCTGAGCATGTTGCTGAAGTTGTCTGAGCGCTCCAGCGCACTGTTGGTCACGTTGGGATTGCGGCTGAAGAGAGCCAGGTCGACCTGGGTTTGCGACGTGTCGGAAGAGGGCATGTTTGGCCGCCACGCCACCGGCGGCGCCGGGAAGCCGCCGGGCAATGCCGGGCTGATGGAGAGGCTGGTGATTTGATACTGCGCGAATCTTCCGCCGCCGAGATTAACTCCGGGCGCCCCGGGGAAAGTGGGGCAGGCCGGAAGCGGTTGGGTGAAAGTGGAAGATACAGCCGAAACATCGACGCCGTAGAGCATTTGAATCACGGGTACCGTGTCGATGGGAACCACCGGAATGGGCGTGGTGCCCGCACCGCCGACAAGCAGCGCATTACCGAGGCTGGCGTCGATGGGGCGGTCGCCCTGCCCCTGCGCGATGACCGGGGCGAAGCTCTGCAGATAGACAGTGGAGATGAGGGGCGGGGGCGGCAGCGGCGTGGAGTCGTTACCGATGGTGAAATCCACGCATGCCGAGACGCTGAAGAAGAAGAAGCTGACTGAGCCGCATACGTGCACCTTGAGAAACACGGGATTGGGCGCCGTGAGCAGGAAGTCGCCGGTGGCGCCGATGTTGACCACGAGCAGATGCAACGAACCCTCGAGGTGAACGTCTCCCAGAATGAAGAGATGGGGAGAGAACGACACGCCGAAGTCTGCCGATGCGGCAACTTTGAGGTAGATTCCCGCCGATTGACTGCCCCAAACGACAGCCGCGGAGATGCCCATGGCCACCGCAACACCGGGCAGAGCAGTATTCGAGCCGGGCGGGAACGGCTGAATGGCCTGGCCGCCGATCATGAAGTATCCACCGCCGCGCACGATGCCGAGAATCTTAGCGCTGGCCGGCGACTGGATGGTCCCGATCCAGAAGTGCCAGGAGGAAGGATCGTTCCAGTCGTAGAAAAGTTGGATCGGAATCTGTACGGAAAGCAACTGGGAAATCTCGAAGTCCAGCATCACTCCGAGCGTGATTTGGCCCGCGCCAATGTCGATATCGAGGATGCCGATGATGCCGACATCGAGTTGGGAGGTGTCCATGCCGTTGGGTGAGAGCCCGGGCAGGTCTTCAATGATCTTCAGGTTGACGGTGATGATGATGCGCGGACCGGGAAGTTCCAGGAGGAGCATGCCGCGCATGTTGATGAGATAGCCGTCTGAACTCCCCAGAACGGCGCCGACCCCGAATGCCCAGTTGTCGATCTTCGGAGCCCAGAACTGAGTTGTGCCGTCCATCGACTCCAGCAGGTATGGCTGTCCCTTTGTGCCCATGAGCCATCGCAGGTCCGGTCCAACCGCATCGCCGGGAATGGGAGCGGCCAGGACGCGATCGTAGTGCATACCAAAGAGTCCGAAGATCCCGAAGAGCGAAAGGCCGGTGGTGCCGAGTGCGATCGGCGCCGGGAAATCGACTTCGAATCCGAAAAAGAAGGCAGTGGCTTCACGCGAGCCCTGCGTAATATGCTGCACGCCGACCGCGGCGACCATGCGCAGCCCGATGCTGCAGATGGTCATGTCCAACTGCCCCTCGAAGCCGCCATCGGTGATGTTCACCAGGCCGCTCCCGGTGATGGTCTGAGGGATGTTCACCTTGATCCCCGAAGGGACGATGGATGGAGCGCTCGAGCCGTCCAGTGCGATCTTTACCTTGAACTTGTCGACAGTGATGATGCCAAGGTCGGCTTTGATAACGATATCGACTTCGAGCGTAAGCGGATTGAAGCGCGCAATGCGCGCCCCCGCGATCTTAAGCAGATCACCCAGCGCGCCGGGAAGATTGAAAAGACCCGGATCGCTGAGGTCGAGCGAATAGCCCTTGCTGGTATCGAGGACAATCTGAAAATTGACCGGATGCCCGAAGTGAAGGCTGACGCCCACGGCCTGGTAACGCACCTTCAGAGGCTTGGTGGATTGGATCTTCGGGGTCGTGATAAAGATCCCGAATTCAACGCCGTAATCGAAGGTGAGAGCCGCGTTGGTGAGTTTGCCGGCAGGAATATTCTCGCGCAACTGGAGCGACCCGCCGTAAAGGGTGATTCCGGTGATACGAAGAATGTCGAGCGACCCAATCAATACAGGTACGCCGAGATCGATGGCGATCTCGCTCCACTGGCCTGCGTCGGCGGGATCGAGCGCCGATGTGGCCGCGCTCAAAATGGGTGTGAAGATGAGAATGGCGCCGAGGATATCCTTGAGGGTGCTGTCGCTGGGATTATCCATGTGCGCCAGTCCGTTGATGTCCGCCGGCACGGCGCCGAGCGTGAGCGTCTCAGTCAAATCGCCGCTGGCGAGGTCATAGGTGACATTGAGCGTGAAGTCGACGATGCCACTGGGAGGGCTCGCAACCGTGGAGGCGGCAGGCGTGTTGGTGATCCCGAGCGAGTTGCTTGAACTTGGCGGCGAGCCACCGGGAACGGCGGACTGCATCTGCTTCGAAAAATCGATCTCGCCCGAGACCTCCGCAAGCACGATGGTGTTTTTTTCCAGCCGCAGTTTGATGCTGAGACGGCGAACGGAATTCGGCTTGGGGTTGGAAGGCGGCCCCGGCGGCGCGGGCGGCGTACCCGTGGAACCATTGGATTCAGTGACCGTGAAGTTGATGTTGTTGACGTACTTCAACGGCGTGGGCTGCGTGGAGTCCGTGACCGTAATGAGGAGGGATCCGCTCTCCTGCGGCCCTGACAGCGTGGAGGGTGGCTGCGCCAGCCGCTGCGTGTTGTCCCAAAGCTGTTGTCCGCCCGCCGCAGGCGGCGAGACTGTCCCGGGACTGAAGACGACCGATTCCTTGTACGGTGGAACGCCACCGGCAACCTGCAAATAGAGAACCCCGGTCGACGGCATGGTCAACGATCCGCCGTGAAACAGCGATGGACTGAGTTGCGACCCGGGGTTGACGGAGAGCTGCTTTGAGCCATCGTAGGCCGTGATGTCGACCGTGAAAGCATCGAAAATCAAATCGAGTTCAGCCTCGAGCCAGATGTCGCCTGAAAAAGAGATAAGCGCATCGTGCACAGAAAAGTTGAGCGCGAAATCCTTGTCCTGGTCTGTGTAATAGACCTGAATGGCCTTGATATACACGCCTTCGAAGCTGTCGTCGGTGCCAAAAAACTGCAGAATCTCAGGAGGGGTTCCGTTGGCACTGAGGTCGAGGACGATGGTGTCGACGCCGAAGGCAACACGCCCCGAAGAGTGAATGGCCAAGGGCGGATCCATGGTGGCAAGCTGACCTTCGGAGAGATCGTTGGGAGCGTCGAAACCGGGGTCGCCCCATGCCGCGAGTTCGAAGTCGACGGATTGAGTGAGGTCCTGGCCCTGCGTGTACTTGAGTAGGATCTGCGGCAGCAGGACGCGGACATCGGTCTTGGGTGGTGACCCCGGATTGGGCGAGATGGTGAAGTCGGCGTTCTGAATCGCGGGCAGCCAGTGTGGGCCGAGATGGAAGGTGAGCACGGTGAGCAGCAAATCCAACTCGAACGCGATTCCCGGTGCGTCGCTGACTCCGGAGGGCGACCCCGAACTGCCAAAGACGTTGTCTTTGAGAGGCTGCAGCGAAGGGGGAAAGACCAGCGACGGAATGTCATTGATGTCGTTGTTGATGGTGTGATTCGCGGCGCGCGGGATCAAGAGCCGGAAGCGGAAGTTGATGTCGTGGAAGTCGAAGATGGCGCCGCTGGGATCGGTATGCTGCGGCAGTACGGGCGGCTCGCCCGGAGCCGAAGGAAAGTAAACGGTTCCGGTGTAGAGAATCGCATTGTCATCGCTCGTCGACTGGAAATCGGAAACGGAGAGCAGCGAGAGATATTTATCGATGTAGGCAGGGAAGTTGAAGCCCAGCAGGAACTGCGGGGCGAGCAGGTCGTAAAGGCCGAGCGGACCAGGTGCACTCATGCGGCGCCGTCCTCAAGCGGAGGGGGATGACTGCGTAGCTTCAGTACTGGCTGCGATGCAAATTTCCATGGGACAGCGAGCCATGCTTCTGAGGATGAGGGATAGGGAGCTGGCCGCCGGTGAATGATAGAGGCGCTCCAGCCGGGGCCTGAAAAACGCAGTGAGCATACCACGCGCGATGGTGAATCGTACAGAGAAACGCTTCTGAGACGCAGTGGAAATTTCCAAAAGGATCTCAGACTGGCAAGCCTGTAAATTTCTTTTGCCGGGCCGACGGCCAGAATTGCGGGTACTTGGCGAGTCGGAAGATGAACGTAGGATCGGCGATGTGCTTCCAGCGCACGCGGTTTTGCAGGAGGTGCTGGATCATTTTCCAATCCCATGCAAGCTCGTGAAAGGGAAGCTTATCGCCAAAATGGCGTGTGAACAATTCGCGGCGAAACAAAGACTGACCGAGGTCGATGCGGCCGTAGGATGGCGGCGCGGAGTTAAGTGTCATCCGGCCGTCATAGAGGCATCCGCTGTAGACGAACCCCAGGGTGGGGTCCTTGTCGAGAGCAGCGACCAGCCTTTCAAGATGCTCCGGCTTGTAGCCATTGTCGTCGGAGAGGAAGCAGACGTATTTGCCAGCGGCGAGCGATATGCCGGCGACAGCGGGGGCGATTCCCCAGTTATTAGCACGAGAGCGCAGGGTCGCGAGGCGCAGGCGATGGCGTCCGTCGTGATTCTCCTCGACCAGGGTGCGAATCTGCGCGAGGACCGAAGAAGGTGGAGCATCTGCGACGATGATGTGCTCGTAGTTCGGAAAGGTTAAGTCCTGCACGGATTGCAGGCAGGCTTCGAGACACCGAACGCGATCGTAAACCGTGGTGACGATGCTGACGGCGGGCTCATTCGCGGGACCGGCGGCCGACCCGGAATCGAAGAGCTGATCGCAGTTGGAAATGATCACCGGATCCGGCCGCGGAGCGGCTTCGTTGGGCTCGTCTTCGCCAGGCGCCGGCACGGCAACGGCGAAATTGCGCACCTGCGCGGTTCCTGACTTGATGCCGAGGAAACAATAGCCGGAAGTGAGCAGATTGTCCTCGACCTGGCATTCGATCCGGTCATCCACGATTACCTTAAGCCGTCCGCTGCACCAAGTCATGGTTACGGCGTGCCATGCATTCTCCTGCATGGTGAACGACTGAAAAACGTGGTTGTGGCGCGCCACGTAGGCGTTCGCGTCAGTGATCATGAGGTGGTAGGAATTCGAGGCCTGGTTGCGCTGTTCGGCCTGGTGAATCTTGGCGATGAACGTAGCGCCGCGCTCGATTTGCATTTCAAAGCTCAGATGCACGCCGGCGAATTTCTCATTTCCAATGAGACCCTCTTCACTGCCTGGCGCGGGCGATCTGCGTGCGCGAAGAAGCAACTCGTCGCCTGCTTCCACGGTCGCAGCATCAACCTCCCAACCGGCAACAACAGCCACTGGGCGCGCCGGAACATCGACTCGCGGACACTGCGATGCAGGCGATGCCGCGGGAGAAGCAACTGCCGATGATGGGATCCACTTGGGCGCAGTGTTGCCGCCGGTTGCCGCTGTGAAGGCGGTGTACAGCCGGTGTGCGTAAGTGTGGCCGGCGAGGCGTCGGATGCAGGCCTTACGGATCGCGGCGAAACGAACCGGATCGGCAAGCAGGCCTTCGACGAGCGCGGTCATCTCTTCGGGGCCGTCGAAGACCGGCAGTTCCGGGCACAACTGCTCGATCTCAGGACGCCGCTCTGAGACTACGAGCGCCCCGCATGCCAGCGCCTCGTAGATGCGTGGATTCATTGAAACAGCGGAGATCTTTTCACGGTTGAAGTGATGCTCGGTGCGAAAGACATTTACGATAATTTGCGTTTTCTGGTAGAGCTTCGCCGTCTCCGTTGCCGGGATGTTTTGCGATGGTGAAAGCCTGCGCACTTCAGGTGATCGCCAGGGACCGCCGATTGCGTAAGAGAGAAGCCCGCGCCGCTCCAGTTCCTGGAGCATCCGCTCGCGGGCAGGATTGGCGCCGCCGACAAAGCCGATGCGATGTTCGCGCGGGCGCGGATGGTAATGATAGGTCGCAGGATCGTAGCACACGGGCAGGAAGTGCGCGTTCTTGTGGCGATGGGTGGTGGAGGGATCGCAGATAAACAAAGTGTCGAAGATTTGGGCGAACCGGCTCGTGTCGTCCACTTCATACGGTTCGTCAAGCAGCCACGCGGCGGAGCGACGGCCCAGATGGAGCGAGCCTTTCCAGCGCTGGCTGTAGTTGCGCCCGTGAACAACGAAGAGCAGGTCCGGCGCAAACTCCTCGACTTTGGCGGGCAGTGCCGGGGCGTCCCAGCCTGCGGATGCAGATTCGATGCCGAGGTCCTCAGCAGCATTCTGCAGTCCGTCGGAAAAAACCTCGCCGCAGGAAAGGAAACGGTAGTTGACGAAGAAGACCTTCTTTCCGTTTACCGCGGAGGCGGCCGCTGTCGAAACCAGCGAAGAGCGAGCGAACCGCTCCGGCGAGATTTTCGGGAATGCTGTCAGGCGGCTCTCGGCGCTGAGGTTGAAGACATCAACGCCCCGCTGCCGGAAAGCCTGCGCGAGTGCTGTGTATTCGTTGTTAACCTGGTTGAGTTCACCGGCGAGGGGATGACGGCCCGTCGATGCGAAGAAATGATGCTCAGTGAAATCGACGCCGATAAGGCCGATGCGCTTCGCCCCCATATGCAGCGCCAGGCACAGCGCGAGGTAAGGTGAATTGCGCGTGTAGGGGAGCGAACTTGCGTCGGTGACATCGGTGCCGCCGCGTCTGCCTAATTTGAAGCGAACAATATTCGGGTGCGAAATGCCCAGGTCGAGCTGCGTGAATATGGCCTGCGAGTGACTGGCTTCAACATATTTGAATCGGTCACCGGAGAACTGGCTTCTCGGGTTGATCACCACCAGGTAGTCGGGATCGAAGAGCCGGCCGACATCATTGACACCGATGGAGGGGAATCTCTCGGGCGAGATGACGGAGGGTAACGACGAACCGCAGCCGCAGACGAGCATGGTCTCGCCGTCGTGGTAGTTGCGGAACGACCCAAATTCGCGAGGCAGAATGCGGTGTGTCACGGGCTGCGGCGGAACGTAAAGCGAGTACGGCGAATGCGGAATCGGTTGCCCATCGTGGGCGGGTGACGGCGGGCATTCGAGCCGATGCTTGAGAGCCGGCAGAAAGCGCCAGATTGTGCGATCGTCGACATCGGCTGCCTGGTAGCCGTCGAATTCAGACGGCGATCGAGATGGCGTTCCATCCGCGTTGCCCCTGGCGATGCGGCGGAGATACTCCTCGCGGGATTTGGTGTGGTAATGATTGATACGCAACCGGGTATGGGTGGGAGCTGGGGTGAATGGGCCCGTGAGCTGATGGCCCAATTCACTGAAGGTCCCGCCGCTGGTTTTGATCTGGTGGGAATTGGGTCCTGCCAATTGGACGCGATCCATGCGGGCGATGGTTTTTATGTGGCGATTCGGTTCAAAGTTGTCCGCGGCGCGCAACGTGAAGCGTTCGATGACCAGCCCTGGCGTGGGCGTCTCCTGGCCTGAGGCCCCAAAGAACATCCAGTTAACGCCGATCGCGCCCCCGTCCGGTAACGCAGTAGCTTCGATTGCTTCGCCTACTGTGGCAAGGCTCGGCGAGAAGAGAAATTCGTCGCAGTCAAGAAATGCCGTCCACCCCGGCTCTCCTCGATGCTTGTTGATGAAGTGCTGGTACGCCTGGATCTGACAAGGAGGCCGACGAGGCCAGTCTGTAACCTCGACCAGCCCCTCGGCGATGTATGGCTGCAGGACAGACTGCCAATCGTCTTCTGACCTGTTCTGGTATAGATAGAATTTTTCGACGCCCACCAGCCGGTGGAACTCGATCCACTCGCGTAGATACGGTGCCTCATTTATGAAGACGGCGCAGATGGCGAGATTCATGGTTCGAAGAAACCCGTCTGACAAGTTGAAAACTGGAGAAGAACTCAGCCATTGTTTTCGGAGGAGGCTGAGCGCGTGAGAAGCCGGTCCCCCAGAGTCGAAATACTAGCACAAATCTCGTGACGAGACGGAAAGAAGCGTTTCCGTTTACGATTCACCGCGTTACACTAATGGCCCTTGCAATTTCACGCTTTATTGTGAAGAACCGAGAGACTTCTGCCGCTTACATTCGGGAATGTATCGGCGAGATTTGCATCGGCAGACTGAGGAGTGGAAATCGCGTGCATGGTTCCGCAATGGAATACGGAAGGAGATTCTTCGATCTCTATGCTCGCGGTGCCGAGGGGCTCACGATCATGGAGATCGGAGCGCTCGATATCAACGGCTCGCTGCGATCGGTCGCACCGCCCGGCAGCATCTATCTGGGTCTGGATACGGTCGGTGGAAAGGGCGTGGACATCGTAATCGATGATCCCTATGTTCTTCCATTGAAGAACGACACCGTCGACGTCTGCATCAGTTCCTCGTGCTTCGAACATTCCGAGTTCTTCTGGCTTTGTTTCAATGAAGTTCTCAGGATTCTGAAACCTGAAGGGATCTTCTACCTGAATGCACCTTCAAATGGGGCGTTCCATCGGCATCCGGTCGATTGCTGGAGATTTTACCCGGACAGCGGCATCGCCCTCCAGAACTGGGGACGAAAAAATGGCTATCGCGTAGTGCTATTGGAGTCCTTCATAGGCTTGCAGAAAGAGGATACCTGGAATGATTTTGTTGCTGTCTTTCTGAAAGATCCCGCTTACATCGGCCGCTATCCAGAGAGACTGCTGGACGGAGATCGAGAAGTGATGAACGGAATCCGCTACGGTAGCGACGAATTTATTAATCCGGTGAGTCCATCTCAAGATCAGGAGGCGCACAGAAAGCTATCGGAGATTGTGAGATCGATGAGCGATATCATGAAGTCGTAACGAAGATACGCACCACGAGCATCACCGGGCTCCATTGATGACCGCGTCGATGGGGGGAACGATTCAAGCGATCGGCCCCAGAGTGTCTGAACAGATGAGGATAGAACAGTATTGAATGAATTGGTCCCGACCGAGGCATGTCTGAACTCAAGTAGCGCGGGGCTGTCCTTCCTTTGATCATCCGTTGCGAAATGTAAACGAATAGTGTGGCCGGTTCGAAAACGTTGGCAGTTGGGCACAAGGGGGATTCGGTGCGTGACTTTTTCACCGATAGGTATTGCTTCGAAGGTTCGACACGACAGAACGGGAGCGCCGGGCTTGCTGGCAGCTTCATCTACGCCAGCGCGAAGATAGCCCGCTGTGACATTCGTTGCGTTCCCGTGATCGTCCACATCCTGTAATACCGCAATGAAGGCGGTGTCCGGCGCGGTACAAGTTGAGCCGACGTTGACCGGATCGGCCGGATTGAGGACTGAATCAGCGGAGGGTCCCGAATTCGCTTTCGCTCGTTTGAGGACGAGGATATCGGGATCCGCACCGTTCCAAAGCGCGAAGAACTCCTGGTATTGGGCCCGAGCCTTCGTGGATTCCCCTGACAGGGCGTAGGCCCGCGCCAAGCCAAGGTGCGCCAACACCAAAACAGGATCACCGATTGTGATGCCGCGATGGCTGAGGATCTTTTGAAACTCGTTCGCCGCCTCCGCACCTTTGTGCGCCGCCAGGAGTGCCTCGCCGCGGAAGAAGACGGGGTAGAGAGAGCCGAAGAATCCGGTTTGGCTACTGCGCGGCGAACCCATTTCGTAAGGTACGCTGGGCTGCAGCGCGTCGATCGCCTTCAAGGGTTCGCCATGTTGCACGGCCACAACTGCGCGGATCACCGGCAGATAGCTGAACCTGACGGAGGTGTCTTCCGGATAGCGCTTCTCCATATCATTCGCGAGCTTCTCTGCCTGAGTTGAGTCGCCAGAAAGAGCCAGGGCAAGAGCCGCGCCATAATTCACCTCGCGGTTGCCGGCCAGAGCCAGGGCGGCTGTGGCAGTTCGTCTTGCCTCGATGGGATTCTCGAAGAATGCCTCCCACAGAGCTGCCCTGATTTCGAAGACAGCCGCCTGCTCGCGTTTACCCCCTTGCAGCGCCAATGCGACGGCGTGCCGCGACAGGTTGATTGCATTCTTCAGCCGGCCTTCCGATGCCTCCGCAAAGGCCTGGCGATCCAATATCCAATCCTTGATTTCGGGGTGGGCCTGGGCCCATTCCACCTCGCGCCGCATTCCTGCCGCATCCCCTTTCATGTAGGCGAGGTCAAAACGGAGCGTCGCCATGCGCACCTGGTCGAGATTGCGCTCCGCTGCCATGTGGACCGTATTCTCGGCACCTTGAAGGTCATTCAGGTACATCAAGTCGTAGCCGAGCAGATAATATCCAAGACTGGCGTCCGGGTTGAGCTCGATGACCTTTTGCGCCTCTTCGACGGCGCCTTTGTAATTGGCGAGTACGAGGTCGACAAACCCAGCGAGAAAAGAATGGGGAAGAAACTCGCGCGGGTACGTCCGCGCCCACTCATCGCAGACCTGCTGCGCCTTTTCCTGATTTCCGGTGGCTCGTCCAAAGTAGTAGCCGGTGATGAAAAACCGCTCCTTGTCGCTGGCCCGGTCTGCGTAGCTCATATGCCCGTGTGACATTCTCCGTGGCCAGCTCGCGAAGACCCTGTAGAGCCATACATCAACCCCAGTGAGGCGTAAGCCAATGCGAAGCTCGGGTCGATTTCCACGGCGCGTTTAAAAAACGGTATGGCAGGTTCACCTCCCTGCGAGGCCGCGACCTTCCAGCCCAGGCTGTAGGCCTTCAAGGCCTCAAGCGATGGCGTGGTTGCGTCGGCCAGCGGAGTGTCGTGCTTTGCAAGCGCGGCCACCGATTCGCCCGCGCGGGCGCGAAAGCCACGCGCCATTCTGGTGACCGCGTCCAGGGCGTCTTCCTTCCGCGCAACCTGGACCTGCTCGTCATCGATGTTCTCTCCAGTGCGGCAGTTGACTGACCGGAGGTCCAGTACGTACTCGCTGCCGAGAGGCTTGATGGAGCCTTCGAGAACGGCGGAGCTGCCGGTGCGCTCGCACACGTCCCGAGCGGTCTGCCCAGTAAGGCGAGCATCCGGCGACTTTCCCATAAGTCCAAGCGCCTGCCGGATGCTATCTTCCGAGACCAGGCTGAGCGAAGGCGACTGCTCCAACTGCACCTCCATGCCCTGGCGCAGAGTGTCATCGAACACAGGATCTCCGGTCGTATTCACGAAATCGGCGACCAGGATGGAGTCCTTCTCGCCCAGGTTTGCAGGCTGGCGATTTCGAATGAGAAGGAATGCGCCGAACGCCAGCAGCACAGCCACAACTGCCGATGGAGAGCAGGAATTTCCGGCCCGCTCCTGGCTTTTGCGGAATCGGAAGCGCCTTCAACGCCTGGTCCGTCTCCGCTTCGTTCTCTTCAATCACAATCTGTGTGCGTGTCCGTGCCTGGGCCACCAGGGCTTCGCCTTGCTCGGTAACCGTGCGAACCGTCGCCGCAAATCGATAGCCTCGTCCCGGCAGCGTCACGATATATTGGCGGTTCTCCGCGGTGTCTCCCAGCGCCTTGCGCAGCAGGAAGATGTTCTGGCTCAGGTTCGATTCCTCGACAAACGAGTCCGGCCAGACCTCCTTCAGGAGTTCTTCCTTGGAGACCACGTCGCGGCTGCGGCGTACCAGGGCGAGCAGCGTCTCGAAGGCTTTGGGTGTGACCGGAACGGGGTCGTTTCCCCGGAGCAGGATCTGCTTGTCGGGGTCCATGCGGAACGGCCCGAATTCGTAAACGATCCTGGGTTCCGTAGCCATAGGTTGAAGAGCCAGCAGCTCGAAGAGGCGAGAACGCACCCGTCACCGGGGCCGATTAATCGTAAGCGCAATCTACCACAGTCTCTACCGCTCCTTGAATCTTCTCCGGCAATTGCCCCTCGATCCGTCGTAACTCCTTGCATCTGTTGCCTCGAAGCGCCTCTTGAAACTCATTGAGAAATATTGAACCGCGCATTGAAGACTTTTCGCGGCCTGATTCGCGCAGGATGCGCTCAATCGAAGCCGCTGCAGTAGCGATGGGCGGATCGGAGAGTGCCATGGTGGTGAAAACGACAAGGATCACGATTGAAACCGAAAGCCTGCTGGTCGTGCGCAGGGGCAAAACCATCGTGACCTGGTGCCCTGTTTGTTGCGCCGAAGTGGAAGCGATGACGCTGGAGGGCGACAGCCTTGGCGAAGACATCCCTTCCACCCTCTTAAGAGACTGGCTGGCAGCCGGCAAGCTCCATCTCTGGAGTCCCGACGGCGGTCCAGCTCAGATCTGCCTTACCTCGCTGCTGCGGTGCTTCGAATCCGAGGACGCTCGCAGACTTCCCACCCCGAAACCTACGGTCCCGAAAACAGGAGAAGGAAAATGACATCCATTCAATTCGCACCGAAGTGGCCGCGCCTGGCGCGGCTAAGTCTGGCCCTGGCCACGCTGGCAGCGCCGGTTTGCGCACTCGCACAATCCACGAACTCCCCGCAGTACACCGTCGTCGACCTGGGGCCGGTGGGCCCGTCGTGGTCGCAGGGCCAGCCATTTACGGTCAGCGGCAATGGGCTGGTCAGCGGGGAGACGGTTCTCGCCAACCCCAACAACTCCGCCGAATGGGTATCGCACGCTGTCCTGTGGGAAGGAACCAGCAAGAAGGTCATAAGCAGCCCCGGACTCGGAGGGCCAAACAGCGTTGCCTTCGGTGTGAACATCTGGGGGCAGGCAGCAGGGCAAGCCGACACGCAAACCCCGGATCCGAATGGCGAAGACTTCTGCGGATCCACGGCGCTCGGTCTCACCCACAGCGGCAACACCTGCGTGCCCTTTCTGTGGCAAAACGGCACGATGGTCGAGCTCCCGAGACTGCGGAACAGCGCGGGCACGGAGGGCAGCAACGGCGCAGCACTCACAGATCAACGACCTTGGAATGGTCGCGGGAACGGCGGAAAACGGCGAAGTCGACTCGACATGTCCGGGCGCATCCGTTTCGCCGCAGACCATCGAGTTCAAGCCGGTCATCTGGATGAAACCCTTCCCCTGGTCGCAGATGCGGCTCCAGGAGCTCGCGACCGTTGATGGCGATCCGGACGGCATTGCGTTCGCGATCAACGATCTCGGCCAGGCTGTGGGCGCCAGCGGAAATTGCGGACCGTTCAATACGATTGAGCAGAACAATCTCACGCCGCTTCATGCTGTTCTCTGGCGGAACGGCAACGCGATCGACCTGGGCAACCTTGGCGGAGATGGGAGGTTTGCCGGGATCTACGCTACCGGCCTGAACGATCGCGGGCAGGTTGTGGGAACTTCAGACACCACCGGCGACGCAAGCTTTCATGGTTTTCTTTGGCAGCAGGGCCACATCACCGATCTCGGAACACTGGCCGGTGACTCGTACAGCTCTGCTATCGCCATCAGCAACAACGGCCTGGTGCTGGGGGTGTCCATCAGCGCGAGCTTCAGCCCGCGGGCCGTGCTCTGGCGCAATGGAACCGCAACCGACATGAATACCCTGGTTCCTCAAGACTCCGCTTTGTACCTGGAGTCCGCATGCTCCATCAACGACAAAGGCGAGATCATCGGATTTGCAGCTTTGAAGAGCAACCCCAGTGAATCTCACGCCTACCTGGCGAAGCCGGTCGTGAACTCTGGAGATGGAGACTGAGCTACGCAGCGTCAAACAAAGAAGATGGGGCCAGCCCGGTTTCAGCGTTTCGCTCAACCAGGCAAACGGAAAGCGGGCTGGCCCTCGCAGGGACGCCAGAATGCGGCCCATCTCTTTCGCCTGACAAAATCTTGCCGCGCCTCAAGAATGAACGCACCAACAACGCCACAGCGACACCGGATCTCATCCCGCATCTTCTGCCGAAGATGAGTCTCGGAAGCCTCCTTCCCAAACTCCCTTTGCAATTGCCCGTTGTGCTTAGTCCAGAAGAGGTGAGTGATTGAGCGGAGAACCTGACTCGCCGCCGCACCGTGGTGTTGACTGTCTACTCAACCGACATTCGCTGCTCAGAACTATGCCGTCTTAAGGTCTCCGAGATCGACAGCGAACGCATGGTCATTCATATCCACAAGGGCGGGGGCGGCCGCGACCGCGATGTTTTATTGAGACCGAAGTGGTTCGAGACCTTGCGTCTGCTTAACAAGCGGGTCAGGTTCGGCGACGGTGTCATGGATCGCGAGATTTCATTGAAAGGCTGATGCGAATCATCGACCGTTCCTGCTAAAGTTGCCGATACCATTTCAATGACTACAAAACGCCATTCTTGAGTTGGCGCTGCCGTCGATATTCCTCGGAGGTTGCAAGGCATGTCATTTCGTTCGGTGTTTCTGGCTGTTGTCATCGCATTTGGGCTGATTTTGTCTGCATTTCTGATCAATCGCCAACGTCCGAGCGTTGAAACGGCACAGCCGACCGCTGATTTCGTCCGGGCATCGGGAAAGTGCGCTGAATGTCACGCCAGGCTTCAATACTCAGTCGTTCATGAATACGAGATGTCCGCGCACGCAAAAAAAGGCGTCAATTGCCTTGACTGCCATCAGCCGGCCCCCAACCAGACGAAAGTTGATCACCACGGATTTGTCATCAGTACCCATCTGACCGCCGGAAACTGCCGTTCCTGCCACGAGGGCATCTATCAGGAGTTCCTGCGCAGCCGCCACGCGGCTCCGAGCTGGGCCGCCGTTCACGGTGAAAAAGGACTAAGTCCTGAGCAGGTTTCCTTCAGCGAACAGTTTCAACCAGGAGGCACAAAGCGGCCGCCGAATCCGCTGGTGCTTCCGGAAGGGCACCCTGCAGCCACTTCCGGTTGTGAACAATGCCACGCCGTCGGCAAACCCAATGACGACGGAACGATTGGGACATGCACGCAATGCCACTCCCGCCACACGAGTTCCGTTGAACTCGCGCGCCTTCCGAGCACCTGCGGCCAGTGCCACATGGGTCCCGATCACTCGCAGATCGAAATTTACAACGAGTCAAAGCATGGGGTCATGTTCGCGGCGCAGAGAAATCTGCTCAACCTCAAGGCTGATCCGCGCACGCTTACGACGCGGGATATGTTTGTACCCACCTGCGCCACCTGCCACATGAGCGGCATCAACGGCCTCAAGGTGACTCACAACCCGTCTGACCGGCTTGGCTGGTACCTCGCAGACGCAGTCACAACCCATCGTCCCAACTTCCTGCAGGCGCAGATCAACATGAAGCAAGTCTGCACTCAGTGCCATACGCAGGCACTGGTCGACCGGGTTTACAGTCAAGGCGAGGATGTTGTCCAAAGCACCAATTTCAAGATTCTTGCCGCCAAGTCGATCATGGATGGCCTTCGCAAAGATGGATCACTCTCTGGACCACCCTTCACGCACACCATCGACTTTACATACTTCAACCTCTGGCACTACGACGGTCGAACATCGAAGCATGGAGCTTTTATGGGTGGGGCCGATTTCGTGCAGTGGCACGGCAATTATGAACTGCTCTCAAAGACTGTTGAACTTCAACACCAGGCCGATGAACTGCGGAGGGAGCATGCCCACAAGTAGGTTGCTGGTTCGATTGCAAAGTATGGTCGCAGACCGCCGCCTTCGGTGGGCGCATGATCCTCAGCTTTGGGTTGAACTCTTTGTGACCACGAATCTGGCAATACTCGCTGCGGACATTTACATTGCCCACTCGGTGAACCACTTCCAGAAAACCGCGGAGTACATTCCTCTCTACTTTTCCATCGCAGCGCCAGCGGTTCTGGCATTCATGATCGGTTTGCGCTGGATTGGGCGCTTTGAAGCACCGTGGCGCGATGTTGGTTATATGATCGGGTGGCTTTCTGTCCTGGTTGGATTGGGCGGCGTTCTCTTCCATCTCGAGAGCCGGTTCTTTCTCGATCGCACTCTCAAGAGTCTCACTTATGCGGCGCCATTTGCGGCGCCTCTGGCGTATACAGGACTGGGCTTTCTGCTTTTGATGAATCGGATGGTGGCCGCGCGTAGTGCAGAGTGGGCGCGGTGGGTGATTTTTTTGGCATTAGGCGGATTTTTTGGAAATTTTGTACTGTCATTGACCGATCATGCGTCAAATGGATTCTTTGCGAAGACGGAATGGATCCCTGTCATTTCATCAGCTCTGGCAACCGGCTTCCTGATCGTTCCTCTATTACTTACCGTGACGCGGCGATTTATGGATGTGTGCCTGATCGTGATGCTGACGCAGGCCTTGGTCGGTGTCTTGGGATTTTGGTTTCACATCCAGGCAAACCTTGTTGAGCCGGGTCACGACCTCTTCGACAAGCTGGTCAATGGCGCTCCTCCAATGGCTCCTTTGCTGTTCCCCAACCTTGTTGGTCTGGCGCTGATCGGAATGTGGGCACTCCTTCCTCATCTTGAGGACGCGAGTCCGGGCCGTTCGTGGCTGGGAGCCACTTATGTGTGGGCGCATCCAGGAGAAGAAACGACCTTTGAAAAGTAGGTCCACTTGGCAAAGAACGATTCTCCAACGGACAACGGTTTCTTCGGATGATGACTCCATAATCGAGGAAGGGACTTCTGGCTCAGGAGGTTCGTCATGGTTTCATTTACCGGAAATAAGGAGCGCACGGCGGTACGCGGTATCGGCGAGATCGCACTCCGCGTCAACAATCTTGGATCGATGCAGAAGTTCTATGAAGAAATCCTCGGTTTGCCTTTGATAAACCGCGTTGCAGACTGCGCCTTCTTCAAGATTGCGGAGGGCTATGGCGGTCACACTCAAGTCTTCGCCTTATTCGACCGTTCCAGGACCCTCGGCTATCGTGGGACGGATGCGGCAACTACCACCATCGACCACATCGCGTTCGAGATAGCTCTGGCTGATTTTGCGGACGAACGGGCGAGATTGGAGGCATTAGGTCTCACGGTAGAAGTCACAACGCACGGATGGGCGCATTGGCGCTCGCTTTACGTTACTGATCCCGAAGGGAATCAGGTTGAGCTAGTCTGCTACGACGAAAGTGCTTAGAATGTTCAACGCTAAGACGTTGTCTCCAAAAGGGCCTTTAAGCCGTCGAGATCCTTCACGACGATCTGTCGCGCGTCCACCTCTAAGAGTCCTTCAGCCTGAAGACGCATGAGATTGCGGGAAACCAGCTCGCGCACAGTACCGAGCTGATTGGCAAGTTCCTGATGGGTTGCCGGCAGTTGGAACTCGATTCCGCGAACGCTCTTCCTGCCGTCACTTTGGGCGAGTTTGAGGAGTGCGGAGATTAAGCGCTGGCGGATCGTCGTAAACGATAGCTCCTCGATGATTCCCACCAGGCGTCGCAACCGGGCCCCCACAACCTGGAGCACTTTGAGTGCGACTTCAGGATGCTCCATGCAATACGTCTGAAAATCACGCCGCGAAATGAATGCAATTTCCGCATTCTCGATCGCCACCGCGGAAGCCGGAAACGGACCCCCATCGAAGACCGGTAACTCCGCCACTGACTCGCCCGGAATATTCACTGCAAGTACCTGTTCACGACCGCTCATGGAAGTCTTGAAGATGCGAATTTTGCCTTGCGCGATGATGTGCAGGCCATTGCACGGCTCGCCTTCGGAAAAGAGCAATTCTCCGGCATTGAATCGCTTACGGACGGTTCGTGCGGCAAGAGCCTTCAATTCCATGGGCGTAAGGCTCGACAAGAGGGGAGTCTTCCCGAGGGCGGTCGCAAGGTCGGTGCGTTCAACGGTCACCCGGGAATTCTACGGCATTGTCGGGAGATCATTCATGTCGAGTAGGGGTCGCTGTTCTCTGATGGTCGCTTCGACTTGAAGACTGAGGTGTCGTTAAATGCCATTCCCGCCAATGCGACGCAGCCAAGGACTCTGGTCACCCTTCATGTTTTCGAAGCGCCTGAAAGCGGTAATCGCACTCGAATCGGCGACAATCATCAGAACGGAAGAAAAGAGGAGAAAGCGATGGCGATTCAGATTGGCGCAAAGCCTGACAGTGGGTTTGACGACCCGATTGGCATGCTCAAAGACTGCCACAGAAGGATCGAGAGCTTCCTCGGCATCCTTTGTGTTGTGGTTGATCGCGCGCAGGGCAGGAGTCTTGCCGACGAGGAGCGTGGCGCGATTCAGGCTGCACTGCAGTATTTCCGAACTGGCGGGCAACGCCACACAGCGGATGAAGAAGAATCCCTCTTTCCACGACTGCGTAAATCCGATGCGAAAGCCTTCGAGGAGATTGATCGTCTTGAGGGCGACCATCGCGAGGCGAACGATCTGCACAGCTCGGTCGAGCGGCTGTACTCAGTCTGGATTGAATCAGGCACGTTAGATCCGGAGGATACACGGCAACTGCATTCCGAAACGTCGCGCCTCAAGCAGTTGTATTCCGACCACATCCGAGCAGAGGAAACGGTCGTTTTTGCTCGGGCAAGCCTGGCGCTGGACGGCGATGCAATCGCTGCGATCGGGACTGAATTTCGATTCCGCCGGAAATAACATCACGGGTTCTCTCTTTATTGAACTTCGAGTGACGAAAGTCGCTGCGGCGGATAGAGCGATCCCTGTAAGTTGAGGTTCAAGGAGATCGAAATGACCGCGTCCACACAAACCGTCCGTGAAATCGCACTGAAGCAGCCGACCGCAATACGTATATTTGAACAATTTGGAATCGACTACTGTTGCGGCGGCCGTAAGCCTCTTGCAGAGGCATGCGCTGCCGGAAATCTGGAAATTGACATGGTTATTGCCGCGTTGGAAGCGGCAGAAAAGAAGCCCGGGACTGAGGCCGAAAACTGGACCGGGAGGTCATTGGAGAGTTTGAGCTCACACATCGTAGCCACACACCACGCATATGTGAAACGAGAACTGCCGAGGGTGGCCCAATTGGCTCAAAAAGTCGTCAGTCGTCACGGCTCAACGAAGCCGGAGTTGCCGGTGATCGCGACCACTCTCATGCGATTAGACGAAGAACTGACTCAACATCTTGCAAAGGAAGAAGCAGTCTTGTTTCCCTATATCGCTAGACTGGAGCAGTCAGTCTCCATCGGAACCCCCAGACCACATAGCTGCTTCGGCACTGTTGCGAATCCGATCGCGATGATGACGCGGGAACACGATGCTGCGGGTACACTCATTGCCGAAATTCGCCGCCTCAGCGGGAACCTCACAACACCAGAAGATGCTTGCCCAACCTTTCATGCGTTCTATGATGGTTTGAGGGAATTCGAGCAGGACCTGCATCGACACATCCATCTAGAGAACAACATCTACTTTCCGCGCGCGATCGAATTGGAGAGGTCTGTCAGTTAAGTGAAGAGGCGATCCTGGCTATCACGAGGGCGACAAAGAAGCGCGCCGGCCCGGTCGTTGTCCAACGGTTGCAGAAGCTCCGGAGAGCGATAAAGAGAATCTCATTTCCCCATGATCTTAATCGGCGCACGCCAGAACGTTGCTTTCCGCGTGGCCGCATCAAGTACAAACTTGGAGCTAACGATCGGGCCATGCTGTAACGATTGGGCATGCCCTGCCGCAAAAAGCCTGCGCGACGCCGCAATGTATTCGGCATCGCTTGTGATCTCGCCATATTTCACAGCTGAAGATCTGCTTCTTATGGGATGTTTGGTTTCCGCGGCTAGATCGCGCGGAGCTTCTTCGGAGCGCGATCGTTTGCGGAAACGGCTTGGGGCAGCCTGACGGCGATGAATTTGAGGAACGCGCGAATGCGGGGCGAAAGATGCCGGCGGCTTGCGCAAAGTGCAAACACGTCGATTTCATCACACCAGTAATCGCTGAGACAAGGCACGATCGATCCTTCACGGAGTTCGGCCTGCAAATCCCAGTCAGCTTTCAGTGCGACGCCCTTGCCTGCGCGCACCCAGTCGTGAACCACTTCTCCGCTCGTCGTTGTGAGCGTTCCGTTCACAACGACCTCGAAGCGCTTCCCCTGCTCCTGAAAGACCCACTTATCCATCACGCGCCTTCCGCGCACCAGCCGGATGCAATCGTGCTGCACCAGATCGCCTGGCTTCGCTGGAGTGCCGTGCTCTTTGAAATAGGCCGGCGAAGCGCAGGTGATACGCTTTGCCGTCAGAACTTTTCTGGCGATCACGCTGGAGTCCGACGGGAGTCCGACTCGAAGGGCCACATCGAGGCCGTCATCAATCACATCCAGACCGGAATCGGACAGCACAAGGTGCACCTGGACATCTGGAAACTTCTCTCTGAACTCTGTAATGAGCGGAGCGACCAGTCGTCTGCCTAGCTCCATGGGGGCGCCGAGACGAAGCATCCCCTTGATCGTCGCCCCTTTTGAAGAGGCCTCGGCTTCTGCATCGGCAATATCGGCGACGATGCGTGCGCACCGCTCGTAGAAAAGTTGTCCCTCTTCGGTTAGTTCGAAGGATCTGGAGGTTCGGGTGACCAGACGCACACCAAGGCGAGATTCAAGAGCAGTCAGTACGCGGCTCATGGCTGCCGGTGAGGAGTTGAGTGCCCGCGCCGCAGCGGATAGATTTCCAGCCCGCACGATTTCGACGAACAACTGTAGTTCGGCAACATCGTCCGCCATGGTTCCTGCCCTTTAGCTCTCATTCTAGCGATTCAGGCAGGGTATTTCGATTTGTCAATCGGAATGCGACAAAGCAAAAGAGGTCAGAATCTGAAGGTCAGACCGGCATTCGCCGCAATGGGGGCGCGGTTATTCACGACATTGGTTGAGCCCTTCATATGCAGTCCCCAGTCAGTCGGTCCGCAGGAGTCAGCGTGGCGTCAGAACCACGCGTCCGCGCTCGCCCCCCGCGACCAGTTCATAGGCCTGCCGAGCCTGAGCGAGAGGCATAGTCTTTGAGACAATCGGCGGTTGATAGACGCCGGAATCGAAGCCCGGCCGCAGTTCTTCCAAAATGCGTCCCGAGGCCGTCAGATCTCGCTTGAGTGTGTCGACGCCAAAAAGCTGTGACTCGTTGTGGTAGAAATTCACCAGATCGAACGTCATGCGGCGCTCGGTTGGAGAGGTGATTTCCACCTGCCGTCCCCGATGCGCGAGCAGGTCAAGTGCGATCGCAAATACCGGCCCCCCGGCGGCATTGAGAATCACATCCGCTCCGCGCCCGGCGGTATGAGCGCGTAACAGAGATCCCATCTCCGGATCACGGGAGTCGATCAGAAAGTCGGCCAGGTTCGCAGCAGGGGTGGAGCCTTCGGGACCTCCCCGATGAATTCCAATCACGCGTGCGCCGAGATGCTTCGCGATCTGGATGGCTGCGCCGCCGACGCCGCCGTAGGCTCCGAACACAGCAAGCGTCTCCCCTCTCGACATCTTTGCGTATTCGAGGGCGCACCATGCGGTCACAAAGGTCACCCCCACACTAGCGGCCTGCTCGTGCGAGAGCGTTTCGGGCTTGCGAACCAGGCTGACGACAGGGACCTGGATGTACTCGGCATGCGAGCCGTCTCTGGTGAATCCGACATCACCGCCCGTGCCCCACACCTCTTGATTGATCCACTCTTTTGGACCATCGACCACGACGCCCGAATAGTCGCGTCCCGGGACCCGGGGAAGGGTGGTTTGCGACATGCGACCGGCAACATTCTTCACGTCGCTCGGGTTGACTGAAGCGGCTTCGATACGCACCACCGCGGTGTTTGCGTCGGCTTGTGGCAGGGGCCGTTCTGCGAGATGCAGTTGGGATGGATTTCCAAACTCCTTGAATTCGATTACCTGCATGACTTTGCTCCATTGATTGAACTCTGAACTGCATGGGCAGACTCAGGAGAAGAATGAATTGGTCGCGCGAGCGCTCGCTCTGCCGCGATGTAACCCACGCTCATCGTAACCACCAGCAGTGAGCCTAGAAGCTGTCTCATAAATGGTCTAGCACCGCGAAAGGCGTCCCTCAGGGGCTAAAGCCCAGCGATTTACGCGACGTTTGCGGCACGACTAAAGTCGTGCCCTTTTACAAAACCATTTATGAGACAGGTTCTAGAAGCGCGTTCGGCCCCGGAGAAGGAATCCTGGCCAAACGGCAGACCGCTCCGATCGCGAATGCGAGGACAAATCCCAGAATCAGTTTCATATGAATTCCCTCCAGCGATGCTCGTTCTCACCGCTGATTTTGAGATTAAGCAAACCGTGGTCGAATGAGTAGATAGAAAAGGTTCACAGCAGCTTTTCGGATTCAGCAAAGATCCGGGACGTATTCGGTTATCGCCTGAAATGGCGCTGCATGGGAACCGTGTCGCGTCACCTCGCCACCATGAGGACCTGTCAAACCAAGATCGGCAGTGCTTTCAGTACTGAATAAGCGGCCCGGCCTGGATGACTATATGATCGGTAATGCGATTGCCGAGCATGGAATTCGTCCTGTTCAATTGGCCCGTCGGGAGTACTGCGTGGGGGGCGTTCTCGAATCGCGCGGGCAGGCCCAACCGCGTTTCCAACCCTGCATTCGATCAAACATGCATTGGCGATTTTGGTGTGAATTCAGAAGCACTCCCGTCGATAAGGTCATAATCGAGTCGCCGGCAAACAGGAAGTAACCAAAAACCCGTTATGTCCGGTTTGGCTACAACCCAGCCGCAACTTGAAAGAAGGGTCGCATGTCGGGTCAGTGACTTCCTTGAATCACTTGAATTGATTGATGCTCAATCACGATCTTTCGACTATTCGTACCTCAGTGCCACTGCGGGGTCCACGCGCATTGCTCGTCTGGCCGGAACATAGCAGGCCAACATTGCCACAGCCGTCACCCCTATTGCTACTCCAGCCAACGTCGCCGGATCGTTCGCGCCAATTCCGTAGAGCAGCGGCGCAAGCAGCCGTGCAGCAGCAAAGGCCGCAGCCAAGCCAATGCAGAGGCCAATCGAGGTCACCTGCAGGCCTTGCCGCATCACCAGTTTCAGCACGTCGTTCTGCCGCGCGCCCAGAGCCATGCGCACGCCTATCTCATGCGTACGCTGTGAGACCACGTAAGCGATCACTCCAAAGAGTCCGATGGCCGTGAGCACTGCGGCAAAAATGCCCGAGGCCCCTAACATCAGACCAAGCGTGCGCGCGGGGAAGAGGGGAAGCGCCATGTATTCGCCGATCGTCTCCAGGTCCGTAGCCGCCATCATAGGATCGACCACTTGCACCTCACGCCGCACTGCGTCCAACAGAAGCCGTGCATCGCCCGAAGTCCGGATCACAAGAGTCCGCGACGGCGGCAAATGGCCGCGATAGACCACCGCAATCGGTCCCTCGCCGAGTGTGCGATACTTTCCGACCTTGGCCACCCCGATCACTTCACTGGTGGACTTCGCATCGCCCAGTGCGATCCGCTTGCCAATAGGATCCTGACCGGGCCAGAGCTGTCGCGCCAGCACCTCATTCACAACCACTGCGTCGGGCGCGGAATTGTCCGATTCCTTTTGCGTGAAGTCCCGGCCGCGCAGCAGGGTGATCCCCATCGTGGAGAAGTACCCCGGATCTACGCGAAACACATCGGTTCTGCTGCGGTCCGGATCGTTCCCAATGCGCTTCCCAACAAAAGTCACCTCGTCCGAAGTTCCCAGCGGCAGGTAGGCCGCATAACTTGCCGTGGTAACGCCGGGAAGCGCAAGAATGTGATCCATCAGTTGCCGGTAGAATGCGGAAACTTTCTCGGGGCTGTAGCCAAGACTTCCCGGATCGAGCGTGGCAATGGCGATATGTTGTGTATCGAATCCGGGATCGATGGAATTGGCATGAATCAGGCTGCGCACGCAGAGCGTCGCACCCGCCAGCAGCACCACGCACGTTGCGATTTCCCCGATGAGGAGCACACTGCGCAAGCGCGATTTGCGAAGACCGGCGGTCTGTCCTTCTTCCTTCAACACGGGAGCGGCGTCAACGGCAGCACTGCGCAATGCCGGGACCAATCCGAAGATCACGCCCGTCGCCAACGATACCAGCAAGGCAAACAACAGCACCCGCCAGTCCATTGGAACCTCGAGCGTAATGGGCAAGCTGGCCGGCTTGAGTTCAAGCAGCATGCGCGCCAGCCACCACGCAAGCATGACTCCCGCTACGCCCGCAATCGAAGAAAGCAGCAGGCTCTCTACCAGCATCTGCTGGATCAGGCGTCCACGCCCCGCCCCGAGTGCTGACCGAATCGCCATCTCCCTCACCCGGCCTTGCGCGCGTGCAAGCAGGAGGCTGGCGGCATTGGCGCAGGCAATCAACAACACAAGCACAAACACCGCCTGCAGCATCCCGGTAAATGCGCTCACGTAGCCGCGATAAGGTCCGGGCACCAGTGTTGCGGGATACACCACCGCATCAAGATTCTTGTTGAAATCGGGATAAGCCAACTCGAGCTGACGGGTCAGCAGGTTCATCTCGGCTTGCGCCTTCACCTTGTCCATTCCGGGCCGAAGCCTCCCCACGACAATCAGCCAGTTGCCATATCTGTCGCTGATTCTGCCCTTGTCGTGCGTGAACTGCTCCTGTGTCGCCAATGGAGCCCAGAAGTCCGGTGCGGTCGCGACCAGCATTCCTGTGAATCCAGCCGGCGCCACACCGATCACGGTGAATGCAGCGCCATTTAGCACCAGCGTCCGCCCTACGATTCCCGGATCGGCGCCCAGTTGCCGCTGCCAGAAGGAATGACTCAACACGACGACCGGATGAGGGCCGGTCAACTGGTCGTCGCCACTGGAAATCGCGCGGCCCAATATGGCGTTCACTCCCAGTTCCGAGAAGTAGTTCCCCGAGACAAGCTGGCCCTGAATGACCTGTCCTGCGCCGGAGCGATTCCAGATGGTCGGGTGGCCGTCCCCATCGAATGCCAGCACGCCCAGCGATCGGCTGTGGTCGCGGAAGTAAGCGTAGTCGGGGTAAGTGAACGGGAGGTAGCTCTGCAGGCCAGTCGCAGCGCGATTGTGCAGCCAGATCTCAAGCAGGTTTCCGGTTGCGCTCACCCCCGCCGGTGGCCGAAGCAAAAGCGCATTGACAAAGGTGAACACGGCGGCATTCATGCCAATGCCCAGCGCCAATGCCAGCACCACGGCCGCATTCGATCCGGGCTTCTTCATCAACATACGCAAGGCGAAGCGAGTATCTCCCCACCACTCGGCGGGAGAGAGAAAGCCCCGCTGCGCGCGCTGTCTTTCTTTGAGCAGCGTAACGTTGCCGAACTGGAGGCGCGCGGCGCGAGCCGCATTGTCGCGAGACATTCCCTGGCGAACGTAGCGCTCGGTAAGCAGATGCAGATGCGCGTGAATCTCCGCATCCATCTCGAGATCTCGCTGCCCCTGCGTCAGGAATCCCTTCGCCTTTGCCACCCACAATCGCAAAAATCGCATCGTCTCATCCCTGCCTTTCCAGCCGCAGCACGCGCCCGATTACACCCGCAATGCGCTCCCAGTTCTCTGTCTCGCGCTCGAGTTGTTTTTTGCCCTGCCTGGTGATCGAGTAAAACCGCGCCTTCCGATTGTTTTCTGAAATGCCCCACTTCGAATCGATCCAACCTTGCTGCTGGAGCCGAACAAGAGACGTGTAGACTGTCCCTTCATTGAGCTCCAGAACGTCTTCACTCAACTGCTCGATCCGACGGGCAATGCCGAAACCATGCAAAGGACCCATGGCATGCAGGGTCTTCAGCACCATCAGGTCCAGTGTCCCTTGCAGCACGTCCGACTTCTTGTCGCTCATTCATGACTCCTTTGCACATCCCAAAGAAGCTATCACGGCTCCATTGGAATGTCCATAGGAAAATGCCCAATTCGATCAATCTTGAGATTGGCCTGGCAGGTTGGAAAGCTTTGATGGCGAAACCTGACCGCTGCTGAATCGCAACTAGACAGGGATTCGAAATGGAAACTGACCCGGGCCGTTTGGATAAATTGGATACCAACTGGGTGTCACGGAGACAACTGATTTTGCGGATTCCGGGCGAGTCACCGCCATCCATGTAAGTTGAGTTGGGCCTCCGGCCCGCGGAATCCCATGAAAATCGCCGCGATCCAAGCAATAATTGAGGACGGCTGGGAGTGGCGAGATCGATTTGACAGTGGAGCTTCTAAAGCCGAATGTAAGTTTGATCCGGAGCGTGCGTGATTGAGCGAATAAATGGCGCGTTGTCTCTCCCCCACGGGAGCGGCAATAGCCCGAGACCCAGGTTAATGTAAGCCCGGCACGTTCTCCATTCCCGCCAGGAGGAAGGTATGCCTTACAGGGTGGCGGGGATCGATGTCCACAAGAGGAAGCTGGCCGTAGTTGTGGCGGACGTCGAGGAAGATGAGTATAAATTTGAGCGACGCTGGTACGGCAGCAACCCTGAACAGTTACAGGTGCTGTCGGAATGGCTCATCGAACAGCAGGTCGAGGAAGTGGTGATGGAATCGACCGCGCAATACTGGAAGCCTGTATGGGAAGCACTGGAGCGATTTTGGAAGGCGAAGTGCCAGAGTCGTGAAGGTGCAAGCCGGATGTCAGGGACGCTACATCTGGCGCAGGCGCAGTCTAACCGCGGGCGCCGCGGGCGCAAGTCAGATTTCCGAGACGCCGAACGTTTGGTGAAGCGGCTCGTATCGGCGGAGCTGGTCTTGAGCTTCGTGCCCGATGCCGAACAACGTCTGTGGCGAACACTCACCCGCACCAGGTATCAACGGACTCGCGACAAGGTTCGTCTGCAGAACCAACTGGAGGCACTGCTGGAAGAGGCCCATATCAAATTATCCAGTTTGGTTTCGGATCTGTTGGGTGCCAGTGCACGTCGTATGCTTCGGTCGCTTGCGAATGGAGGAAGTGATCCTGCGGCTCTGGCCGCCTTGGCCGATCATCGCTTGCGCGCCACCCCGGCCCAACTGCACGACGCTCTGGGTGCCTGCACGGAGATCAACCCGGTCTATCGCCGGCTGGTCAAGTTGACGCTCGACGACTTCGAATTCGTCGAGCAGCAGATCAGTCAACTGGACCATGAGATCGCCAGTCTGCTTCAGGGCAATCAGGATGCAGTCGAGAGACTCGCGGCAGTCCCCGGGCTCGGAGTAGATTCGGCGCAACAGATCATCGCCGAAGTTGGTGCCAATGCAGCCACTTTCGCGTCAGCTAAAAAGCTCTCCTCGTGGGTAGGAGCATGCCCAGGTAAGGACGAGAGCGCGGAGGTGAACCGCAGCCGACACTCACCCAAGGGCAACCGCCAGATGCGCCGCATTCTCAATCAAGCTGCGAATGCCGCAATTAAGCGCAAAGGAAGCATCTTTGAGATCCTGTATCGTCGTCTTGTTCCGCGCCTGGGACATAACCAAACGATCGGCGTAGTTGCGAATCGCCTCTGTCACTTGATCTGGATAATTCTGCATAACTGCGTTCCGTATGAAGAACGCGGTCCTGCAGTTTCGAAACAGTCCCAACAACGCCGCACCGCAACCATGATCCGGAAACTCAGAATGCTTGGCTACCGAGTCGAACCTGTAGCAGATCCGGCCTGACGAATGGATTTTCGACCCAGTCTTTGTCAACAGAAAAGCACGAGTTGTCTTTACGCGCGCTGGAGAGCGCGCCGTTTGATCTGATCGGGATCGATGGCTGCGCACGTTTGCCTCTCGGCTGATGGTTCCTGCTTGAAGCAGAACCGGACATCCATTTGCGGTCTGAGACTCCGAAGAGTCCGCACCGAAGATTGAGTTTGTGTTCTCTGCCAGTCCCGAAACAATTCGAAGAGAGCCTCGGGAGTCGCCTCCGTCGCCCAGGCGGTGACCTGCGGGACCTGGCAGCCTGCGCATCGATAGATCCTGTTTTTGTTTTTCCCTTATGAGGAAAAGTTTTTACGCTGCCGCGGTTCGTTTGAAGTCGCCGGCAGGCACGAAGTCCTTGTTGCGCTTCTCCACGGCCAGCATCCACGTAACCAGCTTCCTTGCCACCGCAAGAGTGGCCCGATTGCCGTTGCCTCTTTGTCGTTCGCGTTCGTAAAGCAGGGCCAGTTCGTCACTGTAACGCGGCGCCAGCCTGGCCGCTTCCACCAACACCTGCTGGATGTGCTTGTTTCGCTGCTTGGAGATCGGCCCACGCATCACCTTGTCGGCCGAACTCTTCTCCGCGCTGCACAGCCCGCAGTAGCTGATGGCCTGCTTGATGTTGTTGAAGCGGGAAGTGTCCCCCACCTCCAGGGCCCATGTCAGGGCCGTGATCGGACCAACGCCGGGGACAGTCCTCAAGCGTCGAAGCCGGTCACTGCCTGCCTGAGCACCAGGTTCCGATAGCGCAGTGTGCGTCGGCGGTCCCGGATCTCAGTCGAGGCCATATGGCACTCCGGCAGCAAGTCACAGCGCAGGCAGTCAGCGATCTTGCGGGCATCGATCGTGTCGTTCTTCCGTTTGGCGGCCGCGATTGCTCTCAGCATCAGCGGATGGGCCACCTTCACCTTCTCGGCATGCGGAAGCAGGTGATCGTAGATCCACCCGGTAAAGATCGTCGCTTCCATGGCGATCATCCGGGGTTGGGGAAGAGTCTTGATCCAGGCATCCAGATCGTGCCGGGTTGAACCAATCTTGCCTTCCTGGCACACGCGACCGGCCGCATCCTTCACGCAGTAGCTGATCGCCTTCTTGTGAACATCAAGTCCGATGTAGTACATAAAGTCTCGAGGAGCCTCCGTGGGTAGTTCTCTGAATCAGCGCGCAGCTGAGTTCAGCCTTTGTAACACCCTCGTGCTCCTCCTCGACTTAGCATTCAAACAATCCGTCAATGACCCAACTCTGGTGTATTTCCGGGTATGGAAAATTTGGTGATTACGTGCGCTAAGCTGATGGGTAGCCCACCACACGCCCGCAACCTGTCAAAAAGTATGGTGCCCGCACCTTCAACACTCGTCGAGTCTGCGATAGTGATCCTCTAAGGGACGCGTCACTTCGATGTAGCTGCCTTGGAAAATGCGCTCCCGCATTTGACTGCAAAACAAGCCGGTTGAGGCGCTCACTGCGATTCGCTCGAAACTCAAGCCTCAGGGGATGTTCATCGCCAGTATCCGGGATTATGACAAGCTGGTTGTCCAGCGCCAACGATACAAGCGCCAGCCTTCTACGGCAAGGAAGGCAACCGGCGGATTGTCCACTAGGTTTGGGATTGGACAGGCGAGGGATATACCGTGCACCTCCGTCGGAGCTTGTCCCGCAGTAGTAATCACGCCGCGGTTTTGACATCGTCTAATAGGTTTCGACACTCCAACACTAGTTTCCTTGCGGTCCTCTTCTTGCCTGATACCTGACCCGGCCTCGCCGGGCCTTTTTCTTCCGCGCTCACGACCATGGCTTTTGACCACAGCCGCCAGAGGTGGTCTGGAACCCGCTCCTACCGGCCGGTTCCGAGGGGCCTTCCCTCATCGGATAAACAGTTACGCAGGGTCCGCTCTTGCGAGCTTCTCGTGCTCGTGGCGCACAATCACCGCGAACCCGGAAATTAGGATCATCTCGATAATAGATATGTTGACATTCTACTGATCATGGCTCAATCTATAGGCGGACAGCCAACAGGAGGAAGACGTGCCGGAGAGCAGATCGGATGTTTTGCAGGGAACGCTCGATCTGATGGCATTGAAGACGCTGGAGTCGACGGGACCGCTGCGCGGCTACGGCATTGCGCGACGGATCGAACAAGTGAGTGCGAACACGCTCAGCCTGAATCAGGGAACCATCTATCCCGCTCTTCTTCGCCTGATGCCGTGCGGGTGAGTCAATGCGGAATGGGCGTCTCGGAAACCGGCCGCCGCGCCAAGCTCTACGCCCTCACCCGCGGCGGCCACAAGCAAATCGCACAGGAGACCGAGAACTGGGAACGCATCGACTCCACCATGGCGCGCTTTCTCGCCACTTCAAACTAGGAGCCAGCCTTGGGTTGGATGCACATTCTGCTAAGCCGTTGCAAAGCAGTCCTGCGGAAACAGGGGCTCGACGAAGACCTCGATGAGGAGTTGCGTTCGCATATTGACTTTGCTGTTGAAGAAAATCTCAAGCGTGGCATGTCCGCGGACGCGGCACGCAGAGCGGCGCTCAAGGAGTTTGGCGGTATGACGCAGACCACTGAAACCTATCGCATGCAGCGCGGATTGCCGATGCTTGAAATACTCGCGCAGGATATCCGTTTTGCGCTACGGCAGCTGCGCAAGTCGCCTGGCTTTACACTCGTCGCGTTGTTGACGCTGGCGCTGGGCATCGGAGCAACCACAGCGCTGTTCAGTGTCGTGGACGCGGTGATGCTCAAGCCGCTGCCCTTTCCCAACGCCATCCGCCTGGTGCGAGTCGAGTCGATAGTTGCCGCCAACGGCCAGGGGGGCATTGCGTCCTATCCGGATTTCCTGGATTGGCGCGCTCGGAATCATGTTGTCGATGGCATGGCCGCTTTTGACACCGAAGACTTTACCCTGATCGGGCCACATGATCCCCAGCATCTTCAAGGAGCCGTGGTTTCAGCACAGCTGTTTTCTTTGCTGGGCGTGACGCCGGAACTGGGGCGCGCATTTCGCCCGGAGGAGGATACTCCGGGCGCGGTAAGCGGCACCGACGCTGTCATTCTGAGCCATGGTCTGTGGCAGCGGGAGTTCGGGGCAGACGCGTCGGTGGTGGGCCGGGTGCTTCAGCTCGGTGACCGGCGATTCACGGTGATCGGCGTGATGCCGCGAGGATTTCAATTTCCGATTCAGGCAGAGCCCATCGAGTTTTGGACCACCATTGCCTATGATGCCCAGGGCCCCGACTCGATGACCACGCAGCGGGGCGCACACTATCTCGACGTCGTTGCCTTGCTCAAGCCGGGCGTCACAGTGCAACAGGCGCAATCCGAACTAGCGGCGATTGCCGGCGCGCTCAACAAGGAACATCCTGAAAACAAGCCGCGCACGATCCGCGTCGTGCCCGAACTCCAGTTTCTCACCGGCGATCTCGGCACCCCGTTCATGGTCCTGTTGGTCGCCGTGGGATGCGTGTTGCTGATCGTTTGCGCCAACATCGCAAATCTGCTGTTGGCGCGGGCAAGCGGGCGCCGCAATGAGATCGCCGTCCGGATTGCTCTGGGCGCCAGCCGCGCCCGAGTCACATGTCAGTTGCTCGCCGAAAGCCTGGTGCTGGGGCTGTTGGGCGGCTGCCTTGGGCTTGGCCTGGCATTGCTGTCGTTCCGGTTTCTCATTCAATTGATGCCCGCCGACATTCCGCGGCTCGACACCATCGGCCTCGACGCGCGCCTGCTCGCCTTTGCAGTGATGGCGTCGCTGCTGGCTGCAATCCTGTTTGGTCTGGCTCCCGCATTGCAGGCATCAAAGGTGAGTCTGACTGACTCACTGAAGACGAGCGGCCGCGGATCCGGCGGCAGTGAGAGAGGGCGTCTGCGCTCCACGCTGGCCGTAAGCGAAATTGCACTGGCCGTCGTGTTGCTGCTCGGCGCAGGCCTATTGCTGCAGAGTTTTGTGCGCCTTACGCGAGTGGACCCGGGATTCGATCCTCATCATGTCCTGACGTTCCAGCTCGATTCTCCGCCGGGCGTCCCGAGTGCGCAGCTCCCCGCGTTCTATCGCGAAATTGTGGCGCGCGTCAGCACCATCCCCGGAGTCAGCTCGGCCAGTGCGGCCGCGTCGCTGCCGCTGACGGGGGACAACATGGGCTCAAGTTTCGAGATTGACGGGCAACCTACCCCAATGGGCTCCCGGCCGGCGGCCGGTTTCAACGCCGTCGAGCCAGGTTTCTTTCATACGGTCGGCGCAACCCTGGTCAAGGGGAGAGATTTCAACGCGCAGGACGGTTCAAAATCCACGCCAGTTGTGATCGTCAACCGGACGCTGGCCCGCGTCTACTTTCCCAATCAGGATCCGATAGGAAAGCACCTGCGACCAGGCATTGGCAATGGTTATGGCCCCGGCGAGCTGCCGATGCGCAAAATCGTCGGCGTCATCGATGATATGAAGCAGAGCGGGCCTGGCACTGAAGCCGCACCAGAGATTTATGCGCCCTTAGCCCAGTGTCCAGTCGAAACCATGTTCATTGCGGTGCGCACCGCAAACGATCCAGCGAGCCTTGTGAGCGCTGCCCGCCAGCAGGTGACCGCGCTGAACAAAAACCTGCCTGTCTATCATGTGAAGACCTTCGACCAATACTTCGCAGATTCGGTGGCGGCGCCGCGGTTCAATTCAATGCTGATGAGCGCGTTTGCGATGCTGGCGGTGCTGCTCGCGTGCCTGGGCGTGTATGGCGTGGTTTCCTGCGCAGTGCTCCAGCGTACCCACGAGATCGGGATTCGCATGGCACTCGGCGCCGGTGGCGGCAGCGTGGTGCGCTCGGTCTTGTATCGAGGAATGTTCCTCGCGTTGATTGGCGTGACGATTGGGCTGGCCGGATCATTCGCGCTGGCGCATCTCCTCTCCAGTATGTTGTTCGGCGTTCGGGCCACCGATCCCATCACCTTTGGCGCAGCATCGCTAGCGGTGTTGTGTGTCGCCGCGCTCGCCAGCTACATTCCGGCGCGCCGGGCAGCAAGAGTGAACCCGATTGTGGCTCTGCGCAGTGAATAAGTGAGCGCCGCGTTCGTCAGCGCGAAGCAGTGTGTTCAAAAGGAGTTGGAGTTGGCTATGGATTTGATTCGCACTTTGCTCAGCCTCATTGCGGCGCTCTTAGGGAAACAGGAGGTCGACGAAGACCTCGATGAGGAGTTGTGTTCGCATGTTGAATTTGCTGTTGAAGACAATCTCAAGCGTGGCATGTCCGCGGAAGCGGCACGCGGACAAGCCGCTCCCAGAAGACCTGGAGGAGGTTGGTATCAAACTCAGAGTTGAAGAGAAGTGGAACGAATGCTGTCTTCGGTGCGCTGCGAATTGATCTGCATACCTCGAAGTAGCCCGTTTCTGGGGTAAGGGAAGGTTTGCCCACGATTCGACCGGAACGCTGGAAACGCTCAGCACAGTTCGGTTCAATGAGCGCGAAGGCGGTTGGCGCTAGTCAAGAAGCTCAGAGTCTCAGAGGTACTCTATTCAGGACCAGGCTAGCGATTGGCGTTCCGGATTTCTCGCGCCGTGGCCAAAGCTATTTTTTTGAGATAAGTATCCTCGCTGTTGCCAGCAAGATGTTCCAGAAATGCGGCGTCCTCAGCATCTTTAATAAGACCAAGGCCTTTAATCGCAAATTGCCTTACCGCCGAATTTTCGTGTGTTGCGAGGGCGCGGATCCGCTTTTTCTGGAGTTGGTATTCTCTTACTGATGCAATGAGAATCCAGACGGCAAAGCTGCCTCAAGATTGATTTGTTCCCCGGTGATGGGGTGGTGGAATTTCAGAAATTGGGCGTGCAGGAAATATCCTCCATCGCCCGGGAGGCCGGGGAGATTTTCAAGTGGCTGGCCGGTTAAGCCGTACAGAGGATCGCCTACCAGGGGATGGCCGATGGATGCCAGATGGATTCTGATTTGATGAGGGCGGCCCGAATTTAGGCTTACCTCAAATGTTGTGGTGCTTGTGGTGCGTGAGATCACCTTTGCCAATGACTTTGACGGTTTGCCACTTGGGTTGGCGGCCCACACGGAACCGATGAGCGGGTGCGGTACGAGGCCGATGGGTGTGAGGATTTCGTAGGCGTCGTGCTGTGCAACGTTTTGAGCCAGCGCCCGGTAGATTTTTTGAATTCTGGGTGTGTTCCAGTTTGCGAATAGATTAGAGGCGGCCTGCGGTGTTTTGGCGAAGAGGACGATGCCGGTGGTGGCTCGGCCCAACCGGTGGACAGGGTTTGCGTTGGGGGTTTGCTTTTGCACCAGGCGCAGGAGGGTGTTTTCCATGAAGCCGCCGCCGGGGAGGGTGGGCAGCCCGCTGGGTTTGTTGACGGCCAACAGATGGGGGTCATCAAACAGGACTTCGAAGTGCTGAGGGGAGTCTGGTTCGATCCAGGGTGGACGGTTCCAGACAAGGGTTTGGCCTGAAGTGACCGATTCGCTTCCGGTGGCGGTGACGCCGTTGAGGGTGACTTCGCCGTTGTTCAGTTTTTGTTGCCAGGCTTGTGGGGTTGAGTGGGGGTAAAGGCTTGCCAAGTGGGAGAGCAGGGTTTGTCCATGGTATTTGCTGCTGATGATTGTGGTGTAGGCATAGCCCCGGTTGAGCATGTAGTTTGAGTGTAAGCTATGGCATCTGCGGCAGGAGTTGCTGGGGTTCGAGCGACACTGGGTTAGGGCTGATGAAAGCAGATACTAAGCTGCCACTCCTTTCAGAGCGCGCAGTGATCCGATTCTGCTATTTCGAAAATACGATCGTCAGCCCTTCATGGGCGATCTCAAGGGTATCTACGGCGATCTCGTGGTCTTCAGGCTTCAGATCGGCGCATGTAATCTTGGCGGGCCAAGCATTGGCCAGCGTCCACACCGTAATGGCCGAGCCGTGCTCGTCGATGAGGCTGATCGTCACTGGAACCGGTTTGACCGCATTCATTGTCATCTCGTTGAACCAGGCCCGGCCTTGATTGTCTGACGTGAAGACGCCTCTTTTCATCGTGACGTTTCCGAACTTCTGAAGGCTTGGCATCCTGAGCCATCTGAAAATCGTTTTATCTCCATGATGGGACTCGATGGGCTGGACCTCGGGATGAAGCCCAAACGCTTCCTGGAAGTGGATGACTGCTTTGTCCCATTTCACCTCGAAGCAGAACTTCGGAAGCGGCCACAGTGTCTCCGATTGCGCGGACGCGTCGTCCACCATAAAACCTCCTCTAGAACTAGGGCCTGTTAACACTACTGGGACGGTGGCGCCGGGAGCCAATTTTTCTCAGTTCGAGGAGTGAGGAATGACGCATACCGGGTGTCTGCTAGCGACGATCGACGACGAAATGGGGAAAATTGGCCCCGGCCCGAAGGGTTGCGGCGAAAATCCGGCCATACTTCATTCTCGTCCTCGACGGTGGACCCGCCACAGCCTTTGGACTCGGCTTCATCTCCACCCCACGGACGAAGACCTGTCCGCGGGGGCCCCGGGTCTGACGGAATTTTCGCTCGCAACGCCATCCACCCCAGTAGTGTTAACAGGCCCTAGCTTGACATGTCCTGGTAGCTGGGAATTTTGAATCTGCCGCTGGAAGGCAGCCTCATTGAATTCGGCCGGCCGAGCGACCGCCGCCAGCACCGTGATGCACATGATCCTCTTCAATGGTCATCGCTGGTCACGCCGGAGTGTCTTGGCGGTTGGCACTCGGATCTTCATGACGCTGAGAATGCGTGGGCAAGTTGTGTGGTATTCGCTCACGCGACATAGGTCTTCAGAGACGCCGATTGCACATGCTTCCAGAGCGGGATTCACATCACACTTGCCGACATTTCGGGACCGACCGCCCATGGAGAAGACGCTCTCTATGTGCCCCGAAGCTGCAGCGCGCGACGGACGCAGGCATTCTCTCCACAGGTGCTATAGTTTCTTCCATCGCTCCACGAGGTGGTCATGCACACGATGAATCGGAGGATGTTTCTCATGGGAGGGGCTGCTGCTTCGGCTCTTCTCTCTGGCACGCGATATCTATTCGCTGATCCGCTTGGTCTGCCGATCGGCTGTCAGACCTATCCTGTGCGCAAGTCGATCCGTACGGACTTCGCGGGTACCATGAAGGGATTACGTGCAGCCGGGTTCACTCAGATTGAGCTGTGCTCGCCATACGGTTACGATGAGTTTTCCAGCCTCCAGAAATACAAGCCACAGGAATTGCGGCGCATGCTGGAAGACTGGGGACTCGGCTGTATCTCCGCGCACTGGTCGGCAGATGAGCTCTTTCAAAGGTCGGATCAGAGCATCGCCTATGCGAAGGAGTTCGGTATGACGCAGATGGCGATTGCCGCGCTCGGGCCTTGGAGCCCGAGGACGACGGAGACAGTCGACGATGTGAAGCGCTACGTCGAGCCTTTCAACGCCTTCGCCGAAAAGGCTCACGCCGCAGGCATCATCGCATTGCTGCACAATGAAGGCTTCGTCTCCGAACACATCGATGGCAAGCCGGTCTACGACATGATGATCGCCGACCTCAACCCCGCCACCACCAAGTTGCAGTTTCAGGTCTCTACCTTGCAGCAGGGCTACGATCCAGTGACCTACTTCGAGAAGTACCCCGGCCGCTTTCTCTCCATGCATTGTCAGGACTGGGTGAAGGACCCCTCCACCAAGTCCGGCTTCCGCCAGGTTCCGTTGGGCAAGGGCGTCGTGGATTGGAAGGCAGTATTTACAGCCGCAAAAACTGGTGGCGTAAAGAACTACTTCGTTGAACTTGAAGAGGATCCATCGCTGATGCCGCTGAGTGTGCCTTACCTGAAGTCCCTGAACGTGTGAGGCGAGCGGGATCTCTCGATCGGAAACCGAAGTTCACGAAAGGAAATGCGAGAATTCAACAGTTTGAGCGACGATAAGCCGGTCGAGGACTGGTGCGGTATTCCGAAGGTCCGGCCTATCTGTTGCTCCCCGTTTCCTTTGGGGTGCCTCAGTAGCCAAACCGTGAATCCGTTTCCAGCTCCCGCCGCATCGCACCCAGCGTGCGGATTTCCCGTATGGGTTCACATGCGTTACGGCCCGGCAACTCGCTCAATAGGCTTCAGGACGTTCAGTTTCCTTCCTTCCTGCTATTCAAGCTACGGGGCTTGGACTCTTGCCCCGGTGGGACTTTCACCCACTGTTCATGCCAGCCTTCGCTGGACGCACACTTGTCATTACAGATCGCGGTTCATAGGTAACTCACCCTGCCATCTGGCGAAGTCGTTGCGGCCAGAGATGCGAAAAATGTAATGTTGCTATCAGCATCGGAACGCAGTTCTTTTCCGGCGCCGGAATTACGCTTGCGGCGAAGCGGCGTCAGACGGTGCGAAGGAAACCCAGTAGCTGGGTGAAGTAGCTCTCCTGGTCGTCCCAGAAAGAGAAGTGACTGCCCTTGGCGCAGTACGCGTAGCGACCGTGCTGGACCATGGCGGCCATCTTCTTCATGTCTTCCGGATCCATCTCGTCATATTTCGCGCCCATGGTCAGGGTCCTAACACGAATCTCATGCAGCCGATCCCATCGTTCCCAGTCCTTCAGGTTGCCGGTTACGACAAACTCGCTCTTGCCCTGCATGTGGTTGTAGATCTCTTCGTTCATATGGTGGAAGGCGCGATCGACGGCATTGGGCCAGGGTTTGGTCCGGCAAAGCATCTGCGGGTAGAGCTTGTCCATCATCAGCGCGGTGTATTCCGGCGAGTCGTAATCCTGGCGAGCCTCGAGCTCATTCAACCGCGCGAGATCGGCAGGGGGGAGCATCTGCTCCTTGAGAGCCGCTGTGCGTTTCAGATAGGCCTTGGTTCCGGCTGCCATATTGGAAATGACCAGGGCGCGCAGGTGCTGCTGATATTTGAGCGCGTATTCCATCGCCAGAATGCCACCCCACGACTGCCCGTAGAGGATGAAATTGTCGAGTCCGAGTCCGCGGCGCACCTCCTCAACTTCCTCGCAGTAGCGCTCGAGGGTCCACAGCGACGGATCCTTCGGCTGGTCAGAGAAGTTCACCCCCAACTGATCGTAGTAATACATCTCGATGCCGGCCTGAGGCAGGAAGGACTCCATCGCTTCGAGGTATTCGTGACTGACGCCGGGGCCCCCGTGGAGCAGCAGCACCTTCAAAGGGCCGTGGCCTACGCGTTTGGTCCACACCTTGTATTTCCCTCCGACCACCGGCACCATGCGCACTCCGGCCAGCCGGATGCCGCCGGGGTTGAGAGCGTCGCCAGGAAGGGCTTCGGAGTTTGTAATCGAAGCCTGCACAGTTTTTGCGGTAGGAATGGTGACCGCCGCTGCGGCCGCACTCTTAAGAAAATTGCGACGATCGAGAGACAAAATGCTTACCTTTGTCACCGTTCTTCTCCTGTTTCAAATTTGGCTGTGGTCCTCGCGAACCTTACGAACGGGAGTTTCTTACCTTCCCGATGCTTCAGTACGGCTCTGATAAAGGATGGATAGCGCTTCGTTGATAAGCTGTCGCATAACCCGGCTACGGAAAGAGCCTTCGCTCTCAAAGATCAAGGGATTTCGAGATGCTCTGATCCAACAGCTCTCTACGGCGCACTCAGCCATCTCGGAGCCACCCAGAATCCGACCTGCGATGAAGTGAAGTGTTTTGTGGTACCGCGAGAACCAATTGACGAATTGATCCAATTGTTCCTGTTCCCGTGACCGTGGCTGCTCTGTCTCTCGTTCTCCGAATCGAATGTCTACTGTTGCTACCGTCATTTTCGAACTCTCTTATCCTTCTAAGATTGCTTGCACGAGATTGCTCGTCGTTGATTGCCAGCGCCGGCGTTGCGATGCGGAATATAAAACCGTTGCATCCCTTCACGTCAAAACTCCTCAATTGAGGCTCCCGTTTCTAGGGCAAGTCGCATCTGAGCGAGACTAGAACTGGTTGCATAAATGGAGTTTTGAAAGGGCATGGCTTCAGCCGTCCCGTCAGAGACGCATAGAATCCGGGGCTTTAGCCATGGGGGAAGCTTCCTCGCTCGTCGAGCAACATTTATGCAACCAGTTCTAGGCGGTATCCACATATAGACTTTGCGGCGGTGGTTTTAAATGTTGCAGTTATGGTGTGGCGAGTCGATATGAGTTGAGCGAAGGTCAGTGGGAGCGGATCAAGGACACGCTTCCTGGTCGAGTGGAGCATGTTGGCCGTACTGCGGCCGACAACCGCCAGTTCGTGAACGGGGTTTTGTGGGTGCTTCGTTCCGGAGCCCGCTGGCATGATCTTCCGGAGCGGTACGGCAAGTACAAGAGCGTGCATGCGCGGTTCATGCGCTGGGCGCGGTCTGGCGTGTGGGAGCGCATCTTCGCCGACCTGGTGGCGGACAAGAAGAATCTATACCTGATGATCGACTCGACCATCGTGCGGGCGCACCAGCAGGCGGCCACGGGCCGCAAAAAAGGGGCTCCGAAGACAAGGCTCTGGGGCGTTCCCGAGGTGGACTGAGCACCAAGATCCATCTGCTGGCCGACGAAACTGGCCTGCCGGTAGCCTTCCGCATCACCGCCGGGCAGGCCGGCGAATACGCCCAGGCAATCAGCTTGCTGGAAGGGCAACGAGCCGAAGCCGTGATTGCAGACAAGGGCTACGATTCGACCGAGATCGTCACTATGATCGAAGCGCTGGGTGCGGTTGCCGTGATCCCGCCACGACGGCACTGGAGACAGCCCCGCAGCTACGACCGCGACCCTCTACAAACAGCGCAATCGCATCGAACGCTGCTTCAATCGCCTCAAACACTTCCGCCGCTTCGCCACCCGCTACTGCCGAAACATCGAAGCCTTCCGAGCTTGCACAGCTCTGGCATGCGCTTGGCTCAGACTCCAGCTATATGTGGATACCGCCTAGCGCTTACTCCACCTGCACAAGGACTTCATGAGGCATTCAGACTCAACGGCCAAGATGTTTGTCAAAGAACGCGGTGATCTCTCCAAATGCCTCCTTGGTCTCCGGCACGCGATCATCGAACTGATATTGGGCGTGCGATTCGCCTTCAAAGACTTCGAGTTCAGCCTCGACGCCGGCCTTACGCAGCTTGCGGTGAACGCGCACGGTGTTACTGAGCAGCAGATCGCGTGTGCCGGTGGTCAGAATGGCCGGAGGAAAGCCGCGCATATCCCCGTAGACGGGGGAGAGCAGCGGATCGCTGAGAGGAGCGCCGTGCGCATACACAACGGTCGCCGCGTCGCAGAACCCGTCGCGGGATACCAGTACGTTATCGACCATTTCGTTGGTATAGAACGAGTCTCCGGTCTTGCGTAACATCCGCCATCGGGGTGCCGGGCGCGATGGCTCCTGGCAATGGAATCCCCAGTTGCTTGGCGCGCAGCATCATCTCCAGCACCAGAGCTCCTCCAGCGGAGGTGCCGAAGACCGCGATGTTTTTTGGTTCAGTGGTCTTGAGCGCCGCCTTGTATACGGTCATGGCATCGTCCAGCGCGCCGGGAAAGTAGGCCTCAGGAGGCATGCGGTAATCGACAGACACCACTCTGAAGTGTCCCAGCCCCGCCATTATGATTGCCTCGGCTGTTCCCGACTCGCCGGGATAGAGCACATAACAGCCTCCGTGGACATGAATGAGGAGTTTGTCGCGGTGTTCGGGAGGAATCACATCAGGCGTCACGATATAGACTCTCACGCCTTCCATCGTCTCGTGCCGCACCGAGACGTGAAGCCGTTGGCGCATCGCCGGCAGGGTCTGCACGGTCCGAGCCGCCTGCGCATTGGCGACCGCTCTCCATTCTTCTCCGCTCTTCCACAATTGATTCCAGATGGGATTGCGCGGCGCTCCGATGATGGTTTGCATTGCGGGACTGACGTCAGTTGGCACGGCCAGAGTCTTGGCCGGCACCTGCAAAGGCAGATGCGCCGAATCGTTGCTCTGCGCCGCGCCATAGGTTACAGCGAGAGCGGTCAAGACTACCGGAAAGATCTTGGGCAGGTTCATTCATCTTCTCCTTCGTCTGAATTGGTGAGATGCCGATACAAATCGAAAGTGTCAAGGGCGAGTGAAAGCAGGCCTGGAGTTAGAAGTGAAGTTGCGCATTCGGCGGATGGCGGGCGTTAGTTGCTGCTCCCAGGAGGCCGCTGTCGCCAGCGGAACCAGGCAGAAAGTGCCCTGGCATAGGCACCCGAAAACGCCCCTGGCTTTGGGATCCTCCACGGAATCCAGCTCGGCAGCTCGGCACGGTCGCAAAGCCGACTTGTGAGGTTAATCCTTAGTTGCGACCGGAGTGAACACAGTCCTCAGATAGGCCGAAAGAACAGTTTTGAACTCTTTGCTCACAATCGCCCTCTGGGAATGATCTGCGTCGTTGTACGTCTGCATCATGCCCCGCACAATCTGGAGTATGACATTCGCGCAGAGTTCAGCTCTCTGCTGCGACATAGAAGGGACACGCAACGATAACGCTTTGATCAGGGAAGCCCGGAAGGCGCGTTTTGCAGCGATACTCCGACGCAGCCGAATGGGCGCGGCCTGTAGTTGCAGGTACGCGGGATGTCCGGCGACGAAGTCGAGAAAGCGGGCAATGAAGTGCTCGGAAAAGTCCTCAGCGGAAAGCGAGACGATCCCATCGAAAAGCGGCCGCCAATGTTCTTCGATCTGTCCCGCATACGTGTCCAGCAAGGCCAGGGCGATCGACTTCTTATCCGGAAAGTAGCTGTAGAGAGCACCGATCGATGATTCTGCCCGCTCCGCGATTGCCGTCATGGTCGCAGCTTCGAATCCGAGCTCGGCAAACAGCGCCTCGGCCGCTTCGAGAAATCCCGTCACACGCCGGGTAGAGCGGTCCTGCTGTGGAGCGCGTCGCACCAAACTTGACGAATGTGAGGGCATACTCGTATTCTAGCGGAGAAAACATGAGGACTTCCTCACATTATTAGAATGGAGTGAACACATGAGTGCAACCTTGAAACTGGACCCTCAAGAGATCGCGTTGGTGCTGATCGATCTACAAAACGGCATTGTCAGTCGCGACACCAAGCCCTACGCAACCAGCGAAGTGATCGAGCGCTCGCGCATCCTGGCGGAGGCGTTTCGTGCGAAAAGAGCACCGATCGTCTACGTGCGCGTTCTGATCAGCGATCTGCTGGCCCTGCAGTCGGATGAGACGATGAATCTGCCGAAAGACACACCCGCTTCTGCGAGCGAAATCGCTGAATCCGCGGGCATGCAGAATGGCGATCTACTGATCACCAAGCGTCACTGGGGAGCCTTTGCGCAGACAGACCTGGAGCAGGAACTCCGCAGCCGCGGCATCAAGACGATTGTGCTCGCGGGCATCGCCACCAACATGGGAGTGGAAAGCACGCTGCGTCAGGGCACTGGCCTCGGCTTCGCCTTCGTCACGGTGGAAGACGCCTGCAGTACATTCTCCCAGGAGATGCAGGACTTCGCCTTCAAAACGATCTTTCCGCGACTTTCGCATGTTCGCAACACACAGCAGGTCCTCGAAGCCCTCGCTTAGTCAAGGTTCCCAATCAGACGGGCCTTCTGGCAGATCTTTGGAGAGTACCTTCAGTTGCCGTTCTGGGATCGCTGTTGTCCCAGATCGACTCGACAATGGTGAGCGTATCGCTCTGCAGCCTGGCGACAGCGCTGCACGGGACGCCGCGGCGATCCATTGCCTTACCAGAGAATCCCTGCTGATCCTCGCTGTGCTGATGCCGCTGAACCGGGTGGCTGGCGGACCTTGTCATTTCGAAAACGATTTTTCATCTTCGCGGCGCGATTTTGCATCTCTCAGGTGGAGGCATCTTGCCGAAGACTAAGGGCGATTCTTTTCCGGGCACTGGCGCAATGAATAGTGTTGTCGTTGATCCCTCCAAACTCCGCTCTCATCCGAAACTGATCCTTGCCATCTGCTGCTTGAGCGTGCTGATCCTGAGCATGGACGTGACGATTGTGAACGTCGCGCTGCCCGCCATCCAGCGAGACCTGCATGCGCGACTCGCCGGGCTGCAGTGGATCCTCGACGCCTACACTCTGGTCGTCGCGAGCTTCCTGATGCTGTCGGGATCGATTTCTGACCGCTTCGGGCGCAGGCGAGTATTCCAGATTGGCCTGGGCATCTTCACGCTCGCCTCGCTGCTCTGCAGCCAGGCAGCGACCATCGAACAGCTGATCGCCTTTCGTGCGCTGCAGGGATTCGGGGCGTCGATGCTGAATCCGGTGGCGCTGTCGATCATCGCCAATGCATTTCCTCATCCGAAGGCGCGTGCGCGGGCGGTCGGCGTCTGGGGCGCCGTGGCAGGTCTGTCGCTCGGCATTGGACCATTGATCGGAGGAGCGCTGACGGAGACGACTGGGTGGCGTTCGATCTTCTGGATCAACGTGCCGATCGGAATTACGGCGGCGCTGTTGGCCGCGCGCTTTGTGCCGGAAACGAAGGCAGCGCGAGCGCGGGCCTTCGACCCAGTCGGACAGGCGCTCGTGCTGATCGCGCTCGCAACGCTGATGTGGGGGGTAATCGAGGGGCCGCATGAGGGATGGAGATCAGGATTGATCATAAGTCTGTTCCTGATTGCGGCGGCAGCGCTGCTGGCGTTTGTGCTGTACGAGCCGCGACGGCGTGATCCTCTGCTGGACCTGCGCTTCTTTCACAGTGTCTCCTTCTCTACCGCGACTCTTCTGGGCCTGAGCTCCTTCTCATCGTTTGCGGGTTTTCTCTTTCTCAGCGCGCTGTACCTGCAGCAGGTGCGCGGGTTTTCGCCCTTTCGCACCGGGCTGTTCACGGTGCCGCTGGCGATCATGATGATCGTGTGTGCGCCGTGGTCAGGACGGCTGGTCGGAAGCTACGGAACACGGCCGTCCCTACTGGCCGCGGGCGCCGGTTTTACGCTGAGCACGCTCATGCTGACACAGTTGGCCCCACACACCTCGGTCGGATGGCTGCTGGCCGCTTATGCGCTCTTCGGCGTGGGCCTGGGGATGGTCAATCCGGCAATCAGCAACAGCGCAGTGGCTGGAATGCCGTTGTCGCAAGCGGGCGTGGCGGCCGCTATCGCTTCCACCAGCCGGCAGGTAGGCGCCGCAATCGGCGTTGCGGTATCTGGAACGGTGGTGGCAATAAGTCATGCGCGCGGCAGGGATTTCACCACGGCGACTCACGCGATCTGGTGGGTTATGGCCGCATGCGGCGCGACGGTGCTAGTGCTGGGGTTTGCGTCAGACACCGCCTGGGCGCGAGCAAGCACCGAACGTATAGCGCACTTGCTTGAAGAACGCCGCTAGTCAACCCATTCATTCACATGCGTCGATACACCCATCGAGGAACCGGCTTGGTCGTAGTAGAAGAGCTTGGCGGTGTGTCCGGCGGTGAGCAGGCGGCTGTAGATGGCTTGAATGTCTCGATGCGCTTCGCCACATAATGAGATTTGTTGAAACTTGGGCTCCTCAGATGGCGGCAAGATAGCCGACGTTATTTCGCGCTGCGTCAGCCTTGCTGGCGTAGTAAGTCCTGCCGGGAACAGATGGACACTGCACGGAAATATTCTTAATGCGACGTCAATGTCAGGACTATCATTGACTTGTCGAAACGTAGTATCCACGAATCGGTCCGAGTGCGGGTGATCTGCTTGGCCAATGCTCAAGGGGAAGTGACGCTGCTGTTGCATGCTTTGCGCCATGGGGATCGCGCAGCGGGGGATAAGCTTTTGCCCCTCGTCTATTCCGAGTTGCATCGACTGGCCAGCTCCTATATGCGCAGGGAGAGGCTGAATCACACTTTGCAGCCAACTGCGCTGATCAACGAAGCCTATATGCGCCTGGCGAATGCACCGATCGACTGGCAGAGCAGAGCTCACTTCATTGGCGTGGCAGCCAATGCCATGCGCCGCATCCTGGTGGACCACGCCCGTGCGCACATGGCCGCGGCCCGGGGAGGTGAATTCCGCCAGGTGGAGTGGGACGAAGCTATCGGCCTCCCTGCCGAGCACTCGCGCGAACTGGTCGCGCTGGACGATGCCTTGCAGCAACTGGAGAAACTGAACCCGCGGCAGGCGAAAATCATCGAACTTCGCTATATCGGCGGCCTCTCGTTTGAAGAGACTGGCGCAGTGTTGGACATATCTCCCCGGACCGCGAAGCGCGATTGGACGCTGGCGCGGTTGCGGCTATTCAATGAGATCAAGCGCGAGCTGAGCGAGACGCACTGACAAGGAAGTGCTTTCCGGTAGCTCAGGAGGTGTCTCCCAGTATCCGGGCCACTGCGTCCAGTTGCGACCGCGAGGGTAGCGATGGTGAACGGGGCAATTGCACTGATCCCGCAGATAGGCCAGAAATCTGCGAAATACCATCGCGATCTGGTCTATCTTCAGTGGTGGACGCTTTTGATGATGCGGGGACGGACTTGATGGCTACACTGCAAAAGTGCCTCTGTCGTACATTGAAACATCGTTTTTATCGGTGCTATAATCGCGCGACCAGGAGTTTAAGTGGTGAATTTTTCGCCGGGCGAAATCACTCGGCTACTGGCTGAGATGGAGGACCGGAAGGATGAAGCAGCTCCTCGGTTTTACGAGTTGCTCTACCACGAACTCCGCCGCATCGCACAGCATCATTTCACCAACGACCGCGCCGATCGCTCTCTCTAAGCAACTGCTTGATACATGAAGTGTTATGCGGCTCGTGGCTGGAGGTCTCACTATCCAGAGGATTGCCGAAGTAATGGGAGCTTCCATTAACACGGTAAAAAGGGCCTGGTGCGTGGCAAAGGCTTGGCTGTACGGGGAGCTTGCGAACGGGGAGTCACCGTGATGACGTCGAAGCAATGGGAAGAGGTCAAGGGCCTTTTCTTCCTTGCGCTCGATGAGTCCGCTGATGGCCGACTCGCATTTCTAGATTCGGCATGCAAAGACGAATCCACTCGAGCCGAAGTTAGAAGGCTTCTCGAGCTTCACGACGAGGCCGGGGACTTTCTAGCCGAGCCCGCCTGGGGCAGGCTATCTGCGTTCGGTTTGCAGTCATACGCTGCGGCCTCCGAATTCAGTGGTACATCGCGTTTTGTTGTTCAGGAACGGCTTGGCGAGGGCAGTTTCGGCATCGTGTACCGGGTTCTGGATCGCCAGCGGAATTCGATGGTCGCACTTAAAGCTTTGCGGCGACTGGACGCTGCTCACCTATCGCGGTTCAAGAACGAGTTTCGCTCTCTTGTTGACATAGTTCATCCCAACCTTGTGCAACTCTACGAGTTATTCGGCGATGATCACCGTTGGTTTTTTACGATGGAGCTGGTTGAAGGCGTGGATTTTCTTTCTTACACCCGGCCAAACGATATTCTCTATAGTTGGGATCGTCTCAGGGATGCTCTAGTCCAACTCACTGCAGGCGTTCAAGCGTTGCACTGTTCCGCACGGCTTCATCGAGACCTGAAGCCATCCAATGTAATGGTTTCGAAGGCAGGACAGGTCCTCATTCTCGATTTCGGCCTGGTCAAGTACCTCGAACGGGAGTCCGCCGAGCAGAGCACCGCATTGGCCGGTTCGCCAGCGTACATGGCTCCGGAGCAGGTAGGCCAAGGCACGATCACGGCTGCGGTGGATTGGTACGCGGTAGGCGTCATAGTGTACCGCGCTATCACTGGCGCGCTCCCATTTCAGGGAGATTGGCAGGAGATGCTAAATCGCAAGCAAGTAGAGGACCCTCCCAACCCAAAGGTCTTGAATCGAGAAGTTCCAGAAGATTTGAACGATATCTGTAATGGTCTCCTCCAACGCACACCCGGATTGCGAGCTGATGGCTCGTTTATCCTCGAACGCCTTCAATGCCTCCCCGAGCCACTGATATCAAACAGGCAAGATCATTTCGTTGGCCGATCGCGCGAACTAGAGTTGCTCAGCCAGCGCTTCTGTGCGCTCGATTCGGGCAACCGCCAGGTTGTGCTCCTTCAGGGGCGATCCGGGATTGGAAAGACGGCGCTCATTGACGAATTCTTGGGCGGCGTTCTACGCGATCAGCATGACACAGTAATTCTGAAAGGCAGGTGTCACGAGTCTGAGTCCGTGCCATACAAGGCACTTGATTCTGTGGTGGATCAATTGGTTCGCTATTTGCGATCCTTGCCAGAGTCGAGCGCCGCTGCATTGTTGCCAAGACATCCGGCCTTGCTGGCGCGGATGTTTCCTGTCTTCGGTGAATTGGAGATTCTTTCCACTTTTCAAGACCGAATAGTCGACCACGCCGACGAGCAACAAATCCGCCTGCGTGCATTCGCGGCAATCTGCGAGACGCTTGGACGAATAACAGACAGACACCCGGTCGTGATCTCAATCGATGACATGCAATGGGCCGATCTCGACAGCATCGCGTTTCTTTCCGAGCTTGTGGTTCCTGTCCACGCGCCAGCTCTGATGCTCATTCTGAGCTTTCGAAGGGAAGATGCCGATAGCAGTCCCTCATTGTTGCTTCTGCGCAATCTCCGTGCGAGTCTCGCGAATGCTGAGTGTTGGACAGAAATTCAACTTACCGGTCTAACTGAAGAGGACGGCCGCGACCTTCTGAAGAGACTTGACGGAGACCAAAAACTCGCGGAAGCGCAACTGCGACGAATGACTGAAGAGTCTAGTGGGAGTCCGTTGTTTCTCCGGGAACTGCTGCGGGTTACGTTACAGGACGCTGAAGGGAATGCACAAGGAAGTTCGGCCTCATGCGTAACTGTTACAGAAATGATCAAGCGCCGGGCTGGCGCTCTTTCGCCTGTCGCCCGCCAGTTACTTGAAGCTCTTTGCGTCGCGGTTGAGCCCCTTGCAATCACAACGCTCTTCCGCACAGTGGAAGCTTCCGACGCGGAACTTTCGCGAGAGATTAGGCGGTTGATTCACGAGAGTCTGGTGCGGGTCACAGGAGGGTTGGAAGCAAGAGAGCTGGAGCTGTTCCACGACCAAGTCCGAGAAGCCTTATTGTCGTCTCTCTCTCCATCGGATTTGCGGAATTGGCACCAGATTTTGGCTCGGGCATTCGAAGGGGAAGAAGCGCCGGATCCGCAAAAGCTAGTTCGGCACTATCTGGGCGCGGGTGACATGGCCAAGGCCTTTTGTTCTGCAAGGGCTGCCGCAGAGATCGCGGTGAAGGCGCTAGCCTTTGATCGAGCAGCCGGCTTATATCAAGAGGCGATCGAAACACGCCAAGCCACAGTGAAGGATCTTGCGATGCTCCATTGTCAGCGCGCGGAAGCGCTGGCCAAAGCTGGCCGGGGCCGCGAGGCTGCGCAAGACTATCTGTCTGCCGCTCAATGGCCTCAACATAATGATGCCTTTGAAATGCGACGACTTGCTGCGGAACAGCTGATGCGCTGTGGTGATTTGGACGAAGGAGTTGAGGCGTTTAAGGAGTTGTTGCGGAGCGCAGGTTTCTGGATGCCGGCCACGCCGCTGCAAAGTATTGTGGCTATGCTGGTCATAAGATCGATCATCCAATTTCGTGGTTTGCGATGGCGCCGAAGGCATGAAGCCGAAATCCCAGTCCAGACTCTTCGCAACCTGGATTTGCTTTGGAGCGGCGCGTCGGTTTTTTCCATCGTGAACCCGGTGTTTGGCACATACCTGCAGGCAAGACACATGCTCGAAGCGCTTGGGGCGGGGGAGCCTTTCCGTTTGGCGCTGTCAGTCGGACAAGGTGCCCATTATGAAGCTCTGGGGGGCGTCCCCAATTTTCAAGACGGGTGCAGGTTCCTGGAATTTGCGGAACATATTGCCTCCGACCTGCAGAATCCGCAGCTTTCATGCGCAATAACCGTAAATCGGATTTTCGTGGACCTTCTTTGCGCACGAATCCAGAGCGGGTTGGAACATTCCCGGAGCGCGGTCCAAACGCTGAGAAAGCTTGGCCTGGAGCAGACTTGGGAAAGCAGCACCGCAAAATTGGGATTGCTCTGGTTTCTAGGCTGGGGAGGAAGAATCCGGGAAATGTCGGATTTGATCCCTGGGATTCTCGATGAGGCACGCTCACGGGGCGACGTCTATACCTTAGTGGTGATTCGTTGTTGCACTCTCTCACATCGTGTAGATCTCGCCGCTGACGATCCAGATGGTGCTATCGAGCAAATTAAGCACGCACTCGGGCAATGGTCGCAGGCGCGATATGACTGTCCTCACCTTGGAACCGCCTTCTCTGTAGTGGAATGTGAGTTGTATGCCGGTCGCATCGATCAAGCGCGGAATTATCTATTGGGAGAATGGGCGGCGCTGAAGAGTTCTCTGCTTTCCCGTAAATGCCAGACGTTCCGCATCATGTTTTACTACATGCGCGCAAGAACCGCGCTTGCAATTTGGCTGCAACGACGCGATGATCGCGCACTGCTCCGGGAGATTGAGCTATACGTATCCATGCTCAGAAATGCCCGTGCGCTTTGGGGAGTTGCGCTCGGTGACGCTTTGCAGTCGAGTGTAGAGGCTGGACGTGGTCATGTGAAGGAAGCCATCCTTCTCTTGGATCGTGCGGAAAAAACACTGCGCCAGGAGGATTTCCGTTTGCTGGCCGAAGCGGTCTCGCGTCGCCGCGGTGAGTTGGAAGGTGAGGCCGGTTCCGATCGGATCGAGGCTGCCAACAGGTTCATGAGATCTGAAAATATCGCGCGCCCTGATCGCATAACGTACATGATCCTGCCAAGTTAGTTCCTCCAATATCAAGCCAAATTATCGATACAACGTACTTCGGTAGTATTCCTATTTCGCTCGAGGCTTCTTCAGCCAGCGGTTGACCGGCGAGCTGCGGAAAGATATCGTCGGGCTTCAAATTGAACTGGCCTGGTTGCGCGGCGGAATGCGCAGAGAGCAGCCCTTCCGCTTTGCTTAACAAATGTCGGATCACCATCCAAAACAGACCAATCCGTTCAAGGTGATCAAAGGCGCGCGCATCCAGTGTGTGCTCAGGGCGCGCAGGCGTGGTGAAGTCCCCCATCGGAAGGCAGGCCTGCTTTCCTGGGCAGGACAATCTGTCACCGACGATTTCGGCTGAGCGGGGGCATTGAGGCGGTCGAGGACGCCTGTGCGGATTTTGATCGAGCGCTGCGTAACCTTTGCACCAAGAATCGGCATGGCGGACTTCAAGACCATGATGAGCCGTTTTTATTTTGGACAGCAGTAGCTGGTTCTAATCCCGATAGACAATCCCACTCCCCAAGAAACTGCCTTCGAAGGCTTCTCCGGTTTAGCTGTGCTTCGTGAGCCCGTAAGTCATTGCAAAATGAGGTACACAGCGCCGTCAGATCCGAGGTTGATCGGACTACTCCTCGAAAACGCCGATCCGGCCAGAATTCGATCGCGGGCGGCAACCGCCTGGAATCCAGGAAGCGGGCCGACATTTTATTATCATTTTTTTGCGATTATGAAGGGATTGGGGAGCGGCCGAATTGAAAGTCGCTGCATACGCTACTCAATCCGTTTGAATTTAAGATAGTTTGTATGACACCCTGCCGCCGGAGCGCTGCTTTCGCTATGTTTGTCACTCTGTGCGCCGTACACGCCACTGTGTGCTGCGCAACATCTGCGGCAGAAAATGAGGACGCAAAGCCAGCCCACAACTGGGCAATCGCTATTCATGGCGGCGCGGGCGAAAGCGAATGGGAGCACATGGACGCGGCGACAGTTTCCGCTTACCACGACTCGCTCGCCAAGGCGCTTTCAGCCGGATCGGCAGTTCTCAAGCAGCATGGCAACGCGCTGGATGCAGTCGAGGCTGCTGTCAAGGTACTTGAAGACGATCCTCTGTTCAACGCCGGGCGCGGCTCTGCCTTCGCCGCGGATGGAACAAATGAGATGGACGCGGCGCTCATGGACGGCGCAACGCTCGCTGCGGGCTCGGTGGCCGATGTGCAATTCACGCGGCATCCAATCTCACTGGCCCGGGCCGTGATGGAACACACTCCCTATGTGATGATGGTCGGCGCGGGTGCGGACGAGTTCTCGCGAGCGCAGGGCCTGGAGCAACAACCGCCCTCATTCTTTTTCACCGAGATGCGCTGGCAGGAATTTGCTTCGATCATGCGCGCTAGCGGCCGTCCGGTCCCTTCCCGGCCCGCGGGAGTCGGTCCTCAACCCGATCCGAGAGCCTCTTCTGTGCCGCAGACCTTCGTGCATCGCTTCGGAACCGTCGGTGCGGTAGCCCGCGATAGCGAGGGCCACCTGGCCGCAGCCACATCTACTGGAGGCATGCAAGGTAAGTTGCCAGGACGCGTAGGCGACTCTCCGCTGATTGGCGCGGGCACTTATGCTAGCGACCGCTCTTGCGCCGTCTCTGGCACAGGAGTCGGCGAGTATTTCATCCGGCTTACTTTAGCGCGACAGGTTTGCAACCTCGTGGAGCAAGGACAAACACCTCAACAGGCGGCCAACCACATGATCCACACTGAGCTGCCGACACTCAAAGGAGGCGAGGGAGGTGTGATCGTAATCGCGCCCTCCGGAGAGCCGATCTGGAGTTCGAACACTCTCGGTATGTTTCGCGCGAGGGAAGCAGAGGGCAGCGAGCCCGATATTCAGGTCAAGTAGCCGTGAGGCGGCCTGCGCCTTTCAGTTGTCTAGCCCACAAAAAGGGGCTAACAATCCTCTGCCAACCTGGCCTGCGCGACAATGTTCAGTGGCTGCAAGACAGCTTCGCAGGCAACGAAACCCCGATTGCTTCGGGCATCTTTCTCCCCGGTTCGCAGATCCCGGTCGCAATGCCGACTCGCAAGGAACGGCTGACGGATTATAAGCCAGCGGCAACCGTCAAAGCGAAGCGGGAAGAAGCGGAACTCCATGCCATACTGGGCTCTCAACCCGCATCCGACCCTAATTCCGGCCATCGAGAGTGGCTGGGTGGAGAGCGTACACTCTTTCGGCAGCGAAGTTGGAATGGATGAATACATTAGGGCTCGTCCTGACATCTTCTTCACCGGCCGCGATGGTACCCCCGCTAGTACCCCCGGTCAAGCATGGATGGGCATAAAGAGGCGCGGAGGGCGGTGGACGCGCACTCTATATTTTCCAAGTATTTAGGAGATTTCCGTGGAAGGAATGGACAGATGTGGACTGCTATGGAAAGTGTGTGGCGGAGGGAGAGGGATTCGAATTTCTGCTCCGTACTGATTCTAAATAAGTTATTGAAAATAAACGGCGCTCCATACGCAGAAAAAGGCCAAAACGCGCCTTCATTGTACGTGTATTGTACGCGGGAGGGTACGATCGTTACCCTATGAAACTGGCGGAGAGTGAGGGATTTGAACCCCCGGTACCCTTTCGAGTACGTCGGTTTTCAAGACCGATGCAATCAACCGCTCTGCCAACTCTCCGTACCCCTATCATACGAGAAAGCGCGAAGATCACACACGGATTACACACGCGGCTCTTTATGGATTCCCGAACTCTCAATGCCTGGAATACTCAATTTACCTTCGTCTCTCAATTGAAACAAGCCGGACCTAGAGAGTAAGTACTGACTCCCATTTGGGAGTTCGGCTATAAACACTTCAGTTTTAGTATTTGGCTCCTGAACGTCCAAACGGATTCCAGCGTTCGCCAGTTTCGCCGCCACCTTCATCATGTCGTGTTCCACCGGGACCTCCAGTGGGGCCAGCCCAGAAACATGGCCCGAATAGAGAACAGGCGGCCGATTAGCCGCCTCTCTCTTTCTATGCCGCGTTCCCCCTGATGAACCTATCCACTTCCGACGAATGGATGCGAAGCGTAACGTATCTCCGTTTGCTCCGCTTTTTGGAATTGACTGTCAGCTTTACAGCCTTCAGTCGCTCGTCCTTTACCGCGCGCCGGATCGTATCAACGCCACATCCGAGGATCGCCGACACTTCTTTTACCGACAACCACTTTCCCTCTTGCGAGGGCATTACACTCACTACGCTCATAAGGTTTTCGCCTTTTGAAACGCCTCTCCCAATTGGGAGAATTCGTGAGCTGAATCGAGCGCCGCTCCTCACCTGGGGCGCGATCGGCTCCCGACCCATCCCCAATCCCTTTCGGGATTGAGGACTTGGGCTGCATTATACGCCTACTTGTGATACCCTTGCTTGTCCTCTATAGGTATCCGAAAATATCGCGCCGGATATTCCGCGCCCGATATATCGCCTTGATTTACTTGAGGTTACTGGATATGACTGGTAAGCCGCACCGTCCCTCGTCTACCGACGGGCATTCTTCTGTTTCTTCGTCTTTCTCTACCGTTCTCTCCTCATCAACCCTTTCGGGCTACCGCAGAAGAATGCCCGTCGCTCTCGCTCGCCGCTATCGCGGTACGCTACCGCTAGGACGGTGCGGCGACTGATGACTGAGCCGACACTTCGCGAATACAGTAGGCATAGGCTGAGTGGCGGCATACTCATAGGCTTGGCGATCACGTCGCTGGCTCTTGGATTCTTGATATTTCTCTTTGCCTCTAATTTCCCCGTAGTCCTCACACTCGCAATTCTCGCGATAGTCTTCTTCAATTTCGGATTCGACCACTTCGAGAAGGCCGCGAAGTTTAGGACTGTCATGGACGCTTGAAGGCCCAACTATTCTACCCGACAGCACTAAAACTAAAAATACTTGAACACCTCGCGCGCTACGAGGTGTTAACAACGCGTGACCTATCGCTACTTATTTACGAGAACGAAGACCAGGATTCCACCCGGACGATCAATAGGACGCTCTCGCTTCTCAACACTCAAGGATTCGTAAATCAGATTTTCTTCCGGCCTGAGGCCTATCTCGGCCGGGGAAACCTGCCGAACGCATCCGGCCTCTCGGAAAAAGGCGTCGCGCTCGCCAAGGAGCGCTGGCCCGCGACCTACCCCAAAGAATTCCCGCTCACCCATTCCCCGCACACGATCGAGCACGACCTACGCCGCGCACGGACGCACATCAAAATTCACGAACTCGCAGAGCAGCACAAGTGGGAGATCGGCTGGAAAAAAGGCGGCAATAATCTCGTGAAGCCGGACGACACGTTCGAGCTCACCCTCACCAAGACCGCCCATTTTTTCCTGGAGGAGGAACACAAGAAGAAGGATTACGATGCCCTCTACGAAAAGCTAAAGCCCTACGTTACGCTCCACGGCTCCGGCCAGATGAAAGAAGCATGGGGATTCCGCTACTACACTGTCATCGTTCCCATGCGGGATCAGGAAGCGATGCAGAATCTCCTCATCCACTTCAAGGGTTCCTGCAACTGCACCGACCCGAAGCTGAAATATTTACACAAGGGTTCGCCCTTCAAGCTGTACACCGACGTTCTCGCGTTCACGACGCACGACGACATGATTCAAAAATCAGGCGAGACGATTCTGCACACATCCACTAGCAAGACGCTATCGCTAACTGACATTGTCAAATAATCAAAATGTTCCATACTTAAGGGAATCCTCCGAAAGGAGGGGATATGCCCATCATTCTTCTCGCCTCTCCCTGCACGAAAGTCTTGGAGAGAGCGAGGAGGACGGCGGGTCATGCATTGGTATTCCAGTAGGGGGCTGGGGCGGACTGTAAATCCGTTGTAGGCGAAAGCTCTCCCTTGGTTCAACTCCAAGCCAATGCACATGCTCGTAACCCTCGGTACGACCCTCAACGTAATGGGGGAAGCAGATTTCAAAATAGACCTCGACAGGTCGCAATTCCGCCATGCGTGGCTTTTGGGAAAATCAGGAACCGGCAAGTCCACCTTGTTGCGGCAGATCATCGTGGAAGCCATGCGCCAGGGATTGGGTGTAGCCGTAATTGATCCCCACGGCGATCTCATCTACGACTGTCTGAACTACATTCCCCAGGATCGTCTGAAGGATATTGTCTATATCGACCCGGAGAACTCCCGCATCCCCGATCTTGGGATTCTCGATTATCCGGACAAATCCCGCGCGCTCCGCATATTCATGACACTTATAGAGGCGCATAGTGCAGAAGGGTGGGGCAAGCAGACCGCATCAATCCTTCGCAACGTCACGCGGGGGGGGCTGGAAGCCATTAAACATCCGACGATTGTGCATATCTATCTCATGCTCGCCGACGACGATTTTGCCCAGAAGACGTTTAAGAAATGTAAGAACCCGATCACACGGAGATTCTACGAACTCTATTGGGCAATGCCAAAGAAAGACCGCATCGAAAAGTTCTCCCATCCATTGAATAAAATCGAGGAACTCATGGAACCGGGGATCGTGGAGTTTCTCGCCCAGTCCAAATCTCTCAACTTTCGGAAGATGATGGACGAGCAAAAAATCGTTCTCTGCCGAATTCCCAAAGCCTACCTGGAGGAGCGGGGTGCAAGGATTCTCGGCTCATTTCTCATGATGAAATTTAAGGTCGAGGCCGCGCGCAGGAAGAAACGAAAGAAACAGTTTTTGATCGTGGCGGATGAGTTTCACAATTTCACCGGCGGAATTGACGTGGACACCACCTTCGGAGAATCCCGAAAATATGGAACCCATTACATCGTCACCTCGCAGACGCGCAAACAACTCGGGGAAAATGCCGACGTGATCGCGGGGATCCGTATCTGCATCTCTCCGGACTGCAAGATACACGGCAAGCGCCATTCAACATCGTCCCGCGCGTTGACGCCCGCAGAGAAAGCCAAGCGTGAAAAGGACATCGCCGCGGAGAAATTGAAGGAAGAGAAGCGGGTGCAAAAGGAACGCGAAGAATTGGCCGACGCGTTGAAGAAGGTCAAATGGCCGATCTCGCGCATGGCGCTCAATGTGATGTTCGAAGGCATGTTGGAAGACCCCAACGATCTTGAGGGTGTTTGTGAGCGCCGCGGCATTGATCTTCCGGGAAAGGATGGATACAAGGATGAAGAGAAGGCCATCCGAAAGGCGGCAGAGAAGATGAGCGATCTGGAACTGGCGCGGCTCATGGTCGAACTGGCGATCGTCAATACATATAACGACGATAGCAAAAAGGAACGGATCAAAATGCTCTAGCCATGCTCGAAGCCGAACGCCAATGCAGGAAATGCGGATGCACTGATGAACAGGCGTGTCCCGGAGGATGCAGTTGGGTCGAGAACGACCTTTGTAGCCAATGCTCCCGGAAGGTCCTTAAGAGTTCGTTGAAAACGCGCCCGGAGTTTACGCAGCTCCGCAAGAACAACGCGGAAGTGGACTCCATGTATCTGCTCTATCTCCACGGCGCGAATGGGAAGATCTATTCTCTCGCCGACGTGGGAAAGGCGTTCGGTAAATCGCGGCAGGCGGTCTATGACCAGTTCCGCGTCCGCGGATTCAAGCTTAGGTCAAAGAACTTCGGAGCGGTCCAGGTGTTCGACGGGCGAAGGTATATGGCCCGCAAGAATGACGGATACTGGCGCGCGACGACCGGCAACCGCAAGCAGATGCACGTCGCGGTGTGGGAGAAGGCGAACGGCCCGCTCCCGAGGGGATACGGCGTGCATCATAAAGACCTTGACCGGTCCAATAACGCACTTGAGAACCTTGAACTGCTTACCATTGAGGAGATTTCCAGTAAGCACAATCCGCATCTCAATCAGTTCACGTCGCCAACCGGCAGCATGAAGACAAAAGGTGGCAGAGAGATTCCCGCGTGGCAAAAGGATCTAAAGCGAGCGATATATAACGCCGAAGCAGACAACATCCAACCATGATCCAAGATACATCACTCTGGGCGTATGCTCAGGCCACGCAGAACCTCGGGGCGAAGCAGAAAGAAGTTCTCGACGCTTTGAGGTTATTCCCGGATGCGACCAATGCCGAGATCGCCCGCGCGCTTTCATGGCCGGTGAATAGGGTAACGCCCCGAACAGGAGAGCTGATAAAGATGGGGCTTGTAATCAAGGTTATGCGCCGCACCTGCAAAGCGACAAACGGAACCGCGTGGTCATTGAAGGCGAAGCATCCGGTGTTGCCGCCGGCGAGGGAAGAGAAAAAGGTCGAACAAATCAATTCACTGTTCCAATGATTACAAAAACAAAAGAACCATCGAAGAAGACGCTTGCAGAGGTCATGAAGCAATATCGAGTGGTGTTCTCGCTCTCCTTGTCCGACGGATGGGCAAACATTTCGTTCGATGATAAGGGTGAGGCCAAAGTGCAGTTCTTGAATGAAGACGGACATGCCGATGAAGATTCAGAGCAGTCGCTCGCGGATGTGCAGAAAGTTGCCGGATTCATGGACGAAATGCGGGAGCTTCGTCTCAAAGACTACGAGAAATGACCCGCATCGACTTTGCCTACAACGGATGGGATTGCTGGTATCACCCGTTGCAGGAATGGGGCGCGATCTTGAGCAGGAAGGGATTGCAGCCCATCATCATAACGCGGTGCGCGACGAAGGAGGAACTCCTTGAAGGCATCGCGTCTAGTTCACCACAACGCGGATCAAATGCACCCAAAGAATAGGAAATTGCGCTGAGTCCTTGCTCCACTGCTCATCGACAGCACCTATTTTCCAAGTCATTCCATGCCTTAAAAAAATGTCGCCCGTCCTGAAGTTCAAGTCGCCATGTTCATCGAAGTCGGAATCATCAGACATGGATCGGTCGCCATACTTGTAAACAACGAGTTTTGAGAGGCTTTGTTCCATGATTTTTCCGATCGGGGTGGTGAGGGAATTGTACACTTAAACTATCTCGCCGATATACGCGGTCGCCATCAATTTACCCGGGGATTGACAAGCGTGATCCAGAGCGTCGGAATCCCCTTTGATCCTTCGTCTGAGAGTTCCCACTCAATCGAATCTATCTGCCACTGCTTTCCACATTTTTCGAGAAGATCGCCCTTCCTAAACAGAAGACTGCCAGAAGCATCCAGTTCGAGTTCGTCTGGTAATGGAACACCTACATACTGGTACACGATATTTTTCATGAGGCCCATGCGCCCCCCAGTTGAACGAAGAATGCAAAAATTGTACGCTTAAACTATTCCCTTCATGCGCGGCCCCCACTACATCAGCCAGGAATGCAAGCGGAAGGATCACACCATCTGTGACGGTTTTGTCCCGCGAAAAGAGTGGAACGACCATGATCATGAATGCGAGTGTCAGTGCCATAAACCACACCCGGAGGAATGATCAGGGTTCCGATCAAGCCATTGTCGGTGAACCGATCTTATCAGGGGCGCCGGTTCGCTACTCCGGAACTCACGGCGTACAAGCAAGCACTCGGGTACCTGCTTCCACCGCTCCACATTCCAAGAGGCAAGCTGACCGTCAAATACGAGTTTGGTGTCTCATCGAAAGCGTCTGATGGCGACAACCTCATTAAAAGTTTCCAAGACACGCTTTGCGAAAAGTACAGGTTCAACGATCGTGACATCTATCGGTGGGAAGTGGAAAAGACGATTGTGCCGAAGGGGGAAGAGTATGTGGCGTTTGAGATCAAGCCACATCCCAGCCTCTAGTCTTTTCGGGCAATTGCGATGATTTCTTCGAGTAGTTTTGCGGCATTGATTGCAGGATTATGAAACTCGGTACCAGATTCTCGGAAATGATCCATGATCTCCAGAAACCGCTTAGGTATATCTCTCTTGTCAAGATCGTCGTGGATATCCGGCCGGAGGACATCCATTACTACGATGAGCGGCCGAACGGCGTCGCCGCGATGAAGGCGCACGGCATCGATCTTGCGATCTCCCAGAAGGAAGGCGCGGACTTTACCGCGATCGTGAGCGGGGAAGTGCTGTACGTGGACGACGCGCCGAAGATATTCATTCGGCCGAATCCTTACAACGAGCGCGTCACGTTCCATGAACTATTGAAGCGCGTTCGCGCGATACCCGGCGAGATGGGCGGAGCGAACCTGTTCTTTGTGGAGGATGTGGCCTACCAGAAAGCCGCGATCCAGGAGATGGAACGCGCGATGCTGCCGGTTGTGCCGATGAAGCCGCAGGGCGACAAACGCGCGCGGTTGCAGGTTGTGGCGCCGTACATCCGGAATGGCACGGTGCTTTTTCCGCGGACCGGATGCGAGGAGCTACTGGGGCAGATGTTCAATCTCGGCATCGAATCGCACGACGACCTGAACGACGCGTGCGTCTATCTCATTCAGGGGTTGGCGAACCAGGGCTTGGAGTTGCCGAAGATCCAGTGGATCGAGACGTAGCCAGCTCTTTCCTTTTCTTCTCATCGTCTCCCTTCTCCATCGTCCTTAGACCATTAACTACAAGCGCTATGCCTCCGAAGATAAAGACGAATCGATCATAGATCTCCATGTGATTTGGACCCGTACCGATTTTGACAAGTTGATAGTAGTTGATCCCTACGGCAGCGATGATTTGAACAAAACCAATTGCATACGAAGAAATCTTCGATGTGAGCAACCAGTAGCCGACTGCAAACATGAAAAAGACGAAGCTTATGAAGATTCGTGAAGCGGTGTCATTTATCCACTCTGGATGCCCCAGACAAACAACAACGAGCACGATCACTCCCGCAAAATACAGTGCGCTAAAAACATACCAAGCTAGCTTTTTCTCTTTCGTAATTACTGGTTTTGCCATGTGGGAAGTCTCTCACAGTTATCCACTTGCCGAATATACGCAGTTTGCTACTGTGAAAGTAATCCCTCCTGATGCAAGCCCTCAAAGCGACGACAGCTCATGAGATCGACCGAGCGAGCGTGACCGAGCGCCCAGCCCTCGTGTTCGAAGGCCGCACGGTTCCCGACGAAAAGCCCGCGATGCAGGCGGGCGATTTCTATTTCAAACAGAGCCTCTATTCGCGCGAGGTCAAAGCGTCGTTCTGGGCACGGCTCATCGGCCGTAAGACGCGCATTCAGATCAGTACGGTGGAGAGCGTCATCATCAGTTGTCCGGTGTGCGGACTGCCGATCATGACGGCGCCGTTCCATCACATCGTCTCGAAATCGCCACTGACGATCAATGGCAAGATTACCTGCCCGTACCAGGGAAGCGACACGTCGCACGCTTTCACAATCGAAGAGGGAAATATTATCGCTGTGTAAATGCCCGACAACCGCTTTATCCCCACAACGCTCACTGCCAAAAATAAACCAGGCTGGGCTATCAGCGCTTTCCGCAAAGTGTTCCGCATCGAGCCGGAGACTTTCGAGCAGGATCAGAAGATCGAGTTCACGAGCGCCGGCATCGTCCGCCCGGTCCGCACGAAGTCGGGCCGCGCACAGTTCGGTGAGATCAACGGCAGCGGCAATCAGTTCGTCATCGAACGGCCGTCGGCGAACGCTACGGTACGAGCGCATCACCGAGCGCCGGCCAAGTGCTCATCGGCAATGGGAGCGGGACTTACACACCGGCATACATCCTCTGCGCGGGAACCTGCGCGGTTGCGACCTCAAGCGGCGGTATCACGATCACGGGGACGGGCATAGCAAACAACACGGGCAATTGGGCTGGCACATGGCAGTTATTCAACCCGTCCGACTTCCTTGCATCGAGCACGCAGAAGGTGATCAGCGTGAACGGCCTCTCGGGAGTCGTCACGATCAGTTCGAGTTCGCTCGGCGTCGTATGGCCTACCGTGAACGGCAACCAGGCGACGAATTACAACATCGTTGCGGGCGCAGGCGCAACCTCTACCGTGAGCGGCGCAACGACCACGATCAGCGTGAGCCTGAACAACGGTTCCGCGGTGAATTGCAGCGCAAATCAGTTTCTGAACACGATCAGTGCAACCGGCACTGCGACATGCGGGACGATCACCTTCCCGACCGCGCTCACATACACTTTCACGGCAGGAGTCGGGCTTTCCGTTTCACAAGCGACCTCCAGCTCCAACACGACGACAACCTATTCTGTGATTCCCGGCGTCTATCTCACCACCGCATCAGGGACTGCGTTGTTTTATCCACTTACGGGAAACCCCTCTGGCTTCACCACGACCACGATCTCATCAGTCCTTCAATCCCTTTCCGCTGCGGGCGTGGGTCTGACCTACAATTCCTCGACCGGGCAATTTACCTGGACGAATCCCGGCTATATCACGACCTCTACTAATAATTTTGGGGGTCTCACCAATGCTTCCATTACGGCATCTTTACCGATTACATGGTCAGGTTCTAGTGTTATTGCTTGTCCGACTTGTATCACGACCTCCACCTTCAACGCCACGGGTACGGCTTTTTACATCACGGGTTGGAACGCATCAGGGACCGCACTCTTGGCGACGACGACAGTCTTTATCGCCTCATCCACGGGCGACTGGCTCATGAATACGACTACGGATGCTGGATACTTTCAGGAAATTGCCCTCAATGCGAGCCAAAAAGGGCTTTACATCGACCAGCAAGGCACCTTAAGTCCGACCTATCCCGCGCTCAATGTTGTGGGGTATACATTCCTCAATGGCTTCAGGGTGGACGGGGCAGATACCGCAAACTCGATTTATCAAGAGAGCGGCAATATGGGCATCGTAACGAATGACGGGAATACGCTGAACTTGGGGAGTTATTCTACGCATGGAAACGCCGTAAGCATTACGAACGGCTCAACCACTTTTAATGGCAGCACCTACTTCAACGGCACCTCGACGATCGGCACGACTGCCGCAGGACAGAATGAAAATATCGTCGCCACTCGTGGAACGAATCTTGCTCCAGCACTTGCGACTTCTTCATGGACGCTGGGTGCTGGTTGGAGTGCAACGGGAAGTTCGCTCATCGGTTCATCGGGCGGTGCGGGAGCAGCATCGCCCAATCCCGCACTGACAATCACTGCGGGAGTTACCTATGAAGTAAAGATGACGATAGGCACTTCATCACAATATGTTACCTATTCATTGGGAGGAGTTGCGGGGCCGAGCAACTTGGGCGGAGCGACGCTTGATAACTACATCACGGCCCAAACGACAGGCAATCTTAGCATCTCAAATCCATCCGCAGTATCAGTGGGCATTTCATCTATTAGTGTTCAAGCCCTCACGAATGGCAATCTTAGCGTGGATAACGGACTTTCAGTGAACGGCCCTGTCGAGTTCCAAAACAGCGTCGGCTTTGGATGGGTGAATCCCCCATTTAGTTATCCTAACGCTCCTGTAACCATCAATGCTCCTGCTTGTGGCGCGTCTGCTAATGGTTTAGTTATCTATCGCAATAACATATCCAGCCAGTATCTCGCTCTCAACCCTTGCAACGGAAATTATTATTCTCTTATTGGCAGCGGCTCAAAAACTCTCCTTCTCAACAACACATCGAACTCAACCTCTACGGGACTAAGCGGAGGCGATATGTTCGAGGCAAATGGCAATTTAGGGGTTGCCGTCAACTCGGACGGCAATGTGGGAATCGGAACGACAACCGATTCAGGGAACCTTTTGCACGTTGCAGGAAATGCAGATGTAACAGGTTCCTTGGCAGTCGGCACAACGACGACTTCCACGGCGACATTGAATGATGTTGGCAGTTTAAGTGTATCGGCAACATCCACCTTTACACAGACCACCACCTTTTCTTCAGTTGGCGCAAACTCATTCCTTGCGACCGATGCAAACCATAATGTTGTAGCAACAGGAACCCCCGTCACTTCGGTGGTCGCGGGAGGGTGCGTAACGGTTTCTAATGCGACGGGAACCGTGACATTCGGCTCGACCTGTCTTACGGGGACAAAGGTAGATAGCGCAAACTCAATCACGGGCGCAGTAACGATCGCCGGAAGCGGCCCCATTACCGTCGCAAGTTCTTCTCAAACTATTACGATAGCTTGTGCGACGTGTTCCACCGCGACATCCGCAAATCCAACCGCCTCTGTTGGTGCGAGCGCAGTGAATGGCTCCGCCACGACCTTTATGCGGTCTGATGCGGCGCCCGCGCTCTCGCCGCAGTTCGCATCCTCATCAGTCACAATGAATCTTTACGATGCAACAACGACCGTGCCCTACAACTTCGCAGAGTGGGTGCCGAGCAAACAAATCACCATATCGGGCGTGCTATGCAACGAGTATGCCGCCGCGACGACCACGATTGACCTCTATCAAGCGACCGCCCTTGCGACGACCACAAAATCCACGGATCTTGTCGCTTCGATTGCGTGCGGTCAAGCGGGAACTTCAACCACCTCGATCACAACCTCTACCCGCGCCCAGCTTGCGGAGATCCTTCCGCCCGAAGCAACCGACACCCACAAGCCCATCGCCCATAGCGTGCTTGTGAATTCCATCCTTGAAACCCTCTCCTTCCGGCACATCAATGTCGTGAAGGATGAATACGCAGTGTCAGAGGACGGCATGAAGTTGTTCGGCGTTCTCGACCTCGAAACGATGGGAGACGGATACCGTTTTTCCCTCGGGTTGAGGAACGCGAACGACAAATCCATGCGGCTCGGCCTCGTGGTCGGCGTACGGGTCCTCGTATGCGACAACATGGCCTTTTCCGGCGACTTCACTCCCGTCCTCGCAAAGCATTCCAAGCACTTCGACCTCAACTCCGCTCTCGCGATCGGGGTTGACCAGATGCAGCGGAACTTCAAACCGATGGCCGACCAGATAACCAATTGGCGCGCCGCGCAGATCACCGACGGACAAGCGAAAGAGATCATCTATCGCGCGTTCATCGAAGACGAGCTCGACGCTCCGAAACACCTCGCACGGGTCATTCACCACGAATACTTTGAGCCGGCCTTCCCGGACTTCGCGCCCAGGACGAAATGGAGCCTGCAAAACGCCTTCACAAGCGGTTTCAAACTCCTCGAACCCGTCCCGCAATTCAAGGCGACCGCCAGTTTCGGCGAATTCTTCAATGCCCTCAACTAGGAGGAACCATGGACAATCGTTGCCCTCGTTGCGGTTGGCCCAATCAGCCAACTGCCATCTTCTGCGGACGACTCGGATGCACTTACCTGTATCCCGTCGCCGCCATCGGGCGCACCTGGCCCGTAGGAACACAACCGCCCGCTAAAGGAAGAGGTGATCCATGATCAAAAATGGGTTCCTTTATTGCGATCAGTGCGGCAAACCCATCAAGCTCATCATCGGCCAACGTGTTCATCTGCACGGCGAGGAGCACTACTGCTCACGGTGCACGCAGCCCAAACTCACGCTCATCCAGCGATTTATTCGTTGGTGGAAAGGTGGGTGAGTATGGACACCGTCTATCGTCATTTCCCATGTGACGGTTTATGTGGAACGTACATTGACATCCCCGCAAAAATCGCCCGCGAGCTGATGAAGCCCAACGGAACCATCCTCCCTCATGAACCGATCTTCTGCGAATGCTGCCGATGGTGGTGGACGCTTACGATCGACCATGACATTACGCCGCCCCAATAAGGCGGCTTTTTCTGCAATTGCCCAGGAGTGACCTAATTGCAAAACTGAGCAAATTTATACAGACTGGTTTCCTTAAAGCGAGTAAACCCCTTTTATGGCTGATCAGATATTGATACTAAGCTCCGAGCGCGACGGTAATGACGGGCTTATCGTAACATTCTCAGATGGAACCATTGGCGCATACGTAGTTGAGGAACTGCTGCGACTCAGGCCACACCGGGAGCGAGTGAAACCTAAAACCCATTCTCCCTTAGAAAAAAGACTAACGGTCAATCTAGGCACAAAAGGAAAGCGCCGCCAATCTTAGGCGGCTTTTCTTGCGATTTCATATGTTAACCAGTGTTCAACCTGTGGACAGCGCCGCTTGCTTTCCCTCGTGAACTTGGCATGATTATCTAGTCGTTTAAATTAATCTTTCTCGCCCATTAGCTGAAATTGACTGCGAACGGTGAGATTGCCCGAAACACGGGCGAGCGGATGGCCGCCAACTTTGAAATACAGATGCCTTTTAGCCCTATTTTTAGCCTTTATAGCCTCTCCTGCTCGATATAGCGTCCTCCCACCAGCAAACGCATCTACGGGTCAAATCCAGCTCGCAAGTGCCCTTTCCACGACCACCGTCTACAGCTATATCACCCAACAGGCGAAAATTGCCGGAATCAACCCAATTGATGCTCAATGGATAGTCAACCACGAAAGTCAGGACGGTCAGAATCTCTCCGGCGACGATGGGCAAAGCATCGGATACTGGATGATCAGCGAAAAGTACCACCCCGAAGTTGGAAAGGAATGCTCATTAAGCCTTCAATGTTCGACCGCGTGGTCGCTACATTGGATCGCAAAAGGGCATATGAGTGAATGGTCAACATGGGCGTGCCGGTACGCGTGGTATCCCGACGCCACTTCAACCCTCGGCCCCGCGCCAGCAGGTTATGTAGAACCGAAATACTGCAAATAATTATTCGCAGTTTTCCGGCTCTGTCGTATATTGGATTCGCGCCAGTTCTTCCTTGCGGTTGGGAAGCCGCATCGTCCCACGGACGCCAAGCTCACTGGGGGAGAAGCTGGCCATTCGCTTGGATCTTCCGTGTGCTGTCCGGGTGATGTGTGGATCCTTTCAGCAGAATCCGTCTTACCCATCTCCGTGCGATACTCATGGCAGGCCGACTGGAAAAGTCCGGCCTTGCGAACGAAATCGCGTCTTCTGATACGACTCCAGCACGCAAACAACAGGCGATCCGCCGTTACTCCAATTTAGTGAAGGAGTTGCGGATAACCGCGCGCGAACTGAGAGAGTTTCTCGCCACGAACAAGGAAGCTGAGACTCCAAGACGCCTTAAATAGATCCACGGCGACAGATGATGATGCGGCGAAGTGATATTCCCCGTACGATCAGCCCATATGAATATCACTGAAGAATGCCGCGTTTATGATCATCTTGATTTCAAAGGTCAGTATTCACGCGATCTTGGTTAGTTTAGTACAAGCCCTCGCTTGTCCTCTTCGAGATCGTCATCAACACGACGACGTGCTTTGGCTTGATCGCCGCGAGTTGATCCTTGGTATAGACCGCAGTCGTATTATCCGAATACTCCACGAGCACCGCATTTTCGTCCATGCGATCGACTCCGACAATTTTTGTGGGTTTTTCGTCCGACATAGTTCCTCTCCATTCCGGGGTTTGGATGGCGCGGACGAGATCAACGGTTAGAACCTAAAGAGGGGAGTCGCAGATCTCAGAATGTCCCGCGCTGAGAGTCGATATACCGCTCAATATCCAGTGGTTCAAGCGGCGCGCACGTATGCTTTGCTTCTATGGCCGCGACATCGGTTTTGCGGTTGACCGTCGCGATGGTTCTAAAGCAGGAGAGACAAATCACATCGATCGTGGAATCTGGATTCACGCGCTGCGCATATTTATCAGTCGTGGCCATGGTCTCTCTTCTCCAATCCGAATTGAGCGATGGGGGAGGCATCTCTACGGAAAATTTTGCCAAAGGATAAAATCCGATTTCTGCTCGATACCGAACATAAGTTCACAAAAATTCGGGCCAATTATTTCGCCCTTTATTCGCCTATAATCGATCCATGGGCTTGGATGGAGGCTTTCACGATCGCCCGGACTGGCCGAAAACGGGGCCGTCGCTCCTCATTGCGACCTGCCTCATTGTGGCGATCAGGACCGCGAAATGGCCGGCACGCGCGGACGACGCCTTGAGCGGCCAGGAGCTCACCGACGAGATCCACTTTGCCGCCAACGTCGCGAGCCGCGTGATGACGACGCTCATTTCCAAATACGAATCGATCTTCCCAGCAGCGAAGAAGCCGTGGTACCAGGCGAACGACGAGGATGCGCCGAAGTGAACGCGAGCAGATCATGGCGCTGGAAGCGGCCATTTTTTTAGGCGTTATGCCCTTCGAGGAAGACCAGCACTCTCTCAGTGAGCGTTAGATAGCCAGGTAGCACAGAATCACTCAGCTCAGAAAGATTGCAATGGTGAAGGTTTTCGGCCACCTCAAGAACTATTTCGGAGGCTGCCGTCGCTACGACATTTAGACATTCTGGGCAAGGCGAGGTTTGACTACCGTCCGGATTGATCCGGCGTACGAAGGCAACTGATGACATGGAGCGGAACTCCAAGGGGGGAGCCGAAAACGGGCCAAGATCGAGATATGGTCTCTGCACGCTAGTATGCGTCAATCTACCCAGTAACTTCCATATAAATAAAAAGAGCCGAGTTTTCCACAAACGGAGTTCGAAACGTCTCCCCCGAACATCGTGGCTTATTGGGAATTCTTTGGCGCGCCGTGTGCCTCATCAGGTCTACAATTATCGGCACGCGCAATTGGGGTCACCATAATTGAAGTGGGGAACTGACGAACTAAAATTCGCCCGCATCTGCATCGAGAACGCGCAAGCGCGACGGCGGCTCTGTGAATTTGAGAAAATCTCTCTTGTCCAGGAACTCTTCGACTCATCAACCGTTGACGCACGCAGAGAGGAAATACGCGAGAGGCTTTCCGGCCTTACGCGGGACCGCCGGCGCGCCGAGTCCGATCTCGAATGGCTTCACGCCAAGTACCGGGTGTTTGCGGAGCCATCCAACGTTGTCTCCAAACACTAGCTGCTTTTCGCGCAGTAGTTATCCCCAGGCCCCGCTTGCGCTTTCCCTTAGTGAAGGTATTATGAATTCAAGCCCCTCAACACCTAAATAAAACACTTCTTGCGCGCCTTTTCACATTGATGTGAGGTTCTTCCGCAAGAAGTGTCCTCGCATCAAGTTGAAAGGGCGTTTTCTTTAAATGAAGAATTCGCTGGAATACACAAGAGAATACTACGCAAAAAATAAAGATCGGCTTAACGAAAGTCGCAAGGTTTATTTGCGCTCCCATCCAGAGAAGGCCGAAGAATATCGCGTCAGATGGCTCGGTTTTGCCAGATTAAGAATGTTGCAAGCTCGTCTCCTTGCATTGAATATTCTGTCCAAACGACACGGAAAAGCTGAGCCGCAATGCAATTGCTGCGGGGAGCGACAGACCGACTTTCTCACCATTGATCACATAACTCCGATCGCTAAAAGCAAGGAAAAGCGGATCGGCAATCGCACTTTGTTCTATCAAATTGCTACAGGAAAACTACCAGAGAAGAATCTCTCGAACCTTCAAGTCCTCTGTTGGAATTGCAACGCTGGAAAGAGGACAAGCCTGAATTGCCCCCACATCGCACCCAGACCGATTCCGGTATTGGGTGGATAGTGGGTTTTCTCCGCATCCTACGCGGCATCGCTGGAAGGGAAACTGAAACGGGCGATGTAAAAGAGTGGCGCGGCTTCTACGACTTCCCCGCGCGCCGGAGTAGTTCTTTGAATGATGAGATGAAATCCTGACAGGCGACGTGGAAATCCGCCGGAAAGAGCCAGGACGCTTCCACCATCTCATCACTCAACGAATTACTTTTACGCCGTTTCATCGCAAACGCCTATACCGAACAAATAGGAATGAGCGCCTTCGCCGACCGATCTTAAAATGACCGGCGGGGAAGTCGCTTACCAACCCGAACAAAAAGGTTAAAGAAGAGGGAACGATCGAGCCGAAGCCTATTGCTTTTGCACTTCATCCTTTTCGATCGCGTCGATTGCGTGCTGGATACTGTACGAGACCAAGATGCCCGAATTGACAAGAATGTTTGTATTCGCAGTGACGCCATTCACATTGATTTTTGCAGTATCGTTTCTATAACCCATCACCACGCCGAGGATCTCATACTTCCGCTCACTGAAACTCCAAAAAACGACCGGGCCTCCGGAGAACCCTTCGTTGTTGAAACCGTCGATGTAAAACAAGATGGCATCCGGATCAGTCGAGTCAATTGCCGACATCGTCCCGCGTTTTATGAACGGAAACTCGACATTCGAAGTGTGAGTTTCGAGCCCTTCGAGGAATGGATAGCCCAAGAACCAAACCTGTTGGCCCATCGTAGCGCCGCTATCCTTCATACACTGGATTCCGAATGGTTGAGCCGCCTTTTCGGTCGTTTTCAAAATTGCAATGTCAACTTTATCGGACGATGGGTATATAACCTTCGCGATCGGATAATTAATCCACTCCCCCTTTTTTCGAATCTGAATCATGCCCCCGGGCGATGGCAATCCCGCTGCCACATGTCGAGCAGTGATCAGGTAGAAGAGCCCACTATGATCGATCCCGAACGCGGTGCCTTGTTCGTTTCCGATACGCACGAGAAAAGTCCGCGCAAGAATCTCCCGAGGGACTGCATCTTGCGCCGCTGCTACTGTAGCGAGGAGAAGTACAGCGATGGACATGACAAGGCAAGCCTCTCGTTTCATCATCGACCTCGTTTGATTATTCTCTCGAGTCTGGATAAACAAATTCTACGCCCCACAGGGAAGTATTGGCCCGCGCGGGCTCACCAAACAGCTTCAACCGCTTTATCGAGCGCGAGCTGTCTGCTTTCCACCCAGGGTGAATAGTGCCGCGCGACGACGGCCGGAGTGTTGCCAAGCAGGACTGCGACATTTTCAATACTCACCCCATGATTGAACAAATCGACGGCGAAACTATCCCGCAGCCGGTGCGCGAATCCTCTGCCTTCAATCCCGGCGATTACCGCAATTTTCTTCAATCGCTCCTGCCATTCCGTCAGCCTGCTTTTCAATGTTCCCCGGAAATTCCAAAATAATTCGCCATCGTCGGCCGCCTCGATCGCCTCAATCACGATTGGCGGGAGTTTCAGGTGCACCGGCTTCCCGGTCTTTTGCGTGTAAAGGAATAGCCGCCCGGCGTCTGAAATTCGTTCCCGCTTCAAGGAGACAGCGTCCGAGATCCGAAGTCCTGAATAGCGCATTAAGAGAATGAGCGCTTTGATTTTCCTCTGCACGATCTCCGGGCTTTGTGTATGGATCTCCCGGTATACATCGATCGCGGTCAGAATGTTCTTCCATTCCTCATCGGAGAAGGGAAGTGTCGGGACAGGTTTGACCGGCGCGGGCTTCACGCCTTTCGCGGGGCTTTTCTCAATCCAACCCGCGTCCACGCAGAAGTTGAAGAAGCTTTTTACGTGCTCCAGGCGTTTGTGTTTCGTCAGCCCCGACAAATTCCAGCTCTCGCGGAGCTTCCGGACATCATCCACTGAAATTGAATTCAGGGAGAGCGCCCCGAATACCGACTTCATTTCCTTCTCGACGTGACGATATTTTTTGACAGTCGCCGGGCTTAATTCCCGCGCTTCCGCGTCCGTAACAAAACGAGAGGCCGCATCACTCACCGAGATCGAGTCGAGTTTCCGCTTCCCATCCTCAATTTCCCGAATGAGTTGTCCCGCCCGTTCCAGGCTCCGGGTATCCAAAGACCGCCGCACAAACCGCCCGTCAAAGTTCCCCATGACCCATAGCGGGCAGCGGCACTTCAGGAATGCCGAGGAACTGTGCGGACACTTCTCAAGATGGCGACGATAGGCTCTAAGCATTGTTCACCTATTGTACGCAAGGATAAGAACGGATGGATAGCTTTTATTCTCTGATGATTACAGGACGGGAGGGAGTTGGATTCGAACCCCCGGTACCCTTTCGGGCACAACGGTTTTCAAGACCGCCGGTATCAACCGCTCACCCATCCCTCCGCGGGGGTGGAAAAGGGCTATGGTGTTAGTTTATCGCACCTTTCGGTCTCCTACTTCGACAGACTCGCGCGCGTCGCCAACACTCACGACAAGGCAGAGTGTCGATCCGACTGTTCTTTTTCGGTTGGGAGACTCACGATTCGGTGAACGTGTGAACATGAGGGTTTTTGCCGATCCGCTTGATCCGAAATCGGTCCGCAGGATGAGTCGTCTCATACCCGGTGCCCCCGATGCCTTCCGTCTCCGAACAAAGGCAAATTTGCGAAACCCATCAAAGTCCTTCAAAACACGTCCGATATCAGCCAAATGGTGATACAACATGAGTGCATGGTCAAGCGAACCAAGTCAGGATCGGACCCGCAACCGGGTCAGCCTATCAGCCTGCGCACTCTGGGGGAGTATCTCAACCTGTCGCCGGCGACCATTTCCCTGGTACTCAACAATGCACCTGGGGTGCGGTCGATTCCGCAGGAAACGCGCGACCGAGTCACCCAGGCGGCGGCCAAATTCGACTACCGGCCCAGTTTTTATGCGCGCTCGTTGCGCAAGCGCCAAACATTTACCGTAGGCGTGCTGGTGCCCGAACTGAGCGACAACTATGCAACACAGGTGCTGGCGGGAGTCGAGGAGTTCCTCATTGAGGAAGGTTATTTCTATCTGACAGCCAGCCACCGGCGTAAACCCGATCTGATCGAGGAATATCCTCGCCTGCTGATGGATAGATCGGTCGAGGGATTCATCCTGATCGACACGATCCTGGAGAAGAGCCTGAATCTGCCGGTGGTGGTCGTTGCCGGGCACCGCAAGATTGAGGGTGTGACCAACGTTGTGCTGGATCAACGGCGGGCCGCGGAGCTTGCCTTACGGCACTTGTACCAATTGGGACATCGCAAGATCGCCTTTATGCGCGGGGGCAGCCATAGTTCCGATGCCGACGATCGTTGGGAATGTCTGATGGCCGTGGCGCGGGAACTGAAGCTCGCCCTTCCACCCGAGCTCGCCGTGCAACTGCAGTTGCGGGTATCCACTCCTGAACTGGGTTACGAGCCGGCAAGCGAACTGATCCATCGCGGCGTCGATTTCACCGCGATGGTGTGCTACAACGACATAGCCGCTATCGGCGCGATCCGTGCCCTGATGGACCATGGCATGCAAGTGCCGGCCGATGTTTCGGTGGTCGGGTTCGACGACATTCAAGGCGCGGCATTCCACAACCCCAGTTTGACCACAATTCGTCAACCGCTGATGCAGATGGGCAGGGTATCTGCGCGTATTCTGCTGCAACGAATCCGCGGGCAGGCGAGCTTTCCCGATGTGGTCCCGATTCATCCGGAGCTCGTGATTCGCGAGTCGACCTGCCCACCTAATCCGCGACGCGCCCGCGGGAAGCGGAGCTGAATCACCGATGCAGTCCAACGCCAGGAACTGTTCCGGGCGAACTCTAGCCGTGTTGCATCCGGCATTTGCGCTCACAGGCATTCTGCAAGCGATTGGCGGATCTCTGTTGCCGTCGCTGGCTTCAACGTTTCATTTGAACGACAGCCAGTCAGGGCTGCTCTTCCTGCTTTACTTTGCGGGGACGTCACTCGGAGCCTTCTTTTGCCGAGGGAATTACGCCCGCTCCATTGCACTTGGGTTTGTGGCGATGGCCGCTTGCTGCCTTGGGATTGCAGTGGCAAACCTGCCGTTCCTGCTGCCGTTGTTCCTCCTGCTTGGCATCAGCGTCGGGGTGCCCATGTCGGGTGTCAGCCTGTATGCCGGGCGGAACTTCGGCGACCGGCGCGCACCCCTGCTCACGTTTCTCAACTTCAGTTGGAGCGCCGGTGCGCTGGCAGCTCCGCTTTTCGCGGCACAAGTCCTGCTCCATCACAGCTACCGGGCCGCATACGTCGTGCTCGCCATGGCAAGTGCTGTGGCCGCGCTGGCGTGCTGGTCGCTGATTCGGGACGCACCTGAAACCGCAAGTCCGATGACCCGAGCTCAAGCCTTTCCCAATCTGAAGCTCATTATCGTGTTCGCGATCGCGGCGTTCCTTCAGGTCGGCGTGGAGAACACCGCGGCGGCATGGCTGACCACCTACGCCCTTCGTATGGCGCGCGACGGCGTTGTGTTGGCGGCTGCTTCATCATCGGTCTATTGGGTAGGGTTTCTATCTTCGAGGGGGATCTCGTCGTTCGTGTTGTTGCGTGCGGACCCGGTTCGAGTTTTTCGTGTTGCTGTAGCAGTTGCATTGTTGGCCGCCGTGCTGCTGGCTGGGCTTCCCTCGGTCGCTGGGCGCACTGCGGCTATGTTTGTGCTGGGCGCGTCGCTCGCACCGATTTACCCGCTGGTGATTTCAGGGTTTTTCGCACGCGCGCGCCACACCTCCGATTCTCGCTGGGTTTTAGCTACAGCAGGATTCGGCGGATCGGTATTGCCATGGCTCGCGGGTTGGATATCCACGCATTCGGGGAGTCTGCGTGTGGGGATACTCACGATTCCAGCCGCAATGTTGCTGATGATTTTTGTGCTGCCGGCCATGCGCAGCGCCCGCCCCGCTGTTGCCGGGGGATAAGCGAGTCATTGGAAAACGAGTACCTCGACGCCTGAGGCTGCATCTTTCTCACGAAATACCTGCTCCGTCGCTTTCTGGAACTGCTCGGGAGTGGCGAAGGGTATATCGGTGAAGGTTTGTGGGTTGCGATCTGTCAGCGGGAACCAGGAGCTTTGGACCTGCACCATGATGCGATGACCGCGGCGGAAAGTGTGGAAGAGGTCGGGCATCTGGAAATCAATTTCGGTTCTTCTGCCGGGCACAAGGGGTTCCGGTTTTTCCCAACTGTTACGGAACTTGGCGCGGAATGGCTCGCCGCGAAGCAACTGCTCATAGCCGCCCATGTGCAGCGGCGGCGCATCCACGATGCGCTTGTTGCCGCGCGAAGTGTCCTCGGGGTCTGGATAATCGTCAGGATAGACGTCGATCAGCTTCACGTCGAAATCGGAATCGGTGCCGGAACTTGCGATCTTCAGTTTGGGTGAAATGGGGCCGGCGATGGTTACGTCTTCTTGCAATGGATCGGTCTCATAGACCAGCACGTCAGGGCGATGGCCCGCGAAGCGCTGATCATCCACCATATAGCGCTGCGGCACGGTGTCTGTCGTGTAGCCCACGAATGCTACGGGGTGGTTGGGATCGCTTACATATTCATCCGCGCTCTCGGTTTCAGTGGGCGGGTCAAAACTCAGCTTTCCGCCGGCATGAAAATAGAGAGTCTTCGGCGTGACTGCTTTTGGTGGCCACGTGTCAAAGGTTCGCCAGACGTTGGTCCCGGTTTCAAAGACGACGGCCTTGGGCGGTGTTGCACCGTTGCCCTTTAGATAGTGCTCAAAGAATGGAAACTGGATGTTCGTGCGGAAGTATTCGGCGGTCTTGGCGTTGAACTGGATATCGCCCAGGTGGCTGCCGTCGCTCCGCGCCCAACCGCCGTGCACCCATGGTCCTTCGACGAGAGTCGTCGGCGTTTCAGGATTGAACTTGCTGATGGAGTAAAAGGTGCGATAGGGTCCCATCAGGTCTTCGGCGTCATACCATCCTCCCACCACAAGGACTGCGCAGTGCACATTCTTCATGTGCTGTGACAAGTCGCGCGCCTGCCAATACGAGTCGTAAGTATCGTGCTTGAATTGGTCGTCGAAGAGCCAGTTGGAGCCTTTCAGATAGACCTTGTCGAGGTTGGCGATGCTGCCGGAGTCCAGATAAAACTTGTAACTATCGGGAGTGCCGAAGTTGAAAGGGACCGTCGGTTTGGGCGTTTGCGGTTCTGTTTGCGGGCGGAAAGAGACATAGAAGCCGAAGTTCGCAGAGAGCATGAAGGCGCCACCGTGATAGGTGTCATCGCCCAGAAAGAGGTTGGTCATGGGCGCCTGCGGACTGGCCGCAACGAGCGCCGGATGCGAGTCGATGATCGAGGAGGAGGTGTAGAACCCGGGATAGGAGATGCCCCAGATCCCTACTTTTCCATTGTTATTCGGCACATTTTTGAGCAGGAAATCGATGGTGTCGGAGGTGTCGGAGGAGTCATCCACATCTTGTGGGGACTTCTTGACGTCAATGTGCGGGCGCATCTCGACAAAATCGCCCTCACTCATCCAGCGCCCGCGCACGTCCTGATAGACGAAGATGTAGCCCGACTTCTCGAACTCGTCTGAAGGACCGAGATGCTTGGGATACTGATCTTCACCGTAGGGAGCTACGCTGTACGGCGTTCGGTCCATGAGAAATGGATAAGGGCCGGCGGCGGCATCTTTGGGAACGTAGACGGCCGTGAACAGGCGCTTACCATCTCGCATGGGAATGCGGAACTCGTACTTGGTATAGTGCGCGGGTACGTAATCATCCTGCGGTGCCTGGGAAGTAGTTTGCTGAGCATGAATGTCGGTGAACGCGAAGGCAAGAATGGTGAAAACAATGAAATGGAAGCGCAGCAGCTTAAGCATCGGGGCGGGAGTCTCCTGAGAGTCAAGAGTAACCCAACCGGATGCCGGTGATCAGAGGACCCCGCGGGTACCGCCAACCCTCCCAATTTTCGCCTGACCGCCGGCTCCCTGATCCGTCACAACTGATCACTGACCGCTGACCACTGATCACTGAGCACTTTTTTCTACTCATCGTCCTTCTTCGGTTGCTCCGGGACCTTCTCCGGTGTGGTAAGCGGCTTCGTAATGTCATCCAGATAATCCGGAATACCGTTCACGCGTTCCAGTGCCGGGTAGCGCTCTCCGTCGTGATAATCGATCTCTGCCATGCGGACGAAGGAGTCGGCCTGCACGATCAAGGAAATCGACTCCTGGCTTCCTTTTGCCTTTCGGATTGCCTCACGAAGGGCATCGCTCGAGAAGATTTGCCCGTCCACCGCAATGATTTTCTCGCCAGGCGCCAATCGCGCCTTGTCGGCTGGTCCGTTCCACAGCACATCGCCGATGCTGCCGTCGTCGCGAATGCGCAAGCCGATCGAGTACCAGCAATCGAGGGCCGCGCGGCGCCGCCCCCCCGCCGCTTCCAGCAGTTTCTCTGAAGGAGAGGGTGTATCCCGAAACACCAGCTTATAGCCGCCCTGTTCGATTCCAGCCATGTCGGCCTGCGGATGAATCTCATCCACGCGATCATGCAGGAACGTGGCCCAGTCATGCGGCACAACTTCATTCATATCCTCAACCAGTTCATCAAACGTGTAAGGCACGATGAGCGGGCCCGTATTACCGCCTTTGCCCAGGAAAATCTTTTCGAAATCATCCAGCGACTTCTTGTTATCGGTCAATTTGCGAATGAGTGTGTCGGCGTCGAGCCAGAGCAACTCGCCCTCGAAATAGTAGTCCTGTCCGCGTCTCCAGTTGGACCACGCCGGGCTATTCTCGCGCAAAATGCTGGCTGCAACCGCCGTGTCTTCTGTCGATCGCCAATCCCGGCCCGGCGTGTACTGCATCTCGGCAGCCGTAAAGGCCAGAACATCGCGATATTGTGCCGGATTCTTCAGCCCTGTTCGCGCCGCCAGCACGTTGCCCAGGTACTGCGTCATGCCCTCGTAAACCCACAAAAGATTTCCCCGCTCCGGGATTGAGAAGTCGGGCTGGTACAGGCCTGCAGGGCGCCGGTACTTGCCGTTCCAGGAATGGGTGTACTCGTGAGAGAGCAGGTCCGCGTTGCGCAACTGGTGGGCTTCGTCGGCAAAACCCTTTTCGCCAACACCATTGTCTGACGATTGGCCGTGCTCCAGTCCCTCGCCGCCTGCGACGTCGGAAAGCGTGAGCAGGAAATGGTAGACGTTGTAGTGATGTGAACCGTATAGAGCATCGGCTTCGCGCACCAGATTGGCCACTTCGGCCAATAATGCGGGGCGCAGATTTGCATCTTCGGGATAGTCGGAAACCACATCGAGATAATGCTTGGGATTGATCGACGGCGCCAATGGGTATTCGTGAAAGTACTGACCGGTGATGATGGGCGAGTCCTGAAGCTGCTCGACCGTGGTCGCTGCGAAATGCGTGGTGCTGCCGGCGGCGGGAACAGGATACGGTCCGGAGCCGATAGGTGCGAGTGCGGTGCCAATGCCCCAGCCCGCAGGCACAATGACCGAAGGCTGGATGGGAATGTCGCGTACGGGTGTATTGGCTGGATAAAGCAGCAGCTTCTCCCATTCCAAAACCGCCAGTTTTTGCGAAATTCGATGGGTAACAATGCAGTCCAGGTGGGCATGCAATCTAGTCACGCCTGCGGGAACCGTCAAGTGGAATTCATAAAGGTTCACATCATCGCGCCGCCACGGCAGGGACTTGCCGTCGGCTGTGAAGACCACCCCGGTAATATCTTCCGCCGGGCCAGCGGGCATGTGCGTGCCGGGAATCCACTCCGGAGTGATCAGCGCCAGCGGACCGGCGCTGACTGGCAGTTCGACTTCGGCATGGTAAACCTTCCGCGGCGCATCCGAAAGATCGGCCGTGATCTCGATGGGCGCCTTTTGAGCCAATGCTTGTGTAACGGTGACGGCAAGAAGCAATCCGGCAAAAGAGATGAAAGGGAAGCGGTGCAACCTGGGCATTGTTGGCGAAATCTCCTGAGGATTCAAGGTACCGCAAACCGGCGGTTGCAGCGATGATTCGCCGTTTCTTTCACATCCAGCGCTCAGGAAGTTCAATTTCACTGCTTGGACGCCACTTCGCCGAGTTAACCTATAGTCATAAGCTCACGAACAGCAACGCACGAGATCGATCGGTTTTATCATTCGCTTCGATTCCGCTTTTCGGCCGATTCAACGGACAGAGCGCCGGGACGATGCCCTGAAGCGGCAATTCGCCGCGTCGATGAATCAAGTTCGGTCACGTCGAGCTGCACTTTTTTCCGCCGGAAGGAGATTCATGTCGACTGAATACCGCAACTTTCTTGCGCTCTCTTACGAGGAGCTCGAAGAACTCAACCTGCAGGCCAAGAAGGACCGTCTCGATCGTGTGGCGGCCGATGAGATTCGTGAGAAACGGCTCAAGTACCTGGCCGACGAGAAGCGAATCAAGGCCGTGACGGTGCTTTTCTCTGACTTGGAAGGCCGCCTGCACCTGCTCGACTATGACAAGAAATTCCTTCTGGGGGCCTATGAGAATCTCACGTTTGATGGCTCCTCGATTCGCGGCTTCACGGCACAAAAAGAGAGCGATCTGCGCCTGGGTATCGATTGGAGCGCTTTCTACTGGGTTCCTGCCGACGTATTCGGCAACGGCAAGGTGCTGGTTTTCGGAATCGTGATCGACAAGGACGGCTCCCCTTATTCCGGCGACTTGCGCGGAGTACTGAAGAACTACGCCGACAAGCTTTACGCCGAGAAGAAATACACACTGAATGCTGCCACGGAGATCGAGGGCTTTCTGTTTGCCGGCAAGGATGCGGAGAGAAAGTACCACGAAACTGCCAAATTCGAATTCGTGAACACGGGCGGCTATTACCACTCGCTTCCGCTCGATCCGCTGCGCCAATTCATTGATACCGCGGCCGAAGTGCAGCGCGCCATGGGATTCCAGAACGAGAAGGACCATCCCGAGGTCGCGCCAAGCCAGTTCGAGATCAACTTCGGCTACAGCGAAGTTGTGGCTGCCGCCGACCAGATTCAGCTTTACAAGCTGCTTTGCCGCCAGATCGCCAATAACTACGGCTACACGGCCTGCTTCCTCCCCAAGCCGGTTGCGGGCGTCAACGGAAGCGGCATGCATACGAACGTCTCGGTTTCTCAGGGCAAAACCAATCTCTTCTGGGACGAAAAAGGCGAAGAGCAGCTCTCCACGTTCGGCTGGGCTTTCCTTGACCGCATTCTCACTCGCGCGCTCGATCTTTGTCTCATCTTCAATTCGAGCGTGAATGCCTACAGGAGGCTTGACCCTCATTTCGAGGCGCCCAACCAGATTCGCGCTTCAGCCGTGGATCGCGGCGCCATGATCCGTGTGCCTATCGGCAACTCGCGTTCCATGCGCACTGAGGTGCGCGCCGTCGCTCCCGACGCCAATCCGTACCTGTCGATGTATGCCATTTTCAGGACCGGCGTTGATGGGGAGATCGCCAAGGTCGACAACTTGCGCGAAGGTGGACGCTATCTACCCGACAACATCTACAAGGCGATTGAGGACTTCAAGACATCGAAGTGGATTGCCGAAATGATCGGATCCGATGTTCAGGGCCGGTATGCCGAACTGAAAGAAGCTGCCGCCAACCGGTGCCCGCGCGAACTGGGAACCATCGTCAAAGCCAGCGAGGTGCAGTTCCACCACGCGGTTTACAACCAGTCGCTGTGGAATCAGTTCTAGAGATCCGGAAGGCACATTTGGAATACGAATCGGGGCGGCTTGGCCCTCAATGGGCCGCCGCTCTGCTTTTTTTGAATATATCCAGCATCGGGTAGGCGCGACAGCCGGACTCGGAAGCTCGGCAAAATCAGGGCTTCCTGATTGTGCCTTTATGTCCAGCGTGTTAAAAGCTAGAGAACAGGGTACAGCGGAACGGGTTTGAGAGGCCGGAGCGGGGCAGGTATTCCGGCCTGAATACCGCAGCGCATCCATTGCCGGACCCTGAATCTGCGACCGAGGACCCCTAACTCCCATGAGCGCTGGCCCGACAGAGGAAGTAGAAACGCTCTACGGGGATTATCCGCTTGACTGCGCATTCGACGAAATGCGCGAACCTGGGGGCGCGGTTCGCCCGCACTATCAGGCGCTCGCCGAGACGCTTGCCCGCCTGCCGCATGATGAGTTGCAGCGCCGCAAGCAGTCGGCTGAGTTATCGTTCCTGACCCAGGGCATTACCTTCACCGTGTACGGGCGCGATGAGGGCACCGAACGCATTTTTCCGTACGATCTTTTGCCCCGGCTGGTGACCGCCAGTGAATGGGACAGCATCGAGCGAGGACTTACGCAGCGCATCACTGCGCTCAATCTTTTTCTGCGCGATATCTACTTCGATGCGAAGATTCTGAACGACCGCGTGGTACCACGCGAGCTGGTCTATAGTTGCAAGCACTACCGGCGCCAGATGCGCGGCTTGCAGGTGCCGCGGAACGTATACATCGCGGTGGTTGGCTCAGACCTTTCTGCGGCTGAATTCCGGAGAGTTCGTTGTGCTTGAAGATAACCTGCGAGTGCCTTCCGGCGTGAGTTACATGCTCACCAATCGCAGGGTGATGAAACGAACCTTCCCGCAGCTCTTTCACAGCTACGGCGTCCGGCCCATCGAACACTACCCGCAAATGCTGCTCGCCACATTGCGTTCGCTGGCTCCCGAGGGCCGGCCCGAACCCAACATCGTGCTCCTCACGCCAGGCGTGTTCAACTCCGCCTACTTCGAGCACACCTATCTCGCCCGGCAGATGGGCATCGACCTGGTTGAAGGGCCGCGACCTGGTGACCCACGACAACATCGTCTACATGCGCACGACGGACGGCCTGAAGCGCGTGGACGTGATCTATCGCCGCGTGGACGACGACTTCAGCGATCCGCTGATTTTCCGCTCCGACTCGTCGCTCGGTTGTGTCGGGACTCTTCAACGCATATCGCGCCGGCAATGTGACCGTGACCAACGCTTTCGGCACCGGCCTCGCGGACGACAAGGCGCTCTACGCATATGTGCCGCGAATCATCCGCTACTACCTCGACGAAGATCCGATTCTTCCCAATGTGAAGACCTATCTGCTGACCGAGGAGAAAGAGCGGCAGCACGTGCTGGCCAATCTGGACAAGCTGGTCGTGAAGGCGGTAGGCGAGAGCGGCGGCTACGGCATGTTGATCGGACCGCACTCGACAGCGCAGCAGCGCGAGGAGTTTGCACGCCAGATCGAGGCCAATCCGCGCAATTACATTGCCCAGCCCACGCTGGATTTTTCCCGCGCTCCGTGCCTGATCGGCAATCATCTCGAGCCGCGCCACGTGGACCTGCGGCCGTACATTCTCTTCGGCGACAAGGTCAACATCGTGCCGGGCGGCCTGACCCGCGTCGCGCTTGGAAAAAGGTTCGCTGGTGGTCAATTCCTCGCAGGGCGGCGGCAGCAAGGATACATGGGTTCTGGAATAGCAATCCAGTAGCACGGAAGTTCGGGAGAGTACGACGATGCTTTCGCGCGTTGCCGACAGCCTGTACTGGATGAGCCGCTATCTGGAGCGGGCGGAGAACACCGTGCGCCAGTTCGACGTAACCATGAGCCTGATGCTGGACACCGGCGGCGCAAGCGCCGATACGCGCTGGCAGCGGCTTGGTGGCGGCGTTAGGGAAGCCTGCAGGTCTTGGAGTGGAATGGCGATCCCTCGATGCAATGGCCGGCCGGCTCATCTTTGACAGCCTCCATCATGCTTCCGTGACGTATTGCATCAACGCAGCGCGCGAGAATGCCCGCCAGGTGCGCGAAGAAATTTCGAGCGAGCAATGGCAGCGTCTCAACCGGCTCTATCACCAGATGCACTCGCCGCACGCGCAGACCCAGTTTCGTTCCAACATCAGCGACGTCCTGGCTCTCGGTGGTGGATGGCATTCACCTCTTCAAGGGCGTCAGCGACACGACCATGATTCACGGCCAGGGATGGCAGTTCATCCGCCTGGGCCGCTACCTTGAACGCGCCTACGCAACGGCCACGCTGCTCGAGGTCTATCAGCCCGATCTGTTCGGAGCGCCGGAGCGCGAGCACTCCGGCTACCAGTATCTTGAGCAGGTTGGGCCTGCTCCGTTGTTGCACCGCGTTTGAAGCCTATTGCCAGGTCTACACCGCCGATCTCTCTCCAGATCGCATATCTGGAGTTTCTCCTTCTCAATCGCGACTTTCCTCACGCCATCCGCTACTCCGTCGACGGCATTCGCCAGGCCATCGAATCGATCCAGCGCACCGGCGGTCGACGCCCGCCGGACGAGCTGACCGCGGGGATCGGCACGTCTGCATGCCATGCTGGGCTACACCACGATCGGCGAAATTCTGCACGGCGACACGGCTGCATTTCTTCACACCATCCGCGAACAATGCATGCGCATTCACGAACTGATGTATCGCTATTACGTGCAGTATTCCATTCAGTCGGCGCTGGCAATCTGAAGACGGAGACAGCATGAACTTCTATTCCATCCGGCACCTCACGCGCTTCCGCTACTCGCAGCCCATCAGCGAGAGCATCATGGAAACGCGCATGCATCCGCGCTCGGACTCCAACCAGCACTGCCTCACCTTCTCGCTCTCGGTCAGCCCGCGCTGCCGCGTCTTCAGCTATCGCGACCATCTGGGCAACAATGTGCAGCACTTCGATATTCCCGGCGAGCACAACCAGCTGGTCATCGTCGCCGAGTCGGTCGTGGAACAGCAGGTCGCTTCCCGATGTGCCCGCATTTCTTTCGCCCGACGCGTGGGGCGCTCTCGACGAGCTGATCGACTCCGGCGACTACTGGGAGATGCTGCTGCCCAGCACCTTCGCCGTGGAGACGCCGGCGCTCACTCTGCTGGCGCAGCAGATGGGCGTCACCCGCCGCGACGATCCGCTGATGCTGGTGCAGGAGCTGAACCAGCGCCTCTTTCAACTACTTCGAATATGTGCCGCGCTCCACGCGTGTCGATTCGCCCATCGATGAGGCGATTGTCAGCGGCAAGGGCGTCTGCCAGGATTTCGCGCACACCATGATCGCGCTGCTGCGCCATGTTCGGCATTCCCGCGCGCTACGTCTCGGGCTATCTCTATCGCGGCCGCGAAGATCACGACCGCTCCACGCCCGACGCGACGCACGCCTGGGTCGATGTGCTGCTGCCGCATCTGGGCTGGGTCGGTTTTGACCCGACCAACAACCTGATCGCCCACCACCGGCACATTCGCACCGCCGTCGGCCGCGACTACGCCGATGTGCCGCCGACGCACGGAATCTTTCGCGGCAAAACCGAGAGCGAGCTCTACGTCGCCGTGCACGTCGAAGCCAGCGAACGATCCGCCGGCGCTGGATCGCAAGCTGCCCATTCCCGACGACTGGAGCGTGCTGGTCGAGCGCGCCCAGCAGCCGCCGGAGCGCAGTCAGTCCGCTTGATCGATTTGCAGCAAATGCAGCAACAGCAATAGCTTAGTCATCGATCCGAAAACGGAGCGTGATCTGCTTTTCTACGAATTGTCAGATTTTTGTTGAATCTTCAGACTAATATCGCACAAGATAGAAATCAGTTCGAAAAGACAGTCCCCGCTGTCCGTGTCCGAAGGCGTCACAGCAAAATAGTGGTCCGAGATACCGTCCGCGAGGTGTCATCACTCAGCTCCCGGGCTTTTCTTCAGCAACACGATGATCTGAGCGCGATGAGCGAGTTCGCGCCGAAAGCAAACTCATAATCGACACGGCAGGTACGATCCCTGTACAGAACATTTTGGAGGAACAGCAGTGAAACAATCCCTGAAGGGATGGATACTCTTTTGTATCCTTTCCAGCGCCACCCTCGCATTCGCCCAGACTGCAACCACTTCACTCCGCGGAACAATCAAAGACCCCACCGGCGCATTGGTCCCCGGCGCGAAGATCACTCTCTCCGACAAGGCGAACGGGAACCTTCACGCCACCGCGAATGCCGGCGGATTCTACACATTTGCGCAGATTCCGCCGGCAAATTACCCCATCCTGGCAACGCCACCGGCTTCGGCGATCAGAATGCGACCGCTGAGCTGCTGGTAAGCCAGCCTGCGACGCTGGATTTCAAGCTGACGATGCAGTCCAGCACGGTAACCGTCGACGTGTCCGCGACTGCCCAGACGTTGAACCTGACCGACGCAACGATCGGCAACTCGGTCGACAAATCCACGATTCAAGCGCTGCCCATGGACGGGCGCGATCCAGTCTCGCTGCTCAGCCTGCAGCCCGGCGTGCTCTTTGGGGAATCGGCTCCCCGCAAGACGGCGCCCAATCGACAGCCGCCAGGGCTCGGTTTCGGGCGCGATCCGACCAGGGCAACGTTACCCTGGACGGCGTCGACGACAACGACGAGGTGAACGGGTCTGCATTCACAGGCGTCCTGCGTTCGACCCTGGAGTCGACCGAGGAGTTTCGCGTTACCACATCCGACGCAATGCCGACGCGGGCCGATCGTCCGGCGCGCAGGTCACCCTCGTAACCAAGAGCGGAACCAATCAATTCCACGGATCGCTCTATGAATATTATCGGCCAACCAACACCGTTGCCAACGACTGGTTCATCAAGAACCAGCAGATTTCGTCCGGTGAGCCAACCGGCCCGACCAATACATTCGTAATACCTTTGGCGGCAGCGTCGGCGGCCCCATCAAGAAGGACAAGCTGTTCTTCTTCTACAACTATGAGGGTCAACGACTGGCCACCAATGAAACCGTATCCACCACCACGCCATCAGCCACGTTCTTGAATGGGCAGGTCGGGTATCGTCGCGGACGACGGTTCTACTGTCCTTCTGACCCAGGCGCAGATCGCGCAACTGGATGCCGGATGCACCCAATGCACGGCGCCCGGCGTGGATCAGGCCATGTTGAGCTATCTCTCGACCGAGCCGGCGGCAACGGTGCTGGGCGCCGGCGATCGGCGTCAACTTTGGATCGTTCAACTTCAGTTCCCCCGCGCCGAGCAGGCTCAATACGAACATCGGCAAGATTGACTACATACTGAACTCCAGGAATCATATTTTCGGTCGCGGCAACCTGCAGAAGGATGTTGCCGCTGGTGCGCAGGAATTTCCGGGACAGCCTGCTTCCAGCTTTCTTGAGGACAACACCAAAGGCATGGCAGTCGGCCACACCTGGACCCCCACATCGAGTCTGGTGAATGACTTGCGTTATGCCTATATCCGCCAGGGCTACGCGAGCACGGGCGTAGGTAAGGGCGACTACGTGGTCGTTAGTTTCTTCACGCAGCCCACATCGCAGACGCGCAGCTCCATCGTGAATATTCCGGTGAATACAATCGACGACACGCTGAGTTGGACGAAGGGCAACCACAGCCTTTCGTTGGGGGGCAACTGGCGGATGATCCTGAACAACACGAGTAACGATACAAACTCATTTAACGGCGCCAGCACAAATCCTTCTTTCCTCAGTTCAAAAGGCAAGCCCGATCCGACAACGATTGGTTTACCTGCTATCGGTCAGAATGAAACATCGTTTGATGAAATGTACGCGACGATTATCGGCGACGTAGCGGAGCGGGATGCGAGTGCAAACTACATCGTCAGTTCTGCTACCAGCGCCACCCTTCTCAATGACGGTGCATTCGTTACGCGTCATTTCAAGTCGAACGAGTTTGAGTACTTCCTGCAGGACTCCTGGCGAGTTCTTCCGAACCTGACGATTACGTTTGGAGTGCGCCACACTATCCTGCAAACCCCCTATGAAACCAAGGGACAGGAGATTGCTCCGACCGTAGATACGCACGAATGGTATCTGAAACGCGGCATGGCTGCCGCTGAAGGGCAAGTCTATGAACCTGATTTGCTCTTCGCCCCTGCGGGAAAGATGAACCATGCGCCGCCATACTGGCCAAAGCAAAAGCTGAATATTGCTCCCCGCATGTCAATCGTCTACTCTCCGGATGCGAAAACGTCGATTCGTTCCGGATTCGGCCTCTACTACGACCACTATGGAGAAGCTCTAACCAACCGGTTTGCCACGCTTGGCTCGTTCGGCCTTTCATCCCAGTTTCAGAGTCCGTCCAACACGGTTAACTACCAGACGGCGCCCCGCTTCACTGGCCCAAACAACTTGCCGAATTTGCCGGTGCCGCCCTCACCTCCGACCCAGGGCTATCCCTACGACATTCCCGATGGAACGTTCGGCATTAATTGGGGCATCGACAATCATGTGAAGACGCCCTACGTCGAAGCGTTCAATCTATCGGTGCAGCACGAATTTCCAGGGGGGTTCCTGCTCGACGCCGCATACGTGGGGCGCCTAGGGCGCCACCTATTCCAGCAGCTCGATCTGGCCGAAGCGGTCGACTACAACGACCCGCAAGGGGCAGGTGATTATTTCACGGCGGGGTCGCAACTCTCCAAAATACTGGACCAAAATCACGGGGATACGACCGCGCAAGTTCAGCCCATCCAATACTTCGAAGATGTCTTTCCCCAGATGCAAAACTACGATTACAACGGGGAAAGCGCTACCCAGGCGATGTATTCCGATGAGTGGGGACAACGGTATGTGTATGGCGAAACGGGCGCCCTCTATGACGTCGATTTCGCCTGCAACTATGGATGTCCGAAGGGCTCCTTGTTTTGGAACCAGCAATTCGCGTCTCTGATCGCTTTATCATCGATTGGAATGAGCTACTACAATGCCGGCCAGTTTACGCTTCGGCATCCTTCCCGGAACGGCTTGACCCTCGATTTCAGCTATACGTGGTCGAGATCTATTGACATGGGCTCCGACGCGGAACGGGCAACCACGTCATACGGTTCCATTCAGGATGCTTGGAATCCGAAACTAAGTCGAGGTGTCTCTGACTTTGACACGACACACCTGATCGCCGGCGACTGGAGCTACCTCATGCCTTTCGGAACCGGCAAGATGCTGCTTGCCAATTCCGGCAAAGTCGGTAATGCCATTTGGGGTGGCTGGCAATGGGCAGGGCTGGGTCGCTGGTCGAGTGGACTGCCCTTCGGAGTCCTCGAACCTGGGTGGACAACAAGCTGGGAGGTGAACGCATATGGCGTGACGACTGCCCCTGTCAAGGTTCACAAGCATATCGAAAACACCTTGCCGCAGGTCTTCGCAGACGATCAGGCGATTCAGAGCGGGGTGCAATCCGGCTCACCGATTCGGCTGCCGTACCCTGGTGAAGCGGGCCAGCGCAACAACTTCCGCGCGGACGGCGTTTTCGACATCGACTCCTCCGTGAGCAAAAGTTGGAATTTTACCGAGAGAGCAAAGATGAAATTCGCCTGGGAGGTCTACAACGTGACGAACTCCACACGCTTTGACGCCGGGTCTTACTACAACAGCACCTTTGGCAATGGACTGACCCGGGGAGGCTTCGGATTCTACGGGAGCCGGCTCGGCGACAGGACATTCCGCCGGATGCAGTTCGGTCTTCGCGTGGATTTCTAGAGTTCACGAAAGTCCAGCTTGAAACGTGAGGCCAGCGCATTCGCTCCGGCTTCATCCATTTCCTCATTCTTCAAAAACTCAGTTGTCGGATGAGCCGCAGAACGGCACCTGGACAGGCCGGCGAATTGCTCAATTCACTTTTCGAACTTGAGCGGCAATCCTGCGCAATTCGGGCAAAATGCGACCCAACGATTCAGGTCCCGCGCTGCGGCTGCCTAATGCGAAATAGAGGTCACGGTAATGCCGGTAAAGCTGCTCGTAGATGGCAGCAGCCTGCGGTTCGGGCTCAACGGTTCGCAATGGCAGACATACGGCGGCTTGTGCCTCTTCAATTGTCTTGAAGGCGCCAGCCGCAAGCAGTGCCATGATGCCCGAACCAAGGCTGGTCGGAATCCCGGCAGGCACCAGCACCGGCTTGTTCAACACGTTCGCGTAAACGCGGTTAAGCACCTCGCTTTTTTGCGGGATTCCACCGGCGTTGATCACCCGATCAACGCGCACTCCGTGCTCGGCCATTCGCTCGAGAATAATGCGCGTGTGGAAGGCTGTGCCTTCGATGGCCGCGAACAGCTCGTCCTGCGCGGTATGCACGAGATTCCAGCCAAGAGTGACTCCTCCCAGCTCAGGATTCACGAGGACCGTGCGATCGCCGTTGTCCCAACTCAGGCGTAGCAGGCCTGTTTGACCGGCCTTGTAGGCCTCCAGCCCCTCAGAGAGAGCAGTCACATTTGTTTGCGCGCGCCGGGCGACGGCGTCGAAGATGTCACCGGTGGCTGAGAGACCCGCTTCAATGCCTGTATAGGCGGGATGCACGCTTCCCGGCACCACACCGCACACGCCCGGAACCAATTCTGCTTTGCGGGCCATGGCAATGATGCAGGTGGAGGTGCCAACCACATTCACCGCATCGCCCTCGCGAATGTTGGAGCCGAGCGCATCCCAGTGCGCGTCGAACGCGCCTACTGGGATAGGAATTCCTGCGTGCAGGCCCAGCTTTTCAGCCCACTCCGGCGCAAGGCGTCCGGCAAGATGATCGCTGGTCAGGAATTCTCCGCCGATCTTTGCTCGTACGCCGGCAAACAGCGGATCAACCGCGGTCAAAAAGTCTTCCGGCGGGAGCCCGCCCCACTTGGGATTCCACATCCATTTGTGGCCCATCGCGCATACGCTGCGCTTCAACCCGCTCACGGTTTTGGTACCGCTCAAGGTCGCTGCGGCCATGTCGCAGTGCTCAAGAGCGGTAAGGAAGCGAGAACGCTTCTCCGGGTTGTGCCGCAGCCAGTGAAGCAGCTTGGCAAAACCCCACTCGTGCGAGTAGACGCCTCCACACCACTCAATGCCTTCGAATCCCAGCGCATGCGCCTTCTGCGTGATCTCCTGGGCTTCGGCATGGGCGCGATGGTCGCACCACAGGTAATACTCGTCCAGGGGTTCCAGCCCTTCCCCCACAGGAATCACGCTGGAACCGGTCGTATCGAGAGCGATGGCGGCAATCATGTTGCCATCGATGCCGGTGCTGCGAATAACATCGCGGGTGGCTGCTGCAAGCGCAGTCATCTGATCGGCGTGAGATTGGGTGGCGAAGTCCGGATCTTCCCGGCGGCGGTGCAGCGGATAGGAAGCGGACGCGGTTCCAATCGGGCCGCTCTTGCTATCCACCAACGTCACGCGCACGCTGAGTGTGCCGAAATCGACTCCGGCAACAGTGGTCATGGAAGACATCCTCCAGTAAACGCTTTCTGGTTCGCACACTAGACTACACCATCCAGGCTAACAAACAGCAAATACTCTCCCGACGGTTGCTGATCGGGTGGGACTCTTTCATGGTGCACTCGCCTTCGGCAGATTCGACGGTGCGTCCGCACGACCGTTCACAACGTGGGCTCCCTGCAATGTTTGAAGAGGGATCTCCTGATTTTTTACCAGAATGGAAATTCGCCGGTTCGACGGATCGAACGGATTGTTTTTTACTCGCAGAAGCTGGTCTGCGTAACCGCGCACCTGTGTGACCTGGTCCAGAGCGGACACCATCCTGCTGCAGAAGGCGTCGCGCAGAGTTGGCGCGATCGGCGGACAGCTCCCAGTTGGTGTAGCTGGCATCGCTCGAATATTGCGTGGCATCCGTGTGCCCCTCGATCAGCAGATTATTGGGCAGGGTCTTCAACTCACCTGCCAGCAAGGCCAGCAACTCCTGCCCATTGTCGCTCAGTCGGGCACTGCCGCTCTGGTAGAAGGTTCCGTTCTTGTCTTCGATCAACTCAATGCGCAATCCTTCTGGCGTCACGGTGATCTCAATCTGTTTCGAAAGTTTCTCCAGTTCCTTCCGGGCTTTAATCTCCTCTTCGAGCTTTTCTTTAAGCTTCTGCATATCGTCGCTTCTGGTGGTCGTCACAGCTACGCCATTGCCCGCCATGGTGGTGCCCAACAGGTTCGCCGTCCCCTTTGGATCGTTGAAATATCCAGCTACGGCCTTCTTGACCTTGTCGCTCGAACCCATAAGCCAGAGAACAATGAACAGAGCCATCATCGCTGTGACAAAGTCGGCGTAAGCTACCTTCCACGCTCCGCCATGGTGGCCGCCATGACCACTCTTTCTCTTGATGATGATGACTGGCTGAGCCCGATTCGGCGCCATCTTCCTACTCTCTTTCTGAAAAGCAGCCGTCTATGCGGCGGTCGCCGCCGGTTCAGTCGCGACCGGTGCATGATTCTTGCAACTCTTTTCCATCTCGTCGAAGCTGGGCCGCACATGCGCTGGAATCGCGCGTCTTCCCATCTCGATCGCAATCATCGGCGCGGAGCCTTTGAGAAACGAGAGCAGGAGTACGCGCAATACATGCAGATAGCTATTGTGGTCGTCCGCCGTTTTGCTCATGTTCGAGCTCAGCGGTCCGGCTACGCCATAACAAAGCAGGATGCCGAGAAAAGTGCCTACCAGCGCGGCCGCCACCTTGTGGCCGATCTCTTCCGGCGGCCCTCCAAGCGCACCCATGGTGATTACCACTCCCAGCACTGCCGCCACAATGCCGAGGCCCGGTAGTGCATCCGCGACCGTTGCAAGAGCGCTGATGGGCTGCATCGAATCGTTGTGATGCACTTCCATATCAAGCTCCATCATCTGATCCATATCAAACGGCTCAACACCTCCGGTAATGGCCATCCGCAACGTATCGCATACAAAATCGCGCACATGATGATCCGCGAGGAAGTCCGGGTAGTTTTTGAAGATCGCGCTCTCAGCTGGCTTCTCCACATCCATCTCTACGCTGAGCAGCCCCTCTTTGCGCACCTTGTTCAGAAACTGGTACATCATCTTCAGCGTGTTCAGGTAGCGTTCCTTGCTGAACTTTGAACCACCGAGAACACCCTTCAGGCCACCGAGAATTCCTTTCAAAATATGGGCCGGGTTCGCAACCAGAAGAGTCCCGGTTGCCGCACCTGCAATGATGAGCAACTCCGCTGGCTGAATGAGCACCATGATGTGCCCCTTCTCCATCAGGAAGCCGCCGATGACTGCAGCAAACACCAGGAAAATTCCTACGATGGCGAACATGAATGCCTCCCCGGCGCGAGTGAGATATGGTTGCCTCCCGCGTGCACGCTGGCGAGCATTGCAGTCTGTGCTCGCGCCAGCAGTTGTGCCAGGGTTTCACCTTGTTCAGCCTGTGCCGCACCGATGCTCACGGTGAGCGATACCCGGTCGCCCCACCAGCGAAAATCGGTGGTTCGGGAGAGTCCGGCAAGCACCTGCCCATGAGCCGCAAGTGTCTCGGCGGTGCGTTCATGTGAAATGACGAGGAATTCGTCTTCACCCCATCGCCCAATATGCTCCGTAGGCCGCAAGCCCCGCATCAGGGTCCGCTCCACTTTTTCGACCATTGCCTCGCAAGCTCTGGCTCCGTGTGTCTTGCGCAGGTCGTGCGCCTGATCGACTGTGACCCACAAAACGCCGAAGGGTATGTTCCCTCGAGAGAAGTCGTCATGCTCCCCTTCCAGCCTGTCTTCAAGCTCTGTTTGCCCGGCTTCCAGATTCGAGTCTTCGCCGCAGTCGCCCCGCGGCAGCGCATCCAGGTTTTCTGCAGGATGAAATACCACTGCCGTCCCAATGCGAACTCCGAGCCCGTCCCGGAGCGCCAGAACACGCACTAGTAGAGGCAATTCATGGCCCAATCCATGGTGTACGCGAACCAGTGATCCACGTCCCGGAAGCGTCTCTGCGTCTGTCTCATGCACCCATTGGCGTGCCCCGCCGACGATCAGCTTTTCCAATGCCCCGCGAACGGGCCGCCCCAATACATCTACGCTCGGATAACCGGTGATCTCTTCCGCAGCCCGATTCCAGAACCTTACCTGACCGTCGAGATCGGCAAATGCAAAGCCTTCCGGAAGGCAATCCAGTGCAGCCTCAAGTAGCTCGACGCGATCCTCCATTTCCAGCCCTCACTCACTACATCGGCAGGGTGCGCGGCCAACTTCATCGAACTTCGAGGAGGGGGTGGGTTTGAATTTGCTAATAGATTAGTAGATTTAGATAGAGATTTGTCCCTGTCAATTGTTGTGCAAATCCAGCTTCTTGGAATCGGATAGGCCGCCCGTCGGGATTCGCACAATAAAACGAGTCTTGCCCGGTTCCGATTCGACATCGATTTTTCCGCCGAACTTCTGCGTCACAATCCGATGCACGATCTCAAGGCCGAGGCCGGTGCCTGCGCCCTGCGCCTTTGTCGTAAAAAACGCCTCGAAGATGCGCGGAAGCACTTCCGGTGGAATTCCATCGCCGTGATCCGTGATGCTGACTGCCAGCCAACAGGCCTCGGCCGTCGTTTCTGTCCAGGTCGCAATCTCGATTTGGGATTCCGGCGGCGATGCGTCCACCGCGTTATCGATCAGGTTGGTCCACACCTGGCTCAACGCTGAGCCACGCGTCTGAATGACGGATGGCGCGGCGGCAAAGTTCTTTTCAACTTCGATCTGCTTGATGCGCAACTTGTGCCCGAGAATGGTGAGCGTGCTTTGCAAGCTATCGTGCACATCGAGTTCTTTGGATGGCGAGCGCTCATCGTAGGCGAACTTCTTTACCGCCATTGCAAGGTCCGAGATGCGCGTAATGCTTTCCTCTATGGCGCATACCAGCGAAACGCTTGAAACCAGTGCTCCGAGCCAATTGAGCGCGTCAGAAAACGAATCGGCTGCGAAGTACTCCCTTGCGCAACCCAATTCCTGCTGGCTGAAACCCATGCCTACGAGCGCCGGAGCGATGGTGTAGGCATTTTCGACGCCCGCGGTTGTGAGCCACTCCCCCATTGCTTCTTCCGCGTCTCCTTGCTCTAGGCTGCTCATCGCGGCAAGACGGCAACCTTGCAGTGCGTGTTCCAGCAGGCCTTTCATGCAATCGAGCTGCTCAGGAGTTTTGGGCCGCGTGCCGTTGCGCAGGCTCAACTGCTGCAACTTGAGCAGGTTTTCGCGTAATTGCGAAGCAGAGCGCTTTGCCGCGGAGCCCGGGTTGTGAAGCTCATGCATCAGCCCGGCAGCCAGGGTGCCCAGCGAAACAAGTTTCTCGCGATGCAACGCCTCCACCTGATATGCCTGCACACGTTGGGCCATATCGGCCAATATCACTTTGCGCGCGGTGGGGCTGCACGCCAGTAGTGCCCAAAATTGTTCGCTCGTGAAACGCACCAGCGCACTTTCCTGAGCAGCCGTGACGAGGAAAAGGAAGTGCGACTTGCCCATCAGCAGAGGTGCTTCGCCAAATCCGTCTCCCTCGCTGGCAATGCCGACGAGAGTACGTGTTCCATCGGCCTCGAGTCGCTCGGCACGAATCTCGCCATGGAGAACAAGCCAATACTCCGCCACCGCTCCCGGCTCCACAACTACCGTACCTGCCGGAACGGTCACGCGGTCCACTCGATCCAAGCCCTTGAGTTGGTCAAGGTCTGTCCCTGCGAACGGGCGGGTTGCGCCCAATTCCGCGGCGACCGACTTCAGCGGGACCGATTCAATCACCAAAGTTTTCTTGCTTTCGATCATTGCCCCTTTTTCTGCTTTCCCCTACAACCCTGCCAAATCTTTACCCTAAAACCCAGCCAAATACTGATGCGCAAACTGGACGGCTATGGACCCTTCCCCCACTGCCGAAGCCACGCGCTTCACCGACCCATGGCGCACGTCCCCAGCTACGAAGACGCCTGGAACGCTGGTTTCCAGCAGGAACGGCTCACGAGACTCACGCCAACTCTCGGGCATCTTGCCTTCGCGGCGCAGGTCCGGGCCGGCTAGCACGAATCCCTTCTCGTCTCGCAGAATACATTTCGGAAGCCATTCGACAACCGGCTGCGCCCCGATGAATACGAAAAGCGACGATGCGGGCATGCGAAAATCGCCTTTCGGGGCCCGCAGCAGCAAACACTCAAGCCGTTCCTCGCCTTCCACCTCGATCACCTGCGTACGCACCTCCACCACAATATTGGATGTACGCTCAATCTCATCGATTAAGTATTTCGACATGGTGGCAGAAAGGCTCGGTCCCCGTACCAGCATGGTGACTTTGCGGGCGTAAATGGCAAAGTGCAGCGCTGCCTGTCCGGCGGAGTTGGCTCCTCCGACCACAAAAACCTCTTCGTCCTTACACGAAGCGGCTTCGACCAAAGCAGCGCCATAATAGATGCCGCGCCCTGCCAGACGCGCCGCGCCCGGGATCTCAAGCTTGCGGTACTGCACGCCCGAAGCCAGCAGGACAACGTGGCTTGCCACTTCGCGTCCATCGGCCAACTGGACAAAGCGGTATTGCCCGTCGATGCGCAGGCCTGTGGCGCGCTGGGTCAGGAACTCCGCACCGAACCTCGACGCCTGGATGTGCGCGCGGCGTCCCAGGTCTTCGCCGGTAATGCCAGTGGGAAATCCGAGATAGTTCTCAATTCGCGACGTGGAGCCCGCCTGGCCGCCGGGCGCTTCGGGTTCTATGATGAGGGTGCGTAATCCCTCGCTTGCCCCATAAACAGCGGCTGCAAGCCCCGCCGGGCCGGCGCCCACCACCGCCATGTCGTAAAACTCCTGGGTAGCCTGGGTGCTCAATCCAACTCGCGCTGCCAGGGTGTCAGGATCGGCCTCCACGAGCATGGTGCCGTCGGGGAAGAGCACCATGGGCAATTGCTCCGCATGCAGTTGCCGCTCTTCCAGTATCTTCGCGGCTTCTTCGTTGCCGGCGATGTCGAGCCAGCGGTAGGGCACATGGTTGCGTGACAGAAAGGTGCGCAGCCTGTGATCTTTGAGCGACCAGCGGCTCCCGATCACACGCAAACCCTCGAAAGGGGCCCTGTAGCCCGCTTTCCAGTCATCCAGCAGATCGGTCAATATGGGATAAAGCTTCTCTTCCGGTGGGTCCCATGGCTTATTGAGGTAATAGTGGATGCGAGCCGCGTTGATGGCCCGAATTGCTGCTTCGGTATCGGCATATGCCGTCAGCAAGACTCGCCGCGCGTCGGGATACAACTCGCGCGAGCGCTCAAGGAAATCGACCCCGGTTATACCGGGCATACGTTGATCGCTCAACAGCAGCGCCACAGGCTCCTGGCGTGCTTTCAGCTGGGCCAATGTATCCAGGGCCGCCTGGCCGTTGGCTGCCCGCATCACCCGGTAAACAGCCCCGTACTGCCGGCGCAGGTCCTGGACGACTGCTTCCAGGACGCTTACGTCGTCATCTACCGCCAATAAGATCGGCCTCGCCATATGCTCCTAGTCTAGAGCCTCCCAGCCCCGGGGACTTTTATCAAACTATCAGAGAGACAAGAGCATAAACAGTAAATACAATGCCACGAAGGTTGCAGGAATCTTGTGACGTTTTTGTGGTTTGCGCTGTAAGCTGATTGCAGGTGACGTTACCTTAGGGTGGGTCCCTTTCGATTGAATGATGACGAAAGGCACGGGAATTGCCTGTGAGCCAGACAGACGCACAGATCCGGTACTTTCGGTACATTGCTCCGACAGAGACGACGGGCCTGGAGTTGCACCCTCAGGTTGAACCGCAAAGCCCGGGAAGGTCGGATCGGAGAGTCGATTCCGGCTTAATCCTGGAGTTCTGTGACGGATGGGGCACGCGACATGAATAAGGTCATTCTTGCTGATTCGCAGGCAATCTTCCGAGCCGGCACCGCCAAGGTGCTGGCAATGGACGAAGATTTGCGCATTATTGCTCAATGCTCGGATCTTGATCGAATGCTGCATGCCATCACCACATTTCCAGGCGCCATTGTTGTGTTGGCGGCTTCGCTGCGGCCCGATATGAAACATCTTCGCTCGTTACTTGAGTCAACGGGCAGCCGCGGCATTGTGATCGCTGAAAACAACGAGATGGCAGGCGCTTTCCTACAGCAGGGTTTTCGTGGTGTCGTCTTTCGCAACGTAACCGGCCCCTCCCTGGTGGAGTGTGTTCGGCGCGTGGCTGCCGGCGACACTTGGGCGCCGCCTCAGTTGATGATGCCCGAGTCGCCCGAAGATGATATGGTGGGCGCGCGCGTTCGCGACCGGCTTACGCCCAAAGAAATGCGGATCGTAGCCCTGATTGTGCAAGGCTGCAAGAACCGCGAAATTGCGCTCCGTCTTAAGACGACCGAGCAGGTGATCAAGAACTATCTGCGCTCTATCTACGACAAGACAGGAGTCAGCGACCGTCTGGAGCTTGCGCTCTTCACGATCCACCACAGGGTGCTGGCACAGGCAGCCGCCGAGGTGGGCAGCAAGCTTGAGGCCGAAGAGCAGGCCGCACCCCCCGCCGTTGCTTGACGCGGATCGGGACTAGGACTTCAATTTCTTTGCAACGCTCTTTGCCTGCGTGAAGAGAAGCAGGTAATCCGGGCCGCCGGCTTTCGAATCCGTGCCGCTCATGTTGAACCCACCAAACGGGTGGGCTCCCACCATCGCCCCTGTGCATTTGCGGTTGAAATAGAGATTGCCCACGTGATATTCACGACGGGCGTAGTCGAGTTGCTCGCGATCCTCGGTGTAGAGAGCTCCGGTCAGGCCATATTCCGTATTGTTGGCCACCTTAATGGCCTCGGTGAAGCCGTCCACCTTGATGACCGCGAGCACCGGCCCGAATATCTCTTCCTGGGCAATCACGGCATCCGGTGCCACATCGGCGAACACCGTAGGCTCAAGAAAGTATCCGCCCTCCGCAGTTTCTACTGCGTTACCGCCCGCAATAAGCCGGCCTTCTCTTTTGCCAATCTCGATGTAGCCGAGAATTGAATCAAGCGCGGCTTTATTGACCACGGGCCCCATGTTCGGGTTCACCACGGGATCGCCTACAGTCAACTGTGTAACCCGCTCGCGCAGGCGCTCCACAAAAGCATCGTAGATCGTGGCTTCGACAATTGCCCGCGAGCAGGCTGAGCATTTTTGTCCACTGAAACCGAACGCGGAAGCCGTGACGCCCTCGATAGCGTCGTTCAACTCGGTATCGGCGCACACCACGATCGAGTTCTTGCCGCCCATTTCAAGCACGGTCCGCTTGATCCAGATTTGGCCCGGCCGCGTTTTAGCTGCCCGCTCGTGAATCTCCAGTCCCACGGATTTGGAGCCGGTAAAGGCGATGAAACGGGTCTTGGGGTGCTCTACGATGGCGTTGCCAAAAGTGGCGCCGGAGCCGGGACAAAAATTGACCACTCCGCCCGGCATGCCAACCTCTTCCAGCACTTCAACGAACTTGGCGGCGATCGTTGGTGAGTCGCTGGAGGGCTTGAGAATGACCGTGTTGCCGGTGACAATCGCGGCTGCCGTCATCCCTGCCATGATGGCGAAAGGGAAGTTCCACGGGGGAATCACCGCGCCCACGCCGAGCGGGATGTAAAGCAGCTCGTCCTGCTCGCCGGAGAGCTGGATCGGCGTGGTTGCTGCCGAAAGGCGGAGCGCTTCGCGCGCGTAAAACTCCATGAAATCAATCGTCTCGCCGACATCTGCGTCGGCCTCTGCCCAGTTCTTGCCCACTTCGTAGGTGAGCCAGGCGCAAAACTCGAACTTGCGCTGACGAATGATCTCGGCCGCCCCCAGGAGAAGAGACGCCCTGGTTTGAACGTCGGTTCGGCTCCAGAATTCAAAGGCCTCGAGAGCGGCTTGCATCGCCTGCTCGGCGTGTTCGGCGCCGGCCTTCTGATGAATACCAACGACTTGTGCAGGACGCGACGGGTTTAACGAGCGGATCTTTCCAGCTGTTTTGAGGTGATGACCGCCGATGACCAGGTCATATTCCAGGCCGAGTTTAGCGCCAACCAACCCTAATGCGGTCCGCATCGAGCGGGTGTTCTCCGGATCCTTGAAATTAGTAAAGGGCTCGTTTGCGAACTTGCCTTTAGGGGAACGCGATTCAATGGAGGTTGGAAGTGTGACAGTAGCCATAACTCTTCCAGTCTAGTCGAGAATCCATATCGATGAACAAGGCCAGCGGGGCCTGAACGGGGAAAAAACGCACCTTCCTTGAAGTTTGCCGAATCAGGGCCGAAACTAAGCCGGGCAAGCGGGGTCTTAGGGAGAGCGGTCTTTTTCTGGCCGGCATCCGGGTTAGTCGGAGCCGATGGAAAAGGCGCGATCGAGTGCAAGGACCGTGCACCGCGAGTTCGGGTACGAACCGCGGTGCAAAACCTATCAAGTGCCTTTAGCGAACGTATTCGGGCTCTGTGAGGGAAGATGAAACTCCCAATTGTCTTGCACGAGTCGCGTCCCGCAAGCTTCAGTTGCATGCCCGAAGAGCCGTACCGCATCCAGTTAGACGGCGATTTCTGCGCTCGAGCTTTGGGTCTCCGCGTCAGCTCCAGATTTATTTTCTCGATGGCGATGCTTCTGCTTTCGTTGGACCAATTGCGTTGTTTGGCCCAACAGAACCCGGCGCAGGACTGGCCGCCGGACGATGCCTATAGTGGGCAGTACGCGCCCGCACCGCAGCCTGGATACGGTCAATCCCCTTATGCGCAGCCGCAGTACGGGCAGCCCCAATACCCACCGAGTGCCGGATTAGGCTATGGTCAGCCGCAGTACGGGCAGCCGCGTTACGCGCCACCCTCTCAATACGGCTATGGACAACAGGGGTTCGCGGGAAATCAGGGATATCCCCAGCAGCCTAATCAGCAAGCAAACCAACCCTACCAGCAACAGGGGGTTGGCCAGGGACAGCCCTTGAGCGCCGAGGAACTGGAGCAACTGGTTGCGCCCATTGCGCTCTATCCTGACACGCTGGTGGCGCAGATACTTGCTGCCTCAACTTATCCAGCGCAAGTGGCGGCAGCGGATCAGTGGTTGCGCGCGCAGGGCAATGCTCCGTCGGAGCAGATCGCCGCCGAGGCGGGCGCTCAAACCAGTTGGGACCCGAGCATCAAGGCGTTGACCGCGTTTCCCCAGGTGCTGACAACGCTTGACCGCAACCTGCAGTGGACTACCAACCTGGGCAATGCCTATTACAACCAACCCCAGGACGTGCTGCAGACCATCCAGGTGATGCGGGAGCGCGCAGAAAGCGCCGGGAATCTGCAGAGTACGCCGCAGGCCGAAGTGAGCAACAATCAAGGTTACATCGATATTGCTCCGGCCAATCCGCAAGTCGTGTACGTGCCGACATATAACCCCTGGCAAGTCTATGGGCAGCCGGTTCAGCCGTATCCCGGCTTTTCGCTGATAGGCGCGATTGGCGCAATCGGCTCATTTTTTGGCTCTTCGGTCGTGCAATACGGGCCAGGCATCGCGATGTCGGCGTTCATGGGTACTCCCTTCGGTTTGCTGGGATGGGGAATCGACTGGCTTGCCCACGCCATTCTTTTCAATCACGGCGACTACTTTACGCACAGCAGATCGGTTGCCGATTGGGGCTTTCCGCGGGGCGGGCCGCGGGCATATCCCGGGCGGCCGGAATGGGGTCGCGGCGGCGACCGTTATGGCTGGTCGCATGATGGCTATAACCGCGCAGGCAGCGGATATAACAGGGGTTACGGGCAGAGTTTCGCGCGGTATGGCGACGCGCGGACTTCGGAAGGATTCAATCGCGGTTTTCCTTCGCGAGGGGGCATCTATGGGCGGCCGGTGATGCCAGGTGAAGGGGGCGGTCGGTTCCCGGCGCAGGGAAGAGGAACGGAACAGATTGCAAGATCTGGTTACGGGTCGGACGGGTACAGTCGCGGAAGTTCATTTGGTCGGGGAGAGGGCATGTTTGGTGGCAGATCGGGGCCGTCTTACGGCGCTCCTTCACGGTCGTTTGCATCGCCTCAAACCAACTATCAGAGCGGAGGCTATCAGCGCGGGGGCTTTGGCGGGCGGGGCGCTGATGGCTACCAGGCCTTCAATGGTAAATCTCAGAATTCAGGCGGTTTCCACATGTTTGGAGGCGGGCACCAGTCGAACAGCTTTGGTCGGGGCGGAATTTTCGGCGGCGGGCACTCGGGCGGTGGCGGCTTCAAGGCGCCCAAGGCTAGCCACGGAGGTGGCGGTCACTTTGGCGGCGGCCACGGAGGTGGTGGTCACCATCACTGAGTTTTGACCGCCACCGGAGCGCCTAAACGGTTTAATGTGTCGCGGTCATGGAGTAAGGAACTGCGAGCTTTTGCATTGACCAACTCGCTTCAGCTTTCGTGCTCATCACAAAACGTAGCTCGCCTCCATCCATCAATTCTTTGTGCCGGATGAAGAGTCGTTCGAGTGGCTTTCCATTCAGCGCGACCGATTTGATGTATGCATTCGACGAGCTCAAATGCTCTGCGACCACCTTGAAAGTATTTCCGTTGGGAAGATGCAGCGTGGCTTCGTCAACGAATGGACGGCCAATCACATATTCGTTCGACCCCGGTGCAACGGGATAGAACCCCAGCGATGTGAAGATCAGCCACGCAGACATCTGTCCGAGATCATCATTGCCGACAAGGCCGTCGGGGGCGGCCCGATACTGTGACTCCACAATCTGCCGAAGCCTCTCCTGTGTGCGGGCAGGAGCACCCGCGTAGTCGTAAAGGTAGGCGAGGTGATGGCTCGGTTCATTTCCGTGGATGTATTGCCCGATCATGCCGCTAATGTCTTCGACATCGGCATATTGGTGTGGGTCCACTTTTGCATCGAACATCGCGTCGAGCTTGTCGATGAGTTGTTGCTTTCCTCCGAGCAGATCGATGAGCCCTTGTTCATCTTGGGGTTGATACCAGGAGTACTGCCAGGAATTGCCCTCTGTGAAGCCGCTGCCGTTTCCCGCGCGCGCAGGATCGAACGGAGTACGGTAATCGCCATTCGCCAAACGTGGCTCTATAAAGCCATCTTTTGTATTGAAGTTGTTGCGCCAGTTTGTCGCCCGCTTGTTGAAAGTATCAGCAACGTCAGTGCGATTCATGGCTTTTGCCATTCGCGAAATCGTCCAATCGTCGAAGGCATACTCCATTGTCTTCGAGGCCGCTTCATCATCGTTATCGACAGGAACATAGCCAAGGCGCATGTAATCATCGAGGCTGCCATAGGGGCCATAGGTGGCGCTAGCCACGACGGCGCGAAGCGCTTCATCGGCATCGAATCCGCGAATGCCCTTCATGTAGGCATCAACGATCTCCGGCACGGCGTGATAGCCGATCATGCACCATGTCTCGATGCCTTGCTCCTGCCAGATGGGCAGAATGCCAAACGGACTTTCCCGTCGCGAGGCGAGCATGGAGTTCACCAGATCGCTGGTGCGGTCCTCCGGCTCAAGGATTGTCATCAGCGGCTGCTCTGCGCGAAATGTATCCCACAAGCTCAGGTTCGAAACGAAGTGGAAGCCGGATGCATGGTGGACCTGATTGTCAGGACCGCGATAGCTGCCATCGACGTCCATGGTCAGGTTGGGTGACATCAGCGCATGGTAGAGCGCTGTATAGAGGCTCTTCTGCACGTCCGTCGGCGCAGCAATGTCGATTCGCTGAAGCTCTTTCGTCCATGCTGCCGTCGCTGCGGCATGCACTGCGTCGAAGTCAAACGCGGGCACCTCGGCGTCCATGTTGGCAATCGCGCTGTCTTCGCTGACGGGCGAGAGCGCCACCTTGACCACAAGCGGCTGCGATTGCGGTTTGAATCCAAACACGGCGACGAGGCCGCGGCCTTCAATCGCCTGCGTGTTTTCAGGAGTCGTGCCGGGAGTCTTGAAGCCGTGATATTCCACTGGAAAGGGCTCGCGGTCATACAAACTGTGCTCTTCAACGGGTTGCGAGAACCGCATCGCGAAGTAAAGTTGACGGCCGGGCGCCCAGCCGCGCGTTTCGCGCATACCGGTGATGGTGCCGTCGTCGCGCATGCGCAGACGCGACCAGAGGACTTTGCCGGGATAGTTATAGATGGAGGAACGCAGGTCGACCAGTACATGCGCGGGTTTGCCCGCAGGAAAGGTATATCGGTGGACTCCCACGTGGGCGCTGGCTGTGAGCTCGACATGGATACCGTAGTCCAGCAGATCAACCGCGTAGTAACCGGGCTCGGCGTGTTCCTGCTTATGTGTGAAGCGGGACCTATACCCGGAGCCCGGCTTGTCAATGTCACCGGGGTCGAGGCGCACAACGCCGGCGATGGGCTGGAGAAGGACGTCGCCGAGATCGGAGTGTCCGGTGCCGGAAAAGTGGGTGTGCGAGAATCCGAGGATTGTCGTGTCCTCATAGCAGTAGCCAGATGCCCACTTGTAGCTCTGCTTGAATGGCCGAATCTGTGTGTCGGGAGAAAGCTGCACCATTCCAAACGGTACAGTCGCTCCCGGAAATGTGTGGCCATCGGGCCCTGTCCCGATGAAAGGATCGACCAGGCCGAGCCTGGCCTGGGCCGAGGGAATCGTTTGCGCATCCATCGTGGGCTTGCCGATGAAGAGCAGGGCAAAGAAAGCAATGGCGAACTTCACCAGGAAGATGGGGCGAAAGCGGGCGCGAAGGATGTCACCCACAAAAATCATGGTCGTTGCATTGATCGGCATCAATTTCCTTTGATGGAAGACGGTTCATGATGAGTGTATCTCGCTGGTGTTCGATGAAGCATGGGATCAATGCAATCGTTCAAGAAACGCGGGTTGCATGTTGCACCGCTGGGGAGCGAAAATCCGAGATGGAGACAACATTTGAGACATCGATTCGAGCCCTGGCTGGCGACCACGCTGGTCTGTCTCTTCGTCAGTTGGGGATCGCCGGCCATGGCGCAAGACAGCGCTCAGGAGGCGATATCACTCGAGCGCCAAGGCAGGAATGCGGAAGCTGAAGCAGCGTGGGCCGCTGTTGCAAGGGAGCATCCAGGGAGCGCTGAGCCCTTTGCCCATCTCGGCCTGCTTGAAGCGCGCCAGGAGCACTACGCGGATGCCATTGCGTCCTACAAGAAAGCCATGGCGCTGGATCCCGCCATGCCCCGCCTGCGCTTCAATCTGGGGCTTGCCTACTTCAAAGGCGGAGATTACCGCGAGGCCATTCGCGAATTCAGCCCGCTGCTAAAGGCGGAGCCCGGCGACCAAGGTCTGACGATTCTGATGGGGATGTCGCACTATGGGCTTGATGAGTTTGCCGCCGCGGCTCCGTTTCTGAAGCAGGCCGCGGAGCGCGATCCGCAGAATCTGCCGCTGCTGCTGGCTCTTGCCCACAGTTGCCTGCTCTCGCAGCAGTATCAATGCGTCCTCGATGAGTTTCATCGGATTGTGGCCTTGAATCCGGAATCTGCTGAAGCCCATATGCTGGCCGGCGAGGCTTTGGACCAAATGAAAGATACGGCCGGCGCCATACGGGAACTTCGCGCCGCGGTCGTGGCTAATCCCAAGGAGCCAAATGTTCACTTTGGACTGGGTTATTTGCTGTGGACCCAGGGCCATACACAGGATGCCGCTCGCGAGTTTCAGTCCGAGCTAGACAACTATCCGGAGAATGCCCAGGCCATGCTCTACCTGGCCGATTCCCTGATCCAGATGAACCGAATGCAAGACGCGCTCCCGCTCTTGGAGAAAGTGGAAAGCATCAACCCTGCCAACGCAATGGGACATCTGGATTTGGGCATTGTTTACAGCGAAGCCGGCCGCAATGAAGACGCACTTCGTGAGTTAAAGCAGGCCGCTACTCTCAAGCCCGGCGATGTGAACGCGCATTACCGCCTGGGCCGACTTTACCGCTCCATGGGCAGAAATGCCGAGGCCAAGGCTGAATTCGACAAATCCAAAAGCCTGAACAAGGCAGCCGACGAAGGTCTCATTAAGGCCATGTCCAGAGTTCCGCCTCCCGACAACGCGACACACGGAACGGTTACAGCGCCGGCGGTCAAGTAGTTGCGGAGACGACTGGCCTCCATGCAAATCAGGGCAGCGGAGATTTGTACCTAAAGAAGCGAAGGCCGGAGCTTTCGCCCCGGCCTTCGCTTATGCTGCGTTGAATCCAGTAGAACTAGAAGGTGACCTTTGCACCGAGCTGCAGGATGCGAGGCTCGTGGTCGCCATTGAGCGTACCGAAGGTCTTTCCGTCGTTGATGTTGGCGTCGACACTGTCGAAGTTCGGGTGGTTGAACACGTCGAAAGCCTCGGCGCGTAGTTGGATATTGACAAACTCGGCAACCTTGGTGTTTTTGGCCAGGGCCATGTCCCATCTATCCTCTCCGGGACCCAGAAGCGAACCGGCGCCGATGTTGCCGAAATGGCCGGCAGCCGCCTGGTAGGAAGAAGTAGTGAACCACTGAGCCACCGTCTTGCTCATGTGAACTGGAGCAATCTGGTCCACGCGCGCAGCGATATGGCCATCTGGGGTGCCGATACCTATGCCGCGAAGGCCTTGTCCGGCCACATAGCCGTCGGCCGGGTTCGTATCGCAGAGCCCGCTCGAAAGAGTGGGACATGCATACGGATCCGAAGACTGTACCACGGAGAAGGATGAGCCTGAGATCGCCTGGGTGATTCCGGACAATTCCCAGCCGCCCAGGAACTTGCCTTCCACGCCGCTCTGCCCTTTGAAGAAGGGAAGGTCGTAGACGTAGTTCACGATCAGCGTCTGTGGTTGATTGAAAGTGGAAGGACCGTAATCCTGCCTCAGATAGTAGCTGTCTGTGGCTGCCGTGCCGCGGTCATTGGAGTTCGTGGTCAGAGTCTTCGACCAGGTATACGCCGCACCCACTGTCAGGCCCCTTGAGGAGCGATGTTGCAGTGAGATTTGCAGCGCGTTGTAGTTGCTCGTAAAGATTGTGCCCTTGGTATCAAAGTAGCTGTATCCCGCGTAGGGGCGCAGCGCATTGACATCCGTATTGGGATCCGAAGCCAAGCGGGAACCGATTGTGGGTTGGTTCATGTCGAACTCACCAATCAGGTGGCGCGCTTTGCTGCCCACGTAGGCCGCTGAGAGAACGGTGCTAGGCAGGAGCTGACGCTCGATGGTGAGGTTGTAGTCGGCGTAGTTGGGAACTTTGAAGGCCGGAGTTCCGGTCGTCCACAACAAGTTGGGTCCGTAGTTCGTGGCGCCAGCCACTGCGAGCGGCTTATCGAAGAAGGTGTTGTTGACGGTAACAGACTGCACCTCCGGCGGGTCGTAGAAGGCGCTCTGTTCGAAGATGCCGTTCAGCACGCGATCGTAGAAGATGCCGAAGCCGGCGCGGATGGAAGTGACTCCACGGCCGTCCGGGTTGTAGGCAAAGCCCACGCGCGGTGCGAAGTTGGCGCTGTAGGTTGGGTCGATGGTCTTGCCGTAGGGCGAGCACTGCACCTGAGCAGAGTAGGTCTGGGCCGTGCTGCAGGCTGAGCCCTGCGGGAAGATGATGCCGTTGGCGTAGGTGGCCGGGTTGAGGGCAAAGCCGCCAACGGCCTGACCGGGTTTGAAGTTGCCGGATACCTGGTCGATTTGCGGCGCGAGTTGCGGGCTGTAGAGAGCCGGATCGAAGTTGGCGAGGATGTTGGCCTTGTCATCAGGCGAAGGGAAGCTGCTCCAGCGAAGGCCGAGGTTGAGAGTCAGTTTATGGCTCAGCTTCCAGTCGTCCTGGATGTAGGCTTCGCTGTTGAGGTACTGGAGATCGGGTATGGTGTCCTTGTTCTGCTGGGTGTATTGGTTTACGTTGCCCACCAGGAAGTCGGCGAAAGGAACATCGCCCGTGGCGCCGGTGCCGAAGCTGAAGCTGGCCTCGCCGGCCACGGCGTTTTCGCTCTTCAGCATCTGCTGCAGTTGGAAGCCGAAGCGGAGGGTGTGCTTGCCATAAGTCAGAGCCAGATTGTCGAAGTAGCTTCGGTCGAGGTTACGCTCTTTCCACGGCGTGGAGCCTGCCGAGAAGCCTGTGACGCCCGTAATGCTGACTGCGGGAAGGCGCCCGTAGGGATCGTTGAACTGCTCCGTGTTCGGCTGCAGGGCGCTGAGCGCAGTGGCCGAATTGGCGAAGGGAGTGCCGATAAAGCTCGAGTGATAGGTGCCCTGGGAGTAGACAAATTCCAACTCATTGACGATCTTGGGCGAGATTGTCCACGTCAGGTTGCCCACCACGTTCTTGCCTGGGGAATCGACCGCAGCAGCGGCTGCCCCAGGATAATTGTTGCCGGCCCAAAGACCGAGCGGCTCAGTGACCGGCATGACATCGTTCATGCCGCGCGCGTAGAAGTGAACCTTGTCGTTGAAGTAATGGTCGATGCGGACGACGTCATCGCGGTAGCTGTTCTCAGCCGGAAGGTTGAGGGTCAGCGATCCCGCACTATTCGCATTCTTGGTAAACAGGTTGGTCAGATATACCTGCGCGTTCTGGCTGAAGGCGCTCGTTGGAATCGTCGAATTGCCCGTGCTCGGGTCGTACGTGGCCTGCGGATACTTGCCTGTGATATTTCCGGCGAAGACGCCACCCACTTCAGCGGTCGTCGGTACGGGAATGGTCGTGCTGGAGGCCGCCTGGGTGATCTTGTGCCAATCCTCCGACCAGAAGAAGAAGGTTTTCTTCTTGTCGACGTTGTAGACCTTCGGAATGTAGATCGGGCCGCCAATCGTAAAGCCATACACGTTGTGATGGTTCACGCCGGCATCATTCGGCTCGCCTGCCGCCACCTGACTCTGCTTGTTGAGCCAGTCGTTGGCGTCGAACATGGTATTGCGGACGTACTCATATCCCTCGCCATGGAAGGAGCTGCCGCCGCTGCGCGTGGCCACCAAAACCTGGCCGCCGCCCGACCGACCATACCCTGCGTCGTAGTTGCCTCGCTCCAGAGTGATCTCTTGAATAGCGTCCATGCTCGGTTCATTCACAACCGTGCCGTTGGAGCCGCTGTCGTTGATGTCGGCGCCGTCGACCGTCCAGTTATTGGCCGTAGTGCGCGCGCCATTAACCGACATGGCGGTGCCACTGGCCGAAGGCTCGTCGCCCAACTGGCTTACAACACCCGGTTGTAGGGTGAGCAACTGCTCAAAGTTGCGGCTGCTGATCTCGAGTTCCCGTATCTGGATTCCCGAGATGGTGCCCGCCTGGCCGCTGGTCTCCGTGTCGACTGAGACAGGATTGTCTTCCACAGTGACTGTAGTGGAAACCGAACCTGCTCTCAACTGAATGTTGAACGCATGTTTTTCCGCCACATCCAGAGTGATGTTGCTGCCCTTGAACGTCTCGAACCCCGCTGCCACCGCGGTTACGGAGTAGGTTCCGGCCGTGAGGTTCGGGGCGACGTAGTTGCCGGCGCCATCCGATTGCAAAACGCGAGCGGCTCCGTTGACGCCATTGAGCGTGATGGTGATCGTTGCATTCGGAATCACGGCTCCGGTGCTGTCTGTCACGGTGCCGACGAGAGTCGCCGTCAATTCCTGCGCACGCGTCATGAGCGGGCAGAAAAGCAGCAGGATCGCCATCAGCCAAAACAGGGGTGGAGGCCCTTTGATCGAGCTCTTGCTTTGAGCCGAGCTCTCGAGGGCGGGGTTGAAACTCTGAGTTGAAGTCCTGCGATTGAAATCCCGCTCAACATCAATCATTGCCATCGCACCTTTCGTCAAAATCCTGTGAAGTCCATACGCGGGCACGTATCGACGGGTGAATTCAAGAGCCTGATGAGATTGCGGCGTATGCCGCGAAGAAATTCACCTTGGGATTTCCAGAAAAGCGATGGCCCGAGGTTATCGTTCTTGGACTGGCTTTCTCAGCATACCGAGAGATTGCAAAGCCAGGACTCGGCATTGGACTTTTCTGTTTATGCATCACGTTCTCCCAAGATGGTTCAGTTGCGGCTGGCGAGTCACTCTGAAACGCGCCAACCGCCGGGTCCTCGTTGACTGCGATCGAAACTCTTTTGGCGTCTTGATCGATCCGCGCTAGAACCCGAAGTTGTCTTTGATAGGTAACAATAGGACGAAAGGCCGTAGATTTCAAGTATAAAATGAACAAAAGTGCTCTAAATGATCAAAACTGCGAATTGGAACTTCCATCGAGAGGGATCTAGGGCCGTGCTTTATTCACGCACACAACGCACAAGGATCGTATAAAGATGAACAATCTTGTGTATCGATGGTGCAACTGGGGCGGGGATCCAACGAGACGGTTTGCGACCTTTAAAATGGCGCAATGAATGGAGTTAGCTCAAACGATCACCGCGAGGAATGGAGAAACGGGCGCTTCACTCAGCCATTTTCTTCTTCAAGCGCGGATGATTCGGATCCCCTGCCGTTCAAATGGAGCCAAGGCCTCAGCCGGTGCCCCTACATTAGTAATGATCACGTGAATATCGCTTGCCGGGCAGACAAAGGCCGGGCTCACATTGCCTAATTTGCTTGAATCGGTGACCACGATCACCTGCTTCGACTGCTTGAGCATCTTGCGAAAGATCAGGGCCTCGTCGGTCTCCAGCGTGGTCGCTCCCCGTTCGAAGTCCAGGCCTGTAACGCTCAGGAACACCTTGTCCATGTAGACATCGTCGAGAAACGTGAGCGCCGCATTGCCGGTAAGCGAGAATGACCAGGCCCAGGGAATGACCCCACCGGTCAGATAGGTGCGGATTCCGGGCTGATTGCACAGTTCCATCCCAATGTTGATCGCGTTGGTGATCACCTGAATCTTTTCGCGGTGGCGCAAACTGCGCCCGATATGGGTGGTAGTCGTTCCCGCTGTTAGCCCCACAGTCTCATTGGACTGGATCAATTCGGCGGCGGCCAGCCCGATGCGACGCTTCTCCACGGCAAAGCGCTGCTCTCTCGCCAGAAAAGAGCTGTCATAGCGAAACGGCTCATAGAGCAACGGCTCAACCAGGGTCGCGCCCCCGTGGGTGCGGCGGATCAGCCCCCGGTTTTCAAGCCGGGCAAGATCGCGGCGAATGCTGGGCGCAGAAGAGCCCGCAACGGCAAGAATCTCCTCGATTGACGCATTTCCCACACGCAGAAGAAACTTGATGATCTGCTCGGAACGATGATTCAGTTGTTCGGGCATGCTGGACAAATTCTACCCTCTATTCTGCAGATTTTGGTCCCTTGCGCCCAAAGTTTGGTAGTTCTGGACGTATTATACGAAGACTATATCGCTTTATTGATCATTTTTGATGAAAATGAACATCGTCGAGCGACAAATTATCAGGTTGGAACACGTCCCTCTGTGACAACTAACCTGAGAGAACCGGAGTTGAGCGTCAATCTGCCGGAGTTTGGCAGGGTTGATCACATGCATTATTTCAATGTAAGCGATAAGAGCTCAAATGACCATGACTCGCTCAATATTGCGAGTCATCTCCCACGGACGCGGCACCCGCGACCCATCCGTGTCAAGTCGTCGCGCGTGAGGTCTTCTTCCGGCTGCTCCTGGTTCCGGATCTCGCATCATGTCCGGGTCCACTCCAAACCGCTGAAATCGGCAAGCCCGTCCTCGAGTCTTGCTTCCAATTAGCCTTCAAACCGGAAGCTAGCGTGTTTCGGTGAGGGCTTCGGTGGCTTTGCTCATCTTCGCAGTCCGTTCGAGTTTGTCCCAGTTGAAGGGCTTGCCGTCGATGGCGCGCATGAGTGTTTTGAAGAGGACGACGGAGAAGACCTGGCGGTAGGCGAACCGCTGCAGCCAGATATGGAAGAGGAGCCATCCGTCGCCTTTGTTGGCGGGGTGGCGGCGCTCGAGGGAGAAGGCGATGGCCGAGGTCACGAAGTCGATGAGCAGGAAGGCGCCGAAGTAAGCGAGGAGTTTTTGCAGGCTGGCCATGGAGGCGGCTTCGGGGTGGTAATGCCGGTCGACAAAGTAATGAATGATGCCGGCGGCAAACATGATATCTATGAAGGGCGAGACCAGCGGAAGCAGCATCTGGAAGATGAGGATGTTGGGCAGGGCAAAGAGGCCCATCGCCTTGTTGCGGATGAAGGCGGCGCGGTGTTTCCACACAGACTGCAGAATGCCGAAGGACCAGCGGAAGCGCTGGCGCATAAGGCCGCGCGCGTCGACGGGAGCCTCAGTGAAGGCCAGCGCTCGATCTTCGTAGATGACCTTGTACTTCTGCTCGAGCAGGTTCATGGTGAGGTCGGCGTCCTCGGCAACGGTGTTGAGGGGATAGCAGCCGGCTTTTTTGACGGGCGCGGTGCGCCACGCGCCAATGGCGCCGGGGACGACGGTGACGACGTTGAAGAGGTCGAGGGCGCGACGCTCGAAGTTCTGGCTGGTGATGTATTCGAGGGCCTGCCAGCGTGTCCACAAATTGACCCGGTTGCCGACTTTGGCGTTCCCGGCGACGGCGCCGACGGTGGGGTCCGCGAAGTGGGGAATGAGTTTGGTGATGGCGTCGGCAGCGATGACAGTGTCGGCATCGATGCCGACATAAAACTCCTCGTCCAACTGATCGAGCGCGAAATTGAGCGCGGCGGCTTTGCCTCCGTTGGGCTTGGTGAGCACGCGCACACGGCCGGTTGCGATTTCAGCGCGGTAGGCGTTGCGCGCCACATCGAATGTGTCGTCGGTTGAGCCGTCGTCGATGACGATGACGTGGAGATTTTCGTAGTCAGAGTGGAGCACCGAGCGGATGGTGCGGACGATGACTTTCTCCTCGTTATAGGCAGGAATGAGGACGGCGATGGGGGGATTGAAATCGGGCGAGGCCAGGCCGCGACGGCTGCGCAGGCGGTCGATGATGGCGAAGATGCCCACCAGCGCGAGGCGCGCGCTCATCAGCACGTCACCAACGAAGAAGACGAAAACGATGAACTGGCCGATGATGGCGAGGGTCGAGAAGGCGATCGAATCAGGTACGGCACGTACCGACTGCCAGAAGGTGAGCCGGGGCATGACTTCCGCGGTGGTTTTGCCCAGGAGTTCTGAGACGGGAACGATGGTGTAGCCGTGGGCGCGCAGCGTGTCGATGAGTGGACCCAGAGCAGCCACAGTGACAGCGCGGTTGCCACCGCCGTCGTGCAGCAGAATGATGGACCCCTGAAACTGCGGGCGCGTTTTCATCTTGGTCAACTGGTCGAGCACCGACTGCGCGATCTCCTGCGGGGTTTTACGGATGTGCTCATCCCAGTCGTTGGTGTCGATCTTGTTGCCGATGATGATGAAGCCATCGTTCTGGATCCGCACCACGGGCGCGGCCTGGTCGTCAGTGTCGGGCTCCTCGTCAATGTCGTAGGGAGGGCGGAAGTAAAGGGGCTGCACGCCAAGCTTGCTGGCGAAGAGACGCTCAGTGAGCTTGACTTCGAGGTCGAGTCGGTTTGGCGAAATTTCGCTGATGCTGGGATGCGAATAGGTATGATTGCCGATCTCGTTGCCTTCTTTCACAACGCGGCGCATGAGGCCGATATTCTGTTGCGCCTCTTCACCGATCATGAGGAAGGTTGCGGTTGCGTGCTTTTGCTTAAGGACGTCGAGGATCTTCGGCGTCCATTGGGGATCGGGACCGTCGTCAAACGAGATAGCGACCTGGTTGGGATGGTAGCCGTAATACTGCACGGTATAGGTGTGCGGGTATACATCCATGTGCTCGTCGATGATGAGTTTCTTGCGTGGATCGGGCTCGTCGGTATCGATTTGCACGGTGCGCTTGCCGGGCTGGGGCTGTCCAGTGACATAGATGATGTCGCCGGTGCCCTCGGTGTTGACATCGTGACCGGGCTGCATGGAGGCAAGGCCCTGGAGGGAATCGGGGTTGCCGGGCTTGTCCCACACGTTCCACATTGAACTGTCTTCAGAGCCGAGGCGCCAGAGCGCAAAGGTCTGGATGCCGAGTTCATGGGCTCCGCGCATCTCGTCGAGCAGCGTGACGCCATCAAGAAACCAGACAACGTGACGCTGGTTGGAATCTTCGTCGATGTATTCGTAATGGGGATTGAGGGAGTTGTAATCGAGATCGAGATCGGCGTCGGCATCGGCGGCGCGCTGCCAGGCCTCGGAGACGGAAAGGTCTTCAGTATCGATTACGGTAGGTTTGGCAGGCTTGCCACGGTGGCCGCGCCTGGGAGGCGGCGGGATCGACATGGTCCAGTCGTAGCCGTAGTTGCCTAGGGCGCAAATAAGCTTCTGGATAGGCACGACCTTCATCACGCGACGCAGGTTGGCGAGAAACCAATCCTGGCTAGCGATGGGACCCGGATCGCTCTCCAACTCATGCTGGTCGTAGTTCATGAGCACAACGCCGTCGGAGTTGGCGGCGATCGTTGCGAGCTCGGCATCTGGCGTGGAGGCCGCAGCAGTGACATAAAGGCGCAGGTTGAGCGGGTGAAGGTCAGAGTAGAGCTGCCGGATAAAGGCGAGGTAGGCCGTATTGGCATCGGGATTCAGGCTCTCGATGTCTAACGAGAGGCCGCGGTATATGGGGAACGCCGTAAGAAAGCGAACGATCTGCTGGCGCAGCGCCGCATTTTTTTGCGGATCCTTCAGGATGTCGCCGACGTCGGCGTCCCAGCTTTGCTTGTGGACGTCATAGTTGTTGAGGTGGGGAAAGATTTCAGTGTCTTCGTGGGCTTGCTGGATCACGCGCTTGATCTTGTTGAGATCGTCGGGATCGTGAATCGTGCCGCCTTCGATCACGGGATATTCGCGGATGTTATCGGTCGTCATGGCCATCAGCGTGCCCTGTGGCGCATTCACATGGAGCCACTCCGGGAAGACCATATCGATCTGGTGGACGTGTGCCTTGAAAGAGGAGTAGCTGGCGGGGTCATCGGGCGCATAGTAAGCCGCGCGTACACCTTCACCGGTGTTGAAGGGGATATCGGAGGGCTTGCGGGTGGTTTTGCGGTGCGGGGCGCGCAGGGTTTTGGCGGGGTGCGCCTGCGGTGTGCGATCGTGGAGGGCCTTGTAGTTGTGCCTGGGCGTGGGGAGCAGTAGTTCGGGCAGGCGCTGATTGCGCATCACATTGAAGATAAAGCCCGCCAGCACCAGTGTAGTAAGCAAAGCGGTGATATCAAGGATGCGGCGCAAGCGCTTCCAGCGCTTGCGTTGGGGATCGAAGAATATTTGTCTATCAGGCATTCTGAGTCTTGTATTGCATTGTTTCCACGCGCTTTTCAGGGATGTCGCCACGCGCGCAAGATTCGTGGAAACCGACTAACCTATACAGTACGAATCGTATGGAAGCAGAACCCCTGAGTCAATCGACTAAACTGCGCGCAGCACCGCGGCGGGCGGCGGCGAGCGTGTCCGTGGTACTGGCTCTGGCGGCCGGAGGGCTGCTGCGCGCGTGGATGCTCGGTAAGTTCTTTGAAGCCAACGGGGATACGCTGGTTTACGGGGGAATTGCCAAAAACCTCCTACTGCACGGACGCTATGCGCTCACTTTGAGCTCGGGTGAAGTTTTTCCTACACTGATACGGTTGCCCGGCTATCCGTTATTCCTTGCGGCGTGCTTTCGGCTTTTCGGGATGGACAACTATGGCGCGGTGGCGTGGGTGCAGATCGCGTTGGAATTGGCAGGATGCCTGCTGCTCGCGGATTTTGCGCGACGGATCGCACCGCCGGAGCTGAAGGCGGGAGCCGCGCAGGCTACGCTGTGGCTCGCGGCCTTGTGCCCGTTTACGGCGGTGTACGCGGCGACTCCGCTGACAGAAGGGCCTACGCTGTTTGCGCTGGCGCTCGCGCTTTGGGCGGCGGCGCGGTTTCAGGAAAAGCCGGGGTGGGGATCGGCGCTTTGGTTCACCTTTGCAGTGACTTGCACGGCGCTCCTGCGGCCGGATGGAGCGCTCGCGGCAGTGGCGCTGTCGCCGGCGCTGTTCGTTAGCGCGCGAGGCGGCGGTGCGCTGACCTCTGCGGCGCGATCGCGCATCGTTCGCATGGCGCTGGTTTGCATGCTGCTGGCGTTGACGCCGTTTGCGGCGTGGACGGCGAGGAACTGGCTGGTCTTTCACGTCTTTGAGCCGCTGGTTCCCGCATCGGCTACCGATCCGGGAGATCCGGTGTATCCCGGATTCGATCAGTGGGTGAAGACCTGGTGTTTGGATTTCGTGTGCACCTACGAGGTGTATTGGAATCTTCCAGGGGACACGCTCGACATGACCAAGGTGCCGGGCCGCGCCTTCGACACGCCGGCGGAGCGCAAGCAGACTGCTGTGCTTTTTGACGAATATAACGACAACGGTTTCAATGTGACCCCTCAGATTGACCAGGGATTTGCGCGGCTCGCCCGCGAGCGCGTTGCAGCGCATACGCTGCGCACCTACGTGGGTCTGCCACTGGGGCGCGTGGCGGATATGTGGTTGAGACCGCGGGTAGAGAATTTGCCCATCGATCTGGACTGGTGGGTGTATGCGCATCATCATGTGGAGACGCGCTTCAGCTGGTTCTATGCCGGGTTGAACGGGTTGTATCTCTGTCTTGGGATTGCAGGGTTGTGCAGGCGGCCTCGGATATGGCAATGGATGCTGGCATACATGCTGCTGCGGAGCACGATGCTGCTGACCGTGGTGGCGCCGGAAGCGCGCTACACGCTGGAATGCTTTCCCATGCTGTTTGCGCTGGGCGGAGTTGCGGTAAGCGCGCTGGTGAGAAAGCTCGCGTATTAGCGATCGATGATTTGGGTTTTCTTGTCGGTTTTTAACTTGAATGCATCGCCGGGCAGCGGCTGGTTGACCTTGATGTTGAAGTAATGACAGACGCGGGACTGACCCTGTCCTTCATCGAAGACCTGTTTGAGGCTGACACCGCGAGCCGGGTCAACCCAGATAGTGACCTTGGGAAGATTCTTGAGTACTGCGGGGTCTTTGGCTACCAGTTCGAGCTTATCGGTTTTAGTACCGTCGATGGTCTCCTGGCCGTCATAGGTGATGTTCCATTTGTCGGCGAGATCTTTGCCGCTGGCTCCGAAGCCGAGCAGGAGATAGCCTTCGAACTGCTTCGCCTTCTTAAAGCGGGTTACCTGATCGATCATCGGCTCAAAGAGCTCGAGGGCACCGTCAGCGTACATGTAGACCTTCGGCACTGGCTTGCCGTTCACTTCGGTGATATGAGCGGCCATCTTGAAGGATTGGCCTTCGCGCTCGTAGTAGGTCGTGCCTTTCTGGACGTCGGTGTCGGGGATGGGCTCCGTTTGGATGGAATCAAACTCGAAGTCGGCGGCGGTGGAGTGGAAGTGGGCCGCGGCGACATCGAGCTGATGCAGCACGGTCTGAAGGTCGTCGGCAAAAACGGCCCGACCAGGCAACAGCATTGCCAATAAGGCGACAACAACGAGATTTCTCTTCACGAGCATGACGTCCTTTTCGGTTGGATGCGGCGAAGCTCTAGAGGGACGGACCCTTTATGGCAGGTACCCGATAAGCCTGTGCTGCGGATCGTTTTTTGAGGCCGGCAAGCCAGATTGCCGTGTGGCCGTGAGTGCTGCGTGATGCCGAATTTGCGGCGTCCTGCTCAGCGATGGGCCCAGATTCGCCAAACCGGATTGCCTTGGGCGTCTTTAGCCGTCTCCCATCGTTGCACGAAAACTGCGTCGCCGGTGACGGGCTCAATGGCTGCGCGGAGCACTTGCCTGACTTCGCGGTCTGAGGCGCCCGGAGGGATGTTCACATCGACGGCCTGCACCGAGACGATGACTCCGCGTCCGTCGTTGCCGACGACTTGGATCGGATGCTGCGGCGCGAGAGCGCGGGACGGCTTGTCGCCGTAATTCCACAGTTGGGGCGTAATGAAAATGAACAGCAAAATCAGCGTCACCATCACGTCGTAGTGGACATTGCCGCGGGGATAGGTCCAGTAGAAATAGCTTCTGAGAATCTTGTTCATTGCGCCCCTACTTTGTGATGCATTCCATGCCGCCCATGTACGGTTGCAGCGCTGCGGGAATGGCGACCGAACCGTCGGCCTGCTGGTAGTTTTCGAGAATGGCGAGCCAGGTGCGGCCTACGGCCAGTCCGCTGCCGTTGAGGGTGTGGACAAAATCCGACTTGGCCTTTGGGCCGGAGGGTCTGAAGCGGATGTTGGCGCGACGCGCCTGGAAGGCCTCGAAGTTGGAGCAGGATGAGATTTCTCGATAGAGTTCCTGGCCGGGAAGCCAGACTTCAAGGTCGTAGGTCTTGGCGGAGGAGAAGCCGGTGTCTCCTGTCGAGAGCAGCACACGGCGGTAGGGCAGGTTAAGAGCTTCCAGGATTTCTTCGGCATCGCGGGTGAGGCGCTCGTGCTCTGCGTCGGACTCGTCGGGCCGCGTGAACTTGACCAGTTCAACCTTTTGAAACTGGTGTTGGCGGATGATGCCGCGCGTGTCTTTTCCAGCAGCTCCCGCCTCGGCGCGAAAGCACGGAGTATAGGCGGTGAGGCGGATGGGCAGGCGGGTTTCGTCGAGAATCTCGTCGCGATAGAGGTTGGTAACCGGGACTTCAGCGGTGGGAATGAGCCAGTGGTCGTTTTCTCTGAATTCGCCGCGGCTGACGGCTTGAGCATCGGCGTCGTTGCAGCGGAAGAGATCTTCGGCAAATTTGGGCAATTGGCCGGTGCCGAACAGGCTCTTGCTGTTGACCATGAAAGGCGGAAGGACCTCGGTGTAGCCGTGTTTCCCGGTGTGCAGGTCGAGCATGAAGTTGATGAGTGCGCGTTCGAGGCGCGCACCTGCGCCCATGTAAACGGCGAAGCGTGCGCCGGAAAGCTTGGCGGCGCGCTCGAGGTCGAGGATGCCGAGTTGTTCGCCCAGTTCCCAATGCGGTTTTGGGACGAAATCGAAGCTGGGCTTCGTGCCCCAGGTCTTTACCGTAACGTTGTCCGCTTCGGATGTGCCGACGGGGACTTCGTCGCGGGTGAGGTTGGGAATGCTCGCAAGGGCGAAGCGCATCTGTTCGTCGAGAGCGGAGGCGGTTTTATCGAGTTCGTCGAGCCGGAACTTGAGGCCGCGGGTCTCTTCCATGAGAGCGGCTGAGTCCTGGCCTGTTTTTTTGCGCGCGCCTACCTGTTGGCTGAGCTCGTTGCGAAGAGCCTTGAGCTGTTCGGCCTGCGTGATCGCTTCGCGGCGGCGTTGGTCGAGTGTGCGAAAATCGCCCAGCAAGGCGGAGGGGTCGGCGCCGCGAGCACGGAGTTTGTCTTCCACTCGTTGCAGGTTGGAGCGGACAAAATTCAGGTCGAGCATTGTTACTATTTTAACCCGCGGCTAGTGTCCTGAGTCTGAAATACGCAACACAAAGCTGGTTGTCATTTTGAGCGAACGGGGCCCCGAACGTCCTTCAGTTCGGGGGTGGTGAGTCGAAGAATCTGCGGTTGTTCTTTGATGAACTTCAGACTCACCACACTAGGAGACTTGTTCTTTTTGCTCGGCGGGCTGGTCAGGTCCGGCCATGACGTGTTCTCGCCAGCCGGGCAGGTCCTGATCGCCGGTGATGAGGCGCACGCCACGGGAAAAGGTGAAATAGGACCACACCCATGTGGCGAAAACGGCGATGCGGTTGCGGAAGCCGATGAGGAAAAAGATGTGGACGGCGATCCAGGTGACCCATGCGGGCAGGCCGCTCATATGCGCCTTGAAGGGCCATTCAACCTTTGCAACGGCAGACATGCGGCCGATGGTGGCCATATCGCCCTTGTCGAAGTAGCGGAATGCCGGACGCGGCTTGTGGGCAAGGTCAGCGGCGATCATGGGCCGGATGTGATCGCCCATTTGCATGGCGGGCTGAGCGACGCCCGGGATCTGGCGGCCGTCCTGCTCAAGGTGGGCGAGATCGCCGATGACAAAGACTTCGGGGAGGCCGGGGGGATTGAGCCGGTCGTCGACAATGACGCAGCCGCGGCGGTCAACGGGCGCGCCCAGCATCTTGCCCAGCGGAGAGGACCGCACCCCGGCGGCCCAGAGGGTGACGGCCGATTCAATGTGATGGCCGCCTGCCTCGACCCAGCCGGGACCGAGCGCGTTGACGGTGCTGTTGGTGTGGACTTCGACGCCGAGGCGACTGAGCTCCGCTTCGGCTTTCGCTGAAAGGTCGGGAGGATACGCGGCGAGCACTCGGGGCCCGGCATCGAAGAGGATCACACGAGCTTTGCCGGGATCGATGTGGCGGAAATCGTTGCGCATGAGGACCTGGGAAATGTCCCGAATCGCGCCGGCGAGTTCGACGCCGGTAGGGCCGCCGCCGATGACGACGAAGTTAAGCGGCGGATGCCAGCCTTGTTCTTCCATCTGCCGCTCGGCCAGTTCGAACGCCAGGAGAACGCGGCGTCGGATTTCGATGGCATCTTCAATGGATTTGAGACCTGGGGCAAACGGTTCCCAGTCGTCGTGTCCGAAATACGAGTCGGTCGCGCCGGTGGCCAGCACCAGGTAATCAAAAGGGAACCGGGCGCCAGATTCCAAGGCCACCTCACGTGAATGAACGTCAATTCCTACCACTTCGTCCATGAGGACCTGGGTGTTTTGCTGTTTGCGCAGGATGGTCCGAATGGGTTCGGCGATGTCGGCCGGGGAGAGCACGGCGAGGGCGACCTGGTAAAGCAGAGGCTGAAAGAGGTGGTGGTTGCGGCGATCGACGACCGTGACGTCCACGGGCAGGTGGGCCAGGCCGATGGCCGCGCGCAGCCCGCCAAAACCGCCGCCGATGATGATGACGCGTGGCCGGCGGGGTGAGGATTCCTGTTGGAACGGCTGGGGCTGCTTGCTCACTACGGCCTCCCTGAACAATGGATGCCGGAGAACGCGATTAAGTGGCAGGCTTCGGAAGCCCAAACTCAGGGATGCTGCTCGATGGCAATGCTGAGGGTGCTGGAGGTGCCGGTCGCGGCTACTCCCACGAGGTTTGTTGGGATTCCGAGTAGCGACGCAGAAGTGAACCTGACTGTGCCGTCGACGGCGGAAACAGCCGAGGAGGCACTGGTCGCGAGCAACTCGGACGACGCACAGCGGTCGTGCGGCGGGCAAGGCGGAGCCCAGGCGTAGAGCGACTGGTAGAGCGTGACGGTGCCGCCGGCCATTGGATTGCCGCTCATGTCGCGAAGGCGGAGAACGACCTGGCCCGGCGTTCCGGTGACGGCCATGCTCTGCGCGGTACCCGAGACCGGCTGCAGCCAGGCGTGTTCGGGGCGCGCGCCAAGGACGGTAAAGCTGGCGCAGTTGCTGGTGCCGTTGACGCAGGCAATTGAGGTGGACTGCTGGCCTTCGGCGAGCGGGCCGATGGTGAGCGCTTGGGAGGCGACGCCATTTGAATTGGAGACGGCTGCTGCGCCACCGGGGACGGCGATGCCTGAGGCAGGCTGCCAGGCTACGGTTTGGCCGGACATGGGCGCGCCGTTGTTCAAGACGAGGGCCTGGGTTGTCCAGACAACGGTCGAGCCGGCAGCGACGGAGAGTGCGGGCGTGAGTGCGGTGAGAATCGGGGCGGCTCCGCCGGTGAAGTGCGCTTGTATGCTGGCTCCGTTGGTGAGCGAGGCGATGACGACGGCAGGGCTGGAGTTGACGGCGGTGACGGACATGGTGGCGAGGCCGTCGCCGGTTGCTGTGACAGAGCAGGAGGCGAGCCCGCAACCGAGGTTCGCTGCGCCACTGGCTACCGTGTAGGTGACGGTGACGCCGGCTGCGGGGACCATGGAAGGGCCAAGAGAGGTGACGGTGAAGGGAAGCGGCACACCGATCGGGACTATGTTGAGCGGGGCAGTGTTGAGGGTGAGCGAGTCGCCGGTGCCGGAGTCATAGCTGACGCCACCGGAAAGGATGGAGGCGGCGTAGAAGATGGGCAGGTCGTCCACTTCGATATCCACGGAACCGGTTATGCCCGCGGATGCGGGTGGTGCAATGGCCGTAATTTCGTTGGGCGAGATGCTGGTGACGAGGGCCGGATGTCCGCCGACCAGGACTGTATCGAAGGGGCGAAAGCCCATGCCCTGGATCACGATGGGTCCACCGGACGCGGGAAGGCGCGCGGGAGCTACGGTATCGGCATAGAGCACCCAACCCATGTAGGCGTAGTCGGGACGGCCATCGCCGCGCATGTCGGCGATGCCGAGGCGGACGACGTCGTCGGACGAGGTGCTGACGCGCAGCCAGCTTTCGCCGGTAGCCCAGCCATTCAACCCCGGCGCCCAGCCGACCGACGGCGAGCCGACCGGGTCGAAGGCGTCCCATACGCCGAGCGCAAGCAGAGCCTTGGTCTCAGTGGGAACGCCCGCTTCATTGAGGGCCTGCGTGACCACGGTGAAAGAGTGTCCGGCGCGTACGGGAAACACAAACCAGTCGGTCTGACCCACCTGGCTCAATCGGCCGAGCCACTGGCCGCTGCCTGCGAGCGTACGCGGAGAGGCTTCGGTGGCGATGGCATCCTGGTAACCGCCGGAGGCCGAATCGGGGATGTTGACGTTGAGTGTCTGTGTCGACCCGACGGCCATGGCCGGGACGGAAATGACGGGCATGGTGCCGGAAGGAGATGGCGAGCCGTCTTCATAGGGGCCGACGGATTCCGATTCGATGTAGAGGGGATTGATGGGCTCAAATGTGATCTGATAACTTGCGGTCGCCATGCCGGGAGGCAGTGGCATAAATCTGAGGTCGAAGAAGCCTTGCAACGCGGGATCGTTGGAGCCCCACATGGTAAGCAGGTTGCCGTCCGCATCGTCGAAACCGGTCACCGGGTTGCCGCGGTTGCCGCTGAAGTACGCTCCGGAAACAAACGTAACCGTGTACTGGTAGAGGGGCTTTCCGTCGGCGTCGAGGGGGCGTGCGACCACATTGACGCCCTGCATGCCGGAGCCGTTGCGGAAGGTGATGGTCCCCTGCATGGAAACGGTGTTGGCAGCGGTGAGCTGCTTGCCGGGAAAGCCGGCCAGGTTGGCGGCGGTGACGGGATAGATGCGGTTGAGCGCGGCGATATCGTCGTAGCGCAGGACGGAAGGATCGGGGATGCAGTTGCCGCCGCCCGATGAGCAGAGACCGCTCATGGGCTGCATAACGGGCCATCCCAGAAGACCGTTCGCCTCGCCATTTGCGAGGGCTCCGGGGTTCACCTGGGCGTAGTCAAGGCCGAGAACGCGGCCGAAGGCGCGCTCCAACTCATAACTCATCATTGTCAATTGATTTGGAGTGGAGGCACAGAGACCGTTGAGCAAAATGATGGCGTGGTCGATGGTTGCGTCCGACTGGATGTTGTCGAGCCACGTCATCACACCATTGTTTTGACAGCTTGTGGGGTCGGCGGCGCCGGCGCCGAAGACGGCGTTGGTCACGGAACCGTCGGCGTCAAAGATGATGCCCAGGGGATAGTTGGCGGCCGAAGGGGTGACGTCGGCAGGCTGCGCGATCACTGAGTTGGCAGCCACAATATTGGAGCTGCTGACGTCTTCGTTGAGCTGACCCGCGTCAACGAGCGTAACGGCGGCCGTCGGAACGGCGCTCCAGAGAGCAGCAGCGGCATCGACCATGGCGGTGGCCTGCTGGTCTGAGATTTGGCTGTTGAGCGGTCCCTGATCGACGTAGTAGTTCAACTGGCCGCCGGCCCAATGGATGGGTTGACCAAGCACCGCGGGGTTAAAGTAGCTGACCCCGGCGACGAATTTAGGACCGCCCGCGAGGAGGTCGGGCGGGGCGAGGGCGACGAGGAGCAGGCAGGTTGCGATGGATAGCCGAGGGGCACGAACGGAGACAGACACGGCAGGCTGCGGCAACTCTGCAGCCATTCCGCGCGTCGGATTGTGAGCGGTTGCCAATGAGGAAACGCTTAGCGGAAGCGGGACTGAAAGAAGCGATGTAGAAACGCGGAGGCCGAAGAGTACCTGAGTGCGGAGAGTGAGATCGACGAGATTACTTTAGTTCCGGCAAAACTCCTATTCTCAGCTAAAATAAGCCAGTTACTTGACTCGATTTAAGGTAGATCAGGTGTTACCTTCGTCGTGTTGCGCGGTCCGTTGGGCCGGTTTCAAGCCAGGAGCGAAGTGCAGTTTACGAAGTGCGGTTTCAGGGAGGACACCATCGCTACTCGACTTCGAATGGGTGATTTGCTGGTTCGGGCGAAGCTTGTCACAGAAGAGGACATCACCGAGGCGCTTGAGCGGCTCACGGAAAAGGGTGGCCGGCTCGGTGACAACCTGGTGGCTCTTGGCGCGATTACGCGGGAGAAGCTGGACTCTTTCCTGCATCGCATTCCGCGCGAACCTGCGGACATCAAGTCCATAGGGATCGATGAAGTCGACTTAATGGGCCTGTTGCTGAAACTCATCTACCGAGATCGCCTGGAGACAACTCGGCAGTTTGTCGACGCGATCAAGCTGCCATACCACATCGTGCTCGAACTGGTGCAGATGGCCGTGAACCGGCAACTGCTGCAGAACCTTGGATCGCGCTATGCCGACAACCCGATCGATCTGAGCTACTCGTTTACCGAGGAAGGGAGGCGCTGGACGCTGGATGCGCTTTCGCGCCTGCACTACACGGGTCCCGCGCCGGTGACGCTGGAAGAATTCAACGACCAGGTGAGCTTGCAGAAGCTCACCAACGAACTGATCACGGTAGATCGTCTGCGCAAGGGTCTGAGCGACCTGACCTTCGATGAAACCATTGTCGAACAGGTGGGTCCGGCATTGAACTCAGGCAGGGCGATTCTGCTGTACGGGCCACCGGGAAATGGAAAGACCTCGACTGCACTGCGGATCACGAGCATCTTCCACGACGTGATTTATGTGCCGTATGCGGTGGTGGTCGAGGGACAGATCATCCGCGTGCACGATCCGAGTATTCATACGGAGCTGAACCGGACGGAGATGAGTGATGATGCCGGCATCTCGGTGGTGCGCCGCGAGGATTACGATGCGCGCTGGGTTCCTTGCAGAAGGCCGTTTGTGGTCACGGGCGGCGAGTTGACGCTGGAGATGCTGGATCTGCGGTACGACGAGACAGGACACTACTACGAAGCGCCGCTGCACGTGAAGGCGCTGGGCGGCACCTTTATCATCGATGATTTTGGCCGCCAGCTGGTGAGTCCGACGAACCTGCTGAACCGCTGGATCGTGCCGCTTGAAAGTCGCATCGATTATCTAAAGCTGCACACCGGCAAGAGCTTTAGCATTCCTTTTGAGGAACTGATTATTTTCTCAACCAACCTGGCGCCTGAGGACCTGATGGATCCGGCGTTTCTGCGGCGTTTACCTTACAAGATCGAAGTGGGAGCGCCGAGCTATGAGAATTTCAAGACCATCTTCACCAAGGAAAGCGAAAAGCAGGGGATGCCGTTGGGAGACGATGTCTTCAACTACATCGTGCACAAGCTTACCCACGAGAAGCAGATGGAATTTGCAGCCTACATGCCGCGCTTCGTGGTTGACCAGGTAGTGGCGACCTGCCGATTCATGGGCCAGACCTCGCACTATGAGCCGCGCTATATCGATTACGCGCTCGACAATCTGCGGGTGAAGAGCAGTTCCACAGCGAAGAAGGGCGCCAAAACCTCTGCGCGCATTGCTGACCAAGAACCGGTTGCGGTTTAACGCGCGCAGCCAGATCGGCGCGGGCCGGGAAATCCGGTCCGCAGTCCGTCAGAGCTCCGGATAAAAATCAAAAAAGGCATCCAGGCTTTGTTTGAGCTGCTTCTCGATCTCCTCGCGTGAACCTTCGAGCACATGCATGGTGACGTGGGCCTCGTGCCCGTTGGTCAGCTTGAGCGTGGCATCGTGAATCTCTTTCACTTCGCCCTCAGGGAGCAGCCGCATTCCGTAGACTAGAGTTAGATTGGCCATACGCATCATCTTAAAGAAAGGCGCGGGCGCGTGCAGGCCGCGATGGGAAGTGTGCATTGGGCACAATGAGCCGGCGAGACTGTTTGAAAGGGGCGGCCGCGGTTTGGGCGATGGCCCAGGGTGGTTGGGGCGGAACTACAGCATTGGCGGCGGAGCTGCCGCATGGCAGGCCGCCCAAAGCTGACCGGCATTTTACAAGTGCGGCCGTTGAGGCGCTGATTCCGCGGGTACAGCGCGGGATGGGCGACGCGGCGCTGGCCACGATTTTCGAAAACTGCTTTCCCAATACGCTGGACACAACGGTTTATCCGGGGAGCTTTGAAGGCAAGCCGGACACCTATGTCGTGACCGGCGATATCGATGCGATGTGGCTGCGCGACAGCTCAGCGCAACTGTGGCCCTATGTGCCGCTGGCGAAAGAGGACGCGGCCCTGCGCGAACTGCTGGAGGGCGTAATTCGCCGGCAAGCGCGGATGATCCTGCTCGACCCGTATGCCAATGCGTTTATGCGCGATGCGACGGCGGCGCCGCTGACGTGGGCGGTCAAAGACCAGACCGAGCATCGGCCGGGTGTCGGCGAGCGCAAGTGGGAGGTGGATTCGCTGTGCTATCCCATCCGGCTGGCGCACGGATACTGGCAGGCGACCGGGGACACGCGGCCATTTGACGCGGGTTGGAAAGAGGCTGCATGGACCATCGTGCGCACTTTTCGCACGCAGCAGCGCAAGCAGGGACGAGGGCCGTATTCGTTTCAGCGGGAGTCGGCGGTACCCAGCGACACGCTGCCGCTCGGTGGATTCGGCAATCCCGCGCGGCCGGTGGGCATGATCTTTTCAATGTTTCGCCCTTCGGACGATGCCTGCATTTATCCGCTGTTTGTTCCGGCCAACCTGTTTGCGGTGGTGAGCTTGCGTCAGTTGGCCGCCTTGGCCACGCACGCGTTGAGCGATCCAAAGCTGGCTGCCGAGGCGGACGCACTGGCAGCTGAAGTGGAACGCGCGGTGCAGCAGTATGGGTCAGACCCGCCACGCGGAATTCGGCGAGATATGGGCATACGAAGTGGACGGCTACGGCAACGCGCTGATGATGGACGACGCAGGTGCGCCGGGCTTGCTGAACCTGCCCTATCTCGAATGCTGCGGGATCGAAGATGCGGTCTATCAGCGGACGCGGCGATTTGTGCTGAGCGAGGCCAATCCGTATTTTTGCCGCGGCAAAGCGGGCGAAGGCGTGGGCAGTCCGCACGAGGGGCTCAACATGATCTGGCCGATGTCGATCGTGTATCGCGCGCTCACGACGACCGACGAACAGGAGATTAGGCAGTGCCTGCGCAGGTTGCGCGATACGACGGCGGGCACGGGATTCATGCACGAGTCGTTCTCGAAAGACGATGCGGCGAACTTCACGCGTCCCTGGTTTGCCTGGGCCAACACGCTGTTTGGCGAGCTTGTGGTGAAGCTGGCTGCGGAGCGCCCCGGATTGCTGGCGGCCAGCCTGGGCTGAATCGGCGGCTGAGCGGGGCTGTGAATCCGAATTGCGATTGAACCATCTAGAATCAGGATAGGACGATCCGAATGAGCGAGACTCGCGACACCGTAATTCTGGGCTCCGGCTGCGCCGGGCTTACGGCGGCCATCTACACCGCGCGCGCCGGACTGAACCCGCTGGTTCTTGAAGGCCACGAGCCCGGCGGCCAGCTCTCCATCACCACGCTGGTCGAGAACTTTCCCGGCTGGCCCGAGGGCATCCAGGGTCCCGAGCTGATTGAAAACATGAAGAAACAGGCGGAGCGGTTTGGCGCGACCTTCCAGCTGGCGCACTTGCACACGGTGGACCTGAATGTCGCATCCCATCCGGCTGCAGACCTCGGCGGGTGAGATTCATACACGCACGCTGATCATTGCTTCCGGCGCGAGCGCGCGCTGGCTGGGACTTGCCCAGCGAGCAGGCGCTGATCGGGCACGGTGTTTCAAGCTGCGCCACCTGCGATGGATTCTTCTTTCGCGGCAAGGAGATTGCGGTGGTGGGCGGCGGCGACTCCGCGATGGAGGAGGCGCTGTTTCTGACGCGCTTTGCCACCAAGGTGACGCTGCTGCACCGGCGCGAGGCGTTTCGCGCTTCGAAGATCATGCTGGAGCGCGCGATGGCGCATCCCAACATCGAGCTGCGCACCAACACGGTGGTCGAAGAGGTGCTGGGCGTGGAAGAGAAGGAAGTGAAGGGGCTGCGCCTGCGGGACGTGAACACCGGCGCCACGAGCACGCTGGAGATCGACGGCCTGTTTCTGGGCATCGGCCACGAGCCCAACGCCAAGATGTTCACCGGGCAGATCGATCTGGACGAGGACGGCTACATTCGAACCACGGACAACGTGCTGACGACCCATCGCGGCGAGGTGGTTGCGGGCGTGTATGCCTGCGGCGACGTGCAGGACCGCCGCTACCGGCAGGCGATCACGGCGGCGGGGTCAGGTTGCATGGCGGCGCTCGAGGCGGAGAAGTATCTGGAAGAGCACGGACGGTGAGGGTCTGAGCGTGAACGGGATCGGGACCGGAATGACGGCTCTCAAAGAGAATCTGGAAAAACTGGAAGAGGCGATCGGCGCGGCTTGCCGTCGTGCAGGGCGGGCGCGCGACGAGGTCGAGCTGATGGCGGTGTCGAAGACCTATCCGGCGGCGACCATTGCGGAAGCGGCGGAACTGGGGCTCACGACTGTTCGGCGAAAACCGCGTGCAGGAGTTTGCAGCCAAGGCGGCGGATGCCAAGTTCGTGGCGCAAGAGCACGGAGGTGCCACCTGATCGGACATCTGCAATCCAACAAAGCAAAGCGTGCGGCGGAGTTATTTGACGGAGTGGATTCGCTCGATTCCGTGCACCTGGCGGAGCGGCTGAATGAGGCGGCGGGCAAACTGGCCAAGCGGTTGCCGGTGCTGATCGAAGTGAAGCTGAGCCCGGAAGAGACGAAGAGCGGGGTTGAGCCGGAGTCTTCAGAAGCGGCAACGTTGCTGGAAACGCTTCCGGGCCTTCCGCATCTTGAGGTGCGCGGGCTGATGACGATTGCGCCGTGGGGCGTGGCGGAAGATGTGACGCGGGCTTGTTTTCGCAGCTTGAGCGTGTGGCGGGACAAGTGGGCTGCAGAAATATCCGCGATTGCGGCTGGATGTGTTGTCGATGGGCATGAGCGGCGATTTTGCGCTCGCGATTGAAGAAGGCGCGACCCGCATTCGCATCGGCACGGCGCTGTTTGGGAAACGCGCGCCCTACATTGGTCCACCCGAATGAGCGGTGGAATGCTGCGTGAGGTCGCTGGCGGGGTGACGCTGGCGGTGCGGGTGCAGCCGGGCGCGAAGAAAACGGCCATCCTCGGTGTTTTCGGTGAGGGTGCAACTGCGCAGATGAAGATTGCCGTGCAGGCTCCGCCTGTTGAAGGCCGGGCGAATGAGGCACTGGTCGATTTTTTGGCCAAGACGTTTGGGGTTCCGAAGCGGGCCGTGGAGTTGGTCAGCGGGGAATTGTCGCGGAGCAAGGTGTTCGCGGTGAGCGGAGTTACTTTGGCGCAGGTGGAGATGCGGCTCCGAGACTCTGGTGCTTTCCAACTCTGAAAGAAATGCAACAGCAAATGCAACCGCAGCTCCTTCGACTCGTCCCCCGCGGCGGACTCGCTCAGGATGACAATCTTTGTTTCGTGTTAGCGGTTGGGTGCTGCGAAAGCTGAGCAAAGGACTTCTTCGGGTTCGGGGCGGACGCGGAAGTCGGCATGGGCTTCGGCAAAGACGACCGTCCGGTCTTTTCCGATGACGTAGGTGGCCGGCAAGGGCAGGCGCCAGCTTCTTTCACCATTCACAAAGGGAATGTTGACGAGGATGGAGAGATAGTAGTCGCGGTGATATTCGGGCACCGTGTAGACGAGGCCGAACTTCTCGGCGACCGCATTGCCGGGGTCGGTGAGGACAGGGAAAGGCAGCCCGTGCTGGCCTGCCATGAAGTCGCTTTGCCGTGCGATCTGCGGGCCGATGGCGACCATGAGCGCGCCGCGCTCGCGAAGCTGGCCATAGAGATCGCGCCAGGCTTCGAGCTCGGTCACGCAATAGGGACACCAGCGGCCGCGAAAGAACTTGATAACCAGCGGGCCGAGGGCGAGCAGGTCGGCCGAGCGGACGAGCTTGCCGTTGGCGTCCTTGAGGGCAAACTCGGGTGCAGTGGCGCCGACGGGCAGAATTTGTTCTTCGATGCCGGAAGCGAAGAGCTCCTCGACGGCGCGCTCGCCGACAGCGAGGCGCTCGGCCTGCACCAGGTGGCGCGTGTTGGCGGTGATCTCGTCGAGTTGGTCCTGAAGCGGGGTCATTGGCGTTCTCTATCGTCCGAATTTCTGTTTGCCGCCCATGCCCATGGCGCCCATGCCGCCGCGCATCATGTTTCTTGCCAGGCCGCCTTTGCCCATCTGCTTGAACATCTTGGCCATCTGCGCGTATTGGCGGAGGAGCTGGTTCACGTCCTGCACGGTTGTGCCGCTGCCGGCGGCGATGCGCTTGCGGCGCGATGCCGGAGATGATTTCGTGATTGCGGCGCTCCTTGGGGGTCATCGAATTGATGATGGCTTCGAGGCGCACGAATTGCTTTTCGTCGACGTTTCTGGCGGCCTGCTGGAGGCCGGCGAACGGGCCGACCGAGGGCAGCATCTTGAGGATCGCTTTCCATGGAGCCCATCTTCTTGATCTGGCGCAACTGGTCGCGGAAATCTTCGAGCGTGAAGCCGTCGCCGAGCAGGGCTTTCTTGGCAAACTCCTCGACTCTTCTTGCGGTCGAGCGTGGACTCGGCCTTTTCGATGAGCGACATCATGTCGCCCATGCCGAGGATGCGGCCGACGATGCGGTCGGGATGGAAGGGCTCGAAGGCGTCGGGCTTTTCGCCGACGCCGATGAACTTGATGGGCTGGCCGGTGACGTGGCGAATCGAGAGCGCTGCGCCGCCGCGGGCATCGCCGTCCATCTTGGTGAGCACGACGCCGGTGAGGCCGAGGCGCTTGTGAAAATCCTGCGCGGAGTTGACGGCGTCCTGGCCGGTCATGGCGTCGGCGACGAACAAGAATCTCCTGACGGGTTGAGCAGCTTTTTGAGCCGCTCCATCTCGCCCATCAGCTCTTCGTCGATGTGCAGGCGGCCGGCGGTGTCGACGATGAGCGTGTCGCAGCCCATGATGACGGGCTTCGCGGCGGGCTTCTTTGGCCAGGCGTTCGACGAGCGCCGAGCCGGCGGGTTCGCCTTTCTGGTCGCCTTCGTAGAGTTTGGCTTCGATGGATTTGGCGACGACCTTGAGCTGCTCGCGCGCGGCGGGGCGATAGACGTCGACCGAGACGAGCATGGGCCGATGGCCGCCCTTCTTGAGCCAGGCGGCGAGCTTGCCGCTGGTGGTGGTTTTGCCGGAGCCCTGCAGGCCGGCCATGAGAATGACCGTGGGCGGCTGCGAGGCGAATTTGAAGCGGGCCGTGTCTTTGCCGAGCAGTGCGATCAGCTCGTCGCGGACGATCTTGATGACCTGCTCGGAGGGCGAAAGCGCGGTGAGCACCTCGGTTCCGACGGCCTTGACGCGAATGTGCTCGATCAGGTCGCGTGACGACGTTGAGGTTGACGTCGGCTTCGAGCAGGGCGACGCGGATTTCGCGCAGGGCTTCGGCGATGTTTTCTTCAGTGAGCGTGCCCTGGCCGCGGAGGGTCTTGAAGGCGCGCTGGAGTTTGTCTGTAAGGTTCTCAAACATAGGTCAAGTTCAAGTGTAAAGGATGATGAGTGAGGGGTGGTGCTGGTGTAATCCCACCCTAGAAGCTGTCTCATAAATGGTCTAGCACCGCGAAAGGCGTCCCTCAGGGGCTAAAGCCCGGCGATTTACGCGACGTTTGCGGCACGACTAAAGTCGTGCCCTTTTACAAAGCCATTTATGAGACAGGTTTCTAGTGTCCTGAGTCTGAAATACGCAACACAAAACTGGCTGTCATTCTGAGCGAACGGGGCCCCGAACGTCTTTCAGTTCGGGGGTGGTGAGTCGAAGAATCTGCGGTTGTTCTTCGATGAACTTCAGACTCACCACACTGCCGCAAGATGCGCGGTTGGAATGGGGCACCCATGTTTAGGTAAATCTCTAATCCCCCGGTTCGACGAGGTATTGTTCGAGTTTGCCGTCGGGATAGGTGTAGGTGGTGAGGATCAGGCGATGCGTCGGGATACACGATGCTGAAGGCGCGGAAAGTCATACCGCCGCGCAACGATTCGCTGGACTTGGCGGAAGGTCAACGGCTCGCCGAGCGGGGCGAGGCTGTCGCGGAAATCGGCAACGGTCTGCGTAGAAAAATAATCATTGAGATTCGGCGCCAGCAGGCTGCGGTCGATCTGCCCCTTCTGCAGGTCGCGATAGATGTCAATCGCCTGCTTCTCTGCAGCAGACTGGTTGCCTATACCGGCCACGTGGCAGCTGCCAGATGCGCGATCTCTTCTGCGCCGCCTGCCATGTGGTTGGTGAGCACGGCGACGGCGACGCCGTCATCGATCCAGACATCGTTGTCGCGATACAAAGCCGGTGACTTCGCCGCCGTGCTCAATGCGATCGATGGCCGTTCGCGATCTTCGATCTGGACGCCGAGGCCATAGTGCGTTGGTTTGCCGTCCTGCGTCTTTACCTCGGTGAACATCTCGTTGTAGCTTTCGGGCTTCAGGATGGTGCGGGCGATCAAGCTCTGGTCCCATAGTGCAAGGTCGTGAGCGGTCATGGCCAGCTCGCCGGCAGCGAACATCCAGCCTCGGCCCTCTTTGGGCGCGGCACGCAATGGGCCGAGCGCATTCCGGATGTACGACGTGGCGTCCGCCTGGGTCAGCTTCGTTTCATCCGAATTCCACACCGACGTCATGCCCAGCGGATGGAAGATGTGTTCGCCGAGGAAATCCATCAGCTTTTCGCCGCTGACCTTTTCCACGATGAGGCCGGCGATGACGTAGTTGGTGTTGGAGTACTGCCACTGAGTGCCGGGATCGAAGTCCAGCGGCTTTTTTGCCCAGGTGTCGAGAATCTGCTGGGCGGTTTCCGGCTTCTCCATTGGAGTCATCAGGTAATCTTCGGGCCAGTAGTCCTGGTAGCCCGAGGTGTGCGAGAGGATTTCGCGGATCGTGACCTCATCGCCGCGGGTGAGCCCCGGCACGTACTTGCCGACGGGGTCGTCGAGATGGAGCTTGCCTTGCTCCTGCAGCAGCAGAATGGCCGTGGCCGTGAACTGCTTGGAAATGGAGCCGATGGAGTAGCGCATGTCGGGCGTGGCCGGGACGTCGGGATCGATGTGCGCTTTGCCGTAGGCGTGTGTGTAGACCAGCTTTCCGCCTTTGACGACCGCGACTGACGCGGAAGGAATACCACGCTGCTCGAGCACCTCGGTGGCGATGCGATCGATTCTGTTTTTGAGAGCGGGATCGATGGTGTCGACGGTTTGGGCCCGCGTAGCCAGCGGTATCGAGGCAATGGCAATAAGGCAAGCGAACTCAATGATGCGCGTCTTCACGGCGGAAGTCCTCCAGAGGGTTCGGAACCAAGTTAACAGGCGCAGCGTGGGATCGAAACAGAGGACAGTGCGGTAGGCTGGTGCAGGCAGAGGTGTTGAGCCTAAATTTGGAAAGGTGATGATGCGCGAATGGACCGTCTGATAAAGGGGCACAAAAGATTCCTGGCCGAGGTGTTTCCAGGACGGAAAAGCCAGTTTCACTTGCTGGCGGAGAGCCAGGCGCCGGAGTGGCTATTCATAACTTGTTCCGACTCGCGGGTGCTGCCGGATCTTTTTTTGGGTACGGGTCCCGGGGACCTGTTTATCACGCGCAACGCGGGCAACGTGGTCCCGGTAACTGCGAATGACGTAGATGGATGCACGGCGACGATTGAGTATGCGGTGGAAGTGCTGAAGGTGAAGCAAGCGATTCTTTGTGGCCACTCCGACTGCGGGGCGATGAAGGCGGCGTTGGCCGGCACGGGTCTCGAGAATCTGCCCAAGGCGAGCCGCTGGCTCCATCATGTGGAGGCGGCCTTCAGCCATCGGCAGCCGCTGAATCCGGACGAGGGCGCGAGCGCCGAACTGGCATCGCTGATTCGCGGCAACGTTGTGGCGCAGTTACTGAATTTGAAGGCGCAGCCGTCGGTGGCGCGGGCGATTCACGAGAGTCGGCTTACAGCGCATGGATGGTATTACGACATTCTCACTGGCCGGATCGAGCAGTACGACGAGAAGGCGAACCAATTTTTGCCGCTGTTGGCGTGAGCATGCAGAACTGATTTAAGAAAACGTCTGATTTAAGAAAATATGGGCTGCGCAGCGGATTTGGAGGAGGGAATCCGGCGCAGCCCATATTTGCTCGATGCGCGCACAGGGGCCTTGACTCATGAATAGGCTTATCTGCGGGCATCGCGAGCAGTCTTGATGTAGTCGTGCGAAGTCTCGATATGGGTCGACTGCGTGGCCAGCATCTGGCGCACGGGGAGCGGCAAATATTCCTTCGTTGCATCTGCATAGGCTTTCTTTGCGGCGTCCTCGCCTTCCTCGGCGGTTTCAAGAAGAGCGTGGTCTCCGCCGCCCAACTTGGATTTGAGGTCGGCCCAGGCGCGACGCACGGTCCTACCGGTCGTGCCACTTTCTTTCACGTCGTGGACGCCCTCCTGATGCAGGACATTTTCAAGTTCGCCGCGAAAGCGCGCGCTTTAATGACTCTGCGAGGAAATACCGCTTGAGCGTTTCATCTTCTAATTTGTCTCCGATCTCTTGAAACCGCTCCTGGCAATCAATCAGAACGTCGATGACATTGCGCAAAGCGGATTCGGTTTCCTTGAGATCTTCAGATGGATGGGACATACGATTCCTTTCTGCATGAAAGATAAAGCCATTGAAGTACATAGGGGCAGAGTCCGGTGACTGCCATTGCGATTCTCCTTCGTCATCGGCAAGGTGAGGGAAATCGCGAAAACCCCAACGCCTCTGCCCTCGAATGAAACAGCAGGCCCGCCAAAGCGGGATGAGCCGTTCCACGGTATAGAGGCTGGCGAGGGCGATGCGGTTGCCTTCCGGAGTCCCGGTCGAGGACCACAGAAGATACTTGTTCCTCAGTATGCGTTTAGCCCTGTGGTTGGAAGCAGGAAATAGTCTTCAATGCGCTTCCGGCGGCGGAGCAGCGTGTTGGATGGGCTTCTTGAACAGCCAGACGGCTGCGGCGCAGAAGAAGGCAAGGACGGCCGTCCACCGGAAGACGTCGACATAGGCCATGAGCGCGGATTGCTGCTGCATCAGGCCGTAGAGCAGGCCCATGGAACCGGGGCGGCCCTGGGCGCGGCCAAGCTGGTGGCCGAGATAGCCTGCGATGGCGGCCGAGCGCTGTTGCAGGACGAAATTCGAGGGCCCCAGATTGGCGCCGAGCTCGTTCTGGTGCAGGGCGGCACGGCGGATGAGCGCGGTGGTTGCCATGGCGATGCCGATCGATCCGCCGATATTGCGCAGCATGTTGAAGAGGCCGGTGGCGTTGCCCATCTCTTCGCGCGGAATGGTGGAGGTGCTCATGGTGGCCAGGGGTACGAACACGAAGCTCAGTGCAAACCCGGTGAGCATGATGGGGAAAAGCAGGGTGTACGGGCCGATGTCCAGGTTGACCATGCCGAAGATGAACGAGCAGACGCCAAAGCCGATGAAGCCGGCGCTGAGCAGCTTGCGATTGTCGATGCGCGAGCCCAGGATACCGATGACGGGCGAGCCGATGAACGAGCCGATGCCGCGCGGACCCACGACAAGGCCGGCGCTGAAAGCCGTGTAGCCCAGCACCTCCTGGTAATAAAGCGGCAGGATGGCGATGGTGATGTAGATGCACATGCCGAGCAGCGCGATGAGAAAGCAACCGGTGCGGAAGTTTCGATCCTTGAGCACATGGAGGTCGACCAGTCCCCTGGGATTGAACCAGGAGCGCCACACCCATGCGATGAAAGCGAAGATCAGGGCTGCTACCGCCCAGCGGACCCAGACAGCGCCGAACCAGTCATCTTCCTGGCCCTTGTCGAGGACCACTTGGAGACAGCCGGTCCACACGATCAGCAGGCCGAAACCGATATTGTCGAAGGCGCCCACTTTGGCGTTCTTGATGTAGGGCGGGTCGTGGACGAAGCGGCTGATGAGGATGACGGCGAGAATGCCGACCGGAATGTTGATGTAAAAGGCATAGCGCCAGCTAAACGTGTCCGTCAGCCAGCCGCCGAGGGTAGGGCCGAGCACTGGGGCGACGACAATTCCCAGGCCATAGGCGGCCATGGACATGGAGCGTTTTTCGGGGGGAAAGCTCTCAAGCAGGATGGATTGCGACAACGGTTGCAATGCGCCGCCCCCTGCGCCCTGCAGCACGCGGGCCAGCAGGATAACGGAGAGCGAAGGGGCAGCTCCGCAGAAAAACGAGGCAATGGTGAAGATGGTGACACAGATGAGCAGGAACCGTTTGCGTCCAAAGCGGCGGGCGAACCAGTTGGAGGCGGGCAGAATGACGGCGTTGGCGACCAGGTAGCTGGTAAGGACCCAGGTGGCTTCAGAGTTTGAGGCCGAGAGGGAGCCGGCGATGTAAGGGAGGGCGACCGAGGCGATTGCGGTGTCGAGCACCTCCATGAAGGTGGGCAGCATGACCGAGACGGTCACGAGCCACGGGTTGACGCCCTGGGTGAGCGGGTAGCGGGCGGCTTGGGCCTGGGCGGTGGTCATTGTGGCCGGAACAATCGAGAGTAAATGATCCGGTGCGCGGCAGGCAGTGACGGGGGCCGCACCGTTGATGGATCAGCGCGTTCTGCGGCGTGACCGCCGGCCCGTTTTAGGCAGGGAGCGGAGATAAGCCGACCTGCCAGCGCAGGGCTTCGGGCAGGCTCGACCAAGCGTCGCACTTAAGTAGAGCTAATTCAGTCGGATATCGTTTACAAGGGACGTAACCCGCATTGTGTGGGGGTGCAGGACAGGCTCGGAGGAGACGGGATAGTTTATAGGGAGATCATCAAGAAAAGTTGACACTATCTCACTCAATCATGCATCTTATAGTAGTCAGAAATTCTACAGGTAGGCAGGAATCCAACATGGCAAAGATTATTGGAATCGATCTTGGAACGACCAACTCGTGCGTCGCGGTCATGGAAGGCGGCGAGCCCAAAGTCATTCCCAACGAAGAGGGCTCTCGCACAACGCCGTCGGTGGTCGCGTTTACCAAGAACGGCGAGCGGCTGGTGGGCCAGGTGGCCAAGCGCCAAGCCATCACAAATCCCGAAAACACGATTTTTTCGATCAAGCGCTTCATGGGGCGCCGTTACGACGAGGTAACGGACGAAATGAAGATGGTCCCGTTCAAGGTCGTCCGGCAGGGCGATCACGTGGCCGTAGTGGCACAGGGCAAGGAGTACACGCCGCCGGAAATTTCGGCCATGATTCTGCAGAAGCTGAAGAAGAGCGCGGAATCCTACCTGGGCCAGACGGTCAACGAGGCTGTCATCACGGTGCCGGCGTACTTTAACGACGCCCAGCGTCAGGCCACCAAGGATGCGGGCAAGATCGCCGGGCTCGACGTAAAGCGCATTGTGAACGAGCCGACAGCGGCGGCGCTGGCCTACGGTTTGGACAAGAAAAAGGACGAAACCATTGCCGTATACGACTTTGGCGGCGGCACCTTTGATATTTCCATTCTTGAAGTTGGCGAAGGTGTCATCGAGGTCAAGTCGACCAATGGCGATACGCACCTGGGCGGCGACAATCTTGACCAGCGCATCGTGGATTGGCTGATCACCGAATTCAAGCAGGAGTTTGGGCTGGACCTGGCGTCAAAGGGCAACGAGATGGCGCTGCAGCGGCTGAAGGACGCGGCGGAAAAGGCCAAGATCGAGCTCTCGACGACCGTAGAGACTGAAATCAACCTGCCGTTTATCACCGCCGATGCCAGCGGACCGAAGCACCTGGTTCGCAAACTGACCCGCGCCAAGCTGGAGCAGTTGGTAGGTGATCTGCTGGAGCGCTCTCTGGAACCGTGCAAGAAGGCGGTCGCCGATGCGGGCATTAGCTTCAGCGATATCGACGAAGTGGTGCTGGTGGGCGGCCAGACGCGCATGCCCAAGATTCAGGAACTGGTGAAGAGCCTGTTCGGCAAGGAGCCGCACCGAGGCGTGAATCCCGATGAAGTGGTGGCTATCGGCGCTGCGATTCAAGCCGGCGTGCTAGCGGGCGAAGTAAAGGACCTGTTGCTGCTGGACGTGACGCCGCTGACCCTGTCAATCGAGACTCTGGGCGGAGTGGCGACGCCGATGATTCCGCGCAACACGACGATTCCCACCAAGAAGACGGAGACGTTTTCGACGGCATCGGATTCGCAAACCGAGGTTGAGGTGCACGTGTTGCAAGGCGAACGGCCCATGGCGGCGGCCAACCGCACGCTGGGCAAGTTCAAGCTGGCAGGGATTCCTCCGGCGCCACGGGGAGTGCCGCAGATCGAGGTCACGTTTGACATCGACGCCAACGGCATTTTGAACGTGACGGCGAAGGACAACGCGACGGGCAAGGACACGCGCATCACCATCAGCTCGAGCTCTGGTTTGAGCAAGGAAGAGGTGGAGCGCATGGCCAAGGATGCCGAAGCTCACGCCGCCGAAGACAAGGAGAAGCGCGAGGAGATTGAGGCGCGCAACTCGCTCGACGGTCTGGTCTACAACATCGAAAAGATGTTGAAGGATGCGGGCGAAAAGGTGCAGGCCGCGGATAAGACCGAGGTCGAGTCGGCGCTGGCAGAGGCAAAAAAGACTCTGGAAGGCACGCCGAGCTCGGCTGATTTGAAGTCCGCGCATGAGAGGCTGACCCACGCCAGCCACAAGCTGGCCGAGGTGCTTTACAAGGCCAATTCCGCACAGGCCTCAGGCGCACCCGGCGGGCCGTCGTCGCAAAGTGATGGAGCGGCCGGTGACGGGCAGAAGAAAGACGAAGGCGTGATCGACGCAGAGTATGTGGACGTGGACGACAAGAAGTAGGCACCTGCGGTGCGGCCGGCGCCGCCGTGCAGGCGGAGGATCTCAGGGGTGGGCGACGGAAGCGTTGTCCACCCCGCTTCTTATTCAAGATGAGATACTGCCTCACGGACCAATTGAATCAATAGCGATCCTAAGGGGGTGCGTTTTGGGAATTCCCTCCACAGGACACCAGCCGAGTGGTCCGGTGCCATTACATTGACACCATTCGGTCGCTAGCGGAAGAACAGCTACTCACCAAGACCGTTGTGAACTGCGGGGAGATCAGGAGGCAAGGGAAATCTGATGGACTACTCAAAGATCATTACGATTGATCCCGGCAGGCGCAGCGGGAAGGCGTGTATTCGCGACCTGCGTATCACTGTGTATGACGTACTGGACTATCTGGCTGCGGGCATGAGCGAGAAGGAGATTCTGAGCGACTTTCCAGATCTCGCCGAAACGGATATTCGCGCCTGCCTCGCCTATGCAGCTGATGCCGAGCGCAGACTTGAGATCGTACGACTGTGAAACTGCTGTTCGATGAGAATCTGGCGCCGCGTCTGACTGTCGCACTCTCTGATCTTTATCCAGGCTCAGTTCATCTGCGGGATTGCGGGTTGCGAGGCGCTACCGATGACGAGGTTTGGCAGTATGCGACAAGAAACGGTCTTGCCATTGTTTCGAAGGACTCCGATTTTGCTGGCAGAAGTGCCTTGTATGGAAGTCCGCCGAAAGTGATATGGCTGCGGGTCGGCAATTGCACGACGGCACGCGCTGAGCTCGTTCTTCGCAACACAGCAGAGCGGGTTATGGCGTTTGCACGTGGAGAGGAGAGCTGTCTTGTTCTTTCGGTTCCTTGAGCGGATGAGGGCCGGCTCTAGAGGCTTCCGTGAGGCCTTTCAGAGAAACCGCCAAAATGACTGGCAGAATTGATGCAGTGAAGGGCAACAACCGTAGACACGGTTCATTGAGCTAAAAGGATTATGGCCACGACTCAAAACAAGGATTATTACGCCACGCTGGGCGTGAAGAAGACGGCTACGCCCGAGGAGATTCGCAAGGCGTTCAGGAAAGCTGCGCGCAAATATCACCCCGATGTCAATCCGAACGACAAGAAGGCGGAGGAGAAGTTCAAGGAAATCTCCGAGGCCAACGATATTCTCAGCGACGAAAAGAAGCGCAAAGTCTACGACCAGCTGGGATTCTATTCCGACCAGATTGACCCGGCGCAGGCCGAGGCCTATGCGCGGCAACAGGGCGCGGGCGGACGATCGCCGGTGGATTTTGACGGGTTTGATTTTTCCGGTTTCCAGGGCGGCCCGGGACAGCGGTCAGGCAACGAAGGGGATCATGGGGGCTCTTCGTCATGGGGCAGCTTCAAGGACATTTTTTCCGGCATCTTCACCGGAGCACAGCAGCAGCAGCGGGCGCGTGGACCGCAGCCGGGCGCGGATCTCGAATACCAGGCCACGGTGGACTTCTGGACCGCGATTCGCGGCGGACAGGCTCGCATGCAGATCAACCGTATGGAGACGTGTCCGACGTGTCACGGGCAGGCGCAGACCGGCGGACCCATTACTTGTCCTGAATGCAACGGGACGGGCCAGGTAACGCAGATGGGCGGACGGATGAAGTTCAACATTCCCTGCCCGGGCTGCAATGGGACTGGACGCACTTCGAATGACTGCCCGACATGCCACGGCGAAGGAGTGGTCAGCAAGACCGAGACGGTCGAGTTCCGCATCAAGCCTGGGACGCGGGATGGGCAGCGCATTCGCCTGCAAGGCAAGGGCAATGCTGGGCTCAACGGCGGCCCACCGGGAGACTTGTTTGTGATTGTGCGCACTGGGACAAACCCTGTATTTACGCGGTCGGGCGATGACATTCTGGTGACGGTTCCAGTCACCGTGCCCGAGGCGTCGCTGGGCGCCAAAGTGGATGTGCCGACGATTGACGGGCGGGCCCAGTTGAAGATTCCTCCCGGAACGCAGGGCGGACAGAAACTGCGCATGCGGGGACGGGGTGTGGAGAACGCCTCGCATCCAGGCCAGCGGGGTGACGAGATCGTGACGATTGATGTGGTGATCCCTGCGCTGCAGGATGAGCGCAGCCGTGAGATCATGCGGGAACTGGCAAAATTGAACAACCAGGATCCTCGAGTAGAGTTGTTCAATAAACTGGGATGAAGCAGGGACGAAAGACGAGGAAATAGGGACCAGGGACCAGGAAAGCGAGCAATGACCGCAAAACGAAAGTCCAAAGGCGCGTACATGATTTCGGCAGTGGCCGAGATGTACGAGATTCACCCGCAGACGTTGCGGCTCTATGAACGCGAGGGACTGCTCAAGCCGTCGCGCACCGAGGGCAATACGCGGCTCTACACCGACGAAGACCTGGAGCGGCTGGAGTTCATTCTCAACCTGGCGCGGGACTTGGGCGTGAATATTGCGGGGATCGCGATCATTCTGCAGATGCGGGAGCGCATGGAAGAGATGAACCGTCAGATGCAGAACTTTGTGGAGTATGTGCGGTCGGAGATGCTCACGCGCTTCCAGCAGTCGGCGCCTGGGTCGCCGGGGGCAATTGTGCCGCTGCGCAGGCCGCCGGCGGAGATGCCCAAAGTGGTGCCTCCGCGCAAGCCGTAGATTGCTTGCATATCTCGTCCCCTAAACCAGTTCCGGCTCTACCTTTATCCTCCACTGAATTCACCATCGCGCATCGTGCGCGCGTGCAGGTATTCTTACTCCTGCGTCATGCACATCCTTCTTTTCATCCTGATCATCGCGGTGTGTGGGCTAGTCACGTCCACGGTGTTTACGGGGATGACGCTGGCGGCCGTGCCTGGCTATCTGCGGGAACGGCGACGGGCGCGTGCGCAGTTGAAGACCGGGCCGAAATTTGTGCCGCCCCTGACTTTGCTGAAGCCGTTGCACGGAGCAGAGCCGGGGCTTGAGGCGCATCTGGCTACTTTCTTCGAGCAGGACTATCCGGAGTTCGAGATACTGTTCTGCGCACGCACGGACGACGATGCCGGGTTGCAGACTGCGCGGCGGGTGGCGAAGCGGTATCCGGCGATTCCCGCGCGTTTCTTCTGGACCGGAGAGCCTTGCTACATCAATGCGAAAGCGGCCTCGATGGAACTGATGGAGGAGGAAGCGGCCTACGACATTCTTGTGATCAGCGACAGCGATGTGCGCGTGAGGCCGGATTATCTGCGTTCGGTCGCGCTGCCTTTTGCGGATGAGAGCGTAGGCGGCATGACATGCCTGTACCGCGGCGTGGCGGCGGAGGGCGGGTTGTGGTCGCGGCTCGAGGCCGTCGGAATGAGTGTGGAGATGACGTCGGGCGTGCTGGTGGCGCGCGCGATGGAGGGAATGCAGTTCACGTTGGGACCGACGATGGCGTTCCGCCGCGATGCGATTCGCAGGATGGGCGGGTTCAGCGTGACGGCCGATTACTGCGCCGACGATTTTGTACTGGGGAACGAGACGTGGAAGCTCGGCCAGACGATCGTGCTGAGCCATCACGTGATCGATCACATGGTGATCAATGCGAGCCTCGAGGCCTCATTGAAGCACCAGGTGCGATGGATGAAGTCGACGCGCTTTTCGCGGCCCCGGGGGCATTTTGGGACCGCGCTAACGTTCAGTTTGCCGTTTGGGCTGCTGGGATGGGCGGCTGCGACCGCGATGGGGCATCCGTTTTGGGGGCTGGGGCTGCTGGGTTGGAGCGTGGCCACGCGGCTGGCGTTGTCGATTGCAGTGGGCAGGCGGGTGGTGCGCGATACGAGCTGGTTCGGGCTGCTGGTGCTCTATCCAATTCGTGATTTGATGGGGTTCGGATTCTGGGTGGCCAGCTATTTTTCAAGCCGCATCGTGTGGCGGGGTCGGCTGTTCCAGTTGCTGCCCGGAGGCAAGATGCGGGCTGCGGAGTAAAAGCGCATCGAGGAGTGAACGAAGGAACTCAGGCGGTTGCACGGGCCTTTTTCGAAGATTCGACGCGACGAGTTCATTTCCCGCCTCCTTTCGATTTCCATGGCGCGCCGGGTCAAAGTAATTCTCTGCAAATAAAGTTCTGATTGTCAGGACAGCCGAGAGCTGGCCGGTTCACGCGAAGTTTGACTACCGGCCAGCGGCTTGACGAAGAAGTAGCGGAGGCACGCTACCGCGCTATCTTACGTTCCTTTCTCATCGGTCGCCTCGGTGGGCGTCGGTGAATACCGAAACACATCCGGGCAGCGTTCCGCAGAGCGGATTCGGATCTTCGATCGGCACAAATATCTGGTTATTGACAGGGTTGACCGTTACCGAATGGGCGTCGGTTCCCGTAGGAAAGTTTTCGATCCATTTGTTCGTATCGGCGTCAATGACGCCGAGAACCGGAGACGCTGTGGTTGCGGTTGGGCTCGTGAAATAGTCACGCGCTCCCAGGTAATAGTGATGATCGACAGGGTTGTACGCGCCGTAGTCTACACCGCCGACTTGTGTGAGATTGGCGAGAATTGTTCCCGTCTTTCCGTTGATTACATAGGTGCGCGGCGCGAACTGAACCGGATCGGGCGCCGGGAACCCCGGGTCGCAGGCGACCAGAACATTATCGCCAGGCCCCTGCGCCATTCCGGAGGGCATGCAGTTGTTCAGTCCCGAAAAAACCTGCGTCACCTGCCCCTTTACCGGATCCATGACGGCAACTGCGCCCGCAGTCAAGTCCGATCCAACCTCCGGAATGCTGATGAGAAACTTGTTGGTGCGGGAGTTATACAGAACACTGCCGATGCCGCCGGCCGAGGTGTCGGGGGTGCCGTTCGTCCCATCGAAGGTCACTTGCTTGAGGATCTTGAACGTCGTGCTGCTGATCAGGGTGACGAAGGCGGGAAGTGAATCCCCGTTAGAAACGATAATCACTTGATCGACCGGATCATAGTCCATCTCGTCGGCACGATACTCGCCGCCTGTCGGGATTTCGGCGACTTCGGGCGGCGAAGAAAGACTTGCGCCAAGGTCAAATACTCTGACAAGACTCGGGTAGTCTCCAGCAAAAAGGTATCGACCGGCGACCACGCTTCCGTCCGGACCTGAGTGGGGGCTGTCGCTGCCTACGCCGGCGAAAATGGCCGGCGTCTCGCCCACTTTCCTGTCTGTGAGTGCATCGATTATGGCGACGGCCGCCGACGAGCAGCTGGACACGAAGAGCAATTGCAATTTGGGATCGACGCGAGCCTGGTCGAAATTGACAAAGGGGTTGTTGTCCGAAGTTCCAGGAACACCTATCGCCCCGATGGGGACAATATGTGAGTTGCGGTCGTGATTCGAATCCGAGGCTGCCTGAGACGGGTGCGAATCATCATTGAAATCCGTTTGACTCAGGGCTGGCTGACACCAAACCCAGCCGGTGGCGACCGTACACACGAGCACGACGAGAAGCTTACTCATTAAGTCCTCCTTCAATGCCTGTCTGGTGAGATGGCGCAATTGCAGACGCCTTGCAGGGCTGGCGTATATATACCCACGCCGATTCAACGCCGGGTTAATGCAGATGTGTATTCATGTAAATCTTCGTTCTACCCGGAACCGCCAAGCTGGACTTCACACCGCCAATTCGGCCGACGGCCCATGTCAGACAGCATCAAAAAATCGCTGCATTTTCGTTGGTGTCCCGCACAATTCCAGAACAAAACCCGGGCCGCCGCCCTGAACACGGCACGATGGTAACCAACTTTAGGTTACTAGCAGGTAGGGGGGTAGGGGGTTGGTCCTTTTCTCTCAGGTGAAAAGGGCGGTCGATTTGCCGCTTCTTCATTCCTTCCCATTGTGCGCCGGGTCGAGGTAATTATCTGCAAAAGAAAATCTGCTACAAGATGAGGGGAAGCTCTTCGCGCAGTGGCAAGGGCACCCGCAGATGTTTCGACTTCGCTCAGCATGACTAGACTAGAAGCTGTCTCATAAATGGTTTCGCACCGCGAAAGGCATCGCTCAGGGGCTAAAGCCCAGAGATTTTTAGCGACCGTTGCGGCACGACTGAAGTCGTGCCCTTTTACAAAGCCATTTATGAGACCGGTTCTCGACAATTTTTCGGGATTCCGAGTGGTTTACCGCCGACTTCCAAGTAAGTTGCGACGTGGAGTATCAAATCTCAACGCCGGCATTTGGGCATTCAAGTGTTCTATCGTTCTGCAGACGACGGCTACTGCAGCGGTCGGTCGGTCCAGAGGGCTTTGTCGGCGATGGATTGGACGGGGTAGAGGCGACCGGCGAGGAGTTGCTCCGCTTTGGATTGGTTGGTGTCCTGGGCGAAGAGCCATTTGCGTGGGCCTGTGCCCCAAAGCTTTGATAGCTGATCTTCGCTGAGGAAGATTTTCGGCGCGTCGGGGTAGCACGATCCCCACAGCAGCGACGAACCGTCGTTATGCTGCGAGCATTGCTCTTCGACAAGAAGCGCGGGCTTGCGCAGGAAATCGTGGGTATAAAAGATGACCGACGAAGCGTCGGACTGGTCGCCGTAGATGATGAAGGTGTCGGCGGGCGAGCCGTCGCGGAGGATGGTGTCGGCGAGTTGCTTGGAGCTGAGCATGGGCTCAAAGCGGGCAAACGCAATGTGCGCAGCCACCAGAAACATTGCCGAGGTAAGAGCGACGCTGACGGTGGCCTCGACGTGCCTGCCTCTCACGCGGAGCATCCATCCCAAGGCCGGCCCGATGAGCAAGATGATGGCGGCCAGGGCAGCGGGCAGGCGCAGTGCGGCAAACGATGGGCCGGTCAGATCGAAGAAGTGGGACATCGAGAGGGTGTAGCCGCCGACGTCGCGATGGGCAAGCAGCGTGCCGATGTCAGAGACAAAGGGCAGATGGCGCGAGGTCCAGAGGCCCCAGCAGAGGGTCGCGGCGGCCAGCACACCGGCCACCGTGAAGACCGCTTGCGCGCCGGTGAGCCACGCAGTCGAGAGGCGCGGGCGGTCGCTGTCAGCCGTGCGGCTCTCCTCGATCTCGGCGACAATGCCCGCGATGAGCATCAGAATCGGCGGCCAGGCGGGGAAAGTGTAGTACTCCTGGTTGGTGGAGAGGGAGAAGAACAGCAGCGTGAACACGGCAAACAGGCTCAGCAGCCAGATGGTGCGGACGCGGAATTTGAGGTGGGCGACGTAGCTGGCGACGTCTTCGCGGGCGGCGTAGTCGAGATAGAAATCGACGGTCTGGCCGGCATCGCGGCGCAGGTGCTGCAGCCAGCCATGGCGGGTCTTCCAGGCCACGACGAGAGCGGCGGGCAAGAAGAGGCTCCAGGGGAAAAGCCAGACCAGGTGGAGCAGCCAGTAGGCGGCAAAGGGCAGCCGGTTGTAGTCATGCGGATAGCGCTGGCCGAGGAAACGCAGAAAGTGTTCGTTGACGAAATAGAAATACCAGAACCCGTGGACATTGCCCGGCGTGGGGTGATTGCCGATAGGGTGTCCCTGATCGGGGTTGGCGAGGCCTGCGAGGATGTGCCAGGGAGCGGCGATGGCAAGATAGAGCAGAAATCCGGTGAACGGCTTGAACTGGCGCCAACGCCGCCATTGGCCGCTCAACAGCAACAGCGGAATTGCCCCGCCGGCAAAGAAGATGGGAGCGATGAGGCCCTTAGTGAGCGTGGCCAGGGCCAGTGCGGCCCACATGACATAGAAGCGGGCGGGACGCTTCGACTCCATGCCGGTGAGGAAGCAGTAGAGGGCGAGCAGCAATAGAAAGCTAAGCAGCGCCTCGGGGATCGCAAAGCGGGTAAACAGGAAAGGGCCGATCGCGGTGAGGATGCCAAGTGCGGCATAGAAGCCTGCTCGGCTTCCCCAGGCTCGCGTTGCCCAAAGCCATGCCAGCCAGGCGCAACCGAGGATCGCGAGTGCGTTGGGCAGGTGGGTGGCAAAGGCGTTCTGTCCGAAGATGCGGTAGAGGCCGGCGTTGATCCAGTAAGGCAAAAGCGGCTTCTCGAGATAACGGATGCCATTGATTTGCGCGGTGATCAGGTCGCCGGTCTCGGCCATGTGCTGCGCGACCTGCGCGTGGGAGGCGTCTGCATCATCGAGCAGCGGCGGAGTGAAGAGTGAGGCAAATTGAACGGCGATGAAGATCGCCGCCAGAACCACCCAGGCAGCCAGGGCGGAGGGCGCCTGCTGTCCGCGTGAAATGGATTTCGCTTCGGTCGTCCTTGTCACTTGGGCCAAAATTCCGATCGTCAAATGAGCCTCGACGGAGTCCGCCGGGGGCAGAGTGGCTTCGTGGTCCTGAACTACGAGTGTTTGCCGTGGGTTGGCGAGGGCCTAGCCCCGGGAGCGTTTCTGATCGTCTCACCCAACCCTGAAACATTCTCTGCATGCGCCAAGGGCCGGGATCAACGCTCCCGAACCGTCGTCGACTTGCTCGGTTGGTGTAGAAGCGCTTTCAGCGTTTAGGATACCAGCACCGAACGGGGGCGTCGCAGCCTGCAAGACGTCGCATTCCAGCACGAAAGCGGGTGCAGGGTGCAAAATGGGAGTGCGACGGTTAAGATTCGATGAATTTGAGTACATCTCTTTCTCATGGACAGCCCATTCCGGCTGGCAAATCTGAATTGAGGCGGCAACTGGCGGCGTGGCTCAGGCTGCTGTCAAAATGCGCCCAAAAGCCGAGCCGAAGACGCATTCACATCCTGCGTGTGGCCACGCTTCGTCTGCAGGCAAGGTTGGAGCATTGGGCGGCGGCGTTGGAGACGGGCGGCCCGGAAGAGCGTGCGGTAAGACGCTGGAACCGGCAAGCAGAAAAGCTGCGCAGACTGCTCAGCACGGCGCGCGAAACCGACGTCTACCTTGGAAAACTCGATGGGCTGCGCAGCTCTGTTGCAGGGCCGGCTGATGGCAGTTCCCGTTTGGCGCGGATGTGCTTGCGCCAGATCGATGCAGTCGAAGACCGCTTGCAACAGGATCGCAAGATTGCGGCCCGAAAAGCTGCGGATGAAATCAAAGACCGCCTGAGGCGTTTTGACCGCTTGAGCAGGGAACTGGAGGCGGAACTCCCGGTGGCAGTTCAGCGGGCCGCAGATTCCGGAACGGGCAGGGTGCGAGAAATGATCGCGGCCCTGGTGACCGAATCTCCAAACCTCAACGCCGAGAATCTGCACGAGTTTCGCAAGCGGGTAAAAAACGTGCGTTACGTGGCGGAGATTGCGGGCACGGGCGATCCGCTGGCGACCAGGCAGTTGGCGGCTTTGCGAAGGATGCAATCCGCCGCGGGCGTATGGCATGATTGGCAGACTCTCGCCAAGCTGGCTGGCCGCACGCTGCGAAGCCGCAACAAAGATGGCGGCCTCGCGGAATTGCTGGTGACGCTCGCGGAAGAATCTCTGGAGAAGGCCCTGGAGGTTTGCCGCCGCACCACGGAGCGGCTGCTCAACGAGGGCGCAGAGACTGAGCCTCCGCTGAACAGTTACCCGCCGAAACGCCCGGTCCGGAGTGCAGAGTCATTGACGGCTTCGGACGAAGAGCGCTACGCCTGAGTCGTGGCGGAAACCGGAACCGTACTATATACACCCTCGTCTGTTCCGTTGCTGTTGAACGCGGTGCAGGCCAGCGCCGTCGTGTATCTTGACCGCAGACCCCCATTTCGTTTTCCCGGAGCACCTGCCACACAGCTATGCCTACATTTGCCGCCATTGATATAGGATCCAATTCCTGCAGACTCAAGATTGCAAAAGTTGTCGCGCACCAGTTGAAGACGCTGCACGAGGACCGCGAAGTGACGCGACTCGGAGCCAGCGTTTTCGATGCGGGGCTGGTATCGCCGGAAGCCATGGCGGCCACGCTCAGGGCGTTGAAGCGCTTTCAGCGTGCGGTGCAACTGCACGGGGTGGACCGCATGCGCGTGGTGGCCACGGCGGCCATGCGCGATGCGCGCAATGCGCCCGCTTTCCAGGCGTGGGTGAAGGCCGAGACCGGCTGGAATCTGGAGATCATTTCCGGGCTCGAAGAAGGGCGGTTAATTCACCACGGCCTGATGAACGGGGAGGCTGGCGTGGGCGGCCGGGTGCTGCTGGTGGACCTGGGCGGCGGGAGCTGCGAAATCACGCTCAGCGAACATAAGCGCATCAGGGAGACCATCAGCATACCGCTGGGCGCGGTGCGGCTCACCGAGGGATTTCTGCAGGCCGACCCTCCGCTTCGTGAGGGACTGACGCAAATGCGGCGTCTGATTGCCCGCGAGCTGCGCAGGGCGCATCGCCGCATTCAGCCTTCGAGCATTTCCCTGGTGATTGCGACGTCTGGTACCGCGGCGGCGTTGAACGAGGCCCTTGCCGCATCGGGCAAGACGCGCAAGCCGGCAGGAAAGACGGGGCAGAAAGCATCGTCAGGAGGTGGTCTTTCGGCGGGAACGGCGGCGATTGCCCCAACCGCCGAAGTGCGCAAGCTGGCCAAAAAGCTCGCCAAGATGACGCTGCCGGATCGCGAAGCGGTGCCGGGCATCGGGCCGCGGCGGGCAGAGATTATTGTTGCCGGCGCGCAGGTGTTCGCGGAGTTGCTGGAGAGCTTCGGGCTGCCCGGTTTTCGCTATTCGCCGCTGGGTTTGCGCGACGGCATTCTGGCCCAGATGCTGGCCGAGCAGGACGCGCGTGCGGCGGGGCACAGCGAGTTCGAACACGAACGCTGGCAGAGCGTGCTCGATACAGCGAGGCGTTATGGCGTCGATCCGCGGCAGTCCGAACCGGTGCGCGCGCATGCCTTGCAGCTTTTCCGCGAGTTGAAGAGCCTGCATGAACTGCCCGCCGAATATGAAAGCTGGCTGGAGGCCGCGGCTATCCTCCGCGATACGGGCAAGTTCATCAACCACCAGGGGCATCATCGGCACACGCAGTACATCATCTCCAGCTCTGAAATGTATGGCTATACGCAGGTGCAGCGGACAGTGGTATCGGCGATTGCGCGTTATCAGGGCAAGAGCCGCCCGCAGCCGGGCGACCGCGCACTGCGCAACATTCCGACCGATGAACACAAAAATGTGCAGCGGGCGGTGGTGTTGCTGCGACTGGCGGTGGCGCTGAACCAGGATCGCGCCAGCGACGTGCTGCGCGTGGGCGCGAAGGTGTATCCGAAGCGGATTTACCTGGAATTACGCCAGGGGCGGACCGGGGCGGAACTGGAGCTATGGTCGTTGCGCAAGGAGGCGGACTATTTCCGCGAGGTCTTCGGGCGCGAGCTTTTTGCCACGCTGGCATAGATCCAACGGGCCATGCGCGGATCGATAAGCCACTGCAATAAAGGCGGATGGCGCTCCATATCGATGCGGGCTACGGAACCTTTGCGCAGACGGATACCGGCCCCGCCGTTGCCGGTGATGATGCGGCCAAGGAATTTGAAAAGATTGGGGTTATGACCCACCAGGAGTACGCCCTCGCGGTCGGCGTACTTCTCCAACAACTGCTGAAAAGCGAGGTAATCCGCTTCCGGCCGCAGGGCCGGGCTGATCTCGACCTTGGCGTCGTAGCCCATCTCCGTACCGACGAATTGTGCGGTCTGCAGGGCGCGCTTCAAAGGACTTGAGGCAATCACGTCCACCTGCACCTTGAGTGCGCTCATGACGCGCGCCATCAGCATGCACTGTTCTTTTCCTTCTTTAATAAGGCCGCGCTTGGCATCCAAAATGGGATTGTCCCGGGAAATTCCGGCGTTGGCATGGCGCATCAGATAGAGATTCATTGAGATCGGTCAGGTGTACGGATGGGAGGTCTGACAGCTCCTTGGAGGTCGATTTTAACACGCCGGTAACAATTCGCGGCAGTTGTCCCCTGGGCGTAACGTGTCTGGTGCGCATCGAATCGCCGTATAATCACGCCACGAGCCGGATTGATCGTGAGGGGAAGCCCAACGGAGAATGTTGCGAACCTGCAACCTCCCAAGGATGCGCCTAGTGGAGACCAGAAAATATTTCGTATACAACCAGGCCCGGGAGAGCTTCCTTAGCGAGAGTGTCACTGTCATCGATACCACACTTGAGCCGCTTAAGCTCTTAAGAGTGATGGTCGAAGGCCTGGCCCTCAACGCCAGCACGGGTCTCTGGCTGACGCCCCTTACTGAGATTCCCAAGGTGCCGAGACTCTCGCCATTCGACCTGATCTACCTGGATGGAGATGGCCGGGTGATCCAGGGGGCCGAACTGCTGCCGGGGGGCGACTTTCCAGCTTTCAAAGAGCGCGCAGCCAGTGCCCTGGTTTTGCCTCTGAAAACCATGTCTTTGTCAAAAACGCTGCCCGGGGACCAACTCGTCATAGAGGTGGACGAGCATCCGGCCGTCGAGGAGGCAGCGAAGAACGGCGTCAAGGACCTGCGGGACTCAAACGGCAAGGCTCCCGAGGTCGAGGGAGTGAAATTGACGCCGGAAAGCCTCGAAGAAGAGATTGCTGCACCGTTTTCGCGATCGGACGATCCTTTCAGGCCGCGCGGAATTGCCGGGCCTCTCGAGACCGAGGATGAATGGCAGGACGACCAGGAGGACGAGGAGGAATCGGTTGAACCGGCAGCCAGCGGGGAAGCAGCAGAAGCTCAGTTCATGGGCTCAGACGAAGAGACGGAGAGCCAGAGGGAGGCAATGCCGGTCGCGACGGTCGTTCCCCAGGCTGGGCCCGAAGCCGAGCCTGAAGCCGAGCCCGAAGCCGAACCCCAAGCCGAGCCGCAAGTCGAGCCGCAAGTCGTTCCCAAAGCCGTTTCCCAAGTCGGGTTTCCGCCGGTGGTGCGGACCAACGGGAATGGGGCTGGGGCGAAATCTAGAAAGGGCGGTCGACGCAACGGGCAGGAGTCTGCGACGCAGCGGACAGACGAGAAAGCGAAAACTGAAGCGTCGGCGCAGGAGAGAGAGACTCCGCTGAATGTCCCGCTCATCAGCGTCGGCAGTGAGGCGGAAAAGCAGCCGGAGCCCCCTTCTGTTTCGATTTTTTCTGCTCCAGCCATAGTGCTAGAGAAATCCGCGGCGGAAAGGGTGTTTGACAGCACCGGTGTTGCGCCTGCCGAGGCAGATGGAGACTTGAAAACGCAGCACGCGGCGATTCAGCGGTTCATTGAGGAGGCTAAAGCTCAAATCCCGCAAAAGCGGTCCGGATTCGCAAAGGCGCTGCGGTGGCTCTACCCCGATTCGAAATCAACAGATGATCGCCGGCATTCGATTCGACGGCCTTCACCGGAACTGGTGGCCTATTTCGCGGAGAAAGGCGCCCAGCAGGCGCATGAGGTGGGGAATATCAGCTCGACGGGGGTCTACCTGGTGACTGACGAACGGTGGCCCCCGGGCGCGCTCATTCCGCTGACGTTGCAAAGGAAAGGGGAGCTGGAAGACAGCTCCGTGCGGCGAATCCGGGTGCAAGCGGGTCCGGCGCGGTGGGACAAAGATGGCATCGGGCTTTACTTTGTCTTTCCCACGGGCGTGGATTTGCGGCTTTGGGAAAGCCCGCTTCGACGCCACGTGGCGGAAACGGAACCGGAATATATTCTGAGGGAGTTTCGAACCGCTCGAGCTCTGGGATTCGTGCGGAGAATCTGCGCTCCGGTCGTCGAAGAAGTTGAACGATTGGTTCAGAAAGATCTTAGTAATTTCAGAGCCGCCAGCGCGGTTGAGGTTGCCCTCAAAGCAGAATTGCTGATTGCCTCCAAGCCGGATGCAAGCAGGATGCTGGCCCATCCTGAGATCGTGATGCGCATCATCGAACTCGGGTCGTGGGCAGACGCCGACCTCTTGCAGCGCTTCTGGGCGGGCCTGTTAGCCGCGTCCTGCTCGATTGAAGGTCAGGACAAATCGAATACGCCTTTCATTGACTTACTCAGCGTACTTACTCTCATTCACGTTCGCATACTCTCCGGCGCCTGCGCGCGAGCTATCAAGGTCGTGTCAGATCGAGGGGATGTTTCAATCTATCCAACTTATTGCACCGCGGATGAGATATGTAAGATGGCCGGCACGAATGACTTTACAAAGATTCATCGGGCGATCGCAATTCTCTCTGACCTTGGATTGCTTGAGAAAAGCGCACAGTCATCTTTCGTTTCCTACACTGAAAAGGTGAAGACCACCCCCACGCAACTCGGCCTGGAAATGGTTGCGCGATGCAGCGGGCTTCGCGCAGAGCAGTAGGGAACGGCGCGGAATCCGCGTTCAGTTATAGTTCGCGCCGCCGGCCATTCCGCATTACCTTTCCAATCACTTTTTCGCCGCTGAAGGCGGTGGTCGGGACGCCCAAGGCAGGATTTTCACGGGAATCCGGCCAGATCACCTCTGCCGGAATGAGTCATCCGGACGAAAATTCCCGGATAGACAAAGATTGGTGCGGAAAATTTTCGCATGATGAGGTACGCTAGTTTCACTTTGCAAGGCCGGGAGGGCCTTCAGTGAGCGGTCTGGCTTGACCCGACTTTTCCCCTTCGGTCGGCCGCTCTGTGCCATTCGATCAGGGATGATCCCGAAGGGGATCGAGATCGAAATGATAAGAGCCCAAAGGGAGCCGACCTGCGAGGGAGAGGCTTTTTGCGAATGAGGGCACGTGGATACGAAGAGATACTGCGTTTATAACAAGACCACGGCCAGCTTCCTCAGTGTAGGAGCTTCTGTCGTCGACGCTGAGCTTGAGCCCGTCAAGGCTCAGCAGTTGATGGTCGACGTGGAGAACCTGACCGCTGAATCGAGCTTCTGGCTCAAGCCTTTCAGGGCTCTCCCGGTGGCGCGGATCGTCTGTCCATTCGACATGGTCTTCCTTACTGAAGAGCTTCGTGTTGTTCAAGCCCTGGAGTTATCTCCCGCAGTCGAGTTACCGTCGATTGAAGATCAGGCCGCAAGTGCTCTGGTTCTGCCGCTTCATACCGTTAACTTGTCGCGCACCTATCCCGGCGATCAGCTCATTATTTGCGCGGCCGACGAAATGGTGCGTCACCTGGCCCATGTACCCGGTTCGGCAAGCTCCGCTTCCGTCTTGCGCGGCCCAAAACCTTATCCCGAAGAGCCGCGGAGCCCCAGGCCGGTGCTGGTAAGTGCACCGGCCGAGAAGCGGCAGACGTGGGCTGAGCCTCAGCAGATTCAGGCTGCCGCTGTACAAGAGAAGATCGATGCTCGCGCGGCGGAAGAAAAGAGGCGGCTGGAATTCCAGGCCGAAGAGATCGATGCGTTGGTATCCCAGGTGCGGAGCTGGGCCGGGGAGCTACCGCGTCCGAAGGCTCCAGTTTCGATTGCACCAGCGCAAGCGTCAATGAGGAAGAACTTAGAGTTCGCGGCCAAAGAGACCGATAGCGACGGCGGATTGCAGCCGCGGCTTCGCGATGAGCTGTCAAGGCGGAAACCCGCAATGCAGCGGCTGGAGGAAAGAGAGAACGTTGAAACCCGGGCGCGTGTATCCAAGCAGAGTGTGGAAATTCAAACGCAGGATGTGCAGTCGGTCGTATCCCAGGTCCTGCGTTGGGCCGAGGAGACGGGCCGGCCCATTGCGCGTACTCCCATTGCGGCGGTGCCTCCTGCACCCATTGCGAGCAGTGTTGCATCTACGAACGAACTGCCACGCGTAGGGAGTGGTCTCGCGCGTCCCATTTCAGATGGTGGGCCTGGCCGCCAGGAGACTGGGGTCCAGCCTATAGAGGAGACGGAGAAACCGGAAGAGCGCCCCAGGGGTTCCTGGATTTCCCGGTTCCTTCATTGGGCTGGTGAATTGGTGCATCTGCTTCTGGGGATGGACGCAAAGGCCTCCGGAAATCGCAGCTCAAGCAGCACATCAATAAAAGAGGCCAGAGGGCATCGTAGTTCACTGCGGTCGTCGCTGGGCGTTCATGTCAAGCGATTGGAAATTGCCACTGAGCAACTGAATGCGAAGGCGAATGCCCGAACGGTTGCCCAGCACATGCATTCGCTACGAACTCGATTTGTGCGTTGGCTCGACGCAGACAAGCCGACCTCGATCGTGTCCACGCCTGGCGACCGGCGCCGGTCCAAGCGACATCCCCTTCCGGGGCTGGTTGCGTATTACTGGACCGGGGGCACTCCGCAAGCCCACCAGATCGGGGATATCAGCAGCACCGGGTTTTATCTCCTGACCAAAGAGCGATGGGTGCCTGACACGATGATTCGGATGACGCTCCAGAGACCCGGGCCCAAGGGAGACAAGGCGGAAGAGGCGATCTCAGTGGTTTCGAGGGTTGTGCGCTGGGGCGAGGATGGCGTCGGCTATGAGTTCGTCGCCTCGAAGGTTCTGGAAATGAGCTCAGAACCGGTCGATCGTCCCAACGAAGCACGGCAACGGCTTTACTAGGCGCGAGAAGAACACTAGCTGCGAGAAGAATCTGCTGCCGGTGGATCGATCGTCCACAACTCGCTGACCAGCAGACCAGCCAGCCATTTACGCTGACGCGTCATGGAAAATCCTGCCTGCATCAGGGCCGCGCGATGGTTTGGGAGCCGCCGGACGGAGAGTCCGGTGAGCAACCAGAAAGCGAAATAAAGCGCTGCGATGAGAGGCCGGGCAATCAGCAATCCAAACCAGCCCCTCGGCACCGCGAACTCAGAGATCAGCCAGAGTGCTGAGGGAGTGGCGGACTCGCGCAGCCTTGCCGCAAGGGCAGCGACCTCTTCCGACGTCAGGCAATCGAGAAAAAAGTGAGTCACCACCAGATCGTAAGGGGGTCTGGGCGGATTGAACAGGCGGGCGTCTGCCAGGTGAAGGCGCACTCGATCGCTTTGGTCGCAGGTGGCTCGACTCAGAGCCTGGAGCATCGCGCGGCTGGCATCAATTGCGTCGATCTGGACAGCGGAATTCTGCTTGAGCAGGCGCGCAGTGAATCGACCATCGCCGTCGCCGAGGATCAGGGCGTTGCGACATGCGCCCAGGTCATCGAGGAAAGCGCAGCGACAGCGCCACAGCCATGGGCCAAAACTGGCCAGTTCCATCCATTTATAGGGGAGGGCAAGGCGGTTGAAGTTCGGCGGCGCCTTCATCGAGCCCGCCTTCATCGAGCCCGCCTTCATCGAGCAAGGAGAAGCAACGGGGTGAGCAGTACCAGGTCGGCCGCAGCGCGCAAGGCAAGAGGGGTCAGCCGGCTGCGCAGGCGGTCGAGCATGGCCAGACAGAGGGCGCTTGCCGATCCGGCAATGAGCAACGCGGCGATCCGGGGCTGTGCCGGGGAGAGAAAGACAGCCAGAGACAATCCGATGAGCGTAAGCACGATGCCGGCGAGAGAGATTCGGCACGGGATTTTGGCGGACTCCCATCGCTCGATTGCACTGCAGTTGAGCCAGGCCAGTAAGGCAAAAAACATGCACGCCGCGAGAAGCGAACCGAGCGATCGGCCTGGTGCATTCGCGGCGAAACGGGTCAACATAGGTAACGCGCAACCGGCTGTGAACAGAATGCCAACCAGAAACTCTTTGGAGAAGATGGCCCGGGCCGATCGCAATGAGCGCCGGGAGGTATGGACACCTGAGAAATAAGCCAGAGCGGCGACAGCCAGCAGCGAGTCATGCTCCCGCACGGCTGCGGGCATCAGGTCGAAAATAATGGTCGCCGCGGCGCCCGCGGCAACCAGCGCGAGGGGCATCAGAATGCGGCGGTGGCGCCAGTGGAAGAAGTGCCGTTCGCGCAAGCGATGGAGATTGCCGGAGCGCAAGGCTGTGCGCGCGTCGAGCAGACGATCGCCGATGTATACGGCCCAGGTGCCGAGCGCGAGCAGCACAGGGACCCATGAAGGAAGCCGAACGCCGGCGGCCCATGCAAATCCAAGCGACCAAACCACCGCGACAGTGGGGGCATCGAGGCTGGCGAGATGCCACAGGCGCAGCGGTGACGGAGCCTCCAGTCGACGAGTTCTCGTGCGTGACTGGCGGAGCATGCTTTGTGCGGGCGATTTTGCGAGGGGAAGCGCCACTGTCACGATTTTAAATTCAGCGGGCCGTATGCCTTTGCACAGAGCGGCACAGACCCACACATTCAGGCGGCGGAGATGCTCTGTCCCACAAGGGACTGGAGTTTCGCGTTCACGTCGGCGACGCTAACGAAGAAGGGCGTCTTGAGGCATTGCAGCGTGAGTTGCCGGGCATCGGGCGAGTAATTCCAGGCGACTTCGACTCCGTGCTTGGAGGCGGTTCCGCTGTTGCCTGCGATACTGATACCCGAGGCTTCGGCTTTGCTTATCAAGGCGGCATATTGCGCGGGTGTGATGTTGGAAAAGACGAGAGGCGGGTTCTGCGGCATCGGTTACTCCTTTTCAATTGGACGATATTTTCGGCCAGTGGACGGGCGAAGTTCGGCAGAGCAGGGCTGCGTCCAGAGTTGTCCCCGCCGGTATTCTGTGACCAGGTCGATTATTGTCAGTCTTTTAATCCATGAATGGAGTGTGGCTGTTTTGACGTCCTAAGTCGATAGTGCACCTTTCGGAGAAATAATCTGCAAATATCCGCGGTGTCTCCCTCGCTAAAGCCGAGTAATCCAGAAACTGCAGGGCCATACATTGTTGTCATCCAGCGAAGGAGCGAACACCTTCAAGTCTCCTGGCATTCTGGCGAAGCTGCCCTGCCACGCAGGGAATGCGCGGCGCAGAACGTCGGGGTGGAACTGCTGCATGGCGCTGCCCGACCACACCACTTTGAAGGCGGAATTGAAGGAAAGGAATGCCTCAAGCAGATATTGCTCGCCCCAGAAGCAGAGGTTGGTCATGACGAATTTCTTGGGATAGTCGAGCGGGGTGAAGATGTCGTGGAAGTGGATCAGCACACCCGGAGCGAGTTCCGGGAGGATGCGGAGGCACTCGTGGAGTACGTCGCTGTCCATCGACACCACATGGCTGGAGTCGATGAACAGAATGTCGTGCGCGCGCAGGTTGCGGAAAAGGTCGATCGGAACCTGTTGCACGGGTTTTTCGATGAGCTGCGCGAGGCGCGGGACGCCGTCTCTCAGAAATGGCGCAGGATCCGGCTCAATGCTGATCATTTCGCCGGGGAACCCCAGGGAAGCGTTTTTGTTGAGCGCGGCCGAAAGCAGGAGAGTGGTGTTTCCGCTTCCGATCTCCACGATCCGTTTCGGTCTATGACGGCGGACGAGAGAATATGCCACCTCCGCGTCGATGCGCTCGAAGAATCCATTGTTGAAATGAAATGCATGTTCGTCGTCCGTTGCGACCTCAGGGAAATTCCACTCGGCGGCGAATGGAAGCAGCTCCGACTGCAGCCGTTCAATTTGTTCAGGAAAGCGGAAGTCGAGCATTCCGCAGGAACGGCAGGCGTTCCAGTTTTTGCGCTGCAGGGACTTGAAACTAGGAACCGGAAAATAGAAATGAGACGGTGTGACACTTACGCCCAACCCGCCTTGGACCGCCTGGAACAAAGAAGACAAAGTCATCCTCATCCTGGCGCTTCGCATGATATTCGCCACCATAGAAACCTCAGAAAAGGATCACTTTCATTCAAGCGAAGACACGGCAACCAAGAGTGCGCTCACGGGTTCAACTTGCACTGGATTGCAAAGGCGGACAGGTGGATCCTGGGATCGGGAATTCGCAGTTCCCGCTCTTCCATCTAGGATGCGTCTTTACCCCGTGGCTGTTGCAGGGAGCGTCGGTACTCTCTGCGGGCTGGGGTTGGTGGTTTCAGGGGTCTGGAAATCCAGGTTTGGGACAGCTAAATCTATCACCAACCACAACTTGGCCACTTTCCGATGCTTCGACAGCAATCCGGACAAGTGTGGTGAATCTAAAGCTCTTTACAAGAATCGAGGGTCCCAATTGCAGGTCCCCGTTCGACTACGGTCGCTTTGTTCCCTTCGCTCAGGGCAGGCTTTCGACTCCGTTTGGCGCAAAAAAACGCGCCAAACTACGCACAGGTGACAGCTTTGTTTAGCGAATTTAAGACTCAGGACACTGAAGCTGTCTCATAAATCGTCTAGCACTGCGAAAGACGTCCCTCAGGGGCTAAAGCCCAGCGATTTACGAGATGTTTGCGGCACGACTAAAGTCGTGCCCTTTTACAAAGCCATTTATGAGATGGGCTCTAGTGTGGTGTTGTTGATGAGTTCCGGATAGCCATGAACAATGGTCCGGGACGTCTTCGAACACGCCCTGTTTTGCGGCCTCGATCAGTTTCTCAAAGTCGCTCATCGGTGCACCTCGATTCGCAACAGTGATGAGTTTGGACGTGGCACGCCGTCGAGGAAAGGCACTTGCTGCTTATGACCCGCCATTGGAGTCGTGGCAGAGTGCAGCCGCGTGAACTGATTGATTGGCCAACATTGCACCGTGCGTTTTATTGGCGGCAGTGGGTGCGCTCTTGAGACCGTCGAGGAGAGTAACCAGGCGTGCGAAGCCCTGCTCACGTGCGGTCTTGTTTCCCGGTACGGTGTTGGTGGGATCTTCGCCAGCGCGCATGAAGCCGTGGCCGGCGCCGTCGTAAGTCACCGGCTCATAGGTTTTGCCGGCGGCCTTCATGGCAGTGATGGTATCCGGAATGGTGGCGCCGATTCTTGCGTCATTTCCCCCATAGAAGCCGTAGACGGGAGCGGTGATGGGGGTGACGTCCGAGGGGCTTGTTCCATAGAAAACGAAAGCCGCGGAGAGATCTTTGCGATGAGCGGCGAAGGCGAATGACTTGCTTCCACCCCAGCAGAATCCGATGACTGCAATCTTGCCGTTGCCCGCAGGAATGCGCTTTCCATAATCGGCGGCCGCATCCAGGTCGGCGTTTACGACGTTCGGATCGAGAGCTGAAACGGCTTTGATGGTTGCATCCTGGCTGGGAAATTCGCTGGAGCCTCCTCCGTTGGGACCGAAGCCGGAGAGCAGATCGGGCGCGACCACGATGAAGCCCTTTGCGGCGAGTTCATCGGCCATCTCCTTGGCCCAGTCAGTGAGACCGAAGATCTCATGGATCAGAATGACGACCGTCGCTTTGTTTTTGACCTCGGGATAGACAACGAAGGCCTGGACGGTGCGGTTGTCATGCTTCAGAGCGACGTATTCATGGTGGCGAGGGGAAGCGTCGAGCCGCGCTTTTGCCCATTCCTGAGCGTGGCTGGAGACGGCAGCGAGGGGAAGCAGTAAACCGGCGGCGAGTTTGACAAGGCGGGGAATCGAAATTGTCATGCGGAGGAGTCTAGCCACAAGCGATGACGGTTCGCAAGAGCGCGGGAGTTTTGTTGGGAGGGTCGGGGCTCGTGGTGATTCGGGTTTGCAGGCCCGAGGCAACGGTTTTGCCGGTTGCATTCAGGAGCGGCAAGTCAGCGCCGCTTTGCGGCGTAGCGAGTCAGCGATTGATTTACCGGCTGAAGAGATTGCGGGAAACGGCCGGGATGGAGAGAGGAGAAAACATCCCTCAGCGGCTAAAGCCGCGCTCAGTGGGCGACGCTTACGGCACGGCTGAACAGGCTGCGGAAAAACTCCTGGCGCGGGATCAGAATCGAGTGAAGGGCCTTAGCAGGGCTAAAGCCCGACTCATTCTATTGACTCTTGCGGCCCGGCTGAAGCCGTGCCCTTGTTACAAAGCGTGTCTGAAATGAGTTTTTCCGCAGCCTGTGAAGCCGTGCCCTTTCAAAGCAGCCCGGTTTTCAGTCGGCGGCGTGTGCCTTTTTTCTTGTGTTTTTTTCGCTCGGCTTGGCGGGCGTGTCTTGTTTCGCTGTCACATGCGGTTTGGCTGAGATGTGCGATTTTGCCCCTCCTGTTGGGGGAATTGCGCTCAGGTCCACTTTGCCCTCGGCCAGTTTCATGAGGAAATCCTGGCTGGAGAATAGAGGAGCGTCTTTGAGCACCTTGGAAGCCCGGAGGTAGCTGCCATCGGGCTGTTGCAGGCGGGCCTTGACCGTGTCGGCGAGATAAGCGGGGAGAATTTCGTCGTGAATGCGGATTTTGGCGGCGGCATCGCGGACAGGGAAGACGACCTCGCATCGCTCGAACAAATTGCGGGGCATCCAGTCGGCTGAGCCGAGGTAAATCTCGTCGTCGCCTCCGTTGGCGAAGTGGAAGATGCGGGAGTGCTCGAGAAAGCGACCCACGATGGAACGAACGCGGATGCGATCGGAGAGGCCTTTGACGCCGGGGCGGATGATGCATTGGCCGCGGATGATGAGATCGATGTCGACGCCGGCCTGCGAGGCCTGATAGAGCGCGTCGATCATACTTGGCTCGAGCAGGGAGTTCATCTTGGCGACAATGTGGGCGGAGCGGCCGGCGCGGGCATGTTCGGTTTCGCGGCGAATGAGGCCGAGGAAACTCTCGGCCATGGTGAGGGGCGCGACCAGCAGCGGGCGGTAGTCATCCACCTCGGCGTGTGCGGTGAGGTAGTTGAAGACCATGTGGACCCGTTCGGTGATCTGGGGATCGCTGGTGAGCACGCTCAGGTCGGTATAGAAGCGTGCCGTGACGGGGTTGTAGTTGCCGGTGCCGAGGTGACAGTAGCGGCGGGTTACTCCGTCTTCGTCGCGGCGGACGAGCAGGGCCAGCTTGCAATGAGTCTTGAGTCCGACAACGCCGTGAAAGACCTGGACGCCGGCGTCTTCCATGCTGCGCGCCCAGCGGATGTTGGAGGCCTCATCGAAGCGCGCCATCAGTTCGACGACCAGGGTAGCTTCCTTGGTGGCCGCTGCCTCGATGAGCGCCTGGAACATGGGTGAGTCCTGGCTGGTGCGGTAGAGCGTTTGCTTGATGGTGACAACAGCCGGGTCTTCGGCGCCCTGCTGGATGAAGTCCACTACGGTGTCGTAGGAGTCATAGGGGTGATGGAGCAGGATGTCGCGCTGGCGAAGTTCATCGAAGATATTGGCGGACTTGCGGCTGAGGTAGAACGGGCGCGGTGTGAAAGGAGGGAATTTGAGTTCGGGGCGCTGAATATCCCCGTAAAGAAACATAAGGCGCGAAAGATTCACGGGGCCGTCGTTGAGGAAGACCTGGTTTTCTTCCAGTTCGAAATTGACGCGGAGCCGCTCGATGATCTCAGGATCGGCGCCGGTCTCGATTTCGAGGCGCACGGCATCGCCTTTGCGGCGGTTGTGCAATTCGACGCGAATGGTTTCAAGCAGCGAGCGTGCTTCTTCTTCCTCAAAGTAGAGATTGGAATTGCGGGTGACGCGGAAGGCGGCGCGGGAAAGGACCTCGTAGCCGCGATACATGCCGCCCAGGTGCTGTCCGATGAGGTCATGGAGAAGGATGTAATCGTAAGTTTCATCCGAAGAGGGAAGGCGTACGAAGCGCGGCAGCGCGCGGGGTACGGTGACCACACCCAGCACCTGCGGACCGGAGCTGCGGCGCTTGGCGCGCAGCAGCAGGGCCAGGCAGAGAGCCTTGTTCAACACACGCGGAAAGGGGTGAGCGGGATCGATGGCGATGGGGGTGAGCAGGGGATCAACTTCATGCTGAAAATAGTTCTGCGCATACGATCGCGCATCCTCGCTCATTTCTTCCCACTCCAGCAGGCAGATGCGCTGTTTGCGGAGTTCCGGGAGCAGGTGAGTGTTCCAGCAGCGATACTGGGCGTCGACAAAGCTGTGGATTTCTGCGGTGAGGCCGGCCAGCGACTCTTCAGGCCGAAGGCCATCGTATCCCGGTTCGCGGTAGCCGTCTTCAATACGCTGCATGAGGCCGGCCTGGCGAACCTCGACGTACTCGTCGAGGTTGTTGCCGGTGATGGCGAGGAACTTGACGCGCTCGAGGAGTGGGTTTTCGGGATCCTCGGCTTCTTCGAGTACACGGCGATTGAACTGCATCCACGAGTAGTCTCTGCCGTTGAACAGCTTTTGCTTCTGTTTCGTTCTCGCCATGCACGCGTCCCATGCGCTGTGTTGGCTAGTCTATCGCGTTTGGACGGTTTCGGCGACCGTTGACGGTATGTACACGAACTGCCTGTAATCGCCGGTTTTGTCGCGAATTGACCGGCCGCTCAGTCCAGCAGACGAAAAGCAACGCCTCTGGCCGGGGAACGCATCGCTCTCGACCGCATCGAGCGCCGATTCTCAGCCAAGCGAAATGTGGGTGCGCAAAACTTCAGGCCCAGACGGCGCAGATACACTCTCGCTTGGTTCCGCGGTAATGAAAACTTCACAGTCCTTCGAGGTGGCGATCATCTGCAGTTCTCCGTTCGAGTGGTTGCTGACACTGAGCGCGCCCTGTTTCTGCGGTTTTCCGTCGTTGGGACGAATCCACACGACATATTTGTTTTCCGAAGGCGTCAGGCGCATCGGCCAGTTTGGACACCTTGATGTCCAGCCCGGAGTTGCCATCCAGGTCTTTCTGGACCTTGACTCTCCCGTTGGCTGCGGGAACGATATTGCCGGCGGTCATGTGATATTCCTTGCCGGAAGAAAAGGGCCATATCAAGAGCAACAGAGCCATCAGGGGGAGTTTCATTTTTGTCTCTGAACAGGTTCCGTATCCGTGGAATTGCAACGGAACGATGAGATCGTGCATTTCTCTCGGTTCCACTGCCGGATTCAGTGCATGGACGCGCCAGACTTTCATCGTGCTCGCCCGCTTTTGGCGCGGGGCGCTTGCTCGGATGCCTGCAATGTCACAGGCGGCGATCTGAGCGGCGCCCCCGCGCTGATCTTTTACTTCGACTTGCTCGCGCTTTCTTGAGGTCTTCCGGCAACCTGGAGGTCGTTCTCGACGGAGAAGACGTCCGGCGTGAGATTGGCCTGCATGGTTGCAATATCCGCATCCGCCTGGCTGTCGACCACGCCCGTCAGGATGACGTGACCGTTGTTCACGATGATGTGAATGGCATGGTAGCCGAGCGGCGGGTCCTGCGTAATGCCGCCGGCCGCGAAGGCAACTGATGGACCTTCACCCTCGTAGGCAGGGCCGCTGGTGTACTTGCGCAGGGCGGGTTGGCCGTAAATGCGGCGGTAAACCTGCATTCTGATGCGGTCATCCATGGGTGAGGCAGGCAGCACCTGGATCTGGTTATCGACAGATTCCACGCCCTCAATGCCCTTGACCGCTCTCTCCGCGTCCGACTTCAGGACGGGCCGGGAGGCATAGCCCTGCAGGATGACTGTACGTCCCTGGATAGAAAAGCGCAGCGAGTCGAAGACGTCGTAATCGGGCAGGCTCAATAGCCGCTTGCGAACCTCTTTCACGATCCTGATCGAATCGGGTTGAGACCATGTGTTGGTGTTGTATTGCTGTCCCGCGCCGTTCTGCGGCGCCTGACTGTTCTGCTGGGCCCGGATCAGGCACGGCGCCATCAAGATCGCGATGCAAGCACACAGGACGGGAACTCGGATTTTCATATTGCGGTCCTCCGGTCGTCAAATAACAACAGTTAGTCGGATGCTGCGCGGGGCGATGGCGTCTGTATGACGGGCGATGAATCTGTCCCGGAAGGGATTCAATGAGAATCGGGAGGGTGGTTGGTTAGGGCCTGTTAACACTACTGGGGCCATCCACCCCAGCAGTGTTAACAGGCCCTAAGCCGCAAGGCGTCCAGATTGACCTGTTCGGCCCGGCGGGTTGAGGATAGAAGTGGGGTAGCAGGCCCACATCCCCACGATTGAGGAGTCTTTCTCATGCCACAGGAACCCGCCTCTTCGCACGACAGCCTGATTCCCGCTCCCCAGATTCCGGCGGGGGCCGAAGCATTCTCACATAAGGTTCATGTCCTTCTGGACGGCCAGCCCAAGGACGAAACGACGGTGGAGCAGGCCTTCGAAGGCCTCGACGACGTTTTCGACGCGATTGCCGCCGGACTCTATAATCTGGCCTCCATGTTGGTCGGAGAGGGCGAAGAGAGCGTCCGCCTGGTGGAAACGACAGTCGCGACGGCGGAGATCTTCCCCGGCAACGATGCGCGGCAGGCGCGGATGAGCAGCCGCCGGGCCTTGTGTACCGCGGCGATCGAAATCCTGGAGCGGAGAACGCCCGGCTGCCTGGCTGCGCCGGTGCAACTGCAGCCGATGAGCACCTGCATCGAAGACGACGACCTGGATGCGGCGGGCGTGACCGGGGAAGAACTCGAGACGATGATGGGAGGCCCTGACCGGGACCGGGTGCGGAACTGGCTGGCAAGCCTTTCGACGGTCACGCGGGTCATCTTTGTCTTACGTGCCGTGGCCGGATTCAATTCGCCGGAAACGGCCGCGATGCTGGCCGCTAATGGCGGTCCCGATGCAGCCGGATGGACAGCGGAAGCGGTGCGCGATCTTTTCCGGCAGGGGCTGTGCTCGCTGGCTTCGCAGCTGATCCACGCGACCGCGGCGCGGTAATCGGACCCGCATGGTCGATGCATGTTGCAGATCGATGGGGAAGACCGCGCACAGGGGATTCGTTTTGTGTTCCACGCTACACGGGTTTTGCTGATGATTCGATACACTAGATTTAGAACCTGGCTGCCCTGAAGTTGCATCTATTGAATACGCAAACATCTTTTGGGCAGAAAATCTCTGCCGTGGCCTGAAGACGATCATTTAATGCCCTCAAGAGAGTCAAAGAACCATTCGAACTTTTACTTGGTCTGTGCCGTGCTGGCGTCAGGCATTTTGCTGCAGGCGACGTGGCGCCTGAGCGCCCAGGCAACGCCGCCGCAGGTGCCCGGTGTTTCCACGGCTCCGAACGCTTCCAGCTTTCAAGGCAGCGTGGTTGCGGGCGTAGCGAGCCCGCAGCCGATTGATTTATCACTTGACGACGCGATTCAGCGGGGGCTCAGGAACAACCTGGGCACAATTCTGAGCGCTACGCAGACAGCATCAGCACGGGCGCAGCGGATGAGCCAGTTGCAGTCGCTGCTTCCGTCGGTTGATTTCTCCGCCAAGGAGGCTGTGAACCAGACCGACCTTTCTGCGGAGGGACTTCGGATTCCGGGGTTTCCAACGATCATCGGGCCATACGGATTTACCGATCTGCGGGCCTCGCTGAGCTGGTCGCTGGTGGATGTGAAGTCATTGCGGGCGTACCTCGCTTCGCGTCACGACTTCAGAGCCGCGCAGCTCTCGGCCCAGGACGCGCAAGACATGGTGATACTCACTGTGGGCAATGCGTACTTTGTTGTTCTTGCCGATGAGACGCGGGTCTCCAGTGTTGGAGCACAAGTGGCGACAGCGAAGGTTTCACTTGATCAGGCTATTGCCAACCATGAAGCGGGGACGGCCCCGCTGCTCGACGAACTGCGTGCGCGGGTGGATTACCAGTCGCTGGAGCAGCAGTTGATTGTGGCGACGAACGGCCTCGAGAAAGACAAGCTGGCACTGGCACGCACCATAGGGCTGCCGTTGGCGCAGAAGTTCAACCTGATCGACAAAGTACCCTATGCAGCATTTGACCAGCTTGACGTGAATGCGGCGGTGCATGAGGCACACCTGGAGCGCAAGGACCTGGCCGCGATGATCGAGAAGACCAAATCTGCCGAGGAGCAACGCAAAGCGGCCACGGCCGACCGGTTGCCGACCGTGAAGTTTGAGGGCGATTACGGCGACATCGGCGTGAACGTGCGCCACTCGAATGGAACCGGAGATGCGCAGGGTACGCTGAGCGTTCCGCTGTTCAAGGAATATGAGTTGCGCGGCGAGGCGCAGATCGCGCAATCGCAACTGGACACGCAGAGGGCGCAGGAAAGCGACTTGAACGCACAGGTGGACGCCGACGTGCGTGACGCTCTGCTGGACATCGAATCGGCTCAGCAGCAGGTTCTTGTGGCGCAATCGACGGTGGAACTGGCCAAAGAAGCTCTGAGCGAGGCACAGGAGCGCTATGCCAATGGAGTGAGCGACAATCTGGCCGTAAGCGAGGCGGAGCAATCCCTGGCCCAGGCCAACGACCAATACGTGGCCAGCCTCTACCGGGATAACACAGCCAAACTTAGTCTGGCGCGTGCCCTGGGAGCGGCGCAGAATTACAAGAAGTATTTGGGAGGAAAGTAGACGTGGCGGAATCAACTTCAACGGTAACCCAACCCGAGACGGACGAGAGCACCGAAGTTGCGCGGCCGCGTTCGCGCCGCAAGGGCATTGTGCTCATTGTCATTGTGGTGGTCGTACTGATTGCGGCTGGGCTTTGGTGGCGGTCCACCTTTACTGAGGATACGGATGACGCGCAGATCGACGGCCATTTGATTCAAGTCAGCGCGCGCATCACGGGCCAGGTGATCAAAGTGGACGTCAATGAAAACCAGTGGGTGAATGCCGGAGACGAGATCTGCGAGCTGGATCCCCGTGACTTTCAGGTTGCGGTGGAGAACGCGGAGGCCGCGCTGGCCAGTGCAGTGGCGAATGCCGCCTCGGCGCGGGTCAACGTTCCGATCATCACCGTCAACACGGGCAGCAATTTGAGTTCGGCTGGTGCCGATTTGAGCGGAGCACGGGCCCAGGTGGAGCAGGCGGAGCAGCAATTGGACGCCGCGGTCGCCCAGGTGGCGCAGGCCCAGGCCAACGCGACCAAGGCGCAGTTAGATCTGGCACGCTATCGACCGCTGGTCGAGAAGGATGTGATCAGCAAGCTGCAGTTTGACGCGGCCGTGGCCGCCGCCGACGCTACCGCCGCCGCGCTGGCAAATGCGCAAGCCAGCCAGAAAGCCGCCGCCGATGGTGTGCGCGTAGCTCGTCAGCGCGAGATGCAGTCGCAGGCCTTGTTGAAGTATGCCGAAACGGGACCGCAGCAGGTGGCTGCACAAAACGCCAAAGCCCGCCAGGCCGATGCGCAGGTCAAAGAGGCGGAGGCCCAGCTTGATCAGGCCAAGCTCAACCTGAGCTATACCAAAATCGTGGCGCCCGTGGCGGGAATCATTACGCGCAAGAGCGTGGAAGTCAACCAGAACGTTTCGGTCGGGCAAAACCTGCTCACCCTGGTTTCATTGCAGGATATTTGGGTGACCGCCAATTTCAAGGAGACGCAGTTGCGGCACATGAGGGCCGGGCAGCCGGTGAAGATCCATGTGGACGCAACCGGCAAGGATTACGACGGAAGGGTGACGCAGATCGGTGGCGCGACCGGCTCGGTTTTGTCGCTTTTTCCGCCGGAGAATGCAACGGGCAACTACGTGAAGGTTGTGCAGCGCGTTCCGGTGCGGATTGACTTTCCCGATTTAAAAGACGAAGACGCCAACCACCTGTTGCGGCCGGGATTGTCGGTCGAGCCCAAGGTACGGGTGAAGTGATCGGCGGATACCTGCCTAAGGCGGTCCGCCTTAGGCTCCCCGCGGTAGGCGCACCACGGTAAGGTGAGTCAGAACGGTGAAACCGCTCCGATGGCCTGCCGGGGTTTCGAGGGCGGTTTCGGCAATTTCTTCAAGCCCGGCTGCGGGCTTGAGCGCGTTGACGACCTTTTCGACGTGCTCACGCTGAAGGCGGATCTGCTCATACTCGTGAATCACTTTCAGGAGTTCCGAGGACGCCTTGTCGTATGCTTCTCTGAACGGATTCGCTTGACTGTCTTTATTCATGTTCGCCCCCAATCCATGACTTCTTACTCCCGAATACTAGGGGAAATCATGAGCTGATTGTCATCCCACGATGGTCGCAGCGAGCTACAACTACCCTGCACATGGGTTAACCCATTGGTTTCACCCGGAGCGCGATCTGGTTTCACCACCTTGTGACCTCTGTGATGTGGAGGGGCTCAGAGACTCCGCGCTTGCGTATAGACTGGTGGCAAACCAAGATGAAGGATTCCATCTACGTCTCGAAAGAGAACTATCTTAAAGCGATTCTGGAGGCCGAGGCGGAAGGGCACCAGGTGATCCCTGCCATGCTGGCCCACTGGCTTGAGGTATCGGCGCCCGCTGTGACCATGGCCCTGAAACGGCTGAAACGAGACGGTCTCGCGGAGGTGGGTGCGGACGGCATCGTGCGCCTGACTGATGCAGGCCGCGAAACGGCCTACCGCACGGCGTTGCGGCACCACTTGATCGAGCGCATGCTGAGCGAGGTTTTCGGGATGGAGTGGTACGAAATCCACGAAGAAGCCGAGCGCCTGGAACACGCGGTTTCGCCGGCTTTCGAAGCCAAGCTGAGAGAGAAACTGGGCGAGGGCGGCGCCTGCCCTCATGGGAATGCAGTGCTGCCGGAGAATCCTGCGCAGCGGAAGAAACGGGGGGAGCTGCCCCTGTCGGAAGCCGCCGAAGGCCACAGTTACACCGTGACAAGCCTGCAGGAACGAGATCCCAAGTTACTCAAGTTTTTGCACCATATGGGAATAGGCCCCAGCCGGAGCCTGCGTGTCGTGAGCCAGAACTACGACCAAACCGTTTCGATTGAGCTACCTGGCGGTACTTCTATCCTGGGAAGGCCGGCAGCGGAGGCAGTTTGGCTGCGGCCGGCAGTCTGATCATAATTAAAAATAAGTGAATCAGTTAACTACGATTAACAACTTGTGGCATACTGAGGGTGAGGCACTTTCCGATCGCTCCCATTGCTCGCATGGCCACTGAATTTGCAACCGCCGTCTCCCTGCCCGAGCCCTCACTACCGGAGGTGCATTCGAGCGTGCGCATCTCGCGCTCGCCGTTCTACTGGCGGCGGCTGCTGGGCTTTCTGGGGCCGGGCTTTCTGATCTCAGTCGGCTACATGGACCCCGGCAACTGGGCCACCGACATTGCGGGCGGCTCGCGCTTCGGATACACGCTGCTGTTCGTCATCATGGCGTCGAACCTGATGGCGATTCTGCTGCAGAGTCTCAGCTCTGAAGCTGGGCGTGGCCACGGAGCGCGACCTGGCGCAGCTTTGCCGCGAGAGCTACGGCCCGAAGGTGAGCTTCGTGCTGTGGATCGGCGCGGAGATCGCGATTGCGGCCTGCGACCTGGCCGAAGTGATCGGCTCGGCCATCGCGCTTGAACTGCTGTTCCACATTCCGCTGTTTTATGGCGTGCTGATTACCGGGCTCGATGTGCTGCTGATCCTGCTGCTGCAGCGCTGGGGATTCCGCTACGTCGAAGCGCTGGTGATTACGCTGATCGGAACCATCATCGCGATGTTCGGCGTGCAGATGTTTCTCTCGCGGCCGGAGTATTGGCCGATGCTGCGCAATCTCTTCATCCCGTCGCCGTCGATCGTCACCAATCCCGCCATGCTGTATATCGCCATCGGCATGCTGGGCGCGACGGTGATGCCGCACAATCTCTACCTGCACTCGTCGATTGTGCAGAGCCGCGCGTTACAAGCGCACGTCCGAGGGCAAGCGCGAGGCCATTCACATGGCCAACATGGACTCGGCGCTGGCGCTGACGCTGGCCCTGTTTGTGAATGCGGCGATTCTGATTGTGGCGGCGGCGGTGTTTTATCGCAGCGGACATTATGAGGTTGCGGCGATTCAGGACGCCTACAAGCTGCTGAGCCCGCTGCTGGGCGCGGCCGGGGCGAGCACGCTGTTTGCCATCGCGCTGCTGGCCTCGGGGCAGAACTCGTCGATTACCGGTACGCTGGCCGGGCAGGTGGTGATGGAGGGTTTCATCCACATCCGGGTGTCGCCGTGGCTGCGGCGGATGATCACGCGCTCGCTGGCCATCATTCCCACCATCATCGTGGTCGCGATTACGGGCGAGCGCGGCACAGAGAAGCTGCTGATTCTGAGCCAGGTGATTCTTTCGCTGCAATTGAGCTTTGCCGTGGTTCCGCTGGTGATCTTTCACGGGCAGCCGCAAGAAGATGGGCGAGTTTGTGAATGCGCCGTGGCTGCAAGGGGCTGGCCTGGTTTACCGCGGTCGCTGATCGCCGGGCTGAATGCGTGGCTGCTGGTTGAGACCGCGATGGGAAGGTTGAGCCGGGAATTCGCGGATCCCGGAATAGATTGACCGGCCGAGGGTTCCGTTATCTGAACGCAGCGCGCTAATCGGCTGCCATTCTCCGGAGGCATCGCATGATCACATGCGACGATCATGCTATTCTTCTCATTTTTCTGCTGTTAACCATAGTTAATGACAAAAGTGTTACCTGCGCAAAGCGGAACGTCGAGTGCGATCTCCGGTGACGGTGACGGACTGCAACGGGAGCGGCGACTGACCGGCGCGCGAGGTGACGTGCGACCGATGTCGAAACGAAAGCGGTGCGCACGGGTACGTACAAACGCCGAGGGCCGGTTTCTGTTTTCGCAGGTGAATCCGGGAACGTACACGGTGACGGTGAGCGAGCCGGAGTTTGCCGAGCAGACTTCGCAGCCGGTTGCGGTCGAGGTGGGGCGCACCGTGACGCTGAACTTCACGTCTTGAACGTGTCGTCGACTGCGCAGACGGTGGAAGTGACGGCCAACCAGGCGCTGCTGAGCCTGGAAAATCCGAATACCACCACGACGCTGGAAGTCGAAGACGATCGCAAGCCTGCCCAATCCGGGCCAGGACCTGACTTTCATTGCGCAGTTTTCGCCGGGAGCGCTGATGAATACGGCCGGATCGTCAAATGACGCGAAGGCAGCGGGCGGCTACGGCAACGTGGAATTCAACGGCCTGCCGGCGACCTCGAACGGCTACATTCTCGACGGCTACGACACGCAACGATCCGTGGCTGGGACTGAATATCGGGCTATCGACGAACCTGGTCATCGGCCTCGATGCGGTCGAGCAGGCGACCGTGAACACGAACTCCTACTCCGTCGATCAGGGGAGATACGGCGCGTCGCAGGTGAACTACTTCACCAAGTCGGGAACCAACAAGTTTCACGGCGACTTCTACGAGTTGTGGAATGGTTCGCTGCTGAATGCGGAGGATTACTTTCTGCACGCGAACGACACGCCGGGCAATGTTGCGAAGAAGCCGCGCTCGACGGTGAACGAATTTGGCGTGAGCGTGGGCGGACCGATTCGCGCGAACAAGCTCTTCTTCTTCTGCGCACTACGAGGGGATCCGCATCGCGCTGCCGCTGGTGTCGCAGGTGGTTGTGCCGTCGCCGGCGTATCAGCAATATGTGCTGAGCCAACTTGCCGCTGGGCGGGGCAGACCCGATCACGGGAACGGCGCTGCCGGCCGAGCCCGGCGAGGTTCCGTTTCTACCAGTCGATGTTCAACCTCTATCGCAACACGGCGGGGACGCCGGTTGCCGGTGAGTTCCTGTCCGCTGGATGCGAACGGTGCGCTGCTGCCGGGCGCGCAGACGGCGGGAATCTTGTTGAATGGAAGCGGCTGCGCCAACCAGCGCCAGGAGTCGCTGAACAACAGCGACAGCGAGAATCTGATCGTGGTGAAGATCGACCACACCATCGACGCCAACAACAGCGTCTGGTACCGCTTTCAGCAGGACACGGGACTGCAGGCCGCGTACACCGATCCGATCAATCCGATCTTCAACTCGTATTCGCCGCAGCCGCAACGCACGCTGGTGGCGGGTTACACGCACGTCTTCCGTCCGAATCTTGTCAACCAGTTCAATCCCGGGCGCAAGCTGGTATAGCAGCATCTTCGAGCCGAACAACTTTGCCCAGGTGCAGCAGACATTTCCAATTGTGCTGGCGGCGGGCAGCACCAATGCGCCGTTTACGACGCATCGGCGGCAACGACAACACCTATCCGCAGGGGCGCAAGGTGACGCAATGGCAGATCAACGACAACCTGGATCTGGACGCGCGGCAAGCACACCTATCGATTCGGCATGAATACGCGGCGCATCGATGTGAGCGACTACGACCTGGGCGAGGGAACGTGTGCCGACCGTGGTCTACAACGATCTGGCGCAGTTCACCTACGGCGCGGCTTACACCGAGAGCCAGACGTTTCCCATTGCGCTGAAGGAGCGCGTCGCGGCGGGAAATCTCGACGTGTATGCGATGGATACTTACAAGCCCACGCCGCGCGCCACACTCACCGCCGGCATGCGCGCGACGTGGAATACCAATCCGGTGAATCAGCAGCGGCTGTTTGCGCGGCCGGCGGGATCGTTTCTGGATCTCATCGCACAACGCCAACCAGCCGCTCGATCAGGTGATTGAAACGAAGGTGCGCGGTCTGTTTCCGGCGACGCCGCTGATCGTGTGGCAGCCGCGTGTCTCGGTGGCGTACCAGCTCGCGCACGGAACCGTGGTGCACGCCGGCTTCGGCGTCTTCAACGACATCATTCCCGCGCAGATTGCGGATCTGGCGGCGACCAATGCGCCGTATGCGCCGACGTTTGTGGGCGGCATCGGCGGGCAGGTGGGCGGCGTGGCGATTGCGCCCGGCGTGCCGGACAGCGCGGTCGACGCGACGCGCGAACGCCAACCGGAACTTTCAAGCGGTCTTCAACGCGGGCGCGGCGCCGTGTGCGGGAATTGCAGCGGGCGCGCCGACCTGTCCTCTGGCAGTGAGCCTGAATACGTTTCCGACGGCACGCTGAAGACGCCGTACTACTACCAGTACAACCTCGGGATTGAGCAGCAATTGGGCAGCGCATGGAGCGGTGCGCGTCGATTATGTGGGCACGCGCGGCCTGCATGAGCCGTATCAGGTGGAGTTGAACGGCTACCAGACGGTCTGCGATGGATGCTTTGCGCCTTATCCATATCAGCAGGCCGCTCGACCAGCGATTCGGCAGCGTGAATGAGTTTCGCACCGATGCGAACAGCAGCTACTCCGGATTGCAGACCAGTGTCACCGAGCAGATTCGACGGCTTGACGCTGCGCGGCAACTACACGCTGAGCCATTGTCTTGACGAGGTATCGAACGGCGGCCTGCTGTCGTTTTCGTCGCAGGGAATTCTGTCGCCGCTGCCGGGCGAACTTAGCCGGCAGTACGGCGACTGCGACTACGACGTGCGCCACAACGTTTCGGCCTTCGGTATCTACCAGATTCCGTTTTCGTCGTCGCATCAGCTGCTGCGCGGCTGTTCGGCGGCTGGTCGTTTTCTGAGACGGCGTTCTTTCATACCGGGCTTCCGTTTACGGTGCTGAGCCAGCCGTACACGGCCAACGGCAACGGCGTGTTTCAGGCGAGCGGGCCGCAGTTTGCGCGGAGAGTTCCGGGCGTGCCGCTGTACCGAAAGACGCGCGTACGCCGGTGTGACGGTCGCAGGAACGAGGCAATGGCTGAATCCAGAGGCGTTTGTTTCCGTTGTCGATCCCACCACGGGCGCCTGCACCGGCGGCGATTCGGCCGCCAACTGCCAGTTTGGAGATTCGGGCCGCAACACGGTGCGCGGACCGCATTTCACCGACTCGGACATTTATCTGACGAGGAAGTTTCCGGTTTGCCGAGGGCTGCTTCGCTGCGCTTCGACGTGCAGATGTTCAACGCATTCAATCATCCGAACTTTGCGTTGCCCAGCAACGTGGAGGCAGGCGTGCCGGGCGAGTTGCATTCCGGCCAAGTTTGGCACGCTGCGAAAGCACCATCTCGCCGCCGACCGGACTGCTGGGCGTGGGTCTGGGCGGGGACAGTTCGCCGCGCATGATTGCATTTCAGGCGCGGATTGAGTTCTGACAGGCGGGTAAACCTGGGCGGGGCGTTTACGGCCCCCTGATCCGTCAAGCATTGACCCATCACCGAAGACTTCCTCCAAACGGCTTATGAACTAACATGGTTGCCATGAAGGTTCTTTCGGCAGCCGAGATGCAGGCGTGCGACCGGGCGACGACGGAGCGGTTTGGAGTGCCGTCGCTGGTGCTGATGCGCAACGCGGCGGCGGCTGTCACAGCGTTTGCGCGGGAGCAGTTTCCGCGGGCGCGGCGGGTGACGGTGCTTTGCGGGCGCGGCAACAACGGCGGCGACGGCATGATGGCCGCACGGCTTTTCGCCGCATCCGGGCTCGAAGTGACAACGGTGTTGCTGGGCGCGCCCACGGGGCTGAAGGGCGATGCAGCCGATGCGTGGCGGGAGCTGACCAACACAGCGCACGGACTGATCCACGTGATCGACAAGCCGGAAGAGCTGGCGCAGTACAACCGGGCACTCGAAACGGACCTGCTCGTCGACGCGGTGCTTGGAACCGGATTCAAGCCGCCGCTCCAGGGCCTGGCGCAGGCGGCGCTTGATTGGATCAAGGCGAGCAAAGCCCCGGTGCTGGCAGTGGATCTGCCTTCGGGTTGGCCGGCCGATGAAACCAAAGAGACGGTGGATGGGCCGGTCTTTACAGCCGACGCGGTTGTTACATTTACGGCGCCCAAGCCGGCCCATGTTTTTGGGCGACTGACGCGGCGCTGGAATCAGCCGATTGTGGTGGCGCCGATTGGCTCGCCGCAGGAGGCGATTGTCTCCTCTCTGGGACTGGAATGGGCGGGCGCGGCACATGAGCTCGTCGAGGCTCCGCGAGCGGCGACCGCCAATAAGGGCAACTTTGGCCATGTTCTGATCGTGGGTGGCTCGTTTGGAAGCTCCGGCGGCAAATCTGGTGCGCCCTCGATGAGCGCGCTGGCAGCTCTGCGGGCTGGGGCGGGATTGGTGACGGCGGCGGTGCCCGCGCCGGCTCTTCCTCTAGTAGCGGCCATTACGCCGGAGCTCATGACCTGGCCCCTGGCATCGAACGCAAGCGGTCAGATTGGCGAAGAGAATCTCTCGCCGGCTAAGTTGAATGCGTTCACAGCGGGGAAGACGGTGCTTGCCGTGGGGCCAGGGCTGGGGCAAAGCCCGGATACAACCAAGTTCACCATGGGGTTGCTCTCGGCGACCAGAATGCCGGCGGTGATCGACGCGGATGCGCTGAACATAATCGCAGCGAAGCCGGCGCATCTGGAAAAGCTGGCTGCGATCGCGAAGGCCGGCCGGGTGATGGTGCTGACGCCACATCCGGGCGAAATGGGACGCCTGGCAGGGATTGCAACTGCAGAGGTGCAAGCTGACCGGCTCAAGGTGGCGCGCGATTTTGCCGAAAAGCATGGTGTGACGTTGGTTCTGAAGGGCTGGCGGACGCTGATCGCGCATCCGGATGGGCGCGTGGCAGTGAACACGACGGGCAATCCCGGGATGGCCAAAGGCGGCAGCGGCGATCTGCTGACAGGGCTGGTGGCGGGAATCCTGGCGCAGTATCCCGATGAGCCGGGACGTGCGGTGGAGGCTGCGGTCTATCTGCACGGTTTGGCCGCGGACTTTGCGGTGCAGAAAGTGGATGAACACACGTTGCTGGCCACAGACAGTCTGGCGCACCTGTCGAAAGCGTTCCGTTTTCGGCCTTCCCGCTTTTACTCAGGCGGCCGAACCGGTTATGTTTGGTTGCAGGGGCTGCCGGAGTTGCTACCGGCCACCAGCTCCGATGAGGCAAGAGAATGAGCAAGGAAGCCCCACCCGCCGCAGGCAAGACTTACGAATTCACTACCCAGAGCGGCGCGGACACAATTGAGGTAGGGCGCAAGCTGGTCCGGCTCTTGAAGCCTCCGCAACTGCTGGTGTTGCGCGGCGACTTGGGAACCGGCAAGACGACGTTGGTGAAAGGCATCGCGCAGGCACTGGACGCCGCCGAACCCGACGAGGTAACAAGCCCCACCTTTACCCTGATTCACGAATACGATGGAGCGCTGGACGGCAAGCCGCTGAAGCTGTTCCACCTGGACGTGTATCGCCTCGAAGGCGAGCGGCAACTGGAGACACTGGGGCTGGAGGAATTGCTGACGCCCGACGCGCTGGTGCTGGTGGAGTGGGGCGAGAAGTTCAAAAGCATTCGCAAGAAGGCCACAGGGGAGATTGTGATCAGCTCTGCGGGCGGAGACGCGCGGAAGATTACGGTAACGCTGAAGGACTGAACTGGTTGCATAAATTGCGTCTTGAAAGGGCACGGATTTATCCGTGCCGTCAAAGTTCCTAGGATTGCGGGCTTTAGCCCCTGAGGGATGCATTCGTTGGGACTGGGCGGCATTTATGCAACCAGTTCCAGGCATATGCGGTGCGGCTGGTCACCTGCGGTGGGGCCAACTCGGCTTGCGCCGGATCAAAGTCCAAGCCACAGGCATTAGCGCATCAATTTATGAATCGAATTCCATTCGAACAAGTGCAGGAGACGCTGGCGGGCGTGTTGGTGAGACTGGGATTCTCTGCCGAGCGTGCGAAGACCTGTGCGCGGCTTTTTGCGGAGACTACCTGCGACGGCGTGTATACGCACGGCGTGAGCCGCTTTCCCCGTTTTGTGGCAACGATCCGCAACGGCAGCGTCGATGTCGGGGCGGAGCCGCGCCGAATGGCTGGCTTTGGTGCGGCGGAGCGTTGGGACGGGCGAAAAGGCCCGGGCAATCTGAACGCACTTGCATCCATGGAACGCGCCATGGCACTGAGCCGCGACCATGGGGTGGGCTGGGTGAGCCTGGGCAACACCAATCACTGGATGCGCGGAGGCACGTATGGCTGGCAGGCCGCCGAGGCGGGGCTGATCGGCATCTGCTGGACAAATACCATGCCCAACCTGCCTCCCTGGGGAGCGGTCGAACCATGCATTGGCAATAATCCCCTGGTGTTTGCGGTGCCGCGCGCGAGTGGGCCGGTGGTGCTGGACATGGCGCTGTCGCAGTTTTCCTACGGGGCCTTGGAAGGCTACAGGAAGCGGGGAGAATCGCTGCCCGTCGACGGCGGTTTCGACATGGAAGGCAACCTGACCCGCGACCCCGCAGCGATAGAGAAGTCGCAGCGCTCGTTGCCGATCGGGTATTGGAAAGGTTCGGGGCTTTCGATTGTTCTGGACATGATTGCGGCCATGACGTCGCTAGGCAGAGCGACTCACGAACTTTCCGCGAATCCTCTATTCGAGGCGGACGTCTCGCAGGTCTTTTTGGCCATCAAACCCGATGTGTTTGGGCCGGCGGAAGTGCAATCGCGGATTGCCGATGAGATTGTGGCGTCGGTGGATGGTTGCAAGCCGGCGAAAGCGGGGAGTGCGGTGCGCTATCCCGGCGAGAAGACGCTGCAAACGCGCGCGGAGAATCGCCGGCTTGGCCTGCCCGTGGATGCGGCATTATGGGCAGAGATTGCGGCGATCTAGGGCCTGCTAATACTACTGGGGCGGTGGCGCCGGGCGCCAATTTTTCTCAGTTCTAGGAATGAGGAGTGACGCATACCGGGTGTCTGCTAGCGATGATTGACGGCGAAATGAGGAAAATTGGCCCCGGCCCGAAGGGTTGCGGCGCGAATCCGGCCATACTTCATTCTCGTCCTCGACGGTGGACCCGCCACAGCCTTCGGACTCGGCTTCATCTCCACCCCACGGACGAAGACCTGTCCGCGGGGGCCCCGGGTCTGGCCGAATTTTCGCTCGCAACGCCATCCGCCCCAGTAGTACTAACAGGCCCCTAGCTTCGGCGCACGAAGTCGGCATTACTTAAGGTTCCTATACGCAATTGAGGGAGCCGGATATACTTTGGCGCACGGGGTCAGGTTCATGCTTCCATTTCTCGCCAGACTGAGCGTTATGTTCTTGCTGGGATCGGGCATGCTCTTTGCTCAGCAGCCGGCGGGCGAAGCTCCGCAACAGCCGGCGCGAACAACTTCGGCGAAACAGCACTCTTCGACCAAAGCCAAACCCGCACCTGCCGCTATGTCGGTGGAAGTACTCAACGGCACGGAAAAGCGCACACAGGTTTTTCGTTCAGAACAATCGTCTGGTACCAATGACCAAAAACCGGTCGCCGGCAGCGCAGGGAAGCGCGGTTCAACTCGCAATGCGAAGGGCGAGCCTGCTGTGACGCGTGTCGAGATCTTCAATGGGAATACGTCTTATACAAAGACTTTCCAAGGGAGTGACGAAAGAAGCGAGGCCGGGGGGCAGCGTCCGAACGGGAAGCCCGTGGTGGTGGGGATATCAAACGGCGGAACAACCACCAGGAACGGGAAGCTGCAGCCAGTGGTGACCGGGGTTGCGTCGAGCGAATCGAACAATGGCGCCGGGAGCAAACAGCCCGTAGTGGTTGGGGTTGCATCCAGCGGATCCGACACTGGCAAACCGGTGGTGCAGTCGGTTCAAGCCGGAACGGCAACGCATCCACCGAAGCGGCGGCCCTATCGAGGCCCCTCGTCCAACCCGTAATGTTCTTCAATTGGAGGCTGCGATCGGAACCTCTCGGATCACACATCCTGATTCCGAATGTGGTGATGTTTGCTGCGGAACGAATGCAGCGGCTTCGCCATTGCCGCGACAGGTCGCGTGGCTGCAATGGATTACCTTGGGGTGGATGGCACTGGAATGCGCCGGTTCGCTCTACGCGGCGGCGGAGGCACACAGCGTTGCTCTGTTTGCATTTGGATCTGACAGCTTAGTCGAACTGCTCTCGGCCGCGGGGGTGCTGTTGCAGTTTCTACCCCATTTCAGACTCGACAAAACTTATGCAGAGAGGGCCGCGGCAATTCTGCTGTTTGCGCTGGCGGTCGTGGTTGTGTGCATCGCGGTGCTTGGATTCAGGCACAGGGTGGAGACGAGCGTGCTGGGCGTGGCGATCACGGCATTGGCGCTGGTGGCGATGCCGGTGCTGGCGTGGCTGAAGCGCAGGCAGGCGCAGGTTCTGCATAACGCTGCACTGGCCGCGGATGCAACGCAGTCTGCGACGTGCGCTTATCTGGCGGCGGTGACGCTGGCGGGGCTGGCGATCAACGCGGTGTGGCATGTGGCCTGGGTGGATCCGGCTGCGGCGCTGGCAGCTGTGCCGATCCTGATTGTGGAGGGGCGGCGAACCTGGCGGGGCGAGGGATGCGGCTGCTGTTGATGTGTGCGTCGAATCTGCCGCGGTGGGCGGAAAAACAAGAGCCGCGTGACGCATAAGTACGCTCAATTCATTTGAGATGCCGGGACTGCCTGAGCCTGTTTGAGGATGCTGAGCAGATTAGACAGGCGAGCTGGGTCTACATCGCTGACGGCAACGACCCGTAGATCGCTGGTGCTGAATTCGTCGACATGGAATCCGGCGCGGTCAGCCGACCGCCGATCGGATGTGTTGGTATTTGTTCTCGCTTGCACAAAGACAGAAACTCGATGCTTGCCGATGCTGTAAAGGAGAAGCGCGGCCGGCTGGCCGCGAAGGTAAGTCAGATTCGCTCCTTCCAGCTTTGTGTCGGTAGGCAGAGTCTCCGGCAGATTGAAGCTGAAAGGGATTTTTCCCTGGAACCAGGGTTTTACCGTGTGCCGATCGGAAGAGAGCACTTGTGGCGGCAAGTTCGCCGCCAGCGTGGCAACGTGCTGGTCGCAGGCCTCAGTTACGATGCCGGCAAACTCTGAAGAAGCGATCGGCGGTCGTTCCGAGTTGCGCTGAAGAACCACGACGCTTCCCAGGATCAGCAGCATGGCAAACGCGGCTGCCCAGCCGGCAAAGCCGAATCCCAATAAGGGCCGTTGCGTGCGGCGTGAGGGCGATAACGGCGGGGAAGCCTCCACTTGGCGCGATAAATGCGTCAGTCGTGCCTGCAACTGAGATGGCAGTGCGTAGCGTTGCCCCGCCCTTGCGGCCGCCGACTTGAGCAAGCTCTGATGAAGGGCATTTGAAGTACAGGAGGGGCACTCAGCGAGGTGCTCATTTGCGCCCGCGAGTTGATTTGCAGACAACTCGCCGTCGGCCAGCGCGCATAACAATTCCTGTGACAAATGATCGCTCATGCGCGGAACTCCCTGGACAAGGCGGTTGAGTTTCGAAGCGTTTCACGCAATGCTGAGCGTGCACGGGCGATACGAGACATGACGGTGCCGATGGGGAGCTCAAGGATGACGGCGATCTCACGATATTTCATTTCTTCCACGTCGCAGAGAAGGATGACTTCGAGCAGAGGTGGCGGCAACTCTTCCATCGCAGCTTGCAATGCGGCTCGATCGCCGAGTTGAATTAGAGTCACCTCCGGTGTCTGACGATCGATTGCGCCTTCGGGGTGCAAGGCCGCCCCCAATTCGTGGCTGTCTCCCAATTCATCTTCGAGTGCGACCGTGCGCATGGCCGCGAGACCGGTGCGCGAAGTCAGGTAGGTATTTCTGAGGATGCGGAAGATCCAAGCCTTGAAGTTGCTGCCGGGCTCGAAGGAGGCGAATCCGCGAAGCGCTTTCAGAAATGTTTCCTGCACCAGGTCCTCCGCATCGGTAGCGTTGCGGGAGAGCCAGAAGGCGACGTTGTAAAGCGAAGGAAGCAAGGGGAGTGCCAGGTCCTCAAACGTGGAGGCCTGTGGGCCGATCTCGCGAACCTTTCGCTTGAATGACAACAGCGTCATTGAGTAGGAACTATACCTTCTTCTCTCTGAAGATGAGAACCGGCCTGGAGCAAGAATATTCCCAACCCCCGGGAATAAAATGCGCGACCGCTGGTTTGCATCCGCGGAGGGTTTCCCCATGAAACCAGAGCATCAGAAAATACCGACGCATCCGCAGGGTCAACCGGACGACCGAAACGAAGCAATAGGGCAAACGGCAGAACATGGTTTGCAACAGAGCGATGGAATCGATCGGCGCAACTTTTTGAGTTGCATGGCCTGGGCAGGCACTGGCCTTTTGTGGACCATGGCTGGTGGCGTTCCTACATCCAGACTCTTCGCCGCGACTGGCGGCGCGAGGGGCGAGAAGACAGCACATGCAGAGAACAATGGCGGATTCAGCTTTGTCCAAATCAGCGACAGTCATATCGGGTTCAACAAGGCGGCTAACCAGGATGTAACCGGGACGCTGAAGCTGGCGCTCGACAAGATCAACAGGCTTCCTGTCACGCCGGATCTGCTGTTGCACACGGGCGATATTACGCACTCGTCGAAGTTGGCGGAGTTCGACACGGCGCAGCAACTCATCAAGGGCTGCAAGGCGGGCGAAACCTTCTATGTTCCCGGAGAGCACGACACGGCCATGGACGATGGGGCCGTTTATCGCGAGCGGTTCGGCAAGGGAACACTGGGCAGCGGCTGGTACAGCTTTAACCATAAGGGCGTTCATTTTATCGGCCTCAATAATGTTCTGCAGATCGATGCGATGGGACGGCTTGGGCCCGAACAGCTAAGTTGGTTGAAGGGCGACCTGGCTTCACTTTCCGCCTCAACGCCGATTGTGATCTTCGCGCATATACCGTTGTGGATGGTGTATCCCGATTGGGGTTGGGGCACACCAGACGGCGCGGAGGCGCTCACATATCTGAAGCGCTTTGGCTCGGTGACGGTGCTCAATGGACACATTCACCAGGTGGTACAGAAAGTAGAAGGCAATGTCGCCTTCCATACAGCAACGTCGACGGCATTTCCTCAGCCGGCGCCGGGTAAGGCACCGAGCCCCGGTCCCATGGTGGTGCCCGCCGGGAGACTGAAGAGTGTTCTGGGAATCACTGAAGTGAAATACATCGGCCGGCACAGCCATCTTGCCATCGTCGATTCCTCGCTGGAGGAATCGGCGTGAGAGGGGTCGGGAGAGCAGTGATCGCCAGTGCAATTGCAATCGCGGCATCTTTGCTTCTTGCGCGCGTTCACCCCTTTGGAGATGCGGGTTTGTTTGCCGCTCGGTCCACGCAGGTACCTCCGTTGGGGAACACATCTGTGCCGCCTGAAGTGCGGGCAACGCTCGCGGAGAAGTGCGCAGATTGCCATTCAAATGAGGCGCGCGCGCCTGTTTATGGGCGGTTGGCGCCGATGTCGTGGATGATGGAACGCGACATTACGGAAGGCCGCCGGGCGATGAATCTCTCCTTGTGGAACTCCTACTCCGCGGACTTGCAGCAGACCCTCGCGGCGAAGATGGTGCAAGAGACGAAATCGCATGAGATGCCGCTGCCACAGTATCGGATGATTCATTGGAATGCGCGGATTACTGAAGCAGAAACGGTTGCTTTAGCCCAATGGGCGCGAGGGTTGCAGGGTGCCGGCGCGGGCTCGGTGGCCCATCTCGCCGGGGACGGCGATCCGGTGCGAGGCAAGGATATTTTTGAGAGGCGATGCAACGGATGCCATGCGCTGAACCAAAACCGCGAGGGGCCCCGGTTGAAAGGGGTGTACGGGCGTAACTCGGCAGCGATTGCGGGTTTTCCCTATTCGCCGTCGCTGAAGAATGCGCACATTGTCTGGAATGAAACGACGCTTGAGCAGTGGCTTAGCGATCCCGACAGACTTGTTCCGGGCAGCAACATGGACTTTCATGTGGCCAGGGCGCAGGAGCGCCGAGACGTGATCAGCTTCCTGAAGAAGGGCTCGGATCAATAGAAAACAAAGGACCCGTTGCGGCCGAGTGTCGATGCACTCTTAGTACCCCATGACGTTGTAGCCGCAGTCGACGTAGAGGATTTCGCCGGTGATTGCGCTGGAGAGGTCGCTGGCCAGAAACAATGCGGCGCCGCCGACTTCAAGCTGATCGACGTTGCGGTGCAGGGGAGCGCGGTCGGCGTGGGATTTCATCATCTCGCCGAGTGCGCCGACGCCGCGAGCGGCCAGCGTCTTGATGGGTCCTGCCGAGATGGCGTTGACGCGGATGTTCCTGGGGCCGAGATTCCAGGCGAGATAGCGGACCGAGCATTCGAGCGAGGCCTTGGCTACGGCCATCACGTTGTAGTTGGGAACAACTTTCTCGGCCGCGTAGTAGCTTAGGGTCATGATGCTGCCGCTTTCGGTCATGAGCGGGGCGGCGGCGCGGGTAACGGCGATCAGCGAATAAACACTCACGTCCTGGGCGATGCGGAAGCCCTCGCGACTGGTGTTGATGAACTCCCCGCGGAGATCCTCGGGAGGCGCGTAGGCCACGGCGTGGACGAGGATATCGAGTTTGCCGTATTTCTCTTTGAGCGCGGCAAACAGGGTGTCGATCTCCTGGTCGACCGAGACGTCGCACTGGAAGCCGCTGGCGCCCGGCAGTTCGTCGATGAGGCTCTGGGCTTCGAGCTTCATGCGTTCATTTTGATAGCAGATGGCCAGGGTGGCGCCGGCCGAGTGGAGTTTTTGGGCGATGCCCCAGGCGATGGAACGCTTGTTTGCCAGCCCGAAGACCACGGCTGTCTTACCCGCCAAATCGATCATGCTTTTCCTTTTCCTTGATGGTCCGCGCTCAGGGTCTGTGTGGAGAAGTGCCGGGTCCACCGCATCTTAGGATATCAGCCGGCCCACGGGCTTCAGCCGCCGAGGTCGACCAACTCCACCTTGCCGACCGGCCGGCCGAGGAAGCGTGGGCCGAGGCGCTCGAACTTTTCGACAGAGTCGGTGGCGAAGAACTGAAGAATCGGATCGGCAGGCGCCGAGTTTGGCGGAGCGCCGAGGTCGTGGCACAGATGCATGACGAGTTGGTCGGCCGTGGACTCGGCGGAGTCGATGATCTTCATGCCGGAGGGGATAACACGCTCGATGAGCCGCTTGAGCAGAGGGTAATGGGTGCAGCCGAGCACCAGCGTGTCCGGCTTGAGGCCGTGGGCCGCGGCTTCAGCGTTGAGTTCCTCGAAATAGATGCGGACAACCTCGGCTGTAACTGGATGGCTGGTCCAGCCCTCTTCAACGAGGGGCACGAGCAGGGGACAGGCTTTCTCGAGAGCGCGCAGGCCCTGGGCGCGACAGGCTGCGGCATACGCGTGGCTTTGTACGGTGGCGTCGGTGGCGATGACCAGAACGTCTCCCGCCTTCGATGCTCTTCGCGCAGCCTCGGCGCCGGGTTCGATCACTCCGATGACAGAGACGGAAGAAGAAACGGCTTCTTGGATGGCATCGAGGGCGAGGGCGCTGGCGGTGTTGCAGGCGATAACGAGGTACTCGGCGCCTTGTTCCTCGACGAGGAAACGGGCGCTTTGCGCGGCGTAGCGGGCGATGGTGCGGCGGGATTTGGAGCCGTAAGGCAGGCGGGCCGTGTCGCCGATAAAGGAATAGCGAGCCTTTGGCGCGCGGGCAATGAGGGCGCGCAGCACGGTGAGTCCGCCGAAGCCGGAATCGAAAACGCCGATGGTGGGGGTTGCACTTTCTGTTGTGGTCACGGAGTGGTTCCTTGCGATGCGCTTTTGCCGGGGGACGGCGCTGGGCTTGGATTTGTCTCCTCGCTGGTGGCCCCGGTTGGGATAGCGTCGGCGGTGAGGTAGGTGCGGGTCAGGTCGGCGTGGCCGGCGAGGGTTGCGTGCTGCTGTCCGTCCACCAGAAAACGGACCTGGGCTACATTGGGCAGGTTGGCGTGGAGGGTGCCGCAGAGAGAGAGAACGGTGAGCGTCTCGGTTTCGAGGCCAGAGGGGTGGCTGGTGGCGAAAGCGCCGGTCAAGTTGATCACGGCCATTTGGGCGTCAGGGTTTTGCGGATTCTTGTGGCCGGAGAGAGGAAACAGGAAGACCTGCGCTATGCCGGCTGCACCTCCTGAGACCGGATGGGCGGCGCCGGGGGCAGCGTAGAGGTCCAGCAGATTGCCTAACAGCACCCGGGCGCGCGCACCGGGATCGGGAGGCAACGGCAGCGACCGGGCCTGGGTAAGCAGAGATCCGTCCGTGTCGTTAGCGACCAGCAGCGTGACTTGCTCCGCGGGCGTAACTTCAGGAGCCTGGGTGGGCGCTGTGTTTTCGCCGGCCAGGAGGCGCTGGTGAGCGCGCTGCCGCAAGCGCCAGAGCATCGCGCCCATAGCCACGGAGGCCAACAGCAGGATGACGAAAAGAACCCTCTGGTGGCGAGGAATCACGGCTGGCGAGCCTCCGTGCGCCCGGCATCGCTGCGCCACTCGAGCACTGCGGAAGCCAGGGTGGCGGCGATGCGCGCCTGGTAATCCGGATCGTCCGGCTCAGCAGTCACTTTTCCATCGGGCGCGCGCTCGGGCGCAATCTCGACCGCGACGGCCGGGCAGGTCATGTTATCGACCGTGATCAATGCAGTCCGGCCGAGTGTGACGCTCATATCGGCATGGAGCAACACGGAGTTGAGAGCGCCGGCCAGAGCCAGACTGCGCGTGACGAAGGCGGCCTGGGCGGTTTTCCAGGCCATGAAGCGGGTTTGCTGAATCGGCGCAAGCGATGAAGCAAACAGGTGGATTCCCGCTCCGCTCTCGGTGGCGTGAAGATTAAGGCATGCCTGGGCGTTGGCGCGGTTCGCGATTTCCGCGCGCTTGCCAGGGTCGATCGTGGTGTCGGATTCGCGGGTGGTGACGACGGAGATTCCGCGCGCTGCGAGAAGAGAACGCAGTCTGACGCTGAGAGCCAGGGTGACTGCTTTTTCCGACTGGCCGCTGGCCAGGCGAGCGCCGGAGTCGTCACCGCCGTGGGCGGCATCGAGGACGACCATGAAGCGGGGCGGGGGCGGAGCTTGCGCGGGGGCCGGTAGCGCCACGATCAAGGATGCGAGCATGCCAAAAAGCAATGCGCGATGTTGTCGCTGGACGCCTTCAGGGGCCAAACAGGCTGCGAAAAAAGGTATTGATTTGCTGCGAGATTCTGGACGAGCGCCTTCAGGGGCTAAAGCCCACATTGATCTTGAGGCGTTTGCGGCACGGCTGAAGCCGTGCCCTGTTACAGAACCTTCGCCAACCTCGGCGGGAATGAGTTTCTCCGCAGCCCGTAAAGCCCGGGTTGCCTGGAGATTGATTCGGCACGACTGAAGCCACCCCACGGACAAAGACCCGTCCGCGGGGTCCCCGGCAAGTCGTGCCCGGTTGGCAAGTCGTGCCCTGTTACAGAACGTGATTTTCTTCGTAATCCAGCTATTCCAGCGCATAGATGGTGAGGCCACTGAGCAGCTTGGGAAAGAAGTCGGTGGATTTCTGCGGCATCACGGAACCGGCAAAGGCCACCTCTCGCAGTTGATTCATGGTGACGGGATTGGTAAGGAAGGTGACATCGGCTTCACCGCGGCGCACCTGTTCCACAGCTTCGCTTGCATCGCGCAGGTAGCGAATGTTGGTTTGCTCGCGTACTTTTTCAGCATCGAGTCCCAGCAACCGGTCGAGCACGATGGTGTGCAGGCAGGTCAGATCAAGCTTGCGCTGGTGCTCAGGCAAACTGGCGAGCGCCGCAGCTACTGCGTCGGGTTTTGCGCGCAATAACGAGGCGCCCTCGCGGGTGATTGCGACGAAGGCGGTGCCGTGCACCGTTGTGAGACTCTCAATGTAATTTGCCGCATCGGCGTCGGGCAGCTTTTCGACGGCGAAAAATTCTCCGGCGGCGCGCGCGAAGGCGGCTGCATCAAAGCCGGGCAGGTCATGCACCACGCGATGGGTGGGCAGAATGACCAGGCCGTCGGAATCCATATTGACGAATGTCATCATCACGGCCGCTTCAGGGTAGGCGGGGTGGGGCAATTCGCTGGTGCTGTGCTCGGCGCGGGCGAGAGACGCGGGCGCGTGTTCGCGCGAGTAGTTGAGGGCGGTCTCATACCGGTGGTGGCCGTCGGCGATGATGAGTTTCTTGTCGGCCATGGCTGCGATCAGCAGGCGGATGGCCGCCTGGTCTTCGACGCGCCACAGGCGGTGCAGCACGCCGTAATCATCCGTCACTTCAGCTTCGGCAGAGCCGTTCTTGTCGTACAGAATCCTTTCCACGCTGCCGGCGGGGTCAGAGTAGAGCATGAAGATCTGGCCGAAGTGCGCGCGCGTGGCTTTGAGCAGATTCAGACGGTCGCTCTTGGGCTTCGAAAGCGTGTATTCGTGGCGAAAGACCACCTGCTCGGCGTAGTCGTGGAGTTTGCCCAGGGCAATAAACCCGCGCCGCTCCTTCAACTCGCCGGTTCCAGGAACGCGAAACTGCTGCGAGTAGGCGAAGATGCAGGGATTCTTCTCCTGGACCAGAACGCTTTGATCCCGCCAGGCACTGAAATCGCGGGCAGCTCGCGAGTAGACGCTTTCGCCTCTTTCTGCGTCAAAGAGTTCAGGCAGGCCAAGAATGACGCGGACCAGATTGTAAGGGCTGCGTTGGTAGTAAGCCTGCTGCATAGCGGGCGAGATCTTGTCGTATGGCTGGGTCACCACGTCGCCCAGCGGTACGACTGAAGTGTTATAGCGCCAGGCGCGAAATGGGTAGATGTTAGCCATGCGGAAGGTCTTGCTCCCCGGTCAAAACAGCGGAATTTTGCACGCAGAGCCCCATCTGGGCCGCGCTAAGGCTCCCGTGCACTCAGGCTCGATTGTATCGCAGCGAGTTCGATCGAGCCGGTTTTGACCAGATTGCAATCAGGGGGGAACCTGACACAGCAGGCTAAGGAAGAAACCGCCAAAGCGTGCTAATATCGCCATCAATCTCAAGGTATCGCAGGATGAGGACGCAACCCGATCGGCGCACCCCCCCACGAGCCACGTGCTGGCGCTTCGGCATGTTTGAATTCGTCTTGTCGATGGGTCTGTCGGCGGTGCTTTTCTGTTTGCCGGGCGCCAAGGCTCAGGACGATCCATTGAACAAAGTTCATGTGACGCCCCCGCCTGCGTCCGCGCCCGCAAGCGGAGCCCCGAAAGGAGCCGAAGCGCCGGCCCTCGGCGGTTCTGAAGCGCTGAAGGCACGGCCTGGTTCATTGATCCGCATGAACGTGGATATGGTGCTGGTGCCGGTGACGGTAACGGACCCGATGAATCGCCTGGTGACCGGTCTGGAGAAGATCGATTTCCAGGTCTACGAAAACAACGGGGAACAGAAGATAGCCAGCTTTGCCAGCGAGGATGCGCCGGTGTCCATCGGCATTATCTTCGACCTTTCCGGTTCGATGACATCAAAGCTGATTCGCGCGCGAGAATCGATTCTGCAGTTCATCAAGACGGCCAATCCTGAGGACGAGTTTTTTGTCATTGGGTTCAACGACCGGCCGGAACTGATTGAGGACTTTACCAACTCGGTGGATGAGATCGAGGCGCGGCTGGCCACGGTGCGCGCCGGGCATCGCACGGCGTTGCTCGATGCGATTTACTACGGTGTCGAAAAGATGAAGGAAGCCAAGCATCAGCGCAAGGCGCTCCTGTTGGTATCGGACGGCGGCGATAATCGCTCCCGCTATACCGAAGGCGAGGTGCGCGGCGCAGGTGAGGGAGTCCGACACGGAGATCTACTCGATCGGCATTTTCGATCCCTATGCGGCAACACCCGAGGAACGGACCGGCCCGCAACTGCTCAACGATCTTTCAGAGGAGACCGGCGGGCGGCTTTACCGGGTGGACGATGTTGCCGAAATGGGAGACATTGCGGAGAAGATTTCCACCGAACTGCGCAACCAATATGTAATCGGCTACACGCCCAAGGATCTGAACCGCGACGGTAAGTGGCGTAAAGTGAAGGTGAAGCTCAATCCTCCATCGGGATTGCCTCCGCTTACGGTCCATGCTCGTACCGGCTACTATGCGCCTTTGCAATAACGCGGTCCTCATACTTCTTCTTTGCAGCATCGGCGTTGTCGCTCGGGGCGCAACAAAAGCCCACAGAGAAAGCGCCCGCCCAGGCGCCTTCCCTCACCGTGGACCGCGATCCGGTGCGCTCGCCGGACGTTGAAACGCCCCCGGCGGCGAACACGGTCCGCTCAAGAAGCAGGGTCGAAGGCTACATTCTGCGCACCGATGTGGACGAAGTGGTGCTGAACGCACGGTGCTGGAGGGCAACCGGCTGGTCCAGAATCTGAAGAGGGATGACTTTCAGGTCTTCGAAGACGGGGTGAAGCAGAACATCATCAGTTTTCAGCACACCGATCTGCCGGTCTCGATCGCGCTGGTGGTGGACAACTCGGGATCGATGTCGCGCAAGCGGCCTGCGGTGAACAAGAGCGCGCTGGATCTGATTGAGGCTTCGAATCCGCAGGATGAGGCGTTTGTGGTGAACTTCTCCGACGAGGCGTTCATCGACCAGGAGTTTACCTCGGACGTGAACAAGCTGCGCGACGGGCTGTCGCACATCGAGTCGCGCGGCGGCACGGCGCTGTACGACGCGGTGGTGGCCTCGGCAGACAAACTGGTCGCCGACGCCAAGCGGCCCAAGCAGGTGCTCATCCTGATCACGGACGGCGAGGACAACGCGTCGACGCTGAACCTGGAGCAGACGATTCGGCGGGTGCAGCAGCTGTCCGGGCCGGTGATTTACTCGATTGGGTTGCTGTTTGGCGACGAGATGACGCACTCCGAAGTGCGGCACGCGCGGCGCGCGCTGGAGATGCTGTCGACCGAGACCGGCGGCATGGCGTTCTTTCCCAAGTCGATGGAGCAGGTGGACCAGATTGCCGCCGAGGTAGCGCGCGATATTCGCAGCCAGTACACCATCGGCTATCACTCGACCAAGCCGACCACGCGAACCGGGCTTCCGGCGCGTGCAGGTGACGGCTGAAGCATCGGGCATGGGCAAGCTGACGGTCAGGACGCGCACGGGCTATTTCCCGGTGACGCGTGTGCCGAAGAAGGCCGGTGGGCCGGTGAAGCAGTAGCGACCCGCTTTCTCACGATAAGCTAATACCTGGAACCCTGAAACCAGGAGCTTAAGTTTCTTCATGTCCCCATACAGGTACTCGACCCTTGCCGTACATGCCGGGCAGCACCCTGACCCGCTGACGGGCGCCGTGAACGTGCCCCTTTACCTTTCTTCCACCTTTGAGCTGACCGGAATCGGTACGGACAAGGGCTGGGATTACTCGCGGGCCGGCAACCCCACCCGCGACAGGCTTGAGACGGCGCTTGCGGCTCTCGAAGGCGGCGTGAGCGGGCACGCATTTGCCAGCGGCATGGCGGCCATCTCCGGGCTGGCGGCGATGTTGCGCGCCGGCGACCACATGCTGTGCACGCGTCACGCGTACGGCGGAACGCTGCGCCTCTTTGACAAGATTGTGAGCCATTATGGCATCGAGGTCGAGTATGTGGACACGGACAAGCTGGATGCCGTGGCCGCGGCGATCCGGCCCAATACGAAATTGATTCACGTGGAGACTCCGACAAATCCGCTGATGGTCGCTGAGCGACATTGCTGCGATCAGCAAGCTTGCCCATGCCAACGGCGCTGAAGTAAGCGTGGATAATACCTTCATGTCGCCGGTGCTGCAGAGCCCGCTGGAACTGGGGGCGGACATTGTGATGCATTCGACGACAAAATTTCTCAACGGCCACTCCGACGGAATTGGCGGGGCGCTGATCGGCTCAACGCCGGAGCACAAAGAGCGCTTCGGATTTGTGCAGAAAGCGGCCGGAGGAATCCTGTCGCCGTTTGAGTGCTACCTGGTGCTGCGCGGCATCCGGACCATGCCTTTGCGCATGAAAGCGCACGAAGAAAACGGCCGGGCTGTGGCGGAGTTCCTTTCCACCCATCCCAAGGTGAACGGCCTGAATTATCCGGGTTTGAAGAGCCATCCGCAGCATGAACTGGCCTTGCGGCAGCAAAAGGGATTCGGCTCCATGATGAGCATGGACCTGGGCTCGCGAGCGGCGGCAGGACGGTTCCTGGCTGCGATCAAGCTGTTCCTGAACGCGGAGTCGCTGGGTGGTGTGGAGTCTCTGGCCTCGCATTCGGCCACCACCACGCATGGCTCGATGACGGACCCAGAGCGCGCGGCGGTGGGCATCACCGAGGGGCGGGTGCGGCTCTCGATGGGCGTCGAGGACAAGGAAGACCTGATCGACGATCTGGACCAGGCGCTCGCTACGGTCTAGAGAAGGCAAATGGCTGAATCCATTCTCGTGCTCGGCATCGATACCTGCGGGCCTACCGGTTCAGTTGCGCTGGGGCGGCTTGAAGGAAATTTATTGGAGGTTCTCGGCCAGACGGAACTCGCTGGGCGCAGCTATTCCACCACGCTTGTCGCGGCGGTGGGTGATCTGCTCTCGCGAGCCGGATTTCAGCTCAAAGACGTGGGCGCAATTGTCGTTGTTAATGGGCCGGGAAGCTTCACAGGCGTACGGGTGGGGCTGAGTGCGGTGAAAGGACTGGCGGAGCCGCACTCCATTCCCGTGGCGGCTGTTTCGAGGCTGGCGGTGCTGTCGGCAAAGGCGGGTCTTACGTCGGGGGCGCTGGACGCACACCGCCATGAGGTCTTTCTGCGGGTGGGCGCAGATGCCGGTGAGACGCGGGAGCTCCTGGCAGGAGCAGGGGAACTGGCTGCGATCGAGCACCCGCCGGCACGAGTTGCCGTTTGCGACGAATCTGCTGCCGGTCTGCTTGGTGCAGCGTGGCCAGGCGCAGAAGTGATGGAAGTGGAAGCTCCCACAGCCGCCGATGCGCTGCGGCTGGCTGCGCCGCAGATCGATGCGGGAGATTTTGTAGACGTGGCACTTCTGGATGGCCATTACCTGCGGCGATCGGACGCAGAGATCTTAGGCGAAGCGCCGTCCAAGGAGCGGCAGAGGCCATGAATTCTGCAGTGCAGGTGTTTCGGATTCGCCCCATGACCGCAGCGGATCTGGACCGGGTGATCGAGATTGCGGAGAGCCTCAAACAGGCGCCTCAGTGGCCGCGGAGGGTCTATGAAGCTGCGATCAGCGGGCTCGCATCGCCCCCGCCGCATCGCTCTTGTGGCGCAGGATGCAGCGACCCGAACCGTAGCCGGGCTTGCGGTCGCCAGCTTTACGCCGCCGGAAGCCGAGCTGGAAACGATTGTCGTCGCTGCCGCGTTCCAGCGGCTTGGAGCGGCGCGAAGACTGATGGTGGCGCTGAGCCGCGAGCTTCGCGAAAAGAGAATCAGTGACCTGCTGCTGGAGGTGCGGGTCTCGAACCGGTCGGCCCAGACCCTCTATGGATCGCTTGGATTTATCGAAGCCGGCTGGCGCCCGGGCTACTATGCTGAGCCTGTTGAAGATGCCCTTGTCATGCGTCTGCGTCTGATTTAGAGCCTGTTACCACTAAGAACTGAGAAAAATTGGCTCCCGGCGCCACCGCCCCAGTAGTGTTAGCAGGCCCTAAGCAAAGGCGTCGAGCCGGGCGATCCAGGTTGTGATTGCGGTCACGCCTTTCGAGTCAAATCGCAAAAATCCACAGCCCCGACCAAATTCTTCGTTCTTCGCTCTTGCCGATTGTCGTCGCCGGAGAGTATATGTAAATGTTCAGTTAATATACGGAGGTGCTTGATGGACGAAATACAGGATTCCAACGCTGAGCGAAGAAATTGATCGCCTGCATGCCGAACATCATCGCTACGCTCAGCGGTTGGAAGAATTGCTTCAAAAGCCGTACCTCTCCGAAGATGAACAGCTCGAGGAAGTGCGGCTTGAAGAAACTGAAGCTGCACGCCAAGGACCTGATTTTTGCGCTGGAACGCCGTCAGCCGGCGATTGCCTAGGCGTAGATTTCAGGCAATCTTGGCGAGCAGGCGATTGTGAGGACCGGCGGCCGCATGCGCTGCATCGCGGTGAGTGTGCGCTCTGTGTCGATGGCGCGCAGTGCGGCAGAGCAAGTGAAAACCGTATAATCGTTGGGGACAATGGTTCGTGACGGTTACATCTACGGTTTGAGCCTTGCTGGTGGTGGCGGTAGTGCTGGCGTGGGCTACGCACGGCTGGGCGTGGGCGATTGTCGCCCGTGCTGCTGGCGGCATTTTTTCTGTGGTTCTTCCGCGATCCGCAGCGGCCGGATTCCTGTCGGGCGCGGGCTGATTGTATCGCCGGGCGACGGGCTTGTGACGGAGACGGTCACCATCTCCACTCCTGAGGGCCCGCGACAGCGCATCAGCATTTTTCTCAGCGTATTTGATGTGCATGTGAACCGCTCGCCGATCGGCGGCGTGCTGACCCGGTGCACTACCAAAAGGGCCAATATCTGAACGCCATGAACCCGGCCTCGGCGGACCGCAACGAGCAGAATGTGGTTACGGTGCGCGGCGAGGGCTTCGAGGTGACGTTCAAGCAGATCGCGGGGCTGCTGGCGCGGCGGATTGTCTTCAACTCCGGCGCGAGGGCGACACGGTGGAGCGCGGGCAGCGCGTGGGGCTGATCAAATTCGGCTCGCGCGTGGATGTGTTGCTTCCGGCAGAGGCGGTGCTGCGCGTGAAGAAGTGGGCAGAGGGTGCGGGGCGGCGCAAGCGTGCTGGCCGAAATGCCGGAGCTTGATTTGGCGATGGCTGCGACGGCAACGAGGAGCGCATTGAGCGAAACGCGCGGCGGAGAACACCTGTGAATCATCGTGACCCGTTCAGGCGAGAGCCAACGCCAAAGCCAGACTGCGCCGCGGTATGTACCTGCTGCCCTCGCTGTTTACCATGGGCAATATCGGCGCAGGGTTCTTTTCCATCACTGAGACCATCAAGGCGATCAGCGGCGACGCGGCAACACATCTTGAATTGGGCTGCGATTGCCATTTTGCTGGCAATTCCATTCGACTCGCTGGACGGGCGCATCGCCCGCATGACCAACACCACCAGCGAATTCGGCAAGGAACTGGATTCGCTGGCCGATGCGATCACGTTCGGAGTGGCGCCCAGCCTGCTGGCGATGATCTGGGGATTTCATTTTCTGCCCGACTCGATCGACCCGCAGCTGCCGCATCGACTTGCAACATGCGGGGGCATTCGTCTGTTTTCTGTTTCTCATTGGCGGAGTGTCGCGGCTGGCGCGGTTCAACATCAGCCACGACGCGCAACCGCGCAATCCGGGACGGCCTGACCGCAAGTATTTTGTAGGAATGCCGATTCCGGCGGCCGCGGGGTTGCTTGCGTCGACGGTGCACCTTTGCTATGGAATTCCGGTGCAGGCGTGGTGGATCGCGATTCCCTGGATCGTTCTGGTAGGGTTGTCGGGCTTCCTGATGGTGAGTACGTGGCGGTTCTGGTCGGGCAAGGAGATCAACTTTTCGCGGAGCCATCCCTTCCAGATCCTGTTCCTTCTATCGATCGTGATTTACGTCATGGCGCGGTTCTCGCACGTTGTCTTTTTCGGTATTGGACTGGTCTATATGTTCTCGGGGATCTGGGCGCGCGCAGCGTATTCGTGGTCGCGCCGGCGGCGCCGTAAACCGCCTGACGTTCTGGCTGAATCCAATGAAAGAGCCGCACGGGAGCCTGACCCGCTGCGACATTAAATCATTAACCTTCGCTGCCGACGCAGAACCGGGACGCTTCCACCGCAGAGGGTTGGCGGATCTCCCAGCCGGCGGGTGGCATTGAGCCGGCGGCTTGAATACTTCCCCATCACGAAAGGATGCCAGTGTACAAAATCGCGATTGCCGGTGCCTCCACTCTGCTGGGAAAAGAGGTAAAGGATGCCCTTTCCGATTCGAGTCTTGCCGCGGCGAGTTTTGTTCTGCTCGACGAGAATGAGGGACTGGGCCAGTTGGACCAGGTGGGCGACGAGGTCACTTTTGTCCAGCCCATCAACGCAGACGCCTTCGAGCACACAGACTTTACGTTTTTCTGCGGCAAGGAGGCAATGACGCTCCGCCACTGGCGGCAGGCGCTCAGGGCAGGTTCCACGGTGCTGGACCTTTCCGGTGCCCTCGACCAGGAGCCGGGTGTGCTGGTGCGGGCGCCGTGGATCGGAATGGAAGCTGTAAGCGCCGATCTGTTTACGCCCGCAGTGGTTCCAGCCCACCCTGCGGCGCTGGCCCTCGCACTGGTGATGGAGCGGCTGCAGCAGGCCGTTCCGGTGCGCTTGGCTACGGCAACCGTGCTTGTTCCAGCGAGCGAATTCGGGCGAGCCGCAATGGACGAACTGCACCAGCAGACGGTGAATCTTCTCAGCTTTCAGAATCTGCCGCGCGCCGTATATGACGCGCAGGTCGCGTATAACCTGCTCGCGGGTTTCGGCGAGAATGCAACTGTGAGCATGGTTTCGCTGGAAGCCCGGTTGCGCCGTCATTATGCCGCGCTGGCGGGCAATCGCTGGCCCCCAGTTTCGCTGCAGGCAATCCATGCGCCCGTTTTTCATGGGCACACATTCTCGATCGCAGTGGAGTTGGAACGGCCGGTAGAGATTTCGATGTTGGAGGATGCGTTGAGCGGCGACCATGTCGACCTGGTTCTCGAGGACACGGACTCGCCGTCGAATCTGGCGGCTACGGGGCAAAATGATTTAGCAATCAGGATGCGCCCTGAACCGGGTTCGCGAAACCCTTCGGAGACCTCACGACTGTGGCTGTGGGCAGCATCGGACAATCTGCGTTTGTACGCACTGAATGCGGTTGAATGCGCGCTCGACCTGCGACGGCTCAGACCCCAGGGAACCGTTCAGTAGGTCCAAATCGGCCGAGGGTCTTACTGCGCGCCATAGCGGGCCCAAAGCTGCTCGATGTAGCTGTCGGTCATGCCGGCGATATAGTCTGCGACCGTCCGCGCCAGGCCTTCGCTGGGAATCTGGGCCTGGTGATCGCCGGGGAGCAGGCTTGGGTTATCCATGAGCGAGGCAAACAGCCCTTCGACGACGGAGGCGGCGTGAGCGTGCGCCTCTTCCATGGCGGGGGAATTGTAGAAGTTGAGGTAGAGAAATTCCTTGGCGGCGGCCCGTTCCGCCTCCATCGCCGGGCTCAGGGATGCGAGTCTATTCGGGGCTTGGCGAACTTGCTGCAGCGTGGTCGCGCCGATCCCGGCCACCCGGGTGCGCACTTCATTCATCAGATCGGTTACCAGAGCATTGAGGATGCGGTTGAGCGTGTCATAGGCGGCGAGTTTCGGTGCAGCAGCGGGATTGTCAGCGTGGGCACAGTCGTGGAATCGACGGAATAGAGGCACCCCCTCGCGCACCTGCTCAAGAGTGAGAATTCCCGAGTCAAGCCCGTCATCAAGGTCGGCGGTCAGGTAGGCGATTTCATCGGCGAGGTCGATGAGCTGCGCTTCGAGCGGGGGGCGCTGATCGAGAAAATACTCTGCCAGCTCGGGATGGTCCGGGGCGTGATAATCGCGCGAGTGCTTGACGATGCCCTCGCGAACGCCGAGGGTCAGATTCAGGCCGCGAAAGGCGGCGTATCGCTCTTCAAACCAGGTAACGATGCGCAGGGCATGAAGATTGTGGTCGAAGCCCAATCCCTGGGTGCGGAGCGCATGGTCCAGCGCCTTTTCGCCCGCATGCCCGAAAGGCGGATGACCGATGTCATGCGCCAGCGCAAGAGCTTCGGCGAGTTCGGCGTTGAGGCCGAGGGCGTGCGCGAGGGTGCGGGAGATTTGGGCTACCTCCAGCGTGTGAGTGAGCCGGCTGCGGAAGTGGTCGCTGGGCGGATCGCCCGGCAGCCGCGTGAAGACCTGGGTTTTGCCGGCGAGACGACGAAAGGCGCGTGCATGCAGAATCCGCGCCGCATCGCGGGCAAACGGACCTCGGTACGGATGGGGCAGCTCATCAAATTTCCGGCGCGCAAGTTCGCCGTTTTCGTCAACTGCGATTCCAAAGGGCAGCAGGCCAGGCGACTTTGATTTCAACTTCATCTTCGACGAGCAAACCGTTCCATTCAGGTTACACCGCGATCGGGGGCGCTCTGATGCATGAGGATGCGCGTCGATCCCGTCGAACTGCATTCGTCCAGACGCAAGAATGTACGTGCGCTGAATCACGATACATGGGGCGATGCGGTGATATAGAGTTGCAGATGCAGCAGTATTGGACAACGCAGGTGAAACGGGAGTACCATCCAGCCGGACTTTTTGGAAGGTACGAATTTAGACGTATTCCTTTGCGCGTCCCAGAAACTTTTCACTTCAGGATCTGGAGGTAAGTATGAAGACAATTACGCGGGTTGCATTGGCAGTGCTGGCGACGTCGGTAGCAGTTACATCGGGGTGCAAATATCACTCGGTGAAAGAGGTCTATTATCTGATCGCATCCAACATGAATCTGCCCTATTGGCAGACGGCTGTGGCGGGATTCAACAGGGCTGCGGCACAGTACGATGTGACGGCAAAAGTTGCGGGTCCCGAGACCTTCGATGCTCAGGCCGAGCTTGCGGAACTGCAAAAAGCGGTTGCAGCCAAGCCTCAGGGCATCCTGATTTCGGTCTCCGATGCTTCCGTCCTCCAGCCGGGCATCAACGCGGCCATCGAGGCGGGTGTTCCGGTGATCACCTTCGACTCTGACGCGGCCGGCAGCAAGAGGCTCTTCTTTATCGGCACCAACAACCTGGAAGCTGGGCGTCTGGGTGGCCGGCGGCTGATTCAGAAGCTCGGCGGCAGGGGTAACGTGATTTTCTTCACGCTGGTCGGGCAGCCCAATACAGAAGAGCGCCTGAAAGGCTTCAAGGACGTTCTGGCCACCCGGCCGGACATCCACATCGTCGATGTGATCGACATCAAGGGCGATGCGCGCGTGGCTTTCGACAGGACGCAGGAGTTATTGGCTCAGACCGGTCCCAAGAAGATCGACGCTTTTGTTTGCCTCGAGGCGTCCGCGGGCAAGCAGGTCGCCGAGGTGGTCAAGCGCGGAAATGCAACCGACCGCGTCGTAATCGCCTGGGACGCAGACCAGGGTACGCTGGACGCGATCAAGGCTGGAACGATCGACTCGACCATTGCGCAAAAGCCGTGGACCATGGCTTTCACCGGGCTGAAGGCTCTTGATGAGATTTTCCATAACCCGCCCTCGCAGCTCAGCAAGGACTACAGCGACGACCCGTTCTCTCCGTATCCGGTGTTTGTAGACACCGGCACCACACTGGTGGACAAGATCAACATCGACACTTACACGGCCGCGGCGGCGCAGGCGAAATAAGGGCGCGTCGGAGCACCGCTACCTTGGCGGCCCGAGATAAAAACGGCGACCTCTCCAGGTGGAGCAGGTCGCCGTTTTACTGTTCTTGAAACTCTGCACCGTGTATGGGGGGTTATTCCGGCTTGGGAGGCCCGGTGATGTTTTCTTCCTTGGCCAGCTTCACCCGGGCGCTCTTCGAGCTTGTGCTGCAGCTTGGCAACCTCAGAAGGCTCCACATCGGCAGAGGAGGACTTGGAGAACTCCGCCAGGGAAAGCTCCCATTGTGTGGCGGCCAGACGGATGCGGCCGGTTTTCTCGTACAGGTCGCCCAAATGGTCGTGGACCGTGGGATCGGTCTGGTCGCGTTCGACAGCCTGGCGCAGATTTTCCTCAGCGAGCTCATATTGTCCGAGCTTGAAATAGGCCCAGCCGAGTGAATCGAGATAGGCGCCGTTCATCGGTTCCTGCTCGACCGCTTTGCGAATCAATTTGAGCGCTTCAGGGAGCTTGGTGCCTTTGTCGGCCAGCATGTAACCAAGGTAGTTCAGCACCATTCCATTGGATGGGTCGAGGTCGAGGGCCTGGCGGAAGTATTGCTCGGCAGGATCAAAGTGCTTTTGCCGCTCGGCCAGGGCACCGCGAAGAAAGAGCAGATAGACCTTGTCATCCTTTTTGGTGGTCAGCTCGTCGGCCTTGTTCAGCGACTCCTCGGCGTCCTTCCAACGGCGCAAACGAGTATCAATCTGGGCCAGGGTCAGCCACACCACGCGATCCTTGTCGCTGTTGTTCAACAGGCCTTTGGCCATTGCCAGGCCTTCGTCGGCTTTTCCGTCGTCAGCCAATTCGCCGGCCAGCATGAGCTTCAGATCGGAGTTCTTTGGATCCGCGGCGACAGCCTTTTGAGAAACTTCAATGGCCTTGTCGAACATCTTGGCATCGCGATAAGTGTCAACCTCACCCTGGTAGCCACGCAGCGCCTGGTCCCCTCCCAGATCGATCATCTTCTGGTAGGTGGCGATGGCCTGGTCCACCTTGTTTTGCTCGTGATAGAGACCGCCGAGCCGTTCAAGGAAGATGCCGCGATTATTCTTTTCTTCGCTGGTATAGGCCCCATTGGCGTGTGAGGTCAGGTCGACCATGTGCTCGTAGACCTGCGTGGCCTCGTCGTAGCGGCCCAGCACATCCAGGAGCAGGCCTTCGTTATAACCGGCTTCGAGCGAGTCCGGGTCCTTTTTCAGCGCTTTCTTGATAGTCGTCAGCGCATCTTCATACTTTCCCTGGCGGCGCTGAATCTCGCCGATGTGAATCAGCGTGCTGGTGTCGTCGGGGTCGGCATCGGCCAGATCGCGATACTCCTTGAGGGCGGCATCGAGCTGGTCATCGCTGAGAAGAGCCTGAGCAAGAGCGCCCATGGTGCGCGTCTCTCCCGGCTCAAGATCGGCGGCGCGGCGGTAAGCGGCGATTGCATCCTTGGACCGCTTCAACTGTTCGTAGGCCGCTCCCAGCGCGAATTCCATCTTGGTTGTGCGATCTGATTCCGGGACCGCTTCGATCACCTTTGCCGCATGTTCCACATCGCCGCTCTCGGCATAGAGGCGGGCCAGGTTCAGCACCACGTCCTCTGAATCCGGGTCGAGATTCTGCGCAGTTTTAAACTGGTCTTCAGCTTTCTGGGGCTCGTGCTTAACGGTGTAAAGCTGGCCGAGGACCATCCGGTCTTCAACGTCCTTCGGCTCCAGCGCAATAATCTTTTCGTATTCGGCAATGGCCTGGTCGAGCACATTGCCGCTGGGGGAGGAAGATGACACGGCGTTCTGCGCCTCGCTGAGCTGGCGGAGATAAATCCTCCCCAGAAGCTTGTGCGCGTCGATGTTATCAGGAGAGGTCTTCAACAGGCCCCGGGCGGTGGCTTCAGCCTCGTGCACCTTGCCGGTGCGGAAGTAGAGCTCAGCCATCGCGTCACTCAACTCCGCGGAACCGGGATCGGCGTTGAGCGCGTCCTTGTATTCCTCAATGGCGTGCGTCACATACTCAGGTTTGCCCGAAGCGGCGGCTTCCTCTTCATAGATATCGGCCATGGCCGCATGGAAGTACGACTTGGCGCGATCCGCCTCACGCGAGCCGGCATCGGCCGCAGGTTTGGCGGGAGCTGCACTGCCAGACGTTGGCTTTGCAGGAGCACTTTGGGCGCAGGCATTCGATGTGGGCAGCAAAACGAGAGATGCCGCGGCAAAAGAAAGCCAGAGGGGCACCAAACTATGTTTTAAATTCATCATTCTTGAGGATTCCATGCCTTTCGGGCCGGGTGCTGTGAGTGATCTCGTCCCGGAGTGCAGAAGGACTCCGCGGGCAGGTGGCCGGGCCTGCCTACCTTCCTTAAAGACGATTTTACCCGTGATTGGTCGCAGTTGCGCGCCAGATTGCCGCATTTTCGCGCAGGCAGCCGAGTGATACCGCCCGACCAGGCTCTGGCGAGCGAGGGGATGCAAGGGCAAACCTATCCTCAGCGCCAGCTCTGCAGAAGCCTTGTGGGCTCAGTGCCGGAAGTGGCGAATGCCGGTGAAAACCATGGCAATGCCCAGCTTATCGGCGGCAGCAATTACGTCCAGGTCTTTCACCGATCCGCCCGGCTGAATGACCGCGGTGGCTCCGGCCTTGGCAACGGCTTCAAGGCCGTCAGGGAAGGGAAAAAAGGCATCCGAAGCGGCTACAGTGCCTTGCAGCGGCAAAACTGCCTTCTGCGCGCCGAAACGGGCTGCGTCCACGCGGCTCATTTGCCCGGCGCCGATGCCCACCGTCTGGCCGTCGCGGACATAGACAATGGCGTTCGACTTGACATGTTTGCAGACGCGCCAGGCAAAGATCAGACTGCGCAGTTCCTCGGCCGTTGGCGGGCGCCATGTGACGACTTTCAATTCACCCTCGGTGATCCGCGCCGTATCGGCATCCTGCAAAAGCAAGCCTCCTGAGACGTGTTTGACCACCGGCCGCGGGGGGGCGGAGTGAACCTCGACGAGGCGCAGATTTTTTTTGGTGGCAAAGCGTTCACGGGCTTCCGGCGTGAAAGACGGGGCGGCAATCGCCTCAACAAAGAGCTTGGCGATCTCTTCGGCGGCGTAGCCGTCAACTGGGCGATTGATTCCAATGACGGAGCCGAATGCCGAAACCGGATCGCAAGCCAATGCTTTCGTGTAAGCCTCGAAAATGCTATTGCCGGTGGCCGCGCCGCAGGGATTGGTGTGCTTGATGATGGCGACCATGGGCTCGTCGAACTCCTGCGTCAACTCCCAACAGGCCTCAAGATCGACAAGGTTGTTGAAGCTGAGTTCCTTGCCCTGAAGTTGATGAGCCCCTGCGACACCGAGGCCGGTGCCGTCAGAATAAAGAGCTGCCCGCTGGTGGGGATTTTCGCCGTAACGCAGAGACTGCGCGAGCGGCAGGTTGATGCGCAGCGTTGTGGGCAGAGCGGTGGTGTCAGGGGAAGCGGAGGCATCGGGCGCGGGGGCCGTATCTCCGTGGGCCGCGATCTGGTCAAGCGTATTGGCAATGGCCGTGTCGTAGGCGGCAGTAAGGGAGAAGGCCTGCCGAGCCAACCGCCAGCGGGTTTCCCGGCTCAGGGCGCCGTTGGCGCTTTTCATCTCCAGAATGAGATCGGGGTAATCCGACACGCGGGTGACGATGGCAACGTCTTCAAAATTCTTGGCGGCGGAACGCACCATGGAAGGGCCGCCGATATCGATATTTTCGATCAGATGCCCGAAAGCAACGTCAGGCTGGGAGGCTGTTTTTTCAAAGGCGTAGAGATTGACCACGACCATATCGATGGGCTGAATGCCGTGCGCGGCGACGGCGGCCTCATGCTCGCGGTTGCCGCGAATGTAGAGAAGGCCGCCATGGACCTTTGGATGCAGTGTCTTGACGCGGCCATCCAGCATCTCCGGAAAGCCAGTGAGGTCGCTGATGTCCTCGACCTTCAACCCCGCCTCGCGCAATGCGCGCGCCGTCCCGCCGGTTGAGACCAACTCCACGCCAAAGCCTGCCAGCACCCTCGCGAGGTCAACCAGACCTGTCTTGTCTGTCACGCTGAGCAGCGCGCGCCGAATCCGTTTTTCCGCACTCACAGTATTCGTTCTCCTCCGGTTCCCGCGCCAGTGCAGCCAATTGTCGGCCGCAAGCGGCGAAGACCACTCAACAGACTACAACGGCTGACTGCTTCGGCTTCGTGACGAGGCGCTCGCTATGCGACCGCATTTTGGTACAAGCACTCCCGGCGGGACGCAACCCCGGGCGTTAGGCACAGTTACGCTTCGGCAAATGCATTACGATGAATTCATGGGAAGCTATCCCTCCGCTCCGCCACCACCGGAACAGAGACTCGCGCGTGGGTATGGGAGTTCTCCGTCGCCCGATCAAATCTCAATGCGGGGGGAGACGGGGTTGGAGCCGGAGATCCTGCCTCCCGGCTCCGGGTATACCGTGCAGCAGCCTGTGCGGCGGCGGCCAGCTCCATCGTGGCTCCGATCGCCCGCGACTTACATCCTGGTCGGCATCAACTGCCTGGTTTACCTGGGCATGGTGGCGCACAAGGTCAGTCCCACGAGCCCCACGATCGATCAACTGATGCAGTGGGGGGCAGACCGGGCAGGCGAGGTACTGATCGGTGGTCAATGGTGGCGCATTGTCACCGCCATGTTTGTCCACGTAGGTTTTCTCCATATCGCCCTCAACATGTGGTGCCTTTGGAACCTTGCCCTGCTGGCCGAGCCGCTGATGGGCTCTGTGGGTGTGGTGGCGGTATATATCCTCACTGGCGCAGCGGGCAACCTGCTGTCGACGTTTGTGAGCTGGTGGTGGTACTCCGGAGACTGGGCGAAGTATCACGACTTTGGAGTGTTTCCAGCGGGAGCAGGCGCCTCCGGAGCTGTTTTTGGCATTGCGGGAGCGTTGATTGTCCTGCTCAAGTCTCCCCGATTGCCTGTGCCGCCTTTTGAACTGCGCAAGCTGCGCAAATCGGTGATTTATTTTGCGGCAATCAACCTGGTCATTGGATTCTCGATCAGTTTTGGCACGCGCATGATCGGTTCCGGAATCAGTATCGATAACATGGCTCATCTTGGCGGCTTCGCCTGCGGCCTGCTCTTTGCGGCGCCCATGGTGCCTCGCCTTGGCTCACCGCGTTCCCTCTTTCAATCGCGTATCCGCATTGCCATCGCGGTTGTGGTGGGTGTGCTGGTGCTGTTCGGAGTTTTCCTTTCGCATGTGGCGGGATGAAACCCGCATGGCGTTAGTCCCGTCTGTGCAACAAGAATCTTCAAACGCGAGCTGCCATTCCAACCCCTGGAGGTAATCCTTGAAACGCCGCGAATTCATTAAGCAAGCCGCCCTAAGCGCCGCAGCAGTGGCGTCCGTCAACCAGATTCACGCGTCGGCGAAGACCCCTTCCAATCCCATCGCGCGCCGTACCCTGGGCAAGACCGGCGAGCAACTCTCGATCATTGGCTTTGGCGGCATCGTAGTGATGGATGAGACCACCGGCGAAGCCTCAAATATTGTGGCCGAGGCCGTGGATCGCGGGGTCAACTACTTCGACGTTGCGCCAAGCTACGGCAACGCGCAGGAGCGGCTGGGGCCGGCGCTGGCTCCCTATCGCAAGAATTGCTTTCTGGCTTGCAAGACAGAAGGCCGGATGAAAGACGACTCGCGCAAGCAGCTTGAAGAGTCGCTGCGCCTGCTCAAGACCGATCACGTCGATCTCTATCAATTTCACGCGCTCACGAAAATGGCGGAGTCTGGACAAGGTTCTTGGGCCGGGCGGCGCGATGGAGACCATGGAAGCGGCGAAGAAGGAAGGCAAGATCCGCTACATCGGCTTTTCGGTGCATTCCGCGGAAACCGCGGTGGCGGCGATGGACCGCTACAACTTCGATACGATTCTGTTTCCGCTCAATTGGGTGCTGGTTTCGCAGGCCGGCTTTGGTCCGCAAATTCTGAAGAAGGCGCAGGAAAAGAAGATGGGGATCCTGTGCCTGAAGAGCATGGCGAAGACCGTCTGGCCGGCCGCCGAGAAGACAGCAGCACCCTGAGCCCAAGTGCTGGTATCAGCCGGCAGCATTTCCGCAGGAAGCGTCAATGGGCCTGCGCTGGACGTTGGGCCATCCCATCACGGCGGCGATTCCGCCGGGAGATGAGAAATACTTCCGCCTGGCGATGGATGTAGCGCAGAATTACAAGCCACTTGAGCAGCATGAAGAGCAGGCCCTGCTGAATGGCGGCCACGGCGTAGAGCCGCTCTTTCATTTAGGGAACGACGTTTAGAGCGATTCCAACATGGCGGCCGCAATGCGGCAACTACCGGACAACTGCTGTAGCAGCAAACTTTTTGACCATTGCGAGCAGCAGTTTTCGGTCGCTCTCGTTCAGGTTGGTGGAGTAGCGGCGAATCTGGGTGAGAAACCGCAACTCGTCGTCGGTGAGGCGTTGCGTGTTGAACTGATGGCCTACCGAGTCTTCTGCGAAAAATTGCGCGATGGGCAGGTCGAGCGCCACGGCAATTTTCGACAGCGTGTCGAGCGAAGGCACGGTATGTCCGTTCTCAACACGTGAGAGGTAACAGCGCAGCAGCCCCGTCTTTTTTTCGATATCGCCTTGCGAGAGGCCTTTTTGCAGCCGGTGCGCACGAATCGTGGTGCCAATTTTCATCATGGGATGTCCTGATTTCGTGCTACCGGGGGTTACTTCCTCGGTAGCAACCAGAAGGGTATTGGCTCCAGAGTTAACACGCACCCGATCAGAATGCAAGGGAAATCACTCCGGACGCCACATCTGTGTTACGCCTTTGATTTGAAGCGGGAAAGAGCGCAACCGTCAGAGCCGCTTCATCATGTATTCGAGCGCTTCCACCGGATTGTCGTTGTAGGGAGCGCAAGGAGCAAAGCCCATCTGCAGGTACAAGCGGTAAGCTGAAGCCATGGAGGCGGGTGCGGTGTCGAGATAGACGGCCTTGTATCCAGCCTCGGCGGCGCGATCGAGCGTGCGCTGCGTCAGCGCCCGGCCCAATCCGAGGCCGCGCGCATTGGGGCGAACCCACAGGCGTTTGAGTTCGCAGGCATTGGGCGCGACTGCGGCAGACAGACGGCGCCAGGCGACAAAGCCCGCAGGCTCGCGCTCCACACGGGCCAGCAAGCAGCCGCCGTCCTGTTCTTGATAGCTCAGCGGAAGACCAGCGGCTTCTTTTTCGAGAGTGCCGAAGCAGAAACGCGCTGCACCGGGCTGGGCGATAACGAATCGGCCGTATTCGAGCAGGAGCGCTCGTGCTTCGTTCAGGATTGTGTCAGGAGAAGCTGCGGAGATTTCCGCGATCTCAACGCTATGTGTATCCGGCTCCGATGCGGTCATACTTGAGTTTACATTGGACCTCAAACGGCCAGAAGGGTAAACCTTCACTGTCAGTCACTCGTCTGAATGAGTACGAGTACGAAAACCCTGGGAGAATCCATGCGACGAGCGGCCACACGATGGACAGTTGCGGCAAGTGTCATCGTGACCGGCATTTCGGCATGGGGGCAGACTACCGTTCCGCCCTCCACACCTCCCGCTTCGCCGTCCTCGATTGTTCCCGCTAGTCCATCGAAGCCCGCAGACGCAATTGCCGGCGGAAGATTGCACGGCGTGGTGAAGAGCGGCAACATCCCGCTGCCGGGCGTGACCGTTACCGCGCAGAACACTCTCACGGGCAAACGCTACTCCACGACGAGCGACATCACTGGCGCATGGTCGTTGATCATTCCGCAAAATGGCCGCTACGTGATCCGGACGCAGTTCGCGGCTTTTGCCGCCGGCGGTCAGGAAGCGCTGCTGAATGCTTCCAATCACGATCAGACCGTCAATTTTGAGCTGATGCTGGCCTCACGCGCTGCCGCGCAGGAACAGCAACAGCAGGGAGCAGGTTCGCAGGCGGAGCAAGTGTTGCGACAACTTGTGGGCAACGGAGCGCAAAGCTTGAATCTGGTAAGCGCGTTGGATTCGGGTATCGACACGCAGAGCGGCGCTGCCGGAACAAGCGGCGCATCACTGCCCTCCATCGCCGGCAACCAGGACTTCAGCGCAGATTCTGTGGCGATCAGCGGTCAAGCGGGCGCAGTAAGTCCGTTGGCCGGCGTGGACATGGATCGATTGCGCGATGCAATGGAGACAATGCGCGCACAAAATGGCGGGCGCGAAGGTAACTTCGCTGGTGGCGGCGGATTGTTTAGCGGTGGCGGATTCGGAGGGCCCGGTGGTTTTGGCGGCAGCGGTTTGGGCGGAGGATTCGGCGGCGGAGGCGGATTTGGAGGCAGGGGTGGTGGGATGCGCAACTTCCGCGGCTTCAATCCCGGCCAGCCTCACGGCGCGATCTTTTGGACTGGCAGCAATTCCGCGCTGAATGCAGAGCCATTTTCTCTTCGCGGTCAGCCGCAGGAGCAGCCTGCAATCCGGCTCCAACCGCTTCGGACTGACTTTTATGAGTTCGCCCTACATTCCGGGACTCACCAAGCCGAGCGGCAAGGACACCATGTTTCTTTCCTTCTCCGGCACGCGCACGTCAAGCCCGCTGGACGAATATGCAACGGTGCCAACCGATGCGGAGCGGGCCGGCGATTTTTCTGCGGCCGGATCTCCGCCGATTTACGATCCCACCACTCTTCAGCAATTCACCTCCAACGGCAACGTCAACGTGATTCCACCTGCGCGCATCGTGCCCCAGGCGACGGCGCTGTTGAAGTATTTTCCCGAAGCGAACCTGCCTGGAACCGTGCAGAACTATCATCTGTTGTCGACAGCGCAATCAAACACGACCCAGGGCGGTGTCCGCTACATGCGCGGCATCGGATCAAATGCGAGCCCCTTCGGGCTTGGCGGTCGCGGAGGGGGCGGCGGGCGCAGAGCGCAGCAGAGTCAGGCTCTGCGTCAAAGCATCAACGCCAACTACAACTGGAGCCACACGGCGTCAGACAATGTGAATATCTTCCCGCAGTTGGGGGGCAAGACCTCATCCGATTCGAACTCCGTGCAAGCCGGCTACACGGTGGGCTATCACAAGTTCACCAGCATCTCCAATGTGAGTTGGAATCGCGTCCACAGCCAGGCGACGAACTTCTTCACAAACGGCCCCGATATTGCAACGGAGATCGGTATCCTGGGACCGGACGGCAACCCGCTCAATACGACAGCGCTGAACCATGGGCTCCCGGATGTGCAGCTCAGCAATATACAAGGGCTCAGCGAGCAGCAGCCGAATCTTTCCCTGGCGCAAACCATTGCTGTTTCTGAGACGTTTAGTTGGATTCACGGCAAGCACAACCTGCGCTTTGGCGGCGATTATCGCCGTGTTCACCACGACTTTTTGTCCAGCTCGAATGCCACCGGAACTTTTATCTTTTCAGGATTGTTTACGGAAGACGCGAACCAGGACCGTGCCAGCGGCTCGTCGCTTGCGGATCTTCTGCTGGGGTTGCCGCAGGAGACCACTCTGGATTCAGCTGTGAGCAAGAGCTATCTCCGCGACAATATCTTCGATGCGTATGCCCAGGATGACTGGCGCGTGCTGCCTCAACTGACTTTGCTTTATGGAGTCCGTTACGAGTTCTTTGCGCCATACACAGAGAAGTACGGGCACTTGGCCGACGTGGATACAAACCCCACCAGTGGGTTTACCGGTACGACCGAGGTGCAGGCGGGAGGGATCGGACCGTTTAGTGGAAGTCTGCCGGGTTCGCTGGTCTTTCCGTTTCGAACCGCATTTGCGCCGCGGCTAGGGCTGGCGCTGCGCTTGCCCAAGCAGACAGTCGTTCGCGCTGGCTTTGGCATGAACTATACGGTGGGTCAGTACGCCACGTTTGCGACGACCATGGCGCATCAGCCCCCCTTTGCAAACGAACAGACTAACCAGGAAGCGACAGCGAATGGCCTGCCGACATCGGCGTGCGCACGCAACTCGATTTCCGGTTGCCTGACACTCGGACAGGGATTTCCGGCGCCGAACACGACGGGTAACTACGCTCTCGATCCGCACTATCAATTGCCTTACGTCGAGGTTTGGAATCTCGATGTGCAAAAGACGTTGCCGTGGGGCATCGTGATGAATCTTGGCTACAACGGGTCTAAGGGCAATCATCTCGACATTACGAGCGCGCCGCGTGCTACGGCCAGCAGCCCTAACACGAACCCGGCAAACCTGGTTTTCAACTACGATCAGGCGGTGGCATTTTCGAAGTTCTCGGCAGGGTCGCTGCGCGTGAATAAACGACTCTCCAGCGGCATTGCTTTGGGCGCGAATTACCAGTATTCCCACCTGATCGACAACGCGGGCTCGGAGGGCGGCACTGCAAGCGTGGGTGCGCAGAACTGGCAGAATCTGAATGCCGAAGAGGCGAACGGCAACCTGGATCAGAGGCACAAAGTAAGCGGAACCTATCTGTACGAGTTGCCCTTTGGGCAGGACAAGCGGTGGTTCACTGCGGGCAAGCCCTCGCATGTTCTTGAGGGATTCTCGGTCTCTGGCACCTTCACATTTGCAACCGGAACGCCGCTCAATCCGTATTACGCGGCCGAGGTGGCGAGCGTGGGTTGCGGCACGGCGGGGACGCTTCGCCCCGATTTTGTGTCCGGCGCTTCCTCCACGGCCGGAGGGGGATCGCTGAAGCGCTGGTTTAACCCAGCCGCATTTCAGCAGCCTGCGTCCAGTTCCAGCTTTCCGTGCGGTGTCTTCGGCACTTCGCCGCGGAATTCGATTACCGGGCCGGGCACCATTCAGAACAACATGTCGCTCTCGAAGACGATGCAACTGGGTGAGACGCGCAGCATGGAGATACGCGCCACCCTCGATAACGTCTTCAACACGGTGCAATATTCCGGCGTAGACACCAACGTCGCTTCGCCAAGCTTTGGGCAAGTTACTTCAGTCGGATCGATGCGATCGTTTCAGTTTATCGCCAGGTTCAGGTTCTAGTTAGTAAGTGAGTAAGTCAGCAAGTTAGCGGGCGAGAAGGAATCAAATGGCAGGTTGGCTGCGTAGGATGGTTGCGGGGTGCATGGCGCTGGCACTGATCGAGCCGGGCGCACCGTTCGTGCACGCGCAGAATTCGGGGCAATCATCTGCCGGCCAGGTTTCCTCAACGCCCCAGGGCGGATTCGTGCTGAAAGAAAACGCCGAACTGGTGCTGACGAACGTGGTGGTGCGCGACGCGAAGACAGGCGAGTTTGTGCATGGGCTCAAGCAGAGTGACTTTAAAATTTACGAGAACGGCAAGCAGCAGCAGATCTCCACTTTCGATTTTCAAAGCGTGGACATGGCCAAGCCGCTGAACGAGGCGACAGTGAGCGGGTTGGCAGCCGGCACAACCGGCCCAGGAACCAAGGCCGTTGTCGTTGCGCGGCCTGAAGACCTGCGCAATCACCGGCTGATCGTCATGTTCTTCGATCTGACATCGATGCAGCCCGAGGACCTGGAGCGCAGCGTTGAAGCGGCGCAGGCATTCCTTCGGACGAAGATGCAGGCAGCCGACCTTGTGGCGCTGGTGTCGCTGGGGGACGCGCTCAACGTTGACCAGGATTTTACCGCCGACAAAAATGCATTGATCAACGAGGTGGGCGCTTACAACGGAACCGAGGGCCAGGGATTTACGCAGGGCGCCAATGCCAACTCGAACCAGGTGGAGGATGCTACGAGCTACACGCCCGACGAGAGTGAATACAACGACATCAATACCGACCGCGAACTGTTCGCGCTGCGGGCGGTCTCGAAGTCGCTAGAAAGAATTACGGAGAAGAAATCGCTGCTCTATTTTTCCGGCGGCATTTCGCGCGACGGCATAGAGAACCAGGCGTCTCTGCGGGCAGCGATTAACTCGGCGGTGCGCGCCAACCTATCCATTTACAGCGTGGATACGCGCGGCCTGCAGGCGATTTCGCCGTTGGGCGATGCTTCCACCGGCAGCTTGCGCGGGTCAGGCGCTTATAACGGCGGCGCACTGACGAATAACATGAATGCCAACTTCGCGACCCAGGAAGTAATGGCGACGCTGAGTTCCGACACCGGCGGGAAGGCGTTCTTTGACTCCAATGACTTCGCTCCAGCCTTCGCGCAGGTGCAGCACGACACATCGGCTTACTATGCGATCGGATTCCACTCGACAGACTTCGCACGCGATGGCAAGTATCGCAAGCTGACGATCAAGGTTGACCGGCCCGGCGCGAAGATCGAATACAGGCCCGGTTATTATGCGCCGGCGGACTTCAAGCATTCAGGCCGCGAAGACCGCGAGCGCGAGCTGGACGAGGAACTGGCCAGCGATCTGCCCGCGACGGATATGGCTGTGTATCTCGATGCCATGTACTTCCGTTTCGACGACAATCGATTCTATGTGCCGGTTTCGATCATCGTGCCCGGCTCGCAGATTCCGTTTATCAAGGGCGGCGACAAAGACAAGGCAACGCTCGACATTATTGGCGAAGTCATCGACGAGGTCAAGCGGCCCATCGGCAATGCGCGTGAAACGGTGAAGCTGAATCTGGATCCTTCGCTGCAGGCGAGACAAAAGAACATTGAATACACCACCAGCTTCAACCTGCCGCCGGGCAAATATCATCTGAAATTTGTGGTGCGCGAAAATCAGACCGGCCGAATGGGATCGTTCGAGGCGGACATCGTGCTGCCTGAGATGAAGAAGATGCCGCTCAAGATGAGCTCAATCGTGCTGGCCTCGCAGCGCCGCACCAGCAAGAAGGATTCTCCCCTGGTCCGCGACGGCGAGGAGTATGTGCCCAACATCAGCCACGTTTTTCGCAACGATCAACACCTTTATCTGCTCTACGAGGTGTACGATCCATCGCGCGAGAAACTCGCGGACAACCACCCCAAAGGAACGAAAGCTGGCATTGATTTATTAAGCAGTCTTGAACTCATCCAGGGATCGGTGAAGGTTTACGAGACGCCGCTGGTTCAGGCCAGGGCGATCAACGTGGAAGGCCGGGACGCGGTTTCGATTCAGCTGGATGTGCCGCTGTCGGGCCTGAAGCCGGGCCCCTATGTGGGCCAGTTGAACGTGGTCGACGATGCGGGGGGCAGCTTCGCGTTTCCGCGATTTGTAGTGCTGGTCCGCGAGCCCGCTGCGGCGTCCCCTGCTGCGCCGCCGGCGGCCGCTAGTATCGAACCGAATTCCCCCTCCGGGAAACAGTGATCGAGCTCACTCGTGAACCCCTAAAATGTGCAAGAGGTGGGGCGAATCGCGGTATGGAGAGGAACGACACAGGAAGAGTTGCAGTCATCACGGGCGCCACGGGCGGGATCGGCGCGGCAATCGCGAAGTCGCTCTCCAAGGCGGGGTATTCGCTGGTTCTCACAGCTCCTTCCATGGAGAAGCTGACCGCTCTCGGATCCCAGCTTGACGGGCCATGTACTGTGGTGGCGGGTAACCTGCTGGAAGAGTGTATGCCCAAGACCCTGCTGGCTGCTGCTCTTGAGCGGTTCGGCCGCTGTGATGTGTGCTTCAATAACGGTGGATTGCTTGAGGCCGGGACGATCGAGACCATTGACATCGAACGCGTCTGCACCATGGTGCGCGTGAACGTCGAAGGGGCGTTCCGTATCGCGTATACCTTCCTGAAGCACTTCAGCGAGCAGGGCCATGGCCACCTGGTGAACACATCGAGCATCCTGGGCAAAAAAGTGCGTCCTACCGTGGGCGCCTACGCTGCGACCAAGTATGCGATCGAAGCGCTGTCAGAAGCGCTGCGTATGGAACTGAGCAAGACGGATGTGCAGATATCGTGCATCGAGCCAGGGCTGGTCCGAACTGGCCTTCACGACCGGTGGGAAGTGCCCCCGGCGGAGTTGTTGGGCGTTGCCGAGCCGTTGGAGCCGGACGACATTGCACGCATGGTTCTATTTATCCTTGAGCAACCCGCCCACGTGCGCATTCCCCAATTGATGATTCTGCCAAAGGGGCACGTAATTTAGGGCCAGTAGTGTTAGCAGGCCCTAGCCCGGCGTGTTCTCTGCGATAGGGAGTTGACCTGGTTCGGCCTCACTGTACGGGCAATGACGGCAGCCCGAGCGGCAACAGTAGCCCCGCTTCAGGTGATAGACCGAGGTAAACACCATGTTGGGTCCATCGAAGTAGAAGTCTTCGGGTTCCAGGGCCTGCGTTGCCTGCAGATCGTCTTCTGGTTGTTTCGCGTCCATTTCTCTTTTCCCGCATTTGGATCCGTCGCCGCCACATTTAATATCGAGTCATGCCATTGACTGCACAGGATCGCGCGCGCCGCATCAAGATCATACTATTCGACGTTGACGGTGTTCTAACTGACGGCACCATTTGGCTGGTCCCGGCGCCTAGCTCAACGTCAAGCAGTTCCGAGACGCAAGCGCATCTGTCTCAGCATGAGGGGAAGGTTGGATTCGGCGTTCATTCGTCCACCATGATGGAGGCCAAGGGCTACAGCGCACACGACGGCACAGCCATTTCACTGGCGCGGCTCGGCGGCATGAAATGCGGGGTCATCACCAAGCGTGTGAGCGAAACGGTAGCCACCCGCGCTCGCGATCTGAAGCTCGAGTTTGTCTACATGGGGCAGGCTTTCAAGATGAAGCCGGTGCGCGAAATCATGGCAAAAGAGGGCGTCACGCTGGACGAAATCGCTTATGTGGGTGACGACGTAATTGACCTGCCGGTGATGCGCCAATGCGGGTTTGCCGTGGCCGTTGCGAATGCACGGGCGCAGGTGAAAGCCGAGGCGCACTATGTGACTCCAAACTCCGGTGGCTACGGCGCGGGACGTGACGCTGTGGAATTTATCCTTGAAGCAAAAGGCATACTCGATCAGGTGATTGCGGAATACATTGATGAGCGCAATCCGATTTCGCCGTCGATGGATATCGGCAAAGGCGGTGATCTGGCCTAGTGTTTTTTGACTCGTTCAACTCGCGTGCATGAGGCTGAATGCGAGAATTGCGAGCACGATCAGGCTTACTACCTCATACAATCGGTCTCGCTCAAGATGAAAGCCGATGGCTGCCATGGCTACCCGAGCAACGGGTGTGGCGATCAGAAGCAGCAGCCCGAGCTGAATCAATCCCTCGCTTTGAAGATGCGCTGCAGAGTGCACGATTCCAGACAGCGTGCGCAGGCTTTGCGATTCGACGACAAAAGTTCGATAGCTGACTTTATCGGAGTGGTGCTGCACGAGGTATAAGGTGCCCCCTGCCAATACCACTGCGGCAGCGAGCAACACGCCGGCTCGGAGGAGATTGCCAATCATCGTTTCGAGACGGCGGTCATCCATATCTATTACACCTTTCCGGTGAAACCGCTCACGATCATTTCAATCGCGAGCAGCAGAATCACGACCGCAAAGACTATCCTCAGCGTCCGGACGGGAGCGTGAATGAGAACCTTGGTTCCCAGAAAAGCTCCGCCAAGCACCCCTAACATCACCGGCATCGCGACGCGCGGGTCAATATACCCACGACTGAGGTAGACGCCGGCGCTGGCCGCGGCAGTGACTCCGATCATGAAGTTGCTGGTCGTGGTGGACACTTTGAAAGGAATCTTCATGAATCGATCCATGGCAATGACCTTCACTGCTCCGGAGCCGATCCCAAGCAATCCTGAGAGTGTGCCCGCGCCGAACATCAGGCCAAATCCCGCCGGAACGTTACGTACTCCATATTCCTGACGACGTCCATTCACTGGATAGGTACCGCGGAGCCTCAACTTCTTTGCAAGGGCGTCTGACTCGACAGCGGCTGCGGAATCGGGCGTCGAGTTAAAGATGGTCTGATATGCAGCCTGGATAAGCACAAGTCCGAAGATAATAGCGATTGCATGGGTGCCGATGTATGCCGTAAGAAAGGCTCCGAGGAGCGCTCCCAGAGTCGTGGCAATTTCAAGCAGCATACCGATACGGATGTTGGAATAGCCTTCTCTCACATAGGCTGCCGCCGCGCCGGATGAAGTGGCAATCACGGAAACGAGCGATGCACCGATGGCGTACTTGATATCGACGCCCAGCGCGAGCGCCAGCAGCGGCACGACCACTACGCCGCCGCCAAGGCCGGTAAGCGCACCGAGAAAGCCCGCGATTGTCGACATAGCCCAAACCACGAGCGTGAAAACCAGGACGTTCATTAAGAGTCATTCATGAGGCAAAGAGGTCGAGAGGTACGCGGATCGCACAGGCCGTTTTCGATTCAGGATAGAGTACCAAATCATTCTACTTTTTTCTTCGTTTGCTTGTAGCGCGCAAGCAGGAGATACATTCTCGATGCACGCGGCTGGACTGACTTGGGACCGTGTTCCGCATCCGGATGCATTGTTCTATGCGGCGCCCTGGGCAATTTGAAAATCCGCCACAAGAGGCAGGTGATCTGAGGCGAGAAGAGCTTTGCGCGCCCGGTAGAGCCAGGTATCCGCAAGTTTCAGCGGAGGGTCATAGTAGCAATGGTCCAGGCTCAAAAACGGCAGCATTCCTGGGAAAGTGCGAGGAATGCGCCGCGCATGTTGCTGCCGCAAACTTTGGAAGCTGTCGAGGAGAAGTTTGGTGGTCAGCCCTTGCGTCCATTCATTAAAGTCGCCAAGCACAATGCGCGGCGCATTGATCTCCGGCTGGCCGAGCACCCGGGGGCCTAACAATTGTTTGGCCTGATATCGGCGCTCCATGAAGCCTGTGCCCAGGTGGACATTGAACACATGGAGACATTCGCCGTTTGCGAACTCAATTTCAGTTTGCAAAACGCCGCGTTCTTCACGGCCTTTTTGAGGACGAGTGAGGTCGTAGTTCCGCCAGCTGTGCAGGGGAAGGCGGGTCATGGTCATGTTTCCATACACGCCGCCACGAAGCGGGCGATTGGCTCCGAAGGCCCATGCATACTCCGGGAATGCGCGTGCGATTTCTCCCGCCTGGTCGAATTTGTGCGGGCGCGTGTGCTGATTTCCAGGCGCATTCACAACTTCCTGCAGGCACAGAATGTCAGCTTCGAGATCGCGAATGACTGAAATGATCCTTTTGGGAGAGATCTTCTGATCGAAACCGCGACACTTGTGAACGTTGTAGGTGGCGATACGGAATCCGATTGCCCTAGTGGTCATTTTTTGTCGCTCAAATACCCGGACTTCAAGTCGCCCTTCCACTCTTAGACGCGGTGACGCAGTATTTTAGACGCGGTCATGCAGTATTCAGTTCGTGCGCAGAGTCTCCGCCCGGCAACGGCCCCAATTTTCCCGCTATCGATCGAGATACATCTGAACGGTCTCACGGCTCCAAAAAGGACGCGAACCCTCGATTTTGAATCCTACATATGTGCACTAAACGCCTGATGCGAGGGAGCTTTGATGAAATTTGTAAGGCCCTTCCTGCAATTCATATTCCATCTGGGATATTTTGGTCCTCTGGCAATGGGCGTGCTTGATTCTTCGTTCCTTGTGCTTCCCTTCGGCAACGATTTTGTCGTGGTTGGACTCGTGGCTCAAAACCACAAAGGGCTCGCCTTTTATGTTCTTTCGGCCGCGTGCGGATCGACTTTGGGAGCCCTTTTGCTGGCGCTCGGCGCGCGAAAACTGGGCGAAGAAGGCATCCAGAAACTGGCAGGCAAAAAGTGATACGACAAGATGAAGAATCGGGTCGGCAGCCATTCCGGGGTAGCAGTTGCCCTGGCGGGGTTGGCACCGCCTCCTTTTCCATTCACCACCATAATTGCCGGCGCTTCGGCTTTGAATTATCCGCTCTGGCGCCTGCTCATCATCAACTTCTTCGCCCGCGCCATTCGCTTCACATTGCTCTCAATTTTGGCAATCAAGTTCGGAAGCCAGATTCTGAGCGTCGCCCAATCCACGCCATTCGAGTGGGGGATGGTCGTGTTCATCGGGCTCTGCGTGATTGCAAGCGCCTTTTCGATCACACATTGGCTCCGGAAATCCCGCTAAACAGAACTCAGGATTTCCCTGGGCTTTCGCAATTTGGCCAATGGGAGCATACTGCTTCCATATTCAGTCTGTGCGGAGCAGGTCACCCGGTACAGCGTCTTTCCCTGGATCACGCCAACGGGAATTCAGCCGTGAAGGCGTTGCAAGTTCGCCTGCACCCGATTGCCTCTGCCGCGCGTCTACTGTAGATACGGCCGGCTCGCGTAAGAAGACGGCCCACAGGAGCCATCGATGCCTGCAGCTCACCCTCTTCCCCAAACTTTGGGGGAACTGCGCACCAACAATTTGTATTCCGAAACTGTTCTCAAGCGGCGGACCATCAAGGACGAGATGCGCCGCAATCTGATAGCTCGCCTGCAGGCGCGCGATACGATTTTTCCCGGAATCGTGGGGTACGAAGACACCGTGGTTCCGCAGATTGTGAATGCCATCTTGTCCAAACAGAACTTCATTTTGCTGGGATTGCGGGGCCAGGCCAAGAGTCGCATTTTGCGTGCCCTGACCGCGCTGCTGGACGACCGAATGCCCTATATAGCAGGTTGCGAGATTCGCGATAATCCCTACGTGCCGCTGTGCAAACGGTGCCGCGACCTGGTTGCGGAACGGGGAGACGCTACCCCCATCGCGTACCTGACGCGCGACGAGCGCTACGTGGAGAAGCTGGCAACTCCCGACGTCACGGTGGCCGACCTGATTGGCGATCTCGATCCCATCAAGGCTGCCCGCGGTGGAGAAGATCTTTCCAGCGAGCTGACCATGCACTATGGCCTTCTGCCTCGCGCCAATCGCGGTATCTTCGCTGTGAACGAACTGCCGGACCTGGCAGGCAAGATTCAGGTTGCGTTGTTCAACATCATGCAGGAAGGCGACGTGCAGATCAAGGGCTACCCTGTGCGCCTGGCGCTGGATCTTGTCCTCGTCTTCACTGCCAATCCTGAGGACTACACGGCGCGCGGCAAGATTGTTACGCCGCTGAAGGACCGCATCGGATCAGAAATTCGCACCCATTACCCGGAGACCCTCGAAGACGGTATGGCCATCACCGCGCAGGAAGCATGGGCTGCACGCGGCGCTTCGGCGATCGAGATCCCACAATACGTGCGCGAAGTTGTGGAGCAGGTCGCTTTTTCGGCGCGCGAAGACAAGAAGGTCGACAAGCGCAGCGGAGTGAGCCAACGACTACCCATTGCCACCATGGAGCTGGTTGTTTCCAATGCAGAACGGCGGGCATTGATCAACGGAGAATCGATTGCGCTGCCTCGCATTAGTGATATCTACGCAGCCATGCCCGGCATTACCGGCAAGCTGGAGCTGGAATACGAAGGCGAGATGCGTGGGGCCGACACGGTGGTGCATGAGCTGATTCTTACGGCGGTTGGGAAAATCTACGATCGTTATTTTGCCGGCGTGAATACAGAGCAAATTGAACTGTGGTTCAACCTCGGCGGGACGGTGAAGCTCGATGACAATCAGCCGGCGGCCACCGCTCTTTCGGACCTCAAAGAAATTCAAGGCCTCTTTGAAAAGTTGTCGCCGCTGGAGGTGAAGGCGTCGGATGCTCCCCCTAAAGTTGTTGCTGCGGCGGAGTTTCTGTTGGAAGGACTGGTGGCACATCGCAGACTTAGCCGCAGCGAAGAACACGGATTTGCAGCGCAGGAGAAACCACGCAAGCAAGAGCGCGCGGAACCGGAACTCGATTATGAAGACTGGCGGCAGACACAGACACGGCGCCCGCGACGCGGCGGGTTGAACTGATGTTCGTTGCGGTCTAGCGGCGATTTCGGCTAATTCCAGCTCGGCAGGGAATCCTCAGAACTGAGGGATGTATCGTATGAAGCGCGTTCGCTATTCAAAATACACCGGCGACCTGGCCTCTGAAATGGATATGGAAGACCTGCTGCAGGCGATGTCAGATTACCTGCTCGACTCCGGCTTTCGCGACCCGTACGCGCGCTTTCAGGAGTTCGATCACAACCTCGACGACCTGCGCGAGGCTCTACGACGCGTATTGGAAGCGGGCGATTTTTTTGACGAGATGACGCAAGAGAAACTCGATCAACTATCTGCCGAAGGCAAATTGGACGAGTTGATTGATAAACTCCTCAACCGCATGGAGCAGGAAAACTATATCTCAATGCCCTCAGATGCGAGGGATCCCGGCCGCTTCTCGCAATTAGGAGGGCAGGTGGGCGATGTGCAGGGCGAAGTTCGTTTTGAGGTGACCGACAAGAGCCTCGATTTCCTGGGCTTCAAAACGTTGCGCGATCTGCTCGGCTCGCTCGGCAAGTCCAATTATGGCCGCCACGATACGCGCTACTGGGCCACGGGTATTGAAACCAGCGGCGGGTCGCAGCGCTACCAGTTCGGTGACACGCTGAACCTGGACACGACCGCGACACTGACCTCGGCCATCGCCCGCGAGGGCATAAAGCTGCCGCTCAACCTGGAGTACGCTGATCTGCACGTGCATCAGAGCGAGTTCCAAAGTTCGTGTGCGACGGTGGTCATGCTCGATTGTTCGCATTCCATGATTCTGTATGGCGAAGACCGATTCACGCCGGCCAAGAGAGTTGCCATGGCGCTCTCGCACCTTATTCGCACACAGTATCCCGGCGACTCACTTTCGCTGGTTCTGTTTCACGATTCGGCTGAAGAAATGCCGGTTTCGCAGATCGCGCGGGTCAAGGTCGGTCCCTGGTACACCAACACGCGCGAAGGGTTGCGCGTCGCGCAGCGCATTCTTGCCCGTCAGCGAAAGGACATGAAGCAGATTGTGATGATCACTGACGGCAAGCCCTCGGCGCTCACGTTGCCCGACGGCAGGATTTACAAAAACGCATACGGGCTCGACCCTCTCGTGGTGAGCGAGACGCTGGAAGAGGTGGCGCGGTGCAAGCGATCCAACGTGATGATCAATACTTTTATGCTCGCGTCAGATTTTGGACTGGTGCAATTCGTACACAAAGTGTCAGAAATGTGCAGAGGGAAAGCTTATTTCACGACTCCCGACACGCTGGGCGAATATCTACTGATGGATTACATGCAACGGAAATCGAAGACGATTCATTGAGCGAACTTCTCCGCGCCTGCTGTTGTGGGCAACGAGCCGGTCCGAGTTTCTTCTAAACGTGACTTCCGCTGTCCCCATTGCCAATGGCAGGCAAATTGATCCTGATGGTCGCGCCTCCGCCTTTGCGATTGAAGGCGGCCAGCTCTGCTTTGTGTAACCGTACCGCCCGCTCCGCAATGGCAAGCCCCACGCCGAACCCGCCTGTATTCGGGCTGCGGGCGTGATCCACGCGATAGAAGGGGCGAAAGATGGCATCCAGCTCATTCTCCGGAATTCCAGGGCCGCGATCATTCACTTCGATCTGTGCCTGGCGATTGCCGTTTGAAGACGTGAGCCCCAGCTTGATCTCCACCTCGGAGCCGGACTCGGTAAAGCGGATTGCGTTTCGCACGACATTCTCAATGGCCCGATAGAGCAACTCCTCGTTGCCCAGAATCATGCATTGGCCGTCCGCGTGAAAGGCCACTGAACATTGCCGCTGGTGCGCTTCGTAGTCTGCGTCCGGGATGATGCGCTCGATCAGTCGATTCAGCGAGAAGGGCTTGAGATTCTCAAGCGTCTCGAGCGCTTCCATCGAAGATAAAGTGAGCAGTTGGCCGATCAACAGATTGAGTCGCTCCGTCTCGCGCTCAATGCGGTCCAGGTGCGGCGTGGTTGCAGGGTCCGCATCTTCGCGGGCCAATTCGAGCGCAACGCTGAGTCGAGCCAATGGGGACCGCAGCTCATGGGAAACATCCCTGAGCAGAAGCTTTTGCGCACCCACGAGCGACTCGAGCCGCTCCGCCATGTGATTGAAGTCGCGAATCAAGGCATCGATTTCATCACCCGCAAAGTTGCGCGCCTGCGAGCGAGGCCAAATCACGCGGGCATGCAGGTTTCCGATTGCCAGTTCCCGAGCAGCCTTGCGAAGCCGCACTACCGGCCTGGTAAAGAGCAAAACAAGCACAAATGTAGTGAGGCCGCCGACTACGATCGCCACCGGAAGCTGCGGAAACGCGAAATGCAGCAGATCCTGGTACCAAGTGAAGTTCCTTGGCAAGTGAGGACGGCTTAGCAGAAAAACGTATTGCCTCCCGCTCGCGGAGGTAACCGGAACCCGCCAGATGTATTGCAGACCGACCTGGCTCCCCATAATGCGGGTAGGCATTGCGAAGCCCTTGCCCGGCGCTTGCGAGCCTGCCGATTTGCAGAGATCGCGACCGGCGGAATCTTCAAGAGCAATGTTCTGCGAAAGACTCGCGCCATAAGCCAGCAGCGCATCGCACCCGCTACTTTCGTAGTCGGCGACCGCGTGTTTTGCATCAACTTGCAGACTGCTGTCGAGCGCGTCGAAGACAACGTCCGGACCGTCGAAATGATGGCGCAGGATCAGCACCGTCGATATGACAAATATCAGGCTCTGGGCAATCCAGAAAATGACGAAGACTTTGAAAAAGAGGCTGCGCATGATTCAATCCTTTACCGTGGGCGAGTCAAAATGCACAGCGAGCTGATATCCGACTCCGCGAATCGTCTTCACCTGCTCTTCAGATGAACCGCGCCTCGCGAGTTTTCGCCGCAGCCGGCTGACGTGCATATCCAGGCTTCGGTCAAACGGATGAAATCTCCTTCCCAGCACGTTCTCCGATATCTCTTCTCGCGAGACCACCTTGCCTGGCGAGCGCATCAAGGCTTCCAGCAACGCGAATTCAACGTCCGTGAGCTCCAGTCTTTTTCCATTTTGCGATGCGGTGCGAGCGGCACGGTTGAGCTCCAGCCCATCGACACGCAAGAGCGCGTGCTCCTGTTTCGCTTCCGGCCCGGAGCTTCTGCGCAAAATCGCGCGCATTCTTGCCAGCAGTTCACGCGGATTAAATGGCTTCGACAGGTAATCGTCTGCTCCAATCTCCAGTCCGACAATCCGGTCGACATCTTCGCCGCGGGCGGTCAGGAGCAAAACGCTAACTGAAGACGTGGACCGGATGCGCCGCAGCACTTCAAAGCCATCCAGACCCGGAAGCATGACGTCGAGCAGGACAAGGGCAAACGACTTGTCGAGGGCCGCCTTGAGTCCGGTGTCGCCACGATGCACCGCAGCAACGCGGAAACCATATCGACCCAGGTACTCGGTGAGCATTGAACAAAGTTCAACATCATCGTCGATCAGAAGAATGTCGTCCACGCTTATCTTTTCTCGTTCATACCGGCGGCCCACTGCGCAAGGCTGGAACCGGTGCAAGACGCCCCCGCATTCAGCCTACGCCTTTCATTCTGAAGAATCGCGAGGGAAATGTAACAAATGGTCACGGCTGTAACGACAGATCGTTACATAGATTTACCCATTGTGACCGCATTAGGCATCCATTCGCGGTCTTCTGAATAGGACAGTTCCTCTTGACCTCGAAAGGACCACTATGAAGAAGCCGGCGATTCTGAGCATCATTTGCGGAATGCTGATCATCTGGGGTGCTGCGGCGGCATCTGCCCAGGCGCAATCGGGTAACATTCACGGCACCGTTACCGATCCTTCGGGTGCAGTCATCCCTTCTGCAAGCATTTCGCTCGGCAACAACGATGGTTTCTCAAAGGCGACGACCAGCGGTAGGGATGGCATGTTTGTCATCGACCATCTGCTGCCGGGGCGCTACGCACTCTCCGTTTCTGCCACCGGCTTTGCCCCGGTGGATTCCCTGGAGGTGCTGGTTTACAGCGACAAAACGACTGTCCAGAATATTGCGTTGCAGATCCCGGTCGAAACGCAACAGGTGACCGTCAGCGACCAGGGCGTGGGCGTCGATACAGCCCCGGACAATAATGCCAGCTCCCTGGTGATCAAAGGCAAGGACCTTGATGCGCTTTCCGACGATCCGGATGAGTTGCAGAGCGAGTTAACTGCCCTTGCCGGGCCGTCGGCTGGGCCCAATGGCGGACAAATCTACATTGATGGTTTCACCGGCGGGCAACTTCCGCCCAAGTCCTCCATCCGCGAGATTCGCATCAACCAGAATCCTTTCTCGGCACAATATGACAAGCTGGGCTACGGACGAATTGAAATTCTGACCAAGCCGGGAACCGACAAGTTTCACGGCAGTTTCATGATGAACGGCAATGACTCCGCTTTCAATTCGCTCAATCCATTTGTGACCAGCGAGCCCTCATATTACTCGACGTTCTTGATGGGCAATGCCGGTGGTGCGCTGAATAAGACCGGCTCATGGTTCGCCAGTATTTTTCGCCGCGACAATCAATCGAATTCGATCATCAATGCCGAACTGCTGGATTCCAGTGGCAATCCGTACAATTACACCGTCGCGGTTTCCAATCCGCAATCGCGGCTCGATATCAGTCCGCGCTTCGATTTTCAGTTAGGAACCAATAACACGCTCACTCTCCGCTACATGTTTGATCAGCAGAAAGAAACGAATAGCGGCGTCTCGCAATTTGCCCTGCAAAGTCAAGCCTACAACGTCGCGAATCAGGAGAACACGCTTCAACTCAGTGACACGCAGATCATCAACGATCACGTGGTCAACGAGACCCGTTTCCAGTACATTCGTGATCGCGACAATCAGATCGCGCAGAGCAGCGATCCCACTATCACGGTGCAGGGAGCCTTTACGGGCGGCGGAAGCAACATGGGCGTCGTCCGTGACAATCAGGACCGTTATGAACTGCGGAACTCGACGATCGTGAGCAAGGGCGCTCATTCCATCAATCTTGGCGCGCGGCTCCGTTTCACGCGAGATGCCAGTTACGCGATTTCGGGCTTCAACGGGCAGTATATCTATTCGTCGCTCGCCGCATATAAAGCGAATACGCCGAGCGAGTACAACGTGACGACTGGAACCGGCTCGGCGCATGTCAACTACATCGACGCCGGCGTTTTTTACCAGGATGATTTCAAAGTGCGTCCAAACCTAACCTTCAGCTACGGGCTGCGCTACGAGTCACAGAATGGAATTGGCGATCATGCAGATTGGGCGCCTCGACTCTCATTTGCCTGGGCTCCCGGCGGCCATGGAACGGCCCAGGCGAAGACGGTGATACGCGGAGGCTATGGCTGGTTTTTCGATCGCTTCGCAGAAAACAATTTGCTGCAGGCGATCCGCAACAACGGAATCAATCAGCAGCAGTATGTGATCGAGAATCCTTCCTTCTACCAGAAGGCTCCTTCACCGGCGCAACTGGCATCTAGCAGCACGGCGGCGCCGACCATCTATGAGGTTGCGCCGAATCTGAAGGCAGCCGTCAACATGCAGGTAGCCATGGGAGTCGAACACCAGTTCGGCAAGGTGGCAACGATGGCTGCCACGTATATCAACTCGCGCGGCGTACACCAATATTTGAGCGACAACATCAATGCGTATTTGCCGGGTACTTACGACCTAGCCACCGGTATCGGCACGCGCCCCAATGGCTTGAACGAGAACATCTACCAGTTCCAGTCCGGAGGGGTTTATAACCAAAACCAGGTGATGCTCAACTACACCGTACGCGCGAAGCGTGTCTCGCTGTTCGGTTTCTACATGATGAACTTCGCGAATGCGGATACGTCGGGCGCCACCTATTTCCCATCCAATCAGACCGATCCGGGAGCCGACTACGGCCGCGCCAATTTCGATGTGCGAAATCGCTTCCTGCTGGGCGGCAATCTGCAAGCTCCTTTTGGTGTCTCATTGAGCCCCATGCTGGTGACGAATTCGGGACAGCCTTTCAACATCACCGTCGGTCAGGACCTGAACGGCGACAACCAGTTCAACGACCGGCCAGCCTTTGCAACCGCAGCCAGCACACAGGTGTTGCAAACCAGCTATGGCAAGTTTGACCTGGACCCGGCATGGAACCAGAGCCGGATTCCGTATAACTTCGCAACGGGACCTGGGCAGTTCAGCATGAACATGAGGGTCAGCAAGTCCATTGGCATCGGCCCCAAAGCTACGGGGACATCCGGGGCTTCATTTGGTGGGCCGGGCGGACCCGGCGGCGGTGGACCGCCTCCGGGCGGCGGCCCGGGCGGTGGCGGACCTCCCGGAGGTGGTCTTGGACCCGGCGGGCTGAGCAGGAGCGGAGGCCCGCCCAGGCTCGACCAGGCAACTGCGCGGCGCTACTCGCTCAACTTCACGGCAATGGCGAGGAACGTTTTCAACAGCGTCAACCTGGCGCAGCCGGTTGGAGTCCTGGAATCGCCTGTATTCGGCAAATCGACTGCACTCTCCGGAGGGTTCTTCTCATCGCCGGCATCCAATCGCAGTATCGACCTGCAGGTCATGTTCAGTTTTTAACGGGGGATGCGCCAAGATCGCGGTCGTTTCGATTGAAGCTTGCCGTGCGTCCGCTCACTCAATTTCGCACGGTGCACGTAAAGAATTATGCAGTCGAACTTATCCGGCGATTCTCTTCATGGGAAGACCGTGGCGCAGTTTTTGGAAATAACAGATCTCGACCAGGGTTGGCCATAGTTCCAATGTGGATTTGATCACAGCGATTGCGTCGTCCACGATACGAACCAGGTTGTGCTGGAAGAAGTCCGGCTCAAAGCCGTAGAATGCTTTCTCGAGATTCGCGGCAAACATGCGTAAAGAATCGACCCGCTCTGGGTTCTTGGCTGTTTGTGCGGTCTCGACGGCCCGCTTATGAAGCCCCGTGATCTTGCCCAGGATCAACTCCGCGTCTTGCGCGGTCACTTCTCCCGAATAATCGAACGTCATGCCGAGCTCGTCGCGGCACGTGAGAGAGGAAAGGATTTTCTTTTTGAGGAGATTGGCAATCTCTTCATTGAGCACCTCCGATGCGGGAGGGTTCCGCATGTAGTTGCTTTTCGTATGGTGCTGTGCGGCATCGACGTGAGCAGCGACTATGCCTTTCTGATGAATCCATAGCCGGTAGATGTAGTCCTCAAAGCGCAAGCGGGTTGGGAAGAATGGCGGAAGGCCGAAGGTATTATCGTAGCCGGCAACCCCGCAATCCATCCTCCAGTTGCAGTTTGTGACGGCGGGCCGAAAGTTGACCAGCACATAAATATCGTTCAAGTTTTCAGGACTGGTTTGATTCTCATCCTGGAGAAACATCTCAACGAAGTCGATCGCATCGATGTCATTCGTTCCGGAGCGAAACGTTTGCGCGACCTTGACGATTGCGTCTTGTTGAACCGGACCCGGCTTCAGAAAGATTGTGTTCTCGGACGAGAACCCTTTGCTGGAATTGGTCTCAAGGTCCATCGCCGTGTCGATGAGGCTCTCACCTCGCTCATGGTTATCAGGAACTTCAGCGACTGGCTTTCCCAGAACGTCAAGAAAGGCGGACATAATATCAAATGATTTGTGGACGTACCCATTCTCGCCGATCTTGTGCAGGCGCCCTCGACTGATCTCATGATCCTCGAGCGATTCAGGACTGTCCTCCATCAGCGAATAGGGACGCATATCGTCATCCGCGCTAACCATGTACCCGCCGAGCGAATACATAAGAGAAAAGTTGCGATTCCCACCGTAGCTTGGCCTGAAGATATTTTTGACCAGCGGCTCCAGTCGTTTTGTTACGGAGTCGGGAGTTGACGTACGCGATGAATTCTTCCTTCTCCCGCGGTCCAACATAAAAGAGTTCGGACCGGGTCTTCGTCTGTTCGAAGACGGGAAGGTATTTGTCTACGTTAGCTTGTGTGGAATCATCGAAAACGATCATCTGGACAGAATGTCCATTCCTCCAGAAATGTTCGTCATACTCATGGATGGTGACTCCGACGTCACGCAATCTGTGCGTCGGTATTACAAAATACGGTTCCGGCTCAGTCATAATATTTATTGCTCACTCCCAGGTGCGGCCTAATCGAGACCGGTCACTTACCACGCGTCTCAGATGGTGGCCTCCGGACAGAGTGGGACCTCAAACGCATGCGTACTCGATTAATGCAGGCCCGGGAAGGGGACTGACCACGGTCGCCGCCATCTCGCTCCGTGCGAACCTGGCGTTCTAGTTTGTCTACGGTCGGAATGTGCGAGTTCTTCTGCAAGGAAACGAAGGTTCGTTGGAAGAACGCGTTATCAACGATGTAGCACTCGCCGCCTTCTCCGGATATGATCCATTCCCCGCGTTTTGCATTGATGAAACCAAGATCGGTGGCAATCGTTTTCGGTTCATTGCACTGCACGGCGTCTACGATTATTGGTCTCAACGTGCGATACATGCCCATAATGATCCTCGAGTGATTGACTCTGTGGCCAACCCGTTATTTATTTGATCGCCCTTTCCATAAGAGATACGCGCAGGAATCGTAAAGAAATCGTTGGGCAAACGGTGAGCAGCTTGGTTTGTCCACTGTGCAGTAAAAGAGCCGTCAGAGTGACATAGACAAAGACGAGATACGGCATTCGAACTTGGCGGTGCACGTGTGGAAGAATCGCTGGATTTTTGCCCCATGCGCTTGTTCAGCAAAAAGAGACTTCTTATGAGAAAAGCGACGGCTCCAGATAATCATCTTGATCTCGAAAGTTGCCGAGACCGACACCCACTAGTCGAAATCTCTGTCTTGGATCGACGCCGACTCTATCCAGGAGGGAAAGTGCAATCTGTGTCAACTCTTCGCAGGATGAGGGCGGTGAAGCCGGCGTCAGGCTTCGTGTGAGCACACGAAAGTCGGCCGTCTTCAGCTTCAAGATGACCGTTTGGGCAATTCTTGTCTCTTTCCGAGAGGCGATCCATGTTCTTTCTGCCTGGCGGCGGATTATTGGTTCGGTCTCGGCAAGCAAGACATCCTGCTCCAATGTATCCTCCGCGGAGATCGACTTTGTTAGCCGATTGGGCACTACCGGGTTTTCATCGATCCCGCGCGCCAATTCGTAGAGACGTTGGCCATACCGGCCGAAGAGGTTCTCCAGCTCCTCCAGAGGTCTCGTTCGCAGATCCCCGACTGTGCGCATTCCGAACCGTGCGAGTTTCGCCTCTGTGACTTTTCCGACTCCCGGGATGCGGCCAACCGGTAGCGGAGCCAGGAAGCTCTCAACTTCGATGGGCTGGATCACAAACAGGCCATTCGGCTTGCGCCAATCGGAGGCGATCTTAGCCAGGAATTTGTTGGGGGCCACACCGGCGGAAGCCGTCAAGTCGAGCTGATCGCGGATTTGTTGCCGGATTGCGCTGGCTACTTTCGTAGCCGTGGCAAGGCCGGTCTTGTTCTCGGTCACATCCAGATATGCTTCGTCGAGCGACAACGGCTCAATAAGATCCGTATGGCGAAGGAAGATCTCGCGCACGGCGCGTGAGACTGCCCTGTAACGACTGAAGTCCGGAGCGACAAAGACCGCATTCGGACATAGACGCTCGGCGTATGTCGCAGCCATGGCCGAGCGCACTCCAAAGCGCCTGGCCTCGTAGGAAGCTGCGCAGACAACTGAGCGTTTACCTCTCCATGCCACGACAACCGGCTTGCCGCGCAACTCCGGGGCGTCGCGCTGCTCGACGGAGGCGTAAAACGCATCCATGTCCACATGAACAATTTTCCGCCCACTCATTGCATCTCCATGGTAGGCCATCTTCTCCGCATCGGCGGTCAGAGGTCAGCGATTCCGTTTTCTGCGCTGATAGGCTGCGACCTTGAGCTTGTTGCCGCAGATATTCATACTGCACCAGCGGCGTGAGCCCTTCTTGCTATCGATGTTCTTGCGATGTCTGCCGGCCTGATCGCGACGACACTCCTTGGAATTTATATGGCCTTTCGTTATGGAGGAAACTGCTGGATTATCTGGGGGATGTTAGCGGGTGGCACGCTGCTGCCGATTGCTATGATGGCTCTTTGAAGCCACTCCACTCAACGCATCGCTATAACCTTACTCAGTCATCTCAGAAGGAGATTAAAACGATGATTTGCCGGCTGACACACGGCGTGCTGAAGTTCGTCATTTTTGCAGTGTGCGTCACATCTTGGATGCAGGGGACCGTTTTGCCGGCACAGGATTCGAGGCCATCGGGTTCAGCAGTACAGAAGATGGGGCCGGTTGGCGAACAGGAGGCCAAGCCATCGGAGGCCGCCCGTCCCGAGAATTCCGTCGTGGATCCGGGGATCATTCCCAGCCGCCAGTCCATTACTCCCGCCGGGATGCAGAGCGTCTTTGAGAGCCGAGTGGACGGGATTGCCTTCGGTGAAAATGGAGATTCGATCTATGCGGCAGTTCTGGGGCGAAAGGGTTCCTATGTATACCGGATCGATCTGGGGACGAACCGGATGGTGGCGGTTTTGAGCGCCGACGTCAGTTCGGGTATGCAGGGTCTGGTCTATGACCCGGTGAGCCGCACGCCACTGCTGAGCGGCCTATCCGGGGGCGCAAAGTCGAAGATGACTTCCGCACAATTGGTGGCGCTGAGCGGATCGGGGGACACTTTGATCGCGGATGGGCTGGGCTCGCAGCAGATTGCGTCGGTCAGCGTGGCTCGAGCCGCAAACTCGCGCGGCCAGCGCCTTGCAGTAGTTGCGCTGACCTTCAACGACCAAGCCGGCGTGGTCGATCTCAATAGCAGGCAGATCCTCTACAAAGTGAAGACGGGCATTGCCCCCTTTGGAACCGCGGTGAATGAGGATAGCTCGGTCGCATGGGTGAGTAACTGGGGTGGGCGCTTTCCCCGGGCTGGAGAAGAGAGCGCTGCGACCGGGCCAGAGCCGAATGCGGATCAGGTCCTGGTTGATGACAGGGGAGTGGCTTCCAGCGGAACGGTTGTGCGCGTCGATCTGCTCTCCGGAAAAGTGGCGGCGGAGGTCGCTGTCGGGCTGCACCCATCAGGACTCGCGTGGGATGAGCGGCACCAGCGGCTTTATGTGGCGAACAGCAACTCAGATACGATTTCGATCATAGATACGGCGTCGAACCGGCTGGTGGAAACGATCTCGCTGCAGCCCTTCATGAAGAAGGTCGCAGGCGTGTCGCCCGAGTCGGTGGTTCTCTCGCCGGACCATGCGACGCTGTATGCGGCCTGTGCGGGCATCAATGCCGTGGCCGTGATTGATCTCAAGAAAGTGCGCCCGCGCGTGGCCGGATTCATTCCAACCGGCTGGTATCCGGAGGATGTAGCCGTGAGCCCGGATGGTAAATTCATTGGCGTCTCGACTCTGCTAGGCGTGGGCGCGGGATGGAACAGTCCCAACCTGCTCGCGCGCGAACGGCGGGATGGCATGAAGCCGGAACTCAATATGCATCGCCGCTATGTTCATGCCGATCGTGGAACGATCCATATCATTCCCGTTCCCGATGAAGATGAACTCAGCCGCTACTCGATCGCCGTCGCTGAGGACAACCACATGAGCTTGCCGAGCGACTTCCTCTCCGCCGAAGGGTCACAGCGAAGGCAGAATTTGAGCTCGACCCCACGCCCTGTTCCTGTGCAGTCCGGTGAGCCATCGACCATCGATCATGTGGTCTACGTCGTCAAGGAGAATCGCAGCTACGATCAGTATTTCGGCTCACTGGGCAAGGGCAACGGCGATCCCAGTCTGAATCAATATCAGGACGATATCATTCCTAACCATCGTAAGCTGGCGCGCGATTTCGTGCTCCTCGATAATTTCTATGCGAACGGCGGAAATAGCGCCGATGGACATCAGTGGCTGACCCAGGCCGCGGAGACCGATTATGCCTACTGGCCCGGGTACAACGGACGTAGCTATCCCAAGAACGGCGATGATCCCCTGGCCTTTGCAGGCTCGGGCTTCCTGTGGGATCACCTCGCCGCGCAACACAAGACCTTTGCCGATTTCGGGGAATACGTGGGCGAGATGGGAGCAAAGAGCGGAGAACTTCGCGCCAGGCTGCTGGACGAGTACAAGCAGGGAAGCACCTTTGTCGATAGGTTTAAGACGAAGGCTCCGGTCGCGCGCCTGAATCAATATCTCATTCCCGATTATCCGGCTTATGGTCTGAAAGTGCCGGACGTGGTGCGCGCACGCATCTTCCTCCGTCACCTGAAGGAATGGGAGAGCGCAGGTAGCATGCCGAACCTGGTGATGATTCAGCTACCGTCAGATCATACGGAAGGAACCACGCCCGGATTTTCAACTCCCAAAGCGTGTCTTGCGGACAATGACTTTGCCGTGGGGCAGGTGGTGGAGGGAATCTCGCACTCGAAGTTCTGGAAGTCGACCCTGATTTTGATCGTCGAAGATGACGCGCAAGATGGGCTCGATCATGTCGATGGACATCGTACAGTGGCGCTTGCCGTTAGTCCGTACATCAGGAGAGGAACGATCGACTCGACGTTTTATTCCCAGGTGAGCATGGTAAAAACGATCGAACTGATCCTGGGACTGCCTCCGATGTCTCTCTTTGATCTCATCGCGAACGATATGCGACAGAGCTTTCAGCGGACGCCGGACCTGACTCCATACCAGGCCGTTGAGCCGGCGCAATCGATCTACGAACTCAATCCGGATCTGAATTCTCTCGACGGGCAAAGTAAAGCGGATGCAATTGCCTCCAGCAAGATGAACTGGCAGGAGCCGGACGATGTTCCGACAGAACAGCTGGATCGGATTCTATGGCGCAACGCGATGGGAGTGCAGACGGAGTACCCTGTCTGGAAGCGACACTCCGCGGTATTTCAGCCAGGTCCTACGCAGTAGCGTGGGCAGACACTGACGCGATAGGAAATCAAGCGCCCGGTTGCAAATGCGCGAGCGCCGCAACAAACCGCGGCAGGAGCACAGGAATCACGACAAGGCTCAGCACAACGAATACACGACGTCGCAACGCGTTTCATCTCGCTCAGGTTTAGCCGAAGCCTGACAATCGATACTTAACTGCACTCTAAGCTGCGGACGCGAACACCGCCCGATAAAAACATCCGAAGAGCGCCGGCTCTCCAGCAATGGAGAGCCGCACCTTTCCCGCCGCCATCGCGATCTTAAGGTTGGCTTCATCTGAATCCTTTAAGATATTTTTGAATATCTCGGGAGCACGCGGACTACCGCGGCGCAGCCGAGGAGACCTAGGAGCAGATTGAAAGCTCCGCCCATCTCCAATGCGCTGTCACGTGTGCCAGGGCAGGATCATCCCTCAGAACCAGGCCAGCTGATCGCTACCGAAAACGTATCGTTCACTCCTGAGGTTTTCTTTCTGAATGGGCTTCTCCCGGATTTTCTCCATCTCTCTCTTCTCCCTCGTCTCCGCTGTTTATCTGCCGGCGCAAAACGCGCCCGTTCCGTCCTCTTCTTCTCAGCCGGCCGGTGAGGCGCGCACCATTGCCCTCACCGTTTCCGACGGCACCCCCCTGCAGATCGCCCTCGACGGTGAGGTGCACGTGCGCAAGGTCGGCCAGCCCATCCACGGCCGTGTCATGCAACCCGTCTATGTCTTCGACCATCTCGTCATCCCCACAGGCACGCGGGCGACCGGCCACATCGTCGCCATCACTCCCGTCCCTGGCCGGACCCGCGCCCTCAGCGCCCTCAACGCCAACTTCACCCCGGCTCATAAGCTCAGCGTCAATTTCGACCAGCTCATTCTCCCTGGCGGCCGCACCATCGAGCTGCACGCAACCGTAGTTCCCGGCTCCGGACAGGTCATCCAGCTTGCCATCGCCGGTGAACACCAGAAGAACGCCGTGAAGGACGCCGCCGCCCGGAAGATGCAACAGGCGCGGGCGCAGTGGCACGACGCCATGAAGCAGATTGAGTCGCCCGGCCGCATGCATGTCTTCGTGCGTTACGCCGTCGCCCAGCTCCCCGTGCACCCGCAGTACATCGATGCCGGAACCGTCTATTCTGCCGAGCTCTCCCGGCCGCTCGACTTCGGCAGCGAAACCGTCTCCGCCGCAAGCCTCTCCTCCATCGGCAACCAGCCTCCGCCCGGAAGCCTCGTCCACGCCATGCTGCTGACGCCTCTCGACTCGAAGCATACTCAGAAAGGCAGCGACGTCGATGCCGCGCTTTCCCAGCCCCTGTTCGATAAGGGACGCCTCATCCTTCCCGCCGGTACCAGGCTCCGCGGCTCCGTCCTTCAGGTGCGCCCCGCCCGCAGTTTCCATCGCAACGGACAGCTCCGCATCGCCTTTCGCCAGGTCATTCTTCCCGATGGGGCAGTGCAGACCGTCGACACCAGCCTCCAGGGCGTCGAGTCCGACGCCACCGGCAACGTGCAGCTCGATACCGAAGGCGGCGCCAAATCCACTCCTTCGAAAACCCGCTATCTCTCCACCGGTGCATCCGTCGGTCTGGCGCTGATCGGCAGCGGCGGCAAGAACGACGTTGGCACCGCCGGCCCCGTGACCGGAGGCGCAACCGGATACAAGCTCATCGGGATCATCGTCGGCGCCGCCTTCCAGAACCACACTTACGCCATCCTTATGAGCGCCTACGGAGGCAGCAGCTCCATCTACAGAAACTTCCTCGCGCGCGGACGCGAGATCGTCTTCCCCAAGAACACCGCAATGGACATCGGCTTTGGCAACCGCACCACGCTGCCCATGGCCGCCGCCGATCGCGGACCCGCACAATGAGAACCCGCTCCACTGAATCCACAATCTTCATCTTCTTCCTCTTCGGGGCGCTTTCGGCCCTCGCGCAAAGCCTCCGCCAAAGCCCAAACCCTCGGGCCCGTACACGTCTTAGGTCAACGCCGAAGAGGTCGTTTTGAACTGCACCGTCCTCGACAGCAAGGGCCAGCTCTGCACCCGATCAAACCCATTCAAAGTGCATTGGCTTCCACGGGGGCGGCTTCCTTCAAGTCGCTGTATCAGAAGCGCCCTCTTTGACAGCCAGCGTTCGCGCCCTATTGCGTGCGGGCGCTTCAGATACAGCACTAGGACATCTAGGACGTTCAAGGCCTTGTCTGGCATAGCTCGTAGGCTATTGGTGCTCGCTACGGGCCTCATCATTTTGTTCGCGCTCAGGGGGCCCAGACTGTGCGACCACTTTCCGGGAAGCCTCTGCCAAGGCGTCCTCCCCCGGGACTAATTCCATCGCTAAAAAATAGATTGACCAATATATCTAGTAGATGTATATCTAGCAGCTATATGGCGAGACGTTCCAGTTCGAGTATGGAAGTGCTGCTGGGTCTGCTTACAATCGAACCGATGTCGGGCTACGACCTGGGACAGATGATCCGGGAGTCGATCGGTCACTTCTGGAACGAAAGCTACGGTCAGATCTATCCGAATCTGAAGACGTTGGCTGCCGAGGGATCTGTGACCTCGAAGATAGAAAAGCGAAGGGGCAAGCCGGATCGTCACATCTACTCGATCACCAAAAAGGGAAGAGAGCGTTTGGCGAAGTGGCTGGCAGTTCCGCCGCAGCCGGAAGTGCCGCGCAACGAAATGCTGCTGAAACTGTTCTTTGGTTCACAGGTTTCTCCCGATATTCCAATCGCATATCTGACACGGATGGTAGAGTGCGAGCGCGCTGCGCTCGAACGATTCAGGCAAATCCATGCGGCCATCAGCACGAATAAGCAGTATCCTGATACGCCCTACTGGAAAATGGCGGCGCGCTTCGGGGTAACCGAGATGGAGGCGCACCTGCGGTGGGCAGACGAGACCTTGGCGGAATTGAAGAAAATCGTGGGCAAACAGCGGAGTCGTGCGGAGACTCGCAAGGAGAACAGCCGTGCAAGCAAATGAAGCACTCGATGCAATCGGTGCGGGAATGAGCAAAAGACCAAAGCGGATCGCGTCGTGGGGATGGCTGGCGGGCTTTCTGGCTATTGGAGCAAGTGTGGTGACAATGGGCTTTCTGGCTCAGCATGCGCCCCCGGGAACCGGCGCTACAGCTGGAAGCCAGCTCGCGAGTCATAGTAAAGCCATTCCCATTTACTTGACCGTGATGGCGATGGACTGGGCCCTTCTCTATTATTGCTGGGCCGCAGTGCATCATTATGGCGGTAGCCTGGCGACTCTCTCCGGTGGACGATGGACCTCGTGGAAGAGCGTTGCTATTGACATGGGAATAGCGGTGCCGTTCTGGCTGCTCTGGGAAGGCGTGGCAAATTTGGCCCACTGGATTCTTTCAGGTGCAACCGGGGCGGGCGGTGCGAAAACCGTCGACAGCCTGCTGTCCAAGAGCGTGCCGGAGATTTTCGCTTGGATTGCTATATCCGTTACGGCTGGGGTTTGCGAGGAGTTGGCATTCCGTGGCTTCCTGCAGCGGCAGTTCCACGCGTTGAGTGGCAACATCGTAGTGGCTGTACTGGCGCAGGGTCTAGTGTTTGGGCTGTTTCACAGCTATCAGGGTTGGCGCAATGTAGTCGTGATTAGCGCGCTTGGGGTTCTGTATGGGGCCTTGGCAGCCTGGCGCAAAAATGTCCGCGTGAACATCGTGGCGCACGCGTGGGGCGACGTTTGGGAGGGTTGGTTGAAGTTCGTAGTCTGGCGGTAAGAGAACCATCTGACCTTTGGTTGTCCAAATTTGTCTTCGGCCCAGAGAGCACGGGACGAATCATCACCGATGTGCTCGCCCGGCGGCCAAACAGAGCCCGAACGATGAAGCCCATCTCTACCTGAACATTCGAAGGGGCGAGCAAGTATGGTGCAAAGGCCGCGTACGGTGTGGAAGATCTCACCGCTGCGGCATCGCTGAGCTACTTCGCGGGCGTGATCGTTAAATTGCGAAAGAGGACGTGGCCTTTCTCGCTGCCCTGGAGGTAGATCGGGCCGGGTTCGGCTTCGTGGCTGTCAAGGGCGCCACCGGTGATGCCGGGAATTTCCTGATCGTCGATGACGGTCTGGCCGCTTTGGATCACCTTAACTCTTCGCCCGATCAGCGTGATGTCGTAGGTCTGCCAGACGTCAGCGCGGCGCGGCAACTCGGGCGCGGGCGCGAGGAAGCCGTAGACGCCACCGGTGTGATGGCTGGGCGGCTCGTCGACCGAGTCGGTCTCGATCTGCACTTCGTAGCGGCCGCGGAGGTAGACACCGCTGTTTGAGTCCTTGCCCGCGTTGAATTCGAGATGCAGTTTGAAGTTCTCGAACTTGCGGTCGCTGATGAGTTCGGGACCGCTCCCGGGACTGATGAGATTGCCGTTCTTCACTGTCCAGTCGGGAGGTCCGGCCTTGCTCTGGTGCCAGCCACTGAGGTCTTTGCCATTGAGGAGGTGAATGGGCTTGCCCCATTTCATCGTACTCGTCTGTTCAAGGCTGGGCGCGCGCGCACCGGTCCACGACCATGTGGCGCCGTCAGGGCCGTTGAGGGCACCGGAAAGGCTTTGACCGTTGCGGGTGCCCTCGAACACAAGGTCGGTTTTGCTGGCTTCGGCCTCCTTGGGAGAGACGAAGGTGATCTGGTTTCCGCTGATCGATATCCTGGGCAGCGGGCGGGCGTTGCCCCAGCGGCCTGTGAAGAGCGCGGTGAGATCGCCGTCCTTCTGATCGATTTCAATCCAGGCCGGATATTCGCGGTCGGGCGCCTTCAAGGTCAGATCCCAGCGTCCCAGGAACGGCGCGGCAGGATCGGCTTGCGCGGAAAGTTGCGCGGGAGTGCAGAACGCGCCGGCTATCATCACAATCAGCGCGAAAAGAGCAAGCTTTGCGGTCTTCACATTGGGCTCCTGTGTTTCTATGCCAGGGATTTGATGGTCTGCGAGCTTTCGTCCCAGCGAACGGGAACGCCGCGAAAATAAGATTCGTTGGCCAGATGGCAGGCGAGAGCGGCGTTGTGTCCAAAGACGGCGTCCTGCACGACGGGCTTGCGCGAGCGCACCGCTTCGAAGAAGTGCCAGAGGTGGGGGCGGAGATCGTCGTAATCGTTGCCGTTGATCGTAATGCTCTCGGGAGCCGGTTCCTGGCCCGGAAGGGGGTCGTGTTCTTCGTGCCACTTCTTCACGTAGGCCGCGCGCATGGCGCCGGGGAATCCGCCGGAGTAGTAGCTCGGTGCAGTATCGACGCCTGCCTGGGGCGAATAGGCAACGGAGTAGCCACGCAGTTCGATACTGCCCTTCGAGCCCTGGAACCGAGTGACTTCTCCCGATTCGCAGTCGAGACTCAGGCGCATGTAGACCGGAATGCCCATGTATTCGAACAATGCGGCGTGGACGTCGGGCATGTTGCGGCCGTCCTTCCAGCGGTAAATGCCGCCGAATGCGGAGACACGCTTGGGCACTTCATTGATGCCGAGTGAAAACATCATGCCGCTAATGAGATGTACGAGCAGGTCCCCGGCGACCCCTGTGCCGTACTCCCTCCAGCAGCGCCAGCGCGCAAAGGTGTAGGGGTCGAAGGGCTTTCTGGGAGCAGTGCCGAGCCATGTATCCCAGTCGAGGTTTGCGGGCGAGAGATCAGGCGGAGGGGGATACTCCCAGGCGCCGTTGGGATCGTTGCGGCCCATGGTGGCTTCAATCAGATTCAGGTCGCCGATCGCGCCGTTCGCGATCATCTCCCTGACCTTGGCGCAGAGCACGGAACTGGTGCGCTGCGCCCCGATCTGCACAATGCGATCAGTCCTTTTGGCTGCCGCCACCATGGCGAGGCCATCGGCCGGATTGTGCGACATGGGCTTTTCGCAGTACACGTCCTTGCCGGCGGCGAGTGCATCGACGACGACTTGCTTGTGCCAGTGGTCGGGGACTGCGACGATGACTGCGTCAATGCTCTTGTCGTCGAGGAGTTCCTGGTAGCGGCGCGTGGTCTTGATGGGCTTGCCGACGATTTCGCGGGCCAGGGTGTGGCGGCCGTCGTAGAGATCCGCGGCCGCAACGCATTCAGCGCCGGGCAGCGCGACAGCAGGCGCGAGCAATCCGCTGCCTTCCATCCCCACGCCGATGATGCCGAAGCGGACACGGTCGCTTGGCGCTGCCTGGTCCGATGGGACGTAGGACGGTTCGGCATCGAGGCGAATGGAGTTGGAAGCGAGAGTGGCACCGGCTGCTGCCGCGGTGGTCTGCAGAAATGCGCGACGAGACAAAAGAGATTTCGGCATATCCTCGTGGTCCTCCAGGAAAGCACACCCCTTGTATCGCCGCCGGAGGTGGGTGTCAAGGCAACAAACCCTGACCGTCGGGCACGCATGTCCTGTTGACGGCCACCGGTGTCATTCTTTGCCGGCGGCATTGGTTGGTGATCCGCCTGCTCGCGTCCGTTTGTAATGACACGCTTTCCAGGAGACGTGTTACACGGTACACGCTGAACATCGGAGATCCCGTTTGGAAGGCGGAGATGTTGACAGGCATGTTCAAATCTATGTAGATTACCGAATTCAGATTCGTTCTTGGTGTCACGTTCGATGCGCGTAGCTCTGATCACAACCTTTGCCGCCAGCCGCAAAGAACCGCTGCTGGAAATGATGAACCGGGTTCACCAGGGATTTTTGGATGCGGGGCTGGGCGAGCCCGCAATCCGGTTCAGTCTGGGTGATGGTCTTCTGGGTGGTGTTTGTGCTGTTGATCGGGTGCTCAAGCGCCATCCAGAACTGGAACGATTCCTGACACAAACAGATCCGCGGGTTGCCGCCCTCATTGGTGCACGACGGATAACAAACCAGCCAGACACCGGTGGAGCGCTTGAGCCGGTGCCATACTCCACGCTCCAAGCCATTGCCACCGGAGTTCCTCGCTCCTACCCGTTCAGCAATGCCGCTTTTCATTTTCATGCGCTGGAATTTGGTGAACTTGTTCCGACACTCACCTCACCGCCGGGAATACGCACGGGCGTGTCGATCATTGATAGGTGGTGGGTCAATGGGCGCAATCGTTCTCTCTCTGCGTGTACGGTGATTGAGGCGGCGCCCGGAGACCGAAAGCTGCCGATGCCGGCTAAAGCGGTGGCAACGGTGATGGCGGCTTGCGGCAAGGCCCGAAAGACTGTGCAGGCCCCGCTCGCGGAAAATCCGTTGCCGGGCCCGGTTCCGGCTGTTCGATTGTCCACCGGCGTGGCGATCGCGAGTTCCAACCCCGAAGCTGCCGTCGCTGTGCATCAAATCGCCAAGAGCTATCGCGAGCGCATTCCGGAAATCGTGCTGCAGGCGCGATTGCCCCACGATCTGCCGGGTCAAGCAGAGATTCCTCCTGAACTGCAATCGGTCACCAATGCCGGGCCGAAAAAACCCCAACTGGACCGCGTCTTCAAGCCCATGGGCTATAGCTGCCGAGGAGGTTCGGGAAGCTTTACTTTGCAGCGCCGTACGGCTGCGAATTCCACGGTCGAGATCTACGTGGATGTTGGCACCTGGAGTCACAGAATGCTGGCCATCTACAAGGTTTGGGGAATGGGCTGGAAGGCGACTGTGTCTATTCCGCCCACAGCGAGAGCTGTTGCACAGGCCCAGTATCCAATTGGCGATGCCGACAATTGGCGGAAGATCGTGGAAAACCTCGGCGCCCTGGTCGCTGAGCTGGACCGTACTCTGGTAAATGAGATTGAAACTGCGGTCGGCGCCTCCCCGGAGTGGTACAAGCCCGAAAGCTGATCGAAATCACGAGCCAAGACCGGGGTCGCTTTTGACTGTGCACCTGATCGCGGGCAGGACAGTAGACTCGCCTCAATTCAAGTGCGGCGGCGGATTACTCTTAATGGTTATGTCCCGTTGGCGAGCTTGTTCCGGCAGGAAGGAGAACGCACATGGACGGCGTCGAGTCCAGACCCCCAGCTATTGAGTCAATCCCCGTTGCAGTTCAGCGGCTGCGGACATCGTTTGCGAGCGGCCGAACGCGAGCGCTCAAGTATCGCCTGGAACAACTCTCGGGCCTTGGGCGCTTGCTCGAGAATTGCGAACGTGAGATATGCCAGGCTATCCGGGAGGATCTGGGACGCAGTGAACTCGAAACTCGCATTGTCGAGACTCCAGTTCTCCGGCGTGAAATTGCATTCGCGCAAAAACGGCTTCGAAGATGGACGAGGCCGGAGCGGGTGTGGCCGCCTTGGCTGACCCAGCCGTCCGCTGCCCGCATTTACCGCGAGCCGTTCGGTGTGGTGTTGATCATCGGCCCGTGGAACTATCCGTTGCAACTGGTGCTCGTGCCACTCGTCGGTGCGCTCGCAGCGGGGAACTGCGCGGTGATCAAGCCTAGTGAACTGGCGCCAGCGACAAGTTCATTTATGGCGGCAACGCTTCCTCGATATCTCGATCCTGAGTGTGTTCAGGTTATAGAAGGGGGACTATCCGAATCCACGGCCCTATTGACAGAGCGCTTCGATTACATCTTTTACACAGGCAATCCGCGCGTCGGCCGCATCGTGATGGAAGCGGCTGCAAAGCATTTGACCCCCGTCACACTCGAACTCGGCGGGAAGAGCCCATGCATAGTGGACCGAAGCGCAAACCTGAGGTCCTCGGCCCGTCGCATAGTGTGGGGCAAACTTATGAATGCCGGGCAGGTCTGCGTGGCTCCCGATTACGTGCTTGTTGACGAAAGCGTCGAGACCGAGTTGTTGACGCATATGGCGGCGGCAATCAAAGAGTTTCACGGAGAAGACCCGCACACGAGTCCCGATTTTGCGCGCATCGTCGACCGGCGCCATTTTCGGCGTCTCTTGCGGTTAATCGATGGCGGCGGCCAAATCTTCATTGGTGGCGAATACCGTGAAGACGAACTGTATCTTGCGCCCACCATTCTCATTAACACGCCTCCCGACGCACCCGTCATGCAGGAAGAGATCTTTGGGCCGATTCTTCCCATACTTTCGGTCAAGAGCATCGACGAGGCGATCGCGTTTGTAAATCAAAGGGAGAAGCCGCTCGCGATCTATGTGTTTGCTGAAGACGTACGGGTCCGGCGCCAGGTTATCAATAACACTTCGTCGGGGACAGTCGCGGTAAATTACCCCTGCATCCAGGCAGGTCTGCCATGCCTCCCTTTTGGAGGCGTTGGAAACAGCGGGATGGGCGCTTACCACGGTCACGCAAGTTTTGAAACCTTCAGCCATCACAAGTCCGTCTTCCTGAAAGCGTCCTGGCCCGACCCGGCTATTGCCTACCCTCCGCTGAGCAAACTAAAAGAGCGCATCATTCGCAAACTGATGTAACACGACAGTGGAAATTGGCGAGTCCCTCAGCGACACTCCTTCTCTCAGTCACAAGTTGGGTTCCGGGATTTTTGACCGCCAAAGGGAAAGTAGCTCGAAAACGCGGTTACTTTGAACAGTCTTTTGATGACTGCGCGGCGCAATGGATGTTCCGGCGCGGCCCAGATAAAGTGCTGCAACTGGTCGGCAAGGATCGCGCTCTCTGCTTTCAACCGGCACGAATCCAGGCTGCGGCGATTGTCTCCGCTATGCTGTCCGAAGACTGAGTTTGTGTTCTCTGCCAGTCCCAATCTCTGCGCTCGCGGGAACGGGGTGGCGTATAGTAGCCCGCCCCGTTCCCGCATTAGCGGTAAGGACACTCAAAACGACTGGATGTAGTAACCGGGCGACCCGACGCCGGTGGAATCGTCGTAGCCCTTCACGGCTGGCAATGCAGCAGCGCCTTCGCCGTCGATACCGAGCGTACGCAGGTATGTGTTGAGCGGACCCGTCTTGGTATACGGGTCGGTGTAGTTGTTGCGGACCTCGGCCAGATCAGCGAAGCCGTACGGGTGATCCGTGACGTCATTGAAGGCGTAGGTCCCGTATCGCCGGTAGATAACTGGGTTGGCGAAGCCGAGCACATGCCCAGCGCCCTGCTGTGCGTCCGCCTGAATTCCGGCGAAGGTGGGGCAGGCTACGCTCGTCCCGCCGATTCGGCTGAGGGAGAACGCGTACGTGGTGCCGTCCGGTTGCAGCGTGGTCTGCCCGACCAGGAATCCCGTGCTCGGGTCAGCCAGAGCAGAGACGTCGGGCACCACGCGCATGGGGACCCTGCTGGTCGTACCATTCGGCAATGCAGTGGCGAGGCTGTACGGTACCACGTCCGCCTGATAGGAGGGCTGGGTGAAGGCGGTGCTCACGCCGCCACCGCTTGAGCCGTCGTAGTAGTCGGGGTAGAGTCCGGGCGGAGTGTATTGCCACGACTTGCCGCTGGCGGAAAGCGGGTCAAGCAGGGTCCCCCAGGAGGTCTCGAACAAGTAGTCGTTGGCCGGGCCAATGGCTAGGCTGGTGCCACCGACCGAGGTGACGTACGGGCTGGAGGTCGGGAAGTCGACCTGCAGCATGTCCGAGCCCGGGTCCTCGTCAGGGGATTCGTAGCCGCTATCTCCCGAAGAGAAGAAGAAACCGATGCCCTCGGCCGCGCCTGCCTGGAAGATCACGTTGTAGACCGGGACCAGCGTGGCCTGATCGTAGGGCTCGCCCCACGAGCTGCTGACGATGCTGGCCAAGTGTTTCTCCACGATGAGCGCCAGCGCGTCAGCCAGATCGGAGTCGTCGCAGCTGGCCGCGCCGATGTAGTTAACCTTGGCGTCGGGTGCCTGGCCATGCACCGATTCCACGTCAAGTGTCTCCTCGCCATACCAGCCTTGCGCGCCGCACTCGTCTGGTGCGGTGTACTCGAAGGTGCTGGCCAAGTACTGGGTGTACTGGCCGGGTGCGAATGGCCGGTCGCCAGTGGTCCTCGCGTACTCGTTCGCGTCGCTCAGCATGGTGGGCGAGGCGTAAGCGTCGACGATTGCGACCGTCTGGCCCTTGCCTGTCATCCTCGACTCGGTGACGTGGTAGGCGCCCCGAATCTGGGTGGGCGTATAGCCGCAATTCGTCCACGGCTGATGATCACCGTAGGCGGAGGGCTCCTTGGACGCAATCTTCTCGCCATAAAAACTGGAGCATGGCGGCGCGATCCAGTAGTTCTGGCCTGGGGGAGGGAGCGTGTCGAAGGGCTTCATGTAGTGAGCCGCCGTATCCAAGCCGCTAACGGCCATGACATGGTCCGCGAGGCTGACTGGCACGGTCGCGTCCTGCTCGGGCGCGCGGTCGGCCTTCTTGTCCGGGCCCAGGAAGGTTCCGAAGGTCACACCGAACGCCTGAATCGCGGCCTGGACCGATCCGCCTACCGCGACATAACCCGCGACTCCGTCATTGACTTCGGTTACGGTCAGGCCGGACCCGGTCAGCCAGTTCTCGACAGCGCTGATCTCGGCAGCGGTGGGGCCGAACCTCGCCTTCACCTCCGCCGGCGACAGATACTGGCCGTAGAGCGCGTTATCCGGCGTGGAGACGGCGGTCGCGTAGGCAGAAAGGCCCGCTGGGTCCGGGCCGGCCAGGTACACCCTTACGGACACGGTGCCGCTGACAACCGGGGCCGGCGAGATCCGTTTGGATTCGTTCGCCCATGTGGGGTGGGTGCGTGCGATGGCCGCCCGCGCCCCCGTCTGCGCCAGCGCGGCTGGGGTCAGGATGCCAGCTGCAAGCGCGCAAGCTGAACCTGCTGTCACAGCGGCTGTTAATAGGTTATTGACGTGTACCACGGATACTTTCATGACCGATCTCCTGACTGTGTGGATAGAAATCGTTCAGTGCTGGGATTTGCGCGATATGGCTAGGGAACTGTCGGATTAGAGCAGGGATGATGTCGGAGAAGTGGTGATGTGCTGCGTGTTTCGAAGATCTCTAAATGGTCCCGAATGATCGCTGCTCATTATCGAGCATTTGACCGGTTTGTCAACCACAATTCCATTCTCGTTTCTTGTCGTCAGAGTAAGCGTTCTCACGGCGGCTGGAGATCCGGCTTGGTTCTTAATGACACTCCATAGGAGTTTGTAAAACCGCCTACCGGGTCAACCGCCAAACCAGTAGTTATATCTGGCAGGCTGCGGAAAAAGGGAGAATAACGGGGGGATCGGCTTCAAAGCGTCCTGCAGGGGCTAAAGCCCATGCTTTATTTGTTGTGTTTGCGGCACGACTGAAGTAGAAGGTTCAGGCGATCATTCCCTGTGCCGAACTAATGTATAGCGAACCTGTGCCTGCGCTCCAGCCGGGTCCCGTTGAAGCCAAAATTCGAAGCTGCCGGCCCGCGTCTTGCGAGTGGCTGTCAGGAAAGGTTCGTTCTGCCAAGTCCGCGCGGAACAAATTCCCCCACTGTAGCCCGCACCTATGAGCCAGCGGCTATTCGCAGCCCATTCGAGCTTTCCGCGGTCCATGTTGAGTCCCCATCGTTGAGCTCGGTCCAGCGGTACCGTTGGATAAATCGCTAGTTCACCTGTCAAATGAGGCCTGAACCGCGCATCGAGCACCGGCCAGATAAAGAGTCCCCGTTTGTTTGTGGACTGAGAGCCGGCCTCCTGGGTGAAATACAACTCCTGGTAGTAATCGACACGACGTCGCTTGACAACATAAGCCCCAGCAGCAGCAAACCAGGTTTGATCTTTGCCGTAACCGGTGTCGTAGTACCCGAGATCTGGTATGAGCCACCGCCCATGCAGCTGCGTCCACTCGAATAGTCTGTAGGAAACAATGTGAGGGGCCTGCAGTTGCTCGGCCGAGCGAAGAATAAAAATGTCAACCGTCGAATCGGCATCTGCGGTCTCAGCCATGGCCGGGACAAGCGACAGTAAAAACGCAAACAGGACGACGTAGCGCATAGCCTCTTCTGACCCATCAACAGGGTAGTGAGGGAAAAAGAGGGCTGCAGTGAGCAAGAGCACTCCCCGTAATCGTTTGCGAAGCAAAGGTAATGCAGGGGAGGGCGGCTTGCGATCTGCGGCATTTGCTCGGCCCATTCCCGGCGTCCCGTGTAATTCGTCTCGAAAAACGAGCATCCCGCGCGCGTTATGCGCAATTCTCAGGATGACTAAACGCGGTTCGCGCCAGGATTCTGCATTCCCATTGGATAACCGCTCATCGAGAAATGAACAGTTGAGCAACACTCGCGCCGGTCGGTTGTCAAAGTTCAAACTTCCAGTTAGGCCACGCCCCGAATTCCTTGGTGCGATTTAACCTGGATGAGTATGTTGGCCCATCAAATTGAGAACCGACGTACTCAGCGGAATTTGAGCTGCTCCAATATCGGCTATCGCTCTGCGGCCCCAGATCGCCAGGAGACCGAACCGCCGACCCTCGACACCATCCGGATTCCGACGGCCATTTCGTTGGAACCGCAGTTGAAGTCGTTGTACTCGCCTGTTGGACCGGATCCCGCGCGCAATATAGCGTTTGGCCCGACGTCCAGCTTGGGGCCAGATCCTCATCAACCCATTGCCATAGTTGGCTTCGAGCGCCAGCCATTCGCTCGTTGTGGAAGGCGCAAAATGCGGCAGTCAAGACTAGATCTCGATTCGAATGACGACGTTCTATCGGGGAATCCATTGAGGGTGGCTGGTAAACAAGCCACCTAGAAATCCGAGTTGGTAGACGAGAAACGAGCCGAAGCAAAGACTCGCCATCCCTGAGGCGGCTCCAAGATACTTGCCAAGTTTGGCGAAGCGATCTCCGGCAAATGCGAGCGGGGCGGCAATCATGGCCGTCATGCACATCATTCCAACCATGGTGCCGGCGCCAAAGATGAGAAGGTATGCTGTCGCCCAGATGGGGCTGTGAATTGTGGAGAGAACAAGAAGAGCAACGGCCGCGGATCCGGCAAGCCCGTGAACAAGCCCGATCGCCAGAGGTCTCACGCATTGATAGATCCCAAGACGGCCGACTGAATTTTCAAGCAGGTGTTCCATCTTTGATGAAGTGGCTTTCCTCGGCTCGAGGGGCGAGTTGCCCTTAGGGTCAGCAATAGACGGAGTGAACATGGCTGTGACCTTTTGCATCACGCCTGTGAGGTTGAGGATGCCGAGGAGTACGAGCATGATGGCCACGCTGAACTCCATGGACAAACCAAGTCGAGGTGGAATCTCGACTCCGAAGAGAATGATGAGCGAGCCCACGATGAAGATGGTGATGGTGTGCCCAAGGCCCCAGACAGAACCGATGACGGCGGCATTGCGAATGCTTCGCTGCTTGCTGACAATGGTTGAAATGGCAACGACGTGATCGGCATCTGTGGAATGCCGCATCCCGAGGATCAGCCCGAGACCTGTGACGAACAGGATCGGCCCCAGATTTTCCCTCGAAAGCAGGTGCGTATCAAAATGCACGGAAGCGAGGGATTGAAGTGCCAGCGTAAGCCCCAGAACCGTGATGAATGAAGAGGACACAACGGGAAGCCATCGCTTTGTCAAAGGTCCGTCGCTCTGAAAACAGCTCATAAAGCGGCGCGCATAGACCATCGACATTCCAAAGCCAATCAGAACGGAGGCTAGTCCGACGCTGAAGGCAACGATCAGGAAAAAGCCAAGGCCGATTCGATGGAGTGCGAATGCGCTCAATAGAACGATGAGGGCGGCCGGGCATGGGATGATTCCGCCGGTGATTCCGAGTGTGAAGAGTTCAGTGAGGCTGACGGATTGCGTTGTGGAAACCGCACCTGGAACCGGGTTCACCGCAGCCCCGTTGTCTGCGAGGCGCTCCCAGAATTTCCAGTGAGCCTGAGATGAGCCCGGCGCGTGAGAGTGATCGGTCGCAGTGCCGGTCAGACGCCTTAGGAGCATATAGCAGCCGAGTCCTGCAATCGTGACGCCCGAGAGCGCTCCCATCCAGGGATACAACTGCTCGGGCACGATATAGCGCGAGGCGTAAAGCGTGATTGCTCCGAGTGCGAAAACACCCGCCGTATGTGAGACGGTGACGATCAAGCCAAGAAGGAATGCATGACGTGAGGTCCCCTTCGATCCGACGAGATAGGCGGCGACGATTGTCTTGCCGTGACCAGGCTCCAAGGCGTGGAGACCTCCAAGGCCGATGGCAATGAGAGCCGCCGTGAACAGAAACCATGCGCTGAGGTCTTGTGCCTGAATCAGTTCCGTGAATCTGCTTCGCGGAGTCTGCTGAAGGTTGGCCCTAAGATGCGCCTGCGGCAAAGATGACGACTCAGGCCCCGCACGTCGAGAGGATGAAGGGGCGGAATGAGTTGTGGGATCCTTCACCGCGGCTTGCGTTCCCTCTTTCGAATGATTAAGAGTAGCTCCCGCATGAGTTGCGGGAGTGGCTGTCTGTCGGGATAGCTGCGATGGCTCCAGTTTTGCCACTGATGCGGGCGGAATCAATGCGACGGTAAAAGAGGCTTCGAGATCCTGCGGCGGGCTGGTGAGCAAATCGGTTGGATAGTTGCTCAGCTCCGCGCTGCGGTCGGTTGTGGGTGCGGAACTCGAGAGCAGCACCCACTCTGAAGAGCGAGCTATGATCTCCTTCCATCCAGTGTGGCCCGGGTAGTTATTGTCGGAGTAATGAATGCTGAGGTTCTGCCCGGCGGAGCTAGATGAGGTCGATGACGTTGACGAATACGCCGCTTCATACACAAAGCCCATCTTCATCGTGGGTAAGCCGCCGGCGCCCGGAGGAAAGATGACTCCGCTCGAGATGAGGCGAAGGCTAAGCGGCTTGCCGCCGACCTCGAGAAGGAGACCGTGCGCCAGTTCCATGCCACGGGCAGTCACATAGTTGAGAACCGCCAAGGAGTTCGGATCGATCGCAGTTGCCGGGATATTCGCTTGTTGTAACTCCTGGTAGGTGGGAATCTCCGCAAGATCGATGAAGTAGTTAATGCGAACCCGATCGCTCTCGAATGTAATTCTTGAGTAATGGTTCACGCTGAAATTGCCCATCGGGTGTGCCAGCGCCACGCGGCAAAACCCCAGCACAAAGAGCAGCGACAACCATTCAGCGACTCGTCTAACGCGCTTCGGCATGCAAATCTCCTCTTGTTTCGAATTGTGCTTCCAGCGCTGCGAGTTTTTGCTGAGCCGTGTTTGCGTATATCAAATGGAAATGCGGGTTGATCTGAAGGGCCTCCTTCATTTCGTTCCGCGCCTGCTCATGGTGTCCAAGTCCTTCGGCGATCATCGCTGCATGAAACAAAAGCAGCGGGTCACGAGTCCCAAACTTCAAGGCCTTCTCGCTTGCGTCCGAGGCCTCCACCATCTTGCCGCTCTTGTAGAGAGCCCACGCCAGCGCATCCCACGTGTACACGTCGTGGCGGACTTCGAGCTCTCTCCGCGCGAGGTCGAGAGCTTCACCGAGGTTTCGATCGTGGTCGGCATCGAAAAGCGCCAGATCACGATTGTGCAGAACCTGATTGATGTGTCCCAATAGCCCGATGTATTTGACCAGCGCGTACTGTTTCTCGGCTTCCGCCTGGTTTCCGGATATTACGTACAGATCCCCCAGCTCCGAAATGTAGAGAGGCATCGGCACAACGGCAATGGCCTTCAGATAGAGAACAATCGCTTCGGCGTATCTGCCATGATTCGCCCGGAGCTTGCCAAGCGCAGCCAGGGCGCGGTAGTCACCGGGATGTATGTTGAGAGCCTGAAGATAAGCCGCGTCGGCGGAGGTTGCGTCGCCAGCCTGCGCTTCGTACTCTCCCAACTCGTAGTACAGCCACGCGAGATTTTCGCTCTGGAGCTGCGCCTCCACTCCCTCTGTGATTGCAATCTTCATGAGGGAGATGGCAGCGGAAGTGTCTCCATGAATGAACTTGAGATAGGAGAGCCTGCTGTCGCGCGCGTAGGCGGCGCGCGGAGCGAGTGTCATATCGCGAGGCGTGAGGCGATCGTAGGCGTCGGCGGCCTTCTCGTACTCACCCATATCGGCATAGGCGTCGCCAACAATTGCGAAGGGCGAGACGTCGCCGGTTCCAAGAGAGAGCGCTTTCTGCGCATAGTGGAGAGCGTCGGCGAAGCGATGCTCTCCCATGCAGACTTCCGCCATAGTTCCAAGCGCAGCGTCGGCGGAGAAGTCTGCGGAATCCAGGTCGAGCGACTTGTTGAGGGAGTCTTCGGCGAGTTGGTAGTCGGCGACATCGCCGGTCTCCCGGGCACGCTGGAAGTATGCGGTGCCCAATGCGGCGAATGCGGGGGCGTCTTTGGGATTGCGGGCTGCCGTGAGCTGCGCAGTATGGATTGCCTGGGTTGGTGCCCGTCGGTTGCGGGGTCAGCAGTGCTTCAGAGACGGGAGTGAAGATTGGCGCAGCAGTCATTGCGACCTGGTCGCCTGATACTGATTGACCCGGCACGGGCTGAGGCTGGAGAGGGGCAGCCGTTTCCTTTGCCTCCGACGTGAGCTCTGTGCGAGCTGGCTTCCGATTATCATCATTTGCCACAGCGCGTGGGACCGCACCGGCGCCGAAGAACATGCCAGCATCTGCGCCGTAGGGTCAGACAGAGGGTTGGTTTGAACGGAAAGCTGGAAATACCTGGCTGCATCTGCAGTGAGGTTGAGCCTCTGCGCGACATGGCCAGCATGATCGAATATCTGCGAGCTTTGGATGCCGATCGCGATTGCTTTCTGCAGCGCGGCGTTGGCGTCCCGGTAACGGGCATTCGCGTAAAGCGCCCAGGCGTACGCGTCCAGTGTCCATACATCCTGCCGGTTTCGCATCTCTTGCTCGGCTAGGTTCAGCGCTCTGGGCGCGGTGGCGTGATTGCCGGCATACATCAGTATGAGATCGAGCCGCGCAGATTCCGCGGTCGTCTGCGGATGCGTTTGCCAGCTTTTCGAAGTCCGCATAGGTGGCGCGAGCCTCCTGGGTTTGTCCTGCCGCCTCTTGCGCCCTTGCCAATTGAAAGAGCACGTGGGGATCGTGATCGGTGCGCGATGCATTCATCCACAATTGAACTGCATCGCTGAATCTGCGCTGGTCAATGCGGAGACACGCCAGATTCTCTGTCGTGTACACATAGTGCGGAAATAGCTGCTCGGCTTGCTCCAGAGTCTCTGCTGCAGCATCATTCTGACCGGAATCGATTTGGATCGACGCAATCTGATTGGCGATCCATGCAAGATCTTCCACTTCGTTGGGCGAGGTCTGGGAATACGCCGTGTTGAGAAATTCGAGGGCGCCACGCGCATCGCCGTACAAGGTACGCAGTGTTGCCCCGACCAGAAGGGCGGGCGTGTTGTTCGGCCGCATGTTCATCATCCATTGCGCATTCGTCTCTGCTTCTGAATAGTTGCCAAGTGCGATGTCGGCTAGGGCGAGATATCCATAGATCATGACGTCGTCGGGGATCCGGCGATGGAGAGCCGTAGCTCGCTCCTTTGCGGAAGCGAAATCGTGGCGGCTCAACATTCAGCGCGACTTGAGTCTTTTGTAGCTGGAAGTCCGCCGCATCGAGTTTCAACCCTTCCGCGAGCGCAGCTTCGGCTTCTTTCAAATACGCGGAATCGGCAGTCTCACGCGCCCTGCGCAGAAAGGCGATGGCCAGTTCGTTGTACGCTTGCACCTTTTTCGGATCGGTCGCAATTTGCTGTTTTGCGGCAGCAATGCGCTGCTGCGCAGGAGTCGCTTCAGAAACAGCGACCTCGCCCGATGAGTCCCTTGAATGCTCTGACGGCAAAGTCGTCGGCTGAGCGTGTGCAGGCATGGATACGAAAACAGAAACAAAAAGCAAACTCGCGGCAAGAGTTTTCATAAACAACCCATTCTGTTGAGGTCTTGGTGGTGATTCCCCGCGCGGACATCCACTTCCGTGCAGGGAACCGGCTCATTCTTGGCGATACATAGGACGCCTATCGTCGACCCAGGCCGCCGGACATTAGTTGACGGGACACGCCGTAGATCCACCCTGGTTTGCCGGGGCGAGGATCCGAATTCTGAGCACTCGACGGATTCGGTTGGTCTCCGCAACCCGTCGCATCGCCTGGGCTGATGTGGCGGCTGTCGCGTCCACTGTATGCGTAGTGCACATAAGGGAACGCCTCTTGCGGAGGAACATCCGGTGCATTCACTCCATCTCCGATAAGGGTGTTTGGTGCAACACCGAAACCTGGACTGAGGATGCCGCCCCCTACGACACGGGCAGCGATATCCACGACGTCATCGGTCAAACGACGTCCATTTGGGAATCCGGCAGCGTCACCGGCGATGAGTCCCAATCGGCTCCGAGTGGCAATGGGCGTCGGGGGTACGCCGGTATTGAGGCGGAGCAAATCTGCGATAGGACCTGCGGGTGTGCCCGTTGGGGCGATTGGCGGCGCATACGTTACCAGGGGCAGTAAATCGGTGCGCGGAGGAGCGGGTATGTTAATCCCATACACCGCATTAAAGACCCTCGCGAGCAGCGGATCGAGATCGAATGACGCAAACTGGCTGTCGTTTACCGGTTCTGACATGCTCCAATAGTCTTTGCTTCCCGTTCCGATAATCAGCTCGTTGATCAATGGATTTCCGAGGCGCTGGATCTGCGCCAGCTTGCCAAAATGCTCCGCGGCCTTTGGAGACTGGCGAATGGTGATGGCAGGCCTTGACGTTGTGGCCCACGCGCCAATCGTTCCCTTTGGGTCGGTGGCGGGATGAACGGCACCATCGCTGGTCAGCAGGCGAATAGGAACCTCGATCACGATGGTGTTCACATTGAATCCGGCTACGGAGTTCGGAGCAATGTTGAGGTAGTTGTCACTGTCCTGCGCCGTCGTCAGAACGCCGCCTCCAGCGCTTGGGCGGAAGTTGAAGCTGTCGAATGCCGCGCCCAGATCAATGAAGAACGGATCGGCCACTGTGCCGGCGAACACCCGGATGTCAGATGCGCCGTCATTCCCTTGCAGGTTGTAGATACCCTGTTCTGCAAGGGAATCGTAGTTCGGCATAGTGCGGGGGCCAACGTTGCTGGGAACCGCGATCAGTGGAGCACCGTTCGTGTTCCTCAGAGGGGTGTTGCGATAGCCCTTGACCATGTTCACAGTGAAGGTTTGCTGAAGGCTGAGCCCTGCAGCGCCGGGACCGCTCAGCGAAGTGATCGCGGGAGGCACGATTGGCGTTCCAGGAGGGACGGGCGCGGGCGAATTTGCCGGTGCGTTGATCCCGTTGCCTGCGCCCACGAAGCCCGTGAAGACCTTGGGAGCGCGAATCGTCGTCTGAAATCTGAATTGGAAGGTTACATCTTCCCGGGCATCATGGTCGTTATCGATCTTGATCTGGTACACGATCGAAGGATCAAACGGGAAGTAATTTGGTCCGTTGCTCGGCTGGAGGAAGGGATCGACGTTCATAACGAACGTGACGCGATCTGGATGATCGTAGCTGACAAACGCGTAGAAATCGGTGATATCAGCTGTGTGATCCAGGGCGGTAATAGGCGCTTCGCGGTGGCTTGACGCAAAGGCGCCCGGCGGACAGGCAATCAGCAAACTCAATGCGAGTGCGATTGCAGACCTCAGTCTTGGCATAAGGCTCTCCTGGTTAACTTCGGTTCATTGGGGAACGGGCCAACCTGACCCCGGGGTAAGGAAACAGATGAGGGCTCAGGTTCTAGCCACTCGTTTGGTAGGGGTACGCCGTTCCGTCGGTGTTGGATTGCATGCCTGTCAAAAAAATTGCAAGAATATCACGCAGATGTGTACCCCAGCTGTGTCGCATCAAATGCGGAGAAAGCCCCTTGCGAATGCCGGCCTTCCTGGCCGCCTTGGTGCACGCATGCCACACGGTCCTGTCACTGATGGGCTGCTCGCGGTCGCGATGCATGCGTGAGGGGAACAGGTAGGCGCATCGCTGCCGGTCTGTTCGAGACCGTTACGAAACCGCCGGCCCGGACCCAGTTCATCGCCGGTCGAACTTCCGAGTGGCTGATTACGGAAGCGACACCATCCGACCTCAGCTGCTGCGGCTTAATCAGCCAGATCAAGGCAGATCCCGATTTACGAACTCGCAAGATTGTGATGATCGTTCACGCCGACGAACGTAATGAAGGGCCTCGCCTCCATCGTGCCTCCAGATGCGGATGCCTCAGCAGTCGCCAATGCGATTGTGAAGATCGTAGACACGCCATGCGGGAAGCGTCCATTCAGGGTGCATGTCGATCCGACAGAGGATGGCGCAGAGGTAACTAACATGGTCATGGATCGGGTCCGTGCCGAACTGCTCCGCCGCATCGGCCTGGGAGATTTGCTGCAGGTCTCGATCTAAAATTTGCAGGGACGCAATCAACAGCATTTCGCAACGGTGTTTAGAAACTCTAGGGACGTCCCGCCGTCCGCATATCGGACTCAAGTATAGTTCCGATCAAGATATACATTTGGGGCCAAGAAGAGCGGGTCGAATTTCATCAACGACATCTGAACAGCGGCTGCGATTTGGCATGCGGCTTTAAGACACAGCAGCAATTTGCACGCGTCTTTCGTCAAGTGTGCGGAGCCGTCCCCACGGCATCGCCAGAACTAGTGGTCTCGCGATGCCACCCGTGAAGCAGAAATCAATCCAGCGATGAGGACTGCTCGAGCAACCGTGCTTTCATGCAGCGAGCGGAGGGCCCGCACTGGAGTTATCACTGATTCTCAAATTCTCAGGCCGCACCAAAAGGAACACGGTCCGAAGTACTCTGCACTGAAGTCAACTTCGGTTGACTTGCAACGCGTTTCTTGAAAGACCTAGCTTTTTTAGAGCGAACGATCTGAAGTTGTCTACGACTGCCGCTCGAAATTGTTTACTGACAGCCATACCAATTTCAGACATCGGTATCCGGTCTAAGATGTTACAGGCGACTACCGAAGCGACACTGTGTTTGACCACTGATAACGGCGTAATGGTGATGCCCATGCGCGAATGGACGAGTGAGATCAGCGTTGGGACCTCTCCTGCGGTCTGAGTGACATTGGGAACAATTCCGGCATCGCGAAGGATCCCGAACATCAAATCGTGGAATCCAGGGGCCCAGCTGCGCTCATACATCACGAAGTTCTCGCCCGCCACTTCGCGCAGCCGCACCCTTTTTCTTTTTGCTAGTTTATGGGACGAGGGTACAACGAGGACGAAGGGTTCGCGATGCACTGTGACAACATCGAGGGTCGTGTGCCCTCCAATCGGCAGACGAAGAAATCCAATGTCGAGCGACCCGGTCTCCAGCATCTGTACCTGCTCCGCCGTGAGAATATTGCGCAAAGAGACCTCTACTTCGGGATATAACTCTCTAAACTGACGAACGATATCGGCCACAAGCTCACTTCCCGCAGCTGAGATGAAGCCGATCCGCAATAGTCCCAGTTTCCCATTGGCAGCCAGCCTCGCCCTGCGAATCGGCTTGTTCCAATTGCGATAGCGCTGCAGCGGCATCATCACGAAAAGTCGCGCCAGCCGCGGTGAGCGTTGTTTTGCGTCGGTTCCGCTCGAAGAGCCGAGCGCCGACCTCCTCCTCAAGTGCCCGTATCTGAAGGCTCAAGGCCGGTTGGCTGAGATGAATCAACTCCGCGCTACGACCGAAGTGCAGAGTCTCTGCTACCGAGAGAAACGACCGAATTTGACGAAGCTCCATCTGGTCATCTTATTTGCAATAACTCATCACAGACAACAAAACAAACAATGGTCACTGATCAGAGACTCAAAGTCTCTAACGGAGTGTGCCAGAGGAATGGCCCGATATCGCAACAGAGAGAGGACGAACGAAGATGAAATTCAATTTCTTACAGAAGCAAACCTCACGCCGTGAAATGCTGCGAGGTTCTGCCACGCTGGCAGGCACCGTCTTTCTGGCGCAACTTCTTTCCCGCGACGTTGCTCCGCGCCTCCACGATGAGCGACGAAAAACCCGCACCTTCGCCGGCCGACCTGCTCGCGAGTATGCGCGCCAAGTTCAATGCCGCTCCCCTCGAAACGCAAAGGCTTGGTGAAGATGTCACGATGTTCTCCGGCCCCGGGGGGAGCGTGGTCGTGCTCAACGGCCCCGACGGAAAATTCGTCGTGGACACTTTCGTTGCACCGGCCTGGCCCAGGCTCAAAGAGGCTCTCGACGGTCTGGGCAACGCGCCCGTGAAATGCGTCATTGACACCCACTGGCACTTCGACCACACCGACAACAACGCTCCTCTTCGCACCGCCGGAGCCACGGTTCTCGCGCACGAAAACACAAAAAAGCGCATGTCAGAGCCGCACGATCTTCCGGTCTTATACCGAGGACCTGACGGCGCGCTCGCCGGCTTGCATTTCGACCCTTCGCCTGTGGAAGCCTTACCGCAGCAGACCTTCGATTCCAGTTACAAGTTGCAAGCCAATGGGGAAACCCTCGTGTTGCAACATGTTCCTCCCGCGCACACGGACACAGACATCTACATTCATTTTGAAAAGGCCAACGTGATTCAGATGGGCGACCTGTTTTTCAACTGGATGTATCCCTACATCGACCCCAGTACAGGCGGAACAATCACCGGCACGATTGCCGCGGCCGACAAAATTCTATCGCTGGCCGGCAACGACACCAAGATTGTTGCGGGCCACGGTCCGCTCGGCAACAAAGCAGACCTCACGAAATTTCGGGACATGCTGGTCACTTCGCGCGATCGTGTTGAGAAATTGAAGTCCGCGGGAAAATCTGCCCAGGAAGCCGTCGCGGAAAAGCCGTTCGCCGATCTCGACCCCGTATGGGGCAATGGCATCGTCAACGGCGAGCAGTGGGTTCAAATCGTCTATCTGACGCTCTGAGCTCTCCGCAAACGATCCCGAACGACCGGACAACAACGCTACAAAACAAAAGGAGCAACAAATGAGTAATTCGATGAAACCTATGCGAGTAGTACCAGGAATCTCTCAGTTCCTCTGCGCCGTTTTCTTGTTGTTTACCTGCGCTGTGCTGTCAGCGCAGGACCAAGAGCATCGCGTTCGAAATATCCTTCTGGTTCATGGCGCATGGGCAGACGGTTCCGGCTGGAAGGGCGTTTACGACATTCTCGTCAAAGATGGCTTCGACGTCAGCATCGTCCAAGAGCCGGAGACGTCCTTCCAGGAGGATGTAACCGCCGTGAAGCGTATCCTCGCACTGCAAGGCAGACCTAGCATCCTTGTCGCGCACAGCTATGGGGGAGCCGTAATTACGGAAGCTGGAAACGATCCATCGGCTGTTGGCCTGGTGTATGTCGCGGCCCACATGCCGGATGCCGGCGAGAAAGAGTCAGACGACGGAAAGCGCTTTCCAAGCGACCTCGCCAAATCAGGTGCCATCAAGAAAACGCCCGACGGTTTCACGTATATCGACCCGACACAATTTCATGAATTGTTCGCAGCTGACCTTCCTGGCGACCAGGCCGCATTCATGGCGCGCTCGCAGGTGCTCAACTTTGCGGACAATTTCTCAGCAACGATCACAACTGCCGCCTGGAGAACTAGACCGAGCTGGATGGTGGTGGCGGGAGGCGATCGAACTATCAATCCGGACCTGGAACGTTGGTACGCCAAGCGGGCAAAGAGCCACATGGTCGAAGTCGCAGGCGCCAGCCACTCAGTCTACGTCTCGCATCCCCGGGAGGTCGCAGATGTAATTGAGAGTGCCGCGCGTGCCGTTTCGAAATAGCTTGGACTCCGCAAGGAGTCCCCACACGCTGGAGGGACCAAGTGAAACTTCTCGAAATTCAGTCGTCGCCACGAGGCGAGTCTTCCGAATCGATCGCCCTTTCCAAATCATTCATCGAGGTGTGCAAGAACGACAATGCCTCAATCATCGTGGATACGTTGAACGTCTGGCATGAGCGGTTACCGGAGTTCGACTACGAGGCAATTGGAGCGAAGTACAAAGCGGTGAAGCACGAAACGATGACTGAGGCGGAGACCAACATATGGGAGCGTATTCAATCGTTAATCCACCGCTTTCAGAGCAGCGATCGAATCGTTTTAGGAACTCCAATGTGGAACTTCGGCCTCCCTTACAAGCTCAAACAATTGATTGATCTCGTAGCGCAGCGAAACTATCTGTTTACGTACGACGGCAAACAGTACGGCCCTCTCTTGCGCGTGGAAAAGGCAATCGTCGTCTATACACGCGGTTCACGTTTCCTCGAGGGTACTCCTATACCGCCCTCGCGATTCGATCACCAGGCAACATATCTGGACTTCTGGTTGCACCTTGTCGGTGTTCGAGATGTTCTGAGCGTGATTGTCGACAACGCGTGGAATCGAGATCGTCAGGAATCAGAAGTGAGCCTGGCGAAGGGCAAAGCAGCTCTGGGGCAACTTGTTGAGTGGTTTCTTAGCTAGTAGCAAAGCGGTCTCCCTATGGAGGTAGCCTCAACCGAAAGATATCGAGATTATGCCGCATATTCCGCAACCTGACAGCAGGCGAGTCAGCTTATTGGGGCGGGGGCCCTCAAGGTCGAGCCGAGCGAGAGGAAAAGTTAAGAGTGTGAGTTCATTGGTCCCAGCGATCCTCACGGTTATCCGTTGGGGGCGACTGTTGATCGCACGACCTCGCGAAGCCACACATGACGTGGATCGCTGTTGAGTCTCGGATGCCAGGCCATGAGGAAATGAAACGCGTGCAATTCTTGCGGTGCCTTCACGAGCCGCAACCTGCGATCGTTTTTGATAGCTGATGTCATGCCGCTAGTTAGGGTAAGGACCAGTTCGGTGCCGGGAAGGCATTGCAGCGCCACGCCAAAGTAAGGCACCCGAATACAAGAGCTGCGTGTTGCGCCGACAGCCGCCAGTTGTTTGTCCGGAATTGTTTGCACCCCCTCATAGGTGGCAACCACGATGTGGCTCGCGGCAAGGTATTGCTTGAGTGGCATCCGGACGCCAAAGTGGCTGTCGCGCGCCACGGCGCAAATCCAATCCTCCTTGTAGAGCCTCTCCGACTGAATATGCGACGGCAGGAGCCCGTCATCAATGTGGAGAACAAGATCAAGCTGCCCGTGTTCCACGAGTTCTGCGATGCCGCTCCGCCAGGGCCAAAATTCAAAGTGGACTTGATAAGCTCCGTTCGCGTACTGCCGGCACAAGTGAGGAATCACGACTGTACAAACGTTATCCGGGCCTGAGATGCGGAAATGGCTTTTCTCCCGCGTGGGATCAAACAGAGCCGGCGCAACGAGATTCTCCATCCTGGGTAGCAGTCCCTCAAGCTCATCGAGAATCTTTCGACCTCGCAATGTGAGTTCGAAGCCATTCGGCGATCGAACCAGAAGATCATCCTGAAACATTGCGCGTGCGCGCTGCAGGGCCCGGCTCACAGCAGGCTGGCTGAGGAGCAGGCGAGATGCCGCCGCGGTGATGCTTTTCTCCTCGGCAATGGCGGCAAACGTAATCAGCAGATTCAAGTCGGCTTGACGTAATTTCTCTAAACGCATGGGCATCATGTTCATTATGCATGAATCGCATGCGCATGTCCGCTCATCTGTAGCTCTGTAAGTCGACAGAACTGCTCAAAAGGAGAATTCAATGCCACGAGAAAACGGTTTTGAGAATAAGCGGGTAGTCATCATAGGTGGGTCGTCAGGGATCGGTTTGGCAGTCGCCGAGGAGGCGGCATCGCAGGGAGCCGAGGTCGTCATCGTCTCCAGCAACGCAGAACGAGTTCAGGAAGCCATTGAATCTATCGGAGGAGATGTGCGTGGAGAGGCGGTTGACGTCTCGGACGAAAAAGCTGTCGAAAGCTTTTTCACGAACCTTGGCGCCTTTGATCACCTGGTTTTCACTGCAGGTGACAGCCTGCAATTGAACGAGCTTGCTGATACGGATCTCAAGCAGGCGAGACGCGCATTTGAACTGCGCTATTGGTCTGCACTTGCCGCGGTCAAATACGGAAGTCCACAGATTCGAAAGGGCGGCTCTATCGTTCTCACGACTGGAGTCGCCGGCCAGCGCCCGCACAAGTGGATGGGTAATTGCCGCAAGTGTCTGCGGAACGATCGAAGCTTTAACACGTGCCCTGGCGATCGAACTGGCGCCGATCCGGGTTAACGCCGTATCCCCTGGAGTCGTCCGGACGAACCTGTGGCAGAACATGAGCTTCATCAGAAAGGGAGCAACTCTTTGAAAGCGTGGGCAAGCGTCTGCCTGTGGGGCGAGTCGGCGAAGCTCATGACATTGCACGAGCCTATCTGTTTCTGATGCAGGAAGGGTTCAGCACCGGGCAGACCGTCGTGGTTGATGGCGGAACGGTTTTGGTCTAGGTGCCGTAGAGAACGGACCGCAGAAATTTCCAGATGAATTGAAACGTAACTCAATCGCATGGATTTTCAAGCGGGCTTTGCAACGCGCCGGACTTACTCCGAAGGAAATCGCACAGTACGGTATGCACTCGTTTCGTGCCGGGTTCTGTACGACGGCATACGAGAATGGCGCGAGATAGATATCTGCACCCAATCGGGCCATAAGACACTCACTACGCCCCGCAGGTACATTCGACCAGACCGGTTGAGACAGCAGGCAACCGCACGAGCCGTGGGTTTCTAACTCCATAAAACCGCCCGCGGGACGAACCCCGTTTCCCCAGGCTAACGTTGTTCAACGCACCCCCTCCTCAACTCCACGCCTCAACAATTCAACCGCCACAGGGACGGGCTCAGATGCCCGCTCCTTATGGTGCTGTGGCTCAGAAGGCAAACCATGATCTCGTATTTGATGTCCATTCACACCGTGGAAGATCCGAAAGCATTCATCACAACGCTGCACTACGGAGGCCTGTGGCATGGTTTCTCTTCCCAAATCCAGGGTCACCTCGGCACCAGCGTTCTCGAGAGCAGTCGGGAACCGTCGAAACTACTCGTCCTGCATTTCTGGAAGAATCCGGAAAGCTAACTGCGGAGAACGACACTAACGAGTGAAGCATGAATCTGCAATTCGCTCTTGCTGTAATCCAGCGAAGCCAGATTTTCTGAATTCCTTCATGAGAGAGCCTGACGCGCAGCAGGCTTGTGTCTGCCATTTTGGCGAGATCCCCCTCTGGCGGAACTTCGCGATCACAGTCTCGGGCGCGCCGTTCTCACCGAAATGCGCATACAAGAGCAGAACCCGGGCCAGTCTCTTTTCGCTTGGATCGAAAATCTGATCAATTAAGGCCTTATGATATCGGATGTTGCGCGCCAACAGATGCATGACGAATAGATCAAACAGAGAGCGTTTGCTATGAAGGGCCAGCATCATGGCTTGATTGTCGATTTGCAGAAGTTTGCAGTCCGTCATTGCGGTTGCAGACTTCATCCGCAATGACTGTCCAGCCAGTCCGCCATCTCCAAAGAATGCCCCATCGCTCAATATGCTCAGGGTTGCCTGCTTGCCAAACCTGGATGTTACGGTGAGCCTTACCTTGCCTTCCCGGATGTAGAAGACTGCGCCATCCTCGTCGCCTTGCGTGAAGATTACCTGTTTCACTAAGAAAGGCCACGGCTTTACGCACTCGTGCCAATGTCGGCAAGCAGGCTTTCCGATGCAACGATGCAATTGTTCTTAGCCGAGTTGGTTGGCGTCTTCAAGGACTTCTCCCGGCCCGGGTCACACTCGGCGACTTTAAGTCAGAGCGATCTCCAAAGATGTTCAAAATTGCTCGGATTTTGCCTGCGACACATCGAACTCTTTTTGGCGTCATGCGGGACCAAATCGATTCCACAAGGTGAGCAATTCTGGCCAGAATTTGCATGCGCAACATCTCATGATGGACTTCGTGAGGGTTCTTTCCCGCCCCGAGAAGATCCTCATGAACTCTCTGCCATCGCGGAGTATCCCACAGAGGAGAACGTAATGAACTTTCAATTTACGAATACCCAGCTGACCGTTGCCGTGGTTGCACTCTTCCTTGTCGTCGCCACTTGTCATCGGCATCTATCTTCAAGCGCCGCAAAACCAGGACTCTCGGTCTCCGCAATCGTTTTGGATCGGAGTACGACCGCGCTGTCTGACGCACGGCACGTCGAAGAAGGCAGAGGCGAGGCTGGCCGACAGGGAAACCCGCGTGGAATCTCTGAAAATCCGCGACCTCGAGGGACACCGAGCGGGAGCGCTTTGTCGCCGAGTGGGAAACTGTGCAAAGTCGCTTCGTTGACTATCCCAAGCCGCCGTCATAGAGGCCGGCGACCTTATTAATGCAATCCTTCAAGCCCGCGGATATCCAGAGGCCGGCTTTGACCAGCGCGCCGCCGATCTATCGGTCAACTACCCTCGCGTGATGGAGAACTATCGGTTGGCGAGCGCTGTTGCGGTACGGCCCGGTCGTGCGGATGCGAGCACTGAAGAGCTTCGCACCGCGATGGTTCAGTACCGCACCATTTTCGACGAGCTCATTCAGGTTCAGCAGCCTAACGAGAAAGTCGCAGCAGCGTAACTCCAACTGCGGCTCTCGATCCGGGCGTCTCAAGGAGCAGGTAGAATGTCAGGTTTCTGCGCGTTGTGGTCAGGCAACTGATCGAGCAGGACCACATTGAGCAGTGCCTTATGGACCTGAATGCGACCGTTATAGCTGATGAACCCTAACTTGCGAAAGCGATTCATAAAGAAGCTGACGCGAGAACGGGTAGTCCCAATCATGTCCGCCAATGTTTCCTGCGTGACCGGCGGGATGAAGATTTCCGGTTCACCCGGCTTTCCGAATTCCGCCATCAACAAGAGGATCCGCGCGAGGCGCTTTTCGCTGGAATTGAACAATTGATCGACAAGATCGGCCTGGGTCCGCATGCTCCGAGCCAATAGGAACTTGAGAAATATATCGGCGAATGCGGGCTCGTCATGCATCACGCGAATCATTTCTTTTCTGCTGATCTTGAGTGCTGTGCAGGTATTCACGGCAGTCGCAGTCGCCAGATGTAACCCAACGATTGTGGCGAGGGACTCCTCCCCGACAAAATCGTTGGTAGACAGAAGGGTAATTGTCGCTTCTTTGCCGTTCTGCGAAACGACGGTGACTCGGCACGGCCCTTCTGTAAGTAGTACACAGAGTCCGCAATATCTCCCTGACAAAAGAATGTTTGCTTTGGCTTCAATTCGACGATCGTTCGGCCAAGACCTGCATTGGCGAGAAATGAAGCAGAATCAAAATTAGGATTGTGATCGCTTATCAGAAGAGCACCTCGGATCAACCGCAATTCACCATCAATCTCTGTCCATCATCGCTTGTACTGGAATTGCGTGTCTGAGCAATCTTGCTCACTTTCGGCAAAGAACGCTCAAAACAAGGCATGTTATGGCCATCCAATTAAACAGCTTGCGATACCGTGCAAATTTGACCATCTTCACGGGCCTCTGCCCTGACAACATCTTCAATGACGTAACTGTTCACCGGTACACGTGATTGCCAGCGCCGGATTTACGTAAAAAGGACCGTTGTCACTTGGGGAGTGCTCTTGACGTTATCAACGACCAGATGGCATTCGCAGCCCTCGCACGTGCTCGATTGGGATAAGAGGATCAATCAGTCATCCGGATTGATGAGGTGCGCTCTCAACTTGAGAATCCGCCGGACAATGTTCCCGATTGCACGCATGCACCTGAATAACGCGCACGGCTCCACGGTTCAGGGCCCCAACCGATGAACGAGCATGCCTACACCACGATTCCTGGTATCAAACCGCCACTGCAAAGGCGCAAGGCGGTCAATTATTCTTCGGCTTCCAGCACAGCTATAGGAGTGTTCACGGGTTTCTTTGAGTGGTTTGGCAGCCTGGGGATCTTTTCATGGCAAGTTCTGAGGGCCGCTCTGACGCCTCCGTTTGAGTGGCGCGAACTGATTCGTCAGCTCGACGAAGTTGGATCGAAGTCTTTTCCGCTGGTCGCGTTGGCGGGCGCCGCGATCGGTGTTGTAATTTCTTTGGAAGCTCGCTACAGTCTGGGGCGGTTTGGCGCTAAATCGCTGTTTCCCGCCACGCTGGTGTACTCCGTGGTCCAAGTCATGGGCCCCATCATCACGGGTCTCGTGGTGAGCGGCCGCGTCGGTGCCGGCATCGGGGCGGAACTCGCGTCGATGAAAGTGACCGAGCAAATCGACGCCATCGAAGCTTCGGCAATCAACCCATACAGGCTCCTCGTGGCGACAAGAATCCTGGCCTGCATTCTGATGTTGCCGCTGCTAACCCTTGCCGCCGATGCATGCGGCTTGATGACCGGGTGGTTTGCACAGAATTTGGTTGATCCTCTCTCGTTCCATCAATTCATCGAGAGCGGCTTCAAGGGCGCCACCTTTAATGCCTTCCTCCCACCAACCTTCAAGACCGCGGTGTATGGCTTGATCATCGGTCTTATTGCGTGTTTTCAAGGCATGCGCACACGCGGAGGCGCTGCGGGAGTCGGCCGTGCGGCCACCAACTCGGTGGTGCTCGGTTCGCTCTTCATTATCCTCGCCGACGTAGTGCTGGTGAAATTCATTCTGGTTGTCTTCCCTTAGTCCATCAATGAGCACGCCAAGGAACGATATGGGATCATCCTATGACATTGCGGCGAAGCAAATAAAACCTGAGTTAGGCAGCGCTGTTCCCGTCGTGGCCGTAGAGAACCTGCAGAAGAGCTTCGGCAGTCCAGAAAGTTCTTAACGGGATCAATTTGAGCGTGAGCCGCGGAGAAACGCTGGCCGTGCTCGGACGCAGTGGAACGGGCAAGAGCGTTCTATTGCGGATGATCATCGGCCTCGAGCATCCGGATTCAGGGTCTGTTCGCATCGACGGCCAGGACATCGCCGAACTGGCTCTTGACCGGATGGGCGAAATCAGGAAGAAAGATGGGCTTCCTGTTTCAGCACGCTGCCCTCTACGATTCTCTGACCATCTCCGAGAACGTTGCATTTCCTCTTGCGCACCACAGAAGAGAAATGTCGAAGACCGCGCGGGCCGATCGCGCGAAAGAACTTCTGGACGAAGTGGGATTGAAAGGCGGTTTTGAGAAGATGCCTTCCGATATTTCAGGAGGGATGCAAAAGCGGGTAGGCCTGGCACGTGCACTGGCTCTGGAGCCCGAGATTCTGCTTCTCGACGAGCCCACCGCCGGCCTCGACCCGATCAGTTCAGGAGAGATCAACGAGTTGATTCTAAAACTCCAGCGGGAGCATCAGATGGCGTCCATTGTGGTGACCCACGATCTGCATAGCGCCAGAACGATTGCCGATCGGCTCGCCATCTTGAATGAAGGCAACGTAGTGATCGAGGGAACGTTTGAAGACCTTCAACAAAGCGACATCCAGTTTGTTAAGGATTTTCTACAGCAGTCGTAGGAGGATATATGTCGAGAGTGGCGCGGTTAGGTGCGTTCATCGTTGTTACTTTGGCGGTCCTGGCCGCCGGGGTCTTCATTATCGGGAGCAAAGAGTACCTATTTCGCCCTACCTACCAACTCAAGGCCCAATTCGACAATGTGGCGGGCCTGGCAGAAGGGGCCGATGTGCAAGTGGGCGGAGTCCACAGCGGCACCGTAACTGGAATCGAGCTGCCGTCAAGGCCGGGAGGAAGGGTCTCGGTCGTTATGGAACTCGCTAAGTCTACGCACGAGATCATCAAGCAGGATTCCGTGGCTTCAATTCAAACCGAGGGGTTGTTAGGTAATCAGTACATGGCTATTTCGTTTGGATCTGCCGGGCAACGCGATGTAAAGGACGGCGCGCTCATCCAGAGTGAACCACCGCTGCAGATGGCAGACTTGCTCAAGAAGACGAACGGCATTCTGGATAGCAGCCATCAAGCCATCCAGAACGCAGCTCTTGCAACAGCGCACCTGAACTCGGTGAGCGCGAAGATCGATTCCGGGCAGGGCACCGTGGGAGCGCTTATAAACGACAAACAGCTCTACAACAACCTGGCACAAAGCACCATCACCTTGGATGCAACGATGCTCCAGGCCCAGACAGGCGTGACCGACTTCCAGGAAAACATGGAAGCGTTGAAGCATAACCTCCTTTTGAGCGGATATTTCAAAAAGCGCGGTTACACAGACTCCGCCGACCTTAAGTTGAATAGAATTGGAGAACTTCCGGCTGGTGCGCCATCGAAGGTGTTTACCTATGCCGCCAAGCAGCTTTTCGATGGCCGCGATTCGGCGAAGCTGAAGAATCAAAAATCTCTTAACAACGGCGGCGAGTATCTGGCACAGAATCAATTCGGATTTGCGGTTGTTGTAGTTTCCAGTGGTATGGAAGGCGATACCCAAAAAGATCTGCTACTCACCGAGGCTAGAGCAGCAGTCATTCGCGAGTACCTGGTCGAGAACTTCGGATTCGACGACAGCCAACTGAAGACCTTGGGCATGGGAAAACAGACAAACACGAACTCCGAAGGAGATTGGGGTTCAATCCAGGTTCTCATTTTTCCGGCGGGCACCGAGATGCCAGCCGACAAACCGGGATCGGCCGCCGGAGCACCTGCAGCAAATGCAAATAGCCCGGCCCAGGCCTCCGCTGCAATAACTCAAAAGCCATAGCACTTGATACGACGATGTAAACGGCACCCTGCTGGTAAGGATTTCACTCCGCATGTGTGCGGGTTTGATTACCTATGTCCGCCTAACTTAACTTATGTGAGCTTTCTAGCTCAGCTATTTCCGTATTGTCTTGAAACAATGAGAATGAAGCTGAGTGACCCTCTCCTCTTCGCTCTGGTTTCCACGCTAAGTGAATCGAATTGACACGTGGAGCATCTGAGCCGCGGACGTCGTGTTCGAAGGAACGCAAAGGTTACGTAATCAACGCAATATCAAAGAACTCAGCCTATTGGAGGCATCTTGAAGCACTCGATATTGTTAGTGATCGGAAGTGTAGTCTGCTTGAGCGCATTTGGCCAGGCCAGTCCTCAAGCGTCTGTGGCCTCGAACGGCCCAACGCCTCTGTTTTCAGTAAATGAAGTGAGTCGGACGGTTCAGGCAGTCAACTATCAGCATCGCAGCGGAGCTACCAATGTGGATTTTGCGGGTACCGCGTTGTTGCCTTCGGCCGATGGAACAGCCAAAGTGAGGAGCAAGCGTGGCACGATGGAAGTTGAAGCCGAATTCGGAAGCCTGCAAAGCCCCTCGACCTTTGGCACCGAATACCTGACTTATGTGCTTTGGGCGATTTCACCTGAAGGGCGGCCGGTGAACCTGGGCGAAGTGCTAATAGGCGATAACAATCGAAGCAAACTGACAGCCACCACCGATCTGCAGGCATTTGCACTGATCGTGACTGCCGAGCCATATTATGCGGTTCATCAGCCCAGCAATGTGGTCGTGCTCGAGAACGTCGCGCGTGCCAACACCAAGGGAACAACGGAAGCCGTGAGTGCAAAATATGAACTCATGGAACGGGGCGGCTATATTCCAACCGGATACAAATTTGATCCTGTCGTTCTGGATGCGAAACTGCCATTGGAGTTTCTGGAGGCGCGAAATGCAATTCGGATCGCCCAGTCTGAGGGAGCCGAACGGTATGCCGGCGACAGCTACAAGCGCGCGGTGGAGTTGATGGACACTGCGGATAAGTCCGCAACGGAACATCATTCCAGCAAGAAGCAGTTGATTGCCACTTCGCGACAGACCGTGCAGACCGCAGAGGACGCGCGTGAGATCGCGGTAAAAAGGATTGACGAGAACCGCAGAAACAACGAACGCCAGGCGTCCGCTGATGCACAGGCACAGTCGCAGGCGCAAGCGGATCAGGCGACCCGGCAAAAGGAACAAGCGCAGTCTGATGCGGCAAAAGCACAGGCCGACATGGCTGCAAATCAAGCAGCGTCAACGTCCGCGATCACGGCGGCCCAGGCTGACGCCGATAAATCCCGCCTAATTGCGCAACAGGCGCAGCAAAACGAGCATCAGGCAGATAGCGACAAAGCGGTTCTGCGTGCACAGTTGTCTGAACAGTTGAACAAGGTACTGCAAACACGGGATAGCGCACGCGGTCTCATTGTCAGCATGTCCGATGTCCTGTTTGATACCGGGAAATATCAGTTGATGTCTGGCGCGAGAGAGAAGCTGGCGAAGGTCGCCGGAATATTGATCGCTTACCCGAGCCTCAATATCGCAGTGGGCGGCTATACGGATAACGTGGGTGGCGATCAGATGAATCAAAAGCTATCTGAAAATCGCGCCGGCGCAGTGCGCGATTACCTGGTTGCACAGGGCGTAGGAGCCAATTCGGTCAGTGCGCAGGGATTTGGCAATAGTCTACCAGTAGCCTCTAACGACAACTCCGCGGGCCGGCAAGAGAACCGGAGAGTGGAACTGGTCGTATCTGGAGACGCCATCGGAACTCCAGCCAACCCAACCGTTGGCAGTGTGCAGTAATAGTTATTTGAATGCAATGCGGCCTCCGGAGAGGCCGCATTGAAGGGTGAGTTGTTCTACAGCCGGATGTCGGATTGAGGAGTAGCCATGCTTGGAACCGTATTAATTGTTGTTTTGGTATTAATGCTTCTTGGTGCGCTGCCAAGATGGCCGCATAGCCGTACTTGGGGTTATTACCCCACCGGAGGAGTAGGACTTATCTTGTTGATTGTGGTCATACTTTTGCTGATGGGTCAAATTTGAAGGTTACGCACTTAGGAGCTGTCGGCACGCCGGTCGAGGAGGGTGTATCCTACGTAAGTAGTTAGTTCCCCTTCTCGCCTACGGCATTTCGGGCCTTGCATCAGACGAGTTCCGTTTAAGTACGCAACCGAGCGACTGGAGATGCCATGAGTCTCATCAAGAAATGCGATGTAAAGAACTATCTTTTGACCCGCAGGCAAAGAGGGAAACATCCATTTCGGACGGCAAGCTTGCCCGATGCGACCGGCTTCTCCCACATTGGACCCGGAACTACAGTTCCGAACGCTGACAACACGACTGAGGCGACACGGAAGCTTCCCTCTTCGAGCGGGCTGGACATCCCCGCAGTAATTGTTGCCTCCAGAAGCGCGCGGGCGTGAGGTTGCATTCCGTATTCCTGCGTGCCGGGTGTCTGCTACCCGAAAAACTAAACCCGCTCCTTAAGTCAGTTGGCGACAATTGGAACCTGGTCGAAGAGATTACGGCCCCGGTCTTCGATACGATGATTCGCCAGGCGGGATGGCACTTCATGTGGATGCAGGGTCCTTGTTCGCGAAGAGGTTTTGCGTTCACCCAAGAAGAGGCGACCCTTCGAGCCTTAGCGCGTGCACTTCGAGGGATTAGAACACGATTCAACGGTTCAGAGCTTGACTCGGTTCAGATCACGAAGGTCCTGGGCATCCACATCGCGCGGGTCACGTTACACTCCCGCCAGATCCAGCGGCAGACGTCGCTGGAAAGTACCGTCAAGTTACCACTTCGGCCAGCTGCGGCGATATAGATCGCTCGGTTGAGCACTATTGCCGGTCTGACATCGGTGCAGGTGGCGTGCGGCGGGTTCGTCGCGTTCACGAAGATAAAAGAAAGGTGATCACGATGTCGTTGATTGAATCGACGAATTCCAAGAGATATTTCGAAGAGGTTGATCAAGTGGTTCCTGTGCCGGTAGGGTCGAACATGTGCAGCCTGCCTTTGCCGACGCGCATTGCATTTGTCGGAAACTATCTGCCACGCGAATGTGGCATTGCCACATTTACGACCGACCTATGCACTGCTCTTGCGACCGAATACGGAGCGGGGCGCCTGTTTGCAATTCCCGTCAACGATCCGGATTCGCGCTACGAGTATCCTGAGCAGGTGCGTCTGGAGCTTGACCAGGAAGACGTCGGATCCTATGCGCGGGCCGCGGATTTCCTGAATTTCAACGGCAACGATCTGGTCTGCCTGCAGCATGAATATGGCATCTACGGCGGCATCGCGGGGCGCTACATCCTGACCTTGCTTCGCAAATTGAAGATGCCGCTGGTGACGACGCTGCATACGGTGTTGCGCGAACCGGACGCGAATCAGCGTACTGTGCTCGAAGAGATCGCGCAGCTCTCCGATCGCGTGGTGGTCATGAGCGAGCTGGCGGCGCAACTTCTGCGCGACGTCTATGCGGTTCCAGGCGAGAAGATCGACGTAATCCCGCATGGGGTGCCGGATCTTCCATTCATGGACCCCAACTATTTCAAAGACAAGTTCGGCACCGAAGGCAAGTCCGTTCTGCTGACGTTCGGTCTGCTGTCGCCGAACAAGGGAATTGAGAATGTGATTCGAGCGCTGCCTGCAATTCTGGCGCGGCATCCGAACGTGGTCTACATCGTCTCCGGAGTGACGCATCCGCATATCCGGCGACGCGAAGGCGAGCGTTACCGCGAAGAGCTGCAGGCGCTGGCGGAGCAGCTTGGTGTGAGCGATCACCTGATTCTTAACAATCGCTTTGTGAGTGCTGAGGAACTGGTTGAGCATGTAGGCGCCGCGGATATTTACATCACGCCCTACCGGCAGGAGGCGCAGATCGTTTCCGGCACGCTCGCCATTGCGCTTGGTGCAGGCAAGGCGATCATCTCCACGCCGTACTGGCACGCGAAGGAGCTGCTGGCCGAGAAGCGAGGCGTGATTGTTCCGTTCGAGAGTCCCGACGCCATAGCAGACGCAGTGCTCGCATTGCTGGAGAACGATGCAGAGCGTCATGCGATGCGGAAGCGCGCCTATCTGCATTCCCGCAGAACAACCTGGCCGAAGACGGCGCGAGCATACATGGCGAGCTTTCAGCGGGCTCGATTTGAGCGCACGTTGCAGCCAAGAGCTGCCCAATAGGACGATCAGTTGGCGGAGCCGGCGGATCGCCTTCCCGTGCTGAATACCGGACACCTGTTGAGCTATGACGGACGACACCGGCATGTTGCAGCATGCAATCTTCTCCGTGCCCAACACGCGCGAGGGATATACGACCGACGACAACGCACGCGCGCTCATCGTGTCGACGCGGCTGGATGAGTGCCATGGCTATGAAGATAAGCAGGAGCACATCTAACCTTTCTCGCCGATATCTGGCCTTTCTATGGCTTGCATTTCATCCCGATACCGGGAGATTCAGAAATTTCCTTGGCTATGACCGCAAATGGCTTGAAGATGTTGGCTCGGAAGATAGCCATGGTCGCGCCTTGTGGGCTCTGGGATCGGTGCTTGGCCATTCGCAGAATGCCGGATTGCGCGGAGCGGCGGGCAGACTCTTTGAAGCCGCGGTGCCCGCAACCCTTACGTTCAGCAGTCCGCGTGCATGGGCATTCTGCATTCTGGGCATGCAGGCCTATCTGGACTGGTTCCCTGGGGACCGAGCGATCCAAGGCGCGCGCAATACACTCGCCAATCGGCTTCTCGATATCTACGAGCGCAGCCACTCCAAGACGTGGCAATGGTTTGAGAAGAGCCTCTCGTACTCGAATGCGAGATTGTCGCAGGCGCTCATCCTGGCTGGATGGCGAAGCGACAACCAGAGAATGATCGAAGCTGGAATGGATTCTCTGAAGTGGCTTGTCGCCGAGCAGCACCGCGACGACCGGGAGATCTTTGTGCCGATCGGCTCCAACGGATTCTTTATTGAAGGAAATGAGAAAGCGCGTTTCGATCAGCAACCGGTGGAGGCTTGCGCAACAGTCTCCGCCTGCCTTGAGGTCTACCGGCTGACCGAAGAGAGCCAATGGCTGGAAGAAGCCCATCGCGTCTTCCGCTGGTTTCTCGGCAAGAACGATCTTCAGGTGCCGCTCTATGACCCAATCACCGGCGGATGCAGAGATGGGCTTCATCCTGACCGCGTGAATGAAAACCAGGGAGCGGAATCAACGCTTTCGTTCCTGATGGCCCTGCTTGAAATGCAGGCAGCTAGAGTAGCAAGCGAAAACGAACAGCAGCATGGAATGAGTGTCGCCTCTTGAATTTGATAACTACACCAGCTTCATCGCAGAATTCAGTGGCTCTGCGAAGCTCGCGGAGCAGAGACGGATATACTGAAGTCCCTCTCTTCACCCGCTATTCCGGCAATCCGATTCTGAGCCGGAAAGACTGGCCCTATCCGATTAACAGTGTCTTCAACGCAGGGGCCGTGCTCCTGCCTGACGGAGATACTCTGCTGCTCTGCCGAGTCGAAGACAGAACGCGGCCTTTCGCATCTTTGCGCCGCGCGCTCCGCCAATGGAATCGATGCACTGGCGTATCGACCCCGAAGCCAACGCTGATGGCGAATCCTTCGGAGTATCCTGAAGAGATCTGGGGAATCGAAGATCCGCGCATCACTTACGTCCCGGAACTCGAGCAATACGCGGTGGCCTACACCTCCTTTGCGCGCGGCGGCCCCGGAGTCTCGCTGGCACTAACCAAAGACTTCAGGAGCTTTGAGCGATTCGGCGTAATCATGTCTCCTGAAGATAAGGATGCAGCGCTGCTTGCCTCGGAGGATCGGCGGACGTTGGGCTCTCATTCATCGGCCGGTGACGACGCTGGGTGCGCACATGTGGATCTCCTACTCGCCGGATCTGCGCCATTGGGGAAGCCACAAGATCATTCTCGAGGCGCGGCGCGGCGGATGGTGGGATGCGAACAAGATTGGCCTCTGTTCTCCGCCGATTGAAACTGCAAAGGGATGGCTCACGATCTATCACGGAGTGCGCCAAACGGCGTCCGGGAATATCTATCGCCTGGGCCTGGCGCTCTTCGATCTGGAAAGTCCGGACAAATGCCTGCAGCGAGGAGACTCCTGGATGTTTGGTCCAGAAGCACCTTATGAGCGCGGCGGAGACGTGAACGATGTCGTGTTTCCATGCGGACAAACCATCGGCGCGGATGGAGACACCATCAACCTGTATTACGGAGCCGCCGACTCCAGCATGGCTCTGGCCACGGGCAGCATCCAGCAGCCTTCTCAGCGTGGCTGGACGCAAATTCGAAGTTCGACACAGATAGCGAATCGCTAGCGCGATGGAAAGTGCGAAAGAAGAAAGCAGAGTGACTCACACAGGATGGCACTGGCCCAACTTGGATGCCGGAAATTCTTTGGATAAGGTGCAAATGTCCGCGCTGCAACTCCGTTCAAGTTCAAAGCAGCCGAGCTGCGCCCGTTCGATAGCTTCCTTACAGGTTTGGGCTGCATCCGGTACGATGCATGTTCTGCTGGCGCCGCTATTACTGGGTCACGTTGCGTGGAGTGCCTGCCGGTTGAGTGTCCGCCAGAAAGGAATGGTCCGATGCAATGTGTCAAGCAAGACGAAAGCAGCAAAATGTGCCCTTCGACGCGAACGGTCAATCGCGTCTGTAAATTAGTATGAATTTCCTTCCCCGATTTCCGGCGCATCACCCAAGCACGCAGGTGCACCAATCTACCCTGCCGCACTGGCTCACGCACCTGGGAGCGTTGGGGCTCTTCTCAGTGCCGTGATCGATTCGTCTCTCATCCCTTTGCCCCTGCCGGGCAGCACGGATCTGCTGCTGCTGTGGCTGGTGGCGCACAACGGAAATCCCATGCTGCTTGCCTCGATGGCCATTTCCGGCAGTCTCCTCGGCGGCTATACCACTTGGAACATCGGCCGCAAAGGAGGTGAAGCGGCTCTGCACCGGCACGTTCCCGCTCGCATTCTAAAATGGTTATCGGTTGGGTCAAACATCATCCTATTCTCGCGGTCTTTCTTCCCGCAATTCTTCCGCCGCCCATTCCGCTGTCTCCGTTTGTGCTTGCATCCGGCGCACTGGGAGTCTCGCGCAATCGATTCCTCGTCGCGTTTGGAGCGGCTCGCACGTTGCGTTATAGCCTGATTACCTGGCTCGGCGTCGTCTATGGGCGCCACGTGATCCGGCTATGGTCCGCGGCGCTCCAGAGATGGTCGGTGCCCCTGCTTTGGGTGTTTGGTGGAATGATTATGGCCGGCATCTGCTTCGTCATATGGAAGATCCGTGGTCTGCGGAAGTCTGAGGTTAGAGTGAGGCGCAAATCACGACACGCCGAGATCTTGCGGATTGAACTGTAACAGCCGTTGTATTGTCCGCCTTGGCATTTCCTGAGCTTATTGGCTCGGGACGCTGGATAGGGGCGAGATCATTTGGATGGATCACTGTTCGGGCCTGCGCGTTGTAGACATTACCGCCTTCGTATCTGTCGCCGAAGTGGCCATAGCCGGCCGTATCGGACCCTCGTCGATCGCTTGAGGCTACTTAGGCTCTGCATCGCACCTATCGCTCGCCGCAGGCGGCGCCTGACTTGCTCGCGTGCCATCCTGTGTCCCGGAGCGAAGCCCTGCCTCATGGATCGCGTCCTTGGTCTTGCCCAAAGCGGTTTCAAGTTTACCCTTCACTTGTTGGGCAATGCCTCTCACCTGGAGCGGGGTGTTCCCTGTCCATTGGCCCACCTTTCGCTTCGTGCTTCCGACTACTTCGTCGATAGTACCCTTTACCCGGTCGTCATTCATAGACTCTCCTCCGCGGATTTAATTCTTAAAGCTTTGACTGCATTATCGAAAAACATGTCGATCATGCAGCCTGCGCGTGCCACTGATTTCATCCCAATGCGGGATTGGTCGTTAGCATCTAATTACAGCGCGGACATTCGTGTTTGTGATTGTCGGTCTATACCGCCTGGTTACTGGTTGACATAGGCGCCGGGGTGATGGCGATGGTGGTGGTGATGATGATGATGACGGGGGTGAACCACCACAACAACCTGCGCCGGCGCCGCAAAAGGTACTGCGAAGCACGAGAGGAGCACTAATCCAAGCCAGAACTTTTTCATATTGTCATTATGGTGCGATCAAATGTTAAGTGTAGAGCTGTATTGACCTATTCGTACAAATGTCACTTTATATCACGATCTTTCCTCGACCAACCGAAGCACCCAACGTGCAAGTGGCGTGAAGACCGGAACTTCATATCAATATGCAGGGTGGGTAGGGACCGAAAGCGGAACTATGGCCCCCAATTCAATCAAATCATCCAAAGCGCCTTGCCAGAGAGCTGAGTCCTCGTCTCGATCGGCAGCGTGAGATCGGAATAGAAATCGAGAACGCTTTCGAGAAGCTTGGGCGAAGTAGACTAGGATGAAATTAACTCAGGTCTGAGATGAGGAATGACACTGACGAAATCCGGATTCAGCGCGACGGGCTCGTAAGGCAATCTCTTGGACCAAAAAACGGGCATAAGAGGTGAAGCATGTTCGCTCTGTGTCTCGATTTCGCTGTCCAAAATACGGTATGAATGTACTGTGACTCTTGCCAGAGAGAACCACGGATATTGCGTCAAATGAATATCCTCCACCGTTGCCGCATGAAAGCTCTCACTCAATTGGCGGAGAGCCAGTTTGAGTGCGCTGGCAATCGCTTTTTGCGCGGTATTTCCCACTCCGCTTCTTTGACATACGTCGCGATTCTTGATGAGGTTCCATCCGTGCGTTTGGATTTTTCTTTGAAGTCGCTCAGCGCCCCCGGAACGAACTAAGTTCCAGCCTTCGCCAAACTCATTTGTCGCCAGCGTTAGACCCCTGGGCAACTCAACCCTTGCTCGAGTGACCATGTTCGTTGTTTTGATTATGTACATCAATGGGTCACATCCTCCTTCGATCATCTGCTGATAGCGGAATACATCCCCTCTTCGAAGCGGGGACTTCATCCAGAAGAGATTACAAGGCACTTTCGCTGAGGCCTCAATGAAGAGGTGTTAAATCGATTCATCGAGATTGATATGACTCCTCGCCCTTATTTGGCCGAGAGAACCAGTAAGAACACCAGGCGGAATCGCTATGCTCCCGTCAGGGACAGACTTGCTTGCATTCCATCAAATGGCGAAGGGTGCACATTTGACGGATGTTCGAACGAACGGCATTTCATTTGCGGAATCGCTCTTAATATCTGCAAAAGCGCGCTCACGCTGCTGCCCTTCTGATAGAAAGCATCCGCGGGAACACCAGCAGGTACCTCGTTGCCACAAAATGCCCCACTCATGGCGATCACCTTGATTGCGGGAAACGAGTTCCGGACCTCAGTCAACAATTCAAAGCCTGACATACCGGGCATATTGAGATCGGTGAGGAGAACTTCGGGACTCTCCCGACGAATTTCGCGGAGTGCCGAAAGACCGTCTTCGGCGGAGCGCACTAAATATCCCATCTCCTCGAGCACGAGTGAGGTTGATGTACGAATGCACTCTTTGTCGTCTACAACGAGAACGGTCTTTGCCGAATGGGACAAAATTCACCTCACCTACACCGGATATAGTTAGGAAACTGAAGTGAGTGTGCCACGAAGGAAAGCGTTCCTGCTGCTCACTTTTGACCACTCTGCTGCATAAAATCGCGAGACCGGGCCGAACCGCTTCCAACCAACTCAGGAACGCGTTTTGCTCTTGCATGCGCATTTCGGTGGCGCACGGCTGTGATCGCAGCCTTCGCGGCTAACTTCCGAACCGAATCCCCATCTAGGAACTTGTTGAAATAGTTACCAGTCAGATTTCCTGCGCTTTGGGAGGCGTCGATCTCTCCGAAGACTTCGAGGCGTACTTCGAGGACGAAACATGCGAATACCTTGATCCGGAACTATATGACCCAGACGAAGAAACTCTGCCGCCTGGCGAGCTAGAGCTGATTTTTGAGAATTCCTACATCAATTAGGGCCGCACCGCGATTGCGAAGCCGGACCGGGCAACCATGTCGATGCAATGGACCGAGTGTTGCTCGAGTTGGATATGACTGACGCGCTCAGGCCGAGCGAACTCTTTGCCTTGCTGCTCGATTGGAAACGAGTCCGCCGGATCCGTCCCCGGAGACGTTTATCTTCACCAATACCGACGGAGGCTTTCTCGACACCGGCAATTATCGCAAGCGTGTTCTCAATAAGCTTGCTCAAGTTCTGGGTCTGCCGAAACTCAACTTCCAGGTGATCCGCCGAACCATTGCAACGCTCACTCAGCACAAGGGAAGCGCCAAGGACGGCCAAGGTCTTTTCCGGCACTCGCGAGCCACAAAGACGTTTGTAGATGTCTACCAGCAGGTTCAATGGAAGGGTGTGCGGAGACTGGCCAAGAACGTGAACCGCGAGCTTCGTAAAACGCCCCAAAAACGACCACCAAAATGGCCAGATTTTGAGCCCGCACGAGGAAGATTTCGTTTGCGGTTTCAATTCAAATTGATGTCAATTGACGCCAACTTTTTTGGACAACAAGAAGTCGGGCTAGCGTAAGTTAATGATTTGGAGGGAGTTATTTGGTGGACCTGATCGGGATCGAACCGATGACCTCTTCCATGCCATGGAAGCGCGCTCCCAGCTGCGCCACAGGCCCACTTGCTACGAGAATGCAACTCCCCTATTGTCTCCGCTTGAGCCTCATACGTCAAACATGGTTCGAAGCGCGAAGGTGCAGCTCCAAAACCGCGACAGAACTCTTGCATCACGCACAGAACAATGTCGAGCATGTCGCTGGAGGCGGCAGTCGCAGCCGACCACCACCGGGCGACGAAAATGATGGCGCGGACCCCGGTAAAGGCGCCGAAACCTCAGCGGAGCGCAAGGAGCGTCGCACAAGGTGCTGAAATGCATGGAGAAATAGGTGGTTTCGGCGTATCCCTTCTTCTTCAACCAAGGGCTGAATTCTCCCGTTGATCGCGCAACCGGCCAGCGCAGGAAGCGTCTAATCAGGTAACGCACTTTTCCCTGTACTTCTTAAATGGTGCGATCAAATTGGAAATGGATGATGCTGCACAAGCTCGAACGCCGTCCCGAACTCGACGCCCTGCGCGGCCTCTTCCTCGTCTGGATGACGCTGACGCATCTTCCCACGCGATTCAGCGACTTTGTGAATCAGCCCATCGGGTTTGTCTCCTCGGCTGAGGGCTTCGTATTTATCTCGGCGCTGCTGGTGGGCCGCCTCTACATTCGCGAGTTGGTCCAGAATCCAGCCAATGTGCGCGTCCGGCTCTGGAAGCGCTCGCTCAAGATCTACGGCTATCACCTGCTGATGCTGACGCTTGCCTTCACAGTGGTGGCCGCTTTCGCGGTCCACACCCATAAGGCGGCGCATCACCAATCTGCTCAACTTTTATCTTGCGCATCCGTTTGTCGGCCATCGTCGGATCGGTGCTGCTGCTCTATTGCCCGCCGCTGCTCGACATTCTGCCGATGTACGTCACGTTTCTGTTCTTTACGCCCATGCTTCTGTCGGCGGCGGTGCGATTTGGCTGGCGCAGAATTCTCGCTGTCGAGCGGTCTGCATCTGGCTACTGGCGCAATTCGGACTGCGCGACCTGGTGCACAACTGGGTCGTGCATCTCACGCATCTGCGAATTCCGCTGCAGGAGACGGGCGCGTTCAATCTGTTTGCGTGGCAGGCGGTGTGGACCGTGGGGCTGTGGCTCGGTGCGCGATCCGCAACGGAAACCGTGCTTTTCCGCAAAGTCCCTCCTGGGCTGTGGCCGCTGCCGGCGCGGCCTGCCTGTTCTTTATCGGAATTCGGTATGGATGGCTGGGTCCGCATCTCACCGCCCAGGCGCTGGGCCTGCAGCTGGACAAATGGCAGATTGGCCCGCTGCGAGTGGTCAACCTGATCGCTTTCGCGGTTGTTGTTCTACTGGCTTCGGAAGTACCTGTTGCGCATGGTGGCGATTGAACCGTTTCTCACTCTCGGCAAGGCGTCGCTGCGTGTTTTTGTGCGCACATCTTTTCTTTGTCTTTGTGGGCCTTGCGCTTGCTCTACGGCGATTTCAACGCGGACGGTCTCGATCAGTTGCACGGACCGCTGGCGATCGCGCTTCTGGTCGTCACCTTTACGGCGCTGATTCTGGTGGCGGCGGACGAGGTGCGCAAGAAGCGTGCGAGGCCGGGCCGGGTAACCAGCAAAAGGCGAAGCGGGAAGCTCCCGACGCCTGGAGCTGTTCTGCATTCCGATGTCCGGCATCGGCGGATCCCCGTCCGCATACCCCGGTATTCTGCGCCTTTGGAGAAGGACCAACAGCATCGCACCCGCAGTCGACCGGGCGAATATCCTGCCATGATTGTCTCGTTCAGGCGTCGTTCGCTCGACGACATTTCTTTCGCGCGATTCCCTTTGCAGCCGCTCGGGCCAAATTCATCAAACGTTTGCAATCTGTTTGCCTCGCTGCATTAGTCTGTTAATGATTCCGTGCGGCCTCCGCAACTCGAATTCAACGGCCGCCGGGCGAGGGCAGACCGGTTGAGCCAAACCGTATTTGTACTGGAAGACGACACTGATATTTCGCGGCTGGTGCAGCATCACCTTGAAGCAGCAGGCTTTCGCCACCGGCTTTTTCATACTCCCACCAATCTGATTCCCGACGCCGAGCGGCAGCCGCCGGCGCTTGTTTCTGCTGGACATCATGGTTCCGGGCGGCGACGGCCTGGATGTGTGCCGGCGGCTGCGCAGCCACATCCCGCGCTGTCCACGATTCCGATCATCTTTCTGACTGCGCGCGCCGGCGAGAACGACCGCGTTCTGGGCCTGGAACTGGGCGCCGACGACTACATCACCAAGCCCTTTGCGACCCGCGAGCTGGTGGCGCGCGTCAAGGCGGTGCTGCGCCGGTTCGAGCGGCCCACGACGCCGTCGGTCATCAGCTTTGAAGAAGTGATCATCGACGCCAACGCCATGCAGTTGAAGGTGCGCGGCGAGCTGACCACCACCACGGCCACCGAGTTCCGTCTGCTCGACTACCTGGCGCGGCATCCGGGCCGGGTCTTCAGCCGCGACCATCTGCTGGATGCGGTGTGGGGCGATGCGCGCTTTGTCACCCCGCGTTCGGTCGACGTCTATGTGCGCCGCATCCGTGAGAAAATCGAGGTCGATCCGGAGAATCCGCGCTACCTGAAGACCGTGCGCGGCGCCGGCTATCGCTTTGAGATTCCAAAGGGTGAGTAAGAGCCGATCACGGTAGGACCCCAGAGTATATCCGCGACTCGCGATCAGCACCGAATGCCGGATGAGGAGCAGGCCCTCAATTGACCCGCAAAGTATTCATCAAAGCTGCTGGGGCTGTTTGTCCTTCTGCTTCGTCTTCCAGACGGTGGCGATGGAGCTCATCCTTCGCCGCTTTGTGGAGCACTCGGCGCCTGACACACTTCCATCGTCTGGGCGGTGAGGCGCTCTGGTCCGGGCTGATTGCGCTGGCTGTCGCGCTGCCGCTGGCCGCATGGGCCGCCAGCGAACGTCACCGGCCGGCTTCAGCGCGTGGTCGCTTTTGCGCGACGCATTGCGCAAGGCGACCTGAGCGCGCGTCTCGACGTCGACGGTGGCGATGAACTTTCCGCCATGGAAGCCGCGCTGAACCAGACCGCCGAACGCCTGGGTCAGAACTTTGCCGAAATCGAGAGCCGCCGCCACGAGCTGGCGACCATGCTCGACTCCATGCAGGAGGCGGTCGTCGCCATCACCCCCGAAGGGCCAGGTGCGCTGGTCGAACGCGGTCATGCAGCGCATTGCCGGAACCCAGATTCGCGCCGGCCGTCCGCTGGTTCACTCCGTGCGCGACCCCGAACTGCTGGCCTGCGTGCGCAGCGCGCTGGAGGATGGCGAAGTGCGCTTCGGCCGCGCCAGTTCGCTGGCGCCGGGGCGCATCTTCGAGATCAATGCGGCGCCGTTGCCCTCCGGCGGCGCGCTGGCCGTGCTGCACGACGTGACGCGCATCGAGGCCGCGGAAAAATCCCGCCGCGACTTCATCGCCAACGTGAGCCATGAACTGCGCACGCCGCTGACCTCGATCCAGGGCTACGTGGAGACGCTGGTCGAAGACTCCGAAGCCGAATCCGGAAACGACGCGCGAGTTTCTGGGGATCATCCTCAAGAATGCCAGCCGCATGAACCGGCTGACCGAAGATCTGCTGGCGCTGGCCAGCGTGGAGAGCCCCGACTACAAGCTGGCCGCGCAGCCCATCCGCGCCAGCGCGCTGGTGCAGGACGCGATCGAGTCGCTGGGCGGCATGGTGGTCGATTCGGGTGTCGAGCTGCGAGTCGGCCGGCGCGCCCGATGCGCTGGTGATGGCCGATCCCGACGCCATGAACCAGGTCTTCGGCAACCTGATTGAGAATGCGCTGAAGTACGGCAAGAGCGGCAAGCGGATTTGCGTTGGTGCGCGCCTGCTCGAAGACGAGGTCGAGTTCTTCGTGCAGGACTTTGGTCCCGGCATTGCCTCCGAGCACCTGGAGCGCATCTTCGAGCGATTCTATCGCGTCGACAAGGCGCGCTCGCGCGAGTCCGGCGGCACCGGCCTGGGCCTGGCGATTGTGAAGCACATCGTGCAGGCGCACGGCGGACGCATCTGGGCCGAAAGCGAACTCGGCGCCGGCGCGGCCTTTCACTTCACCTTGCCCGCTCGCCCCGCAAGCACTCCAACGGTAGACGAGCCCGCACTTGTCTCCCATCAAGACCAGCGCCTCCAGCGCCAAAGTGTAAGAAACCGCAAAGCCTGGCCTCAATTCAAATCCCCGTAACATTGCGCGTAGAGAATGGTGAACGGCAGTGATCCTGCAAGGGAGATTTCAGTGAAGAAAGCATTGATTGCCGTTGTCTTGTTGGTTTTGGCCCTGAGCACCGCTCAGGCCCAGACATTGACGGGGGCGGGCGCGACTTTCCCCTATCCGATCTATTCCAAGTGGTTCAGCGAGTACAGCGCGGCGCATCCAGGCGTCGAAATCAACTATCAGTCCATCGGATCCGGCGGCGGCATCAAGCAGTTTTGCTCGGGCACTGGTCGACTTCGGCGCTTCTGACATGCCGATGACCGACGACATGGTCAGCACCTGCAACGTCAAGCTCATTCACCTTCCCACCGTGCTCGGCGCGGTTGTGCCGGTCTTCAACGTTCCCGGCGTCACCGATCTGCGATTCAGCGGCGACGTCCTGGCCGACATCTACCTCGGCAAGATTCCCAGCTGGAATGATCCCCGCATCGCCAAGGACAACCCGGGCGTCAAGCTGCCCGACCAGAAGATCATCGTCGTTCACCGCTCCGACGGCTCCGGCACCAGCTTCATCTTTACCGACTACCTGAGCAAGGTGAGCAAGGAGTGGGCCGACGGCCCGGGCAAGGGCACCTCGCCAAGCTGGCCGGTGGGCGTCGGCGGCAAGGGCAACGAAGGCGTTGCCGGCCTGGTGCGTCAGTTGCCGGGCGCCATCGGCTACGTTGAGCTGATCTATGCTCTGCAGAACCACATCACCTTCGGCGCATGAAGAATGCAGCGGGCAACTGGATCACGGCCTCCATCCCCGGCGTCACTGAAGCGGCTGCCAGCATCAAGTCAGATGCCCGCCGACTTCCGCGTCTCCATCACCAACGCGCCGGCAGCCCAGGCCTATCCCATCTCCAGCTTCACCTACCTGCTGATTCCGACTCAGGGTCGCGAGCGCGGCAAAGCGGAACGTCCTCAAGGACATGCTGAGCTGGATCCTGAAGTCCGGCGAAGGCGAGGTTTCCGCGCTCTCCTATGCTCCGCTGCCCGAGGATCTCGACGCAGAAGGAACTCCAGGTCGTCTATTCGCTCAAGTAACCGATGCCTGCAACACCAGCGACGGGTCCGGCATCTAATTGCCGGACCCGTTTTGCTATCTCGATTCTCGCCGTTTCAACATTCGTCCTGGATCGCTTCGTTCCGGATAGTAGAATTCCAGCCGGGAAATCCTTCTCACTCAAGGACGTCATGAATGCGAGTTTCACTTGCGCTCTGCATCGGCATTTGTCTGTTTCTTTCGTCTTTCGCCTTCCCAGCCCCTGCTCAATCGCCATCGTCGCCCTACGACGCTGTCGATCCCTTCATCGGCACCGATGGAGGCGGCAACACGTTTCCCGGCGCAAGTCTCCCGTTCGGCATGATCCAGTGGAGTCCTGACACCAATACAGAGGCCTGGTACATCCACCACCAAAAACAGATCTACGGCTTCAGCCTCACCCACATCAGCGGCGCCGGTTGCCCGCTTTATGGCGATTTCGCCGTGCTGCCCACCACGGGGACGCTGACGTCCAGCCCAGCCATTGGCCTCAACCCTTATGCCGCACAGCTTGATCACAACAATGAAGTCGCGCATCCCGGCTACTACGCTGTGACCCTTGGGAAATGGCATACGCGTCGAAATTACTGTCGCTGATCGCGCCGGCATCGCTCGCTTCATTTTCCCGGATGGCGCAGCCTCGCGTCTCCTGGTCAATGCCGGCAGCAGCGCCAATACGCACTCAACCCAAGCCAAGGACGCAGCGCGGCAGCGAACTCCTACGGCAACAACATCGAGCTCACGGAGCCCGACTCCTTCGCCGGTTCCGTCGCAGCGGGCGGTTTCTGCGGAACCGACTCGCACTACAAACTCTATGTGGCTGGCCGCTTCGACAAGCCCTACAAGACGTCCGCTCTCTGGCAGGACGACTCGATCCTTGGCGCGGCGAACTCCGCGCAAGGCAAGCACACCGGCGCGTGGCTCGATTTTGGTAGCGAGCGACAGGTCGTGCTGAAGGTCGGCATCTCTTACGTCAGCGAAGCCGGTGCATTGAAGAACCTGCAAAAGGAGATCCCCGGGTGGAATTTCGATCAGGTCCGTGCTCAAGCACGCACGGCCTGGAGCAGCTTGCTCGACCGCACTGCCGTCGAAGGCGGCGCCGCGGACCAGCGCACTATCTTCTATACCGGCTTCTACCACTCGTTCCTCTCGCCCAATCTCTTCAGCGATGAGGATGGCCAATACATGGGCTTCGACGACAAGGTGCATTCGCTGGCAGGTTCGAATCAGGCAGCCCAGTACGCCAACTTCTCCGATTGGGATATCTATCGCAACACCGTCCAGCTTCAGGCACTTTTCGAGCCTGCACGCGAATCGGACATGATGCAGTCGCTGGTCAATGACGCTGCGCAGAGCGGCTGGTTGCCCCGCTGGCCCGCAGCCAACGATGTCACCTACGTGATGGGCGGCGATTCACCCGTGATCCTGCTCTCGTCCTCCTACGCATTTGGCGCGCGGAGCTTCGATGTTGAGACTGCTCTCAAGTACATGCTGAAAGCCGGGACCGAGCCCGGCATGGGCCCGCACAACGTTGCCGAGCGCCCCTTTCTGGCCGACTACCGCAAGCTCGGCTATGTTCCTGCCGAAGAAGACTCCATCGATGCCTCGCGCACGCTCGAATTCGCAAACGCCGACTTTGCGATTGCTCAGTTTGCGCGGAACCTCGGCCACCAATCCGAATATCAGTCTTTCCTCAAGCAGTCGGAGAATTGGAAGAATCTCCTCGATCCTCAAACGCGCTGGATTCGACCGCGCAACAGTGACGGCACATGGCTAGCCGGTTTCGATCCCGAGCGTTCACTGCCCAAGCGTCCGGACGCCCCCGTCTCCACTGACCAGTACGGCTTTGAAGAAGGAAACACCTACCAGTACAGCTTCATGATTCCTTTCGACTATCCAGCTCTCATCCGCGCCATGGGCGGCGATGCCGCGATCGAGCCGCGCCTCGACAAATTCTTCTCCAAGCTCATTTGCTGGGGCGAGCCGTGCTTCAACATGGCCAACGAGCCCGACTTCGTGACGCCCTACACGTACGTGTTCGCGGGATTGCCTTGGAAGACACAGGATGTCATCACGCGGATCGAGCAGCAGACATTCAAGACCACGCCCGATGGTATCCCCGGCAACGACGACCTGGGCGCAACCTCCGGCGTCTATGTGTGGAACGCGCTGGGCCTCTATCCTGCCGTGCCTGGAGTCGGTGGCGTGGTGCTGGGCACGCCCATGTTCGACAAGGCAACTCTGCGACTGGCCGGCGGCAGAACCCTTGTCATCACGAGGCAGGGCAGTGGAATCTACGTGCAACGTGTCTCGCTCAATGGTGAAGCCTACGCCAACTCATGGCTTCCGCTGAGTAAGCTGCAACCCGGAACCACCCAGCTTCACTTCACCATGGATGCCGCGCCCAACAAGCAGCGTGGCAGCGCGATTGAAGATCGGCCACCGTCTTTTCGCTAACGGGGTGGACAATTGGATCGAGCGACTGCGGATCGGTGCGCCATCGCAGGAAAGTTGATCGGAAATTCAACCGAAACGCGTGGCGTGGATTACCCCTGCCCGTTTTCCTGGATGAGGCGATCGACCAGTGGTTCAAGCTGTTCTCCGGTGCGGGGCAACACAAATGCTTCTGCAACGGCATCCCAGTCCAGCTTGAAACTAGTGGAGAGCGCGGAGATCCAGATTTGCCGCACCGGAGTGTTCGGTGTAATCACGAACTTGACCGCGGGCTCATCAAACACAACGTTGAGGACACCGTTCTGTTCCTCAACCTCAAATCCGGCGCCGTCCTCTTCCTCGCGCAAAATCAGGTGCCGCTTCAGTGATTCCAGCTCCTTCTCCGCCACACGCCGAAATTCCAATTCGTCCTGCATGGCCCCAGTGTAGCAAGCCTTTCGGTCTGCATCGTGAATGACGCTGGTGTTTCCGGTAATTTTGTGGTTTTTCTCCGGTTTTTAACGGGATGCTTGCAGCCTTTCAAGAGTTTTCCGTCATACTCGGCTTCGACACAATTCTATTGATCCGGAGGCTACACGATGCGTGTGCAATGGGTCGTCGCCTTGATATTGGCCTTCGGGGCGGGGTGTTGCTGGGCACAGCAGGAACAGTCGCTGCCCCCGCGCCAACTGGTTCGCGAGGTCGTCTATAACGAACTCCACGACCACCAGAACCATGGTTACTGGAGCTACTGGGTCGAACAACACTCCAGGGCGGACACAAGACTGGAGGAGCGGATCGAGACCGCTGCCGGTCCGGTCAGCCGCCTCATCCTCATTGACGGCCGTCTGCTCAACGCCGAAGCCCTGCAGCAGGAACAGGCCCGCATCGAAAGTCTGCTCAGCTCCCCCGAGAAACAAGCGCGGAAACGCCAGGAGTACGCAGACGATGAAAAACGCATCGGCCGCATCGTCGCGCTGTTGCCCGACGCATTCTTGTACGACTACGCAGGCGAAGAAAACGGATGTTACCGTCTGCGCTTTCGCCCCGATCCCGATTATCCGGCTCATTCCATTGAGGCGCGCATCTTCCACGCCATGACCGGGGAGCTCTGGATCGACGCCGGCTCTAAGCGTCTGGCCCGCCTCGAAGGTCATCTGGAACAAAATGTCGACTTCGGGTTCGGCATTCTGGGCCGCCTCGACAAAGGCGGATGGTTCCGTCTTCAGCGCACAAGGACAAGCGCAACCGACTGGAAAACCGATCAACTTGAGATTCACGTGAGCGGACGCGCGCTGCTCTTCAAAACGATTGCCCGCGAAACCAGCCGGACTCGTGGCGGGTTCGCCGCCGTGCCGCCGGGCATGAGCCTCGCCCAGGCAATCGACATCTTGCGCCCGCTTCCCACCAACGCATCCGCCGCGCCCACTTCTCTTGCTTTCAGACACTGATACGAATCGATTCAAAAGCGCCCTGGAATCGCAATTCCTTAAAGATTCACTTTAAAGTTTCGCTCCAGACCTGCCGATATACCGAGTGAAGCCCGTGATCGAGGCGGGTGAATATGGAGATTGGCCCGGTAAGTGGGATTCGCGCCATCTCGCCAGTCGGCGTGCAGAAGCCCGAGGGTTCCATGCTGCCCGTCTTTGTCATTGATCCCTCCGCCCGAACCGACGACGAGACCTACTCTTCCAGCAGCCAGGAATCCGAAAGAGGACTGGAGGGGGAGGAATCCAGCTCGCGCGATGGTGAGCCCGGCACTGACTCGGACGACCTGCAGCCCCAAACCTCTGCGGGCGTGGGCATCAACGTATTTGCTTGACGGGTCGCGCCGATCCTGTCAGATGCACGGCGCAAAAGCCTCGAAGTCAGATGAGGGCGATCAATCAAAGTATAGAAAATAAACAATCTATGTGTAGGCTCATCGGGCGTTGTGACGAGCCCGAAGCAATCTCGCCACGCGCATAGCGCAAAAGTCTAGAGACAGGATTAGGAATCATTCCATTAGTTGCAGAAAATAAACGACTTATTCTTTATTAACTTGAAATTTATCGAAGAACCTCTTGTCAGCGCAGGCTTTCTCTAGTATTTTACTAACTGGTTAGTTAAATATGTCTCCAGCTTCCACTCACGCGCCATCCGACCGTTCCGCCGAGACCCGCAGTCGTATCCTCGATGCGGCTCTGTCGGAGTTCAGCGCACACGGGTTGGCCGGTGCGCGCACCGACCAGATTGCCGCAACTGCGGGCGTCAACAAGGCGCTCCTCTATTACTACTTTGAAAGCAAGGAAAAGCTTTACATTGCCGCTCTCGAGATGATCTCCGCCAAAATACGCGACCGGACGATGGCAGTCTTTCTGCGCGAATCCTCCGCGGGAGAGCGCGTGTTGCGGTCGGCCTTGGAGCATTTCGACCGGATCCTTACCCAGCATGAGTTTCAGGGAATGATGCAGCAGGAAATGATTCGCCTGCACCGGGGCGAGTCGGGAGAAGCTCTTCCCATTCTGGTTAAACGCGTCTTTGCCCCCGTGCTCACCATGTACCAGGCGATGGTGAGGGAAGGCATCGAGTCCGGCGAACTGATTAACGTCGAATGGTTGCAGATTTACCTGGCGGCGCTGGGCGCCAATGTCTTTTATTTTCTTAGCTCGCCGGTCTGGCGCATTCTGCTCCCCATCGAGCCTCTTTCCAGCGAGGCCGTGTCAGAACGCCGAAAAGCGGTCGTCGAGTTTCTTGGGCAGGCTATTTTTCAGGATCGGCAGCATGGCGCCGAGGTGGCGGCGCGGGTAATTGCCGATACGCCCATGCCCGAATTCAAGGGCCATCCACTGCAGTTTGGGAGGAACGATGAACGCACGAAATAGAGTTTTCATGATCCTGGGCCTGCTCACCGTCGGATCCCTCATCTGGTATCTGCTTACCGCGCGTCCCCCGAGTGAGCTCATGCTGATCGGCACCGTAGATGCCAATGAGGTACTGGTGAGCGCCAAGATTCCGGGCCGGATTCAAGACCTCGCCGTAGAAGAGGGCCAGCAAGTGCAACTAGGTCAGCTCATCGCCGTCGTCGAGAGCGACGACCTTGAGGCGGCGCGCGAGGCCGCCGAGGCCACTGTCTCGAGCAGCCGATTCAAATTAGGTGAGACGGTCGAAACCGAACGCCAGAACGAGGGCGAAGTGACAAGCGCGACCGCCAACGCCGAAGCCCAGGTGCGCGTAGCGCGGGCATCGCTGGCCCAGGCCCAGGCAAATCTCGATCATCAGCAGGCCGACACCACGCGCACCGTACAACTGGCCAAACAGGGCATCATGAGCGAACAGGCCAAGGACGACGCGGTCACCAGCTTGCAGGCAGACCAGGCGGCGTTGCAAACGGCGCAGGAGAATGTATCCGCCGCCGAGGCCAGCCTGCGCCAGGCGCATGCTCATGAATTGCTCGCGGCAGCTTCTGCGCGCACCGTGGCCTCCACGCGCGGACAAGTCCAGAACGCCAAATTCCTCGCCGACCAGGCTGGCGTTGAGCTCGGCTACGCAAAGGTGTTTGCGCCTGTTACCGGAAAGGTTAACGTCCTGGCGGCGCGGCAGGGCGAGGTGTTGCCCGCCGGCGGAACCATCGCAACCGTGATGGACCTGACCCAAACCTGGGTCTACGCGCCGCTGCCTGAAACACAGGCCGACGCGGTGCAGCTGGGCGACAGTCTCCGCGTCGTCATGCCCAGCGGCGCGACGGTGCAGGGAAAGGTCATCGCCAAAGCCTCTGAAGCCGATTTCGCCACCCAGCGCGACATCAATGGCGGACGCAAACGCGACATTGAAACCGTCCAGATCAAGCTCCTCATCCCCAACCCCGACGAGCGCTTCGTTCCCGGCATGACCGCCGAAGTGTTCATCCCCAAGAGCAAGCTGGTGAAGCAATGACCCGCAACCGGCTCTCAACGGGAAACTAAAACGGCCCGCGGCCGCAAGCTGGTGAAGCGATGAATACGCCCGGTGAATCAATGCGACCGGAACGCGTCGACAGCGCCCGGCTTTCGCAGGCCGTCAATGGCAACAAGCTCTGGCAATTCTGCAGCCGGCCATTGCCGTTGAAAACATCGTCAAGCGTTACGGCGATTTCGAAGCCGTCAAGGGCGTCAGCTTTTCCGTGGCCGATGGCGAAATCTTCGGCCTGCTCGGCCCCAACGGAGCAGGCAAAAGCACGCTGATCCGCATGATGACCACGCTCATTCCGGTCACCAGCGGCAAGGCAATCGTGGCCGGCCACGACGTAAGCAAAGACTCCGACGCAGTTCGCCGCATGATCGGCGTCATTCCCCAGGCGCTCACGAGCGATCAGGACCTCACCGTCGAAGAAAACCTCAGCATCTATGCCAAGCTTTACAGCGTTCCGCGCGCCGAGCGCGAAAAGAACATCACGGAAGTGCTGGAGGCCGTCGACCTCTCCAAATGGCGCAAGGCGCAAACCAAGACGCTCTCCGGCGGAATGCGACGCCGTCTCGAAATCGCGCGCGGCCTGGTGCACGATCCGCGCATCTTCTTCCTCGACGAGCCCACCACCGGTCTCGATCCCGTATCGCGCATCGCGGTGTGGGAGATGCTCAACAACCTCAAGAAATCCCGCAACCTCACCATGCTTCTGACCACGCACTACATGGAAGAGGCCGACCGCCTCTGCGACCGCATCGCCATTGTCGATCACGGAAAGCTGGTTGCCCTTGGCACGCCCATCGAACTCAAGCAGAGCGTTCCCGGCTCCAACGTCGTCGAGGTGCAGTTCAACCGCGAAGATCCTGAATGGCCTGCCCGCCTCGAAAACTCAGCGGCGTGACCGATGTGCAGTCGCAATCGGCGGGCGTTTATCGCGTTCTCACCTCCAACGGCTCGCAGACCACCACGCAGCTTGTCGAAATGGCCGCATCGCTCGGCGAAACTCTCACCTCGCTCTCGCGTGCAGAACACTTCGCTCGACGACGTCTTCGTCCACTACACCGGCCGCCAGCTGCGCGATGAGCAGGTCAAGGCCGTCTTCATGATGCCGCCCCGGCCGGGAGCACAGCCATGAACAGAATGCTCGCCATTGTCGAGCGCGAAATGCGCAAGTTCTTCCGCTCGCCGGTTCTCATGATCATGTCGATGATGCTGCCGCTCGTGCAGCTCGTCATTCTCGGCAACGCGTTCGGCGGCAACATCCGCGGCGCGCACGTCGCTGTGGTCGACTACGATCACGGCCCGCAGGCGGTCAAGGTGCGCGAGGCCTTCGACGCCGTCGCCGTCAACATCGCCACCTTCACCACCGTCCATTACGATGACGAGAGCCAGGCCCGCGAAGACGTGCGCACCGGCAAAGTCGATGCGGCCGTCATCATTCCCGCGCACATATTCAGCGCCGTGTCTACGCACAGGACGCGCCCAAGCATCGGCCTCGTCGTCGACAACTCCGATCAGTTCATGAGTCGGCTCGCATCGAGTCGGAGATGCAGTCCCTCGTCGACGCGCTCAACCAGCCCGTCATCCAGCCTCGCATCGTCAACAACATCGCCCTCCAGATCGTCGAGCTCTACCCCTATCGTCGAGTACATGAAGTACCTGCTCTCCGGCTCCATCGCGCTCGCCATGTACATCTCCGTGATGATCGGCGGCGGCATGCTCTACATCGACGACAAGGCCCGCGGCGTCCACGAGGGCTACCTGGTCACGCCCATCACCAAGCTCGAACTCGTCATGGGCCTCAACATCGCCGGAGCCATCAAGGCCGTGCTGGCCGGCATCTCGCCTCACCGTCATCGGCTCGCTCATGGCCGGCCTCGGCACCATCTTCCATCCCGATCGCCGATCTCGAACTTGCTCCTGCTCATCCTCGGCACATCCATCGCCTTCAACGGCATGATGTTCCTGATGATGGTGCGTGTCGACGATCCGCTGGTCCCGCGCGCCATGTTCGGCGTGCTCAACACGCTGCTCTTCTTCCCATCCGGCGCCATCTATCCCATCGCAGCATTTCCCGCGCTGGCTGCGCGCCATCGCCATCGTCGACCCCTTCACCTACGCCATCCACGGCTTCAAGGCCATCCTGCTCAAGGACGGCGGCTTCGTCGCCATCCAATACGACCTGCTTTTCCTGTTCGTCTTCGGCATCGGCACGCTGCTGATCGCCACGCCGCTCTTCAAGCGCACGCTGTGATGAGGCCAAACTCGACTTGCAGCTGGAGGACTCGCTCAGAAGACGGAAGGTAAGTATTAGGAGAAACCTGGCGAAAGACTACGGCAACGACCTGAAGCTGTCGATTGAGTTTCCGGCCGCCAAGCAACCTAGTCCGGAATGCAAAGAGGCGGTCCACTCCTTGTGGGAGGGTGGGCCGCCTCCGCGCGTTCTGGCCTTCGAAGTCCGGAATGAGTTGCGCACCCGGCTGAATGTCCGACGTTTCGATCATGAACTTCCGTGTTATAAAGATTGCATGAGGGCGGCATGAAGATGAGAAATGAGACGAATTATCGCGTAGCCGGCGTATGCGGCCTGCTCTCCATCATCCTGTTTTCCGTCGAGATACCTCTCTACGCCGCACGAGGCCTGATGCCGTCAAATGACGCCTCCAGTCTTGTTGCCTATGCCACGGAGCACGCGACCAACATGTTGATTGTCGTGCTCCTCGACATTCTGATCTGCAGCCTGCTGCTTTTGTTCCTGGCCGGCTTTCGCCGTCTCATTAGCGAAGTACAGCCCTCGTCCATGTGGCTGGCCACGCAGGTGTTTGGCGCCGGAGTGGTCTACACCGCTTTTACCCTTTATGCCGACCTCCTGCAGGGTGTCATTGCCTTCAACGCGCTGTCGGGCGACCCGGATCCCTCGCTCATTCGCGCCTTTCTTTCCAGCCGGTACCCGGTCTTCGGCGCCATGACGCTGATTTTCAGCGCCGTTCTGCTCTCTGCAGCCAGCTATGTAGCGCACTCCAGCCGGGCGTTTCCGGCCATTACAACCTGGATCGGATATTGTGGTGCAGTTCTGTGCCTCGCTCTGGTGCCATTTGCCATCGCTGGCGGACCCAATCCGACGTTGCTTGATATGGTCCATCTTGGTCGCTATTGGCAAGATTGCCATTGTGCCGATGTCCGTCTGGATGATCGCGATCGCTATCGCAATGTTCCGCACGAAGCGCCGGCAACCAGAAGCGCACTGAGCTTCAAAGAACTACCCATTTGTCTCCGACGCTAAAGTTTGCTTCGATTGGCGCAGAAATTGCCCCGGTCGAAGCGGTCTCGTCGCTCGAAAGAGAAGATCGAGGGTCTTTCAAGAATCCTTGATATCTACGCGAGTCTGCTTTCGATTCGCCTTCAGGTCAAGCATCTCCGAATTCTCCAGATAAAATCGCTCGACGCGCCCGCGCCTTTTCGGATATACCTTCCGCACCGTGGAAACTGCAACTCAAGCCCCGGCGAAAGAGAAAGAGGAGGTTCGTTTCATGCTCGGAGAACAAATTGGCGAAACAAGAGGCAAGAGACTCGTCAGGCGGGTTCATATCCACAGAACCGCCCACTGCTGAAGTGTCGTTTGAAGACAGTGGCCACATATTAGGTATCCCCACTACCGGAATGGGTACCTATACATCGATCATCGGCGCAGACGGCTCGCTCCATGGCGACGGCCAGGGGCTGACGATGACGGCGGATGGTGATCCTTTACCTGGAAGGGAACTGGAAACGGCAAATTCGGGCCGGGTGGATCCATCAGCTACCGTGGAATGCTCTTTCTTAGATCCGCTTCGGCAAAAGCTGGCGCGCCTGAACAACGCGTGCGTGGCATTCGAATACGACGTTGATCCCTCAGGCAGCACAGTCTCGAAGATGTGGGAATGGAAGTAAGTCAATCACCTTGCGCTCGGCGTAGCATCCCGATTCATCTCCGGGCCCTCGGGTGACTGCGCCGGGCGATCTGCTTCATTTGAGCATCGATGAGATGCTCGACCCCTCGGCCAACATTAGCCTTCAGCCGGGACCGCCTCAGCCAGGAGTTCCTGCGCCGGCACCGCTGCCTCAAACGGCAGAAAGACAGAGAAGGCCGTTCCGCTGCGCCCCTTGCGCTGTGTGCTCCAAACCCGCACCGCGCCACGATGGCGATTGACCAACTCCGCTACAACCCACATGCCGAGCCCGGTTCCGGTCTCCTGCTTGGTGGTAAAAAATGGCTCATCGATACGTCGCATGGTCTCCCGGTCCATGCCCGCGCCCGTGTCGCAGAAGGTGATGCGCATCCCTCGCCTTGCGCCATCTCGCCAGTCTCGTGAGTTACGCAACCGGACGCTGAGTTGCCCACCCCGCGGCATGGCCTCGATTGCATTCGACACCAGATTGGCGAAAACCTGTTGCGCTTCGTTCGGCATGCATTCGATGCTCTGTTCTTGCACCACTTTCATGCTCACCGTGATCTGCGAGACACGAGCTTGGGTCGGAACATGACCAGCACCGACTCCACAACTTCTGAAAGCAAGGTCGATTTCGGCGCACCATCCTGACGATGAAACTTCAGAGTCTGCCGCGCGATCATCGACACGCGCATCAATTCATCCATAGCCTGGTTTCCCCGGTCCCGCGCCTCCTCAATCTCGTCCGTCGTGGTGATCAGGTACAAGCAGGTTCGCCACCGCTTCCAGCGGATTATTGATCTCGTGAGCCACCGAGGCGGCCAGTCGTCCGGCCACTGCCAGTTTTTCCGCGCGAAGCATTGCCTCTTCGGCCTTTTTACGATGTGTTGCGTCTGAAATTACACCGACGAGTCGCGTGATCTTTCCCTCGCTGTCCCGCTGGCATTTGCCCTGGGATTCAAGCCAATGCACCGATCCATCAGGCCAAATTACGCGGTACTGCTTGTGATAGTCGGTCCCGTAGTCGCGCGTCTTGTGGACCGCCTCCATCACTCCGGGCCGATCGTCGGGGTGAACGAATGCAAGCCACTCCTCTGGCTTTGTCGAATAATGTTTTGGATCGCGGCCGACCATCCGATACATCTCGTCGGACCGGTGCACCTCGTTGCTCTCCAGATCCCAGATCCACAGTCCCATGCCATTGGCTTGCAACGCCAGTTGCAGCAACTCGTCCCAATTCCGCAAATCTTCCATGGCCCGGGCTCGCTCTTCAGCGATCCGGCGGTCGATATTTGCGCGCCCCAGTCGCTCCCGCAATTCCATCAGATTCAGCAGGGACCGCTGCTCGGCAAGGCGCCGAACCGCCCATCCCATCAGGATGGACACGAGCAGAAACATGGCCATCCGTCCTTCTTCTCGCGCCTCGCCCATGGAAAACCGAAATTGCGTTTTTGTCAGAAATTGGTCCACCAGAACTACGTCGGTGAGGGCGGTGCACACACCGCCCCACATTCCCAGAAACCAGGCGCTCAAAATGACCGTGGGGAACGCGAGAAGCATCGGAAATGCGCGTAGAGGAACGATCGAATAGGTGAGCGCCACCGCCGCGCAAGCAACACCGCAGCCCAGTAATGCACGGATCGCCCATGGCCATGTTTCAATTACTGTAGCGCTGGGGAGTTTCATTGCGCTCCTGTGCGTGCTCGCTTTTGGCCGAGTTAGAACTGCGCAAAATGCAACTCGGTCAAACCGGGTTGGCCTGAGAATCCAAGGTTACACAGAAGATAAGTGCAAACGCAAGACCGCCCGAAGATCGCAAAAGGCCCACTCTGTTCTGCTCGCAACCGTTTGTAAACACTCGCGACAGCCTTTTCGGCTTGCGCGCCTGTTCCATTTCGGCCACGTAGGCCCAAAGCTCAGTGACAGTGCCTTTCCGCGGATTTGCCGCACCAGAGCGCCGGGAGTAGATTGAGTTTGAGGCTTGGTTATGAGGCTTCCCCGCCCGCTCCTCTGCGCGATCATCCTGTTGAACACCGTACAGACACAGATACCTGATTGCTCAGTCGCAACCGCAGGCCGCCGGCACGCCCACATTCCAACTCAGCTCATCGCTTGTTTTTCTTGATGTGACTGTGCTCGACAAGAAAGGAAACCCGGTTGTTACAGGACTGACCAAGGATGATTTCACCATTACCGAGGACAGGAAACCGCAGCGCATCTTCTCCTTTGAAGCGCCGGACGCTCATCAGCTCGCCGACGCGGAAGTGAATCATTCCACTGGAAAGGCCCCGGTAAGTATCATCGTACTCGATCTCCTGGACTCGGAATTCCAGGACTTCGCGTATATCCGTTATGAAGTGCGCCAATTCCTGATGGCGCAACCGCCCCAACTCGCCAATCTAACGGAGTTGATGGTCGTTGGCAGTCAGTCGCTCGAGATGCTGCAAGGGTACACGCGCAGCAGATCTGATCTGCTTGACGCACTCGATCATTTGCCAGCCGCGCTGCCCTATAAGAAGATGATGCCGTCCTTCTATTGGGAGCGCTTCGCGCAATCGATCGATGCTCTGCAGCAAATTGCTTTGCAAAACAAGGGCGTGCCCGGACGCAAAAACATCGTGTGGGTAGGCCATGGCGGTCCCAACATCTTTCTGAACCCGGCTGTTCTGACTGAACCTGTTGTGGAAAGGCTGCAGCAGTATGTGCACGAAACGACCAACCTGCTGGTCAATTCGCGCATCAGCCTCTTCGTCATTTATCCAGACCTGAAGGCGCAGGCTCAAGTAATGCCCATCAGCGCCGGGTACTCGCAAGTGGATCTGCGCGACGGTGATCCATTCTCAGGCGACGTCAACTTCGGAGTCTTTGTGAATGAATCCGGCGGCAAACTCTTCTTCAACCGCAACGATGTCGATATGGAAATCAAGCGGTCAGAAGAAATGGGCGCAAGCTACTACACGTTGACCTATCAACCTAACGAACAGAACGCCAATGGCAGACGGCAAGTTTCGACGAATTCGAGTAACTCTGCGCAATCCAAGCCTCCGCGCCGTAACCAAGGCAGGCTACTTTGCGCCGACCAAGAATCAAAGAGTCGATCCCATGCAGCAGACCATGGTCAACCTAGTTGAGGCCGCCGAATCAACAATCCCATTCACTGCATTACATGTGGACGTTACCGGCGTTGTGAGGCACCCGAATGCGCGGACCGCGGACCTGGCTCTGCAACTGAAATCGAAGAACCTGAACTGGCTGCCGGAAAGCGAGAGAAGAAACTCAGCCAATCTTGCGATTGCCGCGGTCAGTTTGAACAACGACGGAAAAGTCGTGGCGGCGAGGATCGAGAACATGACCTTATCCGCAAATGCGAGACAAGCGGCCCAAAGTGCTGAGGCGGTTTCCCGATTTATCATCACGCTTCCGGTACCACGCAAGACGAAACGTGTGCGCGTAGTAGTTGATAACATAGACGGCGGACGAATGGGATCGGTCGACTTGGACCGCAACTTAATCGAAGCCGCCCCCGCAGCGCCCACCCGCGAGCCGCAACTGACCCCTCATCGTCCAGACTATGCGCCTGCGGCAAAGTAGGCTGAGACAGCAGCGCTTCCTGTCAGCGCAGCGAACGGATTCAATTGCGCTACTCCCGATCCAGGTGACTTTTCGTCCAAATCGATGCTGACCCTCGACGGATGCCTTTCGCCTACCCAACTGTACCTTCTACAATGAATCGAGACATCACCTAACGAGGGAACCCTACCATGCCGCTCTCCGGAGAAGCCATCCGCCTCATGAACCTGATTGACGACGTTGCTGTAACCCTGCGCCGGGTGCTGGCGACTGTCCCGACGTTGACTGTTGAAGAGCGGGTCCGCGTCGCCGAACACCTCGAGAAGGCCCGGCCCAACGCAGAAGATGTAGCCCAGGCCCTGGCTCTCAAGTAAAGCCTCGTTGCTTACAGTCGCCATTATCGGAGCGGGCCCGCTGGGCCGCTGGCTCGCCCTCGCGGCCGCGCGCGCTCGGCTACTGCGTTCTTCTCGAGGACGTGATGCCCGTCAATCTGCATCACGCCCAGGAATACATTCGCCAGCAGCTAGGCCCGGGCCAGCTCTCGGAAATGCTTCTTCCCATGCGATGGTGAAGGCGCAAAGTTCGAGGGCAAGACCTCGCCGGTTGCCTTCGTCTCCACAATTGAAGATGCTGTCCGCAACGCCGATCTGGTCATCGATTGCGTACCGGACGAGCTCGAATCCAAACTCGAAATCCTCTGGCTCCTCGACCGAATGGCGCCACCGCGCACCGTGCTGGCCACGCCCACCACGCGGCTCTCGATCATTGATCTTGCCGCCTGCACCTACCGTGCAGAAAAATGCGTCGCCATCGCCGCCGAAGCCAGCGAACTCGCATCCATGGGACCGGACGGAAGCGCCTCTGAAATCCTCCTGCGCACAACCCCGCTGACCACGAACGAGACCATTACCCTGGTTGAAACCTTCTGGCGCCGCCTAGGCTTTTCCCCAAGATTCGAACCTGAACCATTGTCCCGAGTCTGAAGTTTGGATTGCAAATGCGCTGTCATCCTGAGCGGAAGTTTGGCCGGTTCTTGGGCCAAACGGAGTCGAAGGACCTGCATTTGGAACGCTTGATTTCTGCAATGAACTTCTGACTCCAGAACCATTCGTCCTCAGTCTTAGGTGGTCTCCGCTTCACTGAGCCGTTCCCAGCACCTGCTCGTAATACCTCACATACTGCGGCAACACCAGGGTCGCGCAGAATCGTGTCCGTGCCGTCTTTCCGTGCCTCATCGCGCATCGACTTCCAGCCGGTCGCGATCCTTCAGCAAGGCGATTGCCCCCGCAGCCATGGCTCTCCACATCGCCCACGGCGATACAGCAGCCCGGTCACGCCGTCGTCAATCAGCTCCGGCACGCCGCCAACCCGCGTGGCGATGGCCGGAACCTTGCAGGCCATGGCCTCCAGCGCCGCCAGCCCGAACGACTCCAGCTCGCTCGGCATCAGCATCAGGTCGGCCAGCGGCAAGCAGTTCGCTCACCCGCTCCTGCTTGCCCAGGAAATGGACCTTGTCATTGATTTCGCAGATCGTGCGCCAGCCACTCGGCGGCCGAGCGATCTGGCCCGTCGCCCACCAGCACCAGTTGCGCCGGAACCTCTTTCGCCACCCGCGCAAACACCTTCACCACGTCGACCACGCGCTTGACCGGCCTGAAGTTCGAGAGGTGCATCAGGATCGCTTCGTCCGGCTTGGCAAGGCGCTTGCGCGCCTCGGCTCGCATCAGCTCGTCCTTGAACGGCGTGTACACATCGCAGTTCACAAAGTTGGGAATCACCTCAATGGGCCGCGTCACTCTCGAAGTCTTCGATGGTCTTTTCCTTCAGATAGCTTGAAATGCTGGTGACGCCATCGCTCTCCTGAATGGAATAGCGCGTGATCGGCAGATAGCTGCGGTCGAGGCCCACCAGCGTGATGTCGGTGCCGTGCAGCGTGGTCACAAACGGCAGCCGCCGTCCGCGCGCGGCCAGCATCTGCCGCGCCAGCAGCGCGCTCACCGAGTGCGGAATCGCGTAGTGCACATGCAGCAGATCGAGCGAGCAGAACTCGGCAACCTCCGCCATGCGCGACGCCAGCGCCAGGTCGTACGGCGGAAACTCGAACAGCGGATAACTCGAGACCGGAACCTCGTGATAAAAGATGCCGTCGTCGCGCCCGTTCAGCCGGAACGGCTGCGAATAGGAGATGAAGTGAACCTCGTGCCCAGCCGCGGCCAGCTCGATGCCCAGCTCCGTGGCAACAACGCCTGAGCCGCCGTAGGTGGGGTAACAGGTGATCCCAATGCGCATGACGCCTCTTTCCATTTGACTGCTGTCTTCCTGCTGCCTTATTTGGACGTGCCCAGGGGACAGGGAAGATGCAATCCCACATTAAACCTTGATAGCTTAAACGTTGATCGCAGGCGAAGCTCTCTCGCGCAGATCCGCCAAACGAAATCAAGCTCGACCTCGGGAAACTCCTTGATTGCCTGCAGCGCCTTGCGCTCGATCTCGCGCGAAGCGCGCAGCCGCGTGCGGATCTTCGCCAGATCGGCGTCATTGTAGCCGGGATGCGTCACCAGCTCCCATGTGCCGGCAGGCAGTCTCTCGAGCAGGGAACGGACGGCGGCTGCATCCAGCGTTCCCGTGCCGGCAACAGCAGATCGTTCCATCCGTGGTGCGAAACCTTCTCCTTGTCGATCAATCGGCCGAAATACTGGCCCGAGCTTGCGCAGCGCGAACACCTCGGCGTTGCGCAACCACGGAGCTGCGCGGCGTAGCGCGCACCGCCCACTCCGGCTCAAAAGGATTGCGCACCGCGTGAATGCCTGCGGCGCGGGCCGCGCGCAGCACCGGCCGCAGCACCGGAGGAAACATGTGCGTGTGCTTGTGCGTGTCAATATGCGTGAGGCGCACGCCGCGGTTCTGCAGCAGCGCAATCTGGGCCGCGGCTTCAGCTTCGATCTCCGTCCGCGCGGATGCGGCCGGTGAAAAGCCGCGGCAGAAACGAGGTCAGCGTCGGCGGAAAGCGCCCCGTCGTCGCATCAACGAGCGTCGGGAACTTCGCGCGGCGGCAGCACCGGCTCGCCATCCACCAGCACCACGTGGCAGCCCACGCCCAGCGATGGCGTCGCGCGCGCCAGCTCGATCGCCTCATCGGTTGCGGCTGCCTGCGCCATCAGCGTGGTGCTGGTCAGCACGCCGGCCGCGTGCAACTCGACAATTGCGCGGTTGACGCCGGTGGTCAGCCCGAAGTCGTCGGCGTTCACGATGAGACGGCTCACCGGCCAAGTGTATCAACTCGGGCGGCGGCTCCTCGAACTCGCCGCGACTGATGACAGAAGGTCACCACAGCCCTGTCATGCATGCACAGGGTCCCAGTGACAGGCTGTTGACGGGGTAGTGGGCGGTTAGCTCAGTTGGTTAGAGCGCCTGCCTTACAAGCAGGAAGTCGGGGGTTCGAGTCCCTCACTGCCCACCAGATTCCCAATCCCCAGTCATCCTAGAGCGTCTACAGCCTTACGCCAATTTCTGCGATCATTTCAATAAAATCAGTCAGGTCAGATTCCGCCATGCGGAGAATTGGGCACGGTACGCAACGCCCCCAAAGCTGATGAGGACCGGATCCTACAACCTCGTTCACTTATCGACCGCGGAGGGCCACGGCCTCGAATAGTTCTCTATAGGCGTCTGTCAACCTGCCGATGGTGAATGCGCGATTCAGGCCGCTCGGATTGGGTAATACCCAGACCGCAGATCCGCCGAGTGTAGTTGGCTGTAATCCCCACGAAAGGTCGCGCTGGTTCAGAAACACTGAAATCGCTGGCTTCCCCAGGAATGCCAGGTATCTGGGCCTGTACTTCGCGATTTTGCGCTCGAACACAGGACGGGCAGCGATGTAGTCGGCTCGACTCAGGTCTGTTGCGCTGACTGTCGGTCGAGCAACTGCAGAGGTGATTCCACAACCATAATCGAGTAAGAGGCGTGCCTCCTCCGGTTCCAATTGCCTGGCGGTAAAGCCTGCGAGATGAAGCACACGCCAAAAGCGGTTACTCCGGTTCGCGAAGTGGAGTCCGACTGCAGCCGACCGCATTCCCGGATTGATTCCACAGAAGACTACATTCAGGGATGTCGAAATGACGTCAGGCAAGCCCATTGAATGTGCCTTTAGATTAGAAGACATTGCTTGAGAACACTATAACGTCAGCAGTTGGCATCCGTCTCATCCGCTCATTACCTCACAAGCCGACTGTTCGGCTCGCATGAGAGCGCAAATGGGTTGACGATTTCAATAACGGTCATTCTCTGAGTAATCTCTTCGGGCCGCTTATGTATTCATTGCCACGTTCGTAGAACCGTAATAAGCGGTCCGCTGCGTGAGTCAGACCGATGCGCACGCTTTTGCCAATTGGGCCGGTCTTGCGCGCCGTCGCAGCCAGCCAAAGCGAAGAACTCGCACTGCACAAGTCCAATCCATCTTGCCTGAGGTCAACCTGCAATGCCTGAGTCAATCGTCCCGGCCCCCTTCCTATATCGGCCCATTGTTTCCTTCGACGCGTGCTATCCATGAGTTCGATACCGTCAAGAGGCTCAATAGCCCGTAACAAAACTCCTGCACCAACTCCAGCCCTCTCGCTTGACACATTCAATAAGAACGACACGCCATAGATGAGATAGACATACGCGTGTCCTCGTTCAAGGAAAAGGGTGCCATTGCGTGGTGTCCTGCCCCGGAAAGCATGTCCAGCTGCGTCGCCAACCGGATAGGCCTCAGTTTCGACAATGCGTCCGCTTAGCCTGCCGTTCGCAGTGTCATGAACGATGACCTTGCCAACCAAATAGCGCGCTAATTCCACAGTGTTGACAGGAAGGTCTGCACGCAAAAGCCGTCGAAGGCGCTCATTCGTATCGAATCGCGCCGGCAACTGTGATGCAGAAGGCCTTGATCCACTCAACAAATCGAATCTACCCCCGTGCGATGAAACCCGGTACGCCTGTCGTCGCAACTGGATTGAGCCTCTGTCTAATCTCAATGCGATTGATTTCATCTATCGCATCTTCCGGCAGGGCGGAGATGTTGAAATTCTCTTTCGCGCGAGCAGCGGTTTTGGGCGTGGTGAGCAAAGCCGTGCCGCGCTGCACCGCCCATGCCAGCAGCACCTGTGCCGGGGTCTTTCCAACCCGTACGGCGATCGCCGAAATGATCCGATCTTCGAGGGGCCCAGACCTCATTCCGTGGCCCAGTGGCGCGAAAGCCAAAAATACAATACCCTTTTCCTTGCAAAATTTCAGAAGCTCCGTTTCCGGCAGATACGGATGTGATTCTACTTGGACGACAGCTGGTTTGATCCTTGCTGATTCGTAGATGGGCAATAGTACGTTCAACGTGATATCCGACAGCCCAATGGCCCGGCATCTGCTCCGGTCCACGAGGCGTTCCATTGCTCTCCAGGTTTCGAGCAAAGTCACTTCCTTGTCGTAAAGGACATTGCCGTTGTGATCCCGCGGATCCTGTTCGTCCCCCGGTTGGAATGCAAAGGGAGTGTGAATGAGGTAGAGATCCAGATATTCGAGCCTGAGTCTGTTTAGGCTCGCCTCGAAAGCCGGTTCGACGCGCTCGGGCCGATGATTTGAGTTCCACAACTTCGTGGTGACAAAAATGTCTTCGCGCGCGACCCTTCCCGCGACGAGTTCCGTCTGTAATGCCTCGCCTACCTCGCGCTCATTCCGGTATCGCTCTGCACAATCGAAGTGTCGAAACCCCGCTACGAGCGCATCTCTTGTGGCACTTATGGTCTCGGCAGCGTCCGGAATCAAGGTGCCAAATCCGAGTGCGGGCATATAGCCGCTCTTGTTGTTGAGCGGCATTCTCGTCAGTCGAAGATCAGAAGATTCTTCCACGGGGACACCTCCGCGTTCAAGCTTCGTTTCGAGCGCGCTCAGTCCGCCGAGACGTCGAGTCCGGCGATGTTCTGCGCGATTTGTTGAAGTAGTATCGATGTGGCCGAGCGGACGAGATCCGTTCGGCGCGCCTTGCATCATCGACCAATTCCCGCTCAGACTGTGGCTGCTGTGATCCGTCGATGAAGATTGAGTGGCAGTTCATCCGTTAGCCTCAAACTGCTTGACGCACAGAAGAAGCATCGCAGCCGTACAAGACTCCCCCATCTCGGTATTGAACATTGCGTGATATAGGTGGCGTTCCGGCCATTTCAATCCGAAATACTGCCGGACGAACGCAGCTCGCGCATTGTCCGTTGTGTCGACCAGTTCGATTGCCTTGTCCTGCGTTTCGCCCCTCGAGATCAGTCTCCGAATCTTGGAGTCGCGAGATGCATAGAGAAACACATGGAAGACATCCTTGCGATTGCGGAGAAAAAACTGCGCACCCCGGCCGACAATCACAGAGGGAGCGCCAGAAAAGGCGGTCTTGACCGCAGTTTCCGAAACAGCGGCGATCCGGCGCGCATCCAGCAGGTGCAGGCGGTTGGTGGGTGGCAAGCCTCCCTCAAACCCACCCCGAAGAAAATCTTTGAAAATCCGGTATACGACAGGATCGTTTCGCCACTGTATTCGCTCGACCGCCTCTGGCGTACTCTCGGTCAGTCGCGCGATTTCCTGTGTCAACCGTTCGTCCCACAGACTCCATCCAAGGCGGCTGGCGACCAAACTGGCAATTTCGGATGCTCCGCAGCCGAACTCGCGCTCAATTGTGATGGCGTGAATCATTGCGTTTATCCTCAGCCCACCGCAACATCTCCGCCCGCTCCCGGATCATTTTTCTTCAAGAAAAACGCAAGAACGAACATGATGGAGCAGAGCGCGCCCAAGATCCAAAAGATGTCCATATACGACAGTGCGCCGCCTTGTTGATGCACCAATTCATAGAACCTGGCAATTGCCTGATCGCGAGCGTCCGTGGCCCGGAGCCCGGAGTGCGCGATTTTCGAGCTCAGTGCATGGAGTGCCGAACGATATGCAGGGGAATCTGGAGTGATGTGGCCGATAAGAATTTGCTGGTGATATTGCGCCCGTCGGGCAATCATCGTGGTCACGACGGAAGTTCCGATACTGCCGCCGATGTTACGCATGAAATTGATCATGCCGGAGACGCTGTTGCCTTTCTCCGGAGGAACTCCGATGTAACCCGCTGCCGTGATCGGGACAAATAGAAATCCGATTCCTACCACTTGAGCGACGCGCAACCACATCGCAAATTTGAAGCTGACGAACAAATCAATCTGGTGCGCGCAATAGAACAGTCCAATGGCAAGGCACAGCCATCCAGTCGCGATCAGCCATCGGGCTTGAACCTTTGATGTAAGTCGTCCGACGATGGGCATCATCACCAGCAGGACAACTCCGCCGCCGGACAAGACGAGACCCGCAAGCTCTGCGGTGTAACCCATGAGCGTCTGCAGAAATTCTGGAATCAAGACAAGGGTGCTGAAGAGCATGAAGCCCATCATGAACATCATTAAGTTCGCCGCCGCGAAGTTGAAGCTCTTGAACATGCGGACATCGATGATCGGGTCTCGGCGTAACCATTCCCAGATGACCAGCGAGATAAGACAAACTGTTGCGGTGATCGCCAGAGTCGTGATGAAATGCGAGCCGAACCAGTCGTCCTCCTGCCCCTTGTCCAGAACAACCTGCAGAGAACCTACTCCCAGCGCCAAGAAGGATATTCCGATATAGTCCACCCGGATGCCACCGCGCTTTAAGCGGCGGAGGAACGGCGGATCTTCGACCAGGGTGTGCGTCAGATAAAGAGCGAGGAGGACCGGGGGCAGCGTGATGAAAAATATCCACCGCCAGGAATAGTTGTCGGTAATCCAACCTCCCAGCATCGGCCCGACTGTAGGGGCGAGAACTGCGGTAATGCCGTAAACAGCAAACGCAGAACCGCGCTGCTCCGGAGGAAATGTATCGTTGAGAATGGCTTGTGCCATCGGTTGCAGTCCGCCGCCTCCGACGCCTTGTACAGCCCGAAACAACAGCAATAGCGGCAGGTTGGGCGCTAAGCCGCAAAGCAGTGAACTCACAGTGAAAACGGCAAGCGACATCATGAAGTACCGCTTGCGGCCGATCAACTCCGCGAGCCATCCGCTGATGGGTAGGACGATCGCGTTTGCAGCAAGGTACGAGGTGAGTACCCAGGTGCTGTCGTCGTAGCTGGCTCCCAGGCCTCCGGCGATGTAAGGCAGTGCAACGTTGGCAACGCTCGTGTCCAGAACTTCGACAAACGCCGCCATCGACACGGTGGCGGCAATCGCCCAGGGATTTACCTTAGGGCGCCAGACGACCTGTTCCGGCGGAAGAGTCAGCGCTGTGGCGCTCATCGCAGATACACCTTCGCTTCGACGTTCTCACCGGGCCGAAGCTGGTGATCACGATTTTCGCCTGGCTCGAGAACGATCTTTACCGGAACACGCTGAACGATCTTCACGTAGTTGCCGGTTGCGTTTTCGGGCGGCAGCAAGCTGAAGATGGGGCCCGTTCGCTCCCGCAATGCTGTCGACATGACCGTTGTATGTGCGGCCGTTCGAGTCGAGCTCAATCCTCGCTTTCTGGCCCACGCGCATGTGTTTGAGCTGGGTCTCCTTGAAATTCGCGGTGATCCACACCTGATCCAGGGGAACCACCGTGAGCAACTGCTCCCCTGGGTCGACATTCAATCCAACGACAACCTTTTTCGTGACCTCGCCGGTTACAGGTGCAAATATTTTGGTGTATCCCAGATTCAACTGCGCTTGCTCGACAGCAGCTCTTTTCTGCTTTACATCCGCCACGGCGGAAAGCGCTTTGGCGCGCGTTGAGCCAACGCGTTGCGGCCCGGCCTGGGCATCTTCGTAGCGTGCCTCAGCCTCGATGAGGCGGCTGTGCGCTTCTTGAACGGCTTGTTGCGCTGCGGCCTCGTCTGCTTCTGCCGCAGCTATGGCGGCGACATCGGTCGCTGCGGCGGCATAAGCATGGTCGTAGACTTGCTTCGGCACCTCCTCCTTCGTGAGCAGCAAGCGATAGCGGGTAACGTCATCTTGAGCCTTTACATTTTCCGCTTGCGCTTCCAAAACGCGGGCGTGGGCGGCGGCGGCTTGCTTTTCCGCTGCCTGGATTGCTGCTTCCGCATTCTTAATATCCGAAGACGTGAATTTCAATTGGCTTGAGGTATCGACGGAAGATATCGGCACATCGATATTCGAACTTTTCGCCGCAGCCTCTGAAGTGTCGAGCGTTGCCTGGGCTCTTGCCAATGCCACTTCATAGTCTTTTGGATCGATTTCCACGAGTGTGGAACCTTCATCGACCCATTGGTTGTCGTCGACGTTGACCTTCTGGATATATCCGGAGATGCGAGCGCTGACAGGGTAAAGATGGACGTCCACCTGCGCATCGTCGGTGGATTCGAAGCCGGAAAGATAGTGCCAGAGGAAGGCGCCACCAACGGCCAGAACAACGAACGAGCCAAGAAATATCCAACGTTTGTGAGAGCGCCTTCTCGGATAAGCCGAAGTTAACGGGTCAGCTGCGCCGGCGTTGTCCGCCGGCGCGTTTCGCGCTGGCGGTGTTGCTTGCGGTGGATTCGTTGCTTGATGTTCTTCAGACATACTCAATTTCCCCTCAAATACTCTGAGTATCGGGATTCCGCGACTCCGGTCGCTCTCGCCAGAGATATCTTGGCCAGGTTGTAGCTGTAGAGGCTTGCAATATAGGCATCATTGGCGATTGCCAGCGCATCTTGCGCTTGAACCACTTCAATATTGTCGGTAACTCCCGAACTGAATCGATCGCGAGATTGTTCCAAGGTCTGAGTGGCGAGGGCTATCGCGCTTTTCTCGACAGAAACTTCCTGCGCATCTGCTTCCAGATCGAGATAGACGTCGCGAACCTCCTGATCGATCTTGGCTCGTAAGTCTTCCAGTCGCTGTCTTTCCTCTGTCAGCGAGGCGTCGGCCCGGAGAACATCCCCGTGTACTCTCCCGCCCTGAAAAATAGGGATGCGGAGCGTGGCGGCCGCATCAACGGTGCCGTGCGACGAGCCCGGGTTGACTCCAGAAAGACCGTAGTCGGTTTCCGCACCTATCGATGGATACCGCTCGGCAGAAGCTGCTTTTCTCGCGAGTTCAGCGGACCGGACCCGATTCACCTGACTCTGAAAATCAGCGCGAGCCTTGTAGGCGCTTTGGATCGCGTCATCGAGACCCGAAGGCGTCAGCTCCTGGTAAGGGACGTGGGTGGTGATCTCGAACTGTTGGCCCAGAGGAAGTCCGATAGCTCGCGCCAAAACCAATTTCTGCTTCGCCAGATCATTTTGTGCGCTAATCAGTTTCTGTTCGCGTGATTGCAGTTGCACCTGTGAACGCAGAACGTCCACGGCCGAGGCAAGGCCCGCGGTCTTCTGGTCGGATGCCTGTTGAAGAAGTGCCTTGGCGGTGTCCCGTTGCGATGTGGCTGACTCGACCTCCGATTGGTCGGCGATCGACCAGCAAATAGTTGGAGACAATCACAAGCACGACAAGCTCGCGAGCGTCTTTGGAACTGAACTCGGCCGACTTCACCTGCGCCTGCGACGATCGCGCCCGCTCGATGGATGTCCAATCAAAGACCGATTGCGTGAGATAAGCCCGCGAGTCGAAATAGCCGAATGGTCCAATGATCGGAGGCTCTTTGGGAATGGTCAGACCAAACGCCGCCTTCACATTGACTTGATGAACTCCGAAGCCCGTATCGGTGACAACATTCGGAAGCAGCTCGCTCAGCGCCTGCCAGCGCTGTCCCCGCGCGTCGGTAACGACATCCGTGGCCAACACTCCACCGAGATTTTGCTTGAGCCCAAGGGCGACGGCGTCTTCGAGGGAAAGCGCCACTGGCGTTGCGCTGAGTTTTCCCGATGGAACTCCTCCGAGGTACGGATTCTGCGACAGGGTTTGATAGTTATTCTGTCCGGCTTGAACGGCTGTTCGCGGTGCTCCTGTTACTTCGGCCAGGGCAATCGGGTTGTACGGCGCAGGCGTAGCGGGTGCGCTGTACTGTGCAAAGGCCCCTGCTCCGCTGAGCAAGGTAGAAGTAAGCAGTAGTAGCTTATTCCAGGGCCTGCACCGCATACCCGATCCTTGCTGGAGAAATTTCGGTTCTTGCTCCAGATCTGTTGTGGTGTGGCTTTGCTGATTCATTTCTGATCAATCCCCCGGAGGTTTTGTGAAAGCAGGACATCACACATCGCCGCACTTTGTGGGAAGATCACACCAGAAGAGTGAAAGGAAATCTATTGAACTTTGGTATTGATATGCACCTAGGTATCAGTCAACACCGTGGTCCGATAGACTTAAGGATCGAAGACTGCAAGGAGTCGTGAGCGGCCAGCAGAGCGTCAAATCCATGCAGGGCAGGGATGAAGCGTCTGTCTTTTCATTTGAGTTTTCTTGCCGGGTTGTCTTCAGCCTCTCACGCTGCGGGTTCGGCGGGGCACTAGCGCCAGCGCCGGGTGGTTTCTTGGGCACGGACCTTCCAAGAACCATTCGCAAGTGCCGGCATCGGAGTAACCTGAGCCTGGCGTAGCGCGTGGGCTCATTGTGGCCCATATTGTTTGGCACCCCGCCTGCCCGTTGGTGATAAATGACACTCGAATTGGGAGCTGCTTCGTTTCTCCATCCCAATATGGATTGGCGTTATACCAGCGTTGGACGACCTTGGGCTCCACCGTCGCGACAAACTTTTGAGGTGCTTCTTTTACGCATTGGGCGGTTCCTGCCCCCTTTGTCCAACTGGTTGGCAAGCTCGATTCGAAGCAACGTGATGCCTGGGGTGGGGAGAGTAAACCGAAAATTCAGGGGATCGCTCGCTTTAGCCTGCGCTGCCACGCTCATCGACAGCCGTCCGGCTGGACCAGAAAGCGCTCTTTGTTCTGCCTTGGTGGGACTACCTTGGGCCCGGGGGACAGCTTTCATCACCGCAATTGCACCGACCACGGACGCAATCGCACCGATGGTTCCTATGAGAATTTCCTCCACCACGATTGGGTCGATGCTGACTGGAATCAGTGTCATCAGCTTTCACCTCTCGCGCCCTCGTGCGACTGTTCTATCATAATGACGATCTGCGTCGAGCGCCCATTAAACGGCGGTCAAGGTTTCTCCCCGTATCGGGCCGATGTTTCGGGTCGTTTCTTTGACTGAAGCGTTTTCGAGCGCATCGTTCAGCAAGCGATCATTTGGGTTCGAAAAGTAAGCCTCTCTTTTTTCACAAGCAACCTGGACTAATCCGCAGGCAACTAAAAGCATGCGGCGAGCGGTTTACGATAAAGGCGTGCGTCGACTTCGATTTGGAGTTTCCCCATGGATATGCAGCCACTCATTGAAACTGCGAAAGCTCTTGTCGCCAACGAGAAAGGGCTCCTGGCGATGGACGAAAGTATCGGAACCTGTAACCGGCGATTCGCGGCGCTGGGAATTCCGCAGACCGTGGAGATGCGGCGCGCTTACCGCGAGATGATTGTGACCACCTCAAAGCTCGGTGAGTGCATCAATGGCGCGATCCTCTCCGATGAGACCATTCGCCAGCAAACCAGGCGCGGCGTGCCAATGGTCAAAGAGCTTACAGATGCGGGAATCATTCCAGGAATCAAGGTCGACGAGGGCGCGAAAGCAATGGCGCTTTTCCCCGGCGAGAAAGTGACCGAAGGGCTTGATGGCCTGCGGGATCGCCTTGGCGAGTACTCCGGCATGGGCGCCCGTTTTGTAAAGTGGCGCGCCGTGATCACGATTGACGAGGGCATTCCAACCTCTGAGTGCATCCAGGCGAATGCACATGCATTGGCGCGTTATGCCGCGCTGTGCCAGGAGGCAGACCTCGTTCCGATTGTCGAGCCGGAAGTGCTGATGGACGGAAATCACACGCTGGAGCGGTGTTTCGAAGTGACGGAAAAGGTGCAGCGAACGGTGTTCAGCGAACTTTTCGCGCAGCGCATTCTGCTGGAAGGAATGATCTTGAAGCCAAACATGGTGGTTCCCGGCGTCAACAGTCCCAAAAAGGCAACGGTAGATCAAGTGGCCGATGCGACCGTGACGTGCCTGTTGCGACCGTTCCTCCTGCGGTTCCGGGCGTTGCCTTCCTGTCCGGCGGTCAATCGGGAGAGCAGGCCGCGGCACATCTGAGTGCGATGAATGTCCGATATAAGTCCCGCGCTCCCTGGGCGTTGACGTACTCGTTTGCCCGCGCGATTCAGCAACCCTCGATGGACATCTGGAAAGGCGACGATGCAAACGTGGCGGCGGCCCAGCGAGCTTTGTATCAAAGCGCAAGCATGGCGCGAGCCGCGCGTCATGGTGAATACGAACCTGCTATGGTGACGAGATGAACAAGGCTCAACATCGCAACGACAATTACCGCATCGACGACCTGAGTCTGAATCCATCCCAATACGGGTGTTCTCATCAACATGACAGGGACGGTGACTGATGGCCACATCTCAATCCGACGCTTTGGTACTCTTCGGAGTGACCGGCGATCTCGCCCACAAGATGATTTTCCCAGGGCTTTACGCGATGGTGAAGCGCGGAGTTCTCAATGTTCCTGTCATCGGTGTTGCGCTTCCTAAATGGAGCATAGAGAAACTTCACAAGCGCGTAATCGACAGCATCGAGCGGGCAGGTGGAGTCGATAACAAAAAGGCCCTTCGACAGCTCCTTTCCTTACTGAGTTACGTAAGCGGCGATTACAAGGACGCCAAGACATATGAGGCCATTCGCGCGGCATTGGGCAACGCGCGGCGTCCGGCACATTACCTGGCGATCCCGCCATCCCTCTTCGAGAGTGTTATCGAAGGACTTGCGGCCAATGGCTTGAATCGCAATGCGCGTGTCATTTTCGAAAAGCCGTTTGGCCGGGATCTGGCATCGGCACGTCAACTCAACCGCGTTGCGCATTCGGCTTTTCCTGAAGACTCGATCTTCCGCATCGATCACTTCCTCGGCAAGGAAGCGATTATGAACATTGTCTATTTCCGCTTCGCCAACTCCTTTGTGGAGCCGATCTGGAACCGTAACTATGTGGATAGCGTCCAGATCACCTTGTCTGAGGATTTCGGAATTGGAAAGCGCGGCGCATTTTATGAAACCGCAGGATGCCTGCGCGACGTAATCGAAAACCATCTTTTCCAGATCGTCGCGCTCCTGGCCATGGAGCCGCCCGCAACCCGTGATTACGGCGCAGTGCAGACGGAAAAGGCAAAAGTTTTCAAAGCCATGCGCCCTCTCAAGCCCAGCGACATAGTGCGCGGCCAGTACGCGGGCTATCGCGACGAACCCGACGTCGCCAGAAACTCCGATGTAGAAACGTTCTGTGCGATGCGGCTTTTTATCGACTCCTGGCGCTGGGCGGGAGTGCCGTGGTTTCTGCGTTCGGGCAAGTACCTGCCAGTCAATGGGACCGAGATCCTGGTCCAGTTGAAGCCACCGCCGCAATTGCTTTTTGCCGACTCGGGTGCTGCGGAGGGGCGATCAAACTACCTGCGTTTCCGGCTTTCACCCAACTCCGCCGTGGCGCTCGCGGCGCGGGTCAAACGCGCAGGCGAGGAATTCATCGGCCAGCAGCGCGAGCTCTTCATGTCAGAGCAGCAGCCCGGCGAAGAGACGCCCTACGAGCGACTGCTGAGCGACGCGATGAGAGGCGACGGAGCGCTCTTCTCGCGGGAAGATGCCGTCGAGGCTGCATGGGCTGTGGTGGACCCGGTGCTTAAGCATCATCCTCGCGCCATCCGGTACCAGCGCCGAACCTGGGGTCCCAAACAGGCCGATGCGCTCATTGCGGCGCACGGCGGTTGGCACAATTGCGACGAGAATGATGCGCCTTGTTGAGTTGCTCGAACTGCCCCCGGAGTGTTCTTCGCCGGGGGCATCGTCAGTGGCGGCCCTCGCATCTCAATACGAAGGATCTGAGTGGCTCTTTAGCTGCTACCAGAATTCCGCGGCCGCGGATCGGGCGCTCACTTCAGCCGAGTCATATCTCAATTGTTAGCCGGAATCTATATATCGCCAGTCAAAATTCCAACGAGGTGAACCAGATGAAAATGGCGTTCTTTACGGTGGCTTCCCTGGGTCTAATTGTCCTGCTGGCTTCGGCTTGGCCAGACTTTCGCCGCTACATGAAAATTCGGGCAATGTAACAGGCTGCATATATCAGGTCAGCGATTTCAGGAGGGTGACAGGATCAGGCGCACTGCAGGCGCTTGACTGTGCCGGGCTGGGAGTCGAATATGACCGGACTACTTTTCTGTGCAGTGCTGGAGGGCTGCTCTGAAAGGAAACTCTTCCGCTCATGGAACCTGCTGGCCGTAGGCAAGAGAAAAGTGCGCCCATTCCGGAGATCGATGTCCTTTGGATCACCGCCGGGCTGAGTTGCGACGGAGATACCATCGCAATGACGGCAGCTACACAGCCGAGCATTGAAGATATCGTCGGCGGCGCACTCCCGTGGATTCCCAAGGTCAACTTCCATAACCCATTCCTCGCTCTGGAAAACGGAGATGAGTTCCTGAAGCCCTTTCATGTTGCCGCCGGGGGGCAGTCCCGGCCGTTCATCCTCGTGATGGAAGGTTCGGTCCCGGATGAGACTAACAAGAAGGAAGGTTACTGGGCGTCGTTCGGAACCGATTCGTCTACCGGTCAGCCAATTACGACGTGTGATTGGATCGACCGGCTGGCTCCCAAGGCATGGGCGGTGATTGCCACGGGAACCTGCGCAACGTATGGCGGGATTCACGCGATGGAGGGCAACCCCACCGGATGCATGGGCCTGCCCGATTATCTCGGCTGGAAATGGCGTTCTCGGGGAGACATCCCTATTGTTTGCGTACCGGGGTGCCCGGTGCAGCCGGACAATTTTATGGAGACGCTTCTCTACCTGCTCTATATGGCGGCGGGGCGTGCTCCGATGATTCCTCTGGATGACGCACTGCGGCCGACCTGGCTTTTCGGGTGCACGTTGCATGAGGGATGCGACCGCGGAGGCTATTACGAGCAGGCACAGTTTGCCGATGAATACGGGTCGCCGCTTTGCATCGTAAAGCTGGGCTGCTGGGGGCCTGTGGTGCAGTGCAATGTGGGTAAACGCGGCTGGATGGGCGGCATCGGCGGGTGCCCCAATGTTGGAGGCATCTGCATCGGGTGCACGATGCCAGGATTTCCTGACAAGTTCATGCCCTTTATGAATCAACCGCCGGGCTCACTTCTCTCATCGGCCGCCGTTCAAACCTATGGACGAGCCATTCAGGCATTACGACGATTCACCCAGGCTTCGCTGAATAAGGAGCCGGTCTGGCGGCGCAGACAAGCTTCAGGAAAGGCGGATCAAACCGGGACGACGGCCTGATCCGGCAGTCCCGACGATAGAGCAAAAGAAACAAACAGGAACGTTTGGAGTTGAGATGTCTTCGTTTGTGCATACCAACCAGAATGAGAAAGAGAGCATCGGTTGGCGATCGGGAGCGGACAGCAGTTTACCCGATCTTGCTGAAGCCGAATCCGTGCTCCTCGACCTCGCACAAGTGTTTTTTGCCTCTGCTGCCGATCCGGGCACTGAGCCGCAATCGCCGGCAGGAAATGGCCGGGAGGGGACCGCCGATGCACAGGCTCCCAATCTCGAAGCCAAGTATCGTGCCCTTCTCGAGCAGATTCCGGCAGTCGTTTTCATGGCATATCTCGATCGCGGCATCAGTGAAGCCTACGTGAGCCCCCAGATTGAAGCAGCGCTCGGCTATTCGCGCGAGGAATGGCTCGAAGATCCGGTCCGCTGGTACGAGCATATTCATCCCGAAGACAAACAGCGATGGAGCCTGGAGGCCGCCGAGATGTTCCTCTCGGGCAAGCCGCTGCGTTCAGCCTACCGTGTCATCGCGCGCGATGGGCGAGTGATCTGGTTCCAGTGTGACGCCAGAATGATGCGTCGTGAAGATGGCCGTCCCTGGTTCATTCACGGCGTGGCGTTTGATGTCTCTGATCTCAAGCGGATCGAGGAAGAACGGCAGGAAGAACGCAACTTCATTTCGGCAATTCTCGACACCGTCGGTGCGCTGGTCGTGGTTCTCGATGACGAAGGCCGCATCCTTCGTTTCAACCCGGCATGCGAATTAACCAGTGGTTACTCCATGGATGAGGTGCAGGGAAAGTATTTCTGGGACTTACTCCCCTTGCCCGAAGAGGCTGATCGTTTCAAGTCGGTCTTTGAAATCCTGCGTACGGATCTCTTGCCTCAGAGTCATCAGACGACCTGGGTAACCCGTCATGGGGATGAACGCCTGATTGCATGGACAAGTACGCTCTTGCCGGGCAGAGGCGCAAACTCCGGCTACGTGATCGCTACCGGCATCGATATCACCGAACGAAAGCAGCTGGAAAAGGCAATCCTCGACATCAGCGCCCGAGAACAGCGCCGCATCGGGCAGGACCTGCATGATGGTCTCGGCCAGCATCTGACAGGGATTGCTTTCATGGCCAAAGTGCACGAAACAAGGCTTGCAGAGAAATGCAGCCCTGAGGCAGAGGACGCCGCCAAAATTGTCCAACTCGTAAACCAGGCGATTCATAAGACGCGTGAGTTGGCGAGGGGCTTGCACCCCGTCCTATCGGATCCCCAGGGGCTGATGTCTGCGCTGCAGTTGTGGGCGGCTGAAACGGAGAACCTTTTCGGGGTGTCGTGCCGGTTTCAATGTGATTCGCCGGTCCGGATTCACGACGACAGCGTGGCCGCGCATCTTTACCACATCGCCCAGGAGGCGGTGAACAATGCCATCAAGCATGGAGAGCCGCGACGAATCCTAATTCGATTGACAGCCGAGCAGGGCAGGGGCAGATTGGTAATCAAGGATGATGGATCGGGTATTACGGAAGGCGCTGTGAGTTCCCGTGGGATGGGCCTGCACATCATGAAGTACCGGTCGGGCATGATCGGCGGCGCATTGGAGATAAGGGCAGATACCCCGCGCGGAACGATCGTGACTTGCACTTTTCCTGTGAAAGAGGTCGAGTGAACATGCGCCTTGCCGAAGCCGCCAAAACGGAAAACACGCTGCGAAGCCAGAAGAAACGTGTGCTTGTTGTCGATGACCATCCGCTTTTGCGGCAGGGGCTGGCCATGATGATCAACTGCGAGCCGGATTTGACGGTGTGCGGCGAAGCGGAAGAAGCGCCAGCAGCCATGAAAGCAATTTCAGCAACAAGGCCGGACATCCTGATCGTGGACATTTCGCTGAACGGACCCGACGGATTGGACCTGCTGAAGAATCTGCGTTCCATTTATCCCGACCTTCCGGTGTTGATCCTCTCCATGCACGATGAGTCAATTTATGCTGAGCGTGCACTGCGAGCCCGCGCCAACGGTTACATCATGAAGCAGGAGGCGACGGAGAAAGTTCTTGTCGCCGTGCGCCGCATTCTCGACGGCGAAATCTACCTGAGCAGCCGCATGTCAAACAAATTGCTGCAGCAGTATCTGACCGGCCAGACAGCCGAGACTGACTCCCGCATGGCTGCGCTCTCCGATCGCGAACTCGAAGTCTTCCGGCTGATTGGCGAGGGCCTCGGCACGCGCCAGATCGCCGATACGCTTCATCTCAGCATGAAAACGGTCGAGTCCTATCAGGCGCACCTGAAGGAGAAGCTATCCCTCAGGACCGGACGCGAATTGATGCAGCACGCCATTCAGTGGACACTCAGCGAAAAGTCTTCCTGAGCCCATTCTCACTCCATCCCAGCAGCGGCAGCCGGGCAATATAGGGGATTCCCCCATAACCCGCGCAGTAGTTTGTATACCGCGAAATAAGGGGCCAGCCTGCTTGCGGACTCTATCGCCGTTCTGTTGCCATACGTGGGTCGGCGGAGAAGCGGACATGGAGGTCTGCCGCCGGTAGCTCAAGACGTCACAAGCACTTAGAACGCCCCGAATCGACTGACATTCAAAAGACGCCCCGAGGGTGCCCGGTGTTTTGTGCGCATTTTTTGACCCCTTACCGTTCAAGGACGCGAGAGGAGAATCCAGCATGGCAGCCGAAACAGTGCCTTACGGCAGAAAAACTCAGAAGAAGCCAGCCGTCGCGGAAATTCATATCGTCTGGATCACGGCAGGTCTGGGCTGCGATGGAGATTCAGTCTCCATCACGGCGGCCATGCAGCCAAGTATTGAAGATGTGCTCCTCGGCGCGATTCCAGGCTTGCCAAAGGTCCACCTTCACAACCCGGTGCTTGCCTACGAGACCGGTGACGACTTCCTGAAGTTCTTCTACCAAGCGGCGGAGGGAAAACTCGATCCCTTCGTTCTCGTGGTTGAGGGGTCCATTCCAAACGAAAAAATCAAGAAGGAAGGCTATTGGGCCGCGTTGGGAACCGATCCCCACACTGGCCAGCCGATCACGACAAATGAGTGGATTGATCGGCTGTCTCCCAAGGCACTTGCGGTCATCGCTTGCGGAACATGCGCCACCTATGGCGGCATTCACGCCATGGAAGGAAATCCTACCGGAGCCATGGGGTTGGCTGACTATCTTGGTTGGGACTGGAAGTCGAAAGCAGGCCTGCCCATCGTCAATGTTCCTGGTTGTCCTGTGCAGCCGGATAATTTCATGGAGACGGTTCTCTATCTGCTCTACCAGGTAGCCGGCCTGGCGCCGATGATTTCGCTCGACGACAATCTGCGGCCGACATGGCTCTTCGGAAACACTGTCCACGACGGCTGCGACCGCGCCGGATATTACGAGCAGGGCGACTTTGCCACCTCCTACAGCTCGCCAAAGTGCATCGTCAAGCTCGGCTGCTGGGGACCTGTTGTGAATTGCAATGTCCCGAAGCGCGGCTGGATGGCCGGCATCGGCGGCTGCCCCAACGTGGGCGGCATCTGCATCGGCTGCACGATGCCGGGTTTCCCCGACAAGTTCATGCCGTTCATGGATGAGCCTCCGGGCGCAAGAGTCTCCACCGCCACCATCGGTACCTACGGCAAAGCCATCCGTGCTCTGCGCTCTCTGACCAATGCCACCGTGAACAAGGAGCCCAAGTGGCGTAATCCGCGCCCCGTGCTGACATCGGGCTATCACGCAAACTACTAACTCGAAACAGGCAAAGGAGCCACCGCTATGGGCACCATCGTTGCTGAACAGAAACAGACGCCTGACAAAGGCGGGCAGTTAGTGGAAATGAACTGGGATCCGATTACCAGGATCGTAGGCAGTCTTGGAATCTTCACGAAGATCGACTTCGGAAAGCGCCGCGTGGCGGAGTGCCACAGCACATCCTCGATCTTTCGCGGCTACAGCATCTTCATGAAGGGCAAAGATCCGCGCGATGCCCATTTCATCACCAGCCGCATCTGCGGAATCTGCGGCGACAATCACGCCACGTGCGCCACCTATGCCCAGAATATGGCCTTTGGCGTAAAGCCTCCACCAATGGCTGAATGGATTGTCAACCTGGGTGAGGCGGCCGAATACATGTTCGACCATAATATTTTTCAGGACAATCTGGTCGGCGTTGATTTTTGCGAACAGATGGTCAAGGAGACGAATCCCGGCGTATGGGAGAAGGCGCAGAAGACCGAGTCGCCGCACGCGAAACTGCATGGGTACCGCACCATCGCAGATATCATGAAGGCTTTGAATCCGTTCACAGGAGCCTTCTATCTCGAAGCGCTGCAGATGAGCCGCATGACGCGCGAGATGTTCTGCCTGATGGAAGGGCGCCATGTGCATCCCTCGACGCTCTACCCCGGAGGCGTTGGCACAGTGCCCACGGTTCAGCTCTTCACCGACTACATTGTCCGTCTGATGAAGTATGTCGAGTTTATGAAGAAGGTCGTACCGCTCCATGATGACCTGTTCGACTTCTTCTATGAAGCTCTTCCCGGCTATGAAGAGGTCGGCAAACGGCGGATTCTTCTCGGCTGCTGGGGATCTTTCAACAACCCCGATGTCTGCGACTACACATACGAGAAGATGACTGACTGGGGCCGCGCCATGTATGTCACTCCTGGCGTCGTGGTCGACGGCCAGCTCGTGACGACGGACCTCGTCGATATCAACCTCAACATCCGCATCCTGCTCGGCAGTTCCTACTATGACGATTGGCAGAACGCGGAGACGTTTGTGAAGAAAGATCCGTTGGGGAATCCCGTGGATCAACGCCATCCGTGGAATCAGAGCACCTTCCCCAAGCCGCAGAAGCGCGATTTCAAAGAGAAGTACACGTGGGTCATGTCGCCGCGCTGGTTTGACAAGAGGACCGGCGATCATCTTGCGCTGGATACAGGCGGCGGCCCCATCGCGCGTTTCTGGTCGACGGCGCTGGCAGGCATTGTGGACTTTGGCTACGTCAAAGCCACCGGTCACAGCGTGAAGATCTATCTTCCCAAGACCATGTCGCTTCCCGAGGTTGAGCTCGAGTGGAAGATTCCAAAATGGAGCAATGCCATTGAGCGGGACCGTGCTCGGACTTACTTCCAGGCCTATGCCGCCGCCGCCGCTCTGTATTTTGCCGAGCAGGCGCTCAGCGAACTGCATGCGGGCAGAACCCGCACATGGAACGAATTCAAGGTGCCGGAAGAGGCCATTGGTTGCGGCTTCCATGAAGCTGTCCGTGGTGTGTTGTCGCATCACGTGGTCATCAGAAACCACAAAATCGCAAATTACCACCCATATCCTCCGACTCCGTGGAACGCAAACCCGCGCGATATTTACGGCACTCCGGGCCCGTATGAAGATGCAGTGCAGAACACGCCGATCTTCGAGGAGAACGGACCGGAGAACTTCAAGGGCATCGACATCATGCGTGCGGTCAGGAGCTTTGATCCGTGTCTGCCGTGCGGCGTGCATATGTATCTGGGCAACGGGAAAGTGCTGGAGACCCATCACTCCCCGATGTTTGGGTTGCAACCTTGACATCGGCCTTCAGTTGTCATCATGAGAACTGAAGGCCTGGGCAGAATGGGGCATAAAGGGGGCAATGCGGCCGTGCCTCAAAGCACGGCCGCAAGGGTGAGGAGCTACGTGGCGGGTACAGAAGCGTTTCGTGAGAAAATCCGGCGTCTTGGCGAATTGGTCAGCGGACTCGACGCAATGCCGGGCGACAAGAATGCAACCGCCCATGAACTCGTCCAGCTTCTTCTGGATGTTCACGGCACCGCGCTGCATCGAATGATGGAGATTGTTTTTGACAGCGGGCCCGGAGGCGAGGCGATCCTTCTGAAAGCCGGGGAGGACCCGATCGTCCGGCATTTGCTGCTTCTCCATTCGCTCCATCCCGAGGACCTCGACAGCCGGGTGATGAAAGCACTCGATGCCGCGGGGTCTAAACTGCGCAAATACCAAAGCGAAGTGGAACTGATCAGCCTTTCAGAAGGCGTAGTCCAAGTCAAGGTCAGCACCTCTGGGCATACCTGTGGTTCAACTGCCGGCACGGTGAAGTCGTTGGTTGAAGAGTGCATCTACGATCAGGCGCCCGACGTGGAATCTTTGCAGTTTATTGAGCCGGATGAGGTGCCTTCCACCGGCTTCGTGTCCGTCGATAAGCTCTTGAAAAATTCCGTATTGACGGCGCATATCGCCGAGCGCAGCGTGGAAGTGTGCGGTGCCGATTGATCCCACAATGTTTCTCGATTGAGAGAGGCTGACCATGCCACCCACCGCGCCACCGACTTTGGATCAGTCGTTTTCTGCATTGCGCCGATTCGCTCGCCCGCGGCCTCCTGTCGAGCGTTGCGAACTGTGCAGCGCCGCATTGGCGCATGAACATCCGCATCTCCTTGAGCTGGCCACAAGGCAAATTGTGTGCGCCTGTGAAGCATGTTCCATGCTTTTCGATGGACCCAATAGCGGGAAATATCGTCGCGTTTCACGGCGCGCCTGGTTTCTGCCCGACCTGAAGATCGACGATGCCCAATGGGATTCGCTCCTGATTCCCATCAATATGGCTTTTTTCTTCCATTCCTCCGTACAAGGCCGAATGGTCACGCTGTATCCAAGCCCTGCCGGAGCGGTTGAATCGCTGCTTCCTGCGGACGCTTGGAGCGAGATCGCGCGAGAGAACCCAGTGTTGGGCGAACTCGAGCAGGATGTAGAAGCATTGCTGGTCAACCGGATCGGCCACGCACGCGGGGCGTCTCCAGCTGAATACTATTTCGCTCCTATCGACGAATGTTTTCGTCTCGTCGGTTTGATCCGGATGAATTGGAAGGGGCTTTCCGGAGGGAATGAAGTGTGGGAGGAAATCGGGCGCTTCTTCTCGGTGTTGAAAGCACATGCGGACGTAGTGAGAGGAGAACAACGTGCCTGAGCTGAGCTTCAGCGTTGAAGAAGCGGCCCCTGTTCCTTACGGTGCGGCGCCGACGCTTGCTTTCAAGCTTCGCATTGCGAATGCAGTGGCCGGCGAGGCCGTTCATACGATTGCGCTGCGCTGCCAGATACAGATTGAGGCCACCCGCCGGCGCCATACGCCCGAGGAACAGAAAAGGATGCTCGACTTGTTTGGCGAGCCGGAGCGCTGGAGCCAGACTCTTCGCAGCCTGCTATGGACTCATGCCAGTGCCGTCGTGCCGGGGTTTGAGGGATCGACAACAGTTGATCTTCAGGTGCCCTGTACGTTTGACTTCAACGTGGCCGCCACAAAATATTTTGAAGGTCTTACGGATGGCGACATTCCCCTTCGCCTGATGTTCAGCGGCACAGTCTTCTATGCCGACGAGGACGGCGTGCTGCAAGTGGCGCCCATCTCATGGGAACAGGAGTCAACCTTCAAGCTGGCGCAAAAAGTGTGGCGGGAGATGATGGATTCCTACTACCCCAATACCGCATGGTTGAGTTTGCGACGGGATGTGTTTGAGCGCTTGTATCAGTACAAGATGCAGCATGGAATTCCCTCCTGGGAACAAGCTCTTGAAAGAGTGTTGCCTGTTGAGGAGACGGTGGGCTCATGAACCTGGAAAGGGTCGAAAAGATCGCAGAGGCCGTTCTCTATGAGGGCTACATGCTCTATCCCTATCGCGCCTCTGCCGTCAAGAACCAGCAGCGATGGAACTTCGGTGTGCTCTGCCCGCGAACGTACAGTGAGCAACAGAATGGCTCCGACGCATGGATGATGCAGACCGAATGTCTTCTCGAATCCAGCGCGACGACTCGGCTCAACATAGAAATCAGATTTCTCCAGATCGTCAATCGCACCATCGGAAAACTCGCAGAACCGATTTCAGATCTTCCGCGAGTTGGTGAGCTCGAGTTTCAGCCAGTGGAAAGACTGCAGGTTGGCAACCAGACCTACGCGCCCTGGCAGGAAGCGATGGAGCGAAAGAGGTGCCTGCCCCCACTCGACAGCGGGACGTCGTCATTCCATCGGAACTTCCGGTTCAGATTCAAGGCGGACCGCGAATTGGAGCCGATTCGCAATGAGGACGGACTGATCGCGGGTGTCATCATTCGCGAGTGGCAAACGCTGGCCGTCGCGGTTGACGTGGAGGTGAGCCCGCAGCGCGACGGCCTGTCCAAATTGACGCTGCGGATGTACAACCTGACACCGATTGATGCGACACAGATTAGTCTGCGCGCCGACGCTCTCATGCAATCGCTTGTGTCGGCGCACACCATACTCGCCGTGGAGGGCGGCGAGTATGTCTCGCTGCTTGACCCGCCCGACGCTCTCAAGGACCTGGCCACAGAATGTAAGAACGTCGGGACGTGGCCTGTGATGGTTGGAGAAGAGGGCACACGGAACATGATGCTTTCTTCCCCCATCATTCTGTATGACTATCCGCAGATCGCTCCGGAGAGCCCGGGCAGCTTGTTTGACGGAACCGAGATTGACGAAATCCTGTCGCTGCGCATTCTGACCCTGACCGAAGAAGAGAAAAATGAGATGCGGCAATCGGACGAGCGCAGCCGCGCAATTCTGGAACGGACTGAGAACATGCCGCCGGAGCAGTTCATGAAGCTTCATGGCGTACTTCGGGGCCTTCGGCCCTTGAGCGAGGAGGCGCAATGAACGAATGGGAGTGGCAGTTGCTCGAAGATAAGACACCGCTCGATCAGATGCTGATTCAGGGCGTCGAAGTAAGGACGGGTGATCGCGTGCGGCTCTGTCCTCGCAAGGGCGGAGACATCCTCGACATCGCGTTGCGTGGGCAAATTGCAATCATCGAGAGCATTGAGCAGGACTACGAGGGTAAATCGCATGTCTCCGTTGTTCTCGACGAGGATCCAGGCCGCGATCTGGGTTTGCTACGCCAACCAGGCCATCGCTTCTTCTTTGACGCATCCGAAGTAGAGCCGCTTCCCAGGGAAGAGCAGCAGCACAAGCAACTCGCGCAGAAGCCACGCATCCTGATCGCCGGTATCGGCAATATCTTTCTCGGTGATGATGGTTTTGGAGTCGAGGTCGCGGGTGCTCTCTCCAACATCGGTCTTCCTTCTGAAGTGCGTGTTGCAGACTTCGGTATACGCGGTCTTGATCTGGCCTATGCGTTGCAGGACGGATATGATGCCACAATTCTGATCGATGCTTTTCCTCACGGTGAAGCGCCCGGGACTGTCTATGTTTTCGAGCCGGATCTGACTGATCCGGGTGCGATGGCCAGGCAGGCGAATTTCATCGAGCCCCACGCCATGAATCCAGTGAATGTGCTTCTCATGGCGACTGCGATGAATGCTCGATTGAAGCGCGTCTTGTTAGTTGGATGTGAACCGGCAAGCCTGGGCGGGGACGAAGGTGCGATGGGACTCAGCGCTCCGGTAAACAGCGCTGTTCCCGAGGCCGCAAAAGTCGTTATCGATCTCGTCGATCGGCTCCTGAAAGAGATGCAAGAGAAACCGACGAACTGAACGTTGCAACGGAAAGGAGAAATGGAATGGACATGGAGTTGCTTGAACCAACCGCCAATGGATTAGAAAGCGACAAAAGCACACTGTTCCTGTTAGGGGGCGTGGCACTGGTCGTTTTTGGAGCGGGATTGATTGTTTCCAATCCCTATGTTCGCCGGTATCTGTCTCGGCTTGGAATCGGGAATCTCGCCCAGGCGGCCATTCCCGATGTGGAGAGGTATTTCAGACTGCGAGCGATGTAACGAACTGATGCGAATGCGGTGCCTCGCCTTCTGCATGATTCACAAAATGGCGGTAATCGAAAGGAGCGCATGACCCAGGCTGAAAGAGATCATCAGGGGGAAAGTTCCGAGGCCGGCGCGGCGATCTTCGCAATCGATGGCCGCGCGAGCCGTTTCACGATACAGGCATTCGCAACCGGATTACTTTCTGCCATGGGTCACAACCCGGTCATTGGCGTACGCGATTTGAGTGGGCAAGTCACGTTCGACCCCGAGCGAAAGCATGCAAGGGGTTTCAAGTTATCGATCAAGTCCTCATCACTCAGCGTCGAGAATGACGTCAGCGCCAAGGATCGCAGCGAAATGGAGCGGCTCATGAATCAGGAGGTCCTGGAGACAACCAGGTTCCCAGAGATCGCGTATGAGGCAACCCAGATTTCCATCCAGGGCCTGGGAGGCGCGCTCTTTTCTGCAACGCTCAGCGGAGCTCTGACTTTGCACGGGGTTACACGCAACCTGTCGATCCCCGCGCGGGTCGCGCTCCTGGGCAGTATGTTGCGTGCGTCTGGCGACTTCACTTTGCGCCAGTCCGACTTTGACATCAAGCCGGTATCGGTGGCCGGTGGCGCGCTCAAAATAAAGGATGAACTGAAACTCTCGTTTGAGATTGTTGCGCGAGGTCAAGATTGAACGTGCATGCTCCATGCGCGAGGTGCAACGTTAGCGGGCCAGGAGCTATCGTAGGAATAGCTCGCCGCATGGGTTGTCTGATCTATTCAATTCTGCTAACTCCGCAGAGGTGTACCGGCCTCTCCAGGCGCCTCACCTTTTGGGGCCATGGGCATGTTTCGCAGGCGCTTCCCCGTTGCTGCGAAGATCGCGTTGCCCACCGCAGGGGCAACTCCCACAATGCCGGTTTCGCCCGCTCCAGCCGAGGGCAGGTCCTTGCGATCGATCAGCACGACTTCGATCTGAGGTGTGTCCTTGAATCGCGGCAGGCGGTATTCGGCGAAGAGAGGGTTCAGAATTCGGCCATTGGCAAAGAGGATCTGCTCGAAAAGCGCTCCGCCGATGGCCTGAACCATGGCGCCCATGATCTGATTTCGCAGGCCATCGGGATTGATGACAGCGCCCGATTCCCAGGCTTGAACCAGCCGAACAATGCGCACTTTCTGGGTCGGATCGATTTCCACTTCGGCGCAAGTTGCGATGTAACCACCCTTGTCGGTTCCGCCGGCAATCCCGAATCCACGATCGGGCGTTGACTTTGATCGGGCCCAACCGAACTTGTCGGCTGCCTTTTCAAAAACAGCGCGCAAGCGCGGATCGGTCAGATTCTTCAAGCGAAACTCCAGTGGGTCCATGTTCGCGGCGTGGGCCATGGCGTCCATGTGCGACTCGCGCGCGAAGTGATTCGCGGTGGACGCGAGCCCGCGATAAGATCCTTGGCGCAGAGGCGATTTTGCCGGGTGATATTGAATGAGTTGATTAGGGACCGCGTAGGGCGTGCCGATTGCAGCGGGGCCCGAATTGTAGTTGTGATGTTCCCAGGAGATCAGCGTTCCATCATGGCCGATGCCCGCTTTGATCTCAATCAGGCCTGCGGGGCGCGCGTAAGCCCAGGTGAATTCTTCGCGGCGCGTCCACTCCACTTTCACTGGCTTGCCAATCGTCTTCGCGAGGCGCGAAGCCTCAAGTGCGGCCTCGCCCGTATGCTTGCCACCATAGCCGCTTCCCATGTCCGGTTGGATCACGCGCACCTGCGCGGGTGAGAGGTGAAACTCCAGCATGAGTTGATCGCGCACGCCAAACGGACGTTGCGTTCCGGTCCATACGGTCAGCTTGTCGCCGTTCCATTCGGCCACGGCGGCGCGTGGCTCAAGAGGTGCATGGGCAATGTACTGCACGGTATATCGCTCTTCCAGTTTCAAGTCGGCGCCGGCGAAGGCTTGCGACACGGAACCGGTCACATGCTCCGGGCCTTCATCCTGGCCGCTCTCGGGATTGCTCTTCAGATATTGAAAGAGGCCTTGATTCGATGGTTGCGCCGGCACACTCCATTTTGCCTTGATGGCCGACAGCGCCTGTTGCGCGGCGTAAGCGTCGGGCGCGACCACTGCGATGAAATCACCGTCGTGCACGACTTTAACACCGTTGAGCTTTTCCGCGCCGCTGATGTCGAGCGAGTCAAGTGTTGCATTGAATCCGTCGGGCCGTAGCACTGCGCCAAACATCATATCCGGCCGGATGATGTCGGAGGGATACTTGTGTTTCCCGGTAACGAAGTCGCGGCCATCGGCTTTGGGAACAGGGGTTCCGGCGATCTTCCACTCGTTGGATGGAGTCAGGCGCTCTTCGCCGGAGACAACCTTTACAAGCCTTTCGCCGCGAGTGAGTCCGACATAGGTGAACGACCGCGAGGTCTGGGGATCGGTTACCTTGCCGTCAGCTGCAACTAAGGTAGACGAAGGAATATTCCAGCGCTGGGCGGCCATGTCAATGAGCATCTCGCGCGCAGCCGCAGCCATGATGCGAAGTTGCGGACCCATGGTGGGGGTCGTGCGGCTGCCGAACGTGCCCATATCCCATGGGACCAGGTCGGTGTCGCCCATGACCATCGTTATGGAATCAAACGGCACCCGCAATTCCTCGGCGACCTGTTGTGCCAGGGAGGTGCGGATGTTCTGTCCCACTTCAACCTTGCCGGTAAACACATTCACCTGGCCATCTGCGGCGATGTGCAGCCACGCACTCACGTCTTTTGGAAGTTCATGACCCCCAAATGTCCTGCCTGACTCTTGAGCCCAGACGGCATTGTGAGTCAAACAAATAAGCAGTCCGCCGCCGAGCACTTTGATAAAGTCGCGTCGATCTAACTGGAGTTTCCCTGACTGTCCATCTAACTCGGCCGCGAGCCGGCTATTCTCGGATACCTGCACGTCTCGATCGAGGAGGTTCATCGGCTGGCTCCTTGTTCCGGCTGTTGCGCAGCCCGCATGACCGCCGCAATGATGCGCGGATAAGTGCCGCACCGGCAGATGTTTCCGTTCATTGCCTCGACGATCTGCTCTTCGGTGGGAGTGCGCTTCTCATTGAGCAGAGAGGTGGCATTGAGAATCATTCCCGAAGTGCAATAGCCGCACTGGAACGCTCCCTCGTCGAGAAACGCCTGCTGCACGCAACTCAGCTTGCCGTTGTGCTCCAGCCCTTCAATGGTGGTGATCTTCACATTGACCGCCGAACCCACACCAACCAGGCAGGAACGGGTGGCTTGCCCATCCACCAGAACAGTGCAGGCTCCGCATTGCGCTTCGCCGCAGCCGTACTTGGTTCCGGTGAGATTGAGTCGATTGCGCAAAACAGAAAGAAGAGATTCATCAGCAGGAGCGTTCACAGACAGCTGAGCGCCGTTGACGTTCAGAGTAAATTCGCTCATCGCAAACTCCATTCGACAGCCCGGTGCAGGCCGTCCGGCTTAGTTCAGGATAGCGCACCAGTTTGTTGCGGCATTCCGGCTCAGGAAGGGTGTAAAGTTATACGCATGAGCGTCTATTGCGCCGTAGGCGGCGTCGAAACCGACCTTTCTGCCATGCAGTTAAGAGACCTGCTTTCTGAGAGCCTTGCGAAACTCGGACCGCGCAATCGTGTGCTCGCCGTGCCGCCGGATATCACCCGGCTGCACTCACAGGCCGGCGCGCTCACACACATGGCGTGGGAGTATTTTGGCGATCGGCTCAAGACCGTGTTGCCTGCGCTGGGAACCCACTCTGCGATGCAGCCGGCGCAGCTCAAACATATGTTCGGCGACGTGCCGCAAAATCTCTTCCGCGTTCATAGCTGGCGTACCGACGTGGAGACGCTGGGCGAGATTCCCCCTGACTTTATCCACGAGCAATCGGAAGGCAAGCTCAATTTCGCGTGGCCCGCGCAGGTGAATCGCCTCATCTCTCAAGGCGGATTCGACTTGATTCTCTCCATTGGCCAGGTGGTGCCGCACGAAGTAATCGGCATGGCCAACTACAACAAGAACATTCTGATCGGCACGGGTGGGCGCGACAGCATCAATCGCAGCCACTTTCTGGGCGCTGTTTATGGCATGGAGCGCATCATGGGGCGCGCCGACAACCCGGTGCGAGCCGTGCTGAACTACGCATCGGACCACTTCCTCAGGCACATACCGATCGTGTACGTGCTCACGGTGGTGGGGCGCAAAGCTGATGGTGAGTTGGCGGTACGCGGCCTCTTTATCGGCGATGATGTGGAGTGCTTCTACCGGGCTGCTGAACTGAGCATGAAGGTTAACTTCGAGTTAGTCGATGAGCCGATCCGCAAGGCCGTCGTCTATCTCGATCCGGATGAGTTTCACTCCACATGGCTGGGCAACAAGGCCGTGTATCGCACGCGGATGGCGCTCGCAGACGGCGGTGAACTGATCGTGCTGGCTCCGGCTGTAAGGGAATTTGGTGAAGACAAGACCATCGACGCCCTGATCCGGAAATACGGCTATCGCGGCACTCCGGCGATACTGGCCGCAGTCGATGCCAATCCCGATTTGGCCAGCGAACTTGGCGCCGCCTCGCACTTGATCCATGCTTCGTCCGAGGGCCGATTCACCATCACCTGGTGTCCCGGGCACCTGACCCGAGAAGAGGTGGAAGGCGCGGGATTCGGGTATGGCAATCTGGCCGCGATGCTCAAGATGTATGATCCCGCGAAGCTAACCCACGGATACAATCGTGTGGACGGAGAAGATATTTTCTTCATCGCCAATCCGGGCCTGGGCTTATGGGCGCATAAGTCGCGGCTAACCGATTTGAATGTCGCACAGAACGAAGTCGGAGAGACTGTTCGCTAACCGGGAGGGGTCGAGGTTTTCATTGTTCGATCAGTAAAGGCGAAAGTTCACCTCGATGGAGATTCTGGTCGGGAGTGGCTCACCGTTCTTGATCGCGGGCTTGAATCGATATCTCAGGACAGCCTCGATGGCCTTCTCGTCCAACCCAAGGCCGATTGGCCGAACCACGCGGACATTCTTCGGCATTCCTTGCGAATCAACAATGAGTGTGACTAAGCTGACTCCCTGATATCTTGCTCGGCGCGCCTCTTCTGTGTAATCCGGCGCAGCTGCTTTGATAGGAATTGGCCTGCTGACGCCGCCGTCCACTTTGGGAAGGTTTAAAAGCTCCTCTGGGCCCGGAGTTGGCGCGAGAATCGCTTCACTGGGCGCATCAGCCCATCTGTCGAACTTCTGCACCGGCGCATTACGCGGCCGCAACCTGGAGGTCGAGATCCCCGCACTGTTGGTTTCGGTCTCGATGCATCCGTCAAGTCCGACCTCCACAGACAGGGCGACCGGCACAGGCGTTCCGCCCATTTGACCGGGTTTGAAGCGCTCCATGCCTACGATGGCCAGAGCGAACTTGTCCAAATCATTGCCCAAGGGTTTGGTGAACATGATGTTGCGTGGGATGCCGCTAGAGTCCACGATTAACGATAAGCCAACTCTGCCGGTTTTCTTCTCTTTGCATTTATCGAGGGTCGACGGAGAGAAGTCATTGGAGAGAAGCTCGGGGGTACTAACGCGATTGCCTGCCTGGTAAATGGTTATGGGTATTCTGTCTAATGGTGCAGGAAGTGCGGACTGGCTCAACACCGGCGAACACGCAAATCCTACTCCTGACACAACGAGCAGCGCGATTACCCGCGTCGTCTGCTTCATGAGATTCTCCGGAAGTCTTCGCACAAACTTTAGCACACAATGCCAAGCTCTCGCAGCAGGAACGCATAATCGAACGCGATTTCTTTCAGATAGTCATAGCGGCCGCTCGCGCCGCCGTGGCCTGCCTGCATGTTGGTGACCAACAGAAGGCGGTTGTTGTCCATCTTCAGGGTGCGGAGCTTTGCGACATACTTTGCCGGCTCCCAATACATGACCTGGCTGTCATAAAGCGAAGTCTTGACTAACATGGCTGGATAACTCACGGGCTTCAGGTTGTCATAGGGCGAGTAACTGAGCATGTATTTGAAGTAACTCTCTTCGTTCGGATTACCCCACTCTTCATATTCCGGGACGGTGAGCGGCAGCGAAGCATCGAGCATCGTGTTCATCACATCGACAAACGGAACATGCGACAGGACGGCGCGAAAGAGATCCGGACGCAGGTTAGTCACCGCGCCCATGAGCAATCCACCCGCCGATCCGCCTTCGATGGCGACACGCGCCGGATCGCCATAGCCAGCCGCCGTCAAATGCTCGACAGCGGCGATAAAGTCGGTGAACGTGTTGCGCTTCACGAGCATCTTGCCCGCGTCGTGCCACGGCTTGCCCAGGTCGCCGCCGCCGCGAATGTGCGCATAGGCCATGACCACGCCGCGATCGAGCAGGCGACAGCCGGTTCGAATTGAATCCGAGCGGCAGCGAGTAGCCATAAGACCCGTACGCCATACACATACAGCGGGTTCTTTCCCGGTTCGCGCTTGTCTTTGCGATAGACCAATGAAACCGGCACCTCGACGCCATCGGGCGCCGTGGCGCGCACGCGCTCGCTGGCATAGAGGGTGCGATCGAATCCGCCGGGAATCTTCAACCTGCTTCAGCAGCGTCGAGCTATCCGTGGCGACGTCGTACTCGTAGACCGAACTCGGCGTGACCAGCGACTGATAGGCATAGCGGTACGTGGTCGTTTCAAAGATGCGATTGACGTGCGGATGCGCGCTGTAGGCCGGCTCGGGAAATGCGATCTCGCCGGCCGGCGCAGCGTCGGGGCCTTGCGCCGGCGAAACGCCACACGCGCAGGCGCGGCAGCCCGTCTTCGCGCTCGCAGGCGACAAAGAAGCCGGCGAACAAGTCCACATCCTCGAGCATCACGTCGTCGCGATGAGGAATCAGCTCGGTCCAGTTCTCGCGGCCCGGCGTCATCCACCGGCGCAGTGACCAGTCGGAAATTGCGCCCGCGATCGTTGGTGCGAATGAACCAGAGGCCGTTGCGATGGTCGATCGAGTATTCGTGCTCGTCCTCGCGCGGAGCTGATGAGCGTGAATGTATCCTTCAGGCTCGGTCCGCGGCGAGCACACGGCATTCGGTGGTGGTGTGGCTGGCCGACTCCAGAACCAGAAATTTGCCGTCGCGGGTGCGGCCCGCGCCAAGGTTGAAGCGCTCGTCGTCGTCCTGATAAACCAGCACGTCATCGGCTGTGCGACGTGCCGCGCCAGTGCCGCCAAAGCTGGTACTGCCGCTTCTGCTCCTCGTCTTCCACGGTGTAGAAGAGCGTCTGATTGTCGGCTGCCCACGCCACGGAGCCGACGCGCTCCACTTCGCCGGGCAGCGTTTCGCCGGTCTCCAGGTCCTTGATGTGCAGCGTGTACTGGCGAAAGCCGGTGGTGTCGGTGGTGTAGGCCAGCCAGCGGCCGTCGTCGGTGATGTCGGTGGCGCCGATGGCGAAGAAGGCGTGGCCTTCGGCCAGCTCGTTGCCGTCGAGGATCACGTGCTTCGGCGGCCTTCGCCACTCGGCCCGGCAAGCCGTTCCGCGTCTTGCGGCAGTAAATCGGCGTACTGCAGCCCCTCTTCGGTGCGGGTGTAGTACCACCAGGCGCCGTCGCGGAAGGGAACTGAAACGTCGGTCTGCTTGATGTGGCTCAGCATCTCCTTGTAAAGCTCGTCGCGCAGGGCGGCGAGCGGGGCCATCACCGCCTCGGCGTAGGCGTTCTCGGCCTCGAGGTACGCGGTTACCTCGGGATTTTCCTTGTCGCGCAGCCAGGCGTAGTCGTCGGTGAGCACGGTGCCGTGGAGCTGGAGTTCGGTGTGCTGGCGGGCGAGGGAGGTCGGTAGTTGATTCGGGGTCATTTCCTTCTCAGTGTAGTGTTCAGGCAGGCGAGCCGCAGATCCGGGCGTGCGAAAGCTGCTCGACGCGAACGCTCGGGAACTTTGCGCGGCCCGTCCGCGTACAATTGAGAGCGATGAAAGTCTTTCAGCGCGCTCAGGTTCTGGCTCCGGCTTCTGCTGGCGGCCCTGTCTTTCTATTGCGGATCTGCTCTGGCCGAGCAGGTCAAAGACCTGCCCAAACCCACAGATTATGTCAGCGACTACGCCCATGTGCTGTCGCCGGAGGCGATTGCGCAGCTTGACAGCCTCTGCGCGCAGCTTGACCACTCCAAGGCCAATGCGCAGATGGCCATGGTCACCGTCCACAACCTGGACGGCGACGACGCGGCCGACTACGCCAACCAGCTTGAAGACAAGTGGAAGATCGGCAAGAAGGGCGGCGGACCGCGGCGTGCTGTTTCTGCTGGCCGTCGACGACCACAAATACCGGATTGAGGTGGGCTACGGGCTCGAGGGCATTCTGCACGACGCCAAGATCGGCGACATCGGCCGGGCGATGGTGCCGTATCTGCGGGCCGGGGATTACGACAGCGCGGTGCAGTTCGCAGTGGGCCAGGTGGCGCAGGTGATCGCGGCGACGCCGGAGTGACGCTGCAGAACCAGCCGGCAACAGGCGCCGCCGCCGCGTACGGTTCATCACGGGGGCGGCTTCCCATTCCTGTTCTTCATTCTGATTTTTCTATTTTTCGGCGGCTTCTCGCTTCTGCGGTTGCTGTTTGTTTGCGGGCTTGTTCGGCGGCAGATTCCGCGGCGGCCGTGGATGGGCGGCGGTTTTGGCGGCGGAGGCGGCTTTGGCGGCGGAGGTTCGGCGGTGGCGGTGGAGGTGGCTTCGGTGGCTTCGGCGGCGGCGAGCTTTGGCGGCGGCGGGCCGGGGGAAGCTGGTAGTCAGTGAACAGTGGTCAGTGATACGGGGAATCCGCTGAAATGGAGCCGGAGGAGAAAGGAACTGTATGACATCGTGGACTTGGATTGTTCTTGGATGTGGTGGGCGTTCTGATTCTGGCGGTTCTCATGGTGTTTGGCAGCTATGTGAGCGCCAAGAACCAGATGGTGGCCAAGGACCAGAATGTGAAGACCGCGTGGTCGGAGGTGGACGTGCAACTGGAGCGGCGCGCCGACCTGATTCCCAACCTGGTGGAGACGGTGAAGGGATTCACCAAGGAAGAGAGCACCGTGTTTGGCGACATTGCCAACGCGCGCGCCGGCATGTTGAATGCGCAGGGACCGGCGGCCAAGATCGCGGCCAACGGCCAGCTGGACGGGGCGCTTGGACGGCTGCTGCTGCTGACGGAGAACTATCCGCAACTGCGCTCGAGCGACCAGTTCATGCGCCTGCAGGACGAGCTGGCCGGCACGGAAAACCGCATCGGCGTGGCGCGCAAGCGGTATAACGACGCATCTGCAGGACTACAACACCTTCGTGCTGCAGTTCCCCAACAGCATCTGGGCGGGGATGGCCGGATTCAAGCAGAACGATGCGTATTTCAAGGCCAGCCCGGCGGCGCAGCAGGTGCCGGAGGTGAAGTTCTAGGACTCAGTTTTCCCAGATCTAACGCGAGCCGGCACCCATCGAAAATGCCCAATCACCATGTCGGCGCCATCCACGCAAAAAGGCCATCCCGTCGCGGGATGGCCTTTTTCACATCTGCTGCTTGCGAGGACGCAGGTTACTTGAAGGAGGCGATGGCGCTGGCCTCGTCGTCGTAGATGTCGAAGACGGTGTAGAGCTTGGTGAGCTGCAGCAGGTCGTGGACCTTCTTGGTCAGCTTGAGCAGCTTGAGGGTCGCGCCCTGGTTCTTCGACGTGGTGTAGGCGCTGACCAGCTCGCCCAGACCCGAGCTATCGATGTAGTTCACGTCGCCCAGGTTCAGCAGGATGTTCTTTTGACCTTTGCCGATCAGGTCGCGAATGGCATCGCGCAACTGCACGCTGCCCTCGCCCAGAGTGATCCGCCCGCTGCAGGTCCAGAACGGTGACGCCGTCCACTTCACGGGAAGCAATAGTAAGTGCCACGGAAATTCCTCCTTGTTGGTAATCGGTTATAGCACCTTTGCCTGTGGTAGAGGAGTGGAAGTGAGAACCTTCGCCAGCAACGCGGCTGAGATCGATGATGCGCCCGTCCCCGACGGCGCCGCGTCCAAGTAGCTTACGTTTTTTCGGCCGCCGGCGCCAGATGCTTGACCAGCGTCAACTCGGTTCCGGGATGCAGTTGTCGAAAGTGTACCTCATCCATGAAGGAGCGGATGAGGAAGATGCCGCGGCCGGTGCCGCGCAGCAGGTTTTCCGGCGCCAGCGGATCGGGCAGCGTGTCGGGATCGAGCCCCTTGCCCTCGTCGGCGATGGAAATCACCAGGCGACTTGCCGGTGTTCTCAAAGCTCACCGTGATCTGCTTGGCGGGGTCGTAGTCGTTGCCGTGCAGCACGGCGTTCACCGCGGCCTCGCGCACGGCCATGGTCAGTCGAAATCGCTCGTCCTCGTCGAGGCCGGCCTCTGCGGCCAGCTTCTCGGCGGCGGCTTCCACCTCGCTGACGCTCTCCATGGTGGAACTCAGCGAGAAACTCAGCGGTCCTGTTCTGGATTTGTCCAAAGATTTCTTCTCCGCCTCTGCCGGAACAGGAACGTGACGTTCTAGCGTCCGAGGAACCTTGCAGGAAGTTTCATGGCTGGAGCGGCTTGTGTCAAGCGGAACGGTTTCGTTGCTTAGCTGAGAGCGCATCTTGCCTCGGCGGAAGGCGACGCAAAGGGGCCAGCGTGAAGTCATCCAGTGCTTTTGGTTGTGGGCTGGGCGGGCACGAGGGCTGGGCCGCTCTCTTGTTTATCGTTGAACCAGGCGGTAAGCCCTGTTTTGGGATCCCGAATCTGAACCCATCTTTCTTGATTCGTACCCAGGAGTGTAAGTGGATTCGGGTCGTCTGGCGGAGCGTCGGTCGAGTCCCACCCCACGACGCTGCAGTGCCACCAAACCGCGAATTCGCCTTCACCCCCGATGTCGAGTACCCAGAACACGTCCCCTTTATGCATAGTGGCGACTTCGGTTTTCCGAAGACTTGAACTCGTGACCACTCGATAGTCCCGGGCGGCGACGAAACGCAATGGGGCAACGACGATGGTCTCTCCGAGGAGCGCATGAACTACAGTTCCTGCGCGGATCGTTCCGGCGCGACGGTGGCTGCGCGGCGCGGCATAAAGGGGGATGTCACGGCTGGCCCTCCACGGCCCATGATAGAGCTCGTCGAAGGTCCTTTCGGATCCAGCCTGAAACGGATAGGGGCTTTTGACCACCCAGATGGCGGGCGGTCCCGTATCAGCACAGTGGTGTTGGGGTGCAGCCCATCCTGCAACCGAAGAGGCAATCAGCAGAGTTTCCACGACAGCCTTCGGTGCGGATGTCTTCATTTGTTTGATCAAGATTAGACCGGACCGGCGGTGCCTGAAAACCCTATGAGAGAATCAGTGTCGGATTTGCGCTCAACGCAACCGCACCTTCAAGGGAATAGACTCACCTCATGCACCCTCGCACCACAGCCCGCGTCAGTCTGACCGCGCTGCTCGGCACCCCGGTGACCGACGCGCAGGGCCACCTGCGCGGCCGGCTCAAGGACATTGCCGTGGCCACCGGTCCCGATGCCGGCAAGGTGGCGGGCCTGGTGCTCAAAACGCGCGACGGGCTCGCGATTGTGCCCTCGCAGGAGGTGATGGAGACCCCGGCCGGCACCCTGGAGCTGCGTTCGGCCGGCGCCCTGGTGCCGCTGCAGGACGAGGGCAATTATCTCTACCTGCAGCAGGACCTGGTCGATCGCCAGATCATCGACATTCACGGCCGCAAGGTGGTCCGCGTCAACGACGTCGACCTGGAGTGGATGGGCCACGGCTCGGCGCACCTGCTGCGCGTGGCCGAGGTCGAGGTGGGCCTGCGCGGAGCCTTTCGCCGTGTATTCAAAGGCATTCTGCCGCGGGCGACGCTGGAATCGCTCTCGCGCAAGTTCAAGGAGCGCGGCATTCCCTGGCATTTTGTCGACGTAATCGAAGTCGACCCGGCGCGGCGAGTGAAGCTGCGCATCGAGCACGAGCGGCTGGCCGAGATGCACCCCTCCGACCTGGCCGAGATTCTCGAAGACCTGGCGCCGGCCGAGCGCGAAGCCGTCTTCACATCGCTCGATGAAGAAGTGGCCGCCGAGGCGCTCGAAGAAGTCGAGCCGAAGCTGCAAAAGGCACTGCTCGAAAAGCTCGACGAAGAGCGGATCGCCGACATCGTCGAGGAGATGGACCCTGGCGCCGCCGCCGACCTGCTGGCCGAGCTGCCCGAAGAGCAGTCCGACGCCATTCTCGAAGAGATGGAGCCGGAAGAGCGGCAGGAAGTCGACGAGCTGCTCGAGTTCGACGAGAAGTCCGCCGCCGGCTCCATGACCACCGACTTCATCTCCCTCGGAATGAATGCGACCGTCGCGCAGGCCGTGCAGGCGCTGCGCAACTTCGACGGCGATCCGGAAAACGTGACCGAGATCTACCTGCTCGACGAGAAGCGCGTGCTGCGCGGAGTGATCTCGCTGGCCCGCCTGGTGATGGCGCAGCCGGATACGCGGCTGGCAGTGCTGGCCGAGCCGCGGGTGCTCTCCTGCCCCGCCGACATGCACCAGAACGATCTGGCCGAGATGTTCGACAAGTACAACCTGCACGCGTTGCCGGTGGTCGACGCACAGGACCGGATGGTCGGCGTGGTGCAGGCCGATCACGTGATCAGCTTTCTGCGCGAAAAATTATAAGAGAACGATCAATTCCTGTTACTCTTCCTCTCAAATCAAGCGGACGAATCTGAGAACCTGTTTCCGCAGTTTTCCCGGGGGGTCCCGGAATCGGGATCTCCACCCCAGCGAAGCAAAGACTGCTCGCCGGGGACCCCGGGGACCTCGGGCTCCCGGCTCTGGGGCATCCCGCTTGATTGGGAACAAGGGCTTGGACTGGAGGAATTATGCCGCAGCAGATGAAGGGCATTGTGCCCCCGCCGTATCCCATCCCAGAGAGGAACGAGAAGCCGCGCAATGTCCGCCCTCAGGTCAAAGTCCCGCTGCTGATCAGGCTGTTCGCGTGGCTCTGCTTTCTTCGTGGAGGCGTGTTTCTCGTGTTTGCGCTGATTGTGGGCCTTGCGCCCGATTCGAGCACCACAGCGTATCTTGGCACGCACTTTGATTCCACTCCCAAGCTGATCTCACCCGAATTCGTGTTCTACTTCATCGCGGTCGTGTACTGCGTTGTCGGGTGGAGATGGTACTGCCGGGACTGGCGTGCCCGTTGGGTGGCTATGTTCATGTCGGGCGCGACCGTAGCGCTCAACGTGGTAAGTCTGCTTGCCGATCGAGCATCGGGCATGAATCAGCTCGCAGGGCATGAGGTGGGGCTGATGATCAGTTCGTTATTTAACCTGCTGATTTGCCTTTATTTGGCGTTCTATCCCGGCATGCAACAGACTTTCCGGGAGACGCCGTGGGATTGAGAGTCGACCCGCGCGTTGAAGGGTATGGAAGATAAAATCAATAAAGCTAAGTTGTACTATTGAAATTTTAAATTAAATTGATTACAGTTCCCTCAGTGATTGAGAAACGCTGAGGTTCGAGACCCATGGCTCAAGAAAACAAACCCTCTCCAGACTGGCAATCCGGCTGGCAGGACCTGCTCCGCATCGCACAGGGCTCTCCGCTGGTCATCGAGCGGGTGCGCATCGCGGACAAGCAGATCGCCATTGAAGGTGAATTCATGTTGCCGGAGCTGGCGCGGCTCAGCCTGGAAGACCAGGTCTTTATTACCGCGTTTCTGCGCTCGCACGGTTCGATCAAGGAGATGGAGCAGGTTTTCGGGGTGAGCTACCCGACCATCAAGGCGCGCCTGAACCGGATCGCCGGGCAACTGGAATTTGTCGATACCAACCCGTCTCCATCCCGCGCGGAGGTGTTGGAGCGGCTGAACAGCGGCGAGATCGACGCCGCGGAGGCAATCCGCGCACTGGAGGCTCTGAAATGACTCCGAATATTGCCATCGTGCACGTCGAGAATCCGCACTGGAGGGGACTTCGCTTGTGGCTCCCACTGTTTCTGCTCTGGATTCCGCTGGTACTGCTTTCGCCGCTGATTTTTCTGGTTGTGCTGGGCGTATGCCTGGTCGGTCGCATCGACCCCCGGCGCGCGATTGCGGCCTTCTGGGCGATTGCACGCAGCCTGCCGGGGACCGATGTCCGCGTTTGTGCGGACGGCAACCGGGTAACGGTTCGCATTCTGTGAGGTGGAACATGAACAACGAGCGCCGCGCGATTCTATCTCTTATCGCCATGGGCCGCATCACCCCGCGCGAGGCAGAGCGGCTGCTGGCCTGCTGGCCCGATAACACCGAAACCGCCTGGGTGCTGGGCGCCTGCTCGGTGATTGTGGCAGGCATGGCATTTGCACCTGCACACGAATTGGCCCATGCGCACGAACTATTGGAGAGGTTTGCGGACCTCTTCAGAACAATATTGCCGATGGCTGGCGCGACTAGTGGTCATGCCCTGTCATTTCTCACCCGCATTGCAGGAGGAACGTTATGAACGAGAATCGTCGTCAAATTTTGGACATGCTGGCTGCGGGACGCATCACCGCGGATGAAGCCGAGCGCCTGCTGGTCGCCCTCGAACCGGAAACCCGCGCCACGACCGGCGAGTTATCAGGGAAGGGCAACGGGACGAATGGATTTGGCCCCGCGTCCGCGAAGAATCTTGCCCGGTATCTGCGCGTGCTGGTGGAAGCCGACCAGGAGATGACCGGCTTGAAAGGCCCGACCACGGTGAACGTGCGCGTGCCGCTCCAGTTGCTGCGCGCGGGCGTTCGCCTGGCCAGTCTGATTCCTGCGCAGGCGCATGACCAGCTCGACGAGGCGCTCAACCGGCATGGCGTGCCGTTGACGCTTTCGCAGATCAAGCCGGAAAACCTGGAAGAGCTGATCGACCACCTCAAAGACCTGACCGTGGATGTGGACGGCAAAGGTGGGAACACGACCAAGGTGCGGGTGTTCTGCGAATAGTGCAGGGACTAGCAGGCAGCGGAAAAACTCGAAATGACGGGGGCTTTGTAACAGGGCCCGACTTCTGTCGGGCCGCAAGCGCAACAACTTGAGGTGCGGCTTTAGCCGCTGTGGGATGCTTTGACGCCGACTCCCCTGCTATTCCCCCTTTTTCCGACGCCTGTTAGTGTCCTGAGTCTGAAATACGCAACACAAAATTGGCTGTCATTCTGAGCGAACGGGGCCCCGAACGTCTTTCAGTTCGGGGGTGGTGAGTCGAAGAATCTGCGGTTGTCCTTCGATGAACTTCAGACTCACCACACTAGGGGACAGTTAGCAGTTAACAGGGAAAAGGGAACACAAGGACTCAGTATCACAGAAAACGGAGGATACACAATGACTACGCTTGCAATGCGCAAACCACATGCAGACCGCGGCATGGAAGGCATGGTCGCGAAGTGGTATGCGTCGAACACCGCTGAGATGCTGAAAGAATATGTGGAGCTCGCACGCCGAATCTCGAACGAAATTCCAGAGGGCAGCTCGGTACTCGAAGTCGCGCCGGGGCCCGGATACTTTTGCATTGAACTGGCAAAGCTCGGTTCCTACTCGATTACCGGGCTCGACATCAGCCACACGTTCGTGAAGATGGCAGCGAAGAGGGCGGCCGAGGCAGGGGTCGAGGTGGACTTCAAGCAAGGGTCCGCATCGAAGATGCCGCTGCAAAGCAACGGTTTCGATTTCCTGTTATGCCGCGCAGCCTTCAAAAACTTTGCCGATCCGGTTGGCGCGCTGCAGGAGATGAGCCGCGTGATGCGGCCCGGCGGGCGCGGCCTGATTATCGATCTCAAGCGCGACGCTTCGCCGGACGAAGTGAGCCGCCAGGTGGATGGCATGGGGTTGTCCACGATGAACAGGATTCTGACCAAGCTCGCTTTCAAGACCATGCTGATTAAGAGCGCTTACACGAAACAAGAGTTTCTTGAGATGCTGGCGCAGGCACAGTTCAGCACCGTGGACATCCGGGAAGAAAAAATCGGCCTTGAGATCGCGATGACAAAATAGGCTCGGGAGGAGCTTTGCCAGGATCGGACCCATCGGGCGCGCCAGAAAAAGGCAGAGACAAATATGGGGCCGCAGATCAAACCCGGCGCAGGGGTTTCTGCATGGGGACGACCTGTACAGTGACCTCGCGAACTTCAGAGAGGAAGCGGTTGAGGACTGAGCCACGCAGCAGAATGTCCCAGCGGGAGCGCGCCGACTGTCCGAAGATCACGTGGGAGATGCTTTCCTGCTGGGCAAAACGGATGAGGGCATCGGAGACGTTCTTGTCGTGCAGCATCACCACCTGGGCGCCTAGATCACGGGCCATGCGCTCGTAGTCTTCCAGGCGACGGAAGGCTTCCGGGTCGCCATGTCCCTTATCGTCGTCGGGACGGATCACGTAAACGGCGTACCAATCAGTCGCCATGCGACCGGCCACGCGGGCTCCTACGCGCAGCAACCGCTCCGTGCCGGGCCGGGTGCTGAGGCACACCATCACCTTCTCGGGAATCGGCGCCTGCTCGAGGCCCTGGGTGCGGCGGTATTCCGATGCGCGCTTGCCCACCTGCTCGGCCGTGGTGCGAAGCGATAGCTCGCGCAGCAGATTCAGATTGCCTTTACGGAAGAAGTTGGCGAGAGATTGCTCCACCTTTTCGGGCGCATAGATTTTGCCTTCGCGCAGGCGCGAGCGCAGTTCTTCCACAGTCACGTCGACGTTGACCACTTCGTCGGCGCGCTTGAGAAAATTGTCGGGAACAGTCTCGCGGATGACGGTGTTGGCGGAGCGATTGACGGCGTCGTTGAGGGTTTCAAGGTGCTGGATATTGACGGCCGTCATGACGTTAATGCCGGCGTCGAGCAGTTCCAGCACGTCTTCGTAACGCTTGCGATTCTTGCTGCCGGGGACATTGGTGTGGGCCAGCTCATCCACGATCACTGTGTCGGGGTGACGGGCCAGGATGGCGTCAACGTCCATCTCCTTGAGTTCAACGCCGCGATAAGGAATCACGCGCAGGGGCACTGCTTCGAGGTCGCGAATCTGGTCGATTGTTTCCTGGCGGCTGTGCGGCTCGATCAGGCCAATCACCACATCGACGCCCTGCTTGCGCTTGAGATGGGCGTCGTTGAGCATGTGATAGGTCTTGCCGACGCCGGGAGCGGCTCCGATGTAGACACGAAGCCGGGCGGGTTCCTGCTGCCGTTCGAGCTCAATTTCTGCCATCGTTTAACCGGCCTCGACCGGATGGTGAACGGTTTCTACAACGGCGACGGGAAGGGTGAATCGAAACGTGGTTCCGTGCCCCAGCCGGCTCTCCACGGCGATCTGGCCGCCAAGCGATTCGACGAGCCGCCGGACCAGAGCGAGTCCCATGCCCGTGCCCGCATCAGAGAAGGCGTTGAAGCGGTCGAAGATGTTCGCCAGACGGTCCGCTTCGATGCCGCGCCCCGAATCGCGCACCGTGAATTGAACGAAGTTCTTGATTTCTTCAGCCGCGAGCAGGATTTCGCCGTCAGGCGGAGTGTAGCGCATGGCATTAGAGAGCAGATTGTCGAGGATGGTGCGGAGCGCGCGGCGGTCGGCGTTGACCACGGAGAGATCGGCGAAGGCGCTGACCTCGACACGGATGTGCTTCCGCGCAGCTTCGTCGCAGTAGCGGTCGCGCGCTTCGTTGAGCATGGGCAGGGGATGGATGCGCTCAAGATGCAATTCGCGCTTGCCGGTGTCGAGTTCAGCCACTTCAATCAGGTCCGACATGAGCTCGTCGAGCTTCTCGGATTCGCTGCCGGCGGCCGCCACCAATTCGGCCTGCAGCGGCTGCAGATCGCCCCCAAAGCCCTGGCCGAGCGCGTAGAGGCCGCGGCGCAACTGGAGCAGCGGGCCGCGCAGCTTCTTGCTGGCAACACTGATGAATTGGGTCTTGAATCGATCGGTATCCTGCAGCGAGGTCACGTCTTCCAATGTGGTCACAGTGCCCAGGAGCCGGCCTTCGGAGTCGCGCATGGGGGTGGTGCGCAGGCGATAGCTGCGTTCCTTGTTGCCGATGCGCATGGGCAGGGTCGCCGCTTCACCTTCGGCGGTCACGGCTTTTTGCATGGCGACGGCATCGCGGATGGCGTTCAGGATCTTCTCGCCGCCGGGAGTGTTGCTGAGCGCCATTCGATCCGTTGCAGCGGCCTGGCCCAGCACTTCGGCCGCGGCTTGATTCAGCTTGAGGATGTGGCCTTTGCTATCGGTGACGATGATGGGCTCAAAGATGGATTGCAGCACCGCATCGGAAAGCTGAAACTCCATTTGCTTGCGGCCGGCTTCGGAGTCTCGCAGATCGCGCATTCTCACGGCGATGCGATTCAATTCGCTGGCGATCACGCCAAAATTGTCGCGGCTGCTCCATTCGGTGCGGTGCTCGAGATTGCCCTGCGCAATTTTTCTTGCGTCGCGGGCCAGCTTTTGGATGGGCAGCAGGATCATCAGGACGGTGCTCAAAGCAATCAGGGCCGACAAAATCGAAAAGCCGATGGCAATGGAGGAATCTCCCGCCGCCGCCAGCGTATGTCGGCAAGCGAGCGCCAGCCCGACCGTTGTGGCGGCCAGCAAAACACAGCCGAGAATCAATCGTTGCGCAAGATTGAGCATGAACCGGACTCCGCGCCGGCAAGTTGGAAAAGTGCTTGCACCATTTTCGCGGAAATCGTCGGATCGCGCAAAAAAGACTGCAGGCGCCACGCCTGAGGAATGGTCAAGGGACTCGGCAGACAGAAAGAGTGTTGTTGTGCCACACACAGGCGAGGCCCGCGGGCTGCGGATAGTTGACCAGCACCCAGTTGACGCCGAATTCCGTTTTCAGACGCTCAAAATCGGCGAGTTGGAAGTGGGGCCAGCCGGCTTGTGCGGCGACCTGCCGCTCCCATGCCGGGCCGAGTTCGGGGACCTGGGTCACGACGGCGGTGTCCTTGATGGCATCGGCGAGCTGACTGCGTTCGGCCAGCGCGCGGAAACTGTGCGAGTCCTCTCCCGGCGCTTCAAAGTAGCGCGGATCAAGGGCGAAATAAGCGTCGGTGGGCGTGTTGACGCGTATCCACGCGAAGGCCTGGAGCCAGGGGTTGGACGAGCGCATTCCGGGCAGCTCAAGGTGCTCGCTGCTGGGGAACAACGCGCGTTGCGTGGCAAACATGCCGGTGTTGATCACCAGGAGAAAAACGGCCCAGCGCCAGACACTCGCTTTGAGCAGAAACTTGCCGAGCAGGCAGCCGGCGAGCAGAGCCATGAGGCAATAGATCAACTGCAGAAAGCGCATGGGCTGCATCGGCGTGAGGCGAACCAGCGAGGGCGAGCCCAGCAGGATCATGGCCACCGCTTGCTGAAACACGCCGTAGGCGAAGACGGCAAGCGCAAAGCGCGCGAGAAGCGTTTCGCCGCGCTTTTCGGCAATGCGCCAAAGCAGCCAGAAAAGGAACAACGGCGCCAGCGCTCCCAGCCACTCGTACCAGGTCCAGCGATAGAGGAAAAAATATCTCCGCGTCTGCAGGGCCTGCCGCCAGATGGGCGTTGGAGATTCGAAAATCCACCCCAGGGGAACGGCGGCGGCCAGCGAACTGCGCAGAGAGCGCAGCCACACATGAACCGGATCGAGCAGGGCGATGGTAAGGAAGAAGCAGAAGGAGATGCCCAGCGCACCCATGATCGGATGCAGGACAAAACTCAACAGCAGCAGCGGAACCGCCTGCAGGCGCTGGCCGACCACGATTCTCGACACTGCCAGAAGGATGAGGGCGGTGGCCAGATTGCGGGGATGCAGATGCTGGTCGGCCAGATAGAGGGCTGTGCCCGCCACCGGCAGCGTGAGCATGGCGCCAACGAGGGCAACGCCGGCCCACTGTGCCCGGGCCTCGGGAAACAATGTATTCGCGATACTCCAGCAGCCCAAAATGATCAGGAAGATCGACACGAATTGCCAGAGCAACTCCGTGGCCGCGATCGGGATGTGGGTCAGGTGGATGAACCCGGCGACCCATTTGTCGAAGAGCGTGGCCTGGAGTTGAACACGGAAAAACTCGGAGTCGTGCGGGTAGAGAGCGGGGTTCAGGTCGCCTTGTACGGCGGAGAGGTAGACGCCGTCGTCCTCGATGCCGGGGTGATAGCCCATCACCGCGAAGCCGAGAATTGAGAACGCAAGGACGAGCAAAATATTGCGATGTCGAAGTTTCTCCACCCTATTCAGCCTTTACACTCCCTATCAAATTCAGGCACAACGGAGAGTTTGCAACCCGCTTGCGCCTCGGGGGTGGAGGGATTTGAGCAAACCCTTCGCGCAAACTGGAAACCGCTCGCACCGCTTCACCGCAAAAGCAATCCGGCACTGCTGTCCGGCGAAGGAAAAGTTCGATTGGTTTTTGGCAAACTATAATCCGAATTGTAGAGGACAAGTAGACACTTGTCTGCAATCTTGCGTATCTCTGAAGGATTAAAGTTAGCTCCGCCGGTCGTAGCATATCTGAGTATTTAGACGTCCGGCGGCGGATTTAGGCGACAAGGGGTAGTGGTATGAAGCTACGAACAATGCGGTTAGTCGATTATTGGGTCGGCATACCGCTGTGTTTTCTGTCCACGCTCGTGGTGCGCTTGCTCGGCGCCCCCAAGGGACCGGAAAAGCCGCGCCGGGTGCTGTTTATCGAGCTCTCAGAGATGGGAAGCACGATCATCGCCAACCCAGCCCTGCAGAAGGCCAAAGACGCCCTCGGAGCCGAAATCTTTTTCCTTATTTTTGCGCGCAACGTGGAGAGTCTGCGCCTGATGCCCACAGTTCCCGAAGCCAATATCGTCACCATCCGGGAAACCGGTCTGATGGTGATGCTGGCCGATACGCTGCGGTTTCTGCGCTGGGCGCGCAAGGCAAAGATCGACACGGTCGTGGACCTGGAACTGTTTTCGCGTTATTCGGGACTGCTGACAGGGCTCTCCGGAGCCAGGCGGCGGGTGGGATTTCACAAATTCCGCGCAGAAGGCCTGTATCGGGGCGAGATGCTCACCCATCGCGTGAGCCACAACTCCAATATCCATATGGCCAAGAACTTTATCTGCATGGTCAACGCGCTGCTCGCTACCGAACCGCAGGTGCCCTATTCGAAGACATACATTTCAGACGATGAGATCCGGGTACCGATCCAGCCGGTCTCAGAGGAGGCCCTCGAGTTTGTGCGGGGCCTCATCCGTCAGGTGTATCCCGAATATCGGCCGGATTACCACCGCATCGTGCTGATCAATCCCAACAGCTCTGAATTGCTGCCGCAGCGGCGATGGGACCGGGAGAATTTCAATGCGCTCGCCGCCATGGTGGTCGAGGAGTGGGAAGACGTACTGGTGCTGATCACCGGCTCCCCCGCCGAGCGCGAAGAGGCTCTCGGCATGCAGCAGAAAGTGAATCATCCGCGCTTTCGCAGCTTCGCGGGCATGCACAAACTGCCGGCGATTACGGCCCTCTATAACATCGCGACGGTGCTGGTGACCAACGACAGCGGACCGGGACACTTTTCCGCGATTGCGCCGATTCGCTCCATTGTGTTGTTTGGGCCCGAGACACCGCGCCTCTACGGCAGCCTGGGCAACACAGAGTCTATTACGGCGGAACTTGCCTGCTCCCCCTGCGTCACCGTGGCCAATCAGAAGAATTCGGCGTGCAATGACAACGTCTGCATGCGCATGATTACTCCGGGACGGGTGATGGAATCAGTGAGAGCGGTGCTGAGTGGGACGGCCTCGCAGCGCGAGATGGTACAGATAACGGGCGCTCGAAGCTAGAGCGCCGGAAGCACGATTCGCAATAGAAGGAAGCCGTAATGTCCGATTTGGCGGTCACACACTCTGAATCCTTCTGAAGTGCCGATAAGGCGTGGTAAGCTGCTGAGCGGTACTCACATCCTGACCAAGACTCACCCCCAACACCATAGGACCCTTATGTCGCGATTCCTGGCTCTCGTCCTGCTCGTTGCAGCGGCGTCACTTCATGCCCAGAAAGACCTCTCTGTGAGCGCCTCAACCGAAACCTCTGCATCCCGATATGGACTTGAGAAACTACCGTGTGCCGCCTTCACTTGGAATAGCGAGCGAAATGTCATGTACGTCCCCATAAGCATGAATGGGCAGGTCTACAAATATCAGCTCGATACTGGGGCGGACGAGGTCGTTCTGTACGGTAAGTCCAAACACGAAGGATGGGCCGCAAAGCACGAAGGTGTGCGTATACCTGACGTCGACTTTGCCGGGTCGAGCTTGCCAGCAATCGTTGCGTACCGGTTGCCTGAAGTGCCCGACGTTGATCTCCAGGGCACGGTAGGTCTCGATCTTCTCATGGGCAAGGTCTTTGTCATTGACTTCCCAATGCAGAAGATTTGTTTGTTTTCGAGAGCGGACCTGCCCGATGCGCTCGATACTGCAGCCGACTGGTCCAAAGCTGAGGTCCGCCACGGAAAGTTCTTTCTCACAGCTGAATTCGATGGTCACCCTCTAGATGGTATTTTCTACGACACTGGGTCTAGCCCAAGCACGCTGCTCGTCGACTATCCACTCTGGCAGCAACTCACAAAGCGAAACAGTGATACAGGCAGCCAGACATCTGGAGATGCCGTGTCGTGGGGCAAAAAGCAGCACTATATCGGTGCGCCTGCAGTGGGTGCTCTAAAAATCGGCGCGCGTACATTTCGCAACCCCTACGTAGATACAAACACATCAAAGCCAGACGACTTCAAGGAAAGTGATCAGGCGCAAGGACTCTTGGGGAATGCGCTTTTCATGAAATCCATCGTCATTCTTGACCTCGGATCGCACGCACAGTTTGGGGTGATCACAGACCCGCATTAGTCTTCTTAAGCGTACTTGTCCTGAGTAAAGTGCGGTTTGTGGCCTACTCGTCAGTTACTAACTAGTTCAGACGGCGATCATGGCGGATCAAACCAAACTGTGAATTCCTGCCCTTGCTTAAGAAGCGGAATTCCTATTCAAAAACTCTTAGAAGATTGGTTACAGTGCCGGCAGCAGCATTCGCAGCAGCAGGAAGCCGGCCACACCCAGGAAGAAGACCAGCGCCATGCGGATGCCCGGCTCACGATTGACCTCAGGCACCAGGTCGCTGGCCCCGACGTAAAGCGCCACCCCGGCAGAGATCGGCAAGCCATAGGGCATCCATTGGGGAGCGAGCTCAATGACCAGGACTCCGGCCAACGTGGCGACCGCGAGCGCAACGGCGGAATAGAATGCTGCGGCGCGGCTGCGTCCGCTGGCCAGCATCACCGAGGCCATGGTGAATCCTTCAGGCGCCTTGTGCAACAGGATCGCGAGAAAGACCAGCCAGCCGAGAGCGTTTGAGACGACAAAGCCTGAGCCGATGGCCACGCCGTCGAAAAGTGCATGCACGCTGAGGCCGCCAAGCACCGAGTAACCGGTGCGGCTGGAGATGAACTCGTCGTGATGAGTCTCTTCGCCATAATGGAAGTGAGCGTTGATGGTGTGCTCGAGCAGGTGCACGACGCAATAGCCGGCCATGATGAGGATCGGGCCGAGGATCGGGTTCAGCCGCAGGCTCTCCGGGGTCATCTCGAGGAGGGCAGTGGCAAGCAGAAAACCTGCGCCGAGTGCAACGAAGTAGCGCAGGTAGCGTTCGACGCCGCGGGCGCGCACCAGCACCAGTCCGCCGGCCACATCGGCAAGCGCGGCGACTACACCGAGAAGGATGGAGAGCTTGAGCATCGGGGCTTACCCGCTGTGCCGGATGTGCATCACATCCCCATCTTGCACCAGGTATTCCTTGCCTTCGAGGCGGAGTGTGCCCTGGGCGCGTGCTGCCGCTTCAGAGCCGGCGGCCAGCAGGCTGTCCCAACGAATCGTTTCAGCTCGGATGAAGTGGTGCTCAAGGTCTGAGTGGATGGCGCCGGCGGCCTGCGGGGCCTTGGAGCCGGCGGCTACCGTCCATGCGCGGCACTCGTCCTCGCCGGCGGTGAAGAAGCTGATCAGGCCGAGCAACTCGTAGCTTTTGCGGATGAGCCGCACCAGGCCGCTCTCGTGGAGTCCATAGCTGGAGAGGAAGTCGGCTGCCTCGGCTTCGTCCATTTCGGCCAACTCGGCTTCGACTTTTCCACAGATTGCGGTCGCTCCGGCGTTGGGACGGTGAGCCACTTCGTCGAGCTTGAAGCGGCTGACGGCGGAATCGAGGTCGTCGCCCAAGGTCGAGCTTTCGCCGATGTTAATTGCATATAAAACAGGCTTTTGCGAGAGAAACATAAAGCCCTTGATGAGCTTCTTTTCCTCGTTGGTCATCTCCAACTCGCGGAGCGGCTGCTCTTTTTCAAGCGCTTCTTTTGAGCGGATCAACAGAGCCTGTTCGCGTTCCAGTTCGCCGGTGCGACCCTTCTTCAGATCCTTTTCGACGCGCTCAAGGCGCTTTTCCACCTGGGTCAGATCGCTGATCATGAGGTCGAATTCGACATTCTTGATGTCGCGCAGGGGATCGATGGGGCCGACGTGAGGAATGGAGTCGTCCTCGAAGGCGCGCAGCACGTGAATCAGTGCATCGACGTTGCGGAGGCTGGTGAGAAATGCGGTTTCCTTGAGAGCCTCCTGCCCGATGGCGGCGACGTCGACGAATTCAACCGACGCAAAGGTGGTCTTGCGCGGAGAGTAGAGGGCCGACAGCTTTTCCAGGCGCTCGTCCGGCACGCGAGCCACGCCAATGTGCGCCTCGCGCGGGTTCGAGAAGCCACGTTCTTCCAATTTTGCCTTGGTGAGGATTTTGAACAGCGATGTCTTGCCCACCTGGGGCAGGCCGATAATGCCAGTTTTCATGAGCTTTCCGTTGGGGTCCGTACAAGATGAACAGCGCGAAGGGACCTCTTCGATGATACAGGAGCAGGGGATATGAACAGTGGTCAGTGTCCAGGGGTCAGTACTCTGAGAACAATGCAGCAATGCAGTGTTCAGCGCATGTTGATCGTTGCGGCGCGGGAGATCGGGTCAGATGCGCGACGTCTCCGCCCGCGCCACCAGCACAACCGTCGCCAGGCCGAGGAGCAAAATGGCCTCCTCGACATGCTCGCTGCGGTTGTGGAGTTGGTTGAAATGGATGCGGCTGGGATTGTCGGGAGGGGCGGCGTCAATGGCGCCACCGGTCGCTATGCGGTCTCGCTCCATCGCCGGAATGATGACGAACTGCGAGTAGGCGGTGCAGGCCAGCATCAGCACAACCATGATCATGGGCGCCATCGCGGCGCGTGGCTTGTAGATTCCCCAGGCCGGGGCCAGCGCCAGCAGCGCCAGCACCACGATGCCGGAGATCAGGCCCATGCGATGCAGAATGCGCAGCAACTCGCCGACGATGCTGCCTGCGGTGTGAGTGTCACCGGTCAGGGTGCCGAAGGTGATGGCGGCGACGACAGGAAAGAAGATTTCCGCGCCCAGCCAGACGATGAGCGCGAGATAAAGCAGGGTGCGGAGCAGAGTTTTCATCTTGCGAGTCTCTTGTTCCTTACTGAATGTTGCCGTAGACCGAGGGGCGGCCGATGAGGCGCTGGATGCGTTCCTGAATCGGCGGGTGGGTGGAGAAAAGATTGGCGAAGGTCTGGCCCGAAAGCAGCGGCTGCACGATGAACAGATGCGCGTTGTTGGGCGAGGCCACCAGCGGAACCTGGCGGCTGACGGCGGAAATTTTCTCGAGCGCGCTGGCCAGGGCGTAAGGATTGCCGGTGAGGTGAGCGCCGGTGGCGTCGGCCTCGAATTCGCGGGTGCGCGAGACCCAAAGCTGAATGAGCATGGCGGCAATCGGAGCGAGTATCAGCATCAAAAGTGCGCCAATGCCGCCGCCTTCACGATCGCGGCTGTTGCCGCCGCCGCCGAATGCGCCGAACCAGAATCCCATGCGCGCGAGGATAGTAATGGCACCGGCCAGAGTCGCGGCGATGGAGCTGGTGAGGATGTCGCGGTTGCGGACGTGGCCCAGCTCATGAGCGAGCACGCCTTCGAGCTCTTCATCGTTCAACAGGCCAAGGATGCCATGAGTCACGGCGACCGAGGCGTGCTGGGGATTGCGTCCGGTGGCAAAGGCGTTGGGAGACTCCGTGGGAATGACGTAGATCTTCGGCATGGGCAGGCCGGCCTTGCTGGTGAGGCGCTCGACCACCTCATAGGCGCGTGGCAGTTCTTCTCGCGTGACGGGCTTTGCGCCGTACGTCGCAAGCGCAATCTTGTCGGAATAAAAATAGCTGAAGAAGTTGGTTGCCGCAGCAATTACGAAGGCGATCAGCGCGCCTTTGCTGCCGCCGAAATACTCCCCTGCCAGAACCAGAAGTAACGTCAGCAGGGTGAGGAGCATCGTTGTCTTAAAGGCATTCATCTTTGGCCTCTAGCTGCCCGCCGGCCGTTTTCACCGAGGGACAAGGCTCCCCATTCGATGCGAGTCAGACTTGCGAAGACTCACAGCCGACCACCTTCATGCTACGCCTTGGGGTGCGAGGTCCCCAGTTCTCAAAATCGAAACCCGGGGCACCCAGCATGTGCGCCGGGGCTAAACAGACTGCGGAAAAACTCAAAACGAGGGGCTTTGTAACAGGGCACGACTTCAGTCGTGCCGCAAACGCACAAAATAAAGGATGGGCTTTAGCCCCTGCGAACGCCGATTTCCCCGCTATTCTCCATTTTCCGCAGCTTCTAAAGCCCGCTTCGAATCGCCGCTCGATTCTGGGGGAAGGCCTTTGCTTCCTCTGTGAGGCTACGCGCTGTGTTTCAAGGCCCGCTTCAGCACGATTTCGAGCGCGGCCTTGGTCTCCGCATACTCTGCGGGTGCCAGGGTGCCGGAAAGCTTTTCGCTCTCCAGGGCAAATAGCTCCTCTTTGAGCACGTTGAGGAGCGCCGTGTTTTTGGCCGCGGGAGTTGAGGGAGCCGCATAGACCGGCGCGCCTACAGTACCGGGTTCATAAATTGCCGGACCAACCGGACCACCGCCCGCCACAGCCGGCATGGGCTTGCGCAGCAGGAAGGCTGCCGCTGTCGCCAGCAGCAGCGCGAGGCCGCCGAGAATCCACCATTTGTATTTGCTGAGCGGATCGGGAGTGTTGATGGGCACGCCAATGCCGCCGCCGGGTTGGTTGCCGGGCGGCCGCTGCCGCCGCCTGGCCTCCGTTGTCGGCTTGTTGTCTCGCGGGGCATGGAGCCGCTGCCGGAGATGGTGAACTCGAGCGTCTTGCCGGGAACGGCATTCTTGGCGACGTAGGTCTGAACATTGGGATCTTCGGGCACGGATTGAAAAGTCGATCCTGAGCCGGCCGCGAAGGTCATGCTCTTGGGCAGCAGAACGCCGATGCTCTGGGTAGGCAACGTCACGCTTGGATGGAAGGTGAATTTGCCGTCGCTGTAGGGGAGGGTGATATTCGACCTGAAACAGCGTGTTCTTATCGCCTTCGTCGGGCTGAATGGGAAAGTTGAAAGCGTAGTGGCCCTTCGCGCCTGTGGGGTCGAGCTTGACGCTGGTGGGCAGTCCGGTGGGGCGCTGCGCGGCAACGCCCGCGACGGTCGCTTCGGGTGGGAGCACGATCTCAAAGGTACGCGGGCTCCACTCCGTGCGAGGCGGCATGCTGGTGTTGTGCACGAAGTAGCGCTCGGTGACGCGAAGCTGGCCATTCTCGGTTTCGATCTCGAAAACATCGGCTTCGATGAAGACGCCTTCGACCTTGGCGGCAACGTCATAGACGGGAATGTCGCCGGGCGCGCCGCCCTGGGGCGCGGCAATAAAGTAGCCGGCGCCCTGATGGGTGACGCGGATCAGATAAGGGCCGCTGCCGGGAGCGCTCAGGGAGTAGTGGCCCTGGCCATCGGTGGTGGCGTGGGCCACCTCGCTCATGCCGGCCTGCACGTCGACGAGCACAACGGGATCGCCGGCGGCGGGCTTGCCGGTGGTTTTGTCGGTCACGGTGCCGGTGAGGGTGGCGGCTTGCGCCAGTGCGGTCGCTAGAAAAAAGATGAGCGCAGCGGAGTTCAAAACGATCTTGATCGATCTCATGTCTTGATAAAGTCCTATCGGTTTGAATCAGTGAATTGAAGAGCGAAAAACAACCGCAGGTTCCTGCCACGGCGGGCAGCTTTCAACTCGTCCACCGCGGCGGACTCGCTCAGAATGACAGCATTGAGTCCTCACGCATGCTGCAAATGCTCGATCTCGGCCAGCAACTGGGCCGTTTCGTTTTCAAGCTGTGCGCGCTGCGCGTCGAAATCTTCTTCAGGATACTTTGCCGGCGCGAAACTCGAAGTTCAGGTCGCGCAGGTTTTCGTAAAGCTGCTCCTTGCGCTCCAGCAGGTAGTCGAGGCGGGTTTTCTGGCGCTGGCTGGCGAAGACATTCTCCGGCCAGAAGGTGTAAACGCACAGCGCCAGGGCCAGCATGAATGCCGGCGATTAATCCCTGCATCTCAGTCATAGCGTCAAAAGCCTCCGTCGGAGTCCGCGCCGGTTTCGCGGCGAATCTTTCGCGCGCTCAGCGCGTCCAGGTCAGGATCAGCCGATGCCTTGCGCAGCGGCGGTCTGCGTCTTGCTGATCCGACCAGCGGCGCACCAGCAGAATGGTTCCCAGCAGCGCGGCGGCGAACACCGCGAAGGGCGCAATCCAGGCCACCAGGTCGAAGCCCTGCGTGGTGGGCGCGGCCAGCACGGTGGCGCCGTATTTAGCCGCGAAGCTCGACAGAATCTGCTGATCGTCGTGGCGCCGGTGTGGATGGCGGCGGCTCAGCTCGGCCAGCTCCGTGCCCCGCGTCGGGCAGCCCGACTGGTTGCACTCGCCCAGAACCTGCGCGCATCCGCAGGTACACATGAGCTGGTGGTCCAGGTCGTTGAAGCGCGAGCCAGAGTCGGTGGCGCCGAGCGAGAAGCAGACGGCGACGGCGAGGACGGCAGAGCCTGCAGCGACTTCGATCCAGAACGCGAAATGTCGCGGAGCGGCGCATCAGTCGCCCCCTCTGAAGCGCCGGCTCGGGCGGCGCGGTGGTTCGCGCTGACGGGGACGCGCAACGCAGCCGTAGCCGGAGTGAGGCTGGGCACGAGCGCTACAAACGTGCCAAAGACGATGAAGACGACGCCGGCCCAGATCCAACTGACCAGCGGATTGAGGAACGCCTTGATGATGGGCTGGCCGGTATCGGGATTTGAGCCCTCATAGACGACATACAAATCCCAGCCGGGAACGGAATGAATGGCGACCATGGTCTGCGGCTGATCGCTGGCCAGGTAGACGCGCTTTTCCGGCGTCATCTGGAATTCTTTCTTGCCGTTCCGGTAGACATCGAGCAGCGCGTACTCGGAGTTGTAGTTGAGGTTCGAGTCCTGAGTAGCGCCGACCTGCATCGAGCGTGTACGGCCCGATGGTCATGGTGCCATGCAGGGCCATTTCGCTTTCGTTGCTGCGATTGAAGGCCGCGCCCGCGAGGCCGATCACGACGATGACCACGCCGATGTGAATCATGTAGCCGCCGTAGCGGCGCGTGTTGCGGCGGATCAGAAGATACATCGCGGCAAAGAGGTTGCGGTCGGTTTGCCGCGAGATGACGCCAGCGCCGCGGAAAAACTCCGAGAAGATCGCCGTGAGCACACCGGCGGAAAGGGCAAATGCGACCAGCGCGTAGAAGTTGCCGCTGTCGAACGCGCCGTCTTTCCATGGCCGCACACCCACCGCCAGGCAGACAATGACCGTTCCCCAGAGAGCAATCGACGGCACGATGAAGTTGCGCCGAATCGACTGCAGCGAGGTGGCGCGCCACGGCAGCAGCGGTCCTACGCCGGTGAGGAAGAGCAGGAACAGGCCGATGGGAATGGCAACGCGGTTATAGAACGGCGCGCCCACGGTCACCTTGGTGCCCTGCACGTATTCGCTCAGGATGGGGAAAAGCGTTCCCCACAGAATCACGAAGCAGGCGGTGAGCAGCACCAGGTTGTTGAACAGGAAGCTCGACTCGCGGCTGACCAGCGACTCGATGTGGTGTTCGCTCTTGAGGTGATTGCGCTGCAGGATGTAAGTGAAGATGCACACCGCAAGCACGATGCCCATGAACACCGACGAACCATGTGCCGATGGACGATTGCGCGAAGGCGTGCACCGAACTGACCAGGCCGGCGCGGGTGAGCAGCGTGCCGAGCAGCGTGAGCAGGAAGGTGGAGAAGATGAGCCAGACGTTCCAGCTCTTCATCATGCCTTTCTTCTCCTGCATCATCACGGAGTGCAGAAAAGCAGTGCCGGTGAGCCAGGGCATGAAGCTTGCGTTCTCAACCGGGTCCCAGCCCCAGTAGCCGCCCCAGCCAAGCACGGCGTAGGCCCAGTGCATGCCGAGGAAGATGCCGCAGGTGAGAAACAGCCAGGTCACCATGGTCCAGACGCGCGTGATCTTGATCCACTTTTCACCGGGGTAGCGCATCATGAGCGCGCCCAGCGCGAAGGCGAAGGGAACCGAAAAGCCCACATAGCCGAGGTAAAGCATGGGCGGATGAATCACCATCTCCGGGATACTGGAGCAGGGGATTGAGGCCGTTGCCGTCGTCGGGGATGGCGCCTTTCAACAAGGCGAATGGGGGTGCGGCAAAGTTGATGACCGTGAGGAAGAAGACCTGAATCCCGGCGAGAATGGTTCCGGCGTAGGCGTAGAGCTTGACGTCGTGCTTGTGGGTCAGGCGAAGAACGAAGCCGTACATTCCCAGCAGCCACGCCCACAGCAGCAGCGAGCCCTCCTGGCCGCTCCACAGGGCTGAGAATTTGTAGGCGCCGGGCAGAGCGCGGTTGGAGTGCTCCAGGATGTAGGTGATCGAGAAATCGTTGGTAAAGACCGACGTAAATCAGCGCAAACGCGGCCGCGGTGACCGCCGATAAAGCCGGCAATTCCGGCCCGGCGCGCGGTATCCGCCAGCCGCTCAGGCGAGATGGCCGCAGGCTGCCCGGTGGCGATGAGCCGCAACGCCACAGTCCCTGCGAACAGGTTGTAGGCGGCCAGCGCCAACGCAATGAGTAAGGCAAAACTACCAAAGGCTGCCATTAGATCTCCAACTTGATTCTCGCAGATTCTCGTGCGCGGGCCGGCTGAATTATTGGGGAGCCGACGAGGTCATTGTCAACCCATCATAGGACTTTGAAATGTGATTTACCTCACACCAGGGTAGGACACGCGGTTGGAGATAGGATGCAAGGTTGGATGATCGGGAATAGAGCCTGCGGATAATCCGCTCTTGGGGCGCAGCTCGCAGTCTGCAGAAGAACTCGGGACCTGTAACCTGGCGCGAGCTTAGCTGGCGGAAAAACTCAATACAGAGGGAGGCGGGGTTTCACAGGCTGCGGAGAACTCATCCAGGCCGCGATTGACAGAGGTCTTGTGTCAGGGCAGGCTTCAGTCGTGCCGCAAGTGGAATAAATGAACCTGTGGCTTCAGCCGCTGAGGAATGTCTTTGGTCTCAACTCACCGCTATTAGACTTTTCCGCAGTCTTTTCAGCCAGAACACCAATCCTGTCAACTCACCGATAGCTTTCAACCCCCGCGTAAGGCGTGCACAATCAATGACGTCTTTTAAGCCCCTGAAGGGACGCTTCTTCGGTTCGCGTGGGCAGGGATCAGGGAAAGTACCTCAGCGCGCCGAGTGGTGCGACTTGTCGAGCATCTGGGTGGCGGCGGCGAGCATTTGCTCAGAGGCGTAGGGCTTTGAGAGGAAGCGCACTCCCTCGGCGTCGTAATCGGCGGAGGGCTCGCTGGCGAAGCCCAGCACCAGCACTGGGACCGAAGGCAGGCGGGCGTGCATTTCGGCAATAAAGGATGGCCCGTCGACTCCGGGCATGTGCAGCCCTGAAATGATCAGGTCGATCTTGCCGGCAAACTGAGGCTGCTCGACCAGGCAGAGGGCCTCGGCCGCATCGGTGGCCCTTCGCACATCATGGAACCGCTTCTCCAGCGAAGACTTGCGCGCGAACGCCTGTAGGGGATCGTTGTCAACAAGCAAAATTGTCGCCATGATTCCCCACAATCCGAGCGCCCAGGGCCTGACCAGCCGCCACTACATTTATCTTTTTGCGAACTGATTTCAATAGATGAGGAGAAACGAAAAGAGGTTGCCTATGCCAGATGAAGCGAAACGAAAAGAAAAGAGGTTGCCTCCGCCGCTCACAGTCGCTCTCGGCAGGAATTCGCGCCATGGGCGTTCTACCCGAAGAGGAATTCCTTTTCGCGCAGTTCCTTGATGCTGTCGCGCAGGCGGGCAGCCTTTTCAAACTCGAATTTGCGGGCGGCTTCGCGCATCTCCGCTTCGAGCTTGGTGATATAAGCGTCCACATCCAGCTGGGAAGTAAACTCGGGCAGGCTTTCTGTCGCCTCCTCGGCGATTTCGCCATATTCCGCTTTCAGAATCTGCGCTAATCCCATGTCGACATTGCTGATAATCGACTGCGGCGTGATGCCGTTCTCCTCGTTATAGGCCCGCTGAATGGCACGGCGGCGATCGGTTTCGCCCATCGCATTGCGCATGGAGTCGGTGATGCGGTCAGCATAAAGAATGGCGCGGCCCTCGATATGGCGGGCGGCGCGACCCATGGTCTGGATGAGCGAACCCGTGGAGCGTAGAAAGCCTTCCTTGTCCGCGTCGAGAATGGCGACCAGCGAAACTTCAGGCAGGTCGAGGCCTTCGCGCAGAAGATTGATGCCGATCAGGGCATCGTATTCACCCCTGCGCAGGCCCGCGAGCAGTTTCACGCGCTCCAGGGTCTCGATCTCGGAGTGCATGTAGCGGCAGCGCACGCCCACCTCGGTATAGTAACCGGCGAGGTCTTCAGACATCCGCTTGGTAAGGGTGGTAACAAGCACTCGCTCATGGCGCTTGGCGCGATCCCGGATTTCCGCTAACAGGTCATCGATCTGGCCTTTTACGGGGCGAATCTCAACCTCTGGATCAACTAATCCGGTGGGCCGGATGACCTGCTCGACCACGACTCCGGCAGAGCGTGTGAGCTCGTAGGGTCCGGGGGTGGCGGAGACGTAGATAGCCTGCTGAATACGGTTCTCGAACTCCTCGAACTTCAGAGGGCGGTTATCCATTGCCGAGGGCAGGCGGAAGCCGTAGTCAACGAGGTTCTGCTTGCGGCTGCGGTCACCGAACCACATGCCATGGACTTGAGGAATGGTGGCGTGGCTCTCGTCCACAAAAAGCAGGAAATCGCGGGGAAAGTAGTCGAGCAAGGTGGGCGGCGGTTCCCCGGGCAATCGGCCTGAGAAGTGGCGCGAGTAGTTCTCGATGCCGTGGCAGTAGCCCATCGACTTGATCATCTCGAGATCGAAGCGGGTGCGCTGGTGGACGCGCTGCGCCTCGACCATGCGGCCCTGCGACTCGAGCTCCGCGACCCACGTGTTCAGCTCGGTGACGATTGAGTCGATGGCCTCAGCGCGGCGCTCGGGCTGGACCACATAGTGGCTCTTGGGGTAGATGGGCAGGCGCGAGAATTTCTGCTTCACAGCGCCGAAGAGCGGATCAATTTGTGAAAGTGTCTCGATCTCATCGCCGAACATCTCGATGCGATAAGCCGCTTCATCGTAGGTGGGGAAGACTTCGATCACGTCGCCGCGCACCCGAAAAGTCCCGCGGCGGAAGTCGGTATCGTTCCTTTCATAAAGGATTTCGACCAGACGGCGGGTGATGTCTTTGCGGCTGATCTTCTGGCCCTTCTCGAGCAACAGCAGCATGCCGAAATAGGCCTCGGGCGACCCAAGGCCGTAGATGCAACTGACCGAGCTGACGATAATCGAGTCGCGCCGCTCGAAGAGCGAGCGAGTGGCCGAGAGGCGCAGCTTGTCCAGCTCCTCGTTGATGGTGGCTTCTTTTTCGATGTAGAGGTCGCCGGCGGGAATGTAAGCCTCGGGCTGGTAGTAGTCATAGTAGCTAACGAAGTATTCGACCGCATTGCCGGGGAAAAACTGCTTGAACTCGTGATAAAGCTGCGCCGCCAGCGTCTTGTTGTGAGCCAGGATCAGCGCGGGCCGGTTGGACTGCTCGATCACCTTGGCCATGGTGAAGGTCTTGCCCGAGCCGGTGACGCCGAGCAGAACCTGGTGCTTCTCTCCGGCGCCGAGGCCCTGCACCAGCTCCTCGATGGCGCGAGGCTGGTCACCGCGAGGCTTGTAGCTGGTCACAAGCTGAAAGTCCATGAGAGAATTATAGCCGAAGAGCGAACAATAGGCGAAAATGGAGCGGCCAGTTTTGAGGGGTACTGGCTTCAGAAGGGTACGGGCTTCAGCCCGTACATCAAATCCTGCCAACTCACCGCCGGCTTTACAGGCTGCGGAAAAACTCGAAACGACGAGGCTTTGTAACAGGGCACGACTTGAAGTCGTGCCGCAAGCACGCAACAAATAAAGGAAGGGCTTTAGCCCTCGCGGGACGCTTTGACGCCTGTTCCCCTGCTATTCTCCCTTTTTCGGAAGCCGGTTTAGCCCCTGAGGTCGGGGCCCTTTCGCTCCAGGGCGCCATGAAAAGAATCTCCATTCAGGCTGCTTCAAATTGCAGATTATTTCCCCCGATCTGCGCACAATACTTTCAGGAGAGCCTCAATGAACGACACGACCCCCTGCCGCGCCAACCGCTACTGCCAGGCGGGCAAAAAGACCTACCCCCCTACCCGGTAGTAACCACCCTGTTGTCGAAAGAGTAACGAGCCGCAATCGGCTCCTCAGCGCTATTCAGTCACATGGGTAACAGCAGGTTTTCGGCGGCTGCGGGGAACGGCCAGTCAGTCTGCGCGGGTGCCGCGACTGTTCTTACTTTCGGACCCGGTAAGCGCCGGGACCGCTTCCAACTCGGCGATGCGGTTCAATAAGATACGTTTCAACTCGGCAACTGACTGCGCATCGACACTCGGGTCCGTCGTCTGTTCGATCTGCTGAATTGTAAGGCGAAGTGCTTCGATTGTATTTTCGGTAGGCCGGGATCCCATGGCGACTTGGATGCACGAAGGGACGCGCCGTGTTGCACGGTCTCGGGGCAGATGTTGAGCTTCGGATCCTTCAAAAAGTCTCAGGGCCCTGCTCCTCAGGCAACAGCAAGCGCCGCCGCAACAGGGGCGACGCGCTCAAGAGCAGGGTGTGTTAGGGGCATCGGGCTCTTCAAGAGCTTTCCTCGGCCTCGGCAGTTGATCCGGGCCAGTTGTCCGGTTCGGCGGGCGCGGGATTTTCCAACTTGGCGATGCGCTCCTGGAGAATGCGCTTGAACTCGGCCAGGGCAGGTCTGTCTTGGTCGGGATCTTTCTCCAGCTTTTTGAGGGTGTCGCGCAGAGCGATCAGCTTATCTGAAGCGTGCAGGTTCATGAAACCGGGGACCTCGGGGATATCCTTGAGGATGCGCCGGTTTTCGAGCGATCGTCTGTCCGCTGGACGACAGAACCGTCGTTGAAGGCCATACGGTGTGGAGACCCCGGCCATTCAAAGCACGCGGATTGAGATTTTTGGTTTATCACCCTCGAATCACAAAACGATTCAGGATGGAGCACCCGGTCCGTATGCTTTTGCCAATGGAAAAATGACGATCCGGTCATTCCGTAATTCAACACATTTTCACGAGCGCGCAACACCGAGTCTGTCACCCGCCTGCTAGTTTCGCCTCCCATGGAGGTAACTATGCGCACAGCAACTCCCCTGGTTGCGTTCCTGGCGGCATCTCTTGGATTTGCCGCTGTAGCCCAAAACAACGATAACGATTGGCATCAGAGCGAAATCAAGCATGTTCTCCTGATCAGCATTGACGGCATGCACGCTGTCGATTTTCTCAACTGTTCCAAGGGCAGCTCCGGCGTCAACGACGGCGCGCCTTACTGTCCGAATCTTGCGGCCCTCGGCACCACCGGCGTGAACTACGTGGGCGCGAACACTTCGAAGCCGTCCGATTCGTTTCCTGGTCTGATGACGCTCATGACCGGCGCAACGCCGAGGCTGATGGGCGTGTACTACGACGTAGCCTTTGACCGGTCGCTGGACGGGCCGTCGGCGGCGACAGCGTATGGAAATGGCCCTGGGCCGTGCTCGACCGGGGGAGCCCCAACCGGGTTCACAACCGAGTACGACGAAGGCATCGACCTGAACTATATGGCGCTCAACGGCGGAGCAAAGGGCGCCAGTCTGACCGACGGCGGCGTCGCATCGCTTGATTCCACCAAGATGGACCGCAACCCCAGCAACGGGTGCGCCCCGGTCTATCCGTGGCAGTTTGTGCGGACCAACACGATCTACGGTGTGATCCACAAAGCGGGCGGATATACGGCGTGGTCCGACAAGCATCCGTCCTATTCCGCAGTGGCGGGTCGCGATGGTATCGGATCGCTGGATGACTACTATTCGCCGGAGATCAATTCCAACGTGGTTCCTCTGCCGGGCGTGACGACGCCGGACGGGGTAGGCTGCAGCTCGGTTCCTGATGGCAGTGCGGACCTGACCGCATGGACCAACAGCTTTATGAACATCAAGTGCTACGACACGCTGAAGGTGAATGCCATCGTCAATGAGATTGAAGGCAAGAACCACCTTGGAACCGCGAAGACCAAGATGCCGACGATCTTCGGGATGAACTTCCAGGCTGTGAGCGTAGGACAGAAGCTGATCGAGTCTGGTACAAAGGGCGGCTACATGGATGCGGCGGGAACCCCGACTCCTTCGTTGCTGAGCGAGATCGAGTTTGTGGACGACTCGATTGGCGAGATGGTGAATGAGATCAAGGACCGTGGGATGTACGAGTCGACACTGATCATCATCACTGCAAAGCACGGGCAGTCGCCCATCGATCCGAATTTGTACCAGGCAGTTCCGGGCAAGACAAGCAATGGGATGTCCCCGGCGACGCTGATTGAGAACCAACTCACCGCGGCGATGCCGCCCACGGAAAATCCGAGTGGTAGCGGTGTCGGCTCGACGGAAGACGACGTTTCGCTGCTGTGGCTGACCAACGCAACCTATAAGCTGCCTGCCGTTCAGTTAATCGAGAGCAACGCTTCGACCGTCAAGCTGGGCATGCTCTTTTATGGCTCGTCGCTGGCCCTCAACTACGATATGCCCGGTTTGCCGCCGAACGATCCGCGCACGCCGGACATCATTGTGACGCCCAACGTGGGCGCGACCTATACGGGAAGCGCTACGAAACTGGCGGAGCATGGCGGATTTGCGCACGATGACACGAACGTGATGCTGCTGCTTTCGAATCCGGCATTCCGGCCGAACACGGTATACACGGTTGTGGGAACGAACCAGGTGGCTCCGACGATTCTGCAGTCGTTGGGGCTCGATCCACGGAATCTCGATGCAGTCCGGCTGGAAGGTACGTCAGTCTTGCCGGACGTGAATCTGAGCGCCGGCCACTGAACACTTCGTTTCAGCGACTCATTTCTCGAAAGCGCGCGGGCGGCCACTCATGGCGTTCGCGCGTTTTATTTGTATCGGACGAAAGCGCGGAGGAATTAGAATCGGCAGGCTGCGAAAAGAGTCGAGACGGAGGGGCGATGGGGTCGATGGTCAAGGGAAGACTGTGGTTAGGGATATTGGTGGTGGGGTTATCTGTTTTGCAGGCTGCGCGGGCGCAGGACGCGGTCAGGATGGATCCGGACAATCCGAAGTATCTGCTGTTTCGTGGCAAGCCGCTGGCGCTGATCTCGGCTTCGGAGCATTACGGGTCGGTGATCAATCGGCCATTCGATTACGAGAAATATCTCGATGATGCCGCGGCGCACAAGATGACGGTGACGCGGACCTTTCTGTTCTATCGGGAACAGCAGAGCTCAAGGAATCCTTCATCTCCGTGCAAGCCCGAGTCGCCCGACTTTATCTCTCCTTTCATGCGGACGGGGCCGGGCAAGGCGATGGATGGCGAGCCCGTGTATGACCTGGACAAGTGGAATCCCGAGTACTTTGAGCGGCTGCATCATTTTCTGGATTCGGCTTCGAAGAAGGGAATTGTGGTGGAGCTGACCGTATTCAGCAATACCTACGCAGACAGCGTGTGGGCGCTGAACCCATTGCGGGCCGCGAACAATCTGCAGCATGTCGGGAAAGATGATTGGGAGGAATACATTTCGCTGAAGGACCCGGAACTGGTGAAGTGGCAGACCAGATACGCGCGCAAAATCATCGACGAAACCAGCGGGTACGACAATGTGTATTACGAGATTTGCAACGAACCGGGCGGCGGTGTCGCCGGACATGTGACGCCTGCGGACGTGGATGCGTGGCAGAGCGAAATGGCACAGGTGATGCGCGATGAGATGAAACGCCTGAACCGGCCGCACCTGCTCTCGGGGCAGCAGGCGTTTACGTATGCGGCGAAGAATTCATTTCCGAATGACGCCTCTTTTGCCAGCAACAACTTCGACATTGTGAATGACCACCCGCTGCCTAATACGCAGTTTGGCGGCAAGGTATTTGAGATGGGCGACTTCATGTCGAAAGAGTTGAAGCTTGCCGGCGTGCGGGATTTTTGCCGCGCGACCTATTCGCAACAAAAGCCGGTGGTTCTGGATGAAGACAATGCCGCGAGCATGTACCGCGATATGACGGGGTGGACGATTCATCGCAAGCGGGCATGGATGGCGCTGCTCAGCGGGTGCCACTACGACTACATCGATTTCTCGATCACTGTCGGCAGTGAGAGCGGGACACCGGCGTCGCGGACAGCGATTCGAAGCTGGATGCAGCACCTGTCGGAGTTCATGGACTCATTTGACTACGTACACTCGAAGCTCGACGCGGATTGGATCACGGCGATGCCGGACCATCTGCTGGCGTCGGGATTGTCGGCGTCGGGCAAGGATTTTGTGGCGTACCTGGCTGATGATCGCGAACTGGACGATCCGACGGCGGGAGATTCGATTGCAGGCAAGATGGGGGTGATGTTGCCGTCGGGGACGTACGACCTGAGTTTGTATTCGCCGGTGACGGGCGAGTCTTCTCCGGCGGTCGAAGTGCACGGCGGCGAGAAGACCGAGATCGACCTGCTGCCTTTCAAACAGGACTTAGTGGTGCGGGCTGTCCGGCGCGAAGGGGACGAATGATGAAGATGCGTTATGCGGTGGGGGCAAGCGCCATGCTTTGGGCGGTCGCAACGATGCTGTTTGCGGCCGAGACGCGCAAGCCAACCGAGGAGGGGCTGGTCTACGGGACTGCAGATGGGCAGACGCTGACGATGGACTACTACGCGCCCAAGGGGGTCGGGGTGCATCCGATCGCGATCATCATTCACGGAGGCGGATATCACGGCGGGGACAGCAAGAGCGGGAGCGAGGCGTACATTGCGGATTTTCTTGCGCCGGCCGGATATGCGGTGTTCTCGGTAAATTACAGGCTGGCGCCGCAGTATCCCTATCCGTATATGGTGCTGGATGTGCAGCGGGCGGTGCGCTACATCCGCTATAACGCGAAGAAGTGGGATGCGGACCCAAACAAGATTGCCTTGGTGGGCGGCTCGGCGGGTGGGTTCCTGAGCAATATGGTGGGGCTGCTGAATGCGCCCGGCGATCAAGAGGCCGTTGATCCGGTGGATCGCGTGAGTGCCAAGGCCCAGGCGGTGGTGAGTCTGTATGCGCAGAGCAGCTTCGAGTTTGTTCCACTGAATGAGGATGTGCACCGCCTGCTCGATCCGCTGATTGCGGAAAAGGGCGAGAAGGAAGCAATTCGCGAGGCTTCGCCGATTACGTATGTCTCGAAGAACGATCCGCCGTTTCTTGAAATCCTCGGCGACCAGGATGAGTACATTCCGTTTTTAGAGGCGACGAATCTGCAGACGGCGCTGCACAAGGTGGGGGTGCGCTGCGACATCATCCGCATCCCCGGCGGGAAGCACGGTACCGGCGGGTGGAACAAACTGCCAGGAGTTCCCGATTGGGAACGCGAGATGACGGAGTGGCTGAACGTGCGGCTGCATCATGACGGCCCAGTGGGCGACGGGATTAGGCCGCGCGTAACCGCGATTTTGCCCGGGCAATGAAGGCAGGTTTCCGGTTGTCATCAGGCAAATGCCGCGGCCTGATGGTGTGTAGTGAGGGCCGACTTCAAACCTCTCTTCGCTTGCTCATTTGAACATTCCCAAAAGGTTTGCGTGGATGGAGGGGTTGGAGGCGGTTCCGGTGATGGTGATCGGGATGCCGCCTGAGCTGGCGTTGTTGGCACTGGTGCCGGTGGCGGGCTTGGCTTTGGAGTGAAGCAAGCCGCCCAGCATGCCGCCCACCGCCCCGGCGTTGCCTACCGCGCCGCCGACTGCGCCTGTAACCGCGTTCACGGCTCTGCCGGCCACCGCGCCGACTCCAGAGGCCGGGCTGAATTTTGCGACCAGCTTGAAGTCGAGAGCGTCTGCGGGAGAGACGGTTCCATTTCCGCTGGCCGTACCGATCTGGGGCAGGTCGGCGTAGATGTTGGTGAACTGACTGCCCTGCGGCGAGTTGTTCACGTCAGTGCGCAGTGTCTGGATGGCTGTGCCGGCGCCCTTGCTGCCGAACGGATTGATGCCCTGGATTTTGGAGCCGAGGTCAAATCCGGCGAGCTGCGAGTTATCAATCTCAACCGGTCCGGCGATGGTGGTTGCGGTGGCCGGCCCAGTGATGGCGAGGGTCGCGGTGAGAGTGCCACCGTGGAGGGACGAGCCGCTGGGCAGATGGATGCCGACGACGGGCAGCAACTGCTCCAACTGATCGACGGGAAGATTGGGTGCGGAGAGATGCAGGTCAAGCAGGATGGCTTGCGGGGTTTCGTGGAAGCCGCCTTTGACATGAACAGCGACCGACCCGGTATGGATGGCTAAGTCGGATATTTGGCCTTCGCTGGTGTCGAGATGGTCGGACATGTTGTAGTCGATGTCGACCGGATGGGGCGCGGGAGAGCCGGTGCGCGCCAACTGCAGCTTGTCGGCTTGAATCTTTCCTGTGCTGGTCAGGTTAGTCCCATCAGATGCAGTCTGGGCGTCGGTGTCGACCAGCATGGAGATGCCTTGGCCGGGATCGACGACGCCCGAAGCAACAAGGTCAAAATGCTTGACGTGCAGGCTGGCCTGGAAGGGCGTGTCGGCGGCGTTCTTCTGGTTCAGCGGACCGGCGGTGCCGCTGAGATCGACGGAGCCATCGCCCGGCAGTTTTGCCGATAGCTGGAACGGGAACGATTTCAAAAAGGAGAATTGCTGGACGGTGAGATTGATGTCGGTGTAGACGAGCGGCTTCCGGGTTGGAGGGTTGGTCGAGACCGTGGCAGTGCCATTTTCGATCTTCAATTGGCCAACGGTCAGATCGGGAATGGCGGTCTGCTGCTGGCTTTGCGGAGACGGGGAGGCAGAGGCGCCGCCGAGGCTGGAGAAGTTCCATTTGCCGTTCCCGACATGGATGAGATTGATGGCTGGGGCTGAGACGATGAGCCGCGTGATTTCCACCTGGTGATGGAAGAGCAGTGGCGCGATGTGAACGCCGATGTGGAATGACTTGGCCTGAAGAAACGGCGATGTGCTGAAGGCCGGATCGTCGGCGATGGCAATGTCGTTGGCAACGAGGCTGCCGCTGAGCAAAGAGAAGCTGAGGTGTCCGAGGGTAACTTTGCGGCCGAGGGCGCTGGACAGCTGATTTTCGAGGGTAGGCCGGAAAGTATCGGCATTCACGAAGAAGGGAACGAGAATGACGATGACGACAAAGAGCGCGGCGATGATGGCAGCAACTTTCACCCAGGGTCTTTTCATGGGAATCTCCTTGCGATTGGCTCGAATTGTATTGCGTTCATGTTGCCACGTGGGGCCCCTTGCGGATCCAGGTTGTGTCGGTGACCTGGCGAACCATGAATTCTGCCACGTCTGCGCGCGGGATGGTAGGTCCTCCGGGCGGCAGCCCATCCTCCTGCACACGATAGCGCCGATTGGATGCCTGATTCAACAGGCGAGGCGGCAGCACGATCGTGTACTGCGCCTCGCTGGCATCGAGGACCTCTGCCCTTACCAGGGCAACGGCTTGCCCTGGTGGAAGTAGCCGCCGGTGGGACCGTCGGCGGGCAACGTGGCGAGTGCGGCGCTGGTTTTGCCGCCTTCGCTGATTTCCATGGGCGCCTGCTCGCCGCCCATGTCGGTTTTCACCCAGCCGGGGTGAGCGGAGTTGACCTTGATGTTGGTGTCGCGCAGCTCATAGGCAAGGTGAACGGTGAACGCATTGAGCGCGGTCTTTGAGGCGTCGTAGGCGAAAGATTTGGCGTGATAGATGGGAGATTTTGGATCGGCGTGCAAGGTAAGCGAGCCGAGAATGCTGGAGAGATTGACGATGCGGCCGGCGGGACTCTTCTTGAGCAGCGGCAGCAGCGCGTCGGTGAGTGCGACCTGGGCGAAGAAATTGGTTTCGAAGACCTTGCGCAGCAGGTCCAGTGGTACGTTGGCGGCGGAGTGTTCGGGGCCGGTGCCGGGAAACGTGCCGCCGGCAATGCCCGCATTATTGACCAGAATATCGAGGCGGCCGTACTTGGAGTTGAAGTAGTCGTAGGCGGCTTGGTAGTCGGCGGGTTTGGTGATGTCGAACTGCAGCACATCGGCATCAACGCCCGCGGCGCGCAGCTTTTTCACAGCCTGTTCGCCCTGCGCCAGATCGCGGGAGCCGATGACGACTTTAACGCCGGCATCCTTCAAGTCGAGCGCGGTTTGGAAGCCGAGCCCGCGATTCCCTCCGGTAATGAATGCAATTTTCTGAGGCATTGGGGAAGTTCTCCTGGATGGTTTGGATTCGCGCGGGTGCGGAGAAGGTGCAGGAATTGGTGGGATACATAGAGCATTTAAAGGGTTAACGGGGAAAACGGCCCGCTGGTTGCGGCAGGCAAGGGGAAGCGCGTAAAGTCCTCATCAAGGTACCAACCGCATGCGACCGTCTGATTTCCCTGTAGAGGACGCAGCGGCTGTGGCTGCGCACGAGCGGGCCCAGTTTGCTCGATCCGCGTTGGAGAACCTGTTCGATGTTTCTCCCGACGCGATTTTTGTCACGGACGCCGAAGGGGTGATTCGTGGCGCAAACCCGCGTGCGGCGGAATTATTTGGTCACACGCAGGCGGAGCTTTACGGCCAGCCCATCGAAAATCTCGTACCGGAACGCTTTCGCAGTAAACATCCCGGACATCGCGAAAATTACAATGCACATCCCAGCGCCCGGCAGATGGGCGCGGCGCTGAATCTTTTCGGCCTTCGCAAGGATGGCACCGAGTTTCCTGTGGACATCATGTTGAAGCCGATGGAGTCACCTTCAGGCCCGATTGTCCTGAGCTTCGTGCGCGACGTGACCGAGCAGCGCGCATCCGAGGTGGCGTCACGGCACAGCGACATGCAGCTCAGGTCAATTGTGGAGAGCGTGCACGACTACGCCATCTACCTTCTCGATCCCGATGGCTGCATCACGACGTGGAACCCAGGTGCGGAGCGCATCAAGGGATATTCCGCCGATGAGATCCTCGGGCTGCACTTCTCGCGCTTCTTCACTCAAGAGGATATCGATCGGGGCAGACCGGCGGAGTTGCTGGATGCTGGCGAAGGCTCGCGGCCGCATTGAAGAAGAGGGTTGGCGTGTGCGCAAGGACGGCTCACGTTTCTGGGCCGACGTGATCGTCACCGCGATCCGCGACGGCACCGGCGCATTGACAGGTTTCGCCAAGGTGACGCGCGACTTCACAGACCGCAAGCGGGCGCGAAGAGGCAGTGATGCTGCAATTGAGCGGCGCACTGCTAGAGAATTTGGACGTGAGAAAGCTGCTGGGAGCCATCTCCGCGAGCATTGGAGAAGTGATCCCTCACGACTGTGCGACGCTTGGGCTATACGATCGCGCCGAGGGCTGTCTGTGGGTGCAGTTTCTGGGGACCCATGAAAACGAAATCGAACGCGGCGATGTACGCGTGCCGCTGGAAGGTTCGCCCGCGGGTGAGGCGTTTCGAACTCGGGAGCCGGTGCTTCTGCAGCGAATGCAGGATTCGCGCTTCGTGACAGAGACCGTGCGTCACCTGAGCTCGCTGGGTATGCAGTCAGGTCTGCTGGGTGCCGCTGATCAATCGCGGCGAGGCGTCGGAACCATCACGGTTGCGAGCCGGCATAGAGGGTGCCTTTCGCGAACATGAGGCGGAGATGCTGACCCAGGTGGCGGACCAGGTGGCCATGGCGGTGAGCAACGCAATGGCGTTTCGCCAGATTGCCGAGTTGCGCGACAGGTTGAGCCAGGAAAAGCAGTATCTGGAAGAAGAGATCAACCTGGAGAACCGCTTCGAAGACATTGTGGGCGAGAGCGCCGGCCTGCGCCAGGTGCTCAAGGAGATTGAGACCGTGGCGCCCACCGACGCGACGGTGCTGATCCAGGGCGAGACCGGGACCGGCAAGGAACTGCTGGCGCGCGCGATTCACCGGCTCAGCCCACGCAGTGAGCGCACCTTCGTCAAGCTGAATTGCGCCGCGATTCCGGCGGGACTGATTGGAGAGCGAGCTGTTCGGCCACGAGAAGGGCGCGTTCACCGGAGCCATTGCGCGCAAGATTGGGCCGGCTGGAACTGGCACACGAAGGCACGCTGTTTCTGGACGAAGTCGGCGAAATGCCGCTCGATCTGCAACCGAAGCTGTTGCGCGCACTGCAGGAGCGGGAGATCGAGCGGCTGGGCGGAACCGCGGCCGATCCCGGTGAACGTCCGGCTGATCGCGGCCACCAACCGCGACCTGGCCAAGATGGTTGCGGAGAAGGAGTTTCGCAGCGATCTGTATTACCGGCTGAAGGTGTTCCCGATCTTCTCTCCGCCGCTGCGCGAGCGGCCGGCGATATTCCGGTGCTGGTGCGGCATTTTGTGTCGTCGCACAGCCGGCGCATGGGCAAGACGATCGAGACGATTCCAAGCGAGACCATGGCAGCGCTGGTGCGCTGGCCCTGGCCGGGCAATATCCGCGAACTCGAGAACTTCCTGGAGCGCGCGGTGATCCTGACGCGGGGTTCAGTGCTCTATGTTCCTCTGGCAGAGCTGGAGACAAGTGCCGCGAATGAAGAAGCGCATTGGCCGAGAGCCCGACCCTCCAAACCGCCGAGCGGGAACACATCCTGCGCGTGCTGCGCGAAGCCAAGGGACAGATCGGCGGCGACGACGGCGCTGCTGCCCGGCTGGGCCTGAAACGAACTACATTAAATTCCAAGCTGAAGAAGCTCGGCATCGAACGAAGTGACTATATGTAGTCTCGGTGACGAGATATCGTCATCGTCACCTTCGTCACCTTCGGTTCGCCAATTCCTGCAATTTTGATTTGTCACTGAGCTAACTCGTTTGTTCTCAGTCAGCAACGCCGCGTGGTTTTTGCGGCGATAAGTTTGGCCCGCCACATGCCTTATAGAGGGCGTGGCGCAGGATGGGCCAGCAAGATGCTGAGAATCACGATTCAAGAACAGCAGGAAGAAGTAGCAATCAAGCTGGAAGGGCGCGTCGCGGGGCCCTGGGCTGAAGAACTCAGCCGGGTCTGGGTGGAAACGGCTCCGCGCATCGCTTCAAGAAAGCTATCGATCGATCTGCGCCACGTAACGTATGCGGATGCAGACGGGGAACGGATCCTGAAGGATATATACGCCGAGACGGAAGCCGAGTTCGTGGCAAGCACACCGTGGACACAATATCTAGCCGAAGTAATCAAGAAGAGTACAGATAACTCAGAGGAGGCGGAAGATGGCAACGATGCCTAGTGCAGTTGGCAATCGCAGCATTCAGGTTGAACGCACAGGCGAGTTTTTCAAGAAGTTGTCCCCCGCAGCTTTTAAGGATTTGGCGTCTCTTCAATTTCCGTCGTCGTACGCGGCCAACGTGATTCTGTTTTCAGAGAAGGAGGAGGCTCGGGGCGTGTTCGTGGTGCTCGAGGGAGAAGTGAAGCTCTCGATCAACTCGTCCGACGGCCGGCGCCTCAGCCTGAGCATCGCGCGGAAGGGCGATATTCTCGGGCTTTCCTCGGTTCTCTCCGGCAACCCGTACGAGATGACCGCCGAGACCCTCTATCCATCGAAGATCGCTCCGATCGGCCGGCAAGACTTTCTCAACTTTGTTGCGCACCATCCCGAGGTGTACCAGACACTGATGGAGGAGTTGAGCCGTCAGTACAGCATGGCCTGCGTGCAACTGCGCACCGTGGGCCTGGCATCGACAGCGCCGGAGAAACTGGCTCGGCTGCTGCTCGATTGGAGCGACAACGGCCAGACAACGGAGCGGGGCTCGCGGCTGCGTTTTTCGCTGACGCATGAAGAGATCGGCGAATTCATCGGCGCCTCGCGCGAAACGGTCACGCGCACCCTGAGCGTCTTCAAGAGCCGCCGGCTGGTCATGTTCAACGGCTCTGTGCTCACCATTCCCAACCGCGTCGCGCTTGAGGATTTCGCGCATTGCTAAGCAGGAGAGTTTATAGCACGAGGAGTTTATAATACGTAAATTGATCGACTATTTATAACGCGTAACTTGATTCATTATTTGTTTGCATCGTCATAGCCACGGCGGCTCAACCATCGCCGCCGTGGAAACAAGAAACCTTTTACTCAACCCAAAAATTACGAACTCGATTCAACCCAACGAACGTAACCCAACCAATACTTACAATTCCTCCACGGTACAATGTCAACCAACTGTACCGTGGAGGTTTTTATGCGCAAGATGCTTTTGGCTCTTTTGGCCGTGGTGTTTGCAGGAGGGTTTGCTGCTCCGCTCATGGCGCAGGGTGCGCCGCCGCAGGGCGGGGCCGGCCAGCCGTACAGCGTCGAGTACTACTACAAGGTGCAGTGGGGCCATCAGCAGGAGTTTCTCGAGCTGTTCCTCAAGAACCACTATCCGCTGCTCAAGAAGATCGTATCCACGGGGCGCATGCTCTCAGCTCAAGATCGAGTCGCCGGCCTACCACACCACCGAAGACGGCCGCTGGGACTATCGAGTGACCATTCGCTACAAGAACTCGACGGTCGCGACCACCACGAATCCCGATGAAGAGGCATTCATCAAGCAGCTATGGCCGGATCAGGAGACGTACAAAAGGGAAGAGCAGCGGAGATTTGAGATTCTGCTGGCGCACTGGGATCTGCCGGTGACGGAGATTACGCCGAAAGAACAGTGATCAGTGATCAGGGATCAGGGGTCCACGCCTGCGGATCAGTCGTCGCGGTGGCGCCATTGGCGGACCAGGTCTTCGGCGGCCTCAGGCCAGGTGGGGAAATCGAACTCGAAGCCGGCCTCGAGCAGGCGCCCGGGAACGACGCGGCGGCTCTTGAGCACGAGTTCCGACTCGGTGCGCAGGAAGAACGCTGCCAATCTTCAATGAGTGGCGCGCGGGAGCGGGAAGTCCGTTGGGCATGTCCCAGGCTTCGCGCAACGCTGCCATGAACTCGCGATTGGGCAGCGGATTGGGCGCGGCGATATTGACCGGGCCGTCATCTCCTCATGGTCGATGAGGAACTCGACGGCGCGGGCGAAATCGGACTCGTGAATCCAGGAGACGAACTGGCGGCCGTTGCCCTGGCGTGCCGCCGAGGCCGAACGCGCACCAGATTGAGAAGATCGTCGAAGGCATTGCCCGGCGTGGGGCTGAAGATGATCGCCGATGCGCAAGCGCGACCTTGCGCGTGCGCGGCGTGTGTGTCTCAAAGAATGCCTGCTCCCAATCCTTCGCCACCTGAATTGAAAAGTTCCACGTCTCGGGCGCGCGACGGCGTTGCGAAATGATTTCGTAGCCGCCGAACTCGCCGGTGGCCTCATCCATCGTCACGGTCGAGAGCATGGCGATAGATGGTCGCCGTGGATGCATTGAGCCATACGCGCGGCGGGTCGGCGAGCCGGGCGATCACCGCGTTGAGCAGGCGTGTGGTGTCGATGCGCGAATGGTAAATCGCCTCCCGGTTGCGCGCGTTGTAGCGGCAGTTGACGCTGCGGCCGGCGAGGTTGATGCAGACGTCGGCGCCCTCGAGCGTTTCGATCCAGGGGCCGTCCGCTCGCCGTCCCAATGAACGGTTTGCCAGGGCGCGGTGTACGGGCCGCGCGTGAGCACCGTGACGTGATGGCCGCGCTCCTGAAAGTACGGCGCCAGCACCTGCCGACCTGGCCGCTGCCGCCGGGGATGACGATGCGCAAGGGGCGCGAGAAGCAGCCAGGTTGGAACCCATTAGCCTAGCCTACAGCGTCGGCTGAGGGCCGGTGCGCAAGCCCTAGAACCGAGGCGGCGGAGGATAAGGATAGCCGCTGAACATCTGACGGCGGCGATAGCTCCGAAACAGGCTCACAATCCCGACAATGATCGAGCCGAGAATAACCAACGGAATCAACAGGAGCCAGGCGGGCTGCACGACGCGGTTCCCCGTGACCGTGGCCGAATCGGCGGCATGAACCGAACCAAACATGGCTACCATGTCGTTGCCTACAGAGACGTTATGGCCGAGGTCGATGGAGCCGAACATGCTAACCAGGTCGTGAGAGATGGTGGCGTCGTCATCAGCGCGCACGTTGCCGAAGAAGTTGACCACGTCGTGGTTGGCGTGGCCGGCGATATGGATGTTGCCGAAAAAGACCACGACATCGTGGTCGATGGGGCCTTCCGCATGCACGCTGCAGAAGAAGCATATCGCGTCGTGTACCGACGAGCCCGCGGGCACGACGATATTGCTGCCAAACTGGACCTCGTCGCGGTTGGCATGGGCGGGGACGGCGGCAAATACCAGAGCCGCTGACAACAGGAGATTTGTGAGGAAGCGGTGGCTCATCGTGGCGTCTCTCCAGTCTGTACGGGAATCTCCCGAGGAAAGTTCCGTCAGGGAATACAGGAGCGGGCTGAAAATCCGACTTCGCCAACAGTGTACGCTTGCGGCCGATGTACGGTTCTTTAAAAAAAACAGGCACGGGGAGTCTGGCGCCTGCAAGGCCCCAGGTGCCTTGTTTAGATCAGCAATTTCTATCGACTTTGCGGGCAGGATCCTGAGGATCGAGATACTCCGCCAAGGCTGGTTCCTGTCGGAGGCTTGACATGGGGCGACGGATGGTACGTGGCGACATGGGAAGCATGCGATTCCATCTTGATGCCTAGGATCGCAAGGACTCTCTTCAGACGTTACGAAAACACTGTCTTATCTATAGTTCGGGCGTCGAAAGCGGTGATCGCCGCAGTCAACTCTTTCTGGTGCAACTTTGGCATTCCAATTGCTTTTATTGCAATCGAAGGAGGAAGTCAAATGCCCAATGAAATCGAAAAAACTCAGGACGAATCGCGTAATGCTCAGGAGATTGAGCAGCAAAAGGTAAGCCTGATCGCGAACAAGGCCGCGAGGCGGGCCAAGATCAGACAGCGGTACCACGATCTGCAGCACATAGGCCTTTTTACAAAATAGTGCGGATTGGGAGATGAACGGCCCTGCGTCGGCGCGTGCGCACGTGACGCGCCGATAAAGGATCGGGTTATTAGGTATATCGAGAACTGAAGAGGTGGACTATGTTGGCACAAGTATCGTCGGTAGAGGACAGAGTTAGACCATACGCAGCGGTCGCCGATTGCTTCAAGATGTTCGACCAACAAATGGACAGTCTGTATTTGCTCGCACTGCTCCTGACCGGAGACACCGATAAAGGGAAGGAATGTTTTGCTGGTGGGTTAGGAAAAATCGGCAGTTACGGCTTACGCAAAGAGGATCCATGTTGCTGGGCGAGAGAGGCGATTGTGAGGTATGCAGTTCAGATGATCAGGCCGGTCCCGGAAAAGGGCGCCGGCAAGTACTTCGCCAGCGCTGTGCCGGCAATATCGGGAACAAGTAATCCTTTTGCGGTCGTTGTATCACTCAGCGAATTCGAACGATTTGTCTTCGTCTTGTCGGTACTTGAAGGACTATCGGACGAAGAGTGTCAGAGTCTCCTGGGGTGCTCTTTGCATGAGCTGGTGAGGGCTCGCAAGTTCGCTTTAAGTCTGTTTGCGGCAGACAGTCCCGTCTATGAACGCAACCACGCCGCGATGGATGTCTGGCAGGGGCTTTTGAATTGACGTGCTTTAGAATTGACCAAATGCCGGTATCGACGAGCTACCAAGGGGCCGATTTGGAGATTGGCCCAAGTACGCTTGCCGCGAAATGCGGAGCGGGGGTAACTCATTTTCTGCGGTCACTGCCAGTGCGGATGGGAGCCCGGAGTTTGCTCTGACGGATCGTTCATATCAGGATCTCGATCGAAGGACGGCCGAGAAATCCCGTGTCTCTGCATTTTGTAGATCAGCGTAGTTCGCTTCAGGCCAAGTTTGGCGGCTGCGCCATCTCGTCCTCCGATTACCCAGCCAGCTGCTTCAAGCGTGCGCAAAATCAAGGCGCGTTCGGAATCAATGAAAGTAGTTGGGGTTGGAGCCACACTAATGCGCTGCGTTCCAACAGTCAGCAGAGGATTCGGAAGCACACCATTATCGGACAGGATTACGGCGCGCTCGATCAAATTCTGCAGTTCACGGATGTTGCCCGGCCAATCATACGAAATGAGGGCCGACATCGTTTCTGGAGGAATATGGTCGATCTGCCGGCCTACCCGCCGACCAAGAATCTCGACAAAATGTGCCACCAGGGCAGGAATGTCCTCACGCCGCTCTCGCAACGGCGGTAACTGGACCGGAAATACATTCAGGCGAAAGTAGAGATCACTGCGAAATTGGTCATTTCTGACCATCTCTGCCAAGTCGCGATGAGTTGCAGCGATAAGCCGGACATCCACCTGGTGAGTCTGACCGCTGCCCAGGCGTTCGAATTCCTGTTCTTGCAATACGCGCAGGAGTTTGGGTTGCAGCGGCGGCGGAATATCGCCGACCTCATCGAGGAAGAGGGTGCCTTTGTTGGCTAACTCGAACCGGCCAAGTTTTTGCGCTATGGCGCCCGTGAATGCGCCCTTTTCGTGGCCGAACAACTCGCTTTCCAGAAGATCCAGAGGAATGGCAGCGCAATTCAGTTTGATGAATGGGCGACCACATCGCGGGCTGATGTTATGGATCGCGCGTGCGATCAGTTCTTTGCCCGTGCCCGTTTCACCCTGGATCAGCACTGTAGAGATTGTCGGCGCTACGCGTTTAACCCCGTCGAGAGCCGCTTCCAGCGCAGGACTGTCGCCAATGATCTGCTCAAATCTGCGCGGGCGAGATTCTTGATCACTGCAGCCGCACTCGTCGGGTGGCGCCACGGTAAACCTCTTATTCATCGTGTACCTTCATCCTCGACCTAACTGTCGAGAGCCGCACGCACACTTTCGATCAGGACTTCATCATCGAAAGGTTTCGGCAGGAACTCCACGGCGCCTGCCCTCATGGCCCGGAACCGCATTTCTTCATCGCCGTGTGCCGTGATAAAGATCGTCGGGATTCTGCAACATTCAGCATTCAGCCTGGCCTGCAATTCCAGGCCGGACATTCCCGGCATGCGAATATCAGTGATGAGGCAAGCCGCTCCTTGTTGATGGCCCGACCCAAGGAATTCTTCTGCCGACTCAAATGCTCGTGAAGAGAATCCAGCGGCTCTCAGCAGCTCACGTAATGTGCCGCGCACCGCGTCATCATCATCTACGATCGCTACGAATTTGCTCTCCTCATCGCCGCTCATAATCAAACTATGCTCCTTGCAGAAATCCGGCGCAATCATACGTTCGTATGAAGGCCGGCGGTGAGGCGCGCGTTATTTCCGTGACTCGACTGCGGAGGGCAGAGTGAAGGAGAAGCTCGCGCCTCGCCCAGGGATGTTGGCCGCCCACAGGCGGCCGCCGTGCGATTCAACGATGGAACGGCTGATCCGAAGACCCATGCCAATGCCATCGGATTTGGTGGTAAAGAAGGCATCAAATATCCGGTCAGCCTGTTGCGGCGGAAGCCCCACGCCGGTATCGCCCACCGAAATCATCAGTTCGTTATCGCCCGCTCGTCGCGAGTGGATGGTGAGTTCGCGGGCATGACCGACATCTTTCATCGCATCGATGCCATTCATGATGAGGTTCATCATGACCTGCTGCACTTGCACCGGGTCTGCCGTGACATTGGGAAGATTCGTTTCCAGGTCGGTCAGGACCGAAACCGAGTGCCTTTGGGTTTCGTTCCGGAGGAGCAGAATGATCTCTCGAATGAGCTCATTGACGTCGATCGGGGACCGCTTCGACTCGTCCTTTTTCGACATCGAACGGATGCGGTTGATGATATCCGCCGCACGCTTGGCATTTTGAATGACTCCCGATGCAGCTTCACGCGCCTCTTCCAATTCCGGTTTATCCCGCGTAAGCCAGCGTACGCAGGTGCTCGCTCCGTTGATAGCGGCGGTAATCGGCTGATTTACTTCGTGCGCCAGAGAGGCTGTCAGCTCTCCCATGGTGGTCATCCGGCTTGCGTGGGCCAAATCCGCCTGAGCTTGGCGCAGTGCTTCTGAAGCCAGCGCATGTTCTGTTAAGTCACGAGCGATGACAAGCGCGGCCTCAACTCGTTGATGCCCTGACCATAAAGGTGAATAACTGATAGCAAAGTACCGGTGTCCAAGCGTACCATCGATCCAATCCGCAAAGCTTACATCCTCTCCCGCGAAGCACCGGTCCAGGTAGGTCCTGAGCTTATTCTCAAACAATTCTTTGCCCCAGAGATCTGCTACATGCATTCCGACGATGCTCTCGACAGGCCTTTTCCACTTTCGCTCATACGCGGGGTTGACTCGTTCATATCTGTAATCAGTTCCGATAATCGATATGCCATCCGGTGAACTCTCAAACACCTGGCCGGTCAGATATTCGGCTCGGTTGCGGTCATAGATTTCACGTTTGAGGTTGTCATTCATTTGAGTCAGCTCCGCCGTTCGCTCAGTGACTCTGAGTTGAAGCTCATTTCGTCCCCGCACAACCTGCGTCATGAGTAATGCAAAGACCAAAAACACAAGGTCGAACAGGATGCGGGACTCGGTGCTGGTATGGGGATCGAAGAGAAAGTCGCGGACGACGGACGACAGCAAAGCCGCGAGAATGCCAGGTTTGGTGCCGGCGTACCAAAAGGTGAGAGCAATCGCCGATAGAGCAAATGCACCGAAGGTCTGCGGCAGTTGGAAGTGTACGAACGCACTTTCCAAGCCCAGAGCGGCCGCGACGGAGATCAAGGCCAATCCATAGCGTTGTGCTATCGAACTTGTCGATCCAGCGGCCCTAAGCATCGTTTCCGGAGGAGTCATGTTCGAAATCTCTTTCACTAAAAAGACTCGTAAAGTCGATCACATCGAAGCCGTCGCGCCGGTTGTCAGACTGCGAGAGGTCGTCATATTTCGGCAGCGGCGGCATTCTATTTCTGCCTGTTCACCGGAAGATCAAGCTTGGTGGCCATTCGGACGAGGTCTGCCAGTGATTCCGCCCGCATCTTTGCCATTACGTGACCGCGCTGGATCTTCACCGTGATTTCGCTGGTCCCGAGCTCAAACGCGACTTGTTTGTTGAGCATGCCGGAAACCACCAAACCCATAACCTGGCGCTCGCGCGTACTCAGCGACTCATAGCGTTTTCGCAACTCGGCAAGCTCGCCCCGCAGGTGGCGCGTGACGCGGTCGCGCTCGAAGGCCTGCTGAATCGCGTTCAATAAATCCTGATCGACGAAGGGCTTGGTCAGAAACTCCACCGCACCCGATTTGATTGCCTTCACCGTCATCGGAATGTCGCCGTATCCGGTGATGAAGATAATGGGAATGCTCACGCCGGCATCTGCCAGCTTCCGCTGAAGCTCCAGACCGCTGACTCCCGGAAGAGACACATCCAGAACAATACAACTCGGCCCATTCGGTTCCTTGTTGTTAAGCAAAAAATCCTCCGCAGTTGCGAAGGATTCGGATTGCAATCCCGCTGCCTTGAGCAAGCCCTGTATGGAGGCTCGCACCTCGACATCGTCGTCGATGACGAACACGGTCGAATCGCCTTGAGGCAACATACGCGAGTTCCAGTCCGAGGGCTGTCGGAGGGTGGACGCCGCGTCGAATGTCCGACGCGTGAGCCGGACTCCGCGAGACCCGCCTCCTCCCCGGTTGAAGTATATCGCTGAAACGACAGGCAAACTTGTGTCGGGATTTTTGGCAGTCGACGTGCTTTTTAGATGGCAGAGAGGGGAATAGTCACATGCCAGTGCAACCGTCCGACATCGGAAACGAGCAGACCTCTACCGCCCAGATTCTCCAGCATGGCAGGGAGGAATTTGCGGACGCTGTTTCTCGCCATCAACCCATGCTTTACAGGAGGGCCCATCGCTACGTGCCCAACCCGCACGACGCTGAAGATGCAGTGCAGGATGCCCTCCTGTCCGCTTACAGTCACTTGCATCAGTTCAAGGGGACGGCGAAGATGACGACCTGGCTAACCACCATCGTGACGAACAGCGCTCTGACGCAGTTGCGTAGAAAGCCCCGTCAGCCCCACGTATCATTGGATGAACAATTGAATGAAGAGCAGGACTCTCGTCTGTTAGACAGACTGGCGGACGACAGGCCAAGCCCTGAAGATGAATGCATCAAATCGGAGTTCCATGGATTCCTGATGCAACACGTGTCGAAACTTTCGCCCCCGTTGCAGCAGATCATTCACTTGTGCCACGTGGAGGGTCTGAAAATGAGCGAGGCAGCGGAAGTTCTGGGAGTGTCCGAGGCAGCAATAAAGGCTCGCCTATGGCGGGCACGCAACCAACTGAAGCATCTGATCAGTATAAGAAGGAGAAACTTTCACAGATGAGTTACGTAGCGGATGCAATGCGTTATGAAGGAGCTTCGTTTAGGCGGTGCGGTCGATCGGGAATCGTCCTACCTCCGATTTCGCTTGGACTATGGCAGAACTTCGGCGGCGCCAATATCTTCGAGACGGGCCGGGCAGTGATTCAGCGGGCTTTCGATCGAGGCGTGACGCACTTTGATCTGGCGAATAATTATGGGCCGCCTTACGGGTCTGCCGAGGAGAACTTCGGGGAGATTCTACGTAAGGATTTTCGCAGCCATCGAAATGAACTCCTGATTTCGACCAAGGCGGGATGGGACATGTGGCCGGGGCCATATGGGATAGGTGGCTCGCGCAAATACCTGCTTGCGTCACTTGATGAAAGCCTGGCGCGCATGGGGCTCGAGTATGTCGACATCTTTTACTCGCACCGGCCAAGCATGGATGTTCCCTTAGAAGAAACCATGGGCGCGTTGGTCCAGGCAGTGCGGCAAGGCAAGGCTTTGTATGTGGGGATTTCCTCGTATGATCCCGAGCGGACGCGGGAAGCAGCGGCAATCCTGAAAAGCGAAGGAGTCACGCTCCTGATCCACCAGCCGTCGTACTCGATGCTGAACCGATGGGTGGAGAAAGGCCTGCTTGACACGCTGCGGGACCTCGGCGTCGGCTGCATTGCGTTTTCTCCGCTGGCACAAGGACTGCTGACGAACAAGTATCTGAACGGAGTGCCTGGGGACTCGCGCGCGAACGAAGGGCAGTCATTTCAGAGGGACTTCTTGAGCGAAGAGAATCTTAAGCGGGTGCGGGCGCTGAACGACATTGCTCATCAACGCGGGCAGTCATTGGCTCAAATGGCGATCGCGTGGGTCCTGCGGGACAAAAGGGTAACGTCCGCATTGATTGGAGCGCGCAACGTGGAGCAGCTCGATAATTCTCTCGACGCCCTGAAGAAACTGCAGTTCACGGATGCAGAGCTGAAAGAGATTGATCGATATGCGCAGGAGGGATCGATTGACATTTGGAGGGATGCCCGCGAGGAGGTGGCGTAGCAAATGCGATTGAGTATCGCAATGCGTGATTAAAGCGTTTTTCGGCTTGAGTGCTTACGGCTGAGAAAAACGTCTGCGGCTTTCCATCCTTTGTACAAAAAGCGCACAAAGGATGGGCCACGGAGTTCTGTTAACACTTGAATCGAAAATGCTCTAGCTTTCGCGTGCGTCGGTCGCGGCGATCAGGACTGCCAGCCTCCGCCCAACGCACCATAAAGCTGAACGAGAGCCAGCGCTTCACCCTCCTGCGCACTCACGAGGTTGAGTTGAGCCGCGAACAGATTTGAATCCGTTGTCAGCACTTCGAGATAACTTGTCGACCCTCCCTGGTAGCGAATACGCGCCAGTCGTGTCGCATCTTTCGCGGCAAAAACCAACTTTTCCTGCTGTTCGCGATAAGCTCGCTCCTTGTTCAGAGCGATAAGGGCGTCGGAGACATCGCGAAATGCTCCCGCGATAGCTTTCTGATAATTCAACACCATCTCTTCTTTGGTCTGCTGTGAAAGCTGCAGTTGGCCACGCAACTTGCCGCCCTCAAAGAGGGGCTGAGTGAGCGTTCCGAGGCCGTAGATGGTCTTTCCCGCGGGGTCGAAAATGCTCGAAAAGGAGTCGCCGCCTATTCCGCCCGAGCCGCTAATCGATAAGTTGGGAAAGAACTGCGCACGCGCGACGCCGATCTGTGCGTTGGCAGAAATGAGGGTTGCTTCCGCCTGTTCAATGTCCGGCCGTCGCTCAAGAAGCTGCGAAGGTATGCCGGTGGGAAGATTCTGCGGCGGCGGTGCCAGTGCATTCGGGTCGGTATGAACAACGGGGCCCGGATTCTCTCCTAGCAACAGCTCGATTGCGTTCTCCTGCTGTTGTATCTGCTGTTCGAGCTGGGGCACCTCGGAAGTTGCCGTGTAAAGCAACTGTTCAGCCTGGCGCACGTCAGATAAAGGAACCGAACCTCCACTCTCCAACGTCTTGGTCAGTTCAACCGAGTTCTCGCGAACCTTGATCGTTTGCCTTGTGATTTCCAGCTGAGAATCGAGCGCGCGAAGCTGCAAATACGCAGTCACCACCTGCTCCACAACCGTGAGACGAACTGCGCGCTGGGCCCATACCTGCGCCAGTAACTGGGCACGGGCGGCCTCTGTCTGCCTGCGGTAGAGACCCCAGAAATCAGGCGTCCACGCAGCCGAAACGTCGAACGATCCTTCGACCAGCGGGTTGGGAATCTGCGATCCGAGCGAAGAGGGCAAAGTGGCGCCGATAGCGGTTCCGCCAACAGTGACGGTGGGGAACTGCTGTGAGCGAGTGATCCTGACCTGTGCCTGCTGCTCGAGAATGCGCCGCGCCGCAATGCGGACATCATAGTTGTTGGTGAGTGCTTTGCGGATCAGCGTCTGGAGTTCCGGTTCGCGATACACAGCGGCCCATTCTTCATCGCCAAGCGACTCTTTGGCATCACTTGAAACTGCCGTATTATCTGCGCCCCTGAAGTTCGTCGGCGCCGTCGAATTCGGCCGCACATATTTTGGGCCTACGGTGCACCCGGCCAACAAGCTCATCGCAACAGCGAGAAGTCCGAAATGCGAAATCTGCCCAATGCGCTTCATGCGTGACCCCCTTCAGCGCGTGCGTGGGCCACGACTGCGCCACCTTTCTCCTCGGATGGCGCTCCAGGGCCGCAGATCGAGTCCATCGTCGTGCCTTTGCCTCCGCGCACGAAACGGTGTGAGAGGAACTCGACCACCGCGAACGTGACGGGAATAAAGATCAATCCGAGGATGGTGGAAAGAGTCATGCCGCCGACCACAACAGTGCCGAGGATGCGACGGGAGGCAGCACCTGATCCGGTGGCGAGCCAAAGCGGAATGCACCCCACGATGAATGCCAGGGCCGTCATCACGATGGGACGGAAACGGAGTCGCGCCGCGTCCAGGGCGGCGTCGCAGATGCTTTCGCCCCGTTCGTAGTTTGTCTTGGCGAACTCGACGATGAGGATCGCGTTCTTGGCGGAGAGGCCGATCAGCATGACGAGACCAATGGTTGCGAAAATGTCATTCTCGAAATGACGGGCATGCAGCGCGAGGTACGCGCCCAAAATGGCGACCGGGGTGCTGAGCAGAACGCTGAACGGCAAGGTCCAGCTCTCATACAGCGCAGACAGAATGAGAAATACAAAAACGAGCGAAAGCCCAAACACGGCCCAGGATGGGACTCCCTTGTCGGCCTGCTGCTCCTGGAACGACATGCCGGAATAATCGAAGCCTGCCCCGGGCGGCATCGTCTCCCTGAAGACCTCTTCGAGCGCCTTGCGCACCTGCCCTGAGCTGTATCCGGGCGCGCCGGTGATATTCAGCTGCGCCGCATTGTATTCATTGAATCGGTAGATGAACTCCGGGCCGGTGGTCCGTTTGACAGTAACCAGCGAACTGAGCGGTACTTGGCCACCGTTGGCGCTGCGAACATAGAACTGATCGATGTTTGCGATGTTGGTGCGCGACGGGCCGTCCGCTTCAACGTAAGTCTGCCATTGCCGGCCAAATCGATTGAAGTAATTGACGAGATAGCCGCCCATAAACGTTTCCATCGTGGTGTAGATATCGGAGAGACTCACCTGCTGCTCCACGGCCCTTTCCTTATCCACATCGGCGTAGAGTTGGGGAACCGCCGGCTGGTAAGACGGGATAGCGGCCGCGATCTCAGGACGCTTGGATATTGCCCCCAGAAAAGTAAAGACGCTCTTGGTCAGGGTGGTCGGATCGTCGGAGCCGGAACGGTCTTCGAGGATCATCGTGACACCGCCGGAGGTTCCGATGCCTGGAATGGATGGCGGCGGAAATGCAAAGGCGATCCCGTCCGGATTGGCGGCAAGCTGCCGTTGCAGATGGTTCTGAATGTACTCGAGCTGCTGTTCCTTACTTTTGCGGACTTCCCATGGCTTGAGATTTACGAAGAAGAAGCCCGAGTTGGTGCTTTGTACCTGGGTGAGGAGCGAGAAGTCATTTACTGCGATGACGCCCTCGACGCCCGGAGTTTTCAGCAGAGCATCGGTGATTTTCTGTTCAGCGGCGTCAGTGCGCTGCGCCGATGCGCTGTCGGGAAGTTGCAGAGCGAGAAACATGTAGCCCTGGTCTTCGGTGGGGATGAATCCGCCGGGGAGGCTGCTGCCCAGATATACGGCCGCGGCGCCAACGAGCAACAAGCCGAGCATGGCGAAGGCAGACTTATGAATCAGAACGCTGGAAGTGTGAACGAAACTGTCGGTAGTCCGCCGGAAGAACTTGTTGAAAAGTCCGAACCCCTTTTCGAGCAGATTCTGCTTCCGGCCCTCCTGTCGCGGTTTGAGAAGAAGCGCAGAAAGCGCTGGAGACAGGGTCAATGCATTGAAAGCCGAGATCAGCACAGAGATCGCAATCGTAACTGCGAACTGCTGGTACATGCGTCCCGTGATGCCGGGAATCGCTGCTGTCGGAATGAACACGGCAGCCAGGATGAGCGCGATCGCGACCACCGGGCCGCCGACCTCTTCCATCGCCTTCTCGCTGGCTGACTTGGGATCCATACCCTCTTCGATATGGTGCTCGACAGCCTCGACGACGATGATCGCGTCGTCGACGACAAGGCCGATCGCGAGCACAAGCCCGAAAAGCGAAAGTGTGTTGATGGAAAAGCCAAGCGCCGGAAAGATGATGAAAGTTCCTATGAGCGAAACCGGAACGGCCAGCAGTGGAATGAGAGTGGCACGCCAGCCCTGCAGAAAAATAAAGACGACGATTACAACCAGCCCAAGCGCCTCAAAGAGAGTTAACAAGATTTCGTGGATACCCGATGTAACTGCCTTCGTGGTATCGAGCGGAATGCTGTAAGTGATACTCGGTGGAAAAGTTGCGGAGAGCTCCTTCATGCGCTGTCTGACCGCTTTGGCGGTCTCGACTGCGTTCGAACCAGGCAATTGATAAATCGCGAGCACACCCGCCGGGGCCTGGTTGTAGCGGGCTGAGACACCGTACGACTGAGCCCCAAGCTCAACGCGCGCGACGTCGCTCAGGTGAAGTACCGATCCATCGGGATTGGCACGGAGGATAATATCTCCGAACTCCTTGGGGGTGACCAGGCGTCCCTGCGTGCGGACGGTGTAAGTGAACTGCTGGCCCTGGGGAATTGGCTCGCCGCCAATCTGGCCCGACGGATGGACGTCATTCTGAGTCTGAATAGCGGAGATAACGTCAGTTGCGGTGACTCCAAGCTTGGCAAGCTTATTCGGGTCGACCCACACGCGCAGCGCATACTGACCGCCGAAGACCTGCACACGCGAGACACCGTACACGCGAGCAAGCTGGTCTTGAAGATTGATCACGGCGAAGTTGGTCAGGAAGTTTTGGTTCAACGTGCCGCCGGGCGAATTGACGGAGACCAGCATTAGTGGCGACGTGAGCGCCTTCTGCACTGTGAGCCCCGCTGTTTCTACTTCCGCCGGGAGTTGAGACTGGGCTTGATCAACCCGAAGCTGGGCGAGGACCTGGTCGATATTGGGATCGGTCTTGACGTCGAAATCCACGAACAGCTGTACGACCCCGTTGTTGGCGCTGACGGAGTCCATGTAGATCATGTTGTCAACGCCGTTCATCTGCTGCTCGAGCGGGGTCGAAACCGCCTGGCTTACCGTTTTGGAGTCAGCGCCCGGGTAAGTGGCAGTGACCAGAATTTCCGGCGGAACGATATCGGGATATTGCGAGATAGGCAGCGTGAACAGCGAAACGACGCCAACCACAACTGTGATGATGGCGATGACAATGGCTACAATGGGCCTGCGGATGAAGAACTTCGACATGGTTTACCTCCCCGCCGGTTTTGGCTGAGAGGCCGCGGCCACCTGGTAGCTCGTGAGCTGCGGATTAACCGGCACGCCTTCGCGAAGTTTCTGAAGATTGTCTGTAATGACGAGAGATCCGCCGGGGAGTCCGCTTGCGATCACGCAGCTATTGCCATACTGGGGGCCGAGCGTCACATTATTCGTATGGACCTTGTTGTCTTTCCCAACTGTGTAGACCTGCTCTTGCCCCTGGAACTCAGTGATTGCATCTTGCGGCACAAGAACAGCATTGTGCAGCATTGCAGTCTCTGCTTTTACTCTGCCAAACTGGCCCGGACGAAGCACATTGCCCGGGTTCGGAAAGGCAGCAGCGATTCGAATTGCGCCGGTCTGTGTGTTTAACTGCCGATCGACGAAAACTACATGGCCCTTGTAGGGATAGACTTCTCCATTGGCAAGCGTCAGCGTGAGGGGAAGCTTCGATGCGCTGTGAAGCAGGTCGCTGCCCGCTCCATCCACCTGTCTTGTCAAGGCAAGATACTCGCTGTCACTGATGGAAAAATAGACCTTGATAGGATTGAGCTGCGAGATCGAAGTCAGCACCGACTGGGTGTTCACAAGATTGCCGACCTGAGTCGTTGCCTGGCCGGCAACACCGGTGATCAACGATCGCACCTTGGTGAATCCGAGGTTGAGTTGAGCATTTGCAACCGCAGCCTGCGCCGTCTCCACCGATGCTTTCGACTGAGCCTCTTGCTGGATCTCGGTGTCGAGCTGGCTTCTGGCGATCGCATGGGCCTCGGACAGAGGCGTGTCACGCTTCACGTTTATCTGGGCGAGCGCAAGCTGCGCCTGGGCCTGACCAAGCTGTCCCTGCGCCTGCTCAAGCGCCGCTTCAAACGGGCGAGGATCGATCTCGAACAGGACCTGGCCCTCCTCCACCTGCGCGCCCTCGCGATAGTCCTGGCGGATCAGATACCCGTTCGCCTGTGGTTGCAATTGAGCGTTGACATAACCATCGAGCGTGCCCACCCATTCGTCTGTCAGCGGCACATTGGCTGGCTCAGCTTTCACCACAGTCACTTTCATTGCGGGGGCTGGGCCTGGAGAAGAAGCACTCACGCTCTTACCGCACCCGGCGAGGAGTCCGGCGCCAACGGTCAGCAATCCCAAGGGGATAGCCACCGCGATTGTCTTCAGGAAAATCGTCATGGCCCTTGGCCTGGGGGGCACAGTCATACTCATCCTCCATTCAAGCGTGAAACTTTGTGTCGGTTAGGTTCTCTGCGTGGGGTCGTTCGCGCCGCGAGTACACGTATGCATGTGGCACTATTGATGAATTGATGCAGTGGATGGATTCACAAAGTCAGGTTCATGACGTTTTCACATTGTTCCCATCGTTGTCAGGTTCATATTGTGAAACAGAGATTCGCATCAAATAAATTCTTGCGTTCCAATACGTTGCGAAATTCCGCGCGGAAGGCTGCCGGAGGAAAGACATGGAGCCGGATTCAGGCGGCATGACCGACGAGTTGCGGCTGCAGTGCATACAGGTACTCGCGGCGCGAACGATCGCATCGCAAAGACTATGTCCCACTGGAATTTTGTGGGCCTGCATTTGGATACAGCGCGGGATACAAGGTGTACCCGCTCGGCGGGGATGAAACGGTGATGCGCGCATACATCCGCAAAAAGGAACTGAAGACAAACGATTGGATCAACGCGACCTGCGGAAGTGACCTGCCGCCGTCGCGGCGACTCAACGCAATCACGGCCTCGTCAGCGACCCCGCTCAAGCCGATTTAAGCGGATGACAACATCAGGTTCCCCAGTCCACGCAGCCCGTAGCTAGAACTCGAAACGCATGCCCATTTGAATACGGCGCGGCGGGTTGGCGCCGACCGGATCGCCGAAGTCAGGCGAGGACTCCACCGTGTCGATGGCGGAGGGATTGTCGTGGTTAAGGATGTTGAAGGCGGCGGCGGAGAAGCCCAGACGGGGCGCTTCCTCGGCCTTGTTGGGAGTGACCGCGAAATCGTGTCCCCAGCGCAAATCGAGGTCGACATAGGATGGGCTGGTTTCAGTGTAGGGGGCGACACCTTCGGGCCGGGAATTGAAGAGCGAGTCGCCGTACTCGTCGGTTCCGGTGAGGATGGTCCACGGCCTGCCGGTGTTGGCGAAGATGCCAGTGGAGAGGTTGAATACGCTTTCACGATTGAACATGGCATAGACGCCGACGCGCTGACGACGGTCGAAACTGGCGTTGGCCCACTCGTCATTAGGGTCATATTGGTTCTGCGGGAACCAGCTGATGCCGCCGGTATTGGACTCGTAGTGGGACCAGGTATAGCGGCCGAAGCCGGAGAAATATTTGTTGAAACGGCCACGATAGGAGATGTCGAGGCCGCTGCCCTCGAAAAAGCCCGCGGGCTGCATCTGGCGGACAAGCCCAAGCGCCGGGTCAGGCCGCACGGTGTAGCCGGAGTCAGACGTGGGCGCGTTCACATCGACGGAGCGAAATTCATGAATGCCGCGCGCGGAGTAAACGCTGACGACGCCGGTGGCGTGTTCACCTAGCTGTCGCTCAATGGAGAGGCCGTACTGCATCTGATAGGGGATTTGGGCGTTGGGAGCGAGTTCGGCAAGGTTAGGCGGCTGCGCGGTGATGGTTTCGCAGTTGGTGATCGGAACGCAGCCGGTGGAAGGTGCCTGCGCTGGATCAAGCGAGAACTGGATGGAGCGGCGACGCGCGTCTTGGTAGCGGGCGAGGTCGAGAAGCGGGCCCGACCCAAAGCGATCGTAGTAAACGCCTCCTCCACCGCGGAAAACGATCTTGGCGTCGGGGTCAAGGACCCAGGCGAATGAGACGCGGGGCGCAAAACCGAGCCGGCGCGTGGCAAGAAAATTCTGCCAGTCATAGCGGAGACCGGGGGTCACGGAGAAGCGTGGATTGAGCTTGAACTGATCCTGAATGAAGGCGCCGGCTTCCTGCTGGTGATAGACGAAATGCACGTCACCGGTGTTTTGCGAAAAACCGGAGGGCAGGTTGTTGGCGTAATTCTGCAGGGCAGTTTGCAGAACCGTAACGCCGTCGGCGGCGAGCGTAGGGCCGAAGGTGTAGGTGCCGAGCGAGTTGGTGTTGTCGTCAAAAGCGCGTCGGTCAATATGAGGAATGCCGATGCCGGCTTTGACCATGTGGCGCCCTTTTGTCCACGTCACCATGTCGCTCAGGCGGATGTTGTACTCGGTGCTGAGCGAGTCGTTCTGGGCTGAGCCGCCGATGAAGTCGCCGGAAACTGAGATGCGCGGGGCCTCGGCAACATTGGCGTGGTTACTGAAATCGTGTTCCCCGACAAGTGAGATCTGATTGAGCAGAGTGGCGGAGAGAGTGGAATCAAGGTGCGCGACGAAGTCGTCTTCGCGGTATTGCTCGTTGATACCGGCTGAGGCGAGGGTCTGGTTGCCGACGGCCTGGTTCTGGCCGGTCCAATTCTGAAAGCTGTATTGAACATAACCGGAGTGCCGTTCGCCGAACTGGTGCGCGGTGCGGACACTGAACTCCGTGTCGCGCGCGGGAGACGGCACGTTGGCCTGGAATGCGCCGGTAGGATCGCCCGGTGTGGGAGCCACGGTGGCGCTCACAACGGATTGGAGGTCCTCTTCGGCGCGGTTGAAGGTGGCGAGAAAGCTGCTTTTGGGCGCGAAGAAGATAGGGCCGGTGGCGTGGCCTTCGTAGACGCGGCGCTGTTCAAAGGGCTTGGTCGGGGCAAGCGCGTTTTGCGCGTTCAAAGCGGAGTCGCGGAAGAGGAAATTGAATTCGCCGTGGTAGCGGTCGGCGGCGGATTTGGAGATGATTTCCATTTGTCCGCGGCCCGGCCAATAGTACTGGGCGGAGTAGGGATCCTGGTTGATGCGGACCTCCTGCACGGCCGATGCGGAGATAGTGGCGCGATTGGCTTCGACACCATCGACCATGAGGCCGGAGCCGCCGGTGCCCGATGCGCTGTCGTCGAGAAAGGCGCTCATGGCGGTGGCGTAGTCGTTGTCGAAGATCGGCATCGACTTGAGGTCGTTCGAACTTAAAACGGAGGAATCGTGATTGTCGTCGGGCGCGGTGAGGTCTTCACTGCTGTCGGCGTTGACCTGCACGTTGGTGGACACCGCGGCAATGGGCAGGATAATGTGCAGCGGCGTGGCAAAGGTGTGCGCGGAAGCGGCGCCGATTGCAGAGACGGCCGATGGCGCAATCACCACGGGATTATGCACGGTTTCAAAACCCGGCTCCGAGACGACCAGGGTGTAGCTGCCGGCGTGGGGTGCGGTCAACTGGAAACTGCCGTCGCCGCCGGAGTGAGCGCTGCCTTCAACGGTTCCGGCCGGATCGACCAGGTCGACCTCGGCTCCGGGAACGATCGCGCCGGTGGGGTCGGCGACTACACCCTGCACGGAGGGTGCTGCAGGTGGGGCCGAGTTCGAAGGTGCGGAAACAAAGATGACGGCAGGCGAAACGAGAAAAAAGGCCAAAGCAAAAAAGCGCATGATGCGGAATCTCCAAAGCAAACACAAGATGAAGACAACTGGACGTGCCAATGATGCTTCTGCGCGAATTAGGTCGTTATTGATTTGACGCGCGTCCGTGGCCCAGTGGACGCAAATGCAATTAACATCGGGTATCTGACGCGGCATCGCGCACAGAAAACCATCATCGTCTGCCACAGCGCTCAACGCTCTGCACCGGGCGGCGATTTTATCGACTAAATCAGTCCAGTTTGGCTGGCTACTGTCCCAAGTCAATTTTCGCAGGACTGAGAGCGTCCGTCCAGTCCGCAGGAGAATCGACCAGGATATCGGGTGGGATGACCTCGAGGCTGCCGGGAGCGAGACCAAACGTGCAGCCGATGCACCAGGCGCCGGCGTTGCGCGCCGTTTGCACGTCCACCTGGCTGTCGCCGATCATGACCGTTTCTTCAGGGCGCGCGCCGGCCTCTTGCATCAGCGCCAACAGGCCTGCGGGATCGGGCTTTTTTGTGGCGAAACTATTGCCGCCATAAATATTGATGAAGTAGGGCGCCAGGCCGAGTGCTTCGCAGATGGCTTGTGCCGGGCGAACCGGCTTGTTGGTCAGCACTGCCATTGCCCTCGAGGGCGCGGCGGGTTCGTCGTGGACGCTGCGCAGTGCGGCCAGCGCTTCGAGCACGCCTTCGTAGGCGTAGGTGTAGTCGAGCTTGTGCTCGCGATAGTAGTCGAGGAAAAAGGCGTAGGCCTTGGCCAGGAACTGCTCATCGACCGGCGTGTTGCTGTCTGCGGCCATCGCGCGGCGCATCAGCATCAGCGCGCCGTTGCCGATAAAACCGGCGATCACTTCGTCGGGCAGCGCAGGAAGCCCCATGTGAGTGAGTGTGGCATTCACGCTGTTGCAGAGGTCCTGCGCTGAATCGATCAATGTGCCGTCGAGGTCGAAGACCAGCAGCTTCAACGATTCGACCGGGAGCGGGCGGAAGACGCGGACCATGGTTCCAGTTTACAGGGGGCAGGGGACAGCGATCAGCGGTCAGGGAGCCCGTGCTTCTCATCCGCGGTGCTTGACGAATGATGTAGGATGCTGCGCATGCGCTCACTTCTTCGTTTTTGTCTTTTCTGCCTTGTGTTTCTAGCGGCCGTTTGTCCGCCGGCATGGTGCGCGGACAAGCTCACGGCTCCTGAACTCATTGCGCTGGCCAAGGCGCACAGCCCTGCGCTTCGCGGCGGAATTGAAAGCACGTTTGACGCGAAACAATTGCGCGACGGAACCGCATGGGTTGGGCGGGGGCCGGAGTTTTTCTTTGCCGTGGAAGCGGACGCCGCTCCATTGCTGATGGTTGATGACGGTGCGGGGCCGACGATGGAAGCTCTTCCGGGGGAGGAATCGGGTGCTCACGTCTGGTATGCGGTCGCGCACGTTGAGCCGGTGGGCAAGCTGCATCAGTTTCACTATGCCGTGAAGGGCGCGAACTTCGGCGGCAGCCTGGATTTGCCTGCGTTCGGGCCGCTCTCATATCTCGAACCGGGCGTTCCCACAGGCACATTGTCGGAGATGATCGTTCACACCAGCAAGATTTACGACGGGATGAAGAGCGACTACTGGATCTACGTCCCGGCGCGATACGATCCCAAGATGCCCGCGGCGCTGATGGTATTTCAGGATGGCCATGGATATATCGACCGCAACGGCAACAATCCCGCGCTGAATGTGATTGACAACCTGATCGCGGAGAAGAAAATTCCCGTGATGATCTGCGTATTTATCAATCCCGGGGATATTTCAGGATCGCCGGGCACCCCGACGTATGACTTTGTGAAGGGGTACTCGGAGAAGTGGCATCGCACGCTGCAGGACTCGATGCGGAGCACGCTGTATGACACGGTGAGCGACCGCTATGCGCGCTTTTTGCGCGACGAGATCATTCCCGAGGTGGCTGCAAAATACAACCTGCGAACCGATGCTTACAGCCACGCCATTACGGGCGGGTCGTCGGGCGGCATTTGCAGCTTCAACGCGGCGTGGCAGATGCCCGATTTGTTCAGCCGCGTGATCAGTTGGATTGGAAGCTTCACGTCAATTCAATGGAAGGAGAATCCGGCTAATCCCGATGGCGGACAAGACTATCCGGAGAAGGTGCTGCGCGAGCCGAAGCGGAACGTACGCGTGTGGCTCGAAGACGGGGCCAACGACGAGGAGATTGATCACTTCGGATTTCACAGCTACGGAAGCTGGCCTTTGGGCAACATTCAAATGGCCAATTCGCTGAAGGGGATGCAGTACGACTTCCACTTGAGCTTCGGGAAGGGAATGCACAATGGAGGAGGAGGCGCGGCGGAGTTTCCTGCGGAGATGATCTGGCTGTGGCGGGATTATGATGCGGCGAAGACGGAGCAGGAGTTCACAATGGACCCCGCGGAGAAGAGCAAGCCCTATTTTCGGGTGGCGGCATTGAATCGCGCGACCGATTAAAGAGCCGCGCCCCCCGGGAGTTAGGGGAAAGGAAAAGTCGGGGGAGGGAAAAAGAACAGGCGAGGCGTCCCAGGAGTGGTACTTGCTGCCTCGCCTGAGGAAGAAACCTTGGGGGAGGGCCTCTTTCAAAAACGCACAGATTTGGATTTGTGGTTTCCCACCCATGGATAACAGAACGATTCATGGATGGGGCACGGAAACTAATGAATGCGGACGTCGCCTGAGCCGGTTTCGATGCGCACGGTAGGTCCGCCGCCGTTGATCTTGCCCGTGACGTGATGGCGATCAGTCGAGCCCTGGGTGAGCATTTCGCGGTCGGTGTGCACCGTACCCGAGCCTGTGGACGCGTCGAGCGTAAAGCCGGCGGAGCTGGGCCAGAACTCGACGGATCCGGAGCCGGTTTCAAGATGCCAATAATCAGTGGGGGTGCCGTTCACCTTGATGTCGCCGGAGCCGGTGCCGGCGCGCAGCCCGCCGTGCAGACCGCGCAGTTCAATTTTGCCCGAGCCGGTTTGGGCTTTCACATCGCCCGTGCCGCTGCTCTGTTCGACATAGATGTCGCCGGAGCCCGTATCGACGGTGAATCCGCCCTGCAGGCCGGTGGCATGAATGCTGCCGGAGCCTGTAGAGAGCTTGGCAGTGTCGCCGATGCCATCATCAGTAATGTCGCCGGAGCCCGAGCCTGCCACGAGAAACACGTTTGCCGGCGCCTCGATCTCATAGTCGATGCTGATGTTGTGGTAGTTCTCGTGTCGCTCCCCGATGCGAATGATATTGCCGGTCTGCTCGATCGGCGGGTTGGCCGCGATCTCGCGAACGCGCTCGTCATTGCCTCCCCAGTTGGATTTGACCCGGCCGTGGACATGCACCTCGTTTCCCGGGCCCTGGGTCAGATGGATGTGGCCGGAGCCGGTGGAAATGGTCAGGTCGACGCGGCCGTTGACTGAGAGGTTGCGATCGAAGGCGGCCTCATTGGCAAGCGCGGGAAGGGCTGCGATTGCAAGTGCGGCTGCTGCGAAAAGAAGATGCTTCATCGTGTTCCTCGTCTCGTGAAAAGACAGGGGTCAGAACTCAGGGGTCAGGGATCAGTGAACAGCGCTCAGTGGTCAGTGAACAGTGACGGTGGTCCTTCCGACTCTGCCGCCCTCTGGCGTTGCATTCTTGCGGCCAAACCCCAGTCTGCGCAAACCTCAATGAATCCTGGGTTCGCGGCGTAATTATCGCTGGCCAGGCGTTTCAACGGTGTCCGCTTTCGAACACGATTGTGCTCTATTGAACAGCGGTCAGACTCTGATCCCTGAACTTTGATCCCTGAACCCGGGACCCTGATCGCATCGGTTATTCCTGCAATACGACCTGGTCGCCTTCTTTCAGTCCGCTGACGATCTCGGTGACTGATCCATTTGAGAGGCCCACTTTGACGGGGATTTTGCGCTGCCCCTCTTTCTGAGACTTGTCGGGAACGTCGACAAAGGAATTTTTCTGGTTGTCGTAGGTGACGGCGTTTTCGGGCACTGTCAGCACGCCCTTGTGCTCGTTCAGCAGAATCTCGGCGTTGGCCGTCATGTTGGCCTTCAGTTCTCCACCGGGATTGTCGATCGAGACGCGGACCTCAAAGGTGGTTACGTTGTCTTTCTCCACACCGAGCGGAGCGATTTTAGTCACCTTGCCGTTGAAAGTGCGATCGCGGAAGCTTTCCACCTTGATGCGCGCCGGCTGGCCCATGTAGACGTGGGCGATGTCGGCCTCGTCTACCTTGCCCTGTACATAAACCTCGTTGACGTCACCCTCGGTCATCACCAGCGTGGCAGTTGAGCCCAACACGAGGATGGAACTGACGGCGTCGCCAATCTCCACATCGCGGGAAAGGATCACGCCATCCATGGGCGCAACGATGGTGGTGTAGCTGAGCTGCTCCGCAAGCTGCTTGAGGCTGGCCTGGTTTTGCATCACCTGGGCCCGGGCCTGCTTCAGCTTCGCGGTGTCCACGCCAATCTGCGCCTGGGCTGCGTCGCGTTTGTTCAGGGCAGCAAGATAATTGCGATTGGCATCATCGAAAGCCTGCCGGCTCACGACGCCCTCTTTTTGCATGGCTAGGTTGCGGTCTAACGTTGCCTTGTACATGGGCAGATCGGGGGCGGCGGCGTTGACTTTATCCTGCTCAATATTGGCCTCGAAAGTGGTGACATTGGCCTCAGCCGCGGCGAGTTGGGCACGCTGCGCCTCAACCTGTGCCTGAGCCTCTTCCCGGTCCAGCTGCGCCAGCTCCTGCCCCTTGTGGACACGGTTATTGATATCCACATAGAGCTTTTCGACGATGCCCGAGGCCTTGGATTTGACCTCGACCTTGGTGATGGGCTGGATTTTGCCGGTGGCCACCACGGATCGCGCGACGTCTCCGCGCTGCACCTTGGCCAGCCGGTTGGGATCGATCTGTGTGCCTCTTACCATGCGAGCCGCCATGATTCCCAACACCATCACGACCAGCACCCCGCCGATGCCTAACCAGATCCAGAACCGTTTGCCTTTGCGCGATGCTGCCACAACGTACCTCCCCAAGCGTGCAGAGAGCAACGCGCTCTCGAATGAATGAATGAGTCGATGAGAGAACCCGGTTGCAATGAGCGGTGGGCCTGCAGCGCTCGTCCGCTGCTGGTTCATACGCAGTTTGACGCGGCTCGGTTCCGTTGGAATCAAGCGAATGCACATGGTTAAGGGGAGCGGAGCTTTCTCGCTGCGGCTCATGGAGATCCAGACCGGGTCGCCCCAATCGGCACCGCGTGCAAGCACGTTGGCTCCGCCGACTTCGCTAGTACGGCTAAATGCTATGCTCACAGGCGAGATGCACGGTTTGCCGCTGCTGCAATTTGTCGCCGTGATACTGCTGATCCTGGCTAACGCATTCTTCGTGGCCGCGGAGTTTGCCCTGGTCAGCGTGCGCGACACGCGGATAGAGCAGATGATGGCCGCCGGTGTGCCGGGCGCGCGGACTGTGCGCCGTTTGCAGCACCAGTTGGACGAATTCCTGCCCGCGGTGCAATTGGGAGTAACGCTCTGCTCGCTGGCGCTGGGCTGGATCGGCGAGCCGCTGGCCGCCAGCGTCTTTGTTGGATGGATGCGGATGCTGCCCCAGGTACCGCCTCATGCCCAGGTCTACGCTCACCTGGTCGCGGTCGCGCTGAGTTTTGCGTTCATCACTTATATGCAGGTTCTGGTGGGCGAGCTGGTGCCCAAGTCGCTGGCGCTGCGGCGCGCTGAAGCGCTGGCAGTGGCCGTGGCTCCGTCGATGCTGGTGTTTATGGCGCTGGCCCGGCCCGCGGTGCGGCTGCTGAGGAGCTCCGCCGCCGTGGTGTTGCGGGGGTTTGATATACCCATGACCGAGCGGGCGGCGGTTCACTCGCCGGAAGAGCTCAAGTTGATTGCCACGGCGGCGCGGCGAATGGGCGTGCTTCCACCGTTTCAGGAAACGATTGTTCACCGGGCGTTGGAGCTCGACGATGTGCCCATCCGCGAGATCATGACGCCGCGCCAGCAGATTTTCTCGCTGCCCTCCGGGATGCCGGTGGAAGAAGCCAGCGCCCGCGTCATCGAACACAAGTATTCTCGCGTACCGGTTTACGACGAAACGCGGGGTCCGGAACACATTGTGGGGGTGGTCTATTCCAAGGACCTGGCCCGGCTGATTTTCTTCCGGCCTTCGGCGCAGCGCGCTCCCTCGGGGCAGGCCCAACCCGATCGGGCTGCTCCCGCGTTTGTCGAGCTGAAACTAAGCCAGGTGATGCGCGACGTACTGGTTGTGCCGGAGACCAAGACGGTCCTGGACCTGATTCGCGACTTCCAGCAGCGTCGACGGCAACTGGCCATTGTGGTGGACGAATATGGATCGACGGTGGGCCTGGTGACCGCGGAGGATGCCATCGAACAGTTGACGGGCGAACTGGAAGACGAATTCGATGACCCGGAGCTGCCGGTGCTGACTACGGCTTCGGGCGCGCTGCTGATGGATGGCGGCGTGAACCTGCGCGATCTGGAGACGCAGACACAGTGGAGCCTGCCTCGCGAGGGAGGCGTGGAGACACTCGCCGGCTTTTTGCTGATGCGCCTGGGCCACATCCCCAAAGCCGGCGAGAGCGTCATCTTCGAAGGCCGCAGGCTGACGGTGGTGGAGATGGAGGGCCGCCGCATCAGCAAAGTTCGGGTCGAACCGGTGGAAGAGAAGCTGGCTGTGGCGGAAACGCGGAGCCAATGAGTGCTTGAATCGTCGCGGCTTTTTCGCCGCCCGGAATTGGCCCTGTGTCGGCAGAGAACACCACGCCCGGCTATGAGGTTACTAAAGTCCGATCAGCATGAGGCAGCATACCGAATAAAAGCAGGAAAATCCCAGATCTCCGATGATTTTACGAACTGAGTCGATGAGAAGGGCGACTCTTTACTTATTTTGTATGAAATACATACAATGAATCTGGCTCGTGCTCCGTCCCATTACCTAGGTAATTGATTTACAGGTACTTTCTTATTGCACTTTTTGGTTACGTGCTAGACTACGCCTCTGGAGAGACCATGACACAAGACACTTTTCGTACCGCTTATCAACAGGCGAGTGCTGAACTCCTTGACCTTTATGATCAGTTTGAAAAGCTGCGCCTCAAGAAGGAAAAGATTGAAAAGGTTGTGGAGGCTCTCAAGCCGCTAGTCGAACTGTATGCAACGGACTCGGTCGCGGAAAAACTGGTTTCCGATCCGTCACTGTACCTCATCCACGAGTCCAGGAACGCCGTTCCTGAACCGGTTCAGCACGCCTCAGAGCCCTCCCCCGAACCGGTTCTCGAACCGGTGGAGTATTCCGCGAGCGCGACCCCGGAACCGGTTCAATATGCCCCGGAATCGTCATCGTCGGATCCCTTCCAGCGGCGGATTGAGAGCGTTCTGTGGGGCTGGAGCCAAAAGCGCGAAGGAATGGCGCCGGCGGTTTAGTCTTTCGCCATTCCCCGTTTGGCGATGGGGAACGCGATCAGCAGTGGTTTTTTGTGCAGCGGGCGGGTTGGAGTTCATGGTTGAGCGACGTGCGCGGTCTTTTCGAGAGGCCGGCACGACGCTCAACGTAAGCCGCATGGTCAGGTCCGCGCAGCAAGGATGGGCGTTGGATCAGGTTAGACGATCCTATGCCGCTCGACGGTCGCCTGGATTTTGCGAGACTTATAACTCAATGATGTGCACGGCCGCATAGAGTCTGATTGTAACGCTAACTTACAGGACAGATACTTAGTTACATCTTCGTATAACTTTGGGCCTCCAACCAATTTGGGAACGATGCTTTTGTGTAATGAATACGCGGGCGGCGCGCACATAGCTTGCTGCATGTTCACATTGAAATTGGTGGATTCAGTATTGACGAGTTAGATAACGGTAACATTATCCATGAGATAGCATGAAAGTTGCAGAAAGTTTTGTGTTGACAAAATTTACACCATGTTATTCTACCGGCCTGGAGGGAAAGATGAAACAAGAGGTCTATCGCTTTGCATTCGAAGAGGCAAACTCGGAACTTACCGAGATAGTTGGAGAGTTTGAACAACTGCGCGCACGGAAAGAGCGCATCGAGAAAGTTATCGAGGCATTGAAGCCGTTTGCTTCTGTTGACTCGCTTGCCCCATCGAATCAGCAGGCTTCAGAGCAATCGCCTTTCTCGTTTCAGACAACTCCGGCACCGTCATCTTATTCGTACTGACTTTTGCGGTCGGGTGGGTTGAGAAGCGCGCCGGCTCTGTGACGCCGGAATCCCAGGTATGGACGATGACGGCAGGCTTGCGCGGCCTGCCGGCGCGATTTAGGAAGCCGGACGCGCTTTGACAGCGGTGAGCCGGATTCATCCGCATTCCGTCCCTCGCTGCATCGACCGATTCGCGCCTCCCGCGTCTAAGCAACAGGCTGTATGCTGCTTCTGATGATCACGGTGCGAGTGCTTGCCTTTGGCGTATTAAAAGATTCCTACGGCTCCCATCCTGTCCCGGTCGAATTACCCCAGGGCTCGACCGTCGGGGATTTGCTTGTGGAACTGGGAACGCGCCACGACGCCGCAAAGCTGCGCGGTATCGCCGTCAGCGTGAATGCCGAGTATGCTACAGCCGCCCAGGCGTTGCACGACGGCGATGAGGTGGGTTTGCTTCCGCCCGTCTCAGGCGGGACTTCGCGTCCAGCGGGCGCTTTGGACGAGGTCCCGAGCGCAGTCAGCCTCACCCGCGATCCCATAGCCGCCGGAAATCTGGTCGCCGCCGCCAAGCGTGGCGAAGACGGTGCTGTGGTGGTTTTCGACGGCATCGTGCGCGACAACTCGCGCGGCCGCAATACCTTGCATCTGGACTATGAAGCCTACGAGGAGATGGCGGCAAAACAAATGGACGAACTGGCGCGTGAAGCCCACACCCGGTTTGGCGTGCGCCATGTCACCATCGTTCACCGCCTCGGACGCCTGCTGGTGGGTGAAACCAGCGTTCTCATCGTGGTTGCTTCCGCTCATCGCGCCCAGGCCTACGAAGCCTCCCGCTGGCTGATCGACACGCTTAAGAAGACGGTGCCGATCTGGAAAAAGGAAACCTTTGTCGATGGCGCCGTGTGGGCAGACGGCGAGCCGTTTCCTCCGGGGGTTGGCGTGGAGGCTGCAGATGCCTCCTGATCTGTCCGGCGAAACATCGCGGCGGCTGACCCTTAGGTCGCCAGCCTGGCTTCTGACGTCTGCGCTGGTCGCTTCCTTGTCAATGGGTCTTGCCGCACAGGACGTCACCTTCCGCATGGACGTCAAGCTGGTCAACATGTTTGTGAACGTGACCGACCAGAATGGCGCCATTGTGGGCGGCCTTACCCGTAACGACTTTGCTGTGACCGAGGACGGCCGTCCGCAGCAGATTGCCGTCTTCGAGCGCCAGTCGGAGCTGCCGCTCAACCTGACCCTCGCCATCGACACCAGCGGCAGCGTCTACAAAGACCGGGGACAGGAGCAGGACGCGGCCAAGCGATTTGTCCGCGCCCTGATGCGGCCACAGGACCAGATGAGCCTCATCGAGTTTGCCACTTATGTCACCGAGCTCGCGTCCTTTACCAACAAGCCCGGTGAAATCGACCACGGCCTCGATCGGCTGCACGGCGGCGATGCCACGGCTCTCTACGACGCAATCTACCTGGCCTCTCAGCGCCTCGGCAAAAAGGAAGGCCGCAAGGTTCTGGTGCTGATTTCAGATGGCGGCGACACCGCCGATAACACCACCTACCCCCAGGCCGTCGAGCAGGCGTTGCGCAATGAAGTGATGATCTACAGCATCATCGATGTCCCCATCGAGGCCAGCGCCGGCCGCGACACCGGAGGTGAGCACGCCCTCATCACGCTCGCCGAGCAAACCGGCGGCAAGAGCTTTTATGTCAGTAACGGCGGTCTCGACAAAGCTTTTGCGCGCGTGAGCGAAGACCTGCGCACCCAGTATTTGCTCGGCTATTACCCGCAGCACCAGGAGCCGGGTGTCAACTTCCATCGCGTACAGATCAACATTCCAAGGGCCGCGAATCAGGCCTTCAATATCCGCTACCGCGCCGGCTACTATGCCGATTCGCCGGCCAAGAACAATTAAGCCGCCGCTCGCTGTCGCTTTTTCGCTGACTTATTCTTTCGGTTCCATCCTCCCAATTGCATCTAAAATGGAATGATGAATCCCCCATTGTCCTCGCGTCGCCGTTCCAAGACGCCTCCGCCCGGAGAGACTGGGCAGGAGGCACTTTATCTGCGATCCCTGAGCGATCGGCAAGTCAATGTAGTGATCAAGTTGAACGATGGTGAAACGGTACGCGGCTGGATCGAATACTTCGATGACGGCATGTTGCGCCTGACCCGCGACGGAAAGCCCAATCTCTTCATTTACAAGCATCAGATTCAGACCATCTCCGAGGCAGGCAAACGGCGAGGGCCGCGGAATGGCGCAGGTCCTTCTGCGCACGAGGCATCCTCTTGAGCGTTGGTTCGTCCTTTTCCCGGGAGTTTGAGTGGGTTCCAAAGGCTGCCGAGATTGCGCGTGAGGCCGGAGCAGTTTTGCGCGATTTTTTTGCCCAGGGCGTCGTCACCGAGTACAAGGGCGATGTCGACGTGGTGACAGTGGCAGACCGCGCAGCAGAGAAACTGATTCGCGAACGCCTCAGCCAGGCCTTTCCCGACCATGGCGTCTACGGCGAAGAGGGCACCCGCGACCGGCTCGAGCGGGAGTATCGCTGGTATGTCGATCCGCTCGACGGAACCACCAACTTTGCCCACGGATTTCCCCAGTTCTGCGTTTCCATGGGGCTTGAGCAGCGCCCCAAAAACCTCAAGTCTGGCGAAGACGGAACTCTGGTAGCCGCTGTCATCTACGACCCGCTGCGCGACGAGCTTTTTGCCGCCGAGCGGGCCAGCGGTGCGCAACTGAATGGCCGCCCTCTGCACGTTTCCTCCATTCCGGTTCTGGCCGAAGCGCTGCTCGCTACGGGATTTCCCAGCCGCAAACGACACGAGAGCCCCAACGTCCACTTTTACCAGGAGTTCACGTTACGCTCGCATGGAGTGCGCCGCGCCGGTTCGGCGGCGCTCGACCTGGCCTATGTAGCCGCAGGCCGCCTGGAGGCCTTCTGGGAGTTCAATTTGAACCCCTGGGACACGGCAGCCGGCATTCTTCTGGTGGAAGAGGCCGGTGGGCGCGTGACGGACTTTTCCGGCAACCATTTCCAACTCAACAGCCGCGAGATTCTGGCCTCGAACGGCCTTATTCATCCGGAACTGTTGCGCCTCTTCAATGATATGTTTGCGGGCCGCGATCTGGCTCCGATTCCCACCCCGCACGAGTTTGCCGAGCAGAGAGAACATCCCTGATCTTCGTTGCGCTGTTTTTCTTTTTCTTCGTTCCTGATCTCTATTCCCTATTGGCTGGTCTGTCTCCCGCATAGCAGAACGCGGAAGGGCAGCAGCCGAGTCAGGCGCTGGGGTCGTGTGCTACTATCAGCGTCGAGAAGATACCTTTCCGGAGAACTGAAAGATGGCATACATCATCGCTGAACCATGTATCGGCACCAAGGACACCGCCTGTGTTGACGCCTGTCCCGTCGATTGCATCCACCCAAAGAAAGACGAAGCCGGCTTTGCTGAGACCGACCAGTTGTTTATCGACCCGGTCGAGTGCATCGACTGCGGCGCTTGTGTTCCGGCGTGTCCCGTCTCCGCCATCTTTGCGCAGGATGACCTGCCGGAGAAATGGGCTCACTTTACCGAGAAGAACGCCACACACTTCGGCCGCTAGGCCCGTTCAAGTTTGTTTGAGGACACGTCCGTCGCGGGCTGCCGCGGCGGACGTTTGCGTTTGAGGGAGCCGCGTCAACAACCTGCGCCTGGCAATGCGATGATTGAAACGCATGGGCGTGCTCACCTCTGAAGCCGTGGTTTTGCGTACCTGGCCGGTGCATGAAGCCGACCTGATCGTGAGCCTCTTTACGCGCGACTATGGCCGCATCAAGGGCGTGGCCAAGTCAGCGTTGAAGAGCCGCAAACGCTTCGGCGGTGCGCTCGAGCCCATGACCGAGGCACGCGCCTGGTTTGCCGAGCGCCCAGGCCAGGAACTCGTCCGGCTCGATCAGCTTGAACTGGTTCGCTCGCCCTTGTCGGCGCCGATCGATCATGCGCGCATGGCGGTATTGAGTTTCTTTGCCGAAGTTCTCGATGAGGCGCTTCCCGAGCATGATCCGCAGGAAACTGTCTTCCGCTTGCTGGTTTCGGTGCTGGAGCAGACCACGGTCGAGCATCCCTGGATGCCGCTGACGTATTTTCAGCTTTGGCTAACGCGGCTCATGGGCTTGCTGCCCGATATAGCCCACTGCACCGCCTGCGGTGAGGCATTGCATGCAGGCGAGGTTTCATTCAACACCTATGCCGACGGATTGTTCTGCGCCGTGCATCGCAACGGGAACGCCAGCGAGCTTTCAGCCGAGTCCTGGCAACTGGCGCAGCGCATGCTGCGGGCCCCTGTCGCCGGCTTTGCGGCCGAGCCATGGCCCCGAAGGCGCGGGCAGGATCTGCGGCGGTTTACTTTGCAGTCGCTGGAGCGGCACCTGGAGCGCAGGCTGCGCACTGCCGAAGCGTTGGCGAGGCTTTGCGGATAGACAGCCGGCTATATCCTGCGATCGAAGATGGCGTAAAATCTGAATATGCCAAGCCCCCAGCGAATGACGGCCATTATTGAGCGCGAAGACGATGGCTTCGTCGCCTTGTGCCCCGAACTCGACATCGCAAGCCAGGGCTCAACAATTGAAGAGGCGCGCGCCAATCTCATCGAAGCCCTGACGCTCTTTTTCGAGACCGCCGCTGCATCTGAGATTGCACTGCGGCTGCACAGTGAGATCTTCGTTACCCAGGTTGAGGTGCCGGTTGGGTAGACTGCGGGTCCTCTCCGGTTCCGAAGTCTCAAAAATCCTTGAACGGCACGGTTTTGTCGCGATACGCCAGCGCGGCAGTCATCGAATCATGCAGTTGCAGACGGAGGAGACTACCATCACCGTCCCTGTACCCCTCCATGATTCCCTCAGGCGTGGCACTCTCCAGAGCATCATCCGTCAATCGGGTCTCGCCAAATCGCTGTTTGAATCCGAATAGTTTGAACCGCCCGAAAACGCGAAATTCCTTTTCGTCGGTTGCTTAGGCCGGCTCACAGCAGGCTGCTAAAATCGTTTCGAGTCCCGCTTAAGAGAGAGTTGCCCGTGTCATCAACGCCGGTTTCATCTTCCATCAAACCATCCGCTCTCACCTTTCAGGAGTTTTTGTTTCGCCTGCAGGCTTTTTGGGCGGAGCGCGGTTGCGTGCTGCAGCAGCCCTACGATGTTGAAGTGGGCGCAGGCACCATGGCGCCCGAGACCTTTCTGCGCGTCCTCGGACCCAAACCCTTCAGGGTCGGCTATGCGCAGCCCTCGCGCCGGCCCGCCGACGGCCGCTATGGAGAAAACCCCAATCGCCTCTTCAAGCACACGCAGTTTCAGTTGATCCTGAAGCCCCCGCCGGTTAACGTGCAGGAGCTTTATCTCGAATCACTCGAAGCCATCGGCATCGACCTCCGCAAACACGATCTGAAGTTCGAAGAAGACAACTGGGAGTGGCCCGCCGGCGGCGCCTGGGGCGTAGGCTGGCAAGTGATGCTCGATGGTCTCGAGATCACGCAGTTTACCTACTTCCAGCAATGCGGTGGCATGGACCTCGATCCCATCTGCGCCGAGCTCACCTACGGCATGGAGCGCATCGCTGGGTTTTTGCAGGATGTGGATTCCATCTATGACATTGTCTGGGCGCGCGATCCTGAGACAGGCGCGTCGGTCACCTATGGCGAAGTGAGGCTGGCTGAAGAACTGCAGTTCTCCGTCTACAACTTCGAAACCGCCGATGTGCCCAAGCTTTGGGAGCACTTCGCCCTCTACGAGTCGGAAGCGCAGGCTCTGCTTTTACGAGCGAACGCATTGATGTCGGATGAAGGGGCCGGCGCGGCGGAGAAGCGGCGTTTTCCGCTGCTCCCCACTTACGAACTGGCGCTCAAATGCTCCAACCTGTTCAACATTCTCGATGCGCGCGGAGCCATCAGCGTCACGGAACGAGTCGGCGTCATCGGCCGCATTCGCGCGCTGGCCGTCGGTGTCGCCAAGGCCTACGCGCTGCAACAGGTTGCATGAGAAAGCGACCCACATTCCGCAGCTGTCATCCTGAGCGAGTCCGCCGCGTCGGACGAGTCGAAGGATCTGCGGTTTCAACCTTGACGATAGCTAAGAAAGTAAAAAGGCATGACTGATTTTTTGCTGGAGATTGGGCTGGAGGAGATTCCGGCCCGCATGATTGCCGGAGCTGAAGCGGAACTGGGCCGTCGCGTCAACGACCTGCTCACGCGCGAGCGGCTGCTTGCGCCCGAAGCCAAAGTGACCACCTTCTCCACTCCGCGCCGTCTGGCGGTGCTGGTCGAGGGCGTTCTCGCCGCGCAGGCCGATACCCAAGAGCAACTCACCGGCCCGTCCTGGAAAGTCGCCTTCAAAGACGGCGCGCCGACTCCGGCCGCCGAGGCTTTCGCCAAAAAGGCAGGCGTGGCCGTTTCCGCGCTCGAAAAAGTGACGACCGCTAAAGGGGAATACGTCGGTTCGACTGTTAAACGTCACGGTCGCCACTCAACGGAGTTGCTCGCGACAGAACTGCCCAAGGAGGTTGCGGGGATTTACTGGGCGAAGAACATGTATTGGCGCGCAGGCAAGCCGGAGCGCTTCGTGCGTCCCGTCCGCTGGGTCGCAGCCCTCCTCGACTCTGCCGTTGTTCCGTTCGACATAGCCGGCATCGCCGCCGGCAATGCGAGCCGCGGCCACCGCGTGCTCCATGGCCCTGCGCCCGTTATCGTCGACCACGCAAACCGCTACAGGGAAACGCTGCGCGCCGCATCCGTCGTGGTCGATGTCGCCGAGCGCAGGCACACCATTCGCAAGGCGCTTGACGCGGCCACCCGCACCGTTCCCGGCGCACGCTGGCGCGAGGATGAGGCGCTGGTCGAGACCGTGGTCCATCTTACCGAGTGGCCTTCGGTCATTCTCGGCGACTTCGATCACGAATACCTTGCGCTTCCCGAAGAAGTTCTCGTCACCGTGATGCGCGACCATCAGAAATACTTTGCCGTTGAAGACGCGACCGGCAAACTGGCCCCGCATTTTCTCGCCGTGCTCAATACACAGAGCGACGACGAAGGCGCGGCGATCATCCGCCACGGCAATGCCCGCGTGCTCACGGCGCGTTTCAAGGATGCGCGGTTTTTCTGGGACTTTGATCAGAAGACGCCGCTGGTTGACCGCGTTGAAAGCCTCAAGGCTGTCACCTTCCAGAAAGAATTGGGCAGCTACTACTGGAAGACCGAAGCAAACCTCGCCATCGCGCGTGCCCTTTCGTCCGTCGTGAAATCCGCGGGCGTTTCATTCGACGAGCATGCTCTGCTTAAAGCTGTCGAGCTGGCCAAGACCGACCTCACCGCTGAACTCGTAAAGGAATTCACGGAGCTGCAGGGCATCATCGGCGGCCTGTATGCACGAGCGCAGGGACTGGGCGAGCGGGTTGCTACTGCTATCTACGAGCAGTACACCCCGGCTTCGACAGAAGACGAAATCCCGCCCTCGATCGAAGGCCAGTTGCTGGGCCTCGCCGATCGCATCCAGACCATCGTCGCCATGTTCGCCATCGGCATGGCGCCCACCGGCTCCAAAGACCCATTTGCGCTCCGCCGGGCCGCGAACTCCGTCGTAAAGATCCTCGCGGAGTCAGAACTGCCTCTGACTCTAGACGGAGTAGTTGAAGCAGCCGGTGCCGATGACGTGCAGAAAGATCAAGTCTCCGCCTTCCTGCGCGAGCGCCTGCATTTTTATCTCAAAGATGTTCGCGGCTTCGCCTACGACGTGGTCAACGCCACGCTCGCCGCGGGCGCCGACGACATCCGCGATGCCATTGCGCGTGCCGCGGCGCTTTCGGCAGCCCGCGAATCCGCTGACTTCGCTGCCATCTCCGCAGCGTTCAAGCGCATCAAGAACATCCTCAGCCAAGCCGGAGAAAAGGGATTCGCCATTGAGGTAGCTACCTCAGCGTCGCTCGCCCCAGAAGCGCAGCAACTCGCCGATGCGGCGGCCGCCCTCGCGCCGCAGGTTGCCAGGCTGCGCCAGGAGCGCGCCTACGGCGAAGCGCTGGCCTTGATTGCCACCCTTCGCCCCGTTGTGGATACCTTCTTCGACAAGGTCATGGTGCTCGACCCCGACCCGGCCCTGCGCGGCGCCCATCTGGGGCTGATCGAAGGAGTGCTGAGTGGCTTCTCAGGCATCGCCGACTTCAGCGAGATCGTCACGGGGTAAGCTTCAGGTTCTCATCGGATAAGGTCGCTCTCCCGCACCTTCGCATCCGTTCGCGCGTCTACAATCTAGACAGATGGCCGACACCCTTTATCTGAGCCTGTGGTACCCGAACCTGCGCGTCGCCGCGCTGCCTGACAAACTGGTAGCGGTGCTGGGCGAGTTTGCCTCGCACGGTGGCGAACCCAGAGTGTACGCGGCCACGGTCTGGCCCATGAACTGGAGCGAGTCGCCCGTCTTTCAACGCGTTTTCGGCCGTGGAGAGCGTGGCGCCGAGCCGAGACAGGCCGTTGAAGAAGCCCTCGAAATCCTCCACGACGACTACGCCTACGAGTTTCAAATTGGCTGGACATTATGGGAACTCGAAACTCCCAATCAAGCTCAAGAGGGCCTCGATCCACGCTGGGTGCGCGAGCCGCGCCTGGTGCGGGTCACCGGATTTGGGCCGCTCTTTGACGAAGGCGCCTACCAGCAGGAAGGCCATATCCGCATCGACTTCGGTTCCGATGCTCCTTTCCTCGAAGAAGACCTCGAACTGGATTCCATAGCCGCCCGTCACGTCGAAGAAAATGTGCGCCAGCTCGTTGAGCTCACGGCTGCCGTTGAAAAGGCCTCAGGAGCCACAGCGCGCCTGTTGTGGAGCGAATTGGGTGAAAGCCTAGCCCAGCGTCTTGCGGCTCGACTCGGCAAGGGGAACTGAAGAGTGCACCTCACCATCGAGCGGATGCGCACCATGGTTCTCGCCGCCGGAGTGCTGCTGATCCTCGTGCTGGTGCTTTTCCTCACCATCGGGAAATGGAGAAATCCGTTCAATCGCCGCGATATCCCCGGCCGGCTCGGCATCGAGATCCAGCAGGAATCCAACGGCGTCACCTACACCCAGGCCCACGGCGGCCACACTCTGTTCAAGATTCATGCCTCCAAAGTTGTCCAGTTGAAGCAGGGCAACGCGCTGCTGCATGACGTGCAGATTGAGCTCTACGGCGCCGACGGCAAGAGCGTGGACCGCATCGCCGGCAGCGAATTCGAATACGACGCCAATGCCGGACTGGCCAAGGCTCCCGGCGCGGTGGAGATTACGGTGACGCGGCCGGGAGTGGCTCCGGCCATCGCTCCGCCCAAGATGCAGACCCAACCGCTCGAGAACAAGGTCAAGGCGCCGCCGCTGGCCGCGGGCGCCGCGACCGCCGCAACCGGTGAGATCCGTGTGAAGACCAGCGGGCTCACATTTAACTGGAAGAGCGGAGTAGCGACCACCGATCAGCACGTGGATTTTTCAATGGTGCAGGGAACCGGCAGCTCGATGGGAGCTTCATTTGATTCGCAAAAGGGATGGCTGCTGCTCGATCACGCGGTGCAACTGGATACCCACCGCGGTGCTGAAGCGGTCCATTTGCAGGCCGCACATGCTGAGTTGGAGCGGGACGATCATGTTTGCCGCCTGACCGAGGCCGTGGCCAACTACCCCGGCGGCGAGGCACGCGCGACAGCGGCAACCATCCAGTTTCGCGACGACGGCTCCGCATCACAACTCGACGCAGTCAATGGTCTCACGCTGTCAACTCCCAGTGGCGGCCACCTGGCAGCAGCCACGGGAACGCTTCACTTCGACGAGCACAACCAGCCCCGCCATGGCCACCTTGAAGGGGGCGTCACGATCGACTCGGATAGCCAGGGGCGAAAGGTTCACGGCACTTCGCCCACCATGGAAATGGAATTCACCGCTGCGGGCGTGTTGCGCAGCGCCCACCTTGAGCGGGGAGTCATGATTGCCAGCGATCAGCAGATCGATCCTTCGCGCGGCATGGTACCAACGCACCGCACGTGGGAATCGCAGGTGGCGGACCTGGAGTTTCGCAACTCCCTCCATGGCCAGTTGGAGCTTGCCTCGATTCATGGCACGGGCCGGGTTCTGGTCACGGAAGAAGAGCAACGCGCCAACGGCTCGGTCACGCCGTCCCACATGACGGCCGACGATGTGACGGGCACCTTCGGAGCAGACTCAGCGCTGACCGAACTGATCGGCGTGGGCCACGCCGACATCGAGCAGACCACGCCCACGGGCACACGGCAGAGCACCAGCGGCGACCGCCTTGTGGCACATTTCGCTGCCGGGCCGGGGACTGAACCGAACGCTGGCGGGCAAAGCGGGAAACAAACTGGGGGCCAGAAACACGCTGGGGTCCAGAAACAAAGCCCGCCAGCCATGTCCAGTCAGATCACTTCGGCTACGGTTGAGGGGAATGTCGTGTTGATGCAGCAGCCTCTTGCCCAGCCCGGCGCCCATCCTGGTTCTCATACAGGTGCGGCAGCGCCCGCGGCCTTGCGGGCCACGGCCGCGCAGGCAGTCTACGAAGGTAAAGGGGAGTTGCTGCACCTTTCTGGCAGCCCGCATATCGAAGACGGTGGTTTACAGCTTGCGGCCGATAAAATCGATGTCTCCCAGGCGTCCGGCGATGTTTTTGCACACGGAAATGTGAAGGCAACCTGGTTTGGTTCCGAAAGCTCGGGCACCGCCAACCAGAGCCCCGCGACAAATTCTCGGCCGGCTGCAACGCTCGGCGGAGACGGCCCCGCCCACGTCATCGCAAACGAGGCTCAGCTCCATCAGGCGACCGGCGAAGCGACATTTCAAGGGCACGCCCGCCTCTGGCAGCAAGCCGACTCCGTCGCAGCTCCGCTCATCGTGCTTAATCGGATCAGGCAAACCTTGGTGGCGCGTGCGACCACCCCGTCAGACCCGGTGCGGGTGGTGATGCTGAGCGCTGGTGGAGTCTCCATGGAGAAGAGCGCTCACTCTTCCGCCCCCAGCGTCATCCGGGTCCGTGGGGGCGATCTCAAATACTCCGATGCCGAGCACAAGGCGGTCTTGCAAGGCGGTGCTGCAGGTAGCGTAATCGCCGAGACGGGTGACGCCACCACGACCTCCGGCGAAGTGGACTTGGTTCTTCTGCCTCCCGGCAATCACGCGGGCAAAGACGGCGCAGCGGCCCAGGTGGATCGCATGACGGCGCGCGGCCATGTGGTTGTCAGTTCGCAGGGCCGCCGGGGAACCGGAGAACAGCTCGTCTACACGGGCGATTCGGGCGAATACGTGCTCACCGGAACCGCCGCAAATCCCCCGCGCCTCACGGATCCCACGCGGGGAACCGTGACCGGAGATGCTTTGATTTTCAATAGTCGCGATGATAGCGTCAGTGTCGAAGGCGACGGACGCAAGACCAATACAGAGACAACCGCGCCGAAATAGCGGCGGAAGAGAGCCGGCAAGGGCTCGTGAAGGCTAGATGGAAAAACTGATTGCTGAGGGAATTGGCAAGACCTACAAGGGCCGGCAAGTTGTCCGCGGAGTCAACCTGCATATCTCCCGGGGCGAAGTTGTGGGACTGCTGGGGCCGAATGGCGCCGGCAAGACCACCAGTTTCTACATCATCGTCGGTCTGGTGGTACCGGAAACCGGGCGCATCCTAGTTGACGACACCGACATCACCCGCGTGCCCATGTATTTGCGGGCCCGCACTTATGGCATCAGTTATCTGCCCCAGGAGCCATCGGTCTTTCGCAAGCTCACCGTTGAAGAGAATATTCTCGCCGTGCTTGAGGCGCAGCCGCTCAACAACCGAGAACGCCGCACCCGAACCGACCGCCTCATCAGCCAGCTCAACCTCGCTCACGTCCGCACCACGCGCGGCTATGCGCTGTCCGGGGGCGAAAGGCGCCGCGTCGAAATCGCCCGCGCCTTGTGCATCCAGCCCAACTTCATCCTTCTCGACGAGCCCTTCAGCGGCATTGACCCCATCGCCGTCCTCGAACTGCAAAAAATCATTTTCGACCTCAAGGCCAGCGGCATCGGTGTGCTGATTACGGATCACAATGTACGCGAGACTCTCAGCGTCACCGATCGGGCGTATATCATTGCAGAAGGACGGATCTTCAGAACGGGAACTCCGCACGAGCTTGGCAACGATGTAGAAGTGCGGAGAATCTATCTGGGTGAAGGATTCTCTTTGGGCTGACACAGCATCAGTGGCAGGTATTCCCTCAGCAGAATGCGAGCCGGCCGCCCAGTCAATCCCTCAAAGGTTGAAGGCCGCGAATGCCGTTTCGGGCATAAGCTTGGATGGACAGCCGCCCAATCCGGGACAATAGTACCGGGTGGGTTCGAACTTTGATCTGTAGCATTTTTCCCATCCGATTACACTTGAAGTGACACCGTACCGTAGTCCGAACGGGAATTGAGCCGTTGTTATGCCGCTGTTGCAGCCCAAATTGAGTTTGAAGGTTTCGCAACGCCAGGTCCTTACTCCGGGCCTGATGCAGATGGTGAGCGTTCTTGCGCTTAACAAGCTCGAATTGAAAGAGATGATCGACGCGGAGATGGTCGAGAATCCCGTTCTGGAAGAGATTGACGAGTCGGTTCCGATGCTCGATGAGGTGGCAGGCCGCGTCGAACGTCAGGAGCGGGAAGAGCGGCTTGATCTCCATGAAACCGCAACAGCGGAGCCGGATACCCCGCCCAAGGACCCCTTCAACGAGGTTGACTTCGGTTCTTATTTCCAGGATTATCTCGATCCCGGCTACCGCACCCAGCCCGAGTTTGAAGAGAGCGACAAGCCCTCCTTCGAGAATTTCCTTTCACAGCCGACTACCCTAACCGATCACCTGGAGTGGCAGCTTGGGTCACTGAAGCTGGAAGACGGGATTCGCGCGGCAGCTGAGTTCATCATCGGCAACCTCGACGAAGATGGCTATCTTACCGTCGGCGATGAGGAGTTGGCTGAATCATTTGCGCGGTTTCCTCAAGGCAGGCAGCTCGATAAGGATACAGCCCTTGATCTGGTGAAACGCGGGATTGAGATGGTGCAGCATCTGGATCCTGCGGGGGTGGCGGCGCGAGACTTGCGCGAGTGCCTGATGATCCAGATCGCCGCTCAACAGCAGGAGTTTGCTCAGGTCTACGCCCGCCAAACCTCAGAACCTGCAGAAGAAGATCCTCATCGCGGCTTCCGCGCAGAAGCTGATGCCAAGCTCGAGGAGCGGCGCCGGAGCATCGAGATTGCCGCGCTGATCGTCGATCGTCATCTGCACATGGTGCAGAAGCGCGACATGAAGGACCTGGCGCGGGCTGCTCAGGTCACTTCCGTCGAGGCCAACGCCGGCGTCGAGTTTATTCGCACCCTGGACCCTCGGCCGGGCCGTCTCTACAACCGTGAAACGACGCGACTGATTGAGCCCGATGTGGTGTTTACCAAGCGCGGAGGCGAATGGATCGTCTCGATGAACGAAGAAGATCTGCCCAGCCTCCGTCTCAGCCAGAGCTATCGCCGCATGCTGTCGGCAGAGGGAACAGACAAAGAGGTCAAGGAATACGTCAAGGAACGCTTCCGCTCCGCAATGCAGTTGATGCGCAACATCGCTCAGCGGAAAAGCACCATCCTGCGTACGTGTGAAGTGATCGTGCGCCGCCAGCAGGATTTCCTCGAACTTGGCATCGAGGCCTTGCGCCCGATGATGATCAAGGAAGTTGCCGAGGAAATTGGGGTGCATCCCTCCACGGTCAGCCGCGCGGTGGCCAACAAGTACGCCCATACGCCGCAGGGCGTCATCGAACTGCGCTTTTTCTTCTCGGAAGGTTCCAACGGCCCGGAGGGCGCCGACACGTCGTTGCTGGTGCTTAAGCGCAAAGTCCGCAAGTTCATTGAAGAGGAGGATCCGCGCCACCCGCTCACCGACGACCAGCTAACCGCGATGTTGAAGGCACAAGGCATTCAACTGACGCGCCGCACCGTGGCCAAGTATCGCGAAGACATGAATATACCCTCGACCCACCAGCGCCGCCGGCGCGAGTCTTAGAACTGGCTTGATTCCGGATCGGCGGAAAATGTTCCACCTGCAATAAAATGCTCGATCGAATGCTATAAAATCCAAAGTTCTCCAGCCGGGTCAGCCGGTTGGTCCAACCAAGAGCGGAGGCTTACATGGATCTAGAGTTCACCGCCAGACAAGTCAATGTTCCCAAGTCGCTGCGTGCTCAGGCCGAAGAGGGCATGGAGCGCATCGCCCGCATTTTGGGCAAAACCGCTCATGCCAGCATCACTTTTCGCGCCCAAAGGCATGTGCAAATCGCCGAACTCACCGTGAAAGCGCGCCTGCAGACCATCGTTGCCACGGGCGAGGCCGCCACTCTTGAATCGGCGTTGCGCCAGGCTCTGGCCCACGCGGAGCTCCAGGCCCAGCGCTACCGCGACCGCAACTACGAGCGCAAACGCCTGCCCAAAGAGGAGAAGGTGCTCACCGCACCGCCGGTGGCGAGGCCCAAGACACGCGCCGCGGAGCCTGAAGATATGTCGGGCAATGGGAAACCGGCTCGCGCTAAAGCCAGCGCCTCCATTGCCGTCCATTCGTTTCCCACCCGCACCGCGGTGGTCGAGCCTCACGTTCTTAAGAGCGGAGAAGCCATCGCCATGACGCCCATGACCATGGAAGAAGCGGTTAAGGATGCGGAATTTCGCGACCGCGATCTCTTGATCTTCCGCAATCCTGCGGGCGATCTGTATGTGCTGCATCGCCGCCGCGACGGCCAGATGGAGCTGGTCGAGATACCCTAAGATCGTCGCACCCCAAACTTGCCCCTGCAATCCGGTGTACGATGGGCGCATGACCGCAACCAATCCGGCGGCTCAGGCACGCCACCGGCGCCCTGCCGCCAAATCCACCAAGGCAAGCAAGAAGCCGGAGAAGGAGCTCGTCATTGTGACGGGTATCTCCGGGGCAGGGAAGGCCTCGGCCCTCAAGTCATTTGAAGACCTGGGTTATCATGCGGTCGATAATCTTCCGCTGGAACTTCTCACCGAGTTTGCCGGTCTGGTGGGCAAGTCCCAGGAAATCGAGCGCGCAGTCATCGTCGTCGATATCCGCGAAGGGCAAACGCTCGATCGCCTGCCCGACATTCTCACCCAGGTCAAGCAGGTGCTGCCGACCCGTGTCGTTTTTCTTGATGCCCAAGATGCTGTGCTGGTGCGGCGCTACTCTGAAACGCGGCGGCCGCATCCGCTGCGCCGGTCCGATACCGTCGAGCGCTCGATTGTGGAAGAGCGGCAGTTGCTCGACCCCATCCGCAACGTGGCCGATACGCTGATCGACACCTCAAACTTCAACGTGCACGAGCTGCGCGCTCAAATACAATCCCGGTTCGGCCACGAAGACCAGAGCAAGAAGCTGCTTGTCTCCTGTCTGAGTTTCGGTTTCAAAAACGGTGTGCCTCTTGATGCGGACCTGGTCTTCGACGTGCGCTTTCTTCCCAACCCCCACTTTGTCCCGGAGTTCCGCAAGAAGACCGGCAAAGACCCCAAAGTGGCCGCCTACGTGCGCGGTTTTCCGCAGACCGAGGAGTTTCTCGGCAAGGTCACGGAACTTATGCTCTATCTGCTGCCCCACTATGTCGAGGAAGGCAAGAGTTATCTGACTGTGGGCTTTGGATGCACCGGAGGGCAGCATCGCAGCGTGATGATGGCCGAGGAGATGACCCGCCGTCTCCGCAAAGCCGGTTACAAGGTCAAGCCCCTACACCGGGATATCCCGCGGTAACTCCAAACCTGGTACCACGACCGTGTAGATATGTGGCTTCCCAGGTCTCAAAAGCGAAACCTCCACCCCAGCGACAAAGACCAGCCGCCGGGGACCCTGGACCTGGGGCACCCGAGCTTTGAGATCCATTGAGGGTGGGCCGCCGGTCGGCCATTTTGCGATTAATGTGCGCTTTTAACCGAAATGCCCCCCAGGCAATTCGCATTGGCGTTATACGTGTCCTGGGACATATTGATCTGCCATACCTTCTCATTCGATTCAAGAGGGCTATCCGTCGTCGCGACCGGAGTGCTGTCCTTTGGATCGATGATGATCGTTACGTTCGCCAGTGGCGGGGCACCGCTCGTCGCCGTCCCGGCCTTGTCGACATAATTGAAACCTATCCTCTGCTCGGAAGTGAAAGCTTTCGTCCAAAGGAAATATGGACAAGAACGTTCCCCCGACATGAGCGAAGAAGGTTTCGGGAACGGTGTCAAAGTGAACTGCTGTACGAGCACCACATTCGGCGCGTCTTGCCCGTGGGCCGGAACTATCGAAAGGCTTCCTAGAACGACCACGGGAACCAGGGCAAAAGCGAATGACGATTGGATTTTCATTTTTTTTCGACCTCCGGCAATACCTCTTACCGTGAATAATTAAAAAATACACTCCAAGGGCAATCATGGAAACACTTAAAAATTGACCGCATGTAACTCCCGATCGACAGGATGGAGGTTCGATTCCTGCCGCGTCCACCTTAGATTCAACGAGTCTGAATGCCGGGTAGTGGCTCGCCCTACCTTAACCCCATCCCAAAAACGGGGCTCCCCGTCCTGGCTCGCCAGGGCGGGGTAGAGCCTTTACGGATAGATGCTGCGAATTTTAACGGCTTCGGCGACTGCTCAACCTGCATGCACCTCTGCCAGCGAAACCGCATCCAGTTCTGATTCCTGACGGTTGTAAACCGGAACCAGCCACTTCCGATACCTCTCCAGGTGTCCTCGCGTCGCGTCGAAGTACAACTGCTGCACCTCGCGTGTGATCGCGCCAATTGTCCCGTCTTTCACCGGCCGATGATCCACGCGAACCACCGGCGCAAGCCCTACTGCTGTCCCTGTAAAGAACAATTCATCGCATATATATAACTCGCTGCGGTCAATCGGCCTCTCCATCACGAGCAGCCCAAGTTCCTGCTCGGCGAGGCGAATCACCGTGTCGCGCGTAATCCCTTCCAGCACGTTTTCATGCACCGGCGGCGTGATCAGCGTGCCCTTGCGCACCATAAAGATATTGCATGTCGCGCCTTCGGCAACATGCCCGCTCTCGTTCAGCAGGATGGCCTCGTCAAATCCGTTTTGGCGCGCTTCATCGCTGGCCAGCGCGCTGTTTACATAGGCTCCGCAAATCTTGGCCCGTGCCGGAATCGCATTATCCTCGATCCGCCGCCATGAGCTGACTCCTGCGTGGATGCCCTTGTCAGCGTGCAGATATTCTCCGAACGGCAACGCAATAATCGCAAACGCATCCTGGCTCGTCGGGGCTTACGCCCACTCGCTCGGCGCTCTTGTAAGCCAGCGGCCTCACATAAACGTTGGACTCGAACCGATTGCGCCGCATCAGCTCGACCGTGATTGCGCACAACTCCTCCGGCGACAGCGGAACATTGATGCGCAGGATGCCGCAGTTCTGCTTCCAGCGCTCATAGTGCTCCACCGGCCGCAGCACAAACAGCTCTTGCGCAGCCTCATCCCAATGCGCGCGAATCCCTTCAAACACGCCCGTGCCGTAATGCAGAGCGTGTGTCAGGATCCCCACCCGTGCCTCGCCGAGCGGCATATATTTTCCGCCAAAGTAGACAATCAAATTCGGATCGGCCTCAGCCTTCACAACACACCTCCACGCCGGTCTTTTCGGCCGACTCCCTGTACAGCTCTCGTCCTCGCGCCAGAGCGCGTTGGTCAAGCGCAACCCATTTGGGATTCTTTACCAGCCGTTTGAGCGCGGCTTCAATGCTGGCCTGGGGCAGCGCATCCGCAATCTCCAGCAGCGCGCCCAGCATCACCATGTTGGCCGCGCGTGGGTCGCCCAGCTCATCGGCAATCCTGCGTGAAGGGAAGCGCCAGCACGTGCACGTCGTCCCGCCTGCATTCTTCGGGGAACGTCTCGCCGTTGTAGATAACCCATCCGCCCGGCTTCACGCTCAAGTCAAACTTCTTCAGCGAAGGCTCATTCATCGCCACCAGCACATTGGGCACCGTCACCAGCGGCGAATCGATCGGCTCCCTCGACAACCGCACGTGGCAGTTCGAAGTACCCGAGCGCATCTCCGGCCCATACGACGGAAGCCACGAAACCTCTAAGCCCTGCGTCCAGTCCAGCCTCCGCCAGCACCTCGCCCAGCAGCAACACGCCCTGTCCGCCAAAGCCAGCCACGCGCACGTGAAGATCGACGTCTTTAGCTTGCGTACGCGCCGTATTTTCCTCCGGCAGGCATTTCTCATCGATGCCGAGAATGTGCGGAATGCTGTCGAGTGCGGGCGGCGCTGCCGGCAACGGCCTCGGCTGCGCTTCCTTTGTGCGGTCCTTGAAGACTCCAAGCGGAAACGTCTTCTCCATCACATCGCGCACCCAGTGCTGCGACTCCACCGGCGACAGTCTTCCAGATCGTCGGACAGGGCGAGAGCACTTCAATCAGCGAGAAACCCAGCCCCCGCACCTGATTCTCCACCGCCCGCCGGATCGCCCGCGTGGCCTGCGCAATCTGCTTGTTGTCTCCCAGGCCCACGCGCTCGATATAGACCGGCGCTTCCAGCGTGGCCAGCAACTCGCTCACGTGCAGCGGATAGCCTTCGTTCAATGGCATTCCGGCCGTTCGGCGTGGTCGTGCTCTTCTGCCCCAGCAGCGTTGTCGGCGCGTACTGCCCGCCGGTCATGCTGTAGATGGCGTTGTTCACAAAAATCACCGTGATGTTTTCGCCGCGATTGGCCGCGTGCAAAATCTCCGCCGACCCAATCGCCGACAAGTCGCCATCCCCCTGGTAGCCGATCACAATGCTCTCGGGCCTGCTGCGCTTCAGGGCGGTGGCAACCGCCGGCGCGCGCCCGTGTGCTGCCTGCACGTTGCCCACATCGAAGTAGTAATACGCAAACACCGAGCAGCCCACCGGACTCACCAGAATCGTCCTGTCCTGAATGCCTAGCTCATCGATGGCTCGCGCCAGCATTTTGTGGATCGTCCCATGTCCGCATCCGGGGCAATAGTGCGTCTGGTGCTGCAGTTCGTCCTTGCGCTCGTAGCGTCTCGTAGAACGCCTTTGGCTTGGCGTGCAGCACTTCATATTCTGAAATCAATTCGCTAGACATGAGCCATCTGCTCCTCTCCCGGCTGCATCGTAGCCGCAGTCTGTCGCGACAGCTCGCGCACAAATTTGAGCACCTCTTCGTGCGACGGCACATTGCCGCCCATGCGATTCAGCAACTCCACCGGCCGCGCACCGTTCAATGCCAGCCGCACATCTTCAATCAACTGCCCGTTGCTCATCTCCACCACGACGAACGCGCGTGCACGCGGGATCAACCTTTGGAAATCCAACGTCGGAAATGGAAACAGCGTGATCGGCCGCAACAAGCCAACGTTGATTCCTTCGGCGCGCGCCTCTGCGACTACAGCTTTCAAAATCCGGCCCACAATGCCGTAGCCCACCAGCACAATCTCCGCATCATCCGCATACCAGTCTTCGGCGCGCGCTTCATGCTCCTGGGCGTGGCGATACTTCGCCTCGAGCTTGCGGTTGTGCGCCTCCAGATCATCGATGTCCATGTGCAGCGACGTGATCAGGTTGCCGCGCGACTCGGCCGTACCCCTCACCGCCCACTCGGGGAAATGCGGCTCCTCAGCAGCCTGCGCGAACTCCACCGGCTCCATCATCTGCCCCACGAACCCATCCGCGAGAATCACAACCGGCGTGCGATAGCGATCCGCCAGTTCAAACGCCAGCGCCGTCAGATCGCCCATCTCCTGCGCGGAGTGCGGCGTCAGCACAATGGTCCTATAGTTCCCGTTGCCGCCGCCCTTGACCACCTGGTGATAATCGCTCTGCTCCGACGCGATGTTTCCCAGCCCCGGTCCGCCGCGTGTAATGTCGGCGATCACGCAGGGCAGTTCCGCTCCTGCCATGTAGCTGATGCCTTCCTGCATCAGGCTGATCCCCGGGCCGCTCGATGCCGTCATGCAGCGCACGCCCGCGGACGATGCGCCATAGAGCATGTTGATCGCCGCAACCTCGCTCTCTGCCTGCAGAAACACTCCGCCTACTTGCGGAAGAAACAGCGCCGCGGCCTCTGCAATCTCGCTGGCCGGCGTAATGGGATATCCATAAAACGCCCGGCATCCGGCAAGAATTGCGCTCTTCACGATTGCTTCGTTTCCCTTGATCAGTTGCTTGTGCATTGCATCGCTCCCTCGCTCGTGTCTTGGCCCGTCACCAAACCGCGACTCGCACCGGCCATGCGATTCACTGCGCGCAGCACCGTGATCGCCCCCGGCTCGGGACACACCATGAAGCAGATACCGCACGCCGTGCAGCCTGCGCCCGCGTAGGCCGCGGTGCGATAGCCGAAGTGATTCAGCGCCTCGCTCATGCCGATCACCTTGGGCGAGCAGGCCTCCACGCACAAGCCGCACCCCTTGCACTCATTCTACATCCACCCGCAACAAACCTCGATCCCGCTTCTGCGCATCCATCTCGTGTTCCCCTCCTGCTGCAGCCCCTCAGGCGTACTCAGCCGCCGACTTGCGTTCGAGATAGTGGGCCCGCACTGCAAAGTTTTCGAGTTCTTCCTGAAACTGCGGGTCCGCGATCCCGATCAGCGCTTCGGCCCGCTCCCGCAGTGTCTTTCCGTGCAGGTAAGCGATGCCGTGTTCGGTTACTACGTAATGCACATCTGCGCGCGACGTCACCACGCCCGCGCCCGCGTCCAACACCGGGACAATCCGTGACAGGCGCCCATTCTGTGCTGTGGAGGGCAGCGCAATAATCGGCACGCCGCCCTTCGAGCGCGCTGCGCCTCGAATGAAATCCAGTTGCCCGCCAAACCCGCTGTAGGGCTTGGTTCCCAGCGAGTCCGCGCAAACCTGTCCTGTCAAATCCACCTGCAGCGCGGAATTGATAGCGACCATTTTTTCGTTCTGCGCCACCACAAACGGATCGTTGGTGTAGGAGATCAACCTGAACTCGAAGCTCGGGTTCTCTTCGATGAAGTCGAACAGACGTTGCGTTCCCAACGCGAAGGCCGCCACTACTTTGCCCCGGTGCAGCGACTTCCTTTCTCCGTTGATGACGCCCGACTCCATCAGGTCGATCACCCCGTCCGGGCACATTTCGGTGTGGATCCCCAGGTCATGCTTGTCATCAAGGCACTTCAGCACCGCGTCCGAGATTCCGCCAATGCCCGTCTGCAGCGTAGCTCCGTCAGGAATCAGGGACGTTACGTTGCGCGCTACTTCCAGATGCAGGTCCGTCACCGGTTCCGCCCATAGTTCCAGCAGCGGCCTCGACGTTTCCACGATCGAGGTGATGCGGCTTACGTGAATGCACGTGTCACCATGCGTGCGCGGCATCCGCTCATTCACCTCGGCAATCACCACCTTGGCGTAGCGTGCCGCTGCCAATGTGCAGTCCACCGTCGTTCCCAGGCTCATGAACCCGCGGGCATCCGGCGGCGAGACCTGCATCAGCACCACGTCCAGCGGCATTTCGCCGCTCTCAAACAAACCTTCAATCTCGCTGAGGAAAACCGGCGTATAGTCGGCGTGGCCCTCGGCGACGGCTTGGCGTGTGTTCGCACCGAGAAAAAGTCCACGATGCCGAAAATGCCCCGCGTACTCGGGGTTCGTATAGTCCGCGCTGCCCAGCGTCATCATGTGAACGATCTCGACGTCGAGCAAATCCTCAGACTTCGCTACCAGCGCTTTCACCAACGGCGCCGGCGTGCCGCATCCCGACTGGATCCATACCCGATCGCCCGACCTCACCGCTGCCAGCGCCTGCGCGGCGCTCATGGTTTTGGCAACATACTCTGCGTTCCAGTTCATTGCCGCCCGCCTCTATCTGCACGAATTGTGCGAAGAAACGTCACAATTCTTGCCTTTCTTAAGGTATCTCGATCATTAGGCTTTCTATTCGAAACCAAATCAAGCCTCCCGGCCACTGAATATTCTTCCCTAAAGGCCGGAAATATGTTCCTCTTTGGCGGGGGTGGGTCGCAGTGACAGGCATCACCTTCTCACCGGAAGTAGGCCGGAAAGCAATCCTCATTGCAGTCCCGCGGTACGCGGTATTGCCTGTGGAAAACCCTGTGTTTTGTATCAGAGAGAGTGCGGGGCCGCGGCGATGCGAAGGGAGGCACACCCGACAGGGTCGATCTCAGGGGACGCAAGCTGGAAACGGGATGAAGGACCCGTGGCTAAGCCGACGCCATCGCAGGCTTGTGTTCAGGGGCCTGAAGGCCTTGTTCCCTCCGCTCTCGCGGCGATCGTTGGCAGGAGCGAGAGCGTGGCCCTTACCCTCGCAGCGCCTTCAGCACCTTCGCCGTCGTCACCACCTGGCCCACATGCCGCTGCGTATGATCGGCCACGTGGATGAGCGCGCCGCCAATCGAGGTCGGCAACTGCTTGCGGCCCACCCCGCGAAACGTGTTGAAATCGGCCGTCGCCAGTACGCGCACCCGCTCAGCCGCATTCGAAAATGACGCCTCCACCTCCGCCAGCAATTCGGCCAGACTCTCGCTGCCGCCCTGCTCCGTCTTCAGCACCGCCAGCTGCTCCGCCGAAATCTGCCCGCCCTCGGCGTAAGTGAGAATGCGATCCGTCGATCGCGCAATATGGCGCAAGTGAAAGGCCACCGAAGTCAGCCCCAGCGGCTGCGAATGAACCTCCGCATCCGTCAGTCCCTCAGTCCACTTGGTGAGGTCATCGAGCGCCAGGTCAAGCGCGTGCAGCACGGCGCGCCCCACCGCCGGGACGTCGGCATATGTTCCGCGGAGCCAAGGCTCAATATAAGGTGCCTGCGTTGCAGAAGTGCTCATAGGGAAGTCTCCAGGTTGCCGCGGGCAACGAACTTCAAATCTTCGTAGTTCTTCAGTTGATCTACGGGGATAAACGTGGATCCTGAAACCCCAGGATCGTTCACCATGACTCCGCCGCCATATTGCCGAACAAACCAGCCGTTCTCAGGATCATCCAATTCGGCTGCTGCAAATTCGATCAGCGCCTCGCGACCATGGAACCGCACGCGGTCGCCGCCTCGAATTTCTTCTCCCGACAAGTACCGCAAAGGGTCAGACATGGTGTAACCCGATCGAGTTTCACCTTGCGCTCTTCACCCGCACCACCGTGATCTTCGCAAATCCCTCTTCAAACACCGGCGGCTTCAGCTTCTCGGCCATCTTGCGCATCACGTCTTCGCTCACCGAGCGGTCGCGCTGCCGGTTGCGGTCAAGGCACACCTCCAGCGGCACATCGAAAAACACCGCCTGCACCTCGTAGCCGAAGCTCTTCGCCATCTTGATCCACTGCCGGCGTTCGTGCACCGACAGATTCGTCGCGTCCACATAGTTCCACGGCATCCGCGCAATCAGCCGCGCCCGCAGCAGCGACCGCAGCGTCGAAAACACCAGCCCCTGGTAGCGCTGCTCCTCCACATCGTCAAAAAGAATATTGCGCAGCAAATCGCTCGACAGCGGTGTCACGCCGCGCCTGCCGAAACCACGTCGTCTTACCCGATCCCGGCATCCCGATCGCCAGCACCACATAGCCCTTGGGCGCCTGCGGCGAGCGATCTGCGGCCTGCGCCTCCGGCGGAGGCACCGAGGGCATCTCCGGCTGCGTTTCCATCTCCAGGCGTCCCGCATGCGCCGGCTCATTCCACTCCTGTCTTGGGGGCCGATCCTGCCTTGCCGGGCGCTCCTGCCGCACCGCGCCGTTCCGGCTCGATGCGGCGTGCCGGTTCCTGCATCCGCGGCTCGCGCTGCTGCGCAGGCGGCGCCGGAGAATCGTCCGGATACAGCGGCACCAGCGGTCGCGGTTGATTCGATGGGAGTTCCTGGCCGATCTTGCCTGTGGATTCCGAAGTATTGGGTGCTCGTCTTGAACGTCTTCTCATGCCGCTTTCGACACCTGCGTTGTAATACCGGGATACCATACTTGCGCAGGATGCCGCAAATGCTGTGCACTCCGTCACATACCGTTCGCCAATTCGAACCGCACACTAGCGGTGACAGGGCTCTGGTCTGAAGTACACCTGAGTCGAGTTTTCACTTGGGCCCGCTGCCCGCAGTGTTACGATCATGGGTTTGGTGGAATTGCCTGCTGAAGCGATTTTTCAGCCGAAGAACGCCACAACATAAAAACCTCAGCCTCATCGACTACGAAGGAGAAGAACACATGGCAGTAAAGGTTGGCATCAACGGCTTCGGCCGGATTGGCCGCAACGTTTTGCGCGCCGCGCTCGGCAATCCCGAGATTGATTTTGTTGCCGTCAACGACTTGACCAGCCCGGCAACGCTGGCGCACCTGCTCAAGTACGACTCGATCCTCGGCAACCTGAAGAACGACATCACCGCCGGCGAAGACTTCATCTCCGTCGACGGAAAGAAGATCAAGGTCTGGGCCGAGCGCGACCCCGCCAAGCTGCCCTGGGCTGAAGTCGGCGCGCAGATCGTCATCGAGTCCACCGGCCACTTTACCGATGCCACCAAGGCCAAGGCGCATCTCGGCGCGACCGTGAAGAAGGTCATCATCTCCGCCCCGGCCACCAACGAAGACATCACCCTCGTGCTCGGCGTCAACCAGGACAAGTACGACGCGGCCAAGCACAACATCATCTCCAACGCCAGCTGCACCACCAACTGCCTCGCGCCGGTCGTCAAGGTTCTGATCGCGCACTGCGGCATCGTCAGCGGCATCATGACCACCATTCACAGCTACACCAACGACCAGGTCATCCTCGACTTCCCGCACAAGGACCTGCGCCGCGCCCGCGCCGCCGCCCTCAACATGATTCCCAGCTCCACCGGCGCCGCCAAGGCCCTCAAGCTGGTGATTCCTGAGACCGCCGGCAAGCTCGACGGCTTCTCCCTGCGCGTTCCAACGCCCAACGTCTCCATCGTCGACCTCACCTTCATCAGCGAGAAGACGACCGACGTCAAGTCGGTCAACGCCGCTCTCAAGGCCGCCACCGAAGGCGAACTGAAGGGCATCCTCGGCTACGAAGAAAACCAGCTGGTCAGCTCCGACTTCAAGGGCAACCCGCTCTCCTCGATCGTCGACGCGCCGCTGACCAAGGTCGTCGGCCAGAGCGTCAAGGTGCTGAGCTGGTACGACAACGAGTGGGGCTACTCCAACCGCGTCGTCGACCTGATCGGCTTCCTGACCAAGAAGGGCCTGTAAAATCAGGGGTCAGTTTTCAGTGGTCAGTGGTCAGCCAATTCGCACGGCTCGTCGACTGACCACTGATCTGACACTGACCACTGACCACTGCCATGCGCCAGAACATCAGCGGCGGTTCTCCCTACGAGCCCATCATCGGCTTCTCCCGCGCCGTGCGCGTGGGCAACTCCGTCCACCTCGCCGGCACCGGTCCGGTCGGCGCGGACGACGAAGACGCCGCAGGCCAGACCCGCCGCATCTTCGACATCGCCAGAAGCCCTCGCCGAAGCCGGCGCGACCTTCGACGACGTCGTCCGCACCCGCATGTATCTCACCCACGTCGAAGACTGGGAAGCCGTCGGCCGCGTCCACGGCGAGTTCTTCGCACCGATTCGCCCCGCCGCCACCATGGTCGTCGTCGCCGCGCTGCTCAACCCCGCCTGGCGCATCGAAATCGAAATGGACGCCGTCATTCCCGAAGTCCCGAGACCCATAGACTGCTGCCTGATGCCTATGCACTACACTGATCACTGACCACTGTTCTCAAGGAAGGCACCATGTCCAAGCTCTCCATTCGCGACATCGAACTGGCCAACAAGCGCGTCTTCATCCGCGTCGATTTCAACGTGCCGCTCACCGAAGACGGCGCGAACATCACCGACGACACCCGCATCGTGGCCACGCTGCCCACCATCGAGTACGCGCTGCGCCACAAGGCCAAGGTCATTCTGGCCTCGCACCTGGGCCGTCCCAAGGGCAAGCCGAATCCAAAGTACTCGCTGCGCCCCGTGGTCGACCGCCTGCGCGAACTGCTCGACAAGGAGATCGGCGAGTCCGTCAACGTGGCCTTCTCGCCCGACTGCGTCGGCGAAATCGCGAGCGAGCTGTCGCGCCAGCTTGAATCGGGCCAGGTGCTGCTGCTTGAAAACCTGCGCTTCCACGCCGAAGAAGAAGCCAACGATCCGGCATTCTCGAAGGCGCTCGCCTCGCTGGCCGAGGTCTACGTCAACGACGCCTTCGGCTCCGCGCATCGCGCCCACGCCTCGACCGAAGGCATCACGCACTTCCTCAAGCCCGCCGTCGCCGGCCTGCTGATGGAAAAGGAAATCACCTATCTCGGCAAGGCGCTCGAATCGCCCGAGAAGCCATTCGTCGCCATCATCGGCGGCTCCAAAATCTCCGGCAAGATCGACGTCATCGACAACCTGCTCGACAAGGTCGACACGCTGGTCATCGTCGGCGGCATGGCCTACACCTTCCAGCGCGCGCTCGGCGTCACCACCGGCAAGTCGCTCGTCGAAGAAGACAAGATCGACATGGCGAAAGCCGCGCTCGACAAGGCAAAGGCCAAGGGCGTCAACCTGCTGCTGCCCGTCGACAACATCCTCGCCGACAACTTCTCGCCCGACGCCAAGACGCAGCCGTGGGACACCTCGGTCAATTTCCCCGCCGACTGGCAGGGCCTCGACATCGGCCCCAAATCCATCGCGGCCATCGAGAAGTTGTCTCCACCGCGCGCACCATCGTGTGGAACGGCCCCGCCGGCGTCTTCGAGTTTCCGCGCTTTGCCGTCGGCACCAACGCCATCGCCAAGGCCGTTGCGGCCAACAAGGCGGCCATCTCCATCATCGGCGGCGGCGACTCGGTCTCGCGCCATCAACAAGGCCGGCTACGCCGACCAGATCACCCACATCTCCACCGGCGGCGGCGCCAGCCTCGAGTTCCTCGAAGGCAAAAAGCTGCCCGGCGTCGAAGCGTTGACAGAGAAGCAGTGATCGGGGGTCAGGGGTCAGAAGTCAGTCGACCCGCATCCGGCGCTCGGCGCTTGATGCGGCTTTCCAATTCTTCAAGCTGGCGGTCACAACACTCGTTCCATCAAGATAGTGTCATCCCGAGCGAGTCCGCTGCGGTCCGCCGCGGCAGAAGTCGAGGGATCCGCGGTTGCTCTTGCTTTTGCTTTCGCTTTCGCCACCCTCAATTCAGCGCGAAAATGGGTGCCCTATCCAAGCTCTGCTTGGGTGGGAAAGCACGAACCTCAACGCGTCATGACCAAATCACACAACATCTCATAGGATTAGACTCAATTACTGGAACGAGCGACTGTTCCTGCCGGAGAAATCCCTTGCCCTACTACACGCGAGTCCTTTCCAAAGACGAAGAATTCCCGCCCTTCGATGAACTCGCGCAGTGGATCCGCACCGAGCATCCCGACTACAAGCTCACCCTCGAAGAAGGCACAGAAGAAGAATGGGAATCCCTCCTCCTCTCCGGCAAAGACGACGTCGAGGTCGCGCTGCTCGAGCGCATCCCTGTGTTTGATTGCCAGGACGAGGAATTTGCCGAGGAAATCGATAACTGTAAGCCCGAAACCGGAGTCGAGTGGCTCCGCGAATATCTAGAATCCGTCAGAACCATCTACGCCTTCCAGCACCTGCAGGGAGCCGATACGGAAGAAGGCGGCAACGTCCTCCACGCCCTGCGCTCGCACCTCTGGGAGCGCGGAGACGCGATCCTGCAGGCCGACAATGAAGGATTCACCAACGAGGAAGGCTTTCACATCGTGTGGCAATTCTCCGATTCGGTTTCAGGCCCGTGGAACATGGGCATTCTGCAGGACGGCACCTGGTTCCACTTCAAAATGGACCTCGGCGACCCCGACCACCGCGCCGCCTTCCTCAACGGCGAAGTACCGGACGACCTCACCGCAGTCCGCGTATCCAGCTAATCAATCGGGAAGTAGGGCCGCCGTGCCCACGTCTCAAAGGAATGCTATGAACCAAAGTACGCTGATAAGTTTCGTACTTTTCCACCCAGGCGGAGCTTGGATGGGGCACCCATTCTCGTTGTGAATCCATGATCCCTGACACCTGACCACTGACTACTATCCCCTGTGCCTCCCATCACCCAACCCCACAAATCCATCCGATAAAATTGCCTTGAGGAACCCCACAACATGTCCCGTAAGAAACTCATTGCCGCCAATTGGAAGATGTACAAGATTCCTGCCGAGGCCAAGGCCTTTGTCGACGCCTTTTTGCCCCTTGTAGCCGGCCACACCCGCGACGAAATCGCCCTTTTTCCGTCCCCGGTACTGCTGCCAACGGTCACCGCTGCATGCAATGCATCCGACGTTGCCGTCGGCGCGCAGAACATCCACTTTGCCGAAGAAGGCGCCTACACCGGCGAGACCTCCGTCCGTCAGCTCATCGCCGTGGGCGGAACCCACACCCTCATCGGCCACTCCGAGCGGCGCCAATACTTCGCTGAAACCGACGAAATCGTGAACAAGAAGCTGCACACCGCGCTCAAGCACGGCATCGTTCCCGTGGTCTGCGTCGGCGAAGTTCTTGCGGAGCGCGAAGCGGGCGAGACCGAGCCGGTGCTCAAGACCCAGGTTACCGGCGCATTCGTCGGCATCACGCCGGAAGCGGCCGCGCCCATCGTCATCGCCTATGAGCCCGTGTGGGCGATTGGCACCGGCAAAACTGCCACGCCGGAGATGGCCGCCGACGCTCACAAGATTATCCGTGCCGAAGTGGCGAAGCTGTTGGGTCACGCAATCGCCGCCAAGATGCGCATCCTCTACGGCGGCAGCGTCAAGCCAGACAACGCCACCGCCCTTATGAGTCAGGAAGAGATTGACGGAGCCCTCGTGGGCGGCGCCAGCCTCAAACCCGACTCCTTCGCGGCCATCGTCAAGTACTGATTCAAGTACTGATTCTGACGAGAGCACGGGGGGGAAAGCACAAACTTCATGAGTACGCTTTGAATGTTCAGCACGAAAATGGGTGCCCCTAACCGCGCTCTTTGCGGTTAGGGTGGGTAAGCACAAACTCCTCCCTTTGCTCGAGGGCTGGAGGCCACGCTTATACCTGAACTGTTTTTTGCGCCCCCACGTATCATGGCTCATGGCCGGACGCACGAACGCCGCACCCGTGGAATTACCTGAGCGCCCTGCGGCGAAAACGCGCGAAGCGCCGCAGCGTGACCTCTACATTGACCGCCTGCGCGTGGTCATGACGGCGCTGGTCGTGCTGCACCACACTGCCATTACGTACGGTGCTCCAGGTGGCTGGTTCTGGAACGAACTTCATCCCTCGGGTTCGCCGGTCGGCCTTTTGCTCACGATGTTCGTCTCAACGAACCAGGCCTACTTCATGGGCTTTTTCTTCTTGCTGGCAGGGTACTTCACTCCTGCATCGCTCGAACGCAAAGGCTATGCGCGCTTCATTGGCGACCGTTTCCTGCGCCTCGGCCTTCCGCTGCTGGCGTTCGGCCTGATTCTCGGACCACTCACTGCGGCGATCGTCACGGCTTACGAAGGCCGCGGCTTCTGGACGGCGATCGATGCCCTCTGGCGGCGCAAGGAGTTCATCAATGGTCCGCTCTGGTTTGCGCAGGCGCTACTCATGTTCAGCGTGGCCTATTGCCTTTGGCGTGCCTGGTTGGGCGCGCCTCTTAGCCAATCCCAGCGCAACTCCAAACCCCTACCCGGATTTCACTGGTGGCTAGGGAGTGCGCTCGGCGTCGGCGCCGCCGCACTCGCCATCCGGCAGATTGTGCCGGTTGGGGTGAATGTGATCGGCCTTCAACTCGGCTACTTCTTCGAGCTACATCTTGCTGTTCGGCGTGGGAATCGCTGCATGGCGCCACGACTGGCTGCACCAACTCAACTGGAAACGTGCCCGGCCATGGGTGATCGGCCTTGCGGTCACCTGGCCCATCATGCCGCTGGCCATCATCGCCGCCATCAAGCTGAACGGTACAGGCAAGTCAAACTTCGCCGGTGGCCTCACGTGGCCCGCAATCGTCTACGCTTTCTGGGAGCCCTTCGTTGCCTGGGGCCTCATCGCCGCGTGGCTGCTCTTCGCCCGCGCCCGCATGAACCAGCCGTCGGTCCTGTGGTCCTGGCTCAGTCGCCGCGCCTATGCGGTCTACATCATCCATCCGCCGGTTCTGGTCGGGATCGCACTGCTGTTGCACGGCTGGGCCGCGCCTGCATTGGTCAAATTCGCCGCCGTCGGATCATTAGCAACGGTTGCAACGTGGCTGGCTTCCGATCCCCTGGTCCGCCTGCCCGGCGCGCGCCGCGTAGTGTAGCCATTCCTTCCGCACGTTCTCTCGCGCGCAATCGAGAATCTACACTTTCGCCCGCAATTCGCCGTTCTCCACCGTCGCTTCGAACACCTTGGCCTTCAGCTCAGGATCCTGCTCCGCAACCCCGGTGCGCAAATCGAAGGAGTATTGATGCCACGGGCACTCGATGCGGCCGTCCATGACGATTCCTTCTCCAAGCGGTCCGCCCTCATGCGGACAAACGCCGTCGAGCACGCTGATCTTCCCATCCACGTTAGCCACGCAAAAAGTTCGCCCCTCGGCAACGAACTCGTTAGCCTCGCCCGGCTCCGGCAGCTCGGATTGCGAACAGATGCGCACATATTCAGACATTGGGTTTCTCCTCCGGCGAACCTGCTCCTTCGCCCGGTTGCGATCGTGCAATTAGCATAAAGGAGCACCCGACACAGAGAGGCGGGCGCGCACGATTGAGTGATCGAATGCCGAGCAGGAAATCCAATCGCAATCCGGCCCCCAACGCCGCCGCAAGTGCCCGCATAGCGAGCCGTCCCTCCACGCCACCGCCGACGGTTTCGGCCCGCTGGCTAGCCGGCGCTCTCGCCGTCACGCTTGTGGTCGCCGTGTTCTGCGCCTGGGGAGCTCTGTGTCTTCTGGTGTGGCAGGGAGGCTGGCAGCTGCTTTACCATCCCAGCGCAGCCATAGCCCGTACGCCCGCCAGCCTCGGGATTGCCTTCAGCGACCTGGGATTGGGCGCCGACGAAGCCGGTATCCCAAGGCTGCAGGGCTGGTGGATTCCGGCCGCGCCCAACGCGCGAAACAGCCGCTACACCGCGATTTATCTGCATGGCGCAAGCGGTAACCTGGGCAACTCCGTTGACGCGATTGCGCGGCTGCACAGCGCGGGGCTCAATGTGCTGGCTTTCGACTATCGCGGGTATGGCAAGAGCCAGTTCGTCCACCCCAGCGAGGCGCATTGGCGCGAAGACGCTGATTTGGCGCTTCAGTACCTCACCGGAACCCGCCATATTGCGCCGCAAGCCATCGTGCTGGTGGGCAGCGGCCTCGGCGCCAACCTCGCTCTTGAAGTTGCCGCGACGCATCCCGACCTGGCCGGCGTGGTGCTGGATCAGCCGCACCAGGCGCCTGCCAACGCCATCTTCAGCGACCCGCGAACCCATCTTGTCCCTGCGCACGCGTTGGTCAAAGATCGCTGGGACACGGCGGCGGCCGCAACGGAACTGCGCATTCCTTCTCTGTGGTTTTATGAGGCAAACGCCAATGCCTCGGACGAGAAGAAGGATTTCAGCAAGGCGCCGGCGACCAAGACGCTGGTATGGCTTCCCGTCGATGGAGCTGAGCAGCAGAAAGATTACTTGAACGCGCTCGATCGATGGCTCGACGAGTTGCCCGGCCATCCGTGATAAAGTGCCGTCAGGAGCGCCCTTGTTAGTCAAGAAAGCTGTCATTACAGCCGCCGCGCAGTCGCAGCGTGAGTTGCCTATCCAGACTCTTATCGACGGTGAAGGGAACAAGAAATCACTGCTCTCAATCCTCATCGAACAGTCGCTCGCGGCAGGCGTGGAAGAGATTGCGATTGTCGTGTGGCCCGGCGATGAATCCTCTTATGCGCAGGCTGCCGGGCTCTACGCTTCGTCGGTCCGATTTATTTCTCAGCCGGAACCGCGCGGCTACGGCCATGCCATCCATTGCGCCCGCTCGTTCACCAGCGGCGACCCCTTTCTGCACATGGTAGGCGACCACCTCTATGTCAGCAGCGCCACCAAACCGTCCGCGCAGCGACTTGTGGAACTGGCCCAGAAGGAACGCTGCTCGGTCAGCGGTGTTCAGCCCACGCGCGAGAGCCTGCTGACCCGCTACGGCACCGTCGGCGGCCGCCGCGTCCCACCGCGCAGTGATCTGTATCGCGTCGAGACGGTCATCGAAAAGCCGACTCCCACTGAGGCCGAACAGCGCCTGCTCATTCCCGGCATCCGTGCCGGACACTACCTCTGTTTCTTTGGCATCCACGTGTTCACGCCCGCCGTCATGGACATCCTGGATCGCATGCTGTCGAAGTCGTCCGCCAAGCCCGTCATGCTCGTCGACGCATTATCAGAACTCGCCCGGCACGAACAGTACCTCGCCGTCGAAGACGAGGGCCGGCGCTACGATCTAGGCGCATCGTATGGCTTGTTGATCGCACAACTCGCGCTGGCGCTCAATGGCCGCGACCGTGCCGAAGTGCTGTCGCAGATGATTGAACTCCTCGCCGACCGTGAACTGGCCGGAAACGGCGGAGGCTCGTCTTCGTGAGCCGTTTTACCGCCGTCATCACCGGCAGTGGCGACCAGCGCGACGTGTCGTTGGACGCCTTATGTCGCGGCCTCACCCTCGACCAGCTCCGCGACAAATGTCAGACGCTTGAAAAGTTCCGCCGCGACTGCGACAACCTTTACCAACGTGTCCGGGCGCTCTTCTTCCTTTACGCCATCCATCGTTTTCACATTCCCAAGCTGCCGGCTGCGGCCTCGCCGGTAAGCATTCCCTTTGCCGGCTTTGAAAACCTGCTCGAGCGCCGCTTCGAAGAAGCCATCGAGGTCTTTCTCGCCGCGCAGGAAGAAAACGGCCCCAGCGCTGCCATCTCCAGTGCTCTCGCCGCCAGTTATCGTGCGCTCGGTTTTCAGACACTAGCCGACCAGGTGCGACGCAGCGTGCGCAGTGTGCGCGGCAATCAATGGATGTTCCGCGCCGGCCACACCGACGACTATCCACTCCGCCTCCGTGCAGAGCTTCTTGCAGGCGATCCGGTTTTTCCGATCCTGCGCGAGGCGACGCCGGTGCGCATGGACCTCACTCACAGCGGCTGGAGCGATATTTTCTTTCTCGGCATGGACTACCCGGAAGGCGCGCGGGTCATCAACGTGTCGATCGATCTCGCCGTGCGCGCAGCGAATGATGCCGCGGTCCAAGCGACACCTTCGAGCACACCGCAGCCCAGGCCGCCGGTTGAGGCGTGGTTCCGGGTCATCGACCAGCCTGTCATCCGCCTCACCAGCGTGGATCTCCACGCCTCGGCCGATGTGTCTTCCATCGCCGAAGTCTTCGACTTCCCACGCGACTACCTGGGCCTGCTTAAAGCAGGCGTCATCGCCAGCGGCATCGTACCTTCAGGCCTCGAAGGAGCAACCCAGCCGCTCGCCGCATTGCTTGAGCGCCTCACCGGACGGCACTGGCCACGGAATCGAGATCGTCAGCAGCGTTAATAACATTCCCAAGGGCTCGCGGCTTGCTGTCTCCACCAGCCTTCTGGCCTCCATTATCGCCGTGTGCATGCGCGCCACCGGCCAGATCCGCGCGCTCACAGGAGGCATGGAGGAGCACGACCGCCGACTGGTTGCGGCGCGCGCCATTCTCGGCGAATGGCTGGGCGGAAGCGGTGGCGGCTGGCAGGATTCCGGCGGCGTATGGCCGGGCATCAAGCTCATCCACGGCGTTCCCGCCGCAGAGGGCGATCCCGAATTCGGCATCAGCCGCGGACGCCTGCTTCCCGATCACAAGATCTTCACCGAGGCCGAAATCTCCGCGCGAAGTTCGCGAGAAACTTCAGCAGAGCCTGGTGCTGGTGCACGGCGGCATGGCGCAGGATGTCGGCCCCATTCTTGAAATGGTCACCGAGAAGTATCTGCTGCGCAGTGAGATGGAGTGGCTCGGCCGCCGCCAGGCAATCGTGCATTCTCGAGCAGATCACCGGCCATCTCGAGCGCGGCGACATCCGTGCGCTAGGCCGCTCATTGCAGCAGAACTTTGAAGGCCCTTTGCAGACCATCATTCCGTGGGCCGCAAATCTTTACACCAACACGCTGATCCATCGTGCCCGTCAGGAATTCGGTGACGATTTCTGGGGCTTTTGGATGCTCGGCGGCATGAGCGGCGGCGGCATGGGATTCCTCTTCAGCCCTGAGAAAAAGCAGCAGGCCCAGCAACGCATGCAGTCCATCATGAGCGAGACCAAACACTGCATGGAATATAGCGTGCCGTTTGCCATGGAGCCCGTCGTCTACGACTTCGCGATCAATGAAAAGGGGTCGCAAGCTGCGCTGTATTCCGGCGACGACGCACTGATGCCTGCCGGTTATTACACCCAGCAAGTGCCCGCGCTTGTCCGCACCGAGATGCCGCGCCTGTCGCCCGTTCGTCGCGCCGAACTTGAGCGCTTCACCGCCGCATGTCGCTCCAAGGCGGACTTCGCGGGCATGATTCAAACCTTGTTCGATCACATGTTGCCTGCTGCCCAGGATGAGCAGGGAACCGAAGCCCGAACCCTCCAGACCCTCCTCGATCAATACGGCTTTGACGGCCTGCAGCAGGAACAGATTCGTCAGGATCTTCGCTCCGGCCGCATCGGTCTTGCCCAGAATCGCCTGCCCACCACCAGCCTCATTGAGGATGCCGCGGCGGATCGCCTCGATAATCGTCACCGTGCTGCCGGGCTCGATGCCCTTGCCGCGGGGCGCGTCGCCGTGGTGTCTTTGGCCGGAGGTGTGGGCACGCGGTGGACTCGTGGCGCCGGCGTCGTCAAGGCCCTGAATCCCTTTTGCAAACTCGGCGGCCAATATCGCAACTTCGTCGAAGTTCACCTGGCGAAGAGTCTTCGCGTCAGCCACGAATGCGGCACGCCGATTCCGCACGTCATCACCACCAGCTACCTCACGCACGAAGCGATCGCGGCGCACCTCGCGGCCGAGCACAACTACGGATATCCCGGGCCGCTCCTGCTTTCTCCGGGGCGCGCCATCGGCCTGCGCATGGTTCCAATGGTGCGCGATCTCCGCTTTGCCTGGGAGGAGATGCCGCAGCAACTCCTCGACGCGCAGGCGCAGAAAGTGCGAGAAGGCCTGCACGCCGCGCTGATTCAGTGGGCACAAAGCGCTGGCGAAGGTTCCGATTACACAGGCAATGTCCCTATGCAATGCCTGCACCCCGTCGGCCACTGGTACGAGGTGGCCAATCTGTTGCGCAACGGCACGCTCCTATCGCTCATCGAACGGCGCCCGCAATTGAATTACCTGATGGTGCACAACATCGATACAGTGGCCGCCGATGCCGACCCAGGTGTTCTCGGATTCCACATTCAAAGCGGCGCGGCGCTCACCACAGAAGTCATCGCCCGTCACCTCGAAGATCGCGGCGGCGGCCTGGCCCGCGTTGATGGACGGGTGCGGCTGATCGAAGGTCTGGCGCTGCCCAGCGAAGAACTGGAAAGCCGCCTCAGCTACTACAACAGCGCGACGTATTGGATCGATATCGACCGTCTGCTCGCCGTCTTCGGCCTCACCCGCGGCTGTCTTTCCGATACGGTACGCGTCGAGGAGGCCGTTCACACTGTTGCCGCGCGCATGCCCACCTACATCACGCTCAAAGATGTTAAAAGGCGCTGGGGCAAAGGTCAGGAAGACATCTTCCCCGTGGCACAGTTTGAGAAGCTTTGGGGCGACATGACCGCCCTGCCTGAGTTGGCTTGCGGCTTTGTCGAGGTGCCGCGCGTGCGCGGTCAGCAACTAAAAGAACCCGCCCAGCTTGACGCATGGTTGCGCGACGGCAGTGCTGCATATGCCGAGTCTTTGTGCGCCTGGCGCGAAATGTCCGGCTGACCGGCGACACTCCAGCACACTCCCTTGACAGACCACAGCCCGACGAATACTGATGGAGGTCGTCGGAAATTCAAAACTCAATCAATGGAGCGCGCATGACTGGCCCGAGATCCCACGGTTTGCACTCATCGCCCTCAAAGGAAAACAGAATGAAGCGGAACAGGCTCTTCCCGATTGTTGTGCTCATTGCGATCGTGACTTTCTGTGCGGTGACGACATATGAACCGGCTTCCGCCGCCGCGCAAAGCCCCACTGGGACAAAGGATGCCGACGCCAAAAACGTCACGCCCTTCAAGATGGATCGTCTGGATCCTTCCATCGATCGAATCGTCCCGGCTGGCGCCACGATGGAGCGAGTCGCCACCGGATTCAAATGGCTCGAAGGCCCGATATGGGCCGACCACAGCCTCTACTTCGCCGACATTCCCGGCAATCGCATCTGCAAGTGGACCCCCGGCGCGGGTGTGAGTACTTTTCTTCAGCCCAGCGGTTACAAGGGGTCTGCTGCCTATGGTGGCCCCGAACCGGGATCAAACGGGATGACTCTCGACGCGCGAGGCCGACTGACGGTTGCCGGGCATGCGCAGCGCGACGTCTACAGGTTCGAGTCGCTGAGTCCCAATGCGACCATCACCATCCTTGCCGACTCCTACCAGGGCAAGAAACTCAACAGTCCCAACGATCTCGTTTATAAATCCGATGGCTCGCTTTACTTCACCGATCCGCCCTATGGATTGCGCACGCAGAGCGATCACGACCCCGAAAAGCAGCTTCAGGTGAACGGCGTCTATCGAATCCCGCATGCCCTAGAGCAGAAGCCGGGTGCTCCCCCTGACCGCGCAAGTTTGCGACTGCTGATCACCGATCTCACCCGTCCCAATGGAATCGCCTTCTCTCCCGATGAGAAGTACCTCTACGTCAATAATTCCGAACCGAAGAAGATCTGGATGCGCTACCGTGTGCAGCCCGATGGTAGTTTGACCGATGCCAAGCTGCTCTATGACGCAACTGCGGATACCCGTCCCGGCGCTCCGGATGGCATGAAAGTCGATCAGGAGGGAAACATCTATAGCGCAGGCCCCGGCGGCGTCTGGATCTTTTCACCCGACGGCAAGCCGCTTGCGACCATCCTCTTTCAGGAGAAAGTCGCCAATCTCAACTGGGCGGGACCCGATCGTAAGACGCTTTATATCGTCGCCAGCAGCAGCATTTATCGCGTCCGCCTCAAAATCCCAGGAGATCCCGTCATTCGAGGCGCATCAGGAACAAAGTGAAAGGAACAGGACCCAGCGGGCCACCTGAATTTGTCTGAACTCATTCAACGGTGTGCTCACAACAGCTTTCCGGCCGCCAGGTCCCGGATCAGTCCGCGGTCCGCAGTTAGAAAGTCATATTGGGGTAGGTCTTCAAGCCGGACCCAGCGGAACTGCTGAAAGATCCGGTTTTCCAACTCTCCTGTGAACGCGTGCACGGCAAAGAACTGCAAGTCGACTGCGCCGCCATGACGATAGTTGTGGCGGATATGAGTGATGCGCGCGCCGATGCTGGCCTTGATCCCGAGTTCCTCGTCCAGTTCGCGGGCCAATGCTTGCTCGGGGCTCTCTCCCGGCTCGATCTTGCCACCTGGAAACTCCCATTGCAGCCCCATCGGCTGATCGGGACGCCGCTGGCAAATCAGCACTTCACCCCCGCGTACGATCAGCGCCGCCGCCACAAAACGCAGGGCCGGACCGGTAGGCCGGGAATTAGAGTTCGATTGTGCGTCTTCCACCTCTCCAGTGTAATCGCCCTGAAAGGGGTGCAAACCGCGCAGTGAGCTCCGATCGATTCTGTGACGTGAGAATGGGGAACGGAAAGTTGCGCTCGATTCTGAATCGCGGCTATTCGCCTGCTACAGCTGCCGCGACTCCCTCGGCAGCCTGCGGTCGAAAAAATCCCCAACCTTTCTTCGCCGCCGCTTCAAGTAAAGCCGGCGAAGGGTTCACGGGAAAGGCACACTTCGCGATCTCCAGCATCGCCAGGTCATGAATGGAATTGCCGAAGACCGCGTCGGGCCGCGTAAGACCCGCACGCACAAGCGCGGTTGCTTTCGCTTCGTCGGTGGGGACGTCCACCAGTTCGCTGGTAATGTTGCCGTCCGCGACCTTTACCTCCGCGGCCAATACGTGCTCTTCAGGAATGCCGAACTCGCGCACGCCTTCAGCCACTACCCATTTGTTGGTCGAACTCACAGCCCACAGTTCCACTCCAGCCTTGCGCAGCACGCCCACAAGATCCGCCATTTCGGCAAACACACGTTGCTTCACAAAGTCGTTGTAGTATTGCGCCGCTGCGGAGCGCAGCTCCTGCTCGCGCAGACCTGCATACATCTGTACCATCTCGCCGCAGATTTGCGCTTCACTCACGCCGCCAGCCAGGTATGCGCGATAGCGCGTATCGATCCAATCACTGGTGGAGCGCGACACCAGCCCCTGCTCAAGTGACCAGGCCATGAAGCCATATCCTGAGTCGCCGCTCCACAGCGTTCCATCGCAATCGAACGCGGCGTTCGTTGGTTTACCACCTACAACGAGCTCTTGAAATTCCCGTGCCGTCCACTTGCGTACTGAATTATGCGTAGATGTCAATCAATCCTCACTTCGTCTTCACGATATCTTTTCTCTATTCTCTTCGAACCGGCTCCGTTTTGCACGTGGCCGTTTTGAACTTGCGTTTGAACTGCGCAACGGCTTCTGAATCTGCCTCAAAATACACTTCGCGAACCTTTGCATGCATCTATGCGTCACTTGAAAAAGCCTTTCTCACATGGCTGTCCTTCGCAGGAAGGATCTCCTGCGAAATGCCGCTGCGGGGATACGTCTACGCAACGCAAAGCAAAGCTCTCTCCGCTGTGGATGGGTGGGGCGTGTTTTCGGCCTGAATGAAGAACGAGAAAATCGACGCGCATTGCGCGGAGATCGATTGGAAAGGGAAGTACCAAACTTTGGTATCATTCCAAGCGCATTTCTGGTGAATTTTGGCTTGACGCTCTGGAGACATTGTTCTACTTTCAAGGCAACACCGAGTTGCGAATCGAATAGATCTTTTCGAGACTGCACACAAATGCCGTGCTTGCGGATTTTGTGTGCTCAGCCTTTCGGAGCAAGTTGGATCTTGCACGTCGAATGCGTTTGCTCGGAATCTTTCTTAAAGGCACGCTTGATGAAGTCTTCTTACTCTCTCACCATTGCGCTCCTTCTTTGCGCCATGCCAGCCCTTGCTAACGTCAATGTCATCAGTCCAAGTAATGGATCGATGGTGGCTTCGCCATTCGGAATCTCCGCCACTGCCACTCCCTGCTCATCTCAGGCCATCGTCGCCATGGGATGGTCGCTTGATAACAGCAGCAATACGGCCATCGTGAATGGAGCGCTGCTTAACGCTCAGGTCGGCTCCGGTAACGGCGCGCATGTCGTGCATTTCAAGTCCTGGGGCGCGCAGGGTGCGGTTTGCACTGCCGACGTGCCTGTTAATGTAGTTGCGCCGGCTCTTGCTGCCGTCCCCGTGGCTTCCCTCGTGGTGGGCAAAATCCAGTCCCTCACCAACTGGCAGGCAGTCAGCGACAGTGCCAGCGGTGGCAACCAGGCATGGGGAACCACTCAGATTATCGGCGCCCCGGCGGCAAGCGGCGCCGGACGCGAATTTGTGAGCCACTACTCCAACTACAGCGGTGAACGCTACTTTGTTTCGTTCGGCGCCGATACCGCTGCCGACAACTTCCTTTACGATGCCTGGATATATCTCAATGGCACCGGCGACATCGCCAATATCGAGATGGACATGAATCAGACCATGCCCAACGGACAGACGGCGATCTACGGCGTTCAGTGCGACGGCTTCTCGAACACGTGGGACTACACCTTCAATGGTGGAAGCCCCACAAACCCGTCTGACCAGTGGCGACACTCGTACGCGAAATGCAATCCGCAGACCTGGTCTCCGTATACCTGGCACCACGTTCAAATCAACTACTCCCGCGACAGTGCCGGCAATGTGACCTACAAGACCATATGGTTTGATAATGTCGAGAACCCGGTCTGGATCACTGTTCCCTCAGCCTTCGCACTTGGATGGAGCCCCGTACTGTTGACCAACTTCCAGGTGGATGGACTCGGCGGGAGCGGAACCTCCACCGTGTACATGGATAACCTCACCGTGTATCGCTGGCAATAATTCCGGCACGTCCGCATCGTTTGCATTCAGCCGCTCTACCCTGCTATACCTCCGTTGGGATGAGAACATCATTCCAACGGAGAATCTTGGATGGAGCGTAGGCAAGTCGCGCGAACTGTTTCGATTGCAACCTTGGCATTCATTGCGATGATTTTTACTTTGCCGCAATGCCAGGCTCAGTTTTCAGCGAATGGACCCTTGCCCGCGAGCGCGCTATCGATTCCGCAGTCCCAACTCATTCAGCCCGATGCTTTGAACGGCATGCTGCAAACAAGTAAGACCGACCCTCCTCTGCTGTTGCAGGTGGGCTCGCGTGTCATGTTCAACCAGGCACGCATTCCAGGCTCGTTCTATGCCGGGCCAGGCTCGCAGCCTGAGGGGTTGAAACTTCTTGAGAGCATGGTCGGCCAGGCCCCGAAGAGCAAATTCATCGTGCTCTACTGCGGTTGCTGCCCCTGGGATCGTTGCCCCAACGTGGGTCCTGCCTACAAACGGCTGCACGACCTCGGCTTCACCAATGTCAAGGTTCTCTATCTTGCGAACAACTTTGGCGCCGACTGGCTCTACAAAGGCTTTCGCGTCGAACAAGGCGGATAGTGCTGCTTTGAAGTTGGCTTGTCCGCAACGCAAGGGACGCATGAGACTCCGTGGCAATGATTATCGAGACAGTCCGAGAGTAAATCGGACAGTGGCGCTCCTCCTTTCCCTGATGTGCGTTGCTCTCTCTGTTCACGCTGCACCCGCAGCCAAATCCCTCCTCGACAAACCAGCGCCTTCTTTCACTCGCATTGATATGAATGGCAATCGCGTCAGTCCCCGTGCCTACCGCGGCAAAGTGATCCTCCTCAACTTCTGGGCCACATGGTGCATTCCGTGCAGTTTGGAACTGCCGCGCTTCGGCGAGTGGCAAAACCATTACGGCATCGAGGGCCTGCAAGTTATCGCCGTATCGATGGACGACAGCCCGAGCCCCGTTCGCGCATTTGTCCGCAAGCTGAAACCTGATTTTCCCGTCGTCATGGGCGACGCACGACTGGGAACCCGGTACGGCGGTATTCTTGGGCTTCCGGTTACGTTCCTCATCGCCCGCGACGGCAGGGTCTCGGCCCGGATCGAAGGCGAGGCCAATCTTCCTGCACTGGAGAGCAGGATCAAAGAGCTTCTCGCCCAGCCCTAAAAGCCTTTCAGATTGAAGAGATCCAGGATCATAGAGGATCGGAATCGATCCATGATGTTGCCGCACATGATATTGCCGTATTTGATTCCTTGATAAACGTGGTTCAGTCATCCCGCCCATGCGCCGGCCAAGCCCGCAACGCGCCGATAATCAGGGGTGTGGATGTCCAGGGAAATCTGCCGCTTCTGAACGATTACCAGGCCTATTTGCGCGTGGAAAAAGGGCTGCGTCCGCTCACTTGTCAGGCGTATCTTTGTGATCTCAGAACCTTCGCCGAGTTCATCGAAACACGACATGGCGTCCTCTTGACGGCGACGCAACAGGACGTCGCATCTTTCCTTGAACATCTGCGCACGCACAGCATTCAGTCACGCTCCTCGGCCCGCAAATTAAGCTGCCTTCGCGGCTTTTACAAATGGCTCCTCCTCGATCGACGCATCCACCACGATCCCACGGTCAACATTGAATCGCCCAAGTCGTGGAAAGTACTGCCCAAATCGCTCGCCGAACCGGAAGTGAATGAAATGCTCGGACGCGCAGCGATGGCTGCCTCGCATCCCCAGGCCCGGGCTACGGATCTGCGCGACAGCGCGATTCTTGAGCTGCTTTATGCGGGCGGCCTTCGCGTCTCTGAAGTCGCTTCGCTTTCGACGGGCGATCTGGCTCTCGATGGCGGCCGCGTGCATGTCAGAGGCAAGGGCGACAAGGAGCGCATTGTGCCTCTGGGCCGCACCGCGCTCTCGGCGCTGGAAGAATACCTCCGCGAAGGGCGGCCCCATCTCGCACGCATCGGCACAGCACGCAAATCAGGCGCGACCCGGCCTGATTCCCCGCAGCCGAGCGCGGCGCGCCTCTTCCTCTCCTTGCGCGGGATGCCGCTGACCCGCCAGTGGATCTGGCACCTCGTCAAGGCCGCAAATCACGCCGCCAGCCCGCACCGCCTGCGTCATAGTTGCGCTACCCACATGGTGGAACATGGGGCCGATCTGCGCAGCGTGCAGCTTCTGCTCGGCCACGCAGATATTTCCACGACGCAGATTTATACCAACCTCGCTCTCGGCCGGCTTAAGGCCGTTCACCGCCAGCATCATCCGCGCGCAAGCGTGAGAGCCGCACAGACTGACGGCGCAACAGATACCCCGCTAAACGAGAGTTCTCCGTCGTCGCTGCGAAATGAAGTGTCCCCGGAAACGGGAGCCGATCGCCGGGGCAGCCGCGTAGAAAAGAAAGGTAAGCACGGGCTCCAACTGGTGCCTCCCCGTGCGAAGACTCGTGAGGACAAGCGATGAGCGCGACGACGGACGTACCCGTCAATCCCGTACTGGACCCGCTCGTGGCCGAGTTTCTGCGCATGCTGGCCAACGAGCGCGGCGCTTCGGTGCACACGCTGCGTGCCTACACCCGCGAGTTGCACGAATTCACGACATACATCGCAAGGAGAAACGGAAATCAGCAGTTAGACTCAATCGAGCACACCCATATTCGCGCCTATCTTGGCACGCTCTATGAACGCAATCTCTCAAAAGCCTCTGCAGCCCGGGCGCTTGCTGCTCTGCGCAGTTGGTTCAAGTGGCTGGCGCGCACCGGCCGAGTCGAACAGAATGTCGCTTCGCTCGTCTCGACTCCGCGCCTGCCCAAGCATCTTCCGCGCGTGCCCTCCATTGAGCAAATGAATCGAGTGGTCGATACGGTCAAGGAAAACGCGGCAAGCTGGCCGGCGCGCGACAAGGCCATCATGGAATTGCTCTATGGCTGCGGCATCCGCAACGCGGAACTTACAGGGCTCAACCTAGACGACGTCCATTGGGCCAATGAAGCGATCCTGGTGCACGGCAAAGGGCAGAAGGAGCGTTACGTGCCCCTCGGTGACGCGGCTGCAGTGGCCTTGCGCGTTTACCTTGCCGAGCGCTCTGCGCGCCTTGCAGCAGCCGCACGGGACCAGGGCCCTGTGACCCCGGCGCTCTTCCTCAATCTGCAATTGCGCGGTCTCGCCAAACCTGGCGGCCAGGCGCGCCTCACCACGCGCAGCGTGGGCCGCATCGTCAAGCGCATTGCCATTCTCGGCGGCTTGTCCTCTGACGTGCATCCGCACACTCTGCGCCACGCCTTCGGTACTCATTTACTGGAGGAGGGCGCCGACCTGCGCGCCATTCAGGAGTTGCTCGGCCACGAGCGCCTTTCCACAACGCAGCGCTATACCCAGCTCACCACGACGCAGCTGACCCAGGTCTACGACCGCACCCATCCCCGAGCTCGCTGAGCCGTCGTTTTCAGAAGCTCGTCCTTCGCTGCGGAAACCACGTCAACTGGATCGTGGTGTTCGTCACCGTATTCTGGTTGGCTGGATACACCGGCACGCCCGTTGGGTAGATCGGGGCCTTCCAGTGTTCGAATGCGAATTTGCCGTTGATCTCGAAATTCTTGCCGATACGCTTCACTGCCTGGAAGTCGATGTTATTGAGCGTGGTGCCGCCAGGAATGAAATCCTTCGCCACCTTTTGATTGCGCGCACTCACCTGGATCCATTCGTTTCCGCTCAGGTGGTATGTAATCCACGCCTGCCCGCCCTTGCCCTCGCGACCAATCCAGTCCCCAAACATCTGGCCGTTATTGGTGTAGCCCTGTTTCTGGATCGCCTCGTAATACATGAACTGGCCATGCACGCTGGTCGAGACCGGCGGATCAGTCGACACACCCTCCACCCGCATATCCAGTTTGGGGACGCCGGGAAAATGTGAGAGGTAAATTCCCGGCCGCCACGCCGCGCGCCGGGGTGCATCAATCGGAGACACATCGTCATGCACCTCTGAGTCGGAATAAAGCGTAAGCCACTTGCGAACGAAGGGCATCCTGTAGGAGAAGTCGAACGCGCCAAAGCGGGCGCCTGGATCGTCGCGCGAAACCTTTACCGCCGCACTGGGTGACGCGAAACTGAAAAAGCTCTTCAAGAAAGTGTGCAGCGTAATGGGCTCGTGATTAACGCCGCCCCATATCACGCTGCGTTCAAATCCAAATTCCAGGTTTTCAGTCGGACGGAAGCTGATCTTCTCCACATGCACCCATGGGTTGATCGGATACTGATGTCCCTTGAGCGGTCCGACCATAAAGTCGTAGCGGAAAGGGCCTGTGAGATACGAGAGTCCCGGAATATGCAAGGGCTCGATGCGGTTGACGCGGAACGAATAGATATTCTCAGCATTGTTGGAGTAGGCCATGCCTCCGCCGATTCCAGGCCCGAGCCAATCGTCCTGCTTTCCGAACGAGATCTCGTGGTTCAGAAAATGGCCAGAAATGTAAGCTTCCATCACTCGCCCGTTTGTGACCGTTCCGATGGGTCCCGCGGGAATCGTCGTCAACTTGTTTAACGGAATCGGAGTGGTGGAGTTGATATAGAACGTCGTTCCGTCCAGCGTGGCCAGTTCCGAAGCCAGCGCTGTGGAGTAGCCGGCCGCCGAGGGAGCGCCCTCAAACTCCCCGCGTGCATAAATCAGGAACCTGCCCATTCCTGCATAGCCGCTTGCGCCCGTGTAGTTGTTGAACCCGTTTTCATAGGGACGCCCATAGTCGTTCACAATCGTTTGTCCCAGATGATAGCTATCATCCAACGGCGTGCCGCTCATCGCGCGCGCCACCGTGTACACCGACTCCAGCCGGGTGGTGCCTTGATGCGCGCCGCAAGGACCTTGCATGTCCCGGTTCAGTTCTTTACTTAACGCATCGTAAACGACTTGCGCCTCGTCGGTGGCTGGGCCTGGGTCCGCATCGTCGATGCGTGCTCCCGCCTGCTCAAGCATATGGCTCACGCTGGCGCGCGTCCACGGACGCATGCCAAGAAACACATTGTCGACGAACCCCAGCGAATAGAGCCGCAGCACGGCCGGATAGATCCAGCTATCCACCGGAATATAGGGTGAGTCCAGCAACGAGGGTTGGCAAACAGGCTCAGGACGGCTGGTGTCGCCTCCTGCCTGGCCGCCGCCATTCGGTCCTCCCGGCATTTCCGCCACAACCGGACCTGCGGTCACGATCAGGATTCCCGCCCATAAAAATGCGAACCGTGCGGCAGGAGTCAAGGCCCACCATCTGGTCACCTTCATATTCCTCACTTTAACACTCGGTTTTTGGGCGCCGCGGATTCGCTTTGGCGCCTTTCCTTACTTGGATGCGCACGGCTGAGAGCCTTGGGCTATGGTTTGGACTAACGGTCGAGGAATCTGGTAGCTGCGTCCAATTCCCGGTCGAACTCTTTGGCGATATTCCGCTTCATTTCCGCGCTGAAAAGTCCTTTGCCGATGAGATAAGTTTCCATTGTATCGATCGGATCCTTGCTTTCAGAGCGCTTGCCATTTGCCTGCCCCACGAACCTGGCGCTAACCTCGCATCGGCACTCGATCAGCGTTGGCCCGCGCAGCCTTCGTGCTCGTTGTATGGATTCGCTCGCTACCCGGTAGACCGCCACGGCGTCCCCGCCATCCACGGTGATCGCCGGCAGGCTGCGGTCCGGCGTCCTCGACTCAATACCGTCATGCCCCACCAGCGGTTCGCGCGCCTCTCCTGCGTCGTTGTGCCACACAAAGATCATCGGCAACTCATGGTCTCCCGCGTGTGTCAGCGCCTTGCTCCAGCATCCGATCCCTGGCGCCCCATCTCCGCAGGTAACGACGACAATCCTGCCGTTTTTCGCTGCCTTGTGGGCCGCGGCGGCCTCGCGGGCGGCGTCGAACTTGGCATCCAGATTCAAGTCCGGGATCATCACATTCACTTCTTCATCAAATTGAACCTTCTCCGGCGTCCTCGCATGATCATTTTCCGGGCTTGCCAGGCGCGAAAACATTCTGTGAAGAGCCATTCCCTTGATCACGCTCGAAACCAGATCGCATCGTGAAGGGCTGAGCGTGTCGTCCGCCAACAGGTCGACGCCCACTCCGGCGATCGCCGCCTCGCGCCCCCTGCCCCCATCCAGATCGCCGGCAAGTGCGCCCTTCTGCTTCAAAAATCCGGCGCGCTCCACAACCATGCGGCTCTTCACCATGGCGGCATAGAGCTCAATCAGCTTCCCGTTCGAAATCAGCGAGAACCCGTTTTCGCCTCCTGGTACTTCCTTCAATTTTGTGGCTTTTTGCCTCGTGCCCTTCGCGGTTCTCGTCACTCGGTCCTCACCTGCATTCCAATTCTTGCATGCTGATTCCAATTTAGACGCGAAGATCGACCCCGCGTTTGGCCGCCACGGTTTCGGCTGCGCATGTCATGCGCCTGCAATACAACGCCTGAGCTAGTCCGTGAAATCTGCGCGTGTCTCTATGTTGAGTAATCCGCATTAATGTGGATGTATTCCTGCGTCAGATCGGTTGTCCAGAATACGCACGAGCCTGCTCCCTGGTTGAGCTCGATTCTGATCGAGAATTCCCGCTGTTGCAGATAGGCGTGGGCAGCAGCTTCATCGAACTCGGCTGCGCGCCCACCGTCGCGGCAAATGCGCAAATCGCCAAACCAGATGTCGATCCGCTCCGGCTCAATCGCCGCGCCGGAGTAACCGATAGCTGCCATCAGTCGTCCCCAGTTGGGATCGCAGCCGGCCCACGCTGTCTTCACCAGCGGCGAATGCGCAATCGCCCTTGCCGCCTTTAATGCGTCGCCATCGCTCGCCGCTCCTTCGATGCGCAACTCCACCACGTGCGTAATGCCCTCGCCATCGGCCACGATCTGCCGGGCCAGCGATTTGCATACCTGTTTCAGCGCCTCCTCGAAGGGCAGGTAGTAACTCGCACCCAGGTCAACCCCGCTTGCACCTGAAGCCAGCAGCAGCACGGTATCGTTGGTCGACGTGTCTCCATCCACCGAAATCCGGTTAAAGCTAATCTCGGTCGCCTCGCGCAAATACCGGTTCAGCAGGTCAGGCTCGATGGCCGCGTCGGTCAGGATGTAAACCAGCATCGTTGCATGCGGTACGAGTTGCGGGTGAATCATCCCTGAGCCCTTGGCTACAGCGGCGATGTGGACTTCTTTGTCGCGCCCTTCCGCATCTTCGATTACAAGTTGCAGAAATGCGGTCTTTTCCACCTTATCGGTGGTCATGATGGCCTGCGCCACTTGCTGGAAATGGGCGGCTTCTGTCCCCAACTGCGCAGCCACCTCCGGCAGCACCGCGATCAGTTTCTCCGCCGGCAGCGGCACCCCGATGATTCCTGTAGACGAAGGGAAGACCTCTTCCGGGCTGCAGTCGAATGTCCGCGCAGCCGCAGCGCACGTGGCCCGCGCCGCATCCAGCCCGGCCTTTCCAGCGGCGCAGTTGGCGTTTCCGGCATTGATGGCCACCACCCGCACACGTCCGCCGGTAGCGTGCAAATGTTCCTTGTCCACCGTGAGCGGAGCCGCAATCACGCGATTCGAAGTAAATGCAGCCGCAGCGCTGGCTGCCTCATCGGCCACGATCAACGCGAAATCCGTGCGCCCGCTTTGCTTCAGCCCTGCCTTGGTCGCGCCAAAGCGGAAGCCTTTGGGAATGACAAATGATGAAATGTCGCTCATTGACTCTCGAGGTACCCGGCGAAAGGTCTTCATCGCGGGCCTTATGGAATTAACTCATCTAAATCTAGCAGGTGAGGAGCCGAACGTTTGAAGGGCGGCTACCGTCCGTTCCCTGAAGTTCTGCCGCGTGCGCTTCCCGATATGGGCCATCTCGGAGTGCCGGTTCTCGTTTGCGATCGCACGGAGGCGATTCCGTGAAATGGCGAAAATGGCCAAAATGACTGAAGTTACCCTCTCAGCGATGACGCAGGTCTCGAAAAGCCTACCGGAACGCATCCAAGTCTTTATGATTCCTTCGGACCCAGGTTTTTATAAGGGCCTGCTCGATCACATGAGTGACGGCGTGTACTTCGTCGACCGGAACCGGCGGATTCTTTATTGGAATGAAGGCGCTTATCGCCTCACCGGCTACAAGCCCGAAGAGATCATCGGCCTACTCTGCCACGATGAAATTCTTTGTCACCTCGACTACCAGGGCAATCGGCTCTGCCACGAAGCCTGCCCGTTGGTGGCTTGCATGCAAGACGGCAGCCCGCGCGAAGCCAAGGTTTTCCTGCGCCACAAACTCGGCCGTCGCGTTCCCGTATCGGTGCGGGTGCAGCCCATTCGCGACGCCGACGGGTCGATTACCGGCGCCATTGAAATTTTCAGCGACGACACCGCCCAGAACGACGCGCGCCGCAGGATCGAAGCCATGCGCCGCATGGCTTTTCTCGACCACCTCACGCAACTCCCGAATCGCCGCTTTATGGAGATGGCTCTGCAAACAACCTTTCGGGAATTCCAGATGCACAAGGATCCCTTCGGCGTCCTGGTCATCGATTTTGATCAGTTCAAGAAGGTCAATGACTCCTACGGCCATCTTTGCGGCGATCGCGTCTTGCAGCAGGCTGCCCGAACCCTCGCGTCCTCATTGCGTCCCGCCGACGCTGTGGGCCGGTGGGGCGGAGACGAGTTCCTCGCAATTGTTCGGGGTGTCACAACAGAGGCTTTGCAGGGCCTGGCGGACCGCTGCACCGCAATCGTCTCCCGTACTGCCATACCTGTTGGCGCTGGGCGTCGTGTCTCCGTCGCGATTTCCATCGGTGCTTCCATGGCTCAACCTCACGAAACGATAGAAGAACTGGTTCATCGTGCCGATCAGTTGATGTACCAGAAAAAGATGCAACGCCGTGGCCTGACTCCTGCCGAATGAGATCCCCGCTATCCGAATTCTGACAACGGCTCATTCACTTCAGTCGGATAGAGTGGAGTCTGTGGACAGTTTGATGAACAACAACGTTTGCGGCGACACCACGCCGTCAGCGAATGAAGTGACGGAGTTCCTCGAGCTTCGCGAGGTCAACGTGGCCCGCGGAGATCGCGTCGTGCTCCACGACATTGAACTAACCATCCGTGCCGGCGAGCATGTGGCCATTCTGGGCCCAACGGATGCGGCAAATCCACGCTCATTCTCGCCATGACCTGCCAGATCTATCCAATTGTCCAGCCCAGCATGAGCGTCCGCATCTTCGGCCGTGAGCGGTGGGACCTTACGGAACTGCGCCGCCACTTCGGCGTGGTCGGGGCGGGCCTCCTCGGTACTGACTTGCCCGGTGGGCGCACTGCCGTCACCACCGGCCTTGACGCGGTGATCGCGGGATTCTTCTCAGCTTCGACACTCTGGCCCAATCTGCATGTCACGGCCGAGATGCGCGGCCGGGCCGCGGAAGCCCTTGAACGCATTGAAGCCTCGCACCTCGCCGCTCAGCTTGTCGGAGAAATGTCGGCCGGCGAGAAACGCCGCATCCTCATTGCCCGCGCCCTAGTCCATCGTCCCCGTCAGCTTCTGCTTGACGAGCCTTCCAACGCCCTGGACCTAGCTGCCCAACGCGAATTGCGCGATACGCTTCGGCGCCTCGCCGCAGAAGGCACCGGCCTCGTCCTCGTCACCCATCACCTCGGCGACATCCTGCCGGAAATCGAGCGCGTCATCCTCATGAGCGCCGGCCGCATTGTTGCCGACGGCCCCCGCGATCAGTTGCTCACAGCACCGCGCCTGAGCGATCTCTTAACACTCCGGTCCGCATCGGCCGCGACGAAGAGTGGTTGCATAGTTGGTAGAAACAGGAATCAAGAGCAGGGAAGACAATCGGAAGAATGCGGCCAGATCGGGCGCTTCCGCTGCGGTCCAGTTCGCCGGAATCGCTCGGGCTTCAGCGTTCGTTCACCGCGGGATCGTTGGCCTCGTGAAACGCGCCATAGAAATCCTGCGCCGTTCCCCGATGCCCGTTGCAACGCGCATAGAGTTCGAGAGCCAAGGGCGTGGGCGTGATATTGGCCTCGTTCAATGCCAGAAAACTCGTGGATTTGACACTTTTCTCCAGCAAACCCAGTTCGGTCATATGTTCCAGATCGCGTTCGACCCGGGCCAGATCGTGCCAGCCCGTCGTCTTGATGATGTCTTCTCTCCTGCAAAGCAGCGGCAACGCGCAAACCGATCCGTCTTCCGACACCGATTTCTCCGCTCTTTGGCATCCCGCGGCCAACACGTGCACATGGGTTGCGGCCAGTTGGCTGAATACATCCACAAACAGCTTTTCCGACTCGTCAGTTTTGTCTTTTGTGCAGGACGTCGCCAATAGACCCGACCACATGTGCTGTATCAATTTGTCGTTAGCCCAGGAACCGTCTTCCAGTATCCGCACAACGAGCCGCGGCAGCGCGCACATCTCTTCAGCATCCGGCAGGGCGGCAAGCATCAGTTCCGCCTGGAGCGCAATCTCCACTGCGCTCAACGCCCTTATATTGCTGATGCCGCCGAAGAGCAGTGCCCTCACCTTTTCTTCCGCGGCGGGGCAAATGCGCGTCAGGAATGCGATGGCTTCGGCCAGTCGGAACTCCCGGACCACATCGTCCGGCTCAACGGTTTCGGGCGAGCAGTCCAGCAGGCTTTCCCACAGTTCCCGATCCATCTCCGTTGGCAATGCAAACGACAGGCCCACACCATCATTGCCCCATCGCACGGCCTTGGCCGGCAAAGTGATCCGGCGCTCTGAGCTTGCTTCGGGCGGTCCGGTTTTCTGCAAGGTAAGGGATACCACTGTGCCGGGAGGCCAGCGTTCGTCCGTCAGCAAATACACGCCCGTGGAACTGATGTTCCCAATCTCGTCTTGTTTTGCGGTGGGGCCATTTGGAGCGGGGCCAATAGAGTGATAGGCGGAAAGTCCTGGCGCCGCTCGCCGTTCTGATCGCGGCGCCGTCTGCTCTTCTTTCCTGAACCAGCGATTGAATGGCTTCATGCTGCCACCCCGAACCCTTCAAAAAAAATCAACGGTCCGCTGTGCCCTGGGATGCACCGTTCGCAGTTCGGACAGGCTCCAGAACCCCCGGCAAGGTGCCCTTTCGCCAGAGATGCTAGTACTTGAAAAACTGCTTCCGACGTGCGAGCCATCACTATTGAGGCACAGCCGATATGCCACCGGCAATGCAATTGTGATCCCAGATGGTGATTGATTTGATTCAGGTGGGAGAAGATTTCGCGTCGAACAGACAATCACGAGTAAAGCTTTTCGGTGAATCGATGGGACTCTCAGACGCCGTTCCTTCCTTCCGGACTCTCCCGGCCGTCCCCCGCTTTGTGCTAACATTCCCGCAATTGGCCCCTGTATTGGCCAATCGCGGAGGTCAAAATGTCCTCACTCTCCCGAAGGGATTTGCTGAAAGCCGGAATTGTCGCCGGCGCGGTCGCTGGCGTTGGAGGCCTTAACCTTACCGCCCAAACCCGCACTGCGTTTGACAAGGTTCCCCTCGGCAAGTCCGGCATCACGGCCACCCGTCTTGCTTTCGGCACTGGCAGCAGCAACGGCCACGTGCAGTCCTCCCTTGGACAGAAGGAGTTCTCCAAGCTCGTCGCCTACGCCTATGAACGGGGCATCCGCTTCTTCGAGACCGCGGAGGCGTATACCACCCCCGCCATGCTCGGTGAAGCCCTCAAGCCGTTCCCGCGCGAAAGCTACGTTCTCATGAACAAGGTCACCACCGATACCGGCGCCGACCCGCACAAGCGCTTCGAAGACATGCTCCAAACCTCAAATACCGAATACTTCGACATCATGCTTCTGCACTGGCAGCACACTGCCGACTGGCCTGAAGAAACAAAGCGCTGGCAGGAAGGCATCGACACCGCGCAGGCCAAAAAGACCATCCTCTCGCGCGGCGCCAGCGTGCACGGCCTGCCTGCCTTGCAGCAGATGCCCGGCAACCCATGGTTGCAGGTGGCCATGATCCGCATGAATCAGAAGGGCACCCGCATGGACGGTCCTGACTTCGAAGATGGCAACAACCCATCCTATGTTCCAGTGGTGGTCGACCACGTTCACCAGGTAAAAAAGGCCGGTATGGGTGTGATCAGCATGAAGCTCTGTGGCGATGGCACTTTCACGAGGCACGAGGATCGCGTAGCCGCCATGCGCTTCGCCATACAGCAAGCACATGTGGATTGCGTTACAGTCGGCTTCAAGAACAAGCAGGAGATCGACGAAGCAATCGACAATCTGAATCTCGCCCTGGTCTAGGCGGGTTCCGCAAGCCTGAGGGTTGGCGCTTCGATTGCCAGACACAGAACCGTTTTGACCCCGCTCACCCGGCGGACTAGACTCGTTCCGATAGCGAGGTGGCCCATGCCGTATCGCAAAAGTCTCGTAGTCTCCGTGTTGATCGCGTCATCTCTGGTTGCCTTCGGGAAAGACAAGAAGAAGGCTGTGCTCCCGGCCGACATCCTTCGGGCGCGCACTGTGCTGGTCGTGGTCGATCCCGATGCCGGAGTCGTCGCTGAGGCTCCCTTTGCCAACCCCACCGCCCTGAATGACGTGGAACAGGCGCTGGTGAAGTGGGGCCGCTTCAGTCTCGTATCGAATGGGACGGACGCCGATCTCATCATCACTGTGCGCAAAGGCAACGGCAAAATCGCGCAACAGACCATCGGCGGTGTTCCGGTGAACCGCCGCCCCGTCGGCCTGCAACCTACCGATTCAGGCGCTCAAAACGCCGGCCCCACCATTGCGGGTGATCCTTCGAATTCACCATGGCCGTCTCAAGGTCCGCATCCGCAGGAGGAAATAGGATCATCGCAGGACATGTTTGTTATATACCGTGGCGGCCACGACAACCCGCTCGACTCTCCTCCGGTTTGGCGCTACTCCGCGAAAGATGCGCTGCGTTCTCCCGATGTCCCTGCGGTCGAGGAGTTCCAGAAGCTGATCACGGAAGCCGAGAAACAGCAGGCTGCAAAGCCCTGATGGGATCCGCCATCACCAAAGCCGCAGGAGAACTGGGACCGGAAAAGGACATTGGAGGTGATTATGGCACTGTCTGACGTCACGCGGCCGAACCGGATCGACGCGCCAACGCTCGCGCCTGTGTGGCCGCCTCTCCCCCACAGCGCCTGGTCCGATACCTGCGCCACCCTGCAGCTTTGGTTGCAGATTGTGGGCAAAATCCGGCTTGAGCTCACCCCGGCCCTCAACCAATGCTGGAACGTCACGCTCTATCCGACCGCCCGTGGCCTCACCACCTTGCCCATGGCGCGCGGCACCCGCATTCTGCAAATCGATTGTGATTTTGTCGAACACAAGCTCTTGGTTGAAACCGCCGATGGCGGCCGCAGGGTCATTCCGCTCAAGCCAATGACAGTGGCAGCTTTTTACCGGCAGGTGATGGACGCGCTCGATAGCCTTGGTGCTCCAGTCAGCATCTGGCACATGCCGGCCGAGATCGAGCACCCCATTCCCTTCGAGCAGGACGAAGTCCACAAATCCTATGATTCTGAATTCGTTCAGCGCTTCTGGCACATTCTCCTGCAGACCGAGCGGGCATTCCGGATCTTTCGCGCTCGGTTCATCGGGAAAGTCAGCCCCATCCATCTCTTCTGGGGAGCGCTCGACCTGGCCTGCACCCGCTTTTCCGGGCGAACCGCGCCGCCGCACCCCAGCATGCCTGGTCTGCCCGACCGCGTGACGCGCGATGCTTATTCCCACGAGGTCAGCAGTTGCGGATTCTGGCCCGGTGCTCCCGGCATCGAGCCGTTCTTTTATGGCTACGCCTATCCCGAGCCACCCGGCTACCGCGACTATCAAATTGCGCCCGCGGAGGCTTCATTCGATTCCCAAATGGGCGAGTTTGTGCTGCCCTACGACGTGATGCGTCAGTCAGCCGATCCCGATGCCATGCTGCTTCAGTTCCTCCAGACCACCTATGAAGCAGCCGCAAACTGCGCCCACTGGGACCGCGCCGCCCTCGAAACCCCATCCGGCCCCGCCGGAAGATAGCCGCCACCTCTTGACTCCCCGCGCCTGCCGATTTAGCGTAACGGTACACGGGAAAGGAGGTTGATCCAGCGAATGCAGACTGAATGTTCTAGTTGTTTCATACGTGAGGTGACTGAGGCCTGAGGCCCTTGCGCCCCGGCCCCAGATAAGACCCCGGCGGAAGTTTGCCGCCAACGGCTCTGGCACTCGCGAAAGCGCGAAGGCCTCCAGTCCAATCCCAACAGTCCACCGGCAACGGCCTGCAGAGCAAATCTGCAGGCCGTTGTTGTATTTGCTCTACCGATGTGAACCCGGGAGCTTCTATTCCACGCGAAGCGCCGTCAATGGATCTACACTTGCGGCGCGCCCGGCAGGAACCGCGCTGGCTGCCAATGCAACCACTCCCACTCCCAGGACGGCGGCAAGATAGCTCACGGCATCGAGTGACGTGACGCCGTAGAGTGAAGACGCAAGAGCACGCCCCACCAGCACGGCAAGAGGAACGCCCATCAGCACTCCGGCCGCTGTGAGCAACAGGCTGTCTTTCAGGATCATCCAGACCACCTGTTCACGCCGGGCGCCCACTGCCATGCGCACGCCGATTTCGGCGGTTCGCATGTTCACGCGATAGGCAAGCGTTCCATAAAGTCCGGTGGCCACTAGGACAATCGCCAAAATCCCGAAAAATCCAGCCAGCCGTGCAAAGAGAATTTGCCCCGAGATAGTCAGGTCGTATTGTGCGCGCTGGGTCATGGGCCGTATCAGCGGCAGGTTCGGATCCAACGTCTGCACCGCTTTCCGCGCGGCCGGCAGAATCGAAAGTGGCGCGCCGTGGACGCGCATTTCAACCTGCATCGGACCGATCATGGGAATCTGCGCGTACATGTACCAGGCCATGGGGATGGGCTCTTCGCTGATGCTGCGGTATTTGTGGTTCTTCACGACGCCGACGATGGTCATCGTGTAGCGCCCATCATCGGTCCCGATGGTGTGGCCCAACGGGTTCTGATTGGGCAGAAAGCGCTTGGCAAACTCTTCATTGATGATGCCGACGTGCGGCGAATTGACGATATCTGAATCCGCGAAGTCGCGGCCCGCGAGCACGGGTACACCCAGCGTATCGAAGAAGTTCGGGCCAGCCACATTACTGCGTACGGTTCTGGATGCGCCATTGGCCACGTCAGGCAATCTGCCATCGACCATCATGTCGCTGTTGTCAGACCATCCCGAACCGAGGCGTTCCTCCATGACGGTCACAGATTCCACGCCCGGCAGGACGCGAAGGTCGTTCATCAAGCGCTGATAAAAGGCCACGCCCTCGGGGATGGATGGCAGGTTCGGTTTCACTCCGAAAACCACGAGGCCGTCGACCTGCATTCCCAGAGGTGTGTTTTCGAGATTGCGCAGAGTGCGAATCAGCAGTCCACCGCCTACCAGCAGCACGACGCAAAGGGCCATCTGGAGAGAGACGACAATTTTGCCGAAGCGCGATTTACGTGCGTCAGTGTGGGAAGTTGCCGCGGTTGTCTTCAGCGCCTGTTCCGCTCCGCTGGCAAGGACCACGCGCATCGGCGCCAACCCAAACAGCACCGCGGCAATCGCCAAGACGCCCAGCGTGAACAGCAGGACATTCTTATCTGGCGCCAGGCTTGACTCGATCTGCGCCCATTTTCCCAGGAGCCGTGTCGCCATTTCGGCAAAGCACCACGCCAGCGCGCCTCCCGCCGCAACCAGGAGGGCGCTCTCCGTCAGCAGTTGCCGAAACAGTTGGCCGCGTCCGGCGCCGAGCGCCTGCCGCACCGAGAATTCGCGCTGGCGACTTGCATTCCGCGCCACGAGCAACATCGCCACATTCGCAAGCGCAATCACCAGTACAAGGCCCACCATCGCCATCAGGATGCGCAGTGGTTTACCGTAGCGCTCGTCAAATCCGGGAAAGTTCTTCGCATCGGCGAGGCCAAGGACGGGTGGCTTCTCACCCTGCATAGGGGAACCGAGCCCCACATAGGCCGCCCTTTGAAAGACGGGCTGCAACTCCGCAACGACCTGGGCTCTGGTCATGCCCGGCGCAACACGCGCCATGAGCCGAAGACACCACCAGGTCGGATTTGCGATGTAAGTCTTGCCGTCTTCGAGAGGATTGCCCCATGCATTCAATTCCGCACGGCTCTGCAGCGGAATCCAGAAATCGGTCGATCCGCCTGCTTCTGCACCTTCGAATCCTTCTGCCGCCACTCCGACGATGGTCGTGGCCACGCCGTTCACGAAGAGGGTCTGGCCGAGTACCTCTGGATTGCGCGCAAAGCGCCGCGTCCAATAGTTGTAACTGAGAACGGAGATCGGCGCGTGGTTCTGCTCGTCTTGTTCAGTGAAACCACGGCCCAGTGGCAACTTCACGCCCAGGCCGGAGAAAAAGACGCCGCTTACCATGTCGCCTTCAGCTTCCTCCGGTTGCGCGCCAACACGAACGGCAACTTTGCTGCCCGACAAAGGGACGTAAGCGATCACCTGCGAAAGTGTCCGCGACTGGCGCCGCAACGCATCGTAGACGGGATAGGAGAATGTCTCGTTGGAATCGATGGTGCCAGTGCCGCGGGGCGGATTCGATGTCCTCAAGTACACCACGCGATCCGGATCAGACACCGGCAGCGACCGCAGCAGCACGGCGTTCATCACGCTAAAGACTGCCGAGTTTGCGCCGATCCCGAGCGCCAGTGTCAGAATCGCCGTGATCGCGAACCCCGGACTTTGGGATAGCGATCTACAGGCGAATCGAAGGTCGCGCAGGAGCTTTTCCAAACCTGCCCATCGGTCTTTCAGGTAAAAGCGCTCCTGTGCAGCGGGGACACTGCCAAATTCGCACCGCGCTTTTCTAAGGGCTTCGTCTTCGCTCAATCCCTCTTGCCGAAGGTCGTCGGCTTCGAGCTCAAGATGGGCTTTGATTTCTTCCGCAAAATCTTTCGCACTTCGCTTGCGTCGAAACATGCTCATGCCTCCTCGCCTTGCGGTCCGTTGCCGGAATCGAGAATCAAACCCATCGCGCGCGTCAGCCGCCGCCATTCGCCAACCTTCTCCATAAGCTGCTCATGGCCCTTCGGAGTCAGTGAATAGAACCGCGCTTTGCGATTGTTTTCGCTCACTCCCCACTTCGCGTGAATCCATTTCTTGTCTTCCAACCTCTGCAGTGCGACATAGAGCGATCCGTGGTCGACAAAAAGCACTTCTTCCGACTGGCGCTGAATGGAACGCGCCACGCCCTGCCCATGACAGGAACCGAGGAGCAAGGTCTTCAGGATCAGCAGGTCCAGGGTGCCTTGTAACAGGGCGATGCGGTCGTCGTTGTTCTCTCGGGTAGACATGCGACCCAAGTATCCACCCGTTCGGGTAGAATGTCAACCCAAATGAGAGACACTTCGTGGCATCTCGCATGATCAGGCAAACTTCAGGATTGGTTGACAAGCAAAATGAAAACAGGTATACAGTCGGTTATCGATATATCGATCATCGAGCGACAATGCCAAAACGAAAACTTGACCCGCTACCCTCCGCTGCGTTTCAGATTATGCTTGCTCTCGCTGATGACGACCTGCACGGATACGCAATTATGCGGCAGGTCGAGGAACAGAGCGGCGGACGTCTGCGTCTTGGTCCTGGAACCTTGTACGGTTCAATTCAAGCGCTCCTTGAGGGGAAGCTGATCGAGGAGGTTGAACGGCTCGAGGACACTGAAGTACACCAGGAGCGCCGCCGCTACTACCGGTTGACCGCAGGCGGCCGCAAGGCAGCGCGTTCTGAAGCCGAGAAGATGGCCGACGTTTTGCGCGTCGCGCGAATCAGGAAGATCCTGAGGGGGGATTATGTCTGAGAAGATGTATCTCCGTCTGCTTCGACTGTATCCTTCAAGGTTCCGCAAGGAATACGAGGAAGAGGCTCTGCAATTGATTCGCGACCGCCTCAGCGATGAGACGGGCTTCTTCAAAAAGGTCCGTCTCTGGTGGGACCTCGTGACGGATCTCTTATCGGGGTTGCCGCAGGCGTACCGGAACTCGTATGCGGCGACAGAAGCAATGTCGCTTTCCCCAAATGCCGATGGCATTCCGTCCTTCAAGGTTCTGGACCAGGAACCGCTACGAACTGGATCGATTCTCATCGGTGGCACCGTATCGCTGGCCGCGATCGCGGCTTTTGGATTTGTCCTGAGCCGACCAATCGCTTACCTGCCCATCTCGGGTTCGAATGGACGGATGTCGCCCATTGAAGCCGTCATGCAGCGCCTCAATCGAGCGGTAGACCCGGATTCGCATGTGGGCGGTGATCGGGATGCCGCCAAGTTCGCTTCAGCGGAAACGCACGAACCGCAGGCACGAGCTTCGGCCGCAACAGCGGCGGGCGCGTCGAAATCGAAGACGTCGGTGCCGCTACCGGAGGGCAGGAATGGCGCCGGCGAACGGGGTCGAGCTATCCCAATTCAAGTGCGGAATCTGAATGGGCGATCGAAGGATTGGCCGATTGGGCGGAGAGCATTCGCCTCCTCATCGCAAAGCGCGACGCAACGTGATTTGACCGCAACGGGGAATGAGGTAGCGAATGGGGCGACACTGGCTGTCCGAAGCGGGAGTCATGGTTCTCACGCTTTTCCGGCACACGGGCAGACCACGATCCCCGCGGGACAACCGCGGCTGGAGAACGCCGACAGCGCCATGATTCAGTTGTTCCAGACGCATGACATCGTCATGTTTGGCGAAGTCCACGACAGCGAACAAGAGTACGAATGGCTCTGCAAGCTGGTAAAGACGCCGGGATTTTCAGATCACGTGGACGACATCGTTGTGGAATTTGGAAGCCCACTTTATCAGAAAACGGTCGACCGCTATGTTGCCGGTAAAGAGGTCCCGTTCAATGAGGTTCAGAAGGCATGGCGCAACATGGTGGCGGATACCGAACCCGTCTCCCCGGTATATGGATGGCTCTACAAAGCAGTGCGCGAGGCCAACATGGATCATCCCGGGAAGCGCGGCATTCGCCTGCTGATGGGGAGTCCGCCGGGCGATTGGAGCAAGATCAAGAACACGGCGAATCTGGCTCCTTATGAAGCCGAACGGGAGCAATGGTACTCAAATGTAGTGAAGACGGAGGTGCTGGCGAAGCACCACCGTGCGTTGCTCATTATGGGAGCGGGACACTTCCTTCGCGGCCATAACCAGGCGCTGCGGCTCGAACTCGCAATGCAACAGCATCGCGACGTGCCAATAGACCAGGCGCAACTTGGCCCTGGTCATATCGAAAGAGAACTTCGCGCTGTGGGCGCGGATCCTTATCTCGTTGTCTTTGGAACGAATGCGATAGACAACCGTGGGGATACGGATCGGCGTTTCGATTCATGGCCGGCACCCGTCGTTGTGCCCCTTTCCGGAAACTGGGTTGGGGCGCTTCCGGCGCAACCTGTAATTTCCGGAGGCCATGCACCAGCCACACCCCTCACTCTTGCCGATCAGGCCGATGCATTGTTGTATGTTGCCCCATGCAGCGCCTTGAAGACTGTCTACCTGTCAAAAGCGGATCTTGATGGTACGCCTTATGAGCAAGAGGTGATTCGACGGGACATCATCCTGATGGGCCATCCAGTGACTTTTCCCTATGGCAACCTTCCGCAATGTGTACAGCCGCAGCAGGCGTCGCGCTAAGAGATTGTCTGTGATCGACCAAGAACAGCTGCTCTCTCGGTCAGAGAGGGCAAGGGGGATTCATGCGTCAAGCGGCCAAAAGCATTTCGATCTTGGCAGTCGGGTTTGTGAGCGTGGCAATATTCTGTCGGACGTCGGATCTGGCAAGAGCGCAAAGAAACGCGGTCACTCCCGTGGCCCAGAACGCCAGCCTTGATGCCGTGGAAAGGCAACGGGTGGTCAGCGGAGCCGCTGCCAATCTGAGGCAGCACTACTTTGATCACGATGTTGCGCAGCAAACGGCAGATGAGCTGCTTTCGCACGAGAAGCGCGGCGACGACGATGCGGCAAAGGACGGCGCAGCTTTTGCCGATCTGTTGACCAGGCAAATGAGAGACGCGAGCCATGATATGCACCTCGTTTTGGAATTCAGCCAGAGGCCCCTGCCAGATGGCCCGCCGCGGCAAACCGCCGATGGCCTCGCGCGTTTTCGCGATGCGATGCTGCAGCAAAACTGCATGATTAGAAAGGCTGATATCCTGCCGCATGACATTGGCTATCTGAAGCTGGACTTTTTCCCCGATATTTCTGTGTGTGGATCAGCGATGAGAACTGCGATGGCATCGTTGAACCGAGCAGATGCCGTCATCTTTGATCTGCGGGATAACACGGGTGGCTTCCCGGAATCAGTGTCGCTTATTGCCAGCTACTTGTTCGATCATCCGGAGTATATGTACGGACCGAGGGGAGCTCCCACAGTAGACTCCTGGACGCGGTCGCCGGTCGCTGGCAACAAACTGGCGGATAAGCCGGTGTATGTGCTTACGTCCTCCACGACGTGGTCGGGTGCGGAGCAGTTTAGCTACGACTTGAAGATGCTGAAGCGCGCCACCTTGGTGGGCGAAACCACCCGCGGTGGCGCCCACGCGGGCGTCTTTCACCGGATCGACGATCACTTCGGTATCGGAATCCCAGAAGAGAAGGCGATCAACCCCTTCGGCAAGGCCGACTGGGAAGGGGTTGGTGTTGAGCCGGATGTACAGGTAAAAGCGGCTGACGCGTTCGAAACTGCGCTGAAATTGGCAGAAACCAGGGTTGAGAAGAAGTAGCCTTGTGACTCTCAATCTGCGCGCGTTGCATCAGCGTGCGTTCTGGCGATGAGAAAGGTATTTTCCGGTCAGGGTGTTCCTGTTTTTCGCGAGATCGGCCGGTACACCCTCGAACTGCACCGTGCCGCCTTCGTGCCCGGCGCCCGGCCCCAGATCGATGACCCAGTCCGCTCGAGCAATCACGTCCAGATTGTGTTCGATCACGATGACCGTGGAGCCCTCGTCGACCAGCCGGTCAAAGAGCCCGATCAGGGTGTCCACATCGTTCATGTGCAGGCTCGTGGTGGGCTCGTCGAGCACATAGATATTGCCCTCTTTGCCCAGTTCGGCGGCCAGCTTGAGGCGCTGGCGTTCCCCGCCCGACAGCGTAGAGAGGGGCTGGCCCAGGGTCAGGTAACCCAGACCCACATCGTCCAGTGCCTTGAGGATTTTGGCGACAGCCGGTTCAGTGAAAAAGTCCACCGCGTCGGTAATGCTCATCTCATAGACGTCGCTGATGGATTTGCTGCGCAGCCGGTGCTTCAGCACTTCAGGCAGGAATCGCTTGCCCTCGCACGTTTCGCAGGTGGTGGCCATGGGGTCGAGATGGCCGAGGTCGGTATAGATGACGCCGAGGCCGCTGCAGTCCGCGCATGCGCCCTTGGAATTGGCCGAGAACAGCGCCGCGTCGACCGCGTTGGCCTTGGCGAAGGCTTTGCGCACATTGTCGAGAATGCCCGTATAAGTTGCCGTGTTGGACCGCCGCGAGCCGCGCGCCAAATTCTGATCAATGACGACGATTTCCGGATAGGCTTGCGCCAGCCAGCCCACGATCAGCGATGATTTGCCCGAGCCGGCGACGCCCGAAACCACCGTCAGCACGCCCTTGGGGATCGTGACCGACACGTCCTTGAGATTGTTGAGGCGGGCGTGCTTGACTTTGAGTTCGCCATTCGGTTTGCGCACTTTTTCCTTGACCGGCTGGTGCCGTTTCATGTGGTTGCCGGTCAGTGTGCCGGAAGTCAAAAGCCCCGCGAAATCACCCTCGTAGACCACTTCGCCGCCCTTGCTGCCGGCAAAGGGACCCATGTCCACCACGTGGTCGGCGATGGCGATCATGTCCGGCTTGTGCTCGACGATCAGCACCGTGTTGCCCTTGTCGCGCAGCTGCAGCATCAACCCGGCCATCCGTCCCACATCATGGGGATGGAGGCCCACAGAGGGCTCGTCGAAAACATAGGTGATGTCGGTGAGCGAAGACCCGAGATGGCGCACCATCTTGACCCGCTGGCTCTCTCCGCCCGAGAGGCTTGAACTTTCGCGGTCAAGGCTGAGATAACCCAGCCCGATCGTGACGAGGTTTTCCAGGCGCGCTGCCAGTGCCGCCAGCATCGGCCCCGCTTGAGGCGCCTTGAGGTTGTGCACCAATGCGGCGAGGTCACTGACCTGCATGGATGACAATTCGGCGATATTCCTGCCCGCAATCTTGCTCGCCAACACTTCAGTCTTGACCCGCGCGCCCCTGCAGCCAGTGCAGATCTTGCGGGTGAAAATGCGATCGTATTCGACCCGGACATGGGGTTGCAGCGCCTCGGGGTCCTTGTCGCCCATCATTTGCCTGAGCTTGGGCACTACGCCCAGATAAGTGAGGTTGATTTTGTCGACCTTGACCTTGCGCCCGTCATCGAGATCGAAGAGGTTTGCGCGCTCCTCCTTCGAGTATTTGCGGATGGGCTTGTCGAGATCGAACATGCCGGAGCGGGCATAAATTGACCACCACCACCCATTGACCGCGAAGACCTTGTGCAGCAGCGCCCCCTGTTTGAGCGACTTCGTCTCATCCACCACTGCGGCCATATCAATGGCGGCGATTTGACCCACGCCTTCGCAGTCCGGGCACATGCCGCGCGGGTCGTTGTAGGAGTAATAACCCGGAGCGGGCAGACGCGGTTCGGCAAGCCTCGAAAACAGGACGCGCAGCATCTGTGCCGTGTCGGTCACCGTGGCCACGGTCGAGCGCACATCGCCGCCCAGTCGTTGCTGGTCAACGATGATGGCCGCGGAAATGTTTTTGAGCTCATCGGCGTCAGGATGGCCGTAATGGGGCATGAATTGTTGCACGAATGCCGGATAGGTTTCGTTGATCAGCCTTTGGCTTTCCGCCGCGATCGTCGAGAAAACCAGCGAGGACTTGCCCGAGCCCGACACCCCGGTAAACACGGTGATGCGGCGCTTCGGAATATCGAGCGAGACATCCTTGAGATTGTTTTCGCGCGCGCCGCGGATGATGATCGAACCATAGTCGACGGAGGCCGTCGGCTTGTCCTGTGTCCCCTTGCTTGAACCCTCGCGTGAAAGCTTTACAGACTTGCCCACATCGCCCCCCGTCGAACACAACTGATTCTGCCATCCTGTATATGCAAAACATCATCCTCGCCGAAGGGGTCACAGAATGTCTATTTACTGACAACTGATGGAGTGCGGGTAATTCAGGGAACGCCAAAAAAGGGAACACCCAGGCAGCCACTGGTGTCTAAATTGGAAGATGCGAAGGTAAAGAGATGAGCGCCAATAGTTTAAACACGGAGGTAGCCATCCGAGTTAAGGCAGCAGGCGTCATCTGTTTCCTCATCGGCTCATTAATGCTCGCCTCCACTGGCTGCACGCACAGGATTCCTTTAGCCAAACGCGCCTTCTCATTGGAAGGGCCCGCCGAGTTTCCCATCATGGTCCCGGCAAGCGCGCCGAGCAAACCAGGCAGAGATTTTCAAGAATATCCACTTGAGCTTGCTGGAAAGGAAGCTTTGACAAATCCCCTGCGCGCGGTGAATTGCACGGTCAAAGGGGCGTTATTTTCCCTTGCCCCAGCAAAATCATCCAACTCGAGGCTCTGGGTCGTCACTACGTTCAACGTGCAGGGATGGGAGCACCGTAGCGACGGCATCGACTTGCAGTCGGAATGGACGCGCCTTGCACACGAAGTGCTGGCACTTCAGCGGTCGGGGTGTTTTCCAAAGGACGAGAGTCCTCAGGAAATTCTGAGACAGATCTCTGAGACAATACCGATCCCCGCATCGGAAGAACTGCTTTACAGCTATTCCCTCGGGCAATCCGGATTCGTAGACCTGGTTCCCGGGATGCAGTTGGTGATCGAACGAGCATCTTTCCAAACCAAGGCGGGAATGCGTGTTCCAGTCAGCAGCGCTAATGAGTTTAGTGAGCGCTTCGCAGTAGTCGGACGACCTGGCTCGGGCTCTGCGCTTCGCTTGCTTGGCATAGTGAGTCGCGGGTTAGGAAAGACGCTCGATAACCAAACGGATTCGCCACGTTCGGTGCCCAGCCGTTTTGCCGCAAGCACTCAGCTCAGGCTCGGCCTGTTAACTCTTACAAGAGAAGACACGCGACGGTCTCCGGTCTTGTTGGGATCAACAGAGACCTTTGAAATTTGGGACGCCTCAAACAAAATTGTGGATGGAACACTTACCGGATGCCCACCCTCTTCTTCATCTGGGCTTGCATGCATGTTCTTTGACAAAGATACGGCTGTGAGCGTGCTGATGTCGGTCTGGGTTAATGGCCGTCACCTGTATCAGCCACTTGGTGTCACGGTTGGATCTCTAATTGGAAGGCTGCCAGAGAGTGAATGGAATCGGGCGCTAGCAACTGTGTCTTTGGAGCGACCCCTCACTGCGGGCGGGTATGCCCGAGTGAATTTTCCACACGATCACGAGAGCGCTCCTAAGGTCGTTCTTCTAAACGGGGACCGCCTCACTTGGCATCGCTGAAGGTGGGTTAGCGCGCATCTGCCGCGTATTTCAAGATTAGTTCTTTGTTGTAAAAAACAGGTCAGAGAAAGCGGCCAGGAAGGCCGTGAGTAGGGTTTCGCTGGTGGCCGCGTTCGGGTTCACTGCGCCAGTCGCCCAACTCCTCGATTCTCGTGTCGATCACGCGAGATGCAGATTCGCGAGATGCAGATTCGGCTTTCCGGGAACCGCTCTTCTTCATACAAAGCCATTTATGAGAGCGGTTCTAGTATAAGAATAAGTCAGAGCAAGCGGCCACGAAGAGGAGTTCATAGGGAAAGCGACCTCTCATCACGAAAGAGAGTGATCCCTTTTGGGGAATGCCTGTGGTTTCGCGAAAGGAACTGTCATGGCTGTTGAATCATGCATCCCAGTGATCCCGAGCGCAGACCTGGGGAAAAGTCTGCGTCTGTGGGTGGATGGTCTCGAATTCTCGATGGATTCAGAGATGCGCAAAGATGACAGGCTGATCTTGTGCATGCTTCGGAAGGGCGACATGGGTTTCATGCTGCACCAGCGCGCGGGGACTCCGGTGAAGCCGGACGATTACAACGGCATTCGCCTTTACTGGGCGCCGAAGGATATTCACGAAACCAGAGAGCGATTGAAGAGCCTTGGGTACAGCGTTTCAGAACTCGAAGATCGAGAGTACGGCCAGACTGAGTTTTTCCTTATCGACGATGACGGCTATTCGCATTGCTTCGGTGTGCCGACCAAAAAATAGGCAACGGAAGCTCGGGACGAACCACGGGGTTCGGTCCAGCTCACAGCGATAAAGGGCATGGCATTGCCAAAATAAGCTGACCATCGGCATTGAGCAGGTGCGATTGAAGGACATCGCAGAGGTCTGGGACCGCAAAACAACAGGGAAGAGAATCGTAATCGTGCCATAGCGCGAACGGGGAGTGTTGCTCTGTTGGTCCTCCCGGTCCAATCCTCGGTCAATCGAGCTACAACCATTCCGCATTGCACTGGGTCTGGGGTAAACTGGCAGCCAATGCGGATTTTCGGTATTGACTGCGGCACTGAGATCACCGGGTTCGGCGTGGTGGAATCGGAAGACGCGGGACGCCAGCCTCGCCTCGTTTGCAGGGCCTGCGGAGCTATCCGATTGCCGAAAACGAAACCGCTCCCCGAACGGCTTGCCCAGGTCTTTCGCGAACTGTGCTCAGAAATCGAGCACTGGCAGCCGGAAGTAGTGGCCATTGAGGAGGTCTTTTACTCCGTGAACGCCAAATCGGCATTAAAGCTTGGGCAGGTGCGTGGAGTGGCGTTGCTGGCGGCCGCCATGCATGCGCTGCCGGTGGCTGAATATGCCCCTTTGAAGATCAAATCAAGCGTAGTAGGATATGGATTGGCCAAAAAGGAGCAGGTTCAGTTCATGGTAGCGAGGTTGCTGCAAATGAACGAGTTACCGGAGCCTCCCGACGCAGCGGACGCTTTGGCTGTCGCCATTTGCCACATTCATACCGCACAGACGCTGCTGATGCAGGGGGCCCTTTGATGAGGACGTTGTTGAGGACGCTTTTCGTGGTCCTACCGGCGACGGCGCTCTTCTTGCCGATCCACGCTCGAATCCATGCGGAACCCCGTCCCGTTGTTCGAGTCGATTTTTCTAACCCCGGGCTCACCCTTTCGAACTGGACTCTGGTGCTTTACCCCGACGGCAGCGGACACTTCCATGCGGATCGCGCCGAGACAGCCGCCGAAGCGGTGGAAGCGATCGGGCCTGTCGTGGTGGACCGCGACGTTCAGCTCAGCAAGGAGTTCGCCGATCGCGTCTTTGATACCGTGCACCACCACAAGGACCTGAACGAAGACTGCGAAAGCCATATGAAGGTCGCGTTCCAGGGGTGGAAGAAGATCACCTACGGGGGGCCTGATGGCCAGGGAACCTGCACGTTCAATTACTCCAAGGACAAAGACATCCAGGCTCTGGGCGACTCCTTTGTTTCCGTCGCTTCAACCTTGATTGAAGGCGCCCGCCTTCAACTCCTCCTGCAGCACGATCCGCTCGGCCTCGACAAGGAGATGCAGTTCCTGGCCGAGGGCACAGGAGACGGGAGGTTGCAGCAGGTATGCGCCATCCGCGGGATCCTCGAGCGTCTTGAGGACGATCCGGATGTGATGGAGCGGGTGCGAAAGCGGGCCCGGATGCTTTTGGCCAAGTCTGAGAAATAAATACCCGTTGGGCACGATTCGCCGCGACTTTCCTTCCCCAGAACGTGTCCAATGTATGTTGGTCTCCTTTAGGCGCGGATGAACGTTGAGGGTGGTGCGGTGAAAGGGTGGGGCGCCCATGAAAGACGTACATAGGAATTGGTTCAGTCCGGTATTGAGGGTATTCGGATTCGGATTGACAGCAGCGGCGTTAGCATCGGTGCCGGGATTGATGGCCCAACAAGCAGGACCTCCGGCGCGAGCGGTGAGACTGAGCAATGTGGAGGGCCAGGTTCAACTCTCACAGGGCAACACCGTGCTGGCGGCACAAGCTGTGGTCAATACGCCCCTGTTTGAGGGCACTGAGATTAAGACATCCGAGGACGGGCGCGCCGAGATTCAATTCGAGGATGGCAGCATCGCCCGCGTTTCTCCAGACAGCTCTCTTACCCTCGGCGAGTTGCGGCAGCAAGCGGATTCAACCGATACGCTGCTCGTGCTTGACAGCGGTTTGGGCTATTTTGAGCTGCAAGGCGACGCGCCGACCGACCACCTCCGGGTGCAATTCGGCGGCAGCACGGTGACCACGAGCGGTTTTTCAGTTCTTCGCATCAACCTCGACAATCCTCCCGGAGAAGTCGCCGTCTTTTCGGGGAACGCTCACCTGGAGGGGGGGAATACAGGCGCGCTCGATCTCCACGGAGGAGAGAGCGTGAGGCTGAACGCGGCCGATCCCGGTAATTACGCTTTGAGCGAGGCGATTGAGCCGGATTCCTGGGACGCGTGGAATTCTGATCGCGACCAGGCATTGACTACTCAGGAAGCTGATCGCACCGCGGCGACCAACAGCATGCCGAACAACAACAACCCGGCCTGGAGTGACCTGGACGCCAATGGCAATTGGTACAACGTTCCGGGCCAGGGCTACGTCTGGTCGCCCTATGAAGCGCAGAATTCAGGTTGGGATCCCTATGGTTGCGGAAGCTGGGTTTCGACTCCCGCTTACGGCTACGGCTGGGCTTCGTGCGAGCCTTGGGGATTTATGCCGTATGCTTCCGGCCTTTGGAATTACTACGACGGATTCGGCTGGGGTTGGGAGCCCGGTTTTGGAGGTCCCTGGTGGGGCGGCGGGGGCTGGTTCTCCAATATAGGGAACGCGCCGTTCCGCTATCATCCACCGAATCGTCCACGGAGTGGGCCGATCAGACCTGGAGGCGGCATGCCTATACGGGCCGGGGGAAGGTACGAACCCAACCCGGTGATTGCCGTGAACCGCACGCACGATACGCCGGCGGGTCCGCCGATAAGAACAAACGGATCCCCTGTGACGGTGGCTGGAAACACGGTACAGCCGCTTCGCCCGATTGCTTCGCGGCCCACATATGCCGCTGGGTTCGTCGGCGGGACGCGCGCCGGGACGAATCCAGGAACAGCGGGAGGCGTCCGGTACGGCTATATTCAGAGCCCGAATGCGAGTGTCTACGGGCGCCAGGGCTATGGGAACGTGGGCGGTTCGCCGCGGGCGCCTGCATATTATGGCGGCTATGGGGCTCGCCCCTCTGCGCCAAGCCGCGGGTATAGCAGCGGAGGCTCAGCAATTCGTTCTTCCGGTGGCGGTTCCTATAGCGGCGGCGCTTCGCATTCTTCAGGCGGCGGTGCTGGCGTGAGCGCCGGTGGCGGTGGTGGCGCTTCGCATGGGGGCGGCGGTGGCGGAGGCGCCGGTGGTGGCGGAGGCGGTGGTCACCACTAATCTTCGCTGGAGTTGATGATTAAAGGGGCTGCTTCGCCTGGCGAAGTGGCCCCTTCGGTTTTGAGACGGCGCCAAAGTATCGCAAATGCGCCCAGACCCAGCGTCTCGGCGCGGGCCTTTGGATCGATGGATGCCGATGAAAGGCCGGCCGCAATGGCGTTGGAAGTGAATCCGGCGGCGCGAAGGTTGTTGGCAAGGGTTTTGCGCTTTTGCGCGAAGGCCTGGCGCAAAAACTGAAGAAAGCCTGCTTCGTCCACTCCCAACTCAGCAATGCGCGATGCAAATCGCCAACGCAAGACGGTGGAGTGTACTTCCGGCGGAGGCGAGAATGCTTCGGGCGGGAGAGTGAACAGCTTCTCAACCGGCCCGTAGAGCTGCGCAGTCGCCGACAACAAGCCATAATCCCGGCTTCCCGGATCAGCCGCGACGCGGTCGGCGACCTCCCGCTGCACCATCAGCACGGCGCGGTCGAGCACTGCATGATTGGCGGCGAGCTTGAGCAGGATTGGCGAAGTGATGTAGTAGGGCAGGTTGCCCAGCACGATCAGGCGCTCCCCGGCAGCGGCAGAGGCAGCGACAAAGTCGAACTGCAGCACATCTTCGTTGACGACGCTGACTTTTTCGGGCGGAAAATCGGCACCCACGGTGGAGGCCAAAGCTGAGGCCAGCTTGGAGTCAAGTTCAATGGCCAGGAGATGGCCGGCGCGGGCAGCAAGAGTGCGCGTCATCGCGCCTTGACCGGGACCGATTTCGACAACAGTGCGGCCGGAGCAGTCGCCCAACGCTGCGACGATACGGTCGGCTGCTTGCGCGTCGTGGAGAAAGTTCTGGCCGAGTTTGGGCTTCGTGGGCATGGACTGACTTGATGGTAGATGAAGGCGAGTAGTTGAAGCTCTTGGTCGCCGATACGCCGCTGTTCCAATCCGGGACGCGGCCCATCGCCGTTACGTTTGGAACGAGTTTTTTCGATGATGTGATTTAAATCACTGGAAGCCGCATGGAACGGGAATAAGGTGTTTCGCATAGATCGTTACAGGAATTGAGGGGTCGCAATGCAGAGAAAACGTGGAACCAACCGACAGATAGTTTATGAAAGAGGCACCAGCTTAGATGACGTACGCCTTGACCTCAAGGTGTACTACGAGCCGGTTGAAACAGGAGAACTCGTCGACGGAGTTCTCGATCTGGCACGCTATAGTGACGATCTCCGCACAAGAGCGGCCGCATGGCTTGCCTCTTCACCGGTTGCGCCCATCGCTCGCAAGCCAATTGTTTATGCGGGGGGCGAAGTCCAAACCAGCATGCAGATTAGCGGGCCGAATACATTCACAGTAATGAGCGTGATTAAAGAGATCCATATTTACAAGGCAGACAGCTCGATTTAGCGGCGCGTTCCTTCAGGCCCCGTTCTTCAGCACGGCCAGATGCAGGGTTCGCCGCAAGGTGAAGCCCAGGCCTTCGTAGACTCGAATCGCGGGGTAATTATCGGCAAAAGTGTGCAGGATGGGCGTTTTTCCGCGCTGCAGCATCTCCTCGATCACCAAGGACATCAAGGCGCGCGCATAACCACGGCCGCGCGCATCGGGGTGAGTGCAGACGGCACTCACCTCAACAAACTCGGGCTGGTGCAGGCGCTGGCCGGCCATGGCGACGAGCCGGCCGGAATCGAAGATGCCGTAAAAGACTCCCAACTCAATGGTGCGAACGCGAAAAGGGCCGGGCTCGGTGATCTCGGCGAGGGTGACCATTTCAGGCACGTCGGCGGAGGTGAGCAGCCTGCTGGTTACACGCGGCGGCATCGGGGCTGGAGCCGGATTTTGAGAATTCAAACAAATCATTTGGTTCAGTTCGCCATCGCGAACCAACATCCATCCGGGGCGGGGAACGGGCGGTTCGGTGAGGAACAGGACCGCGATGCCACTGGGGCCGGCCAGGTCGCGAAGCGCTTCATAACTCGCTTGGGATTGATCAGCGAGCCCGCTCAGTGGGCCGATGTCGGAGGGGTAGCGCTTTGCAGGTTCATCGCCGAGTGCGAGTGCTCTGTGCTCCGTATTGAGGGCGTTCCAGATGGGGTTGTCGAGGGGCTTGAGGTCGGGCATTGGTCATGAGATGAAGCAATAGCGTTGGGAGATGCGGAATCCTGCGCCTCCAACAAGTCAGGAGGCTCTGAAGCAAAAAGCAGTTGAGGCCGCTCCAAGTGGCTCTCGAAGGATCAGAGGAAATATTCGAAGTCGGTTTCGACCTTCATCCGGCGATGAATTTTGAGAATGTGGCCAGAACGGATCGACGGGTTCAACTCAACGTAGTTGCGCGGTCCATTCCAAAGATACCTCTCGGCGCTCAACAGATCCTCGGCTTCATAGGGCCTGTCCTGCGGAATCTCAAGGTCGGTCAGGGGCAGGGTCACGAAGCCGGTCTGAGTGTAATGCGGATCGAGATTCACAATCATCACGAGCAGGTTGGAACGGTCTTCTGATTCCTTGCTGTAGCAGAGGAGCTGGTCGTTGTCGATGGAGTGGAATTTGAGCGACCAGTCATTTTGCAGTGCAGGGTTGGTGTTTCGGATCTCGTTGACTCGAGTGATCAGGGGGCGCAGGCTGTCGGGCCGGTCGAGGTCCCATTGGCGGATTTCGTATTTTTCAGAGTTCAGATATTCTTCGCTGCCGTGGCGCACGGGGCGGTTTTCAAGCAGCTCGAATGCGGGGCCATAGATGCCGTAGTTTGCGCCCAGCGTCGCCGCCAGCAGGAGGCGAATGTTGAAGGCCGGGCGACCGCCGATCTGGAGAAATTCAGTGAGGATGTCGGGAGTGTTGGTCCATTGGTTGGGCCGGAAGAACTCGCGGACCGGGGTCTGGGTCAGCTCGGTGAGATAGGCCGTGATTTCAGCTTTTCCATTGCGCCACGGGAAGTACGTGTAGGACTGGCTGAACCCGAGCTTGGCGAGGCGGTACATGATTTTTGGCCGGGTGAAGGCTTCGGCGAGAAAGAGGACTTCAGGATGGTCTCGTTTGATTTCAGCGATGACCCATTCCCAGAAAGGAAACGCCTTGGTGTGCGGATTGTCGACACGGAAGATGGTGATGCCCTGGCCGATCCAGTGGAGGAATACGCTCTTGAACTCCTGCCACATGCCGAGCCAGTCTTCGCTCTCAAAATCGAATGGATAAATGTCCTGATATTTTTTTGGGGGATTTTCAGCGTATTGGATGGTTCCGTCGGGACGCTTGTGGAACCACGACTCATGCTCGCGCACGTAGGGATGATCGGGCGCGGCCTGAAAGGCAATATCGAGTGCGACGGTGAGATCGAGCTTTGCGGCCTCCGCGATGAAGTGGCGGAAGTCCTCGGCGGTTCCCAAGTCCTTGAGAATTTCCTTGTGCCCACCTTCTTTCGAGCCGATGGCCCAGGGGCTGCCGTGATCGCCCGCTTCAGCCTCGGGTGAATTGTTGCGGCCCTTGCGGAAGGTGTGGCCGATGGGATGAATGGGCGGGAAATAGACAACGTTAAAGCCCATTTCAGCGATGTAGGGCAGGCGCTTTTCAGCATCCGCAAAGGTGCCGTGCTGGCCAGCTTGTTCGGCAGTGGATCGGGGAAAAAACTCGTACCAGGAACTGAATCGCGCGCGTACGGGATCGACAACGATGGTGAATTCGCGGTCGGACTCGGTGGCAAAACGCTTGTCGGGATAGCGCAACACCAGTTCGTGCAGCAACGGGTCGGTGGCATGAATGCGCAGGGCGCTCGGATCCTTGCCGGCGCGCAAGACGGATGCGCGCTCACGAAGCAAAACGGCGTCGGCGCCCGAGGCACGGTCAGCGGCCTGAGCGATCAGCTCCGCGCCGATCAGGTAGTCCAACAGGGAATCGCTCTCAGCCTTGATGCGCTTGAGCAGATCGCGATGCCAGCTTTCGAAGTGGTCGACCCAGCCTTGCAGCTTGAATCCGTAGCGGCCCAATTCGCCTACGCGAAACGATGCAGTCCAGCGGTCGTTGACCAGAGCGCGCATGGGGATTTCAGTCCAGCCCTCGAAGCCTTCGCGATGAGCAAGTAGCGAGGCGGCAATGGCGTCGTGACCGTCGGTGAAGATGTCGGCTTCAACGCGCACCTGGTCGCCCACAGTGCGTTTTGCGGGGAAGCGCCCGCAGTCGACTGAGGGAGTGATAGCTTCGATCACGACGCGCCTGCGGCCATCCGTAATCTTTGCCGGCTCCGCATTGCTTGCTGTTGCCGGTTCCGGTTTCTTGCCTGACCGCATTGCAACAGGTTTTTCTACTTGAGCCATTGTTAATCCTCTTTATTTCGCGGCGCCGGCATTTTTTTGTTCGATAAGGTGCTCATACAAGGCGATGGTTTGATGGGCGATCGCGGTCCAACTGAACATCTGTTCTACGCGGCGCCGCCCCGCCTCACCGAAGCGCCGGCACTTTTCGGGATCCAGAAGCAAATGATGGAGACGGACGGCAAGGTCTCTTGCGAATCGCTCGGGATCCAACGGAAAACCGGTGACCGGATCCTGCTCGAAGGGCACCAGGTAGCCTGTTTCTCCATCGACCACAACCTCTTTGATGCCGCCTGTGGCACTGGCAACCACCGGCGCGCGGCAGGCCATTGCCTCAAGGTTAATAATGCCGAAAGGCTCGTAGACCGATGGACAGCAGAAGACGCGTGCATGGCTGTAGAGCTGAATTGTCTCCTGCCTCGTGACCATCTTCTCGATCCAGATGATGCGCGGGTGGTTCTGACGCGCGCGTTCGACCTTCTCGCGCAATTCTGTGGCGATCTCCGGAGTATCCGGCGCTCCGGCGCAGAGCACAACCTGGGTCTCCGGAGGCAGATAGCGGATCGCGTCTACCAGGTGCGTGACGCCCTTTTGACGTGTGATACGGCCCACGAATAGAACATAGGGGATGGCGGGATCGACTCCGTATTCGATAAGAGCTGAGGCGTCCTTTGTCTTTTGATATTCGTTGAGATCGATTCCGTTATAGATGACATGAATGCGGGCGGGATCGACGTCGGGATAAACACGTCGAATATCGGCTTTGGTGCCGGCCGAGACGGCGATGATTGCATCGGCGTCGAGAATGGCCGTGCGCTCCATCCACGAACTCATGGCATAGCCGCTGCCAAGCTGCTCGGCTTTCCAGGCGCGCAGCGGTTCCAGCGAGTGCGTGGTCATCACGAAGGGCATGCCATAGAGCTTTTTGGCGAGGTAGCCGGCCATTGAGACGTACCAGGTGTGGGTGTGAACGACGTCGATTCCTTGAAGATCTTTGATTTGTGTCATGTTGAGGCTGAAGGCCTCGAGCGCTCCCTTGAACTTGGCTTCCGTCCCGTTGGAGATTTCGGCCCAGGGCTCCGCTCCCCTTACGTGCAGCATGCCCAAATCCGAACGCTGGGGACCCCAGCAATGCACCTCGACCTCGATCTCCTTTGCCAGTTCGCGGCTCAGATAATCGACATGAACTCCGGCGCCACCGTACACCAGCGGGGGGTATTCGCGTGTGAAAAGGCCGACTCGCAACGTTCCTGCCTCCTGCGATCTTATGCGACCGTCAAGTATATCTGACCGGTGCGTGACGGCAGTTTAATCGTGCGAGGATTGCGCTGCTCATTCAAGGTGACTCTCATTTGGGACCGAAGTGGGTGGCGCCGAAGGGCCGTAACGCTTTCGCACAAACCACAGAACGGGCAGGCCGAGCAGGATCAGAGCCGTGCCGAGCAGCGAGCCCTTCAGGTTGCCGGCGATAGCTCGCAACCAGCACGGCCGCGGCGCATACTACGAAAATCGCCGGCAGCACCGGGTAGCCCCACACGCGGTAGGGGCGCGGCAGGTCGGGCCGCCGGCGGCGATAGACGAAGACTGTGGTCGCCGTGAGCATGTAGAAGAGCCACTCGGCAAAGATGGCCAGCTCAAAGAACTGCTGAAACTTGCTGAGAAACAGCAGCAGAACCGTCGAGAGCAGTCCCTGCACCACGCAGCGAGGTGGATGGCGATTGGAAGCGCGGGATGGATGTGCGCGAACTGGCGGAAGAAGAGCCGGTCGCGCGCCGCGGCAAAGGGAATGCGCGCGCCCGACATGATGGTTCCGTTCAGCGCGACAAAGATGCTGAGCGCCATGGCCGCTGCCACGAAACCTGCGCCGCGCGGGCCTGCGATCACGGTGAGCGCGGCCACCGCGGGCCGCTCGCTGCGCCGCAATCTGCGCGGCGGGCAGGATGTACTGAATGGCCGCGTTGGTGGCCATGAAAAGCACGCCCACGATGAACAACCCGCCGATCAGCGCGATGGGCAGGCTGCGCTCCGGCTGGCGCACTTCGCCGGCAACCATGGTGAGGTCGTTCCATCCGTCATAGGCCCAGAGCGTGGCGATGAGCGCGAGCATGAAGCCGCCGAATCCGCCCACTGCGCGTGCGGCAGCGTTGTGGAGAAATTGGCGAACGAGCCGGAAGCTCGAGGCGAAGCAGAGCCCCACCACGATCAGAATCAGCACGCCTTTGAGAATCGTGAACACAAGCTGAAAGTCGCGCGGCCTTCTTGATGCCGAGGTAATTCAGCCCGGTCATAAACCAGGTGACGGCGATGGCGAACACCTGCGACCACAGCAGGGGAACGGGCCCTGATTCCGGAATCTGCGCTGAGCCAGTGGAACGCAGGGAAGAAACTCGAGCGTGCGTGCCAAGGCCGATGGTGACCGCTGCGATCGAGGCCGGCTTGGCCACGGCGAACCACGTCCACATGTAGAGGAAGGCAGTCGTGTCTCCGTAAGCGCCGCGCAGGTAAACATACTCGCCGCCCGCGTAGGGCAGCATGGCGCCGAGTTCCGCATAGGTCATGGCGCCAAACAGCGACAGCAATCCGCCGACGATCCACGCCAGATAAACCAGCGCGGACGAGCCCACGTCCTGCATCATCTCGCGCGGCACCAGAAAAATGCCGCTGCCGATGATGGTGCCCGACCACGATGGCCGTGGCCTGGCTCGCGCCCAATACGCGCGGCAGAGTCGGCGGAGTTGTGCTTGTGTGTGCGCGGAAACGGTGCTGGCTCATGCGGTGATGTGAGAGTAGCACGCACAAAAGTCGAATTGTATCGAAAGGACTCTTCGCCGTGGCGATAAGTACGGCTCAGGCAACCTCAGTTGCGCCGTGCGGCTCTATTCAGTTGGGGGCGGTAATCGTGTACAATTCAAAAATTCGAGCCCAAATCCCCCTCGGAGGTTACGAATGTACCTTGACGTAAAACAGTTTGTGCGAGCTTTGACCGCGAGCGCCGTTATTGCGCTATCGGCAGCTCCTCAAAGCACCTTCGCGCAGGCGGCAGAACATGTGGTGAGTCCCGCGGACCTGCAGAAAGCAACCGTTGATGCTTCGCAGGCGAGACAGAAGAACCTCGATACGTTGAACAAGTTTTTCTCATCTGCCGAGGCGCAGAAAGCTCTGCAATCAGCGCATGTGAACCCGGTGCAGGTAAAGACGGCTGTAGCCGGCCTGAACGACGAAGAACTGGCTCAACTCGCTTCCAGAGCAAACAAGGCGCAGGCGGACTTTGCTGCAGGGAACATTGGCGATCGGGATTTGTTGCTGATCCTGGTTGCAATTGCGGTCATTATCCTCATCATCGTCGCCGTGCGTTGACCGCTGCATCGATGTTGCGCCGCATTTGGATTGCCGGTCTCCTGATTTCGTGCTGCGGCGTTCTGGTCGCGGCGGCTTTACCGGGCGTATGGCTCGACGTCCCATTTGTAAAGCAGGAAAAGGACGGATGCGGTGCTGCCAGTATTGCGATGGTGATGCAGTACTGGCAGCAGCAACAAAAGCGCTCTGAAAACCTTAACGCCGAATATTCTCACATTCAGCAAGTTCTGCTTTCACACGCCGCGCATGGAATCTTCGCCTCTGACATGGAGCACTATTTTCGAGAGAACGGATTCTCTGCGTTTTCGTTCACCGGGGATTGGCCCGCCCTCACCCACCACCTGAAAAAAGGCCGACCCCTCATCGTGGCGCTGAAGCCCGGTGCGCATCTGCCCTTGCATTACGTAGTCGTAGCAGGCGTGAATGAAGAGGAACACGTCGTGCTTATCAACGACCCCGCCCAGCGCAAGCTACTCAAAGAGGACGCCTCCAGCTTCGAACAGGAATGGAAGGGCGCCGATCGCTGGACTCTGCTCGCTGTGCCCGACGGAAATGCTCATTGATTGAGCGAGCGGGGCGCTGCATACGGCACGAGCAACAATTGCCTGGTTTACTCAAGGCGGCAGAGGAAATCGATCAGCATTTTTCTTCGCAAGACTTCCAATGAAATGCCAATAATCAAAGCGCGGAGTGGATCGAAGCAAGAGCCGCGGCCATTGCATTGGTTGGTTCTTGTTTTTGCTCTCTTTTGCAATTGCCTGAATGTGGCAGCGCAAACCTCCGCCGCAGACTCTACTGAGCAAAAGGCCCGCGCACTTGCGGCCGAGCAGCGCTGGCACGATCTCGTTTCGCTGCTGGTCTCCTCGCCGAGACGAACTGCCGAAATGGATTTCTATCTTGGCACGGCATTGGCACGGCTGCAGCGCTGGCCGCAGGCCGAAGAAGCGTTTGAGGCGGGACAAAGCCTTGCACCGCGCGACCCGCGATTCCCAACTGAGCTTGGCGGAGTCGCCTTTCGACAAAAACGCTATGCGCGGGCTGCTCATTTGTTGCGGCGGGCCATCAGGCTGAATCCGCATGACAATTATGCGATCGACTTCCTGGGGACAGTTTATTTTCTTGAAGGGAATCTGGAAGCTTCGCTGAAGTATTGGAACCGTGTGGGCAAACCGGAGATCGCGGCGATCCAAGAAAACCCTTTGCCTGAGATTTCTCCCGCGCTGCTCGATCGGTCGTTTGCATTTTCCCCTGCGGGCATTTTGCAATTGCCGGAGTTTCTTGACACAAATGCGAGCATTCGCGGGCTGGGAGTTTTTCCACAATATCAATTCGACTTGAGTGCGCGGACCGATGGAAAGTTCGACGTAGTGTTTCGGAGCCAGGAACTTGGCGGATTCGGCAACACAAAGCTTGAAGCGCTCTTCCTGCTTTTTCGCGGCCTGCCATTTCAGAGCGTGAACCCTGAGTACTACAACCTGCATCACGAGGCGATCAACTTTGTATCGATGTATCGCTGGGACGCGCAGAAACGGCGCGTCTTTGCGCAGATCTCAAGCCCGTTTGAGCACAGCGCAAAATATCGCAGCGACTTTGTTGCCGACCTGCGCGATGAAAACTGGGTGATCAGGAAATCATTCACCGGTCCGGCTCCGCCACTTGCCAGCCTGAACCTTCGCCGCGAACAGTTAGGCTTCGTCCTGAATTCATTTGCCAGCGGACGTTGGAGTTGGTCTGGCGGCGTCGATATTTCTCATCGCGACTTTCGCAGCGTGGTTCCGGGCGTGGTGCTTACACCGGAGTTACTGGCCAAGGGCTATCAACTGGAACAACGCGCGGATATCGGAGCCGCGCTTCTTCGAGTTCCTGAAAACCGTTTTACGCTGCGTGCCGACGCCACTTCGCAGGCGGCGCGCTTGTGGTCGCAACCCGGTGAAGCATTTGAAAAGGTGCAAGGCTCGCTGGGGTCGCACTGGTTGCCGCAGGCGAAGGGAGATGATTACGAGATGCGGCAAGATGTGCGGGCAGGGAAGACGTTTGGGCAGATTCCATTTGACGAACTCTTCATGATGGGTTTGGACGAAGACGATGATTTGCTCATGCGCGCACACATTGCCACACGCGACGGGCGTAAGGGAAGCGCTCCGCTGGGGCGCAATTATGTTCTCTTCAATGGGGATGTGGACAAGAACCTCTATGGAAACGGGATTGTTTCGGTGAAGGCCGGCCCATTTCTCGATACCGGGCAGATCACGGATCCTGTCGCGGCACTCGGTTCACATGAGTGGCTTTGCGATTTAGGCGCGCAGGTGAAGCTGCGCGTGTTCGGCCGCGGAGTTGTGCTTTCGTATGGCCGGGATTTGCGATCGGGGGTTGGCGCGTTCTACCTGACGGTGTTGAAGACCAGTAAAGATCGAGAGTAGCCGCGCGCCATCCTCATTCGGGATTTCAGCTAACTTACGAATTAGCCGGTGAGTGTTTCTCCGCCATTACCTGCAATTCATTTACAACATGCTGAACCTGGGGCACTTTCTTGGCTAACTCTTCGGCTTGTCTTCTATCTTTCGCGGTTTTGACTGCACCTTTTAGATACAAGGTTCCGTTAAAGGCCGAATATTGAATGTGCTCGCGTTCCAGGTTCTTGTGTTCTCTGATCGTCGTTTTGAAGTGGTTTTCAATTTCATCGTCCGATTGACTCTTGGCGATAGCTTGTTTCACCATGCCTTGGATTCCGGATGTGTCCACTTGAAGATTGTCATGGATTGAATAGCCCGGTGCTGCTTGCCTCGCAACCTCTTCTGCTTGAGATTTCTGATGGGCGCTGCCTACGATTCCTGTCAAAGTAATTACACCGGAATCCCGGTTCTGCTGCACAGTCACACTGCGCAATTCATTCTTGTCGAGGTTGTTATAAACTGCCGTCTTGTCGTCAGGATGAGATCCGATCGCGCAGCCCGACAGGGCGAGAACGCCTGCAAACAGGACGGCTGCTCCGGGCATAAGGTTATGGGCTAAGTCCCTGTGCTTCATGATTCAGTCCCCCAATTTTCCCTTGCCACTTACACTAATTGGGATGCGATCATTCAAGATGGAGATGCGATTTATGTTGCCGGTTGCGCTTCATGGAAATGCCGCCAGATAGTCTCTGCTGTTTTGCGCGGAACGACCGCAGCGAGCGATTCGGCGGTGGCCTGCTGCACGTCGCGCAGGCTGCCGAAATGGGTGAGCAGACGCTGTCGGGTTTGCGTGCCGACCCCTGCTATATTCAGGAGCTCCGAATCGCGATCGCGCATAGCGCGCCGCTGGCGATGATAGCCGACGGCAAAGCGGTGACTCTCATCGCGAATGAGCTGGACGAGATGAAGCACGGGCGAGCGGCGGTCGAGCACGACGGGTTCGTCTTCATTGCCGTAGAGGTAGATCACTTCCTCCTTTTTTGCAATGGACGCCAGCGGCTGCGATGTAAAGCCGAGTGACTCCAGAGCATCGGCAGCAGCATGAAGCTGGCCAAGGCCGCCATCGATCAACACCAGAGACGGCATGGGCTGGTTCTCTTCCTTGAGGCGGCGATAGCGACGGTGGACCACTTCGCGCATGGAAGCAAAATCGTCCACGCCGACGACCGTCATCACCTTGAACTTGCGATACTCCTGCTTGTTCATCTTGCCGTCTTCCCACACTACGAGCGAGGCTACAGTTTCGGCGCCCTGGATGTGCGATATGTCGAAGCACTCAATGCGGCGCGGAAGCTCGGGAAGCATGAGGGCATCGGCGAGAGCCTCTTGAATCGCCTTGCGCGAAGGTTCCAACACTCGGAACCGCTGCGTGTGCGATTGCTTCGCATTCTGGCTTGCGAGATCGACGAGCGAGCGTTTTTCGCCGCGTTGCGGAACGGCCAGTTCAATGCGGTGCCCTGTGCGCTCGCTGAGCAGAGCAGCTAATGTCTCGCGATCGTCGAAGTCGACGGGTACGAGAATCGAGCGCGGAACATACTGCTGGTCGATGTAAAGCTGTTTGAGGAGAGCGGAGAAGACTGCCCCGGCGTGGAATGGGACTTCACGTTCTGTTTGCTCCTCGTGAACGGAATTAGCGTGAGATTCGTGCTCTCCCACCCTTTCTCCCAAAGGCGGGCGAAAGGATGGGGCACCCGGCTCATCGGCGGTTTCGAGTAACTCCGGCAGGTCATCCCAGAAAAACTCGCGCCGATCGACGATCTTGCCTGCACGCACATGAAAGAGATTGACGGCCAGGCTGCCATCTTCGAAGTGATAGCCGAACACGTCGGCGTCGTCACTCTGCTCAGCGGTCGCGATGCGCTGCTTTTCCTGAAGCTGATGCACGGTGGAGAGCTGGTCGCGCAGACGGGCAGCGGCTTCGAATTGCTCTGCTGCAGCGGCGGCAGTCATGCGGGCGGTGAGGGAACGCTCCAGTTCGGTGTGCCGGCCTTCAAGGAACAGCTGTGCGTCGCGAACAGCGTCGGCATAGATTTCCGGCGTGGTCAGGCCCTCCACACAGGGGCCAAGGCAGCGGTGAATGTAGTACTGCAGGCATGCGCGCGGATGAAAGCGCGAGAGATCCACCTTGCAGCTCGGCAGAAGGAAGCTGCGATGAATGAGCTCGACCACGCGGTAGGCAAGATTGCCGGGAAAGTAGGGCCCGTAATACGCCGAGCCGTCTTTGCGCAGACGGCGGGTGACGAACACCTTGGGGAAGCGGTCGGCGAGCGTCAGCTTGACATAGGGGTAAGTCTTGTCGTCGCGCAGCAGGATGTTGAAGCGTGGTTTGCGTTGCTTGATGAGGTTGTTTTCAAGGGCCAGCGCCTCGTGCTCATTGGCGACAAGAATGTAGTCGATATCGACTGCCTCGCGCATCAGGGAACCGGTTTTCGCGTTGGCTTGCGAGGCCTCCAACAGGTAGGACCGGACCCGAGAGCGCAGGTTCTTTGCCTTGCCCACATAGATCACTTCTCCCTCGGCGTTTTTGTACAGGTAGACACCGGGTTGGGTGGGGAGAATGCGGATTTTTTCGTAGAGGTCCATGAAGAATGCGGGGGCTATTGCACCTGTTCCTAGCATAATGGGTACGCGGAATACTGGCCGACTGCCCGGGTCGGCATGGCAAACCTTACCGGAGCAGGTAAGAATTACACGATCAAATTGTGTAAAATGCCGGGGTTTATCCGAAGTAAGTGGTTTGTTTTCAGTAGGTTGACTAAGTTCCAACCTTTGGCCCGATAGTTGCATCTACGTTTGTGATACGAAAGAGGTTATCTGCCCTTCGTGTGGCTGAATGCCTCACCGGGCCGATAGGAGGAAAGAGGCTATGGCGAACTACCGATTTGGTTTATGCATGGCGACGACAGCTTTGGTGGTGTTGGGAGTGACGGGCTGTGCAACCAAGAATTACGTGCGCACGCAAACGGCGCCGATTATCGAACATACCGATCAGCTTGAGTCCAAGACAGCGGCCAATGGCCGGGAAATCCACGACGTGGACGACCGGGCGCAGGCGGGCATCAAGCAGGCGCAAGGGGCGGCTGACACCGCCACTCAGAATGCGCAAAGCGCGAGCAAGTCTGCCGATACCGCGGAGACGGCTGCAAACGACGCAGTGCACCGCGCCGACTCCCTCGACAGCGTAGTCAAGGGTCTGGATAACTACAAGCAGATGGCCGATGTCACGGTGACCTTCGGCTTCGACAAGGCAGTTCTCACGGCAGACGACAAGCAGCAGTTGGACGGCTTTGCCGCGCAGCTTGGATCGGCCAAGAGCTACATTCTCGAAGTGACCGGTGGAACTGATTCAACCGGCTCTGCCGAGTACAACTACGATCTGAGCCAGCGCCGCGCCGATGCCGTGGTGCAGTATCTCGCAGCGAAGTACAATGTGGCCGCGCATCGCTTTTACCTGATCGGTATTGGCAAGGACCAGGAAGTCGCTCCTAACACGACTAGGGAAGGCCGGCAGAAGAATCGGCGTGTCGAGGTACAGATGCTCTCCAACATGAGCGGCGAGCAAGGCACGGCGGCTTCACCGTCGGGCACGGGCAATTAAAACGAGCCTTTGGAACGCGTGATTTTTTTGCACCTGGACGGACCCAGGAACAATCAGGCCGCTCGGACTCTGGTTCCGGGCGGCCTGATCTTGTCTTGAGGCAATCTGTCTTCCCGGCCGTTACTTCGCTTCGTTTACTTCGCCTGTTTCGGTTGCAGCGTAAGTCGCGCGGTGAGGATGACGAGAGCGGCCCAGAGGGCGTCCGCGCCCAGCAGATGAGCTACCTGCAGCCACACCGGCGCCAACAGCACGACGTCGAGCACTCCCAACACATATTGCGCGGCCAGCAACAAAAGCACCAGGGCGGAGAGGCCTCGATTGTCCCAGTGCGTGTTGCGTTGCGCGGCGCGGACCAGCAGCCATATGAGGAAAATGCTGGCGACAAAAGCGACAGTGGGATGGGTCCAGCGCCAGCGCACCAGCCAGCCGCTGGTGGCGGAGAAATCCTGGACGAGCGCGGAGCTGAGCGAGCTTGCCGGAAAAAGCGTGTCGCCCAGCGCAGCCAGTGAGCCGGTGACGCCCACGATCAGCACGACCGCCACGGCTGCAGCAGCTCCAACGGGAGAAACCAGGCGAACACTCCCGCGCATAAAGCCCTGCCGCCGCGACAGCAAATGCGCTGTGAGAGTGAGTGCGGCCAGCAGCAGAAGCGTGTTGGTCAGGTGCAGCGCGAGATAGGGTGCGCGCAGCGGAGACTGGCTATGCGCCGTTAATCCAAGCTTGACAAGAAATGCTCCGAGAATCGCTTCCATCAGGATGAACACCAGCGAAGCTACGGAAAAAGCGCGAGCCAGATGTCCGCGAACCGTGCCGGCAAATGTCCAGATCAGGAGGCCGACCACAGCAAAGGTCGAGAGTCCGCTGGTGAGGCGATGCGTGAACTCAATAATGGTGTCGACCCGCGGCGAGTGCTGCATCACGGTGCCGTTGCAGAGCGGCCAGTGGTCGCCGCAACCCGCACCTGAACCGGTAGCGCGCACCAGCGTACCCCATAAAATCACAGCGACGGAGTAAACCAGCACGCCCCACGCGTATCGGCGCAGAGCGGGCGAGGGAATCTGCTGTGTGTCGATGGAAAGTGCGGCATCAGGCATGGATGAAGGCTCCGTATCGAACCTTTCAGTGTAGAACAGGCGGCGTTGCCGGGATCGATTTCGGTTTTGGCCGGTTGCGATCTAGGGTCCTGTTTCTAAAGTTCGCATCAGAATTGATCTGTCATCCTGAGCGTAGTTTGGCCGGCTTTTCGGCCAAGCGAAGTCGAAGGATCTGCGGTTGCTCTTTGCGACTTATGTCACGAACTTTTGAGACACCACACTAGGCAGCCAGAAGCCGGACCACGTGGTTCACAATCATCAGGTCTTCAGCGGGCGGAATCACGCGCACTTTCACCGGCGAGCTTTCAGTTGAGATGACGGCTTCGCCGCGCACGTTGTTGCGCGCCGGATCGAGCACGATGCCCAGCACGCCTAGACCGGCGCAGATTTCAGCGCGCGAGGCAATGTCGTTTTCGCCGATACCGCCGGTGAAAACCAGCAAGTCGAGGCCGCCCAGTTCAGCGACGTAGCTGCCGATCCATTTGGCGACGGTCCAGGTGAATTTATCGACGGCGAGGCGCGCTTTCGCGTTGCCTTGTTTGATGGCGTCGCGAAGGTCGCGCATATCGTTCGAGAGCTCGCTCATTCCCAGCAGGCCGGCCTTCTTGGCTGCGACCGCTTCCAACTGGTCCGCAGCCGCAGCAGCGTTTTCAGTTTTCTCAGCAATCTTGCGCAGAATAAACAGCAGGACGCCCGGATCGATGTCTCCGGTGCGAGTGCCGCTGATGAGGCCGCCGGTGGGAGTGAGGCCCATTGACGTATCAAGGCACTGGCCATTGCGGATGGCGGAGATCGACGCGCCGTTTCCAAGGTGCGCCACGATCAGCTTTTCCGGCACGTTGGGTTGCAACTGGTAGACGATTGATTCATAGGAGAGCCCGTGGGCGCCGAAACGCCGCACACCCATGGCTACATATTCCGCGGGGATCGGCATGTGCGAAACAACTTCGGGCATGGTGCGATGGAAGTACGAGTCCAGACAAACGAAGTTGGGAACGCCGGGGAAAAGCCGCAGCGCTTCGCGCATGATGTAGACGGCGATGGGCGTATGCAGGGGAGCGAATGCCGTGTAACGTTCCATCTCATCGATCAGTGCGGGCGTGATGAGCTGGTTTTCGAGCACCGTCGGTCCGCCGCAAACCATGCGGTGACCGATGGCTGCCGGAGCAGGGAAGTCGGCGGAATGAAGTGCATTGGCGACTAGCGCAAAGGCCACGGCACGGGTTGGCAGCGCGGGCGACTGGTCCACGAGTTTCTTGCCTGCGGCGTCCTTGATCCAGAACGTGCCGAGGTCGGTGCCGATGCCGTCAACCGCTCCCTCAAAGAGCTTGCTGCGCTGGCCGTCACCAGCTTCATAGACTGAAAACTTGATAGAAGAGGAACCGCTGTTCAAAACCAGGACAGGCAAAGACGACATGAAGGCCTACCTCTGAAAAGTTAGGGCTGATGAATCAGCGGGTGGCGACAAAAGCGACCAAAGGTTCCCGCCATGTCGGGCAGGTTTTCGACTGGAGTTAGTTGCGAAGTGCAAGCCCCGCACCGCTCAAGATGCCGGAAGTTTGAGAAAAGTTCCCCAGATCGCTAAAGAATGCGAGACCTGGGGAACTCTTCGATGCGGCATTAGTCGTTGTAGTTCAAACCTTCCAACCCGAGGAAGACTGCGCCGGACCCCAGCTCTTCTTCAATGCGGAGCAACTGGTTGTACTTGGCGATACGATCGGTGCGGCTCACCGAGCCGGTCTTGATCTGGCCAACGCCGGTGGCTACGGCAAGATCGGCGATAAAGGTGTCTTCCGACTCGCCCGAGCGGTGCGACATCACCGAGGTGTAGCCGTAGCGACGGGCGAGCTCGATGCAGTCGAGCGTTTCGGTGACGGTGCCGATCTGGTTCACCTTGATCAGGATCGAGTTGGCGACGCCTTCTTCGATGCCGCGCTGCAGACGCTTTACGTTGGTCACGAAGATGTCGTCGCCCACGAGCTGAATACGGCTGCCCAGCTTGTCGGTCAGGATCTTCCAGCCTTCCCAGTCATCTTCGGCCAGGCCGTCTTCAAGCGAGACGATAGGATACTTGCGGATCCAGTCGTCGTAGAAGTTCACCATTTCCTCGCTCGACAGTTCACGTTTATCGCTCTTCTTGAAGACGTACTTGTTCTTTTCCTTGTCGTAGAACTCGCTGGAAGCGGGATCAAGCGCGATGGCGATCTGCTCGCCAGGCTTATAGCCTGCCTGCTCGATGGCTTCGATGATCAGTTCGATGGCCTCGTCATTGGACTTGAGCGAAGGCGCGAATCCGCCTTCATCGCCGACAGCGGTGTTGTAGCCCTTCTTCTTCAGCACGCCCTTGAGGGTGTGGAAGGTTTCCGCGGCCCAGCGCAGCGCATCTGAAAAGCGCTCTGCGCCTACCGGCATGATCATGAATTCCTGAAAGTCCACGTTGCTGTCGGCATGCGCGCCGCCGTTGAGCACGTTGAGCATGGGCGTGGGCAGAATGCTGGCATTGATGCCGCCAAGATAGCGATAAAGAGGGATTTCCAGGGTCTGTGCGACGGCGCGGGTGGCGGCCATCGAAACGGCGAGGATCGCATTCGCGCCCAGCTTGCCTTTGTTCGGCGTACCGTCCAGCGCGATCATGGTCTGGTCGATCATGCGCTGGTTGGCTGCGTCCATGCCTTCCAGCTCGGGCGCAATCACCGTCTCCACGTTGGCAACTGCCTGCAGTACGCCTTTGCCAAGAAAATGGCTCTTGTCGCCATCGCGCAGTTCTACCGCCTCATGTTCGCCGGTGGAAGCGCCCGAGGGCACGATGGCACGGCCCAAAGCGCCGCTCTCAAGAATTACGTCCGCTTCCACGGTAGGATTGCCGCGCGAGTCAAGAACTTCGCGCGCGCGAATCGCAACAATCTCAGTCATATCTGTCCTCACAATGCGGTGCTGTAGGCGGTCATTCAGTTTGGGACGGCGATCCACGGCAAGTGCCTGTCCGGCGGCGCTTCGTATGGTTCCCAGAAGCTCTTGCGCATTCAAAAATTCACACTCCGTCCAGTACTCAAAGGGATGATGTTCCGTACGGATTCTAGCAAACCCGGCGGCGCCAGACAGTGTGGCCGTGGTCACACCTCCCGCGTGGTTACAGCGTGGAAGATGCTGCACTCGAGGTATCTCTTTTGATTCGTACCGCGCAGGGCACCTCGAGCCTTCGGCAGTGCGCCGACCGATCAATCGGAGCGATAGCATTATGGTGGGTGAACTGTGCGCCGCACTTTCTCTGGGAATGTTACAAACCAGGGAATGCCACAGCGAATGCCACAGAACTTTTCTTCGCCGGCGGGGTCTAACCAAATGGGTGTCCCTGCCTGTGAGAAGGAGACTTGGATGAACCGGCCGTTTCTTGCAGTTGCATTCTTCGCCGTCGCGACCTTGACTTTGGGAGCGCAAGAGGCTAATCAATCCAGCCCTTATCAGGGAGTTTCGACCCCCCCTCCCGACGACACCATAATTACTTCGACCACCCCTGAAGCCAAGCCGCCTGCCGGACACCCACTCCAGCAGCAAACGCCTGCGCCAGCGGCTGCGATGCAAGCTCCTCCGGCCAATCCCGCGGATGCGAATCTGGCGCCGCTCAAGACGGCTAACATGGCGGCTGCTTCCGGCGACGGCACGGATGACGGCATTGTGCTGGTGGGGCGACCCTCGACCGATTCGGCGCCGGCCCTTTCAGAGCGCGCCAACGCGGCCGATCCCGATGGGGATATCGTTCATCCCGCTCCGCTGGGTCCCGGTGACCTGGGAGAAGGAACCATCATTCGCGTGCAACTCCTCGACGATCTTTCCAGCTCACAGAGCGAACCGGGGCAGCCGTTTCGCAGCAGGGTGGCCGTCGACGTGTTGCAGAACGGCCAGGTGGTGATCCCGGCGGGTGCGGAGATCGACGGCAAGGTTGCTGATGTTTCCACCGGCCACTTTGGCGGGCATGGCTCCATGCTGCTGCATCCTGAGACCGTCATCATGCCCAGTGGCGCGAGGGTCAAGCTCTTTGCCATGGTGGAGGGCACTCCAGGTTCGAACTCCCACGTCGGGTCGGAGGGCGTCATCACTCCGAACCGGAGGCTTAAAACGGGAAGTATCGAGTATGGCGGCGCGGTCGGCGTCGGCGTGGTTGCAGGAGCCGCTCTGGGCGGCCCGGCGGGAGCGCTGGCGGGCGGCCTGATCGGAGCGGGCCTTGTTACCACACACCTGCTCGTCAACCATGCGCAGGCCAATCTCGACCAGGGGAGCTACGTGGATCTGATCCTCACCGAGACAATGCATCTGGGACAGCCTGGCGCCGTTCAGAAGTAGGCGGCTCATCCCGTTCATCTCCGGCCTGCTACACTCCTCATGCGCAGCGCAGGAGTATAGAGATGGCGGAGATTGCTACGGTTGGCGTGGTCGGTGCGGGAACCATGGGCTCCGGCATCGCTCACGTTTTTGCCCGCTCTGGTTTTAACGTTCTGCTTTGCGATGTCGAACAGCGGTTTCTCGACCGAGCCCTTGCACTGATTCGCGCCAACCTGGGCCGCGAAGCAGCCAACGGCAAGCTGCCGGAAACCGGCATCGAATCTGCCCTCACCCGCATTCGAGCTGTCACGGACCGCGAGGCGCTTGTCCAGGCCGACTTTGTCGTCGAAGCCGCGCCCGAGCGATTTGAACTGAAAGCCGATATCTTCCACGCCCTCGACGGCATTTTGCCGGACCGCGTCATACTGGCCACCAACACTTCATCCATCTCCATCACCCGGCTGGCAGGGCTTACGCGCCGTCCCCAGCAAGTGATCGGGATGCACTTCTTTAACCCCGTCCCGGTCATGCCCCTGGTGGAAGTGGTCCGCGGGTTGGCGACAGCCGATGAGACGTGCTCAACCGTCCATGAACTGGCTCTGAAACTGGGCAAGACCCCGGTCGAGGTCAACGATGCGCCGGGATTCGTCTCCAACCGCGTGCTGATGCCGCTGATCAACGAGGCCGCCTTTGCCGTCATGGAGGGCGTGGCCACGCCGGAGGCCGTCGATCAGGTTTTCAAATTGGGTATGGCCCACCCCATGGGCCCGCTGACCCTGGCCGACTTCATCGGCCTCGATGTCTGCGTCGATATTCTGCGCGTGCTGCAGCAGGGCATCGGCGACCCCAAGTACCGGCCCTGTCCTCTGCTGGTGCGGATGGTCGATGCCGGGTGGCTGGGGCGCAAATCAGGGCGGGGGTTTTATGCGTATGACAAATAGCCCGTTACCCATGAGTTCGAGCCGCTTGTCTCCTTCCCAGACGTAAGGAATTGGCGCTATCCCTGCTCTATTTCCAGCCTGCGGAACTGCTTCCTATCAATATGCGTACAGACAGTCAGGCATTCATCCGCGGGCCCGCATCTGCGCAGCAAATTCGGTTGGGAAGAGTCGAACTGTCATGCAAACCTTCTCTGACACTCTCAGTCAGGTTTTTCGGGCCATCGCAGCCAACAAACTGCGAAGCTTCCTGACCATGTTTGGCATCGCCTGGGGAGTGGGCTCTTTGCTGGTGCTGGTGGGGCTGGGCGAGGGTTTTCGATCTGGCCAGCATCGCCAGTTGTCGACCCTGGGCAACGACCTTGTGATGATGTGGAACGCGACCATTCCGGCAGTCGCCAACCAGCACACCGGAATGCGTCCCTACGAGCTGACCATGGGCGATGCCGACGCGGTGCGCCGCCTGCCGCAGTTGCGAGCCGTCACGGTCGAGTTGGCGCGTTCCGATCTCTATGAAGTAAGCCAGTGGAGCAACACATCAAGCCACGTCATGGGAGTGGAACCGAATTACACGGTAGTCCGCTTCATCCCCATGGCCACCGGCCGTTTTATTGACGCCATGGACCTCTCCGCGCGCCGCCGTGTTGCGGTGCTGGGCTTCAAGGCTGCCAATCTCTTGTTCAATGGCCGTCCCATGCTGGGCGAAACCATCACCATCAATGGCACGGCTTTTACAGTGGTCGGAGGCGTGGGGAAGATCAGCCGCGGGAATAACGATTTCGATGACCAGAAGGTCTACATCCCCGTCACCGCGATGCAGGAACTGTTTCCTCTCAAGGGCGACAACATTCCCCAGGACGCGCTCACTTCGATCCAATACCAGCCCACCACCAAGGGCGAAATCGCGGCGGCGGTTGCCGCGGTACATCGGGTGATTGCAGAGCGGCACGGATTTGACTCCAGTTTGGAAGACGCTTTCTTCGAGTTCGACACCATCCAGGAAGAGAAAATGATCGGCGCGATCTTCACCGCAATGGACATCTTTCTCGGCGGGGTGGGAATTGTGACGCTGGGCTTGGGCGCAGTCGGAATCATTAACATCATGCTGGTTTCCGTCACCGAGCGGACTCGCGAAATCGGGCTGATGAAGGCGGTGGGCGCCACGAAACGCAGCATCCTGTCACAGTTTTTCTGGGAGGGGCTGTTGCTGACGGGCATCAGCGGGATGATCGGCATTGTACTTTCCGCGGGCTTCATGTGGCTGCTGCAGCAGGGACTCACGGGCAAAATGCCGGGATGGGATCCGCCGAGACTCGTCCCGTGGTCAGCCGCATTGGCGCTGGGCTCGCTGGTCGTCTGCGGAGTGGCCGCCGGGCTCTATCCAGCCAGCAAGGCCGCGCAGATGGATCCGATTGAAGCATTGAGGCGAGAATAAAAAGCAGCTTCCAGCCGCTAGCTTTTAGCTGTTAGCTGGAAGCTAGAGGCTAGAAGCTAGAGGCTGGATCATTTCGAACTCAGGCGGCATCGAACGGGTTCAGGTTTATTGATGCTTTGAAGGGGGCTGAGAGTTGAGCCATGAATTTCAATCAGCAAGCTCTAGGGTCCTGAGTCTGAAATACGCAACACAAAGCTGGCTGTCATTCTGAGCGAACGGGGCCCCGAACGTCCTTCAGTTCGGGGGTGGTGAGTCGAAGAATCTGCGGTTGTTCTTCGCTGAACTTCAGACTCACCACACTGGCTGGAAGCTGGAAGCTAAAAGCTAGAAGCTGCAAGTTAGAGGTTGGATCATGTTGAGAGATATCTGGGGCCAGGCCTGGGAAGCGATGATCTACAACCGGCGGCGTACGGCCATTACCATGATCGGCATGGCGTGGGGCATTGCCACGGTGGTGCTGCTGCTGGCCTACGGCGCAGGTTTCAGCCATGCCATCGAAGCCATCTTCGCCCAGTGGGGCACCAACATCATCGGAACATTTCCCGGCCGGACCAGCGAACAGGCCGGCGGGGATAAAGCCGGGGTCCAGGTGCGCTTTACTCAGGACGATGTGGACCGGCTGCAGAACGCCGTTCCCGGAATCGAACACATCTCACCCCAGGTGCAAAAAGACGTGCCGGTTCAAAACGACCTCCACTCTTACGTGTGGACAGTAAACGGTGTCCGGTCTGTGTTCCAGGACATCTGGAAACTCGACACGGAGGATGGGCGCTTTTTCAACGGAGCGGAGGATCAGCAGCGCGCCCATGTTTGTGTCATCGGATCAGAGGCCAAGACCAAGCTTTTCTCGGGCGCATGGGCAGTGGGCCAGACCGTCCGGCTGAATGGCGTACTGTTTACCATTGTCGGTGTCCTCACTCCCAAAATGCAGGAGGGCGGCGAGCAGAACGACCGCAACCGGCAGATCTACGTGCCTTTCAGCACCATGAGCGACATCAAGGACACGAAATACCTCGACGGCATCTGGTTCAACTATCACGGCGATTACCAGTTGGCCGAGAGGAGCCTGCGGGAGACGCTCGGCGCGGCGCATCATTTTCGGCCTACTGACCACAACGCGATCTACGTTGCCAACCTGCTCACTGAATTGCATCAGTTCAGTATTCTTTCACTTGCCCTGCAGGTGCTGCTCTCGCTGGTAGGCGCGCTCACCCTGGGTATTGCCGGTATCGGCCTCATGAACATCATGCTGGTCGCCGTGCAGCAGCGGACGCGCGAAATCGGCGTTGAAAAGGCTCTCGGTGCCCGCAAGCGTCATATCCTCCTCCAGTTTTTAGCAGAGGCATTTGTCATCACCGGCGTCGGCGGCGCCAGCGGGATCGCGTTGGCTTATCTCGTTTCGGTTCTGGTGGGCCGGATTCCGTTTTACAGTGCCCTCGCCCTGCACGCCGAGGCCGCCGACATCTACCTGAGGATCTCCCCCGCATCCATCGTTGTGGCCACGGTGATTCTGGCCGTTACCGGCCTGGTCAGTGGCATGATTCCGGCCATTCGCGCAGCCAATCTCGACCCCATCGAAGCGCTTCGCTATGAGTGATACGGTCGAGAATCCTGTATGCTGACAAACTGGGATTGCACACAGCCACGTAATGAAAACTTTGGACTCGTCCGCAACCGGCCTTTCTGCCAAAAACGCTCTCAATTAGCGTAAATTGGGTTTCGTGAAGCGACTTCGCACTTTTCAGAATTGGACAAGGCTCTGCCTGGCTCTTGCCGGCGTATCGTTCTCGGTGATTTCTGCAGCGGGACAAGGCGTTGGTTTGCCTGAGAGTCTGCCCAGCGAGATAGGGCGCAAGCTTTCCGACCGTCTACCTGAGAAGCCAAGTTTGCCTCCGGCTTTCTCAGTTCCTGTTGGGCCGCTGGGCTACTCCGCCCCCGGCCTCTTCTATCTGGGCCGGCATAACCGCCTCGCGAGCCTGGATTTCATTGGCGAGGACCGTCTCCTGTTTACCTTTCAGGTGCCGGGACTGATGCAGCGTGAGGATGACGACAGGCGGCAAGGCGACGACGAGAGGCAAATCCGGGCAGTGGTGGTGACATTGCCCGACGGAAAAGTCCAATCCGAGGCGCTGTGGACCTTGCACGACCGGGCGCGCTACCTCTGGATGCTCAAGGACGGGCACTTCCTGCTGCGCGACGAGGACGGAATCCAGGAGGGCGACGCGACCTTTCAGTTGAAGCCGTACCTGAAATTTCCAGGGCGTCTGCTTTGGCTCGAACTGGACCCGGCGCAGCAGCTCATGAAGATCAACGTCCTGGTGCCTCCGGCCAGGACGGGAGACGCGAAGTCCGACAGTCCGGCTGCGGCCAGGGTCGGCCTGCCTGAGGCTGGAAAAAAGCCCGATCCCACGCCAGATCCGAACTCGAGCCCACCGAAGTTGAAACCCGACCTCATTGTGCGCACTCTCAACCCGGGCTCCGGGGAGGTTTTGAACGAAATCCGGATGGGTCTGGCTGTCCCGCAACCCACCAGTTCCGACGGTTACGTGGCGGTGGAGGAGGGAATGTTCTCGGGCTTGCTTGAACGAGCCCAAATGCCCATCAACTCGGAGGGAAACATCGAGTCCCTGGGTGAAAAAACGAACAACTGGCCACTGGACTTTGTGTCCTTCGGCGGCAAAGACAACTTTCTCGGTCGCGTTAATTCGGCCTGTCGCCCCAGTTCCGAATTCATTTCAGAGCGCGAGTTCCTGATGACGGCATGCGATCTTTTCGGAGGATCGGACGTCGTCGCGATGTCTTCCGCAGGCGAACGGATTTGGGGGATCCGGCTTTCAAATCACGAAATCTGGCCGCAGCTTGTGCCTTCGCTCGACGGCTTACGCATGGTACGGGAGACAGTATTCATCGAGCACCCCGTGGGCGAGCATCCGCGCCTTGTGGACCCCAAGAATTTGAAGGGCCAGATCGTGCGCATATTCGATGCCGCAAAGGGCAAGATGGCGCTGGAGACCACGGCGAGTCCGATCCTCGATGGGGGAGGCAACGTGGCCATCTCGCCTTCGGGTCGCCGCGTAGCCATCCTGAACAACGGCGAAATTCAGATCTTCGAACTGCCCGCTCCTGCCGCGTTTCGGGGGCACAAACCTTAAAATCCCTGCCGAAGACCAGGTCGTCCATTCGTGCAGATTTCTACACCGGCGGCAACGCGTCCACAACCGGTATGCCGAGGGGCGGAGTGAAGTGGAACGCGTCGGGAGGGATTGGCGTGTTGGGCTGTTCGCTGCTGAACGTGAAACGGGTGAGCGCGCCGTCAGCTTCTTCAATCTCGATGGCCTTGATGGCTCCGTCGGGCGAGACAGTCAAGGTGAGCCGGCGCACGCGCTTTTCCTGGCCCTTGGGCTGCCCGGTCAGCGTGAATTGGCCGTTGGGCGCCGCGGTCATGTGGAGATTCTCGAGCTCCTTCTCCAGTTCGGTATGGCCCAGTAGGAATCGCAGCGGGGAGCGGAGATCATCGAGCTGTTTCGCTGGGATGCGTTGCACCTGGGGGTCGCCGCGCGAGTAGAACCACGCAAACTTGCCATCGAGCAGGAAGAGCTTGCCGGCCGGGACGCTGTACTCCCACTTCATCCGGCCCGGCTTGAGCAGAAAAAGGGTGCCGCTCTCGGTGCGACTCATCCCCATGCCTTCATAGCTCTCGCTAAAGCCGGACTTGAGGGAGTGGAGCTGGTTGTAGTGGCGGTCGACACGCTGCGCCACGTCGTGAACGCTCAGGTCCCCGGCTGAAGGCGATGGTGAGGCCTCTGCACTGGTCAAGGCAAGCGCGACCAGAAGCAACCCGGCAATCCAGGCCATGGGGCCGGCGAACCGGGCCATGCATTTTGTGGACGGGCGCAGGGCAAGTCGGTGATCGATTCGTACCGCACCCCGAGCTGCCGAGCATACATCCACGATTTGGACACGGCTGCGCTGGGCCGAATTGCTCAGGTCCCGATCGATCGAATTTGTCATTGCACCATCTGGGTGCAGTTGGTGCCGCCGCTCGGGTCGGCTTTCATGGCGCCGCCCGACTCAAGGCAGAAGCCGCGATCGCCGGTCTTGCCCGGGGTGGCCGGAACCGCGGTGGCCGTGTAGCTGGTGATGCGGTCCGTGTTGTTCACGTTCACCTTGGTGCAGTTCCCAATCGAGAAGATGTACCCCGATTTGATGCCCGTGGCGAGCTCGCCGTTGATCACGCCCGCGGCCGTCGCACTCGGCGGAGCGGAGGCGGTTTCGCCTCCCAGAGACTGCAGGCTGCACGCATAACCGTTCGTGGGGTAAGTGGACTCGTACATCGACTCCGCTTCCTGAATGGTCTGCAGCGACTTTTGCGCCGAAAGTTCATTGGCGTGCTTGCGAATCTTGCCCGCCGTGGGAATCGCCACCAGCATCAGGATCAGAATGATCGAAATAACGATCAGCAGTTCCATCAACGTGAAGCCGTTTTGCCCTGCGGCAGAAGACCTTTTTTCTGGCGCCCGGCTTGGCTGCATTTCGCCGCGCACACCGCGTCGATCGCTACAAACTGAAAACTTGCGTTTCATGGGATCCCATTGCCTCATGGAGCAAGCCGGCACACCGGCCCTTCCGACAAAATCGTATACCGTATAGACGCGGAAGGGAAATAAGACGCTCAAAGGCAGCTCTTAGCCATCAGCATTGGATCCTCAACTTGATGCTACTCCGCCTCATTTTGAATTGAAGATCGCAGGAGGACTGAAAATCACAGCAAGAGCTGAGAGCTGAAAGCTGACGGCTGTTTCTCAACACACCAGTTTCGCGCGGTTCAGCTTGATGCCATCAAGACGGCCGAGCAGGGTCACCGCGATGCGGTCCGGGTCGAAGAGGCGCTGCGCCATCGATTGCACCTGTGCCGCATCCACGGAGTCGATCCGCGCCGTGATCTCCTCTACGCTGAAGAACTGCTGGAAATACATCTCCTGACGGGCCAGGTTGGCCATGCGCGAGTTGGAGCTTTCCAGACCCATCAGGATGTTGCCCTTGAGCTGGTCCTTGGCGCGCGTCAATTCTTCATCGCTCAGCGGGCTCTCTTTCAGGTTGCGAAATTCGGCCAGTATCAGGCTGATCACTTCGAGTGCCTTGCCGGCCGACGTCCCGGCGTAGATACACAGCGTGCCCGTGTCGCGGTATGGATTCAAGTCCGAGTAGATGGAGTAGGCCATTCCCCGCTCTTCGCGGATCGTCTGGAACAGCCGAGAACTCATCCCACCGCCGAGCACCGTATTGAGAATGAGCGTGGTGTAGCGGTTGTCATCCGTGATGGGCGGGGCTGGCACCCCCAGGCAGATTTGCACCTGCTCGAGTGCCTTCTTGTTGCGAAGCTGGATTCGAGCGCTGGCCTCCGGGGCCTTCTGCTCGCGTATCGCCTCGCCAGACGACAGGCCGGAGAACTTCCCGGCGATCGCCTCGGCAAACTGATCGTGGTCCAGGTTGCCGGCTGCGGAAAACACCATGTTTCCGCCATGAAAGCTTTCGTTGTGATATGCGACCAACTTCTCCTGGTCGAGCTTGGCCACCGTGGCCGAGGTACCCAGGATTGGCTTGCCCAGAGGGTGATCCTTCCAGAAACTCTGCGTAAAGATCTCGTGAACCAGCACGTCGGGGTTATCTTCGTCGATCTTGATTTCTTCCAGAATCACGCCCCTCTCACGCTCGATTTCAGTGGAGGCGAACACGGGGTTGAGTACCAGGTCAGCCAGCACGTCGAGGGCGATGGGCACATGCTCGGCCAGCGACTTGACGTTGAAGCAAATGGTCTCCTTGCCCGTGAAAGCGTCAAGATTCCCGCCGATCGAATCCATCTCGCGGGCGATGAGCTGGGCAGATCGGGAGCGCGTTCCTTTGAAAAGCATGTGTTCCACAAAATGAGAGATGCCGTTCGTCTCCGCGGGTTCACAGCGAGACCCGGATTTGATCCACACACCCATGGCCACAGAGCGCAGATGCTCCATCCGCTCGGTCAGAACGGTCAGGCCATTCGGCAATACGGTGCGGCGAAGGTTTCGCTCGGTATTCATTGTGTTCAATTCAGTTCGAAGTTAAACCGAAGGGACTCGGGTTGCCTGGGACAGCTCTGGCCTGAAAATGAGATGCATCCAGAGCCGGGGAAGGCAGGCCGGGCTGCAAGGGAAATAGAAATGCTCTATGCTGGGCCCAGCGATGACTTCTCAATCCAGCCAACTCGTACGATTAAACACCAACGGCGCTCCGGATGGAAGTCGACAGCCGCTCTTCGGGCTTGATTCGGGGGCTCTGGCGGCATGTATGGCGAAGATGGGTGAACCGGAATGGCGAGGAAGACAAATCGCAAAAGCCATTTACCAGCAAATAGTTACGGATATAAATGAAATTACTACTTTATCTAAATCGCTGCGCCAAAAACTCATTTCAGGGGGATGGGAAGTGGGGCGGCCGAAGATCGCCCGGACTTTCGTCTCCGCGGACGGAACAGAGCGTTACCTGGTTGAGGGACAAACCCAGGACGGCCAGACAGTGGAAGCCGTCTGGATGCCCGAGGGAGACGGCGGCGAAGCCGGCGACGGGACCGACTCAGCCGGGCCGGTTGTGAATACTACGACCAGCATCAGCGGGCCGGAGAAGAACTGGAGCCGGGCCACCATCTGCGTTTCCAGCCAAGTCGGCTGCGCCGTCAATTGCCAGTTCTGCCTGACCGCCAAACTTGGCCTCCAGCGCAATCTCAGCCCAGGCGAAATTGCAGGGCAGGTGGTTTCGGTTCTCCACCGTCATGGCGTACAGATCGGCAAGGATCGGGTGAATCTGGTGTTTATGGGGATGGGCGAACCGTTCCTGAATTACGACAATTTCATGGCAGCGGTGCGGCTGCTGGTGGAGGAGGTTGGCCTGAGTCCCCAACGCATGACGGTATCGACGTCAGGCATTGTGCCCGGCATCGAGCGCTTTGCGGAGGAGTCGCCGGAGGTGCGTCCCAAACTGGCCATCAGCCTGAATGCGCCCAACGACACAATTCGCGGTGAAATCATGCCCATCAACCGCAAGTGGCCCATCGCGGCTGTCGTGGATGCAGTGCGTCAGCTGCGGCTGCGTTCCCACGAGCGGGTGACATTTGAATACGTGCTGCTGGGTGGCGTGACCGATCGGCCCGAGCACGCTGCGGAGGTGGCGCGGCTGGTGCGACGGACGGGTCTGCCCGCCAAAGTCAACCTGATTGCATGGAACCCAGGGCCAGGAATCGCCTACGAGATGCCGCGAGCTGGAGATGTCGATGCGTTCCGGCATGCACTTGCCAATGCAGGCGTGCCGGTGTATCTCAGGCGCCCGCGGGGCCGGGATATATTCGCAGCCTGCGGGCAATTGAAACGGACGGTGGAAGGCCCGACGCGCATGAGCTGAGATCCCCGTCAGCCTTCGCGTACCGCAGCTTGCCCTAGCGCCAGCAAAGCCTCCGTGACCCGCCCGGAAGCATGGCGTACCACGCTTTCTTCGCTGGCGAAGTCCCCGACAATGCACTTCACGCCCAACGCCTCGATCCTATCGATATCCGCCTCGATGGGCGCAGCACCTTCGGCTGCGTAACGCGTGAGAGTTTCCGGGGAAAACGGCGCCGTATTCACAATGGCATAGTCGAAGATGGGGGCCCGGGTGTGTTCGTAGATGCGCTGGATATGCTGTGAGGCGGTGAGCCCCAGGCTCTCATTTGCCTGGGTCATGAGGTTGCAGACAAAGACGCGCACGCCGCGCGCACCGGCCAGTGCGGTTGGAATGCCCCGGACCAGCAAATTGGTAATCAGCGAAGTATAAAGCGAGCCGGGGCCCACGGTGATCAGATCGGCGCGTTCAATGGCGTCCAATGTTTCCGGCAGAGCCGCAGCGTCAGGCGGCTCGAGCATCAGCTCGGCGATGTGCATGCGGCTGGCGGTGATGCAAGTCTCGCCTCGCACCAGGGAGCCGTCGTCCATGCGCGCCACAATGGTCGCGTTGGCGGTTGTGACAGGGTAAATGCTGCCTCGAGTGGCCAGAATCCTGGAGGCAAACTGGATGGCATGGGCAAAATCGCCCGTAATCTCAGTCAACGCCGCGACAAAAAGATTGCCGAAGCTGTGCCCATCCAGCCCATTGCCCGTGCGGAAGCGGTAGGCGAACAGGCGGGCCAGCAGGTCTTCTTCCTCGCACAAGGCCACCATGCAGTTGCGCAGGTCGCCGGGGGGCAGCATGTTGAAGTCCTTACGCAGGCGGCCGGAGGAGCCACCGTCGTCGGTCACAGTGACGACCGCAGCGAGGTCGGATATCAGGGCCGGCACGGCGCTCGGCAAGCCCGGCATGCTTACATGACGGCGAAACCCGCGCAGAAGCGTGGACAGCCCCGTGCCGCCGCCAATGGCCACAACCCGCAAGGGCCGCATGGTGCCTCCAGACCCGTTGCTGGAAGAAGTCGGCATGTCCGAAATCAAGGAAGCGGTAGTCGGAGAGACAGGATTCACAGTGTAAGGTCGGCCCAGGTAACCAGAATCAATTGCTTGCCCTATGGAATTTCAGGATACAGCAACTCTGTGAACCGCGGGTCGTCTACCATACCCTGGAAGTCATTGTCGGAGCGCGCCTGGAGGCGGTTTTTCGGGTTCAGCTCAATGGCCTTGGCCAGGTTGTCGAGGCAGTTCTGTGCGCGCCCGGTGATAGAGTCGAGCACCGCTAGGCCGTAGTAGGCGTAATCGGCTTGGGGATGGTCGCTGAGTATGCTCTTGAGCTCGCTCGCCGACTCCTCAAAATACCCGGCATTCAACTGCGACACCGCGTAGTCGAAGCGCTCCTCCGGGGTCAGGAACTTCAGGCCGGTTTTTTCAAGCTGCTTCCGGCAGGTATGCATGTACATTCTGCAGCGTTCCACAATCTCAAACGGCGCCGTGGGAAGCAGCTTTTCAAAGGCGGTCAGCGCCCTCTCATACTTTCCCTGTTGCACCAGTTGAACCGCAGTCTGGTAATGCTGAAAGACTTGCGCGGTCGCCGTGGAAGAGTGACTTCCGGACTTGACCGTGAGTGTGGGAGCTTTTTTACGGGCTTCCGCCGTGGATCGGACCTCTTGCGTCATGGTTTTGCCAGGGGCGCAAACTTTCAAACGCAGGGCTTGACCTGAATTGTCCAGGCCAGGAACCGTGCGCCTGAAAAATGCGCTGCTTGAGCCACCTTTATACGCACAACCCCGTTTCACGTCAATGGGGAGCTCGTAAAGAGCAGGTTATCGGCTTCCGTCCTGCCTCCCGCTCCCATAAATTACAGGGTTCAGCGACGGATCGTTGTACATCTTCAGCTGGCGGTAAATTTTGAAACGGCGAGTGCCGACGATGGTCTCACGCCAAAGAGAATCGAGGCAGGCGGCAAGATCGGCGCGTTGTTCTTCCAGAATGACGAGGCGTTCGCGGTTGCGTTCCAGGTGTCCGTCCGGCGCGCCGATCCGCCCCGCTTCTTCGCGGGTGTGAAAAATCTTCAGCGCGAGAATGGAGAGCCTGTCAATCATGAGGCCCGGCGACTCGGAGTGCAGCGGCGAATGCGCGGCGGGCAGGGCCTGAGGTGAGAGCCAATCGAGCAGAGCCCGGTCAAGCGCTTCGGCCTGGTCATTGCGGAACTGGTTGGTGCGATCGATGCGGCGTTTCACTTGGGCCAGAACGGCGTCGCTTACGCCTGGGGCGCGGGCTTCGTCTTCAATATGCCAGAGGTCGAAGTTGGCCCGGTGATGACGGGCGATCGAGGCCAGCCAAACCTTGACCGGGCCGGGCCCGGCAACGGACCGCGATGCTGCTGCGCCCGTAGGTGCTTCCGCCTCCGCTATTTCCGCCTCCAGGTGCCAGGCACGGGTGAGGCCGTCGTGCAGGTTGACAATGGCGATGGCTGAGAGCATTGATTAGGGTCCTCGATGAGCTGCGAGGCAGCAGCGTCGCAGCGTCTATGGTAGAACTAACCTGTCTCGGGGGTCCAACCAGTGCGGTTCCTCGATCGCTGTGCGCCGAGGCGACTTCTGCAAGGTGAGTAATTTCCACAGGCAGAACTCGTCTTTCATGGTGCCCGCAAAGGCAAGTGGCATCGCCCAAGGGGTCGCATGAGCAATTCAACCCAACGCTTTCTCTGCATTTCAAGCTACGAAAAAGGGCACGACTTCCTGCGCCAGTGCGCGGAAATGGAAGTGAAGCCGACGCTGCTCACCGTGGAGAAGCTCCGCGACGCAAACTGGCCGCGTGAGTCGCTCGAGGACATCGTCATGATGCCCGATGACCTGACCCGGGAACAGATTCTCAACACCGTTTGCTGGATGGAGCGCGGAAGGCGCTTCGATCGCGTGATCGCCCTCGACGAGTTTGACCAGGAGACGGCGGCCGCCATACGAGAGCACACATGTATCCCTGGAATGGGAATCAGCGTTGCCGCGCGCTATCGCGACAAGCTGGCCATGCGGACCAGTGCCCGCAGTGCGGGCTTTCTCGTCCCGGAATTCTGCCCCGTGCTGAATTACGATGATTTGCGCGAATACACGGCTCGCGTCCCGGCGCCGTGGCTGCTGAAACCGCGTGCCGAAGCTTCGGCACTTGGTATTCGCAAGATTCACGAGACCGAGCAACTGTGGCGCACGCTCGACACGCTGGGCGACGAGCAGAGCCATTTTCTGTTGGAGCAGTTTGTCCCCGGTGACATCTTCCACGTCGACTCTATTGTGAGCGAGGGGTGCGTGGTATTCGCAGCTGTTCATCAATACGGCCGCCCGCCCATGCAGGTGATGCACGAGGGCGGCGTATTCACCACCCGCACCGTCGACCGCGGCAGCCGCGATTCGCAGGAGCTGACTGCCTTGAACGCGAGGCTCGCACCATCGCTCGGCATGGTGCGCGGCGTCACGCATGGCGAATACATTCGTGCGCACGCCGATGGGCGTTACTATTTTCTCGAGATTGCGGCCCGCGTGGGTGGTGCCTTCATTTCAGATCTGGTTGAGGTTGCAACCGGCGTGAACCTGTGGCGGGAATGGGCGCGGCTGGAGGTGGCCGACCTGCGCGGCGAGACCTACGCGATCCCTGAAGTCTCCAATGACTATGCGGGAAGCGTGCTGTGCCTGGCAAAAACCGCAGAGCCGGACACTACCGGCTTCAGTGCTCCAGAGATCATAGTGCGCATGAAAAAACATCACCACGCAGGGCTCATCGTGCGCTCTCAGCAGCCGGACCGGGTCAGGGAATTGCTGGAGCAGTACAGCGAGGAGTTTGCGCAACGGTTCCTCGCCCAGATGCCGCCCCCGCTCAGGCCGACTGCATAAAGTTCAATTTGAAGCAACTTCAGCGCACCATCATCCCAAATTGATTTACGGCATCCTCTTTCAAAGGAGTTGTGATGAGGTTGACAGAGAATCCCGAAAATGTGAGCTGGCCGGAAACTCATTACGTTTTCGTTGAGAAGATCGGGCCTTTCATGCGGAATGCACCCCAGGCCTGGCAAACGGCACATTCCTTTGCTCCTGCGCTCTTGCAGCACAATCAGATCACGCGTTACATGAGCCTTTACAAGGTCGGGCCGAAGATCTACCGGGCCGGTTTTGGCCTCAGTGCGCCGCCTGTGGAATTGCCCGAAGGTCTTGCCTATGAGCTATTTAAGGGAGGCAAGTACAGTCGCTTCACTTTAACCGGGCCCTACAGCGATCTCGCCCAGGCCTCCCAACGCGTCTTCGAGATCGTCGAGCAGAAAAAAATCCCGCCTCGAGACGACTTTTGCATCGAGAATTACACCAATGATCCGCGAACAACCCCGGAAGATCAATTGGTCACCGAAATTCTGCTCCCGACGGCCTGAGCGCACTGCCGTGTACCCCCAGGGACAAATCGGCCCTTGTTGAACGCATCAACATGTGTTGTCTGTCTCGGTACTTAAGGGCCCAAACTGGGTACCCTGCAGTGGGACGGTCACTCTCCAAGGTGACTATAATCACATTGAGTGGAAGACGAGTGAAAGCTTAGCTCTTTCCAGAATTTACCGGAAGGGAATCCCGCCAAATGGCGACAGGAGACCTGGCCCTGGGTCAAGAACGGGGCGCTTCGAGCACGCAGCCACATGTCATTAATGATTTCAGCATTATCGTAGCAACGGTGAACGGGTCCGGCTCGCAATCCGCCAATAGCGTTCTGCTGAAAAGCATCTTCGGAATGGGAGTTCCCGTCAGCGGGAAAAACCTCTTCCCCTCAAACATCGCCGGACTTCCCACCTGGTACACCATCCGCGCCAGCAAAGATGGTTATGTGGCCCGCAAGCGAGGCTCACAAATTCTGGTGGCGTTGAACCCCGAAACAGCGCGGCAGGACATGCTGGAGCTGGACTCCGGTGGCGCTGCGATCTACGAGGAGAAGGAAAACCTCAAGCAGTATCGCGACGACGTTGCCTGCTACCCGGTTCCCTTCGACAAGATCACGGCGGCCATCTGCCCTGAGGCCAAGCTGCGCAAGCTGGTCAAGAACATGGTCTACGTGGGCGTTGCGGCCCAGTTGCTTTCGATCGATCTGAGCGTGGTCGAGAATGGCCTGCGCAAGCAATTCGCCAAGAAGCAAAAGGTCTTCGACCTGAACTTCGGCGCGGTGAAGGCCGGCTTCGACTACGCGCAGGAGAAGCTTCCCAAGCAGGACCCCTACTTCATCGAGCGGATGAATCAGACTGCGGGCAAGATCATCATCGACGGCAACGCAGCCTGCGGCATGGGCGCCGTGTTTGCTGGCGTCACGGTGGTCGCGTGGTATCCGATCACGCCATCTACCTCGCTGATCGAAGCCACCACCGACTTGCTCAAGAAATTCCGCGTTACCCCCGAGGGCAAAGCCACCTTTGCCGTCGTCCAGGCTGAAGATGAGCTCGCCGCCATCGGCATGGTGCTTGGCGCCGGTTGGGCTGGCGCACGTTCCATGACTTCAACCTCAGGCCCCGGCATCTCGCTGATGTCGGAGTTCGCCGGCCTCGGCTACTTCGCCGAGATTCCCGGCGTCATCTTCGACGTGCAGCGCACCGGCCCTTCTACCGGCATGCCCACGCGTACCTCGCAGGCTGATCTGCTCTCCACCGCCTTCCTCTCGCACGGCGACACCAAGCACATCGTTCTGCTGCCTGGCTCTGTGAAGGAATGCTTCGAAATGAGCTATGCGGCATTCGATCTCGCAGAGCGGCTCCAGACCCCGGTCTTCGTGCTCAGCGATCTTGACCTCGGCATGAACAACTGGATGTCCGAGCCGTTTAACTATCCTGAAAAGCCGCTCGACCGCGGCAAGGTGCTCACCAAGGAAGACCTCGATCGCCTCGGCGGCTTCGCGCGCTATCGCGATGTCGACGGCGACGCCATCGGCTGGCGCACCCTGCCCGGCACCATGCATCCCAAGGCTGCCTACTTCACGCGCGGCTCGGGCCACAACGACGCCGCGGGCTACACCGAGAAGCCCGACGAGTACCAGGCAGTGATGGATCGCCTGACGCGCAAGTTCGAAAACGCGCGCAAGCTGGTTCCCGCTCCGGTCGTGGTGAAGGATGGCACATCGAAGGTAGGCTTCATCGCCTACGGCACCACGGACTTTGCGCTTCGCGAAAGCCTCGACCAGATCAAGAAGCAGTACGGCAAGGACGTCGATTACCTGCGCATCCGCGCTTATCCTTTCGCGCACGAGATTCACGACTTTGTCGCCTCGCATGAGCGAGTCTATGTCGTCGAGCAGGATCGCGATGCGCAACTTGCCAGCCTGCTCAAGCTCGACCTGCCCGCCGAGCAGGTCGTCAAGCTGCGCAGCATTCTCTTCTACAACGGTCTGCCCATCGACGCCAGCACAATCACGGATGAATTCGCAACCAAGGAGGGCCTGTAAATGGCAACCGCAACAACCAACGCACCAGGCCCCAAGGTCAACCGCATCGGCCTTCCGGTGATTGAATATCGCGGCGGCAAGTCGACGCTCTGCGCCGGCTGCGGCCACAACGCCATCTCTGAGCGCATCATCGATGCCATGTTTGAGATGGGCGTCCAGCCCGAGCGAGTGATGAAGATGAGCGGCATTGGCTGTTCGTCAAAGAGTCCGGCCTACTTCATGAGCCGCTCGTTCAGCTTCAACAGCGTGCACGGGCGCATGCCGTCGGTCTCGACCGGCGCGCTGCTGGCCAATCACACGATGTCGATGATCGGAGTCTCCGGCGACGGCGACACGGCTTCCATCGGCATGGGACAGTTCGTCCATCTCATGCGCCGCAATCTCCCGATGATCTACATCATCGAAGACAATGGCGTCTACGGTCTGACCAAGGGCCAGTTTTCCGCCACCGCCGACATTGGCTCCAAACTCAAGACCGGCATCGTCAACGATCTGCCCGCCATTGACACCTGCGCTCTCGCCATCCAGCTAGGCGCGACGTTTGTGGGCCGTTCTTTCTCCGGTGACAAGAAGCAGTTGCTCTCGATGCTCAAGGCCGCTATCGCCCACAAGGGCACGGTGATGCTCGACGTCATCAGCCCCTGCGTCACCTTCAACGATCACGAAGGCTCCACCAAGAGCTACAAGTTCATGCAGGAAAACGATGAGCCGATCAATGAAATCGGCTTCGTCGCCAGCTTCGACGAGATCGACGTGGATTACAACTCCGGCGAGGTTTACGAAGTGGAGATGCACGACGGCTCCAGTCTCCGCCTGCGCAAACTCCACGAGGACTACGACCCGACCGACAAGGCCAACGCGGTTCGCACCCTCATGGAAGCCCACGAAAATGATGAAGTCCTCACCGGCGTCTTCTACATCAACACGGAGAAGCCGACCTTCATTGACCAACTCAACATCGTGGACGAACCGCTCGGCACCCTGCCCGAATCGCTGACCCGGCCGCCCAAGTCGGCGCTCGACGCTCTGATGTCAAACCTGAAATAGCGCAGCGTTTACTTTTGATCGACAGAAAAGCCCCGCTCTGAGCGGGGCTTTTCTTGTGAACACTAAGATGGGTGCCCCATCCAAGCTTTGCTTGGGTGGGAAAGCACAAAACCCGCTTGGTCTAAGCCGCCTTTTTTCCTAACATTCCGTTGGGGTCGAGAACGAACTTCTTCGCCGCGCCGTGATCGAAATCCTTGTAGCCTTTCGGCGCATCGTCCAGGCTGATCACCGTCGCGTTCACGATTTTTGCGATCGGCAGCCGGTCGTGCAGAATTGCCTCCATCAATTGACGGTTATACCGCAGCACCGGCGCCTGCCCAGTGTGGAAGTCCAGCGACTTTGACCACCCCTTGCCAAACCGGATCTGCAGCACCCCATGCTTCGCCTCTTCGCTCGCAGCACCCGGGTCATCCGTCACGTAGAGGCCCGGTATGCCGACTCCTCCGGCCACAAACACGATATCCATCAACCCGTTCAGCACTGCGGCAGGAGCGGGCTTATTCGGATCGCCGTGGCTGCTTGCCTCGAACCCCACGGCGTCAATCGCCGCATCTACCCAAGGATGACCGGTAATCTGCTCAATCTGCTCAGCGAGATTATCGTGCTTGCCCACGTTAATCGTTTCGTAGCCCATCTTCTTGGCATGAGCCAGCCGCTCCGGATTCTTGTCGCCGACGATAACCACAGCCGCACCCAGGATGTAACTCGATGCTGCGGCTGCCAATCCCACCGGTCCGGCTCCAGCAATATAGACGCTCGAGCCGACTCCGACGCCGGCCGTAATTGCTCCATGAAACCCGGTGGGTAAGATGTCAGACAACATGGTCAGATCCTTGATCTTTTCCATGGCCTGTTCTTTGTTGGGGAATTTGAGCAGGTTAAAGTCCGCATATGGAACCATTACGAATTGCGCCTGCCCGCCAACCCAGCCACCCATGTCCACATAGCCATAGGCCCCGCCCGGCTGCTTGTCGTTTACATTCAGGCACACGCCGGTGTTGCGCTCGCGGCAAGCCCGGCAGCGCCCGCAGGCAATGTTGAACGGTACTGAAACCAGGTCGCCTTTGTTGATAAATAAGACATCCGAGCCCTTTTCGATCACTTCTCCTGTAATCTCGTGCCCCAGGACAATCCCTTTCGGCGCTGTGGTCCGCCCGCGCACCATGTGCTGATCGGATCCGCAGATGTTGGTCGTCACCACCCGCAGAATCACTCCGTGTTCGATCTTTTTTCCGTGTGGATCTTGAAACTTTGGAAAGGGAATGGATTTAACGTCGACCTCTCCCGGACCTTCATACACGACACCGCGATTTTCAGGCATGAGCAATTACTCCTCGTCTCGTTGTTGGGCAATCGTTTTCAAATTCACACAGGCACTTAGCGCCCGAATGCCGCGGCAGCCGCTTCGGCAACCGCCTGGTCCTGTTTGCCTAAGCCGCCGCTCACCCCAACGGCTCCTACAACTTCTCCGCCTATCTTCAGCGGCACTCCGCCGGCAAAAATCATTACCCGTCCGTGATTTGAAATATGAATTCCGAAGAACTGTTCACCGCTCTGCGAATTTTCAGCAAGTGCCTTTGTTTCTGTATTGAATGCACGGGCTGTAAATGCTTTGTTGATCGCGATGTCGATGCTGCCAATCCAGGCGCCATCCATCCGCTCAAACGCCACAAGATTGGTGCCCGCATCCACCACGGCGATATTCATCGCCACTCCGATCTCCTTGGCCTTCTCCTGCGCGGCCCGGATGACCTTTCTGGCGGTATCCAGTGAAACTCCCAATGCCTTTCCTTCTGCTGTTGCTGTCGCCATGCATTCCTCCTGAGCGCAAAAATCTTCGAGATAGCTCGAAGCACTTGTCAAACGCTCCCGGCCCTTACGATGCCCTGGGCCGGCGAGGGTTTGCCTTACCATTTACGCCCATTTCCGCTGCAAATCAAGCGCAGATTTGTCGCGGCGCATTAGCGCAATCGCTTCAACCAGAAGGAGCCGCATGCCATCGTCGAGGCGAATCAAATTGTCTCTTTATATGGGATGGGAGTTCGGAGCGGGGCGATCAGGAAGGAAATCCAGCATAGCAGCCTGTGGTAAAAGTGCGGTTTTGAAAGGGCACGACTTCAGTCGTGCCGTAAGTCCTCAACATCAACGCGGCTTTAGCCGCTGCGGGAAGGTTTTTGACGGATTTTGACTTCTGCCACAGGCTGCTAGCTAGTGTCCTGAGTCTGAAATACGCAACACAAAACTGGTTGTCATTCTGAGCGAACGGGGCCCCGAACGTCTTTCAGTTCGGGGTGGTGAGTCGAAGAATCTGCGGTTGTTCTTCGATGAACTTCAGACTCACCACACTAGAAGGTCCTCACAATAGAAAAACCGGCCTGCTCATTAAGAACAGTCCGGCTGATTCAGAACAGGTGACCTGGATTAGGAAATGCCTTGTCGTTTTAGGAACGCGTCGGATTGATCCGCACACCCATGCCGTTCAGCTTTTCCCGCGCCTGGGCCGCCTCCGGCGTTTGCGGATGCCGCTGAATCAGCGCGCGCAGCTCATGAACGCCGGCGTCGTGCCGATTCAGTTTCAGCAGCGCAAGTCCCTTGTGCAGTTGCGCTGCCGGAGCCTTGGCGTTGCCGCTGAACCCCTCCAGCACCGCGTTGTAGTCCTTCACGGCCTCATCGAAGTTGCCCTCGCGGTAAGCGATTTCGCCCAGGTAGAACTGGGCAGTGCCAGCCATGTCGTCCATCGGATAGTAGTGAATCACATCCTGAAATTCGCCCACCGCCAGCTTGTACCGCGCAGCGTTGTAGTCACTGAGCGCTGCCTGAAATGTCTGCTGCAGCGGTGGTGTCTGGTTCACCATGGGAGGCGCGCCGTTGGCCGCACCGGGGCCGGCAGAGCCTTCACCCGGCGTCGGTGCCGCTCCTCCTCCGGGCGCTCCCGGCGCCGCACCTTGCGGCGGGTTCTGAATATTCTGCAACTGACCCTGCAGATCCTGGACGGTCTTTTCCAGCTTGGCGATGCGCGTCTTCAACTCATCTACGGAGTCGTTCAGCGACTGCACCTGGCCGGAGTTGGTGTCGAGCTTTCCGCTGATCGCTTCGTTTTCCGCGTTCATCTTCTGCTGCAGCGCGGTCACGGTCGAGTTCATCTGCACGGCCTGGTCCGACGTTTGTTGCGCCAGGTTCTGCAGTACGGCAAAGCGCGTATCCATCGTGGTCTGCAGCCGCTGCACCATGTCGAGCAGTTGCTGCACCTGGGTCTGCAGTTGAATCATTTCCTTTGACGCTGCGCGTGCGCGAACCGGCATGGCGCACAAGATCGTGGCGAGCGCCGCCGTTGCAAAAAGACGATTGCGAAATGTGCGTGTCATCTGCATCTTCCATCCATCAACAAGCTATTCATATTTTACAGGTTGAGAGCGTTCCCGCCCAGAAACAAGGTGTCCCAGGTCTTGTCCGCGGTGGCGGCGGAAGACCTGGGACAATTGGAAACCGGCGAACCGTCGAATTGCTGCCAGCCAAACTCCGTTAGCAGTCGATGGTCGACGGCAAGCTGCGCTCTACTGGTCGATCGAGAAACCCGCGCGGCGATTCTGCTGCCAGCAGGCCTCGGTCGATTCCGAGCAGAACGGCTTCTCTTTGCCGTAGCTGATCACGCGGATGCGATCAGCGGCGACGCCGGCCGTTACCAGTGCGCTCTTCGCGGAATTGGCGCGATTCTGGCCCAGCGCCAGGTTGTACTCGTCCGAGCCGCGCTCGTCGCAGTAGCCGCCAATCACGATCTTGATATTCGGATGGCTCGCCAGATACGACGCATCGTGCGAAAGCGTGGCCTGCGCATCACTGCGTACGTCATAGGAGTCGTAGTCGAAGAAGATATCCTGTACGTTGGCCTTGAACTCCTCTTCCGCCGACATCGTGTTCGACGGCACCGCGACTGCGGGCGGCGCATTCACTGTCACGTGCGCAGACGCATCTGTCGTTCCGCCCTCGCCGCGCGCAACGATGTGGTAGGTGGTCGACTCCGAGGGCGTAACCGTCTTGACGCCTGTCGTGGGAACCTCGCCGATGCCGTCAATGGCGACTGAGGTAGCGTCTGTCGAGCGCCAGTTCAGCACCACCTGGTCCCCGGCAGAGATCGTATCGGGCGTCGCCGTAATCTGCACCGTGGGTGCGGGCGCCGTGGCCGGCGGGGCTGTTGGGGGCGGTGGAAGCGGATGTTTCTTCTTGCAACCATCAGCGGCAACTAAAACGGCAAGCAGTGCGACAGGCAATAGGATCCTAGTACGTCGGTTCAATGCGAGCTCCTCCTGTGATTCAAGCGCATGTTCTCAGGGACTCAACCATTCTATGCCTCTGACCTGCCGTCGCGCGCCGCCTTTCAAGTTTGCACCGTCAGTCATTCCGGTTATGGTTTCATCGCTGATCTAATGTGCAGGTTAAGGCCGGTGCCGCATTGATTCGGAACTCGAACACGGTGCCGGCGCCCCGATCGGTCCTTTCCCCAGAGCGCGCAGCGCGCAGTGAAATTGGGAACATAGAATAATAATGCAGGAAGAAGCGAGCCTTCGCACTGCATGATTGCGCGGGAGTATCCTCTGGATTACCGGGGCTCACTTCCAACTCCAGTTCGGCATAAAGTTGTTGCCCGTGTGCGTCAGCTCGTGTTGTTCAGTGCCGTCTGCGAGCATCGTCCATATTTGCGTGCGTCCTCCGACCTGCCGCTCAAACACAATGTGCCGCACATCCGGCGACCACGAAGGATAATCGTTGCTGCCTGCGTCGTGGGTCAGTTGCGTCCACCTCAGGCTGGCCACGTCCATCAGGTAAATATCCTGCCCGCCGGGCGCTCCGGGGCCGTATTTGCGATTCCAGCTGAAGGTAAGAAACTGGCCATTCGACGACCACGACGGAGACACGGCATAACCGCCGTCGGTCATCCGACGCACGTTGGAGCCGTCCTGGTCCATGATGTAGATCTGCGGCAGTCCGGTGCGGCCGCTTACCCACGCAATCTGCGCATTAGTGCGCGGATTCCAGGCAGGCCCAAGGTCGGGTCCGCGGAAAAATGTGACCCTGCGCGGGCTGCCTCCGCTGGCATCCGCCACCCAGATCTCCGGATCCCCCGTGCGAGCCGAGGAGAACGCGACTTTGCTTCCGTCGCCCGACCACGCTGCCGACTGATTCGAGCCGCCTACCGTTCCTGCGGGAAAGCTCACGAGCCGGTTCAGTTCCAGCGAATACATGCGAACCGACCAGCCTTCTTTGCCAAGCGCAGTAAATGCGAGCCGCGTATTGTCCGGCGAAATGCGCGGCGAAAGCTCAATGATTCCCGAGTGCGTGACGGGATGCTGATTCTGCCCGTCGTAATCCATCACCCAGATCTGTTTCGATCCGCTGCGCGAACTCACAAAATAAATCTTTGTCTCCGCAATTCCGTTGATGCCGCCGCCCAGACGATCGATGATGTCGTCAGCAAACCGGTGCGCCACGGTGCGCGCCATCTCTTCGCTGGCCACTTCGTTGTACTGCTTGCCCAGCACCTGCGGATTGGCGGTGTTGCTCGAGTCGAACAGCCATCCATACACCACCAGCCGGCCGTTGGTCGACGAGAGCGCGCCAAACGCCACCATGACCGCGGAGGCCGGCGGCGCCGACCACTGCGGCAGGCTGATCTCCTGCGGCGAGCCCGGCATGGCCTGCGGCATAAAGCTCTTCGACACAAGATCGAAGATGCCCGCGTTGCCGAGATCGCTATAGAGCGTCGCGTCAAACACCGCTTTGAGCGCCGGCGTCTGCGGGTCCGCGCCCACTGGTTTGAAGTCCGCGGCGGCAATGCGGATCTTCGCCTGGCCAAGATTGGAGCCGGTGCGAACCCAGTCCTGCGCCATCGACGGAATGGAAATGAGGCTTGCCAGAATGAGGAGAGACGGGAGATACAGCCGGGAACGAAACTTCATGCAGTGCGCAATCCTTCCTCGGTGGAGTCTTGCGGATCGTGAGCGAAGGGCAGGGAAGACTCCGATGATGTTTTCATTGTATCCACTCCAACTAATACTCGCAGTAGTAGGACACCAGCAATGTGCTTTCGTTGTAACCCGAAGGCAGCGGTCCAAATGTGCTCACGCGCTGCGCCGCGCGATAACAGGAATTGTCCAGCGTGGGGCTCCCGCTGCTGCGGTCCATGCGCACATCGCTCACCGAACCGTCCTTTGAAATCTTGAATTCAATGTAGGTTTTCGCTCCCCGCGGCGTATTCTGGTCCACCATCGCCTTGTACCAGTTCGCGCCCATGGTTCGATTGATCTGCTCCACATACCAGCCGAACCGGCTGCCAAAGTCGCCATTGCTCACCGTCGTCGGGCCGCTCGAAAAGCTGGGCTGCGTCGCACGCTGCATGTTTGATCCGGACTGTTCGCCGTAGTTCGCACGATTTTGCTCAACCGGAGTCGGCTGGCGCGGAGGGGTTCGCGGCGCCGTTTTTTGCTCCGGCTTCTTTTGCTTTCCTTCGATCGGAATCGCGGTCTCGTCCTGGGCCTGCTTGGCCTTGGGCTCCGGCGGCGCGGGTGCCTGGCTGGGGGTCTCTGTCGACAGCACATTCTGATTCACAGGCTGGGTTGAGGGCAGGGGAATGGCATTGCTCACAATGTTGACCTGGATGGCCCCACCCGATCCAGCGTTTCCCCAGAAGTTGCGATGAAAGAATCCGCCCAGAATGCCGTAGAGCACGATCGCTGCCGCAATCGCGAAGTGAAGCACAATCGAACCCGCTGCTGGCGCCATCAACGGCTCCGGCATCAGTTCCTGCTCCAATTGCGCGCCGCCATCCAGCAGTTCGCTCATTTCCTCGCTCGCGGCTTTCCCAATTCAATTCGCGGGTGCCCCAGGTCTCCCGAAACTCGGGAAACCACAAAACTCGGGTGCCCCAGTCCCGTCCGCCGCGGCGGAGGACCTGGGAAATCACAAACCCTGACCAGCCAACAACCCAACAACTATCCGCCGTTTCCGGTCCGTCCCTTGGTATTCAGCGGCTGCGTCACGATTGAAATGTTCGTAATCCCCGCCTGCTTCACCGCATCCATCAGGGTTGCAAACGCGCCAAACGGTACCCGTTCATCGGCGCGCAGATAAATCACCTGCTTGTCGGGATTTACGCCCGGCTGGCGCAGCTTTTGGGGCAAGTCGTGCAGGTTCACCGGCTTGTCGCCGAGAAAAATCTGCGAATCGCGGTCGATCGTCAGCACCAGCCGCTGCTCGGTAATCTCCTTTACCGTGCGCGTCTTGGGCACAGACACTTCAATGCCCGATTGCAGCACCGGCGCTGTGATCATGAAGATCACCAGCAGCACCAGCACCACGTCCACCAGCGGCGTGATGTTGATATCCGCAAGTGAGGAGCGGGTCTGACCCGAACTGGTTGTAAATGCCACTTCTTCAATCCCTCAATGATTACTGCAACGCCGCTGCAGGCCTGTCCGCGCTACTTGTAAAGGCCGCGCTCAATCTCCTGGTCGGGCTCCTGCGCAGCACTTCTCGGCGCGCGCACCGGAATCTCCTCGAGCGCATTCAGCAATTCGCGGCAGAAATCATCCGTCGCCGACGCAAAGACCCTGATGCGCGCCGTGAACTGGTTGTAGGCCACCACCGCGGGCACGGCCACAAACAATCCGGCGGCGGTCGTGATCAGCGCCTCGCTGATGCCCGGCGCCACTGCCCGCAGCGTGGCCGCTCCCGCCGTGCCCAGCCCGTGGAAGGCATCCACAACGCCCATCACCGTGCCGAACAGCCCGACAAACGGGCTGGTCGCGGCGATTGTCGCCAGCCAGGGCATGCGACGTTCAAGGTTGGTGATCGATTCGCTGGCCGCGGTCTGCGCCGATCGTTCCAGAGGGGTGAGATTGCGCGGCGGCCCCGATCCGCCCGTCTGCCGCTTGTATGTCTCGTAGACCTCGATCGAATACCTGCGCCAGCGGGCTCGTCTTGTAGTTATCCGCGAGGGCCGAGATCTCCTGCAGCCGCGTGGCCTTGCGAAACGCGCGGATGAAGTTGCGACTGTCTCTGGTCACCTTGCCGAATGTCGACATCTTGCCCAGAATCACAGTCCACGAGTAAAGGCTCGCAAGCAGCAGCAGCGCAAGCACACAGATGGCAACGAAGCCGATGTTGCCCATCATGTCCATCAGCGCGCTTGGAGCCTGCGCGATGGACGGCCCTGTGGGTGCGGCGCCACTGTCAGCCTGCAATGCGAAGACGAAAGCAGCGGTAAGAATCGGCGTTCACCTCAATATTTACGGTATCAGACACAATAGGCTCTTCCAAGTTATCGATGTGGTCTCCCAGCCGTTCCGTCGCCTCTTTGGCGGCTCGCACCGCGGCCCGTTCGTGGTATGCTGCGCTCGGATTCCCGCTGCGGCCTGAACCTTACGCCTCTGCGACTTAGCGAATCATCCGGGAGCTCCAAATTTGTGTTTTGGAACCTCGGCGTCCACCTCAACCCAGGGATTTCGGACATTCATGCTCGTCGAACTGCGCGCTGAAAACTACGCCGTCATCGATCACGCCATCGCCGTCTTCGGCCCGGGCCTCAACCTGCTCACCGGCGAAACCGGCGCGGGCAAGTCGATTCTTGTCGACGCGCTGGCCCTGCTGATGGGTGGCAAGTCCTCGGCGGAAGTCGTTCGCCACGGCGCCGACAAAGCCGTCGTCGCCTGCGTCTTTGAGTCCACTCCCGGCGCCGAGGCCATCCTCGAAGAAAACGGCATCGACTCCGAGGGCAACGAGATCATCCTCCGCCGCGAAATCCTCTCCACCGGCAAAGGCCGCGTCTTCGTCAACAACCAGCCCGCCACCGTCGCCGTGCTCCGCCAGCTCGCACCCGAACTGGCCCTCGTCCACGCGCAGACTGAAACCCTCTCCAGCTTCGACCAGGCCCAGCAGCGCATCCTCCTCGACCGCTTCGCCGGCATCTCCACCGATGCCGTCGCCGAGGCCCATGCGCAATGGCGCAATGCCGCCGACCAGGCTCGACGACCTGCTCCAGGGCGAGCAGGACCGTCTCCGCATGGTCGATCTATGGAGCTACCAGCGCAAGGAGATCGAATCCGCCCATCTCGACCCCGGCGAAGACGAAGCCCTCGAAACCGAAAAGCGCGTCCTGGCCAACGCCGAAAAGCTCTACGCCGCCGCCATGAGCGCATTCGATCAGCTCTACGAAGGCGGCGCCTCCGCCGAAGTCTGCTCTCCGCGCCGCACTTCGCAATGTCGAAGAGCTAGCCCGCTACGACACTCGATTCGCCGAAGCCGCGCAGCAGATTCAGTCCGCGCGCGCCACCGTCGGCGACGTCGGCGCCGTCGCTCCGCGACTACGCCGACGGCATCAACGCGTCACCCGAGCGCCTCGCCGAAATCGAAGACCGCCTCGCCCTGCTCGATCGCCTCAAGCGCAAATACGGCAAAACCGTCGCCGAGGTCATCGCTTTCGGCGACGATGTGGGCCGCAAGCTCGCCGAGGTCGAAGACCGCGACGAAATCCTCAAGGCACTGCGTGCGGCGCTGACTCAAGCAGCCGAGGCCTATCAGAAGACTGCCGCTGCTCTCACCGCCGAGCGCAAAGCGGCCGCCGCGAAGCTCGCCAAACTCGCCGAAACGCAAGATCAACTCTCTCGCCATGAAGATCCGCTTCGAGATCGCCGTGCAATCCTCCGAGCAGGAGAGCTGCTGGACCGCTCACGGCTGGGATGAAGTCGAATACCGCATCGCCACCAACCCCGGCGAACCCCTCAAGCCCCTTCACGAAATCGCATCCGGCGGCGAAATGTCGCGCGTCATGCTCGCCCTCAAAGTTGCCGTCGAAGAGACCTCATCGAAGACCAGAAAGATAAACCCCACGCCGCGCACCTTGTCTTCGACGAAATCGACATCGGCATTGGAGGCCGCGCTGCCGAGGCCGTCGGCCAGAAGCTCAAGGCCCTTGGTCGCGGCCAGCAGGTGCTCTGCGTTACTCACTTGCCCCAGATCGCCGCCTTCGCCGATCAGCACTTCCTCGTCGAAAAGCGCGAAGACCACGGCCGCACCAAGATGCAGATACGCCTGCTCGACGACCGCGCCCGCACCCACGAAGTGGCGCGCATGTTGTCCGGCGCCAAGGTCACTGACACCAGCCTGCAGCACGCCGCGCAGATGATCGCGGCGAGCCGTTAAGCAGGCAAAGCAAGGCCAGTCGAAGGGAAAACGATCCTTATGCGTCCGACGAGTTCTCGTGATTGGCCCCGAGCAACCCAGCCACCGTTTCCAGCAGAAAAGTCGGCGGCAACGGTTTGGCAAGAATTTCGAATTTATGCCCGCGCTTGAGAGCTTCCTCGACAAGCCTGCTCGTGTCCGGTTGGCCGGAGAAGAGCAATGTGCGGCAACTCGGATAATTGGATTTCAGAACAATGGCCAGGTCAATTCCGTTCATGTGAGGGAGCATTACGTCGATAATCGCGACGCGCGGCGGCCATTGGGCAATCAATTCGATCGCCTCTTCCGCGGAATAGGCAACGCGCGCAACGTACCGGTGCGCAGAGAAGATAAGGGCCAGCGTGTCGGCGATCCCGTGGTCGTCATCGATGATGAGAATCCTCTGACCCCCACTCATCCCCGCCATGTGCAGGTTCCCCAAATCCGCCCCAGATTCCGTGGAACGAGCAGTTGACTCAAACTCAAACAGCTTGTCCATTTGGAGCTTTCACTTTTCCAGAGTGTCCCGTCGGGCGGTTTGCCCACTTGCGGTTCGAGGGGATAACCGCCCGTTGGGGTTGCCCGTAATCTATTGATCAGGTGAGTTTCGCCGCATCAATAGTAACCATTCGTCTATGCCCAGTCTGCTAAACCTCTGATCTCATTGGGATACGAACAGAATAGTGGGCACAGAAGCAGAGGTTAGGCCCATGACCCCATGAATAATCAATTCAGTTTCGTCCGAAGTGAATAAGGTGGGTCCCGAAAGACGCCCCAAAATCAATCCTGATCTCTTGGCGTCCTTCGTGACCCATTTTCTACTTCTACGTTATTCCGCACAGACGGATAACGCCGTCCGCACTCTGTCTCTCAGCGTCCGTGCTCTTCGCGAACTGCATGTCCTCTGAAGTGTTCGACCGTGCCATGGTGGCTCGCCCAGTCGCCTCTCTCACCGCGATTTGGCAATGGACCGTGGTACCCGTGATGCGGATCGAAGTGCTCATCGATATGCCCGCGAAAGTGCGCTGGCCCGTGAAACCAGGGGCCCGCACCGATAAATATGCCGCCATGGAACCATTCCGGCCCGTAATACCCATAGGGAGCGCACGCATAGGGCGCGTAATCGAAGTAGCCGTAGGGACAAACCGGAGCCGGTCCGATGTTAATTGACACTTGAGCCTGTGCCCTTTGACCCGCGACCATCAGTATCGTTCCGGCAAAAGCTCCCAGCACAAAAGGTGTATTTCCTTTCATAAATCTCCTCTCGGTTCAGGGTTGCCAAACAGCCCTGCGAAGTGTTCATTCTGCCGGTATTCCACGCGAAAGACCGCAGGGCACCGAAGCCATGAACGGGCAAATATTCACGCCGTCTTGCGGATTCATCTTGCCATCCAACTCTCAGACCCTCTTCAAAGTCAGATGAGCCCGGAAAACGAAAAGATGTCAGCGCTCCTTTTCCGGAATTCCCGCACAGCCCATTCAATCCTGCGATTGCTTGCACTTCCGCTCAAGGTTGAATTCGCGCATCGCCCCGCGCCTCCGAATCGGGCTCGTTTCCGTTTCGCCTTGCCGGTCTGAAAATGACAATGCCGTCATAGTTGCCCCGATTGCTTCCATCCCCATACCCTTCTGCGCCATACTCTTTTTCGTCTGATCGAAGATTTTTCCCCATCCGGACCGCACCCGGCCGGCCATCCAGGAGTAGCTGCGATGAAGTTCGTCACCGCAAAGCTTGCCTTTGCACCTCAGGTTCTATTCATCTGCTTGGTTTTTGCGGCAATGTCCCATGCCCAGACTGCCGCTACTCTCGCCGGCACCGTCACTGACTCCTCGGGCCAACCTGTCGTCAACGCATCCGTCTCCGCAAAGAGCGCGGACACGGGAAAATTGGTTACAACCGCGACCGACACGGCTGGGAAATACAACCTCTCCAATCTCGCGCCGGGCGATTACGACGTTTCGTTTTCCGCCGACAGGTTCGCCGGTCGTTCGGCCCGCGTCACACTCACAGCCGGTGCCTTGCAAACACTGGACACCGTCCTGACCGCGACGCAACAGCCTTCGGCGAATCAGCCCGCGGCCGCGCCGTCCCAGAATTTGCCCAACGCTCCTTCCAGCACACCTCCCTCGCTCGGCGACCTCGGTTTTACTCAGCAACAGACAAAGGCCAACCCGCAGCTGCAGGCCACGCTCGCCCGGCGCACTGAAATGCTCAGGGTCCATCAACGGCTCGGTCTCATCACCGTCATTCCCATGGCTGCGGCCTTGATTACCGGACCCTACGCCAAGGCCAAAGGCAAGAACGGCCAGCCCATCACCGAGCCGACTTCAGCCAATCTCGACTTTCACATCGCGCTCGGCGGAGCCACGACCGGGCTCTACTTCTCCACTGCCTACTTCTCCATCTTCGCGCCACGTATTCCCGACAATCCCAAACACGGCGCCATTCGCATGCATGAGGCGCTCGCCTTCGTCCACTTCCCCGGAATGATCCTTACTCCGGTCCTCGGCATCATGGCCTACAAGCAGGAAAACGCCGGCGAAAAGGTCCACGGCATCGCATCGGCCCATGGCGCCGTTGCCTACGTCACCGCCGCCGCCTATGGCGCGTCGATCGTCGCCGTTTCGTGGCCGATTCACTTAAAGTTCTGGGAGAAAAAATGAAGAAGCTTTGCCTGTTCGCCTTGTTGCTCGCTGCAACTCCCCTTTTCGCGCAAACAGGTGACACGCAATGGGTGCTTGAGCAATCCACACTCACCTATCACATGTCGCATCCCATGCACGAGGTCGATGGCACCAGTCACGCCGCGAAAGGGAAGGGAATCTGTGATGCCGGGCAATGCGATTTTCTCATCGCTGCGCCGGTCAAGTCATTCGACTCCGGAGATACCAACCGCGATCTGCATATGATTGAAGCCACGCGCGGTGCGCAGTTTCCCATGGTGATCGTGCGCACCCGCTTTCCTGAAGCGGAAACCGGCTCCTCAACCATCTACGCCGATCTCGAAGTCCAGTTTGCCGGTCAGACTCACGATTACCAGCACGTCCCGTTTCAGCGAGTCACTCAGGGCAACCAGGTGCGCATCACCGGAACCGTGCCTGCCACATGTTCCGATTTCAAGATCGATCGGCCTTCGTTTTTCACCGTACCCATCAAGAATGAGATCCCTGTCCGCGTCGATATGACCTGGCGAACGATGTAATCGGACCGCTTTAGCGCAGGTCATTGATCACATACGTATCGGCGTGGTTAAGTCCCGCCACATGGGGACGCTGCATCTCCACCCCTTGCGCCTTTGTTTGATATCCGTGGGCGCGCATCCGGCGATAAGCATCCTCGCGCGCCAGGTTCATCCCTGCCTCAGAGGTCTGCGCCCCGCGATAGAGCCAATGCATCGCACCCGTCCAGGAGGCGCTCAAACCGCTCTCCTGCGCCCGCGCCGCTGCGTGTCGCCGCGAACTTTACATAGCAAGCCTTCTCGCCGCCTTCCGAACCGAGGCCGTGCATGCATATCGCAAACCCATCCAGCACGCCGCGCGTGTAGGTCAATACCACTTCGCCGACTTGCTGCGTCAGCGCCGCCCGAATCTCCGCGCTCAAATCAAGCCCCTTGTCGATCTTGTGGGTGATGCGCACACAGGCTTCGATCGCCTCGTCTCGTTGACTCTTTGGCAGCATCGATAGCATTGCGATCCTTTGCGCGCCTTTGCTCTGCGCCGCGGCCTCAGTCTTCGGTGAATACACCATGAGCGCCGTCAGATACTCCGGCCAATAGCCGAATTTCTGATACAGCCCCACATGCTTCGGGCTGTGCGCGAACGTGAAGAGCGCCGTCTGCTTCAATCCCCATGCGTCGAATGTCTTCACGGTTGCTTCGAGCAGGCGCTGTGCAACTCCCCGGTTCCAGTACTCCGGCAACACCGTGAGCGGCCCAAAGAATCCGAACGATCCCCAGCGCGTCAACATGTTCGTTCCGATCAACCGCTCGCCATCGCGCGCCGCCAGCGTTTTCACGTGGCGTGAATGCCAGCGCGGTTCCACCAGGCTTCGATCTTTCATGAAGTCCATTGGATCCGGCAGGCCCAGAAATGTTCCGAAAGCGAGCCGGAAGATGCGATTGGCTTCCGGTAGCTCGCTCTCTTTCAGGGCGCCCACTTTGATCAGCTGCTTCGTCGCCATTGCTCCTCGACCTCCTGCCTTGGACCATCGCTATTTCGGCGAACATGCGCTCACCCAGCCGCAAGTCGCACCAGTCTAGCGCAATCAGGCAGCGATGTGCCGCCGCTTCTTTTTATTGCTTTTCCCATTCGCAGCCTCATAGAATCTCGCTCCATGCGCTCTCTGCGAATTGTTTTCCTTGCCCTGGTACCCCTTTTCCTCGCAGCAGTTTCCATCGCTCAGCAACCGCAGCACCTGTTTTTCCGCATCACCCTCGGTCCGCAATTCACCGCACCCGTTTCCGGCCGCGCACTCATCTTTCTCACAGCCGGCATCGGCGCCAAAGAGGTCGATGAGAGCCCTTTTCATCCCACTGCCGTCTACATCGCCGCCAAAGAAGTCTCTTCATTGAGCCCAGGCAGTTCAGTCGAAATCGACACCGACGACCTTGCTTTTCCTGAACCGTTCTCCACACTCAAGTCCGGCGATTACCAGGTCCAGGCTGTTCTCGATGTCGACCATACCTACGACTATTCCGGCCGCGCCCCCGGCGACCTCATCAGCGATGTTGTCTCTCTGCCGGCCTTCACACCCGGTCAGGGCGCCGAGCCTGACATCGTCCTCAATAGCGTAGTTCCCGCTCGCCCTACGCCGCCCAACCTGCCGAGCAGCTTCGATCGCGATGCCCATCAGGAAGACTTCGTTAGCCCCGTCCTCAGCGGTTTTTTTGGCCAACCCGTGCACATGCGCGCCTGGGTCATTGTCCCGCCCGGTTACGAAGCCAATCCGCACGCACGCTATCCGACGGTTTACTGGACGCACGGCTTCGGCGCCAACCTGATTTACGCGGAAATCTTCGGCTCGCGTCTCTATCAGCGCATGGTGCAAGGCAAGATGCCGCCCATGATCTGGGTCATGCTCGACGAATCCTGCCCCACCGGCACACACGAGTTCGCCGACTCGGTTAACAATGGCCCGTGGGGTGCGGCCCTGACCACTGAATTCATCCCTCATATCGAAGCCAAGTACCGCATGGACGCGCGCCCCTCCGGCCGTTTTCTGCAAGGACATTCTTCCGGCGGATGGGCAACCCTTCAGTTGCAGGTCAACTATCCCACCGTCTTCGGAGGCACTTGGTCCACTTCGCCGGATCCCAGCGATTTTCACGACTTTACCGGGGTCGATCTCTACGCGCCGCACGCCAACATCTACAAGCGCGCCGACGGGACGCCGTACCCGCTTGTGCGCGATCATGCCAACGTCATCGGCACGTTTCAGCAGTTTGCTCGTACCGAGCAAGTGCTGGGCGACTACGGCGGCCAACTCGCTTCATTTGAATGGGTCTTTTCGCCACGCGGCGCCGATGGCCGGCCCTTGCAGATGTTCAATCGCGAAACCGGCGACATCGATCCCGCCGTGGTCGCCTACTGGCGCGATCACTACGATCTGGCTCAAATCGTCACGGCCAACTGGAGTCAGCGTGGCCGCGCACTACGCGGCAAGATTCATGTCTTCGTCGGTACTGCCGACACGTTCTATCTCGACGGCGCCGCGCACAAGTTCGACGCCGTCTTGCGTGGGCTCAATGCCGATGCGCATTTCACCTACATCCCCGACCGAACCCACTTCGACCTCTACACCATCAAGGCCGTCGGCGCGAACGCCAAGGATGATCGCATGGGCCTCTTCGATCAGATCGGAGCGGAGATGTACGCCGTCGCCCGTCCCCACAGCCACTTGAAACCCGCGGAGAAGTGATGCCGGTTCCAGCACGAAAATGAGTGCCCCACCCTAGACGCGTACTTTGCGTCTAGAACCTGTCTCATAAATGGTTTTGTAAAAGGGCACGACTTTAGTCGTGCCGCAAACGTCTCGTAAATCGCTGGGCTTTAGCCCCTGAGGGACGTCTTTCGCAGTGCTAGACGATTTATGAGACAGCTTCTAGTGTCCTGAGTCTGAAATACGCAACACAAAACTGGCTGTCATTCTGAGCGAACGGGGCCCCGAACGTCTTTCAGTTCGGGGGGGTGAGTCGAAGAATCTGCGGTTGTTCTTCGATGAAGTTCAGACTCATCACACTTGGGTGGGAATCCACGAACCTCACCAGCGCCCCTGAAGGTTCAGCACGGAAATGGGTGGGAATTGACATGTTACCGGTACTGCTCCTTCTGAAGTTCAGCCACCGGAGCGTCTGCACCGCAATTCAAGCACTGGATCTCCGCCTTTCCGTCTTCCGTGAGCATCATCTTCATGTTCAGTTCACGGCCATCCCTGTTTTGCGTCACCTTGAACGTGAGGGAGTTTCCGGCCAACGTCGGATGCCCCATCAAATGCGGCTCGCTCGCAATTACATGGGGCTCTCCTCCTTCGCGGCTCACCATGTTTATCACGAAAGTGCCGCCCAGTTCTCCTGCATCATCGGCCAGCGTCAACAGGACGCCGGGTTGTCCATCCAGTTCCCCATGCCACACGCCAACCCACGCGGCATCACTCTTCAACCCGGCCGCGAACACCGAGGCGCTCGCGAGCAAGATGCATGCAGAGACAAAAATCCCTCGCTTCATTTTGTTCCTCCTCAATTGCATATTGGCTTGCGGTTCTAGATTGGCAACAGCCGCGACTTCACTGAGAGGCCTGGCCGTATTCCTTGACCCGCGCTTCTGCCGATTGCGTCGGACTGTCCAGCAGCGGTGTCTTCTCGCCCTTCAGATACTTGTCCAGAAAAGCGCGCGTGAACGACTCGGTGAGGCGCAGATTATGCAACGCCTCCTCGGTCTTTTCGCCGCCATTCGCCACGCGTAACCAGTAGTCGCTGAAGCTCCCATGAAACAGCCCCGGCGCATTCAACAGGACGCTGTAACTCCCCCTCGGGCAAAGAGTGAGTTGCGCTTCCTCCTTCTTGAGGAAATCCTGGTATTGATCCTCGCTGAAAGGCTTTCGCTTGCCGGCTTGATCCACTTCGAGAAGCAGCACAGGCTGATGAAATCGCTCGCCGTCGGGGCCCTCGGGAAATGCCGCCACGGGGGGCATCTCTCCGTCCAGGCTGACGCACGCCCGGATGCGCGCATCGAGCTGACATGCCAATGTGGCAAAGTCTCCGCCTGCGGAATGTCCCACCGCCGCAACGCGTTTTAGATCAAGCCTCCCTGCCAAAGGGAAGTTCGGCGTCCCGGCCGCATTCAGTTCAGCCAGCTTGTTCAGCACGAAGACGATATCGCCTGCGCCTTGCTTGATTCCCGCGGTCGCCGATGCCACCATTCGCTGAAAGCGCTGCTCCGGCGACAGGCCGGCCGGCATCGCATCCTGGTGGCTCAGCACAACCCTGCCGTCTGGAAATGTAACCGCCCTTGAGGTATAGGTGTGTTCAATCGCCACAACCACATACCCATGGCTCACCAGCTCTTCGATCAAGGATGCGTATTCGAAGCTCGTGCCCCCGAGGCCGTGTGAAAGCAGCACCGCGGGAAATTGTTGAGGGGTTTTCGCAATCGGCGCATCCACGATTGCATGTGATTTGAACTGCCCTGACGCGACCAGCGGCCAAAGCGCGCCGAATTCCTCCACCATCTGCGGCCGGACCTTGGGATCCGCATCCATCTGTTTCGCACCGGGCCAGTAAGGTGCCTTCTCTCCGGAAGCGCTCCGTTGCGATGGATACCAGAGGTAAACCATCAGGTCGCGGTGCGCCTGCGGATCAGCGGAATATCCATCCGGGCGCGCCGCGTCGACCCACTCATATCCAACTTGTCCGATACCAAATCTCCCGGACGGTTCCGGCAATTTGAATGAAGACGCTTGCGTCTCGGCCGCTTTCCCCGTCTCAGTCGCACGCGCGTCCAGAGACTGCCCATGAAGATCCGTTGTTCCGCCGCTGCCAACGCCAGTAATCACAAGCACACACGCGAGCAATCGCTTCTTCATATCTGCCTCCCATCACGAACCTTCGCATCACTGCTGCTTCGCCACCGCCGTCATCGCCAGCGTTCCGCCCAGATTCATCGATTCAATCGCAGACGACGGCACAATCACCATCGATCCCTTGTCCCGCATCGCCTCAAACAGCATGTTCATGCCGCGCAGATGCAACGCGACAGGGTTGTCCGAATACACCTGTGCAGCTTTCGCAAATTGCTCTGAAACCTGTACCTCGGCATCGCCTAAAATGACCCGCGCCTGCCGTTCCCGGTCCGCCTGCGCCTGTTGCGACATCGCATTCTCAAGCGCCTGCGGGATTCGCACATCGCGAATCTCCACCGATTGCACCGTGATGCCCCACGGCGTGGTCTTTTCGTCGAGAATCTTTTGCAGCTCCCGCCCCAGAGTCTCCCGCTCCGTAATCATCTGCGCCAGTTGGTGCCGGCCAATCGATTCCCGCAGCGCTGTTTGAGAACCCAGCGTGATCGCCTCGATAAAATCTTCCACCTCGAAGATCGCCTTTTCCGCGTTCCACACCAGCCAGAAAACAATCGCGTCCACATTCACCGGCACCGTGTCCCGCGTTAGTGTGGACTCGGCGCTGACCGTGGTCACGCGCACGCGTTGATCCACGTAGCGACTCAACGTATCTACCACCGGAATGATGAGAAAGACCCCCGGTCCCCGCAATTCGCGAAAGCGCCCGAAGCGCAGCACCGCGACCTTCTCCCATTGATCCACGACCTTGATGGCCAGCAGAAAATAGACCCCGATCACGGCGCCCGCAGCAACATAGGCCGGCGTCTTCATCAGCGCTGTCGCAACGGCTCCCCCGCCCACGCAGACCAGAAACACTACCAGCCCCACCCCGTTGGTCTGTCTTGCCTGAAGCAGATTCGGTCGCAACACATTTGCCTGAAACACGACTACCTCCTCGCTTGACCTTCGTTTGAAAGTTGACGCAAAGCCTCGATCAATTCGCCGACCGTCAGCCCTGCGGCCCCGGCCCGGGAAACGAACTCACCGGTCAACTGCGCCAGTTGCCGCTCCCGCTCTTCCGGCGCAGGCGCAACTTGCTTGTCAGCGATAAACGTTCCCGTCCCTTGCTGCGTATCAAGAATCCCGCGAATCTCCATCTCCCGGTAAGACCGCAATACGGTATTCGGATTGATCGCCAACTCGACCGCTACCTGCCGCACCGTCGGCAATTGGGCGCCGGGAGATAGCATTCCCGTGGCGATTCCGGCCTGCACCTGGTCGATCAACTGCCGATACACCGGAACCCCGCTATGTGTGTCGAGCCGGAATGCAAAACCAGGCTGCTCAACTTTGGTGTCTGCCTTCATCGGATAAATAATGTACTAGTGTATTAGAGCATGTCAAGTAAATTCCTTACATTTCTCTGCGCGCTTTGAAAACGCGCCCTGAGTTCTCCTTTCACCCCCCGGTCCATAACCTTCTATCTCCATGCTTTTGCCCGGGAGAAACCCCCTAAATAACTGCAAATTGGTATACTGATTGTGTGACTACAACCGCCCTCGACCCCACCTCGAACGACAGTGAAGCCGGATCGTTGCCCAATGACAAACGGGTGTTGTTGCTTAAGCCGCGCGGCTTCTGTGCTGGCGTCGTACGCGCCATCGACATTGTCAAAATCGCCCTCGAAACCTTCGGCGCTCCCATCTACGTTCGCCGCGAAATCGTCCACAACCGCTATGTTGTGAATGAGTTGGCGGAGAAGGGCGCGATCTTTGTCCACGAGATCGAAGAGGTCCCCGACGGGCAGCGGGTCATCTACAGCGCCCATGGCGTTTCGCCTGCCGTCCGCGAAATGAGCAAGGCCCGCAACCTGAAAGTTATTGACGCGACGTGCCCTCTGGTCACCAAGGTCCACATCGAGGCCGTCAAGTTTGCCAAGCAAGGCTACTCCCTGGTGCTCATTGGCCACCGCGACCACGACGAGATCGAAGGCACCCTCGGCGAAGCACCAGAAGCCACGCAAGTCGTCTCGAATGTGGCGGAAGTCGACGCTCTGAAGGTCCCCGACCCGGACCACGTTGCTTATCTCACGCAGACCACCTTGAGCCTCGATGAAGCCCGCGACATCATCCACGCCCTCAAGCTCAAGTTCCCTAATATCGTTGGTCCTCATTCGCAGGACATTTGCTACGCGACCGAAAATCGCCAGGTGGCTGTCCGCAATGTCGCCCATGATGCCGGATTGGTGCTGGTCGTCGGTTCCACCAACAGCTCCAATTCCAATCGCTTGGTCGAGGTTTCCCGCAACCTCGGCACGGTGGGGTACCTGATTGATAACTCGCAAGCGATAGACCCCTCCTGGCTCAAAGGCGTATCCACTGTGGCAGTCACGGCTGGAGCCTCAGCCCCCGAGATTCTGGTCGAGGATGTCGTCAATTATTTGCGTCAAAGCGGATTTTCGAGCGTCGAAGAAGTCGAGGTGATGCCGGAGAATGTCCGCTTCGGCCTTCCACCTGAGATCATTCAGGCCATCGGGACGGCGGGCGGCGCAGAAGCAGTTTCCGTGCGCTAGTGTTCTGAGTCTGAAATACGTAACACAAAACTGGCTGTCATTCTGAGCGAACGGGGCCCCGAACGTCTTTTCAGTTCGGGGGCGGTGAGTCGAAGAATCTGCGGTTGTTCTTCGATGAACTTCAGACTCACCACACTAGAGTGCCCCATTGAAGGCAATCCTCAGAGCCTTGTTCGTCCGGTATCTCCGAAGGGTAGTGAGGCATCTCAACGGCATGAGAGTTCAGACGGAAAGTCCGCAACACACCGCCCCGAAGTTCGGACGCATGGATGCAGACCTGGCTGACGTTGGGTCCGCTATCCATCAAGCGCGCGAGTTTCTTCTCTCCCAGCAACATCCGGAAGGTTACTGGTGCGGCGAGCTCGAAGGCGATTCGATGCTCGAGGCCGATTACATCTTTCTCCACACGCTGCTTGAGAGCGGCGACCCAGGCCGCCTCACCCGCGCGTGCACTGAAATGATGCGCTATCAGAACGAAGACGGCAGCTGGAGCATCTATCCCGGCGGTCCGGGCAACATCTCGCTCTCGGTCAAGTGCTACTTTTCGGCGAAGCTGATGGGTATCAGCGCCGACGACCCGCGTCTGGTCAAATGCCGCCTTTGGGTGCTCGCGCACGGCGGCGTAACCGAGTGCAACACATTCACCAAGATGTATCTCTGCGCGCTCGGCCAATACGATTACGATGCGGTGCCGGCCATCCCGCCCGAGATTGTTCTTTTTCCCAATTGGTTCTACTTCAACATCTACGAAATCTCGTCGTGGTCCCGCTCCATTCTGGTTCCTCTGGCCATCATCTACGCCAAGAAACCCTTCAAGAAAATTCCGCCCGAGCAGGGAATCGATGAGCTTTTCTGCGGCGGCCGTGCGAACTCGATTCTGCGGGTCCGCATCAATCGCAAGTCCCTCATCTCCTGGCAGAATTTTTTCCTCATCCTCGACCGTCTCATGCATCTTTCTGAGGCTGTCCACATCCGCCCCCTGCGCAAAATTGCGCTGCGCAAAGCAGAGAAATGGGTGCTGGAGCGGCTGGAGATGACAGACGGCCTGGGCGCCATCTATCCCGCCATGCTCAATGCCATCATCGCGCTGCGCTGCCTGGGCTACTCCGAAGACGATCCCCAGGTGATTCGTGCGCGCGACGAATTCGAGAAACTTGGCATAGAACAGCCGCCGACCGCCGACATGCCCGAGCCCACATTCCGCATGCAGCCGGCCGTTTCACCGGTCTGGGATACTGCGCAGGCCGTGTATGTGCTCGGCGAAGCCGGCGTCCCCCGCAATCACCCCAGCATGATCAAGGCCGCCGACTGGCTTCTTGCCAAGGAGGTCCGTCACAAAGGCGATTGGGCGGTTAAGGTCTCCAAAACTGAGCCGGGCGGTTGGTACTTCGAATTCAACAACGAGTTCTATCCCGACACCGACGACACCGCACAGGTGCTGCTCGCCTTGAACAAGGTGGATAATCCCCGCGAGCGTTATCAGCACCAGGTTGCCGAGCGCGCCATCGAGTGGGAACTGGCCATGCAATGCCGCAGTGGCGGCTGGGGCAGCTTCGACAAAGACAACACCAAAATGATCTTCCAGTACATCCCTTTCGCGGATCACAACGCCATGCTCGATCCGCCCACAGTGGACATTACCGGGCGCATGCTGGAGATGCTGGCAACCTACGGCTTTACGCGCGAGGACAAGCACGTCGACAAAGCGATCAAGTTCATCCTTTCCGAGCAGGAGTCGGACGGAAGCTGGTTTGGCCGCTGGGGTGTCAACTACATCTATGGCACGTTCCTGGTGCTGCGCGGGCTTGAAGCCATCGGATTTGATCAGCACGAACCGCAGGTGCAGCAGGCTGCCGAGTGGATTCGCATGGTGCAGAATTCCGACGGCGGCTGGGGCGAAGCTTGCGGCAGCTACGACAATCCCGACACCCGCGGCGAGGGGCTAAGCACACCGTCGCAAACCGCATGGGCGCTGCTCGGACTGCTCTCGGCAGGAGACGATCGCTCCGACTCGCTCGCCAAGGGCGTTCGCTGGTTGCTCACGCGACAAAAGCCAGACGGTGGATGGGACGAATCAACGGGAACCGGCATAGCGCGACAGGCTCTCTATACCGGCACCGGGTTTCCCCGCGTGTTTTACCTGGCATACACCATGTACCGGAATTATTTCCCGCTGATGGCCTTAACCGGCTACAAGCGGGTCATGGAGCGCGCATCATCGTAGTTTTGGGTTGTCATTGCTGCGCGACCGAGGTCCGCTAAAGCGGACGCAGGAAGGCGGGATCTGTGGTTGTTTTTTGGGGATCGGGCACCTAATGCAGCAATACATCGCAATTGTTTTTTCGAGTTGTCATCCTGAGCGAGCGCAGCGAGTCGAAGGATCTGCGGTTGCTCTTGTGCCGGGTACCACAGAAGTTCCGCCGAAAGGCATTCAGTTTTGAAAGGGTACGACCTGAGTTCTGTCGAAAATTCGTGGCTTTGTAACAGGGCACGACTTCAATCGTGCCGAGCAGCCAGCAAATTGAACCGGGGCTTTAGCCCCTGAGAAATGCGAGCAGATGAAATCGGAGGGAGCAGGGGCCTTCAGGCCCCTCAACCCGTCAAAACGCAACCGGGGGCTTTAGCCCCCGAGGCCGCTAGTCCGCATGGTTCCATTGCGATAGCGAGAAAATCAAGTTTGCAGATAATTTCTGCCCCTCACGCTACTCTAAGTAGTGGGGCAAAACTCGACGGAGGGTTTACCAAGATATGGCTGTTCCGATCTCACAGATGTGGACGGTTGCCACTTACGTCATCAAGAAGAAGCTCACCGGCAACAACCGCTATCCGCTTGTGCTGATGCTTGAGCCGCTCTTTCGCTGCAACCTGGCCTGCGCCGGATGCGGCAAGGTACAGTATCCGCCACACATCCTCAAGAAGCAGCTGACGCCTGAGGAGTGTTTTGCCGCGGTCGAAGAGTGCGGCGCACCCATGGTGTCTATCCCCGGCGGCGAGCCGCTGCTGCACCCGCAGATCGTTGAAATTGTCAACGGTCTCATCGCGCGCAAGAAGTACATCTATCTCTGCACCAATGCGCTCGAGCTCAAGCGTCGCCTGCCGGAGTTCACGCCATCCAAGTATCTGACCTTTTCAGTTCACCTCGACGGCCAGCGTGAGCATCACGACTTTTCAGTCTGCCGCGAAGGCGGATACGAAATTGCCGTTGAAGGCATCAAGGAGGCAGTCAAGCGCGGCTTCCGCGTCACAACCAACGCCACGTTTTTCGACGGCACCGACCCCAACCAGGTCCGCGGCTTCTTTGACGATGTCATGGAGATGGGCGTCGAAGGCATCGTGCTCTCGCCTGGCTACAGCTACGAGATGGCCCCCGACCAGCATCGCTTCCTGGGACGCGCCCGCGTGCGCCGGCTCTTCCGCGCCATCCTCTCCAACCGCAAGCCGACGTGGAAGTTCAATATGTCGCCTTTGTTCCTCGAGTTCCTGATGGGCGATCGCAAATATGAGTGCACCCCGTGGGGCTCGCCGGCTTACAACATTTTTGGATGGCAGCGGCCCTGTTACCTGCTCCAGGACGGCTACACCGAGACCTTCAAGGAATTGCTCGAAACCACCAAGTGGGAAGAGTACGGCGTCGCCAGTGGCAATCCCAAGTGCGCCAACTGCATGGTCAGTTGCGGCTATGAGCCCACAGCGGTCATCGACGGGTTTGGTTCGTTATCGGGCTTCTGGGGCATGGTGCGCGGCACGTTCAGCAGATACCGCGACCAGCACGCGCTCAACCTGCTCAATGAGCCCGCGCCGCATGGCCCCGCCACGCTCGTACAGATCGAACGCCCCGAACGCGAATTAGCAAAGCTCTGAACTATCACCAATGGATTTGTCATCCTGAGCGACCGAAGCGCAGCGAAGGGAGTCGAAGGACCCGCAGTTGTTTTTGCACTGTAACAGGGCTCGACTTCAGTCGTGCCGCAAGCAGCAAGGAATGACCAGGGCCTTTAGCCCCTGCTAGAACGCAAGGAAGGAACCCATGACCGCCGAAGTACTGAAATATTCCATGGAGCAGGTCGAAGCGCTGGAACTCGCCCCCGGCACTCAACACGAGCAGCTCGAAGGCTGGATCCCCGAGTTTGCCAGCGACGAGGATATTCGCCAGGCGCTTGAGAAAGCCTTCGACTATCGCGGCGACGTGACACTCACGCTCAAATCCGGCGAGCGCATTGAGGCCTACATCTTCAATCGTCAAACCGGCGCAACGCTGGCCGATTCCTACGTCCAGTACTTCACGCCTTCCGCCTCCGAAAAGCGCAAGATCAGCTATGCCGAGATTGCCCGCCTGGAATTCAGCGGCAAAGACCGCGCCGCCGGCAAGCATTGGGAAGACTGGGTCAAGGCTTACAACGAGAAAAAAGCCGCCGGCGAAAAGTACGCACTTCATCCTGAAACGCTGGAGTAGAGGCGGACTGGATAGTCCCCGCTTTTTCTTACCCTTCGCGATTGACCGTGGCTAACTCGCTAATGAGCGCGAAGCGGAACTAACTCCGCTAACTTCGCCAACAACGCTAACTCCGCTGAAAAGAACTAGAATCAGACGTCAGAGAATGATCTTTTGATTCCTGATTGATTCCTGATCCCTGTCTTCATGAAAGTCTTTCTCACAGGTGCCACCGGTTTCGTAGGCCATCATGTGGCCAAAGCTCTCGCCGCCGAGGGTGCCGACCTGCGCATGCTGGTCCGCAAAACCAGCAATCTTAAAAACCTCGAAGGCATTTCCGGGGACACTGTTGCCGGCGACCTCGCTCGTCCCGAGTCCTTCGCTCCCGCCCTGACGGACTGCGATGCCGTGATTCACGTTGCCGCCGACTACCGCCTCTGGATTCGCGATCCCGACACCATGTATCGTGCTAACGTCGACGGTACCCGCGACCTGCTCAAACTCGCCCGTGAAGCTCGTGTCCGCCGCGTTGTCTACACCTTGAGCGTCGCCACCATGCACTTTCGCACAGACGGCATCGTCATCAACGAAGACACGCCCGTTTCGCTTGACGACATGGTGGGCCACTACAAGCGTTCCAAGTTCATGGCCGAACAACAAGCCATCGCCGCCGCTGAACATGGCCAACAGGTCATCATCCTCAACCCGACCACACCGATCGGCCCCAACGACGCCAAGCCCACGCCCACCGGCCGCATCTTCGTCGACTTTCTCAACCACAAATTCCCTGCCTACGTCGACACCGGCCTCAATCTCGTCGACGTAACCGAAGTGGCCCGCACGCATGTCACCGCACTGACAAAGGGCCGACCCGGTCGCCGCTACATTCTTGGCGGAGAGAACCTGACGCTGAAGCAGATTCTCGACAAGATGTCGGCCATCACCTGCATCCCCTCGCCGACCACGAAAATCCCATTCGCCATCGCCGCGACCTACGCCTTTTTCGAGGAGTGGATCACGGGCCGCATCCGCGGCAAAGAGCCTCGCGCCACTCTCGAAGAGGTGCGCATGGGCCGCAAGAAGATGTTCGCCTCCTCTGCCCGCGCGCAGCAGGAACTGGACTTCCGTATCGTCCCCATCTACCCAGCCATGCGCGCTGCTATCGAGTGGTTCTGCGCCAACGGCTATGCGCCGCGGGGTCGGTCATGACACGCGTCGCAATCGTCGCCGCTATGCTTGGCGAGCTCAAACCTCTTGTCCGCGGTTGGCCGCACAGCACCCGCAATGGCATTCGGTTCTGGGCACAGCGCAACGAAGAAGAGGAGTGGGACGCCGCCTGCGCCGGGGCCGGCCAGCAAGCCGCCACCCGCGCCTTCGCCGGCCTGGAAGACGGCGGCCCGATCGACTTGGTCATTTCCATCGGCTGGGCCGGCGCCCTCTCTCCTGAAGTCGCCCCGGGCACGGCCCACAACGTCGCCGGTGTGATCGACGTCCTTACTGGCGAGCGCTTCCGCTGCGACGCGGGAGCGGGCGATCTGTGGCTTGTCACCAGCTCCACCGTCGCCGGCGCCACTGAAAAGCGCCGTCTCGCGTCAACCTACGGTGCAAGCCTGGTGGACATGGAAGCCGCCGCTCTCGCTCGTCTGGCTGCGATGCGGGGCATTCCGTTTTACTGCATCAAGGGTGTAAGCGACGGTTTCAACGAGGAATTGCCAGATTTCAACCGCTTTATCTCCCCAGATGGGCAGTTTAGGACCGCCGATTTTATACTTTATGCCCTTCTGAGGCCTGGATACTGGCCCGCATTGGTGCGAATGGGCGAAAATAGCAGAAGGGCTTCCCGAAGCATTGCCGAGTCGTTGCTCAATTTTCTGGATCAATGAGGTCACTCAGGGACGGAATGGCTACCCAAATCTCAAACCGTGAAAGCATGGCGGAAACGAAGATCCCCGCCACCATGCGCGCCGTAGTCTATCGCGGCGTCAACGACATGCGTGTCGAAACCGTTCCGGTGCCCCGAATCGGCCCGGGCGAACTGCTGATCAAAGTGGCCACATGCGGAATCTGCGGCACTGACCTCAAGAAGATTCATTACGGCTCTCATTCCGCCCCTCGCATCTTCGGCCACGAAATGGCCGGAACCATCGTCGCCGCCGGCGAGGGTGTGACCGGCTTCGCGGTGGGCAACCGTGTCATGACTTTTCACCACGTCCCGTGCAACGAGTGCTATTACTGCCGCAAGGGGACGCCGGCACAGTGCCCGCTCTACAAGAAGACCGGAGTGACCGCCGGATTTGAGCCTTCAGGCGGCGGCTTTGCCGAATACATCCGGGTCATGGACTTCGTTGTCAGAAACCGCGGAGTCGTGCGCATCCCGGATGGCGTTCCGTTTGAGCAAGCGGCCTTCGTTGAGCCGGTGAATACCGTGCTCAAGGGCGTGAAATTGCTCAATCTTGCCCCGGACGACACGGTCCTGGTCATCGGTCAGGGGCCAATCGGGCTGATGCACGCGGTGCTTTCAAGCCGTATCGGCGCAAAAGTGCTGACTTCGGACCTTTACCCCGAGCGCCATGCAATAGCAGCCAAATTCGGACTGCGGCATCCAATACGTGCAGGGAGCGAGAACGTGGTTGAGCGGGTTTTGGCCGAGACTGATGGGCGTGGTGCGGACGCTGTAATCTTGGCCGTAGGGGGCACAGCGCTGGTTCGTACTGCGATGGATGCGGCCCGTCCCGGCGGCAAAGTGATGCTGTTTGCCCAGACCCAGCATGGCGAAGTGATCATCGATCCCGCCGCAGTTTGCGTCGATGAGAAGACGCTTCTGGGGTCCTATTCTTCCTCATTTCCCATTCTCGATGAAGTAACCGGACTGGTCTTCGGCGGCTATCGCGACGGGTTCGACCTGACGCAGTTGATCTCGCACCGGTTCCCGATCGAAGAAGCAGTTGCGGCGATCGAGGTGGCATCGAATCCGCAAGCAAACTCGATGAAGATTATGATAGAACCTGTCTTCGGGGTTGGAGCAGAGTAAGGAGGCACCTGGTGGCGACAACCATGAGGGCCGCGGTGCTGCATGGACGCGAAGATGTTCGCATCGAAAGCGTGCCAGTGCCGAAAGCGGCTCCGGGAGAGCTGATTGTTCGCGTGGGCGCGGCGCTGACCTGCGGAACGGACTTGAAAGTATTTCGCCGCGGATATCATGCACGCATGATTGTGCCTCCGGCACTGTTTGGTCATGAACTGGCCGGCACGATTGTGGAGGCAGGCGACGGCGTCACCGACTTTTCTCCTGGCGACCGAGTGGTGGCGCTTAACTCCGCACCTTGCGGCAAGTGCTACTTCTGCGAGCGCAACCAGGAAAATCTTTGCGACGACCTGCTCTTTAACAACGGAGCATACGCCGAGTTCATCCGTATTCCGGCTCGTATCGTCTCCAAAAACACACTTCACGTTCCCGACCACGTGCCCCTGGAACACGCGGCGCTGACTGAACCGCTGGCTTGTGCTGTGCACGGTTTTGAAGATTCCCGTCCTCGCCCCGGCGACATCATAGCGGTCATCGGCGGCGGACCGCTGGGCCTCATGATTTTGCATGTTGCCGCGCTGGCGGGATGTGTGACGATTGCGGTCGTCAAGCATGACGGCCAGGTTGAAGCTGCGCGGCAACTCGGAGCCGCTCACGTGGTCCAGGCGAGCACCATTCGCAAGGCCATCCGTGAAACGCGCGCGCTGACTCCCAAGAATCGCGGCGTCGACATTGCGATTGAGGCAGTGGGCATGCCCGAAACCTGGCAGGAAGCGGTGGAGATGGTGCGCAAGGGTGGGACAGTGAACTTCTTTGGCGGATGCGCCGTCGGAACTGAGGTCAATCTCGACACCAATCGCATCCACTACAGCGACATCACGCTCCGCGCCACTTTCCACCACACCCCGGCAATCTGCCGCAGGTCGCTGGAACTCATTGCGGGCGGCCGATTCCAGGCCAGCGCATTTATTACGGGACATGCCCATCTCTACGAACTCAACCGGGTCTTCGAGAAGTTGATGAAGCGGAGCAGCGAAATCAAGACCGCCATCGTGCCCTGAGGCAACGGAATGACCACGGTAACCCTGCACCCGGACAATGATGCGCTGCTCAAGGACGAGTTGATCGCCCGTGGCTGGTCGGCACTACCCGCAGCGTATCGCATGCCCGATGTCGCGCCCTCGCTTGAAGAGGCTCGCGCATGGTGCAAGCGTCTGGCTGAGTCGCATTACGAGAATTTTCATGTCGCCACGTGGTTCCTGCCCAAAGCGTTGCGGCCGCATTTTCACGCGATCTATGCTTATTGCCGTGTCTCCGATGATCTGGGCGACGAGGTTCCAGATCCGGCAATCGCACTGGCGCTGCTCGATATGTGGGGTCGAGAACTGGATGCCTGCTACCAAGGCTGCGCCCGTCACCCTGTCTTTGTTGCCCTCAGAGAAACAATCCGTGCCTGCTCAATTCCAAAAGAGCCATTCGCCGATCTGTTGACCGCCTTCCGGCAGGATCAGACCGTGACCCGCTATCGCACCATGCAGGAAGTTTTACAGTACTGCCGCTATTCCGCGAATCCAGTGGGCCGCCTGGTGCTGTATGCGTGCGGCTATGCGGACGAGGAGCGGTTCAGGCTTGCGGACGCGACATGCTCCGCTCTGCAACTGGCCAACTTCTGGCAGGATGTGCGTGTGGATTTCGCCAAGAATCGCGTGTATCTGCCTCAAGAAGACATGCGGCGTTTCGGCGTGAGCGATGAAATCATTGCGCAGGGAATTGCAACCCCGGCTTTCCGTGCGTTGCTTGATTACGAAGTGGATTTCGCGCGCAGGCTGTTTGAAGAAGGGCTCCCACTGATCGGCATGGTCAACCGCGATCTGGCGGTGGACCTTGACCTCTTCAGCCGCGGCGGACTTGAGATTCTCAGCGCCATCGAGCGCCACGACTATGATGTGCTGAGCGCAAGACCCGCCATTCCAAAGCGCACCAAACTGGCGCTGGCGTTGCGCGCACTAAGCGGCAAGATGCTGCCATTTTTTCGCCTCGGGGTACGTTCTTGAGGGAAGGCAGCTTGACCCAGGCACTCACATTGGACGAAGCTTACGCGGCCTGCCGGGCGATTGCCAAACGCGAAGCAAAGAATTTCTACTACGCGTTCATGGCTTTGCCCCCGGCGCGGAAGAATGCGATTTGTGCCATCTATGCATTCATGCGCCGCGCCGACGATCTGGCCGACGACGAAAGCCTCTCCCGCGATGAGCGCCGCCGCCGGCTTGATGAATGGCTGGCAGCATGGCGCGAGGCCAGCCAGGGCGGCACTACAGCCGATCCGGTCTTCGTTGCCGTGCGCGACGCTACCGCACGCTTTGCGATCCCGCTCAGCTTACTGGACGAGTTGGTAGCCGGCACGACGATGGACCTGAAGCCCGCGACGAGCAGTGCACCGGATACCTATGCGACGTTCGCCGATCTCTATGACTATTGCTACTTGGTGGCGTCAGTCGTGGGCCTGGTGTGCATTCGAATCTTCGGATATACCGACCCGTGTGCGGAGAAACTGGCCGAGGAGACCGGCATCGCGTTTCAGCTTACTAATATTTTGCGCGATGTCGCTGAGGACGCGAGTCGCAATCGCTTGTATTTGCCGCTTGAAGACCTTGGCGCGCATCATGTATCCCTCGACGCCTTGCTGCGTCGTGTTCCCGGAGCGCCGCCCACGTCCGCGGAAAACGCCCTGCTGGAAGCGATCGCAAACCGCGCGGAAAACTACTACAAGTCCGCGGAGGCGTTGATGCCCCTGATCGACAGTGAGAGCAGGCCGGCGCTCTGGGTGCTTGTGTCGATTTACCACGCACTGCTCAAACGCATCGAGTCCGCGCACTACGACGTGTTTTCACGTCGGGTGAGTGTGCCGCTTGCTGAGAAGGTCGCGATCCTCATTGCGGGGCTCTCGCGCATGGCGTGGACAAGGCTGTTTGGAAACTAGACAACGGGAAGCTAGACGACGAGGAAAAGGATTGGGCCGTTCGCAACTGAAGCCGCAGAAAACCGTGACCGTAGTGGGCGGCGGTGTGGCCGGCATGAGCGCCGCTTGCGCGCTGGCCGAGGCCGGTTTCCGCGTGCAACTTGTCGAGCGGCGCGGCTATCTGGGCGGCCGAGCCTCCTCGTACCTTCACCCCGGCGTGAATGAAGTCATCGACAACTGCCAGCACGTTCTTTTCGGATGCTGCACAAACCTGGTTGGATTCTACAAACGCATCGGCGTCGCGGACAAGATTCACTGGACCAGGGAAATGACGATGATTGAGCCGGGCGGCCGCCGATCCGTTCTCGGGCCCTCGTGGTTACCCGCGCCGCTCCATGGACTTCCCAAGCTGCTTGCCGCAAAGGCCTTCACGCGTGCCGACAAGCTCGCTCTGAGCCGTGCCTTTGGCGCACTGATGCGGCCTGTGCCTGCCGACTCAACCGAGCCGCTGGGAGCGTGGCTCAAGCGCAACCGTCAGACAGATGGTGCAATCGAGCGCTTCTGGCGATTGGTGATCGCGAGTGCGCTGAACGCTGATCTCGACGATATTGCGCTGCCCTACGCGGCCAAGGTGATTCGCGAGCTCTTCATGAATTCCGCGCAGGCAGGCAGCATGGGCATGAGTACCGTGCCGTTGAGTGAGCTTTATGCCGGAGCAGCAGCATTTCTTACCCAGCACGGATCGAGTGTTCATTTGAACGCCAATGTGGAGTCGGCTTGCTTCGACGAAGAAACTTCGCAATGGAACCTCGTCGCGCGCGCCGGAGATATCATCTCGGATTTTCTTGTGCTTGCATTGCCGTTTGAGGCGACAGCGAAACTGATTCCCCAAATGCCGCCGGCCGAGGGGGTCGATGCTCTCGTCGAGCAAATTGAGAATCACCAGCATTGGCCCATTTGCAGCGTGCATCTCTGGTTCGATCGCGAGATCACCACGCTCGACCATGCCGTGCTGCTCGATCGCGAGCTTCACTGGATGTACAACAAGAGCCGGCTGCAACCATGGCGCAAATTGAATGGAAGTTACCTGGAACTGGTGGTCAGCGCGTCGCGGAGCTTTGCCGCGCTAGGCCGCGAACAGGCCATTAGGCAAGCTGTGAGCGAACTGGGCGAGTTCTTTCCCGCAGCGGCTTCGGCGAAATTGGAGAAGGCTGTGCTGGTCAAGGAAGTGCGCGCCACCTTCGGTGTTCCGCCGGGAATCGATGGCTCAAGGCCGCGTACGGCTTCCCCATGGCCGAATTGTTTTCTCGCGGGTGACTGGATCGCAACCGGCTGGCCTTCCACCATGGAGAGCGCGGCGCGCTCCGGTCATCTCGCAGCGGAAGCGATCTGCGGATTCATCGGCAAGCCGCGCGGATTCCGTGATCCGGACTTGAAGCCGCAGGGATTGATGCGATTTGTAAAGAGCCGCTGAAAGCTGAGAGCTGATGGCTGAAAGCTGCTTTTCAGTGCGCGAGAAAATATACACCGATACAGACCAGCACTGCGGCGGTCCAGCGGCGCCGGTCGACGTTCTCTTTCAGAAACAACTTGGCAGCGATGGCGTTAGTCACTAACGTGAGAGACGCCGAAGCGGGTGCGACCAGGCTCAGGTTCAGATGATTGAGCGCGAAGAGCAGCGAAAAGAAAGCCAGAGCCAGAAAGCCCACGCCCGCGAAGAAGAGAGGGCAGGTGACTACGGCGCGGATGGCGCCAGGCATGCCTGAACGGGCGCGAATCGCATCGAGGTCGCCTATCGACTTCATGGCCGCAGCGGTAAGCACCTCGCCGGCGGTGGAACTGAGCACAATGGCCGCAATCATGGCTGTCGCTGCCCACGGGCCCGGCAGTGCAACAGGGGAGGGGACTATCATCGCACCTGCTCCTCTTCCAATTCGACTTCACGCGCCGGCCTCTCAGTCAATGAGGGGCCTTGTGCCACAAATCCCACACCAACCGTGATGAGCACAATTCCCGCCCAGCGCTGGATGGAGATGGGTTCGTGCAGCCAAAAGCGAGAGAGGAAGGCAACGATCACATTGCCGAAGGCGGTGGCAGGAAGCACGAATGTGAGGTCTGCCCACGAGAGAGCCGTGAGATAGCTGGCGAAAAACCCAATCAGCAGCGCAATTCCGGCGGCGATCCATGGCGTGAAGACAGCGGCGATGAGTGTGATGGGGTGGGCCAGCGCAATCGGAGGCAGACTGGTCATGCCGCGGGATAGAAAGGTATCGCCAAGAGGAGCGCAGACCGCAACCAGTCCCAGAATTGCGTACTGCCTAGTTGATAGCCTGTGATGCGTCATCGGTTTGCTGCAATCCCATCGTGCAGTCGAATAGAAAACGAAGGCGGACGTCCGCCTTCGCGGACTCCGCCCCCAATGATGAATGATTTCGCCGGTCGCTCTAAGCGCCCGCGCCTACGGGAGCCGGCGGGTCGGCCTGCTGGCTGCGAGCCACCTTCACCATCTTGTTGCGTTGCGCGCGCAGCTTGAGGAAGGCTTTCGCCTCCACATAGAGCCGTGGCACATCGCGGTTGACGATCGCCTTCCAGATCACGCGGAATGCCGCCTTAGGCCGGAAATAATACTCATCGTAGAACCGGTGGACCATTTCGAGCACGTAGTCCGTGGGAAGGCCGGGGTACTCGATGTGAGCCATCTGGTGGCCGCCCTCATCCATCATCGCCGCCGTGTTCACGATGAACCCATTGGCCTTCGCGTAATCATAAAACTCAGTGCCCGGATACGCGTGCGCGATCGAGACCTGGATTGTTTCCACGTCCAGCGTTTTGGCGAAGTTGATCGTGTTGCGAATCGACTCCTTGGTTTCGCCCGGCAGGCCGAGGATGAAGTCACCATGGATGGTGAGCCCGAGGTCGTGACAATCCTTGGCAAAGGCACGCGCGCGCTCGACCGTTGCGCCCTTCTTGATGTTCTTGAGAATCTGCGGATCGCCTGACTCGAAGCCTACGATCAGCAGTCGGCATCCTGCTTCTTTCATCGCCTTGAGCGTGTCATAGTCGGTCGTCACGCGGGAGGTGCAGCTCCAGGTGAGGCCGAGCGGCTTCAGTTTTTCGCAGAGTTCTACCGTGCGGACCTTCTGGATGTTGAACGTGTCGTCGTCGAAAAAGAACTCCTTGACTTCAGGGAAGTTCTGCTTGGCCCATGCCAGTTCGGCGGCAACATCATCGGTGGAGCGCTTGCGCCATGCATGTCCGCTGAGGGTCTGCGGCCAGAGGCAGAACGTGCATTGCGCCGGGCAGCCGCGGGTGGAGTAAAGCGCAATATAGGGATGCAGCAGAAACGGCACGTTATAGCGCGTCACATCCATGTCGCGCTTGTAGATCTTGGTGGCCCAGGGCATCGCGTCCAGGTCTTCGATCTGCGGCCGGTCGGCGTTGTGGACGATCTTGCCGTCTTGCTTGTAACTGATGCCGAGAATCTCGTTGAGAGGCTTGCCCTGCGCAAACTCGACCACCGAGTAATCGAACTCGCGGCGGCAAATAAAGTCCAGCGCGGAGCACTCGTTGAGGGCCTTGTCTGGTGACGTAGTGACCGGTGGTCCGACGAAAGCGACGCGAATAGAGGGGTTAGCGCTTTTGATCGCCTCGGCCAGCCGCTGGTCACCTTCCCAACCCACTGTGGAAGTGAACAGCACAAGGAACTCATAGTCCTTGCAGATCTTAATGGTCTCATCCGCGGAGACATGGTGGGGAGGGGCGTCGAGCAGCCGCGAGCCCTCCAGCAGGCCGGCCGGGTAGGTCAGCCACACTGGGTACCAGTAGGATTCAATCTCGCGCGTTGCCGGCCAACGCGAACTCGCTCCGCCATCGAAATTCTCAAACGAGGGCGGGTTCAGGAACAGCGTTTTCAGGGGCATAGCCATCCTTTCAATTCTATCATTTTTGACGACTTGCATGTGACGCAAAGGGGAATTGTTCTATTTGGTGTGCAATTCGTTCAGCCAATCCTGCATGTGGCCCAGCGCCCTCAGCAGGCTTAATCTTGCCTTCGCAAGTTCGAATCCGGCATTCTGGGCATCCTCAAGCCGATCGCTTTCCTCGATGCGCGCCAGTTGCTCGGCTTTGGGCGAGAGCTGAGGCGTTGCATTCGGTCCGGGCCCGGAGCCGTTTCCTAACTCCAATTGCGCCAACACGGACTCTAGATGCTCGCCGGCAATCTGTTGCTTCAAAGTTGCGATTTCTGTCTCGGTGTCGAGTTCACGGATGCTGCCGGTCAACTCTGCAATCTGGATTTCGTTCTGGTGTTGCGCCTGTTCGGCCTCAACGGTCGCACGTAGCGCATCGGCTGCCGATTCCCGAGCCTTGGCGCGCGTGCCGAAGTCAAACACCGGTATCTGAATCGAAAACCCTGCGCTGAAATTGTTTGGCGTGAAATTGCGGTAGTAAGTACTGTAATTGTTCAGTTTGTTCGAATCGAGATTGTACTGCGCGCCAAAACTTACCTGAGGACGGTTTCCTGCGAGCGCGTCGCCCCGAGACTGAAGTTGTCTTGAGCGGGCCAGCATCTGTGAAGACTGCACCCCGGAAATCGAAAGCGGTGGATTATTTGCGCTGACCGCGGGAATTTCGGGAATGCTGGCGTGATCGGGGGCAATGGAACCCACGGGCAGGCCGGTCAGGGTTGCAAGCTGCTTCGCAAGTGCGGTTGCGCGGCTCTCCAGATGAATTCTCTTAAGCCGTATCTGGGCCGCGGTCAGCCGCGCTTGCAGCAGTCCATCTTGCGGGTCCACTCCGGCTTCGGTTCGCTCCTGTTCGATTTGAACCAGGCGGCCAGTATAGATTTCCTGTTGGCGTGCCGTCTCCAACTCGCGGTTCACGGTATCAAGCTCGATGTATGCCGTGGATGCGTCGAGTGCCACTTGCTCCTTGGCGTCTTTCAGGCTGAGTGCAGCGGCCTGAATGCCGGAGCGCGCGGCGCGGATGTACTGGCGCTGCGGGAAACTCAAGACCAGCGATTGCATCGACGCGTTTGCAATGGAGGGCTGACCAGTGGGGAAACCGATAGACCCACCGACGGTCGAGCCGACTACGAGGTTGGGTATATACGCATCAGTGGTCTCATCCAGCACCGCTTGCGCCTTGCGCAGGTCGGCTTCGTTTATCCGAACCGCGGTGCTGTTGCGTTGTGCGAGATCGACCACCGTGGAGAGCGAAACCTGCGCCGAGACGAGCGGCGGCGCAGAGCCGACAGCCATTCCGATGAGAACGGACAGCCACGGCGCACATCGTTTCCTTCTGCTGTTCACTCGTGAGATCCCAGTCAAAACTTTAATTCCCGTGCGGGTCGATATTCACGGGCGAGGCCCAGCGCCGCCGCACGCTCGCGTTTCGCCGCGGCCACGTCCCCTAGTTTTGCATCGAGGCGCGCAAGTCGTGTGTACGCAACAAAAGCAGGCCCATCTTCCGTCTTCGACGAACCCGCGAGATATTCCTCGAGCATCCTGGTCGCCAACTCCAGATTTTTGCCGGACGAACTCAATACAGAAGATCCATCGAACAAAGCCACACCTGCTTGCTTGTCGCGCTCTGCTGCAGTCAAACCACTTTGCACGGCTGCTTCCATTTCAGGCCAGCGTTCGCGCTGACGATAGAAGCTGGCTAAATTCATCCACTGAAACGCAGGATGCTCGCTGGCTGCGATCGCCTGTTTGAAATTGCTCTCGGCCGCATCGAAATCTTTAATTTGTTTTGCTATTCCGGCACGCAACTCAAAAGCGCGCGCAGGATCAATTTTCTCCAACCGCGAGGCGATTGCTTCAGCTTTGTCGGTGCCACCGCCAATGATTCCGGGCGCCTCATAATAAAACTCACCCAAATCCGACAGCGCGTCGACATTGCGCGGATTCAGACGGGCCGATTCTTCGAACTCCGCTCGCACTTTCTTTGCCAGAGAATACGCATTGAGGAATGAAGCGCGTTCTGCCTTTTGGCCGAATGCCCGGCCCAGCCACAGGTGATTCTCGGAGCTTTGTGCATCGCCATTGACAGCTTTCTGGCACTCCTTCGCAGCCGAATCCCAATCTTCCAAGGAATAGAAGACGCGGCACTTGAGATTGTGAGCCTCGGCGGACGGCGGAAGCGAACCAAGCAATACCAACGCCTTATCTGCCTCTCCCCCTTGCAATGCCGCATCGGCCTGCGACAGCGACTCTGTTCCAAATTGCGCAGAGGCCGAGATGGCGAAGGCTGCTGCCAGAAAAACCGTCTGAATAATCTTCTTCACTGCACAACCTGTATCGGTATGCCCTGTTGTAATGGCTGTCCAGAGGTTGTTCCGGTCGCCACCATGTCTCCGTCTTTTAGCCCCGAGACAATGGCTATCTGGGTCAGATTAAAGGCTCCGGTTACGACCGGGGTTCTCCGCAGTTCGCCCTTCGCCACTTTGAAGACGTACGTCTTTCCATTCTCAGAGTAGAGCGCCTCGCGGGGAATGCTCAGGACATCCGATTCGCTTGAAGTGGTTACCGCGACCGTCACATTGGTATCGGGCAACAGTCCGCCATCGCCGCCGTCGATCTGAACGAGCACTTCGCCGACGGTGCGCGTGCCGAGGTTCATCACTGTAACCGGGACACGCTCAATGTGGCCATGCCAGACCCGGCCAGGCTTGGCGTCCCACTTGATTAGAGCCGGCTGACCAACAGCAAGGGCGCCAATTTCCGGTTCATCGAAGTAGGCCCGCACACGCTCATGGTGCAGATCGGCCATCTGCAGCAGCAATGCGCCCTGCTCAACGAAGTCGCTGCGAGCGGCATTCACGCTAAAGACCGTTCCCGCGATGGGAGCGTGAACCGATGTTTGCGCCTCCACCGCTTGTGCGGCCGATAGGCTGGTTTCCGCGTCGGAGAGAGCTGCCTGGGCTCGCGCCACTTCCGGCTGCGAATAACGGCTCTGCGAACTGGTTACAGATGCATCGAGACTGGCCTGGGCTGCAGCAAGGCGCTGGCGGGCCGCATCCACTTCGCTGGCCGAGGCTGCTCCTGTGGCATTGAGCTTGATGAGGGCCTGCAGTTCGTGCTGAGCCTGATCGCGGTCGATCCGGTTTTTCGCCAAGTCTGCTCCTGCTGCCTGGCGCTGTTCAAGGGTGCCGTTATGCATGATCGCATCGAGTGCGGCTTGCGCGGATTTCACTCCGCTTTCCGCGGCGGCCATTCTTGCCCGGGCCTGCATGTCGTCAAGCGCCATCAGAAGTTTTCCCGCCGGCACCTCGTCCCCCGGTTGCACATAAATCGCCTTGACCGTCGTGGCAATGGGACTGTGGATTTGCTGATTGTTTTCCGGCTCCACGCGCCCATTAGTGCTCGACGTGCTTGCCAGCGGCTCATGCGAAACCTCCGCGACGCGCACCTCCAGATGCTCTCTCGTGAGGGAGCGCACTGAGAAAAACACCAGGACCAATACCACGACTGCGCCGAGCCAGAGCCAGCGCCTATCCAATTGCTTTCGCGCTTCCGCCATTCGTTGACCTGAGCCAGTATATAGGACTCAATAACATGACCGGAGGGAGCAGAAAATTGTGCCTGAAAGTCGAAGCCGTAAACGTCTCATGAATCGGCCTCATTGAATTACTTGCTTTTGTCAACTATATTGATTGCTTAAGGAGGAAGCGCATGGGATCAACCCTTTCAGCGGAGATGGACCCGGATGTAGATGCCTTTCGCGGGTTCAATCGCTTCTACACGCGCGTAATCGGACTGCTGGATGAAGAATTGGTCAAAAGCGGCTATTCGTTGACGGAGGCGCGTGTGCTCTTTGAATTAGCGAACCGTAACCAGTGCAGCGCGAGCCAAATTGCCGAGGAACTGAATCTCGACGCTGGATACCTGAGCCGGATTCTCAGCAAGTTCAGTGAAGCACGGTTGTTGGCTCGTTCCCCCCTGGCACGCGATGCGCGCCACGCCATCCTGCGCCTGACAAGGAAGGGCAAAGCGGCCTTCGCGGATCTCGACCGGCGCTCTTCCGAACAGGCACGCGAGGTCCTCGAAAATCTTTCTCCCGCCACTCGTACGGACTTGATCCGCTCAATGCGCGCGATCCATACTGCGCTATCGAAACGGGAGCCCGATCGCGCACCTTTCGTACTGCGCCCCCACAGGCCTGGAGACATGGGATGGGTAGTGCAGCGCCACGGGGTGCTCTATGCACAGGAGTATGGATGGGACCAGCAATTCGAAGCCCTGGTGGCACATATCGCCGCCGACTTCATTCAAAACTTCGATGAGCGGCGCGAGCACTGTTGGATTGCCGAACGCAATGGTGAAGCGATCGGATGTATCTTTCTCGTCCGTCATCCCGATCACGAAGAGACGGCCAAACTGCGATTGTTATTGGTCGAACCGAGTGCCCGGGGCTTGGGTCTCGGCAAGGCGCTGGTCGCCGAATGCATTCAATTCGCACGCATGTCGGGATACAAAAAGATGACGTTGTGGACGCAAAGCATCCTGTCGGCGGCGCACAGAATCTACGAGCAGGCCGGATTCAAACTCACGGCAGAAGAGCCACATCACAGCTTCGGCAAGGACCTTGTGGGGCAGACCTGGGATCTGGGCTTATAGGCTCGCTACAATATCGGTATGGCTCAGCGACGCCGCTACACCGAAAAACACGCCAAGGCCGGTCTCGATTTCGCATTTCCTGCGATTGAAACCTGGCAGAACCAATTTCCCGGGTATGAGATTTCGATCGACGACCCGGAACTGACTTCCGTTTGTCCGAAGACCGGGCTGCCCGATTTCGGCGTACTGACGATTCGCTACATGCCCCGCGAAAGCTGCCTCGAGTTGAAATCGCTGAAGGAGTACCTCTTCAGTTACCGGAATCTTGGAATTTTTCAGGAAAACATCGTCAACCAGGTGCTCGAAGACGTGGTGAAGGCTTGCAACCCTGTGTGGGCTATAGTGCGTGGGGAGTTCCGGCCTCGTGGCGGCATCGGCACTATCGTTGAAGCGCGTTGGCCCCGGCCGCAGAATTGAAAACCGCTAGTGTCCTGAGTCTGAAATACGCAACACAAGACTGGTTGTCATTCTGAGCGAACGGGGCCCCGAACGTCTTTCAGTTCGGGGGTGGTGAGTCGAAGAATCTGCAGTTGGGACCTTCGATTTATGTAATGAACTTTAGATTCACGACACTTGCGGTGAATCACTAGCGTAGATGGGTTGAGCCGTGAAATTCGATGACATGCGCGATTGAATCCAGAAGCCCGATTGGCTTCTCGCAGGCGAAAATCACCGGGGCCGGGAGAGCGTTTGCCCGTTGCAAAAGGCTGTTTGCTTCCATGTTTGTAAAGCGGTCGTGAGAGTCCTTTACATCCGATCGCTTGCCGAACAAACCATCCGCCTCATCGAAGAACAGAATGGACTGACTAGCTTCAGCCGAATCAATGATCTTCTCCAAATTTCTTCTCGGTTTCACCGATGTACCTGCTCGCGACCTGCCTTGAGTCGACCCGGAAGACTGTGGAACCTAGTTCGTGGGCCAACGTTTGCGCGGCTGTGGACTTGCCGGTGCCACTCGGCCCGGTAAACAAGATGACTGATCCTGAAGTGGCCGCGGATAAAGACGCATTCGGGGAGGGACGTTTTCGCGATTGGAGGGCCGCGGCCAGTTGACGTATCTGCTGGAGTTCTGAGTCCTGCAGTTGAGTCTCGGCAGATTCGCCCGGCCTGGGTTCGAGACGCTGCAGAAATTCTGCCAGTTCCTTATTCAGATTCTCAAATTCGCCCATTCTGCTCCTCCGTGTAGCACCGAGTAGCGTTGACGCAATCGTGGCAACGATTCTAGAACTGGCTGCATAATTCGTGTTTTGAAAGGGCACGGATTTATCCGTGCCGTGGAAGCCTTAGGAATCGCGGGCTTTAGCCCCTGAGGAATGCATTTGCTGGGGACTGAGCAACATTTCTGCAACCAGCTCTAGAGTATTCTGCCGCCAAAGGCAATTCGGCACAAGTTTCTGCGAGCACTCGGGGCGACTGTGATATTCATGGCCTCGTCGAACTTTCGTCTGGCAGGGTTGTGTCCCTTGACTGCATCGCTTCAGCGAGTCCGCAATGGCGTCAGCCCCGCTCTGGGGACGTTTGTCCTGCTTCTCGGGCTGAATCTCCTCAATTACATCGACCGCTATATTCTGCCCGGTGAGGTTTCGCTGATTCAGCGCGAGTTCCACTCCACCGACCAGCAGATGGGCTTGCTCACGACCGCGCTCTTCATCACCTACATGTTGGTAGCGCCGCTTACAGGGTGGCTTGGCGATCGCTTCTCGCGCAAGCCGCTCATTATTGCCGGAGCGCTGCTTTGGAGCCTGGCCACGTTGGGCACGGCCTGGGTCCACGATTACTGGACCCTCTTTATCCGCCACGCACTGGTCGGAGTAGGCGAGGCCACGTTTGGTATCTTTGCCCCCGCAGTTCTCGCCGATTTCTATCCTGAGAAAGACCGTAATCGCGTCCTGTCGATCTTCTACCTGGCGATTCCCATCGGTGCGGCTTTGGGCTATGCAGCGGGCGGAAAGATGGGTTCGATGTTTGGCTGGAGAGCGCCATTCCTCTATTGCGCCCTTCCAGGTCTGCTGGTTGCCGCACTGTACGCATGGATAGGCCGGGAGCCTGCGCGCGGTGGAACCGACCATATCCGGCCCACCGTGAACCGTACGACATTCCGGGGGCTGTTTAGCAATCCCGCCTACCTGACCGCCACGTTTGGTCTGGCGGCTCTTACTTTCGCGATGGGGGGAATCTCCAACTGGGTTCCCACGTTCCTGCATCGATTTGCGGGGCTGTCGGTGGCAAACGCCAGCCTTGTTGTTGGCGGCATCACTGTCGTGGACGGTATCGCCGGAACACTCGTCGGTGGCTGGATTGCACAGCGCTGGCTGCGGACCAATGATCGTGCGCTTTATCTGCTTTCGTTCTGGAGTGTCGCTCTTACGCTGCCATGGGGAGCGCTGGTGTTTTTTGGACCGGCGTCGTGGGCGGTTCCATCGCTCTTTGCGGCCGAGTTTTTCCTCTTCCTCAACACAGGCCCGCTGAACACGGCCATCGTCAACTCGGTTTCGGCGCAGGTGCGCGCCACGGCCATCGGACTGAACCTGTTCATCATTCACGCATTCGGCGACACGTTCTCTCCGACGATCATTGGAGCCATCTCCGACCGCACGAAGAGTCTTCGCCTTGGCCTGGGATTCACGCTCATCTCGCTGGTCGTGTCCTGCGTCATCCTCTGGGCTGGATCGCGCGTTGCTCCGCCGCTGGAAGAATTGGCCGGGCCTCCCCGCTGATCGGGGCAAGCAACTCGGGGCAATTGAGAATTACTTTGCTGGCTGAGCCGTTTGGCCGAGCGGTTCCTGATCACGCGAGTTCATGAAGGCGCGGCGGCCACCCTGAGACCGAAGATTTGGGTCGTTGACCGGGGGGCGGCTCTGATCGCCGCTGAAGCCGCGAAGAAGCCGCGGGTTGGGCTTGAATTTCGGAGGCCCTCCATAGAACTGGCGCGTGTGACTCAACTCGATCCCCGCTCGCCCATGCATGGGCCGGACGATCCCGCGAATGTGCACATCCATATCGCGGTATTTGCCGAGCTCGCCCACCTCGTTGCGGTCTTCACCGAGGCTCACGACGGTAAAGCGGCACTGCTCGTCGGGTGTATCCGGCGCGCAAACGTCCAGGTAGCGAATTCCGCTAGGAAGTTCCACAACCTCATAGACATGAGCGGAAATACAAATGTCCTTGTTGAGGTTCTTCGAAGCTTCATCGACAGTGACACAAGGCTTGGGATGGCCCGCGAAGGCCATCACCGGACACAAGACAAGCATCAGCGCAATACGCCGCATGGCAACTCACTTTTCGGGGAATGCATTCAGCTTACGCTGAATCAGCCGCGGCGCAAAGTCAGTTTTCAAGTGGGTACTGTCCTGATTTGGCCTGTTTTGAAAGGGCACGACTTCAGTCGTGCCGTAAATCCCCGTAAACGCGTGAGGGCTTCAGCCCCTGAGGGATTCGTCATTCAAATTAGGACACTACCCTTCTAGAACCTGTCTCATAAATGGTTTTGTAAAAGGGCACGACTTTAGTCGTGCCGCAAACGTCGCGTAAATCGCGGGCTTTAGCCCCTGAGGGACGCCTTTCGCGGTGCTAGACCATTTATGAGACAGCTTCTAGCGTCCTGAGTCTGAAATACGCAACACAAAACTGGCTGTCATTCTGAGCGAACGGAGCCCCGAGCGTCTTTCAGTTCGGGGGTGGTGAGTCGAAGAATCTGCAGTTGTTCTTCGATGAACTTCAGACTCGCCACACTAGCGCGCGCCGACCAACTCGTCGCGCTTGGCGCCCTGCCCGTAGTGGCTCTGCACGTAATTGTCGAGGATCTGTTTGAACTCGGCGACGATGGTATCGCCCCGCAAAGTGGTGTAGAGCTTGCCATCGACGTAGACGGGGGCTTTGGGTTCCTCGAAGGTGCCTGGCAGGCTGATGCCGAGGTTGGCATGCTTCGACTCGCCGGGGCCGTTAACCACGCAGCCCATGACGGCAAGCTTGAGCTCTTCGACTCCCGGATACTGCTTGCGCCACTCGGGCATTGAAGTGCGCAAGTAGCTCTGGATCTGCTCGGCCAGTTCCTGAAAGTAGGTGCTCGTGGTGCGGCCGCAGCCAGGGCAGCTGGTGACCTGTGGCATGAAGCTGCGAATGGAGAGCGACTGCAGAATCTGCTGCGCAGCCAAAACTTCTTCGGTGCGGTCGCCGCCGGGTTTGGGCGTCAGGCTCACGCGGATGGTGTCGCCGATGCCCGCCAGCAGCAAGGGCGCCAGGCCGGCGGTCGAGGCGATCAGGCCCTTGGAGCCCATGCCTGCTTCGGTCAATCCCAGGTGAAGCGCATAATGGCAGCGCGCGGCGAGGTTGGTGTAGACGTCGATCAGATCGCGTACGCCACTGACTTTGGCTGAGAGAATGATCTGGTCTGGCCGTAGTCCGAAGTGTTCGGCAGCCTTGGCGGATTCCAGGGCACTCACGACCATCGCTTCCATCATGACGTCGCGGGCAGGCAGCGGCTGCGCTGAGCGGGCGTTTTGGTCCATCATTCTGGTGAGGAGAGCCTGATCAAGCGAGCCCCAGTTGACGCCGATGCGCACGGGTTTCTGGTTCTCGGCCGCGCACTCGACCATAACCTGGAAGTTGTCGTTGTCTTTCTTGCCGATGGAGGCGTTGCCCGGGTTGATGCGGTACTTGGCCAGCGCGCGGGCTGTGGCGGGGAATTTCTTGAGGAGGAGGTGGCCGTTGTAATGGAAGTCGCCGACGATGGGTACGTGAATGCCACGCTTTTCAAGACCCTCGACGATGTAGGGAACGGCGGCTGCGGCGTCTTCATTGTTCACAGTCACACGCACGATTTCAGAGCCGGCCAGGGCCAGGGCTTCGACCTGATCGATGGTGCCGGGAGCGTCCGCGGTATCGGTATTGGTCATCGATTGCACGACGACTGGAACTTCCCAACCCACACGAACCTGCCCGATTTTGACCGTAGGTGTCTTCCTGCGCTGAATTTCCGGCATGGTGACCTCTGTTTCAGTTTACCTGTTCTTCGGATTTATCGGAAACAGCTCCATCCGCTGGGCTCCGGGGGCATTCTTCGGGCCCGCAGGAGACCCCAGGCTTCTTCTCGCTTATGGAGTGCGCGAACAGGTACAATAACCCCCATGTGGTGCCGTCGTATCTCTCGTCTTGCCGTGCTTGCAGCCGCCCTTGGGCTCACGGTCAGTCTCGCGGTTTTCGCGCAGAGTTCCAGCCATCGAGGGCGTAAATACAAGGCGCCTCCGCCGACTTCTCGTATCCAGGTGACGATCCTCCGCAATGACGACGCAAAGCCCATCGAGAACGCCTCTGTCATTTTCCAGGTGAAGGGCGACAAAGGAAACATGGAGTTAAAGACCAATGAGGATGGAAAGTCGGTCATCGATGTGCTTCCGACCGGTTCTGACGTGCTTTTGCAAGTGATCGCCAAGGGCTATCAGACGTATGGCGAGAGCTACAAGGTCGACAAGTCCGACATGGCGATCGAGGTAAAGCTGAAGCGCCCGGGCCAGCAGTATTCGGTCTATCAGCTGCACGAGCAGACGGCGGATGCAGGGAAGAGCACGAACGAAGATAAGACCGGCAACCCGACCAAGAGCGCGGCTCCAAAAGATTCGAGCCAAAAGGATTCAGGCGCAAAGGATTCAGGCAAGGACAAGCCCTCCAATTCCGCAAATCAGGACGGCGCAAAACCTGCCAGCAGCGAACCTCAACCGCAGTAGTAAGTTGCCGACCCGGTCGGTCGACTTGGCTCAGAGAGAAGCGGCAGCGCCTGGATGCCCATTCAAACCCTCAGCGGCAAATCGGCATTGGTTACCGGAGGTGCCCGGCGCATTGGGCGCGAAATCGCCCTGGAGCTTGCGCGCGCAGGCGCCGACCTCAGCCTTACCTACCTCAAGTCAAAAGCCGAAGCTGCGCAGACTGTACAGGACATTGAAGCGCTGGGGCGGCGCGCACAAGCCATTGAGTGCGACGTGCGCTCGGAGGGCTCGGTTCGCAAGGCAGTTGCAGCGGCTGCCACATTTCACGGGCGGATTGACCTGCTGGTGAACAACGCGGGTGTATTCGAATCCGTCCCGCTCGATCAAATCACCCTCGACCAATGGAATACGGTCTTCGAGACCAATGCGCGCGGGCCGTTCCTCATGACTCGGGAGGCAATTGCTCACTTGCGACAGGCGCGCGGCAGGGTCATCAACATCGGTTCGCTGGGGGGAATCCACGCGTGGACAGGGCACGCGCACTATTGCGCTTCAAAAGCCGCGTTGCACATGCTCACCCAGGCCATGGCCAAGGCATTCGCACCGGACGTAAGCGTGAACTGCGTGGCGCCGGGCTGGATCGACCTGGGAGAGAGTTCTCTCGAGGGCGCAGCACGCTTCGCGGCAAGGACACCCATGAAACGTAATGGAACCGCAGCCGACGTGGCAGAGGCGGTCCTCTTTTTTGCGACGAACACGGGGTATGTAACGGGACAGATCGTTGCCGTGGATGGCGGCCTGGGGCTCTAGAACTGGTTGCATAAATGGAGTTTTGAAAGGGCACGGCTTCAGCCGTCCTGAGTCTGAAATACGCAACACGAAACTGGCTGTCATTCTGAGCGAACGGGGCCCCGAACGTTTTTCAGTTCGGGGGTGGTGAGTCGAAGAATCTGCGGTTGTTCTTCGATGAACTTCAGACTCACCTCACTAGTTCACGAAAAGCCTCAGCGAGAGAGCAGCCGGTCCCAGAAGCTTTTCTTTTCGTTCCCTTCAGAAGTTCCATTGGAGCTGCGGCGCTTGGCCAATGACTTGGAGTCGAATTTCAAAGGCACCTTTTCCCACAATCCCAAAGGCTCGGGCTGTGCCGGCAACTCGGTTCCCTCGACCGCGGCGCGCGGATTACTGACGCAAAGCCGCTGGGCATTCTCCGCTCCGGTCAGGTTGGCAACATAGTCAAAGCCCCGCTTCAGGTGCGGAGGGCGCCATCCGGGATGATGAGAATCGCTGGCCAGAAAATGAATCCAGTTGCGCTCCAGCAGAGCGTTGGCAAAGGCCTCTGCGATCTTGCCGAAGCGCCCGTAAAGGGAGGCGGAGGTGACCTGGACGAGGCTTCCTTCGCGCATCCAATCTGCCAGAATCTCGGGATTCCGCTGCAGAACGGAGTTCCGCTCAGGATGAGTGATGATGAGGGTATAACCTGCCTCCTGCAGCCCGCGCATCGCGTCGGATAACTGGGGCGCGATCACCATGTCGGGGAACTCGATCAGGAGATAGCCTTTCTCATTGATGGAGTAGCGAAGAGGATGATCGAGGGCGTCCAGAATATTGGAGGCGCTCATGTGGAAGTCGCATCCAAGGCTCAGCTCAACCACGTCGCGAAGGTGCTCACGCAGTTCAGCGAGACGCTCGCGAATCACGGTTTCGTTGTATTCGTATTGGTCGCTTGAGTGCGGGGTGCACACGATATGGCTGATGCCATCGGCCGCGGCTTCTTCCGCCATCTCCACTGAGGTCTCAAGGTCGGGCGAACCGTCATCGACTCCGTAGATGAGATGTGCGTGGATGTCGATCATTCTTTTTCACTTTCCCGGGTGCGCAAAAGAGCCCTCAATGCACTGCCAACGCTTCGATCATGGAGGCAAAGATCTTCCAGCCATCCGCGGAGCCGAGCAGCTTTTCGCTTGATCTGTCTGGATGGGGCATCATGCCCAGTACGTTCCGCTTCTCGTTCAGAATTCCTGCGATGTTGGCCACCGATCCATTGGGATTGGCTTCGCAGGTGACTTCCCCGGCAGGAGTTACGTAACGGAACGCAATGCGGTCTTCCGACTCGAGCCGGTGCAGTTCGTCCGGCGTGCAAAAGTAGTTTCCCTCCATATGCCCGATGGGGATCTCGAGGACGTCGCCCTTGGATAGCTCGTTGGTGAAAGGGCTGTCGGTGGTCTCGACGCGCAGATGCACCTGTTTGCAGATGTATTTCAGTCCGGCGTTGCGCATGAGCGCGCCGGGCAATAAACCAGCCTCCGTCAGAATCTGAAAGCCGTTGCAAATGCCGAGCACAAGACCGCCGCCGGCAGCGAACTTTTGCACCGACTGCATGACCGGCGAAAATCGCGCGATGGCCCCGGTGCGCAGATAGTCGCCATAGGCGAAGCCACCAGGGACGAGGACGGCGTCCACTCCGGCCAGGTCTTCGGAATCGTGCCAGAGAAACGTGACGGGCTGATGTGCGATTTCAGCGATCACGTTGTAGGTGTCGTGGTCGCAATTGGACCCCGGGAAGACCAAAACCCCAAATTTCATGCCTCTAGGGTATCAGTTAGGCCGCAAGGTCAAGCAGCAAGATTCATCCGGTGGTAACAGATGGTAACCGTCCGTTGCGAGAGAAGAAGGAAGGCTAAGTGACTGTCCCTGGAACCGCTTCTCGCATGCGAAAGTGGGAGTCCCGGGCGAATTTGTGCTGGAAGGCGCGAGTCACAGGAAATCCGAGGCGTGCGAGGGGGTTGCGAGGGCGAGAAACAGCTTCCAATTCGTACCAGACTTCGCCTGATACCGGATCGAATTCGAGCAAGAAACGCTCCTCGCCCCGCTCCACGTGCAATGGAGTAGTCGAGTAAATGAAACCAAACGAGACGCCAGTATCAACGACATCCACGATCCTGCTCAAATTCAACGACCACAGGCCAATAGATCGCACCTCAACCGCGACGATTTGTCCCGGCTCGATCGAAGCCCTCGGATTGGCGACGCGCACCCAGCCCAGGTCGAACATGATCCATTTTTCAAATGCGACGCGCGCCGCAGCAAATGCAGAATGGCCCTGTCCAAGGCATGTGCGTGAGTAGTCGTGTGCGAACCCATGAGCGAGCCGGCCGATGTCGACTATGTGGGTCAACGATAAGAACCCATGCTCGCCCACCGGCAAATAGCTTGCGGCCGCGACCTGTTTCTCGATCGCATCCGGCGTGAGTCTTGCAACCGTGAACACAGGGTCAGTATGCCAGCTGCAGTTCAAGTCCCTTGCCGTCATCCGGCACTACCGCGGTAATGCGGTGATGTTCCGCGTCAAATTTCGTGGGAACCGTATTTGCCCCAGAGCCCGAAGCAGTTGATGCGGTAGCCTTTGCAGCCGGCCCGCCTGCGCCGTATACCTCGACGGAGAGCTGCGACCACCAGGGCGCAAAGCTGCCCTGGTGCGGAGCGACGGTAACGCTGAGGCCGTGCGCTGCGAGCTTGCAGGTGAATTCCACACGCAGGAAATCGCCTTTCTTGAAGTCGTAGCTGACGCCATCGTCCAGATAGAGCCTCCCCACGCAGTCATTACCGGACGCGGCGGGAGGGTAGACGCGTAACGTGAGCGGACCCTGAGGCTTCTCGTCCGTGCTTTGTACCAGCGGCTGTTCAGGCACAATCGCGCCCGCGCGCACAAACACGGGCAAGGTTTCAATGGAATTGTGCAAGTGGATCTCCGGCTGAACAACCGCCGAGTTGTCGATGGCTTTTCTGCCGGTGCCGCCTTCCACGCGAGCGCCGGTCCAGTAGTCATACCAGCCTACCGGCGGCAGTGCCACAGAATAGTCATCCACCTCATCGGGGTATGGACTCTGGGCGACCAGCAGATCGTGGCCGAGAAGAAAACTGCCGCTGTCCGTAAGGTCGAGAGGCTGGCCATCGACGGCTCCATGCGGAAATTCAAGAAAGAGCGGGCGGATGACCGGCAGCCCGGTGCGGCTCATCTCCTCGGCCGTGGTGTAGAGGTAGGGCAGTAGCCTGTAGCGTTCCTCGATGTAGTGGCGGCGCAGGTTCAGGTCTTCCGGCGTGCCGTTCTCCCAGGGCTCCTGAGGATTGGTCCCGGTGGCTGTGTGGTCGCGGTCGATGGGTTGGAAGGCTGCCACCTCAAGCCAGCGCGTGAGCAGTGCCGACTGCGGCGAAGCGGCAAATCCTCCCACGTCGGCCCCGCTCATGGCAAAGCCGCTGAGGCCGAGGTTGAGAAGCTGAGGGACAGTCTGACGCAGGTGGTTCCAGTTGCTGGAATTGTCTCCGGTCCAGGTGACGGCGTAGCGCTGGCCGCCGGCAAACGATGCGCGGGTCATGACGAAGGGGCGCAGGTTGGGACGGAGCTTAAGCAAGCCCTCGTAGGTGCCGCGGCTGTTCTGCATGCCGAAGATGTTGTGGATTTCACTGTGCGTGGCGATGCGGCTTTCAAAGCCGGGCTCCTCGATGCGATGGTGCACATCGAGGGGCATGGTCTTTGACGGCACGTCGAAGATGGCTGGCTCGTTCATGTCGTTCCAGAAGCCGGCGACGCCATTGTTGACGAAATCCTTGTAGAGCGTGCCCCACCAGTCGCGCGACACATCTTGCGTGAAGTCGGGGAAGACGGCTTTTCCGGGCCAGACAACGCCGACGTAGACCGAGCCGTCGGGATTGTGGACGAAGTGATCGCCGGCCATGCCTTCGTCGTAGGGCTTATAGCCGACGTTGGGCTGGTCGGCGATATGCAGATCAGTGATGAGGACCGTCCGTAGATGCTCGGCCTTGAGGTCGTGGATCATCTGCTCGAAGTGCGGAAAGCGTTCGGTGTCCACGGTGAACGGCCAGTACTTGTGTTGGTAGTCAATGTCGAGCCAGATGACGTCGGCGGGAATGCGCTCGCTGCGCAGCTTGTTGGCGATGCGCATGACGTCCGACTCGGGATAGTAGCTGTAACGGGACTGCTGGTAGCCGAGCGACCAGAGCGGCGGCAACGGGGTGGGGCCGGTGAGCCAGGCCCAGTCTTCGACCACGGATTTGGGATCGGGGCCGTAGAGAATGTAGAGATCCAGTGGGCCGCCGTCGGACCCGAAAGAATAGCCATCGCGGTATTCCTTGTTGAAATCGAAGCTGGCGCGCCAGGTGTTGTCGAAGAAAAGGCCGGCTGCAATTCCATCGCGGAACGTGAGGAAGTAGGGGATGGATTTGTAGATGGGGTCGGTCGATTCCTGCCAGCCGAAGGCATCGGTGTTCCAGTCAGTGAAGGCTTCGTTGCGGCGGTCGAGAGGGCCGGGCTTGTCGCCGAGTCCAAAGTAGTGCTCATCTTCAGGGGACTGCATGTAGACGCGGAAGGACGTGCCGTTGTACTCGATGGGACGGCCGGCAAGCTGTGCCGCGATGACGTGGCCCTGCATATCGGTGACTGTCAAAAGCAGGGGATTTTTGTTGACGCTGACACGCAGCTTGGCAGTCGCGAAGCCGACAGATTCGGGCGCAGATTCCGGAGTGACGGGGACAGATGCGGTGCGCGCGGAGGGAAGCACGGCCCATGACGCGTCCTCCGGCAACTCTCCGGCGGGGCCCACACGAACGCGAAGCACGTCATCGCGCAGCGCTACGATCCGCATGATGGCATCGCCGGAGCGGATCTCAATTCCACTGGGAATCGCCCGGGAAGCGGTGACCCGGTCCAGCCGGACAAAGCTCGAGTTCTGCTGAGCGTCCCCGGTTGATTGCGCTCGTGACGTTGTGGCTAAGAACAAAACTGCAAATACAACAAACAGGAAACGTACTGCTCTCTGCAATCAGCACCTCAAGGGAGCTAGTTTAGTTGTCGTCGAGAAGAATAAACCGTAAATGGCGCTGTGGGAACCGAATTACAGCCCGGTCGGTTGGGGCGAACTGTCGCGGCTGCCGCGTCCGATCAATCCTGCATTTTCAAATCTGCCGCGCGTTTCCGGGTCTCGCTCACAAAGACTTCATCTTCGGGTGAGGCGGGCTTGATGGAATCAAGATTGATCGCGACATTTGAGAGGGCTCCTTCAAGAGCGGCTCTTGCCAGGGCGATTGCAGTTGTCAGATCAGAATTCATGTTGGGACTTGTAATGGGCTTGAGAGTGGCGGCGATTTGCGCCACTTCAGCGGCCGCTTCGCCCACTCCGAGAGGAACGCTGGTTGCCTGGTGCAGTGCCGCATTGATTGCCGCGCCGCCATCAGGAGACTCTTTTGCAGCTTTGTAGGCTTTCATCACGGCGCTGTACGATTCCGCATCGGCGTCAATCGCAGACTTCAGTTCCTCGCGCAGCGGTGTAAGGCGGGCGATTGCATTGCTGAGCTGAGTTTCGTATTGCAGATAGGCCTTTTTCCCGCGCGACATGGACGCAACCATGCTGGCCAGTCCGGCGGCCATGGCGCCGCCGGCAGCTGCGGCGCTGCCTCCGCCGGGGGTTGCGGTAGGAGCAGCAAGTTGCTCGATAAATGGCTCAACGCCTGCACGAAGACCGCCAACGGCCATTTTGCCGGACATGACGGCGGCGAGGCGGTTCTCAAGGATGAGCGACGAATCGAAATTCTCGACTTGAAGGAACCACTCGGCGGCTTGTTCGAGGGCAAGCTTGGGGATGAGGCCGACGATTTCGCTTGAAACAGGAACGACGCCATAGCGGGCAGCCTCGCGTTTTACAAATTCGAAGACGCGGTGGATCGGCGTCTGCTCGAAGTCGGTGAGGTTCATGGAAACCTGGGCCATACCGCGGACCAGGAATCCGGCTCCTTTGACGAATCGCAGACCGCCGGTGGAAAAGCGCACGGCCTTGGCGATTCTCTTCGCAATGGCCACGTCTGCTGTGTTGAGGAAGATGTTGTAGGCGATGAGGGGCTTGCGCGCACCGACCACCGTGGCCCCGGCGGTGGGATGCACACGCGGCTCCCCGAAGTCGGGCTTGCGCGTGGGGTTGGTGGCGATTTCGTCGCGAATGCCCTCGAATTGACCGCGGCGGATGTTTTCAAGATTCTGGCGCTCGGGCGTGGTGGCGGCGGCCTCGTAAAGGTAGACCGGTATCTGAAAGCGCCGAGCAATTTCGGCTCCAACGTGGCGAGCCATGGCGACGCAGTCATCGATCGTGACGCCGTCGATCGGAATGAACGGAATGACATCGGCAGCGCCCATACGCGGGTGCGCGCCCTGGTGCTGCGTGAGGTCGATGAGCTCGGCGGCTTTGCCGACGGCGCGAATGGCGGCTTCCTGTATGGCTTCGCGATCGCCGACAAGGGTGATGACGCAGCGGTTGTGGTCGGCATCCATTTCGCGGTCGAGAAGATAGACCCCGGGGACCTTCATGGCTTCGACGATGGCGTCAACCTTGGCGAGATCGCGGCCTTCAGAGAAGTTGGGTACGCATTCAACTAAGGTGTTGGGCACGGGAAGAGGATAAATCAGCGGTTCCAGAAGTGCTTGCATCGAGTATGCGCGGGTTCGATCGTCGCCTACTCGGCGTCACCCTTTCTTCAAGGCTCTGGACCCCGGGCATCATTTAGCTTTCTGGCATTCAGATTTTGTTTGCAGATAATTACCTCGACCCGATGCACAATGGGAAGGGATGAAGAAGCGCGCGCCCCTTTTCAGCGGGAGAAAAGGCCCACCCCCTACCCCCTACCTGCTAGTAACCTTAAAATGGTTACCATCGTGCTAAGCGACGGGAGACTAGAACACTTTCGGAATTGGTGTAGTCCGGAACCACGCGTTCAAGTGGCTCTTTTCTCAAGAAAAAGCCACCCCTCACAGCGCTCAAAAAGTCTACGTGTATTCCGAAAGTGCTCTAGTGTCCTGAGTCTGAAATACGCAACACAAAACTGGCTGTCATTCTGAGCGAACGGGGCCCCGAACGTCTTTCAGTTCGGGGGTGGTGAGTCGAAGAATCTGCGGTTGTTCTTCGATGAACTTAAGACTCACCACACTAGAGCCCATCTCATAAATGGTTTTGTAAAAGGGCACGACTTTAGTCGTGCCGCAAACGCCGCAAAGATCGCTGGGCTTTAGCCCCTGATGTACGCCTTTCGCGGCGCGAGGCCATTCATGAGACAGCTTCTAGCCCTTCGGATGAGGGTTCTTGAACGCAACCTCGATGGGCAGCCAGTCTGAGAGGCGCTTCGATTCGACCTCGGAGTCTGCGGCCTGGGGGGCGAGCGAGGACCTGGCGAGCGCCACGTTTACCTTTACTTTTCCCTTCATGGAGTAAGCGCTGAGCAATCTGGCCAGCCCCTTGTTTGCCAGGTCCATGTTATCGGCGGGAACGGCGCCCTCCGTGCCAGAGATATCGAATGGACCAACAATGATTTGATCCATGATCGGCTGATCTGCCTTCTTTCCTGAAGCGCCTGAAGCGTCGAATCGCACTACAAGGCTGGCCCTGGTTTCGAGGTCCTCGGGATTTGCCGTGTAATTGATGGCGGGAATGGTGACGCCTGCCGCGTCTGGTTTGGCTGCCTTCGAGTCAAACGCAAGACGGTAGGGGGCTCCCTTCCATTTGGGTGTCACGGGAATATTTGAGGCTTTGTCCCCCTGGTTGCCGCACCCCGCCAGGAACGCCAATCCACTGATCGCCAGTATGATGCCTTTTCTCACGTCATCCTCCTCGTGCTTATCTAACGACGCGCAAGAATATCACTCCGGCGTCCCACTGGACCAATGAGCGTGAGAGGAGTTGCGGGCCTCAGGGTTCGGAACAGGCAGGTGTCGCTGGTCTCAAAAGGCGGGCGAGCAGGCGAGTGAAAGGCACAGGTTCGTGGTCGATGTCACTGCGCGACAACGTTGCCGGCGATGCGGTCGTACTCTTCCTTGGTGACGATGTGACGCTTCGGCAAGTCGCTCGCGTTGTCGTAGGGACGGTCGGCGATGATGCGGTGTGCGGTGCGGGCGTCGATTCCAGGCAGGGCCTCGAGGTCTTCTTCGGAGGCCTTGTTGATGTTGACAGGGCCCCTGGTTTTGAGGCCGTCGACTATTCCTTTGGCAACAGCTTTGCCGTCACGGACGGCTGAGCTAGTGACCTTGGCCGTATCTTGCCGGATGGCATCGGGGCTGCGGTCGGCGGGAGAGCAACCAACCAGGACGAGGAGACCGGCCATGCAAACCAGAGTACGTTTCATGGTGGGTTTGATGCGTCTGGAGGTATGGCTGGAACTCGCTACGTTGAAAAACAGCGACCCCACGTTAACCAGGCTTTGGAACTCGCGCAGTGGCTAACGTGGGAAGCGACTTAGATGCGAGCGCCGCCCGAGGCGCGGATGGTTTGCCCGCTCAGCCATGTGGAGTCGTCGGAGGCGAGAAAAGCGGCGATCGAAGCGATGTCCTGGGGCTGGCCGATGCGGCCGAGGGGCGTTTCGGCCTCAGTCTGCTTCTGGAAGTCGCTGCCGATGAAGCCGGCGCGCATGCACTCCTTCCGTTTCGACCATGCCGGGGTTGAGGGAGTTGACGCGAATCTTCTTCGGACCGAGCTCTCTTGGAGAGCGACACGGTGACGGAGTCGACTGCGCCCTTGGTGGCGGTGTAGACCGAAGCCGTGGGCAGACCGGCAGCGGCCACGGAACCGATGTTGACGATGCTGCCGCCTTTGGGATCGAAGTGACGCAGCGCGGCCTGGGTGGTGAGAAGCAGGCCAAGAACGTTGAGATTGAACTGCTTGTGGAAGTGCTCGGGCGTGACGGCTTCGAGGGGACCGAACTCGTAGACGCCGGCATTGTTGACCAGAATGTTGATCGGGCCGAGTTCGCGCGCTGTTTTTTCGACGAGGGGACCGATTGAGTCCGGATCGCCGAGGTTGGCCTGGATGGCGATGGCTTTGCCACCGGCAGCTTTGATTTCGGCGACGACCTTTTCGGCGGCAGCCTTGCTGCCGGAGTAGTTGACTGCGACGGCGGCGCCGCGCGCGGCCAGTTCGCGAGCGATGCTGGCGCCAATGCCCTTGGATGCGCCGGTCACCAGCGCGACTTTGCCCTGAAGGTTGTTCACGATTCTGCTCCTCGATCGAGATGTCATCAATTCGACAGTTCGATAACTATCGAATTGATTAACAAGCGGAGTGAATGGATTCAGGATGATTGTGGAAATCCTATGGAGACGGTTTTAGCGGGCCGGGCAGAGAGGCGTTTCGAGGGCGATGAGACCGGTAGCGAGGGCTTGCAGGACCCCTGGCTTGAGGGTGAGGAAATGGAATTTGCCCTGGCGCTCAACGTGAATGAGCCCCGCCGTTTCGAGTTCCTTGATGTGGTGCGAGAGAGTGGCGGCAGAGATCGGAAGAGCCGCTCGTGCCTGCGCACAACCGAGCGGACAACCGGCCGATGCGATTTGCTCGAGGAGTTCAAAACGGCGCGGATCAGCCAGGGCCTTGAGAATGGCCGTGCGGCGGGAGCGGGCAAGACGGATGGCTTTTGCCGCTGGCCTTTCTGATGAAGATTTGGTTGATGATTTTGCGGTCAAGCTCGAACTCCAATCATTGGATGCTATGGTAGCGCAGCCTGATGATGAGCGATCGCCGGTAGTATTCTCAAGTGTGGGAACTGGGGTTCGATACATGCGTTTCAGCAATCAGGAAACGATCAATTCGCGGGACGCAGTGGAGGAACATCGATGACAACAACAGCGCCAGCGCCGATTCGCGCGCCTCGCGGCAACCAATTGCGCTGCAAAGGCTGGCAACAGGAGGCAGCGCTGCGCTGCCTGATGAATAACCTCGATCCGGAGGTGGCTGAGAGGCCTGCGGACCTGGTGGTGTACGGGGGCATCGGCAAGGCGGCACGCAACTGGGAATGCTTTCACGCGATTGTGCGGGAGTTGGAAAGGCTGGGCAACGAGGAGACGCTGCTGGTGCAGTCGGGAAAGCCGGTGGCAGTGTTTCCGACGCACGATATGGCCCCGCGGGTCATCATTGCCAATTCAAATCTGGTGGGGAAATGGGCGACCTGGGAGCACTTCAACGAGCTCGACCGCAAGGGCCTGATGATGTATGGGCAGATGACGGCGGGGAGCTGGATTTATATCGGCACGCAGGGAATTTTGCAGGGGACGTTTCAAACATTTGCAGCGCTGGCTGAGAGGCACTTTTCGGGAACGCTGAAGGGAAAGCTGGTGGTGACGGGCGGCATGGGCGGCATGGGCGGAGCGCAGCCGCTCTCCGTCACGCTGAATGGCGGCGTGGTGCTGGCTATTGATGTAGATCGCTCGCGCATTCAGCGACGTGTTGAGACACGCTATTGCGACCTGATCAGCGAGGACCTGGATGAAGCGCTCGCGCTGTGCGAAGCCGCGAAGCGCGAGGGCCGGGCGCTCAGTGTGGGGTTGGTGGGCAATTGCGCCGATGTGCTGCCGGAGATTGTGCGGCGCGGTGTGCAGGTGGATGTGGTGACGGACCAGACCAGTGCGCACGATCCGTTGAACGGGTACATCCCGCAAATGGATACGCTGCCCGAGTCGGCGCGAAGAGAGAGGCGCGATCCACTGGCTGCGGCGGCGGAGTTGCGAAAGCGCGATCCCGAGGAGTATGTGCGGCGTTCGACGGCGTCGATGGTTGTGCATGTGGACGCGATGCTGGCGCTGCAGCGTGCGGGCGCGGTGACGTTTGATTATGGCAACAATATTCGGCGGTTCGCGTTTGATGCGGGGTGCGCGGATGCGTTTCTGATTCCGGGATTTGTGCCCGAGTATATTCGTCCGCTGTTTTGCACGGGAACGGGGCCTTTTCGGTGGGTGGCGTTGTCGGGCGACGCGAAGGATATTGATCGCACGGATGAGCTGGCGCTGGAGCTGTTTCCGGAGAACGAGATTCTGACGCGGTGGCTAAAGCTGGCGCGGGGGCGATTTGCGTTTCAGGGATTGCCGGCGCGGATTTGCTGGCTGGGTTACGGGGAACGTCAACGCATGGGCGAGGCGATCAACGAGCTGGTGCGCAAGGGCGAAATTTCCGCGCCGATTGCGATGGGACGCGATCACCTGGACGCGGGGTCGGTGGCGAGCCCTTATCGCGAAACGGAGAAGATGCAGGATGGTTCCGATGCGGTGGCGGATTGGCCGATCCTGAATGCGCTGCTCAACACGGCGTCAGGCGCAACGTGGGTAAGCTTTCATCATGGCGGCGGCGTGGGCATGGGCTATTCGCTGCACGCGGGTCAGGTGACGGTGGCGGATGGAACGGAGATGGCAGCACGAAAAATTGCGCGCGTGCTGAACAACGATCCAGGGATCGGCGTGGCGCGCCATGTGGATGCGGGCTACGAAATTGCGCGCACGACGGCGCGGGAGCGCGGCATTCATATTCCGATGGCGGAGAAGTAATTGATGACCTTCAGGGAAGCGTGGGCGATTGCCCCAGCATTGATTCTCCTGGCTGTGCTCGCGCGGTTCGGGTGGCTCGCATTGCGCGAGAGACGCGCCCTGAGGTGGCCAAAGACCTGGGCCACGATTCATTCAGCCACGATGGAAGTGATGAAGCTAGACGACAAAAACGACATTATGTTGCCATGCTTCGCATTTTCATACGTAGCTGCCGGAGAGAATCACTCAGGACGATTCTCTCTTTTTTCCAATGGGGAGGAGGAAGGTAGGTTGGTCTCCAAGAAAATGATCGGTCGAAACATTGAGCTTCAATATGACCCGAAACGACCATCGACCTGGTATATCCCGGGCAAAACAATTGAAGGTTGCGAGGTTGAACAGAAAATGAGTCCACACCTGTTGGAGAAACTCTATCCATCGGATTAGCTGCCGTTGCCTTAGAATCGAATCGGTCTTCTCCCGTATCTTAGTGATTCAGCCATGACTTTCGCAGTAGTCAATATCGGCCAACTGGTGACGCTTGCGGGACCGCGTCGGGCGCGGACGGGCGCGGAGATGAGCGAGCTAGGCGTGATTGAAGATGGCGCTCTGCTGATCGAAGACGGTGTGATTGTGGCCGTTGGGACCGAGGCTGAACTCGGCTCGCAGATTTCTCCGACGATGCTGGAGATCGATGCCGGAGGACGATGCGTGACGCCGGGCTTCGTGGATGCGCACACCCACCTCGTGTTTGCGGGCAACCGCGCGATGGAGTTCGAGCAGCGCATCGGCGGCGCAACCTACCAGGAGATTGCGGCGGCAGGCGGCGGCATTCTGCACACCGTCGCTTTGACGCGTGAGGCGACGGAGGACGAGTTGCTCGTCTCGGCGCGCCGCTATCGAAACTGGATGCTGAGCTCGGGGACCACGACAATTGAGGCCAAGTCGGGCTACGGGCTCGATCGCGAGACGGAGCTGCGCATGCTGCGCGTACTGGCGCGTCTCGATGCGGAGGGCCCGACGCGGATTGTTCCGACATTGCTGGCCGCGCACACGGTGCCACCAGAGTTCGCGGGACGGCGCGAGGAGTATGTTCGCTGGATTACGGAGGAGTTGATTCCGGATGTGGGCGCGGAAAAGCTGGCGCTCTACTGCGATGCGTTTTGCGACGACCACGCGTTTACGGTGGAGGAGACGCGCGCCGTATTGACCGCCGCGCGCCGCAACGGGCTTGAGCTGCGATTGCACGCGGAGCAGTTCCGGCCGGGGACGGGAGCGGCGCTGGCTGCGGAACTGGACGCGACGACAGCGGACCATCTTGAGACGGTGACGGACGAGACGCTGGAGCAGTTGTGCAGGGCGGGCGTGCAGCCGGTGCTGCTGCCGGGCTCCGTCTTTGCCCTCGGCCGCACCAACTATCCACCGGCGCGCAAGATGATCGAAATGGGTTTGGCGGTGGTGCTGGCTACGGATTTCAATCCGGGGTCGTCGCCGATTGCTTCGATGCCGTTCATCTTTTCGTTGGCATGTCTGCAGATGGGGATGTCGCCGGCCGAGGCGTTGACGGCGGGCACGGTGAATGCGGCGTGGAGTCTTGGGCTCGGCGATCAGATCGGCTCGCTGGAACCGGGGATGCAGGCGGATTTTCTGATTCATGAATTTGAAGATTATCGCGAGCTTGCATACTTCGTTGCCGCACCGGCGCGGCGACGGGTTTTTATCAGGGGCAACGATGTAACCCGATGATCACCGCGTGCTTTTCAAGAAGCCACTGCCATCACGAAAAAGGGTGCCCCATTCTAAGTTCCATTCTTCTTGAGAAGAACCGAACTTAGGGTGGGAAGGTACGAACCTCTGCCGCTCAGACCGATGGTACCGCTCTTGTTGAGGATTTCAAGTGTGCGCGGGCCTTGCGGCGTTCCGCAAGGAAGACGGTAACGCCGACGCCGATCAGCACCAGCGTTCCTCCCAGGACTTTGAAGACGGCGAGTGGCTTGTTGGTTTCATCGGCGCCCGGGATGATACACAAGATGATGGTCGCCGAGGTGCTCGCGAGCCCCAGCGACGCCAGCGCGATGGCGACAGGCTTACCGCCGACGACGCGGCGCACTTCGGGTCCCGCAGGCACGCTTTGCATCCGGATCATAGCGCCGAACAGCAGCAAATAGGGCAGGAAATTGGCAATCACCGACATGCTCACCAGCACGTTATAGGCTCCGCGAACGGATGTTCCTGCCTGCCCGAGCAGTGCAACGACTGCTCCGGCCGCGCCATAGACGGCGATCGCGACCCACGGCGTGCGATAGCGTGGATGAATCTTTCCGAAAGCAGCGGGCAGATAGCGATCGACACCTGCGACGAAGGGCAGGCGCGCGACGGAAGACAGGTTCCCGGCCGTTCCGCCCACCGCGTTCAGCGCCACCAGCAGGGCCATGGGTGCAAGCAGCCAGCCGACGCCAAGATGCGTGCACAACTGGCGAATTCCATTCACGAATCCCCCGGGGCCATTAACCGCCTCGCTGGGCAGCGCGACCAGCAGTGCAGCAGTGCCGCCGATATACCCGATGGTCAGCACGCAGCCCGCCACCAGCAGCGCCCAGGGAATGGCTCGCCGCGGATTCTCAATCTCGTCGCCCATGGACGACACAGCCTCAATTCCGGCGAAGGCAAAAAAGATTCCCGACCAAAACACTGCGTTGTCGAGCGACCCATGTGGAACAAGGCTCGCCCTGGTGAAGTGCGTTGCCGCGCCAAAACGCAGATACGAGACAGTTGCCATTACGATCAGGGCGCTCAGCGGCAGCAGGGCGCCCAGGGTGCAGAAATTGTTCAACCTTTTTCCCACCTCCACGCCTCGGATGTGCAGCAAGGTGATCACAGCCAGCCAACTCATGGAAAAGGCGATGAAATAGAGCGGATTCGCAGCCAGAGCTTGGGCACGGGGTCCGAAAGCGTAGAGAGCCGATGCGGCGCCAAAATAAAGCAGACTCGGAAAGAGCGGTAGACAGCTCATCCAGTAAGTCCACGCGCTGATGAAACCTGCAAAATCGCCAAAGGCCTCGCGCGTCCACACATAAAGGCCGCCCTCTTCGGGATGCCGCGACGACAGCTCCATTACGGTGGCGGCGAGCGGAATAAATAAGCATGTCAGCGCGGCGATCCACACCACCAGGATGCTAGGACCCGCGGCTGCGCCGGTCGCCGTCCAGCGGATGCTAAGCACCACCACGATGTAGAAAAGCACCAGATCGCGAAACTTGATGCCTCGTTTGAGAGCGGGACCGGCAGCCATGTAGGGCGGAGGATAGCAGAGGCGTGCAAGGCTGAGGAACTAGATTTTGTTGAGGTCGCTCAATTCAATTTGAGATCGCGAAGCACGGTCATGGCGGCGTTGCGGCCGTTGATGCCGATGACGCTGCCGCCGGGGTGGGTGCAGGCTCCGCAAAGATAGAGGCCCGGCATGGGGGTGCGCGACGTGAGACGGTTTGCCCACATATAAGGCGGCAGGCATTCGCCCTGAAAGATGTGGCCGCCGGTGAGGCCGACTTTTTGCTCGATGTCGGGCGGGCCGAGCACTTGCGCGTCGATCACGGCGCTATCGATATTTGAGCAGAAGCGGGCAAGCGAGTTGAGAGCGAGCTTGCGGACTTCGTTGCGGCGTTCATCCCACGTGCCCTGGACAAATTTGTAGGGGACGTACTGCGCGAAGACGCTCATCGTATGCGTGCCGCGTGGAACGATGGAGGAGTCGTGGACGCTTTGGAAGTAGAGTTCGCACCAGAGGTGTTCGGGCAACTCGCCGCGGCGCGCGGCGGCAAAGCCGGCCGTCCATTCGGATTTGGTGAGCGGGGCATTGATCTGGCCGTAGTGGTGCGGCTCATCAATTCCGGGACGAGCAGTGAAGTTGGGCAATTCGCGCAGATGCACGTTGAGCTTGACGGTGCATCCCTCGATGGGAACGCGCTCGACGCGTGCGCGCCATCCGGGGTCGGAGGCCGGGCCCAGGAGGCGCAAGGTCTGGACCGGATCTGCATTGGAGACGATGATGGGAGCTGCGATGCGCTCACCGCTTTCGAGCAGCACGCCTTCGCCGGGGATGATTTGAGCGACGGGCACGCCGGAGACAACGGTTGCGCCGGCCTCACGGGCGGCATCGCAGAAATAAAATGAAACCATGCCCATGCCGCCGCGGACATAGCCCCACATGCCAGGCATTCCGCCGAGCCGGCCCGAGGCGTGATGAAAGCGAATGGAAGCGGTGCCGGAATCGAAGGGGCTGGCGTTGGTGCCGATGACGCCCTGACCGAGATAGGCGATCTGCAGGCGCTCGTCGCGCAAGTAGTGCTCGACGAACTCGGCCATGGACCACTCGAAGAGGACGGACCGTGCTTCGGCGTCGTTGCCGAGGCGTTCTTCGATCTGCTCGCGCGTCGGCGGTTCGCCGATCCAGCTGTCGCGCGCCCAGGCGTCGGGACCGGTGCGACCGTCTGTAGGGGCTGGTCTTAATGCATCGCGAAGGCGGCGGATGACGTCGCACATGGCATTGAATCCAGCGACGTCTCGGGGAGCGAGGGCTCGGACTTCGGCTTCGCAGCGAGCGTTGTCGTCCCAAAGCTGGATGCTGGAGCCATCGAGGAAGGGAACGAAGAGCCCATTGACGGCGGGGGTCCATTGATAGCCGCGGCGGGGCAGATCGAGCTCCTCGACGACCAGCGGGTGCAGCAGGCCGGCGAGATAGGCGCAAGGGGACATGCGGACGCCGGGAAACGGCTCTTCGATGGTGCAGGCTCCGCCGACCCGGATACGGCTCTCTATGACCAGGACGCGCTGCCCGGTGCGCGCCAGGTAGGCCGCGCAGGCGAGGCCGTTGTGGCCCGCGCCGACAACGATCACGTCCCACGGCCGGGCGGCCAGTTCACGGATGGGAAGGGGCAGGCCGATTTCGCCGAGCACGGCGGCTGTGGGTGAGGTCATCGCGTATTACCCTACCATCTTTTCTCAGCCTTGCTGGAGGTGGGGTTAACTGCCCGAAGATCAATTTCCAGCCGCAGGCCGCAACGCTGCGCATCCTCGATTGGTAAGATGGTTTGCTGAAATGAACGGCACGCAAGATTGCGCGGCCTGAAAGGGGAAATCGATGTCAGAGCCAAAGGCTGTGAGCGCTATCCCTACAAAGATCCTGGTCCCGATTGACTTTAGCCCGTCGTCGCATACCGCTTTGGACACCGCAGCCGAGCTTGCGGAGCGATTTGGCGCTGAGGTTTTTCTGATCACCGTGATTCTGGAGTTTCCGGATCGATCGCTGCCGGATACGATTACCGAGACCACGGTCATGGAGCGCGCAACCGAAGTGGCAGCAGAGCGATTTGCCGTTTCTGAAGCCGCTCTGAGCGCGAAGGGAATCAGAGTTTCGTCCAGTATTGAAGTCGGGAGCGATGAGGCTGGAACGATTCTTGCAGCAATTGAGCGGGGAAAAGCCGACCTGGTAGTGATTACGACTCACGGGCTTTCGGGCTGGTATCCGCTGGTGTTTGGGTCGGTGGCGGAAAAACTGGTGAAGCTGGTGCAATGTCCGCTCCTGCTGCTGCGCACACCCAAACCGGAGTCGGGTGCAAAGGATTCGGCGCGGCGGCCGGTGGAATGGTGGTAGGCCGAGGCTGGGCCGAGCGCGCAGCTGGCGAATGGTGAATTTTGGGGCTTGGTCGTAGCCGCGTGATAAGCGGAATTTATCGCTGACCTGCTAACTTGCTAAGCCGCAAAGCGGCGCCAACTCGCTGGTTTGCGGCAGGAATCGCAACATGACTCCCTTGTCGCCCAACTCCGCGGCTATTACTCCTGTCGGAATGCATTCTCACCTCACCGATTTGTCAATCCGCTACCACCGCAATTTCCCTCCACCTCACTCATTCCGTTGCAAATAGTATTCGCCGCCATTTGCATGTTATTTCTCTGCCAGGCGCAAACTGGAAACAGCATGGAAATCCGGCCGAAGTCGGCAGCGGAAGCCTGCCACTTGTGGATTTTGAAGCCATCAGCGGCTCCGCGTGCGCCAAGACCCACCTGCGAAAAAACCGCGTTTTTGAATCCCGCATGAGAAAAACAGTGCAGTTCGCCTTCGTCGTGTCTTCGCCATCGAGACGCCTAAATATAACCAAGATAAATAGTTACGTAACGATAGATGTGTTCCCTTTTCCTTCGCCCAACCAGAAGAACTCATGCTTTACTTCACGCTAAGGTCGCCGTCGGCATCGACGACCAGGGCATCGCCTTGAATCTGAACGGAATGAATCTTGAGCCGGTCGAGGGTGACCTTGTATCCGGAGGTTGCAGTGGAGCCTTCCAGGGCTTTGCGGAGCAGATCGGCGGCATCCACTTTCATGCTCGAAGGGATCTGGTGGCTGAGGAAAGGCATGAGGAGGAAGTTCAGTTCCCTCTGGTCACTTACTTTGACCACCTGGGCGTCTCGGAAGCCGATGGATTCGCCCTCGCCGTAGGGCGCGAGGGAAACCTCCGCGGTGGGTGCGAGGGAGACACCGAGACAAGCGCCGCCCATGGATGTGCCGAGACGCGCGTGGGTTTTGATGCGAACAAGGATGCGGTCGGCGGTAAAACTGAGCTGAGCGTCGTTGGTATAGACCGCGCAGGCCGATTTGGAGTTTCCTTTGAGGAAGTAGCGGCCGTCCGGGGCGCTGAAAAGCTGTTGTTTCAGGGTGCGCTGGAGCGCGTCGCGGCTGACTTTCAACTCTACGGCTTGGCACGAAACCGGTCCAAGGGCCAGGAGCAAAAGAGCGCATCCCAGGAACCGGCGGTTTGTTATCATAAGAGTATCGTGCCACCTGGGGGTGGAAAAGAGCCAGTTTTGAGCGCGGTACCCCTGGGCCGGCAGGTTGGATCCGGCGAAGAAGACCCTTTAAGAATTTCGAACTCAGCGAGATGAGCCGGATTCACGGGTTGCGGTGAAATGCTCGTTTTTCCTTCGGATGATAGCGTTTTGCTATTGATTTTTGAAGAAAAAATACTTAAAATAAGACTCTGGTATTTCCCTCAGGGATCACAGGATCCCCGCCCTATGTCCTGAGGATGTAACCGTTCGTCAAAATCCTTCTAAAGGACACTGATTCAATGGCAAAGCGTCGTGGAAATCCGAATTGGGGCAAGCCTGAGCCCATCGGCCCAGTTGTGCCCACAGTGACCTCCTTCGAGCAGATTGTGAAGGAGTTCAAGCTCACCCCGGATCAATACATCCGTTCTACTCGCTTGCGGGAGTGGGCTCGCCGGAACAAAAACTCAAAGTACATCCCAGAGGCTCTTCTAGAGGCTTGGGGCTTTGAGATCGAATCCACGCTGTAGGCTCATCTGCAGTAATTGGCAAAAGCGCCGCTTTCGAGCGGCGCTTTTGCTGTTTAGAGCAGACTGGGCGAGAATAGGATGGTCGCTATGCCTGATACTGCACGCACCATTGAGCTTCCTTTCACCGACGTTCCTGGAGCGCTTGCGGAGATTCGCGCCGGGCGCATGGTAGTCGTGGTGGACGACGAGGACCGCGAGAACGAGGGCGACCTGACGCTGGCCGCGGAGCATGTGACGCCGGAGGCGATCAACTTCATGGCCCGCTATGGGCGCGGCCTGATCTGCCTGACTCTGACCGAGGAGCGCGCCGACTACCTGCGGCTGTTTCCAATGACGCAGCAGAACTCGTCGCGGTTTGGCACGGCGTTTACGGAGACGATTGAGGCGCGCGAGGGTGTGACCACAGGCATTTCGGCCGCGGACCGCGCGCACACGATTCGAACCGCAATCGATCCGGCGTCAACTTACAGCGATCTGGCCCGGCCGGGACATATTTTTCCGCTGCGCGCGCGCAAGGGCGGCGTGCTGGTGCGTGCCGGGCAAACCGAGGCCTCAGTCGACCTGGCGCGGATGGCCGGGACTGAATCCGTCCGGCGTGATCTGCGAAATCATGCGCGACGACGGCGAGATGGCGCGGATTCCCGACCTGATCCCGTTTTGCAAGGAGCACGGACTGCTGATTCTCACGGTGGCCGAGCTGATCCGCTACCGGCTGCGCCATGAGCGCTACATCGTGCGCGCGGGCGAGAGCCGCATCCAGACGCGCTACGGCGAATTCCGGATGATTGCCTATGAGAGCGAAGTGAACGGCGGCGAGAGCCACATCGCGCTGGTGCGCGGCGACCTTTGCCCCGCGTGTCCCGCATTTCACGACGGGCCGGCTGTCCTGCAGGGAGAGCGGGCGCGTCGCGGCCACCCTGCACGCATCCGGTTCTGGTGCGGGTGCACACACGCTGCACGGCGGGCGATGTGTTCTCTGCCGACTGCCGCTGCCGCGAGACTCTCGACCAGTCGATGCGCATGATCGCCGAGGAGGGATGCGGCGCGATGCTCTACCTGCACAATACCTCGCGCGGATTCGAGATCGACCATACGCCGAATGATCCGTCTCCTTTTGAGCCGGGAGGCGCGGCGATTTCGCCGGCGAGACCGCAGCGGTGGCATCGCGCCTGATCCTGCACCAGGAACTGCGCTCGCGCGAAGGATCGCAGGAGCGCAGCGGGCGCATTCTGCGCGCCATCGGTCTTGGCGGGCAGATTCTTTCCGATCTGGGCATCCAGCGCATTCGCCTGCTTTCGAATACGCCCATGCACATTCCGGCGCTGGAGGGATTTGGGCTGGAAATTGTGGAGCAGGTTCCGATCCCGGTGGAGGAGTGCAGCCGCGTGAGTTCCGTGTAAATGCCTCGCGGTGCCGCGAGACAAATCTGATCTAAGTCATTATTTTCTTGAATAAACATCCGCTTCCCCGACGGTCTGTTCCTCTCTCTCCTGCAGGGTATCGGATGGCGCAACGCATTTATTAACCGCGAGAGATGTCCCATTTCGCAAGCGCTATGTATGATATTAGACACAAGCCTCAGAACGGCTCCCAATCGGCACTCGCGCCCCTTGCGCAGACGCTCTCGAACCCACCGTAGTGGCTAGCGTACCTGCACGAGAGAGGTTGGAATTCATGAGCGTTCATCTTGTAAATCCAAGCGACAATTCTTTTGGCACGGCCGTCATCACGCCGCGATGGTTATTTGTGCTTGCGGCGGCTACGCCGCAGATCGCGGGCGATCCGATTCTCGTGGATGAGTCGCTGGAGCAGATTGTGCCGGAGACGATCCAGCCCGGCGACATTGTGGGCATCAGCGTGCACACCGGCAACGCGCTGCGCGGCTACCAGGTGGGCCGGATGGCGCGGAGCCGCGGCGCGTGGGTGGTGTATGGCGGCATTCACGCCACGCTGTTTCCTGAAGAGGCGCTCGAACGCGGCGAAGCCCACGCGGTGGTGAAGGGCGACGGCGACGTTGCCTGGGGCAAGGTGGTTGCCGATTGCCTGGCGGGCAAGCCGGAGCGGATCTACGAAGGCGGGCGCATTGAGGGCAGCCAGTTCCTGGCCGGCGCGCTGGGACCTGATGGACCCGGAAAAGTACATGTGGGCCTCGGTGCAGACCATTCGCGGATGCCCGAAGCACTGCTCGTTTTGCAGCGTGTGGCGCACCGATGGGCAGAAGCCGCGGCAGCGAAAGTTTCAAAGCGTGATCGACGAGATTGTCGAGCTGCGGCGGCTCGGGTTTCGCTTCATCGCGCTGGCCGACGACAACTTTTATCCGGTGACGCTGACCGATCTGCGGCTGGCCCGCGAGCAGAACAACTACCGCCAAGCTGGAAGAGCTGACGGCGATTCGCGCGGAGCGCTTTCAACTGATGGAAGAGCTGGCCAAGCTGCCCAAGGACATGGTGTTCTTTACCCAGATCACGATGGAAGCGGGCGAAGACGGCGACTATCTGGACGCGATGCGGAAGGCCAACATCAAGGGCGCGCTGGTGGGCGTTGAGGCGGTGACGCCGGAGGGGCTGAAGGCGGTCTTCAAGGACTGGAACTACTCCGGCGAGGCGCTGGCGCAAGCAATTGCAGACCTTCAAGCAGCACGGCGTGCATGTGCTGGGCTCGTTCATCTTCGGACTGCCGACGGACAAGCCGGCGACCTTCGATGCGACGGTGGAGATGGCGCTGAAGGCGGGCGTCACCTTTGCGCAGTTCGTGATGATGACGCCGTTTCCGGGCACGGTGGATTTTGGGCGCTGGGAGAAGGAGCAGTCGCAAAGATCCGACCATGGTGGGCGATGTGCCGATCACGCGCTACTGGATGATTCCGACCGAGGTGCGGCCGAAGATGTTTACGCCGCATCCGACCGATGAGCTCGGACGAGATTCGGGAGCGCACGCAGAAGGTGTGGGACAGGTTCTATAACTGGAGCGCGATCTGGCAGCGGTCGGCCTGCACGCCGAACCTGAGCGCGCGGATCGCATTCATCTTTCTGTCGAAGCTCTACCGGCAGATGTACGCGGGCACGGGCATCTCGACCGACAGCGCGCGGCGCAAGAAGTCGAAGCGGTGGGCGCGGTGGACGGCGCGGCAGTGCAAGAAGCTGTTCCAGGCAAAGCCGATGCCGGAGCTTGCCGGGCCGGAGTGGGAGATTGGGATACCTGCGGTGGGCCAGGCCGCGTTTGAGGGCGGGGAGATGCCGGGGCCGTTTGTGGTGATTCCGGAGAAGTGACGGCTGGCCGTTGAATTGCGAGTCGTTTCGTTTCGCACGAAGGGCATGGGATTGGATCCCATGCCCTTCGGCCTGTATGGAGCGAGCCTGGATGTTACCAGCCCAGCACGTAGGCGAAGATCAGCGGCGCGACGATCGATGCGTCGGACTCGATGATGAACTTGGGCGTGTTCTCGCCGAGCTTGCCCCAGGTGATTTTTTCGTTGGGCACGGCGCCGGAGTAGGAGCCGTAGCTGGTGGTCGAATCGCTGATCTGGCAGAAGTAGGCCCAGAGCGGCACGTGCTCGCGCTGCAGATCCTGGTGCAGCATGGGCACGACGCAGATGGGGAAGTCGCCGGCGATGCCGCCGGCGATCTGGAAGAAGCCGAGCGGCGTTTTCGCGGTGGTCTCGGTGTACCACTCGGCCAGCTCCATCATGTACTCGATGCCGGTGCGGACGGTGTGGACCTTCTTCACGTCGCCGCGAGATGCAGTGGCCGGCGTACATGTTGCCGAGGGTCGAGTCTTCCCAGCCGGGAACGAACATGGGCAGATTTTTCTGCGCGGCGGCGAGCAGCCAGCTATTTTTGGGATCGATCTGGTAGGACTTTTCGAGATCGCCGGAGAGCAGAATCTTGTACATGAACTGGTGCGGGAAGAAGCGCTCGCCGGCCTGGTCGGCGCGGACCCACTCCTTGAGCACCTCGTTCTCGATGCGGCGCATGGCCTCCATCTCGGGGATGCAGGTGTCGGTGACGCGGTTCATGTGGCGGGTGAGCAGCTTGGCTTCGTCGGCGGGGGTGAGGTCGCGGTAGTGGGGCACGCGCTCGTAAAAGTCGTGAGCGACGAGGTTGAAGACGTCTTCCTCGAGATTGGCGCCGGTGCAGCTGATGCCGTGAATCTTGTCCTGGCGGATCATCTCGGCGAGCGAGAGGCCGAGCTCGGCGGTGCTCATGGCGCCGCCGATGGTGACGAACATTTTGCCGCCGGAGGCGAGGTGCTCGTTGTAGCCTTTGGCCGCGTCAACCAGCGCGGCGGCGTTGAAATGGCGATAGTGGTGCTTGATAAACGAGGTAATGGAAGACATTGTGCTTTACTACTCCCGTTAACCAAGCTACCACAATGGAATCAACAAAAAATGAATCGCGAGCGACGCGCCGGGGGTACAATTGGCCACTGCTAATTTGGAACGATCGAGGAGCGACCGCCTACGATATCTTGCCTACTGATCTGTCACCGAACCGAATGTGTCGAGGAATCCGGCACTTCGGAGAATGCGGCGAACCTTTTTCGGTGAGACGGACAGACATTCGGCGACACGCGAGATTTTTCTGCCCTCGCGCAACCAGACCTTGGGGATTACGATTTCAGCGAATTCCTCGGTGACTTGTTGAAAGGTTTTCTCGCCAACCATTCCCTCTGACCATCCTCTGAGCGTGTCGTTGATGCCGGAAGCCTGCATGATATGCGACTTCAACGCGGCGAGATCGTCCACAAGATGGTCGTTTTCTCCCGCTCCAATCAAGTCGGTCGCGGCGGCTGCGCAACGCTTGGCCAGTTCCCACTCCTGGAAAAATTCGTTGGCTGCGGTCATGCCGCATGCGATGTAGGCCGCGGCGAGCAGGCGGCGATTCTGCGTGTGTTTAGCCAGTGTCAAAGCCTCATCGCTGAATTGCTTCGCATTGTTCGCGTGGAGCGCGGTATCGACGTCTTCGCCGAGTTGCTCTTCAATGCGGGCGTTCTCAGTCGTGGTGAGCAAGACACGCGCGCGGGCCATGAGGATTTGATCATTTTTCTCATGGCCGAGGCGATATGCCTCCATCGCTTCGAAGGCTGCGCGGTCGATATCTCCCCCATCGAGATGGAGATATCCGGAATTGACAATGACCGCACCGAGACCGCCGGAGTGGCCGTGGAGCGTATAAATTTCGCGCGCTCGCTGCAACTGGAGCATCGCCTCCTGGCAGAGTTGTTGGTAGCGGGCACGAAGGGCTGCCGGGCTATTTGGCGACGGCGTGGGTTTGCCGGCGCCTCTGGCCGGATTTGATTTGTGCGCGCGGGCGTCGATTCTCTTCTTTATCTGCAAGGCGAGAAGCCGCTTCACATAGGCGGCGTTCACCAGGGTTCGGGCGAGATTGCGATGATTGGGATTTCCCGCGGAGTAGATGGCGATGGCGTGGTCGAAATGTTCAAGCGCCCTGGCGTATTCTCCGGCGCGCCGCACGATACGACCGCGTGCCGACTCGATGTTACCGAGAGCCAGATAATGATCTGTCTCTCTGAGAACGGATTCGGCGTGGGAAAGCAGGCGCAGAGCATCTTTTTTCAGGCCTTTCTGGAACTGCAGCCAGGCCTCGTGAATTTGAATGACCGCGGTAAAGATGGTATTGTCGCGCGATTTCTGTGAGAGTTCGCGCGAACGCACGATTTCCTGTAGAGCCAGTTCGTATTCGCCTTTTTTCCGGTGTGCACGGCCTTTCCAGAAATGTGCGAGCGTGACGAGGTGTTCCTCGGCGGCCCCGCTCTCTGCTTTGAGAACGAAATCGAGCGTCTCAATGGCCGTGTCGACCTCTTCAGCACTGAGTGCCCGGAATGCTTCGACCATGCGCAGACGAAGGTAGTCGTCGAGCGACAACTTGCGCCGGGACTCGACCGGAAATCTCTTGAGGATCGAGTCGAGCAGATGGTGGTCGCGGTATCCGACGTCAATCCACTGCGCAATCAGCAGCAGTAACTCGGTCACATGGGGATCACTCGGGAGGAGCTTTGCCCAAGCCGCTTCGGCTCGATCGAGCATGGTTATGCCTTCGGAGACGTGGCGGAGTGCGTGCGCGCGATTGAGTTCCTGGACGAATTTCGCTGTGATGGTCATCTTCATTCGATTTTTGAGCGGCGATCCAATTCGGTCGAGAACGGAAAAGAATCTCTACGTCAATTGCGCCATGTCAGGCCGGGGTTCTGAATCAGACCGAGCAATTAGGCGGCCTGATCAGGATGTTACTCGATATCGTGGGACGATTATCCACCGATTCCGGCGAACTTGTCCACCTGTCCGAATCGGACGGGATCGAGATGAATTTAACCAGCAACTCGGCGCGTTCCTTCAAAGGCCCTTTTTCATGCGAAACTCCCGGACCACATCGGCTGGATCGCGGTGCTGTCCGTCGACAGCCTCATTCATGGTGCGCATATCATCGGCCGTGATTTTTCCAGCGAGGGCGTTGAGCGCAGTCTGAATCTGGGGCCAGCGCCGGAGAGACTCATCGCGCACCAATGGAACGGCCACGTAGGGCGGAAAATAATGGTGATCGTCTTCAAGGACAGTGAGCCCGAAGGCCTGAATAGGCCCGTCAGTGGAGTTGGCGGCAATCATATCGACCTGGTGCGCGTTGAGGGCGCGATAGAGCAGGCCAAGATCCATGACCCGTGGTGGGCCCGCGAATCGGAGGCCATAGGCCTTGCTCAAACCAGGAAGGCCGTCGGGGCGCTCCTCAAACTCATAGCCGACTCCAAGGCGCCATTGAGGCGTGTACTGAGCTGCCTGGCTCAGAGTGGTCAGGTGAAGCCTGCGCGCGTCGTCGCCGCGAATCACCATGGCGAACGTGTTTTCAAAACCAAGGGGTGGGCCGACAGTGATGCCATAGCGGGATGCATAGAGGCTGCGGACGGTCCCGAGAACAGACTGGGGGTTGCGATCGAGGGGCTGCTTGAGGATGGCGGTCAGCGCAGTCCCGGTGTATTCCACGTAGGCGTCGATTCGCCCGGAGACTAATGCCTGTTGGCAAATGTAACTGCCTGCGAGATAGAAGCGGCGCTCCACTTTGAGATGGGATTTAGCCTCGATTTCCTGCGCGAGTAATTCGCCGAGGACTACTTGTTCAGTGAAGTTCTTCGCGCCAATCACGGGATGATTTGCCCGCGGAGGAGAGCACGCTGCAAGGAGAATACAAAGCGCGCTTGTGACAGAGAGCAACGTGCGGCGCATCATTGCGCGGGCACCGTGAACCAATGTTCGAGCCATCCCAGCGCTGCGTCAGCCGCGAGGGCCAGGAGTGCGGCAGGGATAGCACCGGCAAGAACAAGCCGGTTATCGACCGAGGCGACACCGCGGAAGATAAGCTCGCCCAGCCCACCGGCGCCAACGGCTGCGGCAATGGTGGCGATGCCGATGCAGGTGACCGTTGCAGTTCTGAGACCGGCGAGGATGAAAGGCGTGGCGAGAGGTAGTTCAACCTTAAAAAGACGCTGCGAATCCGTGAGTCCAAGCGCCCTGGCGACTTCGATGATTGAGCCATCAATGCCGCGAATTCCCGCATAGGTATTACGCAGGATGGGCAAAAGAGCGTAGGCGGTGAGAGCAACGATCGCGATGCGTGCGGCGCGCTCTCCTAGCCACGGCAATGGCAAGAGAAAGCCGAACATGGCGAGTGAAGGAATGGTTTGCAGAACATTGGCGAGGCCGATGACAGGCTTTGCCCATCGCGGCGATCGCGTAAGCCAGATGCCCGCGGGCACGGCAATTGCGGTGGCGAACAGCATCGCAGCCCCGGACAGCCAGAGATGCTCGACTGTGAGCGTGGCGATTTCGCTGCCGTATTCAGTCAGGAAGCCCGTGCTCATGCCTGCTTCTCCGCCGGTGCGTTGTGGGGGACAATGTTTCGCTCGCCGCGATGAAAGGCTCTGATGTATGCCTGAATTTCAGCATTCCGCGAAGAAATGAATTCTTCCGGAGAGAGGTTTGCGAGCAGCTTGCCTTCGCTCAGCAATACGATGCGATGAGCGAGGAAGAGAGCCTCATCGAGATCGTGAGTCACCAATAGTACCGTCTTCTTGAGGCGACCAAGCAGGTCGCGGAGCATGTCCTGCATTTCGGCCCGTGTCAGTGGATCGAGCGCGCCGAAGGGCTCGTCCATCAACAAAACATCCGGTTCGGCGGCCAGAGCGCGGGCCAGACCGACACGCTGGCGCTGACCCCCGGACAACTGGTGCGGAAAGCGATGGGCAAAGGTAGCAGGGTTGAGCCCAACTGCTTCGAGCAACGTATGACTGCGGCCCTCACGCTGGTCGCGAGGCCGGCCCTGCGCTTCCAACACGAGGCCAACGTTGCGTTGCACATTGAAATGTGGGAAAAGGCCCGTCTCCTGGATGACGTAGCCGATGCTCTGTCGCAGGGCGATAAGGTTGGCTGTATGGACGCTCTTTTGATGGACCAGCACGTCGCCGCTGGTGGGCTCGACGAGACGGTTGACGGTGCGCAGCAGGGTAGTTTTTCCCGAGCCGCTGCGCCCGAGGATGGCGGTGGTGGTTCCTTCTTCGATCGCGAGCGAAATGTTATCGAGCAGCACACGGCCTTGCGGAGTCGCAAAGGAGAGGTCGCGAAATTCGATGGCTGTGCTCATCACCCTCGAATGCTGTGCTTCTTCAGTGTAATCGCGGAAAGTTTACTGGCAGGACATTGGGAGTTAGACAATTCTCCAGGTCAATTTTTTGATTTGTCGATGGGATATCCTCGCCAGACGTATTCGAGAGCCTCGGGAAGGGTTTGTAACTTGGCGGCGCGGTCAGTGTGGCCGGCGTTTCGAGCAAAGACAAACTGATAATGATAGTGTTTTGCAGCCAGCACTTTGGCCATTTGTTCATTGGCGACGACCCAATCGTGCATGTTGTCGTGCATGGCGTTCGGATTGAGCAGATCCTTATCGCCGACTTCCATCCATATGCGCAGAGGCTTGCGCGGGCTGTTGGGAATGAGGTGTTCATGAAATTCCCACGCGCCGTGCGGAGTCTGCGGGTTATAGGGCCACTGTTGGTTCACATAAGTTCCCGAATAAGTCAGAACGCGGTGGTATAGATCGGGGCGGTACCAAGCCATGATGAGGGCGCACGAGCCGCCGGAACTGCCGCCCATTGTCGCCCGACCGTCGGGATCTTTGGTCAGCTTGACATGGTATTGCGACTCCACGCGAGGCAGCACCTCAGTTTCTCACGAAGTCCGCGTACTTGGCTGACATGGTGTCGTATTCCAGGCCGCGTTCGCTGCCCTGGGCGTCGCCGCTGCCATTCCCGATGGAGATGGCGATCATGACGGGAACCCGATGCTCGGCGATGAGATTGTCGAGAGCCGTGAACAAGGCTTTGTCGGGCCCGTCTGCTCCTACGATGAAAGGCGCCGCTGTGCCAGGGACATATTGTTGGGGGACGTAGACCGTCACCCGCCGAACATAAGGCGCGGGGTGGCTGGTGGTGACCACGGGTTTGGCCGGATCGGCGGGATCGACAGTGACCCACGTATCGGGCTCGCGCGCGATGCCTGGATAGATTTTGCTGTCCGTCGAATTCATGGTGAACTCATACACGGTTCCGTGCGGCATACCGTCGCGCTCGAGCATCTCCGGAGCGGGATTGTGCGTGGGGCCGATGATGAAGTTTCCATCGGCGGTGTCGGGTGGATTGACGCCGTCGGGCAATTCCTTGGCCTTGACATAGCCAGATGTCCTGGGATCGCGAGTGGGCGGGGTGGGGCGGATAGGGTGCGTGGATGCGGGTGGTGCAGCGGGGGCTTGGGCGATGGCTGGTCCAGCGCCGATGAGAGCGATGGTCAAGGACGAGATGCTCAGGGCCGAAATGATCGGGAGACGAAACACAAAGGGCTCCTCATGCGATGGGGCGATGCCGATTCAGCACGCTCGGGGATTCTTGCATCGGGATGTCCAAATTGTATATTGGGGTGTACCCAGACTCGCTTGCTTCCCAGTCTCCAAAGGAAAAGGTCGTCATGCAGCGTCGTGACCTACTGAAATTGGCTGCTTATGGTGCAGGAGCTTTGGCTATAGGCCGCAGTGGAGTGGCCCAGCCTGAACCGAACCACCACCGGATCATCGACGCGCACATCCATCTGTTTGATCCCTCTCGGCCCGGAGGCGTTCCCTGGCCTGAAAAGGACGATGCGGTCCTTTACAAGCCCTCCACGCCGGAGCGCTACGTGGCCATGAGTGCGAAGTTTGGGGTGGTGGGCGCGATTGCGATCGAAGCCAGTCCGCTGGCTACTGACAATGAATGGCTCCTTAACGTCGCCGCAAATCATCCGGTTATTGTGGGCATTGTCGGGGACCTGGTTCCCGGGACACCGGCTTACCTGGGCGATCTGGAACGCCTGCATGCCAACCCCCTGTTCCTTGGATTTCGCTATGGCAATCTCTGGAACCGCGATCTTGCAGTCGATCTCAAAAAGCCGGGATTCATGGACGGACTGAACGCTCTCTCTCAAGCAGGGCTGGTGTTTGAGAGTGCAAACCCCGATCCGTCGCTGATTCGCGCAATCCTCGAAGTTTCTAACCGGGTCGACGGCTTGCGCATTGTCATTGATCATCTTCCTCATGCTCCGATTCCGACAGAAGATGCTGCGCGGAAAGAATATGAGGCAAATCTGCACCGGCTTGGCGAGAATCCGCATGTGTTTGTAAAGCTTTCAGAGATTCCGGTCGTGGTAAATGGGAAGGTCGTAAAGGATCCCGGCTATTATCAAGGACCGCTGGACGCGATCTGGAATGTGTTTGGGGAAGGCCGCATCCTTTTTGGAAGCGATTGGCCTAACAGCGATCACGTCGCTCCGTTCCCGGATACGATTTCGATTGTGAAGGGATATATCTCGCGGAAGTCGCCTGGAGCGGCGGAGAAGTATTTTTGGAAAAACTCGATTGCCGCATATAAGTGGCGCCCGAGGAAGCCCGACCAGCCTGCCCTTGCCGTTTGACCGCTCGTGGATACTGATTGCGCAATGTCAACAAGTCGAGTCGATCAGGAGTTGATGATCCAGGATGCATTCAATTCAGCCAATTTCCGGGCAGAGCGCGGACCTCCTTCCCGCCTCGTCGCGAAGTGAGCTGGATCGGGCGGTCTCGCGGGCGCTAAAGCGGCTGGCGCCTTATTTGATGCTGATGTATGTGGTCTCATTTCTTGACAGGGCGAACATCAGCTTTGCAAAACAAGCGCTCCATACATCGGTCGGCATTTCAGAGAGCGCTTATGCTCTGGCCGCAGGCCTATTTTTTATCAGTTACTCGTTGTGCGGATTTCCCAGCAACCTGGCCCTGCACAAGATCGGCGCAAAGCTGTGGCTCGGCTTTCTCATGGTCAGTTGGGGGCTGGTATCGATGGCGACGATGCTGGTGAAGGGCAGTGCATCGTTCTACTTATTGCGGCTGCTTCTGGGAGTAACCGAAGCGGGATTCTTTCCGGGCTCGATTTTGTATCTGACTTATTGGTTCCCAAATCGCGTTCGAGGACGTATGCTTGGCTTGTTTTATTTGGGAGTGCCGATTGCTTTGATTGTTGGCGGTCCGCTTTCGGGTCTGTTGCTTGATATGCATCCATGGGGCGGATTGCAGAATTGGCAGTGGATGTTTCTCGTGGAAGGGTTCATGGCTGTTGCCTTAGGAGCCTCATCGTTCTGGTATCTGGATAACAAGCCATCCAACGCCACGTGGCTCCCAGCCAGAGAGAGACAGGCGCTGACCGATGCCCTGGCAAGCGAAGAGACTGACCGGCGAGCTATCGGTCCCGCAAAGATTGTGCCCATGCTGCGCGATCTTCGAGTTATGCGCTTCGTGCTCATCTATACCCTGATTCAGATGAGCACTTATGGCGCGATATTCTATCTCCCGACAGAGATTTCTGCGTTAATGCACAAGCCTACGGGGCTTGAAGTGGGCCTGATGTCAGCAATACCGTGGCTCTGTGCGCTGGCTGCAATTTACCTGTTGCCGCGATTCGCAGATAAGCGGGGTACGCATCGTCAATTAGCTGCCTTGACGCTGTTTGTTGCAGGCTGTGCCAGCTTCGCGTTTCCTACGGCTGGTCCGCGCCTGGGGTTGGTCACGCTTTCGATTGCTGTTTCCGGATTCATTGCGGTGCAACCGCTGTTCTGGACTTTCCCTACGGGCTACCTGGCAGATCGCGCCGCAGCCGGAGGAATCGCTTTGATCGGCACGGGCAATTTGGGTGGATTTCTCGCGCCCAATGTGAAGGTATTGACCGACGAGTACTTTCACTCCCAACGTGCGGGATTGTATCTGTTAGCGGGACTTACAGTGCTCAATGCCGGCTTGATCGCGTTGACCAAACCCGGTCGCTCGCACCATCGCACCGAATGAACTGAAACAACCGGCCAATCCAGCTTGGATGAAAAAGGAAACATCAATGGCAGCAACCAAGATTCGCAGCGTGCGCGCGTACTATGTTCAAGGTGGTGGCGCCGATTATCACGATCAAGGCAACGACCATTGGATCGACGACCACGTCGCGACGCCGATGGCGAAGTTTCCTGAATATCGCGCCAGCCGTCAATCTTTCGGGTTGAATGTACTGGGCACCCTGGTTGTGGAGATCGAAGCAGATAACGGTGTAACCGGCTTTGCGGTGACGACTGGCGGCGAGCCAGCAGCGTGGATTGTCGAACGGCATCTCTCCCGATTTATTGTGGGAGCGGACGCTGCGGACATCGAGAAGATCTGGGAACAGATGTTCCTGTCCACACTCTTCTATGGGCGCAAGGGCCTGGCGCTGAATGCAATCAGTTGCGTCGATCTTGCGTTGTGGGATCTGCTGGGTAAGCTTCGCCAGGAGCCTGTTTATCAGCTTCTCGGGGGCGCTATTCGGGAAGAGCTGGTGTTTTATGCTACGGGCGCCCGTCCGGACATCGCAAAGCAACTTGGATTCATCGGCGGGAAATTGCCTCTTCATCATGGCCCTGCAGAAGGCGATGAAGGGTTGGCGAAGAACCTTGAATTATTGGCCACCATGCGATCGCGAGTCGGCGAGGATTTCTGGCTCATGTATGACTGCTGGATGAGCCTCGATCTCGACTACGCTGTTCGATTGGCGCAGGCCGCGGCCGATTACAACTTGAAGTGGATCGAGGAAGCCCTGTTGCCCGATGACTACTGGGGCTATGCGGAGTTGAAAAAGAAGGTACCGCGCGGGATGCTGGTAAGTACAGGCGAGCATGAAGCTGGAATCATGGGCTTTCGCATGCTTCTTGAGATGGAGTGCGCCGACATCCTTCAGCCTGACGTGGGCTGGTGTGGCGGAATCACGGAGCTGATGAAGATATCGGCGCTGGCCGATTCGCGCGGAGTGCTCGTGGTGCCGCATGGATCGAGCGTGTATAGCTATCACTTCACCATCACGCGCCACAATAGTCCATTCTCGGAGTTTCTAATGATGGCGCCGCACGCGGACAAGGTCGTTCCGATGTTTACACCACTTCTGCTGGATGAGCCTGTGCCAGAGAACGGACGACTGAAACTTTCAGATGCACCGGGCTTCGGAGTTCGATTGAATCCTGATTGCACTCTACATTCAATTACGCAAACTGGTCGAGGCTGAATCCGAGCTGGTAGTTCTCTCCGTGCGCGAGCAGGTCTTCCCAGGTTACCTCGCGATGTTGATATCCGGCCATGCGGCCAAGCATGCAGCTGAGTGCCGTTTCGACGCCGGCCGCGATTTGATTGTGAAACTGTCCGGACGTGATGCTGTCGATAAAGGTGCGCTCCTTCTCCCGATCAGCAAAGGCGAGGTTGTCGCTGAATGCACCATTGGCTGCGAACTGCCCTGAACCGGGTGCCGTGTTTGTCGACTCCTGCCACGCCCAAGGCTGTGCACCGGTAATCTGAACCGGTCCGGAGTAAGGGACGGTAGCGGACCCATCTGCTCCGAAAAGCCGAAGGCCGGCATCGAAATGGCCATAGTTACCAAACTGCGTCGACGAGAAGGATAAGTGAACGTTCCCCGGGTAAGTAAAGTCGACCTGGTAGTTATCCCATATATCACCGTAGTGGGTGAGAATGTTCCGGCCTCCGGACGCGGTTGCCTTGACCGGACGAGCTCCGAGCATCCAGTTGCAAAGATCGATGATATGGATATTCTGCTCAACGAGGATGTCGCCCGAAAGCGCACGATCCCAGAGCCAGTTACGCAGTCGATACTCATCGGGAGTGATCCCGGGGTGCGTCTTTTCAACAGATGCCGGCGCGTTGTAACTGCCGGAGACGGCGGCGATTTTTCCCAGCGCACCGCCCTTGATCCTTTCTGCGATGGCGGCAATGGGTGGTGCGCTGCGGCATTGGAATCCTACATCGACGCTTTGCACGGCCTTGACACGCTTCGCGATTTCGAGCGCATGGTTGGCCTGCTGAATGTCGATGCCGACCGGCTTTTCGCAATAGACGTGCTTGCCCGAGGCTACAGCGGCTTCAAGGTGTTGCACATGAAAGAATGGCGGCGTCGAAATCTGTATCAAGTCGACGTCAGGCGAGGCGGCGAGCTGCTCAAACGCGTGAGGGCCGCGGAAAAGCAGTCTGTCGTCGATAGCCGAATGGCCCAGATCCGCGTTCACCTTGTTGAAATGGTCATGCCCAGCTGCGAGCTGATCGGGGAATAGATCGGCAAGCGCCACAACCTGGGCCGATGTGTTTTGCGCGAACGAAGTGGCGACAGAAGTACCGCGATTCCCGCAGCCCAGCAGGCCGTGCCGTATGGCGGAGTTGGCCTGGTAGCCAAACGCCGTGTGTGCCTTCAAAAGAAGCATGGCTGAAGCGGCTTCCGATCCTGTCTGGAGAAATTGTCGACGGTTCATATTACCTCGCGTTCCGTTGATTCATGCATTCGGATCTTCCTGCGATCAGGCAAGCACTTCCTGGAGAATCCGCTCGAGATAGTTCTTTTCTTGGCGGACATCTTCGATCTGCTGCGGCCCCGAAGTTTCGCGCTCGATGGTGACGGCGCCGGCATAGCCGAGGCGGTGAAGCTTGGTGAACACCGCTTTGAAATCAACGAGCCCATTTCCAATAAGCACTTCTTCGCCCAGCTTGCTCGGGTCGGTGGGCCAGCGACCGTCCTTCGCATGGATGCTGCGCACGTGCGGTCCAAGAATGTCCACGGCGTCAACCGGGTTGGCCTTGCCGTAGAGGATGAGGTTGGCGGTATCGAGTCCAACAGAAAGGTTGGGCATGGCCGCATCGTGAATCATGCGCGACATGGTGGTTGGAGTTTCCTGGCCGGTCTCCATCAGGAAATACTGCCCGTTGCCCTGGCAATGCAGCGCGACGGTGCGGATGGCTTCAACGGCGCCAGGATACAAAGGATCAGCCGGATCTTCGGGGATAAATCCGCAGTGGGTTTGCACCTGGGAGATGCCGAGCGACTTGGCGAAATCCGAGACCTGGCGAAGAGCATCGATACGAGCGGCGCGGGTCTTGGGAGGAACCAAACCAATTGTGGTTGGTCCTTGCATGAAGTCCCACACCAGCGGAGGCGGCCCGACTACCTCGACTGTGGTGGCGGTTACTTCGTACTTTGCGAGCAGATCTCGAAGCTGCGAGGCGACCGCGGGCGTGAAGCCGTTGATGTATCCGTCGAGGGAGAGAAAACAGTTGGAGAAGCCAAGGTCGTGAACCCGCCGAATGGTGGCCTCGGGAGATCCGAAGGGACTTACGAGCAGACCCAGCGCCATGGGTTTAATGGACCGTGGGCTTTCCTGAGCCAGTGATGCGGAGGAATGAAGACCCTGGGCGAGAATGGCAGCGGATGTTACGCCAAGAAATTTACGCCGGTTCATGACTTTCCTTTGGATCGAGTGGTTTGCTTGAAGCATTTGTCGGCCAAATCCCCGACTGCCCAATCTAGCGGCTCAGGACTGAGTTCGCAAGTGCCGCTTCCCACGAGGTCACAGCACAACGCCGCACTCTCACGCCAACGTCCAGCCGGCCCGACCCCTGATCGGGCAGGAAACACATCAGGCCTTCTCTATTCGGCGCAGCAGAATGCAGTGTGTCGTTCGTGAGTAGTTTATAGAGCGTGGCCGCGTTGTGCCAGAACTCCCAATATTCTTTGGCAGATCGCCTGTGGTCCTTCTACTTTGCTGATGAACGAATCGGCGAAGTGGGCATCCTGGGGAATCTCGTTGACCCCGGATAGCAGCACAACCGGTAAATCAGGGCGGGTCTGTTTGATTCTTTGGGCTAACTCGGTTCCGGTTCCGCCCGGCATCAACTGATCAGAAAGAACCAGGTCGACATGGGAAGAATTCAGCATCTCCATCGCCGTGCCAGCGGAATTGGCGGTCACAACCTGAAAGCCGTGTCTCTGCAAGACAAGCTTCCTCAAGGTGAGAGGAGTCTCCTCATCGTCTACGCAGAGAATCACTATCTCACTCTGAGTCAACGTCGCCTCTTGTCGTAGAATCATCTTCCCCAACCCCAGCGAGAATCATCGATGTTTCAGGATCTCCAAGGTGTTCCACTCGCGGAATGGTCACCCTGAAGCACGTGATGTTGCCGCCGTTAAATGGAATGCTTCGGAAATGAATCGAACCCTCATATTTCTGAATGATTCCTTTGCTGATCCACAAACCCAGTCCCGTTCCCTTGGCTGCTTTGGTGCTAAAGAATGGCTCGAATACGCGTTTGGCATGTTCCGGGCGGACGCCGAGACCGGTATCGCAAATTGAAACGCTTACTTTCGCATTTTGGCCTTTTCGGTCCAGGTTCTCGGAGACACCCACGCGAAGCGTTCCGCCATCGGGCATGGCCTGGATTGCATTTCCGATCAGATTCAGAAAGACCTGCTTCAACTCCACGGGAAAGCCGCGAACCATTCCCTTCGATTTATATTTCTTCACAATCTTGATTCCGTTTACTTGCAAACGGCGAGCTTGTAACTCGAGTAAGTCATCGAGTAACTCGACGATCGAGACACTTATTGGGTGTTGTGACTCGCGATAAAAGCCGAGCGTCTGCTTCGTGATGTGACAAGCCCTCAAGAGTTCTTCCTCGCCTAGCCGGGCAAAGTATCGCGCCTCTTCGTCAAGAGAAGGGTGGTTTCGAAGGAGAAAGAATGTATTTGTAATGGCTTCTAATGGGTTGTTGATCTCGTGCGCAATAATGCCGGCCACGCGACCCATGGCGGCCAGTCTTTCGGTTCGACGCAACGCATCCTCAGCATGCAATTGTGCGGTGATATCGCGGTTGATCTCCAAAATGGAGTCGGCCTGCATTTTGAATGCCTGGCGACTTGCTACCGTGATTTCCCGGCCTTCCCGGGTATGCTGCACAAGGTTTCCGTCCCATCTGCCGAAGTTGAGCAAAGTCGAATCGATGGTTGTCTTTTCCATCGGAAACTCAGTCCGTAAGATTTCGTGAACAGGCCTGCCAAGCACTTCGCTTCGATTCCACCCGTACAAAGCCTCGGCGCCGGCATTCCAATATTGAAGGACGCCTGCTCTATTCGTCACCAGGATGGCTTCGGAGGCCAACTCAAGCAGATCTGCGCGCTCGCGCAGCAAGTCTTCCATTTTCTTTCGAGCGGTTACATCAAAAAAGGAGCCAACAGCACCACGGACTTGTCCTTCTCCATCGAAGAGAGGGCTTGCACTGCCCAAAATCTGGATGACTTTTCCGTCTTTGCGACGAATCTCCCATTCAGCGGTGGGGACGGGCGCTCCCGTTGCAACTGCACGCTGAACTGGCAGCTCCTCAAGGGTGAGCACCCGACCATCCTGGCACATATCGAAGAGCGCGGCGCCTTCCGCATCCACGCTCTTAGAAATATTTTCCTCCGCCTCAACTCCAAGCAGATCAGACAGAGCTTGATTTGCGGTGATGAAGTCACATGCAGGATCATGTGCGACCGCTACGCCGACTGGAAGAACCTGCATGATGGTTTCGAGTTCTGCGACGCGCTGTTCGAGTTGCGCATTGAGATTTCGAATTCTTTCCTCGGCCGCTATCTGATCGCTTATATCGGTGCTCGTACCGAACCATCGAGCAACCGAGCCTTGCGAATCGCGAATCGGCACCGCACGCGAGAGAAACCACCGATACCGGCCGTCTTTTCCGAGCATGGGCGACGTATCTTCCCAGGGTTCTCCTGTTTTCCATGAATGGTCGCTGCTTCGCATGACACGGTCTACGTGTTCGGGATGATGAATTTGTCTCCAGCCCAACTCCTGCGATTCTTCGAGCGACAGCCCGGTATAGTCGTACCAGCGGTGGTTGTACCAAAAGACCTTTCCCTCAGAATCGGCCATCCATGCGAGTTGCGGAATCGAGTTGGCCAGAGTTCGAAATTGGTTTTCACTCTCCTGCAATTGGCGGGTTCGTTCATCGACTCGCCGTTCGAGTTCCTGGTTGAGGGTCTCCAATTCGCGCGTTTTGCGATGGAGTTCAGCAAAGACGCGCACCTTGGCCCGCAAGACCTCAGGAACAACCGGCACGGAGATGTAGTCGACAGCCCCGCTCTGGTATCCCTTGATCCTATCGAGATCCGTGAGATGAACGGCAGAGATGAAAATGATCGCGGTTTTTTGAAAACGCGGATGCTGCCGCATCATGTCTGCCATCTCAAAGCCGTCGATTTCGGGCATGCTGACGTCCAACAGCACCACGGCGATGTCGTGCTTCAGGAGTTGTTCCAGCGCGGCTCTTCCCGATCTTGCTTTGATCAGATTTTCGCCCAAATCGGCCAGTATCGCTTCATAACTGAGAAGCTTCGCGGGCTGATCGTCAACCATTAAGATATTGGCTTTCTCGCTGACGCTCATATGCTTTCCTTTGGCCGATTGCGTGAATAACGCCGGCACAAGCCGGTTGAAGTGCGAGGGTGACATCTACCGATGCAGCCACATTCGCAGCGCAGACAGCAGTTGTTCAGTATTGACCGGTTTGGCCAGATATTCGGAGGCGCCTGCCTCCAGGCATTTTTCACGATCTCCTTTCATGGCCTTGGCGGTAAGCGCGATGATGGGGAGCCGCCGGAATGCTGAATTCTGGCGGATGACTTGCATGGTCTCATAGCCGTCCATCTCAGGCATCATGATGTCCATCAAGACGATGCCCAGGTCAGGCGTGGATTCAATGGTTTCGATTGCCTCACGGCCGGTGCCTGCCGTCAACACGGTCATTCCGCGCCGCTCAAGCACGCTGCTGAGCGCGAAGATGTTGCGAACATCATCGTCAACGATCAGCACTTTTCTGCCCACCAGGGCTTCGTCGGAACGGTGCAGGCGGTCCAGCATATTCTGCTTATCGCGGGGCAGGTCGGCCACAACGCGATGCAGGAACAAGGCGGTCTCATCGAGCAGTCGTTCGGGCGATTCCACGTCTTTGACGATCACGCTGCGCGCCAACATGCGGAGCCTTGCGTCTTCCTCGGGAGAAAGGTCCTTTCCGGTGAAGACAACGACCGGTAATTCGCTAAGAGATGGAATATCGCGAAGGCGCTCCATCACTTCGAATCCACTCATGTCGGGGAGTCGCAAGTCGAGTACCAGGCAATCGTAGGAATCCTTCTGAACCGTCTCAAGTGCCTGCGCTCCCGTGGAGACGACAGACACATCAATATCGTCATAGCCGAGTAAAGCCTGGATGCTGAGTTGCTGCGCGGGTTCATCTTCAACGACGAGCAAGCGCTTGCGTCGCGGGCTGGTGAATTCCTTGATGCGGGTAATCGCGGCTTCGAGTCCTTCAGTGCTTGTTGGCTTGGTTACGAACGAAAATGCTCCGCGAGAAAGACCGTGATGGAGGTCTTCGTCGAGGGTTAACATTTGCACCGGAATATGCCGGGTGGATGGGTCCTGTTTCAGGTGATTCAGTACAGTCCAACCCAACATGTCGGGAAGAAATACGTCGAGGGAGATGGCGGTTGGGTGGAACTCGCGCGCCAAAGCCAATGCATCGGCGCCGCGAGACGCAACCAGGACCTTAAAGCCCTTATCGCGAGAAAGGTCGCAGAGAATACGTGCATAATGCAGGTCATCCTCCACAATGAGCAGAACACTATCGTCGGGCTGCAAGCGAGTTCCTGTCGTCTTCAATTTGCTCGGAGTGCAACTCAACCGCGCTTGCGGCCGACATGGGGAGCAGAAAAGGGGATCCGTGATAAGACTCGTTCTTTACTGCAACGCTCGGAGCAGAAGGGCCGACATAGGTCTGCGGCAGATAGAGAGTGAATGTGCTGCCCCTTCCAGGCGTACTCATGAGCTGAATCTCTCCTCCGAGCAGGCTCGCCAGTTCGCGGCTAATTGCGAGGCCCAATCCGGTGCCACCATATTTCCGGCTGGTTCCTGCATCGGCCTGCTGGAAGGCTTCGAAGATGATTCTCTGCTTATCGAAAGGGATGCCGATTCCGGTGTCCGAAACTTCAAAGGCAACAACCGAGCCGCTTGCGCTGAGAATCGGATGATTCTGTGTCCATCCCGAGGTCGCCGACGATACCGAGAGCCGCACCACTCCTTGTTCAGTGAATTTGAACGCATTTGACAACAGGTTCTTGAGTACTTGCTGCAGGCGTTTTGAATCGGTGACCAAACTGCGAGCCAAGCGGCTATCAGAGTGAATTTCAAATGCCAACCTGCGATTATCCGCCTCATGCCGGAAGGGACGCGCAACCATCTCGATCAAGCTATTGAAGAACACCTCTTCCGCTTCGACTGAAACCGTGCCGGACTCAATCTTCGAGAGATCGAGAATATCGCTGATCAGGTTCAACAGGTCGGTGCCTGCGCCATGAATGGTGCGCGCAAATTCCACTTGCTTGGCGCTGAGGTTGCCGTCAGGATTTTCGGCAAGCTGCTGGCCAAGTACAAGAATGCTGTTGAGCGGTGTGCGCAACTCATGCGACATGTTGGCCAGAAACTCCGACTTGTACTTGGAGGTGAGGGCCAGTTCCTTGGCTTTTTCCTCGAGGGCTCCGCGTGCCTGCTCAATCTCCTGATTCTTGCGTTCCACTTCTGCATTTTGCTCGGCGAGCTGTTGAGCTTTCTGGGCTAACTGCTCATTGGTCTGTTGTAACTCCTTTTGCTGAGTCTGAAGCTCGATGGCAAGCTGCTGTGACTGCTTCAACAGGCCCTCGGTCTGCATGGTTGCCTCAATGCTATTGAGGACGATCCCGATACTTGAAGTAAGTTGCTCGAGGAATGCCAGATGCGATGCGGTGAACGTGCTCAAACTGCATAGTTCGATTACCGCTTTCACGCGATCCTCAAACAGTACCGGCAAGACGATCACATTGCGAGGCGTGGCTTCAAACAAGCCGGAGCGGATCGGTACAGTGTGGCTTGGCAGGTCGGAGATGAGCATCCGTCGCTTCTCGGCCGCGCACTGGCCGATAAGGCCTTCGCCGATTCCGATCCTTTCGAGATGGCCGTCTTGAGTTGTCGCATATGCGGAGAGGAGAACCATGCTGGTCGACTCTTCCGACTCCATTTGATAGAGCACACCTTGCTGGGCATTAACCAATGGGGCAAGCTCCGAAAGCAGCATGCGACCGACAGTGGTGAGCTCGCGTTGGCCTTGCAACATGCCGGTGAATCTCGCGAGATTTGTCTTCAACCAGTCCTGTTCAGTGTTACGGTCGGTGGTAAGTCGGAGGTTATCGATCATCGTGTTGATGTTATCTTTCAGATCGGCAACCTCGCCGCTGGCCTCGACTTGAATGGAGCGGGTCAAGTCGCCCTTGGTTACGGCGGTAGCTACTTCGGCGATGGCTCGTACCTGGTTGGTCAGGTTATCGGCAAGCAGGTTCACATTCCCCGTCAGGTCCTTCCATGTTCCGGATGCTCCGGGCACGTTTGCCTGGCCGCCAAGACGGCCTTCGACGCCCACTTCGCGAGCTACGGTTGTCACCTGATCTGCGAAAGTGGCGAGTGTATTGGTCATGTTATTGATGGTTTCAGCCAAGGCTGCAACTTCGCCTTTTGCGTTGACCGTCAGTTTCTTGGTGAGTTCGCCGTTTGCGACCGCTGTCACGACCTTGACGATTCCGCGTACCTGTTCGGTTAGGTTTGCGGCCATCACATTGACGTTGTCAGTCAAGTCTTTCCATGTGCCGGCAACACCGGGTACCTGTGCCTGTCCGCCGAGCTTTCCTTCGGTCCCCACTTCGCGGGCGACGCGTGTCACTTCGGCCGCGAACGCGTTGAGCTGGTCGACCATGGTGTTGATGGTGTTCTTGAGTTCGAGGATTTCGCCCTTGACATCAACCGTGATTTTGCGCGATAGATCGCCACGAGCCACGGCCGTCGTCACTTCAGCGATATTGCGGACCTGTGCGGTAAGGTTGCCGGCCATCGCGTTCACTGAGTCGGTCAAGTCCTTCCATGTGCCGGCGACTCCGGGTACGTTGGCCTGGCCGCCGAGTCGGCCTTCGCTGCCGACCTCGCGAGCCACACGGGTTACTTCAGCGGCAAACGAGCGGAGCTGCTCGACCATCGTGTTGAGCGTTTCCTTCAGTTGCAGGATCTCGCCGCGCACGTCGACCGTGATTTTCTTGGAAAGGTCGCCATTGGCGATGGCGGTGGCAACTTCGGCGATGTTACGTACCTGGCCGGTGAGGTTGCTGGCCATGAAGTTGACGTTGTCGGTCAGATCCTTCCATGTTCCGGCGACACCGGGGACCTGCGCCTGGCCACCAAGCTTGCCGTCGGTGCCCACTTCGCGAGCGACGCGAGTGACTTCGCCGGCGAAGGCATTTAGCTGGTCGACCATGGTGTTGATGGTGTTTTTGAGTTCGAGGATTTCGCCCTTGACATCAACCGTGATTTTGCGCGACAAGTCGCCGCGGGCAACGGCCGTCGTTACTTCTGCAATGTTTCTGACCTGGCCGGTAAGATTGCCGGCCATGGAGTTGACGGAGTCGGTGAGATCCTTCCAGGTTCCGGCGACACCAGGAACGTTTGCCTGTCCACCGAGCCTCCCTTCGGTTCCCACTTCGCGGGCCACGCGGGTGACTTCGCCGGCGAACGCATTGAGCTGATCGACGGTGGTGTTGATGGTTTCTTTGAGGAGAAGAATTTCGCCACTGACGTTGACGGTGATCTTCTTTGACAAATCTCCGCTGGCGATGGCGGTTGAAACTTCGGCAATGTTTCTCACCTGCCCTGTCAGGTTGCTCGCCATGGAGTTCACAGAGTCTGTGAGATCTTTCCATGTGCCGGCGACACCGGGCACCTGCGCCTGGCCGCCGAGTTTGCCATCGGTGCCCACTTCTCGGGCTACACGCGTGACTTCGGAAGCAAAGGCACGCAGCTGATCGACCATGGTGTTGATGGTGTCTTTGAGCTCGAGGATTTCACCTCTGACATCGACGGTGATTTTGCGCGAGAGGTCTCCACGCGCGACGGCTGTGGCCACTTCGGCGATGTTGCGGACCTGTGCTGTAAGGTTTCCGGCCATGAAGTTGACTGAGTCCGTGAGATCTTTCCACGTGCCGGCAACTCCGGATACCTGTGCCTGCCCGCCCAACTTACCTTCAGTGCCCACCTCACGCGCGACGCGAGTTACTTCGCCGGCGAATGCGTTGAGCTGATCGACCATGGTGTTGATGGTGTTTTTGAGTTCGAGAATCTCGCCTTTTACGTCCACCGTGATTTTGCGAGATAAGTCACCGCGTGCGACGGCGGTAGTGACTTCGGCGATGTTGCGGACCTGGCCGGTAAGGTTTCCTGCCATGGAGTTGACGGAGTCAGTGAGATCTTTCCATGTGCCGGCGACTCCGGGGACGTTTGCCTGACCACCAAGCCTACCTTCGGTTCCCACTTCGCGGGCCACACGCGTGACTTCGCCAGCGAAGCGGTTGAGCTGATCGACCATCGTGTTGAGGGTTTCTTTGAGTTGCAGGATTTCGCCGCGCACGTCGACAGTGATTTTGCGCGAAAGATCGCCATTGGCAATGGCGGTTGCGACTTCAGCAATGTTTCTTACCTGGCCGGTGAGGTTACTGGCCATGAAGTTGACGTTGTCTGTCAGATCCTTCCACGTCCCGCCGACTCCGGGCACCTGCGCCTGGCCGCCGAGCTTGCCTTCAGTTCCAACTTCGCGCGCCACGCGTGTGACTTCGCCGGCAAATGCATTGAGTTGGTCGACCATCGTGTTGATCGTGTCTTTGAGCTCGAGGATTTCGCCCTTTACGTCGACAGTGATCTTTCTGGAGAGATCGCCACGAGCTACGGCTGTTGTGACCTCTGCAATATTTCTGACTTGAGCCGTCAGGTTGCCAGCCATGGCGTTGACTGAGTCGGTAAGGTCTTTCCAGGTACCGGCGACTCCGGGGACGACCGCTTGACCGCCGAGTTTTCCATCGGTGCCGACCTCGCGCGCCACACGGGTCACTTCCGAAGCAAAGGAGCGAAGTTGATCGACCATCGTATTGATGGCTTCTTTGAGCTGAAGAATCTCGCCGCGTACGTCCACTGTGATTTTGCGGGAGAGATCGCCGCTGGCGACGGCGGTAGCGACCTCGGCAATGTTGCGGACCTGGCCGGTTAGGTTGCTGGCCATGGAATTCACTGAGTCGGTGAGGTCTTTCCATGTACCGGCAACGCCGGGGACCTGTGCCTGGCCGCCCAGTTTGCCGTCGGTGCCGACTTCGCGGGCGACGCGCGTGACCTCGGCGGTGAATACGCCGAGTTGCTGGATCATGGTGTTCACGATGTTGGCGGAGCGCAGGAATTCGCCTTCGAGGGGCCTTCCGTCGACATCGAGGCGCACTGTTTGCGTCAGGTTGCCCTGGGCGACGGCGGCGATGGCGCGCGTGACCTCGTTGGTGGGCCGCAAGAGGTCTTCTACCAGGGTATTGACTGAGGTTTCCATCTCGCCCCAGGCGCCGCGGAGTTGCTGGAAGCGGATGCGCTCGCGGGTCTTGCCCTCTTTGCCGACGGCGAGACCCACACGTTTCAGCTCTCGTGCCATTTGCTCGTTGGCCGCGATAATGTCGTTGAACGTGTCTGCGATTTTCCCTTCCAGGCCGGTCCAGGCGACGGGCAGGCGGACGGAGAAATCGCCGTCGCGCATGGTTTGCAATCCGGCGAGAATAAGACCGAGGTCCACAGAACTGGGCGTGGATGTGGCTAGGTGTCCGTTTCCATTTTTTCTGCCATCGGAGGCAATTTCCACGTTTGTTGAGTCAGCGACAGGCGCTTCTCGGGCCCTCTTCATGCTTCATCTCCTGCAAACGGTAACTCACGGATGACTCAAAGCTTGGAAGGAGAAGCGACGCAGAGGATCCGGACAGGTCCAGCGGGCGCATTTCCAGCTTCAAGGATTCCATAGAGTATCCAACGGTAGATGCGAGGGCGAGCGAACTGGTTGCCTAATGCTGGAATATGCTGTTAGAGCCTCAAAGCCTCTCGCCGAACCGTCAATTGCCTGCGCAAATGGTTTCCGTTGCAATTGCTTGCAGATCCAGAATTTGCGCGCTATGAAACAACTGGCCGTCACGCCGGTTAAGATTGAAAGTGTGATTGAATCTTGCGGCTGGCAAGGCAAGTAAATTTCAGCGTGAATCGGGAGACAGCGTAATGGCACTGATCAAAACATCGAATCCGGCACTGAGCGAAAGCACGTTCCGCGACGTCTCCGGACACCGGTATGGGGGAGTCGTCGACGAAGCCAGCCGCATGACGTTGAACGGCACCGTGAACAAGACCGGCATCCTGCTGATTTGCGCCATCGCCACCGCGGCCTGGACCTGGCACCTGTTCCTTCGTCGCGCGATGCGCGGACGTTGCGCCCTTGATGCTCGGCGGACTGGTCGGCGGATTCATCTGCGCGATGGTGACCATCTTCAAGAAGGAATGGTCTCCGGTCACTGCGCCGATCTACGCGCTGCTGGAGGGCTTGGTGCTGGGCGGCATTTCGGCTGTCATCGACCTGCGCTATCCCGGGCATCGCCATCCAGGCAGTGGGCCTGACCTTTGGCACGCTCTTCGTGCTGCTGCTGGCCTACCGCTCGGGAATGATCAAGGTGACCCAGAAGTTTCGCCTGGGAATCGTCGCGGCCACCGGCGGCATCGCGGTCTTCTACCTGCTCGAGATGATTCTGGGCTTCTTCGGCATCCACTTCGTCGCCATCAACGGCTCGGGGCCCATCGGCATCGGCTTCAGCCTGCTTGTTGTCGCCATCGCTGCGCTGAACCTGGTGCTCGATTTCGATTTCATCGAGCAGCGGCGTGCAGTGTCGGCGCTCCCAAGTACATGGAGTGGTACGGCGCCTTCGGCATCATGGTCACGCTGGTCTGGCTCTATCTTGAGATCCTGCGCCTGCTCTCGAAAATGCGCAGCAGAAACTGAGGCAACGCGAATCCTACGGCTTGATGCTGGCGAGCAGGGCATTCACCCTTGCGATGACCTGGAAAGCGTCCGCGATGTAGACGACATCCGCCTTACCTCGGGTCCAGCCGCAGTTGGGATCAAGACTGATGGCGCGGCGCTCGCCAATGAATCGCCAGCCCACGACATGCGGCTCCTCGCCGTGACAGCAGGTCGAAAGGCCCTTCGAATGGCGCGGGGTGGCGCCAGTTTGGCCGATCTGATTCATGTGCGTGAGGAAGGGAAGCACCGGCTGATTGTCAGTGCCTTGATCGACGAGGGACTTGCTGCTGCCCAGGGATGCGCCCGTTGCGCGCAAAAAACCGAGAATCAGGTCACCTGCCTCGCTGGGATGAACCTGTCCGTCGGGTTGTTTCTTCGTCCATCCCGCACCTGCGACGAACAACAAGCGGGCCTCGGGACGAATGGTTTGGGCGTCCAGCGCAGGGGCGCGCACGCCGATGACGGTTGTACGGAGAAGCGGCAATTCGACCGGAACCAGCTCTAATTCAACCGGCCCGGGTATTCCCGAGAAGGCAGCGTGAGTCCCTGCGTCGAGCAGCAGGAACCAGGGCCGCGCCTCGCGGCTGATCACGCCTTCGATTCGCTGACGGTAGAACCAGCGAGTGGCTTCGATGGAGGCGGAAGTTCCGTTTCCGGTGCCTCCCAGGGCAATAATGTGGGTGTCGATTTGGCCGCCGAGCCGATGGGCAACGCCAGCAGCGACACGCACAAATCGTGAACTGGATGGGACTAAAACGATTTTGGCCTGCGCGGCCCGGCAGAGGGCTTCACAAGCGGCCGCATCGGTGGCGTAACGGGGCTGCGCGAAGGCTTCTCCGGAAACCGCTAAGAGCCGCGCTCCGGCTGATGCAACGACGCGCGCTGCCGCGGTTGGGTCGGTGGCCACAATGCCGACTGTAAGCGACGCCGCCATACGTGTTGCCAGATATTGGCCGGCGGTTATCGCTTCGAGCGAACCGCGAGTGGGAGCAGAGCCGGTTTCGTCAACGTGCGTCAATACCAGAATCGATTCCATTCTTACTCCGCTCCCATCCACTCAACGAGTTCGCGGGCGATTTCGTCCGGTGTGCTGTCTTTGACCAGGCGGGTGTTGCGCTGCTGTCTGGGAAGGCTCAAAGAGGCATAGTGCAACCCATTCGCATCGAGCGTCGTGGGCTTGGCTTTTTGCAGCGCGGGCACAATGGCGCGCATGTTGGCCATCCCGACTTGCGGATTGTTGCGCGGCTCGGGAAGATTGCCGGTGGCCCAGCCGAGCACCGCCGGCGCACCGGTGCAGACCGCGACCTGATGCTTGCCGCCTTCAACACGCTCCAGCACTTCAAAAGAACCGTCGTCGCGCAGTGCAATCTGGTCTACCCCTTGAAACTGGTCGCTGATGCCGAGGATTTCACCGATCAGTTGCAATGTGACGCCGGCGCCGCGGGTTGCCGATTCCCAGCCGCCAAAGAGCAGGAGCTTCGCTTTATCGATCCCTGGAATGGCGTTGATCGCTTCCGCAAGCGCGACTGCGGTGGCATGCGCGTCTGTGAAGCCGCCGATGGGACCGTCGATGGGAACCAACTCAAAGGGGACCTTCTGGGCTACGGTCATCATGACCTGCTGCAGCTTGGCTTTGGGGGCCAGGGAAACGAGCCAGACCTTGCTGCCTGGATTTTTGGCGGCAAGATGGGCCGCTTCATAGAGGGCGCTGGCAGCCCAGGGATCAAGCACCGCTGGTAATACCATTTCGTTCTTGAGGCCGGGCCCCGCGGATGAAATAACGGGCTCAAGCGTTTGCAGAGGATCGGGTGCTAGTCCAGCACAAACCACTATTTGTAAGATACTTGCCATGAAATCTTCCTCTGATGAATGAAGTATTTTGAAACATTAGTTTTCTGCGGAGTGGAGGCCGCCGGCTCCGGCGCAAAACTCGATGTTGCCTCGCTTTCCATCAAGGGACTGAGAACAATTCCAAAGGCAGGCGCCGCAATGAACGCATTTCTCGCGTTCGAAGACGGGCAGCCCGTCCGCACCCTGGGTGATGGCCTGTCCCGAGCACATCGCGACACACGTCTTTTCGGCACAGGCAGAGCAAATGTGCGTGTCATGAAACGCGACGTGATCGGCGAACCCGGGCGTGGCCTGGACCTTGCCGCCGATCAGCAGGGCGTCCTGCTGCGTGACCAGTAAACGGCCGTCGAATGGAATTTCCGGCCAGCCCCGTTCGGAGAGCAACGCATCGTGGAGCTGCCGGCCGCCCGTCTTTGCGGCGTCCACCAATTCTGCGAATCTCTGCTGACTCAGACCGGGCGGGTGGCAATCGTTTTGTTTGCGTGCTGCCGGAATGCGCGATTTGAGCCAAAGGCGTCCCCCGGTGAGCCCGGCGAGGGCCATGCCGAACAAGCCTCTGACAGTGCCGCTCTGAAAGCCGTTCCTTGCATTCTCTGCTTCGCGCGCTCCTCGCTCGACCCAGCTTGCCCGGCGACGCTGAACATAGGTTGCCTTGAGGTTTTCGTTCGTAAAGGGCTTGCCCGCGCGAAGCAATTCGATCACCGACTCACCGAGCTGCACGCCGGTGGTCCACGCTTCATCGACCCCCGACCCGGTGAGCAGGTTGGTCGAACCGGAGCCTTCGCCGATGCGCGCGAAGCCGTCGCGGGTAAGAAATGGCTCGCCGCGCCGGCCTGACTCTTCAAGTGACTTTGCGCCCCAGGAGCGCAGCATTCCGTTTTTCAGGTATTTCCACAGAGCAGGGTGCTGGATGTAGTGCTGCAGATACCGGTAGGCGGTGCGCGAAGGATCGTTGAGCCAGGAGGGAACAAAGATACCCACGGAGACAAGCCGCTCAGGATGCACATAGAGGAAGCCGAAGATTTCCGGCTCAGGGTAGCCGATGGTATGCCAGACGGTGCCGGGTTGGAGTCGCAGGTCCGGGGGGAGTTCGGCTGGGAGCTCAATCACCATCTTCATGCCCAGGGCCCACTCATGACGGGCGTGACCGTCGGGCAGCCCGAGTTGCTGGTCGATCGCGCGTCCGACTGCGCCCACAGGCCCGTCGCCGACAACCGTCAAATGCGCATGAACATCCATACCCGCCATGAAATCGTCAGTGGGCGTGCCGTGGCTGTCGACTCCCTGATCGCAGAGACGAAGGCCCTCAATGACATTGCCGGAAATCAGCGGAGCACTCACGGGCGTTCCCGGCCAGATCTGCACCAGTCCTGAGTTCATGAGCTGCGAGGCAACCCATTGGTTGAACTGGCCGATGGAAAGCACCATGCCGCCGTACTTATGCAAAAATGCCGGTGTCCAGGGCAGGTGGAAGGCATCATTTCGAACGCCAAGAATTGGACTGAGGGCGCGCAAGGTCGCATCGGCCGCGCGCAGCGTGACGGAGCGTCGGCTCGCGCCGATGGGGTCGAGCAAGTAGAGCATCCGCTCCTGGGTGACCTTGGCGGCCATGGGAATCTGAAGCAAATTTAGATCGGGGAAGCTCGCACGAATCCCCTGGGCACGGGTGACTACGCCACTGACGCCGGAGGCGAGGTCGTCGGCGCGCTCGTAGCAGAGCACCTGCAAGGGCATTCCAGGGGCAACCTTGCTTTCGAATGCCGGGTCAGCGGGATTCTCATTCCACGCATTGGTCAACGTGGTAAGAAAGCCGCCCATGGCAGGGCCAAAGCCGGCACAGGCGATGTCGACTTCCATTGATGGGCGTTCAACTTCAGCGACGAGAGACGGAGTTTCCCGCGTCCCAAGTAAGGGACATTGGGCACCCGGAGTTGAGTTGGCGGAGCCCATGCTCATGCGGGGTAGTCCAGCGCTTCGGGAATCATGACCTTACTCACCGTGTCCGCGGCGCGGTCTTTTGCCAGGCGCGAGCCGCTGAGGCAGCTGCACAGCTTGTTCTGGATCCGGAGGAAATCGCTGTTGCCGGCACAACCGGCACAGGGACCTGCCTTGTGCGGATGGATGCCATCTGCGGACAACACGTCAACCGCAAAGGCCGAAATGCCGGGCATGGTCTCTTCGTATTCTTCCAGTTCGCTGGCCAGGAAGCAGTTGGTATGGCCTTCCTCGTCCCATGCGGGGTGATGGTTGTAGCCAAAAACGAGCTCGGCGCAGATGCGGTTTACTTCGCCAGCCGCCTGCGCAGCCTGTGTGTGACAGAGGTCGCTGAGGAACTGGACCGTGCCTTCCAGGCCTTCACGGACCAACGGATCATTGGCGCCCGCCGACTCAAGTTCGAGCACATCGAGGATCTGGCAGCGGGAGGCAAGGAGCCAGCAGAGCGCATCGGCCATGGGGAATGTCACGCCCTGGCGTTGACCGTGATAGAGCTTGTCGCCGTCCGGGTCAGTGGCCTTCTGCAGGTGCGTCAGCGTCCATTGCCACATCTGCATCGCAGAGGCCAAGGTGCAGGCGCCGGTGCCGGGCCGTGTCGATGCGATGGCGCGCATTTCGGCGGTCCATGCGCGGAACTGGGCAAGAAAGACATCAGAAGCCATGGTGACCGTCAACTGCCGACGCTGCACGGCCTCGGGACCTTCGTAGGTAGCTTCGAGCTGCGCATCCATCCACTTGTTGGCGAGGAAGCCGGGGCAATCTTCAGTGATGCCGTAGCCGCCCATCAGACTGACAGCCTCGCGCATCATGTTGGCGCCGTGACCGGTGTTCCACAGCTTGGTGGCGGGGCAGAGCACGTTGGCTTCAGCGTCTTTGAGCACAAAGTCGACCAGCGGTTCGGCGGCCAGGGCAGCGTTGCGCAAATCGTCGTCCTTGAAGTCGAGTAATTCGATGGCGCGCCGCTCACATTCGCGCAGGGCTTTCAACTCCGCGCGCCCGCCCTGAATGCCGCGCGCTTTCAGGAGTGCGGTCTTCTCTTTCTCGATAGGGTCAAGAACGTCGAAGGCACGTGCAGCGGCAAAGCCTAGAGATGCGGCGGCTTCGCCTGTGGCCCAGATGTCAACGAGGCGATGCAGCGCGTCTTCCCGCTGCTGGATGCCTTGTTCGTAGCGCATTGAGCCGGGCTTTGCGCTCTCGGCTCCGCGGAAACGTCCACGTTGGTAGCGAATGATCGGCTCGACGGCCGACAGCAGCTTGGCCGCAGTCATGAGCCCAACAGTCACGCGCGTGCGGCGGAAGACTGCCTCGATGATTTCGCCGTGATTGAAGTTGGGGACGATCACGCCATCCTTGACGATGTATCCGCCAACAATGCGATGTGCCGGAACTTTCAGATTGAAGATGGGGTCACCGGTCGATGAAAGCTGATGCACGAGTTTCTTCGTTGCGGTTCCATGGTCGAAGGTCCCTTCGTCGGTTTCCTCAAGAATCACGACGCAACTGCCCTTGATGCGGGGATCGTCGGAGTTGACCGCTGCCGTGACAAAGTTGGCAAAGGCGATGTTGGTGATGAAGCGCCCGCGTTTGTCGACCTGGAGCCAGGGTTCCGCTCCATCTTTCCACTCGGCTACGCGCACCTTGCCACTCAACATGCCGGTATCGACGCCAACGTACGGGATGGGCTCAGTAAGGACGAACGCACCGCGCAAGGGCTTGCGATTCTCGCCCAGTTGAGGAGGAGCGGACAGGCTCTTATAGTGGTGCGACTGCTCTGGAGTGCCGCGCTCATGGATGGGCGACAGGGCAAGGAATCCCGCCAGGCTGGCGGTGGCCGCTCCTCCGTCTACCCATGCCAATTCGAAGGCTGACAGCGCGAGCGCGAGGTTCTTCGGGCCGGTGATGAAGCCGCCTTCTTCCGGCTCCATGAAGACCGCGGTAAGGCCGGCGCGATCGAATGCTTCGATCATCTCGTTCTTTTCCGGGGTCCACTCATGGTCGTTGCGCTCTCCGGCGGCGACCATGTGTGCGACGGTTCCTCGCGCGACGCCCCTGGCGGACTGCACCAGCATCTGCAGATCGAATCGGTCGGCAAACCGCCATTGGATCTGGCGAATTGCGTCGCCGGGGAGGGTGAGCATGGTCTTTGGCGCGGTTACCGCAGCTGTGGACATAAAGTGTTCCTCAAGCAGCGGAACTATTGTCCTCGACTCGTATGACAGGGGCATGTGACCCGCATCACCTCGACAGGGCGAATCATTGAATGGCGCGGCGCTCAATTCGGGGGAAGATTGCAAATTTGCGCGTTTGGCCCAAGCGGATCGCGTCTCCATGCAATAACGGGGCTTGGAGTGCTATAGATCACGCGAAAGATGTAAGGGTTCGGGTCGGTGGGAATGTATTTGTGACCCCTATCACTGCGAGTTTTTTTGCAAAGGACTTTCCTCAGAGGTGCAACCCCTGCGAGAAGTACTGAGGCGAAGTGGAGCAATCCACGGCAGGGGAGCCATGTGAGAAGAGGACCATCCTCATCCACCTGGAGAAAGAAGACGGCAGAATGACAGAAGCCGCACGAATCGCAACATTCCTAATTAGAAATTCGCTGCGCCTTAGCGAGTGGCTGGGCGACAGACTGCAACCCGCCGTTCATTCCGGGGTTTCGGCGATTGGGCTGATCGTGCTGTTGGCCGCGCTCGGGCCGCGCGTTCTCTACGCGCAGACGGATTGCCTGGCCTGCCATGCGGACAAGACCATGCAGGATTCCGCCGGACACAGCATTGCTGTCGATGGCCAGACGTTCAGCGCCAGCATACACGGCAGCATGAAGTGCAGCGATTGCCATGCCGACATCAAGGAGTATCCGCATCCGGATCACATCGCGCCCGTCGAGTGCAAGACTTGCCACACAGAGCAGGCATCAGCTCTTGCGGGCAGTGTGCACGCTGATGGGAAGGACCACCCTTGCACCAGCTGCCATGGCGATGCGCACACGATTTTTCCAAAGTCCGACTCGAGATCGGCGGTCTATCCGCTGAATGTGCCGCGCACCTGCGGGAACTGTCACAGCACGGATGGCATGGCAAAGAAACACGGGTTGGCGAGCGTTTATCCGGCATACATGGATTCGATTCACGGTTTTGCGCTGAGCAAGGAAGGCCTGCTGGTGGCGGCGAATTGCCAAAGCTGCCATGGTTCGCACCACATCCTGAGCCATACCGATCCGCAGAGTCCAACCAACAAAGCCAACATTCCCAAGACGTGCGGAAGCTGCCACGCGAAGATCAACGACGACTACCAGGCGGGCGCGCACGGTCACGCGGTGGCGGCAGGGAAGTTAAAAGCGCCGGTCTGCACGGACTGCCACACGGCGCATGAGATTCTGCAGCCGACGGAAGCCGCCTTCCGCACACAGTCAACGCCGATTTGCGGCTCGTGCCACAAGGACAAGTTATCGACTTATCGGGACACATTTCATTCGCAGCTGGGCTCACTGGGCGGATATGTGGAGACGGCCCGCTGCTGGGACTGCCATGGAGCGCACGAGATTTTACCTGCATCGGATCCGCGATCGCCGATCTCGAAGGCCAATCTTGTGACGACCTGCGGCAGGTGCCATGCGGGCGCGAACCTCAGCTTCGTTCAATACCAGCCGCACGCCAATGCGCATGATCGCAAGCTGAATCCTGCGCTCTTTTTTGTGCGCCTGTTTATGAATCTGCTGCTGGCAGGCACTCTGACATTCTTTGTGATTCACACGATATTGTGGCTGATCCGCGCGCGCTATGACCAGATCAAGCGACGGTCGGCAGAAGGAGGCAAGAATGCCTGATATCGAGCTTGCAGAAGAGAAAATTATCGAGACATCCCATGCGACCGAACGGCACTTCGTGCGGTTCACGCGGGCGCAGAGATATCTCCATGCGGCGTTGTTCACCAGTTTTCTTGGATTGGCAGGAACGGGACTGCCGCTGCGTTTCAGCGAGAGCATCTGGGCGCGCGGTCTAGCCAAAGGAGTAGGCGGATTCGGAGCGATTCTCTTTTTTCATAAGTTTTGTGCGCTGGTTCTGACCTTTGCATTTCTCGTTCACGTGAAGGATCTCGTGACGCGGGTCATGGTCCGTCATGAAAAGGGAATCTTCTGGGGATCGACCTCGATGGTTGCCAACTGGAAGGACGTGAAGGATCTCTTTGGACATCTTCGCTGGTTTGTGGGTTTGGGACCGAAGCCGCAGTTTGAGCGCTATGCGTATTGGGAGAAGTTTGACTACTGGGCCGTTTTCTGGGGCATGATCGTGATTGGCTTTTCGGGTTATGCGATGTGGTTTGCCCCGTTCTTTGCGCGGTTTCTGCCCGGTTGGGCTTTGAATGCAGCGCTGGTGATTCACAGCGAAGAAGGCCTGCTTGCAATTCTGTTTATCTTTTCCATTCACTTCGTCAACACGCATCTGCGGCCTGACAGCTTTCCGATGGATATGGTGATCTTTACCGGTGTGGAGAGTGAAGAGGAGTTCAAGAAGAAGCGGCCGCTGGAATATAAAAGACTCGCCGCCCAGGGGAAACTGGAAGCGAAGCTGGGAGAAGCGCCGCACAGGTGGCAACTGAATTTCTCAAAAGTAATTGGCTTCACGGCAATTTTGATTGGACTTACGCTCCTGGTTTTGACGTTGAGCGCTTACTTCAGCTAACGAAGCAGTTGAAGCGTGACTGTCTTGAGGATGATGAGCAAATTCGATTTGCTCATCTCTTCGACGGTCCGCGTGCGGATTATGTGGATTCAACAGAATCAAACGTGCAGTGGTGATGCAGGTACGTGCTCTTTGTGATTCCAGTCACTGCGGGCGCTTTTGCGAAGGATTCAGCTTGGTAGCGTGAATTCTGCAAGTAAGTTCCTGTGTTCTACGCTGGTTTTATCTCTCCTGGTTTCGACCTGCGCGGCTCGCGCCCAACACAAACTCAAGGACGAAGATTGCCTTAGCTGCCACTCCGACCCGACGTTGACGACGGAAGTGAATGGCAAGACAGTCAGCTTGTTCGTGGACGGGAAGAAGCTCAATCATTCGATCCACGCCTCGATGAAGCTGGCCTGCGTGGACTGTCACACGGATGTGAAGAGCCTGGCGCACGAGGCGCCGCCGCAGAAGGTCACCTGCGCGCAATGCCACACAAATGCGCAGCAGGCGTACGCGCACAGCATGCATGCCACGGCGAGCAAGACCGGATTGCCTGCGGCGAACTGCGAAGACTGCCATGGCGGTGCGCACGAGGTGCTGGCGGGCGGTGATCCCAAATCACCTGTGAATCACGCGAATATTCCATTCACCTGCGGCAGGTGCCATGGGCAGAAGTTTCTGATGGAGTCGAATGGTGAGAGCACCCAGCCGTTCATCTCCTATCAGGACAGCGTGCATGGCCGCGCCACGGCAAATGGATCGACAAAAGCAGCGGTCTGCACCGACTGTCACGGATCGCACGAGATTATCGCGGCCAACGATGCCAAGTCGCCGAACTCCAAGTTCAATGTTCCATCGACATGCGGCAAGTGCCACACAGACATCGAGCATACCTTTAATCAGAGCGTGCACGGACAGGCAATTGCACGTGGGAACGGGATGTCACCCGTATGCACGGATTGCCACGGCATTCACTCAATCAAGGCGCACGGCGATCCCAATTCGCCGGTTGCGGCGGCGAACATCTCGCGTGATACGTGTGCGCGTTGCCATGAAGGCGTGCGGCTTTCGAGGGAGTTCGGGCTGCCGGGAAACCGTGTGTCGAGTTATATGGACAGTTATCACGGGCTGGCCGCGGAGGGTGGTTCGCTGGTTGCGGCTAACTGCTCCAGTTGCCATGGTGTACATAACATTTTGCCTTCGAGCGATCCGCACTCGACGATCAATCACGCCAATCTGGATTCAACCTGCGGCAAGTGCCACAAGGGGGTTACGCAGAAGTTCACGCTGACACCGGTGCACCTTGCGGATGGAAACCTGGCCGATGGAATTCATCCAAAGGATATCGGTTCAATCGCGGTACGGTGGGTGCGGCTCGTTTATATCGGATTGATTCTGCTCGTGATTGGAGCGATGTTCCTGCACAACGCGATCATCTGGCGCAGCAAGGCGGCGGCAAGGCGCAGAGTGCAGAATCCGATGATGGTGCGCATGACGACGAATCAGCGCTGGCAGCACCTGATTCTGTTCACCAGCTTCATCATCCTGGTCATCACGGGCTTCGCACTCAAGTTCCCGGATTCATGGTTTGCGGAATTGCTGGGAATGGGCGAGCACCTTCGCAGTGTCGTTCATCGTGTGGCCGGAGTGGTGCTGATCAGCTCGGGAATTTACCACGTCTTCTATGTTGCGGCGTCGCGTGAGGGACGAAGATTGATCCGGGACCTGGCGCCGGGACCGAAGGACGCATTCGATGCGTTGAAGACGATGCGCTACTACCTTGGCCTCGGTGGCGACAAGCCGAAGTTCGGCCGCTTTACCTATGGAGAAAAGGCGGAGTACTGGGCTTTGGTCTGGGGCACGGCGCTGATGGGGCTTACCGGTATCATGCTTTGGGCAAAGGTATTGGTTGGTGACCTCTTGGCGCGCTGGTGGGTTGATGTGGCCACCGCGGTGCACTTTTACGAGGCCATTCTCGCCACGCTTGCGATTCTGGTCTGGCATTTCTATCAGGTCTTCTTCGATCCCGACTCTTATCCCATGAACTGGGCATGGTGGGATGGGAAGATGCCGGTGGAGCATTACCGGCACGAGCACGAACTGGACACGGAGTCACTGACGCCCGCAGGAACGGAAGGATCAGCACCCCCTGCTAAAGTGAGGGGTGCCGAACCGGCGGGGAGCCAGGCGGACGACTGAGACACTGATCTAGAAATATGACGGGCGCGTCCAATCAGGGCGCGCCCGTTTTCGTTCTGTCGCCGGGTTCGTCCGGAGGGGCCAGTTCAAATCCGCCAGTTGTCGGCGCGCCAGTTCTTGACGCGCTCCTTGATTTGTTTGCGATTCAAATTGTGTTCAAGAGCCTGCGTGGCCAGTTCAACCACCTCATCGTCTGCAGCAAAACGCAGCCCGACCAACTGGTCTTCAGTGAGGCGGCAGATTTGCGCGTGCCATGCCGCAGGAGCGAGAGACTGCAGACGAAGACGCTCTTCAAGGCGGATGATGCGATCCTGCACCTTGAGTGGGTACTGGCGCAGCCGGAAAAGGAGCACGATCGCGGCGACTGACAAAACCACCAGCCACACGCAATAGAAATCGTGATGGTGCACCAGGTGGACGATGGCGATGATCAGGTTTGCAATGAAAATCGGGGCGAGGAAAAAGTGAAACGGCGGATCGAATTTAGCGTGATTCTTCAGATTCTGCGGGGTCTTACTCATGCTCGGACACGTTTTCTTTCAGGCCTAGATTGGCTGTTACGTCCGGCAGTATCGTCGACCTTCCGTTCCGAGCGGCGCGTCTGGCCTGGGCACTCGCGCTTTCAGGATTCTGCTCGGACGGTGAGGGATATGTCAACGACGCAATATCACTTGGATAAAGAAGTTCGGGATCTTTTGGGATCAGGTGACAGCGGCCGCGCACCAGATAGTCAACAAAGAGGCCGCCGGCAAGGTAGGGATTCACAATGGCGATGGGAACGGCATACGCCGTGGTGATGAGGGATTCGCTAATGCTCTTGTTGTGCCGGCTCATGCGGCGATAACCGGGAATCTGGGGAACCTCAAACACCGTGAGTTGCGTCTCGGGGTGCTTGCGTGCGTAGCGTTCCAACTTGTAGGTGATCTGTTTGGGAGTGGTCATTCCCGCGTCGGGAAAGACGCTGCGCCGGAAGGTGCGGGGAAAGTATGCGTTCAGAATCACCCGCGCAAAATCGGCACAGTTGCTGAAAAGCAAGTGAAAGTGGGAGTCGTTTGCCGCGGCGTTCATTTTTTGGATCAACGCGTCGTCCTGCTCTTCAGTGGTTTCAAAGCGGAAGGCATAGGTGCGGCGTTCATAGGCCACGCCCACCAGCTCCTTCCAACCGCCCCGCACGAGACTGCCTTCTGGCAGATCTTTGCCCAGGCTGAGCAGGTGCGCCTCGTGATAATGGTCTCGGAACCGCATTAGGGTCTCGCGGTCCACGTGCTCGGGAACTTGGGATGCGTCCTCGACTGAATAGAGATAGGGGATGAGCGGGATCGCAATCCAGTCATAGCCGGACATGCCCTCATAGCGGGCGATAACCGCACCCGTTTCTCCCGCGTGGCATCGGCGCAGTTTGACGGGCGTCTCGGCGCAGATGCGTTCGAAATAAATGGCCGTATGGCCGGTTGGATTCACGGTGCCGAAGAAGCCGTACGGCTCTTCCATTAAAAGGGCGGCCTGCGCATGGCCGCGCGGACAGAAATATGAAAAAGAAAGCAAGGCCATGAGAGCGAATGCAATGGCGCGTGGGGTGCGCGTGAATGGCATCGGTCCTCCTTGGTCGGGTTGTCGATTCTCCCTGAATCTAGGATGCAATAGAGCTGAAAAGCCGGTTTCACATTGTGCCAGATCCCGCCGTGAAAAGAGATTCCCTATCGTCGATCATTCACACCCGTCCGCGATGATGCAGAGGACGAGCGCGGTTGAGGAATTGGACACCGTCAATCGCGAATTGTTGCTGTGGAACCGACGGAGGATCCTCGGTAATGCGCGCGTAAGGCCAATTCTGATAACGTTGACCCTTCCGGAAAACTCCTCCTTATTTTGGCGCGGCGTCGTCCGGCATTCTGGATTGCGAGGGTTGTTTTGAGAAACGGGCTACTTCTTCTCTCTCTATTGATCCCAGGAGCGTCACTTTCGGCGCAAGTAACACTTCCCACGGTACTTACCAGCCACATGGTCGTTCAGCGGGATCTGCCTGTTCACATTTGGGGTATGGCTGCGCCGGGCGAGCAAGTGAGTGTTGCTTTCCGCGGTGAAACTCGCGGCACCAAAGCCGGACAACTGGGCCGCTGGAGCATCTATCTGAAGCCCGGTACTGCGGGAGGTCCGTTTCAGTTGACGGTGCGGGGATCTGCTGCGGCCAGCGATGCAGGCGGGGCAACCGCGCAGACGATCACGCTGGATGACGTGATGGTCGGTGACGTATGGGTAGCGTCGGGGCAGTCGAATATGGAGTTTCCCATGAGCCGCGCTGCGACGGCCGATGAGGATCTGCCGCACGCGGATAATTCGCAAATTCGGCTGTTGATGGTGAAGACCAAGGCGGCTGATTACGCGCTCGACAACGTCGACACCGAAGGCTGGACGGTATCGAGCCCTGAGACCGCGCGCGACTTTTCCGCCGTCGCCTGGTATTTTGCTCGCGAGATTGGGCAGCGTGAGCATGTGGCGGTGGGAGTGATCGACTCTACCTGGGGCGGCACGGTGGCCGAGTCGTGGACGCGATTGAGCGCGCTCGGCGAAGACGCGTCATTGGCTCCGCTTTTCATCTCGCGCGGCAAGATGACTGAACATGAGGGGGATGCACTGCTCAAGGAGAAAGACGAGAAGCGCCAGCGTGACGAGGCGAAAGCGCAGGGGAGGCCAGAGCCCAAGTTCGGGTGGCATCCGCCCCTTGAGAGCTGGGGCCCGGGCCTGCTGTGGAACGGTATGATTGCACCGCTCGCTCCATTTCCGATTCGCGGGGTCATCTGGTACCAGGGTGAGAGCAACAGCGCATTGGAGCGCTTTCCTCTTTACGACCGCATCATGCGCACGCTGATCGAGGACTGGCGGCGCCAGTGGGGAGTGGGTGATTTCCCGTTTCTCTACGTGCAGATTTCCAACTACAAATCAACGCCTGCCGAAGACTGGGCCAGCCTTCGCGAGCAGCAGCTGAGGACGATGGGGCTGCGCAATACAGCGATGGCCGTCACCATCGATATCGGCAATCCCGATGACGTACACCCAACTGACAAGGTGGATGTGGGCCACCGACTGGCACTGGCTGCCCGGGTACTCAGCTATGGCGAAACGGTGGAGGATTCGGGACCGATCTTTCGACAGGCGACGCCGGAGGGCGGGTCGATCAGAGTGTGGTTTGATCACGACAAGGGGATGACGGCCAAGGGCGGCGAGTTGACGGGCTTTGAAGTAGCGGGCGCTGACGGCAAGTTTTCGCCGGCCACAGCGACTATTGATGGGTCAACTGTGGTGGCCACCAGCCTCGCCGTTGCGGAGCCCATGTTTGTACGGTACGGCTGGGCTAACAGCCCGCAGTGCAATTTGTTCAATAGCGACGGACTGCCGGCTTCGCCCTTCACTTCCGTTCGCTGAAGGGCGGAACAGAACTCGAAAGAAGTTGTGCGAAAGATCGCGGGGCTAGTGTGTCTAGCTGATGGTCTCAACTCGTTCGGAAGGGTAGCCACAGATCGTACAGTTGTCGGCTTGCTTCTCTTCTGACGTGCAGGCGCAAACCGGGCAGACGTAGAATTCGCGCGGGGCACTGATCCAGGAGGTTGTCTGGGAAGCTTCGACCAGGGGAATTACCTTGCTGTAGAGACGATCGTGGGTCTTTTCGGCTTCGAGGGCCCATGTGAAGGCGCGTGAAGCGGTCGAGTTGATGTGGGCTGTGGCTTCTGCGATGAAGCCCGGGTACATGGTCTCGATTTCGTACTTTTCGCCGGCGAGAGCAGTCCTCAGGTTCTCCAGGGTGCTTCGCACTCTCACTGTGGAGACCTCTGCCCGTGCTTCTGCGCCCATCTGCCGCAGCACGCGGGCCTGGTTTCCGGCATGAATCTGCTCAGCTCGAGCGGCAGCGCGAAAGAGGCTGGCGATTCCTGAAAGCCCTTCGGCATCGGCCTGGGTCGCAAATGCTTTGTATTGCGCGCGGGCATTCGATTCGCCTACGTACGCGGCGAGTAGGTTCTTGATGGTGGTTTCATAACCAGTTTGGACCATAAGGGCTGGCATTCATCCTACTCCGAAAGCGCTCTCTCAGCGTATGGATGGGGTGAATTCGACGCTGTGACACGAATCACGCTCTGTTTCTGCGGGAAAGGTCTATTGGGCAGTGATGGTGTTTGTCCTCACATTTGTGCGCGTCTGGGACTACGGGCGGAAATAGCGGACGACTTGAACGCTTGAGGTAGCGACAAGGCCTTCTTCGACCATTGCATCGAGAAAGGGAAGAAGCCTGGCGATTTGCTCTTCACTGTCGATGATGCTGAGCTGAATGGGCGCGTCCTTTGAGAACGTCCAATGGCCCGATCGGCGAATCCGGCTGCCGGAACCGTAGCCCTCGATGCCGCGAAACACGATGGCTTCGGCAATACCCAGTTCCTTGCACTTGGTCAGGATGGCCTCGTGCAGCGGTTTTCCCTGCCAGCGATCGTCTTCTCCGAAATGAATGCGCAACATGCGCCCGAAAAATTGTTCTTTCATGGCGGCTTTTTACTCCGTAGCGCCACCGCGCACGGTGGAAGGGCTCTCTTGTCCTTCATCGACGGCACGGTAGGCGTACTTGATAATGTCGACGTCGGAGAAGACGACCAGGCCCTCCTCGACCATCTGGTCCACCACGGGCAGGAAGGCGCGAAGCTTATCGGCGGTATCGACAGCCGAGAGCATCACAGAGCAGTGATGTGTTGAGAGCAAGGCCTTCTCTTTGTGCATGCGCCCGTGAGCACCGTATCCCAGGATGCCGCGATAGACGGTGACGCCGGCGATATCGTTGGCGCGCATCGCTTCAACCAGTGCCTTGTAGAGCGGCTTGTCTTTCCAGCGATCCTCTTCGCTCACATAGATGCGCATCATCTGGGCTTTGCCCTGGATCTTGAGATGCGCGGGGGCCGGCGGTTTGGTTTTCTTGGATAGCTGGGCGGGCTTGGCCACGGTGGTTTCCTGCATCTCGATGAGACCAGTGCCTGCCAGTTCTTCGAGTTTGCCGAGGATTGCATCCACCTTTTCTCTCGACTCAATGAACTCGATTTTCAACGGCAGGTGATCGGAGATCTCGATGAGATTTGAGGAGTGCATGTGATGATCGGCGCCAAATCCGGCGATGCCCTTCATCACAGTGGCGCCAGCCACGCCGCGGTAGAAAAGGAAGTCGAGAATACTGGAGTACACCGGGACGCCATGATGGGTAGCTCCATCGCTCAGGTAAATCGTGACCTTGACGGCTTTTCCTGGATTTAACATGCACTCTCCCGCAGAGCAACTGCGAATTCTAGTTCAATGGGAAGGTCCAGTCGAGCGACGGCTAGATGTAATCGGCCAACTGCGCTCCACACCATACGGCGGCGAGCCCAAGGATGAGACTTGAGATTGCATACAGCGCTGCGATTGCAAAAGCCCCTGAGCGCAGAGTGAAGAGCGTCTCCCATTCGAAAGTGGAGAACGTGCTGTAAGCGCCGACAAAACCGACAGGGATTAAATAGCGCCAGGCCGGGCTCAACTCGACTCGCTTGCCGAGGTAGGTGACTGTGAAGCCAATGATGATGCAAGCGGAAAGGTTGATGACGAATGTGCCGTAGGGGAACCGGGTTCCCATGCGACTGCCGATGGTGGAGCCGACCCAATACCGGGCGATGGACCCAAGCGCGCCGCCTATGGCGATGAGGAGATATTTTTGCAAGGCGTTCCTCCCACAAAAGGGCTTTCCGCCGCGGCCGCAACGTGTGAATACGGCAACACGGAGCAGGCGGGCGCCCAAAGTCTTGTCATGTAACCGGGAATCGCGCCGGGACATAACTCCGCGACAGGATACCCCTGCCAGGAGTCATCATCTGTCCGGCCTATCGGATGGGACAGCGGTTTAGGGTGAACTCCATCACCACTAACAACGAATCAATTACACGATGGGATGAGGGTTAGTGTCAACCAAGAGTGCTGCGCGGTATCTGTGCCGCGATGGCACTCAACAATGGCAACGAGGGAGGATTATTCGAGAAATCCGGGCAGAACAAACTCGAAACCGCCGCCATGCTCGTCCCAGTTGACCACCCTCGAATGCAGAGTGAGCGTATCCCCAGGGTTTGAACCGTCGGTGTCTGCCATTTGCAGGGTGACGCGGATTACGGTTCCCGGCAGCCAACGCTCGTCGGTCTTCATATAGAATCCCGTGACGCTGAAGTTCCTGATCTCGTGCGGTTCTGCTTTTCCAGAGGTGTAGAAGTAACCGACCAGTCCAGGGTTATCGATTCGCGGGGCGCGGCGCTGAGAGCGCTGCCTCTTCTCGATGGTTTCAAGCTGGAGTTCGGGATAAAGCCAGGAGAGAACCTGGAGCTTTGCGGAAAGCTTCTCGTCGTCGTTCTCGGCCTTTAGATGCTTGAGAGGATCGACGCTCGGCATCGTAAGTTCGGGCCTGTAGGAAGGATGAAGTTCCGGAAACAGGCTGTAGAGGAGCTTGACATCCCAGCGCCTGGCGATCTCCATGGCTTTCTGCTGTTGCGGCTTGTCGAGCGCAGCCCGAGTTTCATACCGTGGCTCACCCTCGGGGCTGTCGCTTGAGAGGGCTTGCGGCAAAGTTTCTTCGTCAGACGGCGCTGCGGGAATGAGAGAGGACTGCGCGGGTTGAGGCTCGTCCCCAGCCGCAGGCGAGCTGTCTGCGGGCAGTTCGGGCGAGGCTATTTGGGAATCCACTGGAGAAAGCGGGGCATTCGCAGGCGGAGGAGCTTCTTCCGATTGGCTGGCTTCGATCGGCGGACTTTCTACTGGAGCCTCGCTCGTCTCTACCGGGGCGAGAGCCTCGGGGACAACCGCAACTGGTGCGGGCGGCTCGGAAAATGGCGCAGCGGGAGAAGGAGCCTCGGGGACAAGCGCAACTGGAGATTCCGGCAGTGGATCGATGGAAACGGGTTCGGGGACTAGGAGCGCGGGTTCTACGGATACAGGCTCTGCGGAAGCAGGAGCCGCGAATTCCGGTTGGGGAACCGCGGGCGCGGGAGTTGCGGCGTCGAGCGCATTCGCAACGGGCTCGGGCGAAGCAGGTTCGGCAGGGGGCGAGGCTGGCACGGCCTGGGAAGGTGGTTCGACGACGGGGGAAGGCGTGTTCTCCACTGCGGAGGTCGGAACGAAGCGTCTCTTCCTTGGCCGCTTGAGAATCCCCTCCGGCTCGACGGAGAGTTTGGGGACAGTTGAATCTCCGGGAGCGGCTGGTGTCACCGAGGTTGGGGAATCGGGAGGCGTGTTTGGGGTCCGTTTGGCGGGTCTCAGCACGCCCTCAGGCGTGGTGGGAGAGATCGGGTCAACGGGAGCTTCCTGCACAAGTTCGAACGTGATGTTGAGGCGTCTTGGTGCGCCGGATGCCGGGGCGGGCGAGGCTTGTGCCGGGAGCGTCGATCCATTTGCTTTTTCGGAGGGAGACGGAGCAGTTTCGATGGCACGAAGCGCGATGTGATCGCCGGTGAAGGTCTTCGAAGAAGCAATGCTTCTGGGGGGCAGAACGAGTGCGCTGGTGGGCAGGCCTCTGAAGGGCACGAAGTTGCTGGTCTGAGTGATCTCGACGTCGTGGACAACACGTTGGTCGTCATCGAGATAGATCAGATCAAAAGGGGCGTAGGATCGCGCGATGGGAAGTCCGTGAAAACGGGTAATCCAGATTCCCGAGCCGGAAGCGGGAGCCAACCCCTCCATCAGAATCTTGAGGACCTTGATTGGCTCATCGACCGAGTCAACAATCCCGATTCCAGTGGCGAGCTGTCTCTTGCTGGACTCGTTGTAGGCACTGAATACCCTGGTGTTCAAGGTCCCTCATCGACCAGACAAAATCCCTGGAAAGCGCGATGCGCGCACCTGTTAGGCGCAGTTTTTCATTGCGCGAGAGTCATCGTCAAGCAAAACCGGGTCCAAGTCGATTCGTGAGTATCGATTACTGAAGGCTCGAGCTAGTGATTACGTCCCCGCTTTCCGGAGAGCCAGCATTGAATCACGCCCTGTCACAGGGCAAATACGCCGTTGTGATTTGGATCACGGCACTTCTCTCCGCATGGTTTAAACTCAGTCGAAGCCTAAAAGTAACTTTATTGCTACACTTTAGTAACCACAAATGGAGGTTACGTGTCTTTATACATGAGGATTGCTGTTGTTGCCGCTTGCCGCCGCTTGTGGCTATGCGTTGCTCCCCTTATCGTGCTCGTGCTTAGCACCGGGGATGCTCACTGCAGCGGTATCGTCTATCCCACGACACCTTATATCTCTCCGGCTGCGGGATCCTACACCGCAGGACGTACCGTGACGATCTCAGATGGTACGGCGGGGAGCACCATCTACTACACAACCGACGGAACAGCGCCAACGACGAATTCTCTCCATTACACGACGCCGATCACAATAACTACGACCGAGACGATCCGCGCCATCGCGGTCTTAGGCGGACACTATGGTATGTCGACGAGTTCGACCTTTGTGATTGAGCCTGCGTTGCCGGCGCCGACGTTTTCGATCGCAGGTGGATCCTTCATGACCGCGCAAAGCGTGTCGCTGGCCGCGTCGCCTCTGGGTGGGGTGCTGTATTACACGTTAGATGGAACGACGCCTACAACGGAATCGGCGATTTACGATGGAACTCCGATTCATGTGACAGAAAAAACGACAATCAAAGCGTTCGTAACGGGGGTCAGCGGTTACCTGGCAAGCCCGGTGGTTTCCCAAATCTACTCGATACTTCCAGCAACGCCGTGGATGTCGCCGGGCGCAGGAACTTATAAGACGGGCCAGATCGTAAAAATCTCCGATACCACTGCTGGAGCGTTGATTTATTACACGACAGACGGATCGACTCCAACCGCATCTTCCCCACCGTACACCGGGCCAATCACAGTCCCCACAGAATCGATCACAGAGACGATCAAAGCGGTCGCGGTACTGGGGGTTGCGATCGGCTCGAACTCCGTAGCGACCTACACAATTACGCCAGTGAGTTCGGCACCCGTTCCGGCAATCTCTCCGTCGTCGGGCAGTTTCACAACCAATCCACTGGTCACGATTACTGACTCGCTGGCGGGGGCGAAGATTTTCTATACACTCGACGGAAGCACTCCAACGCCAACTTCGCCGACGTATGTTTCTCCTTTCTACATTCCTGCGGGTCAGACCGGCGCGGTGGTTATCAAAGCTGTCGCTACGAACAGCGGCTACGCGTTGAGCGGAGTGGGCCAAGCGACGATAAGCCTGAATCTTCCAGCAGACGTAATTGCGAACACGGTGGTTACAAGCACCACGCCGGTTGCAACTATCGCAACCGATTTCCTTGGCTTTTCTCACGAATGGTGGGTGGCTGAGACGCTGATGGGAGATGAGGCAAATGGCGTGAACACGAGTTACAGAAACCTGGTGAACACGTTGACGAACAAGATGGGCGGGCCGCTGGTTGTGCGTATCGGCGGAGGCAGCACAGACACGTCGGGCCCGGCCACTGCCGCCACCGTTGAACCATTCATCGAACTGGCTCAGGCGGCCAACGTAAAGTTCATTCTTGGTGTGAACCTGGGCAGCAACAATCTTCAACTCGCAGAGCAACAGGCAGCCATATTCTCTACTTTGCCGAGCGGTGCACTAGAGGCTTTAGAGATCGGCAACGAGCCGGACGGCTATTCCACAGATGGGACTCGGCCACCCGACTATGGGTGGGATGACTACCTTCCGCAGTATCAACAGTGGCAGAAGGCAGTTTCGACGCAGAATACAGCTACCGTTCCGGTGGCTGGGCCGGTACTGGGCGGAGGCGCCTGGATTGCGGATGCGGAGAAGAGCGAGGCTGCTTCGACGTATCCGGCGTCAATGGTGACCCAACACAGGTACGTGGCGTGCTACGACTCCGATAGCCCCTTGCCAAGCAATATACTGCTTGAACCATCGTCGGCTACTTCAAGCATCTCGATGCTGCAGCCCTTCGTGGTGTCAACGCACCAGATGAATGTTCCATTCCGGCTGGGTGAGACCAACTCCATTTGCAACGGTGGACAACCAGGTGTGAGCAACACCTTTTCGTCAGCATTGTGGGCGGTGGATACGATGTTCGAGTTGGCAAAAATAGGGGTGGATGGCGTGAACTGGAACTCGAATTACGATGACGGTCCTTACGATCTGTTCCACTTCACTTCTCCGTCGAAGGGCACGTACTACCTGCTGCAGGTAAAACCGCTCTATTACGGCCTTCTGTTCTTTGCTCAGGCTGCCGGCAACAACGCGCGATTATTGAGCACGTCGACATTGACGAGCGGGAACTTGAAAGTGTGGGCCACGGTCGACGGCACGGGACACGGCCATCTGGTGATCATCAACAAGGAGACAAGTCTCTCGGGCAATGTTCAGTTCACGCTGGCTGGATACAGTTCGGGCACGGTGACGGCACTTGAAGGCGCCGATTACCAGGCAACGAGCGGGATTACCATCGCGGGCCAGACATACGACGGGAGCCCCAACGGTGAGCTGCAAGGCTCCGTGACGACTTCGACAATTTATTCGGTAAATGGGGTCTGGACGGTCCCGGTGAGTGCTATGAGCGCAGTAACCGTGGATATGAAGCCGTAGGTTCTGCCAGGCGAATCCTGAGGATTCCGGCACCTGCCGAAAGATTCGGTCGAAAATGCTGGTTCTCAGGCAAAGCCACCTCAGAAGCTACAACTACATCGCGAGGGGTCTGTGACGCCGGGGATGATGCAGGCGCAGTTTTTTCATCGCGCGCGAGCCATCGTCAAGCAGAACCGGGCCCAAGTGGCTTCCGGAGTACCGGATGCGTGCGTCGGCCTTTATCAACCGGGATGATGCGCTATCGCGGATTATGAGTGGCGCGGGTTGTTGTGCGCCGTTCAAGGCCTTCACAGTTTCACAGTTTCACGGTAAATAGGGGGGTAGGGGGTAGGGGCGTACAAGCCGGGTGGATATCCGACATTCTGAACCGGGAACATTCCTGACAGATTGAACCGATCTATCCCGATCAGCATTGGGAGAGGCTGAGTCAAGGATCGGGTAAGGAAGGTCGGACAGGGAATCAAGGAATTTACGAACCAGGGCGGAGACCGAGGTGTTGCGCCGCGCTGCCTTAATGCGCGCGTTGCGGTAGATATGGTCGGGAATCGATACGGTGATGTTTTTCATGTGTTGGTGTGCGCCGGCGGGAGGAGGGTCTTTCGCCGGTCCTTTGGTTTCTATTGTGCGACGGGGGAGGGTAATTATCTGCAAAAGAAAGCGGGTATTTTTGCAGCGGCTGTGTGGGTAGACGGAGGGTGCAAGCCTGGGGTTGAGGTCATGGGTCCGATTACTGATGAATGCAGCTATTCGCGGTCGCCGGACGCGAGTTCAGAGTAGACGGGCACGATCGTCGTTTCGTCGGTCATCGCGGCGTCGATTTGCCGCCGAATGGCGTTTTTCACCCCGGAAAGATCGGTGTGCAGCAGGGTTGTTCCATCCATTTGCGCGCCGAAGATGTCGGCCCCATTGAGGAGCGCCTCTCGCAATACTGCTTGGCGGAGATCGGCTCCTATCAGGTCTGAATCGCGAAGGTCTGCGTGCCGCAAATACGCCTCTTCCATTACGGCGGAACGAAGAGTCGCACCCCGCAGGAATGAGTCTGCCAGCATTGCGCGCGACAGATTCGCGCCATCGAATTGAACGCCTTCCAACTGAGCGTTGCGCAGATTCACGCCGGGGAGGTAGGCATCCCTCAAATCGATCCTGTCCTCTTCTGATTCGTACTCTACGGTTCTGTGGGCGATCATCGTGAGGATAGCCTGAACCTCGGCGGCTACCGGCTCCATCGGTGTCCTCTTTGTCGTTTCACGTACATACGAGGAGAAGACGCTCATGACCGAGGTGTGATCTTTGGGAGAGTCCCGCGCGATACGTGCCAGGGCGTAAATGCCGCCCAGCCGCACTTCAGCTTTTTCGCTTCCGAAGTGCTCGATTGCATCGTTGAACCTTTGGGTGATCTGACCTTCCTGCGCGAGTCGAAGATTGCGCCACGTGAAATACACTCCCAAGAGGAAGAAGGCCCCCCCAAGAACCTGGATGACGGTCCTGAAAATGTCGTTCTCGGCGGCGATGCGGTCCTTCGGGTCCCTGATAGAAGCGATGGAAGTCTGCCACTGGGGAATCCGGGTGACCAGCAGCGTGACGGCCGAGAGCGTGGCGAGGCTCACCACGACCAACAGGATGTAGGGAACAATGCGGCGCGTGCTCGCCATGAAATGTCTTGCTGATCGGCTTCTGAGAAAGCGATGCCATTCAGCGTGCACGAGAAACCTCAAAATTTTGATGATCGACCGTCAATTTGAAGGCGCCGAGTGCCGCATCGACGGTTTCGTACATGGGTACATTGATTAGCAGGCCGGCATCGGAGACGGCAGGTAACAGGCGCTGCTCAACGCCAGCCAGAACCAATTCACCGGAATGGAATTGGACAATACGCCGGGCCGCGATCAAACTGTCTGCCGCGGCGCGATCGATATCCAACACCTGCGGAAACAGGAGAATCACTGACTCGGCTCCCGAATCGACGGCGGATTGAATTGAGGCAGTTACACGCGAGGCGCCGAATTTTTCGGTTAATAATCCTTGAATGGTGATGACAGAGACGTGGAAGAAGCGGCGCGCGCTGACGGTGATCTCCGGACTGCGTATCGAATCGAAGTGGGCCAATGCAGATTTGAGCGAATCGAAAACAGGGAAGATTTTATAGAGTCTTGTGACCTGGAACATATCAGATACCCGTTTCGTCACATCGAAGATAACTAACTGCCCTCCTGAGTTGGCGACGGTGGTGTAGGCCGAAACCATTTCGCCGTTTCCACTCGAGTCCTGGTACGTGATGTCTCCGTAATCAAGTGCCAGTTTCCTCTGACCGGCCCAGATTGCCTCGCGAACGGCATTGCGATAAACCACGGATCCTTCGCCCAGGGTCACACGCCCATTGAACTCCATCACGGTGACATCCAGCTTGCGCACGATATTCAGCCTTAAACCCATTGGTGCGGATTATATGCGAGTTTTTGCTGAAGCTTAACAACTTCGTGGGAGGCAAATTTCCAGAGCAGATCGCTTCCGGTGAAACCGCGCAGGGGAGCCGCGTTGCTGCAACTCGAACAGTCCTGACGCCGTTTCAATTGCTAGTTGTGCTTGCCCTTCCACTCCGCGTACGGGCCCTGGAAGTCTTCGATGCCGTCGGGTCGTGGAAGTTCCACAGGCGCGTTGCGACTTCGTCGATCAGGTCGTGGTCGTGCGTGACCAGCAGGACCGTGCCCTCGTAGCGCTGCAGCGCGATGTTGAGCGCGTTGATGGCTTCGAGGTCGAGGTGGTTGGTGGGCTCGTCGAAGATGAGGATGTTGGGCTTGGTGAGGATGAGCTTGCAGAAGGCGAGGCGCGCCTGCTCGCCGCCGGAGAGAGCCTTGGTCGGCTTGCCGCCTTCTTCGCCGCTGAAGAGCATCTGGCCGAGAATGCCGCGAATGTCTTCGACGTGGGCGGCGGGATTCCAGCGGTGCAGCCACTCGGCCACGGTGAGGCCATGCTCGATGGTTGAGCCCACGTCCTGCGGAAAGTAGCCGATCTGCGCTTCGTGGCCCCAGAAGACGGAGCCCGAGTCGAGCGTGAAGTCCTTGTCGGCGAGGCCGGGATAGTTGGCCAGCAGGCTCTTGAGCAGGGTGGTTTTGCCGGCGCCGTTGCGGCCCATGAGGCAGATCTTTTCGCCGCGCAGAACGTTGGCGGTAAAGCCGTCGATGACCTTCAGGTCGCCGTAGAACTTCGTGAGGTGCTTGAACTCGAGCACGTGCTTGCCGCTGGGCCGCACCTGGTCGAAGCGAATGTAGGGGCGCTGGATGTTGGAGCGCGCGAGCTCGTTGGTCTGCAGGCGCTCGACTTCTTTGCGGCGGCTGGTGACCTGGCGAGGAGCGCGTGCCGGCGGCGAAGCGGGCGATGAATTCGTTCAGCTGCGCGATCTTTTTATCGCGCTGCGCATTCTGCGATTCGAGCGTGGAGCGAATCTGCGTCTTGGCCATCACCATCTCGTCGTAGCCGCCGGTGTAGGTGATGATGGTCTGGTAATCGATGTCGGCGGTGTGCGTGGTGACGCGAGTTGAGGAAGTGCCGGTCGTGCGAGATGGCGATCAGAGTGCCGTCGTAGTTCATCGAGAAAATCCTGCAGCCAGTGGATCGAGTCGAGATCGAGATAGTTGGTGGGCTCGTCGAGCAGCAACGCCTCGGGCTTGCCGAAGAGAGCCTGCGCCAGCAGCACGCGAACCTTTTGCCCGCCTTGCAATTCGCCCATCTTGCGCTCGTGCAATTCTTCGGGAATGTCGAGGCCATCGAGCAGCACGGCGGCGTCGCTCTCGGCAGTGTAGCCATCTTCATCGCCGATCACGCCCTCGAGCTCGCCCAGGCGCATGCCGTCGGCGTCGGTGATTTCGGGCTTCTCGTAGATGCGGTCGCGCTCTTCAAGTGCGGCCCACAGGGGCTTGTTGCCCGTGATGACGGTGTCGATCACGCGGTAGGCATCGAAGGCGAACTGATCCTGACGCAGAACACCGAATTTGCGAGGGCGTACGACGGTGCCTTTCTGCGCGTCCAACTCGCCGGTGAGGATCTTCATAAATGTTGATTTGCCAGACCCGTTGGGGCCGGTGAGTCCATAGCGACGGCCGGGCACGAAGCTGACGCTCACATCCTCGAAGAGCACCTTCGAGCCGTAACGCATGCTGACATTGCTAACACTGAGCATTCTTATGTTTTCCTAAGTTCAGACCGTAGCGGGGCATCGGCTCCGCCGGGCCGGATGAATCTGGATTGCCGATTAGAGCACTTTCGGAATTCACGTAGGCTCTTTGAGCGCTGTGGAGGGTGGCTGTTTCTTGAGAAAAATCCACTTGAGCGCGTGGTTCCGGACTACACCAATTCCCAAAGTGCTATAAAGGGGCGCACGCACAGGCAGCCCCAGAGAAATAGCCTTATTTCTAGTTTCTCACAGCGATTCTGTGTGGTGTTGCAGGGGCTTAAATCAGTGCCCGATCAAGGGGCCGATGTAGCTGCGCAAGCGATTTACTTGGGTGGAAAAAGATTTTCCGCGTGAGAAAACCCTAGAAAAAGAACTTGCATCGTAGCAGTCGAACGTGGCAGTGACGGCAAGTTGTCTTCAAACAGGAGAGCCATCATGAAGACCACGAAAGTTGGAAAACTCCCCCATTCGTTTTCTATCAGGTCAGACGAAACGCAACCCAGCAAACCACAAACCAAAATCAGTTCCACCCCGACTTATTCGCCATAGACAGCGAGGATTGTTTTTTTGCCGCACGAGGCGGCAGGGACAGTTGCGCCCGCCGGGAACCGGCAGAGGCGGGATCCCCCTCTAAAAGCAATCTGGCCAGAGAAGCGAGCGCCGAAGGCTCGCATCTGACCGCACTGCAGCGCTTGCAGCAGTGATGGCAACGTGTGGGGCTGCTCCACGCGCGCGGGGGCGTTTTGCCAGATCACATTCCCCCTAAAAAAACTTCCCGCAGCGGCTAAAGCCGCGTTGATGTTGAGGCATTCTACGGCACGACTGAAGAGGCGGCGGAAAAAGGCTAAAACATGAGGAGAACCCGCAAAAACATCCCTCAGCGGCTAAAGCCGGGCCTCTATCTTGTCGCACTTACGGCACGACTGAAGTCGTGCCCTTTCAAAGCAAAGAGTTTTTCCTCAGGTTGTGAAGTCGTGCCCTTTCAAAACGGAACTTCTACCACAGGCTGCTAAGACAACTGAGTTTAGAACGACTCAAATGGAGGACCAAATGAGGCTCGCGAGATTTGCATCAGCCGTAGTCCTGACCGCCCTAGCGTTCGTTGCGATGGCAGGCGCGCAGGAGAACGCAGAACTCACAGGAACCGTCATGGACCAGAGCGGGGCGGCGGTGCCAAACGCCACCGTGACCATCACGAACGCTGCGACAGGAGACTCACACACGGCGTCCACCAACTCGACAGGTTTATACGACTTTCCCGGACTGCACATCGGGAACTACACATTGGAGGTGCAGGCGCCGGGTTTTGAATCTTACAAAAAGACCGGGATCATCATGAATGTCGCCGCCACCGTGCAAGCAAACGCGACGCTGAAGGTGGGAGGCGCCAACCAGACGGTCACCGTGGAGGCGGGCGGGCTGGCCCTGCAGCAGGAGACCAATGAAGTCAGCAACCTGATCACCGGCCAGCAGATTACCCAGTTGGCAACCAACGGCCGGAACGTCGTTTCGCTCACTACATTGGGAACTGGCGTGTCGTCGAACCTGCCGTCATTCAACGGAGTTACCGCGCAGGGCAGCAATTTCTCAATCAGCTTTAATGGCATGCGCCCTGACCATAACAACTGGCTGATCGATGGCGGCGAGGTCTACGACAGAGGCAGCGGCGGCAAGCTCGATGTGATGCCGTCTCCCGATGTGCTCGCCGAGTTCAGGACCCTGGACAGCAACTACAGCCCCGACTACGGGATCAGCTCGGGCGGAACGATCACGATGGTTCTGAATTCCGGAACCCAGAAATTTCACGGGGGGTTATGGGAGTTCAACCGCAACGACGCGTACGATGCAAATTATTACTTTGCGAATCAGGCGGGACAGTCCGCGCCGGAACTGCGGCTGAACATTTTTGGCGGTGATATTGGCGGGCCGGTTTTCATTCCCAAGGTCTATAACGCTGACCGGAAGAAGACGTTCTTCTTCTGGAGCGAGGAGTGGCGGAAGTATATCCAGGGTGCAAATCCCACGGCAACGAATACGGTTCCGGCCTCTGATTTTCCAACCGCCGGGCAGAGTCTGGCCTATGTGCCATGGAACGAAGCCGCGATTCCGGCTGGAAACACGATCTGCAATCCGGGCGTACCGGCTCCGTGCGTTCCCCGGACGAGCGATCCGGCAAAGCTCGCACTTTATGCAGCGGATGGCCTGACGCCGGGAAACGCGTTCCCGGGAAATGTAATTCCAGCCAATCTTATCGATCCGAACGCAGTGCTCTTCATGAATACCGGAGCGCTGCCGAAGCCGAACTTCGGATCAACACAGTATGTGAGTTCTCCGAAGCAGCCGACGTATGTTCGGGAGGACGTGGTCCGCGCCGATCACAACATCACAGACAGGTTGCACCTGATGGGTCACTATATCCACGATCAGATGTCGCAGACCTACTTTCCCACGCAGTGGAGCGGGGATAACTACCCGACGGTGGGCGACGTGTTCGGGAATCCATCCTGGGCTGCGATCATCAAGCTGACCCAGACCGTGTCTCCGACGATGTTGAACGAGATTTGTTTTTGCGTGAACGGCAACACCATCAGCGTGGTGCCTGCCGGCATTTACGCGCAGCCATCGGGGTGGAGCGCGGGCTCATTCTTTACCGGAAATAACGCCGACAACAGGCTGCCGCAAATTGGATTCGGCGCGCCGCTGGGCACCACCTACACGGACATTTACTGGCCGTGGCACAACTCATTTCTCGATTACCAAATTCGCGACGACTTTTCCTGGACGAAGGGAAAGCACTCGTTCAAGTTCGGGTTCTCGTACATGCGCTCGGACAAGAATCAACAATTCCAGGCGGATACGGAAGGGAATTACGCCTTCGGTGCAGACTTTTCCGGCGACTCGTATCTGAACTTCCTTCTGGGCCTTTCCGACTCTTTCCAGCAACTGCAAACCCAGGAGACCGACCACTGGCTCAACAACACGTATTCGGGATACGCCATGGATGATTGGCGCATCACGCCGCACCTGACGTTGAATCTGGGGTTGCGGTACGATGCCATGCCGCACGTGTATGAGAAGAACAATCACGTGTCGAATTTCGTGGCTGCGGACTTCAATCCCGCGAATGCGCAGAGTCCCGATCCTACGACGGGATCGCTGAACTCGGCCGGTCCGGGGTTCAGTCAGCCTGCAGGAGCAACCGTACCCTTTTACCTGAACGGCATTCAGCTGGCGGGCCAGAACGGATTCCCGCGCGGAATGGTTGAAAACTTCTATGGTACGGTGCAACCGCGCATCGGCTTCGCGCTTGATCTCTTCGGCAACGGCAAGACGGTGCTCCGCGGCGGAGGCGGGATTTTCTTTGAGCGCATCCAGGGCAACGACATTTACAACGCGGACACCAACCCGCCATTTGCCTATGAGCCGCAGGCAAACAACGTCTATTTCTCGAATCCGTCTGTGAACGCTCTGACCGGCGGAAGCGCGGCAACGCCGTCTTTCCCGTCGAGCATCACCAATCTCAACTATTACTACCCCAATCCGGAGACGACCCAGTTCAGCCTTGGGATTCAGCATCAACTGGCGCCCTCAGTCATCTTCGAGACAGAATACGTAGGGTCAACGGGATGGCACCAGGGCGACGAGCGGGCCATCAATACTCTTCCGGAGAATGATGTGACCGACCGGCAATTGGTGGCAAGCGGAGCCAACGCGAATCTCTACCGGACTTTTGCCGGGTACTCGGGGATCACGCAGGAGGAAGTTGCGGCAACCGAAAACTACAACTCGTGGCAATCGGAGCTGCGCATGCAAAGCGTCCACGGCTTGACGTTGCAATTCGCGTACACCTGGTCGCACCAGATCGACATTCAAAGCGGAGATGAAACGTCGTTTCCGCTAGCCGGCTCGAGTGGCCTGGTTTCGAATCCATTCGACCTGAAATACGATCGCGGATCGGGATTGATGGACCGGCGGAATATCTTCAACGCGAATTACGACTACAACCTGCCGTTCTACGGGACTTCGAGCCGTGCTCTGCTTCGAGAAACGTTGGGAGGATGGTCGATATCCGGCGTGACGCAGGCAGAGAGCGGCCCACCGGTGAATGCGTTCTATACACCGGATGTATAAGGCCTTGGGGGCGGAACAACCAACCGGCCCGACAAGGTGGGGACGGTGACCCAGCCAAAGATACAGAAGGAATGGTTCAACACAACTGCATTTGCAGCGCCTGCTGCTCCGTGGACTGGAGGCCCGAACAACGGATTTGGTAATGCGGGAAAGGACAGCGTCGTGGGCCCAGGACTATTCAACTGGAACATCGCACTGTTCAAGACGTTCCGGCTGACCACCCACGAAGGTCCGAGATTCCAATTCCGTGTTGAGTCGTTCAATACCTTCAACCACACGGAGTTTCAGACCATTGATAGCGGATTTACCGACAGCAATTTTGGTGCAGTGACCAACACGTACGATCCGCGCGTGCTGCAATTTGGCGGGAAATTCCTGTTCTGATCCGGGAAGAAAAAACTGAAGGCGCAACGGCTGATCAAGCCGCTGCGCCTTTTGTTTTGGTGGATGCTGATTTGTTATCCGATGATCGTCTCCCTCCTTTCGCAAACAACGCGAAAGCGTGGGGCACCCAGAATCTGTGGCTGGAGGAGACGACTGGAAAAACTAGCCGAGGAAGGCCATGACGACGTGATTGACGACGAAGGCGGCACTCCAGGCCAGCACCAGCATGTAGGTGAACTGGATGGCTGGCCACTTCCAACTGTTGGTCTCGCGGCGAACCACGGCCATGGTGGACGTGCACTGCATGGCAAAAGCGAAGAAGATCATGAGGGCCAATGCTCCGCCGAGCGTCATGTCGTGATGCAGGGCGGTTTGCAGGTGCATGGACTGTGTTGCGGGATCGGCGCCGTATAGGGTGCCCATGGTGCTTACCATCACTTCGCGGGCGAGAACGCTGGAGAGCAATCCAATGCCGATCTTCCAGTTGAACCCGAGGGGTGCGATGGCTGGCTCGATCAGGTGTCCGAGACGGCCGATTACGCTGTCGGCCAGTTCGGGCGCAGTATAGGTGCCCCCATGCAGGGGAATCGGTGGAATGTGCGCCAGAACCCACAAGGCCAAGGTGACACACAGAATCACTGTTCCGGCTTGACGTAGGAAGACGCGCGCACGATCAACCAGGCGCAGGGAAAGAGAGCGCAGGGTCGGCATGCGGTACTGCGGCAATTCAAGAATGAACGGCGTCTCGCTGGACTTGAGAATTGAACTCTTGAGCAGCCAGGCCGTGGTCATCGCAGCGACGAAGCCGGCCAGATAAAGGCCCAGCATGACGATCGTGCGCAGCCCAAGAAATCCGTGCAGGAAAGCGATGTTGGGAATGAACGCGGCGATCAGCAGCATGTAGACCGGCAGCCGCGCCGAACAGGTCATGAACGGCGCAACCAGGATGGTTGCGAAGCGGTCGCGCTTGTTTTCAATGGTGCGCGTGGCCATGATCGCCGGAACCGCGCAGGCATACGCCGACAGCAGCGGAATGAAGGCCTTGCCGTTGAGCCCGATGGTGCGCATTACGCGGTCGGCGATGAGCGCGGCGCGGGCAAGGTATCCGGAGTCTTCGAGGACTCCAATGAAGAGGAACAGCAGGAGAATCTGGGGGAGGAAAACCAGGACCGAGGAGATGCCCTTCCACGCGCCATCGAGGATGAGAGATTGGAGCCAGCCGACGGGCAGAAGCGGCCGCACCAGGTCGCCCATGCGGGCGAGAATGTCGCCAAATCCGTCGGAGAGAGGCTGGCCGATGGAGAAGACCACCTCAAAGACGCCTACCACGACGACGAGAAAGAGCAGCGGTCCCCAAATGCGGTGGAGGAGGATGTTATCGATTCTGCGGCTGCTCTCAGCAGAGAGCGGGGCGCGATATCCGGTGCGGCGGCTGATTTGGGCTGCCCAGGAGTGCGTACTGGCTGCATTGCCCAGAACAGGCAAGCTGAGCGGCCTGGCCGTTTCGCGTGCGGCGTGCTGATTGAGGAAAAGCGTAACGGCGTCAAGACCGGCTCCATGCACCGCGCTGATCTGGGCCACCGGAGCGCCCAATTCCCGGGCCAGCTTCAGCGCGTCAATCGTGCCACCACGGGACTCCATCAGGTCGCTCATGTTGAGCAGGACCAGGGTGGGCAGGCCGAGAGCGAGAACCGGCGCAGCGAGCATGAGCTGGCGGGTAAGATGCAGGGAATCAAGCACCAGCAAAACAGCGTCTGGCTTCGGCGTTCCGGGCATCTTGCCCTTGAGGACGTTGATGGAAACCCGGGCATCTTCAGAGTAAGGACTGAGGGAGTAAACGCCGGGCAGGTCGATGAGAGTGAGATCATCGCGTCCTGCACCCGCCATAAGGCCCATGCGCTGCTCGACGGTGACGCCGGGATAGTTGGCTACCTTTTGCCGAAGACCCGTCAGGCGATTGAAAAGGGTGGACTTGCCAGAGTTTGGAGGGCCGATGAGAACAACAGTGCTTAATGCGCCTTGAGGCGGAGGAGCAGCAGGCGGTTCAAACGCCGGGGTAGTGCAGCAGGAGCTCATTGCGCTGCCTCGGTGAGTTCCTGGGCGTCCTCGATCCGGGGGGCTTCCAAGTCGCTGGCTTCGAGAGTCCGTACGCGAATGGCGCCGGCAGTCTCGATTCGAAGGGCGATTTCCATGCCGTCGATGCCATATACCGTGGGGTCACCCGCCGGAGCACGACGCAACGCCGTCACATGCGCATCGGGTAAAAAGCCCATATGCATCAGGTGGTTCTGCACGGATTCGGGGAGGTCGAGGGCCACCAGAACCCCGCTCTCGCCAATTCTCAACTCACTCAGCACGCTCAACCGCCGGACTCCCGAGTACCGCAGAAAGGGCAGCACCCTCAAACTACGACCGGAATAGTCGGACTTCAGTATACGACCATTTCGGTCTGAGTTGCAAACACCGGTTGGACAAATCTCCGCTTTGCGCAAACGCATGGCTGACCCCCCGGGAAAAGAACAGCGGCGGTACCTCGTCCGCCGTTCTCTTGACCCCCTGGACCTCGTTGCTTTTCATATCGGAAAGTTGAACCATTTTTATCAGTGGAAGGCGACCTGGTATGTGATTTGAATCACTGGATGCGAGGAGAAAAGTCCGTGGCCTGGCCGCGGATTCCACCGCCCCTACGGGGCTATCTGAGGTGGGTTGGCCGTTTTCTCAGGACTTTGTCCTGGGCTGGCGTCCAAGTTCCCTTCGGGAGCTGATTCCCGGTCGCCGGTCGCCTTCATCTTGATGACCCGCTAAAAAAGGCGCAGCAGCACACTAAAGCGGTGGTAGAAGAGTGTCATGAAGATGAATGTCCATGACTTTAGAGCATCACTCATCGAAGATGGGCCGCCTGAGGGAGTTTCCGCACCTCTGGAGGCGCTCTGGTGGGACGCCAAAGGGGATTGGGCGCGCGCTCACGGGCTGGTGGACGAACTGGAGACCCAGGAGGGAATGGCCGTCCATGCCTATCTGCACCGCAAGGAAGGCTCGGTCTCGAATGCGGAATATTGGTATGCGCGCGCGGGACGTGGCTTCCATCGCCCCACTCTGGAAGGAGAGTGGGCCGCGCTTGTCGATGGATTGGAAGCAGGCGGGTGATTTCCGGATCGTTGCGCACGGGACCGGCACTGCAGGCGCGGGCCTGCTTTCAGAGACCGCCGATTGAATCGCCGAAAGGCAATCGGGATTCGCCGATCCAGAACCGGTTGCTGGTGCGGGTAAGCGGGCCGGGATTTCGCTGAGCGATCCGGGCGCGCGCTTCGTGAAACGGCCCCACGAACCGCACAGGCGCGGGAATGCGGCGGTAGACCTTCGGCAGCCAGCCGCGGGCCGATTGGAGGGCCTGCTGTTCTGCCGGCCCGAATTCAAGTTCGAACTCCTTCTGAAAGCGCGGGGGCATCCAGGCGGCGGTCATGGCGCGGAACCAGCGCGGAGGATGAATCCAGGAACCGGCGCCTTTGAGGAGACTCTGCGCCATGAAGCGCGACTGTGCGTCGACACCGAGTTCATCGGACGCGCACATTGCTGCAATATAGGCGGTAAACGCGCCCCAGTCAGCCGGAAGCGCTGCGGTGGGAAGTCCGAAAAGCGAGGCGAGCATCCTGCTTTCGGCGTAATACGCGTCGCGTTCGGCAGCGGTCAGCGGCGGCAGTACGGATTCATAGGCCAGAACAGCGCTTTCGACCAGCGTGGCATAAACCCAGCGCAAGGCAGGAATGTAGTTGGCTGCGTAGCTGGAACCTTTTGTATAGCCGGCGACGGACGAGGGGAGTTCGCCGCGAATGCGCGTATGGAGTTGGTGGAGCGAGCGTGCGGCGGCAAAGGCCTGCGGAGCGCTGCCGAAGTTCATGGTGAAAACTACTCGGAATGTATTGTGAAAGCGGGCAATGGGGTTGCTGAGAAGGGATGAGTGCTGGGTGAGGGCCACGGCGACCCAGGGATGCGCGAGCTGCAGGAGGGCGGCGCGACCTGCTCCGAGAAAGAGAGCGGATTCGCGGTTGATTTTCCAACTGATGGAGTCTGCGCCGAAGATGCCGGCGAGAGGATCCGCGACGTTTCTCTCGACTGAGGCGAGAAGGCATTCGAGGTCATCGCGCCGGACCGTACTCTCGGATTTTGGGCTGTCGGATTTTGCGCTGAGTGCCGGCTCCATCTCTTCATTAAATACTTCGAACGCGGTTGCGGTTTTGAAGCAAGTGATGTCGGGGGCGTCGAGAGAAATCGACCAGGGCAAAAAACGGAGCCGCACTGCGCAATATCATACCGCATTATGAGACTCAACTGGCTCGGTGTGTCTCTCATCACTGCGACTTCATACTCCTGCAAACAAGACTCAGCGTAGCGGTTTTTCTCCCTTGGCCGCGCTATGAGGCAAAGCGAATGAGTGAACAGAAAATGGTCATTATGGATGGGAACGAGGCTGCCGCCTCGGTTGCCTATCGTCTCTCCGAAGTTGTCGCCATCTACCCCATTACCCCCTCGTCTCCGATGGCCGAGTGGGCCGATCAGTGGCGCTCGGAAGGGAAGAAGAATATCTGGGGCGCGTTGCCCATTGTGGAAGAGCTGCAGAGCGAGGGCGGCGCGGCCGGTGCGCTGCACGGAGCGCTGCAGGCCGGCGCATTTGCGACCACGTTCACGGCCTCGCAGGGCCTGCTGCTGATGATCCCCAACATGTTCAAGATTGCCGGCGAGCTGACCCCGGCGACGATGCACGTAACGGCCCGCACGCTGGCCACGCATGCGCTTGTCGATCTTTGGCGACCACTCCGACGTGATGGCGTGCCGCGTCGACGGGCTGGGCGATGCTGTCGTCGAACTCCGTGCAGGAGGCTGCCGACCTGGCGCTGGTGGCGCAGATCGCTACGCTCGAATCGCGCATTCCTTTCATTCATTTCTTTGATGGTTTCCGCACCTCGCACGAAGTTGGAAAGATTTTGCCGATCAGCGACGAGACGATTCGCGCGTCTGCTCGACGATAAGTACATCATTCAATACCGGCAGAACGCTCTCAGTCCAGATCGCCCGATGATTCGCGGAACGGCGCAGAATCCTGATGTGTTCTTCCAGGCGCGCGAAGCCTGCAATGTCGTTCCACGAGGCGGTTCCGGGAATTGTGCAGTCGGTGATGGATCGCTTTGCGGCGCTGACGGGTCGCGCATATCACTTGTTCGACTACGTAGGGGCGCCCGATGCGGAGCGCGTGATCGTGATGATGGGCTCGGGTGCAGAGGCGGCCGAAGAGGCTGTCGAGCTGCTGGTGAAACAGGGCGAGAAAATTGGCCTGCTGAAGGTTCGTCTGTATCGGCCCTTCGACGCGAAGGCGTTCCTGGCTGCGTTGCCCACCACGGTGAAGTCGATTGCTGTTCTCGATCGCACCAAGGAGCCGGGCGCCACGGGCGAGCCGCTCTATCAGGACATCGTGACCGTGCTGGCCGAGAATGAAGCAACGCTGGCCTTCGCCAAACCCCGCGTGATTGGCGGGCGCTACGGATTGTCGTCGAAGGAATTTACTCCGGCCATGGTCAAGGGCATCTACGACGAACTGGCCAAGGCGGCGCCGAAGAATCACTTCACCATCGGCATCGACGACGACGTAACGCACACCAGCCTGAGCTACGATCCGGCGTTCTCCACCGAAGATCCGAAGACGGTGCGGGCGCTCTTTTACGGTCTTGGGTCGGACGGCACCGTGGGCGCGAACAAGAACTCGATCAAGATTATCGGCAGCGAGACGCCGAATTTTGCGCAGGGCTATTTTGTGTACGACTCGAAGAAGTCCGGGTCGATGACCACGTCGCACCTGCGCTTCGGGCCGAATCCGATTCACTCAACTTACCTGATTACTCGCGCCAGCTTTGTGGCCTGCCACAACTTCAGCTTCCTCGAGAAGATGAATGTGTTGGAAGCAGCCATGCCCGGTGCGGTTTTCCTGCTCAACTCGCCTTACTCGGCGGCGGAAGTCTGGGACAAGCTGCCGCGGACGATGCAGAATGAGATGCTGCAGAAGAAAATCGAGTTCTATGTCATCGATGGTTACAAGGTGGCGCGCGAGGCCGGTATGGGAACGCGCATCAACACCATCATGCAGACCTGCTTCTTTGCCATCAGCGGCGTGTTGCCGCGCGAAGAGGCGATTGAGCAGATCAAGAAGGCGATCAAGAAAACCTACGGCAAGCGCGGCGAAGCGGTAGTGCAGAAGAACTTTGCCGCCGTCGATCACGCGCTGGCGCATCTGGAAAAAGTCGAACTGCCGAGTGCGTCATCGTCGGAATTTGATTTGATTCCTTCCATCTCCGGCAAAGCGCCGCAGTTTGTGCGAGATGTGCTGGGACAGATTGCCGCGGGGCACGGCGACCTGCTGCCGGTGAGCGCAATTCCTGCGGGCGGTGCTTTCCCAACGGGCACCTCGCAATGGGAGAAGCGTAACATCGCGCAGTTCATTCCGGTGTGGGACAAGGACCTGTGCATCCAGTGCGGCAAGTGCGTGATGGTTTGCCCGCATGCAGTGATTCGCTCCAAGGTTTACAGCCCCGAACTCGCCGACAAGGCTCCTGCGACTTTCCAATGGGCCAAGCCCAAGTGGAAGCGCGATGGAGCAGGACCGCTACACGCTGCAGGTGGCTCCTGAAGATTGCACCGGCTGCGCTGTCTGCGTCGAGGTTTGCCCGGTGAAGAGCAAGAGCGACGCCAGCCACAAGGCCATCAACATGGCGCCGCAGGCGCCGCTGCGCGAGACGGAGCGCGCAAACTGGGAGTTCTTCCTGGGATTGCCGGAAGTGGACCGCAACAAGCTGTCGCACAGCCAGGTGAAAGATCTTCAATTGCTGCAGCCGCTCTTTGAGTTCTCGGGCGCCTGCGCCGGTTGCGGCGAGACAGCCTATATCAAGCTGCTCACGCAACTGTTCGGCGACCGGCTGTACATCGCCAACGCGACCGGTTGCTCGTCGATTTACGGCGGCAACCTGCCCACCACGCCCTACAGTTCGAACGCGCAGGGACGTGGTCCGACGTGGGCCAACTCGCTGTTTGAAGATAACGCCGAGTTTGGCTTCGGCATGAGAACGGCACTCGATCAGCAGAAGGAGTTTGCGGAGACATTGCTGACGCGACTTGCACCGGCCGTGGGTGCCGAGCTTGCGGCCGCTCTGCTGCACGCGTCGCAGAAGACCGAAACTGAAATCAATGCTCAGCGGGATCTCGTGAAGGAACTGCGCGAGAAGCTGGCCGGCAATGAGTCGTCGGATGCCCGCAACCTGCTGGCCATCGCCGATTCGCTGGTCCGCAAGAGCGTCTGGATCCTGGGCGGCGACGGATGGGCTTTTGACATCGGTTTCGGCGGACTGGATCATGTGCTCGGTTCCGGCAAGAACGTGAACGTCCTGGTGCTGGACACTGAGGTGTACTCGAACACGGGCGGCCAGATGTCGAAGGCCACGCCGCGCGGTGCGGTGGCGAAGTTTGCCGCCAGCGGCAAGAAGAACAGCAGAAAAGATCTGGCCATGGAAGCCGTCAGCTACGGATCGGTTTACGTGGCGCAGGTGGCTCTGGGCGGCAATGACACCCATGTCGTCAAAGCCTTCCAGGAGGCAGAGGCGCACGAGGGACCCTCGATCATCATCGCGTATGCAAGTTGCATCGCGCACGGGTACGACCTTGTGCACGGGCTGGAGCAACAGAAGCTTGCTGTTCAGTCGGGCTATTGGCCGCTGATGCGTTACAACCCGGACCTGCGCGAAGAGGGCAAGAATCCGTTCCAACTCGACTCCAAGGCGCCTTCGATCCGCTTGAAGGAATACGCGTATCGCGAGGCTCGCTATACGATGCTGGCGCGGGGCAATCCGGAGATGGCGGCCGAGTTGTTGAAGGAAGCGCAGGATGACGTGGAGCGCCAATGGCGCGTTTATTCGGCGCGGGCCGCGATGGCCGGCCGCGGCGAAACTCCCCACATCGCTCCCGAAGAAAAGCCGGAAGAGAAACAGGCAGTCGTGACTGCCGGAGGTAACGAATGATCGATTTCTCAACGAATTATCTGGGTCTCAAACTGAACGGACCCATCGTGGTGTCGTCTACGCCGCTTAGCGAGTCGTTGGACAACATTCGCCGCATGGAGGATGCAGGCGCCGCGGCGATCGTGCTCACTTCGCTGTTCGAGGAGCAGTTAGCGCTTGAATCCCGCGCGCTGGACGAGGACTTGTCGCGCGGCACGGAGTCCTTCGCAGAGTCGCTGGCCTACCTGCCGGAGCTGGCCGACTATCGCATGACGCAGGAAGTTTATCTTGAGCATTTGCGGCGTGCCAAAGCGGCGGTCAACATTCCGATCCTGGCCAGTCTGAATGGAGCCACTGCTGGCGGCTGGGTCCGGTTTGCCAAGGAGATGGAAGAGGCGGGTGCGGCGGCCATTGAACTGAATACCTACGCTCTGGCTACAGATCGCAGCCAGACTTCGACGGAGCTCGAGTTGCAGTTACTCGAACTGGTCGAGAGCGTTTGCCACGCGGTCAAGGTTCCCGTTTCCGTGAAGCTTTCGCAGTCCTTCACGAGCCTTCCGCACCTCGTAGACCGGCTGGAGGATGTGGGCGCTCGGGGCGTCGTTCTGTTCAACCGGTTTTACCAGGCGGATTTTGACATTGAGATGCTGGAGGTGCGGCCCACGCTGCACTTCTCCACGCCTTCTGAGTTGCTGCCGCGGTTACACTGGGCTGCGATCCTTTATGGCCACCTGAATATCGACCTCGCGATTACCGGGGGAGTTCACTCGGCTGAGGACGTGCTGAAGTGCATCATGGCGGGGGCGAGCATGACGATGATGGCTTCGGCGTTGCACATCCACGGGATCGAACACATTGGCAGGGTGCTCTCTGACATGCAGTATTGGCTCGAAAAGCGCGAGTACGGTTCGCTATGGGAGACGCGGGGATGTCTCAGCCGGCGGTCCGTGCCCGACACATCGCCGTTCGATCGCGGCAACTACATCAAGACGCTCAGCTCCTATAGCTTGCGTCAGACGGTGGCTGCGTTCTAGGTGGCGCGAGTCAGAGATTCTTTAAGAAAGCTCAACATCATTGCGTCATGAGCGAAGAAATGCAGGTTCCTCCACTCCGCTTCGCTTCGGTCGGAATGACAAATTCGTTTTACTGAAGACGGCGGCTGCACCTTGTGTGAAGCCGCCGTTCGTTTTTGTGCGTCGCTCTTGACTTCGCAGGATTGGATGCCGGACGGATTACGCGAGCTGGACGGCTGCTGAAACCGCTGTAACGGCGAGCAGGCGCAGGACCGTGCCTTCAAGCACGCCTTTGGCATCGGGCAGAGCAGCCTGAACCGAGTTGCTGAACCCCTCATGCAGGTCCAATGCGCCGCCGCCCACGGTGAGCAGGAACGCGTTTTGGGGGAAGGAGTCGTAGTAGCTGCGGCACAACCTCATGAGGTCAGCCGCCGACAGTTGATGGGTGAGCAGCCGCGGTAATTCCGCAGAGGGCTTGACCGGCTCCAGTTGGATCTGCCCGGGTGCTGAGTTGGCGGCACAATCGACAAAAATCACGGATGCCGCCTGGGCGACCTCTTCGGCTAGATCGGGGGTCCATTGCTGCCGGGCCAAACTGCGCACGCCGGGGTCTGCGCCAAACCGTTCCGCAGCCCATTCAGCCAGCCATGGGCCAACGCCGTCATCTCCGCGCAGCGTGTTGCCGCAGGCGAGGATCAGGCACTGGGACATGGCGAGCTTCATAGATACTCCGGAGCGAGAAAAATCCTTGCACTCTTTTGATAGAAGCGAATGGCCGGGTAACCGGTTCACAATGGCCGCGAGAACTATTTATCGCACGGCCCGGTCGACGACTTTGCCGTCGGCGGAGACCAGCGACAAGACAAGCGGCATCTGGCCGAAAGCATGGGTTGAGCAGCTGAGACATGGGTCAAAGGTGCGGACCACAGCCTCTACGCGGTTGAGAATTCCTTCAGTAAACTTGCCGTCTTTCACGTAGTGCTTTGCGGCCTGCAGCACGCCTCTGTTCATGGCGTTGTTGTTCTGGCCAGTGGCGATGACGAGATTGGCCCAGGTGATGAGACCATTTTCGTCAACTTTGTAGTGGTGGTTCAATGTTCCGCGCGGGGCCTCGGCCTGACCTGCGCCCTCAAGCCGGTTAACTCCGGCCACAGCGCGAACATGCTTGTCGAGGATCAGCGGATCGGAAAGGATCTGCTCAATTCTTTCGATGCCGTGCAGGATCTCGATGAGGCGCGCGTGATGGTAGTGGAAAGATCCCTGCACCAGACCTTTGGCCATCTGCCTGAACTCAATAAACTCCGATTCGGCAAGTGGTGTGCCCATGGTCTTGATGATATTGAGCCGTGCCAGCGGGCCCACGCGATAGCTGCCCTCCGGATATCCGAGCGGCTTGTAATAGGCGAACTTGGTGTAGGTATACGGCTCGACAGCCTCGCCAATCACCTCGGTGAACTTCGCGGCGGTGATGCCGTCGTCGAGAATATCTCCCTTGGCGTCGATGAGCCGCAGCGCGCCATCAGTGAATTCGATGGACTCGTCTTCGTTAATCAGACTCATGAAGTTCGAGGGAAAATTGGCGAAGACTTCAATTTCGGAGTGGAAACTGCCGGCGATTTGCTTGTAGGCGGCGAGCGCCAGCTTGACGTTGGCGTAGGCCTCGGGAATCATGGCCAGGATCTCATCGCGCTTGGCCTGCGCGAGAGGCTCAGTGACGCCGCCGGGAATGACCCATCCAGGGTGGATGCGTTTGTTGCCGAGCAGCTCGATGATGTGCTGGCCAAAGCGGCGCAGGGCGATGCCGGCGCGGCCCAGTTTCGGCTCGGCAGCAACGACGCCGAAGATGTGGCGTGTGGCAGGGTCGGACTCCATGCCGAGGAGCAGATCGGGTGAGGCGAGATAGAAGAAGCTGAGCGAGTGCGATTGCACCATCTGCGCGAGGTTCAACATGCGGCGCAACTGTGCGGCGGTGTGGGGAATGCGCACCGACATGATGGCTTCGCATGCTTTTGCAGACGCAATGAGATGCGAGACCGGGCAGATGCCGCAGATGCGCGCCATAAGGCTGGGCATCTCGTAAAACGGCCGTCCTTCAGAGAAGCGTTCGAAGCCCCGCACCTGGGTGACGTGGAAATGCGCGTTTTCCACCTCGCCCTGGCCGTTGAGTTGGATGGTGATCTTGCCGTGGCCTTCGAGGCGGGTTACGGGATCAATGGTGATGGTTTGGCTCATGAGTCAATCTCCAGACGAGTCAGGGGAATTTCAAACGCTTCTCAGACTCGAAGTTCGCATTCCCTCAGGGGCTAAAGCCCCGGCGTTTTTCGGCTTCCTCGTGGCACGACTAAAGTCGTGCCCTTTCAAACAATCGCGTTGTCTTCTTTCTTTCGGGGCTCAAGTGGAGCCCTTTCAAAACTGCGAATTTCTTTGAACTTGCTTAAGCTCCAAAACGGGTGAGAGCGGGAATGTCGAGCTCTGCACCGGTAACCAGGGCCGTCAGCGCCGCATGAAACGTGTCGGCCGATGGCGGGCAGCCGGGAAGGAAAACGTCGACTTTCACAAATTCGTGGATGGGGCGCACGACTTTGAGCAATGTGGGGACGACGACGCAAGGAATCTGCTGCTGTACATCGGCGTTCTCAATATATGCACGATCGAGAATCGCCTGCGGCCCAATTGGATTGCGCATGGAGGGCACATTGCCGGCCACCGCGCAGTCGCCCATTGCCACGAGAAGCTTGGAGTGGGCACGAATCTTTTTGATCTTCTTTTCGTCGTCGACAGAAGCCACGGCACCTTCGACGAGGGCGATGTCGACTTCATCGGGGAACACCTTCGTGTCTACGAGCGGACTGTAGACCACATCGACAAGCTCCGCGATGGCGAGAAGCCGTTCGTCCATGTCAAGGAAGGACATATGGCAGCCGGAACATCCGTCCAGCCAGACTGTTGCCAGTTTCAGTTTGCTCATTGCGCTTCCCTCATCAGGTTCAGGTAAGGCAGAAAATCGGGATATTTGGGGTGATCTGTGCCGACCTTGCTCTTGTCGAAGAGCGCTCCGGTGGGACAGACCTGCACGCATTTGCCGCAGCGGGTGCAGGCGGATTCGCCCCAGGGCTGGTTGAGATCGGAGATGATGAGCGACTCGATGCCGCGGCCCATCACATCCCATATGTGCGCGCCTTCAATCTCCGCGCACACACGTACACAGCGCGTGCAGAGAATGCAGCGATTGTGGTCGAGCGTGAAGCGCTCGTGCGAGGCATCGACGGGCAAGGCCGGGTTGCGATAGGGCAGCGTGACGTGGGTAACACCCTGCTGCTGACCGAGGGTCTGCAATTCGCAGTGGCCGTTGGAGACGCAGACCGAGCAGATGTGATTGCGCTCGGCGAAGAGCATCTCGAGGATGGTCTTGCGATGCTTTTTGAGGCGCTCGGTTTCGGTGGTGACCTCCATGCCTTCAAAGACGGTGGTCACGCAGGCGGGGAACAGCTTGGTGTTGCCCTTGATTTCGACCACGCACAGCCGGCATGCGCCCACATCGCTGAGACCGTCGAGATGGCAGAGGGTGGGAATGTCGATGTTGTGTTCGCGCGCTACTTCGAGGATGGTCTGGCCGGCGCGGGCGCTGACTTCGTGACCATCGATGGTGAGTGTTTTGACGTCGACGGATGCGCTCATGCCAACACCTCCAGGGGTGATTGCGGCACGGCGGCCTGGATGTTGCAGACACCGGCCGGACAGCGTTTATTGACGATGTGCTCGATGTACTCGTTCTTGAAATACTTCAACGTGCTGAGCACCGGATTGGGCGCCGTCTGGCCCAGGCCGCAGAGGCTGGTTTCCTTTACGGTGGCGCACAGGTCGACCAGCAGGTCGAGGTCGTTCATGGTCCCGGAGCCCGTACAGATGCGGGTGAGGAGGGTGTGCATCTGCGCTGTGCCGGCGCGGCAGGGAATGCACTTGCCGCAGGACTCGGTCATGCAGAACTCGATGAAGAAGCGGGCCACGTTGACCATGCAGGAGGTGTCGTCCATGACGATCATGCCGCCGGAGCCCATCATGGAGCCGACCTTGACGAGCGCGTCGTAGCTGACGCCGATGTCGAGCAACTCGGCAGGCAGACAGCCGCCGGAGGGTCCGCCGGTCTGCACCGCTTTGAAGGTGTGGCCGTCGGGCACGCCGCCGCCGATGCCTTCAATGATCTGGCGCAGGCTGATGCCCATGGGTACTTCAACCAGGCCGGTGTTGGTAATCTTGCCGGTGAGCGCGAAGACCTTGGTGCCTTTGCTTCGCTCCGAGCCCATGCCGGCAAACCACTTGCCGCCCTTGCGAATGATGGGTGCGATGTTGGCGAAGGTTTCAACGTTGTTGATGAGGGTGGGCTTGCCCCACAGGCCGCTGACGGCGGGGTAGGGAGGCCTTGGTTTGGGTGTGCCGCGCTTGCCTTCGATAGAGGCGATCAGTGCTGTTTCTTCACCGCAGACAAAGGCTCCGGCGCCGAGGCGAATCTCCACGTCGAAACTGAAGGGCGTATTGCAGATGTTGTTGCCGAGCAGGCCGCGGCGTCGCGCGTCGCGCAGGCAGTTGGTGAGGCGGGCGACGGCCAGCGGATATTCGGCGCGAACATAGACGTAGCCCTTGCTTGCGCCGACCGCATAAGCCGCGATGGACATGCCCTCAAGCACGCGCTGCGGGTCGCTCTCAAGAACGCTGCGATCCATGAACGCGCCGGGATCGCCCTCGTCACCGTTGCAGATGACATACTTCAGGTCGCCGCCGGCTTTGGCCACCGTTCCCCACTTCAGGCCAGTTGGGTAGCCACCGCCGCCGCGTCCACGCAGGCCGCTTTCGGTGATCTGCTGGATCACATCGTTGGGCGTCATTTCGGTGAGCGCCTTGACCAGAGCCTGATAGCCGTCGTGGGCGATGTAGTCGTCGATCTTTTCCGGATCGATGTGGCCGGAGTTTTCAAGCACCACGTGGACCTGCTGATCGAAGTGCTCGCGAAGATTGCACTGCAGCTCTGCTACGGGCTTCGCCGCCCAGGCTGGCAATCACCGCTTCGGCGTGCTCCGCTTTGACATGCTGGTAAAGGGTCTCTTCGGGATCCACCAGCACCAGCGGCCCGGCGGCGCACAGTCCCATGCAGCCGGTGCGGCGCACGAACGCTTTCTTGCCCGATGCGGCGACCGCCTTCACCAGCTCGTCCTTCATCTTGTCAGAGTGCTGGCTCAGGCAGCCGGTGCCCATGCAGACGTTGATCTCGTGGTCGTACTTGGCATTTTCCGCGCGCACTGACTCGGCAATCTGTTCGAGCTCTTCGATGGTCATTCGACTGCCCACCTTTCCAGTTGCGCCAGCATATTTTCGCTGGCTCATCTGGCCTTGCAGTTCGCCGTCGGTCAGCACCACCGGAGCGCGGCCGCATGCGCCCACGCAACGAGCGGTCATCAGGCTGATGTTGCCGTCTTTTGTGGTCTGGCCCTGAGGAATGCCCAGACGCTTTTCAGCCGCGGCCACCAACTTGTCGGTGCCCTTGATGTAGCAGGCCGTGCCGGTGCAGATGGTCATGGTGTGCTTGCCCGGCGGCTTGAGGCTGAAGTGGTGGTAGAAGGTGACCACGCCATAGGCCTGGCTGAGCGGCACGCGCAGGGAGCGCGCAACAAAGCGAATGGCATCGTCGTCCAGGTAGCCAAACGAAGACTGCACGGTGTGGAGTGTCTCAATCAGGGCGTGACGGGCAAATCCATTCTTGCGCATGGTGCCGTTCACGATCTTCCATCGTTTGTCGTCGCTGGGCAGCGGCGGAGGTGTGAATGCTGGCACGTTTCCTCCTTGATGCAACCACAAGTTGCAGAGCAACCGAGCTTTAGGCCTCCGCGCCTTGTCTTCCCACAGTTTTACGCGCGGAGGGCACGATCCTCGGTGACCACGGTCACTAGCTTTGGTAACGAATTCTACTCTCACAACTCGGCCGGTAAATGTGAAATTGCCGCGGTCGCAGGTCCGGTGCCGGCGAGTTTGCAGTCTCTCCTGGAAGCGCAGAAAAGGTGGGGTGGCAGACAGGCTGTTTGGCGTTTCAGAGACAGGCGGGGGCTGGTGGCTAGCCGAGCGGCGGAAGGTGATCGGAGATGCCAAAGAGGAAAATCAGCCCGATTGACGAAGCTATACACCGCGCCGGTCCAGGCGATCAGCGTGGTAGAAACGCGGATGATGTCCGCTGGCTCTGAACGCTCCGCCGATGGATGCGGTCATCAGGGCATTCATGGCTACCAGTCCCAGGGAGAATGCAGCTAGTCCGAGCATGCCTCGCGAGGTCCCGCCCAGGTTGGCGGTGAGGAAGAAGAGCGCCAACTGGCTGGGGGTTTCGGCGCCGACGCCGTGCAGCACGCCGATGACGAAGACCGACTTTCCGTTGTACATCCACTGAAACCGCTCAGGGCGGGGGGCCTGCCGGATTCCAGATGCGGCGAACTCTGCCAGGCTATCCAAAGCACGCCGTTGATGGCGATGGCCAACCGGCTTTCGATGCGGCTGTGGGAGTGACCATGCGCGTCCTTGCGCAGAATTCCGGCAACCACGCCGATGCCGAGCACGATGAGCGTGAGGCCGATGAGGCGCTCCGTCCAGTGGTCCAGCCCCTGGGGCAGGCCGAGGTGCAGTTGGAGAACCGCAACGCCGAGTGCCGCCACGGTAAAGGCATGGCCCAGGGCGTACGTCATGCCTAAGCGCAAGCCGCTCCACCAGTTGCGCTGCACGGCAGTAATGTCGGAGATGGCGGCGAGGTGATCGTAGTCGAAGCCGTGACGCAGCCCCAGTACCAGGCAGGAGCCAAGAGCGGCGTCGAGTTTCCAGTCTCCGAAGATCGGTGTCACAGTGCCCAGTATAAGGCAGTTAAGGTCTGGCAGGATTGGCATTTGTCATAGGATTACGGCTGGCAAAGCCGTTTGGCTGGCTAAGCTGGATGTTGTAATCCGTATAGTCGATGGTCACGAGGGTCCGGCCGTAAAGAAACGAGCTGGATTCGGCTCGCGCGTGGGTAGCCATCGAAAAACCGTCGATGTTGGCGTATTGGCGCATCAGGTGGGTGGTTCCGGCGAATACCGAGGGAGCCTTCGAGGTCACTCCCTCAAGCCGCACGGTTGTGTAGTCTCTGGCGTCCACCCAGAGGTTTCCCACGATGAGGTTGGTGGCTTTGCGCCGCGGATGGATGACAAGTTCAAGGCAGTCGCGCCCATCCATGCGTTGAATGCCCGGATTCAAGGTCATCTGATAATTGGCTGAGGTGATCCACGCGTGCTGCACGTTGCCGGGGAGGTTGATTTCCTTCTCCCTTTCCAGGAGCGGATCAAGACCGAGCCTTCGGATCATGGCGGACCCGCTTTGGGAGATGATGTCGTAATTCTTGCCGGTTTCCTTGCGGTAGGTCGTCCTGACCGTCATTGCCGCTACGGAATGAGTCTCGTCATTGCCACGGAATACGGCATAGCGCTCGATCACGCTGTATCCGGCAATTCTGTTCACGCGGGCAAACACTGCTTTGTCAATTCCTTGAATGACAGATGCCTGATCGACCTGCTGCGCCGCACCAGGAGCTATTCCGATTGTTGCCACATAGAAAATGAAGACACTGGACCGCACCAGGGCCAAGAGCTTGATCACGGTGAAATATGCCTCCAGATTTCCGGGTCGACTCTTAGATTATCGTTGTTGGACCCATTTCGCAGATCGGACAAGGCTCAATGCCTGCGCATCATTAGATGCCAAGGGCCTGGGGAACGCATACGCTATTCTTGTGAGCGGTGTTAGGAACGTTTGTGAGCAGCCCAGCCCATCCAATGCGCGGAAAACGTGAGACGACGGTGATACGGCGCGGAGTGTTGGTCTGCGGAGTTGTGCAGGGGGTGGGGTTCAGGCCTTTCATTTATCGGCTCGCGCATGAGGAGCGTCTGGCCGGTTTCATCGGCAATGACACAGGCGGCGTGACGATCGAGATCGAGGGGCCGGAAGCGCGGGTGGAAGCGTTTCTTGATCGGATGCGCACGGAGTTTCCGCCGCTGGCACGGATCGACTCGGTTGCAGTACGCGAAATGAGTGCTTTGGGCGAGACGGGGTTTTCGATCGTATCCAGCCAGGTGAAAGGACGCGTCAGCACCGGCATTCCGGCGGACGCGGCAACGTGCGTCGACTGCCTGCGGGAACTGCTTGATCCTGCTGACCGGCGCTATCGCTATCCTTTCCTCAACTGCACCAACTGCGGACCGCGCTTCACGATCACGCGACGCATTCCGTATGACCGGCCGCAGACCTCGATGGCGAAATTCCCCATGTGCGCACAGTGCCAGGCGGAGTACGACGACCCGCTGAATCGGCGTTTCCACGCGCAGCCAAACGCGTGCCGGGTTTGCGGGCCGCGTGTCTGGCTGGAGTCGCCGGACGGCACGGGAATTCCTGCTGAAGACGCCGTTGCCGCAACGATCGTGCGCCTTCTGGCAGGTGAAGTGATGGCGATCAAAGGCATCGGCGGGTTTCACCTGGCTGTGGACGCGACGAATGAGGCAGCGGTGATGCGTCTGCGCGAGCGCAAACATCGCTATGGAAAGCCCCTGGCCGTGATGGTGCGTGATCTGGAAGCGGCGCGGGCGCTGTGCACGCTGACGGTAGAAGAAGAATCGATGCTGCTGACGCCGGCGCGGCCGATTGTGCTGGCGAGGTCGCGCGAGGGCAATTGCATCGCACCTGGCGTGGCTCCGGGGATTCCGTGGCTGGGCCTGTTTCTTCCCTATGCGCCGTTGCAGCATCTGCTCTTCGCGGATGCGCGAGTTCGGGCACTGGTGATGACCTCTGCCAATCTGAGCGAAGAGCCGATCGCAATCGACAATGACGAAGCGCGGGCGCGGCTGGGCGCGATTGCGGATGCATTCCTGATGCACGATCGCGAGATTCTGCAGCGCTGCGACGATTCAGTGAGCGCGGTTGTGGATGGCGCGCCTCAGTTGATCCGCCGTGCGAGAGGCTTTGTGCCGCTGGCGGTGGAATTACCGCTGAATTCGCCGCCGCTGCTGGCCGTTGGCGGGCATTTGAAAAATGCCTTCGCGCTGGCGCGGGGACGATTTGCCTACCAGAGCCAGCACCTGGGCGACCTCGAGAATGTTACCGGCATCGAGTTCTTCAAGGAATCTCTCGATCACTTGATGCGCACATTTGAGATCAAGCCGGAAGCGGTTGTGCATGATATGCATCCGGGCTATCTCTCTACTTCGTGGGCAAAGGAGTGGGCAAATGAGCGCGGATTACCCCTGCTGGCTGTGCAGCATCATCACGCGCATATCGCGGGATGCATGGCCGAACACAGACTTGATGGCCCGGTGATCGGGTTGAGCCTGGATGGGACCGGCTACGGAATGGACGGACGAATCTGGGGCGGGGAAGTGCTGATCTGCAGGCTGGATGCTTTTGAGCGTTTTGCGCACCTTGACTATGTACCGATGCCGGGCGGTGAGGCTGCCATCAAAGAGCCGTGGCGGATGGCGTTCAGTGCGTTGCGGGCGGCGGGGTTGGATTTAGAGCGGGCGGCGGGGTTGACGGGAGCATCAGGGCAGGAGGCGCGGGTTGTTGACCGCATGATCGAGCGTGGGTTGAATACGCCGTTGACTTCGAGTTTGGGACGGCTGTTTGATGCGGCGGCAGCATTGATTCTGGGACGGCGCACGGTCGACTACGAAGCGCAGGCGGCGATTGAACTGGAAGGAGTCGCAGTGGATGAATCAGACAAACTGAGTCGCGTGGATTACACGCCGGAACTGTCCACAGGAGGCGACTCCGCAGAAGGAGCACCGCTGGAGTTGAAGACCGGGTGTTTGTGGCGGGCGCTGGTGGACGATTTGCAGCGCGGCGTGAACAAGAAGAAGATAGCGGCGCGTTTCCATGCTGGAGTGGCAGAGGGATTTATAAGAGCGGCGATCCGGGCGCGCGCTGCGACGGGCATTGTGCAGGTGGCGATGAGTGGCGGATGCATGCATAACCGGCGGCTGTCGCGGCTGTTGCTTGAGGGTTTGGAAGCGGAGGGGTTTGCGGTGTTTCAGCACGCCAAGGTCAGCCCCGGCGATGGTGGCCTCAGCTACGGTCAGGCTGCGGTTGGGGCCGCGACCCTGTCTGGCCGGAGCTCTGCTGAGACAAATGACTCTGCGACAATCCATAAATAGGAGGAAGGGGGTTGCAAACTCTGTCGCTGCTTACATCGTTATGTCGAAGGTTTGCGCGCTTGCTCAGCTTCGCCGTTTCTATTTATGGCCTGCTGCCATTTTTGTCGGCCGATTTTCGCAGCAACACGGTTGTGATGGGGCTGTATTGCATCTTGCCCGTCCTTAGTTTTCCCGTGACCCTTGTTTCGTTTCGATCGCTGCGATGGTCTGTGGCGCTGCATTGGTTGTTGGCGTTCAGCTACCTGGCGGTGTACTCAATGCTGGATTGGAGAACCTGCGCGGAGTTGGGATATTGCCAGGGAGTGCTGGCAACCGTACTCGTAACGGCAAGCACGCGGCGGGCGCTTGGGCTTTTTCTGGTCGCGATCTTCAACGTCGCACTTATAATTCTTGAGTCGAGTTCACAGCGCGCGCTCGATAGGGCGAGAAGCATCCAGGCTGCACTCTAGCCGGACAGCCGGACCAGTTGCTGCGCTTCTTCGCGAGGCCCGAGGATCGACATGCGGGGAATGCGGCCGCGGACCATGGCCACTTCGTCGCAACGATGAAGGCGCGGGCAGATTTGGCAATCCTTGAAGATTTTGTCGGGCAGTTCGGCCTTGTCTTCCACGGTGCGAAATCCAAATTTGAAAAAGAAGTCGGGAATGCGGGTAAACAGGCAGACCGACTGGATTCCGTGCAACTCGGCCTCTTCGATGAGAGCACCGAGAATGCGCCCTCCTGCTCCCTGACCCTTGGCCTCGGGCTTCACGACGATGGAGCGCACTTCAGAGAGATGCGGGCCGTAAAGATGCAGCGCACCGCAGCCAAGAAAGACTCCGCTGTCGGACTCTGCCACCGTGAAATCGCGAATATTCTCGCAGATTTCGGCGAAGGCGCGCTTGAGCAGCGTGCCGTCGGTGGAGAGTGAGTTGACCAGGTCGTAGACGTTGGAGGCATCCTGGAGGAGGGCCTTACGCACCAGCATGAAGCGCCTCCTGAGTCATATTGGCAATGCGGTCCGATGCGGCGGCGAGTGCCTCGCGGACACGTTCGATTGCGGTTCCGCCAACAACGTCGTGACAATCGAGCGTTGCCCGAAGCGTGATTGCGGAGAAAAAGCCCTCATCGAATTCGGGACCGAATACGCGCAATTCATTGATGGTGAGATCGCGCAGCTCAACGCCTTCCTTTAACGCGAAACGCACAACATTTCCGATCTTTTCATGCGCGGTGCGGAACGGAAGACCCTTGTGGACCAGGTAGGTGGCCGCGGCCATGGCGTTGAGATAGCCCGACTGCGCAGCCTCGGCCATGCGCTCGCGATTGAACTGAAGGGCGGCGGTGAAGCGAGCCACCAGCGTCAACATTTGCGGCACAAACTCGACTGCAAATGCCGGCTCCTGGGTCTCCTGCATATCTTTATTGTAGGCGAGAGGCAGTCCCTTCAGTTGCAGCGTAACCGCCTGTGCAGCGCCGTTGATGCGGCCGACCTTGGCGCGGATCAATTCGGTCAGGTCGGGGTTTTTCTTTTGCGGCATGGCGCTGGAACCAGTGGAGAAGGCCTCGGGCAAGTTGATGAATCCGAATTCCGCCGTGGCAAAGAGCGTGATTTCCTCGGCAAAGCGGCTGAGATGAAGAGCGACGACCGTGAGCGCCTGCAGATATTCGAGGAGGAAATCGCGATCGCTGGTGGCGTCGATGGAATTTGCGGTTGGCGCAGCGAAACCCAACTCGCGCGCCGCAATGGTGCGGTCAAGCGCAAGCGTGGCACCGGCCACGGCGCCCGAGCCGAGCGGGCATTGGTTGAGACGCGTTGAACAATCGCGCAACCGGCTTGCATCGCGAAGGACCATTTCTACGTAGGCCAGGAGCCAGTGCGCGACGAGTACAGGTTCCGCGCGCTGCAGGTGCGTGTAGCTGGGCATGACGGACTCGCCTGCGGCGGTCGCCTGCTCGACGAGAGCACCGGCCCACGCGGCAAGAGCTTCAATGACGTGTTCGAGCTGGGCGCGCACGTAGAGGCGCAGGTCGGTCGCGATCTGCTCATTGCGGCTGCGGCCCGTGTGGAGCTTCAAGCCGAGTGAGCCGATGCGTTCGACGAGTGACAGCTCAACGAAATGATGAATGTCTTCGGCCGATGGATGATTGCGTACCAGGGCCTGTCCCTCTTCAGACCGATGGTCGGCCGCGATGGAATCGAGGGCCGCGCGGAGCTCCGCTCCTTCACTCTGAGTGAGAATGTTGGCGGCAATCAGAGCCGACGCGTGGGCTTTGCTGGCAGCGACATCGTGAGGAAGCAGCCGCCAGTCAAAGACAATGGAGCGCTGCCACTTTTCAAATTCCGCATCGAGCGGCTCGCGAAAGCGGCCAGACCACATCTTCCCGGATTGTTGTTCGTTGAACATTGCCTTAAGCGCACCTCATCCTATTCCTACTCTTTCCCGCTGTTAAACTTGGGGCTGCTGTTGAGCTGGGGCATTTCGCTGTTGTTGCTGAGCGTGAGGAGCCCGGTTTTGGCGTAGGTGAGGAGCTTCTCCCGGGTGTCGGTGATGTCGAGATTGCGCATGGTGAGTTGTCCGATGCGGTCGCGCGGTGAGAAGGCGGATTCAGTCTTCTCCATACTGAGGCGCTCGGGATGGAAGGTGAGGTTGGGCGACTCGGTGTTGAGGATGGAGTAGTCGTTGCCGCGGCGCAACTCGAGCGTGACTTCGCCGGTGATGGGTTTAGCGACCCAGCGCTGCGCGGATTCGCGGAGCATGATGGCCTGGGAGTCGAACCAGCGGCCCTGGTAGAGCAGACGGCCGAGCTTGCGGCCATGATCGCGGTACTGCTCGATGGTGTCTTCGTTGTGGATGCCGGTGATGAGACGCTCGTAAGCGATGAAGAGCAGGGCGAGGCCCGGGGCCTCGTAGATGCCGCGGCTCTTGGCCTCGATGATCCGATTTTCAATCTGATCCGACATGCCCAGGCCGTGGCGGCCGCCGATGCGGTTGGCCTCGAGGAGAAGTTCGACGGGCGAGTCGAATTGCCGGCCGTTGAGAGCGACCGGGAAACCCTCTTCGAAGCGAATGGCGACCTCTTCGCGCTTGATCTCGACATCGTCGCGCCAGAATGCCGCGCCCATGATGGGTACGACGATCTTGACGGAAGAAGACAGATGCTCCAGGTCCTTGGCTTCATGGGTTGCGCCAAGGATGTTGGAGTCGGTGGAGTAGGCCTTCTCAGCCGACATCTTATACGCGAAGCCTGCCCGCTGCATGAAGGCAGACATCTCGGCGCGGCCGCCTAATTCGTCGATGAAAGCGGCGTCAAGCCAGGGCTTGTAGACCTGGAGGCTGGGATTGACGAGCAGGCCGTAGCGGTAGAAGCGCTCGATGTCGTTGCCTTTGAAGGTGGAGCCGTCGCCCCAGATGTGGACATCGTCCTCCTTCATGGCGGCGACCAGCATGGTGCCCGTGACCGCGCGGCCGATGGGGGTGGTGTTGAAGTAGGGGACGCCGGCGGTGGTGATGTGGAAGGCGCCGGCCTGTAGCGCGGCGATGCCTTCGCGAACCAGCGGGCCGCGGCAGTCGATGAGGCGGGCCTTTTCGGCGCCATATTCGAGGGCCATGCGCGGGATGGCGTCGTAGTCGGTCTCGTCGGGCTGGCCGAGGTTGGCTGTATAGGCGTAAGGGATGGCGCCCTTCTGCTTCATCCAGTGCAGGGCGGCGGAAGTGTCGAGCCCGCCAGAAAAGGCAATGCCGACTTTCTGGCCGATGGGCAGGGATTCGAGAATTACGGACATGCTTGGGAAACCTCGGAAGGCAGTGAACAGTGGACCGTGATCAGTGGTCAGTTTGTCCTTGTCACAATTTTCTGTTGAGTTGATGAATCAATAGCTGCGTTTGCTCTGACTGACCACTAATCACTGATCACTGAAAACTCGCTGTATTCGCCAAACCGCCGAGTAGCAACAGCAGCAATGCTTTCTGCGCGTGCAGACGGTTTTCAGCCTGGTCGAACACGATGGACTGCGGGCCGTCGATCACAGCGTCGGTAACTTCGTCATTGCGCCGCGCCGGCAGGCAATGCATAAACACCGCATGAGCAGCGGCTTTCTGCATGAGAGCTTCGTTTACCTGGAACGGCCGGAAGATGGGAGCGCGCTTGGTGGACTCGTGCTCAAAGCCCATGCTGACGCACACGTCGGTATACACCGCATCGGCACCTTCGACAGCAACCTGGGGGTCCTGAAGCAGGCGCAATTCGCAATTGTTTGCCTGGCCAATTTCGCGAGCGATGGTCACGATCTCAATGTCGGGCGAGTAGCCGCGCGGAGTGGCGATGGTGACATTCACGCCCAGTTGCGCGCCGGTCAGCATCAGCGAGTGGCACACATTGTTGCCATCGCCTACATAGGTGAAGTTCAACCCGGCGGAATGGCCAAAATGTTCCTCAAGGGTCATGAAATCGGCCAGAGCCTGACAGGGATGTTCGAAGTCAGAGAGCGCGTTGATCACCGGCACGCGCGAGTTGGCGGCCATCTCGGTGATGGTGTCATGTGCATAGGTGCGCAGCACGATCACGTCGACCCAGCGCTCCACGTTGCGCGCAATGTCGGAAATGGATTCGCGCTCGCCGAGCGGCGAGTTGGTCTGGTCGACGAAGATGGCATTGCCGCCCATGGTGTTGATGCCGGTCTCGAATGCGAGACGCGTGCGCAGGCTGGCTTTCTCAAACATCAGCACCATCTGCTTGGCGTCGAGCGCATGGCGGTACTCGCGCGGATTGCGCTTCACATCGTGGCCGAGCTTGAGGATGGCGCGCACTTCGGAGCTGGATAGATCGGCGATGGAGCACATGTCCTCGCCGGCCAGCCGCGCTGCTGCAGCAAGAATATCGGGGTCTTTCTGTACGGGGATCGCGGGCTCCCGCTGTTCAATAGTTGCTCTGCTAGCCACGTTTGTGTCCTCCTGCAGTCTGGGCTGAAGTTTCAGCAGCATGTTCGGTAAAGATTTCGTCCAACGCGGCGATGGCGGTGTCCACATGTCCGCGCTCGAGAATGTACGGCGGCAGGAAACGCAGCACCGTGTCGCTGGTGCAGTTGATAAGGATGTGCCGCTTGAGCATCTCGGCGACGATCTGCTTGGCAAGCTCCGGCGAGTCGAGCTTCGGCGGCAATCATCAGGCCTTTGCCGCGCACGTCGACGATGGCTTCGTGACGCGAGGCAAGCGAGCGAAGCTGCGCCTGGAAGTAATCGCCGACTTCAGTGGCGTGGGCCAGCAGATCTTCCTTTTCGATCGCGTCGATCACGGCGATGCCCACGGCGCAGGCCAGCGGGCCGCCGCCGAAGGTGGTGCCGTGCATGCCCGCGTGAATGGCGCGTGCGGCTTCCTCGGTGCAAAGCACGGCGCCCAGAGGAATGCCGCCGGCAAGAGGCTTGGCCAGCGTGGTCACGTCGGGCTGGATGCCGTAGTGCTGATAGGCGCACCACTTGCCGGTGCGGCCCATGCCGGCCTGAATCTCATCGACGATGAGCAATGCGCCGGTGGAGCTGGCGAGTGCGCGTGCTTCGGCGAAGAACTCCTGCGTCAAGCGGCCGGATGCCGCCTTCGCCCTGGATGGCTTCGACGAGAATGGCGCAGACTTCGTTGGAAAACTTTGCGCGCAGATCGGCAACGTCGTTGAAGCGAACGAACTCGACGCCGGGAACGACGGGTCCGAACGGCTCGCGGTACTTGGCCTTGTAGGTCGTCGACATAGAGCCGAAGGTGCGGCCGTGGAAGCTCTGCTCGAGCGCGAGAAATTTGGTGCCGATCTGCTTCCCTTCGCTGCGCAGCAGGCCGGCATGCGCGCGGGCCAGCTTGAGCGCGCCTTCCCAGGCTTCGGTGCCGGTGTTGGCGAAGAAAACGCGGTCGAGGCCCGTCCGCTCGGTGAGGCGCAGCGCCAGCTCCGCCTGACCCTCGTGATAGAAGAGGTTCGAGGTGTGGATGAGCGCGCGGCTCTGTTGAGCGATGGCTTCTTCGATCGCCGGATGGCCGTAGCCGAGCGCATTGACGCCGATGCCGCTGAGCAGATCGAGGTACTTCGTACCGTCCTCGTCGACAATGTGAACGCCCTCACCCGCCACGAAAAGAATGGGATTCCGTTCGTAGGTTGAAAGCAGCAGCCGCGATTCCGCGGCGCGAATTTGATCGAGTTTCGTCAATTCATTTCTCCTCAGGCCACCATCACTTCGGTGCCGTGGGCTACGCGAGAGCTGCACAGGTCGGGCAGGGAACCGGCAGCTTCGGCGGGCAGAATTCGTACGCGCTTTACGCCGTTCAACAGTGCTTCGCGGCAGGCGCTGAGCTTGGGCAACATGCCGCCGGAGATGACGGCGCTCTTGGCCATCTCGGCGATCTGATCAATGGAGAGCCATCGCAACACCTCGCCGTTTGCGCCCTTCACGCCGGGCACATCGGTGAGAAAGACGAGCGCATCGGCGTGGCAGGCGATGGCGCAGGCAGCGGCCATCTCATCGGCGTTGATGTTGTAGTATTCGCCATCAAAGCCCAGGGCCATCGAAGAAATCACGGGCACACCATTCAGTTGCCAGATGGCTTCGATCCAGCGCGGGTCGCTCGACGCAATTTCGCCGACGAAGCCAAGGTCCGGCGCGGTGCGCTTTTTGCGCGCGCGAAACAGGAGTCCATCGCCGCCGGAGAGTCCAACCGCGGGCTGGCCCAGCGCGCCGAGAGCAGCCACAAGCCCTTTGTTCACCTTGCCGGCAAGCACCATCAGCGCCACGTCGCGAGTCTCTGCATCGGTGACGCGCAGGCCGTCGATGAACTCGCTTTGCTTGCCCAGCGCCTTGAGCGTGCGCGTCAACTGCACGCCGCCGCCGTGCACGACGACTACCTGATGGCCATCGCGCACAAGGTCCGCAATGGCGCGCGCGCAGCCTTGAAGCAGCGCAGGAACTTCAAGGCCCGCTCCACCGAGTTTGACGACATATTTCATTCGAGCCCCTCTGCTTCGTTCCAACCGAGCATCAGATTTAGATTCTGCACGGCCTGACCGGATGCGCCCTTTAATAAATTGTCAAGACAACTGACGATGACTGCGCGCCGCCCATCGGGGGCGAGCTGGAATCCAATATCCGCGTAGTTGGTGCGGACCGAATACTGAATCTGAGGCAGCGTGTTGTCGTACAGCCGGACCATCGGGCTGCCCGCAAAAAACTGGCCATAGATGCGAGCGATGCCTTCATTGGTCTGCGGCTCAAGAAAGCGCACGTAGATGGTGGAAAGAATGCCGCGCGGAATCGGAAGCAGGTGCGGCGTGAAGACGATCTGGCTCGCGCACAGGCCGATCTGCTCAAGCAATTCGCCGGTGTGACGATGCGTGAAGACGCCGTACGCTGACAGATTATCGGCTGCGTACATGTAATGTGTCTTGGCGGTCGGCGCTTTGCCCGCGCCGCTGACTCCGCTCTTCGCGTCGGCTACGATGCCGCACTCGAGATCGAGAATTCCGGCGGCAACCAGCGGCCGAAGCGCAAGAATAACCGAGGTTGCATAGCAGCCGGGATTGGCGACGAGGCGCGCGCCGGCGATCTGCGCACGATGCAGTTCCGGCATGCCGTAAACAGCCTGAGCCTGCACGTCTTTGGATTGCTCGGAGCCGTCATCTTCAAATGCATAGACGGCGCGGTGCTCGGCTTCGTTCAACCGCCATGCACCGCTCAGATCAATCACGCGCAAACCATGTGCGAGGGCCTGCGGAACCCATTTCCGCGATTGTTCATGCGGGGTAGCGAGAAACAGAACCTCGACACCGCGATCGGCAAGCAGCTCCCATGAAAACGGCTCGAGCCTGAGGCTGCCACTGCCGTTATTGTCGGCCAACTGCGGATGAATCTCGACCAGCGGAATTCCTCCGCGCGACGCGTCTTTCTCGTCCACGCGTCCGGCAAAAACGGGGGGCTTGCCTTTGAGCCGCGGATGACGCAGCAACAGCCGGGCAAGCTCCGCGCCGGCGTACCCTGTGACTCCCACAACCGCGGTTTGTATGGTATCGGTCATGACTCCAACATTGTCCTCAGGCGCAATTCGACCTCGCCGGCTCGGCGCGGATCGGGGCAGATGACCAGTACCGTGTCGTCGCCGGCGAGGGTACCCACCACTTCCGTCCATCCTTCGTAATCAAGTGCCGCGGCCACGGGCTGGGCGCCGCCCATCACCGTACCGACGACCACCTGGTTCATTGCCTGCCGCACGCGCAAGCCAAAACTCTCAATCATCTCCGCCACGGATGGCGGGCTGTCGTCTTCAACGGCGGTGGCCGCACCATTCCCATTACCGTTGGGAAGCACGTATCCGCCGGGGCCCTTCGAAAGACGCAGTTCGTGAAGATCGCGCGAAAGCGTCGCCTGCGTAACCTCAAAGCCGCGGCGCCGCAATTTGCGCCGCAACTCGTCCTGGTTCGCCACCAGTGAGTGACTCACCAGCTCCCGTATCGCATTGTGTCTCTGGTACTTCATACGTGATCCGAGCAAATGTAAAGCGCGGCTCGCAGTGAGCGGCCGCGCTTGTATAAATATACAACTGGCTGCATAAGTATGCAAGGCCGATTTGCATGGCCAGTTACTGAAGAGCGCCGGGGCGTGCCTGCCCGACGAAACGCGCGCAGCTTTGCGCGAGGGCGCCAAAAGCTATTGAGAGCGTTTGGGTTCAAGTTGGAACGCAGGGTGGTGACAGCGGGTTTACGCGGTTTGACGCTTCTTGTGTCGCTTTTGCTGGTACATGGCTTTGTCGGCCTTGCTCACCAGGTCCTTGAGGGACTCGCGCGAGCCTACGGTACTTGTGACATGTCCCATGCTGAAGCTTAACGGATATGGATGGCCGGGCTTGTTGCTTCGCATTCTGGAGGCCTCTTCAAGGCCCTCGGCGATGGTCGAAATCTCATGATCGCTGAATTGGCCGGCGACGGCGAATTCGTCTCCACCGACTCGTCCAATGACATCTGTTTCGCGAAATATGGAGTTCAGGAGTGTGCCTGTTTCGGCGAGGAACGCGGAACCGGTCTCGTGGCCCAACTCATCATTGATCTTTTTCAAGTTATCCAAGTCGATAAACAAAACAGAAAACGTTGTTTGCGCGCGCTGCGCCAGGCGCAAGGATTGACCGGCCAGCAACTGGAAACCTCTCAGATTGTAGAGTCCCGTCAATTCGTCGCGCAGGGTGAGGTCATGGATTTCAATTTCCATGCTGTTGATGCGAAAGACCAGGTACAGCAGCAAGGCAAACGAGATCACGGTTGCCGTTGAGGAAAGGAGTGCGGTGGCATAGTGGGCCGGAATCACCTGCGAGCTGATCAGGCGGGCTCTTCCAACTTCGCGCAGAAACGGGAGAACGAGAAGGAACGGCGAGAGAAGCCGCGCAATTCTGCTTCCGATGCTGTGGCCCAGGAAAATGGAAAACATCCCGTACTCCGCCCGGCGAAGGACGGCTACGACGGTCAGCAAAACCAGGCAGGCCAGAGTTGGAGCGGAAGTGAGTCCTGCATTGGATGGGCCGACAATGTGCAGGATGCCGAAGAAGTATTCGGAGACAAGGATGAGCACAGTGAAGCAGAGAAGAGAAGCTATTACATCAGCGATGATGCTGACCGCGGAACTGGTTGCCCGGGCGAAAATTGCAACGGTGGCGAGGAAGGCAAAGGCAGTGGCGGGCCGCAGGACATTGCCGCCATAAATTGAAGCAGCCTGAATCGCAAAGACACCCAATGATGTCCCCAGCAGGAGGGAGGCGGCAATCAGGGCAGTGAGGATGGCAAAAAGGCGGCTGATGTTGAACACCAGGGCCGATCGTCCCGGCTCAGAAAAGAACAAGCTGATCGCGCAGAACAACGCCGCCATTCCGAGGGGCGCATTCATATCTCCAAAGGTATTGGGAAGAAATCGCGCCAGGGAAGGGAAAAGGCGGATGGCCAAAGCGATGGCAGCAATCTGAACCACCAGGGCCAGGCAGACCTGCTGGACGAAGAACAGTCGGTACACCAGAGCGGCGTCGGGCTGGCCAGACAGAATAGCTGCAGTGCGGTCGCGCATCATTCAGAAGCGACGGAGCAAAGGCGAGGAGGTTCCCATTGCAGTGGCGTCGTTAATCCCTTATAGCAGGGGAATGCATTCGGAGGTATGCAACTTTTGTCCGAAGTACCTTAAGAGAAACAGGCATGCAGTCAACAAGTGTTTGGTTATTTGCTCGTCCCCAGACTCAGCGGGATCAACAGCAGCAGAGAGCCGAAAAATTCCAGAGCGCCGCCGGCGCTGATACACTCTCCACTGGCCGAGTTTTGAGCCCGAAAGAGTCTGGTTCCGCAGAAGAATGAAATCACCTGCACCGCTTTCAACCATTAACGACCTTTTCCGCCGTGTTGCGGACGCGGCCAACTCACGCGCCGTAATGTGGCAGGACGAGTTCGGCCAATGGCAGCCGATCTCATCAGACCAGATTTATCACCGGGTCAGGGTGCTGGCCGGGGCTTTTCTTGCCTGGAACGCGAAAAAAGGCGACCGCATTGCCCTCATCAGCGAAAACCGCTGGGAGTGGGCCGTATCCGATTTTGCCACGCTGGCGATTGGCGCCATCAACGTGCCCATCTATCCCACGCTTACCGGCGAGCAAATCGCCGTGCTGGTGCAGGACGCGGGCTGCCGCATCGCCGTGGTTTCAACCCGGCAGCAGTTTGACAAATTGAATGCGGTGCGTGACCAGACGCCCCTGGAGCGGATTCTCATCATGGATTCCGCGACACCGCCTGAAGGAGCAATCGCATTCAGTGAGTTGCTTGCGAATGCCGACGCAGGCGGCGCTGAGCGAGATCCCGTTTTTGATGCACTGGTACGCGCAGTGGAGCCAAAGGATCTGGCAACCCTGATCTATACCTCGGGAACGACGGGCGAACCCAAGGGCGTGATGCTGACACACGCCAACATTGCCTCAAACCAGAACCTCGCGGCGGTCGATTTTAATTTCAATTCGACGGACGCCTGCATCTCGTTTCTGCCTCTCTCGCACATCACTGCCCGCGCGCTGGATTACGTGATGTACACCTATGGTGCGCAGGTGTGCTATTGCTCGCAGTTTGACAGGCTGCCGCAGGCAATGCTCGAAATAAGGCCGACGGTTTTCGTGGGAGTTCCGCGCGTCTATGAAAAGATACGGCAGGCGGTAGAGCAAAAGTCCGCGGTTTCTCCTGTGAAGAAGCGGATTCTCGCCTGGGCCTTGAAAGTGGGAGAGCGTCACCGCGACCTGGTGTACAGCGGAAGGCAGCCAAAAACACTCAGTTGGAAGCTGGCTCAAAAGTTGGTTTATGGGAAGGTGCGGGAGGCCTTCGGCGGCAGGGTCAGGATCTTCGTCTCGGGTGGAGCTCCGCTGGGCATCGACACGGCGAAGTGGTTCGCCTCCGCTGGAATCGCAGTGTGGGAAGGCTATGGGCTCACCGAAACGTCTCCTGTGATTGCCCTCAATACGCCGGTGAGTCAGCGCATGGGTTCGGTGGGCCGTCCCATATCCAATGTCGAGTTGAAATTTGCCGCCGACGGAGAGCTGCTGGTGCGCGGGCCGGCTGTTTTCTCGGGCTATTGGCACAAGCCTGCAGCCAATGCTGAATGTTTCGACGAGGAGGGCTGGTTTCGCACGGGCGACATCGCCCATCTCGATCAAGACCGATTCCTCTACATCACCGACCGCAAGAAGGAACTTCTGAAGACCTCGGGCGGCAAACTCGTCGCACCTCAGCCAATTGAAAACAAATTGAAGAACAGCCGCATGGTGGCTCAGGCGGCACTCGTCGGCGATAAGCACAAGTTCATTTCCGCGCTCATTTCGCCCAACTTTGCGGCGTTGGAAGAGTGGGCGCGCGGTGAGGGGATCGAGGTCGGATCGCGAGCGGACCTGGTAGCCGAAAGCCGCGTGATTGCAATCTATGCGGAGATCGTCCGCGAGGCCAACAGCAGCCTGGCTAACTTCGAGGCGGTCAAGCGCTTTCGGGTTATTGCGGAAGAGTGGTCCCAGGAGACGGGTGAGCTCACGCCTTCGATGAAGCTCAAGCGGCGCGTGATTACGGCGCGATACGCGGCGGCGGTCGACGCACTTTACGCGGACGAAGCAACCGCACGCGGCGAATAGGGAAGGCGAGGCCCCGTCCAAGTTCCCTGCGAAACGAGATGCGCTTGTCCCACATCAGATGCAGGCCGCGAAAGAAGGGCGCGCCCCACGCGCCGACGGCCAGGATGCTGCCAAAGAGGATAATCGCGTCAATGTTGAGGCGTCCGGCGCGTGACCAGTAGACATCCGGTTCGAGGTTCAGCCAGAGAGCAAACTCGTCCAGCGTCAGTGCGGCTCCCACGCCGTAGCTCACGGCCATCAGACGGCTGAAAAAGATGGAGAGAGGCGAATGGGAACGGCCCAGGTCAAGAAGCCATCCGTAACCAACCAGGAGAAGGATGAGAATGCCCCAGACAAGATGATGAATGTGGAGTCCACGCACCATGACCCACTGGAACGGTCCCTCGTTGAGAATGACCAGCCGGACAAGAAGCCGCACGCCCAGGAAGGTAATGAAGAACGAGACGGAGGCGATAAACATGCGCCGCCGAGGGCGGTCGCGGATGGTGGTTCGCACCACGAAGCCAAGGCGGGTCAACTGCAAAAGCACCAGCAAGACGACGACCACAAGGCTGGCGAAGATCAATAACAAGATTGCACCGGTTCCGGGCATGTCCTTATTGAAACATCGCCGCACCTGGTTCCACCAACGAAATGCAATCGGAAGAAGTTGATTGTCGTGAGCACGGTCACGATTTTCCTTTACAGAGTCGGAGTAGACTGATTAAGGCGTCGAGGACAGCGATTTTGCGTCTTCATCCACAGTGCAGCATATGATTTGCGGGCCGGCCTTGGAGCCGAGCCAATTCCATCAGGAGATTTTTGCGATGCGAGTTGCTTTGTTGACCGGAGGCGGCGACTGCCCCGGATTGAATGCGGTAATTTATGCCGCCGTGAGGAAGGGAATTCAAACTTACGGCGATGAGTTTATCGGCTTTCTCAACGGCTGGCGCGGCGTGCTCGACAACAACTGGATCCCGCTCACCCTGGAGAACACAGACGGCATCCAGTTAAGGGGCGGAACCATCCTTCACTCCTCGCGCACCAACGTGAAGAAAATTCCGGGAGGCATTGAGAAGGTGCAGGAGGTTCTGAAGATCAACAAGATTGACGCGCTCATCGCCCTCGGCGGTGATGACACGCAGTCAGTCACGTTGTTTCTGAGTGAACATGGCGTTCCCAGCGTGGGCGTGCCGAAGACGATCGACAACGATATCAATGGCACTGACACCACCTTCGGATTTGACACGGCGGTTTCGATTGCGACCGAAGCGATTGACCGCATCCACACCACGGCCGATTCGCACAATCGCGTGATCGTTGTCGAGGTGATGGGCCGCGACGCTGGCTGGATCGCCTATGCATCCGGCATTGCCGCCGGAGCGCATGTGGTACTGGTTCCCGAGCAGGAGATCGACATCGACCATGTTTGTGCGCTGTTGAAGTACAACTACGATCACGGTAAACATTATGGCGTCGTCGTAGTGGCCGAGGGTTGCCATCTTCCCGAGGTTGGCCAGGTAACCGGATCGGCCCAGGTGGATTCCTTCGGCCATGCGCGTCTGTCGGGCATCGGCGAGGCGCTGGCCGAACTGATTGAGAAGAAGACCGGCTTTGAAACGCGTTCGGTCAACCTGGGCCACACCCAGCGCGGCGGAGTTCCCACGGCCTATGATCGACTGCTCGGCCAGCGCTACGGTCTGCACGCCATCGACATGGTGCATGAAAAGAAATGGGGCCGCATCGCTGTGTTGAAAGGCCTCGACATCACGGACATCACGATCAAGGAAGCGATTGCCAGCAATCGCAGGCTCGACGAGCGCTTCTTCAGCGTGATTCGAGACCTGGAAGCAAAAGTCTAATTCAGCTGCACAAACGCGTATTGCGTCAAAGAGCCATTCTCGCTGAGGGAGTGGCTCTTTGATTTGTGTAGAGTGGGGACATGGTTTACCGCCTCTATGCTTCGGGAGACTTCGAGCCCCTGTATGCAATCGAGGAACTTTGTTTCCTGCCGCCCTTCCGATTTGGGCGCCGCTATATGCGGTACCTTGTCGACGCTCCCAACTCCGCAACGTGGATCGCTGACAAAGATGGCCAGATGGCGGGCTTTGCGATCGTCGATTGGAATCGGGAGAACGCCGGTCTGATTGCATATATACAAACCATCGAGGTGACTCCCGCGCAGCGCGGTCGCGGCATAGGAAAAGAACTGATGGAACGTGTCGAAGCCTCAGCACGTGCAGCGGGCGCAGTGAGCATCTGGCTGCATGTTGACGAGCAGAACAGCCTCGCCGTGCGGCTCTATGAAGCGCACGGCTATACCAGTGAAGGCCGGCAACAGGATTATTATGCCCCAGGTCGAGCGGCTCTTATCTACCTGAAACGATTGGCTTCCGAACCGGTGACCTAACAGTCAGTGGGATACATCACAGCTTGTTATCGCTGTTTTGCGTACAATCAAAGAACCTCATGTCTATAAGCAATCCGAACGTACCCAAGGCGATCTTGGCGTTGCGTTCTTATTCTGCGCGTACGTTTCTGCATGATTTGGCGGCCGGCATTACGGTCGGTCTTGTCGCGTTGCCGCTTGCAATGGCGTTCGGTATTGCGTCGGGTGTGACGCCGCAGGCAGGACTTTATACAGCGGTGGTGGCCGGATTTCTCATATCCGCACTGGGAGGGTCGCGCACCCAGATCGGCGGTCCTACCGGCGCTTTTGTCGTGATTGTCGCAGGAATTGTGGCGCGCTTCGGCATGAGCGGCCTGGCCATGGTGACACTGATGGCGGGCCTCCTGCTGGTAGCCATGGGGCTCACTGGATTTGGAGCGGCGGTGCGCTTCATTCCGCGCATGGTTGTCATTGGATTTACCAACGGCATCGCGATCCTCATCGCGTCCACGCAGATCAAGGATTTCTTCGGCCTGCGTACAGGTACAGTGCCCAGCGAGTTTTTCCCGCGTATGAAGCTACTGGCGGCGCACTTCGCAACGGTCAATTGGGATGCCCTGGGGCTTGGTCTTGCGGCGTTGGCGATCATGCTGGTGCTGCCGCGAATTACCAAGCGGGTACCGGCGTCGATCGTGGCCGTGCTGGTTTGCACTGGAGTCAGTCTTCTGTCGCATCTGCCGGTGGAGACGATCGGTTCGCGGTTTGGTGGGATTCCACAGGGTCTGCCTCCATTTGCAATTCCTGATTTTCACGCAGAGCACATTCTTCCGCTCATCCCTTCGGCATTTACGGTGGCGTTGCTGGCAGCGCTTGAAAGCATGCTGTCAGCGGTTGTTGCCGATGGCATGACAGGCGACCGGCACAATCCAAATGTGGAACTGGTTGCGCAGGGGATTGCCAACATCACGTCGCCCTTGTTCGGCGGAATTCCCGCAACCGGGGCAATCGCCCGCACTGCGACCAACATCCGGTCGGGCGCGCGCTCCCCTGTTTCAGGCATGGTGCATGCGTTCACCTTGTTGGGAATTCTGCTCGTGGCTGCGCCAATGGCCAGTTACATTCCGCTCACCACGCTAGCGGCGGTGTTGTTTGTGGTGGCGTACAACATGGGCGAGTGGAACGAAATCGGCGCCATCCTGAAACTGGATGCGACTGCCATCTCGGTCTGGCTGGTCACGTTTGGACTGACTGTCTTTGCGGATCTCACCGTCGCGGTTGGAGTGGGACTGACGTTGGCCGCTCTGCTCTATATTTATCGGGTGGCCGATACCACAACGGTTGTCCCGGTGACGGATGACTACATCCGGGACGGTCTGCCTCATGTTCTGCAAGGGCGCATTTTGCCCGAGTATGTGACGCTGCTGCGCATTCACGGACCGTTTCTCTGGGGCACTACGGAAAAGCTGGTAGAGGCGACGGTGAACATAGAGGCCTTTGCCCCGATTGTCATTCTGCGTTTGCGCAATATGACGGCGATCGATGCCACTGGCATTCACGCAATTGAGACGTTTGCCAGGCGCTTACGCGATTCAGACCGCGCCTTGATTTTGTGCGGAGCGATGGAGCAACCTTCAAAGTTGCTGCAAGGCACACGCTTCATTGACAGTCTTGGCGGTGAAAATATTGTTGCCAATATTCAGGCAGCGCTCGATCGTGCCAAAGAGATCAATGCGGGATCTGTAACTGCGCTGGCGGTGTGAGATTCCCGAGCCGAAGCAGGCGAAGTCATGCGGGCGAAGTCATTTGCCGGCAACTGAAGTACTCCTGATAAACGCGGCCACCCGGTCGTGAAGTTGCTTCCGGCACTCGTCGCGCACGTAGACCATGTGGCCGGATTCGTACCAGTCATACTCGATGTTTTTGGTGAGAGATTTCGGAATCGGCAAGTGCTTTTCTTCGTACTCCGCCCCAAAAAACGGTGTGGCCAGGTCGTAATACCCGCCGTTCAACATGACCTTCAAGCGCGGATTGGTCTTCATCGCGTCAGCCAGATCGCCCGCAACATTGACGCCGAAAGGATTGTCATTGTGCTTGAAATTCCAATGTCCACCCTCAAACACTTCGACCTCGGGCAGGTAGGTCTGTCCTTCGCCGTACTTCAAGTCGCGGCGCATGTAGTCGTTCAAAAGCGAGACATAGGCAGATGAGATGGCCGCGCTTTGCGGATCGTATTCCGCGTTTTCGCTCAACGGATCGAGGGTTGGACCGGAGAATCGTGAGTCATATCGACCCGTCGTCAGGTCCGCTTCGTCCTCGAAAGTCTTCTCGAATTCACCTCCGGTCACGCGCAGATTGGCCTTGACGAGATACGCCACAGGCAAGCCGGTGTAGTCGTGGAGCTTCTCCGCGACCGACTGTTTTTCCGCATCCGAGAGGTCTGTGCCCAAAGCGAGCGCATGCGCATAAGGGCCTGTGGCGAAGTCTTCCACCTCTTTCAGGAAAGGCTCAAGCGCTGCAGGCTGCTGCGGCAATTTTTTGTGATACCAGGCTGTGGCGGCGTATGTCGGCAATGCCAGAATGTAGGGCAGGTCCACGCCGGGGTTCATGTTCGCGGCGTCGATAAAAACGCTGAAGTTCAAGATCTGCGAGAGCAGAATCACGCCGTTCAGGTCGATCGATTTCCTATCCCCCAGCATCTTGGCGAGCACCGCCGAACGGGTGGTGCCGTAGCTCTCTCCAAAGACATATTTGGGCGAGTCCCAGCGGTTGTATTTGGTGATGAAGCGTGCGATGAAGCGCGCGAATGCGCCTCCGTCTTCATCGACGCCCCAAAATGCTTTCTCGGCATCCTTGCCGATCAGGCGGCCAAAGCCCGTGCCCGGCGCGTCAACGAACACCAGGTCGCTTGTGTCGAGCAATGAGTTGGGGTTGTCGAGCAGCTTATATGGTGCCGCGGGCTGATGCTGGTCGCCGTCGGTCTCAACAAATTTCGGCCCCAGCGAGCCCATGTGCAGCCAAACGGTCGAGCTGCCCGGGCCGCCGTTGTAAAAGAAAGTAATGGGCCGGTCCTCGGCCGCGGCGTCTCGCTTGAAGTAGGCGACATAAAACATGCGCGCCTCGGGAGGCGCATCCGCGAGGTCCTTTGGCTCAGAAAGCGCCAGTTGCGTACCTGGCAGTGGCTTTCCGTCGCTGCCGAGCTGCGCATCCTGCGCGTCGGTGCCGCCCACCGTGATGGTGCCCGCGATTGCGTTGTAGGCGACGTGCTGTCCTCCGGTGTCCACTTCACCCTGCGTCGTGACGTCAGGCGAAGCTGGCTCTGAAGACTTCTCCGGAGCTGAAGGCTTCTCAGCCGGCTTGTCTTTCTGTGCGTTGACTAGGCTGGCAAGCAGAACCATGGCAATCGCAAACACGAAGGGCGTAAGGCGAGAAGCGGAATTCATGTGGGATTCTCCGGGTCGGGGCTTGCGTCATGGACCAGTATAGGGACTGAGCACTGCCGCACCCAATGAAATGTGACGGCCTCGGGAAATAATGACACGGCCCGCACCGAAGAGGTGCGCCGCGCCGCTCGTTCCCTCTGGTCACCAGAACGGTGAGGCCAGTTTGCTTATTTCTGAGGCTTGTTGAAGGGCTGTTTTACAGAGATGCGGGGTCTATTCTCGGCCTGAAGCTGCTTGCTCACGGCTTCGACTTCGCGAAAAACCCGTAGCAGGTTGCCCCCGAGGATTTTGCGGCAGTCGTCGGCCGAGTAGCCACGTTCCATCAGCGCCGCGGTAATTTTGGGCAGGTCGGCCGGGGAGTCGAGGCCCTGCGGCAACTGCCCGTCAACGCCGTCGAAGTCCGAGCCGAGGCCGACATGGTCCACACCCGCCACTTTAGCAATGTGATCGATCTGGTTGATGAGATCCGACAGCGGCGGGCGGGGAATGCGGTCGGCAAACTGGCGCTCCAGTTTGTCGATCTCAGGCTGAGGCGCTTCCTTACCCTCGGATTTGTACTTATCCTTCAAATCCTGGACGGCCTTATCGACTTCGGGCTTCTGCGCCTTCGCTGCGTCGCGATAGGCCTGGGAGACGAACCCGGAGAAAAAGTTCACCTGCACGACTCCGCCTTTTGAATAGGGCCCGCCGGAGTTGGCCACGGCGCGCAGCATGTCATCAGTCATGTTGCGAGGTGCGTCGCACAGTGCTCGCGCGCCCGAATGGGATGCGATTATGGGCGCGCGAGTGATGACGAGGGTGCGATAGAAGGTGCGGTCGGAGACATGAGAGATGTCCACCATCATCCCGAGGCGGTTCATCTCGTAGACCACGTCTTTGCCGAACTCGGTGAGGCCCTCCGTGGTATGCGGGACCGTTTTGTCGTCGATGTCGCCGGAACTGTCGGCCCAATCGTTGGAATTGGACCAGGTGAGGGTCATGTAGCGCACGCCGAGCTCGTAATAGATTCGGAGCAGGCCCAGGGAGTCCTCAATGGAGTGGCCGCCCTCGATGCCCATGAGGGCTGCGAGCTTGTGTTCTTGGTGAGCGCGCTCGATGCCCTCGGGCGAAGTAACCAGCATCATCTGGTTTGGGTGCTTGGCGACCTGTTCCTTGACTGAATCGATGAGGATCAAAGTGCGGCGGGCGAAATGGTCATGGTTGGCGACGGGATCGACCCAGATGGAGAAGAACTCGGCACCAAGGTTGCCTTTGCGGGCCGATTCCAGGTTGAAGTTGCCGTCTCCCAGGGAATCGCTGAGATCAAAGCCCTCATCGACAAAGCGCTGCGGAGTGTCGGCGTGCGTGTCGATGACAATGGCGGAACGCTGCACCTGTTCCGGGGTCAGTTTTTTAGCCGTTTTTGGGGAAGTTTTGGCGACGGAGTGGATGGGGCTTTGCGCGCAGAGCAGCGCCGGGATGCACAGTACCAGCGAAGCAGTCACAAGGATCGAGGCAGTAGTCCGCATAGGCTTGGGTTGAGTTTATACCGGGAGAGGCAGCAGACAGACATCGGCCAAACGCACCGCGCGGAGCAAGTCGGACCCTGCCGCGACTGAGTGACCAATGGCTTAGCGGACGCCGAAACGCTCCATGGGCGTCGGCTCTTCCGCCTCGGCGGGATCGCGCGGGTCCATGACAAAGACGTCGGAGGCCTTGTGCCACTGCCCCATCTGCTCCATGCCGCCGCCATCGATGGCGATTTTGTAAGCTTTGAGTCCGTCGTCTCCGGTTGCGCGCGCGAGGACGTAGCCGTCGTAGGCGATTCCTTTATCCGAGATGACCATAACTGCCTGACCCACCTTGAACATGGAAAGCCCCTCCTGTTTGCGGCTGCTTCTGACAGGCTAACTTAGATTCCAGGAATTATCCGCATTAATTTGGGGGCATTTCCAACTGGAAGTTTGGCGGGCGGTTTGTGGGAGGAGGGAATCAATACATACCGTGCGGCGTCATTTCGGCGCAATTTGACCGGCGACGGCATGCCGCTGGCCAACTAGCGTCGCCCGAAGCTTCTCATATAGATAGGCGAGGCTGCTTTGGGCTGAACCTGGGAATCGAGTACAAAGACGTCGCCTGCCTTGTGCCATTGACCCAGTTGCGTCAGACCGCCCCCTTCGAGGGCGATTTTGTAGGCCTTCTGGCCGTCCTCGCCCGTGGCGCGCGCCATGACCACTCCGTTATAGGCGACTCCTTTATCGGTGATGACTGTAACTTCCTGACCGACCTCATACATAAGCGTGTTCCTCCGCGACTCTTCTAATTAATTGGTTGCGGAATCTGGGCCATAAGTTGGTCGGTATCTGAGGCAGTTTTGATCAGAGGAGGAGAATTTAGAGGCAAAAAAGGTCAAACCGTACCGGCCAGGTCACCGGGCAGAGTTCAGGTTCACCGATTCTGGGACAGCCTGAACAGCCAGGGACCTGGCCGCGCGAGGGATTAGCGGCGGTTGGCCTCTTCGGCCGCGGCTTTCAGTTCCTCGTTTGCGTGAGCCAGCAGGTCCTTGGCTTTGGCAGCGTGGCCGCCCATGTCGTATTCATTGGCCTGCTGCGCGGCGTCGATGCGGCCGAGGGCCTGGTCGACAAGCCGCTGCGCAGCGGCGAGATTGGGGTGACGATGGGGATTCACATTCTGGGCGATGGTGACGCCGCCGGTGACGAGAGCGAGGCACAGGGCTCCACCTATGGCTATGTTGCGAATATTCATTCGGATTACCTCCGCAGACACCGTAACAGAGGAATGTGAAGGCTCTGCAACAGAAATGATTCCTCGCACGGTAACCGTGATTACGCGCTTTTGGGGGTGAGTACAGCCTTTCCTTCGTTATGAAGCGTGCGGGGCTTGCCGCATCCAATAGGATTGGAACGGCGACAATCAAACATGCCCGGAGGAGACACGATGGCTAATCGACCGCCGCTGACGTACACGTTTTATATTGCGGCCGCGCCGGAAAAGGTGTGGGAAGGGTTTACTTCGAAGGAGTCGAACCGCGTGATTTTTATGGGCGCGGAACTTGAAGCGGATTTCGAGCCCGGCGGAACGATTGCCTGGATGGGGCCTGGGAAAGACGGCAAGATCATTCCATATGTTTACGGAGAGATTTTGCGCAGCGAGCCGCCCAAGGTTTTGCAGTACACCTTCGCTACGGCACAGAGCGAGCGCCACTCGCGCGCGAAGTTGGAACTGACGCCGGAGACCGAGGCAACCAAGGTCGTTGTGACGCACGACGAATGGGCCGACGATGACGCCAACTACGATTTTTGCGCGGATGGCTGGCCGCGAATCCTCTCGCGGCTGAAGACGCTGATTGAGACAGGAAAGACGTTCAAGCCACACTAAAAACCGCTGCATGCCTAAAGGTTGACGAGCGTGCCGCCCCAGTCTTTGGGGTCCACGTCTGCGATGGTCTGGGTGAAATCCCACCGGTGGCCCGCGAAGTCTTCCGCGTTGTACTGGCGCTCTCCGTACATGTGGTCGACGGGTTCGGTGAGGATGCGGGCGCCGTGTTGGCGGGCTCGCTCGCAATGGGCGCGTGCATCTTCGACGCGGATCTGCGTGATGTGCGAGTTGTTGGGCACGACGTTGCCTTCGGCGATGGTGACGCATCCCTCGCCAGCTCTCATCTGGATGCGGTGATTGGCGATCCTCAGGCGGACGGTGAATCCGAAGGCCGCAGAAAGCCAGTCGGCCGCGACGCCGGGATCGGGGTAGATGAGGACCGGGATAACGGTGCAGGGCGGGACGGAACGGTTGAAAAGCATGGGCGGCTCCTGTGGACGAGCTTTCGTCGACAGGGTAACAGGCGGTTTGTGAATTTGCTCCCGCTTTTATCGCTTATCGAGCACAGCTACTACCGTGTATTTTTCGGATTCGGTTTTCCCGCTGTCTGGGCCAATGGGCCATTCAAGCCTGGCGGTCGTGCCTTTGAATTCCGCTTCGACATGCTCTACCAGAGGCATGCCGCAGCTGCGACGGACGATCGAGGCCCTTCCAAACGAATACTTGTTGAGGCAGTTCACTACGACGACTCGTCCGTCGGGCAACAAGAGCGACAATGTAGTGCCGACGACGTTGTAGGCGACCGGGGCTGAACCTGCCTGGGCCTGGGGTGGATCGTAACATTCGGCATTTCCCATTTCTGCGGCACAGTCCGGGCTGGCAGGGTTGGAATAACCCGGAACCAGGGGGCGGTAATCGGAGTCACTGTTTTGCCGGTAGAGCACGGTCGCTTCGAGCTTTTGGGCGGAGACTGGGCGAATGCAGGTCGCTAAGCAACAGGCTGCTATTGCGATAGCCACCCATCTGGGTTTGCTCATGTACGCTTTCCTTTTATGTAGGCGATATGTAGCCGTTTTTCAGAGTGTACGGGTGGTTTGGGAAATCCGGGAGCCGAGATTCGCCGTGTGTCTCTCCGAGGTAATGCCCCTTTTGGGGGAGGGAGCGTGCGGCAGTTGATGTTCGTGCTTTCCCACCCTGGACCACCACACGACCACCCCATGACCACCACCTAAACATTGGACTCGTTCGCGAGAATCCGGGTAGCGGAGCTAGCATTGGGCACGCTCTTTCGTGCGGGTGTTTAGGGGCGGCCAACCTTCGCGCCGTTGCCTCGCGCGAACCCCGGGATATAATTGCGCGCATGTCCCGATGGATAGCCTGTTTGATGATCGTATGCACGGGCACCGTATATGCCGTCGTGAAGCACATCCCGGTTCGATCGGGTGTGGTGTTGAAACCGGGCGTAGCGTACACGGCTGAAGTTGAAAGTACCAAGCCCGTGGAAATCGGCTGGACGGCCGTTCAAGCGAAGCGGTGCACCATGGATTGCGTGCAGATGACTCTCATGAGTGGAACCTGGCACCAGCCACTTCGCGGCGGCTCTGGGAGCCGAGGGGAATTACACGCCAACCGATGGGAGAGTGGTGGTGGAGTACAAGAACGTTTCGCAGGAACCGGTCACGATTGATGTATTCCGGGTCGAGCGGACCTGCGATGCCGAGGCCTGCAAGCTTTTCTCGAGCAGCCAGAAGGGCCGCTTGCTGGTGTTCAAAGTGGCCGAATTCAAATCGATCACGAACAGCAGCGATGGGTCCTACTCCACGATCTCGGGTGTTGTGGAGAGTGGGCGGGCCTTCCGCATTCGCGCGGTGTGGTGGACGGACCAAAAGGGCGGGGGATTCATGGGCTGCCCCCGTTTTATCAAGGGATATGTCGATAACCACACACCCAAGGAGCGCTATAGCCCCTACATCATTTCAGGGATGAATGTGGGAGACGCGAACAATATCGTTCTGAAGTCGATTGATGACTGCGTGGCGTCAGCGCCTCACTTCGGAGTTATGGAACAGAATGTGTTTAAGTAGGCGAGTGCTCCCAACGCGCTACGCCCAGGGTGACAATGCTGCTCTTGGATTTTGAGCTTTCCCACCCTAGCAAAGCTAGGATGGGGCACCCATTTTCATGCGAGTGTTAGGGTGGGCCACCCGCCGGCACCCAGATTTGTACTGGAGTGAATCGTCAGGGTTTGTGGAGTCCCAGGTCGCAGAATCGCAACCTTGGGGCACCTATGTTTGGTGCGGAAGCGGCTTCATTTCCACAATGGGCGAATATGGGGTTCGCTGGGTCACTAAAATGAAACTAGACATGGCTGAATTTACGCATTTGCATTTGCATACGGAGTACTCGCTGCTGGATGGGGCATGCGACGTACACAAGCTGGTGGACCGGGTGGCGGCGCTGGGGCAGAAGTCGGTCGCGATGACGGACCACGGGAACATCTATGGGGCGGTGCACTTTTTCAACGCGGCGAAGGCCAAGGGGATCAAGCCGATTCTGGGGTGCGAGCTCTACGTGTGCAAGGCGGAGGATCATCGCGCGGAGACGCCGAATGACCAGTACAACCACCTGCTGGTGCTGGCGGAGAACGAAGAAGGCTACCGCAACCTGATCCGGCTGACCAGCGAGGCGAGCCTGCATGGGTTCTATCGCAAGCCGCGCGTGAGCAAGAAGTACCTGGCGGAAAACTCGAAGGGGCTGATCGGATTTTCCGGCTGCCTGAGCGGCGAGCTGTGCGAGGAGCTGATGGCCGGGCAACTACGAGAAGGCCAAGGGCGCGGCGCTCGAATACCAGGACATTTTCGGGCGCGGGAATTTTTATCTGGAGATTCAGGACCAGGGGCTGGAGCAGGAGCGGAAGATTCAGGCGGACCTTTTCCGGCTGGAGCGGGAACTGGAAATTCCGATGGTGCTGACCAACGACTCGCATTATCTGTGCGGCGAAGATCACCACGCGCACGACGTGATGCTGTGCGTGCAGACGGGGTCGAAGGTGCACGATGCGGAGCGGTTGCGGTTTGACTCGGACCAGTTTTTTGTGAAGAGCGCGGAGGAGATGGGGAGGCTGTTTCCCGATTCGCCGGAGGTGGCCGAGCGGACGATGGAGATTGCGGAGCGGTGCAACTTCAAGCTGCATCCGGTGGACAATCCGTTTCCTGAGTTTGCGGTGCCGCAGGGTCACACGATCGACAGCTACTTCGAGCAGGTGTGCCGGGAGGGGTTAAAGAAGCGGCTGGAGACGGCGGTGCGGCAGCTGGAGCTGCGCGGGGTGCTGCGATCGACGGCGGCGGAGTACGAGTCGCGGCTGAACTACGAGATCGGAATTATCAAGCAGATGAGTTACTCGGGATATTTCCTGATCGTGTGGGACTTCATCAAGTACGCGCGCGATCATGGGATTCCGGTGGGGCCGGGGCGCGGGTCGGCGACCGGTTCGCTGGTGGCGTACGCGATGGAGATCACGAATATCGATCCCATGCAGAACGTGCTGCTGTTTGAGCGGTTCCTGAATCCCGAGCGCGTGACGATGCCTGATATCGACGTGGACTTTTGCCAGAATCGGCGCGGCGAAGTGATCGATTATGTGACGCGGAAGTACGGGCGCGAGCAGGTGGCGCAGATTATCACGTTCAACACCATGGCGGCCAAGGCGTCGATCAAGGACTGCGGGCGCGCGATGGATATGCCGTATGGCGACGTGGATCGCATTGCCAAGCTGGTTCCGCCGACGGTGGGGATGACGCTTGAGAAGGCGCTGGAGGAGTCTCCCGATCTGCGCAAGGCGTATGACAACGACAAGCAGGTGCGCGAGCTGATTGACACGGCGCAGCAAGCTGGAAGGGCTGGTGCGCGGAGCGGGCGTGCACGCGTCGGCGGTGGTGATTGCGCCGCGTCCGCTGACGGAGCTGGTGCCGCTGAACCGGACGAAGAACGACGAAATTGTGACGGCCTATGACATGAAGGCCGTCGAGAAGATGGGCCTGCTGAAGATGGACTTTCTGGGCCTGGCGACGCTGACGGTGATTGACGATTGCGTGAAGCTGATTGAGCAGACGCGGGGCGAAAAGCTGGACATCGAAATGGTTCCGCTGGACGACCCGGAGACGTTCAAGAAGGTGTTTCACACGGCGCTGACGTCGGGGATTTTTCAGTTTGAATCGAGCGGGATGCGCGACATTTTGCGGCGGTACAAGCCGGACGCGGTGGAGGAATTGACGGCGCTGAACGCGCTGTACCGGCCGGGGCCGATGGACATGATCGACGACTTTGTCGAGCGCAAGTGGGGGCGGCGCAAGGTGGAGTACCTGCTGCCGGAGCTTGAGGGGATTCTGAAGGACTCGCTGGGCGTGATTGTCTACCAGGAACAGGTGATGCAGATTGCGAATGTGCTGGCGAGCTATTCGCTGGGCGAGGCGGACCTGCTGCGGCGCGCGATGGGAAAGAAGGATCCCGAAGCGATGGCGGAGCAGCGCGACCGCTTCATGAGCGGCGCGGCGGCGCTGGGGCATCCGAAGAGCGCGGTGGGCGAGATCTTCGAGCAGATGGAGAAGTTCTCAGGGTATGGATTCAACAAGTCGCACTCGGCGGCGTATGCGCTGGTGGCGTATCAGACGGCGTATTTGAAGACGCATTATCCGGTGGAGTTTATGGCGGCGCTGCTGACGAGCGAAACGTCGAAGCCGGAGAACGTGGTGAAGTACATCGGCGAATGCAAGGAGATGGGCATTCGCGTGGAGCCGCCGGATGTGCAGGTGAGCGGGGCGCAGTTTACGCCGCATGTTACGCAGGAAGAGCAGGCGATTCGGTTTGGGCTGGCGGCGGTGAAGAATGTGGGCGGCAACGCGATTGAGTCGATCATGAAGGCGCGCGCGGAGGTGGGCGGGCGGTTCAAGAGCTTCTGGGAGTTTTGCGAAAAGGTCGACCTGCGGGTGATGAACAAGCGGGTGATTGAGTCGCTGATCAAGGCCGGGGCGCTGGATTCGCTGGGGAAGCGCGGGCCCATGTTCAAGGCGGTGGACAAGGCGATGGAGCGGGCGCAGAAAGCGCAGACGCGATGCGGCGCAGGGGCAGACGGGATTGTTTGGACTTGTTCGACGAAGGCCCCGCGCATGGACGCGATGGCGGCCGCAACGGCGACGATTTGCCGCGCGTGCCCGATTGGGAAGAGGGCGAGCGGCTGGCGAATGAAAAAGAGGTGCTGGGATTTTTTGTGTCGGGGCATCCGCTGGACAAGTATGCGGAGAAGATTCGCAATTTGACGGGCGTGATTTCGAGTGGCCGAAGCGCTGGAACGCAAGCCGCCGGAGAAGCGATGGGGAGCGCAGACGGATCCGGCGGACGAGATTCAGGTGGCGGGAATGATTCACGGGTTGCGGGTGCAGAAGACGCGGCGGGACGGAAAGCTGTACGCGCAGGCAACGCTGGAGGATGCGACGGGAAAGATAGAGCTGATTGCGTTCCCGCGGGACTACGAGAGGCTGGCGGCGCAGTTGAAGATTGAAGCGCCGGTGCTGATTCGCGGAACGCTGAGCGGCGATGAGGATGCGGCGCCGAAGATTTCAGTGAGCACGATTCAGTCGCTCGAAGAGGTGCAGGTGAAGTTGCCGGCGGGTGTGCGGATTCGCATCAATCTCGAACGCGCGACGGAGGAGATGCTGGCGGCGCTGAAGAGCGCGGCCGATGCTGCGCCCGGGCCGGGCAAGGTGATGATTCACCTCAAGAAGAAGGACGAGTACGAGGTGATTCTTGAGCCCGAGGGAATGAATGTGGCGGCGGATCGCGGATGGGTGGAGCGCGTGGAAGAACTGATAGGCAGGGGAACGGTGCAGCCGGTCGGATAAATGACGTCGCGCATGTTTCTAGATAACGATCACGGATGATCCATCTTCGGTTTCGTGCTTCACGGCTTCGAGGGCTTCGTTGGCATCCGTGAGCGGGAATGTCACGACGCGCGGACGGATATTCAGTTCATGTGCAAGGGCGATAAAGTCGCGCGCATCCTGTCGCGTCATGTTGGCGACACTGCGAATCTGGCGCTCTCCCCAGAGCAGCTTGTCGTAATCGAAGGCAGGCATCTGGTCGAGATGGATGGCGTTGATGGCAACGACTCCGCCTTTGCGCAGGGAAGACAAGGCACTGAGCACGACTTTGCCGCTGGGAGCGAAGGTGATGGCGCGATCCAGTGCGACGGGGGGCTTTGCATCTTCAGCGCCGACCCACGTGGCGCCCAGCGATTCGGCCGTCTTGCGATGGGACTCGCCTCGGGTGACGACATAAACTTCGCAGTTCCATGACTGCAGGACGCGAATGGCGAGGGACGCCGAACTGCCAAAGCCGAAAAGGCCGACGCGTTCTCCGCGCTCGGTTCCCGCAACGCGAAGACTGCGAAAGCCAATGATTCCGGCGCAGAGAAGCGGGGCGATGTGGGAACTGTCGGAGCCCGAAGGCAAGGGGATGGTGAAGTCTGCGCGCACGGAGGCATACTCCGCATAGCCGCCATTAACTGAGTAGCCCGTGAACGTGGGGTGATCGCAGAGGTTTTCCATGCCATGTTGACAGAACCAGCAATCGCCATCGACGCCGCCCATCCAGGAGACACCGACGCGTGTTCCGATGGGCAGTTCGGCGGTAGCGCCTTCTGCCACTTCGCCGACGATCTGATGTCCGGGAACGATGCCAGGCTGGATGGGCGGGAGATCGCCTTCGACGATGTGCAGGTCGGTGCGGCAGACGCCACATGCGATGACCTTGAGCAGGACGTGTCCGGGCTGGGGCTGAGGCCGCGGGAAATCTTCGATCGAGAGCCAATGGCCGGGAGTCGTCGAACCGTGAGTGTAAACGGCCGCTCTCATCGCGCACCCCTTTTAGTAATCAGCGAAAGGTTCCGCGAAACCTTCTTAAGCGACTTGCGGAGCTGGCGTATGGGTTTTGTCAGCCCTTTGGCATCGAGAGACATGTTGTTTGAGATGAGCGGCTATTCATCGGGGTTGCCGTTTGCGGTCAGTTGTTTTCGCTCTCATCATGCCGAGGGGCTCGTCGTCTTTCGGATTTGAGGGTAGGGAAGTTGCGCCGGCGTGTTCTTGCCGTTGAGCTCTTGCAACCACGCGCGAATTTCGTTACGCAGTGGCGCGACTGCAACTCCGCCAAAGGAGGGAGGCAATGCTTCTAGCTTTCGCAGCGCGTTCTGCAGCAACGATACCGCGCCGATGTTGTTTTCCTTTTGAAGATGATGAAAAGCCGCCGCAGTCTGAATGAGAGATTGGAGAAAGGCCTTCTCTGGTTCGCTGGATTTCAACCACACGCTTTCCCAGTGCTCATGAGCAAGAAAGAACTGCTCGGAGCAATAGCACCGCAGACCTTCCGCAAGCTCTCCGCTAGTCCAGTCAAGGGATGTCTGCTGCGTCATTGGCTGGCGGGTCGCGCGTCTTTGCGCAGTTCTCTTTTCGAGGATCTTTCCGGTGCCGGTCTTGGCAGGGTCTCGTGAAACTCGATGTAGTGGGGGCATTTGTAGCGCGCAAGGCAGGAGCGGCATACCTCAAGCAACTCCGCTTCGGTCGCGACCTGAGCCGGGCTTTCAAGACCACGCATGCCTTTGGAACTTCGCCCCATTTCTCGTGTGGCACGGCGATCACGGCAGCTTCGTAGACACTGGGGTGAGTTCCGAGTACCTTCTCCAACTCAAGCGATGAGATGTTTTCGCCGCCGCTGACGATGATGTCCTTCTCCCGGTCAACGATGAGCAGATAACGCTCTTCGTCGATGGTGGCGAGGTCGCCGGTGTGAAACCAGCCACCCCGAAACACATGGTCCGTCTCCTCGGGCTGACGCCAATAGCCATGCATCACGCCATCGCCCCGAGCTACGACCTGGCCGACGGATTTTGCATCGCAGGGGACCTCAATTCCATCCGAATCCACCACGCGAACCTCTGCCCCGGGAATCGCAAAGCCTGCCATTGCCTGGCGAGCGTGGCGCTGACTGGCGCTCAGCTGCATGCCTGCTTTGAGAGGCGAGAACGATAGTACAGGCGAAGTTTCGGTGAGGCCATAGCCGGAGATGCAGGCGCATCCAAGCTTTTCCTCGACTTCGCGAACGAGAACCGGCGAAGAAGCTGCACCGCCGATGAGGACTTTCTTAAGGCTGCTCAAATCGTAGCTGGTTCGCTCAGCAGAGTTGAGAAGGGCGACAGCCATGGTGGGCACGAGACAGCAGGCTTGCACGTGCTCACGTTCAATCAGGCGAAATACTTCTGCCGGGGAGAACTGATGGATCATGACATGGGTGCCACCCGCGAGAGTTGTTGTGTGCGCCTTGCCCCAACCATTGGCGTGAAAAAGAGGAATGGTGTGGAGTTCCACGGTTTCGCCGGTGACTTGAAGAGCGATGGCGACATTCAACGCGTGAAGATAGATGTTGCGATGAGTAAGCATCACGCCCTTGGGATTGGCAGAGGTCCCGCTGGTGTAAAAGAGCTCGGCCAGGGAGTTCTCGTCAACCTGCATCACGTCGCGCTGAAGGACGTCGGAACTCTCAAGGAGATCTTCGTAGTTCCGGGGCGCCATCCAGTTTGCCTCGGGCTTCGCGTCGAGCGGGACGAAAGACTCTACCGAACGAACCGATTTTCTAAAGGCTTCAACGACCGGAAGAAATTGGCTCTCGAAAAAGAGGACCTTCACTGCAGCATCGTTGAGGATATAGGCAAGCTCCGGTGGCGCGAGACGAATGTTCAGAGGAAGCAGAACGGCGCCGGCTTCCAGCACACCGTAGTAGGCCTCGAGGAGCCGATGGCAGTTGGAACTGAGAAATGCGACACGATCGCCGTGGTTGACGCCCATCGCGCAGAGGCCGCCTCCCAAACGAGCAGCGCGCTCGGCAAATTGCCGGTAGGTGAACCGTCGTCCATCACACACAACCGCGGTGTTGCCGGGGAACTGTTCTACGGCGTGGCGCAGGCACCGAAGTGGCGTCAGAGGGACGTTCACGGTTGCTTTCTCCTATGGCAGGGCGGGAAGCGCACTCCGGTTTGATTTGAACACCTGGACAGGCGGTGTGGGCGATTCAAACCAGAAATTTACGGTTTCGATTACCGGATCAATATACCTCTGGAATGTGGTCGGTGGATAGTCGCGCCCGGCAAACCTCAAGACGCCTGCTGAAACGCGCCACGGCGCGTCAACTCTGAAGGGATGCAGAGCTGTGGCGTGGAGGCAGATGGCGCCGCTGGCGCGAACTAAGCAGGACTTGGGGAAAAGCGGATGTTGAGCTTCGTTAGGCCGCGCAGCCCCGCGTTTTGCCGCCACTCCAACTTTTGCTCGGCAAGTGCGGGATTCAAAAGCCGGCGCAGAAGTATATTGAAGGCGATCTGGCATTCGACACGGGCGAGCGGGGCGCCAAAACAGAAATGCGCGGCCCAGCCAAACGCGAGATGCCGATTATCTGGACGAAGCAGATCCAGGCGGTCCGGATCGGGAAACCTGTCCGGATCGCGGTTGGCCGCAGCGAGCACGGCGACGACCCTTGAACCTTTCCGTATAGTCTTTCCGCCTAGTTCCGTGTCGGCCGGTGCGATTCGGGCAGTATGTTGCACAGGTGACTCGTAACGCAGCAACTCTTCCACAGCCGAGGCAGCGATCTCGGGATGGCTGCGCAGTTGTTCGAGCGAAGCGGGGTTGCGCAAGAGAGTCAGAAAGCCGCTGGCGATTAGGTTGGTCGTGGTCTCATGGCCGCCGATGAGCGTGATGATGGTATTCGCGATGACTTCTTCGTCGGACAGGCGCACGCCATCCACTTCCGCGGTCATCAGAGAATAAATCAGGCCGTCGGAGGGATGTTTCCGCTGCTCGTCCATCCTGGCGGCGATGTAACACCTCAGATCATCAAGACTATGCAGAATTTCGGAAACGCGATCCGGATGATGCTGGAAATTGCCGAGCACTTCCGCGAGATCGAGGACCCAGGCATGGAGTTGCTCGTGATCTTCCGTCGGGATGCCAAGCAGCTTTGCGGTTACGATCGCGGGAAGGGGATTGGCAAAGTCGGCGATCATATCCAGGTGACCATTTGCGATATGCCGATCCAGCAATTCGTCGACGGTGGTCGCGATGGATGCGCGAAGCTCTTCTACTCTTCGTGGGGTGAACGCGGCGGAACAGATGCTGCGAAGACGTGCATGCGTGGAGCCATCCATGAACATCATCTGCTTGAGCATGACTTCGGCAAATGGCTTCATGAACGAGAGCCCGAGTCGATCGAGATAGGCGGGAGCGGGAGTACGATCTGCGGAGAAATTCTTGAGAACACTCATCACTTCGGAGTAGCTTGTAACGATCCAAGCGTGCATGTAGGGATCCCAGTGCACCGGATCGTAATCCCGCAATCCGCGGTAAAACACATGCGGATTAGCCAGAATTTCCGGACTTAGCATCCGGAGAAGACTGAAGTCATAGCGTTCGGTCACATGTGCTGCAGATACATCGGATTCGAGTATCCCTGTCTGCTTCATCGACTACCTTCATGGTTGGATACAGATGCGCCCGCGTGCTTCAGTCTTCAGGCGGCATCATTTTGCTGGAGAACAATATCGAAATTCGCGGGGTCGTTGTTGGAACTCCCGATTGATTCAGCGCTATTGCACAAAAGAGAAACTGCACTCTTATCTTCCCCGAGGGGCATGTGATGAAGTATGGCGCGGGCAATCTCCTCGACGTTTGGAGAGTCCATCAACTCGCGATGGTAGGCGTTTATATAGTGTGTGTGAAGGGTGAGAGGAACCAGAGATTGCCAGCCCGCGAGCGCCTTTTCATGAGAAACGCGGCCCGACGCGAGGAGCAAAAGCGTTTTTCCGATGTACCGATCAGGGCCATAGGAATAGACGGCGGACTCGATCAGCTGCTGGGCGGCATTGGGATTCGGAATGTTGAGCGATCGTTTCAAAGAAGGAGGCAAATGATTGACGATTCGCTCGCGCAGGTAGATGAAGCTTGCTTTTGGCCCCAGCCATTCCGCTCTTTTCATCAGGTAGCGGAAATATGTCCATCTAGCGGATAGAGACTTGCGGCTTTCGGCGGAGACGAGATTCGGCGGGTCAATGAGCACCAGGAGATTGACCTCCTCTCCGGCGGAGCGGAGCTGCGATGCGATTTCGTAGGCAAGTACGCCGCCAAGACAAAGGCCGCCGAGGATGTATGGGCCGGTAGGCTGCGTGGCCCGTATCTTTGCCGCGAGGCAGGCCGCGATGCTTCTTAGGGTGGCGTTCCCGCCGAGCGAAGCAACATCGTCTGCAGTGAGGGTGACGGAGAAGAAGGGTTGATCGTCTCCGATGACGCGAGCCAGGTTTGTGTTGAGATAGTGCACCCAGAATATTCTGCTCCGTGATCCGGAGGGCCGCAGTGCGAGCACTCCAGGGGGGAAAGGACGCGGATTGATGACGTGTCCCTGGGTCAACTCAGCCTGACGGCGAATCGTGGGATTGCTATTGATCTCGTGAATCGTGATTGCGCATTTGAATTCAGACGCAATGCGCTCGCGCAGAACAACAGCCAGTTTCGGATTGCCGCCAACGTGATAGAAGTCGTCATCCAATCCAACTTCCTGCAAGCGCAGCAGCTGTTTCCATATGCGTGCGAGGCGGGATTCATCGAGGACCCTGCCGATCAAGATTGCGAGATCTCCAACAGTCGGCGCTTCGAACAACTGATGAACTGCCAGCTTCAAGCCAAATGCTTCCTCTATGCGGATCAACAATTGCATCGCAAGCAGCGAATGGCCGCCGGCCAGGAAGAAATTCTCGTCTGCGGTGACCTCATTATTTTCGAGGAGTTGGCGGACAAGTGCGAGGAGCTTCGCGGCGATCGGCGACAAGAGCGGCTCGGCTGCGGTTGACTCGCGTGAACGAAGTTCGACCGCCCCGGAGAGTTCCTTCAGGTCAAGTTTGCCGTTTGCTGAGAGCGGCATCGTGTCCAATCGAAGGAATGTTGACGGAATCATGTAGTCGGGCAAAGTTTGGAGCAAGTGGGCCCGCAACTCGTTCGAAGTGGGCTCTGGCTGACCCTTCCGGAGAAGAATGCAGGCGGCAAGTTGGGTGCCACCGTCGGCGAGCCGGGTGATCGCGGTGGCGAATTCGACAGCTGGGTGGCGGGAGAGAACGGCTCCGATCTCGTCCAACTCGACACGTTGCCCGCGGATTTTAACCTGCCGGTCAAGACGTCCGAGGAAGCGCAGCGCGCCATTGCGCAGGCGGTTGGCGCAATCACCCGTGCGGAACATGCGTGCACCCGGTGCTTCGCTGAAAGGGTCAGGCAGGAATGATTGCGCAGTCGATTCCACCAGATTGCGATAGCCGCGCCCAACGCCAGGGCCGCCGATGTAGATTTCCCCAGCGGCTCCATCGGGGACCGGCATGCCGAGTTCATCGAGAAGGTAGATGCTGGTTTCACCGATCGGGCGACCAATGGACGGCCGTTCATCGCGGCCGGGAGAAATAATGCCCGAAGTGCTCACGACGCTGCATTCCGTGAGGCCGTAGTTGTTGACTACATCGAAGGGGAGAGGTTTCGGTGGAGACTTCTGCAGCGTGTCGCCGCCGGTCAGGAGGCAGCGCAGTGCCGTTTCGGCGGGCCACGGCAAAGCGATCATTGTTTCGGCGTGAACTGTTGGGACGAAGCTGACGGTCACGCGTTCGCGGATCAACCATTGCTGCATCAACTCCGGAGACCAGCGTACAGCATCGTCGGGAAGCACAAGCGTTGCGCCGGCAGAAAGATTCGGCCAGATTTCCCAAACGGCTGCATCGAATCCGAGCCCTGCGAAATGGCTCACCCGGTCGCGGGGGGTGATGTGGAATGTGTCTCGATGCCAACTGGCGAGATGCGCAAGGTTCGCGTGCGTGATCTCCACTCCCTTGGGGACGCCGGTGGAGCCGGAAGTGTAGATCACATAGGCCAGGCTCTCGGGCGTAACGGTTTTGGAAATCGGATAACGACTCTCAGCAATTGCATCCGCATCGCGGTAAGGGTCTATGCCGCGGATGTCGAGATGAAGTTTATCGAGAAGGGGGGATGTGGAAACCAAAACAGACGCACCGGAATCCTCGATGGCGTAGCGCAAACGGGACTCGGGCCATGAAGGGTCAAGCGGCACATACGCAGCGGCGACGCGCATGGTTGCGAGAGCGGCAATGATTCCTTCAAACGAGCGCTCCAGACAAATTGCGACGGTTCCGCCCGGCTCGACTCCGCACGCGACAAGGTAACTTGCAAAAGAAACTGACTTCTGATTTAGCTCTCCATAGGTAAGATATCGACCGTTTTGAATCAGTGCGATTGATTCGCTCCCTAAATTGCTGGGCCCACAAATCTGTTCAGGAATCAGACTCGCATCGGTTTGCAATCTCTGCATTCTGCACGTCTCTCAAAAGTGGGATCAACAATCAATCTTTAAACTTATAGAATCGCTGCTTTTGGTCCTATCGCTGACTGCTGCCGATCTACCGGCAGAATCCTGCCCACACGCACAGTACACAAAGCATCGCGCAAGTTTCGCGGATTTGTGCACTTGTGCGAAGGAGAAGATTCCTGACTTAACATTTATGCGGGCTTCAGGCGTCGAGCTGTCCAGCTTTTTGCGCGATCAGCGTATGCGGCAGCGGTAAACATGAGCCGGCGCGACAGGGAATCGGAAGGATCTTCTGCCGGCCAGAATACCTCAAAGCCGGGGGCTCGCCGGCTGCGGAGCCGCGGCCACCCACGCAACGAGTTGCCGATATTTTCACCATGAATGAGTTGCAGCCATTGCGGGGGGCGGACCAGACTTCGGATTTTGCCCGCACTGCGGACTCGATCGTGCCGGACACAGCACACGGTGGTAAATCGTTTTGATGTTTGAATGTTTTCGATCAGCGACAGAAACGGATTGGAGTGCCAATACACGTTGTACAGGTGACCGCGGAAAGACTGAATGCCGACAGGGAACTCGAGAAATTCTCTTTCCTGCCCCTGAAATTCCGACTGGACGATCGCCAGATGGCCGCTCGCGAGTGCATCGTCGTTATCCAGGCGCGTCGTAATCAGGTAGGGGGTCGAAACTAGGTTGGCGGCCGCCAAACTTCCAGCAATGCGCTCATCGGTCAACCATCCATCGACATACATTGTTTTTACGAGTGGCTCGAACGACGCCATCTTCTCGCGGAACCAATCGGGGCTTTTCGAATCGCAAAACACGATCCACTGGAAGATTGCATCGCGCTGCGCGGCCATGGAAGGAAGACAATAGCGCTCAAACAGGTCTAATCGTGTACGCAGCCAGCCGGAATCGAGCCGCTTGGCCGACGGAGCATAGCCAACGGCGGTATTGAATCTGGTCAAAACCAGATGAGTAAATCTGTTGCTCATGCGTCTGCCCCGTGCCTTCATTGTGACGGGAACATGGTCTCGCACAAATGGCAGAGTTCTGCTAATCCTGCCCTTGTCGAGCGGTCCAATCGTGGCAGGCTTCTGCTCTTGTTGCTCTCGCGTCGTGGCCCCATGATTGAGAGGTGGTCATGGATTTTGTCTCGAAGCACAAGTTGTGTGCAAGGAGAACTCAGTGTCGAACCGTCCTCTCGTCAGTATCTTGATTAATAACTATAACTATGGAAGGTTTCTTCCTGAGGCAGTCGACAGCGCGTTATCCCAAACCTACAAAGATGTCGAGGTGGTTGTTGTCGATGACGGATCTACGGATGAATCGCGCGATCTGCTAGCTGCCTATGGAAGCAAGGTCATTTCAGTGTTGAAGGAAAACGGCGGCCAGTCGTCAGCCTTCAACGCCGGTTTTGCGCGGAGCGGAGGCGACCTTATTTGTTTCCTCGATTCCGACGATATTTTTGCCGCCAAGAAGGTGGCGACCATTGTGAAGGTGTTTGAAGCACATCCGGAAATCGGGTGGTGTTTCGACAGAGTACGCAAATTCGATCACACATCGGGCGAGCAGAGCGCGCTGGTGCCGAACTGGGAAGAGGGGCGCGTGGACGTTCGGCGAGATATGTCGGCAGGTACTCCGCCCAATATGCCGACGATTACTTCCGGCATTTCGATCCGGCGCGAAGTATTGGCTCGCATTCTCCCGATGCCGGAGTTTATACGGATTACGAGCGACGGATACATCAAGCTCAGCGCTCTCGCTCTGGCGGAAGGATGGCGCATTGCGGATGAAGTTACGCTGCAGCGGATTCACGGATCGAATTTATATACGGATCGTTCGTCGGGGAAGAAGCAGTTGATGAGCAAGACCGGAGTGTTGACGGGCATCTCTCTTTGGGAGCGTTTTCCCGGTCTGCAGCGACTGGGAACAAGATTGTTTTCGCGCAATCTAGGCATGTGCTGGATGTCGGGCGGATTCGAACCGGAATGCAAGGAACTGGCGAGAGCGTTCTGGGCCAAACTTCCCCCACGCGCCAGGACGCAGATACTGCTCGAAGCGGCTTACTGGAGCGCTCGCGACCTGGTGCTGGGGTGATGCGCGGTACTTCGAGAGAGCCTCGCTGTTGCAAGTACCTACCTCGGTGGATAGCGTGAATGCGCATACTTGAGCGACTGAAGAATAGTTCGTTTGCGAGAGACACGGGCCACCTTACGGCGGGTCAGGGACTTCGACTGTTCATTCAGGCGGCCTATTTTGTCCTGATTGCGCGGGCTCTTGGGCCGAGCAACTATGGTGCATTCGCAGCGATCGTGGCTCTGGCTGGGGTTCTCTCTCCGTTTTCGGGGCTGGGAACGAGCAATCTCTTCATCAAGAATGTGCGATCGGGGAAACGCAGCCCGGAGCTGTGCTGGGGCAATGGCCTGATGGCGACTGTTGCATCGGGCCTTGCTTTCAGCGCATTGGTGTTTGGAATTGACATTGTGTTTCGCCTACGGATTCCACTCGGGGTGGTTGCGGGCGTGTGCTGCTCCGACCTGGTTCTTCTTCGGGTGACGGAACTCGCGATGTTCGGCTTCGGAGCGGTTGATCGTATGAAGGAGAATGCGATCCAGGCTGTCATCAGCAGCGCCTTGCGGCTTGCTGCGATTGCTCTTCTGCTCCCTTTCGGACATCGCGTCACGCTCTCCATGTGGACCTGGGCTTATCTCCTGGCCACGGCGGTGAGCACTGCCTATGCGGTGTACCGTGCCCATCGCCAATGGGGGAGACCTTGCTTCAGCCTTGTGTCATTGCGCGAAGATGTTCGCGAAGGAATCTACTTCAGCATTGGAACTGCTGCGGCCACGATCTACAACGACATCGACAAGGTGATGCTTGGCAAGGTGTCATTCGCTGCGGTGGGCGTTTACGCGGCGGCTTATCGAATCATCGACGTAAGCATGACGCCAGTGCGCGCAATGGTATCGGCCGCGTATCCTCGCTTTTTTCGTTTGGGCGTCGACGGGATTCGTCCCACCTATACGTACGCGCGCGCCCAGATTGGCCGAGCCTGTGTATATAGCCTCGTTTTGGGCCCGGCGCTGTGGTTTGGCGCTCCCTTGCTGCCGCGGATTGTGGGCGCAAGCTACGTGGAGGCGGTGCCGGCTCTTCGTTGGCTGGCCCTGCTGCCCTTGTTGCGAAGTGTCCATTCGTTTCTGGCCGATTCTCTTTCCGGTGCGGGGTTGCAGGGATTGCGCTCTGCGATACAGGTGGGTGTGGCGCTGGTGAACTTCGGACTGAATCTGATCATCCTGCCGAAATACGGCTGGCTGGGAGCGGCATGGACCAGTCTTGCCTCGGACGCATTACTCCTGCTGATTTTGTGGATTGCCGTTCATCATAAATTGAGACAGGCCGAGAAGCTGACAGCTCATACAGTGGACACCGCTGCATAAACTACGCGCAGAGATGGCAGACCCCTGCCATGGTTGCCGCCTGATTCGGCAGTAATCTGCTCTTGTTCACATGCCGTCCAACCCGCAATATCAGCATAGCGGCGAAGGTACAACTTTGAACGGCTTTCGTCGCGCCCAATTGTCTTTAAGAGGTGCACCCAGAATGAGAACAGCTCTCGAGGCGACTCTTCCTGCGAACGATCTGTCCATCGTCGACTTATGGCCGATTTATCTTCGACGGAAGCGCCTGTTCTACCTCATTCTCGCAGCCGTGGTATTGCCCGTCCTTTTGTATTGCTGCGTGGCCACACGCCGCTATGAGGCTACTGGTTCAGTTGAGGTGCAGAACCCAATGGTCGGCGGCATGGAGCTGTCGGATGTGTTCAACAGCCAGGAACTATCGACCGACGCAATGACCACGGGCCTTGATCTGCAGACACAGGCCGACATTCTGCAATCGCAGACACTCGCACTGCAGGTGATTCGCGAGCTGAATCTTGAACAGAGCATCGACTTTCAGAGAGAAGGCCTACTCACGAGGGCGCTTAGCGTATTTACATTTTGGAAGAAGCCGGAACCCCCCGATGAGGCTGCACGAAGGGCGCGGGATTTGTATATTTTCAACAAAAATCTGAAGGTCAAGGTGGAATCGGGAACCCGCCTGATTCACGTCAGCTACCGATCCGCGGATCCCCTGGTTGCGGGCGAGGTAGTGAACCATTTGATTACGGGTTTAAGCGAATTCAATTTGCAGACTCGGTCTGCGGCAGGCACGCACGCCTCGAAGTGGCTGAGCGGGCAGCTCGGAGATCTGCGTAAACAGAGCGAGGACCTGCAAACCAAGGTCGTCAAGCTGCAGCAACAGATGGGCGTGTTCAGCCTCGGAGACAACGATTCGACAGGAAAAGCGCAGGTCTACAGCACCGTGCTGGACCAGGTGCAACAGGACACGGCTGCGCTGTCGGCTGCGCAATCGAATCGCATTTTGAAGGGTGCTTTGTATCAGGTGGTGAAAGAAGGAAATCCGGAACTGATCTCCGGGCTCACCGGTAACGCCATGAGCGGAGCATCTCCCGCGGTCAACAATTCGCTCAGTGTTATTCAAAGTTTGCGCGAGCAGGAAGCTACGCTGAAAGAGGACATCGCACACGACTCGGCCAAGTTTGGAGCGAACTATCCACCTTTGAACGAAAAGCGCGCCGCGCTGAAAGGGCTCGATCAGTCGATCGAAGCCGAAGACACCCGCATAGCAGCACGTGCGAAAAGCGACTATGAGATTGCCGTGGACGCGGAAACAAATACGCGCAACCTGTTTGAGCAGGCCCGGCAGAAGGCGGATCAACTCAACGACAAGGCGATCGAATTCACGATCGCACAGAAGCAAGCGGATGAGTCGCGGGGTCTCTTTGAAGACTTGAGCAAGCGGCTACAGGAAGCGGGTCTTGTGCAAGGGCTGCGACCCTCAAACATTGCGACCGTCGACCCGGGCCAAACTCCCGACAAGCCCAGTTTTCCGAACATTCCGCTCTTTATGGCGGCCGCGGTAGGAGCCGGCCTTTTCTTTGGCAGCGCGGGCGCAGTCTTCGCAGACATTGTTGACCGCCGGGTGCAGACCATCGATGAAATCGAGCAGGGCCAGCTTCCGCTGCTGGGCATCGTGCCGCATCTGGAGTCAAAGCGCGGCGGGTATTCGCTGGAAGATGTGAGTTCCTCGAGGTCTGCATTTCACGAGGCGATGCGCGGGCTGCGGATTTCGCTGATGTGGAATAACGTGCTGAAGGCGCCACGCGTTGTTCTGGTGACAAGCGCATTGGCTGGAGAAGGAAAGAGCACGATTGCGAAGGGGCTTGCAATGGCGATGGCGCAGCGGGGACGCAAGGTACTGCTGATCGAGGCAGATCTCTATCGGCCCTGCATGAAGACGGACCTGGACCTGGATGATCGAGGTGGGCTGAGCATGGTATTGCGCGAGGATTGCTGCGATCCGGATGACGGGATGGTGACGCCTTTTCCGATGACACTGCCGAATCTGCAGATTCTGCAGGCTGGAGATGCGGAGGTTGAATCGGCCGATCTGCTGGAGTCAAACCGCATGAACAGCCTCATCAAGTCCTGCCGAGACCGGTTCGACACAGTCATCCTTGATGGGCCACCAATCTTATCGGCGACGGATGCGGTTCCACTCTCGATGCTTTCGGACACCACAATCCTGGTAGCACGCGTGGGCCGGACGCCGCGAATTGCGCTCAGCCGGGCATGGAACAAGCTGCAGATGCACAAGCGGCATTGCGATGTGCGCGTCGCATTAAACGCGGTCAAAACGGATTCGTATGCGTTTTACAACTATTACGGAAGAAGGCCCGGACGTGCTTCGGAGGAGGAACAGAATGCGAGCGCGTAGTTTAGTTTTGCTCGTTGCGATTGGCTCGTGTTCGATGCTGATGCATGCACAGGAGGGCAAACTGCAAATCGGCCCGGGCGATCTTCTTCATGTGCAGGTGTTCAACACGCCTGAACTGGAGCAGCACCCGAGAGTGTCTGAGTCGGGCGATGCGCAGTTAGAGTTTCTGGGCGATGTGCATCTCAGCGGAATGACGCCGGCAGAAGCGGCCAAGCAGATCGAACAGCAACTCATCGCCGATCAACTGGTACTGCATCCCCAGGTGACCGTGTCGATTGAACAATACGCAACCCAAGCAGTTTCAGTGATGGGTGAAGTGCATCAACCTGGGTCATATCAGATCACCGCACCTCGCACCGTGATCGATATGTTGGCGCTTGCAGGCGGCGTAACGCCTTCTGCCGACCGCACAATCACGATCAAACGGCATGGGCTCGACGGACAGAAGATCAGCTACTTTCTATCAAATAATGCAAATGCGGCATTTGATAAAGACGTGCTTGTTTATCCGGGCGACACGGTGCTGGTGGAGAAAGCCGGGATTGTGTACGTGCTGGGCGACGTGCGCGATCCCGGCGGTTACGTGATGGATGACAATCAGTCAAAGCTCACTGCGTTGCAAATGATCGCTCATGCGGGAGGGTTGAATAAGACGTCTGTTCCGGCACATGCCCGGCTTATTCGAAAGAAACCTGACGGGAGCTTCGATGAGCAGAATATACAAATTGCCAAAATGCAGAAAGGGAAGGAACCCGATATCGCTCTTGAACCGGGAGACATTGTTTACGTGCCTTTCAGCTACATCAAAGGGATTGGGCTGGGAGCCTCAGGGATTACCGCGTCTGTCGCATCCGCCGCCGTGTACGCGCATTAGCGCATCGACCTATGATCTCAACCAACCCATCCATTGATCCGCTCGTCAGTGTTGTGATTCCGACGCGCGGACGCTCACAGTTGGTAGCGCGAGCGGTGGTCAGTGCCCTGAAGCAGACGGAGCGGAACATCGAAGTGATTGTCGTAATCGACGGTCCTGACCCTGCGACTGAAGCTGAGCTGGATCGTATCGCGAACGGCGAGCTTGCAGACGGCAGGCTTGTGCGAGTGAGCCTTGAGCAAAGCCTGGGGGGCGCAGAGGCCAGAAACGTTGGTATACGCGCCGCACGCGGCCGCTGGGTCGCGTTGCTCGACGACGACGATGAATGGCTACCCAACAAGTTGCGGGCGCAGGTGGAGGCGGCGGAAGCAGCAGGTAAGCAGGAAACCGTTGTTGCCTGCAAGTACATTGTCCGTAGCCCTCATGCGCCGGATGTGGTGCGACCAAGGCGGCTGCCCAGAGAGAACGAGCCGGCGTCGGACTTCATGTTCGACTATCTGTGCTATTTTCAGACCTCGACTCTTTTCGCTTCGAAGGCGCTATTTCTGAAAGTGCCGTTTCAGAAAGATCTTGCCTGTTTTCACGATATCGACTGGTTTCTGCGAACAACGACAAGCGGCGGAGTCAAGCTCATGGTTGTTGCCGAGCCTTTGGCGATTTACCATGCGCCTGACGAGCGCGTCACCATTACAAGCAAACTCGGATGGGAGGCGCGGCTCTCATGGGGACGCGCCAACCGGCACAAACTGTCGCGGCGCGGCTACTCCCGATTCATTTCCGGGTCGTGCGCAGGCCGCGCTGCGCAGGACAAAGCCGGACTTGCGGGCCTTTCAACGCTACTGCGGGAATGTGTACTTCACGGTTCACCGTCGCCTGCGAACATTGCCCTCATTCTTGGCATCTTCCTCGTCACGCCGGAGTTGCGCCGGCGAATTCGGGATGCGTTCTTTCTTGAGGAGCACAAGAAGCCGCCGATCAGATCGTGCTTGTCCCCGTAATTTGTCGAACACACTGCAGTGCGTTCTCAGGCGGTTGCCCACGACGAATTCCAACCGGTTTATCTTTGGCCGCGCTGGCAAGAACGTGCCACCTGTACCACGTAATTCAGCGGAGGGATGATTCAACGAGGCGCATGACTAAAAGGATAACCAGGCGAGAAGCGATGCTGATGGGCTTCGAGGCCGCAGCGTGCAGTCTTGCGGGGAAGCGAGCGGCGGCATGGGTTGCGGAGCAGGCCCCTTCGATCAAATTTAGTGTGAAAAGTACCGGCGGGCGCTTCAATTGTCTAATCGGGATTCAGGAGCCGTACTCGAAGCTGCAGGATCCTGTAATTGCGCAAATCGTGGCGCAGCAATTCAACCTGCTCACCGCCAGCGGAATGAAGTGGGACGCAATCCATCCAGGGCCGGATAAGTACAATTTTCACGAAGCGGACTGGAACGTGCAATTTGCTGAACAGCATGGGATGAAGGTTCACGGCCACAACCTTTGCTGGAACAACGCACAGGGGAATCCTTCGTGGTTTAAAACGGTGCTGAACAAGACGAATGCACGAGAATTCCTCACTTCTCATATCACCACCGTGATGAAAAGGTATGAAGGCAAAATCGAGTCATGGGATGTGGTGAACGAACCAATCGTTCCCTGGCCGGGGCGGAGTGACGGACTATACCCCGGCGTGTGGGTGGATTTGCTGGGCCCTGAATACCTCGATATCGCGTTTCATACGGCAAAAGACGCTGATCCAAACGCGCTGCGCGTCATGAATGTGCACCATGTGGAGCAGGGAACCCCAGACGCTGAATTGAATCGCCAGAGAGTGATCGGTTGGCTCGAGCGGTTGCTCGATCGAGGAACTCCAGTGCAAGCTGTCGGGATGGAATCGCATCTTGACACGTCGCAACCGCTGGCAGGCGAACAGACGCGCCAGTTTGTCGAGAAGATCCGGAGCCTGGGGCTGCAGGTTCTGATTACCGAGCTGGACGTGAAAGAAACGCGGACTACGGGAAACTCGCACGACTGGGACGCTCATGTCGCGGACTATTACCGCGAATATCTCGGCAATGTGCTCTCGGCAGTTCAGCCGCATGCGGTTATCTTCTGGTCATTGACTGATAGATGGGAAGGCAACAGGAAAGTACAGGGCTTGTTGCAAGAGAATCTCTCGCCACGGCTCTCGCTTACTGCGGCCGAGGCAGCTTTGGAAGCGGGGCCCGGGCGTGGGGTGCGACGTGACTAAAATGAAGTTGGCGTTGGGAGAGCACCGAACGTCTGCCATCTCGTCGATCAGTGATCCTGTGCCGATGTTCGCCAGAATTGAAACATACGCATTACTGTTGGCGCTTTTTCTATTTGCCACCGGAGGCGCCTTTCTGGCGCCCGGGATGGAAGAGCACGCCCAGGGCATGGCCACCGTTGTCAGTGCAACGGCCGCAACAGGGCCGCTGCACCTTCTCGAGTTGGCGATTGCATTCGCAATCTCCACGAAGGTGACGCTATCGAGTTGGCGCGGTGTCGCCAAGATGTCGGCGCAGATGAAACTGTTTACTGCTTCGGCCCTGTTGGCGACTTTGTCGTTCCTTTGGTCGCTGGATCCCGCACTAAGTCTTCGAAGCGGTTTATATCTTTTTTTCGATACTCTGTTCATGTACTACCTTGTGCAGCGTTTCCCGCTGCAGGAGTTGATGCGCCTGATGATGGGCGTCGGAGCCGTTGCTGCTTTGATGAGCATTGCGACCGCGATTGTGCTTCCCGGCTATGCGTGGGGAAGCGCAGGCTCTCATTTCGCCTTGCAGGGAGCGTTTATTGCGAAAAATGTTCTGGGAAATGTGGCTGTATTCCTACTGACTCCGGCCCTGTTCGTGCGGGGCATGCGCTTATGGGTGCGCACGACCTACATTTTCATCATGCTGGCGCTCATCGTCCTGTCATTCTCTGTTCAGGCATGGGCGGCGGCACTTTTCTGTTTCTTTTTTGCTATGGTCTGCATACTGTTCGGCCGTCTGTCGAAGAAAGAAGCGAAGTGGCTTGCGTTTGTGACGATGTTGCCGCTGCTGATCGTAATGCTGATTCTGCTGACCTACAGCACCGAGATTCTTCAGTTCCTGGGAAAGGACCCGACACTCAGCGGGCGCACGATTATCTGGAACGCGGTGCTTGGGTCCGTTCTGAAGCGACCAATGCTGGGTTGGGGCTATAACGCTTTCTGGCAAGGGTTCACGGGCGAGTCAGGCCTGGTGTTACTGCAGGTTCATTTTCCCATCGCGCAATCGCAGGACGGTGCTCTTGACGTACTGCTGGGCCTCGGCGGAGTGGGCTTGGCACTGGTGCTGGCAACGTTTCTACAGGGGTTTCGCAGCGCAGTGGGGTGCTTTCGGCAGGGGACGACCGATGCGGCACGATGGTATCTGCTCATCATCTTGCTGACGATCGGCTACTCGGTCGGTGAGGCGAATCTTCAGCAGCCCAACATGCTGCCCTGGATGATGTACATCATGGCGTGCACGGGATTGGCCTCAGAGGTGCGCCGCGCACGGGAAGTGCGCAAAGCGATTCAGGAATGCGTGAAACTCGAAATCGGCGGATCGCCCTGGGCCGATGAAGCGGAGCGAGTCTCGATTTAGCATGCGCTGGCAGTCAGTGTTGAGTTGGACTTCTGGTCATTCACATGAGGCGCGGTCGCACAGATTGCCGCCTGAAAGTCGGTTCGTCCTTGCGCCTGCCATAACGTCATCGTAGATGTCTTCCAAGGCACTATAGCAGCGCGTGATATCGAATCGATCACAAACGAAACTCCTGGCGCGTTCCCCAAAGGTGCGATTCATTGACTGATTCCCGAGCAGCCTTGCCAGCGCATCGGCGAGAGCGGAGGGTGAATCTTCATTGACGAGCAATCCGGTCTGGCCGTCCTCCATAGCTTCGGGAATTCCGCCGTTCCGGGTAGCCACCACCGGAACGCTCATGGCCTGCGCTTCAAGAACGACGAGCCCCAGGGCTTCGGGCACCTCTCCACCGGCCGTCGTGCTTGGGGCGCAGAGCACTGTGGATGTGCGCAACAGTTCGCGTATCTCCGCGGAGTTCCGTTTGCCGAGGAAGTGAACGGGCAGGTCCAGTTCCTGGGCCGTCTTCTCCAATTGATTCTGCTCGGGCCCTTCGCCAACGATGGTCAGATGGACGTCGGGAACGCGCACGCGCAGCAGTTGCAGAGCCTCCAGCAGGGTGTGCACGCCCTTCCTGCGAACCAGGCGGCCGACATACAGGATCGATGCTGGGCGAAGAGTTTCCCTGACGCCATCGAAAAAGTTACTATCCACACCGAGATAATTCGTGTGTGCTTTTTCGGGAGGGCAACCGAGAGAGAGAACTCGATCTCGCCAACTGCCGGAAACGCAGATGATTTTTTTCGCATCGCGGAAAAGCCAGGGAAGGCGTCGCCGATAGAGGCGCTCATAGGGCGACATGCGTGCGCTCGCCTCCGCGCCCAGCTTGACGTCCCAGCCGTGAAAGGTGACGACCAGCGGGATACCGAGGCGCGCGGCGGTGGAAATGATCTCGGTGCCGCCCGGGCCGAAGTGAGCGTGGATCAACTCGATTCGATGATGGCGGATGAACGAGGCCAGCTCGGAATCAATTCCTGTGAGAAGGAAGTTGAACTCGCGAAGCCAGCCAACCGCGCTGGACGGGAAAGTGAAGCTCTCGAAGTCGCCAATGGGAGTGCCTTCTACGCGCCGGCGGCCCGCCAATACCGGCCGATAGCGGCGCAGGCGGAAAGCGTGCTCGCGCACATAATGCTGCACCGTGGGCAGCAATTGCGGGCTATAGATGAGAACTCCAGGACGCGGACTCTGCGCTTCCGCGTTTGAATTCCATGCTTGCTCAGAAGCCAGCATGTCGAAGGATGGGGTCAGCATTGATGTCGTCATGCGCATTTCAAGTCGGGTTCGTCGGCCATGGCAGCGATGAGGCGCTGGCCGGCAGCTACAAAGGTGCGGTCAGAGAGCAGACGGGCATTGGCCACAATGCGATTCCTCTGACGCGACGCGACGAGCGTTATGCCGCCAGGATTATGGGCGATCGCGGCTCCGAGGAGAACTGAACCTAGATTGTGTTCCGCGGTGAGGTCGATTCCGATTGCGTCGGACAAGCGGCGAGAAATATGAGCATCGCTCCGGAGCCAGTCACGAAGAGGTGCAAGGGCGCGCTGAATCGCCCGGTGCGTTACGGTGAAGCCGACAGGCGGCCGCTGATTGGTGTCGAGAACGCTCCACGAATGTTGCCAGACATCAAAGAAGCCGGGATACGCGTCGCGAATAGCGAGCGTGTTTTCATAGGACGTGCCGGTGCCGAGGGAGTGAGCGGCGCCGTTCCGGCGGAGCCTGTCGAGACACTCCAGGAGATCGGTTGTCAGATCGTCAACAGTGACTTCGTGGAGGAGCAAGAGATCGATGTGATTAGTTCGCAGCCTGCGCAGGGACTCGGTCAATGATCTCTGGACGAAGGCAGCATCGAACTCAGGTCGTGTGGTTAAGCTGCGGTATGTGGATGCGCCGACGCGGCGGGTCAATTGCGGAACGAGCTTTCGAAGCGGAGCGGCGAGGCTTCGCATGTACATTACGGCCCACGCGTGCCGAGGCCGCGAGAAGCCAACCTTCGTGGCGATCGTCACTTCATGCCGGCGGTGCCTCAAAGCTTCGCCAAGCACGTCTTCTGCGGTTCCCATACCGTAAGGAGGAGCTACGTCGAAATGGCAAATGCCGGCGTCGAATGCCGCATGGACCAGGTCGATGCTGTGGCGACGGCTCGAACCCGCGGAGAGAGATGCGCAGCCGAATCCGATTGTGCTGGTAGAAAAAGACGACCCGGGAAGATGCGGCATCATTGCACCTCGCTGGCAGCCGCGCCGGCCATGACCAGATCGGGCATAGGAAGTGTCGGTCGATATCCAAGGTGATCGGAAAGCCGGAGCCCGAGCGCGATGGCGGTGAAGGTCGGATTCTCAAATCCAGTTGTGGGGAACGTGGCGGCGCCTGCTACGTACAGGTTATTTGAACCGAAGACGCGGAGATCGGCGTCCACTACTCCATGCGTGGGGGATGTCGCCATGCGAGCCATTCCCATCTGATGATTGCCGTCGTCGATTTCCGACAGGAAGGCCGGATCCCTCGCCATCAGCTTCGGGTTCAACTCAATGTAAGCGAGATGCTCGCGGTGAAAATAGTCGAAGAGAATCTCGCAGAATTGCGCCATGGTCTCCAGTTCCGCGCCATCAATCATCCAGTCAATATCGACAAGTGGCATGCCGAGCGCATCACGCTCGGGCCGGAGACGCAGGCGACTCTCTCTGAGCGGCACCTGCTCAGAGCTAAGGCGCAATTGGATGCCCCGGTCAGCGCGATTGTAGGAGCGGCGATGCAACAGAAAACGTGCTGCCATTGGAAGCGCGATACGAGCAACGGGGAGGGTTCTGGCAGGAATCGCCAGCATCCGCCGGTCTATTTCGCCGCGCAGCATGGCCTTCACAAGGATCTTCAGCCTGTCGAGCTCTTCTTTGTAGCGGGAGTTGAATAAGAAGCCGGCTGCGATTCCGAGCAGTTGTAAGCGGCGCTGTGCTGAGCCGGTCAGTTTGATGCGAGGCGAATACTTGAGCCCGTCGAGCATGATGTTATCGAACAGATCGTGAAAACGCACCGAATCCATTGGAATCACACGCCCGGCGTAGGCGTCCACATGATCGGTAAAGCCGCGACCCAGCCACGGATTATCTGCCCATGGCGCGCTGAAACCATTGGCGAGGCGCATGGAGAGCAGGCGCGTAATCTCAATGGTTCCATTGGCAAGAACCACATTGCGGGCCGCGATTCCATATTCCCTGCCATCGTTGCGGCGAATCATCACGTCTAGAATTGTGCGCTCGTCCGGCGCCAGAGAGAGCCCGGTGACGGGCGCATTGATGATGACATGCAGCTTTGGATTGTGTTCGATCTCGTCGCGGAAGAGAGCGGCAAATCGGGGTTCCGGAGTCCACCGCGTCAGGAAAACGTCGAGGTCATCCCCCATTTTCGGAGAACTAACTTTGAGCCGCTGCCAGACCTCTTTATCGGCCTGATTGCGGTGCAATCCTAATAGACGGAAGGCTTTTTCATAGTAGGGTTCGAGATCGTCACGGTCGATGGGCCAGGGTTGCTCCGACACCCACGGCCGATGTTCAAATACGATGGGATCAAAGGGAACAAGCTGGCCAGGCCATGCATTGGTAGTGCCGCCCAATGCTCGCAGCCGACCAACGTGCAATCCTTCAAGTGGGAAGCCGTACCAGGCCGCCGCCTCAAAGAATTCCTGCGAGCTCTTTTCGACATTCGTTGATCCGGCTTCGAGAACGACGACTTTAGCTCCGTGATGTATGAGGTCGACGGCCATGGACAAGCCAACAGCGCCGGCTCCGACGATCAGTACATCCGGGTTGAGATTTGGCATATCGCGCAACTGCTGAAAGTCGATCAGCATAGTTCGATCCCCTGTATGAACTGGCGTGCATGCACACAATTGAAGCGATGCGTACTGTGCGGTGTCATTCGTGACACGAGCAGATTCACGCTACCGCTCCTATCATCGATCCCGTCCCGAGAACATCTTCGAGAACGGCGGTGAACCTGGCTCTGAACACCGAGACGTCAAAATCTCTCGCATATGCAGCCAATGCGACCGGATCCCAATTCACTCGGCAGCATTGCGCGATGGCCTCGACAATCGCGGGTCTCGACGACTCCCAGCAGAGAATGCCCGATTCTCTGTTGGCAATCGTTTCGAATGCGCTGCCGACAGCAAAGGAGATGGCAGGCCTGCCGGAAGCATTTGCTTTCAGCGGCATCGTGTCGAAATCCGTTTCGGCGTCAGGACAGAAGACCGCCTGGCATCGTGCAAGCAGGTCGGCTACCTGGCTCTCGGTGCGCGGGCCGAGGAACCGTATTGACGGGCCGGCAAACGCCTCGAGTCGCTGTTTGTCCGGTCCGTCTCCGACGATGAGGAGTCGCTTGCGCATTGAGTTGCAGGCAGCGATGACCATATCGATCTGTTTGTGAGGAAATAGCTCGGAGACAATCAGGAGATAATCATCGGGCGTTTTACTGGAGAAGAAATGGGACGTTTCGATCGGAGGATGCACCACGTAAGCATTACGTCCATAGCATTGCTTGATCTGCTCAGCGACACTGTGGGACTTGGCGACGTAATAGTCAGGTTGAACTGCCAATGTCCGATCAATTTCCCGCAAGGCCGCCCGGAGCGGCTTCAGCAGGAGTCCGGTTGCCGCATTTGCCTTTTGAGTACGCGCAAATTCCTCGTAGCGCCAGATCGCGGAGCTGACCGTGTGGCAATAGCACAGATGGATCGCGTCATCCCGGCATTGCACGCCTTTTGCAAAACCGGCGCAACTGCTGATGACGACCGAGTATTGCGACATGTCGAGGGACCGAATTGCCAAAGGAAACAGGACTGCATATTGATGAGCCAAACGTTCCTTCGCGGGCAAGCGGTTCATCCACGTCGTCTTCATCGATCTCGACCGGAGGTACTTGGTCAAGCTTTCGTTGACGCAAACCGCAGACAGGATATCTGCTTCCGGCGTGAGCTTCGCAATCTCTTCCGCGATGCGCTCTGCCTCGCCATACTGTGCGAAGCTCTCGTGCACGATCGCGACTCTATCTCCAAAAAACAAGCTGCGCTCCCGATTCCTGCCCTCGGAACTGGCTGGTTACTGTACTTGCACAGAATTGTGGGATCTTACGCCGCTCCCCGACCTGTGAGAACGGTCGGTACGGTCCGGAGCAGAATTCGAAGATCAAGGCCAAGTGACCAATGATCGATGTAATGCAAATCGAGCTTTATCCATGTGTCGAAGTCTGTGTTGCATCTTCCGCTCACCTGCCACAGGCCGGTGATCCCCGGCACGACACTGAATCGCCGCATCAGGCTCGACTCGGAGAAGCGATGGACGTCGCGCACGGACATCGGACGGGGCCCCACGAGCGACATGTCGCCCTTGAGAACGTTGAACAGTTGTGGAAGTTCATCAATGGATGATTTTCTAAGCAGACGCCCTATCCCGGTAATTCGCGGATCCTTTCTTATTTTGAAGATTGGGCCGCGCGCCTCATTGAGTTCCTGCACTTGATTCATCTGAGCTTCGGCATCGGCAACCATGGACCGGAATTTATAGATTTGAAAGCGCCGACGGTTGAGGCCATATCGTTCCTGGACGAAGAAGACAGGCCCTTCGCTCGTGAGCTTCACGGCAATGGCAACCGCGAGCAAGAGTGGAGCGAGCGCACACAAGAGCAACAGAGAGCAGGCAATATCCAATGCGCGCTTGAGAACGATCCGATAATCCTCGTGGACCATGTGAACCACGAAGCCTCTTATTTCGCGGAGCGGCGATCTTCCCGACCGTGAAAGAAAGGTCTCAAATACGTCCGGCGGAAATGAGTATTCGACGCCAATCCGCTCGCAGATTCTGATCGCATCCTGCACCGTGCCGTAGTGTGAATTCAGCGGAAGCGCGAGGAACACCATGTCGACGGGGTGGCTGATCAGAATGCTTTCAAGGCTATCGATCGAGCCGAGGTAATCGGATGGCAAATACCTCGCGTGGGAGTCGTCCGGATCAATGAATCCGAGCACCGTGCTACGGCAAGTGCGCTGGTGTTGAAGTTTCTTGTATGCGCTTACTGCTTTTCTTCTGCTTCCCAGGATCAAGTAAAGCCGCGGACGCGCTGCGTAGTAGGCGATGGAATAAGCGATGGCGGCGGAGAAGACGCATGCCACGCCGATCGCACCGCAGCGCAACGCGAAAACCTCCAGTGAGACGCGATATAGCCCGATAGGTCCAAGCAGCGATTTGCCGATCCACAGCAGCAGCGTACAGGCGGCCGTGGCAATAGAGACGGACGTAAGCTGAGACGTGAGGAATCGTAGTCGAGGCGTGTTGCGCCCATCCGTGACGCGAAGACTGAAGAAGCGTGACCACACCAGCATCAAAGCTAAGACGAATAAGAGCTGACGAACAGTGAATGACTCGGTGGTGAGGTGCGTCAGCCAATTGGGCCTGTGCCAATCCGGTTCAATCCAGAACGAGACGAGCGCGAGCAAGGGAGGCAACTGTCGCGCGAGCACATAGAGCGCTCGAAGCACGTCGGGCGGATGAGTGAGAGCACGATGCGACCTCGCTCTTCCGCCTTGCGCGCTTACGCCGTTGAATGCGCCTATCTGCGCTGCAGAAGCAGACATTATTTTAAGACCCTCCAGGGGAATATTACGAACGTACCGATTCTGTGCAGTCCGGTACTCGCAAAGTTGGTCTGCAATTATCGTGGCCTCATCGGGAACACTGTTCAATGGCAGAGCTTGACTCGCTATTGAGCAGATTTCTGCCGGTCGGGACATTGCGAAGGCTTGATGGCGACCCGGACAGTAGAATCCTGCTATTCGCAGAGCAGCAGTCTTCAATTTAGAAGTCCGTAAAAGTCATCTAGCCTAGAACTGGTTGCATAAATGGAGTTTTGAAAGGGCGCGGCTTCAGCCGTGCCGTCAGAGACGCATAGAATCCGGGCTTTAGCCCCTGAGGGAAGCTCCCTCGCTCGTCGAGCAACATTTATGCAACCAGTTCTAGGGTCTCTGAAGACCAGGCCATGAATCCTTCGCTTCGGCATCACGCAAAAGATAAAAGATTGACGAATGCGCGCATCTCGCTTGGCCCAGTCGAGATCGATGCAATACCGCGCGACGATCTCGTCGATCGCATCATTCACGAAGCCTTTCATGCTGACGGTACCCGTGTCGTAGCCACGATTAACGCACAGTTTTATCTTCTTGCTGAACGAGATGCCGTATTTCAGGATTGCCTTAGGCGTTCTGAGATGACGTGCGCCGATGGGTTCCCAATCGGAGTGGCGGCGGGCCTGCTCGCCGGGCAGCGAGTTGAGCGCGTTGCGGGCGTGGAGATTGTTGAAGAAATCTGCCGGCGCGGCGCGGGCAGCGGATTGCGCGTGTTTCTGCTGGGAGGACGCCCGGGATCGGGCGCTCTCCTGGCCGAGTTGCTTAAAGGGCGATATCCAGGCCTCGAAGTTGCGGGAGTTGCATGTCCTCCGTTTGGCTTCGAAAAGCGGGAGCAGAGCCTGTCGGCGATTCTTGGCGAAGTCGCTGCAACGCGGCCCCACGTGGTGTTTGTGGCGCTCGGCGCACCGAAGCAGGAGATGTTCATCGATCAATACTTGCGCAATTTGAAGATCCCGGTGGCGATCGGGGTCGGGGGTAGCTTCGAGATCATCACTGGTGTTACGCGCAGAGCGCCGAAGCTTGTTCAGCAAGTCGGGATGGAATGGATGTACCGGCTGTGCCAGGAGCCTCATCGGCTATGGCGACGCTACCTCTTAGGCAACCCGCATTTTCTGTGGATCATGAGCAAATATTTTGCATCGGGGAAAGAGGCGCGCCAGGCGAAAGACCGTTTGTATGTGCAGGACTCGGTGCGCAGGGGACGTAACGCTGCGCCTCCGATTCCCTGGAAGTGAGCGGAACGTTGACGTGCGTCTGTCTTTGAATCGCCCGACTCTGCTCATCCGGCGAGGAGCAGCGCAGCCTGAACGCGGCTGCTCACGCCTATCTTTTCGAAGATGTTCCCCAAATGGTTCTTGACGGTGCGTTCGCTGATGTGCAGTTCGTTGGCGATCTCCCGGTTGCTTGCGCCTTTTGCAAGCAGCTTCGAAATCTCCCGTTCTCGCGTGCTCAATGACGATTTGGCACTGGCGTCACGTCGACCCGTTGAGGCCCTCGCAGCAAAGTAATCCAGCGCGTGATTCAACTGCTCGCTGTTGGCCCACACCTGGCCCATATGCACACAGGCGACTGCCTTCGAAAGCCGTTGAATATCTGCGCCATGGGAAGTCACAATCCCTTTTGTACCGTGACTGAAGGCCTCGATTACTTCGGCTCGATGCCATTCATCGGCAATCACAAGGGAACGGACCGGGCGAGGCAATGCTGCAAGATACTGAACCAAATCGCATGAGCGTTCCTTACTTTCCTGCGTCTCTCTTGAAATGAGAGCAACATCGGCAACATTCAAAATAGCTGCTCGCTTCGCGGCGGCAATCGTAGTTCTGCCGAGCACGCGTTTGAAGCTGCATGTGTTCGCCAGGCGCTCGACAAGAGAATCACACCTTATGCGGCTCGGTTCTACAACGAGCAAACAGATGCCGGCCGAATTGGAGAAGTGGCTTGACATGTTTGTATCGAACAGCGTTCAGCGTTCATTGTGATCCGTGCAATACGCGTTTGCCCTGGCTTGCTCGCTGGGGCCTATCTACCCGATCGGCAAAAACATTCTGTTGCTCTTGCAAGGTGCACGCCCGTGATCTTTAATGCTTCTGCAATCATCACGCGATCGATGGCAGAGTTCTGCTAGTTATTTAACGGGCTTTCGCGTCTTAAGAGAAGTGAGCGTTTTTGAAATCACTAATCGAATTCATTTGAGTTAAGCGGGGTTGCATGAAGCTCTATTGCTTCTTTAAGAAATAATACGACAATTTGGTACCTTTGTCCTATTGCATGGGCCGTTTTTGGACTTTACAGTCAACTGCACGAGGGCAACGTTCCTCTCTCCAAATTCGGATGTTCGATCCATGGAGCAGAACATTGAGGAAATCCTAATTGGGCAACTGCACAACGGCAATTCGGGTCAGCATGCCCACTCTTCATTGGCTCCAACTCTACAGGCAGTTCGGCGAATATGATCGCATGAACTCTGATGTGAAGCGGGATCAAGAAAAGCCAGAATCCGATTTTTCTCGTGCCGGCAATGTTTCAACTTCCATTTTTCCCTGGGGGAAGCTATTCCCATTCAGCCATGACGCCGAAGACGATCAACACGGAGGAGAATATGAGGAGCAGTACAATCATTTCGAAAAGAACCAACGTGGTCGTGTGCGATCCTTGTCCGCTGATTTTTTCTGGATTGCAGAAGAATTTTGAGGACGATCATCGAATTCGCTTGGTTGGAGAAACTCCCAACTTGCGCGCTCTTCGGCAAGTGATAGCCGCCGGGGGAGTAAATATTGCGCTGATTGATTGGAGCATGGTCGCGTGGCATGATCATGAATGTATGAAATTGGTGCAGGAAATCTGCGGACATGCTCTTGTCGTCCTTTTGGGGATGAGCGAAAGCACGCGCGATCGGAAACGGGCACTGGACTTTGGCGCCCGGGGCATCATCAGCAAGCGCAGCAGTCCGCACCAGGTAAGGAAGGCGCTTCATCGCGTTTCAGAAGGAGGCATCTGGCTTGAAAAGTCGGCTGCCGAAACGCTGCTCGATCATGTTTTTTTACCTCCCAGCGGGCCGCAGGACGAATTGCGGCGCATCGAATTGCTGACTCGCCGGGAGCGGGAAGTAATTGCGCTTGTATGCCGCAGCCTGCGGAACAAAGAGATTGCCTCTGCTCTTTTTATTTCGGAGTCCACCGTATGGCACCACCTTACATCGATATTTGGAAAGCTTCAGGTAGCCGATCGTGTTTCGCTGGTTACTTTCGCATTCCGGCACGACTTGAGCTCTTATGTCGATAGCTTCTCTAATAACAAGCCTCAGCCCGTCGTCCCGATGACACCTCGAACCCGCGGCTTGGATGGGGCGGGATCCGATAGCCCGCGCCTGCAACAGATCGCGAGGGCGGAGCGTATCGCGTGACAGCATGCGCGGAACGACGAGCGCAATCTCCAAAAGAAAAGTCGAAGGCTTCTGTACCCAAATGAGCTTTTGCGCCGCGAAGCGGCTTATTATTCACGGTCCATTCTTCCGCTTTCACGGCGGGAGAATGGATGGAGCTTTAATTGCCGGTCCCGGGCGGCCGTGAAGAAATTGAATCTGGTCTCTCTTGGCAAACGATCGCTACGAATTGCTGCTGCGCGCGCGCAATGAGCGAGTGGCCGCACGATAGGCGCGGATCGAGCGCCTGCCCAGGTCTGACAGCGTGGCTGATCTGCGCGAGAACTGCCAGAGAATCGATAGCGCATAAGAGCGGGCCAGGGCGGCTACGTTCTCGCGGCCCTGGCCGAGCTGCTTCCTGATCCTGGCGCACTCACGCACATAAGGGAAGCAGTAGATGTATTCGCCGGGGAAGTGAATGACTTCAGGCGTTCGGATTTCCCCCTCCTTCTCAAAGGAGCATGTCCCGCGTATTCCGTCGAGGCTCAACTTGCCCCGGTACCCGCAGGGCGTCCACATGCCCACGCTCCCCATATACGTCAGGCTCACATCGTGCATCGCCATTGCCACGGAATAGACGGATTCGTCATTAGGCCCATTGCGGCGGAACGGCGCCAGGCGCAGCTTACGCCAGTCATCCATGATTTTTCGCGCGGATTCAAAGAACGCCGAAGCTTTTGCAGAGCGGGTGAAGTAATAGGTTCCGCCATTGAATTTGGGCAATGCAGAGAGGCCCAGATGTTCAAGCACGAAGTCCACATCAATGAAAGGGTCGTCCGACCCCTTGCGCAAGTAACGAAACCCAGGGACGCCAAAGGGCTGGCCGGCAAACGCCGTCCAGAAAGCATCGAGGTTGCCCAGTACGAGACAGTCGCTATCAATAAAGAGGGTTTCATCGTAGGGACTGTATTGATCGAGGTAGAGCTTTTGCCGAACGCCGGAACCGAATTCGGGTCGATGAGGGATGACGTCAGCGAAGAGGGACCGCAGTTGCGGATCGCTCGAATCGGTAACGACGGTCCGGGGCAGATGAGGAGCATGCAACTCGAGCGACATGCCGAGATATTTCGCCTGCTGAATGAAGCGCGGGTGGCCGTAGGCGAGGGTGAGAATACCGCGTGTTGGAGAGGCTGCATCCATGGTGTGCATGTCCGCCGCTGAGAATTTGATTGCGAGATCAAAGAGTGCGGATCCGGCGTGCTGGCTGGGGAAAAGCGACGGCTCTTTGATTGACCCCCTGGCTTGACCCCCTGGAATCGTCGGACACCACCATTACTGAACTCGCTGATCTGTGTTTATTGTCAAGGCGCATCACACGGATCGGTAGAGCAGAACGTCTGTTAGACAGTGGCAGATTCCTGCTCGTTCTGGGCTCGACCGGCAAGCCAAATCTGGGTCTACGGCAGACTAGGGGATTTACCGGCAGCGGGGTTGTCGTTGTGGCGTCAAGAATCGTGGTATCAAGACGTTGCGTCTGAGTGGTACCATCTTGGAGCTTGGAGGAGCGGCAAGCAATCGGGATCATACACGAGGAGTGATTGGAATTGGCGACGACCCATCCTACCCCTGCCAATACAAGAAAGCTAGTTCGATCTAGACCGGCTTATATCGCTTTGGCGCCTGCAGCGTGCCTTGTTGGGGCCGTGCTTGCGACCGTCGTGGGCTGCCACGGCGGGCGATCGGATAAAAGTGTCGCTCGTGGCGGCCAACGTATTGATTTCAATCAAGATGTGCAGCCGATTCTGGCCAGCAACTGCTTCAGTTGTCATGGCCCGGACCCCGAGATGCGCAAAGCCGGATTGAGACTCGATCTGGGCGAGTCGGCTATGAAGAAGCGGCCGGGGCATCCCGACGCGATCGTGCCTGGGCATCCCGAAAAAAGTGAACTGATCAAGCGAATCGAGTCAAAGGACCCGCACTACCTGATGCCGCAATCGCCGCAGGGTGAGGCCAAGCCGATGAAGGCCGCGGATATCGCTACGTTGAAAGAGTGGATCAAGGAAGGCGCCGAATATCGGCCGCATTGGGCGTTCAGCAAGCCCATCCGGCCGCAAGTGCCGGTGGTTGCGCACAACGACGGATGGGCAAAGACGCCGATTGATGCATTTATCGTGGCGCGCTTGAAAAAGGAAGGCCTTCATCCCTCGCCCGAGGCGGACAAGGAAACACTGATTCGGCGAGTGACGCTCGATCTCACGGGGTTGCTGCCGACGCCGGCTGAAGTACGCGCCTTCGAAAAGGACACTTCGCCACACGCTTATGAGCATCTCGTGGATGGCTTGCTGGCCAAGCCGAGTTTTGGCGAGCAGCGAGCGCGTTATTGGATGGATTACGCGCGGTACGCGGACACCTATGGGTTGCACTACGACAATAGCCGCGATATATGGCCATACCGCGATTATGTGATTCGCTCCTTTAACAGCAACAAGCCATTCGACCAGTTCGCCATGGAGCAGATTGCCGGCGACCTGATGCCGGCGAAGAATCTCGATCCCCTGATCGCAAGCGGTTATGTACGCTTGGGGGTGAGCAGCAACGAAGGCGGGACGATCCCCGAGGAGCTTCGCGTCAATATAGCGCGGGAGCGCACGGAAGCCTACGGCGGCACATTCATGGGCATCACGGTGGGTTGTGCCGTGTGTCACGATCACAAGTACGATCCCACCACGCAAAAGGATTTCTACGCGCTGAGTGCGTTCTTCAACAACATCGCCGAGAAGCCATTTAATGACGACCGGCCGGTCTGGACGCCGGTTGTGCGCATTCCAAAGCCGCAGAATCAGAACGAATACAACCGTGTTTGGGCCCAGAGAACGGAGCTTGCTGAGCGGCTGCGGTTGATGCGCCTGCAGCAGCACGCGCTGGTTGAGCGGTGGCTCGCGTCGCGCGAAAACCTGCCGCAGCCGGTACCAAGCGACAAGCTGGTGCTGCGTCTTCGCCTGGATGAAGGCGGCGGCGACGTGTTGAGGAACAGCGCGCCGCATGCGCAGACGGCGAGCTTCCCAATCGGCAAATCGAAGCCGCAGTGGGGCGAGACCACCTGGCTGTGGCCCGATTTCCGCATGGATACGAATACGCGCATCGTGCTCGGCCAAACCGGCGATTACGAAGGGAGCCAGGCATTCTCTTCGGGGGGCTGGTTTATGCTGCGTTCCGCGCCCAACTACAACCTCGACAATGAGACTGGGTCGCTGTTATCGAAGATGGATTCCGGGCAGCATAACCGGGGATGGGACCTGGTTGCCGAGAGAGGAGTCATCAGCGTCGAGCTAGTGAATCAGCGCCCGAAGGACCTGGGGTTCCACACCGATGAGAAGTCGAAGAAGGCAGCGCCGAAGCCCAAAGAAGTTTTCCAGTTTCCCACGCCCGCTGATTTAACGGCGAAGGATCTGGCGCCAGCCAAGCCCAAGGCGAACAAGGAAGCCCCGAAGAAGAAAGAAGAGAAAAAGAAGGAGGACGCAAAGCCCGCGGCTCCCAAACCCGTCGAGGACAAGACGCCGTTTGTGGCCGTCAAGGTCTCCACAGAAGAGGCTTTCCGTCCGGACGGACAGTGGCGGCATATCTTCTTCACGTACGATGGATCGGGCAAAGCCGCTGGCGTGCGAATCTACGTGAATGGATCGCCGGTCAAGACGAATGTGGTGGTTGACACACTCAGCCAGGCGACCATCCGCACCCAGGCACCGATGCAGCTCGGCTTGCGCTATCCGGATGCCAACCCTTCACGCGAAACACGTTACCAGGACATTCGCCTCTATGGGCGCGCGCTGAGCGGCGAAGAGGTTAAGCGGGTTCCCTTTGAGGACTACGTAGCCGAGGTTACGGCGAAGCCTGCCGACAAGTGGAACACCGACGAAGAGCATGCGGTCAGCAAGTTCTACTTCGACAATGTGGACCCGTCGGCGAAGGCGATCAATGCGCAGATTGCTCAATTGGATACGCAGCTCGACAAGCTTTCAGAGGGCGGCGACCTGACGCTCGTCTCCTGGGAAAAGCAATCTCCGGCGTATGCACACGTGTTGACGCGCGGAGTGTATTCGGCGCGCACCGAGAGAGTTGAGGCGAATACGCCGCATTACTTGCCGCCGTTGCCTGCGGGCGAGCCGCACAACAGGCTGGCGCTGGCGAAATGGACGGTGAGTGCAGAGAATCCGCTTACCGCGCGGGTGACCGTGAACCGCATGTGGAACGAGCTGTTCGGGACCGGCCTCGTGGAAACGACGGAAGACTTCGGGATTGTCGGCGGTCGTCCCTCGCATCCGGAACTACTCGACTGGCTTGCCGTGGAGTTTCGTGAGAGCGGATGGAATGTCAAGCATATGTACAAGCTGATGGTCATGTCTGCGGCCTATCGTCAGACCGCCAGGGCCACACCGGACCAGCTGGCGAAGGATCCGAAGAACCTGCTGCTGGCGCATGGTCCGCGCTTCCGCATGGATGCGGAGATGCTGCGGGATGTGGCGCTCGAGTCGGGCGGCCTGCTGGTCAACAAGATTGGCGGCCCGAGTGTGAAGCCCTATCAGCCCGGGAATGTGTGGGAGCAGGTGGGCATAGGGGGAAGCGACACGCTGGTGTATGAGCAACAGCATGCGGAGGCGCTCTACCGGCGGAGCATGTACACCTATTGGAAGCGCATGGCGATGATGCCGGATATGGACGCATTCGACGCACCGATGCGCGACGTGGTTTGCACGCGCCGCCAGCGAACCGATACACCGCTGCAGGCCCTGGTGACCATGAATGATGTGCAATGGGTTGAGGCTGCGCGCGCGCTGGCAGAACGCGTCATCAAGCAAGGCGGCAACAAGCCGGAACAGCGTCTCGACCTGATGGCCGAGATTCTGCTGGCGCATGATCCGCCGCCGCGCATGGCCTCGGTGCTCGAGGGGTCTCTGACGCAGATGGAGAAGCACTATGCGGCGGACCCCAAGGCGGCGCATGAACTTGTGAATGTGGGGGAAAGCAAAAACGATGCGTCGATTCCGGCGCCCGAGCTGGCGGCGTGGACTATGGTTGCGAGCGAGATGCTGAACCTGGATGAGACAGTGACGAAGTAGTTGAGGGAGACGGCATGAAACAACATCCACTATGTACCGATACCGAACACTGCCTTGACGTGCTGGACCTTGCTGTCCCGACGGAGTTGAAAAGGGAATGGGCCATGCTGCAGACGCGGCGGCACTTTCTGGGCCGCTCGGGAAAGGTGCTGGGATGGGCGGCAGCGGCTAGTTTGCTCGGCGGCCGCGGACTGCGGGGAGATGCGCATCCGCCTGCTTACGGCACAGCCGGAGCTCCTTCAGCAGATGCCTTGAAGCTGCCGCATTTTGCTCCGAAAGCGAAGCGGGCGATTTACCTGTTCATGTCGGGCGGCCCATCGCAGGTTGATCTGCTCGATTACAAGCCGAGGCTTTCGGCGCTTTATGACACGGACATGCCCGACTCGGTGCGAGGCACGCAGCAGTTGACGGGCATGACAACCGGGCAGGCGCGGTTTCCCATTGCGCCTTCGCATTGGGAGTTCAAGCGTTACGGCGAAACGGGCACGTGGGTGAGCGATTTGCTGCCGTATACAGGGCGCATGGTGGACGACCTGGCGATTATCAAATCGACGAACACCGAAGCCATCAATCATGAACCCGCCATCATGCTGATGAACACCGGCAACATGAACGCGGGCAAGCCCTGCCTGGGCTCGTGGCTCGCGTACGGGCTGGGTAGCATGAACGACAACCTGCCCACGTTCATGGTGCTGCAGAGCAAACTGAATACAAAAGAAAACAACCAGCCCGTCTCATCTCGGCTGTGGAGCAGCGGCTTTCTCTCCTCGGAGTATGCGGGGGTGGGATTGCGCTCGGCCGGCGACCCGGTGTTGTATCTTACCGATCCCAACGGGGTTGACCGCGAGGTGCGCCGCAACATGCTGGATGCGGTGAACGCGATCAACCGTCAGACATATGAAGAGATCGGCGATCCGGAAACTCATGCGCGCATTGCGCAGTATGAAATGGCCTACCGCATGCAAACTTCGGTGCCGGAGTTAGCCGATCTGAGCAAAGAACCCAAAACCACTTGGGACTTATATGGGCCCGAGGCAAAGGAGCCGGGGACCTTTGCTTATAACTGCCTTATGGCTCGCCGCATGGCTGAGCGCGGTGTGCGTTTTACGCAGGTCTATAAGCGCGGTTGGGATATGCATGACAACGTGACGGGCATCCTGCCAATCATCTGTCAGGAGACCGATCGCGGATGTTACGCGCTGATCACAGATCTGAAGCAGCGCGGGTTGCTGGATGACACGCTGGTGATTTGGGCGGGTGAGTTTGGCCGCACCGTATACAGCCAGGGCGGCCTTTCCAAAGAAAACTATGGGCGCGACCACCATCCGCGGTGCTATACGACGTGGATGACAGGTGGAGGCGTGCGTACTGGAATCACGTATGGCGAAACAGATGACTACAGCTACAACGTCGTCAAGGATCCGGTTACAGTTCGCGATTTCAACGCAACGATTTTGCACTGCTTGGGCATTGACCACAACAAGCTGACTTATAATTTCCAGGGCCTTGACCAGAAGCTGACGGGCCCGGTGCCGGCCAGCGTTGTGAAGGGCCTGCTTGCGTGAGAATTAGTGAACAACCGGTGGCACTGTTTGAAAGACTTCTGCCGAAAAGTCGAACCACACGCGTTGCATGGGTAGCCGCAATGGCATTGAGTGTTGCGCTGATTTTGCTGCCATGGCTGGTGAAGCTGGACGGAAAACCTCACGCCGATTGGGAGCAGTTTCTAGGCCGCTTTCATCCTCTTGCTGTGCATTTGCCTATCGGCTTTCTGCTGCTTGTTCCACTGCTTGAAGTTGTCGGCAGAGTGCGCCCGGCATTGCGCGAAACGGCAGGATTCGTATTGGGGCTGGCGTTTGCGAGTTGCCTGCTCGCACTCACGCTTGGTGTTCTGCTCGCTTATGGCAGCGGCAATGCGGGGCCAGGGGTGACACGGCACATGGCAGGCGGCATCGCGTTGACGATCGGCGTGCTTGTGTGTTGGCTGGCGCGACCATGGTGGTCTGATGGGAGCGTTGCCTATTTCTATCCTGCGTTGCTTGCCTGCATGATCCCGCTGCTCTTGTGGACTACGCACCAGGGCGGCACGCTCACGCGCGGCAGCAATTACCTCACCCAATACATGCCGGTGGGCCTGAAACGCTGGATGCCGATGGACCAAAAAACAGCGCCGGACTCTTTCTATGCGAAGCAGATCAATCCGATCTTCGATTCCAACTGCGTTGCCTGCCATGGCGAGGGAAAATCAAAGGGTGGCTTACGGCTGGATTCATTTGAACTTTTAATGAAAGGTGGCAAGGATGGTCCCGTGATTGTTGCCGGTGATCCGGGAAAAAGTGTTTTGCTTCAGCGCGTGACCCTTCCGTCGAGTCACAAGCAGTTCATGCCGGCCGAAGGCAGGCCGCCGCTGCGTGCGGAAGAGATTGCATGGCTCAAAGCATGGATTCAGCAAGGCGCATCGCCGACCAGCACAACAGTGGCCGGAGTCTCTATTCGCGAAGAGCGCCCGGAATTGCCGCTGCAGCCTGTGGGAGACTATAGTGCGATGATGCCTGAGATCCGGCAGATGCAACAGACCCAGGGCGCGAAGTTGATACCCGTTTCGGCGAAGCCCGCAGATGGACTGGTTCTGTTTACCGTCGATGCGGCCAGCAGCTTTGGCGACGCACAGTTAGCGCAGTTTCAAAAGTTCGCGCCTTACATTGTCGAGGCCGAACTGGGGCGCACGGCGGTGACCGACGCCAGTTTCGATACGCTGAAGCAGTTTACCCATCTGCGCGCGCTGCACCTGGAAGAGACGCATGTTACGGGCAACGGTTTGGCCCAGCTTGCGCGGCTCACCCAACTCACCTATCTGAATCTGAGCGGGACACAAGTTACAGCCGAGGCTGTTCGTCCGCTGAGCTCATTGAAGAATCTACGCCACGTTTATCTCTACAACACGCCTGCCCAACTCGCTCCCCCTGCGGAACAGGCACAGCCCATCGCGAGGAATACGCCATGAACCCGAAAGAATCTCGAACTGAAAACGGAGTTATCAACCGGCGGAGTTTTTGTGCCGTCACAGGCGCGGCCGCACTTGCAACCCTGGCGATTCCGCGCGCAAAAGCAACGACGGTGATGCCTGGCGCAGAGGAGTCAACCATGAAAGTGCAGACCGGCAACGGCGAATGGTCCTACGAAGTCGTTTCAGGCTGGGGACAATTGCCCGCGGGCACCGAATTCGGGGGCACTCACGGTGCCGTCGCAACAGACAACGATGGGCATGTGTATGTGAGTACGCAGAGCGAAACCGGAATTCTGGTCTACACTCCCGAGGGCGTGCTGAAAAATAACATCGCCAGGGAGTATCCCGAAGTTCACTCGATGTTTCATGCCAGCGAAGGCGGCGACGAGTTTCTCTACACGACCGTTCAAAAAGGAACGCCGAAAGAGAATTGGATTTTTGTCAAAATGAAGACTGACGGCACCGTGGTGCAGAAGATTACCGCTCCGGGCGAGGCGGGCTTCAAGGCGCCCAACGAGTGGCGGATTACCGCCGCGGTAACAGCTCCGGATGGCAGCATTTTTATCGCGAATGGCTACGGAGACTCGCGTATTTTTCGCTTCGACAAGAGCGGCGAGTACCGCGCAAGCTATGGCGGGAAGGGAACAGCGGATGGTCAATTCGACTGCAGTCACGGCCTCGCCGTCGACACCCGCTACGACCAGCCTCTGCTGCTGGTGTGTGACCGCGAGAATCGCCGCCTCTGCCATTTTGATTTCGACGGGAAGTTTGTCGGCACCATTACCCAGCATCTTCGCCGCCCTTGCCAGGTGAGCTTTCACGGCGACTATGCGCTCGTTTCAGAGTTGGAAGGCCGGGCCACCATTCTCGATCGGGACAATGTGCCCGTTGCTTTTCTCGGCGACAATCCGCGCAAGACACAATGGGCCAACTACAAGGTGCAACCGGCCGATGTTGCGCCAGGTCTTTTCAGCGCGGCGCACGGCTGCTTTATCGATCAACAGGCCAACATTTATGTTTCCGACTGGAATCGAACTGGCCGCGTCACCAAGCTGGTGAAGGCGATAGCATGAAGGGACACACGAACGGCGAAAGCTTAGGATCATTGGCTCGTTGACGGTGGCAGCGCCGATCACGTCGCTATGGAGCGCAACCGGTAATCGGCACCGCGGTGTCCACCGGCAAATTTAGCGGATTCTGCTTCGCGAGTCCGTCGTTCAGTTGCTTTCCAGAGAGCCAATACCTTGGTCAGCGCACTGCATTGTTCATCGACTGCCTGCAACTGCGGAGCAGACGGCCGCTGATCGGCTGACTCAATGCCGAACAACAGGCGTCCCAGGTCGCGATTCACCGGGCCGAGCCCCGGCGACTCATGCGTGCCCTCGGAAACCGCCTTGATCTGCTTGTCCAGATCGGCGGTGTCCGTCTCCGGCTTCTCTTTCTTACGTTCGTCAAGCGCATTCGTCAGTGCTTCGAGTTTCTTGTACTCGTCATAGGAAACATTCATTCCGCCGACGATCCGCCGCGCCTGCGCTAGTTGAACTTCGCAGATCCTCCTCTGACGCGTGGACGCGGGGATCGAGCTTGACGGTGAGCGGCTGCCGATAGGTTTGGCCATCCACGGTAAGTTCGACGGTATAGTTTCCCGGCACAACCAATGGGCCTTGCGGCTGCTGCCTTGGCGTCTCATGCGGAATCGCATGATCGGCCAGCGTGTACTCGGTGTATTGCAGAATCGGCCCGTAATACGAAGCCGGTAGCGCCTGCGGGCGAGTCGTAGCGCAAATCCCATACAAAGCGATGCAGCCCCGCGGTGCCGTCAACTGACTTCGTCATTTCAAACCAATATTCGGGCACATTCGCCGGCGGCAGCTTGGGCTCGCTCATGTTTCCCGTATACCTGCGCACCACGTTGCCGTTCGCATCGCGAATGGTGATCTCCGCTGCACCGGGATGCGCCGTCTTCAGGTAGTAGTCAATCAAAACACCATCCGGAGGATTCTTTGCGCTCGGCGTTTCAATCGGCAGCGGCGTGTCTTCCCAGTTGTCCCAGCGAACCCTCATCGCAGTCACCGGCGGCAAGAGGGTCACCGGTGCGGCAAGCATCTCCGGCGTCAGATCGCGAATCGGCGCAATGTCGTCGAGAATCCAGAGTCCGCGCCCATAGGTTGAAATCGCGAGATCATCTCCGTGCACATCGATGTCCGTGACTGAAGCAGCGGGCAGATTCAAAGTGAGCGGATGCCAGTGGTCGCCGTCGTCCAACGAGACATAAACAGTCGACGACGGTTCCCGCATAGAGCAGCCCCTTGCGCACCGGGTCTTCGCGCACCACGAGAACGCTTTCGTCTGTCGGCAGGCCATTCACGATCGATTGCCAGGTGGCGCCAAAGTCGCGCGTGCGCAGAATTTGCGCAGGCACCGCCTGACGGCTTGTTCCGACCGTCAAAAAAGCCTCGGCAGCGTCAAAGTGCGATGGCTCCACATAAAGGATCTCCGGCGGTTTGTCGATCCCGGGCGGTGTCACCTTTTGCCAATGCGCGCCGCCGTCGCGCGTGAGTTGCACAAGCCGGTTGGTGGTTGACGCCCACATCTCGCCCGCGTCGATGGGCGAAATCGCCAGGGCCTCGATCGCCGGCGGCCGCGGGCTGCCGGGTACGGGCTTCGCTCCATCCGGATTCTTCCACTCCGTCAGGTCCGGGCTGATCGCTTCCCAGGTCTTGCCTTCGTCCGTCGTCTTCATCACATACTGCGTGCCGAAGTAAAGCGTATGCGGATCGTGCGGCGAGAAAAGCAGCGGCGGCATCTGCCGCCGCACGATACTTGGTGCCTCTCTCGAACACCGTCGCAATCTGTCCGGTTCTGCTGTCGTAACGGACCACGGAGCCGAACCAGCCGCCCGAATAAATCCAGTTCGGATGCAGCGGGTCCGGCGCAATATTGCAAAACTCGAATCCGCCCACCGAGGTGTCGTCGTGCTCGGTGATCTCGCCGTTATCGCTGCGGCTTGGCACTGACTGCGTGCCGCTGTCCTGCTGAGCAGCGTAAGTGCGATAGGGGAACTGGTTGTCGGTGGTGATGTGGTAGTACTGGCCGGTCGGCTGGTTATACCAGGTGCTCCATGTCTTGCCCGCGTCCACGCTCAGGATGGCTCCCTGGTCCACGCCAAGCAGCATTCGACTGGGGTTTGTGGGATCGATCCAGAGCACGTGAAAGTCGTCGCCCGATGGAGCGCCAACGAACGCTTCAAAGGTGTGTCCCCCGTCTGTCGAACGGTAAAGCGAAGTCTGCGCCATGTAGAGAATGTCCGGGTTCTTCGTATCGACAAAGATCCGGCTGAAGTATGCATTGCCCAGAATGCGCGGATCCTGCGTCGACTTGCTCCACGTCGCGCCTCCGTCGTCGGAGCGGTAGAAGCCCTGGTCCATCACGGCATAGAGCCTCTTGCCCCTGGTGTGCGGTGCAACCGCAATGCCCAGCCGCCCGCGGCCCGTCTCAGGCAGCCCCTTCGAGACCAGCGGAGTCCATGTCGAGCCTTCGTCGGTGGACTTGTAAATCACCGAAGTGTCTTCCGGAGCTTTCTCCTTTGCGGCGGTCGCGGTCTTGCTTTTCGTCAGGGTTCGGCTCCGGCGCGGGAATCAACAGCGAAGCGTAGAGGACGTGCGGATCATCCGGGTCAACCTCCATATCGAACACGCCCGGCAGAGTCATCCTTGTTGAGCGTCTGCTTCCATGTTTTGCCGCCATCAGTGGACTTGAATACGCCTCGCGGCACCGAAAGTTCATTCTTCGGATAGGGATGCGCGAACACATACACGCCGAGGGAGTTGGCGCCTGCAATCAGAATGTCGGGGTTACGCGGATCGACAATGACAGCCTGGATGAAGCGCGTATCGTCAAGTCCGGCATGGGTCCATGTCTTGCCTTCGTCGGTGGATTTGTAGACGCCCTTCCCCGGCGTCTGCTCGCCCGTTCCCGCGTAGATGATTTTGGAATCCGAAGGCGCCACGGCCAGCGCTCCAATCGAGGCGACACGCTCCTTGTCGAAGATCGGCTCCCAAACCCGGCCTGCGTCAGTCGACTTCCAGATGCCGCCGCCCGGTGTGCCGAAGTAGTAGATGTTGGGATCACCCGCCACGCCCGCGACCGCGCTCACGCGCCCTCCGCGAAACGAGCCGATCAGACGCCAGTGCAGCGATTGCAAGACCTGAGTGTCCACATCCTGACCAGAGCTACTCACTGTGGCCAGCAGGCCGGCAGCCAAAAATGCCGCGAAATGTTTCACAGTTGTCCTATCTCCCTGACGGTCTTACCGCGTTGCGTGCGCCCGCGACTTGCCAAAATCAAATCACTCGCATGAGTGGCGGGTACATCCTCGCAAAGCTGAGAAATTCACTCAGCTCGCCACTTCAACCTGACTTGGAATCGTAAACGCCGGAGCCCCCAAACCCAGCGAGAATTTGCCCAACCACGTCTTCGGTTGCGCGGGGAATCCTGCTGGGCCGGCGTTATTGCTCAAGTTTAGCAACGTTGCGCGGCTATTCCGGAATTCTTACGGATTTTGTAACTGCTCGGCTAATTCCGGAGACGGTGGGTTCAGGACTTCCCGGTGAATTGGACGTCTTTGGTTTCGACCGTTTCGGCCGTGCGGCCTGGCCCCTTATGGTAGGTCCAGTGCAGATTTGTGTGCGCGATAACCTGGTGCGGGGGCGGCGCTCCCCATGCTGTCAGATCCTCTGTCGTGTGGGCGTCGCTGACCAGAGTCACGTCGTATCCTCTGACGAATGCGCCATGCAGCGTTGAGCTGACGCACGCATCGCTCTGGGCGCCGGAGATGACGAGTCGCCCAACACCCAGGGTCAGCAGCACGCTCTCAAGGTTGGTGTTCTCGAAGGAATCTCCGTAGTTCTTCTCGATGAGCGGCTCGGAGTCAACCGGAGCCAACTCCCTGACAATTCGCCATTCTTCGCTCCCTCTCGCGATATTCTCGTCGGAATGCTGAACCCAGATGACGGGGACCCGTTCTCGGCGTGCTTTCTCAACCAGGCTTCCGATGTTGGCGACGACCTCATCGCGCAGATGAGCCCTTTTGATTACGCGGTTCTGCATATCGATGACGAGAAGTGCGACGTTGTGTCGGTTTTTAAAGATGGTCATGGTTTACGTCTTCCCGTCTTCCCGTGTTGAATTTCTATCAAAGTTCGGATTCGAATCGCACCCCTGTACGGGGCTGTAGCTGCTTCCCGCATTGTTGAATGCAATCTGAAGCACCTATTCCGCAGTCATCCCGATCGTTTCCAGCCAGGTATCCACCAACTGCGGCCATCCCGTGATCGGAAACTTCGTGCGTCGTAGCCCGAACGCATGCCCACCCTGCGCATACAGATGCATCTCCACCGGAACCCCGGCCTTCTTCAGCGCAATGTAGTACGCCAGCGAGTCGTCTACATTGTCGATGTGGTCATCCTCCGCCTGCAGCAGGAATGTTGGCGGCGTCTGGCTGGTGATATGGATATCGGGATTTAACCCGAGTTCTCTGTCGGCATTCACCGCGTGAGGAACCACAAACTTCTTCTTGCCTTGCCTTGCATCCCACTCTGCCGCTCCAAGCGACAAATGCCCCGGATAGATGGCCACCGCGAAATCGGGGCGGCAGCTTTCGTTGTCGGCCGCATCGACAGCCGAATACAAACGTCGCTGAAAATGCGTGCTCATCGCGGCGACAAGATGCCCGCCCGCGGAAAACCCGAGCACCCCAATCTTGTGCGGATCGATGTGCCACTCTGCGGCGTGAAAGCGTACCAGCCCCACCGTTCTTTGCGCATCTTCCAACGCCATCGGGCTTTCGGGATAAGGCCCCGATTTTGGATACGGACCCACATCCGTGACCCGGTATTTCAACAGCACGCACGTGATGCCTCTCGGCGTGAGCCAGTCGCACACTTCGCTGCCTTCAAGGTCGATGGCAAGAACCTGATAGCCGCCGCCCGGAAATACGACCACCGCGGCGCCGGTTTTCTTTCCCTTCGGCTGATAAACAGTCAGCGTAGGCCGCGAAACATTATCTACCTCCACCACCTGTCTGCCTGCAATCAGATCGTCCTTCCCGGAGTTCTTGGCAAACTCCGGCCCGGCGACAGGCTGAGGATCGGGAGCAGCCCCCGGCCATATCGGCATTTGCACGTGTCCCGGCGATGGCTGCCACTCAAACTTTTGTGCGCTCAATCCCGCGCACGCAAAGACCAGAAACAGAGCGAGGCTCGCAACCTTCATCACATTCGGCACAGAAACAGGATAGAGCGCTGTTCGGATGATGGAGAAAAAACCGGAAGCTTCCTTCGGCGTCGATCACGTTAGTAACATTAAGGCTGGTTACGCCAAGGATGTAAAGCAAGCGGATACCATTGCTGGCTTAGCCAGGGGGCCGGTACACTTACGCTCATTTATCGCAGCACTTACGAATGGAGCCCGCTTCAGGTCGGATTTTCAGCGTTAGCCCAAGAGAGTGCTGCAACCGGAGTCGAGAGTCGACAAACAGACCGGTATGACAAAGGAAATTGCGAATTCGCCTTGAACGTGAAAGGAATTCACGAATGCCCCTGGAAGTGCAAGCAAAAAGAAGGAGAAGAAGTCGTCATCACGAGCAGCAGATTCTCTTGATGATCCTCACAGTCTTTGGTTCTGCGATTGTTGCATTAAGCATACTGATCGCATCCACCGACAACTACGATTGGCTCTTGAAGCAATAGGGACGTTCCAGATCAAAGTCATCGGCGATTCGCTGTTGCCTAACGAACTTCGACTTGGAACAATTGTGATTCGGAGCGAATCTATTCTCCTCGCAACGCTTTCATAGGATCGATGGATGCCGCTCGGAGCGCGGGAAGTCCCGATGCGACGATGGCCAGTAACATCACGCACAATGCCGCTATGGTGAGTACGAGCGGATCATACGGACTGACCCCGAACAGCAACGACCGCAGCAACCCGGAGGCTGCAATCGCTCCGCCGAGCCCGATCACGCAGCCAATCGCAGCCAGCTTCGCGCCTGACTGCAAAACCAGCCCGACGATTCCGGCGCGTTGCGAGCCCAGGGCCATCCGGATCGCCATCTCCTGCACCCGCGATGCCACCGAGAATGCAATCACGCTATAGATGCCAAGCACCGACAGGATCACCGCTGCCAAAGCGAAGCTTCCGATGAGCACCGTATTGAACCGCCGTGGCGCCTCGCTCTCTTGCAGCCCTTGCTCCATAGTCTGTAGCTGTGTCAGCGCCAGCAGCGGATCAATCGCGTGGACGGCCTCCCGCAGCGCGTTCTCCATCTGCTGCGGCGGCAGTGTCGACCGCAGCACGATATAGCCGCCGTTTCCATTCAGATCGCTAGGCAACGCCAACGGACCTGCGTCATCCTCTCCCTGGTCCGATGGAGTGTAGTACTGCTCCTTCGACGGCTCATCCGGCGAACTTAGTTTAACGTCGGCCACCTCACCAACCACGGTCAGCCACGGCGTTTGCATCTCCGGCGTGCCGATGCGCAGCCGCTTCCCGAGCGGGTCCTGATTCGGCCAGAAGTGTTGCGCCAGTTCGTGATTCACAATCACCACAAGCTGCTTTCCGGTTCGGTCGTCCGGCGTAAACAATCGGCCGCGCAGCAGTGGGACTCCCATCGCGGGAAAGACGTTCCCGATCAGTTGCGACACGGTGGCCAGGTTCATATTCGCGCCCTTCGGCGGCGTATAGCCTTCCACCACAAACGTCTGGTTGTTATTGTTCGATCCAGCAGGCAAAACGCTGGTCAGTCCCGTTGCCGTCACGCCCGGCAACTGATTCAGCCGGTCCAGCAATTCTCGGTTGAAGGTATCCACCTGTGACTGCTGTGTGTACTGCTTCTGGGGGAGGGAATACGAAGCCGTCGTCATGTGGTCGGGACGATACCCAAGGTCGACTGAGCGCATCTTTTCAAAGCTGCGCAGCAACAGGCACGATGCGGTCAGCAAGATCAGGGCAGTTGCAATCTCGGCCACCACCAGCGCGGAGCGCAAGCGTGCATGCCCGCCGCCCTCCGACCCGCTGCGCCCACCTTCCTTGAGGTTGGCGTTCACATTGGTCCGCATTGCCGCAAACGCCGGAACCAGCCCGCACAGCAGGCCTGTCACAACGCCCAGCAGCAGCGCGAAGGCGACCACACTCCAGTTCAACCCGATTTCGTTGACGCGCGGCAGACTCTCGGGCAGTATGCTCTTGCCGACGCGCAGCGCCACTGACGCCATCGCCAGCCCCAGCACCCCTCCGCTGAAGCTCAATACCAGACTCTCGAGAATTGCCTGGCGCAGCAGCGCCGATGCGCGCGCACCCAGCGCCAGGCGCACCGCTACTTCCTTCTGCCGTCGGATGGCTCTGACCAGCATGAGCCCCGCGAGATTCACGCACGCGATCAGGAGCACCACCGCCACGGCCAGGAATAGCGTGCGCAGCAGAGGTTTCGTCTTTTCGACCGTATCTTCTCGCAGAGGCCGCACCATCGAGCTGATGTGCAGGTTCGCGATCATGGCCGGATAATTGCGCATGATTTCCTGCGCCACCGTCTCTGCGTCGCTTTGCGCCTGCAGTGCCGATACCCCCGGCTTGAGGCGGCCGACCATCCCGTAGCTCCAGTTTGCCGAAGCCACTGGCGTGAGTTCATCGGATCTGAAGCTCATCGGTACCCACAGATCCGTGAGATTCAACTGTCCTGTCACCAGGGGAAATTGGAAATCCCGCGGCATGACGCCGATCACGACATAGGGCTTGCGGTCGAGGTCAATTTTCGTCCCCAGCACCTTGGGATCGCGGTGAAAACGGTTCACCCAGGCCCCATAGCTCAGCACCGCGACCTGCTGATGGTGCTCATCTTCGTCAGTTGTGAACACCCTTCCCAGCAGCGGGTCCACTCCTAGCGCTGAAAACACACCCGCCGTCATGCGGGCCGCGTTCACCTGGGCCGGCTCTCCTGCCCCAGACAATTCGAAGCCGGCATACTGGTACCCGCCCAGCGCACTGAATCCGTGCGTGTCCCGGGTATATGCGCGAATGTCGGGCACGGTAACGCCAACCTCGTCGTTCCCATCGAAATTCACCCCTTCCAGGCGGTCCGACAGCACCACCAACCGGCTTGAATCCGGAAATGGCAGCGGCCGCAGCAGGACCGCATCGACGATGGAAAAGATCGCAGTCGTTGCTCCGATGCCAAACGCCAGCATCAGCACCGCTGTCAGCACAAACCCCGGCGACTTGAGGTTTTGCCGTGTCACAAATCGAAGATCAGCAAGCAATTTCTGCATAGAGGGAAGCCTCACCGTCAGAGAAGTCGAAACCAGATAAGCTCTAAAACCTCTGGAGCATTTCTCCGGCCAAAGTGCGACTCACCTAAGCCCCTTGGAATGAGAGGCTGCGTGCGATGAGGCGCACAGGGAGATGTTCGAACTCGGAGCCATCTGTCCAAAAATGAACAGAAGGGCGTCGAGGAGTTCTCTTCGAGGATTCAATACGATTTCTTGAGCCGGACAGTTCAACCGCTCTCGAGAAAAATACGAGGCGTGTCCGATTTCTTCTCGGGCCTCGCCGAGAAAACGCACGCCGCGTGGTTGCTTGAGCCCAGTTGTGGCACTTTGCCTATCCCGCTTGGTCGGCGAACGCCTGGTGTTCTTTCGCTGCTATTCTGCATTCATGAAGCAGAGAATCATTCTGATTTTCGTCGCGCTTCTTCTTCCCCTCGCCGGATGTAAAACGCCTTCTCAGAGCCCCTCTGAGCCTGCTGATTCCGGAACCACGGTCGAGTCAGCCAATGCCGGCCGACGGTCTGCCGCGCCAAGGGCGGGATTCGACTTCTATCTGCTCAATCTCTCCTGGTCACCGGAGTTTTGTTATACACATCCCGCTGCCGTCGAGTGCGCCGCGCATGCAACCTTCGTCCTCCACGGTCTCTGGCCGCAGAATGCGAATGGCTCCTATCCTGAGAACTGTTCCAGTGCGCCCGGTCCCGCAGACCCCGCGCAATACAACGACATCTACCCCGACCCCGGCTTGCTTGAACATGAGTGGCAGACCCACGGCACTTGCTCCGGCCTTGGTGCGGACGCATTCTTCCACGCCGCGCGCTCGGCCTTCCAGGGCGTCATCATTCCACCCACCCTCAAAACGCTCACATCCCAGATATCGCTCCCGCCGGATCAGATCATTGAGCTCTTCACTGCGAGCAACCCCGCAATTCCACGCTCAAGTTTGGCCATAAGCTGTGGTCACAATTGTTTGACCGCCGTCGAGGTTTGTCTGGACAAGAGTCTTCACCCCACCCCGTGTATCGCGATCCGTTCCTGCCGAGCCAATACCGTTCGCATCCCGCCACCATAAATAAAGAGGAGCACGACATGGGAATTCCGTATTACCACGTGGATGCATTCACGGGTGAACTCTTCCGCGGTAACCCGGCGGGGGTCTGCATCCTTCCCGCTTTTCTCGCGGACAGCATCATGCAGAAAATTGCGACGGAGAACCGGCACAGCGAGACTGCTTTTGTTGTCTCTCGTGCCGATGGCGATTTCGACTTGCGCTGGTTTACTCCCGAAGTCGAGGACGACCTGTGCGGGCACGCGACCCTGGCCTCCGCCTATGTGCTCGCGCTGCGCAAGCACGCCGCGTGGCCGGTTCGTTTTCACACCTGCAGCGGCATCTTGACGGTCACCGAGCAACAGGGCAGCTTTGAAATGGACTTTCCCGCCCGACCGCCTCAACAATGTGAGACGCCGGCCAACCTCTTTCCAGCCCTGGGATTGAAAACAGCGCTCGTCATGAAATCGCGCGATTACTTAGTGGTAGTGGATCGGGCGGAGCAAGTCGGAGCGCTCGCGCCCGATTTTGCCGCCCTTGCGAGAATAGACACCGGAATCGGCGGAACCATCGTTACCGCTCCCGGCGAGGGTGGCGTAGATTACGTGTGCCGATTTTTTGCGCCGGTGGCCGGCATCGATGAGGATCCTGCAACCGGTTCGATCCACTGCACGCTGGCTCCCTATTGGGCCGGGCGGCTGGGAAAGGACACGTTGCGTGCGCGACAACTGAGTGCCCGCGGCGGGACCATGCAGTGCACCATTGATGGCGATCGCGTAAAGATCGCCGGCAGCGCACGCCTCTACCTTCACGGCACGCTGGAAGTCTAAGAAGCCTGCCCACGAAGCGAGAATGCAAATATTTCGCTCAGATTTGTATAGAGCGAATGTAGATCGACGAGGCGATTCAGCCACAGCCATTGCCTCCTCGTAGCGCACCGGATAAACTAGGAAAGCGCGATCCAAGTCTGCCGGATAAGCCGTCGCTTCTCTCAAGAAGGGGAGCAGTCGGGCACTCCGGATGAGGCGACGGGCGCACACGGTCCTTTGACATGGGGTGCTTTGCCGCTTGGCTCTGCAGCCCTCGCCAATAGGGCCGCCTGGACAGCGGAGAGGTGGCAGAGTGGTCGATTGCGCTCGCCTCGAAAGCGAGTGAGCCTTTACGGGCTCCGGGAGTTCGAATCCCCCCCTCTCCGCCATAATGCTAATAACTAATTTACTTTCAGTTATTTGATCTGGTTGATGCTAATCGAAAATAGTCGCAACACGTTGCAAGACTGCCGTGCCCGTACATTCGCCCTAGAGTTCTGATCCCTCACCCAAGACCAGGCACCGGGAATCACCTTCACTAAAAAAAATGACCGTGTATAGCACACCCACTCATTTCGTTCAGGTAGTGTGTCCGGCCACACACCGCACCGCGTGCGTGATTTTCACGACGGTCCTGGAGACTTTGTCTTCTCAAAACATGACCGACAGAGCATAGGTCTTCCCTGTGTGGGCTTGAAGGGAACCGTAGTCACTGTCCCGCATTCCGCGCATGTAGTCCGCGTCTCCGGGCGCACGCGTCCACCCCCGCGTGTGCGCTTCGCCTTACATTGCTTACACCGTTTGGGGTCGTTCGTAAACTGTTTTTCGTGAAAGAAGAGTTGCTCGCCTGCGGTGAACACAAATTCAGCTCCGCAATCGATGCACGTCAACTCTCGGTCAACAAACTCCATGGTCTCGCCTTCGTCTGAATTGAGTTGACGCTTTGAGTAGCGATCTGTGCATGCCGTCTATTCCGCAGGTAAGTTGTTGTTTCTTCTTCAAGCTTGGCTATGTGCGGTCAGGTCCCTGCATTGGGCGGAGGCTTTCGGCAAACTCTTTGTGCATCTTGAGAGCACAATCCTGTGCTTCGACCACCATTTTGCGGATGGTGGCTGCATCGCACACGCCGATACATCGTTCAATCTCAATCAGTCTCTCTATCAAGGGACATGTATTCATTTTGGCCCTGACCTCGACTTGATCAGGGTCTCGCAGAATCTACGTTTTTAATGTGATTCAAGACACTCTACCGCTTGGCCACCAGATGAATTGGTCGGCTCAGCGCCATTTCCGACGGCAAATACCTGTGTTGTTCTCCACACAGAGGGCACGCGACCACAATCGAGCGGAACGGAAACTCCTTTACACCTATGGGAACATCACGCCGGCATTTCCTGCACTCAACAACGAACTGTTTTCGAACCTGCATCAAAACCTCACAACCTGGATTCGGAATTCCCGAAAATCATGCAGTTCTAAATCTCAGCAAGCGCCTGCCGAGCGGCGCGGACTTCTGCGGCGAGAAGCTGTAACACCTGGAGTAGCAATGCTGGATCCGTACGAACCACATCTTCAAAATCATCGCGAGTCACGAATCGCACGGTTGAGTTTTTTCGCGCTATCGCCGTCAAGGTATATGGTTTGTTCGCCACGATTCCGGGAAGTCCAAGCAGTGAACCGGGTCCAGCCTCCAGGCACATTACCGCCCTGCCTGACGCTGATTCCATCATGAGGATAGCTTCGCCACTTTCGAGAATGTAAAGGCCAGCGGGAACGTCTTTCTGTTTAAAAAGAATACGATTTTCATTACAAGGGATGGGCGTTGACCGCTCCTCCAGTGAATGAATCAGCTCTCGATCCGCAAGGAACGATTCGCGTTTCACGGGATGTCCATTTTTCCGCTGCCAGAACGGGGCAGCTAGGCCCAGTGATCGTCTGACCACGGTCGATAGTCTCACCCTTTAAACTTTCGTAATGTGACCCTTATCACCATCGATCCAACCTTGAGCTGAGCATAGAAATGCAAAAGCCTCTCTGAGTCGAGAGGCTTTTTGCTGGGCAGGAAAGGGGTAGCTGGTTTCTAGAACATGCGCTCAATGTTGCTCGATTTCAAATAGCCGCCACGGGAGGCAAATAGCAGATCGGCCACAAGGTTGGCGTCGGACATAATCCAGCCCAGAAAGACAAGCTGAACCGTAAGAGCGCCCACTCCGCTTGACGCCGATTCCGACTTGCGGTACAAATATGACTAATAGTCAAAAACGGACATCAGGCAAGAATGAATAGTAGTCATCAAAGTCACGAAAACGAGATGGTCGAAGCCCTGGCAGGCGCGAGTTCCGCACCGGCAAAAACCTTGGGTCGGCGCGAGAGGCGGGCCGCGGAAACACGTCTACGCCTGTTCCGCAGCGCGCTTCAGCTTTTTGCCGATCGCGGTCTTTCCAACGTGACCGTGGAGGACATCACCGAAGCAGCGGATGTGGGGAAGGGCACCTTCTTCAACTACTTCGAAAGCAAGGATCATGTCTTGGGCGTCATGGCCGAATTGCAACTGGCCCGTGTCAGGGAAGCGGTGCAGACGGCAGCTTCGGGCAAGCGAAGCGTCCGGTCTACCTTGCATCACCTGTTTCTTCGTTTGGCGCAGGAGCCGGGACGCAGTCCACACCTTGCGCGGGCGGTGATTTCTTCATTTCTGGCGAGCGATGTAGTGCGCGAACTGATCGAACGCCAGATTTCCGCAGGCCGCGTAATGGTTGCCGGGGTCATCGCGGAGGGGCAGAAGCGTGGTGAGATCGATCCGAAACTGAAAAGCCAGGAAGTTGCTCTTCAACTTCAGCAGACGCTGATGGGGACCGTTCTGCTGTGGTCGCTTCATGGGGAGCCGGAACTGGCGGTTTGGATCGAAAACAGTTTTCAGCAATTCTGGCGCGGGATCGCCGCCTAGGGCCGGGAGCAGAACGATGAAGCCAGGAAATTGCATTACCGCGTTGGTGATTTTGGCAGGAGGTCTCTGGGAATTCGCATTCTGCCAAGCCGTGGCAGGGCAAGAGCAGACGCCGTACCGGCTCACATTGGCGGATGCAATTCAGAAGGGCCTGCAGGAAAATTTGAACGTATTGCTTTCGGGCGCGAGGTTGCAGGCGGCAGAAGGAACACGAGAGCGCCGCCTGGCCGCTGCTCTGCTGCCGCGGGTAAACGCACAGACCTATGCCAACATCCAGAATCGCGATCTGCGTGCATTTGGCATCACGATTCCCGGCATGCCGGAGGTGGTGGGGCCGTTTTCGAACTATGACATTCGCCTATACGCGCAACAGAACATTGTCGACCGCCAAAGCCTGCATGGCCTCAAGGCGAGTGAGCGCACGCTGGATGCCGACAAACTGGATGACCAGGATGCCCGCGATTTGATTGTGCGCGCTATCGGCGCGCTGTATTTGAATGCGGAGTCTGCCGAGGCGCGCGCCAGGGCCGCGCAGTCGCGCGTCAACGACTCCGATACGTTATACAAGCTGGCCAAAGATAAGCACGATGCGGGTACGGCGACCGGCGTAGATGTATTGCGCGCCGGCGTGCAATTGGCCAATGACCGGCAGGCGCTGCTGATTGCGCAAAACGATGACAAGCTGGCGATCCTCTCATTGGCACGCAATCTGGGCATGACGCCCGGAATCCCGTTGGAACTCGCAGAGGCACTGGAGTTCAAGCCGCTGGCCGGGCAGAGCGCTGAGGAACTTGTGCCCGATGCGCTTGCGGCCCGCGCCGATTATCAGTCGCTCGCAGCGCAGCGCCAGGCATTAGCAGAGCAACAGCGTGCCAATCATGCGCGAGCTTATCCGAAGCTGAGCATCAACGGAAACTTCGGCGCGATCGGGCGAAGCATCGGCGGTATCCAGCCGACGGGGCTGCTTCAGGCACAGGTTGATTTCACAATCTTCGACCGCGACCGCGAGGGCGAAGCGCAGGAATTGACTGCGCAAATCAAGAGCATCGACGACCGGATTGCCGATCTGCGCCGCGGCATCGACGAGGATGTACGCGAAGCGCTGCTGAATCTCGAATCTGCGGCGGAGCAGGTGGATGTTGCCCAGCAGGGACAGGCATTGGCGCAGCGCGAACTGGCGATGGCGCAGGATCGATTCCAGCAGGGCACGGCGAACAACGTCGAAGTGGTCACGGCGCAGGATGAGCTTGCGCGTGCGGAGGAGAACTACATTCTGGCCGTTTCAAGCCATGTGGACGCGAAGTTTGCCCTGGCGCGTGCGCTGGGTCATACGGAGAAGAATATCGTGGAGTTCGGCGAAAAACAATAAGCGATCTGCCGCGGGGCTCGGCAGTCCCGAACACGAGGTTGAACGCTATGAAGCGACTAATACCGATTTTGATTCTGTTGGCAGTGGCGATTGCAGTCGGAATCTACCTGTATCCGCGACTGATGCGAAAGCCTGCCGCGACAAATGAGCTGACCCTATCAGGAAACATCGAGGCGCACGAAAGCCTTGTCGGCTTCAAGGTGGTGGGGCGGATCATCGATTTGCCGATTGAGGAAGGGCAGCAGGTGGAGCAGGGCGCCCTGCTGGCGCGGCTTGAGAACGCCGATTACCGGCAGAAGGTGCGGATCGACGAGGCCAGTGTGCGCGTACGCCAGTCTGATCTTGCCCTGACGCTGGCCGGAACGCGCGAGCAGGAGAAGAAGGCATCGCGCCAGGCGATGCTCGATGCGCAAGCCGATATGGAGGAGAAGAAGATTGACAACGACCGCGCCCAGAAGCTCTTCGCGAAGGACGAGGTCTCTGCGCAGGATCGGGACATGGCGGCGACGGCTCTCAAGCGGGCGCAGGCGACTTACAAGGCGGCACAACAGCGATACAACGAAGCCGTAGAAGGCAGCCGCAAGGAAGACATCGCGATTGCGCGCGCCAATCTCAAGCAGGCCGACGCGGACCTCGGACTGTCGCAGGTGACCCTTGGCTACACCATCCTGCATGCGCCTTCCACCGGCGTGATTACGGTGCGCGAGGCTGAACTGGGAGAAGTTGTGTCGCCGGGAACTCCGGTGGTGACGCTTGCCGATCTCGATCACATCTGGCTGCGCGCATACATTGCGGAGACCGACCTGGGACGCATTCACTGGGGACAGGACGCGGCGGTCACAACCGATACCTATCCCGGCAAGCAATATCACGGGCGCATTTCCTTCATCTCATCCATGGCCGAGTTCACGCCCAAGAGTGTGCAGACCTACAAGGAGCGCGTCACGCTGGTCTACCGCATCAAGATCGACATCGACAATCCGAACCACGAGCTCAAGCCGGGCATGCCGGCCGATGCGCACATCGAGCTGAGCTCAACGAACCAGAATGCACAACCGGCCGCGGCCAAACCATGACGCAGCAACCTCAACCTGCGATCGTGGCTGAAGGGCTCACGAAGAGCTTCCCGGGCGTGCGCGCGGTGGACGCGTTGAGCTTTGAGGTGCGTGCCGGTGAAATATTCGGCCTGGTTGGGCCGGACGGGGCAGGGAAGACGACGACGCTTCGCATGCTCGCCGGCATCATGCCGCCAGACGCGGGAACGGCATCGATTGCAGGCGTCAACGTGGTGCGCGACCCTGAACGCGCAAAACACTCGCTCAGTTACATGCCGCAGCGATTCGGGCTATACGAAGAATTATCGGTCGACGAGAACATCCGGTTCTATGCCGATCTCTTTGGAGTGAACAAGGGCGAGCGCGAGAAGCGATCCACTGAATTGCTGCGCGCCGCGGGCATGAGCGAGTTTCGAAAGCGTTTCGCGGGCAAGCTTTCCGGCGGAATGAAGCAGAAGCTCGGGCTGGTCTGTGCGCTGATTCACCGGCCCAAGGTGATTCTGCTCGATGAGCCGACCACGGGCGTCGATCCGGTTTCGCGGCGCGATTTCTGGCGGATCCTCTATGAACTGCTCGCGGAGGGCGTGGCGATTCTCACGTCGACTGCCTACATGGACGAGGCGGAGCGATGCCATCGCGTGGCGCTTTTGCACCAGGGCAAGCTGCTGTTCTGCGACACGCCGGCGAACCTGAAAGGGAAGCTTAAGAAGGGCATATTGGTCATCTCTTCAGAGGACTCACGGACCGCGCGCAGCGTCCTCGATGGGGCGCAGGGCATATCGAGCCTGGTGGTGCACGGCGATGGCCTTCGTGTTGTTGTTGACGACGCGGTGCGGCGCATCCCTGAACTCGATGCACGGCTCAAGACGGCGCATGCGCAATTCGATTCCATTCAGCATGTCGAGCCGACCATCGAGGACCTCTTTGTCGATGCGGTCGACAGCGGAGGTACGACGAATGCCTGAAGGTGGCAATTCGGTCGTCATCGAAAACCTGGTGAAGCGATTTGGCAGCTTCGTAGCCGTCGACCGGATCAATCTTGCGATTCGCAAGGGCGAGGTCTTTGGTTTTCTGGGACCGAATGGAGCGGGCAAATCCACCACCATCCGCATGCTGTGCGGGCTGTTGAGGCCGACTGCAGGCCGCGCGACGGTTGCTGGATTCGATGTTGCACGCAATCCGGAAGCAGTGCGGCAGAACATTGGCTACATGTCGCAGAAGTTTTCGCTCTATAACGATCTGAAAGTGATCGAGAACCTACGCCTGTTTGCCGGCCTTTACAGCGTTGGCCGCAGGGAACTCGATGACCGGATCGATTGGGCGCTCGAGATGGCGAACCTGAAAGGGCAGGAGCAACTGATCACGGGCACTCTGCCCGGCGGGTGGAAGCAGCGTCTGGCGCTGGGCTGCGCGGTGTTGCACCAGCCGCCGATCATCTTTCTCGATGAGCCGACTTCAGGCGTCGACCCGATCTCGCGCCGCCAGTTCTGGGAACTGATTCACCAGATGGCGGCCGAAGGCGTGACCGTCTTTGTGACCACGCATTACATGGAAGAAGCGGAATACTGCAACCGGCTCGCGCTCATCTTTCGCGGCAAGATTGTCGCGCTGGGCACGCCGTCTGAACTCAAGCAGAGCGCGATGAAAGGAGAGTTGTTGCTGGTGGAGTGCGAGCCGCTGGGCAGTGCGCTGGAGATTTTGCAATCGGCGCCCGGCGTCATCGACGCGGCTGTTTTTGGCAATGCGCTGCACCTTACGGTGAAGGACGCTGCGAAGGCGACGCTGGAATTGAAGAGCTATCTCGCGGAGCGCAGTGTTCTAGTCAGCAGGATCGAAAAGATTCGTCCAAGCCTCGAAGATGTCTTCGTGTCTCTCACCACAGATCGCAGTGCCGTGCAGGAGCAACGGTCATGAATTGGACTCGCCTGCTGGTGATGGCCAGGAAGGAGACACTCCAGATCCTGCGCGATTCGCGGAGCCTTGGAATCGTCATCATCATGCCGGTCATGCTGGTGATGCTCTTTGGTTACGGCGTGAATCTCGATCTGAAAGGATTGCCTGTTTACGTGTACGACCAGGACGGCAGCCAGCAGAGCCAGGATCTGCTCAAGCGCTTTCAGGCCAGCGAGTACTTCCACGTAGTGCGGACTGTGAGCAACTACGGTGAACTGACTAGAGCACTCGATGATGGCAACGCAAAAATGGGAATCGTGATTCCGTGGAATTTTTCGCAGCAGCTCAACAAGGGTGGCGCCGGTCGAGGTGCAGGCGCTCGTCGACGCGACCGACGACAACACCGCGAACGTACTCATGGGGTATGCGCAGGCAGTCGTGCAGGGCTACTCGGCAGAGATTCAAATCGATTGGCTCCGCGGGCGCGGGGTCTCAGTGCAGTCAGCGCCAATCGGCGTTGAAACGCGCACCTGGTACAACGAGGACCTCGAAAGCAGCGCGTTCATCATTCCCGGAGTGCTGGCGCTGGTGATGTCGGTGATCGGCGCGTTCCTCACTTCGCTCACGATCGCGCGCGAGTGGGAGCGCGGCACCATGGAGCAGTTGATCTCGACGCCGGTCAGCGCCGTGGAAATCATGTTGGGCAAGCTGCTGCCGTACTTCGTCCTCGGCATGGTCGATACGCTCGTCTGCGCGCTGATCGCAATCTACTGGTTTCACGTGCCATTTCGCGGATCGTATCTCACGCTGCTGGGCAGCTCAGCCATGTTCCTGGTCGTGGTGCTTTCGCTGGGATTCTTCATCTCCGTGCTGGCTAAGAGGCAATTCGCTGCGAGTCAGATCGCGCTGCTCGTTACGTTTCTTCCGGCATTTCTGTTGTCGGGCTTTCTGTTTTCGATTGAACAGATGCCGATCGTGCTGCAGTGGATTACGCGCATCATTCCGGCGCGCTACTACGTGTCGGTACTCAAAAAGATTTTTCTTAAAGGCACACCGACGGCCCTGCTTTACACCGATCTGATTCCGCTGGCCCTTTTCGCGCTTGTGCTGGCGGTTCTTGCTACACGCTCATTTCACAAGAGACTCAGCTAGAGGGAGAATTCGATGTTCGGGCGCATGAAGCAGATGATCATCAAGGAGTTCATCCAGGTGTTTCGCGACAAGCGAACGCGCTTCATCCTGATTGGGCCGCCCATCGTCCAGATGTTGATCTTCGGATACGCCGCGACGTACGAGATTCATCACGTGCCAACGGTGGTCGTCGACTTCGATCACAGCCAGGAAAGCCGCGAACTGATCTCGCGATTCACGTCAAGTCCATACTTCGACGTGCAGCAGCAACTGACCGACTCGCGCCAACTCGGCGATCTGATCGACCGAGGGAACGCAACAGTGGGCCTCGAGATAGACGCCGGATTCGCGCAAAGCCTGCGCAAGGGGCAGACTGCTCCATTGCAGGTGATCGTGGATGCAACCAACTCGAATACGGCGCTGATCGCGTCAGGATACATATCGCAAATTGCGCTCGGCTTTGCGCAGGATTACCAGCAGGATCGCATCTTCAGCGTCGCTCCGCAATTGATTGAAGTAATGCCCACCGTCGAACTTGCGCCGCGTCCCTGGTACAACCCGGACTTGCGAAGCCGCTGGTTCTTCGTTCCCGGCATCATCGGCAGCCTGACCCTGGTGCTGGTGATCACGCTGACGGCCTTTGGCGTGGTGCGCGAACGCGAGATCGGCACGCTGGAGCAGATCATGGTCACGCCCATCCGGCCGGTCGAGTTCATCCTGAGCAAGACGCTGCCGTTCTTTCTGATCGGGCTCTTTGATGTCTCGCTGATTGCTGTCGTCGGTTCTTTTTGGTTTCAGGTTCCGTTTCGCGGTCATGTGTCCGTTCTGCTCACCGGGGCAGTGCTGTTTCTGTTGTGCATGCTGGGTACGGGCCTGCTGATCTCCACCGTCTCCGCCACCCAGCAGCAGGCGATGGTGACTGCGTTTTTCTTCATCATGCCGGCAGTCACCTTTTCCGGGTTCGGATTTCCCATCAGCACCATGCCGCAGTGGCTTCAATATATGACCTACGCGATCCCCCTGCGGTATTTTCTCGTGGTGCTGCGCGGGACGTATCTGAAGGGCGTGGGGATGAATATCCTCTGGCCCCAGATGGCGGCGATGGCGGTGCTGGGCCTGGGACTTCTCGGCGTGGCGATTCTTCGCTTCCGCAAGTCGCTTGACTAGGCGGTATCGAGACATAAACCAACTGCAATTAGTTAAGTGACGTAAAAATTGGCTGACAAATACGCACGTTATCACCAACTGCAATTGGCTGATCAATGCACAGTTGTCATCAGCCGCAAATAGCCGATAAACCGCATGTTGTCATCCTGAGCGGAGCTTCTCGCTGTTGTCGCGAGAAGCGCAGTCCAAGGATCTGCGGTTGCTCTCCCTTTTCCGGATGTCACACCCTGTTTTCAGCCCGATTCTGCCTGCCGCGCGCGCTCCTACACCACGCAATTTACAACGGAATGCCAGGGACTTTGCTGCCCTCTGGCGATGGGACGGCACGTTGATCAATTCACGCAGACGCCCGTCTTTTGAACGCTTTGAGCGCCAAGCCGCTCCCAGGTGATACTTTACCCTTTAACCGGATTCAGGCCGCCGCCATGACTCGAAAGGGATGAATGTGGCGGCGACGATGATCGGTGTGTGCTTTTTGGCATCAGAAACTTGAGAGCGCGGTTTTCAATGATGGAATTTCACATTTCGAAGCAGGCGCGTGAGCGGTACCAGTTTGCCGAGACTCTCTTTTCCTATAACGGAAATGTAGTCTTCGCCGACCTGTCGGCTTGCCGCGCATTCGCTTACAAGATGAACCAGGTTCGCGAGGTGCATAAGCATCCCGAGCGCGTGGTTCATGCCGCTTCACTTTTCGCGATGGGCCTGATTGACGAGGCCAGCCACGTCCTGATGGCGCAATACCGGAAGCAGTTTGACCCGGAGGTCATGACGGCGGCCTTGGACTGGTTCTCGGCGCGCGTCGGCGCAGACCAGTTGGACAAGCTTTTGCTGACTTTCGTGGAGCAATTTCCCGGCCAAACCGTGATGCGCGGACTCGAAACTCCTCGCCAGTGGTTAGCAGGCAAGACAGACGGGGTTCCTCATCGCGCCGCAGCCCTCGAAGAGATGCTTTTGCTTTGGACTGCCAACCGGAACGAGGCATTCAAGCCATTTGAAGAGCTTTTTGAAGAGAAGAGCATTGCAGAGAAGACGGTCTACCGGCAGGTTACGAAGGATCTGCCGAGCTTTTTTGCGACCCGTCCCCTGATTCCTCTGCCGGATGCCAAGCCGGTCAACCTTTTGGACCTGCTGCGCGCGCCGGCTACGGGGGCCCCTCGGTCTTTGAGCGAGCAACTCGCTATCATTCGGCGCATGTGGAAACCGCTGCTGGGCGATAGCCTGGAGCGATTCCTTCTCATCGCGGGCGAAATCCTGCGCGAGGAGGAACTGGCGATCTGGATGCAGTTCAATCCCGCCGCCGCGGGGGCGCGCGATGCTGCCCGCCGCCGCCGCGAAACAGGCAATCAGCAATGGCCCTCGATCGTGAGCCACTCCGACGTGCCGGTCTTCGGCGATCCGGCACATGAATATGAGAAGTTCAGTGCCGACACCGCCTGGATGCCGAGCACAGTGCTGATTGCCAAAAGCACCTATGTGTGGCTGGCGCAACTGAGCAAGCAATACGGCCGCCACATTGCCCGCCTCGATGAAATTCCAAATGAGGAACTCGCGACACTGGCACGTCGGGGGCTCAACTCTCTGTGGCTGATCGGCGTGTGGGAGCGCAGCCGCGCATCGAAGACGATCAAGCAGCTCTGCGGCAATGAGGATGCTGTGGCATCGGCCTACTCGATTTTTGACTACAAGATTGCGGAGGATCTGGGCGGAGAAGGAGCTTACATCAATCTGCGCGACCGCTGTTATCACCACGGACTCCGGCTGGCGAGCGACATGGTGCCGAACCACATGGGGATCGATTCGCCCTGGGTCGTCGAGCACCCGGAGTGGTTCATTTCCCGGCCCCAGCCGCCGTATCCCGCCTACAGCTTCAACGGTCCCGACCTATCGAGCGACGGGCGCGTCGAGATCAAGATTGAAGACCACTACTTTGAACAAACCGATGCCGCGGTGACCTTTCAGCGCCGCGACCGCGCATCGGGCGAGACGCGCTATATCTACCACGGCAACGATGGCACAAGTTTTCCCTGGAATGACACGGCCCAGCTCGATTATCTGAACCCGACGGTTCGCGAACAGGTGATTCAGACCATCCTGTATGTGGCGCGTCTTTTTCCGGTCATCCGGTTCGATGCTGCGATGACGCTTGCCAAGCGGCACTTCCACAGGCTCTGGTTTCCTGGCCCCGGCTCAAGCGGCGCCATTCCTTCGCGCGCTGAATACAGCATGAGTCAAGCCGAATTCGACCGCCACATGCCGCACGAATTCTGGCGCGAAGTTGTCGATCGGGTTGCCGCCGAGGTTCCGGGCACGCTGCTGCTGGCCGAGGCTTTCTGGCTGATGGAGGGCTACTTCGTTCGTACCCTGGGCATGCATCGCGTCTATAACAGCGCCTTCATGAACATGATGCGCGATGAGGAGAACGCGAAATACCGCTCGGTCATCAAAAACACACTGGAATTCGATCCGGACATCATGAAGCGTTACGTGAACTTCATGAGTAATCCCGATGAAAGAACGGCAATTGACCAATTCGGCAAGGGAGACAAGTGCTTCGGCGTCGCGGTGATGATGTCGACGCTGCCGGGGCTGCCCATGTTTGGCCACGGCCAGGTGGAAGGGTTCACTGAGAAGTACGGGATGGAGTATCGGCGCCCCCGCTACGACGAGACACCGGACCACTGGCTCGTGGAACGGCACGACCGCGAAGTCGCCCCCCTGTTGAAGCGACGCTGGCTCTTTGCCGAGAGCAGCAATTTTCTGCTGTATGACTTCTTTCAAGCTTCAGGGTCGGTGGACGAAAACGTCTTTGCCTATTCCAACCGGAACGGGGACGAAAGAGCCCTGGTGGTTTACAACAACCGGTACGGAACGGCGAATGGGACCATCGATTTTTCGGCGGCCTATGCCGATAAGGCGAGCGCCCAATTGCGTCAAAGGCGGCTCGCAGAGGGCCTTGGCGTCGGAGCCGGCCCAGCGAAAGTTCTGGCATGGCGGGATTCGCTGACCGGGCTTGAATACCTTCGCCGCGCCAACGATCTTGCGGAACGGGGTCTGACGCTCAAGCTGCACGCATACCAGTGCCACGTCTTTCTCGACTGGCACGAGCTGCATGCGACGGCGGAGAAGCCATGGGACCGGCTTTGCGACCACTTGAACGGACGCGGCGTTCCCAGCCTGGAAGATGCGCTGGTTAACCTGGAACTGCAGCCGGTACACAACGATCTGCGCGCGTTGTTGCAGCCGGACCTGGTACGGCTGCTGGCCGATCTGGCGGAACACCCCCGCGGGCCGGGCAGTGCAGATCGAAGGCTCAACAGGGAGCGCACCGAGTTCATCGAGCAGTCGTGGACCCGTTGTGAGAGCTTGATGCGCTCGGCGCAGACCGCTTACCTATCGCGGATCGGCTTCGAAAAACGGAAAGCGATCAGCCCGGCCGATCCCGCAGGTTCTGGCACGGCGTTCAGAGAGCGCGTCCGTGCTGCGATGCGGATTCCAGTTGTGGAAGCGCTTTTCCCGGCGCCGTGGACAGCGGCCGCTCGCCGTGTGTTGCCGAGCCCGAGCCCGCAGCTTACCGCGACGGCGATGTGGGGGCCGGTTTTCGGATGGTGCGCACTCGAACTGTTGGCAGAATCGATCGATCCACTGAACCCGGGGCGCTTGGCCCTCGACCTGTTTGACCGCCTGCGCCTGCGGGAGCCATTCGCCAAGGCATTCAATGATCTTGGGTTTGAAGGCGAAGAGGGTTGGCGCGTTGCGGCTCGCATCAAGGTCGGCTTGCTGCTTGAAGCGGAAGTTGGCAAACCCGGGCCGGCAGTCGACGAAGAAGCTGTTGTTCCCCAACCTCGCGCTGCGGCTCCGGGAACCGCGGCCATCGACACGAGGTTGCCGGAAAGAGAAGTAAAGGCGGTTACCCCTTCGAAAGCGGCAGAAATCGAGCCCGTGGCTGAAATCAAACCGGAAGAGAAGAAGCTGAGCCTTGCGCCTGTACTCTGGTCGGATCCGGATGTGCGCTGGCTGACCGGCGTTCACGAGGCGGAGGGCCATGCTTACTTCATCCGTGAGTCCTATGAAGAGCTGCTCTGGTGGCTGCTGATGCCTTCTTTGTTGCGCCTCGCGGGTGAACCAGCGCCTTCGCGAGCAGCAGCAAGGCAGATGAGCAAAAACGTGCAGGAAGCCCTGGCGGAAGCTGCTGCGGCTGGCTACCGGGTAGATGTATTGACCAAACAGGATGAAAGCAACGAGATAGATCGGGAAGAAATGGAAGAAGCGATACAAACGGGCGCGCCCGGGAGGCCCGACAAACGGGCAGAAGAGGAGTCCGAATCGCCTCAGGGGGCTCATCCTGTCAAGGGCGGTGTCAAGTCAGGAAATTCATGAGGCGCGTGCTTTTCACGCCTTCTGGCGGCGGGTCGGAAGGGCGGCGCAAGTCAATCTCGTTACGCAGTGCCTTATTCGAGTGATTTCAATCACATTCGAAGCAATGCGGCTCAGTATATTAAGCTGCAAAGGGGCTCTACTGGGGACGTCTTCGGCCAGGTTGATCGGTTCCCGTTTTGCACGCTCGCAAGAATCGTTGGTTTGGCGCCTACTCATTCTGTTGTCCGGCCAGGTCGCGTCGATTGCACGAGAGCTTCCCTCTGATTTTCGCTCTGTCACCGGCGTTCACTCGCTTGCGGGAACAAACTGCACGAGCCTCTTGCACACCACGAGGGCTCACACTGGAGATAAAGGATGAAGAGTGTTTTTGTGATTGGAGCCGGGCCGGCCGGTATGTTCGCAGCGCGGCAGGTGGCTCTGGCCGGGTACGACGTTTTCATCTTCAACCGCGACGTCAAGCCCGGCGGTCTGGCGGAGTACGGAATCTATCCGACCAAAGACAAGATGAAGTTTGGGCTCCGGAAGCAGTTTTCCCAGGTTCTCGCCTTGCCCAATGTGCACTATTTCGGCCACGTGCAGGTGGGCGAAGAGTACGACCTGACCATCGAAGAATTGGAGGCGATGCAACCTGCGGCGATTATCTTTGCCTGCGGAGCGCAGGGCGCCGGCAAACTCGGGCTCCCCGGAGATCACGCCAAGGGAATCTATGCGGCCAAGGACTTTGTGTATCACTACAACCAATTGCCTCCATATGCCTCGCAGGATTTCTCTACAGGGAAACGAATCGGCATCATCGGTATGGGCAATGTGGCCGTCGATATCGCACGTTGGCTGCTGGATGATGCGCCGGGCCGGGTCACGGAAAATGTGGTCATCATCGCGCGCCGCGGACCTCTCGAAATCAAGTTCGACGACAAGGAGATCGGGTACCTTGAGCGGCATATTTCGCGCGAGGAACTGACCGCCGAACTGGCGCGCGTGCGAGAGCGGTGCGAGCGCTGCAACCAGGATGTTTCGCCGGAAAAGGTCTTCGAGAGCCATTTCCGCCACCTGATAAATCCTGAGTTCGCGTCAGTTCCGCCGCGGCTTTCGTTCCGTTTTCTTTCATCGCCGACGGCAATTATCCCGGGCCCGGATGGCCGGATTGCGCAGATCGAAGTAGCTGAAAATGACCTGGTGTTAAAGGACAACGGCAGCACTGCGGCGGTGAGCACCAAAGAGAGAGCAGTCCTGGACATCGACACCCTGATCTTTGCAATCGGCGACCGGCACGACACAAAAATCGGGTTGCCGATGGGGCCGGAAGGGTATGCGACTAAGCCCGATCCGGAGCATCCGAAAGACCCGCATTTCGAAGTCTGGGACCCTGCGACCAGCAGCACCTTATCAGGAACATATGTAGTCGGCTGGGCAAGGCGTGCCAGCACGGGGCTGGTGGGCATCGCACGCCATGATGGTGAACTGGGAGCGGCCAAAGCAATCGAATATTTAAGAGATCTTCCAGACTCAGAGGCGCTGAGTGAAGCCGAAATCCTGGCGCAGCTTGAGGAAAAAGGGCTGCGTCCCGTGACCAAAGTAGATCTGACTCTGCTGGCGAAGGTGGAGCAACGAGTTGCGGCAGAGATGAATGTAACTTCCTTCAAATTAAGCGATAACGAGTCAATGTTTCAAGTGATCGCTGAGGAACGGGAAAGAGCATCCGCACAGCAAAATGAAGTTTCAGCCCACTGAAGTTCAGCGGCCTGAAAAAGAAGTGTAGAGGATCAGAATTGGCGCAATTTCTCGGCAGCGTCTTTTGCGGCCGCGTCCGATCCTTTCTAGGAAGCGGATCCCAGCGCGACAGAAGAATGCAGGGTCTGCATTCGCGCAGACCAATTCTGTTCAACCTCATTCGTCGCTTGCAAAACGGGAGCGGACCATACATTCCGGATAGGACAACACACTTGGAACAGTAAGACAGAGCTGTGTCGGAGCTGGAAACGCAGTTTCCTTACTGTTATCGGCAGTTGATGTTGACCTCGCGGAGACCGTTACGCCAGTTCTGCCGCCTGACAAGGTATGGGTAGTAAAACGGACTCCCCGTCGGCTCATCCAAACGCTAAACTATGGGACCCAATCTGCCGATATAACCTGCAAGGTTATTTTTGTCGCAGTGCGCACACCCAGTAGTTCCCTGGCCTACAGCCTTCTGGTTGTTTCGCGTTCGGAACTCGCTGGTATAAGTGTGGGGGTGTCCTTGGCTGCAATCGTACGTTAGCAACCGTGGCCACGAAGAGAATGGAAGAACGAGCGCAAGCAAATCTCGCGAGCTTGATCGATAGTTCGGATGACTACTTTTGGTCAGTGGATCTGGACCGCAGGCTTCTCACATTCAACCGGGCGTTTGGTCAGCACCTGGAAGTCAGCTATGGCGTCCGTGCCGCGGTGGGCGTGCGTCTGGATGAATTGCTTGGGTCGGAACGAGGTGCGCCGTGGCTCACGTCCCTGGAGACTGCGATGACCAAGGGCCCTTCCCGGGTCGAATATCCTCTCCTCGATCGCCGCACGCTGGAGTTGACCTTCAACCCAATCGTCACGGATGGCCAAACCTCGGGCATTTCCATATTTGGGAAAGACATCACCGACCGGAAGATTGCAGAGAAATCGTTAAAAGAGACGGAGAGGAAATACTGGGATATTTTCGATGGTTCGCTCGAGGGGATGTTTCAGACAACCGTTTCGGGCAAAGCTCTGGCTGCGAACAGAGCTTTCGCGAGCATGCTCGGGTACAGTTCGGCCGACGAGGCCGTCTCGACGATCACCGATACAGCCGCCCAGTTGTGGGTCGACCCGGTTGCGCATTCCAAATTCAAGCAGGAGCTCGCAGAGCATCGGGCTGTTCGTGACTTCGAGTGTCAATTCAAACGCAAGAGCGGCACGACAATCTGGGTTTCGGTCAATTGCCGGATCCTTAGCGGCGACGACGGCCGGGCGCTCTTCACCCAGGGCTTCATCCAGGACATCACCCATCGCAGGCAGGCCGAGACGTTACTGCGCGATAGCGAGGAACGCTACCGCTCGACGTTTGAACAGGCCGCAGTCGGCATCGTTCACACTTCGCTGGATGGTCAATTCCTGCGCTGCAACTCACGGTTTGCAGAAACCATCGGCTACCCCGCTGAGGAAATTCCTGGACTGACCTTCCAGAAAATCACCGCACCCAGTGCGCTTGCCCCCAGCGTCGGCGTACTCCATAAACTGCTCAGCGGAGAGATTGCCAATGCAAGTTGGGAAAAGCAATACATCCGCAAAAACGGCAGCCTGATCTGGGCAAGAGTAACCGTATCGATCCAGCGCGACGGAGATGGCCGCGCCCTGCACTTCATCGCGGTCATCGAAGACATCAACTCGCTCAAAGAAACTGAGCAACTTCTCGAAACAGCATCGAAAGCAACGCGGCGAAGTGAAGAGTGTTATCGCACCGCGTTCCAGAACAGTTTCGATGCCGTCACCATCAACCGTCTCGACGACGGTACCTATATCGAGGTCAACAAGGCATTTCTCGACGACACAGGCTACACACGCGACGAGGTAATTGGACGATCCTCCAGCGAACTCGGAGTCTGGGCAGACCCCTCTGATCGCTTGAAGCTGCGTGACATCCTGAGCGTCAAGTCAATCAGTCGCAACCTTGAAACTCGCTTCAGAAAAAAGAGCGGCGAGGTAATCTGGGCCGTGATGTCGTCTTCGGTGATCGACATCGACGGCATTCCCTGCGTGTTCTCGATCATCAGAAATATCTCCGATGCCAAGCTCGCTGAAGAAAAAATCAGGAACCTCGCGTTCTACGATCCGTTGACCAACCTGCCAAATCGTCGACTGCTGATGGACAAACTGGGAATGGTCATGGCGACCGGCGCCCGGCATGCCCGCAGGCGCGCGTTGCTGTTCCTCGATCTCGATAACTTCAAGGCATTGAACGATACCCTGGGCCACCGGATGGGCGACTTGCTGCTTCAGGGGGTCGCGCGGCGCATCACTTCATGCGTTCGCGAAGCCGGCATGGTGGCGCGCCTCGGCGGAGATGAGTTTGTCGTCACACTTGAGAACCTGAGCAAAATTCCCGACGAAGCGGCCGCCCAGGCGAAGGTTGTCGCCGAAAGACTTCTTGCGACGATCGCTCGGCCACATCTTCTCGATGGACGAGAATGGCGCAGCACCGCCAGCATCGGGATCGCCATCGCCGGCGGCGAGCAACGGGAAAGCACCGACGTGGTCCTGCAACACGCTGACATTGCCATGTATCAGGCCAAATTAGCCGGCCGCAATACGATACGATTTTTTGCCCCGGCGTTGCAGGCTGCGGTCAACGCCCGTGCCGAAATGGAAACAGAGCTTCGTCGCGCGATCAGCGGGCACGAGTTTTTGCTCTTCTACCAGCCCCAGTTGGACAACAGGTGTGTCGTCGGCGCCGAGGCCCTCATCCGGTGGATGCACCCGAAGCGTGGCATCCTGTCCCCCGCCGAGTTCATCCCTCTCGCCGAAGAGACAGGCCTCATCGTGCCCATCGGAGCTTGGGTGCTGGAGGCCGCCTGCGCTCAGCTCACTGCTTGGGCAGCCCAGGAGCGAACCGCCGAAATCGCGCTCGCCGTGAATATCAGCGCACGCCAACTCGGTCAGCCAGGCTTTGTAGAAGAAGTGTTGGCGGCTCTCGATAATTCCGGCGCCAATCCTAAACGGCTCAAACTGGAAATTACCGAAAGCATATTGCTCCACAATTTTGAAGATGTCGTGACCAAGATGACGGCTCTCAAAACCCATGGTGTTCGGTTCGCCCTGGACGACTTTGGGACGGGCTATTCCTCGCTCTCCTACCTCAAGCGTTTGCCCCTCGATCAGTTGAAGATCGATCAGTCCTTCATTCGCGATCTGTTTGTAGACGCCAATAGCTGCGTGATTGCGCAAACCATCATTTCCCTAAGCCAGGCCATGGGCCTTTCGGTGATCGCCGAGGGCGTGGAAACAGAAGCGCAGCGCGAGTTCCTGGACCAAATGGAGTGCCATTCGTTCCAAGGTTACTTGTTCAGTCCTCCGGTGATGCTCGACAAATTCGAACGGATGTTGCCGCCATTCTCCGACACCGCCGGCCTGATTCCCGTGAGTTCCGCGCAGGAGGCGAAACCAGCCCGGTAGTTGCTTGCGGCGGTGTTCGATTTGTGACGCTGATTGAAGCGCCGGAGTTGGTGAACCGGCTCGTCGTCCGATGGACGCGCTGCTACATGTTTCCGCGTAGCTTAGCGAGGTGGAGAAAAGATGCTGCGGGGGATGTATCCGGGCCTGACTACTGATGCCAAGCACAACGGTAAGAGCCTTGACTGGCTATTGAATCAGGTCAAAGTCTTTGAGTTCCTTTTTTAGTTTCGCGGTATCGATGGGCTTCACCAGGTAGGCGTCGCATCGCCCTAAGAGCGCCCCGACGACGTCCTCCATATGGGTGTGGATAGTTGTCACGATGATTTTGGCAGGCTTCAATATACCTGCGGCGGCTTCCAGCTTGCGAATTTCTCGAATCGCTTCCTGTCCATCCATCACTGGCATCCTGAGGTCCACGCATACGAGATCGTAGTTCTGGTGATTTTCGCAGGCGAGGCGGACCGCGTTCAGGGCTTCCTGGCCGTCGACGGCGATGTCACATCCGCCGTAGCGAGATAGGAAGGTTTGCAGCAACTTTCGGTTTGTGGCGTCGTCTTCCGCAACCAGGCTCTTCATCGTGTTCTCCCTTGCCGTGCCAGCATCCGTAAGTCTTGGCGCACACGTAAGAGCGTTCTGCTGCACGATTGGAACGGATCCTCGGGCTTCGCTCGGGAGGCGATCCCTCTCGGCGCGCGCGATTCTTCTGACGAGTGGAGGCGCAACTTACCTATCGGCGCAAACCTCCTTGTCCATGAATGAATGCACATTCTTCACTTCCTTGGAAGTAATGGTGTCTCTCCTCCAAGTTGACCCTCCTGAAGGTTTTAACCTCGTTTCCCGTTGAATGCGGCCCTTGAACACGGTGACGGAATCGCCCTGTCATTCTCAGGGCGTGTGACCAAAAACGCAGCAGAGCGACACCTCACTCGACCGGGAATGTTAAGCGTAGGGGAGGTTGGCCGATAGGTATGGAATGGCTGTGCTGCGCAAAACGACATGAAAATTTTGAGAGCAATTGGGCGTATCTTCCCTGGATTGGGCACTGCCGCTATTTTCATAACGATGACACTGGTGTCACTCGCACACACCGAAATGCACAGGATCAAAGCTGCCGCGATGCAAATAACGGCGGACACCATGCCCTCCGTTTACTTGAGCGGTCAACTTCAGAGCGTCACATTGCTTCGGTATACCCTCCTGACCGACTACATCGATCCAAATGACAATAGGAGAAAAGCGGTGCTGGACCGGCAGATCGCGAGCGCCGACGCGCAGATTAACGATGTCATGGGCAAGTACGAAAGCCTGATCGATTCCCCTACGGACAAGCAGCTTTTCGAAACCCTCAAATCCACACGCGTGCCGTACGACGAGTGCTACATGAGCGTTCTGCGTCTCAGTCGCAAAGGTGAAAATGATGAAGCCCGGAAACTGATCGGAACACAGCTGATTCCCCTGCGCAATGCCTTTCTGAAGGCCGCCGAGGCGGAAATTGTGTGGAACAAAGCCGACGCAGACGACTCGATCAACGAAATCACGAAGGCAGTGAACTGGACCTCCACTAGCTTCCTGATCTGCCTGGTATTCAGCATGGGAGTTGCCTGCCTCGCCCTTAACTTCCGTAAACGCGTCCAGGTCGAGCGCAAGCTCCGCGAAAGCGACGATCGATTCCGCAAGGTCTTCGAGCAAGCGGCCGATGGCATCGTCATCACTGACATTCACGCGAATATCCAGTTCGCGAATCCCGCGTTCACCGCGATGACGGGATACTCCTGCGAGGAAGCTGTGGGACAGAATCCACGGCTCCTGAAGTCCGAGCGCAATTCCGCTGCATTATACAAACAGCTCTGGAGCACAATTTCATCCGGGAGAGTCTGGCACGGAGAGGTGATCAACCGGCGCAAGGACGGAACCTTTTATGACGAGGAGATGCGGATAGCCCCCTTACACGACTCAAAGGGCGCAACCACCGGCTACATAGCCATCAAGCATGACGTGACCGAGCAACGGGCGGCCCAGGATGCGCAAGCGTTTCTCGCGGCAATCGTGGAAGGCTCCCAGGACGCCATCATCGCCTATACACCCGCGGGAGTCATACTCTCATGGAATCGCGGCGCGGAAGAAATATTGAGCTACGCCGCGACAGAAGCCATCGGCAAGCCGATGGCGATGCTGGTGCCGCCGGAAAGACTGTCCGCTTTCCATGATCTCACTGAAAATGTCTTGCGAGGCAAGGACGATTCACATTTCGAAGGCCTCGGCCTGTGCAAGGATGGACGAATCGTCGATGTCCTCGTTTCGGCCAGCCTCGTAAGAAACTCGGCAGGCGGAGTGACGGCTATCTCCGCCATCCTCCGCGACATCTCCGAGAGGCAGAGGGCGGAACGGAAGCTTCAAGAAAGCGAAGAGCGCTTCCGCACCATGGCGCATGGTTGCCCATCGCTGATGTGGGTCACCGACGCACAAGGAGAAGTTCAGTTCCTTAACCGGGCGTATCAAAAATTCTTCGGTACTACCTGCGAAGAGGTTCAATCCGACGTCTGGCATCTACCGGTTCACCCGGACGATGCGCCGGCATACCTTGCCGCGCTCCATCGCGCCGTGAAGGAACACACGCCTTTCAGCGCTGAGGCGCGAATCCGGCGAGCCGATGGCGAGTGGAGGCTTTTGGGCTCGAAAGCCGAGCCGCGCCTATCGCCTGGTGGCGAGTATATGGGACACATAGGCCTGAGCGCCGACATTACCGAGCGCAAACAAGCACAGGAAGCCCTGCGCGAAAGTGAAGAGCGATTCCGCAGGGCCTTCGAGGAAGCACCCTTCGGGATGACCATTGGTGCTCCGGGCAAAAACTTCACCCTGGTAAACAAGGCGTTCTGCAAGATGCTGGGCTACACCAAGGAGCAACTGTGGGCGCTCTCCTGGCGCGACTTGACCTTGCCGGAAGATCCTCCCGTGTCTCAAAAAACGGTGGATCGGCTGCTGCTTAACCGGGACGAAACGCTCGATTTGGAGAGGCGCTATCTCCACAGCAACGGAAGCACGGTCTGGGGGCACACCAGAGTCTCACTGGTAACAGATGACCGTGGCGTACCTCTGCAATTTGTCGTCCACGTGGAGGACATCACCGAGCGCAAGCGGGCTGAGGAGGCTCTACGTGAGAGCGAAAACCGCTTCCGCATCATGGCCGACAGTTGCCCGATTGGGATCTGGGTCACGGACGCACAGGGAGGGACCCGGTTCGTCAATCAGGCATACCGGGAATTTATCGGAGTGACCTCCGAACAGGTTGAGCCAGAAGAGTGGAAGTCGCTGATTCACCCGGAAGATGCGCCGGAGTTTTTCAGAGCGTTGAACGATGCATTACAAAAACATTCGCATTTCAAGGCTGAGCGACGCTCCCGTCGTGCCGATGGCCAGTGGCGTTGGATGGAATCATTCGCGGCGCCGCGATTTTCGCAGGATGGTGAATTCCTGGGGCTCGTGGGCACCAGTAAAGATGTCACAGATCGCGTACAGGCCGAGCAAGCCTTGCAGAGCAGCGAAGAGAAGTTTCGGCAACTTGCGGAAAATATTCGGGAAGTCTTTTGGATGATGAACCCGGCAGGAACAGAAATCCTCTACATCGGCCCCGCGTACGAACAGATCTGGGGTCGAACCTGCAGAAGCCTGTATGAAAACCCGATGGATTGGATGGAAGCCATCCATCTCGACGACCGCGAGCAGGCCCACGAGACCTTTATGAGGCAGTTGCAGGGAGAAAGCATCGATTCCGAATACAGAATCCATACATCGAATGGACAGGAGAGATGGATCCGCGACCGGGCGTTTCCCGTTCGAGATGAAAACGGCGAACTGATCAAGATCGCCGGGATTGCGGAGGAGATTACCGAACGGAAACAGTCAGAGATTCTCTTGAGGGAGACTGCAGACCGTCTGACATTAGCTACGCGCGCAGGTGGCAGAGGTGTCTGGAGTAATGACCTTGTGCATAACGTGCTGGTGTGGGACGAACAGATGTTCCGCCTCTACGGCATCACCAAGAATCAGTTTGGCGGAGTATACGAGACATGGCTGACGGAACTGCATCCGGAAGACCGCCAGCGAATGAATGAGGAGAACGAAGCCGCCATTCGAGGCGAAAAGGAATTGGACAGCGAGTTTAGGGTAGTCTGGCCAGATGGAAGCGTCCACCACATTCACTCCCTCGCGCTTGTGAAGAGGAATGCTTCTGGAAAAGCAACCCATATCATCGGTACCAGTTGGGATATCACAGCTCAGAAGCAGGCAGTTGAAGCGTTACTTGAGAGCAATCTCCGTCTCGAAGAGGAAACTTCACGCGCCAACCGGCTTGCCATCGAGGCAGAGAAGGCGAATGCAGCCAAGAGCGAGTTTCTGGCCAACATGAGCCACGAGATTCGGACCCCGATGAATGGAGTCATCGGAATGGTCGGGCTGTTGCTGGACACGGAGCTGACCGCCGAGCAACGCCGCTATGCGGAGATTGCCCGCGCCAGTGGCGAATCATTGCTGCAGCTTATCAACGACATTCTCGATTTCTCCAGGATGGAAGCGAAGAAGCTCCAACTGGAGACAATCGATTTCGATCTTCGAAGTCTGCTCGACAATGTCACCTCCATTCTTTCAGTGACAGCGCAGGCCAAGGGAATCGAGTTGCTGTGCATTGCCGATCCCATGGTTCCAGCGCTGCTTCGTGGCGACCAAGGGCGGTTGCGCCAGATTCTTACCAATTTGGTGGGCAACGCGATCAAGTTCACGGAGAAGGGCGAGGTGGTAGTCAGCGTGACGCTGGAGGAAGAAGGAGAATCCGATTGCCTGCTGCGCTTCTCGGTACGCGATACAGGCATCGGAATACCGGAGGACAAGATCGGCGTCCTCTTCAACAAATTCGGACAGGTGGATGTGTCGACATCGCGGAATTACGGAGGCACGGGACTGGGACTGGCCATCTCCAAGGAGTTAGCGGAGATGATGGGCGGAAGCGTTGGGGTCATGAGCAAGGAAAACAAGGGATCGGAGTTCTGGTTTACGGTGCGCCTGGGGCTCGGTCTGGGGCCGGACCATCAGTCAAAAGAAGCGGAACCCCCCCCGTCGCAGCCATTCGCCGGCATGAATGCGAGAATCCTGCTTGCCGAAGACAATCCCACCAACCAGGAGGTGGCACTGGGCATGCTTCGAAAGCTTGGCCTGCGCGCCGATGCGGTGGCCGATGGCGCCGAAGCGGTCATTGCACTTGGGTCAATCCGTTACGATCTGGTGCTAATGGATATGCGCATGCCGGTGATGGACGGCATCGAGGCCACCCGCGCCATTCGCGATCCGCAATCCGCGATTTTCAATCGCGACGTCCCTGTCATTGCCATGACCGCCAACGCCATGCAAGGCGATCGGGAAAGTTGTCTCGCGGCAGGCATGAACGACTTTGTGTCCAAGCCGGTATCGATGGATGTGCTGCGGGAAGCGCTCAGGAAATGGTTACGCGGATTAGGTAGCGACGGCGCAACCATGGCCAGCCAACCAGTCCCGTCGCGGTCCGTTGAAGGCGAGGCCGTCGTATTCAACCGCCCAGGACTGTTGTCGCGCCTCGAAGGCGACCATGAATTGGCGAAGATCGTCATTGAAGCATTTCTTGGCGATATCCCGAGCCAGATTCAGGCATTGAAGAATCTTGTCGAAGGCCGGGATGCTCCTGGTTCGGCACGGCAGTCCCACTCGATCAGAGGAGCCTCTGCAAGCGTCGGCGGCGAACGTCTTCGGGACGTGGCATCTGAGATAGAAAAGGCAGCCGACAGCGGAGACCTGCACTCCGCGGCCGTCCGCATGGGCGATCTGGAACATCAGTTCAGACGACTCAAAGATGCGATGGAGAGAAGCGGGCCGCCATCGCGTCCAGTTGAGAGCCACGAACTACGTCACAAGCACTTCAACGGATAGCCTGTCTTTCGCCCAGGTGAAGCAACAACTTCCATCGCCCTCATGCCAGCCTTAAGCTCAACGCATGCGCTTCTCGCTCCGGCTTGAATCGGAACAACCTCTTGAGCCTCCACATCTAGGAGGCAGGAGAGGCTCTGGTCCTTTCCTCAGGCTATCCGTGTAATCGGGATATTTTTTCCGGCCTCGCGGGCTCCCGATACAACACGTCCTTGGGCCACACATGGCAGATGACGTTCCGTAGAAATCACGCCAACGTCGCGTCCTCTGCGAAAGCTCAGCAGGCGGGAGATTCTTTGCTATTGGCTGGGTCGTTGCACAGCTAACGCCGATCCCGTCTGACGAAATCGATCGCAGGTCGTAGGCTTGCGCTGCCGTTCTTGAATCGGATCTCACCTGTGCGAGGGAAGTGTTTTGCGACAGTCCTCAAAGAAACAATATCCAAAGCAATCGCCCCCGATTCGCATCACTCCGCGTAGCCAGCCAGCTTCAGCACATAAGAATAACTCCCGGGCAGATGTTCCGGCAGCGTCACCTGCAGATTCCCATCTGCAGCCTTCGTCTCAAGCCGCTTGCCATCGCCCAGCATTGTCACCTGCATGCCCGGCCGCGCGGCCACACCCTCAATCGTTGCGGTCCGCGCTTTCGGAGTGCCCAGGATCGTCGCGTACACATCGCTTCCCTTGCGCGTGAAGCGCAGATCATCGCCTTCAGCAGTCTTGCCCACGGCGCGCTCCCACGGAACACTGTCGTAGATCGCTTCGCCATTCTGCTTGAGCCATGCACCCAGCGCCTGCAACCGCTCCATCTGCACCGGAGGAATGGTTCCATCGTCTTCCGGCCCCACGTCCAGCAGCAGGTTGCCGTTCTTACTCACAATGTCCACCAACAGCGCAATCAGATCGGCGGGAGCAATGGTCTCGGCTTCACCCTCGGCGCGGTTATACCCAAACGACCGCCCCAGCCCGCGGCACTCCTCCCACTTCTTCGCAGCGATCTTATCCAGCTTCTGATACTCCGGCGACGTAAAATCCGCGTGCTTAATTCCGAATCGATCGTCGATGACTCCATCCGGCACCGCGTTGTAGTAGTCCGCCTCAACCTGCATGGGCCGGCCCGTCTTCGGCCAGTCGATGTCATTCCAGAGAACCGCCGGATGATAACGATTGATCAGCTCATGAATCTGCGCGAAGGCGTAGTCCCCGTAGGCCTGTGTTTCCGGCTTTACCGTCTCGTAGTCCGGGGTCGCCTCGATGGGGCCGGAGTTGAACGTCCAGTCGTATCCGCCGGAGTAATAGAGCCCCATCTTCATTCCTTCATTGCGTACGGCCGCAGTCAGGTCGCCTACAATGTCACGCTCCGCGTGCCGCTCGTTCTGAGGAATCGAAGGATTCGGATTCTCCGTCGCGCTCGGCCACAGCGTGAAGCCCTCGTGGTGCTTGGTCGTCAGCACCACGTAGCGCGCCCCTGCATCGTGGAAGATCTTTGCCCATTCGTCGGGATTCCACTTTTTCGACTCGCGGTTGAAGATGGGAGCAAAGTCGTAGTAGCTGAAATTCGCCCCGTAGTGTTCGCGGTGATAAGCCTGCGTCGGCGAGCCCGGAATCCGCATGACGTTCAGGTACCACTCCGCGTAGGGGTTGTTCTTGATGTAGTCCACGCTGGCAAAGTCGTGCTCGGGATGCGACAACGGCGCCCAGCCCGGCACCGAATACAGTCCCCAGTGGATGAAGATTCCCAACTTCGCTCCCGCATACCACTGCGGAAGCGGGTGACTGTCCAGCGACGCAAGCGTCGGCTCATAGTTCATGTGCTCTTGTGCCGTACACACTCTGCTGGCCGGCAACAGCAACCCTGCCGAGATCAAGAAGAGTTTAACTAGACGGATCATTGCCAATTCTCCCTCTGCGCTCTGCCGCGCGGCATCACATCGTAATAACCGGCGATGCTTCCGTCAACCTTAACGTGATCGTGCATGTTGCAGCTTAAAGTGAATCGAACTTCAGGCGATTCGCAAATCTGCTTCGCCAACAGCTGAAATTACGATTTTGCGGCTGCGATAACAAGACAACACTCAATAGGGCGAAAAGGCCTGCGACACACATGACAATCCCTCGTGTGCTGGCTTCCGGTAGGCGAATTTAATGAGAAGGCTCGCAGGGCTTGCCATGGCACATCGCGCCGGTAATGCCTTTATCTTCGGCGATGGTGTAGATGCGGTCCACCGCCGGCAGCTTCAGGGTCTCCTTACTGCCTGAAGGCCAGTGAATCTCGACCGTGCCGGGATCGCTGCCGTCGCCAAGACCGAAGTGGACCCGAAAATCGTTTGAGGACAGGTAGCTTCCGCCGCTCAGAACGTCTCCCCGCTGACGCGTCCCGTTCGCGTTCAGGTAGACGGTTGCGCCGATCGCGTCGCGGGGGCTTTTAGGTCCGCCGATGAGCTTCATCTCGACCCAATGATGGTGGTCGGGATTGACGTTACGCAACAGCACCGGGACGCCGTCCATGCTGTTGATGACCACGTCGATTTTGCCGTCGTTGAAGAGGTCCCCAAACGCTGCGCCACGGCCCACGGTGAGCACCGCCAGCCCTGTTCCCTCGACCGCAGGCACCAGTTCGAATTTGCCGTTGCCCAGATTCTGATAGAGCAGCGGGCGCTGGGCGTAGCTTTGTCCCCACTCCGGATGCTGATCGACCTGTGGATAGACGTCGCCGTTCACGATGAACAGATCCTTCCAGCCGTCATTGTCGTAATCGAGGAATCCATCGCCAAATTTCACAAAGGGAATTGAAGACTGGGCAATTCCGGCCTGGTAACTGACATCGGTGAAGGCCCCTGTGCCATCGTTCCGGAAAAGTATGGGGAAATCATCTGAGAAGGTTGTGCTCACCACCGAGAGATGTCCGTTGTTTTCATAGTCTCCGACGGCGAGTCCCATATTGGCCGCCTCGCGTCCGTCTCCGTTGAGCGCAAATCCGCTTTCGTAACTCAAGTCCTTGAAGGTGCCGTTTCCCTTGTTAATGTACAAATAGTTCGGCGTAGAGTCGTTGGCCACCAGGAGGTCCGGCTTGCCGTCGTTGTTGACGTCGGCAAACAGCGCGTCGAGTCCGTAATAACCGTTGGGACCGTCCACGCCCAGCTTCTTGCTGACGTCGGTAAAGGTACCGTCGCCGTTGCTGCGGAAGAGATGATCGTGTGCTCCCTGAAGGCCGCGCGGGCCGCACATCACCTGCACCGTGCGGTACTGGCAGTAGTCGTAACCAGCGGTCTTGGACCCGGTGAGCGGAGCGTTTTTCAGGTCAAGATCGATATAGCCGGCCACAAATAGATCGAGATTGCCGTCGCCGTCGTAGTCCCCGAAGGTGGCGCCGGTGTGGTCAATCGCCACGTCGGCCGAACCATCATCGAGGGCCACACCGGCCTGCACCGCGACATCGGTAAACGTGCCGTTGTGATTGTTGTGATAGAGCCGACTCGCACCGACATTGGTCACGTAGAGATCGGGCCAGCCGTCGTTGTCGTAATCGCCGACGACACAACCCGTTCCCCATCGGTCGTTCGCCACACCTGCGCTCGCGGTCACGTCGGTGAACGTGCCGTCATGATTGTTATGGAAGAGCGCCGCATGCGGTGAAGGCGCCTTCCCCGCTAGAGCGTCCAGCGTCGACCCGTTCACCAGATAAATATCGAGCCAGCCGTCGTTATCGTAATCAAGAAGGCAGACGCCGGAGCCCTTCGCTTCAATGATCACTCGTTTTTCCTGCGTACCGGTTACGTTCCGCCACTTCGAGAGCCCCGCCTTTTCGGTTGCATCGATGAACACAACCGGACCCGTCTTCACGAAGCCACCGGCCGTGATCGGACGGTGCTGACTATCGAATACCGCTGCCTGAGGGCCGGCATTGGTCATTTCTCCGCCTGCTGCCTGACCCTGCTGGCCTGCGGCGATTACCGATGCTGGAGCGATGCGCAACACTAGAGCGAGCAAGGTGCAAATCGCTGACAGCAGAAGCACAGGCGGAAGCCAAAGATGATTCATGTATTTCCCAATGCAGCCGTACAAGACAGAGCGCAGGGGGTAAACGCAGCGCGAGTTGAATCGCAACTTATTCTTACCTCTTCCCGACATGGTACAACGGCACTTGAAGGGTAATAGTCGCGGGAGTGGCGTCCATCGACGACGTAATCGTCTGCAGCCAGTTTTAGAAAATATCCTTGACAGGCGCGCGCCCAGCTACTAAAGTTTGGCCCCGTGAAAGTAATCGATAACTTTTCGATTACGAAACTTCCCCAGAGAGTACGAGGTAAACGTTATCTCGATCGTGCAGCAACAAGTCCAAAGGAGGCCGTATGCAAACGTCAGTCAGAAGACTCCGGAAAAGGGGCTGGTATCGCGGGCTGCTTGTGATGCTTTTGAGCGTTGCGGGTTTGATGCCCCCGGTCGCCATGGCTCAACAGGCAACCGCGAACGTCAACGGCGTCGTCAAGGATCCAAGCGGCGCTGCAATTGCAAATGCGCAGATTGAGCTCACGAACGTCAATACCGGAGTCGTGAGGAAAACAGCCACCAATACCGACGGAATTTACGACTTCCCGAGCGTCGTGCCGGGCACTTATAGCATGCAGGCGTCCGCAACCGGCTTTTCTTCGGTGTCGCAGCCGGCGGTAACCCTCCAAGTTGGCCAGACCGCGACGTTCGACTTTCAAATGAAAGTCGGCGCAACGTCGAGCACCGTCACCGTGAACGCCGCCGCGCCCACGTTGGAGACTTCGACCTCGGAACTGGGCACGGTTGTCTCGCCGAAGGAAATGAACGACCTGCCTTTGAACGGCCGCAACTTCACCCAGTTATTGTTGATCACGCCGGGTACCGTGAACCTCAATACCGACCAGAACAGCGGCGGAGGCGGCGGGTGGAATGGTGCGTCGATCGGGCAGTTCAGCTTCCCGGCAGTGAACGGCGCCCGCAACCGCAGCAACATGTTCATACTCGACGGCGCAAACGACCTGAACACGTTGTCGGGGACGTACAACTATGCGCCCATCGTCGACGCCATTCAGGAGTTCAAGAGCCAGGGGCACAACGATCTGGCCGAGTACGGCGGGGCCGCCGGAGCCGCGGTGAGCGTGGTCACAAAATCCGGAACCAACCAGTACCATGGCGACGCTTTGGGAGTATCTGCGCAACGAGGTGATGGATTCGCGCGGCTACTTCGAGGCAGCCCGCGAGCCCCTGCGGCAGAACCAGTATGGCGCTTCGGCCGGCGGTCCTCTCTCGATTCCAAAACTGTATAACGGCAAGAACCGCACCTTCTTCTATGTAGCATGGGAAGGCTACAGGTACGCCTCAAAATCGGAAACCGGAGCGCTGGCGCCAACGGCCGCAATGGACGCCGGCGACTTCAGCGGCGTTGGCGCGACCATCTACGATCCCGAGACAACGACCCTCAGCAACGGCCAGTACACGCGCGAAAGCTTCACCCAGGAGTACAACGAGCCGAACCCGGCTTATTGCAACGGCAACATCAACTGCATCCCAAGCAGCCGGATCAGTCCCGATCTCGTCAGCTCTTCCTGTCGATCATCCCGACAGGCAGCGCGACTACGGTCAACGGACAGAATCTCTTCTACCCCCAAAACACCGATTTCACCCAGGATTCGGGAACGACTCCGAGTCGACCAGAACTTCGGCAACAACAACCAGGTCTATTTCCGCTACAGCCAGTTCGATCTGTTCAAGACATCGCCGTCGGATACAATTGGCAGCGCCTTCGTGCATGTTCCCGGCCACAACTACATCGGGCACTGGACGCACGAATATAGTCCGACAACCTTCTCGGACGTGTACTTCGGCAGAAACTACGGATTTACGACCACCGGCACCAGCTTGGGCCGGCGACGACCCCGTCGTTTTTGTCGCAGTTGCAGCAGGCCGGGATGTCCACGTACTGGATGACCCTGAACAACACGCTCTATTCGCCGCAGTATACGGCGAGTAATTACATTGGTTTGGGCGGTTCGCAGTTGCAGGGCTCCGGGTTGGCGGATGACTGGCAGTTTGGCGGCTCATTCTCGAAGATCATCGGCAGGCACACGATCAAGGCCGGCGCCGATTTTGAGACCAACAACTTCACTTCGCCGATCGCATACGCAGGCGATGATTTCGAACCACAGCAGACCTCAAGCCTCGGGGCAAGCAGCAGCGGCGGCAATAGCTGGGCGTCTCTGCTGCTCGGTATTCCGAACGGAGGCAGCTACCGGAACATCTTCGAGGATGCTTCGGGCGGCTGGATCGACGGGATCTACGTCGAGGATCAGTTCAAGGCGACTCACCGTCTAACCATCAATCTCGGCTTCCGCAACGACATGGTCTTCACGCCGATTTATGGGACCGGCAAAGGCGGAAACTACTACACCGGCAATGCCAATCCCATCACCGGCCAGTACGAGCTCAACGCGCTTCCGCCGAACTGCTCGGCAACCCAGGGCGCGCCCTGTATTCCGACCGGCATCTACACCGCGTCGAGCACGCCCGCTCCGGGCGGGCTTCCTGCGAACGCCTACGTCAGCCCGACTCTGCGCGTGATCAAGAACTCGCTGGCCGACTGGGCGCCCCGGCTCGGCCTGGCCTACCGCCTGAACGACAAGACGGTGATCCGTGCAGCGTATAGCCGCTTCTACGACGAGTGGGCCGACATCACTCAGCTCTCGCAGAACTTCGGCGGAAACTGGCCGTCGGTCAGCACCATCGACAACAGCAATTTGAACGCTGCTACTTCCCACAGTGACGGCCGCCGATCCGCTGCAATTTGGCAACGGCGGAGCGATCATTTATCCCATCAACGACTTCAGCCAGGTCAGCCAGTGGATGGTGGATCCGAACTTCCAGACTCCGGTCTTCGATCAGTGGAACGTGGGTATCCAGCGGCAGTTGCCGGGCAATATGACGCTCGATGCGAACTATGTCGGTTCGAACGGCAGGCATGAGGACTGGGGTCCGGCCTTGAACGTCCCTCAGCCCGGACCGGGCAGCCAGCAAGCCCGGCGGCCATACCCCTACATGCAGCCGCAATGGTTCGACCAGAGCGTCGGCAACAGCCGTTACAACGCCCTGCAGGTGACCGTGCAGGAACGTGCCACCCATGGAGTTACCTTCCTGGCGGCCTACACGCTGTCGCACTCGAATGCCGACGGCTGCAACCTGGGTGCAAGCTGCGACTAGCAGAATCCGTACGACCGCGCCAGCAGACTACGGCACCTCGGACCTCAACCAGAAGAACGTGTTTACGGTGGCATTCACGGCGGCATCGCCATTCGACAAATCTCCGAGCAAGCTCGTCTCGACATGTGGCTGGCGGATGGGCGCTGAACGGCATTGTGCAAGTCACTTCGGGGCAGCCTTACACGGTAACCGCGGGTGGCGATCCGGAGAATGTTGGCGGCATCAACCAGGAACGAATGAACCAGGTTGGCAACCCGAACTCCGGGCACGGTGTCCATACCCAGACAGGAATGGTTCAATACAAGCGCCTTCGCGCTGCCGACCGGGTACACCTATGGCAATGAAAAGGTGAACCCCTTCGTTTCGCAGCATTACAACAATGTGGACATGTCCCTGTTCCGAACGTTCCATCTAGGGCTCGGAGAGGAGCGATACTTCGAATTCCGAGCCGAATCGTTCAACCTCTTCAACAACGTTGTCTTTGGCGTTCCGGACACGACCAGTACCGACACCACTTATGGCCAAATCACCAGTGAGCGCACGGGCCAAAACGGCCAACCGGCGACGCGACAATTGCAGATGAGTCTGAAGTTCTACTACTAGTGCCGTGAATTCGTGCTTTCGCAATCCGATCCACGAATCTCGGTTGCGGACTCCCAAGGGTCTCGTCCGCCGCATCGGACGAGACCTGGGCAATCACAATCCACGTGGTCATGGTGGTCGCGCGCCCCTGCCGACTGCAGTGTCATCGCCGCAAGCTGTATCGCGGTGGTGACACTATTCTCTTCAAGGCCTCGATTGGTAAAAGAGTGAAGACGAAGAGGAAACGCGTTTGGCGGTGTTGATTCTATTGCTTTGCTCTGTTGTGCTCGTTGGTATCGTATTTGGCCACGGCATTGTGGTGCCCCCCGCCCTTGATCCGGCTTCGATCGTCGACGGCTCCCGGCGAACCTTTCTGCGCTCGGTTGGCTTGCTGGCCCCGAAAATGCTGTTTCCGTGGTTGCGACCGGGCCGGAGCGAACAGATCCAAAATTCAGTCCCGGCTGCGGCACTTCCATCAGCCATCAGGTTTGAGGACATTGCTCAAAAAGCCGGCGTACATTTTGTTACCGAGAACAGCCCCACCCCGGAGAAACACCAGCCGGAGACCATGCCGGCGGGCGTCGCGTTGTTCGACTACGACGGGGATGGTCTGCTCGATATTTATCTGGTCAACGGCGCCGAGATGCCATCGCTGGTGAAAACCGGCCCGAAGTATTACAACCGCCTGTTTCACAACAACGGCGATGGAACGTTCACCGATGTTACCGAGCGCGCCGGAGTCGCCGGAGCGGGTTATGGGATGGGCGTGGCCGTGGGCGATTACGACAACGACGGCCGGCCCGACCTGTTTCTGGCCAACGTCAACGGAAATCAGCTTTTTCACAATAATGGCGACGGCACGTTCACCGACGTCACCGCGAAGGCGGGTTTGAGCGGCGCCGCATACAACGGCCGCAAGATGTGGTCCGATCGCGGCCGGCTGGTTCGACTACAACAACGACGGACTGCTGGACCTGTTCGTGGTAAATTACTGCCAGTGGGATCCGCGCTACGAACCTGTCTGCATGGGCCTGAATGGCCGCGGTTACTGCCACCCCGGCAGCTTCGCTCCGCTTCCCAACACGCTGTACCGCAACAACGGCGACGGTACGTTCACCGATGTTTCGGCGGAAACCGGAATTTCAACCGTGCTGGGCAAGGGAATGGGCGTTGTGTTTGCCGATTACGACGGCGACGGTTTTCTCGACGTGTTTGTGGCCAACGACAACAGCCCGAACCTGCTGTTTCACAATCTGGGGGGAAAGCGATTTGAAGAGGTGGGTTTTCAGGCAGGCGTGGCCTACAACGACGAGGGGACCGCGCTTGCAGGAATGGGCGCTGACTTCCGGGATCTGAACAACGATGGGCTTACCGGACATCTGGCATACCGCGATCGAAAACGAAACCTTTCCTTTGTTCATCAACGAGGGCAAAGGACTGTTTCGCAATGCGAGTCGAGCAGAGCCGGCTTGCGAATCTAACCAGGCCGATGTCCGGCTGGTCGAACGGGATCGTCGATCTCGACAACGACGGTTGGAAGGACCTGGTGGTGGCCCGCAGCAATGTGCTGGACAATATCGGGGAAATCTCACGGCATTTTCGCTACGCCGAACCGAACTCGGTCTTTCGCAATCTCGGGAACGGGCAGTTTGAAGATGTGAGCGCGTCTGCTGGGGCGGACTTTACGCGGCCGGCCCCGCACCGGGGGCTCGCGTACGGGGATCTGGACAACGACGGACGGATGGATCTCGTAGTGACCGCTCTGGGCGGCCCCGGTCAGCGTGTTCCGCAACGTCACCGAAACGCACAATCACTGGATTCTGCTGAAACTTGTAGGAACGAAAAGCAACCGGATGGGCATTGGCGCACGGATTCGGGTAACCACCGACGATGGCAGGATGCTTTACAACGAGGCGACGACCAGCACGGGCTATGCCGCATCAAGCGACCCGCGCGTCCATTTCGGCCTGGGCAATTCGCGCGTGATCAGGGAAATCGAGATCCGCTGGCCATCGGGTACGCGCCAGTTGTTGCACGATGTGACTGCGGATCGCATACTCGAAGTGACCGAGCCGCGCAATGGCAGCCAGCAATGAATGTGGCCACGATGGAATTCATACCCGGAGCGGATCCATCATGAAGCGATCGCTCATTTGCTGTAGCGCATTTCTGCTATTTGTCGGCGCACGGGCCGCGGCGCAACTGCCGGACACCTGCAAACCGCCGGCATCGGCGGCGCACGCGCCGGCCGGCACGCCACCGGCAAGAGTCTATGACGCGGTGGGCACCTGGTTCGCCGAGAAAGGCGATCTGAATTGCGCAGCCGCGGCGTTCAAACAGGGCCTTGCGGCTTGAGCCGCAGCCTGGCCGAGGCGCATTTCGACCTTGGGCTCGTTCGGCAAAGTCAGCAGCAGCCTGCGGCCGCAATCAGCGAGTTCCGCCTGGCCCTCGCAGTACGATCCCGCGTTGCTGCAGGCGCATTGTGCGCTGGGATCGTCCCTCGGTGCCCCGATCCGAGTCAGAAGCCGAATTTCGCAAAGCGCTCGCAGTGAATCCGCAATTAGTCTGCGCCCTGGATGGGATGGCGCAGGTTCTGGTGAAGGAGAGACGATACGATGCCGCCATCGATTACTGGCGGCAGGCCCTCCGGATTCAACCGGACGCTCCGGATTTGCAGCTCGCTTTGGCAACGGCGACATATAAGTCTGCCAAGGCCAGGCAGGCCGATGGGCTGCCAGACTTTGGATGGCGCTGGGTGGCTGACGCGATTCGGATTCTAACGGACTTGCTCAAGAGCCATCCCGATATGACGGCTGCATACTTTACTCTTGGCAACATCTATGCGAACGAGCGCCGTGATCGCGAGGCCGCGGATGAATACCAGGAGGTGATCCGCCGAAATCCCACCGATACGGTCGCGTTGGCTGCGCAGGTCAAGGCGCTCATCGACGCATCAGCATATACCGAGGCGCTTGCGCCCGCCCGCGATTACGTGCGCCGGAAACCGAACGATCCCTCGGGGCACATCATGCTTGGCACGGTGTACCAGCAACTGGGCGATTACGCCAAGGCAGAGCCGGAACTTGAGCTTGGAGCCGCCAGGGCGCCCGGACGATTTTGAGGCTCGATATCAGCTCGGGCTCGTTTTGGCGCGCATGGGAAAGCCCGATCAGGCCCTGCCCCAGTTGCAGAAAGCTATCGCGCTAAAACCCGGAGACAGGTCGGCCCAGTACCAGCTGGTCGCTGTGCTGCGCTCGCTTGGTCAAACGCAGGAGGCAACGCAGTTGGTTGGGCAGTTGCGGAAGGAACAGGGCGAAGAATCTCTGAATAGCCAGCTGACATCCGAGGGAACCAAGGCGAATGACCTGCTGCAATCCGGGAAACCGTCAGAGGCTGCGCAGATTTATCGCCACATGCTCGAAGAGAACCCGGACAGCGCCCAGACGGCTTACAATCTCGGGCTGGCTCTGGAAGCCATGAACGATACGAAGGGCGCGGAAGACGCACTCCGCAAGGCGATCGATATCGACCCGAAGCTGGCCGCTGACCCGCGCCGAATTGGGCCGGCTGGAGTTGGCCGGAGGCGACCTCGAATCCGCGCAGAAGTGGCTCGAATCCGCACTGGACCTGGAGCCTGAACTCGCAGAGGCGCGTGGAAATCTGGCGATGGTTTACGCCAAGAACGGCGATCTGGTTTCGGCCGAAAAACTTCTTCGTCAGGCCATTGAAGACGATCCGAAATTTATGGAAGGCCACTTGAACTTGGGGTTGATTCTTGCCCAGCAGAACAGGGATTCCGACGCCGAGGAGGAACTGGACAAAGCCATCGCGCTGACGCCACAGAATCCCGCCACCTTGTCGACGGTTGGAAAAGCAAAAATACAAATGGGCAAGGTGAGCGAAGGGATCGCGCTTCTGCAGAAGGTAGTGGAGTTGGCGCCCGATCTGGCGGCTGCGCATCTGGATCTGGCGCTTGCACTCGCCGATAGTTACGACCTGTCCGCGGCCCTGGCGCAAACCAGCGAGGCGGTGCGCCTTGCTCCGCAGTCCGGCGTCGCCCATTTCTATCACGGGCGAATTCTGTACGATTTGGGCCGCACCACCGAAGCGCAGACTGAGTTCGAAACTGCCTGCCGCCTGAATCCACAGATGCCAGAACCACGATATTTTCTCGCCCTCATCGACAAGCAGAACGGCAAGTACCCGCTTGCCGCCAGTCTGCTCGAAGAGACCGTCAAACTACAGCCCAACAACGTAACGGCCTGGTATATGCTTGGCGAATGCCTTGAGCAGGAGTCCCAGACTGCGGAGGCGCTGGCGGCCTGGCGGAAGGCGATCGCGATCGATCCGAAGTATACCCAAGCGCTGTTCAGCCTGGCGCGCGCGTTGCGATCTACTGATCGGGCCTGAGTCGGACCAGTTGATGACGCGCTACATGAATGTCCTGAAAGAGCGGCGCATCCTGGACCGCGCGGACACGCTGGCAAACAACGGTATTGAGGCGGCGTCCGCTCACGATTGGCCCGAAGCGATCCGGCAGTTGAAAGAGGCAATCGCCGCATGCGGCGACTGCGCGGCGAAAGCTGACCTTCACAGGAAACTGGGCATCATCGACTGTCAGGCTGGCGACCTCGACAACGGCGAAAAGGAACTGCTGGTCGCGAAGGCGCTCAAGCCGACTGATCCCGTGACCCAGGCTGCTCTTGAGTTGATTGCCCGGGCTCGAAGCGAGCACTCCGCGTCCGCCAACGGGAATGCGCGTTAGAACGATTTCTCCCCCTACGCCCAAGCATGTGGCTGTAGACGGGGTCGTAGCCGGAACGATGGGCGGGCTCTTCTTCTGTCGTATATGGTTCACTCGAATGTATATCGCTGAGCAACACCTGTTGTGCCGCTTTGTTTTTGCACCTACAGCAGCAGAAGATTCAATAGACAGGCGCTGAGAGATCCATTGACAAACTGAACTAAACCGTTCAGTATAGTATTTCTCCGGAGGCCTGTTTCATGATCCGAGTAGAAAACCTTGTAAAAACCTTTGGCTCCTTTACCGCCGTGAGCGATGTTTCATTCGAAGTGGCGGAGGGTGAGATCTTTGCCTTTCTCGGCCCCAACGGCGCGGGAAAGACCACCACGATCAAGATGCTCACGACGCTGCTGAAACCCACCAGCGGCGCCATTGAACTGGACGGACTGGACCCGCAGAAACAGCAGAATGAGGCGCGCAAGCGTTTCGGCATTGTGTTCCAGGATCCCAGCCTGGACGGCGAATTGACGGCGTGGGAAAACATGGAGGTGCATGGGGTGCTCTACCATGTGCCGCACAAAATTCGCCGCCAAAGGGCTGAAGAGTTGCTGAAGCTCTTCGAACTGTGGGAGCGGCGCAAGGACCAGGTGAAGAAATTCTCAGGCGGCATGAAACGGCGGCTTGAGATTGCGCGCGGCTTTCTGCATACGCCGAAGATCCTGTTCCTCGATGAACCGACCCTGGGCCTTGACCCGCAGAGCCGCAACCAATTGTGGACGCATGTGAAACGCGTGAACGAAAGCGAGCGCGTGACAGTGTTTTTGACCACGCACTATATGGACGAAGCAGATCGCGTGGCGCACCGGATTGGGGTAATCGACCACGGAAAGCTTGTGGCACAGGGAACTCCGCAGGCAATCAAGGAGCAGACAGGAACCGAAAGCCTGGAAGAGGCGTTTCTCAAGCTGACCGGTTCGACGATTCGCGATGAGAGCGCGGGATCGGCCGACCAGATGCGGCAGTTCGCAAAGATGTGGAGCGGAGGCAGGCGATGAGCGCAATTTATATTCTCTGGCTGCGGGAGCTGAAGCGTTACGTGCGCTCGCGGACGCAGATTGTGGCCTCGCTGGGCCAGCCGATGCTGTATCTGCTGGTGCTTGGCTTCGGCCTTGGCCCGGTGTTTCAGCGCGCGGGCAACGGCAGCTACTTCCAGTTCATGGCGCCGGGCGTGATCGGAATGACGGTACTGTTCTCCTCGATTTTTTCGGGGCTGGGACTCTTGTGGGATCGGCAGTTCGGCTTTTTGAAAGAGACGCTGGTGGCGCCGGTGCCGAGACTGCAGATCATGATTGGGCGCACGCTGGGCGGAGCCACGGTCTCCATCGTGCAGGGCCTGTTGGTCACCACGGTATGCGTAATTGCCGGGTTTCGGCCGGTGAATTTGGCCACCGTGCCGCTGGCCATGGTGTTCATGGTGCTGATCGCGATCGTGTTTGCCGCGCTGGGTGTAGCGATCGGATCGAGTCTGCAAGACATGCAGGGGTTTCAGTTGATCATGAACTTCATGGTGTTGCCGATCTTCTTCCTGTCCGGTGCGCTGTTTCCGCTAGCGGGGCTACCGAAGGCGCTGCAAATTGCCACGGCAGTCGATCCGTTGTCGTATGGCATCGACGGGATGCGTACGGTGCTGCTGGGGCGGTCACACTTTGGCGCCATGACTGACCTGATCGTGTTGTCGGCGGTAGGTGCTGTTTTGCTGGTGATCGGGGCGCAGCGTTTCTCCAAGATCGAGATTTGACATGGCAAGGCCGCGCAGCAAGGAGGCTCACGAAAAAGTGCTCCGCACCGCGCTCGAACTGTTTGGCGAGCGCGGGATCGAGGCGACGAGCATGGACGCCATTGCTCACGGCTCGGGCGTGAGCAAGGCCACGATTTACAACCATTGGGAAGACAAGGAAGCCCTGTTGATGGACGTGATGGTTCTGGTGCACGGGCTCGACCGCGAAAGGGAAGATGCGGATACCGGCGATCTTTGCCGCGACCTGGCGACTGTGCTGACGCGCCGCCCACCGGATGAGTTTGACAGCGCCCGCGATCGCCTGATGCCCTCGATGATCGCATACTCGGCTACGCATCAGCAGTTCGGCATGGCCTGGCGTCATCGCGTGATGGAGCCGCCACGGCAATGCCTCACGCGCATTCTTGAGCGCGGCATCGGGCGCGGCCTGCTTCCTGAAAACCTCGACATGGAAGTTGCGATTGCGCTGCTGCTCGGGCCGATGCTCTATTCGCATATCTTCCAAAAAGATCGGCAGCCCAAGGGGCCGGATATCGGACCGAAGGCTGCGGAGGCGTTCTGGCGCGCGTTTCGCGTGGCCCCGGTAGAGCCGCGAACCAAGGTCTAGAACTGGTTGCATAAATGGAGTTTTTGAAAGGGCACGGCTTCAGCCGTGCCGTCAGAGACGCATAGAATCCGGAGCTTTAGCCCCTGAGGGAAGCTCCCTCGCTCGTCGAGCAACATGTATGCAACCAGTTCTAGTGATCGTGGGAGTGTCGCCAATCCCAGTACTCTTTCTGTTCCCTCTTGCTGCGCTTCTCGAGATCCATGTGTTCCCGGTGGGTGTCGCGTTCCCATTGACCGTAGTAAACGACCTCGCCAGATACCGGATGGTAGTCGTGGTAATACGGATCGTAGTACCGCGCATGGACCGTGCAACCCGTGACAAACACCGAAGTCGTGATTGCTGACGCGAGCAGAATTGAACCGAGCTTCTTCAATCGCATATCCATAACTTTCTCCTAACCAGTTTTATATACGGCACAGTTTCAATTCGATGCGCGGGTAGGATCAATTGTTGCTTGCGAGGTCAGCGATCATGCGGAACATAAAGCAGTCCAGAGAATCTTGACAATAAGTATACACTTATATAAGGTGTCTTTTATGCATGAAGCAGTGAACCTCGATGCCGCATTCTCCGCTCTGGCCGATCCGACGAGGCGCGCCATTCTTGCACGTCTTGCCAGGGGAGAGACGAGCGTGATGGAACTGGCCAGGCCATTTCAAATGACCCAGCCGGCGATCTCCCAGCACTTGAAAGTGCTTGAAGATGCAGGTCTGGTCAAAAGTCGGATCGATGGCACAAGGCGCCCACGGAGCCTCGCAAAGCCGGGAATCGAGGCCATGGATCGCTGGCTTGAAATGTTGCGAAAGGCGCTGGAGATGAATTACGAACGGCTGGATGCACTTCTGGCCGGAATGAAGGCAGTGAAGAAAAAAGGAGGGAAAAAATCATGAGCAAACTGACTCTTCGAACTGAGGGCGATACTCACATTGTTGTAACCAGGCGATTCGCAGCGCCTCCCGACGCCGTGTACCGCGCCCACACCGATCCCGCACTGATTCAGAAATGGCTGCTTGGCCCCGCGGGTTGGACGATGCCCGTCTGCGTGAGCGAGGCGAGACCGGGCGGCAAGATGCGCTACGAGTGGAGCAACGGCAACGGTCAGGGATTTTACCTGACGGGCGAATATCTCGAATTGGAGCCGCCCAGCAGGATCGTTCATGTTGAGCGTATGTACCTGCCGGATCCAACCCCGGACAACCGTGTCGAAACCACGTTTGATGCGGATGGCGAAGGCACGCTCATGACGATTCGGATGATGTTGCCCGACGCCCAGACGCGTGCGGCGATGTTGGCGACCGGAATGGAAAAGGGCATGGAAGCCAGTTATGTGCGACTGGAAGGAATGATCGGGGCTGCGGAGGCGGCCGGTCGCTGATCGAAAGCTTACGGCGGCGTTTTGCCGCAGGATACCCCGAAGGCGCCTTCGTCGTTGGCGCCTTCGTCTTTATCGAGGGCCAGCTGCCTGCAAGTTACAAGTAGCTGGCCTATTTCTTGAAGGCAGTGTCTATATCCCACTTATCTTTCCAGTACACGGCCAGTGTTTCTGGTCCGGTGAAGGTGATCGGAAGAAAAATATCCATGGTTTGATCCAACAACGGTTCTTTCCAGCGATCACCGACAAAGACATAGGCATCCTTCTTTCCCCTGACTCTCACGACTTCAGTTACCTGGGTTGAGAATGTGTGTGTCGAATTGGGGCCCTGGGCAAGTAATCCGTGATCGGTCCATTTGCCCAGCATCGAGTCGGCGGTGGCATATTTATTGTCGTTGAAGCGGAAATCGGAGCACTCCGAGCGGAGAAGGAAGTAGACGCCGTTGCGTTTGAAGACGGTGGGCGCCTCGCACACCAGGCCTGTGTCGATTGAGTTGCCGCTTGGCCTGAGATAATCGCTGGTCATTTCTGAAATCACCAGGCCATTGTTTTTATGGGAAGAAAAAATATGATAGGCCTTTCCATCATCGTCCTTGAAGATGGATTGGTCGCGGTTGTCGTCGTTGAAAGGACCGCCCCCATCCGGGCCGCGATCATGGAAGATGCTGCTGAGCAAAAATGGGCCTGTGGGCGAGACGGAGGCAAAGACGCCTGTAAGTTCGGAGTTATACTCCTTGTTTTCCAGGTGCATCCACATGACATACTTTTTTGTCTTTTCGTTGTAAATGACATGCGGACGCTCCAGAGAGACGAAGGGGGCCAGCTGCCCCTGGTGCAGCCCGGGAACCATATTCCCTTGATACTTCCAATTGAGAAGGTCTTTGCTCGTATAGCACGGAACTTCCGCAGTCGGGAAGTCGCCGTTTTTGAATTCACCATACCAGTAATAGGTTCCGTTGAAGTAAGAAATGCCCCCGGCAAATGCCTTGATCGGTTTGCCATCGGTATCGTGAATCACCTGCCCAGGGGTGAAGGAAGTGACCTGGCATTCGCTCCCTGCCAGGCAAACCAGGAACAACACAGCGGTACACGTCAAACAAAGGAACTTCCTTGCAGTCATCAAGGTCTCCGGTTTTAGATTTGTGGGAATCTCCCAGCTCTGCTGAGCGAGGCAGTAGAAGTATTACATCTCAGGGTACCCCTCGATAAGGTCCAGGGCTTTGTCAAGACGCGAATGGGCAGGTTGATGCGTGACCGCGTGGGGACAGACCATCGATTCGGTGGTATTGTTGCGCGACGAAAGAGCCGAGGCCTGAAGCGCCGGACCTGATGAGGTTCGTGCTTTCCCATCCTAGCCGCGAAAAGCGGCTAGGATGGGGCACGCGTCCAGTCGCTGATGGAAAGCATACGGAGGTGATTTGCCGCAGGATAATCCGAAGACGCTTTGTCCTTATCGAGGAACAGCCGCCTGAAGGTTAGAAGTAGCCGCTATTTCTTGAAGGCAGTGCCTATATCCCACTTATCTTTCCAGTGCACGGCCAGAGTTTCTGGTCCGGTGAAAGTGATCGGCAGAAAAATATCCAGGGTTTGATCCAACGGTTCTTTCCATCGATCACCGACAAAGATATAGGCATCCTTCTTTCCCCTGACTCTTACGACTTCAGTTACCTGGGTGGAAAATGTTTTTGCGGAATTGGGGCCCTGGGCAAGTAACCCGTGGTCAGTCCATTTCCCCAGCATTGAGTCGGCGGTGGCGTATTTATTGTCGTTGAAGCCGAAATCCGGAGCACTCCGAGCGGAGAAGGAAGTAGACGCCGTTGCGTTTGAAGACTGTAGGAGCCTCGCACACAAGACCAGTGTCGATTGAATTGCCGCTTGGCTTGAGATAATCGCTGGTCATTTCCGAAATCACCAGGCCGTTGTTTTTATGGGAAGAAAAAATATGATAGGCCTTTCCATCGTCGTCCTTGAAGATGGATTGATCGCGGTTGTCGTCGTTGTTAGGACCGCCGCCATCCGGGCCTCGATCATGGAAGATGCCGCTGAGTAAAAATGGGCCTGTGGGCGAGACGGCGACAAAGACGCCTGTAAGTCCGTAGCTAAATTCCTTGTTGTCTAGATGCATCCACATGACATACTTTTTTGTCTTGTCGTTGTAGATAACATGCGGACGCTCCATGTAAACGAAAGGGGCCAGCTCTCCCTGGTGCAGCCCGGGAACCATATTCCCTTGATACTTCCAGTTGAGAAGGTCGGTGCTCGTATAGCATGGAACTTCCGCGGTTGTGATGTCGCCGTTTGTGAATTCACCATACCAGTAATAGGTTCCGTTGAAGTAAGAAATGCCTCCGGCAAACGCCTTGATGGGCTTGCCATCGGTATCGTGGATTACCTGCCCCGGGGTGAATGAAGTGACCTGGCATTCGCTCCCTGCCAGACAAACCAGGAACAACACAGCGGTGCACGACAAACAAAGGAACTTCCTTGCAGTCATCAAGGTCTCCGTTTTTAGATTTGTGGCGAGGCAGTAGAAGTATTACATCAAAGGGTATCCCTCGATAAGATCGCAGGGCGACGTCGCGACGGGCTCGATGAGGTTTGCGATTTCCCATTCTAGCCGCGAAAAGCGCGGCTAGAATGGGGCACCCGGCTTTTTCTTGGTGAAGAGGTTTCTGGTTCCACGGTCGTGCTAGAAATCTGGCGGTCGTTGGTCGGCGACTGCGAAGGCCTTTTCCAGCGCCATTCCGGCCTCGACAATTGTGCCTTCGTCGAAGAGGCGGCCGATGAGGGTGACGCCGTGGGGGACGCGGCGCGGTGGATTGAATTTTGGCAGCGGATGCTTGCGGGTCGGGGGCCCAGTCGCTGCGGGCTTCGGAGACTTCGACGAAGCCGGCGCGGAGGGTGAGCGACGGATGGCCGGTGAAGTTGGTGATGACGAGCATCTCGTCGCGCAGAGAGGGGACGAGGAGCAGATCGACCTGGACATGATGCGCGCCATCTCCTGGGCGACCTTGCGGCGGAGGCGGTCGGTCTGCACGAAGTCGACGGCGGAGAGAAAGCGCGACTGGCGGAAGATGTTGGGCCAGGCGTCGGGGACCTGGGCCTTCAGCTGGTCGACCTGGTGGCTGAGGGTGAGCTCTTCGAAGGCGGCGGCGGCCTTCGGCGAAGAGAATGAGGTTGAGTGAGTCGTAGGGCCAGTCGGGAAGGGAGACTTCGACGGGCGTCATGCCGAGCTTCTGGATGGTTGCGAGGGCGGCGCGGTCGACGTCGGTGGCGGGGGCTTCTTTCATCCAGGCGGGAAAGTAGCCGACGCGCAGACCGGTGACGGTGCTTGCCGGCGTTGAAGGCGAGTGTGCTGGGGACGCTGGCGACGTCGCCGGCGTCGGGGCCGGAGATGGCGTTGAGGACGAGCATGGTGTCTTCGACGCTGCGCGCCATGGGGCCGAGTTTGTCGAGGGACCAGCAGAGAGTCATGGCGCCGGTGCGGGGGACGCGGCCGAAGGTGGGGCGGAGGCCGGTGACGCCGCAGCGCATGGAGGGGCTGACGATGCTGCCCCCGGTTTCGCTGCCGATGGCGAAGGCGACGAGGCCGGCGGCGGTGGCGGCGCCGGGGCCGGCGCTGGAGCCGGAGGAGCCTTCTTCGAGCAGCCAGGGGTTCATGGTCTGGCCGCCGAACCAGATGTCGTTGAGGGCGAGCGCGCCGAGGCTGAGCTTGGCGACGAGGACGGCGCCGGCGGCGTTGAGGCGCTCGATGACGGCGCTGTCGGTCGGTGGGGACGCGGTCTCGATAGGGCTCGGCGCCGTAGGTGGTGGGAATGTTGGCGGTGTCGAGCAGGTCTTTTGCGCCCCAGGGAATGCCGTGGAGCGGGCCGCGGTAGTGGCCGGCGGCGATTTCGGCGTCGGCCTGGCGGGCCTGGGCGAGGGCGTGGTCGCGGGTGAGGGTGATGACGCAGTGGAGCTTGGGGTCGAAGCGCTCGATGCGGCGGAGATAGATTTTGGTGAGGCGCGTCGGAGGTGAGCTGGCGGGTCTCGATCCAGCGGGAAAGCTGGGCGACGGAAGCGAAGGCGATGTCTTCGTCGGTGGCAGGGAGCGGGGCGTGGGGGTCGGCGCTGCGGATGAAGGCGTCGGCGGCAGGTCTGCCGGTGACGATGCCGGGGAGCGAGGGATTCCACAGGGTGGCGGGCGCGACGTCGGGTTCGAGCGCGACTTTGCGCGGGCCGACGCGGCGTTCGTAGAGAGGCGCCATGTGCATGCGCCAGTTGCCGGCGGCCTGGGCGCGGTCGGCGGGAGTCATCTGGACCTGGACGAGCTTTTCGGCTTCGACGAAGGTGGCGGCGGAGACTTCGGGGCCGACGGCGGGAGCGGTTCCGAAGGCGGGCGGAGCGCCGGGCGTCGGCGTCTGCGTGTCGGGAGATTGCAGGGCGGGCACGGGAAGGGCGGTTGCGAGCAATCCCATGGAACCAAGGGCGACAAAGTCTCTTCGCGATGTGGACATTTCATTCCTTCGGTGGTACCTAGTGACGCGGGTGAATGCAGGTTTAGGGAAACTATACTATCCGGCTTTCAGGTGGGTCTGTGCGGAGCTTGCCCCGAATCGCAGGTTATCCGGAGAGCGGAATACGCGCTCCCTCACTCTGCCTGCCTTCAATCGAGTTGACATCTTGAGGGAGCACGGCGAGTCGAAGATCCGCGGTTGTCCCCGCCACGAGTCACTTCCACACTCCACTTCGGAAAGGCGCAAAGAGCGAGTCGGATTTGTCCCAACTGGCCTCGACCCGTAGAATCACCTTTGAGCAGTCAGCAGGGTCTGGATGATTGCTGCTCCAGGCCGGTGCGGTGCCAGGTACCGATGAGCGAACAGTCGACAGGGAGTTCCCAGGAGGTGCAGGCGTGTATCGCCTGCGTGGAGCAGAATCGAGAGGGCGCGCCATCCGCAGCGGCCGTACCCAATGGACTTTATCGAACGAATCTTCACGGATTTCAGCGAGATTCACGGCGATCGCGCCTATGGCGACGACGAGGCCGTGGCGTGCGGCATGGCGCGGCTGGGCGACAGACGAAGTGCTGGTGATTGGCAACCGCAAGGGCGGCAGCACCAAGGAGCGCGTACGGCGCAACTTCGGCATGCCCCATCCCGAGGGCTACCGCAAGGCGCTGCGCTGCATGAAGATCGCGGAGAAGTTTGGGCGGCCCGTGATCAGCCTGATCGATCTGCCCGGTGCCTATCCGGGCCTGGGCGCGGAAGAGCGCGGGCAGGCGGAGGCGATTGCGCGCAACATTCGCGAGATGGCGCGGCTGCGCGTGCCGACGATTTCGGTGATCAGCGGCGAAGGCGGATCGGGCGGCGCGCTGGCGCTGGCGGTGAGCGACCGGGTGCTGATTCTGGAGAACGCGCTCTATTTTGTGATTACTCCGGAATCGTGCGCGGCGATCATGTGGCGCGATGCGGCGCAGAAGCAACTGGCGGCCGAGGCGATGCGCATCTCCGCGCCGGAGGTTTCGGCGCTGGGTTGCGTGGACGAGATCATTTCCGAGCCGCCGGGCGGTGTGCACATCGACCACGAGACAGGGGCAGGCTTGCTGGGCACCGCGCTGCAAGAGGCATCTGGCCGAACTGAAGAGCATGTCCATCGATGCCCTGGTTGCCGCCCGCCAGGAGAAGTTCCGCAAGATCGCCCAGTTTTATACGGAAGGCTAGCTCTGTTGGCGCATCGGCTTTTGCATCAGGTCGGCGATACCCGCGACGTCCATCCGGCGACGACGAGCCAATGCGGGTCGACGCCGTGGTGCGTTGCCGGGAGCAGCCGATGAGTACACCTCCCTTTGTCGGGCGGACGACTGCGCGCCTATCTCGAGTTTGTCGCGGCGGTCATCTACTTCTTTCTCGCGCGCTCAGTGGCGCATCGCAGCGCCGCTGGGCTGGCGAACGACGCGTGGATGTCGCTGCTTGAACAGGGCATGCTCCTGTTTCTGCTGGTGCTGGGCTATGCGGCTTTTGGTATCCTCCTCGATCGCCAGAAGCATCCAGTCAGCGAACAGGGATTGCCGCGCCGGCCTGGGTTGGCCGCGCGAAGCCGGAATCGGACTGGCGGTGGGCTGGGCGGCCGCGGTGATTTGCGTTCTGCCTCTGATGGTGGCCGGAGGCATTGCCATTGTGCTGGTCCTGCAGCCCTCCGCCTGGGGATGGCTGCTGGCCGATGCGGTATTCTTTGCGCTGGCCGCGCTGGTAGAAGAAGTGGCCTTTCGCGGCTACGGATTTCAGCGCTTTGCGGCAGCAGTGGGGCCGATTGGGGCGTCGCTGGGATATGCCATCTTCTACGCCATTGTGCAGGCATTGCAACCCGGCTCGAATCACGCCAGTATCGCGGTATCCGTGGTCTTCGCGTTGCTGCTTTCGATGGCCTATCTGCGAACCCGGGCGCTATGGCTGAGCTGGGGTCTGAACTTCGGATGGAAGGCCAGCCGGGCGTTGATCTTCGGTCTCACAGTGAGCGGAGTCAGCAGCCACTCGTCGGTGGTCGAGGGCAATCCGATGGGGCCATTCTGGATTACCGGCGGCGGCTATGGCCTCGATGGAAGCTGGGTAACGTTCTTCGTCCTGCTGGCGATGATGCCGGTGGTCTACCGCGTGACCCGCGATTTGGATTTTCGCTACAACGCGCCGGTGATTGTGCCGGGGGGAATCGCGGTCGATCTGGACGCCGCGGCGAAGCGTCAGCACGAGTCTGCCATGGGAACCTCGGAATCCGCGACTCCTTCGCTGGTGCAGATACTACCCGCGAGCCCGTCGCCGGCATCCAAGGCAGAAGACGGGAGTTCGCCGGATCTTCCGGCTGATTCCCGTTGAGCACGATTAGGGCCTAGAAGCTGTCTCATAAATGGTTTTGCAAAAGGGCACGACTTTAGTCGTGCCGCAAACGTCGCGTAAATCGCTGGGCTTTAGCCCCTGAGGGACGTCTTTCGCGGTGCTAGACCATTTATGAGACAGCTTCTAGTGTCCTGAGTCTGAAATACGCAACAAAACTGGCTGTCATTCTGAGCGAACGGGGCCCTGAACGTCTTTCAGTTCGGGGGTGAAGCACGAAATCACGCGGTCAAAAACCTAGGTGCAACCTCATTACTTTTGCGCCGCGTCAAATCTGATTTGACCTTTCCGCTTGAACGGAACTATTGTTTGCTCATCGCATAAAGCTGCCATGGGAGGTTCCCATGAAGAGGTCGCTTTCAGTCCACGGAGCTCATTTAAGCCGGAAGCTTGTTCGACGCGCGAGCTTCTCTCCCGGTTCACTGCGCATTGCCAGCCTTTGCGCGTTGGCGTTGATGATGCCGGCCGGCTATGCATCGGCGCAGGTTATCACCATCGATACGCACGGAAATGCGACGACCGGGGGCGCGTCGGGAACGGTAGACCGGCGCTTTCAGCAGATCAAGCCCACCAATGTTCCGCTGCCGCAAAATCAACTGGACGCCAAGACACGCCTGGACCTGATCCGGTTTCTTGAGGCGGACCAGGGGTTCGCCATGCGCCCGATTTCCAGGCGGCCATAAGGGCCTGACGCTGGTGGCGAATGGGGAGATGGAACCCGGCTGGAGAAGCCTACCTTGAATATGGTCACTGCCAATGGATTGTGCGCCAAGCCGGGAGACCGGCTGGTCCTCTCCGACGTGAAGATCGACAAGACGAAAATCAGTCTTTCAAGATCAACGGCGGGCCGGATGCAAAGCATCGCTTTCTGCGCCATATCCAGATCGGCATGGGTGGTCCCGATATGACGAACCCGGTCGTGCCGGACTGACGGGCGAGGTGGCCCGACAGGTTCGCGGCTGACGCTGGACATTCCAGCACGACGTTCCTGAACTGACCGGCAAAGACGTAGAGGCACTGCTGGCGCCCCTGATCTCGTTTGAAGTGAAGACGCCGATCCAGGCCTTCACTGACACGCTGCCGCCGTCACTGAAACAGGCGATTCTCGATCACCACGTGATGGTCGGCATGAGCACGGACATGGTGCTGTATGCCAAAGGACACCCGGAGAGCAAGATCCGCGAGATGGATGGCCAGATGCCGTCGAGATCTGGGTCTACGGCAAGCCGCCCGAAGATGTGGACTTTGTGAGAATCAACGGCAACCGCGTGATTAAAGTCGAAGTGGCCGCGGTGGGCAAACCCGCTGGAGATTTTTGACACAGGACGAAGTGGAAGGGATGATGCGGACCGACGGCACTCCGCTGATCCCGATCAGCGCGACCACAACCCATACCGTTCAAATGGGTGACGTGCAGCGCAATCCCGATACGCAGGCGCCGAACGCGCCGCCCAGCTCTGCGCGCGCCGGGCGAAACGCTTGCCGACAGATAACAGCAAGAATTCCCGAGTCGGCGCGATGAAGCCGGTGCAGTTCCCGAAGCAGAAACCGGATGACGACTCGAGTGCGACCCCGGACAGCCAGGCTCCCGCGCAGCCGGCGGGACAAACCCCGGCAGCCGGCTCGCAACCGGCGGCAAGCAGCGGCGCGCAACCCAATGCATCGCAGCCTCCGGCAAACAAGCCGGCCCCGGATAGCAGCCAGCCGCAATAGGAGCCAGCGAGTGTAACAAAAAGGAGAAGCCGCGCTGCCCGGCGCGGCTTTCCCGTGTAACCGGGATGCGGTTAGGGCCTGTTAGCAGGCCAAGGACATCGAACGCGGCTACCGGCCGCCCGATGAAGCATCTTTGTTAAAAACTGAAAGATTCCACTTGTCGTGCCACTCAATCTCCACCCTATCTCCATTGACGCTGATCGGCAGCCAGATATAACGCGAGTCCTCCAGGTTGTCAGAGTTCCAGCGATCCGCCATGAAGATGAACGCGCCGGGGTGTCCGGCGACGGGAAGAACATAGGTGCTCTGCGAATTGAAGGTGATCTCCGAGTCCTGGCCCGTCGCAGGATTTCCCATTACTTTCCAGGGACCCATTATTGACGGCGCAACGGCGTATAAGGCCGCGCTCGGCCTCCAGTCTGCGCATTTCGAGTTCAGGAGAAAGTATTTGCCTCCGAGGCGGAAGACGGCTGGCGCCTCGCGAAATTGATCGATGAAGACGCGGGTCGAAACGCCGTTGGGCTTGAGATAGTCGTCGCTCAGTTGATCGATGTGCATGGTGCGGTTCTGTTCCGAGGCATAGACCAGGTAGGCCTTACCGTCATCGTCCTGAAACAGCGTCATATCGCGGACTTCGGAACCGTTTGGGCGCATGCTGCCCAGATACTTGTAGGGCCCGGTAGGGCGATCGCTCACAGCCACACCGGCCCTCGCGTAGCTGTAGTCTTTCGAGTCCACGTGCAGCCACATCACAAATTTGTGGGTCTGCCGGTTATACACCACCTTGGCGCGCTCCACATATTTGCCCAGTGCCAGATCGCTCGACGGATCGCTGGTCACCGCCGGCAGCACGATGCCTTCATTTTTCCAGTGGTAGAGATCCCGCGAAGAGTAGCAGGCCAGCCCCGTCAGCGGGACATGCTGATCGACTGTCTTGCCCTCCATTCGCTCCCCAAACCAGTAGTAGACGCCGCGATAGTTCAACATGCTCGTCCAGTGCGCGTTGATCGGCTTTCCATCCGTGTCGAGTTGAATGCCGCCGGGGTGAAACGAACTGGTCTCGCTGGTTGCCGACGGCGCGCAGAAAGCCGCCGTGCCCGCGATCAACGCCAGAATGAGCAGTCTATGATTCACTGCCGAGCGGCCCGTAGGACGGGGGTCCATTACCCATGACATGAAGCGTATTTTCCTTTCGTGTGGAAACGCCAAGGCTGGTGATCGGAGCAGCGGAAGCAAGCTGCCCAGAGAAAACGTGCATATTTGTCTACGCAAGACGGACCAAAGCAGTCTATCGAACCGCAGGTCGATGCGGAAGAGACGGCGTGGCCAACCGGCGTTTCCATGATTCATGTAAACTGAAGCGAGCGAGTCCCGCTGCCTCCAGGCCTTCAAATTGCCGGGTGAGGCGAGTGAATGACCGCGCCGTTGAAGCCGCGCGCACCATGTCGCGCGTGTGAGCAGAGACACCCCCAAGAAGGAGAAACAACAGAACCGATGGCCAAAATTGCCAAAACAGGTGATCGCAAGAAGGTAATGGACACGACGAAGTCGACCGACTGTCCCAAGTGCAGCAAGCCGACGCGCATCGTGAAGCGCGTAAAGGACCGCGAGCGCGGAATTCCGGGCGGAGTCTATATCTCCTGCTCTGCGTGTGATTTCTACGAGAAACTTTAAGTTTTAGTTGAGATTTCGGATTATGGAGAGGCCCGGCAGACCTGCCGGGCTTCTCTGTTTGGCATGTATTCAAGAATAAGCGTGAGCCGCCACACTAGGAACCACTCAAAATGATCTCCGGGGGGAAGCGCCTCTGAGGGCGATTTTGCGATGTCCGAAAGGTCGGAAGGGTCGCGTCGCTGGCGCAGGCACGTACGTATTGCCGCTTCGTGACGCGCGAACCGTTCACCCAATATTTCGGAAATCCCCGCTTCAGCCTGCCCTCACTGTTCCACATTCGCTCGATCCCGTGCAGCTGATCGAACTGGAAATGGCGCTCCTCCCAAACGCTTCGTTGATCTTCGTTCAACCACCATTCGAAGCCGTGCCGTTTCCCGTCTCTTAGGTAGCGAGCCTCGCTCAGGTATGTGAGCCCGGTCCCCCAATTCTTGCGCGCCCGCCAAAGGTCCACCCCGCTGCCCTGTTTCATCTTGTAGGTCCCAAGCAGTTTGCCGTCTTGTGACCATTGGCGCGCGATACCGTGTGCGAGTCCATTGACGTACGGCTCAGCAAATCCAAGCTGGTCGGGGCTATCGAAGCAGTACATGGTCCCGTGAAGCGACCCATTCCTCAGCGGGTTTTCCGTTTGTATGCGTCCGGCTTCATCGAAGAAGCGAGTTCCGACGAGTTTCCCATCTATCCAATACTCAGTCTTGTATCTCCGTCGACTTTTAATGTGCCTGGCGGTGACGCGCTCCTTGGCCTCCGCAGGAATCGAAGACCGGTAATGCTTTGCGGTCGCGGGTAGCATACGCACTGCTAAAGCGCCCCAGCCATTTCTTTCAGGATTGCCTCGGCGGCCTCGGCGGGATTGGGTGCCGCTGTGATGGGGCGGCCGACGACGAGGTAACTGGCGCCCTCCCGAAGAGCCGAGGCTGGCGTGGCAACGCGTTTCTGATCGCCGAGGCCGGCCCCTGCGGGGCGGATGCCGGGTATGACCAGCACGCCTTCAGGACCGGTGAGTGCGCGAAGGGCTGCAACTTCCTGCGGCGAGCAGACGAAGCCGCGAATTCCGGCGTCGAGGCCCATGCGCGCGAGCAACTCAACCTGTTCCGCGGGCGAACGATCGACCCCGACCGCGCTTACCTGGGCTGCATCCATGCTGGTAAGCACCGTGACGGCAAGTAGTTCGGGCGGATCGGCTACTCCCTCGAGGGCAGCACGGGCGGCAGCCAGCATGGCCGGGCCGCCTGCGGCGTGCAAGGTGACCATGCGAACCCCGAGACCGGCGGCGGAACGCACCGCTCCTGCCACCGTGTTGGGAATATCATGGAGCTTCAAGTCGAGGAAGACGGAATATCCGCGCGCCAGAAGAGGCTCAAGGACAGCCGGACCGGCGGCGATGAAGAGTTCGAGCCCGACCTTGAACCATTGGCAGGTATTCTCAAGGCGGTCAACGAGCTCAGTGGCGGCGCTCGCATGGGGGACGTCCAGCGCAACGATCAGGCGACGGCGAGCCTGCTCCATGGGGTCTAAAACAGTGGGGCGTGAAGAGGCGAGAGAAGGATTCAGCCGCTCCAGATTGGGCATACCTGCATGCTACCGCATTTGTCGAATCTTTTGTGCCTATGCCTGTGCCAATTTAGCGTTCGGCGCGGTTAGCCGCCATCCGGGTCTGAACCGGCGCGGGAAGAAAGCGGCAGAGATAGGCAATGGGATCGTCGGAGATGGCCATCTGGCGCAGATGATACTTCCATACATCGGGCTTGATCGTGCGCCGCGTGAAAGGCTTGCGCGTTACCTGAATCACTTCGCCCCTGCTGTTGACCCTGGGATAGGTGATGGATGGAACGCTGAAACTGATGAGCGCGCCGGTTCTCCAGAAACACTTCGCGAAATCGTGGGAGAAGAGCAGACTGTAGTAGCGGCCTTCCTCTTCCATAAGGACGAGAGCCTGTTCGCTGCCGGGAAACGTAGGCCGGATGTTGGATTGAAACCAACGCCGGAACTCGAATCCGTTAAACTGAGCCTGGTTCACTAGAAGCCCGAGCATTTCGATGCGATCCATTGCAGCATTCCTTCATCCGGCTGGTGATGGGTTGGCGTTCTGCGCAATTTGTGCGCGAGAGGTGGCCCGGAAAATCTACTGTTCTGATTAACGTCAAACGCATCGGGTTTCCCTTTTATGGCGAAAGTTTTTAGAGAAACCAGCCCGAACCGATTCGATGAAAAGGTCATCGGGGAGGCTGCCATTGCAGGCGTAGGGCAATCTGTCATGAGACTGATAAGGAGATAGCGGTTGAAGACGGCGAAATTCCTGCTACGGCTTGCAGGATGTGCGGCAATTTTGCTCGGGACTGCGCTTGCGGGTTGGGCTTCAGAGGTGCACACCAATCCGCTCAATCGAGATCCCCTGGTGCGTGACGCGTATGCGCACTTTTACAACCTCGACTACCCCGGGGCTGTGGAGCGGTTCGAACGCTTTCATGCGCAGCATCCGGGTGACCCGCAGGCCACGGCGCTGCTGTTGAATGCGGTGCTGTTTCAAGAGCTCTATCGGCTCGATCTGCTCGATACGACGTTTTACGCGAATGACGGGTTCCTGACGGGACGCCACGCGACGCAGGAAGATCCCAAAACACGGGATCGCATTCTGGGGCTTGCCGACGAAGCCATTCACGAGGCCGATTGGCGGCTCAGCCAGAATGCAAAGGACGTGGACGCTCTCTATGCCCGCGGATGGGCGCGCAGCCTGAAGTGTACCTACCTGGCCATGGTGGAGCGGAGCTTTGGCGGAGCATTTCGACTCGCCTCCAAGGCCAAGGACGACGAAACGCACGTTCTGCAACTCGATCCGGATTACATCGACGCGAAGTTGGTCGTGGGCGTGTACGAGTACGTGGTCGGGGCGTTGCCGTGGCCGTTCAAGCTGCTGATCGGGGTTGCCGGCATCACGGGATCGAAGAGCCGCGGGCTTGAAATGCTGCATGACGATGGCGCTCGCGGAGTCACGACAAGCGTCGAGGCGCGCACCGTGATCGCTCTCTTCCTGCGACGTGAGGGCCGCTACAATGAAGCGATCCGTGTGGTACAGACCCTGATCAAGCAATATCCCCGCGACTACCTGTTTTGCCTCGAAGAGGCCAACCTGCGCAAGGACGCGGGAGAGGGAATGGCTGCGGTCGACGCGTATCGAAGGATTCTGGCGGACAGCGCCAAGCCCGGATATTTTGCTGAGGCGCGGCTGGAATTGACCTATTTTGGACTGGGCGATGCGTTGCGTGGCCAGCGGCACTATGGCGAGGCGGCGCAGGCGTATGAGCAGGCGGCGCGGGCGAGGAATGTGGGCGCCGAACTGAAGATCCGGTCATTTCTCGGCGGCGGCGAATGCCGGGACCTGAACAACGAACGCCAGCAGGCGGTCAATGACTACCAGGCCGCGATCTCCGCCGGGCCGAATACCTCGCGAGCCGACACGGCAAAAAAGCATCTGCACAGCCCGTATCGAGGCTAGTCGGTATCGAGACGCTCAAGAGCATTCTCGGCCCAAGTGTTAACAGAAATCCATGCCCCATCCATTGCGCGCTTTTTGCACAATGGCTGGGAACCCGCGGACCTTCAAAGGGAACCTTACCAGGCTGAGTCTCGTATATTTAGCATGGAAGAGGGGGTCGCACAATGGCCTTGTATTGTCATCGCTGTGGAACGGCATTGCCGCCGGGCGCGCGCTTCTGTTCGAGTTGCGGAACGGTGGTGGCCGCATCGTCGGCCATGCCCGGCAGACCGCTGGTTCGTCCGCGTGTAGGCCGCCAGATTGCGGGTGTCTGCCTGGCGCTGGCTCAGACGTACGGATGGGATGTAACGGTGGTTCGCATACTGACGGTCGTTGGGTTCTTCGGATCCGGCGGTTTGGTCGGAATAGCGTATCTTGCGGGCTGGATCGGAATTCCCGAGGAGCCGCTTGGCCTGCCGGGCGCGTATCCTCCTAACCTATGAAGGGCTCGTATGAATCCAATGACGCCCGCCTGAGTTATCGCGACAGCGGCGATCGGGGCTGCCTGTGGTTTTTCTGCACCCTACGCCGCTCGATCAGGATTATTGGCGTCCGCTGGTGGACGAGCTGGCCGGGGTACGCGCCATTGTTCCCGACCTGCGGGGACATGGCGAGTCGGAGCTGGGCGCAAACTTGCCCGTAGGCGGATTTGCGCGTGTGTCCCGATGCGCCGGTTCTGACCATGGAGCAGCTTGCCGCCGATCTTCTTGCGCTGATGGATCATCTTGGATTAACCGAGGCGGTGTTTGCCGGTTGCTCCATTGGCGGATATGTGCTGATGGAGTTGTGGCGGCGGGCGCCGGAGCGGATGCGGGGATTGGCCATTGTGTGCTCGAAGCCGCAGCCTGACGCCGAAGCGAATCTGGCAAAGCGTGCCGCCACGATTGCGCTGGCGCGAGCGGGTGGGACGAGCGCACTCTTCGACGGCATGGCGCAAAGCGTCATTGGCGCGACGGCACGGTCGCGGCGTCCGCGAGATTGTGGCAGGAGCTGCGAGCCCGCATGACGATAACCCCCGAGGCGCTGGTCGCCGTGCAGGCGGGGCTGGCGACGCGGCCGGATTCTGTTCCGACGGTGAGCACCATTCAGGTTCCCGTGCTGGCGATTGCCGGAGGCGAAGATCCCACCACGACGCCGGCGGAGATGGAAGCCTACAAAGCTGCGCCGGGAGGATGCGAGTTTCATCTGCTGCCCAGACGCCGGACACTTTGCCGCGTATGAGCAGCCGCAGAAGGTGGCTCGGCTGATGGCGGAGTGGCTACGGCTCGTCGGCAACTGAAGCGTGCAGCGTAGACCGGCGGCGAAATGCGATAGGCTCAAAGAAGCACATCTCCCCATTGGAAAGCCTATCTTGAGCACAACTTCGATTCCTTCATCCCGACCGTTTCTTTATCCGCAGCCAAAGAGCGCTTTGCACTGCGGCAAGGTCTCGCTTGAGACGTTGGCGCGGAAGTTCGGCACGCCGCTCTACGTCTATTCGGCCGACCAGATTGTTGAGCGGCTGGCGATGTTTCAGCAGGCGCTCGCGGGGCGCGAGCACCTGGTCTGCTACGCGGTGAAGGCCAACTCGGCGCTGGCGATTTTGAAGCTGCTGGCGGAGCGTGGGGCGGGGTTCGACATTGTCTCCGGCGGCGAACTGGAGCGGGTGATTGCGGCTGCGCCGGAGGCTGTGGGCCGCGTGGTCTTTTCCGGCGTGGGCAAGACGGCGGCGGAGATCGACCTGCGCTCTTGCAGGCGGGAATTCTCGAGTTCAACGTGGAGAGCGAAGCGGAACTGGAGCTGCTGGCCGCGCGCGCGCGCAAGCTGAAGACAAGGGCGCGCTTTGCGCTGCGCGTGAATCCCGATGTTTTTGCCGAGACGCATCCTTACATTTCGACCGGACTGCGCGAGCACAAGTTCGGCATCGACATTCGCCAGGCGCTGAGGATTTACAAGAGCGCGGCAGGGAATCGCTGGCTTGAGGCGCATGGCGTCAGCGTGCACATCGGCTCGCAGATTCGCTCGGCGGAGCCGTTTGGCGCGGCGATGGAGCGGGTGAACAAGCTGGTGCGGCAGCTTGCGAGCGCGAAGGCATTGCGCTGCAAGCCGTCGATGCCGGCGGTGGGCTGGGCATCGACTATCACGGCGGCAGTTTCGACGCGGCGGCGAAGGTGCGCGAGTACGCCGCGGCGGTTGAGCAGGCGCTGGGCGGATTTGAGGGGCGGCTGCTGCTGGAGCCGGGGCGGTTTCTGGTGGCGCAGGCCGGAGCGCTGGTGGCGCGCGTGCTGCAGGTGAAGCGCAACGGCAAAAAGACCTTCGTGATTACCGATGCGGCGATGAACGACCTGATCCGTCCGGCGCTCTACCAGGCGCATCACGAGATTGTGCCGGTGCGGCGGCGCGCAGGGAAGAGCGCGGTCGGTGGATGTGGTGGGGCCGGTGTGCGAGACGGGCGACTTTTTTGCGCGCGACCGCAAGCTGCGCCCGTTGAGCCGGGCGACCTGGTGGCGCTGCTCGATGCCGGCGCCTACGGCATGGCGCAAAGCTCGAACTACAACACGCGGCCGCGCGCGGCCGAGGTGCTGGTGGAGGGCGCGAAGGCGCGGCTGATTCGCCGGCGCGAGACGATGGCCGATCTGCTGGCGCCGGAGATGCTGACTCCTGACGACTGCTCAAGAGAGTTCTGCAACTCCGACGGTGCGGCCGTCCTGATAACGTATTCCGCGGGGGATTTTCGAATGCAGATTGGGATGCAGATTTTGTGTGCTCTGGCGGGGATGGGAATGTTGCTGGGTTCGTCCGGGTGTTGCGCAATGCCGATTCGCTGACGGTGAAGACCGAACAGGGCAAGGTCGCAGGGCAAGACCATCAACGACGGCAAGGTGAGGGCGTTTCTGGGCTGCCCTATGCCGCGCCGCCGGTGGGCGACCTGCGCTGGAAGGCGCCTGAGCCGCCGGCGAAGTGGAAGGGCAAGCGCGACGCGACCAAGTTTGGCGCGCACTGCGCGCAGGGTCGCGTCTTCGACGACATGGTTTTTCAGGACGCGGGCCCGAGCGAGGACTGCCTTTTCCTGAATGTCTATGCGCCGGCCGATGCGACCAGACAAGAGCAAGCTGCCGGTGATGTTCTGGATTCATGGCGGCGGCTATTCGGGCGGCGCCAGTTCGGAGCCGCGGCACAACGGCGATTTTCTGCCGCTCAAGGGCGTGGTGCTGGTCACCATCAACTACCGGCTCGGCGTCTTCGGATTTCTGGCGACGACCGACCTGGCCAAAGAGGGCAAATGGCTCGGCAGGGAACTACGGCCTGATGGACATGGTGGCCGCGCTGCACTGGGTCAAGGCAAACATCGAGAACTTCGGCGGCGATCCCGACAACGTGACCATCTTCGGCGAGAGCGCCGGGTCGTTTGCGGTGAGCACGCTGATGGCTTCGCCGATGGCGCAGGGGCTGTTCCAAAAGGCGATTGGCGAGAGCGGCGCGGCGTTTCCGAGCGCCGTGAACTGGGCGGCGAAACGCGTGGCCGCGCGCGCCAAGAAGGACGGCGCGTGGGTGGATTCGCTCGGCGTCAAATCGCTTGCCGAGCTGCGCGCACTGCCCACCGACAAGATTCTTGAAGCGGCCAGAAGCCAAGGGGAGATCGGCTTTCCGCCGGATGTCGACGGCAAGTTTCTGACCGAGCCGGTGCCGGACACCTACGCCGCGGGCAAGCAGGCGCACGTGCCGCTGCTGGCGGGCTGGAATCGCGACGAGGGTAGCTCTTCTGCCTGGCGGGGCATGACCGTGGAGAAATGGAAGGCGAAGGCGGACAGAGATGTTCAAGGATCGCGCCGCGGAGTTTCTCACGCTCTATCCCGGCGACACCGACGAGCAGGCGCTGCGCTCGGCCATCGACTACGGCAGCGACGCCTTCATCGCCTTCGGCACCTGGAAGTGGATCGAGGCGCAGCGCAAGACGGGCGACGCGCCGGTCTATCGCTATCACTTCGAACTGGCCGCGCCGCCCAGCAAATTTCATCCCGGCTCGTTTGCCTTCCACTCCGACGACATCGAATACGTCTTCGGCACGCTGGACACGAGGCCCGGCGCGGTGTGGCGTCCGGAAGACCGCAAGCTGAGCGACGAGATGATGAGCTACTGGACCAACTTCGCCAAGACCGGCGATCCGAATGGTCGGGGATGTGCCCGCATGGCCGAAGTATTGCGCCGACCATGAACTGATCCACCTTGACAACCCGATCACGTCGGGACCGTCAACCGTGCGTGCGCGCTATGAGTTCCTGCTGCAAGGAATTTCGCCAGTGCATTATTGAGGTGCGAAAGCAAAAGGAGCCGCCTGACGACGGCTCCTTGGCACAACAGGCCGAAACTTCCCAATCGACCACGATCCAACCGGAACCGACCAAGCGCGGGCTGCCCGTCGAGCGCCACGATGAAGCGTGTGGATCAACCATTCCAATCAATACTTGACCGCGATCACCCGGCCCTCCGATTCGAAGACGACGTATGGGCTTGCGATCGCGCCGCCCGTGCCCGCTAGGTAAGGGTTAGTCCAAGTTGTTTGCCCGGTTGTGAGTGAGTAGATTGCATTCTGGCCTGGAGCATATACCGTATCGGATGTTACTGGCTGAATGCTCCCCAACTCTGGCAAAGGGGGAGCGCCAAGCACAGTCCCCGTTGGGCTGTAAATCGCGCAGCCGGTATAGGAGAGACGCATCACAACAGGGGGCACCAAGCCATAAGAATTGACCAGCAATCGGCTATTGTCGATCCAGCCAACCGCGGCACCCGAAATAGTTGAGATTTGTTGACCGTTCAGGTAGACCGCAACCGTTAGGGCGGGGTACAGCCCGCCGGTGGACCTATTCACTGCGGCCAGCGTTCCATCTGGCGAAAGCAGCACAGTGGTGGAGGGTGAAGGCGTGAGTGACAAGATGACTGGAGTACCCGAGATCGGCGTAACCTCGAGAGTGCTGCCCTGGATTTGGCCGAGGGTTGTACCTGAGCCGGATAGGGTGAATCCAGACAACAGACCGGTCGCAGGATAGGAGAAGGCGTAGCTGACCGTTCCGGATGGGATTGAATAGATGTTGAGCAAGGTGCCATCCTGAGAGGAAGCGGCGAGTAAAGACCCGTCCGTGGAGAGTTCCAGCGCTTCGCTTGTGAGGCTGATCGACCCTTCCGGCGTTGTATCCGAAGGATCGAAGTAGTAAATTTGTCCGCTTCCAGTGGCGACCGCGGCCCGTCCTGCGCCGCCTGTGATGCTTAGAGCTAAGCCGTTTCCGAAGGTTCGTGGGCTGCTGCCCGACGACAAGCTTGTCCCATCAAGGATTACACCTTGGAAGGCGAATTCAACTACCCACTCAGCATTCGAGGCCGCAGCGAATGAACCCAATACGGGGGAACCTGCCTTGTTGACCAGAGGGGGGATCGTGTAGTTGGTCCTCGTGAGAGTGGCACTCGATAGATCAATTATGCTGATTTGCGAGGAAGAAGCAGAAGTCGCGAGGATCGTCCCAGCGATGAAATATCGGTCAACACCGGACACAGTCATTGCCGGCGTCGCGCTTCCAGCCGGATAAATGGATAGTTGATTTGCTCCAAAGGTCCACACCCACTTGCCCATCCCTCCAATTTTCCCGCCCCCCCCTGGAACAGTCCCTAGAGGAACGCCGGAGCTGGAGTAAGTCATCACCGCATAAGGCACGACGTCGGTAGCCGCAAAAAAACCTGCGCCATCCGCAAACCAGCCTTCAAAAAACTGAGACTGCCCGTCGTATGGAGCACTGAGTGTGGAAATGCCGCTGGGCACTGAGATGAACGCGATATTGCTATCGCCCGCCGGTCCATCGGCAACCTGCACCTGACCAGGGGCCGCAAAGAAGGATGGGCTCAGGTTCGAGTTCAAAGAGTGCTTGTAGTCCCCTGATTTTGAGAAAACGATCTTTCCGTCTGGTGTATAGACGTAGAGCCCCGACTGGCCTTCCACGGAGATGTAACTTCCATCGGACGCGAGCTGCCAGGAGTCACTCTCCGACAAAACACCATTCTGGTCCGATTGAAAACCTGGGGAAACTATCGTGCTGAGAACGTGGCCATCCGAAGACGATCGCACTTGAACTCCGCCCGGAATTCCAATCGCAATCGTCCCGCCGGACAGCGCTAACGCCTGAGGTGACCGTATCGCATACATATCCGTAACGGGGCCCGGGATAGAGAAGCCGGCAACACTCGAACCACCGAGGCCGGCATCGCCGCTGGCCAAGATCGCACCAGATGTGTAATCCCGCAATATCCAGAACCCAGAGTAGTCCTGGCTGAACACTCTGGAGTTCGCAAATTCAAGTGTGTTGATCAGGTATGGATTCCCGAGCTGCAGCAAAATATTTGGCGTCGTAGTGACCGTGATTTTCGGACTGACGGCGGCAGTGATGCTGCCACCGGAGTTATAACCCGTTACGACATAAGTTGCTTGCGCAGCCTCCGCAGTTGGAGTGCCGGATATTACGCCGGTGGAAAGATCCATACTCAGGCCCGCCGGCAGCGCAGGACTGACACTATAGCGGGTGATCGTACCAGCCGTCCCGGGAATATCCGGCGTAATCTCCTGGTCAACATACGTCGAAATCACCGTTTGCGGATATCCAATGACGGTAGGTGCCGGCAGTGGGACAGTTACCGAAATCAGAATCGCTGCCGAGACGGAGCCGCTCGCATTGGATGCGGTCACGGTGTACGAGGTAAGCGGCGTGAGGGCTGTGGGGGTGCCGGAAATGATGCCGGTGGAACCGCTCAGACTCAGCCCGGCAGGGAGCGCAGGCGCAACAGTATACGAATCGACTGTGCCTGTAACCGAGGGCACATCTGGAGTAATTGCCTGGCCTGTTGCGGCATCGATCGCTGGCTGGTCATAAGACAGATCCGTAGGTGAGAGGGGCAAACTCACCGTGATCTGAATCGTCGTAGTCGTTGACCCGCTGGCATTGGCGGCCGTGACCGTGTAGGAGGTCTTTGCCGAAATAGCAGTTGGGGTGCCGGAGATAGTACCGGTTGAACTGTTCAGAAACAGCCCTGCCGGCAGCGCGGGCGCGACAGTATACGAATCAACTGTACCCGTAACTGTCGGAACATCAGCGGTCACAGCATGATTCATCGTGGCGGCTATGGCAGGCTGGCTATACGAAAGGCCGGACGGTGCAATCAGTGGTGTCGGATTGCTGTTGCCGTTGCCCCTTCCGCCTCCCCCGCAACCCTGTATCCCTCCAAGTAGAAGAAAGACGATGACAACGACCGCATTCACAATTGAGCGGTATTTAGATCGACGATCAGTGGTGAGAGCTAAGCAGCAAACATGCTTCACACAAGCCTCAATCCTGTCTTCTGCGACATTCGCGCGGTCGAAGGGGACGAGGGGCTTGTGTCTAATGAGGACCAATAATTATACATCTGCGTAAGAGCGAAGTTGCGTCAGTGAGATACAGGCGTGATGAGACGGTAAAGCAATTCGAGAATCCGCCGTCCGTCCAATGAGCAACGGAGTCCAAGTTGATTGGTGGACACAGCCCTGCACAAGTGGCTTCTCCCCGAACGAATTTGCAGTTCCGGTCGAGTCACCGCCGATGGGGAAACTTCAGCCAGGCGGGTCGCTGCGCCACCTACGGGGCGCGAATTGGGATTGCGCCTGCTTTCCCCGGGTTTCACCCAGGGCTATTTTCGATTCGTCCCTCCGGGACGCAATCTTGAATGGCAAGGTAACGAAGGACACAAAAACGCAGATGTGGAAACGAAAATCGTTGCAGATAATTTCCGTGATCTGCGTACCATCGAAATCAGCGCCACTCTGCAAGGGCGGTTTTTTTGCGACGGGAAAAATGCCCACCCCCTACCCCCTACCTGGTAGTAATCTAAATATAGGTTACTCTAGTGTGAAATGGGCCGACATTCTCCATTTTGTTATAGAGAGATCGCAGCGGAAAGGTCGAGAAACGGGGGCCATGAAAAAGAGCCGCCCGAAGGCGGCTCTTTTCTTGCCAGCAGAAGCTGGACCTTGTTTTTAGTACATGCCGTCCATGCCGCCGCCGTGTCCGCCGCCAGCCGGGGCTGACTTGGGCTCGGGGATCTCGACCACCAGAGCTTCGGTGGTGAGCAACAAGACCGGCGATGGAAGCTGCATTCTGCAGAGCGGTGCGGGTGACCTTGGTGGGGTCGATGACGCCGGCCTTCACCAGGTTCTCGAAGATGCCCGTGGCTGCGTTGTAGCCGTAGTGCGGGTCCTTTGACTCAAGAACCTTGGCCACAACCACGGCGCCCTCTTCGCCGGCATTGGCGACGATCTGGCGCAGTGGCTCTTCGAGCGAACGGAGCACAATCTGTGCACCGATCTTCTCGTCGCCTTCCAGCGTCTTGATCAGCGTCGGAAACCGCCGGCATGGCGCGAACCAGGGCCACGCCGCCGCCGGGGACGATGCCTTCCTCGACTGCTGCGCGCGTGGCGTGCAGAGCATCTTCGACGCGAGCCTTCTTCTCCTTGAGCTCGGTCTCGGTGGCTGCGCCGACCTTGATGATGGCAACGCCGCCGACCAGCTTGGCCAGCCGCTCCTGCAGCTTTTCCTTGTCGTAGTCGGAGGTCGTCTTCTCGATCTGCGAACGGATCTCCTTGACACGGCCTTCGATCTCGGAGGGCTTGCCGGCGCCGTCGACGATGGTGGTGTTGTCCTTGTCGATGGTGATGCGCTTGGCCTTGCCCAGGTCCTCGAGCTTGACGCTCTCGAGCTTGATGCCGAGATCCTCGGTGATGGCCTTGCCGCCGGTGAGAACGGCAATGTCGCCCAGGATGGCCTTGCGGCGATCGCCAAAGCCAGGAGCCTTGACGGCTGCCACGTTCAGGGTGCCGCGCAGCTTGTTCACCACAAGTGTCGCGAGTGCTTCACCCTCGACGTCTTCAGCGATAATCAAGAGCGGCTTGCCGCCCCGTGCAACCTGCTCGAGAAGAGGCAAAAGGTCCTTCATGGCGCTGATCTTCTTTTCGTAGATCAGGATGTAGGGCTCATCGAGAATTACTTCGAGACGCTCAGCGTCGGTCACGAAGTAGGGGCTAAGATAGCCGCGGTCAAATTGCATGCCGTCGACCGTTTCCAGGCCGGTGTGCATGGTCTTCGACTCTTCGATGGTGATGACGCCGTCCTTGCCCACTACCTTGACGGCATGAGCAATGATGTCGCCGATCTCCTGATCGCCGTTGGCCGAAATCGCGCCCACCTGGGCCACGGAACCCTCGTCGACGGGCTTGGAAAGTTTGCCAAGAGCTCCGCCCTCGGTCCACTTGCCGTCCTTGTCTCGGGTGCCGATGATGGTGGTCACGGCCTTGTCAATGCCGCGCTTCAGGGCCGTCGGATTCGCGCCTGCCGCCACCGTCTTCACGCCTTCGCGGAAGATGGCCTGGGCCAACACTGTCGCTGTGGTCGTGCCGTCGCCGGCCACGTCCGAGGTCTTGGAAGCAACCTCACGCACAAGCTGCGCGCCCACGTTTTCCATCGGATCCTTGAGGTCGATCTCCTTGGCCACTGTCACGCCGTCCTTGGTGATGGTGGGGGAGCCGAATTTCTTCTCGATTACAACGTTCCGGCCCTTGGGCCCGAGCGTCGCCTTGACCGCGTCTGCCAGCGTGTTGACGCCGCGCAGGATTGCCTGCCGGGAATCTTCACCGTGCAAAATTTGCTTTGCCATATCTTGAATTCTCCGAATTCAGCTTCTAGCTGCTAGCTTCTAGCTCTCAGCCCAAAAGCTTGTGTTTTGAAATGCCAATTTCATCTGTCAGCGTTGCAAAAAGCTAGAAGCTGAAAGCTGGTAGCTGTAGCTGACTTACTTCTTCACGATGCCGAGGACTTCTTCCTCGCGCATGATGAGGAACTCCTCACCGTCGATCTTGATCTCGGTGCCTGAGTACTTGCCGAAGAGAATCTTGTCCCCCGCTTTGACGTCCAGAGGGAAGACCTTGCCTTCGTCGTTGGATTTGCCTTTGCCGACGGAAATCACATCGCCTTCCTGCGGCTTCTCTTTTGCACTGTCGGGGATGATGATGCCCCCACGAACCGTTTCGCCCTCTTCGACACGGCGGACGAGGATACGGTCATGGAGCGGAGTGAAGGTCGTTTTTACAGAAGTTGCTGCCATTGCTTTGATTCTCCTTAACACGCAGAAAGGGTTGAGCCCCGGCCGCGGTCTTTGAGTGATTTGTTGAGAAAAAGCTACTGATACACGGGTGCAGCGAGCCTTGGAGGGAGCAGGAAACCTCGACTTGAGCAGTTTCACGCCCAGTGTGCTAGCACTCTCGCCTTCCAATTGCTAAAGATAGGGAAGGGGCTGTCCAGTTGTCAAGGGCTAATTTGTGAATATATGAGCATATGGCGCTCATATTTCCCGCGCTTCTATCTGTCAAGAACTTTGGGGCTTTCTTGGATCCTGTTTTCCTGATCTTCCAGCGCCGGTCTATTCGGACTCCGACTGGGACCTCCGGATAACTCAAAAGCCATTTTTTGCGTCTCTTGAGATGTGACTCATACTGGATGCGCACCGGATGCAAGCGAGTATTCCCTCCAGGTTGGGGTACTGTGCGCAATCAATCAGTCACAACGACAATCGGTCACAACAATCTGAAACCTGGTATTTGCTCATTGCAAGACTTGTTGCCCGCCAAATCAAACGAGATCGGCGAATGAACGGCACGGAGGGCGTGCGAACGCCTTAAGACCTCTTTTGGGGTGATCCTTCTGTCCATTTGCCTGTGGAAAAAAGCTCACCTGAAGTGAGGATGGCGAAGCCATGAGTGAAAGTGCCCAGGTGCTGGATGCATCGCCTCGTCCCAGCCCCGGAACAGATCAACCGTTGGACCGGCATTGGTTTGCGGTGTATACCACTTGCCGGCATGAGAAACGCGTTGCGCAACACTTTGCGCAGCGAGAGATCGAGTCCTTCTTGCCCCTCTATCGAGCGCAACGCCGATGGAAGGACAGGCCCACCGTAACATTGGAGCTGCCTTTGTTTCCCGGTTATCTCTTCGTTCGGATCGATCGTCCCAAACGCGTCACCGTTCTTCAGGTGCCAGGGGTCTTGTCGATCATCGGGGGCATGGGCGCTCAATTCAACCCTCTGCCGGAGTTTGAAATCGAAGCACTCCGCAACGGCCTTGATCCACTTCGTGCAGAGCCTCATCCCCTGCTTCTGACCGGTCAACGAGTACGCATTTGCAAAGGCGCACTGGCAGGGATCGAAGGAATTGTGGTGCGGAAGAAAAACAATCTGAGGGTGGTGTTAACACTCGACCTGATCATGCAATCGATCTCGCTTGAAGTGGACGAAGATGACCTGGAGCCAGTGAACTTCTCATCTCGATTGCGCGCCCGGAAAGAGAGAGAACTGCGCCTTGGCGGGTTTGCCTTGGAAACCTAGAGCCTTGCGCGATGGGGCAACGTGTCTGAAAGTCATGGAGTTCTATTTCTACTGATAACCTAGTCATCTTCAAAAGTAAGCTTACACACCGCGCATCGTGCGAACTCCCTTAAAACCGCTGACTGCATGGCAAAGCTGCGAGGTCAAGAAGCTCGCTCCGGCGGTCACCCCTGAGGCGTGCCCCTGGGGCACATGAATCACAAGCTACTGAGGTATCGGGAATGCCAGGGAAAAGCGCTCTGACACTTGTAGAGCCTATCGGCCCGGAGTGGGATCAGGAAACGAATGCCGCCACTCTACCACACGAAGGAATCACGCTGTGCGTGCCGAATCGATCCTCGGCACTGTTGACAGCGGCGATCATTCGAGCTTCTTCATTGCGTTATGCGTTGGTGAAACGCGCATTCGATGTTGTCGTCTCGTGCCTTCTTCTGGTCGTGCTGTTTCCTTTAGGGGTGTTGATCGCCTTGCTGGTGGTGCTGACGTCGCGCGGACCGGTCTTCTACCGCCAGGAGAGATTCGGCCGATTCGGGGTTCCATTCCAGATCATCAAATTCCGCTCGATGTATACATCTACTCGCCAAGCCGACGTTCTGGAGTTTGTGCCGGCGCACTGGAATGGACGGGAAGAATGCGCGGTCGTAAAAAGACCCGTTGATCCCCGCGTAACGCCAGTGGGCCGTCTTATACGAAAACTTAGCCTCGACGAGTTGCCGCAGCTATTCAATGTACTTGCAGGAGATATGTCGCTTGTCGGTCCGAGGCCAATTATCGAAGCGGAACGCCCCATTTATGGACCGTACCTTATCTACTACGATCTGGTCTCGCCGGGAATCACAGGACTCTGGCAAGTCTCCGGCCGTAGCGATGTTGGTTACGAGCGGCGCATCCTGCTCGACAGGGAGTACGCCAGCCGATGGAGCTGCTTTCTCGATATCAGAATTCTGGCACGGACGATTCCCGCTGTAATTACGATGCGGGGCGCTTATTAGGCCTGGCCCGCGGCGATTCCGGTCGCCATTACTCAACTGTTGCGCCACCCAAAAATTTTTTGAACCAATTGCGAAAGAATGACTAGACGCTCGCCGCTCTTGATGGCTGTAGCTTGCGCGTTGGCTACGGCATGTTTGTTTGCCCAATCAACTCAATCTCCACTTAACCCCGGCAATCAGGTTAACCCCGGGAATCAGGGCATCGGATCACAGGGAACCTCCGATTGCACTTTCGGCGAGGACTGCCTTTCGCTCGACAGGAATTCCGGTCAGTCCATGGACGTAGGCGGAGGCGCATCGCAGTTGGCGTATCCGGGCCTGGGATCCCGTGGCTATGAGACTTCAGGCTCGGTCTACCGCGACAACGGGGGCATCTGCCGACCGGGGCAAGAGTACCGGCAACGTCGCGGAACCGTAAAGCCGCAGCCGTTGACAGAGTTTCAGATGCTGGTGGCGGGCTCCGTCGGGCGAATCGTGCCGATTTACGGCGAAGATCTGTTTCTCGACGTTCCAGACACATTTGCGCCCGTCGAGCGGATTCCGGTAACTCCAAATTATGTGATCGGGCCGGGAGACGAGCTGCTGATTCGAACCTGGGGACAACTAAGTCAGAATCTCCATCTTGTCGTAGACCGCACCGGGTCGGTATACATCCCGCAGATTGGGCGAGGCCCATGTAGCGGGGCTGCAGTTTGCGCAGCTTCAGAGTTTCCTCAAGACCCAGTACGATCGTGTTTATCGGAATTTCGACCTGAATGTGAATCTTGGCCAGCTTCGCTCCATTCAAGTGTTTCGTCACTGGAGAGGCACGCCAGCCGGGGAGTTACACGATAAGTTCCCTCAGCACGCTGGTGAATGCGATCTTTTCGTGCGGCGGCCCTGCAACCGCATGGCTCCCTTCGCCACATTCAACTCAAGCGTGGCGGCACGATCGTCACCGATTTTGATCTGTACGATCTTGCTTTTGAAGGGCGATAAGTCCAACGACATGCCGCTCGAAACAGGCGATGTAATTTATTTTCCGCCCATGGGCCCGCAAGTCGCGGTGGTGGGCAGCGTGCAAGTGCCGGCCATTTACGAACTGCGCGGGAACGAGACCGTTGCAGACGCAATCGCACTGGCGGGAGGAACGTCCGCGCTTGCGAACACCTCTGCCCTCGTGATCGAGCGAACCGAAATCCAACCGGCCGGAAACACGGCGCGAGTTGCCGTGGACGTCAAAATGGATTCCTCGGGTCTTGCCGCGCGGCTCGAAAATGCAGACCTGATTCGCGTCCAGACTCAGGCCCCGAGCTTTGCCAAGACCGTGACTCTGCGGGGCAATGTTGCGAGTCCCGGGCGGTTTGCCTGGCGCGCGGGCATGCATGTGAGCGACCTGATTCCGAACAAGGAGTCGCTGCTTAACCCCGGCTACTGGTTGCGCCGCGAGGAACTCGGCCTGCCTGTGGCGAGTTTTCAACCGATACTCCCGCCGGTGACGCAACAACGTCTGCCATCCTCTTCACAACGGGGCAACCAAGCGGTCGACCATTCGCCAGTTCCACAGGATGTGCAGACGCTCAACACCGGACTATTTCCTCAACTTACCGAGGGGGTGCCGTCGGATGTTGCACCTCCCAGCGGCAGTACGCCACAGTATTCTTCCTCGGCTGCATCGACAGAAGAGAACCCATCCGCTGCGTCCGGGCGCTGCATCAAAGCCTGTCGCGGAAACGACGGACTCAAGCGTTGCTCCCGCCACTCTCGGACGTCGGCTCAAGGCTGATTACTACGCCCCATTTCCCGATCCAGACACAAGTTGTGAGAACGTCACCGGACATCGACTGGAGCTACGCGGTAGTTGAAAGGATTGACTCCGAAAACTCTCACTACGCGACTTATTCCTTTCAATCTGCGCGCGGTAGTGATCGATCACGACGAAAGTGCCGACCCTGCTCTCGAACCCGGAGACGTGATTACGATCTTTTCCGATGCCGATATCCGCGTGCCTCGCGTCGCAGCAGACGAAAGTATGTTCGCCTTGAAGGCGAATTTGTGCATGCTGGAGTCTATAGCGCGCTTCCTGGTGAAACCCTCCGTCAACTCGTGATTCGGGCCGGCGGCCTCACACCGCAGGCGTATCTTTATGGTTCGCAATTCAGCCGGGAGAGTACTCGCCGCGAGCAACAGCAGCGACTCGATGAATATGTCGCGGCTCTGTCCTACGAGATTGAAATTGCGGCTTCAAACAAGTCCACGTCCGTGGTGAGCGCGCAGGAGGCAGCCACGACGGGTGCGTCGGTTGCCAGCCAGAGGGAACTGGTGAACAACTTGCGCCAGGCTCGCGCAACGGGCCGAATCGTACTTCACATTGCGCCGTTTCACTCCGGCGTCGATTCGCTTCCGGATCTTCCACTCGAAGACGGGGACCGGTTCATCGTTCCCCCGATGCCGTCAACCGTAGGGATCGTCGGCGCGGTGTATGACCCCAATTCGTTCGTATATTCGGCTCATTTTGATGCGGGTGATTATCTGCGTAACTCCGGCGGCCCGACGCGAAATGCTGACCGTCACCAGATCTTCATCATTCGCGCCGACGGATCCGTCGTAAGCCGTCAATACCTGGTCCACACTCTGTGGACGAACAGCGAATTCGAGCGCGAACCGATGTATCCCGGAGACACGATCGTTGTGCCCGAAGCCATCAACAAGACCTCAGTCCTCCGCGGTCTTACGGACTGGTCGGCGGTATTCTCCCAGTTCGCGCTCGGTGCTGCAGCAATTCAGGTCATCAAGTAAATGCTTCTTCAACTCCGACCTGAAAAGTTCAATACGACAAACCAGGCCCCGGAGAAGAGAGATTGCCGAGTTTCGTTCCGCATCAGAAGGCATACGCTATGAAGAACTTACATCTTGATCACGGCCGGAGGATCTTCCGGCGAGACGTCCTGCTGCCAGGTGAGTTAAGAAGCCAGGAGCAGGAGTTCACTTTTCTTGATGTAATCCTTGCCTTGGTCCGGCGCAAGAGATTCATTCTTGCATTCACCGCGATTTGCACGGTGTTAGCCGCGATCGTGTCGTTCGTGCTTCCGAAAGCAATATACCGCTACGTTACAATTCTCCCCCCGCAACAGAACTCTTCTCTAAGTGGAACCCTTGCCATGCAACTGGCCAGGCCTCAGCTCGCTAAGTGGCATGGCGGGCGGCGGGTTCGGTTTGAAGAACATGAATGACATGTATGTAGCGATGCTTAAGAGCACAACGGTGGAAGATGCTGTGATCCGGCGTTATAACCTGACTGCACGAATACGACAAGAAGTATTATGTCGACGCGAGAAAGTCGCTTGAGCGGCATACGGAGATCGACGGATCGAATAAAGACGGACTCATTCGTCTCTCTTTCGAGAGCCCGTGATCCGAACCGCGCAGCTGAAGTCGCAAATGGTTACGTTGAGCAGTTCCGCACGCTGTCGCAGCACCTGGCTATTAGCGAAGCATCGCAGCGAAGGGTGATCTTTGAGCAGCAACTGGAGAAGACAAACAAAGACCTGGCCAATGCAGAAGAGGCACTGAAGGCGACGGAGCTCAGCACGGGAATGGTTCAGGTCGACAGCCAGGCGCGCGCCCTGATCGAATCCGCGGCGCGGCTTCGGGCTGAGGTAACGGCCAAGGAAGTGCAGATTGACGCAATGCATACTTATGCCGCTCCGGACAATCCTGCACTCGCTGAAGCTCAACAAGAACTGGACGGACTGCGAGCTCAGTTTGCAAAGCTTGTCGGTTCGCATGGTACTGCTGCGGATGACGTGTTCCTTCCCAAGGGGCAGATACCGCAGGCAGGACTGGAGTACATTCGCAGGCTACGCGACGTTAAATATTATGAAGCAATCTTCGATATCCTGGCCCGCCAGCTTGAACTTGCGAAACTCGATGAGGCCAAAGAGGGCGCGTTCATCCAGGTGGTCGATGCCGCTGCGCCGCCGGAACGAAAATCGTTTCCGAAGCGAACCCTCATAACGCTTGCGGCTGCTGCTCTAGGATTTTCCCTTGCGATCATGATCGCCCTATTCCAGGCAGGACTGAGTAGGCTGCGCAGCGATCCAGCCAAAAGTGAAAAGTTATTCCTTATTCATCAAGCTCTGGTCCAACAGAAGCACGACGTTGAAAATGAGCAGGACATTCTTGAAGGCCGCAACGGCAGAAGAAAAGTTGCGGGTCATTCGCAGAGCTTGTAGCGCAATCTAAATTCTGAATCGGATGCGCCTGTGGTGAAAAGGCGAGTCCGCCTTTCATCAACCGAATCAATGCTTACTGAGACAGGCACATCATCGCGGTCGTCGGGCGGACTCTGGTCGGCCGTGCTGACATCTCTGCGGTACAAGATCCCGCATTATATCGGTCTTGACCGAGCCATCGCGTTCACGGTTCTGGGGCGCGTCATACAAGGCCTGGGAAGTGTCGGCACCGTCTTACTGATCGTCCATTACCTTACCGCGGCACAACAGGGCTACTATTACGCACTCTGGAGCTTAGTCGCTCTGGAGAGTGTGTTTGAACTCGGCTTTTCATTTGTCATTCTCCAGATCGCGGCACACGAACGGGCCCACCTGCATTTCGAGGCAGACGGAACCATTACTGGTAACGTGCTGGCGCATTATCGACTCGCTTCCGCATTGCAAAGGGCAGTGCGCTGGTATACATCCGCTGCATTGGTCATGGGAACAGCTCTATTGATTGGTGGAATGCATTTCTTTTCGCTTCACCAGGAGAGCGGCCTCAAGACGGAATGGATCTGGCCGCTTCGCGTGACTGTCACCGCCTGTGCAATCACTTTTTCCTTTGGCCCGGTTTTATCTTTTCTTGAAGGCTGCGGGCAAGTTGCTTCGGTCGCGCGAATGCGGTTTTTCCAATCCATGGTGAGCACTGGCGCCGCGTGGGCAGCGATGTTGAGCCATCACGGGCTCTATGCACCCGCTCTGGTCCTGACCGGGCAGGGCGCTGCGGCAATGGTCTTGATCTATACACGCCGCGCCTTGCTTCTGCCCTTGTTAAGGCTTCGAGTCGGAAATCTCGGCATCAGTTGGCGGCGTGAGGTCTGGCCCTTTCAATGGAAGATTGCGGTCAGTTGGCTCTGCGACTACTTCATTTTTCAATTGTTCACACCGGTTCTCTTCGCGTTCAAGGGTCCGATCGAAGCCGGTCGCATGGGACTTTCCATGAGCATAGTTACACAACTAAGCGCTATCATGCTCGCCTGGATGACAACCAAGGCGGCTCCCTTCGGCAGCATGATTGCCCGTAAGGAGATCGGAAAGCTCGACACCATGTTCTTCCGCTCACTGCGGCAATCAGTCGCTTTGTTTGCGGCCAGCGGAATTGTGTTATTAGCTGGAGTCATGCTTGCGCCGCGGATCATGCCGAAACTAAACGAAAGGGTCGTGAGCTGGCCTGTGTTTTTGTTGCTTTTGCTTACGGCTTTGGGCAGCCATGTAATTCAGAGCGAGGCAATCTACTTGCGGGCGCATAAGATTGAACCCTTCCTCCTGCAATCGATTTTCATTGCCTCTGCGATAGGCGCGAGCGTCTTCTTTCTGGCGAACATTGCAGGTGCGCTTGGCGTTGCGATCGCGTATTTCCTTGTGCTTGGGGTAGGCGGGAGCATCTCTGCGACTGTAATCTTTGTGAGCAAACGAGCCCAATGGGACTATTCAGAACCTTTATGAATGCTCAATCGGCTTCGAAGGCGCACTTTCCAGGTATCTCGGTCGTATTGTGCACTTATAACGGCGGTCGGTACTTGGCCGAGCAACTTGAAAGCATTGCGAATCAAACGAGATTGCCGGTTGAACTCATCGCCTGTGATGACCACTCAACAGACAACACCCTTTCTATCCTGGAGGACTTTTCTCAACGTGCTCCATTTTGTGTACGCATTTTTCTAAATCCCAAGAGACTGGGTTCAACCTGCAACTTCGATCAGGGGATCAGGCTTGCTCGAGAGGGATTCATCGCTCTCTGCGACCAGGACGATCGATGGGCGCCGACCAAGCTTGAGAGATTGTCGGACATTCTGATTCGAGATCCTCTTCTAGGCGGGGTGTTCTCTGACGCGGTGTTGATTGACGGGGACTCTAATCCGATCGGGATCAGCCTTTTTGCAAAGCACAGGTTTTCTGCCGCCAAACAGCGGGCGTTTGTCACCAACCCAGCCACCATCCTGCTGAAGCATGACGTCGTTACCGGTTCAACGTTGATGTTTCGAGCAGCCATGCGGCGCCACTTTTCTGCAATCCCTCCATCGTGGGTTCACGATGGTTGGCTGACGTGGATTATTGCGCTGCATTCTCACCTCTCACTCACATCGGAGCCGCTGACAGCGTACCGAATCCATGCAGGCCAGCAAATCGGCGTAGGGCCTTCACACGCTGCGAGACGAACTCTGTTACAGACGGAGACGCGGAGGCAGCACTACGGCAGGGTGGCGCATCAGTTCCATGATCTGCTGCTTCATCTGACGTCAGCGAACAAGAAAGAATACGGCCTGCTGGCAGACGAAATCAGGCAGAAGATCTGCTTTCTTCAGAAGCAATCGATGTTGTCGCATCGCCGGACCATTCGGTTTCTTCAAATGCTCCTGATGCTGCCGCAGTATCGACGTTACACGCGCGGTCTGGGATCGCTTCGCAACGATCTCTTGCTGGATTAGAGGGAGCAGTGGATCAATCGCCGGAACAGTACAAGTGGAATATCCCGTATCGCGCCAGGCCAGCCAAAGGCAATGGAGCACTTTGGCTGGAATCGGCAAAGAGGCATCCCAATCACAAGCTTGTACAAGGTGTCATCGGGGCCGGCGGCCGCGCGCCGCTCTATTGCAATCCGATCGTACTGTTCCTGCTGAACTGGCTGATGATGTTGGCCTGTCTCGACTTTCATGTCACTTATGTTAGCTACCCGCACCCTGGACTGCCGTTATTGCTCTTTGCCCTTTCCACTGCCTCGATATTGTTTGGATATGTTGTTTCGCGGATGCTGCTCAGGCGCCCGGGTGAGCGGAGTGGAACTGAAGTCTATGTGCTTGATGTGAGCCGGATGGTCAATCTGAATACGATCTTCTGCGGAGCCGCGCTGCTCATTGTTATTTTCAATTGGGTTACGTTGGGACCTCCACCGGCCATTGGGGACCCGACATCCTATCTCACTTATGGACGATTCAGACAGGCTCTCTTTCCATTGCTCACGCTCATAACGGTGAACGCAACGCTCGATCCTTCGCGGCTGAGACGCTACTTGTTCGTAGCATTCGGACTACTCGGGTTAGCGGTCTATATTACTCGTGGTCTTATGGTTGTTACGCTGTTGGAAGCGTTCTTTGTGTTCTCACTTACAACAAAGATGAATAGAAAAAAGCTGTACGGGCTCGCGCTCGGCTGTGTCGCTTTCCTGATCGCAGGAGCGACGCTGATTGGCAATATGCGGACTGCCCATGCATTGTTTCTCGATTTCCTGCAGATCAGAGAAAAGTACTTTGATTGGCCCATGGCGTCGCTGTGGCTCACTTCTTATGTCTCCATTCCTATTTCGAATCTCTGTTGGATTCTGGATACGGCGCATTATCACGGACCGACACTCGCTTTTCTCTATCCATTGCTCCCTTCATTTATCACGCCGGTTGACCCGCACCTCGCGATTCACGACGATTTGCGAATCATCGACGGAGCCAGCACTTATCTTGCCGTGTTCGCTCTCGATTTCTCCTACTTTGGCGTCTATCTCGCTAACCTGTTGCTTGGGTTGGGGGCGGGATGGCTCATGGAGCGAGGGCTTCCGAGGCAAATACTGGTGTCTTCGATTTTCTTAACCTGCATGTCGCTGATCTGCTTCAGCGACATGTTTTCACCGCTTTCCACGGTCATCCAGGTCATCATCCAAAGTTCGGTTCAACGGAGCTGCTTCCGATGGGAGAGGCAGGGAGAGTTTGAGAGGCGTGAGTAAATGCGTTCTATCAGTGCGGCGTTTGCAGATACAACGGAGCCGCTAATCGCAACCGCCGTTATCGTGCTCTATCGCACGGCGCCGAACGAATCTGAGAGTGTTCGTACTCTGCTGGAGTCACGGCGGGGCCTGCCCGAAAGTACAGGAAAAATCGAAATCGTAGTTTGGGATAACAGCCCACAGGGACAGCGCGACGATTGTGTTCCGGAGGGCGTCTGCTATATTCACGATCCGAGCAATGCAGGCTTGGCCAATGCATACAATCGCGCGCTCGAAATGGCGTCTGAGCATCATTCGGAATGGCTCATCACACTGGATCAGGATACGACTCTTCCTGATAATTACCTGTTGAAGATGGCGGAGGCAGCCCGACTTTCGAGGAGGCACTCGGGGATCGGCGCAGTCGTTCCTCAAATCGTTTCGGATGGAAAGCGGCTTTCGCCGAATGTGTTTCTGCTTGGGGCGGTGCCCTATTGGTATCGGCGAGGGATCTCGGGAGTTTTCAAGAGGCCGGTATTCGCGTTCAACTCCGGCGCGATGGTTCGGATGGACGCTTTGCGGCAGGTCGGCGGATACACCCCGTGGTTTTGGCTCGACAATAGCGACACTCAGCTGTTTAAAGAGTTGCATCGACATGGCAAACGCGTATACATCGCCGGAGAAATTCAGGTCCAGCATGAGTTCTCGCTAAAGGACATCAGGCGCCGGATGACATCGGAACGGTATGAACACGCTCTGCTGGCGGAGTCGGCCTTCTGGGACTTGAACATGAACCGGCTGGCTGGTTTGGAGCGAACCGCGAGGCTCACGTTGCGCCTCGCCAAGCAATGCGTTCGGCAAGATCCAAGCGAGCTGCGCCAGATTACCCGCAATGCCGCCATGGCGCGTCTCTTCACTTCACGTTCAACGAGAATTGAAAAGTGGCAGGATTCGGTCAAACAGCGTCTCGGAAGGACCCTTGTGTCTTCCTCGCTTCCGCCACGCCGCATGAAAGTGTCGGTTTGCATGGCCGCCTACAACGGAGAGAGATACATTGGTGCGCAACTGCGGTCGATTTTGCACCAGTTGAAGCAAAACGATGAAGTGGTGATTGTGGATGACGGTTCGCAAGACGCTACATGCGAGCGAATTGCAGAGCTGAACGATCGAAGGATCCGCGTCCTCCTCCATACATCGAATGCAGGCGTAGTTCGAACATTCGAGGACGCCCTCCGTAGCGCAACGGGGGACGTACTGTTCCTGTGCGATGACGATGACGTGTGGGCAGAAAGCAAGGTCGAGCGGTTTCTCGATGCGTTTGAACAAGACGCGGACGCGCAGATCGTCATAAGCCGGGCACGCTTGATTGATGAGGCAGGCGCGGAACTTACAAATTCCCGTTGGAATCGTGAAGGTAAGTTTGTGGCTGGTTTTTGGCAGAACGTGCTGATGAACCACTACCAGGGGTCGGCGATGGCGATTCGTGCATCGCTGCTGGGGCATGTACTTCCCTTGCCAGACCGAAAGTCATTTATGCACGATGCGTGGATTGGGACGCGGAATGCGTTGTTGGGCGGCAAGACAGTCTTTATCGATGATGATCTCTTGCTTTATCGAAGGCATACGCAGAATGCAAACCGCCCGAAGTCAATGCTCCAAAAGATTCGTACCCGGCTTGATCTGCTCATCGCTCATGTGTCGTATGCATTGCATCAGTCAACGCCGTAGGCACCAAGTGCAGCGACAAGGAAAGGAACGACAATGCGGCGAGAAGATTAGGGGAGCATGTTTCCGCCAAATAGCGAAATTGACACCGGCATAGCGCCAAACCGGCGAGAACCGCAGGTTGCGCTGGTTATACCGACTTACAATGCGGGGCGACACTGGGATCTTCTTTGCGATGGGATTCGTAGCCAGCTCGCGGCGCCGCAGGAAGTCATCATCATCGACTCGTCTTCGCCTGACGGGACTGCGACAGCGCGCCGCCGACGCCGGGTTCGGCGTGATCGAAATTGACCGCAACGACTTCAACCACGGAAGGACGCGGCAGGCAGGCGCCGAGCGCGCGTGCAACGCCGAGATCCTGATCTATCTAACCCAGGATGCGATCCCGCGTGATCCTGAAACTTTCAAGTGCATATTTGGCCGCCTTTGCTGATCCGACGATTGGTGCAGCATACGGGCGACAGTTGCCACGAGCCTCGGCCAATTCTCTTGAAGCACACGCACGTCTCTTCAATTATCCCGAAGAATCTCGTGTCAGGACGTGGGAATGCAGGCACACTCTGGGCTTCAAATCGATCTTTCTTGTCCAACTCATTTGCGGCTTATCGACGTTCGGCGCTGATGAGTGTAGGCGGATTTCCGTCGGATGTGATCTTTGGCGAAGATACGGTAGTCGCGGCGCGATTACATCGTGCGGGATGGAAGACGGCGTATGTGGCAGAAGCCGTGGTCGACCATTCGCATTTCTATTCGATTCGAGAGGAATTTGAACGATATTTCGACATTGGCGTATTGCATGCGCGGGAGCACTGGCTTGTCGAAGAGTTCGGTGCAGCAGAAGGCGAGGGTGTGCGATATGTATTGTCGGAGCTTCGGTATCTATGCAAATGCGATGTGCTGTTGATTCCTTCGTCGGTGATCCGCACCGCTGAGCAAGTACGCTGGATATCAGGCGGGCCGACGGGAGAAGCAGATCGCGCTGTGGTTGAAGCGCCATATGGGGCGAAACAAGGAATATTGGATTCGCCCGTCGAGGGAGCAACTGCCGCAGTGAATCCGCGGATTCTCCGGCGCTGGTTTGTTTTGGGGATTCGACTGAGAAATTGACTTGCTAAGCGGTTTGCCGTTTGATAGAAGTGCGACAAGCAGCAAGTTCAGCAGACCGACAGCGAGGAGATGCAAATGAGCGCCATAATTCCCCAAGCGCAACCGCTAGCCAAGTTGGATCAATGGGATGATTTCGTCGAAGGCCGTTACCGGGAAGGCAAGTCGGAGGCGGAATTTCGGGTCTACGATGCAGCCGCAACACCGGGCGTTGCCGAGTTCTACCGCCTGAATCATGAAGGGCAGACGGCCGCATACGTTCTTGGGAAAGAGAAAGAATACTTCGGGCTCAACAAGGGATTGAAGACGGTTTGGGAAGCGGCGGAGTTTCTGAACACGCTGGTCGACGACAGCGATCCCGATACCGATCTGACCCAGATTGAACACCTGCTGCAGACCTCGGAGGCGATCCGTAGAGATGGGCATCCGCGCTGGATGGTGCTGACCGGGTTCCTGCACGATCTCGGGAAGTGCTTATGCCTGTATGGGGAACCGCAATGGGGTGTGGTGGGCGACACATTTCCGGTGGGATGCGCGTGGTCCGGCGCCATCGTGTTTCCGGAATACTTTGCAAAGAATCCGGACAAGCTTGTTCCCGAGTATCAGACGAAATATGGGATTTACGAGCCTAACTGCGGGCTTGAAAATGTGCATTTGTCTTTCGGACATGACGGCTACATTGCAGAAGTGATGAAGCCGTACCTGCAGATTGAGGCGCTTTATATGCTGCGCTTCCACTCGTTCTATCCGTGGCACCGTCATGGAGCGTATGAGCACCTGACGAATGAACAGGACCGGGCGATGTTGCAGTGGGTGCTGAAGTTTAACCAGTATGATCTCTATTCGAAAGGGCATGCAAAGCCCGACGTGAAGGAATTGAAGCCGTTTTATGATGAGCTTTTCGCCGAGTTTCTGCCGGAGAAGATCGCCTGGTAGAAAACTGACGCAGAAATGTAAATGGCCGCCGGAGGGGCATCCTCGGCGGCCATTCTTTTTTGAGGATTGTGGTCAGTTCCCGGTCTGGGACTTCTCCTCGGTGGCAAGCCAGCTATTGAGTTGAGGCTGCTGCAATTTGCGTAACTCGATGCAGCCATTGATGCGTTCAATGGCGTGTTTCAGAGCGACGCCTGAGGCGGCAACCTGGTGGGTAGTGAAGAAGCTCTGCACGCTTTCACGGCCTGACTCGGAGCAGAAGCCGCCCGCGGAGCCCACGAGGATGCCGCCCATTTCGGTGGTCAGTTGGGCCTGAACTTTGTCCCAATGACTTTGGATGAATTTCCATGCCTGGTCGCGGGATTCACCGGTTTCAAGTGCGATCGCGAGTTGGATTGCAGCGTCTTGATTGCGCACCTTGCCGGAGACAGCGAAGTTGAGAGCCCGCTCAATGAGCGCAGGCTTTTCGAATTCGGCGAGCAAGCGAAGTGCGCCATTCTGGAATTGCGGGTTGGTCGAGGTTTCGTAAATCTTCTGCAACTGGTCGAAGAGGGCGGCATCTCCGTTGCGTGCAGCGATGGCGAGTGCGGTTCGCCCCAGCGTGGGATCGACAGAGCCTGGATCAACAACGTACTTTTCGGCAATGTCATGCGCCTGGGTTATGACAGCCGGGTCTTTGCCGTAGAAGCCGAGAACCTCGAAAAGTTGAGCGCGCAATTCACGTTTGTCGGGTAAATCGGACTCACTGGGCGCACCGAGCGAGGCGTACTCCGGCGCAAATGTATCGCGGATCCATGCGGAGAGGGCGGTCTTTTCTCCCGAAGTTGCGGCAACCCTTTCATAGGTTGCGTTCACTCCGCTGAGTGCCGTCGAGACGACCTCGGCGTTCGGATCAGCTTTGAGGGCGGCGACCAGGTTGAAGTAATTGCCTACAGAGGTTTTGTTGGTGCGCACCTGTGCCCATTCGTCGCCGATGAGGCTGATGCGCTCGGCGGGTGTCAGTCCGGATTCGACGTGAGCCACCAGGCCGGCATAGATATCGGGCGGATAGGCAGTCCGGTAATAGCCCTTGCCGCCGGCGTTGGCGAAGAAGAGCGAGCCCGCCGGAACCGCAAGACTGGAATCAGAAGGCGTGAGAATCTCGCAGTGTTGGCTTTCGGCCTGCGCCTCGGGCGACAATGCCTCGCCAGTCTTGAAGCACACAGGCAGTGTCCATTTTTCCGCGGAATCAGGCTGCACCGTTGGGGTCAGGAAGAAACGCCTCTGATCGACGGAAACCCTTCCGTCGGCAGGTTCACTGAAGGTGAGCATCGGCACGCCGGGCTGGGCAACCAGTGAATCCATGATCTTGTCGACGGGCTTGTGGCTGACAGCGGTCTCTGCGTTCCAAAAGTCCTGGGCGGTGGCATTGCCATAGAGGTGCGCGGAGAGATAGGCGTGCACGCCCTTGCGGAAAGTTTCGGGGCCAAGATAACTCTCGACCGAGAGCAGCACGTCGCTGGCTTTGCCGTATGCGATGCCATCGAAGAGCTGATTGATTTCAGCAGGCGTGTCGGCTTCGGCGCGAATCGCGCGCGTCGTTGGGGCTGCATCGATATTGAGAGTGCCGTCCTCGTCTGAAGCCACTGACTGCGGGATGTTCCACTCGGGGTGCATCGCGGCAACCGGCTTGTTTTCCATCCACGTGGCAAAGCCCTCGTTGAGCCAAAGATTGTTCCACCATTGCATGGTCACGAGGTCGCCGAACCACTGGTGGGCCATTTCATGCGCAATCACCGAGTCGACTTCTTTCCTTGCGTCGACTGTGGCTGTCTTGGGGTCAAGCAGAAACACGGTTTCGCGGAATGTGATGGCGCCGAAATTTTCCATGGCGCCGGCCTCGAAGTCGGGGATGGCGATGAGGTCGAGCTTCTTGAGCGGGTAGTGAATTCCAAAGTAGGTGTCGTAGTAGTGGAGCACGTATTTTGCGACATCAAGCCCGTAAGGGGTAAGGCCGACCTTATCAGGCGTGGCGCAGGAGCGGATGGTGACGCCATCCGATTCGCCCTTTGAGCACTGGAAGTCTCCTACCAGGAAGGCGACGAGGTAAGAGGACATCTTCGGCGTGGTGAGAAATTTGAGCGTGTGCTGATCCGCGCCAGGGCCCGGCGTGTCCGAGACAATAGGGCCGTTGGAGATGGCGGTGTCTCCGCTGTCAACCACGAGAGTGACGGAGTAGGTGGCTTTGAAAGCCGGCTCGTCGAACGACGGAAAGGCACGACGCGCGTCGGTTGGTTCGAATTGAGTGACGGCGTAGTTGCGGTGGGCGGCTTTGGAGAGGTAGAAGCCGCGCAGCTCATTGTTGAGGATGCCGGTGTAGTGAATGCGGAGAGTTGCATCGCCCGCAGGCAGCGTGTCAGGGACGGTGAAGGTGGCTTGCTCCTTACCGGCGTCCAGCTTGATGGTCGCGGTTTGCTCTTTGCCTGATGCGGTAACGGTCACCGACTGAAATGCGATCTCAGCCGCGTTGAGCGTGATGGCATTCGCCGGCTGATTGAGGACCACGTCGATGGATTCAACCCCTGTGAAGGTCGCGGCCTTGAGGTCGGGTGTAAGGCTGAGGGTGTAATGCTCGGGATCGACGGTCGTGGGCAGCCGTTGCGCGTGGAGTGATTGAGCGGAGATAAATGCAAGAGATGCAAATGCGGATGCGGCAACAAAGGCCGAGCGCAATGAAGGGGAGCCGAAACTGATTTTCATTCAATCCTCTTAAAGTGAGTGCAGATTCAAAACGCGGGCCGGTGGTTTATCGAAGCAGTGCCATGCGTCGAAGCGCTGTTATCCTGAGCGACCGGAGGGAGCTGAAGGATCTGCGGTTGCACCTGCGCCGCTTGCTTCGGGGTGCTTTTTGGGGAGCAGGGAATCGAGGAGGAGCAGGCAGGCGCCGGTGACGATCGAACTATCGGCAACATTGAAGTCGGGCCAGTGGTAGGAGAAAATGTGGACCTCGATGAAATCCACGACAGAGCCGTAGACGATACGGTCATGAACATTGCCGAGCGCGCCGGCAAAGATGAGTGCCAGCGCAACCGTCGCGACATTGAAGCGATCACCGAGCCGTACCAGGGCGACGAGAACGGCGAGGGCGGCGAAGAGCGAGAACGCGATCAGGCCCCAGCGGACGGCGTTGGGAGAGGCCGAGTCTGCAAAGAGGGAGAAAGCCGCGCCTTCGTTTGTCCAATGGGTGATGCGGAGAAAATGCGGGATGACGGGAATGGCGTCGCCCATCGGGATGCGCGCGGCTACCAGCGTCTTGGTGAGGCGGTCTGCAACGATCACAAGCGCGGAGATGAGCAGCAGCCAAGGCAGGCGGCGTGGTATGCGAAGGCTCACTAGGCGGCCTCCCCGGATTCGGGCGGCGGCGGGGCAATACCCATTTCAGTTAACGCCTCCTGGCAGCGCGTGCAGACATCTTTCCAGATACCGTAGCTGGAGACGCGTGGCATGAAATTCCAACACCGCGCACACTTATGGCCGCTGGCCGGAAAAGCGACGATGGTGAAAGCCGTCGAGTCAGACGACGAGCTTTCGGCCACGCTGACTCCCGAGACATTGATGATCTCCTTGAGTCCCGCGGCGTGACGGCGCAGCAGCGCGAGCAACTCGCCGGAGGCGGTGATTTCGATGTCGGCCTCGAGGCCCTTGCCGATGCGTTTGTCCTGGCGAGCCGCTTCGAGTACGCGAAGAGTTTCATCGCGGACGGCGAAGATCTGCTTCCACTCTTCAAGAAGCGGCGCAGGATCTTCTGAGAAAACTTCTTCCGGCTTCGGGAATAACGCGAGATGGACGTGAAGCTTCGCGGCCTTCAACGGCGGGTAGATACTCCCACACTTCGTCGGCGGTGAAGGTGAAGATGGGCGCCACGAGACGGACGAGCGCTTCAGTGATTTGCCAAAGCACTGTTTGCGCAGAACGGCGGGCGTGGCTCGTGGGCGCAAAGGTGTACATGCGGTCCTTGAGCATGTCGAGATAAAAGGAACTGAGGTCGACGATCGCAAACTCGTTGACGGCCTGGTAGACGCGATGAAACTCGAATGCCGCGTACCATTCGAGGATTTTCTCGGTGAGGTCGCGGGTACGGGCCAGCATGTAGCGGTCGATCGGCAGAAGTTCAGCCTCGGGAACACGGTCGCGGGCCGGGTCGAATCCGTGCAGGTTGCCGAGAAGGAAACGGAAGGTGTTGCGCACCTTGCGGTAAAGGTCGGCACAGCGCTGCATCAGGTTTTCGCTGGCGGCCATGTCTTCGCGGAAGTCGATGGACGCAACCCAGAGACGGACGATTTCGCCGCCAAGGCGGTCGGCGATATCGACGGGATCGACGCCGTTGCCGAGAGATTTGGACATGGCGCGGCCCTGCTCATCCAGGGTCCACCCGGCGGTGGCGACGTGGGAGTAGGGCGCGCGCCCGCGAAGGGCCACCGAAGTGAGCAGCGAGGAGTGGAACCAGCCGCGGTGCTGATCGCCGCCCTCGAGGTAGAGGCATTCGGTGCCCTCTTCATCTTCGAATTCCTTGTACGGCTCCTTGAGATCCGGATCGGACTCGAGGACGGCGAACCAACTGACGCCGAGTCGAACCACACGTCGAGAATGTCCGTTTCCTTGCGAAACTTTCGTCCCGCCGCAATGGGCGCACGTCGGATCGAGCGGGCAACAGTTCTTCAATCGCGAGTCGTGTGCCAGGCTTCAACGCCTTCGCGCTCAAAGAGATCGACGATCTTGCGATTGAGCGCCGGATCGAGGATCGGCTTCTGGCAGTTTTCGCAGAGAAAGACGGCGATGGGCACGCCCCAGATGCGCTGGCGGCTGATGCACCAGTCGGGCCGCGTGGCGATCATGTTGGTGATGCGCTCTTTGCCCCAGGCCGGATCCCAGACCACCTTGTCGATCTCTTCGATGGCCAACTGGCGGTAGGTGGTTTCAGTGCGGTCGGCGCGCAGGACCGGGGTTTCGAGGCCGATGAACCACTGCTCCGTGGCGCGGTAGATGACCGGGTTGTGGCAGCGCCAGCAATGAGGATAGGAGTGTTCGAGGTCGCTGGAGGCAAGCAGGGCGCGCCGCTCCTCGAGCATGGCGACGATGACGGGGTTGGCGGCCCAGACTTTGAGTCCCTCAAACGGAGGCGGGGCGGTATACGGCCATGCCGCGGGGTCCACAAAGATGCGGCCCGCCGCATCAACCCGGCAGGACTGGTCGAGGTTGTAGCGCAGCCCGGTATAGAAGTCGTCGGCGCCGTGGGAGGGTGCGGTGTGAACGGCTCCGGTGCCCTGGTCGGCGGTGACGTAGCTGGCCAGGACCCCGAGGATGGTGCGCTCAAGAAATGGGTGCTTGAAGGTGACGCGCTCGAGCTTTGCGCCTTTGAAACGGGCCAGTTCCTGTGTCTCGCCGAGTTTGCAGGCGGCGATGACGCGAGGCAGCAAGTTCGGCCGCGACGATGTAGACCGGGCCCGGCTTGTCAGGTGAATCGCCGGTGGTGGCGAGTGCTACATAGTCGAAGTCGGGATGAAAAGCGACCGCCATGCGACGCGGGAAGGGTCCATGGGGTGGTAGTCCAGATGATGGTGTAGACTTCGCGGCCGGCGAGGGCAGCATCGGCGAGTGCAGGATCGATGGCTGCCGGGTCCGACGTGAGCTGGTAGCGGACGTACACCGAGGGGCTGGTGTGCATCTCGTACTCGACTTCGGCTTCGGCCAGGGCGGTGCGGTCGTGGATGCACCAGTAAACGGGCTTGAGGCCGCGATAGACGAAGCCCTTCTCAAGGAAGCCGTAAAAAGCTTCAAGGGTGCGGGCTTCGTAGTCCCGGGACATGGTCTTGTAGGGGTTGTCCCAGCGGCCGAAGACACCGATGCGTTCAAACTGCGAGGTTTGCAGGTCAACATATTTTTGCGCGTAGGCGCGGCAGGCATCCAACACCGCAGGAGCGGGCATCTCCAGCTTCTTGCGGCCTAGTTGTTCGTCGACCTTGATCTCGATGGGCAGGCCGTGGCAGTCGAAGCCGGGGACGTAGGGAGCATCGAAGCCGGCCATGGTTTTGGACTTGACGACAAAATCCTTGAGGCCCTTGTTGAGAGCGTGACCGAGATGAATGGGCCCGTTGGCGTAGGGAGGGCCGTCGTGGAGCAGATAGGCGGGACGGCCCTGGCCGGCCTTGCGCAGCTCGTCATAGAGGCGCAGCGAGGCCCAGCGGGCCAGCCGAAGCTGGTTCATTCTGCGGCAGATTGGCCTTCATCGGGAAGGCGGTTTGCGGCAAGGTGAGGGTCGCCTTCAACTCCGGCGCTGGGGACATCGTCACTCCTGGGAGATCGCGAACTTGTTCAATAGTTAGTGTAAATGTTGAGCAAACGATTTTCCGGTAACAAGTACAGGTTGCACTCGTCTATTGTTTATGGAACCCCGGCCTCCGGATTCTATGAGACTCTGGATGGACACAAAGCATTACCGGCAGGCACAAGTTTGCAGACAAGTGAGGGCAGTGTCGAGCATAATGGAGTGATGGACCTGGAAGCGAACCGGCTCCCGACGGAGCAAGCGCAGCCAACAGAGCCAGCAACAAATATGGCAAACGAACTACTGACACAGACAGAAGCGGACACCGAAGCGCCGCGCCCTCGCCAGCCGGGCACGAACTCGACGCTTTTCTGGGCAAAGCGTTTGAGGAAAAGCCCCTCTGGACAGGCTTCTACGAGAGCATCCGCGACGTCTTCTTTCCCCCCAAGCTGCCTCCACTGGAGCTGACGTCCACTCCGATTCCGGTACCGGACCGGATGGCGGTGCCGCGGAATCCTGTGGCGATCGGGATTTCGACGACGATCAACATCGGCATTCTGCTATTTGCCATCTGGCTCGGCATCAAGACAGTCGTCAATATTGTGAAGCCGCCGGTGACGGCAACGAATATTGACGTGGGGAACTTTGACCTGAAAGCACCCAAGGCCGGCAAGGCTGCAGGGGGCGGTGGTGGCGGCGGCGCGCACGATATCGTCGATCCCACCAAGGGCAAGCTACCCCCGCGCGTGAAGGACCCGATTACGCCTCCCATGATTCCGGTGCTGGATAAGCCCAAGCTTTCGGTGCCTTCGGCCATCAATGTGCAGCAGAACATTCAACTGCCCGACAATCCGAACATGCCGAACATCGGCGTGACCAAGTCACCGAACGTGGTGCTGTCTTCAAACGGCCAGGGCGGCGGCGGCGGTATGGGAACGGGCTACGGCGGCGGACTGGGATCGGGCACCGGCAACGGCTTTGGACCGGGGACCGGCGGAAACGCGGGCGGCGGCCTTTACCAGATCGGCGGTGGAGTTTCGGCGCCGGTGCCGATCTTCCAGCCGGAGGCGGAGTTCAGCGACGAAGCGCGCCGGGCCAAGTATCAGGGCGTTTGCCTGATCTCGCTGATCGTGGATGCGCAGGGCAATCCGCAGAACCCGAGGGTGATTCGGGCGCTGGGCATGGGGCTGGATGAGAAAGCGCTGGAAGCGGTGCGGAAGTACAAGTTCAAGCCGGCGATGAAGGATGGCAGAACGCCGGTGCCGGTGATGATCACCATCGAAGTGAACTTCAGGTTGTACTAAAAGAGCAGGGAACAGGGAATAGGCGTCAGGGAATAGGGATCAAAAAAAGGGCGAAGCGCATTGGCGCTTCGCCCTTGTTGTTTTGGCCGATCATCGAGCTTCAGCTCAGACCAGCCTGACGTTTCGTTCGATCGTCTTGATCACCGTCGTCCATCTTTCCGCTCCATACCTGTTTGGCCAGGCTCAGAGTGAAGCCTTTGGCCGTGTGGAAAGGAACATGCGACGGCAGCGACAGGGCGAAAGGATCGACGACCGCATCGACGACGACGGGGCCACCTTTGTGCGCAAGAGCCTCGGCAAGTCCCTCCCGAACGTCGCCGGGCTCTTCGATGCGGATTCCCTTCGCGCCCATCGCCTCGGCGACCTTGGCGAAATTGGGATTCTTGAATTCCACGCCGAACGGGATGATGCCGGCCTCTTGCTGCTCGATATTGACGAAGTCGAGGGATTCGTTGTTGAGGATGATCTGAACCACCGGAGTCTTTCGTTCCACCTGCGTCAATAGGTCGCCCAGCGCGAGCATGGTGAAGCCCCCGTCGCCGCACAGGGCGATCGTTTGCCGGCCGGGGTATGCCAACTGCGCGCCGAACGCATTGGGCGCGGCATTGGCCATGGACGCCCAGGAAAACGAGCCGAAGAGTCTGCGATTTCTGCCGCCCTTGATGTGCCTTGCCAGCCACATGCAGGCCGTGCCCGTGTCGGCGAAAAACATCGCGTCGTCGGAGGCAAGCTCGCTCAGCGTCGCGGCCAGGAATTCCGGACGGATGGGCTTGATCCCAGGTCCTTTCACGACGTAGTGCTGCAGAAGCTCGTGGAACGATTTCGTCTCCGCGACGTGCTTGTCGAGAAAGCGGCCGTCGGTCTTGTCGCTCACGCTGCTTCAGCAAGGCGGTGACGGTTGCCTTGATGTCGCCGACGAGCCCAAGATCAACGGCGGTCCGGCGGCCGATGTGTTTGGGGTTCTTGTCGATCTGGACTTTCTTCACGCTATCGCCGGGCAGGAACTCCGAGAAGGGAAAGTCAGTGCCGAGCAGCAGCAGGAGGTCGGCCTCATGAATGGCGCCGTAGGCTCCGCCGTAACCGAGCAGGCCGGTCATGCCAACGGCATTGGGATTGTCATGTTCCAACCACTGCTTGCCGCGGAACGAATAGCCGACAGGCGCCTTCAGTCTGCCCGCCAGTTGGACCACCTCATCGCGGGCATCCCTGCAGCCATCGCCGCCGAAGATCGCTACCGTCTTCGCATCGTCGATCATCTTCACAAGCTGATTCAGGTCGGCGTCGGAAGGGCGGAGGACGGGTGGGGTGGGGATCGTGATCTCGGGAGAGTGGTCGGCCACATCCGCCGACGCGACGTCGCCCGGAATCGAAATTACCGTGGGTCCCTTTTCCATGACGGCGGTGAGAATCGCGGTATTGATGATCGCCCGCGCCTGCTCAGGATTGACGAGCCGCGCCGGTGTAGAGGGATGCGGTCTCGAAGAATTTGTAAGGATTGAGTTCTTCGAGCGCCGCCGTGTCGATCAGGCTCGTCTCCACGTCGCCCGCAATGGCGATGATCGGAGCGCCCTCCTTGCGCGCGTCCATCAGCCCATTGAACAGATGGACGACGCCGGGGCCGGCCGTTCCGCACACCGCGACCGGATTGCCGGTCAGATAGGCCTCCGCCACGGCGGCAAAAACGCCGTACTCTTCGTGGCGGACATGGATGAACTCGATCTTGCCGTTGCGGCGCAGCCCGTCGATGACGGGATTGAGAGCGTCTCCAACAATGCCATAGCAGCGTTTGACTCCGGCGTTCGCGAGCATCTCCCACAAAAGATCTGCCACTTTTTCTGACATAGAATGTACCCCTTTCCTCGGTTGGAATTTTGAGAGGGAGCTAAACTCTGTCAACAAATGTGTGGGCTCTGGGGGTCTTTCGAGAGTGCAGCTTCCACGTTGCAGTTCGGGCAGGCGTGAACGTTCTCGGAGGCAGTCCCTCCGAATATAATGTGCCGAATCCGGACGCTTTGTCGAGCAGCGCAATTCTTCTTACAGCATGTTTCAAAAACAGGTTTTGAAAGGGCACGGCTTCAGCCGTGCCGCATATTGTCCATGATTCATGCGGCTTTAGCCGCCGAGGGATGGTCTTTCTTCGCTCTCGCCACCATTTTTGAAACACGCTCTAGTTCTTAGACCTTTGCACGGACGGATCATCTCTCCTGGCACAATTCAGCTTCCCAGTTCTCGATCCGATGAAGCAACTTATTGAACCCTCGCACAATCAAAGCGAAAAGAGCCGCGCGCATGTGAGTCAACGCCTTGAGCGTGGATGCGGCACAGGTTGGTCTTTTGTGGCGGCGATAAAAAATTAACCCTGGAGCCTATTGACGAGTGCATGTGTCGAGTGGCCACCAAAGATTGGCGGCAGTCAGACTCCGCCAAGGTTAAGCACAAAGAAAATGCTCGCCCAGACGCACGAATTGTCTGGCACTGAATGCGCAACGTCTATAGCCAGAGACATTGCGCCAGTGGCCGGTGTCATCCGCACGGCGCCATCGTCGTGGACCACACAAACCTGACAGATCGGGAAATTGATCGGACGCAATAGTCGTTCGGCTGAGGGTCTCACGAAGAGATGTGAATTGACAGGCGCAGATTGACTCTTCTGGAGCAGGCGTGCAGGCATTGCCTGCTTCAGGTCGGCAAAGAGGAGAGCGCTTATGTGGATTGTTCGCTTTGCGCTGCAGCGGCCTTACACCTTCGTCATCGTCGCGGTATTAGTCGGGATCTTCGGCACTGCCTCGATCCTGACGACGCCGACGGACATATTACCGGACATCGATATTCCCATCGTGAGCGTCATCTGGACCTACAGTGGGATGGATGCGGATGACATGTCCAAGCGCATCGTCGGGGTCTGCGAGCGCGCGCTGCCGACGACCGTCAACAACATTCAGTACACCGAGTCGCAGTCCTACAACGGCGTCGGAGTGATCAAAGTCCATTTCCAGCCTGGTGTGCAGGTGGATCTTGCAATTGCACAGGTGACGGCGTTGGCGCAGTCGCTTTTGCGCCTGATGCCGCCGGGAATCCTGCCTCCATATGTGCTCAAATACGATGCTTCCAGCGTTCCTATCGTGCAGGTGAGCCTGGGCGGAAAGGGCCTTTCGCAAATCGAGCTCTATGACCTGGGCCAGAACTTTATTCGCGGACAGCTCGCGACCATCAAGGGCGCCGCGGTGCCGCTGCCGTATGGCGGTGAGCAGCGATCCATCATGGTTGACGTGGAGCCGACGCAGCTGGCGGCCAATAACCTCACCGCCTCGGATCTTTCCGTCGCGCTGAGTAACCAGAACCTGGTGACGCCCTCGGGCACTGAGAAGATGGGTGACCGCGAGTACCTGGTGGAAACCAACAGCAGCCCAGGCACCATCGCGGAACTGAACGACTTGCCAATCCGTTCGCTCAGCGGCGCGGTGGTTCAGATGAAGGATGTGGCCTGGATCCATAACGGATACCAGCCGCAGACAAGCTATGTGAGCGAGAACGGGCAGGCGTCGGCGCTGTTGACCGTGATCAAGAGCGGCGCTTCTTCGACATTGACCATTGTGGATCAGGTGAAGAAGGCGCTTCCGCGCATCAAAGCCGGACTCCCAAGTGCGTTGACACTGACGCCGATCTTCGATCAATCGGTGCTGGTGCGGGCCTCGATCCGCGACGTGGTGCAGGAAGCGGTAACCGCCGCGTTTCTCACCGCGATGATGGTCCTCGTGTTTCTGGGCAGTTGGCGAAGCACGCTGATTGTGAGCGTATCCATTCCGCTGGCAGTGTTGTTCGCGATCGCGGTGTCCTCGTCTCTCGGCGAGACGATTAACGTCATGTCCCTGGGAGGACTGGCGCTCGCAGTGGGTATGCTGGTCGACGATGCGACAGTCGAAATCGAAAACACGCATCGCAATCTCGGCGTCGGAGAGAAAAAACCGCTGGCCCGGGCGATCCTCGACAGCGCCGAGCAGGTAGCCATGCCGGCGCTGATCTCGACCATGTCGATCTGCATCGTGTTCGTGCCGGTGACCTTGCTCTCCGGTTCGGCGAAGTTCATCTTCACCCCGCTGGCGGTGAACGTGGTGCTCGCGCTGGTTGCCTCGTACGGGCTGTCGCGCACGCTGGTGCCCACCATGATGCACTTCCTTCTGCCCAAAGAAGTGCCGCTTTATCAGGGGCAAGAGGAGCAGTCGCCGCTGAGCCGAAGCTTCATCTGGCGGTTTCATCAGGGCTTTGACCGTGGTTTCGACTGGTTTGCTGAGAAGTACAGGGCCGGATTGGAATGGGCGCTGGCGCACGCCAAAATGACGCTGGCAGGGTTCGCCGTGGCGTGCCTGGGTTCGCTGGCCTTGATTCCGGTGATCGGCCGGGATTTCTTCCCCTATGTGGATTCCGGGCAGATGGAGTTTCACGTCCGGCCGCCGGCGGGTACGCGGATCGAAACGGCAGCACAGGTGTTCAGACGGGTAAACGAGGAGATTCGGCGGGTGATCCCGCCGGAGCAGCTACAGATGGTGGTGAACAACATCGGGCTGCCGCCAGGGGGTGTAAACCTCGCTTACTCGGCGACTGATACGACAAGCAATGGAGATGGGGATGTGCTGGTGCTGCTCTCAGCCGAACACCGGCCGACGCAGGAATGGATGCAGATTCTGCGCCAGGACTTCGCGCAGAAGTTCCCCGAGGACACGTTCTTTTTCGAACCCGCCGACATCACCAATCAAACGCTGAACTTTGGGCTGCCCGCGCCGATCGATGTGCAGGTGCGCGGAAAAGATGCAGCGTCCACAGCGCAAATCGCAAATTTGCTGCAGCAGCAGATTAAGGATGTTCCGGGCGCAGTCGACGTGTTCATGCAGCAGGAGGTTAATGCGCCCAAATTGAACATCAACGTGGACCGGCTCAAGGCGCAGGAGTTCGCGCTCACGGCAAAAGACGTTTCCGACAACGTGCTGTTGTCGCTTTCGGGCAGCGGACAGGTAGCACCGAATTTCTGGCTCGATCCACAGACGGGAGTCGAATACCCGGTAATTGTGCAAGTGCCGCAATACCGTCTCCACAACATCGATGCGCTGGAGCGGACTTCTGTTACGTCGCAGGTGCCCGGCGTCAGTGACCAGTTGTTACGAAATGTTTCGGACACCGAGCGGCAGGTTTCGCCGCTGACCGTTTCACACTATAACGCCCTTCCCATCATGGATGTGTTCGCGAACGTGGAGCAGCGTGACCTGGGCGGAGTGGCCACCGATGTGGAGAAGATTGTGAAGGAGAATTCACAACACCTGCCGCCTGGAGTGGAGATCGTTCTGAGCGGCCAGGTGCTGACGATGAAGACATCCTTTTCGAACCTGGAGGTCGGGATCGCCGCGGCAGTGGTGTTTGTATATCTGCTCATGGCGATGAACTTCCAGTCATGGACCATTCCCTTCATCATTCTGATGGCCCTTCCAGGAGCATTCGCGGGCATCGTATGGATGCTCTTCCTTACCCAGACAACATTTAACGTTCCCTCTCTGATGGGGGCGCTCATGACCATTGGCGTCGCAACCGCCAACAGCATCCTGGTCGTCAGCTTCGCCAACGAATCGCGCGGTCAGGGCGCGGAAAGCAAGGATTCAAAGCAGGCGGCGCTGATCGCGGGCTCGACACGGCTGCGGCCAGTATGCATGACGGCCCTGGCGATGATCATCGGCATGCTCCCGATGGCGCTGTCGCTGGGCGAGGGCGGCGAGCAGAATGCGCCGATCGGGCGAGCCGTTATCGGTGGCCTCCTGTTCGCCACCGTGGGCACGTTGATTATTGTGCCGGTGATGTACTCGCTGATGAGTAAGCAGGCTCCGGTGAACTGGGAGAAGCGTTTGGCAGACGAGATCGAAGGAGCACCCCAATGAGCGCAGACGGCGCAACACACGGTGAAGCTCACGGCCGGCGCATGTTATCGATTCTGATAACGGTCGTGGTGCTGGCTCTGGCCCTGCTGCTGGGATGGTTTCCCCATTACAAGCGCAACAGGGAAGTGAACGCGAGAGCTCGAGAAGAAAAGAGCTCTTTGCCCATAGTGGAGGTCCAGGCCGTGCATCGCGCAACTTCCGAGCAGGGACTGACATTGCCGGGAAGTGTGACTCCGCTCCGCAGTGCGCACATCTATGCCCGAGCCTCGGGGTATTTGAAGGCGCGGTACGTAGATTTGGGGGATCGAGTGCACGAGGGGCAGTTGCTCGGGCTGATCTCGGCTCCGGACCTGGACGCCTCGGTCGCGCAAGCGGCGGCGTCGATGCAGCAAAGCAGGGACAACGTGCTAACGGCGGTATCCACACTGCAGTTGCAGCAGGCTACCTATACCCGGGTGCACACGTTGGTGCTCCACGGCATTCTTTCCAACCAGGACGACGATACAGCGCGCGCGGCGGCTGAGGCGGCGCAATCGAGCCTGCAGGCGATGGAGAATGCCGCCAAGGCAGCGGAGGGAGCGTTGGCTCGTGCGCAGGTTCTGGCTGACTTCGAGCAGGTCCGCTCGCCGATCAACGGCACCATCACGGCACGCAACGTAGAGGTTGGCAATCTGGTGTCGGCCTTGGGAGCCGCACAAGGTTTGCCGGCTGTCCCCGCCGGCTCCACAGGCGGCCCGCCCACGGGTGGCGCGCAGGGCGGCGAATTATTCGACGTCGTGGATCTCGGCAGCCTCGAGGTATTTGTGTCGGTACCGGAGCAAGATGCGCCTTTCGTCCAGACAGGCCAGCCTGTGGACCTCACGATTTCGGAATTGCCTGGCCAGACATTCAAGGGCAAAGTGATTCGGAGCAGCGACTCTCTCAGCCAACAGAGCCGGACGCTGCTTGCCGAGGTTCAGATAAAGGATCCCCAGCACCGTTTGCGCCCGGGCATGTTCGCATCCGCGCAAATGCACTACAAGGCCGCGAATCCGGGCATCCTGATCTCCGGCGATAGTTTGCTTACTTTGGCGCGCGGTCAGTTTGTGCCGGTCGTGGAGAACAATGTCGTCCAGTTGCGGCCGGTCAACGTAGGGAAAGACCTCGGCACCCAGGTATACGTCACTGCCGGACTGGAGGACGGTGACCTCGTCGTGGTGAACCCCAATGATGCCGTGCAGCAGGGTGCCCGCGTGAGCACACGTCCTGCTCCCCTTGGCCAACAGGGCGTCAGTGCAAATCCCAGCGCGGGAGGGAAGAGTGCACAGGATCAATAGTACAAAGCCCTGCGCCATAAAAGGAACGTGCTCAGCCGAGCTTGTTTCCCGGCACTCCGCAGTACGGTATAACTTCCATCTGGCCTTTAGCAGTTTCGCGGCGAACTGTGTGCTGATATCTGTAGCGGCTGCGCAACAACCTCCGCAGACGCCCCTTCCCGCGGCAGGTCTTGTGAACGCGCCCGCTCCCTCGCCCTCGCTGGCGCAGACCCTGGGAAACGCACCAGGGCCGGCGAACAACCAAGACAGCCGGCTCCATTTAAGCCTGCAACAGGCCATCGCGATGGCGATCAAAAACAACCTTGACATCGAGATCGAAAAGGTTGATCAAACCGTCGCAGAGCAGAGCATCCCGCTGGCAAAGGGCGGCGGATTGCCGCGTCCGATTAACTTCACCTTGGCGGACACGCCGGCTGGCGAGGCGCCTGTGGCAGTGCCCCTGCTCAGCTTTTCCACTCCCGGTCTCTCCCCGTTGAGCGTAGACCCGATTGCTTCGACCGTATCCTCGTCTTACAACACAAGCCGCGTGCTGGAGGGGTCACACACCTTATCACTCAGTCCGACTCCCTATTCGGCAGGATCGCCAGTGCCGGGCTTTGATGCGCAGTTGCTGGGCCGGTACGGGTGGCTGCGGCGCAACCCGGGAGTCTCGCTGCTGACACTCCCCGCGGGCACGGCGACGCCGGCCGACAAGGTGACCACCGACAACACCCTTGGTGACACTCTCCTGACCAAAGGTTTCAGCCCGGGGACAACGATTCAGTTGGGCGTCAACGACTTCGTGCAGAGCTTCTACTCGGGTCGCTCCAGCGCGGCTCCGTTCTCCCATCCCAACGCCTATGCTCTCATCGCGCAACCGCTGTTGCGCGGGGCCGGCCACGCCAACAACACCCGCTATATCGCCATCGCGAAAACCAACAGGAAAATCTCCGCGGCGGTGCTCGAACAGCAGATGATCGGCACGATTTCCGGAGTAGAAAACCTGTACATCGACCTGGCCAGCTTGCAGGAGTCGGTCAACGTGCAGCAGCAGGCGCTGAACGGGGCCGAGTTGCTGTTGCATAACGACCAGGAACAGATGAATGTGGGACGCATGCCGCCCATTGAGATAGCACGGGCGCAGGCACTCGTGACGAGTACCCAGGTGCTGCTCACCCAGGCGATTTCCTTACGAGACCAGCAGCAGGTAATTCTGCGGACACTGCTCGATCCGCAGTCGCTCACCAGCACGCCGGGCGGCTCGCCTGAAATCGTGGCAACCGATCCGCTCTTGCCTCCAAAGGCCGAGTCGCCGCAACCACTTGCCGCGCTGATCAAGGGCGCGTGGGAGAGACGCCCTGACGTACAGCAGGCGCGCCTCCAGGTGACCAACGGCGAGCGCCAGGTCGCCAGTTCCAACAATGCCGCGAAGCCTGAGATCGATGTCTACGGAAGCTATGAGAGCCGGGGAGTCGTGATCCCCGGACTGACCGCGATCGGCGGGGACCCTTTGGTGGGCAATGCGCTTACCGACCCGATTCCAACCGGGGGCAACCGCTCCTCGATCGTGTATGAGGCCGGGGTGCAGTTCTTCCTGCCGGTCCAAAACAAGGTGGCAGAGGCGAATCTTGGAGCAGACAAAGCGTTGTTACGGGAGCAGCAGTTGCGGGTGACGCAACTGGAGTCGCAGGTAGCTGCCGAAGTGCAAAACGCAATCACAGCCCTCCACGCGGCCAGGAGTTCGGCCGATGCCGCCACAAAGGCGCGAGAGTTGCAGGCCAAGCTTCTTTCCGCGGCGCAGGAAAGCTTCCAGGCAGGCTATTCAACCAACCTCGCTGTCATTGAACAGCAGACTTATCTTGCTCAGGCGCAGACGACTGAGGTCATAGCCAAGGCTGCGTGGCTCAAGGCAGCGACCCAGTTAGACCGGGTGCTAGGCCAAACCCTGGAAGTGAGCGGTATTTCGCTCCAGGCAGATCATTAAGTTCATCAAGCGCTGTCATTCTGACGCGAAGCGGAAGGATCCGCGGTTGCCTTTTGTAACTTCCGCATAGGCGGTGACACACTCCGTTCGAACTCTCTCACACGCCGTCATCCTGAGTCCGCCGCGGCGGACGACTACGAGCCTGCCGATTATCGCCGTGCGTTGGATCGAATCGATCGATAAGAAGCAACCGCAGATCCTTCCGCTTCGCGTCAGGATGACGGCGTTGGGCACCGAATTGCGATCAGGAGCGGATCCGCCGCTCTAAGACGAAAACAACTGCAGGAGATTTGTGATGGTCAGCAGTTTCTTCACCCGAGGCGTAAGGTTCACCAACTCCAGCGTGCAGAGTCCTCGGTTGATCGCAGAGACTTTGAGACCTACAATCGCGCCCAGGCCGGAGCTGTCGAGGTATTCGAGATCCGTGAAATCGAGCACGATGCGGCCCCCGCGCAGAATCAGCGGTTGTACCAGCTTGCGAATCTCATCCGTGTTTTCGCTGATTAGTTTGCCCTGGCACTTGATGATCGTGGTTATATAGTCCCGCTCATCCTTGGTTTCGTCGACCTGGTAATGGAAAGCAGTGCCGGGTGCAGTAGACATGGATTCTCCTCGGTTTAATACCGGCCAATTCTAACTTCCTGGGTTCGAAGAATCAGGTTAATTTCTGGTTACTCAGTTTTTCATTCCGGGCGCGTGGCTACTCTTTTCCGAGACCTTGAAATCGGTCAACCGGCCGCTTTTCACCTGTCGCGTCAGTCAGAATTTAATTGCAGAGAATTACCTCGACCCAGCGCACAATAAGAGGGAATGAAGGAGCGGCCAACCCGCCCTTTCGCCGGGAGAAAGGCCCACCCCCCTACCCCCTACCTGGTAGTAACCTAAAATAGGTTACCATCGTACCGGGCTCAGGGCGGTGCGGGACCGCATCGGCGGAGTGGCAAATTCCGAATGCCGACGATCCCACCGGAACCAGCACTTCAGCGCCACGGGTGGCTCTAAAGGCCGGCGCTAAGGAGCCTCTGATTAAGTCGACGCTTTGAAAGGGCACGGTTTCAGCCGTGCCGCAAACGCCGCAAAATCAAAAGGGCTTTAGCCCCTGAGGGAATGCCTGCTTTACACAAAGGACTTGTTCTGAGCTTACCTAAAGAATGTTCACCGCCCGCGCAGCCAGCAAAGCTACTGTCGTGAACGAAATCAGCGCTTGAATCATCATCAGAATCTTGGCCCAGGGTGACAGAACCGGAGAGTCAGTCGGCGAGAACGCAGTGCTGGTGTTGAAAGCAAGAAACAGGTAATCCACGAAGCCCGGGCTCCAGCATTGCTCGCCCATCTCACGTTTTGCCTGGCTATTGAGCGTCATCTGCGGAAACAGAAACGCACCATCGGTGTGGATGCCGCGCAACTCGCGGGCACGGGGACCGCCCGCATCAAGGCGCCAGTACCATGAAGCAAAGACCAGGACGTTCGTGATCCACAAGGCGGATGCCGAGCGCAACAGGTCTTGAGGCGATTCTTTATGTAGAGGCAGCGCCGCCAAGAGCAGGCCAAGTGACCAGATCATGTCGACCGTCACGATTGACGTCAACACGTACCCCAGAATCTTATTGAGACTATCCATTCCTTTTTGCCGCGCCCACGCCGTTGGAATCCACAACACTCCAACGATTGCGAGGAGCATCCAACCCGGACCCACCGATAGAGATTCCGGCAGGGCCAGGCGCAATCCGCCCACCGCGAGCAGAGCGAGCATTGCAGGCCAACGTGGTTCTGAACGAGCAGGTGCATTCGTCATGACTGTTTCCATCATGCACCGCCAGCTCGCAGGAAGCCCATGCCGTCTTTCCCCAGAAGCCAGGACGGGGCACGAAATCTTCCTGACATGGCGCAGACATGCTTCAAATATCGTCTGAACCATATCCTCTGGTTCATGCTGTCTCTTGAATTGTTAATTGAGTTATATGGTGCGCCCGGAGAGATTCGAACTCCCGGCCTTCTGGTTCGTAGCCAGACGCTCTATCCAGCTGAGCTACGGGCGCACACAAGTGATTCCCACCGGATTCGCTGAGAACCTTTGACAGATTAACAGGGTTTGGATGGTGGTGCAATTGACTACCCCATGGACGAAAACCTGTCCGTGGAGGCCCACCCAAAACCTTGTCATGCTGCCGGAGCGGGCTCTGGGGCAGGCTGCGGCGGAATAAGCGACAGCTCCTCTTCGATGTCGAGGCCGGCCTGGCGCACCAGGTTTGTGACGACGGCGGCGTTCAGCCGCGTGGCGTCGTACTCCACGCGCACGGTGTGAGCGGCGTGATCGAATTGAAGATGGCGAATGCCGTAGACGTCGCGGGTGTTGGCCAGCGCGAAGATTGCAGCCTCAGTCGGCGGCGTCTTGTAGCGAAAAAGAATGTCCACCGTGGTCATACAAGGATGATAGCAAGAGACGCGGCTCAGAGGCTGTTGAGATAGTCGCGAATTTCGGGGTCGGACCAGTCGGTTGCGCCGACGAATTTGCGGCGAATGACGCCATTGCGATCGATGATGTAGGTTTCCGGCCACATATCGGTGTGGAAGAGGGCGGCGAGTGGACTGGTTGGGATCGCGGACGGTGATCAAGTCGACATGGCGGCGGAGGATGAAGCTTGAATAGGAGTCGGGATCCTCGTCGATGCTGACGGCGAGCATGACCAGATTCGGGTCGTCGTGGTGGAGCTGGAGCAAGGAAGGCAGCTCCTCGATGCAGGGGGCGCACTGGCTCCACCAGAAGTTGAGAAGCACGACTTTGCCGCGATAGCTGGCCAGGTGGACCGAGGTGGTTCCGTCGGAGACGGTGAAGTCGGGAGCCCTCTGGTCAAGCTGGGCCGGATGCGCGCCGCGGTTGCAGCCCGGCAGCAAGGCGAGGGAAGCAAGCGACAGGCAGCAGGGTATCAGAGATCCGACGAAGAAACCGCACATCCCTATAATACGGAGCGAAAGGCAATGCGTCATGGGAACGGATAAGCCGGAGGCGGAAGAAGAGGCCTGGCCAAGAGTCGTGGAAGCCGGTGCTGGGGCTTTCCAACGAGCCGGGTGAGCCGCTGGCCGTGCCGGGGCGCGCGGGAACGGTGTTTGACCAGCCGGAGCCGGAGGAGCTGATCGAGCTTGACGGTGATTGTTCCGGCGCGGAACGAGGAGGACTGCCTGGGAGCGTGCCTCGCAGTCGCTGGTGGCGCAGTCGGAGGAGATCTTCGAGCTGGGCAGGGACTGGGAGCTGATGGTGGTGGACGACCACTCGACCGACCGGACGGCGGGATTGCGCGCGGCTTTGCCGGGGTCACGGTGATGCAGGCGGGCAAGCTGAAGCCGGGCTGGACGGGGAAGGCGAACGCGATCTGGACGGCGGCGCGGAAGGCGCGCGGGCGATGGCTGCTGTTTACCGATGCGGACACGGTGCACGAGCCGGGCGACCTGCGCCGGGCCATGCATGAGGCGGAGCGGCACAAGGTGGGCATGCTGAGCTATTCGCCGCGGCAGATTGTGAGCGGGTTGGCGCAGCGGACGCTGATGCCGCTGGTGTTCTGCGAGCTGGCGCTGGCTTATCCGCCGGCCAAGGTCTCCGATCCGAACCAGCGCATTGCCGCGGCCAACGGGCAGTTTCTGCTGGTGGAGCGGGAGGCTTATCGGCGGCTGGGCGGGCACGCGGCGGTGGCGGACAAGGTGCTGGAAGATGTGGAGCTGGCTTTTCTGGCCAAGCGGCGCAAGGTGGGGCTGCGGTTTCGCTATGCGGAGGATGCGGTGGCGACGCGGATGTACCGGACGACGGCGGCGATGATCGAGGGCTGGACGAAGAACCTGGCGCTGCTGTTCGACAACGCGCTGGCGCTGGCGCTTTGGCGGGCGCTGGACATTTTCCTGCTGGTGGGGCTGCCGGTGCTGGCGATCGAGCTGTGGAACGCGCGTTTTGCGGCGCATTCGCTGCAGTGGCTGGCGCGGGGTGGGTGCTGGCTGCTGCTGTGGGTGCGGAACCTGGTCCGGTTCTATGCGCGGGTGGCGAAGTCGAATTTTCCGTTTGTGGATTGCGCGCTGTCGCCGCTGGGGCTGCCGCTGTTTGTGTTGCTGCTGTACCGAAGCTGGTTTCAGCATCGCATTCTGAAGCGGGTAAGCTGGAAGGGGAGAACCTACGCAGGCTAGTTTGTGATGGGCTCGTAGTTTGAATCAGTCGATTTTGATGTGGTGCAAGGCGCGGCGAATTAGATGAAGCATTTCAAGCATTTGCGGCATCTTCTTGATGAGAGGAATGAATGATTTTTCTGACGCGGCGGGCGACGTTTTCGGCTTCGCACTACTACTGGAACGACGCCTGGACGGCGGAGAAGAACGAGCAGGTGTTTGGCCGCTGCGCGAATCGCAACGGGCACGGGCACAACTACACGCTCGAAGTGACCGTGGCCGGCGAGCCCGACCCGGTGACCGGATTTGTGGTCGACCTGAAGTGGCTGAAGGATCGTGATGGAGCGGAGGTGCTGGCCGCGTACGACCATCGCCACCTGAACCTGGAGGTGCCGGAGTTTGCCGAAGGCGATTCCGACGACGGAAAACATTGCCATTGCGGCGTGGAAGCGGCTGGAGCCGGGATTGCGCGAAGGCGGTGGGCCGCGTCTGAGCCGGGTGCGGGTCTACGAGACGCCGGAGATGTTTGCCGAGTACCGAGGCGAGGCATGAAAGCCTACTTTGGCCGGCGGTATCCGCTGAGCGCGAGCCATCGGCTGCATACGGATGCGCTTGACGGCTGAGGAGAACCGGGCGGCGTACGGGAAGTGCAACAACCCGCATGGGCATGGGCACAATTACGTGGTCGAAGTGCTGGTGGGCGGCGCGGTGGATCCGGAAACCGGGATGGTTGTGAACCTGGCGGAACTGGATGAGGTGGTGCAAACAAGGGTGATGGAGCGCTTTGATCACACCAACCTGAATCTCGATCCGCTCTTTGAGAATCGAGTGCCGACGACGGAGAATCTTTGTAGGGCGGTGTTTGGATTGCTGGAGGACACGCTGCCGGCCGGCGAACTGGAGCAGGTGCGGGTGGAAGAGACGGAGAACAATTTCTTTGAGTACCGTGGCGAATGACTCTGGGAAGTTCTTGAGAGAATGCAGCAAAGTATCGGAGAAAGATTCAGGTCCTTCGACTCGCGCGGCAGCGATTTCCGCTCAGGGTGACGGCAGGAAAGTGAAGACGCCCGGTTTCCCTGGGCGGGAGGAAGAGAAGACATGGCGCAGCCGATTGCAGTGAGCAAGGCCGTTCGCAGAGCGGTCGGGGTTGACGAGGGGCTGAGCGAGTTCAGCACGCAGGAGATGTATCGCGAGATTCTGAGCCGGCTGGGCGAGGACCCGAACCGCGACGGCCTGGTGGCAACGCCCGCGCGGGTTGAGAAGTCGATGGCCTTCTTGACCAAGGGCTACGACGAAGACCCGACGAAGATTCTGCGCGGCGCGCTGTTCGACGTGGACTACGACGAGATGGTGATCGTCAAGGACATCGAGATGTTCTCGCTGTGCGAGCACCACATGCTGCCGTTCTTCGGCAAGGTGCATGTGGCCTATATTCCCAAGGGGAAAGTCATCGGGCTGAGCAAGATTCCGCGGCTGGTTGAAGTGTTTGCGCGCCGCCTGCAGGTGCAGGAGCGGCTGACGCGGCAGATTGCGGACGCGATTCAGGAAGCGATTGCGCCGCAGGGCGTGGGCGTGGTGATTGAGGCGCGGCACCTGTGCATGATGATGCGCGGCATCGAGAAGCAGAACTCGTCGACGGTGACGCGCGCGATGGTGGGCTGCTTCCGGCAGAAGGAGACGCGCGCGGAGTTTCTGTCGCTGGTGCGGCAGCCGGGCGCGGGCTGCGCTGTGAGCCTGAGGCCCCGGTCGACTAAAGTAGATAAGGTGAACGGGCTTCTGGTGATCGACAAGCCGGGCGGCATGACCAGCCACGATGTGGTGGGCCGGCTGCGCAGGATCACCGGCGAGAAGTCCATTGGACACCTGGGCACGCTGGACCCCATGGCGACCGGGGTTCTGCCGCTGCTGCTGGGCAAGTTCACGCGGCTGGCGCAGTATTTTTCTTCCGCCGAAAAGAGCTACACCGGAACGATCCGCTTCGGATTTGCGACCGATACCTACGATGCCGAGGGCGAGCCCGCGGGGACCGCTGGTCGAAGTCCGGCAACTGACGCTGGAGCAGGTGCGAGCAGCGGCGGCGCGCTTCCACGGCGAGATGGAGCAGATGCCGCCGCCGTTCTCCGCAAAAAAGATTGCGGGAACACCGGCATACAAGCTGGCGCGCGAAGGCAAACCGGTGGAACTGAAGCCGGCGACGGTCCGTATTTCATTCCTTTGAGATCGTCGCGCTGGAGGGCGCGGAGGCCAGTTTCACGATGACCATCAGCGCCGGCGGATATGTGCGTTCGGTGGCGCATGAACTGGGGCAGGATCTTGGGCTGTGGTGCGCATTTGAGCGCGCTTGCGGCGGACGCGGGCCGGAGTGTTCACGATCGACGAAGCGCACACGTTGGAGGAACTGGAATCGCTGGCGGGAATGTGGAGGCGTTGGAGAATATGTGTGTGCATCCGCGGAACCTGCTGCCGGAGATGCCAGCGGTGACCGGCGATGAGATGGCGCTGGGCCGGCTGCGCAATGGAGCGCAGGCGAATTTGCCGGAGTTCTCGCGGGCGCCGCTGGTGAAGGTGTTTGCCGGGCAGCGCGAACTGGTGGGGATTGCGAAAGCGCGTGGCGGGAACGCTGTTTCAGCCGGTGGTGGTGATGGGGTGAGAAACAGGGGTCAGGGATCAGGGTTCAGGGTTCAGTTTGCTTTGTGACGGATTGAGTTTTTCTGCGATGCGACAGCGGAATTTGCTGATCACTGGCGACTGACCACTGATCACTATTTCTTCAGCAGCGGCTTCAGTGCGGGAACATTGTCTCGGCGAGGATCTCGGAGCCTTTGGCAGTGGGGTGGATGCCGTCCGGCTGGATGGTGCCGGGAACATGGATGAGGTCCTTGTAGATCATGGGCACGAAGGCGACGTGATGCTTGGCGGCCAGGTCGCGGAAGACCTGCTCGAAGGAGTGGATGTAGTCGGGGCCGTAGTTGGGCGGCAGGGTGATGCCGGCGAGCAGGATCTTGATGTGCGCGTTTTCGAGCGTGGTGAGCACTGTGTCGAGGTTGCGGCGGGTCTGGTCGAGTGGGCAGGCCGCGGAGGCCGTCGTTGCCGCCGAATTCGACGATGACGATTTCGGGATGCAGCGCAAGGATCGGGGGAAGGCTGGCGACGGCGTCCTTGGTGGTGGCGCCGCTGGTGCCCTGTTGACGACCTTGTAGTGGTAGCCGTGTGCGTCGAGTTTCGCTGCAGAGAGTCGGGATAGGACTGGCCGGCCTGCAGGCCGTAGCCGGCGGTGATGCTGTCGCCGAAGCAGACGAGGATCGGCCGGTTCGCGGCGCGCAAGCCGGGCCGGCCAGAAGAAAGAGACAGAGTGAAACGATAAGGCTGCGGCGAACGTCCACAAGATCAGTGTATCTGCGCGAAAAGGACCGGGAGCCAGGCGGAATTGCAGAGCCATGCGGAGGTTGGCGGAGTGATTGAGGTTCGGGATGTGCGGAAGTGGATTCAGAATGGCTCGCGGCGGGTGGAGATTCTGAAGGGAATCTCGCTGACCATTCCGGCCGGGCAGTTTGTGGCCATTGTGGGCGCGAGCGGCAGCGGCAAGAGCACGCTGCTGGGGCTGCTGGCCGGGCTCGATACGCCGAGCGCGGGCGAGATCTGGCTGGACGGAATGCCGATTCACAATCTGGTGGAGACGGAGCTGGCGGCGGTGCGCGGACGCAAGATTGGATTTGTGTTTCAGTCGTACCAGTTGATTCAGACGCTGACGGCGCTGGAGAATGTGCTGCTGCCGTATGAACTGAATATGGAAGGCAACGGGCTGAAGCAGGCGCGGCAGCTGCTGGACGAGGTTGGGCTGGGCGAGCGCGATGGATCATTATCCGGTGCAGCTTTCGGGCGGCGAACAGCAGCGGGTGGCGCTGGCGCGGGCGTTTGTGGTGGATCCGCCGATTGTGATGGCCGACGAGCCGACGGGCAATCTGGATTCGACGAATGGACGGCTGGTGCTCGACCTGCTGCTGGAGCGCAACAGCAAAGCGGGCACGACGCTGGTGCTGGTGACGCACGATCCGGAAGTGGCAAGCCGTGCGGATCGCAAAATTGTGCTGAAAGACGGGCTGGTGGTGGAAGATACGCTGCCGTCGGCCGGATCGTTGGCAGTTGCGGAATTCGGAGCGAGGGCAGAATGGCTAAGCGGGCGCTGAGCTGGAATCGCGCGGCGGCGATTGGCTGGCGGGATCTGAAGTCCGCGCCGGGCAAATTTGCCTTTGTGGTGCTGTCCGTTGCCGTTGGCGTTGCGGCGCTGGTGGGCGTGCGCGGATTCAGCGAGAGCTTCAAACAGACGCTGACAGCCGAGGCGCGATCGCTGATGGCCGGCGACCTGAGCGCGCGCATTTTTCATGAGCCGACAGCGGCAGAACTGGAACAAGGTTGCGGGAGTTGTGAAGGGAATTCCCGGAGCGCAATCGACGTGGGTGACAGAGACGATCTCGATGGCGTCGGTGCCGCCGGATCCGGTGCCGCTGCTGGTTTCGCTCAAGGCGGTCGATCCAGCGCAGTATCCGTATTACGGCACGGCAGAACTGGAGCCCGATATGCCGTTGCGCCAGGCGCTGGAAGGCGATTCGGCGGTGGTGGCCGAGGAGTTTCTGATCCGCCTGAATGCGCATGTGGGTGAGACGCTGCGGCTGGGCGGCAGGAATTTCAAAATTACCGCGGTGCTGAAGCAGGAGCCGGATCGCATCACGGCAGGAGCGGGGATGGGGCCGCGCGTGATGATTTCGCATGCGGCGCTGGAGCGGACCGGGCTGATTGCTCCGGGCAGCCGCGCGAGCCAGCGGCTGCTGCTGAAGCTGCCGGAGCAAAGTCGATCAGGCGGCGGTGCGCAAACAGGTTGAGGAAGCGCTGCCCGATGCGCAGGTGATGGATTTCCGGGAAGGCAATCCGGCGCTGAGCCAGGGGCTGGATAACGCGACCGCGATTCTGAGCCTGATTTGCCTGGTGGCGATGGTGCTGGGCGCGATTGGCGTGGCGATGGCCATGCATGCGCACCTTGAGCAGCGCATGGACATGCTGGCGATTTTGAAAGCGGTGGGCGCGGGTTCGGCGGATCTGCTGCGCATTTTTCTGCTGCAGACGCTGGGCCTGGGATTGGCCGGAGGATTGCTGGGCGTGGCTGCGGGCGTGGGTGTGATGGCGGCGCTGCCGGCGGTGTTCGGCAATCTGCTGCCGGTGCACACGGTGCTTGAGTTTCCGTGGAGATCGGTTGCTGCGGGACTGGGAACGGGGCTGCTGACGACGCTGCTGTTTTGTCTGCCGCCGCTGCTGGATGTGCGCGCGATGCAGGCCGGTGCTGGTGTTGCGCAGGCTGGTGGAGCAGGGGCCGAGGGGATTGGCGGATGGTTTGCAGCGTTGGTGGGCGCGTCGCCTGCAGTTGGGGCTTTCGGTTTGGTGGTGCTGGCGCTGGGCGGAATTGCGTGGGCGCTTTCCGATTCAGCCAAGGTGGGCGAGCTGGTTTGCGCTGCTGTTTGCGATTGCGCTCGTCGTGCTGCTGGTGTTGGCGGCTGTGGCGTTGCGGTCATTGCGCTTCTTGCTGAATCGCGTGCGGCTGCGGCTGCCGTCGTCGCTGCGTCATGGGCTGGCGAATCTCTATCGGCCGGGCAACCAGTCGGCCGCGGTGCTGGCTGCGCTGGGCACGGGCGTGATGCTGATTCTGGCCGTCTATCTGATGCAGGGATCGCTCTTGCGCGATTTGCGCGAGACGGCTTCACCCAAGCTGCCGAATGTTTTTCTGATCGATGTGACGACGGATGAAGTTGCGGGCGTGAAGGAGTTCTTCGCAGCATCAGACCGGCGTGACGCAGCACTGGACCTGATGCCAGTGGTGACCGGAAGGTTTGTTTCGCTGAACGGCAAGCCTCTAGAGCAATTGAAGGAGCAGCATTTTCCGCGGCGGATGCTGGAGAATGCTGAGCTGACCTGGGCCGATGCAGCGCCGGAGGGCGACAAGATGACGCAGGGCAAGTGGTGGACCAGTCCTGACGCTGCGGAGATTGCCGTTGGCGAAGGCGCGGCCAAGCGACTGCATCTGGGCGTGGGTTCGACGGTCGAGCTGGAGGTGGGCGGCAGGACTCGGACGCTGAAGGTGGCCGCGATCTATCGCGCCGACGGCCAGCACCTGGGCGCGCGCGTGCAGTTCGTTCTGCCCTCGGGACAACTGAAGGACGAAACGGCGACCTGGTACGGGGGCGCACATATCGACAGCAAGCAGGTGGCGACGATGGAGCGCGCGCTGTTTGCGGCGTATCCGACGGTAACGGTGATCAACATTGCCGATGTGCTGGATCGGATTGAAAGCGTGGTGGATCAGATCACGTTTGTGGTGCGATTTCTGGCGGGCTTCTCGATCTCTGGCCGGGCTGATGATTCTGGCGTCGAGCATTGCGAGCACGCGCTTCCGGCGCATGCGCGAGGCAGTTGTGCTGAAGACGCTGGGTGCCACGCGGATGCGGATTGTGCGCACCTTCAGCGTGGAGTTCAGCGTGCTGGGACTGCTGGCCGGCTCGGTGGGCGTGGTGTTTGCGAACCTGCTTACGCGCGTGCTGCTGCACAAGCTCGAAGTGAGCTTCCACATCGAGTGGTATGCCACGCTGATCGCGCTGGTGGGTACGGCGGTGCTGGCGACGGCGACGGGATGGATTGCGAGCTAACGGATTCTCGGGTTGAGGCCGCTTGAAGTGTTGCGCGAAGAATAGGCAAGGCACGCTCCAGATGCGGCAGCGGCGCAGATTGCTGCGAAGTTGGGAATGGCTGTCAGGCATTGAGTTCACTCCTGTATTTCCTCGAATCCGGATTGAGTCAACGGTTTGACCCGGCTGGGTTTTGACCTTTATGATGATGACGTCGGCCATCTGCGCCCGGCGTTCTGCCGTGATCAGGTCGGCGCGGCTGCAAGTTAGCCACACTCGCGCTTACTGCCCGTTCGTTCAACGGTAGGACAGCTGCCTCTGGAGCAGCATATCGGGGTTCGAATCCCTGACGGGCAGCCAATCAAGCACTTCTTCGAACCTTCCAGCACCGTACCGAACTTGCGCGTACAGATCTAAATTCTCAAGGTCTCACGGCTGAGCTCGTCTTGGTGAATGCTGACACCGGCGTTCACCCAGACTTGCTCAAGTTCGGCGAACCGCGGTCTTTCGGGCTACACACCGCGGCATTCAGTGACCGTTTACGGCGCCGTGCGGACGCGGAAACCGCGAGACGACAGTGCCTCCCCCTCACCTGCTCGAGCAATCGAGCCTAGGGACAAGGAGTTGCGGCACGCTCCGTAAGCCGCGAGGCTCTGTCCGGCAATTGAGCCACGTTTCTCGGCGGCAGGCCTCGGCTTGTTCGGTGCCAGAGCAATGAACTTCGAATCACATAATCCGGCGACGGGTGAACTGATTGGCACTTATCCGGAGCACAACAAAGCAGAGATCGAGGTACGCTTGCAGCGCGCTTGGGACGGCTGGCGGCATTGGTCGCGCACCCCACTGCACGAGCGAATCGCCTTCCTCACCCGGCTCGCCAAGCTGCTCGAAGAGCGGGCCGAGACCTATGGCCGCCTAATCACGGCCGAGATGGGCAAGCCTCTGGCGGACTCCATCTTCGAGATCAAGAAGTCCGCCTGGGACGCCCGCCACCTCGCCGAAACGGGGGAAGCTTATCTCAAGCCACAGCCCATCCCCGGCATAACTTCGAGCCACGTCGCCTGGATTGGCTCAACGACGAACACAATCCTCCCCGCGGGGAAGGTAAGGAGAAAGGAACACACTATGGAAGCGCGCCTTAATGCTCAGCAAGAATCTCCAGCGGCTTATGCGGCCTTGGTCGGTTTGGAGATGTTTGTTCGAAAAGCCTCCAGGCTCGAACCATCGCTTATAGAACTCGTGAAGATGCGGGCCTCGCAGATCAATGGATGTGCCTACTGTATCGATATGCACTCCAAGGACGCCCGCAGCGAGGGCGAGACAGAACAGCGTCTGTATGCGCTTAGCGCGTGGCGAGAGACACCATTCTTCACCGCACGAGAGCGCGCGGCTCTAGCATGGACCGAGGCTCTGACCCTGATTACGGAGGGCCATGTGCCGGATGACATATATGCGTTAGCGAAGCAGAGTTTCTCGAATGAGGAACTCGTGAATCTCACACTGGCTGTCATCGCAATCAACGGTTGGAACCGTCTCGCAATTTCATTTCGATCGGTACCAGGGGCTTATCAGCCTCAGGCGCGATGAACCACATATTAGGGGCACTTACCCCCGGACCATAGGAAATCGGAGGCAGACAGTCGATGACCGAGAAACTGTTTCATACAGATCCGAACTACACCTGGACCTTCCTTAGAATATTGCTGGACTTATCATTTTTCCGTACGGCATGCAGAAACTCTTCGGATGGTTTGGGGGGCCGGGAATCGGCGGCACTCTGAAAGACCTAGACTCTCGCAGAATTCCGAAAAGCATAGCATGGCTGATCATCATCGGACAGTCTTTCGGTAGCGTCGCGATTCTGTCCGGCTTTCTGTCAAGGGTTGCTGCAGGGGGGCTCTTTGTCATCTTTGTCGGCGCACTCATTGTCCATTCGCGCGATGGATGGATGATGAACTGGTTCGGAAGAAAGAACGGGGAAGGTATCGAGTATTTCGTCATGCTGGTTTCGCTCCTTCTCCTCATCATTCTGAAGGGAGCCGGTGCTCTTTCTGTTGATCTTTGGCTGACGACGAAGATTGGAATGCAGTGACGACACATTCTATTGTGGGTGAGGCTATCGCGGATCGGGGGCTGGCACATCCAGACACGTCATGACGAGTCGATCGCGCAATGCCAAAAGACTCTGGACATCGACCCGCATTATTGCGACGCGATGTGGTTTATGGCGCTCGCGCAGGAGCAAAAAGGCCTGCGATCTCTCTCCATCGCAAACTTCGAACAGGCCGTCAGCCTCTGTGGTGGGCCGCTATTCCTGGCGCTGCTCAGCCGAGCCTATGCGCTGTCCGGCGAGAGAACCAAGGCACTCGAAATCCTCAACAGACTCGAGGCACTGTCTAAAGAAACATACGTTTCGCCGTTCGACATCGCTGTGATTCATATCGGCGTGGGTGACCTGACCTCAGCGTTCGAACGATTGGAGGAGGCGTATCGGCAACGAGTGTTCCGCCTCGTTGAACTGACGATGCCCATGTTTGACAACTTGCGGCCTGATCCGCGTTGGAAGAATTTGGTGCGGCGTATTGGTCTTCCGCTCAATTGATCATGAGATAAATATCAAGTCGTGAAGAATTCCGATTTGAATGCCAGTTTTGGCATCAAATGACGCCTTAACCCCCGCGCTTTCGATCCGGATTTTCTTATTCCGGGGGTAGACGCTACTCCTAGCGCAACGTGACTATGGGATCGATCTTCGCGGCCTTGCGCGCGGGCATGTAGGCGCCGGCAAGTAAACAAGAGCCGCAGGCAACTGTAACAATATCCGAGCCGAATGTACTGGATTTTCGGGAGGAGGATGCCTCCGGTCAAACTCCGAGGGCGTCGCTGACAATCGTTTGCGCTTCTTCAAGGATGCGCCGGAGATGATCCGGCCCCTTGAAGCTTTCTGCGTAGATCTTGTAGATGTCTTCTGTCCCCGACGGACGTGCCGCGAACCAACCGCTCTGTGCCGCAACCTTCAACCCGCCGATGGGCGCACCATTCCCTGGCGCGCTTGTAAGGATTTGCTGGATAGGTTCGCCGGCAAGGGCCTTTGAGCGAACCTGCTCCGGCGAGAGCTTCCCCAGGATTTCTTTTTGTTGCCGGTTGGCAGCAGCCTCGACGCGGTCATATAGGGGTTCGCCGAACTCTCCAGTGAGATCCTTGTAGATCTCGCCGGGGTCGCGTTTCAGGCGAGCCGTGATCTCTGCCGACAGCAAGGCCGGGATGATTCCGTCCTTATCCGTTGTCCATACCGCGCCGTTTTGCCGCGCAAATGACGCCCCGGCACTCTCTTCACCGCCGAAGCCAAGCGAGCCATCGAGCAGGCCATCGACAAACCATTTGAACCCGACCGGCACCTCGTAAAGCTTCCTCCCCAACTTGGCGGCAACGCGGTCGATCATCTGGCTGCTCACCAAAGTCTTGCCTACCGCGGCGCCCTGATGCCAATTCGGCCGGTTTTGAAAGAGGTAGAAGATGGCAACGGAGAGGTAGTGATTAGGCGGCATAAGCCCCGTACTCTTCGTGACAACCCCATGCCGGTCGTGATCCGGATCGCAGGCAAAGGCGATGTCAAATTGATCTTTGAGACGGATCAAGCTTTGCATCGCATACGGTGAGGATGGGTCCATCCGAATCTGTCCATCCCAATCCACCGTCATAAAGCGGAAGGTCGGATCCACAGTCTGGTTGACAACAGTGAGATTCAGTTTGTATTGCTCGGCAATGCGGGGCCAATAATGCACTCCCGCGCCCCCCAAAGGATCGACCCCAAGATTGATTCCGGCATTCCGAATCGTCTCCATGTCAATCACGTTGCCTAGATCGGGGATGTAGGCGTCCAGGTAGTTGTGCCGGTGGGTCGTCGAGGCGCGCAAAGCGTTTTCGACAGGGACTCTTTTTACTCCCCGCAAGCCATTCTCAAGAAACTCGTTTGCCTTGGCTCCGATCCAACCGGTAGCCACTGAATCCGCCGGACCACCGGTCGGAGGATTGTATTTGAAGCCGCCATCCCGTGGCGGGTTATGCGACGGAGTGATCACGATGCCGTCGGCCAGGCCTGTCTTGCGCCCCTGGTTGTAGGTCAGAATGGCGTGAGAGATTACCGGGGTCGGCGTGTATTCATCCCCCTCCGCGATCATGAGTTGCACGCCGTTTGCCGCCAGTACCTCAATCGCAGTGGAGTGCGCCGGCACCGACAACGCATGCGTGTCCATGCCGAGGAACAGCGGTCCATCGATTTTTTGCTGTTCCCGGTAAAGACAAATGGCCTGACTGATGGCAAGAATATGCTGCTCGTTGAATGCCTTATCAAAAGACGATCCGCGATGCCCCGAGGTGCCGAAGGAAACTCGCTGCTCCGGTACCGTTGGGTCGGGGACTTCGGTGTAATAAGCCGTTATGAGGCTGGGGACATTTACCAGCATGGAATTCTCAGCCGGCTTTCCTGCATATGGGCTTACTTTCATTTTCGTTTACCTCTCAAGTTTGGCTGCTGCCTGAAGCGCTTAAATCGCGACTCCGCACAGGTGAACCTGAAGCCCCATCTGGTGGAACATCATTGCTTTCGCGGCCAATGCCCGGTCAGCCTCTTCGCTTGTTGGTGCATAGGCCACATTGACGTGATTCGAAGGATGACGGGCCATGAACTGATTCTGGTCCGCGCCATGCAACAGCACATGCATGATAGGCCATTGCGGAGTGACTTCCTTCCAGCGCCGGTTGGTTTCTGCTTCAGGCAGGGAGATCGCCGTGGCGCGTCCCAGGTCAACGTTCAGATTGCCACCCTCAACGTATACGCGGCTCCACACCACTTCGCCGGGCTTGCACACGCCCTTGAGCGTGCCGCCGCCGAGACGAAAATACATCGATGGCTGCCGCTCGCTGACCGCTCCTTTGTAGCCGCCAACCAGGTGCGAAGCCGGCACGGCGCCTGAAATCTGGAAGAGCCATACAAACTCGTCGAATCCGTCGGCCGTGTATTGCTCGCCCCATCGCACATCGTGCAAGGTCGTGGCCGGGTCCAGGCCCATTGCCGTCCAGACGCGGTTGGTCACTACCGCATCCACGCCCACGCATTCATCCACCTCGTTGAAGTGAGGCAGCGGCTTTCCCGCATACAGCTCACGTCCGTCGCGGCTGTAAGCAGGCGGGCGGTCAACATTGTTCAGGAGGCCCTCGACCAGGTCGGAAGCAGGCACCAGGTCTTTGAGACCTTGCTGATATTGAATGCCGATGGCATCGCAACCAAACTCGTCGGCAATACGCAAAGCCGCAATATACATCCTGCACTGACCGAGAATCTGTGCATCGGTCAGGTCTTCGGCTTCGTTCGGCCCGGTGATGAATCGCATGCCGCTTTTGTCGAGCCAGTCGCGAACCCCTTGCGCCTCATCGGTGGTGACTTCGCGCATCGCCGCATAGAGAGCCGACTGGCTGAGCCGTTCTTTGTAGATACCTGCGGGATTCATCAGGGAATCCTCAACGATGGCGTTCATCATGCCCATGCAACCCTCATCGAAGACGCCCAGAATCGCCTTCTTGCTCAGTAGCTGGCTTGCAAGAGCGCTCCCAAGGGCCCGCTCGTTATTACCCACTTTCTCTGGGGCAAACTCGTGAACGTGTGACGTATCGTGTATGACAACCTTATCCTTGATCCATTGGCGCAGACCTTTCTTGAAGAATGGGTCCTTAAAATCCTTGCTCCACAATGTGCTGAAGGGAATCCCGGCCTTGCGAAGGCATCCATTCAGATTCAGCATCCCCACCAGACCGGGCCACTGGCCGGACCAATTCGCGACAGTAAGAATCGGGCCGCGATGCGTAACAAGTCCTGCCCACAGGTGGCCGCTGTATTGCCACACCGCTTCAGCGACCACGAGAGGAGCGTCGGGATCGATCTGCTCGAACACATCCATGCCCATGCGCTGGCCCGAGATAAAGCCGTGCTTCAATGCGGGATTAAAAGAGTGCGCTCTGCGGAGTGTGATCCCTTCTTCTCGGAAGGCTTCCGTCAGCATCTCTTCAAGGGCGGCCTGGGCAGGCCAACAGACTTGGTTGGCAGACTGGCGAAGATCTCCATTGGCAACCAGAATGGCCTCGTCGCTCGCAACGGGCGATGGCTTCAACACTTCAGGAACTACATATGTTGACATTTCATTTTCCTCACTGTTCTCGGATCGCTTTTTTGAACTTAGCCCTTGCGGCTGAGACTTTCCCGCTTGCGGCCATGGACAACGACGGTTTTGTAGCGTTCGAATGCTTCCTGCCAGGTACTCACATGCGCAGGAGAATAGGACTGACACTCAAGCGATTGCTTCACCGCGGCTCTTCCATCTGATAGATTTTTCAAGTGGCCGGTTGCCACCGCCTGAACCATCGCATTACCCAGCGCTGCGGCCTCCACCGGGCCCGCGATCACTTCGCGGCCACAGGCATCTGCCGTCATCTGACACAAGAATTGGTTCAGGCATCCGCCACCCACGATGCGTACTGTGCTCAGAACTCGCCCCGTAATTCTCTCCATGTCTTCAATCACCTCACTGTAGGCAAAGCTCAGACTTTCGAAGATGCAGCGAGCGATCTCGCCGGCAGTTTGCGGGACAGGCTGGCCGGTTTGCTCACAATAGAGTTTGACGGCCGCGCACATGTCCATTGGGGACTGCAGTTCGGTGGCCGCAGGATCGATAAACGACCGGAAGTGGGCGGCCTTCGATGCCGCATCTTCCAATTCGGCCCAGGTGTGATGCTCGCCACCTTCATCCCAAATCCGCACGCACTCCTGGAGGATCCAGAGGCCCGTCAGGTTCCTCAAGAGAAGGACGCCGCCATCCGCCGATCCTTCGTTGGTAAATCCGAGACGAAAGAACTCGTCTGACAGATTGGGTTCGCCCGCCGCGATGCCCATCAGGCTCCAGGTTCCGCTGCTCAGAAGGACACTGGAATCGTCGAGATCGGGAATGGCCGCTACAGCGCTTGCGGTGTCGTGGGAGGCCACGGCAATCGAGGGAAATCCAACGGAAAAGCCGCAATCGGCCTGAACGCCGGGCAGAATATTCCCAAGAACGGCCCCGGGCAGGACAACCTCCTTAAAGATATGCTGCGGCAGATTCAGCTTGGCGAGAATTTCACGCGACCAGCAGCGCATTTGTAGATCATAGAGCTGCGTTGTGGTTGCCTCCGTGTATTCCACCCTCTTTTGACCACTGAGCAGAAACTGAAACAGATCTGGAATCATCAGGAGGGTTTGTGCGGAAAGCAGTTGCGGATCCCGTTGAACCGCCATGCTGGCCAATTGAAAGCTAGTGTTGATTTCCATGGTCTGAACGCCGGTAGCGCGGAAAAGTTCGTGAGCACTTACTACGGCCTGCAGGGTGTCGGGAAGACTCCTGGTGCGGGCGTCCCGGTAGTGATATGGATTTCCCAGAAGCCGGTCTCGGTCATCCAAAAGGCAATAATCGACGCCCCACGCGTCCACGCCGATGCCGGCCGGGAGGGAGCTTTTGAGGTTTCTGAATTTCTTGAGGCCGTTCTGAATTTCAGACCAGATCCGCAACACATCCCAATGCAGGGAAGCTCCGAAACGCACGCCGCCATTCGGGAACCGATGAATTTCCTGCAGGCTGAACCGATCGCCATTCCAGCAGCAGTCCATCAAGCGACCGCTCGATGCGCCGATGTCAACTGCAAGAAAGCTAACGTTCGTGCTCATGGTTAGGTATCCGGAACTCTCAGAGTTTTCGCCGTGCCCGATTATACTAGCGCGCGTTGGCGCCATTCCCGAGGCATGGAAAAGCCCTTCGTCTGGACAACTCTAGAAGGAAGCCATGCATCCTTCAAAATTTTGGGATTAAGACAGAAAAGAGGGCCAAGTGAAATCGTCTTTCTCTGTCCGTCAGCTCATAGCAGCTGCGGGAACGTGGGTCTCCACATGCGTCGGGGCCGCGGCGAACCCGTCCACCTCGACCTTTTCCTCGTTGTCGACGCCGGCGCGCGAGGTGTATGGGCTCTCCCTTTTTGTGCTTGCAATTACTGGGATGATCTTTTTTAGCGTGAGTTGTCTGCTGGTTTATGCGCTGGTGCATTTCCGAGCACGACCCGATGACGAGGCAGAGCCTCCCCAGGTCTTTGGAAGCGTCAACATTGAACTCGCCTGGACGATTATCCCGATTCTCACCCTTGTCGTACTCTTTCTCGGAACAGCCCGTGTTCTTTTCTCGATCCAGGACGCACGCAAGCCTGCCTCGGCGCTCGATGTGACCGTCGTGGGGCATCAGTTCTGGTGGGAGTTTCGCTACCCGCAGTACAACGTCGTCACAGCGAACGAGTTGCATTTGCCGCTTAGTAGCGCTGAGGCGCAGCAGCCTACGTTTATGAAATTGACCTCGGCGGACGTGATGCACAGTTTTTGGGTGCCGCAACTTGCGGGAAAGACTGACCTGTTACCAAACCGGGTTAACGAGATGTGGATTGATCCGCTGAAGCCCGGGTTATACCTGGGACAATGTGCTCAATTCTGCGGGATTGAACACGCCAAGATGCTGTTGCGGATATACGTTGATGAGCCGGAGCAATTCAGGAACTGGATCGCCGAACAACAGCAGAAACAGCCTGAAATCAAAGACCAGCAAGCCGCGGACGAGGGTCAACCGAACCCGAAAATCGATGAAAGACAGAGTCCCTTGCCGCCCAATTCACCTGCAACTCGAATCAACACAGCGAACGAATCGGCCGTTGTGCCCCAGGGAACGAATGCGCACGATGGGCAACTCGTATTCGAACACCAGGCATGCATCAATTGCCATACGGTAGCGGGCACAATAGCGGATGGCCGATTTGGCCCTGACCTGACGCACCTCATGAGCCGTTCAACCCTGGCTGCCGGGGTGGTATCGAATACTCCCGACCAACTCAATGCCTGGATCAGTGCTCCGGACAAGATCAAGCCAGGATCACTGATGCCTAATATGCATTTGACCGACCGGCAGAACGCGCAAATCACTGCGTATCTGCTTACGCTGAAGTAGCAGTCGCCGGAGAAGCAGATGGACACACCGATTATTCCAGTTGCGGGTGGCATGGAAGCGGGACTAGACCGAACCCCCGCAACTGCCGGTCGGGGCACATACCTCGAAACCCTTCATAGCTGGGTTGTTACTGTCGACCACAAGAGACTCGGCATGCTTTACATCGGCCTTGCGTTGCTGTTTCTTCTCGTGGGGGGCTTCGAGGTACTGCTGATTCGCATACAACTGTTCGTGCCGCACAACACCTTTGTCAGTGCGGGCACATTTAACCGCATGTTCACGATGCACGGTACGACCATGGTCTTTCTGGTGGGAATGCCAATCCTTTTCGGCTTCGGTAATTATCTCGTCCCGTTGATGATTGGTGCGCGCGACATGGCATTTCCGCGGTTGAACGCATTCAGTTTCTGGATTAGCGCCTTCGGCGGGCTTCTGCTCTATTACAGCTTTATTGGGGGAGTCGAACTGTTTGGCACCGGTTCTGCCCCCGACGTCGCCTGGTTTGCCTATGCGCCTCTTACTGAGCGGGCGTTCTCACCCGGGCACTCAGTCGATTACTGGGCTGTAGCGATCTTCGCCAGTGGGATCGGCAGCATCGGCACCTCGATCAACATCATCGCCACGGCGTTCAGCATGCGGTGCAAGGGCATGACCCTGATGCGCATGCCGCTCTTGCCCTGGCTGTATGTGACAACCTCTTTTCTCGTGCTACTTGCGGTTGGTCCGCTAACGGCTGCCCAGGCGATGCTGCTCATCGATCGTTATCTAGGCGGTCACTTTTTCGACACACAAGCCGGCGGTTCGGCGATTTTGTGGGCCCACTTCTTCTGGATCTTCGGTCATCCGGAAGTATATGTGCTGGTACTGCCGCCCTTCGGATTTGCCAACGAAATCATTCCCGTGTTCTCGCGCAAGGCGATCTTCGGTTATCCGGCGATGATGGCGGCGTCGGTGGGCATCGGCTTTGTGAGCCTGACGGTGTGGGCGCATCACATGTTCACCATCGGCATGACATCGTTTGGTAACCTCTTTTTCACGCTTTCCACGATGGTGGTGTCTATCCCAACGGGCATCAAAACTTTCAATTGGCTGGCGACGATCTGGGGTGGCAAGGTGCGATTCGAAACCCCCATGCTGTTCTCGATTGCCTTTCTCTTCCAGTGGGTGATTGCTGGGCTCACCGGCATCATGCTTTCGGTGTCGCCCTGGAACTGGCAGCTGCACAATTCCTATTTTGTCGTCGCGCACTTTCATTACGTGCTGGTTGGCGCCATTCTCTTCATGATCTTTGCCGCGTTCTATTACTGGTACCCCAAGATGACGGGGCGCATGCTGAATGAGCGGCTTGGGAAATGGCATTTCTGGCTGATGGTCATCGGCTTTCATATGACCTTCGACGTGATGCATTTTCCGGGTTTGCTGGGAATGCCGAGACAAATCTTCACCTATGAACCTGATCGAGGCTGGACGACGCTGAACCAGATTGTTTCGGTTGGCGCCCTGTTTCAGGCCATCGCTACGTTGGTTTTTGTTTACAACCTGATCGACTCCTATTTCCACGGTGACACAGCAGGTCCTGATCCGTGGGACGCGTGGACGCTTGAGTGGTCAACTCCCTCGCCGCCGCCGGTCTACAACTTTGCCGTCGACCCTGAAGTTGCGAGCCGGCGTCCGCTCTGGGACTTAAAGCACCCCGAAGATCCGGATGGACCCTATGAATAGCCCAGTGAGGTGAAGATGAGCACAATTCCCATGCAACACGTGGACAACGACGCAGCTTGGAGTCTGCCCTCGCGCGGCGTTGTCGCGATGGCCTGTCTGATCACCGGGGAATCCGCGATCTTCAGCATCTTTGTGGTTGCCTACCTCTACTACATTGGTCGCGATGTGACCGGCCCCACGCCGCAGCAGGTTCTCGAGGTACCGATCTTCGGCACGGTCTGCCTGCTCTCGAGTAGCTTTTTCATCTGGTTGGCGGAACGCGCAATTGAGCATTCAAAGATGAAGGCTTTTACGCTTTGGTGGAGTGTCACGGTGCTGCTGGGGATAATCTTTCTCACCGATACGGGCGTCGAGTGGCACAAGCTGATCTTTCACGATCACCTCACCATCAGCACGAACCTGTTTGGTACCACGTTTTACTCGCTGGTGGGATTGCACGCCACCCACGTTGTGGTTGGGTTGCTGATGATGCTGATCGTGCTTGCGTTCTCATTGACGCGCAGGGTTCATCCAGAACACGCTGAGCGCGTGAAAGTGCTGGCAATGTACTGGCACTTCGTCGATGGCGTATGGGTGGTTGTCTTTACCGTGGTGTACCTGGTGGGACGATGACTGAACCTCGCAATCCAATTGCTACGAATCCTCACGGCGGTGAGACGGAAGTCCGTGCAATCCATTTGCCCGCGTCGACGGCCTGGCCCTTCCTTCTGGCGCTGGGCCTGGTGCTCGTCTTCGCCGCTCTGGTGACGAATATCGCGATTGGCATTCTTGGTTTTCTGCTCGCAATCGTTTCCGTCGTCGGCTGGTTTCGCGACGTGTTGCCTCACGAAGCGCACGAAACCGTGGAAGTCACAGAGGAGTTTGTCGTTCTTGTATCGCCGAGGGAAAAAGTCGCAAGAATTCGGGTGGACGAAACGCATCGCGCGCAATTGCCCTTGCATACTTTTCCGATCTCTTCTGGTATCAAGGGCGGCATTGCCGGCGGAATCGCCATGGTGATTCCAGCCGAAATCTACGGTGTCTTGCGTTACCACAGCATCTGGTATGTTGTGAATCTGCTGGGCGGAGCCGGTGTTGGGGACTGGGTAAACCCGAGCGTTGAAGCGATGACACATTTCCGGCTGGGCGCCTTCATCACGGCCAATATTATTCAGGGCGCGACGACACTCCTCGTCGGTCTGCTGTATGGCGCTATGCTTCCCATCTGGCCCCGGCGTCCGATTTTGTTGGGCGGCATCATTGCCCCGGCCATTTGGACTGGACTCTTACACAGCGTACTGGGCATCGTGAACCCGTTTTTTGCCGATCGCATCGACTGGTGGTCATTCGCGGCATCGCAAGTGCTGTTTGGGCTGGTTGCCGGATACACCGTTACGAAAATCGGAAAGATCAAGCAGCTGCAACAGGTCCCGCTGGCAATGCGGCTTGGTGTAGAAACTCCCGGCCTATTTGAGGAACACCACAGAGAAGAGCAGCATGGCCGGGAGGGGCAAGGGAGAGAAGGAAAGAAATGAATGCGCGGTGCATCGTCGCAGGCACTGTCGGGTTCGCGGCGCTGTCGCTTTTGGGCTGCGATCTTCCCGGTCGGCCGGGACCGGGACCGGAGGTGCCGAGACCGGAGGCGGTGATGTCATTCGACACACTGTATGGAGAGAATTGCGCTGCCTGTCACGGTGCTAACGGTCAGAATGGACCGGCCGCGAACCTTGCGAATCCCGAGTATGAGGCGCTGATCGATGACGCATCGTTGCGCGACGTGATCTCGAATGGCAGGAAAGGTACCTTGATGCCCGCCTTCGACAAGAGCGCAGGAGGTGATTTAACCGACGCGCAGATAGAGAAAATTTTGCATGGTCTCCGTGAGCGATGGGCAAAACCGAATCCCTTCGAGGGAGCCGCTCCGCCGCCCTACAAGGCCACTCAATCCGGTGATATCGCGAAAGGGCAGGCGGTGTATACAGCGGCATGCGCTCGTTGCCATGGAGCCACGGCGCAGCATCCAGGAAATGCCGGGTCGATTCTGAGCGGATCTTTTCTGGCACTCATCGATGAGCAAACAGTGCGTACGACCATCGTTGCCGGCCGGCCCGACATTGGCGAACCAGACTGGCGCGGCCACATACCCGGACGCCCGATGACCGACCAGGAGATTACGGATGTGAGTGCGTGGTTGATTGCACAGAGGCCCGCAACTCCCGGTCAGCCTTACCCGAACGCTGGGCCAATGTCGCAACTTCCAGGTGAAGCACAACCACGGGCGACCGGGCCGAACGGACACTGAGAATTCAGCGCTTGTTCACAGGAGATGTTATGGATGAAATGCTGCCGCCGCCGAGTCCCGGGGAACAGGCACAGCGCCTCGAAACCGAGCGCGTGACCCGAAGGACCTTTCTGATGAATGTGGGCATTGCGCTCAATACGGTCGTAGCACTGGTGATCGCGGTGCCGGTGGTGGGATTTGTGCTGGGGCCCGTCATCCGGCGCAAGGAATATCTCCGTTGGATCGCAATTGGCAATACTGCCGACTTCTCTCCAGGCGAAACCAAGCTGGTTTCCTTCCACAATCCCTTTTCCGATCCGTGGGATGGGCAGACCGCGGACCTTCCTGCGTATGTGCGATGCACGTCTCCGGGCCAGTACACGGTTTTTGCGATCAATTGCGCTCATCTTGGCTGCCCGGTCCGGTGGTTCTCTGAATCGCAACTTTTCATGTGTCCTTGTCACGGCGGTGTTTACTACGCAGACGGAAGCCGCGCGTCCGGCCCACCGGAGCGTGGGCTATTTACCTACGACGTAAAGGTGGAAGACGGCAAGGTCATGATTGACGCTGGTCAGCTCCCGACTTTGCAAAATCAAGCCCGCGCGTTGCCGTGCCCGTCCGCCAACGCCTCCGACTCTCCTAAGCTCGTTGCGAGGATCGAATCATGCCCTGGTACAAACTCCTCTACGATTGGCTAGAACGACGCCTTCAACTCGAGGGACCAATCAAGGACGCCGCTCTTCATCAGGTACCGAAGAGAACGGCAAGCTGGTGGTATGTTTTCGGCAGCGCGAGCCTGGCGCTGCTCATCCTCCAGATTGTTACCGGCATCATGCTGGCCCTCGTGTATACGCCTTCTGCGGCGACCGCGTGGAATTCACTGCAGATCATGAACCACGATCTGCCGCTGGGGTGGTTTCTGCGCGCCATGCACGGCTGGGGATCCAATTTCATGGTCGCAGTGGTTCTGATTCACATGTCCCAGGTTTTCATTTTTGGTGCTTACAAATTTCCGCGCGAGCTTACCTGGATTTTGGGCGTCTTCATGTTGCTGATGACGCTGGGCATGGCGTTTACGGGTCAGGTGCTGCGCTTTGATCAGGACGCCTATTGGGGCCTGGGCATCGGCGTTTCGATCATCGGCCGCGTCCCGTTTATCGGCGGCCAATTGGTTCATGCCTTGCTGGGAGGTCCCATCATCGATGGCGCGACGTTGACAAGGTTCTTCGCGCTCCACGTTTTCATCATCCCCGGTGTGCTGCTTGCTTTCACAGGCCTGCATGTGTGGATGGTATTGAAGCTCGGCGTCAACGATTGGCCGATGCCTGGCCGCATCGTGCGTCGCGAGACCTACGTTCAGGAGTACAACGAACTCGTTCACAAGGATGGGATACCGTTCGTGCCGGGTGCGGTGTGGAAGGACCTGGTCTTCTCCGCTGCTGTTCTTTTTGCTGTGGCCTTCTGCGCTGCAATGTTCGGGCCCTACGGCCCCAAGGGTGTTCCCGATCCAACAATCATCGCCACTGTTCCCAAGCCGGACTTCTTCTTCCTATGGATTTACACTCTTCTGTCGTACCTTCCACCAGACCTCGAAACTCCGTTCCTCCTGATCGCGCCGCCTGTTGCAGTTGCCATACTGATTGCGCTTCCCCTTGTCGCTGGCGTGGGCGAGAAGAGCTGGTGGCGAAGGCCCGTCGCTGTATTCTCGCTGATGTTCATTGCAACCTGCTGGGGAGTTTTGACCCATCTGGGGACATACACTCCGTGGAGTCCACAGATGAACGCGTGGAGCGGCGCCGTGGTTCCGGTCGAATTTCTGCGCAATCGGACACCGCTCGAACGACAGGGCGCAAACGTCTTTCAGGAGAAACAATGCCGCAACTGCCACTCAATCGGCGGTCTGGGCGGCCAGCGCGGGCCGGCACTCGACAGCGTTGCCACGCGTTTGACTGAAGATCAGTTGATTCGCCAGGTGTTGCTGGGCGGCGGCAACATGCCTGCCTATGGAAGTGCATTGTCACCCGCAGAGACGACCGCTCTTGTACGTTTTCTCGAAACTCTGCACCCCAATTATGAGCCCGTTGCCAGCGATGCATCCCGTCAAGTGGCGGATCAGGGAAGCGTCCCGCAGAATTCAACTGTTGAGCGCGGGGGCGGTCAAACAAAAGTGAAATAGAGAGCGCGTACTGAGGTTACAGATGTCTCTCTGCTTTAACGTCTTCGATGCCGGACTTGTGGGCGGGTCGCTGCCAAGCGGTCTGCTGCGCGCGTGGTCGTTCCCACCAATGCCGTTCATCGGGCTGTCAGTATTGGCGATCCTCTATCTGCGTGGTTGGCACGCCGTCGGCAGGACAAGGCCACGCGAATTGTCTGCATGGCGTGCCATTGCGTTCATTTGCGGATTGTTGTCTGTATGGATCGCCCTCGCGTCGCCGATCGATGCGCTTGATGATTTCCTTCTCACGGTGCATATGATTCAGCATTTCATCCTGATGTCGGTCGCTCCGCCCTTGATCGTTTTAGGTGCGCCCACAGTTCCGCTGCTGCGTGGTCTTCCGCGCTGGGTGATTCGCGTTGCGCTTGCGCCTCTGTTTCGCAGGCAATGGTTCGATCGCACTGGCAAATTTCTTACTCATCCGGCCGTGGCGTGGCTGGGAATGAACGTCGCCTACCTGGGATGGCATGTGCCTGCGTTTTTCGAACTGACCTTTCGCTCCGAGCGGGTCCACGATTTGGAACACCTCTGCTTTTTTCTGACGTCTATTGCATTCTGGTGGGTTGTGCTCGAACCCTGGCCAAGCCGATCTCGCTGGGCACGCTGGATGGTGATACCCTACCTGCTCACCGCCGACATTGTGAACACAATTCTTTCGGCGACGCTCGTGTTTTCAGGACGCGTGCTCTATCCCTCCTATGCGCAGGCGGCACGAATCACTTCGTTGACTCCCTTGCGCGACCAAATAGCAGCAGGAGCCGAAATGTGGTTCCTGAATTCAATCGTGTTTTTTGTTCCCGCCGTGCTACTAACCATTGAAATGCTTTCTCCCCGGTATTTGCGCGCGCATCTGCGACCCGCGGATTCACCACTGATGTCTCTTCCAAAAGCTTAGAATTGTGATGTCGGCTTGGCGGCGGTTGATGCGCTTGGCTTCAATTCAAAGTTGGACGGCTTGATTTTGAAGCGTCCGACGCAGAGGACTCAAAACAGATGACAAACGTTACCCTTGCAAAGGAAGAGCTTTCACTCCAACAGAAACTCGATCAACTCGCCGAAGTAGCTGTCAACGTGGGTCTTGGCTTGCAGGCCGGGCAGGAACTGGTGATGACAGCTCCTCTTGAAGCGCTGCCGCTGGCGAGACGAATCACCGAGAAGGCCTACCGTGCAGGGGCTTCGCTGGTAACAACGCTTTACAGCGACGATGAAGCGGCCCTGATGCGGTATCGTTTGGCTCCGAATGAAAGTTTCGACCATGCGGCAAAATGGCTTTACGAAGGCATGGGAGCTGCGTTCAAGAGCGGTGCGGCACGGCTGGCGATTGCAGGTGCAAACCCACTGCTGCTTTCGAGTGAGGATCCTGATAAGGTGAGCCGGGCAAATCGGGCTGTTTCAAAAGCTTACCGGCCAGCGCTCGAATTGATCACGCGACATGAGATCAACTGGACAATCGTCTCGAGCGCGACACCGGCGTGGGCCGCTGCCATGTTTCCTGACGATCCACCCGACGAGGCTCTGAGCAAGCTATGGAACGCGATCTTCGCTACTTCGCGTGTCGACGGCGATGATCCAGTTAAGGCGTGGAAAAAGCATGATGCCAATCTGCATAAGCGGGCTGCCTACCTGAATGAAAAGAGATATTCCGCATTGCAATACCGAGGGCCCGGCACCGACTTTCGCCTCGGGCTTGCCGATGACCACCTTTGGCTCGGAGGGGGCACGACGGCGGGGAACGGCTTCTATTGCATTCCCAATGTTCCCACCGAAGAAGTCTTCACCACTCCCCACAAAGACCGCGCCGATGGCACAGTGACAGCAAGCAAGCCGCTCTCGTATCAAGGCACGATGATTGAGGGAATCCAGGTGCGCTTCGAGCAAGGCCGCATCGTGGAGGCGCGGGCGACTCGCGGGCAAGAGGTGCTCGAAAATCTGATCAGCACCGATGACGGTGCGCACCGCTTGGGCGAAGTGGCGCTGGTACCACATTCCTCTCCAATCGCTCGAAGTGGTTTGCTCTTTTTCAATACGCTGTTCGATGAGAATGCCGCGTCTCACATCGCACTGGGGCAGGCGTATACCTCCTGCCTGCGCGACGGAGACAAGCTCACGCCGGAACAACTTGCGGCTAAGGGCGCTAATGACAGTCTCATCCACGTCGACTGGATGATCGGTTCGGACAAACTCGACATCGACGGAATCACCGCGTCAAACAGTGCCGAACCATTGATGCGCAAGGGCGAATGGGTTTAACCGGGCACGGACTTGGCGGGCCGTCCCCGGCCGGACGATTTCGCCATTTCAACGCTGAACACGGCGCAGAACCATGGTGATTATTGGAGAGCCGCGCCGGGAAGCACTGAACGACGGATCGGAACCGTCGGGCGGAGGCCCAATCGCTGGGCGTGGTCCGGTAGGTTCTTCGACGTGCGGCATCCGGAAGAGGCGCTCGATCTTTCGTTCCAACTCGATCTGATCGCCCTTCACAGTGCCGGAAAAAGTACTATTTCCAGCTTTGAACTCGACATGATCGCCAACCACTTTGCCTTCAGTGATCGGAGTGGGCACATCGCTTCCGCCGAAGAAGCTGACGCCCGTACCTTCCACTGTTCCCGTGAGCGTGCCGCCTTCCTGCCGCAGAGTGTAGACTGTGTTGCCGCTTGCCAAAAGCGCCATGATACCGGATGCGCTGACATTTTCCGGTACAGGCCTCCACAGCCCGGTAATACCGGAACCCGTCGGTACTTCACGCTCCCAGACCGCGACCTGCGGACGAAGCGTCACTGCCTTTGCCGCGATCGTGGCGCTGGGCTGACGTGAGTCCGGGCGACGTCGCTTCGACCGTGATGCTGCCGGCTGTCTTCGTGGACTGCACGATCGCCATGCAGAAGCCGGAGAAGGCCTTGCGCGATGTGCCCTTGTCGGATTCCTGATCGGTGGGATCGCCATTGCCGACGCCGATCAGTTTTCCCGCGCCGGTGACCTTGAAGGTCACTTCGTTGTCGGTGATGGGCACAACGCGGCCCTGCGCGTCGCTGCACTTCGACGGCGAACATGGCCACGTCTTCGCCATCGGCGGAGATTTCCGCTGCGGTCCGCCGTCATGACCAGCGTTGCCGGGCGCCGGTGGTTTCGCGCTTCGCGGTCATCACCAGCTTGTCCGCCTTTGTAGCCGCGCGCCTCGATGGCTGCCGGGAGCGTAGTTCACGTTCCAGGCCAGGTGCGAGTCCTTCTTCATCTCCTTCGTGCCGAGGCTCTGGCCGTTCAGGAACAGCTCCACCTTGTCCAGGTTGGAGTGCACCCAGACGGCGATCTCCTTGCCTTCCATGCCCGGCCAGTTCCAGTGCGGAAAGAGATGCAGAACCGGCTTGGCCGGTCCACCACGATTGGTAGTAGTAGAACGTGTCCTTGGGAAAGCCGCAGGTGTCGATGATGCCGTACTGCGAGCTGATGTTGGGCCAGCCGTTGGGCGAGGGCTCGCCGCGATAGTCGAAGCCGGTCCACACGAAGCCGCCGGCCAGCCATGGGCGCGCATCGCAGAAGCTCCACCAGCCTTCGGCCGAGGCGCGGCCGGTGGTGGTGTAGGGATCGTAGGAGCCGACGTAGCCCTTGTCGTAGTCGGTGACGTAGATGCCGCGCGTGCCCACGGCGCTCACGGTCTCCGTGCCGATGACGGGCTTGTCGGGATGCGCCTTGTGATAGGCCTCGGCGCCTGGGTCCATGTAGTTGTAGCCGATGACGTCGCACACCGCGAGGCCGCCGGTTCCGATGGCGCCGGTGGGCGCGATCGAGACAGGCCGCGAGCCATCGTGCTCGGTCGCGACAGCCTTCATCGCGGTGAGAATCAGCACGCCCTTCTCGGTGTTGGCCTGTGCCCTCTTCGTTGCCCATCGACCACATGAAGACGCTGGGATGATTGCGGTCGCGCCGCACGAGATTCTCGAACTGGCTCAGGCCTTCGGGATTCGACGACATCATGCGCGTCTCGTCGAAGACCAGCATGCCCAGCTCGTCGCAGGCGTCGAGCAGCTCCGGCGTGGGCGGATTGTGCGAGGTGCGCAGGGCGTTGCAGCCCATCTCCTGCAGCTTGCGAATGCGGTAGTACTGCACCGCGTCGGGCAGCGCCGCGCCCAAGCCGGCGTGGTCCTGGTGATTGCAGGTGCCTTTCACCTTGACCGGCTTGCCGTTGAGCAAGAGGCCCTTCTCCGCGATCGAACTTGATCGAGCGAATGCCGAAGCGGCGTTTCGTAGCGATCGACGACGTCGCCGCCGGCGCGCACCTCGGTCACCAGCGTGTAGAGATTTCGCTCTTCGAGCGACCAGAGCTGCGGGATGCTTGACGACCATCTTCTGCTCGAAGGTCTGTTCGCCGCTTTCCGGGATCGACATCGGACCGTGACGCAGTTTTGCCGACCGCTTTGCCCTGGGATCGAGAACCGTCGAGACCACGCGCGCGTTCTGCGCGGCCTGGCCGTGGTTGTTCACTTCGGTGCGAATCGAGAGAGTGGCTTCGCCGGGCCGGACTTTCGCAGCAACGAAGGTTCCCCATTGCTTCACGTGGACGGGATTGGTTTTGACGAGCCAGACGTGGCGGTAGATGCCGGCGCCCTCGTAGAACCAGCCGTCGCTCGACGTGGCATCCACGCGAACCAGCAGAACATTGCTGCCGCCGGGATTGGCGAAATCGGTGACGTCGAAACTGAACGGATCGTAGCCGCCGCTGTGGCGGCCGATGTAGAAGCCGTTGAAGACCACCATCGTCTCGCGGTAGGCGCCGTCGAACTCGAGGGTGATGCGCTTGCCTGCGTCGTCTGCAGGAAGCTCGAGAACGCGGCGATACCAGCCGACGCTCGTCGCGGGATAGTTGCGGCCCAGCGGATAGAAGCCTTTGCTGAGCAGCGCGGGATCGTTCTTGAAAGGCAGCTCGATGGCCCAGTCGTGAGGCAGATCGACGGGCTTCCAGTCGCTGTCGTCGAAGGCGAGGCTCCCGGCGGGAAGAAAATTGCCCGTCTTCTGGAAGTTGCCGGATCGTCCGCTGCCGAATTCGAAGTCCTTGGTCGGATCGTCGGCGTTGCCGAAATGAAAGCGCCAGCCGAAATCGAGCAGCAGGCGTTCGCGCCCGCCGCCCGGCGAAGAAGATTCGCGCGGGGTAGTTGCGGTGAGTGGGGCCGAGCCCTCCTGGGCGGTTTCGATCGCGAGGGACATGGGGCCCATCCCCTGGACAGCCGCGACCGCTGCCGGTGCCAGCAGACTGGTCTTCAAAAGATCACGGCGTGAAAAGCTTTTCATTTCTCCTCCAGCGCGGAAAATTTTCAAACAGCAAATCCATGGGAATGAAATTCGCCCATTGCCCGGATCTGGCTTTTTAACCGATGGCAGTATACCTCCGGCAGTTGTCCCGGAGATACTAACCGATCGAGGTTCTCCATCCGGCGGCTCAGAGCGAGACAAATGAGGCTCGACGGAATGGAAAGCGAATCATACGGACTTGAATTACTCTGTGCTATTCCCACCCGTGGCCTGAATGAGTTGTTCCAAGGGCGCCAGCACGGTGAATCGCACTAAATTCTTCTCCTTCTCCATGGCAGTCACCTGTGCAAGAGCTGCTTTTTGCCAGCCAGCGGGCATATCGGACGGGACGCGGATGTAATCGATGGCCTGGGTACCAATTCCTCCCAATACTGCCAGTTGCTCCGCGAGGAGAGCGTAGTCCGTCAGACGAGGCGATCGGCGCATCAGGAGTCCCAGTGCGGGTGCAGTCTGTACCCAGCTTCGAAACTGCTGCTCAAGACAATCTCTGCTGCGCTCGTGCTGCGGCGCATCCGCGAGGAACTCCTGAACGGCTTGGTCCAACTGGTGCCGCGATGGCGGGTCGGGCGCAACGGTGTCCACTAGTCCATCGAGCGGTGTCAGCTGATCCGTGTGCTGCAAATGATAGCGCGCGCCTAAGCCGACAGGCTCAAGAACGGAAGTCAGAGTGCGGAACTCCGGTGAAGACGTGTTCCCGGTGAGCTGGCGCAGCATGCGCTGAGGGCCAGAGATCTGCTGGAGCCCGAGAGCATCCAAACGAAGCGACATGACCTGCAGACGCCGGTACATGTCGGGAACGTCTCGAACGGTGGCGGGCGACCAGAAGCGCTCCGCGATGGCTGCCGTGCGCGGCCACATGCGGGAATCGATGGTTTGCGGGGAAATCTGCTCTCCCCACATGCATACTTCTCCGCCCAGGATAAGTTTCTGCTGATCTGGGGTAAGGCCCGTGTTGGCGGGAATCGGATCCGCGAGATAGTGATCGGCCGTGCTCTTCATTGCGTCGAGGTAATAAGGCGCAGAGAGGATTCCCTGATAGCCCGCGCTAGCTCCACGACTCAGCGAATCGACGCCGCGCCACGACTGCACGACAATGTCGGTGGGTAAGCCCGGAGTGAGAATTTCATCCCATCCGACCATATGTTTGTGATATTTCGTCAGGATTTTGAGCAGTCGCTGATTGAAGTAGACTTGCAGCCCTGCGGTGTCATTGATGTTCTGGGCATGCATGAATGCACGAATTTGTGGATTCGCCATCCATTGCTTGCCGTTGCTCTCGTCGCCGCCAATATGCATGTAGGCGTCGGGGAAGAGGCCAGCCATTTCCCCAAGGAATCCATCGAGAAACTTGTATGTGCTTTCGCGCGTAGGGTCGATCGCGGCGTCATGAATACCAAAGCGGCGCTGTACCGTATAGGGGCCGGGGCCACTCGCAAGATCAGGATAACCGACAAACCAACTGGTAGTATGGCCGGGCATGTCGAATTCTGGCACTACGCGAATTCCGCGTGCGTGGGCGTATGCCACGACCTCGCGTACCTGGGCCTGAGTGTAGAAGAGTCCGTCCGAACCCATCTTCTGCAATTGGGGAAAACGAAGGCTCTCGACGCGGAAGCCTTGATCTTCAGTCAAATGCCAGTGAAATACGTTCAGCTTCACCGCCTCCATGCCGTCCAGAGTTCGCAGAATCACCGGGATCGGCTGAAAGTGGCGTCCGCAATCGATCATGAGACCGCGCCAGTGAAAACGCGGCGTGTCAGAGATGGTGACCGCAGGCAAGACATAGCCGCCGGGCTGGCTCTGCACCAACTGAAGCAGCGTTTGCATGCCGTGCATCGCGCCCAGATCGGTAGGTGCGTTCAAGCCAATGTATCCGGGACGAACGACGAGCGTGTACGACTCGTCTTCGTCGAGCGACTGAACGGTCTCAGCGGGGTGGTCCACTTTAATTTCGAAAGTTGCCGCGCCTGCACTGGCGGCAAAGTCTTTGCTGAGTTCCACGCCTGTCAGATCTTCCAACTGAGTAATTGCGCGCGTGGTAGCTTGTTCCAAAACTTCGTCATGCGTTCCGGTAAACCTCACCGTCATCGAAGCGTCGATCTGAAAGCTGCCCGGCTGCACCGAAAGAGAAGACGGTTCAGGCATGAGAGTGTTCCGCAATGCGAGCGGCTGGGCCGATGCCGAGCCCGTGCATGCGATTGGCACGAGCGGGAGCAACGAGAAAAGAGCGAACCGGCGCGCGGCGCGCATCGTTGGAGGAATGATCATGCCCGATTGAGATTGTTTCCTGGTGTGAAGGATTGCGTGAGCCTGCGTGAGCGCCATAATTGTCCTAATTCCCCCGATCATCCTAGAACCTGCTGCAAAAAGGTAATGATTGCCGGACTCCCTACCGGCGCGTAACGGCCTGTAAACGTCAGCAGACCGGTATGCCGATCGATCCGGAATGATGTAATGGAGTCGCTTCGCTGATTGCACGAGTAGATGAAGTTGCCCGTCGGGTCGATCCTGCAATGCCGGGGATAGTCTCCCATGGTGGATGTCTCACCAATGAGTTCAGGCGTGCCATTCGCGGCAATGGAGAACACCGAGATCGAGTCGTGCAGGCGATTGGCAGAATAAAGGAACTTCCCATCCGCCGATACCTGGATCTCTGAAGCGAAGCTCGTTCCCGCAAAGCCCGCCGGAAGCGCGGAGATCGTCTGCTGTACTGTCAAAGCTCCGGCGTCCGGATCGAAATGAAAGAACGCAATGGTGGATGCCTCTTCCTGAATGGAATACATCCAATGACCGTTGGGATGGAAGGCGAAGTGGCGAGGGCCGTCGCCGGAGGGCAGGGAAACGACGGGCGTGCTATCGGACGGGGTCAACTTGCCGGTCGCGGGGTCGAACCGGTAGATATAGATTCTGTCTTGTCCCAGGTCAGTTGAAAGGACGAACTTATTGTGTGGATCCGGCGGAAATCATGTGCGCGTGCGGAGCATCGTGACCGCTGATTGCAAAGCTGCCTTTCGGGGCATCGGTCGCATGCGTTGATCCCAAAGAGCCGCTGTCCTGGTGGACATCCACGGCGGAGCCGAGCGAACCTCCGGCGAGAATTGGAAGCACGGCGATGCTGCCGCCCACGTAATTCGCCACAAACACGTAGCGGCCCTGAAGCGTCGATGCTCATATGAGCAGGACCTGCACCACCGGAACTTACCGTATTGAGGGCGGTCAAGCTGCCGCTCGTTTCATCAAGTTCGAAGGCGCTTACAGATCCGTTTTTGCCTTCATAGTCGGTAATTTCATTGATCGCGTAGAGATACTTCCGCGAAGGATGAATGCAGATCCATGATGGATTCCGAGTCTTCGCGGCCAGCGTGGGTTGAGATAACTCACCGTTGGTTGGATTCATTTCCAACAGGATAGATACCCTCTCCATTGGCTCCGCCGTCAACTGCGCTCGTGTAAGTGCCGACGTAGGCAAGGAGATTCCCAGCCTTCGAGACACTGGCGGGTTTCCGGACTGCCGCGAGCGCGGACTGTGCAACTGCAAGCGCCGCTGAGCTTTTCAAAAAACGCCGGCGCGACCAAAGCCAATTGTCGATCATCCCATCCATCCCCGGACTAACTTCCCCTTCGGAATTTGAATCAGTTTGAGATACAGAAACAGTCATCCAGCATATCAAACGGCATACCAGAAAGCGGCGGTAAAGATAAGTGCAGTGACCGAGATAATGGTCTCGCAGATGGTCCAGGTCTTCATCGTCTGTCCAACGCTCATGTTGAAATACTCCTTGACAAGCCAGAACCCGCCGTCGTTTACGTGCGAGAAGATAAGCGAACCTGCTCCGGTAGCGATGGCAAGCAACTCGGGATGAACGCCCGTGCTGTGCAATGCAATCGGAGCTACGATGCCTGCCGCGGTGGTCATCGCAACGGTCGAAGACCCAGTGGCAACGCGCATCAGCGCGGCAAGAAGCCATGCCAGCAGCAGTAATGGAACATGGCTCTGCATCGCAGCCACAATCATAGCGCCCGACACGCCGCTGTCCAGCAATACCCGTCCAAATCCTCCACCGGCGCCGACCAGAAGCGTAATGGTGGCCGTGGGGGCGAGGCACTCGTTGCTGAAGCGAAGGATGGTGTCGCGCGAGAATCCCCTCATCGTGCCCAGAGTGACAAAGCTGACCAATGCGCCGATCAGCAGGGCCAGATCGTCATTTCCAACAAGACGCAAACTGTTGTTCAGGGCGCTGCCGGGTGCGGATACAGCGTCAGCCCAACTGCCGATGAGCATCAAAATGACGGGAAGCAAAATCGTGAGCAAACTGATCCAGAAGCTGGGGAGGGCCCGCGTCTCATCATGTCCCGCAATCTGCGCGGCCATTGGATTCTCTGTCGCCAGCTGTACATGCGGTGCAATAAGTTTCGCGTACAACGGGCCGGCGATGATCGCGGTGGGAATGCCGATCAGCAGTGCGTAAAAAATCGTCCGGCCCACGTCTGCTTTGTAGATTGTGACCGCAAGCATGGCTGCGGGATGCGGGGGCACCAAACCGTGGACCACAGACAGCCCAGCCACCATGGGCAGACCCACGAGGACCAGCGATGTTCCCGTGCGTCGCGCAACGGTGAACGCCACGGGAACCAGCAACACGAATCCAACCTCGAAAAAAGCGGGAAGGCCGACAAGCATGCCGATGAAAACCATTGCCCAGGGAACATTCTTTTCGCCAAAAAGGCGGATCAACGTATTGGCGATCTGGTCGGCGGCTCCAGACTCGGCCATCATCTTGCCCAGCATGGTGCCCAGGGCCACGATGATGGCGATATGTCCCAGCGTCCCTCCAACGCCAGCCTCAAAAGAACGAATTACGGAGGAAAACGGCATTCCTGCGACGATCGCCAGCGCCAGGGAGACAACAAAAAGAGTGATGACAGGATTCAGCTTCACGACTGCAATTAGCAGAATCAGACTGATCACCGCGACGAGGGCCGAGATAAGTAGGAAAGCACTGTGATGATCGAGCATCGGCATAAGTGAGACGAAACTCCAGTGACGGAGAACGAGGAGAAGAATGCAGAGACAAGGGAAAGGTTCGCGGTCAAGCCGAAGGACTTTTGTAGGCTACACAATCGATCTCTACCTTGCAATCGACCACCATGCTCGACACAACGCAAGACCGCGCTGGAGGATGTTCGCCGAAGAACTCTCTGAAGACAGAGTTGAACGACGAAAAATCGCGTGGGTCGTCGAGCCATACGCCACAACGCACCACGTGCTCCGGCCGATAGCCCGCTTCGTTCAACACCGTGATGAGATTGGCAATTGCCTGTCGGGACTGAACAAGGATGTTACCAGCCACGAGCTCGCCATTGATCATCGGAACCTGGCCCGACACATAGAGCCAGCCAGCGGCTTCGACGGCGCGAGCGAAAGGGAGATGCTGGCCACCCGCGCCCTTTCCGCCTTCAACTCCGTAACGCTTGATGCTCATAAGATTGCTCCTTGCATCTGTTTCTTGAGAGTCCCGTTATTGGATCCAGGAGGTTCTGGCACCTGGTAGAAAGCGGCCTCCACGGTTTCCTGTAGGCCCGTCGGCAGTATAGGAGAGAACGCCGTTAACCCATACGGCCGTGATTCCGGCGGCGGCGCGAATCGGCTCGGAAAACGTAGCCGTGTCAGTGATGGTGTCAGGATCGAAGAGCACGAGGTCGGCGGCAAACCCTCTCTTGATCAGGCCGCGCCCGGCAAGCCCGAACCGCTGGGCCGGCATTCCAGTCATTTTGCGAACAGCCTCTGCAATCGAGAACAGTCCTTCCTCGCGACTGTAATGTCCCAATACGCGGGGAAAGGTGCCCCACAGGCGAGGGTGCGGCCGCGGATCGTTCGGCAGGCCGTCGGATCCGATCATGGTTGCGGGATGCGACAGAATCCGGCGCATGTCCTCCTCTGCCATGTTGTGATAGATCGCTCCGGCAGGCCGCAATTGTCGAGCCGCCTCCAGTTGGGTTACGCCCCAGGCCGCTGCAATCTGCGAGAGTGTCTGTCCGGCGACTTCCGGATGAGGTTCGCTCCAGGTGATCACGATTCTTACGCGCTCATCTACCTGCCGTAAATCGAGGGTGCTTGAACTGGCCGTATAAGGGTAGCAATCGCAGCCGGCATCCTGCGAAAGCTGCGCCGTTTCAAGAGCGCCCAACGCCTCGCTGCTGCGGCCCCAATTGGCAACGCCGGCACACTTGAGATGAGAGATAATGACCGGCACATGGCTGAGGTTCCCAATATTAAAGGACTCTTGCATTGCTTCAAGAATTGCTTCAGCTTCTGTGCGCATGTGCGTAGTGTAGATGGCGTTTGCGGCAGTCAGCGGTTCAGCCAGGGCAAGCACTTCGTCAGTGGTCGCGGCATTCGCTGACAGATACGCAAGCCCCGAGCTCAGGCCCAGCGCACCGCAGTCGAGAGCTTCTTGCAGTTGCCGGCGCATGGCGTCGACCTCAGCGCCTGTTGCAGGGCGATCAAGGCGGTCCAGATGGTTATTGCGCAAAGCCGTATGACCCACAAGGGCGCCTACATTTATAGCCGGGCGTGCTTCGCCGATCGCTTCAACATATGCGGCAAAGGTTGAATAGCGGAACGACTCCGAGCCGCCGAGCAGATTCATCGGGTCGGGCAATTCGCCGCGCAATGTGACTGGTGCCGCACTGATGCCGCAATTCCCCACAATCACGGTGGTGACGCCCTGGGAGAGTTTTGGCAGCATCGATGGCGTGCGGATTACGGCGATATCGTCGTGCGTATGGACATCGATAAAGCCCGGAGCGAGCATCATTCCGGCTGCGTCCACTGTTTCCTGTGCGTCGACGTTGAGGGAGGAATCAAGGTCAAGAATCCTGCCGTCGCAAAGAGCGACATCCGCGGGCTCAGGTCCAGCGCCTGTCCCGTCCAGAACTCTCGCATTGCGGATCAAGGTGTCGCAGCGCAACATTTTGGCGTCTTCAGGATATACGCTATATCCATTGCGTGCCTTCACTCCGCGCATTTTTAATCCCTGGAGACTCACAGGATGAATGAGAAGACTGCTGATCTGGCCGTGCCAACGACAATTTCACCGCTGAACAAGGGGCTGGGGTACCTGCCGCACTCCATTGATCGCGAGACGATCGCAGAGCTCAGCTGGAACCTGCTCAAAGAGGATATCAGCCTGCCCACAGCAGTTCTGTATGAAGACAAGCTATCGCACAATCTCGACTGGATGCAGCGGTTCATCGATGCGTATGGAGTTAAGCTTGCGCCTCATGGCAAGACCACGATGGCTCCTGCGTTGTTTCGAAGGCAGATCGAGAGAGGGGCCTGGGGTATCACGCTGGCGACGGCGCATCAGACCCTGGTTGCCTACCAGCACGGGGTGCGCCGGGTCTTGATGGCAAACCAGTTGATCGGCAGAGAGAATATGGCCATCATCGCTCGCCTGATCCAGGATCCCGGGTTTACTTACTTTTGTCTCGTGGATTCGGCGGATCAGGTCGATCAGTTAGGGGCGTTTTTCTCAAAGCACGGGCAGCGTCTGCAGGTGTTGTTGGAGTTGGGAGTGATAGGTGGTCGTTCGGGCGTGCGTGACGAGGAACAACTTCATTCCGTATTAGCCGCATTATCTCGCTGGACGAATTGCATTGCGCTTAGTGGAATTGAGATCTACGAAGGAGTGCTCGATGAGGAAGCCTCGATCCGCGCGTTCCTGCACAGGGCGGTTGTTGTCACCAAGAGATTCGCAACGGAGAGACTGTTCCACAGAGTGCCCTTCATAATTTCCGGAGCGGGATCGTCCTGGTACGACGTGGTGGCGGAAGTATTTTCCGCGGGCGGCTTCGGAGAGACTGCAGAGATTGTTTTACGTCCCGGCTGTTATCTTACCCACGATGTCGGCGCGTACCGGGCGGCGCAGGCGAAGATCCTCGAGCGCAATCCCATCGCGCGTCAAATGCATTCGGGCCTCGTGCCGGCATTACATGTCTGGGCTTACGTACACTCGGTTCCAGAAGTTGAGAAGGCAATTGTGGGTCTGGGCCGGCGCGATGCGGCGTTCGACTCCGGACTTCCGGTGCCGGCGTTGCATTTCAGGCCGGGAGAAGCGGCTCCGCATACGGTTCCGGGAAACTGGTCACTTACAAAGATGATGGATCAGCATGCATATTTGAAGATTGCCGCAGAGGATGACATTCGAGTGGGCGATATGATTGGGTTTGACATTGCGCATCCTTGCCTGACGTTCGATAAGTGGCGAACTCTTCCGATACTCAATTCTGATTTTCAAGTTATCGACGTCGTCGAGACATTCTTCTAGACCTGCAGGTTTCTCTGTCCCTGAAGTTCGGATCAATACCCTGTCATCCTGAGCGAAGATTGGCGCGCACTTTGCGCCAATCGTAGCCGAAGGACCTGCAGTTCGGGATCTCAACTCATGCAACGAACCTCCGGGACACGACACTAGTGGAAGTCATGCGAGCGAATTTCGGCGCTGGTGATCTCGATGGGCGCGATGTGCTGGGCTTTTACGTGGATTACACCGTCCTGGTTCTGGAGAGCTCCTTCGATGCGCAGAAACCGGCTGCGCGTGACAACGATGCGGTCACGCTCGAAAATGTCAGGCGTGATGATCACATTGGCAATCCCTGTTTCGTCTTCAAGCGAGAGAAAAACGAAGCCCTTTGCCGTGCCCGGGCGCTGGCGCGCGATGACGCAACCAGCAATGCGCACAAATCGATCATTGGCGCAGTGCGCGAGATCGCCAGCGGAGTGAATACCCTGCGCGCGCAAGGCAGCACGATGATAGGCCAGCGGGTGCGGACCCGTCGTGAGCCCCATACCCGCGTAGTCAGCCGCGATGCGCTCGTCGGTATTCATTTGCCTTAGCGTATTATGCGGAGGAATCTCATTGCGTCCATCTTCGATTCCGCGCAACAGCGGACCAACAGGCCTGCCTGCTTGTTCCACCTGCCAGAGCGCGTCGCGGCGGTGCGCCACCTCATCAATCGAGTTCAGTGCGCCGATGCGTGCTAGCGTGACGAGTTCCTTGCGATTCAGCGCGGGGACCCGCGCACTGAGTTCGTTGACTGAAGTGAAAGACCCATCGCGATTGCGCGCGGCGAGCAGCGCTTCTGCAGAGGATTGCCGCAGGCCTTTGGCATAGTTCATTCCGACGCGCATTGAGAGTGATCCATCCGGCTCTGCTTCCAATGTGCAGAGCCATTCGGACCGCTGCACATCAATTGGCCGCACGCGCAACCCATGGCGTTGCGCATCCTTTACCAGCACTGCAGGCGCATAGAATCCCATGGGCTGGTTGTTAAGCATCGCGGAGGTGAACGCGGCGAGATGATGCACTTTGAGATAAGCGGATGCGTAGGCAATTAAAGCGAAGCTCGCCGCATGTGACTCGGGAAATCCGTACATGGCAAATGAAGAGATGCCCTGCACGATATTATCCTGTGCCTCGGCGCCGATGCCGTTGTGCGTCATACCCGCGCGCAAGCGTCCTTCCAGGTCTTTCATCCTCTGCATGGAACGGCGCATGCCCACCGCGCGCCGCAACTCCTCCGCCTCTGCGCCTGTAAAACTTGCAACGGTCATCGCCATGCGGAGCAGTTGTTCCTGAAAAAGCGGAACGCCAAGCGTTCGCTTCAACACCGGTTCCAGCAATGGATGAAGATAGCTGACCTGCTCCTTGCCCTGACGGCGGCGCATGTAAGGGTGCATCATCTTGCCGACAATAGGTCCGGGCCTGATAATCGCAACCTGCACGACAAGGTCGTAAAAACGCGTGGGCGCGTTATGCGGAATGGAAGCCATTTGCGCACGGCTTTCCACCTGAAACATGCCCACCGTATCGGCCTGTCGTAGCGTTTCGTAGACTACCGGGTCTTCGGGCAGCGCAGCCAGGTCCACGTCTTGACCATAATGGCGCGGAATCATCTCAATGGAATCCTTGAGCACAGCCATCATGCCGAGGCCCAGCAGGTCCACCTTGATGAGGCCGAGATCGGCGCAATCTTCCTTATCCCACTGCACAACCGTTCGGCCTGGCATGGAGGCGCGCTCGATGGGAACGACGTGATTCAAGAGTCCGGCACAGATGACCATGCCGCCCGAGTGTTGACCAAGGTGCCGAGGCAGGTCCTGCATGCGCATGCAAAGATCGAGATAATGGGCGATGCGCGGGTGGCGAATATCAAACCCAGCCTGCTCAAAGTGGCGCGCCATCGTATCGTTTGCGCCGCGCCATTCCCAGTGGCCCACGAGACTCGAGAGCCGCATTAGCTGCTCTTCCTCGAAGCCTAGTGCCTTACCCACTTCGCGCGCCGCCGAGCGCCCACGATAGGTGATGACGTTGGCGGTCATCGCTGCACCTAATGCGCCATACCTTTCATATACGTATTGGATTACCTGTTCGCGCTGGTCGCCCGAAGGCAGGTCGAGATCGATGTCGGGCCATTCGCCGCGGTTCTCGCTCAAGAAACGCTCAAACAAGAGCTCCATGCCGACGGCATCAACTGCCGTGATTTCAAGCGCGTAACAAACTGCGGAGTTAGCCGCCGATCCGCGGCCTTGCACCAGAAACCCATTCTGCTGACAATAGCGGATGATATCCCAGACGATGAGAAAGTATCCGGCGAAGCCGAGCTTGGCAATAAGCGCCAGCTCATGCTGCACCTGCTTGCGAGCCTTGTCGAGCAGATGGTGCTTGGCTGGAGAACCATAACGCTTACTAACACCCTGGTCGACGCGCTTGGCAAGAAAACTATCCATCGTCTCGCCATCAGGTACGGGGTAATGAGGGAACCTGTAGCCAAGATTGTTGAGCGTGAATTCAAGACGTTCGCTCACGATGCACGTGTTGGCAATCGCTTCGGGAATGTCGCGGAAGAGCATTGCGATCTCGTGCGCCGTGCGCAGATGCCTCGCGGAGTTCGCAGCCAGCAATCGGCCGGCGAGATCCAGCGTCGTGTGGTGACGGATCGACGTGAACAGATCGAGCAATTCGCGATCATTGGCAGTTGCATAACGAACGCCGTTGGTGGCTACGACCGGTAGGCACAGCTCAGAGGCGAGGCCCAGCAGCGACTGATTGCGGCATTCCTCTTCGCGCTGCCGGTGCCGTTGCAACTCCAAGTAGAGATTGCCATGGCCGTAGATTGAAGACAAACGGTCAATGATCCTGCGGGTGCCCGCTAGCCCGTCCTGCGCAAGAGCCGCAGCCAGTGGCCCCTCATCGCCGCCGGTTAAGCAGATCAGTCCCGCCGAAAATTCTTCCAGATCTTCGAGCGTTGCAGCGCCTTCAGCCTTCGTCACCCCGTGCATTTTGAAGCGCGTGATGAGCTGGCAGAGGTTCTGGTAGCCGGTTTGCGAGGCGCAAAGCAGCAATATGCGCGGGGGCTCATGTGGGAACTGATGGGGCAACCACGACGGCGGAGTGAGGCTACTGCCGAAGGATGAAACAGCAATTTCTGCGCCGATGTGTGCTTTGATTCCGCACCGATTCGCGGCCGTGTGGAATCGCGCAACGCCATACAGGCCATTCCGGTCAGCCAATGCCATCGCGGGCATTCCAAGCTCAACGGCACGCTCAATCAGAGTCTCAGGCTGCGACGCTCCTGCAAGAAAACTGAAAGCGCTGGCAGCGTGCAGTTCAACGTATTCGTTCGCATCAGTCGTAATACGCCTCCAGCCGCCACTCATGCAGTCTGCGGTCCTGAACCAGAAGGCAGGCGACAGACCTGCCATCGCTGCCATAGGCCAGCACATCCCATTCTTCGGCGTCCCATTGGTCTTTCGACCACCAGGAGCCGCTGCTGCGCCACGGCCCGAATGCCTCCAGGACATCGAAGCGGCTCTCCTGGGCGCGAAATGAAGCCGGCTTTGTCGCGTGCAGCACAACGTGTACGGGCACGGGAGGCCTGACGCGCCGCAGAGCAATCCTCGGGCTTACTTGTGCAGGCGCGGATACCTTGCCACTGACTGAAAAACCTTCCATGCGGAAGCTGCCTGCGCGATGGGTATCTTCCAGCATCGGCGAGCCCACACGATTCTCGCCCACGAGAGCTTTCAGCCGTTCCAAGGTGATATCCAGTTGTGAGGAATCCGGCGTCTGCGGTGCAAAGAGTCCCAGCTGCATCTTTGGGGATTGCCCGGCCTCCGCATGGAGCGTGAGCGCAACTACGGCGGCAGGTGGCGGATGCGCGCCGATCTCAAGTTGCAGCAGCTTCAACAGAAATTTTCGGTCGGTTGTGGGAAGAGCCGGACGGATCGTATTGTGATGGAAGCCTCCTCCATCGAGCTTCATGTTCAGTGCGAGAGACGCCAACGATAGCGCCCGGCCTGCAGCACGTGCGCTCAGGCAGTCGATCATGCGCGCCCCGATGAAGAGCAGCGATTCCATCTGTTCTACTGGCGTCTCAAATTCGCAGAATTCCTGTAACGAAAATACCGGCTCGCGGGGTTGAAAGATGTGCTTTGCCATGCCGCTCGCTCGTTCATGCCATGTACGGGCTTGCGCGCCGAGTCGTGTGACCAGTTCTGTTTCAGGCAGTGCAGCTAGTTCGCCGAGCGTACGAATACCCCAGAGTACGAATGTCTCCTGGTGTCCTTCAGCTAGATTCAGCGCAGAGACAGGTAGTTTAGCTAACGCACACGCCTCGTCTCCTGCGGGAATCACTGTGATTCCGCGCGTGGTAGCAGCCTTCATGCATGCTGCCTCGTAGTTTGCACTCACCGCAATCGAGGCGCGGAAGCCAGCGGTGGCAAGCACTGCGCGTAACCTCTCTGCCAGGCATTCCGAAGGGCCGAAGAGCCGCTCCATGCCAGAGATGTCCAGTACGCAGCTGAACGCCGTTGCTTCAGCGATTTCCTCGATGCGCGGAGAAAACGTTGCTGTGCACTCCAGAAGCACGCCGCTTGCCGATATCTCTACCTCGGTGGAGCGAGGCAGAAGCAGCAATCCATTGATGCCTTCCGCCTCGAGCCGTGTCATGCCCAGCACCGCGCCGCGTAAGCGCGCATGCCGGTTGAGGGCGCAGACTGTCTGCTGTGGAGCCCGGCCATCGAGCACGGCAACTGGCTGCGATTGCAGATCAGTTCGTAAGCGCAGCAGTGCCTGCGCGGGAAACTCCGCTGCATGAATGCAAGCATAGAGTTCACTGCTCACGCACGCATCTCCGCTTCCCACGCCGCGCGCGCAGACCACGTTGAGGCTGGAGGCTTGCGCATTCCGGTCAGTATGGATGTAGTCGCCGAAGCAGCTCGTCCCTTGCGCGCCTCAAACGAAAAGCCGCGCAGCGCAGATTCTCCGGCGATCTTCGCGTGTAAGGGTGAGCACTCCAGTACCAGCGCCGCACTCGATTGCGCATACGCGACTTTTCCCAGCACTACCAGGCTGCACCGTGTGCGATTGGCCGCCTGCCGAAACCGGAACCAGGTCGCCAGAGGAATGCGCATGCCATGTTCCGGCTCCGTATCGCCCAGGTCAAGTACGATGGCCGCAAATCCGGCGGCCTGCAGCAGCAGATCCGTCGCGCGCAATGCCTGATCGAGACGTGTCCACGGCCTGCTTTTCGATGCAGTCGATTTTGGCGATGCAACTGCACGAGCCTGCACTGCGAAATTCCTGCATCGCACCCAGAGCAGGTGCTGCAGACTCACGCCATTTGCTGCTGCGGACTCCGGATCCATGGCATCCTCTGAATCCACCCAGGCGCATACTTGTTCCGCCGCGCTTCGCTGCGCTAGAAAGGCCAGAGCCAGGCTCGTGCGGCCCGACGATTGAGGCCCAGTCAGTTCGCTGATCGCGCCTACCGGTAGTCCGCCACCGAGAAGACTGTCTATTTGAGAAATGCCCGTCGGGGCAACCTCGTGGAGTGTTCGAGGTGCGGGCGTGAGGGCCGATGGAAAGCGGTTCTCGAGTGCGTGCTCGATCTCAATGCGAAGTGCGGTAGCGGAGGGCATAAGGAAGAAGGCGATATTCGCCTTATATTCGCCTATAGATTCTACTAGGCGCTTCCTTTTGTCAACACATCGGTAAGACGTTTGCTTACTTGCTTTGAATCAGGTAGTTGACGCAGTGATATTCAAGCAAGGCTCGAAAACTACGGTCAAGGCGTAATCCAATCCAGAGAGTAGACATCCTGCGTGCCTGTGTCGCGGAGCAGCAGTGCCGAGTCATCAGGCGCGAGTGAAACGGACCCGCCACCCTGGCCTGTGGCAACGAAATTCTTGAGGTCGACCACCCGCTCTACCTGGTGGTCTTTCACTCCGATTCTCAGCACCGCGCCTTTTCCAGTCCCATCCAGAACGTAGATGTACTTTCCGTCATTTGACCAGGTGGGCCAGCCGAACGATCCCTTGGCAATATCGGTCCACTTCTGAGCTTTGAAGTCAAACAATCGAAGAGAACTGGAGTCGCTGGTCAGCGCGGCAATGGTCTGTCCGTCCGGAGCCCATCGTGGCGAAAAGAGCCCGTGCGAGTTAGGTAGCGAAGTAATGTTCTTGGTTTGCAGATCGTAGATATGGATGGCGGGCGCACCATCGGAGACTGCCGCGTCGTTCGCATCTCCTGCATAGGCGATTTTGCTCCCGTCCGCAGACCAGCTTGGGTCCTGTTGATTGTGCGGATCGTTCGGTATCAACTCACGTGGAGTCCCACCATCAGCTGCGATTACATAAATCCGGCCCGGCTGTGTCGAGCTTTGGGGAAAATCGAAAAAGGCGATCGTTTTGCCGTCAGGGGACCAGCGAGGTAACACGGCGTGCAGGGGTGGAAAGACTAATTGCACCCGCCCGCTTCCATCCACCTTGCTCTTCCATAGCGCGCCCTCAGGATAGGACACATAGGTTATCCACTGTCCGTCTTTTGAAAAAGATAGAAACTCCGCGGAGATGCCATACAGAAAAGGTTCGAATATGTGGGATTTCGAGTCATAACGCTCAAGTTCACCGCGGTAAGTTTGACCCACAACAAACAGCTTTTTGCCGTCTTTACTGGGTATTGGTGAGTGAAGCGACATGGGACTTGCAGTCAACTGGACAGGCTGCGCGTTCGGGTGAAGAAGTCTGGGTTCCTGCGCAAGGGCCCAGATCTGTCCTTGTGATTGAAATATGAAATATTTCCCATCGATGGACCATCTGCCGCAACATTCGTCGGGAGGATTATGCCAGCCGGGCAGCAAGCGATGAGGATTGGACCCATCCGCAGCGACTTCCCACAGGAGGTGCGGACCAATTTCGGTTCCGGCGATTCCGTTTTGAGGAAAATCCGAAGTGCCGAATCGCAGGCGCTTTCCATCCGGTGACCAGGCCATGTCGGTGACCAGAGTCTTCATCGTGAGAAGTTTGCGAGACTCCGTCCCATCTCCGTTTGCCAGGAAGATATTGCCCCCATTGGTATAGGCCATCATCTTGCCGTCAGGGGACCATGCTGCGACTTCTCCTACCGTTTCTGCCAGCCTGCGCGGAGATCCTCCCATGATGGGCAAACTCCAGAAAGGCCCGCTTACGGGGTAGCCGGATCCGTCCATGACCAGAAACTGTGAGCCATCGGGCGACAGGCTCACGGGTACCATGTTGAGAGATGGCATGGGAATATTGATCTGCTGACCACCTGAAATCTCAATTGCCGCAACATCCTGTACACCTGAATTGATGAGGGTCAGATACAGCCTTGAACCATCCGTGCCGATCAGCGACTTCTGCAACCCGTCATGTGTAAGTTGTACGTAATGGGCAGCCTGGAGCACGGATGCGGGCCGCATCCAGAGATAGGCCAATACTCCAAGTCCCACGACCACTAGTAGCATCGCTCCCACTAAGGCCGGGTTTATCTGGTGTGCTTTCTTCTCCGCGATTGGTTGCACGGGCAATGTAAGAAGGGTCGTATCCGTCAACGCCTCGAGCGCAAAGGCCAGATCGGATGCCGACTGGAAACGCTGCTCGGGATTCTTTTCCAGGCCGCGGTGCACGACTCTTTGCAGCGCCGGTGGCGTGCTTGCCGTCGACTGCGCAATCCAGGGAGGGTCTTCGTTGAGGATCGCGGTCATCGTTTCGACCGATGTCTGCTTTTGAAATGCCCGTTTTCCCGTGAGCATTTCGTACAGAATTGCGCTGAAGGAAAAAATGTCGGATCGATGGTCCGCGACCTTTCCCCGCACTTGCTCGGGAGACATGTAGCCGGCGGTTCCCAACACGATGCCGGCCTGCGTCGCGTCCGGGTCTGAGCTATTCAGGCCACCCTGCGATTCCTTCGGTGACACCATCCGGGCCAATCCAAAGTCCAGAATCTTCACCTGTCCATCTCTTGACACGAACAGGTTCTCCGGCTTCAGATCGCGATGAACAATTCCTTTTTCGTGTGCGGCCGCGAGGCCTCGCGCAATCTGGACGCCGTAGTCGATCACCTTGCGCAAGGGCAGCGGACCTTTCTTGAGCCGCTCGCGCAAAGTCTCGCCTTCCAGCAATTCCGACACCAGATATGGATCGCCACCAAAGGTCCCCATCTGGTACACCACGAGAATGTTCGGATGATTCAATGCGGCTGCGGCGCGTGCTTCCTGTTCGAATCGGCGCAGACGATCCGGGTCGGAAGAAGAAAAGTCGTGCAAAACCTTGATCGCGACCTCACGGTTGAGCCGTGAATCTCGTGCGCGATAGACCTCGCCCATGCCACCCGCGCCAAGCGGAGAAAGTATCTCGTACTGGTCGAGAATGGTGCGGGGGCTGAGTGACATTTGCCTGATTATACATTCCTTAAGATGTGCCCGAAGGTCGGCCCCGACAGGTCATCTGGCATCTCCGCGAAGGTAAAAACAGATGAGAGCTCACGGCGTGAAACGTGCATTGGAATTGTGCATTTGGAGACGACTCATCGTCGATTTTTCCCTGGGCGTAAGGTCAGCCGCAAGCGGACAGCCCGCGCAGTTGGGCCGTTTGGCGCAATGCGCCTTTCCGACGGCCACTGTGAGGGCATGAAACTCATTGAACAGCTGCGCACGCTGTTCCGCGGGATCCGACTTGAACGCTTCCTGTGTGAGCTGAACGAGAGACGCATAACCCGTTTTGTTGCGGCCGGGCGCAGGTGAGAGCAGCCGATGGCGTTCTACGATACGGCGAAGATATTCGTCCGCCACAGGGACAGGATGGTTGAGCGCATAGAGCAGGATGGCGTCGGCAGTCTCGGGGCCTACCCCGGGTAAAGCGAGCAGCCGCTCGCGCAAAGCGGCGGTGGGTGAGGCGGCCATCACCTCAAGCGAGCCGCCGAAATCGGCGTCGAGCAGGTCGACAAACGCTTTGAGTGCAGGCGCTTTGCGAGTGGTAAAGCCGGAAGGGCGAATGAGTTCCTGCAATCGCTCAAGCCCCAACGATCGAAGGCCATCGATGGTCATCGCTCCCGCTTCGCGGAGGTTGGTGAGAGAGCGCTCCACTGCCTTCCATGCGGTATTTTGCGTCAGATAAGCGCCGATCACGACTTGAAACGCAGTCTCTGCCGGCCACCAGTGTTGGGCACCATAGGCCTGCGCGAGCTCATCATGCATGCGGCGCAAACGTTTGGTAGGGCCTGCCGACGGACGGTATTTCACCGCAGCGGGTCTTCTTTCAGCGGTGACCGCAACTGGATCTTCCACTCCAAGATGCGTGCGCGGGCGGCGGCGGCCTCTGCTTCGGGAACGTGTCCTGCAGATTGCAGAGAGATGGAGAGCGCAGTGTGCGCCAGAGGGTCTGACGGCGTAAGCGCGATAAGTGCCAGTGCGGCGGCGATGGACGGCTCCAGTCGGCCGGCGTCGCGCAACGCGCGGATCAGGCCGTGATGAGCCTCATAATATGTAGGGTCGGCGGCGATCGCTGCGCGGAAAGCTTGTGCCGCTTGCGCAGGCGAGCCGGCGGCGAGCAGGTCGAGCCCGCGCTGCGAGAGGGATTCGGCATTGGGGACGCTGGTCGGGTCCACGGCTATTCTTAGGATAAAGGAATGGCCGCCCTCAATGGGCTGGGCTGACAGGGAGGCTGCAATGAAGAGTCATACCGAATACATGGTTTTCGAGACAAAGAAGCGGCGCGAGATGGTGCATATTACCCCGGAAATCGAGCAGATTGTGGCCCGCAGCGGGGTCAAGGACGGATTGTGCTTTGTTTCACCCATGCACATCACCGCCGCCGTATACGTGAACGACCTGGAGAGGGGGCTCATTGAAGATATTGGGAAATGGCTGGAGGAACTCGCTCCCGCGCGCGCGGATTACAAGCACCACCAGACCGGCGAAGACAATGGAGACGCGCATTTGAAGTCGCTGCTCCTTCACCATGAAACCACATTGCCGGTGACCAATGGCCGGCTGGATTTAGGAACCTGGCAGCGTGTCTTCTACGCCGAGTTCGATGGTCAGCGCCGCAAGCGTGTGATCGTGAAGGTTCTAGGCGTCGAAGACGATTCGCAGAGTCGATAAATCTTGCACATCGCTCAGGCGTGCGCGCGATGACGTCAAAAATTAATCAGCGGCGTTCGGCGTCGTTTTCAGTGATCGTGCGCCAGGGGCCTGTGGGGTTGAGCACCGGTGTAGCGAAGTTGAACCGGGATCGAGGCATCACGACCAGGTCGACGCGGCGATTTTCAGCCCGCCCTTCCGCCGTATCGTTGCTTGTTATCGGATGGAACTCCGCATAGCCGGCGGCCGAGAGCCGGTCGGGAGGAATTGTTTTGAAATCGATGAAGATATGAGCGATCCGAGTGGCGCGTGCGGAGGAAAGCTCCCAGTTGGAATCAAACTCGGCATTGTGAATCGGGACATTGTCGGTGTGCCCCTCGATGCGAATGTCATAGGGCGCAGGGCCCAGCGAATCGTTAATTCTTCGCAGTGTGCCGAACGTGTCGGGGCGCGGATTAGCAGAGCCGGAGTTGAAGAAGCCCGCCTCGCGCAGACTGATGACCAGCCCATCCGGGCCCATCCGGATAGTGACGTTGCGCTGCCGGATCTGATCGGAAAGATCCCGTTCCAACTGGCGCTGCAGGGCGTGGAGGCCGTCCCTGACCGTGGCTGGTGACACCACGCTTTCCGTATCAATGGGGAAGTCGTGGCCTCCTGCGCCGGGCAGAGATCCCAGGTTGGACGCCCGCGCAGAGGTATCGGGGAGGATGCTCAGCGCGCGAAACGCAGTGTTGATGGAAGCGGAAACCTGCGCCGCTTTTTTCTCGTCAGCCTTGGCAAACGCGTAGAGGACCACGAAGAATGCAAAGAGCAGCGTGATGAAGTCTGCGTACGAAACCAGCCAGCGATCGTGGCTAACTCGGGAGCGATGCACGCGGCGATTCATGCGGCGTGTTCCATCTGGCGCTTTTCCGCACTGCTGAGAAAGCCGGAGAGTTTGACTTCGAGCATGCGCGGGTTCATGCCTTCCAGGATCGAGATAACGCCTTCAAGCATCATTTCGCGGCGCAGGTAGTCTTCGCGCAGCTGTATGCGCATCTTGCCTGCGAAGGGCAGGAAGAACAGGTTCGCAACGCCCACGCCGTAAATGGTCGCGACAAAGGCGACCGCAATGCCGCGTCCCACTTCCGAAATGTTATCGAGGTGCTGCATCACCTGGATGAGGCCCAATACCGCGCCCAGAATGCCGATTGTGGGTGAAAATCCGCCCGCTGATTCGAAGACCGATGGAAGACGGTCTTCCATTTCGGCAGTGGAATCGAGGCTCACACGCATGATCTTGCGCAGCTCGGCGGGTTCGGTTCCATCGACCGCCAGCATAATGGCCTGCCTGAGAAACGGGTCCTGAACAGTTTTGAGATCGGCGTCAAGAGCCACAACGCCATTGCGGCGAGCCTTGTTGGCAAAGGCAACCAGCAGCCGAATAAGCTGGTCATCTTGCTTGCGCGGTGCAGCAAAAACGTGGGCCAGGTTGCGAAATGCGGCAACAACGGTAGGGAGCGGAAACTGCAGGAGTACCGCGCCCATGGTGCCGCCAAAAACGATGAGAGCCGCAGTCGGCTGCAGGATCTGGCCCAGGTTGCCGCCTTCAATCAGAAGCCCGGCAACGATGCCGGCGACAGCCAGAAGGACTCCGCCGATACTGCCTTTATCCATCGAATACTCCTCGGCAAACGGTAACGGAGAGCCTGATCTCAACCCTTGGAATCTCTGGGTGGGTCACGTTGCGGTGCCTTTTCTGGCGAGACAGACTGGTCCGGCATATCCTGATCCGGCACGTTGAGGCTGGTCAGCGACACGACGCGCGGCAGATCGTCGAACGCTGACAGCCGCCGGGCTACGGTCGCCAAAAGCCGCGCGCGATGGGCCAGTACGCGCTCCACAACTTCGCCGAGATCCTCGCGCACAATCAACTTCTCTCCGTTGATCAGGGTGAGCATGGTGTCTGGCGATGCCTCGGCAGTCTTAATCAGGTCGCTATTTAAAACCATGGAACTGCCGTTGAGACGAGTGAGTTCGATCATTGGGAAGCCTGCATTTCGAAGGCTTATCCATGTTTATCGTCCGACGCGGCCAAAGGATGATTGGAAGCGGAATTGCAAAGGGCGGTGCGAAAAACCATAAAGTGTTTTCAAGGGACGCCGATGAAGGCTGTGAGCAACGTGGTTCCTTCCGCAAGGTGACCCGGAGCAGGCGAGCGAACGAAGTCCCGTCCGTCCCCGGTCAGGCACCCGAAGCAGGGAACCGAGATCACTTCAACCGATAAGGAGAATTTCCATGGCTTTGGGTGTCCTGAATAACATCTCTGCAATTTCCGCACAGAACAACCTGAGTAATACGCAGGCTTCTCTTTCCAAAGTTCTTCAACAGTTGTCCTCAGGGTCGCGCATCAATTCCGGCGCGGACGACGCAGCCGGTCTTTCGCTGGCCAATGGTCTCCAGGCCTCTTCGACCGCTCTCACGCAGTCCGCAGCAAACGCATCGGAAGGCGTAGACTTCCTGCAGGTTGCCGACGGAGCGCTTTCGCAGGTCACCAGTCTTCTCAATCGCGCCATCACACTCGCGACCGAGGCTTCGAACGGTACGCTGAACGGCAGCCAGGTGAGTGCGGCCAATTCTGAGTATCAGAAGATCCTTACCGAAACCGACACGATCAACAACAACACGGAATACAACGGTATCAGCACCTTCGCCAAATCATCTGCTTTCACCGTTTCCGGTGCGTCCGACGCGGTAAATGTTGGTGCCAGCGGAAATGGCACGATGACTGTCTCGCTGGGAACCCAGAAGTTTTTGATTGCAGGAACCGCTGCAGGTGCCCCGACTCCCGGGACCGGTATCCAGCTCACATCGTCGTCCACCATCTCTACCATTGCGGACGCCATCAATAACGGGCTCGGCGCCACAGTGGCCACAGTACAGGGAAACCAACTGGTGTTGAGCGGCGGAGCGAAGCTGACCGCGAGTACCCAGCCCACGATTGCCGTTGGAACTGGAAGTCTCACGGCACAGGGTGCTAATGACATCGTCGGGCCGGGCGCTGCCGGCCTCACAATCACTGACTCTACGGGCGGCAATAGTGTTGCGGTCGGTGGGGCGTGGGCTGCTGGCCTAGCGGGCGGAAACTTGGCTGCTTTGGCGAATGCGATCAACACGAACGCTAGTTTGGATTCAGGCGCAAATCAGGTCACTGCTAAAGTCACAGGTAACACCATCACTCTGACTGGTACGGGCACATATGCCGCTACTACAGGCCCCAAATTTGCGGACACGAATGCTTTGACGGATACCGGCATTCCGCAGGTTGACGATTCCGTCACGGTCCCGCTTACCAGCGCCGGAGGTATTTCCACGCTCTCAGTTGGCAATGCCAACGATACGCTCACTGCGAATACAGGCGCCTTGCAGTTCACGACCACCGGTGGATCTGCAATGAACATCAACAACTTTGGCGCGGGACAAGGTGGAAACCTCGCTACATTGGCAGCCCAGATTACCACACAGTTTGGGACCAGCGGAGTGACCGCCATTGTCTCCGGCAACACGCTGAAACTCACTGGCGGTCAGTTATCTCAGGCCTCCGGCTCAGTAACCGAGACGGAAACCCCCAACACAATCTCCAACCAGTCGGTGGCTATATTTACATCGGATGGCACGATTTCCCAATCCTACAACAACTCCGCTTCCGATCTCGTTCAGGCTAGCTCCACCGCGCTGTCGCTCGCGGGAACCGATCTGACTACAACTGGCGGTGCGCAGGCTGCTCTCGTCGCGATCAACAACGCAATCACGTCTGTCGCAGCCGACCGCGGCACCATCGGCGCCAACATCAACACGCTGACGGCAGTCGAGAATGTCATGACCACACAATCCACGAACACCTTGGCTGCAGAAAACGATGTGACCGCCACCGACTACGGTCAGGCGACGTCAGACATGTCGAAGTACCAGATCCTGAGCCAGACCGGCATCGCCGCTCTGTCGCAGGCCAACCAATCGCAGCAGTTGATTACCAAGTTGCTCCAGTAATCCGGGAGCAGAACCGTCGAACACCAGCCGAACGGGGGAGGCAGCGCAACCGCGGCCTCACCCGTTATGCATGACTTGCGCCATGCGCGCATTTGGGATTTCCTAATTCTTTTCATTGCGCTTTGGTCATTGATCTGATCTTCGATGCTGCAGGAGAAATCGCGTGGGCGCAGTCGGGTTGAATTTCGGTTCCGCAACCAGTGGCCAGGGTTTCGACGTAACCACCACCGTGGCCCAGATTGTGACAAATCTGCAGGCCGTAGAGACGCCGTGGAAGACCCAATTGACGGCGCTCACGAGCAAGGACACAACCCTCACCAGTCTGGGCACGCAGATATCCACGCTCTCTACCGATCTGCAAAATCTGACCGATTTTAGCGGCACGATGGCCTATAAGACAGGGTCCAGTTCCGATACCAATGTGCTGACCTTGTCCTCGGCCAGTGCGGCCGCCGTGGCCGGCACACATACCATCTCCGTGCAGAACCTCGCGCAGACTTCCAGCGCCGCGTCCGACGCCGTAAGCGCCACGGACACCCTAACCGGTGGCATCACCTTCAAGGTAGGTAGCGGAGATTGGCAAACCGTCAACGTGGGCGATGGTTCCACAGCAGCGACGCTTTCGGGATTATCCGCTGCCATCAATAATGCGAACCTGGGCGTAACCGCCAGTGTGCTGACCAACGCCGACGGTACGCAAAGACTCTCGCTGGTGAGCCAAACCAGTGGCTCCGCAGGACAGATTACGATTGCAGACGCGACCAGCAACCCGACCAGCCCCACCACACTAGCTGACTCGACGACGCCCGACAGGAATACCGGCCTGGGGCTGGCGACGATTCAAACGGGAACTGACGCCACAATTACCGTGGACGGAGTGCCAGGAATCACCAGCGCCTCGAATACGGTCACAAACGCCATTCCAGGAGTGACCTTTCAATTGCTCTCGACTGGCACTTCCACTTCCAGCGCTGGCGGCACGTCCACTCCAGAAACCGTGCAGGTGGTCATCGACAACGATACTTCAAGCATTGAGACCGCGATCAACACATTCGTGACGGATTACAACACGACGATGACGGCCATCAACGCGCAGGAAGGGAAGGATTCGTCTGGCAATCCGGAACCGCTTTACGGGACTTCTGTCCTGGCCCAGTTGCAGGAAGGACTTCAGTCGGCGGTAAGTTCATCTTTTGGAACGAACACAATCAACTCCCTGATCTCTCTCGGGATCACCGCGAACGCAAGCGCCGATGGGACCATTTCTCTTGACACCGACACGCTAAGCAATGCGCTGAATACGAACTTTAACCAGGTAGTCTCCCTCTTCCAGGATTCGGGCAGCTTTGGGTCGACTTTCACCGACACATTGAACGGTCTCGGCAACAGTAGCGCCGATGGTGGCGCGATCAGCCTGGCGCTCAGCGAAGACAGCAGCCGGGAAACGACCTTGAACACCAACGTCTCGAATCAGGAGGCGCTGATCGCCACCCAAAAGACAAGCCTCACGACGGAATTGAATACGGCCAACCAGATTTTGCAGTCGATTCCTGAGGAAATTTTGGAAGTCAACGAAATGTACAGCGCCATCACCGGCTACAACTCCAATACCAACGGATAAGGAGCATCAGCGATGAACCCGTACCAGACCTGTGCGCTTGAGGGGGCCTCGGGCGTCGAACTCACGATTGCGCTTTACGACGGCATCATTCGTTTTATGTACCGGGCAATCGACGCAGTGGAGCGCCGGGAGGATACTCAGCGGCGGGCTGCCGTCAAGCGTGCGATGGACATCGTACTTTATCTACAGGCAACGCTGAAGATGGATATCGGTGGAAAGCCGGCTGAGGCATTGGCGGAATTCTACACCGCCATGTTTGCGCTTATGCTGCAGGGATCGCAGGCAAGTTCGCGGGAGAAGTTCGAGCAGGTAATCACCTTTGTCCGAAATGTTCGCGATGCATGGCGGCAGGCAGCCAGGGATCCGCTGGCCGTTGCGGCTGTGCCGCAGGTCGTCGATCTCTCTTCCCGGCGTATGCAGGCCGGATTCGATAACGGGGAAATAGGGATGGCTGCAGGGTCGAATTGGAGTGCATAAACCGCCATGCGTCAAAAATCCTCTGTCATCAAGAATCCCTGTCACCCTGAGCGAGATTGGCGCGCAGTTTGCGCCAATCGTAGTCGAAGGACCTGCAGTTCGGGACCTCAACTTATGCAACGAACTTCTGGTTTCTGGGACATCACGCTAGGTTGGAAAACCACGAATCCCCGGCCGTTTCGGGTTGCATGGCTTTGAGGAGCGGAGCCGGACGGGCAAACTTAGCCCGTGACGGTGAGTTCTTCTTCCAGTTGCTGCTTTTGGTAAAGCCCCGCGTAATAGCCATCGAGAGCCAGCAATTCTTCATGCCGGCCAACTTCAACGATTCTGCCATTGGCCAGCACTGCGATCTGGTCTGCGTTGCGCACGGTTGAAACGCGATGCGAAATCAGGATCGTCGTAGCGGTCGCAGTGTAATTGCGCAGGCCGCCCAGGATTCGCTCTTCGGTGTAGGTGTCCACGCTGGCCAATGCATCGTCCAGAATGAGAATTGCCGGACGGCGCAACAACGCCCTGGCTATGGCGGCGCGCTGTTTCTGACCGCCTGAAAGAGTGACTCCGCGTTCGCCCACCATGGTCTCGAAGCCTTGCGGGAACTCCTCGAACTCGCGCAGTATATGCGCCGCCTCGGCAGCCTGCAGCAAATCTTCCGCGCTGGCATGGGGCGCACCGAAAGCCAGATTCTCACGAATGGTTTCGCTGAAGAGGAAGGTCTCCTGGGGAACCATGCCGATATTGTGGCGAAGGACGGACAAGGGATAGTCGCGAACTGAACGTCCGTCGATCAGGAGCGTCCCTTCGGGCGCTTCATAAAGCCGCGAGATCAGGTTTACCAATGTGGATTTGCCCGATCCGGTGGGCCCCACAATCGCCAGGCTTGAGCCGGAAGGAATGCGCAACGATATATCGCGCAGTACGGGCGTGTCCCCGTAGCTGAAACTGAGATTGCGGAACTCGATATCGCCCTGAAGAATCGATTCCGCGGGAATGGCAGGATCCGAAGCACTGTCGTCGATGGTTGGCTTGGAGCGCAGCAACTCGTCGATCCGCTTTACTGAGGCTGTGCCGCGCTGGAACAGGTTGACCACCCATCCCACAGCAATAATGGGCCAAATGAGGAGAACCATGTAGGTGTTGAATGCCACGAAATCGCCGACCGTGATCTGATGAGAGATGACCTCGTGTCCACCCACCAGAAGGGTAATGATCATTGAAACCCCGAGAATGAACTCGAGAGTGGGCCACAACATTCCCATCAATTGCACCAGGCGCTGAGCGCGATTGATGTACTTGCGGTTGGCCTGCTCAAACAGATTCATCTGGGATTCTTCACGGGCAAAAGCTCGCACCAGGCGAGCCCCGGAGTAGTTCTCCTGGGCCTGCGAAGAGATCTCCGAGAAACTTTCCTGAATTCGCTCGAACCTGTCGTGAATCTTGCGTCCGAAATACTGCACAAGGATGCTGGCTAGGGGCATGGGCGCCCAGGCGACCAGGGTGAGCCATGGGCTGATGCGTAACAGGAAGAAAAGTGCGCCAACGGTGAAAAAGACGGTGTTTGCGCTGTACATCAGCGCCGGGCCCAGCATCATGCGCACGGCGTTCAGGTCGTTGGTAAGGCGAGCCATGATGTCGCCAGTACGATAATGCTGGTAAAACCCGGAATCCTGCTTTTCGAGCTGGCGGAAGAGATCGTTGCGCATGTCGAATTCGATCTCGCGCGAAATGCCGATCAGAATCCAACGTTGCGCATACAGGAAGATGCCCTTGATGAGCGCGATCGCGACAAGCAATCCAGCGTAGAAAAGAATCTGGCGGCGTGTAATGCCGTGTTCCAGGCCGTCGATGGCCCTCTGCAAAACCTGCGGAAACAGCACCCAGATGGCGTTTGTGGCGACGCACGAGAGCAGGCCCCAGAGGTATCCCCAGCGGTAGCGGCGCATGTAACCGAAGAGTGGGCCGAGGTCCCGAAGCATGGTTTTATTGTACCGGGAACTCCGGGCGGAAAAATGCATTAGGAGTGTCCGCCCGGAGCGCGGAGAGGGATTGCACGGGTCGTGCTAAGTCGGCGTCCTCAGCAGGAGGTAGCCGCCGACGAGGCCAAAGAGAACATCGGCCGACCAGGCGGCAAGCGGGGCGGGCAGATAGTTGACATTGCCCATCGCACCGAAGAGGCCGTCGATGACCCAATAAGCCAAGGCCACGGAGATGGCCACGGCGATTCCGGTGAGGGAGCCGCGCCGGCCCATGGAGAGCGCAAAGGGAATCGCCAGCACCGCCATCACGATGGCGATCAGCGGGTAAGCGAGCTTATGCCAGAGCGCTACCCGCAGTCGCATGGTGTCAAATCCGCTTTGGCGCAGGTCGTTGATATAGCTTCGGAGCTGCCCGAAGTTCATCTCCTGCGACTGCTTGTTTTCCTTGACGAAGTAGCTCGGTTCCTCATGAATTTCGGCAAAAGCTGTGTTTTTGAACTCCCGGTAATGGGTCACATTCGCACCGTCAAGATCGCGGTCCCAGCCGTTCTGGAAGACCCATGAGCCGAAGTCGTCGTCCCAATAGACGCGGGCGGCAAAGATGCGCCGTGTGAGCGAAAACGTTGATGGGTTGAACTCAAAGACCGAAAGGTTGGCAAATTCCTTTCGATCGGGATCGAAGAATTGGTAGTAGAAGATGCGGCCGGGCTCGCCCGGTCGCGGTTGGCCGAAGATCCAGTTATGTTCCGGGTGAAGAAAGGTCTGGGGCGGACGGCCTTTAATGGTGCTGCGCAAGGCCTCCTGCCGCCGGTTGGCCTGGGGCAAGTAAAACTGGTCGAAGAGGAAAAGGCAGATGGCCAGGATGGTCGAGATGGAAACAATGGGAACGACCAGCCGGTAAAGGCTGATGCCGGTAGCCTTCATGGCAATAATTTCGCTGTTCCGATTGAGCACTCCGAATGTGACCAGCACGGCGATAAGCACGGCCAGCGGCGCAATCTGGTAAAGCATGCTGGGCGTCAGATTGAGCAGATAATCACCCACCGTGGTGAGCGGGATGTGGTTGCGCAGGATGTCACCGACGAGCTCAAAAAAGGTGAAAACCAGCATAAGCATCACAAATCCGGCCAGGACCAGAAACAACATGCCAAGGAATTCGCGGATAACGTACTCGTCGAGGATACGGGGAAAGACGCCGCGCGGGCCGTTGCGCGCGGAACGCGACTGCAGCCTGTCAAGTAGACCGGAAAAGTGCAGATCATTCGTGCCGGAAGCGATCTTGAGGCTCGGCATGCGAACGGCCCATCCGGCGATCGCGCTGAGAACCCGGCCACCACTGGCCATCTGCCAAAGCAGGAAGACGCCAACCGCGGCGAAAAGAAGGTTCGCCAGCCATACCGCTAGAAACGCAGGGAGCTTGTCCTGTCGGCCAAGAGCGATGCCGGTGTAGGAGAGAACGTAATAGAGCACCACAAGCAGAAGTGTGAAGACAAAGCCAGAGCTCTTACCGCCACGGCGTGAGATCACCCCCAACGGTACGCCCACCAGCATGAGTACGAGGCAAGCTGCGGGATAAGAAAAGCGCGAATGCAGTTCGAGAAGGAATCTCTTGCTATCCGGGCCGTGGATGCGCTGCAAGAGAGCCTTCATGGGCAAGGCGTAGATTGCGGTGTCAAGGCGGCCGAGATGTACGTCGCTTTGCTGATTCAATGCAAGCGGCAGGTCGGTGCTGGTGAAGGCAGAGACATTATATTTTTGCGGATCTGCCGGAACCGTTTGGTGTTCGGCGCCATCGCGCAGCCGCATCAGCAACTCCTGCGTTGAGTCGCTCACGACAGTCGCCGAAGCGGCAGTCGTAATCAGGGGGGTTGCGGGATCGGTGACATCGGCCATGAAGACTTCACGCCAATTCGAGGCCCCGGCCCCGCCGCGTACGTCCTGCACATAAAGCACACGGTTGCGAAAGTCCTCATAAAAGACGCGGGGCTGGATCTCATAGGAAGCCTGCGATGTTTCGAGAGCCTGCTGCAGGGCGAGGATGGCCTGATTGGCGCGGGGGGCGACGTAGAGAGAGTTCACCAGCCCCAGGATTGTGCCGCCGATTGCCACAATGGATGCGACCCGTACGAAGTAGCCGATGCCCAGTCCCGAGGCCCGCATGGCGATGATTTCACTGTCGGCTGCTAGGCGGCTGAGGCCCAGCAGAATGCCCACCAGCACCGCCATGGGGATGGTGACCTTGAACGTGTTGGGCATGGTGAAGAGAAAGATCTCCGCGACGTTGGCCCATGTGGAACTGTTGCGCACCACCATCTCAAGGATGTGCGGAAGATCGCGCATGAACAGGATGAAAGTGAAGATCACGCACCCGATGAGCGTGTGAGAGAGGATCTCGCCGAGAATGTAACGGGTAAGGATGCGCACGGGAAACCCCTGTTGCTAGTTTACCGTGCCGGCACAGAAGCCAAAACGCCCGGCTGCCAGCGGCGAAGTCGCAGGCTATTTGCGAGCACGCTGACGGAGCTGAGAGCCATGGCAGCCGCTGCCACCCAGGGACTGAGCAGAATGTGGAACGACGGGTACAGCAGTCCTGCAGCGATGGGAATTCCCACAAGGTTATACGCCACGGCCCATATCAGGTTTTCGTGCATGACTTTCAGGGTTGAGCGCGCAAGATCAATGGCCGCGGGAATGGAAGAGGGCTGAGCGCGCAGCAGGAGCACGTCCCCGGCCTCCTGGGCAAGATCGGCTCCCGAACCCATGGCGATGCCTGCGTCGGCCTGGGCAAGTGCGCCCGCGTCGTTGATGCCGTCGCCGACCATCGCGACGTGCAAGCCCTCCCGTTGCAACGAGCGGATACGCGCCAGCTTCGCGGCGGGATCTAGTCCGCTTTCCACGTCGTCAATGCCGACCTGGTCTGCAATAGGGGCGGCGGCGGCGGCCGAATCACCCGTCAGCATCAGCACACGAAGGCCTGCGCCACGCAGCGAAGTAACCGAGCTGGCCGCGTCCGGGCGTACTGCGTCGCGCGCGTCAAAGCAGCCGACGGGCTGGTTGTTCACGGCCATCCAAAGCCGCGTCGTTCCGGGCTTGGGTGGCGCAAGGTCGTCTGGAAGCCGGATGGAGAGTTCACGGAACAGGGCTTCGTTTCCGAGAACGCAGTCGAAGCCTTCGACCTTCGCGGCGAGGCCGCGGCCGGGAAGTATTTGAACGTCCTGGGCCGGTTTCCATGCGATTTGCCGTATGCGTGCGGCATCCACGATGGCGTGGGCCAGAGGGTGGTTTGACTGCTCCTCTGCTGCCGCAGCAATGCGAAGAAGATCGGCTTCCTTGTATCCCACGAGGGGGCGAACCGCTGCCAGGACGGGGTGGCCGACGGTAAGGGTGCCTGTTTTATCGAGGACGACAGTATCAAGATGAGCCACGCGTTCCAAGGCCTCTCCGCCCTTGAAAAGAATCCCCATCTGCGCACCGCGTCCCACCGCGACCGTGAGTGCGGCGGGTACCGCGAGTCCCATGGCGCATGGGCAGGCGATGACCAGAACGGCGACTGTGTTGGCGAGTGCTAATTGCAGCGAATGAGCAGCGTAGAACCAACCCAAAAAAGTGAGAGCTGCTAGCAGCAGAACCGTCGGCACAAAGATGGCGCTGGCGCGGTCCGCCAGGCGCTCGAGCGGCGCCCGCGAACTCTGCGCCTGTTCCACCATGCGCGTGATCTGCGCCAGCACGGTGTCTTCGCCCAGAGATTGTGCACGGCAAACCACGGCTCCGTCATAGTTGAGCGAACCTGCCAGCACGCGTCCGCCCGGCTCGCGGGGCAACGGCTCAGATTCACCGGTTAGCATCGATTCGTCTACAGTCGTTTGGCCCTCGATAATCTCGGCATCCACAGGGAATCTCTCGCCGGGAAGGACCAGCAAGCTGTCCCCTGGCAAAATTTCGGCCAATGGCACAACTTCCTGCACCTCGTTGCGGATGCGTCGTGCCGTGACCGGGCGCAGGCGGCTGAGAGAATCGAGGGCAGCCAAAGCGCGCCGCTTTGCTCGCGTCTCAAGAGCCTTGCCGAGCAGCAGGAAGCCAAGAATCAGCAAGACTGCATCGAAATAGACCTGGCGATCGGCAGCGGGCCAGATCGTCGCGTAAGCGGAGTAGGCAAACGCAACTCCGGTTCCCAGGCTCACCAGCGTGTTCATGTTGGTGGCGCCGTGGAGCAGGCCACGAGCAGCGTTCGCGTAGATGCTGCGGCCAGCCCACACTACGATCACCGCGGTGAGTCCCAACAGCATCCAGCGAATCGAATCCGGTGGAACCTCGTAAAGCCAAGGCAGGAGGCGCATCAGCACATGGTCGACCGGCCCCATCTGGCTGCCGAGAGGCATGGCCAGCAACATGGCCAAGCTCCCCGCAATGATCGTGGCCCACGCCTTATAGTCTGATTTTGAGGTCGAGGCCTTTTCGGCTGATTTGGGTTCTTGTTCCCCAGCGCGGGGAAGCACGGCGTCGTAGCCGGCCGATCGGATCGCTTCAACCAACGCCTGTGGTGCAGCGACCGCGGGATCGAACACCACGCTGGCGCGATGCGCCATGAGATCAACGCGCGCCGACTCTACGCCGGCGGTCGAACGAAGAGCAGCTTCCACATGATGCTGACAAGCCGCGCAACTCATGCCCAGCACGGGCAACGTGAGCGATTCTGTCGGGGGTGTCTGCATCGAAAGGGATTTAATGTTCCAAACGAGCTGTGTAGCCGGCCTTGGCCAAAGCGGCAATTGCGAGATCGACGTGGTGTGCGGGTGCGCTAAGCCGCGCTGCGCCCAAGCGCACTTCCTTCACCTCAACTCCCTCAGTCGAGGCCAGGGCCTGCTCCACGCGGCGAATGCACGAACCGCAATGCATGCCGTCGATCCGCAGTGTGAACTCCGCCATCTTCTCCTCCGTTTTAATTTGATGATACGCCGCATAAAACGATGCTGAAGCCTCCGTTTGACGGTGTACCACGGACATGCTTGCGCAACTGCGGGGCAAGCGCACTATCGTAGATTGAGCTCGATGCAAAGGGAGAACGATGGAAAGAGAGTTTCCCCAGGCTCCGATGGTGGGCGTTGGCGCAGTGATCGTGCATGATGGGCGAGTGCTTCTGGTGCGCCGCGGACGCGAGCCTTTGAAAGGCCATTGGTCGCTGCCCGGCGGCGTATTGGAAGTGGGCGAGTCACTGCACGCGGGACTGGTGCGCGAGGTGAAAGAAGAGACGGGCCTGACGGTTGAGCCCATCGAACTGGTCGAGTTGCTGGATCGCATTCATCGCGACGGTGAGCGTGTTCGCTACCATTACGTGATTGCGGATTATCTCTGCCGGGTACAGGGAGGGGAGTTGCAGGCGGCCTCCGACGCAGATGAGGTGCGCTGGGTAGAGCGAGCGGAGTGGAACAGCCATAGCGCGCTCGTGCTCGATCTGGTAACGGTACTCGTCATCGAAAAGGGTTGGCAGTTGGCGCAGGAGCGCCGGATGAAGAAGGAGTTGGAAGACAAGTGAACCGACCACGCAAATCGTTTTGGGTTGTGTTTGCTCTATTGGCGCTGCTGCTTGTGGCTGCGGCGACTTTCTGGATGCATCCGGTCGGCGTCTTTGACGCGATCACGGAATTGCGGCTGTATGTTTCCGGGGCAGAAAGCCTGGCGACGACGGTTTCCGGCCACAGTATTCATTACTACGCGCTGGGTCCGAAGACAGGTCCTGTTGTGGTGTTGGTTCATGGGTTGGGCGGCCGCGCCGAAGACTGGGAGAATCTTGCGCCCTACCTTGTGAAGGCCGGTTACCGCGTCTATCTTCCCGATCTGGTTGGCTACGGACATAGCGAGAAGCCCAAAAACTTTTCGTATTCTGTGCCTGACGAGGCCGCGGTTGTCGTGGGATTTCTGGATGCGATGGGGTTGAAGCAGGTTGATCTGGGCGGCTGGTCGATGGGCGGATGGATTGTGCAGCTCGTGGCTGTCGAACACCCGGAGCGGGTTCACAAATTGATGCTGTTTGACAGCGCAGGGCTCTACGCGAAGCCTGCGTGGGACACCCGGCTGTTTACGCCAAAAAATCCCGCCGAACTGAAACAGTTCTATGCACTGCTGATGCCGAATCCCCCGAATGTTCCGGGCTTTGTGGCCATTGACATTCTGCTGAGTGTGAAGAGGAATGGGTGGATTATCATCCGAGCGATGAGTTCGATGTTGACGGGCCGTGACGTGACCGACAAGCTGCTGCCGGATCTGAAGATGCCGGTGCTGATCGTGTGGGGTGCCGAAGATCGCATCACACCGCTGAATCTGGGTGAGGAGATGCACAAGCTGATTCCACAGTCGGAGATGGATGTCATCCCCGGCTGCGGCCACCTCGCGCCGAGTCAATGCGCTGTGAAAATCGGACCCGCCGTTGCGAGTTTCCTGAAGCAAAAGCAAAGTTGACGGTGCTGTTTAGTTGTCCATGGCCGGCGAGAGAAGAAGCTCCTTGGACAAGGAAAAAGGGGACGGAGTTGGGTCCCATCCCCTTTTGTTTGTGCGGCAATCCCCACGGCAAGACTAGAAACTCAATCGTGCGCTCAGTTGGATTTCTCTGCCCGGTGTGGCGATCTCAGTAATGCTGCCGAAACTGGATGTGTTGACGAACCTGTTAGGGGTTCCGAGGTTGGTGTGGTTGAGGGCGTTGAAGAACTCGGCGCGGGCTTCAAACCGGGATCTTTCGCCCAAGCCGATTTCACGCACCACTCCCAAGTCCATGGTCTGCAGACCGGGACCATAGACCGAGTTGCGGCCCACATTGCCGAAGGAATAGGCAGGCGGCGCGGCAAAGGCGGCGGGGTTGAACCAGGTGGTCGAGTTGCGCGTGCCCGAAGCAAATACCTTTGCACCCGTAACGTTGGCGCGGATGGGGTTCTCGCCGACCACGGTTCCGGCATTGGCCGTGTCGCCAAAGACAGAGATGGTCAGGGGGAATCCGGTCTGCGCCTGGTACTCGATGGACCCGCGCCAATCCCGCGTGAGGGACTGAGCCAGGTGGCTGGTGCCAAAGGCGCGCGAGGTGTAGACCGCACTGAGAGCGAAGCGGTGTCGGATGTCGCAGGAGGGGCCTTTTTCTGCATTCAGATCGTTGTCGTTTTGCGGAATGGCCGACTCGAACATCGGGGAGCGAAAGTCCGGAGCGTTCTCGAGCGATTTCGCGAAGGTGTAATTGGCGAGGAAACTGAGGCCGTTGGCATAGCGACGGCGCGCGTTTACATAGCCTGCGTCATACCAGCTCTGCGACGAGTTCTCGAGGAGGTTGATGGTGCTGACGGGGAAGGTGGTGCTGGCGACGGTGACGCCGGCCGGGAAGACGGAGTTCGGAACGAAGCTGATCTTGGGGAAGGGGCGACGCGGCTGGATGAGGCCCGCGCCGGGAAGGGCGTTGTTGATGAGGTGGGAACGCTGGAGATGGAAGCCACCGGCGCCGAGGTAGCCGACCTCGAGGGTTGTTTGAGTGCCGAGTTGCTTTTCGAGCGAGGCACTCCACTGCTGAATGTATTGTGCCGGCGCGTGGAGCTGCAATGCGGTAAAGCTGACGGCGGTGGTGCCGAGCACGGGCTGGGCGGGGAAGTTGAGGTTGAGCGCAGGGTTGCTGGGGGTGTAGGGATCGGCCTGCGAGGTCTCAGGGAAGACATAGGGCACGTTGTGGCGCTGGTTGCACCAGGTGTTCATATCGACGGGCGTATAGAAGATGCCGTAGGCGAGGTGAGCCACGAGGCCAAGTTTCGGAAGGCTCTGCGCCAGGCCGAGGCGCGGAGCGAAGTTGGTGTGGTTGGGATACATCAAGCCCTTCGGATATCCGTTTTGTCCGCCGATGAAGACCTTGGGCGTACCGCTGCTCAAATCCAGATTGCTGTTGGTGTACCGGATGTCAACGAGGGGGCTCATGAACTCATAACGCACACCGTAGGTGAGGGTGGTTGTGCTGGCGAGGCGCCATGCATCCTGCGCGAAGCCGTCGGCGTACCACTGGCGGAGGTCCATCTGCGGAACGCCGGCCTGGCCCTGCCGAGCGACGGGCATGCCGAGGAGGAAGCTGGCGAGACCGGAGCCGGAGCTGCCATCGTTGACGGCATATTGGGTCGTATAGCCGTTGGTGTACTGATAGTATCCGCGATTCTGAAAGAAGCCCCACATGGGCCAGATGAACCACTGGTAGGTTCCGCCGAATTTGGCGCTGTGGCGCCCGATTTGCCAGTTGAGGGAATCGCGCCCTTCGATCACGGTGTCCCAGGCGTGCATGGGGGTGGCAAGGTAGTTGTCGCCGAAGGCGGAGTAGCCCTGCACGGTGAAGTAAGGTGCGCCCCAGGCCGCGGGTCCACCGTAACCGGTGCCGATGATGCCGAGCTGATCGACGATGTCATTCTTGTTGGCGCTCTCGGTGGTGTGCGACATAACGAGACGCGAAATGGCAGCGGAAGCCGAGTTCACGAGATTCGCACGAATGACGCGGGTCCAGGCGAGGATGCCCTGCTGCGAAAAGTTGTCGTGGTACATGCCGAAGCCGGGAAGGCCTTCAGGCATGAAGCCGTATTCGCTGCCCGCGGAATAGCGGAAAAAGGCCGTATCGCCATTGGCGAAGCTGTGGTCAACGCGCACGGTGCTCTGGTCGTCGGTCATGTGCTCATTGCGGTCATCGAGATAATTGTTGGCATCGTTGCCTGCGCCGATGACGGTGGGCTGGCCCATCATGGTCATGTTGCCCATGTTCATGGTGTTGGGCAGCGGCGTGTATTGGTTGAGCATGATGGTCGCAGCCTGGGTAAGCCGCCCAGGCGGGATGACGTTGGCTACACCGTTATAGGAGAACTGCTGACGAATGATCTGCGGATTCGATGCGCTGACGGGAAGGCTGGGATTATAGTTGGGGTTGGGCTGCGCGGTGGTGGGATCGTAGATGTTGACGCCGCTCTGGCTGAAGTCGCCGGCGACTTCGGCCGCGGTGGGCACGGTGTCGACCATGACGTCTGTTTCCACGTGGCGGAGAGCTTCGTAGTTCAGAAAGAAGAACGTCTTGCCCGCATGCCAGACCGGGCCGCCGAGCGAAGCGCCAAAGTTATTCTGTACCAGGAAATTTCCGTTTCCCATCTCGTTGAAGGAGTGGGCATCCATGTCGCCGTTGCGCAGAAATTCGTAGACGGTGCCGTGGAGGTGGCTGGAGCCGGAGCGAGTAACGATGTTGATCTGGCCGCCGCCGGCGCCGCCCATATCGGCTGAGTAGCTGCCCGTTTCAACTTGAAACTCCTGCACCGCGTCGGGTGAGGCGCTGAAGTTCTGCGTGCTGAAGGTCGGGTCCGTGTTGGTGGCGCCGTCGAGAAGGAAGTAGTTCCCATTCGGACGGCTGCCGCCGATGCTGACCGCAGATCGCTGACCGGGACGCCAATAGAGGGCATTCATGTCGCCCGTAGCAGCGCCGTGGCTGATGTGAGCGCCGGGGACGGTGAGCACAAGGTCAATCAGCATGCGGCCGTTGAGAGGGAGGGAATCCACGGACCGCTGATCGACAACTTCGCCCACGCTTGCGTCCTGGGTTTTGAGAAGTTCGCCTGACGCTTTGACCATAACGCTCTGCGACTCGGCACCAAGGCGCAGCTGCAGGTCGATAGTGGCTTGCTGGCCAACCTCGAGATTGATGTTCTGGGTGGCTTGCTCGAACCCCGAGCTATCGACCGAGAGCACATAAGTGCCCGGCTGTAAGCCGGCAATTTCGTAGAGACCAGTTCCGTTGGTGACCACTTCGCGTTCTGCGCCGGTTTCGTCGGCTTTGAGGTGGACATGCGCGCCGACGATGGGGCGGTGTTGCGGGTCCAGGATGGAACCACGGACGACTGCGTAATTGCTTTGTGCGTGGGCTGTGATGAGGGCGACGGCGAAGAAAACTGCTACGCAGACGATTTTTCGGGGCATGGCTCTCCTTGCAAGGAAGACAAAGTGAAATCGCTTGAGCAGGCGCATACACTGTGCGCCGGCCAACCTCTAGCGCGTCTCCGTGAACCCGCGATGTTGCTGGATTCACAGTGGGTGACGCGATTATTTCTGGTCAAGTGTGGGCTTCGCGGGGTGGGCGAGTCTCCCGCCTATCGATGGGGCAGAAACTCATCCTTTTGGTGGAGAGGGCAGGAAAAACGGGCGTGCGGAGAAGGTTGCTTTGTTGCTGGTTGCGCATCCGTGAAGCTGTGGGGGGCAGTTTCACGGATGCGAAGGTGATTTGGGGCTTAGACGCCGATTACATCGCAAAGCTCCTTGACTGCCGCGGCGCTCTTCTTCAACGCGGCGTCCTCTTCGGGCGTCAGCTTGATTTCGATAATTTTCTCGAGGCCACCTGCGCCCAGCTTGCAGGGAACGCCGATGTAAAAGCCATCGATTCCATACTCGCCCTGCAGAAATACTGCACAGGGAAGGATCTTCTTCTTGTCCTTGAGAATGGCTTCGACCATTTCAGTGACCGCGGCTGACGGGGCGTAGTACGCGCTGCCCGTCTTGAGGTACTTGACGATCTCAGCGCCACCATCGCGGGTGCGCTGGATGAGGGCTTCGAGACGATCGTGAGCGATGAGTTCGGTGATAGGAATGCCGGCTACGGTCGAGTAGCGGGCGAGCGGCACCATGGTGTCGCCGTGGCCGCCAAGCACGAAAGCAGTGACATTTTCGACGCTGACGTTGAGCTCTTCGGCAATAAAGGTGCGGAAGCGCGCCGAGTCCAAAACGCCGGCCATGCCGATGACACGCTCGCGATTGAATCCGGCCTGGCGATAGGCAGCCTGGGCCATGGCATCGAGCGGATTGGAAACGATGATGAGGATGCACTCCGGCGATTGCGCAACGACTTTCGCGACCACGTCGGACATGATTTTGAAGTTGGTGTGGAGCAGGTCGTCGCGGCTCATGCCCGGCTTGCGCGGAATTCCTGCAGTCACGACGACGATATCGGAGTTGGCTGTGGCTGTGTAGTCATTGGAGCCGGTGACATGCACGTCGCGCTTTTCGATGGGCATGGCTTCGAGCAGATCCAGCGCTTTGCCCTGGGGGATGCCTTCGACCACGTCGACGAGGACGACGTCGGCCAGTTCCTTGGCAGCAATCCAATGCGCGGTGGTTGCGCCGACATTACCGGCGCCTACGATGCTGACTTTTTTTCGCATTCTATTCTCCAGTGAGCAGTGATCAGTGTTCAGTCTTTCGTTCCCGCAGCGGAGGAGCTTCGATCAGTTCAGCAGGGTGACCACTGATCACTGACTCCTGACAACTGCTTACATGTTGCCGATAATTCTTGTGGCAAATTCGCTGGTCCCCACCTTGGTGGCGCCGGCAAGCTGACGCTCGAAGTCGTAGGTCACGAACTTTTGCTGGATGGTCTTCTCCATTGAGTTCTCGATCAGCCGGGCCGCCTCTTTCCAGCCGAGGAAGTCGAGCATCATGACGCCGGAGAGGATGACTGAGCCGGGGTTGATGACATCTTTATCGGCGTATTTGGGAGCGGTGCCGTGGGTGGCTTCGAAGACAGCGAAACCATCGCCAATGTTGGCTCCGGGAGCGATGCCGAGCCCGCCAACCTGCGCTGCGGCTGCGTCGGAGATGTAGTCGCCGTTGAGGTTGGAAGTGGCCAGCACACTGTAATCGGCAGGCCGGATGATGATCTGCTGGAAGATGGAGTCGGCGATGCGGTCGTTGATGAGCACCTTCGACTTCCAAGCGCCATTGCCGTGCGTTTTGCCGATGGAGTCGAGGACGCCCTTAATCTCAGCGTACAGATCGTCGCGGAACTTCTGATTGCCGAATTCGAGGCCGGGCTCGATGAGCGCGGCATTCTGCTCGACGGTGAGGCCGGGATTGGCTTCGAGGTTGCCGAGAATCCAGCTTTCACGCTCGGTGACGGTCTGGTCGCGGAACTCCTCGATGGCGACTTCGTAGCCCCATTCGCGGAATGCGCCTTCGGTGAACTTCTGAATATTGCCCTTGTGGACCAGGGTGACGGTCTTGCGTCCCGTTTCGAGCGCCTGGCGAATGGCGTAGCGGACCAGGCGCTTGGTGCCGAAGATGGAGATGGGCTTGATGCCGACGCCGGAGTCGCTGCGCACTTTTTTCTTGGTGCCCTTGAGCAGGTCATCGTTGAGAAACTCGATAAGACGGGCGGCATCGGCGGAGCCTTCCTTGAACTCGATGCCGGCGTAAACGTCCTCAGTGTTCTCGCGGAAGATGACGATGTCGAGTTTTTCAGGGTGTTTCACGGGGCTGGGCACGCCCTGGTAATACTTCACGGGGCGAACGCAGGCGTAAAGGTCGAGAATCTGGCGCAGGGCCACGTTGAGCGAGCGGATGCCGCCGCCGATGGGCGTGGTGAGCGGCCCTTTGATGGAGACGCGCAGGTCGCGAGCCGCGGCAACAGACTCGTCAGGCAGCCAGGTGTTGAACTGGCGAAACGCCTTTTCGCCGGCATAGATCTCGAACCACTTGATTGCAGCGCCTGCCACCGTAAGCCTTCTGGACTGCGGCGTCGAAGACCCGCTGCGAGGCTTTCCAGATGTCGCGGCCGGTGCCGTCGCCTTCAATGAAGGGAATGATTGGATTGTCTGGAATTTGATACTGGCCGTTGCTGCACTGGATTGCTGCGCCGTCGGTGGGCAACTCAAGCCCGTTGTAGGTCTTTTGCATGGATTTTGGGTTATCCCTTTCTTCTCTACATTTGCAGACGGGGGTCCGAGTCGGCAAATGGGGCTGGCCGACTCGGTGATTGCTTCACGCGAAAGCTGCCGGCTTTGAGTTGAGCTTCCGGTTGGAATGTCTTACGGCGACACAGTTACAAGGGGAGCCCGTGGCCATCGGGTCGGACAGTTTTACAGCCATTTTCTTTCTGAGAAGGGTGTTATTGGCTCTGGGGTAGCGGCTTAACTTTTTATAGGAGCGTATTTGCGACATTTTTGGCGTGCGCCCTCAAAACCGTCCCTTTTCCTAAGTTGAGAAGCCTGTTGGATGATGTGGGCGTGAACCGAAGGTGTTATTCGCCGTGCGGGTCGCGCAGTTGGTCACCGTCAAAGCGGGGAATGCCGAAGTGGCCGCGGAGGTGGAGCAAGTCGACTGGATTGAGATTGCCTGCGACCGTGACCAGGGTCAGGCTTTTGGGAGTCTCGGCCAACACAACGGCGCCGCGAACGTTCACGCCATCCATGACGACCCATACATCGGTCGTTCCGGTGTGAATCGGCGTTCCGGAACCGGTGGTCGATACGAGGTGCTTCCATCCGCGCAAGTGATAGGCTTCGCGAATCGAAGCGACCTCGCGTTCGTCGGGAATGCCGGTGTCGCCGAAGCGCATCAGGTGGACGCTCACGCCATCGAGTTTGCGAATCACCTGTCGATCTTCAGGTTCGGAGTCGGGCACCAGTCCGGCAGCGAGGGAAAGCAGGTTGCGGTCGAGGGTGAAGTTTTCCTTCACGGCCGCGAGGGCGCTGAGCCGCTCGAGCGCGGGTGGCGTCCACTCGAGCGGGACCGGAGAGAGGATTGGCGGGCCATCGGTCGCGGGCGAGTTGGAAGCTGATGGTGCGGGATCGGTGGAAGGCGGCGCGGCTGGGTCCTGCGCTTGTGCGAGTCCGCAGGAGAGCCCGGCTGCGAGGAAGGCGAATCCGACGGACAGCTTCCAATTCATAAATCTTTAAACGCGGATGCGGAGTAAAAGTTACGGCTGTCTTCGGCGATTTTTTCGCGGTCGGAGTCTCAGTTCCGGTGCCGACAGAACGCGCGCCCGGGCCACTGATTGAGGGCGACCGAAGAGCCCTCGGTGTGAACGTCGCATGAAATCTGAAACGGGTCTTTTGTCAGGGGGCGATATGCGATAGACTCAGGCGGGAACGTTTCGCAAAAACAACGACCGTCAAACCCACGGAGGATACATAGAAATTGGGAAAAAGCATGGTCCCGAAGAAGCTGTTCTTCACCAAAGGTGTAGGCAAACATAAGGAGCGTTTGACCTCCTTTGAGCTGGCCCTTCGGGATGCGGGCATCGCCTCGCAGAACCTGGTGCGCGTCTCTTCGATCTTTCCACCGCAGTGCAAAGTCGATCACGCGCAAGGAAGGCCTCAAGTACCTGAGTCACGGGGAAGTGGTCTTCTCGGTCATCGCTGAAAATTCGACGCGCGAACCGCATCGTCTCATTGTTTCCAGCATTGGGGTGGCGATCCCCGCCGACCGCAACACCTATGGCTACCTGAGCGAGCACCACAGCTTCGGCGAGACGGAAGACCAGGCCGGCGAATATGCCGAGGAACTTGCGGCCGAGATGCTTGCCACAACTCTGGATGTGGACTTCGACCCCGACACGAGCTGGGACGAGAAGAAGGAGATCTATCGCATCTCCAACAAGATCGTTCGCACCAGCAATATCACCCAGTCGGCAGTGGGGGATAAGCGCGGAATGTGGACTACGACGATTGCGGCCGCCGTGCTGATTCTCGACGAAGACTAACGCGGAGTAACGTTCGAATAAGGCCAATTCCGCGCTGCGGGGTTGGCCTTGCTGTATGTCCGCAAAGGAATGAGCTACACAATGGCAGAGAAGCGAAAGTACAACCTGGGGCTGGTGCAGATGCGGATGGGGCCCGATCCGGAGGCCAATCTCGCGTCGGCGGTGCGGCATGTGCGCGATGCGGCGCGGATGGGCGCCAATGTAGTGTGCCTGCCGGAGCTGTTTCGCGCACAGTACTTTTGCCAGCGTGAGGATATTCGGCTTTTCGACCTGGCGGAGACGATTCCGGGGCCATCGACGACGCGGCTGGGCGAAGTGGCCCGCGAAGCGCGCGTGGTGGTGATCGCTTCGCTGTTTGAGCGCCGCGCGCCAGGGCTTTATCACAACACGGCGGTGACGCTGAATGTGGATGGGGCGATTGCGAGCGTGTATCGCAAGATGCATATTCCGGACGATCCGCTTTACTACGAGAAGTATCTACTTTGCGCCGGGCGATCTTGGTTTCAAGGCAGTGGACACGGCGTTTGGCCGTGTGGGCACGCTGGTGTGCTGGGATCAGTGGTATCCCGAAGGCGCGCGGCTGACGGCGTTGCAGGGCGCCGAGGTGCTGTTTTATCCCACCGCGATTGGCTGGCATCCGGCGGAAAAGGACGAGTTTGGCGCGGCGCAATATGACGCGTGGCAGACGATTCAGCGCGCTCACGCAATTGCCAATGGCGTGTACGTGGCGGCGGTGAACCGCGTGGGACACGAGCAGGGCGACATTCTCGGCAATCGTGCAGCGGGGCCGGGGCTCGAATTCTGGGGCGGGAGCTTTCTGGCCGATCCGTTTGGCCGGGTGCTCGCGAAGGCTTCGCACGATGCGGAAGAGATTGTGCTGGGCGAGATCGACCTTGCGCTGATGGAGGACACGCGGCGCAACTGGCCGTTTCTGCGCGACCGGCGCATTGATGCGTATGCGCCGATTACGCAGCGCTTTCTCGATCCGGTGAACTCGTGGTTGACGGACGGAGAACCCAAATAGCAATGGCTGATCGTGTTGCGCAGGGAACTCCGCGAGAACTGGGCTACCGCATGCCGGCCGAGTGGGAACCGCACGAGGCGACATGGCTGGCGTGGCCGCACAATCCTGAAGACTGGCCGGGAAAGTTTCAGGCGATTCCGTGGCTCTATGCGGAGATCGTGCGGCTGCTGGCTGCGCGGGAGCAGGTGCATCTCGTTGTCGAGGATGCCAAGACGGAACTGCGGGTGCGGAGCATCCTGAAGCGGGCAGGCGCAAATTTGGACCGGGTCAGCTTTCATGCGTGGCCTACCGACCGCGGGTGGACGCGCGACTCGGGGCCGATTTTTGTTCGCAACAGCCGGGGCGAAGTGGGCATCATGAACTGGCGATTCAACGGCTGGGCCAAGTATGACGATTGGCATCTCGATGACCTGTTGCCGGGACGGGTGACGGAGTTGCTCGGATTTCCGACGTGGGAACCTGCGGCCGATGTGGATGGCGAGGCAAGACGGATTGTGCTCGAAGGAGGCTCCATCGATACGAACGGGCAGGGCATTCTGCTGACCACGGAGGAATGCCTCCTCAGCGAGGTGCAACAGCGCAATCCGGGCGTGGGGCGCGCGCAGATGGAGCGGGTCTTTCACGATTTTCTGGGAATCGACCAGGTGATCTGGCTGGGCTGCGGTGTGGCCGGCGACGACACGCACGGGCACGTGGACGACATCACCCGCTTTGTGGGGCCGGAGACGATCGTGACGGCGGTCGAGCCGGATACGCGCGACCCGAATCACGCGCCGCTGGCGGAAAATCTGGATCGGCTGAAGGCAGCGCGCACCGTGGATGGCAAGCAGTTCACGATTGTTGAACTGCCGCTGCCACGGCCGGTGGTTTTTCGCGGACAGAGGCTGCCGGCGAGCTATGCGAATTTCTATATTGCGAATGGCGTGGTGCTGATGCCCACGTTTCACGATCCCAACGACCGCGTAGCGCTGAATACGCTGGCGGAGGTTTTTCCGGGGCGCGAAGTGATCGGGATTCACGGAGTGGATCTTGTGTGGGGTCTGGGCACGCTGCACTGCATGACTCAGCAGCAGCCCAAAGGTCGACCCACAGACGAAGACCCGTCTGCGAGGACCCGGGGAGTTTAGGATCGGAAGCATGATCTCCGATATGCAGGCGATGCAGGCTGCGCTGGACGAGGCGCGGCTGTGCGGAGATTCCGGCGAGGTGCCGATCGGCGCTGTTGTGGTGCTGGATGGAGAAATCATTGCGCGGGGACAGAACCGTGTACTGCGCGACAACGATCCGACCGCGCATGCGGAGATCGTGGCTTTGCGCGCCGCTGCGGCAAGGCTGGGAAATTATCGACTGAACGGCTGCACGCTCTATGTCACGCTGGAGCCTTGCGCGATGTGCGCCGGGTCGATGATTCATGCGCGGCTCGACCGGCTGGTGTTTGCTTCCACGGATCCCAAGGCGGGCGCGGCCGGGTCGGTACTGTCGGTACTGAATCATCCGCAACTGAATCACCTGATGGATGTGGGGCAGGGAATTCTGGGCGAAGAGTCGGCGGAGTTGCTGCGGAATTTCTTCCGCGAGCGGCGCAGAACGTGACCTGTCAACTTCTGGTAAGCGCGCGAATGCGGTCGGCCTGCGCCGGCCACTTTTCGGATAGTTCGGCGTAGGTACCGCTGCGGTAATCGGCAAAATCAAAGCCCGGAGTGACGGTGCAGCCGAGGAGTGCAACCTGGCCGTCTCCGATGAGGCGCGTGCCCTGCCAGACGCCGGCGGGGACGACGAGCTGGACATGCTGACCGGCCTCTAAATCTTGTCCAAGAGTAAAAACGGCGGAGCCGCCAGAGGGGTGGAGTTGCAGCATCTCGACCGGATCGCCGAGGTAGAAGTGGAAGATCTCGTCGGAGTCGAGGACATGCATTTCAGAGAAGGTGCCGGGCTCGAGCAGGTAATAGATCGCGGTGCCCTGAGGTCGCTCGCCGCGAGGCAGATCGACGTTTCCCGGGGACGTGTAGGTGCGGCGGAACGAGCCGCCTTCGATGGGGTGCGGTTCGAGATGGAGTAAACTTTTGATTTCTTCAGCGGTCATCGCAATCGATAGTAGCAGCGCGAACGCCGTAAAATGGGATACATGAAAGTGCAAGTGTATACGGCTGCCTGGTGCCGGGATTGCCGGTCGGCAAAGCAGTTTCTGGATTCACATGGGATCGAGTACACCGAGATCAATGTGGATCTTGATCCTGCTGCTGAGGCGGAGCTGATGCGGCACGTTGGCAAGCGAGCGATTCCGCAGCTGGTGATCGATGGCGAGTGGTTTCAGCCCTACAAGCCGGGGCGCGGACTGCTCTACGACGAGTTGCATCAGCGCTTTGGCATTCCCCGCTAATTTTTCCCCGTACAATCAAGAGTTGGCGTGGGTGGTTTTGAACTGCCCTTGCCGGGAGTCTGCCCTATGCAGGGAGTTCGTGCATGATTGACCGCTATACCCGCCCCGAGATGGGCCGCATCTGGACCGAAGAAAACAAGTATCGCTGCTGGCTGCAGGTGGAAGCGGCGGCGTGCTGCTGTGCTGGCCGAGGACGGCGTCATTCCCGCCGAAGCGGCCGAGGCGATCGAGACCAGGGCCACCTTCAGCGTTGCGCGCATCCACGAAATTGAGGCGGAAGTGAAGCACGACGTGATTGCCTTCACGACCGCGGTGGCGGAGAGTCTGAAGGCGCAGGGCTTCGGAGAGCAGTCGCGATGGCTGCATTACGGGCTGACTTCGAACGATGTTGTCGATACGGCGCAGGCGCTGCAAGTCAAAGAGGCATCGACGCTGATTCGCGAGGGACTGAAGGCGCTGCTGGCGGTGCTGAAGCGGCGGGCGCTCGAGTTCAAGCACACGCCGACGATCGGGCGCACGCATGGGATTCATGCGGAGCCGACGACCTTTGGGCTGAAGCTGCTGAACTGGTATGCGGAGATGGAGCGCAATCTGGCGCGGTTTGACGCGGCGGCAGAAGACATGCGCGTGGGCAAGCTTTCGGGTGCGGTGGGAACGTTTGGGCATCTGAAGCCGGAGCACGAGGAGCGCATCTGCGCAGCGGCTGGGGCTGAAGCCGGCGCCGGTGGCGACGCAGGTGATTCAGCGCGACCGGCACGCGGCGTATATTTCGACGCTGGCGATTATCGGCAGCACGCTGGACAAGATTGCGGTTGAGATTCGGCATCTGCAGCGGACCGAGGTGCGCGAGGCGCAGGAGTATTTCTCCGAGAAGCAAAAGGGCTCGTCGGCGATGCCGCACAAGAAGAATCCGATCACCAGCGAGCAGATCAGCGGGCTGGCGCGGGTGCTGCGCGGTAATGCGCAGGCGGCGTTTGAGAATGTTGCGCTGTGGCATGAGCGCGATATTTCGCATTCGTCGGTGGAGCGGGTGATTTTTCCGGACTCGACGATTCTGGTGGATTATCTGCTGGCCAAGACGGCGGACCTGATCGACCGGCTGCTGGTGTATCCGGAGCGGATGAAGAAGAATCTGGAATCGACGGGCGGGCTGATCTTCTGCGGGCAGTTGCTGCTCGATCTGGCCGAGGCGGGGATGCTGCGCGAGGACGCGTACCGGCTGGTGCAGGGGCACGCGATGCGGGCGTGGAAAGAGGATCTTGTGTTCCGCGATGAGGTGGCACGCGACGCAGAGATTGCAAAGCTGCTGCGCCAGGAGAAGCTGGATAAGACCTTCGACTACACGCGGCAACTGGGGAATGTGGACGCGATTTTTGAACGGGTGCTGAAAGCAAAAGCTTGAAGCCAACCGCTCGGAGCTTGATGAATCTTACGGTCGCAATCACGGGAGCATCGGGGGCGGTGTTTGGGCGCGAGATGCTGCGCGCGCTGGAGGCGGATGAGCGCGTGGTGCGCGTACATTTTGTGGCGAGCGAGAATTCGCTGCGCGTGATGGCGGAGGAGCTTGGTGTTTCAGGGCGCACCGATCTGCTGGAAAAGCTGCTGGGCGCGACGCCGAAGAAGATTGTGCAATGCGAGGACGCGACATTGGCGCGGCGATTGCGAGCGGGAGCCATCCCTCGAACGGAATGATTGTGCTGCCTTGCTCGATGGGGACGCTGGCGGCGATTGCGCTGGGGCTGGCCGACTCGCTGATTGCGCGCGCGGCCGATGTGACGTTGAAGGAGCGGCGGCCGCTGATGCTGTGCGTGCGCGAGACGCCGTTCAACCGCATTCATCTGCGCAATATGACGCTGGCTGCCGAGGCGGGGGCAACCATCTTTCCGGTGCATTCCGGCGTTTTACAACCAGCCTGTCGATTCCGACGAGATGGCGCGGCAGTTTGTGTGTCGCGTGCTGGCGCATATCGGGCTGCCGCAGCCGGGGGCGTATGTGTGGGGAGGCAGAGAAGCAGGGAATAGTGAATAGGAGCCAGGAGACTTTCAGTTGACAGTTACCTTTCCAGCCTTGATACTGCTTTCTATGCCGAACTCAGGGAAGCGCGGAACTGGGTCATGGCCATGTGCATGTGTATGGCAATGGGACCCGTCCGTGGGTCTCTGGAACGGCGAATGCGCTAGACGCAACCGATCTTGAAATCAGGCGGCCCGGTCCTCGAAAAGGATGCGGGCCGTTTTAGTTTCTGAGGGTATGCAGTTCCCACTCTTGCGATAAAGATCCGCCGCGGCGGACAAGGATGGGGCGCCCACATTCCCTATACACCATTCCAGTCCGAGAAACTGAAGGAGTCACCATGTCCGAAGCCAAGCAGCGCAGTTCGCCACCCTTGCCGTTCACGCGGGCCAGTCGCCCGACCCGGCCACCGGCTCGCGCGCGGTGCCGATCTACCAGACCACTTCCTACCTCTTCCAGGATGCCGACCATGCCGGGCGGCTGTTTGCGCTGAAGGAGTTCGGCAACATCTACACGCGCATCATGAACCCGACCACCGACGTGTTCGAAAAGCGCGTGGCGGCGCTCGAGGGCGGCGCGGCGGCGCTGGCAACGGCGTCGGGCCAGGCGGCGGAGACGCTGGCGATGACCACGCTGGCCGCGGCCGGCGATGAGATTGTCTCGACGACCTCGCTCTATGGCGGCACGTACAACCTGTTCCACTACACGCTGCCGCGGCTGGGCATCAGGTGCGGTTTGTCGATGCGGACGATTTTGACGGGCTGCGCGCGGCCATCAACGACAAGACGCGGGCCATGTATACCGAGACGCTGGGCAATCCCAAGCTCGACGTTGTGGACATCGAAAAGCTGGCGGCGATTGCGCATGAGACATGGCTTGCCGCTGGTCATCGACAACACGTCGGCCTCGCCGGCGCTGGTGCGGCCGATCGAGTGGGGCGCGGACATCGTGGTGAATTCGGCGACCAAGTTTCTTGGCGGCCACGGCACGACGATCGGCGGCGTGATTGTGGATGCGGGCAAGTTCGACTGGGCGGCGTCGGGGCGGTTCAAGGAATTTACCGAGCCCGATCCCTCGTATCACGGGCTCTCGTACACGCAGGCATTTGGGCCGCTGGCGTTCATTCTGAAGGCGCGCGTGCAGGGGCTGCGCGATACCGGCGCGGCGCTGTCGCCCTTCAACGCGTTTCTATTGCTGCAGGGGATCGAGACGCTGCACCTGCGGATGGAGCGGCACTCGGAGAATGCGCTGGCTGTGGCGCAGCACCTGGAAAGGCATCCCGGGGTGGAGTGGGTGAACTATCCGGGCCTCGAGTCGAGCCGGTATGCAGCGCGGGCGCAGAAGTATCTGCCGGACGGGCAGGGAGCGCTGGTCACCTTTGGCATCAAGGGCGGATACGAGGCAGGGAAGAAGCTGATCGATTCGCTGGAGCTGTTCTCGCTGGTGGCGAACATCGGCGATGCCAAGTCGCTGGTGATTCATCCTGCTTCGACGACGCACCAGCAGCTTTCAGTGGAGGAGCAGGCCGGCACGGGCGTCACGCCGGAGATGGTGCGGCTCTCGATTGGGATTGAGGACATTCGCGACATACTCGCCGATCTGGACCAGGCGATTGAGGGGGCCAATGGGCACGCATCCACCGGCACGGCGAAGACGGCGGGTCTTGCGGCACAATGAGTGTTATGACCGAGGGCGATACCGGGACCGGCGCCGGGAAGACAGAAACTCGAGTGCTGGAGCCGACCTACGAGGGCGACTTTGTACTCGACCGGCACCTGTTGCTGGAGAGCGGGCGCACGCTGGCCAATCCAACACTGCACTACGCGGTGTATGGGCGGCTGAACGCGGCCCGGGACAACGCGGTGCTGGTTTGTCATGCGCTGTCGGGTTCGGCGCTGGTGGGGTCGTGGTGGCCGGAGGTTTTTGGGCCGGGCGCGGTGTTGTCGCTGGATCACGATTTTGTGATTTGTATCAACATGCTGGGCTCCTGTTACGGTTCGACGGGGCCCGGATCGGTGAACCCGGAGACGGGGCAGCCTTTCGGGGCTGATTTTCCCTTGGTTTCGATTCGCGACAATGTAAGGGCACAGGCGCAGCTGCTGGATTCGTTAGGCATCCGGCGGCTGCGTTTGGTTTTGGGGGGCTCTATCGGGGGCATGCAGGCGCTGGAGTGGACGATCCACGATCCGGAGCGTGTGCAGAGGGGATTGATCATTGCGGTGGCGCCACTCACGGCCATGGGGCTGGCGCTGAATCATCTGCAGCGGCAGGCGATAAAGAACGATCCTGACTGGGCGGAGGGCAACTATCTGCCGCAAAAGCCGCCTCGGCAGGGGCTGGCTCTGGCGCGCCAAATTGGGATGCTGAGTTACAAATCCGCTCCTCTGTTTGAAGAACGGTTCGGGCGCAATCCCAACCGCAACGGGGAAGATCCGTGGGCGCTGGATCCGAACGGCGGCGGGTTGGTTGGCGGACGGTTCGATATTGCCGGGTATCTGGATCACCAGGGGAAGCGATTCATTGACCGCTTCGACGCCAATGCTTACCTGGCGATTTTGCGCACCATGGATACCTGGAATCCGCTGGACGGGCATGCTTCGCCGCAGGAGGCGTTCGGGCGGATTCGGGCGCGGCTCAGCTTTGTCGGCATCAGCTCGGACTGGCTGTTTCCGGCAGACTCGGTTCGCGAATTTGCGTGTGCGGTCCGATCGGCGGGCGTGGATGCGGATTACCGGGAAATGACGAGTGCGCACGGCCACGATGCGTTTCTGGCCGAGCAGGTGGAACTGGTTCGATTACTGCAATAATGCATCACACTAAATTAGGAGGGAACACTTTTTGCATTCTTGGTGTCTAGAGCATTTCTCCATTAGGTGTACACTGTAGTTAGCTCTGGACTTCGCGGCATGAGAGATGGCGAAGGCCTATTCGGATGATCTTCGTTGCAAGCTGTTGACGGCCTACGATCGCGGGCAGGGATCGTTGCGCGAGTTGGCGGAACTGTTTTCTGTCAGCTATGACTGGGCCAAGAAGATATCGAGGCAGCGATTGCGCAGCCAACAAATGGAGCGGGTGGCGCAGAGCCGCCATGGAATGGCGAGTCGGGTGACGCCAGAAGTTGAAGCCGAGTTGTTGCGCCAGTTGCGCGAACAACCGGATTGCACGCTGGCGGATTTGCAGAAAGGGCTGCAGAAGTCGCTCGGTATTGGCATGAGCAGTCAGCATTTGTGGCGTGTGCTGAAGCGGTTGGGTGCGCGTTTGAAAAAAAGTCACTCCACGCGGCCGAGCGAGACACGCAAGCCAATCAAAAGCGGCGGGCAGAGTTCCTTGAGAAAATCCATTCGACCCCGCTAGACAATCTGATCTTCCTTGATGAGAGCGGCGTCACCACTTCAATGACGCGGCTCTATGCCCGTTGTCTGGGAGGACGGCGCATCCATGAGGCGACGCCTGGCAGCCATTGGAAAATTATGACCATCCTGGGCGCGATGAGCACCCGGGGCATGATCGCAACCATGACCATCGAAGAGGCTACCGATACAGAAATCTTCCTGGCCTATCTGGAACATGTTCTGTGTCCGCAACTACGCTCCGGCGATGTGGTGGTGATGGATAACTTGAGTTCGCACAAGGTCGACGGCGTGCGTGCACGCATCGAGGCGGCTGGAGCGGAACTGCTCTACCTGCCGCCCTATTCGCCAGACCTGAACCCGATAGAAAAGGCCTGGTCAAAGCTCAAACAACTCCTCCGATCAGCCAAAGCAAGGACCAGCGAGGTCCTCGAACAGGCCATCACAGACCTGCTACCTCAGATCACTCCAGATAACGCTCAAGCTTGGTTCAGGTTCGCCGGCTATGGAGTATATCTATGAGAGAAATGCTCTAAAGCGTAAGGTTGTGCACCGGGGGCATGGGAACCTTCCGCCGAAATACTACCGATTCAGGGAAAAACCGCAAGAAGACCGGCACGAAGTTTAAGTGTGATTTAGGGATGAGCGGCGGGGGCTTTCGGCAAACCGTGGTCAGGTCATGTTTTTGGTCAACAACTCCGCTTGTCACAAGGGGCGGAGCTTTCTATAATCCATTCCAACACCGCATTGGACACCGTGGTAATGTTCTTCGGGGACCCCGGTGATCAACTGCCCGTAAGAACGGTTGTACATTGCGCGTGCGGGTGCATTAGTATTGACTTCCATTTTGGCATTTCCCAGGAGCACTGAATGAAGAAGATTGTCTTTGCAAGTGTGTTGGCGCTGGCGAGCTTGAGCCTCGTAATCGCACCCACGCTGCGCGCGCAGGAGTCGGGCACGATTCAAATCAAGGATCCTGCCGAGTTCAATGCCTATCAAATGGCGATCACACAGAGCGATCCAGCCGCCAAAGCATCGGCCCTTGAGAGCTTTTTGCAGACCTATCCGCAAAGTGTGGTCAAGCAGGCTATCCTGGACATGCTGGTGGACACATACCAGCAGTTGCGCGACCCGGACAAGACCTTGAGCGCGGCCAGCCGGCTGCTCCAGGTCGATCCCAACGCTATGAAGGCCATCTATATTTCGGTCTTCATAAAGAAGAGTCAGTGCGCCAAGTCAGTCAACGCGACTGGAAAAGCTTCTGATCCGCAGCCATGCGACGACGCGGCAGCGTTGGCGACCAAGGGTCTTGCCATTCCCAAGCCGGCCGGCGTCTCCGACGACGACTGGAAGAAGCAGACGGCCGCAACTTACCCGCTGTTTCACTCGGCCATAGCTCTCGATGACGATGTTTCAAAGGAAAACTACCAGGGCGCGATCACCGAATACATGGCTGCGCTGAACCTGATGAGCGAGGATCAGTCGAAATCAGCCGGTCTCGTGGACATGCTGCAGCTCGCGGACGTTTATACCAAGCCTGCGGTGAAGGACTTGCCAAAGGCGATCTGGTTCTACGCACGGGTTTGGAATTTTGCTCCGCCGGCCTACAAGGCGCAGATCGAGCCCAAGCTGGAGTACTACTACAAGAAATTCCACGGCAGCCTGGATGGACTGAACGACATCAAGACCCAGGCCCAGGCTACAACCTTTCCACCCGCGACCTACTCGATCGCCCCCGCGAAGAGTCCGGCAGAGCAGATTCACGATTTGCTCGCATCGACGCCGGATTTGAACACCCTTGCGCTTGCCGACAAGGAAACAGTGCTCGCCCTGGGAAGCAAGGAAGATGCGGACAAGCTGTGGGCGCTGCTGAAGGACAAGCTCACGCCGGTTCCTGGAGTTGTGATCGAAGCCAGCCCCACGGTCATCAAGGTCGCAGTGACCCAGGATGCGAAAGATTCCAAGACTCCGGACTTCATCGTGAACATGAAGAAGCCTCTGGAAGCGAAGGAAGTTCCGGCGGTGGGATTCGAGTTTGGCTTGCAGCCGGCCGCCGAACTGGACGGCACCTACGACAGCTTCACGCAAATTCCAGCGAACGGCAACGTCCCACCCTCGGTGCAGATTGTTCTTCGCGATGCATTCATTCAGCCTGAAAAGAAGAAGACTGCGCCGGTGCATCACAAGCCTGCCGCTGCACATCACACAGCAGGATAGCCCGCAGGGCGATCAAGGGAACTTGGGCGGCGAGTTGAATCAGATTCGCCGCTCCAATTCTGATTATGGGAATGCCATTCAGGGCAGCTTCGCAAGGGCTGCCCTTTTTGCTGGTCGCACGGCGATTTCGGGCAGCCCGGATGGTAGTCTGGTGGCTGTATGGTGCGATTTGGTCACTTCCTGATCTTGACGGCTTTGATCGTTTGTGCGGCGCTCAGCGTCGCTGTTGCGGCACAGACAGCCGTAGACGAACCGGGCGTCGGTCACGCGAAAAGCAGGTTGGTGCCGCCGGCGGTTTCTCCTGCGCCGTTTTCGGCCGACGGATCGACTCGAGAGGCTGCGCTTTCAGTCGAATTCAGAGATGCCAACAAAATGACGGAGAAGGATCGCCTTCTTGCGGCGGACGCAGAGTCGTCGATTGCCGAACACGCGGGAACGAGTGGATTCGCATTCGAACAGGGAAAGTGGAATTATCAGCAGGTGGTGTGCCCGGCGTTGCCGAATCATCTGTTCCTGCAGTACACGCGGAATAACGGCGTGGGCGATGTCACGATGTTTACGGCTTCGATTCCCCGGGGCGGCGAGGGGCGGGTGCGCATCATCCCGATTTTGCGCAGGGGCTATTCGCTCTTTTCGCCGGCGCCGATCAACGCGCTCACCATTTCGGCGTTCAACCACATTCGGGCAGAAGAGCCGGATGGCACATCTTCAAACTGGGTTGGAAATGGGCTATGCTATGCAGCCCTGGCAGGAGCGCACCCGCGCATTCCAAAACCCGATGAAGAACTGGACACCGATGGGCCGGCGCCCGCGCTCACGGCTGTGATGGAAGTGGAGCCCCAGGGGGGGGAATTGATCCAATTTGCCGACATCGGAGCCAAACCCCGGCCGATGGAGTGGACGATGACGTTCACGCAAAAGGGAAAATTGGTCAGTGCGAGGCATTTTCCTGCGCCTATGTTCGCCGAGAAGAGGGTTCCGCAGAACGCTCCCGAGTTGAAAACCCGGCCCGTGCCGCAGGGTGATCGGAATTAGGGCCGTTGCGTGGTGCGGCTGGGATCGCCTCACTCACCCAGCTCACTCACCCAGCATGATGCGCTCGATGGCTGAGGCATGGCCTGTGGCTGGATCGCAGGTGACCAGGGTCGCGCACATTTTGGGGTTGCCCTTGGCAGCCTCAAATTTGCCGGGCATTCCGGTCAGGAACCGGTGCAGCACCAGATCCCTTTCAACACCAATCACGCTGTCATAAGGGCCGCTCATGCCCACGTCGGTCTGGTAGGCGGTCCCATTCAGCAGCAGACGCTCGTCGGCGGTTGGAATGTGGGTGTGCGTGCCGAGCACTGCGGTGACGCGTCCATCGAGATGCCAGCCCATCGCGACCTTTTCGCTGGTCGCTTCGGCGTGGAAGTCCACGACGATCACTTTCGCTTTGATGCGTGCCAGCAAATCGTCTGCGGCGTGGAATGGGTCGTTGGTGCCGTTCATGAAAACGCGGCCCATCAGGTCGATCACCGCATAGTCCACGCCGCTTCGCGTGGTGCCTTCAAAAACGCCGTGGCCGGGTAGGCCTGGGTACAGGTTGGCGGGGCGAAGCACGCGGCGGGCGTGCGCCCGGCTATCCGCCGGAACTGAATTCAGATAATCAATCAACTCCCGCTTGTCCCAGACATGATTGCCGGTGGTCATCACGTCCGTGCCAAGGCTGAAGAGATCTTCGGCGATCTCCGGCGTGATGCCGAATCCCCCGCCGCATTCTCGACATTCATGATGAGCAGTTCGACGTCATGCGCTTCACAGACATGGCCGATGTGCTCGCGCACAATCCTGCGCCCTGCGCTGCCGAAGATGTCGCCGACGAATAGAATGTTCAAGAACAGCTCCTAGCTTTAGCCTCTAGCCTTTAGCTTAAACGCGAGCGAGGCACAGCCCGATTTTTGAACCGCTAGAAGCTAGGAGCTAGAAACTGACGGCTGCTTTTCCTGTTCTTTGCTTCTCATCAGCGGGAAGAGAATCACGTCGCGGATGGATTTTGAGTCGGTCAGAAGCATGGTCAGGCGATCGACGCCGATGCCTTCGCCGCCAGTGGGTGGCAGCCCATAGGCCAGCGCGCGCACGTAGTCCTCGTCCATCTGGTGGGCTTCATCGTCGCCGCGATCGCGCTCGCTGATCTGCTGCTCAAACCGCTTGTGCTGCTCCACCGGATCGTTGAGCTCACTGAATGCGTTGCCCAACTCGAACCCACCGGCGAAAAACTCGAAGCGCTCCACGTGCGCCGGGTCGTCAGGCTTGGCCTTCGAGAGCGGCGAGACTTCGACCGGATAGTCGTAGATGATGGTGGGCTGAAAGAGGAATGGTTCCACGACCGCCTCAAACAGGTTGTAGATCGACTTCCCAACTGGCGCACCCTTCATCGAGTCGTAGTATACGGAGGTCACCGCGCCAAGGATGGTCTTCAACTCGGCTAAACGTTCGGGTGTAATTCGCACGGTTTCACCGGCTGCTTTTTCGAGCGAGCCCATGGCAGCGTGTAAGCGCGCCTGAAGGACTTGTGGCGACTCGAAGGCGGTGTGCGCAGGCTTTGCGCCAGCCTCCACCGGCCAGAATTCACGGATAGCCTCGCGCATGGTCAGGCGCCGCCATTTGGCGAGATCGATGGAGTGCCCGTTGAACTCGGTCACCGTGGTTCCATTCACCTCGCGCGCCACGAACGCCATCAACTCTTCGGTGATCTGCATCATGTCGTAGTAGTTGGCGTAGGCCTGATAGAACTCGAGCATCGTGAACTCGGGGTTATGCTGCGTGCTCACCCCTTCGTTGCGGAAGTTGCGATTGATCTCATACACGCGATCGAGGCCGCCTACGACCAGGCGCTTCAGGTAAAGCTCCGGCGCGATGCGGAGAAAGAGATCGAGGTCAAGCGCGTTGTGGTGTGTCCTGAAGGGCCGCGCGGCCGCGCCCCCGGCGATTTGCTGCATCATCGGGGTTTCGACTTCAAGATAGCCGCGTTCATCAAAGAACTGGCGCAGTGCCCGAAGCACTTTGGCGCGCTTGACGAACACGGCGCGGCTTTCGAGATTGGCGAAGAGATCCACATACCTTTGGCGATAGCGCAACTCAACGTCGGCGAGGCCATGGAACTTCTCAGGCAGGGCAAGCATCGCCTTGGATAGGAAGGTCAGCCGCTCCACATGTACGGTTAATTCGCCCGTGCGGGTGCGGAAGAGATAGCCCGTGACGCCGATGTGGTCGCCGAGGTCGAGCAATCTATAGAGGGCAAAGCCCTGCTCGCCGACAGCATCGAGGCGGACGTAAATCTGCATGCGCTCGCCGCCCTGCTGCAGGCTGGCAAAGCCGGCCTTGCCTTGTGCGCGGATCGCCATGATACGGCCGGCAATGGCCACTGTAACGCGATCGCTTTCGAGAGTCTCAGCGGTCGATTCGCCCCATTTGTCGCGAACCGCCGGAATAGTATGTGAGCCGGGGAACTGGTTGGGATAGGTTGCCTGTCCCAGCTTTTCGATCTCTGCCAGCTTGGATCTGCGCAGATCAAACAAACCACGCTCAAACTCCGAATCAAACACTCTGTTTCCTTCCCATGATAGGGCTCTAAAGGGAAGTATACCCGCTGGTTGGGCGACCCTGTATGCTTGTGATGAGTTCCATGCCTTCCAACAGTCCCATGCCCGATCCCAAGCCTCCGGCCAAAAGCTCCGGCGGGTTGCAGAGCCTGATCCAGGCCGAAAAGCTCATGCAGATTGCGCTTCTGCTTCCTTGCTCGGTCTTTGTCGGGTGGTTGCTGGGCGCCTGGGCAGATGGGCACTTTCACCAGACCTGGATCGAGATTATCGGGATGATTTTCGGGGGTATCGCAGGGTTGGTGTATGTGATTCGCCTGGTGACGTCCGCGGGAGCGGATTCCGGGAAAATCGACGGCGGCGGAACGAATTCCGGAAAGGGCAATACCGATGCCGGCAGATGACTGAAGAAACCCATCCCATCGTCGGCCTGACCGACGCGGCATTGGAATCCATGCTGAATCGGGCCCTGCGCGAGACGCTCATTCTGGGCGTGGCAGCCGCGCTGGTGCTGTTGAAAGCCTCAGGCTGGCGCAATGCGGCCATGCTGACCACGGGCACGCTGATATCGGCGGCCAGCATTCTCGAGTGGCAGCGGCTGATCCGGCTCATCAACATCAAACTGGACAAGAAGAAGCCGCCGCGCAGCGCATGGGTGGTGGTGGCTTTTTTTGTGCTGAGGCTCACCATCTTTGCAGGGGTCATCTATGGTAGCCTTATATGTTTCCGAGGTTCGGTGATCGCGCTTCTTTGTGGGTTGGCCCTGGCGGTGTTTGCCATAGCATTTGAAGCTCTTCGCCTGCTTCGGGACTGAGAATCTCGACAATTCCTGGAACGGAAAGACTCTAGACTTCATGCCGGATACTCTCTTCGTCACTCGCATCATGAATCTCCTGTTTGGCGGTTTCGCGGCCTGGGCGCTGCATCTCGTTGGCATTTCCGCAAACCCGGCGACGGCAATCAATGACACATTCGCGCTGGAACTGCTGGTCGCTTTCGGGCTGATTGCTTTCTTCATTGTCGTCCGCCTGAGCCTTTCGGTTGAAAAGCCCGGTCCGGTGCAGCAGGTTGCCGAAATGGTTCACGAGTTTACCGGCGGGCAAGGCGACCAGATCATCGGCCACGAGCATGCGCGCTTCCAGGCCTTTGTGACCTGTATTTTCCTTTTTGTCCTGCTGAATAACCTCCTGGGACTTTTTCCGCGAATCGTTACGCCCACCAGCCAGCCCATTGTGCCACTGGGCATTGCGGTGCTGACATTTATCTATTACAACTTCCATGCATTTCGGGTGCAGGGATTTATCGGCTATATGAAGCACCTGGCTGGGCCGCTTTGGTGGGTTGCGCCGCTTCTTTTCCCCATCGAAATCATTTCGCACCTTGCCCGCGTCATGTCGCTCACCATTCGTCTTTACGCCAATATGCTGGCCAGCGATTTGCTGACCCTGGTGTTCTTTTCGATGGTCCCGATTGTCATTCCGGCCATCTTTCTGGGATTGCATTTTGCGGTTGCGGTCATACAGGCTTATGTATTCATGCTGCTGGCCATGATTTATCTGGCCGGTGCAGTGGCGCAGGATCACTAGAAAGCGTTCGACCTTCTCTCGTCGAGGACGAGAACAAAATTCCGCCGGAGAGAGCTTCCGCTCCGGGCAACGGGGAGACCGGCAGCGTGAGGGGGCCAGCACGGTGAGCCTCAACCACCCACTGGCGGTCAATTTTCAGGGAAGCTGGAGAAATATGCGGAAACTTCAAAATGTGTTCATGGCCCTGGCGGCACTCTGTTTCGCCATTCCGGCCTTCGCGGATGGCGGTTCGGGCGTCATCAATATGGCGCCAATCGGCGTTGGCCTCGGTATGGGTCTTGCAGCCGGTCTTTGCGGACTCGGCCAGGGTAAGGCGGTGGCCTCGGCTACTGAAGCCCTGGCACGCAACCCGGGCACCCGCGCCGGTATCCAGCTGCTGCTGGTTCTCGGCCTCGCCTTCATCGAGTCACTCACACTGTTTACGCTGGCGGTCATCTTCGCAAAAATCAAGTAAGTCGGGTTCCTAATGACAACAAGGCCCTGCTCCTCCAAGGTGGCAGGGCCTTGCTGCATTTACAGATGTGTTTGGGATTATTGGCCGTGCGGGTTAGTTCCGGAACGCAGCATCTGAATAGCCTGTGTGTAACTCAAATCGACGGGGAGCGGCTCGAATTGAGTCTCTTGCTCTTCCGTGTCAAAGCTCCTTGACTTGAACAGCACGCGGCCGCTCATCGCCATCTTGAGGTGCACGATGCGCCAGCGGTCTCCGCACACCTCCGCCTGTTCCAGCAGGATCGAGCCTCCCTTGTCCAGGCGTCCAAGAACCCCCCATCCGAAATCGACATCCCGTTGCAAGCGGCCCTCAAGGCGGACGATGTGTTCCTGTGCAGCGTCAACCCATATCTCGCCGGACATGCTGGTGAGGACCTGGGTTTCCAGATCAGGAGGGTTGAAATCAGGATTGGGCCAGAAGCTGAACTTCTCCAGTTTGCCCGAAGGTCCGACGCCGTCTCCGACGTATTTGAAAAAGAATGCATTGGGCAGGGCACGAAGCACTTTAATGGCGCGCACAGTATCCTGGTCTTCGCTTTGCTTGCGATGCCGCTGCCGGCTGGGATCGACGAGAAGGCTTTCGAGGCGTTCCTGTTCCTTCTGCTCTTCTGCCTGGCTCAAAGGCCGTCCGTTGATCTCGACGAGGCGGGCGACAGCTCCATCCCTGGTTTCGATCATTTCCTTGGTCGAACTGAAGCGAGGACTAGACTTTCGTAAGCGATAGCGCATGGGGTGTTCGGTGTCCTGAGCGGCGCGCAACTCAAGAGCCAAAGCGCGCTTGACCGGTGCGATGTCGGGTGGATCGGCGGCGGGGCTCTGTGCGGGCGCTACCAGGGGCAACAGAAGGAGAAGAGATAAAGCGCTGCGCACAATCAACAGTCTAGCGGCCATTCGGGTTCCATGGTTTGGCGCTGGGTCTCATGCTGATATTAGACGCTTTGATCCCGGTCTGGATTCCGGAATTGAAGTGAATGGGTCTGGTTGCGTATAGTTCGGGGAGGGCCTTGGCATTTTCTGGATTCGCAACGTCAGAGCGCAATACGATGAGCCGGTGGCATTCCCATACGCGCCGGTGGAATCGACCGGCGCTTTGTATTCCCAGAAAAATGCTCAAATGAATGCCTCGGAAGGAACTGCACCATGGCAACGGAAAATGGTTCTGCTCGGATTGGCAAGACGGTTGTGATTCGTGGCGAACTGAAGGGCAGTGAAGACTTGATTATCGACGGGCACGTGGAAGGAACCATCAGCCTTGCGGAAGGCCGGTTGACAATCGGGCCCGATGCGAACGTTGCCGCTGACCTCACAGCCAAAGAGGTCCTGATCCTTGGCCATGTCAAGGGCAACATTGTGGCGACGGGTCGCGTGGAACTGCGTGCAGGCAGTAACGTGGAGGGCGATGTCAGGGCGCTTCGCCTGGCCGTGGAAGACAACGCAATCTTTCGCGGCAAGGTGGACTTGACTCAGGGCGCAAGAGTCTCTGAAAGTTCCGGTGATTAACGCGCAAGAGACCTTCTCTGAAGCGGGAGCAGACAGGGAAGAAGTCAGTTGACACAAAGCCGGAGCGCCGATGCGCGGGAAACTCCGCGTGGCGCAGCGGCTTTGGAATCGTCGCACGGTCAGCTTTGCGATCACTTCACATTGCGATCCTGCGGGCCTCGTGCCCAGCCATTTGGGAGACTTCAGGGTGCTTCACCGTTGGTTTGACAAGAAACCCGATCACAATCCATCCACCTCAGGTCAAGGCTTTGGCGGCCCCAAATTCCCTCGACACTCAGGCGGATGGGCGGCACTGCGTAAGCGCCTGCAGGCGGAGCCTGGTCTGAGAGTCATCGACGCCGGCGGCACCTCGCCGACTAACATCAATTACCTGACGAGTCTCGGACATAGCATCTTTCTAGCCGACCCGGTGGGTGAAGCTTGCGCAGGCAACTGGCAAACCGGCGTCGATGAAGATGACCATCCGATTTACAACATCGAGGGATATCTCGACCAGACGCTGCAGCTTTCCGGGCGCACTTACGACGTGGTTCTACTGTGGACGACTTTGGATTACCTTCCTGAGCCCTTCGTGGTGCCCCTTGTGGAGCGCTTGTTCGATGCCATGAATTCCGGCGGACAGGTTCTCGCCTTCTTCCATACCCGTTCACAGGGAGAAGAAACGTCTTATTGCCGATTCCATCTCACCGAGGGCGATAGTGTCGAAATGCAACTGGCGCAGCCCTTTCCGATCAAGCGCGCCTTCACCAATCGCAGCATCCAAAGCCTGTTTTCCCGTTGGTCGGGGTTCAAACAGTTCCTGGCAAAGGACAGCGTCTCCGAAGTTATCATCACACGCTGAGCGAGATCGATTGCGAATCCGAAAAAAGTGAAATGCTGCTCGAGGGATTATGGCTTCATTGAAGGGAACGCGCATTACCTGGTTGGGCCATGCAACCGTGCTGGTTCAGACCGCGCGAGGAACCAATATTCTGATTGACCCGTTTATCGCGCAAAATCCAAAGTATCCGAAGAGCTTTGAGCTGCCGGAGAAGATTCAATACATTCTGCTGACCCACGGGCATGGCGATCATATGTCCGACGCCGTACCTGTAGCCAAGAAACATGGATCGACGGTGGTGGCAATCTATGAGTTAGCGGCCTATGTTGAGGAAAAGGGTGTGGCCAACACCATCGGGATGAATCTTGGCGGCACTGTGCAGCTGGACGATGTGGCGGCAACGATGGTGGAGGCGAAGCACTCCGCTGCCGCGCAGGACGAGGATGGGATGCATTATGTCGGGGTGGCGGCGGGCTTTGTCCTGAGCGTAACGGATGGCCCGGTTTTGTATCATGCGGGTGATACGAGCGTCTTCGGAGACATGAAGATGATCGCGGAACTCTATCATCCCGAGGTCGCCATGCTGCCGATCGGAGGCCATTACACCATGGGGCCAAAGGAAGCTGCACTGGCCACGCGCCTGCTCTCGCCGAAGACCGTGCTTCCCATTCACTTCGGCACCTTCCCGCCGCTGAAGGGCACGCCGGAGGACCTGGCCGCGCTCGTCGATAAGAGCGTAGAGATTGTGCGATGGAATCCCGGGGAAACCGTTTGATGGAAGAGCGGTTAAGTTAGGCGCAAAGGGAAGGGCCGGCTTTTTTGCCGGCCCTTCCTATTTGGTAGACACCACTTACTTCGAAGTGGCTGCCTTTTTCTGTTCTGCCCAACGCCGCTTTACGGCTTCCGCAATCCGCTTCCGCCCTTCCGGAGTAAGATTCCTTTTTTTCTTCGTGATCTTCTTTGCCGCCGGGGTCGCAGACTTTTTTGAACTTTTCGCAGAGGCTCCGCCCAAGAGCGCCCGCGCCTGTTTCAGTTGGGCAATCTCGCGATCAATCTGTGCCAATATTTCAGAAACTCCCACCGTCCCTCCTCTTACTACTTTCTAAGTGGACTGATACCTGCAGTGTTGATGAAGCCGTCAGGTATCCTCCCATCCTTTGCAACACAATACCCATCTGTAAACTCTTTTACAAACAAAAAAGACGGATTATTACCGGAAGGTAACCAATGAGAGTCAGTTGGTCACCGATATTCACAAAGGCGGGTGACTAAGGCTCGGCGAGATAAGGTCTGGATGAAGGTTCACACTGCGCAACTTAGCGTCACAAAGAATGCATTTTGACTTGGGTAGCTGGAGAACTTAGCAAGACGCTATCAGAGACTGCGGGGAGGTTTTCCAGATAGCTTCGTCTGGTCGGATGGGGCGCGGACGCAGATCCGGCGGAAGGTTCCTGCCCGCCTATGCGAGGGCTGGGAGACTCCGCAGCGCGGAAGTTACGAAGATCGCGTAATATCTCCACTTTCTCGCGGGCATACTGGCCTGCGAGCCTCGTAAGCGCATAGGTGATAATGTCGCTGTGATGCAGGTCCTGCACGGATGGGTCGCGGCGCATGTTCAGCCACAGGCGATGCACCAATTGAACGTCATCAGGGCTCAGCGCCGGGGCATGAGGGCCGATGTAAAACACTTTGGTTTCGCCGCTGGGACTGACGACGAAGAAGTTGAACTGCCGTTTGGGCTCGGGCAAGGCTTCCCACGCCTGTCCCAGATGAAACGCCTGGTCCTCGGCAGTCATCGAACTGGATAGCCCGGAGACGACGGAATCCACCTCCAACGAGTTAGCGCCCTGGGCCAATGCGGCAAACACATCGCCGGCTGGAACCACGAGGAGTGAAACTTTTTTGCCGAAACTCTCCGCCACTGAAACCGCCTTGGTGAAGAGCATTTGTTCGTGTTCACTAAAACTTTGCTGCTCGGCGCTCAGATATTCGGGGCCGCCCACGCCCATCATGCGAACGCTCATGACCACTACGTCACGATCTTCGGTCTTGGTGCGGGCCAGTACCCATTTCAGAGCGACCGGATTGGCGGCATCGTGCATGGTCACCATGATCGCGCCCGGACGAATGGCGACGGATTCCCGGCTGATGGTGTCCTGGTGCTCGAGTTGGAAGTGGTCTTTCATCTGGCCGAGCAGTGAGTGCATGCTTGCGCAGGTTCTCGCGCTCGGAGATGCTGAAAATGATGAAAAACGCGGCTGCGAAAGTAATGCCGCTGACTGTGGCAACCGACTTGGTGAACAGGTTGACAACGGCCGTGGAAAGCAACACCAGGAAGACGGAGATCAACCCGACGGGAATCTCGCGATTTCCGATGCGGATATTGGGTGGAACCTTCCATCCGCGCTCACCGTGATACTTCCAGCGCAGAACCAGCATGGCGAGGCTGTTGAAAGTGAACGACCAGATCACGCCGAAGGCGTATGCCTCACCGAGGGTGATGACGTTGCCCCGGGAGACCAGGATGGTGAACATTTGCAGGCCGAAGACCAGGTTGACGATGCGATGGCTGGTGCCAAAACGTGGGTGAGGCTTGCGGAACCAGTCAGTGAGAACACCGTCCTCGGCAACGCGCATCAGCACGCCCGTAGAGCCGATGATGGAAGTATTGATTGCGCCGGAAAGGATCAGAAAGCCAACAATCACCACAAAGATGCGGAAGGCGATGCGCCAGAACATGGGGCCGACCATATACATGGCCAGGCCGGCGATCAGGTTGTCCTGATAGATATGAGTGCGCTGCCATGTTGGAATCAGCATGGAGGCCAGCAGCGTGGCGCCGCCTGTGAACAGCAGGCTGTAGATGGCAATCACGATGGCTGCGCGCTTCAGGTTTTTCAGCTTGGGGTGTTCGATTTCGCGATTGACCTGGGCAAGGCTCTCCTCGCCGCTCATGGCAAGGATCGAATGGCCGAACGCCATGATAATGCCGAACAGTCCAAAAATGGGCAGCCCCGTGTGCCTGAGGAAACCCAAAGCGTCGTCGCTGAATTTAAGGTTTGCCGGGGTTGGTGGCGGAGGAAGATGCACACCGGTCATAAACACCGAGTAACTTCCCCACAGGAACAGGATGATTACCATTACGGTGGTAATCTGCATGACGCGCAGTGCCTTGTCGCTGGATTCCTCAATGCCCTTGACGTTCTCCCACCAGTAATAGATCGTCACCGCGGCGGCAAACACCGCCGAGGTCGAATTCATATTGAACTGAAAGGGATTGTTATGCGCGTCCATCAGGGCCGGCGGAAGCCAATGGCTGGAGGCCGCGACCGTCAAAAGCTCGTTCATCGCGCCGGTAATATATTGACCGGCCGAAACGCCGGAGATGGGCCCTGTAAGAATGTAATCGAACATCAAGGCCGAGACGCTTAGCTTGGCGAAGGTGCCGCCAAGGGCCTCTTTGACGACGCGGTAGACTCCGCCTCGCGTGAACATTGAGCAGCTCTCGACATATACCGCGCGCACCGCAAAGCTGAACAGCATGATGCCGAGAATGAACCAGGGCGCAGCGGCGCCCACTGCCTGTTCGGCAATACCGCCGGCATAGAAGGCCGAAGAGCCAAGATCATTGAGAACAATGGCGGCCGCACGCCAAAAGGAGATGAACGTGAGCATCACGGAGGATGCCACGATGAGCCGTACGCGGTCGGAAGGTGGGGCTACCGTCGTTCGAGTGGATGCCATCGCAAGTTAGCCGGCGCCATAGCCAGCCGTTCATATGTGCAACGAACGAAGTTCCCGTCCGCCCTGTGGCTGAGTCTAGTTCCGAATCACTTCATAGTCAATGGAAATAACGGCTTGGCCGCAAGCGCTCAGGGAACAAGTGGCTATTCGTCGCCGAACAGTTCTTTGCCGTCTTCAATAAAGCTGATGATGACCACGACGGCTGACCCGACCAGGCCAGTGAAAAACATGACTTCCAGAAGCCGCATGCCAAGAGTTGCCAGGATCATGCATCCGATTGTAGCTGGTTTTCAGCTAATTCCTGCAGTGCGGAAGATGAAAAATCTGATCAACCGTTGAGTGCAAGATTGCTTTCGTCGGGCTTATCTGCCTCTCATTTCAGATCTCGTCGAGAGGGATATTGGCGGGATCTTTCGCCGTGAAGACGTGTCCGCAGCAAATGCTTTAAACTCGGCCCTATATGCAGCGCGATTCGTGGAAGTTGTGGGCAGCGGCTGGGTTGTCGGCCGGACTGCTCGAGTTACCGTTTCCGATTGCCGGGCCGATGCCGCCATGGCGCAGCGTTTTTGCTTGGTTCGCGCTGGTTCCGCTGCTCTGGGCACTTCTTTCGAAAACGAGCATGGAGCGGCCCCATCCATTGCGCCACGCATTCCTTCTAACTTACGTCTCCGGAGTGCTCTGGTACTGCGGCAACTGCTACTGGGTCCGCGACACGATGATGCGGTATGGCGACATGCCGCCCCTGGCTCCCACGTTGCTGCTGATTGGATTCAGCCTTGTGCTGGGGCTCTACTTCGGCCTGTTCGGACTGGGCGTGATGCTGGTGCGTCGGGCGACGGCAAGCACGCGCCTGGCTCTCGCGGCGGCGCCTTTCCTGTGGGCAGCGCTGGAATTGGCGGCGGCGCGGATCACCTCGGTGCCATGGGATCAACTGGGCTACTCGCAGGTGGACAACGCGCTGGTAAACCAGCTTGCGCCGTGGACCGGCGTGTACGGCATCAGTTTTGTTCTCGTCGCGGTGAACGCGCTTCTCGCCGGTGGCTTGCTGCTCAGCAATCGCCGGAGGCGGATGACTTCGGGCATCGCGGGCCTGGTCCTGTTTGCTATAGGGGTCGGAGGGATTTTGCTGCAGCCGCCCCGGCCGGCACCCAGCGCGACTGCCGTTCTGATTCAGCCGAACCTCGATGTGGCAGGCGTAGGCCTTTGGGCGGGGCCGGGCGAATGGGATCAACACATGACCGAGTTTGCCAAGCTCGCGGGAGAGCAGTGCAAGAGCTACATCGCGGGAATCCCGCAGACGGGTGCGCCCCAGGGAGAGATCGTCTGTCCGCCTTATCCCACGCATCCGGATCTCGTCGCGTGGCCTGAGTCGCCTGCGCCGTTCGAGGAAGACGACCCGCGCTTTCAGCATTCATTGATTTCAATTGCCCGGCAAATCCAGGCGCCGCTGGTGGTCGGGAATGTTGGAATGGATTACTCGGCGGAGAACCAGGCGTGGCGCGAATACAACTCCGCACTGGTGGTGGGAGCAGACGGCGCGCGTATCGGACGCTACGACAAGATTCACCTGGTTCCGTTCGGCGAGTACGTTCCGTTTCAGAAGCTGCTGTTTTTTGCGCGCAAACTCACTGGGCGCGTGTCGGCCTTCGATCGCGGCGAGCGGCGCGAGGTCTTTCGGCTCAACGGGCATCGCTACGGAGTCTTCATCTGCTACGAAGCGGTTTTCGCAGACGAGGTGCGGCAATTTTCGCGCCTGGGCGCCGAGGTGCTGGTCAATATCAGCGACGACGGCTGGTACGGCGACACCAGCGCTCCGTGGCAGCACCTGAACATGGCGCGCATGAGAGCCATCGAGAATCGCCGCTGGCTGCTGCGGGACACCAACAACGGCGTGACAGCATCGATTGATCCCTATGGCCGCGTGCGCCAGAGCATACCGCGGCACCAGACGGATGCGCTGCCGGCTGAGTATGGCTTTCGCGACGACATCACCTTCTACACCGCGCACGGCGACGTGTTTGCGTGGCTGTGTGCCATACTGAGTATAGGGCTGGTGGGCTGGTCGGTGAAGAGCGAGTCTGCACCTCAGAATCTACGGTAAAGTCAGGTCTTAAGAGCAAAGCATGTCATTGAACGATCTCGAATTCGCTTACGCTCCCGTGCGCGACCAAGTGCGCGACCTGCGGGAGTATCTTTGACCCTGCTCGCATCCGCAGGGAACTCGCCGACATAGAAAAAAAGCTGGCCGATCCGGCGCTGTGGAACGATCCCAACGCAAGCAAGCCGCTGATGCGCGACCGCAAGCGGCTTGAGACGCTGGTGGCCGACGATGAGCAATTGGTGCGCCGCACCAGCGACATCGAGGCCTACTTCGAACTGGCGCGCGAAGGCGAAGACGTGCTCGCCGATCTGGAGCGCGACATCAAGGCGCTGGCCGCTGTTTGCCGAAGAACTGGAAGCGCGCACCATGCTCAACGGCGAGGCCGATCCGCTCAACGCCATTGTCACCGTGCATCCCGGCGCCGGCGGCACAGAGAGCCAGGACTGGGCGGAGATGCTGATGCGCATGTATCTGCGCTGGGCCGAGCAGCAGGGCTTCAAGACCGAGATGAACGACTACCAGGACGGCGAAGAAGCGGGCATCAAGTCGGCCACCTTCACCATCATGGGCGAGTATGCCTTTGGCCAGCTGGCGGGCGAGAGCGGCGTGCATCGGCTGGTGCGCATTTCGCCGTTCGACTCGGCCAAGCGGCGGCACACTTCGTTTGCGTCGGTGTATGTTTCGCCGGAGATCGACGAGACGATTCATGTGGATGTGAAGGTGGAAGACCTGCGCATCGACACCTATCGCTCCGGCGGCAAGGGCGGCCAGCACGTGAACACCACCGACTCGGCCGTGCGCATGACGCATCTTGCCCACGGGCATCGTGGTGCAGTGCCAGAACGAGCGCTCGCAGCACAAGAACCGCGAGAAGGCGATGAAGATGCTGCGCTCGCGGCTCTATGAATACGAGCTCGAAAAGAAGCGCGCGGTGAGCAAGAAGCTCGAAGACTCGAAGCTGGAAATCAACTTCGGCTCGCAGATTCGGTCGTATGTGCTGCAGCCTTACCGCATCGCGAAGGACCATCGCACCAAGGTGGAAGTGGGCGACGTGGACAAGGTGCTGGACGGATATCTGGAGCCGTTTTTGCGCGGGTATCTGCTGGCCAAGCGGCGCGGAACGGCCACGCGAAGGGGATGACGATCTGGACGTGTAGAGCAGGGAACAGAAGTCAGGAATCAGGATCCAAAGAACAGCTATGAGGGAACAATGACCAACCATTCTAACATTGGAGCGTTGGGCAATGATCCGGCGGTGATCAACGAGATGCTGCGCACGGCGCGCACGATCGCCGTGGTGGGCATGAGCGACAAGACCTCGCGCGCGAGCCATCACATCGGGCGTTATCTGGCGGAGAACGGCTATCGCGTGTTCCCGGTGAATCCGGCGCTGAGCGAGGTGCTGGGGATGAAGTGCTATCCCGACCTGGATGCGGCGCAAGCAGCTGCGCAGAAGCAGACCGGTGCAGGCATCGACTCTGGTGGACGTGTTTCGCGCCTCGGAGCATGTGCCGGCGATTGTGGACGACGTGATCCGGCTGGGCATTCCCTATCTATGGCTGCAGGACGGCGTGATTCACGAGGAGGCGGTCGCCCGCGCCCGCGCCGCCGGAGTCAAGTGCGTGCAGAACGATTGCATTTTTCGCGAACACTCCCGGATGGCCGGAGATCATTGAGGTTCCCACAGCGTCCGTTGACCCGAATTTGGGCTTACCTGCGGTTGTAACTATTTTTGAGCGACCGAAGTCTCAATAAAGGCGTCGAACAGAAGAGCCAACCTTGCATACCACGCGCGTTTCACATTTAGTCGCGGCATCCTTCGTCCTGCTTGTGGCGGGGCTGCCCGCATGGGCGGCGTCGAGCTCTGCCGATGCTGCGCACGTGCGCGTGGAACTGATGGTGCCGGGAAGCAGCCTGTATAGCAACGATGCGTTGAATCAGGCGGGGCTCTACTTCAAACTCGAGCCCGGCTGGCATGTGTATTGGATGAATCCCGGCGATGCTGGAGAGCCGCCGCATATTCACTGGACCCTGCCCGACGGAATCACGGCCGGACCATTGCAGTTTCCCGCCCCGAAACGGGTGCCTCTCGGGCCGCTGATGGACTTTGGCTATGAGGATGAGGTGCTTTTTCCGTTCCAGCTCCATGTGGCGGAAATCGCGAAGCCCGGCCCGGCGGTGCTGCACGCCAAAGTCGATTGGCTGGTGTGCCGCGAGGTTTGCATTCCCGGCAAAGCGGAACTGGAGCTGACCCGCAACGTGCAGGGCGGCCCGGCTGCTGCAAGTGCGAATCGGCCGCCGCTCTTTGAGAAGTTCCTGGGCCAGTTGCCGAAGCCGCTTCCGACGAGTGACCACGTCGCTTTTCAGCCCACACCGGCGGGCTTCCGGCTGGGTATCGAGACCGGACAACGGGAATCGACTGCATCGTTTTTTCCAGAAGATCAGGACATTCTCGACAACCCCGCGCCGCAGAAGGTTACGCCGACGCCCAAGGGGTTTGTGCTCGAGCTGAAGAAGGATGCGAACCTGGTTACGAATCCGGCTCATTTGAAGGGGGTGCTGGAGCTTTCCGGCGGAAGGGCGTATGAGTTGACGGCGTTGCCGGGACGGTGGCGGCCGGCGCTCCTGCGATTTCATGGGCGCTCTTGGCGCGCACAGTGGGGCTGGCGTTTCTGGGCGGGCTGCTGCTGAACCTGATGCCGTGCGTCTTTCCGGTGCTGTTTCTGAAGGGGCTGGCGCTGGTGCACTCGGGCAACGAGGAGCGGCACAAGCTGCGCGTGCATGGGTTCGTCTATGCCGTGGGGATTCTGGTTTCGTTCTGGGCGCTGGTGGGGGCGCTGCTGGGGCTGCGCGCTGCCGGGTCGAGCGTCGGCTGGGGATTTCAGTTTCAGTCGCCGGTGTTTTTGGCGTTGATGGCGGGGCTGCTGTTTTTCCTGGGGCTGTCGCTGGCCGGGCAGTTTGAGATTGGACTGACGCTGACCAGTGCGGGCGGTTCGCTGGCGGCGAAACAGGGATACACGGGCAGCTTCTTTACCGGCGTGCTGGCCGTGGTGGTGGCCACGCCGTGCACCGCGCCGTTTATGGGAGCGGCGGTTGGCTATGCGCTGGCGCAGTCGGCGGTGGTCACCTTTGCGGTGTTTACCGCACTGGCGCTGGGTCTGGCCGCGCCGTATGTGGCGCTGACGCTGCAACCGGCATGGACGCGCCTGCTGCCGCGGCCCGGCGTGTGGATGGAAGTGCTGAAGCAGGCGATTGCGGTGCCGATCTTTGCCACGGTGATCTGGCTGGCGTGGGTGCTGGCGCAGGCTTATGGCGCGGCGCTGCTGGCTGCGCTGCTGGCGAGTTTCCTGCTGCTGGCGATTGCGGGATGGTTCCTGGGCCGCTGGCCGGCGAAGCGCTGGGCTACGACGGTTGCGGCGCTCATCGTGTTGGGGGTGGTGGCGATCAGCGTGGTTGCGCCCGGCGAACTGAAGGCTGCGCCGCAGAGTCAAGCCGGCACAGAGGCTGCATGCGGAACTGGGAGCCGTGGTCAGCCGACGCGGTAAGCCGCTATCAGGCGCAAGGCCGGCCGGTGTTTGTGGACTTCACGGCAAGCTGGTGCCTGAGCTGCCAGGTGAACGAGCGCGTGGCGCTTATCGCGGCCCGAGGTGCAGAAGGCCTTTGCGGACGCGAACGTGGCGCTGCTGAAGGCCGACTGGACGCAGCACGATGACGCGATCACGCAGGCGCTGACGGCGCTGGGGCGGAGCGGAGTTCCGGCGTATGCGCTGTACGCGCCCGGGCAAAGCCAGCCGCAGCTGCTGCCCGAGGTGCTGACGCCGGGCATCGTGACTGATGCGCTGGAGAAACTGCCGCGCGATACGCCCGTGATCTCGCAGGCCAGTTCAAGTCTGAAGTAAGGGGGCCGCCTGCCAGCAACGCCTCAACCCAATCCGCAGTGACCACGTCCAATTTGGAGTAAGTCATAGGTAGCGATTCGATCGATCGTCTCAATTCCCCTGAGGAGATTGACTCTTATGGCGTCCCTTTTCCGTCCCCTCCATTGGACCGTTCTCGCCGCCGCGCTTCTCCCATTTTCCGCGGTCGCGCAGACAGCCCGCGTGGGTGCTCCGGCACCTGACTTCACCGCAACCGATTCTCACGGCCAAACCGAATCTCTCGCCCAATATCATGGCAAGTTTGTGGTGCTTGAATGGCACAACCAGGGCTGCCCCTACACGCAAAAACACTATGAATCGGGCAACATGCAGACATTGCAAAAGGAGTGGACTGGAAAAGGGGTAGCTTGGTTCACGGTGATTTCGTCGGCGCCCGGGGAGCAGGGGTATGTAACGCCGAGCCAGGAGAATGCCTATCTTGCGCAGATGCATGCCGATCCGACCGCCGTTCTCATGGACCCGCAGGGCACGGTCGGCCGCCTGTACAACGCAAAGACCACGCCGGACATGTACGTAATCGATCCGAGTGGAAAGCTGATCTATTCCGGCGCGATCGACGACCGGCCGACAACCGATCTATCCGACGTACACGGTGCGAACAACTATGTATCAGACGCGCTCACGGAAGCAATGGCGGGCAAACCTATAGCCACGCCGTATACCCGGGCCTACGGCTGCTCAGTGAAATATGCGCGGTGAGGTTTAGGCTGCGGGGATGGGCAGTTAAACCCACCCCGCATCCGATGCGCGCTTTTAGTGGGCGAAGGCCGCTTTGGCGCCTTCTTCGACTTCCGATTGGGTTGGTGTGGACATGGTTTGGCCGATCGACCAGTGGAAGCCGAAGGGGTCGGTCAACTGACCGTAGCGGTCACCCCAGAACTGATCGGCAAGGGGCATTTTCACCTTCGCGCCGGCAGCGAGAGCTTTTTTCCAGGCGCCATCGGCGTCCTCAACTTGAAGGTGGAAGGTCACGGGGCAGCCGCCCAGCGCCTCAGGTGTCTCCGATTTTCCACCCATGGAACCGGAGAAGTCGTCGCACAGCATGAGGTTGCCACCGTGAACAACAAGGTGGGCGTGCATCAGTTTGTCGGTTCCGGGAGCGGGATGGCGCACCAGCACTTGCGCGCCAAAGGCGCTCTTGTAGAAATCGATTGCCGCGGCGGCGTTGCTGACAACGATGTAGGGGGCAAAAGTTGGACGTTCTTCCATGATGAAGATCCTCCGAGGAAGAATTTACGCGGAACGACTGAGGGCCCGCGCGACGAGAGTCTACCACGCATTGATCGGCGCGATTGACACAATCCGCGAAAATTTTCACGCACAAAAAGGTCACGATCGGTCGCGCTTTCCGGTGCGGATTCGGCGTATCTCTTCCATCCTCGCGGCCAACTGTTTCTCGCGCCCTTCCTGGGTGGGCTTGTAGTAGCTGCGGCCCTTGAGAGAATCGGGAAGGCAATCCATGTCTGCGACACGGCCGTCCTCATCATGAGCGTAGAGATAGCCCTTGCCGTAGTCGAGCTCCTTCATCAAGCGCGTGGGCGCATTGCGCAGGTGCAGCGGAACCGGCTCCTGGCGGGTGTGTTCGATCTCGGCCTGCACGGCGCCGTACGCCGTGTAGACGGAGTTCGATTTGGGAGCGAGACACAGATAGACGACAGCTTCGGCGAGGGCCAGATCGCCTTCGGGGGAGCCGAGGAAATCGATGGCCTCCTTGGCAGAAAGGCACAGGTTGAGAGCCTCGGGTGCAGCCAGGCCAATGTCTTCGACGGCCATGCGGACCACGCGGCGGGCGAGGTAAAGCGGGTCTTCGCCGGCGGCAAACATGCGCGCCAGCCAGTAGAGCGCTGCGTCTGGGTCGCTGTTGCGCACGCTCTTGTGCAGTGCCGAGATCAGGTTGTAGTGCTCTTCGCCGGACTTGTCATACATCAACACGCGCTGCTGCACCGCTTCGGTTGCGAGGGCGCGGTCAACGTGTTTTGTCTTCTCCAGGGCCAGTTGCGCGGCGACTTCGAGGGTGTTGTACGCGTTGCGGCAGTCGCCGCTGGAGTAGCTCGCAATCAGTTCCAGCGCGTCATCATCTGCTTTCAGTTCCAGCGAACCGAGGCCGCGCTCCTTATCCTCAATCGCCCGGCGCAACAGCGCCACAATGCGTTCTTCGCTGAGAGGTTGCAATACGTAAACCCGGCAGCGGGAGAGCAGCGCCGAAATGATTTCAAACGAAGGATTCTCGGTGGTCGCGCCAATCAGCCGGATCGTGCCTCGCTCCACATAGGGCAGGAATGCGTCCTGCTGCGCCTTGTTGAAGCGATGGATCTCGTCGACGAAGAGGATGGTTCGGGAATGATATTCGGCTGCCTGCGCCGCCGCGACCATCACCTGCTTGATCTCCTTGATGCCGCTCATGACGGCGGAAAACTCGATGAAACTGGCCTTGGTGGTCTCGGCAATGATCTTGGCCAGGGTGGTCTTGCCGGAGCCGGGCGGTCCCCACAGGATCATGGATCCGGGATCGTCGCGCTCGATCTGTACGCGAAGGGGCTTGCCGGGACCAAGCAGGTGCTCCTGACCGCTGTACTCCTCCAGGGTGCGCGGACGCATGCGCTCAGCCAGCGGAGCCCCTGTGTGGTCGGTCGCTTTGGACGAGTGTTGTGGCCGATCGATTTCGCCATCGAACAGGCTCATCTCTTGACCCCGCGGACGGCGGCAGCTCGCTGACGAGATGCCTCGTAGAGCAGCACACCTGCCGCCACCGATGCATTGAGGCTTTCGACGCTGCCGGGGCAGGGAATCGTGATGGCGCTGCCGGTGCGGGCGGCGATGTCTTTTGGAACTCCATTGCCTTCATTGCCGATGAGCAGGGCCACCGGGCCCTCCAGATCCACCAGTTCGGCAGGCGCTGCCCCTTGCAAGGAGGTCGAAAAAACCTTGACGTTGGCCTCGCGCAGGCGGGTGAAACACTCGTCCACCGTGGCCGGGAGCAGCGGCACCCGAAACACGCTGCCCGCAGATGCACGCACCGCCTTGGGATTCCACGCGCTGACCGTGCCCGGCAGGCTGAGAATGCCGTTGGCGCCAAAGGCTTCGGCGGAGCGCACGATGGCGCCCAGGTTGCCGGGGTCCTGCAACCCCGCCAATACGACGACGAGGGGGGGTGTCTTGCGGCGGTCGCCCAGCAGGTGGGTCCATGTCCAATCGGGCGGATCGATCAACGCCGCGATCGGCTGCGGCGTTTCGGTTGCCAGCACTGAGGTGAGTAACTCCAGCGGCATCACCAGGACGTCGATTTCGGGCGCGAGAGCAAGAGGTGCGAGCAGGTGCTCCGAGCCCTTTGCGATAAAAACAGTGTGGAGACGGAGCCCCGCGCGCAGTGCCTCAGCCACAAGGTTGGGTCCTTCGATTCCGACCTGGCCGTTCCCATCCCGGCCGGGGTGGACGATGGCTCGACGCAGTTCTTTCAGGCGGCTGTTCTGCTTACTCTGTACAATACGAAGAGGCATCTCAAGCGAACCATCTCGGCTCTAAGCAGATTCTATGCCGTTTTTGACCCGCTGCGAATTGCCTGCGATGCCAATCACTTGCCCGGTACGGCGGGCTGTGATAGCTTCCGTCTTTGTGGCGTCTCCAATTGCGGTGTTTTTCTGCCGGCTTTGCTCTTTTGACCGGGTGTGATGCGTTCCCTCACTCATCAGAGCGCAGTTCATCGGCCAGGGAGCAGTGCAGCAGGTCAAAACGCCTGAGGGAACCGAGGTAGACCTTCTTGTCCGCGGAAATCTTGCGCGTCCATCCCGATGAACCCCAACCGGACCGGATTGAGTACATCGTCTCCTGTCTACGCAAAGGCGATGTCGTTGCCTTACCCACCGATACCTTTTACGGTCTGGCGGTCGACCCCGTGAATCTCCACGCGGTCGAGAGCATTTACCGCATCAAAACCCGGCAGAAGCACAAGCCCCTTTCGCTGCTGATCTCCGGGCTGGCACAGGCATATGAGCTTGCCCGTGACACGGATGCAATGCTCGACAAGCTGGCGGATCGATTCTGGCCGGGTCCGCTGACAATCATTGTGCGTGCGGGCACCAAGCTGCCTTTGCGATCCACGGCGAATACAGGCAACGTGGCGATTCGTGTTCCCGATGCGGCCATTGCGCGCGCGGTGGTCGAGCGTTTTGGCCTGCCGATCACCGCTACTTCGGCCAATCTCCAAGGGGCCTCCGATTGTACGCATGCTGCATGTGTGCGCGACCAGATCGGCGATCGCATTCCGCTCATCATTGACGGCGGCCCAACCAGCCGCGCACTGCCAACCACGATTGTCGATCTTTCGCTGGGGCCCGGCCGATGGGAGATCCTGCGCGAGGGCGCGATTCCAACCCATGAAGTGGTTATGGTTTTGCAGCGGTAAGATGACCGCATGAAGGTGAAGGACAGTCCGAAACGGCGCACATGGATCCTTCCCTCGGTTCTTCTGATCTTTCTCGCTCTGGCGACGGGCACTCTGGGTTGGTGTTATTGGGTTCATCGGCAGATTGAGCGCTACGCGAGCCAGGACGAGGCCGCTCCCGCCGACGCGATTGCCGTGTTTGGCGCAGCAGAATACGATGGGCGACCCTCCCCGGTTTTCCGCGCCCGCCTGGATCACGCCGAAACTCTTTTCAATCGCGGAATCGCTCCGCTCATCATTACCCTGGGCGGTGACGGGGGCGACCAGTTCTCAGAGGGAGCCGTGGGCCGAGAGTACCTGATGGGTGCGGGCATTCCGGAATCGGCGATCATTGCTGAAACCGAAAGCCGCAGCACCGAGGAGTCGGCGCGGCGCATCGCCGTCATCGCACGCACCAACGGGTTCCACCGCCTCGTTGTCGTCAGTGATGGCACGCACCTTTTCAGAATTCATGAGATTTGCGCGGCAGACGGACTCAATGTACTTACATCGCCTCGGCCGCACGTGGCTGTAGAAGGCGTCACAACGGAGACTGAGCCTATCGTGCACGAGATCCTGAGTTACACGGCTTGGCGCCTGGGGTGGAATTGAGAGCGGCAAATGCGAGGGCGGCGGACGCCGCAGCCGAGATTATTTCCCTTACTGAACACTCTCTCTTTCCTGAAGCAGTTTGACGAATTGCTCGGCAGCTACGGCTCGGCTGAAATAGTAACCTTGCGCCTCGTCACATTCCTGGGCTTTGAGAAACGCCAATTCTTCCGCCGTCTCTACTCCCTCGGCGATTACTCGGAGCTTGAGGTTTCTGCCCAGGCTGATGATGGCGCTCACGAGTGTCATATCTTGAGGGGAACGGGTGATTCTGCGGACGAATGACTGGTCGATCTTGATGGCATCGAGCGAGAACTGTTGCAGATAGCTCAGGCTGGAGTAGCCAGTGCCGAAGTCATCCACCGACACACGCACCCCTCGCTTGCGAAGGACTGTAAGGAGGGGAACCGCAAACTCGGGATTTCGCACAAGGGAGGTTTCTGTTACCTCGAGTTCAAGACGCCGCGGATCAAAGCCGGTTTCCTTGAGGATTGCGAATAGATCTTCAAGGAAGTCCCCGTTGCGAAGCTGGATCGCGGAGATGTTGACCGCGATGTCGATCAAAGGCAGACGCGCATCTGCCCAGGTCTGAGCCTGCTTACACGCCTGGCGCAGAACCCAGGCGCCCAAGGGCATCATCAGGCCCGCGTCTTCGGCGATGGGGATGAATTGAGCGGGAGGGACCATTCCTCGTTTGGGGTGAGTCCATCGCAGCAAAGCCTCCGCCCCTGTAAGGGCCCCAGTTTTGAAGTTGAATTTGGGTTGGTAGTGAAGCGTGAACTCGTGCCGTTTGATGGCGCGTCGCAAATCCTCCTCGATCGCTTGCCGATTGACGGCGCGCGTATTCATCTCGGTCTTGAAGAACTTGTAGCTGTGACGTCCCTGCGACTTTGCCTGGTACATAGCCGTGTCGGCATTCTTGATGAGATTCTCGCTATCGAGACCATCTCCGGGATAGACGCTTACGCCGATGCTTGCCGTGATGTGCAGATCGTGCCCGTCAATGTTATGCGTCTCAGAAAGAGCTTTCAGTATCCGTCGAGCGGCAATGGAGGCATCTTCAACATGTGCTACCTCCTGAAGCAGGACGATGAATTCGTCGCCGCCCTGGCGGCTGATGGTGTCAGGCGCGCGCACACATTCGAGCAATTGCCTGGCCACGGACTGGAGCAGTTTATCGCCAACCGAATGTCCGAGAGAATCATTGATGTGCTTGAATCCATCCAGATCGAGGAAGAGTACAGCGAGCAGTCCGGAGTTACGATGTGCCCGGGCAATGGCCTGGTCAAGGCGGTCGTTGAAGAGCAGGCGATTGGGCAATCCGGTGAGAAGGTCATGTTCCGCTAAATGAGCCACGCGAGCTGCCAGTGCGCGCGCCATGGTCACATCGCGAAAAACCAAAACCGATCCATCGACCAGTCCGTAGCGGTTGTGAATAGGGGCAACCGAGTCTTCGATGAAGACCTCATGGCCATCGCGACCGATGAGAATACAGTTGACCGGAAGCGTACCGATCTTGTTGTGCTCTGCGGCCATTGCCATCGGATTCAGTACGGGTTCGCGGGTGATTGCGTCGAGAATCTTGAACGATTCGCCAATGGGCCGGCCGATTGCTTTCTCCAGGATAAAACCAGTCATTCGTTCTGCGACTGGGTTGAGAAAGGATACGTTTCCTTCAAGATCAGTACATATAACGCCGTCGGCAATGGAGTTGAGCGTGACTTGAGCGCGCTCTTTCTCGTTGAACAACGATTCCTCAATGTTCTTTCGCTCGACTGAGTTGCGCAGCGCGCGCATTAATTCGCGAGGCTGAAGCTGGTCTTTGATGAGATAGTCCTGTACGCCCTCGTGCATGGCTTGAATCGCAACTGCTTCGTCCTGCAAGCTGGAAAGCAGCACAATAGAGACGCGGGGTGCTGCGTAGCGAATCATTCGTGTCACTTGCTGCTCCTGGGCTTTGGAAAGACCAAGGTCGAGAAGGACGACATCGATGGGGAATCCAGCCAGATGTTTTATCGCGCCCTTCAAGTCATGCACGACCTTTAGCGCAAAGGCATAAGGGCCCTGATGATTGAACATTTCGCGAAGGAGCAACACTCCCGCGGGGTCGTCCTCAATTAAGAGGACTCTCTTGGCAGTTCTATTTATCAACCGCGTGACCTCCAACGGGCGTGCAATCGGTCTCGGGTTTTTCTTAGAAAGGTTAAGGGATGATCGGCATATATGAACGAAAACTGCTGGTATAGTGGCACAAATTGAATTTAATTGCCGAGTTATTTTGGACTTATATGCAAAAGATTAAACAGAAGTTCGGCTCGCAGCGGGAGAGTCACAATGCACTTAAGCGATTGGGAGCAGGGCCATTAAGGCAAGCGCGAAGGCTGCGGCGCAAGCAGTGGACAGGAAGTTAACCACGTCGTTGTTGATCCATCCACGCCGCTCCAGGGTGGCGCCCAGCAGGCTATCGAAGAACAGGCCGAAAACACCGCCGGCAAAACTGACCAGGAGCGTGTATAAGTCGCCACGCACCGCATAGCTCCCGATAAGTGCGACAATTCCGGCGGCCGCTACTCCCGCGAGCGTTCCGCCGAAGCTGATAGCCCCGTCGGTGCCGGGCGCCGCCTTGCGCAACGTGGTGATCATACGCGGCGTGGAACTGAGCACTTGTCCCAGTTCGGATGAGACGGTATCGGCCGCAGCCTCGGCGAGTGCTGCGAGTCCGACGACGATGAAGGGCATGGGCACTTCCCTGGAGCGCGCGAACCAATTTGTATCCGTCAGAAAGGACTGGACCAATCCATTGGATACAAGAGCCGCCACGCCCAGATTTGCAGCCACTTGCGCTGCACCCCGGCCGCGCCGCTTTTCCGCAATGTTGAGCCGTTCCTTTTGTGCCCTTCCCATCCGCGTGGCGAAGTGAGCCAGCACTGAAACGGCAAGCACCGGGAGCAAAGCCGTATGCCATGGCTCGTAGGGGAAGGTCACAGTGGAGAACATGAGGCTCGCCGTGATCACGAAGCCGGTCGTGGCCGCCCATGGAGTGGCAGCACGCAGCTTGAGGACGACGATCCCGAGCAGCAGACTGACCCCCACCGTCCAGATGGCCACCAGCGGCGCCTGCACCGCCCACCAATGCGCTTCGAGGACTGCGCTGGCCGCGACAAAGGGCACGACCAGAAGGAGCACGAGCTTCGACTGCCAAACCAGTTTCAATTGGGCCACGCTTCATCGTACCGTTCCGATGAAGAGCGTGGAAGATGAGTGACGGAAACCCGCGCGTGAATCGGTTTACACTCATCTGCGCGGGACTTTTCGTTTCTGTCTGCATAGCCCAGGGTTGTGTCCATAGGGTTCGCATCAAAAATCCCGTGTCATCTTGAACGAGATTGGCGCGCAGTTTGCGCCAATCGTAGTCGAAAGCCGGATCATAAATGCGCTGTCATCCTGAGCGAAAGTTTGGCCGGTTTTTGGGACAAACGGAGTCGAAAGCCTGCCCTGAGCGAAGGGAGCAAAGCGACCGTAGCCGAACGGGGACCTGCATTTGGAACGCTTGATTTCTGCAATGAACTTCTGACTCACCGCACCAGGGAGTTTTCATGAAACGCCACTCAGCCATCCTCGTGATCTTCGCGGGATTCTTGTTCACCGCTGTCACCGGTAAGGCCCAGAGCCCGAACCAAAGATTGGAACTCGATCGCAAGGGCGAGACCATCGTCCTCGAACCCTATGCGCCAAACATCATCCGCGTGACACTGAGCCTGCAGAAAGAACATGCGCTGGCGGTTCCCGGCTATGGCCTGATTGCCCTGCCCGATGCCGCTGGATGGAGCGCAAGCCAGACCGAGAGAGCCGATGAATACAAGTCGTCGCGCATGATTGTCACCGTGGATCGCGAACGGCCTGCCGGTCCGCCTCCTCTGAGAACCATGGTCGATATTTCCAAATACTTCAACGGCTCCACGCCAGGCGCGCACATTACATTGCGGACTCCTGACGGCAAGAAGCTGCTGGAGATGACGGGTTGGGCGCAGGCGGTTCCGAATCACAAGGACGAGACGGCAGCGCTGTTGAACGACCGCCGGCCCGGTGATCCGGAGTTTTACGTAGTGGGCGCGACGTTTGCCTCGCCCGATGATGAACACTACTACGGGCTGGGAGATAACCAGGAGGGATTTCTCGATCATCGTGGTCATCCGGTAGAGTGCTGGCAAAACTACACTGCGCCTGCCGGCCCCACCACGTGCGTGCCGTTCCTGGTGACGAACAAGGGCTACGGGCTGGTGTGGGATAACCCGTCGAAGACAACCATTGAACCGGGCTTCAACGAGCAGACCCGCTGGACTTCGGAAGTGGGCGATCGTGTGTCGTTTTTTGTGATTGCAGGAGAGACGGCAGACGAGATTTATGAAGGCTACCGTCTGCTGACGGGGCCGACGCCGATGCTGCCGAAAGCGGCATATGGCTACATCCAATGCAAACAGCGCTACGCAAGCCAGGCGGAAGTGATGGCGGTGGCCAACGGCTACCGGGAGCGCCATCTGCCCGCCGACGTGATCGTCGTCGACTGGTTCTATTACACGAAGATGGGGCAGATGGATTTAGATCCGCAGTTTTGGCCCGATCCGGCAGCGATGAATGCGCAATTGCACAAGATGGGCTTCCAGACCATGATCAGCGTCTGGCCGCGCTTTGTGCCGGACGACCGCTTTTATGCGGAGTTACTGCAGAAAGGCTGGTTCATTCATCTCGCAGACGGCACGCCGATTGACGGATTGCCCTATGACCGCGCCGGGTCCGACATCGATACGACAAACCCGGACGCGGCGAAGTGGTACTGGAAGACCATCCGCGACAACATCATCAGCAAGGGCTTCGATTCGCTCTGGGCGGATGAAACCGAGCCTGACCTGCCCCCGGATGGCGCTTACTACCACATCGGACCGGGAACCCAATACTTCAACGTGTATCCGCTGTTGCACACGGCGGCCCTGTATAACGGCTTTCGCGAAGATGAGCCGCGCCGGCGTGCTTTGATTCTCTCCCGCGACGCCTACCTTGGAGTGCAACGCAATGGAACGATTGTCTGGTCCTCTGATATTTACCCGACGTGGGACACCTTCCGACGCCAGATTCCCACCGGGCTCGACTTCGCCGCTTCGGGAATCACCTACTGGTCCAACGACACGGGAGGCTGGCAGTATTTGCCAAGCGAACACGATCCTGCGCGCACGCCCCTGATCGATCCCTCGGATGCGCGGGCAAACGTTGGGGGCTACGACGATTACCCTGAGCTTTATACGCGCTGGTTCCAGTACGCGACATTCCTGCCGATCTTTCGCACCCATGGCAGCAGGCGCTACAACGAGGTCTGGTCCTACGGCAAGCAGGCCGAACCGATTCTCGAGAAATACCTGCGGCTGCGCTACGAACTGATGCCCTACATCTACTCGCTCGGCTATAAGACATGGAAGACCGGTGCGCCGTTCCTGCGGGCACTTCCGCTCGATTTTCCCAACGACCCCAAGGTCGCCGATCTGCGCGACGAATACATGCTCGGGCCTGCCTTCCTCGTAGCGCCGGTGACGGAGCAGGGCGCAACCAGCCGCCGAGTCTACCTGCCGGCAGGTGCGGACTGGTACAACTACTGGACCAGCGAGCGCGTGACGGGAGGCCAGACCATCTCCGTGGCTTCGCCCATCGACACGATTCCGCTGTTCGTGCGAGCCGGCTCGATTATTCCGCTGGGCGCTCCCATCGAGAGCACACAGCAAAAGCAAGCGATCGCAAAGGTTCTGGTCTATCCAGGCGCCGATGCGAGCTTCACGCTTTTCTCCGACGATGGAACAACCTATGCCTACGAAAAAGGCGCGGGCGAAATTACCCGGCTCGCCTGGGATGACGCAAAGCACCAGTTGACCCATGACGGAGCAACTGCGTGGAGCGGACCCGACAGCGGAATCGTAAGCGTGATCGGCCAATAAAGGCAGGATGGGAAAACACGAACTTCGATCTCGGGCGGCCTTTCTCCTCCGAGCAAGCCGAACGCGATGTCGCGGCGTCTAAAACACAGAAACGGTATATGTAAGTAGAAATCAGCGGCGACGGACTGCCGGTGCCCCGGGGTACGCATCCTGGTTGATCCATCCAGAGGGTTTGGGGCATCGTGGCAGGCACGGGTATCGGGCAAATCTCCGAGTTCGCTGATTTACAATCACCAAGTAAGCAGGAAAGAACTGAATGAGTCTTTTTCCCATGATTTCAGGCCAGGCGCGCGTGCGGTTGGTTCAGGCGGGTGCGGGTTTCTTGGCTGCAGCCCTGGTTGCTGGCTGCGGAGCTGGATACCGTCCCGTGGTTACGCCGATCAATCCCAGCGGACCAGCCCAGCAGCCTTCTGCATTTGCGATCGTCGTTTCTTCGCCCTCACCCACATCGCCCGGCATCGCCACCATCATTGACTACGCGGGCGACACCGTCATGGCACTCGCGCCTATCGGCCCCGGCCCGCTTGCGTTTACAGCGGATGGAACGGGCAGCAACGGTTACACGCTCAACAGCGATGGCACCCTGACCAACTTTCCGATCTCAAGTCAATTGCAGGAAAAGAACGTTGTCTATTCGACGCTGCCGACGAACTCACAGCCATATGGGTTGTTTTCTCCCTCGGCGGGACTTTGGGCAGCAGACCTGAACGGCAATGTCATCGATGTACTCACCGGATCCCCTGAGACGTTCAGATTGGCCATTCCCGTAGCGCCGACTCCGATAAGTGTCGTGGGGCCGTCGTCGACCGGCCAGCACGAATACGCGATCAGCCAGAACAGTACCGGTACGGCGCCGGCAAACGCCATTCCATACGGCGTCGCCTGCAATACTGCGCCGTCTTCGGTTACGCAGAATGGCGAAGCCGACGCGATGGAGGTTGCAAGCTACACGGTTTCGGCGCGAATTCCCCTGGGAAAATGCCCCGTTTATGGCCTAACCAGCGGTGACGGCCAGCGCCTGTTTATCCTGAATCGTGGAAGCGACACGGTTTCGGTGATCAACGTTCAGGAAAACGCGCTGGACGAATGCACGCCCTTCACCAACCAGAACGGTCAGACGGTCACCTGCCATCCCATGCTTCCGCTTTCGACCACTGCCGTCACCGGCACGGGGATCGTTCCTCCCAACTGCAACCTCGCCACTGACCCGACCTGCGGTGGCATGCCGGCTGTCGCTGGCCCGGTTTACGCGGAATACAACCAGGCGAGCGGTCAACTTGTGGTGGCGGACTATGATGGCGGCACCATCAGCGTGATCGATGTAAGTCTTGACGAATACGGAAACGACAGCCAGACCTTCGGCACCACGTATACGATCAAGGTCGGTAATACGGCGACTCCCTATCCGGCCAGTGTTACGGTTCTGAATGACGGCAGCCGTGCCTACACCGCCAACCAGGGCGATGACGGCGGCACCGGGAACGGCACGGTTTCGATTGTCAACCTGAGCAGCCATTCGGTCGAGAAGACGCTCGCGGTTGTGGGTCATCCACGCACTGTGGTTTCCACCGCCAATTCGCTCTACGGCAAGGTATACGTGGCCTCGCCCGACAGCCCCTATCTGACCATCGTACGAACCGATCAGGATATTGTGGATACCACCGTCCTGGTCCAGGGCAACATCGTCGATGTCCGGGGGAGTAATCAAAACGGAGTCAGCGGCAACGCCATCGTGAGCAGCCGCAGGCCGGGCGCCGGCCAGCCATGCTATCTGCCGCCGAATCTGGAACCCGCGCCCACCGGCACACAGACGGCTTTGCAAGTGTGCCAAACTCTGCCTTGAGGGGCGTTCTCAGTCGATCCCGAAGGCCATTCTTCACGACGAGAATGGCTTTCCTTTTTGGTCTGCCTTCTGTTCCGATCAACACGTAGGTGGCTCCAACCTTGATGGAAAAAACGACAGGACAAAAGAAAATCCGCGTGGACCTGTTGCTGGTGGAGCGTGGCCTTGTCCCCAGCCGCGAGCGTGCGCGCGCATTGATCCTTGCAGGGCGCGTCCTCGTGAGCGAACAAAAGGTTGAAAAAGCCGGCGCACCGGTTCCTGACGATGCTGTCATTCGCCTGCTTGGCGAAGAAATGCCTTATGTAAGCCGTGGCGGCTTCAAACTGGCTGCGGCGCTCGATCACTGGAAAATCGATGTCAGCGGCAGGGCATGCCTCGATGTGGGTGCGTCTACCGGCGGATTTACTGATTGCCTGCTGCAGCACGGGGCCGCCCACGTTACCGCAGTCGACACGGGTTTCGGGCAGATTGCCATGAAGCTGCGCAATGACCCGCGCGTGCGTTTGGTGGAGAGGACCAATGCCAGGTTTCTGGCGCCCGGAGCGCTCGCTGAAGCGGGAATGCCCGATCTGACCTTGCTGGTCATCGATGTTTCGTTCATTTCAGCGACACTTTTGTTGGAACCGGTGCTGGCGGCTGCGCCGGGACTGAGAGAGGCGGTGATCCTCGTCAAGCCGCAGTTCGAAGTTGGCCGCGGCAATGTGGGCAAGGGAGGAATCGTCCGCGACCCACAGGCTCACCAGCAGGCAATCGAGCGAGTGGCCGCGTGCGTAGAATCGCTCCACTGGGAGGCGATCGAAACAATTCCGTCACCCATCACCGGCACAGAAGGGAATCACGAATTTCTGTTGCACGCGGTTCAAGAGAATTCCCGTGACGCTGCTCCGTAGTACGGAAGAGTCCGGAGCCGGTTCCGGCTCCAATCCGATACACTGGAGCCGCATGGTTTCCGTCGCCATTGTCTGCAAGCCGAAGAAAGAAGAAGTGGTCCGGATACTGCCGGATCTGGTCGCTTGGCTGCGCGAGCATGGGTACGAGCCGATGCTTGACCGCGAAGGCGGCGAATTTTGTCCGGTCGCGCCCATTGTCGATCGCGCCGAGATGCCGGCCCGTGCACCGGCTCTGGTCATCGTGCTTGGCGGTGACGGCACACTGCTTTCCGTAGCCCGCATTTTCGCTGCGACGGGCACGCCCATCCTGAGTGTGAACCTGGGGTTCCTGGGCTTTCTCACTGAGATTCGCCTTGCCGACCTCTACACCACGCTTGAGGGATGGTGCAGCAACTGCCATTCTCTCGACGCAAGGGCGATGCTCCATGCCGTCCTTTGGCGTGATGGGGAAGAGTTTTCATCGTTTGAAGCGCTGAACGAGGTGGTGGTCTCGAAGGGCGATATCGCTCGCATGGGTGACTTTGCGGTCGAGTTGGACGGTAAGAGTGTGGCGCGGTTCCGTGCGGATGGCGTCATTGTTTCCACTCCAACCGGTTCGACGGCCTACACCCTGGCGGCGAACGGGCCTATCCTCACCCCCGATGTGGATGCGATGGTGGTCACGCCGATTTGCCCGCATCTGCTCACACTTCGTCCTATTGTCGTTCCGGGAGATGCCAGGCTGACGGTGCGCATCGAGAAGGCTTCGAATCAGATCCTGCTGACTGTTGACGGGCAACAGGCAATCGAACTGCGCCTGGGCGACGAGGTGCGATGCCAGCGCTCCAGCTACACCGTCAACCTTGTCCGGCTCAGCGAGAGCGGCTTCTTTGAGGCCTTGCGAAGCAAGCTGAGCTGGGGCGAGCGCTAGAACTGGTTGCATAAATGGAGTTTTGAAAGGGCACGGCTTCAGCCGTGCCGTCAGAGACGCCTAGAATCCGGGGCTTTAGCCACTGAGGGAAGCTCCCTCGCTCGTCGAGCAACATTTACGCAACCAGTTCTAGTATTACAACGTTAAGTGCTATGGACCGTGCGAGTGGCCCACCGCGACCCCGCAGTAAGCGCAGTTGCCTGTCCACGTGAAGAGTAAGTATTGGATTTCACGCCGAGTCCTTGGCAGGGTCCACCCAGAAGTTTTTTTTACGGCGCAAAGTTTCCAGGGTCAGGAAGGAGTGCGCCAGCATCACCAGGGTTACGTGATGGTGCCAGCCGTTCCAACTCCTTCCTTCGTAATGATCCAGGCCCAGCTCTTCCTTCAACTGATGGTAGTCTTGTTCGATCTTCCACCGGCACTTGGTGATGCGCACCAGGCGGCGCAGTGTGTAGCTGGGGGGCAGATCGCAGAAGAAGTATTTGATCGGTTCCTTCTCCGCTTCCGGCCACTCCACCAGTAGCCAGATTTCCTTGTGCGGCGGATCTCCATCGACGAATCCGTGGGACGGCTGTACCCGCAGAGCGAGGAAGCGTGACTCCAACCAGCCTTTGGTCCCCTCGCGCCAACGAACCTTCTTCCAGCCTTTGGCCTTCAGCGCCACGTCTTTCACCGAGCTCGGCCTTTGGTCCCCGTAGTCCCACCTCTTCGGGGGAGCGCCGCGCCCGCTATATTCCGGCACTTTGATCTTGGGCGCTTTGGCCCAGACTCCGGTTTGCGGCGCGATGCCCACTGCGTAGCGTAGACCTCGCTCTTCCAAACCTTCGCGAAACTCCGTGGCCTCGCCGTATCCCGCATCACCAAGCACAATCCGGTCCGGCAAGCCCCAACCTCGTGCTTGATCGAGAAGATCCAGCGCCAGTTCCCACTTTTTCTTGAAGACAACTTCTTCCGGAACCCCCGCCGCCTGGCGCCTCGCTGAGTCTTTCGTCCAACTCTCCGGCAGATACAATCGCCAGCCCAGAACCGCATTCCCCTGTTCGCCCACATGGTGCAGACTCACCGCTACCTGGCAATTGCCGGTTTTGCCCAGTGTCCCGGAATACTGCCGATCCACGCCCACCGAATCCTCGCCTTGTTTGGGAAACCCGGTGTCGTCCACCACCCACGCCGAATCCGGTTCCAACTCCGCAGTCATCCGCTTTCCCAACCGCGCCCAGACTTCCAGCCACTCCCAAGGGCTCTGCCCGACGAACTGCTGCATGGACTGCACATTCCCATCCGGCAGTCGGGAGGCCATCGGCTCGATCGATTTTCGTTCCCCGTCCTGAAGCAGGCCACGCACGTACAATTCGCCCCAATGCCGCCGCTCGCTGCGGCCCATCGGCTCCAGCAAGTCAAGCAGGAATCGCTCCAACCGCTGACGTGACTTGGCGATCTGATCCTCGGTCATGCCCGAACGTATCAATGTTTAAATCATAATGTCAATACTTAACGTTGTAATACTAGTGTCCTGTTTCTAAAGTTCGCATCAGAATTGATCTGTCATCCTGAGCGTAGTTTGGCCGGCTTTTCGGCCAAACGAAGTCGAAGGATCTGCGGTTGCTCTTTGCGATTTATGTCACGAACTTTTGAGACACCACACTAGGTTCTTGAGTCTTAAATTCGCTAAATAAAAGAGCTGTCATCCTGAGCGGCCAAAAATGAGGCTGTCATTCTGAGCGAGAGAAGCCAGGCGAAGAACCCGCAGTTGGCACCTTCGATTTCTGCAACGAACTTTCGATTCAACACACGAGGCGCTGTTAGCAGGTCGAAAGACAATCACGGCAGGGAAGTAGCGGGCTGCGGCTACTGGGTGGTGATTTCGCCAAGCAACACTTTGGCCTTGACGGCGAGGGTGTGAGCTCCATCCACATCGCTCGAGGCGAGCGCGGCCTTGGCTTGCTTGATGAACTCCCGGATTTGCGCGGCTGTCTTCTGCTCCTGGTCACTCAGCGTGCGGGTAATCTCGCTGAGGCCGCGTTCGGTTGAGGCAATCGACGATTCGGTCTGCTTCTGCAGATCGGCCGGGTCTCCAGGCGAAAGCTGGCCAATTGCGCTCACCTCGGGGGTCGCGGTCGAGGCTTGCTCCGGATCTTTGGTCGTCGTCGGCTTTTTATGGTGGACCTTGGGCTTCGGGGTTTGCTCAGGCGGCTGCGTCTGTGCGGTATTTTGTGGAGCGGTCGTCTGGCCGGGTACTGAAACCACCGGTGGCGGCAGTTCGGCAGGCGGAGGCGCAGGATTCGCCGGAGGCGTATCCACGATAGGCGGAGCAAGAGGCTGGCTAGCGATTTGATGGGACTTGTGCTCACACGCCGTGAGTATCAATGGCAGCACCAACGCAACGCCCCTGAGATGCGTTTTCATCCAACGAACCCTTCCATACTTTCCATGCTCGCCGGCTGCAGATGCCGGCGTCCCCATTCCGAAGCGGCGAGTGGAATTCGCAGAAGGAACTCCGTACCTCGGTCCTCTCTTGATTGTACTTCCACGCTGCCATGATGCAATTGCAGAATGCGATATGTCATCGCCAGGCCGATTCCGCTACCTTCGCTCTTGGTCGTGAAGTAGAGATCGAAAATCTTGTCGCGGATTTCGTCGGGAATGCCGGTTCCCTCGTCGGCAATGCGCAGCACGGCCGTCTTCTTGTGCTCTTCCAGGACTACCCGTAGAGTTCCACCCCCCGGCATGGCCTGTGCCCCATTTTGAATCACGTTCAATGCCGCCTGCTTCAGCAGGTCGGCATCCACATTGGCCACCAGAACATTGGACGGAAAAGACCCCTCAAGCGTTACGTTCCGGGTCGAAAGTTCTTCGGCGGCCAGGGCTAGAACATCGCCGAACACCTGGCGGAGATCTTGTTCTCGCAGTTGGAGTTCCACCGGGCGCGAGAAGTCGACCAGGGTTTGCACCACGCGGTCAAGGCGATGAATTTCGGCATCGATGACCTCAAGATGACGGGCCGCGGGCTCATTTTCGCTCCCCAGCTTGTTTTTGAGCAACTCAAGGTGCACCACGATAGCGTTAATGGGATTCTTGACCTCGTGGCCGACGCCGGATGTAAGCCGTCCGATCGAGGCCATGCGACGCGACAGCTCCAGCTCAGACTCAATTTCCTGCACCGATTCAAGGTCGTGCAGAGTGACCAGTGCACCCAGTCCCTGGCGCGCGTTGTCATCGTGGATGAAGTCGAGAGACGCTTGAATCCGGCGACCCGTCTCGGTTTGGACGTCTTCCTGTACCAGAGTGATTCCGGCGTCGAATGCATCGCGCAAGGTGCGGCCGAGCACGGTGGAGCGCTCGAAGATTTCGCGCGCATGCAGGCCGAGGATCTGCCCTTTGTCAACGTGCAGGAAGCGCCGGGCCGCTTCAGAGACCAGAACGGCTCGACCGTCGGCTGTGAACAATAGAATTCCGTCCTGCAAATTGCTGAGAAACTGATCGAGGTTTTCTTTGAGGGCGGCGAATACCTCCTCGACGTTGCGCATGCGCTGACCGATCCTCTCGATCTTCGTGGAGACTCGCTGGGGAGTGTCCAGCATGGGCACTGTTTCAATTTCGCCTGCTTCTTCGCTGGCCGCGGTCCAGTAGTCGAGCTGCATGCTGATCTCTTCGAGTGGCCTGAGCGCCAGGTTGCTCAGCAGGAAAGCGACGATCAGGGCCGTTCCTAACGCGAAGCCCATCAGCGTCAGCGCCTCGGCAAGCCATGGCGCATACACTGCGTGCAGCAACGTCGTGCGCGCTCCCACGTGCACCGTGGCAAAGGGTTCGCCATTGCGATCGAGCGGAACGACCACATCGAAGACTTCCGGAGGCCCAAAAACTTCCTGCATCAACTGAACGGGATTGGCGTTGAGCAGTTGGCTGTAGTTCTGACGCAACGGGAACCGGTTTGTCCTCGTTGGCGGGATTGGTGCTGAGCAACGTGCGCGCCTGGCTGTCGCCGATGTTGATGTCGTAGACGGTAAGAGAGTAGCGGTTGACTGAATCCAACACGGCGTTGCAAGGCCGCATCGTCGCGAATCGCTTCTGCTTCAAGGTTGCGCAGTTCGGCAGGATTGTTGGGGTTGACCTTGTGGTCCTTCAGGCCGGTTTCGAGCGCGTTTTGAAGCGCAAACCGGACCTGGTTGGCCACCATCTTGTTGGTGTCGTAGGACTGCTTGATCGCCGCATCGAGCAATTGGCTCACGTAAACCAGCGACAATACGCCGGAAATGAGGAATACCAGGCTCGTGATTGCCAGTACGAGTTTGGTCTTCAGTCGCATCGCTCGGCGCCTTCAGCCGGCTGGTCCTCGCGCGCCTGGCTGTATTCCTTGAGCTTGTTGTGCAGCGTCTTCAGGCTCACGCCCAGAATCTCGGCGGCGCGCGTCTTGTTCTGGCCGGTTGATTCGAGGGTACGCAGGATGAGCAGCCGCTCGGCCTCGCTGACAGTGGTGCCCACCCTCATGGGCAGCACGTTGGCATCGAACACCGGCGCGGCAGGCGCTTGCCCTTTGCCGAAGCTGGGCGGCAGATGCGCTGCGTCAAGCGGAGCGCCGTCAGGGCAGAGAATCACTGCTCGCTCAATGGTATTGCGCAGCTCGCGGGCGTTCCCCGGCCAGTCATAGGCCATCATCCGGTCCAGAATCGACGGTCCGACACCGGAAACCCGGCGGCCGTGCTTCTGATTCATCTCGCGCACCATGGCTTCCGCCATGGCCGGCAGGTCTTCGATGTGCTGGCGCAGCGGCGGCATGTGGATGTGAAATACGTTGAGCCGGTAATAGAGATCGCTGCGCAGCGCTCCTCGCGCGACAGCCTCGTCGGGATCGCTGTTGGTGGCTGCCAGCACGCGCACATCGACCTCCTGCTCGGTGCGGGCGCCGAGGCGGCGGAGTTTCCGCTCCTCGAGAACGCGCAGCAATTTCGCTTGCGTGCCCACAGGCATGTCGCCGATCTCGTCGAGAAGCAGCGTGCCCCCGGTGGCCAGCTCAAAGCAGCCTGCGCGCCGCTCGACTGCGCCCGTGAAGGAGCCCTTCTCATGGCCGAAGAGCTCACTTTCGATGAGCGTCTCGGGCATGGCCGCGCAATTGACTGCGACAAAGGGCCGCGATTTGCGCGTGCTCAGGTCATGCAGCGTCCGCGCCACCATCTCCTTGCCGGTGCCGCTTTCTCCGGTGATCAGCACCGAGACATTGGAAGGTGCAATCTGTTCGATCAAGCCGAAGATATCGTGCATGGCCGGAGAACTGCCCACCATGGAGCCAAGTATGCCGGTCTCGCGCAGCCGCCGCCGCGCAATTTCGAGCTCGATCGTCGTCTCGCGCTGCCGCGTGGCATTGGCTAGAATCGTGCGCAACCGGGCGGCGTCAACCGGTTTCTGCAAAAAATCGTAGGCGCCCATCTTCATGGCGTCCACGGCCATCTGGATGGAGCCCTGCGCGGTTAGCAGCACCACGGCCACATTGGAATGGGTCCCCGAGCCGTCATCTGCCAGTTTGGCCAGCAGGCCGATGCCGTCGAGACGCGGCATCTTCAGGTCGGTCACCACAATGCCCGGTTCAAAGACCAGCGCCTTTTCCCAGCCCTCGATGCCGTCGCGCGCCGTCTCAGTCCGGTATCCCCACCCGGAGATGAGCTCCGCAAGCCCCATAAGAGCATGGGGTTCATCTTCGACGATCAGGACCTTGACTGCGCTCTGCATATTGCTTTCCGATATCACTTCTTCCGTTTGTGCCTGGGCCACTGGTCAGGCTGTTCACCGCCACAACTTATCTTCTACCACGTGGGAATGCCGGTCTAACCAGCCTTTTCAGTTAGTTCAGCCCATCGGGCATAGAGCGCATCGTTCTCGTGCTGAGCCTGATCAAGTTCCGCCAGCGCATTTTGCAATTCGCCTGCGTCGGTAGCAATCGCCGGATCGTCGATGCGGTCGCGGGCCGCCGCCAAACGCGCATCCGATTCTTCCACCACCTTTTCAATCGTGGCAAACTCGCGAGCTTCCATGTACGAAAGCTTCTTCCTCTGGAGAGCGCCAGTCCCTGGTTCTGCTGCCGATTCAATTCCACCGCGTCGACTTGCACCCGTTGGATTCGAAGCGTTTTCCGCGCCTTCGTCCTGCTCATCGATCCACGTCTCCCATTGCGCGTAATCGGCGAAACGCCCCGTATGGCCTCTGCCATCCAGTCCCACCACGGTCGAGGCGACACGATTCAGCAAATAGCGATCGTGCGTCACCAGCACCAGCGCGCCGGGAAAATCGAGCAGATTCTCTTCCAGGATCTCCAGCGTCGGAATGTCCAGGTCGTTGGTCGGCTCGTCCAGCAGCAGCACGTCTGCCGGCTCCAGCATGAGCTTTGCGATGAGGACGCGCGCGCGTTCGCCGCCGCTCAGATTTCGGACCGGCTGGTTCAGTTGCTCGCCGGTGAAAAGGAATCTCGCCGCCCAACTGGCCACATGTACGGTGCGTCCCTGGTGAATGACCGCATCGCCTTCGGGCGCGAGGGCGCGGCGCAGCGTCAGGCTCTCGTCCAGTTCGCGCATCTGGCTGAAATAGACCAGCCGCAGCGCTTCGGCGCGGCGAATGTCTCCTTCGGCGGGTTCGATCTCGCCGCGGAGCAATCGAAGCAGGGTGGTTTTTCCGCTGCCGTTTGGCCCCACCAGGCCGACTTTCATGCCCGCCGTCAAAATGAAGTTGAGGCCGCTGAAAATTCTTCGCCCGCCGAGGTCGGAGGCCACATCGGTAAACTCAACCAGCCGCTTGGTTTTCCGTTGCGTCGCGTCAAAGTCGATGCCGGCAGTGCTCACGCTGGTGCGGGCATCCAGGGCGGCGAGTTGGCCGATCATGGCGTTGGCCGTATCGATGCGTGCCTTGGATTTTGTGGTGCGCGCCTTGGGTCCGCGTCGCAGCCATTCAATCTCCGTCCGCACCTGGTTGCGCAAACTCTCCTGCTGGCGGCTCTGCGACTCGAGATAGGCCTGCCGCTCTTCGAGAAAGCGGCTGAAATTGCCCTTCACGCGCAGCAGCCCGTCGGCATATACGCGGTTTAGCTCAATAATTTCGCTCGAAGTGGATTCGAGAAAATAGCGATCGTGGCTCACCGTCACGGCCGCGAACTGCGATGCCGTGAGAAGTTCCTCAAGCCACTCAATCCCGGCCAGATCCAGGTGGTTGGTGGGCTCATCCAGCAGCATCACTTCGGGGTCGCTCACCAGGGCTTCGGTGATGGCCAGCCGCTTGCGCCATCCGCCGGAGAGCTCGGCCGCCGCAGCGTCAAGGTTCACGAATCCAGCCCGGCCTGAAAGCTCGCGCAGCCTGCCCTCGCGTTCGCTTTCAAGCACATGAGCAGTCGCCAGAGCATTTTCAAGCACTTGCCGGATGCTCAGGCCGGCTGCAAACCGCGAATCCTGGGGCACATACGCGGCCCGGGCCCGCTTGCGCACGGCTAGTTCGCCGGCATCGGGCTCGACCTGGCCGGCCAGAATGGCCAGCAGCGTGGACTTGCCCGCCCCGTTGGGGCCGATCAGCCCGATGCGCGCTCCGTCGTCTACCGTGAGCGAAATGTCACGAAAGAGCGGAATCGCGCCAAACTGCTTGGTCACGGACTGTGCATTGAGGATCGGGGGCATCGCTTCTTATTAGAGTATCGTCTGCGGGGTGAAGATGCGAATGAGCCAGACGCCGAACTGCGCGATGCACCGGGACCTTCTCTGTTGCGATCTGTGTGAGAAGAGTTCCTTTTGCCGAATCCGGGCGCATGAGCCGGTCACCACCCGGGCAACGGCAGGTCTGAATCAGTTGTCTCGTAACGCAATCGCTGGATCAACACGCGTTGCTCGGCGCGCAGGCATGACGCAGGCGATGCCTGAGGCCAACAAGAACACGATGGAAATAATGCCCAGCACCGAGGCATCGCGCATACTGCTCTCTGTCCACCGCTGCACAGAATTGCTGAGACAGACGCTCAAGAGGATTCCCAGAACCAAGCCGGCTCCCGTAGTGCGCGCCGTCGAACCTAGCGTGAGAAACACAACGTTCCAGTGCGGAGCTCCAAGCGCCATGCGGATACCGAATTCGCGGGTCCGCTGCTCCACCGAGTAGGCCACCACGCTCGAAATTCCAATCGCCGCGAGGCCAAGCGCAACGAAGGAGAAGACGCCGAACAAAGCCGCGATGAAGCGCTCGTGCGACCAGACGAACATCGAGAAAAACTCATCGAAGCTGATGGCTCTATAAATTGCCTGGTTCTGATTGAGAGCACGGAAGTTCACGCTGATGGCATGAACGAGCGACGCTGGATTGCCTGCGGTACGAGCGAGAATCGTAGCTCCCGGTGCGGTAACTGCCGATGACGGAATATACACTTCGGGCAGAGTGGGACGGTGCAGGCCATCGTTGCGCACATCGCCAACAACACCGATGATCTGGAACGGATCCTTCAGATTTGGAGCCGTAATGAGATCGCTGGGCAGCTCAGACAGGCGGGTGGGCAGAATCATTCTTCCAATAGGATTGGCGCCGGCGAAGTAACGAGCCGCAAAGGTTTTGCTGACACATGCGAAATGAGCCCCGCGATTGACCTCTTCACGCGTGAGGGTTCGTCCCGCAAGCACCGGAACGCGGAGAACGGAAAAGTAGTCTGCGCTGATCAATGCGACGTTGCTCTGCAGGCCATTATCGAGACTGCCGCCCACGACCGCAATGGGCTGCAACCAGCGGCCATTCGGCGGAGTTCCAGTGAGGGAGATCGCGGCGGACAAAACCCCTGGCGTTGCTTTGACTGTTTCGAGCAGGGCATCGTGATAGCTGACACCAGCCTGCCAGGTAGTGAATGTCTTTTCGGGAAATGCCAGATTGAGCATCAGGATATTGTGGGTTTCAAAACCAAGCTGGGAAGTGTAAGCCTGCAGAAAGTCGCGCATGGCGGCTCCTGCGCCGGCCAACATCAGCACGGTGAGCGCGATTTGCCCCATAATCAACGCCGCCCGGGTGCGCGCACCATAAGACGTTGTGCTGCGCGTTCCCGAGGACTGCACCATCTGGCTGATATGAGGGCTCGAGAATTGCAGAGCAGGGGAGAGTCCGGCGAGAATCCCGATCAAGACCGAGACCGCGGTGCTGAAGAGGAGCACAGGAACATTGAGGTGAATAACCACCTCGTGCGGTATGGAGTATTCCGGCAGCAGGCCAACAATAAAATGGATCGCTGCATAGGCCATCGCCATACCGAGCGCACCTCCAGTCACGGCCAGCATCACGGATTCAGTGAGCAGTTGGCGAATGATGCGCGGGCGGGAAGCGCCCACTGCAAGGCGTGTCGCCAGCTCCTGCAAGCGTGCCGTGCCGCGAGCCAGCATCAGAATGGAAACATTGCCGCAACCGATGAGGAGCAAGAGCGCCACAGCGGCAAAGAGGACTAACAGGGTGCCTTTGAACTGGCCGAGCAGCCAGTCATTCAGTGTCTCGACCTGGATTGTGTAGCCATCCTTCGGCAGCATTTGAGGTTCTGCGTGACGAATTTGCTCAGTGATACCGTTTAACTCGCTTGCCGCAGCGGTGGTGGAGACTCCGGGTCTGAGCCGCAAAAGCGTCTCGAATCGCCGCTTGGGATCCATGCCGGCGGGCATGGGCAAATAAACCTCGGAGTCATGCCACGTAAACCGGGGACCCACGACGCCGATCACCGTGTATTTGTGCTGATTGAGCTCGAGAACTTTCCCAAGCACGTTGGGATCGGAGGCAAAGTGTGACCGCCAGAACAGGTAACTGATCACGGCAACGGGAGGAGGTGCGACACCCTCGCGGGCTTCTGAGGCGGTGAAAACCCGGCCCATAAGCGGCGGGGCTCCGAGTACCTGAAAGCCACTGCCAGAGATTTCGAGCACCTTGACCGATTGCGGAATCTCGCCATCCGTAGCCATCATGCTCTCATCGTTCTGAGCAAGGGCATCCTCGACGGATTTGGTTTGGCGGAGCTGGTCAAGTTCAGCAAGCGTGAAGGGGATTTCGCCGCGACCCTGCTTACTGTGGATTGTGACGAAGGCGAGTCGATCAGCGTCGCGATACGGATATGGGTCAATGAGGACGCCATAGAGAACGCTGTAGACGGCAGCGGTTGCGCCTATACCGAGCGCCATCGACAAGATCGCCGTCAGCGCGTAGACACGGTGCCTGAGAAGCTGTCGGAGAGCAAAGGTGAGATCCTGAAAGAGCATCACAGGGAAGACCTCCAACCACGCAGATTGTCATCTCTGGTACAGCAATTCCAGTTCCGATTCGTCTTCGGAGAGCGCTGCTCAGAATCAGTGACTTATCCGAGCGGCTGATCACAGAAGTGTACAGAATCGGGTGCAAGCGTTCAAAAATGGACAGTCTGCAGAATTACGTTTAGCAACGATTCCACGTCAACGTCAGCCTCCGGGCGGTCGGATGATCCCTGATGGCACTTCGTCCTGCACGTCTGGCCGAAATGATGCGAGTGTCCGGGCGATCGCAATTCCTGAGTAGCTGTACTCCGGAGCCACCGCACTCATGTCGACGCGACCATCGGGGAGCGGCGACCTTGCACGACGAAAGGACCCAATAACGCAGGAATTGCCGTAAACTGGAAGCATGCTCGACTACGAAATCTCGGCAGCCGAAACCGCGGAGCTGCTCCGCGAAAACAAGATCCGCCTCATCGATGTGCGCGAGCCTTGGGAGTTCCAGACCGCGCGAATCGAGGGCAGCATCTTGATGCCCATGGGCGATATTCCGTCGCGCGCCAATCAGGAACTGGATCCCGAAGAGCACCTGGTCGTGTTCTGCCATTCGGGTGTCCGCTCGATGAATGTCACGGTGTGGTTGCGTAACCAGGGATTTGAGCGGGTGCAGTCTCTGCGTGGCGGCATCGACACGTGGTCCGTTGAAGTCGATCCAAAGGTCGCCCGCTACTAATGTCTGTCTCCAGAAGCGCGCGTCTTAAACAAGCTGTCATCCTAAGAATTGGCATCTCAAACAGACTGTCATCCTGAGCGGAGGTTGGCGCGTACTTTGCGCCAATCGCAGTCGAGGGATTTGCGGTTTTCAGGAAGTTCGCGGTGCCTCAATCTGCATAGACATCCAGTGAACGCTGGGTTCACCGCGCGCGCAAAGAAACAGCCACTAACGTCCGAAAGAATACGTAGCCTGGAACAGCCCGTTATCTACCCCCGGATTCGCGGCTGCCGTGTTGTTGTTGGAGAAGTGATGGTAGCGGTACTCCAAACTGACCGACTTTGTTCGCGAGCGATAGACTTCAACTCCGATTCCGCCGTCGAACGTGAAGTTGAAAGAGCCCGAATTGGGCACTGGAACCCGTTGCGTGGTGTACATGTATCCGCCGTGGCCAACCAGGAAAGGCTGCATCTTTTTGCGCGGAAGGATGTTCAATCGCAGGCCGAACGGCGACATCGCTTCGCCCTTTGACCATCGACGGCCACATTGGTTCGCGTAGTTGAAGGTGTAAACGACGCCATCGGCCGTGACGGTGCCTGTGCCCGAAGAGTCGCGGCACGCTGTGTACGGAATGACCGTCGTGTCGACGGGCGGGAAAGGTGAGGGTTGATTCCAGGTCACGGTGATGTGGTCGCTGGGGTCGCCTTCGAGCACCAGAGGCATGATCTCCACGTTGAACTGGAGATTCACCGACTGATTCAGAAGCAGCCGCCGGCTATAGCTGGCGCCGAAGTTTAGCAGCTTGCGGTCTTCCGCTTCGCCCAGAAGAATGTGGCTGGAATCATTCGAATATGCAGTGAAGATTCCGAAGCTGTTGACCCGCGCGAAGGTTGGACTTTCTTTCCGCGTCTGAGCCGATGCCGTCGCCCAAAAAAAGACCACGGACGCAAGGATGAGAAGGCCGCGCGTTCTGCCGCAGGGTAAACCACCTCGTTGTTTCCGCACTCTGCAGAGCCTTTCGGACGACCGGGTTAAGTGAAGCGCCTATACTCTTCTGTTGACTAAAGAATCATTTTAGAGGAGCGCCCTTCATGTCTTCACCTGCTGTTGCCTTTGCCCAAGAGAACCATTCCCGCTTTCTGAACGAGCTGAAGGACCTTCTGCGCATTCCGTCAATTTCGACTCTACCTGAGCATAATGACGATTGCCGCCGTGCGGCCGACATACTGGTCGCAGAACTCAAGCGCGTCGGCATGGAGAAGGTCCGGCTCATTGAAACGGAAGGCCACCCGCTTGTGTACGCCGAGTGGCTGCACGCCGCCGGCAAGCCGACCGTGCTCATCTATGGCCATTACGATGTACAGCCGCCCGACCCGCTGGACGAGTGGCTCTCTCCACCTTTTGAGCCCACAGAGCGCAATGGCAACCTCTATGCTCGCGGTGCCGTGGACGACAAGGGCCAGGTCTGGGCGCAGGTGAAAGCCCTTGAATCTCTGCTGGCGAAGGGCTCTCTGCCTCTGAACGTGCGCGTCCTGTTTGAAGGCGAAGAGGAAGTGGGAGGAGAGGGAATTGCGAACTTCGTGGCCTCAAAGCCGGCCGAGTTGAAAGCCGACTTTGCTCTCGTGTCCGATACGGAGCTATTCGCACCCGGTTTGCCGACTTTGTGTGTTGGCCTGCGCGGAATGATTTACACGGAACTCGAAGTCCGCGGAGCGAAGACCGATCTCCACTCCGGCATGTATGGCGGTGCGGCGCCCAATCCGTTTTTCGCGCTGGCGCAGATCCTCACTCACCTCAAGGACGAAAACGGTCACATCCTCATCCCGGGTTTCTACGACGACATCATCCCGCCGAGCAAGCAGGAGCTTGCCGCGTGGCGAAGCCTGCCCTTCGACGAGGAGCAGTACCGCATTGCCGAGGTGGGCTCGAAGCAACTGGTCGGCGAGGCTGGATTCAGCGTGCTCGAACGCACCTGGGCCCGGCCCACGCTGGACGTGCACGGAATTCCCGGCGGGTTTACAGGAGCCGGCGCAAAGACGGTAATTCCCGCCAAGGCGGTGGCCAAGGTCTCCATGCGGCTGGTTCCGGGCATGACACCTGCCAAATCATTTGCCCAGTACAAGAGCTATGTTGAGAAGATTGCGCCCCCAGGCGTCGATGTTGACGTACGGCTCATTCACTCCGGCGATCCCTGCCTGATTCCCGTGGACAATCCGTACATCCAGGCGGCTACACGGGCACTCCACGAGGTCTGGGGAAAGGATACGGTGTTTATCCGCTCGGGTGGCTCGATCCCCATCGTGGGAGATTTTGCACGCCATCTGGGACTGCCGAGCGTGATGATGGGCTTTGGCCTTCCCGACGACAATCTCCATGCACCCAACGAGAAATTCCACATCCGAAATTTTGAACTCGGCATCGAATCGATCATTCGCTTTCTGGAGGAGATCGGGCGTTGATTGAGCCGGAGAACGGCCCCGAGGTTCGAAAAGACGCGGCAAAATGCGCACAGACCGATGCGAGAGAAGACGCAGCGGGCTTTGTTCTAGCCGGAGGGCAGAGTAGCCGGATGGGCGCGGACAAGGCCTTGATTCGATTGGCCGGCCAACCGCTCATCGCTTACGCACTCGGGATCCTGCACCAGGCAGGCCTCGACGCCTCGATCGCCGGCTCACGAAGCTCCCTCTCGGCCTTCGCGCCGGTGATTCAGGACGCCCATCCGGACCGTGGCCCGCTGGCGGGCATCTGTTCCGCCCTGGTCTCCACTTCTGCCCGGCACGCAGTGTTTCTTCCCATCGATCTGCCGCTCCTGCCAGCCTCACTGGTCAGCTTTCTGCTGCACCATGCGCGGGTCGCGGGGGGAGCCGTTACAGTTCCGTCGGTCAACGGCTACGCGCAAACCTTTCCGGCCGTTGTGGATCGCGTGGCTTTGCCCGCGCTCGAAGCGTCGCTCAAGGGCGGCGAGAGAGGATGTTTTTCGGCATTCAAGGCCGCTGCGGCGCAAAGCAGGCAGCCGCTTTCGGTGCTTCCCGTCGAGTTGCTGGTCCAATCCGGCCAAGTTGCCCACCCGGCCGGCCTGCCCGCCGTCTTCTGGTTCAAAAACGTCAACACGCCGGAGGACTTGGGCCGAGCGGAGGCTATTCTGGCGAACTCCCATCGGGTAAGCTGAACCTAAGGTGTCTGATAGCGAGCCCATTCCGGAACTTCCCGAGATGCTTCCCGAGATGATCGAGGAGGCGCAGGTTCCCGATGTTCCGAAGCCTGCCAATGGATCGTCTGTGCCCCTGGTCTCGTTCAGCCATGTCTCCATTTCGTTTGGAGAACACAAGGTACTGGACAATGTGAGCTTTACCGTAAACCGGGGAGAGACGCTCTGCATTCTTGGCCGAAGCGGTGTGGGAAAATCCGTGGCTCTGCGCATCCTGATGGGATTTCTCAAACCGCAGGTCGGATCGATCCGTGTCGAGGGCGAAGAGATCAACGGCCTTTCTGAAGAAGGCATGCAGGCCATTCGCAAGCGGGTCACCATGGTCTTTCAAAATGGCGCATTGTTCGATTCGCTCACCGTCGGGGAGAACGTTGCCTTTCCGCTGCGCGAACGCGGCGGCCTCGACGAAGAGCAGATTCAGCAGATCGTCGAACGGCTCATTGGCCTGGTTGGAGCCAAGGACGTGGAAAGCGAGCTACCGGCCAGCCTGTCCACCGGACGCCGCCGCGCCGTATCGATCGCCCGAGCGCTTGCAGCACAGCCTGAAGTGGTGCTTTACGACGAACCGACGACGATGGTTGACCCCATCATCGCCCGCCGCCTGGGAACCCTGATTCAGCGGCTTAAACGCCAACTTGGCTTTACCAGCATTGTGGTTACGCACGATATGCGCTTTGCAGAACGCCTCGCCGATACGGTGCTGTTCCTGCACCAGGGCCGTGCAGCCTTCTTCGGGCCTCTCTCGGCATTTATGGTGTCCCCCGACCCCAACATTCAACAGTTTCTGACCCTCGACGCGTACGCGATTCCCGAGCTCTAGGCGGTATCCACATATAGACTTTGCGGCGGTGGTTTTAAATGTTGCAGTTATGGTGTGGCGAGTCGATATGAGTTGAGCGAAGGTCAGTGGGAGCGGATCAAGGACACGCTTCCTGGTCGAGTGGAGCATGTTGGCCGTACTGCGGCCGACAACCGCCAGTTCGTGAACGGGGTTTTGTGGGTGCTTCGTTCCGGAGCCCGCTGGCATGATCTTCCGGAGCGGTACGGCAAGTACAAGAGCGTGCATGCGCGGTTCATGCGCTGGGCGCGGTCTGGCGTGTGGGAGCGCATCTTCGCCGACCTGGTGGCGGACAAGAAGAATCTATACCTGATGATCGACTCAACCATCGTACGGGCGCACCAGCAGGCGGCCACGGGCCGCAAAAAGGGGCTCCGAAGACAAGGCTCTGGGGCGTTCCCGAGGTGGATTGAGCACCAAGGTCCATCTGCTGGCTGACGAAACTGGCCTGCCGGTAGCCTTCCGCATCACAGCCGGGCAGGCCGCCGAATACGCCCAGGCAATCAGCTTGCTGGAAGGGCAACGAGCCGAAGCCGTGATTGCAGACAAGGGCTACGATTCGACCGAGATCGTCACTATGATCGAAGCGCTGGGTGCGGTTGCCGTGATCCCGCCACGACGGCACTGGAGACAGCCCCGCAGCTACGACCGCACCCTGTACAAACAGCGAAATCTCATCGAACGCTGCTTCAATCGCCTCAAGCAGTTCCGCCGCTTCAGCACCCGCTACTGCCGAAACATCGAAGCCTTCCGAGCTTGCACAGCTCTGGCATGCGCTTGGCTCAGACTCCAGCTATATGTGGATACCGCCTAGAGCGGGGCGGGGATTAAACTGTAGAGGTGAAGATCGCTCTCGCCCAGATCAATCCAACCGTCGGGGATTTCACTGGCAATCTTGAAAAAATCATCGCGGCCAGCAAGCGCGCTGCGGCGCTGGGGGCACGCCTCACCGTGTTCTCTGAGCTTGCCATCTGCGGATATCCTCCCGCTGATTTCCTTGAGAAACCAAGCTTCCTGGCGCGTTGCCGGACCGCCGTGAATGAGTTGGCCGCAGCCACCAGCGGACTTTCCTGTGCGGTGGCGGCGGGTGTAGCGCTGCCTGCGTCGGCTGACGCGGGTAAACCGGCAGTCAACGCCGCCGTTCTGGTGGATAAAGGCGAATTGCTCCTGGAACAGCACAAGCGCCTATTGCCTTTCTACGACGTGTTTGATGAGCAGCGATATTTCTCTCCGGCAAAGTCCCAGCGAGTAGTCGAGCTGGACGGAGTTCGCCTCGCCATCACCATTTGCGAAGACGCCTGGAACGACAAGAACTTCTGGCCGCGCCGGCTCTACTCCATCGATCCCATCGAGGAGTTGATGCGCCAGAACCCGGACCTTCATATCAACTTGTCGTCGTCGCCTTTTTGGCATTCGAAGCGCGAAATTCGCCGCGAGATGCTGTCCGCCATGGCCCGGCGGGACAAGGTGCCGGTGCTGATGTGCAACCAGGTGGGCGGCAACGACAGCCTCGTATTTGACGGCTCGTCTCTCGCCCTGAATGCAAGCGGCGAGTTGATTGCGCAGGCAACCTCATTTGAAGAGGATTTGCTCGTCGTGGATCCATTCAAGGCGTCGCCGATTGCAGAACCGCAAGCCAATGACACGGAAGCTGCGTACCGCGCCCTGGTGCTCGGAACGCGCGATTATGTGCGCAAATGCGGGTTTCGCAAGGTCCTTGTCGCTCTGAGCGGCGGCATCGATTCAGCGGTGGTCGCGGCCATCGCTGCGGAGGCGCTCGGCCCTGAGAATGTGCTCGGCGTCGGCATGCCGAGCCCCTATTCCTCCGCGGGCTCAATCGATGACAGCCGCAAGCTGGCCGCCAACCTGGGCATTCGATTCGAGATCATTCCTATCAGCGGCCTTTTCAAGGAATACACCGAAGCGCTCGGCACGCTGTTTACAGGGTTCGAACCCGACATCACGGAAGAAAACATCCAGTCGCGCATTCGCGGAAATTTGCTGATGGCGCTCTCCAACAAATTCTCGGCATTGGTGCTCACCACGGGAAACAAGTCGGAGATGGCAGTGGGTTACTGCACCCTCTACGGCGATATGGTGGGAGCGCTGGCGGTAATTGGCGATTTGGTGAAGACGCGCGTATACGCTGTTTCACACTGGCTCAATCGCGAGCGCGAAGTGATTCCACAGTCGATTCTTGAAAAGCCCCCGTCGGCGGAACTGCGGCCCGATCAAAGGGATACTGACTCGCTGCCGCCGTATGAGGTGCTTGACCCCATTATCGAGGCCTATGTCGAGCACTACAAGACGCCGGAGTGCATTGCACGGGCACACGAATTGCCCATCGATCTCGTCCAACATGTGGTGCATCTTGTGGAGCGGTCAGAGTATAAGCGGCAGCAGGCAGCACCGGTTTTGAAGGTCACTTCCAAGTCGTTCGGCATGGGCCGCCGATTTCCCATCGCCGTCAAGGTTCAGGTATAAGCTAAAAGGTAGGTTTTTCCGCCATTGAGGAGATTCAGCTTGATTCGTCCGTTTGCCCGCCTTTCCAGCGCCGTCGCGCTGGGTATTTTGTCCCTATTGATCTTCAAAGCCACAGCCCAGCAACAGGTTCCTCCAGCGCCGGCACAGACGCCATCAGCTCCGGCCCCGGCGGCACCGCCGGCGTTTCCAAACCCGGATCCCGCGAATTTCACCGCGTCCAGTCCTTCAAAGGATATTGTCAACGCGTTTCTCCAGACCAGTTGGGGTTACGACGAAAATCGCATATGGCAGGTGGAAGCAATCGAGAAGACACCGGTAGAAGGCGTGAGCAAGGTGATCGTTTATGTCGGCGACAAGGCCGGCAAACAGAAGTCCACGGGTCTCCTGTTCTTTGTCCTGCCCGATGGGAAGCACATCATTGCCGGAGATGAAATCATCCCCTTCGGAGAACATCCTTACGCCGACTACAGGACCCAACTGCAGCAGAGCGCCGACGGGCCCTATCGCGGTTCCGCGTCAAAGGATTTGGAACTAGTGGAGTTTGCCGATTTCCAGTGCCCGCATTGCAAAGAAGCGCAGGCCAACATGGACAAGCTGGCCGTCGATTTTCCAAAGGCGCGCATCGTGTTTCAGAATTTCCCGTTGTCGCGCATCCATCCTGCTTCAGCCACCGCTGCGTCCTACGGTGTGTGCGTAACTAAGTTGGGCGGCAGCAGCGCCTTCTTCCAATACGCAGGAGCCGTGTTCGATGCTCAGGAGGGACTTGCAACACAGGACGGTGCCACGCTTACGTTGAACAGTGCCGTAACCAAGGCGGGCCTCGATCCGGCGAAGGTGGCCGCGTGCGCAGCGACACCTGAAGTTGGGGCGCAGGTGCAGGCATCGGTCAAGCTGGCACAAAGCCTGAACATCAACCAGACGCCCACACTGATGGTGAATGGCCGCCCGGTGCCGATCGGCGGCGTGCCTTACGAGACGATCAAGCAGATCGTCGATTACCAATCCAAACTGGATGGGATAGCCCAGTAATCCGAACCAAGTGCCTAACAGAACTCGGTGCCCCATCCATTGAGCGTTTTTTGCACAATGGCTGGGAGGCCGCAGACATCCTCACAACCGTAAGCACTTAGGCCGAAAACGCACTGGGGCTCGATGCGCGGGGGCACCTTTTTGGCATCGCAGCCCAACATGGCTGAAGAGTTCTTTACTGGGCCTGCACGCCTCGTTCGATGCGGAACATGGGTGAATGCCCTGATGACTGAGGCCCGCGTATTACGTGGGGCGTCATGATGATGAGCAGCGTTGCATAGTCCTTTTGCGTGTTGTTGGTGGAGACGTTGTTTAACCCGGGAATGTCGGCAACGCCGGGCGTCCCGCTCAGTGCGCGGCTTTCACTTTCATCCAGTTCGCCGGCAACTACCACGGCAGAGCCTTCTCTCAACGTGACCACCCCGGAAAATGAGCGATTGTTGAGGACCGGCACGCTATTCACTAGCTGTCCAGCCAGCGCTGTCAGCTTCATGTCCAGCGTCAGAGCCACGTCGCCATTGCGCATCACCTTGGGAGTCGCTTTCAGCGTGAGCCCCAGATCCTGATACTGCACCTGCGGTATCTCGGGAGTTGTTCCTTGAAGCGATGAAAGCAACGATGTAAGGCTGCTGGAACTACCGGCACTGGTAAGTCCGGGGATATTGACGCCGCCTGCTCCGAGGTTCGAATAGGTCGAGGTGAGGATGGGATAACGCGTACCGTCACTCACCGTGCCCTCTTCGCCATCGCCGAGGCGCAATTGAAGTTCGTCGAGTTCGCGGGAGTCGGAAGAGTTCAGATTCAGGTTGAGAGTTGCCGGGCCCGGCGATAAGCCCGACGTTGTAAGACCGTTCCCGAATAGAGCGATGCCGTTCGAAAATAGGGAACTTGAGACCTGACCTGAGGCAAGCAGGATGCCAAGGATTGCAAGTGTGTCGCCGGGAGCAGCGAGTCCCGAGGAGATGATCTGCTGCACCAGGGATTGGTTGGCGTTCAGTATCGATTGCTCTTCGGCGTATACGTTGAATGCCGTGATCTGCTGCGGCAACTGAGCGCCGGTGTCGCGCGCGCTGCTGTGGGCGAGTTGGATCATCTTCACTTCAAGCAGCACCTGGCTGCGGCCTTCGAGAAGGTCGCGGAGCGTGGCGTTGAACGCGTTGAGGGTCTGGGTCGGCGCACGCAGCGTGAGGGTACCGGAAGTAGGCGCAAGGGAAGCGTGCTGCGCACTGAAGACATTCTTTGCAAGGTTGTCTACCTCCGTCATCTCTGTGGCCGTGAGTCCCGGCAGGTAGACCGTCTCCAACTCCTGGCGAAGAAATTGATCGCGGTTCAGGCGAGTGTCTTTGGCCACCAGGGCGCGATGCTCATCGAGCGGGACCCAGAACGAGTCGGTCACAAGGCTCAAAGCATTCACAGCCTGCTTGAAGGTCACATCGTCCAGGTCCAGCTTTACCTGAGTGGCCGAGACGCTCTGGTCCACGATCGCTTCAACTCCGTAGGCGCGGAAGACCGATTCGATCATTTGCCGGGCGTCTGTACGCCGGTGGAAACTGTGCAAACCGGCTACTGGCGCTAATACCGGAGCTTCGGCCAGCGTGCTTGCCGCATCGGCATAAATCGACTTTGGCTCAGTGGCTGCATCGCCGGCAAGTTCCTGCAGATGCTCTGCAACCTCCGGGTTTTTCGGGTCAAGCTCCACGGCCTGCTGCAGCGCCGCTCGTGCAGCGCCGCTATCTCCCCGCAGTCTGGCCTTGGCTGCGGATTGTATGAGCGCTGTGACTGCATGGCTACGCGCCACCTGGGCTGCGATTGCGTAATCCTGATTCCCCGGATCCAACGCTGCGGCCTGCTCGTAATCATGCATAGCGAGAACAAACTGTTCTTTCTCGAACAGCTTGGTGGCTTCAATGAAAAGCTTCGCTGCGTGGCGGCGATCTCGTTCGCTGGCGGGTTTTTCTTGTTTCTTGTCGCCACCGGATGACGTGCTTCCGGCGGTTTGCCCGGCGCTCTGCGCGGGTGTTGGCACTTGCTGAGCCGTGGCCGCAGCCATGGTGCAAAGCATGGCTGCCAGCGCCGCGATTGGGCGAGTGTTTTTCTTTCTCACGGCATATCCCGCGTGGCGGCAAGAAGGTCGGCCAACGAGGTCGCGCAAACCTCCGGGTGGTGTTGCAGCAGCTCATCATACGAGGAGTGACCCGTCGCCACGGCAATCACCGGCAGGCCGTTAGCGCGTGCGGCCTCGATATCGCGTGGTGTGTCGCCAACCACGCAAACCCGGCCTCCCGCACCGATGAGTTCATGCGCCTTACGCGCAGCGTGACCGACGAGTTCCGAGCGGATCGGAAAATTGTCGCTGAATCCGCCAAAACGAAACCACTCGCGCAGGCCGGCATCTTCAATCTTGATCCAGCCAATCATCTCCAGGTTTCCGGTAGCCACACCCAGCAGCGCACCGTTCCGGGCCAGGTGGCTCAATGTTTCTTTCACGCCCGGCATCAGCTCCAGTTTCAATTCACTGCGCCGTTCTGCCACATGCTCGCACATTCCCGCGAGAATGGCAGCAACCTGCGGCTCCAGCACGTCAGCGGGAATGCCTGCCTGGCTGCAGGCCTCGCGCAGGATGCCTGTATCGGTGTTCCCTTGAATCGCGACCCCGGCCAGCGTGACTTCAAATCCAGTCACGCGTTTGATGCTGGACGCGACGGAATCAAAATGCACGCGATCGCGGCAGAGCATCAGTGTGCCATCGATATCAAACAAATAGGCATCTTGCCGGTCCCAGGCAAACCCCGGCTGAACTGCGATGCGCGATTTGTCTGTGGGTCGAATTGTTTGCATGCTTTGGGTTGGAATCGTCAGCCCTGGCGGAAGCCGTGGCGCGCCGCTCCAAAAACAAGACGTTCGCTACGCGGCGGACGCTTGAGACCGGCCCGCACTTCGGCAAGGCTCAGGTCCAGTTCCGCCATGGTGCGGCTCAGCGTGTTGCGGTGTATCCCCAGTTCCTCGGCCGCCTTGCACTGGTTCCCCCGGTGGGCAAGCAGCACCTCGCGCAAATACTGCCTTTTAAACTCGCGCACGGCGTCCTCGTAGCGGATGCCACTGGAATGCATTTGTGTAACCAGGCTGTCCAGTTCTCGTCTCACATTAACCTCTTGCTCTATTAGCTTGCCACATCGGGCCATGTTACGGCCCGGTAAATTCACACGCCGGTTTTTCCTGGATGCATCCAGGCCGGCGACTCCTTTTCCAGATGGTTCAACTCCCCCCGAATGCGCTTCGCGAGCATGTCCGGGGAGACATTGGCGCCGAGGTGACAGGCGCTGAAGAAATACCTGGGCAACCGCGCTTGGGTGAGCCACTGGGTACCGGGAAAGAACGCCATGGTGACGAGAAGGCAAACGGTCACTAGGAGAACTCCCTGGAAAAAGCCGAAGAACGCGCCGGCCAGACTATCCAGACAGCCTAGGCCCACCTTCTGAACGGCCTTCGACAGAATCGCGCCGAGGAGACCCGCCAGCACCATCACAACAATGGCGATCAGCAGGAAACCGATCGCGTCGGCAATCATTTCAGAACGGAGAACGGGAGTGAGCACTGCCGCAATTCGCCAATAATTCCATGCTCCAAGAACCAGGCCGAGCAACAATCCGCCCAATGCAAAGGCTGATCGCAGGAAGCCCTGGGCAATTCCGCCTAACACGGCCCCCACCATCACGACCAGGATGATCCAATCCACCACAGTCAACGTCGATGCGCCCACTTCAGTCATCATGCAGTTTCCCGTCCAGTCAACCTGTGAAATGCTTCAAGGTATTTAGCCAGCGTACGCTCCACCACGTCGCTCGGTAGACTGGGTGCAGGTGCTTGCTTGTTCCATTGGATGCTTTCCAGGTAGTCGCGCACAAACTGCTTGTCGAAGGAAGGTTGAGGCCCGCCAGGCTTCCAGGCCGCAGCCTCCCAGAAACGGGAAGAGTCGGGCGTCAGCACTTCATCGGCCAGCAGAATCCCATCGGCCGTTGTCCCAAACTCAAACTTCGTGTCGGCCAGAATCAAACCGTGCTGCTCGGCGTGCTGTGCGGCGCCGTTGATAAATGGCCAGTGTCAGCCGGCGCAGCTCCGCAGCCGCTTCCGCGCCCAGAAGCTTTTCCGTTGCTTCATAGGAGATGTTTTCGTCGTGCGCCCCATCCTGGCTTTTGGTGGCCGGCGTAAAAACGGGCTCGGGCAAGCGTGACCCATCCTGAAGACCCTTTGGCAGTGCGATGCCGCAAACGGTTTCGCTGGCCTTGTATTCCTTCCACCCCGAACCCGCAAGATAGCCGCGCGCAACGCATTCCACGGGAAACATCTTTGCCCGTTTCACCAGCATCGAGCGGCCTTCCAACTGGTCCGCGTAAGGTTGAAGCGAAGAAGGGAACTCGGCAACGTCGGCGGTAATCAGGTGGTTGGGAACAAGATTCGATAACAGATCAAACCAGAAGAGAGAGATCTGCGTCAGAATCTTTCCTTTGCCCGGAATGCCTGTACCCAGAACGTGATCGAACGCCGAGATTCGGTCGGTGGCCACCAGCAGTAAAGCATCGTCAACTGCGTAAAGATCACGCACTTTACCCCGGCCAAGCAGTGGTGTTGAACCCAGATTCGTTGTCAGGAGAGCGTTCACCAAAAGGTAGTCCCTCGGACTAAACTGAAACTCCGATTGTCCAGCGAGGGGAGCGCTTTGTCAATGCGTCGATGCATGGTATTCCGAATCGATTGTGAACCTGAGTCGAAGTATGGGAATATTCGAGCAAGAAGCAATTGGTTCAAATTTTGCACAATGCACTGTGATGGCCGTCACGGAACGAGTCGCGCACATCGGCGAAACTCCATTTGTCAACATGGTTCGGAGGGCGGGCAAGAAAGTCCTCTTTGAGCCGGGCGACACGAGGCAGCTGTGGAAAGGGGAAGCCGCTGCTAGTCTCGTTTGTATAGGGATCGCCAGTAGCCGCTCACTACCGACCTCCAGTGTCGGCTACTGGTCCCCGTTCCTTATCTTGTGAAATACAAGCGCCTCCGAAGAGACGTGATCCTTCGGAGGCGATTTTTCGCCTCAAATTCTTCCAAAACACTTGAAGCTCGTGATTCGTGATTCGTGATTCATTTGATCTCAGGGTCAACAGTGCACAGTGGTCAGTTGGAGCATTGACGCGGGAAACAGATCAGCTGATCCCGGCACGAATCAGACTGATCACTGTTCACCCACGGTTGATCACTGTTTCCCAATGGGGAACTACGCTGTCGCTCGCTGCTGTTCCGGGCCGCCCAATTTCACGCTCACCACTTTCGACACGCCTGGCTCCTGCATCGTGACGCCGTAGATCATGTCGGCGGAGTGCATCATGCGCTTGGAGTGGGTGACCAGCAGAAACTGCGTCTCTTTGCTCAGGGAGTGCAGCAGGTCTGCCAGTCGGCCCACGTTGGTCTCGTCCAGTGCGGCATCCACTTCGTCGAGCACGCAGAACGGACTGGGCTGGAACTGGAAGATGCCGACAAGCAAAGCGAGAGCCGTCAGAGCTTTTTCGCCACCCGATAGAAGCAGCACGTTCTGCAGTTTCTTTCCCGGTGGTGAAGCAACGATGTCGAGACCGCTCTCCAACTGGTTCTCTTCATCGGTCAAGCGAAGGAATGCTTGACCACCGTGGAAGAGGCGGGTGAAGACCTGGGAGAAGTTCTCGTTGATGCGTGCGAAGGCTTCATCAAACTTGGTGCGCGAGATCTGATCGATTTCCTTGATGGTCTCCTGCGTATTCTCGATCGACTCCATCAGGTCCTTGCGCTGCGTTTCGAGGAAGGTGTGCCGATCCGCCGTTTCCTTGTATTCCTCAAGAGCCATCATGTTGACGGGGCCCATCTGCTCGATGCGCTGGCGAAACGTGCGGCAGGTTTCTTCTTCAGCGACGAGAGCCTCGTCGGCAAGATGCACGATTTCAGCATCGGCACGGAGCTCGGCTGCTTCGGCATTTGTCTCTGCGAGGCAACTGGCTTCAAGATGCTCCAGGTCTGAGCGGAACTTGGCCACTTGGCTCGAACGCTCGGCGCGGTCTTCGCGCAACTGGTCGAGCCCGGCACGCGCCGTCTTCAGTTCCGTTTCCATGGTTGCCAATTGCTGGCGCAGAGATTGTGCCTCGGCAGCTACTGTTTGTGCCTGCGTCAAGGCTTCGGCGCGAAGGGCAGTCAGTTCCTGCTCGCGCTTTGCCAGCTCGGCACTCTCGCCGATGCGCTGTTCCCGCTCGGCCTCTGCCGCAGCGCGCTGCTGCTCAATCGCCAACACACGGCGTTCGAGGTCGGCGTGCAACCGATCGATGCGCTGGAAGGCAGTCTCCGCGCCGCGCCGCCGCTCCTCCAGGCCAGCGAGTTCAGCGGTCATGTGCGCTGCTTCCTGCTGCAGGCCTTCGCGCTGCTGGCGCAGGGTCGCCAAACGGGACTGCTGCTCTTCAAGGGCCGACTCGGCCGTGGTGTGCTCGGCCTCAAGGCGTACGGCCTCTTCGCGCTTTTGTTCGATCACGGAGTGTTTGGCTTCGCGCGCATCCTTGTTGCGAGCGGCTTGCAAAGTCCAGTCCTGCAGGCGCCGTTCGATTCGTTGCGCTTCCGCCTGCATCTGCTTGAGCGCAGCGCCATGGTTCGCGGTTTCGCTTTCGGCCAGCCGCCGCTCTTCACTGCGCGCTTCGAGCTGCGCGGTGAGCTCCTCGATATTCCTGGCGAGGGCCGCGGCTTCTGTTTCGGCCTGGGCTAGGTTCTTCTCCAAGCCTGCCAGCCGGGCGTCAATCTCGCGCAGCTCGCGCTTCAGGGCCAGGGGACCTTCGCTGGCCGGCTTGCCTCCCGTTACGGTTCCGTTATGAAAGCACTCGCCCTCCAGCGTGAGGAAAAAGGCGTGCCTGTACTCGGCAGCCATCTTCTGAGCGTCGGCCGAGTCATCGACGATGTAGCCGTTCTTGAGTTTCGGCAGAAGCGTCTCGAGGGACCGACCGAAGCCGTTCAGGACGCGAATGGCATCTTTCAAGGGCAGAATCCCGGGTCCGCTGATCCCGTTGTCGCCTTCTTCGAAAAGGCTGCGCTGCGCTGCATCGTGAATCAGGAAGGTGGCGCGTCCATCGACGCCGGACTTCAGCAGTCGCACGCCCTCCTCGGCCGCTCCCCAGCTTTCAACGACCACGTAATTCAGTTCATCGCGCAGGAACTCGTCGACCACGCCCTCGTGTTCTCCGCTCACTTCAAGAAAATCGGCAAGGGTCCCCACGGGAGCCATATCCTGTCCCAGAGCACCGGGCTTCAGCAAGCGCCGCACTGTGTCAGTGGCGTAGCTATGGTCGCGAATCAAGGCCTCAAGGGAATTGCGGCGCCCTGTCGCGGTGGCCTGGGCACTGCGGAGCTGGTTCGCCTTGGCCCTGAGCGCATCCTCTTCCGCACGGTGCGCCTGCAAACCTTCGCGCAACGCCGTGATCTCGCCTTCCAATCGGCTCAGCGATTCAGAAGCAGTTTCAAAGCGCAGCTTGGCCTGGCCGCTCTGCACGCCAAGATTCTCCATTTCGCGATGCGCCTGGTCTAGTTCAGCGCCAAGGCGCTCCGCTTCACGCTCCAGGGAGGCGAGGCTTTCCTCGGCCTGCGCGGTGCTGTTGCGCGCATTGCCGGCCATGGTCAGCAGGTGCATTGCGTGGCGCCGACTGGCCTCGAGTTCCCGCTCTGCAGTGAAGACCTCTTCCGCCGCCCTCCGCGCCTCTTGCTGCCGTCCTTCCACCGTGTGGCGGAAAGCCTTTGCTTCGCCTGCCGCCGTCTCAAGAAACGTGTGCTGCTGGGTCCGCTCCTCGGCAATGCTGCTCAACTGGGCTCGCGTCTGTTCCAGTTCTCCGGCCGCTGCCGCCAGCCGTGCCTCGAGCTCAGTCACTCGCTCGGCATTGCTGCGTTCCCGTGCCGTGGCCCGCTCCAATTCAACAGCGGCGCCGTTGGCACGATTCTGCGCCTCCTGCCCTTCGCGATCCAAAGTGTAACCACGCTCGGTGAGCGAATGCTGGCCCGCTTCCATCGAGCCGATCTCCCCGGAACTGGCGGAGATTTGTTCAGTGAGGCTATGAATCTCCTGCTCCAGGCGTGCCTGGTCGGCATCCATCATGGCCATGCGGCTGGCCAGCACCACGCGCAGCCGTCCGCGCAACTCGTCGCGCACGGCGGCAAACCGCTCCGCCTTCGAGGCCTGGCGCTTGAGGCTGTTCATCTGCCGCGTGACTTCTTCAAAGATGTCGTCGATGCGAGCAAGATTCTGCTTCGAACTCTCCAATCGCAGCTCGGCCAAGCGCTTCTTCGTCTTGAAGCGCGTAATTCCCGCAGCTTCTTCGATAATTGCGCGCCGGTCGTGAGGCTTGGAGCTGAGCAGCTGGCCGATGCGCTCCTGGCCGATGATGGCGTAGCTCTCCGGCCCCAGCCCCGTGCCCATGAAGATGTCCTGAATGTCGCGCAGGCGGCAGAGCTTGCCGTTGAGCAGATACTCGCTCTCGCCGGTGCGGAACAGCCGCCGGGTAATGACGATCTCGCCCTTCTGCGGCGTGCGCTGGAACTTGCGGCGGCGAATCTTGAGCACCACGGCCTGCGGCCCTCCGCTTTCTGCGATGCGGCAGCGTCTTCCGCAGCAGCATCTTCGTCGTGCACCTGGCCCGGCTGCTCGGCGGCGACAATCTCCTCGGCCTCGGCGGCGCGCTGGCGGCGATACTCGTCCTCGTCCCAGTCGGCCGGGGCCATCGTGGTCCACCACCACCTCCGGCTCCACGGGAACCGGGCCCTCGTAGGCCTCGGGGTCGACCATGGTCAGCGTGACCTCGGCCATGCCCAGCGGCTTGCGCTCGCGCGTGCCGGCGAAGATCACATCCTGCATGTGGGTGCCGCGCAGCGTCTTGGCGCTCTGCTCGCCCAGCACCCAGCTCACCCCGTCCAGAATGTTCGACTTGCCGCAGCCATTCGGCCCCACCACCACGGCGATGCCGGTTCCCGAAACCGTCAGCTCCGTGCGGTCGCAAAAGCTCTTGAAGCCGAGGATGTGGATCTTCTTTAATTTCAGCATTGTTTCTCCAAAACCTGAGGGATTAAACGCTTTGCGCTGTCACGAGGCCGCTTTGCCGTTCGATGCGCAGCGACGAATCTCTCCCAAAAACCTTCTTGATTAGAGACTCTACGGAGCCGGATTGGCAGGGTCAACGGCTCGAAGGGGTGTTTTTGTGGATAAGGGGGTCCGGAATTCGGGTTCTTCGGGAATTGCCGGAATTTGTTCCAAAATCTTCCGATTCTTATGGAGATTTGCACCAGATTTCCACAGGGAAAAATACCTCGCAGCCGATTTTCAGCTCATTTTTTGGCAAGGCCGGACTGACGGCCTTGCGAATCACCCTTTCCAAGAGCCCGCAGCGCCTGCGGCCGGGGAAAGCCGGGGCGGCTGGCGAGACGGATGGTGCGCGAGGAGTCGCCGGCGAGCGGGCGCAGAACGATCTCGCGCGGCGGAACGAGTCGGCGGCGAGAGCGGGCATCAGCGTGGCGCCGTAGCCGGCGGCGACGAGGTTCACCAGCGTCTCCAGCGTGGAGGCCTGCATGGTGCCCTGCAAGGCGCTGCGCAGCGGGCCTGTTGCGTGTTCCGCAGGCGGCGAGGCCTGGTTGGCCAGGCAATGGCCATCGGCCAGCACCAGCAGTTCGCTCGGCAAGCGACTCTTCACTGACGATTCGCGCCGTGGCCAGGCGGTGATCGAGCGGCAGGGCGGCGAGCAGCGGCTCGTCGAAGAGAGCGATCTCGGTGATCTCGGGCGCGTCGGGCGCGTGTGGCCAGCAGGGCTGCGTCGAGGCGGTGGTTGCGCAGGCCGTCGATGAGTGCGCGGGTCTGGTCTTCCCACAGCTCGATGGTGAGGCCGGGATAGGCCTGGCGCAGCGGCTTGAGGATCATCGGCATCAGGTAAGGCGCGAGCGTGGGAATGACGCCCAGCTTGAGCGGGCCGACCAGCGGGTCGCGCGCGGCGCGGGCTACGGCTTCCATCTGGCCGGCTTCAGCCAGGGCGCGGCGAGCGTGGGTCAGAATCTGGCTGCCGACGGGGTCAGGTCGACGCGCTTGTTGGTGCGCTCGAGCAGAGTGACGCCAAGCTCGTCTTCGAGCTTGCGAGATCTGGCTGCTGAGTGTGGGCTGGCTCACGTTGCAGGCCTCGGCGGCGCGGCCAAAATGGCGGTGCTCGGCGACGGCAACGAGATAGCGGAGGTCCTGGAGATTCATCGTGAGCCCGAGAATCTTGCCTGGCTCTATCATAGAGCAGGACAATCGTGATTGTAGAAACAATTGATTTTACTTATCGAAGCGCACCAACTACGTTTAAAGAGCTGGCGTAGTATTGCACCGGATGTTCGCAGGCGGCAGGGCCAACCGATATCGGATTTCTTTTGCGGCCTGATCGAAAACCACAAGAATTCTCACACAAAAGCCAAGGAGATGTACTCATGTCTGAAAGCGAGACGAAGACTCCCGGACCACCGATAGTCGACGATCAGAACGCCATGTCAGGCGATGCAAAATGCCCGTTCTCGAACGGCGCCCGCAAGCACACCGTGGCTGGAACCCCAACGAACGCGAACTGGTGGCCCAATCAACTGAATCTGAAGATCCTGCACCAGCACTCGCCGCTGTCCAATCCCATGGGCGAGGACGTTCAACTACGCCGAGGAGTTCAAGAGCCTGGACCTGGATGCCGTGATCAAGGACCTGCATGCGTTGATGACGAACTCGCAGGACTGGTGGCCGGCGGACTACGGCCACTATGGGCCGTTCTTCATCCGCATGGCGTGGCATAGCGCGGGCACCTATCGTATTGCCGATGGGCGCGGCGGCGCGGGCGCGGGAATGCAGCGATTTGCTCCGCTGAACAGCTGGCCGGACAACGTGAGCCTCGACAAGGCGCGGCGGCTGCTCTGGCCGATCAAGCAGAAGTACGGCCGGAAGATTTCCTGGGCCGACCTGATGATTCTCACCGGCAACGTGGCGCTGGAGTCGATGGGATTGAAGACCTTCGGTTTCGGCGGCGGACGCGAGGACGTCTGGGAGCCGGAAGAGACATTTACTGGGGATCTGAGGACAAGTGGCTGGGCGACGAACGCTACAGCGGCGACCGCCAGCTCGAGAATCCGCTGGGCGCGGTGCAGATGGGCCTGATCTATGTGAATCCGGAAGGGCCGAACGGCAAGCCGGATCCGGTCGCTGCGGCGCGGGATATTCGCGAGACGTTTGCGCGCATGGCGATGAATGACGAGGAGACGGTTGCGCTGATCGCCGGCGGACACACCTTCGGCAAGGCGCATGGCGCTGCCGATCCGGACAAGTATGTCGGCCGCGAGCCCGAGGGCGCGCCGCATCGAAGAGCAGGGCCTGGGCTGGAAGAACAGCTTTGGCAGCGGCAACGGCGTGGATACGATCAGCAGCGGCCTGGAAGGCGCATGGACCACCAACCCGGTGAAGTGGGACAACGACTACCTGGAAAACCTGTTCGCGTATGAATGGGAGCTGACCAAGAGCCCGGCCGGCGCTCAGCAATGGAAGCCCAAGAATGGAGCTGCAGCGGGCACCGTGCCGGATGCGCACGATCCCAAGAAGAAGCACGCGCCGATCATGTTCACGACGGACCTGTCGCTGCGCATGGACCCGAGCTACGAGAAGATTTCGCGGCGCTATCCTCGAGCATCCGCAGGAGTTCGCGGACGCGTTCGCGAAGGCCTGGTTCAAGCTGACGCATCGCGACATGGGGCCGATCTGCGCGGTATCTTGGCCCGCTGGTTCCCAAGGAGCATCTGATCTGGCAGGACCCGATTCCCGCGGTGGATCACGAGCTGATCGGCGAGACAGGAGATTGCTGCGTCTGAAGGCCAAGATCCTCGCGTCCGGGCTTTCCATCTCGCAACTGGTCACGACGGCCTGGGCGTCGGCTTCAACCTTCCGCGGCAGCGACAAGCGCGGCGGGGCCAACGGAGCGCGCATTCGCCTTGCGCCGCAGAAGGATTGGGAAGTGAACCAGCCGGCCGAACTGGCGAAGGTCCTTGCAAAGCTGGAGGCGATCCAGAAGGAGTTCAATGGCGCGCAGTCGGGTGGGAAGAAGGTTTCGCTGGCTGACCTGATCGTTCTGGGCGGCTGCGCAGCCGTCGAAGAAGCGGCGAAGAAGGCCGGCCACGACGTGAAGGTTCCCTTCTCGCCGGGGCGCACGGACGCGTCGCAGGAGCAGACCGATGTGGCACTCGTTCGCCGTACTGGAGCCGATCGCAGACGGTTTCCGCAACTACCTGCGCAAGGGACAGGAGGGATCGGCGGCCGAGCTGCTGGTGGACAAGGCAAACCTGCTGACGCTGACCGCTCCCGAGATGACGGTTCTGATCGGCGGCCTGCGCGCGCTGAATGCAAACTTCGGGCAGTCCGAACATGGTGTCTTCACCAAGCGGCCCGGAACATTGACCAACGATTTCTTCGTCAATCTGCTCGACATGAACACGAAGTGGCAGAAGTCCGCTACATCGGAAGGCGTGTTGGAAGGGCGTGATCGGGCGACCGGCGAGCTCAAGTGGACGGGCACCGTCGTCGATCTCGTCTTCGGTTCGAACTCCCAGCTCCGGGCGCTCGCGGAAGTCTATGCGTGCGGCGACTCGCAGCAGATGTTCGTGCGTGACTTTGTGGCGGCCTGGAGCAAGGTGATGAACCTCGATCGCTTCGACCTTCCGGCGTATGGTGCGGGCGTACGGGAGGCGAAGACCAGGCAGCCGGTGGAAGAAGGTATTCCGGCAGACTGACAAAATCGAAAGTGCGGCTTCTCCAAAACGGCTTCGGCTGGGACGCGCAAGTGTCTTCATGCCGGAGCCGTAGCTGCATGTTGGGCAGAATCAGGACGATAGTCCGCCTCAATACAGGTGCGCGGTTGGGCAGAAGTACGGCACCCCACGGGAACGGCGACGTGGATGAGATGCCGGCTAGCACTTTGGAGTACTTTGGAGTGAGATTGATCACAATCGGTCCCGGAGACCGTCATATACTATTTGCAAAACACCGGGATAGATCACAGTCGCACCGGCACGAAGAACATGGGGCTCCGGAGCGCGTGTGCAAGAGATAGAGCTTCGCCAATATTGGAAAAACTGAAGGGTTGCTGATGCCTGTACTCACCCAGAAACTAGAAACCTGGTCCGCACCTACCTTGTTGCGGGTAATTCGTGAGCCTCTCAAGGTTCCTGCCTGGTCGGTTGTCGCGATTGTAGCGTTTGCCGGCCTGTACGGATTCTTTTCCGGACGCGAGATGCCTCGCCATCACTACGTACCCTACGTCGGCTATCCGCTGGTATTGGACACGACAACCGGGAAGGCTTGCTATGCGACCCCGCCCAAGCCTGTGGATGAAGCGGCGAGCCAGGTCGCGGGCTATCCCGTGGATCGCGATGGGAACCGTGTGGACACCGACGCCACGAGCGATCTGAGCATCCCCATGTGCGGGAAGTAATAGCGGGACCAAATTCCAGGTACACAGTCTCTTCTTATTCCGAACAGCGTCGTTTTCCGGCACCCGCCTCTTCATCCGGAAGTCCGAGAAAAATTGCGCCTCAAACCTCAGAGCCTCCTCCTGCGTGTTTCTCCATCGCAAATGCGACGATTGGTTAGAGATGGCCATAAGGAATAGGAAATCATCGCGCCGACACTTGGGCCGGCATACTCCGGATACGCAGATTTAGCGCTCATCCCTTTCGGCCTCATGCACCGCGCCGAATCGGGGCCCAATCCGACCTTTCCTTTTGGTACCTTGATGAAGAAGAATCGATTCCCCGCATTGAGAGACAGCAGAGTATGACTGCAAGCGATCTGATTGACCGGTTGGTCGAGCACAAGACGCTAGGCGCAGCGCCCCGCGAGGAACTGATGTGGCTCGTGGCGCATGGATCTCTTCGCAAGCTGAGTGCGGGCGAGGTGCTATCGCACAAAGGTATGCAGGTTGAGGGTCTGTATGTGTTGCTGTCAGGGCACGTGACGATCTTCGTTGACCGGGGCACCGGGCCACAGAAGTTGATTGAATGGCGAGCGGGTGATGTCTCGGGAATATTGCCTTACTCGCGCCTGGTGAACCCGCCGGGGGATGCGATTGCCCAGGAACCCACAGAGATTCTGTCGCTTCACCGGGAGCATTTTCGAGCGCTGACGCACGAGTGTTTTGAAATCACGTCGATCCTGGTGCGCACCATGCTCGATCGCGCGCGATTGTTCACCTCAAGTGAGTTGCACAACGAGAAGATGATCTCGCTGGGCAAGCTGTCGGCGGGCCTGGCCCACGAACTGAATAATCCGGCGTCGGCCATTGAACGCAGTGCTTCACTCCTTGAGGACCGGCTGGAAGACAGCGAGATCGCAGCCCGTGCGCTGGGCGAGGCGAAACTGAGCGACCCTCAACTGGATGCCATCGACGCGATTCGTCTCTCGTGTCTGGCTAGCCCGACACCGACGGTGCGGTCGCCTCTGGAGCAGTCGGACCGCGAAGAGGCGATTGCCGAGTGGCTTTGCGCCCATCAACTGGACGTTGCGAACGCGGCGATGCTGGCCGACACTGAAGTGACATTCGAGGCACTCGACCAGCTCACAGCGGCTGTGACCGGACCAGCATTGAACGCAGCGCTGTGGTGGGTAGCTGCTGGTTGTGCAGTGCGACGATTGGCTTCCGGCATTCAGGGTGCGGCGATGCGGATTTCGGGCCTGGTGATGGCGATCAAGGGATTCACAAACATGGATCATGCGATGGTGGCCCAGCCGGTAGACTTGGGACCAAGCCTGCGCGACACCGTCACTGTGCTGAATTCGAAGGCCTGCGAGAAAACGGTGCGGGTGACCGTGAATCTCGAAGGCGAACTGCCGCCAGTGCGCGGCTTCGCCGGCGAGCTGAACCAGATCTGGGGAAACCTGATCGAAAACGCATTGGATGCGGTTTCCGCCAAGGGGCGCGTCGACGTGTTTGCGAGCCGCGAAGGGGAGCGCGTTCTGGTTCGCATTGTTGACGATGGACCGGGAATTCCGAAGCAGGATCTGGCGCGGATTTTCGACCCGTTCTTCACGACCAAGCCGATGGGACAAGGCACGGGCCTCGGCCTTGATATTGTCCGGCGCCTGGTGGGCCATAACGAGGGTGCAATCGATGTCGAGTCGAAACGAGGCCGCACCGAGTTTCGGGTGACGCTGCCGATTGCCAATGCCGGAGGAGGTTTGGGGGAGGGCCACCGATGATGTCTCACATCGGTGGCGAGAGTGGAGGAAACGAGAAAGGCGCGAAGACTTACGAGTGGCTTTCGCCCGAGCAGCAGGACCCGGCTAAGGTCTTCGCCTGTACGGTTTCGGGCTGCACATAGGGCTTGTTGGGATCGACAAAGTAACCGTCGCTGTATTTGTCGTGATGGCGAACCCAGGACATGGAGAAGGCGAGGGCGTCTTCGTCGCGGCCCTTTGGAACAAGATCGAGAAAGTTGTACGCGCCGACGAGAATATCCAGTCCCCGCGCGAAGCTGGAATAGGTATGGAAGACTTCGCCGGCCGCGTCCTTGGCGAATACGCTGAGTCCCGGGCCTTCGTCGGGAGGAAATTCCTCGAACGCGTAGTTGTAGTAAACCTTGCCCCCGGCTCTCTCTTCCGGCTTGAAGGAGACGCGGTAGTCGAAATTGAAATCGCTGCCGAAGGATGAAACCCATTGAAACTTCCAGCCCATGCGCTTCTTGAAAGCTTCGATCTCCGCAAGTGGGGCGCGCGAAATCACCGCGAGCGTTGTGTCGCGATTGGCGAGATGGATGGTGGACCCGTCGAAATGATCCGCCAGGTAAGAACAGCTTGGGCAGCCTTCTTTCCACCCCGGACCGAGCATGAAGTGGTACACAATGAGCTGGCTGCGGCCGTCGAAAAGATCCGCCAGCGTCAGCTTGCCCTTGGTTGAGTCAAACTCGTACCGCTTCTCTACCGTTTCCCAGGGCAGAGTGCGGCGCTGGCGGCTGAGTTCGTCGCGCAGGCGGGTGAACTCTTTCTCTTTAGCCAGGAACTCACGTCGCGCTGCAAGCCATTGCTCATGCGAAACGACGTTGGGGTGTGTTACTTCGATTGTGTTGCTAGCCATGGCGATCCTCCTTCGGTGGGGATGGAACGGGGTTTTGTTCTACGGCGTTCTTCGCGCCGGATTTCCTGATTGCGATTGCCGCGAGTCCGCCTGTCGAAGTGACTCCGCTGGCAATCAACACTGCGGTCAGTAAGCAAAATGGGCACATAGGTTTCTACTCACTTGCAGCTTGTTGAGATCGCATTGCCTGGTTCTCCAGGAGAAGGAGACACACAATCTCCTGGAGAGAATCCACCTTCGCTTGCCAATAGTCCGCTGAATGCTCTTGCTCGTTGATTTGGGGATCTCGACGTTGTTTCTCGGCATCCATAAGTTACCCTCCAGGCATTTCAGCCTGTTATGAAAATGATCGAGCCGAGGGCCGTTGTCAGCGCGCTTCGGCGTGTTTCCGAACGCGCTCGTGCATCGACGACCAGCCTTTGTTCATCCCCGCCTTGTGTTCGTCGGAAACGAAACCAAGCGCTGTGTGCCGGAAGGCGATCAAGGTCCCTCCGTCAACTTCAGTCAGCCGGTATTGCACGTTGGAAACAAACGGGGACGAGGCGAACAGTGGACCGGCGAATTCAAGCAGCGTGGGACGCTTGATGGCCTGGACATTTGCCCACCAATGTCCGTTGCCGTCGCCCAGGTCGCGGTACCACCTGCCGCCCGGCCAGGGTTCGATCTTCATGTTGAGCGACTTGCCGTCGGGTGTCTCGTTGCCGGGCCCCAACTGCTCGAGCAGCGCGGCAAAGGTTGTGTCCAGAGGGGCCTGGACGTGGATTTCCTGGTTGATCGTAAGGGTCAGGTTTTCGAGGGTCTGGTCGGTGGCAATCATCTCTTCTCCTTGGGATTCTGGTTTGGGGAATTCAAATCCGGTGAGTCCTGTCGGACCATCGCTTCCGCGCGCTCCTTTACGCGAATCAACTGGTGCTGCCAGTAGCGCTCAAAGGTTCCTGCCCACTCATGAAGAGGGCGTATCGCTTCCGCGTTGGTACGGTACAGCTTTTGGCGACCCTGGCAGCGCATCCGAACCAGCCCTACGTTCCGCAGCACGCGCAGGTGCTTAGAGACGGAAGGCTGTTCGAGACGGAGCGCTGTCACGATCTCTCCGACGGGCCGCTCGCTTCCGGCAAGATAGGTCAGAATCTCCCTCCGGCGGGGCTCTGCGACCGCGTTGAAAGCATCCGAAGTGGTGCTCGCTCTTGCCATGAAGAAACATTACATTCCCATATAGGAATATGTCAAGAGGCTTTTCAAATTATTTGCGAAAAATCAGAACTCAAGCGCCGTTCCATGGATTCTGGGCAGGTGCGAAATAATAGACCGAATGCAGACAAACCAACATCAGCTGGATGCCGTTGGCTTCGACTTCGGCACGACAAACAGTTCCGTCGCCGTTTTTCAATACAGAATCCCGAGGTCCAACTTGCCTCGTTTCCGTCGCTTGGAAACCAGGTGGAAGTCGTTTCGCTCGGTGCTCTACCTTGAACAATCTCAGAACCGGAAACGGTCCGCGCAAGGACGCACGCCTTACGGGTCCTGCCGCGATTGAGCGTTATCTTCAGGCCGAGGAGAAGGGCCGCCTCATCCAGTCGCTCAAGTCACACCTTTCGAGCCGCTCGCTCACCGGAACCGAAGTCTTTGGCCGCCGCTACAAGTTGGAGGAGCTGATCTCTCGCATGCTCGGCGATTTGCGCAAACATGCGGCCAGAGCAATTCGAGAGGCCGATTCGCTATGCCATGGTGGGCCGCCCGGTTCGCTTTGTCGGCGCAGAGACACCGGAGGATGACGACTTTGCCGTCGCGCGGCTGCGGGAGGCGTTTGCGGCTGCGGGCTTTGAACGTGTCGATTTCGAGATGGAGCCGGTGGCCGCCGCCTGCGCCTATGAGGTCACGCTGGACCACGACGAATTGATCCTGATCGGTGACTTTGGCGGCGGCACGAGCGACTTTTCGCTGCTGCGAGTCGGTCCCGGCGTGCGCCGCCGCGGCCGCACTCCCGAAGATCTGCTCGGCAACAGCGGAGTGGGGCTTGCCGGAGACGCCTTCGACGCGCGCATCATTCGCAAACTCGTCTCACCCGCGCTGGGATCGAACTCCGAGGCGCGGTCGCTCGAATAAACTGCTGCCTGCGGTTCCGGCGTGGATCTACGCCAACCTCGAACGCTGGCACTATCTCTCCTTCCTGCGCACCAACAACGTTCGCGAAATCCTGAAGAGCGCACGGATTCGAGCGCTGGAACCGGAAAAAATTCAGGCCTTGATTACGCTCATCGAAGAAGACCTCGGCTACCAGCTTCACCAGGCAGTGCAGCGGGTCAAGTTCGAGCTGTCGCGCAGCGAAAGTGCCGAATTCCGTTTTCGCGACGGCAGCATGGACCTGCGCATTCCCGTCACGCGCCGCGAATTTGAATCATGGATCGAGAATGATTTGCAGGCCATTGAAGAATCGATTGACAAGCTCCTCAACGCCTCCGGCATCGATCGGCGCGCAGTGGACCGCGTATTCCTTACCGGCGGAAGCTCCTTCGTCCCCGCGGTGCGGCGCATCTTCGAAACCCGTTTCGGCAACGAGCGCATTCGCAGCGGCAACGAGTTTACCTCAGTTGCTCATGGGCTGGCCTTGCGTGCGACAGACTCGCTGCGCCAGGTCTCATGAGGTTATGGAGTCCCACAAACGAGGGCGCGCAACTCCGGCATGGCCGTTGAGTCGAGACTGGTGGGCCATTCGTGCGTCTGAACTATCTCCCGAAAACGGGAAGGCTTTTGCGTTAGGATTTGAGCGGCTATGAACATGCTCGTCGTCGCAGCGGTCTTTCTCGGTTCAGGCATCCCCCTGTGGGGGAGCGGCGGCCCCAATCCTGCCGCGCAACAATTACTCGTCGCTGCCGAGCAGCAGGCAGATCTCTTTCACGATCCGATGAGGCCGTTTCAACTTGATGTCGATTTCACCGCTCAATTGAATGTTCCCACCCAGGGGCACCTGACACTGAAATGGGAGGCGAAAGACCGCTGGTGGAGCAGGGTCGTCATCAGCGGTTTCGAGCAGGTCCGGATTCAGAATGGAGAGATTCAATATACCAGCCGCAATTTGAGTTTTACGCCCGTACGGGTTGTCGACCTGAACTCCCTGCTCCATTTTGCCGAAAACTCCGAAGGGTTGATGGCAACAAAACAGAAAAATCGGGCCAGGGATGGCGTGGAGACGACCTGCATGCAGGCCCAGCGGAAAAACCGGATGGACGGGGTACATGAGATTTGCGTGGATGCCGGGTCCCACGAAGTGCTAAGCGATCAGTGGCAGATGCCCTTGCATGAGTGGCACAAAGAAGCGTTCACCGATTACGTGGAATTTCAAGGACGCCGATTTCCGCGGAGGCTCGAACTCGAAGTTGACGAGAACCGTCTCATTCAAGCGAACGTGACAAGCCTCAAGGCGGCTCCGTTCGACCAGGCGCTGCTGGTTCCGCCGCAAGGTGCGATTGAACGCCGACTGTGCGCCGGCATGGAGCCTCCGGTGGCACTCAAACATCGGGGACCGGCGTATCAGGGTTTTGCGGTCTTAGGAGGGTCTGTGGGAGAAACAGCGATCTCGATGACCATCCTGACCGACGGCTCCGTAGGCGACATTCAGCTGATGAGTGAAGGAGACCGCCTGTTCAACGACACTCTCGTGAAAGCGATCAAGACCTGGAAATTCAAGCCCGCCATGTGCGGCGCAGATCCAGTGATCGCCGACATGCAGATGTTTGTGAGAGTCGCGCCCTAAGGCCGGAAAAATAGGGCAGCCACCGGTGTTTCGCTCAGAGGCGGCTGGCCAAATGTTCTACATCGCTCACCGGATTCATTTGAAGCGGTTCACCCAGGCTGAGCACCGGGCAGCGCGCATGGGCCAGTACCCGGTAGATGGTGCGGTCGCGGGCGAGATTTTGCAGCGCGGATCGCTGTGTGGAACCTAGAACAATGAGGCCGGCCTGCAGTTCCGCTGACGCCGCGAGAATTTCGATGGAAGGGTTGCCGTGCGCGATGCGTGCTTCCACTTGGGCGCAACACCCGGACTCGCTTGCTCCCGTCTCGTCGGCGAGGGCGCGCAATTCCTGCATGGCCTCTGAGTCGAGACCGGTGGGTAACTCGTCGCGAACCTTGTCGCCGATGTGAGGCAGGACGTGCAACAAAACCAGCTTTGCATTTTGGCTGGCAGCGATTTGGCAGGCAAGTGCGGCGCTCGGGCGAGAGGTCTCTCTGAGTGTGGTGGCGTACAGGACGACCTTCTGCTGGTCGTTGCCCGTCACCGCGAGATGAGCCTCGGGTCCCACGGTAATGACCGGGAGATTGACCGAGCGCAGCACTTGTTCTGCTACGGAGCCCAGGAACAGCTTGCTCATTTTGCTCCGGCTCCGGGTGCCAAGAAGTATACGATCTACGTGGAACTGTCGAACAGAGGCTGCGATTTGCTGCGAAGCGTTCCCTTCGCGCACCAGACCGTCACAGACAATCTTTCTCTTGCGGGCCATTCCGCACCACGGCTCCAGGATCTTTGCGGCAGTATCGAGGGCGCTGGCGGGGTCGTAATAGGGCATTCCGATCGGATCGACCGCCATACCGGCGGCTGATGCCAGTACGTGCAACAGGATCAGTCGCGCTCCGCTCTCGGACGCCTCATGAAATGCGAACGGCATGAGCCTGTCGAGGTCGCTCAGGTCCGTTGCGACCAGGATAACGGCCGGATGCGTCCAACGGTCCATGCCTGAGCCCGACATGGCGCCCACCTCATACCCGCAAGAGTGCCACGGATGACGGTACACAGATGTGTCATGCGGCACCGGAATAAGTGATTTGAGTCACATCGAACCGCATATTTTTGGCGCCTGAATCGTGCGCCGTTCCGCCTTGATTTAATGCAGTTTGGAAATCACCCGATGATCTGAAGTGAGAGCAGGGGCTCAAGCCGGATCGGCAAATGGAAAGCGGCAAATGCAGGCAGACCTCAATGCGAAGGGTATCGCGCTTGCCAATTCCCAATTCTGGGAACAAATGCTGGCCATGAATCTGGAAGCTGCGGCGTCTTCAGAAGGCTTCTGTATGAGTGCGGGACACGTGCAAGGCACGATTCGGCTTTCCGGTGCCTGGTCGGGGCTTGTTGAAGTGCGCCTGTCTGCGGGTCTCGCCTATGAAGCGACGGCGAAAATGCTGATGCTGCCCGCGAAAAGTGTAACCGAGGCGGACATATTGGATGCGGCGAAAGAGGTCGCCAATATAATCGCCGGCGTGATCAAGCCTTCGTTGGCGCGGCCATGTTCGATGGCGGTGCCGGAGTCCGCGATGGTCCGCGAGAGATTCTGCTGCCCTTCGGAGACGGCGGACACGCTGACGGTGGCATTTGATCACGCGGTGGGAAGTCTGATGGTGCGCGTATGGGAACGGGAATGCGTGCAATCGAGTGCGAGTGCACAGCCGCAGTTGGAGAGTGCGTGAGAGTGTTTCCTCCTTGGGCTCTAAACCGCGTGCGAAAGATGATACTTGCGCTTAAAGGCACATACGGCAAAGGCCTCGCCGCGTGGCGAGGCCTTTGCGTGTTTGCCGCTGTTCGATTCAGGACAGGTGGGTGAAAGGATGTTCGGCAAGGCGGCGGGGCAGACGTGGTGGAACCATTCCTGCCGTATTGCTGCTCATGACCTCAGTGAAGGTTTTTCGAAACGCCGCCATTTCATCGGGCGCGCCGACAGTGATACGCACCGAGCTGGGCCACGCCGGCCAGATGCGGCCGACGAACATCTCCTTGGCTGCGAGCGCGGCCTGCACTTCCTTGCCGGGCCGGCGCACATCGAGCATGAAGCAATTGCTCTCAGAGGGCGTAGTTGAGTAACCCTCGCTCTTGAGCCAGGCCAGCGTTTCATTGCGGATGTCGGCGATCTTCTTTTTGCGTGTGGCGACCAGGTCCGGCTCAAGCAAACTTGCCTTGGCCGCTGCCACGGCAGTGATGGGTAGTGCGTTCTGTCCGCCCATCGACCCGATTTTAGCCAGCAGATCAGGGCGTCCGATGGCGAAGCCCATGCGGATTCCGGCCATCCCATAGAGCTTGGAGAAAGTGCGCAGCACGATGACGTTCTTGCCTTCCTTCACGAAATCGAGTGAGCGCGGCGCATCGCAGAGGTGAATGTAGGCCTCGTCGATCAGCAGGACTGTGTCCTTGGGCGCGTTGGCTACCGCATACTCGATTTCAGAGCGCGGAGTGCAGGTTCCCGTGGGATTGTTGGGATTGCAGATGTAGATCACGCCGGGATTCGACGAAGCGGCAAGCATTGCCTTGATGTCGTGTTTTGCTTCACCCTTGGGATCGGCCAGCGGTACCTTGATCACCGAAGCACCGCTTGCCTGCGCGGCCCACATGGGCGCTTCATATCCGGGATCGGCGATCACGAGAGGTTTGTCTTTGCTGGTGAACGCGAGCACCGTGTAGTGCAGCGGCTCGGTCGATCCGGCAAAGGGAATCACCGACTCGGGGTCGAGGCCCTCCTGCTTCGCGAAAATCTCCGCAGGCTCGTCCTCCATGGGGAACAAATACCGGCCGCCCCTCGGAACAATGTCGATCATGGCCTGGCGCGCTGAGTCGCATGGGCCCATGGGATTTTCGTTGGCGTCGATATGGATGCCGACGTTGGGATCGGCGAAATGCGGACGTGCTGCAAGCGCGAGGCGCGGCTCGGTGAGCATCGGCATGCTCGCAAGCGCAGAAGCACTGGCGGCAAGGCGGAAGAATGTGCGACGCGAAATGCCACTACAAGCTACAGGGTCCTGCGATGAATGCATGGGAAAGACTCCTTTGGGTAGGCGTTGGCCGGGCACACGAAGGGAGGATCCGCTCAGAAGCGGCAGGAGGTGGGATAAGCCGCGAATGGAGAAAGGGAAGAGGGGCTTCCATATCTCAAGGTATCGTTGAAATGCCGCGAATACAAGGAGGAAATGCAGATTACCGGCGATGATGTTGACGAGGAGAAACGGTGCTTCATCTCGAGCGTCACGCCGACGCGAAGCAGCAGGAATGAATGCGCAGAGGCGAATGGGATGAAGGAGTCTTTCACGGTCGGACTAGAGCTGGTTGCATAAATGGAGTTTTGAAAGGGCACGGCTTCAGGCCGTGCCGTCAGAGACGCATAGAATCCGGGGCTTTAGCCCCTGAGGGAAGATCCCTCGCTCGTCGAGCAACATTTATGCAACGAGTTCTAGGACGAACAAAGGACGAGATTCGCGCGGAGGAAGGACTGTGGTACACTTCGTCGGGTAAACGCTTTCCCGGTTTCGGAAGCTCGCTCATCCGCCGTGTGATCGGATATAAGTTCCGATGACGATGCGATCGCAGAGTCTGTGACCAAGGAAGCGCCTTGCTGCTTGACAACATATGCAGTAAACCCATTTACTTAGGGCGGACGTCCGAACCTTGGCGGACGAAACCACCTACGATCAGGTGAAACCATGTTCGGTTTGGTCCCACTCTCGACTGCCGGTTCCTTAGCCCCGCATCCGGCCCTTCTTGCTCTCGCCGCACTTCCGCTGGCGCACCTCAGGCCGCTCGATATCGTTGTGATCGCGGTCTACTTCGGAATGGTGATCTGGATCGGCTTCTACCTCAAGGGAATGTCGAATACCAGCGAAGAGTTTTTCATGGCCGGCCGCGAAATGACGGCATGGATTGCCGGCCTGAGTTTTGTTTCAGCCAACCTTGGCTCGCTGGAACTGATGGGCTGGGCCGGGTCGGCATACCAGTACGGAATCCTGGCAACTCACTGGTACTGGATCGGCGCCATCCCCGCCATGATTTTTCTCGGCCTGGTGATGATGCCGTTCTACTACGTGTCGAAGACCCACTCGGTCCCCGGCTATCTCAAGCTGCGCTTCGGCGAATCTGCACGCATTTTGGCCGCCACCTCCTTTGCCACGGAGATGATCTTGATGAGCGGCGTGAATATGTTCGCCATGGCCGTGGTGATGAAGGTCGTGCTCGGCTGGAACATCAGTTTCAGCATCCTGGTTTCGGCCTTTGCTGTCACGCTCTATGTCGCATTGGGCGGATTGCGCTCGGCCATCTTCAATGAGGTTTTGCAGTTTGTGCTGATCTGGGCCGGCGCGCTGCTGGTCCCAATTCTTGGCCTGATGCAGACTGGCGGCTGGGATGGGCTGAAGGCCAGAATCATTGCGAATTTGCAGTCGACGGATTTGCATATCGCCCCGGACAGCTATGTTCACCTGTGGCGCGATACCGGCCATTTTGCGTCGAACCCAATGGGCGTGCATTGGACGGGCATTGTCTTCGGCCTGGGCTTCGTGATCAGCTTCGGTTACTGGACGACCGACTTCCTGGTGGTGCAGCGCGTGTTGGCCGCCCACAATCTGCGCGCCGCGCGCATGGCCCCGATCATCGGATCGTTTTTCAAGATGGCGGTTCCGTTCATCGTCATTCTTCCGGGGCTGCTGGGCCTGGTGCTCTTGCAGAATCCCGACGGCAGCCGCAGACAACTGGTGCCGCAGGAGGCAATCAAATCCTGCGCTCCGATCGATCTTCCTGCGGGATCGCCGGGTTATTCTGAAGCAATTGCGGCCAGAAGCGCAGCCTGCGAAATGGACCTGAACAAAGCCGGAACACTGACGCCGGATTTCAAGCAAGACATTCTGGATCAGAAGCCCGGGCCGGCGCAGGAACTGCACAGCTACAACGAGGCGCTTCCGCTGATGCTGGTGCGTTATTGCGGACCCGGGCTACTGGGGCTCGGCATCACCGCGCTGATCGCCGGATTCATGAGCGGCATGGCGGGCAACGTCAGCGCCTTCTCAACGGTGTGGACGTATGACCTCTACAAGCCGCTGATCAACAAAAAGGGCACTGACAGCCACTACGTGACGGTCGGACGAATGTCCATTGTCATCGGCGTAGCCGTGTCGATTGGCGCGGCGTACCTGGTGATGCACGCGGCCGGCATCATGGATTATGTGCAGGCGCTGTTCAGCTTCTTTATTGCTCCGCTGCTGGGCGCGATCCTGATGGGCATGTTCTGGAAGCGAGCTACGGCACCCGCGGGATTTCTCGGATTGCTGGTGGGCATTGTGACCTCGATCAGTCTTTTTGTGTGGGTCAAATTCAACCCCGCGGCGCTGTCCACCGTGGCGCTTTCGTCCGACGCCAAGCCGATGGCCGAGAATCTTTACCGCGCTTTGTGGGCGTTCCTGATCACCGTGATTGTGATCTACGTGGTCAGCCTGTTCACAAAGGCGAAGCCGATTGCGGAGTTGGATGGGCTTGTTTACGGAGCTACGATCCTGCCGAAAGAAGAGCCGGTCCCGTTCTACAGGAATGAATACATGTGGGCGATTCTGGCGGTGATCATCTTCGCGGTGCTCAACATTCTGTTCTGGTAAGCCGGAGATTGCAATGGGCAGTATCGGGAAATGCAATCCGACCGTGAGAGAAGGGAATTAAGACCTATGCATGGTTCCAGAATTCCAATCTGGTTTTTTATTGGCGTGCTCCTGCTGATTTATGGCGTGTTGATCTGCGGGTATGGAGTGTATGAAGCGATGACCGGGAACTATCCGCCGCTGGTGCAGTTAACCAACCTGCACACTCCTATATGGTGGGGCGGTCTGCTGGCGCTCCTCGGGGTGTTTTATGTTGTAAGATTTCGCCCTGGGAAGAGCAGCGAATAAGATTGCGCCCGGGTCGGCACGGCCGGGAGAGATTTTAGTTTGGAGAAAAAATCGAGCCGTGAAAACGGCATACGTTGAAGGAGTGGAGAAAATGGCAGCGCAGCGAACAATGACGTTTGGGGTCGTGGTCGGCAACCGTGGGTTCTTTCCAGATCACCTGGCCAAGACCGGTCGAGACGAAATCATTTCAGTTCTCGAGGCCGCGGGCGCACGCGCGGTGGTGTTGAGCCCTGAAGAATCAAAATATGGTGCAGTGGAAACCTACACAGAGTCGCAGCGTTGCGCCGAACTCTTCAAAAAGCATGCAGAGGAAATCGACGGCATTATTGTGACGCTGCCCAACTTTGGCGAAGAACGCGGCATCGTGGACGCCATCCGGCTTTCCGGCCTCAAGGTCCCAGTGCTTGTGCAGGCCACGCCTGACCGCTCCGACGCAATGACGATCGCCACGCGGCGCGACAGCTTCTGCGGCAAGATGAGCGCGTGTAACAACATGATGCAGTACGGCATCAAGTATTCGCTGACCACGCTGCACACCGAGAGCCTGACCTCCGACGAGTTCAAGGCTGACCTTGAGTGGTTCTCCGCGGTCTGCCGCATTGTGAAGGGCCTGAAGAATCTGCGCATCGGCTCGATCGGCGCACGTCCCACAGCTTTCAACACCGTTCGCTACTCCGAGCGCATCTTTGAGACCAGCGGCATCACGATTGAGACGATCGACTTGTCTGAAATCTTCGGCCGCATCGCTCGCATGAAGGATAGCGATGACGCCGCGCAGGCCAAGCTGGCAGCAATCAAGAAGTACGTCACGACGTCCGGCATCCCGGACGAATCGCTGATGAAGATGTCCAAGCTGGGTGCGGTGATCGACGGCTGGATGAAGCAGGCGCACGTCACGATCAGCGCGGTGCAGTGCTGGACTTCGATGGAAGAATTTTTCGGCGTCGTGCCGTGCACCATCATGAGCATGATGAGCAACGAACTCATTCCGTCTGCCTGCGAAGTCGATGTGCCCGGCACCTTGAGCATGTACATGCTGGCTCTGGCGAGCCAGACTCCTTCAGCTTTGCTTGATTGGAACAACAATTACGGCAGTCATCCTGACAAATGTGTTTGCTTCCATTGCTCCAACCTGCCCAAGCATTTCTTCCAGGACGTGAAGATGGATTACCAGGAGATCATCGCGGGTACAGTGGGCAAGCTGAATACCTTTGGCACCTGCGTAGGCCGCGTGAAGCCCGGTGCCATGAGTTTTGCACGCTACTCCACCGACGATCGTCGCGGCGTAGTGCGCGGTTACACGGGCGCGGGCCGGTTCACCGACGATCCCTTGGAGACGTTTGGCGGCGCTGGCGTGGCGGAGATTCCGCAACTGCAGAAACTGTTGCGCTACATCTGCCGCGAAGGTTTCGAGCATCACGTAGCCGCGAACTTCAGCGACGTTTCGAAGTCCGTTCACGAGGCCGCGCGCTACATGGGCTGGGAGAGCCACTACCATCCTGAATTGGAAGACTGATGAAAGAGTGGTCAGCAGTCAGTGCCCAGTGATCAGTTTGGTAAGGACACGTTTGAAAATTCCACTGTTCGCTGCTCTGTTCACTGACCACTGCTTACTGAACACTGAACACTGACCACCGCCGTTGAAAAGGATACGCAATCATGAGTAAGAGAATCGGCAAGAGCCTGGTGGTGAATGGCGTCCCGCTGGTGACAGAAGCCGCCTGGAATGCGGAGTTAGAAGCGAAGCATCAGAAGCTGGTGGAGTGGATGCGCGCGCAGCATCTTGCCGGCGTTCTGATTCGGCGCAATGAGAATGTCGCGTGGGTCACGGGGGGCGCGGTGGAGTTGCGCGTCCTGACGCCCGCTGAAACAGGGGTGGCTTCGCTGCTGGTGACGGCTGAAGGCAAGCGATACTACTTCACTACAGAGAATGAAGCGCCGCGCTTGCACGACGAGGAGTTCGGGGCGCTTGATTTTGAGCCGGTGCTTTTTCCGTGGTATGCGGATGAAACGGTTGCCGCCGCAGAGAAATTGGCCGGTGGCCCGCTGGGTACCGACACGCCGGGTGCGGGACTCACGCCGGTGAATCTCTATCCGCTGCGCGCGTCGCTGAGTGAAAGCGAAATTGCACGTTATCGCTGGTTGGGTGCAGAGACGGCGGCTGCAACGGTTGAGGCTCTTCACCAGGTCGAGCCGGGGCTGAGCGAGTACGATCTCGAAGCCATTACCGCTGCAGGGTTGCTGCGCCGCGGCATTCTGCCTTCGGTCTCTCTCTACGCTGTCGATGACCGCATCTTCAAATACAAACATGCAGTGGCGCGCGGGGCTCGGCTCAAGCAGTACGGGATGCTGAATCTTTGCGCACGCAAATGGGGCCTGGCTATCTCTATCACGCGCTTTGTTTACTTCGGCGCTTTGCCGGCGGAGCTGGCGGCGCGCTTCAAATCGGCGGCGCAAGTGAATGCGGCTCTGCTGGACGCATCCCGCGTGGGCGCAACGTCGGCGGAGCTGTTTCGCGTGGCGCAGGCAGCTTACGCGGCAGAAGGATTTCCAGGCGAAGAGCGGTTCCATCACCAGGGTGGTCCCACTGGTTACGGCGAGCGCGAGTGGGTGGCGACGCCGACGGGTACCGAGACGGTGGTGAACGATCAGGCATTCGCGTGGAATCCCAGCATTCGCGGCGGCAAGGCGGAAGACACGGTGCTGTTGCACGACGAGAGAATCGAATGGCTGACTGCCACCCTGGAACTGCCGGTAATTGAGGCCAGCGCGAACGGCGCGGTCTATCCTGCGGCAGGCGTGCTGGTGAAGTGACCGCGGCAATCGACAGAGAAGAACAAACTAGCTGACAGAGCACGAGAGCTCAGGCAACGTGCTCCGCCCGTACCTCGTTCGCCGTGAACAGGCGCAGAAAAGGCGCGCCGGCTGCAGCGGCTTCGACGGCGGGACGTCCGTTTGCCTCTTCGCGCTCGACAATACAGACCACCGCGACCACATTCATCCCCGCTTCCCGAGCCGCTTCAATGGCGTTGATGGTCGAGGCGCCGGTAGTGCAGACGTCATCCACAATGACGATGCGGGCGCCGTCGCGGCAAAAGCCCTCGATGCGCCGGCCCGTGCCGTGGGCTTTTTCAGCTTTGCGGACAAGGAACCCGTGAAGGAGCGGAGCGCTGGGGTTCGCCTGCGCGCGCCAGGCGCTGGCAGTGGCCACGTTGGAAACAATGGGGTCGGCGCCCATAGTCAGGCCTCCCACGGCTTCGGCGTTGATCCCTTTTTCATTGAGCAGATCGAGGATGGCTTCGCCAGTAAGGCGGCCGCCTTCGGCATGCAGCGTGGTGGTGCGGCAGTCGATGTAGTAGTCGCTGGTGCCGCCGGAAGAGAGCTTGAACTGGCCCAGCTTGAAGCTGGTGCGGGCAAGGATCGAGAGCAGTTGCTGGGCGTGGGTTGGTGTGGTCATCACTGTGAATTGTAAAGGGAGCGGCGAGGGCAGGGGTCAGAGGACAAGAAGCTGTGGTCGGTCCTGGCGTTAGAATGGCGGGTCGCCCAATTTGTGAATAGAAAGTGGTTCCATGAAGTCGTCCTGGCAGATTGCACTAATCTTTACCCTCGTTGGAGTGCTATGCGGTTCGGCATTGCTATGGAGGGTGCATAAGCACAAAGCTGACGAGGAACAATTCGTCGAAGCAGCAAACGCCTGCCGCTTGCGCGCCGCGCAGGGAGATCCAAAAGCAGAGTCCGAATTAGCGTACATGTACTCTCACGGCCAAGGAGTGCCGCAGGACTACTCCGAAGCGCTCCGCTGGCGTCGCAAAGCAGCTGATCAAGGCTACGCAGATGGTGAAAACGGTGTGGCCTATATGTATTCGCATGGTCAGGGAGTGATGCAGGACTACCAAGAAGCTCTCCGCTGGTACCGCAAGGCCGCTGATCACGGAGATGCGAACGCCCAAACCAGCATCGCCTGGATGTACGAACATGGGCAGGGAGTGCCGCAGGACTACGCCGAAGCTCTCCGCTGGTATCGCAAGGCCGTTGACCAGAATTATGCACCCGCTCAGTACAATCTGGGTAACATGTACTACTACGCTCTGGGAGTATCGCGGGACCTTGCGGAAGCCTACCGTTGGTATCGCAAGGCAGCCTATCAGAAGGACGAGTACGCTCAACGTGTGTTAGGTCTCCGTGGTCGAGGCATAAGCACATTTATTGCCACGACTCTCTCGGTAACCACTTTCGGGAGTCTTTTACTTTTGATCCCCGGGAATCGGCCTCAGCGATCCACAACGAGGGTAGGACTGGTGGGTTTATGTTGTGTCGGGATGCACTTATATGCGCATTCCCAGTTCAGCATTTTCCCTTCTGAATTGGCAGTGAATAGTTTCAACTGCGCGAGATACATTCTAACCGGGATATTTCTCTCCCTGCTGATATCCGTGCTCACTTCTCTGGCGGCTCCAAAGAGGGCCAAGGTCTTGCTTGGGATACTCGGCACAATATTTCTGATTTTCAATGCCTTCTCGATTGGATTTGCAATCGCACATCATGGCGTTTGGAGCTTTCCCCCAGCAGATCGCTTATTTTTTTCGACCAACGGATTGCTTGTTGGAATGGCCTTAGCTATCTCATTCTGGCGAACGAAGGCGGGGCAAGTGGCAGTGGTCAACAGTGAACGGTAGTTAGAGATGGGAGATGAGGGAATTGGGGGCAATCGACGATGGACAAGAGCGAGTCATCACATGTTGTCGAGGTGGCGGAAGCCGCTGGTTCCTAAAAACATCAGCGAGAAAAGGAAGAAGTTGTAGCAGGCGTGGACCAGTACGCTGGCGGCGAGGGAGCGGGTCGACAGGCGAGCCCAGCAGAGGACGAGGCTGACGCAGACCAGCAGGAGAAACGGGCCGAGCGAGTAGCCTGTCTGGTCGCCATGCATCAGGGCAAACAGAACGCTGGTGATAATGGCAGCAATGATCATCGCGGGCATGGACCACTGGGGATGGCCGTTTTCGTCGAGCGGGCGAGGGGCTGCACCCTCAGCTCTCTCTGCAAACCAATCAAATGCGGTGGAAAGCGCCGGCAGCAGGAAGCCTCGAAAGGCGATCTCTTCGAAGAACGGGGCGAGCGTGACGCCAAAAGCAAAGAGCATCCACGCCGCACCGGGCATGCGAAAGATGCGATCGATGGGAGTGTTGGGCGGTCCAGGCAACAGAACGCCGTTCACGAGGGCGAGAATAAAGCAGACCCCGGCCGCACTGATGAGTCTTCGTCGGTAGCGAAGCGCCGTCGCTCCGTGCCATTGAAGACCGGCGAAGAATCCTTTGCCCCAGAGAAGAGGAAAGACCAGCAGGCATCCCAGGAAGGTGAAGAGGTAGAAGAGCCCCTCCGAGCCAAGGGTGAAGTGAATCTCATCGGCCGCCTGGCTTAGCGTGGAAACACCGAAGAGATGCCAGTGAAGAGCAGCGCGGGCCACGAGGCCGGCGCAAAACAATCCGCAAATCGCCAGCAGGAAGAGAATACCGAGATGCCCGAAGTTGGGGATACGCTCTATCTTCGGCATTTCCGGCCGGGACCAGGCCTGGAAAAGAAGGGGTCCTGAGTCAGGTGCGCTCCGCTCTGCATCGCGGTCTACTGCGGGGAATGCCTCGCGATCGCCCTCAAGAGGCGCAGGCAGCTGCCCGGATTCCGATGTCCATTCGCCCGCTTGCTCCGGGTTGGTGGCAGACTCTTGCGGCGCTGATTCTCCCCCACCGAGCGGGTCGTGCTCTCCATCGTCCTCTGGCCTTTGCTCCGGCTGGGTGCTCATGGAATTCCTGTCTTCTTGCGGCGCGGGAGTGTCGCAGAGGATTTCTTGGCCGCAGAACGCTTTGAGGAAGCCGCATTCGATTTGGCTTGACCTCCGCCGTTCTCCGAGGATGAACGTGGAGCCGAGGCGGCATTCCCTTCAGTCGCCGGATCGAGGAAGGCGGGCTCTTCGTCTGCATCAAGCGCGGCTAAGCGGCCATTGCTCGAAGTGTAGTAGCGAGTGAGGAATTGACCGGTGTAGGAGCCGGGGGTACGAGCTATCTTCGCCGGACGGCCTTCACCGACGAGCCGGCCACCTTCTTCGCCGCCCTCGGGGCCAAGGTCGAGAACCCAGTCGGCATTACGGATCACGTCGAGATTGTGTTCGATGATGATGACGGAGTTGCCCAGGTCGGTGAGCCGGTGCAGCACCTCGAGCAGTTTGCGCACATCATCAAAGTGCAGGCCGGTGGTGGGCTCGTCAAGCAGGTAAAGGGTGCGGCCGGTCTGGCGCTTCGAGAGTTCGCGGGCCAGTTTCATGCGCTGGGCCTCGCCGCCTGAGAGCGTGGTAGCGCTCTGGCCCAGGTGCACGTAGCCGAGGCCGACGTCGACGAGGGTTTGCAATTTCTGACGCACCAGCGGCACATCGGCGAGCACGGTGAGCGCATCCTCAATCGTGAGGTCGAGGATGTCTGCGATGGAATGGCCGTGAAATTTTACGGCCAGAGTTTCCTGGTTGTAACGGCGCCCGTTGCACACTTCGCACTGTACGTAGACGTCGGGCATGAAGTTCATCTCGATGCGCCGCTGGCCGTCGCCCTGGCATGCTTCGCAGCGGCCGCCGGAGACGTTGAAACTGAATCGTCCGGGCTTGTAACCGCGTTCGCGCGCCTCCGGCAGCATGGCAAAAAGGTCGCGGATCGGCGAAAAGACCTGCGTGTACGTGGCCGGATTGGAGCGGGGTGTGCGGCCAATGGGCGACTGGTCAATGCGGATGACCTTGTCGATTTGCTCAGCGCCGGTCAGAGCTTCGTGCGCGCCGGGCTCCTCGCGCGAGCCGTAGATTGCCTTGGCCAGCGAGCGGTAAAGAATGTCGTTGATCAAGGTGCTCTTGCCGCTGCCGCTGACGCCGGTGACGACGGTCATGACGCCCAGCGGAATGCGGATGGTGATGTCCTGCAGGTTGTGCTCGCGCGCCCCGGTGATGGTGAGCCATTTGCCGGTGAGAGGCCGCGGCTGGGCGCGCTGCAGCATCGTGACAGCACCGGAGAGATAGCGGCCGGTGAGCGATTCAGGACAGGCCATAATCTGGTCAGGTGTGCCTTCGGCGACGACGCTTCCGCCGAGCCGGCCCGCGCCGGGGCCGAGATCAACAACATAGTCGGCGTGGCGGATGGTGTCTTCATCGTGCTCGACAACCAGGACCGTGTTGCCCAGGTCGCGCAACTGCTCAAGGGCCTGGATGAGGCGATTATTGTCGCGCTGGTGCAAGCCGATAGAGGGCTCATCGAGCACGTAGAGCACGCCGCGGAGGCGCGAACCAATCTGCGTGGCAAGACGGATGCGCTGGCCTTCTCCGCCAGAAAGCGTGGCAGCGTTGCGGTCGAGCGAAAGATAGCTCAGGCCGACAGCGCAGAGAAATTCAAGGCGCTCGACAATCTCGTGCCGAATGCGCTCAGCCACCAGAGCCTCACGCGGCGTGAAAGTGAGCTGGCAGGCAGCCGAAAGGGCGCGATTGAGCGGCAGGGCAGTGAAGTCGGCGATGGAGAGGCCGCCAATTTTGACCGCCAGCGATTCAGGGCGGAGGCGCTTGCCGCGGCAGACAGGGCACGGCGTCGCCGACATGTAGCTCATCATGTACTCGCGGTAGCCATCGCTACGAGCCTCATCGACGCTGTCGCGGAGGAAGCTGAGAATGCCGTGGAAGCCGGTGCGGGGGGCCTCGCCTTTTGGGGGCCCGTAGACGAGAATGTGCTGCTGTTTGGGCGGCAGATCCTCAAACGGTGTTTTCAGATCGATTTTGTAGCGCTCCGCAGCCAGGTGGATGAGGCGAAGCAAATACTGCGAGGCCGAGCCGGGACCCAGTCCACCGTCGAGCAGCGGCTTGCCCCAGTCTGTGATGACCTTGGCGGGGTCGAAATCGTAAAGCGAACCGAGGCCATGGCACTCAGGGCATGCGCCAAACGTGGAGTTGAAGGAAAAGCTACGCGGTTCCAGTTTGGGCACATCGAGACCGCAGTCGGGGCAAGCCATCGAGGACGAGAAGAGCTGCTCTTCGCCTCCAGGCAGGCTCACGAGGACAAGTCCGTTGGCCAGTTGCAAGGCCTTGGTAACGGCCGCTTCAAGCCGCTTTTCCACCGAGGACTTACCGGAGGGGTTGAGAGATGCCGACGCGGGTTGAGATTCGTGCGTTCCTACCCTTGGCTGCGATGAGGTTGCCGCCAAGGATGGGGTACCCGGCTCCGGTGCACCCGCGGTCCCAGGGGCCGGCTTGAGCAGGATGCGATCGATGACCGCTTCGATGCTGTGATTCTTGCGCCGGTCGAGGGAAAGCGGTTCAGAAAGGTCTTGCATCTCGCCGTCCACGCGTGCCCGAAACCCTTGCTGATCAAGCTGATCCAGCAAATCCTTAAATTCCCCTTTGCGACCGCGTACGACCGGCGCCATCACAGTGACGCGCTCGCCGCGACCCAGTTCCAGGATGCGCTGGACGATCTGCTCTGCAGTCTGGCGGGTAATAGGGCGGCCGCAGTTGGGGCAGTGAGGCGTGCCGATCGAGGCGTAGAGAAGACGAAGATAGTCGTAAATCTCGGTGATGGTTCCGACGGTGGAGCGGGGACTGCGGCTGGTGGTCTTCTGCTCGATAGAAATGGCAGGGCTTAGCCCTTCGATCGAATCCACATCAGGGCGCTCAATCTGGTCAAGAAACTGGCGGGCATAAGCGGAGAGCGTCTCAACGTACCGGCGCTGGCCTTCGGCGTAGATGGTGTCAAAGGCAAGGGAACTCTTCCCCGATCCGGAAAGCCCGGTGACCACGGTGAGGGTATTGCGGGGGATGCGCACACCAATATCGCGCAAGTTGTGCTGACGCGCCCCACGCACCGAAATGTGAGTGATCGACATGAGACAGTATTGAAGTAACGGGTGGACTCGAGGATTATGTGTGACAAATCACAGTTTATTTACACTCTGAGGGTATTCTATTGGTCAATAGAAAGAGGGGTCAACGTAGCCGGATTATCTGAGAGAATCACACAGATGATTCTATGCCTGTGCTGGATTTGAGCGCAGGCGGGTATAGGCGGATGCCGGACGCATTGGCGTCAGCAAAACTCGACTAAGGCGGAAAATATGGCGGATTTATTGAATTTAATGATGTTGATTTGCGCGTCGCTTGGCTCGCTGGCATTTGGAGTACTTGCGGCCTATGGAATGTTCCGTGCCGCTTTCGCGCTGATGCGTCCGCAGAGCCGGACGCAGGCGGTGAAACGCACACCTGAGACTGCGAACGTTCTATAAAGAATATGAAGAAGGCCGAAACTGGTTCCGGGGGTCCTCCTTTCGGACCCGTTTGAACGTTTTGATCGAAATCCTCAAATTTGCAATCTCAATTCTCGAATCCGGCTCATTGCCGGACACATTCGTGTGCCGTGCTTCTTCTCTTTGGAGGAATAGCGGAGCAGGCCTGCCCCTGATTTGGCTTGCGAGGCGCGAGCGTTTGTGCATCGCATGAGGCGAGAAGTGTGCAGTAGCGCTCTTGAGAAAATTGTTTGTTGCGATCCAGTGTCCCGAGTCTTAAATTCGCTAAATAAAAAATTGTCATCCTGAGCGCAGTTTGGCGCGATTTTTGCGCCAAACGGAGTCGAAGGACCTGCAGTTGGGACCTTCGATTTATGCAACGAACTTTGGACGCACCACACTAGAACTGGTTGCATAAATGGAGTTTTGAAAGGGCAGGGCTTCACAGCTTGGTGAAAAACTCATTTTGCGAGCAATGTTCAAAAACACAATGGCTCCACGATGCCCTAGGAGCGATCGGTGAGATGCGAGTGATGGTTTTCTATCAAAAAATCCGCCTTCATTTCGCCTCGATTTCGAGTTTTTCACCAAGCTGTGAAGCCGTGCCGTCAGAGACGCATAGAATCCGGGGCTTTAGCCCCTGAGGGAAGCTCCCTCGCTCGTCGAGCAACATTTATGCAACCAGCTCTAGAACCTGTCTCATAAATGGTTTTGTAAAAGGGCACGACTTTAGTCGTGCCGCAAACGTCACGTAATTCGCTGGGCTTTAGCCCCTGAGGGACGCCTTTCGCGGTACTAGACCATTTATGAGACAGCTTCTAGTGTCCTGAGTCTGAAATACGCAACACAAAACTGGTTGTCATTCTGAGCGAACGGGGCCCCGAACGTCTTTCAGTTCGGGGGTGGTGAGTCGAAGAATCTGCGGTTGTTCTTCGATGAACTTTAGACTCCCCACACTAGCCAGTGTCCTGTCTCTAAAATTCGCATCAGAATTGATCTGTCATCCTGAGCGTAGTTCGGCCGGTTTCGGCCAAGCGAGGTCGAAGGATCCGCGGTTGCGCTTGGCGACTTATGTCACGAACTTTTGAGACACTACACTGGAACCGGTCTCATAAATAGCCCTGTAACCGGGGGGACTTCAGTCATGCCGCGACGGCATAAATAGCTGGGCTTCAGCCCCTGAGGGGCGCCATTCGCGCGAGACCATTTTATAAGGCGCAGCTTCTAATCTCGACGTATCTCATGAGTTATGCTACGGATTGTGATTTAGCTCACATATCGTAACTATTATTGAAGAGATAGCTGTAGGCATTCATGATTCCTGCTGCTCGTAGCCACCTTGATCGTTACTTCGGCTATTCTTCACCAAAAAGAGTTATTGAATCTCTTTCTCATTCGAGTTACTCATCTTATGGACAAGGAGCCGTAACTTACCCGCTATCAAGAGCCGGGGAACCGATTTTTACGTTATTGCATGCGGTTCGCCGACGACTTCCGATTCCGGTGATTGCGCTAGCGACAGGAGCAGCTCCGCGACCCACATGGACTTCACTCCCTGCCAGGCGATGCAGCAGATGTCTTCGGGCCCGTCATATTTCTACTCTGACTACTTTGGCGGCAATAACGCTGTGCAGCTTCCGGCGCGGCCGATGGTTGAGGCGCTGAAGGCCAAGCACCGTCTGTAAGCTATTGAACAAACGTAACATAGACGGGCGTTACCAGAGGTGTTGTCACTGCTTCAATAGTGGGATTGAAAGTTGCTTCTTGTGAAGTATTATCAGTCTCCAAAGGCTCCCCTAGCTTGTTTTCATCGCTTGATGATTCGCTGACGACCGCGTTTGACCGGCAGGGTGTAGCCGCAATCGATCGATGGAGTGATAACGATGATCGTTCCAAAAGACGGATACGCGCAGGAATCGTTCGATGAGTGCCCAGCAGGGGAGCCGTCGCACCCAGCGGTAATTCGTGGCACGGAAAAATCCCTCGCACCACGGCTGCGAACCTTCTTTGGTTCCGGCAGCGAGGGCGGAGCGCTCGTGGAATTCGCAGTGACTTTGCCGGTGGTTTTGCTCCTGATCACGGGCATATTCACGTTTTCCGTCGCCCTCTATCAGAAATTAATGTTGGCAGAAGCCGTGAGCGATGGCGGCCGGACTCTGGCAGTGGCGCGAGGAGACAACGACCCGTGCCAGGAAACTGCTGCAAGGATTTACCAGTCGGTCCAGCCAGGGCTCAATATATCGGGTCTCACACTCAAGTTGACAATCGATGGAAATGGGGCAACAGGAGGTACGTACACGATCAGCGGAGGCTCGACTGGCGCGGCATGCGCCGGGACAACCGCCATGGGGACACAGGGCGGAGGAACGGCCACGGTGAATGCCCAATACACGTGCAGTCTTGCGGTTTACGGTTACACCTTCCCCGGATGCAGTCTCGGAACTCAGATAACGGAGGTTATCCAATGAAAAATGGAAGTGGATTCTTCCTTCATCGGGCTTTGAAAAACGAGAGCGGCCAGGTGTTGCCATGGATGGCCATGCTGATGGTTCTGTTTTTGGGAATGGCAGGGCTGACCGTCGATCTGGGCCATGCATATGTTTCCTTACGCGAACTTCAGGCTTCGACGGACGCGGCGACCCTTGCCGGCGCTCACGCGATGGCCCAGCCGGGGGCGACCTTGACCAGCGTTACCGCGGCTGTGGATGCCTATAGTTCACAAACCGGCAGCGCCAACGTCAATCAGAACTTGCCGAAGGCGTCGGTCATCAGCGTGAAGTATGACTGCGTCCAGTATGTAACGACCAACATGGGGGTTCCGTGTACCGGCGCCCTGTCCGCGAATGCGATCCAGGTAACTCAGCAGGCCACCATTCCGACCATGTTTATCCAGGTACTGCCCAATGCGCCCAAGACGCTCACCTTGACTGCAATCTCGTCCGCAGCCGTGAATGGCGCAGCGCCGGCGCAGTATAACGTGGCCATGGTTGTAGACACAACGAACTCAATGTCCAGCACCGACAGCGACCCGAACTGCGGCAATACGAGAATTTTCTGCGCATTGGAGGGTGTTCAGACGATGCTCAACTATCTTAAGCCGTGTGCCACCGGGGCGACTGCCTCGAGTTGCACGCCGTACGACTCGGTAAGCCTGTTCACGTTCCCGCCCGTGCAGGCGAACACGGCCAAGGATGACACCACCTGCCCCTCATCCAATCCGTCGATCGTGCCCTATATGACGCCGGCGCAAGGTGCAACATGGACGCCAGTCAATTACAGCACCACAACGAGCACTGCCGGGTCGTACCAGATCACAAACTACGATAGCGGCTGGAGTTCGACCAACCAGCCAGGCGGCACACTCGATACCAGCGATCCCCTGACGATTGCGACCGGCGGCGGAGTCGGCACGGGTTCGGGCAAAAGCTATCACCCATGCCAAGGCATGCAGACGCCGGGCGGCGACGGAACCTACTATGCCGGGGCGATCTACGCCGCGGCCTCCTCTCTTGTTGCGCAACAGGCAGCCAATCCCGGCTCGATCAACGCGCTCATCATCCTCAGCGACGGCGACGCGGATAGCTCGAAGATTTCAAGCACCGGAACTCCGCCCGCTGATAACCCGCAATATGGATCGTCGCTGAACCAATGCGCGCAGGCGGTGGACGCCGCACAGTATGCATCGGGGCTACCCAACACTACGGTGTACACAATCGCCTATGGCTCGCCGAGCACAGGATGTGCGAGCGACGTGAAATGCACCAATACTAAAGGATGCGGCGCCAATACCCCCTACAATCCGAATGGAACGGGGATTACTCCATGCCAGGCCATGCAGCAGATGTCGAGTAATTGGTCAACCACCCAGGCTGATTTCTTCACTGACGCAACTGCGACAGGATCCGGAGGGTGCACGTCGCCAGTCTACCCCACCCTTTCTCTCAACAAAATCTTCACGGCTTTGACAGCGGGGTTCGGAAAGCCTCGACTCATCCCTAACGCCGATTACGAATAGAGTTGTAAAGAGCAGGGCCAACAACCCGCCCGGCGAGGTCGAAGTTAGACTCGCCGGGTGCGTTGTTTTAGAGCATTCTTGATTCAAGCGTTAACAGAACCCCGTGCCCGCGATAACAGAACTCCGTGCCCCATCCATTGGGCGCTCTTTGCACAATGGGTGGGAAAGCCGCAGACCTAAGGAACTCTGTGCCCCATCCTTTGTGCGCTTTTGCACAAAAGGTGGGAAAGCCACAGACATCTCAAGCCGAAAACGCACCGACTAAATGCCGGCAATCTTAAAATGTGCTTGAAAACTGTAACGCCGTCACTCGCCCCCAAAAAACTGCGGCCCTTTTGCACATTAATTCCACCCGAAAGCGCACACTACTTGCAAGATGAAGCACTGAATACAGCCAGGGAGACTCAGGCGGCAGATTCAATTCGGGCGGAAAAAGCCCACCCCCCTACCCCCTACCCGGCAGTAACCATCTAGATGGTTACTTTGGAGTCAAAGATGACAAGGGCGGTTGAACTGTCATTTCCGCAATAACTAGAGCCATTAAGCACTTTAGATTCAATACGTTACAGAAATAAGTGCCTGATCCTTTGTGCGCTGTCGAACAAAGGGTGGAAACCCGCAGACTTAGGGAACTTCCCGCAGTTCGGCGGGAGCGCATCCGGCTCGCCGTCTTCATACCGAATCAACAGGCGTTCTACTGGTTGGGTGGGACGTTGGCCGGCTGCTGCTGCTGTTGCAGCTGTTGTTGGCGCTGCATCTCTTCAATGACCTGCTGCGGCGCGCGAATCGGGCCACCGGGGCCAAAGCCAGGTCGCATGGCAGGGGGAACCGGCATGGGCTGGGGCTGGTCATCCACATCGTTGTCAGCGGCCGAATCGTCGTCGTTCTGGCCTTGAGATGGACCGGCCCCCATGGCAGGCGCTTTGCCCGACTGGCGCGCGCTGAGCACCAGCTGAAGCGGTGCTCCCTGGGCTTGATCTCCAATGATGAGAATGTTATAGCCTGAACCCTGCAGGAGCTGTGAAAGCACGTCGCGTAGCTGGCCGGGACCATATTTGCCGAACACTCGTTCATCTGACCCGAAGCCCTCCACCTTGGCGCCGGTCGCGGTTGACACGTCGCTGAGGATTTGTTTCAGACTTGAGTTTGCCGCATCGATGCACAGCCCGCCGCTGTCCCACGCGATGGTCGCGGGTGCGGGTTGGTCGTTGATGGGCCAGTTCGGAGCGACAGGCTGGGGTGCGGCGGCAGGTACCGGTTTGGCGGCAACAGCGGACGGATGCGTTGCGGCAGAATGGGCGCTATGGCGTGGCTTGGCTTGCTGAGCAGTGTGCGAGAGCGGCTTGGCTGGCTGAGCCGTAGGCGGATGAGGAGGAGCAGGCGTTTGCGCGGCAACCAGAGTGACACCGAAGAGGCCGCCCGCCAGCAGCGCGTTGAAAAGGAGCGCGCCGGTGCGCAATCTAAGAGAACGATGCCGAATCGATCTGCGCATAAGAACCAGCTCCGGGGCCGATGAGAGCCCAGCGGCAGTCCGCCACAGCGGACTCTACTTTAACTAGACTAGCAGCATCTCGAAAACGCTCGATTGAGTCTTCACGGCGATTCAGGTTTTACGGCGATTCAGGTTTCTCACCATTTAATCAACCATCTGGGTCTGAAGAGCCTGGAACCAGTCTCATAAATGGCTTTGTAAAAGGGCACGACTTCAGTCGTGCCGCAAACGTCGCTAAAAATCTCTGGGCTTTAGCCCCTGAGCGATGCTTTTCGCGGTGCGAGACCATTTGCGAGACAGCTTCTCAGAAAGCGTCGTCTTCCACTCGAACTTTTCCATCGGCAATTGGGATGAATTGCATCGAACGAACTAACGCAGAATCTCCTGGAGAGGAAGGAAAATGCCATGGCTTCGATTTTGCAACCTGGAACCCAGGCGCCGGAATTCAGCCTTCGCGTCACGCCGGACCAGAACCTCGCGCTCAGCGAACTTCGCGGCAGCCCCGTCATCCTGGCTTTTTATCCCGCGGACTGGAGCCCGGTGTGCGGTGATCAGATGGCACTGTACAACGAGATACTTCCTGAATTTCAAAAGTTCAAGGCGGAGCTTCTGGGAATCTCGGTGGATGGCGTATGGTGCCACGAGGCTTTCGCAAGCGATCGGAATCTCCATTTTCCGCTGCTTTCGGACTTTGAGCCGAAGGGGGCTGTCGCTCGCACGTATGGCGCTTACCGGGCAGAAGAAGGCGTTTCTGAACGAGCACTGTTTGTGATCGACCGTGAAGGAACGATTTTCTGGAGCTACTGCTCTCCGATTGCTGTAAATCCAGGTGCGGACGGCATCCTCGATGCCCTTGAGAAACTGCCAAAATGACAAGCTGCCAAAACAGGGTGACCCATGAGCCAACTGAAAATACCTGTCGGCCCCGACGATCATGTCCAGGGCGATGACGACGCGGAATACACCCTGGTGGAGTATGGGGATTACGAATGCCCCCATTGCGGACGCGCTTACCCAATTGTCAAACTGCTGCAGCGAAATTTTGGACGACGTCTTCGATTTGCTTTTCGCAACTTTCCTTTGACCCAGTTGCATCGGCAGGCCGAATCAGCGGCCGAGTCAGCCGAGTTTGCCGGAAGCAAGGGGAAGTTCTGGGAGATGCACGATCTGTTGTTCGAAAACCAGGCTCAATTGGGCAGTGCTCTCTATGAATCACTCGCCGACGCGCTGGGTCTATCCGCAGTTGAGCTGCGTGAAGCGCTGGCCGCAAAAAAGTTTCAACCGCGAGTGCGCGCCGATTTTGCGGGCGGGGTGCGGAGCGGCGTGAACGGGACGCCGACCTTCTTCATCAATGGTCAGCGCTATAACGGGCCGTGGGATTTTGAGGATCTCCGCACAGCGATCGACGAGACATCGGTTCGATCCCACCCCTGAGCAAAGCGAAGGAGCCTTCTGGTAAGCATTCGAACCCAAGCAGCTTAGGTGATTCGAATGCGATGTACCAGAACCTGTCTCATAAATTGCTTTGTAAAAGGGCACGACTTCAGTCGTGCCGCAAACGCCGCAGAAGGAGCCCGGGCTTTAGCCCCTGCGTTGCGCTTTTCACCCGCGGCATTCACTTTTTCCGCAGCCTGCTAGACTAACAGAGGCCCACGGACGCTGACCAAAGCTTCGCGGGCAGAGAAGGACCGCGATAAATGCGTCTCTGCTGGAAGGGTTGGGTTGCAGCGCTGCTGTTGGCCGCGCCGATAGTGAGCTTCGCTGCTACCTGCACCACGCAATCGGAATTGCAGCCGCAAGACCGCGACGCGCTGGCTGCAGTCGGCCAACGGATCTCAGTCGCAGTTTTACAACAGGATTATGGCACGCTGCAAACGGCGTTGTTTCCAGGTGTAGCCCAGGACTGGAACGGAATCCGCGGTGCTGTGGAGGATGGCGCGCCCGTGGTCAAGGGTGGCCAGGCCCAACTGCAGAATATTTATTTGCTCGATGCTTCCTCGGCAACGGCGCCCGCCGAAACGCAGTTTTTCTGCTCCAACGCAAGTGGGGCCTTGACGGTGACGGTGACCATGCACGCGCTGCCGCCAGGAAAATATGCGGTGGTGCTCGCAGACGCTGCAGGAGCGCCGCTGGGCGGACAAATGGGGATCATCCTCGTCTGGGATCCGACCGGAGCGACACCCGGATGGAAACTCGGCGGGCTTTCACTGCGACAAGGGATCATCGACGGTCACGACGGCGTGTGGTACTGGACGCGCGCCCGCGGATTGGCCCAGACAGGCGCCCCGTGGGGCGCCTACTACAGCTACGACATGGCCCACTATCTGCTGCTGCCGGTGGACTTCATCTCTTCTCCGAACATGGACAAACTGCTACATGAGCAGTCGGAAGTCAAAGGTTCTCCGGCGGCTGCTTTTCCATATTCGGTGGTGGACGGAGCACGGACGTGGAAGGTCGACACCATCCGGATTGACACTTCGCTGCGCCAGGCAGACTTGGCCGTGGAGTATGAGTCTCTTGGCATCACCGATCCGGCGGCCGCGCGCACCGAGGCCGTGGCCGTGATGAGTGCGCTGCTGAAAGCACATCCGGATCTGAGAGAGAACTTCCACGGGCTATGGGCGTTCGCTTCAAGCGAAGGCAAGATCACGCCGGTGATTGAATTGCCCATGGCGCAGATACCTTAGCAGCCTGTGGTAAACGTCTGCTTTGAAAGGGCACGACTTTGGTCGTGCCGCAAACGCTCCTAAATAAGCGTGGCTTTAGCCGCTGCGGCAAGGTTTTTCAGAGATTTTGACTTCTGCCGCAGGCTGTGAAGAGCAGGGAATAGTGGTCAGTGGTCAGGAATCACGCAGGAAGGGACAATCACTTGGAAGCACTAATTGATTTGCGTTCCGATACAGTTACGCGGCCAACGCCGGAGATGCGCGCGGCGATGGCTGCGGCTGAAGTGGGCGACGATGTGTACGGCGAAGATCCTACGCTCAACCTGTTGGAGAAGCGTGCGGCAGAGATCTTTGGGCGCGAGGCCGCGCTATTTGTGCCCACCGGAACCATGGGCAATCAGATTGGCATTCGGCTGCATACGCAACCGGGGCAGGAAGTGATCTGCGAATCGCGCGCCCACATTCTGGATTGGGAGATGGCAACCACGGCGGTGTTTTCCGGATGCCTCGTGCGCGCTGTTGTGGCCGAGCGCGGCATTCTGACATGGAAGCATATTGAGCCGGTGATCTTTGAACGCGGGGCGTTTCGAGCGGCTACAGGACTTATCGAGATCGAGAACACCGCAAATCTTGCGGGTGGCAGCGTGACGCCGCTCCCGGTGATGGAAGAGATCTGCGAGAACGCGAAAGAGCGCAAGCTGCCCGTGCATCTGGATGGGGCGCGCATCTTCAACGCGGCGACGGCACTGGGAGTGGATGTGAAAACGCTGACGCGCGGCGCCGATACGGTGATGTTTTGCCTGTCGAAAGGATTGTGCGCGCCGGTGGGGTCGATGCTAACGGGTTCGGCAGAGCTGATGGAGCGAGCGCGTATTTACCGCAAGGCGCTGGGCGGCGGGATGCGGCAAGCCGGCATCCTGGCTGCGGCCGGATTGATTGCACTCGAGCAGATGCCTGCGCGCCTGCACGAAGACCATGCCAATGCGCGCTTGCTGGCGGAGACGCTTTCTCACATTGACGGCGTCGCGATTGATCTGGATACGGTCGAAACCAACATCGTGATCTTCAGGCTGACCGGCGAATTGACCGCGGCCGAGTTGGTAGCACGATTGAAGGCACGCGGCATTCTCGCCAGCTCAGTTGGCCCTGATGCGATTCGCCTTGTAACTCATCATGACGTGGACCGCGCTGCGTGCGTGACAGCAGCCGAGGCACTTACAGAAGAGATTGAAGTAGCTCAGACGGCGTAACCGCGCATGTTCAGCGAGTGCAGATTGTTGGCTTTCAAGCTTCGCTCAGGATTGCGCTGCGCTCCTGAAAATCCGCGTAGACAAATCCATCCCGGTGGACGACTTCGCCTGCAACGAGATCCACAGGCGTTGTAAACATCGGCCCATCATAAACGCAGGTGTGAAACTCGCCGCGCTCGCCACATGGGTCGATTTCCGGCGGCAAGTCGCGCAGCAATGCCGTGTCGAACTCGCGGCCGGCATAAGACTCCGGCAATTGCTTTGTATCGATGCAAACCAGCTTTGCCCGCAGTCCGCCTGCAATCATGTCGCGAGCCAGCGCGTCAGTCGGAATTTGCCAAAGCGGAAACAAGGGTTCGAGGCCGGTAGGCTTCAACTGAGTTTCACGATAGGCACGCACGTCTTCTAAAAAAAGATCGCCGAATGCAATCACATCGATGTACTCGCAAACGGCGCGTTCACACACTTCTGTCATGCGCTGCTCATAGATTTCATTGGAGCAAGGCCACGGCAGCGGAACTATCCACAACGGCAGTTGAGCAGCGGCGGCTTGCGCCTCCAGCACGGAGCGGCGTGTGCCGTGCATGGCGACGCGCTGGAACTCGACATTCAATGTTGTAAGTAGTCCGACGAGTTCGATGCCAGGCTGCCGACGCAAGATGTGCAACGCCCAGGCACTATCTTTACCGCTGCTCCAGGACAATAAGACGCGTTTCATTTTTCGATCATATCCTGCATATCAGATTCCGACCTTACCAAAGTCACTCGCCCCCGTGAAGGAATGGATATGCACGCAACTATTTTTCCAATTAGACGTTGATAAGATCATTCGGACGGAATGTGCTTGTAGATTCCGGATAGACCATCAGATCTCAGGAGGATTCGATTCATCATGAAGAAGATTGCACTCGCAGTTTTGCTTGCTTTAACGCTGGTGCCTGCGGCTTCGTTCGCTCAGGTGGGGGTTGTGGTTCGCGTCGGGCCACCGGCTCCGATCGTTGAGCACTACGGGCCTCCGCCGCATCCGGGATATGCGTGGGTCGCCGGGTACCATCGCTGGGATGGCGCGCGGTATGTGTGGGTACCGGGCCGCTGGGACCGTCCGCCTCGCCCGCATGCAGTGTGGGTTGCTCATCACTGGGTACATCGCCACGACGGATGGGTGTTGGTAGAAGGGCACTGGCGCTAAATCGAAATTTATTCCTGAAGAAAAAAGCGGGGCGCGTGCCCCGCTTTTCTTTGCCTCTTGCGCAGGTCGCGATCAGTCGGCCCCACCGCAGGTGGTTAGCTGATTTCGAGCACGTCCTTGCTGGCGGCTGCGGCTTCTTCGGCGCGTTCCATCAGCTTTTGCGCGATGGTATAGAACTCGGCGGCCTGTGGGCTCTTGGGTCCGGCAAGTGCGACGGGCAGGCCGCGGTCGCCGCCTTCGCGAATGGCGGGAACCAGTTCAATGGCTCCGAGAAAGGGAATGTTGAACTGCTTGGCCGTGCGCTCTGCGCCGCCCTTTGAAAAGATGTCGATCTCCTGGTGGCAATGAGGGCAGGTGAAGTGGCTCATGTTTTCGACGATGCCGAGCACTTCGACGTTGACCTGCGCAAACATTTCAAGAGCCTTGCGTGCGTCTTGCAGACTGACATCGCTGGGTGTGGAGACAACCACAGCACCGGTGAGCGGAACGGTCTGCACCAGCGAGATCACCACATCGCCGGTTCCCGGGGGCAGATCGACGATGAGGTAATCGAGTTCGCCCCAGTCCACCTGTTGCAGAAACTGGCGGATGATCTGGTGAAGCATCGGGCCGCGCATCACGAGAGGCTTGTCGCCAGGCGAGATGTAGCCGATGGAGATGGTCTTGATGCCGTGGGTGTCATTGGGCTGAATCTGATTCTCAGCGCTGACCCGCGGCTGCTGAGTTGAGCCCATCATGAGCGGAACGTTGGGCCCGTAGATGTCGGCATCGATGAGACCCACGCGCTGGCCAAGGCGCGAGAGGGCGACGGCGAGGTTGACCGCGACGGTGGTTTTGCCCACTCCGCCCTTGCCGGAACCGATAGCGACGATTTTCGAAACGCCGGGCAGGGCTACCGGCGCGGGCGTGGCGTGAGAATGAGCCATTGTGTGTGATACTCCTTTTGGAAATCGGTCTTGCGTGATTACAAACTTGGGGTTGAGCCGTTGTTCTGGTCCGTGTGTGCGTGCCGTTCCTGTTTGCGACGCGCCGACTCGGCCTCGCGATGCTCACGGCGGCGCAACGCGTCCGCATAACGGCGCTTCTCGTGGGGCGTCTCCGGAATCAGCTGAGGAACTTTCTGTCGTCGGCCGTCCTTGTCGATGGCGACAAAGACCAGGTAAGCGCTCGCCACGTGAAGTGTCGATCCGGTTTGCATGTTTTCAGCCCACACTTTGACGCCCACTTCCATTGATGTGGAGAAGGCGCGGTTGACGCTGGACTTGAGAGTGAGCAGATCGCCCAGGTGCACTGGCTGAATGAAGTCGATATGATCCATCGCCGCAGTGACGATAAAGGTGCGCGAATGCCGATAGGCAGCCATGGCTCCGGTGATATCAATGAAGTGCATCAGGCGCCCGCCGAGCAGATTGCCCAGAGTATTGGTGTCGTTGGGCAAAATGATCTCAGTCATCTCCGATTGCGTGCTCGCCACAGTGCGGGCAATCGGATTTGTTTCAGTGGAACTCATCGCGTGCTTGCTCCATTCCTTTAAGTGCTTCCGCATTGCAGATACCATCCGCTAGAATGTAGGACGGCGGGGGCGCTGCGAAAGGGACGCACAGTTCCAGTTTCGGCAATCCAGCCCAATTACGCAAATCCCTTCAAGGGCGCAGACTGCCCGGCTTGAGCAAGATGGACAAGATCGCAGGACTGAAAGCGATTCTGGCGCTCGATGCGAAGAATAGCTTCGCGCGCTACGGCATCGCGATGGAATTGGCGAATCGCGGTGAAACGGAAGCGGCGTTGCAAGAATTTGACGCGCTGCTCGGGAACGATCCCGACTATACGGCGGGGTACTTCATGTCGGCGCAAACGCTCGCCAACGCGGGCAAAACGCTGCAGGCGATTGAGCGCCTCAAAGCCGGAATAGCATGCGCTGCGCGGACCGGCAACAGACATGCTCTCAGCGAGATGCAGGACATGCTGAATGAGCTTGATCATTAAGTTGCGACGCGCGGATTTGTATGCCTTTAGGGCAAGTGCAGCGCAGGTTTCCTGCGCGAAGTTTTTTGCAGCCCTTTGAAACAGAACCACGTCTATAATATTGTTATGCCGAAATTTTCTATCGTCGTTCCTTTTCACAACGAAGAGGAGAACGTGACGGTTTTGTATGCGCGCCTGAAGCAGGTGATGGAGCAGGTGGGCGACAGTTTTGAGCTGGTGCTGGTAGATGACGGCTCCAGTGACCGCACATATAAATTACTCGAAGAGATTGCAGCGGTCGACAGCCGCGTGCTGGTGGTAAAGTTGCGCCGGAATTTCGGACAGACCTCGGCGCTGGCTGCTGGATTCGACCACTCTTCCGGTGAATTCATCCTGTCGATGGACGGCGACCTGCAGCATGATCCGAACGAGATTCCCGGTTTTATCGAGAAGCTCGAAGAGGGTTATGACGTGGTGTCGGGATGGCGCAAGGATCGCATCGACAGCTTCGTGATGCGGCGCATTCCTTCTCGCTGCGCCAACTGGCTGATGGCGAAGCTCTCCGGGGTCGACATTCACGATTTTGGCACTACCTTCAAGGCGTATCGGCGCGAAGTCATCACCAATATCCCGCTCTATGGCGAGATGCACCGCTTCATTCCCGCACTGGCGAGCTGGTATGGCGCTTCGATCTGCGAGATTCCCATCAGCAACGTGAACCGCGAGCGGGGCAAGAGCCACTACGGCATCGGGCGCACCTTCCGCGTGTTCTTCGATCTGTTGACGATTCGCTTCCTGCTCAAATACATGAGCCGGCCGCTGCATTTCTTCGGTACGTTTGGCGCGCTGGGCATTCTCTCAGGCAGCGTCATGTCGATGATGTTGCTGGTCATGAAGATCATGAATCCGCACATGAACATCATGGATCAGCACGGACCGATGTTCGTGATTGCGGGCGTGCTGATTGTGGCAGGGATCCAACTGCTTGCCATTGGCCTGCTTGGCGAATTGCAGGTGCGGCATTACTACACTTCCCAGCATCGAGTGCCCTATGCGATCGATCGCCTGGTTCGCCTGCGCTCCCCTGAAGAGCCAAGCATGTTGTCGAGAGACAAGGACGAATTCTAGACGCAGGGACTGAGGTCCTGAGTCTGAAATACGCAACCCAAAACTGGCTGTCATTCTTAAGCGAACGGGGCCCCGAACGTCTTTCAGTTCGGGGGTGGTGAGTCGAAGAATCTGCGGTTGTTCTTCGATGAACTTCAGACTCACTACACTGGTGTCCTGTCTCTAAAATTCGTATCGGAATTGACCTGTCATCCTGTGTAGTTTGGCCGGTTTTTCGGCCAAACGAAGTCGAAGGATCTGCGGTTGCTCTTTGCGACTTATGTCATGAACTTTTGAGACACCACACTGGGGAACAGGGAATAGAAACACCAACCCCGTCCGGGATTGACCGGACGGGGTTGGTGTTTCTGGGCGTTTCTCGCATCGCACCGAACGAAAATGTTGCTGACAAAGCTCTTGCGGCGGCGCACCCTCAGGGTGCATTCTTGCCGATGACATGAAAGCCATCCAGATTCACGAAACAGGCGGCCCGGAGGTTTTGCAACCGGCCGAGTTGCCCATCCCCGAGCCGGGGCCGGGGCAGGTGTTGATCCGCGTCGAAGCCATCGGAGTCAACTTCGTCGAAATTTATTTCCGCAAGGGCGTCTACAAGGCAACGCTGCCGATCGTTCCGGGCAGCGAGGCCGCGGGAACGGTGGAGAAGCTGGGTCCCAGTGTGACGGGCTTTGAAGAAGGCGACTCCGTGGCATCGGTGAGTGTGCTGGGCAGCTATGCGGAGTACGCGCTGGCGCCGGCGGCGCAGCTCATCAAAGTTCCTACCCGGGTGACTCCTGAACAGGCCGCAGCGGTGATGCTGCAAGGAATGACGGCGCACTATCTCGCCTGCTCGACCTACGCTCTCAAGGCGGGAGATACAGCGCTGGTGCACGCCGGCGCGGGTGGGGTCGGTTTGCTGCTCACCCAGATGGCTTCGCGGATGGGCGCGCGGGTATTTACGACGGTTTCCACCAAAGAGAAGGCGGAGTTGTCGCGCGAAGCCGGGGCGGCCGAGGTGATTCTCTATACCGAGCAGGACTTTGAGGCGGAGGTCAAGCGTCTGACCGGCGGCAAGGGCGTCGATGTGGTTTACGATTCGGTGGGCAAGACGACTTTCGAGGGCAGCCTGAACTGTCTTCGTCCGCGGGGGATGCTGGTGCTGTTTGGCGCGTCGAGCGGGCCGGTTCCACCGTTCGACCTGATTCATCTCTCGGGCAAGGGCTCGCTGTTTGTGACCCGCCCCACGCTTTGGCACTACATCGCAACGCGCACGGAGCTCGAGTGGCGTGCCGGCAAGGTGCTGGACTGGGTGGCAACGGGCGAGTTGAAGGTGCGCACCGAGTTCATTTATCCGCTGGCAGAGGCGGCGCAGGCGCAGATGGATATGGAGGCGCGCAAGACGACGGGGAAGATTCTGCTGGAACCGTGAGAAACAGGGACTAGGGAATAGGGACTAGAACCTGTCTCATAAATGGCTTTGTAAAAGGGCACGACTTTAGTCGTGCCGCAAACGTCGCGTAATTCGCTGGGCTTTAGCCCCTGAGGGACGCCTTTCGCGGTGCTAGACCATTTATGAGACAGCTTCTAGTCTCCTGAGTCTGAAATACGCAACACAAAACTGGCTGTCATTCTGAGCGAACGGGGCCCGAACGTCTTTCAGTTCGGGGGTGGTGAGTCGAAGAATCTGCGGTTGTTCTTCGATGAACTTCAGACTCACCAAGCTAGAACCGGTTTCATCAACGGCTTTGAAAAAGGGCATGACTTTAGTCGTGCCGCAAACGTCGCATAAATCGCTGGGCTTTAGCCCCTGAGGCCTTTCGCGGGCCAGATCATTATTTGAGACAGCTTCTAGGGAATAGAGACTGGTCACTAGGGGATTTGACGATATGGCAACCATTTCGATTGCGCCGGATGATCGAGTATTTGTTTTGACGGGCGCGGGGATTAGTGCGGAGAGCGGGCTGCCCACGTTTCGCGCGGAAGACGGCCTGTGGGCAGGTTACCGTGTTGAAGATGTGTGTACGCCGGATGCGTGGCAGCGTGATCCGGCAGAGGTGTGGAAGTTCTACTCCGCACGGCGCGCGGCCGGCGCGAAGGCTGAGCCGAATCGGGCCCACTTTGCGCTGGCAGCGCTGGAGGCGCGGCTGGGCGACCGCTTCTTTCTCTGCACGCAAAATGTGGATGACCTGCATGAGCGGGCGGGTTCGGAGCGCCTCGTCCATATGCATGGAGAACTGACCAAGGCGCATTGCGAACGGGATTGCGGTCGGCCGCCGGTCGAGGATCGGAACATTTATGCCAGTCTGGCTGAAGTGGGCCGCTGTGCCTGCGGGGGGCGGCTGCGGCCGCATATCGTCTTCTTTGGCGAGATTCCGCTGGAGATGGAGCGGATTCAGGATGAGATCGATAAGGCCTCGTTGATGGTGGTGGTGGGCACTTCAGGGTCGGTGTATCCGGCGGCAAGCTTTGTACACTGGGCCCGGCAGAAGGGTGCTCGCACGGTCTACGTGGGTCCCGAAGAGCCGCTGAATGCGCATGCATTTACCAACGTCGTGGAAGGCAAGGCCGGGGAGGTGCTGCCGGGGTTATTTGTGGTGGAGTAGAGCCTCTTGCCAACCGAAGTTGTGATAAAAGTCAGAGACTGGGGCGGCTATCGCGCGCTCTTGATGAATTCCGAGCGGCGAAAGCGCAGGGCGGTCCAGTCTTCGTCGATAGCGACGGCGCGGACGGTGTCGAAGCCCGCGGCCTTGAGTTTGTCCCAACCCGTGTCGCGGTTGAAATCGCACTTGTACTTCCTTGACGTTCCCTTGGGGTAGGCGAACCAGACGATGGCGTCGCCTTTGGCGCGCTTGGCGATCTGCGGGGCGAGCTTGTCCACTTCAGACTTCTGAGTGACAAAGGCCAGGAAAAAGTCGATCGAAGGGACCGATGCAAGGTGGTGATGGATGGTCTTCACCGGCAGCTTCGCCATCTCCGGCTCAAAACTCGCCGGCGCGTTGAGGACGACAATTTCCTGCTGGTCTTTGCGGTTGAGTTTCTCAAATACGGTTGCCATGAATTCCGATGATAGCTGGATCGCGGAAATAATCTCCAGCAGATTTTGCCCTTTGTTTGACGAGGAATTACTCGGCCGCTTTAGCCGCCAGCGCGGCGACAACGCCGAGGTTTTGCAATAACTCGCAGGGCAGGTTGTGACGACTTGCAAGATATTCCGGGGAGTTATAGGAGAGCCAGACGTTTTCGCGATCATCTTCCCACACAAGAATCTTGAGCGGCAGGTCGATGGCAATGCTGGGCGCTGCGACCATGAGGGGCGTACCGGCGCGGGGACTGCCGAAGATGAGCAGCTTGGTGGGGCGCATCACCAGGCCGACCTTGGCGGCTTCTCCGCTGTGGTCAACGAGCGCAAAAAGGGCGACTCCCTTTTCCTTGAGAATGGCCTTGAGCGTATCGACGGTTTCGTCGATGGAGTAAAGGGTGGGGACGTCGATGATGCCATTGCCGGTAGATGTCATGGGGATCTCCTTTTGGATTAGAGTGCAGTTCACCGGACCGAAATGAGGTAAACGGCCATTGCCAGGCCCACCACCGCAAGCAGGAAGGCGATTGAAGCAGCCATGGCTGTAGAGTGAGAGTGCGAGGTTTCGCCGCGATCCAGTTCGCGGACCAGCCGCACGTGATGCCAACCGGAGAGAAGGTTGACGAGCACTCCGACTGCGATGAGGGCGGTGCCAAACCAGAGAGACATGCCATACGTCCCCTCCTGGGGATGGCTCTCGGAATGGTTTTGGGCGAGTCGCATTTCATGCAGGAACAGTCCGAAGCGCGCCACCACGAAGCCAAATCCCATCATGGCCAGGCCGGTGCGCGTCCACGCGAGCAGGGTGCGTTCGGCCGCCAGGTAATCGGTGAGACTGGCCTTCTGTCCACCATTCGCGGGTTGATCCATCTTTGCCGCCTCCTTTATGGAGTGACGAGACACGTGCAGCAATTTTATTGGACACCGGGATGAACAGGAATGAATGCACCTTGTCGTCTAGTGCCCTGTCTCTAAAATTCGCATCAGAATTGATCTGTCATCCTGAGCGTAGTCCGCCGCGGCGGACGAAGTCGAAGGATCTGCGGTTGCTCTTTGCGACTTGTGTCATGAGAGACACCACACTAGGGAGAATTCGGATGCTCCTGTGCGGGTCTTGTAAAGTTGAGGAAGAGATTACCAGAATCCTCTCGGGTTTGATGCGGCCCTTACTGTTTTGACAATCCTTCACAAACCGGATGCAACAGCCAATGCGGAGGTTCCGGCGGCCTTGTTGCAGCGGGTGTTTGGATTTGCGCGGTTTAGGGCAAACCAGGAAGCAGTGTGCAATGCTGCGATTGCAGGGCGCGACCTGTTGCTGGTGATGCCGACTGGGTCAGGCAAGAGCTTGTGCTACCAGTTGCCGGCGATTGCGCGCGGAGGCACCGCGCTGGTCATTTCGCCGCTGATTGCGCTCATGGATGACCAGGCGGCGAAGCTGACGGCGCTGGGGTTGCGGGTGGCGCGGATTCATTCCGGGCTCGAGCGCGGAGTAGCGCGGCAGGCTTGCGTGGATTACCTGCAGGGGGCGCTGCAGTTCCTTTTCATTGCGCCGGAGCGGCTGCGGGTGCCCGGTTTTCCCGAAATGCTGGCCAAGCGGACGCTGGCGCTGATTGCGATTGATGAGGCGCATTGCATTTCGCAGTGGGGACACGACTTCCGGCCGGACTACCGGATGCTGGGGCAGTATTTGCCATTGTTGCGCCGGGGCAAGAGGGATCAGGGGTCAGAGATCACAGACCAGGCGTCGCGCCGGTGCTGGCGCTGACGGCTACGGCGACGCCGGCGGTGCAGGCAGACATTATGGCGCAGCTCGGGATGGTGAAGCCCAAGCGTTTCATTCACGGATTCCGGCGGGAGAACCTGGCGATCGAGGTGGTGGAAGTTCCGGTGCCGGAGCGAGCCGGGATTGATCTGCAATCTGCTGGCAAGGCCCGAGCGCCGGCCGGCGATTGTGTATGCCACTTCGCGAAAGCAGTCGGAGCGGCTGGCGGAAGAACTGGCGCGGTGCACCTTCGTTCCCGAGAAGGTTCAGCTCGCAAGATCCCAGCGGCGGCGTATCACGCGGGTCTCGATGCGGAGACGCGCGAGCGGGTGCAGACAGCGTTTCAGGCGGGTGAATTGGAAGTGGTGGTGGCGACCATCGCGTTCGGCATGGGCATCGACAAGGCGGACATTCGCACCGTGATTCATGCTGGGCTGCCGGCAACGCTGGAGGGCTACTACCAGGAGATTGGCCGCGCGGGACGCGATGGAGCGCTGAGCCGGACATTTCTGATGCACTCGTATGCCGACCAGAGGACGCACGACTTCTTTCTAAATCGGGACTATCCGCCGGTGGAGCATCTGGACGCAGGTTTTTCGCGATTCTTGGAGACGGAACCGACGCGCGTGGAAGAGTTGCGCGCGGCGTCGCGACTGGGTGAAGAGGAGTTCGACAAGGCGCTGGAGAAGCTGGAGATTCACGGCGGTGCGCGCGTGGATTTTGGCGGCAACGTGACCGCTGGCGGACCGGGCTGGAAGAAGACCTATACGATTCAGGCGCAGTATCGCGCCGAGCAGTTTGAAAAGGTACTGCGCTTTACCGGATCGAGCGAATGCCGGATGTCGGCGCTGGTGCGGCACTTTGGCGATGTGGAAGACGCGACGCAGGCAGTGCGGGGTGTGCGATGTGTGCGATCCGGCGGGCGCGGTACTGCGGCTGTTTCGGCGGGCAACTGCGGGTGAGAGAGAACTCGCGCAGAAGATCGTCGACGAACTGCGAGGCGTGGATTACAAGGCTACCGGCACGCTGCAGCGCAGCGTGGATGCATCGGGAAGGCTGACCAGGGATCAGTTTGGCGGCTTGCTCGATGCAATGGTGCGCGCGAGCCTGATCGCGATGGAGGATGCGGAGTACGAGAAGGATGGAGAAGTGCGCCGCTTCCGCAAAGTTCGATTGACGGATGCGGGACTGGAGATGCGGGCCGGGGGATCATTTGAGTTTGAATTATTGATGAGTGACGGGGTGGTGGAGGAGTTTGGCGGCCAGCCTGCGCCGCCGATGCCAGCGAAGAAGAGCAAAGGCGCTAAGAAAGATGGGGCAGCGAAGCCGGCTGCAGAAGAGACCCAAGAGCTATCGGGCCAGGGGGAGGCTCTGGCGGCGCGGCTGCGTGAGTGGCGGGCGGCGGAGGCGAAGCGACTGAGAGTTCCGGCGTTTGTGGTGATGCACGACCGGACTTTATTGGCTGTGGCGCGCAAGCGGCCTGCAAATCCGAGAGAACTGCAGGGGATCGATGGAATTGGGCCCGCGAAAGCGGAGAAGTTCGGAGAAGCGATTTTGGGCTTGTGCCGCACAGAGTGATTCGTGCTCTCCCACCCTTGCGACAATGAACGTCGCAAGGATGGGCCATCCGATTTTTCGCAGCGAGGCGAGAGCGAATCCCTTACGCGACGCGGTCGATGGTGACCGACTTCAGAACGATGGGGGTCTTCGGTTTGTCCTGTGGGCCGCGTGCGACTTTGGAGATTTTGTCGGCGATGTCCTGGCCTTCGACGACTTCACCGAAAATGGTGTGATTGCCCGTAAGCCACGGCGTTGGCGCTACCGTGATAAAGATCTGGCAACCATTGGTGTTCGGGCCGGAGTTGGCCATGGCCAGCTTGCCGGGCTTGTCAAACTTGTGGGGCGAGCCCTTGGTCTCGTCCTGGAAGCGGTAGCCCGGGCCGCCCATGCCGGTGCCCGCGGGGTCGCCGCCCTGAATCATGAAGTCGGGAATCACGCGATGGAAGATGGTTCCGTCATAGAGCTTGTTGTTGGACTTGGCGTTTGTGCTCGGGTGCGTCCACTCCTTCTTGCCCTCGGCGAGGTCGATAAAGTTCTTCACGGTGATGGGCGCATCGGCCTCGAAGAGGCGGACGGTGATGCTGCCTTCGCTGGTTGAGAAGACGGCGTAGGTTCCTGGTGCAAGTGCCATGTGAACTCCTTGAATTGTGATTCCCACCCTACTGACAAAAAGAGTCGCAAGAGTGGGGCACCCAATGTCTGCTGGATTGGAATTACGGTTGTGGCGCAGCGGCGGCTGGCGCTGGTGCGGGCGCTGCGGGTTGCGGTTCGCCGGCGGGCACGGGCGGCAGCGCCTGTCCCTCGGGGACGATCGTTACTTTGTTGAGCGTGACCGGGGTGAGCGGTTTGTCATTCCCGTCGCGCTCAACGCGGGCTATGGTCTTCACAACCAGCACGCTTGTGTCATCGCACTGGCCAAAGATGGTGTAGTGCCCATCGCCGGTTTCGTACGGCGCCTCGGTAATGAAGAACTGGCTTCCGTTGGTGTTGGGGCCTGAGTTGGCCATGGCGAGACGTCCGGGTACGTCGAAGCCGAGATTGGAGTCGAACTCGTCATTAAAGGTGTAGCCGGGATCGCCTTCACCGGTGCCGATCGGGTCGCCGCCTTGAATCATGAAATCGGGAATCACGCGGTGGAAAGTCGTGCCGTCGTAGAGCGGCTTGTGGTGCTGCGGTTTTTTCGTGCCAGGATGGGTCCAGTCCTTTGTGCCCTCGGCGAGGCCGATAAAGTTGGCAACGGCGACGGGCGCCTGCTTCTGGAAGAACTGGCATGTGATGCGGCCCATCGAGGTATCCATGACAACCATCGGTCCATTGGGGTGCGTCATGGCGGCGGCTGTCGCTTGCGGAGCGTCGGGGATTTCCGGAGCCGGCTTGGTTGTGTCCTGCGCGAACATAGTGGCGGCGAAGGCTGCCGATAGTGCGGGAATCAGAAGGAAGTGCTGAAATCTCATGCCATGTTTGAGGGTAAATCATGGGGCGCGGAGCCTGCCAGCGGCCCTCAGGCTTGTATCGTAATCCCATGAGTGATTTCAGACCGAAATTTTCCCTGAGGCGTATGACGGTTCTTGGGTGCGCCTTCTGCGCCGTTGCAATGCCGGTTCAGCGCATCTGCGCTCAAGCAGACAAGGCAGAGAAACCCGCGGAGAAGACGCCGTCTACAGAGAAGCCCGCAGATAAGTCGACACTGCCGCCCCTGCCAGCAGCGGTGCATACCCAGCAGTCGATGGAAATGGACGGCAAGACCCTGCACTACACGGTGACAGTTGATGCGCTGCCGGTGCGCGATCAGGAGGGCAAGGTCGCCGCCCAGGTCGTGACGACCGCCTACACCATGGAGGGCAAGGACCGCCCAGTGACATTTGCCTTGAACGGCGGACCAGGCGCGTCATCCGTGTATTTGAATTTCGGCGCGATCGGCCCAAAGCATTTGCAGGTGGGCAATGAAGGCGACAGTCCTTCCGACGCTCCTGTGCTGACTGACAACCCGGGGACGTGGCTGGATTTTACCGACCTTGTGTTTATCGATCCTGTGGGGACAGGGTTCAGCCGGGCGGAGGTGCCGGAGGCCGACGCCAGGAAGCTTTTCTACAGCACCACGCCCGATATCGAATATCTTTCGCGCGTGATCTACGACTGGCTGGTCAAGAACAACCGGCTCGATTCAAGAAAATATTTGACCGGCGAGAGCTATGGCGGATTTCGTGGCCCGCGGATCACCTACTATCTGCAATCGCAACTCGGCGTGGCGATGAACGGCGTGGTGCTGGTGTCGCCTTATCTGAATCCCACAATCGAAAACGATGGCAACATCTCCCCGCTGCCCTGGATGCTCACACTGCCCTCAATAACGGCTGCTCACCTGGAGCGGGAGAAAAAGCTTACGCCGGAGACGATGGCGGACGTGATTGCGTACACGCGCGGAGACTACGCGGAGGCGCTGCTGAAGGGACGCTCCGACCCCGACGCGACTGCGAAGATGATTCAGCATGTGACGGAGATAACCGGGCTCGATCCCACGTTCGTGAAGTTCTCAGGAGGACGCCTGGAGACGGGTGCCTATCTGCGCGAGGTCTACCGCGAAGAGGGCAAGTTGGCCTCGGTCTATGACTCAAACGTGACGTCCTTCGATCCCTTCCCGTATTCGCCGCAACAGGAAGCCAACGATCCGATCCTGGCCAGCATTGTGGCGCCGGTGACCACGGCGATGGTCAATTTCATCACACAGACGGTGGGCTGGAAGGTGGATGCCCGCTACAACGCGTTGTCGGGCGAAGTGAACCGGCTCTGGGATGGTGGCGACGATCTGCGCAAGGGTTCGGTTCCGCAACTGCGCCAGGCGGTCGCCGCCGATCCCAAATTGCGGGTGCTGATTGCGCATGGGTGGAACGATCTGTCGTGCCCCTTCATGGGATCGGTGCTCACAGTGGACCAGATGCCTGTGATGGGCGATCCCACGCGGGTTGCCGTGCATGAGTATCCGGGCGGCCACATGTTCTATACGCGGGTGTCGAGCCGCCTGGCGCTGCGCAAGGACGTAATGGAAATGTATAGCAAGCATTGAAGGGCAGGGAACAGGGATCAGGGGACAGAAGCCGACATATCGGTACTAATCGAGCCATCTTGATAAACTCGTTCCATGAAATTGTCTATCCTCGCGGCCGCACTCATCCTTAGAGGCAGTCTTGGATTCGCTCATGCTCAGGATGTCACGGTGACCGCGAAAGACACGAGACCTGACGACAGCGTCACGCAGCAGTTTATGGCCCTCGATCAGGAATGCAGGAACTACGTTAGCAAGCACGATGCTGCGAATGCTGTCATAGCCTGCAAAAAAGTCTCCGACGAGGCGGACAAGTACAACCCGAAAACTCATCCGATCACTCGGCGCGGAGCCTACGTCTTCTACGCGACTGCTTTGATACAAGCCCAAAACTATCAAGATGCCATAAAGGTCGGTGATAAGGCCGTGGCAGTGGTATCGATGGGTTTCGACGACGGCTCTGGTTCGAACGCAGCATATTTCGTAAGAGGTCAAGCTAGGGCAGACGCCGGCGATTTGAATGGAGCAGATCAAGACTTAGAGAAAGCTGAAAAGTTCGAGCATGACGCACTGAATGGCCCTGCTGGGCAGGACCTGCATGGACCATATTCGAAGACTCTGAAGTGGGAACTCATGTTCCACGCTCAGGTGCTTGCCGCAATGGGAAATAAGGACGCGGCGGCGAAAAAGTCGGATGAAGCATCGAAGCTGTGAACCGCCACATCGATGACGGAGGGCGACTTCCAGAAAGTCGCGATATCGGCAACTTCAGAATTGCTCCTCATAAACGCCCCAGCATCCGTACAAGCAAAGGTGCGATGGCTTCAGCAAAACTTGCACGATGCCGACTTGCGAGGAACGATTCCAGACAAACGCGAATGAGTCGTCGAAGACGGAGGTAAATAGAATCATATGAGCGGAGCTAACATGGCTAATCCTGTCGATGCACTAAAACAAATGTCGATAACCCCAACCGATGAGGCATTGTTCAACTCCTGGCTCGAGTTGGAGGATGCAATTGCATTTCTCAAAGGAAACACAAGCGACAATCAGCTCATCCTTTACGCGAGTCTTCCCAATGTCTACATTCACGCGATGCTCGTTCCGTCGAAATGTGTCACCCCGCCGGACACCGACGACATAATGTTATGGAATTCCAATCCCTATTCGGGCTGGGGCATAGTCACCTCGTATCATCCAACCCCTTCCATTGATATATCGCCGCCCCTCGGGGACGATAGCAGCGAAACCATCGCAAAGGGGGAACAGCTAGTTTTTGCGCGTGAGTTCGAGGGACGCGTCGGATACAAGCATTACATTGAGATGCTCCAGAAGTTCTTGCATCTTTCTGATCTTCACTATCTCGCGGAGAGGAACGCCTATTGCCGCCTTGATCGCCATGGGGACGTTGAAGATGTCGTTCGCATAATTGAAATACCTACTGCCGCAGGTCAAATTTCCGGCGGAACGATTGTGACCGTCGTACGAAAGGTTCTGGATCGCTACGCGGCGCTCACCGACTCTACCGTCATGCGCACTTTCGACTTCACCCGTGCTCGTTTATCGCATTTTGGTGGTTGGAAAGACAGCCATGAAGCAGTCGTTACTCAAATGGGCGATCTATTCTTCCGCAGACACCTAGAAATGGGACATGCCAGCTATATACGCGGATGTCAGGTCATACCCACCCAAGTCTCCAAAGAGGACATTTTGGAGGAGTTCCATCCCGGCTCCAATAGAAATGACCAATATGCCTCGTTTATCGCCCATGATTGGAAAAACCGAATTGTCAGGGAGATCTCCTGTGCGCCAGGAGCCACCGCGAACTATTTCACGCAATCCGATCTTCCATTCGAGCTCAGCCCTGCGTTCTTCAGGCCCGAAGTCCTCTCTAAGTACAAGGCCGACTCAGAAAAGTACCGATTCGACGAAAGAACCATATCGTGCCGCGGAACGTGGTCTCTGAAAACCTACGACGTGAACGAGGCGGGCCAAGTCCACACATATCTGATCTATTTGCGGAATCTCCCATACGAAGAGCAGCTACATTGGAAAGCTCACAACCAGGCCCCCAAAGGGACGATTTCTCATCGAGCCTTCTTAAGCGACTTCGAAGGGAGTTGGGACGTGCCATACGATCCGCTTGAAAGTGTGAAAGAGCATGTGCGGATGCTAGGGGACGAGCGAGTGCCGTGGTGGACGCTCAGCTCGGACGACGCAATCGCTCGATCACACTACCCGATTACGGCATCTCCCGACGAATGGGCCAACGAAATATTGCATCTCGATCAGCTTATTGTCGAGCCGTTCAAGAAAGCGTGGTTCAAGAGCCAAGTATTGCAGTTGGGCAAGACCCCTGAACAGACAGTAGGCTCACTGGTATTAGCGGAGGAATGCCTCGCGGGGTGGGGCCAAGACCCTGACGAGGCGAAAAAGATTGTCTCGCCTCTGAGAATTCTGCACGACCTTCGATCAAAGCTGAAGGGCCATGCTGTTGGAAAATCTACGCAAGTGCAGCTTAGACAGCAGGCACTCAATGATTATGGAAGCTACAAAGAGCACTTTCGGATTCTTTGTAAAGCATGCGATGAATCGCTGCGGAATATTACTGAGTTGATCGCAGCCCGGCGCTCAAGTGCAATTTCACAGGACAAGCAGTGAATCTCGATAGATCCTCTGAAACGCCGATGTCGCTAGCGCAGCTTCATCTGTCAACTCCGCCCGCCCTACACTAACGCGCCAACCCACTCAGAATCATCCACCTGCCGCCCGAAATAATCCCGCTCCGATTTGCAGATCATTTTTCCCCTCCGGCGCACAATGGAATGAAGCAGAGTGTGCCGGTGTTTCCGACCGAGTCCCACTCCGTCCCGGAGAGCCGCCGCATGACGAAAACATCACCGTAACCGTTCCCGAGCAGACCTACCGCCAGGCCCGCGTCTGGGCTGCCCAGCGCGACACATCCGTCTCCGCCGTTGTCGCCTATCTCCTCGAATCCCTCCCCGGCATCCCCCGCGCCGCACGCGCTTTTCCCGCCCGGCATCCCCGCGCCCGGCGTCCCGCCCCCACCCTGTACCGAAAAAACGCGGTTGTGAAACTGTGAAACTGGAACCCCAGGGCGAACCGCCGCAATATCAGCCACTTGCGCAAAGCGACTCCACAGGAACACAGAAAATGGGTCAGGCAAATGCGAGCAAATGGCATCAAAACCACCCTTAATGACACACCAATTTCGACCAAATCTCACACTCCCGCTCAATGCGTGTAACCGGAACATCGCCATTGACTTTCTATCCATAGATAACCTATATGTACATCCATGGCGAAGAAACCTGATTTGCTCCCGGGCACCCTTGACATGCTGATTCTGAAAACGCTGACGCGTGCGCCGCTGCATGGCTATGGGATCGCACTGTCGATCAAGCGGCTCTCCGACGACGTGCTGACTGTAGAAGAAGGATCGCTCTATCCGGCACTGCAGAGGCTGCTACTGCAGGGTTGGGTCAAGGCTGAGTGGAAGATGACGGAGACCAATCGGCGCGCGCGTTTTTATACCCTCACGGCCGCGGGGCGGAAGCAACTAGGCCTGGAGCTTTCGCAATTCGAGCAGATGATTGCGGCAATCGGCCGCGTGCTGAGCGATGCGCAGGAGGTCTGAAATGAATTCAATTACCCAATTCATGAAGAGGCTCTGGCTTTTGTTTGGGCGCAACCGGTTCCGCAGCGAACTCGACGAAGAGATGGCATTCCATCGCGCCGAAGTAGCAAGGGAATTTGCAACTGCGGGAATGACGCCGGAAGACGCGCGGTACGCGGCGATGCGGCAAGTAGGCAATGTAACGCGGTTGAAAGAGGAGAGCCAGGGGGTAGTGGCATTTCGAGCGGAGACGGTGGCGCAGGACGTGCATTTTGCGCTGCGGCAGATGCGCAGGAATCCGGGATTTGCGGTGACCGCGATTTTGATTCTGGCACTGGGCATGGGCGTGAGTGTTGCCATCTTCGGATTTGTGGATGCCGCTCTGCTGGAGCCATTGCCGTTTACGAATCCGACGCGGGTGATGTCGGTGGACGAAAGCAGTGCGAACTTTCCGCATTCCAATCTATCGCGCGACGACTACGAGGATTGGAAGCGGTTGAACCGGTCTTTCAGTTCCCTTGAAGTGTATGGAGGGACCGGGTATCTGCTGCACCTCGGCGCGACCACGGAGCCGGTGCCGGCGGCGCGGGTGAGCGATGGGTTTTTCAGTACGCTGGGCGTGAAGCCGATGCTGGGCCGCGACTTTTTGCCGGGAGAAGATAGGCCGGGAAAGCCGCAGATTGCGATGCTGTCCTATGGGACATGGGTGAGGCGCTTTGGCGCACGGCGCGATGTGATTGGGCAATCGGTGAGCCTGGACGGGGATTCGTACACAATCGTTGGTGTGCTCCCGCGTGAGTTTGCGTTTGGCCCGCGTGGAAACGCAGAGTTCTGGACGCCGCTGCTGGACAAGAACGGTTGCGAGCAGCGCCGGAGCTGTCACAATCTTGACGGCATCGGCAGGTTGCGCGATGGAGTGACAATGCAGGCGGCGCAGGCGGATCTGGAGGCGATTGCGACGCAACTGGCGCGGCAGTTTCCCGGCTCGAACCAGGGGCAGGGAGCCTCTGTCATTACGCTGTCCGAGCTGATTGTAGGGAACGTGCGGCCCATTCTGCTGACATTGCTCAGCGGGGCGGGTCTGCTCTTGCTGATTGCCTGCGTGAATGTAGCGAGCCTGTTGCTGGTCCGCTCAGAAAGCCGCAGACGCGAGATTGCGGTGAGAGGTGCGCTGGGAGCGACCCCCGTGCGGCTTATGCGGCAGTTTGTGACCGAAGGGCTGCTGCTTGCGATCGCGGGATGCGCGGCGGGACTGTGCGTGGCGGCATGGGTGATGACATTGATGACGCGCATGATTCCCAAGGATTTGGCGTCGTTTGTGCCATTTTTACATTTGGTCGGGTTGAACAAGCACACGGGGCTGTTCGCGGTGGGGATTGCGGTGATTGCGGCGTTTTTGCTGGCGGCGACGCCGGTGCTGCGGCTTTCGTTCCAGGATGTTCGCGACGGGCTGGGGGACGGAGATCGTGCCGCGGCGGGTCAGCTGTGGCGAAGGATGGGAGCCAACCTGGTGGTTGTGGAGTTGGCTATAGCCGTGGTGTTGCTGGTGGGCGCGGGCCTGCTGGGGCAGAGCCTTTACCGGCTGCTGCATGTTGAGAATGGTTTCGACACGACGCATCTGGCCACGGTGCAGGTGATGGCGCCGCACCAGATATATTCGGATGATCCGAAGCAGGTGGCCTTATACCGGGAGATCGAACACCGATTGGCGGCGTTGCCGGGCGTGCAGGCGGTTGGCGTTACTTCGGACCTTCCGGTTCAATGCAACTGCGATACGGACTGGATACGGATCGTTGGCAAGCCATTCCACGGCGAACACAACGAAGTGCTGGAGCGCGATGCGAGTGCAGGATATCTGCCGACCCTGAAAGCCAGGTTGCTGCGGGGACGGCTCATCAATAAGGACGACGATGCATCGAAGGCGCATGTGGTGGTCATCAACGAGGCCCTGGCGCGCAAGTATTTCCCCGGCGAGGACCCGATCGGAAAAATGATCGGTGACGGGGCACTGTCGCCGAAGTCAATGCGCCAGGTGATCGGCGTGGTTGCGAATTTGCGCGAGGGGACACTGGATTCCGACATCTGGCCGGCGGAGTATGAGGCTATCAACCAGGATCCAGGGAACTTTTTTGCCGTCGCGGTGCGCACCTCACAGGATGAGAAATCCGTTCTGCCCGTGGTAGTGAGCACGTTGCGCTCGATTGATCCGAACCTGGGGGTCTATGGCGAAGTCACTATGACCGACCAGATTCAAGCGTCGCAGACGGCGCTGCTGCATCGCTTTTCAACCTGGCTCGTGGGCGGGTTTGCGGCCATGGCCCTAGTGCTGGGAGTGGTGGGCCTGTATGGTGTCGTGGCCTATTCGGTGAGCCGCAGGACGCGAGAGATCGGCGTGCGCATGGCGCTGGGGGCGCAGCGCGGCGCGGTGTACAAATTGGTGATGCGTCAAGCGGGATTGCTCACGGTCTTGGGTATCGGCATCGGGCTGGTTTGCTCGATAGGCGCTTCGCTACTGATGCGGAAGCTGCTGTTTGGCGTGCGGGCTTGGGATGTGCCGACACTGGCAGGAGTCGCGGTAGTGCTGGGAGCGGCTTCAATGGCGGCGAGCTTTTTGCCGGCGCGGCGAGCGGCATCGGTGAATCCTACCGATGCTCTGCGGGCAGAATAGCGGTTTGCGGAGTGTCAGGCCCAGGCAGGCTTTCGACTCACTCTACTCAGGATGACAACGGGTTCTAAGCGGCGGGAATGAGCGCAGGCGAGAGTTATGATGCTCGGATAGGGGAGGTAGTATCCCCATTCTCACAAGGAGCATCTCCATGGAGCCGTTCCGCTTTCGCTCGTTGCTGTGTGTTGCCGCAATCCTCGTAATCGCCGCGCAGGGCGCGCTGGCCGCTGATTCGATCTCGCTGAACGTGGATGCAACCGGAACGCAGCAGAAATTCTTGCGCATCAGCGAGGTAATTCCGGTGGAAGCCGGGCCGTTGACGCTCTACTATCCGAAGTGGATTCCCGGTGAGCACGGGCCCGATGGACCCATCTCCGGTCTGACGGGGCTGAAGTTTGAGGCGGATGGCAAGACCATTCCGTGGAAGCGTGATTTGCTGGATGTATTCACGTTTCATGTGGAGATTCCGGCGGGCGTGAATTCGCTGCACGCGAGTTACGACTTCATTGAGCCGGAGGGCTACTCAGCCACCGACAAACTGATGGTGCTGGAGTGGAACGACGTCGCGCTGTATCCGGCGGGAACTCCGGTGGGCAAGCTGACGTATGAAGCCAAAATTACGCTGCCGGATGGTTGGAAGTTCGGCACGCCGCTGGCAATTGAGAATCAGACCGGAGACGCAATCACATTCAGGGCGGTATCGCTCGAGACGCTGGTCGATTCGCCGATTATCAGCGGTGAGTATTATCGGTCGATCGACATCACGCCGCCGGGCGAGCCGATTCACCATGAACTGGACATGGCGGCGGACAGTGCAGCCGCGTTGAACATGAGCCCCGACAACCAGAAGGAGATGACGAACCTGGTTGCCGAGTCGGGAAAGCTGTTCGGAGCGCGGCATTATCGGAGCTACAGGTTTCTGCTGGCGCTCAGCGACCATGTTGCGCATTTCGGACTGGAACACCACGAATGCAACGACAGCCGTCTCCCCGAACGCGAATTACTTGGGCCTGAATCAGGCCTCGCGCTTGGCGGGTTGCTGGCGCATGAATTTGTCCACTCATGGAATGGCAAGTTTCGCCGGCCTGCCGATCTGACGACTCCGGACTACGAGAAGCCGATGGAAACAGATCTGCTGTGGGGCTACGAGGGCTTGACAGATTATTTGGGGCCGATGCTGGCGGCGCGCAGCGGATTGTGGACCCCGGAGCAGTATCACGAACACCTGGCGTCGATCGCGGCCATGCTCGGGCCGGGGCGGCCGGGGCGTACGTGGCGTCCGTTGGAGGACACAGCGACGGGAGAGCCGGGCATGGGGTTTGGCCGAGGCGGATGGATGAATTGGCGGCGCGGTACGGATTACTACGATGAAGGCGACCTGATGTGGCTGGAGGTGGCCACGATCATTCATCGCGAATCGCACGGTGCGAAATCGATTGACGATTTCTGCCAGCTGTTTCACGGCGGACCCAACAATGGACCTGAGGTGAAGACCTACACCTTTGAGCAGTTGGTCGGCACGCTGAATACGATTGCGCCTTTCGACTGGACAAACTATTTCCGCGTGAGGCTCGATTCGACTTCGCCGGATGCGCCAGTAGGCGGCATCGAGAATGGCGGATGGAAGCTGACGTATAGCGGCGAACAGTCAAAGTTTGTGGGGCGACGCGACAGCCCCGGAGATACGTATTCGATTGGCCTGAAGGTGGGAGACGACGGGACGATCAGCGACGCGATTGTCGGCAGCGTGGCATTCAAAGCCGGAATTTCATCAGGGATGAAAGTGATTGGCGTGAATGGGCGCGTCTACACCAGCGATCTGCTGCAGGATGCGATCAAGGCCGCGAAAGATAACTCGCGGCCGGTCTCGCTGATCGTGGTAGATGACGACTACATTCGAACCTTCAATCTTGATTATCACGGGGGCGAGCAGTATCCGCACCTGGTGCGCGAGGAAGGGAAGCCGGATTACCTCGATGAACTGATCAAGGCGCGGACTGGGATGTAGTGGATGTGTTTTGGGCGGTTCTCGTTTTCCCACCCTAACCGCACAAAACGCGGTTAGGATGGGGCACCCAGATTGTCGTCAGACCAGGCGCAGGAAGCGGCCCGGAGCAAGCTGCGCGCCTGAGAAGACGAGGTCGAGGTTGGCGGCGCCGAGAGTTTTGTCGACAACTTCGCCGAGAACCTGGCGGTAATCGGTAGTGAGGGCGAGGTCGCGGCCTTCATTGAGCTGGTGGTCGTCGAGACCGGGCCAGCGGCCGTAGACTTTGCCGCCTTTGACATTACCGCCAAGGACGAACATGGCATTGGCGTGACCGTGATCGGTGCCGCCGGTGCCGTTTTCGCGGGCAGTGCGGCCAAATTCAGACATGGTGACGAGGGTGACATTGTCGGCGCTGTCGCCGAGATCGCGCCAGAATGCGGCGATGGATGCGGAGAAGTCGCGCAGGCGGTTGGAAAGCTGGCCATCGACGCCGCCCTGGTTATGATGCGTGTCCCAGCCCTGGACGTCTGTGAAGGCGGCCTCGACCCCGAGGTTGGCCTTGAGAAGCTGGGCGATCTGGCGCATGTTGTTCCCGAACTCCGAGGCGGGATATTCGACGCCGGGGCCGGGTGTGTATTGCGCGGGGTTGGCGGCGCGCAGCATCTTCACAGCCTCGAATGTTTCATCGCCGGCGGCGTGGAAGATGCGGTCGCCGCTGTCTCCATACATGGCTTCGAAGGCATTGGCGGCGGGGGATGGTGCCGGACCGCGTCCGCCGACGGCGAAGGAGTTGACGTTGTTGAGCGCGATGGCGGGAATTTTTCCCGCCAGGGTGAGGGGCACCTCAGCACTAAGGGCAAGGGCGCGAAAGGCGGTGTGCGCATCGCGGCGGCGCAGATCTTCGGCCTGCAGAGCGCGGTTAAGCCATCCGTCCTGTGTGGCCTTGATCCCGGGAGTGCCCGATTCCATGTAATCCTGCGCGTCGAAATGAGACCGGGATATGTCGGGCGAACCTGCGGCGTGGACGACGGCCAGATGGCCCTGGTCATAGAGCGGCTTGAAGGGCGAGAGCGATGGATGGAGGCCGAAGAATCCGTCGAGGTCGATGACCTGGTTTTGCGGAATGGCGATACTGGGGCGCATCGCGTAGTAGTTCTTCTCGCGGTAAGGGACCACGATGTTGAGGCCGTCGGCAGCGCCGCGCTGGAAGATGACAACGAGGCGGCGACTGGGCGCAACCGCGGTCTGAGCGAGGACGGAGCGGACGAGAAAGGTGGGGATGGCCGTGGTGCCTGCGAGGGCGAGGGCGCCTTTGTGGAGGAAGAAGCGGCGGGTTGTCTGCATCGGTGTCTCTCCTTTAGCGGCGCTGGAACTCCGGGGAGCCTAGTAACAGGCCAGCCAGGATCTGATCTTGTTTTTCCACTGCTGAGATCTCTTGAGCGCGGAACTTTTGCCTGGGCCGCATTGCAAGGGGCTGTGCGGCGATCGCGTTCAAATCCTGCGCGCTTTGTTGCTGGAATTGTTGCAGGACCGCAGGTCGTGTGGAATCACTGACACCGCCCGATATGAGGAACAACTCGAGGCGCAGTTCTTCGGACTGCGGGGAAGGAGTCGTGAGGCTGACCTGTGAAACTGCAGGGTCGTTGGTTGAATCCGGCGCCGCATCCCACGTGACGGTAATGCCAGGCAGTCGGTTGGCAGCGAGGCCCAGAGCGAAGTTCATTCGGTCAACGAGCGCTCCCGTGCTGACCCAGGTGGAGGATTGCCAGCTATAGCCCGTGGGCGGCACGCAGCCGTAGAGGGGCATGCCCATCTGCGTGAGGGCGTTGGCGACGGGACGCAGGTTTTCGATGTTGGCGTTCCCGGCGCGTACCGCGGAGACAACGAATTCAAGGGGCGTCTTGACTTTGGCCCGATAGGCTGCAGTGGACCAGAACTCGGGGGAGCGAAACAGAGTTTTCATCACGGCGGAGATGTCGCCGCCTGAAGACAGGTAAGTGTGGGCCATGCGATCGACAAGCGATTGCGGCGGATCGTCGCTGACGAAGCGCTCGGCCAGTTCGCGCGAAATGAAGTGAGCGGTAGCAGGCCGGCTGGCGAGAAAATGGAGAAGTGCGCGGCCCTGCTGCTCCCCGTTGTCTTTGAACTTCTGGCCCATGACTTTATCTGTGCCGGGCTCGTGGCGATTGGGATTGAACTGGAAAGCGCCGCCGCGGAGGGGCCGGTCGATGGTCCAGCCGGTGAGGATGCGGGCGACCTGGGTGACGTCTGCCTGGGTGTATCCGCCATTGACGCCAAGGGTGTGCAGTTCCATCAGTTCGCGGGCGTAGTTTTCGTTAATCCCTTCGGGAGCTTTTTTCTTTGCGTCGGGATGGCGCCACGCATTTTCCTTTGCACGTTCAGCAGCGATGGAGTCAGGACCCATGCTCTCCGCATTGTCGAGATAGACCAGCATGGCGGGGCTGTGTGCGGTGGCTTCGAGCAGGTCCTCAAATTTGCCGAGAGCGAACGGGCGAATCACATCGCGCTCATAACTGACGAGGTAGTAGGGGGTGACCTCGTTCTTGCGCAGATACACGTTGAAGTGATTGAGCCAGAAATCGGTCATCACTTCCTGAAGCTGCGCGTTGGAGTAGATGTCGCGGGTGAGGCGCTCGGCGATGAGCTCTTCAACGACGAGGCGCTCGGGGCCGGCGAGAGCTTCGATTTGCTCCTTCTGCATAGGCTCGAGGCCTGCGGCGAGACGTTCGCGCTGCGGGGGGCGAAGCGACTTGAGAAAGGCGTCGAGGTCAGGCTGCGGCATGGCGGCGAGGCGCGCAACACGCTGCTGAGGCGCGAGAGTGAGCAGGTCGCGGAAGAGCGATTCGTCAGCGGCCGGGGTGTCGGTGGTGGAGTTCGGTGCAGCCATGCCCATCTGGCCAGGCTGCGATTCGCCTGCAGCGACGGGCTCTTTGGTCATCGGGGTAGGGGTTTCGGTCTTTTCGGCGTCCCCTACGTCCATGGCGATTTCGCCGGCGATCGCAGAAGCTTTGGCGATTTGGGGGTTCTGATCGGCTGCTTTTCTGGGTTGCTTCTCCTGCTGTCGGGCGGTGACCCGCTCGATTTGATTCTCATAAACCGCGTGCAGCAATCCGCGATCGGGGATGGGTTCGCGGCCGTTGATGGTCTGACGAATGACAGCGTTGCTGGGGAAACGGAAAAGCAAATCCTGGGTGCTCAACTGCATGGCAGGGTATTCGGCAAGACGGGCGTCGAGCGCGGTCTCGTCGATGCCGGCCGGATGCAGTTGCTGATCGAACCATTTATCGAGGCCCATGGCGCGCAAGGCATCGAGGTCGCCGGGGCGCGGGCCGAAGGTGAAGCGATTGAGTGCGTGAAGGATGCGCTCGTCGCCGCGCAACTGCGTGGAGTGGTAGTCGGAACGGGTTTTCGAGTGGTTGGCGGTGGGGGATTCAGGGCCGAAGGGCGCCTGCGCACCACTGGGAACGGATGAGCAAAGGAGGCTGAGGCAAAGGAAAGCGGTGATGGGCACCTGGATGAACTGCATCGGTGGCTCTCCTGAATCAAGGGGATGCCGGTAGCGTGCGCGGCAGGTCTGCTTATAGGAGCAGACGCCATACTAGTAGGAAAGTTGTGGTAGTGGGACGCGCAATTGCCGTGTCGGGACTCCGACGTAACGCTGCTCTATTTGGCGTCAGCAGCCTTTTTTGCAGCGGGCCATGATGGCGGCGTGGAGGCGCTCGCGGAGGCCGGAAGGGCAGATCGTAGATCTCGTGGGAACGGTAAATCTCGATGGTCTTGCGGGTGGTGCTGAGGGTGACTTCGCAGTGGTCGCAGCCGCGCAGGTGCTCCTGCAGGTCGGCGCGCATTGTCGGTGGTTACCGTGTCGTCGATCAGATCGTCGAGCAGAGCGAGAAACTCAGTGCAGGTCACTTTTCAACTCCCCATTTCCCGCCCTTTTTCTGCGAAAGTAACGGCTCAGTCGTTCGCGCAATTGCAACCGGGCGCGCAACAGGCGCGACTTCACGGCGGGAACGCTCAGGCCGAGCGTCTCCGCCGTCTCCTCGGTGGAGAGTCCTTCCACGTCGCGCAGAACAAAGACGATGCGAAATCCCGGCGGCAGCCCCTGGATGGTCTTGCGCAGAATCTCGGCCAGTTCGGACTGGGTGTAATTCTGCTCCGGATCGGGCGCCCAGTCGGCCAGGTCGCGGGGGACGCTGCCCTCCTCGGTCTCGATATCCTCGTCGATCGAAACCATTTTGCCGGTGCGCCGCTTGCGCAGCCGCATCAGGCTCTCGTTTACCGCAATCCGTACCAACCATGTGTAAAACTTCGAGTTCCCTTGAAATTGATCGAGCTTCTCGTACGCCTTGAGAAACGCGTCCTGCATGACGTCTTCAGCGTCTTCGCGGTTTTGCGTAATGTGCTGCGCAATCCGGAAGACCTGACGGTCGTACTTGCGGACAAGCTCGTCGTAGGCCGAGACATCGCCACCGCGTACCCTTTCAACGAGGGCCACGTCGGGGTGCTGCTCGTTTTCGCCTGCAATAGGTTGGATGGTCGACATGAGCGTAGGATGCGGGAAATCGTCGGGGTTCGGGCGAATGGCTCGCCGGGTTCTTACAGTATGAGTGTAAAGGATGACGGGGCGGTGGGCCAAACCGGGAGGAACATGGCTAACGAAATGACGCACCTGGCCGTCTGTCGGATGTGGCACACGAGTAACGTATCGAAACTGATTCCGGCCTATTCAGCACGGTGAAACCAGCTTACATTGGAAATATGAGGAACGCCTTCCAGCCAATTCTGAAAGCAGGTCGGCTCGCGGCGTGTGCGGTGGCGGCGTTGCTGGTTACCATCCCGGCGGCGGCGAATCAATCCACCGACGATACCGTGCCCAAGCACCATACCTCCACGAAGGCGACCCCCAAGACTTCGTCCGATGCGCACAAGACTTCGTCGGCTGCGCACAAAACTGGAGCCTCCACTGCCCGCAAGAGAAGTACGAAAGCCACAGGGGCCCGGTCGGCGAAATCGGGGAAGGCGCGCAGCCGGACAGCCGCCCGAAGGCACAGGAGACCTTCCGCGAAGGCGCGCCGGATCAAGCTGGCGTTTGTGGCGTCGACTGAGTTGCGGCCCATGGCGCAGCAGCTTGCCACCATGCGCACCCCGGCTGCGTATGCGGGTGTGACCGCGTATGCGCACAGGAGCACGGGTGAAGCGGCAGCAACGGCCTACCTGGCGCTGGGTCATGCCTATATGCTCGACAGGCGCTGGGCTGATGCAGTGACGAGCCTGCGCGATGCGAAGAAGAATGGCGACGTGCTGGCCGATTATGCAGATTTTCTTGAAGCAAAGGCCAACCACGAAGCGGGGAACGAGGCGGCGGCCGAGACGTTGCTGCATGGCTTTGTAGAGCGTCATCCTGACAGCATTTTTGATGCGCAGGCGCCGGAACTGGAAGCAAGTGTCCTGCTGGCCCTGAACGATGCCGCCGGAGCGCAACGAGCGCTGGCTGCGGCGGCGGATGGACCGGCGGCGGATCGTACCGGCTACCAACTGGCTCGTGCCCAGGTCTCGGTGGCGCTGGGAAAGCCGGATGAGGCGGATAGCATTTTCAAACAGATTTTGCTGGACCATCCTTTGAGCCCGGAGGCCGAGATTGCGCGTACGCGGTTGATGGCTGAGGGGGCCGAGGCGTCGTTGGCGACGACCGAACTGCGAACCCTTGCGGACGCTTATTACAAAGCGCACCGCTACGCAGAAGCCAGCGAACAATATCATGCGCTGGCGCGACGGGCTGGTCTGGATGCGCAGAGCCGCGCCGGTTTTTCAGTGGCTGCTGCAGACTGCGATTTGAGATTAAAAGTGCTGACTCCGGCGCAGGTGCAGGGGCTTCCTGATACGGACGACGATAACGGGGCGCGACGGCTTTACCTGCTGATGGAACTGGCGCGGGATCGCAACGACACGGTGGACCAGCAGCGCATCGTGGCGCTGATGGAGACGCGGTTTCCGCAGAGCGAGTGGCTGGCCGAAGCGCTCTATTCAAGCGGGAACATGTATCTGTTGAGCCGCGACTATCCGAAAGCGGTGGAGTATTACGGCTACCTGGCCACGCATTTCCCGCAGGACAAGCAGGCTGCGGCGGCACACTGGCGCGCTGGCTGGCTGAGTTACCGGCGAGGGCCTCTACGCCGATGCGGCGCGCCTGTTCGACGAGCAGATTCATCTTTATCCCGACGCAACGGAGACCGTAGCGGCGCTCTACTGGCGTGCGCGCCTGTATGAGACGCAGGACAAGAAGCCGGGGCTGGCCGCGGCCAACTACCGCACCATCGTTCGCGCGTATCAGCACTACTTTTACGCGCAGATGGCACGGGAGCGGCTGGCAGCGCTGGGGACGAATTTCCCGGCAGAAGCGGATCCGGACCTGGATCGATTCAAAGCGCCGGTGGTGCCGGTGCTCGACGACAGCTTTCCCGATGACAGCCCGCACCTGGCCAAAGCGAAGCTGCTGGCCAATGCGGGACTGAACGACTACATCCCGCAGGAGATTGCGGCCGATCCGGATTCGGCCTCGTGGAGCGCGCTGGCGGAGGCGCAGATCTACGCGTCCGATGGCGAGACGTTTCGCGCCATGCGCGCGCTGAAGAGAGCCTTGCCTTACGCTGCGACTGCTTCGATCAATGTCGATTCCGCTTGTCGTACTGGCGCATTCTTTTCCCGGAGCCGTATTGGGAGACGATCAAGGCGGAGTCGGCGAAGAATAATCTGGATCCATACCTTGTAGCTTCGCTCATCCGGCAGGAGTCGGAGTTCAATCCTTCGGTCATCTCGTATGCCAATGCATACGGGCTGATGCAACTGCTGCCCGCCGTGGGCAAGGCGATGGCGCGCGAAGAAGGAATGAGCCATTTCGAGACGTTTCAGTTGCTCGATCCGGAGATCAATATTCGCCTGGGAACGCGCTACCTGCGGCAGATGCTGGACAAGTTTGGCGGTGTGCAGGAGTATGCGCTTGCAGCTTACAACGCAGGGCGACAGCCGCGTAACGGATTGGGAAGCTGCCGGACCTTACCACGGGATGGACGAGTTTGTTGAGTCGATTCCTTTCACGCAGACGCGCGAATACGTTGAGGCAATTCTGCGGAACGTCGAGACGTACAAGGCCATCGACGCGGTTGCGGCTTCGCGGGGCGGAGAAACTGCTGCGCGGTAACTCGGATTACCTTCGTATGTAGAGAATGTACCCCATTGGATACTGCTTGCTTCCGATTCCGATTGACGAGCCGACTCAGACCCATAAACACTACATCTGAACCGGAGAGACAGCTTCTCTCCGGCGAGCCATTCGCAGCCTGCTTGTTGTTGCACCACTGAGCGGCGGGAACGATGGAACGCTGCTCGGTGACCTCGACCCTCAGGAGGGCAGGATGTCAGCCGACTTGCAGTTTCTGGAAGAATGGATTCCCGAAAGAATGGACCCCGGAACGGTTTTCGTCCTGGAGAACCAGGCCAAGCTGGGTCACGCGCAAAACCCATACGTCGCCGTGATGTCGTGCCCGCGCTGCGGGACGATGGGGCTGATCACGCGCCGCCAGCTCTGCGCGGGCGACACGATGATCTGCGGCGGCGAAGCCTGTTCAGCCGAGTACAGGCTGGATGGCGAGAACATATGCTACCGCGACCCGCAGTAGAGAACAACCATTTGCAGAAAATCGCCGCGTGGAGGAGCAGGTCTATCACGCGGTGAGAAGGCGCCGTGCGATTCGAGATCTCATCTTGAGTGAAGCGCGGCGCAGTCGAAGGACCCGCGACTCGAGTCCGTCCAGACCGGGTTGATCGTCTCAATCAAGCAATCTTCTTTGCACGTCTCCAGCCTTTCAGTTCCTTCTCGCGGTTGGTCGCTCTCGCGACGTCCTGATGTCGTTCGAACCACACCAGTCGATCGCAGTTGTACTTTGCCGTGAGGCCGTCGTGCTCTTTCCATTTGTGCTGAACACACGTTTGAGAAGGTCGCCTGTGACGCCGATATAGAGCGTGTGGCTGCGGCTGGCCTGAAAGAGCTGCCCTCATGCATCGATGGCATCGTACCCGCTCCTCGATGCATCGGCTGTGACGGGGAGAACAACCGCAGATCCTTCGTCCGCCGCGGCGGACTCGGGATGACAGCGTGTGAGGGAGTTCGAACGGAGTGTGTCACCCCCTATGCGGAGGTTAAGGCGGCGGACCATGCAAGTAGTTACAAAAGGCAACCGCAGATCCGTCCGCTTCGCGTCAAGATGACAGGGTCTTGAGGGTCGAAGCGAATGTGTAACCGCCAATCCGGAAGTTTCTACTCCGCCTGCGGCCGACGGTCCTGGTCAGAGAGCATCAAAAAATCGTTGCATTTTCGTTGGTGTCCCGCACAATTCCAAAACAAGACCCGGGCCGCCGCCCTGAACTCAGCACGATGGTAACCATCTGCAGGTTACTAGCAGGTAGGGGGTAGGGGGTGAGTCCTTTTCTCCCGGCGGAAAGGTTGGGCACATCTTTGTTGTTCTTCATTCCTTCCCATTGTGCGCCGGATTGAGGTAATTATCTGCAAAAGAAAATCTGAATGCCGAGACAGCTACACGATGGCGGAAGCCCCTCGCGCAGTGGTAGGGGCAACCGCATGAGCGTACTTAGCACTTGCGTTACAAAACAGACCAAGGACATGCGTTACAGCGAAGCGGAACCATGATGGTTTCTCGGCTTTGGTCGGACGCACGATGATGCGGTATGCCCTGGAAAGAGAGTCGTATCGTGGATCAGCGCCTGCAGTTCTTGTCGAGCTATCAGAAGGAAGAGATGTCAGTCTCAGACCTCTGTCGTGAGTTCGGAGTGTCACGGCCTACCGGATACCGTTGGATCAACCGCTACAAGGAAGTCGGACCGGAAGGGCTCTTAGACCTAAGCAGTAGGCCTCATAGCTGCTCCCACGCGACGCCGGAGAGGACAGAGAACGCGATTCTGGCGTTACGGAGCAAGTATCCATCCTGGGGAGCGCGCAAGCTCAAGGCGAGACTTGAGCAGTTGGAGCCTGGCGTGGACTGGCCAGCGGCCAGCACATTCGGCAACATACTTCAGCGTGCCGGTTTGACCAGTCCGAAACGCAAGAAGCGCCGCACGACGCCTTACTCTGAACCATTCTCCGAGGTGACAGCGCCGAATCAGCTTTGGTGCATGGACTTCAAAGGCTATTTCAGTACGGGCGATGGGGCTCGATGTGATCCATTCACCATTACTGATGCTCACAGTCGCTATCTGATTCGCTGCCAGATTGTCTCCCGGATGGATCTGAGTCAGGTCAGAGCGGTTTGTGATGCAGCGATGCGCGAGTACGGTATGCCCGCACGGATCAGAACGGACAACGGGGCGCCCTTTGCTGGTACTGGACTTGTTGGGCTTGTCGAAGCTCTCGCTCGGATGGATGAAGATGGGGATCGTTCATGAGCGAATTCAGCCCGGAAAACCACAGCAGAACGGACGCCACGAACGGATGCATCGAACTCTCAAAGAAGACACAACGAACCCTGCAGCCATGAATCTGCGATAGCAGCAGAGGAAGTTCGATCGGTTCCGACAGATGTTCAACCACGAGCGGCCGCACGAAGGACTTAACAACGTGACGCCCGGCAGCCTGTATCAACCCAGTTCCGTGATGCTTCCTCGCACACTGATGGAGTTTGTCTACCCGAAGGGATTCGTGACTCGCAGGGTAAACAATAGCGGCGACATTAGCTGGCACAAGGACAGAGTCTTCATCAGCGAGGTCTTTCGCTTCGAGGATCTAGGCTTTGAGTTGGTGGCTGAGAACTTTTACAGGGTCTTCTTCCGGGATGTAGAGATCGGAGAATTCGACGGCGACGATCTGCGATTTAGGCCGGCCCACGCGCTCAAGTGATCTGCAATCTACTCGTGGCTGGAATGAAGTCGTTAGTTGAACGGAACTCTGCGGCGCCTGCCCAAAGAAATTGGGCAGGTTCACTTGAGTCAGCATAAGAACTGCTACGATTTCTGCATGTACGTCCGCCCGCTCCAACTTCTAGCAATTGCTTGCCTCGCAAGGGTTTGTCTCGCGCAAGCTCCGGTGCCTAGCAATACTTATACGATTCATGCCCAGAAGGAACGCCGGGCCGGATTCAGCCTTGTGCCCACTGTGGCGCTGCCTTCAACAATGTTGGTTGCGACGCCCGATAATGCTCTGCTGGTCCTCATTCCCCAAACAGAGGGAGAGTGGCCCCTGAAGCGTCTCTCCGGATGGGATACGAGTCATCCACAGGAGCAAACGCTCACGATCAAAGGCAATCCCCACTCAAACAAGGATGTGTCGGTCGCCACCGACATGATCTTGGATCCCCACGGAGCCTATCTGTTGCTCCGAATTGATTCGCGTCTTGGGGCCATTGACTCCCCCAATCGCATTCGTGAGGCTGTCGTCAATGTCATCGATCTGCACTCTTTTACGATCATATCGAGGCGCATCACCACTGATCCTCTGCTCGCGAGCAGCCAGTGGCGTTTTTCGAAGGATGATCAGCTAATTTCCAAAGGTATCGCAACCCGATCTTCAACGAAGACACCCTCGGTGAATACAGTCACCGATACCTATGACGCCGCAGCGCTCACGCTGCCCGACTTAGTCCCTACAACATCGTGCCACTATGACCAGATCATCGAGCTTCACGCAGACAGTTCCGGCTGGACCAAACCAATCGTGAAGAATGACGGTGATGGCTGCGCCGCATTACTAAGGAATGCTGGTGTTTTCTCACTGGAAGATTTACCTGGGCATGATGAAGAAATGCCCAAAGATCTCTCGAAGCTCGCAGCTCCCGATTGCCTCATCCAGAGTGTGAACCGAGAGAAAACGCTAGCCGTTCTTGAATGCCGAACCGGGCATAGCTACATGGACGGGGAGATAGTTACGACCAGATCACGAGGGATTACCGTATTGTCTATTCAAGATGGCAAACCGGTGTTTTCGCTCCCACTCCCGCACAACTGGAAGCCAATCCCTGGAGTTGTAGCTTTTGCAAATGGGAAGAACAACCTCATACTCCTGCGAGATGGCGTTAAGCTTGAAACCTATCCTCTGAAATGAGCGGGTGGCGACTTCTCAATCTCGTGATCTCCAGTTCTGAAAACAAGGCCATGGAAATGACAGAGTGTGGAAAGCATGGAAAGCCATAAAGCCGACTTTCCACCCTTCCCACACTCTTTGGAAATCCCTTCGGGATTACCACATTCCCACGGCCTCGACGACGAGATTAGATATTTAGAAACAGCCGCAAAGACCCGGTACTAGACCCAGATTTGAGCCCCTACCACCGCAAGGGACTTGTAACGGATGTCCCCGGTCCAAAGTGTAACGGATGTTCCGGTACACTCACGCATGCCCACCACGGAGGGCAGGCTTTCGACTTCGGTCGCCGTGGCGACCTTCGCTCAGCATGACAAGGTTGAAGTTGGTGGCTTACCTTGGTCCCAAAATCGGACATGGGCACCCGGAACCGGGCTGCGACGGAAAGAACAACCGCAGATCCTTCCGCTGCGCGTCAGGATGACAAATCCAGGTTTTTGGACGAGTCACCTATCGCGGCGACGGCGCTCACGGCAGCGCTTCGAAGCGGCGCCCTATCAAGAAAAATCGGCGTGGACCCGAAGGTCCACGCCGGTTAGGACGAAGTTACGTTCGAGTCTAGAACTCGAGGCGGGCGGATACCTGCCCGGTTCGTGCGCCGCCGAGGGAGGAGGAGATGGCGCTGTTGACGAGGCCGAAACTCGAGGAGCTCAGGTTCATGTTGGGGTCGCCGAGGTTGGTGTGGTTGAGGACGTTGGTGAAAGTGCCTTCGGTCTTGATCTTGAACCGCTCGGTGATCGAGAAGATCTTGCTGAGGCCGGCGGAGAGGTTGACGAGGCCGGGGCCTTCGACCGAGCCTACCTGGCTGTTGCCGAAGCGGCCGATGGGCAGCGGGTGAGCGCCGTTGGCGGTGAAGCCGCCGCCGGTGAGCGGTGTGAAGCCCGAGCCTACGGTGCAGGCGGTGCCGGGGGTCCAGGTGGAGTCACCTGGGCAGGCGAAGGCGTTGACATTGGTCCAGTTGAGGCGCGACTTGTTGGCGGGGTTCACGCTGACGCCGGCCAGCTGATCGGGGTGCTGATCGCGGTGGCCGCCGTCAAAGCTGCCGGTTCCGTCGCCGAAAGAGCCATTGAGCCCCGAGCCTGTTCCGGAGGGATCGCCCTGGCCGCTGGGGAAGGAGGGGGTTTCATACGGTCCGGTCTGGACGGTGAAGATGGAGGAGAGGCGCCATCCGCCAACGATCTCGTCGGCTACGCGGGGCATGGAGGTTCCGAACATCTTGCCGCGGCCGAAGGGCAGGTCGTAGAGCGCGGTGGTGTTCCAGCGTAGCCTGCGGGTGCCGTAGGCGTTGCCGAAGTCGACGTGGCGATCGAGGATCGAGGTGGAACGATTGCCACCGCCTTCGCCGGCGAAGCCGCTGCCGGTGGCGTCAGAGCCGTCCGGTCCCTGATCGTCAGCAAGGTTCTTGGCCCAGACCAGGCCCGAGTGAAATTCGAGCCCCTGTTGCAGACGGTGGCTGCCTTCGACTTGCATCGAGTTGTAACTCTCGTTTGCGCCGGTTGCACGCGTGTTGATGCGGCCCCAGTTGGGGAAAAGACGCGAGCTGATGGGCGCGTTAAACGCGGAAACGGTGGAGGAGTAAGGCAGCGTGTTCTCGTCCGGTGCCCAAACGAGCTGGTGGGTCTCCGAGCCGATGTAGCTGATGCGGGCCGCATAGCCGGAACCGAAGTCGTGATCCACGCTCAGAGACCACTGCTCGGTGTAGGGGTCCTTCCAGTTGGCGCTGTTGGCGGTGCCGAAGTAGTCAGAGCCGTAGCAAGTGGTGCAACCGGAGCCGCCCGAACCAGGATCGATCTGCGGCCATTGGTAGCCGATAGCATGGGTGGCGGGGTTGTAGGTGTTGGAGAACTGCTGCGTGTAGGCCTGGAGTGTGCCGGTAAGCGAATAGAAGCTGGAGCCCAGCATGTTGATGTTGTACATGCCGGCGCCGCCGCGGATGGCCCACTTATCGTTGCCGAACGGGCGATAGGCAAAGCCGAAACGGGGCATGAAGCGCAGATGCGGATACTTCTTGAGGCCGGAGGGGAATCCGGCGGTGCTGTTGCCCTGGACCTGCATGCAGGGTGCGCCATTCACGGTGGCGGTGTTGCTGGCGGTCACGCCGTCAGGGTCGCAGGCGTTGGCGCTGGCGAGGAAGCCCTGCGCGAGCAAGCTCTCCTTGCCCTGGGGATAGATGACGCGGCCGGCGAGCGCGACGGTGGGATCGAAGTTGCCGATGTCGCCATACCTGTCGTAGTAGCCGGGGTGAAGCTCGTAGCGCACGCCATAGGAGAGGGTGAGCTGCGGGTTCACGTGCCACTCGTCCTGGGCGAAGAAGTGATAGTGCTTCGAGATGCCGTCGTTGTCTTCGCGGACGACGTCGTAGAAGGTCTGGTCAGGTATGCCGAGGAGGAAGTCGCCGAAGTCGACGCCGGTGAACATGCCGGCGCTGTTCTTGGAGTTGAATTGGTAGGTGCCGTAGTTGTCTGAGCCGTTGAAGCCGAGAGGCGTGATGGCCTCGAGGGTCTGGATGTCGGTGCCGAACTTCATGGTGTGGCGGCCCTTCGTCCAGATGAGAGTGTCGGAGTACTCGTAGGTGAGCGACTTATTGAGTCCAGTGAGGCGGTCGGCGTTGAGGCTCTGGAGGTTGTTGAAGTCCATCTCCGGAATGCCGTTGTAGAAGAGGTTCTGCAGACCCTGCCAGCCCTCGGCATTGGTCCAGGCCATGCCGTTAAAGCTGTTGGTGTTGCCGGACGTATAGCGGGTGAAGCCGAAGCCGCCCTCATTGATGAGGTTGGGCTTGATGGTCCAGTTGGTATCGACCTTGAGGACGCGGCTCTGGCTGTTGCTCTGCGAGGAAGGAATGGTGAGGATGGTCGGGCTGGTGGTGGGGAAGTTCTTCCAGGTAAAGCGGCCCCAGAGGAGAAACTTCTGGTTGGAGCCGAAGTACTGATCGCCGCGGACATCGAACTGGTCGGAGTGGCCGCTCTTGTCGACGTTCTCCTGGAAATTGGCTACGCCGTTGTCGGTGTAGGCGGTGGGATCGCCGATGTTCGGATCAGGATAGAACTGCTTGAGGGTGTTAAGTGCGATCTGGTTGATGCCGGTGATCTGATTGTTGACGTAGGGCAGGCCGGTGACCGGATTGGTGACGCCGGTAAAGGCATTGCCGCCGTTGCCGTCGGGCTCGACATACTTTGAGAAGTCGCCCTGCTTCATCAGGGTGCTGGGCACCACTTCGTTGAGAGTGGCCTGTGCGGGATGCCGCCAGCCCTCGTAGCCGCCGTAGAAGAAGCTCCGGTTGTGGCCGTTGTAGTGGGGCAGGATCACTGGGCCGCCGACGCTTCCGCCGAAGGTGTTGCCGGTCTCGCTGGCCTTGGTGACGGTGGTGGGGTAGGTGTAGGGAATGGCGTCGAAGGCCGAGCTTTGGTAGTACCAAAAGCCGGTGCCGTGTAACTGGTTGGTGCCGCCCTTGGTGGTGACGACGATCTGGGCGGGATCGCTGAACTCCGCGCCGGCGAGCACGCCATCGGCGCGGATCTCGGCGATGGATTCGGTGGAGGGGAAGGCGTCGCCAATGTAACTGCCGCCGGACGCGTTCTTGAGGGTGATGCCGTCTACGGTGACTTCGACCTCGAAGGGCAGCGCGCCCTGGACGGAGATGCCGGATTGGTCGTCCTGCACGCCGGGGAGGGTGCCAAGGATGTTGGCCGCGCTGGTGCCGTTGAAGCTGGCGCGCGTGTTGACAGGCAGGTTGGTGGCATCGTCTGAGGTAAATGTTCCGCTGATTGTGGCCGAATCGGTCTCGATGGCGCTCACCGAATCGCCGGTGACCTGAACGGACTGCTGGACCGTTCCGACGGCGAGCTGCACGTCGACGCGAAGTTCCTGGCGGACTTCCAAGGCAACGCCGGAAGCCGTCCAAGTTTCAAAGCCGGGAGCAGCGACACTGACGGAATAGATGCCTGCCTTCACATCGAGGAAGCGGTAGTCGCCGACATTGTTGGACTTGGTGGCGCGCGTAGTGCCTTCGGCGGTATTGGTCAGGGTGACGGCTGCGCCCGTGACGACTGCACCACCTTGATCCTTGACTGAGCCGACGACAGCTCCCTGGGTTGACTGCGCACGGAGTTGTACAGAGGCTAGCGCAAGCATCAGCAGCATACCGAGAACTGCGATGGGCCGGCGCTCGAAGAGCTTCGGGGAGTTACCGGTGCATTGAAACATAAATCACTGTCTCCTCAAGGTGCAGCATGGGTGAAGCAGGTTTGGGGTGAGCAAAAAATTGCCGATAGAAGGGGGACTGATTTGCCCGAATGCAGGAAAAGCAGGAACGCAAGCGAACTTCAATGCGGAAACCGGCTGGGAAGATTGCTGGGTTCAGCCGGGTAGAAGCCTCTGCGGGCAATTGAGGGAAAGCAGTGCGACTGCTCGAGCGGGAGACAAATCCCCTCGATTCACGGGCGCTTCTTGATGATTCTTCGAGTGATGTGACAAATTCAGGCTACTAACTTTTTGTTACAAAACAAGGCGGAACAGGTTACAGCCTGTTAAAAAATCGGATCAGGGTTTTGGGAAAAACTGATTTGCCCTGTACATTACGAGAATCATTGAGCCAAGTCCAGTTCATTTTTCAAAAACATGCGACGGGGCTGGCAGAAACTCCGTACCTACATCCTTTGCGCGCTTCTGGCGCAACGGGTGAGAAACCACGGACCTCTTCCTCAACCGTAAGCACTCAAGCCGAAAATGCTCTAGGCGGTATCCACATATAGCTGGAGTCTGAGCCAAGCGCATGCCAGAGCTGTGCAAGCTCGGAAGGCTTCGATGTTTCGGCAGTAGCGGGTGCTGAAGCGGCGGAACTGCTTGAGGCGATTGAAGCAGCGTTCGATGAGATTTCGCTGTTTGTACAGGGTGCGGTCGTAGCTGCGGGGCTGTCTCCAGTGCCGTCGTGGCGGGATCACGGCAACCGCACCCAGCGCTTCGATCATAGTGACGATCTCGGTCGAATCGTAGCCCTTGTCTGCAATCACGGCTTCGGCTCGTTGCCCTTCCAGCAAGCTGATTGCCTGGGCGTATTCGGCGGCCTGCCCGGCTGTGATGCGGAAGGCTACCGGCAGGCCAGTTTCGTCAGCCAGCAGATGGACCTTGGTGCTCAATCCACCTCGGGAACGCCCCAGAGCCTTGTCTTCGGAGCCCCTTTTTTGCGGCCCGTGGCCGCCTGCTGGTGCGCCCGTACGATGGTTGAGTCGATCATCAGGTATAGATTCTTCTTGTCCGCCACCAGGTCGGCGAAGATGCGCTCCCACACGCCAGACCGCGCCCAGCGCATGAACCGCGCATGCACGCTCTTGTACTTGCCGTACCGCTCCGGAAGATCATGCCAGCGGGCTCCGGAACGAAGCACCCACAAAACCCCGTTCACGAACTGGCGGTTGTCGGCCGCAGTACGGCCAACATGCTCCACTCGACCAGGAAGCGTGTCCTTGATCCGCTCCCACTGACCTTCGCTCAACTCATATCGACTCGCCACACCATAACTGCAACATTTAAAACCACCGCCGCAAAGTCTATATGTGGATACCGCCTAGTGTGGTGAGTCTGAAGTTCATCGAAGAACAACCGCAGATTCTTCGACTCACCACCCCCGAACTGAAAGACGTTCGGGGCCCCGTTCGCTCAGTTTTGTGTTGCGTATTTCAGACTCAGGAGACTAGAAGCTGTCTCATAAATGGTCTAGCACCGCGAAAGGCGTCCCTCAGGGGCTAAAGCCCGGCGATTTACGCGACGTTTGCGGCACGACTAAAGTCGTGCCCTTTTACAAAGCCATTTATGAGACAGGTTCTAGTGTGGTGTCACAAAAGTTCGTGACATAAGTCGCAAAGAGCAACCCGCAGATCCTTCGACTTCGTTTGGCCGAAAAGCCGGCCAAACTACGCTCAGAATGACAGATCAATTCTGATGCGAACTTTAGAAACAGGACACTAGAGCTGGTTCCATAAATGCCGCTCAGTCCCCAGCAAATACATTCCTCAGGGGCTAAAGCCCGCGATTCCTGGGGCTTCCACGGCACGGATAAATCCGTGCCCATTTCAAGACACGAATCATGCGACCAGTTCTACTCGTCGGTTCCTGGTTTGCGAAGCATTCCGGCGGACTTTTCCATCTCTTTTCGGATCGCGTCGGCATCGTCGACGTCGCGCAATTCCGCTGCTTCTTCCTTCGTTTTCGGCCGGGCAAAGCGCGCCTTCGCCGGCACAAAGACTCGCGGGTCGGCAGGGCGCGCGGTGAAAGGCTCAAGATGCGGCTGGGTGTCGAAGATACCAGTGACTTCGCCGGCAAGAGCGTCCTCAAGATTGAGCGCTCCGAGGCCGAGGAGCTCATCGATGGTGCGGGTAATGGAGCCCATACTTGTGTGCTCATGCGAGACCGAGCCGGGCTTGACCCAGGGACTGGCGACGAACAGGATGCTGCGATGCGCGTCCACGTGATCGACGCCGTTCTGCGCGTCGTCTTCGGTGACGAAGAAGGCTGAATCTTTCCAGATGGGCGTCTTCGACAGGAAAGCTACGATGCGGCCCAGGGCGAGGTCGTTGTCGGCGACGTAAGAGGCGCGGTAGGGATAGCCGTCAGCGGGGCGCGGTTCGGCGGTATGGTCGTCGGGCAGACGAATAACAATAAGCGCAGGTACCTTGCCTGCGGCGATTTTCAACTTGAAGTCGCGTTCGAATTCGGCAACACGGAACTGGTCGGGAATGCCGAGATTGAAGGTCGGAAAGCGGCGATCGCTGGCTTCGAAGATGGGGCGCAGCAAAGGGGCATTGAGAAACAGACGCTGCCCCTCGGGCTCAGTGCCCGGAATCTCTGCGTTGCCCTCGATTTCAAGACCTTCGCCATAGTTGAAGAGCCCTTTGCCGCTGGCCGCAACGTGTTCCCAGAGGGAGCCGAACTGGGGTTCGTCTTCGGGCATGGGGGCATCTGCTCCGCCGAAGAGGGCGCGCCGGCCGGGTTGAGCGGCACCGGGAAAATCGCGCCGCCGGCCACCGTAGCCAGAGGTCCAGGCAGTGTTGAAGAACGGCGTCGGATTAATGCCGACGACCCAGCGGTGTCCGTCGGCCGAGACATCGGAGTCGACAAAGAAGTTGTCGCTCATGGCGTACCGCGCGACGAGTGCATGCAGGTTGGGAGTGACCTTGAGGTGGGTTGCGGATTTCTCCTCGGCGGCCCATCCATCCATTCCGTAGCGGGCGAGCGAGGGATCGCCATTGGCGCCGGCCACGTCGCCGAGGACCTCGTCGTACGTGCGGTTTTCGCGTACTACAAGGAAGCAGTGTTTGAGGTGTGGCAACGGGGGGCGATTGGCGATTGCGTGGGTGTTGCTCTCAATGACGGTCCGCGTGAGGGCTTCGGCGGACGGGAGGGTTTGAAGAGGAATGACGCTGAGGCTGCCCAACTCCAGGGATCCGATATAGGTGGGCATTTGGGGGTCGTGGCCTTTTCCTGCGTTCGGTCCAGCGCCTTTGCCTTTGGTGTTGACGACGTAGAGTGTTTTGCCGTCGGGCGAAAACGCGAGGGCAGAAGGATTCCACCCCACGGGGATGTGTTCGACGATCTGGAGAGAGGCAGCATCGAGCACACCGACCGCGTCGATGCCTGATTCAGCCACGTAGATGCGCCCGCCGCGAATTGCGAGGCCGCTGGGCATAACGCCGCGCAGTGGACGCCCTGCGGCATCATGAAATTGAGGACCCGTGAACGGCGAGAGGGCGGACTGGGCGAGAAGTTGGCTGCCGTCCACGCTGATTTTGGCAATGGCATCGTCGTGCGCCAGCGAAACGTAGACAGCGTCGCTTTCGGCCGCGATGCCTGTGGGAGCGGCGCCACCGATGGTCTGTCCGCGCGCCTCGGTGATCTTTGCGCCGAGACGCAACTTGGCGGTGATCGATGGATGCTCGCGGTCGCTCACGTCATAAGTCCACAGGGAACTGCCGCGGACCGAGTTTTCGTCGCCCAGGCCTGCGATCTGTTTGCCTTCGACGACGGCGCCATCGCGGGCAGCTTTTGAAGGGTAGGCGAAGGGAGGGAAGTGGAGGCCGGTGTGAATCGGGTCACTTTCATCGGCGCCAGGGACAGTGGAGTATTCGAACAGGCCGGTGTTGGTGACGTATAGACGCGCACCGTCGGGCGAGAGAGCGAGGCCGAAAGGATACGAGCCGGTGGGAATGGACGCGATGAGCCTCAGCGTGGAGGCGTCAAGGATAACGATGCGCCAGTTGCCCTGATCGAGTGCGTAGAGGGTTTTGCCGTCTTTTGAAACCACGAGCGTCGCCGCAAAACTGCCGCTGACCTCTTCTCCTGCCAGGGGTCCGTCTAACGAGGCTTCGCCGGCAAGGCCCCAGTAGTTAGTGCGGTATGCGCGTATTTTTCCGGAGTCGCCCGTGGCCTCGTAAAGCAGCGAGCCATCGGGGGAGTAAGCAACGCCATCATGCACCTCGATGGATGGGTCATTGGATTCACCAGCGGGCATGCGCCGCACTGGAGGAGCGGAGTCGTCGGGCTGGTCGACGATGTTCAACGCGAACGGGAAGCCGATGGAGGGCACGGCGATTTGGGCGCCGTCGGGGCGCACCGCCAGCGCGAAAGGGTAGGGAGCCAGGGGAATCCAGTTGCCTGCGGGATGAATCGCGCGGCCGTTGGGCAATATGGCGGTCACGTTCATCTGGGCGGAGAGAGGAGCAGCTGCCAGGAGCACAGCACAAAAGGAGGCCAACCTTTTAACAGAAGTGGGGAGCATGATTTCAAGTATGCACGGCCAAGATGAATTTCCGATTGCTGAAAATCTTTGACGAATAAGTTTCGTGATCGGAGATTGTTCGTATCAGCGGCTCCTTGAGAGCGGGACGGGACTGCCTTGTGTCTAAAATTCGTGTCAAAAATCCCCCGTCATCCTGAGCGAGATTGGCGCGCAGTTTGCGGCAATCGTAGTCGAAAGCCTGCCCTGAGCGAAGGGAGCAAAGCGACCGTAGTCGAACGGGGACCTGCAGCTGGGACCTTTGATTTACGTAATGAACTTTTGAGATGTCACGCTAGCTTTGGCAGAGTTGCGCGGCCCAATGACGGACAGCTTCAGCGGCGAGGGGCTTGTCCCGGCACTCATCCGCCGCGAGCTGCACAGCGAAATTTCCGATGGTGGAACTCTCCGGTTCTCCCGCCTCAACGGGAAGTCCGGTGCGATCGGACGTGAGCGCGAGCAGGAGATTGTTGCGGCTGCCCCCGCCTAGCACATGGATGCGATCGAGCTTGCGGTCGAGCATCTCTTCGAGATGATTTAGCGCTGTGGCATAACGGCCCGCGAGACTCTCAAAGATCAGGCGGGCAAAGGCAGGTTCGTTGCCGGCGACGTCGGGAATAGGATCGAGTCCGCGGAGTCTCAGTTCAGCGTTGATGCGCTCGGGCATTTTGCCGTCGAGCAGCAGCGGTTCGGCGTCCACGTCGATAATTGCTGGAGTCTTGACGGCAGCGGCGGCTTGAACCAGATCCTCGATCGTCCAGGCTCGGCCTTGCTCGGCCCAACTATCCATCAACTGCTTGATGAGCCACATGCCGTTGACGTTGGTGTGGAAGCAGAATCCGCCTGATGCAGCGCCCTGGTTAGTGTAGCGCGCCTGCATCGCTTCAGGGTGCGTAATCGGCGTGGGCGATAACGTGCCGACCAGGGACCACGTGCCGCAGCAGATATAAGCGGTGGAATCGAGGTCGGACGGAATGCCGGCGATGGCCGATGCAGTGTCGTGGCATGCGGGCACGATGAGCTCGGTTTCACTGAAGGCATCGAGCGCTGCGAGAGGTCCCCGCACGCGTCCCACTACGGTTCCGGCGGCGACAATAGGCGGTGCGGCGCTGATAGGGATGCCGAACAATTCGAAGAGATCCGGCGCCCAGTCGCCGGTCTGTAAATCGACGAGACCTGTATGGGTGGCGTTGGTGTATTCAGCAACGCGGCGACCGCCCAGCCAGTGAAGCACGTACTCCGGAAAGCAAACCCATGGTGCGCATACATCGACCCCGGACGCGGAATCGGCGAGTAGCTGATACAGGGTGTTGATGCGCAGCGGTTGGGCGCCGGTACGACGAAAAAGGTCCTCCGGAGGGGTGAGGCGCTCGACGGCTTCCTTGGTCGCAATGTTTCGCTCATCGCGATAGCAGAATGGGTCGGAGAGTGGCTTGCCGTCGGCCGCGAGACGGACATAATCGACTGCCCAGCCGTCGACAGCAATGGAAGCAATGCCCTCCGGGGCAGCCTGGGCTGCCTGACGCAGTCCTTCTTCCAGGCCGGCAAGAATGGCGCCCAAGGACCAGTGCATCGAATTACCCTGATGCACTGGTCCATTTGGGAAACGATGGACTAACTCGATACACGGCTTGCCGCTTATCCAGCGAAGCAGGGAAACGCGACAGCTTTCCGCGCCCAGGTCGATGGCGACCCTCGCACGTTGATCGGCAGGCCGATCGTTGCGCGGAGTCACCGGAGAAATGCTTCCGTGAGGCCGCCATCCACGGGGATGAGATGGCCGGTTGTGCAATGAGCCTTTGGCCCGGCCAGGAAGAGAATGGCTTCTGCGCAGTCGGCTGGATCGACGGTTTGCTTGGTAAGCGTACGGGTGGCGTAGAAATCGGCGAGGAGACAACGCATCTCTTCGTCGCTGAGGGATTCGTCGAATGGGATGTTGTACTTTTTGAGCGAAGAGCGAACGCGATCGCGCGGGAACATGGTGGAACCCTTGACCACGGTTGCCGGGCTGACGCCGTTAACGCGCACCTTGGGCGCAAGGCCCACGGCGAATTCGCGCACCAGGTGAGAGAGCGCGGCCTTGCTTACGTCGTAGGCTTCGCTGCCGCGCTTGGGCACCACGGCGTTGGCGGAACTGGTGAAGACGATAGAGCCATCGAGATCTTGTTCGGCAAAGATTTCAGCAACTTCATCGGCGAGCAGGTAATTCGCGGTGATATTGACGTCCAGAGTGGCAGCCCACATCGCATCGGAGATGGTGCCGTCGGGCGAGGACGGGAACAACGCCGCCGTGTTGATGAGAATGTCGATGCCGCCAAAGGCCGACACGGTGTCGCCAATGGCTTTGCGGATCGTGTCGCGATGGCAAATATCCACTTCAGCGGAAGCGATGAATTCGGGAGAAGTCAAAGCATTGAGTTCATCGGCGACGCGCGCGACGGCGTCCTTATCGCGATCGGCCAGCATCACATGCGCGCCGCGCTCCGCAGCTTCGAGAGCCACTTCGCGCCCAACTCCACTGCCGCCTCCGACCACCAGCACAATGCGCCGGCTGAGTTCTTTCTCCGGCGGCTGGCGGCGGATTTTCGCTTCTTCCATGGCCCAATATTCGATGCGAAATGCTTCAAGGGCCGGCAGAGCCACATAATTGCTATGGACCTTGAAGCTTTTAGGGTCCATGCCTTCGCCGCATTGCGGCAGGGTACCGGTTACTTCGCCTTCGGACAGGAGCGATGCCCCCTCCATGACGTGAATGGCGTTGGTGTAGAACTCGCCGGTGATGCGCGCCTCGGTCTTGTTCTTGCCGAAGCTGAACATGCCAATGCCGGGGATCAGTACAACGGTGGGGCTGGCATCGCGGAGGGCAGGGGAATCGGGCCTGGCGAAGGAGTGATAGTAGGCACGGTATTGCTCGCGATACTCGTCGAGCGATGCCTTGATCTGCGTTTTCAGCGCGTCGAGGCCGGCGTCGGCAGCCCAGGGCACAAACAAGGGCCTGATCTTGGTGCGAATAAAGTGATCGGGGCAACTGGTTCCGAGGAAGGCCAGCTCTTTGGCGTTCACTGAGTTGACGAATTGCAGCACGTCGGGAGAGTCAGAGAAGTTTGCGATCCACCGATTTTGCACACTCACGCGACCGCGCAGGTAAGGCGCGATTTGAATGGCAAGCTCTTTGCGATCGGCACGCGCGGGTACCGCTTCACCGCCGAAGCGGACGGGACTCTTGGCATGGTGCTGTATGAACTGACCGATCTGATCGATCACGGTGAGCGTGTTCATGTAGCACTCGCGCTGGGTCTGGCCCCAGGTGAAGAGGCCGTGACCGCCAAGCACGATGCCGTCGCAGTCGGGATTCTCTTGAATGGCTTTGCGCATCATCAGGCCCAGTTCATAGCCCGGGCGCAGCCATGGAATCCAGACGAGTGTATGGCCGAATTCGCGATTGAACTCTTCCATCTTCGACTTGCCATTGGCCGAAGCTGCCAGGGCGATGCCCCAGTCGGGATGAAGATGGTCGACATGCGGAAAGGGAAGAAATCCGTGGAGAGGCGTGTCGATGGACGCGGCGACGGGATTATTGCGGAAGGTGCAAATAGGGTACATGGCCACCATGTCATCTTCAGCATCGACACCCTTGTAGCTGCGCTCTGAAGCCAGCAGCTTGTCCTGGTAGAGGGTGGCGAACCCGGAGCGCTTGATGCTTCCCAGATCGCCGCCTGAGCCTTTCACCCAGAGCACTTCAACTTGCTCGCCGGTGAGCGGATCGGTTTGCATGATCTTCGAACTGGTATTGCCTCCGGCAAAGTTGGTGATGCGGAGGTCAGAACCGAGGAGGTTGGAGCGGTAACGAAGGAGTTCGGGTTCGTCGAGGGAAGCGGCAATGCCGGCATCCCAGCGATCTTCAAGATACTTCAGCGTCGGGGAAGCGATCGCGGTCGTCATTGATTGATACACCACCTGGGGGGATTTTCAGGACTCAGAAACGATATCACATCCTAGTCAATAGAAAAAGTATTTCATATTCGAAAAGACACCGATGCATGCGTGCTACTTTGCCGCGCAAACGGCGAAGGCATTTCAACTTTAGAACGTGGATGGTCTCAGGACCCCAGCTCGGCTCGAGCGGCCGTTTCCCTCAAGCCTTCACCCTCCTCCGCGGCATCCCCATCGAGAGTTTCGGGAGTCACGACGCGGTGACGCACGTAGTTGTACGGCGGCACGGTGTAGCCGCGCAGCAGCGCGATGCCCAACTGGATGAGCCGCGGTCCGTAACTCTCCACCTCGTGCGACACGGATCCGATGATGGGACTTTTGCCGCTTCTCAATTCATCGAGCACTTCAGGGATGCAGTCCTGACCGGCGATAGCAACGTCTTCTTCACGCCCTGTCTGGCGAATGGCATCGAGCACGCCGAGGGCACTGGAGTCAGTGGCGGCGGCCACCAGGATTCGCTGTCCCCGGCGATGCGCGCGAAGAAACTCGATCGCTGCCACACGGCTGGGCTCACGCATCCCGCGGCCTTCGAGGCGGACGCAGCGGTCGGCTGGAAAGTCTTTGAGCCGCTCGCGGATGCCTTCAAATGCGCCCGTAATGCGACTCTGCACAAAGCTGCCGGCCTCAGAGAATCCCACTCCGAGGACCCAGTCCGCCTTTCCTTTCCACTTGCGCAACGCGTACTGACCGAGCAGGGATCCGGCTTCAAAGCCTACTTCGAAGTTGTCCACGCCAAAATAGGTCGAACTGGGATGGGGCACGTCGATGGCGACCATGGGAATTTCAGCCATCTTGAAGATGTGGGCCACGCGGGGCGCAACCTCTTCCTCAACTTGAAATTCGAGCACAAGATCAACGCGTTTGTTTACGAATTCCACGGCGTTGCGGATCGCGACCTCAGCATCCTGACGGTTGTCGAGGGCAATCAATTCCACACCGGCTGCCGCAGCGGCTGCGGCCACGCTCTCGGCCACCGCGACCGAAAACGGCATTTCGCCGCTCTGCGCGGCGAACCCGAAACGCAGGCGGCGGGGACGTGAAACCAGCCGGTACTGTCCGCTTTGGGACTGGGCCACATATCCCCTGTGTACCAGCGTTTTGAGAATGCGGTAGACGCTGGTCTTGGAGATGTGCGTCTTTTGAAAGACGTCTTCGAGGGCAACCGGGGCGTTATTCTGCTCCAGCAGTTCGATCACGTCGAGGGCTTTGGACAGAATAGGGATCAGGTACAGGCGTTTGATTTTCGTCTTGGGCAAACCGTTCGTCTCCCTCGCCAGGTTTCAATAGCGAAACGCTGTACTCAAGGATACCCTTTTTTTCAGGCGTAGCTGTTGACCGTGGAGGACCGTCCTCCGCGCTGAAGACTGATGCGATCCACATACCCGCCTTCGCGAAGCGCCTCGAGGGGAGCAATGGGGAGCCCACGGACTTTGCGCCATTCGGCGCATAGCGGACGAACATCGCGCCAGAAGGCGCCTCGAAAGAGCTCTTCGGCTGCCACCAGGTCGCAGGAATCCTGAAGACTGGCTAATTCTTCGCGATCGACGAGCGCCGCTTTGAGCCAAAGTTCCTGGGCGGTGACAATGGTCTGCACGGTGGCTTCGATCTTGCCTTTCAAATTGTGGCTCTGGTCGATCATGAAGGCGACAGAGAGGGGCATGCCTTCGGACTGAGCGCTGTGAATCTCATGGAAGATACGGAAGATCTGGTAGGGATCGATTGAGCCCAGGGTCAGATCGTCGTCGGCGTAGCGGCGGTCATTGAAGTGGAAGCCACCCAGCATGCCGGTGTGCAGCAGCCATGCCACAATCTGCTCGATATTTTGCGTGGCGTAGTGATGGCCGGTATCGACCAGCACGCGCGCCTGCGGACCTGCTTCGCGCGCCAGGTGCGACGACATGCCCCAGTCGGCAATGTCGGTGTGATAGAAGGCCGGCTCGAAGGGCTTGTACTCAATCAGCAACCGCTGGTCCGGCGCGAGGTGGTCGTGCGTGGTGCGCAACGCCTCCTCCAGCCACGCAATGCGTTTGCGGATGCTTTGCGTGCCGGGGTAATTGGAGCCGTCGGGCAGCCAAAGAGAAATGTCGCGCGAATCCAGCAGCTTGGCGATCTCGATTGAATCGAGCATGTGGTCAACGGCCATTCCGCGAATCTCAGCCGAGGGGTTGCAGAGAGAACCGTACTTGTACTCCTGATCCTGAAACAGATTGGGATTGATGGACCCGGCGCGGACGCCGAAACGGCGCTCGAGACTCTGCACCTCGGGCACGTCGTTGACGCCCTTGGGCAGATCCCACAAGCACGTGCAAGGCCATGGTGGGGGTGGCGCCGGTGAGGCGCTTCACCTCGGCCGCATCGGCAGAATTTCTCCTCGATCGTGGAAGCGGCGGCGGCCTGGACAAACTTGCCGAAACGGGTGCCGGTGTTGGCGAATCCCCAGGAGGGAATCTCGATCTGGAACGAGTCCAGAGCCTGAACTGCCTGATCAAAAGTCGCGGATTCAGTGTGATCCATAAGTACCTGCCTGGTTTGCGCCGGACTGTTGTGTCCCGGCCGCTGTCTGAACTTCATCGCGCACCAGAATCACGTTGAGAAAACGGGGTCCATGTACGCCTTTGATGCGCGTCATTTCAATATCTGCCGTAGCGCTTGGTCCGGAAATGTAGGTGGCGAGCGCCGGAGGCTGCGGGCATCGCGCGAAATACTCAGGCAGCGTCTCCACCACCTGGCTGGCGCGCAGGATGCACAGGTGCCAGTCGGGCAGGAGAGAGATCACGCGCCTGCCTTCACTGCCCGAGTGATGCAGCACGATGGTTCCGGAGTCAGCAATACCGGCGAAGCACGTGGTAACCACTCCCTCGCAAAGCTCGATCTCGGCGGACTCAAGTTGGTGATCAATCTTCCAGTCAAAACCCTTGGCGAGCCATGCTGCGGGCAATCCTTCGGGCGCGACAAACTTGTTTTTGCCGCTGGATGCAAGGCAGGCCGCGATGGTGGCGGGCAATTGATCGGGCAGGCATTCAACGACTTCGGCATCATACTCGCGAAGGCGCTCAATCATCAGCCTGATCCTTGCCGCACTGCCGAGCGCCCCGTGGCGGATATAAGGACGCTGCAGGTCAGCGTAGGCGGACTTCGAAGCATCCTGGGTCGCAGAGCGAATCCGATCCAGAATGAGATTCCGGGAGGTGCTCATCGGCCCTCCTTCGTCAACACCAGCGAATCCGACTCGTGTTCAGATATGTGCTCTTCGCCATTCGTCCGGTGATCTGCGCCAGAATCGGCCGGTGGCGCTGCGGCAACTGACGGGGTCACGCCAGCTGGCGTGGCTGCGTGAACTGCAGTTCCTAGTTTCCCGTCGCTGCGGGCCGCCCACCACTCGTGGAAGGTCTGGTCGGGCAGGCCGCGCAGGTCGCGGGTCACCGTCCAACGCGCGCCGAGGCTGGGCAGCGAGTGAATCCAGCCGTCTTTGCCGGTGAAAAGCCGCAAACCGATGCGGCCGAGGCGTTGCGAAATGTGGAAACGCCAGGCACTCGTAAAAAGGAGGTTTGCGATGCGCATCCCGAGGTACATGGGGTCGAAGACGCGTTTTGTCTCTTTGCGCTCCTGATCTACGACCTGGGCGCGCAGGTCGATCAGCACTTCGGGGATGTTGATCTTGACGGGGCATACTTCGTAACACGCGCCGCACAGCGATGAGGCGTAGGGCAGCGACTGCGCATGCTCCATATGCATCAATTGCGGCGTGAGAATGGCGCCGATGGGACCGGCATAGACCGACCCGTAGGCGTGGCCGCCGGTCTGGCGATAGACCGGGCAGGTGTTCATGCAGGCAGCGCAGCGAATGCACTTGAGCGTCTGACGCTCCCTGGGGCGAGCCAGAATCGACGAGCGACCGTTGTCGAGCAGAACCACATGGAAGCGCTGCGGGCCGTCGCCGGGCGTGACGCCGGTCCAGAGCGACGTATAAGGATTCATGCGCTCGCCGGTGGCAGAGCGCGCCAGCACCTGCAGCATGACCTCGAGATCCTGGAAGCGCGGCAGCACCTTCTCGATGCCCGCGAGAGTAATCATGGTGCGCGGCAGCGTGAGGCACATGCGGCCGTTGCCTTCCGACTCGACGACCGCGACGGCGCCGGTTTCGGCAACCAGAAAATTGGCTCCGCTGATGGCCGTGGGAACGTTGAGAAACTTTTGCCGCAGATAAGTGCGTGCCGCAGCGGTGAGCGCCTGCGGATCGTCGGACAGATCGGGCAGTCCCATGCGGCGGGCAAAGATCTCGCGCACCTGGCTGCGATTTACATGCAGCGCGGGTACGACGATGTGCGAGGGCTCGTCGTCGCCGAGCTGCAGAATGATCTCGGCCAGGTCCGTCTCGAAGACGCCGATGCCGGCAGCTTCGAGAGCGGGATTCAGCTGGATCTCGGCGGAGGTCATGGTCTTGATCTTGATGACCTCGCTCGCCTTTTCTTCGCGCAGAATGTCGAGAATGATCTTGCGCGCTTCGGCCGCATCCGCAGCCCAGTGAACAATGCCCCCGGCGGCGGTGCAGCGCTCTTCAAACTGCTCGAGATATGCGTCCAGATTTTCGAGAGCGTGGTCTCGAATCGCCGATCCCGCCGACCGCAGCTCCTGCCAGTCAGTCTTTTCGGCCACCAGCCGGGCGCGCTTGGCCTGAATCACATCGATGGCGTGGGCCACATTCTTGCGCAGTTGCGCATTGCGCAGCACCGGCAGCGCCGCTTGCGGAAACGGAGGCGCGCGGTGCGGATCGAGCACCGGATGGTAGGCGGCGGCTTGACTCATGCTGCCTCCTCTGCCGGAGCGCTCTCAGTGCTGGCCAGAATCTGCGCCAGGTGAATCGTCTTCATGCCCGCGTACTGGCGATGCATCGCGCCGCCCAGGTGCATCAGGCAACTGTTATCGAGCGCCGTGCAAAACTCGGCGCGCGTCGAGAGCACATCCTGCAGCTTGACGGCCAGCATGGCCGACGACACTTCGGCGTTCTTGATCGAAAACGTGCCGCCAAATCCGCAGCAGCGATCGAGATTCGCGAGGGGCGCCAGGTCCAGTCCGCGCACCTTGGCCAGCAGCCTGAACGGCCGGTCGCCCAGGTGCAGCGCGCGCAGCCCGTGGCAACTGGCGTGGTAGGTCACGCGATGCGGAAAGTAGGCGCCGACATCCTCCACGCCGAGCCGGTCGATCAGGAACTCGCTCAGCTCGTAGACCCGCGGCAGCAGCGCCTTGAATTCCTTGCGAAGATCCTCGTTTCCCAGTTCTTCAAAGAGTCCCGGATACTGATCGCGCATCATGGCCACGCACGACGACGAAGGAATGACGACGGTTTCGGCGTCCTGATATATACTGACAAATCGCTTGGCCTGCGAGAAGGCCTCTGCGCGGAAGCCGGTGTTGGCGTGCATCTGTCCGCAACACGTCTGCTGGGGGTGGAAATCAAGATCGACGCCCAATCGCTCCAGCAGCCGCACCACCGCCCGGCCAGTCTCGGGAAACAACGTGTCGTTATAGCAGGTGATAAAGAGCGACGCGCGCATACCTTGCACCATTACCATTTTGGTCGTGCGACTCGAAAGGGTATGGTATTCGATAGAGACACGAATTGTCTATTGCAATCGAGTAACTTTCGACCGAAAGGAAGGGCGATGGCCTCTTCCGGTGGATTTCAGGGTTAGAACGTTTGAAAAATCAGCCAGGCGATCGTTCTACCGGTGAAATAGAGGTTGCAGGTGACGGGGGAGAAGCACGCGGGGCCAGGAGTGCTGAGGAAGTCGTTCCGAAAAAAGAAGGGGGAGGAGCCCATCCTCCCCCTTATCCAAGAGAACTGAAGAATTATTTCGCCAGGTTATCGAGGGCGAGGTTCAACTCGAGGACGTTGACTCGCGGCTCGCCGAGAAGCCCGAGGGTGCGGCCTGCGGTGTGCTGCTGGATCAGTTGGCGCACTTGCTCCTCGGTGAGGCCGCGGGCTTTGGCGACCCTGGGAGCCTGGTAGTCGGCATTGTCGGGAGTGATGTCGGGATCGAGGCCCGAACCTGACGTGGTAACCATGTCAATGGGAACGGGCTTGCCGGGATTTGCCGCGGCGAGTTTGTCGATATCGCCCTGGATGCGGGTAACCAGTTTGGCGTTGGACTGGGCAAGGTTCGATCCGCCCGACGAGGTTGCGTCGTAACCGTTGCCGGCCGCAGAAGGCCGGGGATGGAAATAGCGATCCGACGTGAAGCTTTGCGCCAGCAACTCCGAGCCGATGACCTGACCGTTTTTCAGAATCAGGCTGCCCGCGGCTTTGTGAGGGAAGATCAAGCCCGCCACGCCCGTGACGACCAGGGGATAGAGCAGGCCAAGCAAAACAGCGGTGACGAGGGTGAAGCGGATAGACGTGCCCCAGACCGAATGCGTGGTCGTAGCCGACTGCTGCACTGCAGGGGCTGACAGAGTCGAAGTGGAATGCATTTTCAAGTTCCCTCCGGGGCTAAAGCCCCGTTCCTTCTGCCGAATGGATGCACAGGCTCAAGCCCATACCCATCCAATTCGTTTGTTATGCCAGGTGCATCGCGACCAGCAGCATGTCGATGGCTTTGATTCCGATGAACGGCACAATGATGCCGCCCACGCCATAAATAAGCAGGTTATTGCGCAGCAGAATATCTGCTGCCTTGGGTTCGTATCTCACGCCTTTGAGGGCCAACGGAATGAGCGCCACAATAATCAGCGCGTTAAAAATGACCGCGGAGAGAATGGCTGACTCGGGCGAGTGCAGAAACATGATGTTGAGCACGCCGAGCACAGGAAACACACCGGCAAACATGGCTGGAATGATCGCAAAGTACTTGGCCACGTCGTTGGCGATGGAGAACGTGGTCAGTGCGCCGCGGGTCATGAGAAGTTGCTTCCCAATCTCGACAATCTCGATCAGCTTGGTGGGGTTTGAATCCAGGTCCACCATGTTGCCGGCTTCCTTGGCGGCTTGGGTGCCCGAGTTCATCGCCACGCCTACATCGGCCTGCGCCAATGCGGGAGCGTCGTTGGTGCCGTCGCCGGTCATGGCGACCAGTTTGCCCTTGCCCTGTTCGCGCTTGATCAGGTCCATCTTGTCCTTGGGCTTGGCCTCGGCGAGGAAGTCGTCGACGCCTGCCTCGCGAGCGATTACGGCAGCGGTGAGCGGGTTGTCGCCGGTGATCATGATGGTGCGAATGCCCATGGCGCGCAGGCGGGCGAGGCGATCTTTCAGGCCGCCCTTCACGATGTCCTTTAGATGAATGACGCCGAGGGCGGTTGAGTTTTCCGCGACCACCAGCGGGGTTCCACCGGCGCGGGCGATCTCTTCCACGTTGTCGCGTACTTTCTTAGGCAGCGACGAACCTTGTTCTTCAAGAAAGCGCGAGATGGCATCGACTGAGCCCTTGCGAATGCGCACGCCGGGCAGGTTGACACCGCTCATGCGGGTCTGCGCGGTAAAGGGGACGAACTCCGCATGGATCCCGGCGAGATCACGTCCGCGCAGGTTGTACTTCTCCTTGGCCAGCACGACGATGGAGCGGCCCTCTGGAGTTTCGTCGGAGAGCGACGAAAGCTGCGCCGCATCGGCCAGGCGCTCGGGAGTGATGTCAGGGGCAGTCATGAACTCCGTGGCCTGGCGATTGCCCAGGGTGATGGTGCCGGTCTTGTCCAGCAGCAGCGTGTTCACGTCGCCTGCGGCTTCTACGGCGCGGCCGCTCATGGCCAGCACGTTGTATTGCACCAGCCGGTCCATGCCGGCAATACCGATGGCCGAGAGCAAGCCGCCGATCGTTGTGGGGATGAGGCAGACCAGCAGCGAAACAAGAACGAAAATCGTCTGCGGCGCCTTGGAGTACATGGCGAAGGGCTGCAGCGTGACCACGGCGAGGAGAAAGATGATGGTGAGGCCGGAGAGCAGAATGCTCAGTGCGATTTCGTTGGGTGTCTTCTGCCGCGTCGCGCCTTCGACGAGGGCGATCATGCGATCGAGGAACGTCTCGCCGGGATTCGAAGTAATGCGCACTTTGATCCAGTCAGAGAGCACTTTGGTCCCGCCCGTCACGGCTGAACGGTCGCCGCCCGCCTCGCGAATCACGGGTGCCGATTCGCCGGTAATGGCCGACTCGTCCACCGAAGCCACGCCTTCAATCACCTCGCCGTCGCCGGCAATGTAATGGTTCGCTTCCACAAAAATCACGTCGCCCGCGCGCAACTGGGCGCTGGCTACATCCTCAAAGGTGCCGTCCGCCTTGTAGCGTTTCGCGATGGTCTCGCCCTTGGCCTTGCGCAGGGTATCGGCTTGAGCCTTGCCGCGACCTTCTGCCATAGCTTCGGCAAAGTTGGCGAAGAGCACCGTGAACCAGAGCCACAGCGTGATCTGCAGGTTGAAACCGAATCCGGACGAATGATGGACGACGTTATCGATGAGCAAACCCGTGGTGAGCACGCTGCCTACTTCCACCACGAACATCACCGGGTTCTTGACCATGACGCGCGGGTTCAGCTTGCGCACTGAGTCGATCAGCGCCTGACCCATGATTTGCGTGTTCCAGAGACTCGTCTTTTCGACCATGACAGTTTGTCTTTTTCCTCTGGGGCCAAGGCCCCGTGCGTACTTTGATCGTTGAAGGTGCGGCTAAAGCTGCGCAAAACTTCGTCGCATCTCCCTAGAAAATCTGCCCTGAATGGAGCAGCAGATGTTCCAAAATTGGCCCCAGACTGAGTACCGGGAAGAACGTGAGTGCGCCGACGATGAGAATTACGCCGGTCAGCAGCACGGTAAAGAGCGACGTGTTTACCGGGAAGGTTCCAGGGGAGGGCGGAATGCTTTTCTTCATGGCCAGGTTGCCGGCCAGGGCGAGCACCGGAATCATCATGAGAATGCGCCCGCACAGCATGTCCCAGCCCAGCGAGACGTTGTACCACCAGGTGTTGGCGCTGAGGCCTGCAAACGCAGAGCCGTTGTTGCCGGCGCCGGAGGTGAAGGCGTAAAGGATCTCGGTGAGCCCGTGTGGCCCGGGGTTGGTAAGCGCAGAAAGTCCAACCTTGGGCAGGAGCACGAAGACGGCCGTGAGGGAGAGAATGATGAGGGGAAAGATGAGGATGTACAGCATCGACATTTTCACGTCATAAGACTCGATTTTCTTGCCCAGATACTCAGGTGTGCGACCGACCATGAGGCCGGCGATGAATACAGAGAGCACGACGAAAATGAGGATGGCGTACAAACCGGAACCGACTCCGCCGAAGACCAATTCGCCGAGCATGATGTTGGTCAGTACGACCATGCCGCCCAGCGGGGTAAAGCTGTCGTGGACACCGTTGACGGCGCCGCAGCTGGCGTCAGTGGTGATCGTGGCGAATAGAGAGCTTTCGGCGATGCCGTTACGGACTTCCTTGCCCTCCATGTTGCCGCCCGGTGCGGTTGCGGTGCGGGCCTGCTCTGCGCCGTGAATGAGCGGATGAGGTTGTGACTCAGCCCAGTACACAGCGGTGAATCCGGCCGCAAAAAGAATGAACATGGCAGCCAGAACCGCCCAGCCATGGCCGGGCGAACCGGTCATGCGGCCAAGGGTGTAGGTGAGGCCGGCGGGGATGATGAAGATGGACAAGATCTGCAGGAAGTTTGAAAAGGGCGTGGGATTCTCATACGGATGCGCGCTGTTGGCGTTGAAGAAGCCGCCACCGTTGGTGCCCAGCATTTTGATCGCTTCCTGCGAGGCTACGGGTCCCTGCGCAATCGTCTGGACCTGGGTTGGTTGTTCAACCGGGTGAGCAGTGGTATACGCATGGAAGTTTTGCGGAACTCCCTGGCCGATGAGCAAAAGCGCGTAGATGAAGGATGCCGGCAACAGAATGTAGAGCAGCGTGCGGGTCATGTCGACCCAGAAGTTGCCGATGGTTGCGCTGGATGTGCGCTTGATTCCGCGTACCAGGGCCACGGCCACGACGATACCGATTGCCGCCGACCAGAAGTTGTGCGTCGCCAGGGCAGCCATCTGGGTGAGATAGCTCATCGTGGTTTCGGGCGTGTACGACTGCCAGTTGGTGTTGGTGGTAAAGCTGGCGGCAGTGTTCCAGGCCAGGTCGGGGCCAACGGCGGCGATTTTCTGAGGATTGAAAGGGAAGTACGCTTGCAAGCGCTCGATCCCGTATGTGAGCAAGAGGCTGACGGCTGAGAGGCCCAGCATGGCGTAGGCATATTCCCGCCAGTTCATCTCCTTTTCAGAGTTCACGGCGCAGAGCCTGTAGATGAGCCGCTCGAATGGACGCAACACCGGGTCGAGCCAGGTGCGCTGCCCCTCGAGTACGCGCATCATGTAGATTCCTACCGGGCGCACGGTCGCCAGCAGGACCAGGGAATAGAAGCCAAACTGCAACCAGCCATTGGCGGACATTTCAGAATTTCTCCGGGAAGAGCAAGGTGAGGGTCAGATAGCCCAGCAACAGAATGGAAACGATCAGAGCGGCAATCGAGACGAGATCCATGGGTTACCTCAACTTCTGGCACGCCTTGACGTAGAGAAACGCCAGGGCGAAGAAAATTGCCGTGAACAGCAACATCACCACATCCTGCATTGCAACCCTCTCAATTCGAGAAACGACGCACGCACGCCTTGGCGGCCTAGTCGCTTTCGATGACTCGAATCTGATTTTGGTCTATGCGCTGTTGTGTTGCCGGAAGGGATTTCTAAAGAAAAGATAAAGACGGGAAACGGCAGAAATCGCGCAGGTTATTGCCCGGTTATTCTTCGTTGCCGGTGAAGCCTTCGGGTACAAACCGGTAGCCGACCCAGGGTTCGGTCTGAATGTAATGTTTGCCAGTTTCGTTTTCAAGCTTTTTGCGCAACTGGCCGACAAAAACGCGCAGATATTCCGGTTGGTGGGCCGATTGCGCTCCCCACACGGCGGTCAAAAGGGTGCGATGAGTCATGACCTTGCCGGCATGGCGGGCAAGGTGTACGAGCAAATCGAACTCCTTTGGAGTCATGCGGACAGGCTTACCCTGCACGGTGATGGTGTGAGCCGCCTCGTCCACGACGAAATCGCCCGCTTCAATGGCCGCTGTGGCGCGTTCGGGAGCGCGGCGGAGGTGGGCGCGCACCCGGGCGAGCAGTTCCTGAATGCCGAATGGCTTGGTTACGTAGTCGTCCGCGCCTGCGTCGAGCGCCTCGACCTTGGAACGCTCGTGTTCCCGGACCGAGAGCACCAGCACCGGCGTTGTCGATGTGGCGCGGATGGCGCGGCACACATCCACTCCGGTCATGCCGGGCATCATCAGATCGGTGATCACGAGATCCGGTTGCCACTCGCGGAAGAGACGGACACCCTCTTCGGGATCGTTGGCGGTGCGGGCGTCAAAGCCTTGCGCGGTGAGTGCGGCGCGCAATACGCGCGTGATCTGCGGTTCGTCGTCGATGACCAGAATTCTGCCGGGCATTGCCATCTTCTTTACCGGAAGATTACATCATCGGGCCGGGCGGGTATGATTCCGGGTGGTGAGGAAGATGAACGCGCAGGCCGATTCGCGGCGGATGTTTCACTGGACCATGGCCACGCTGACTGCGGTCGGTTTTACGGTTCTGCTGGTGTTGACGGGCGCCAATGCGACCACCGCCGGGATGATTTATCTGGTCGTTGTGGTGTGGTCTGCGGCGCAAGCGGGTATTTGGCTCTCGCTCTACGTCGCCGTTGTGTGCTCCGTGGCGTTCGACTACTTTTTTCTGCCGCCCCTGCACACGTTTCGCATTATCGGGATTCAACAATGGGTGGCGATCATCTCGTTTCTGGCTTGTTGCGTGGTCGCAGGGCGGCTTGCCGAACGCGCACGCCGCCAGGCCGCCCAGGCCGAGCAACGGCGTGAAGATGTGGAGCGGCTTTACATCCTGAGCCAGGAAATGATGCTCCACGAAGAAGCTGCCGCCCTGGTCCGGGAGTTGCCACGGATGATCCACCGGATCTTTGCGCTGGAGGCTGTTGTGGTGTACGTCCGCGAACCGGATCAGCTCTATGCCTCAACCTCTGAGTTGCCCATGAGTATCCGGGCCAGCCTGGCGGCATTGACCCAGGGGCAGGTGCCGACGATGGTTGTGCCGGGAGGAATCACGGGGATGCCGTTGACGGTTGGGATGCGGGGGGTGGGCGCTTTGGGCTGGCGTCCTGACATTCTTTCCCGCGAAGTGGCCACAGCGGTGAGCGCGCAGGTGGCAATCGCCTTGACCCGCGCCCTTGCCATTGAGGCTTCGGCGCGTCTGGAGGCCGCACGTGAGGGCGAACGGCTGCGCAACGCGCTCATCGACTCACTCACGCACGAACTACGCACGCCGCTAACGTCCATCCGTGCCGCGGCCACCACCCTGATGCAGGGCGAGGGACTCGATGACGCAAGCCGGCTTGACCTTGCCTCGATCGTTGACGAGGAGGCATCGCGGCTCGACAAGTTGATTGGCGAAGCCGTGGAAATGGCCGAGATCGATGCCAATGTTGTACAGGTGAATCTCCAGCAGCTGCATACTCGCGCGCTTCTCGAAGATGCCGTGGAACGTTCACAAGCAGCGCTTGCGCAACATCGAGTCCTGATTGATGTGGAAGAGCCGGATGAGCCCGCGTGGTTCGATCCGCATTTGCTGGGCCGCGTGCTTCGGCACTTGCTGGAAAATGCGGCACGATACTCGCCGCCCGGCAGCAGAGTCACGCTGCGCAGCCGGCGCGCCGGGGATCGGCTGGAGTTTGATGTTGAAAACGATGGTCCCGGCATCGATGAGGTGGATCTTCCTTTGATTTTCGACAAGTTTTATCGCGGCAAAAAGGGAATTGCCAGCGCCAAAGGCACCGGTATGGGGCTGGCTATCGTGCGCGCGATTCTTACCGCTCACGGAGGATCGATCGAGGTGGCAAGCACGTCGGGACAAGGAACGTGCTTTCGCTTTTGGGTGCCGCTGGTGGAGAAGGACCCGGGCCGCGCAAAGAGTGCAATGCAATAGGACAACTATCCTGGCTCGCCGCTCCAATCGCAGACGATGTCCCTATGCTCCTCTGAACTTTGAACGGCCCACTCGAGCAGGCGGGCTACGCGCCATGCGGCAATCGGCTCGACCGGGGGCTTCGCCTTGCCCAACAGCGCATCGCGGACACCAGCGTAGAAGAGCCGGTAGTCGCCTGGGATTGGGGCGATGGGACGGGTGACCATGCAGTGGTCCACATCCACGGCCAGCGTGCCCCAGGCAGAGGGAGGTTCCTCGCCCCAATGCGGATCGGTGATGCGCGTGACCTTGTTGAGTGCGGCCTCCTGCAGATCGCCGCTCACCTTCAAGTAATTGCCCTTCGTTCCGCGCAGGTGTAAGCGGGGTCTGGCCAGAGATGAGAGGCAGTTGGCTCCCAGCTCCACCGTGAACCGCGCATAGTGCAGGCGCACCGTAAACGAGTCGTTGGACCCTTCACCATCGCGCTCACGGAGCACTTCGGCGCCGACCGACTCCGGCTTGCCAAAGAGCGCGAGGGCCTGGTCGGCGATGTGGGTTCCGAGGTCGAGCAGGGTGCCTCCGCCTTGCGCCGGATCGTCCTTCCAGGGCTTTCTCGCGACGCCTGGGTTCCAGCGGTCCAGGCACGATTGCACATGAACCAGCCGACCCAGCGATTCCTCATGTAAAAGATGTGTGATTGTCTGAAACTCACTGTCCCAACGGCGGTTATGAAATGGAATCAGGTGCACGCTGCGGGAAGATGCGAGACGCATCAAATGCGCGATTTCGGCCGAGGTGACGGCGACGGGCTTGTCAACGACAACGTTCTTGCCGGCTTCCAGCACCTGCTGCGCTCCCTGAAAGTGAGTACCGCTGGGCGTTGCCACCACGATGAGGTCGATGTTGGCATCACTCAGCAGTTCTTCGAGGGAGCGGTAAGTGGTAATGCCGGGATAACGCTGGGCGGCCTGGTCGGAGTTTCGCTCGACAACGGCTGCCAGTTCAAGCCCGTCTACGGAGGAGACCAGCGGCGCATGAAAGACGCGCGCTCCCATCCCAAATCCCACCAGGCCCACGCGAATCATCTGTCCCTCCAGAGGTCGGCCGCTTCATCTGCTGCGCCCAATCAGCCTTCGAGTTTATACCGCGTTTCGGCCAGGTGGTAGAGACGGCGCCAGACCAGGCGATTCATGGTGACCACCATGAGCGAGATCAGGATGGTGGCGAGCAGCAGGATGGGAAAGCGGCCGTTGTCGGTGGCGGAGCTGATCTGCGCGCCGAGGCCGATGGTCTGCAGGGTGCGGTCGTGCATGTGGGTGTACTCGGCGAAGACCGAGGCGTTCCATGCGCCGCCCGAGGCCGTGACCATGCCGGTGATGAGATAGGGAAAGATGCCGGGGAGAATGAGCCGTGGTCCAGCGCTGCCAGCGGGTGAAGTGGTAGAGCGAGGCGACTTCGCGCAGGTCGGAGGGGATGGACATGGCTCCGGCGATGACGTTGAAGAGGATGTACCACTGGGTGCCGAGCAGCATCAGCGCGATGGAGCCGATGCCGAGGCCGCCGCCAATCTTGACCAGTCCGATGAGCAGGATGGGGAAGAAGGCCGTGGCCGGAACCGAGGCCAGAACCTGCGCGACCGGCTGGACGATGCGGGCGAGCCTGGGGTTGAAGCCGATGGCGACGCCGACGGGAATGGTCCAGGCGGCGGAGATGAGCAGCGCGGCGTTGACGCGCAGAAAGGTGGCGCCGGCGCCTTCGAGCAGCAGGCGCAGTTCCGGCCAGGTGACGGTGCTGAGCATGAGGACGGCCTGCAGTGCACCCCAGCCGACGGCGGCGATGACCGGCACGGCCAAGGCCCAGACTAGCGGAGGTATTCCGCGGCGCGCGGGCTCCTCGTCGAGCGGATGGACGATCCGGCAGTCCTCTGGTGCGAGCCAGGCGGCGGTAGATGGGCTCTTCGCAACGAGTCAAGAAGGCGGCCGGGCATTTCGGCTCAGCAGCGTAGAGCGGCGGAGCAGCTCGAGGATCGGAGAAGTGACGCGGTCGGCGGACTCAACCTGCTCAAATTTGAACTTGTCGCTCCATGCGATGAGCGGTCGCCACACCAGCTGATCCGTGGCGACGACGATCAAGATGACGACCGCGAATGCCGGCGACAAGGGCGCGCTTGTCGCCGGATTCGGTCGCCGTCTGCAAATAGCTGCCGAGACCCGGCAACTGGAAGTTGCGGGTGCCCATGGTGAACATCTCGCAGGCGATCAGGGCAAACCATCCGCCAGCGACGGAGACGATCGAGTTCCAAACCAGGCCAATGGTGGAGTAGGGCATTTCCAGTTGCCAGAAGCGTTGCCACGCGGAGTAGCGATAGATGCGCGAAGCCTCAATCATTTCGCGCGGAATGCTCTTGAGCGAGGAATAAAAGCTGAATGCAAGGTTCCAGACCTGGCCGGTGAAGATGAGCAGGATGACGCCCAGTCTCGATGCCCAACTGATGCCCGGGAATGAGCGCGACCATGGCCAGCACAAGAGGAGGCAGGAAGCTGAGCACGGGAATGGACTGGAGGATATCGAGGACTGCGATCATCCACGCTTCGAGCCGCGGATTGTAGTCGGCGACGTACCCATAGGTGACGGCAAAGGTGAGGCTGAGCAGGTACGCGATGCCGATGCGCACCAGGGAGTAGAAGGCATAGGCAGGCAATGCGCCGAGAGAGTGCGAAATGGGCACCACGGGAACCGGCTTGCCCATCCAATAAGCACCCGTACTGACAAGAGCGACGAAGAGCGCCAACGCGCAAGCGGCCACTCCCAGGTCGATGACAGAAGGGCCAGGTGCGGGCGGTGACCGGCGATCGAGCAAAGGGGTGGAGTTTCACTCGGTTTCCTCGTTGGCGGCGATTTCTTCAAGGGCGTCGGGCATGACGAAACGGCGGCGACCCGCGTCGAAGTCAAATAACTCAGCGTAGCGGCCCCAGTTGACTGCGGTCTCGATCTGGCGCTGCGACTCGTCATCGCTGAATTGCTCGTCGAGCATATCGAGAAAGAACTCTTCGGGCACGGTGTGATCGCTCTTGGCCTCGAGGGCGCGGCGGATCTGGCGGAGCAGAAGCACATGTTCCACAGCTGCGTCGCGGAACAACTCTTTCTGGCGCAGAATCTCGGAGTTGGCGAACTCCGTGCCTGTCTCCGTGATGGTTGCATCGCCTTCTTCGATTTTGAGGAAGCCGAGCAATTGCGCCGCGTCGACGATGGGGAGCAGGTCGTCGATCTCGAAAGCCAGGTCGTCGGCGAGGCGGTAAATGTCGTCGCGTCCGCCCTTGTCGATTAGCAACTCCAGCAATCCAGCCATGCCGCCGGGGCGCGCGTGGGGCAGCATCTGGTAGCGCATCTGGCGCTGGTCGCGAATACGGCGTCCGGCGGCCTGATCGGGCGCTTCGGCGGGCACCACGTCGGGCCGGGTGAGCACCTTGTAGATGTAGTCGACCAGTTGGGTAAATGCTTCGGCCTTGCGGTCGCGCGGCTGCGGGATTTGCACCTTGAAGTCGGTGCGGATGTGTCCGGGATTGCGGCCCAGGACGATGATGCGATCGGCCAGGAGAACCGCTTCTTCAATGTTGTGCGTCACGATGAAAACGGCTTGAGTGGGCATGGTCTTCTTGGCCCACAGCTCCAGGAGTTCACTGCGCAGGTTCTCCGCCGTCAGGACATCGAGCGCAGAGAAAGGCTCGTCCATAAAAAGCACTTCCGGCTCGACCACCAGGGCGCGCGCAAAACCCACACGCTGCCTCATGCCGCCGGAAAGCTCCTTGGGATAGGCTGCCTCAAAACCGTCCAGACCCACTGTATCCAACATCTTCATGCTGCGGTCGTGGCGTTCGTCAGGCGGCACGCCGCGGGCTTGCAGCGGAGCTTCGACATTCTCCAGCACCGTGAGCCAGGGAAAAAGCGCAAAGCTCTGAAACACGATCGAGACGTTAATGTCTGCTTCGGCGATGGGCTGTTCGTGCCAGTAGACCTGCCCGGCTGTGGGTCGCGACAGGCCGGTGAGCATGCGCAGCATGGTGGATTTGCCCGAACCCGAAGGTCCAAGGAGCGCGACAATTTCGCCCGGTACGATGCTCAGGTCGGTGGCGGAAATGACCTGAATACGGTTTTCGCTGGGCTGGGCGTAGTACTTCTCGATCTTCTCGGCGCGAATGATTGCGTCTGAAGTCGGGTTCTGGGCGCCGTTTTGGATTGCGGCTTCGTGCATGCATGGTTCTCCGGTTGGGGTTTTGCCGGCTTGCGATGGCCACTTATTTGCAAGTGTATGACTTCTAAATGGATTTCAGATGAATCAGTGTTTTGTTGTTCAAACACATTCTGCGATTGCGGATTTTCAGGATCGGGTAAATCGGCGACCCCCTGGCTGCTCTTCAGTATCGTCGAATTGCCTGGGCAGAGCGTATCATGTTAACAAAGCGTATCGCGCAGGACGGGAATCACCGCAGAAGTCATCTGTCCAGCTTTGCGGAACTTCGAACTGAATCGGAATTTTGCGCTGCCAGATTAAGCGCTCCAGGAGAGTATGTCCGAGAATCACCTTAAGCCCAAGGTCCTCGTTGTCGACGACGAACGGATCATAGCTGACACGCTGGCGATGATCCTCAACCAGAGCGGATTTGAAGCCCGCGCTGTTTATTCCGGTGAAAAAGCGCTCGAGTTTGCCGCAACCTATGCGCCGGACATGCTGATCACCGACGTTATCATGGCCGACCTGAACGGAATTGATGCGGCCATCAGGATTCGCGCTCTGCTACCGGATATCAAAATTCTGCTTTTCTCGGGCCAGGCGGCTACCGCCGATCTGCTTGAAAAGGCACGGGCCCACGGATACGAATTCGAGATTCTGTCCAAGCCAGTCCATCCCCAGGACCTGCTCAGCAAGCTGCGGGGATAATACTTCCGGGTCTTTGAGACTTCACGACCGCAGTTCGTGCCGTCCTTCGAGGGCGCGCGCCATGGTCACTTCGTCGGCGTATTCAATGTCGCTGCCGGCCGGTACGCCGGTGGCGATCCGTGTGATCTTCACGGGAAAGCCGCGCAGGGTTCCGGCCAGCCAGTTGGCAGTCGCCTCGCCTTCGAGTGTGGGACTGGTGGCCATGATCACTTCATCGATCTCGCCGCGTTCGACGCGGGAGAGAAGCGTACCGGCGCGAAGTTGCTCCGGACCCACGCCGTGAAGGGGCGAAAGGGTTCCGTGCAGCACGTGATACACGCCGTTGAAGCCGCGTGTCCGCTCCACTGAATCGATGTTGGTCGGCTCCTCCACGACGCAGACGAGGCGCTGATTACGGGTGGGATTTGCGCAATAAACACAGGGGTCGATGTCGGTGACGTTGTTGCAGATGGAGCAGAGGCGCAAGCTGGCCTTGAGCCCGTGTACGGCCTCGGCAAGGGCTGCGGCATCTTCGTCTGTCGAGCGCAGAATGTGGAAGGCAAACCGCTGGGCGGTTTTGGTTCCCACTCCGGGCAGCTTCTTCAATTCTTCAATCAGCCGGGCCATCGGCTCGGCATAACGTGGCACGCGCGATCCTCCTCAAACTTGCCTTCTTGCGCCCTCTGCTTCGCCAGTCCGAGCCCCGTCTAGTACCGTGGCCTGTTGATTTTGTAATTTCCCCATGACTCTGGAATCTATCCCATAAATTGTCTACCACCGCGAAATGCGTCCCTCAGGGGCTAAAGCGATTTATGCAACGTTTGCGGCACGACTAAAAGTCGTGCCCTTTCAAAACGCGAAACGATTTTGCCGGGACCAAAGGAGCAACGCCTCAACCAAACCCCGGTAGCTTAAGTCCGCCGAGCATTCCCTGCACGCTGGACTGAATTGCGTCGTCTGCCTTGTGGCCTGCATCGTTCACGGCTGCCACGATCAGATCCTCGAGCATTTCCACGTCCGCCTGGCCGCCGCTGAGGCTCGTGACCGCGGAGGGATCGATGCGCATCTTCAGGAGCTGCTTCTTCCCGTTCATCGTGACGTTGACCGCACCGCCGCCGGCCGAGCCTTCCACGACTGTCTGGGCCAGCTTACGCTGGACTTCCTCCTGCATTTGATTAGCCTGGGAGAGCATTTCCCCCATCTTGAGCGGATTGATCATGGCTGTTTCTCCCCTCCGGAACTCAACTTGCGCGCCCGATTTGCGACCACTTTGCTATTTGACGCGAAGGTCCACCACAGTGCGAACCTCTGCCTTGAAGATTTCCATTGCTCGTTGCACCAAGGGATGCGCCAACGCTGCTTCTTCGACGCTGCCGGCAAGCGGCGCGGACCTGATGGTGGCAACGGGACCTGTTCCTTCTCCGGGAACGACCAGGAATCTTGTGGGCGCGCCCAATCGCTGCAATTCCTGGCGAATGATTTTTTCTGCCGCGGGATTGACGGTCAGGCTGAGCATCTTCTTGCCCATCGAGGCTTCGATGCGGAGACTGGAGCCGTCCTGCGTCCACGAAGCCGCACCGAGCAACTGCGCGGCGGAGGCGTGTCCGGCGATGTCGAGCGCTGCCATGACTGCCAGCCGTATTGCATCCACCGTGGGCGGCGCTGCGGATTGCGGAGCCTTGGCCAGCGAGCCCTCGGTGAGTGTCTCGGTGAAGTTGGGCGCGGTACTGGAGGGCGGGGCGAAGGGACTTGCCTCCCGGATTGGAATTGGTGCGGGTTGAGGTTCGGGCGAGTGCGCGGGGCGCGGCATCTCTGCCACCGCCATTTCAGCGACTGCACTGGCGATTCCGGCCGCCTTGAGGCTTGCCTCCATTTTCGGAGCAGGGTTCCAACTATTGCTCTCGAAAGGCGACTCGAGCGGGCGCGCGGGCGGGGTCGAAGTCGAATGAGCCGGCGCTGAGACTGCCGAAGCCGAATGCCGTGCGGGATTTGGAGTTGTGCGCGGACTCGATGATGCTGCCGGGCTGCGCGTGTTTGAACCGCCGGAGGCGCCACTGAGCAGTTCCTCGATGGGGAGCAGTCGCTGCGCATGAATCAGCTTGAGCATGCCCAGTTCGAGGTGGAAACGCTGCTCCTGGCGGTAGTTCAAATCGTCAAAGGTCCTCAGCACGATTTGAAGATTACGCGTCAGTTCCTCTTCGGTAAAGAGAAGGGCGGTTCGCGCCGCACGGGCCCGTTCGTCGTCGGAAATCTGCAGGAGTTCCGTTTGCTCGCCGCCCAGCTTGGCCATGAGTGCGTTGCGCAGGTAGCGGACCATCTGGCGCGCCAGTGACGACGGGCTGTGACCGGCGTTGACCAGCACGTTTAACTGCTCCATCAACTCGGCGCTCTGGCCCTGGGCTACGGCTTCAACCAGCCGCTCAAAGACGGCGTTGGGTACGGAGCCCATCAGCTCGCGAATCTGCGCCCCGGCCAGCACCGGACGGCCATTCTCGACAGGCGCTGAGGCAATGGCCTGATCCATGATGGAAAGGGCATCGCGCATGGAGCCGTCGCCGGCCTCGGCGAGAAGAGCCAACGCGGCGTCTTCAGCTTCGACTTCCTCCTTGGCCGCAATCATCTTCAACTGCGCCAGGATGTCGTCGAACTTGACGGCGTGAAAGCTGAAGTGCTGGCAGCGCGAGCGAATCGTCTGCGGAATGTTTTCCGGCTCCGTGGTTGCCATCATGAAGATGACGTGCGCGGGCGGTTCTTCGAGGGTCTTGAGCAGCGCGTTGAAGGCTGCTTCGGTGATCTGATGCGCTTCGTCGAGGATGTAAATCTTGTAGCGGTCGCGGGCAGGGGAGTAGCGCGCTGCGTCGCGCAGTTCGCGAATCTCGTCGATGCCGCGATTGGTAGCTGCGTCAATCTCGATCACATCGACGGCATTGCCCTGGCGCACTTCGATGCAGGAGTCGCAAACGCCGCAAGGCTCAGGCGTCGGCCGCTCCGTGGTTCCGATTGCAGTACGGCAGTTCAAGGCCATGGCGACGATGCGGGCGATGGTGGTTTTGCCGATGCCGCGATGACCACTGAAGATGTAGCCGTGAGCGATACGATTCTGCGAGAGGGCGTTCAGCAGGGTACGTGTGACGTGATCCTGGCCAGCCACGTCGGCAAAGCGCTGCGGACGGTATTTTCTCGCCAGAACCTGATAACCCATGCGTGTACCCACTCCTTCGGCCCACCTTTGAGCGAAGGCTGCCTAGGTGCGATTGTATCGTTCCTGACCGGGTCACAATGAGGGTGGAAAACCTTCTGCGCCAAAGGCAGTGTCGTGTGGAGAATCCGTCATGAGGCGTCGAGGTGGAGGCTGATGTCGTTGAGCCATTCGGCGATGAGATCTTCGTCGCCGGGATCCCAGACATAGGCGTCGTTGAGCAGCAGAATCGTGGCCCAATAGACGAGATCGCGTTCGGTGATCAGGCCAAAGCGCTTTCGTTCAAGTGCGTCGGCGATGTGCTCGCGGGTGATGACGATGCCGGGCTCGGGGATGCGGAAGTGGCCGGTTGCGGTGCGGCGCTGCGCTGGGCCCGCTGGGGCATGTTGCTTTGAGGCGAAGTCGAACTCGAACACCCCGGTGAGGGATTTGCGCAATTCTTCGAGGCTGATCTCGAATGAGGCAAATCGCCGCAGTACATCCAATTGCGCTTCGGTGAGAGCCGGTAATTCTGGTTCTTGCGTCATGCTGTTCTGCTTTTCAGAGCCTTCACCCGTTTGACTGCCCGGGGCTTGCTGCGTTGCTTCTTCACTGCTTTTTTGAGCGCCTTTTTGGCTTTGGCCTGGCGGCGGCGAACCTCCTCAGGGGAGTACATGGTGCCCCGGCATTTTTTCGCGCCGCAGTTGCAGGCGGCTTCGTCGTCGCCACCGTCATAGAGACAATAATCGTAGGTAATTTCCTCGCCCGGGGCAATGTTTTTGATGGCCTTGATCCAAACGCGGCCCCTGACTTCTTCCGTCTCGCAGTTGGGGTCGCAACTGTGGTTGATGAACATGGCCATGCAATGGCCGTCGATGACAATCGAGCCGTCTCCCAGTCCAAAAAGGTAGGTGATGGGCGAGGCTTCGTAGGCGACATCGGCCTCTTCCTTGCGCAGGCGCGGCCCGTCGTATTCGGCCACGCGCGTGCCTTTGCGAATCGCGGTGGTGGTGTAACAGCCGGCGGCGTGAATCGCAGATGAGCGGATAATGAGTCCCATGCGGTGTTTCGACGCTTTCTTGGGTTGAATTGATGGGGTTGAATTGAGTACGGTATGCACCGCATCGTAACATTGAGGGGTGCCATTGAAGCGCCGCGAGGTGAGCTGGACCGAAAAAATGAGACAAGTTTTTCAAATTGCGCTGATTCTGGCTTGTTGCTGGTTGGCTTCACCCCGCCTGCAGGCGCAGACTCCTCAAAACGGTCAGACCCCTGATTCGTCCCCTAACGCATCCCAGGACAAGCAGGCTGCGCCGGCCCCGAAACCGGCGGCGAATGCGCCGAAGCCCGCCACATCCAATCCTTTTCCAGAGGACACAAATTCTGTTCCGGTGATACCGACGTCGAATTCGCCTGCCGCACCGGCGCCGAGTGCAGACTCGGGGAACATCCCTTTGCCTGGCGATGCAAGTGATCCTGTTCGCAGTCCCGAGGATCCGGCCGCAGTAGCTCCAGGCGGGTCGGATTCCGGGTCGAGCGACAGCAATGCCGACCTCGACCAGATCCTCAAGCCTCCGCCGGACACGCGCAAGGAAAAGGGCCAGGAAGCCAATGCTGTCCCGAAAGAGGGACCGAAGGAAGACGAGAACGTGGGCACCTATTATTTGCAGTCGAAGGATTGGAAAGGTGCGCTCTCGCGCTTTGAATCGGCGATGGTGCTGGACCCTGAAAATCCCGATGTGTACTGGGGACTGGCCGAAGCCGAGCGGCACCTGGGCAAATACGCTGAAGCCAAGGCGAATTATCTCAAAGTGATGGAATACGACCCGGACAGCAGGCACAGCAAGGACGCAAAGAAGATTTTGAAAGATCCGGAGATGGCCAACGCACGGGCCGTCTCAGCCAATTCCCCGGCGCAACATTAGTGTTCAGTCCCAAAAGTTCGCATCGAAAATGCCCCTGTCACCCTGAGCGACCAAAAATAAGGCTGTCATTCTGAGCGAGTCCGCCGCGGCGGACGAGTCGAAAGCCTGCCCTTAGCGAAGGGAGCAAAGCGACCGTAGTCGAACGGGAACCTGCGGTTCGGGACCTCAAACGATGCAACGGACTTCAGGAACAGGAAGTTAGGTTCGGCGCCATCCTGGCCCGAGAGCAACCCTCACAGAAAGCCGGCCTCTATGGCCTTCCATTGAAGGCCCTAGTGTGGCGAGTCTGAAGTTCATCGAAGAACAACCGCAGATTCTTCGACTCACCACCCCCGAACTGAAAGACGTTCGGGGCCCCGTTCGCTCAGAATGACAGCCAGTTTTGTGTTGCGTATTTCAGACTCGGGACGCTAGATCTGATCGCTGCCGCCATCGAACCCACCGCCATCGTCGAAGCCGCCATTGTCGTCAAATCCCGAACCGGAATCGGAGTTGTCGAACCCGGAGTTGTCGTAGTCGGACGAGTCTCCAGAGTTTCCTGAGTCACCGCCACCATCGCGATCATTGCGATCGTCGCCTGTCGTGTTGTAGCTGGCATCGGTGAGATGGGCGTCACCCTGTTGGTCGCTCGACTGCTGAAAGTGCTGCTCACCGCCATGCTCCGTTCCATGGGCGCCGGGGTCATCGTAGTAGTTGTTGACCACCGTCTCTTCGACAGGCCGGTCGAAACCGCCTCCGCCCATGCCGAACCCGCCCATCCCCATGCCGGGCGCTCCAAAGCCGTATCCGGAATGTCCACCCAGGCCATGCAGCACCGATTCCACGCCTTCGAAAGCCAGCGCGCCGGCGGCTACGCCCGCGGCGGTCTGCATTGCGCCCTGCAAGAAGCTGGGCTGGCTGCTCGGAACATACTGCGGTGGTGCCTGATATCCAGGCTGCGGATACTGCGGCGGTGCGGGCTGCGCATATTGCGGATTCACCGGCTGATACGGCGGCGGAGCCGGAGGCGCAGGCTCAGGGTCGCGATGGCCCAGCAAGTTGCCCAGAAAGCTCGTGGCATGGGCAGGTTGCCGTGCCTGTTGCACCTGCTGCTGTAGTTGGGTGACCTGGGCTTTCGCCTGTTCCAGCGCGATATTCTGCACCAGAACCGTCTGGGCGAGAATGTACAGCGCATCGGGGTTCTGGCCAAGCGTTTGATTCAGCAGCGCTTCAGCATCCGGGTCTTTCTCCTGCAATTGGGTCTGGTTTATGCGCTCGACAAGCGAGTTAAGAAGCTGTACTTCCTGGGGAGTCACCTGTTTAACCTCCGGCGGCTTTGGGCAACATACCGCCTCTCAGGAATGAGACGCGAACGCGCCGTCAAAGTTGCCCGCCGCACACCATTACGCGCGCCGCCGGCCATCGGTTCCCTGGCGCCGCACATCTAATGTCCTGTCTCTAAAATTCGCATCAGAATTGATCTATCATCCTGAGCGTAGTTTGGCCGGTTTTTCGGCCAAACTACGCTCAGGATGACAGGTTTTTATTTAGCGAATTTAAGACTCAGGACACTAGTATTACAACGTTAAGTATTGACATTATGATTTAAACATTGATACGTTCGGGCATGACCGAGGATCAGATCGCCAAGTCACGTCAGCGGTTGGAGCGATTCCTGCTTGACTTGCTGGAGCCGATGGGCCGCAGCGAGCGGCGGCATTGGGGCGAATTGTACGTGCGTGGCCTGCTTCAGGACGGGGAACGAAAATCGATCGAGCCGATGGCCTCCCGACTGCCGGATGGGAATGTGCAGTCCATGCAGCAGTTCGTCGGGCAGAGCCCTTGGGAGTGGCTGGAAGTCTGGGCGCGGTTGGGAAAGCGGATGACTGCGGAGTTGGAACCGGATTCGGCGTGGGTGGTGGACGACACCGGGTTTCCCAAACAAGGCGAGGATTCGGTGGGCGTGGATCGGCAGTATTCCGGGACACTGGGCAAAACCGGCAATTGCCAGGTAGCGGTGAGTCTGCACCATGTGGGCGAACAGGGGAATGCGGTTCTGGGCTGGCGATTGTATCTGCCGGAGAGTTGGACGAAAGACTCAGCGAGGCGCCAGGCGGCGGGGGTTCCGGAAGAAGTTGTCTTCAAGAAAAAGTGGGAACTGGCGCTGGATCTTCTCGATCAAGCACGAGGTTGGGGCTTGCCGGACCGGATTGTGCTTGGTGATGCGGGATACGGCGAGGCCACGGAGTTTCGCGAAGGTTTGGAAGAGCGAGGTCTACGCTACGCAGTGGGCATCGCGCCGCAAACCGGAGTCTGGGCCAAAGCGCCCAAGATCAAAGTGCCGGAATATAGCGGGCGCGGCGCTCCCCCGAAGAGGTGGGACTACGGGGACCAAAGGCCGAGCTCGGTGAAAGACGTGGCGCTGAAGGCCAAAGGCTGGAAGAAGGTTCGTTGGCGCGAGGGGACCAAAGGCTGGTTGGAGTCACGCTTCCTCGCTCTGCGGGTACAGCCGTCCCACGGATTCGTCGATGGAGATCCGCCGCACAAGGAAATCTGGCTACTGGTGGAGTGGCCGGAAGCGGAGAAGGAACCGATCAAATACTTCTTCTGCGATCTGCCCCCCAGCTACACACTGCGCCGCCTGGTGCGCATCACCAAGTGCCGGTGGAAGATCGAACAAGACTACCATCAGTTGAAGGAAGAGCTGGGCCTGGATCATTACGAAGGAAGGAGTTGGAACGGCTGGCACCATCACGTAACCCTGGTGATGCTGGCGCACTCCTTCCTGACCCTGGAAACTTTGCGCCGTAAAAAAAACTTCTGGGTGGACCCTGCCAAGGACTCGGCGTGAAATCCAATACTTACTCTTCACGTGGACAGGCAACTGCGCTTACTGCGGGGTCGCGGTGGGCCACTCGCACGGTCCATAGCACTTAACGTTGTAATACTAGAAGCTGTCTCATAAATGGTCTAGCACCGCGAAAGGCGTCCCTCAGGGGCTAAAGCCCAGCGATTTACGCGACGTTTGCGGCACGACTAAAGTCGTGCCCTTTTACAAAACCATTTATGAGATGGGTTCTAGTGGGGTGAGTCTGAAGTTCATCGAAGAACAACCGCAGATTCTTCGACTCACCACCCCCGAACTGAAAGACGTTCGGGGCCCCGTTCGCTCAGAATGACAACCAGCTTTGTGTTGCGTATTTCAGACTCAAGACACTAGTATTACAACGTTAAGTGCTATGGACCGTGCGAGTGGCCCACCGCGACCCCGCAGTAAGCGCAGTTGCCTGTCCACGTGAAGAGTAAGTATTGGATTTCACGCCGAGTCCTTGGCAGGGTCCACCCAGAAGTTTTTTTTACGGCGCAAAGTTTCCAGGGTCAGGAAGGAGTGCGCCAGCATCACCAGGGTTACGTGATGGTGCCAGCCGTTCCAACTCCTTCCTTCGTAATGATCCAGGCCCAGCTCTTCCTTCAACTGATGGTAGTCTTGTTCGATCTTCCACCGGCACTTGGTGATGCGCACCAGGCGGCGCAGTGTGTAGCTGGGGGGCAGATCGCAGAAGAAGTATTTGATCGGTTCCTTCTCCGCTTCCGGCCACTCCACCAGTAGCCAGATTTCCTTGTGCGGCGGATCTCCATCGACGAATCCGTGGGACGGCTGTACCCGCAGAGCGAGGAAGCGTGACTCCAACCAGCCTTTGGTCCCCTCGCGCCAACGAACCTTCTTCCAGCCTTTGGCCTTCAGCGCCACGTCTTTCACCGAGCTCGGCCTTTGGTCCCCGTAGTCCCACCTCTTCGGGGGAGCGCCGCGCCCGCTATATTCCGGCACTTTGATCTTGGGCGCTTTGGCCCAGACTCCGGTTTGCGGCGCGATGCCCACTGCGTAGCGTAGACCTCGCTCTTCCAAACCTTCGCGAAACTCCGTGGCCTCGCCGTATCCCGCATCACCAAGCACAATCCGGTCCGGCAAGCCCCAACCTCGTGCTTGATCGAGAAGATCCAGCGCCAGTTCCCACTTTTTCTTGAAGACAACTTCTTCCGGAACCCCCGCCGCCTGGCGCCTCGCTGAGTCTTTCGTCCAACTCTCCGGCAGATACAATCGCCAGCCCAGAACCGCATTCCCCTGTTCGCCCACATGGTGCAGACTCACCGCTACCTGGCAATTGCCGGTTTTGCCCAGTGTCCCGGAATACTGCCGATCCACGCCCACCGAATCCTCGCCTTGTTTGGGAAACCCGGTGTCGTCCACCACCCACGCCGAATCCGGTTCCAACTCCGCAGTCATCCGCTTTCCCAACCGCGCCCAGACTTCCAGCCACTCCCAAGGGCTCTGTCCGACGAACTGCTGCATGGACTGCACATTCCCATCCGGCAGTCGGGAGGCCATCGGCTCGATCGATTTTCGTTCCCCGTCCTGAAGCAGGCCACGCACGTACAATTCGCCCCAATGCCGCCGCTCGCTGCGGCCCATCGGCTCCAGCAAGTCAAGCAGGAATCGCTCCAACCGCTGACGTGACTTGGCGATCTGATCCTCGGTCATGCCCGAACGTATCAATGTTTAAATCATAATGTCAATACTTAACGTTGTAATACTAGAAGCTGTCTCATAAAATGGTCTAGCACCGCGAAAGGCGTCCCTCAGGGGCTAAAGCCCAGCGATTTTATGCGACGTTTGCGGCACGACTAAAGTCGTGCCCTTTTACAAAGGCATTTATGAGACAGGTTCTAGTGTGGTGAATCTCAAGTTCATCGAAGAACAACCGCAGATTCTTCGACTCACCACCCCCGAACTGAAGGACGTTCGGGGCCCCGTTCGCTCAGAATGACAACCAGCTTTGTGTTGCGTATTTCAGACTCAAGACACTAGGCTTGCGTGCAACCTGAAATTTTGGTCGATCTGCGCGCCCGAGCAAAAAACGAAAGAGGCTCTCTTTGAAAACGAACGTCTTCCGGCTCATCGTGATCTATGCCGCTGTCGCAACATTTGGGACCATTCCGATGACCGCAGCACCAACCCATACGCCGCGGCAAGTGTTGGCCGCAGATGCGGGCTGGAGATTCATGCTTGGCGATCCGAGCGGAGCGGAGGCGACCGCATTCGCAGACGGATCGTGGCGCATCGTCAATCTGCCTCATGACTGGAGCATCGAAGGCGCACCCGATAAGGACAACCCATCCGCTTCCGGAGGCGGCTTCTTTCCCGCCGGCATTGGCTGGTATCGCAAGACCTTCACCGCGCCCCCTGACTGGAAAAGAAAGCGAGTCAGCGTCGAGTTCGATGGCGTCTACAAGAACGCCACTGTCTACCTGAATGGCCACAAGCTGGGCATGCACCCCTACGGATACACCAGCTTCGCGTTTGATCTGACGCCGGACCTCGACTTCTCTGCCTCCAATGTCCTCGCCGTTCGCGTCGACAACTCCGAGCAGCCGAACAGCCGATGGTACAGCGGATCCGGCATCTACCAGCATGTGCGCGTAGTCGTCACGGAACCCACGCACGTCGCGCACTGGGGAGTTTTTGTCACCACGCCCGAGGCCTCTGAGAGCGCCGCAACGGTTTCGCTGCATACGCGAGTGGTCAACGAGTCATCCGAACAGGACGAAGTCACGCTGCGCACCACGCTCGTGGACCGCGCCGGCAAAGAGGCAGGCAGCGCGCAATCAACGGTCAACCTCGCGCCCGGCAGCGAATCGGAAACCAGCCAGACGATTGCCGTGGCCAATCCCGCACTGTGGTTGCCGGAATCTCCCGCCCTGTACCACGCCGTCACACAAATTCTCAAAAACGGCACCGTCGTCGATGAGGTCGTGACCCCATTCGGCATCCGCACGCTGTCCTGGTCGGTGGAGAAGGGATTTCTGCTGAACGGCAAGAGCATCAAATTCGCCGGCGGCAGCGTTCATCACGACAACGGACCGCTCGGCGCCGCGGCATTTGATCGCGCGGAGGAGCGCAAAGTCGAGTTGCTCAAGGCCGGCGGCTTCAACGCTGTGCGCACCGCCCACAATCCGCCGTCACCCGCGTTTCTCGATGCATGCGATCGCCTGGGCCTGTTCGTTCTGGATGAACCTTTCGACGTCTGGACCAGGAGCAAGGTTAAATTCGATTATGCCCGCGACTTCAACGAATGGTGGCAGCGCGACATCGATTCGATGGTGATGCGCGATCGCAATCACCCATCGATCGTCGTCTGGGGCATCGGGAATGAGATCCCCGAGGCGTGGACGCCGGAGGGTGCGCCGATTGCGCAAAAGCTTGCTGGGCGCATTCGTTCTCTTGACGCCACGCGGCCGGTGACCGAGGCATTTCCGGGCGCCACCTACACGCCTAACGTGGATGCTGTCTTCGCCGTGCTCGACATCGGCGGGTACAACTACAACCTTGCTCAGAATCGCGCCAAGGATCACGAGCGGGTTCCGGGCCGCATCATGATGACGACGGAATCCATGCCGGCTGCGGTTTTTGAGCAGTGGGATGTGGTTCATCAGTATCCCTACGCGCTCGGGGAGTTCGTCTGGACAGCCATGGACTACCTGGGCGAGTCAGGCATCGGCGCACCGGCAGAAGTTTCTCCCGAAGACGCTGCAATGGCTGATATGGCTGCCAAAATGATGCAGCAGGCGGTCTCCAACATGGGGGCGGACGGAAAGAACCCATTCGCGGAATCCACAAAAAAAGACCCGAAGCCGAATCCCATGATGAAGCTCATGTTTCCTGGCTATCCATGGCATGCTGCCGACTCGGGTGACCTGGACATCACCGGGTTCAGAAAACCGCAGTCGTATTATCGCGATATTTTGTGGAACGGCGGGATCGCGTCTATGCCACCGTCCGGCTGCCCGAGCCAGAAGGCAGGAAGATCGTAGCCATGGGGTGGGCCGTGTACCCGACGCTTCCGAGCTGGAACTGGCCCGGACGGGAAGGGAAGGACATGCAGGTGGAAGTTTACTCAGGCGCCGAAAAGGTGCAACTCTACCTTAACGGGAAATTGATTGGCGAAAAGCCCACTGGCCGCGAACAGCAGTTCAAGGCGGAGTTTACGGTACCCTATGCGCCCGGCACGCTCAAAGCAGTCGGTGTCCGCGGCGATCGCCCTGTTGCCGAGAGCGTGCTCACCACCGCCGGCAACCCTGCACGTGTGCGATTGACAGCGGACCGGACCGAACTGCAGGCCGATGGCCAGGATCTATCCTTCATCACCCTGGAAGCTGTCGATCGAAAGGGCCAAATCGATCCGAATGCAGACCAGGAAGTGGAGTTCACGATCAAGGGGCCCGGGGTCATTGCCGCGGTAGGCAACGGAGACGGCCAGGACCCTGCGGCCTATCAGGGCAATCATTGCAAGTTGTTCCACGGCCGCGCCCTGGTCGTGGTGCGTACTTCGACGAAGGAAGGATCGATCCATCTAACTGCGGCGAGTCCGGGCTTCAGCGAGGGGGTCGTCGAACTCCACGCCGAATCAGCGGCCCCGCGCCCCGAATTGAAATAGTTTTTCCGAACTTTGTAACATTGAACCGCGCCGTGCGTTTTATCGTAGGGAGTTTTCATGGCACATGACTTGCGGTTTGCCTTGCGCGCGATCTTGTCACATCGTTGGTTCTCAGCGGCTGTAGTGGCCACGCTGGCGCTGGGGATCGGTCTGAATACGATGGTGTTCACGCTGATCAATGCCGTGCTCTTCAAGCCCGTGCCGCTGCCGGGCGGGGCGCGCCTGGTCTCGATCATGGGCCGCAACCTGTTGGAGAAGGATAGAGGGCTTTCCTTCTCCTATCCCGACTTCGAGGATTACCGCGCGCAGAGCCGGTCATACGAGTTTTTCGAGGGGACCACGGACGAGGGAGGTGTGCTGAGCGAACGCGGCAATCCTCCGCAGTCCTATCATCTTGCGCACGCGACGGCCGGCGTCTTCTCGATGTTCCACACCGACGCCATCCTCGGACGCGGCCTTGTGCCAGCCGATGAACTCGCCGGCGCCGATCCGGTGGTCGTACTTGCCTACGGGGTATGGCAGGAGCGCTATTCGCGTTCGCCCAAGGTGATCGGGCAGAAGGTGCGCGTCAATGGCCTCCCGGCCACGATTATCGGCGTCATGCCCAAAGGATTTCGCTTTCCTACGGGCGTGGATCTCTGGGTGCCGCTCGTGCCCACTCCTGACCTTGCCAAGCGCGACAATCGTCCGCTGCGCGCTTACGCAATTCTCAAGCCCGGCGTCTCCCTCAGCCAGTCGCAGGCCGAGCTCGACGGCATCGCCGCCAGGCTTGCGCGTCAATATCCTGACGACAAGGATATCGGCGCAACCGTCATGACGTTTCAGCAGCGCTTCAACGGAGGAAACATCCGGATCATCTTCCTCATGATGCTGGGCGCCGTTGGATTTGTGCTGCTCATTGCCTGCGCGAATGTGGCCAACATGATGTTGAGCCGCGCACTCGACCGCCGTCGCGAGATGGCGATTCGCTCCGCCCTGGGCGCCACGCGCTGGCGCGTGATACGCCAGTTGCTGATGGAGAGCCTGCTGCTCAGCGTTGCCGGAGGTATCCTCGGCCTCGGACTGGCGGCGCTTGGCATTCGCTGGTTCGACCAGTCCACTCTCGACGTCAGGCCCTATTGGATCCAGTTCAACATGAACTACACAGTCCTCGGCTATTTCGCCGGGCTGTGCATTGTAAGCGCACTGCTCTTCGGTACCATTCCTGCGCTGCAATCATCGCGTCCCGACCTGAACGAGGTGCTGAGCGAAGGCGGGCGCAGTGTCGGCCGCCGCCGCGGGGGATGGCTGTCGTTCGGGCTCGTCGTATTTCAGTTCGCACTGACGCTGGTGCTGCTTACCGGTGCCGGCATCTTTGTGCGCAGCCTCTTTGCGGGCCTCGCCGTCAATCCATTCATACCCTCACACCAGCTCTGGACGGCGCGCCTCGAGCTTCCTGATACGCGCTACAAGGATGCCGATGCGCGCGAGCGCTTCTACGACCAGTTGTTGCCGCGCCTGCGCGCTTTGCCGGGTGTGACCAACGTGGCCATCGCTTCGAACGCGCCGGGGCTGGGATCGTGGCGCCACCAGATCGAGCTGGAACACAAACCCATCGAGCATGCGGCGCAGCGACCGTGGATTGCGCTTGTCGCCAGTTCTCCGGGGTACCTTGACACCATTCACCTGCCGTTGCTGCGCGGCCGTGCTTTCAACGGCGACGACGGCGCCGCGAACCATGAGACGGCAATTCTCACGCGCGATGCGGCCCGGCAGTTCTGGCCCGGGCAGGACCCGATCGGCAAGCGCTTCCGTGTTTACGACGAAAAGGGCAAAGCCGGCAATTGGATCACTGTCGTCGGCGTGTCAGCGGACATGGTGCAGGAGATGGATGAGAACGAACCCAAGCCGCTGTTTTTTGTGCCATACCGCCAGGAGGGCTGGAGCAATATGGCCTTGGTCATCGAATCTTCTGCCAACCCCATTCCTTCCGTCCGCGCCGTGGTCCAGGGACTCGACCAGGATCTGCCGTTGACTGACATCTTCCGCTTCGACCAGGCCGTCGACCATCAAATATGGTTTCTTCGCCTGTTTGGCGAGGTGTTCTTCGGCTTCGCTCTCATCGCCATGCTCATGGCTTCGGTGGGTATCTACGCCGTAATGGCGCATGCCGCTGCCGGCCGCACCCGCGAGATTGGCGTGCGCATTGCGCTTGGCGCCAGCACGCGCAACATTCTTGCGCTGGTCATGGCCCGCGGATTGTGGCAAATTGCTGCGGGAGTCGTTCTCGGTCTTGCCGCCGGGATTCCCGTTGCACGCATCGTGGCGTCTTTGCCCATCGGTGCTTCGGCGTCCGACCCGTCCGTGTTCTTTACCGTTGCCTCCGTGCTGGCATTGGTAGGTATCTTCGCTTGCTGGCTGCCCGCGCACCGCGCCGCTACCCTCGACCCCGTCAAGGCCATTCGCTACGAATGAGTGCGTGGGCCTGTCGGGAAATGACCTGCGTTTGATTTCATCCAGCAGTTTTCCAAATCGGAATTGAGAACGGAGAAGGAGGCGAATTTCTGTTCGAAGGGAACCATATGCCCAATGCAGCCGTAATTCACTTCAAGGACGGCCAAGATGACAAACGATCTGAGAATTGCATTTCGTAAGTTGTGGAAGTCTCCGGGGTTCTCAGTAACGGCAATCCTGACACTGGCGCTGGGAATCGGCGCGAACGCGGTGGTGTTCAGCGTACTCAACGCGGTTGTGTTGCATCCCGTGAACGTACCGAATGCGCAGAATCTCTACATGGTGCAGCGCTTTCAGTATCCGTCGCAGTCCTATCCCGATTACCTCGATCTGCGGGATCGGAATCAGACTTTCGAGGGGATTGCGAACTACAGCATCGTTGGCCCGGTCGGAGTGGATAGCGGCGGAAGTCCATCGACCGCGTGGCCGTATCTGGCGAGTGGGAACTACTTCGATACTTTGGGAATTCAACCTTATCTCGGCCGCTTCTATCACGCCAACGATGAGAAGGGCGCTAACAGCGCTCCGTACCTGGTGTTGAGCTACGCATACTGGCGAGGGCATTTCCATGAGGACGCCAGCGTTGTGGGACGGACGTTGCAGATCAACAGGCATCAGCTCACCATCATTGGCGTGGCGCCGCCCGGGTTTCGCGGTACCGAACTTTTCTTTGCACCGGCTTTCTGGATTCCCATGGTCGAGCAGCCCGCGATCGAGGGTTACGACGAGCTCGTGCAGCGTGGCAATCACTCCATTTTCGCAGTGGGGCGCTTGAAGCTGGGGGTGACGCCGGCAAAGGCGACAGCGGATCTGAATACGATTGGAGCAGCGCTCGCCAAAACCTATCCAACTGATGATGACGGCCTCAAGTTCACACTGGCTCGTCCGGGGTTGATTGGGGACATGCTCGGCGGCCCGGCCCGCGCCTTCATGGCGGGGCTGATGCTGCTTGCCGGGCTTATTCTGCTGGCGGCGTGCGCCAACCTGGGAAGCCTGTTTGCAGCGCGGGCGGCGGATCGCGCCAAGGAGACGGCGCTGCGGCTGGCGCTGGGGTCGCGGCGCGGGTTGATCCTGCGTCAATTGCTCACCGAGGCGGTGCTGGTTTCGCTGGCTGGGGGAGCGCTTGGGCTCGCAGGAGGTCTCGTGATCCTGCGCTTGCTCAGCGCGTGGCAGCCCATCCCGGATACTCCAATTAACGTGCCGGTAAATCCCGATGCAGGCACCTACGTGGTCGCACTGTTGCTTGCGCTGGTGAGCGGCTTGCTCTTCGGGATGGTACCGGTGCGCCAGGTGTTGCGGGCAGATCCCTGGCAGGTGATTCGCACGGGCGGGGCCAGCGTAGGCGGGCTGCGGCGGTTCACCGTGCGCGACATTCTGCTGGCGGTGCAGATTGCAATCTGTGCGGTGCTGGTCACGTCTTCGCTGGTGGCGGTGCGCGGGCTGGCGCGATCCATGAACAGCAATTTTGGCTTTGTCCCGCAGAACGTGATGATTGCCGGATGCGAGCTGCACATGGCGGGCTATACAGAGGAGCAGATGCCGCAGATGCAGCGACGAATGCTCGATGCAGCCGCGGCAATTCCCGGGGTGACGAATGTAGGTTATATCGACCACCTGCCCCTTGGTCTGGGCGGGGGCGACTCCTATGTATTCACCGACAGCACCACCGACTACCGGCCGACCAACCAGGCCGCGGACGCCATGGACTACCACGTGTCGCCGGGATACATCGCAGCCGCGGGCACAAGGCTGCTGGCGGGCCGGGGTATCTCGATGCACGACGACAGCAAGGCGCCCAGTGTGGCCCTTGTGAATCGGCAATTTGCAATCAAAGTTTTCGGATCGGTGGACAAGGCTGTTGGCGCGCATTTCAAATTCAATGGCGGAACGCGCGCAGAGGTCGTCGGCGTGGTTGAAGACGGAAAATACCGCACCATGACAGAGGATCAGCAACCGGCGATGTTCTTCTCGTTTCAGCAGCAGAAGTCGAGCGGCACCTGGCTGCTGGTCAAATCCAAGCGCGATCCGCAAGAGATTTCCCGGGCCCTCGATACCGCGCTGCACGGCCTTGACGCCGGGCTGCCGATTTCATTGAAGACCTGGAACCAGGAGATGAGTTCGGCGTTGTTTGCTGCACGGGTAGCTACAGTGGCGCTGGGCGTTCTGGGGCTGCTGGGCGCGATGCTGGCGGTGACGGGAATCTTCGGCATGGCCTCTTATACCGTGAGCAAACGGCTGCGCGAGCTTGGCATCCGCATGGCCCTCGGAGCGCGGCGCAAAGAAGTGCTGCGCGCGGCACTGGGCCGGGCGTTCGTGCTGCTGTCGGTGGGCTCCTTGTCGGGAATTGTGCTGGGCGTTCTGGCAACCAAGGTGCTGTCCTACATTGTGTACCAGGCCGCTCCGAGAGATCCGGTGGTGTTGGGCGGAGTGGCTGTGACCATGCTGTTGCTCGGACTGATGGCAGCATGGATCCCCGCGCAAAGAGCCCTCGCAGTCAATCCGACGATCCTGATGCGGGAGGAGTGAAGCGACCGAAAACATTCCGGTTTAAAACGCGATGATTTCCTCCGGCGCCATTTTCAAACGATCTGTAATCGCCCGGTTGATGGTCAAATAGCGGTCATCGCGGTCTTTCACGAGAATAAATCCGATATCGACTCCATCATCGATCGGAGAACTGCTTCATGTTGATGGTTCGCTTCCTCAGCGCGATTTCTCTCGGTGACATCGATGAATGCGCCGACTGCTCCCCATACCTCTCCGTTATTGCTGAGCAAGGGAACTGCGTGGCCAAAAATTTCCCTCGATGTCCCGTCTTCAAACACGATCGTCAGTGCAGAATCGTAGACAGGCTTTCCGGTGTTCGCCGCGGTCTGGATCGGCAATTCATCGGGGGAAATCTCCTTCCCGTCTCGAAACATTGTGAAGGCGGGCCGCTCTTCAACGGGCACGGACAACGAACCGTTGGCTCCGTGGGGAAGACGAAAAAGTTCGCAGGCAAATCGGCTGCTAATCAAGGTGCGACATGAGCGGTCATGAGCAATGAAGGTAGCGGCCGGCATCGCGTCTAGAATCGCGCGCAATTCAGCCGCTCGCGCATCCGTTTCAGCTTCCGCTCGCCGCATCTCTTCAAACGCGATCTTTGTCTCGGTCACGTCTGTGCCGATGCCCATTCCCGCAATCGGTTTGCCGGTCGCGTCCCGCAGCAAAGTCCACCGACTGACTACCGTGATCGGTTCGCCCAACCTGGTACGGACGGGAGTCTCGCCTTCCCAATACCCCTCGCTTAGGAACTGCTCCCAAATCTGTTCGTTTGAACCCGCGAAATCCTCCTTCAAAACCTCATGGGAATCTCTGCCAATCACCTCGGCCGCACTCCAGCCATACATCCGCTCAGCGCCCTGGTTCCAGTAGGTAATCTTCCCATCCAGGTCGATCATCAGGATTGCATTGCTCGAAAGGTCGAGCAGAGCCGACTGCCGGCGCAACGTCTCCCGATCCCGAACGCTGTCTGTGATGTCAACCGAAACGCCGCCCACGAATCGGTTGCCCCGCATGTCAGTGAGGGGGAACTTGACGGTGACAAACGTGCACACCTGCCCGTTGATTTGCAACGTCTCGATCGCTTGGAGGGGATGGTCTGAGGCCAACACGGCAATGTCGCCCGCTCGGAATGCGCGGCCTGTCTCGGATTCGAAAAGCTCTTCAGCCGTTTTGCCGATGTAATCTGTGGTCGCCGGAACTGCGTCTCTGGTGGCGCGGTTACAGAACAAATACCGCCCCTTTTCGTCCTTCACGTAAGCGCAAACGGGCAGATTCTGCAGGAACCGTTCGAGAATATTTCCGTTTCCGCGAAGCTGCTCCCACTCCTGCCTTGCTTCGTCCGCGCGCTTGGCGGTCCTGGCCCTTTCGCTTTTCTCACGGATTCTGTCCCTGGCTTCCCGAATCACGATGCTGAATCCAATCTCGTTGTTTGCCTCATCGCGGAGAAGGGTAATTTCAGACTCAACGAGCATCTTCCGGCCGTCATCGAGGATATGCAGACAATCCCCCGACCATTTGCCGGCCGTTCTCGCGACTCTCAAAACCTGTTGCTCGCTCTGGTCGTTCAGGTACTCGCAGCGAAAGCAGGCCAAAAGGGGGTTGCCCATCATTTCCGCCGCGCTGCGGCCGTACATTCGCTCCGCTCCGTCGTTCCAGAAAAGAACCCGGCCCTCAAGATCGACCGCGACCGCAGTGATTTGCTTGAAAATTCTGGCCGCTAGAACTGTGCCCAAAATATCCATTGAACCTCCGTCCAGCAAAGTCTTGCTGAATTATTGAGAACGGAATTGGAAGCATCTGGTGGTTTGAAGGGGGATGGCGCGCGGTCCCGTCAACGGGGGCGAGGGTGGCCCTGCTGGTTAGAGATTTTAGAGCGGAATTCGGAGCCAGTCCAGATAATTGCACAACATAGAAGGGCATACCTTTCAATCTAGAAATCTGCTCAAAAATAAAGCCAAAAAGCAGCCTTCGAGCGCACTGCAGCATGCCAATTTATGTAACCGCTCCCGTCCAATATCATCTAACCAACTGTGATGACGACTTCTTCCGTTTCTCAATCGCTTCGCACCCTCGGCAACTCTGACCTTCACCTCACCCCCATTGGCTTTGGCGCATGGGCCATTGGCGGTGGCAACTGGGAATTCGCCTGGGGTCCCCAGGACGACACCCAATCCATGGCCGCGATTAATCGCGCCCTCGACATGGGCATCAACTGGATCGATACCGCGGCGATCTACGGCTTGGGCCACTCCGAAGAGATCGTCGGCCGTGTCCTCAAGACTACAAGCCACAAGCCGCTGGTGTTCACCAAGTCCTCCATGCGCTGGCGCTCTGACCGCTCCATTTATCGCTCGCTCAAGGGCGACTCGCTCAGAGAGGAGTTGGAGAGTTCACTGCGTCGACTCGGCGTCGACGTCATCGACCTCTACCAGATCCACTGGCCCGACCCCGAAGCGGAGTTGGAAGAGGGCTGGGAAACCCTTAATAAATTCAAAGAAGAGGGGAAAGTGCGCTGGATCGGCGTCTCCAACTTCTCGGCAGAGCAGATGAAGCGCGTGCAGAAGATCGCGCCCATCACCAGCCTGCAGCCGCCCTATTCCATGTTGCGCCGGGCCATCGAGAAGGAGATTCTGCCCTACGCGCAAGTTAACCACATCGGCGTCATTAATTACTCGCCCATGGTTTCCGGCCTGCTCACAGGCAAGGTGACCGCTGAGCGCGTTGCATCGTTTCCCGCAGATGATTGGCGCCGGCGTTCACCCGAGTTCAACGAGCCGCGGCTGAGCCGCAATCTGAAGCTGGTTGATCTGCTGCGCGAGATCGGCAGCGGTCACGGCGTAACTCCCGGAGTTGTCGCCGTGGCTTGGACGCTCCATCATCCCGCCATTACAGCCGCTATCGTGGGCGGACGCAGCGCGCAGCAAGTCGAAGAAATGACATCGGCCCTCGAATTCAGGCTGAGTGAAGAAGAGTACGCTCGCATCAATGCATTCCTGGAGTAGGATCCACGCTGAAGCGGGCCAATCCGGATAAACGAAAACCCCGGCCGAGGCCGGGGTTTTTGATCTGCGGTTTGAGCCGAACCACTACATGGCGGCGACAAAATCGGGAAGAATCATCGCAGCATTCTCTTGCAGAAGTTGAGTCATCCGTGCGGCCATTCCGGTGTACATTGAGGCGGCCCGGAAGGCATTCACGCGGACTCCCTCGCTGGCTTGGCTGAAGGCGTATTGGGTCAGGGCCATTAGAACGCAAACTCGAATCTGCATCGCATCGCTGCGCAAGGTCTCAACGAGTTCCCGGTCGACTGCTGCGCAATTCCGTGAGGCGAAGTCGGCCATTTCAAGCATGACGCGGGCGTTTTGGTAAATTGCCCAGAGGCCATGGGGGCCTTCCATTCGCTTCCATGCATCCTCGGGAGATGCATTCAACCCTTCCTTCCACAGGAAATGGTCGCTCAGTTCGCGGGCACTCCAGTCAGGGCGAAGACGTGCCAGCAGCGAATCCCATGACTGGGTATTCCTGCGGCGGACCCCGACTCTCCAACGACCAAGGTAGAAAGCTACCGCTGCTATCAAGGCAATTTGAAGCAAAGGAATGATCATGTCGTCCTCGGGCCTTCCGTGGTTCGCCTTTGGTTACTCCCAGGCAAATCCTGGCCGGTTCTCACTGTTCCTACTACTTGTAGCAGAAAACACCAGACTTGTGGAGCGGTTTCTGCCTCTTCCATACTATTTTTCGCGTCTGGTGGTACCCATCAAGCTTCTACACTTGCGTAACTTAAAGTAACCATGCAATTTGGTCAATGATACTTTCCGGGCACGGAATGGCGCTTCCGGGGGCATTTGAGGAATCCCGCGAGGCGTCTCGATTGAATGATTTAGGGGTGTTGGGACGCGGCTCAGCGCTCCCGGGTTCTGCGCGATTCCAAGAGGGAGTTCGCCAGGGCTGCACGGTCGGCGCGAGCCACGCCAGCAACCGCAAGCAGCATATTCTGCATTTGCGGGGTAAACGCCCGGCGCTCAGCCTGCTTCTGGGCAAAACTGAACACCCAGTAAAGCAAGGAGCAAAGAAAGCCTGCGATTGCAATCCTGTTGAGTAGCACGTACTGGGACAACGTTGTCTGGTGACTCTGCAGCATCGTCACGGCAACGCTGACCAGCGAGTAAATGCCGAGGCCAGTGGCCAGCTGTAATTCTCTATCTTGCCAGCCAATCGAAAGAAACTGGCTGGACCCGGCGAGGAGGAGGAAGAACAGCACCCTGAGAATCGAAACGGTCTGTTGCAAATGCAATATGACGTGCCATACCGGTGCAACACCGGGCACTGCGGGAAAAACAATGAATGGCCAGACGACCGCTCCCACGGCCAGAATCGCTATCCCAATTACGACCAGGGTGAAGCGTGGCAGGGAGGTTCGAATCGGGCGCAGTACCGACCACGTCAGTTCGACAAGCACGCCGAACTGCAAGACCGAATCGATGATGGTTTCCGTGAGATAAGTGGAAAGATAGAACGGCGTGACAGTAGATGAATGGAGCAGATGCGCAGCTAAGCCTGCGGCATTCATCAAGAGGTCCCATACGCAATAAACGCAAAAGAGCGGCAGCAACCGCCATACACGTCTATATGCAAGCAGGCCCACGACTGCTGCTTCGGTGACGATCCCCGCAAGCCAGATCGTACTATCTAAGCTCATCATCAGCATCCTGTCTGAACGAGGTGATGCGATGATCCGAGTGTAGCAGCGCCCTTGCTGCCGCTACTGAAAAAAACCTTCGCTAGGCGATTACGCCGGGTGCACCTGGTAACGGCCCCATTGGAATGGCAGCAGCGATTATGCCGGGGGCGCCAGGCAACGGTCCCATTGGAATGGCAGCAGCGGTCAAGCCGGGGGCACCAGGCAATGGTCCCATCGGGATGGCAGCAGCGGTCAAGCCGGGGGCACCAGGCAACGGCCCCATTGGAATGGCAGCAGCGATTATGCCGGGGGCACCGGGCAACGGTCCCATTGGAATGGCGGCAGCGGTCAAGCCGGGCGCGCCGGGCAATGGCCCCATTGGGATGGCGGCAGCGGTCACGCCGGGGGCACCAGGCAATGGCCCCATCGGGATGGCGGCAGCGGTCACGCCGGGGGCACCAGGCAATGGCCCCATCGGGATGGCGGCAGCGATCACGCCGGGGGCACCGGGCAACGGTCCCATCGGGATGGCGGCAGCGGTCAAGCCGGGCGCGCCGGGCAATGGCCCCATTGGGATGGCGGCAGCGGTCAAGCCGGGGGCACCAGGCAACGGTCCCATAGGGATGGCGGCAGCGGTCAAGCCGGGGGCACCAGGCAATGGTCCCATTGGGATGGCGGAAGCGATTACGCCGGGGGCACCAGGCAAGGGTCCCATTGGGATGGCGCTGGCGAAGGTGGCTGAAACTACCAGAATTGCTGCAAGAATCATACCGGAACTCGCTAACTTGCTTGAGCTCATGTGAATCACTCCTTGCATATGAAAAATGATATGCAGGGAAAGACTAACCCAAATGGTGCACTTCCGCTACAACAAAAGTACTGTTTTTAAAAATAATTTAATGCCGAGGCAACGTTTTCAGTCTGCCTGGCAACGCTGGGTTCCCGGAGGGAGTCCGGAAATGCTTCGACTTCGTGAGCTGCATCACTATAAACTATGTAAAATCCAACAGTTACTGCCTGGTTTTGGCATGCAAACCTCGTTGCATAGTGCTCCCGCTGCTTTCAGATTCTGCTTCGAAAATTCCTGTCGCTGCTGCCGGCACGCAGAGGTTATCTTGAACCAGGCGAAAAGCGCTTCTGGAGAAGTTTTCCTATTGGGGGTGATCGGTGATCGCGAAACTGCGGGAACGCTTCAATCAGGAGTTCACCCCGGGAAAGTACGCCGCGCTACTCGGTCTTCTCGAAGAACGTTGCGGAGCGAGGGTCGAATTTCGCGTCTCCGAGTCGCCCATCTTCGTCCCCGCCTCGGTTTTACAGCAGATGGCTGAGGAGGGCGAAGCTCTGGCGCAAAGCCTGATCGGCAACCCGGGATACCTTGAGGCGGCCCGGCAGGCCGTCCCTTCCGGCTATCGAGTTGCAAATGAGACTGCTCACCCGAACTTTCTCACGGCAGACTTTGCCCTGGTAGCGGATGTGGGAGGTGAACTGGCTCCACGATTGGTCGAAATTCAAGCCTTTCCGTCTGTATTCGGTTACCAGGCTGTTCTGGGCTCAGCTTATCGCGAAGTATTCGGGCTGCCCGCTACTCTGAGTACATTCCTTAGCGGTCTCAATGAAGGCGAATATTGGGAATTGCTGGCGCGAACCGTCATGGGCAATCACAAACCGGAGAATGTTGTTCTGACCGAGGTGGATCCGCTGCACCAGAAGACCCTGCCGGATTTCAATGTCACGGCCCGAAAACTGGGCATCGCGGTGGTAGATATTGCCAGTCTGCAGCCGATTGGCGATAAGTTGCACTATAAAAACGATGCCGGCGAACTAATACCGATCCATCGCATTTACAACCGTGCCATCGCCGATGAATTGATTGCTCGGCAGATCGCGCTGCCATTCGATCTTGCTTACCCCTGGGACCTGGAGTGGGCGGGGCATCCCAACTGGTATTTCCTGATCAGCAAGTTTTCGCTGCCGTGGCTTTCCCGTCCTCCGATGGCTCGCCCGGTGGTGCCGCCTGCGGTCTTTCTCAGCGATTTTCTCGAAGGTCCCGGTCGCGCAGAACTCCTGACATCGGGGGTGCAATTGCCTGCCTCTACCTGCGGCGATGCGGTTTATGGCGATCTGCTGCTCAAGCCGCTCTTCTCATTTGCTGGAAAGGGAATTCATTTCGATCCGACCCAGGCGCTGCTTGAAGACATTCCAAAACAGATGCGCGCCGAGTATCTGTTGCAGCAGCGTATGCACTTTGTGCCGACCATCGAAACTCCGTACGGACTGACCCAGGCCGAGATCCGCATCCTCTATCTGTGGCCGGATGGCGGCAGGCTCACCCCCGCTCTTTCACTGGTGCGGCTGGGGCGAGGGAAAATGATGGGCGTAGATCACAACAGGAACCAGGCCTGGGTAGGCGGTTCGGCGGCATTTTTCCCCTAGTGTGGTGAGTCTGAAGTTCATCGAAGAACAACCGCAGATTCTTCGACTCACCACCCCCGAACTGAAAGACGTTCGGGGCCCCGTTCGCTCAGAATGACGGCCAGTTTTGTATTGCGAATTTAAGACTCAGGACACTAGTCTAGAAGCTGTCTCATAAATGGTCTAGCACCGCGAAAGGCGTCCCTCAGGGGCTAAAGCCCAGCGATTTACGCGACGTTTGCGGCACGACTAAAGTCGTGCCCTTTTACAAAGCCATTTATGAGACAGGTTCTAGACTGATTGTCGTCTGGAGCAAGCAAAACTTAAGTTTGCCGGTATTGCGATGTAACCTAACCGGTTACTCCAAATAAACTTTGGTGCCCTAGTTTCAGAAGTAAATCTCGGGTAGAGTTGCGTGAGAGTCCCGGAAAGGTATATGGATTAAAGTTATGGACACGTCAAAACCGGGTTTGTCGCATAAGCCTCGCCAATCTCGACGAGGCGCTCCACGGAAGGAAGTGCGGTGTGCTGTTCGTTTTCCGCTCTCCTTGCCGCTTATGGTGTCAGCCGGCCATGAAGAGCAGCCGGCGCAGACACGGAACGTATCAGCAAGCGGCGTGCTTTTTGAGTTGCACGATCCGCTGAGAGTGGGACAGGGCATCGATTTTTCCCTGCGGATGCCGGGAGATGTATTGGGGGCGCCGCGCGACGTGATGGTTTGCTGCTTCGGCCGTGTGGTACGCTGCTCCATGACCCAAGGTCAATATCAAGCTGCAGCCACGATCGATGATTATCGATTCGTGGAGCAGTAAATGCCAGCGATTGCGGTCAGTCAACCTATCATGGAATTTATCGAAGAAAATCCAAATGGCGAAGTGCTTGACGGACCGGTCGGGCCGGGTACGATCCGCATAATTCTCGCAGATTCCCAAGCGATTTACAGAGTGGGAATCCGCAAGATATTCGCGCTTGAAGACGACCTCCGCGTAGTAGCGCAGGCCGATTCGCTTGATAATCTGCGCAATGCAGTCGAGCGGTATCCAACCGACATAGTGCTCCTCGAAGGCAGTCTTCTCACCGGCACGACCAACGTGATTCCCGACCTCCTGCGGCTTTCGCCCGATTTGAGGCTTATTGTGCAGGCGGTACAGGCAGACGAAGGCCAGACCGTGGAGCTTTATCGTCGCGGCGTACGGGGCATTATCTCGCGCTCCATTTCGCCAGACCTGCTGGTGCGGTGCGTGCGCAGAATCGCGGCGGGTGAGACCTGGATCGACAACCAGTCAGTGAATTGGGTCATTGATGCCTATCGTTCGCAGGCGGCCGCATTGGTAAGCCCGCGGAGCCAGCCGCGCCTGTCACCCAAGGAGATGGCGATTATCACCTGCATTACGCAGGGAAAACGCAATAAGGAAATCGCATTTCAGCTTGGGACCACGGAACAGGTCATCAAGAATTATCTGCGCAAAATTTACGATAAGCTGGGCGTTTCCGATCGCCTTGAACTTGCTCTCTATTGCCTGCACAACAAGATCATCCAGGCCGACGCGGATGAAGAGACGATCGCCAAGAAGATCGTTGCCCGTTAGAAGGGTTCGCTCTGTCGAAGAGCGTTCCCGCTAAACGGTCTGTGGCAGAAGTCAAAATCTCTGAAAAAGCTTGCCGCAGCGGCTAAAGCCGCGTTGATGTTGAGGCCCTTACGGCACGACTAACGTCGTGCCCTTTCAAAACGGGACTTCTACCGCAGGCTGCTAAACGGGCATCTCACCGGATTCGACTCGATCAGAATCGCTGGATTTATCGCAATCGCCGGCGCCATCGCAGCTCACAGCGCTGTGCTTGTCCCCGCATTTTTGGCGCGCCCGCTCCAAAAGTTCGATGAGGGAAGCCAGCTCCTGTTCGCCGATGTGACCGAGCAACTCTTTCGGCGTACGTAGAATGACGGGGTCCATCTGGTGCAGCAGTTCGAGGCCCTGGTCCGAGATTTGTGTCCAGATTACGCGACGGTCGTTTCGGTCGCGTTGCTGCCGGATCAGCTTGAGTGCTTTGAGTCGGGCCAACAGCCGTGTGATGTCAGGGTCGGCGGTAATCATCCGATCCCCGATCTGGGTGCAGGTGAGGCCTTGAGGATGTGCGCCGCGCAGAATCCGCAATACGTTGTATTGGGTGGAGGTGACGCCCCAGTCTCGGCTCTTTTGGTGGAATGTGCGTTGAAGGCAATCAGCGGTCCGGAGCACGTTGAGCAACGTCTCTTCCTCAATGCTGGAGAAGGGACGCTCTTGTCCGATTTCGCGCTTCAAGATGCCCATTTTCAATGTCTCCAAACGTTGGATGCCGCAGCCTGTCCATCCGTTTGAGCTTGTTACTGCTTGATGACATCCAGGTCGATGCTGAGCTTTACATCGTCGCCAACCACACTGGCGGGATATGAGGTTGCGATACCGAAGGCAGTCCGGCTGATGGTTGTCGTAGCCGAGAAGCCTTCATGAGGCTTATGGTCCATCCCCGTCACCGGACCGGTCGGGCCCTCCACCTGAAGCGTTACCGGCTTGGTCACGCCGTGCAGGGTTAGATTGCCGTTCACCGTCAGGCCATCGCCGGTTTTCGCGACACTGGTGCTGACAAAGGTGGCAGTCGGGTATTTTGCAACATCGAAGAAATGATCGCTTTTCAAGTCGGCGTCCCGGGGTGGAACGCCGGTATCCACTGTGGTCACATCGATGCTGATATTGACGGTGGACTTGGTAATGTCTGAGTCGTTCTGTACAAATTGGCCGCCGATATTGCCAAACCGGCCGCGGACGTTGGCGAGGCTCATGTGCAGGATGCTGAAATCGACCTCGCTGTGCATCTTGTCGGGAACCCATGTGGAGGTTTGAGCCAGGGCGAGGGGAGCCGCTAACGCCACGATGCCGGTGAGGAATGCCAAACGCTTCATCATCTGAGTCCTTTCGCAGAGGCTGTTGGGCCAGTTGAGTCGCCGGACAGGTGAAATTGCCCTGCCGGTCGCAGCGCGTGATCTGCTGCGCAGGGGAGGCCTTGGTGCGCCGGTACGTTCTTAAGACTCACCAGGGGGAGTATTCAGTTGCAACAAATATTCTGTTGGCGCCGCTTTCGAGGAACAAGTTGGAAGTGGCGCTTTTAAGGGGCAAGAGCAGTTTCGCTGACGATCCCGGGTAGTGGGTCAGTTTGAAATTTGCTGTGCCTCACGCTGAAATCCGTCCCGATTGACGGCTCCGTAGCGGGTTAATCCCGCTTTCTTTATACTGACGCAGTCGAAAGGAGCCCTCGTGGACGACGTCACCGGTCTTGTTGCCGAAATTCGTGCGTTTCGCCCCTTCCTTCCCGCAAAGGAATTCAAGACGAGTCTCCGCTTCTACCAGGCGATTGGTTTCGAAGCCTATCCGCTTGGGGAGACTCTCGCCGAACTAAGCCTTGGGACTCACGCCTTCCTACTCCAAGGCCACTACGTTAAGGAATGGGCCGAAAACACGGTGATGCATGTCCTCGTCAAGGATGTCGACGCGTGGTGGCGACATATCGATTCACTGGCCCTGGCCCGGCAATTTGACGTTTCGCCCCCAGTTCCGCCCAAGGTCGAGCCGTGGGGCCTCACCGTAGCCTACGTATTCGATCCGTCGGGTGTGCTATGGCACTTTGCGCAGGGGACCTCAGAAAACCAGAATTCAGACACTCCATGATTTCAAACTGACCCACTGGCCGATCTCGGGGCATCCGGGGAGCGTCTGATATGCTCCCGATCATGTCTTTCGTCGGTGACTTCAAAAGGCTAAGCCGGTCGCAGCAACACACTTTTATCGCTTCCTTTTTGGGCTGGACGCTGGATAGCCTGGATTTCTTTCTCCTGATTTTTTGCGTGAAAGCAATCGCCACCGAGTTTGGCACCAAGCCCTCGACGATTCTGGGCGCCGTGTTTCTGACGCAAGCCTTTCGGCCGGTGGGTGCGCTGCTTTTCGGCATGCTTGCGGATCGGTATGGCAGGCGTCCGGTGCTCATCTTCAACATTCTCAGTTTCTCGGTGATCGAACTGGCCTGCGCGTTTGCGCCCTCATTGAATGTGCTGCTGGTGTTGCGGGCCTTATTTGGAATTGCCATGGGCGGTGAGTGGGGCGTGGGTGCAGCGCTGACGTTTGAGACGCTGCCCAAGGAAGGTCGAGGCACCTTCTCCGGAATTCTGCAGGAGGGCTATGCCTTCGGGTCGATCCTGGCTTCAGCTGCATTTGCGCTCTTCTTTCATTGGATCGGATGGCGCGGGCTTTTCATCATCGGCGCGTCGCCCGCGCTGCTGGTGCTGTATGTGCAGACCCGAGTCGAGGAGTCACCGGTTTGGCTGGCCGGGGCTGCGAAACGCCGCGAGAAACGGGTTGGTCGATTGATCCCTGCGCATCTCATGGAGTTTCTTCCAAGGTTCCTCTTTCTGGTGCTGCTGATGACGGCGTTTATGAGCTTTTCGCATGGCACCCAGGATGTTTATCCGACGTTTCTTGAGGTGCAGGTGAAGCTCAATCCAGCGACGGTGGGTTTGATTGGCGTGCTGTATGGGCTGGGCTCGATTGCCGGGGGTTTTGTGTTTGGGGCCTTATCGGAGCGATGGGGCCGCAAGCGAGCCATTATTACCGCGACGTTATTGTCGATTCCGATCATCCCCCTGTGGGCCTATGGGCATTCGGCCTTCACGCTTGGCGCTGGTGCGGTGTTGATGCAGTTCATGGTTCAGGGAGCGTGGGGAGTTGTACCTGCCTATCTCACGGAGCTGTCGCCTGCGCAGGTGCGCGCCACCGCTCCAGGGCTCGCTTACCAGTTAGGCGGCCTGATCACGTCATGGAACGGGAAGGCCCAGGCGCTTGTCGCGGAGCATTGGGGAACGTATCCGCCGGTGCTGGCGATCACGGTTGTGGTTGTGGCACTGGCGCTGGCGGGGCTGGCGGCACTGGGACAGGAGGCGAAGGGTGCTGAAATGGCGGTGTGAAGCGCAACTACTCGCTGCTAGCTGCTAGCTCCTAGCTACTAGGTCTCTGACCGTGTGATTTTGTTTCTGTTGTAGCCGAACTTCTGGCGTGCCTTTTGCGCGTGAACTGCCAGTTGATGGTGACTTGGTCGCGGTTCATCTTTCGTTCCATGCCTTGTGCTTCCCGTTGTAGATTCCGGCAGTGATGGGATTCGGCGTCCGGCCCAGGCATTGACGGGAGAACAGGCTGATCTCGATCTCCGCCTGGTTCAGCCAGCTGCCGTGTTTCGGTGTGTAGTGCACCGTGAAACGCTCCCACAACAGGCCGCCGATCTTTTCGCCGAACCGGTCCACCAGCGCCTTGCGAGTTATGTGAACTCAGATTGTCCATCACCAGGTGGATGGTGTCGGCCTCCGGATAGCTGGCTACGATCTCCACCAGGTAATCGGCGAACTGCGGCGAGGAGCGGTTCGCGGTTGGTTTGGTAAAGTGCCGCCCGCCTTGGGCTGGACACCGCAGAAAACGTTGGCCGTGCCGCGCCGCTCGTACTCGCGAATCCCGCCGGGCAATCCGTCCCGGCCGCATCGGCCGCGGCGGGCGGACATCGGCGTGCAGCACCACAGGCTTCTCATCCACGCAGACCACCGGCTCCCTTTCCGACAACGGCTTTTCGTATATCGTGAGTACGTCCTCCATGCGGGCGATGTACTCCTCATTCAGTTCCGCGACGCACCACATTTTTTTCCCGCCACGGCTTCAGTTCGTGGCTCTGAAGCAGGATGCGGATCGTCTCCCGGCCCACCTGCGGCGCCAGCTTTCGCTTCACCGCTTCGGTCGGCGATCAGGCGCACGCTCCACCGCGCCATGCCCCTGTGGTGGCGGGACCGCACACCATGGCGATGATCCGCTGGCTCTGGCCTACGTCCAGCGCTCGCTGTTTGCCGGGCCTCGGCCTTTTCGTACAGTGCCGACTCCAGCCCTTCCTCCTCATAGCGCCGGGCAACGGCTCGCACCGTTTTCGCAGCCACGCCCAGCATTGGCCGCCACCTGCGCCGCCTTCTGCCCACTGGTCGAGCTGGCGCAGAATCGAAGCACGCCGCAAGCACTCGCGCCGATTCCCGTCCCTTCGTCAGCATCGCGGCAAGCTGCTGCCGATCCTTCCTCTTCAACTGAACATGCACACGATGGTAGCTTTGCATGTCCCTACTATGCGCCCTTTTGCACGTCAGGAAAGTGATCAAAAAGGTACATATTTATACGGTCATAGACCTAGTGTGGTGAATCTGTAGTTCGTTGCATAAATCGAAGGTCCCACTACCGGTTCTTCGACTCGCTTCGCTCGCTCAGAATGACAGCCTTATTTTTCGACTGCTCAGGATGACAGCTTTTTGTTTAGCCAATTTAAGACTCAGGACACTAGCTGGTTGCATAAATACCGCTCAGTCCCCAGCAAATGCATTCCTCAGGGGCTAAAGCCCGCGATTCCCAGGACTTCCACGGCACGGATAAATCCGTGCCCTTTCAAAACACGAGTTACGCAACTAGTTCTAATGTGGAGAGTCTGAAGTTCATCGAAGAACAACCGCGGATTCTTCGACTCACCACCCCCGAACTGAAGGACGTTCGGGGCCCCGTTCGCTCAGAATGACAGCCAGTTTTGTGTTGCGTATTTCAGACTCAGGACACTCGCTACTAGCTATTCGTGTGTCCCTGAAGTTAATTGCAGAGATCGAGCGTCCCAAATGCAGGTTCGTCGACTCGTCCGCCGCGGCGGACTCGCTCAGAATGACAGCCTTATTTTTGGTCGCAAGGATGACAGGGCATTTTCGATGCGAAATTTAGGGGCAGGAGAACGAGCAGGATCCGCGTCCTAACGTGCGTAGCGGGCTATCAGTTGACCGTGAGCGAGGACGTGTCCTTTGAGGGCTTTCTCAACTTGATCTCTGGTTGCGCCGGGCGGGAGATCGAGGGTTGTATCGAGCGCATACAGCGCAAAGATATAGCGATGTTCGGAATTTTGGGGAGGACATGAGCCTCCATATCCCATCTTGCCGAAATCGTTGCGACCCTGGCGTGAGCCGTCGCGAAGCTGCGCCTGAGTCGGTAATCCTTCAGCCAGGGAATGCTCCGCGACCGGCAGGTTGTAGAGCACCCAGTGCGTAAATCCACCCATGGGCGCGTCGGGGTCGACGACAATCAGCGCAAGGGTTTTCGTCGCCGGTGGGGGCGCGGTCCAAGCCAACTGGGGCGAGAGATCCGCGCCGTCGCAGGTGAATTGTTTGGGAATCCTGCCATCTTGAAAGCTCGAACTGGTCAACTGCAAAGTATCCTGACCACCTGCGACTACGGTGTAACCTCCGCGATGACAACCCGCCAGCGCGGGAACCAACAGCAACAGAGCCGCCACCGCTCGATGCGCGGCACCGGAGGAGAAAACGCGTGCAAAACCGTTCCTCGTTCCGCGATTGCGAGGGCTGTGATCGGTTCGTGAGTGCGACTCTGTAAGCATGTGCCATCCTCTTGGTTAAATTCGTTTTGGTCGCCAAGCGCCCGCCGCCGGAAAATCGCGAAAATGGGCGAATCGTGAAGGCGTCCGACCAGGGCTAGTGTGATGTCTCAAAAGTTCGTGACATAAGTCGCAAAGAGCAACCGCAGATCCTTCGACTTCGTTTGGCCGAAAAACCGGCCAAACTACGCTCAGGATGACAGATCAATTCTGATGCGAACTTTAGAAACTGGACCCTAGTATTACAACGTTAAGTATTGACATTATGATTTAAACATTGATACGTTCGGGCATGACCGAGGATCAGATCGCCAAGTCACGTCAGCGGTTGGAGCGATTCCTGCTTGACTTGCTGGAGCCGATGGGCCGCAGCGAGCGGCGGCATTGGGGCGAATTGTACGTGCGTGGCCTGCTTCAGGACGGGGAACGAAAATCGATCGAGCCGATGGCCGCCCGACTGCCGGATGGGAATGTGCAGTCCATGCAGCAGTTCGTCGGACAGAGCCCTTGGGAGTGGCTGGAAGTCTGGGCGCGGTTGGGAAAGCGGATGACTGCGGAGTTGGAACCGGATTCGGCGTGGGTGGTGGACGACACCGGGTTTCCCAAACAAGGCGAGGATTCGGTGGGCGTGGATCGGCAGTATTCCGGGACACTGGGCAAAACCGGCAATTGCCAGGTAGCGGTGAGTCTGCACCATGTGGGCGAACAGGGGAATGCGGTTCTGGGCTGGCGATTGTATCTGCCGGAGAGTTGGACGAAAGACTCAGCGAGGCGCCAGGCGGCGGGGGTTCCGGAAGAAGTTGTCTTCAAGAAAAAGTGGGAACTGGCGCTGGATCTTCTCGATCAAGCACGAGGTTGGGGCTTGCCGGACCGGATTGTGCTTGGTGATGCGGGATACGGCGAGGCCACGGAGTTTCGCGAAGGTTTGGAAGAGCGAGGTCTACGCTACGCAGTGGGCATCGCGCCGCAAACCGGAGTCTGGGCCAAAGCGCCCAAGATCAAAGTGCCGGAATATAGCGGGCGCGGCGCTCCCCCGAAGAGGTGGGACTACGGGGACCAAAGGCCGAGCTCGGTGAAAGACGTGGCGCTGAAGGCCAAAGGCTGGAAGAAGGTTCGTTGGCGCGAGGGGACCAAAGGCTGGTTGGAGTCACGCTTCCTCGCTCTGCGGGTACAGCCGTCCCACGGATTCGTCGATGGAGATCCGCCGCACAAGGAAATCTGGCTACTGGTGGAGTGGCCGGAAGCGGAGAAGGAACCGATCAAATACTTCTTCTGCGATCTGCCCCCCAGCTACACACTGCGCCGCCTGGTGCGCATCACCAAGTGCCGGTGGAAGATCGAACAAGACTACCATCAGTTGAAGGAAGAGCTGGGCCTGGATCATTACGAAGGAAGGAGTTGGAACGGCTGGCACCATCACGTAACCCTGGTGATGCTGGCGCACTCCTTCCTGACCCTGGAAACTTTGCGCCGTAAAAAAAACTTCTGGGTGGACCCTGCCAAGGACTCGGCGTGAAATCCAATACTTACTCTTCACGTGGACAGGCAACTGCGCTTACTGCGGGGTCGCGGTGGGCCACTCGCACGGTCCATAGCACTTAACGTTGTAATACTAGGAGCTGTCTCATAAATGGTCTAGCACCGCAAAAGACGTCCTTCAGGGGCTAAAGCCCAGCGATTTACGAGACGTTTGCGGCACGACTAAAGTCGTGCCCTTTTACAAAGCCATTTATGAGATGGGCTCTAGAGAGTTTTCGGCCGGAGTGCTTACGGCTGAGAAAGATGTCTGTCTCACCCCACCAGCTCGAACGCGCGAATCGTTTCCTTGCGCACCGTCAGCCGCTCGATCAGGTCCGTGCGCACCTCGTAGCCGCGGCCCGGCGTATCGGGAATCGCAATCTCGCCCTGCGGCGACACCGTCACTTCCGGCTCGATGATGTCCTCGCGCCAGTAGCGCGCCGAAGCCGAAACATCGCCCGGCAGCGAGAAGTTCTCCAGCGTCGAAAGCGCGATGTTGTGCGAGCGTCCGATGCCCGACTCGAGCATGCCGCCGCACCACACCGGAATGCCGCGCTCCTGCGCCGCATTGTGCACCGCGATGGCCTCAGAGAATCCGCCCACGCGGCCCAGCTTGATGTTGATGATCCGGCAGGACTCCATCTCGATCGCCGCCAGCGCGTCGCGCCGGTTGCGAATCGATTCATCCAGGCAGATCGGCGTATTCAGCCGCTTCTGCAGCATCGAGTGGTAGTAGAAATCGTCGTGCCACAGCGGCTGCTCGATCATCAGCAGATCGAACGCGTCGAAGCTGGCCAGGTGATCCGCATCGCGCAGCCGGTACGCCGAGTTGGCATCGCAGCTCAGCATGATCCCCGGCCAGCGGTTGCGCACCTGCTCAAAGACCTCCACATCCCAGCCCGGCTTGCACTTCAGCTTGATGCGCTGATAGCCGGCGGCCAGTTCCTGCTCGATCATCGCCAGCAGCTCGGGAATCGACGACTGAATGCCCAGCGAAACGCCGCACGGAATCGTCTCGCGCACGCCGCCCAGCAGCTGCGAAAGCGAAATGCCTTCGCGCTGCGCCTCAAGATCCCAGATCGCGTTTTCGAGCGTCGCCTTGGCCATGCGGTTGCCGCGCACCTGGTGAAAGATGCGCGGGCAATCGCCGCCATGCTCCGGACGCTCGGCGGCCAGCATCGGCCCCAGCTCGTTGACCATCACCTGCCATGCAGTGTCGGTCGACTCGCCGGAAAAATGCGGGCGCTCGCCGGCCGTGCACTCGCCCCAGCCGATCAGGCCCTCTGAGTGGATCTCCGGCCAGCAGAATTCGCCGGTCGCGGGTGACGCCAAAGCTGGTTTCAAAAGGACGCACCAGCGGCAGGTGCAGTTCGCGCAGGATGATTGCATCAATTCTCATGTTTCCGGGACTCCTTGGACTATGACCATATGCAGTGAAGTTGCGTCAATCATTTTCGAGCGATTGATTTCTATCCCGTACTTCAAGGCAACTCCGTCTGGGTGAGGGGGCCCAGTTCGAAGATTCCATTTCCTTCCGCATCCCGGACGAAGCCAAGAACGGCCAAACCCTGGGAAAATGCCTGTTGAAACTTGCGGCGGTTCTCCAACTGAACGGCGAGGGCTCGTTCCCGGCCCGCTTCTGAGGCCTTCCACTGGTAGATGGAGGCCGGAACCAGAATGCGTTCCTCAATCGTATGTTCGGCTCTTGGGCGGCCTTCAAGAGTTGCCTCACACGCGGCGAGTCGAGATTCCACTCGGCCACCAGACGGTCCGTCGGCAGCCCACCTTGCAGTCGAGATGAGGATACACCATAAAAATCGACGCGGTAGCGCCTGACGATCGAACCTAGCCTGTGGATATTTAGATAAGCATTCTTGATTTCCAGCGGATCGAAGGTCCACTCCATGAGCCGAATTCCGCGCGAAAGCGCCTCGCGCCGTTGTTCCAGCTTGAGTTGTGCGCCAAGCCCGCGATTGCGATATGCGTCGCGCACCGCCAGCATGTGCGAGTGCAAATAAGATTGCGGCTCTCCGTTTCCGGTTTTCACTCCAGGCAAAGACATGGCGAAACCGACCAGCGATTCCGGGTGGCCATTCGGAGCGGCGCCGGGCAGCTCCGTGTCGAATGCGCCAATCACCTGTCCGCCGATCTTCTGCGCCACCAGAAACGCCTTGCGCGGAATCACGTCGCTGTCGTCGTAGCCCCAGGTCTCCACCTGGAGCTGAACGCAGGCCTCCAGTTCGTCGAGTCCCTGGCAATTGCGGATCACGATCATGGCTCCCGCTCCAGCTCGCCCGGTCGATCCCGAATGGCGCGGAATTCAGTTTTCGTTTGGCTTTGACCCAGAGCGCTTCCAGCTCGTCGGGCGACAGCTCTTCGAGCGGCCTCGCCGAGGCTATCTCCATCTCGTTGAAGCGCTGCCGGAAACGCAGATTGCACCCGCGCAAAGCCATCTCCGCATCCACGCCCAGATGGCGGCCCAGGTTCACCACCGTAAACAGCAGATCGCCCAGCTCGGCCTCGACGGCCGGTTTGCGCGCCGGATCGGCCGAGGCCGCTTCGGCTTCCAGCTCCGCGGTTCCTCGGCGAGCTTGGGCAGCAGATCGCGCCAGTCCGGCCAGTCGAATCCGGCCTTGCGCGCTTTGGCGCCCAGCTTGGCGGCCTCAGCCAGCGCCGGCATCGCGCGCTGCACCGTATCGAGTCTCGAAGGCGCCTGCGATGTTTCAGGGCTCACGAGCGCCTTCGGCCCCCTTTCAGCGGCTTTGATCTCCTCCCAATTGCGCAGCACGGCAGCCGACGAGCCCTCCACCTCCGCATCCACGTCGGCCCGATTGCCCGCAGCCCGCGAAGCCTCCTCGCCAAACACGTGCGGATGCCGCCGAACCAGCTTCCGGTTCAGGTGGTCGAGCACATCGGCAATCGTGAAGTGGCCTTCGTTGGCAGCCATCTCCGCGTAGAACAGCACCTGCAGCAGCAGATCGCCCAGTTCCTCGGCCAGATGCGGAAAGTCGCGGCGCTCAATGGCGTCGAAGACCTCGTACGTCTCTTCCAGCGTGTATTTGCGGATGGTGTCGAAGGATTGTTCGCGGTCCCAGGGGCAGCCGCCCGGAGCGCGCAGCCGCGCCATAATGGCCACCGACTGCTCAAACAGCGCGGCCGCCCGCGCCGGATCGGTTAACGAATTGTCCGGGGATGCCTTTGGATTTGGACTGGCAGGCGGGGCGTCCATGTGTTTTCATTCTAACCGGCGGATGAGCTTCGACGGCAACCCACGTCTAACCGCTATTCGGTCCGCTTCGTTTCCCCGAAGCAGCAAAAACTTACCCTGTTTTGTATCTCGGTTTGTACCTCAACTTCGCCGGAGGTCATCGTATGCTTCGCAGGTTCCTCACCCTCCTTCTTTTTTGCGCTGCGTCCAGTTTTGCTCAAACCACAGCCATTCCCGATACGCCCGCCGGTCACACACTCTCAGCCTGGCTCGACGCCTTCAACAGTGGCGACCGCAGCAAGGTCGACGCATATATCAAGACTTACGAGCCGGCCGAAAACGCTGACCAGATGATGGCCTTTCACGATCAGACCGGCGGGTTCGATCTGATCTCCGTCGACAACAGTCAGCCCCTCGTGATTCGGTTTCACGTTCGCGAGAAGAACAGCTCTACGGTTGCTCTTGGCTCGCTCACCATCAAGGACGCGGCCTCCGGCAAAGTTGAAAATCTGGGCCTGCGCGCCATTCCTCCCGGCACCAAGGAGGAAGACATCACCCTTGACGCGGCTGAGCGCGGGCGCGTGATCGATGGAGCCATTGCCCAGTTGAAGGAGTACTACATCTATCCGGATGGCGCTCAAAAAATGGCTGATGCCGTCCTCGCGCATCAAAAGGCAGGCGATTATGACAAGACCACCGACGGCAGCGCATTTGCGGCGAAGCTCACCGACGACATGCAAGCCGTCACCCATGACCGGCATCTGCACGTCAACTATGCACCCTTCAAGATCCCGCCGGAGCACGAAGGAGGCGGTCCATCGCCGGAAGATGAAGCGCGTTTCCACAAAGACATGGAGCGCGAAAACTGCGGATGGAAGAAGGTCGAAATCCTGCCCGGCAACATTGGCTACGTCAAGTTCAACATGTTCGCGCCGCCTGACTGGTGCGGCCCCACCGTCGTAGCCGCGATGAACTTCCTGGCGCATGTGGACGCTCTGATCTTTGACCTGCGCGACAACGGCGGAGGCGATCCAAAAATGGTAGACATGGTGGCCTCTTATGTTTTCAGCGAGCCGACCCACCTCAACGATCTCTACTTTCGCAAGGGCGACAAGACGACCCAGTACTGGACGCTGCCTTACCTGCCCGGTCAGCGCCTGGCCGCCCAGCCGGTGTTCGTGCTCACATCCAACCGCACCTTTTCCGGCGGCGAGGAGTTCTGCTACGACCTGAAGACGCAAAAGCGCGCGACACTTGTCGGCGAAACAACCGGCGGCGGCGCGCACCCGGTATCCGGCCATCGCATCGACGACCACTTCATGATCGGCGTTCCCGAAGGCCGGCCGATCAATCCTGTGACCCAGAAGGATTGGGAAGGCACCGGCGTCACTCCCGATGTTGCCGTCAAGGCCGACGATGCGTTGGCGACTGCCGAAAAGCTGGCCCACGACAAGTTGCGCGAAGCCAGGGAGAAAGAAACCGCGAAAGGGCAATAGCTGCGCGGCCGGGTGCCGCATCCAAGCTCCGCTTGGGTCGGAAAGCATGAACCTATATCCGTCTCGTCTCGAACAGCTCGGCAAGGCCGGAACAAAAATGGAAGCGGCAAGCGGCCGCGAATCATTCTTTGTCGCAGAACAAAGACTGTTGCAGATAATTTCCGTAATCTGTGTACGATCGAAATCGCTACCACTCTGTGCGCAGGGTTTTTTGAAGGGAAACCACCCCCCTACCCCCTACCTGCTAGTAACCTATAGCGTGGTTACTGTAGTGTGAAATGAAGCGGAAGTATCCATTTTCCCATAGATGCGCGGACGCCGTGTCCGACGCGGGAAAAGACATCTGATTGAGAGCGTCGTCGATCAGCCTGGCGTCTTAACCCACGTATACTCGACACGCGCATGATTCGCATTCTCGGCACGCTATTCGCGGGCCTTCTCGGGCTCGCCTTCGGCAGCTTCCTCAACGTGTGCCTGAGCCGCTGGCCGGAAGGCGAGAGCTTGGTCGAGCCGCGCTCCCATTGCCGCAACTGCGGCCGCACGCTCGCCTGGTGGGAGAACGTTCCGTTACTGAGCTGGCTGGCGCTGCGTGGCCGATGCCGCACCTGCCGCAACCCAATTAGCTGGCGGTATCCGCTGGTGGAGTTGTCCGTCGGGGTCCTATGGACGATTCCCGCCTGGCGATTCATGAGCCAGGCGCTTGACCCGCGTTTGCCGGTTGCGCTCATCTACTACGATCTGGCGAATACACTCTGCACTCTTCTCCTGCTCTGGCTTCTGGTGGCTTTGGCGGCTCTCGATGCCGAGCATCTCTGGCTTCCCAACATGCTCACCTTTCCGGGCATCGCACTGGGATTCGCCTATTCCGTCTTGAAGGTTGTCTTTCTGGTGAAGGTGGATGCCCTTACAGGCCTGCCGCTGACCAGTGGGATGGCAAACGTACCATTCGGCATCTGGGGTGTCGTACTTTGGTCGTTATTTGGCATTCTCGCCGCCGCCGGTATCATCCTTCTCATCCGCTGGGTTTATTGGCTTCTTCGTCGTCAGGAAGGCATCGGCCTCGGCGATGCCAAGCTGATGGCGTTTCTCGCTGCCTGGCTGGGCTTTCCCGGCGCACTGCTGGCGTTCGTGATCGGCGTTCCTCTCGGAACCGTAGCCGCACTCGCCCTGCTGCTCTCTCCAAAAGCCGGCCGCACCGCGCAGACATGGTCCATGACCAAGCTTCCCCTCGGCACATTCCTCTGCATCGGCGGCATTATCAGCGCGCTCTGGGGACAGCAGCTCATCACGACTTATCTGCGTCTGGAAGGGTTCTGATGCACACTTTCACATGTTGCGGAAAAGGGGGATTTTGCACGAAAATGGCGGAATGTGTACGTCCGGGGCTAAAGCCCTGATTGGTTGAGCAGGCCTTACGAGGGGTCAAAACCCCCGCCTTCCTCAGTTATCGAGTTCCCGCAAGCAGTTTCAGCCGTGCCGAAAATGCTGCAAAATGCGCCCGGACTTTAGGCGGTGTCTGACGAATAGTGGAGAAGTATGTCGCCTGCAAAAGGCATCCCTCAGGGGCTGAAGCCCTCACGCGTTTACGGCACTTACGGCACGACTGAAGTCGTGCCCTTTCAAAACAGGCCAACTTACGACAGGACCCACCTCTGTCTGCTGCATTTGGTGAGGCTTGCCGGTGATATACTCACAAGGTCAGGCGCGGTTCCGCGCCGGCATCTTCACGACCACTGAGGTTTCCATGTCCGGCCATTCGAAATGGGCCACAATCAAGCACAAGAAGGGCGCGCTGGATGCCAAGCGCGGCAAGATATTCACACGCCTGATCAAGGAAATTACCATCGCTGCCAAGAGCGGCGGCGGTGATCCTGACGGCAACCCCCGCCTGCGGACCGCGGTTCTGGCGGCCAAAGCGGAAAACATGCCGCAAGAGAACATCAAGCGAGCCATCCAGCGCGGCACCGGCGAGTTGGAAGGCGTTAACTACGAAGAGATCACGTTCGAGGGCTACGGCCCCGGCGGCGTGGCCATCATCGTCGAAGTGCTCACCGACAACCGAAACCGCACGGTGAGTGAGATTCGGCATGCATTTTCGAAAAACGGCGGCAATCTCGGCGAGACCGGTTCAGTGCGGTTCATGTTCTCGAAAAAGGGCTTGATCGCCGTTGAGAAGTCCGCAGCAAGCGAAGAGAAGCTGATGGACATCGTGCTGGAGCACGGCGGTGAAGATCTGAACGACGAAGGCGAGAACTGGGAAATCATCACCGAGCCGGGCGCCTATGAGGCAGTTCTCAAGGCAATCAAGGCGGCGAATATTCCCACAGTGATGAGCGAAGTGACTATGATCGCCTCCACCTATACGAAGCTCGAAGGCACGGCAGCAGGCCAGATGATCCGACTGCTTGAGGCCCTGGAAGACTTCGACGACACACAAAACGTCTATTCAAATTTCGACATGGACGCCGAGCAGATGGAGCAGGTCGCCGGCTGATTCAGCGTCGAACGGGCATGAGAAGAGGCCGCCCAGTCGTGGCGGCCTTTTTGTGGAACCTTGCAACCTTGTACTGCAGAAGGGAAAAACGTTGACCGGAACCGCAAAGCTTTTCTTGTTGATTTTCGCCGTGGCTGCAACGGCCGGCGCCCAGGTCCGGGACAGTTCGGGAGCAAACCCGGTGGCACAGGTACGGGATGCCAGAAGCTGGGAATACGGCCCGTTTGTCAACTGGGGCACCGGGGTGGGCGACCGTTCCGATTTCAAATTCCTTTGGGCCGGCTTTCAATTGGCCAAGCCGATGACCCCCGTCCTGCACGCGGGCATTCTCACCGGGCAGTTCGAGCTTGGCGGAAACATCATGCCGCTTTGGCTGGCTTTCACTCCGGCACCGCACGAACAGACTTTCGTCTATCAGGGCGTGACCTATGCCGAGCCCATTGGCGGCGGAACCTATACCGGCCTGAGCCTGACGCCGGTGATCTTTCGCTGGAACTTCCTTACCCGTTCGCGGCGCATTCAGCCGTGGTTTCAGGCGGCCGGCGGTCTGGTCTATACCACGCATAAATTCCCGCCCGATGTACTTGTGCCTCACGGTACACCCGGCGGAACTTCGGTCTTCAACTTCTCTCCGCAGGGCGGCATCGGTATTCACGTATTCACACGGCCGAAGCGATCAATCGATCTCGGTGTAAACGCCGTCCACATCTCCTCGGCCTCCCTTGGAGATCACAACCCGGGCGTTAACGCCAGCATCCAGGTACAGGTTGGATACACATTCTGGAAATAAGATGAAAGACCAGAAAGACCAGCTAGTCGAATGCGTTCCCAACTTCTCTGAGGGGAGAGACGTGCGGCGAGTCGAGGCCATTGTGGCCGCGATGCGCGTTGACGGAGTCCACTTACTGGATTGGTCGATGGATGCGGACCACAACCGCTCAGTGGTCACGATCGCAGGAAGCCCTTCGGGCGTGGTCGAGTCGGCCGTAAGAGGAACCGGGAAAGCGGCCGAGTTGATTGACCTGACCCGTCAGCAGGGGATTCACCCGCGCATCGGAGCGGCAGACGTTATTCCTTTTGTTCCCATTACCGGCGTCAAGCTGGAACAGTGTGTCATGCTGGCGCGTCAGGCAGGCCTGGAGATCTGGCGACGGTTTGGCATTCCTGTTTATTTTTATGAAGCGGCCGCGGCACGGCCCGACCGCGCCAATCTCGAAGACGTGCGTCGCGGGCAGTTCGAGGGGCTGCGGGATTCGGTTCGCAAAGAGGCGGCGCGACGCCCCGATCTTGGCGGTCCCGGGCTTCATCCCACCGCCGGTGCGTGCGCCGTGGGAGCGCGCAAGTTTCTTGTGACTTATAACCTCTACTTCGACTCGACGGATGTTGCGATGGTGCGCGCCATTGCCCGCGAGATTCGCGCCGCTTCGGGTGGCATGAAGGGAGTGAAGGCCATGGGCCTGCTGGCCCACGGCCGCGCCCAGCTTTCAATGAACATTACCGACTTTGAAGCGACTCCGATCTCGAATGTCTACAGTGCGGTCTCCCGACTCGCGTTGCGCCACAAAGCGGCGCTGGTTGAAGGGGAAGTAATCGGCCTGGTTCCCGAGGCTGCCTGCGAGCGGGAAAGCGAGTGGATGCGTCAGTTAATCGGGTTCGATTTTGATACCAAGATCCTGGAACAGCGTCTTGCTGCTCCGCTTGCGTGGCCGGAACAATAGTACCCGCGCAGAGAGTTTGGGATGAGCCCTTTTAAACTTGCTACAGAGTAGAATTGATATGCAGGAATGCGGACAATGCAGTGAATTGTGAGACCGTGCGGCGAAGTTGTTTGCGGTGCTCAGGATGCGGTCGGGCACTTCGAATTGGACAGACCGCAAAGTGATCGGGCAATCCCGATGGTCTTTGTTGAGGGCGCACCAGAGCGCAATGGCCGGAAAAGGCCGTTGGCCAAGCGCCAGGCAAACCTTTCAAGCTACAGCCGCATTCCCGGAGGATGATTTGTTCAGAAGACTTGTTCGACTTTCGATTGCAGCGACGTTGGTGGCCATTGTGCTTCCGGCGCACGCTGCGCAGTTATCGGGTGACGCGCGCGCGGCGATTCCGCACGACCTGCAGCAGCTGGTGGTGATTGACTACCGGGCCATGCAAAACTCCGACACGGCGATGCAACTGCGTGACCGCGTGATGCCGCCCGATCTGAAGCAGTTTGACGATGCACTGCGCAAGTCCGGTATCAACGACAACCACGATGTTGACGATCTGGCTTTTGCGCTCTTTCGTGCCAAGGGATCGACGGACCAGTTGGACACGGTGGGCATCGCACAAGGCCAATTCTCGGTTGACGATATTCTCGCCAATTTGCGCAAGCAGAAAGTGCACGCCACGGTCGTACGCACCAACCGCATTTATCCCATGGGGCGGACCGGCATGGTGCTGTGCTTTGTGGACCCCTCCACCATGGTGTTTGGAAGCATCGAGGCGGTGAAGCAGACCCTCGATGTTCGCGACGGACTTGCACCGAGCATGTTGACCAATGCTCCGATGATGGATGCGATGAAGTCGATCGATTACTCGCCGCTGTGGAGCATTCTGGACCAGAAGGGCACCCAGACGATGATGAAACAGATCCTGGGCGAAGCCGGCTCGGTGACGGATTTCGATTCGGTGCGCCAGCGCCTGGTTGACTCCTGGTATGGGATGGACTTTCAGCATGGAGTCAAGTTCGACCTGACGATTTCGACGGGAGACACGTTTGCAGCGGCGACGGTTTCATCATTGATGAATGCAGCCGTGCTTTATCGCAAGATGAGCGGGTCGGATTCGGAGAAGCAGGCTTTGGCCGCGACGGATATCTCCTCCAGCGCGGGGCAGCTTTTAGTTCATTTCGCCACCACGGACACCGGGTTTGACAGCCTGCTCAAGTCATCGCTCTTTCAGAGCATGGTGAAGTAGCAACTCTGGCTCTAAACAGCGATTCCCGCGGACTTGTAGATCTGCGTGATGTAGCCCATATCGCGCAGTCCTTCTTCTCCCGGGGACTGCGGCTCCGATCCGTTTTGCAGGCAATGTGAGAAGTGTTCCGCCTCCGCTTGAAAGTGGGAAGGGTCCTTGGCTGGATTGGGCTCATCCAACTGCGTCCCGGCGAACTCGGCGCGTAAATGCAGCCCTTCGTATACAAAGGCCTGGTCCACTTCGAGCCAGCCCTTTGACCCATGCACGCGGAAGAAGCCGTCCATCGGTGCGCCATACGTCGTATTGCAGCTTGCGACGATGCCCGAGGGGAATTTCATGGTCCACGAAACATTCTCCTCGACCTCGTTGAACCTGCCGTCGTGGTCGATGACCGAAGCAAATGCGGCGATGTCTCGCGGCTCTTCGCCGGTCAGGTAGCGGCAAGCATTCAGCGAATAAATGCCGACATCATAAAGCGGGCCGCCGCCGGCCAACTTCTTACTGAGCCGCCATTCGCCGGCTTTGATGTTGAAGCCAAACGAGCTCTCAATCGCCAGTACCTGGCCCAGTGCGCCGTCGCGAATCAGCTTGACTGCTTTCAAATTGGTCGGCTCATAGTGGCAGCGGTAGGCGATCATCAGTTTCACGTTGGCCGCCTTACAGGCCACAATCATCGCTTCGCAATCCGAGACGCTGGTCGCCATCGGCTTCTCGCACAGCACATGCTTCCCGGCCTTGGCCGCGCGGATGGTGTACTCGGCATGCATGGAGTTGGGCAGCGCCACGTACACCGCATCCACCGCCTTGTTCTCCGCGATGCTGTCGAAGTTTTCGTAGTTGTAAATGGAATTCGTCGGAATGCCGTACTCCGCTGCAATTCGCTCGGCCTTGTCGCGATGTCCGCTCACCAGCGCCGTAATCTGCGAATTGGTCGTGCTGCGCGACCCCGGCATAAAATGCCCTGCAATGCGGCCCAGCCCGATCACCGCGTAGTCGGTTTTCTTCTCACTCGTCTGTGCGTCGAGCGAAGGTGTGAATCGGGCTGCCAGTCCCAGGGCGCCCAGTTTGGCAAAGTCTCTTCGAGTCAGATCCATGGTGTCGAAACTCCATTTCAAAGGTTGCGTTCAAATTGACCGAATGGCAGCGCAGAAGTATCTGCCCATGAGATCAGGAATGAGCGATGGTACAAATGAGGAAAGCGTCCCGCCAACACTATATATCGGTGTTCCCGGATTGAGACAGCCTCAGCGACGCCGAGAACGCTTCTTGGTCACCGTGATCAGCTTGCCGGTGACCGCATACTTGCGATGCTCCACCGGTGACGAGAGGACGAGGCTCGTCACGGGATTGCCATAGGGCAGCAATGCCTCAATCAGCGCCTCCAGGTCGGCCATGTTCGTAGTCGTCACCTTCAACAGAAAATCGTCTCCGCCGGTCAGGTGATGACACTCGCGCACTTCCTCCAGGGTCTGCACGTACTCAAGCAGCCGATGATAGTTCTGCCCACCACAGCTCATGCGAATGAACGCCATCACCTCCAGGCCCAGCGCTTCGCGGTCAATGTCGATGGTGTATCTGCGCAGGATGCCCAGTTCCTCCATTTGTTTCAGCCGCTCTGTTGTCGCAGTCGGTGAGAGTCCAATACGCCGGCCCAGTTCAGCCAGGCTCAAACGCGCATTTACCTGTAACTCGTCGAGGAGCTCTCGTCCATAGCTATCGAGAAGCGTAGTGGAATCCATTGTCATCGTGGTCAAGTATAGACGAATCGACATCGAGAACGCGGACATGGTATTGATCCAATCTGTACCGAAGGCTCGCCCCGGCCTAACATTGGGCTCATGGAAACCGTGGTCCTCGATGGCCAGCCTCTTCAACTGGTGGAGATTGAAGCTGTTTCACTTACTGCCTGTCCTGTTTCGATTGCTTCCGATGCTGTTGCCCGCGTGACGCAGAGCAGGGCCTTGATTGAACAGATTCTCGCTGCCGGCCAGACGGTTTATGGGGTTAACACCGGCTTCGGCAAACTATCCGACGTGCGCATTCCGCCCGAAAAGTTGGCTGAACTCCAGTTCAACCTCGTCCGCAGCCACGCGGGCGGCGTTGGACACCCGCTCTCCCAGGGCGAAGCACGCGCCATGCTCCTGTTGCGCGCCAACGTACTGTCGAAGGGATTCAGCGGCGTTCGTCCCGCGTTGCTCGAACTGCTCGTTGCGCTGCTCAACGCCGGAGTACATCCAGTGATCCCCGAAAAGGGCTCAGTCGGCGCAAGCGGCGACCTAGCACCCCTGGCTCACCTCGCTCTCGTCGTGATCGGCGAAGGCGAGGCCTTTTATCGCGGCGAGCGCCTTCCCGGCGGCGAAGCACTGCGCCGCGCAGGATTGCAACCGATGCAACTGGCGGCGAAAGAGGGTCTGGCATTGCTGAACGGCACCCAGGCCATGACGGCTGTCGGTGCATTGGCCGTGGCTCGCGCGCGCCGTGTCGTTCAACTTGCCGACCTTGCCGGCGCCATGTCGCTGGAGGCGCTGATGGGCACGCCTGCTGCCTTTGACCCGCGCATTCAAGCTGTGCGCCCGCACGCCGGCCAAATTGCCTCGGCGGCTCATCTCGTCCGGCTTCTCGACGACTCCGAGATTCGCGAATCGCATCGCACGCACGACAAGCGCGTACAGGACGCCTATTGCCTGCGCTGCATGCCTCAGGTGCATGGCGCTGTGCGCGATGTGTTGACTCATGTGGCTGGCGTGCTCGAAATCGAGGCCGGCTCGGCAACCGATAATCCGCTTATATTTCCAGAGCTCTTATCCGAAACTCAAAACGGCGGAGCCGTGCTCTCGGGGGGAAATTTTCACGGAGCCCCACTGGCCTACGCATTCGATTACGCAGCTCTGGCCGTTACCGATCTGGCCGGTATCACTGAGCGGCGCATCGACCGCCTGCTCAATCCCGACATCAACGAGGGCCTGCCCGCATTTCTCTCGCCCGATCCGGGCCTCTCTTCGGGATTCATGATGGCGCAGATCGTCGCCGCGGCGCTTATCAGCGAGTGCCAGGTGCTCTCCCATCCTGCATCCACCGGCAACATCCCCACCGATGGAGGCAAAGAAGATCATGTCTCCATGGGCATGACCGGAGCGCTCAAGCTACGACAAATTGTGGAACACGCCGAGCGCATTGTGGCCATTGAATTGATGTGCGCTGCGCAGGGCGTGGAGTTCCGCCGGCCGCTACGGCCCAGCCGCGAAATCGAGCGCGCCCACGCCGCCGTGCGCGAGGTCGTTTCCCATCTCGACAAAGACCGCTCGCTCGCCCCGGACATTGAGGCACTCTCAGCCGCCGTCAGGGCAGGGAAGTTCGACGCCTGGTGTGAGTAGCCGCGAAGACGAATATCGGGTGCCCCATCCAAGCTCCGCTCGGGTGGGAGAGCATGAACCGGATATGTGCCGCGCGCCCCATCCTTGAATCGTCTTGTGATTCAAGGGTGGGAGCCGACAAATCTGCACCCGATCCTTCAACCCGCACCTTGCCATGTACCATGAAGGCAACCGCAGGAGGGCGTCGCCGCCGTGAAGCTTTACCGCACCGCTGCCGGATGTTTCGTTGAAGAAGATAGCCAATACTATCCCCTGATCGGCCTCACGCTCGACGTGCTCCTGGCTCGTGAAGATTTGCCGGGTTTTCTCCTCGGCCAAATCGCAACGCAATCTCCCACGCCGGAAATCAACGCATCGGAACTGCTCGCGCCCATCGGCCAACAGGAAGTGTGGGCCGCGGGAGTGACGTATTTCCGCAGCCGCGGCGCGCGCATGGAAGAAGCGAAGGACGCGGGCGGAGGGAGTTTCTACGACCGCGTCTACTCGGCGGAGCGGCCTGAACTATTTTTTAAATCCACCGCCAGCCGCACCGTGGGCGCCGGCGGCAAGGTGCGCATTCGCGCCGATGCGCACTGGTCTGTGCCGGAGCCTGAGTTGACACTCGTGGTGAGCCCGAAAGGCGCCATCATCGGGTACACCATCGGCAACGACATGAGCTCGCGCGACATCGAAGGCGAAAATCCGCTCTACCTGCCGCAAGCCAAGGTCTACAACGGCAGTTGCGCATTGGGCCCTGGCATTCTGGTCAGCCAGGGTCCGTTGCCGCACTCCACTGAAATCGAGATCGAGATCCTGCGCCATGGAAGAATCGAATTCTCCGGCTCCGTGGCGCTCACCGAGTTGAAGCGCGACCCGAAAACGCTGATCGAATATCTGTTGCGTGACAATGCATTTCCTGTCGGTTGTTTTCTGATGACCGGAACCGGCATTGTCCCACCCAGTTCGTTCACGCTGGCCCACGGCGATCGCATCCGCATCACCATTGAGCCCGTTGGCACGCTTGAAAACGAAGTCGCGTAATGCGGCGCGAAGTTTAGTTGAGTCTGAAGTCTGTTCAAGTGAAATTCAACATTCATTGCATCATGAGCAAAGAAAATGCAGGTTCCTCCACTCCGCTTCGCTTCGGTCGGAATGGCAAACTTGTTCAGCTACGGCGACCACCACTCGAAGCTGTCTCATAAATGGCCTCGCACCGCGAAAGACGTCCCTCAGGGGCTAAAGCCCAGCGATTTACGCGATGTTTCCGGCACGCCTCAAGTCGTGCCCTTTTACAAAGCCACTTATGAGACCGGTTCCAGGCGTGGTGAATCTAAAGTTCGCTGCATAAATCGAAGGTCCCAGCTGAAGGTTCCCGTTCGACTAGGGTCGCTTTGCTCCCTTCGCTCAGGGCAGGCATTCGACTCGTCCGCCGCGGCGGACTCGCTCAGAATGACAGCCTTAGTTTTTGGCTGCTCAGGATGACAGCCTTTTCTTTGCGAATCTAAGACTCAGGGCCCTATGTCAAATGCTTCTTGAGGAATGCCAGTGCGCGCTTGCGTGCCTGCGCCGCGGCCTCCGCATTGTAGCTTGCGCGCATATCGCAGTTGAAACCATGGCCCGCGCCGTCATACCAGTGAATCTCCACTTCGGGGTGCGCGGCATGCACCGTCTCCACCTGCTCTGCCGGAATGTGCGTGTCGAGCTTGCCGAAATGCAATTGCACAGGAACCTTCGGCGTCTCGGCCGCATAGTTGCCGATGCGTCCGGCATAATATCCCACGGCTGCATCGGGATGCAGCCGCGCCGCGCTGAGCCACGCCAGCAGCCCGCCCAGGCAATAGCCAATCACACCTGACTTTTTGCCGGTCTCTTCGCGCACGTAGTTCAGCGCCGCGTTCACATCGATCAGCGCCTCATCGACGTCGATCTTCTGCATCAGCTCCATGGCTTTTTGCGCATCGGCGCCTTCGTAGGTAAGGTCGACGCCCTTCTCCACGCGGTCAAACAGCGCCGGAGCCGCGACGAGGAATCCATCTTTTGCATATCCGTCGGCAACCGAGCGAATATGCCGATTCACTCCGAAAATCTCCTGGATTATCACCAGCCCGGCAACCGGTTCACCTTTCGGCCGCGCTACATATAAATCAAGCTCATGGCCGTCTGTGGCCTTCGTGACTACCGTCTCACCCATGTTTTCACCTCTGCACTCAATTTGAAGTTCTACTGGTCGCGCTTCCTGTGCTTAGATGCGCCATGATGCATTGCGAACATAGCCAATCCAGCTTCTGGCCAGTGCTCGTTTCCGATTAAAAAATGATGAACAGCGCGGGATCGCAACTTGAGCTTAGCGGCTGCCTCATAAATGGTCTGGCGCCGCGAAAGGCATCCCTCAGAGGCTAAAGCCCAGCGATTCTTGCGACGTTTGCGGCACGACTAAAGTCGTGCCCTTTCACAAAGAAATTGACGCGTGCGACACCCTTCGACTGCGCTTCAGGGCAGGCTTTAAAGCCGTGCCCTTTCAAATCCATCTACGTCAATTGGAGAACTGCCTTAGTGGTTTGCGAGAAACGCATCCACTTCAGCCCGAGATGGCATGGACGCCTGGGCCCCCGGCCGCGTCACGGAGATGGCCGCCGCCGCACTGGCAAACCGCGCTGCCGCCCACGGATCGCAGCCTTCAAGAAGCGCCACCGCAAACGCACCGTTGAAGCAATCGCCCGCGCCGACCGTATCCACGGCCTGCACCGCAAAAGGCCGCACCCAGGCCGCTTTGCCACCGGCGGCGGCCACGTAAGCTCCCTCGCTGCCGCGCTTCAGCACCACGCCCTTCAATCCTCGCGCCAGCAACTCAGGCGCCGCCTGCTCGGGCTCGATGCCGTTTCCAAGGTGAAACGCGGCTTCCGTCTCATTGGGCGTGAACCATGTCACGCGGCTCCAAACCTCGTCAGGCAAGGTCGCCGCAGGAGCGGGGTCGAGCATCACCGGCACTCCCGCATCCGCGCAGATTGCGAGCGTGCAAAGAAGTGTTTCCAATGGGAGTTCCAACTGGCACAGCACCATGCCGGCCGAGCGAATCAAGTCCGCATGCCGTTCGATGGTTGCGCAGTCAACTTTGCCGTTCGCGCCTGGAACCACCACGATGCAGTTTTCTCCGCTATCCGCCACAATGATCGGTGCGACGCCTGACGGTCCGGCCACTCGCGCTACTGCGCCGGTGCCTACGCCGGCGCTCATCAGATTGGCAATGAGCGATTCGCCAAAGACATCCGCGCCCACGGCCCCCACCATCTTCACCAGATATCCGAGCCGCGCCGCGGCTACGGCCTGGTTCGCGCCCTTGCCTCCGGGGGTGGTGGTGAAGTCGGTTCCGATCAAAGTCTGTCCGGCGATGGGAATCTGCGGAGTCCGCGTTACCAGATCCATATTGATGCTGCCGACCACGACAATCGATTTGCGCAGCTCAGTCATCATCCAGTCCTCAATACAGCGGAGCTAGCGCCACCGCGCCCAGTCCAAGCGCGAAAAAGACAAACATCATCACCAATAACAGCCGCGCCGACCGCGGAGCGCCTGCGAATTCACGCCACACAAATACACCCCACAGCGCTGAAACCATGGTAGCTCCCTGGCCGATGGAGTAAGAGACCGCCGGTCCCACCAGGTGCCCTTCCGAGGCCACAAAGTTCGCCACTGCCCCGGTACACCAGATAGCTCCGCCCAGCACGCCTGCCGCATGCCACCCCAACGGCGCGCGCCAGTAGTCTCCGCCGGCGACAGGCGGTTTGCCATCGAGCGGCTTCGCCATCAGCAGCAGGTTTGCCGGCACCGTGGAGAGCAGCACGCCAATGGCAAAGAAGAACGAAATCGCATAAGGGCCGGGCGCGGGAGCTTCGGAAGCGCCTTTCATCGCGTGGGCAACCAGGGGATAAAAGCTCCCCATCAACAGCCCCGCGATCAGGCTTAACACGATGCCGCGCGTGGTAGTCGCTTTTGCGGATGCTTCGCGTTTGCGATAAGCCGCCGCGTCGGTCACAATTGCCACCGCAACCAATGCCACCCCTCCAAACAGCAGCAGGGGATTGGCCGCCGGCGAAACGAGATAGCTCGAGACCGACCCCACAATCAGCGCCAGCCCGATGCCCACCGGGAAAGCAACCGCCAGCCCGGCCACATCGATCGCCGCCACCAACAACAGGTTGGCGACGTTGAAGATCACGCCTCCTCCGGCAGCCCACAATGCCGCATGCGGCGGCGATTGCACAATATCGGCCAGGAAGGACCGACCCGCCTTGCCGCTGCTGCCTGCGGTCAGCCCAAGCACCACGGCTGCAAGCATGAGACCCATCGCATAATCCCAATAGAAAAGCTGGAACCGAAAGCGCGGGCAGAGCTTTAACGTGTTGGCCCACGATCCCCAGCACAACATACTCAGAAGCATGAGAAACAGTGCTGCCTGGTACGTTTCAGGAAGAAACATCGTACCCCCGAATGCGTCTTAGTCTTGAAACTGGAACCATAGCGCTTTATCCCTCGCGGGGGCAAATGTCGAAATCGCATCGCTACGCCGCACCAACGTAGCTGCTCGATAGACAGAGCTCCGCGATGGGGAAATGCGTCTGGCAAATGTAGTTTCAAGCTTGCTGCCAAGTGCTGTCTTTGCGCGTGCAATCCCACCAAAGGACAGCGCCGAAAACTGCTTGACTGCAAATACCTTCAAGTGTAAGGTGATGCCACTTATCCTTTGACGGGGATCACCACGACATTGGTGAGGGGGTGAGATATGCCAGACGCGCACGCAGCAGATCCTGAAAATGTGCCAACGCCAAACTCAAGTAGCGGAAGCGCGAATCCTACGCCGCTCGATGCGGTTTTCATCGTAGGCAGTGCGGTTACGTTGCTGCTTTTTCTCTTGTGGATTGTTAATGGAGGGGGCCAACTGTTCGCCAATGCTCCTCCATTCCTGCTTGACATGGTGAAGAGCACAACAGCCAAACTGTCTCTCGCCGGCGGTAGTGCGGGAGCGTTACTGCTTAGGAAATATATCGACAAGAGCCCCGCTCCTAACTACCTGATATGGATCCCTTCCTTCATGGGCGTCCTTATCGCAGGCTTGTTTGTTCTCGCCGAGTTGCCGAAACCTCAGATCCCAAATTCAGTAAATGCGATCAGGGCAAACGTCAGCATGAGCCTTGACAAGCAACTGGATGCGCTTGTGCCGTTACGCAAAAAATACAATTTGCCTGACTTCAATCTTTGGGAGTCGTCTCCAAGTCCCGGGGTCGACCCGCATGGCGTGTATTACAACCCCAGTGTTGATCCGAACTATCCCTACAGAGACACGCTGAGCATCAAGCAAGATCAGAAGACTATGGCCTACGTGAAACTCAATCCGGCTGCCAGCGATGCAACGGGCAGCGAGTTGAAATATAACTACTCCATCTGCCTGAACCCCGCCGCTGCCTGGTTTGGGCGCGGAGACAATGGGCGAATCATGCTGGACTGTGCGAAGGGAGTTTGCAGCCCCGCCAAGAATCTAGCCCATCAGTATCTGGACGGGTGTGACGCAGCGGCTCGCAACACAAACGGGCTGATTCCGGTTGTGTATGCAGACGAGAAGGCCGACGCAACGCGAGAGCGGGGATGGGATGTGCCAACGGTTCAAACGCTGCAAAGCATGACCGATCGAGAGAGGGTGGGCTATACGCTTTTCGATGTCAGCTTTACACCGGAGGGCGAGGCGGCCCAGGCCGACAGGTACTATTTCGCACTGCGCGTAAATAATCAGCCCATTTATATTGGCGGCTTGTCCCCGGGACTTACAAAGGAACCGTTACACCAAGGAGAAGTGAATCATATTTTGTTTGGGCTTGAGAACCTGAACTTTACCGGAGAATACGACGGATATGAAAAGTTGGCATTGAGAGTCTATTTCCTGAAGCAGGATACGGTGGTCTATTACCAGGATTTAGACCGCGACTATATTGCGTTGCGCCCCGCCGCGCCAATTCCGCTTCTCAAAACAGGGGTGGGTACATTTCAGTGGACCGGCGATTACATTGTGCCGAAGAATGAGAACAAGTACGAGATTTTACTGTCCTCCGCAGACTGTGGGGACCCGCCGCAAAAGCAATGTGTGGACCGGGCTGTGAACGCCAAACGGCAATTCGATAAGATGGGCATGAAGATGGATGATAAGGGTGTCGTGATGGTGATACGGCCGCCACTGCGTAAGCCTCCGGCGTTTGGACTGGCGCTTGGCGTGGTGCAACCGACGACCCAGGTGCAGTTCACCTTCAATAAAGATGAGGCTCATCAAGTGTGCAACTGGGCTTTGGGGCAGACCGATCAAAACAGAATGCGCTACCTCATCAAGTCGGACTTGAGGATCTACGAGGTAGCCACGAGAGGGTACCGTCCCTGCAATTGATCTTATGAATTCAAGACCTACGGTGGTTATCGTGATGGGCGCCGCTGTGTGGGAAGGCGGCCGAGCCAGCAACGCCATGCGGCGCCGCATTGAAGGGGCGTTGCTGAGCGCCCAGAAAATTCAAGACGTTCTCTTCCTGGTAAGTGGAGGAGTAGGAAAATATCCACCCTCTGAAGCAGAAGTCATGGCTAAGCTGCTGCAAGATGCAGGTATCGCGGCAGATCAAATTCTGCTTGACGATCAATCGACCGATACGCTTGAATCTGTCCGCAACTGCACCAGGATTCTGCGCTCATTGCCCGGGTTTGGCGACGTTATCGTGTGCTCGGATATCTATCACATCCCGCGCTGTCGATGGCTTTTCAAGTTACTTGGAATATCGACACTGCCTGGGAAGGTCGCCAGTGGACGATCGCAAAACAAGGCTTCCCGCTGGGTTTATTACTATCTGCGTGAGATTGTCGCGTTGCCGTGGGACACGTTACTGGTGTGGGTTCCCACGGCAAGCTGATCACTGACTTGGCCGTGACTGTTTCTTCAAGAAGCGGGATTTCTGAGGGCTACTTGTTACGGCCTCGCATTACTGGCGAGCAGTTTTTACCGCCTCAATCAGAGCTGGAACCACCTCGAACAGGTCGCCCACAATGCCGTAATCGGCCACCTCGAAGATGGGTGCATCGGGGTCCTTATTGATGGCTACCACGCACTGTGAGCCCTTAATTCCCACCAGGTGTTGGATCGCCCCTGAGATGCCGACCGCGAGATACAGCTTGGGCGAAACCGTCTGCCCCGAGCTGCCCACCTGGCGCTCGATCGGCAGCCATCCGTTATCGCAGATGGGCCGCGAAGCAGCCAGTTCCGCGCCCAGTGCGGTGGCCAGTTCCTGCACCAGGGGTAGGTTTTCGGCTTCTTTAATGCCGCGTCCCACGCTTACGATGAATTGCGCGGATCCCAGATCGACGGTCTGCGCCGAGCCGCGGAAAGGCTCGCCGGGCCTGGTGCGAATTTGCGCTGCCTCTAAGGTTGGCGTGAAAATCTCGACGGCCGCTGCGCCCGCCGCTGCCTTCTCTGCGCGAAACGCCCCCGACTGCACCGACACAAAGCAAGGTCCGTTTCCCGAATGCCGATATTCGCCATTCAAACGCCCCTGCATCAGTTGCCGCGTAAACACCGGCCCTTCAGCGAGTCCGACCACATCGCCAATCAGCACCTCGCCCATCCGTGCCGCCAGCGCAGGCGCGTAGTCGCGCACCTGGTAGGTGTGCGGGAGCACGACGTATTCCGGCTTCTCTTTCTCAATGAACTGTTGCAGCGCCAGCGTGAATCCGTCGCTGGTGTAAGCGGCCAGCAGCGGATGCTCCAGCCGCACTACCTTGCCCAGCGCCTTCGCTGCAGCCTCCGCGGCCAGCGTTTCTGTTTGCGCGCCGGGCAGCACTGCATTCACAGCGAGTCCGGCTTGCGATGCCAGTTGCTGCGCCGCAGCCACGGCTTCCCAACTGATGCGGCTCATGCGGCCGCCCCGCTCTTCCAGCACCACCCACACGCCGCTCATAGCACCCTCGCTTCAAATTTGAGCTTCTCCACCAGCGCAGCAGCGGCTTCTTTGGGGGAGCCGTTGAGAATCTGCGTGGACTTCTGCTTCTGCGGCAACGTGATGTGCTCAAGCGTCACCACCGGCGCCGCCTCGACTCCCAACTCACCCGGCGAAATCCGCCGCATCTCCTTCGTCTTGGCGCGCTTGATGCCCATCAGGGTGGCGTAGCGCAGCTTGTTGCCACCGGATTGAATGGTCAGCACCGCAGGCAATGGCAGTTCGATATTCTGAAACCACCCCTCTTCCAATTCACGCTTCACGGTCAGGCCGCCATCGGTCTTCTCCACATGCAGGATGAGCGAAGCGTGGGGTAGTCCCAGCAACTCGGCCATGATCACACCTGTCTGTCCGTAGCCGAGATCGTCCGACTGCAACCCCGTCAGCACAAGGTCGGGATTCTCCGGCTTCACTGCCGCAGCCAGCAGCCGCGCAACCCCGAGCGCATCACGCTGTCCAAGGTCATCAGCGTCAATATGGATGGCGCGATCGGCCCCCTTGGCCAGCGCCTCGCGAATCGTCGAACCGACGCGCTCCGGCCCGGCGCTCACGACAACTACTTCGCCGCCGTGTTTCTCCTTCAGTTGCAGCGCCTCTTCCAGCGCGTACGCATCCGACTCGTTCAGCGCCCAATGGATCTCGGCTTCCTCGATCCATTGGGCCGTCGAGTCAATTCGCATTTGCGCATCGCGCTCCGGTACCTGCTTGATTGCCACAATGATTTTCATAGAACCACAATCCTCACCTTATCGAGTCTCAATTCTCTTGGTTTGAAGGGTACGGCTTTAACCCACACAAAAGGTCTCCTGAATCGACAGGGCTATACAGGTTGCGTAAAAACTCGTTGCGAAGAGAAGACCATCCCTCCGTGGCTAAAGCCACACTCATTCTTGGAGCATTTGCGGCACGACTAAACAGGTTGCGAAAAAAGGCCAAAATATGGGGAGAATCTCCCAAGAACGTCCCTCAGTGGCTAAAGCCAAGGCTTTATTTTGTCGCACCTACGGCACGACTGAAGTCGTGCCCTTTCAAAGCAAAGAGTTTTTCCGCAGCCTGTAAAGTCGTGCCCTTTCACAAAACACGAGTTTTTCCGCAGCCTGTTTAGCCCTGAGTCCTAATGCGTCCCATTCTCCGGCAATCCTCGCGCCGTCAACTGCGCAATGTCCAGCAGTTGCGGAGCTCCATCGCCCTTCGCCGCCAGCGCGTCCCGAAACATCGTGTTGCAAAACGGACACGCCGTTCCCACGGTCGTCGCGCCCGTCGCCACCAGCTCCGCCGCCCGCACATGACTCACTCGTTCACCCGTCTCTTCGCCTAGAAACGCCAAACCGCCACCGGCCCCGCAGCAAAAGCTCCGCTCATGCGAACGAGGCGCCTCCACTAATTTGCCCCCCATTTCCACTACCAGGCGGGGCTGTTCGTACACATTGCGATAGCGCCCCAGATAACACGGATCGTGAAAGACAATGGTCTCGTCGCTCTTCTGCTTGGGGAGCCCGCCTGCAAATCGCGCCATAAACTCACTATGATGCTCAATCTCAGGCGGCGGGCCAAACTCCTTCCAATCCTCCTGGATCGTGCGCACGCAATGCGGGCAGATCGACACGATCTTCCTCACCTTCTGCTGCGCCAGCATTTCAAGATTCGCCTCGGCCAATTGCTGAAAGAGCAGATCGTTGCCCAGCCTGCGCACTGGGTCGCCGGTACACTTCTCCTTGCGCAGCACGCCGTAACTCGCGCCCAGGTAGTTCATGACCCGCGCAAAATCGGCAATAATCTCCCGCCCCTTGGGATCATAGCCGCCCATGCAACCCAACCAGAGGCAGTACTCCTGGGTACCGTCGAAGATGGGCAGCGCTTGTTTCTGGATAAACTTGTCGCGCTCCGCCGTGCCCAGACCCAGTGCATTCGACCCGCGTTCCAATGCCAGAAACAGCTTCGCACCGTGATCGTCGTCCCACGTGCCCGTATTCACCGCGCCCCGCCGCAGGCCGATCAGAATGGGCAGATGCTCGATCCCCACCGGGCATTGAAACTCGCATGAGCCGCAGGTGGTGCATTGAAACACGGCCTCCTGGCTCTCATACTTGCCCAGCAGCGGCTCGGCCGATCCCGGCCCGTAGTCGTTGAGATACCCGCGCATGCCGAGAATGATTTCTTTCGGGTTGAGCAGCTTGCCTGTATTGGTGGCCGGGCAATGTTCGCTGCAGCGCCCGCACTCCACGCACGAGTAGGCCTGCAGGCTCACTAGTTGCGTCACGTCTGTGCCCGCCACCAGCCCGAAATCCTCATCCCCATGCAACGGCGGTATGCGGCTGAAGCCTCCGCGCGACAGAAACACCGTTGCCGGGCTCAACACCAGATGCAGATGCTTTGTGTGCGGAATAATGGGCAGAAACACCAGCAGCGTCAGTGTGTGCGTCCACCACAGCGCGCGTATCGCCAAACCTGTATCCGGCACGAAGAATGCCGCCAGGTACGTCACCATCAGCAGAAGAATCAGCAGCGCAATAAAGCCCGATTTCCACGAAAGCTTGTCGCCCAGCCAGCGCGGCCGCACCACAAACCGCCGAATGAACAAGTCCGTTATCCCTATGGCGCAGGCCACGGCAAAGACAGCCGCGAAGTTGAAGTACCACCGCCCAATTGCTCCTGCGGGATCGAGAAAGCCCACTCCGAAACCCACCGCGCAGTGGTTCAGCGTGACCAGCGCAAACGCGCAGAAACCCCAGAACACGAACGCATGCGCCAGTCCCGGCAGCGGTCTCTGCCGGATCACCTTGGCCTGGCACATCACCTCCCACACAAAGTCCCACACCCGCCTGCCGATGGGGAAGAGGTGAAAATCCGCGTCCTTTTTCGATGCGAGAATGCGCTCGAGGATCGGCCCGAACCGTCGCCAGAACAGCGCGACCGATGTGGCAATCAATGCGCCAAACAGAGCTTTCTCCGCGAGGGAAAAGTGCTGCGGTTCAGCAAGCGTCAAGGTCATCAGGACCATAAGCGTTCGAACTCACAATACACGATGACACTTTAATTCGTCGCGCTGCTCCGCTCTGCCGCTCATACGCGGTGGTGGAGTCAAAATCTCTGAATGGCCGCCCGCAGCGGCTAAAGCCGGGTTGATCTTGAGGCACTTACGGCACGACTGAAGTCGTGCCCTTTCAAAAGGAAGTGACGATCGGACAAAAACTCGACTTTTGCCACAGGCTCCTGACCTCGCTAGCTCTCCCACGTCTTGTCCTTCGAGTGGCACAGGGTCTCGAGGGCGCACTCCTTGCACTTCGGGTTCCGCGCAATGCACACTTGCCGTCCGTGATGGATGACCTGGTGCGAGAAGCGAATCCAGTGATCCCGCGGCAACTCCTTCATCAGCTCCTGCTCCACCTTTTGCGGCGTGTCGCCCTTGGCCAGCCCCAGCCGATGCGCAATGCGAAAGACATGTGTGTCTACCACCACGCCTTCGGCCTTGCCGAATGAAACGCCCAGCACCACATTGGCTGTCTTGCGCGCCGCACCGGGAACCGTAATGAGCTCCGCCAGCGTCTCCGGAACCTTGCCGCCAAACTCCTCGGTAATTTTCTTCGCCGCACCCTGAATCGACTTTGCCTTGTTGTGATAGAAACCCGTGGTGCGAATGAGATCTTCGAGTTCGGGCAGTGAAGCCTTCGCCATGGCGGCCGGGGTAGGGAATCGCTTGAACAGCTCGGGCGTGACCATGTTCACGCGCACGTCGGTGGTCTGCGCGGACAGGATCGTCGCCACCAGCAACTCCCACGGCGTGCGATGGTGCAGTGCGCACTCTGCATTGGGATAGGCTTCGTCGAGCGCTTTGAGAATGGCAGCAACCCGCTCAGGCGCCAGATCGCCGCGTGACAGAAAGGGCTTTGCGGCTGGCCGTTTCTTAGCTTGTGCATTGCGAACAGGGAGAGTTGAACTCTTCTTTGCCGCAACCTTTGTTGATGGCTTGGATTGGTTCATGTGCTTCATTCCTGCTCTCAACGGCTGCCTTCCAGCTTTCCGTTCAGCCACCCGCTTAGTCTCTCCACCGGCAGCCGCACCCCGATAAAGAACTGCCCAAACAGCGCATACACCGCGCTGACCTCATCGAATCTCATCTCGTAGATCAGCTTCTTGAAAACCACCGGGTCCTCGGCGAACAGATCCACGCCCCACTCCCAGTCGTCCATACCAATCGACCCGGAGATGATCTGCTTGACGACATCGCCATACCGCCGTCCGATCAACCCGTGCAGATGCATCATGCGCTGGCGCTCGGCAAACGGCACGCTGTACCAGTTCACCTGCTCGCCGCGCTTGCGGTCCATGGGATAAAAACACATGTATTTCGTTTCCGGCACGGCAGGGAAGAGACGCGGCTTCATTGCCTCCGCACTGCGTTGCAACGAGGCGGCAATCTCCGCATTCCACTCCGGTGAGTGCGCCTCGAATCCTTTTGCCGATGCAGCCTCGTAGGTCTTTCGACTCGACTCGTACAATCCCAATTCGACCACCGAAACATAGGAATGGCGCAAATCCATGTAGTCGTACAATTCCGTCTGCGCCAGGCCCAGCTCTACCTGGTTGAGGGCCTCGAACGACTCGCGAAAATGCACCAGGATCAGATCGCCCTTATGTCCAAGCTGTGAATAGAGCGCCGTCTGCACCGGCGCATCGGCGTTGGTGCGCTCCAGCTTTTTCAGCGCCGCCGTCGCTTCGCCCGCAATGCGGGCACGTTCGCCCTCAGTGCAGGAGCGCCACCTGGCCCAGTCAAACCGGAAAAACTGATGCAGCAGGCTCGATCCTTCAAGAGTCAACGGAACAGGGGGAAAATCGGCCAATGGAGCCACCTCGAACCTTCCTTGCAACACCCCTCATCCTAGCAAATGGAACTGCGTGACAACCTGGTCCGGGCCATCAGATTCCGACCATCAAAAGCTCCCGCCGTCAGCCCTATATACTGAACTTAGCCCATGAGCGAAAGAATTCTGGCCTTTCTTGTGCAGTTTGTCACGCACGTCATCCAATCCGGCGGTTACGCCGGCATTGTCGCGCTGATGGGCATTGAATCGGCCTGCATCCCCCTGCCTTCTGAGATCATCATGCCCTTCGCCGGCTACCTGGTTTACAAGGGCAGCTTCAGCCTCATCTGGGTCGCAACGGCGGGAGCAGTCGGCTGCAACCTCGGTTCCGTGATCGCCTATTGGATTGGCGCCAAAGGCGGCCGTCCGCTGGTCGAGCGCTACGGCAAATTGGTTCTAATGAGCCATCACGATCTCGACCGCATGACTTTTTTCTTTCAGAAGTACGGATCGATCACGGTACTGCTGGGCCGTTTGCTTCCCGTGGTTCGCACCTTCATCGCATTCCCGGCGGGCATTGCAAAAATGCCGCAACTCCGCTTTCACATCTACACTTTTGTGGGTTCGTGGCCGTGGTGCTTTTGCCTCGCCTACGCCGGCATGAAGCTGGGAGAGCGGTGGCACACCGACCCCCGCTTCGAACAGGCCTTTCACCGTTTCCATCTCGTCGTTGAGATCGCGCTGGTAGCGGGGATTGCCTGGTTCGTCTGGTCGCACCTGAAACACGCCAAGGACCTCGAATCTGCATAGTCGCCCGGAGCCGGAAGCACACTCGCAAGCGTACACTGTCTCGTCTCAGAAAATGCAATTTTGAATTGATTCTGCAATCAAAGGAAGGGTAGGAAAAGAATGGCAACAGAAGAACAGAGCGGCCAGAAGACCGGGGCCCCCGCGGACAGGTCTTCGTCCGAGGGGTTGAAGCCCGCTGATGCGTCGAAGGTCGCACCCGCAACAGGAAAGCTCGGCGTCATGGTCGTCGGCCTGGGCGCCGTGGCCACCACATTCATCGCCGGAGTTGAGGCGGTCCGCCGCGGACTGGCCAAACCTATTGGCTCGCTGACGCAGATGGGAACCATCCGCCTGGGCAAACGCACCGACAATAATTCGCCGCTGGTCAAGGAATTTGTTCCGTTGGCCGACCTCAACGACATCGTCTTCACCGGATGGGACATCTTCGAAGACAACGTCTACGAAGCTGCGGCGCACGCCAAGGTGCTCGACAAGGAAATTCTTGCGCAACTCAAGCCCTACCTGGAGACCGTCAAGCCGCTGCCCGCCGTCTTCGACCAGTATTACGTCAAGCGCCTTCACGGGACACATGTGAAGAAAGGCAAGAACAAGCGTGACCTTGCCGAGCAGGTCAAGGCCGACATTCAGGCTTTCAAGAAGACTGTCGATCGCGTCGTGATGATCTGGTGCGCTTCTACTGAAATCTTCATCGAGCCGACCCCGGTCCACGAAAGTATCGAGGCCTTCGAAAAGGGCCTGGACAACGACGACATCGCCATTGCACCTTCGCAGATTTACGCCTATGCGGCGCTGACCGAGGGTGTGCCCTTCGCGAACGGCGCGCCGAACCTCACCGTCGATACGCCCGCGATGATCGAACTGTCAAAACGCAACGCGGCGCCCATCTGCGGCAAGGACTTTAAGACCGGCCAGACCTTCATGAAGACCGTTTTGGCGCCGGCATTCAAAGCGCGCCTGCTGGGCGTTTCCGGCTGGTACTCCACCAACATCCTAGGCAACCGCGACGGCGAAGTGCTCGACGATCCCGAGTCCTTCAAGACCAAGGAAGAGTCCAAGCTCGGCTCGCTCGAATACATTCTGCAGCCCGAACTCTATCCCGATCTCTACAAGAATATTTTCCACAAGGTTCGCATTAACTACTACCCGCCGCGCGGTGATAACAAGGAGGGTTGGGATAACATCGACATCTTCGGCTGGCTCGGTTACCCGATGCAGATCAAGGTCGATTTCCTCTGTCGCGATTCGATTCTGGCCGCGCCGATTGCACTCGATCTGGTCCTGTTCCTCGACCTCGCCAAACGGACGCCATCACTGCGTGCCATCGGCATACAGGAGTGGCTGAGCTTCTATCTCAAGTCGCCGCAGACTGCTGCCGGGCTCTATCCGGAGCACGACCTTTTTATCCAGTCGATGAAGCTCAAGAATACCCTCCGCCACATCATGGGCGAGGGTCTCATCACCCACCTCGGCCTCGAATACTACGATTAGGCGCCTGCGGGGACTGGCCGTCCAGGCGGCGATTCCTCATGCGCGCAAATCAGAAAGCCCCACCCGCAAAGGTGGGGCTTTTTGCTGTGTAGTTTGCCTACCGGTCTCTGGCTTCCGTGCAAGTTGCACCCGTGTTGTGACCGAGGCTCAACATCACCGAAACCGATTCAGCGATCGGACCTGATCTGGTGAATCTAAAGTTCGTTGCATAAATCGAAGATCCCAACTGCAGGTTCTCGTACGACTACGGTCGCTTTGCTCCCATCGCTCAGGGCAGGCTTTCGACTCGTCCGCCGCGGCGGACTCGCTCAGAATGACAGTCTTATTTTTGGCTGCTCAGGATGATAGGTTTTTGGCTAGCGAATTTAAGACTCAGGACACAAGTGTGGTGAGTCTGAAGTTCATCGAAGAACAACCGCAGATTCTTCGACTCACCACCCCCGAACTGAAAGACGTTCGGGGCCCCGTTCGCTCAGAATGACGGCCAGTTTTGTGTTGGGTATTTCAGACTCAGGACACTAGCTTCTGATGCGATTCATCACTTAGCAGCTTCACACACCTGCCGCCCAGAATGATCTTGGAGTTCACTGCTGCCTCGGCAAAAGGGTCTTCGATGTTTTCGGTGTTGATGATCTGGGTCCAACTTTTTCCGCTCGGAGAAGCCGGAAGGGTAAATTCGACCCCTTCGGATGCCGCATTGACGAGGATCAAAAAGCTGTCGTCGATGATCCAATGGCCCTCTTCATCCATTATCTGAAGCGTTTGCCCATTGAGCATCAAGGCAATTGCGCGCGTCCATCCTGCGCTCCATGCCTCGTCTGACACCTCGTTTCCATCTGTGTTGAACCACGAGGCGTCCTTCACGGTGTAAAGCACGTCGCCGCTTGATTTGCGAACCTCGCGATCCTGAAAAAATTTCCGCCTGTGAAGGTTTGGGTGCGCGAGCCTCAGCTGAACCAGTTTCCTGGTGAAATCGAGCAGCCGAATCTGTGGCTGATCCAGATTCCAGTCATACCAGGTCAATTCGTTGTCCTGGCAATAACAATTGTTGTTACCTCGCTGGGTTCGAGCCACCTCGTCTCCGCCTGAAATCATGGGCACTCCTTGCGACAGCATCAGCGTCGTCAGAAAATTGCGCATTTGGCGCTCGCGCTGCTCCTTGATCTCAGGGTCATCGGTCGGTCCTTCGACACCCATGTTCCAAGAGTAGTTTTCGTCCGTACCGTCCTTGTTGTCTTCCTTGTTTGCTTCGTTATGCTTCTGGTTGTAGCTCACCAGATCGCACAGCGTGAAGCCATCGTGCGCGGTGATGAAATTGATGCTCGCATACGGCTTCCGGCCATCGAATTGGTACAGGTCGCTGGAGCCGGTCAGGCGATATGCAAAATCGGAGAGTTGCCCGCTATCGCCTTTCCAGTAGCGCCGAACGGTATCGCGATATTTGCCGTTCCATTCCGCCCAGAGAACCGGAAACTGGCCCACCTGGTACCCTCCATCGCCCACATCCCAAGGTTCCGCAATCAGTTTCACGCACGAAAGCGTCGGGTCCTGATGAATGGTGTCGAAGAAAGAGGAAAGCTTGCTTACGTCGTGAAGCTCTCGTGCCAGCGTTGCTGCCAGATCGAAACGGAACCCGTCGACATGCATCTCGGTAATCCAATAGCGCAAGCTGTCCATGATCATCTTCAGAACCTGGGGATTGCGTACGTTCAACGTGTTCCCGGTGCCGGTGTAGTCCATGTAGTAACGCGGGTTGTCGGGAACCAGCCGGTAGTAAGTCGTGTTACAGACTCCCTTCCAGCTCAACATAGGTCCAAGTTGGTTTCCTTCGCAGGTATGGTTGTATACCACGTCCAGGATCACTTCGATCCGCGCCTTGTGAAGCGCCTTGACCATCTCCTTGAATTCGCGCACCTGGCCGCCTCGGTCGCCCGACGAGCTATACCGCGACATGGGCGAGAAGTAACCAAGCGTGTTATAGCCCCAGTAATCGGTGAGCCCCTTTTCGACTAAGTGCCCTTCATCAATAAAATGATGGATCGGAAGAAGCTCGACGGCGGTGACGCCCAGCATCTTCAGGTAGCCGATACTCGACTCATGTGCCAGGCCCGCATAGGTCCCGCGCAGATTTTCGGGAATCGCCTCATTGCGAATGCTGAAACCCTTGACGTGCATTTCGTAAATGACCGAATCGGCCAGGGGAATATTCAATTGAGTATCTCGGCCCCAATTGAATTTGCCATCGATCACGATACATTTCGGAATGCCGGGTGCGCTGTCCTGGTGGTCCATCTTCAGGTCGTCTCCGGAAGACACGTCAAAAGGAAAGATGGGTTGCTTCCAATCTACCTGGCCGAAAATGGCCTGGGCATAGGGGTCGACAAGCAGCTTGTTGTAATTGAATCGATGGCCGTGCTCCGGGTCCCATGGTCCATCGATACGATAGCCGTAAAGCTGGCCCGGCTTGATGCCGACAATGAATCCATGCCAAACAAAGGCTGTCACCTCGCGCAGACGGATGCACTTTGTCTGCTTGCCGTTTCGATCAAAGAGGCACACGTCGACGCGGGTGGCCGCTTCTGAGAAGATGGCGAAGTTCGTGCCTTTTGCGGATGGCGTGGCTCCGAGCGGGAAAGGCTGCCCAGGAAGTAGCGTGCGTTCCATTGCAGGTTCGATGCGGAATGTGTTCGGTTAGTTGTTGTATTCACTATTCATCACGACCATTGCACCTTCGAAATGAAACGTCCTCATCGGGAAGCATTGAGTGTTTGGAGTCCGTCTGATTCCGTCCTCCGCAGGGCTCAGCTTTTGTGTGGCAGGGAACAAATATCTTGTGCTACCTTACGTTTGCTGATCAGCAGGCAGGTTTCTGCGCGCGCTCAGCTTCCAACAATGCACATTGATGAGTGGACGAGGGACTGAATGCAAGCAACAATCGCAACGGATCTTCATGCGGTCAAGCAGCCGCCTTTAGCTCGCCAGGTCGCTGCGCCCACGCCTCCGCGGAATGTGGCCGTCGACGCCTATCGCGGACTGGTCATGTTACTCATGATGGGCGAAGTCATGAGCTTCGCCAAGGTCGCCCGCGCCTTTCCCCATAGCTTGTTCTGGAGCATCCTTGCCTTCAACCAGAGCCACGTTGAATGGGCGGGCATGGGACTCCACGACACCATCCAGCCCGGATTCACGTTCCTGGTCGGCGTCGCGCTGCCTTACTCGATTCACAGCCGCACCAAAAAAGGGCAGAGTTTCAGTCTTCAGCTCGCGCATACCGTCTGGAGAAGCCTCCTCCTTATTGCACTCGGTATCTTCCTGCGCTCTACCGGAAGCACACAAACTAACTTCACTTTTGAAGACACGCTGACCCAGATCGGACTGGGATATACAGTCGCCTTCCTCCTGGCGCATTGCCGCCCAAGCTGGCAATGGACCGCGTTCGGAGCCCTCCTCTTTGGCTATTGGCTGGCGTGGGCGCTCTATCCGGCTCCCGGTCCCGGCTTCAATTACGCCGCTGTAGGAGTTCCCGCTGACTGGCACCACAACTTCACCGGCTTCGCCTCGCACTGGAACAAGAACAGCAATCTCGGCCAGGCATTCGACGTCTGGTTCCTCAACACTCTTCCGCGGCCATCCCGCTTCCTCTACAACGAGGGCGGATATCTCACTCTTAGCTTCATCCCCACACTGGGCACTATGCTTCTCGGCCTCCGCGCCGGTGAATGGTTCCGCTCCGCCGCTCCCAAAATCCCCATCAAGCGCTTTTTGATCGCCGGGGCAGTGCTTGCGGTGGCAGCCGTGCTTCTTCATGTCACTGGAATCTGCCCCATCGTCAAGCGCATCTGGACCCCAAGCTGGACGCTCTTCAGCGGCGGAGTCTGTTTCTTCTTCCTCGCGGCATTCTCCTGGATCATTGACGTGAAGCAATATCGACGCTGGGCCATTCCGCTGGTCGTGGTCGGTATGAACTCCATTGCGGCGTATCTGATCGCGCATTTGTGGGAAGATTTCATCATCAACAACCTGCATATCAATCTCGGATACCAGGTCTTTCGGATATTTGGGACCGGTCTGGAGCCGCTGATGCTCGGGATCACAGTGATGTTGATCTATTGGCTCATTCTTTACTGGATGTATCGCAAGCGGCTCTTCCTTCGCATCTGAGCCAGGCAGCCGAATCACGCAAGGTATTCACGCCGTGATCGCCCGATGAGCCTGTAATGAGAGTCGGAATTCGGGAATATCCGTCCCTCAGGGGCTAAACAGGCTGCGGAAAAAGGGAGAATAGCAGGGGAATAGGCGTCAAAGCGTTCCGCAGGGGCTAAAGCCCGCTCTATTTTGCGCGCTTTCGGCACGACTGAAGTCGTGCCCTGTTACAAAGCCCCCGTCGTTTCGAGTTTTTCCGCAGCCTTGTAAGGCTCCATTGATTCTTGGGTCTTTACGGCACGACTGAAGTCGTGCCCTTTCAAAAAGCAAGTGCCCGGTTGGACAAAGACTCGACGTCTGCCACAGACTTCCAAGACTCCTTGTTCACATCACTGAGCGCGAGCTGGAATTCGTTCCCTGAGTTCACTTGTCGTTAAGCCCCTCGTCGCCTCAAATTGTGATCCAACTCACACAGAAGTCGTACAGTCATCACGGCTTTACGATTGATATGCTGTGCCTAGATCGATCAAGACGAATGCCATGACACTTAAACAGGGCATCGTTTGATCTGGGCTCGCGGGCCCGGCTGGGAGGATTCCTGATGTTAGCCGGGAGTTACAATCCATGGCTGGTCCTGGCCTCTCTTCTGATGGCTGTACTCGCTTCTTACACCGCATTGAACCTGGCGGGACGTGTAGCTGCTGCGCAAGGACGTTGTGCGCGATGGTGGCTGGCGGGCGGTTCAGTGGCCATGGGTGCCGGGATCTGGTCCATGCACTTCCTGGGCATGCTGGCCTTCATTTTGCCAATCCCGGTGGGCTATGACCCCGGCATCACTTTCGTTTCGCTGCTGATTGCAATTGCTTCGTCGGCCTTTGCCCTCTGGATCGTCTGCCAGAAAGACCTGTCGTGGCCGCGATTGAGCAGGAGCGCGTTGCTGCTGGGCGCCGGCATCTGCGCCATGCACTATACGGGCATGGCGGCCATGGAAATGACTCCGGCAATCCAGTACGTCCCGGCCCTCTTTGCTCTTTCAGTCGTGATTGCCGTCGTCGCGTCCGGGGCCGCACTGTGGATTGCCTTCCATCTGCGGCTCAACTCAGCTATGATCGTGCCTTTGCGTGCCGGCGCTGCCGTTGTCCTGGGCCTCGCACTTGCCGGGATGCACTACACGGGCATGGCCGCCGCGCGTTTTCCGGCAAACAGCAGCTGCGCGATGGCTGGAGAGGGTTTCAGCACGGAATGGCTGGCCATCCTGATCATGGTCTTCGGCCTGGCAGTGCTTTCTATCGCGCTAATCGCTTCAGTGTTGGACTTGCGCCTCGAATCGCGTACCTCCATGCTGACTGCGTCCCTTGCTGACGCCAACCGGGAACTCCAGTTCCTTGCCATGCATGACCGCCTCACGAAGCTTCCCAATCGCGCCCTACTCGAGGATCGACTGGAACAGGAGATCCAGAATGCGCGGCGCGAGCAAAGCAGCTTCGGCGTTCTGTTTCTTGACCTCGATGGCTTTAAGCAAATCAATGATGCCTTCGGTCACCAAGTAGGAGACCTGCTGTTGATTGAGGTTGCGAGGCGTCTTCGGACCGGCATTCGCGCCCGCGACACTCTTGCTCGCATCGGCGGCGATGAGTTTGTTCTGCTGGTTGACGCCTGCGAACCGGCCGACGTGGCAACGCTCGCCGACAAGCTGATCACCTCGATCGGGGAGCCGTTTGATGTGACGGACCACAGCTTGCGCCTGTCCGGCAGCATCGGCATCGCCATTTATGGGGGTCGAGAAGATTATGGGGGCAGGGAAGACGAGCACTATTCTTTGCTGAGAAACGCCGATGCCGCCATGAATCACGCCAAGGCCTCAGGCCGGAATGCCTACTGTTTCTTCGAGGCATCGATGGATGACGATGCGCACAAGCAACTGCAGGTCATTCAAGAGCTGCGCATCGCGCTCGATTCGAATCAACTGGCCTTGCACTACCAGCCGAAATTCGATGCGCTGAGCGGCAGAATGATCGGAGCTGAAGCCTTGCTGCGCTGGAACCACCCCGCTCGCGGGCTCGTGCGGCCCGATCAATTCATACCCGTTGCGGAAAAAACCGGCCTGATCGTTCCCATCGGTGAATGGGTGCTGGACGAAGCGTGTCGCCAAATGAGCGAATGGCAGACATCCGGCCGTCCGGATTGGACGATCGCGGTCAACCTGTCGGCTGTGCAGTTCAATCACCCAGGATTGGTTCAAATGGTGCGCGATGCCCTCGATCGCCATGCATTGGCTCCCCGTTGTCTGACGCTCGAAATCACCGAATCGACCGCGATGAGCAACGTCGAGGCGAGCATGGTGATTTTGCGCCAGCTCCACGATTCGGGTGTTCGCATTTCCATCGACGATTTCGGCACCGGCTATTCCAGCCTTCTTTATTTAAAGCGCCTGCCGGCCAGCGAGCTGAAGATCGATCGTGGGTTCGTAAATGATCTGGCAAACAACGCTGAAGACGCGGCCATTATCTCTGCCATTGTGGCGCTCGGGCAGACGCTGAATCTCAAGATTGTTGCCGAGGGTGTGGAGACGCGGGAACAGCAGGAGTTTTTGACCCGGCTGGGTTGCAGCTCGTTGCAAGGCTTCCTGCTGGGGCGGCCCATGCCGGCCGCGGACATTGTCAAAGCCGCGGCAGAAAACGACATCGCCTGCATACGGGGAGTTCCGCAGTTTGCACACCAGATGACCGCATGATCACGGGCGTTTTCGGGTTGAGTGCTTACGGTTAAGGAGGATTTCTGAGACTTCCCACCCTTTGTGCAAAAAAAGCGCGCAAAGGATGGGGCACGGAGTTCTGTTAACCCTGGAACTGGTTGCATAAATGTTGCTCGACGAGCGAGGGAGCTTCCCTCAGGGGCTAAAGCCCCGGATTCTATGCGTCTCTGACGGCACGGCTGAACAGCTTGGTGAAAAACTCATTTTGCGAGCAATGTTCAAAAACACAATGGCTCCACGATGCCCTAGGAGCGATCGGTGAGATGCGAGTGATGGTTTTCTATCAAAAAATCCGCCCCCATTTCGCCTCGATTTCGAGTTTTTCACCAAGCTGTGAAGCCGTGCCCTTTCAAAACTCCAATTATGCAACCAGTAACTAGTGTCTCAAAAGTTCGTGACATAAAGTCGCAAAGAGCAACCGCAGATCTTTCGACTTCGTTTGGCCGAAAAACCGGCCGAACTACGCTCAGGATGACAGATCAATTCTGATGCAAATTTTAGAGACAGGGCACTGGAAGCTGTCTCATAAATGGTCTAGCACCGCAAAAGACGTCCCTCAGGGGCTAAAGCCCAGCGATTTACGCGACGTTTGCGGCACGACTAAAAGTCGTGCCCTTTTACAAAGCCATTTATGAGAGGGGCTCTAGTGAGGTGAGTCTGAAGTTCATCGAAGAACAACCGCAGATTCTTCGACTCACCACCCCCGAACTGAAAGACGTTCGGGGCCCCGTTCGCTCAGAATGACAGCCAGTTTTGTGTTGCGTATTTCAGACTCAGGACACTAGGCCGCCATCGCCTCGGCCAGCCGGCGCACCGTCAGCACGGTGATGTCATCTTCCTGCCCGAATTCCTTGGCTGCGTCGGCAATATAAAACGCGGACTGGTTGCTCATGTTGTGCACGCGGTCAAATCCAAACAGCTCGCCCGAAGGCTTCCTTGCCTCCACCACTCCATCAGAGAGCAAGAGCAGACGGTCTCCCGGATGCAGGTAGAGGCTTACCTCGTCGTAGGTGTTCTCGGGAATCGCACCCAGCGGCAAACCGCCCGGCAGCAGGATCTCCTGGCTGTTCAGGTAGGGCGGCAGATGACCGGCACTGGCAATGACAAGCTCCCCGTTGGGACCAAACCACATGGCCTCGCACGTGGTCAGGCTTTCGCTGCCCGCCAGGACTCGATTCAACGATTCCAGAATCTTTGCCGGGCTTCGTTCCGGTATCCTGCGCAGTGCTCCCATCAGCATGGATACGTTCATCGCCGCCTGAAGTCCATGCCCGGCCACGTCTCCAATCACGACCAGTAGACCGCCATCGCCCGTCGGCTGTATGTGGAAGAAGTCGCCGCCCACTTCGTTGGCCGGTGTATAGATCGAGTCCACTTCGTAGCCGGGGGTCTCGAGCTTTTCATGGGGAATCATCAATTCCTGCACACTCCGCGCCGCCGCCAGCTCGCTGTTGGCGCGCTCCTGGTCATGCTGAATGCGAAGGAAGCGCACAAAGATGATCAGCACGATGGTCAGAAGTCCGACAAAGTCAGCGATCGAGGCAAAGTGAATCGGGATCATCCCTGCCTGGATGGTAAGCGGGGAGTGGTATGGATGCCCTCCAAAGTCGCTCATGCCACCGGTGAGAATAGGCTCGACAATTCCGATGATCGTCAGCACCAGTGGAATCAGCAGAAGTCCCGCTTCGAAGTTGCGGCGGACGGTTGCCTTGATCAGGGTAATGAAGATGAAAAATCCCCATCCGGTAATCCACAACATGCTGCCGATAAAGGCTACGGCCATGACCAGCAGAGCAAGTGGATTATGACTCCCCAGCAGTAGCATCCCCGGCCCAACACCGAGCAACACCGGGGCGGTATAGCGCAGTACGCGGATGTTCCAGCGCCGCGGGAGGGCCAGAAAGGCGACCAGGAACTCAAAATACAGAAAGGCCGAAATCACGACCAACTGCAGGATGATGGCTGCGTACCAGATTTGATCGAGCTGCGCCGAACTGCCTGCCAGATCAACAAATCCAATGGGAGCCTGTATCAGTTCGTGTAGCGCCAGCCATAAGTATTCGACGTGGCCCTTCTGCGTAAAGTAGAGCGCAAGCAAAAACAGTGACAGCACTGTGAGCAGAATGGCGTTGACCAGCCGTGGCAGGCGTTCAAAGAGGCTGTTCGTCGACCAGATCTGCAACTCACGCTGCAGGTCCGCTGGGTTTCCGATCCGCAGAGTGCCTGTCTCAAAAAAGTTTGCATAGGCGGCCAGTCCGAAAGGGATGTAGATGGTGCGAGCCACCAGGGTCAGGTCCGTCTGGTTCGAGGGAAGATCCAGATCATAGAGCCGCGAGATCTCCTGGTAGCGCCCCGGTGCATCTCCATGCGGGCCCTCCGGAGAAATTTCACGGCCATTGGCGAACACGTCCACGCCGGGCCCGGTGGCGCCAATCGAGAGGGTGGTATTTTGCGAGACGGGCAACAGGATCAGCAGCGCAATCGGTCCGTGCCCCGGCGACAACTTCAAATGCACCCGAAACCAGACGTAAGGCCGGCTGTGGCCCGGCGGGGGCCCGGGATGACCTGGTGGGATTTCCCCACTCGGCCGGTCCTGGTCATCGAGCTTGTCAAGTGAGTCGCCCGGTTTGAGCACTGACCACTTTGCGTCGTCAAACCCGGGATCGGCCGCCTGCATATTTGCGGTGACTCCCACGCGCCAGTCTTTGTCGAGGGTCTCCGGCGACCCAAGAAGGGATGCGTCGAAAACGACCGTCGGAGTGGAACGCGTGTCCGCAGGTGGTGCGGGCACGTGCTTCTTTGACGCCAGCCATTGGCCGAACGAATGAGCGGAATGTGCTTGTTGAGCCGCCAGTTGACAGCCCGCGCTCAGGGCGAGCGCCATAACTGCCAGTGCTTCGCGGACGGGGAACTTACAAGCCAAATCTCCTCCTGCTGTTGCGTGTTCACCACTCTAATTCAGTCAGGCGCAAGCTCAAAGAAGTACGTCTCGCGAGCCGGGAGAGTAGATTCAAGAGAGGTCCAGGATTGCGACCGGCTGGCGTTTCGAACTGCAAATGTATTTTTTTGCCGCAACGCTGCCAACCTGGCGAATACTAGCGTCTAATGAGTGGAGCGAAGCGGCGACACCCATCCCGCGGCGGGTGCGTCCGAGTTGGAGGTACGGTTATGAGCGCAGCTTTTAATGGTATCAAGGCAGGAATGCTGGCGGGATTGGCACTTTCCGTAGCAACGACGCTGGGAGCCCAGTCCACCACCTCTCCGGCGAACCCACCTGGCAACCAGAGCCCATCTAGCAACCAGACCCCGTCAGGTACGCCGACCCCATCCAGCACGCAGACGCCGTCAAGCACCCAGCCGAATCAGCCCGACGCACAATCCACTCCTTCGACTCCGTCCAACCCCTCCACGACCCCGCCGGCGAACACCCCGGCGGCTCAGCCGGCTCCCGGCACCGCTCCTGTTGCCGGCGACGTTCCACCCGCTGCGACAACGGCCGCCGATGACACAAAGGACAAGAAGAAGGATTCGAAGAAGGATCCGGACGCCAATGAACCAGCCCCCGGCACAACTCCGGTGAAAGGTGACGTTGCTCCCAAGGATGTCGATCCCGAAAAGGTGATTCCGGTCGGCGGTGAGATGATCAAGGTCAAGCCCGGCAGCTTAGAAGACGTGAATGCTGTTGGCAACCGCAACATTGGCGCTCGCGGCATGGGAAATTGGTATTCCACCGACTCCGAAATCAAGATGGGTAAAACCTACGCCGATCAGGTCGACAAAAGCACCCATTTCATCACCGACCCGGTCGTGACGGAATACATAAACCGCATCGGCCAAAACATCGTCAAGAACTCCGACTGCAAGGTGCCGTTCACCATTAAGGTGATCGACTCCGATGAAATCAACGCATTCGCTCTGCCCGGCGGGTTCTTTTATGTCAATACCGGCTTGATTCTAAATGCCGATGAAGAAGCTGAATTGGCCGGGGTGATGGCCCACGAGACGGCCCACGTTTGTGCACACCACGCCGCCCGTGAAATGACGCGCATGAACTACGCCCAGTTGGGCACCATTCCGCTCATCATGATGACCGGCTACAGCTGGACGGGCTACGGCATCTATGAGGCCGCGCAGTTTGCTGTCCCCATGACCTTCCTGATGTTCTCGCGCGAATTCGAGGCTCAGGCCGATTATCTCGGCATCCAGTACATGTACAGAGCCGGCTACGACCCACAGGCCTTTATCAGCTTCTTTGAAAAGATACAGGCCCTCGAAAAGCGCAAGCCCGGCCTGGTTGCCAAGGCTTTTTCTGACCATCCGCAGACTCCTGACCGCATCCTTCATTCGCAGGAAGAGATTGCACGCATCCTGCCGGCCAAGGATGAGTACCTCGTGACGACTTCGGAGTTCAACGAAGTGAAGGCCCGTCTGGCCCGCATTGAGAACAAGCGTCGCTTGCTCGATACCAAGGGCGGCAAAAAACCCTCCCTGCGCCGCGCCAGTACCGGAGCCGACGATGGCAGCACGGGCAGCAGCACCCAGGCAGGCAGCGACACGAGCGGTGACGACAAACCAACCCTGCACCGCCGCGAGGACCAGAACTGAGCAAAGGGGTTTCGGCCGGATATTGACAGAATCAACCAAGGAGATGTGCGTCCTGTGGCACGGGTCGGTCATTCCTTGTCACCTGCTTTCTGCTTGGCCATGCATCGACCCTCGAATCACCTTGCCGGCTTGATTCTGCACCATCTGCTCCAACTCCCCAACCGCTTGGGCCGGTCAATCGCGTGTATCCTTCGGGCAGGGGTTGGCTCAGGTCGCCCCCACTTGACTCTTTTCGGCTCGGAGCGCAAAGGCCGTGAATTTCCTTTAAATATCTGAAAAACCTTGAACCGACAGGTGAATCCGCGTTATATACAGGAGTACCGGCACCTCTGCCGGAATCTGGCCTGGGGCAATCCGTCCTCAGCAAGGTGGAACCATGCGCAACTCCGCGGCCCGCTCTAATCTTCTAGTTCCTGAAATCCGCGAGGTCATGGACATCCGCCAGGCCTCCGATTATCTCGGCATCTCGCCTGACACGCTCTACAAATACGCCTCGGAGGGATTCGTCCCGGCGTTCAAGCTGGGCAACCGGTGGCGTTTCAAGCGCTCTCGCCTCGACGAGTGGATGGATCGCCAGTCCGAGCTCCACGCCGCCGACGCCGACCTCGACCCGAGCCAGAAAAAGCCGGTGCGGCCAGCGATGTAAGGACAGTGTTCAGTTGTCAGGGGTCAGTGATCAGTAAAACGCTCCCTCGTTCACCAGGCCACATGGGACGCATTGTTGCTGACCACCGCTTCTCTGTTTCACTGTCCCTGTTCACTATCTGCTGACAACTGACCACTGTGATATACCTTTCCGGGTGGACCACCTACGCCGCATCGGCCAATTGCGCCGCCGCATGACTCGGGCGGGCCTTCCCGGCCTTCTCGTCACGCATCTCCCCGACCTCCGTTATCTCTGCGGATTTACGGGCTCCAGCGCCGCGCTCGCCGTCACCCGCCGCGCCGCCATGCTGTTTACCGACGGCCGCTACACGGCGCAGGCCGCGGAAGAGGTGAGCGCAGCCCGGGTGCAGATTGTCTCCGGTTCTCCCGCCGTCAACGCGGTGCAGTGGCTGGCCGCGCAGCCGGGAATTGAATTCGCCGGCTTTGACCCAGCCCATACCACCGTTGCCGAGCTGACTCGCTGGCGCGCTGAACTGCCCGCACGCCTGCGCCGCACGTTTCTCTCCGCCCTGACCGCTCCTTTGGTGGAGCCCCTGCGCATGGTCAAGGACGAAGAAGAACTGACCATCATGATTGAAGCAGCCCTGGTCGGCTGCTCGCTCTTCGACCACATCCTCGGCTTCATCCGCCCCGGCATGCCTGAGTTTGAAGTGGCGGCCGAGCTCGAGCACCAGGCGCGGCTGCTGGGGGCCGAAGGCATGTCGTTTGAGACCATCGTGGCGTCGGGCGTCCGGTCGGCGCTTCCGCATGGACGGGCCACCGTCAGCCGCCTTCCCCGCAGAGGGTTCCTGACCCTCGACTTCGGTGTTATCCTCAAGGGTTATTGTTCCGATATGACGCGTACCGTGCACCTGGGAACTCCGAAGGCCAATGAGCGAGACGCTTATCAGTCTGTGCTTGAAGCGCAGGAATCCGCGGTTGCAGCGGTAAGTGCAGACGTCAGCTTGCGGCGATGTGGACGAAGCCGCGCGGGGCGTGCTGCGCAAAGCTGGTCTGGCTGAAGCGTTTTCCCACTCCACCGGCCACGGCGTCGGTCTGGAGATTCACGAGTCGCCGCGCATCGGCGCCGGACAGACGACGAGGCTGCTCTCCGGCATGGTTGTCACCATCGAGCCTGGGATTTACCTGCCGGGCCAGTTCGGCATCCGCATTGAAGATATGGTGGCTGTAACCCGAACCGGAGGGCAGGTGCTTACGCCCGCGCCCAAGGCCCTCATCGAGCTTTGATTCAACCGCCTCCGCACCAGTGGGAAAGTAAAGGAACGAATGAAACCACAGGACATCCAGGATCTGAAACAGCTGATCGAGTTCCTGAAGCAATACCAGGTTGCCGAATTCGATCTGGACCGCGGCGACCTGAAGATCCGCCTCAAGTTCAGCCAGCCTGCACGCATCCCGCCGTCCGCTGCGCCGCGCAGTTCGATTCATGCTCCGCCTCCGCATCTGCCGCCAGCAGCCGTCACGCCGTGCCGCCGCTGCCGTCTGAAGACACGAGCGACGGGCCTGCACATCGTCAAATCGCCGATCGTCGGCACATATTACGGCTCTCCTTCTCCCGGCGCGGCGGCCTTCGTCTCGCCCGGCGACCACGTCGAAAAGGGCCAGGTCATCTGCATCGTCGAAGCCATGAAGCTGATGAACGAAATCGAATCCGATGCCGCCGGCGAAGTCGTCAAGTGCCTCGTCTCCAACGGCCAGCCCATCGAATTCGGGCAGCCGCTGTTCTCCATTCGACTGAATTGAGAGGGCGGCGGAGTTAGCCGGCAGGTGCCGGGTTAGCGGAGCTAGCGGAGTTAGCAAAGCTAATGCGTCGAGTGACCCGAAAGGCTAACCCCGCTAGCACCGCTAACAACGCGCACTCCACTTTTAAAGGGCTATGCATGTTTCGTAAGGTCCTGGTTGCCAATCGCGGCGAAATTGCGCTGCGCGTTCTAAATGCCTGCCGGGAACTCGGCATCCGCACCGTCGCCGTCTACAGCGAGGCCGACCGCAACTCGCTCCACGTCCGCTTTGCCGACGAAGCCATCTGCATCGGACCGCCGCGTCCCGCCGACAGCTATCTCAATGTGCCCGCCGTAATCTCCGCCGCCGAAATCGCCAATGTCGACGCGATTCATCCCGGCTACGGCCTGCTGAGCGAGAACGCCAACTTCGCTGAAGTCTGCCGCGCCTCGAACATCAAGTTCATCGGGCCGCCGCCTGAAGTCACGCGTCTCATGGGCGAAAAAGAGAAGGCGCGCCAGGCGATGAAGAGAGGCCAATGTGCCCATCCTGCCCGGCTCCGACGGCGTCATCGCCACCATTGAAGAAGCACAGGAATGGGCCACGAAAGTTGGTTTCCCAGTCATCCTCAAAGCCAAGGCCGGCGGCGGCGGGCGCGGCATGCGCATCGTCCGCAACGCCGATGAACTGCCCGAATCTTTTCCACGCCGCATTTACCGAGGCTGCCAACGCCTTCGGCAACGGCGAACTCTACATGGAGAAGTTCATCGAGAAGCCGCGCCACATCGAGTTCCAGATTCTGGCCGACGAACATGGCAACGTGGTTTCGCTCTTCGAGCGCGAATGCTCCATCCAGCGCCGCCACCAGAAGCTGATCGAAGAAGCGCCGTCGCTGCAGGTCACGCCGAAGATGCGCGAAGAGATCGGCCGCACCCTCTGCCGCTGCCTTACCGAAATCGGCTACCAGAATGCCGGCACCGTCGAGTTCCTCATGGATGAGGACCGGCAGCTCTACTTCATCGAGATGAACACGCGCATCCAGGTTGAGCATCCGGTGACCGAAGTCATCACCGGCATCGACCTCGTCAAGGCCCAGTTGCGCATCGCGTCCGGTGAGACGCTCGAGCACCATCCTGCCCGCCAGGCTCGAAATCCGCGGCCACGCCATCGAGTGCCGCATCAACGCCGAGCACCCGCAGAAATTCACGCCTTCCGCCGGCAAGATCACCGTCATTCAACGTGCCCGGCGGCAACGGCGTGCGCGTGGACACGGCGCAGTACGCGGAAGGCGTCGTCCCGCCCTACTACGACTCGCTCATTGCCAAGCTCATCGTCCACGGCGGTCGACCGCGAAGAAGCCATTGCCCGCATGGAGCGCGCGCTCTGCGCCAGTTCGTGGTGCAGGGAATTGACACTTCGATCACCCTGCACCAGGCCATCTTCGCCGATCCCGACTTCCGCGCCGGCGAACTTCGACACCAAGTTCATGGAGCGCTTCCTGGCCAAAACCGCCGAGTGAGAGGAGCGCTCCTCAATTAGAATGCACCCGGTTCGCGGACTTGGTCGCCTTCTTCTAAGCGATACCTGTCACATCGCGTTGGTAGCCGGCTGTCGCCGGAAGAAGGACGCCGATGGTACGGCTTGAGGGGCGCAGCGCCCACGATGCCACAGTAAAACCTGTAATGATGAGCGGGGCGATGACGTGAAAAGCGTAAGCGCCGTAACCTCCGACCGCGGCGCAGGAGGCGGCCGCGCCGGTCAAGTCAAAGAAGATGCCGGCATACGCCCATTCCTTGAGGCGAGGAAAACCCGGCACGAGGATGGCAATGGCTCCCAGTACTTTCCAAAATCCCAGGATGGCGAAGAAGTACATTGGATAGCCAAGCTGAGGCACGACGCCATGGGGGTTGATTTGATATTGCCAAATCTGCGAAGCGCCGCCGCCTCCGATAAAGAACGCTACGAGCCCTGTCATCGTCCAATAGAGAATGGATTTTGTCTTCATGGTCATTCCAACCCTCCTGCAACACGCTCCATATTGCTGATGAACTTCTGCCAGCCGTATTTTGCACCCTTGTAGTTGGCGCCTTCTTCCGACGGGAATCCGGAGTGCTCCATGCGGACATGCGTGCCGCCCTCAGTCGGAGTCAACGTCCAGGTGACGACGCTCTCCAATCCCAAAGTACCCCAGCCATAGGAGAGCCGTGATTTGGGTTCGACCACCAGGACTTCGCTTTCGATGACCCCATTCCAATTCGGCACGGGCGTGGCGCGGAAGCTGAACCGGTGGCCCACGACCGGCTGGAAATCATTCTTCATGAGCCACTCCTCGATCAACTTGCCCTCAGTAAGGGCTCGCCAGATTTTTTCCTGTGGATGCGGCATCTCCCGTTCGATGACGAGAGTCCGTGAGGTTGCCGTAGTGGTCATTTGTCCATCCTTTCCAGCAAGTTTTCAAGGCGGTCAAACCGGTCGTGCCAGAATGCACCGTAGTGTTGCAGCCAGTCCACCATCGGCGCCAGGGCATCGGGCTGCGCGCGATAGTGAGTTTCGCGCCCTTCGCGGCGATGCCGCACCAGCTTCGCCCGCTTCAGCACGGTGAGGTGCTTGGAGACGGCCGGTTGTGAAACGCCGGAATGATCGGTCAATGCATGTACCGTCTGTTCGCCGTCGCGGGCCAATCGCTCGAAGATCGCCCGACGGGTGGGGTCGGCAAGAGCCCTGAAAACATTGTTGGCTACGGCTTGCATGCAGAGTCCCCCTCAGCCTGTCCCGTGTTACCAATCCAGATGCGTGATCTGAATGAGATTTCCGCATGTATCGTCAAGCACTGCGATGGTCGATCCGGTCGTTTTGGTTGGTTCCTTGGTGAATGTGACTCCGAGTTGCTTTAGTCTCGCGTGCTCCTTTTCGACGTCGCCGACGAAGAAATTTGCCGCGGGTATCCCATTCCGAAAAATCTCTTGTTGATACGACTTCGCAGCCGGGTTGAAGCCGTTGTTGTTCTCCAGGACCAGTTGCGTGCCTTCCGGTTCTTCAGGGGAGACCACGGTGAGCCATCTGTAATTCCCCATTGAGAAATCCATTTTCTTAACGAAGGCCAGAACATCGGTGTAGAACTTCAGGGCCTTGTCCTGATCGTCCACGAACACGCTGGTTAGTTTGATTTGCATGGTCCATCCTTTCCGCTCTGCTTGTGAGGTTTGGGTATGGTTCGTGATTTGTCGCGCTGCCTGCGGGCCAGACGCTGGAAGATCGGTCTGTGCGTCGCATCCATGAGAGCCCGGAATACGTGATTGGCATCGGCCAGCTTCACAAACAAAACCATAACCAAACGGTGATGGATTGTCAAGACCGGCATCAACAAATTTCGATATGAAAATGGCCGCCCCATAGCCTGCACTGATTGTGAGAGGGGTTCGATTCCACAGCAGATTCTGCCGTCAATTGATTCCGAGTCAATCCACTCGCACGCGACCCGCTCTCCCAGTGCTGGACCGCTGGCGTTCTCGCGTCGTGCGCTCTTCTGCATCTAATCTTTTTGAGGAATCCGAACATGAGCGGAAAGCTGAAACCCACCTACACCCAGCCCGGCGGACATACAGAAGATGAGAAGAAAACGGACGATGGCGTCGTCAACGACTCCTTGGGCACCGTTAACATAGCCGACTCCACCGGCACAGACGAAAGCAAGGAGACAGGGGACGCAAAGAAGGGGAACAAGAATACGCGTGAAGACTGAACGCGGCATCAGATGCAGCGCGGCGGCTGCGGCTCGAACGTTGAACAACCCTGCCGCCTGTGGCAGAAGTCACAATCTCCAAAAGACCTTCCCGCAGCGGCTTAAGCCGCGTTGATGTTGAGGAATTTACGGCACGACTGAAGTCGTGCCCTTTCTAAACCGGCCTTTTATCACAGGCTGTTAAAGAAGGGCCTTTCGGCAAGCCCTGCTGCGCGTCGCATCCCTGGCCATGTATTCTTGACCAGCCCAAGTCCAGGGGGCTGCGGCGCGCATGGTCCTTAAGATTCGACTTCAGTTTGCCATTCTCTTCTGCGTTGCCGCTATCTCTACGAGCGGCATATTGCCCGCGCAACAAAGTGACTGGCCGGCTTACAACGGCGGTCCCGACGGCGATCATTACTCCAGCCTCAAGCAGATCAACCGCGGCAATGTGCATCGCCTTGAGCAGGTTTGGCGCTTCGATACGGGAGAGAAGGGCGGCCTGCAGGCGAATCCGCTCATCGTGGGCCGAACGTTGTATGCCTATACGCCGACGCAAAAAGTCGTCGCCCTCGATGCAGGTACCGGCCAGCTCAAGTGGAAATTCGACTCCGGCATCATCGGCACGCAGCCCGCGCGCGGTCTCACTTACTGGTCTGCAAATGAAAGCGGCGGGAAACAGACGCGCATTTTTGCGGGGGTGATGAACTTCCTTTACTGCCTAGACGCTGAAACCGGCAAGCCTGTCCCTTCCTTTGGCGAAAACGGCCGCGTCGATCTGCGCAAGAATCTCGGCCGCGAATACGAGACGCAGTCCATCGCGCTCACCACGCCCGGCGTTCTTTACAAGGACCTCATCATCGTTGGCGGCCGCAATCCGGAGACGCATCCCGCGCCGCCCGGCTACATTCGCGCCTACGATGTGCGGACCGGAGAGCTTCGCTGGACCTTCCACACCATTCCATTGCCTGGCGAACCGGGCTATGAAACCTGGCCCAAAGACGCGTGGAAGAACGCAGGCGCAGCCAACAACTGGGCGGGCATGTCACTCGACGTCGCACGTGGCATTCTCTACGCGCCCACCGGCTCTGCCGTCATGGATTTCTACGGCGGCGATCGCGTCGGGAACGATCTCTATGCCAACACCCTGCTCGCTCTCGATGCCAACACCGGCAAGCGCCTTTGGCATTTTCAGGGAGTGCACCACGACATCTGGGATCGCGATTTTCCCTCGGAACCCGCACTCTTTACGGTGATGCGCGACGGCAAGCGCGTAGAAGCGCTGGCACAAACCACCAAGCAGGGCTACCTCTACCTGTTCGACCGGCTTACCGGGCAGCCGCTCTTTCCCATCCACGAGCACCCTTACCCGGCCAGTCCTGTGCCCGGTGAAGTTGCCTCGGCTACACAGCCTCTGCCCGATTGGCCTGAGCCCTTCGCACGCCAGCGCCTCACGGAAGATATGCTGACCACGCGGACGCCCGAAGCGCACGAATGGGCCGTCAAGACATTTCGCGAATTCCGCAGCGACGGGCAATTCATCCCCTTCGCCCTCGATAAGCAGACTGTCGTATTTCCCGGATTCGACGGCGGGGCGGAGTGGGGCGGGCCGGCCATCGATCCGGTTGCGGACGTCCTTTATGTGAACGCCAACGAGATGGTCTACACAGGAGGTCTGACTCCCGTGACGCAGGGAGGCAGTCCCGGTGAGCGGCTTTATCAGAGCCAATGCGCCGTGTGTCACGGGATCGACCGCGCCGGATCGCCGCCCACGTTTCCATCGTTGATCGGCATCGGCAATCGCCTCCCGGACGAAAAGATCCAGCAAACGATCCACAACGGCAGCGGCCGCATGCCCGCCTTTCCCAACATCGATCCGCACCATCTCAACGAGCTTCTTGACTATCTGCGCACCGGCGCCGCTCCCGGAAGCAATAAGGAGCTGACTGCTGTCCCGGCCCAAGGCAAAGCCGTGCAACCGCCGCCCGAGGCCGCCGGTGCTGCGGTCTACCGCGACCGGTGTGCCATCTGCCACGGAGATCACCTGGAAGGAAACCCATCTTTTCCCATGCTGGTTGGCCTGGGGAGTCGTCTCTCGGTGGCCCAGACCACGGACCTCATCCACTCTGGCAAGGGAAGAATGCCTCCTATGCCCGCATTGCAAGGCGATGCGCTTGAGGCTTTGCTCCGATTCCTTGGAGTGGGGGGAAGCACGCCGAGCAGCGACGATGAAAGCGTAGATGGCCCCTACAACTTCACTGGCTATCGCAAGTTTCTCGACCCCGATGGCTACCCCGCATTTAATCCCCCATGGGGAACGTTAAACGCAATCGACCTCAGGACTGGCAGGTACCTGTGGAAGATTCCCCTCGGAGAGTATCCCGAACTGGTTGCGCTGGGGATGAAGAATACAGGATCTGAAAACTATGGCGGCCCAATCGTCACGGCGGGAGGAGTTCTTTTCATCGGGGCGACGGTGCACGACCGCATCTTCCACGCCTTTGACTCTCGCACCGGCAAACTGCTCTGGCAAACTGTGTTGCCTTTCGCCGGCATGGCGACTCCAGCGACATACATGGTGGATGGGCGGCAATTCGTGGTGATTGCTTCGAGCGGCGGCCGCGATCCAAACGGACCGGTTGGCGGGTCCTACATCGCATTTGCACTGCCCTGAACAGCACCACGGTCAGCCGATTAGCTTTTTGGGGTTTTGGTACACTCGGCCAATGCGAGTTCTGGTCCTATCGCTCGTCGTGGCTGCGGTTTCTCTCCCGGCTCTCCACGCCCAGCAGGCCGGCGCGTCAATTGATGTTCCCGCGGGAACCAGCGTTGTCCTCCAGGCAACTGAAGACGGAGTCCAGATTTACACCTGCACCGACGCACCGGGCGGAGCCAAGTGGGTGCTGAAAGCTCCAGATGCGAAGTTGTTGGATGCGTCTGGCAAGACCATCGGAAGCCACTTTGCCGGACCGACATGGAAGCTGGCGGATGGCAGTCAGGTTCAGGGGGAACTGGTTGCGAGCAGGGCTGCACCAGGGAACGGGTCCGTTGCGTGGCTCCTATTGCGCGCCAAAGCTGGAACTGGCAAAGGCTCGCTTGCCAATGTCGCGTTTATACGGCGGACCGAGACACACGGAGGGGTAGCACCCCAATCCGGCTGCGAGACCTCGCAAGATGCCGGCAAGACCGTACGGGTTCCCTATACTGCCACCTACACCTTCTACCGGGACACTACCGAGAGATAGTTCTGCGGTGGCTCCCGGATGACGCCTTCCGGTGAAACTTGTACGTTACGGAATGCGGTTTCGGCGCCTGTGGAAAACATCTCAGATTTTATCGCTTTTTCTTCGCCTTTTCGTCGCCAAATCGGATATGCTTGCTTCGCAACAGGGAGGTTGCACGAATGGACATACAAAAGGAACTCATCGCCGAGTATGATCGCGAAACCGCGAAGACACGCAAGGTTCTCGCCGCAATTCCCGCCGATGCCGACTTCAACTTCAAGCCCCATCCCAAATCAATGGCCCTCGGCCGGCTGGCCGGGCATGTTTCTGACACCGCAGGGGACTGGGCGTCCCATACCCTCACTACAGACAAGCTGGAATTCCCGGCCGACCACAAATGGGACCCTTACATTCCTGCGTCCACTGACGCTCTGCTTGAGCAGTACGACCGGCAGGTTGCGAAGGCGAAAAGTGAATTGGCCGCGTTCCCGGCGGAAAGATGGGATACGAATTGGAAATTCGTTGCAGGGGGGCAGGCCTGGATCGATGAAACCAAGTATGAGGTCTTCCGCAACTGGGTTCTTGATCACATGATTCATCATCGCGCCCAGTTGGGCGTTTACCTGCGCATGCTTGAGAAGCCGGTTCCCGGCTGCTACGGGCCGTCTGCCGACGAGATGTAAGGAGCAGGGAACAGGGAATTGGGAATAACAAAACGAATTAGCGGGCTTCCTGCTTCCACATGCATCCGGCATTGCGGAAAGGCGGGAAGCCCCAAAAATCCAAATAGACCCCTCACCGCTGACAACCAGCCGCCTCGTCCACTAGGCTGGTGACATGTCATTCAGATTCCCAAGGGTTTATCCGATCCTCGACGCTTCGATCATCCCGGTCATCGGCCGCAATGAGTTTCTGAAAAAATTGGGGGCCTCGCTTGCCGATGCGGGAATAACCTTGCTGGAGTACCGCAATAAGACAGGAATCGATGCCGAACTACTGGCTGACGCTGCCGCCCTGCGCCAGGTCTTGCCTCCTGATTATGTCAAGTTAATTCTTGATGATCGGGCTGATCTTGTTGCAGAAGCTTTATTTGACGGCGCACACGTAGACGCAGGCGACGTTTCTCCGGCAGAAGCGCGCGGACTTTTAGGTCCAAGTCGAATTGTCGGCACTTTCGGCGGTAGCAAAGCGCTTCTCCCCGGCATTCTCGATGAACCGGTGGACTATCTCGCAATCGGCCCTGTTTTCCCAACCACAACGAAGCAAACCAACAAGCCCGCCATCGGACCTGACGGAGTTCGTCGCCTGCGTGCCCTAGCAGGCCCGGACGTGATTCTCGTAGCCGCTGCCGGCATCACGCTCGACACGGCGCAGTCAATACTCGATGCAGGAGCAAGCGTTGTTGCCGCTTCCGCTGCCATCTTCCGCGCGCCTGACCCCGCCGCTGAGTTTCGTCGCTGGTCAAATCTACTTCACTAAGAGAAATTTGCGGCGGGCACACCGCTGCCAGAAAACAGAAGACAATCGCGTGAATTTCAAGTAAAACCGAGCCAGTGAGAACCATAGACCCCACTCCTGCCGCCGAATCCGCCCCAGCAATCAGCCCAACGGGGTTAGTGCAAAGTCTTGGCCTCTTCAGCTCCACGGCGATCGTCATCGGCTCCATGATCGGCTCCGGCATTTTTCTTGTGGATGCCGACATTGCGCGCGGCACCGACTCGCCGGCGCTCTTCCTGGGCGCGTGGGTGGTCACGGCCGTCATGACGATCATCGGCGCGCTCAGCTACGGCGAACTGGCGGCCATGATGCCCAAAGCCGGCGGCCAATATGTCTACCTTCGCGAGTCGCTCGGGCCGCTTTGGGGTTTTCTCTATGGATGGACGCTCTTTCTCGTCATCCAGACGGGAACCATTGCCGCGGTCTGCGTGGCCTTCGGCAAGTTCCTCGGCGTGTTTTTCCCCTCGGTCTCGACCACACACTGGCTGTGGCACATTGCGCACGTGCCTGCCATTCCCGTCGGGCCCATGGTGCTGGGCAACATGGAGATTGGCGTCAACACGGCCAATCTGACCGGCATCCTCATCGTCGTTTTGCTGGCCATCGTGAATATGTTCGGCGTCAGGCTTGGCGCGCTGATCCAGAACATCTTCACTTCGGCCAAGGCTCTGTCCCTGGCCGCGCTGATACTGCTGGCATTCACAGTGGGCCGGAATGCAACAGCATGGAGTGCCAACTTCGGCCCGGGCTGGAGCGAGTTCTGGAAGAACGCCGGATGGAGTTCGCTGCACCCGGTGCAGGTGGGCATCGGCGGGCCCATCGTGCTGGTGAACCTGCTGGTGATTCTCGCCGTGGTGCAGGTCGGTTCGCTGTTCTCAGCCGATGCATGGAACAACATCACCTTCACGGCCGGCGAGGTGAAGAATCCGCGCCGCAACATTCCGCTCTCGCTCATCCTGGGCACGGGGTTTGTCCTGATGGTTTATTTGCTTGCTTCGTTGGGCTACATGCTCGTCCTGCCGATGCACGGCGATCCGCACGGAGCCACGGCGTTGGCGCGCGGAATACAGTATGCCTCAGAAGATCGCGTGGCGACCGCCGCGCTGGGAGCGATCTTCCACTCCGGCGGAGCACAGTCTGATGGCGGCGGCGATTCTCATCTCCACCTTCGGCTGTGCCAATGGACTGACGCTTGCCGGCGCGCGCGTCTACTACGCGATGAGCCAGGACGGGCTGTTCTTCAAGTCAGTCGGCAAGCTGCATCCGCGCTATCAAGCACGCCGGCAGCGGGGCTTTTTGTGCAGGCGTGCTGGACGGTCGTGCTGTGCGTCTCGGGCTCTTACAGCCAGTTGCTCGACTACATCATCTTCGCGGTGCTGGTGTTCTACATTCTCACGATCGTCGGGCTGTTTGTGCTGCGCGTTCAAGCGGCCCGATGCGCCGCGGCCTTACAAGGCGCTTGGCTATCCGGTGCTGCCGGCGCTCTACATCGTGATGGCCACCTGGATATGTATCGTATTATTGCGATACAAGCCCCAATACACCTGGCCGGGCCTGGTGCTTGTCCTGCTCGGCATTCCGGTGTATCTCTTCTGGTCACGGCGCTCTGCGAGCCAGCTGGAATCGGGAATTGACTTCAACCACTGAGGAGGACGTCCCTCATCCATGTCCAGGCTGCTCCGTATCAAACCCATGTCGATGCTGTCGCAAGAGGCGGGCGAACAGGGCGAACACACGCTGAAGCGCTCGCTCGGCGCGCTGAACCTGATCACGCTCGGGCATCGGCGCGGTCATCGGCGCCGGCATCTTTGTGCTGACAGGACAGGCTGCGGCGCTGTACGCGGGGCCGGCCGTGGCGCTGAGCTTTGTGCTTGCCGGCTTCACCTGCGCGTTTGCCGGCCTTTGCTATGCGGAGTTTGCCTCCATCATTCCCATCGCCGGATCGGCGTACACCTACGGCTACGCAACGCTGGGCGAACTGGTGGCCTGGATCATCGGCTGGGACCTTGTGCCTGGAGTACGCGTTTGGCGCGGCGACGGTGGCGTCGGGCTGGGCGGGATATTTCAACAGCCTATTGCAGCAGTTGCATATTTACATTCCTCCGCAGCTGACGGCGACGACGGGCACGACGCTGGTGTTCTATCAGCACCAGTGGATGCCGCTCATGTCGCTGCCTCCCGGAGTGAGCGATGCGGGGCTGCCCCATGCGACCGGCTTCTTCAATCTGATCGCGTTGCTGGTTGTTCTGGCGATCACGGCCATCCTCGTGATCGGCATCAAGGAATCGGCAAACTTCAACTCGGCAATCGTGATCATCAAGCTCGGCATCGTCGGCGATTTTTCTGGTGGTTGGAGGCTACTTCCTTTTCCGTCATCCTGAAATTGCCAGGATGAACTGGCATCCCTTCATTCCGCCGCCCGATGGCCACGGCAATTTTGGCTGGGGAGGGATTCCCACGGCTGCCGCGTCGCATCTTCTTCGCCTATATCGGATTCGATGCAGTCTCCACCGCAGCCCAGGAAGCGAAGAATCCGCAGCGAGATATGCCCATCGGCATTCTCGGCTCGCTGGTCGTCTGCACCATCCTGTACATTCTTGTCTCGCTGGTGCTCACGGGCCTGGTGAGTTACAAGACCCTGAACGTTGCCGCGCCGGTGGCACTGGGCATCGATGTAACGGGCGTAAGCTGGGGCTCAATGCTGGTAAAGATTGGCGCGGTGTTCGGGCTGGCGACCGTCATGCTGGTTATGCTGCTGGGCCAGACACGGGTCTTCTTTTCCATGTCGCGCGACGGCCTGTTGCCGAAGTGGGCTTCGGCAATTCATCCAAAATTTCGCACGCCCTGGATCACGACCATCGTCTTCGGCGTGTTTGCGGCCATTATGCCGGCGTTTCTGCCGATCGAAAATCTCTCGCAGTCTGGTGAATATCGGCACGCTGCTCGCATTCACCATCGTGTGTGCAGGCGTGTGGGTGCTGCGCGTGCGTCATCCTGAGATGAAGCGACCATTCAAGACGCCGCTGGTGCCACTGGTGCCAATCCTGGGCATGATCTCTGCGCTCTATCTTATGAGCCGGCTGGCGATGATTACATGGGCCGTGATGATCGGTTGGCTATTCATCGGCCTGATCATCTACTTCAGCTACTCCATAAAACACAGCAAGGTGCAAAAGCTCACCCCTGTCGCCAAGGGCGATTGACGGATAAGCTTTCGATTCAGTAAAAAAGGGCCTCCCAAGCGGGAGGCCCTACTGCTTAGGAGCATTGTGCGTAAGGTTCAGGCCGGGGTCTTGGCGCAGAACTCATCGAAAGCCCGCACCAGTTCGCCAGCGATCTGCTGGGCGGTTGCCTGCTCGATCACGAAGCGCTGCATCAGGTAAACCAGCTTGCCATTACGCAGGATCGCTACTGCGGGGGAAGTGGGTGGATTGCCCTCAAAGTAGCTGCGGGCGCGCTCAGTGGCTTCGCGGTCCTGCCCGGCAAAGACGGTGATTTTGTGATCGGGTTGGTTGGCTGCGTTGGCGAGCGCAAGCCGCACGCCGGGGCGCATCTTGCCCGCCGCGCAACCGCAAATCGAGTTCACCACCAGCATGGTTGTTCCCGGCTGGGCCAGAGCGGCGTCGACCTCTTCAGCGGTTGGGGTTTCCTTGATTCCGGCGCGGACGAGCTCCTCGCGCATAGGAATGACCATCAGTTCTGGATACATTGTCGCCTCCGGCAGGGAAAGCTGCCTGTAACCATTCTATCGTTAAACCGGGTGGTGTAGCCTTTATCCCGATGCTCCTTGAAGAAAACAAGTCACTGGCGCCCTTCACGACCTTTGGCATTGGCGGTCCGGCGCGCTGGTTCGTTGTGGCCCGCAATGAAGATGAGATCGCCGAAGCAGCCCTGTGGGCGCGGGATCGCGAGGTTCCGTTGTTTGTGCTGGGCGGCGGAAGCAACCTGCTTGTTTCCGATGCGGGGTTCGATGGACTGGTGCTGCGGGTTGGCATGCGCGGTGTGTCCGCAATCGAAGAATCGGGACAGAGAATCTATCGCGTTGCGGCAGGCGAAGACTGGGACACCTTTGTTGAGCGCGTCGTGCAGGAAAACTGCGCGGGCATCGAGTGCCTTGCTGGAATCCCCGGCACGGTGGGCGGAACGCCTGTGCAAAATGTTGGTGCCTACGGGCAGGAAGTCGCCGCGTCGATTGAACGCGTACGCGCCTTCGATCTGTGCGATCACGCGTTCGTTGAGTTCGCTGCAGCCGAATGCGGCTTCGCATATCGGCGCAGCCGCTTCAACTCAGAAGACCGCGGGCGCTACCTTGTTACGCGTGTGGAGTATCGGCTCACCGCTGGCGGTGCGCCCACCGTGCGTTATGCGGATCTGCAGCGTGAATTTCCCGAGGGCACTCAGCCCACAGTTTCCGAAGTTGCGACGGCCATCCGTCGCGTGCGCCAATCCAAAGGCATGCTGCTCGTTGATGGCGATCCCGACTGCCACAGTGCAGGCAGCTTCTTCAAAAATCCCGTGGTGAGTGAAGAAGAGGTGCAGCATATCGCCTCGGTGAGCGGCGCGGAACCTCCGCGCTTTCCAGCAGGGCCAGGGCCGGAGAATCAGGGCCGCGTCAAAGTGCCTGCTGCATGGCTGATCGAGCAGGCTGGCTTTTCGAAAGGCTATTCGCTTGGAGCCGCGGGCATTTCGTCACGGCACACGCTGGCGCTTGTGAACCGCGGTGGCGCCACGGCCGCAGAGATTCTGACTCTCGCAGGCCGGATCAAGTCCGTCGTCGAATCCAGATTCAGGATCTCGCTTGAGATGGAGCCGGCGCTTGTAGGATTCTGATCATGTTGGCGAGTGAAGACACTGTCTAATGTCGTGAATCGAAATTTCGTTGCAAAAATCAAACGCCCGAACTGCAGGTCCCCGTTCGGCAGGCTCAGGGCAGGCTTTCGACTCCGTTTGGCGCAAAAAACGCGCCAAACTACGCTCAGGATGACAGTTTTTGTCTAACTAATTCAATTTAAGACTCATGACACGGGAGGCAGGACTTACACATTCAGTGTAAGATTTTGTGGCATCCACCCGAGGTTCTGAAAGCGTGCCGGCATGCGGGTAACCGTTTCTTCTCTCGTACGTCTCCTGCGACAACAAATCACCTACATCGCCATTTCCGCAATCGCAGGAGCCATTTTCTGGGCGATTGGAGAGAAGATTAATCCGCTCACAATCCTGGTCTATGCGATTGCGATTGGAAATATTGTGGTGCCTATAACGCAGAGGCTGCACAGGTACTATTCGGAGAAGCCATTTCCTTACAACTGGTTGTTCTTTCTTCCCATTCTGCTCGCTCTCTTGATTCCTGTTTACGTCGTCTCATCGGTGGTCGTTTGGATGCTTGCGCCACCCACGCCGCAAACGTTGGAGCACCTGCTGAGAACGGGATGGAAGTTTCCGATTCTGATCACATTTCTTGCCAGCGTGCTGATTTTTCTTTATCAGACGACAAAGGAACAACTCGAACGGCGCAATGTCGAACTGCAGCGCTCAGTAGAACTCGGCACGGCGCAGCTTGAATTGCAAGAGCAGGAAATGCAGCGCGCACGAGAGATTCAGCAATCGCTACTGCCGAATGAGATTCCCCAACTGCCCGGGTTCGAGGTTGCGGGAATCTGGCGCCCGGCTCGCGCGGTGAGCGGCGACTATTATGACGTCTTCAAATTGGGCGGACATAAACTGGGCATTTGCGTAGCGGATGTCGTCGGCAAAGGGGTGTCGGCTGCTTTACTGATGGCCAATGTGCAGGCTGCGGTGCACGCCTTTGCAAGTGAATCGGAGAGCGCGGCCTGGTTATGCGGGAAAGTCAACGCGCTGCTTTATGAAAATATTGCCGTCGGGAAGTTCGTCACGTTTTTTTATGGAGTTCTTGATGGCAATGCGCGAACACTTCGATACTGCAACGCTGGAAATCCCTGTCCGGTTCTTGTCTCTCGCGGTCAGACTCGAATGCTCGATACGGGCGGTGCGGTTTTGGGCGTTTTTCCTTCGTGGACCTATGAGGATGCGACGATTGAGTTATGGCCAGGAGACCGCTTATTGCTCTTTACGGATGGGATCACGGAGGCTTGTGGACCGGATGAGGAGGAGTTTGGCGAAGAAAATGTGGCGGAATTTGCCCGGACCAACCTCACTAACTCCGCGACCGAACTGAACAGCCGCTTGCTCGCACACGTTGCCGGTTTCTGCGGGAACCAATTCCATGACGACGCAACCGTGGTGGTGATTGCCGCCAACTAGAGCCTTTGCGGCTTGAGTGCTTACGATCGAAAAGGAGGCCTGTGGCTTCCCACCTATTGTGCAAAAAAAACGCACAATGGATGGGGCACGGAGTTCTGTGGACATTTGAATTGAAAATGCTCTGGCGTTCGCGTGACGTAGCGCTGAACTAACGAATCATTCGTTTCCACTACCGAGCCTTTGAACAATTCGCTCGCGCTCTGCCGCCAGTGCTTTCTCCGCGGGTCCGAGCGCCGCCAGGCGACCTTCGCGCAGCAGCGCAACCTCGGCGCCGGTGGCATAGGCATCTGTTGCGTCATGCGTCACCAGCACCGTTTGCACGCGGTGTTCGGTCAACCAGCTCTGCAATCGCGAAAGCAATGCATCGCTGGCGGCGCCATCGAGGGCAGAGAAGGGCTCGTCGAGCAGCAGCAAGCGAGGAAGCGGTGCGAGCGCTCGGGCCAGCGCTACCCGCTGTGCTTCGCCGCCGGAAAGTTCGCGTGGGCGACGATGAGCCAGACTTTTCGCGTCGACCAACTCCAGCATCTCTTCGACCCGCGTGTTCCCCCTATTGCGGTCCAGCTTTGCCAGTCCGTAAGCCACGTTTGCTTTCACGCTCAGGTGAGGGAAGAGTGCCGGTTGCTGCGCGACGAGCGCGGTCTGGCGACGGCCCGGCCTACGGTAGAGGTTCTGCGCCGCGTCGGTCAAGGTCTGTCCGTCGAGAACGATTTGGCCGTGATCGGGCCGGTCAAGTCCGGCCAGCAAACGCAGCAGTGTACTTTTTCCAGCGCCCGAAGGGCCAAAAATCACGGTCCACTCCGACACCAAGCGGCACTCCAGTTGCAGGTGGAACCCGCCGCGACGAGCATCAAGCGCCAGTTCAAGCACGGCGACCTCCGCGCGGACGGTTGCCGATGTAAATGGCCGCCAGTGCCGCCACGCTCAGGCTCAGCAGAATGGTCGCGGTACGATTGGCGGCAGCGTAGTCGAAGTTTTCCACCTGATTGTAGAGCAGGATTGAAAGGGTGCGCGTGGCGCCGGGAATATCGCCGCCCAGCATAAGCACGACGCCGAACTCGCCGACCGTGTGCAGAAAGCTGAGTACTGCCGCGGCCAGCAGCGAACGGCGAGCAAGCGGAATCAGAATGCTGAAGACAACTCGCGTGGACCCGGCGCCCAGCAGCCGTGCTGCATCCAGCAGCGCAGAATCGACTGCGGCGAAACCGGCAACAAGTGGCTGCACCGCGAAAGGAAGGCTGTAAATGACCGAGCCAACCACCAGTCCATCAAACGAGAAAGCCAGAGGATGACCAAGCAGAGCCGTGATGCCCCGACCGAAAGCTGTGCGCGGCCCCAGCAGTACCAGCAGGAAAAAGCCGAGCACCGTTGGCGGCAATACCAACGGCAGTGCGGCCAACGCTTCAATGCCCGCAAGCCATCTTCCGCGTCCCATGACCAGCAGTGCCGCCAGCGGAACGGCGATGGCAAGAAGGATGGCAGTAGTGATGGTTGCAAGGCGGAGGGTAAGAGCGAACGCTTGCCAATCCATCATGCTTAGCGAACCGGCGTGAGGCCGCTTTTTGCAAGCTGCGCTTGTATCGGTGGGGAGAGCAGGTAGGCGAGCAATCTCTGCGCCGCTGTAAGCTGGGCGCTGCGACTGAGCACGACTGCACCCTGTTCGATTGGCGGATAGAGATCGCGCGGAATAACAAAATAGCTTCCGTCAGCCGCCAGGCGAGGGGTAAGGGCGGAGGCCAGTGAAATGAGGCCCGCATCGGCATTGCCTGAATCGACAAACTGCGCAGTCTGGGAAATATTCTCTGCGGTCACGATGCGGGGCTTTAATTCGTCATAAAGCTTGAGGCTGGTCAGCGCTGCAACGGCGGCCCGGCCATACGGAGCTCGATCCGGATTTGCGACGGCCAGACGCTTGAGAGCGGGGTCGCGCAACAGATCAAGTGAAGGCTGCGGCAAGTGGGAATCCTTGCGGGTCCACAACACCAACGTCCCTTTGGCATACGGCGTAAGGCTTGACGGATCGGCCAATCCCGCATCGACGATGCGCTTCGGATAGCCCATATCGGCGGAGAGAAACAGATCGAATGGAGCGCCGTTCTGAATCTGCGTTGTCAGCATGGCCGAGGCCTGATAGGTCGCGTCCACAGAAATGCCCGTAGCCTCGCGAAACTGTTGGAGAATCGGGGGCAGGACGGGTTCAAGATCGGCTGCCGCAGCTACACGCAGCGGCGTTTGCGCAGATGCGGGCGCCAGGCAGAGTAGTCCCAACAACAAGGCGCTAATCCGTTTCAGCATCGAGCGTTTCCAATCATATCGATCCGCATCGTTTCACCCACTCTCTGGTAGGCTATCACCAAGGATGAACGACAATCTGCATCAGTTACGCTGTTTCGGATGCGGCGAGCGCATCTCCGGCGCCGATGCCCGGCCCGATTTCCGCTGCGCGCAGTGCGGCGACCTGTTTGAAGTCGAGTACCCTGGCTGGAGCCAGCGCAAAGGGCCCGACCGGCCCAATCCCGGCGCGCTCAAATGGCTTTGGCGCGAACGCCGCTGCTCTTCTGAATCGTTGGATCAGTCCGGGGTCTGGCGTTTTCGCGAGTTGCTGCCAATTCTTGACAGCTTCGGCAACGCGGTCACGCTGCGCGAGGGCAACACGCCTCTCTACCGACTGACGCGCTCTGCGAAGGCTCTTGGCATCGATCAACTTTTCGCCAAGCATCAAGGGATGAACCCGACCGGGTCCTTCAAGGACACTGGCATGACCGCAGCGCTGACCGTTGCCAAAGAGCGCGAGTTCGAATGGGTCGCCTGCGCGTCCACCGGAAATACCTCGGCTGCCATGGCTGCCTATGCAGCGCGCGCCGGTCTGCGAAGTCTGGTGCTCATTCCCGAAGGCAAGATCGCATGGGGCAAGCTGTCGCAGGCCATGGACTACGGTGCGGTCACCTGCCAGTTGAAAACTGACTTCGACGGCTGCGTCAAAGTGCTGACCGAGATTGTGAACCAGGCACGCATCTACCTGCTGAATTCGGTGAATCCCTACCGTCTCGAAGGGCAGAAGACGCCAGCATTCGAGATTGCCGAAGCATTTGATTGGACAGTCCCCGACCACCTCATCGTGCCCGGCGGCAATCTCGCCAACAGCTCGGCGTTGGGCAAGGGATTTCGCGAGATGTGCGAGTTGGGCCTTGTGGCACGCATGCCGCGCATCTCCGTCATTCAGGCCGAGGGCGCCAATCCGCTGGTGCGCAGCTTTGCCTATAGCCACGGCACTGCGCTGGAGCCGGTGGAGGCACATACCCGTGCGACGGCGATTCGCATTGGCAACCCGGCCTCCTGGCGCAAGGCAGCGCGCGTTGTGCAGGACACCGGAGGATGGTGTCTCGACGTCACGGAGACAGAGATCGCGATCGCCAAGGCGGAGCTGGGCGCGGAAGGGTTGGGGTGCGAACCGGCCTCTGCCACCACTCTTGCCGGCTTGAAGAAGTTGCGCGCCGAAGGCAAGGTAGCTTCGGGCGAAACCGTTGTTCTTGTGCTCACAGGCCACACGCTCAAAGATGCTGATTACACCATCGATTTTCATCGCGGCACGCTGCTGAATGAGCAGGAGACAGCCGGCCACGAAGCGGAGATTGAAGCTCTGCGGCGGAACGCGATGGCCGTTGAAGCCACTCCGGCCGCGGTGCTGGCCGCAATGAAGGACCGCGCCGGATGAGTTCCGCCTCGAAGGATGACCCCGGCACGCTGCGGCTCAAACTGCCTGCCACTTCGGCTAATCTTGGCCCGGGATTTGATGCGGCGGCTGTGGCTCTCGACTTTCATCTCGAGATTGAAGCGACGCCTTCCTCTGAGTTCACAATCGCGGCGACAGGGCGCGATGCGGCTCGCTGCGCACGCCTGAACAACAATCTCGTTTTGGAAACCTACGAGCGGCTTCTGCGCGAGAATGACCGGCCGGTTACCCCCCTTGCCATTCGCATGGTCAACGGAATTCCTTTAGGGATGGGCTGCGGCTCGTCGGCGGCAGGAAGGCTGGCGGCAATCGCGCTGGCTGTCCATTTCGGCCGGCTCGGCTGGAGCCCCGAGCAGATCCTCGAGGAAGCTTGTGGGCTTGAGGGCCATCCCGACAATGCCGCCGCTTGCTGGCTGGGCGGCTTCGTCGTCGCCGCATCCGAAGGAAGGACCGTGCACGTCGTGCGAGTGGTTCCTCCTGCCGAGTGGCGGGTGATTGTCGTTCTCCCACCCGCACCGTTATCAACCAGTGAGGCTCGCGCCATGCTGCCCGACAGCTATTCCCGCGGCGATACGGTCCTCAATATTCAGGCTGCGTCGATGCTTGGCCTGGCGTTTGCCCAGGCTCGCGGAGATCTGTTGCGTATCGCCATGAGCGACCGCATCCACCAGCCTTATCGCGCTTCGAGTTGCCCTCTGCTGACGCCCCTGCTGCCACTTGCGGGGAGTCATGGCATCCTTGGCGCAGCTCTCAGCGGAGCCGGCCCCGCGGTACTTGTCGTGGTTCAGGGGGAGGGAAGCATTGGCCATGCCTCGGCGGCGATTCGCGCTGCCGTCGCTGGAATGCCCAATCCGGAGCTTCAAGTCTGTGGCTTCGAATCTGAGGGGGCAAGCGGTGCGTTTTAGTCGACTTAGAAATCATCCCGTGGTCGCAATCGGCTGCGCTGTTGCAGCCAGAATGCCCCACGCAAAGTTATCGATGAGGTAACCCGGGAGTTGTTCGGCGTATCGTTCTCGTTACTCCCCCACTTGTGATCACTTTCACCATTACCTAAGTTTGCTTGCTATTCACATATAAAGACCCTAAATTCGCTTGCGTGGGCAGTTCTGGGGGAGGGCTGCTCTAGCGCCCGTGGTCCCTTTCGGGATCCGGGCGCTTCTATGTTGCGGCCGGACTACGCACGTTTTCGCAGGATCCTGCATCGAGCTGGAACCCTTCGATGGACCAAGATCAGTACCATGCACATATCACATATGTTGACGGTTAGGCACCGGTTTGCGACTTTCTTCCACCCAAACGCATCTTATGATGGCGCGGTTGCGGGTAAACTGAAGAAAGCGAAACTGGCACTGCAAGGAGAAAAATGGCTGGATTAGGAGTAATGGAAGTAAGCGATGCAACGTTTGAACAGGAAGTGCTGCGCAGCGAGCAGCCCGTTCTGGTGGACTTTTGGGCGGTATGGTGCGGCCCATGCAAGGCGATTGCCCCCATTGTCGACGGATTGGCGGAAACCTACGCAGGCAAGCTTAAAGTGACCAAGGTCAATGTAGACGAAAATGGCGCGATCCCTTCGCGCTACGGGATTCGCGGGATTCCGACACTGCTGCTCTTCAAAGGCGGCAAGGTTGCCGACCAGATCGTGGGCTACGTACCGCAGAACGTGATCGAAGAGAAGGTCCAGCGCTTACTGGCCTAGATTTGCTTGATTAAAGTAAGATCGGGCAACGGCTTCATTGGGTCCAGATTTGGACCTTAGCAAGTCCCAATGAGTGATAGAAAGGGCTCGGCTCAATGCCGAGCCTTTTGTTTTTCCCATTGAGAGCTAGGGTGGTGAGTCTGAAGGTCGTTGCATAAATCGAAGGTCCCAACTGCAGGTCCTTCGACTCCGTTTGGCGCAAAAAACGCGCCAAACTGCGCTCAGGATGACAGTTGTTTTATTTAGCGAATTTAAGACTCAGGACACAGTGTGGTGTCTCAAAAGTTCGTGACATAAGTCGCAAAGAGCAACCGCAGATCCTTCGACTTCGTTTGGCCGAAAAGCCGGCCAAACTACGCTCAGGATGACAGATCAATTCTGATGCGAATTTTAGAGACAGGACACTAGACTAGAAGCTGTCTCATAAATGGTCGAGCACCGCGAAAGGCGTCCCTCAGGGGCTAAAGCCCGGCGATTTACGCGACGTTTGCGGCCCGACTAAAGTCGTGCCCTTTTACAAAGCCATTTATGAGACCGGTTCTAGCGTGGTGAGTCTGAAGTTCATCGAAGAACAACCGCAGATTCTTCGACTCACCACCCCCGAACTGAAGGACCTTCGGGGCCCCGTTCGCTCAGAATGACAACCAGCTTTGTGTTGCATATTTCAGACTCAGGACGCTAGCGGTATTTTCGCAGCACTCCAAGCACCCGCCCCTGGATGGCCACTTGCGCGGCCGGAACGTAGATCGGTTCCATCTCGATATTGGCTGGTTGCAGCCGCACCAGTTGGCCCTCGGTGTAAAAGCGCTTCAAGGTCGTCTCTGCACCATGCACCAGAGCCACAACGATCTCTCCTTGACGCGCCGTGCGGGTTCGCTCTACCAGCACGTAGTCGCCGTTAATGATGTGTTCGTCGCGCATCGAATCCCCACGAACCTCCAGCGCAAACACATCGCGATTGCCGACAACGTCGTGGAGGGAGATGCTTTCCGACGTCTCTGAGGCTTCCACCGGCTGCCCGGCGGCGATTCGACCGACCAGCGGAAGCCGATCGCTTGCCCGCGTACGTGTCCCAGGCGGCAGCACATCAATCGAGCGACTGCGATTGTGTACGCGGTCCAGCATTCCCTTTTTTTCAAGGTTGGTGATGTGCTTGTGGACGGTGGCCAGACTCTTGAGCGCCATTCCGCGCGCAATCTCCTCGAAAGACGGGGAATACCCATTGCGAGCCACAAACGACTCAAGAAAGTCGAGGACTTCTTTTTGCCTTCGCGTGACAGCCATGGGCGCATTATAGCGAATAAAAAGCGAATCGCAACACCTCTTTTTTCGCATCACCATCGCTCCGGGCGAGCCGCGAACCCTTTTCAGCAACATCCCGCATCTGCGCATTTTTACTCTCTTCCGCGTTCGTGCCCGTTTTGGTACAGCCTTCTTTTTGCTCCCATTCTCGGAATCGAATCGACTTCTATTTCCATGGGGCTCTTGAGTTCTTTTCTCCTTGAAAGCATGGTGGAGAGGTGAGGCAGGTTAGGGCGCGTTAAGCAGGGCGGCCGCAAGCAATTGTTGGCGGCCCGCGCGTTGCGGAGCCTGCGGGGAAGGGTCGCGATGAGGCTGGGACGATGAGGGTGTTGATTGCGGAAGACGATAAGGCGCTGGGGCTATTTTTGAAGCGCGGACTGGAGGCCGATGGACACCTTGTCCGGCTGACCTGCGACGGGGGCGCGGCTGTCGAAGCATTTCGCGACGAGATGCCTGACCTGACCATCCTCGATTTGAATATGCCCATCAAGGACGGCGAACAAGTGCTCGAAGAGGTGCGAGTGCTTGATGGCGATCTACCGATTCTGGTGCTGACCGGCCGCCAGGAAGTGGAAACACGGGTGCATTGCCTCGATCACGGCGCTGACGATTTGATGCTCAAGCCCTTCAGCCTGCATGAGCTCCGCGCACGATGCCGAGCCCTGTTGCGCCGCAAGCGGGAAGCCCGGTTGCTTTTGCGGGCCGGTGATCTCGAACTGAACCGGCTCGACCACACAGTGGCTCGCGGCGGTAACCCGATCGATCTCACCAACAAGGAATTTGCGCTGCTAGAGCGCTTGATGCTCAACCGGGGCCACTGTGTTTCGCGGCACGAGTTGCTCGATTCGGTATGGAAGATGGAGCCGGCGCAGACCACCAACATCGTCGATGTATACGTCAACTATCTGCGCCGAAAGCTCAAGGACCCGCCGCCCGGCAATCTCATTCGAACTGTGCGGGGATGCGGATATGTGGTGCCCTCTGCGAGCGAGATCACGCTGGTAGCCGCTCCGCTGTTGAACGTGTCCGATCTTACGACCGTCCATCTGGAATCCGTGGTGGAAGCCTGGTAAGGGTCTGACCCAAAAGAGATTTTAAAGGAGTTTCTAATGCAGTCTTTCGCCGTTCCCATTCTTCCAAGCGCCGCGCACGTGCGGCCGCGTACCGCACTGGTAGCCAGCGCCGATAGCAGCTTCCGTCAGCGGCTCAACGAGATTCTCACCGGGCTGCGCTGGCAGGTTCGCGAAGCCTCAAGCGGCGCCGAAGTGTGGACCGAAGCCGAGGCGGCCGCTCCTGAAGCAGTCATCGTCGATTCGTGGCTGCCCGATCTCGATCGCATCGAATTTCTCAAGGATTTCCGGGACTTTTTTCCCGAGGTGGATCTTGTGACTGCGGGCGGAAGTTCGTCGCTGGAGAGCCCGCGCGGTCCCCATCGGCAGGAGCTTCTTTATGCCCTGCGCCGCAGCCAGGACACCGATTCCGCAAGCTGGAACACGGCGCCCTCCCTCAACGAAGAAGGCAATGGGAGTGCCATTCCGCGTAAAGAGAAGGGTCCCATCCTCATATCGCCTTTGGCCGCACAGGCACAGCGGAAAGCTCCTTCGGCCCTGGACTGCGCCAGGGGATCGGATTCGAGCGAGCGTTTGCCGGAGTTGGTGGGCAACGCGCCTTGCATGCTCGAAGTGAGCCGCCGCATCCGCCTAGTTGCGCAGCGCTCGACTCCGGTTCTGATCGAGGGGCCGACCGGGTCAGGCAAGGAACTGGTCGCCGAAGCGTTGCACCGGCTATCCACGCGCTGCCGCAAGCCATTGGTGGCCATTAACTGCGCGGCCATTCCTGAGGCGCTGCTCGAAGCGGAGCTCTTCGGCCACACCCGCGGAGCCTTCACCGGCGCCGTACAGGGCCGCATTGGACGCATTGAATCCGCCGACGGGGGTACGCTCTTTCTCGATGAGATCGGAGAGATGCCGCTCGCGCTGCAGTCCAAACTCCTTCGCTTCGTTGAGAGCGGGGAACTGCAGCGGGTGGGCGACAACGAAACCGTGAAAGTGAATGTGCGGCATCGTGGCCGCGACCCACCAGCCGCTTGGCCGAGCAGACCCAGTCGGGGAATTTCCGGGCAGATCTGTACTACCGTCTCGCCGTGTTCCTTATTCGCACACCATCGCTCGCCGAGCACGCATCGAGATCTGACCTTGCTGGTCGAGCACTTTCTCGAGAAGATGGGCCGCGATGCCCCGGTGAAGCGCATCGATGCCGCGGCTCTCGCCAAACTCGCCGCGCATTCCTGGCCCGGCAACGTACGCGAACTCGAGCACGTGCTGGAACGGGCGGCGATCCTTGCCGGCGATGCGCCTCTGCTCACTTCGCAGGAGATCGATTTTGGCCTCGCGATTCACTGATTCAAATCGAAAGGTGCAGAGGCCGCGACGACTCACTTCTCGCGAGTCAATTCAACGAGGGCTCCAATGAATATGGAGGTCGAAACCCGGTTAAGCGAGCAGATCGCCCGTTACATGGATCTCGCCGCGAGCGAGGCCAAGCTGACGGCGGCCAACATGGCCAACATCGACACTCCCGGCTACCAGGCACTGGGCATGGACTTCGAAGCCGAGATGCGCGAGGCTCTCAGCGGGGTAGATGACGGCGATGGGCCAGGGCCAGTGCACGTGAAAACAGTGGACGGGCTGATTGCGCGGCCCGACGGCAACGACGTCTCGATGGACCGCGAGAGCCTGAACCTGGCCGAGGCGCAACTGAAGTTCAAGACCGGCGTCGCCCTGCTGCGCCAGGAGTACCAGCGCGTGATGGATGCCATTCACGCCGACAGTAAGTGAAACGGTCGGTACCAAGCGAAGGAGCGGCAATGAACCTTTTTGGATTGATGGAGACTTCCGGTTCGGCGATGCAGGCCGAACGCATGCGCGCCGAAGTGGTGGCCGCCAACATGGCCAACGCGGAGACCACGCGCACCGAGTCCGGCGGACCCTATCGGCGGCAGATGGTGGTGTTCGCGGCCAATCAAGGCAGACTCCGGGTTTGTGCACTTCGCTGAGCGATGCTGCAAATCGGAAACATCGCCCGTCTCCCGGCACCGGGTTCGCAGGGCGATGCCGCGCCGGCGTTCACATTGCGCAGGTCGTAGAAGACTCCGCTCCGCCGCTCAAGCGCTACGACCCCGGACATCCCGATGCGGGCCCCGATGGCTATGTTTCCTATCCCGACATTAATCCGCTCACAGAGATGGTGGACCTGATGGGGGCAACGCGTGCCTATGGTCTTAACGGTTCTGCGGTGCAGGCGGAGAAGAGCATGATCACGTCGGCGCTGGAAATCGCCAAGACGTAGCTCCACAGGCCAGCGAGACGAGCAGGGAGGACCAATGCAAACTGCGATGAGTGCGATGACAGCTGTGAACTCGCCGGTCTCGAACGCGGGCTTATCAGAGAACTTTCCGAAACCCAATGGCATTTCCAGCACGGCATCGACGCCCTTCAGCAGCCTGTTGACGGATGCCGTGGGCCAGGTCAGTTCGCTTGAAAATCAGGCACGCGCAACCGTAGACGGGCTGATGACGGGTTCGGGCGTCGACGTACACCAGGCGATGATCGCCACGCAAAAGGCGGATATGGCCTTTGAGCTGGCCCTGGCGGTCCGCAACAAGGCGGTGCGGCCTACCAGAGGTGATGGGAATGCAGTTTTAAGGCACGGAGCAAGGTGCGGGGGGCATGGCCACAACGGGGACACAGTTGGCGAGGAGCGGGGTAACGGGCAGCGGACAAGTGGCCTCCGGAATGTCCGCGCTCTGGACGCGCATGCGTCTGCAATGGGCGTCGATGCCCGGCGGACAGCGAAACGGGTTGCTGGTCGCAGCGACACTGCTGGCCTCGCTGCTGGGCGGCCTTTTCTGGTATGGTCTGCGCACCGACTGGCGCACCCTGTATGCGGGACTGGAAGCGGACGATGCGCGCCAGACCGGACTCACGTTGACCCAGGCACAGATTCCGTTTGAAGTCTCGGCAAACGGGACTGCGATCCTTGTTCCCGCGCCGCAACTCGACAAGGCGCGCCTGGCGACGGCCGCAAAGGGAGGCGTCAACAGCGGACGTCTCGGTTTTGAGCTCTTTGACAAGCCCAACTGGGTTGGATCCGAATTTGACGAGCAGGTCAACTATCAGCGCGCGCTTGAAGGCGAGCTCGAGCACACCGTCGGCACGCTCACCGATGTTGAGTCCGCGCGCGTGCACCTTGTTCTGCCGCACGACTCGCTCTTTCGCGAAGAGGAGCGCCCCGCCAAAGCCTCCGTGGTACTGAAACTGCGGCACGGCTCGCTTGCCGACGGGGAAGCGGATGCGATTCGGAACCTGGTGGCCTCGGCGGTCGATGGCCTCAGTCCGGACCGCGTTGTGCTGGTCGATGCCTCCGGCCATTTGCCGCTGGGCCCGAAGACTCCGGAAGCACTTCACATGAGCGCGGAACAGGCACTCGAGGAGAAGCTGGTCTCGACGCTCGAGCCGGTGACCGGTCCGGGCAACGTGCGCGCCTCCGTCACCTTGGACTACGACGAAGCCAGTACGGAGGAGACGCAGGAGACCTACGATCCCAATCAATCCGCGACCTTGTCGATGCAGCGCACCGAGCAATCCTCCGGCAGCCAGCCTGTGGCAGCAGGCGTACCCGGCACCGCATCCAATGCGCCGAATTCGCAGGCTCTGCCTGTCTACCCCAAACAGAGCACGCCGCCTGAAACATCGAAGACGGAATCAGGAACCTATGGCGTCTCGAATACGCTGCGGCACCTGGTTCAGAATCCGGGGCGTGTGAGCCGGATGACGGCCGCAATCGTTGTGAATGACAGGTTGATGCGGCAGCCTTCCAAGGGGACGGCGGCCCAGTGGCAGCCGTGGACGCGGGAATGATCTGCACAACCTGACCGCGCTGGCGCAGGCCGCCGTGGGGTTCGACGCCGTCCGCGGGGATGTGCTGACGGTGGAAGATCTGGCGTTCGAGCAAAACTCCGCGGTGCCCGCGCAATCGACGCCGGGGCAGCTGTTGTCTACCGCGGAAAACTCGCCGGTGCTGGTGAAGTACATCGCGCTTTTGATGGGTCTGCTTGTGGTGCTGGCCTTCGGTGTACGCCCCGCGCTGAAGATTGCGCGGACAGCATTGAGTGCCGGACCCGGTGCGCAAGGAAAGACACCGCGCCGAGTTGCCGGCCGCAAACGGCCGCCACCCCGGCGCTGAACCCGCCTGAGCCTGCCGCGGCTGCCCCGGAACGGATCCGGGCACAGGAGATCCTCGAACAGGTGAGCGGCCAATTGAAACGCGAGCCCGCGCAAAGCTCGCGCTTGTTACAGAGCTGGATTCATTCCGATTGAAGGGCACTCGTCTCAGTCCAGGGATTCGAGGAGCGAACGAGCAGGACTCTGATCCGAGGATTGAACGAGCAGGGCACTGACGGGCGCGGGGCATCGGAATCGAAGGGAACAGAATCTTGGCGGAGCAGGGAATCGAAATCGACGAAACGCAGCGTCGGCCGGCATCGTCGCTGAGCGGCGCGCGCAAGGCCGCGGTCCTGCTGGTGGCCGTAGGCGAGGAGCTCGCGAAGGAGATTCTGCGCGCTCTGCCGGAAGCGGACGTGCAGCGGTTGACCGAGGAGCTGGCCGATCTGCGCGGGATCACGCCGGAACTCTCGTCTGAGGTCCTCGAGGAGTTCTGGGAACTGCTCGAGACGCAGAACTTCATGGTCCATGGCGGGCTCGATTATGCCAGCCGCCTGCTGGTCGGGACCTTTGGCAAGGAACGGGCCGATGATCTGCTGATGCTGGTACGCCGCTCGCAGGAGGAGGCTCACGGCAACCTGGCCAAGCTGCAGCGCACCGACCCGCAGCAGCTGGGCAAGCTGCTCGATTCCGAACATCCACAGACGATCGCCCTGGTGCTGGCGCACCTCGATCCGAAGCGCGCATCGATGGTGCTCGACAATCTGAGCGAGAATCACAAAGTTGCCTCCATCCAGAGACTCGCCGAGATGCGGCAATTCTCGCCGGAGATGGCGCAGAAGGTAGCGCACATTCTGCACCGGCGTCTGGAGAGCGTGGGCGACACGGCGCGAAAGAGCTATTCGGGCTTCAAGGCAGTGGCCGACCTTCTCAATCGGCTGAACGCCGAAGAATCGAAAAAGATTCTCGAAACGATCGAAGAACACCAGCCGGAATTGGCCCTCGAGTATTCGCAACCTCATGTTCACCTTCGAAGATCTGATTACGGTGCCGCCTGCAACGATTCGCGAGATTGTTTCCGGGGTCGACAAGCGTCAACTGGCACTCGCTCTGCGCGGAGCCAATGAAGAGCTGCGCGCCCAGATCTTCAAGGCGATGAGTTCGCGAGCGGTGGAGATGCTGAAGGAAGATATGGAAGTGCTGGGGCCGGTGCGCTCGCGCGAAGTGGCGCAGGCGCAGCAGGAGATTCTCAACCTTGCCCGACGGCTCGAATCCGAAGGCAAAGTGATACTCAAGCTTGAGACAGGCGACGAGATGCTGGACTGAGTTGGGGAGGCGCAAGGAAAACCGCGTCTGTGCAGAGTTCAAGACATCGGAGTGCAGGCCGTCGCCCGCGCAATCGAGACAAAGCTACGAAAGGAACTGCGATGCAAGGAACAGCCCAAATGGTCGAGATATTCGAATACCCTTCCGGCCCTGAGCCGCAATACCCGTGCTGGGAAGGCGTGGCTTCGATGTCGTCTGCGACAGGCGCGGTCTTGCCGAGGCCGCGGTCACGTGGTCGAGGTGATCGGGCTCTCGACACTGAGATCCAGGCCAGGGACATCGAAGAATCGCGGCAAATTTTCGCGGCCGGGCGCGAACGCGGTCTGGAGGAGGGCCGTCAGGCCGAGCGCGAGTGGCATGCCACAGCATTCGCCGCAGGAGAAAAGCGGCGCGCCGAGCAGGTCGCTACGTGGATCGCCGAATTCGGTCAGGAACGCGATCGCTATCTCCAGGCTGTGGAGCATGAAGTTGTGGAACTGGCCCTCGCCGTGGCGGCGCGCATTTTGAGGCGGGAGGCGCAGATGGACCCGCTGCTCCTGACCGGTGCCGTGCGCGTGGCTCTGGGACAGCTATCGAATTCGACCGAGGTGCTGTTCCGGGTTCCGTCGCAGGAATTGGATCTGTGGACCGAGGCCATCGCGCACGTGCCCAATCTTTCAGTTAGACCCACGGTCGTGGCCGGCGACGGGATGCGCCTGGGCGAGTGCGCGCTTGAGACCAAATTAGGCTCAGTCGACCTCGGCATTCGCGGGCAGTTGGGCGAGATCGAGCGCGGCTTCTTTGATCGAACTCACAGCAAAGGTGATGCAACTGCCGATTCCGGAAGCGCAAAGGCGACCGCGCCCGGGGCACGGCCATGACCGCTCTGCTGGGCCGCTACCGAGCCAGGCTGCGGCGCGGGCAGCCATGGCGATGGCGGGGGCAGGTGGTCGAGTCGGTAGGCCAGACCATCGAATCCTCCGGGCCGCTGGCCTCCGTGGGGGAATGCTGCGAGATCATGGACCAGTTCGGCCGGGTGCATCTTGCAGAGGTGATCGGCTTCCGCGGACCGAACGTGCTATCGATGCCGCTTGAAAGCACCGAGGGCGTTCGCTATGGAGACTCGGTCGCCGCGCTCGGCGTACGCCCGGAGATCGATGTCGGCCCTTCCCTGATGGGCAGGGTGTTCAATGCGATGGGAGAGCCGATCGACGATGGACCTCCGGTGGCCGCAAACCAGACCCTGCCGCTGGACGGGGCGGTACGCTCGCCGCTCGACCGGGTTGCCATTCGCACGCCGCTCGGCACCGGGATTCGCGTTCTGGATGGAATGCTGACTGTTGGGCGGGGACAGCGCGTCGGCATCTTTGGCGGCTCGGGTGTGGGCAAGAGCACGCTGATCGGGATGATGACGCGCAATACCGAGGCCGATGTGACCATCGTTGGCCTGGTGGGAGAGCGCGGGCGTGAAGTGGGCGAATTTCTTGCTGATTCGCTAGGTGAGGAGGGCCGTGCCCGCTCGGTGGTGATCGTCTCGACCTCGGATCAGTCTCCCCTCATGAGAATGCGCGCTCCGCTCACTGCTGCAACGATGGCCGAATACTTCGCCGCGCAGGGCAAGCATGTGCTGCTGGTTCTCGATTCGCTGACACGGTTTGCAATGGCGGCGCGGGAGATCGGTCTAGCCGCCGGAGAGCCGCCTACCGCCAAGGGATATACGCCTTCAGTTTTCACGCGCCTGGCCAAATTGGTGGAGCGGGCGGGACAGTTTCAAACCGGCTCGATCACTGCCTTTTATACCGTGCTCATGGAGGGCGACGACCAGCAGGATCCCCTGGTGGATGCAGTGCGCTCACTTCTCGACGGCCACGTGGTGCTTTCGCGTGCACTGGCCGCCGAGGGCTGGTATCCGCCTGTCGAAGTGCTCGACTCGATCAGCCGGCTCATGCCGTCGGTGACCGAGCCGCAGCATCGCGAGCAGGCCTCTCTACTGCGCCGGCTGATGGCAGTCTATGCCCGCTCGGAGGACCTGGTGCGTATCGGCGCCTACAAACCGGGCTCTGATCCGGATCTGGACCGGGCATTGCGCGCACGCACAGCGATGCGCGCCTTCATGACCCAGAGTTCCACCGAACATGCCTCCTTTGCGGATTGCCGTCTGCGTTTGGCGGCTCTGGCAGCGGAGATTTAAGCCATGGCCGTTTCGCGCGCCCTGCAGCGTCTGCTCTCAGTACGCGTACTCGAGGAAGAGCAGAGCCGGCTTGCCCTCGAATCCGCACTGGGAGAGTTGAATCGCCTCAGGAGCGCATTGAAAGCAACCCTCGCGCGGGATCTGCGAGGGCGGCAGCTGGTTTCATCCAGCGCGCAAACCGGAGAATTGCCGGATCGGCTTGCCGGACTGGAAGAGATCAACGCCGCCGTTCGCCAATCCAACGTCATCGCGGCGCGGATCGAGCATAACGAGATCGTCGTTGCGCAATTGCGTCAGAAGTTTCTTTTTCAGCGAGTGGAACGCCGCCAGGCCGAGACTCTGATTGAGGAATCGCAGGCGCAGGGTGTTGTAAAAGCCGGCCGCCGCGCCCAGCAGGAACTGGACGGTTGGCATCAGTCCCGCTTGTTCCAAGCCAAAGAAAGACAGAGCAAGTGACGGAATACCAAGGCAAATCCGCAGCCGCGCGATCTGCCTGCAATGACGAGATCGACCCGGAAGAAACATGAGTTGAAATCAGCCGCATAACCAGCCGTGTTCCTGAAACAGGAATGCCTGCCCAATTCTTGACAAGCTTCTAATCTCATTCGGCGCGTCTTGGCATTTGATCTGCTCCTGCTCAATCCATGACGACAGGGGCAGCACTCGAAATCGCATCCACGGGATTCATTTCCCGGCAAGGATCGACCTCGAGTTCAGCAAATTTCCAGCCGATGGTGGGCTCAAAGAGCGTCGGTACCGATATAAGCGCTCAGGAGACGACGCCAAATCCCGCATCCAACTGGAGGGCGGTGCTGGCTTCCGCAGGAATCTTTGCGGAGGGGATTGAGGAAGAAAAGCCCGCGCAGAATTTGCCATCTGCAAGCAACGCCTCGGGAAATACCCCTTCCCTGAAGGGGTATCCTGCTCCCGCAGCCGGGTCTCTGCAGCCTCAACCCTCCAGCGCAGCCCGATCGAACTCGGGAGCAATGCGCTCCGTCAATCTGACCCAGGCGCATGTGCCGGACATCGCGCTGCCGGCCGCTGCCGGAATGCCGGAATCCGGTGCGATTCTTCTGGATCGGAAGACGCAGACGAAGAGCGATCCGGAGAATGCGACCCATGCGGCGTCTGCTCTCCACGTCAACAAGAACGAGAAATCGGAATCAGCCGCAACACCGCGGGCAGCAGCGGCTATCGACCCGGCGGCTGCTGCCGCAATGCCGGCAGTCGTGCCCGCGCCCGTGATGTTGCAGCCTGCAACGGTGTCAGCGATGTCAGCGCGAGATCAATTCGTCTCATCGTCTTTCGCTAAATCGGCGAAGGGAAGCGATCCGCTTTCTGCGAGCCCGCATTCGTTGGCTCCTGAGACGCCGAGTCGGCAGAGCGCCTTGAACGGCATCGGCGAAGGCAAGACACCCGATGAGATGAAGGATGAGCAGCCGCAATCCACGCAGACTATCCGTTCTGCTCATTTCATCGATGCTTCGGCGGACCTTGCACCTGCGCAAGACCTGCCCTCCAGCACTTCTCTCAAGAGCGCAGCCGCCATGCAGCAAGATTCTTCGAGTTCTTTCCATACCGTGACGCGTCCTGAATCTCTCCAACAGTCCGCCGCGATTGTTCCCGGCGCGAATGGCGCAGAGATTCAACTCAACGCGGCAACGGCCGTGCTCAAGGCAGCGGAAAGTCGTGAAGCGCCCGCTGTCGGATCGATCGCGCGCCAAGCCTCGCCCCTTGCTGGACGCAGCAATGAAGTGGCAATCGAGACGGCACATGTCGCAAATCAGGCCGACCTCTCTGCGCAGGAGCAATCCTTTTTGCCAATTCGCGATACGGCCGGTGTTCAAATCGCACCAGGCGCAACTGGAAATGGAAGCTACGCTGGCACATCGACCTCGACAGGCGCCGCAGGATCCGGCATTCAGGAAACCTTTGTCTCCATTGATGGAGCGAACCATGCGCCCGCGGCCACCTGGGTTCATGCCGGTGCGCGCACGGCGGAGGCAGGCTATCAGGACCCGGCGCTCGGATGGGTTGGGGTGCGCGCCCAGGTGGACATCAATGGAGTACACGCAGCCCTCGTTCCCGGGTCTGCGGATGCTGCGCAAGCCCTTGGCGGACATCTCGCGGGCTTGAACACCTATCTCGCGGAACATCACGCTGGAGTAGAAACACTGACCATGGCAGCGCCGGAAGGCCGCTCTAACGAACAGGACCAGAACCAGCGGAGTGGCCAGAACCCAGAACAGGGAAGCAGCATGGGCGAACACTCGGGTCAATCGGGAGATTCGAATCGTAACCGGGCGCTGGACTCGACAGCCACCCGCCGCATCGTTGCCGCCCCTTCTGAGGGGACGGTCGTTGGATCACCGCCTGGAGGCGTCTACGTCTCGGTCATGGCCTGAATTGAAGTAGACGTGGTTGCACGATCCACGAAGTGAAGCACAAAGCGAGTGAAACGCAGGGAGGAAAAATGGCAGCAGCGGCAACTGGAATCTGGAATCATCTTTCAACAGCGGGCCTTCCGGGCGCCACCGCGATGGATAGCTCTACGAGCGGCACCGACAACAGCTCGAGCACCGACTCGGCAACCATCTCGGCCAATGACTTTCTCAGTTTGCTGGTCACCGAGATGCAAAATCAGGATCCGACGGCGGATACCGACCCCAACGAATACATCAACCAGTTGGTCAACGTAAACAGCCTGGAGCAGCTCATCAACATCAACCAGACTCTTTCTTCCGCAGCGGGTAGCACCACTCCCACCGGAGGCGTTGCGGGCACCGGGGCACCTTCAGCGAACCGTATCGGAGCAATGTCGCAGGGGGTTGCGTCTGCGTCTGCGTCTGAGACTTCAGTTACCGCCTCAATCGCTCACAAGACGGGTCTGCGCCAGGCACCCGGCAATCTTTGCATTCCCGAACCGAACGCCGCAGCCGGGCAGGTCGCCCAGGCGTTGAGTGACCGGCATGTTGCGCGCTGATGCGCGCTTGTTTGCGATCCATTGAATTTTTCATTCACCCCGGGCATTCACCGCAGGCTGCGAAGCCCGCGCTCACTGAAGATGAACGAGGAGTCATCCCATGGCTAGTTTTTCTATTCCGCTGACCGGACTCAACGCCGATTCAACCGCGTTGAACACCATTGCCAACAACCTCGCCAACATGAATACGACAGGCTTCAAGTCACAGACAACGTCGTTTGGCGATTTGCTTTACCAACAGATCGGAACCGCCGGATCGGGAGATGAGATCGAGGTCGGTTCCGGCGTGAAAGTTGCGGCCAACAGCACGGATTTCTCAAGCGGCTCGATCTCATCGACCGACGTTTCGACGGATGCTGCAATTAACGGCTCAGGTTTTTTTGTTTTGGATAACGGCGGGGGGCAGTTGTATACCCGCAACGGCAGTTTCCAACTGAGTTCGGATGGCACGCTGGAGACTGCGGGCGGCCTGGCGGTGATGGGATATGGCGCCAGTGGTGGCGTGGTCAACACCAGCGGCGGCCTCACCGATATCACAATCCCCACCGGCCAGGTGATGAAGCCTTCAGCGACCACCACTTTCAGCATGACCCAGAATCTCGACTCCACCGACGATGCAAAAACCAGCACTCCCGGTGAGCTGCAGGTTTACGATTCGTTGGGCAACAGCTACGAAGCCACGGTGACCTATACAAAAACCGGAACCAACACCTGGTCCTACAGCATCACGATGCCCGATACGCTTCCAGCCAGCTCAAGTACGGTCGCCGGTGTCACCACAGTGAATTACAGTTTCGGATCGAGCGGCGGCAAGCTGGCCACGGTAAATCCCGGAACAAACCTGGCCATAACGGGACCGGCGGCCGGCGGCGGGATGGCGACCATCAGCGCGCCGGTCACCTCCGGAGAAACGGTGGGTGATTACCAGGCCGCCCTCCAGAATGCCCTTGGGGCAGCGGGAATCAATGGGGTTACGGTGACGGCTTCGGCTGCGGGTCAATTGAGTATCAGCGGGGCAAACGTCTCAACTTCGGGCAGCGTGATTCAGGATCCCGTATCGGCCAACACAACCGGGCCGCTCTCCTTCGATTCCAACGGGAATCTTGTGGACCCGGGCACTGACGTGAGCGGCATAACGTTTGCCGGCCTCTCCGACGGAGCTGCGACACTGAATTTGAACTGGAATCTCTTTAACGCCAACGGCAGTGCAACCATCAGCCAGACCTCCGCCGCAGACTCGCAATCTGCGCAGAACCAGAACGGTTATTCGAGCGGCGAGTATGACAGTTTCGCCATTGGCTCCGACGGCACCGTCACGGCCACCTACTCCAATGGCCAGACGCAGAATGTGGGCCAGCTGGCGATCGCCACTATCAGCAACGAGCAGGGGTTGAGTGAAGTCGGATCATCCGATTACCAGGCCACGAGCGCATCGGGCAGCGCGTCGGTGGGCGTGGCCGGTTCCGGCGGGCGCGGCACGATCGAAGGCAGTTCGCTCGAAGCGTCGAACGTCAACATCTCGGCCGAATTCTCCAATCTGATCGTTGCGCAACGCGCCTTCGAGGCCAATTCGAAAGCAGTGACAACCTTTGACACCGTGACCGAGGAAACCATCAACATGATTCATTGAGTCACGCTCAACCCGGAAGACAAGGTTAAAACCGCCAGACAAATCCGGTTGAGAGTTGCGCAAAATAATTGGCGACGCAATTAACCGGCCGAGAGAGCGGTGCTCCGGAAGAGGTGAATTTATTTCGTGTGTCCGCCTCTTTTGACTTCGATGAACAGTCCTGTGCTATGCGCCAGAACTACCTCGCGGGCGTCAAAGATCCTTGCTTCCGTCCAGTGTTTGCGCCCTTCGCCGCGCACCACGCGGCCCTCCATCCGGATCGGCGCGCCGGAGGGAACGGGGCGTTGATAATCCACCTCCATATGGCGGGTCATGGCGGTCAAGCCAAGGGCGCGCACGGCCTTGCTCATGGTTTCGTCCAACAGCGTGGCGATGATGCCACCGTGGAGGTATCCGGCAGGTCCCTCGAAGCGGTCCGGAATCGTCGCCAGGCAGACCACCGTGCTGTCTTCGGCAAGCAGGAATTCAAGGTGTAGACCACCGGGATTGGCCGCCCCGCACCCGAAACAGCAGTTCTGGGCCGAGTGAGCCATTGGAGTGAGGTTTTCATGGTGCGTCTTCATCTTGGCTAGAGTATCGCGGCAGACGTGCATGGAAGAAAACGCGGGCGGCTGTGAAGCGCGTGATCCTGCGTTGTGCCTGAATGCGGTGGGGTGCACGGCTACGCTGTCGCGCTGAGTAGAATGAAATCTGATGATGAAACGGGTTGCGTGTTTTTTGCGTGGAACCAGCTTGGTTAGCTTGCTGGCTCTTTCCATCTTTCTGCCGATCATTCTGACTGGATGCCGCCGTCAACCTGCTCTCACCGACCAGGAGCTCGAAGGGAAGCACCTTTACAACGTTCGCTGCGCCCATTGCCACGAGGACAACGATCTGGCGCTCAAGAAAGTCCCGCCCAATTTGCATGCGATCTTTCAACACCCGACTCTGCCCAGCGGAGCCCCGGCGAGCGACGCTAATGTGGAGCGCGTGGTCTTGTCGGGCAAGGGAATGATGCCGTCGTTTGCGGGTCGCTTTACGCGACAACAGATGGCAGCTCTGCTGGCCTATTTGCACACCAGGCTGCGGTGAACCACGATCCCGCGCGGGATCCGCTAGAAAAAAGGCGGATGGCGGCGCTCCGGCCGGCACCCGCCGATTCGTTGCACTTGTCTGCAAAGAAAAGCCTACCGTCCCAGAGCCTTTGCCATCGTCTTTACCATGGTTCCATTGGCATCGTCGTCTTTCACAGCCCAGACATAAGCGCCGCCTAGGCCGCCAGGGACCTTTGCCTGGATATAGAGCATCTTCAAAAACGCTGTGTCCGGATTGTCGTAGGTGTAGAAGGTTTCCGAAGCCGGATCATAGAGCGACACGGCAATCCTTTGCGCATCGAACCAGGTGCGGTACCCGTTAGCAGGAAAATTTGCGAGTGTCGTATAGGTTGCGGTACCTGGAGTCAACAAGGTGTCACAACCGGGTGTGGCACCGCTAAGGTCGGTGCACGGGCCTGTTCCGTTTGTCAGAAGAACCGGAGACGGCCCCGTCGAGCCCTGATACAAGCCATGGTTCACGCTGGGAACGCCGGTCCAGCCTGCGCCATAGAGAGGCACTCCCATGGTGTACTTCGATGGCGGAACACCGGCCTTGAGATAGGCGTTTACGGTTGAATCGATGTCCAGGTTCTGCCCGTACAGAGGATCCTGGCGGGAATCGAACAGGGGAGATGCATCGTTGGTTTGGGTATCCCACGATCCGGCATAGTTGTAGCCGTCGATGGTGATGAAATCCACCTGTTGGGCGGCGAGTTTCAGATCGATGTTCACATAGTTCTGCGCGCCTGCAGGCCCGTCGAACGACAGTACATATTGTTTGCCCGTGGTATGTCCCAGGGCATTCAGTTGGTTGCGGAATTCCGCTAGCAGGGCAGTGAAGTTTTGGGTGTCGGCCGCTGTCGGGAACTCCCAATCGATATTGAAACCGTCAAACAGGCCCGGAGCCGTGATTCCGGGGGCGATGTTTCCCTGCACAAACATGTTGATGCATGAGGAAACCAATGCCTGGCGACCTGCCTGTGTGCTCGCTGCGGCCGAGAAATTGGCCGTGTTTGTGGCGGACGCGCCGCCAATGGACATCAGCACCTTGAGTTGCGGATGAAGCTGCTTCAACTGCTGAATGGCTGCGAAGTTTCCATACATTGGTCCCGGGTAGGGAGTGCCGCTGACGCTGGGGAGATATGGAGTCTGGTAGTCCGCCCAGCTATCGGCAATAGAGCACGCCGGCGCCGGGGTCGTGATCACATTGGCGAAGGCGTACATGAGATGGGTCAGCTTGTTTGCGACGCCATTCTGCTGCATGTTGGCGATGTTGTAACCCGCATAGTAGATGCTCCACTCCTCGAAGTAACCGCCGAGAATCTTGCCTTGGCTGCCGTTTTGGGCAAATGACGGGTGGACGCCTGCGATCAACAACAGAAAGATCGCCAGAACAGCTTTGATCGAACCCATGGGGAATCGTCTTGACATAGAGGGCACTCCTTGCCGGAAAGTTTCAGATTGCCGGAGTATAGGCTGCAGGGTGAAAACGATCAATGAGTATTTTCATTAAAAATGATCGGTGCAGTGATCACTTATGCTGGAAAAAGCCATCAGATACGTTCGAGCGATGGCGAAATGAACAAAATGGGCAATTCTTCGCCGTCCGAGCCGGCAAACGCGAGGTTCCCGGCGAGCTACCCATGTATGAGAAGCCATATCGTCCGAATCACGGTATACTCTGGATTGATATGGCGACCGAAAAAACCTTCTTCCTTGAGACCTTCGGCTGCCAGATGAATGCCCATGATTCCGAAAAGGTCATCGGCACACTGCTGCAGCAGGGATACCGACAAGTCGAAACGGAAGAAGAAGCCGCGCTCATCCTCTACAACACTTGCTCCATCCGCGACAAAGCCGAGCAGAAGGTCTTTAACCGCCTTAACGACTACAAGAAGCTGCACAAAGCCGGCAAACGATTTGGCGTGCTCGGGTGCGTCGCGCAGCAGGAGGGCGAGAAGATCTTTGAGCGGGCTCCCTATGTGTCGCTCGTATCCGGATCTGCCTCGTATCGCAAGTTGCCCGAAATGCTGGCACGGCTCGAATCCGGCGAAACCCGCATCACCGGACTCGACGATCGCCAGACCGAAGAGACATTCGAGACCGAATTCACCGCCCGCCAGAACCCCTATCGCGGCTACATCACCATCATCGAAGGTTGCGACAAATTTTGCGCGTACTGCGTGGTGCCGTACACACGCGGCAAGGAACGAAGCCGCGCCGGGTCATCGGTGTTAAATGAAGCGCGCCGCATCGCCGACCTCGGCTACACCGAGATTCAACTCCTCGGTCAAAACGTCAACAGCTTTCGAGACCCGGAAGGGAAGTTGAGCTTCGCCGAATTGCTGGCTGCCGTCGGCCAGGTGCCAGGCATCCGGAGGGTACGCTTTACTACCAGCCACCCGCGCGATTTTACCCGCGACATCGTCGAAGCGATCGACGCCGTTCCCACGCTCTGCGATCACGTTCATTTACCCGTCCAGTCCGGTTCGTCGCGGGTGCTGAAGATGATGTCCAGAGAATACACACGCGAGTGGTATCTGGAACGAATTGGCTGGATCAAGACAGCCAAACGGCCCATCTCCATTTCAACCGACATCATCGTTGGATTCCCAGGCGAAACCGCGGCAGATTTCATTGAGACAATGGACCTTCTCAAAGAAGTCGAGTACGATTGCGTCTTTGGATTCAAATACTCACCACGACCCAACACGCCGGCACTGACGATGATCGACTCGATTCCAGATGCCGAGAAAGCCACACGGCTCCAGGTGCTGCTCGACAGGCAGCGTGAGATTCAAAGAGTGAATTATGCGAAACATATAGGGCAAGTCATGGAAGTGATGGTTGAGGGATTGAACCCTACCAGGGGGCAGGTTTCGGGGCGGAGCAGCCAGAACAAGCCCGTCAACTTCACGGATGCACGGCCCATTGCTCCTGCGCCCGGCAGTTACGTGCAGGTAAAGATTTCCAATGCATTTCCAAACAGCCTCGTCGGAGAAGCCGTCTAACAGGTTTGGCGCAGCAGGGGGTAGCTCATGGATATCGAGGTACGGATACGCGGATTGATGATGGATCCCTCCACGAATATGCCGATCGTTGTCCTGAAGGACGTTGCTTCAGAGACGGTGATGCCCATCTGGGTCGGTATCTTCGAGGCCAACGCCATTGCCATCGAGATCGAGAAGATGTCCGCCCCGCGCCCCATGACCCACGATCTGACGAGAAACCTGATTCATCATCTGAATAGTCAGCTGGATAAGGTTGTGATCAATGAACTTAAAGACGATACATTCTTCGCTACTCTCTGGCTGATACAGGATAACGAGTCAATCACCGTGGACGCGCGGCCGTCGGACGCGATTGCCTTGGCCTTACGCGCCGACTGCCCAATTTATGTTGCGGAACAGGTGATGCAATCAGCCAAGCTGAATACCTCAGGCCCGCCGGAAGGTCCCACTGCAGAACAACTGCGCGGTTGGCTCGAAGGGCTCAACGACGAGGATATGGGCCGCTACAAGATGTAGTGTCACGTCCAGAGAAGAGAATCCAACTTACCAAGTAAAATCCAGCGGCAGAATAAGTTAAGGCGCAACCTTTCAAGGCTTTAGTATACAGAATATACGTTATCGGACACGATGGTAATAATTGAGCTGTTGCATCTAGGAGCTATTCTTCTGCAACACGATCTAAGTTTCCGGATATCAAGCACTTCATCTCGTCTATTAAGCTTTTGACCGCGCCGCCGGTGTAAATTTTGCATCGGCGGCGCGCTCCTGTTGGGCCAGCCATTTTTCTTCGTAGTACTCCGCACTTAGAATCCTCTGACTCAGCAGCTGCGGCTGACTGGGATGCGCGTCAGGATCTTGAACTTCCTCCAGAGTGTCGCGAAAGTAGCTGAATCGGTGGATCATCTCGTTGTCAGTGCCATTGAGAAGCCCTGCATACTTCCGGCAGCACGCTAAAGCGATCGCTTGCTCAATCTCCCTGAGGGTCACGCCGCGCTCAAAGAGTTCCTTAGCAAATCGCTCGTCTGCGCCTGAGAATGAACATCTGATGCACGCCCGTTTTGACAGCAGTGCCTGGATACTGTCGCGGTAAGAGTGCCAGGCAGAGAGCGTGTCCCCGCACCCTTCTTTGGTATAAGGCCAGAAATCGTCACAAATCTCAACCTCCGTACGAGAATGCTGGTTTCTGGCGCAGCTCGCAACGCAGATCTGCTTGGCGCGTAATTCATCGAAATATGATGCAATCGAACGTCGGCTTCTAGCCAAGTCCAGCGCTAGCTCGGCGTAGCTGACCCGTGTTCTACCAGTGGCACGGCTTGCATTCAAACAAAGATAAAAATAGAGGCGAAACCCTCCATCGGACAGAATCAACAGCGCCTTCCGGACCTCAGGCCCGGCGGCAAACCATGCTGTTTGCTTGATCCTCACAAGGTTTCTCCTTCTGATCGCTGGTTCTTGACAGCGACAATAGTGATGAATATACTCGTCATCGGTAGAGATGAATATATTCATCTTTGGAGGTTGAATGAAACTTAGTTGCGTCTACGGGAGTTCGTCGATGTTTGCGGCGTTTTCCTTGTCAACACTGGCGACGAGTCGAGCGACCGGGACCCCAAGGGATTTAGCAATCTTTGCAATGCATTCCAACGAGGGGTTCTGTTCGCCTCGTTCAATACCCCCGATGTACGTTCGATCGAGTTTACAAGTCGCCGCCAGAGCGACCTGCGTAAGTCCGCGGAACTTCCGAATGTGACGAACCTGTGCCCCAAAGGCTCTTCGAAGGGATGGACTGCGCCGTGCTTTGCCCGACATGCTTAGCCGCCTGACCACTCATGCTTGATTTAAGGCTGGTGATGTTGACCCATTTCAATGATATTCCAACCCAGTATGGGTTCTGTGGGGTACCCAGAGGGTTAGTTACTGGGTTCCCAGAGGGCTGGCGTCGCATCGGGACCCAGAGCCTTAAGTATCGGCATCCTTGAGGTTCCGAGGGAGGGTGCTGGGAGCGCGTGTTTCAATGAGGCCTTCGGCCCCGCATTCAAGGAAAAACATGATCGAACACATCAAGGGTAATTCGAATTCAGCTCTCTCCGGTCCGGTGCTTGTCGACGACGATGGAGTTCCTCGATTCTGGGGGCTCGTTTGGGCGATCTACCAGCCAATCACAGCCGCGGCCACACTCGACAAAAAACTCCGATATATCGAAGCGCTCTACAGACACTGTCAGGAGATTGCCGGCCCATCCCTTTTGGACTCTGCCATCGCGGATCTGAATGTTGAACAGCTGACTTCCCTTCTCCAGGCCTATTACATCCATGTGAGCAATTCAGCTCCGGTCACGCCTGCAAGCCAATACAAATGGAGTTCAGCCACTGGGTTCGTTTCCGATATTGCGGATCTCCGATTGAATATCCCATGCACCCGCCACGAGCTCGATCAGCTGCGGTCGAAGATCGCAGAGCTTAAGCTCAACAATCAGCCGCTTTACGCCTCCAGGCAGGCCAGCCCTACCCGATTGCGCGCCCTCCCGGCCGAAGTCATCGAATACCTGTACCGCCTGCTTGACCCATCCTCCAAGATCAACCCATTTAACAGATCCAGGACAATCTGGAATGCGTGGATTCTCTTCATTCTTTTCCTGCACCAAGGCCTGCGCAGAGGCGAACTTCTTTCTCAGCCAACCGACGGGATTTGGCATGGATTTGACCGAAACTTCCAACAGGAAAGATTTTGGATACGTGTCAAAACGAACCCATACGACGACGAACCGAGATACAGCAAGCCCTCTCATAAGAACGAATTTTCCTTTCGCACCCTACCTATCGCGCGGGACCTTGCCCTAGGAGTTGCGGAATACAAAAACAACTATCGAGGAAGGCCCGACCACGCCTTCCTCGTCAATTCAAGTTGGGACACACCGTTATCGACAGAATCTGTGACGCACATCTTTAGTACAATTTCCTCCGCTCTCCCCTTGAATATTCGCGAGGTTCTGCGGAATCATACCGACAGCGAATCCATCACACCGCATGATCTGCGGCACACCTGCGCAGTCGTGCGGCTAAATCAGTTCCTCAAGCTAGGCATAGAACGCCAAACCGCAGTCGAAAACTTGCGCGTCCTGTTCGGATGGTCGAAAGACTCGACGATGCCCCTACGGTATGCACGGGCAGTGTTTGAATCTGGGCTGGCCGACGTGTGGCGAAAGGATTTTGATGACCGCGTGGATCTTCTTCGCGCATTGATAACCGAGCAAGCTTTTCCGGAATCTATCGACGACCAATGGTCTTGCGGAGCGATTGCCCCGTCAAGGAAGTCAGGATCATCGAATGATCGGACTTAGCACTTCCTTTCTGAAATGGTCGCAGCAATCGTCGTTGAAGCTTCCTCCGCTTCCCAGGATCGTGCGCTATTACGACAACTTTTCCAACTCATATTCCGAATTGAGGGATTTAGAGAGCAGGGACTCGTGGATCATTCACTACGACGGGAAGACTTCAAGCCTCGATTTCGGGATTTTTCCGTGGCCTTTATCGCATCTTTTGAAGTCCTGGTGCGCCGCTTCCCTCGCGGTTTTCGCTCCTGGAACGATCGACCTTTATATGGAGCGATTAAGTCGTTCTCTGACTCCGACGTTTCTCGATGTAGTCTCCTTAGGTCCACTGGAATTGCGCTCGAATTGGTCTGCTCTTCTCTCGACAGGCACCCCATACGAAGCGTTCAGTCCACTCTCAAATATCCTGCACTTTCTCTGCGAATATTCAGTAGAGCCGTGGGCCCCCGAATGGGATGATCTCATTACGCTGCAGCCTTACCCCAAAAAGGACAAGTACGCATCCGTTCGAATTGGCGATGTCTTCATCACGCAGGAAGAGGAACAATCGTACGTAAAGTTTCTGGACAGCGTCGTCAGCCGCATAAAGGAGCGACCTGAAGGGCTGACCAAAGCAGAACTACGAGACGCTGCAATTCTTCTCATTTCGTATCAATTCGGTATGAGACCGAAACAAATTGCGATGTTACGCACCCAAGATGTTCGTATTTGGGAAGACGATCTTGATCCAACTCCGGCTGTTCACCTCACCTTCTATACCATCAAGCAGATCGATCGAGGAAAAGTCCTACCACTTCGTCGCAAGGTGAAGCGCGATTGGGGTTCGATTTTTGTGGAGTACCGAAAGCGGGCAGATAACGCAGTGAAAGCGCCAGCAGGTCACTTTTTCGATTTTACTCCCGTTGAAGTTGCGCATACTATCCTCCGAATCACCAACAAACTCGGAGAGCCACGCGGCGCTACTGAACTTAGACACTCATTTGCACAGCGACTCGTTGATGCAGGTGCTAATGAAGTGGAACTGGCCGAAGAAATGGGCCATTCACACCTTGATACCGGACTTGTGTACTTCATTTATTCACGATCAATGGCCGCACGCGTCAATGAGGCACTCGGCATATCGCAGGTCTACAACACAGTCCTTCGCTTTGCTCACGAGCCATTCATATCGCCAGAGGAGCTGTCCAAGCTCAAGGGCGAATTACAGATCGCCGGAACTCCTCACGGCATCCCGATTGCGGGAATAGGCGGATGCAAATCGGGTCAGCCAAATTGCCCGTACAATCCAGTGTTGAGTTGCTATGGCTGTCATCGCTTCATGCCGGTAGCAGAAACGGAGATTCACATCCGCGTCCTTGAGGATATAAAAGGGCTCCTGAGCTACATCCTATCAAGTTCGTATGCTGAAAACGGGTCGGCGGCGTTCCAACTGAAAGCAACAATCAAGAATATTCAGTCGGTGATTTCGGAATTAACTGGATCCAGAAATGAACTTGAATCTTGACAAATACATCGCAGATGCGAGGAAGATTGCATTCGCGCATGGCGTGCAATGGTCGATACCTCTAAATGCGCGCGGAATGGCAGTTGAAAAATCAGCTTGGAACCTCACTCTAATTGCCAAAGCTTCGACACCGCCTACCATCTGGCTCAACGACCTTGGCACCGATAAGGTAACCGTTGAATTCCTTAATTCAGAAACGACCCCGGGACCAGTTCGTCAATACAAGAAGTGCGCGCTATCTAGCGGCTGGCAGGACCTGATCAAAGCCTCCATCGTTGATCACATTTTGGTCCGCAAGAATGCGCCAGCAAGCGCTTTAGGAAACGTGGCAAAACCGCTTAGAGTGCTGGCAACGTGCTGTGGAAAGTGCGACCCCGCGACAGTTACCTCCGAGGATGTCATCTTTGCCATGCAGGTTGCGCGAAACGTGTGGAAAAGTGGCAAACTCACGGATCTGATCTGTGGAGTAGTGCGCTCGTTACTTGATGCAAATCATCTAACAGATGCCGGACCTTTGTATCCGTTGGTTTCAAGAGATCAGCACGTCGACAAGCGAGCCGTGTCTTTTGCTAAGGCACAAGCTCAACCAAAGGACGATTTGGAGGAGCGAAAGCGCGCCGAGCGGTTACCAGGGAGAAGAGCCTTCTGGGAACTCGCGCGAATTGTTTTCACTGAACAACCAAAATCGTTCCTCGATGCACTCCTCTTCGCAATCATAAAATTGATGATTCTCGCGGGAATACGAGACGGGGAGGTCGTGACAATTCCGGCAGATTGGAAGAGGGTGGTTGAATATGTCGATGATCGCAATAGATCCGCAAGCGAGAGTGGTGGAATATCACGAGAAGTGAAGCTACGGTATTTTGGCGAGAAACAGCGAATTATCGGCAAGGATAGCAACGTACTTTTCGAAACATCAATGACTTTCCCTCTTCGCTTTGCGGAGATTATCGAGAACACTCTCGACGAAGTGCATCGCATAACAGAGCCGCTGCGACGAACTCTTGAGATGCAAATTACATCTGGGCGGATCCTCCCTCAATTTCACCCCGATTCCCTCGTCCAGGCTACAGATCTCTATACGATTCTGTCAGGAAACCCGTTTGTTCTGAAGTTAAATCCGGATCTACGCAGGAAGTTTGAGCAACGCTATAGAAAATCATTCGATCCATCGGTGCTGCGCGAGATTCGAGATTTGCAGCTGGAGAGAGCCCGTCTCGGCAAGGGGCTAACTAGTTCTGTTCGCAATTTTCTTTACAGAATGGAAGGGGTACCGGTAAGGGATTTGTCAGGAAGCGAGATCGACTTCGCTGCTCTACCACGGGGAAAATGGCGGACCGCACATTATCGGATCGGAGATGTCGAGAACTACATCAGGGAAAAGACGACAACAAAACTATCTGATTATGTCCCATTTAGGATTGTCCAAGGCGAGTTGCAGGTCCACGAGCTACTTTTCCTTATGCCCAAGCGCGCGCTTTGCGACACAAAAGAGGGCGGCATTTGCGATATCACCCAGTATTTCAGCATCGGACGATTTGATCGGCAGATGATCTCAGGATCCCTTTCGAAAGGGTGCGCCGCTTCTCTTTTCTCAGTGTATGGAAAAACTGATGAGGACCAAAAGCTCGGGCTTCGTCCGCATAGCCTACGACACCTAATGAATAATGAACTCTTTCGGTTAGCCGTTGCGGACACGATTATCACCAAGCGATTCAATCGTAAGAGCACGGCGCAGAGCTATGAGTACGACCATCGAAGTCTACTGGAAGATCTAGACCGAATTACATTGCCAGCCGAGATTGAAGCGCAATTAAGCGAAAAATCAGCGACTCTCGCCCGGCTTGTGAAGTCCGGGCGAGCTCGGGGGCCAATCGTCGATCAATTTGCAATGATGCAAAGGCAACATGGCGAGCTCGTTGCAATACAGTATCTCAGCTCAGAAGGCCCTGGCTTTCATCCAACACCTTACGGTGACTGCGTTCGCGATTTTATGGCTGATCCATGTAAGACGCATGTGGAGTGTTTCAACGGATGTAAGAATCTCGTGGCGACCGATGTTGATGCAAACAAGCAGAACTTGCTTCAGCTCCAAGCAAGGCTGAAGATTGCAGTGAGTGCACTCGAAAAGCGCCTTGCTTGCATCGAAGACGAGAGACGGAGACAACTATCCAGCGATTCAGTCGAGAACCTCATAGAGCCAACGTCATTGACTAACTCTTCAGACGGCATCGAATCGCGAGTAGCAACGAATATCGGAGTGGAGAACCAACTGGCTCATGCAAAGGTACGACTGGCCGGCGTCAACAAATTGTTGGCAACACATCCGGGTCAACTTGTCTTCCCTGAGGGCAAGGATTTGCATGCCGCGGCCACCTCACGAAGGGAGACGGTTCTTGATACATTCACGCGATAATCTCCAGGACGGGAGTTTGAAGCCAAATTCAGGGGGGCCAGAAGCATCCTTGGAGGAGATTCTGGCTGAATTGCTCGAGCAAGATGTGGACATCACCGCCCGTGAGGTTGCAAGGCGGCATCCGACGATTAAACACGCATCCACCGTGACCAGAAACGCTTCGCGACGTCGACTGCTTGAAGCGTATCAGCGGCGCCAAGGTGAATTACGGGCATGGCTGAAACGTTCCAAGGAGCGATCACAAAAGACGCTTGTTGAGGATCTGGCGAAGCGAGATCTCCAAATCCAGGAACTCGAACGCAAGATCAAAGTCCTACAGATCTCATGCATCGCCATGGTTCGAGTGGTCGCTTCGCTCGGGGGAATGAGCAAACTCCTTAAGTTCTATGAAGGCTATCAAACTCTGAAAAATGAACTTTTGCGAATGGGACTTCTTCCGGAGTCGCCGATCCTCCAGTTCCCTTCTGAGCATCCCCGAGACGATGGTTGAATGGCTGGCAATTGCAAGCTTCTGGACGGAGCGAACAGCCTTCTGGATTCAGCGCCAAGGTGATCAAGTAATTCGAACAGCAACGGTGAGAACCCTGCGGACCAGAACTATTCTGAAATTCAACTTTGGAGGATGGAGATGCCTTTCAATAAGGCAATGCCCGCTCAAAGAAAACCCGCTGATACGATTGTTGCCAAACGCTTCGAACGTCAGACGGTGATGAAGAACCGCGTATACGACCATCGGAGTCTGGGTGAGATGCGAGAGCAAATGGAGTTTGACATTGAAGTGGAATGCCGGTTCAAAAAGAACACCACGACGACTCTAGATTAGGTAAGCAGTAATCCGTCATCAGCGCAAAATCAGAGGAATTCCGCACTTTGCTTTGAGGTTTGGAGGTTTGAAATGACTCTCGAAGAGAACGGGCACTGAAGGCAAGCGAGGTGGAGCAGATTCTGGACTCGATTAAAAGCACGACCGAGGTTGATTTGCGGGATCGAGTACTCATCGCATTGATTTTCAATCTCATTCGCCTCTCAGAAGCTCTCGAAATGCGCGTTGCAGACGTCGACATCAAGCGCGGGCGACTGTTTGTGCCGATCCGGAAGAATTATTTCCGGACGGAAAGACAATTGGCAATGCATCAGTGCTCAGAATCGCTTACAAACCTACTTGCTTCCTATTTGAACAGAAGAGGCGTGGACGCGGATCCAAACGCGTCGTTGTTCCCTTCAGTGTCGGTGGCGACAGCCAATTCGATGATTCGCCGTCGCGCAAAGGCGGCGGGAGTTATGGTTGATGCAAATTATCACGATATCAGGAAAGCTGCACGCTGTCTGACCGAAATCAGGTGCGTTTGGCAACTAACCTTGGCCCATCTTCGGAAGTTAACTCTGGCCCACCTGTAGAAGCTTAGTGGGCCATTGTGGTGTTGAGGAGGTTCGATGGGGCCGGGCTGGAGCGTAGCGGAAGCCCGGCCCCATCGAGTGAGATCTATCAGCCTGTCGGTTTGCTCCTGCCTTTCTCCATGGTTCTTCGGAAGCGATAGCTGTCAGTTCCGGTCTCGATGATGTGGGCTCGGTCGGTGATTCGATCGAGAAGGGCTTTGCAGAGCCGGGCGTTGGGGATCACCTGGGTCCATTCGGAAAAGGGCAAGTTGGTGGTGATGATGACGGCAGCCTTTTCCGCACGTTCAGCGATGACCTGGAAGAGGAACTCGGCGCCGAGGTCTGCCATGGGTACATAGCCCACTTCGTCGATGGCGATCAAGTCGTAGCGATCCCAGCGGGCAAGCACGCGACGCAGTTGCAACTGCTGCTTGGCCTCGACCAGTTCGTTGACCAAGGCGGCTGCTGTGGCGAAGCGCACTCGTCGTTTCTGACGACAGGCAGCCACACAGAGCCCGGTCAACAGATGCGTCTTGCCAGTGCCGCAGTCACCTATCAGAATTACCGGTTCAGCGCGTTCGATATAGCCGCCTTGAGCCAGTTCACTGATCTCCGTGGCACGAATCTGGGGAGCCTTGGAGAAGTCGAACTCGTCCAGAGTCTTGGTCCGTGGCAGGCGTGCATCCTTGATGCGGCGTGCGATGGTGTTGCGCTCGCGCTCTTCCAACTCAACCGCCAGCAACGCCTCCAGGTATCGCAGATATGTCTGCCGCTGCTTGACGGCCTCCTCAGCCAGTGGAGCGCACTGCTCGGCGACCGCTGGCAGTCGCAGGACACGGCACTGTTGTTCGACCGCGGCCTTCTCCAGGTTCTCTATAACAGCCTTCATGCCGGCACCTCACGAAGAAGCTGGTCATAGCCGCTCATCACAGGCATCGGCCGTTCGTAACGGGCCAGCAGGCCGACTTCGATGGCTTCGACTGCAGGCCTGTCCAGTTGTGCGCTTATCATGAGGTGCCGGATCGCGGCTACATCCTGGCAGCCGAGGGAGAGAGCTTGATCGACTGCACCGTGCAGTTGATCCCAGCCTTCGCTGGCGCCGATAGACAGCAGCTCGATCATCTGCCGAGTGCCCTGTTGTCGGCCGTGCCGCGTGTTCAGTGCCTGCCATAGGCGGTCAAACGAATCGGGCCACCGCCCCGCCAGTCGCCACTGGGCCAGCGGCGTTGAACCGGCCAGCGCCCCGGGCTTCTTGCGCAGCACATCGAGGTAGTGTTCGAGATCGAGTATCTGCTGCAGCCGGCTGTAGCAGCGTTCATGCCTCGCGACACGCTTGCCCTGATGCCAGAGTTCAATATAGTCAGCCAGCAGGCGTGCCTCGATCACAGTGCCTGGCGGCAGAGGGATCGAGTAGCGGTTGGTCCGCACTCGCACACAGCGCAATCCATCGACCGTGGGGAAGCTCTTCTCCGTCAGGTCAAACGGCTCGGTAGACAGCGGCAGCAGATGAGGCTGCTCCTGCAACATGGCCGTGCCCACGGCATCTGTGCGACTGCTGAGGATGCGTTGCTGGTCCTTGTGACAGCACAGGTTCAGATAGGCGTTCAGTTCCGCCAGGTCGCGTACTTCTGGAAGGGGCACCCAGTGGTTGCGGCGGAAGTATCCGCCTTCGCCCTCAACCCCGCCCTTCTCGTTGCCGCGAGCCGGGTTGCAGAACTCGCTCTGAAAACGCCAGTGGGAACGGAAGGCGATGAAGCGGCTGGTCTCTTCGCGCTGATGGCCGCGCAGGATGCGCTTCACCGCGCTCTTCAGGTTATCGTAGCGAAGCTGCTTGAAGACGCCGCCGAAATAGCGGAATGCCATCTCATGAGCCTCAAGAAACGCCTGCTGTGTTGCATGCGTAAACGCCCGATGAAAGGCGCCGCCGCTGGCCATCGAACGCATCTCAAATACCTGCAGCTTGATGCGCTCACCGGCAATCAATGCCCAGGCTTCGTACCAATCGACCTGACCTTCGACGCCCAAGTTGTAACTCTGCGGCACGAACGACTCGCGGGCAATTAGCCCCAACTGTTGCCGCCGGCGCCTCACATAGCCGCATACCGATCGTTCGCTGACCGCGAAGCCAGGCTGCTCCGCGCACAATCGCTGCCAGATCCTGTGCGCAGTATGCCGCTGCTTCGGCGGTGCGTGCTGATCCTCACGTAGAACCCTGTCAATGAAAGGAACCGCGGCCTCCAGCTTGCGCAGACGCCGCTCTTGCGGCTTGCTCGCTGCTGGAACTGCACTCGAAAGCGCTTCGCGGACCAATCGCCGATGAACGCCCAACTTCCGCGAAACGCCGGAAATCGTGCCTACACCGAACTCATGCTCACGACGTATCTGCTCAAACAACTCCACCTTGTCTCTCCTGGTCAGCCAGCTCCGCTTCCGTTGCTCCATCCACGAAGCCTACTCAGCTATGCCCCAGGTGGGCCAAAGTTAACTTCCGAAGGTGGGCCAGACCACACAGGCGTCTCCCTTGAGGCGTCGAGCTGTTCGGCGAAGGCCCATTAGTTTTTCTTCCCGCTCATTGGCTGCCGTTCGTAAAGTTCTTCCCTCGCCCAGCGGCCAGCATTCATTGGCGGCCGGTGCCGCGGCCGATCAACGAGCGCATCCTAGGGACCGATCACTCCTCGCTTGAGCAGGCAACGCTTTTCCCCGAGGAACAAGGCACACCAGGCTTCCGGGTCCATACCCTTTTGAATCCAATGTACCCACCTGCCGCCGACAACCTGTTGTCTCCGCGAAATGCGGGTAGCGGCATTGCCTTTGCGGCGCGAAACTGCCCCGGTTTGTTGTCTCGATGAATGATGCCGTGGAAGAGTACGCTAATGCTTTCCATCGCCGCGGCATCGCGACGCGCGCTATCTCTTTTTCCGTACGCTCTTTCCGAAACGGACTTTCGGACGCAGGTCTTAACTTGTCCTGCTCGAATTTTTGCCTTGATTTCGATTTTTGATATTTGTGAATTGCCAGGTAGTTCCACCTCTCTAGCTACCGTCCCGTAGTCGAGTGGCAAGTTCATCCGGAAGCCCGGCGCTCCGGATTCTTCTTTGCGCTGCGCGGAAGTCGTAGGGTGCGCGGCACCACGTCCAGCTCAATTCAGCGTCGTCGTAGATTGCGAATGACGCCCGCCAGTCGCCGTCGCGAGGCTGGCCGACGGACCCGGGATTCAAGAGATAGCGATTGCCTTTCTGCAGCTGAATTATGAATTGGTCGGCGCAATCGGGCTCAAAGACCGGTTTCAGAAGAGTCAGACCACGCCTGTTCTTCGCCCAGCCAACCTGTCTGTGTGTATGGCCAAACAAGATAATCCGAGCGCGACACATCCTGAAAGCTGCCCAGGCGTCCTCCTTGAAAATCACGTATTCGTCTTCGTTCCAAGGCGATCCGTGGACACATGCCACCTTTCGTCCTAACGGTCTCACGGGGCCCCGGGGCAAATGCGACAACCATTTTGTGTTTTCCGCGCTGAGGATCTTCTGAGTCCAGTTCGCGGCAAATAACGCCAACTGACTAAGGTCGCGATATTCTCCGAATTTCACGTTTCCGGTGCAGATTCTGTCATGATTGCCGCGGATCACAATCCCGCCGAGTTTCCTGACCAGATTGACCACCTCGTTGGGATTGGCGCCGTAGCCAACAGTATCGCCGAGATTCCAGACCACGTCGTACTTTGGCGCAGTTGCCAGAACCCACTCTATTGCTTGGAGGTTTGAATGCAGATCAGAAATAACAAGTGCGCGCATGTCAGGCTCATTCTCGTGTTTTGACTTTTCTTGCGCCTCTGGGAGGCGGCAGCGATGCGATTGCCTTCCGCAATTTTGCATTTGGAGCCGGTGCGGGACCCTTGAAGATAGACGCCTGCTGATCGCGCTGCGTGCTATCGGCTAGTCCCGCCCCGCGCGCTGGACGGCTCGCTGGGTTGGACTCTCGACTCTCTTTGCTCCACACCGCCTCGGCCATCTTGCGGACGGTCGTTCGACTTGCGAGCATACTGGGCTTCGCAGCGTAGGCCATTGTGATCCGCCACAGCATATCGAGCAGCCGCTCGCCTTCCTCGCCGGGCGGAACCATGATCACGAACCCATGCATATCGGTCGCTAGTTTCGCGTTGGGAACGATCTCGTCCGCGTCACCCTCGACTAGGATTACTCTTTGGCTTTGGATACCTGGCATACTCCCTCTTCCGGCCCGAATCACGATGCGTCGTTGATGGTCCTCACGTTTTACGATGGAGTCTCGACGATTCTCTGACGCCTAAAGGCATTGATCACGACAGCCTCCGTAAGATTCGGGTAGAAAGCGGCTTGAGTCACTGCACGAACAGTGCCAGGGACAGGGCTTCCTCCTGCGCACGCTACAACTGAGAACTACTCGATCAGCTCGTCCACCCGGGGTGTCGTCCGCCACCGATGAAATACGTCCTGGGCAGCGCTAGCGGGTTCCTGATCCAGGTCTTGGACATTTACCCGTTCCCGAAAATCTCCAATGCTCATAAGAACGTGCAGCTTCCCGTCTCGAAAACCAATGGCATGCGAGACGTCGCAGCTGGACCGGCACTTCAGCCTCTCTAGTTCGGTAAAGAAGCACCGCAAATATTCTGCCGGTCCGCCGCCTGCCACGTCGATCGTGCTTGTCCGAGCTGGAGATGAGCTGATTTGAACTCCAGCCGTCGGAAGCTGATTCCGTTCGAGCGACTGATCCGATTCCGGTTCAAAACCGACGAGGTTCCCATCAGTGAACTTAGCTCGCCCAAAACGAGGGAACTTTACCCAACCGTGCAGGGCTACGTCAGAGCGTTCACCAGTGAAGACCGGTGTCATCATCCGTCCCAATCGCAGCCAGCCCGGAGCGTTCGGATCGCTACGATCTTCGTAGGTGCATTCCAATAGTTCCAACCGTCCCTCTGGGGTGATCTCGTAGGTGGATCCCGGAAAGACCGGGTTCAAACTTTGCGTGCGATGCGTCTCGCCTTTGTGGTCGCCGAACAGATCGTTATTGCACAGAACATCATCAAAAAGTCCCATGGCTGTCCTATCCCTTGCGCTCATTCGGCAAACCCCGCCGACGTCGTTGCAGTTTTCCTTTCGTTGGTATTGCGCCGGCGCCCGGAACCACCTTAGGCACGGCTCTTGGCAGCGCCAGCAATAGCTGCGTCAACGAATCAACGAGCTGTTCGAACCTGCGTCGCTGAATACACGCGACGATGTCCGGCAGTTTGTGCGCCACATGCCAGAAAATCGGACCGTACTCTCTGTAGCTTGCCTCATTCGAGAATGGGATTAGGATCGCCCGTGCATTCCGCGGAACTCCTCGCAACCAGGCCACCATCTCCTCGTCCGTGCCCATGGCCACCTGATAGGTTCCAGGAATATGGGGTGGGAGCCGTTCAGGCTCGTCGGGAAACGCACATTCGCCAGCGAGTTTTGATTTTCTTTGCTTGGACTGTGGATCTGTTTTGGATTTCCGATCCTTACGTGCTGTCATCTCACCTTGTCCTCTGCCTCGGTAATCTGCAGTCCATAGCCGACTCTGGCTGGGACTGAATGACGTTCCTACTACTTCCGTGTGGCCAGAACGGCCTGCCAAGCCGCGCCGGCCCCGTAAATGGGTGGGCCGCAGAGAGATTCGAACTCTCAGCCCCGCTCTACTACGTCGGGATGATTCCCGTGCGCGAGTCTTACGTCGCGTTTCAATATGCGGCCCAAACTTGCCCCATCGGCAACTTCGCCCAGATTTCTCTTCAACTCTCGATGAGTCCGAGTTTGCGCGCCAATTCATCCGGCAGCCGAATGGCGATCGAACTCAATCCTGTCTCAGTCTCGACGTCCGCTGTATTGGCCGCGGTGAATGGAATGCCAACGAGGTGGAGGAGAACGTATGTATTCTCTTCATCGAAACACTCCCGGTACAGTCGAAACCCGCCGATGCCGCCTTCCATGTTTTCGTTGTGATGTTTCAGCATCGTTTTCGTGCTCATGGCACCCTCCCTTCTAGCGCTTCGTCGTGAAGAAATCTTGCCGGCCTTAGCTCTTTGATTCGGTGCGGGAAGCGATCGCAGATGCTGTTCGGGCCGGCCCCGATGTCCCCGCGAGCTTGTACGGCCTCTAATCCACATCTCAACCTGTTCTTCGTGCCAACCGACAGCGCGTGCTCCGAGCGAAACCTGCCTTGGAAATGCCTCTCTTTCTATCAGGCCGAACAACATTGTCCGTTTCAGGCCGGTTCGATGTAAAACTTCCTCAATTCGTAGAATTGTTTTTGGGTTCGGGTCCGCCGACATGCTGTAGAGGGTCACTGCTATTCCTTTTCCCGCTCTCAAGAGAGTCGTCGATACTCATCCAATCTCCAGAGTTCGTCGAGTGAGATATCAAATTGCCCCCACGTACCCGCACCCATCGCGACCTTGCCATCCATGATCGTTGGCTCGGCGCGCGGCGAATAGACATAGACGCACTGTTCCTGCGGGACCAACAACCAGCCGAGTTCCACTCCACTTGCCAGCCACTGCAGCATCTTGTCCTTGAGCCAGCGAAGCTCTCGGGGGTGCGAGCAGAACTCCGCAACGAATTTTGGACAAAGCCTCAAAACCCTGGTCGATTCCATCTGGCTGGGCCGCTTGTCGATGCCCGACGCGACGTATGCGATATCCGGACACAGCATCGAGTTATCTCTGAGGAAGAATCTGCGCCGCATCGTGACCAAACCTGTGGCCTTCGTTCGTCCGAACCACCCGAGCATCTCCCTGTGAAAGATATGGATCATGAGCCAGATCTGCTGTGGAGGAGGCGAATACGCCCGCAGGGAACCCTTCTCCGTTCTCTCGCAACGGATGCGTGCATCGTCCAGCCCCTTCTCTATGGCCATTTCCAGCTGTTCGTCGCTTAGGCGGAGATCAGGCACAATCGTCGCAGGCAGAAACGCGCTGAGGGGTGAAGTCTCGGTAATTTCCGTCTCATTCATATGGATTCAATCCACTGCGATAGTCCAGAAGACTTACGGCCCGCCAGTCTTCATCTGCTGGGGCTCTCACCGTTACCGGTTGAATTCATCTCCGATGGGATTCTCGATGCGGAAGTTGTTCTATGCAACTCTGAATCTGTCAGGTAATCCTGCAGGGCTATTGTGACCAAGTCCTGAAGATCGATGTCTCGCGCGGTAGCGATTATCTTTGCTTGTTTATGAACCTGTTTCGGTATCCATGCTGACAGCTTGCTCCTGGAACCGCTATTTCTCTTGCGCATTGCTTCCCTCCTCTTCTCCACTGCGTCTCAGCAATGACGGCCGAATCCTCATTTCCAGATTTCCTCTTTTGCTCTTCGGGGGGGTTGTGGGAGCGAGGTGCGCCGGGCGTCGCGAGAGAAAATCGTCTGCCGAAACATGGGTAGTTTCACCAGCGTTGAAAGCTCCAGTACTTCTCATTATAGAACTATAGTCCCTGAATAAGTCAGGGTATCATCGTGAACCCTGAAATGTGGCCAAAAAAATCGGAGCAGACCGAAAGCGATCTACGGCAAATCTGCCATCCGCTTTGGGAGCGGAACTGACGGATCGCAGAACGAAGGCTGGCTGGACGCAGCAAGCCCTGGCCGACCGGCTTGGATACGACGTCAAATACATCGGGGAAATCGAGCAAGCCAAGAAAAGTCCTTCCCTGACAACTTTGATGAGCATCGCAGCCGTTTTTGATATGAGCGTCTCAGATCTATTCAAAGCGGCCGAGCGACGTATTTCGCCATCAAAGAAAGCCGCGAAACAGATCTAGTCACGCCGCTGACATCTTCGATGCTTCGGAATTGATCGCCTTTCGATGCGCAAGGGGCTACACTCCACATTAAAAGTCGTGACAAGGTCGTACCAGGAATGAGTCGGGTTGTGTCGTTAGACTAGGCGTCACTTTCTCAAGGTACTTGCTGGTCGTTTCGAGGGATCTCGAATCGGTAGCATACGCGGTACCGAACGAGGTTCCGGCGATGGAGGTCGGTCAATCCGGTGAGAGGGGCGGCGGCGGAGTCGGCGGTGAGGTTGGGGAGCGGAGGCCTCGGTGATCACCTTAAAACCGGCCACTTATTATCAGTTCAAAACCGGCCACTTCGCGTGGATTCAGACGTGATTTGTTTTACCCTGCCGCAATGAGTTTGAGCAAGGCGTCCAGTTGCGCGGCACAACGCCGCACGTGTTAAGTTTGTATTCGCTCCGCCGGGGTCGCGCCTTTCGGAGCGATCCAGAGCCGACTTGCCGGGGCTGGCTCCGCAGGAATCGGTGCTTGGAACCCTCTGCTATTCGGTCATGTGGCCGGATAGTGGAGGGTTTCGTGTTTTTGGTCAGATTCCTATGGTGAAGCTCCGCAAGAGGCATCTGGATCCGAGTTTGCGAAGTCGCCGGGCCGGCGAGGCCCGGCCACCTTTTCGTTTTTGCTTTTGTCATTGCGCGTCACCCGTGCTGCCGGCTTTGGTGCGCCAGCTGCGTGGACCACACTTGAGTACATGGCCGTGATGCAGCAGACGGTCAAGCATAGCGGTGACGGCTGCGCTGTCGCCGAGCAGCTTGCCCCAGTCTTCGACGGGACGATTCGAAGTCAGCAACGTGCTGGCTCGCTCATAGCGGCGCATGATGATTTCGAGTAGTTCCTCGGCGGCCGTGACAGGCAGCTTGCGCATGCCGAGATCGTCTATGATCAGCAGCGATACGGTCGACAGCAGTTCGACGTGCTCTTTGCGCTTGCCGTCGAGCGTGGCATCAGCCAGCTCTTCCAGCAGTAGATGGGCTTCCCGGTAAAGCACTCGGTAGCCCTGTTGGATGACGGCATGTCCGATGGCTTGCGCGATGTGACTTTTCCCACTTCCTGGTGGACCCAAAAACAACGAGTCCTCGCGCTTTCCGACCCATGCCGCAGTAGCCAGATCGAAGACCAGTGCGCGGTTCATCCTGGGATTAAATTGGAAATCGAAATTATCCAGGCGCTTGTCGTTGTCGCGGAACTGCGCCTGCTTGTGCCGGCGGTCGAGCAGCCTTTTGCTACGGCAGGCAAGCTCATCGGAAACCAGCGTGGAGATCAAGTCGATGGGCGCCATGTTTTCCGTTTGCGCCTGCTGGAGGCGCGTTTCCAGCGTGGCCACCATGCCGCCCAGCCGCAGTTGATGCAGGGCGCGATTGAGTTCGATCAGGTTCATGCAGTTTTGTCCTCGAAGTCGATGCGTTGTTGAATCAGGTCGCGATACTCGACCAACTCGCGGATGAGTGGATCGATCTGGTGAAGTGTCATCTGTGCCGCCGGATGACGTTCCAGATAGCGGCGCACGAAGCGATACTCGGGCACGCGCAACTCCAGCGCTGCCGCGCAGGCATCATCGCAAGACGCGGCGCCGTACTTCTTCACCAGGTTCAGCATGCCCTGGATGCGGCGCACGCTCTCTTCCGGTTTGCGTTCGTACATTGCGTCCGAGAGTGTGCCGATGTTCCGGCCGGCCTTGTGAGCACGAGCCAGCAGTGCCAGCGTTCCAGGCGGTGTACGCCGCGGCCGATCCTCGTCGCGGATGCGATGACCGCCGCGCTTCTGGCTCAGGTGTTCGCGCAGCAGTTCGCCGGTGCGCGGATCGAGTAACCGCACATACATCGCATCCCACTGCACATCGACCTGGCGGCTGATCCAGCCAGGAGGCGCTCCGTAATAGGCAGCCTCGACCTCAACGCAGCCGTCCAGGTGAACGGTTCGCTTGCCGAACTGGTAATAACGGAACGGTTCCAGTGGCAACTGCTGCAGAAGAGACTTCTCTTCGGCGAACATCGCCGCCACTTGACGCTTGGTGCGGCCATGGATGCGCTTATCAGCCCAGCGTTCTTCCCAGTGATCGAGATAAGCCTGAGCATCTTCCAGGCTCTCGAAGCGCTTGCCCTTGAGCGGCGTTTTTTGTGCGTGGGCCACGCCCGACTCGACCTTCCCTTTTCGATCGGGATCGCGCACTTTGCAGGGGAGTGCCGTCACACCGTAGTGCGCCAGCACATCGCGATAGAGAGGATTCAGACGGGGATCGTAGATGTCGGCAGCCAGAACGCCTTCTCGAAGATTATCGAGAACGACGATACGCGGGCAGCCACCAAGTCGGCGGAACGCCTTCTCGTGCAACTCGGCCCAGATGCGGGCGCTCGATCGGAAGACAAGCAGCCGCACTGATTTGCGGCTGTAACCCAGCGTCATTACAAACAACCGCGTGCGCCGGTACTTGCCCGTCTCCGGATCGCGCACCATCGGCCCGGTGCCGTAATCAACCTGGGCCTCTTCTCCCGCCAGCGTTACGATGATCACCCGAGCTTCCAGCGACGATGCCTCGCGCAGATTGCGCACGAACCGCTGGACGCTCTGGTAGCTGCTCGCGAACCCGTGGCCGTCCACTAGATCCTGCCAGATCCCCATCGCGTTCCGGCCCCGGCTCAACTCAGCTTCGATCAGTTCCTGATAATTCGCGCAGGCGCTTGCCGAAGTCTTCGCCGCTCGAGAAAATGGCCCCGAACCCGGCAAAAAGCCGGTGATCACCTGAGTGGCCGCTTTTGCTTCGTATTCGCTTTTTGCCGGCGCCGGCTCTGAGGACCCGGTGGTCACCAAAGCGGCCGCTTTTGCCAGCGACTTCTCGCCCCAACTGCCGGGAAGACGGATTACCACTCCCGCCTTGCGAAGATACTCGCCCACCGTTTCGCGACGAACCCCTGTCGCTTCTTCAATCCGCCGAAGCGACCAACCAAGACGCCCCAGCGCAATCACCTGTTCTCGCTTCTCTCGCCTCAAGACATTACCCATGCGACAGAGGCTATTGCGCCCCTCGCCGTAATGTCTGAACCTCACTCAGAGTGGCCGCTTTTCAGGTGATAACAAGTGGCCGCTTTTGGGTGATCACCGAGGGCGGAGGACGGTGCCGGTCGTCGGCGAAGCTGATCAGGCCGGCGTCGAAGGCGGTGTCCCACAGGGCGGAGAGGAGCAGGCCATTGTGGACGTCGAGGCGCTTGGCGTCGGTTTCGCTTCGGCCCAAGGAATGATGTGAGAGGTGAGAGGCGCACAAAAGCGCGGGCTCGGTGATGCCTGTCACAGGACGGCGGCCGTTCCAGTATTCCCCGAATTCTACAAGGTAGATGTGGACGCCATCACCACCAAGGTCAAGCAGGAGTTCGCCGCCAAATACAAGGCCGAGAACATCAAACATGCCACACCTAATCCGCAGGCGAAGGCCTTGAAGAAAACCAGAGCGGCCTAGTTCCAATCGATATTCTGGCGGAGCCTACACCCCACAGGCTCCGCATTCTTATGCGCGTTTGCCCATCTTGCCACCCTTGCATGAAACTCCTACCCTTCGGTCGGAGTGTCGGAGTGCCATTTTTGTCCCACGACGAGCATGAGCTTATCCGCTTATCCGCCCAGTACTCCTGCTTCCAGGCTAACTTACAAGCCAGCCCCTTTTCCGTGTGCCAAGTGCCTGTCATTGTGAACCAGTCTTTAGGGTAGGCATCCTCAGCATGACTATATCTTCGTCTAAACCATGCCGAAGAATGTCTAAACTGGAAGAAGCGGACGCAAGGCTCTCGGCGCTAATCGGCTTAATCTGAAATGGGAAGAAACTAGGGCTGCCGATCAAGTCTCTCAGTGGGGACGAGCAACCCTCCCTCGTATAGAGGAACGCTTCGGCAAGCCACGCAATCAGTCTTGAGTCTTCGACTCTCAGCGTCGTTCCGGCTGTGTAGATTCCATTCTTTTCGGTATCCTGAAGCACGCCCCAGTCCAGATACGACCGTAGAACCCGGCGAGCTGCCCTGGAAACCGTCTCTCGTTCTCCGTATTGTTCGCGGACCCTACGCTGTACCTGGACGGCAGCAGCAGAGCCTTGAAGTCTCAAGAGCCGGCCCACCTGAACTGCCACATCCGCCCAGAAGGGATAGACTGCCATAACCATGCCCCAATGAATGACTATGTGATCAGTTCGAGAAGACGCTTTAAGTAATTCCATGCCAATTGCACGGAGAGAATTAAGTTCGGATGGAACAGTTAGCCAAGTCTTCAGAAGAATCGTGATGATCTTTTCACGATTGCCACGCTCTGCATTTCCGCCAACAGATACTTTGTCTTTCAGCATGTTCTGCAGGGCGTCATTCACCGCTGCCTTGCCATTTCCGGCAAGAACCAAGTTGACTGTTTGGTCAAGCCATTCTAGACGCACACGCTGACTGAATCCGACTTGGCTTGTGCGTCTTGTCATTCGGCGCTCCGCTCGATTTGAACGAAAGGGACTATAAGCTCCTCAACGGAAATGCCGCCATGCGTCACCGTGCGCTCGCTTTCCTGAATAAACGCCTGCCGAGCGGGAGCCAGAAGTGGGAGATAGTTCTCCGGTATACCGATGGTTGGCCACTCCAACGCGCCAGGAAAGCGGTCCTTTACCTTGTCACGAAGAGCCACATCAGGGTAAACACGGACCCGTTCCCCTCGCAGGTCTGCAAAAGCCCCTTCCGCCGGACGGCCACAGCCCACTGCCTCGATGTTGCCGTGGTCTGAAGTCAGATAAACACGGAAATCCTGATCCAGGAGCAGAGTGAGGAGTGTGCTCATGTAGGCCCGTTCGGCCCATTGGCCAACCTGGTTGTGCATTCCGGCAGTACCCAATTCCATCCCGTGCATGATCCTGTCTACCTTGTCCACAACCAGGCCGGCAACCCTTACTTTAGGATGAGAAAGCATTTCGGAAACGGGCGCTAAATCACCGTCGCCCAATCCCTTCATGTAAACGACCTCGTTCGGAGCGAGGCCTTGATCGGCCCAGAACTGCATCCATAGTGCGGGTTCCTTATCCGTGGAATAAATGCTATTTGGGAAAAACATCGGCGGCTTACCGGAGAAAGCAGCTTGGCGCGAAACAGTTGTGAGAGAAGGAACCCAAGCAAATATACTGTGCTCCCGGAATCGCAAGCTAAGCTGCTTTGAAGCGATCACACCACGAACCACGAGCCACTGGTCCATTGCGAGCCCATCCATCACAATTAGTGCGATTTTCAAGTCACGGTTTTCACCCATCTCGCGGTCGAGAAAACGTGGGAGGTGATGCAGCATTACCGGAGGCACCGGCGGAAGGTTGATTAGTCCTGCGTACCGCTTCATGAGCCAGCTGGAGAATTCGGCGTCTACACGCACTCGCAAGCTCGTAACGTTTTTGTCCACGTCTTCGTGCAAGGTGCGGGACCGTTCGGCCATAAGCAGAATGAGTTCCGCCCATCCACGGGCAAAGTTGAACCAGTCCGTATATTTTGCATCGTCAGCAGGAATGGATGCTTGTAAGCTTTCGACGAGCTTAACTATCCGACGCGATCTATCCTCTACGGGAACAGTTCGGATGCCACTAACTGCCCAAGTGCCAGATAGGATGTTTGCATTTTCGTGGGCGACAGGGTGCATTAGGCCCCCTACAAACAAGTTATCTATGTAAGCTCGGATGTCGTCATGATCAAATGGAAGGTCGACGGGCCCATTGATTGCTAGTTGGTAGGATTTCTCGATTTCGCGAACTACTCTTCCGCTATCTAGCGCGAGCGAATCTAGAAAGATTGGCCAGCGCTCCTGAAGAAAAGCAAGAAATGTTTCACGATCCGAAACAATCCTCTCAAGCGGCCACTCATCGAAGAAGTTGTTTTGACGTAACAGTTGGATGAATCGTTCGTCGAGTAAAGTGGGAATTCGACGGCCTCGGTAATGCCGACGCAGGAGTATCCGCAAGAGGTCGGATGGTTGCTTGATCAGTTCGGGCGCGATCTCAAATACATGCCGGAGAACAAACTCCTTGGTGGCATTGTCTCCCAGCGGACCGGGCGCATATCGCTTGAGAGCCTCGTACAAGGTGTCAAGATCGCTCTGGTCCAGAGCCGCCACAACTGAGTAGCTGAGGTTTGGAAAGACGTCGGCTAGATTAAAGTTGAGTCTGCGCCCGGCGAGTAGGAGATCATGAGGCAAGCCACTGAGATCGTTAGTCGGGAATCGCAACAGGACTACGACGTCCGTCTGCTCGCCTCGGTCCCAGTGAGATCGGAATTTCGATTCGTATGCAAAGCGGAATGCGAAGCGGTCATCAAACGGGATCATCTCGAATCCACGTTCCCGAACTCCTTCGAGAATCCCCTCTTCCAGTAGGAGCCCATCAGGGTCGGCCACAATAGTGAGCCGTGCTAGGTTTGGGACAAACTCCTTCAATACTTGATCGCGCCAACTATTCATGGCCACCGCCGTCCACTCGGATCATAAGCAACGGCACCATCTCGGGATACGAATGGGCCTTTTGGTCAAGTTGCAAATGGAATGTCCGTTCCTCCTGCGCGAGCAAGTTCATTCGAAAGCTACGCACGTGAGGCAGACCTATCCGTCGAACGGTCTTACGGCGGGCAGAGAATGCGTAATCGCCCTTCTCTCGCTCGCGTGCAATCCGGTCTCGGTGCTCTTGCACCAGAGCTTCGTAAATGGGCTTCCCGTGCTGCTCCGCAGCACTCTGAAGTCTTGCGAAGGCAGCTTGGGAAACACTGTCATCAACAGCGGAACGGACTTGTACGCTCGTAGCGAGCAGTTCGTCCCACACATGTCTGGCGGTCGACATATAAACCATACCGTTGTCAGCAACGAAGAGCGGCATGATCCTTCGACGGTTCCATTCCATGGATGCAATTGCTATTCGCCACAACGACCAGACACCATGAACTTCCTCAGAGAGACCCCGTATCGACACTATGGGAATCGGCTGCCCAGGTGCGAAGCGAGGAAGCCGCATTGCCAGGCCCCTAACCTTCGAATCCTCCAACGTAAGGTGCCGAGCGGCCGGAATTCTCTCTGCTTCTTTGCCGGTGAAGACCACGTTTTCGTACGTCTCGCCATCGGGCCAAGTCAGGTTCCAGCTCTGGTTTCCCATTTCAGCTTGCCCGCGGTTCGCCCTCAGGTAGCTCACCGTCATGCGTTCCACCCAATGAGGCAAAGGATGCGCTAGAAGTCGTTGGGCATCGCTTGGCTCTAGATTCTCGATAGTGCCGAGCATAGATGCGGTTGTGCGCGCCTCCCGTGCCTGTTCCTTCAAGCGAGCCGCCACGCTCTCAATTGAGTCTTCTACCCTATCGGGATTGAGGATCGCCTCGACATACACTTCATCGAACATGCTGCTGGCTTGGGCTGAGTCGAGCACGTCACCCGTCTTGTCGATCCCGAATTCTTGAAAGATGATTGCGAGTTTTTGTTCCAAGACTTCACGGACCCGGTGTTCTACCGAGCCATCAAAGACTAAGTTGACCGCGCGAACCGCATGGGTTTGACCGATACGATCTACTCGACCGATGCGCTGTTCGAGGCGCATTGGATTCCAGGGAATGTCGTAGTTGATCACAACGTGGCAGAACTGAAGATTCAAGCCCTCCCCGCCGGCGTCGGTGGAGATAAGAATGCGGGTGCCCTTGGCAAATGCCTCTTGAACTCGCTTGCGCTCGTCCATGTCCATCGAGCCGTTCAGGCAAACAACGGAAAAGCCGCGTTCCGTAAGGAACCGCCGCAGCATCTCCTGCGTTGGCACGAACTCAGTAAACACCAGCGCTTTAAGCTCTGGATCGCTCTCTTCAGATTGAAGCCGATAGAGCCAGTCGAGGAGTGCTTCAGCCTTGGCATCGGGACCAATTTCTTCACAACGTGCTGCGGCATCTAAGAGCAACTTGACCTCGGCACGCTCATTCTTGAGTGCTTTCAAGCGAGTGCGTAGCAGCACCTCGATCTGCTCCTGTCCGTCGAGGTCTGCCCACTCTTCCTCGGACGTAGACGGAAACAGAGTAAGTTGCTCCTGAGGTGCAGCCAGAGCGTGAAGCCGCCGTTCGAGTGTTGTGCGGATGGCGCTCGTACTGGAAACCACCAAGCGTTGCATTAGGATCATCAGAAAGCCGATATAGCTCCTCTTCTCCCGCATTGCCTGGTTGTAACCATCACGCACATATTCGGTGACAGCCTCGTAGAGGAGCTGCTGATTTCGGTGACGATCTTCCCAAGACACCGGACTGAGCTGCGTTCGCCGAGGTTTGAACAGCGGCTTTCCTTCGGCGTCAATCGCACGGCGCTTTTCGGTGCGAATAACGTACGGCTGGACTCGTTCGCGGGTAATGCTGCTGATGTCCGGAAACTCTTTTGCGTCAAGAAGGGATACCAGCCGATGAAAGGCGTCGGTTTTGCCTTGGTGTGGCGTGGCTGAAAGAAGCAGTAAGTATGGTGCGGCCTCGGCAAGTCCCTGTCCAAGTTTGAAACGAGCCACCTGGTCCGTGCTACCGCCGAGACGATGCGCTTCGTCGACAATGACAAGATCCCAACCGGCAGAGATAAGGTCTTCGAACCGCTCGCGATTGTGTTCACTCAACTGTGCTGCACTCCACCCGCGCCGCCTGTCTAGGGGCTTCACCGAATCCACGGGAACGACCACCTGGGAAAATAATTGCCATGAGTTTGCGGGGGCAGCCTCGTGGTCGCGGCTGTCCTTGTCACCACTCTCCCGACTTGCATTTGGCGTGATGCGTTTCAGCGTCTTTAGATCTTCTGGCAGCACTAGCTGGAATGTTTCACCGAAGTGAAAACGCATCTCACTGACCCACTGGCTGACAAGCCCCTTTGGAGCAATGACCAGCGTTTTCTTGATCAGCCCGCGAAGTTTGAGTTCACGCATGATCAGACCAGCCTCGATGGTCTTGCCCAAACCAACTTCATCCGCCAACAGATAGCGCACGCGGTCGTTTGCAATGGCGCGGGACAGGGCACGAAGCTGGTGCGGAAGCGGAATGACCGAAGATTCGATGGGCGCGAGCAGGACATCCTGGGTCAGTGCATCTGCTACGCGAGCGGCGGCAGCGACGTAGGCGATTTCGTCTGGTGAGCCGGTGCTCACGCTGTCTATTGATTTAAGGCGTGAAGCTGCTATCCGAACGACGGAGTCGCGACTAGGCAACCAGACCCTGCAGGTAGTCTCGCCCCAGAGCGTCTGGGATTCGATAACCTGGCAAATCTGTCCGAAATCTTCGCTAAATGCCCACACAATATTGATTGACCCTCGATGAAATCTCGCTCTTACTGATTGTCGCCCTCAATTGCTTGGTCGCCCGTAGCCTCATTGACTGGGTTTACCTCCACGGCCTCAATAACTTTGTCCACTTCGACCGCTTCAAGTACTTCTTCGTCCCCCTCACCTTCGATCGCCGTCTCTTCGTCTTCTGCGTCAATCCCCTCGATGGCAAGTGCGTGGTCAATATTTGCGAATGCTGCTTGTTCCTGTTGAAGCAAAAGCGCCAACTGGCGCCGAAAGACTGTACCCACCTCAGAACCTTCCTCGGCCCATTCTGCGAGGATCTCCTTCTTCAGAAGACGATTAACAACATCTTCAAATCCTTGTGGGACTTCCGACGGTGACCGATGTGCCAATTCTCGCGCCGCCTCAAGCAGATAGAGAGAATCGTCTGGATTGTCATTGCTGCATTCTTGAAGGAACAACTCACTTTCCCCCAAGAGTGTTATCAACATTGCTCCTGTCCACTCGGCAACTCTCTCGAGCAACTTGCGGTACCCTTGATCTCTGGCGAATCGCTCGATGATGAACTTTACAATTACCCGCATTGATTCGGACTGTTCGTCGCACAGTTGACTGCCCGCTAAATTGGCAATTGCAAATAGCGCCTGACTAGAGGTGGCGTCTTCCAGCAACATATCTTGAAGTAGATTCATCAGGATCGCACGGTGTTTCTGAAGAAACTCTTTCTCCATAGCCAGGTATCGCGACATGCCGCCCCACTTCTGACGCAGCAATTCCTCGTCGGATTGTTCAAAGCCATCCGCAGTGCAAATCACTGCCCAAGAATGGACGTGTTCTGGCGTGATTTTCACAGCAGATGCAGAAACTAAGTGCGCTCTCGCTTGGGCACGCTTCTGTGTATCCCAGAACTTCTCAACACGATTATCTATACCAACAAGGACGGAAAAGAAATCGGGAGACTTTGCCTCGAAACCCTGAAATCCTCCGGCGATTCGCCGGGCCGTCGAATCGTCGGAAAGAGAGAGTAGAACTCGAAAGAAACTAAGTGCGTTCTTTTCCCATATCTCGGAATGTGGCCCGGGCCTCTGCTGAGCCGCAATGCTAGCGAACTGGGGCCAAGATCGCTCTGGTACTTTCTCTGCAATTGCGCGGCAATATTCGATTGCCTTGTTCTCGTTTGGGAGAAGATGCCGATCGTCAAACTGCACCGTGACCACGTCCTCAACAAAGGCCATTCCGTGATAGCCCTTTCGGCTCAAGACACTATTAACGCAGATGTGAAATATGTGCCTGACGGCTTCTGCAGAGGGAATCACGCCCGTTGGATGGGCACACTTCGATCGAACATCACGGGCGAAGCGAAGAGAACGTTCGTCAAACTCAGCTATAAGCTCACACTTGCGAGCGCATCCGATCAACGTCTCTTCATAGGTTGCAAGTCCTTCGACGACCTGCAACTCCGTTTGCGCCTGTTGAGCCTGACTGTCTCCTTCGCTGGCCAAATCCTTTACACGACGCTTCAGGCAATCTGCTGTAGCGCACCAAGTCAAGATGACAGCCGCACGATGCGACCCGATTTGGTAGCACTTAAGCGCTTCTTCAAAGAGGCTCCGATCTCCCTCATCGAGGACTGCTTGTCCCATCATGTCTAGGTCTGCAAATTTCTGAGCTTCTCTGAGCATTAATTCTCTCCTTGACGGGTAACGGCCTGGTCGTACCACATGAGGAGCTTCGGGTCCTCCTGGAGAATGTCGTCGGCGATGCGCTGCGCAACTGCGATGATGGTGCGATAGTCGCGGCTCTGCCAGCAGTGTTTGAATCCGGCGCGTACAGCCTCAAGTCGGATAATTTTCATCTTTTTGAGTCTCTGTATCGGTCCAGCCTTAGGCTCCAGGCCCGGGATGTATGTCTCCGGTGCACTCGCATTATCACGTTTGTACCCGTGCGGGAGGTACTCCCAGAATTCTTTAAGAAGAGACCGTTCCCTCAGCTTCTCCAGGTCACCGGCTTTATTTGGATCGGGTACATACCAGCGATCTTTGGCCTTTGCACGGAGGGCGGGATCGTCCTTTCCCCTCTTGCGCATCTCCGACCAGTTGCTGGATAAGTAAGCGTGAATCTGCTCTGGCACTAGACCATTTCCGTCAAATCGCAAGAAATTCTGCTCTAACAGCTCGGACAGCTCCAGCGGCCTTTCGTACTTTTGCCAACCTCCAAGTTCCTTAATAAACCGTGGAGTGATGTCCTGCGTGGTCTGTGGCTTCTCGTCGAGAAGTTGCCGCAACCAAGCGATTGCGGATGATTCGTCTGAGACGAACAGAGACATTTGCTCAATGCCTCCTGCCGCCAGTTTGCTCCTGTCGTACTCCAACACCTGCTCGGGCAGAAAGTACATGCCATCGCGAAAAGAGAACCGCTGCGCCAGTGCTCCTTGAAAGGCTGCGCTGTTCAGCGGCACTGGATATCCATTTCGGACGAAGTATGCCACCATTTGGTCATATAGAATTCGAGGGTCTCGTTCTGCGACTGTGATCAGTTGCGTTGATCCAACTCCGCGCTTGATCACCGGAAGATACTTCAGATGCGTACGCACGAAGTCCCATACGCCTTCTTCGGTCTCTGCCTCGTGCAGAAATCGCTCTTCAAAGCCTCCGTTAGGTTTGTAAGCAGAAATAATCAAATCTTGTTTGACTGCCGTGGGGGTGTTGACTGCCTTGAAGCCTAGCTGTTGCTTGTCGAGCGCTGACACATTGGCTACGATGAATCCCGACTCCGTGATTGCGGTTTGAATGTTGTTCCAAATTGATGCTTTAGTATTCGAAAACTCTACAGTCATCCAGCGGCCGGGCTTGAGCAAACGGTATGCTTCCTTGAAGCATTTCGTCATGAGATCGCGATATTCGTCGATTCCTTTTCGCTGAGTCCCATCCTCAATCGCTTCGCAGGTATTATTAGTCCTCACTCGGAGCCAGGACTCCGCGATGAAACTTAATTCAGAGTAGTTAAGGTTCGCTCCAAACGGCGGATCAATGAATATATAATCAACGGAATTAGCTGTCGCTGCGAGTGCCGTCGTTGACGCATTAAAGAGACAAAAGTTGTCCTTCGCCTTTCCAAATGAGCTTAGTTTTTCAGCCTTCTTCTGAAAGTAGAATATGACAGATTGTTCTGCAGGACATGAGGACACGTATAGAGTACCCGTAACGCCTGCGTTGACCCATCCAAGACCAGCATTTTCAACTCGTCTCTCTTTATTGTGCTTAGCTTGTTTACTAAGAAGGCGTAGGCTCCCCAAAACAAACTGACGAAGAAAGAGACTTAGGTCTGAGGTCTGGACAATATCCCAGAAGCGAGCGAGCGTCCATAGGTTGCGCTTTGTAAAGAAATGATGGACATAGGTAATTCCTGCGGGGTCGTTTCGACGGCTTTCCCCACCTTCGATCATGCGCTCTGCCGGAAACCAATACGGAATGTCGCTGCTTTCGATTTTGTCAATGAGTGCAAGATCAGCAATGTCGGGCGCCTTTTCAAACCGCTTCCCCCGAACCGTATAATTAATAAGGACGGCTACTTGCTTTGCCTGACGGATAGTTTGATTAATTGCCTTGTCGAACTTTGCCACCCAAGCCCGCTCCATCCGCCGCTTAGTCAAAATTGTGTTGCAATGTGGGCAAGGGAACTCATCTTTTACAGTGCCCTCTTTTTTGTCCGTGGCAACATCCCAGAAGATGACCTCTCGTGTGCAGTCAGGACAAACAAAGACATCGGACCAGATGGTGTAATTAATTGTTCCCTTCGACTTCCCGTCCGCACTGATGGTTTCGTACATCCAACCACATTCGTCTTGCACCTGTTTCAGTATCCGCCGGGCTTCGCGCTCAAATGCGCCCACGTCCATTGGTGCATTGTAGTTGTATGCGATGAGTGTAGCGGCGGGTGAGAGGTCATTCAACACGGCTCGACGAACGCCAATCTTGGAAAATGATCTCCGAACCGTCTTGCCCTCCTGGTCAGTTTCCTCCTGCCATATTGTGCCATCACCATCGACGTTGTAACCCAGTGCTTCAACAGCAGCCCTGTCACCGCACATCTGAGCAGCCACTCCGGTCATCCCTGTGCCGCAGAAGCCGTCGAAGATTAAATCGCCGGGCTCTGTATAGTGCAAGATATACCGCATGATCGCTTTGTGCGGGACCTTGGTGTGGTATGAATGCGCGTTGTAGATCGGGTCATTCTTTCCCTCACTCACATCCGCTGCAAATGGTTCACGACTGTATGGCTTGCTTGGATCATAGGGTTTAGCAAAACTCTCGATGAACTCCGCCAAGAAGGGATTGGGGCAAGCGGTGTAGTACGGCGGGTCCGATAGAGTAAGGATGTCTTCGTCCGAACCAATTGGGAATCCCTCGATGTCGCGAAACCGAGGTTCCTTCAGTTTCAGGCGCAGCTTCTCTAGAAAATATGTTCGGCGCGCTTCGTCACTTTCAAACGCTTGTCCGAGGCATTCGACAGCACCTCGCGGTACTGCGGCACTCTGCATTTCAAAGCTCGTTTGGTCCTCTGAATTTCTAGTCATGAGCGCCCTCTACTCCAGTACTATCCGGACTTTGCCGGGTTCCTTGCCCTTGGTGAGTTGGTCCAGATATTCCTCGAACCTCTTCCTCATCTCCGCTGGTGTCGCCGGTGAGCCTCCAGCGAGCAAAGCACTGCGGAGGTCTTCAATCTTGACTGAGACCTTCGACAGTCCGGAAAGCACTTCTTGCAGAGCGTGAATGAAATCTTGACTCAGGTTTTCCGGCAGAGTTGCGATCTTGATGAAGGCCTCAATAAGCTTGCGAGATTCTGACTTGAGCAGCTTCAAGTTCTCCTTCGTGGTCGGGTCTTCCAGGTTGGTCAAGAGAACCTTTGTCCAGTTCTCAACCATCTTCTCTAACTCATCATCCAATGCGGCGAGTGTTGCAGCAGCCTGCGCAACAATCACTTCAGTTCCAGGCTTGAAGCCACAATGCGGACAAACCGGTGTAGCTCCTAGTTCCTGTTCAGTGAGCGCAAAGCAACTCTTCAACCCGGCGAGCCGATTCTGGAAGTCCGAGAGTTGCTGGCGCGGCATCAACTCAATTGTCGAGATCTTCTGCAAGCACTTCAGGCGCTCGTCGCCCATGAGCCGCGCTTTGCGCTTGTCGTCGTTCACACCAAGACGCGCTTTCGTGTGCACGGAGAGATATACCAGCAGGTAAGCCTTCTTGAGCTCCCCAAGTCTGCGTTGTGTTTGTTGACGAAATGTTGCGGCACTGCGCTTGGTTGGATCGCAAATATCGGCCATGACATCGGCCTGCGCCGACTTCATCTTTCCAATCCACTCATGACCGGTGGGAAGAATAGCTTCAGCGGTCGAGAGGTATGATGCCGTGGCCCCAAGGTCATTTACGAGTTCCTCAAGCGATTTGATCTCGGCAAGAGAATTGAGCCCGTCCCGATGCGACGTCACCTCAGCGGCATCGTATCGGAAGTTCTTGAGTTTTCCGGTTGAAGTGTAGGCTTGCAAGGATTCAAGGAAAACCTTGGTTTTGTCGAGTTTGACGCGCAGCTTCTGGAGTTCATCGTCGGCTAGGAGACTGCGGCCCCAGAAGAAAGGTCCGTTTTGCAAGCTCTGCTGTGCAAGCACCAGCCGTTCGACGGAATTGCTGACTGCCTTTTGCAAATCCTGAACAGGCTCATCTTTTCCCTGCGTGACTAGTTGAGCCAGACCCAGCGGGAGCCCGAGGAGTTCGAAAAGCGCCTTGAGCGCCGGGAGGTTCCAGTCTTTTGGTCGCTCAATGTGCTTGAACTGAGTCAGCTCTTCCATGCTGGTCCCAGCCAATTGCGCCAGACCCGTGGCGTCGAACTTCTTACCCGGAATAGAAACAACCACTTCCCCGGCATAAACCAGAACAGCAAGCACGACCACAGCCCATTCGGGTTCGAGACGAAGCGATTGCGGTGCTAGGTATTCAACGCCGAGGGTCTCTTGAATCAGCTCGGAGCGATTGACAACCTGCCCGTGTCCCTTCTTCTTGGCAATGGAGAGGATGTAGTTGGCGTATTTGGATGAGTAGGGATCAAGTCTCTCTTCGTCGAGAAGCTCTAGCGCATCCAGTACCGCTGTTGCCTGTTTGGTGCGGTTTTGTCCGGCGATCGCGCGGAGCGCATCTTGCGCGGCCTGCGCACGATTCGCACCCGTGATGAGCACCGAGAAGATCGGGTACTCGGGGGCCTGGTCCAGGAATCTGGCTCCGAGGCAGATGCCGGCGACGGTGTTCACTAAGTCTCGGAAATTGATGCGTTCGTGAGACGAGATGCCTGAAAGATCACGGATGGATTTGCCCTTGGCCCACTCGGTTAAGGACTTTGATCGCCCTTGATACGTGACCTCGAAGGCCGTCGTCATGTTCTTCTGGAGCCATTGCACGAGGTCGCGGAGAAAATTGGATGACTTGGATTCATAAGTGGATTTTGCGTGGCCTGATGCGGTGGACGCAAGGTCCAGCGCCGCAGCGTAATTTCGAAGCGCAGTCCGGAACACATCGTCTGCATTCGCAAGGCGCATAAACAATTCGTCGGACTTCTTCTCATCCTTGAAGTGCGGCGCTTCGAAGGGTTGGATGAAGTAGAGGTAGAAATCTCGCGGCGGTACTGCAGTGGAGCGCTCGTTGGGCGCACCGAAGAAAAGGTATCCCAGGCGAGCGGCCTTATGCTCCAGCCATTCAAGTTCGTGTTGCCAAATCTTGTAGCCGGTCACATAGGTCTGGTCAGTGCACTCCATGACGCGCCGCAGGGCCTCATAGTAGTATCGGTCCAATTGCGAGGAATCAAGGCTCTCCGCTCGCTTTTCGATCAAGGCGTCGAAGTCGTCCGTCTTCTTGAGATCCAGATAGTATTGACCATTCTCAGGATTGGACGAGATGAACTGGCCACTCACCGTCTTGTGAATCTCGCGAAGGACGGTCTCGACCTGGGACAGTAGATCATCGGCCGGATCGCCGCCGAGTTCCTCGATACCAAGCTGGAATAGACAAAGGCCGTCTCGCAGCTCCTCCGGCGTGGCACCCAAGTGAGCGTAGATATCGCCAGTTGTAAGCCGGTGAACTGATAGAGCATGGATGAGCCGGATTGCCATGGGCTTGTATGGTGGCCGAGTGAAAGCCTGCTCTATGCGCGACTCCAGCACTTGGCTGCAATCGATCACCGCCTTGATATCCGGAACGGCACGGGCGGAAGGATTCTCACGCAAGGTCTTCCAATAGCCGTCATAGCCGATCACTCCAGGCTGATCGTCAGGCACGCTCTGGCTGAGCAGCTTTTTCATGGCCACGGAAAGGGTCTTGAGCACTTCGCGTTTCTCTACGGCCGTAACCCTCTCAAATGTATCGATATAGTCTGGATGCACGGGGAATAGGCGCACAAAGTCGTCCATTCGCTCGTTCATGTGGCCGTAGAACTTGGCAAACGGAGTGAGATACTCCCGGATTCTTATTTGTTGTTCGACGGTCTTCTTGAGCAAACGTTCCGCTACAACAAACTTGACATCGTTGCGGGCGATCAGGACTTGCTCGAACCGATCTCTAACCTTTCGAATGCTGTCTGCTACGAACGAAAAACGAGGGCTGTCAAAAATGGCCTCTTGGACGCCAGCGATGAAGCGCAGCTTTAGATGCTTACAGACCTCGCCAATCTCGCGCAGGAAGTTGAGGTCGAGGATGAGTTCCTGATCCTTACGCGTGCGTAGATAGTCGAGGAGCTCGTCGACCACCAGCAGCAGACCAAGGTCCGGATACTTTTGGTGGAACGCCGTCATCATCTCTTCGAAGCAACGTTTATTGTTCGGAACCTTGCCTGCGGATGGAAAGGAATAAGACACACCAATCGCGGCTAAATGTTCCTCAAGTTCGGCCACGAGGATGTCGCGTAGGGGCATCGTCGTCGCGCCTATTTCAGTCCTTACCACTTTAAAGCGACCGCTGATCTTGGTAGCGGCAATCGCTACGGTTGGGTCGTTTAGATAACCCGCAAGAGCACCATTTTCGGCTAGAGCGGATATCACGGACATGAGGTGCGACTTGCCTGTTCCGTAGTTGCCTACGACTAATAGCGCCTTATTATCCATGGGCTGGTCGAACTGAAGCTGAGGAATCACGAGATTAACCAGCCTGTCAGCCATCTCTTGGGAAATAACATAAGTCCGAACAAGTTGCTGGGCAGCAGTAGCCTCATCAGCGTCCCGGAGTTGGACAACGGACTCGATAGGCTCAAATTGAATCAGGTCACCGTATTTCATCGCGTCTGGCACCATGCGCTTTCTTCCTGCGTTTTCATTCAGCGTCCTCAGGTTTCACCAATACGAAATCTCGTAACGGATAGCTTCTGTACTCGGGATGGTCCGGTGTGGCATAGATCATGTGCCCGTTGTCGACAGAGCCACCCCAGTTTGCAACCACTGTCTTGTTTCGAGAAATCCCTTGCAGAAGCCGTAATGGATCCTGCTTGAGTGTTACGTCAAAGAGGACTTCGATGTTGTCCAAAAGGACCACATCGCCGTTGCTTGCGCTCACGATGTCTGCAAGGAGGCGAGGCACTTGCAATGCCCGCTGCCGTTCAGTGAATTCAAGCAGACACCTAGTGAGTTCGAAATTGACGTTAATGAGCGGAGCCGCAGTGCGCTTATGAACTGCTTGGAGCGCAGCAGTCTTTCCTGCACCGGGCGAAGCCACCAATATGACCAGACGATGGTAGAGTTCAGCGGCACCGGCGATTTTTCGAATTAACGTATCGGCAATCTGCTCCGCCATCAATGATCTGCTCCTGCGCCTTGGTCGCTGGCGCGCGTCTCCTGAAGCCAAAGATCAATGGCCACTTTCCTGAAGCGCCAATGGCGGCCGATCTTCTGGCAGGGAATATTGCCCTCCCGAACAAGCTTGTAAAGTGTCGACTTTGGGATCTTGAGATAGGTGGCCAATTCCCCGATCGTCAGGATATCTCCTGTATTTTCAATCACGAGCACACCTCTCTCTTGTCATGAAGCACCTCGAAGGGCATCTTGAATCGACCCTTTAATTTATCATTATTACTAGTTGCTGCCAATAATTGTCTGAAGTGGATGATTGACGAAGTGCCGAGCGCCGTGCAGGATCGGGCCTGAAAATCGTCGGTGTGGCGCTTGGTCATCAAAGACTGGGATCCACCGCTTATGAGGGCGTTCATGCACGTTTGGCCGACGAACTGAGAAACAATATCTGTGCGACTTCAATTCGTCCAGACCAGGGCTCAGGCATTTGGAATGTGGAGTCTTTCTCCGACCGGATGATCTTTTGACAGGCTCCGCAGCCAAGCGGACCAGCACTAACCGCGGCAGCGATGGGACAGAGGGGAGATCTTCTATCAGGAGCTATTCAACGTCGGTCAAGGTGTATTCCTTGCAGAATTTTACGATTTGGTGGGTGCGCGACGAGGCCCGTTGCTCTACTTGTTCATATTCGCAAAGGGACGTATGCCCCGGTGCGACCTCCTGAAATCAGCTATCGCCGTCGTCTCTGCGCGATCAGCCTCATCCGCCGTACAGGTGCGCCAGCGCACAAGTAATTCTTCGCTGTCCTGCAAGTGCCACAACAGTCTGCCGCCACGGTGGCCGACTGGCTTTCCATTGCCAAAGTCGATCAATTGACGCAAGCGGCTCTTGAGTCCCTTCTTGCCTGCAGCTTTACCGATATAGAGGATGTGGGCGCTGCCTACCCATTTTGCCTCGATGATGTCCAACGTGCAATTTGGATCCTGGCCTTTGAACCAGCCACCAGTACTCGGAATTCGAAATTGGGGAGCGCTCTCAGGCTCTCTTTCGATCAGGTAGATGCCAGCATGAGCGGGCACACTCGCGCACCGGGTCTCGCGCAATTCGACGAGCCTTATGGGTTCACAGAAGCCGGCGATTGAGACCTGATCAATGGACGCCACGGGTTTAGGACTCCACTAGATTGAGAAACCGTCCTCCCTCGTATGATAATCCTGAGTTGACGTGATGTGATTTGCTCATCGCGCGAGTGAACACACCGTTCAACTTTCCCTCGAATCGAAGAATATGGGGTTGAAGCCCGCAGCATGAGCCGGGTGCCTTGTTTCAAACCGGGATATCGTCATGTTCCGTAAAGTGGATTTCAACGCCAAACGCTTTGAGGGCCTTTATGGATTCGGATCACAAGATCAGTGTCTCGCGCGATCCTGTCGATTGAAGTGCAAAGCAGGACGTCGAACGGTTTCGGATTGACAGCGGCGATACGCATCAGATCCTTCAGCCCTGAGTTCACCTTTAATCCGGACTGTCCAGAATCAGCGAAGATGGAATCATCACTAACGATCCATTCTTTTTCTTTGGCCAAGCGTTTGCACCTCTCAACCTGCTGAGTGATGGAGTTATCTTCATCGGGTTTCTTCACGGTGGCGGTGCGGGCGTAGATCGCACAACGTAACGGCTGACTGCCTGGTTTCTTCTTCATGTCGTTCTCACCGCATATTCTTCCGAATGGAATCGTCTATCGCGCTTGCCCAGAGGGGTCGGAAGCAAAGTTCATCTGCCCCGCGGGTTCTGAGCTTTGTTGGGCGCCGAGCGCAGGTTGCCGCTGTCGCAGGCGGCGGACGCGCGCCGCGAGCCTCGCTCTATGCAAGAACAGAGCCCGCGACATATCTATCCAATTGAGGCGGCTGGCATCTGAAGAAAAACCTCTGCCGGCCTTCAAAATCAGTCTTCCATCGCAAGAATTTCTCCCGAGCCTGAACAGATCGATCAATTTCATCCTGCGATTTCTCAGCAAGGAGGCGCGAAATGGCCACTGCCTGAGACTCCAGTTCCGCCAATGCGGCACGACATTTCCAGCAAATCTGGAGGTGGGTCCGAATGGCACGCATTCGTAGGTTGGACAGTTCGGCATCCAGATAGGCCAGAAGGGTTTCATCGTTAGGATGCTCGCGTGACCGGTTTCTTAGCATATCTCTTTGTCCTCTCTTCATTGACGTGCCGCGATGTCGCTTCCTGGAGCTTTCGTAATGCACGTGCCAAGAGAGTATTGACAGAGTTTATGCTGATCCCCAACTGCTCGGCGATCTCGCGATACTTCAGTGTCTCGAGTCTGAGCAACAGGACTTCCTCTTCGCGCGGTGAGAGCACCGAAAGAAGGTTTCGGACATCCGTGGGGCCAGACATTTCTGCCACAGGTGCTCCGGCTATTTCCAATTCATCAAGCTGCTCATGCAGATTCCGGTACTTCATTTGCCTGTTCATCGCTCGGCGCAATACGCAAATCGTCCACGCCTTTGGATGTTCGATGCTCTTGCCGGATCTCAATGCTTGATAAAGCTGCATGAAGGTGTCCTGTGCAAGGTCTTCAGCGAGTTCATAGTTGCAGGTCGTCCGGAGTGCATAGCGGACGAGCGCCATGTACCAGCGATCATAGAGCGCCGTTAGTAAATCGGTTGCATCAGATTCGTTCACGGCACTCGCCAGCCGATAAGAATTAGCTGTCTACGAGTGGCCGCAAACGCTGATTTTCGCGACAACGCGAGGGAAATATCGCTGCCCAGACCGAGCTGCACATGTCTGGCAGGCGTTTACGGGCATCTCACCGCCAGGAGACACGTCACACTATCGCTGTGTATGAAGGGGCGTGCTAACGATGGGAAATGAACAAGGACAAGCGGACATTCGCCTTCTTATCGATGGCCGCTTTCAGAAACTGCGACCCGTATCCCATTGTCCGGCAATAGTTTCTGAAGGGCCTGAAGAATATCCGCGTGATTCCGGGCCATATAACGCTCGATCTTGGGATTCGTCAGCAATCGATCAAGATAACCGCAAGCCACGGTCAAAGTGAGGACATCTGTTCCGTATGACTCTTCCACTGATTTCAGATCTCTGAGAAGAAACTCGTTTTGCTCCTCCAGCATTGACCGGGCGGCTATCGATGTCGCCTGTAGCTTTTTGTCAACAGCGGCTTGCTCCTCTAGCATTTCCGGTTTGGTGACGGCCAGAAGCGCCTTTGCAAAGGGAACGGTAAATGTTCCACCAGCCACCATGTGCTCGGCGGCCTCGATCTGGCGAATGGGCTTCATTCTGCGCAAGATCCAGAAAACCTTGGGGCTGAGCTGCTTGTCTGCCAATATTTGAACCGCTTCGGAACAGATCCCATTTAACAAGTCGCGCTTTGCACGAATGGAGTCCAGGCTGACATCCAATGCAGCCGCGATGCGTTCTTCTGTCAGGCCGTTTTTAAGTGCCTCCAATAACATGAAATGCTGCGCAACGGCGGGTATATGGTTAACGTGGCGGTTGTACGTGTAGGCTTCGTCGTCGGTGGCGAGCAGGCATTTGACCTCCTTCATCCCAATCGACTTCAGTATTTCGAGACGCACATGGCCATCGAGGAGAAGATAATCACCAGGACCTCTCGGATAGACCACCAGGGGTTCAATCACGCCAACATGTTTCAATGAAGCAGTGAGTTGCTTATAGAACTCTCCGCTTCGATGACCTTGCGTGACCTCCTTCTGCGGGACGATGATATCGAGTGGCAGCAATACGACTTGCTTTTCAAAAGCCGCTTTCACAGAATCGTGTGACATCGCGATTTCCCCTACTCTAGTCGAGCCTTAAGCTGCTTGGGCATGTCGTTGATACCTTCCGCCCGCAGTAGAGTGATGAAGTTTTCGTCGTCCAGAAGTTGCCGCATGACAGATGTGAGCAAAAGAAGGCGCTCTTTTGTCAACTCCGCCTTCGCGATCAGAGCCTTTTGCTCGCGAACCCTCTGTTTGTACACCTCGACCAGCATGTTGCCTGTGACTTTGCGCCGGACATCTTCTGCCTTGCCCGCCTTCTGCCTCTTCTCGATTCGCTTGGCGATTAAGCGCCGTGCAGCGGCCAATTTTGTTCCTCTCAATTGCCCCGATTCGTATGCCTCTGAAAGAGCCTGGGATATCTCCGCATCCTTTCCGGTCGCAATTTGTGCGGCGACGCTGATTGGCAATCTTCCCGCCTCTACGGCTTCGATGAGCGCAGCTTCCTTGTGTTCAACCAGGTGCACAATGCCAGCAATGTACATACGTTCCATGCCGAGCTTTCTGGCAATATCCGCAACGTTATTGTCGCGCTCCCGAAGGCTTCGGACTTCGCGAATGATATCCCTATTGGAGGGCGGCCGCCTTGCGATGTTCTCAACCAGGCTCATGAGGAACTGATCTTCGCGCGTTGCCTCGGTAATGATCGCTGGTATGGCCGTTTCGCCAAGAGCGACGAAGGCCTCGATCCTTCCTTGACCGCAGACAAGATCGAATTGCTTGCCCTCTGGATCTGGTTCCTTGCGTCGCACCACCGTGATCGGCTTCTTAAGCCCGACCTCTCGGATATTGGCGACCATCATTTGCCACCTTCCACGGCTTCGTGGCCTGGGATTGGCAATATGAATTTGGGCGATTGAAATAATGCTCGATATGCTGTTCTTTCATGCGGCCCCCTCTATGCGCACGCGCTCTGCCATTTCCAAAAAGAAGTTGAGATTGGTGAAACGATAAACGTCCAGGGCCAGACCATTGTCAGGCCGCAAACTCAACCGCTCCGTCAGGACATCAAGACGGGGCAGCAGATAGTAATCGAGGATCTCTTCATTGCCCGGCTGAAGACGCGCTGCGATGATAATGTCCGGTTGCAAACTCTCATCGAATCGAAGCTGCCAACGGCAATTACCTGCACGAGTCTGCCGGCATCTTGCAAGGATCAGGGACGCTGTGTATTCGGAATTTATCGTCAACAAGTCTGTCTGCTGGTTGACGCTAACCGTCGCTCCCAAGGCGAGCAGTCGATCCAGCATCGACGCAATAATGTCTGCGTGTCTCCGTCGCAGTAAGCGGTTGATTGCGATGTAGGCATAGTCTCTGTCTGGTGTCCATCCAATGAGCGAATAGGCGCGTGTAAGACTGCCAAAGCGCGAAGAGTAGCAAGAACTCGAAGGCATATCCTCGGTTTCGTCGATGAGGATTCCTGAGAGCTGTCCCCGAGCCCGCAGCAATTCCCGAAGCTTTTCAAGAAGATCCTGATCCGAGAGATGGTGATGACGTGATTCGATGATCGACCTTGCCTTTTCAAAGACACTCACCGGGATGATGGGTTCGAATGCACCGTCGCGCCAGATCCACATTTGCGTTGGGTTGTTAACGCGTCGGTGTTTGAGTTTGAAGGATCGGCGGTTGTAGATGTTAGCACCGATATATTTAGGGTTGGTCAGTACCTGATGGACTGTCGCGCGTGTCCATGGACGACCATCCTCTCCCAAAACTCCGCGACCGTTCAATTCGGCCGTGATCTCGCGTTCTATTTTCCTTTGAGCGACAAACAGTTCGTAAATCTGACGAACTGTCTCAATCTCCAATTCCGGGCCCGGAACCAGGATGACGCGATCTGTCTGCAGGCTCTTTCGCTCTCCTCGACCCAACAGCCCCTTGGGATTCCTGTCCCGGTCAATCAACTGTCGCCGCAGACCATATCCGGGAGGACCACCTTGACGGAATCCCAGTTCGATCAGACGACACTGCCCGGAAAAGACCTTGACTGACAGCTCCCGGCTGTATTCGGCCGCCATCGAACGCTTCAACGTTTTGAGAACGGAAGATGACATGCTCCCGTCGTTCTCGAACTGCTCCGCGCAATAATGGACGCGAATGCCGGCTCTCTTGAGCACATATTCGTAATAGGCGCTTTCATCTACATCCTGGAAGCGCCCCCACCGGCTGACGTCGTACACAAGCAGTGCGGAAAAATCTGTCCGCTTGTTTTCCACGTCCGACATGAGCTTATTCAGCCCTTCGCGTCCTGCGATATTTAGACCACTTCGCCCATGATCCGAGTACTCACGAACAATTTCCATTTGGTGGGAGGCGGCGTATTGGCGGACCACCTCCAGTTGGTTCTCAGGGGAGTACTGTTGATGCTCGGTGGACATACGCACGTAGTGCGCAGCTCGCAGAGGAAGAAGCGGGTTCGTGAATGTCGTAGACGTCTTCTCCATTCGTTTGCCACCAACTTGCGCAGAATCGAAAACCCACCATGGCGTTCGGCATCTGGTGAGACCTCAAAGTGCTCCATAGAACTAGTGGAGGAGCAATGATCTTTTCGCGACAAGGCGGTGAGATTTTTCTTTGGGAGATTTCCATCGGTGTTGGTAGCGTCCGAAAAGTCGGACCTGAATGCGCGTGGCGCAGTGAGGAAGTCTCCTAAATTTCTTCTTTTATCAAGTGCCCCCGCTTCAGGCGGCGTTCTGGCAGAGGCGGGAGGAACCTGTAAAGGCTCTCCGCTTCACTCCGACCGCTGCCGCGGCGCCTGTGTCGTTGGCGCGGAAACTGACATCAGATGCTTTGAACGCTGGGTCGAATAGGTGCAGTGCCCAGTCTTTAACGCAACTCCGCTTCTCTAGGTCGTCCCCCGTTTCCGGGCTTTGTGACCGTGTTCCGCTCGCGCTGGAACATCAAACCCCTGCTTTCGCTCACGGTCCAGGTTGACCTCCGACTGTTTTTCGAGCAATCAGAGAATCAGGGAGTGATCGGACCCTGGTCGAGAATGGCTGGGCACTCATTTTAGAATGATCAACGTCGAACAGAAGAGATCGTGGCCCCATAGTCCGTCCAACTGCCGGAACAATGGGCAGTTCAACTTGGGGCTTTTTGATCCTTTTCCGTCGAGGTGACGGTGAGATCCCAGTGGTTGGCGAGTTTCTCGATGAGTCGTTGCTGGCGCTCACCGAGCACGCCCGGCGTCCATTTGGCCTCGGCACGGACTTCTTGCGTGAGCACAAACGGCGAGGCCGTGCCCCTGCCAATGAAATAGACGTTCTTCTTGGTGGCGAAATCAAGGTTGCTTGCGGAAGGGTTCTTGCGAACGTGCAACGGAACCAGATTGGCCAGTCGATGCGTCCAGGCATCCCGTTCGTCCTCGTCGGGGAACCATTGAACCCATTCGGAACCAGAGGGCGGCGTCTGCGGGAGCACATGTTCCAGGGACAGCTGGCTGAATGCCTGCTTCTTGCTGCCGTCGCTGACCAATGATTCCAAACGCAGCACGAGTGCCATGCGTGCCTTGGGTAGCTTGCGATAAATGTCGCCGTCGAGCGATCCGAGGAATTCGCGTTTCTGATTGTCGGTCAGCACAAGGGTTTTCAGGGCCGAGAGGTCTCCATCAAAGGCATCCGGCTCAATTTCCTTCGTGAGATCGGCGTAGGTCTCGATTCGCTCGTTTATGCCGACCTTTGTGATGAGCAGGAAATAGGTAAGCCGCTCCAGCAACTTGAAGAAATCGGCGAGCAACTTGGGCTTCTGCCGGAAACGCTTGAAATAAACCAAGGCCGGCGGTACCCAGTCCTGAAAGTCGACGCGGTTAAGCCAGGATAGGTAATCATTAATGGTCTCCGCCTCTTCGGTGGCTTCAAAGTCAGCATCTCGAACGAAGTCCCAGACTTCGGCGTAGGGACGAATGACGTGATCAACGAGTAGGTCAGGCTTTTTGTATTCGACGACGTAATCCTGGAACTCCTTCACCAAGGTTGCCCGCTGCTTTTGCTTGGCATAGATGGTGCGAATGTGGCCAAACAGGTCGCCGAAAGCATCGCGACCAAGCCGGCTTTCCGTCTCGCTCCACTTCTTGGAATAGGCGCGCGCCTTCTCCTCGCCTCCAATGCGGCGAATGGAACCCAAGACTTCCGCCTTCATGATGTCGATCGGTGCAAGATCGAGCCCTCGGTTGTTCAGAACCGAGAAGATGCGATAGGCGGCTTCGAGATCAGGCGTCGAAATAACTACCAAGGAGCATTCGTTGGCGAGGAACTTCCACAGCGCATTGCGATCATCGGGCGACAGCGACTTAGTCTTAACCAGCAGCGAGGCAGCGTTCTCACGGTAGCGCAATAAACTGTCTTCGAGCTTGTCGGTGCTGACCACCAACTTCTCGATTCCACCGGGTTCCTGGATGTACTGGCGGAAGAAAGCGGCGTCTTCCTCGCGCGCCGTGAATCGATAGCCGGTTGCTTTGCCCAGCATCTCATCCCCTTCCTGGTAGAGGAAGGGGGTGACGCTTTTGACGCCTTGGTGGAAGTTGGCGGCCTCCCAAGCAGCACGCAGGGCGGCGAACAGCATCGCGAGCGTGGTGAGTCGCTGTTGACCATCCACCACGAGGGCCCTGGGGTCCCGATCATTCTTGATAAGAACGATACTTCCCAGGAAGTATTGGCTGGTCACGCCGTTGCTGCGCGCATCCTGCATAGCCGAGATCAGATCGTTGAACAATTCATCTGCCTGCTCCGTCGTCCAAGCATACGGGCGCTGGTAGTCCGGGATCTCGAACTGAAAGCTGCCCTCGAAAATCTCGCGGATCAATTTGTCATGTGCTTCCAGCGTCTTCGCCATAAGCGTTCCCTCGATATCGCCATGCTCATTTTCGTTGCAGTTAACTGCTTGCGAATCTCAAGGAAAGATTCGCACGACCCTGGACCCGACAGACGCACCCGGTCACACACGCCTGCGCCGATTGCATTCAAATCCTAGAGCCTCTTGTTGACTTTGAGAGAAGTATCGCACAAGCGGCGTATAGCTAGGCTCAAATCAGCTGTGCCGTGATCTGCTCTCAATTTCTCGTGACTACATTAGCCAGATGGATGGCCAGCACTGACTTCCGCTTCCTCCAAGATGTCGCACGCCCTCAGCAGCATTTCGGCATATTCGAATGCTGCAAACCGCACACTCGCCTTCGTTGCCGAGAAGACCCAAAAGACGACCATCCCAAAAGCAACGACCAGGGTCAGGGCGACATTGGGTACGATGCGTGGCACCGCAGAGATATCCAGCACGGGACGGCCAGCCAAATTCACTACTCCGCCGTAAGCAAGGGCCCAAATTGCACTCATGACGGCGATAGATATCCCGACTTTCTTCACGCCGAGCATATTGCGACGGAAGCCATAGCCAATATTCTCTTTGAGAAGAAGATCAAAGTTCTTGTCCCCGTTCGCCCGCGTCTGATTGAGCAGCCATCTCACTCCAGACTGATACACCTCATCTGCGCCCCTGGGATCTTGGGATTCTTGCTCAGCTGTCGGAAACGGTATATTGATTCTTCTCGCAATAAACGAGTGGTATCGCTGCTTAGTTGGCCATTCGATTCGGCCATCGCGATGTCGTAAGAGCTGCGTGGAGGGCTTGCCTCCCCATTCTTCGAAAAGCTTCAGTTCAAGCTCGTGACCGAGTCGACGAGAAGTCTCCGCCATCCAATAGAGTCCCCCGCACGAGGCCGCAGTTGTAGCGACCGTACTCACGATGGAAGCCTTCGGTCCATAAATAGCGATAGCCACGGTCAAGGCGGGCAGTAGCACGAGCAGGGCTGGATACGTGCGAGCCCTTCTTTCGTAAGGGTCCGTAATTTTCGAGACAATGTCGTCCAGTGACATGTTGTCCATCCCTCTGCTGCAGAGCGGGGGAGATGCCGAACGCCCCGAAGCTCCGTAACGAGACTCACGCCAGCAATCAACAATGAATGCGGCCTAATTCTAAATGTCCAAAACGGCTTTGATCGAGCGGCCTACGCACCAAGTCATTCCGCCCTCACCCCTAATCAGCATGAGTGGAGGAAAACCGTCTTGTCGCGTCTTCTCATCCAGCCATTGCCAAAGGATCATGTCGTCCGGACTCGGCTCGGAACCGAAACCGTCCGGATGCGAATGCCACTCACCGACGTATCTGAGCATGAACGCGGTCTTTGCAGCCGCAGAATCGACAGCATCCTTCAGCCCTGCAGACCCTCGAATATAGAGGGTTTTGTGCTCGGTACTATCGGCTGGCGACGCGATAGAATGAACGACGTAGATCAGCTTTCTGTCCAGATCCCAACAGCCGAGCAGGACGCCACCGGTCTCAGAGGGCAGCTTGTTTCGCCTGTATTCCCGGATCTGATCGAGAAAACCACGGTCGGTGATCACCTGAAAGTCAGCGACCGTCCACTGCATAATCGGAGATGGTTGAACATTCACGTGTTTCGAACTGAGATCGTCAGAACCGATCCAGATATCGACCAGTGGACCGGCATCGGAAAGCCCTTTTCTCAATGCGCGAGATCCAATGGCAGCATGCATGGCCACCTGATCACTGGGGATTCGGCTCGATACATCTCGGCAAGACCGCGCGTATCGGATGCGGCCCTCGGGAGGCTGGAGATGGAGTTCAAGGTCCGGATTAACGAGAATCTCACGATAATATTGCATCTCCAGGCAATCGAGCGGATACTCACGCGCCGAATCCTCTGCAATCACAACCAGGTCGGACCCCCGCGGGTTAAGAAAAGCCGCGACTCTCCGCGCCTTCGTGTCCACATCCCGTCCAAGATGCCGCGACACCTCTATCGAAGCAGAGAAGTCCGCAACTACATCGGCAGCATCGAGATTTGCCGCAAGCTCTCCAGCAGAAACTCCGGGGTCCAATACGTCGACGATAAGCGCCCGGTCTACAGAATGCTCCGTAAGGATGCTGTTGGCCGCCATCATCATCACGGTCGCTTTGGGCAGCCCATCAGCCATGTGATATAGCTCATGTCGCGCAATATTGTGGGGCAAGAGCAAGTCATTATCCACGAAAGTCCACTTTCCATAGCCGGACCGGATGAGCGTGGCAACGATTTGTGATCCAAGAGCACCGAGACCCAGCGCGGTCAGCTTTCTGGAATCAGGTTCAATACCGCTCAAGTGCGAAGCCTGGGCGCGCGAAAGATTGAAGGCGCAATTCAGCGGCAATAAGGTGGCCGCAGATAACTGCTCATCACTCGGCGTTCCATTCAACAATTGCCCTCGTTCAGACCCCCTCATCTCCCACAACCCCAAAGCCTCGCCAATCCTCTTGGCTGGATCATTCGTCACGAATCCCCAGACTTCGAAACATTCAACAACCGATCCCGCGTGGCGCTCCTTCGGAAACCCCAAAACCACGACCATGTTGGAATCAAGGAACCTGGCTCCGTCGTTCCACGCGCTCATCTTCACGCGCAGGTTCTCGGATAGATCAAATCCTGAAGCGATGCAGAACCGGTGCAGTTCCAGAAGATTCGTGGGCACGGCACGAATCGTACTTGGCACTACCGCAGGACAGATGAACGGAGCCACAACAAACGGCACTTTCCTGTTCGGCGGCGGCGTTGGCGGAGGCCGAAACGCGACAAAGGAGTCTTCGCATGGAGGATTGGAATTGTGGATAATTTCAAGTGGTGCTGGATTCGCTGCATCCTCTGAAAAGATGTCGAACGGTAAAATCAAAACCGCTCGGGAACCGACCAGCATCTGCTCCAACTGTTGATCCTCGGTGTGCAACGTCCCGGCGGCGGTATCTCGCAACCACTTCCGAATCTGCTCGACGATGCTTACAACGCTCCATCGGGACTTCTCCTCAACGTACGGTTCCTCATAGAGGCAGAGTCTTCGCGGAAATTCGGTATCTGTTATGTAGCGATGCGGTACAGCCGGGAAGTCTTTCCTGAGCGCGAAAGTCTGCGGCCAGTCCCGATCCGAGGGAAAGAAGACAACCGCGATGCGTTCGACGGCATGGATATCGTGGACGCGCTCCTGGCTCACCTCGACATCAACATCGAACACCACCGAATTGCTGCCTTCGCTCCCGGTTCCGAACAAAGTATCAACCAGGCGCGCCCATGGGTGCATTTCTGCACGCAGGAATTCTGCCAGTTGTCTCGCCTTTGGCAGCGCGAGGGACTCAGGTGATACCGATTCTCCTGGCGCGTTCAAATAAGAATCACTCATTGCAACCGGCCCGTCGAGCCGGACTGCTTACAGCTGCAGCGATCCCTCCAGCGTATGCACGCTTGATCTTTGCCTTACTGCCACCAATCTCAATGACCAATGTCTCCGGCAATGAAGCCCTGGGATGTTTCATTGTGATCACGTATTCTCCAGATTGCGCCGTTGCCTGCTCGTCGTAGTAGTTTGCAGCTTGCCTGTGCGGTGGCTGATTGTCTTCCTCATCTGTTGGAATCAGTCTGCTGGTTGAAACTAAGATTGCGCGACGTGCCAGCTTCTTCTCGTAAAAGTAACCAATATCCTCCGTCGGCACGGTTTTATCCTTGCCCTTCTCCGGTCCAAGAGACAGATAGCTGGAGTGATGAGGTATCTTGACAACGTCCGATTCGAGTCGTTCCTCCCGGTTCTTCGAGCGCGTGATGCGAACGATCTCGCTGAGCGGTTCCTGCCGGATATCGGCGCCAAAGAAAACCTTGGTTTTGTTGCCGTCGGCAGAAAACGTTGCATGAAGGACTAGGCATCCGTCGTTGCGTTCCACGTATCTGCCATTATCGGTGCGGCAGGCGAACGGCGAATGCACAAAGAACTCAACGCCCTGAATCTCAGCCGACCAGCCGGGGACTAGCTGTCCGGCATCCGTAATGAGGGACCGGCGGTCTTCGACTGACAGTCCTTCACCCTCCAGCCATTTCTTCAGTTGCTCGGGCCGCGAAAAGACACGAACTCCCGCGCCCTGTTTCAGCCTGTAGCGTGCCTCCTGCCGAATAATCCTATCTTCGTCCGTGCAGCCCTCTTCTGTGATCACAGCGGCCGGTACCCACATCTCATCCATCTTGATGCGGCTCTTTCCGTTGACTTTCTCCTGATACTTCTGGGCATGCTGCATGTAGAAGAAGTTTGAGGCGCCGCGAATGTGGTCATCATCAAGGTGCGTGAAGACGACAACCTTGTAGTAGTCTCGCTTGCGAGAGTCCAGGTCCTTCCGCAACTCCGATGGGAGGTCGATGCGCAGATCGTCTTTGCATTCCGGATCCCGCATCGCGGCGTAGTCGATAAGGATTTGATCGCCACTATCGAGATCTACTCGGCAGCAATCCGCGTTCCCAAGCGGAAAAAAATTAAGTTTGTGAACAGTCATTCTTCCTCCTGAATCCGTGTTTTTGACAACTCTATCAGCAGAGAACGGGCAGACCCTTGGGCGTTAAGGCATCAGCTATCAGGTGAGATACATACCCAACGACGAGCAGAACCAGGATCAGTTTGGCCGCGTCCGTAATCCGGTCATTGGATTGAACCTCATTGGTGCCGTGAATCAACGCCGTACCGGCCGCAAGACTATGAAACAGACTTCGGTGATTTGGGTGAATTGCGGGCTCAAGCAAATCCGGTGCAAGTCCGCCGACGACGGCGATCAGACCGCTGGTCACTGCATCAAGAAATCTGATCTCCTGCGCATTGCGGTGGCAGTACACCGCATATGCTCCAACACCGGCCACGCCGGCAATCAACGCATGAGTCTTGGTATCGGCCATGAAATTCCCCTCTCTCTCCGGTCCAAAGGCGCCTACCCATTATCCTTGTTTAGCGAACTTTAGTATAACATAGCGAACACGATGCGGACTGTCAACCCCCGCAGGAACAGTATTTTGTTGTAGAATCGAGCGTTTTAGACTAATACTGATGAAGGAGAACTTGAGAACAGATGCCAACGGTGGGCGAAAGAGTCCGTGAAGTGCGCCAAGCAAAACGGCTCACTCAGGACCAACTTGCTGAAAAAACGCGAATGAGCAAAGGTTTTATCAGCGATCTGGAAAACGGAAACCGGAATGTGAGTTCTGAGTACCTGTTGCGAATTGCGAACGCTTTGGGCGCCTCCGTCGATTTTCTCTTGCGGGGAAGCGTGGATTCGACGGAGGTTACCAAAGCGCCGATCATAATCCCGCCCGAACTCTCGGCGGCGGCCGAGCGATTGAAACTAAGCTATGCAGACACCCTGGAGTTGCTTGAGGCTCACCGTTCGGTCGTAGCCCGCCGCAGCAACAGGGACACCAAGGAATTTGAAGTGCAGGACTGGATCAAACTCCACGAAGCGATCAAGAAGGTCTTTGGATGATATGGCACCGGGACTGAACAGCAAGCTCACCGTTCACGCTCTTGCAACCGATCTTGGACTCCGGCAGTCCGAAGCACCGGTAGAGTCGATTTTGAACTTCTGCCGTCGACGGATGAAGTTATTCTTGCGGGATTTTCCCGATTGCGCCAATCTTGCGCAACTGACCGACATTGCCGCCAACAAACTTGGCACGGCACTGCGGGAAGTCAACGATGACCTCGAACTCAAGGAAATCCAGCGCGAGTTTATAGATCAGGGTGAACGCGGTTTCGTGACCCTGGAGGACGAGCTGAACGGGGACGTTTACGGCATCACCCTCAAGCGCCAGCACCGGAATCCCTGGGAGCCACCGTACATCTCGATCATTGATTGCCGGGGACGAAAAGCGCAACGCAGATACCACACAAAATGGCACGAGCTCGGCCATCTGCTGATTCTGACAGACCAAACCCGACTTGCGTTCCGAAGGACGCACGATCCCGTTCACCCGAAAAGCGCGGAAGAATCCGTCGTGGACGTGATTGCCGGCGAATTCTCTTTCTATGAGCCGATGCTACGACCCTTTATGAAAGGGGAAATCTCCTTCGACAAAATCGAGTCAATCCGGCGCAAATGCTGTCCCGAGGCAAGCGGTTACTCCTCGATTCTCAACCTGTCGAAGATATGGCCCATGCCATGTATCTGGCTGGAAGCAGCGATGGCGCATAAGAAAAGCGAGCGCCAGACGGCGCAATCGTCCTTTTCCTTTCAGCCTGTCCCCGAGAAGAAGCTCAGAGCAGTGTATGTGAGCCCGAATGTTCGCGCTCGGGAATCTGGACTGACGATGATACCGAATTGGCGGGTGCCGAAATCGTCGGTTATTCACCGTGTCTTCGAATCCGCACAGGATGGCGAGGCGGTCGAAGATCTCGCGGCATGGGAGAGCAGCGACGGCAGCCGCCTGGCATCGCGTCGAGTGCGGATCAAAGCGAAAAAGCTCGGCGAATCTGTCCACGTTCTTGTTACTGGAGCGACCTAGTACTACTTGTGTCAAAAGAAGTCGCGCAGACAACCAGGGGCGCCTGTATATCCGGCTCCTTCCGAATTATATCCACGTACACTATATCGTCTGAGTTTTTCGAAGTTGTCTCGCAAAACACTCAGATAGCGGAAAGTGGCCGTCCATTTTCTCAAGCAAACGAAACACGGACATCCTTACCATTCGCTGTATGTTATGGAGGGCGCCAACATGATAGCGGTTCAGCTTCGATGGATTTCGCAGGATGATTGCGGCCTGCTTTTCAACGTGCTCGAATCGAACCTTCCACTCGTCCGGGTCGGCGGGGTCCCGCTTTACGACAATGCTCGAGCGATTGTCCCGAAAGTCGATCCGCAACCGGTCGGCCTCGGCCACAACGCTGCCATCCAGTGCGGCCACTGTTCGAAGGAAATCATCAATCGCGGGCACGCCAGATCCATTCGGACGGCGCGTGCTTTTCGTAGTCGACATAGTTTGCCAAGGCGATGATCGGCGGGATCACCCACAGATCCTTGGTTCTCTGGTTCATGACAGAATTCTAGTCGGTGAACGATACGCCGCAGTGTCGAGCTGAGGGTGGAATGCTTCTTCGCGCCTGAACGGGGGAAGGTGGGGTGGAGGGGTAACGGGGAGAAGGGGTCTCCCCGCAGGTGATGGAACAAGCAAAGGCTTCGATTTAGCCGATGCGCTTCATGGTGGTCGTCAGCCTCTGCCGGGGTTCAAGTGCCCCTTCACATCGGGAACAGTTACAAACCTGGGTGTTGCGCACGGGCTCAATTCGCGTGCAACAAAGCCGACGAAATTGACAGCGCAACGGAAGGAGAGCGGCGGCATCACATAAACACGTGTTAATGTGCGACTTACATGACGCAACAGCCTCCATGACTACCAAGTATCAGTCATGATATGTATGGCCAGCGCCTTGAGAGAAAACGCCTAGATTCTGCCTGAATCCGGTCGGTTACCTCTAATTTCGAATGCCCGCAAGCAGGCCTTCGATCTCCCTCTTCTCTTCAGCGTTGACCGGAAGGAGTGGCAACCGTGCGCGACCGCCATAATATCCATTGAAGTCGCAGGCGTACTTGACGCCGCTGATTCCGAGGCTCCCGGCAATCCGTTGGCCTGGGTCTGCGATGCGAGCCTGCTTCTCTGCCGCGAGCTTCCCGTCGTGATCCTTCCACGCCAGATAAACCTCCTGGCAGGCTTGCGGAGCACACGCAGCAAACGCCACGACCGCTCCCGCAGCACCCGACTCCAGCGACTCCAATAAGATCGAGGTCGACCCGGTAAGGACCTGGAAGCCAACTTCCTTTGTGCGCGTCTTTAGTGGAACCCTCGGAGGTGGCGTCGCAAGGGCTACCGCGCCGCCCAGATCGCTCGCAGGCACGAAGGTTGCCGAACCTGATTCCTTCAGGTTACTCTTCAGCATTCGCCCCGTAACTGCTTCAAATATAGGCGTTACTGTGACCACACGCCGTAGCGTAGTCGCCGTCGCGGCGATCGTCCCTTTGATCCTTTCCAGGCTGCCGCTCGAATCCTTGATTCCGATGATGTTCGGGTGATGCGCAAGCTCTGCCACCATCGGTACGGGAATGTCGAACGGGACGAACTTGGGAATGTTATAGAGCAGTACCGGCAGCGGCGACCGGTCGGCCACACTGCGGTAAAACGTAAGGATCGATTCAGGCGACATCTGCGGCGAGTAGTAGGTCGGCGTCCGGACCAGGACCGCATCGAATCCGAACCCCGCCGCAACCTCTGCCATTTCGACGGAGGATTTGACGCTTTCCTTCCCCACCCCGGCAATCAGGACCTTCTCAGGCGCCGCCGCTTCCGCTACCGTGCGCAGCACCTCGCGCGATTCTTCGTCATTCAGCGCAACCGCCTCGCCGGTCGACCCGAGCACCACCATTCCCGCCAGCAGAGTGCGCGAATAGCGCGCAATGTTGGCTTCGATCTTGCGGAAATACACCCGCTCATCCGAATAAAACGGAGTAGTCAGTGCAGCGAACACGCCTTCGATCAACATGTCTTTATTGTAGAGCCGCCCGGTTCATGCACTCTTTGCTGCATGCAGGTTCTGAAGCGCAAATACCGTGGTGTGGTGTCGCTGCATTGCGGCAATCCCTTCCGCCGCTGCCTCCGCTGCTGCGATCGTCGTAATGGTGGGAACTCGCGCCAAAACCGCTGCCCGCCGGATCGCCTTCTCGTCGAAAAAGGTATCCTGCCCTCGTGGCGTGTTGATGATCAGTTGGATCCGGTCGCCCTTGATCAGGTCCACGACGTTCGGCCGGCCCTCTTTCACCTTGAAGACGCGCTCGACCGCGAGGCCTGCGTGTTCCAGCACGTTCGCAGTGCCCTCCGTTGCCACCAGGTGAAAACCGAGATGAACGTAGCGGCGAGCCAGTTCGATGGCAGCCGGTTTGTCATGGTCGTTTACGCTGAAAAAGATTGTGCCGACCGTCGGCAGCACCTGTCCCGCCGAGAGTTGTGCCTTGGCGAACGCCTCGCCAAAAGTCGCGGCCACGCCCATCACCTCGCCGGTGGACTTCATCTCCGGTCCCAGCACCGTGTCCACGCCGGCGAATTTCGACCACGGGAACACTGGCGACTTGACGTAATAATGCGTGCCCGTCTCGAGATCCTTACCCGATGCGAGCTGGTCCGGAAGCAGTTCGCGCAACTTGCGCCCGGTCATCAACCGCGCCGCTATCTTGGCCAGGGGAATTCCGGTGGCTTTTGACACATAAGGCACAGTGCGCGATGCGCGGGGATTCACCTCGATGACGTATACGTGGTCGTCGCCGGCAGCGTCGCGCTGGATCGCAAACTGCAGGTTGACGAGACCAACCACGTTCAGTGCCAATGCCAGCTTGCGGGTATACGTGCGGAGCACCTCGAGCGTCTCTTCGCGAATATCGACCGCGGGCAGCACGCAACTCGAGTCGCCCGAATGAATGCCGGCCTCTTCGATGTGCTGCATGATGCCGGCGATGATCACGTCTTCCGAATCGCACAAGGCATCGACATCCACTTCAACTGCATTCTCAAGGAAGTGGTCGACCAGCACTGGCCGCTCCTGGCTGTACTCGACCGCTGCCCGCATGTATTGCGCCACGGCCGCCGCGTCATAGGCGATGACCATGGCGCGTCCGCCGAGAACATAGCTGGGCCGCACCAGCACCGGATAGCCGATGCGCTCGCCCACAGCCAACGCTTCGTCGACACTCGTTGCAGTTCCGCCCGCGGGCTGCGGAATCTCGAGCTCTTCAAGCAGCTTGCCAAACCGTTTGCGGTCTTCAGCAAGGTCAATGTTTTCGGGCGAAGTGCCGATAATAGGTACGCCTGCCGCACGCAGCCGCTGAGCGAGATTGAGCGGAGTCTGCCCCCCGAACTGGACAATCATGCCGATCTTCGCGCCCGATTGCGCCTCGTGGTTATACACCGCGAGAACATCTTCAAGCGTCAACGGCTCAAAGTAAAGCCGGTCGCTGGTGTCGTAGTCAGTGGAGACGGTCTCCGGGTTGCAGTTAACCATGATCGTCTCGTAGCCGTCGTCCTTCAGTGCGAAGGCGGCGTGGCAGCAGCAGTAGTCGAATTCGATTCCCTGTCCGATGCGATTCGGGCCCGAGCCAAGAATGATGACCTTGGACGTTTGTGTCGGAGGCGCCTCGTCCTCTTCGTCGTAGGTCGAATAGAGATACGGCGTCATCGATTCGAATTCTGCCGCGCAGGTGTCCACCAGCTTGAAGACGGGCTTTATTCCCATCCCCTCGCGCAGTTCCCTCACCCGCTGTGTGCCCGCGTGACCTTCCAGTTTCCACTCTGTTGCGATGCGTTCGTCGCTGAGGCCAAGGCGCTTGAGCCGGCGGAGCGCTTCCGCGCTCATTGCTTCCGGAGTCGTCTGCGCAATGCTCTGCTGTGCGATGGTCACTTCGCGAATCTGGTGCAGAAACCACGGGTCCATGCCGGTGAGGCGCGCTACTTCGCGCACGCTCATGCCCCGTTCAAAGGCATACCGAATGTAACCCAGCCGCTCGGGCCGCGGAGTTACAAGCATCTGCGTCAGGCGGCGGGGCTCCAGGATTTCGGCGCCCGTCTTCTTGCCCGTCTCAAGCGCGCGCCACGCCTTCATCAGCGCTTCCTTGAAGGTGCGCCCCATTGCCATCACTTCGCCCACTGACTTCATCTGTGGGCCGAGAGTATCGTCCGCGCCGGGAAATTTTTCAAACTGCCACTTGGGAATCTTCACCACGACGTAATCGATGGTCGGCTCGAAACATGCAGGTGTCTTGCGCGTGATGTCATTCGGAATCTCATCGAGGGTGTAACCCACGGCGAGCTTGGCGGCAATTTTTGCAATGGGAAACCCGGTCGCCTTCGAAGCCAGCGCCGAAGACCGCGAGACGCGCGGGTTCATCTCGATCACCGTCATCCGTCCGTCCACGGGATTCACTGCAAACTGCACATTCGAACCGCCGGTTTCGACACCGATCTCGCGCATCACTGCGATAGCCGCGTCGCGCATCTTCTGATACTCGCGATCAGTAAGGGTCTGCGCCGGAGCTACTGTGATCGAATCGCCGGTATGTACGCCCATGGGGTCGAAGTTTTCAATCGAGCAGATGATGATCACGTTGTCTGCCAGATCGCGCATTACTTCAAGTTCATACTCTTTCCAGCCCAGCACGCTCTCTTCAATCAGGCACTCGTGTACCGGCGATAGATCGAGCCCGCGCGCCAGGATCTCCATCAGCTCTTCGCGGTTGTAGGCGATGCCGCCACCCGAGCCTCCGAGCGTAAAACTTGGCCGAATCAGCACGGGAAACCCGAGCTTCGAAGCAAAATCCAGTCCATCGCGGAGATTATTCACCAGCGCGGACTTCGAAACATCGAGCCCGATGCGCAGCATGGCATCTTTGAAGAGCAGCCGGTCTTCGGCCTTCTTGATGGCTTCGAGTTTCGCGCCGATCAGTTCCACATTGTAGCGATCGAGAATCCCCGCGTCCGCCAAATCGACAGCCAGGTTCAGCGCCGTCTGGCCGCCGACCGTCGGCAGCAGGGCAAATTTGCCTGATGCAGGATTTGAGGCCAGCATCTCCGTTTCAATGCGGATAATCTCTTCAACGTATTCGCGAGTCAGCGGCTCAATGTAGGTACGATCGGCCAACTCCGGGTCTGTCATGATGGTGGCCGGGTTCGAATTGACCAGCACCACCTCGTAGCCCTCCTGCTTGAGGGCCTTGCAGGCCTGCGTGCCGCTGTAGTCGAACTCGGCGGACTGCCCGATCACAATCGGTCCCGAGCCGATCACAAGAATCTTCTGAATGTCGTTTCTACGTGGCATTGTTTTGACTAATTCCTATCGGTTGTGTCCGGTCATGCGGCGCAGGGCCTGATCAAATTCTTTCTTGCTGGTGAAGACAGAGGAGCAATCGTCACTGCAGGCTCCAGGTCCGAGGATTGCATAGAGCTTGTTCCCCTCCAGGGCAGTCACGATCTCGAAACCAATGATGACTTCCCGCGAAACAATCGAATATCCAGGCACGTGCATCCGGAGCACATATCGTCCGGTGACGTCCTTGAATTGGAAGTGACCCTTCACGTCAGTCCGCGTCGAGTAGGCAATCTTTTCATCTCGCACAAGGGTGACTTCAGCATGCTCGACGGGCGATCCACTTTGGGTGACGACGATGCCCTGAAGGTGCGATAGATGGAATGGACCGGGTACCTCGAGCTGTGCGCGAGACACTCCGCAAAGCGCAAACCAACTCATCAGCAGAGTCAACAACTGGCCCAAAAAACAGCGGAGCCAAAAGCCCCGCTGTCTTGAAATACCTGCCTCATGGCCCGCGGCAAACCTCATCCCTGCCATTCCTCCATCATTTTGCGGAAGTCGCGAAACAAATAGTGCGAATCGTGCGGTCCCGGCGCCGCCTCCGGATGATACTGCACGCTAAACAAGGGCAGCGTCTTGTGCCGCAGGCCTTCCAGCGTCTGATCGTTCAGGTCCACGTGCGTCAGCTCCACGTCATTTGCGTTGATCGAGTCGGGATCGACGGCAAAATTATGATTGTGCGCAGTAATCTCCACCTTGCCGGTGGCGTTGTTCTTCACCGGATGATTGCCGCCGTGGTGACCGAACTTCAGCTTGTAGGTTTTGCCACCGAGGGCCAGCCCGCACAACTGGTGTCCCAGGCAGATGCCAAACACCGGCACGCGCCCCATCATGTCGCGGATCGCTTTGACCGCATAATCTACCGGCTCCGGATCGCCCGGTCCGTTGGAGAGAAACACCCCATCCGGCTTCAATCCAAGCACATCGGCCGCCGTCGTCTCTGCAGGAACCACCGTCACGCGGCAGCCCTCCCGCGTCAACATCCTCAGGATGTTCTGCTTGATCCCAAAGTCATACGCCACCACATGGAGGCGCTTCCGCGCTTCGTCATTTTGGTAGAGATTACCGGGCAGCAAACTATCATCCGACTGATTCCGGCTGTCGTCCGCGTCAAAGTGATAAATCGACTTGGTCGAAACCACGCGCGCCAGGTCAGTGCCATCCATCTTGCGGATTTTTTTGGCTCTTTGGATGAGAGCATCGGCATCATTGCTCTGCGTCGAGATCACGCCGCGCATCACGCCGTGGGTCCGCAAATGCCGCACCAGCGCGCGCGTGTCGATCTCGGCCAGCACGGGAACGGCGTAGCGCTCCATGTACTCATCGGTGACTTGTTCTGAGCGCCAATTCGAACTGACAGCTGAAAACTCGCGGACGATCAGCCCCTCGATGAATGGCCGAGCCGACTCATTGTCTGCCTGGTTGGTTCCGTAGTTCCCGATCTGGGGATTTGTGAGAACAACGATTTGTCCGGCATAGGAGGGATCGGTAGCGATTTCCTGATAACCGGTAAGAGAAGTATTAAAAACAACCTCGCCCGAGCATTCGCCGGGGTGCCCATAGCCTTGGCCACGGAAGATGCGCCCGTCTTCGAGCGCTAGGATCGCCTGCATCGCCTCTCCGAGGAGTGGATTCAATCGATTCTAGCAGGTTTCGACAGCCAAGGTATGACGTGGAAAAGCCGTTTGTTTACCGCACTACACCGGCGTCCTTGGCGGGCCAATACACGAATACAGCCTTGCCGTAAACCAGATCCCGCTCCACGGGGCCAAACTCGCGGCTGTCCGATGATATCGAGCGGTGGTCTCCCATCATGAAATAGCTGTCGTCGGGCACCACCATCTCCGCCATCGAGCGGCTATCGCGAAACTTCTCCGGCACATAGCCCTCATGCAATGGTTTGCCGTTGAGCCAGACCTGGCCATGGTCAATCCACAGTCGATCACCCGGCAGCGCGATGACGCGCTTGATGTAGCTTTTCTCCGGGTCGAGAGGATAGTGAAAAACCACCACATCGCCACGCTGAATGGACTCGATGTGGTAGACGAACTTGTTGATGAACAGACGGTCGCGGTCTTCGAGCCGCGGCAGCATGCTTGTGCCTTCAACGCGAACCGGCTGATACAGGAAGGTGATGATCAGCACCGAAATGGCCCCGGAGACCAGGAGGTCTCGCAGCCAGAGAACTACGCCTCCCGACTTGCCCGTCGTTTTGGGCGATTGGGCGGGACCGTTCGCTTGTGTGATCTCAATCTCCGCGTCAGCCGTGGAGGGTTGCAGTATCTGGGTTTCTTGAGCCGGTGATTCCATCTCTATTTCAGTCTAATCTTGTCTTCCGATTTATTGGCAGCCAAGGCCTCCGGGCGGACACAATACATGCGCGCGGTCGGGTTTTTCGATGGGCCGAGGCTGGTTGGCAGCAGGTACAAGGGCCGGCGCACTCCCGGGAACTCCGACGCCAGCCAGATTCTCTTCCTCCAGCATCAGCGGCCGTTGCAGCACCATCTCCACCTGCGTTCCGTTCTCAATATTGACATCGGCCCCGCGAGTGAACAAGGAGACCAGTCCGACCGTCGCCAGGCCGGCTCCAATTCCCGCAATTCCACCCTCGATGGGATGTCCTGATTCGAGACCGCCGATGGATCCTACCGTTCCGCCGGTGGGGATTGCGATCTCCGCGACCTTTCCCGCGTTGCGCCCTTTGTCGCCATCCTGCTCGATGGTGCCCTCCCCGTTATCTTTCACGGATTGCTTTCTCGCGCCGGGCAGGCTGTTCACAACCCCCGGAATCTCCACCACCGAGCCGTTGGGAAAGATGATGGACGTAAAATGCATGTCAAGCTGCGCCCGGCCTTTCACGCGGCCAGCCCGCGCAACCCGGTCGACCACACCTTGCACATACACGCCCGCCGGAATCATCACCCGGTTGCCGACCACTACTGGAAATGTCGAAGCCAGGTAAACTCCATCGCCGGGCCTCGCGCTCCTTGTATTGATGCCGCTGCGCAACTGGAGCAATACCTTGGTGCCGGCAGGGACGGTATAGGTTTTCTTCTGCGCCTGGGACGCCAGCGAAACGGCCGGCTGTGCGGTTTGGGTGGCAGTCGCAGACGAACTGGCCGCCGGCGTCGGGTCCGTTGCTGCGGGCGTTGTCGCAGGTGATGCAGGATTCTGGCTGTATGCCGAAGCGGAAGCTCCGGCCACCAGGCTCAGCACGAGTGCAGCAGTCGATTTCCCATCCAGCAAGCGCATCCCTTCCTCCAGCCCAGCTCGTTATCTATATAGACGGCTGACTTATGGTCAAGATAGCCCATTCATTTTACGAGTCAACAGGACGCTTCACATTCCCGCTGCTCGCCGATTCGCGTTACGATGCAAGACAGTGATGGAGCCCGAACTCAGCTCGCCTCCAGCCGATGTGAGAAGCCGCTTCGCCCCCGTCTATGACGTTCTCAACGGGGCCGTTGCCGCTCATACCTTTCCGGGCTGCGCCTTCGGCGTCTTTGCAGACGGCGCTGTCGTGCTCCAGGACGCGCTTGGCCGCTTCACTTATGACGATGATGCGAGAGCCGTCACGGCAACAACGGTATACGACATTGCCAGTCTTACCAAGGTTGTGGCAACTACGGCCGCTTGCATGTTGCTCTACCAGAGAGGGCTGCTCGACCTGGATATTCCCCTGGGCGAATTGCTGCCAGGCTTTGTCGTGGGTCGCTCCTCGAACGAGCGCGCACACCATGTCAGGCTTCGCCACCTCCTTGCACACAACGGGGGATTGCCGGGATATGTCGAGCTGTTCCGCACCGCGACCACCCCAGCGGCGCTTCTCCGCGCCTGCCTGCAACTGCCGCTTGAGGCCGAACCAGGCACGCGCGCCGAGTATTCCGATCCCGGCTTCATCCTCCTGGGCAAGGCGCTGGAGGTCCTTACGGGCGAAGATCTTGCTGCCTTCGTCCGCAACGAAGTCTTTCAGCCCCTCGGGCTTGTAGCTACCGGGTTCGCCCCGTCGCCGGATGCGCAATCACTGATTCCGCCAACCGAAGAAGACACCTCGTTCCGTCACCGCCGCATTCAGGGCGAGGCCCAGGATGAGAATGCCTGGACGCTGGGTGGCGTTGCCGGCCATGCAGGATTGTTCTCGAACGTTCCCGATCTGCTGAGCTTCGCAAGCTGGATTCTTGCGCCGCTCGATTCCAAAGACCTTGTCGAGCGTCCCATCCTATTCGAACGCAAAATGATAGATTGCTTCGCCGAGCGCCAAGGCCCGGAGGGCAGCTCGCGCGCGTTGGGGTGGGACACTCCTTCGGCCGAGTCTTCGGCCGGACACTATTTCTCTCCTAAATCGATTGGCCATTTGGGATTTAGCGGCTGCTCATTGTGGATTGACCTGGAGGCAGATATGGCCGTTGTCTTGCTTACCAATCGCACCTGGCCCGATCGCCAAAACCAGGCGATTCGCAACCTGCGGCCCGCCTTTCACGACGCGGTACGAAAGGCACTTTTGCCGGTAAATCGATAGTCATCTATTTGGGCACGCCCTCTTTTACTATTCTCTTGAGCTTGCGGAATTTACGTCTACAATCAATTGTGGGGGCTGATTTGATGTTAACCAGTACGACTACTCAGGAAGTGGCCGACGCACCAGGGAGAGAGGGTCCAAAAAGAGATCAAGTCTCCTTACTTCAACAACTTACAACCGAAAGCCAAAACGAGGCTTCGCAAGGGTTCGACACCAAGTCCGCACTTGAAATCGCCCGTATCATCAATCACGAAGATGCCAAAGTTGCCGCCGCAGTCAAGAAAGCGATTCCCGAAATTGCAGCCGTAATCGACCAGGTGGCACGCAGCCTGCGCGATGGCGGTCGTTTGATTTACATCGGCGCCGGTTCCAGCGGGCGTATCGCAGCACTCGACTCCTCAGAGTGTCCGCCCACTTATTCGACAGCGCCGGGACAGGTCCAATACATCATGGCCGGCGGCCCCAAGGCCCTGGCTTCCGCGGTTGAGGTCAACGAAGATTCTGAAGAGTTGGGGCAGCGGGACATCGCCCGCCGTCGCCCAACGCGCAAAGACGTCGTGATCGGGCTCTCCGCTTCAGGCCGCACACCCTACGTGGTAGCCGCCGTGGCCTATGCCCGAGCTCGCGGAGCTCACACCGCCGCTGTCACCTGCAATCATGAAACACCTCTGGCCGCCGCCGCTGATATTGCCATCGTTGCCGAAGTCGGCCCGGAGGTCGTCTCCGGTTCCACGCGCATGAAGGCCGGCACGGCCCAGAAGATGGTTCTCAATATGATCACTACGGGCGCCATGACGCGGCTGGGCTATGTGTACGAAAACCTGATGGTCAACGTGCACATGCAGAACTCGAAGCTGGTCGAGCGCGGCATTCGCATCCTGATGAGCGCATGCGGCATCGATCGGCCCACCGCTGTTGAAACCATCAAGAGCGCCGGACGCAGCGTGCCGGTTGCCTTGGTCATGCTCAAAGCCAAGGTCGACAAGCCTGAAGCCGTCCGCCGCCTCGCCAAATCAGACGGCAATGTGCGCCTGGCCATCGAAGACAACGTGCTGGAACTTTGAGGAGCAAACTCGAAGCACTTTGCAGACACTTCTCAGCATGAACCAGTGCTGCGTATGCGCTGGCGCGCTACAAATCGATACATATCGTTACTCATTGTGACCGCATCGAGAACCAACTTGATTTCTCATAGAATCAGTTGGATTCGGCGTCTAAGACTCGCAAAATAGTGGTCGATCAGACGCTGTACCCCGGAAAACTGGAGGGACTTGATGAGTCCGAAACGGAGATTCAAGCACAAAACTGGCGTGATCGTCGCATCGTTGCTGGCGACGCTTTCCCTGAGTGCAATGGCGATCGCAGCCATCGTCGGACCATTGTGTCCCGAGCCGCAGCGGCTTGACGCGAAACATCCGCACCTGGTTTCGAATTCCAGGCCCGTCAAGCATAGCCCACACCCTAGTCCATGGATGATTCGTGCGACAGGCTGGGTAGTCTCAGTGGCGTCGCAGCTCTCCTGACGACCCTGTAGCGGAGACCCGCGCTTTTGTCTTGTATTTGACTCAAGTAGAGTCCGACAGCCCAACGGAACCCGAGTTCATGTCATTGGGGTTCTCTCTGTTGTTCGCCAGCCCGCGGTCTCCATTTAGAATTTCCTTGAGGCACTCCGAATTTCATGGATAAATTCGTCATACGCGGCGGAAATCCGCTGGTAGGCACGATTCGCGTGTCCGGCGCCAAGAATTCTGCCCTACCCTGCATGGCCGCTGCCATTCTGACTGAAGACGAAGTCACGCTCGAGAACATTCCCAGAGTGCGTGATATTGAAACCGAGCGCCGACTGCTGGCATCAATGGGCGCGGCCACCGAGATGATCTCCGGTGGCGGCATCAGGATCAATTGCCGTACGCTTTCAGACCCCGTCGCCAAATACGAGATCGTGAAAACCATGCGCGCCAGTTCCCTTGTGCTTGGACCCCTGGTGGCGCGGGCCGGCATGGCGCGCGTGGCCATGCCCGGCGGCTGTGCTATCGGCGGCCGCCCGATCGATCTCCATATCAAGAGCCTGGAGAAGATGGGCGCAACCATCGTGCAGGAGCACGGCTATCTTGAAGCGCGTGCATCGCGGCTCAGGGGCGCCCACCTGGTCTTTGACAAGATTACCGTCACAGGTACAGAGGACCTCCTGATGGCCGCGGTTCTGGCCGACGGCGAAACCGTGATGGAGAACTGTGCGCGCGAGCCGGAAGTAGCCGACCTCGCAGCGCTGCTTTCTTCGATGGGCGCGAGAATCCAAGGCGCCGGTACGTCCGTGATTCACGTTCAGGGCGTGAGCAGCCTTCATGGCGCGGACTACCGCATTAACCCCGACCGCATCGAAGCCGGTACTTTTCTGATTGCCGGCGCGATCACGGCAGGTGACCTGGTCGTCGCAGGCTGCGATCCGAAGCACCTCGGCGCGGTGATTGCAAAACTGGAGGAAGCCGGAGCCAAAATCGATATCCTGGGTCCCGATGCTGTGCGCGTGCGCTCCGAGGACCGTCTCCGCGCCGCCGATATCTCAACCGAAGAGTATCCCGGTTTCCCCACCGACATGCAAGCGCAATACATGGCCCTCGCCACGCAGTCTGAGGGTGTCAGCCTGGTGAAGGAGAACATCTTCGAGAATCGCTTCATGCACGTGCAGGAACTGGTGCGGATGGGAGCCAACATCCGGGTGGATGGGCGCACCGCGACTGTGCGCGGACCGGCAAGCCTTTCCGCGGCGGCCGTGATGTGTTCTGATTTGAGGGCTTCGGCATCGCTTGTCCTGGCGGCCCTGGTTGCGGATGGCGAATCGATTCTCGATCGCGTGTATCACATGGACCGCGGCTATGAACGCTTCGAAGAAAAGCTTCAGGGTGTCGGTGCACAGATTCAGCGTATGGGAAATGTCTTCCCGGTGAAGGAAGAAGAAACGGTCGCGGATTGATGGACGCTCTTGAACCTCAGAGCCAGCTCGCCGCAAGATGCCAGCGGAGCCCGCGTTCCGCGGTTTTCTTCAACACGCGCTCATACTCGCGAAGCTCAAGCAGGATCGGAAAGGTTTCCGAGCCCACGGCTGCAGGCTTCGCCGCGAGGAAATCCGCAAGCGCTCTGACCGTCTGCAAGCCGTCGTCCGCTGCGAACCACTGCGGCTGGGGCAGGTTGCGCGCCCAATCCGGATTCCCCGTTCCCTGCTCCAAGAGAAGCGACATCGAGTTCTCGTCGGCAGAAAAGAACTCAAGCAACGGGCTCACATGCAGCGTTGCAGCGAGCCTCTCAAGCGCTTCCTCGTTGCGCGCTAAAGCATGGCCGTTGACAAAGATGTCATAGCCCGGGTCTTCACCTTCCACGACAATGTATAAACTGGCAGCCATCGCAGCAAGTTTAGATTAGATAGTCGATACTACTACCAAAATATCGGAGGGGGTCATATAGTCAATTACCAGCCTCCCCTATCGGATCGCACGTTACATAAGTTTGCTTTCGAAATGAGGTTGCGACAAAAGAGCTATTTCAGCACAGGAAGTGTACGATTTTAAATAGATTTTGAGAGTTTGCAGCACGGAGTGTGCACGTTGGATTGGAGTAAGGTTCCAGACCTGGCAGCGGTTGCGCTCTTGACGTGCGCATTCGCATCTGTGGCACGGCGCGGGCAGACGCCGTTTTCCGGCCTTTGGTTGAAGGGCTGGATCCTGATCGCGCTGCACTTCGCTGCCTTTATTTTTCTCCCTGCACCGGGCGTCTGGGGAATTCTCGCAGCGGACATCGGCCTGGCCGCGCTGACCGGCGCCGGCGTGCTCTTCATGTACGCCTCGGTTCCGTACCGCCGGCAACGCTCCAGCAAATGGATGCTGCTGGCCCTGCTGGTAACGAACACTCTTTACATTTCCATCATCAATTCCAGTCCTGCGGTCGATTGGGCCTTGACTCCCGCTGCCATTCTCTTCGGTGCCGTCCCGCTGACGTTGGCTCTGATTTCAATTCGTAAATTCAATCACCCTTTGCGTTGGATCATTGTCTCGCTTAATTGCTCGCTTTCTGTTTTTCTCCTGCTCGTCCAGCACCGCTCGCCCAACGGGCTTGACCTGGCTTTGAACGGCGTTTTATGTACGGTCTACCTTGGATGCGGTCTTCACTTTTGGTTAACCTACCGAAGATCGACGGCGGGCGCGTTCATCACTATCGCCGGGTTCTTCGCCTGGGCCTTCGTGTTTGTTGTGGCACCCTTGATGGACGCATTCATGCACGGGGTTCATATCGAGAGCGAAGTCTGGAACCTTCCCAAATATATCGTTGCCGTCGGCATGATCCTTCTTCTGCTTGAAGACCAGATTGATCACAACAAATATCTGGCGCTCCACGATGAATTGACCGGGCTTCCGAACCGCCGCTTGTTTCTTGACCGTCTCAGCGCCACACTGGAGCGGTCGCGCAGGACGGGTTCAAAGGCGGCTCTTCTGGTGGTCGATCTGGATCGCTTCAAACAGGTTAACGACACGCTCGGGCATCATGCGGGAGACGTGCTCCTGCAGCATGTGGGCTCGATCTTCACCAGCCGCGTACGCCTCACCGACACGGTTGCGCGCACGGGCGGCGACGAGTTCTCGATCATCCTCGAAGACGCCGGCAGCGCTCTCTACGCGAAGCAGGTAGCCGGCTTCCTTTTGCAGCTTTTGAACGAACCGTTGAAGGTGGAAGAGAAAACTGTGTGGGTCGGCGCCAGCATCGGCGTCGCCATCTTTCCCGACGATGCAACGAATATGGAAGCCCTTTGTATCGCGGCCGATCTACGTATGTACAACGATAAGAATCATTCCAAAAGGCGCAAACACCCGGCCTCCATCAAACCGTCATTCGACGATCGGGCCATCAGCGGTGGCTTTCGCACCATTCCTGACTAGTGTGGTGAGTCTGAATTTCATCGAAGAACAACCGCAGATTCTTCGACTCACCACCCCTGAACTGAAAGACGTTCGGGGCCCCGTTCGCTCAGAATGACAGCCAGTCTTGTGTTGCGTTTCAGACTCAGGACACTAGATGTGCGTTGTCCAAACCCGTCGGCTGCATTTCATCTCAAAACAAAAAGCCCGGAGAAAATCTCCAGGCCTTTTTTGTTCCAATGACAATGCGTGCGCAATTAACCTTGGCCGCCACCGGGACGCGGTCCGCGACCACCGCCGCCGCGACGACGCCTTCTGCGCTGGCGATCATTGTTGTTTGCCGGGGGACGGCTGCCTGCTGCAACGGGCTGACCCGCTGCCACCGGAGTGCCCTCGACGCGATTGAAATTCGGCTCATTCTCCTCGTCGAACTCTTCGCCGCCCTCTTCCTCATCAAAGTCCTCGCCGCCCTCGATCAGAATCGTGCTCTGGTTCGATTTCGGCTGGCGTTCGTCGAATTCATTGCGAGGCTTGATCGGCGCAACCGGTGCTTCCGACGCATCGATCTCCACCTCTTCCGTCTCGACCGGCGTGGGCGGTGCGAGCTTGGCGCGTTGCTCCTTGATGAGCGCCTTGCGACTGAGCTTGATGCGATTGCCTTCGATTGCCAGAACCTTCACCATCACCTGGTCGCCCTCGCGCAGTTCATCCTTCACTTCCTTCACGCGATGCTCTGCAATCTCGGAGATGTGAAGCAGTCCGTCGGTACCCGGGAACAGCTCAACAAACGCGCCGAACTCGGCCAGCCGAACGACTTTGCCCAGATATATCTTGCCCACTTCAGGAACGGCGGTGATATCGCTGATCATCGCCAGCGCTCTCTTCAGTCCGTCGGCGTCGGAAGAAGCAACGCTAACGCGGCCCGTGTCATCCACGTCAATCTTGGCGCCGGTCTGCTCGATGATGCCACGAATCGTGGCGCCGCCTTTGCCGATCAGGTCGCGGATCTTGTCGGTTGGAATCTGCACAGTCTCGATCCGCGGAGCATATTGTGACCGCTCCTGGCGCGGGCCGTCCAGCACCGCATCCATCTTGTCCAGCAAAAAGAGACGGCCCCGACGAGCCTGCTCCATCGCCTGCTGCAGAATCTCGCGAGTCAGGCCGCCGATCTTGATGTCCATCTGCAGCGCAGTGATGCCCTTGCGCGTACCGGCTACCTTGAAGTCCATGTCGCCGTAATGATCTTCCGCACCGGCAATGTCGGTAAGGATCGCATAGTCGTCGCCTTCCTTCACCAACCCCATGGCCACGCCGGCAACCGAGCCCTTGAGCTGGATGCCTGAATCGTAGAGGGCCAGGCTCGCTCCGCACACCGAGGCCATCGACGATGAGCCGTTGGATTCGAGAATGTCGGAAACAATGCGGATCGAGTAAGGAGACTCCTCAGCGCTGGGCAATACGGCGGCAATGGCGCGTTCCGCCAAGGCTCCGTGCCCAATTTCGCGCCGGCCCGTTCCCGTCATACGACCTGTTTCACCAACGCTGAACGGCGGAAAGTTATAGTGCAGCATGAAGTTCTTCTTCTTCTCACCTTCATAGCTTTCCAAACGCTGCCCATCATCCGCGGTGCCCAGCGTTGCAGTCACCAGGGCCTGGGTTTCACCGCGGGTAAACAGCGCCGAGCCGTGCGTACGCGGCAGAACACTGGTCTCGATGGTGATGGTGCGAATCTCGTCGAATGCGCGGCGATCGGGACGGACGCGGTCCTTGGTCACCTGGGCGCGGAAGATTCGCTCACGGAGATGTTCGTAGTATGTGGCCAGCTTTTTCTTGGCCGTGGGATCGTCGGCAGGAAGCCCGGCTGCCAGCTCGTCCTTGATCTGCTTCACCAGCGACTGGCTTTCCAGCTTGTCGTGGGTCTTTGTGTCGAGAGCATCCTTGAGCCGCTCGCCAGCCTTGGCGTAGAGCTCATCGTAATAGGCCTGGTCGAACTCTGGAGCCGTGAAGGCGCGCTTCGCCTTCCCTGCTTTCGACACCAGCTCTTCAATGCCGGCGACAATCTTCCTGATTTCGGTGTGCGCGAATTCAATGGCGGCGAGGATCACCTCTTCGGTTTCTTCCTTCGCGCCCGATTCGATCATCACAATGCCGTCCTTGTGGCCGACAACCATGATGTTCACGGTCGTTGCGGCCCGCTCGGCATAGGTCGGATTGATCACAAACTCGCCGTCGACACGGCCTACGCGCACCGCGCCCACGATGGCGTTGAACGGAATATCAGAGAGAGCCAGCGCGGCAGCTGCGGCATTGATGCCAATCACGTCAGGATCGTTATCCTTGTCCGCGGAGAAGACCAGCGCAATGATCTGCGTCTCGTTGCGGAACCCATCCGGAAAAAGCGGCCGGATAGGACGGTCAATCTGACGCGCAGTCAGAATTTCCTTCTCGCTGGGCCGGCCTTCGCGCTTGATGAATCCGCCGGGGATGCGTCCGCCGGCATACGTGTACTCGCGGTAATCGACCGTGAGCGGGAAGAAGTCGATGCCTTCCCTTGGATCGGGGGAGGCCACGGCGGTGGCCAGAACCACGGTTTCGCCCGTGGTCACCAATGCGGCGCCAGAGGCTTGCTTGGCCATGCGGCCGGTCTCAAAGACCAGCCGCTTGCCGCCGGCAAGCTCGACAGCTACTTCATGCTTCGTAGACATAGAGTCCTCGTTTCGTTTTGTTCGCTTGGGAAACTTGGATCGGGAAGGCGCAGGAGGGGGCGGGAAAGGTGGCGAAGGGACAGGCAGCCTGCAGTGCGCGCGCAAAAGAGTGGGGTGTGCGCGAGGGAGCGGATTCTCCCGGCTTGCAGAAAGGTCTGCGTCCTTCACGCGGCAACCGGGCCGCGCTCAGCCGATAGCTGTGCGCAGGCCCTGGCAGCCGGTACGGTTCGCCAGGTACACCATGGTCCCAGGTTCTGCATGAACGGGGGCCGTGACCAATGTCCGGTCTGGGCGCTTCCGGGTCAATGTTGGCTTTCTGATTACTTGCGGATACCGAGTTTGCCGATCACGTCGCGGTAGCGATCGGAATCGTGCGTCTTCAGGTAATCCAGCAGGCGGCGGCGCTTGCTGACCAGCATCAAAAGTCCACGCCGGGAAGCGTGGTCCTTCTTGTGGGTTTTGAAGTGCTCGGTCAGGTCGCCAATCCGCTCACTCAGAATCGCGATCTGGACCTCCGGTGATCCGGTGTCCGTATCGTGGGTGCGGAAGCGTTCGATCAGGTCAGTTTTCTTTTGAGTCGCCAGCACGGCGTGTGTTACTCCTCTTGTCTTCTCAGGTCCACTCTTAAGTGTCTATTGTGAGATTACCATGAATGCGCGGTGCGAGGAAATCTGACGGGCAGGCTTTCTCCCTCTTCGGCTCGCGCGAAACTCCTTTGATCCCTTAAGAAAGGGGCCCTATGGTGCCGCCACAATCGCTGTCTTCACCAGGTTGAGGACTGAAGAAGCCGCCGCGTCCAAGTCTCCATAGACTTCAGCCAAAGCGTCAAAGAATTCGAACGACGTCAGAGCGTAGAGCGCAGCGGCACGCTGTTTCGATTCCTCCTCGCTGCTCCGCGTGCTTCCCTTTCCAATCCGTTCCACAATCCGCATTGACGCCGTCTTGCGGCGACGATTTCGTCCCTCCACCGCCGATGCAAACTCCAAATCAATCGCGGCAATGCCATGAATCCTTCTCAATAGCATCCGGTCTTTGGCCCAGAACTTCGCAAATACTTCCACAAAGCCCGTCAGCATCGCATCGGAATCAATCTGCTGCATCACCTCGCGCATCCGCTCCAATCCGGCATCCAGCGCGAGTTGGTCAAACAGCGCCTCAAGAACGCCGCCCTTGGTCCCAAAGAGGTTATGGACGGTCTGGCGCGTCACCCCGCTCTCGCGCGCAAGGGATTCCATGGTGAAGTGCAGGAATCCATTCGATTCCAATTGGGCCCTCGCAGCCGCAAGTATCTTCGACCGCTTGTGGCCAGTCAACTCCTGCCGCTTGCGTAAGTCATAGGGCCGCTTGCGCGCCCCATCCTTTGTGTTTCCCATCATCTTTACATAACTTTACAATTCACTTTGACACTATGTCAAATTAAATGCATCATAGTACATCATAGTAAATGTACGGTTCGGAGATGATGCCAATGGGGTCCCAAGCGAACTTGCATTCAACCACCCTCACTGGAGATCACGCCTCTTCCCTGTGGCTGCGTTGTGGCTTTTGGGTGAGCATCGTAATTGCCGTCGCAGTCGTCGTCAGACGAGTTCTGGCGCTGCTATTTCCCTCCCCCAACCTTCCCCCGCAGATGGCCGCACTCGACAGCGCGTTTGACTCGCATACCGCTCTTACGCTGGCGCACATCCTCCCTGCCCTGGCATTTGTGCTGGTATTGCCCTTCGTCGTCTTCAGCAGATTTTCTGATCTCCAATGGCCCGAGCGCGTGATCTTTCCTCTCGGCGGAATCGTCGCATTGACTGCCTATGCTATGAGCACTTTCTCCGTAGGCGGATGGACGGAACGTTCGGCCGTTTTATTCTTCAACACCCTTTTCCTCTTTTCTCTGCTTCGCGCTTTTGAATACAGCCGTCGCGGAGAACAGGCTCTGAAGAGACGATTGCTGTTACGCGCCATCGCAGTTCTTCTTGGCATCGCCACTACGCGGCCTGTGATCGGCGTCTTCTTCGCCACCAGCGCTCGCACGCATCTCGCGCCCAGCCAGTTCTTCGGCATTGCGTTCTGGATCGGCTTTTCCATCAACTGGATTGCCTTCGAAATCTGGATTCGCTGGTCCGCTTTCCGGGATTCATCTGGATCATCGCGGTAGGCTTTGCGCTGCCTCGCAGCAAAACCGCCATCGCGAGGACGCAGGCCGCATAGGCCAGATCGGAGATGTCGCGAGCCGCGCTACTCCTGCTGCATCCAGTAGTCGGCCCGCGCCACGATCCGCGCCCCGTAGTCCTGCGTCGTCTTCACACGAATCGTGTGCAGCCCAGGGCTTGGATCCGAGGGACTAAATGTAATCAGGTAGCGATTGCGAACGTGCTTCGCCGCGTCCACCACCCGCTGTTCAAACTTCTTGTTGCCCGTGAATGTCGTGTATTCCCCGCCGCTCATCTCCGCCACTTCTTTGGCCACATTCTTCTTGAATGCCTTCACTGCCATCACCAACGCCGAAACCATGTTCAAGGTGCGATCGTCGCCGTTGTCTTTCAAGTCATGCAGCAGTTCCGCGCGTGACGGCGAAAACGAAACACTCAGCACCAGCACATCCGATTGGCCTATCTTGCGAATCAGCTCTACGGGCTTCATGTGTCTGCTTCCGTGATCCCGTTCTTCGCTAATCAGCAGAAGCACTCGCCGGTAATCCTTCGGTCGCGACTGCAATAAATCCACCGCATAGCTCACCGTATCCAGAATCGACGCGCCCCCATCGCCCGGTTCAAGGCGCTGCAGGTCCCCAGTTAACTGCTCGCCGGAGTGAGTATAGTCATCAATCAGATGTGGCTTTGAGTCGAACCCGACCAACGCCGCCTGGCTTCGCGGATCGGCAAGAAATAGATCGAGCAGCGGCCCAAGGTTGGCCAGTTTGCCAAACTCCAGCACGCTCGCGCCGCCTTCTTCCACGGCGACCACCAGCGAGATGGGCGCCGTATCCATCTCCTCCTGCACCCGAATCTTTTGTGGAACGCCGTTATCTTGCAGGACGAAGTCTGCCGGCCGCAGACCGTAGAGGATGTCGCCGTCACGCTTTTCCACCAGCGTGGGAACCAGCACTTCGTTGGTCGTCACGCGCAGCGTGGGCGCGCCACTCTGGTCGCCGCTGGGCATCGGCTTGGGAGGCTCCGGCGGAGGCAGTTGTTGCGCTCCCGCAAATCCAACCACCAGCAGAATCGCCGCCAACATTTGCGCAGCAGTGCGGGCAAAACTGTGATGCATGCCTGAGCAATCTCCAGGTTCAAGGTCAAGGCTCAGCCGGTTCTCGGTGTCCGCAGCCTTCGCGAATCCGGCTCCACTTCTCATCTTCGATTTTGACGGTTTCCCGCGGTGAGAGTCACGGCCCAGATCACACACGCTTGCGCGCCTCTCGTTCCATACGCCCGGTCCACGCAAGAAAACTCAGCAATTCCCAGCGCGAATTCCACGCGAATCCGAGCACATCCCTGGCTCTCAGCGTCTCCGCCGGCTTACCCGAATACGTCTCGACGCGCCACCGCAGAAACTCGCTCCGCCATGGAGCAAGCCTGTGTCCGCGGGTCGCATTCCAGATGAATCGCAAAGGGGCGAACAAGGTTGTCATCCTCTCCCTGAGCATACCAGCGTCGCCCCGAGTCCAAGCCGTGTCGCGGTCTCTACTGCAACCACGGGGTCCACCTTTGCCGCGCAGCGGGCCGGAAACCAGCAAGCGTGGAAAGCTGCGACCAGCAGAGCCAACCGAGCACGAAGACCAGGCCCGACTATTCCGCTGTCGGCATATGAACGTACATCGATTGGATTCCAACGCGTCCCGGGCCCGTAAACCGGTTCCACACAAGGTTCCCTGCGCTGGCAAACAGCCCCGTTGATAGTTTCTGAAGCTGTGTATCCATGGTGACTCTGGAATCCTTGTAGACCCAGCCTCCCGGCTCGATATCGATCTGCTCTCCGGGGCCTAGCATCACCTCGAAAACGTTCCCGTATCCATGCACCCAGACAATGCCTTCACTGTTCTGGGCAACAAAATGGTCGATGAAGAACCCGGTGCCGGAAAACAGCATGTTGGAAATGCCCTTTACGCGAGAGAACGAATAATCGATGCTGCTGGTCGCCGCAAGAAACTGGTGCTCCCGCATGTCGATTCCTTCACCTCGGTTCAAATGGATGGCAAGAATATGTCCGGCGCCGTCACGGCTGAAACCGATTTGCCCCGGCCCGCTCACCTCGGTTAAAAATACGGGCATTCCCGCCAGCATTCGCTTCAGAGCGCCCTTCAGCGGCTTGATGCCGATCTGAACACGAAGATCCTTCCAAAGAAGAATGTAGTGTTCGAAATAAATCGGCATGTTGCTCAACTCGAGATGCAGCACCGGGACCAACTCGCCTTCGATGTGATAGGTCACGCCCGCGAACGTTTCGTTTTGCGCGGTAGTTTGCTTCAAGGCTGGAATGGGCACTTGCAACCTGCTTTCGAAGTGGGATGTTCCGGCATCCTGATTGGGCAGATTTACCGGAAAAACAATCATATGCCCGGCGCACCGCCCGTTGCCCGCCGCGCCTCACTGCTGCCCAACGTGGGGATCAATTCAGCTTGTCAAACAGGCTTCCGGTTCCGAGTTGCGAAATCACATCTTCCAGCGCCGTTTGCTGCGTCTGCGAAAGCGAGAGCTGGGTGGATACCTGGGCCAGGTCTGCCTGCATCAGGTTGGTTTGCGCCACGGTCAACTGTGTCTGTTCACTGGTCACGGAATCGGAGGCCGAGGTCAGCCGCGTAATCGAGTTGTCGAGCGTGACCCGCTGCTGCGACACATAGTTCAACGCCGTCGTCAGCGCCTGTGTATCCGCAACTGATGTGGCCGCGGGGACGCCGCTCGAGAAATCGGCAACCAGTTGATTCAACGTTCCCAGCACGTTGTTTGCTCCGGCTGCGGTGAAGATCTGGTCCCCCGGAATGTTCAATTGAATCGTCTGGCCGTTGGGCGTCTGCAACAGATTCACGTTCTCATCCCCGTTGTAAGTCGTGGTCGCCGGCATGGTCGTATTCGAAGTGGAGAAAGGAGGTGTCGACGTCTGTCCGCCACCAAAGATGTATTGTCCCTGGTAGTTTGTGTTCGCCAGCGAGTTCACCTCGTCCCGAATCCCGCCGAGCTGAGTCGCGATAGCCTGCAACTGGCTCGCGTTCAGGGTCCCATTATTGGCGCCGGTCGCGAGTGAAACTGCCTGCGTCAGTTGCGAAACCACGCTGCCCAGCGCGGAGTCGCCCACCTGTAACCGTCCCTGCACCAGGCTGGTTGTTTGCGTAAACGAGTCGTCCCGCTGAATCTGGTTCAGCAGCAGCACATTCTCCCCCGAAGCCACCGGATCGTCGCTCAACGACGTCACGCGCACGCCGCTAGACAGTTCGCTTGTCAACTGCTGTTCGGTAGTCTGCGTCTGATCCAGAGCAGGCACCAGGTTCGATACAAAAAACGGGTCCACCCGCATTGCCGTTTCTCCATCCGCCCGCGCTGCGATTTATCTGAACGCCGCGAATCGCACCTTATGAAACCGCCGTCTCTACCCCTAGGTTCAATGCCGAAGTCATGACCGTATTCAGAATATTGAAGACCTGCGACGCGGCCTGGTAGCTGGTCTCTAACTGCTGCATCGCCGAGGCTTCCTCGTTCAGACTTACGCCTGAGAGCGAGTTCCGCTGCGTCTGCAACTGCGTCACCGAGGCGTTCTGCGCCGTATTCTCCGTCTGTACTTCAGAAACCGTCGAGCCCAGCGTGGTGACAAAATTCGAGTAGTAGTTGGTGGGCGTTCTGCCCATTCACGATCGATTGGCTCGCCAGGTTGTACATCGCACCGCATTCGAATTGTCGCCGGTCCGATTTCCGAAAGCGGCCGCCGAAATCTTGCTCGGATCGGTCATGACGATTTCATGTTCGCCGCACAGCCTGCCATGTCGCGGCGAGCGAGAGGCGGCGGGCTGATTGAAGATGTAAAGAGGAGTCGCTGCCCGTTCCGGTCACGCCGGATTGGTTCGTCCCGGTGCCCTCAACGCCGTCCAGATCGGTCCCCGCGTTGTTCTGCGCATTCACGGAAGTCGAGATACTGTAAGCCAAGTTGATCGAGCGCTGAAAGCGCGTTGGGAATGTCCTGGTCGCGCGCCGTCAGATATCCGCCCAGTTCGCCCCCGCCGGTCGTCAGGCCCGAGGTGATATCGGTCGCGCCGAGAAAAAAGTCCGTCACCCCGCTCACCGTGCCGGTGGTGACCTGAAAACTCTGACCCTCTGAAACCAGCAACTGTCCCGAAGTCGTGGTAATCTCAAGCCCGTTGTTCTCCGTCGTAATCTGGTTGATGCCGATCAGCTGCGAAAGCTGGCTAAGGTCCTGCTGCCGCTGATCCTCCAGCGTTCCCGCATCGGCATTGGGCGACGTGGATTGAATCTGCTGATTCACCTGCGCAATCGCGCCGGTCAGCGATTCACCTGGCTGGTCACGCCGGCATGCCTCCTGGTCGATTGCCGCATTGCTGCGAGTTCAGGCTTGCCGCGGCATTCGAGATATCGCCGGCAAGCGTCGATGCGGTCGAGAGCACCTGCTCGCGCAGCGCGTTGTCTGTCGGGTTCGCTTCCAGCGATGAAAATGAATCGAAGAAGCTGGTGATGTCGCTGCCGATGTCGCCGGCCGTCGCGCTCGATGAGCCTGAATCGGGCGTGAACAGAGCCTGCATCTGATTGAGCGCCGACAAGCCGTGTGCCGGATGCCGAGGCCAGCTGTTGCTGCTGGTCCAGCCGCTCCTCCAGCACCCGATCCCGCTGCGAGGTCGCGCCCGTTTCCGTTACTCCCTCGCCGTAGGAAACACCGCTGATCTGATCCGGCGAGTTCTCCTGCCAGTTGGGAATCTCGTCGCGTGTAGCCCGTGGTGTTGGCGTTGGCCACATTGTTGGCCACCACGTTCAGCGCCGACTGGTCGGCATCAAGCGCCTCCGACATGATCTGGAAAGCAGAATTAATCGTCCCCATGTTGGCTTTCCTTGGTCCATGTCGTTCCCGGCGTGTACTCCAACTGCCCCGCGCGCAACTCCTGCAGGCGCTTCATTACTTTCAGATTGGCCCGCGTTGCCTCCAGTACCCGGGAAAACACTGCCATCTCCTTTACCACCTTCGTTGATTCCTTCGCACGCGCTGCCCGTTCGGCAGGGTCGGCAGCCACGCGATTGAGCGCCTGGCACGACAAGGCCAGCTCCTCCAGCCGTCCCGCATCCAGACGAGCCAAAGCCTGCGATGCTTCCACGACCATCTGCTTCAAGCCGGGCTGCACGTTCAAGTTCCGTTGCACGGTGCGCTCCTCATCCCGCAATCGCCCATCTTTGCATCCGCCGTTTCCGAGCCCCATTCTGCTGCCCCTGCTTTTTGCACGTCTATCCTCGGCCCTCAGTTCCGGAGTTCGGCCCGCCTCCAGCATGGCGTCCACCACTTTGCCGGCCACAGCCGATGCGGCACGTTGTAGGTTCCCGCGGCCAGCGCCGCCTGCACCGCGGCCACCTTGTCCGTGCGCACCCCGGATTCAGCGGCGGTCTGCGCGACCTCCGTTCCGGCGCTGCTCAACGTGGCCTGGTCGCCCTCGAGAGGCGGGCTGGCCTCCCGGTTGCCGAACCCGCTTTCACCGGCTGAGCCTGCTCCAACCTGCCGAGTGCACTCCAAGCAGCGTCTTTAATCCTTCCACACTATTACGAATATCCATGCGCTTCTCTCCTTACTGGCTTATCGGCTCTTCGTTCATCTCATTAGTCATCTTGGTTGCGGATTCCGATACTTTGTCCCGTTCTGCGATAACCGGCTCGCATTGGGAGTCTTCCCCGAATGGGAAAGGCTATCCAGAATCCTCGTGGCAATGCCAAATCCACCCCGCTCGCTCAGCGCCTGTCCCAGCGCCTCAGAGGCAAACTCACCCAGCGTTCCGCCCGAGCCTGTCTCGGAGTCGCTGTCCTCTCTCGTCGACTCGTCGGAATCGCCGGTCATCGGCTTCAGCAACTCCTTCATCATCTGCGCCTCAAATTCGTGAGCCGCATGCACCAGCCGCGGCGAAGCCGATTGGTTCGGACTCCCGCACATCCCCGAAGTTCGTTGAATTTCTCCAATCACACGCCCTCCCGGCTCACAGCACGCCAAAGATCACAGCACTTCCAGGTCGGCCTCCAGCGCGCCGGCTTCTTTCATCGCCTGCAGAATCGAGATCACATCCCGCGCTCCCGCTCCGGTTCGCTGCAATTCCTGCACCAAATCCTCAACCGTCGCGCCTTCTTTCAGATCGATCCGGTTCACCGGCTTGTCCTGGGCCTGCACCGTCGTCTGCTGCACCACCTGCGTCGTTCCCGAAGACAACGCGTCCGGCTGCGAGACCTCGGTCTCGGAGATCACATTCACGCTCAGTCCGCCATGCAGAATCGAAACCGGCTGCAGCCGCACCGTGCCGCCAATCACCACCGTCCCGGTACGCTCGTTCACCACCACGCGCGCCCGCGGATAGACCTCGACTCTCGACCTGCTCCACCGTGTCGAGCAGCGCCGCGACATCCTCGTTCGGCAGGACAGCGATCTCGACCCGGCGGCTATCGACGGCGTGTGCCCGCGCGGCGCCGAGCGCCTGGTCGATGGCCGCGGCCATCCGCTCGGCGGTATGAAAATCGGCATCGTTCAGCACCACGTTGACCGTGTGCATCTGCTTCAGATCGAAGGGCACTGCCCGCTCCACCAGCGCGCCGCCGGGAATCCGCGCCGTGGTGGGATGATTCATCTGCTGGGTATTGCCTCCCGCCGTTGCCATGTAGCCGCCCAGCACCAGCGCTCCCTGCGCCTGCGCGTAGATCTGCCCGTCCGGCCCGTAGAGCGGCGTCATCAGCAGAATTCCGCCTTCGAGCGAGCGCGCGTCGCCCGCCGAGGACACCGTGATGTCCATCTTGGTAGCCCGGCCGGCTGAAGGGCGGCAGCGTCGCCACCACAAAGACCGCCGCCATGTTCTTCACCTGCATGTTGCTGGCGCTGTTCGATCCGGTCTGCGGAACGGTAATGCCCATCCGCTCCAGAGCCGAAACCAGAGTCTGCGCCGGAAAGACCGTCTGCGAGCTGTCTCCGGTGCCGCGCAATCCCACCACCAGCCCGTAGCCCACCAGCTGGTTGTCGCGAATCCCTTCAATCGTGGCCACGTCCTTGATGCGCGCCAGCTGCGCCGAGGACTGCGGCAGCACGATATCCGGCGACGAGCAGCAGGAACGCGGCCAGGCCAACCATGCCTCCCGCAGCTTCAACCGCCGCTCGCGTCTTTAACCCCCGCATCCACCCGCGCATCCTCAACCTCACCATTTGACTCCCTTGATCCTGATTCCGTGCCTTAAAACACCAGCAGCTTCTCCAGCAAGCGCACCAGCGGATTCTGCCGGTAGGTCGAATCGTTCACGATTCCCTTGCCGGTCACTTCCAGTTCCAGATCGGTCATCGCCGTCGACAGCACCTGGTTCTGGCTGCTCACATCCTCGGGGCGCACCAGGCCGCGCAGCTTGATCAGCTGCGTCTGCTGCGAGAAGGTCAACTGCCGCGTGGCCTGCACCACCAGCATTCCGTTGGGCAGCACATCCACCACCTCGGCGCCAAAGGTCGTCGCCAGGCTCGAATTGGTGGTGCTCTGTCCCTGCGCCGTCAGTCCCGACGACGCGCTCGCGCCCAGCAGATTCTGCAGAGCGTTCGAAGCCTTCAGCGCGCCAAAGAGCGATGTCAGCCCGGAATTGGCGTTCGATGCGCGCGTGTTCTTTACCTGCCCATCGGTCGACGCCGCCAGGCTCTCCGTCACCACGATCGAAACCACGTCGTGAAGTCGGAAAGCCTTGACGTCGGTTCCCAGCCGCACCAGTCGGCCTTCCGGGCTCCAGATCGAACCCGGCGTCTTCACCTCCGCCGCCTGCTGGGCGCGTACCCGATCGATATAGGTGCGCAGCGCCGTCTCGGGCGGAGTCGCCTTGGTCGCGCCATCGGCAGCCTTCGGTTTGCTGGTTCCCGCCGGTGCCGAAAGGGCCGAAGCCAATCCTGCCAGCAACCAAATCGCCCGGGTCCAGTACCGCCGCACCGTCATTGCCGCACCTCATGCTCCGGCACGAGCAGGGCCTGCCCGAGGCCAAGGGCGATGACATGCACCACCTTGCCGCCGATTCGCAACCTCGCCTGAAAACTGCTGCCTGCCGTCGCAGTTCCCAACGCGATCCCTTCCAGCCGCGCCGTTACAACGGACGAGTTCTCCTCAATAATCAGCCGGTCGCCTCCGTGAATCACCGGTTCTGCGCCGGCCGTCGCTCCGATCTCATGTTTGTAAAGTGCCGCCGCCATCACGCCTGGGCCGCCGGGATGAGCCGGGTCGCACCTCAAGAGCCAGCGGGTCCCGAGGCTCGGATCGTCGATCTCGGACATCACTTTGACCGAAGAGTCCCCGTCCGCCGTGTGCTTTTTCTGAGCTGCAGCCGGACCCGCGGAAGCGCAAATAGTGGCCGCAGCCAGCGATCCCCACAGGAACGCTGTTTCCCATTGCAGTCCCGGCAACACTTTGTGCTGATTCATCCGCATGCCTTCCTCTGCTGTCATCGAGTCATGTTGTTGACTTGCGAATACATGTCGTCGGCCGCCTTGATCACCTTGGAATTCGACTCGTAGGCGCGCTGGGCCAGGACCATCTGCACGAACTCCGTCACCACATCCACATTCGAGTTCTCGAGATACCCCTGCTGCAGCGTGCCCAGTCCCTCTGTTCCGCCGGGGTTGCCCAGCACCGGATCGCCGGAGCTCAACGTGGCCTGCAGCAGATTGGAGCCCATGCTTTCGAGACCCCCAGGGTTGGGAAAGGTGGCCAACTGAAGCTGTCCGAGCTGCGAGGGGTTCTGCTGTCCGGAAAGCGTCGCGTTCACCACGCCATACTGCGTGATGGTCACGGCCGTGGCGTTCGAAGGAATGGTGATGTTGGGCAGAATGGGATCGCCATCCGTGGTCACGATCGTTCCCTGGTTGTTCAGGTGAAACTGCCCGGCGCGCGTATAAGCGATCGTCCCGTCGGGCCGCTGCACCTGAAAGAATCCGCTGCCCTGGATCGCCACATCCAGCGGATTGTCGGTCTGGTTCAGCGAGCCCTGCGTCTTGATCACCTCGGTCGCCGCCGACTTCGTGCCAAGCCCGATCTGCAGGCCGGCCGACACCGTCGATTGGCTCTGCGCCGCGCCCGGCGTGACCAGGTTCTGATAGACCATGTCCTGAAACTGCAGACGCAGCTGGCGAAAGCCCGTGGTCGATGAGTTGGCCAGATTGTTGGCGATGGTGTCCAGGTTCATCTGCTGCGCGCTCATTCCGCTGGCGGCCGTATACAGTGCTCGAATCATTTTTCCTCTCTTCGTTTCCCTCTTCGCGTTTTCCTCTTCTCGGACGCGAGCCTGCTCCCTACACCTTGGGCAGATCCTCGGTGGCGAATTTGTTGAAGTCGGTATGGAAGACGGTGAGCGCCTTCTGCATCATCTCCGCCTGTCGCTGCATCATGATCAGATCCAGCGTTCCCTGAACGACATCCTGGTTGGCGCCTTCAATTGCGCCCTGGTGGATGGTGGCGTCCTTCTGCAGTGCAGGCCTGATTCCTGCCGGGGCGACTATACCGGTTGGCTCCTTCCGGCGTGAGTTGCGGTGGCCGGGAAACGTAAACACTCCGACCGTGGCCACGGCGCCGCCTGCCACCGAAAGCACGCCGTCCGCTCCGACCGAGACCTCGCCCGGTGGCACAGCAATCGGCTGGCCTGTCGCCGAAAGCACCGGCTCGCCTGCCGGAGGTGACCAGCAGTCCGCTTTGAGAGCGATGAAAGCTGCCGTCGCGCGTATAGCGCGTACCATTGGGCGTCTGCACCGCAAAGAACCCCTGGCCTTCAATCGCCAGATCCAGCGGATTGCCGGTCTGCTGCAGCGCGCCCTGCGCCATGCTGAGCCGGTCGCCGCCCAGCAGGCCGTAGTTGTTCACGGTCTGTCCCAGTTGCGAGTCGGCGGCATCGGGCCCGAGCAACACGGAGCGGAAGAACTCGCGCTCGGCGCGGTACCCCGGCGTCTGCGCGTTGGCCAGATTGGCCGCTGCCGTGTCCAGCGCCTGGGTGCGCGCCACCAGTCCGGTCATCGCCGCGTAGTAGCCACTGTCCATCGCGATTCCCTTTCGCAATGGAAGACTTGCAGATATGGGACCGAAAAGGAGTGGAAAGGATTAGAGGAATCAGAGATGTGGCCTGCAGAAGGCTGGCGCCATGAGTCCAGATCTACTGCAGGCCGTCGCAGACGATCGTCACCTCGAAAAAGGCATCCTCAAAGCGGTAGACATGATGCAGCTGGAATTCCGGCGCCTGCACGTGCAGGTTGTAGTCCCGGCCCGTAATGACCGCCGGAACCGACAGGCCGCAGTTGGCGGCCAGATCGGGAACCTTGCCCTTCCAGGCTCCGGCCAGCATATTGCAGATCTCGCCGATCCCGTCCTTCACCGTGTCGTCGATCTCGTCAAACTCCATCCCCGTCATCTGGGCGGCAATCTTCCTGGCAGCCAGTGCGCCCAGCGGAAGACGCAGGCGCCGCTCAACAGACCGCCGAATCCAACCACCGCGGTCACCGATTCCGGCTCGCCATCATCCTCGACCACCGCCGCACGCACGCACTCGACGCCCAGCATCAGCCGAAAGACCTCTTCCACGCTCGCATCCAGATTCTCCGGATCGGAGACCAGGTGCACAGACTCCCGCAGTGACAGCGTCATCCCCTGCTCCATTTCTTGTTCGCCGCTCTTCCGCCTGCCCGCTATCACGGCGTTTCGAACTCCATTCAAGAGCACTCCGGCGCCTCGCCCTTATGCTCCACAAACCAGCGGCAGCACCCGTTCCTTCACCTGCTCGGCCGTAAAGGGCTTGCGAATATATCCCTGCGCTCCAGCCTGGATGGCCTGCTTCACATGCTCCTCGCTGGACTCGGTCGTGATCATCACCACGGGAACTCCGGGAGCCAGGTTCTGCGCGCGAATCTGGCGCAGGAATTCAAGCCCGTCCATCGAGGGCATGTTGATATCGGAAAGAATCAGGTCCACATGCCTGGCTTTTAAGACATCCAGTCCTTCGGTGCCGCTGGCGGCCTCATGCACCACCAGGGGGTCCAGTCCCGCCTGGCGCAGCGCACGCTCCACAATCTTGCGCATCACCGATGAATCATCCACAATCAGGGCTCGCACCTCACTCATCGCCCCAACTCCTCTGCTGATCTCCCTATCGGCTCGCAGACTGACTTCTTGAATCGATCCCATCGTGCCCGCTCCGGACCTGCACCTTCATGTCAGTCCGCGATTCGACCGATCGAGCACACCAGGTCCAATACCGTGTCGGTCTCCGGCAGCGGTCCGCATTGCGGGCTCCTCCAAAGTCGCAGCCAGAGGCAATCGTGTATTCTGACCAGCCGCGATGCGACCGGCCGCCACCGCTCGATCGATTTGGTGAGAGCCAGAGCGGCCGCCGGTTCTGAGACGGCCTCGACCAGTTCTACATGCGGAAACTGCGCATCGAGCATGCGCGCGTGTGCCGCCTCAAAACGAGAGCCTTGTACGATTCCGCTCTCCACGCGCAGCCCGGTCATCCGCTCGACGGCCAGAGCCAGCACCGCATCGAGGCTCTCCTCGAAGGCAAGATAAAGAACCTTACCTGCCGCCAGACGCAACGGCAGCACCCCAAATGCGTCCAGAAAAAGGCGCGGCATCGCGCTGGTGAGCCCTTGGGCATCGTGGTTCTCGAGCCCCAGCACAGGACAACTCCACTGCAGACCCAAGGCGCGAGTGACCGTCTGTTCACTCACTGCATGCTGGCGCACCAGCCAATAGCCCAACCGGCCCATGCCTGCCGATCTCTGCGCTTCAAGCGCCTCGCGCAGCTGGACCTGTGTGATCCAGTTCTGCTCCAGCATGATGAGGCCCAGCGGAATGCGATGACGGTAACTCACCTGCACGCCAACCCTTCCGCCTGCTTCGCGGCGCACTGCAGATGCGACCAGCGCCCGTGTGCATTCGAACGAACAGCACCACCCTCCCTCAAATACCGGGACCAAGCGGCTGCGCCACAGGTGCAGCCATCCGGAGCGGCAGCCGGGATTCGCGCAGGTCTCGAACAGTCGGTGCGCCGGAGGGACGCCGAGGCCTTTCGACGCGCCTCCCAAAGGCTTCGGGACCAGCGCCGGGAGCAGTGCGTCTCGGGCCGCAGTCGCATCCATGCCGGCATTCCTGCGGCTTAGAAGAGACATCGTATGCTCTCCAGCCGATTGCGCGGCGCGGCCACTTCGGTCACGCGTAGTCCAAAGTTTCCGTTCACCAACACCACCTCGCCTCGTGCCACAATCTTGTCACCCACGATCAGGTCCACAGGGTCGGTCACCTGGCGGTCCAGTTCAACCACGTCGCCCGGGCCCATATCCAAAATTTCGCCCAGCGGCATCTCCCGGCAGCCAAACCGAAGCGCGGCCTCCAGTTCCACGTCCAGCAGCAACTCGATTCCCGGACTCAGTCCGGCCCGGTCTTGCGATGCAGAGGCGGCGGGCGGCATCTCCGGAAGCACAACTGGAATCTGCGTCTCCGTCTGCCGCTCCTCAGCTTTTCGGGGACTCAATTCGTCGTGGACCTTGAGGTTCCATGCGCCTCCTAGTGACTTCAATTGGAACTCCCGGGCTGGAGAATTGCACTCGCCCACCAGTTCCTCAAATCTCTCAACACGGCATTTTTTTCCGGTCTTGGCCAGTAACTCGCCGGCAGCCGCCTCGGCCACCTCGTGCAACAATTCGCTCCATCCGATTTTCTGGTCCATGCCCTCGCCCGCGAGCGAAGCAGCAAGAATTGCAGGGTCGAGAATCACCGAGAAGCGCCCCTCCTCGTCCCCGGCCACAATGGCGGCAAAGCCAGTGCCTCCGGCCTGCACGGGCTTATCCGGCGACTCAACCAGTTCCGGCTCACCGGCCAGCGCCTGCGCAAAGAGGGCCGTTGCCACGGATATCCAGCAGTCGATAAAGCGCGTCATGCGTTTTCTCCCGGGCGTGCGGCATCGATGCGCGCCGCGCGATGTACACCCTGCCCCACTGCCTCGGCAGAGGAAAGCCTTTGTCCGCCGACACGCCACTCGGCCCGCGCGGTGGAAGAGAGATCGAAGCGCAGTATGCTTCCCGCTTGCAGATTTTCGATCTCGCTGGCCGGCAGGCGGACCGCAGGCAGTTGTAGGGTGCCGCCCACAGGAATGCGCCTCAGCGAAGCCTCCATCCTCGATCGGATCTCAGGCGCCTGGCGCCTCCGGCCCCACTCCGAGGTCAGGCGGCGCAGGATGGTGTTGGCCACCACGGCGGGAAATGCCAGGTTCAGCAGCCCGGAACTGTGCGGCATGCGGATTTCGAAACTCAGGCACAATGTCTTTTCATTGACTGACATGATGCGGGCCACCTGCGTTTGCATCTGACGGCGCTCAAAGTTGAAACTGAGGCCGACAGGTTGCCAGGCCGCGGTCAGCTCCCTGCAGATGATCTCCACCACGCTGGCGAGAATTGCCTCTTCAATGTCGGTCAACTCGCGCAAAGGGCCGTCCTGTCCCTCTCCGCCCAGAACCAGGTCAATGATCGGCGGAGCCAGCGCCAGGTCGATCTGCATCACGGAAAGCGCTCCCAGCGGCTCCAGGCGCACCGAGGCCACATAGCTGATTTCAGGAATACGCAGCAGGAAATCGTTGAATGGGATTTGCTCTGCCGAAACCAGGTTGACTTGAAAACGGCTGCGCAGCCACGCCGAGAGATTGTGCGTCAGGTTGCGCGCGAACAGATCGTTCAACATGCTGATGGCGCGTAGCTGTTCATTTGATATTTGGCCGGCCGAGCCGAAGTTGTACGGTAGCTGGCGCGGGCGCTCGTCACTCCGCGCCGTGTCTGCAGTCGAGGCCCGAGCCGCCTGAAAGAGGGCGTCAATCTCATCCTGCTTAAGTCTCTTTTCCATTCATCCCTGCTCCCGTTGCCCTTTTGCGCTGCTCACGCGAGATGGCCTTTCGTTCAGCGAACTGGCGTACCCGTGCGCCTGGCTGTCCGGCCCGGTCGGAATACCCCTGCGGAGGCCAGGTCCTTGAGCGCCACGCGCAGCCGCATCACCGCCGACGCGTGAACCTGCGAGATGCGCGATTCGACAACCCCCAATGCAAGCCCGATCTCGCGCATGGTCATCTCCTCGAAGTAGTAGAGGGTCATCACCAGCCGTTCCCGGTCAGGCAGATGCGAAATGGCCTCCGTCAGCCGCTCTTCCAGTTCTCCGCGCAGGCAGCGGAAGAGAGGATCCTCGTCCGGCCGTCCCGGCACATAGGCCAGTTCCTCTTCCCCAGAGTCCTCGTTGCGCTCCATGTTCAGCGAGCCGATCTCCAGCCCTTTCAGTTCGCCGAGCAATTGCTGATACTCATCGAGTTCCACGCCCAGTTCTTCGGCGATCTCTGCTTCCCCGGGAGGCTTGCCCAAGCGGGCCGTTACCACGTGAATGGCTTCTTCGACGGCACGTCCCTTGCGTCGCAATTCGCGCGGACTCCAATCCAACGTGCGCAGGCTGTCGAGAATCGCGCCGCGGATGCGGAACTGAGCATAGCTGCGAAACTGCACTTTCTTGTCCGGGTCGAACTTCGCAAACGCATCCATCAACCCGACCACGCCGGCCGAGACGAGATCTTCGATGTCCACATGTTGCGGAAGCCGCTCATGGATGCGGCGTGCCAGGTAACGCACCACCGGAAGATGCTCGAGGAGGAGGCGCTCCTGCTCACCATTCAGCCCCTGTGTTCCTGCTGCCGGCGGAGGGTATCCGCCTGCTGCCACCCCTCTGCGTCCTCGATTTCCCGCCAAGCTCATCGCTTCGCTCCCCATCTCAGTCCTCCTTACCCGAATGCATTCAGCGCACGGTCCCCACCGGGCGCAGGCGAATCTCGGGGGGGATCTCCCCCGCAGCCACCACCGCCAGCCTGGGCAATACCGGTTCGAGCCAGCGCTTCACGTGATAGCGCGCCGGACTAGGGCAAAGGAGCACGGGAAGGGCCGCAGCAGAGGAACTTCCGATAAGTTGGTTCACAGAATCGAGAAGACGGCGCACCACCGGAGTTCCCGGCGCTGCAGCGGCCGAAAGCAGCCGCTGGCCGGTCTCCGGCGTCAGGGTTGCAAGAATCTCTTCTTCGAGGGCCGCATCAAGCAGCAGCACCGGCAACTGGCCGTCTCCGTCAAGCAGCGGCTGGACCAACCGCCTGCCCAGGGCCTGGCGCGCGCCCTCGACCAGCGACACAAGACCCTTGTTGACCGGCGCGGTCTCAAGTAGCGCCTCGAGGATTGCGCCCATGTCGCGAATCGAAACACGCTCATGCAGCAGCTGTTCGAGCACCCGGCCGACTTCGCCCAGGGTGAGCAGCTTGGGCACCAGTTCCTCGATCAGTTTGGGATGGCTGTCATTCAGGGCGTCCATCAGCCGTTTGATCTCGGCCCGCCCCAGCAACTCACCCGCATTGCGTCGTATCAACTCGCCCAGGTGGGTAGTGATCACGGTGACCGCATCGACCACCGAATAACCTGCCGCAATCGCCTGATCTTCGAGTCCCGGCGCGATCCAAACGGCTGGCACTCCAAAGGCCGGTTCGCGCGTCTCCCTGCCCGAGAGCGGCCGCCTGGCCGGATCGCCGGATACCGCCAGCAGTTGTGTTCCCTCGGTCTGCCAGCGCCCGATCTCCATCCCGCGCAACGAAAACAGGTACTCTCGCGGCCTGAGTCGGAGGTTGTCCGAAATGTGCACCGGCGGCACCAGAAAACCCATCTCGGCCGAGAGATGGCGGCGCAATGAACGGACGCGGTTCAAAAGCGCCCCGCCCTGCTTCTCGTCCACCAGCGGAATCAGCTGGAAACCGATCTCCAGCGTCAGCTCTTCCAGGCGAAGCAGTCCAGCCAGGTCCGCCCCCTGCACCTGTTCCGCCTTTTTCTTCTCCGCCGGCCCCGCATCGAGCGCCGTGGCCGATTGCGCGCCAGAGCCGATGCGCCGGCCAATCCAGTAGAGCCCTCCGGACACCAGGAGGAACGGTATCTTCGGCAGCCCCGGGATCAGACACATCGCTCCCGAGACCAGGCTGGCGAGATAGAGCGTGGCAGGCTTGGCCAGCAGCTGCTGATGAATCTCGGTACCCAGCAGGCCGGCCGAGTTGGCACGAGTGAGCGTGATGCCGCCGGCCACCGAAACCAGCAAGGACGGAATCAGGGTCACCAGGCCGTCGCCCACCGTGAGCACGGTATAGGTGCGCAGCGCCTCGCTCAGGTCGATGCCCTGCTGCAGAGTTCCGATCAGCAAACCGGCAATGATATTGATCGCCGTAATCAGGATGGTGGCCAGCGAGTCCCGCTGGTTGAAGCGCGCCGCGCCATCCATGGCTCCGTAGAACTCGGCCTCGCGGGCGATTGCCTGGCGGCGACGGCGGGCTTCGGCCTCGTCGATCAATCCCGCGTTCATGTCGGCGTCGATGGCCATCTGCTTACCCGGCAAGGCATCCAGGGTGAAGCGCGCGGTAACTTCGGCGGTGCGCACGGCGCCGTGCGAGACCACCAGGAATTGAATGGCAATCAGAGCGAGAAAGAGTACGAAGCCGACGACATAATTCCCACCTACAACAAACTGTCCGAACGCCTCGATGACCTTGCCCGCAGCCGCTGTACCCTCCGAGCCATGCAGCAGAATGCGTCGGCTGGAGGCGATGTTCAGCGCCAGGCGAAACAGCGTGAGCAGCAGCAGGAGCGTCGGAAACACGCTGAGTTCGACGGCGCGGCGAATCTGCACCGCGGAGAGAAAGACGATAATCGACGCGGCCATCGAGAGGGCCAGCAGAAAGTCCAGACCCGCGGCCGGCAGCGGCACCAGCATCACAAAAACCACGCTGATCGCAGCAAGGGGCAGCAGGTAGTCGCGCAGCCGATGCAGAATAGAGGCAGGCCGAAGCGCAGCGGCGGCCATCGCGGTCGTGCTCATCGCACGCCTCCTTCATAGGGCGGAATCACGGCAGCGGGTCCCGCGGTGCGCGTCTCCGCGCGCGGCTCATCGCCAGACCATGTCCGGGCTCTCGCCGCGGCTTCCCGGGTGCGGCGCTCGCGCAACTCAACCTCCACTCGCTGCCGGTAGAGATAAGCCAGAATGGCGGCCACAGCGGCATAAAGATCAACTGGAATCGCCTGACCCACTTCGACCGAGCGATACAGAGAGCGGGCCAAAGGTGGGTTTTCGATAATCGGCACTCCCGCCCAGCGCGCTTCTGCCTTGATTTCCTCGGCCAGCAAATTGCGCCCTTTGGCCAGCACCTTGGGCGCGTCCATGGTGCCGAAATCGAAGCCGAGGGCCACTGCGTAATGCGTCGGGTTGGTCAGCACCACGGCAGCACGGGAAACATCGGCCTTAACCTTGCGCCGGCGCATCTGGCGCTGCAGTCCGCGTATCCGGCTGCGAATCTGCGGGCTGCCTTCGGTCTCCTTGAACTCGTCGCGCATATCATCACGGCTCATCCTGAGGCGCGATTCGCGACTGCGCCACTCGACCACATAGTCGACGGCAGCCCACGCGAAAAGCAGCCACGCAGCAGCCAACAAGCAGTCCGTACACATCCGAGCCGAGCAGTTCCAATCGCGCAGTCGAAAATGGCGGCATCGTCATTTGCCGGGCAATTCGCTGCACAGCAAAGATCGCCAGAATCGCAGCCGGAATCAGCGATTTGCCCAGCCTCGCCGCAGCGCGCAGCGAAAACAGGTTCTGTGATATTCGTCAAAGGATTGATGCGGTCCAGCTTGAGGCCGACCGCTCCCCCATAGAAGCTCACTCCGCCGGTTTGCAGAATTCCGATACCAAGCGCGGCTGCGGCCACTGCCGCCATCACGATGCCGACCGGCTCCAGGATCGATATAGAGAGCCGACGTATGGCATACAGTGTCGGTTCAACCTCCGCCGGCTCCCAATGCACCGGTCCGCCCAGTTCGAGAAACCCATTGAAGCTGGTCCGCCACGCCTCGATGGACCTGCCGCTCATCATTCCCAAAACCATCACCCCTGCCAGCGTGCCGGCCGCTGCCGACAATTCCCGGCTATGCAGCAGATCGCCTTCCTTGCGTGCTTTCTCGCGGCGGTGCTGCGATGCCTGTTCGGTGCGCTCTCCGGGCATCGACTATCTCCCTAACCCGACAGCAGGCGCCGCGATGAGCCGCTCGGCAAGATCGAGCAGACCGTCAAAACGTGCCTCGATGAAGCGAGGCCACAAGGCCAGCGATCCGGCAAGCAGTGCAAATCCGGTCAGCGTCTTGAGCGGCACGGTCAGCGACATCACCGGCAGCTGAGGGCTCAGCTTGCCCATCAGCGCAATCGCCAGTTCGACCAGCAAAGTGGCCGCCAGCACAGGAGCCGCCAGCTCGACAGCCGCCAGAAAGATGCCTCCCGCAGCGCGCACAATTGCCAGCGTCGTCACCGGCGCCATGGCGTAGCTGCCCAGAGGCGCGACCCGAAAGCTGCGCACCATCGATGCCAGCAGGATGCGGTCGAGGCCTGCCGTGAGGATCACCAGCGTGCCCATCAGTTGAAACAGTTCGCCCAGCAGCGGAGTCTGGATCGCCGAGGCCGGATCGAGGAGATTCACCAACGAGAAGCTGAACTGCAGGCCCACAATCTGCCCGGCAAACAGCAGCATCTCATTCAACAGAGCAAGCGTCAGCCCATAAACCAGACCTACCGCTACCTCACCCAGCAGCGCGGAAAAGGTGATCTCCGCGCGCGCATTCGGCAGTGTGGCCACGAGCGGAGCCAGCAGGTAGGCCACTGCCAGCGTAAACCCCGCCTTGGCGCGCATCGGCAGCGCGGTCGAAGAGAAGAACGGCGCAAACGCCACCATTCCGCTCACCCGCACCAGGGCCAGGGTCATTGCGCTCAAAAAGTGGTTCCAGTCCATCATTTCCCTTGGCTCCTGGTTTAGCCCTCAGCCTTCAGCTATCAGCCGTCAGCTACTTGTTCCCAGTTGCGCACTCCTCTTTCTTTCCCATTTGCCTATTCGGCTTTCTCATCGCTTTTCTCCTCGGCAAGCACCTCAATGTGCAAACCCGCAAAACTGATAGCTGAGAGCTGAAGGCTGGAAGCTTGCTTCTCAGCCCACGTAACGGTGCAGATCAGTCAGCAGAAGGCGCGTGTAGTGCGCCATCCGGCTGAGAAACCAGGGCATTCCGACCAGCAGGATCAGGGCCACGGCGGCCAGCCGCGGAACCGTGGTCAGCGACTGTTCCTGCAAGGCTGGTCAGGGTCTGAATCAGGCTCAGCACAAAACTCAGCAGAACCGTTGCAATCAGCACCGGCGCGGCCAGAATCAAGGCTTCTTTCATCAACTGGCGCAACAGTTCGGAAACCATGTCGGGGGTCATCGAGGCTCCTTCAAAAACTTTTCAGCAGCGATCCGGCCAGCAGATTCCAGCCATCCACCATCACAAACAGCAAAATCTTCAACGGCGTCGAAACCACCACCGGGGGCAGCTGGAACATGCCGATTGAGGTGGTAATCGCTGCCGTGACCATGTCGATGAGCAAAAAGGGCAGAAACAGCACAGCCCCGATGGCAAAGCCGGCCTTCAACTCCGAAAGAATGTAGGCGGGAACCACCACCCGCATGGGCAGATCGCCGGGTGTGTCGGGGCGCGGAATCTGGCCTGCCGCAGTAAACAGGGCAAGGTCCTTTTCCCGAGCGTAACGCAGCATAAAAAGCTTCACCGGCTGCGCACCCTGATCGATGGCTTCCCAGCCTGTGATCTGCCCGGCGCGAAACGGCTCGACGGCCAGTTGGTCTACCTGATTGAGCACCGGGGTCATCAGAAACCAGGTCATCATCAGCGCCAATCCCAGCAGCGTGGGATTTGATGGAGCCGTCTGCGTGCCCAGCGCCTGGCGCAAAAAGTGGAAGACCACCAGCAGCCGCACCAGGGGCGTCATGCACATCAGAATCGCTGGCAACAAGGTGATCAGCGTCAGTACGAAAACAATCGTCCAGGGGGTCGAATCCGAGGGATGCAGGTGCGCGTTCAGGTCCGGCAACACCGGCAGCGAGGCTGCCGAAACTTGGCGCGCTGCGGCCCACACCGCTACCATGAAACCCTCCCCGCTGAGCGGGCCGATCGAGAGATGCGCTTCTGCCCCGCGGAGTACGCAGGCCCATCCAGCGCATAGAAGGTGGGCGCACTCTCCGGCGAGGTCGCCACCAGAAGTCGCCGCCCATCCGCCTCAACGAGCGCCAGCGATTGACGCGGGGCCAGAGTGATCCGTTCCAGCAGCGACAATCGCGCCTGCGCACCAGGTGCCCGGCGTAAACGCTTCAGAAGCCAGAGTGCAAGCCGTCCCGCGGGCGGAGTCTCGATGTCCTGGTTCGAGTGGGCTTCCGGATTCACGTCTGTAGTCTCCCTTTTGCCCGTGTCTTCCGCACGGTCTTCTAAGCTCGGGTCCACCGCGCTCAAGCCAGCCGGGTGAGCCGCACGGCCAGTCTTTTGTCAACCACTTCGAACTCGCTCCAGGCCAATTGCACCTGGCTCGCCGCTAGGGGCATATCTGCCCCGTCGGCCCATTGCGTTTCGACCACCTGCCCCGGCTCGAGCGCCAACAGATTCCGAACCCTGAAAGCCTTCACCGGAATGGCTACATCGAGCTCAATCGGAAGTCGCGCGACATTCCCGCCAAAATCGGTAGTAGCCGCTTCGAACCTGCGCGGCGAGGGCACTATGGCCTCTTCGCCCGAGTCTCGGCCGGGCTCCCCTGCATGGGATCCCCTGGCTTGACCAGTCGGTGGGATCTGATCAATCGCCGGCCCCGGCAGCGGATGTGTGGTGGTCATGTGCGTCCAGAAGAAGCAGAAAAGGGACCAGAATGAGGTGAGAAAGATTGGAATGGATTAAGAAATGCGTCTCCGCGCCGGCCAGCCACTTCGCCTCAAACATGCGGTCGCATCGCTGCTACACTGGTACTGATAGTGGGGGCGGGGTGACGTTCCGCGGGATTCATCTATCCCCCAGTCGGTCCCGGATCGAGGTTGGAAAATCATGGCAGAAGTGAATGGGAACAGGAACCTTGCGAGCACCGGTCTGCGCCTGAAGATCGGCTTGGCCGAGATGCTCAAGGGCGGCGTCATCATGGACGTGATGAACGTCGAACAGGCCCGCATCGCTGAGGAGGCCGGCGCCACCTCCGTCATGGCGCTGGAACGCGTACCGGCCATGATTCGCGCCGAGGGCGGCGTCGCCCGCATGGCGAAGCCCAGTCTCATCAGGCAGATCATTCAGGCGGTCTCGATTCCGGTCATGGCCAAGGCGCGCATCGGCCACTTCGCCGAGGCCCAGATCCTGCAGCAGCTCGGCGTCGACTTCATCGACGAGAGCGAAGTTCTGACCCCCGCCGACGAAGCCCACCACATCGACAAGCACGCCTTCACCACTCCGTTTGTCTGCGGTGCGCGCAACCTGGGCGAAGCGCTGCGTCGCATCGCCGAAGGAGCGGCCATGATCCGCACCAAGGGCGAGGCTGGCACCGGCGACGTGGTTCACGCCGTCCAGCACATGCGCCAGATCGTCAAGGAAATGCAAGCGCCTCACCGTGCTTTCCGAGCAGGAACTCTACGCCGCCGCCAAGGAGCACCAGGCGCCCTACGAACTGGTGCGCATGGTGGCGCAGACCGGCAAGCTGCCGGTGCCCAACTTCTCCGCCGGCGGCATCGCCACCCCCGCCGACGCTGCCCTGATGATGCAGCTCGGAGCGCGAAGCCATCTTTGTCGGCTCCGGAATCTTCATGAAGGAGCGCGCCACGCCGCTCGATGTCGAGCACGACCCCAAGGAGCGCGAAGAGGCCGTCTCCCGCGCCAAAGCCATCGTCACAGCGACCACGCACTACAACGATCCGAAGATCCTGGCCGAGGTCAGCGAACAGGTCACCGGCACCATGAAGGGCCTGCGCCGCGGCCGCGCTCGAAGAATCGCAGCTGCTGCAAACCCGCGGCTGGTAGACACTAGCCGTTCCGGCAAACGCTCGCTATTCGCTCGCATGACCATCCTCAATTGGACGACGCCCTGTCCTTCGCTGCTTCTCGCGGCGGGCAGTCCTCCTGCGAGCAACAGCTCGCGTCCGCCCCACCGCAGGTGGTTTGCACATAATTACGCGCATCGGTGCACAATGTTTGTAGGGTCGGCAGGATTTCGAGAGCCACGAGGCAAAAGGTAGGCAGGGGTACCCCCCTCCCCCTCCTACCCACCCCCCCCACGGGGATTTGCGCAGTGCCATCGGAACCGAACCACACGCAACACGCGCGCACGGCGCACAGGAGAAGAAGATTGGCTCAATCCATCCGACCACGCATCGGCGTCCTCGCCATTCAGGGGGACTACGCAGCACACGCCGAAGCGCTATCCGATTCCGGGGCGATGCCATCCGAAATCCGCAAGCCGGAACAACTCGCCGGCATCGACGGCCTCGATTCTGCCCGGCGGTGAATCGACCACGATGCTCAAGTTCCTCGACAAGCACCACTTCTTTGATGCGCTGAAAGAGTTCTGTACGCGCACAAGCCCGTCTTTGGTACGTGCGCCGGAGACCATCTTGCTCGCCCGTGAAGTCGCGCACCCCGCGCAGCGCAGTCTCGGCGTCCTCGACGCGACAGTGGAGCGCAATGCCTACGGTCGCCAGATCGATTCCTCCATCCTGACTGCGGAGACTGCCCTGCCAGGCGGTCCGCTGGAAATGGTCTTTATTCGCGCGCCGCGCATCTGTGGCGACCGGCGATGCGGTCGAAGTGCTGGCGCGTCGCGAGGGATTCCCCGTGCTGGTCCGCCAGGGGAGCGTCATGGCAGCAACCTTTCATCCGGAGCTCTCGACTGATCGTCGCGTGCACAAGGCATTTGTCGACACAGTCGTCTTGCGCTGGACCGTTAAAACTGCACCTGCTCCGGAATCTATTTTTCAGCGAAACCTCTCATTCGTGCCCGGAACCGATTTCACGATAGCAAACCACCTCTTTCGAATACACTGTGCGTCCAAACCAAAGTGAGAGTAATCTCATTTTCACAGAGGCCGAGTATGCCCGCCACCTTTACGCATTCCCCTGCGGAAACGGAACGGAAAGAGCCAGGAATCGGCGGCAAACCGCCCGTCGACCGACGCCCCACCGGCGGCGGCGGTGGTGGCGGCGACGACGACTGGCGGCAGAACAACGCGGTCCGCGCGAGCTGCTCAATCGCATTCGCTTTTTCGTCTTCTTCGGCCTCGCCGGCGACATGATGTTTTTCGCCATGCTGGTCGTGCTGTTTCTTCGCGCGTCAGGCGGGCACTCACATGGATCCACGCACCCATGAGCAGATCGGCGACTGGCGCCCCATCCTGCTCCCGCCTATCTTGTACCTGAATACCGCCGTGCTCGTGCTCAGCAGCCTCACCATGGAGCTGGCGCGGCACAACATCTTCCGCGAGATCGATGTACTGGAGGAATGGCTCGGCCTCGGCCGCCCGGCTCTGCATCGGACGTTGCCCTGGGTGGGAGCTACCCTGGCACTGGGTTCGCTGTTCCTCACTGGGCAATGGGTCGCCTGGAAGCAACTGACCGCGCAGGGATTCGCTTTCGACCGCTGGTCGACCCCCGCCAGCTACTTCTTTTACGTCATCACCGGATTGCATGCCGCGCACTTGATTTTTGGCCTGTTAGCGCTGGCCGTGTGCCTCTGCGTGCTGGGCCGGTTAAAGCGTGTGGAGCTGCGTCAAATCGCAATTGATGCAACGGCGTGGTATTGGCATGCCATGTGCCTGGCCTGGTTGATCCTGCTGGCAGTGCTGGCCATCGGCCAATAACTTTGCGGTCTTCTACTCACAGCTCAGTGCCAAACGCACTCGCTTAGCGCGGTTGCGGATGGGCTCTTGATTTTGTCGCTGCCTTTCGCCCAGGAACCGTGTGAGTGAACTGATCTTTCGGCTCGACGCTGGGTTCGGCCGGGAGCGGGTCTTTCACCTTCCACATCTCGGCGTGCAACTCGCCCTTGTTGACCTCGACGGTCAGGTAGTTGTACACCCGGAAATCCCCGGTCCCTGTGGAGATCGGCGCGACCACGGAAAAGCAGCGGATACGGTCTTCATAAAGCATGCGTGGTTCGTCCTTGTTGTGCTGCTGGGTCAAAGCTCTTTCGCCGGAGCGGAGGTTCCGACGCCAGAGCCGGTTGATGCGATAGGCAGGCAACTTAGCCGCGGTGCAAGTGCAGAAATGATCGTAAGCGCTCCCGAAGAGGCCGCGCCGGGGGACAAGCAAAATAGATCTTGTGGTTCAGCGACATCAGTATCTGCAATGCCTCCAGATGCGCACGATTCTCCTGCCCTGAGGACACGTCGCGGAAAGACGCATCGGAAAGGTATTCGATGGCGTGTCCAAGGATTTCAAGGGCCCGGGCCGCTTTAAACGAGATATGTCGAGGTCGAAAAGCAAGCATCCGTCATGGGCGAGCTCGCGCGAAGCGCTTGTCCTGGGTTCGGAAACTTCCGCTGGGTGCTCAATGATGGAGGTGACCATGAAGTTCATCCTGACCCCTCCACCGGCGCAATGCATGCGCTTCTTAAGATGACGGAGGTTACAGTGTTTCAACTTGAAACGCTGAAGTATGTCTCCTTTTTCGGGAATCGAAGTGATGTAGCTCACTGTCCTCTTCCGGGGCAGTGCTTTATACAAATCAGGTGGGACTTTGCCTCCGCAGCGCCCGAGCCCGATGGAGACCCGGTGCTTCTGACGCAGATCACCCATGCGCGACGAGATGAATCAGTTTGAGCTGGTCGCCTTGACGGGATGAGATCGAAAACCTAAGCTCAAACCAGCGGCGAGTCGCAATTGGGTGGATGCACCCATTCGCGTCCGGCGTAATATTTTGGGGTTCTTTCCGGACGGGGTTGCAATGATTCCTTACCACTGGCAATATCTCCCGCTCTTGATGCAAATCGCCTTTGCTGTCGGACTGGCAGCCTTTATGGTTGTGGGTTCTCGATACGTTGGCCGGCATCGCAATACCCCGACGAAGCTGGCCCCTTACGAGTGCGGAATCGAGGCGGTCGGGGATGCGCGGGGGCGATTCAGCGTGCGCTTCTATATGGTCGCCATGCTCTTCATTCTGTTCGACGTCGAAGCGGTTTTCATGATGCCCTGGGCGGTCATTTACCGCAAGTTGCCGGCGATTACGGGCAACCGGTTGTTTGGCTTTTGGGAGATGGTGGTCTACCTCGGCTTCGTCGCCGTGGGACTCTACTACATTGTGCGCAAAGGCATCCTGAACTGGAGCATTGACAAGGCGGACCTTTAATATGGGCAACGCCCTGCAAAACACATTGGCCGGAAAGGAAGCGGTTCTCGGGGGCCTTCCCGATCACCCGGCGCTGAAAGCGATCCTGGCCTGGAATGCTGATGCATTGACAGATGCCCGGCATGATCGGGGCGAGCTGACACTTAGCGTTGCGCCGGAGGCAATTCGTTCGGCCGCGTCCGCGGTCCAGGCAGCCGGATACAACTTTCTTGAAGACATGACCGCTGTCGACTGGTTCCCTTCTTCACCGCGTTTCCAACTCAGCTACCACATCCTGTCGCATTCTTTCAAAGAGCGCATTCGGCTCCGCGTGATGCTTGACGAGGTCGATCCAACGGTCGACTCGATTACCTCTGTCTGGCCCTCCGCGAACTATTACGAGCGCGAGGTATTCGATCTCTTCGGAATCCGTTTCGCGGGCCATCCGAACCTGCGCCGGATCATGATGCCGGATGACTGGCAAGGTTTTCCCTTGCGCAAGGACTACCCGGTGGAGGGATATCGCTGATGACTGAGGTTTCCGGCACGCCCATCCTCGAGGCTCCTTTAGCTGAAGGCGCCAAAGATCAGCACATGGTCCTCAACATGGGGCCGCAGCACCCCTCCACACACGGCGTTCTTCGCCTGGTGCTGGAAATCGATGGTGAAATTGTCGTCCGCCTCTATCCCGAAATTGGCTATCTGCACACCGGAATCGAGAAGACCTGCGAAGCCAAGTTCTACCAGCAAGTGGTTCCGCTCACAGACCGCATTGACTACCTGAGCCCCATGGCCAACAACCTTTGTTACTGCCTGGCCGTGGAAAAACTGCTCGACCTCGAGATTCCCGAAAAAGCCCAATGGATCCGCGTCCTCTTATCGGAGTTGACCCGGTTGAATTCGCATCTCGTCTGGCTCGGCACGCACGCCATGGACGTTGGCGCCCTCACCGTTTTCCTCTACACCTTCCGCGAACGCGAAGATATCCTGCGGCTTTTTGAGGCCGTTGCCGGCCAGCGGATGATGACGAGCTATTTCCGGGTCGGTGGTCTGGCGATGGAACCGCCCATTGGCTTCTTTGAGCGCGTGCAGGCTTTCATCAAGACTTTTCCCGAGAAGATCGACGAGTATTCCAATCTTCTCACCGGCAATCCAATCTTCATCAACCGCTTGAAGGGCGTCGGCTATCTCTCTGCAGAGGATGCAATTGCACTCGGGGTGACAGGTCCTCCCATGCGTGCCTCAGGAGTCGATCTCGATTTACGGCGCGACATGCCCTACTCCGGATATGAGAAGTTCCCATTCAAAGTGCCCATCTCCACCGAAGGGGATTGCTGGGCACGGTACGTGGTTCGGCTGGAAGAGATGCGCGAGAGCGTAAAGATGATCCAGCAGGCTTTGGATGGAATGCCCGAAGGACCGATCAAAGCGGACGCGCCCAAGATCGTGCTGCCCGATCGCGAGAAGATGAAGACGCAGATGGAAGCCCTCATCCATCACTTCAAGATCGTGACCGAAGGATTTGCAGTGCCTGCGGGCGAAGTTTATCAGGGCATCGAGAGCCCGCGCGGTCAAATGGGCTACTATGTTGTTTCCGACGGCACAGCAAAACCCTACAGGGTGCACATGCGTAATCCGTCATTTGCCACGCTGCAGGCCCTGGAGACCATGTGCAAAGGCAAAATGCTTGCTGATGTCGTCGCCGTAATCGGATCAATCGACATTGTGCTCGGAGAGATCGACAGATGAACCTCGTAGACACGATTGAAAAGGATCCATACGCCTCGACGATTGATGAGCGTTCGCAAATCGCACTCACTTTCCTCGACAACGTAATCCATCATCTTGAGACGGATTTGGAGATGGCCGAAAAGTACAAGGTAAATGCCTCCGAATCCGGAATCTTCGGTTCAACATTTGACGCACTCGGGATCAAACTTGAGGTTTTGCGCGGGGACGCCGCGCACAAGCTTTCCACTTTGACACTCTCATCGAGTTTCACCAAAGTTGAGATATTCGCCAATCATCCGCCGGGTTGGCTCTTCATTCAGATCACCAAGCGATCTGCCATGTTCGAAGGCGTCGTACATTACGGCGTCATTGAAGTTGTTCTTCATCCGCAACGGGATCGCGCATCGGAACTCAACTTCACCCGGTGTGGATGGCTATGGTTTGAAGGGATGCCGGACAAAGATAAGATCCGTCCCCGGCTAATCGCGGAACTGCTGTGGAAACATCTGGTCACCACGGAAATCCAGGCACAGCTTGAAGAATTGTCCGAGAAAACTCACCGATGATCCTGGGGCGGGATGGAACGGATCAAAACCGGGCGGTGGTGCTCGACCGCGCGCGGGATACGAGGCCATAAGCCGAATCGAGAGCGCAGGCGAATTTGTCGAATTGTATTGAAGACCAGGCCGGCCGACAGGCGGAAGAGATTCATGATCGATTACGAGAAGATTGCACAAGAAGAGAAGGCGAAGCAGGATGCAGCAGTCACTGCAGCGATCGAAAAGCAGAAGCGGGATGAAGCTTCCCTCGTTTTCTTTAAGAGCATCGAGTTCAGCTTGGCCGAGGAGATTACGAAAGCAAATCCCGAGCTTGCAAAGCACGGTCTCCTTACCGGGCACAAAACCGGTGGAATCACGATCGACCAAAAACGGTTCGATACACAGGTTCGATTGACGTACGGCAGGGCCTCGTCCTGCGAGGTGAACTTCGATCAACTCAATTCGATGATCGCGGTAGAGATGGTGATGGAGCAGATTGGGGATACACCGATTCCGCCCAAAAAGCTGGCCTTTTGTGTCGGTTTCACTCCGTCGGGCACCATCGCCGGCAAGCTTGAACCCGGCAAGCAGCCCAGCGGAAGATTCGCTCCCAAAGAAATTGCGGAGATCGTCCTTGCGGGAATGATTCGGGGCTATTTTGAGTGATGTCGCATTGAACGTTTACGGCGAACTTTGGGTATCGATGGCTTCCCTTCTCCGCAGTTATACCGCGGCGCATGGTTTGAACCGGGATCGTCAGGCAACCGTCGAACTGGGCGAAGAGCAAATTATGGTACGGCACGGCGAAAATTGGCTCGATCTGCGACGGACGGGTTCAAGGGTGACCTGGCAGCGAGAGAATGGAAGAAGCGGAGAGCTTGAGTTGACTGAAGCTGGAACACTGCGATCGGGCAAAGCCAATGGACCCGAGGAAGAGTTGGACATGGCGGGAGAAGCGTGGGCCCGGGAGTTGATGCAATGAGTAATGAGACCATGACCATCTTTTCGCCGCAGTTGGCTGCCCGCTTTGACGCGCTGACGCAGAAATATCCCATGCGGCGCTCTGCCCTTGTGCCCATGCTCCTCTATGCACAGGACGAGATCGGCTACCTCTCTGACTCCCTGATCTCCGAGGTGGCAAATCGCATCGGGATCACCGAACTCGACGTACGCAATGTAGCCTCGTATTACTCCATGCTGCGGTTCAAGCCCGTTGGCAAATACAACGTGCAGGTCTGCACCAACATCAGTTGTATGCTGCGCGGAGCCTACGAACTCTTCGATCGCTTTCAGGAGGAACTCGGAATCGGAGACAAAGGCATCACGCAGGATGGGCTCTTCTCTCTCGAAGAAGTCGAATGCATCGGCGCCTGTTCCTGGGCTCCGGCCATCCAGGTGAATTATGCCTTTCACGACGAGTTGAATCCCGAAGACGTTTCGAATCTTCTCGCTGAATATCGCGGTAAGGCCAGCACAGAAGGGACGGCCACCCATGCCTAGACTGGTCTCGCATCCCGATGAAGTGAAAATCGTGACCGGCCGCTTTGGCAAGGGCGCAGCGGCTATCGACAAGTACATCGAACTGGGCGGCTACGAGGCCGCGAAAAAATGCCTTGCGCAAGGCCCCGACTGGATCATCAACGAGATGAAAGTCAGCAACCTGCGCGGCCGCGGAGGCGCGGGGTTTCCCACCGGGATGAAGTGGTCGTTCGTTCCCAAACAGAGCGCCAAGCCGAAGTACGTACTGGTCAATGGCGATGAGAGTGAACCCGCTACCTGCAAGGATCACCTGATCTTTCTGCACGATCCACACGCTGTCATCGAGGGCACCATCATCGCCGGTCTCGCCATCGGTGCGAAACTTGGGTTCATCTATCTCCGCGGCGAATATCGCTACCTCCTCGAAATCGTAGAAAAGGCAGTCGCCGATGCCTACGCCAAGGGTTTTCTTGGAAAGAAAATCTTCGGCTCCGAGACTGAATTCGAGATCATCACGCAAACCGGCGCAGGCGCCTACGAAGTGGGCGAAGAGTCGGCGCTCATGGAGTCGCTCGAAGGCAAGCGCGGAATTCCACGCATCAAACCTCCGTTTCCTGCCGTCGTGGGTCTCTATGGCGGCCCGACCGTAATCAACAATGCCGAGACCATCGCCACGGTACCGCACATCATCGACATGGGCGGCGAGGCATACGCCGCGGTGGGAACCCCGCGCAACGGCGGCACTCGGTTGTTCTGCCTCAGCGGTCATGTGGAACGGCCCGGCGTCTATGAACTCCCGATGGGCTATAACCTCAAGAAGATGATCTACGAGGTCGGCGGCGGCATTCGCGGAGGCCGCACGTTGAAGGCGATTGTTCCCGGCGGCTCATCGACGCCCGTGCTTTTGCCGGAAGAAATTGAAAACGTCGGTATGGATTTCGATCAGGTCGGCAAAGCTGGCTCGATGCTCGGTTCAGGCGGCGTCGTGGTCATCGACGACCACACCTGCATGGTCGAGTTCGCACTCCGCACCATCAGCTTTTATCAGCACGAAAGCTGCGGCTGGTGCATTCCCTGCCGTGAGGGAACAGACTGGCTGAAGAAATCGCTGACGCGCTTCCACGCGGGGTTCGGCGAAGCCAAAGACATCGACAACATTCAATACTTGGCCGAAAACATGCTGGGCCGCACCTTCTGCCCTCTCGGCGACGCAGCGGCCATGCCGACCATCGGCTTTGTCAAGAAATTCCGCAAGGAGTTTGAAGATCACCTGAACGGGAAGCCCTGCCCGTTCGCCAAACACGTAGAAGTGGCTTTGGTCTAAGGGGGGATGAGGATGACACGAGATACAGATGCTCGAATGAAGGAGTTAGACAAAAAAGAAGAAATGATGCGCGTAGGTAAGGTAGTCAAAATCGAGCCGATGCGCACGCCGGTTGTGCCTCCTCCACTTCCAGCACGAATCTTGAGGAGCGAAATGAGCAGGGAAGATCGTTTGAAAGTTGCGGCTAAGATCGTGGAGTTGAGCGATCGAGTCCTTGAGCCGAAGGAGAATGCTGATTACGTTGCGCTGAAAATCGAATCCGGGCCAAACAGCAACGCCGCTAGGGTGCGGAACAACCGGGTATCCTTCTTCATTCGATCAAAGGATCTCCTTGAGAGAGCAAAGAGGGAGAAATTTAACCCGGAGCCATTGAAATCAACAACAGCAGCGAACAAGGACAAGTTCCGTTTTAGGGGTTTAGGCCTGAGTGATATTGAGGCTCACGAGGCGCTCTTTAGAGAGATCGTGAAGGAATCCGTCGGAACAATCATGGACCGGAAACCAAAGCGGAAATAGGCGAACGAATGGCAGACGTAACCTTCACAGTCGATGGAAAGAAGCTGACCGCACCTGCGGGGACCCTGCTGATTGAGGCTTGCCGCAAGGCAGGTATCGAGATTCCGGCTTTCTGCTACTACCCCGGCATCAGCCTCTGCGCCGCCTGCCGCATGTGTGTCGTGCGCCAGGAAAAAGTGCCTAAGCTGCAAACTGCCTGCACCACCACCGTCGCCGAGGGCCAGGTCTTCACTACCGAGTCGGCTGAAATTGCACAGGCCCGCAAGGCCACTATCGAACTGCTGCTGGGCAATCACCCTCTCGACTGCCCGGTCTGCGACGCCGGTGGCGAGTGCGAATTGCAGGACATGACCTTCAAGTACGGAGCAGGCGAAAGCCTCTACGAAGAAGCAAAGCATCACCGCGACGAGCAGCAGTGGTCCCCTGCCGTCTTTTACGACCGTCCCCGCTGCATCCTTTGTTATCGCTGCGTTCGCATATGCGGCGAAGGCATGGATGTCTGGGCGCTCGGCGTGCAGAACCGCGGCGTCAGATCTGTCATCGTTCCCAATCGCGATGATCAACTCAACTGCGAAGAATGCGGCATGTGCATCGACATCTGCCCCGTAGGCGCGCTGACCAGCGGCAGCTACCGCTACAAGACGCGCCCATGGGAGATGAATCACGTGGCCGCCGTTTGCACCCACTGCGGCGATGGATGCAAGGTAACCCTCGGAATCCGCCAGTCGAATGAAGGGTCTCAGATTATCCGTGCCGATAACCGCGACAAGAGCGGAATCAACGGCGAATTCCTTTGTGCGAAAGGCCGTTTCGGTTTCGACTTTGTCGAGAGCCCCGACCGCCTTGCCAAGCCTCTCGTGCGTAACTCCAAGGGCAATCTAGAGCCGGCTACCTGGGAGCACGCGCTGCGATTTGCCGCGAACAAGCTCAAGGAGATTCGCGACAGCCGCCCGCACCGCGGGTCCGGCGCAGCCATCGGCATTGTCGGCTCCAATCGCACCACCAACGAGGAGAACTACCTCCTGCAAAAGTTCGCCCGCTCCGTTCTCAAAACCAACAGCATCGATCACGAGCGGACGACGGACTACGCAGGATTTGCACGCGCAATGGCGGGACACATGGGCATAGCCGCCAGCCTTCGAGATGCAGGCAAGGCTCCGGCGATCCTGCTTGTCGGCGGCAATCCAACCGATGAGCACCCGCTGCTGGCATGGAATCTGCGCACCAATGTGCGGCTGAATAAGGCGCGACTCTATATTGCCAATGCCAACGCGATCAAGCTCGAGCGGCAAGCAAAGGCTGTCCTTCGCCTCCCAGCCAACGGCTACACTGCGCTCGCAGGCTATCTCAGCGGCAGCGATGCAACGCTGAGCAATGCAGCTTTCCGCGAAGCGCTACAGGCCGAAGAATCTCTCCTCGTGATTCTGGGTCAGGAGTATCGCGGCGCCGAGATCGCTGAACTCGTAAGCTGGGGCCTCAAAAAAGGCAATGTGCGCTTTGCTTACCTGGGCGACCACGCAAACTCGCGCGGAGCCGCCGACATGGGACTCTTGCCCGATCTGCTTCCCGGCTATGTTCCGGTGAACACGCCGGGCGATTTCACCGCAGAGTATCCGGGAATGCCCACAGTTCCGGGAATGACGCAGCCCGAAATGTTCGAGGCAGCCGCCAACGGCGGTCTCGGCGGATTGCTTGTCGTCGGCGCAAATCCAGTGGCAAAACTGAAGATCGATCCGACAACATTGCGGAACACCTTTATCGTCGTACAGGACATCTTCCTCACCGAGACGGCAGCCCTCGCCGATGTGGTGTTTCCAGCTACCAGTCTCTACGAGAAGAGCGGCACCGTAACCAACACCTTCGGCGACGTGCAATTGACGCGCAAGGCTGCTGATCGCGCCGGCGTGAAACCGGATTTCGAAATTCTGGTTCGCCTGGCCGGCGCCATGGGTGTGGACGTGAAGACGCTCGTTCCCTTCGGCAAGGGTGGAGTGAAAGGCGACCTGGGCCAGTCGCGCGGCGCACAATCTGGCGAGGCCGATCGCCATGCCGTCTGGCTTGCAGCTCGTGGTCTGGAACCGAAGCTTAGTCCTTTCGATCCGCTTGCTGTACTGGACGAGATCGAACGGCTGGTTCCCGCCTACACGCTGGACCGGCTCAACCTTTTTGGCGGAAACGACGTGCCCACCGAGCCGGGCTTCGTGCCGCTCTCCGCGCTCACGGGGCCTGATTTGGTTTTCCCTGCGCACGATGGACTCTTCACCTCCGGGTCATTGAGCCGCTATAGCCTGGCATTGAACGAACTGGAGCAGTACCAAGCACACGAACTGGCAGAATCGGCATCGGATTAATTACGAGTGTGGCAAGAGAGGCTGAAGAACTGTGACGATTGTTGAATTTTTCCTGTGGAGCTTGCTCAAAGTGGTGGTCGTGACCGTGGTGATGCTGATGGGCGTCGCCTACACCGTGCTGCTTGAGCGCAAGCTTGTAGGTCGCATCCAGAATCGCTGGGGTCCCAGCCGCGTTGGCCCCTTCGGCTTGTTGCAGCCGCTGGTCGATGGAGCAAAGTCATTTCTCAAAGAGGACATCGTTCCAACCAGCGTCTATAAGCCTCTCTATCTTCTCGCCCCCATCCTCGCTTTGAGCTGCGCTTTAATCTCCATCGCCGTCGTTCCCTTTGGCAACCCAGCGGTAACCGGACCTGGCGGCTTTCATTTCTTTCAGATTTCCGACGTCAACATCGGCCTGCTCGTGATTCTGGGCATCACCTCGATCGGCGTCTACGGAGTAGCGCTCGCAGGGTGGTCTTCGAACAACAAGTATTCTCTTCTCGGCTCACTGCGAGCTTCGGCACAGTTGATCAGCTATGAGCTGGCACTGGGCCTCTCCCTGGTTGGAGTCGTACTTCAGGCCGGCTCGCTCAATCTGCGCGTCATCGTCGAGAACCAGTCGGCTCACGGCATCCGGAGCTGGAATCTTTTCGGCGGTCTGCAGTTCGTTGCCTTCTTCATCTACCTGATGGCGGCCTACGCTGAAACCAACCGCTCGCCGTTCGATCTACCCGAAGCCGAAAGTGAACTCACCGCGGGCTATCACACCGAGTACAGTTCGATGAAGTTCGCCATGTTTTTCATGGCCGAATACGCCAACATGATCACCGTGGGCTGCGTGGCGACCTTGCTCTTTCTTGGCGGTTGGACCAGCCCCTTCGGCAACTTGATCAAACTTCCCGATAACTTCCTGCTGCAGGCTTTCCTGCCGATCTTCTGGTTCGTTCTCAAGGTGTTTAGTTTCCTTTTCCTCTACGTCTGGGTGCGCGGAACGCTTCCGCGCTTCCGCTACGACCAATTGATGAACTTCGGATGGCGCTATCTCATGCCGCTGGCCATCTTGAATATCGTGGGGACAAGCCTCTGGCTTGCCTATCGTTAGGAGCGCTCAAAAGCTCCTAGATCTCCGCGCTTTTCGCGGACTTGTCAACGAGGAGTAACCGAGGCGCGCTCAAGTACAATCGGAAGGGGCTTCCGGAGCATTAAATCCTGCTCCCAGTGCCTTCCCTCAACCGGCCGGTTCTTTTGCGGCCTCGCTCATCTTAAAGACGGAACGATGCACCTGATTCTCTTTATCGTCTTTGGCGGATTCTGCCTTGCTGGAGCCATCAACCTCCTGCTTCAGAGTCATCCCATCAGCAGTGCCCTCTCGCTGGTCGTGGTCATGACTTCGCTGGCCGTGCTCTACCTCCTGCTCGGCGCTGAGTTCCTGGCTGCTGCGCAAGTCATCGTCTACGCCGGCGCCATCATGGTGCTGTTCGTCTTTGTGGTCATGCTGCTCAACGCGGGACGCGAAGAGCGCACCCTGGGCAGCCGCGCCGCAGCCATCATCGGCTTTCCCGCGGTCGTGGCCATCCTGGGCGTGGTTACAACGATGGTTCTGCACATGCAGGGGCTGGGCTCGGCGGCGCTGCGTGACGGCATCACGTCTACGCAGGCGCTGAGCATCGTGCTCTTTACCAAGCTGCTCCTGCCCTTTGAAGTCACCTCGGTGCTCATCCTCATCGCCATCATCGGCGCGGTCGCGCTGGCCCGGAACACTGACGCAGAAAGGACGGCCGGCAAATGAATTCCTTATTCGCTCAGGAAGTTCCGCTCTCCTGGTATCTGCTCCTCAGCGCTGCGCTGTTTTCGCTCGGGGTCGTCGGTTTCCTTATTAAGCGCAACCTCATCACGGTCTTCATGTCCATCGAGTTGATGCTCAACGCCGTGAACCTTTCCTTTGTGACCTTCGCCCACCAGTGGCACGCGGTGAAGGGGCAGATCTTTGTCTTCTTCGTGATGATGGTGGCCGCTGCGGAAGCTGCCGTGGGCCTCGCCATCATTATTGCTGTCTTTCGGGCCCGCGCTACCCTGGCCGTCGACCGAATCGATCTGATGAAACTATGAACGAATCTCTCCATCTCTGGTTGATTCCGCTGCTGCCCTTTGCCGGGTTCGTGCTCAACGGAACTCTTGGCCGTCGCTTGCCGAAGTCCCTGGTGACCGCGATCGCCCTCCTCGCTCCCCTCGGGGCATTCGGCGTCGTGTTGAACGCCGCTATCGCATCCGCATCCGGGCTCGCCTTGCCCCATGTCGAGACCTATGGCCAATGGATTAACGCCGGCCTGGTCCACGTCGACTTCAGCTTCGTGCTCGACCATCTCTCGCTGGTCATGCTCCTGGTCGTCACGGGCGTCGGTTTTCTGATTCATGTGTATTCCGTCGGCTACATGGACGAGGACAAGGGATATTGGCGTTATTTCAGCTACATGAACTTGTTCCTCTTCTTCATGACCCTCCTGGTGCTGGCAGGCAGCGCCCTGCTGATGTTTGTCGGCTGGGAAGGCGTGGGTCTCGCGTCTTATCTGCTCGTCGGCTTCTGGTATGAGAAGAAGACGGCAGCCGACGCAGGCAAGAAAGCATTCATCGCCAATCGCATCGGCGACTTCGGCTTTCTTATCGGCATGTTCCTGCTGCTGGCCAACTTCGGTACGCTCACCTTCAGCGAGATTGCCACCAAGCTTGCCGCAAGCCCGGCATGGACCGGGGGCGTTCTGACGGCCACCTGCCTGAGTCTCCTGCTCGGCGCAACGGGCAAGAGCGCGCAGTTGCCGCTCTACGTCTGGTTGCCCGATGCGATGGAGGGCCCCACTCCAGTCTCAGCGCTCATTCACGCCGCCACCATGGTCACTGCGGGCGTTTACATGATTGCCCGTACTCATTTCCTTTTTGACCACTCGCCTTTCGCTCTCCTCATCGTGGCCATCATCGGTACGGCCACCGCCTTGTTTGCCGCCACCATCGCCTTGGTGCAAAACGACATCAAGCGTGTGCTGGCCTACTCGACTATTTCGCAACTTGGCTACATGTTCCTCGGATGCGGTGTAGCGGCTTACTCGGCGGCAATCTTTCACCTCATAACGCACGCCTTCTTCAAGGCGCTGCTCTTCCTCGCGGCGGGGTCCGTAATGCACGCCATGGGCGGCGAGCAGGACATGCGCAAAATGGGCGGCCTGCGGACCAAGCTGCCGGTCACGTTCTGGACCATGACCGCAGCCGTGCTCGCCATCTCCGGATTCTTCCCGTTCGCCGGCTTTTTCTCAAAAGACGCCATTCTCTATGCGGCCTTCCTGCAAGGCACAACCGGCAAGATCTTCTGGTTCGTCGGCCTTGTCACCGCGATGCTCACGGCTTTCTACATGTTCCGGCTTTGGTACATGACCTTCTTTGGCGAATTGCGCAACCACGATGCGCATCCCCATGAGAGTCCATGGTCCATGCGGGCGCCCCTTGTGATCCTTGCCGTGCTTTCAGTCTGCGGCGGATGGATCGGCATCGAGCGCTTTAGCGCCTACCTCTCTCCCTCCGTCGGCGAATTCGCTGCAGTCGAAAGCGGCAGCACCGGCCTCGAGATCGGCCTCAGCGTTCTTGCGGTTTTAGTCGCGGCGATCGGCTGGTTCATCGCCGATCGGCTTTATCGCCAACGGCCTGAGCAGCCTCAACAGCTCGCCGCTGCGTTTTCTCCCGGGTACAAGCTTCTGCTTCACAAGTATTACGTCGATGAGATCTATGGATTCGCGGTGGTCAAACCGCTTCTCGGGTTTTCCAAGTTCGTTTTGGAGTGGGTTGTCGACGTCGCCGTCCTCGGAGGACTCGCATGGCTGCTTGCAGGAATTGCCACATTGGCCGGCGCGATCCTTCAGAGGTGGCAGTCGGGGAATCTGCGGTCTTATGCAGGATGGCTGGCTCTGGGAGCTGCTGCATTCCTCTTGTTTGTGCTGGTTCCCTGGAACATGGTGCTGGCTGGTTTCTTCGGAGTTCACCTTGGGATGGCGGGGCATTAAGAGATGGCATTGAACGATTCAATTCTCACGTTGATCCTGCTGGTCCCACTGGCCGGGGCGGTCCTGGTGGCGATCCTGCCCGATCGCGGCAAGCTGCCTGCCTGGATTGCGCTCCTCACAAGCCTCGTGACCTTCGGCTTTACCCTGCATCTTCCGGCACATTTTGTTCTCGGCCAGCACGGCTTTCAGTTTGAGATCAATCGCCCCTGGATCGAGAACCCTGCTATCTACTACCACGTGGGTGTCGACGGGCTCAGCGTATGGATGGTCGTGCTCGTCGGCTTGCTCGCCCCGGTCGGTGTGCTGGCGAGTTGGAATGCGATCAAGGAGCGGCGCAAGATCTTCTATGCGCTTTTCCTCGTGCAACAGACGGCCATGTTCGGCGTCTTCATCTCCCTTGACCTGATGGTCTACTACGGCTTCTGGGAGCTCTCGCTGGTTCCCATGGCGATTCTGATTGCCATGTACGGTCGTAAAGATGGTCCAAAGGCTGCCATCAAATTTTTCCTGTACACCTTTATTCCCTCCGCTCCATTGCTGGTGGCCATCTTGTGGCTCTATGCCCGCACCGGCACTTTCAACTTCTCTGAGCTGCAGGTACTCATCACCAGCGGTTCGCTCCCCGCCGGAGCGCTCTACTGGGTCGCGCTGGCGTTTCTCTTCGCCTTCGCCGTCAAAGTGCCCGTTTTCCCGTTGCATGGCTGGATCGCGGACACCTTCAGCGAAGCACCCGTGGCCATGGCGATGGTGGTTGCCGGCAAACTGGGGCTCTACTCGATGCTTCGCTTTCATGTGGAGCTTTTCCCCGTGCAGGCGCGCGCCATTGCGCCGCTTCTCATTGCCCTGGCCGTCATCGGCGTTCTCTATGGAGCGTGTCTTGCCCTGGTACAGCGCGACTTTTGGCGCCTTCTCGCCTTCGCATCCGTCGGCCATCTCAGTCTCATCACACTGGGCATCTATGGGCTCACCTTTACCGGCTGGGATGGCGCTGTCTACCAGATTCTCAATAATGGCGTGATCGATGCTGCCCTGTTTCTTCTTTTCGCGTTGCTGGAACTTCGCTACGCCACCAGCCAAATTGCCTCCTATGGAGGCCTCGCAGCCAAAATCCCGCAAACCGCAACTCTCTTCGTCATCACATCCCTGGCGCTCATTGGCCTGCCCATGTTGAACAGCTTTGTGGGTGAGTTCCTGATCCTCTCCGGCACCTTTACCGGAGCGAGCCGAAGCTGGACCGTTGCGGCGGCCGTGGGAGTGATTCTGAGCGCTTCCTACATGCTCTGGCTGGTGCAGCGGCTCTTCTATGGGCCTGAGAGCGAAATGGCCGCATCCAAGCCTGCGATTGACCTCCGACCCAGTGAACTGGCCGTCCTTTGGCCGCTCGCCGTACTGATGCTCGTGCTGGGGCTGGTGCCGTCCCTTTGGATACCAACCATTGAAAATCGTATCGGCACACCCGCAGTGAGCGTACCCGAAATACAAGGAATGAACATCTTGCCCCAATCCAGCCTCAGCATTTCGATGGAAGAGGAGGGAGGGCGATGAATTCTGTTCCCAGCATCCTTCGCATTCTTCCGGAGGTCGTCCTTACCCTCACCGGCGTCCTCATCATGCTCATTGACGCCTCGCTGCCCCCCGGAGTGCATCGACGGGGGCTGGGATGGGTCGCCGCCTTTGGAACCACTCTGGCTTTGTGGACGAGTCTGTGGCAACTCTCCTTGCCTGTGGGTACCGGCTTCTACGAGACAGTCGAATCCAGCCCATTCACCGTTTTCTTCCACGCGCTCATCTGCGGCATCGTGCTCGTCGCTATTCTGCTCGCCATGGACAGCCTCCCTGAGAAAAGCCATCATCAGGGCGAGTATTACGCGCTGGTTGTCTTCGGCGCAGTCGGCATGTGTCTGATGACCAGTGCGGTCGAATTGCTGCTGGTCTTTATTGCTCTTGAAATCTCCTCTATTTCCACCTATGTTCTGGCCGGCTATCGCAAAGAGACCGGCCGCAGTCCCGAAGCCGCCATCAAGTACTTTCTACTTGGCTCCTTCGCCACCGCCTTCCTGCTGTACGGAATCGCCCTCGTCTTTGGCGCCACCGGAACCACGCAGGTCTATGAGATCGCGCAGAAACTGCCTACGGCGCATAACTCGCCGCTGGTTCTGGCCTCTTTGGCAATGATGCTGGTCGGGATTCTCTTCAAAGTCTCGGCCGTGCCCTTTCATGTGTGGACCCCAGACGTCTACGAGGGCGCACCTTCGCCGGTGGTAGCGCTCCTGTCTACGGCGCCAAAAGCTGCTGCCTTCGGACTCCTGTTGCGCGTGACGTATGAAATGTTTCCCTCGCTGCGCTCCGTATGGGGGCCGCTGCTCTGGGTCGTTGCCGTGCTTTCCATGACCGTCGGCAATCTGGCCGCACTTCGCCAGCAGAACGTGAAGCGTATGCTGGCTTACTCCTCCATCGCGCATGCGGGGTACCTGCTCGCCGCCTTCGCCGGGCTCGGTTCCAGCGGAATCGCCGCCGCCAGCTTTTACATCGCGGCCTATGCGGCCATGAACGTAGGCATCTTCGCCGTCGTCACCCTGGCCAGCGGGTATGACGAAGAACTGCCCCTGATCCAGGACTTCCGCGGCCTCATCTACCGCTCACCGCTTCTGGGCGGGCTGCTCATCTTCTTCCTGGTCTCGCTGGTTGGAATTCCCTTCACCGGCGGCTTCTTCGGCAAGTTTTATTCATTCTCCGCAGCCGTAAGCGGGGGCGCGGTATGGCTTGCCATCATCGGCCTCTTGAACTCGGGTCTGGCGGCGGCATACTATCTGCGCTTTGCTTTTGCCTCAGCGCAACGCCCCCTCGAGCACAATGGCCATGCACCAGCCACTGCACCGCAGGTTGGCGTTGCCGTAGGTGCGGCGCTGCTGTTTGCGGCTGCCGCCACCCTGGTCATGGGCATCGTGCCCGGTGATGTACTTCATGCATCCCAGGCCGGTGCGCACACTGTGCAAGCCCCGCCCGAGAACATGGATCCGCCGGCTGTCACTATAACGGAAGTACCGAATCCATAGGCGCCACCTCTTGACCGCTTTTGTCCGAAGGCGGCCTGAGCAGGCTTTTATAAAACGCAGCCGTCAGCCCCAGGATATGCTCATTGACAAAATGCTCAATGACCCTGGAGCGCGCAGCCACACCCATCTGCTTGCGAAGCTCCGGATCTCGAAGAAGCTTGAGCACTGCCTCGCAAATCGCCTGCGGATAGCCGGGCGGAATCAAGAGCCCCGTCACTTCCGGCACCACGGCATCCCGCGCTCCGGTAGAGAACGTGGTAATCACGGGAATGCCTGTGGCCGCAGCCTCCAGCACGACGTTCGGGAATCCCTCCCGCCACGTGGGCAGAATCAACAAATCCATCGCCCGGTAGAATGGGGCCGTATTTTCCAGATATCCAGTGCAGATTATCCGGGGATGGTTCTCGATTCGCGCGCGTAGTTGCGCGTCAAGCGCATCTTCAGAGGCATCGAACCAGCCTACCAACAGCAGGTACGCGTCTGGTCTTTTCTCCAGAATCAAGTCGAACGCAACAATCAGATCGGGGAGCCCCTTGTCCTCGGTCAGCCGGCCCACGAAGCCAAGCACCGGCGCCTTGACTGGCAGATTGAGTCGATCCCGCAAATCGGTCAGGCCCGGAGAGAAACGCTCAATATCGACTCCATTACTGCTGCCGGGGCCGAGCAATTGCAACTTGGATCCAGGCGCCACTCGAAGAGCAAGTGCCTTTCCCCGAAGGCTTGCGCTGTTGCAAAGCACAATGTGCGCGCAGCGTGCGGACATTCGCTCCGCCATGAGCAGAAACTGTCGTTTCAAGCCCGCCGCCGTTTCGAGGCGCAGCCCGCGCAGCATGTAAACGCGCCTGGGCACACCGGCAAGACGCGCGGCCATGCTGCCTAACAGTCCCGCCTTGGGTGTGCTGAACTCGGCGATGTCCGGTTTGATTCTCCACAGCAGTCGCCACAGCCTCACGAATGAGACGAGATCTTTGAGGGGCGAGATCCCGCGTTCCATGGGAACGGCTAATTTCTCAACACCCTCGTGCTGGGCCAGCTGGTCTAAAAGTTCGCCGGGACTAGAAATCAAGGTCACGCGAAAACCTGCTTCGCGCAGCGCGCGGAGGCGTCCGGTCAGCACCATGCAGGTCTGAGGGCTGGTGATTCCAACCACAATGTGCGGGGCCGGCGAGAATGCGCGGAAATCTCTTGCGTGTTGAGCGTTTTCGGAATCGAGCATGAATCGGGCCCGCACTCCTTGCTTGTTGCTGGTTCTCACCCCCGGGTAGCATCCAAAAGCAACGCACCGGTCAGCAACTCAGGATTCCAACTGGCGCCGAGTGCATAATTTGAGCCCGTCGAAAACTAGCTCCCTTAATTTCAGAAAAGCCCGGACCCAATGCGCGAATGTTGAGTGAAATCTAAGAAAATGTACCATTTTGACGCAGTACCGCTTGTGAGGTAGGTCACTTCTCCTCTGCGCGCTCTCCTGTACATTTCTGACACACAGGCCAATGAAGGAACGCCCCAGGATTTTACTGTTAATCCCGCATCTCGGCGGAGGCGGCGCAGAGCAGGTCACCCTGCTCCTGGCGCAGAATCTTTCAGCTAAGAAATACGATTTGCACCTGGGTCTGGTCGCACAGGAGAGCGCTTGCGGACGGCCTGTGCCTCCCTCGGTTACGGTTCATGCCTTGGGCGCTCCCAGAGTGCGTTCCGGCGTATTTGCTCTTCTTCGATTGATTTGGCGGCTGCGCCCCGATCTTGTCCTCTCGAACATGGCGCACTTGAATTTTCTGGTTCTGCTGTTGCGTCCGTTCTTTCCTCCGGGAGCGCACATTCTGATTCGGCAAAACAGCACCGTTTCATCTTCCCTGGCCTCCGGTGAACTCCCTGTCTGGACGCCGCTCATGTACCGAATGCTTTACGGACGGGCCGATCGCGTAATCTGCCAATCTCCTGCCATGGCAAAAGATATGCGTAACAAGATCGGCATCTCCCCGCAAAAACTCGCCGTGCTACCCAACCCAGTGGATCTGGAGGGCCTCCGCACTTTGGCTGCAAGCGCACCCAATCGTTGGACTGGTCCGGGACCACACCTTCTCGCGGTTGGCCGGCTTTCAGCCCAAAAGGGATTCGATTTGCTGTTGCAGGCACTGGCACTCGTCAAGCTGCGATATCCCTCCGCCGATTTGACGATTGCCGGCGCAGGGCCGGAAGAGGACGCTCTCAAAGCGCGCTGCCGTGCACTGAGAATCGATGCGGCTGTGTGCTTCCTGGGTCATGTTGAGTCTCCGGCGGAGTATTTCGCGGGGGCCTCTCTCTTTGTCGTGTCATCGCGTCACGAAGGCCTGCCCAATGCACTTCTTGAAGCCGCTGCTGCGGGACTGCCTGTTGCCGCTCTTCCCGCTTCGATCGGAATGGTTGATCTCATTTGTGATAAACCGGGCGTTCAAGTGGCGCGCGAAGTGTCGGCCAGCGCCCTCGCCGAGTCACTGGCTGCCTCTCTTGAAACGCTGCGGCCCGGCGAGCGCTTCTGCCACGACTGGATCAATGAGTTCGAACTTGATCATGCCATTCATCGGTACGAAGAACTGATCGACGCGACGCTCCTTGAGAATTGCGCATGAGCTCGGTCGCTCTCATGATCCCGACCCTTGACCGGATTGGCGGCGCTGAGCGACAGGTCATCCTGCTGGCCAAAGGTCTCTCCAAACGCGGCTGGCGCGTAAGCATGGTTGCGCTTGCAGGGACAGGAGAACAGGTGGCCGGCGAACTGGCCGCTGAAGGGGTTGAATTCCTCAGCCTGGAGATGCGAAAGGGCCTTGCCGATCCGCGCGGCTGGATCCGATTCCATCGCTGGCTGCTTTGTGAACGGCCTGACATTATCCACGCAAACCTGCCCCACGCCGCATGGCTCGCCCGCTGGTCGCGACTTGCTTCGCCAACTCGTGTGGTCCTCGATACCATCCATACCTCGGCGACGGGCACGCTCAGCCGCAGGTTCGGTTATCGCGGGAGCAGTTGGCTACCCGATAAAGTCACCGCCGTGAGCGATTCCGTCGCTGAAGCGTATCTATCGGCACGTTTGGTCTCGCCAAGCGGTCTCACCGTCGTGCCCAACGGTATCGACATCGAGCAATGGAAACCCGACCTGCTTCTGCGCAAAGCGCTCCGCAACCAACTCGGTTTGACCAATGAATTCCTCTGGCTCGCTGTTGGCAGGCTGGAGCCGGTGAAGGACTATCCCGCTCTGCTCCGCGCCATGCTGCGGGTTCCTGAACCAGCGCGTCTCGTCATCGCTGGTGACGGAACGCTGGATGGTCACTTGCGTCATCTCGCGGCCGAACTTGGTTTGACCCACCGGATCCAGTTTCTCGGTTTCGAACCCGACATGCTCTGCTGGTCGCAGGCCGCCGACGGATTCGTGCTCTCATCCCGCTGGGAAGGGCTCCCCATGGGATTGCTGGAGGCTGCGGCGTGCGCGTTGCCTGCCGTCGCGACGGATGTGACGGGCAGCCGGGAAGTCGTGGTCGACGGATACACCGGCATTCTGACCCCACCCGGGGATGCAGAAGCATTGGCCGCAGCAATGAACCGCCTCATGGAAACGCCGTTGAAGGAGCGCAACGCAATGGGCAAACGCGCACGGCAATCGGTCATGGAGCGGTATGACCTGGAACTGGTACTGAGCCGCTGGGAGAGCCTTTACTGGACGCTCCTGGAGCAAAATCCGTTACCCCTCCGTTGGGGCCGCGCGCACTGATTCGCCACGTGCCGCGGACTAGAGCTGGTTGCACAAACGCCGCTCAGTCCCAAGGAAATACATCCCTCAGGGGCTAAAGCCCGCGATTCCTGGGACTTCCACGGCAAGGATAAATCCGTGCCCTTTCAAAACACGAACTATGCAACCAGTTCTAGCCTCGCAAGCTGCGGGCAAGCTGGATACGCCAGGTCGAAACGCTCTCGTACAGGCGCTCGGTAAGACCGAGGGCGGCAGGCCGATACTCTGCCTGTACCCGCTCAAACGAAGTGAACTGCGAAGCATAGGTTTGCAGGAATACTCGCAGCTTTTCCACCAACACCTTACCCGCGAAGTTGCTGTGAATACAAATCGTCCATAGACCCTTCGACTTGTAAACCGGCTCCCAGAGCTGCTGGGGAATCCAGGTGATGCCGCCCCGCTTAAAAGGAATCCGGGCGAAGCCATCTGACAGGTAGCCGATTCCTTCCTGCTGAAGAGCACGCAAGGTGTTGCGATCGAATCCATGGCGGGGTGCGATCCAGAGCTTGGGATTGAGTCCGTAGTTACGAAGTTCTTCCATCCCCGCATGAATCCATTCCCGCTGGAGTTCCTGCGGCACGCCCGCAAACTCCGTTCTGCTGTGCAGCGGTATCAGCCCACCTCCGCGGCTGTCGCAGGTGTGCTGGTATCCGTGCAGCGCGATGGTTGCGCCGGCTGTTTCCATTGCGCGCATGCGCTCCCAGAATTCGGTATCCGGCTGCGACACAAGCAGACTGGGATCGCGGTTGTCTGGAACGACTGCAAGAATCGGCTGTATGCGAAATTCTTCGATCAAGGGAAGAAAGCTTTCCCATTTGGTGCGCGATATGGTGGGGCAGAGATCGTCGAAGCGAAGCAGGTATTGTGCCGGTCTCGGAATCATTGCGCCCCCTCCGACCTTTCACGAAGAAGCTTGCGGGCCCAATACCAAAGAAACAGAAATGTGCTAACGGTCCACAAAGATGTGGCCAAGGCTATGCCGGCGACACCCAGCCGGCGCATCAGGACTATGTTAAGCGGGATGTCAAGACCCAGGTTCAGCAGCCCACAATAGAAAATCAGATCAGTCCGGCGCATGGCTACCAGAAAGCGATAGAACACCCGGCTGCAGACGAAGAAAGGAATCTGTATTGCATATAAAGCCAGAATCGGAGTTACGGCTGCGGTGTCCTCTGGGCCAAACGCCCCGTGCTGAAAAGCGATTCGTATGAGCAAATGGGACCCGGCAATCAGCGACACTGCGATCGGAGTGGAAATAAACGCCGTCAGCCATCCCCAAGTACGCAGCGTTTGGCGGCATGCGACCCAGTCATTCTGCGCCACCATGGTCGAAAAGTATGGAACAACCGCGGACGAAACCGCGCCGGCCAGGAGCGTGACCACCACGCTGACGAATCGGTTGGCATAGACGAGTGCGGATACACTGCCCGCTGGGAGCATGGCCGCCATCGACTGGTCGACGAGCAGCCCACCCGAAGCCACCACGCTACTCAGGAGCATGGGGCCGTATTGATGCGCCACCTCGCGCGCAGCTTTGTTCATCCCATACCAGCGGAGGCGAAACCGATAGCCGCTCGCGTCCATCATCCATGCCACCCACGCGGCGTGGATCAGCGCTCCAGCCAGGGTGCCGTATACCATCGCCCAGATGCCCATGTGTGCGCTGAGCAACGGTGCGCAAATCAGGATCGCCAATGGCGTAACCACCGGCGCCAGTGCGGACAGTGCGAAGTGGTCAAACGTATTCAGAACAGCGGTGCAATTGGCTGCGATGCCAGTGAGCACAACTACCGGCAACAGCGCATAAAAAAGATGGACCGCGAGGTCGAGTTTAGCCGTCGGGAAATGCGACGCAATCAGCGGAAAGAATGCGCGCGCGAAGAGCCCCATCACGCCCGCAGCCGCCGCGAGCAAGAGAGTCGTCCAGAGCATCGCGCTCGAAAGCAATTGTTGAGCGCGGTCGTGGCCTTCCCGTTCCCTCACCCGGATCAGCGTCGGAACCAGGGCCTGGTTCATCGACTCCGAGATGAGATTGATGAGAAGTCCGGGAATCAGCGCCGCGGCCAGAAACGCGTCCATGGCGTCAGACCGCCCATACACACCGGCTACGGTGACCTCTTTGAAGGTGGCAACCAGCTTGACGACAATGCCAGCGACAATCACAGCGGCAGCCGCATTGAAGATGCGGCGGTTTACGCCATCGGCGATAAGCCAACCACTTCTCGCGCTCATTGATTTAGAGAACCACGTCTGGATCAACGTTCAACGCACCTGTCACGCCCGGCCGGGATTCCGCAATCATCAGTGCATCCGGCTCGTCGGCGGCGACGCGGGCGGCCAGCCCAATCAAAGCAAAAAGCAGCCAGGTCGTACGGCTCTCCGCCACTGTTCCCGCCAGCGACGAAACGGCCCATACCGACAACAACGTCACCAACGCAATCCGCAGAGCGCCTCTGGTTGCTAATGCCGATCGGGCGGAGACAAACACGATGGCGGCCGCCAGCATCAAAGCGCAGGTTCCACCCTCCACCAGGAGTGAAAGCGCCGTGTTGTGCGCTGTATCGGTCGGCGCAAGCCCTGCAGCGCTCACGAAGGAACCTGCCCCATGCCCGAGCACAGGCGCCTGCACAAACGCGTGCCATCCGGCCTCCCAAATATTCAGCCTCTGGTTCAGATCGCCGTTACGCAATTGTTCACCGATGGTTGTGAGCCGCTCCAATGTCTCGTGCGGTGCGACAAACCAGAGTGCAACTCCGACCACTGGCAACGCGAGCGCTCCTGCCACAGCCGCTCGCATGTGATTTCGAAAAAGCAGCAGAGTGCAACCAGCCAGCGCGACAATGGCCGCAAGAAAACCTCCCCGGGAAGCAGTGAGCAACACCGCGGCGAATCCCAGGGGAAGATAGCCAATCACCAGTAATCGAGCCGGCCAGCGCGTCTCCCATCCGGTCAGCAGAGCGGCCACGGGAAATCCAAGGTCCAGAAAGCGCGCAACGTCGTTCGGATCCTGCCCGACAGCAGCAAAACGAATCTGCCCCGAAGCAATCGCCTCAGGAGAACCGAAATTTGCGACGGTCAGGATAGCCAGCACCCATGAACCTGCAAGAGCAGCGCGCAACAGAGCCTGCAGATCGCGCGAGTCTTCTGCAAACTCCCATACCAGCCAGACAATCATCGTCTCCTGAAAATAGGCTGCGCATCTTTTCGAGCGTTGCCTGCGGCTCGATAGTCCAGAAATAGCTCAGGCAAAACCAGAGATACAGGGCCAGCACCAGCCATTGCAGCGTGCCCGGATTGCGTAGCTTGCCCCTCTGCAGGATCGCCGGAATGGCAACCAGCAGCAACAGGAGTCCAACGATTCGGGCGATGTTCCCCCACGGTTCGCCGAGGTCCAGGGAGTACTCCCACGGAATGGCAAACACAAACAACAGCAACAGGCCCCAGGCTGCGCGGCGCACCCTAGAACCTCTGCGAGTAAACCAGACCCGCATAAATGCTGACCCCGGCGGCGGATTGAATCACCGACTCCATGGTCCGGTTCCAGAGGTTCTTGGCTGTCGAGTCGGGAACGAAGAGGATGTCGTGGTCCTGAATCGGCAGATCGGGATCCTGCCCGCGCAGCAGTCGCTTCAGGTTGAGCGTCGTAAGCGTACGCCCGCCCTTCTGTTCCCGAATCAGCAGCGCTTTGCCGAGCGATGCATTTTGCGCCGGCCCCCACGCCAGAGTCAGAGCCTGCACCACTGTCAGCCTCTGCACGGGGTCTACCGGAAATCCCCCGGGGCGAATCACATCGCCGATCACGTAGACCAGGCCTGCGCGGCTCACCTGCACCGTATCGCCCGCTTCAAGTTCAGGATTGTGTTCTAAAGCCGTATCGATGCCAGTGGGATCGAGCACCACGGCATTCGGCGTCTTGGGGTCGTCACGATGAACTATGGTGACCAGGCTGCCTGCGCCTGGGCCTACGCCTGATGCCGCTGAGATCAAATCGAGCAGCCTGTGGTGAGCCGTGAAAGGGTAAACCCCCGGATGCGCCACTTCGCCCAGCACACTCACGTCCTGCCCCATATAGACGGCCACCAGCACGGTGACCTGCGGGTGCAGCAGCATTCCGCGCTCAATGAGCGCAGCCTCGATCGCGTGCGCAGCTGTCCGCTCGTCCATTCCGCCAATGTGCACTTCTCCCGCCAGCGGCAACATCACCGTTCCTGCGTCCGATACGCGCACCGTTGAATGAAATTCCGGAGTGTGAAACTCGCTCACCGCGAGCACGTCGCCCGCGGCGATGGGCGCGGGCATGGCCGTTTGAGAAACTGAACTCGCCGAAACGCCCAGCCGGATTTCGCTCTGCGCGTTGTTCCAAACCGTCGGCGCCTCGCGGGCACTGGGCTGATTTTTCGTCTCGGCGGATTGAGGAATGCGAGCCACGCCCGTCGGCAGACCCGACGTGCTTGGTGTAGGCGCCTGGGCACGTGATGTCCCATCCGCCAGGACGCAAATCAGAATCAGCAGTGCCAGCTCATACGACGAGGGACGAATTCCATCCAGCAACAATGCGCCCCCGATTGCCAACCACAGCGCGACAAACAGCGTAATGGCCAGGTAAACCGGTAAATCCGGAGCAACCGGCTTCACCGGCTGGCGAGCGGCATCAACCACGGAGATGCTCGAGCTATGGATACCCGCGCTCAGACCCGCTTCCGCGGACTTCTCCATCGCCCGCATATAGAGTTCGCGGCTTCCATCGGCTTCCTGACGCATCACAGCGTACTGAGTTGCCGCTTCATTCAGCTTCATGCCTTCGCTGGAGCTTTGCGCCAGGCTCTGCCGCACAAGTTGCTCGCGATCGGCTGCTGTTCGCAAAGCATTGTGGAATTGCTCAACCAGCTTGGCGTCTTCCTCCTTGATCTGCCTGTCGATATCTCCTTGCTCACCTCGAATCTCCACCACTCGCGGAAAATTCGGGCCGTGCTCCATGCTGAGTTGCGTCTGTTCCTGTTGCAGGTCGCTGCGACGACTCCGCAGGTGCTGCAGCAGGCCGGTTGCGAAGTTGCCGTTCTCATTCTGCAGCCGGGGGTCCGATGCCAGCACCATCTCCGGGTCCCCCCGCAAAGCGGCGCGATACTCCGCCTGGCGCTGAATGCGATCTGAAGTGGCGGCCACAAGTTCCCTGCCCAGTTCATCGATCTCCAGCAGCGCCGCCGCATGCTGAACGTCGCCCGGATGCCCGTTCGCGAGCATCTCCGGCGTGTCCAGCAGCCTATGCTGCTCCTGGAACTTCATCAGCCGTCGGTCGTCGCTGTCGACCCTCGCCTTCAAAGCGCGTAATTGGCTGTCCAGCCAGCCGGTGGCATCCGCGGTCGCCCGCACCCTTGCTTCCGTGTCCTGCTCGACATAAGCCCGAATCATCGCGTTCACGACCGCGGCTGACAAAGCTGGGTCTTTCGATCGGAATCGAATCTGGAGAATCAGCGTACGCGGCAACGTCTGCACCGTGAGTCGTCGTTGAAATCTCTCCAGGAGATAAGCCTGTGCATCGGGATCCGGAACATCGGGGCGAAATCCGGGAAAGCGCTGTCCAAAGCTCCCCATGAAACCCGGAGCCTGGTAGAGCTTTTGGCTCAAAATCACTCTCCAGGCCAGTTGGTCGCTGCGAAACACATTCGCCAAAGTCTCAAGCTGTGTCTGCCCTGAGGCAAATGAGCCCGAAGCTCCGTTATTTGAGGCGTCGAGACTGAGCGGCATTGCGGGAACGCCCTCCAGAGCAATCCGGGCGCTCGCCTCATATTGATTGGGAGCAATCAGGCAATACAGCAGGCACGCGAGCAACAGGCCGCCAATTACGCTCGCGACAAAGCGCCGCCGGCGAACCAGCACAGTCCACAACGCGTGAAGCGATGTGGAAGAATCGCGTCGAGCAGTACCCTCCTGCGACTGCGCGACAGAAGGGTGTGGCAAATCAAGCTGAGCGGCGGGAGCGTTCGGCAACGTACGAGGGCCCTCGGTCCCAACATCTTTCCTGCAGGAACCAAGGCGTGCACGCTCAACAAGGCCGCTGCGGAGGAATTATTCCCAGTGTCACCAGAAACGCCCCGGAATGTTCGTGAGGTACATCACACAAGGAGGTTTGCCGTCTTCCACGCGTCACCCTCTGCGCGCCCGTGGCAGAAATCAAAATATCTGAAAAAACATGCCGCAGCGGCTAAAGCCGCAGCGATGCTGAGGTACTTACGGCACGACTGAAGAGGCTGCGGAAAAAGGCGAGACTTCCCCCGAGAATGGTGCAAAGTATACGTCCGGGGCTGAAGCCCTCGTTGATTGTGCACACCTTATGCGGGGGTTGAAACCCCCGCCTCCCTCCGTATCGAGGTTTTCCGCGGGCTGTGAGGTCGCGCCATTTCAAAACTGGACTTTAACCACAGGCTTTTAAGCGCACTCTTGCCCCCCGCCCGAGCGGTACCACTCCACTGTGCGCCGCAGCCCTTCCTTGAAGTCCACAATCGGCTTGAAGCCGAGCAGCTCCCCGCATCGCCTTATATCGGCCAGCGAGTCGTGAACGTCTCCCGCGCGTGGTGCTGCGTATGCAGGCTCCCCACTGTATCCGGTCAGATCGCGCAGAATCCTGAAAGTTTCGTTCAACGTGAATCGAATGCCCGTGGCCAGATTCATCATTTGCCCTGAAACTTTCTCGGCTGGCGCGGTGGCAGCCAGTAGATTGCCGTGCACAACATTTTCGATGAAGGTAAAATCCCGGCTCTGTTCACCATCTCCGTAGATCGTCGGCTGTTCTCCTGCGAGCATCTTGCGACAGAAAATCGCCAATACGCCCGAGTAGTGCGAAGTGGGGTCCTGGTAGGGCCCAAACACATTAAAGTAGCGAAGCACCACCGTCTCCAGCCCGTACACGCGCGTGAAGGCACTCATGTAGTGTTCGCCTGCCAGCTTGGCCACGGCATAAGGTGAGATGGGATTCGGCAGCATCCCTTCAACCTTGGGGAGTGTGGGTGTGTCGCCGTAAGCGGCCGAAGATCCCGCATACACCACCCGCTTCACCCCTGCCTCACGGGCAGCTACCAGCAGGTTCAGCGTCGCGGTAACGCAATGCAGGTTGGTGGCGGCCGGGTCTGCCACCGAGCGCGGAACCGACGCCAGCGCCGCTTCGTGAAAAACGACGTCGACTCCCTGGCACGCCTTCGCACAGTCAGCCGGATCGGTGAGGTCGCCCTCCACGAATTTCATGGTCTCCAACCCGATCAGGTTGGTGCGCTTGCCCGCAATAAAGTTGTCAATGCCGCGAACCGTTTCGCCTCGCGCCAGAAGTGCAGCCGCTATCGAGCGCCCAATGAAACCGGCTGCGCCCGTCACAAGATAGGTTGCCAAAGAAATTTCCTCTCAAGCGCCGGCCTGACATCCCGCACGCGATCTACAATCTAAAGAATACTATCCACGCCACCTAACCCTTCAACTCCTGCTCTTTTGCCAATCGGACCGACCATGGCCACATTCCTTCCCGATAACCTTCGTCACCTTCCTACGTTTGTTTCTGAAAATCCTCAGGCAATACAATCGAAACATGATTGCTGCCACAGATTCTTTGGAATCGCTCAAACAGAAGCTTGCGACTCGGCAAGCGCGCATTGGCATAGTCGGCATGGGCTACGTCGGTCTGCCGCTGGCACTGCTCTTCAGCGGTGAGCGCTTTCAGGTCACCGGCTTCGATATCGCTCACGACAAGGTGCGGACTCTCAACGAGGGCGGCTCCTACATCGTGCGCATTCTGCCCGAAATGATCCAGGAAGCGCAAAAGGCCGGCTTCCGCGCCACCGCCGATTACTCAGAGATCGCCCACATGGACGCCGTCATCATCTGCGTGCCCACGCCCTTGAACGAATATCACGAACCTGACCTCAGCTACGTCATCGGAACCGTAGAGTCCATCGCGCCGCACATCCATGAGGGCCAGCTCATTGTCCTCGAAAGCACCACCTACCCCGGCACCACCGAAGAGATCGTCGTTCCGCTGCTCGAAGCCGGCAATCCGCTCGGCCTGAAAGTAGCGCGCACGCTCGACGAAGCGGGCATTCACGTCGCTTTCTCGCCGGAGCGCGAAGACCCCGGCAACGACACCGTCGCTCGCCACGACATTCCCAAGGTCGTCGGCGGCTGCGGCCCCGCTGCATCTGAACTGGCCGCCGCGCTGTACGGCACCATCTTCCGCCGTGTGGTTCCCGTCAGCAGTCCCTCGCGTCGCCGAGATGACCAAGCTGCTCGAAAACATCTACCGCTGCGTCAACATCGCCCTGGTCAACGAGCTCAAGCAGCTCTGCATGAGCATGGGCATCGACATTCACGAAGTCATCGACGCGGCCAAGACCAAGCCTTTCGGCTTCCAGGCCTTTTATCCCGGCCCCGGCCTCGGCGGCCACTGCATCCCCATCGACCCGTTCTATCTCTCGTGGAAGGCCAAGCAGTTCGACTTCCGCACCCGCTTCATCGAGCTGGCCGGCGAAGTCAACACCGCCATGCCCTACTTCGTCATCGACCAGATCGCCGCCGCCCTCAACGAGCATTCAAAATCCATCAAGGGATCGAAGATCCTGGTGCTGGGCCTCGCCTACAAGCGCGACATCGACGACCTGCGCGAGTCGCCCTCGCTCACCATCATCGAATTGCTGCGCGAAAAAGGTGCGGTTGTCGCCTACAACGATCCTTATTTCCCCAAGGTCGGCCAGGGCCGCCACTACGACCTGAACATGACCAACACCCCGCTCGATAATCTCGCCCAATACGACGCCGTGGTGATTGTCACCGACCACTCCAGCTACGACTACAACCTAATCGTTGACCAGTCGCAGTTGGTCGTCGACACGCGCAACGCAACCAAGAGCATCGACTCGCCCAAGATCGTCCGCTGCTGAGAGGCTCTCGACACCGAACAAGTTCGCGCAAGCTAAGGCTCGACAAGCTTCGAGGTCGCAGCGGCGGAGAAAACCGCGGCCTCGAAGCAGCACGTGCCCCCTTTTCTGCGTCGAATCATGGAGCGTTTGAGAAACGCAACCCATGTCCCGTTCCACAGCCCGCTCCAGCCGTTCCAGGCAAGTGCTCGATAGGGTCGATCAGGTCATCGTCCATGATTTCGATCGCCCCAACATCTTCTTGCGCGTGGACATCTTCTCCAAGGCACCTGAGAAAATTGATGCTGTTCTCCGCCGCGTCGAATTCGCCGATAAGCCCGGAATCGTCTATGTATCAACACACAAGAATGCCGAGTCCATCGCCGCCGATTTACATCGTCGCGGCATCGAAGCCATCTTCTATCACGGGGGACTTAAAGCCAAAGAGCGGGAAGCGATTCAGGATCGGTTCATGAGCGGCGTTGCTCCCGTGATCGTGGCCACCAATGCCTTCGGCACAGGCGTCGACAAGCCCGACATCCGCTTCATCTACCACGCCGATGTCAGCGAGTCTCTGGAAGCCTATTATCAGGAGATTGGCCGCGGTGGCCGCGACGGCAAGCCGGCTGAGGCCGTGCTCTTCTATCGCGCCCACGATATAGGAGCCCAGCAATACAAGACTGGCGGCGGAACGGTCGATGCGCATGATCTCGAATCCGTCGTCAGCGCGCTTTCAGATCATAAGAACCGAGCGGATCCAAAGGATTTGAGCCGCGAGACCGGCATCTCCTCGCGCAGGCTCACCAACATCCTTCACAAATTGGAAGAGGTGGGCGCAGCCCACAAACTCGATTCAGGCGAGATTCAGGTTAACACCCGACAATCACTTCCTGAAATTACAGGGGCCGCCGCAGAGCAGCAGGAGCTTTACAAACAGCTTCGCAAGCGACGCCTCGAACAAATGCGCGAGTACGCCGAATCGCGCACATGCCGCCGCGAAGTGCTGCTTCGCCACTTCGGCGAAGACTCAACAGGCCCATGCGGCAACTGCGACCGCTGCGAAGCAGCCGGATTCTCCGCGGCGCACAGGAATTGACAAGGGTTGTAACAGGCGACGACTTCACACGTTGCGGAAGAAACGGGATTTCACACGAAAATGGCGGATGGTGTACTCAGGGGCCAAAGCCCTCATTGCTGTGCACCCTGTGCGGGGGTTGAAACCTCGCCGTATCGAGTTTTTCCGCAAGCTGTTCAGTCGTGACAGAGGCGGCGAAAATACCAGGTTGAGTAAAGATGTCTGCGGCTCCCACCCTTTGTGCGTACAAAGGATGGGGCACAGAGTTCTGTTGACGGTTGAATCGAAAGTGCTCTAAGGGCATTAGTTACTGCGTGAATGAGTGTCCAGCCGTCTTTGTCATCTTTGACTCACAAGTAACCTTGTTGATGGTTACTGCTGGGCAGGGGGTAGGGGGTCAATTCTCCGCCCGGGCTGAATCTGCCGGCTGAGGTTCCCCAACACCCAAATTGATTGGCACGATCACAAATTCACCAGGTCACGGTAATAGTGTGCGCTTCCGGGTGGAATTAATGTGCAAAAGGGGCGCGGTTTTTTAGGGCGAGCGAAGGCGTCACTTTTTCAAACTGCGGCAACTGGCAGTGTACTGTCGCTCCCGGGAGAGCAAATGGAAATCCGGGCATAATAAGGGACAAGGGTGAAGCCCATGCGAGCGAGAAGCCGAGTACGACTTTTCTTTGCATTACTTGCGGCTTTGTGGATGATCTGTCTCGGGCACGAGAGCGCCAGGTCAGACAACCAGAATTCAGGAGCGTTGCAAAGCACGTCCGCTCAAAATGAGGGACACGCACCGCCCGTTCCCCCTGTCAGTCCGCTGGCGGAGCCCAAGTCGCTGAACCAAGTTGGACTCCCGATGGAGGCGACACGTGCGGCGGAACCCTCAGATAACCCGCAGACCCCGGAAAAGATTGCGCTTGGTGAAAAGCTTTTTTTCGATGGACGCTTGTCAGCCGATGGATCGGTTGCCTGTAGTACATGCCATGATCCGTCACGTGCCTTCACCGACGGAAGAACCGTTTCCATCGGGATCAAAGGGCGCTCGGGCCAGCGAAACTCTCCGACGATTCTGAATGCGCTGTACAACGTGTCACAGTTCTGGGATGGGCGCGCGAAGACTCTCGAGGAACAGGCTGCTCTTCCTATCGAGAATCCCAGTGAAATGGGCCAGCCCACGCTTGAGGCTGCCGTCAAGCAGATCGCCGCCGTGTCCGAATACGAGCTTGCTTTTCGCCGTGTCTTTGGGCGGCCGATTAACGGAACCGATCTTGTGCGCGCCATCGCATCTTACGAGCGCTCACAGGTCTCCTTCGATTCCCCATTCGATCACTTCATCGGCGGCGACAAGAACGCAATCAGTGAGTCCGCGAAACGAGGCTGGGAGCTTTTCAATACCAAAGCCCGTTGCAACAAATGCCATGCACTGACGAAAGAAAGGCGCGATCCCACCTACTTCATGGACAAGGGTTTTCACAACATTGGGATAGGTATCCTTCGACACAATGTCGCTGCAGAGGCCTGCAAGGCTGACCAGCAGATCAATTCGGGCAGGCTAATTGACGTCGACCGTGCTGCTATTCAGTCAGACATGTCGGTGCTTGGCCGCTTCCTCGTGACCAAAAGAGAGGTCGATATCGCGTCCTTTAAGACGCCAGACCTGCGCAATGTGCTTATAACGGCGCCGTACTTTCATGACGGTTCACAAGCAACACTGTGGGACGCAATGGATCATTACAACAAGGGCGATGGCATAAGTGATCCGTGGCTCGATAAAGATATGGATCCGCTTGCCCTGAGCGAATCAGAAATCGATGATGTTGTTGCGTTCCTCGCCACGTTGACGAGCGCGCAGTATCAGGAGCAAGGGATGAAGGAGTTCGCTCGGCAACGCGCACTGTCGCGCACCACTCGGTCGCAGCGCGACACTGCCCGCGCCTTCGCGCCGAAAGTGGTCCAGCCTAAGCCGTCGCGCAATTGTGAACTCGTACAGCCTGAGTCGAAACCGAAATGAGGGCCCGGCCGGTTGTTCGCACCAACGAAGAAGGCGGAAAGTTACGTCCGGGTGTTGAGAGAATGGCGGGGGACTCGGGCGTCAAGCCGTCCCGCAGGGGCTAAAGCCCATTCGTTATTTGTTGCGTCGGCGGCACGACTAGAAGTCGTGCCCTGTTACAAGGCGCTCGCAAATCCCGGCTCGGATAAGTTTCCCCGAAACCTTAACTCCTGAGGGGTAGCCTTGCGCAAGCGATCGCTGTTTGATCGATTTGTTAGACACGCTCCAGCGCTTGTTTCACTGCATTGATCAACCCCGGAATGTCGTGCGGAACTGCCTCTGCGGCGGGCGTCCAACCGCATTCGCGGAGGGTCTGGCTCGTAATCGGTCCAATCGAAACCGCAAGCACGCCTTTCAATGGAAAAGGGACACTGGCGACATGGGCGGCATCGGCAAGATGCGTCACGCTGGAGGAGCTGGTGAAGGCGGCGGCGTCAAGTCCTTCAACAAATGCATTGCGAAGCTGCGCAGTTGCGGCGAGGGGCAAGACATTCCGGTAGGCATCGACGACGTCGACGATCGCACCGGCAGATCGGAGCCCGTCTGGTACGACGTCGCGAGCGACGGCCGCCCGGACTAGAAGAACGCGCTTCCCGGCGATCTGCTCTTTAAGTGCTGCAACAAGGCTTTCGGCAACGTATTCCGATGGGATAAGCGCCACCTTCAGATGCACCAGCATTTCGAGGGCCTGGGCAGTTGCTTTTCCTACGGCAGCAATCTGCGGCTTGAGATTCGAGAGAGAAACTCCGAGATCCACCGCTCGAACATGAAATGGCACGACAGCGTTCATGCTTGTGAAGAGCAACCAGTCGTATTGGTCCAAACACCGCAGTGCGGCATCGAGAGCTTCATAGCTCACGGGAGGGCAGATTTCGATTACCGGAACTTCAACTGCTTCTGCACCGAGGGCCCGCAATCCTTCACTCAGCTTGCCCGCCTGCTTTGCCGCACGGGTCACCAGGATTCGCCGCCCTGCCAGCGGCTGGTTCACGCCGAGGCTCCCGCAGCAGGCTGGGTCGCTTCGAGCAGAGGTCCCGCACCTGCCTGGCGCAGTTTTTCGGCGATTGACCGTCCCAGCGCCACCGGGTCAGAACCCGGCCGACTGGCAGTTTCGAACACGCGTACAGCCGTTCCGGTTTCGGGCGCTGCCACCACGGCATAAATCTCAACCCCTTCGCCGCACAACCGGCAATGCACTCCAATCGGAACCTGGCAACCGCCGCCTAAAGCGGCCAGCGCGGCCCGCTCAAGAGAAACAGCAAACCGCGTGTCCGCGTCGTCAAGAAACGCGACAGCAGCGATGGTTGCCGCGTCATTCTTGCGGGTTTCGATGCCCAACGAGCCTTGACCCGCCGCGGGGCAAAACTCCTTCGGTGCAAGCCGTTCGCGCAACCACTCCGTCTTTTCCAGGCGGTCGAGGCCGGCTGCGGCGAGCAGGATTGCGTCCACCTGCCCCTCGGCCAGCTTGCGCAAGCGCGTGTCCACGTTTCCGCGAAACTCAATGGCCTTGATGTCCGGCCGCAGCGCCTTCAACTGCGCCTTGCGCCGTTGGCTGCTGGTTCCTACCTTCGCTCCCTGCGGCAGGTCGGCCAGGCTTGCGTATTTTACTGACACAAAAACGTCCCTCGGGTCGACACGCGGCGGAGTAGCCGCCAATGCAAACGGCTCCGGCAACTCGGTTGGAAGGTCTTTGAGCGAGTGAACGGCAAGATCGACGCGCCCATCCGCAAGGGCCTCTTCAATCTCCTTGGTGAACATGCCCTTGGATCCAACCTGCGCAAAGGTGACTTCCTGGAGCCGGTCGCCCGTCGTCTTGATGACTTCGATCTCAACGGTGTGCCCCTGCCCGCGCAGTAGAGCGGCAGTATGGTTGGCCTGCCAGAGGGCGAGTTGCGAGCCACGGCTCCCAATACGAAGTTTCATTTGCTACCCACGGCGCTCTTTTCGCCCATAAGGGCGCTCTTGATGCTGCCAGGCTGACTGGCCGGCGCTGCTTCCGACGCGACCGGTTTGGCGGCTTCTTGCTTTTGAGGGGTTGCCGGCAGCGACCACGAATCACACAATGCTTCAACGCGCGCGGAATCGTTCTCGCGGGCTGCCTGCTTCAGAGCTTGCATTTGAGTATGAAGAAACTTGTTCATGATACCGCGCGTAAGAGCCTCGACGGCAGCGGCCTGTTCCGCGCTCAGCGATCCCAGTTTGGCCTGCATGCGCCTCAGTTCCGTTTGGCGAATCTCCTCTGCCTGATGCTGCAGAGCCACAATGGCCGGGGCTACATTCACCGTCCGCTGGCGCTCATCGAATCGCGCCACCTCGGCGGCAATCAGGGCCTCGGCATCGCCCGCCTGGCGGCTGCGTTCGGCCATGTGCGAGGCCGCCACCGCCTGCAAATCATCGATGTCGTAAACGAAGATGCCTTCAAGCTGATTGACCGCCGGGTCCACATCGCGGGGCACCGCAATATCGATGAAAAACATGGGCCGGTTGCGGCGCCGATGCATGAAGGCCTGGCCATGTTCACGGCGAAAAATCGGATGCGGCGCGCCCGTCGAACTGATCACGATGTCCGCTTCGCTTGCCGCCTCATAAAGCTGCTCAAAGGGGATCACCCGGCCGTTGAAAGGCTCGGCAAGCAGGCGTGCACGCTCCTGGGTCCGATTGGTGACGAGAATTGTCCCCGCGCCCTGCTGAACGAGGTGCCGCGCGGCCAGTTCGCTCATTTTGCCCGCGCCGACGAGGAAAACCGTGCGTCCATTCAGCGACCCAAAGATCTTGCGTGCGAGTTCCACGGCGACCGAAGCAATGGAAACCGAATTGGAACCAATTTCAGTCTCGGTGCGAACTCGTTTGGCCGCGGCAAAAGCGCTCTGCAGCAGGTGTTCCAGATGAGCGCCGACGGTGCCGCTGGCGCGGGCAACAGTAAAGGCTTCCTTCACCTGCCCGAGAATCTGCGGCTCACCCACCACCATCGAGTCAAGACTCGCCGCGACGCGGAACAGATGCCGGACAGCGTCCTGATCCTGGTGCTGGTAAATGTGCGGAGCGAGCAGCGCCGGATCGAGCCCGAATTGTCTGTGCAGGAACCCCGGCAGATCAGCCGGCTGCCCCTCCAACGAAGCCAGCAATCTCCACGCGATTGCAGGTGGAGACGATCATGCACTCTGCCACGCCCGGCACCGCGGCCAGCGCACGCGTAGCCTCCGGCAGGTCCTCGCGCGAGATCGCGATGCGCTCTCGCAGTTCGATAGGCGCGGTCTTGTGATTCACTCCAATGAGCGCGAGCGTCATGGGGCACCGAACCTGTGGACATGGCTGAACAGATTGGCCGCCCACACGGCCAGCATCACCACAAAGACGGCGCCCGAAAGATAGGCCGCCTTGCGGCCCGCGCCATCCGGCTGTATGCCGAAGAAACAGCAGCAGGACATAAACAGCCCACATCACGAAGGATGCAATCACCTTCGGATCGAGAAAATAGGCAGCGCCCAAGGGGCGTCTCCTGCACCAGCACCGCCCCGATAACCAGGCCCACGGTCATGCAGGGAAAGCCGAACAGCAGCATGGCATGGGCGATCCGCTCCAGCGTGTCCAGCGGCGGCAGCCAGTCCAGCGGAGCCCACCGGGAATCGCCATTGGTTTTGATTTTGGCCTTGAGCCGCCGTTCCTGCACCAGGTAAAGCACCGAGGCCAGCAGGCTGAATCCCAGCGCCGCGTAGGCCGCCAAGAGCGCCGCGATGTGCGCGATCGAGCCAGCTTGTCCTGACACCCTCCGATGGAAAGACGTAGTGGGCCAGCCCCAGCGAGGGCACAAAGACCAGGAAAAACGTGACCGGCAACGCGAAGATTCCAAGGGAGATGGCCTCGTAGAGCCACCAAGCCAGGAAGAACAGGCCGACGACTACCAGCCCCAGCAGCGATTCTGCCTCGCGCACTCCCACCGGCATCCAACGATGGGCCGAGGCAAGCATTTCGACCGCGGAAACAAAGTGGAAAAAGAAGGCCATTCCGCCCAGATGCACGCACCAGCTACGCCAGCGATCGATGCCATAGAGCACGGCCGGGAAGACGGCGACACTTGCCGCCGCGTAAAGCACAGCCGCGACTCGAAGCCAGAGAAGATGCATTCCGTTCTCAACCTTAAGGCCTTAAACACCAGTATACTGTGATGCAAATCACCCGATTGAACGGATACATCCGTGGCTAACCCGTCTCAGCGCATGGCGATACGGCCTCTCAAAGTGCAGGTTGCAGAACCGCTAGTCCGGCGCGGGAAACCTGTACATCGTCCTCTGACTTGCCACCGCTGAAAGCAACAACTGCATAGCCTGTTTTGACCCGGGCGATCACGCCGCCCTGCCACCCAAACTCGCCCGTCATGGGCAGTCGTTTTGCGGTGCCGCTGTTCTCCAGCGTGTCGGCCATCTCCGCTGATTTGGCGTAGGCGATCCCGAGCAGGTTATTGCCTTTCTGCGTCGCCGAAGGAGCGTCTTTCATCCGGCCCACAACCGCCATCTTCGAAGTCCACCCCTGGATGGTCTCGCCCCGCGCGTACGACACGACAGCGACGCCGGTGACGTTGAGCTCTGCGGCTTTCTTCTTCATGGCCGCCAGCGCGGCCTCAGCCAGGGCGTCAAATTTCTTGGCGTTGGGAGGCTTGGGACCGCTCGCAGCACTCACGTTTCCTTCGCCGGCGGCGAAGCTCAAAGCGAACAGCAGTCCTATGACGAGCAGGCGTGTCTTCATTCCAGTCTTCTCCGGTTCCTGAGGCTTTTTGTTGTCGTTCATTTCCCGGAGAATTCTACCGCGGCCAGAGCCATGGTCGCAGGACGGCCCTTCGCCGTTTGCCCTGAGAACGTTTCGGCTCGAGCGCTTACGATTCAGATAGATGTCTGCGGCATCCCACCCTTTGTGCAAGAAGCGCACAAAGGATGGGGCACGGAGTTCTGTTAGCGCGTGGGACGGCCTACTGCTTCGTTGCGACGTATGTTGATGTGCGGTCGGTCTTCTTGTTTGTGTCGACGATGGTCATTTTCTTCCCGTCGGGCGAAACGGTCATCGTGGAAACATCGATCACGTCCCCACCCCGCTTATCCGTCTCTTCAATGCTGCGCGCATTGATCTTCTTCAGGGAGACCGTGTCATACCCGTACGCCCCTTTGACCGGGGCGTCAGATCCATCGAGTTTTGCAGTGTACGTCTCGCCGGTGGGTTCGGACATGGTGAGCTCATCGCCATTCATCTTGTAGGTGGTCTTGAGCCCGTTGTCGCTTTGTTTCACCTTGTCAATCTTCCAGTTGCCCGAGGTGGCCTGCACTCCTCCAGGCGCGAGTCCAACCCGCGTCGCTGCGACTTCCGTGATCACCGGGTCGCCGCCGTTCATGGGATGGCTGGTCACTTTGACCGTGAGTGTCTTGCCGTTGGCCGAGACGGTTCGAGTGGACTCGGAGTCGACGTTGCCACCCTTCTTGGTCGTGATTTGGATGGTGTTGGGATCGACTTCCTTGACGCTGATGGTGTCGTACGACTGGCCGGTTACTGCATGGTCCTGCCCGTCAGCCTGCACATCAAACTGCGGGTTGCACGTGGTGCAGTGATACCAGCCCTGGCTGAGATAAAAGCCGACTGGCTTGGGAGATATCTTTGATTCGTTCATGTTTACGCGCCAGGTACCGTCGAACGGGCTTTGCGCAAACGATATTGCGGGAAACGACAACGCCGCCATGAGAAACATCGCACCAGCAACGGAACGCTCCACTTTGTTCATTTGCATTCTCCTCGGGGAAAACAGGATTTTGGCGCTCAAGGCTGGATGGGGGGAAAATTGCGTGCAATCTGCGTCCTGGCTCGATGGCCGAAGCGATTGTACATCCCATCCCCAGCGACAATCATCCTTATTTAACGGTTAGAAGAAAACTGCCTTTGGCACCATAGGGGCTCTCGCTCCGACTCGCGCTTCGGCGCATCGGCTGGGCTGTGGGATCGGGCTACCACTTCCCCGTCCTGTCACGGTAGTCTTAAAGCCAACGTGACAACGCAACACATCCAGCCCGCGGACGCGCCGGCTCCCCCTCCGGACGAAAGCCTCGCCGATCTGGCTCCGGTGAAAGAGCCGCCGGAGAAGCCACCTGCTGAGCTAACGCCCTTCATGCGCCAGTGGACGGCAGCCAAGCGGGAGAATCCCGATGCCCTGCTGTTTTTCAGGATGGGCGACTTCTACGAGCTGTTTTATGACGACGCGGTGATCGTGAGCCGCGAATTGCAACTCACGCTGACGGCGCGGGACCGGGAGCGCAACCAGCCCATGTGTGGCGTTCCTTATCACGCGGTTGAGGGGTACCTCACGCGCCTGCTCCGCAAGGGCTACCGCATTGCCATCTGCGACCAGATGGAAGACCCCAAACTCACCAAAAAGATTGTCAGGCGTGAAGTAACCCGCGTGCTCTCGCCCGGAACCGCTCTCGACACAGGGCTGGGTCAGGAGCAGAACAATTTCCTTGCCGCGTTCTGTGAGACACGACTAAAGGACGGAGGCGTGCTGTGTGCAGTTGCACTACTGGATGTATCAACCGGCGAGTTCCGCACAGCGGAGTTCCGAGGCGCGGCGGCGCGTCAGCAGGCGGTTGACGAGATTCTTCTCGCAGCGGCAAGCGAAGTCCTGCTCGCCGCAAGCGCGGAGTTGCCGGCTGCGCTCGAGCGCATTCCGGCCCGAACGCGCGTTGAAGACTGGGTCTGGACGCGGGATTTTGCAGTTCCTCTTGTCGAACGCCAGATGAATGTGCGGTCGCTGGAGGGGTTCGGTTTGGTGGGCCATGAAGCTGCGGCAATCGCCGCGGGTGCGCTGGTTCATTATGTCCGTACAACCCAGAAGAACGAGGCTCTCCACATTGACTCGCTCAAGTTTCAGGAGCATTCGACCGCATTGGAGCTGGATCAGGTGACGGTGCGGAACCTTGAACTTGTCGAGCCTCTCTTTATGGGACAGGACCAGCGCGCCACGCTCTTCCACACCCTCGACGCCTGCCAGACGCCCATGGGCAAGCGGTTGCTCCGAGCCACGATCCTGCGGCCGCTCCTGGATGCCACAACGCTGGAGGCGCGCTATGAAGCAGTGGGCGAGGCGCACGGAGACCTGCTGAAACGCGAAGAGGTGCGTCGCGCATTCAGTGGGATTCTGGACCTTGAGCGCCTGCTGGCCCGGCTTTCACTCGACTCCGCGGGTCCGCGCGACGTGCGGGCCATGGCCGCAAGTCTGGCGCGACTGCCGGGGCTGAAAACGACGGCGGGAGCCTTGTCGTCGGCGCTGTGGCGCGAGTTAACCGCACGCCTCGACGGCCTGGAAGACGTAACGGCGCGCATCGCGACGACATTGGTCCCTGAACCTCCACTCACGCTGGTCGATGGCGGAGTGATTGCCGCAGGGATTGACCCGGAATTGGATGAGTTGCGCACGATTTCAACTACCGGCCGGCAACAGATCGCCGCAATTGAAGAGCGGGAGCGAGTTAGAACCGGGATAGGATCGCTGAAGGTTCGGTATAACTCGGTTTTCGGGTATTACATCGAGATAACTAAAGCGAATCTGTCTATGGCTCCCGCTGACTATGAGCGCAAGCAGACGCTCGTGAACGCAGAACGGTTTACGACACCCGAGCTGAAGGAATACGAGCGCAAGATTCTCACCGCGCACGATCGCTCGATCGAAATTGAGAAACGGATCTTTGCTGATCTGCGGAAGACGGTTCTGGAGGCGACGGGTCGGATCCGGCGCTCTTCAGCGGTTGTGGCCGAAGTGGATCTACTGGCAAACTTCGCCCATCTGGCAGCCCTGCGCCGGTATGTGCGTCCAACATTGACCGAGGAGCCGGTGCTGGAGGCCGTGGCGGGCCGCCATCCAGTCATTGAACAATGGATGGAAGATACCCGCGAAGGACGGTTTATCGCCAACGATATCTATTTGGATGCGGGCGACGACGGGCCGAGTTTGTTGCTCATAACCGGGCCTAACATGGGGGGCAAGAGCACTTATCTTCGCCAGGCGGCGATGTTGGTGCTGATGGCGCAAATGGGGAGCTTTGTTCCGGCTCAGAGCTTACGCCTTGGGCTGGTGGACCGCATTTACACGCGCATCGGCGCCAGCGACAATGTGGCGCGAGGTCGATCGACCTTCATGGTTGAAATGACGGAGACTGCTACCATCCTCAACACGGCTACGCGGCGGTCGCTGATTCTGCTGGACGAGATGGGTCGAGGCACGGCTACATTCGACGGCCTCAGTCTCGCCTGGGCTACGGTTGAGTACTTGCACGCGGAGACGGGTGCGCGCACGCTTGTTTGCCACTCACTACCATGAACTGACGATTCTGGCCGAGAAGCTGAAGCGGGTGCGGAATCTGCGTGTCGGCGTGAAGGAGACAGCGGGCGGAATTGTGTTTCTCCATCACATTGAGCCCGGCGCAGCCAGCAAGAGCTACGGAATCGAAGTGGCGCGGCTTGCGGGCCTGCCTGCAGCAGTGATCGAACGCGCCAAGCATGTGCTCCGTCAGCACGAGAAGCAGGAGCGCCAGAGTGTACAGGTCGAGACGACACCGGAGCCGCTGCAGTTAACCATTTTCACACCGCTTTCGCAACGGATTGTCGACCGCATCGAAGCGGTGGATGTAAATGCACTAACGCCGCTGCAGGCGCTGAATCTGCTCGAAGAACTTCAGCAGGAACTAAAGGAGAAGGGATGACCGGGAGAGACGGCGGTCGCACATCATCGCTCACAAATCAAGGTGCGGAATGAAAATGACTTTGCGTGAAGCCGCGGGGAGTTTGCTTGTGGTGGGACTCGGCGGCACGGAACTTACAGGCTTGGAACGCGCGTGGCTCAGGCTGATTCGGCCTGGAGGCGTAATTCTCTTCAAGCGCAACATCGCAGATGCGAAACAGACGCTTGCGCTGCTTGAAGAGGCGACCGGGTTGGGCACGCGGCACAGCGTCCGCTGCGTAGATGTTGAAGGCGGAACGGTGAACCGGCTGCGCGATGCACTCGCGCCGTTGCCATCGGCGCAGTCTGTAGGCGCAGCCATGCAAAGAACAAAGAAGCCGGCTTTGGCGCGCGAGCATGGCGAATTGATTGCCCGCGCCGTGAAGGCATTCGGCTTTAACACAACGCTGGCGCCGGTAGTGGACCTTGCGCTTCCTGAGTCTGCTGAGGTGCTGGGCTCGCGGCCACCCGGTGCGTCTGCTTTGGAAGTAATCGAGTATGCACGTCCGTTTCTCGCCGGGCTCGCGTCGCAGGGAGTCACCGGATGCGGAAAGCATTTTCCCGGGCTCGGAGGCGCAACAAGCGATACGCATTTTGTGACGCCGGAAATCGGCCGCACCTGGCCGCAAATTTGGGATGAGGACCTCGTTCCTTATCGCGAACTGCATGAAGCGATGCCGATGGTGATGATGAATCACGCGGCCTACCCGCGGACACCCGGAAAGAATTTGCCGGCAAGCGCGTCGCCTTTCTGGATCACGACGGTGCTGCGCAAGCGTATTGGCTACCGCGGCATTATTCTCTCTGATGATTTGGAGATGGGCGGCATTTTGAAATTCATGCCTGTGGATGAGGCGGCGATCGCGGCGATTCGCGCGGGTTCGGATCTGCTGGAGATTTGTCACAGCGCAGAGTTGATTTTGCGAAGCTATGAGGCCCTGATTGCGGAGGGAGAAAAATCCGCTGCATTTCTCAAGTTGCTGGTTGCACGAGCGCGTGAAACAGCGCGCAAGCGAGCGCGCTTATACCGCAGCGGCATAGACCGGGCGCTCACGGCAAAGCAGTTTGAGGACTTGCGGCAACGTGTCTTGCGTTTCCGCGATAAGGTCATGGAGAGCGAGGCTGAGGCTGCAGCGGCAAGTACGAGAATTGCATCTCCGGCGGAAACATCGTGAGAACGCAATCGATGATCGTGGCAGGCGTAATGAGCGGCACCTCGGCCGATGGGATTGATGTGGCTCTCGTTCGCATTGCTCCGCGAAAACTGCGGTCCGGCTTGGCGCGTCCAGTGATCACGCTGTTGGCCCATGAGGGCTTTCCCTACTCTCGGCCGCTGCGTAATGCTGTTCTGCAGGCGATGAATGCCACTGCAACTTCAACGGCTGAACTGGCGCGTCTGCATTGGCGGATGGGGCTGGCGTACGCCGAAGCGGTTGCCACGACCATGAAGCGGCATCGCGTGAAACTCGACTTGATTGGATGCCACGGACAGACGCTTTACCACCAGCCTCACAAGGCGAACTACATGGGCCGGAAGTTTGCCTGCACGTGGCAGGCGGGTGAAGCGGCTGCAATTTCGGCAGCAACCTGCGTTCCGGTAATTTCGAATTTTCGCCCTGCGGACATGCTGGCCGGCGGTCAGGGAGCGCCGCTCGTCTCGCTTCTCGATTACGTGTTGTTTGCCGATCCGAGACGTGGGCGCGTGTTGCAAAATATTGGCGGCATTGCGAACCTGACCGCGATCCCTGCAGCCGCTGCGTCCGACGCCGTTATCGCGTTCGACACTGGACCCGGCAACATGGTCATCGATGCCCTGGCGCAGCAACTCTTCGGCGTGCCCTATGACCGGAATGGGGCCATCGCGGCGCGGGGCAAGGTGCTTCATTCTGTCCTCACGCAGATGCTGCGCGCTGGGTATTTCCGTTTGAAACCGCCGCGTACTGCGGGGCGCGAACAGTTTGGCCGCGAGTATGCAGCGAAGTTTCTTGCCCTGTGCACCCGGCACAGCCGCAAACCCGAAGATGCATTATCCACTGCATCGGCGCTGACCGCGGAGAGCATTGCGCGCAGTTACGTCCAATTCGTTCTTCCGATCATGAAAGATCAACCTGTCGATTACATCGTCTCCGGGGGCGGTGCTCGCAATGGCACGCTGATGGCGATGCTGAACCAGCGCCTGGAGCCGATGGGGTGCTCGCTGGCCGCGAGCGAAGATTTTGGACTACCCGCCGGAGCCAAGGAAGCTGCGGCATTTGCGCTGCTTGCATGGCAGACCTGGCATCATTTGCCGGGCAATCTGCCCGCTGCTACGGGAGCGGCGCGCCCCGCCATCCTCGGCCAGGTGACGTATGCGTAGGCTGATTGCTCTGGCAGCACTCGTGATGATTGCGGGTTGCCACACTGCGCCGAGAGATCCGCAAACTGTCGTATTTCTGATCGAGAGCAGCCCGGCAAATCTCGATCCGCGCGTGGGGATCGATGCGCAATCGCAACGCATCGACGGGCTTCTCTTCGATGGCCTGGTGACGCGCAGCGCCAGCTTTCAATTCAGTCCGGCGCTGGCCGAGAGTTGGAATCAACCTGACCCGCGGACGCTCATCTTTCACCTGCGGCAAGGCGTGCGTTTTCACGATGGGCGTCCACTCACCGCCCGCGACGTTGCCTGGACCATCAACTCGATGCGGGATGGGACGGTCATCTCGCCGAAGGCGAACGCCTACGCATCGATCGATACTGTCGAGGCCAGGGACGCGCAAACGGCTGTATTTCATTTGAAGCGCCCGGATAACTTTCTGCTGACCAATCTCTCGACGGGCGCAATAGGCATTGTTCCAGAGGGCAGTGGGCGGGAGTTCTGGCGCCATCCGATCGGCACCGGACCGTTTCGTTTTGTGAGCCAGCAAATCGATCAAGACGTGGTGATCGAGCGCAATCCGCAGAGCTGGTCGGCAGTGCCGAAGATTGAGCGCGTGCGCTTTGCCGTGGTTCCGGATGCGATTACGGAGTCGCTCGAACTGGAAAAGGGCTCGGGCGATGTGGCCGTCAATTCCCTGCCCATGGATGCGCTGCCAGTGCTGGCGAAGCGCCCGAATTTGCGCCTTGAAGATACGAGCTGGAACGGAGATTCAATATCTCGCCTTCAATCTGCGAGACCTCGCCGTTAAATGACGCGCGCGTGCGCCAGGCGATTGCCTTCGCCATCGACCGCCAGCTCTATCATCCGACACGCTGCTGGGCGGACACGCGCAGCTCGCGGCGAGCCTGTTGCCCACCAATCACTGGGCGTGGACTGGCGATGTGGCGCGATACGACTACGATCCGGCGCGGGCGGAGCGCCTGCTCGACGAAGCAGGGTATCGGCCGGCATCGCAACGGCATACGGCTTTCACCTGACCATGAAGACCAGCACGACGGAGGACACGCGGCTGCTGGCAGCGGTGCTGCAACAACAACTGGCGAACGTGGGCATTGCGCTCGATCTGCGGAGCTACGAATTTGCCACATTCTATGCGGATGTGACGCGCGGCGCTTTTCAGATGTACTCAATGCGTTGGGTTGGCGGAAATGAACAGCCCGACATTTTCAGCTACGCCTTCTCAACAACGAGCTTTTCTCCCAAGGGCGCAAACCGCGGCCATTACTCCAACGCGCGCATCGATGCACTGCTGGACGATGCGGCCGCCGCCAGCGACATTGAAAAGCGGCGCGCGGACTACGCGGAAGCCCAACAGATTCTGGCGCGCGATCTGCCCGCCGTGAATCTGTGGTATCTCGATACGGTGGTCGTTCATAACCGGCGGTTGACACATGTAGTTCCCTCGCCGTCAGGAAGCTATCGGTTTCTGGAAAACGTAGAGGTCACAAACTGAATTCTTAAGCCTGCCTGAAGACGAGTCCGCAATCTGCTTGAAAAACTTCTCATTTTTCGCCAAAACCCCGCATCTTTGTGGATAACAGCAATGGCTGATGGGGTTTCTCAACCTTTTGCGCGGCTGACTCGTCTACCGAAATAGAAAGCGTTCGCAATCCGGATTCTCGTTGAGTGCCCGGGAGATAGAGATTATGAAAGACAGATTGATCTGCAGCCACACGCGCATGATGCAACTGGCCATATCCACTGCCATCGCGCTTGCCGTACCGATACTGATTGCGCAGGCAGTTTCGCGCTTTGTGGGTACCGTCACTGCAATCAATGGCGAAACGATGACCGTGAAGACCGACGACGGCAACGTGCGGCAGGTGACGGTGCCTTCAACCGCGGTTCTGAAGCGCGTCGAGCCGGGACAGAAAGATCTGAGCGCGGCAGCGACTATTCAGCTCGCCGACCTCGAGACCGGCGACCGCGTACTGGTCAAGCTGAATACCGAGGCAACCGGCGCCACCCCCGAGGCTGCGCAGATCGTTACGATCAAGCGCGCAGACGTAGCCCAGAAACAGCAGCAGGACCGCGAAGACTGGCAGTTGCACGGCGTGGGTGGTCCGGTAAAGAGCGTTGACGCCGCATCCGGCGTGATCGTGCTGACGACCGGTGTGGGACCCACCACAAAAACGATTACCGTGCATGTCACCAAATCCACCGTGCTCAAGCGCTATGCACCTGGCTCGGTCCGCTTTGATCTGGCTCAGCCCGCGCCCATCGATTCGATTCAGGCCGGCGACCAGTTGCGAGCACGCGGCACAAAGAACGCCGACGGCACAGAACTCGACGCAACCGAAGTAGTTTCAGGCAGTTTCCGCAACATTGCCGGTACCGTGACTTCCCTCGATGCGGCGAGCTCAACCTTGGTCGTCAAGGATTTGTCAACCAAGAAGCAGGTCACCATACACATCACGCCAGACGCGCAGATGCATGCACTGCCGGAGATGATGGCCCGCATGCTGGCGGCGCGGCTCAAAGGCACCACCCCCGCAGGAGCCGGCAGTGCGCCTTCCCAGGGCGCAGAGCAGCACGCCGGGAATGGGCCGCCAGGCGCCGGCCAACCGGGTGGTCAGGCAGGTGGCGGTCAGGGGGGTGGCAATGGGCGCTGGGCCGGCGCCGGCCGAGGCCAAGGTGGTGGCGATATGCAACAGGTGCTGAACCGTGCGCCTGCGATCCAATTCTCCGACCTTAAAAAGGGCGAGGCGGTGATGCTGGTGTCCACCGCGGGCTCTTCGGATGTTACGGCCATCACGCTGCTGACGGGCGTAGAACCCTTGCTCGAGGCCCCCGAGGCCAGCAGGAATCTGCTCTCCAACTGGAGCATGGGAACCGGCGGCGCAGGGGAATCAGAAGCACAATAACCGCGAAGGAAACTTAGTAAGGAATAAGTGAGGCGTTAGTGTATTTGCGATTTCATTGCTTTGTTCGTTTTGTCATTGCGTTGATGCTTGGGTTTGCCGCAGCTGCGGCGCATGGACAAACCGACGCTCTTCCTACGGCGGCAACGTTGCACGGTCACGTAACTGATCCGTCGGGCGCCCTGATTCCGGGCGCGAAAGTTATTGTTGCCACTGCGGCGGGCAAGTCCGTCGCCAGCGCAACCGCCGACGCAAGCGGCGCCTTTGAAGTACGCAGTCTCGCACCCGGCAGCTACATCGTGATCGTCGATTATGCCGGTTTCGCCCCATTTCAATCGCAGACCCTCACGGTCGCGGCCGGACAGGTGAAGCGAATCGACGTCGTCATGGCCATCCAGGTTGAGCAGCAGAATGTCGTCGTCACCGATGAATCCCCCAGCGTAAATGTGGAAGCCGCTGGAAACTCCAACGCCATCGTGATCAAAGGCAAGGATCTGGATGCGCTTTCAGATGATCCGGATGAATTGTCCAACGAGCTTACGGCGCTGGCAGGACCTTCTGCGGGCCCTAATGGGGGACAGATTTATATCGATGGATTTACAGGCGGTCAACTTCCGCCCAAATCGGCTATTCGCGAGATTCGCATCAACCAGAATCCATTTTCTGCCGAATTTGACCGGCTGGGTTACGGCCGCATCGAAATCCTTACCAAACCCGGCACCGACAAGTTGCACGGGCAGGTCTTCGCGCAAGGCAACGACAACATTTTCAATACCGGCAACCCCTTTGTTGGGACTTTGCCTTCGTATCACACCATTCAGTTCAACGGTACGGTCGGTGGTGCGCTCTCGAAGTGGGCTTCATTCTTCGTCAGTGCCGAACAGCGAAACATCCAGAATGTGAGTCTGACCTATAACTCGAATGGCACACCGGGAGGCACGCTCCTGAATCCCCGCACGCGCACTAATATTGCGCCGCGCATCGACTTGCAATTGGGACAAAAAAACACGGTGACGCTGCGATACCAGTTCTATCGCGACGGCGAAAGCGGCGCACTCAGCTCGACCCAGCAATCGAGCACGCAGGCGACGAGTTCGACCTCGTATGAGAATACGGTTCAGTTGACCGATGCGATGATCATCAACGATCACACCGTCAACGAGACGCGCTTCCAGTATCTTCGTGACGTGTCCAGAACGAGCGGACAGGCCGGCACGCCACAGACCCAGGTTCTCGGGTACTTCACGGGTGGCGGCTCTTCGGCGCTGTTTGACAATGAACATCAGGACCATTTTGAGTTGCAGAATCTAACCACCATGGCACTGGGCACTCATGCCATCAAATTTGGCACGCGCTTGCGCCAGAATCGCGATGCCGACTCCACGGATGGGAACTTCAACGGCTCCTTTACCTTCGCCTCCGATCAGGCCTTTGCAAGCTCCTCGACACCTTTGCTCTTGACTTACACCACCGGTTCACCTTCCGTTAAGGCAAGTACCTTTGACGCTGCCTTGTTTCTCCAGGATGACTGGAAAGCAAATCACTTTCTGACTGTCTCTGGCGGCCTGCGCTGGGAGTCGCAGAATCGCATCGCAGATCATAGCGATTGGGCGCCGCGAGCGGCTTTCGCCTATGGACTCGACGGACATAAGACGAATAAGACCAAGACGGTTTTACGCGGCGGGTACGGCTTTTTTTACGATCGCCTGACCCTTGCAGACGTGGTCGCTGCTGCTCGATTCAGCGGCGAGGCCAGTGCACCCCAACAACAGACGCTCATATATAACCCCACTTGCTACAGTTCGACGAGCCTGGACGCCGCCTTGCAGCAGGGATGCGCCAACAGCGCGAACTCGACTATTTTGCGAGCGACCGACCAGATTGCGCCGGGTTATCGCTCGCCTTATACCGAGCAGCTTGGGGCCAGCGTGGAACGACAGTTGACTAAAGGAACGTCGCTTACAGGCACCTTCCTGCATTCGTTCGGAATTCATCAGCTCGTCACACGAAACTCCAACGCACCCGATCCGGCGATGAACGGCGCTCGCCCCGACGCAACTGCAGGTAACATCAATGAGTACTATCCCGAAGCGGTATTCAAGCAAAACCAATTGATCGTCAACGTCAATGCACGGTTGACGCCGAAGTTAAGCCTGATGGGGTTCTACAACCTGACCGCGGCCAACTCAGATGGCGGCGCCGGATCAGAGGCGTCCAACTCATACAACCTGAGCCAGGATTACGGGCGAGCCAGCTTTGCCTCGCGCAACATGATTTTCCTGATGGCGAATTACCAGGGACCGTGGGCGATACGCTTCAACCCGTTTCTTATTGCACAATCGGGCAAGCCCTTCAACATCGTCACAAATCAGGACGTGAATGAGGACGGATTCTTCAACCACCGTCCGTCATATGCGACACCTTCGTCAGATCCGGCCAATTTGGTACAAACCAATTTTGGACTCCTTGACACCGATCCGGGAGCGGGAGAGTCACCCATTCCGGCCTTTATGGGTGATGGTCCCGCAGCAGTGGCCGTGAATCTGCGCGTCAGCCGAGCCTTCGGCCTCGGTCCCAAGCTTGAGTCGAGTGCTACAAGCGGGCCGCCTCGCGACGGAGGTGGTGGTCCTGGCGGCGGACGCGGAATGGGCGGTGGACCCGGCGGCGGACTTGGCCCTGGCGGCCTTGGCGGCGGCGGGCGCGGAATGGGCGGCATGTTTGGCCCGACAAATACGGGACACAGATTCAATCTGACCTTCAGCGCACAGGCATTGAATCTGTTCAACGACATCGATCGCGGCACGCCTCTGGGAACCATCGTCCCGACTGCTCCTGCCTCAGGGGAGACGTTCGACAGCCCAGGCAGTCTTTTTGGCCAGTCCACCAATCTGGCGGGCGGAATTTTCTCGTCCGGGTCGTCGGCGCGGCGTATCTTCTTCCAGGCTGTGCTTTCTTTCTGAAGCGGCGAGGCGAAGTATTCGAAGGCCGGGACAAACGTTCCGGCCTTTCTTGTCTCTTTGAACCTTTATTTGGCGGCTGAAACAATTGCTGTCTGCGATACAACCGCAAACGCATCGGTCAGCGAGATCACGCGCAGTTGCGCTTTGATCGCATCCAGGGCGGCTGTCCCTCTGACAGCAATCTCACGCGTTTCACCCGGCAGCAGGTTGAAGTAATTGTCCGAGAGCTGCATGTCCAGGTCGCCGAAAGAAAGATACACGTCCCGCGCCAGCACTGGCGAAGTGATGCGGATTGTGTAGCTGCCGTTTCCTCCACTCGTCTCGACGGCGAGATTCGCCGGCTTCAGGTGAACTTCTTTAGTCGGCGCCAGGTAGGTCAGATTGCGCGAAATCTCTGTTCCCCCCTCGTTCAATTCGGCGACAACAAAAACATGCGATGTGTCAGCCGCGCCTGCCTGCGTCAGCTTGACAAGGGGCCAATCAAGATAAACCTTGCTGGCCTGTGGATCGACGCTCACCTGTTGCGTGCTTTCGAGCAGAACCTTGCCGTCGAAATCCATGAGGCGTACACGCAGTGTGGCTGGTTGTACCGCGGTCTTGTCGGAGACAATGTAAACCTTGACTGAGCCTTCCTCTACATGCGGCGAAACCAGAATGGGCGCATAGAAACGGCGCGCGTAGTATTGCAGCGCCTTCCACCGGCCGTAGTAATCGATCGAAGACCAGGAAGCAACCGGCCAGCAGTCATTCAACTGCCAGAAGATCGAGCCCATGGTCTCCGGGCGGCTGCGCCGGAAATGCTCCGCGCCGATCTTGATACCTTCGGCCTGCAATACCTGGCTCACGTAGAGGAAGCTTGCAAAGTCTTTTGGCTCGGGATAGTCCTTGAGCAGATAATCATGGATGATCGAGTTGCCTTCATCGTTCTTCTGGTGCGCCAGCATCACCGGCGTAAAGATGTTGGTGCGGTCTTCCGGTTGTGTGAAAGCTTCAATCGTCCTCATCTCGGGAAACGATTGGAATCCGTATTCGGTCACGAAGCGCCCGTGATGTGTCTCGTAGGTCGCGAACGGAACGCGGCCGTGCCACACGTCCCAGATGTGCGTGTCGCCGCTTTGATAGTGATCGCTCAATTCCTCGTAATCGGAACTGGGCGAGCTTGGCCAGTAGGGAATTTCCGGCTCAAGGCGCGCGACCACGCGGTTGAGAATGCCGCTGAACTCCGTGAGATAGTCCTGCCACATCTGGTATTTCACGTCGCTTGGCAGCGTTGCCCTTGGACCCCAGTCAAGAGCCTCTTCAGTCTCATTATTCCCGCACCACAGCACGATGCTCGGATGGTTGCGCAAACGACGCACCTGGTCGTCCGCCTCCGCCTCAATGCTTTGCTTGAACGCATAAGTTCCCGGCTGCCAGTCATTGCCAAACATGAAGTCCTGCCAGACCATGATGCCGAGCTCGTCGCAAATTTGATAAAACTCGTCGGTCTCGTAGTAGCCGCCGCCCCAGTGCCGAATCATGTTCATGTTGGCATCGCGCGCCGATTGCAGGATCCGGCGATAGTCGGTGGTTGTGACGCGATTCGGAAAGCTGTCGAACGGGATCACGTCGGCTCCCTTGGCGAAAACGGGAATTCCATTCACAACCAGCTCAAACGAGCGGCCCCACTGATCGAGCTGCCGGCGAAGAACAATCGAACGCAGGCCGGTCTTGATCTTGCGCTCGTCGCTGTCTGCTGTGCCCACACCGAGGTGCGCGGTGAATTCATAGAGTGCCTGGTCGCCGTAGCCTGCCGGATACCAGAGCTTCGGCTGCCGAATCTCAACGGGAACATCGATGACATTGTCCCCGGCATGCAGGCTGGCATTGCTGCTTATCGTCACTGACTTCCCTGCATCCTCATACTGCACCGAAATCTTTGCCGGGCCGGCGCTCGATGCGTCGATCTCAATCTCCGCGTCGACGTGGGCGACATCTTTGCTCACATCGCGCTGGCGGATCGCGAAGCCCCCGATGCGCGCCTTGTCCCATGCCTCAATTTGCACGGGACGCCAGATTCCGCTGGTCACGAACGTGGGTCCCCAGTCCCATCCATACTCATATGCTGACTTCCGAATGTAAGTCTTCTCGGCGGTCTTGGTTCTCGGCTGCCATGGGTCGGTGGCCGCGACTTTTTCGGCGGCTTTGATCGGCGAAGGAAAGACGACGCGCAGCAGATTCGTGCCGCTATGCAAATTGCCCTTCACCGGGACGCGCCAGGTGCGAAAGCTGTTGTCGGCATTCAGCACCTGCGCGCCATTCACATAAACTTGCGCGGCAGCGTCAAGCCCATCGAAGACGAGGTCGATGTTCGAGCGCGCCAACAACTCCGGAGTAACGGCGAATTCGAGCCGGTACTCCCAACTCTCCTTCTCGATCCATTGCAACCGCGACTCATTGTCACGGTAGAAGGGATCCGGGATCTGCTTGTTGGCGAGCAAATCGAGATGCACGTCTCCGGGAACCGTCGCCGGCAGCCAGCCCGAATCTGCATCCTGTCCGCTGGTCTGGATCTGACGAAACTGCCAGCCGTGATCGAGAGCAAGCACCACATTCTGAGTGCGTTTGGACTGCGCGTGGCCGCTGATGCTGCCAATGCCAGTTCCTGCTCCGATGGCTGCAAGGCATACGACAACTATAGTAATAGCTCTTTTCATCGCACTACTCCCATGGCTCTTCGCGGACGAATTCCGGTAAAGAAAGCTGCTTGAAAATTTCGCAGATAAGGTTATCACGCAGCCGTTAGCCGGGGCGGTGAACGGCGTGTCACAGACAGGGGAATCGCATCAAGAACGACAATGAGAGGCTTCGGTGCGGCCCCTCCGGGGCGCGCGGTGTTGTGTGGGCTTGTTCCCAGCATTTCGCTACGCTTCACGCTGGGCTATTCTCTTTACTCCCTACGGGAGAAGACCGCTTAGCTGGTCAGCCGGCGACCAGCGAGCAGTAAAAGGCTTCCCACTCGTCCACGCGAGCGTCCATGCTGAAACTGGTTGCGATGCGCCGGCGTGCGGCGCGGCCCTGCGCTCGGCGCGTATCAGCCGGTGTGCGCATCAGCGCCAGCATCGCTTCAGCCAGCGCGGCGGGATGTTGAGCGGGAATCAGCGCAGCGGTATCCCCCACCAGTTCGCGAACGCCACCAACGTCCGTTGCGACGATGGGTTTTTCCATCGCCATGGCCTCGCCAATCACCAGCGGCATGCCTTCCCATGCGGAAGAAAGAACAAACGCATCGGCGGCGTCAAACAAGGCAGGCATGTCGCGGCGAAGGCCAAGCCAACGAACGTTGTCCATTGTGCCCTGTTTGCCCGCGAAGGCCGAGTGAATCATATGCTTCAATGCATCGTCCGGCGCCTCACCCGCAACCCAAAGTTGCGCCTGCGGAATTGCGTGGCGCACCTCCGCGAACGCCCGCAGCAGATTCGGAAAGTCCTTTGCGGGTGCAATGCGCGCGGCCGCGAGCCAGATAAAATTGTCCCCTGCGTTGAGTTGCGTCCGGGTGAGAGAACGGCGTTCTGGATTCGGTGCGAACTCTTGCGTCTCAATCGCATTCGTCATCACGGTGCACTTACGCTGCGGCACGGCTTTCAATCGAATATAGCGGCGGGCTGCAACTTCGGTCACGGCAGTCGTGTGGATACTCAGGAAATCGGTGATGCGATAGGCGAGCATGCGCGGCCATCGGCCTTCATACACATTGTGAATTGTCGTGAGCACGGCAGGTGCTGCTCCGGTCAGACGAAGAAGCCGTGCGGCCATGTTAGCCGGATATGTGTGGCTATGAACCAGGTCAGGCCGAGAGACACGGAGAGCACGGCGCGCGCGTTCGAATCCCGCAAGGATGCTGAGCGGCGACTTGTGCATATCAAGAGAAATGACTTCGACACCCGTCGGCCATTCCTCTGTTTGTCTCTCGCGCAAAACAAGCAGAAGCACCGAGTGCCCGCGAGCTGCCATGCGCCCGGCCAGGGCCACAACTTGCCTCTCTGCTCCACCCATCCCAAGCGAAGTGAGCACATAGGCGATTCGCATGGGTTCCGTTGATTCACCTCAAGAGATTTCGGCCGATCGTGACCGTTGCCTGCTCACTCGCTCCGAGGTAATCCTGGACGGGAGAGGCTCCCGGTGATGCCGTCTCGAACAAGGATAGCGCCTGCGGTCAGTCCCCGGCATTCACTCCAGCCCAACGCTTAATCAACGTATCCGCCGCCAACCTGCCCGGTCCGAGAATCAAAATCAGCAGAGCAGCAAACCAATATGTGTAGGGAGTGGCGTTGTAAAAGTCTTCAGGGTTCGAAAAGATGTGGAAGAAGTTCACACGATCGTCCGGCACGCTCAAGTAGGCCATGGTCATGTTCACAAAAAGCACCAGCGATGTCAGCCGCGAGGCGATGCCCAGCGCGAACAGTATCCCGCCGATCAATTCCACAAGCGCAACGCACAAGGCCGTCAAATGGGGCGCGGGAAGGCTGAGGCTGGTGAAAAAATCCGTAACCTTTTCGAGATGGGTGAGTTTGCCCCAGCCATCTTGCGCATATTGCCATCCCCAGTAAAGGCGAATGGCCAGCAGCAGCGGACTTTGCAGCCGGTTCAGAATCGAGACGCATCCTTCGTAGGCAGAGCAAAGTTGATCGACGGGCTTTTGCATTCTTGCTTTCCTGTTGCGTGCTTTTCGAGCCGGTGCTTTCGTGGTCTCTCGGTCCGAGTTTCTCAGTCCTTGATCAGCGATTCCAAATCGGGCGCGCAGATCCAGCCTAGTTCAGCCCAATTTCCAAACCATCTCTGAACCAGCCCGGGTCGCCGCTGCGGGGGAATGCGCGAACCGATAAAGCCGGTTTCAAGTGCGTCGGCCAGCGGCAAGCCTTGTCGAATCGCCGCTAGCGTGAGGAACTCTTCGCGTTTCAGGCGCAAGTAAAATACCGAGAAATCCACGCGATGGGCGGCGAGCCATGTGGGGCGACGTCGCAGCCGAGGCAGTTTTGCGGGATTGGGATCGGCCTCCCCTTCCTGTTGCACTCCGGCTTCGCTGGTCTGGCGCTTGTCTCGCTGATGCAGGCCGAGCACGAGATCGTCGGCAGGATAGCTGAGCGCGATCAGTTGCAGATGTGGCTGCAAAGCCAGCTGCGAACCGGCGTCGAGGGTGGCAATCTGATCAAGGGTGAGCGGAGTGCGCTCTGCGCCATCGAATGCCTCGACAAAAGCCCATTCGATCCGAGCAACATCGAGCGCCAGGCGATGCCGTCGCCCCGCAGCCTGCGGATTTGCGGCGAGCCAGTCAGTGAGCTTCGATCCCAGATTGCGCAGCGAGAACGAGCGGCTCGGATGCGCGGTCAGGTATGCAATAGACAAAGCCTCAAAGGCACGCGCGCCGATCGCGGCACGCAGCCCGGGGAAATCCTCGGCAAGTGCACCGAGCACACGAAACCAGTACTGGCGATTGTAGATTTCAAGTCGCTCGAAAGCGCTGAGGCGACTGTTGGGCGCGATAAACGATTCGGCCACGGCAGACATCGGGCGGCCGTCGGACGCGGTGGCGCGCATATCTTCATTCGGTGTCAGCGGCCGCATGACGGCGGCGGCCATTTCCCGCTGCAGGTCGGCGAGACTGATGCCGGGCGCATTCATTTCAGCACCTCAGCGAGTTCTCCATCGTGATGATGAAGGAAGCGCTCAGCCTTTTTCGCTTCGGCGTGGACCTCGTCGAAGCTGGGGATGTGATCGTCCCACTCCAGCAGCGTGGGCGTGGGGCCGCAGCGCTCGATGGCGCGCGCATATAGCTGCCAGACCGGATCGATAACCGGATGGTCGTGCGTATCGAGAATGTACTTCTCGTAGCGCGAATGCCCGGCGATATGAATCTGCGCCACGCGATGAGCGGGCACTGCGTTCACATAGTCCATCGGCTCGAACTCGTGATTCACCGAGGAGACATAAATGTTGTTCACGTCGAGCAGAATTCCGCAGTCGGCGCGCTCCACCACCTCCGTCAGAAACTCCCACTCGGTCATCTGCGAAGCCGGTAAAGGCCGCATAACTGCTCACGTTTTCGACGGCTACCGGAATCTCCAGAAAGTCCTGCACCATGCGAACGCGCTCGACGGTGCGCTCGACAGCCTCCCACGTATAAGGCAGCGGAAGCAGATCGTGCGTGTAAGTGCCATCCACGCTGCCCCAGCAGAGATGATCGCTCAGCCACGGCGTATTGGTGCGGCGAACGAGCTGTTTCAGGCGGCGCAAGTGTTCGGGATCCGGCGCCGTCACTGATCCGAAGTACATCGACACGCCGTGCTGCACCACGCGGTAGCGCTCCAGAATCTGATCGAGCATGGCCAGCGGGCGGCCCGCGTCGATCATGAAATTTTCTGAGATGATTTCGAACCAGTCCACGACCGGTTTGCGCGAAAAAATGTGCTGGTAGTGCGGAATCCGAAGTCCGATTCCGACACCGTGATTCTGAAACGCATTGAAACGATTTCCCGGCATGAAAAGACAGCTCTCAGAGGTCAGTCGTCAGTGGTCGGTTGTCGATCTTGAGGGAAAAGGACCGGCGACTGAGTTTCCTTCGCTCGCGCGAATAAGTTACAGCCGCCGATCCAGATTTGGCTTAGCGAGAAAGCTAGGCATCTTGGAGCCGTCGGTCGCGCAGCCGCCCTTGCCCTTGCAGCTGTTCTTGCCCTTGCAGCCGTTGTCGCTGGACTTGCAGCCGCCCTGTCCCTTGCAGTCGTTCTTGCCCTTACAGGAGTGCTTGGGGGGCTTCATGTCGTTGGTGTAGCGCAGGCCGGCCTTGGCAGCCTTCACCGACGGGCCGTTCGCCGAGGCCGTCGTGGCCGCGTGAGCAGCAAGGGTGGTTCCGCCCATCAGTCCGGAGAGAGCAGCCGTCAGCAGCATTGCATTGAATTGGTTCTTCATGTGATTGACCTCGTTTTGGGGGTTGGGGCGGAAGGGGGTCCGCCGGTTGCGACGACGCAGGACCGACATGATCGGTCAATCCTGCACTTTCCGTGTCACGCACACTAAGGAGTGCCCGCACGGCCCAAAGGTTACAAGGAAAAGGGGTCACCTGAAAATGAATTTCTTTTGTCCTGGCCCCTTTATGGGATGAACGGCCCAGAGCGGGTTTTGGATTGACGAGAGCGCGCGCCGGTGCTTTACCCTGATCTTGTGCGGATGGAGCCGGCGCTGTCTCCAGGTTCTGGAGGGTTCCCTTGGAAAGCCCAAAACCAATGCGTGTCGTATCACTTGCCAGCCTGACCATGGCCGTCCTGCAGAGCATCTGTGCTGCGATTCTGACGGTGAGTGGAATTCGCGTGGCCATCGGCCTTGCCGCGCTTACGGCGGGCACAGTCTACGGGCCCGTGCTCAAGTTTCACCAGGACGCTATCCGGGTCCCCATGCTCGTTCTCGCAACTGGCGGAGCGGTCGTGAATCTGCTGGTCCTGGCCTGGATCTGGCGGCTGCGGTCGAGGCCCTCGGCGCAATGGCGGCGGCGCGAGATCAGCCCGAAGGAGCGCCGGTCCGAACGCCTGCAAGTGGCCCTGGCCGTGGCGACCTTGCTCCTGGTCGGCCTGGAGATGTGGACGCACACCATCATGGCCAACCGGGCACGCCAGCAGCAGTCCGCTCCAGCGGTTGTTCGCCAGACCGCATCTTCAGACCGCATGCATGGATAAAGTGGGCTGAGTTCCCTTTCCAGCCTCTCGTAATCGAGCAGCAATTAGCGCCTGGTTTCCGACCGTGGATTAGGCTTGCCCGAGCTCATGGTCGATCCGCGCGTGCAATCGCTGGCTGAATCCGGCCGGAAGCTCAAACACGCGGCCATCAGCCACAAGCACAACCACGTTCCGCGTGGAGTCGAGAACAGCAGAGCAGATTTCGCAGGTCTCCAGGTGCAGGTCGATTTCGGCGCGCAGGGCTGCGTCCACCTCGCCGTCGATGTAGGCGGAGATGTGCTGCCACACGTGTTTGCAGTCGATCCTCATGCGCGCCCTCCAAACCAGCCCTTGCGTTTGGGTGCAAACCCTTTCAATTGTGGAGCCAGCTCGCGCTGCAGCAAAGCGCGGGCTCGATGCAGCCGAACTTTGACCGCCCCCTCGCTGATGCCGAGGACCGTCGCTGTCTCGCGGATATCCATCTCTTCGATGTCCCTGAGCAGCACAACGTTACGGTAAATCTCCGGCAGGCCCTCGATGGCCTTGCGCAGGATGGCGCCCAGTTCCTTCCGTTCAAGAGCCTCCGCGGGAATCTCGCGCCAGCTGGTCAGGATGGCCGGAGTATAGTCGCCCGTCTGCTCGTCGGTATCGGCGTCAAGTGAGTCCTCGCGGCGGGAGCCCATCTTGCGCAAGCGGCCCAGTCCTTCGTTGCGCGCGATCGAGAGCACCCAGGTGCGGAACTGCGAGTCGCCGCGAAAGAGGTGCAGATTCGTGTAAGACCTTGATGGCCGTTTCCTGGGCTGCGTCTTCGGCTTCGGCCTCATTGCGCAGCAGCGAGTAGAGGAGAAAGTAGATAGCGCGCTCGCAGGGGCGGATCAGCTCATGGAAAAGCTGCTTCTCGCCGGCCAGAATGCGGCGGATGCAATCGGCCTCGAATTCGGGATTGGATGCCGTCATCGTTCGTGGGCGAATTCGTGCACGACGACCAGCGCAACCGGGTCGCTCGATGAGAACTATACCGCGGCCAGGTACAGCCGAAGCGTCTAGACTCGGCACCTCGGCTTTTACCCTACAAGCATAAGTTTTTCTTTCTAAATAGATTCCTTGTAGGCAAAAGTCATAATGGGCTGTACAATCTCCACGAGGAGACCCATGGCCGGAGATATTCAACTTACGTGCAGCGATTGCGGGCAGGACTTCACCTTCACCGCTGCCGATCAGGCGTTCTTTCAGGAACGTGGTTATTCGACCCCGAAGCGTTGCAAGACTTGCCGTCAGGCAAAGAAGAACGACCAGGGGGGGCTCCGGCTACCGTTCGGCTCCGGCACAGGGAACACCTGTGATTTGTTCGGGTTGCGGCCAGCCTACAACCGTGCCTTTTGAGCCGCGTGGCGATCGTCCGGTCTTTTGCCGCGATTGCTACCAGGCGCGCAAAGGCAGCGGCGGCGGCGGCGGCGCGGGAAGTTCGCGCGGCCGCGGCCGCTACTAGCTTTCAGCGGGTCCGGTGTTCGCATCGAACGGCGGACCCGCAGTTCAATCAGGCAGCACTCATCGCAGCTCAATGCACCGTTCGATTTGGCACCGATTGCCTTTCGCGTGTCTTGGGGGCTGATTCTCCGCCTGTCGCCTTTCTCACTTATGAAGCACCTTCACCGCATCGTCTTCTTCTTAGCCCTACTGTACTTTGCGGCGCCCGCGCCAGTCAGGCCACAAACTGCGTCCCCCGCACAGGATTGCACGCTGCGCATTCACGTGGACGGACTGCGTAATTCCACCGGCGTTGTGGGCACTGCAATCTTCACCTCGGCCCAGGGCTGGCCCGAAGATATGAGCAAGGTATTCCGTCACGGTCCCACCCCGATCATGCCAGGTGAACGGCAGGCGACCGCAGTATGGGAATTACCGCCCGGCGACTATGGCGTGGTCGCGATTCACGACGAAAACAAGAATCACAAGCTCGACAGGAATTTTTTCGGTATACCCAAAGAAGGTTTTGGATTTGCCAATAACCCCCACGTAGGATTCTCTGCGCCGGGCTTCAATCAAGCCATCGTCCATGTGACCTGCCCCGCCACGGAAACATCGATCCATATCATCTACAAGTAGCTGAGATGGTCCGAAAATTTCCGTTGCTTCAATGAGGAAGTTACTTCAAATAAGAAACAATTTAGCTTCTTGCGCGCAGGAAAGGTCATTTACTTCGGCCCCTCTTTCGCAGCGGGACCGAGATACAACAAAGAGTTCGCTCAGGCCTGCATGGCTTCCAAAGACTAAGAGCGGCCTCAAAAATGGTCTGCACCGCGAAAGGCATCCCTCAGGGGCTATGACCTTGCCCCCGCAAAACGTATCCCATAGCAAGCTGTTCTAATGCGAAAGGGTAGCGAAGATGACGAAGTCGAAGCGGGGACGTTACACGCTTGAGTTCAAGCAAGAGGCAGTGCGGCTTGTAGAGTCGGGCCAGAGCCAGGCGGCAGTAGCACGGAGCCTGGGAGTGGTTGAGCAGACCTTGGGCAACTGGGTCAGGGAGCATCGAGCAGGCACGTTGAAGGGCGCCAGCAGCAAGCCGCAGGTGAGCGCTGAGCAGATGGAGAATAGTCGTCTTCGTGCAGAGTTGGCGCGTGTGACGATGGAGCGCGACATCCTGGGAAAAGCCACGGCGTACTTTGCGAAGTGCCAGAAATGAAGTACGCCTTTATTCAACGCAACAAGCTTGTCTGGCCTATCTGTGTGCAGTGCCGGGTGCTGCTGGTGAGCGTCTCTGGCTACCATGAACACCAGGCACGTCGCGTGGATATTGCCCAGCGCCGCCACCTCAGCGACGAAGCACTCTTGGTTCACATCAGCGCCGTCTATGCGGAGAATCGCGGAGCTTATGGGTGGCCGCGCATCTGGCGGCAACTGCGGGCACAGGGCGTTCGTGTGGGCAAACTGCGGGTGCAACGGCTGATGCAGAAGCACGGCATTCAGGCCCGCGGCAAGCGGCGCTTCCGCGTTGTCACCACCGACAGCAAGCACGATCTTCCGATTGCGCCGAACGTGCTTGATCGCAAGTTCATCGTGGCCGCGCCCAACCAGGCGTGGGTGGGTGATTTCACGTATATCGCGACCGATGAGGGCTGGTTGTTTCTGGCCGTAGTCATCGACCTATTCAGCCGCAAAGTGGTGGGCTGGTCGATGCGGCCAGACATGCAACGCAACCTGGTGCTCGATGCTCTGGAGATGGCTTGGCTCGGGCGCAACCCAGGTAAGGAGGCGGGTCTGATCTTCCACAGCGATCGCGGCAGCCAATACGCCAGCGACGATTTCACTGGGGTGCTACAAGGGCATGGCATTACGCCGTCGATGAGCCGCAAGGGCAACTGCTGGGACAACGCCTGCTCAGAGACTTTGTTCGGTTCACTGAAGGTGGAGCGCCTGCATGGCCGGCGTTTCCAAACTATCCGCGAGGCCAAGGATGAAACCATCGCTTGGTTACTCTGGTATAACCGAACACGAATGCACTCGACGCTGAACTACGTCAGCCCGATGCAATTCGAGCAAGACTGGATGGATGCTACGGTGAAGATCGCCGCATGAGTTTTCGAGGCGATCGCGGCAGGCGGTGGAAATGACGGTCTGTGGAAAGCATGGGAAAACGATAAGACTGTTTTCCCACCCTTCCCCCAGCCCTTGGAAATCGCTGCGGCGATTCCCACATTCCCACCGCCACGACTACGACGAGGATGAACTCTATCCTCACAACCCGGCCGGCTAAGAGATACGCATTCTGAGGGCAAGGTCACTAAAGCCCAGCAATTTATGCGACGTTAGCGGCACGACTAAAAAGTCGTGCCCTTTTACAAAGCCATTTAGGAGACCCGTTCTATTGAACTTTATCGTTTTTTCGCGGGCTTGGCTGCCGGCTTTTTTGCGACCGGTTTCACAGCAGCCTTTGCTCCCTTTGAGCCATGCGCAGCAGCCGGCTTGCTCTTGGCAGGCGCGGGCTTCGCATGAGGCGCTTTTTTCGCAATAGGCTTCGAAGCAGCTTTGACAGAAGGTTTGGCCACAGTCTTGGCTGAAGTCTTGACCGGTGGCTTGATCGCGACCTTCGCAGGAACCTTTGCAGGCGCCTTTACTGCCAGCTTCGCATCCTTGGTGCTCCTTACCGGCGCGGAAGCAGGCGTCTTCCTGGGCGCAGGTACAACAGCCGGTTTTGGCTGCACCGCCGTAATCTTTACAGCGGCTGGCTTTGATGCGGCACCCGGCTCCGTCTTCGTCTTGGCTGCCGGATTATCTGTTCCCGCGTGTTTTCTCTCGGCCGGCCCAGGGGAATGTTTTGACGTTTTTCCGTCCACTGCCGTCGCAGTCTCCTTGGGGGCCTTTGGTGTAGCCTGCTTCTTCGAAGGCTTGACGGGCTCCGGTCCAGGCTCCTCGCCCTCTTCGTCCTCCGATTCCGCGTCTTCGGCCAAATCGGGTTCAAGATCGCGCTTGGGAATCACGATCCCGAGATCGATCTCTTCATCCTCTCCGCCAATATCGTCGAGGTCCTCTTCCTCGTCTCCTTCTTCCTCTTCATCCTCGTCGTCGTACGAGCGTTCCTTAAGCTTGGCCTCCGCGCCGCGCTTCGCACGTGACCGCTTGATGGTGACCTGCGGCGGCGGCGCCGGCGGTGAGTGCGGCTCGAGAAACGCCCGAATCTCCTCCGGCGTGGTGAGCCGTCCGTCGATCAACTCCAGAAAGACCTGGTGCACAATTTCGGGATACGTGGCCAGCTCGGGAGTAATCCGCATCTCCTGCATCAAGGCATGTGGGATGCGCTGCCGGGCTTCGGGCCAGACTTTCAAAAACTGCTCATAGCGCTCTTTGACGTTGGCAGCGTTAGTTGTAAACCCAAGCCAAAGAACAGCTTCAGGATCATAGCTCGTAAACAGCTTGAAGGTTGCCGAAGGAGTCTGATTCTCCTTGGCGAGCAGGACCTTGGCAAACCCGGCGGCCAACGAATCCAGGCTGTTCCACTCCTCCACAAACCCCGGGCGAAGCATCAGCTTCTTCAGAGCGGACAGATCCTTCGAGAAGAGCTTTGCGGTGAGCAACTGCATCTGCGCCGCGGACATGTCGGGGTGAACGCCCTGCATCTGCAGTTGGACGGCCAAGTCGTGCAGCGCCTTCAACTTTTCTTCATCGGCTTTGACTGGCGTCCACGCCGGCAACAGGACTTTCATCCAGCCCTCGGCATCAAGTGCCTGCAATACTTTCAGCCCGTCGTCCTCATGACCGATCTGCTCCAGTTCCTGGCTGCGCGCGTGGGCCGAGAGCTGCTCGATGACACTTTCTTCCCTGGCGTTCTCATAGCGAGTCTGGGTGCGCGGATCGAGATCCCAGCCCAGCCGCGCACGGTATCGCGTGGCGCGAATCATCAGGGAAGGCTCTTCGAGGAAACCGTAGTTCGATACAAGACGCAGTGTTCGGGCCTCAATGTCGGCAGCCCCGTTCAGAGGATCCATCAGCAGGCCATACGACCCCTCGTTGAGGGAAATGGCCATGGCGTTGACCGTGAAATCGCGACGGCGAAGATCTTCCTGAATCGAGGCGGCGTGGAAAACGGGCTTGCCTGGCTTGGGATATTCGGCACGATGAGTGCTGATCACGTCCACCCGAACCGTTCCGGGAAAACAAAGGTAAAGAGAGCGCGATGCCTCGTCCTCTCCCCACACCTTCCCGCCGAGTTTCTCCAGTGGCTTCTTCAGCTTGAGGGCATTTCCGTGGACCGCTACCTCGAGATCGCGTACGGCGTGTCCGCTGGTCAGGTCACGGACCGCATCTCCGGTGAGGAAGAGAATCATTCCCGCCTCGCGGGCGGCCTCACGCAAATGGTGGAGAGCGCTCTTTTGATCGGCCGAGAGCCGGTTCTCAAGGAGATAAATGTAATCGGGCATTCCGTCCCCTGCTTCCGCTCCTCTAACCTATCCAAATGTCTGACAGTGTTGCTCTTAGGGCACACTACGGCAGAGGTTGCAAACCAGTACATTAACACAAGAAGACTCGGTTGGCTAGGGGCTTCTGCACTGATTATGTTGCTTTTGCCTCTCCGCATGGGCCGCTCCATGCGACAATCCAAAGCGATGGCCTCCCTTCGTAAACCTGTGATTGTGCGTAAGTTCTCCAGGGACTGGGTGGCAGGTTACGCGGGCTCCGGATTCGGTCAGGACACGGTGGCACTGGAGATTCTGGACCTGACCGGAAGGGTGCTCGACGATCGGCTGGGAGGCGGTGAAATGGGTCTGCTTTGTACGCGACCTTTCTGCCTCGTCAGGTGACCAGTCGAACCCGGAGCGCTTGCTGCACAAGCGCTTCTCCGTGCGGCCCCGCGCCGCAGGACTGTGGCTGCGGCTCACCCTCACCGACGGTGACGAGTTGGAGGGCCTGGCGGCCAACGACCGTACCCTGGTCGAAGGCGCCGGCTTGATGCTGACGCCCCCGGACACGCGCTCCAATACTCAACGCATCTATGTCCCCCGGAAGGCGATCCAGACGCTCGAGGTCGTCAGCCTGATCGGTGGCGGCTCGCGCCGGCGAGGCCCCTCGGCCACACCGCCCGAGCCCCAGCCTGAACTCTTCCCCAGCGAGCATGAGTAGGGATGGCTAAGGCCGGTCAAGTGCCTTCCGGTACAATTTCATCGATGAAACTTGGCGAATTGGCAACCCGGCTGGGCGCGGAACTGCGCGGAGACGCGGGTGTGGAAGTTACAGGCGTGAAAGGCATTGAGGAGGCAGGTCCAGCCCAAATCACCTTCGTGGCCAATCCGCGCTATACGGGTCTGGCGAAAACCACCAGGGCAGCCGCAGTGCTGGTCGACCCGGAGTTCCCGGAAATTCCCTCTCCGACACTGCGGATCAAGAATCCGTACCACGCCTTCTCTCGGGCGCTGGGTATGTTTTATCAGCCGCCTGCCTACATGCCCGGCATCCATCCCACCGCCGTCATCGACCCCACGGCAGAGATCGGCGAAGGAGCGCACATCGGCGCCTACGTGGTCATCGGACCCGCAGTGAAGCTTGGTCCGCACGCCACGCTGTTGCCGCACGTCGTGCTCTACCCCGGGGTCACGGCCGGCAGCCACTTGTTTGCCCACGCCCACGCGGTGGTGCGCGAAAGCTGCGTTCTTGGCGATCACGTGACCCTCGAAAATGGGGCGATTGTTGGTGCTGACGGTTTCGGATTTTCAAAGAGCGACGCAGGCGAGTGGGAGAAAATTCCCCAATCCGGCCCAGTCCGCCTCGGCGATCGCGTGGACGTACAGGCCAATGCCTGTATCGACCGCGCCACCGTTGGCGCCACTGAAATTGGCAACGGAACCAAGGTCGACAACCTTGTGCAGGTTGGCCACGGCTCGCGGGTGGGCCAAAACACGCTCCTATGTGCGCAAGTCGGCCTGGCAGGCTCTTCGGTGATAGGGAACAACGTCATTCTTGCAGGGCAAGCCGGGGTAGCCGGGCACTGCAGTTTGGGAGACGGCGTGATCCTCACCGCGCAGTCGGCTGTATCGCACGATGTACCGGCGGGAAAGATGATCTCCGGCTCACCGGGGTTCGACAACCGCGTCTGGCTGCGGGCTGTTGCCATTTTTCAACGGCTGCCGGAGCTGATGAAACGGCTGGACCGCGTCGAGAAAAAAGTCGCCGCCGAGAACGCGCATCCGAGCGTAACGAACAGCGGCGGGGCCCAGGAATGAAATTGCCCACGCTGCGTCTGGCGGCAGTTCTCTTACCTGTTTTTGCGCTTCTCTCCGGCTGCCATTCTCCCCACATCGATGTGACGGTGCAGAACCGGACGGGCGCAGCGATCGAGTTGCTCGAAGTGGACTACCCCAGCGCCAGCTTTGGTGCTGATTCCCTCGCCGCCGGCGCCGATTTTCGCTACCGTATTCAAGTGCGCCTCAGCGGGCCAGTCAAGGTGCAGTACACCGAGAGCACTACTCACCAGGTCCGGCAGATCACGGGACCGGACCTCTTTGAGCGGCAAGAGGGCCAGTTCACGATTGTGCTTTTACCTGGAGGCAAGGCGGAGTTTCATCCCGAATTGACTGCGAAGCCTTGAGCAATGCCTCCCGCTCCCCGATAAATCTGCCAACACCCCTCTGCCAATCGCCTGATCTTTTGTGCAATTTCCTCCGATAAGCAATGCGGGGGCGAGCGTGTGCGCCATGTCTAAGCGTCGGGATAATGGTCGCCTTCATTGCTGGACACGCAAATACGGTCAGACGTTGCGGTTGGGCGGCTGCTTCGTCGCGGTCGCGCTGGCTGCGGGCTTCGTGGCGTGGCTGGAGATTTCAAAGGGGCTGCCTTTGCTGCTCTGGATGGCAAATGGAGTGCTGCTTGGCTTCATCCTGCTGGCTCCCCGATGGCGCTGGCCCGGCTATCTTTCAGTGGGTCTTGCCGCTCAGGTTGCAGGCACTTCAGCAATTAATGGTCATTGGAAGCTGAACCTGTTTTTGTCCGTCCTCAACGTTCTTGAGGTGACGATCAGCGCTCACCTCCTTCGACGTCGATCTACTACGCTCCCACAGTTCTCTTCCAAGAACTATCAATTGCGGTTTCTCCTGTTCGGCGTGATTGCCGGCCCGGTTACGGCGGGGCTGGTGTTTGCGCCGTTTGCCGCTCTCATCTTCCATGGCAATGCCGGGGCTTGTTTTCTGGATTGGGTCATTGGAGACGGTCTCGGAACCGCCCTGACTACCCCCGCTTGCGTGGCCGTTTTGCGTACTCACCTGAGAAATGCAAAGAAGGCTCCGCATTACTGGCTTTATCCGAGCCTGCTTGTCCTGATTACGGTTGCGAGTTTCTCGCAGACCCGCATCCCATTACTGTTTCTTGTTTATCCTCTGCTGGTACTGCTGTTGCTGCGTCAGGGTATGGCATCAGCGGCATTGGGCGCCCTATTCGTTTCTGTTGCGGGAGCTGCCTTCACTGCTCTCCGACATGGACCCCATCTCATCGCCAGTCCGCTTACGCCAGCGGAGCCGCTTGTACTTCTGCAGATTTACCTCCTTGCCGCAATGTTCATGCTCTACAGCATCTCGGTCGTGCTCGATCGCAAGAGAGCCACCGAACGTCGGCTTCGGGAGATTGTTCAACTGCACAAGCTGGTCACGGAAAACTCGCGGGACGCGATTCTGATTGTCAGCCCGCTGGGCTATCCCACCTTTGTTTCTCCTGCGCTCGAAAGAATCACTGGATTGAGTTGCGAAGAGACGAGACACCTGGGATTCAAAGAAATGATCCATTCCGAGGATGCACTGAGAGTGCAGCAGGCGGTGAAGGAACTGAGTATCGGCGAAGGTGTCATCATTGAACATCGCATTCGAAAAAAGGGAGGGAGCTACATCTGGGTGGAAGGAAGCATTCGCGCATTCGTGGACCCGGTGAGCGGCATCCACCCGAGTGCGCTGGCGATCATCCGCGATATATCCGCGCGCAAAGAGGCCGAGGCGAAACTGCAGGAGGCTTATCGCGCCCTGGAGGCCATAGCCCTGACAGATCCTCTGACTCACTTGGCCAATCGCCGTAGGCTCGATCAGTGCCTGAGCAGCGAGTGGCGGCGCGGAATGCGCGAGCGCAAGCCGCTTTCAATCCTTCTGGTGGATGTGGACTTTTTCAAATCGTTCAACGACACCTACGGGCATTTGAATGGAGATCGTTGCCTTAAGGAGATTGCCCAGACCATTCGAGATGCGGTGGCGCGGGAGGGCGACCTCGTGGCTCGATTTGGTGGAGAAGAGTTCGCGATCGTGCTGCCCGATACACCGAACGACGGGGCCGTAGAAGTGGCAACACGATTGTGCGAGGCTGTGCGGCGCCGGAAACTGATCCACAGCGCCAATCCGCTCGGCTATCTGACCGTTTCGGTCGGCTGCGCCACGTTGATCCCAATTCCCGGACAGCACCCTGCCGGGTTAATTCAAATGGCAGACGATGCAATGTATGCGGCGAAGCGAAACGGCCGCAACCGAATTTGTAATGCGAACGAGGCAGAAACAGAGATCGTGATCGCACGTGCCGGCTGACCCCGCCTACTCCATCATTTCGCTTTGAGAGGCGGGAGTTCTCTGTAACCCTTATGGCCGTGCCGCAGATTCATGCGAATGGCACTAAAGCGCAGGTTGAGCTTATGGCTCCAATCCAAGGATTCTGCGATTCTTTTTCTCATCCGCGCCGGAGCCGGCAAAGTCGTCAAAGGCGCGGTCGGTTACGTGGATGATGTGATTTGTGATAAAGATCGCGCCTTCGGTTGCGCCGGCTTTGGGGTGCTTGAGACAGCACTCCCACTCCAATACCGCCCAGCCCGGGAACTCATATTGGGCCATCTTGCTGAAGATGGATTTGAAGTCCACCTGACCATCGCCGAGCGAGCGAAAACGGCCTGGCCGGTCAATCCAATCCTGATAACCGCCGTAAACGCCGGAGCGCCCGTTGGGCCGGAACTCGGCGTCTTTGACGTGGAATGCGCGCACCCGGTCGTGGTAGATGTCCAGAAACTCGAGATAGTCGAGCTGCTGCAGAACCATGTGGCTCGGGTCGTAAAGAATGTTGGCTCGCGGATGATCTTTGACGACGGCCAGGAAACGCTCGAAGGTTATGCCGTCGTGCAGGTCTTCGCCGGGATGAAGCTCAAAGCAAACGTCTACACCCTTTTCATCAAATGTCTGGAGGATTGGCAGCCAGCGACGGCCGAGTTCCTGGAACGCCTCATCGATGAGCCCGGCGGGCCGCTGCGGCCAGGGATAGAAGAAAGGCCACGCGAGCGCTCCGGAAAACGTAGCGTGCGCATTGAGGCACAGTCTTTTGCTGGCGGCGGCAGCCCATTCCAGTTGCTGCACGGCCCATTCCTGGCGGCCCTTGGGATCAGCGGCCTGAGTTGGAGGAGCGAAGCCCTCAAGCAGCACGTCGTAAGCTGAGTGGCTGGCGACGAGTTGCCCTTGCAGATGAGTCGAAAGCTCGGTGAGGGAGAGCCCCGCCTCCTTGAGCACGCCAAGCACTGTGTCGCAATAGTCCTGGCTCTCGGCGGCAAGCTTCAGGTCGAACAGGCGTTTATCCCAACTGGGGATCTGAACACCCACGAAACCCAATGTTGCCGCCCAATTCGCCATGCCTTCCAAAGAATTGAAGGGGGCAACATCGGCTGCAAATTGCGCGAGAAAGATTGCCGGTCCCTTGATCGTCTTCATCCTATTTTCCTCTGAAAAGATTTGTTTAGGTTAGAACTCAATCCAGTTTTTACGCTGGCTGCTTTCGATGGCGCGATCAATGAACCTCATTCCACGCACTCCGGCCATGATATCGGGCAGAGTGGCCGGCAAAGGATCAGCTTGTCCATTCTTCCACGCGATCAACGCATCGGCAAATTCGCGATAGAGCACCGCGAAGGCTTCGAGGTAACCTTCAGGGTGTCCGCCCGGCAACCTGGTTACGGCGCGCGCGTCCTCACTCAAATAGCTTCCCGCTGCGTGGCGAATCTCCTCCGGCCCGTCGAGCCACTTGAGCCGCAGGCGATTCGGGTCTTCCTGCTTCCAATCGAGCGAACCCGTCTCTCCGTAGACTCGCAGGCGCAACCCGTTGCCCTCGCCGGCCGCGATTTGCGAGGCCATCAACGCGCCGCCAGCGCCATTATCGAGGCGCAGCAAGGCGGTGCAGTCGTCATCCACGCGGCGTCCCGGCACCACAGACAAAAGCGATGCATTCAGGCTTGTAACTCGAAGGCCGGTGACATATTCGAGCAGGTGGAAGGCGTGCACGCCGATGTCGCCGATGCATCCGCCGGGACCATTCTGAGCAGGGTCGGATCTCCAGGCGGCCTGTTTCTGGCCTGTCGTTTCAATCGGCCGACTCAGCCAGCCCTGCAGGTATTCGACAGCAATCTTGCGAATCTTGCCTAGCTGAGCGGTTGCGCAAATGGCACGTGCCTCGCGGACCAGCGCGTAGCCCGCATAGGTGTGGGTCAAACCATAGGGCAGGCCGGATTTGGCTACCAGCTTCTCCAGTTCCACCACCTCGGAATAGGTTGCCGTGGCTGGCTTATCGCTCATCACCGGGAATCCAGCCGCGATTGCGGCAGCCGCAATAGGCAGGTGCAGATGATTGGGAGTGACGATGGCGACAAAATCGATGGGGTCGGTGCGCCGGCGCTCCGCCTCCATCATTTCCTGGTAATTCGGGTAGGCGCGGGCGGGGTCGATCCGAAACGATTCGCCCGCAATGCGGGAGCGCTCCGGCGATTGCGAAAATGCTCCGGCGACCAGCTCAATTTTGCCGTCCAGTTCGGCGGCAATGCGATGCACTGGTCCAATGAAGGCCCCCGGGCCGCCGCCCACCATTCCCATCCGAAGCTTGCGCTGCTGACTCATTCTGAGTTCCCTTTCAATGATTTTGATCCTGCTCCTACCAAACTAATGGCACAAGCCGGTACTTCACTGCTTTGTGGTATTCGCGGTAGCCCGGAAGATTTGCCGTCAAGAACTTTTCCTCGTTGAGCAATCGGCACGCAAGCGCTGCCGTCATGAGGACGTTCGCAAGCTCGCCCCACCACGAGCCGAGCGCCAATGGGATTCCGATCAGCATCAGCAGTGCGCCGGAGTACATGGGGTGACGAACCACGGCATAGGGCCCGGTGGAGATCACATTCTGCTCGGGCGCAACCTCGATGATGCCTGAAGTATAGGAGTTGGCTCTAAAAACGACGAAGACCATCGCGAAACCTACCAAGATGAGAATGTCTGCGAAAAGAGCAGCCCAGACCGGAACTGTAGACCATCTGAACCGATGATCGAGTGCCGAAACAACAAAATCGGCTAGAAAAGCGACGAAAGTTACGACCTGGATGATCTTTTGGGCCGGTACCGTTTCGGCGCTTGCGCCAGTTTTGAGGCGGCGCTCGAGCAGTGCCGGATCATTTTTCGCAACATACACGGTGATGGCGATGCACGGCCCGAAAAACGCCAGCAAACATACCCATCCCTGCCAGTAATTGAACGTCCACACGGGAAGGAAGATGATCGCCGTCAGCATGGCGAACAGGCGCGCAATCCCAAAGGCCGCTTTTCGGTTTGGTGCTTGCATCACGCGCCTCGATTCTCCAGTTGTGCCCGTTTAAGTCCCGGGGCCAGCGTGCGCAGCAGCAGCAGGGCCAGCAGATAGGCAAATGCGGAATAGATAAACAGTGGAACATAGCTGTGCGTGAACTGCAGGATATGCCCGGCTACGGCCGCGAAGATCGCTCCGCCTAGCGCTCCTGCAACCTGCCCGAAGCTGACCACGGTTCCGACCATCTCCGCAGGAAACATATCGGAGGCGGTGGTGAAGATATTGGCCGACCATCCCTGGTGAGCGGCCGCTGCAACGCTGAGCAGACCTACGGCACCCCACTCCGAGTGCAGACCGCCCGCCAACATGATGGGCACCACGAGGCAAGCGCAGGTGAGCATCGCGGCCAGTCGTGCCGGTTTCAATTGCATACCCAGACGCATGTAGCCGCGCGGCAGCCAGCCACCGCCGATGCTTCCAATGGTCGATATGACGTAGACCACAACCAGCGGAGGCCCGATGTGCGACAGGTCAAGCTTGAAGCGTGAGTTGAAGTACGAAGGCAGCCAAAAAAGATAGAACCACCACACCGGGTCGGTGAGGAACTTGCCCAGCGCGAATCCCCAGGTCTGCCGATAGCCGAGCAACTTCCACCATGCAAGCTGCGGGAGCGAGGCGGGCAACAATGTGCTGCAGTCTTCGGTTGACTGGCGCGGCTTGCGGTATCGGATCGACCACCACACAATCCAGACTGCGCTGAATGTGCCGGTAACCAGAAACGAAGCGCGCCATCCGAAGTGCAGTGCCACCCAGGGGACGACCAAGGGAGCAACGATCGCTCCGACACCCGCGCCTGAGTTGAAGATGCCCGTAGCAAGTGCACGCTCTTTCGGAGAAAACCACTCCGCGGTTGCCTTAATGGCGGCGGGAAAGTTGCCACTCTCGCCGAGTCCCAGGAAAAATCGCGCCACGCCGAAGCCGAAAACTGAAGTGACCAGCGCGTGGCTCATCGCGGCCACGCTCCATATGCCGGTAATGAGCGGGTATCCCTTGCGACAGCCGAGCCGATCAACGAGACGCCCGGCGAAGATCACTCCCAGCGCATAGGCGATCTGAAAGCAATCGACGATATAGCCGTATTGAATTTCGTTGAGTCGGATCGACGACTCAACCGTGGGCCAGCCGTGAATCAGCGGCACGAGGTGAAGAGTGCTTCCCGCCAGCACCGGCTTGAGAATGGAAAGCACCTGCCGGTCTACGTAGTTGATCGTGGTGGCCATAAAAAGCATGGCGCAGATGGTCCAACGTCCGGTTAGCGCGGGTGGTTCGGCCAGGGACTCCGCGTGCTCGACTGATTCGCTCGGATGCTTCAATATGCTCATGCTACCAATCACTCAACGTGCCGTCGAGCTTGCGGTTGACGGGGAGATACGCCCGTTGATAAGGATACTTCGCCGCCAGTTTCTCATCCAGATCCACACCAAGGCCAGGCGCGTCGCCGGGGACCATCATGCCATCGTTGAAGTTGTATTGGTGCGGGAACACAGCGTCGGTTTCGTCGGTGTGCGGCATATGTTCCTGGATGCCGAAGTTATGAATCGCTATGTCAAAGTGCAGCGCGGCGGCCATGCAGACGGGCGAAAGGTCCGTTGCGCCGTGGCAGCCGGTGCGCACGTGATATAACTCGGCGAAGTCGGCGATCTTCTTCATTGGCGTAAGTCCGCCGCCGTGCACAATGGTCATGCGGATGTAATCGATCCATTGGTTGCGCATCAGGTCGTGCGCGTCCCAGATCGAGTTGAAGACTTCGCCGACTGCGATGGGCGTGGTGGTGTGCTCGCGGATGAGCTTGAATCCCTCCTGCAACTCGGCCGGCGTGGGGTCTTCGATCCAGAACAGATGAAACGGCTCAAGTTCCTTGCCCAGCCGCGCGGCTTCGATGGGCGTCAGGCGGTGATGGCAATCGTGCAGCAGATGTAACTCTTCGCCGAAGGTCTCGCGCAGCTTTGCAAACAGTCTTGGCACATGACGCAGATAGGGCTCAGTGGCCCATTCGTATTCCGAGGGTAAGCCACGCTCCGCCGGCTCGTAGCGTCCGTTTCCTTTTGTAACTCCATAGGTCGTTGCAAGGCCGGCAAATCCGCTCTGCACGCGGATGGCTTTGTAGCCCATTTCCTTATGGCGAGCTACGTCTTCGAGGGCGTGATCGATGTCATTTCCATTGGCGTGGGCATACACCAGAACGACCTCGCGGCTCTTGCCGCCCAGCAGGTTATAGACCGGCGTATTCAGCGCTTTTCCCTTGATATCCCACAGCGCAATATCCACGGCGCCGATCGCTGCCATGGTGACCGGGCCACGGCGCCAGTACGGCCCGCGATAAAGATATTGCCAGATATCTTCGGTCTGGAATGGATCGCGCCCGATGATACAAGGAATTACATGGTCGGTAAGATAGCTTGCGACTGCCAACTCGCGGCCGTTGAGCGTGGCGTCTCCCAGACCATAGATGCCCTGGTCAGTCTCAATCTTCAGCGTGACAAAGTTGCGCCCCGGTGACGTAACGTTGATATATGCCTTCGTAATCTTCATTGCGTCAGGCGCTCCAACGGTTTGAATCATTGCGGCGGCACAGTCTATTGATTCACGCCGCTTGCCAGGAATCCGCCATCGACAGCAATGATTTCACCGGTGACGAACGAGGCTGCCTCGGATGCAAGAAAGATGGCCGCGCCAGCCAGCTCTTTTGCTTCGCCAAATCGACGCATCGGCGTGCGCAAAATCAGCTCTTCACCGCGCGGCGTGCCCTGAATCAACGATGCATTCAGCGGGGTGGGAAATACGCCGGGCGCCAGGGCATTCACATTCACGCCCGTCTGCGCCAGTTCAATGGCGAGCACTTTGGTCAATGAGGCCACGGCCGCTTTGCTGGCGGAGTAGGCGGCGACACGATAGAAGCCCACAAACGAAGTAAGAGACGCAATGTTGATGATGCGTCCATATCCGGCGCGCATCATGGTCGACCCGAAGATCTGGCATGCGCGCAATGTTCCGTTCAAGTTGACGTCGAATACGCGCGACCAGTCGGCCTCGTCCACTTCAAGCGTTGCAGACTTATGCGTAATGCCGGCCGCGTTGACCAGGATGTCCACCTTGCCGAACTCCTTGAGCACCGCATCATGCAGGGCCTGGAGTGATTCACGGCTCTGCACGTCGCTGGGCACGCGCATGGATCTGCGGCCTAATGCTTCGATCTCCGTGGCGACAATCCCCACCTGCTCCCGCCGGCGCGAACTGGGCACCACATCCGCTCCGGCGCCAGCCAGACCCAATGCGACGGCGTGGCCAAGCCCGGTAGTCCCACCCGTCACAACCGCGACTCTACCGCTCAAATCGAAAAGACTTTCGCTCATGAAGAAATCCCCCTGGGTCCCGGTTTTGACGCCTTGCAGGACGCGTTTGGAAGCGGTCACCCACGTTTCGTGCCCGCCCCAAGAAATCTATCATGTGAGACGACTTACCCGGCGATATGGCCGCGGACCTTGAACCGCGGCCGAATGCGATAGAGTGTCAGTGAACGACTGATTGAATTTATGGACACGCTTTTGATTCCCGACTCGGGGCGCCGGTGGGATTGCGTCAGCCTGGGCGAAGTAATGCTGCGCTTCGATCCCGGCGAAGGGCGCATTCACACGACTCGCCACTTCCAGGTATGGGAGGGCGGGGGCGAGTATAACGTGGCGCGGGGTCTCCGGCGCTGCTTCGGTTTGCGCACTGCGGTCGCGACGGCGCTGGCTGAGAACGCTGTCGGCGGGTTGGTAGAAGACCTGATCCTGCAGGGCGGGGTCGACACTTCCCTGCTGAAATGGGTTCCCTACGACGGGGTGGGGCGCGCGGTGCGCAACGGCCTCAACTTCGTTGAGCGCGGCTTTGGAATGCGTGCGGCGGCAGGCTGCAGCGACCGCGGCCACACCGCGATCAGCCAGGTCAAACCCGGCGACTTCGACTGGGAGGCAATTTTCGGCTCGTCTCAGGGATCGCGCTGGTTTCATACTGGCGGCATTTTCGCGGCGCTTTCAGGATCTACCGCCGAGGTGACGGCAGAGGCGATCGACGCTGCACGCCAGCACGGCACTCCTGTCTCCTATGACCTGAACTATCGCGATTCGCTCTGGAAATCGATTGGTGGAAAAACGAAGGCGCAGAAAGTGAATCGCGAGTTGGTGCGCAAGGTCGATCTGCTGCTTGGCAATGAAGAGGATTTTTCGGCGATGCTGGGCGTCGAGATCAAGGGCCTTGGCGAGGACTTTGCGGAACTGCCCATCGCGGGCTACGAAGAGATGCTGCGCGAAGTTGCAGCGGCGTATCCAAATCTGAAACTCATCGCCAGCACATTGCGGACCGCGCACACGGCAAGCCGCAACGCGTGGGGCGCGATCGCGCTCTATCAGGATCAGATTGTTCACGTGCCCCAGCGCGATATTGATATCTACGATCGCGTGGGTGGCGGCGACAGTTTCGCTTCAGGCCTCATTTACGGGATGCTCGCGGGCAAGCCGATTGAATGGGCGGTCAAGTGCGGCGTGGCTCACGGCGCGCTGGCGATGACAACGGCGGGCGACACCAGCATGGCAACGCTGGCCGAAGTTGAACGAGCCATCAAAGGAGGCTCGGCGCGCATTGCGCGTTAGAGGAAGACGAATGCCGGAAAATACACAGGAAATCATCGAACGAGTCGGGTTGATCCCCGTGCTGAGGGCACGTTCCGCAAAGCAAGGGCATGCTGTAGTGAAGGCCATGATCGCGGGCGGGGTCACGGTGGTTGAAGTCACGATGACCGTTCCCGGCGCAGTGGATCTGCTTAGAGAACTGAAGCAGGAATATCCTGGACTTCTTCTCGGTTCCGGCACCGTGACCTCGGCCGAGGAGGCGGAGGCCACCATCGCAGCGGGGGCCGAGTTTGTGGTCAGCCCCAGCTTTCACCCTGCCGTCGTGACGAGAACCAAGGCGCTGGGCAAACTCTCGATTCCCGGCGCACTGACGCCTACCGAGGTCATTACGGCGTGGCGCGCGGGTGCGGATTACGTGAAGATATTTCCCTGTTCTTCGATGGGAGGGGCCAGTTATTTGAAGTCCCTGCTCGCACCTTTCCCGCACTTGAAGCTGATTCCAACGGGCGGGGTCACGCTGGCAACCGCCGAAAGCTTTCTTCGCGCCGGAGCCCGCGCGCTGGGAGTGGGCAGCGACCTGGTCAACCTGAGCGCTGTTGACGACGGGCTTCCGGAGACGATTACAGAAACCGCACGCGCCTATTTGAAAGTGGTGGCACAAGTGCGCGCGCAGATGCCCATATGAAGACGCCGCACCCGCTATGCTTGAAGCTGCGCGGAATGAAATAGACCGCGCACCATCGAGGTTTCCATGAGCACGTTAGAGAACCAGGACTCAGTCGAACCCAAGTCCGCGCCGTTTCGTCTTGATGGACGCCATGCGCTGGTGACGGGCGGCGCGAGCGGCATCGGCGAGGCGACGGTGAAGGAATTGGTTCGCGCCGGCGCCATTGTCTGGGTCGCCGACATCAACATCGCCGCCGCTGAAGCGCTGGCCGAGTCGCTCCCGCTGGCGCAGGTTCTTCATCTTGACGTGACCAGCATCGAGTCAATTGCCGCCGCTGTACGACACCTGGCGAGGCTCGACATCCTTGTAAACAACGCCGGCATTGGCCATGTGGGCTCTATTGAGACAACCGAACCGGAAGATTTCGACAAGCTGATGAACGTGAATGTACGCGCCGTTTATCTTGTGACGCGCGGATTTTTACCCTTGTTGCTGCAAGCGGAAAATGGTACCGGAGCCATCGTCAATATCGCCTCGGTTGCCGGACTGGTCGGCATCAAGCAGCGATTCGCCTACTGCACCACCAAGGGTGCGGTGATTGCCATGACGCGACAGTTGGCGGTCGAATATCCCAAAACCCTGCGCGTGAACGCGATTTGCCCAGGCACTGTGGAAACGCCCTTTGTCGAGGGTTACCTTGAAAAATTTCACAAGCACAACAAGGAAGAAATGCGCGCAGAACTCCGCGCACGCCAACCTATCGGCCGGTTGGGTCAGCCCGAGGAGATCGCTTCATTGGTGCGGTATCTGGCCTCGGACGAGGCGGCCTTCGTCAACGGCGCGCTCTTCAACATCGACGGCGGCTGGACTGCGGCGTAGAACCTGCGATTCTGACATGATTAAACTCTCACAGCGGAGCATTGTATGAAGCTTGTTTCCTTTTCCAGTACTGATGGCCGGGTCCGGCCTGGTTCGCTTATCGACGATGGCAGCATGGTTGCCGATTTGTCGGCCGCAGGCTACGCGGATACGCTCGCCGTCATCGCCGACGGATTCGGCGCGTCAGGTCAGGCCGCCACTTATCCCGCGTATCCGATCAGCGACGTTCGCCTGCACGCGCCCCTCTCCAATCCGCCGCGGGTCTTTGCCATCGGATTGAATTATCGTGACCATGCCAAAGAGTCGGGCATGGCGATTCCTACTACCCCGGTGGTTTTTTTCAAATTGACCACGGCCATCATCGGGCCCGGCGATGCCATCGTTTTGCCGAGTAATTCGACCGAGCCAGACTATGAAGCCGAGATGGCATTTGTGATTGGGAAAGGCGGATACCGCATACCTGCGTCTGCATGGCGCGAGCATGTCTTCGGTTACACGATCGTGAACGACGTCAGCGCCCGTGATGTGCAATTTGCGTCGTCGCAATGGTCGATGAGCAAGAGCTTCCCGACGTTTTGTCCAGTTGGGCCGGCTATTGTAAGCGCCGATGAGATCGGCGATCCGCACCGGCTTGCCATCGGCCTTTCCATCGACGGCGAGGTGCTGCAGAACTCGAATACCAGCGAACTGGTTTTCAAGGTTCCGGAGTTGGTTGAATACCTGTCGTCGATCACACCTTTGCTGCCCGGCGACATTGTCTCCACGGGAACGCCACCTGGAGTGGGGCTGGGCCGCACACCAAAACGCTGGCTCAAAGCCGGCGAAACCGTGACGGTCACCGTCGAGGGGTTGGGCGCACTTACCAATCCGGTGGTCGCTGAATAATTCGAGACATCGTGCCTTGCCGCCGGATGCGGGATAATCCTAAGTGACTATGGAACTGACTGGACAATCTCTCATCGGCGGCCAGCGCGGCACACGCGACGGCACAGTCTTTCAGGCGATGAACCCGCAAAGCGGCGCCCGGCTTGACCCCATCTACCACTCGGCGACTTCGGCCGAAGTGAATGAGGCCGTCGAACTTGCTTCCAATGCCTTTGCCAGCTATTCCCAGACCAGCGGCAAGGCGCGCGCGGCCTTGCTGCGCCGGATCGCGGATGGGTTGGAGCATCACCGTGAAGCACTGGCCGAACGCGCGCACCTTGAGACTGCACTGCCCATGCCGCGGCTCCTCGGCGAAGTGAGCCGCACCGCGGGCCAGTTGCGGCTTTTTGCCGGTCTGGTCGAGGAGGGTTCGTGGGTGAATGCCCGCATCGATCCCGCGTTGCCGGACCGCCAGCCCATGCCGCGGCCTGACATTCGCTCGATGCTGCGCCCGCTTGGCCCCGTGGCGGTCTTTGGCGCAAGCAACTTTCCGCTGGCTTTCTCGGTAGCCGGAGGCGATACGGCGTCCGCACTGGCGGCGGGCTGTCCCGTGGTCGTCAAGGCTCATCCCGCGCATCCGGGAACCGGTGAACTGGCCGCACAGATCATCACCGAAGCTGTCGCCGCTGAGAGACTGCATGGCGGCGTGTTTTCGCTGGTCTTTGACAGCGGGCTGGAGGCCGGCGCGGCGTTGGTGAAGCATCCCCTGATTCGTGCTGTCGCCTTCACAGGATCTCTGCGTGGAGGCCGCGCCTTGATGGATCTTGCCGCCGGCCGGCCGGACCCCATTCCGTGTTTCACCGAGATGTCGAGCGGCAACCCGGTGTTTGTGCTGCCTGGGGCGCTGCGCAAAGGGCCGGCAGCTCTGGCAAAGGGACTGTTCGGATCGTTCACATTGGGCGCAGGTCAGTTCTGCACCAAGCCGGGCATCGTGCTGGTTCCCGAATCGGATGGGGCTTCGGATTTTGTTCAAGAGCTACATGCTCACGTGGCGGGCTCCGGCGCCTCCGCGCTGCTCACGGCGGGGATCGCCCGTGAGTATTCACGCGCTACCCAGGCTCGCGCGTCGCAGGTGAGGCTTTCGGCGCATGCGGGCGAAGGGGAAGATTCTTCTGAGTTTGCTGCGCGAGCCAAGCTGTTCGAAGCCAGCGTCGATGACCTGCTCGCCAATCCGTCGCTGGCCGATGAGATCTTTGGGCCCGATACGCTGCTGGTCCATTGCAGCGGCACTCAGGACTATCTACGGGCAGCCCAGGCGCTCGACGGCCACCTGACCGCGACGTTGCTGGGCGACGACGAGGACCTCGCAGCGAATCGCGAACTGATTCGGATCCTTGAACAGAAGGCGGGGCGACTGATCTTCAATGGCTTCCCTACCGGCGTTGAAGTCTGCCACGCCATGGTGCATGGCGGACCCTATCCGGCGACGTCGGATTCACGCTTCACGTCGGTTGGCACCCTGGCCGTCTATCGCTTTGCACGGCCGGTCTGTTTCCAAGGGTTCCCGCAGGCGATGCTGCCACTTGAACTCCAAGATGCGAATCCGCTCGGCATCACACGGCTACGCGACGGCAAACTGGAGGTCGCCTAATCACGTTTCGCTCCTTCGTGGGCCCGGCTTCGTTCGATCCTCGAGAGCAATCATCGTTTTGCAAGCTTTGAAGCCGCCCTTTTACCACAATCCTTCGTAATTATCTGCAAACTATTTTGGGGTAACTCATTACCACCTGGTAGGGGGTAGGGGGTACCTGGTATGGACCGAGCACAAAGCTGACATTTTGAACCGGGCACATCCCCGATGGAGGACGTTGACTTCTGCTCATGGCAGAAGGCCGGGACATCTGACGCTCCAAGTTGCCATTTGTTATGGTGCGCCAATCAGGGCTAATTATCTGCAATGCAAAAGAAATTATTCTCGCGGTTTGTATTCCGCAATAAGTCGCTGGTTTTGGCCGGTCACAACACCCGCGCCAGCCATTTTCCCGTGTGGGAATGCAGGTTCGCAGCAATTTCTTCGGGAGTGCCCTCGGCAACGAGTTTGCCGCCGCCTTCGCCGCCTTCCGGCCCCAGATCGATGACCCAATCGGCGCTCTTGATTACATCCAGATTGTGCTCGATCACGATGAGCGACCCGCCGCCGTCGATCAGCTTGCGAAAGGCTGTCAGCAACTTCGATACATCGTCGAAGTGCAGACCTGTGGTCGGCTCGTCCAAAATGTACAGCACGCGGCTGGCTTGCGAAGGCTTGGCATTGGCGTTGGCCGAGCGCACCTGCGCCAGGTGAGCTGCCAGTTTGACGCGCTGTGCTTCGCCCCCCGAGAGGGTGGTTGCGGACTGCCCCAAGCGAAGATATCCAAGGCCAATCTCATCGAGAACGGCAAGCTTTTCAAGCAGCCGCGTCTGCCCGGAAAAGAAACGAAGCGCTTCCTTCACCGTCATCTGCAGCACATCGTGGATGTTTTTGCCCTTGTACTGCACTTCAAGGATGCGGGCCTGGTAGCGGGTGCCGTTGCAGTCTTCGCAGGGTAGTTCGACGTCGGCGAGAAACTGCATCTCCACGGTCACCGTACCGTCGCCTTCGCAAGTGTTGCAACGGCCGCCCGGCACGTTGAACGAAAAATGTCCCGGCGTCAGCGAAAGCCGCTTAGCCTCAGGCTGAGCGGCAAACAATTCGCGGACCAGGTCGAAGCCTTTGATGTAGGTAATCGGGTTGGATCGCGGCGTGCGTCCGATCGGAGTCTGGTCAACCAACACAACGTCGTTGAGGCGCTCGGCGCCGACGAGGGACTTGAATAATCCAGTGGGGTCTGCGCCATCGGTCTGGCCCAAGGCCCACGCTATGGCCCGATACAGCACCTGGTGCACCAGCGTGGACTTGCCCGACCCCGACACGCCGGTAATTGCCACCAGCATTCCGAGCGGAATTTCGACATTGAGGCCGTGCAGGTTGTTTGCCTCTGCGCCGCGAAGTACGAGCCGTTCCCTTCCCGGCGCGCGACGGCGGGTGGGGACCGGAATGGAAATCTGCCCGGACAGGTATCGACCGGTTAGCGAGTTCGGGTTGGCTTCGATCTCCGCGAGCACGCCCTCAGCCAGCAGCTTGCCGCCGAATTCACCCGCACCTGGCCCCAGGTCGAGAAGATGATCGGCAGAACGCAGCACATCGGCGTCGTGCTCCACCACGATGATGGTGTTGCCCAGATCGCGCAGGTTTTCAAGGATGTGAATCAGGCGTGCGGTGTCGCGGGTATGGAGCCCAATGGAAGGCTCATCCAGCACGTAGAGCGCGCCCACGAGCTGCGAGCCGAGCGAGGTGGCGAGCTGAATCCGCTGCGCCTCACCGCCGGAGAGCGTGGAAGCCAGGCGATCAAGGGTCAGGTATTCAAGGCCCACCGCGTCAAGAAAATTCAGCCGCTGCCGCACCTCATGGAGGATTGGCCCGGCAATCTCCTCCTGCATTGGAGAGAGTTTCAACGCAGAAAAGAAGGCGTTCGCCTTGGCAATGGTTAACGCGGTGGCCTGGCATATGTTCAGGCCATTCAAGCGCACCGAACGGGCTTCGGCACGAAGCCTTTGGCCGCGGCAGTCGGGGCACTCCGCGTAGCCGCGATACTTGCTGAGCATCACGCGCACATGCAGCTTGTATTTTTTGCGCTCCATTTGTGCAAAGAAGCCGTGGACCCCGACGAAGCTGCCTTTGCCACGCAACACCGTTTCGCGCGCAGCTTCGGGTAAGCCGCGCCAGGGCACGTCCATGGGAACTCCCAACTCGGCAGCCTGTTTGCGCAGGTCGGTGAACCAAGTGCGATATTTGGGCCGCTCCCATGGGTCGATTGCGCCGTCGTTGAGACTCAGACCCTTGTCGGGAATCACCAGGTTGAGATCGTAATCTACCGTGTTGCCAAATCCCTGGCAGCGCGGGCAGGCGCCAAAGGGGTTGTTGAAGCTGAACAGCCGCGGATCAGGTTCCTTGCCGGGGCGATGACAGCTTGTGCACTCGAATTCTCCGGAGAAACGGTGCCGCACGCGCGGCGCATTTTCTTCGCGAGGAACCTCTTCAAAAATGACTTCGCCTGCTTCGCGGTAGGCAATCTCCGCTGCGTCCACGATGCGGGCGCGATTGTCTTGATCGACGACGATGCGATCCAAAAGGACAAACACGGGAAGCGTGAAGTCGAGGTCCAGCAGCGACTCCGGCGTGGAGAACTCAAAGATGTTGCCGCGCTGGTAGAGCCGGTTGAATCCGCCGGCACGCAGTTCGACCAGGCGCGCCCTCAGGGCCTCAGTCAGCGGCGAATCCGGAGCAGGCTTAGGACTCTTTGCGACGGCCTTCGCGGTTGGCTTCGCTGCCTTGCGGATCGGCGGCGCGGTCTCAGACTCCGGACCATGATGGCGCACCGGGAACAATGCGTTCAGGCGGGTTCCCTCGCCCAGCGCGAGAATCGCCTCGGCCACTTCGTCGATGGAATCGCGTTTGACGAGACCATCGCAATAAATGCAATGCACTTCGCCGCATCGAGCGTAGAGCAGTCGCAGGTAGTCGTAGATTTCAGTTGCCGTGGCGACCGTGGAGCGCGGATTGCGCGTGGTGTTCTTCTGCTTGATCGCGATAGCGGGGGCAAGGCCGTCGATTTCGTCCACGTCGGGCTTTTCGATCCGCTCAAGAAACTGCCGGGCATAGGCGGAAAGCGATTCGACATAACGCCGCTGCCCTTCGGCGTAGATGGTGTCGAAGGCCAAGGAACTCTTGCCCGAGCCGGACACGCCGCTGACCACCGTCAGCTTGCCGTGGGGAATCTCGCAGGAGATGTTCTTCAGATTGTGTGTCCGCGCACCGCGGATGATGATGGCATCGTTCAAAGAATTCAATGGGAAAGCACCGCGAAAGTTTTCCAGCGGCATCCCTGTGTCCTCAGAGAAGCTCAGGGCGCAACCGGCCATTCTTCATTATAAGGCGCGCGACCGGCCCACGATGACGCAGGCCTCTGGCGGTCCAAATTGGAAAGAAAGCGAGGGTTCCCTAACTCTAGCGCCAATCGGAAGTTGCACAAGAATTTCGCTCAATGTCTTCGTGAGTCACTCTTGTGCAAGCCACGGCCTGTTTTTGTGCGTGCGAGATAACACTGCGGCTGCACTTACTCGTGCAAAGCTTCGCGGTGTAACTCGGCACTCAAAAAAGAATTGTGCGAATCAGGCGGCGATTGCCGGGGGCCACGAGTACACCGACTGCGTCTGTAGATGCTCCTCGCAGGCGCGGTCGAGCACGACAGCCAGCCCCAGCAAAGCCGTCGAAGCGCACGCAGGGCATTGCTTTGCACAGTTTCCGATGCAGTTGCAATCCTGACAGAGAAAGGCAGAACCAAGAGGAAAATACTGCATTGCATTGAGTGGCATAGTCTTACCTCGAATGGGAGTAGCGCCCAGTGTTGAGCTATTCGGAACCCAATGAAACTTGTGCTGCTTAGTTCTTAATAGATGCTATTAGAGGAGAAATAGTTGCGCCACGCAATTCCACTTTTGTTCAATCAAGTCAGAGTCTTTCGATACAGGTCGTCGACTTTTGGTAATCCCTATGAGTAACGTAAGCAGGTGCGCGCCGAACCTGAAAAATCGGATACGACGCGTCCACCCACGATACCGATCTATATATATTTACTTCACTTATTCCGAGATCGTGGAATGCTGCTGGTCGAACTCCTGTTCTTCTTTCGCCGCTTTGTGCGCGGCCTTATCTGCCAGGTGCTCCAGCCTTTCGTGGGCGTCGCTCGAAGGCTTCTCAGAAATATTCACATTCGGTAGGCCAGGCTTGTTTGCGGGAAAAGGCTTGCTTCCTGAAATCGGTTTCTTCTCGGGAATCGGCTTTGATTTAATCGGCATTCTTTCCCTCCAGCCAGTTGGATGCAACCGATTGGAGACGAAGATGTATTGCATGTCCTTCTGACGTAAGTGAACGTGGGCATACGTGCATCGCGCACGGCATCAGCCGGTTAGGCGATTTGTGGCCGCGACACCTCCATACCAATTCCCGGAGTCCTTCACCGTCCGCTTTTCATCACGGAAATCAACGTAGGTGAGGCCGTATCGCTGGCTGTAGCCATCGGTCCATTCGAAGTTGTCCATCAGGCTCCACGCATGGAACGCCCGCACCCTGGCGCCATCCGAAATGGCGCGCGCCAGCTCGGCCAATGTTTCCTTGAAGAACTGGGTTCGCCGCTCGTCGGGGACGTGGCCGTCTTCTTTGTCATAGGGCGTATCCATGTAGCAACAGCCACATTCGGTCAGTTCGATGATTGGATGGTCGTACTCGCGGGAGATTTGCGTGACGAGATCGTAGATGCCGCGCGGCCACACCTCAAGGCCGGCATGAGTCAACGGTCCTTCAGTGGGCATCACCGCATGGTATTGCGTATAGGGATCACTGCCGTTGGTGTCGCCGGTGTCGGACACGATCTCGGTGCCGAAGTGCTGCTGCGCGCTGGTGTTCTTTCTGACGGCGTCTGACACGATGCGCCGCGTGTAGTAGTGGAAGCCAACCCAATCAAGCGGCGCACGCATGATCTTGTCGTCGCCGGGCCGGACGCCCATCAATTCGTAAGGCGGTTCACCGACGAAGGCTTTGGGATACTCGCCCTTCAGTGCGGCATGCAGAAAGAAGACATTCGTCATGGCATGAAAGCGGGCAGTCGCGGCACGATCGGCCTCGCTGCCGGTCTTAGGATAGGCAGGCGCCATGCCATACGCGCTGCCGACAGTCGCCTTGGAGGACGCGGCCTTGATGGAACGAAAACACTCCCCCTGCGCCAGGCTGATGGTATGCGCAGCCTTGAGGAACTGGTTGAAGCTCGCTTTGCCCGGAGGAAAGATGCCAATGCCGTATCCGTAATAAGTGAAAGACCAGGGCATGTTGAAGGGCGCCCAGACAGTGATGCGGTCGCCCAATTCTTTGGCCAGAATACCTGCGTAGTCGGCAAAGTAGCCGGCAAGGTCGCGATTCGGCCAGCCTCCGCGGTCTTCCAATCCTTGCGGGAGATCCCAGTGATAGAGAGTGCAGAAGGGCCGGATCCCCGCTTCCAGCACGGCGTCCATCACGCGCTTGTAGTGGTCGAGACCTTTCTGATTAGGCGTGCCCGTACCTGTGGGTTGAATGCGCGGCCACGAGATGGAGAAGCGGTAGCTCTTCTGATTAAGGCGCTTCATGATGGCGATGTCGCTCTCGTAGAGGCGATAGTGGTCGCAAGCCCGATCGCCTGTGTCGCCGCCTTTGATCTTTCCCACAGTGTGCGCGTAGCGGTCCCAAATAGATTCGCCCTTCCCGTCCTGATCCCACGCTCCCTCTACCTGGTAGGCCGCCGTCGCCATTCCCCAAAGAAAGCCATCGGGAAAGCGAGCGCCTTCAATTCCGGCTTGGGAGACTGCGCCCGGGATTTTCTCCGATGCGAGTTCTGCGGATTTCGGAGTATTTTCAGCAAAGTTGCTGCGGGCCAACATGGCGCCGGCAGCGGCGAGAGAGTTGCCAAGGAACTTGCGGCGATTTATTGCCATTTTTCCTTCCTGCACGGGGCAAACCGTAGCACCGCTTAACCTTTAAGTCAAACGTTTTATCTAAGAGGGAGGGTGTTTCAACCCCGCACGCCGCGATGCGACCTGCGTCCAATTGTCAGACGCCAATTAAAATCAGAGTGAGGTAATTCGTGCTGCGTTCGGTCTTCTTCGTCCTTCTTCTTGCATCGGCGACCAGTTTTGCTCAAAGTCCTGGGCAGAATCCTTCCCAAGAAAATCCGCCTTCAGCGTTGGAAACCAATGCGAGCGGCGCGGCAGAGCCTCTCGCACCACCGGTTGCAGAGGCGGAGGCGGCCATCGTCAAATCCGACTGGAGGACTGCGGCGGCGAAACTAGATGTTTGGCTCACAACTCATCCCTCTGACGGGCGAGCGCTTTTCGATGCCGGGTATGTGGCCGATGCCCAAAATCGTCTGGACGATGCCGTCAACCTCTATCGCCGCGCAACCGTAGCCGCCCCGAAGTCTTTTGAGGCACATCTTTCTCTCGGCCTGCTGCTGGCACGACAGAAGAACCTGGCCGACGCGCGACCGGAACTGCTTGAAGCTACGACACTGGACCCGGGCGAAGCGGGGCCCGCGCTGAAGGCGCGTGCCTGGAGGGCGCTGGCTGAGATTGACAAGCCGGGACCGGGAAAGGTGGGAGATGCAACTCAGGCTTCAAACGATCTGCTGGAAGCACTCAAACTGACACCGGAGACGCCAGCCGATACACTTCTGGCGGCAAATCTGGCCGAATCGGCCGGGCAGGACCAAGCCGCGGAAGCCGCCTATCGCCGTCTTTTGGCGAAGGACCCGAAGTCCACGGAGGCAAACGCCGCATTGGGCCATCTGCTGATGAGGCAGGAGAGATACCCTGAAGCAGAATCGCTTCTCCGCGCCGCGCTGCAGCAATCGCCGGACGACCCCACCTTAAACGCTGAACTGGCTACCGACCTTGCCGCACAAGACAAGGCGGAGGCGCTTCCCTTGTTGCAGAAGCTGCACGACGCGCATCCCAAGGATCCGGCAATCACGCGCATGTTGGCCGACGTGATGGCGCAGGCTGGCGATGCTGCAGGCTCCGACAGGCTCTACCTCGGCTTGCTTGGTGCCGATCCGGATGACCCGAGTCTGCTGCTTGCACACGGGCAGAATCTGATTCGGCAACAGAATTACGCTGAAGCGTTCAAGGTCTTCGAAAAAGTAACAAGCATGGACTCCGCCAACGGAGATGCGTGGAGCGGACTCGCATTTGCCGCCATGAAGACAGGCCAACCTGCTATCACACTGCACGCCCTTACCATGCGGTCAAAGTACCTGCCGGAAGTGCCATCAACCTACTTCCTCTGGGCGACATCCTACGACACATTGCACGAGAAAGCGGCGGCTATCACGTACTACCACCACTTTCTAGACGCCGCCGCCGGCAAATTCCCGGATCAGGAATGGCAGGCACGGCAACGGCTGCAATTGCTCGAACGAAAATAGGGATTCTGGGCTACAATGGCGGAACTGTAATTAGGACAGATTATTGTCCAGTGGGATGCGCTGGGGCGAATGGGCTTCCGGGCGGCATACTATTTGCTTGCAAATGCTCCCGAGAAGCTCCTATAGTCACGGCCTGGGGTAGAGCGGTTCCCCTTGAACCGCTCGAGTTCCGCAATAGCGGAGGTTCCTCATGCGGTATCAGATGGCGTTGGCGATTCTCCTCCTCACCCCGGTGATTGCAGTTCCGGCTGGCGCCTATTCACCCGACGAAAAAGTTCCAAATCAAGATTCAATCGCTGCGCTCGAAAGCAGAATCGAGCAGGCGCCTCCGCGGGAGCAATGCTATCTGTATGCCGAGCTCATCCATGAGATGACGGAATTCAGTCTCCGGCAATACTCCGCAGGCGATGTACAAAAGGGAAATGCGCTTCTTCAGCGCGTTCAACAACTGGCGCATAAGCTCCACCTGGCAGTCGGCGGCAATGACAAACGCTTGAAAAACGCCGAGATTCTGCTGCGTCATACGGCCTTCCGCCTGAATGAGATGCTGCATGCCAGCGACTACGAGAACCGTCCGCTGCTGGAGCAGACCCTGGCGCAGGTAAACCAGGCTGAAAACGAAGCCATGATGCAGGTTTTCAAGAAATAGCTTCGGGCTGCTTCCATTCCGGCTGCCAGTTGAGTATGCGTGTCTTCAAACCCATCGAAGCACTTTCGCCACTCGCCAGGTTGTGATTGAATGAAACCCGTCGGGGGTGGCTCCATGTCGCGATGGCCCTTTCTGGTTGTGCTTTCCCTGCTCTCTGTCGGCCCGTTGCTGGCGCAAAAAGAACAACGCCAGACGTTGACTCCCGCCGAGGTCGAACAGATTCGCGAGGCGGGGATCGATCCCGACGCGCGCGTCAAGCTCTACACGAAGTTCATCGACGATCACGTGGGGACCATCGCAGGACTCATCAAGAGGGCGCACTCGTCCGCGCGGGTATACAAACTTGACAGTGAGTTGCAGAACGTTACGGCATTGATGGACGAACTTGGGGCGAATCTTGATCAATACGGCGACCGCAAGGCAGATATGCGCAAGTCGCTCAAGCTGCTGAACGACTCCACTCCGCACTGGCTCGGAACCCTGCACGATCTGCCCAGCGAAACTGGTTTCGAGCTTCCCCTGAAGGAGGCCATCGACAGCGGCAAGGATCTGGCCGATCAGGCGAAGCAATTGCTAAGCGAGCAAACAGACTACTTCAATCTGCACAAGGATCAGCGTGGCCAGGAGCGGGCGGAGCCGCAGTGAGCCGACAGAGAGCAAACAGTAGACGGCGTGCAGTTCAATTTTCCTGCCCAGAGGCATCTAGCAACCGTAGGCTGCAAGCCGGCGATTGAAGGCTGTAAGCTGTAGTTGGTGGCCGTCGATTTTGTTTTTATTTTTCAGGAGGAGTACCGGGCATTGCGCCCCCGCGCGCCAATGCCGCCCATCCTGGTTCGCCTGCGTCGATTCACGTCGCTGAATACGACCATACGCCTGCGCGAAGGCAGGATTCTGGTCAGCCTGTCGGACCTGTTGGAGGGCGCGCCGGAGAGCGTTGTGTGCGCGATTGCGCACATTCTGCTGGCCAAACTCTATCGTAAGCCGATCGACGCAGGACACAACGTGCGTTTCAAGCGGTTTGCCTCAAGCGCAGCCGTTACCCGGCAGACCGAACTCATTCGTCACGCGAGAGGCACCAAGCGCTATTCCGGCCCTGAAGGCCGCTTCTACAACCTCGAAGAGGTCTTCGACTCGCTGAACCTGCGATTTTTCGGCGGGTTGTTGGGCCGGCCCGATCTCACCTGGAGCGAGGGTATGGCCAAACGCTCGCTGGGCCACTATGACGCCACGCATAACACCATCGTTGTGAGCCGAGTCTTCGATCGGCCGTCAAGCCCGCGCTATGCCGTCGAATATCTTCTCTACCACGAGATGCTGCACTTGAAGCATCCCGTGAGAATGCGTGGACTTCGCCGCTGCGTGCACTCGCGCGAGTTCAAGGCGGAAGAACAACAATTCCCTCAATTGAAGGAAGCACTCTCGTTTATCAAGCGGCTCTGAAAGTTTTGGCTTCAGATTCGGTTCGAGTCGGGATTCAATCGTGGAGGCGATGAAGAAACACGAAACACTTCCCACGATAAGTAGAGCGGCGGAATTCGCCGGGTAGTCTTCTGAAGTTTACAAGTGCGACGGTGCCTCAACTCGTAAAGTCGACAGAGACGAAGGGTGCGGCAGAGAAGGAGCGCAGACTTCGCAGGCGGCATGTTTGCTACGGGTTCGCGGGAGGCATCGTACTTCATCCAAAATTTCTATTTCGCGGAACCGTTCGGGCTCTGAGCGAAACTGGATGCTTCGTGGAGACGCGGGCCCGCGTCCGCGTGGAACGGTTTGCCGGGATCGAACTCTGTTTCAGCATCATGTCCGGCTTCGAGATAGGGATCGCCGTCTTTCTCGCTTTCTGTTGCTTGGCGAAGGCGGCGTAGCACCGTTCACTTACGAAGTAATACGTAAAGCCGTCCCCGAAATGAGACATCGCCCCATCGTTCACGTGAGCAATACGGAGCACTTCGGACGCCGCCTGAACACCGCTCATATCGCAAGTCGTATGCGAAAAGCTCGCCAAGATGCCTACGAAGATCTCCATACAACAATTGACTCTTCCGGTTCCGGCCCAGTAAACGAAGCCGACGGAATGATAACCTAGAAGACGAGTCTAAGGAAGAAACATGCCACGATCTGCATTGATTACTGGTATTACGGGGCAGGATGGGTCCTATTTAGCCGAATTTCTCCTCTCCAAGGGATATAGGGTTTTCGGTCTTGTACGGCGCAGCAGCAGCATCAATGTGGACCGCATATCTCACATTGAACGAGATATTACGTTGATCCCGGGAGATCTGCTGGATCAGAATTCACTGGCTAATGCCATTCGACAGAGTCAGCCGGACGAAGTCTACAATCTCGCTGCACAGTCATTTGTGGCGACATCATGGAACCAGCCCGAGTTAACGGGTCAATTCACGGCTCTGGGCGTTACGCGAATTCTTGAGGCCATCAAGACCGAAGATCCGAAGATTCGTTTCTATCAGGCTTCTTCCAGCGAAATGTTTGGATCGACGCCGCCACCGCAAAACGAAAAGACTCTCTTCCATCCGAGAAGCCCCTATGGCGTTTCCAAGCTTTACGGTCATTTCGCGACGATCAACTATCGCGAAAGCTATGGTATGTTTGCCTGCTCCGGCATTTTGTTTAATCACGAATCGCCGCGGAGAGGGTTGGAGTTTGTGACGCGCAAGGTCTCAAACGCGGTCGCGCAGATCAAGCTAGGTTTGCTCGACAAGATGACGATCGGTAATCTCGACGCCAAGCGCGATTGGGGATTTGCCGGTGATTATGTGCGAGCCATGTGGATGATGATGCAGGCAGATCAACCGGCCGACTACGTGATCGCGACAGGCATCAGCAAATCAGTACGCGAGTTGATTGACATTGCGTTCAAGATTGCAGGACTTGATTACCACAATTATGTAACGGTTGATCCGGCTTTGCTGCGTCCGGCCGAGGTGGACTACTTGTGTGGTGACGCGAGCTATGCGAAGGAAGCGCTCGGCTGGAAGCCGGAAGTTTCCTTCGAGCGCCTGGTGGAGATGATGGTGGAAGAGGATTTGCGCCGCAACCGCCGGCACGTCCGTGCGTGCGAAGCCGACGTGCACTGAATGGAATGTGGCCAATGATAGCTTTTGTGACGGGGCTGACGGGGTTTGTAGGGCCGCATCTTGCGCAGATGCTGGTTTCAAAAGGAGCCGAAGTTGTGGGCCTCGGGCTCCGCAGCGAAAGTGCCGGACCGCTGGAAGGCCTTCCAAAGGGTGTGTCATTCATCAGTGCAGATATTCGTGACTACGCGGATTTGCGGAGAGTGCTCGGGGGTGTACGGCCGGATCATATATACCATCTCGCGGCTATTTCAAATGTGGTGGCCAGCTTCAAGGATCCGAGGTTGACGTACGACGTGAATGTCGGCGGTACTTTGAATCTGTTCGAAGCGCTCCGCGAACTTGAAATCAAGCCGCGGATCGTACACGTAAGCACGGCTCACGTCTATCGCTCCATTGACACGGATGCAGGACTGGACGAAAACTCTCCCGTGCGCATGCTCAGTCACTACGCCACCAGCAAGTTCATGTGTGAAGCCCTGGCAGCGCAGTATGTCGAGGCCTACGGATTTCAGACCATGACAGTTCGCCCGTTCAATCACATTGGCCCAGGGCAGCCAGCCGGGTTTGTATGCTCCGACTTCGCGCGCCAGATAGCGGCAATCAAACTGAGGCAAATAGATCCGATTCTTCGTGTCGGCAATCTTGCACCTGTTCGGGATTTCACAGACGTGCGAGACACCGTTGAGGCCTACTGGAAGGTGGCTACCCAAGGTACACCGGGCGAGATCTATAACGTTAGCTCAAACCGTCCCGTCAGCATGCAGGAGATTCTGACTATATTGTGCGAGTTGGCGGGAGTTGAGGTTCGCATTGAGGTGGATCCGCAAAAGTTCCGGCCAATCGAGACACTGCGCCTGTTTGGAGACTCATCCAAGATGCGCGCACTCGGCTGGTTGCCGCACATCGAGCTAAGGCAGAGTTTGAGAGATATTCTCGATTACTGGTTGACAGTGATGGCTCCGACCGGAGAGGGACGGGCGCTCATCCCGCCGACCGGTTCGACAGGATGAGCTGTCACCTAACGCAGCCCCTCGTCTAAGGCCATAAAAGTCATTCAACGGCGAGTGGTATCCGTCCGCCCCGTTCGGCTAATACTTCCTCATACAAGATTCTCGTTCTTTCAATCATCAATTGCGGCGCGAATTCGCGACGAGCGCGAAGTTTCCCCGCTGCACCCATCGTTTTGCGCAAGTCGGCATCGTCAAGGAGCCTATTCAACGCACGCGCCAGCGAATCCGCGTCCCCTGGGGGAACCGTGATTCCCGTGACGCCATCGAGCGAAATCTCGGGAACTCCAGAGTCAAGATCGGTGTTAACGACCGGCAGACCCGATGCCATGGCTTCCAGCTGAACCAGCCCGAAAGCCTCTGCTCGCGAGATCGACGGCAATACGAAGATTGCACTTGCCCGATAATACTTTTGAAGGCTGTCGACTTTACCGAGGAACTTAATCTTTTGGCTTACTCCAAGGCGTTGCGCCGCATCCTTCAACTCGGAAACGAGCGGACCTGTTCCCACGAGCAATAATGTGGCATCCACCCTTCGCATCGCCTCCACCAGATAGATGAAGCCCTTATAACCCACTAGTCGCCCCACGGCCAAAACCAATCGAAGACCATACTCCTGGACTATTTTCTCGCTTTCGGCTTGGATGTTTTCCGGCTCTTCCTCGTAGTTGATTCCCATTGGAATCACTCGGCATTTGGAGAGAAATGGCGCCAGCTCATCCGAACTGGCAAGATATCTCTTCGACGTGGCAATGATCCGGTCGGCCCGCCTCATCATTTCATTCACGAATGGATCGGCAAGCTTCTTTAAAAACTTTCGACCCAGGGTATCGCTGTGATGAGTGATCACCAGCGGACCGCGATACCTCGCCATGGTAATTGCGAAAGCCGCTCCGGGATTGGGTACCTGCACGTGCACCAGTGACGGCTTCGCCCTCATCAACTCCCATGGAAGTGTAGGTGTTACCGGCATTGATGCAACCACCCCCACGGTCGGCACCCTGGTGATGACAGCTCCGTCGAGATAATCGATCCGCCTTCGGATCGAGTTTCCAGCAACAATGACCTTGATATCTTGCGACCCACTCATTCCAGAAACAAGATCCCGCACATACGTTTCCATTCCTCCCATATGCGGAGGATAGTATTTCCCAAGATGTACGATCGTTTCCTGCATTGTAGGCACCGTCACGAAGTAAGTATACTAGTCGGTAAAGCATAAGAAAGAATGCCCTTGTCGAGCTCTCACGCAGGTCTCTTTGTAAACGGGAGGTTCCTCTCTCAGGCGATCACGGGCGTCCAGAGATATGCCCACGAAATGCTGACCGCCCTCGATAAGCTCCTGCTCGAGACAAAGATTGAATCCGCTCCGGTGACTGTTCTTGCCCCTCAGGATGTAAGGACCCTTCCCGAATGGTCGTTCCTCCGCATTCGGCAAGTGGGGCGTTTCACGGGTCAGCTTTGGGAGCAACTCGATCTTCCCATTTATGCGCGGGGAAGCCTTCTGTTCACACCCTGCGGGGGAGCTCCTGTCGTACATAAGCGGCATGTGATCACGATCCACGATGCCGCCCCATTCAGCACGCCGGATGCATACACTGCGGCTTACCGGAATTACTACAAGATACTCGAAAAGATCCTCTCCTTCAGGGCCGTTCACCTCATCACAGACTCCAGCTTCTCGAGGCGGGAGCTCATTCGGTTCCTTCGTATTCCTGAACGGAAGATCTCTTCCGTCTGGCTTTCCGGAGAGCATATTCTTCGCCAGGAGCCGGACGATGCTGTATTGAGTAAGCACCGCCTTTCACGAACTAGCTATATCCTCGCCGTTGGATCCAGAAATCCGAATAAGAATCTTGACGGGCTCGTGAAAGCGTTTCGGCGATTGCCAAAGTCCGATGTTTCTCTTGCTATCGTTGGCGGCTCAAATAATGCGATATTTGCCGGGTCACAAGACTTCGGCGCTTCGGTAAAACAATTGGGATTCGTGAACGATGCGGAACTTCGCACCCTTTATGAGAATGCTGCCTGCTTCGTTTTCCCGTCGTTTTATGAAGGCTTCGGGATTCCTCCGCTCGAGGCGCTTACCTTGGGAACGCCTGTGATTGTGTCTCGCGCTGCTTCGCTGCCGGAAATCTTCGGCGAATGGGCCACATACTGCGACCCGCACTCTCCTGAAGACATTGCCATCCAAATCTCAAACGTCCTGGAACACAGGTGTCCCGATCATCAGAAAGCGATGCAATATGCCGCTAAAATCACCTGGGAGCGTTGCGCAAGGCAAACATGGGAAATTCTGCTGAACGCAATGAGAGGGTAAAGGCTTGGCATGACCCTCTAATGCGAAATCATGCTGTGCTCGCGCTGTCAGGAAGCGGTTCCTTTAATCGGCGAAAAAACAGCTTCCTCATCACTAGCACTTTGAGAATCACAAACGCAGCGAACACTGATATTTGGACTAACCCTGAAACCACAAGCCCCATTGGGTAGAAACAAAACAGAGCGACCAATACAACCACCACCGGCGATCGTTCTTTAGCAGCATAATCGTAGACACACTGCATCAATCCACCAACGATGGCAATAATACCTGCTCCAATGAGAATCCCGTACCAGGAGAAATTAAGGAACGTCTCACCGAAGATCCCGAAATCGAACGCTATATCCAGGTTAGGATCATCCCGTCCAACAATTCTTGTCATCTCCGGATTGGGAAGGCGCGGTTTGTTTGGCCAGAATGTTCTGGGAATCGCTTCTATGAATATCTCGGCGTATGACAGACCAAGTTTTGGTTCCTGATGATGGCGCGCGACAATGAGTGCATCAAACATTCGCGCAGCATCCAACCTGCTAAACGCCAGCTGAACAATGTCGTTAAAGCTGAGCTGAGAGACGACATCTCTCAACGAAACGTTCTCGCTCACATACCGCAGTGAACGATACTGTCCCGAAATTGCGATGAATGGAACGACCAGACAAAGAGTGAACAGAACAAGACGAATGCCGATTCGCTTATGAAGAAGATGACGGACCAGAAAAATCTCGATCACGAGCGAGATCAGACTCCCGCGTGCGCCCGTTGCAAGCCCGTAGATTATGGCTGCGCTGACAACCCATAAGGCTGCGATACGCGATGTCTGCTTCATGTAACATGCGACGGTAACTACGATTGCGGGAATCATGATGAAGAAGCTAAGCAACTCAGTGAAATAGGTCATGCCCCCGACCATCATGAAGAACCTGTACTGAAGAGGGTCAGCAAAAACCTTGATGGGATTTGAATACCCAGCAAGTCGGGTGCTTATCAGGAATCCTATGTAACCCATCACTTGCATCAGAGTGATGGTCTTCATCAATGACTTGCGAAATACGAAATCCCTTCCGAGTCGCCTTCCAAAGCCAAAATTGAGTCTCGGCAAGCTCACATATATTAGGAGCGTTGCGATCAACGTGCCCGCTATGTAGGGCAGTGTGACCGGGTCACGATCATGCATCAGTGCCAGCGGCAGGAGGAAATATATACCGAATGCGTGAGCAACCATTGACATGGGCGCAAAAAGGTCCAGGTCGGTCGTGTTCAATGCGAAGAACAGGCTGAGTGCTGCAAAACACAAAGCGAAAACGAAATTACCGAGCGCTAGAGATACTAAGCTGGCAACGCAGTACACTGCGACGAAAAGTCTCTGCCACCCGCTCGGGCCTATTCCTGCCCTGCCGGCAAACAGAATCATTGGCGGAAATACAGGGGTGGAGGCTGTTATTCCACCGTCCGGCGCAATTTCAGAGCACATCTCGTCAGGCCCCACCGGCAGTTCTTCCGATAAGCAAAGCCATGGTTTCGGCAGCGGCTTGCCTCCAGCTGAACTGAAGACCTCGAGCCTCCGCCATGCGTGCAAGCTTGAGGCGCATATTCTCGTCCTCCGTCATCTGGGTAAACGCTGTGGCAATCGCATCCGTGTCAAGTGGATCGACGAGAAGCGCTGCGTCCCCGGCGATCTCGGCAACCGATGAAGTGTTACTTGCGATGAGGGGTGTGCTCCACTGCATAGCCTCTACCAACGGAAGCCCGAACCCCTCATAAAGAGAGACCATTACCAACGCACGCGCATTGGCATAGAGCGCGCGAAGCACCGTGTCCGGCGCTCGCTGAATCAAGTGCACCGAAGATTCCAGATTGTTGATCCGTACAAAATCGCGCACATTGAAATTCCCCCATTGCTCCGTTCCGACGATGACCAGATCGAGCGGCTGACGGCTGTGCATCCGGTACTGAAGATAAGCCTTTAACATGCGTTCCAGGTTCTTGCGCGGCTCGTAGCTCCCGACGAATAGGAAATAGGGAGAGGTCTGGGGACAGATGCCTGTCTCCCCGTCGGTTTTCAGATTGGAAGCAAGGTAAACGGCTTCGAGTTTGTGTTTGGCGCTCGGGAAATATGCCAGGATTTCTGCGCGCGCGAATTGAGAATCCGTTATTGCCTGATCGGCGATACGAAGTGAGATGGGCATCAAGAGTGCTTCAAGGACCACATTGCTGCGGGCCATTGTTTTTGGAAATCGCTTCCAAGTCACGTCGTGTACGGTCAACACCTTCCTGCTCCATGGCGGCAAAAGCAGCGGCAGTTGATGACGCGGCGACCAGAAGATGTTGACTCTGTCCTTCAACGCCCAAAAGGGAAAGAACACCTGGGCAAATGCTGTGCTCAAACCCCCAGAATTGACTCTCCCGGTGCGAATCTTCCAGTGTCGGGGCACTGGAAAGCGAAGCTCAAAGGGCCGGTCGCAGTAAAGGAAGAACCGATGAGGCGTCGGCTGCGCAGCAAATTCGCTCAAGAGACTTCCGAGATACCGTCCGATTCCACTGTTGGGGTGGGCCAAGTTGCGCGCATCGACGCCGATGTTCAGCACCTTGTTCATCCGCCCACTCCCGTGTGCTCTTGACCATCGGATCGATTCCCCGACCGGCTCCGCATATAAGTCGTCTCAAGGTGATTCAACTTCGACGCTCCCGTTTTCGAAGGTTAGTCTGATGCACGGATTCGATCTAATTATAGGTGCAGGAGGCATATTTCATGAAAGGGGATCGACCGTGTTCAGGCGCTCTCCTGCTTTTGAGCGAGGAAATCTCCCCGTAGAATCCTTTTTACTTCCCAGGATTGCACGGCAACAATAAAGATCAGGTAAGACACGACAGTTGCCAGGATGACCCCTGTCGGACCCATCGTCTTGACCCAGAGTATGGACAATGCCAGGTTCACCACTGCGGAAAGCAAGGACGAGATGGCCTGCTTGCTGACCCGAAAAGTGGCTCCCATGAGACAGGACTGATTCGTCGTAAATACACAGATGACGATCCATACGCACATGAGTTGGACCAGCGATGCGTTTGGAACGGCCGCCGGTCCGGCCCAAATGCGAATGATTTCCCGACCCGCAATCAACATAACCGAGCATCCGATCGCGAGGGCAGCGGCGCTGATCCACCTGACCCGGTTGTATGTTGACCTGATCCAGGGAAGGTCCCTCTTTGCGTAGGCCTCTGAATACGCGGGCCACAATGCAGGCAGGACCAAGGTCTGGACTGCCGTGATGTAGGCTACCAATCGCCATGTCACGGCGTACGGAGTGACGTGAGCCGGATCGAGAAAGTGAGAGATAACAAGATTGTCGCTGCTGAAAATGACCAATCCTGCCAGTTGGATGACAAAGAACTGACCTCCTGTCCGAAAGATTCGTCCGATGCAGCCTGGGTCAATTCGCTGCAGCCTGGGTCTCATCCATGGCTTATGAAAAAAGCAAATCCAGAGCAGGCAGGCTGCGTTCGCCAGGACGGAAGAGCCTGCGAATCCGGCGATCAGCATTGGAAGGCTGCCGTGAAAGGAGACCACCGCGACCACGGCCAACAGGCTCAATACGCTTCCGCCGGCAACGAACAGATTGGATACGTGCAGTTCCTGGTAGCCACCCAATACCTTCGGAGCGAGGCTCGTGGGAAGCGCCAAGAGGAACACGATGAACGCCGCTACCATCGCCCGGGGAGTGTCACGGGCGAGCTCCGGATCTTGCACATGGAAGATGGATATCCAGGGAATATATTGCCAGAGAACCCATCCGGCGAGACCGAGCGATGCCGAGATACCCACAATGAGCCAGAATGCCGTAGCGAAGTAGGTTGCGGCCCGCTCTTTATCGTCAGCGGCATAAGCCTCGGAGATCAGATTGGTCAAGGTGCTCGCTATGCCAATGTCGAGCACAAAGAACATTGTGGCTGCACTGCTGATCGTGATCCAGAGGCCATAACCCTCCGCCCCTAGATAACGAACCGTAATCGGCACGGTCGCAGCGCTGACCAGCAGTGTAACGCTCTTGCCCAAAAGAGCTGAGAGTCCGGCGGCTACAATACCGCGGTTTCGTTTCTTTGATTCTTGAGGCCCCTTGAAGCCAGGGACAGATTCGGACGAGAGCCCGACCTGGGAAGTCATAGTGCCTTCGACTCGGTACGGAAGGTGCCCCTACTGATCATCAAACGCTTTAGATAGTTGAGTTTCGCGTTTGTCGCCGGAACGGATTTGAGGTACTGAAAGCCGTGAAGACAAAGCGCTAAGCAAATTCCGATGAGAAGGCCTGCCAGGGTAGCGCCAACGACAATGTAAGCGCGCTTGGGAAAAGACCGCTTGTCGGGTGGAATGGCGGGATCCACTACCTGAATGACCGCCCCTTGCTTCGCCTCGTCAAGTTTGGCGAGTTCGAACTGACGAGCCAGGATTTCGAAGATGGTGTCGTAATACTTCACATCGCGCAACTTGCGAACATATTCAAGCCCAGCCTCAGTGACCCTCCCCCTCGGCTCGATGATTTCATCGCCGGTACCGTCGGCTGCACCTCCAAGTTTTGCCAGCTGGGCATTGAGACTCTGCAATTCGGTCTGCGCTTGTACCAGCTCAGTATTTTCACGAGTCGCATAATTCTGCATCGCCTGAATCTGCACTTCTTTCGCTGCGATCTGCGCGCGGAGCGATGCAGCCGACTCGATGAGGGCCCGCGCTTGGGCGTCGAGTTGAATCATTCCGGTCTGTTGTTGAGTCCGCTTTAATGCCTCTTCAGAATTGGCAAGGTTTTCCTTGGCCTGCTCGAGTTGTTTTTCGAAGAAGAGCCTGCGCTGGGAAGCTTCGGTGATAGCGAGGTGTTCAGAAAGCTTCTGGAACTGATCGACGTAGCCGTTGGCGAGTTCTGCGGCACGATTTGGATCACGATCCTCGATCGAAATCCTAATCAAGCCATCTTTGCCTTCTCCGTCCACGGTGGTGTGGTGTTCAAAAGCCCTTCGCGCATCGGAAAGATACTTCTCTCGATATTCCTTCATCAATTCGAAGTGTTGCACCATTGCGTCTTCGACCGTACGACTCTTCAGCATCGCGACAAATATGTCATTAGGATTTTTAAGTCCAAGACCGCCTCCTGCGAGAGCGGCCACACCGCTAAGGCTTCCCAACTGAGAGCTGAGCGCGGCACTCAGGGACGAGTTCTGCTGAGGGGTCAAGAGAGTCACTGTGGCGGTGTATCGCTTGGGCAGGACAAGAGAGATGACAATCGCGAGGATCGCCAAAACGATGGTAACCGTTAGAATCGTGCCTTTTCGCTCAGCAAGAACAATCACAATATCGAGCAGAGAGATTTCATCCGACTCACTGGCAGTTTTCCCGCTGGCGCGCACGGCGGCAGGTGCATAGGCTTGCTCTTTCGCATCAGGAAGCGGAATTTTGGTCACCATCGTTTTCTGCCACATCCAGCAACTTAAGCATTCATCCTCAGATTCTACAAAGAGAATGCAACGATTCCCACCTTTAATTACTGAATTACGGTGAGGGCGGCCGCTCCAAGCGCGAACTGGGAAAATAGCTGAGACCAGTCAAGAAAACCGCGCAGAGCCGACGGCTTGAAGGTCTTCTCGGGGACCACGATCGTGTCACCCGGATTCACGCGCAGGGTATGAAACTCGCTGCCCCACAATCCCTTTGAGGATTCGTTGCTCACCACTTCACCGTCGGCGCGGATAATGAATTCATGCCCCCGATCTGCGTCCCTGTTTGGTCCACCGGCCATTCGCAGATAGGTCGCGACTCGCCGGTCTGGCGCAAACAGGAACGAGTTCTGGTCATAGACCGCTCCTACCACATTCACCATTTCAGGAACATGCGGGACGATGAATCGATCCCCGTCTTCCAAGGAGATCTCGGGGATCATGTCGAGGCCGTGACTGTCGGGCTTGAACTGCAACACGATCCGGCCTGTCGCACGAACCTGCCGCAGGCTCGCCAGCAGATCTCGTTCGCTGTTCTGGGCCGCGGCGCCACTGGCCAGATCCTGCGGCGAACTCACTCCGGAGGCTGCCAAAGCCAGGCTGCCGCGCTGAATGCGCATTCCCAGGCTTTGCACATATTCGTCGATCCTGGCCTGCTGCACGGCACGAGTCGACTCGCGGGTGAACTCGGAACCATAAAGATAGGCATTTGGAGTAATTCCGCCGGCACGCTCCACCAGCTGCCGAAGCGTCTCGCCGGGCCGAACTGTATACTCGCCCGCATGAACGAACTCTCCATCCAACCGGACCAGTTTGGTCTGCTCCGCGATGGGGACCCGGATGTCTCCCTCCGAGAAGATCGAAACCACGTCTCCCGGCTCCAGTACAAGGTCCTGGGATGTGTCATGTTGCAAGACGAGTTTGCCCAGATCGAATGGGACCAAAATGGTCTTGAGTGTGTCCTTGTCGAGTCGTTCGATGACAGCGTAATCCCAGTCAATCTCGGGAGCAAGAAGCCGAATCTCCGTACGCTGCGCCGCACGGGGCGCTCGTGAGGAGGCAGATCCCTGCTCGGCTGCGAGGGAGGTATTGCCGAGACGCTGCTGTGCATTGAGACGTTGGTTCTGCGTGGCCCCGTACTGGTCTTGCTGGGTGCCATACTGATTGTTCTGATCCGTTCCCAACTGGTTATCCTGCGGTGCTCCGGACTGGTTTTCTTGCTGCGATCCTGGCTGGTTAGCGGTGCTGCCGCTCTCAGGCGAGGGGATTCTCATCGTGATGGGGTGGTTCTCTGCCGGTTGGCGCTGGTCGGCGAAACCCGCAACCGGCTCAAACTCTGGAGCAGGAAGGCCGAGCTGTGTACGTTTCCACCAGTAGTTGCGCGTGATCAGGGAGTCCTTGTCCGGGATCAGTTCGCTGATGCGCATACCTGGGTGCCAGGCAAATCGGCCCGGATTTGCGATATTGCCCCGAAGGGTCACGGTCTTTTGATATTGGGGCACGATCGAGTACACGCGCACAAGGTCGCCGTCTGCAAGTGAGGTTGCCAATCCGGTTGCATCGTAGGCCACTTCCATTGCGAGCCGATCGCGGTGTTCATCAATGCGCTCGATTGACACTCGCGCCTTCGCAGCGACTGCGGAGACGCCACTCGCATCGGCAATGACATCGGCAAGCGATTCGTTGGCGCGCATCTCGTAAATGGCGGGATTTCGTACGCTGCCAGTAATCGCAACCTCGGCACCCGCGGGAGGAATGAAAATAACATCGCCGGAAAGAAGTTTCACATCCTTGGACTTGTCTCCATGGACGAGCAAGCCGTATAGGTCGAAGTCTGTAACAACCTCGCTGCCCCGCCGCAGTTCGATGTGGCGAAGCGATCCTTGAATCGACGGTCCTCCGCTGGTAAACAGCGCATCGACGAGCGTACTCAATGAACTCACGGTGTAGACGCCGGGGCGCCTCGCCTCCCCGGCCACATAGACCTGAATCGCGCGAATCTGGCCGACATCCACAGTTAAATCGAAATTATGGAAAACGCGCCCGATTGCTTCCCGGAGATGCAGATCAAGCTCGGAGAAAGGCAATCCCGCAACATGTACAGGACCAACCTGTGGAAGATAGACATCGCCGCTGCGGTCCACGCGCACATTGGCCTGAAAGTTCAACTGTCCCCATGCCCGAAGACGCAATTCATCCCCTGGCCCGATGACATAATCGGAGGGAACCGGAGCCATATCCAAAGGGGCAAAGGTAGAGGGCACGCGGCGGAAGAGGTTCATCCCGAAAATGGGCAGAATCTGGCCAATCGTCGACGCCGCGAATTTCTGGAACTCCGTCAACGGTTCCGGCGGCAAGACTGGCTGAGCCTGATTCATGCTCGAAGGCTGCCTTGTCAGGGATTCAATATCCGAATAGTTGCTGTTTCGGTTCCCCGTTTGAGTGCTGTACGTTCCCGAGGGCACCGTGCGCATACCCGAACCGAGCAAGCTTCCATTCTGTTCTGTTGATTGCCCGGAGCATTCGGCCGAAGCCGCCAGCAAAGGATCCGAGCAGTCGAGCCCATTTGAGTTCCGTGTTCCATCGGGATAGCCGCTTGGGGCCGGTTCCTGTGCGTATAGGGAAGCTGTGAGGGAACCCATCAAGCAGGAAAAAAGGAGCCCGCCGATCGTCGGGACGCACGAATTCGGCCAGGCGAAAACAGAGTCAAAAATGCTGTCTCTGTTGCCCCTGCCCCGATGTAAAAAGCTCATATTCCATGAGTCTAGCATGAGCCGTCAGCGTCTCTCATCCGCTTTTCGAGTGACTATCGACGATTGATTTCCGTGCACATCTGTGCGCCCATCGGCTTCCTTTGGGAGCAGCCGCACGCAGAGATCGGCACAGCTTGCAGCTAACTCATTTTTGCGAACGAGACAGCAAGGGTGGAACCCTTCGCCCAGGACTCGGCGCTGGAAGCATCAAGGTAGTTAATAATGGAAAGATTCCTTAACGACTGCCTCCGTCTTTTTTAGAAAGCCCCAATTATTACTGCCTTCTTCCCTCCGATTTCAGGCTTTCGGCGGGAGATGACGGAGTTGTAATTTAGTGCAAAAAGTGATAACAGGGCGTGACTTGCGTCACATTTTGGAGACTCGACTTTGCAATGAAATTGGTGAAATTCAATTAGAATCGCTTGTTTCTTTGTACGCTCAAATTACTGAGACATCAGCCATATGAGGCGACTCATTACTTCGGAGACGCATTTTACCCATTTGTTCATATTTTGTGGCGAAGGTCTGGTAACATCTCCTTATTGGCCCGACACGTAGTTACCTGAATCTGACTGACTTTGTGCTTCAGAGGTAAGAACATGCTCGGAGCAAGAGCGCCAGAACATTTACAAGGACGCAATGCAATCAACTTTTGATTTGTTCTTGTATTCGACTATTCGGTTGTGATGAACCCATGCGCGGCACCGACGTCGATAGCTGAGAGCAAGAAAAAAGGCAAGACAGTGTTCCAAGAACGAAATACGCTGGGCGAACAAATCTGTGTCTACTGAGTTCACTGCAAGACAGAAAGCAAGATAGCCTCCCATTCTTCAACGGAGTCCATCCTTGTGGGTCAATGGAGGAACATTTGAGCACCAGAGGGTCTGTCTCGCCGGCCTTAGAAACTGAAGCCTCAGATCAATCATTGTGGTTTCACGGCCACATTGACGCGGACACGTTGCGACAGCATTCTTTTGCTGTCAAGGCGGGATCGAACGGTTACCCTTCGCTCCACCTGGTGAAGACTAGACTCAGTCAATGGTCGCAGTCGGACACGAAGCGCTATTTCGATTGCCTCTGCGTTGTGCTGGCGTTGCCTTTTCTCATTCCAGTGTTTCTCTTGATCGCCATTGCGGTCAGGCTGACTTCGTCCGGCCCCGTTCTGTTCTTGCAGGAGCGGGTTGGGCGTTACGGGCGCAGTTTTACCATTCTGAAATTTCGTACCATGACGCATTCAGAAAACGTCGCCCACAATCCTGTTACGACCACAAAGAACCAACGATTCACCCTCGTGGGGCCGTTCCTGCGGCGATGGAAGCTGGACGAGTTGCCTCAGCTATTGAACGTGCTTCTCGGAGATATGAGCCTTATCGGCCCGCGGCCCAAGCTTCCGGAACATCAGATTGGAGAGTTGCTGTGCCGTCCGGGAATCACGGGGGCGGCCACGATCGCCTTTGCTCGCGAGGAAACCTTGCTGGCGGATCTGAAGGGTTACAACCTGGGCGACTATTATCGCGATGTAGTTCTTCCTGTTAAGCACAAACTGGATGCGGATTACATGGCCGAAGCCACATTCATCTCGGACTTTAATCTCCTTCTCAATACCGCCTTGCGCCGCTGGAACAGTTCCGTAATGGACCACATGCTGGACGGCGAAGCTTCGGTAACCGGGGCACGGAAACAATCCGGTCCGGCTGTTGCGTCTGTCCACGTCTCCGATCTGGGACGAAACGAAGCCCTTCTATCCGCTCAGCAGATGACCGGGGATTGACCTTTCGGTTGAAACGGTGTCATCCAAATCCTGAGATATTGAATAACGAGAGTTGCGCGTCAGGCGTCGATCGATAGGATTTGTCTGCGTCCGAGCTGCGGGCTTCAGAGTGAAGCGAAGCCTCGTTATTTCCACTCATGCGGGAACCAAGTGATCTGGACGGCCGTACTGGTATCGCTTTGTGCGCCGCTTTTGTAGATGGGAGCTTTCCAGCCCTCATACTGCACCCATCCGCGAATCTCGATGTCCTTCATAACCCGCTTGCAAACCTGGAATGCGAAGTCGTTCTGTGTCGTGCCGCCGGGAATAAAATCGCTTGCCGCCTTTGCCCTACGGTACATAAGTTGCACATCTTCCTGCGGCGACAAGTGATAGGTTATCCAGGCTTGGCCACCGGTTCCCTGCCGCCCCACCCAGTCTCCCACCAGAAATCCCTTGTTGGTCGGGCCCTGTCGCTGAACCCCCTCGTCGTAAAGGAATCGACCACTCTCGACCGACGCGCTCAACGTGTTCGTACTGGCTCCCTCAACCCGCAGATCGAGATGCTCGAGTCCAGGAAAACGCGCAAAATAAATCCCCGAATGCCAACCCGCGCGCCGCGGCGCACTGATCGGGCTCACGTCGTCATGTACCAGTGAATCGGTGTACACCGTCACCCAGTGGCTCAGGAAAGGCAGACGATAGGTGACATCGAAGGTACCAAAGCGCGCACCTGGATCATTGGGCGATTCCTTTTCGGCTGGGGTCACATTCTGGAAGCTGAAGAAGCTGTGCAGGAAGGTATGGAGAGTGATCGGCTCGTGACCCTTCCCACCCCAGATGGTGAGGCGGTCAAAGCCGAATTCCAAATCCCGCGTGGGCTTGAAGCTGACCTTCTCCATATGTACCCAAGGATCATTGGGATAGGTGTGTCCTTTGAGGCTGCCCACGAAAAAGTCGTATCGGAATGGCCCTGTAATTCGCGAGAGAAATGGGATCCGGATCGGTTCGATCCGATTGATCTCAAAGTCGTAGATGTCTTCGGCATTGTTGCTCCAGAGCATGGTAGCGCCCTGGTCGGGTCCGAGCCAGTGATCGCTCTTGCCAATGGATACTTCGTGGCCCAGCAAATGATACGAAAGGTTTGCTTCCATGATGCGCGCGAAATTAGCTGTCGGAATCGGTCCTTCAGGAATGGTGTCCTGGTGTGGATTCGTGGCGAACGGAATGTTGTCGATGTTGTTGGAAAGATAAGCGGCAAGCGTCGGAGAATAACCCGGCGCCGAAGGCGCGTGCTGCACTTCGCCGCGAAAGTAAAGCGAGAAGCGTCCCGCATCGGCGCGCGCGCTGAAGCCCGTGTAGTTGTTGAAGCCTTCTTCGTAGGGTCGACCATAGTCATTAATGATGGTCTGGCCAAGGTGGAAACTATCGCGCAGCGGCGTCCCCGCGATACCGCGCATTTGCGTGTAAACGCTCTCAAGCTGTGCGTGAGGGTGACGTAATTCGGTCGGATGGTCCAGATCCGGCTGAACCTCGCGCAGTACGGCAAAGTAGATACCGAGTGCTTCGTCGTTGTTTGCGTCCGACTTGATGCGGTCTGCGCTCAATTCGAGCATGTGCGCAATGCTGAGGCGCGTCCAGGGACGCAGGCCCAGGAACGCGCTATCCACGTAACCCAGGGCGTGCAACCGGTCCAATGCGGGATAAATCCAATTGTCAACCGGCACATAGGCAGACCCTTCGACGCCGGCATCGATAAAGTCCGAATCGGACTGCGAGGCGGGTGAAGACGGCTGATGATTCGTAGTCTGTGCTTGAATTCGGGAGAAGTTTCCGCCCAGGATCGACACGAAAAGCAGAACAAAATGAAATTTCACCGCACCTCGCCGCGCTGCGGGGAGCCGAACCAGCTGCGCTCGCCACGTAAGTTCTATAACTCTTTCCTGATAGGTCCAGTCTCGACGAAGCCTCTGCCCATGTCAATCCGCGATGCAAGCGCGCAACCTGCTTTATTGGAACATTCTGAAGAGCGAGTCTTCAGAATCTAAAGCGTGACTTACAAACTGCGCTTTTCTTCTGATTCTCACGTGTGTGCGCCCTGTCGATGCCGACAGCGGCCGGGCCAGCTTCCGCATCTGATATAGATAAACCATGGCGTTTACCGCCGCCGCCCTCGATCAGAGATGCTTAAACCAGCAAGCGGAGTATTGAGCAGGAGGAGCCCCAGCAGCATGAAGCCATCCACTATTGCAACCGACCCAATTTCCTCCACCGCTCCGCTGACAACGAACCGACACCTGATTCGCTGGGTGGAAAAGATGGCCGACCTTTGCCGTCCCGACTCGATTCATTGGGTCGACGGTTCTCAGGCCGAATACGACGCGATCTGCGATCGACTGGTTGCGGCCGGCACCTTCGTCCGGTTGGACGAAAAGCGTTGGCCGGGCTGCTTTTATGCTCGATCTGTCCCGAGCGATGTGGCCCGGGTGGAAGATCGCACCTTCATCTGCTCGCTCTCACGCGATGGCGCAGGCCCGACCAACAACTGGGAAGATCCTTTCGTGATGCGACGCCGCCTGAAGCAGCTTTTCCGCGGATGCATGCAGGGCCGCACCATGTATGTGCTCCCGTTCAGCATGGGCCCGGTCGGCTCCCCCATGTCCGGCATCGGCGTGGAATTGACTGACTCTCCTTACGTTGTTGCGTCAATGCGCATCATGGCTCGCATCGGCGCACCGGTCTTCGCCGAGATCGACAAGGATGTGAAACGCGTTGTGCCCTGTATGCACTCCGTCGGCATGCCGCTCAAACCCGGCGAGCGGGATGTGCCCTGGCCCTGCAACGAGACAAAATACATCGTGCATTTTCCCGAAAGCCGCGAAATCTGGTCGTATGGTTCGGGTTATGGCGGCAACGCTCTGCTGAGCAAGAAATGTTTTGCCCTCCGCATCGCCAGCAACATCGCGCGCGACGAGGGCTGGATGGCCGAGCATATGCTCATCCTCGGCGTCGAAAGCCCTGAGGGCGAAAAGACCTATCTTGCCGCGGCATTTCCTTCAGCCTGCGGCAAGACCAACTTCTCCATGCTCATTCCGCCCAAGGCCATGGACGGTTGGAAAGTGTGGACCGTGGGCGACGACATTGCGTGGATTCGCCCCGATTCCGAAGGCCGTTTGCGCGCCATTAATCCTGAGTCCGGCTTCTTTGGCGTTGCTCCCGGCACCAGCGTCAAGACGAACCCGGTGGCGATGGAGACGCTATCGCGAAACTCCATTTTTACCAACGTCGCGCTCACCCCCGATGGGGGTGTGTGGTGGGAAGGCATGACTGACAAGCCGCCGGCTGAGTGCATGGACTGGCGCGGCGAGCACTGGACACCGGCCATCGGCAAAGAAACGGGACGCACTGCCGCGCATCCCAACGGCCGTTTTACCGCGCCTGCTTCACAATGCCCTACCATCGACCCCGCATGGGAATCGCCGGAGGGCGTTCCGATCAGCGCCATCGTCTTTGGCGGCCGCCGGTCCACGACCTTGCCGCTTGTATACCAGGCATTTAACTGGTCGAGCGGCGTATACGTCGGCGCCACCATGGGCTCTGAAACCACTGCCGCCGCAACCGGTGCGGTCGGTCATGTGCGCCGCGATCCGATGGCGATGCTTCCTTTTTGCGGCTACCACATGGGCGACTACATCCGTCATTGGATTAAGATGCAGCGCGAACTGTCAGTCACGCCGCGCATCTTTCACGTGAACTGGTTTCGCAAGGACGAGAACGGCCGGTTTCTTTGGCCCGGGTTCAGCGAAAACATGCGCGTACTCCGTTGGATTGTCGAGCGTGTTCACGGTCACACGCAGGGCCGCGAAACAGCGATCGGATGGGTACCTCGCTACGAGGACATCGACTGGAGTGGGCTTGACTTTCCTCAAGAGGCCTTTGAGGAGCTAATGGAAGTGGACCGTGCAGCGTGGCGCAGAGAAGTCATCGGGCATGAGGAACTCTTCATCAATCTCCACGACCATCTCCCACCGGAGATGATCTACGAGCGTGAGTTGTTGATTTGCCGGCTTTAGCTCCAGAGGGTGCCTCTGATTCAAAAGGACTTCTGCTATTTCTGTTATTTTAAGTTATAGTAGAGTGTTCAGCTAAGCCCCACTCGCAGTGAGGTCTGAAACGAAAGACCTCTTGAATTTGATTTGGCGTCGCACATGCGAAACGCCAATGGCTTTGTGTATTCCAGGTCGAGATGACCACAGCGCGCTGAACAAAGTCCCATCGAGAAGGTTGCCATGTATACATCGAATCATCGTCTTCGCATTCCTCACTCGCAAGGTCTGTATCATCCAGGCAACGAACACGATGCCTGCGGCATGGGGCTGGTGGCTAGCATTCGCGGAGAAAAAAGCCACGAAATTATCCGCAAGGGTCTTGAGGTTCTCATCAACCTGACTCATCGCGGCGCTGCGGGTTGTGATCCGGAGACGGGCGATGGCGCGGGCATCCTCATTCAGATTCCACATGTCTTTTTCGCGCGCGAATGCGGCGAACTTGGCATTCAACTGCCCGAGCCCGGGGCCTACGGCGTAGCCATGTGCTTCCTGCCCGTCGACAGGCACAGCCGCCTGCAATGCGAAGGCGTCTTCGAGCGCATCGCTCAGTCTGAAGGCCTCACGGTGCTGGGCTGGCGTGACACGCCTGTAAACGGCGACGCCATCGGACGGGAAGCGCGCGCGTCACAACCTTACATCGAGCAGTTGTTTGTGGGCCGACCGGCAGGCTTGGGAGAAGAAGCCTTTGAGCGCCTGCTGTACCGCGTTCGCCGTCGCACCGAGAACGAAATGGCCGCGTCGGAGATCGAAGGCAAGGATGATTTCTACATTCCGTCACTCTCCTGCCGGACCATCATCTACAAGGGCCTGATGCTGGCGCCGCAGATTGAGAAGTTCTACTTTGAACTCGCCAATCCACTGGTCACCAGCGCGCTCTGTCTCGTCCACCAGCGCTTTTCGACCAACACTTTCCCGAGTTGGAAGCTTGCGCATCCTTATCGCTATATCGCACACAACGGCGAGATCAACACCATCAAGGGCAACATCAGTTGGATGAATGCGCGGCAGTCGGTGCTCGAAAGCCCGGTATACGACGGCAAGATCGGCGATCTATATCCTGTCATTACTCCAGAAGGCAGCGACTCTGCGGCGCTCGACAATGCGGTTGAGTTTCTTTACCAGTCCGGCCGTTCCCTGCCCCACGTCATGGCGATGCTGATCCCTGAGGCGTGGGCCGGCAATCCGGACATGGATGAGGACAAGCGCGCCTTCTACGAGTACCACGCATCGTTGATGGAGCCATGGGATGGCCCTGCGGCGATTGCCTTCACGGACGGTCGTGTGATTGGCGCCACGCTTGACCGTAACGGTTTGCGACCCGGCCGCTACATTGTCACGAAGGACGATCTCGTGGTCCTGGCCTCTGAAGCTGGGGTGATTGAAATGCCTGCGGAGGATATCCGGAAGAAGGGACGTTTGCAGCCCGGCCGCATGTTCCTTGTCGACACGGTTCAAAAGCGGATTATCTCCGACGCTGACATCAAGAAGGAACTGGCCGCCCGTCAGCCTTACGCGACGTGGCTTCAGCAACAGCAGGTTACGCTGGACATGCTGCCCGAGCCCTCGCGCGTGATCGCATCCAATCCCGAGACTCTTCTGCGTCGTCAGCGCGCCTACGGTTACAGCGAAGAGGATTTGCGCATTCTTCTCGGGCCCATGGGAGCGCGCGGAGAAGAGCCTGTTGGCTCGATGGGCACCGACGTGCCGCTGGCCTGCCTCTCTGACCGCCCGCAGCCGCTCTTCAATTACTTCAAGCAACTCTTTGCCCAGGTCACCAATCCGCCCATCGACCCCATTCGCGAAGAACTGGTGATGTCGCTCATCAGCTACATCGGCACCGAGCGCAACATCCTTGACGAAGCGCCGGAGAATTGCCACACGCTCAAGCTGCCGCATCCCATTCTCACCAATCGCGACCTCGAAAAACTGCGCCGCGTCTCTTCAGGCGACCTTCTGGCCACGACGCTCCCCGCGCTTTTTCGCGCCGAGGATGGCGAGGCCGGGCTCAAGCATGGGCTCGACGATCTCGGTTCGCGCGCTTCCCTCGCGGTCAATTCCGGATACTCGCTGCTGATCATCTCAGACCGTGGCGCTGACGCGACCTACGCGCCGATCCCCAGCCTGCTTGCCATGGCCGCGGTCCACAACCGCCTGGTGCGCGAGAAGACCCGCACCCTGGTGGCGCTCATCATCGAGAGCGGCGAACCCCGCGAGGTCATGCACTTCGCCCTGCTCATCGGCTACGGCGCAAGTGCCATCAATCCTTATCTCGCCATTGAAACGCTGCACGACCTGAAACGCCGCGGCCTGCTGCCGCATAACGTCAGCGGAAACCATGCCGAGAAAAACTTCATTAAGGCGATCAACAAAGGCCTGCTCAAGACTTTCTCCAAAATGGGAATCAGCACCCTGCAAAGCTATCGCGGTGCGCAGGTCTTCGAAGCTGTTGGTCTGAACCAGTCGCTCATCGAAGCCTACTTTCCCGGAACCGCGTCACGTATTGAAGGCGTCGGGCTTGAAGTGCTCGCGCGCGAAGCGCAGATGAAGCATGCTTATGCGAACCGGCCCCTCACTGAGTCGGAGACTGAGCTCGTTGTCGGCGGGCACTACCAGTACCGCGAGGGCGGCGAGTACCATCTGCTCAATCCGCAGACCATCAGCAAGCTTCAATTTGCCGTGCAGCAGAACAATCCCGCGACGTTCCAGGAATACACCGACCTGATCGACGATCAGAATCGCAATCTTTGCACGCTTCGTGGCCTTCTCAAGCTCAAGTACGCCGACACGCCCATTCCGATTGAAGAAGTGGAACCGGCCAAGGAGATTGTCAAGCGCTTTACGACCGGCGCCATGAGCTACGGGTCCATCAGTAAGGAAGCTCACGAAACTCTAGCCATCGCCATGAACCGACTCGGCGGCATGTCGAACACCGGCGAGGGCGGCGAAGATGAAGAGCGTTTCAAGCGCGACCCCAATGGCGATCTGCGGCGCAGCGCCGTCAAGCAGGTTGCCAGCGGCCGTTTCGGCGTCACCACCAATTACCTTGTCAACGCGGACGAACTTCAGATCAAGATGGCCCAAGGCGCCAAGCCCGGCGAGGGCGGACAGTTGCCGGGGCACAAAGTCGACGAGGTCATTGCCAAGACGCGCCACTCCATCCCCGGCGTGGGTCTCATCTCTCCGCCGCCGCATCACGACATTTATTCGATCGAAGATCTCGCCCAGTTGATCTACGACCTCAAGAACGTCAACCCGCAGGCGCGTATCGCTGTCAAGCTGGTCTCTGAAGTCGGTGTCGGCACTGTAGCGGCAGGCGTATCGAAGGCCCATGCCGACGTGGTCCTGATCTCGGGTGACACGGGCGGCACCGGCGCTTCGCCGCTCAGTTCGATCAAGCATGCAGGTCTGCCGTGGGAACTCGGCCTGGCCGAAACGCAACAGGTGCTGCTGCTGAACGACCTGCGCAGCCGCATCAAAGTCCAGACCGACGGCAAGTTGCAGACTGGCCGCGACGTGGTCATTGCTGCCCTGCTCGGCGCCGAAGAGTTTGGCTTCGCCACAACCCCTTTGATCACAATGGGTTGCATTATGATGCGCAAGTGTCACTTGAATACTTGCTCGGTCGGCATCGCCACCCAGGACCCGGTCTTGCGGGCCCGCTTTACAGGCCAACCCGAACACGTGGTCAACTTCTTCTTCTTCCTCGCCGAACAGATTCGCGAGCACATGGCCAAACTCGGCTTCCGCACTGTCGATGAGATGGTGGGCCGTGTCGAGCGCCTCGATTCCTCCATCGCCGAAACCCACTGGAAGGCCAAAGGAATAGACCTCTCATCGATCCTCTACACGCCCACGCTGCCCTCTCGTGTGGCACGCCGCAAAGTGCAGGCTCAGGATCACGGCCTCGACCAGGCACTCGATCATGCGCTCATCGCCCAGGCCGCGCCAGCGCTTGAATCGCAGACTCCCGTCACCGGCAGCTTCGCCATTCGCAACGTGCACCGCACCGTGGGTGGCATGCTGGGCGGCGAAATCGCCCGCCGCTACGGCTCTGCCGGATTGCCTGACGGCACTATTCACTTCCGCTTCAGAGGCTCAGCGGGCCAGAGCTTCGGTGCCTTCGTCCCGAATGGCGTAACTCTGGAACTGGAAGGTGACTCGAACGACTATCTCGGCAAAGGCCTCTCTGGCGGACGCGTCATCGCCTACCCGCCGAAGACCTCGAGCTTCCTGCCGGAAGAAAGCATTCTGGTCGGCAACGTTGTCCTCTATGGCGCCACCTCCGGCGAAGTCTTCCTCAACGGAATTGCCGGTGAGCGCTTCGCGGTGCGGAACTCCGGCGCCACTGCGGTTGTCGAAGGGGTGGGTGACCACGGGTGCGAATACATGACGAATGGCCGTGTCGTCGTGATCGGGTCTACGGGACGAAACTTTGCCGCAGGCATGAGCGGCGGCATCGCTTATGTCTACGACGATCAGGGCGACTTTTCAACCAGACGGTGCAACAAGGCCAGCGTGGATTTGGAAGACCTGGCGAGCGATGAGGACGTCGCCGAGGTACGCGGTTTGCTTGAGCGGCATCGCGATCTGACAGGTAGTCCCCGCGCTGCTTGGATCCTCGAACACTGGGCTGACGCACAACAGCGATTCATCAAGGTATTCCCGCACGAGTACAAGCGCGTCCTCGGCGTCGCGCGCAACGGCGAGGCCGCCGGCTCGGCGGTGGTATCTCCCCCAACTTCGTCGTCCGTGGTGGCGACAGCCGCAGAGGTGCAGCATGGGTAAGGTCACAGGTTTTCTTGAGATTGAACGCGAACAGCCGGTCCGCCGCAAGATTGAAGAGCGCGTGCGCGACTGGCAGGAAATCTATGAGGCTTTCCCTGAAGAGAAGCAGCGCGAGCAGAGCGCCCGCTGCATGGATTGCGGCGTGCCGTTCTGCCATACCGGCTGCCCGGTCAACAACCTCATCCCCGACTGGAACGATCTCGCTTACAACGGGCGCTGGGAGAGCGCAATTCGCCGCCTCCACGCCACTAACAATTTCCCTGAGTTCACTGGCCGCATTTGCCCTGCACCCTGCGAAGCCTCGTGCGTGCTGGCCATCAATCAACCGGCTGTCTCCATCAAGCTCATTGAAAAAAGTATCGTCGAGCGCGCCTGGGACGAAGGCTGGATACATCCTGAGCCGCCCGAACACAACACCGGCAAGCGCGTAGCTGTTGTAGGCAGCGGCCCCGCGGGCCTTGCCGCCGCGCAGCAATTGCGCCGTTCCGGCCACTCCGTCACCGTGTACGAGAAGGCGGATCGCGTCGGCGGGCTGCTCCGCTACGGCATTCCGAACTTCAAACTCGAAAAGCAGGTGATCGATCGCCGCGTCCAGCAGATGCGCGCCGAGGGTGTCACCTTCCTCACCAATGCTCACGTCGGCGTCAATGTGCCCGTCGAGGCGCTCACTGAACATCACGATGCGATCCTGCTGTGCGGAGGAGCCGAGCAGCCGCGCGACCTGAAGATACCGGGCCGCGGACTCAAAGGGATCCATTACGCCATGGAGTTCCTGCCGCAGCAAAATCGCCGCTGCGAAGGTGACCTTGTGGATGCGGCCATCTCGATCCACGCAGAAGGCAAGCGGGTGCTCATCATTGGCGGAGGCGACACGGGCGCCGACTGCCTGGGCACCACTCATCGCCAGGCTCCCATGAGCGTCCATCAGTTCGAGATCATGCCCAAGCCGCCCGACATGCGGGCTGCCTCAACGCCGTGGCCGCTTTGGCCCTTGCAGTTACGCACTGAAGGCGCTCATGAAGAAGGCGGAATCCGCGACTGGGGCATCAACAGTATCCGTTTCACCGGCGACGAAAACGGCAACGTGAAGCAGCTTCACGCGGTGCGCGTCGGGCCGCCGCCCAAGTTCGAACCGATTGCAGGCAGCGAGTTCACGATGGATGTCGACCTGGTTTTGCTGGCGATGGGCTTTTTGGGTCCTGTGCGTAATGGCATGGTCGAACAACTCGGCGTTGCGCTGGATCAGCGTGGCAACGTAGCGACGACCGACTACATGTCCTCAGTCGATGGCATCTTTGCTGCGGGAGATATGCGCCGCGGGCAGTCACTCGTGGTGTGGGCAATTGCGGAAGGCCGCAAAGCCGCGGCTGCGGTTGATCACTATCTTGCGCAGAAGTCCGCGCCTTTGCAGCAGCTTCATCGCGCGCGCGCCTGACCAACTGCAGAGTTTAAGAACCATCGAAGAATGTCTTGCCTCATTGCGGCAGCCAAGGTCGCTGGTATATCACTAGGTCTGAACTAGCTTTCAGACTATGACGAAAATCTGGTTCGAACTTGCATTGTCGAGACGGCGCGCGGTCGTCCTCGTTGCGATCCTTGGTTCAACAGCACTCGCTCTGGCAGCACCGTCGCGATTTGCTGATTCTCATCTACTGCCGCCCACTGCGTTGCTCAGTGACCGGCAGAGCGATCCGCTGGCAATTGCAGATGCGCAGCCGGATTTTTCATGGCAGCTCAACGCTTCGTCGCCCGCTCTGCATTCCGTGAGTCAGAGCGCCTATGAAATCCAGGTGGCCGGCTCCGAGCTTGGCCTTGCCGCCCCGCTTTGGGACAGCGGCACGATCCACGCCGGCACTGCATCGGGCAACGCATATGCAGGCCCCGCGCTTCTTCCGCAGCATGCTTATGTTTGGCGAGTGCGCGTTTGGGATGAGCACGACCGCCCTAGCGCATGGAGTGGCGCTGCCCATTGGACGCAGGCGCCCGACTGGCACGCTCAGTGGATCGGGGCTTCTGCCGATTCGGATACTGCGGCGCTGCCCATTTTCCGAAAGAGCCTCACCATTGAGAAGCCCGTCAAGCGCGCGTTGCTCTATGCCTCGGGAATGGGTCAGGATGAAGTGCGGCTCAATGGACACAAAGTCGGGGACGATGAGCTGACACCCGGCTGGAGCGAATATCACAAGACGGTCTACTACGACAGCTACGACGTCACAGGCATGCTACACGGCGGCGAGAATGCTCTCGGCATCCTGCTCGGAAACGGCATGTATCGCGTGCTGCACACAGAAGGTCGTTACACCAAATTCGTTGGAAGCTATGGGCCGCCGAAATGCGCGCTGCTGTTGCACATTGTGTTCGCAGGCGGCAAATCCATCGACATATCGACCGACAGCAGTTGGAAGACGATCCCCGGCCCTATCACCTTCTCCTCGACCTATGGCGGCGAAGACTTCGATGCGCGTCGCGAACCACAGGGATGGGACCAGCCTGGCTTTGACGATACGGCCTGGCACAACGCGGCGCTGGTCGATAGACCTGGCGGCAAGCTGCTGCCGGAACAGGCGACGCCAATCCGCGTCATGCATGTCTATTCAACCGTCAAGCAGACTCACCCGAACTCTCAAGTGACGGTCTACGATCTTGGACAAAACTTCGCAGGCTGGCCCGAAATTGCGACCACTGGACCGGCCGGAGCCACGGTCAAGGTGATACCGGGAGAACTGCTCAACAAGGATGGCACGGTCTCGCAGCGAAGCTCGGGCGGCCCTCAATGGTTCTCTTACACGTTGCGCGGCAAAGGCACGGAGACCTGGCACCCTCGCTTCAGCTACTACGGATTCCGCTATGTTCAGGTGGAGACTTCAAAGCCCACCGGTGCATCGGGCTCAGTGAGAATCCTCAATCTCCGCGGAGATGCCGTTCATTCATCGGCGGCAGCCATTGGCAGCTTTGATTCGTCGGATAACTTGCTCAATCGCATTCACACACTTATTTTGCGCGCCATCGAAAACAATTCCGTGAGCCTGTTTACCGATTGCCCGCACCGCGAAAAGCTGGGCTGGCTTGAGGAGACGCATCTTCTCGCACCATCCATGCTCTACGACTTCGACTTCGCACGCCTCTATGCCGCCACGGCACGCAACATCGCCGACGCGCAAACCACTGACGGTCCCAACGCGGGTCGAGTGCCGGAGATTGCGCCGCAGTACGTGGTTTTTGGAGTTGACGGTGGTATCTTCGACGATTCTCCGGAGTGGGGCAGCGCGGCGGTGCTGGCGCCCTGGTATGTCTTCCAGCGTAATGGTGATCTTCGTTTTCTGGCGGCGCAGCTTGACGTGATGCGGAAATACACGGCCTACCTCGCCACGCGCGCTCAGGATGGAATCGTCGCGTACGGTCTTGGCGATTGGTTCGACATCGGCCCTGGCGAACCGGGCGTCTCCAAGCTGACAACGCCCGGTGTCACGGCAACTGCGATCTACTATCAGGACCTGCGTGTGCTCGAACAGGCGACCGCTCTGCTCGGCCGCGACGATGAGAGTCGTGACTATGCGCGGCAAGCGGAGAAAGTTCGCGATCAATTCAATGCGCGCTTTTTCGACGCAGCTCATCACCGTTACGACAAAGGCAGCCAGACTGCGCAGGCCATGCCCCTGGTTGTCGGCCTCGCACCGGAGAACGAACGCCAAGCCGTACTCGATGTGCTTGTCGAGGACATCCGCGCAAACAACAACCATGTCACAGCTGGAGATATTGGCTATCACTACCTGGTAGCCGCGCTGCTTCAGGGCGGCCGTTCTGATGTGTTGCTCGACATGCTCGAGCGCTCCGACTCGCCGAGTTACGGCTATCAGTTGGCACAAGGCGCCACGTCCCTCACAGAAGCCTGGGACGCCAATCCGGATAGCTCACAGGACCATTTCATGCTTGGGCATGTGGAAGAGTGGTTTTATAGCGGACTGGGCGGAATCAATATCGACTTCTCGCAAAAGGGTGACGCACGGTTGATCTTGCGCCCTGAGGTTATTGGGAAACTTGCCTCAGTCAACGCACGCTATCAATCGATATTGGGATTAGTGCAATGCAATTGGCGGCGCGGGGCAACCGGAACGGACTATGACTTCACTATCCCCACCAATTCGAACGCGACGATCGAAGTGACGGCGGCATCGGCCGATGCAGTCCTGGTAAATGGCCAGCCGGTGGCGAAGGCTGCCGGTGTAATTTCCTGCCGGGAGGTTGGCAAGAGGGTGCAAATAGTTGTGGGCTCAGGGCGCTATGTCGTTCGCGCCTCGAACCCACAAGGTGTTGCATCAATTCGTTGAGTGTTACCTCACTTCGATGAAACGGACACCAAGCGAACCGGACCGATGAGCCCGGACGGAAGCAACGCTGAAGTTGCCTTGTATGGTTTTACATCGGCGAAGGTGATCTTGTTCGTTACGCCGGGCTGTTGATCACCGATCATGCGATTGACCCATGCATTCGTCACCTTGATTGTGACTTCGTTTGCCCCCGGCTTCAGTGCTCCAGTTACGTCCACACGATACGGCGCGTGCCAGATCATCCCGAGCGACTTGCCGTTGACCGAGACATCGGCGAGGTTCTTCACATCGCCAAGATCAAGCCAGACATGCGTTCCGTGCTTCAACCACGCAGCCGGAGCATCAATGGTTTTCGTGTAAGTGGCGGATCCAGAGAAGTACTTCACTCCAGCATCCGTGTTATCGCTCCACGAAGACAACACGTCCAGAGTGACGGACGGAGGTGCTCCCAGATCCGCAGGGAAGCTCACCTTCCACGGACCTGCGACTGTGACCAGTTCCGTCTCAATTGGCGCAGGCAGCGTGTGTGTGGTTTCATGTGTTGCTTTACGGAAGACCACAAATACGCTTCCCCACCCTTCAAGATTCAACGGTACCGTGGTGCGGCCGTTTGCAATGTTGAACGACACAGGCTCAGACTTGCCGGTTTCAGGGTGCCACAGTTCAGGCGCCTTGCCGGTTACACGGAAAGTCGCATCGACCTTGGCGCCGTTGTCGCCCCGGTTGTCGACGAAGTAGAGATCACCCTCCGCGGTCTTGCGGTGGACAAAGAGCAGGTTCGTGTCGCTAGCCGGCTTCGTAAAGTCAAAGTCAGGCGCAACGTTTATCGCTTTGAAGACATCGCCAAGTTCTTGCCCGGCGTATACCGTGCCTTTGCCAACCTGGTGCGTGCCAGTTCCGTCGCCAAAGAGCTCGTCGTTCAGCTTCTTGAATTCGGCCTGGTCGTCAGCAAGACTCGGATCATCTTCGGGTTTGGGTCCGGCCACCACCGCGCCATCCTCAACCAGTTTGTAGATAGCCTGCATGACCGGCAGCGACATGTGCCTGCTATAGGGGGCGAGGCCCAGCACGTGATAGCTCATGCCGCTGGGAGTTACGATCTGACCATTGGCCACGCTCAGCTCATGAATGAGCCCGTCGGCGTTGACGTAGTCGAAGCCGTAGCCTGCCGGTACATCCGGGGACTTCTCATCATAGATCGCTGTCAGGTTCGAATCTTCGCCGTAGAAGTAGACGAGATCCGCACCAAAGTGGCCCTGCTGCAGCATATAACTGCACCGCGCAAGGTAGTTTATCCATGTACCCGCATCTTCGGCCCAGGTTTCATTGCGGTTGAACCACTGCCCGAAAGGTCCGAGCGTGAGGCCGGGCTTTTTGTTGACCAGCGGCTGGTGCGCGGATTCATGGATCACAAATCGATTGATGCCATTCAGAAACTCCGCATCGGCCGTTGGCTTCAGGGTCGACGGAGACCAAGCCCAGGGAGCAGCGGCCGCTGTCATGGATTCCGCTGCTGCCAGGTTCTGCCCATAGATGTGCGCAACCGATGCTGACTCGCGATCGTCCGCGTTGTAGCCGAACTGCACCTTATTGACGCCCGGAGTCTGTGTCCACATCGCACTCATGGGCACTTCGTTGAACTTCTTTACTTCCATGCCATCCGCCACAAAGGCGCGTCCGGACTCGTGTGACTCGCCATAGTGGCCCATGCCCCGTTCGTGCAACGTCTCTTCGAGTTGGGCGTAGTGTTCGTTTGCGATCAGGTCAGCAATGGTCTTGCGGAAATCCCAAAGGAACTTGTCGCTGGCTGCAGCGCTTTCGACGACTTGCCCTGTCAGCACGGGCATCCAGGGGACAGGGTCATAACCGCGCAGCTTCTTGAACTGCTCGATCATGTTGTCAGTCCAGTTTTGCGAACCGGCTTCCCAGCTATCGTTAATCACGTAGCGGATGCCCTTCTTCCCCATCATGTCCGCGCCGACGGTCTCCTTGTAACTGTCGAGATACTTGTCGAAGTACTCCTTCACGTAACGATGATCCATCTTATCGACTTCGAGACCCGTGGCCTCGGCGGTCGCCGGATGGTTGGTGATGCCCAGCAACGAGTATCCAAAACGGAGCACGACCCAATCGCCCGCTGGAGGTGTCCAGTCGAGCGTTCCATCCGTGCTCATCTTCGAGGTCAGGTCGATGACATCGGATTTGGCGACGGCCTCATTGGCGGCCACTTCAGGCGTCGCGAAGCCATAAAGGTCTCCCTCGGGGACGAATGCGGCTTTCTCCACAAAGTGGTCTACGCGTGCTCCGGAATGAAGCACGAGTTCGGCAATCTGGTACTCGGTCGGCTTCGGAGGTACCTTGATTCCAAACGATGCAGGATCGATTCCGACCGCCCAGTCAGGTATTTTGGGCGGCGGCGGGCGCTTAAAGGTCACACGAAAGTATTTCGCCGTGACGGCCGCAAATGAAATGGTGTGTTCCGGAGCATCGTCACCGGAGAGCTTTGCGACTTCGCGAAAACTCTGCCCATCGTCGCTAGCCTCAAGCGTTTTCTCCGGAGCCGCGACCCCCGCCACCAATGCGTCAACCCAACTTGGATCCTTGGTGACGTAGGTGATGGCGCGAATCGACTGGGGTTCAGGAAATTCATACTGAATCCACGAAGACTCTCCAACGGCTGGAATGGGAATCCCTGTCGTCTTTTCCAGGTCACCATCTGAAAGCATCGCCACGTCCGGCGACCCGCCGCTCGAGGTGATCTTCGCATGCAATTCTTCTAGCGGCACATCAATGGGCGATCTCTTGTAGGCAACTACGACCGAATCCGCATAGAACTGCGGAATCGCCTGAGCGCCCGCAGGAGGAGCGTCATCGTGAACACCTTCTCCCTGGAAAGCGCCAGTCCTGGTGGGCGGATGGGCGAGCGTGCCGGTGAAAGGCTCACCGCCCTTCACTTCGGTCTCACTCCATACATACTTCTTCATCCCATGAGATGCCGGCACCCACGGACCGCCGGATTCGCTCCAACCCGGCGAGCCTGCAATGGCTTCTTCCATGCCCAACTGATCGGCAAGCGTTGTCGCGTATTTGAAAGCGTCTTTCCATTCCGGAGTCATATAGGCCAGACGCTTGTCTACCACCTGCGGCGTTTGCAGGGCAGCGTCGAAGTTCTGAAAACCGCCCAACCCCACCCTGTGCATCCATTCCAGGTCTAGCTTGATGCCTTCCTGGGTGATGTTGCCGTTCATCCAGTGCCACCACACGCGTGGGCGCGCACTCTCTGGGGGGTTCTGAAAGCCGCTTTGGAGCGGATCGGGGTTGTTCTGCGCTGTCGCGGTCCCGAAACCTGCGACCATCACCAGACTCGCCAGGATCAGATTCTTTGCCAGGAATTTCATTGTTTTTCTCTTTTCGTTTCAGTTGCGTGCTCGTGCTTCAGGGCTCGACCAGGGTGGTCGTTCCACTCAATCCAGAAGTGAGAATTTAGCCCTTCTTTTGGCGTCCGTACATTAGCACAATGGGCTGAACATCCGAAAGACAAAATATTTTCTATTCGAATTTCGCGCAACCGGGTCTTTGCTGATTCGTGCTGATTCTGCTATGAAGGACACGCCGTTTCAATCAAGGCAAATTGGCGTCGAGCATTTTGAATCGCCTTTCCTGGAGGTCTTTTTCTGCCATGGTGCGAACTCTCTTTTCTACCCGTCGGAACGTCTTGATAGGCCAGACATCTTTCTCCTTGCTACTGCTCTTCATCGTTGGCTTGATTCCTTCTTTGCAGATCCACGGACAGACAGACGCGAGCCTCGCCGAACTGCATCGCAGCTTCATGAGTCCGCCGGATTCAGCGCGCATCATGGTGCGCTGGTGGTGGTTTGGGCCTGCCGCGACCAAACCCGAGTTGACCCGCGAACTGGAACAGATGAAAGCTGCAGGAATTGGCGGTGTTGAAGTCGCCAATCTTTACGCTCTTGCGCTCGACGATCCGTCGACCGGCTTCCGCAATACGCCGTTCCTTTCGCCTGAACATCTGGAGACCCTGCGGTTTGCCGTTCAGGAGGCCCGGCGTCTGGGGCTTCGTGTCGACGTCACACTCGGCAACGGATGGCCGCTTGGTGGTCCGCACATACCCGTGACAGAAGCCGCAGGCATGCTGCGCGTCGAGAAACTCGCCGTTGATCCAGGTGCGACGTCTGTGACCGCCCCGCCTCTGGAAGCAGGCGAGGAGCCGCTCTCCACATTTCTCCTCCCCGGCTCTTTCTCAGCCGAACAAGCCGCGCAGGCGACCCCGATTGCTCCGCCTGACTCCGGCAGGTACTCATTCTCTTCCTCGTCGGAATCGCGTACATTGGTTTGCTTCATCTCGAGCCGCACGGGAATGATGGTGAAGCGGCCTTCAGTCGGCGGTGCTGGATTTGTCCTCGATCACTACGACGCTGCGGCGACCTTGACCCATCTCCACGCGACGGGTGATCGCCTGCTCTCCGCTTTCGGCGATCAGCCGCCCTACGCTGTTTTCAGTGACAGTCTTGAGGATTATGGGTCCGACTGGACTCCTGAGCTTCTTTCGGAATTCCAACGGCGGCGCGGTTACGATCTTCGGCCCCACCTGCTCGCTCTTGTCACGGACGCTGGACCCGAGACTGCCGCGATTCGCCACGACTGGGGCCGGACTCTGACAGAACTCGCCGACGATAATTTCCTGAAACCGATGGAGACGTGGGCGCATGAGCACCACACGCTGCTTCGCTCGCAGAGCTATGGTTACCCGCCGGTTACTTTGTCGAGCAATCGCTTGGAGGATCTGCCCGAAGGCGAGGGCAAAGCTACTTTCGAAATGTGGCGCGAATTTTCTGACACGCGCTGGGCTGCTTCGGCAGGACACCTCTTCAATCGCCCAGTCATTTCCTCGGAAACCTGGACCTGGCTGCACTCACCGGCGTTCCGCGCCACGCCGCTCGACATGAAAGCTGAGGCTGATCTGCACTTCCTGCAGGGCATCAACCAACTTGTTGGTCATGGCTGGCCCTATTCTCCGCCCTCTGCCGGCGAGCCCGGATGGCGCATGTATGCAGCCGCGGCCCTCAACGCGCATAATCCATGGTTCTTCGCCATGCCCGATTTGACGCGCTATTTGCAGCGGGTCAGCTTCGCTCTGCGTCAAGGGAAGCCTGCCAACGATGTCGCACTTCTGCTTCCCAATGACGATGTGTGGGCAACGTTCAAAGTGGGAATCCAAAAGAAGCGCTCGCCCACCTCGGCGGCTGGCTTCGACGAGTCCGGCTCCAACGTCAGCATCGACGAAAACATGGGGTATCACCTCGGCAAGCAGGTCATCGCCCAGGTTCTTGACGCTGGGTTCAATCTGGACTTCATCGATGCCGATGCCATCAATAGTGTGGGGATACCCTATCGCGCCTTGATTCTGCCCGACGTTGACAGGCTGCCGGTGGCGACTTACGAAAAGGTACTCGCCTTTGCCCGGGGCGGCGGAATCGTCATCGCGACTCGGCGTCTTCCCGCAACCGCGCCCGGTCTACAGCACGCTGATGAAGAATCCGCAAGACTCAAGGAGATCTCAGCAACCCTCTTTCAGGGCAACATTCCTTCCGCACATTTTGTTGAGGACGAAACCCAACTCGGTGCCGAGTTGGCGAAGGATGCAACGCCGGATATGACGTTGTCACCGCGCACACCTGAGATCGGCTTCATCCATCGCAAACTGCCAGGCGGCGACCTTTATTTCGTGGCCAATACTTCGAATCAGGCGAAGCAGGTGGAAGCGAGATTTCGCGATGTCGCCCACCATGCAGAGGTGTGGGATTCGTTTTCAGGTGAGGTTTCAGGACTGCCTGACCCTCGGAATATCCAACTCGATTTGGCTCCCTATGAATCGCGGCTCATCTTTTTCTCCGATTCTGCGATGTCGGCCAGTCCGCAACCGGAACGACGTGATGCGACGGCAGCGAGTTTTGCGGGAGCATGGAAGATTTCGTTCGGCCAGACAGGTCCAACCGTAGAGACCGACCGCCTGGAGTCCTGGACCGAGAACGAGAAGACGCGCTTTTATTCGGGCCGGGCGAGCTATGAAAAGAGCTTCAACCTGGCCCTGAAAGAGGCCCCTCAGGGTTCTCGATTTCTCCTCGATTTTGGGCCGGGAACCGCGCTGCCTCTTCCCTCACCTCCGGGTGAACACAACATGAGGGCCTATCTTGAGCCACCTGTTCGTGAAGCCGCCGAAGTGTATGTGAATGGCAAATCTGCGGGGGTGGTGTGGCATCCGCCATTTCGGCTTGATGTTACTTCTTATCTCCGTGAAGGCAGCAACGAACTGCGCGTTGTGGTGGGCAATACGGCAATCAACGCCATGGCAGGCCAACCGCTGCCCGACTATCGACTCCTGTGGGACCGGTACGGAATGTTATTTGTGCCCCAGGATATGCAGAGCCTTCAGCCCCTGCCTTCGGGAATCCTGGGCCAGGTCACGCTGATCGAATCTGTTCCTGAGCGATAGCCGGCGCGTCCGGCGTACGTCTCTGGCCATCAGACCATTTTGTCCTCCAACAGGCTCTTTTCAGGCGCTCGATCTCACCTATTGGAATCCTGCGCTGGAAACCGGCTGGATTTCACCGGAAAATTCAGCGAAGACATCGATAAAGTGCCGAAGAAAAACGATTCAGTGGATCGAAGGATTTTGATTTCGATAGGAAGAAAACCTCCGGGCTGATCATTTCAAACTGGAAATAATGTTTCTCTTGACAATTGTCGAGTGATACGCGTAGCCTCGCGTCGCATTGGGGTAGCTCTATATCTTGACGGGCACAAATGTGTCCCACATTCGCTCGGTTCAAAAGGGATAGGAGCCGACCGCCCCGGGGAGACAAATAACAGCAACCGCTTCAAGGAGGGTTCAGGCGATGCGAGCATTCAGAATTTACCTCGGGCTCCTGATTCTGCTGATTGGTACAGGCAGAATGTTTGGGCAGGCCGGAGCAACAGGAACGATTCTGGGGACGGTGACCGATAGTACCGGCGCCATCATTCCAAACGTCAAAGTCACGGTAACCAACACCGCAACGAACGTTGCCTTCCGCACCACGACAAGTTCGGCGGGAGACTATTATGCCCCTTCGCTCAATCCAGGAACCTACTCGGTCTCTGCCGAAGCGAAAGGTTTTCAAAAGTCACTTACGACCGGTTTTGTTCTAGCCGTCGATCAAAAAGTCCGCGTCGACCTCGCGCTGAAACCTGGAGCAGTGACTGATACGGTCGAGGTCACGGCGCAGGCGGTCGAGTTGGATACCGACACAGCAGCACTCTCCCAGTTGGTAAGCCAACAGCAGGTAGAAGAGCTCCCACTGGATGGACGCAACTTTGTGCAATTACTTTTCCTCGGCGCCGGGGCGGTCACAATCGGCGGCGAACAAGGCACTATGCGCCAGGGGGAAGGCAACGCCATCAGCATTAACGGCGGTCGGCCTGAAGGCAACAACTTCACACTGGATGGCCTCGTAAACACCGATCAGGCGATGGAAACACCAGCCGTGATCCTGTCGCAGGACGCAATTCAGGAAGTCAAGGTCGAGAGCGGCATCTACCCGGCTGAGTACGGATTCTCAGCTAGCCAGGTCAACGTCGTCAGCAAGGCCGGCACCAACAAACTTCACGGCACTGTTTTCGAGTCGGACCGCAACAACGCGTTCGATGCCAAGCCGTTTCCGACGGCGAACAGCTTTATCACCTCCACGCCCACTTCGAATCCGGTTCTGAAACTGAACCAGTTCGGCTTCGTTGCGGACGGTCCGGTCTGGATTCCCAAGCTGTACGACGGACGCAACCGGACATTCTGGATGGCCAACTACGAAGGTTGGCGCATGAATAACGGCGCCCAACTGCAGGAAACGGTTCCCAACCCGGCGATCCTTACGGGCGATTTCTCGGCTGAGACGTATGCGCCCATTAACTCCACCACCTTGCCCGGCGGCCCGCTGCCGGCCTACGGAACAGCCACTTGCACCGCATTGCTGGCCAATGGCGGCAACTGCATGCCTGTAGATCCCACGCAACCAGGCTTGCCGGCTTTCGCAGGCAACAAGGTTCCCTCAAGCTACTTTACCTCCCGTATCGGCCAGGTAGCCTTGGCCAACAAATACTGGGGTGCCCCAACGGTTGCAAACCAGCCTGAGGGCGTCACCAACTTCATTCAGAACATCCCCGGCCCTCTGACCATGAACCAGCAGACTTATCGTGGAGATCAGACCCTGGGCAAGTTGGGTTCGGTCTTTGGCCGCTTTACCTACTCCAACTACGTGAACTCGGCGAACTACAACTCAGGCTCAGCAGTCCTCGGGCTTGAACAGTATTTCGAACAGGAGAAGTCCTGGGAGGTCTCGCACACTATCAACATCGGCTCGAAGAATGTGAACAACTTCCGCTTTGGCTATCTTTCAGCCAACGCGCCGGAAGGCTCGGCTGCCCCGCCCGCATCGTTGGTTTCGCAACTCGCGGAACCAAACACCTTTACCCACTTCTCGGCATTGCAGCAGACCTACCCGAACGTGGGCATGTCGAGCTTCAACAGTGGCGGCGGGCCGGTGAACTCCTACAGCGGCTCGTATATTCCTGAGTGGGAATTCGCCGATTCGTTCACGTCGGTTCATGGAAAGCACACGCTCGGCTTCGGCGTCGATTATCGCTATTGGACCATCCTCCGCAACCTGGATGACGATTTCTACGGCGATTGGGGCTTCAACTCAAACACCATCAATACCAACAGCGAAGCGATCTCGACCACCAACTCCGCTTCCAGTTGCACCACCCCCTCAGGATTCTGCGGTACCGGCAACTCCGTCGCCGACATGATGCTGGGGTATTACTCCGGCTGGGGCGGATTCGTGCCAGGCCCGCTGAGTCCGACCACAACGGCCGGCAACCCGCAAACCCACATTTACCACTATTTTGCTCCGTATGCGGAAGACGATTGGAAGATCACCCCGAAGCTCAGCATGAACATCGGCCTGCGCTGGGACTATCGTTCCGCAACCTCCGAGGCGCAGAACCACTTCTTCTGGCTCGACACCAAAAACCCCCAGGGCGGCCTGTGCTATGCCGACCCGAAGCTAACCACCGACGGTGTCGCCCCTGGCGTGGGCATCAACGGTTCAAGTCCCATTCTGCGCTACTGCGGATCAGTGCCATTCGCGGGCCCGAAGAATCCCTGGGCGCCGCGACTGGGCTTCAATTACCGCGTAAACGACAAGACGGTTCTCCGGTTCGGCTATGGGATCTTCTACACCTCGTATGAGGGCCGCGAGATCGACGACTCTGCGGACATCTATCCCTACAGCGTGCGCAACAATCTCAACCCCTCGACGCAAAATGGCCTGGATACGATCAAACTCGGCAACAATCTCTTGCCGAGTAACAGCACGCTAGGGCCGTTCCCCGAGTCGACGCTGTCGTTCATCGCCGTGATCGAATCGAACGATCCGCTCAATCCTTACGTCCAGTCGTGGACCCTCTCTGTCGAGCGCGAGCTGGCAAAGAACACCACCCTGGAAGTGAACTACGTTGGAACCAAGGGCACCCACCTGCTCAACCGGCACGATATCGCACAACAGCTCGATATCCCGGCCGCGAGTCTGTCGCTTTGCCAGCAGCAGGACGCAAACGGCGTCTACTTCAACGCCTTTGGCGATCCCGCGACTGGGGCTCAATCGATTGCCCCGTGCAGCGTTGCGAGCCGCTTGCCGTATCCCAACTTCAACGGAACTTACATCGACAGCGACTTCCACGGCTACTCCACTACAACGCCGGCGACGTCAAGTTCGAGCATCGCGCCAGCGACTTGGCCGTAACATCGGTCTTCACCTGGGCCAAGAGCATGGATGACAAGTCGGCGACAGCCGGAGCAGGTGCCAGCGTCACCGGCTACGAGGGCTTCATGGACAACTCCAGACCGAATCTGGACTACGGTCCGTTCGGACTTCAACGTGCCGCTCAGGTTTGTGTCCAGCTATGTCTACCAACTGCCCTTTGGCCGCGGCAAGCAATTTGGCGGCAGCATGAACCGGGCGTGCCGATGGGCGATTGGCGGCTGGCAACTGACCGGCATCGCAACCTTCCAAAAGGGATTTCCCTACAGGTCTCAGCAACCGATATCCAGGGCATAACCGGCTCCGGTGGCATGCGCGCCAACCTAACGACAGGGATGCAACCTTCACGACAATACCTACACGGGCAATCTGGCCAAGTTCTTCTGCGCTCAACATGAACTGCTTCACGCGGACCGGCCTTCGGCACGTATGGAACCACGGGCCGCAACTCCCTACCTGAACCAGCCGGGCATCAACAACTGGGACATGGGTTTCGGCAAGGCTTCTCGACTTGGCGAAAGGCGAAGTTCGTAGTTCAAGGCGGATTTCTTCAACACCTTCAACCATCACCAGTACTCCGGAGACGTGGGCGGCCTGCTGGTCGCCGGATCAGGTGGCAACCAGCCCATCTCAGCCGGCGTCGGCAGCGCCAACGCCGGACTGCTTTACGGTGCATCGTCATCCCGCATCATTCAATTCGGTGGAAAGATCCAGTTCTGACCTTCCACCTGCTGCTTCACTTCAACTCCGCCACGCCGCTTCGGCGTGGCGGATTTTTCTGTACAGGAGCTAAACTCAACTCATGATGCGCGAACATTTGAGGTGGGGCCTCGCATTGGCATTTGGGTTCATGCTGCCGCTCGGTGCGGCGGCGCAAGCAGGCAGTGACGATCGGGCGGCGCAATATGCCGCTGCCGGCCAGCAGGCACTAGCGCAAGGCCGCTTTGCCGAAGCGCAATCGGACTTCGAAAAACTCGCAAAACTCGATCCGGATGTCGCGGAAATCCATGCAACGCTGGGAGTCATCTATTTCAAGCAAGGTGAATATGAGCTTGCCGTAAGGGAGGTCCGGACAGCGCAAAAACTAAAGCCCAGTCTGCCGCGGCTCGACAATCTCCTTGGTCTTTCACTCGCGGAACTTGGTCGGTACTCCGATGCCCTGCCCCGGCTGGAAAAGTGCTTCAAGCAGGCAGGCGACGCCGAATCCCAGCGCATGTGCGGTCTCCAGTTGTTGCGCGTCTACACAGGGCTTGGCCGGGACTCGGACGCTGTGGAGACGTCTCTCGCGCTCAACAAGCTCTATCCCGATGACCCTGAGGTCCTCTACCATACCGGCCGCATCTATGGGAACTTCGCCTACATCGTGATGGAGAAGTTGCATGACAAGGCGCCCGACTCCATCTGGATGTTGCAGGCGCAGGGGGATGCCAATGAGAGCCAGAAGAACTATGATGCAGCGGTCATCGCATTTAATCATGTCCTGGTGCTCGATCCGACCAGGCCGGGAATCCACTACCGGTTGGGCCGCATCTACCTCGCGCGCTTCCAGGACACGCAAAAGCCGGAGGACCGCGACGCGGCCGTGCGTGAGTTTACCGCAGAATTGAGCGTAGACGCCGGTAACGGGAACGCCAGTTATGAGCTTGCGAATATCCAGGCCAATCTCGGCAATCTTGAAGAAGCTGCCAGGCAATTCGAGTCAGTGCTGCAGCGCTATCCTGACTTTGAAGAGGCGCTGGTGGGACTCGGTGGCGTCGACCTTCAAGCCCACAATCCGCAGGCTGCCGTGCCCTTGCTGGAACACGCCACGCGAATAAGGTCTGATGATGAAGTTGCCTGGTACAGGCTTGCGCAAGCCGAGCGCGCAACAGGAAACAAGGAAGCTCAACTGAAGGCCCTGGCCGCTTTCAGGAACCTGCACAGTTCCACTCCCGGCACTCTTCGCAAGCCAAACGCCGGCGACGAGATCACCCCGCAACAGCTTGATCCCGCGGCCAGCACTGATTCGAAGCCTTAATCAGGATCTACCAGCTCACCACCGTCACCGCGAAAGGCTCCAGCCGGATCTTTCCGCCATCGAGCTTCACGCTTCGAGCAGCATCGTCGCCGGTCTGCTCATCCACACTAAGAGCAGTCGCCTTGTCCCCATCTGGAACAGTAACCTCAATCGCTTGATTGCGCTTGTTCGCCAGCAGTAACTTGCGTCCGCCGGGCGTGCTATAGGCTTGCGCTACGACGTTGCCGCTTCCCTGCCCTTCCAGCTTCGTTTCCACCAGCTTGTCGCCAGGATGGAAGTTATCCTTGATCAGCTTCAGCACCCAGAACCTGGCATTCGGTTTGTCATTCAGCCAGTTCATCATGCTCACACTGGGAAACTGCGTCGGATATCCGATCAACTGTGACTCGCCGACCACATCAATCTGCAATTGCGACAGCTCAATGTAGAGATAGGCGTAGAGCGAACCCGCGAGATTCCAGTAAGCCGCGGGTGGCGGCACTTTGTCTTCCGGCGTATTGTCGGTCGGCAAGATCACGCCAAGCTCGTCGGTGTCCGTCTTGGTTTCAGGCGAGAGGCGCTTCCGGATCGCCTCGATATATCGCACCGTGTGCAGAAATCCGTCCGCCTGGTCAAAGAATGTGTATTGCCAGCTGTCAATATTCTGACCTTGCACCGGTGACGCATAAAAATGATACGAAATCATGTCCAGCGGAATGCCCTCTCGATGATTCTTGTGGTCTAGGAAATACTCGAATTGGTTGGGGCTCAATCCTGGCATCGCGAGCGCCAATCCAACAAATTTTGTCTCCGGCGATACCTTATGAATCGCACTGACGATCGCATCGTAGCGCTCTGTGTACTGGCGCGGAGTCATCGAGTGTTCAAAGTCGACTTCGTTCAGCACTTCCCAGACCGGGAGTTTGTAGTGATACCCGGACTCATGCCGGACGCCGTTCTCATCCGTGAATCCACCGTCGACATACCAGCTCACCAGCCGCGCGTAATAATCTCCCAGGTCCTTGCCGCTTGGATCGCGCAACTCGGTCCCCTGCGTGTAGTCCCATGAAACCTGGTTGGGATCGGCAGGATAAGTCGACGGCTTATCGGTTTTGAAGAGCCATGTCGGAATCGTGCTGAAATTGACGATCGTCGGATGGCCCTCCGTTGCATTCAGGAAGTCCTTCGTCATCGGATCAATCAGGCTGAAATCCCAACTGGTCTTCTGCGGTGTGGGCGGCTCCAATTCGGCAACCCCCAGTTTGGGATAGGGTAGCCACGGCACATACCGCACGTAGTCGGCGCCCAAATCTTTCACGGCTTTGTACGCGGCCTCACCCAGCTGTTGGCCCGGCCGCAACGGCGGATTCACAACAACCTGCAGCGTGGGTATTGACTGCGAGACTACCACCGTTTTTTCCCAATCAACCTTCAGCTGCGGTCCCGCCTGGCAGTAGACCGTCGTCGCTGCGGCCACACACAGCATGGACATCAACACGTGCTTTGAATTCATTCGGAACATCTTCCTTTCTCTCGGATCATGACGCACCCGCGGCTTCGCAGCGGATGCGACGCTCTTCCAACCGGCGGGCAAGGTATACCACCTGCGAGTGCCGTTTGCAATATTTTCTGTATTGATATTTCTTGCTCCTGACGGCCTTTGATCGAGTGCCATTTCCATCTTCTTGAAACCGTCAGAGACTGGGATTCTGCACAGCGCTTCCCGAGGTATCGGACCATTCTGCGCGCGCTGCGCTCAGTCTGATTCATCCGACAACTTTTACTTGACACGGCATGAATGAATGAGGAGACTTACTTGGAATCCTTGATTCGCAATCGTCCCACAAACCAGGGCTCTAATTCCCCCTAGTTACTTCGGTTTCGTGCGATGTTACCGGCGCATGTACACCATTCGTGCGCGAGGGCTTTCCCCAATCGCAGTCAACATACGACGCGGAGGTCGCGACCAAATATGAAACTCCACTTTTCCCCGCTACTGCTTACGATCGCGAGCTGCCTCGCCATCTCCGCACCAGAAATAATCGCTCAGAATTCGATTCAACTTTTTGGCCCAGTCGATGTGCGCGGATCGAAGACCGGAACTTCAGATACCAGTCCCGACACTTTCAACTCGAATACACTCAACCTAACCTGCCCCGCCACTCCGAGCGCAAAACTGTCCTCGACGTCCGACGGCACAGGCAACGTTCTCGTCGACAACAATATCTACGTCACTAATCTCACAAATGGCGTCGGCCCAACCAACGTCTGCGGAAGCTCTTTGGCGAGTTGCTTCACCACCAGTTACCAGGCGCCTGCAGGTGCGGGGGATCTCAATGGTGCCGACCTTGATAACGCCAGCGGAACCTTCAACGTCAACGGCACGTTTTACACGTACAACATCGGAACAGGTGGGGTCTCTCCCATCGACATCAGCTCATTCCTTGTTCAGAGCAACCAGCCGCAGCAGCTCAAGATTGACCTGGTTGATGAGGGCGGATTCGTGGGCAGTTCAAGCTTGTATCTCATCACCAACTGCTCATCGGGAGGGGTAAATGGACCGGCAATGATCTCCGGCAACACAATCCCTCCCACGAATCCCACGTCTGTTCAACTGGATCAGGACTTCAACTTCAACCCCGTTACCAATAATCAAATCGGCTTTGAGTACGATCTCAGCGGGGCCTATTCGGCTCCGGGCGGAACTCTGACGATCAATCCAGATGGCGTGAATCCGCAGGTCGCGGATTCGGGGCTCGATCCTGTCGTAGCTTACCCGCTTCAAGTGAGCCTGACATCCTTCGCGACCTCGATGTGCCTGGTGCACAATGGGGAACTTCTCAACGGCCAGCCGGCCTGCAAGCTCTTCACGCTGGGATGCACAACGGGCACCGGCAATACAGCAGTGGGAGCGAATTGTCCTGTGTCGAGCTTACCCAACGAAGTATTCCAAGATGTGTTCGATGGGCCGCCGTTCACTTTGCCGGACATTCCCACGGCTAGCGGAACCTTCCATGAGGGTATGGGATTCCTGATGGCGAGTGAGGGTTGGAGCGGAGGCCCTTGCCAATTTGATCAAACGAATCCCACTTCGGATCTGTATAACGTGCCCTGCCCGCAGAATCTCCTCACCAGCTTCACGGGGCCCGGAACTTTCGACGGCAGCGGCCAAACCACGCATCCAAACTCGACCTTCATCACCATTGCCCAGGTCCCCGAAGATCTCACGACAGTTTCGGTCACAGACAACCACGGAAACCCAATCAGTATCGGAGCAGGCAACTGGACCAACAGTAACTACGTCAACCTCTCAAGTCAGCCGCCGAATTTGACGGGGACAAACCTGCCCGGCTTCGCGAGCTTCGTGCCGTCGCCCATCAAGAGCATTACCTACGGCATTACGCAGGGCCCAACGCCGCCGGCGGTGGGAACCACGACGGACACGACGATCACCAATCCGATCGCCTGCCCGACTCCGGCGGACCCCGCGACTCCCGCGGCTGCTGTTTTTGCCACTGGCGTGCAGACCCTCAGCTTTCCGGCGGACGGCCAATATCTGCTGCACTACTACGCACAGGATTGCGCGGGGACAAAGGAGCTGAAGTTCATCAACTCCAACGCTGACGGAAGCATCAACAGCCAAGGCACAGGAACCTGGTCAACTAACTACTACACCTTCCCCATCAACCTCGACACGACACCACCACAAGTGTCCGGCCCCACGCTTTCGCCTTCCGGTCCCTACTATCAGGGTCAGCCAGTTACTGCGACCTTCGAATGCACCGACAGTCTCTCCGGCGTCGTAAGTTGCGGTGGCCAGACATTTGGCTCGGGAGGGTCGGGCGTCTCTGATACGGGACCGCTGACCGCTCAGATAAATACCTCGACGGGAGGCACATTTACTGTTCAGGTCGTGGATGCCGCAGGCAATAAGTCGTCGCAGTCGGTGACTTACCTGGTGAACATCGACAGCCAGATTCAACTTACAGTCTCACCCGGCACCATAACTTACCCGCTGGGAACAAACCTCACGGTCAAGTTAGCAAACATCAATGGTCACGTGCCGACTGGCACCGTCAAAATCATGGAAAAGGGGACGACTCTCGCGAATCTCACCTTGGGAAGCGGAGCTGCCTACTATTATCTGAGTGGGCTCTCCGCAGGCACGCACTATCTAACTGCGGTGTATTCGGGCGACAGCCACAATGCAGCAGGCACCTCAGCGCAGGTTCCGCTGATTGTGCTCCCTGTTCCTGTGACACTAGCCCTGGCCTGCTGGAACACTCCGTATCCGTACGGCGCTGATTTCCATTGCAACGTCTCCGCGAGTTCGAACGCCGGCGCTCCTCTGGGTGCCATCACCTATGTGTACGACGGTGGAGCGCCTGTAAGCCTTCCGCTCGCTTCGGGCAGTGTGTCCTTCATCATCCCCAAACCGCCAGTGGGAACCCATAACCTGGCAGTGAGTTACCCGGCCCAGACTAACTATGCTGCTGCAGGTCCGAAGAACCAAAGCTTTACGGTAACTCCGGCGCCGGTGGTTGTTCAATTTACGCCTTCCGCGTGGTATCTCACAGGAGGCAATCTGACGCTTTCAGCCTCGATACAGTCATCGTACGCGGGACCGCCTGACGCAACTGGCTCGGTCACGTTCACCTACGGATCTACGGTGCTCTCCGGCGCCGCGGTTCCGGTGAACGCCTCCGGCGCCGCGAGCATAACGATACCTGCTTCCAACCTTCCGAATGGCTCAGATAAGATCACCGCGACATTCAGCGGCGGGGCAAACTACGCGATCGGAAGCACCTCCATCACTGTGCAAGTGGCCCATCCTTAGGACCGCTTTGCTCTGCTGAATGCTGAGTACACGCACATGGGAATTGCAGGAAGGTCCACCGCAGGTTGGTGGGCCTTCTTACTTTTATGCTCTCTCACGCTTTGATATTGAGGAAAATGGGATATTCCGCCGCATTTGTTCTGTGACAGGCCACTAGTCTCCTGAGTCATTGATTTCTTTCATAAGTGTCAGGTGCATGTGCGGCGAGAGTTGCACTGGCAAAGCGGTCGATGGAGGCCAATATTTGGTCTGCCGACTTGGTCCACCGAAAGGGCTTTGGCTGTTGGTTGTGGGTGTTGATGAATTCCCGAATCGCCGCTTCCAGTTCCTGAACGCTGGTGTGCGAGCCACGTTTGATCTGTCGCTGTGTGAGGAGCGCAAACCAGCGTTCGACCTGGTTCAGCCACGAGGCGTGCGTGGGAGTAAAGTGCAGGTGATATCGTGTTCGTTTCTGCAACCAGCGCCGGACCAGAGCGGTCTTATGTGTGCCGTAGTTGTCCAGCACAAGATGGACGTCGAGATCGGCCGGAACAGAGGCATCAATCTTCTTCAAGAAATCCAGGAACTCAACCGAACGATGGCGTCGATAGCACTTGCCGAGGACGTTGCCGGTGGCGATATCGAGAGCAGCAAACAGGCTTGTGACGCCATGTCTCTTATAGTCGTGGGTGCGTCGCTCCAACTGCCCGACCCGCATGGGCAACACCGGTTGAGTGCGGCTCAGAGCCTGGATTTGCGACTTTTCATCGACGCACAACACCAGCGCATGATGGGGCGGATCGAGATACAGTCCGACAATATCGCGCACCTTGTCGATCAGCAATGGATCGCTGGAAAGCTGAAAGCCTTCCGCACGATGCGGCTTCAACCCGAACGCCCGCCAGACGCGACTGATCGTCGACTGACTCAACCCCGTCTTAGCCGCCAACATGCGACTGGACCAATGGGTAGCTCCCTTCGGGGCCTTTTCCAACGTTAGTCGCACCAGCCGCTCAATCTTTTCCTCGCCGATCTCGCGCGGTGCTCCCGGACGCGGTTCATCTCCCAGTCCAGCAACACCCTCGGCAATGAAACGGTTGCGCCACAGGCCGACAGTGAAACCGGTCGTGTGCAGCCTCGCAGCAACGGCTGCATTACTCGATCCGTTGGCACAAGCCAGAACAATCTGGGCGCGGAACGCCGCCGATCGGGAACTGCGAGACTGCCGCGCAATACGCTCCAACTCAATCCGTTGCGCGGGGCTCACGACTAGCTCATGCTTCTTCGGACGCCCACGAAGAGTCTCCATAACCCAGCTTAAGACGACACTCAAATATATGCAATATATTTATGACTCAGGAGACTAGAACCTGTCTCAGAAATGGTCTAGCACCGCGAAAGGCGTCCCTCAGGGGCTAAAGCCCAGCGATTTACGCGACGTTTGCGGCACGACTAAAGTCGTGCCCTTTTACAAAACCATTTATGAGACAGGTTCTAGAGCTGGTGAATCGAAAGCTCGTTGCAGAAATCAAAGGCCAAAACTGCGGGTCCCCGTTCGACTACGGTCGCTTTGCTCCCTTCGCTCAGGGCAGGCGTTCGACTCCGTCCGCCGCGGCGGACTGCGCTCAGGATGACAGTTTCTATGTTTAGGGGAGTTTTAGACTCAGGAAACTAGGCTCTCGTCGCGGCCACATCATCCAGGATGGGCGCGACAAGCAATGTGGTCGACTCCTCACCTGCCGCGAGGCGTGTCAGTGTGAGCACGGTAATATCATCGTCCTGGCCAAAGGCGACAGCAGCCTCACTGGCTTGTTGAGCTGTCGGACGAGCTGCGAACAGTGTATGAAGTCTGTCAAAACCGTAGAGTTCCCCATCCGCGTTGCGCGCTTCGAGCAATCCATCCGTATAGAAGCTGAGTTGATCGCCGGGTTGGAGGTGCACCTCGATTTCGCTGTATTCTGCCTGGCTTACGAGTCCCAGTGGCAGAGAAGGCTCGAGATAAAACTCCTGCCCATTGAGGAAGGGAGGCAAATGGCCGGCATTGGCAAACGTAACCGTTCCATCCGGATCCAGACGAAAGACGATACCTGTCGCGAATCCGCCCTGCATTCGACCCGTCAGACAATGATTTAACGCCGTGATGATCTCCTGCGGACTCGACGTGGCGGCAGCCTGCGAACGCATCACGCCTACAATCATCGAGACGTTCATCGCGGCTTTCAGGCCCTTGCCGCTCACGTCTCCAACGGCCACGATCGTCGAGCCGTCGGGGTGCGCGAGGATCTGAAAGAAGTCGCCGCCCACTTCCTGTGCCGGTGTATACGCGCTAGTAATGGAGTAGCCTTCCAGCGAAGGCAGCGCTTCGGGAATAAGCACCTGCTGAATTTCACGCGCGCTCTGCATCTCCTGTTCCAGTGCTGCGCGCCGCGCCTGCTGCTCCAGAATGTAGCGATACACCGCATAAATGATGGCGGCAAAGAGCGCGATTGAGGTAACTTTTTCAGGTCCGAACACAACACCCTGGATCTGAAAATTATTGTTGTCAATCAATGTGGAATAGAGAGTCCAGTGCGTGAAACGCTGCCCCAGAGCACTTGAGTCGCCAATTGTGTGAATCATTTGGAGCACGAAAGCGGCGAGCGCCACGATCCAGCGCGAGGCATCCAGTCTGCGCCGGAGGGCCAACGCAATCAGTACGAACGGAAATAATTCAGCGAGCAGAATGAAGCTTGCAAGCACGCCGTCTGCCCACTGCATCCAGAGCGTAGCCGATCCCCAGAACAGGGCGAGCAATCCATCGGCGGCCCCAATCGCCATCGTCGACCACGCGAGTGTCTCAGTCCACTTCAGCACCCGCGGGTTTTCATTCAACCGCAAAAGCCAGACCAGAAGGAACCACAGTGAAACGTTGGAAAGCACATACAGCGGCTGATTGATGAAGCGCGCCAGTTCATAAGAAAACGGGACGAAAAAGAGATTCTGGAGAATCCCAAGGGCCACTGGCGTGATGGTAAATACGCCCACCCAGAGAAAAAGTTGTTCTCGCCGATTGCGGCTCCACAGCACCACACACAGCACGGCAACGAAGGCGCGCAAGAGGATCAGAGCGTAATCGAAGAGATCCTGTTGCACCTCGTTCCAGGTAATCGCCTTTTCATACAGCGAGACCGTGTCCGGATCGCCAACGACGGGAGGCACTGAAATGCCGCCCCATTCCGCCGTCGAAAAGATATCCAAAGGCGCTTTCCACACTCGAATGGCCAGTACGCCGGAGTTGGAACCGGTCAATGGAAAGGAACGCGGAAACTCGCTGTAGTACCAATATGCGTGAGGCGGAAATTGCCCGTAACGCCCGATCAGTTTCCCGTTCCAATACACCTCGTACGCGTCGTCCGCGCGCGGAATCAGAACCTGATACTGGCTGTTGGTGCCCGGAGCCGGAATGATGTCTACGTGCCGGCGGTACCAGGCAATCCCGGCGTACGAAGGATGCCCCTGAGCACCCCAAGGCGTATCCGCGAGGATTGACTCCCACCCGGAGTCGTTGAATGAGGGTTGCGCCCAGCCTGGATCGTCTCCCAGATGAAACTGCCAAATGCCGCCAAGATCGGCTGTGCCTTTACCAAGTCCATCCAGAACCAGGGTTCGACTGGACTGACCCGACACGATCGGCGTCCCCTCCGCACGGCAAAGGATCACGGCGCATACCATGATGAGAACCTGCAGAAAACAGACACGCACGCTTCGGGGAAGCATGACAAAAGGATACTCCGTGTCGATCCACATGAAACAGAGCAACCTCCTGAAAATGAAAGCAGAGCAAGAACTTCACAAGGCGTCAGATTTGAGGGATTAAGAGCCGATCGGGCGCGAAATCGCGCACTCGTTCAACCATCAATTTAGTGAAGTGCCCTGTGAAGTGCAACCGGCTCAGTAGAGGCGGAAATTCCTCATCCATCCTTCTCCGTTGCCCTGATTCGGACCGGCATTCCGGAGGGTTTTTGCCGACACATTTTTGCCAAGGAATCCCAAGCAATGCAGCTTTGATCGGCTTCGAGACGCTAACCCAGCGGATGTGGAACGTGAGCCCCATGCTTGCTAACCGGTTGGGTTTCAAAGAGTTATCTGAAAAGCTAAAGTACAGTTTAAGTTTTTCTAAAACTTGCATCGATTCTCCTTGACAAGCGCGATTGGCCAAAGGTAGGTTTGGTTCGCATTCCGAACAATATACGGTTCGGGAGCTTGAACGTTGATTCAACTTTGGAGGCTACACATGATTCTTAGCAAAATCTCTAGACCGCTCATGGGGTTTCTGCTTGCCGTTTTGGTGCTTGGCTTTTCGCCTGCACTCATCGGCCAGGCAGTAAACGGAACCCTGCTGGGAACAGTCACTGACACAACAGGCGCAACCGTGGCGGGTGCAAAGGTCACAGCCGTATTAGCCGGCACCGGCGCAATTCACGAGTCCGTCACCAACGAGAGCGGAAACTATACCTTCCCTGACCTGCAACCCGGCACTTATTCCGTCAGTGTCGAAGCCAAGGGATTCAAGAAGGACACGCAGGAAAGCATTGACCTGCCCAGCAATTCGTCTACGCGCGTCGACCTCGCATTGCAACCCGGCAATGTGTCCGAAACGGTTCTCGTTACCACAGCACCTCCGCTGCTGCAAACGGACCGCGCCGATATCAGCACAAAAATTGAAGCGGAAAACGTGGTCGATATGCCTCTCGGCACAAACCGTAATTTCCAGACGCTTATCAACCTCGTGCCCGGTGCAGCGCCTGCAGTCTTTCAGCATTCTCAGTTCTTCAATGCGGCGAGTTCCCTGCAGACCGAACTCAATGGCCTTCCTCGCGAAGGAAACCTCTACCAGATTGAAGGCATCGACGACGATGAACGCACCGGCCTTCTCCAGATCATCATTCCCCCGGCTGAGGCGATCGGTTCTGTTGACATCTCGACGAACAATTTTGAAGCGGAGCTGGGCCGCGCCACCGGCGCTGTCACCAACGTGACTTTAAAGTCCGGCACCAACAGCTTTCATGGGTCGGCATTCGAGTTCATCCAGAACAATGACCTCAATGCCCGTTCCTATTTCGGCGGCCCTCTGGGTCATTTGTCCTATAACTACTTCGGCGGGGCAGTCGGCGGCCCAATCCTCAAGGACAAGCTGTTCTTCTTCGGAGATTATCTGCGTACCGTCGACCACGAAGCTGTTTCCAGCACGTTCACCATTCCCGATTCCCGCTATTACACGCCTAGCCCAACGCCGCTTCCCGGTTGCAGCGATCCGGCTGGATGCGTCGACCTGAGCGCTGCGATGAACGGAACGAAGGGTCAAATTTTTGACCCGACGAGTTACACGGACGGGACGGTTCACGCCGGAACGGCGGCTGACCCTCGTCCGAAGTTCCCGAACAATCAGATCCCATACAGCCTCCTTACGAGTCAATTCCCGGTCTCTCTCGCGATGCTTCAGCAGTTGAATGCAGCCGCGGCCAAATATGGAACGCTGACCCTGAAGCCTTTGAACAACCCCGCCAATGACTACACCACGAACCTTCCCTTCACGAAGACCACTGACAGCTTTGACGGCAAGGTCGATTATTCACTCAACGAGAAGGACCATATCAGCGGCCGTTACAGCTTTCAGCGCGTGGTCACCTTCCAGCAGGCAGCGTTCGGATCGTTTCTTGGCGGACCCCAGGGTGGCGGCTTTGAAGGTACGGGCAATCAGAAATCCTACAGCACAGGCATCAACTACGATCACGTGTTTTCACCCACCTTCTTTACTGAAGCGCGTTTTGGCGTTGCCCATCTTGGTAACAGCGCGCTGACCAACGACTACGGATCGAGCGACGCAACCACACTCGGCGTTCCCGGCGTGAACATCTCCGGCCAACCCTTTACAAGCGGACAAGTCGCCGTCACTGTAAACGGCGGATTCTCGAGCCCGATGATCGGCTACTCGGCGTCGGAGCCATGGATTCGCGCCGAATCGAACATCGACGTTGTCAATAACTGGACGAAGATCCTCGGCAATCACACCTTCAAATGGGGCGCCGATGTCCGTCGCGTCCATGACGACCTGCTTCAGGACCAGACCTTCAGCCCGCGCGGCGCTTTTACCTTCTCTGACGTGCAGACCTCGGATGCCAGTTCTCCGGGGACAACCGTGGCCAACGATGTCGCGAGTTTCCTCCTCCAGCAGCCCAGCCAGACCGGTCGCGATCTCAACACCTTTTTCCCGCGCTATCGGCAGTGGTGGATCTTTGCGTTCGCCAGCGACAAGTGGCAGGCCACTTCCAAACTCACTCTCGACCTGGGCGTTCGCTGGGATATGTATCCGCCTGCCACTCCAGCAACGGCGGGCGGCTTCTCCAACTACGATCCCCTCAATAACACCCTGGTTCTTGCCGGCATTGGCGGCAACTATTCCAATCTCGGCATGAAGCCTCAGTACAAGTACTTCGCTCCACGCACAGGCTTCTCCTATCGCGTTTCAAATGACACCGTAGTCCGCGGGGGCTTCGGAATCAGCTACACGCCTTTCCCGGATAACACCTACGCGTATAACTATCCGGTTCGCGCCAATAACAGCTATCAGCCGGTGGGTTCAGGTTTCAGCCCTGCCGTTCTTGGCGACGGCGTAACGGTCGCTAGCTTCCAGGCAGGCTTCCCGGCCCCGGTTCCGGTCAGCATTCCTGCGAATGGAGTTATTGTCCTGCCGAACACGCCGTCGAGCCTTTTGGCCAAACAGCTCATCGCCCAGGTTTACACCTACATTCCTTTGAACTATAAGAACCCCTACGCAGACTCCTGGAATGTCGCGATCCAGCAGGCTTTCCGCGGCGATCTCTCGCTGCAGTTGGCTTATGTCGCAAATCACGCCACGGATATCTCGGGTTCTCAAAACATCAACCAACCCAGCTTCTACGGTGGCGGCTCAGGGTCCGATCCCGAAAACCATGACGCAAACGGAAACCTCACATTCGGGCGCACCGCTGCCACAAATCAGTATTTCCTTGGGTTCTCGTCCAACTACCAATCCCTGCAGGCAAGCCTCACCAAGCGCTTTTCTCATGGTCTTGCCTTCACCTCGGCGTTTACCTGGGGCAAGGGCCTCAACTACAACAGCGACGACGACGGCGGTCTCGTCTTTTTCATCAACCGGCGCAGGAACTACGCCCCAACTGACTTCGATCGCAAGTTCAATTACGAGCAAACCTTCACCTACGAGTTGCCCTTCGGCCATGGGCATCAAATCCTCAACTCTGGCGTTGGCGATGCCGTTCTCGGAGGCTGGAAGCTTGCCGGTATTGTTTCTGCAGTTACCGGACTGCCCATGACCCTCACTGCAAGCGGCGGCACGTTGAATACTCCAGGCGTACAGCAGACCCCAACGTTGACCGGTCATTTCAAGAAACTGGGCGGCATCGGCCCAAACTCGCCCTGGTTCGATCCAACAGTATTCAGCCAGCCCTCCGGCTGCACCGGACAAACCACGTGCGCCGCTCCTGGCCTCGGCAACGTGGGTAGAAATGAGTTCCGCGGGCCCGGTTACGTACAGGACAATCTGTCTCTCTTCAAACGATTCACGGTCATCCGCGAGACCGCGCTCGAGGTCCGCGTCGACGCGTTCCAGTTGAGCAATACTCCGCAATTCGGCCAGCCAAATGTTACCGGCCCCAATGGTTCCTCAGGTTTCGGAACCATCACCAGCACGCTCGGCTCAGGCCAGGGCAGTGTGAATGGGGTTGGCGGCGGACGTACGCTGCAGGGTTCGGCAAAGTTTACGTTCTAGTGCCGAGGCTGCTAAAACTCAAGTCAGAGGCCGGTCGCCCATCGAGGGTGGCCGGCCCACCTCTTCGACAGAGCGGAACCGAGCTCACTGGTACGAAGAAAGCGGCCACCGGAGAATGCAGGCGCCCTTTAGACACGCGGAAGAGCGCTATGCACTTGCAACCACGTGATTCATAGCTGAACTAACCAAGGGAAACGGGAGAATAAATGGTTACTCGACGGGAGTTTCTTGACACACTTGCAATAGGCGCCGCAGGCATGGCTGTCGGATCGACGGCCAAGAGCTATGGACAGATTCTCGGCTCGAACGATCGCCTCAACTTTGCCGTTATTGGCTTGCACTCGCGCGCCTATGCTCATCTATCTGCGCTCAAGGCAAACAAGGATAGCGCCCGCATCGCCTATGTCTGCGATGTAGATACCAACACCATGAAAAAGTTTGCCGGCGATACTCAGCGCGAAATGGGTGAAGCTCCCGCCACCGACCAGGATTTCCGGCACATTCTTGAAAAGAAGGACGTCGACGCCATCACGATTGCCACTCCCGACCACTGGCATGCGCCCATGGCGATTCTCGGGCTTCAGGCGGGCAAACACGTTTACGTCGAGAAGCCCTGCAGCCACAATCCGGGCGAAGGCGCACTGCTCGTCGCCGCGCAGCGAAAGTACGGCAAGCTCGTGCAGATGGGCACGCAGCAGCGCTCCTCCGCTCACACCATCGAGATCGTCGACAAGATTCACAGCGGCCTCATCGGTCGCGCATATTACGCCAAGGCCTGGTACAGCAACACGCGCAAGTCCATCGGGTTCGGCAAGGAGGCGCCTGTTCCGCCACAGCTCGATTGGGACCTTTGGCAGGGACCCGCGCCACGCAGGCCCTACAAAGACAATGTCCAACCCTACAACTGGCACTGGTTCAGGATCTGGGGCACCGGGGAAACGCTGAATAACGGAACACACGAAGTCGATGTTTGCCGCTGGGCGCTTGGTGTGGACTTTCCAAAGACCGTCTCTGCGTCCGGCGGAAGATACCAGTTCAAAGATGATTGGCAGTTTTACGACACGCTTGTGACCAGCTTCAACTACGACGACAAGATGATCTCCTGGGAATGCAAGTGCTGCCAGGGAATGAAATTCTACGGACGAGACCGCGGATCGGTGATTATGGGGACCACGGGGTCTGTTCTTGTCGATCGCGATGGCTATGAGATCTACGACCTGAAAGGAAACAAGACGAGCGAGTACAAAACCGGCGGCGAGACCTCGTCCGGCGACCTCACCGGCCGCGACTCAATGACCGATGCTCACTTTGCGAACTTCATCGCCGGAATCCGCAAGGGCGAAAAGCTGAACGCTCCGGTGTCTGTCGGTAACGTCGCCGTGACCATGCTCCAGCTTTCTAATATCGCGTGGGAAGTGAATCGGACTCTCAATCTCGACACAGCCGACGCCAAGGTGCAGGACGATCCCGAAGCGATGAAGATGTGGGATCGTGAATACGAGAGCGGTTGGGCGCCGCATCTTTAATAGTTGCCGCGTTCTGCACCAGTGCGTTTCAGCGACTCCTGCGGAACGCGGTTGAAACTCCTGATGGATGGTCGCTCGTCTATTGGAAAGAGCTACCATTGAAGCCCTTCGTCCGAACATCGTTGACCGGAGCACTCGAGGAGCCTCCAGACTATGAAAGAGACATTTTCGCGTCGCACCTTCGTTCAGTCAGGTGCGTTGATTGCAGCCGCGTGCGCAACACCGAACGCCATTCCCACATTCGCTCAACCGTCCACCGCGGAGGGAAAGCCATCGCCCGTTCATTTGGGCCTCGCCAGCTACACCTTTCGCAACTTTACCCGCGCCCAGCTGATCGGCTTCATGAAACAACTCAACGTAACTGACTTGAATGTGAAGGACGCGAAAGACCACCTTCCCATGGACCCGCAGGAAGAAGCCAAAGCGCTGGCAGACTACGCCGCTGCCGGTATCAAGCTTCATGCCGCCGGAGCGATCTATTTTCGGCAGGACGAAGATGCCGACATCCGCGCCAAGTTTGAATACTGCAAGCGAGCCGGCATCTCCGTCATTGTCGCCGGTGATCCTACGCCGGAAACTCTGCCGCGCATCGAGAAGTTCGTGAAGGAGTATGACATCCGCATTGCCATCCACAACCACGGCCCCGAAGACAAGGTATGGCCTTCCCCGCTCGATGTCTTGAAGGATGTCAAGAGCATGGACCCGCGCATTGGCTGCTGCATCGACGTAGGACACACCGTACGTGCGGGCACTGACGTCGTTGAGGCCATTCACAAAGTGGGTCCTCGCTTGTTTAATATGCACATGAAAGACCTGACTAACTTCCAGAGCAAGGAAAGCCAGGTGGCTGTTGGAGAAGGCATCATGCCGATCCGTGGCATCTTTGAGGCTCTCATCACGACGAAGTACAAAGGGTATGTCGATCTCGAGTACGAGATTCACGGGGACGATCCAATGCCCGGAGTTATCGAGAGCTTCGCCTATATGCGCGGTGTATTGGCGGGCATGGGCTATCGCAATGCCTGAGGCAGTTGGCTTGTGAGCCACCGCGAACTTATTCGATTGTGTCAAAGACTGAATGAGGTTCAGTCCCGATGACCTTACTCCATGATGACCGCTTGTTCCCTGCCGAAGCTGGATCCCGCACAATTGCCCGAGCACTTTACGACAGCGTAAAAGATCTGCCCATCGTCAGCCCTCACGGGCATACGCAGGCCGCGTGGTTCGCGCAGAATGCCCCGTTCCCTGATCCCGCAACTCTGTTCGTCCAGCCAGATCATTATGTCTTTCGCATGCTCTACAGCCAGGGCATCTCACTTGAAGATCTGGAGATCGGGCAGCCTGAGGTCAAAAACCCTCGCAAGGTGTGGAAGATTTTTGCCAGTCATTATTATCTGTTTCGGGGAACGCCAACACGAATGTGGCTGGACTATGCTTTTCAGGAACTCTTCGGACTCGAGGAGATCCTGTCGGAAAAGACCGCCGATTTCTACTTCGACACGATCTCTCAAAAGCTACTAACTCCGGACTTTCTGCCCCGCGCACTCTACGAACGATTCAATCTCGAAGTCTTGTCCACTACAGACTCACCTCTTGCCTCGCTCGACGGTCACAAAGCGATCCGAAACTCGGGCTGGAAAGGCAGAATTCTCCCCACGTTCCGCCCGGATCCCGTTGTCGATCCCGAGTTTGTCGGATTTGCCGAATCCATCGCAAAACTCGGCGAGATCACCGGCGAAGACACGGTCTCATGGAATGGCTATTTGAAAGCCCTGCGCAAGGCCCGAGCTCACTTTCGCGAACTCGGATGCACGGCGACCGATCATGGGCATCCTACTGCGCAAACAGCGGACCTTTCCGCGGCCGATGCGGCAGCTCTCTTCCGGCAGGTGCTCGGCGGCACGGCCCCCGCGGAGAAGCAGGAATTGTTCAGGGCGCAAATGCTGACCGAAATGGCCCAGATGAGCCTCGAAGACGGCTTGGTCATGCAGATTCACCCGGGCAGCGTGCGCAACCATAATCGCAGACTTTTTGAGCGCTACGGGCGCGATGTCGGCGCCGACATCCCGAGGGCAATCAATTACGTCGATGCCCTGCGTCCGTTATTGGACCGATTCGGCAATGAGCGTCAACTAACTATCATCCTGTTTGCGTTGGATGAGTCAACCTTTAGCCGAGAGTTAGCCCCGCTCGTGGGACACTACCCGTGTTTGCGCCTGGGGCCCCCATGGTGGTTTCTTGACAGCCCTGAAGGCATGATGCGTTTCCGCGAGTTGGTGACAGAGACAGCCGGCTTCTATAACACGGTAGGATTTAATGATGATACCCGCGCTTTTCTGTCCATTCCCGCGCGGCACGATGTAGCCCGGCGGGTTGATTGCGCCTTCCTCGCCAGACTCGTCGCGGAACACCGCCTCGCGGAGGACGAAGCATTCGAGGTCGCGCATGACTTGGCATATCGTTTGGCCAAGGAGGCCTATCGATTGTGAAATTCCGGATAAAGCACTGAACCTCGATTTGGTCAGAATTTCTGAAATGCACGTGATCTCGTTCGCGAGTTTAGAAAATCGAGATTCTTGATAGAATCTTCGATTAGTTACTCCCTTAGGTGTTTTAGCAGCCTGCGGAAAAAGTGAATGCCACGAATGAAAAGCGCAGCCCGGGGCTAAAGCCCGGGCGTATTTTGTAGCATTTACGGCACGACTAAAAGTCGTGCCCTGTTACAGAACATGCGCCAATCCCAGCTGGGATGAGCTTTTCCGCAGCCTCATAGGGAATCTCCCGGTTTGTATTCTCTCTTGTTTTCCGGGGAGATAGAAAGGATTTCGATGCCGACCGCGCGTCTCTTCTTGAATAACCAGACGAACGCCTCGAATCGCATCGCCCGGGAGATCAATCGCAACCTCATCTTCAACCATATTCGCGTCAGGCAGCCTGTTTCTCGCGCCGATCTGGCGCGTATCTCCGGCCTGCAACGAAGCACCGTTTCACTCATCGTCGAAGAGCTTCTCGCGGAGAACTGGATTGTTGAAGGACAAACCGGAGAGATTCCGCGAGGGAGAAAACCTACTTTTCTGAACCTCAATGGGAAACGAGGAGTGCTTGCGCTGGACATTCATCCCACTCAGTCCACCTTGGCTGTCACCGATCTCTCCGGAAAGGTGATCGCGGAGGATCTCGTGGCGCTTCCTTCGGATCCTCAGAAGGTGATCGGCGCGATCGTCAGCGCGATCCGAGATATGATCGCCGCGCATGGCGACCACGCATTTGAGGGGATCGGCATGAGTCTGCCTGGCCGCTTTAATCCTCGCTTTGCCAAATCGATCTTCGCGCCCAACATCGTCTGGCCCATTGGGCAACTCAAGGCTCGTGTCGAGCAGGCTACCGGCCTCCCTGTGGTCGTTGACAACGTCGCCAATGCATGTGCATTGTCCGAAGTCTGGTTCGGTTACAGCGATGCCACGCGCGACCTCGTTGTCGTCAATGTCTCTGAGGGCATCGGGACCGGCATCTTTGCCAATGGCCAGCTGATGCGCGGCGAAGGCGGCGTTGCCGGCGAGTTTGGCCACGTGCAATTGGATCCGAATGGATTGCCCTGCGGCTGCGGCGGAAGAGGATGCTGGGAAACCGTCGCGTCCAACCGCGCCGGACTCCGCTATTACGCACAAATTACGGGCAATTCCCTCCCCTCATTTCAGGCCCTGCTTCACTTGGCTGAATCGCAAGATACTGCTGCGCAGCAAGCTCTCGATAAAATGTGCAAGGCACTCGGTCGCGGTATGCACATGATCTCGCTGGCTCTCGCCCCCAGCGAATTAGTCATTGTCGGCGACATCACAACCTTCTGGCATGTAGCTGGTCCCGCGATCGATACCGAGATGCGCCGATTTCCCCTAATTAGAGTTCCCAAACTCCGCCCCGCCCAGGAAGGAAACAGGGCGCGCCTGCGCAGCGCTGTTGCGCTGGTAATGAGTGGAAAACTGCTCTAATTACTGAGCGTTGCAAAATTGATTGTTTATTCAGGGACGAGCCATGTCAGGTTCTTCAGGGGGGTCTACGAAATTCGCCTTACAGGCCCAATTGATCTTTCGGCGACGTGCTTTTCCCGCGGGCTCCCTCTATTGTGACCGGTTCCTGTTTCGATTTTCGGTAGACATTGGCAACTGCCATTGTCCAGAAAGGAACCAGGTCGACTCCGGGCACGAGCTTGGCGCAAAACGATGGCAGAAACTCCCAGTGCCATCCCAGGAGTTGAACCAGCATAGCGCCAATGCCAAGATCGAGTATGTCATCGGCAGGCGAGATGGCGCCCTCGACAAACAGGGGAAAGACAACGATTTGAAGTAAGTCCGCGATGATCGCAAGCGCCATTGCGGCACGAAAGCGTGAACTGTGCGGTATGGGAAAGATGTCTCGAATCACGTGAGCCTGCCGCATTGGACATCGTGCTCGACCCCCTCATTCTACGCCGCAAGCGCGGTCGTATCCAGTCCGCCAAATGGGCTCAGAAAGTGATGGCGCCCGGAGTGTGAAATTGAACCGCAAGGATCGGGGCTACTCGTGATCAAGGCTTTCTCCCTGAGCTAGAATTCTTCGCATGCCTTTCTCCCGTATTCCCTTTTCATCTGTTCAGGTTGTCGATTCACATACGGCCGGCGAGCCAACACGGGTGGTCATTGCCGGGGGACCCGAGTTGGGCGACGATCATCTTGCGGAGCGTCTGCGGTGTTTTTCTGCAGAACACGACGATTTCCGGTCGGCTGTGGTCAATGAGCCGAGGGGCTCGGATGTATTGGTTGGTGCACTGCTTTGCGAACCGTTGGACAAAAGCTGTGCAACAGGCGTCATCTTTTTTAACAATGTCGGTTACCTGGGCATGTGCGGTCACGGCACGATCGGAGTGGTGACGACACTAGCCCACATGGGTCGAATCGGCCCGGGAGAACACCGCATCGAAACGCCCGTCGGTGTGGTCCGTGCAAAGCTCCACCCTGAAGGCAGCGTGACGGTTGAGAATGTCGCAAGCTACCGCCATCAGGCGGGAGTATCCGTAGCTGTGGAGGGCATTGGAGCCGTGAGCGGCGACATCGCCTGGGGAGGCAATTGGTTTTTCCTGGTAGAAGATCCTCCACTCCGATTGGATCTCGACAATGTGGAACAGTTGACCGAATTCGCATGGGCCGTTCGCAGCGCGCTATGCAAAGGCGGCATCACGGGCGCCGAAGGAAAAGAGATCGACCACATTGAGCTTTCCAGCGGTTCGCAGTCGCCCGGAGTGGACAGCCGGAATTTTGTTCTTTGCCCCGGCAAGGCCTATGACCGTTCTCCGTGCGGAACCGGAACCAGCGCGAAACTAGCGTGCCTGGCAGCAGATGGCAAACTTGCCCCGGGCCAGGTGTGGCGGCAGGCAGGCATTCTCGGCACGGTGTTTGAAGGGTCTTATCAACTGCGTGAGGGTGAACTCATCCCCAGCATTACCGGCACTGCGTTTATCACAGCCGAGGGTCGGCTTATCCTAAGCCCCGGTGATCCGTTCCTGATGGGCATACGGGGATGAGCGAACCGTGGGATGTGGTCATCGTTGGGGCGGGCATTGTGGGTTCGGCCTGCGCACTGGAGTGCGCAGGCCGTGGGTTGCGCACAGCAGTCGTCGAAGGCAAAGGCATCGCCGGCGGAGCCACAGCAGCGGGGATGGGACACATCGTCGTGATGGATGACTCGCCAGCGCAGATGGCTCTTACCTGCTATTCGCAGACGCTTTGGAAGGGTCTCTCCGACCGCCTTCCTGCCAACGTCGAATACGAGACGTGCGGAACGCTATGGGTGGCAAGCGACGATGAGGAGATGCAGGAGGTTCGACGCAAGAGCGCCCTCTACGCTTCCGCCGGTATTTCCACCGTGATACTTGATTGCCAGATGCTCGCAAAAGCCGAGCCGCATTTACGCCAGCCGCTGCCGGGCGCGCTGCTGGTTCCGTCGGACGCCGTACTCTATCCACCGTGCGCAGCCGCGTATCTCCTCGGTGAAGCGCTACGCCTGGGTGCGCGGCTCTATTCGCGAAAGGCCCTGTCGGCAAAGGCAGGAAATGTGCGGCTCGACGATGGAACTAAACTGCACGCAGCGCGCATTGTGAACGCGGGCGGGGCGGAAGCCGGAGAACTCTATTCCGGCCTGCCGATGAGAAAACGCAAGGGGCATCTGGTGATCACGGATCGTTACCCGGGGTTTGTGCGGCATCAACTGGTGGAACTCGGATACCTCAAGAGCGCTCACTCGCTCACCTCCGATTCCGTCGCGTTCAACGTCCAGCCGCGCAAAACGGGGCAGGTTCTTATCGGCTCCTCACGTCAGTACAGCACGGAGGATCCTACGGTGGACACCCAAATCCTGACATCTATGATCGAACGTGCGCAGTGGTATCTGCCGGAAATCGGCGCTCTCTCTGCAATTCGTGTCTGGACCGGATTTTGGGCTGCCACTCCAGATAAACTTCCATTGATCGGGCCCAGTCCGGAAGACGAATCCCTGTTTCTGGCAACGGGCCACGAGGGATTGGGCATCACCACCTCGCTTGGAACCGCGTGTATGTTGGCAGACCATCTGCAAGGCATTGAGACCAGGATTCCTATTGAGCCATATCTGCCGGCGCGGTTTGCGAAGGGCGAAGTCCATGCTTAAGCCGGCAAGCTTGCTCAGTCTGAAAGTGAACGGCGTTCCCGTAAAAGTCGCCGCGGGAACAACGGTTGCGGCCGCGATCCTGATGACCGGACCGCTTACACGGAGATCGGTCACCGGCGAACCGCGCGGGCCGCTGTGCGGGATGGGCATCTGCTTTGAATGCCGGGTCACCATCGATGGAACGCCGCATCAGCGGAGCTGCCAGATTCTATGCGTTGAGGGAATGGAAGTGTACACGTCATGAGTGAGCACTTTGACATTCTGGTTGTAGGTGCGGGACCGGCCGGCATCGGGGCAGCGGTTAGCGCATCGGCTGCGGGAAAACGAGTTGGCCTGGTCGACGATAATCCGGCGGCGGGTGGACAGATCTGGCGAACCTGGGCTTCTCAGCCCGCGGCAGCCCGAAAGTGGCTCGCAAAACTCGACGCCGCGCCAGTCTTTCGGCTTCAGGGTTGGCGAGTCTTTGACCATCCCAGGCGCGGTATGCTACGCGCAGAGTGCGATGGCGTTTGTCGCGAACTGTGTTACGGACAGATCATTCTGGCGACCGGCGCGCGCGAACTCTTTCTGCCGTTTCCGGGATGGACGCTGCCTAACGTAATGGGGGCGGGAGGCCTGGACGCGATGGTCCGAGGCGGGTTGCGAATCCTTGGAAAACGCGTAGTCGTCGCCGGAACTGGTCCTTTGCTTCTCGCTGTTGCAGCACATCTGGCACGTCGTGGCGCGAAGATCGTTGCCCTTTGTGAGCAAGCTCCAATGCGCCGGGTCGTTCCCTTTTCGGTACATCTGCTGACCGAACCTGCCAAACTACTGCAGGGGATCGGGTACCTCATCGCAACGCATGGCACTCGCTTCTACACCAGCTGCTGGCCGATTGCGGCGAGCGGCAGAGAGAAGCTCGAGTCGGTGACTCTCCAGCTTAACGAGAGGAACTGGGAAGTGCACTGCGACTACCTGGCGTGCGGATATCATTTGGTGCCCAACCTGGAACTGGCGGCGCTACTAGGGTGCCGCATCGACGACGGTTTCGTGTGTGCCGACCATCTGCAGCGCACCTCGGTCGCAGATGTGTTCTGCGTAGGGGAACCAACCGGTATCGGAGGCGTGGACCTCGCGCTACTCGAGGGGAAGATCGCCGGACTGGCGGCCGGCGGCAGAACCGCAGACGCAGAGAGGTTGGCTCGGCGTCGAAGGCAGCGGCTCGGTTTTGTTCACGCACTGAGGGACGCCTCTGTTCTGAACCCACAACTAAGGAATCTGGCGACCGAGGAAACCCTCGTCTGCCGGTGCGAGGATGTCTCTTTTGGCACTTTGCGCGAGCACCGATCGTGGCGCGACGCCAAACTGCAAACCCGCTGCGGCATGGGTCCTTGCCAGGGACGGATCTGCGGCGCAGCAACGGAATTTCTCTTCGGGTGGGATTCAGCTCTTGTCGAATCCGGCATCCGTCCTCCGGTCTTTCCCGTTCGGGTCTCGAGCCTCGGGATCCACGACAAACGCGCTTTCCCAAGCGACAGCCTCACCCCGTCAAGCGAATTTACCGATTTCTCGAAGGAGACTCAATGAAATGGCATGGCGTGATGCCTGCAATGACAACTTGCCTAGACGAACACTTGCGGGTTGATGCTGCGTTTATGGCTTCCCACTCCCAGTGGCTTCTCGATAACGGCTGTACCGGCATCATTTCGCTCGGTTCACTTGGCCAAGGCGCAACCCTCACCTTCGCCGAGAAGGAAGCGGTTCTGCGGAACATGACCGCGGCAGTCGGGGATCGTGCCCCGGTGGTCGCTTCCATCTCCGCGCTTTCGACGGAAGAGGCGGTTGGGCTGGCGAAGGCGGCAGAACAGGCGGGTTGCTCCGGGCTGATGGTACTGCCACCCTATGCATATTGCGGCGACTGGCGGGAAATGAAGGCGCACGTCACAGCGGTATTTCGCGCCACCCAGCTCTCCTGCATGCTCTATAACAATCCCGTCGCCTACGGGACGGACTTTCGGCCTGAGCAGGTCGCTGAGTTGGCCCAGCAGTACGAGAATTTCGCGGCGGTAAAGGAGACCAGTACCGATGTGCGCCGGGTGACGGCCATTCGCGCTCTGACAGGAGACCGGCTACAGGTTTTTGTGGGCGTCGATGACGCCATCGTTGAAGGCCTTGCCGCTGGGGCTGTGGGTTGGGTGGCTGGCCTGGTGAACGCCTTTCCTGCCGAGTCGGTCGCGCTGTTCAACTGGGCCGCCTCGGGAAAGCGGGAGGAAGCCTTTGCGCTTTATCGCTGGTTCCTGCCACTACTGCGAATGGACACGGTGCCGAAGTTCGTTCAGCTCATTCACCAGGTGCAACAGGAGACAGGAACCGGCAATGTACGCGTGCGTCCGCCCCGCTTGCAGCTAGCAGGCATGGAACTGGAAGAGACGCGCGCTATCGTCAAGGAGGCGTTGTGCAATCCGCCTGCGGTGCGAAGCACGGCATTTTCCCTGCGATAAGGGTCTCTGAATTGGGCGTCCGATACGCATCAAGAGCCGTCGTGTGGGTTTCGACAGGTTCCTGGCCCCCCGCGTTCAAATTCCAGACAAGCCTAAACCAGAACTGGCAGGAAGAATCGTGTGACTGTCGGTCCGGATTCCACTTAACCTACATGGCAGGTGGCTGGTGGCAGAGTTTTTGCTATACAATCCAATGCCATCGGGCGGGAAGGGCGTAGTCTTCAAATCCGCCAAAAGGGGGACGATGTCAGCTCCCGATATTGTTTGGAAAGACGGCAAGTTCGGCAGAACATCGAGGCGCGATGCCTGGTGGCTTTCTCCGACAGCAGTCCTCCTGGGTTTCGGCGCGTTTCTGGTCTATGCCAACTGGGCGGCATTTCAAAACAGCCATTACACCTATGGTCCCTACATCTCACCGTTTTATTCACCTGAGCTTTTCGGCAGCTCCCCCTTCGCTTTGTTTGGACCAAAACCGAGATGGTACCCGAGCTTTCTGCCCTTTTCACCGGCACTGCTCATTCTCTGGATACCCGGCCTGTTCCGCGTGACCTGTTATTACTACCGCGGCGCTTATTACAAATCGTTCTGGGCCGATCCTCCGGCGTGCGCAGTGAGCGAGCCTCGGAAAAGTTATCTGGGAGAACGGACGTTTCCCCTCATTCTGCAGAATTTTCATCGCTACTTTTTGAGGCTCTCGTACATTGTCTGGGGCTTTCTTGTGTACGACGCGGTGAGGGGGTTCTTTTTCCCTGATGGGTTCGGGATCGGGATTGGAAGCCTTGTTCTGGTCGTGAATGTGGTGCTTCTAGCCGGATATATCTTCGGGTGTCATGCGTTCCGGCACATGATCGGGGGGATATTTGACCAGATCTCGGATCATCCCATACGCCACAAGATCTACAACTTTGTGAGTCGCCTGAACGCGGGGCACAAGAAGTGGGCCTGGGCGAGCCTCCTTTGGGTCGCGTTTTCCGATATCTATGTTCGCCTCTGTTCGATGGGAATCTGGCATGACTGGAGAATTCTCTAGATGCCGGAATTCCAACGGTTCTCATACGATGTACTGGTAATTGGTGCAGGCGGAGCAGGCCTGCGCGCCGCCATCGAAGCCGGAGCCACAGGTGCGAAGGTGGGGGTAATCTGCAAATCGCTACTCGGAAAAGCCCATACCGTGATGGCCGAAGGAGGCATCGCCGCTGCGCTGGCCAATGTCGACGATCGCGATAATTGGCGGGTTCATTTCGCCGACACGATGCGCGGCGGCCAATACCTCAATAACTGGCGCATGGCCGAGCTGCACGCCAAGGAGGCGCCCGAATGCGTCCGCGAACTCGAGGCATGGGGCGCGCTTTTCGATCGCACCACAGACGGCAAAATCCTGCAACGGAACTTCGGCGGACACAGGTATCCCCGGCTGGCTCACGTCGGCGACCGCACAGGCCTGGAGATGATACGCACTCTGCAGGATCATGGCATTCACACGGGGATGGAAGTGCACATGGAGTGCACGGTGCTCAGCCTGCTGCTCGACGGAAACCGCATTGCCGGTGCTTGTGGATACGACCGCGAGAAGGGCCGGTTCCACGTATGGGAAGCAAAGGCAGTGGTGATGGCCACCGGCGGAATTGGGCGCGCCTTCAAGGTGACCAGCAACAGTTGGGAATATACGGGCGACGGCCTGGCATTGGCGTATCGCGTTGGAGCCGAACTCCAGGATATGGAGTTCGTCCAGTTTCACCCGACCGGTATGGTCTGGCCAATCAGCGTCCGCGGCATCCTTGTCACCGAGGGCGTGCGCGGCGAAGGCGGTGTGTTGCGCAACAGCGAAGGCCGGCGGTTCATGTTCGACGACATTCCTGACCTCTACAAAGAGCAGACTGCGGACTCTGAAGAAGAAGGCTGGCAGTATACGCAGGGTGATAAGAATGCGCGGCGTCCGCCCGAATTGCTCACCAGAGATCATGTTGCTCGGTGCATCAATCGCGAAGTCAAGGCAGGCCGAGGCACGCCGCACGGCGGCGTCTTTCTTGATATTTCCTGGATTAAGGAGCGCCTGCCGAAATCAGGGGAGCACATTAAGCGAAAGCTCCCGAGCATGTATCACCAATTCAAACAACTTGCCGACCTAGACATCACGAAAGAGCCAATGGAGGTCGGTCCTACGACTCATTACATGATGGGCGGAATCCGGGTCGATGGCGATTCCCAGATGTCCACTGTGCCTGGGCTTTTCGCAGCGGGGGAAGTGGCTGCAGGATTGCATGGCGCGAATCGGCTGGGGGGAAATTCGCTTTCGGATCTTGTCGTATTCGGACGGCGGGCAGGACGCTTTGCCGCAGAGTTCGCAAAAGCTAACGGTCCGGTAACGATCGACGAGACGGAACTCCAAGCCACGGCAACAGCGGCTCTCACTCCCTTTGACCGAGGCCCTTCCGGCGAGAACCCCTACCAGATTCAATACGATTTGCAGGAGACGATGCAAGACCTGGTGGGGATTGTCCGAGTCGAGAGTGAGATGCAGGAGGCGCTCGGCGCGATCGAGCAATTGTGCGCGCGGGCCGAGCGAGCAGGCATCGCTGGCAATCGCGAGTACAACAACGGCTGGCACACAACGATTGATCTTGGAAACATGATGATTGTGTCAGAAGCAATTACGCGTTCGGCGCTGCTGCGAAAAGAAAGCCGCGGCGCGCAGTTCCGCGAAGACTTCCCCGGCAAAGACGCGGAGTGGGGAAAGTACAACATCGTCATCAGGCGTGGTGCGGAAGGCGAAATGCAAGTGGAGAAGCGCGCACTTATGCCGATGCCGGATGAATTGAAGAAAGTGATCGAGGAGATGAAATAGCAGGAGATGAAATAACCGGGAGAGACGAAACTGATGGCCACAACAGCGACATTTCGAATCTGGCGGGGAGGCTCTGCGGACGGCGGATTCCAAGATTACACAACCGCCGTAGAAGAGGGAATGGTTGTTCTGGACGCCGTCCACCGCATCCAGGCAGAGCAAGCGCCCGATCTGGCGGTGAGATGGAACTGCAAGGCCGGCAAGTGTGGATCGTGTTCCGCCGAAATCAACGGCACGCCCAAGCTCATGTGCATGACCCGGCTGAGTGACATCAACCTGAACACGCCGGTAATCCTGGAGCCAATGCACGCTTTTCCGGTCATACGCGATCTGGTCACTGATGTTTCGTGGAATTTCCGGGCGAAAATGACGATCAAGCCATTCAAGCCGCGCCCACCCGACGGGCCCGATGGCACATGGCGCGTGCAGCAGGCCGACGTCGAGCGCGTGCAGGAGTTTCGCAAGTGCATCGAGTGTTTTCTCTGCCAGGACGTCTGCCACGTCCTGCGAGAGCACCATAAGCACGACGAATTTGTCGGCCCGCGTCTGCTCGTCTATGCCGCCGCACTCGAAATGCATCCGCTCGATACCGAAGACCGGGTCAGCGATTTGAGGCACAGGCATAACATCGGTTACTGCAACATCACGACTTGCTGCAGGCAGGTGTGTCCTGAGTCAATTACGATTACCGAGAACGCGATCATTCCGCTCAAAGAACGCGTGGTGGACCGCTACTTCGATCCTCTGAAGCGGCTCTTCCGCATCCTCTGAATAAGACTCACTTCTCTGACACCTTCGAGATTTCCTATCTTGGCGGGGTCTCCTGGGCATCAAACGGAACCAGCTCCTGTTCCAATTCTCCCCATTCATAGGCTGGATTTCGAAGCAGCCGCACGCAACGATTCCAGCGAAGGATGGCATCGTCGTTTCCTGCCGGACGGATTTTCTCGGCCTCTGCGAAAGAGTGCAGAGCGTGGTCGAAAAGCGCCACCAGTGAACGAGGTAATTGCCCCGCGTTGAGCTGGGCTTTCGCGCGTCGTTCATGCAGGATCCCAGTGTAGTAGTGTCGCTCGTATGGATCCTTGAGCTGTCGGAATATCTCTTCGGTTTCCCGGTAACGATCAGACCCAAGGCCGGCGAACTGATCTGTAAGCGCGAGCCCAAGCAAACGCAATGCAAGTTGATGCTGCGGTTCGATGGTCAAGATATCGCGACAGATCGACTCCGCCTCTTCTGGTTCGTTGAGCGAGCGATAGAGTTCCGCTTTCGCGATGGCTTCCGCGATCCCGGCTGTCGAAATGCGCTTAACCTCATATTTCATGGCCTCTCCTCCACGCTCGGATTTCTCTGGCATCGTGAATGATCGTCCACCATATCAAGGACACGGATTCCAATGGAGTCATCGCGCCAGCCCTGTTGACCACGACATTATGCTTCTTTCCCAAGGTGTAGTCCAGACTTGATTGGACAATTTGGTTACGTCCACCAATTATCCGTTCCGGTGTTGCCGGCAATACAGACCGTGCGCGGTCTCGCGCGTCACGCCGAACACACACCCACAACAAAGGCTGCCGCACCGGATAGTTCCGAATGATCTCCGCATCCCTCGGATCCGGATCCATCGTCTGCCACAAATCCACGTATTCTCGTCGTCCGCACGCGAGCCCCGCGAACAGCAGCCCCGGCGACCGCACAGGTAGCGCATCGAAGTGCTCCACATCCTTCCGGTACGGCCACGCCCGGTCGGTCGCCGCCACAAGTTTGTACGCCGCCCTCTCGCGAGTCGCACCCGCGCTCCATGCCACACACCCGTCACCGCGCAGGCCGCGATCCCCCAGCAAAATTCCCTGCGATTCACACCAAACAGCCCGCTCATTCCCGTAATTCTAGTGCTTCCGCTCTAGTTCTTCCGCTAGCTCATTTTTAAGGTGCTGGCGTGTCCCTGTTGTCCCCCACGGGTTGATATTTCCGGTTTGCCGACAACTGAGAAAATACACCAGGAAAGCAAACGAACCAACGCGCGCGCGGGCATTGTGACGCTATCCTGTTTCCAGTCAAGAAATGGCACCGATGCTTTTTTGCGTATCGCAAGTAGCGCCGGCAACCTGGCCGACGTGGCGACATCGTACACGACCAGCCTGCAGACTCAGAAGAGGAGCGTAATCATCATGAATCGAAGATCGTTTCTGCGCGGCCTGGGAGCGGCTGCAGTTGTCACACCGACAACCCTACGTCGCGCATTTGCGGCAATCCCGAAGATGAAGATCACGCGCGTGAGAGCCTATCTTCCTCCCCAACCCAACCCACTCTTCAATCAGAGCAATGTTGTTGTCACGGTGGAGACCGACGCGGGCATCACTGGGATCGGCGAGGGCGGCGCGAAAGATACGCTTTCGCAGTCGGCAGGACGCCTGATCGGCAGGGATCCTCAACACATCGAGGCGCTGTGGCAGGATATGAATCGTGCGTTCTTCTACCCCGCCGGGCGCGAGAGGACAGACGCGATCGGTGCACTCGATTTGGCTCTCTGGGACATTCGAGGCAAGGCCTTGAGCTGCCCTGTGCATCAACTTCTTGGCGGCGCCGTTCGCAACTACTGCGAGCTCTACAACACCGCGGGCATCATTCCCGGAATCACTCCGGAGATGGGTACCAGGGAGCGGGCCAGGCTGACGATGGAAGCGGGCTATCGGGTCTTTCGCTTCGGCGCCATGGACGCACCGCCCAACACGACCTACGACACGAGAAAGCAGATTACTCATTTGCGCGAAGAGTGCGCTGAGGCAAGGCAAGGTGTTGGAGCCGATGGTAACTGGGTAGTCGACTTTCATCAGCGATTCGATCTGCCGGATGCCATTCGCGGCTGCGACGAAATCGAAAGCCTGGCGCCCTTTTTTGTCGAAGACCCGGTCCGCACCGAGGCCTTTCAGCAGGACCTGCCGATCCTTCGCCAGAAAGTCAATGTGCCTTTGGCCGCGGGTGAGGAGTGGGGCAACCGATGGGATTTCAACCGGCTCGTGGAAGAGCATTCGATCGATTTCGTGCGCGCGACCCTTCCCAATGTCGGAGGCATTACGGAGATGATGAAGATCGCCGCCTTGTGCGAAACGCACTTCGTCGGCATTGTTCCCCACTTTACGGGCCCCATCGCTACCGCGGCGCTGGTCAACTGCCTCAGCACTTTTCCCGGCCCGCTTCTGATGGAGTATAACTTTCAGGGCAGAACGTTCGACCATCTGCCGGTTTGTCTCGACTTTCGCAACGGAAAACTATATCCCAATGAGCGGCCCGGACTGGGCGTGGAGCTCGATACCAAGCCCCTTACGCAAATTGCGGAGATCACCGAACCGGTGACAGCTCGCGCACAAACCTACTTTCGACCCGATGGATCGATCACCAATTGGTAGCTCTGCTTCTCGCTTTTATCTTGGTACTTGTGACGCAAGGTCGCCTCCGATCAAGAGGTGGAGTGCCCGGCAGATTCTATGACCGAATTGCCCAAGTGGCGGCGTGGCGATAGCGCGATCTGAGAAACTCCACCACTGGGTTCTTCCATTCCCTCGCACCGTGGCGGAACAGCAGGAGGCCAGAAACGCAGAAATTCGAGTTATCGCCCCAACCTGCCGCTATCGGCGGAAGGAGATCGTTATACCCCCTGGAACCAATCGCACAAGATGCTGTTTTGGACAAGAAGGAAATGACGGAGTAACATCTGGGGCTAGTAGCCGTGCTCGCTCGCCGGCTACTGCAATCTAAGAGTCCTGCGATCCCAGGCCACCCACGTCGGACGATTCGGCCCATTTGTGTTTCCCGTGAATTTTCGTCTCGAGTGAGACGGACAACTCCCAGCGGAGGTCCGTTTGATGAAGATCCGTTCCTTGAAGATATTGATCGTTCCATTGCTAGTGCTGGCTGTAGCGCTGGTGCTGCTGTTTGCCATTCGGGGACATTGGAATTCGTGGAAGAGCGACGCGATTCACCAGAAGACGAACGACGCCTACGTCACCGCCAACCAGATTCCGCTCAGCACCCGTGTCACAGGGACGGTGCACAGCGTCGAAGTGGGCGACTACCAGTCAGTCAAGTCCGGGCAATTGATCCTCAAACTGGACGACTCTGACTATCAGGCGGCCGTGGATGAGGGCGCGGCGGCCATCGCAGCCGCCAAGGCCCAGCTGGCCGCGAACCAGGATGCAAAACGTGCCGCCGATGCGAGCATCGACAGCGCGAGGGAGGCTGTGGCACAAGCCGAGGCTGCGGCCGAATCAGCCCAGGCGGCTATCGACGCCGCACAGGCTCAGTTGACCCAGGCTGACGCTGAACATCACCGCCAGCAGACACTGCTTGCGGCGAGGGCCGCCACGCACCAGCAATACGAACAGGCGCTGGAAGCTCGGGATTCCTCGCGGGCTGCCCTGCAGTCACGTCAGGCGGACCAGGTTCGTGCACAGGCCGCCATTGCCAGCAGCAAAGCGGCGCTGGCTGGGGCGCTTGGGCAGCGATCCGGACTGGACGCGAACGACGGCGCGCTAAGGGCTCAGATCGCAGGGAAGACCGCCGCTCTCACGGTGGCCAAGGTCAATCTCAGCTACACCAAGATCTACGCGCCGACCGACGGGCAAGTCGGCAAACTACAGGTACATCCCGGACAGCTGCTCGGAGCCGGTGTCGAAGTCGTCGACTTCGTTGAGTCCGGCGCATGGATCGAGGCGAATTACCTCGAGACGCAGCTGGCGCGCGTTCGCCCGGGCGATGTGGCCGATATCGCCATCGACGCCTACCCATCGAAGCATTTCCGCGGCTATGTTGCGGAGATCGCGCCCGCCAGCGGCTCCGCGACGGCCCTGCTGCCACCCGATAACGCAACGGGCAATTTCACGAAGGTCGTTCAGCGTATTCCTGTGAAGATCCTATTGGATAACGACGCCGATGTGTCTCTCCTGCGACCTGGGCTCTCCGCGGAGGTATTGATCCACGCCGATCAGATACGAGCAGCTGAGCGATCGGTCAGCAGTGCCGACAATTAGCCGATCGGAATGGAAACCGCTTCACAGGCCGGCCTGAAGCAGCGAGAGCGTCCGATTCTCGGCATCTTCGCCGTGCTCCTCGGTGCGTCGCTGGCTACCTTTTTTGGAAGGCTTTTGAGCGTGGGCACGAACGACCTGCGCGGCTCGCTCGGGCTGGATGCCGATGCCGCATCCTGGATCACCACCACTTACAACATGGGGATGATGTTCATCGGCCCCTTCTCGGTGTATCTGGGAGGCTTGCTGGGGCCCCGGCGGGTTCTGCTGGGCGCAGCCTATGTCTTCACGGGTACGTGCCTGTTCATGCCCTTTTCGCAGGCCACCTCGCAAACCTGCTCGCGCTGTTGGTGCTGGCGGGCCTGACGGCTGGAACCTTCTATCCCCTGACTTTGTCTTTCATCCTGCGCAACCTGCCGCAAAGCTATCTGCATTTGGGGATCGTCGCGTACGCGATGGATATCGTCGTCACCACGCACGCAGCAACTTCCTACGAGGCGTGGGTGATCCGCGTTCTGTCCTGGCCCTGGCTGTTCTGGACGATCTCCATCGTGACTCCCGTGATGATTGTGCTGGTTGTCTACGGGATTCCCAGACAGCCGATGCCCCAGCCCAAGCCAGGCCAGTCCCCTCCCAGCTGGCGTGGCTTCCTCTATGCGAGTCTCGGTGCAGCGCTTCTGTATGGCGCACTCGATCAGGGACAGCGGCTGGATTGGTGGCGCTCCGGTACCTTCGTCGCGATGTTCGCCGCGGGCTCTTTCCTGATCGCATCGGCCTTGATCCGTCACTTCAGCATGCCGAATCCGCTGGTGAATTATCCATTTTTGCGGCAGTGGAATGTCGTTCTGCTCGGCCTCACAGTGATGCTGTTCCGGTTCGTCCTGCTGGCCTCGGTCGTTCTGATTCCCAGCTATCTCGCAGTCATTCAGAACTACCGTCCGGATCAGACTGGGCCGGTTCTGCTGTGGCTGGCAATCCCGCAGTTCCTGGCCGGCGCGCTTGCGGTTTATCTGCTGGGCAGAATCGATGCGCGGCTGATTCTCGCGACCGGCTTCGCGCTGGTCGCGATTGGATGCCTGATGGATTCACGCATTTCCACGTTGTGGTCCGGCAACAGCTTTGACGTGAGTCAGCTTGTCCTCGCCATGGGAGAAGGGCTTGCCTTCAACGGGATGGTGGGCGCCATCGTTCTCGATCTTGCTGAACTCGGGCTCGATGGAAAAGGCAGCGGACGTCCTGACCTTCGGCGGCTTCTTTCAGACCATCCGCCTGTTCGGGGGAGAACTCGGCGCCTCCTTCATTCAGTTCTTCCTCCACAGCCGGCAGGTGTTTCACTACGACCTGCTGGCGGTGGGCATACAAGGCGGATCGGAGCCGGTCATCGAGCGAACGCGGTTGCTGACAGGCGCGATGAGCGCGCATGGCACCAAGGACGTGGCCGCGGGCCGGTCCGCGGAGATCTTTCTGGCAAGCGTCCGGCAACAGGCATTCACCTTATCGATCATGGACAGCTTCACGCTGATCGCCTGTGCCGCGACCGCCTGGCTGCTGGTAGTTGCCTGTCTTCGTCCTCTGAAAGTCGGCTTTCCCCAGATCATTGCGGCTTCCACTACCCCGAAATCTCCCTCGTAGAAAGGCGAACATGATGAGACACCGATATCCCGATTGGCCTCACTGTCTCTGCGGTCCTGCTGGTGCCAGCGAACCTCGCGCTTGTTTCGCCGCCTAAAGCACGCGCGCAGAATGCATCACCAGTCGAGGCCGCTCCGATGCGACTGACACTGCCGGCTGCGATCGATCTGGCGATGGCGCACAACCACAAGCTGGAGTTGGCGCATCTCTCAGTCCGCGATCAGGAGGAACAGAAGCGCGTGGCTCAATCGCATTTCTACCCAGTCATCAGGAATGAATCGGCCACGCTGCACATCACGGAACTCGAAGGCGTGGTGCTGCCCGCAGGCGTGCTGAGCCACGGAACCTCAGCCGGTCCGATTCCCGCGACAACCCTGCGTATCGATCAGGGCGCCACCACAACCTATACAAGCGGCACTGGACTCGATCAGCCCCTGACCCAGATGTTCAAGATTCACGCCGGCGTGAAGGCCGCGAACGCCGACCTGCACAACGCACAGATTCAGGCCAGGGATAACGAGAATTCCATTGCGCTCGAGGTCCATCAGCTCTACTACAACTACCTGATTGAGCAACTGCAGGGTTCCGCAGCCCAGGACGCCGTGAGCGCCGCGACTACGGCCGAGGACGAAAACAAGCGGGCCCTGGAGGACGGCAAGCTGCTCGCGGATGCGGAACTGGCGAGTCGAGCGACGCTGCTCGATCAGCAGAGGGCGGTTCTGGAGTCGAAGCTCAACCTGGACGATCTCACCCTGAAGCTCGATGACGCCCTCGGCCTGACGATGGGAACAAAGTTCACTCTCGATGCCGATTCTGTCGGCGACGCCCCGGCCTTGCCGTCGCGGGCAGAGGCCATCGCCGAGGTGCTCGCGAAGAATCCCAGCGTTCTCGCCGCCCAGCAGAGCGTGGAGAAGGCCAAGGCTGGGATTTCCGCCGCACACGATGCGTATGTCCCCAATATCACAGGCATTGCGCGATACAGCTATCAGAGCGGGTTGCCGTTCTTCGCGCACAACTTCGGGACCTTCGGGGCGTCCCTCACCTACGATCTCTTCGACGGAGGAGCGCGAGAAGCCAACGCTCGTGATGCAAAGGTCAAGCTCTCGATGGCGCAGGCCCAACTGGCACAGGCAGAGGACGATGCTCGCATCCAGATCTCCGCGGCTTACGACAAAGCCGAAGAACTCGAACAATTGCTGAAGGTCGCGAGCCAGACTCTCGACGCCCGCGAAGAGAGCGTCCGCATCCAGTCGCAACGCGCCGAAGTGCAGGCTGAACTCGCATCGGGAGTCGCCAACGCTCGTGCAGCCGTCACCACCGCGAAGGTCAACATCCTCGAGGCGAAGCTCGGCCTCTATCTTGCCCACAACAATGTCCTGAGACTGCTGGGAGAACGCCCGCGGTGACAGGCCTGACAGCGGCGCGTGCGCTCAGGAATGCTCCGGTCCGGCTCCTGCTCATTGACCGCTCCAATCGCCACTTGTTTCAGCCGCTTCTGTATCAGGTGGCCACATCTGGCCGTGAGCGATAACAACGCAGAAAATCAGCCCGCACGTCGCACCGTCCATCCGATAACCCCTATACTTTCCAGACAGAGAGGAACTCGGCATGGATGCGACTGGAAACCCTGTCGTCGTCTCTTCGATACTCGACGAGTATCTCCGCATGAGGCTGAAGCCCGTAGAGGGAGCGATCCCCCATCTGCCCGGAATCGAGATGTACGGAAACTCGATTCCTGCGGCGAATGCGGACGGGGATCTCTTTGAGTACATCAACTTTCAGCAGCGCTATAACATCGACGCTCGCATCGAACGCGCAAACAAACTATCAAGGAAGTACCTGGAACCACTTCCGAAAGTTCACCACCGCAAAACGCAGTCGATCTTCATCTGCAGTGGCTGCAATCCAGGCCGGATTACACGCCTGCTGAGGCGAGTGCAATACAGAAAGGCCAAGAGCTCAGAGCAACTCAGAATTGCTGAGAATCTGCACGAACTATATACCACTGCGGGCGTGCTCCTGGTCGATGCGCAGGGACATGGAAGCATCGCTGCCAAGATTGCGTCGACTGTGCATGACACCTTTCATACCGCCATGCTTTGCGAGCTCGACTCGAACGGGAAAACAACGGCGGATGTCTTCGAAATCATTAACCTCAGACTTGCGCAGTCCGTTACCGCGAGAAACGCATTGGGCTTTACGAGTAGCGAGGACAACTCCCGCGAGATCGCGACCATGGTATACGGGGAGATACGTCCGGACGGACTTTTTCGCTTTGTAAGTTTCGGCCATCCACCGCCGCTTGTGTTCTCCGCGGAGTATGGGAAGTTCATGGAGATTGGATGGTCTCGCATGGTGCAATTTCCTTCGCTCGGACTCGAGATTCCTGAAGACCATCCGGACCGAAACAGATATGTATCCATCACGCTGCGCAAGAGTCAGATGACCTCTTTTGACTCGGATGAGATCACCTTGATGAGCAGGGGCGACATCTTTTCCTCTATACGGATGGCGTCTATGACGGTGACGATGACCTGGAAAGACAGCAGATCGAACAGATTTTCAAGGCAAACAAACAGAAATCGGCAAAGGAAATCTGCACCGCGGTCCTGGAGTATGCTTTGCGAAATGACGATCACCTGAGACAGATTGGCGAGCCTGATCGCATCGATGACAAGACCGTGTTCATCATCAAAAGACAGTAGGAGCCTCGTACATGTCCGACGTCAACCTAACGCACATTGCTTCGCCTGATGTGATAGCTCGTGCCAGTAAGATCAAACTGTTTCTGATGGATGTGGATGGCACGCTGACCGATGGCGGTGTCTGTCTGCTTTCATCGACTGCTGCTGACGGCTTCGGAAATTCGACTGTCTCTGAAATGAAGGTCTTCAACGCACACGATGGGCAGGGATTGTCCCTCGCTCACACGATGGGAATTCAGACAGGCTTCATCACCGGTCGACATTCTCCGGCCGTGGCCAGGCGCGCTGAAGAACTAAAAGTCACATATGTATATCTGGGACAGGCAACGAAGACTGAGGCTTTCGAGGAATGCATGAAAAAGGCGGACGTCACCGAAGAAGAGACCGCCTATATGGGCGACGATTTGCCGGACATTCCTCTGGCGCGGCGAGCCGGACTGGCGGTGTGCGTAGCCGATGGCGTACCCGAGTTGGCGGCGATCTGCCACTTCACGACTCGCAGGCTTGCCGGGCGGGGTGCCGCGCGCGAAGTAGTGGAACTTATCTTAAAGGCCCAGGGACGTTGGGACGAAGCCGTGCCGCAGGCGCTTGCATAGAAGATTTTTCATAACTTTGACGCCCGTGGGGAAGGGACTTCAACTTCACCATCTATGTGGCCGAGTAGCATATGGTGCCCGGAGGGGGACTTGAACCCCCACGACCGGTAAAGGTCTGCGGATTTTAAGTCCGCATCTGTAGCATTATAATCTTGCTGAAAATAAATAACTTCCAAATCATGCCCGTGAAACTGTGTAAGTCAGTGTGTAAGTTTTTGGTTTTTGCCGTGAATTTGCGACCTTAGTCGCAATGCTCAATTAAGCCGGTGTGCAGGTCAGAATAGCTTCTTTGCGGCGTCACGCTCACCGTGCTCGAAGGCGTCCACGAAGGGCTCAAGCTCTTCGTCACTCATGCCGATACTGTGTCCGGTCATGCGCCAGTTGTCCACGGCGTGCACAACTTCACTCAATATCCCCTTGGCACGCGCGCGCGTGATGCGGAAATAAGCAATCACGGACATAAGGGCGTCGATGGTCATGTCGGGGCCTGCGTCCTCGGATATCCAGGTCTTTAATTCGCGCACGCGCTCGGGTGACGGGTTGATGTCGAAGGCGGGCGACAACCGCCAGAATTCCCGATCTTCATGCAAGAAGCCGTGATTGCGCAGGTGGTCGTCAACATTCGTAATCAGAATCGAGAAGGCAATACGGCGCCACAACTCTTCAATGTCGGCTTGTGCGTCGGCCCCGTGCACGCGGATTGCGTCCACAATCTCGGTGTAGGAATGTTCCTCGGGTTCCGTCGGCTCGACGCCCAGCATCGTGGCGGCGGAGACGTACATCAGGCGTTGTCCGTCGCCTCGCCGGTCGAAGCGGCGGATCAGCGCAACGGGCAATCCCTGGCTCTCGACGACACGCGCCGCGGCTGCATTGATCCCGGCGTTTTTGGCGAGCGTGAGAGCCAGCACTTCTCCCTTGGTGACGGCGCGCTCGTCCGCGATGCTGGGGAACTTGCCGATGCTGAGTGCTCCGTCTTCGTCGATGACCGTGCATTTCGGGCGCATGCCGCCAAGTGACGTGCCACGCCCGCGCAAATACGCAAGGTCCGCTGCCGTCTCTTTGTTCGCCTCGACAGCACGCGACGCGCTAAGCAGATGCCCAAGTTCGACGAGTGGCGGAGCAGTCCTGCGTCCTTCTTCCTGCGCGCGCTGGAACACGCCGTCTTCGTCGCGAAAACGAAGCGCGCCGACACGGCTGAAATCATCCACGGCCAACAAATAATCAAGCGCGTTGAGCGGATGCGCCTCTCCTTCTTTTCCTTCACGGCGCAATTCCTGTCTTCGTTTGACGTGATCGCGCAGAATGACACGCCTTGCCCATCCATCAGGCTCTGTGTCGGCAATCGCGGCATGGAAGAGTGAACCGTCTTTCGACTTGCGATGAAACTGTGGTCCCGCCTGGAGAGGAAGCGTCGGCCCCAGAGAGAAACGAGCGGGGTCGCCGAGCCAGCCCGCGCCGTACTCGAAAGCAGCGTTTTCGCGACGCCCTTGCAGGTCGTAACGCAGCGTGCCGACCTGCGGCCCCTCGCCTAGCACAACGTCAATGGTCCGCTTCATGACTGGGGCACCCGTGCTTTCTTCATGCGCACGCGCTTGGGCAGACGTTCTTCATCGAGCAGAAGGCCGGTGTCGTCGCGGCTCACGTCGATAAGTGTGCCAAGAGGGCTGCCAAAGCCCAGAACGAAAAGTGCCATCGCATAAACGCCAAGGCCGACCCGAGGGTCGCCCTTCTCTGCGCGCAGATAGGTATTCTTGGCGACGCCCATGCGCTCGGCGACGGCAAGGATAGTAAGTCCACGTTTCCGCCGCGCGGTCGCAAGATCGCTGCCGAATTTGATCAGCGACCGCTTGACGGCAGGGGGCAAGACATCTGATACACTCGATCTCATCTTTAAGGCTCCATATATAAATCCTTATTACCTAGATATGGTCCAATATATAGGACTTTATAAAATATGTCCAGCCGCACGCATTCACGGGTATCGCTTCGCCTGCCGATACCTACCGCGCCACGCACACGACGCCCACCCTGCACAGTTGACGGTTCGATATGAACCTCTCTCGCAGCCGTCAGATCACGCTTTCGAGGTTCAATCGATGAATCGAAATTGGGCTTGATGATGTAACGAAATGCCACCATCCTTTTATTATCGAAGAACTGACGATAAGAGCCTTCGCGGGGAACCGTATCCTCCCCTGCCATCATCACCGGCTTCATCGTAGTGGCCAACACCGAATCAGCTCAGGATGAAATGCATGAGTTCAAAGCAACAACGCGCGGTAAAGGGAAAGGAACATAAGGTCTCCCGAAATGAGGGTTGGAATGTCCTGAGTTGGGACGATCTGACCGAATGGGCGGGATCGCGCTCAGTGGACCGCGGAAGAGCCTATCAAAAACAGAGGCGCGTCCATGATCTCGCGATATCAGAGGATGGCCGGCTTCTGGCTACAGTGACTGGCGGCTCACGGTATACAGTTACTGTCTGGTGCGAAGCATCGCCGAAATGGCGAGGGGCGATTTATTCCCGCTGCACCTGCCCGGTGGGCGCCCGCGGCTGCAAACATGCAGTTGCAGTAGTGGCCGAATATCTTGAGAGACTGGGCGAGGGCGCGGAAATTCCTGCGGCGAATCAGGACGATGAGCGATGGGAGATGCTCGCCGACGAGAGCGGCGAAGAAGATGACGACGATGAAGCGGACGATCTCGATATGGACTCCGAAGATGATGATGACGATGAAGAATTCTATGTCCACCGGCATCGGCATCCGGGGGCCTCCGGAAGGAAAGCGCTCAAGGCATCAGACGAAAAGATTCGCAGACATATCGAAGCCAAGAGCCGCGAGGAATTGGTGGACTTGGTCTGGTCACTCACTGAGCGCTTTCCTGAGTTGCGAGAGGAGTTCAGCGATCGTATTGCATTGGGCGAGGGTAATGTTGACCGCCTGGTAACCGAAACGCGGAAAGAACTCAGACTCGTCGCTTCCGAGGCCGGCTGGCGAAACAATTGGACGGGTGAGGGACAGACGCCGGACTACAGTCGCGTGAAACATCGTCTGGAACGGTTGCTGGAACTCGGGCATCCTGACGCCGTCGTGCGCCTGGGAACAGAAATCATGACGTTGGGCAACGAGCAGATCGGCCAATCGAACGATGAGGGCGAAACCGCGGAAGCCGTGGGCGAATGCCTGCCGGTGATCTTTGAAGCCGTAGTTGCATCGACGCTCACACCAGCGTGCAAACTGCTTTTCGCCATTGACGCGCATCTACGGGACGACTATGGCATTGTCAACGATGCCGCCGACGCGGTTTTGAAGCTGACTGGCGAAGAATCTGCGTGGTCCGAAGTCGCCGACGTTATAGCTCAGCGCGCGAAGTCGCCTGTGAAGGAAGATGATCCCTTCTCCCGAAAATACCAGCACGAGCGTATCGCCGACTGGTTGATCCGAGCGCTTGAGAATGCGGGCCGCAGCGACGAGATTCTTACAGTATGCGAACAGGAAGCCCGCGTCTCCGGCAGCTACGAACGGCTGGTCCAACGCTTGATCGAGATGAAGCGGTACGACGAGGCCCAGCGCTGGGCGGCCGAGGGAATCGAAAAGACAGTCGCAAAGCTGCCCGGCATCGCGTCGAGCCTGGAAAAGCTACTGGGCGAGATGGCGGTTCAGCGCAGGCAATGGCCAATCGCCGCGGCTCATGCGGCTTTGGGTTTCTTCACTCATCCCAGCCGCGAGAGCTTTCAGCAGTTGCTCAAGGCTGCAGCCAAAGCCGGCTACAAGGGCAGCATTCACGGCATTGCGCTCAACTTTCTCGAGACCGGCGTCTCTCCCCTGTCGTCGCCAGGTAAGGCGTCAGTGAAGAGCGCAGCGAATGCAGAATGGCCGCTGCCAATGCCGGACTATCTGCTTCCGCTATTGAAAAACGGACCCAATTCTAGCCGGCCAGAGAGCTCACATTTTGATGTGCTGATTGACATGGCCATTGCCGACCATCGGCACGATGACGTGCTCCGTTGGTACGACGCCATGTCTGCCGGACAACAGTATCGAGGAAGCATGACACGGTATGGCTCGGGCGACTACGGAGATCGCGTGGCGGCCGCGGTGACAGAATCGCATCCCGAGCGGTCGCTTGCAATATATCGTCAGCGCGTGGACCATCATCTGCCGCACGCGAGCGCTTCCGCTTACGAGGCGGTTGCTGGTTATCTGCGCAAGATGCGGCCCATCTTTCAAGGGCTTCATCGGAACAGCGAATGGGATGGATTGCTCGCAGACATAAGACTGCGCTACAAAAACAGGCCCAAGTTCATGGAGATTCTCGACAAACTGGATCCCAAGACCAATTGTGGAACAGACAAGAGTTCTGCGATAGGTTTTGGGAAGACAGATTTGACACGGGATTAAAAATGCTATGGCTGAAGGCGGGCAGATGCCTTTTCCAGGACGTGATCTCGAAGAAGAGAACAAAGCTCTTCGTGAAGAAATTCAGCGTCTACGAAAAGTTCTGCCAGCTAACGGTTTGACTTCAGCTTCTGCAATTACCCATCGACACAACTCAGATCTGCCAAGCAGTCCCCAAACAGCCGGAAGACAGTGAAGAACGAATAGACATGAAAATGTGTAACAGATGTGCAAGACTTGCTCGCTCTAGCATTTTGAATAAGTTAAACAGTTTCAGTGGGATAGACTTTACGCTCGCGTTTAGACGAGGCTCAAAGTCCGCCGCGTTTGTCGCGGAGTGTTTTTCGTCCGGGACTCAGGGCCAGCTAGCCGCTTATTTTGTGGGATTCTTGCTGGTGCCCGGAGGGGGACTTGAACCCCCACGGCCAGTAAAGGCCTGCGGATTTTAAGTCCGCTGCGTCTGCCAATTTCGCCATCCGGGCTCTTCCCTGCTTCTTCTTTAATCTCTCCCTTTTCATCTACTTAAGTCAATTTCTCGTCGGAGCTTCCAGAGACGTTCGATTAGGTTCTACGTGGTTCCGTGAGCGACTATGTGGGCTGTCTAGGCATCGTTCAGCCATAGCCCAAAGCCATCAAACTGGCCAGGAATAACCAAAGTTGACGCGGCCTTGCAGCCCTCACTAGTATGCCCGTCATGCCGAGCTAAACAACTGATCACAGAGTAACCCCGCCCGCTATGCGCACTGCACTTGACCCATTCTACCGCCCGACTCATCGACACCATCCAATGGGTTACGCCGCAGCAACTGACGATCGTTTGGCGGTCAGGGTCGAATCACCCGATCAGAGATCGGTTAAGCTCGACCGACGATTTGATGTTGGTCAAAGACGCGCGATCCCGCGGAAACAATGTTGAAGCACGGAAATGTCCACTGGATATTGGACGAACCGAAACCGTGCTACTCGGATTCGTGTCAGCAAAAAATTCATGGCGAATCCAACCTCGATGAACAAAAGTGGGGTGTAGAATTCTGGCATTGCAGGAACGCGCTCTCGGCGCGGCGCTTTGCGCTACGTTGTGCTGCCTAAGCTGGGCAAATTTCCGGCTCCACTGGGTGAAGAACGACTGCCCAACAAGACAGCCCGCATCACCCGCCCAACCGGGATCACCCGCTGAGTTAGGTGCGGTGGGACCATAACAACTCGCTGCATTGCTGATTGCCCATTGACGGATTGTAAACACGAAATTGCGTTTAGTTGATGACTTTGAGAGCCTGCGAAACTCAATGTCCGTGTGTTCTTTCACCTGGAGTGCTTCAGCATTGACGTATCGCGAAGTTCAAGCGGCTCGGATTGTTCAGACAGTTGCAGCCTGCTACTCCTGCCATAGTTCCGCGCGTTTGAAGGCATGCTGTTCGGTGACCCGAAGCATTAACCCCGCTGTCACTAGCAGCAACAACATGGCAAAGAGCCATGCTGTGCCAGCCAGACTGCAGAAGTTCTCCTTGTGAAAAGACTGGGCGTAAATCAGTGTGAAGAGCCCTGGTCCGAGTAACGCTGCAATGCTGGCAAGGCTTCCTAATGCACCCTGTAATTGCCCCTGTTCAGAATTGCTCACCCATCGAGTCATAACGCTCTGCGCCGCTGCAGGCGCCAATCCCCACGCAGCAATGAACGGAATGCCAAGCAGAAAGAGCGTTCCGGTGTATGCCATTCCGAAGAGGGCCATTCCGAAAGCGCCACATAGTAGTCCGACCAGCATGGCGCCTCTTTCGCCCAGAAAGTGAATCATAGGCTTGACCAAAACGGCTTGAGCTAACACCGAGCAGAGGCCCAACAACATTAAAGATAAGCCAACGTCACGCGAATTCCACCCATAACGGTTGCTGACATAAAGTACGTAAATACTCGGTAGGACAACGCCAGCAAGCGTGTTGAGGAAAGCCACCATGGCAAGTCCCAGCAAGCGGGAATCCGACCGCAGCAGCTGCAAGGATCCAAGCGGATTAGCGCGATGCCAAACGATGGCGCGGCGCTGCTTGCGCGGCAGCGACTCAGGCAGAACAGCGAAGCCGTAGATTGCATTTGCCAGGCTCAACACGGCAGCAAACCAGAACGGAAGCCGCGGATTAACTCCGCCCAGCAGACCGCCGAGTGCTGGTCCGGCAATCAGCCCAAGTCCGAACGCCACACCCAGCAATCCGAAGCCTGTGGCACGCTGCTCAGGTTCAGCAATATCGGCGACATAAGCATTCGCCGTTATCATGCTGGAGGACGTGATGCCGGAGATGACACGGCCTACGAAGAGCCAGCGCACTGTGGGGGCGAGAGCCATTAGCGCATAATCCGACGCCAGGCCAAAGTTTGAAAGCACAATTACCGGCCGTCGCCCAAAGCGATCAGACAGAACGCCCAGCAATGGTGAGCAAAGGAATTGCATAAGGGCAAACACAGTGCCGAAGATGCCGAAGATTGCGGCTGTACGTGCTCCATCGCCTCCAGTGAGCTGGAGCAGAAGGCGTGGCAGGACTGGAGCGATAAGGCCAAGTCCAAGCATGTCAAGCAATACCGTTGCAAAGACGAAGAAGATGCCGCGTTTCACCGTACCTCCGCCGAAACTGGAGTACGAGCCACGAGTTTCTCAACTCCATCTGCTGCTGCCGAAGCACCGCCTGCTGCACGAAATGCTGTCTGAATTCGTTGGGCTGCATGCCGATGAGAATCTGCCTTGAGAATAGTCAGAAGTGCATCGGCAATTTCCTCTGATTTCACGCGGCCATATTTCAAACGAATTCCGGCGCCGGCATCGACAACCTGCTGTGCAATAATCGGCTGATCATCGCGGATAGGAGCGACTACAAGCGGAATGCCGTTGGCAAGCGTTTCGCAAACCGTATTATGCCCTGCATGGCAGATTACGACGTCAATATGCGGAAGCAACTCCAATTGCGGCACCATAGGAAGCACGAGCACGTTCGCTGCCTTCGAATTCAGCATTCCGTCAGGCGCGACGACGATCATCTGCAATCGGTGCGCAAGGCGTTCTGCGGCTGCGATCGCGGTTTCGAAAATCCGCCGGCCGCTCACCAAATTTATTGTTCCGAGTGTAAGCAGCACGTGACGCCGCTGTGGGTCGAGCCAAGACCAGGGGAACGCTGGTGCTTGCTGACGGCTTTTCATTGCTGGCCCAACAAATAACCACATAGGCGGAAAAGGACCGCCTCCGACCAGCTCCTTTGTAGTGAAGGCGACTACAAGCTGTTCGGAGAAGCGCAGATCACCCTGTGCGGCCTCCTCTTTCGAGACTCCCATGCGATGTTGGAATGAGCGCAATTCATTGCTGAGCCATGTGCCGAACATCGGAAAAATAGTGAAGGGGTCGATAAGCTCGGACGAAGTTGTTGCCGACGTTGCCCATCGCATCTTGCCGCGACGAGCCACCAAGGCTCCGGCGATTGCCTGTTGATCAACCACCAACACATCCGGAACAAACTGTTCCACTGCAACCTCCACCTCGGGGAGCATCGCTTCACCCAACGGGATCAGAACATCCTTCCAAAGGAAACGGAATGCCTCCGCGCCGCGCAGCCCCTGACCGCGTGTGGCAATCGTATTCAAAGCTTCTGCAGATAGAGCCCTGTCAGTCGAGAAGATTCTGGCGTCTCCCGGTAAAAGAGATGCCAGTACAGATGGGTGACCGGCCCACGCGACCTCGTTCCCCCGTGATGAAAGCGCGGCACCCATGGCGACTGTTGGATTGACGTGACCGGCAAGCGGTGGAACAACGAATAAGAACCGACTCATAATTCTTTAGGGAACAAGGATCGGCTAAGCGGTGCGGGCTCAAAGGCAAACGCTGGTGGTATCCAGAGTGGCGGCTCTCCGTGATGCCCGGCCAGCCACCACCGGAGAACCTCGCACAGATATGGGCCGGCATTGAGAAGAACGCGGTGATCGAGTCCCGGTAGAACAATGAGCCGCATATTCGGAGCAAGATTCACCAGGTTGCGTGCACGCCCGAGAACCTCCGATGCTCCGCCGTAAACAGCCAGAACCGGTACTTGCATGGTTTGCAGACTGTCTTGTAGATGGGGTACCGTTGTGAACAGATCCCGCTGGATCGATGTGTTTTCAATCAGCGAGACGCCGCGGTGAGCAATCTTCACAGTTTTGCGCCCCCGCTCTGCGACCCATGCTTTCCACTTCTCCTCATAGATGCATTTGGTAAGGATTCCCAGCGTTTCCGCCATCTCTGGACCAAATCCCTCATCGGCGTAAAGTCCCTCGATCAACGTTACGTCGGCAACGCGATCTGGGTGCTTCAGAGCCATGCCCATTGCGATCGCTCCGCCGTAACTATTACCGATCAGGTGCACAGACTCTTGGATATCCAGAGCAGTAAGAAGTCCATCGAGGTCAGCAACTCCGTCATTCACCGAATAACCGGTCTGCGGCCGGTCGGAATGTCCGTGACCACGCAGATCGTACATGATCACATCGTGACCGGCAGCGGAGAGCGGATTCGCCAGCGTGAAGTAGTAGCTGGAAAGATCATCCATTATCAGGCCGTGAATCAATATGACCGTTTTCCCGCTGGGCCGCACTCCCGGAGGAGGCACAGGGCGTTGAACATGGAAACGTACGCCGTTAACTGGTATGTAGGCCATTGGTCAATTCTCCATGGAAGGCTTTATCCGTGCGAAGGCAAGTCTCGACATAGCGAACAATATCGCCTACCGTCAACGAGACGATTTCATCCACATCTTTCGTCGAGAGAAAACTTACAAAATTGACGCAGTCGCCGAACTCCATGCTCAGATGACTTGCGAGCGCGACAAACTCAATACTCTCAAGCTCAAGATCGCTGCCAAACGTCGTCTCCATCGTGATTTCGGTAGAAAGCAGTTCAGGATCACCGATAACTTCCCCTAGCTGTCGCCTGACACACGCCAGGATCGCTTCTTCTGCAATTTTGGATTGCTCGTTTTCCAAGATCAGCCTCCTTGCTTTCCAGATTTATGTTTTGGTGCAGCGTACTGTTAGTCGAACGGGAATGAAGAATCAGGCTTTCGTTTCCTAAGCAACGATCTGATTGTCCGCAACCATTGATTGCCTCTCACGCATAGCAAGTTGATCGAATCGAGGTTGTGCTCCTTCTACCCACAGAGCAGCTGCGACTCGGTACAACTGGCGCATGCCCGGTTGACCGGCGACATTCGCCGCAATTGTGATGTGATTGCGGCCCGTGAGAGTGTCATCAATGAAGCCCGTAGTGCTACCAACGCCGACTTGAACGAAGGCGCGAATGCCTGAATCGTAAAGGTTCTCAATAAGCTCGCGAAAATGAACCGTTTCCAAAAGATGCCGAATGATCAACCCTCGTATGGGTTTTTCTTGTTCAGGAAAAGGCCAGGTGGTTGTTGCCGACCACAAACGAACAGCGACCGGCTTAATTGGCAGTCTTGCAATTTCAGAGACCCAATCGAGATAAGGAGCCAAAAAGGGAGAATGAAACCCGGAGCGAAAATTGAGCAGTCGAGTTGGCACGCATCGATCACTGAGCCGCTGCATCGCAATAGCAACGGCGTCCTGCTGGCCGCAGATGATGGATTGATGTGGGCAATTGTCGTGAGAGACAACTGCGCCTTCAACTCCGTCGACTGCCTCCTCAGCAATCTCGACACCAGCCCCAACTGCAACGAACACGCAATTCGGCACATTGAAGACTTCAGGGGTTACACCGTCAACAAATGAATTGAGCGATGCCGACGAGATCATTTCGGCCGAGACCATCGCATTCCACTCGCCGATGCTATGTCCAGCAACAGCGGCTGGTTCCACTCCAACCCTGCGCAATGCCCGGTCTAGGAACTGGCCGGTTGAGAGCAATGCGATGGAATGCTGACGTACAGATTGTTCCGTGCCCTTCAGGTCGGGACAGGGCAGGTCGAAATGTGCAGCAACATCATCTAGAACCGGATCGAAGCGCTGTTCTAGCCCCGGAAATATGAACGCCACCCGTTCGCCGCTTTTTTCAATCAAAGGGAGCTGCGTAAACCAAACGTCCTTGCGACCTCGCCAGGGTGTGCCGCCTTCAAGGACACGCCGAGCTAAAGCGAGTCGCTGTGCATTGGCGTTGACTATTGCTAACCGATAAGGTCCACACGAAGGCGGGCGATGAATGTCATCACGTTCCAGAAGTGACTCATCATCAACTGAGAGTTGCGCTTGCAGATCTCGAAGGCAACGAGCAGCAAACAGGAGTAACCGGTCAGATGGGGGAATCATCCGCTTCTCCAGTTGGTTTACGAACGCCAAGAGATGTATTTCTGCCGTTAGGCAAGGACAGGAAGGACCGCTTCAATCAACTAGCTGTCAGTTTTCGACATCTGAATTGTGCTGCGTATCGACGAAGACATTGCGTCTTGCATGTCTGAAGGCATTGCGTGTTGCATGTCTGCCAGATCTATCAATTAAGAAATGGCCCACGAACAATATCCGGAGCGAACGTCTCACGACAAGCAAAGCATATCGTAGGACAGCAAGATGCTCGATGTTACGAAGGGCTGAGAGACCTTGGTAACCTTCTCGCTTCCTCCCAAACACGTCGTAGCGAATTCGATGCGATTTCGCCGAAACCCATGAAAGTTCGACTGCTCCCATGGCCATTGGAGACAATTCTTGGCGTCGCATCCAAATCGGTTCATCCGGCCATCAAAAAAAGTTTGGATGTGAGTCCCCAATTTCGGAGGCGTTACGCCTTAAAGAGTGAAGGCGGTCGATCAACGACGCTTCCCCGAGAGGAGACACTCACATGAACAGGATTTCAGCAATTGGTTTGCTCACCATCGCCTCGTTGGCAACGTGCACCGGTGCCATCGCTCAACAGCCCGCTCTCAGAGCGAATATCCCCTTCGATTTCACGGTCGGCAATACCTGGATGCCGGCCGGTGAATACACAATCACTTCGCCATACCAGCACCTCGTTCAACTTCGCGGCGCCGACCTCGCCAACACCGCATCAATTGTCAGCCTTCAGAGCTACGAGGAATCTGGTTCCGGAAGTAAGCTGGTGTTTGACAAGTACGGCGAACAGTACTTCCTCCATCGCGTCCTGTGCCCCTCAACCGCTTCGTTGAACCTTGAAATCCCGCAAGGGAAGGCTGAGAAGAGAGCACGCTCTCGCTCTCTTGAGGCAAAGCTTCACAACGGAGAAGAGACCATGGTTGCAGCGAGGTGATGTTCCCACCGAGTGGCCATGCCCCCGGGAAAACCCACTCAGGGAGCGTGGTCACTTTTGTTTTTCCCGTACTCCCTCGCACGCCTTGGCCATACATCTTCCACATTTCAAAAAGCGCGCAACACTCGCTTTCTCAATGTCAACGTCTATGCATGATTCCTGGAGGTCACTATGACGACTCTCGCGAACATGGCGGCCAATCTCAGAAGTCTCAAGAGATTTCCGGGCTGGACTTCTCTCCTCGAGGGACCCATGTCCACCGATAACAGGGGATCATACGCCAATTCACCTTCCATTCCCGCCAGGAAGCTTGCACGGAATGCAGCACCGTGCAAGACAAATCCGGACACACAAATCGTGACCGAAGAACTCACACTTGCCGCGCTTATTCATTCAGAGCTCATGTCAATAAGGCTGCCGAGTGTTTCGTACGCTTGTGTGAAGGGTAAGACAATGCCATGCCGCGGGATCGGTGGCGACTTCTTCGATGCAATCGCATTGACCGATGCGCTCTGTGCCGTTGTGGCCGATGTCTCTGGCAAGGGAGCTCCTGCCGCGATTGTGGCGGCCATGCTTCAGGGAATCATTCATGCTCAGATGTTGGCTGATCAACCTCTGACAGTCATCGCGGATATGGTAAATGAGTTTCTCTGCTCCCGGACAACAGGGAAATTTGCCACCATGGTGCTGCTAAAGGTTTGTGCAAACGGAAACGCTGAATATGTGAATTGCGGCCACGTGCCTCCAGTTCTGGTGAACAGCGCGAGTGCACGTCGATTGGAGGGGAGCAACCTCGTAGTCGGCCTCGTAGCGGCGGCGCAATACAAATCGGAGGTTTGCGAACTCACGCATGGAGACCGAATCCTGATCTTCACGGATGGCATCACTGAAGCGGAGAATTCTCAAGGCGAACAGTTCGGAGACTCAGTGCTCGAGTGCCGGACTCATCTGCACAGCCTGGAAACCGTTTTTGAACATGTTTCGAAGTTTCAAGGAACACTGGACCGAAGTGATGACTGGACGTTATTGGAGTTGCTTTACCGAGGTGGAGAATCCCTCGGGTTGGTCCAAGCTAGATCCACTTAAAACGGTGCAAACTGAGGCGCAAGGGGTGCTGTTTCCGCACACACCATGCGCCGAATCCTTGTCGACCACGCGCCCGGCACGATGGAGTCACTCAGGCTTGTTCTCAAGCGCCTGGCTCTCGAGCTTGTGGGCAGCTCTTGACAGGCTCTCCGGTCGCCCGACATCGCACCAATCGTATGCATCAGCGCGAAAGGCAATGATCCTCTCTCCCTGTGCGGCGAGACGCAGGTAGGTTGTGATGATTGAGAAAGCGCCATCCTCTTCGATCTTTGCAAAAAGACGGCGAGAAATGACGTGAACTCCGGAAAACGCCAGAGCCTGCGCATCAACCGCAGGACGAACCAGCTCGCTCTCTCCATCGCGCCCGGCTCGACGCCCGCAGAGCTGCCCCTGTCCATCGAAAAGCAGATAGCGCGAAGTGATCCGGTCTTGCACCGCGAGGGTCGCGAGCGCGCGCTGCTCCACGTGGTAACGCACCATGCGCCCCAGATCGATCGTGCTGATCACATCTACGTTGTGCAAAATAAACGGCTCATCCGAATTCCCGCCGTCTTCTGAAAAGAAATACGCAGCCTTTTTCAAGCCGCCGCCGGTGTCGAGCAGGTCCTCCTCGCGAGAGACCTCAATCCGCATGCCAAAATTGTCGTTGGCTTTTAGATAGTCCTGAATCATTTCGGCGTGGTGATGCGCGTTCACAATCACCTCCCGCACGTCGAAAGCGCGCAACCGTCCGAGCACAATCTCCAACAGAGTGTGGCCGGCAACATCCACCAGGGCCTTCGGTCGATCGTCTGTCAACGGGCGCAGGCGCGTCCCCAGGCCAGCGGCGAGAATCATTGCCTTCATCTGCCCGATTTCTCCAACTCCATGTGCCGAACCACCACTTCAACCCCATCGATGCCACGCAGGTGTTTCCCTAATTGCTCTGCAAGATAGACTGACCGGTGCTGGCCGCCGGTGCAACCAAACGACACCATCAGGTTATTGAACCCGCGACTTTTGTATTGGTTCACGCTTTTGTCCACGAGCGAAAGAGCGCTGGCAAGGAACTGGTGCACGCTCTCCTGATGGTTGAGATAGTCAATCACCTCTGCATCTTTACCGGTCAGCATCCTGAAGCGTTCTTCTCGCCCGGGATTGGGGAGACTGCGGGCATCGAAAACAAATCCGCCGCCATTTCCCGATTCGTCGGTCGGCATCTGATGGTGAAATGAAAAACTGAAAATTCGCACGGTCAATGCGCCCGCAGGAGAAGCAAGACTCATCAATTTTGCCGATCCCAGCATGCCCTCGAATGCATCCATCAGCGCCGGTAAAGCTATGGGCAAAGTGACATTATGCGCAAGCCAGCGCAAGTTCTTCAGTGCGTAAGGGACAGAGCGCAGGAAATGCGCCTTGCGCTCGTAGAACCCGCGAAAACCGTAAGCGCCCAAAGCCTGCATGATGCGGACGTATACATAGGCGTAATAGTGCTCCATGAAAGCTGCGCGCTCAATGGGGATGTAACCTTTGAGGCAGTCCAGATAATAGTCGAGTAACTCCTGCCGAAACTCGGGCGGCAGATCGGCCTTGCCATCGTAGAGCAGAGAGGCAATATCGTATTGCAGCGCCCCCTTGCGGCCGCCCTGGTAATCGAGAAAAAACGGCTGGCCGTCGCGCAACATGATGTTCCGCGACTGAAAATCCCGATAGAGAAAATAGTCGTGGTTGGCCCCCAGCAAGAACTTCGTCAAGCGGCTGAAATCATTCTCAAGCACTTGTTCGTTAAACGAAACACCCGCCAGGCGCAGAAAATAATATTTGAAATAGTTGAGATCCCAGGCGATCGACTGCCGATCGAAACTCGCCCGCGGATAGCAGACTTTATAGTTCAAATCCCGGCCCGCCTCAACTTGAAAACGCGGCAGCGCAGACACCACTCTGCGATAGGCCTCGATCGCTTGCGGTGAGATGATGTCACCCGCACGATTTCTGCTGAGGAACTCGAAAAGCGTCGTGTCGCCCAAATCCTCTTCGAGGTAGGCGTTTTGACTCAGATCTTCCGCGTAAATCTCCGGTACCGGCAATCCGTGCCGCCGAAAATGCCTGGAGAATTCAAGAAAGGCGACATTTTCCTCGCGCACGGGATACACGATGCCGATGGCGCTTCTTCCACCGCCACGCAAGCGGACTATGGCACGCCCCGAAGCGCCGAGATCACCCTGAAGCGGCCGCACGTCCTCGGCCGGCACGTGAAAATGCTCCTCGAAAAGTCTATTTAGAACATCCATGAATGTTTTTCCGCGAACTGCTGAAACTGTTTACAACGATACCGAGCCAGACGAAGTGGGCGCAACTCTGCGCGCTTCCGCGAAAAAACCGGCCGCCCTCAATCGCGGCATTGCGGTTGCGTTCAGACTTGCATGCGCTATTCAGGAGAGTCGGGCAGCCAGCTTGGCGGCCCTCCCTCGGGCGTAAATGGAAAAACGGCCCGTAAGCTAACCGGGCCGTTTGGAATTGTTATTGGACACTAGCTGTCTCATAGAATGATCTAGCGCCGCGAAAGGCCTCCCTCAGGGGCTAAAGCCCAGCGATTTATGCGGCGTCTGCGGCACGACTAAAGTCGTACCCTTTTACAAAGCCATTTAGTAGACCGGTTCTAGACCTTTGATGAGACCGATTCTAGACTTTACTTAATCTCCCGAACCCAGATATTCCTGAAGCTGATCGGCTCGCTCTTGTCCCCGTGCGCCTGCAACTTGATCGGAGCCTCCGTGTAAGCCTTGTAGAAGGGCTTGCCGATGTAGAGCGTCTGCCCTTTCAGCTCGAAGTGGTTGTCCACCAGCACGCCGTTGAAAAAGACCGTGGCATAGGCGGGCGTTTTCAGCGAGCCGTCGTCGTTAAACGTGGGCGCCGTCCACACAATGTCGTAGCTCTGCCACTCCCCGGGCTTGCGGCTCGGATTGGCCAGCGGAATACTTTGCTTATAGAGGCTGCCGACCATTCCGTTTACATAGGTCTTGTTCCCGTAGTTATCGAGAACCTGCAGTTCGTATCCATCGTCACCGGGACCCGTCGAAGCCAGGAAGACTCCGCTATTGCCGCGTGCCTGGCCGCTGCCCGTAATGCTCTCCGGAATCTTCCACTCCACGTGAAGCTGGTAATCCTTGAAACTCCGCTTGGTTTCGATGTTCCCGCCCGATTTGTTCACGGTCATCACGCCGTCGTGAACATTCCATTGGGCCGGTGATTTGTCGCGATTGGTTACCCATTCGTCCAGGTTCTGGCCATCAAACAAAACGATGGCGTCCGAGGGAGGTGCGCCGCAGGTAGCACCGGGAGTCACTACCGAGGGAACCGGCTCCCATACTTCGGTTTCTTCCGGCTTGGGCTTGGTCTGCGTGGTCGCTTGCGCCGGGGTCGCGGCTTCATTCTGTTGCGTACCCTGGAGCGGAGCCGGTGAATGTGCAAAGAGGGGAACGGCCAAGGCAAGCAGGACCGCAGATGCGAGGAATCCCTGATACTGAATACGCTTCATGAGTTGAAAATATACACCTTCGCATCAGGCGTTTGCACCATTCCGGTGCTGAGCTTCTATTGGTGCGCCTTGAGGAACGCCGGTGTCACGAAAGCCTCAGCGTCCGCAGAAGCAAGTCGAGGAATGGTTGCTGACTCTTGAGGATGCGCTGGCGCCCCGCGGCAATCGAAAACCATCCTCCTCGATCCACTTCGGGAAACTCGATCATGCGGCCAGAGCGCGGCGGCCATTCCATCCGGCAAAGGTTACTCGTCAATTTCTGCGGGTCGTAATCGCCTTCAAATGCCCAGGCAGCCACCAGCTTTCCGCCGGCCTGTTTCACCTCGCCGAGCTCGAGTAACTCCGGCCCCGGCATGAATCCGGTCTCTTCCTGAAATTCACGTTTGGCGGCTTCCAGCGGCTGTTCTCCTTCTGCATATTCTCCTTTGGGAATAGACCATGCTCCCTCATCCTTTTTCGCCCAGAAAGGGCCACCGGGATGAACCAGAAACACTTCCAGATTCGCCCCGGAGAATCGATACATCAAAAGACCTGCACTCTGCTTCGCCACTCGAAATCACCCGCTCCAGTATAGGTTTGGAGTTTCATTCCGATGATGAATTCGGGGACATTGATTCGCGTCAACAGTTAATGTGCGGGCGCAATCATTTACCATCAGTTCCCATGCTGATGATCGACGCACAGATCACTGCGAACCAGCTCCTGCGAGCTTTTCATCGCGATGAGCCGTACTTGTTCCTGGGCTCTGCATTCACGGCAGTCGGATTCGTTGCCATTGGCCTTTGCGTCATCCGGCGCCGATTTGACGCACTTCTGGTCTGGATGGGCGTCTTCGCAGGGCTATACGGAGTGCGGTTGTGGCTGCAGTCGCAGATGTTCGATCTGGAGTTCGATGGCAATCTTCTCTTCGACCATATGCGCTCCGCGATCGACTTTCTGATACCTCTTCCGGGGCTCTATTTCTTCCGGGAGGCTGGGTTTCTGCGACGCGGCGCAAAGGTGATTTCGGTGACTGCGGTCGTGACCTTCCCGTTGATGTTCGCGGCGACTCTCGCCTTCGGCCCCATGAAGTTGCTTTATGACATCAATAATCTCATCGTAATTGTGATGTTGGGGATCCTGTTTTTTGGATCGCTTGGCAGAAGGTCAGTGGATCGCGATTTTGCAGTGGTCCGCATTGGAATTCTGTGCTTTGCGGCCTTTGCCTTATGGCAAAACCTCGGCGTAAAGCTGGTGCCGTTCTATTTGGAACCATATGGATTCGCAATCCTTCTCGGTACGCTGGGCTATGTGGCCGCGCGGCGGTCGTTCAAGCGAGATGTGGACCTCGCAGAAATCCATAAAGAGCTTGAATTGGCGCGCCGTATGCAGCTCTCGATTCTGCCTGGGGCCTTTCCCGATTCCACTGTTTTCCACGTCGCTGCAAAATATGTGCCCATGGCTGCAGTCGCAGGCGACCTCTACGATTTCCTCCTGTCGGGTGAACGGCAGTTGGGGCTTTTCATCGCCGATGTCTCAGGACACGGCATTCCTGCTGCGCTGATTGCCTCGATGGTCAAAATGGCGGCCACATCGCAGCGCGACAATTCAGCCCATCCTGCGCAGTTGTTGACCGGAATGAACGAGGCCTTATGCGGCAATACGCAAGGCCAGTACGTTACCGCGGCCTATGTCCACCTGAACGCCGAAACCAATGAGATGCGCTATGCGGCTGCCGGACACCCTGCCATGCTTCTGATGAGAGGCGGGCGCGTCACGGAGATTCACGAGAACGGGCTTTTGCTCTCCGCCTCGGCGCAGTCCGCCTATTCCGAAAAGACCTTGCCGCTCGAGCCCGGAGACCGGCTGCTGCTCTACACCGATGGCCTGATTGAAGCGCGCAATGCCCAGGGAACGATGTTTGGAGAAGAATCGCTCTTCGCCGCAATGCGCAACACGGCAGGAGTGGCAGTGACTGAAGCCGCCGACCGCATCATCGCGTCAGTGCAGCAATGGGCAACAGCCCAGGACGACGACCTGACCGTGCTGGTGTGCGACTTTCTGGGCGCAGGATGAGGCGGCGTCGGCCCAGGTGGAGGCGTTTCCACAACGGGAGTCCTCGATCTTACCTATTTGGCTGCGACACGCTCAGCGGGTAGATCGAAATCAAGTATTTGGCCTCGTCGCTGTCAACCGGATTGAGTTCGAAGTATTCCATCGTACCTGCGATATACAGTCGTGTTCGGTAGAAGTAAGTCTTCCCGGCTTCTGCTGTGAAATGCGCGAATTCCAAACGCTGCCCAGACCGACCGTATTGAAAGGCCGCGCACAAATGGTGCTCCCCTGGTTCCACTGACAAAACCGAATAGGAGCTGTTCTTGTTTGCGCCCGCCCACAAGCGGTCTAGGCCGATCTTCGTTTCTAATCCCATCGGACTCACGCCCTTCTCCTGGATAAGATAGACCGTCGCCTTTCCCGGCACTGGAAGCTTAAGTGTGTGTTGCGAATCGTCGAGTTTCACGTCGAAGCTAACGTTTTCGGGGCCGCATGCTGCCGCGGCAATGACCGATGGATCCTGAGCAAAAACGGATGTTGCGAAGAGAAGTGCAAAAAGGATTACTCTCATAGTCTTGCTCCTGGCGGGCTCTCCGTCCGCTAAGGTGACAGCCACGCGTTGCAATGGTTACACACCGCGAAAGCAAAGGCGGGAAGGGCATGACGCCTTTCCCGCCTTGGAAGTGTTCAGTTAGGCGCCCTTTTATGCGTAGATGCCGCGCTGCTTGATGGTGAAGGACACGCGGTCAATTGCCAGCATGTAAGCCGCAATGCGGTTGTTCACATTGTGCGCCTCGGCATACCGCACCACATCGTCGAAGCTGTCGCGCAGAATTGTTTCCAGTTGCTCGTTGATGATGGCTTCCTTCCAGAAGTAGCCCTGCCGGTCCTGCACCCATTCAAAATAACTCGCAGTCACGCCGCCCGCGTTGGCCAGAATATCGGGCACAACGAAGATGCGCTTCTCTGACAGGATCTCGTCGGCAACGGCGGTTGTGGGACCGTTGGCGCCCTCCACCACGATGCGCGCCTTGATCTTGTCGGCGTTGCGACTGGTGATCACGTTTTCGGTCGCGGCGGGGATAAGGATGTCGCAGTCGGACACCAACAGTTCTTCGCTCGGCATCGCGTCGGCGCCGCGGAATCCCAACGTCGTGTTGTTGCGGTACTTGTATTCGATGAGTTGATGGATATCGATACCGTTCGGGTTACACAGTCCGCCTTCCTTCTCGGCGATACCGACGATCTTGTAACCGTGCTCCATCATTAGTCGGGCGGTATTGGAACCCACGTTGCCAAATCCCTGAATGACGACCCGGCATCCCTCGATGGGCAGCTTGAGATAGCGCATGCTTTCATCGCAGACCACCATCACGCCGCGTCCAGTGGCCTCGATGCGGCCCCGCGAGCCGCCGATATTCAGCGGCTTGCCGGTAACCACGCTGGTCACCGTCCTGCCCATGTGCATGGAGTAGGTATCCATGATCCAGGCCATGGTCTGCTCATTGGTATTCATGTCGGGCGCGGGAACGTCCTTTTCGGGCCCGATAAAGTCGATGATCTCCGACGTGTAGCGGCGCGTCATGCGTTCCAGTTCGCCCTGGCTCATGGTTCTTGGGTCGCAGATCACTCCGCCCTTGGCGCCGCCAAACGGTATGTTGACTACAGCGCATTTCCAGGTCATCCAGCTTGCCAGAGCGCGCACTTCATCAAGGGTTACGTCGGGCGAGTAGCGGATGCCGCCCTTGGCGGGGCCGCGGGCGATGTTGTGTTGAACCCGGAACCCGGTGAATATCTCAATGCGGCCATCATCCATGGTTACGGGAAAGTGCACGATAATCTCGCGTGCGGGAGTCCTGAGCAACTTCCAGAGACCTTCATCTAAATTCAGCTTGCGTGCTGCAAAATCAAACCGCGCACTCTGGGCTTCCCAGGGATTGATCTCCTGGTCCAAAGTGACTACCGGGGTTGCCGTTGGCATACATTCTCCAATTCCTTCTGCGTGTCGTCGTGCGATGGTCCAGCGAGCCGATCCACCTGCAAATGTCAGATGCGACAGAATTTCCCCGGTTATCCGGGATCTTTCTTACAACCCGGTCTGCGCTACGCGCAACCAAGCCGGGGTATTGGGCGCGACCTGAATCGGTAAAGTGCCCAAACCCATGTGAGTCTAGGCCCGGAGCGAGCCTTCGTCAAGCCTTGAAGAGCCCGTTGAGTCCCCTTTCGGAACCTCCCTGGGAACCCCGCGCCAGCAGATGGATAGGGTTCGCCAAAGAGGAACACCTCTCCCCCGAATTGGGTTGAACAAGGAATTCCGCGTGCCCTTCTTCGGCCGGCACCGCCCTTCACCTGCTCCGCGGCCTTTTCCAGCGACTATCGAGTCGTACTTTCCCTTCCAGCTCCGCGCCGCCAAGGGTAAGTCACATTGGTGACCCATGACGGCTCAGTTACCTGTAGATAGATGTAAGGTGACAAAACGGACACAAACCTTTACGGGCTAAGTTAAACTCAGGACAGATTGTTGCGTCGCGTTCATGACAATTCATAACCCCGTCTGTCTCACGGGAGAACACGCTCGCGAAAGCTGGAGAGGCAATGCCAACCGTGGATAGGGTGCTGGTCATCGACGACGATCGAGTCGTGGGCGACATTGTCTCTGCCGCGGCCAAGGCCATGGGGTTGGATTGCGTTGCCACCAAGGATGCAACCTCGTACCTGAGCCTTATACCCTCCGCGACAACGCTCATCCTGCTTGATCTCATGATGCCCACTATGGACGGCATCGAGGTCTTGAGATTGCTCGGAGAGCAGAGATGCAGGGCGCGCATTGTCCTGATGAGCGGGATGGACAAGCGAGTGATTGAGATTGCCGAGAAGCTGGCGCACACGCTGGGCCTCTCTGTGGTCGGACATCTGCAGAAACCTTTCCCCTTGACTGCCCTGAAGGCGGTTCTGGAAGCGCATACCATGGGCGAACCCCCGGCGACCTATGCCGCGCGCCCCGAGATTGCCATCCCCGACGAGGAACTGCAGCTTGCTTTTGAGCGCGACGAGTTTGTGCTCTACTATCAGCCACAGATCAGCATCGCCACAGGAAAGGTTACCGGCTTCGAGGCACTTTCCCGCTGGCAGCATCCGGAATTGGGTCTCATCTTTCCCGATCGCTTCATCGCCCGCACCGAGGCTCTCGGGCTCATGGACAAGCTTTGCTGGCTCAGCGCCGAATGCGGCTTGCGCGAAATGAAGAATTTCGCCGCGAAGGATGGGACTCTACCACGCCTCTCGTTGAACGCTTCGGTGCATACGCTTCGCGATCTGCGCTTCCCCGATATCCTCATGGAGCTTGCCGCAAAGCACCGTTTCCCGGTCGAGAAGATCGTTGTCGAAATCACAGAAACCGGCCTCATTCACGAGCTTTCGCGCACCCTCGACGTTCTAACCCGGCTGCGCATGAAGCGGATTCAGCTTTCGATCGATGACTTCGGCACCGGCTACGCCATGATGCGCCAGTTGCAGAATGTCCCGGCAACGGAATTGAAGATCGACAAGAGCCTGATCGAGAATCTGCATGCCAACGACAGCGATCGCGTCATGGTAGAGAAAATCATCGAAATGGGCCATGAGCTGCACCTTGAAGTGATGGCGGAAGGCGTAAGGACCCGGGAGCAATTGATCCTGCTGCGCGAAATGGGCTGCGACGGAGCGCAAGGCTACCTGTTCAGCCCTCCCCTCAGCGCTGATGAGCTTACAGATTGGCTCGGGGCTTATCCCCATCGAAACCTATAATCGCGAACAAGTACACTGGTGTCTGTGAAAGCCTCATCCGATCTCATCCAGCCCAGCCGCAGGGAGTTCCTCGCGCTCGCCAAAGAACACACGCTCGTGCCGTTGTACCGCACCCTCACCGCCGATCTGGAGACGCCTGTTTCGTCTTTTTTGCGGACAGCGTGGCACGAGCGCGAGTGCTTTCTGCTGGAGTCGGTCGAGGGTGGCGAACAGGTGGGCCGCTACACCTTTATCGGACTGAACCCCTACAAGCGCATCGTGGCCCGTGGACGGAACATCGCCATCACCGAAGGCAAAAAAACCACCCGCATCGAGGGCGATGTCTTCAACGTGCTCCGCGATGCGTTGGGCGGGCACAATCCGGCGCGCCTCTCGGGGATGCCTCCGTTTACTGCCGGGGCTGTCGGCTTTTTTGCCTATGACGCGGTGCGACAGGTCGAGCGCCTCCCTCAGTTCGCAAAGGATGAGCTGGGCGTGCCCGATGCCTGTCTCCTCTTCTTCGATGAGGTGTTGGCATTCGATCATGTGCGCAAACAGATCTGGCTTGTGGTGACTGCCGATACAACCCTCGACACCCCTGCCGCAGCCTACGAAAAAGCCGTCAAGCGCATGGCAAAACTCGAAAGGCGCCTGAGAAATCCTCTGCCCAAGCTGCCGGCCGTCAAGGGCAAGACAAAGTTGAAGGTGAAGTACCGCACCAGCAAGCCGGACTTTCTGGCCGCTGTGAAGCGAATCAAGCGATATATTGCGGCCGGCGACATCTTTCAGGCAGTGCTTTCGCAGCGCTTCGACGTCACGCCCGACACAGACAGCTTTCAGGTGTATCGCTCGCTGCGCACCGTGAACCCCAGCCCCTATATGTACTTTCTGCGCTGCACGCCGGAAGGCCCTCTGGGCGGGCAGCCTGACAAGGCAAGAACCTCCTCCAAAAAATCAAAAGCGTCAACGGAGCAGGCGCCGTTGGAACTGGCGGGCTCTTCGCCGGAACTGCTGGTCCGCGTACACGACGGCAAGGTGGAGTATCGTCCCATCGCCGGAACGCGGCCACGCGGAGCGAATGAAAAAGAGGATCAGGCGTTCGAAGATGCGATGATGAGCGACGAAAAGGAGCGCGCCGAACACGTCATGCTGGTTGATCTGGGCCGCAACGATGTTGGCCGCGTGAGCGAGTTTGGCTCTGTCAAGGTCGATCGGCTGATGTTCGTCGAGCGCTACTCCCACGTGATGCACATTGTGAGCACCATCGAAGGACGCCTCAAGCCGGAACTCACCGCGGTGGATGCGCTGCGGGCCTGCTTCCCTGCCGGCACCCTGAGCGGCGCACCCAAGGTGCGGGCCATGGAAATCATCGAGGAGCTGGAGCCTTCGCGCCGTGGGACCTATGGTGGGGCCGTGCTCTACGCCGACTTCTCAGGCAATCTGGACTCGTGTATCGCCATTCGCTCGCTGCTGACACAGGATGGCAAGGGCTACGTTCAGGCCGGCGCCGGCATCGTGGCCGACTCGGTGCCCGCGGCCGAACACCAGGAATCCCTCAATAAGGCGCAAGCCGTGATTCGAGCCATCGAGCACGCGCGGGAGATGTGAAAAGCAGTGATCAGTGGTTCAGTGATCGGTGATCGGTGGGCAGTGGTCAGTGGGCAGTGGGCAGTGGTCGGGATGATCTTCCATCTCATCGAAATGGGATCAATTTATTGTCCGGGGATTTGCAGATAATTAATCCCGGTTGGCGCAGGATAAGGACAGGAACACGCTCTTGAACCGTGACCGGGAACCGCGGCTAACCAGAAGGGCATACCCCCTACCCCCTACCTGGAAGTAACCTAGATTTAGATTACCGTAGTGTTAAATGAGACGATTTTCTCCATTTTTCCATAGAACTTCAGGCGAAAAAGACCATTAAGAAAGAAGCGCCCGAGGGCGGCTCTTGCTCCCAGCCGAAGCTGGACCTCATTCATAGTACATGCGCCGCCGCCGCCGCGTTCGCCGCCAGCCTGAGCTGATTTGAGCCTGAAATTCAATGATTCCTGTTGTTAGTCTCCGCCAAAGAGTCGGCGGAAGAAATGACCGACCCGGCCAAAGAAGCCGCTCTTCTTTTTCTCCTTGGGTACAACTGGCGTCGAAGGCACATTGGCACTGACTGAAGGTTCCGGAGAAGCGATCGTCACCGCGGGAGCCGGATGATCGGGACTCTTGTAAACCAGCGGTTCGGTCAGACCCGAGCCACCGCCTTTATTTTCCGCAGGCGCCGGAGCAGGCGGCGGAAGCGGCGCCAGGCCCGCGCTTTGCGCCAACGGAAACTCGTTGCTGCCCGGATGCGGCGGCGCAGGACACCCGCAAGGCTCCTTCTCCTGATCGACCACCTCGTGCAGGCTGCCGTGCTGGAACATCACGCGCTGGCCTGGCTGCACGCGGTAATCGCTGCCATCGAAGACACTGGTCACCAAAACGTAGGGCGCATTCAGCCCAGGATTGTCGATGCAAGTATCGCCGTGATCGCCCAGCCTCACTTTCACGTCCGCCGCGCCCGGTCCGCCGATAAGAATGCGGAAGTCAGGGGTGAGCAGAATATCGGCATTGCGTCCGGTTGCGAAACTGGTCTCTACGGCGCCATGATCCAGCGCCATCATCAGGCCGGGCGTGTCGCCGGAGGGCACGCTCGAGTCAGCGGCGAGCTTCACCGTCGTTGAGGCGCACACCCGCAGAGTCCCGCGATGCGGCAAGAGCACCTCAGTCGTCGCCGCGCCGGAGGTGACAGTTCCGCTGGCCGCGATGAGCGCTTTGCCTCCTGTTACCTGCAACGCGCCGGTAACCGCTGCGGCGCTTCCGGCATTGTTACTGTCGAGCGGGACGATGGCCAAGGGAGTCGCCGACGGCGCGGCCGCTACCGTGGCGGGATCCGGAGATGCGGGGGCTGTTTGCGCGCCAAGCGGGGACGACAGCAGCAATCCTGCTCCCGCTACCCACAGTGCAGCCGTGCACCGTGACGACTTCGAGCGAGAACATTGGCGCAATGGAGGGACTCGCATCCCGCTACATTTCCAGGAAGTTGCGGATCATCTGTTTTCCGCCTTCGGTGAGGACGCTTTCCGGATGAAACTGCACGCCCTCGATAGGCAGCGAGCGATGCCGAAGGCCCATGATGACCGAAGTTTCAGGTTTTCCCGATCCATTGGCATCCGGCGTGCGTGCAGTGACGGTAAGCTCCGCAGGAAGCGACTCTTCGGCCACAATCAATGAGTGGTAGCGGGTGCAGATCAGCGGGGTGGGCAGGCCGGCGAAAATCCCCTTGCCGTCGTGTTCGACAGGGCTCGTCTTGCCATGCATGAGGCTGTGCGCGCGCACCACTTTGCCGCCGAAGGCTTCGCCGATCGCCTGATGGCCCAGGCAAACGCCGAGAATCGGAAGCCGCCGCGGCGATTTCGCCATTTGCCGAATGAGCGGCACCAGGATGCCTGCCTCGCCCGGCGTGCATGGGCCCGGCGACAGGAGAATGCGCTCGGGCTTGAGGGCTTCAACCTCCTCTATCGTAACCTCATCATTGCGCCGCACTTCAACACGAGCGCCCAACTCGCCAAGGTACTGGACGAGGTTGTAGGTGAACGAGTCGTAGTTGTCGAGGACGAAAACCATGGTGGAATTCAGTGTAGCGCGCGGCGCGGTGAGTTTTTGCAAATCGAACCGCGCCAGCAGAGACCGGAGCGGCATCGTGGGTCTCATGAGCAGAGAAAATGCAGGTTCCTCCACTCCGCTTCGCGTCGGTTGGAATGACAGACTTGTATGCAGTGCAAGCGTCTTGTGGGAATAGACTTCAATAGTGATCCAAAGACAACTGATGAAGGTTCATCGAGAAGAGATCGAGGCTTGGTCGTGCAGCCAATGCGAATGGACGCATCCCTGCTCCAGTCAAAGGCCCCCAGTTCAAAAGCGCCGCGACGAGCTTTTACTGGCATTTTCGCGGCATGACTGCGCGGAACATTCGTCGGATCAACCCGAAGGTTCATAGAAAATTTATATTGCTTTTTTCCACAGAAAACTGTGGAAAAATTGGCCCATTTTGTCCGATACGAGACATACTTTGACGCATCTATTACTTAAGTTATCAGTATCGGCTTACCCCTGGAGATTTTGTCTGGACGTCCGGGGCGCTGATGGGCCCTTGGTCCGCGGCTCGTCAGCCCCTGGCGCCGGAAAGAGGAAGTTTTATGCCTGATTCGCAGAAACTTCGCCGAATATTTGTCGTCGACGACGAGCCCGTAATTGCCTCGACATTGGCCACAATCTTGAGCAATAGCGGATTCAATGCCACATCGTTCGTCGAACCCCGGGAAGCCTTGCGGGCCAGCCGGGTCGATTGCCCTGATCTGCTGATTTCCGACGTGGTAATGCCCTCGCTCTCGGGAATCGAACTGGCCACCCAGGTGCAGGAAGCATGGCCGAATTGCAAGGTGATTCTCTTCTCCGGACAAGCTCTCACCAAAGATTTTCTCGAGAGCGCGAGCAAAGCCGGTCATCACTTTGAGGTTCTTTCAAAACCGGTGCATCCGGCAGATCTGCTGCGGAAAATTCAGATCCTCACCGAACAGGCGCCGCAACCGCCTTCGGCGCAGGGCACTCCGAGCAAGAATCTCTTTTACCGTTCGGCGTAGGGGCTCGCCCTGCTGACTACCCGCCCGGCGTTGACTGTATTAAATCGATTGAACCTACTGTGGTGAGTCTGAAGTTCATCGAAAAACAACCAGGACACTAGGTCTATGACCGCGTGAATATGTACCTTTTTGATTACTTTCCTGACGTGCAAAAGGTGCGCATAGTGGAGACATGCAGAGCTACCATCGTGTGCATGTTCAATTGCGGAGGAAGGATCGGCAGAAAGTTGCATCGATGCTGAGTAAGGGTCAGGAGTCGGTGCGTGTGCTGCGACGGGCTTCGATCCTGCGCCTGCTCGACGGCGGCCAGAAGGCTGTACAGGTAGCCGCCAATACTGGTGTGGCACCAAAAACGGTGCGGGCCGTTGCCCGGCGTTATGAAGAAGAGGGGCTGGGGTCGGCGTTGTACGAAAAGGCGCGGCCCGGCAAGCAGCCAGCGTTGGACGCCGGTCAGAGTCAGCGGATCATCGCCATGGTGTGTGGTCCTGCTCCACTGGGTGCTGCGCGGTGGAGCGTGCGCCTGATTGCCGAGGAAGCGATGAAGCGAAAGCTGGCACCGCATGTGGGCCGGGAGACGATTCGCATCCTTCTCCAGAACCACGAATTGAAACCGTGGCGGGAAAAAAAGCTGGTGCGTCGCGGATCTAAATGAGGAGTACATCACCCGCATGGAAGATGTGCTGTCTCTATATGAAAAGCCATTGTCGGAAAAAGAGCCGGTGGTTTGCGTGGATGAGAAACCGGTGGTACTGCATGCCGACGTCCGTCCTCCACGGCCCATGCGGCCGGGCCGGATTGCCCGGCGCGACTCGGAGTACAAACGCCAGGGCACGGCCAACGTCTTCTGTGGAGTACAGCCCCAGGCGGGAAAGCACTTCACCAAAGCAACTCCAAGCCGTTCCTCGCCGGAGTTCGCCGATTACCTCGTGGAGATCGTAGCCAGCTACCCAGAGGCCGATACCATCCACCTGGTCATGGACAATCTGAGTTCGCACACGCGCACGGCGCTGGTGGAGCGGTTCGGAGAGAACATCGGTGGCTTGCTGTGGGACAGGTTCACCGTGCACTACACACCGAAACACGGCAGCTGGCTCAACCAGGCGGAAATCGAGATCAGCTTGTTCTCCCGCCAATGCCTGGGCCGGAGAAGAATCCCGTCACTCCCGGAATTACAACGGGAGGCACAGGCATGGAATCAGAAAGTGAACCGCGCCCGTGTCACAATCAACTGGCAGTTTACCCGCTCAAAGGCACGCCGAAAGTTCGGCTACAAAAGAGACAAAATCACACGGTCAGAGACCTAGAGCCTGTTATGAAGTTCCTGCGAGTTGTTTGAACATATTGGCGATCATGAGGCATGCGAAGGCGACGTAATGAAATCCCTTGAGCGTAGTGTCGAGCCGTTCGTAGTCGCGCACGAGTCTGCGGAAGCGGGCGGCCCAGGCGAAGCTTCGCTCGACCACCCATCGGCGCGGCAGCAGCACAAAACCGCGTTTAGCCATGGGGTGTTTGACGACTTCAAGACGGATGCCGTGGCTCTGGGCGGCCTCCGCCGCAGTCGGCCCGGTGTAGCCCTGATCGACATAAGCCATCTCGACCGTGCCTCCGGTCACCTGTTGCATGTCTTGGGCAAGTGCCTCGACCTGGGCGCGATCGCCCTGATCGGCCGGGGTCACCGACAGCGCAAGCAGGTGGCCCAACGTGTCCACAGCGATGTGGACCTTCGAGCCCTTGCGCCGTTTGGCGCCGTCGTAGCCTGCCCGCGCACCACTCTCAGGCGTAGATTGCAGCGTGCGACTGTCGATACACGCTGCCGTCGGCTGACCCTTGCGTCCGGCAAACTCACGCAACAGAATGCGCGTGTCTTCGACCAGACGCTCAAAGCATCCGGCCCGCATCCAGCGCTGCATCTGCTGATAGATCGCAGGCCACGGAGGATAATCGTGCGGCATGAACCGCCATTGGTTGCCGGTCCGCGCAATGTAGCGAACGCCATTGAAAACCGATCGCAGATCATGTTCTCGATGGGCGCTGTCCTCCCGACTCAGCAGCAGATAAGGCAGCACAAACGCCCACTCCTCATCGGAAACATCGCTCGGATAACCGACTTTCTCCTTGCTTGCCATCCTTCCATTCTGGATAGGATCGGCCGCCAACGTAAGCACCTATCTTGGTGCAAACTTCATAACAGGCTCTAGAAGCTGTCTCATAAATGGTCTAGCACCGCGAAAGGCGTCCCTCAGGGGCTAAAGCCCAGCGATTTACGCGACGTTTGCGGCACGACTAAAGTCGTGCCCTTTTACAAAGCCATTTATGAGACAGGTTCTAGATCGATTGAACTGGCAGCAAGGTCAGATCGTCCACCAGCCCTACTTCCTTTTGCACAAACGGTTCGCCGTATCGTACGCCGGCCAGCAGGCCGTAGTGGCGCGCCTCGGCAAAGGTGCGCTCGCGAATCTCTTCTTCGGGAACAAACAGGCCGCTGCCGGCAGACTGATTGGCGTACTGCGAGCGATAGGCCATCAGAGCGGCGTGACGCTGCTCAATGAAACTGCGTGATGTCGACGATGAAGCTGGGCCGCACATCGGCATAGAGGCTGGCGTAGACGATCTTGAAAGGGCGATGCGGTAAGCTCCCCGCTGCCGAAGGTCCGTCCGCGGAATCGCCCGTCTCAACCTTCGCCAGACCGGAAAGAAAGCAGGCCTCGTAGCCGAGCGTGGCCACGATGGCGTGGTCGGGATGGCGCGCCTGCCAATAGGGCAGAATGACCACGCGCGGGCGCAGCAGGCGCAGAACGCGCACGATCTTGATTCGATTTTCGAGGGTATTCTCGATCGCGCCGTCGGGCAGGTCGAGAGCCTGCCGCCAGCTCACGCCGAGCAGCCGCGCTGCTTCAGCGGCTTCGCTGGCGCGTTCCTCTGCGGTGCCGCGGGTTCCGGCTTCGCCCTGGGTCAGGTCGAGAATGGCGGTGCGCAGCCCGCGCGCTGCCATGCGCAGCAGGGTTCCGCCGCAGGTCTGCTCCACATCGTCGCGATGGGCGGCGATGGCCAGCACATCAGCCGGAAGCGATTCGGCGTTTGCGATCATGCAGATCAGTAGACGGTGTTGTCGGCGTCGGTCTGCGCGTCCATGAAGGCCACGTCGTACGCCGTTCCGGTCACGGTCACATACTGGTTGTTGATCGACGAGCCATCGACGGTGGAGTAGATATACACCTGCCCGCCCTCCGCCACATAGACCTTGTGCAGGCCGAGAACAGCGGCGATCCCGGTCGCATCGCCCAGATACGGCTCGATCATGGTGACCGAGTTGGTTGACGTGTTGAACATCGTCAGGCAGCCGTAAGGCTGGCCCGTCGGCAGCGCTCGCGCCGTTGTTGCACTTGGTCATGCCGATCCACAGCGTGTTGTCGTCGGCCAGATTCATGCGGCTGACGGCGCCGGGCTCGCCGTCGCTGATCGATCGGGGCCGCTGGCGGTGATCGTGCTGGTGCCCGAGGGGCTCAGGTTCACTACCGTCAGATTGCCGGTGAACAGGCCGTCCGGCGGTAAGCTGCTGGCCGACGACATACATCGTCGAGGCAGTCACCAGTGCATTGCTGGCGCCGCCGGGAATCAAGAGGGTACATGAGCTGGCGCCGGCGGCCGCGGAGCAGTCGCTGGCAAGGGCAGCGGAAGTAGGCAGTGTCCCCGATGCTTGCCCGGAGAGGAAGATCATGGGCGCCACCGGCAGCACGACACTGAAGCGTTGGTGCCGCCGCATTCCGGTCCGCAATTCAGCACGTAGGCGGTTCCGCCGTCGGCAGAAAACACCGCTTTCACGGGCCGGTCGAAGCGTCAGCGGGCGCCATAGAGTTGCCGGTCGCGTCGCTGGATCGGGGCTCTGTGCCTGGAAGAGGCACCAGCCGGGCGCATTCTGCGGCTCGCAATCCACTGCGCGCCTTGGGCCAGGTGGTGGAGCCGCCGAGTACGCGATGGTCTGCGCCGCAGTGAGCTGCGCGGAGTAATAGATGTAGTTCGAATTCTGCACGAAGGCCAGGGCCACTGAGCCGCCGGGGTTCACGCTGACGCGGTAGACGCCGGGCAGACTGAGCGGATACGACTGCGCTCGTGGTCTGGTTCACCACGGTAAGCACGTGCGATTGCTGGCTGGCGCAAAAACGTAGGTCTGGTTGCGGGTGATGAAGATGCTGGAAGAAGGAGCCGTTCAGGCCCGATACGGCGCCGTTTGTGGTTTCCTTGGCATAGTTGATGAGAGTGAAGCTGCCGTCGCCGGAGCCGTAGACGGCGCCAAGCTGCTCTTCGGGCATGTTCTGGATGGTGATGGGAAGCGCGCCCGAATAGCCGGAGATGCGAAAAGGTCACGTTGATGTTGTTGTAGCTGCGTAGCGGATGTCGTAATAGGCGTCGACAATCTGCAGCGCGCCCTTGGTCAGAGGCGCTGGGGTTCTGGATCGCGATCAGAACGCGGTTGGTCAAGCCGCTGGGGGGCAGATTACGGCCGGCAAAATAGGTTGTGGTACCACATCCCGCCAGCGCGACTGCAACCACCAGGGCCCCGGCGGCGCTCAACCAAAGACTTCTCTTCTTCAAAATCCCTTACCTCGACGGAAAGCGCGGAGCGAACCGCAGCCGCAGCGTGAATCGAATCGATGGCGATTGCCGCTTCCCTGAACGGAGGCACGAATGACGCCGCCCGGAACCGGTTCCGACCACTGCTTATGACTCCCGAAGTATAACAAAGCGAGCCCAGGTCTGCTGGCGCGGCTCGGCCCCGGTGCCTTAGCATGGCAACAGAATGACGCAGTTCGCCGACATCTTCGCCAACCGTCCGGTGCTCGCCGACGGCGCCATGGGCACCGTGCTCTACGCGCGCGGCGTCTTCATCAACCGCTGCTACGACGAGCTGAACCTCTCCGACCCCGGCCTGATTCTCTCCATCCACGAGGAGTATCTGCAGGCCGGCGCGGAGATTCTGGAAACCAACACCTTCGGCGCCAACCGCTTCCGGCTGGCGCGGCACGGGCTGGCCGGCAAGGTGGCGGAGATCAACGCCGCCGGGGTGCAGCTTGCCCGCGCAGGCCGTGGAGCATCTGAAGGAGAAGCAGGCCGGCGAGGCCTGGGTGGCGGGATCGGTCGGTCCGCTGGGCGTGCGCCTTGAGCCGCTGGGCAAGACCGGCCTCGACGAAGCGCGCGCCGCCTTTCGCCGAGCAGATTCGCGCGCTGGCCGAACGCCGGCGTCGACCTGCTGATCATCGAAACCATGCCCGCCCTGAACGAAGCGCGCGAAGCGCTGCTGGCCGCCAGGAAACGGCGCCCGATCTGCCCGTGCTGGTGATGGTCACGGTGGACGACGAGAGCAACTGCCTCGACGGCTCGTCGCCGCAGCAGGCCGCGGCGCTGCTGACCGAGTGGGGCGCGGGCGCGATCGGCGTCAACTGCTCCACCGGCCCAGCCACGGTGCTGACCGCCATTGAAGCCATGCGCGGCGCCACCACGCTGCCGCTGGCTGCGATGCCCAATGCCGGCATGCCGCGCGCCGTCGAAGGCCGCAACATCTATCTCTGCTCGCCCGAGTACATGGCCAGCTTTGCGCGCAAGGCCATCGCCGCCGGCGCGCAGATTGTGGGCGGCTGCTGCGGCACCACGCCCAACCACATTCGCGCCATGCGCTCGGCCATGCGCGCCATCGATGCGCAGGCGCGCGTGGTCGAGGGCGGCGCGACGGCGTCCGATCACTACCGAGACGCCGCCGGCGCCGCTGGGCCAGCGCTCGCGCATCGGCGTCGCTTGTGGAGCAAGGCAACTTTGTCACGCTGGTGGAGATTGTGCCGCCCAACGGCATCGACTGCACCAAGGAGATCGAAGGCGCGCGCTGCTGGCGCAGCTCGGCGTGCACGCCATCAATGTGCCCGACTCGCCGCGCGCCTCGGCGCGCATGAGCGCGCAGAGCCTGTGCATCCAGATTCAGCAGCACACCGGCATCGAGACGGTTCTGCATTACACCTGCCGCGACCGCAACATTCTCTCAGCATCCAGTCGGATCTGCTGGGCGCTTCGTCGATCGGGCTGCACAACATTCTCTGCCTCACCGGCGATCCGCCCAAGCTGGGCAATTATCCTGACGCGACTGCAGTGTTTGACGTGGATGCCATCGGACTGGTCAACATCGTGCGGCGGCTGAATCACGGCCTGGACATCGGATCGAACTCGATTGGCGCCAGCACCAACTTCACCATCGGCGTTGCTGCCAATCCCGGCGTGCCCGACATCGAGCACGAATTGCGCCGCTTCGCCTACAAGGTTGAAGCGGGCGCGGAATACGCCATCACCCAGCCGGTCTTCGATCTGCGCCTGCTGGAAGAGTTTCTGCAAGCGGATCGAGGGCTTCCGCATTCCGGTCATCGCCGGCATCTGGCCGCTGACCAGCCTGCGCAACGCGGAGTTCATGAAGAACGATCTGCGCGTCTCGATGCCCGAGGAGATCATGCTGCGCATGGCCCAGGCGGACACGCCCGACGCCGCGCGGCAGGAGGGCATCCAGATTGCGCAGGAGATGCTGGAAGCGGTGCGCCCGATGGTGCAGGGCGTGCAGGTCAGCGCTCCGTTCGGCCGCTATACCGCTGCTGCCGAAGTCATCGCCAGCGTGCTGCCCGAGGCCAATGTTGAAATGGAGTGAGGACTATGCCGTCCTTTGAAGAGTCGCTCAAGAAGCTCGAAACCATCGTCGATCAGCTGGAAAAGGGCGACCTCAGCCTCGAAGATTCGCTCAAGCTCTTCGAAGAAGGCGTAGGGCTTTCCGCCGCCTGCAAACAGGAACTCGATGCCGCCGAAGGCAAGGTGCAGATGCTCATCAAGCAGCGCGACGGCTCGCTGAAGACGGAACCCTTCCCGAACGGCAAGTAGTTCCAGTGGGGTGAGTCTGAAGTTCATGGAAGAACAACCGCAGATTCTTCGACTCACCGAACTGAAAGACGTTCGGGGCCCCGTTCGCTCAGAATAACAGCCAGCTTTGTGTTGCGTATTTCAGACTCAGGACACTAGATCCGCACGAAGAATCCGAGACGCCCTTATTCAGACGACGTGCGCTCCTGAATAAAGCGCAGGCAGTTGCGATCGGCGTCCTTCACATACATTTCGCGGCTGCCCCAGGTTTGGTCAACCGGCGGCAAGTCGATTGTAACGGCCTTCGCCACGAACTCCGCATGCAGACCGTCGACATCATCTACCATCAGGTTCGCGACACTTCCTGCAACACCATCCCCGCTGAACGAAGAAAGATTCATCCACACCCCGTCGCGCGAAATGCCCATGTAGCAGGGGTCAGCCTCCACGCCGTCCGGCCGATGCGAAAACTCCAGCCGAAATCCGAGACGCGTGCAATAAAACTCCAGAGCCGCGGATGCATTCGAAACGTGCAGCAGGGGAACTGCAAACCTGATCATCGCCGATTTCCCTTTCCTCTCTTTTCTTTTTGCCTCATTGGCCAATCGTCACCTGAAGAGAATGAGTGCAATTTCCGCGATTCCGATGGCGCTTAGAACCAGCCACAGCAACGAGCCGCGCACCGCGGCGATGAGGCCCAGGATCACGACGATCATTGCCCCATCGAACTGAAGGGACGCGCGCACAAACGAGGTGGTTTTCACGCTCGCCATCAGGACTGCAACTACGATGGCCAGCGCAATTCCCACGATGCCGATTGCGTTCCTTTTCATCCCTCTCGAATTCCCCACCCGTCTCCTTGCATGATTTTGCCGGGTCGCCCGGTCTTGTCCGATAACTGATTCTGCTCATCTTGAGCGTCATTCTGCAGCAGGGCGCGCGCGCTTCACCATCCGGGCCAGGGTGGCTTGTTCCCGAAGAACCTGTTTCAACGGACGCGCCGGAGTGCCCCACAGCACGGTGCCGGGCCTCAGTCCCTCGTTGGTCAGGGTCTTGCCGCTCAGGACGCCGGCCTGCCCGCCGAGAATCACGCCGGGGCCAATATGGACATGGTCGCCGATGCCCACCTGCCCCGCGATGACCGCACCATTGCCCACCGTGCAGGAGCCTGAGATTCCGGTCAGAGCGACGAGGATCACATCCTCTCCGATATCGCAGTTGTGGCCGATGTGCACCAGGTTATCGATCTTCGTTCCCCGCCGGATTCGTGTTTCCCTCAGTGCTCCGCGATCAACAGTTGAGTTGGCGCCGACCTCCACATCGTTCTCGATCACCAGCGTTCCCTGCTGCGGAAATTGCGTGTATGCGCCGGAGATGTCATCGCGCACATAGCCGAATCCATCCGCTCCAAGAACCGCTCCGGCGTGAACCACGACACGATCGCCGAGGGTGGTCCCGGAATAGAGCACCGCATTCGGATAGATACGGCAATGAGCGCCGATCCGCACCCCCTGGGAAATGATTGCGCCGGCTTCGATGCGGGTTCCCGCGCCGATGTGCGCGCCCGTCTCGATGATGGCGCCGGCGGCGACCGTAACACGGGAAGCGAGCACAGCATCCGGCGCAACCACCGCCGCATGATGAACGCCCGTGCCGGGCGGCGGCGCTGCCAACAGCTTCGCGGCCTGTGCGAACCAGAGGCGCGGCTGCGCGGCCTCGATTACCGGCTTGCCGGGAAAGTAATCGACACTGTGCGGCCGCAGTACGACGGCCCCCGCGTAGCTCTCAAATGCCTTGGCAGCCGATGCCTTGTCCTCTGCAAACACAAGGTCAAAAGGGTTTGCGAGCTCGGTGGAGTTCACACCATCAATGACAAGGTCGGGGTCGCCCTGCGCCACAGTGCCACCCAATTGCTCAACCAGTTCACTTAGGGTCATTTTGTGCCTCCTTTCTCGGTCCCTGTCTATTCATTTGAACCGGAATGCGAGTCGAACGGTTTCGTCCACGATTGCTCATCGCTCTGGATGACAGTTATTGCATTTTCCTCGCGATGACAGCCCCGCCGTGCTGAATCTCAACTCACCGTGCCAGTACCTCTCTCCTAAATGGTCTAGCACCGCGAAAGGCGTCCTTCAGGGGCTAAAGCCCAGCGATCGATGCCACGTTTGCGGCACGACTAAAGTCGTGCCCTTTTACAAAGCCATCTATGCGAACCGTTCTAATAGAGAGGCGGTTCGCCGGGGGGCCTTGTCTTCCAGCGACGGTGAATCCACAGCCACTGGTCAGGATACCTTCGAATCCACGACTCCAGCGAATCATTGCACTGCTGCGTCGCGGCCAGAATGTCCGCTTCGTGATCGCCGGTCTTTTCAAAGTGAAGTTCCGGGCCAAAATGCAAAACATAACGGCGCTCCCTCGGCTCCCAAAGCATAAAACCCGGCAAAACCGCGGCCCCGGTCTTCAGCGCCACGCGCGCCAGTCCTGCAGCGGTGCACGCCCTACGGCCGAAAAAGTCTACAAACACACCCTGCGGCGGCGTCATGTTGGTATCCATCAGGATGCCGACCGTATCTCCGCTGCGCATCGCAGTCAGCAGGCCGCGCGCGAAATCATCCTTGTGGAGCACCCGATTGCCGTGCAGGCAGCGGATGCCATTGACGAACTGATCGAGTAACCGATTGTCGAGTCGCCGGATGACCATCCCCATGGGATAGCCCATCAGCGAGTGATAAAAACTGGACAGCTCCCACGCGCCCAGATGCCCGGTAAGCACCAGTACACCTTTTCCGCGCTCTTTGGCTGCCAGATAGTGCTCCAACCCCTCGGTGCGAATCCAGTCCTGCGTGTTTTCGGCGGTATAGCGGCTCATGCGGCAGAATTCGACGAGCTGCCAGCCCAGATACCGATACATCCCCCGCAGCGTCGCTCTTCTCTGCTCCGCGGAGAGCTCCGGGAGGGCGAACTTCAGATTCGTTTCGCCGACGCGGCGAAGACGGCCAAACAGGCGGTAAACGGTCGCGGCCAGCGCTTCGGCAAACAGGCGCGCCAAAGCACGCGGCATGTGGCCCAGGGGGCGCACAGCCCCCAGCACCAGCCAATACTCGATCTTTTCCAACATCGTAATCGGCAAAGATCAAGTGTAGGGCATGCCGGCGAAGCGAATGTCTGCCAGCTCGCTCGCACGCATGTATTCCTGGGGTCGAAGATGCACAAAACAAGGGCGGCTCTTCTTCGGCCGCCCATTGTCTGCAGTTCTATTAGGGCCTAACGGCTCGCGTCTTCTCTTGCGGCTACAAACTTGTGAGCCACGTCGCGCACAAAACCCTCGGCCCCGGGAGGAACCGGTATATCGCCCCTGAGAATCGCTTCGAAGGTGTGTTCCCCGCTGTAATACGTATCGGTGTCATCTTTGTTCTGGCTAACACTGGTGCCGTCGAGGTCGATCCCGGCAAACAAGCCTTTGGCGCGTGAATAGCTAAGCAGCTCCGCGTTCATCTTCCAATCGGTCGCGGCCTGGCCCTGGCGGCCGATGGGTTCGGCGGCGGCGGAAGCATCTGCGCCGATTTTGAACTTGCTCTTCATGAGATCCTGCATGCCCTTGTTGTTGATCGCGACGAGGACCAGGTCAGTGGACTGGCCTCCGATCTGGAGCCCCCAGGAGCCACCCGCCATGCGAATGAACACCGGGCCGCTCCAACCATGACCGGTGCGGCAGGTGACTACGCCCTGGCCGTACTGCGCGCCAAACACAAAGGCTCCCTTGATCATGCCCGGCACCACAGCCACGCAGGTTGCGTGCTGCAGGACGTTCATGGGAATGGTTCGATCCTGGGCGGTCATAATTTGATCCAAGACAGTCTTAGCCGCCTCGATGCGCGCTTGTAAATCCTCGCGGGAGGAAGCCGCGAACGCAGAGGCAGTGCAAGTGAGGAAAAGGCAGAGACAAAGTGAGGCAATTGCTTTCTTCATAGGTGAATCCTTTCCATTCCGCACTCTTGTACCGCGCGGGTTAAGCGGGGTTACCGATTCAAAATCGGCGCGCAGGCACAAAAGAGCTGGAGGGAATCTGCATCTACGCGATCACTGAACTTGAAGATACCAAATCGCCCTCGTGCCGGCGGCAAACACTGCGTCAGAAGCCGAATTGATAGACGGCTTACACGATGATAAGGGAGCAGCAATCAGGGATTTACTCCGATGGGTCCACTCGCATCAATTCTCATTATCCGTCCCTACACTGTCTGATGCCGAGATTGAATGAGGGGTAGGCTGTGGGGCTGGGAGCAGCTCGGAATGGGGAAAGCAAAAAGAGGAGTTCCCAGGCTTCATGGGAAACATGCTGCCTGGGAACTCCTTTCCCCAGATCTGCGTTGTTTCTGTACGAGTGTCGTGGAAATCCCCTAAATAGCACAAGAGTACTTAAGGACTGTGGCTTTTAGTAACCCTCAAAGAGATAGGTAATCAGAATTCCCATGTTCATGGTTTTTGGCGGGTTCTGGCACCCGTTCTGGGTATAAGCGACCCGTTCACCGCCCACATGGAGAGGTCAACCCGGTTTTCCGCTCCGGTCTTGCGCATCAACCTGCTGACATGGGCCTTCACCGTGCGCTCTTCGATCCCAAGCTCGCGGGCGATCTCTCGATTGGAGCGTGCCAGGAGTATCAGGTCGAGCACCTCCTGCTCGCGGGCCGTAAGGTTCGGAGGAGAACCGGCGCCGTTGCTCCGCGAAGCTTGGAGGGTCCGGTCAATGAGCTGCGAAAGCAGACGGCGCGGAGCCCAGATAGAGCCCGAGATCACGACCTCGATGGCCTGCCGCACCACATCCGGGCCCGCGCTGCCCGCGAGATAGGCCCGCGCACCGGCCGTGATTGAATCGATGACGAGTTCGTCGTTGCCCTCAGGACCGATCACGATCAAGCGCAGTTGCGGGCGCGCGCCTCGAACTTCAGCCAAGGTCTCAAGCCGCCCCGAAGGCGAGCTCAGGTCGATGACCAGGTAGTCGATTTCTGCATCGGCCAGAAGTTCCCCAAGGCTCCCAATCACGGGAAGCAACCGCGCCCGTCCCGGCTGAGGTTCCTGTTCGAAAACCGTGGTGAGACCCTCGAGCCGGATCGGTTCCCCGGCCAGAAGCCCCACGCGGATCGGATTGGGTCCCATTGAGTCCATCAAACCTTCCCGTCCGAAGGCTGCGGCAGCCATTCGCTTTACGCGCTAGCAGCCCGAAGCCCATGAAGAACCGCTGGGCTGCGGAAGAGCGGGGGGCGATCAGGCGCCGGCTGCGCTGAAGTGGCTAGAAGCTGTCTCCTAAAATGGTCTAGCATCGCGAAAGGCGGCCCTCAGGGTCTAAAGCCCAGCGACTTGTGCGACGTTTGCGGCACGACTAAAGTCGTGCTTTTACAAAGCCATTTATGAGACCGGTTCTAGAGTTTGGGGAGCACGATTCCCTGCTGGTTCTGATACTTGCCTTTACGATCGGCGTAGCTGGTCTCGCAAGGTTCGTTGCCCTGGAAGAACAGGATCTGGCACAGTCCCTCGTTGGCATAGATCTTGGCCGGAAGAGGTGTGGTGTTGGAGATTTCAAGGGTTACAAATCCCTCCCATTCCGGCTCGAACGGCGTTACGTTCACGATGATTCCGCAGCGCGCATAGGTCGACTTTCCGACGCAGATCGTGAGCACGTCGCGCGGGATGCGAAAATACTCCACGGAACGCGCCAGAGCGAATGAGTTGGGCGGAACGATCACCGAAGCCGCCTGCACCGATACAAACGAGCGCTCGTCAAATGCCTTGGGGTCGATAATCGCGCTATTCACATTGGTAAATATCTTGAACTCGTCGGAGACCCTGAGGTCATAGCCGTAAGAAGAGAGCCCGTAGGAGATCACTCCCTGACACACCTGCTTTTCGCTGAAGGGCTCAATCATCTTGTGCTGCAGCGCCTGTTCCCGAATCCAACGATCACTTTGAATGGACATGCATCTCCTGTTCCGAACCGCAAACGGGTCCGGAAATAGCCTGCGGACTCTTGCCGGAAATAGCCTGCGGGCTTTTGTTGCGCTTGAGTGTTTTATCTTACGAAACGCGCCTCATGATGACAACCGGAGCGGGCCCGGAACCGCCCTTAACCACGAGCGGTTGTCAAGGCGACGTTCGTGAGAAACACCACCGCGCATTGTAGAACTGCAGAATCCAAGCCGTGCCAGTGTGGTGAGTCTGACGTTCATCGAAGAACAACCGCAGATTCTTCGACTCACCACCCCCGAACTGAAAGACGTTCGGGGCCCCGTTCGCTCAGAATGACAGCCAGTTTTGTGTTGCGTATTTCAGACTCAGGACACTAGTATTACAACGTTAAGTATTGACATTATGATTTAAACATTGATACGTTCGGGCATGACCGAGGATCAGATCGCCAAGTCACGTCAGCGGTTGGAGCGATTCCTGCTTGACTTGCTGGAGCCGATGGGCCGCAGCGAGCGGCGGCATTGGGGCGAATTGTACGTGCGTGGCCTGCTTCAGGACGGGGAACGAAAATCGATCGAGCCGATGGCCTCCCGACTGCCGGATGGGAATGTGCAGTCCATGCAGCAGTTCGTCGGACAGAGCCCTTGGGAGTGGCTGGAAGTCTGGGCGCGGTTGGGAAAGCGGATGACTGCGGAGTTGGAACCGGATTCGGCGTGGGTGGTGGACGACACCGGGTTTCCCAAACAAGGCGAGGATTCGGTGGGCGTGGATCGGCAGTATTCCGGGACACTGGGCAAAACCGGCAATTGCCAGGTAGCGGTGAGTCTGCACCATGTGGGCGAACAGGGGAATGCGGTTCTGGGCTGGCGATTGTATCTGCCGGAGAGTTGGACGAAAGACTCAGCGAGGCGCCAGGCGGCGGGGGTTCCGGAAGAAGTTGTCTTCAAGAAAAAGTGGGAACTGGCGCTGGATCTTCTCGATCAAGCACGAGGTTGGGGCTTGCCGGACCGGATTGTGCTTGGTGATGCGGGATACGGCGAGGCCACGGAGTTTCGCGAAGGTTTGGAAGAGCGAGGTCTACGCTACGCAGTGGGCATCGCGCCGCAAACCGGAGTCTGGGCCAAAGCGCCCAAGATCAAAGTGCCGGAATATAGCGGGCGCGGCGCTCCCCCGAAGAGGTGGGACTACGGGGACCAAAGGCCGAGCTCGGTGAAAGACGTGGCGCTGAAGGCCAAAGGCTGGAAGAAGGTTCGTTGGCGCGAGGGGACCAAAGGCTGGTTGGAGTCACGCTTCCTCGCTCTGCGGGTACAGCCGTCCCACGGATTCGTCGATGGAGATCCGCCGCACAAGGAAATCTGGCTACTGGTGGAGTGGCCGGAAGCGGAGAAGGAACCGATCAAATACTTCTTCTGCGATCTGCCCCCCAGCTACACACTGCGCCGCCTGGTGCGCATCACCAAGTGCCGGTGGAAGATCGAACAAGACTACCATCAGTTGAAGGAAGAGCTGGGCCTGGATCATTACGAAGGAAGGAGTTGGAACGGCTGGCACCATCACGTAACCCTGGTGATGCTGGCGCACTCCTTCCTGACCCTGGAAACTTTGCGCCGTAAAAAAAACTTCTGGGTGGACCCTGCCAAGGACTCGGCGTGAAATCCAATACTTACTCTTCACGTGGACAGGCAACTGCGCTTACTGCGGGGTCGCGGTGGGCCACTCGCACGGTCCATAGCACTTAACGTTGTAATACTAGAAGCTGTCTCATAAATGGTCTAGCACCGCAAAAGACGTCCCTCAGGGGCTAAAGCCCAGCGATTTACGTGACGTTTGCGGCACGACTGAAGTCGTGCCCTTTACAAAAGCCCTTTATCAGACCGGTTCTAACCAATCGATCGCAAATAGTTGTAATCGACCTTGGCCGCTTGAAGCGCAGTGAAATTTGTGAAGGGCGGTTCCTGCTCGACAAAGATATGTTCGACGCCGGCTGCGGGTGCCGCGGCAAGAATGGATCGATAGTCGATGTGACCTTTGCCGAGTTCGGTCCACTCAGGATTTGTGCGCGGATCAAGCGTAACGACGGGCTGCGCGACAGGCGCGAAATCTTTGATGTGCAGCATACGAAAGCGTCCCGGATATTTCTTGAACAGCTCGAGCGGCGGATGTCCACCAAGGTCCGCCCAGCCACAATCAAGCTCGATTTTCACGAGCGAAGGATCCGTTTCCGCCATCAGAGTGTCGTACGTCGTGCTGCCATCGGGCCACCTTCTAAATTCAAGGTTGTGGTTGTGGTAGGCAAACTGAAGACCGACGCTCTTTGCCTGCGAGGCCATCGCATTCAGTTCCCCCGCCATCTTCTTGAAGTCGTCCTGCGTCATCGCGGCGATCAACTTGACGAAGTCATCCGCGCTCTTGACGTTTGCGCTCGGCTTGATCACCACGCTCGAGACTGCGTATTCAGACCCCAAAGTCTTTACATCTTCAAAGTATTGTTGCGCGGTCTGACCCGGGCTCAGAAAGAGGTGGGAGCTTGGGCATTTCAGGCCGGCATCATCGAGCGATTTGCGGAACTCGGCAGACGTCTTGCCCGCCAGTCCTGCGCTCTCCACGGTTCTGTACCCAATGGCCGAAACCCGGGACAACGTGCCCGCCATGTCCTCGTGTAGTTCCTTGCCAACGGTGTAGAGTTGAATGCCGGTTGCCTTGGCCAGAGATTCGGCGCGAAGCATCTCCGGCATGGTTGTGAGCAGGGTCATTGATGCGACGGCCAGAGGGCCATTTTTGAGCAACGTGCGTCGGGTGATGGGAGGCACCGGGGAACTCCGATTCTGGTTCGGCTGCAATCATACCCCACGACAAGGCGTCGGCTCTGCAACGCGTTCCTGCGCAGGCTGGAGCGGCGGCGGTCAGCGGCGCATCTCACTGCGACTCGCCTTCCACTGCTAGTTCCTTTAGCGCTCAAAGGGCGGCCCGTAGATTCCTGCCTGTTTGCTTCATTTTCCGACAATGCGAATTCGCTGACCCGGGCGAACAGCCGCGACCGCCCCTTCCCACATCTCATATCCATGCGGAGCAGAATCCCGCTGTTCCACAATTCGAGCAAAATCTGTAACATCAAAGGCGTAGGGCATGGTACATTCGTTTGCGTAGCACGCCCCCGAGGTTGATGCACCCGAAGCCACACCACCTAAAGTCGACGTGACCACCAGGGAGCGGCGACCCTGCACGAAATGAAAACCGGACACGGTATTCCTGGTCATGCCGTTGTCGCGCCAGCGAGGTAACCGCTTTGATTAAGCAGGATATCGTCCATCACGTGATTGAGCGCACGGGCCTGCCCCGCACCAAGGCTGAGGCCGCGGTGGATACCGTCTTTGAGGGTTTGAAAGAGGCTCTCACTGCCGGTGAGCGCATCGAGCTACGCGGGTTTGGCGTCTTCAGCGTTCGGGCCCGCAAAACCGGCATTGGCCGCAACCCCCGCACCGGCACCGAGGTCAGCATTACCCCCGGCAAAGCGGTGCGCTTCAAACCCGGGAAAGAACTGCACACATTGACCAACGGCGACGGTCCGGGAAAATAGAGCCTCTGGCGGGCCCGTACCAAACTTCCCTGCCCTTCAATCCCGTGCCTGCCGTTCACATCAGTCGCTGTGCATCCACATCCACCACAAGGTTCCGGCGCGGAATGCCGGCTGCGTCGGCGTGTGCCAGCATTCCGCGCAGCGCCCCGTTGAGCGCGTTCCGCGACGCGGCCTTGAGAATCATGTGGAACCGGTAGACGCCCTTGATGCGAGCGATCGGCGCAGTGCATGGGCCCAGCACCCGCACCCCCTCCGGCGCAGCATTCCGCAGGCACTTTCCCAACTCCGCCGACCAGCCTGCTGCTTCCTCCAGTTTTGGCGACTGCACCAGCACGTTGGCCAGCACGCCAAAGGGCGGATAGTGCATCCAGCGCCGATACTTCAGCTCGCGCTCCACAAAGGCGGAGTAGTCGTGGGTGCTGGCGGCCAAAATGGCGTAGTGATCGGGATAATAAGTCTGCACCACTACGCGCCCCGGCAGATCGCCGCGGCCGGCACGTCCTGAAACCTGCGTCATGAGTTGGAAGACGCGCTCGGCTGCGCGGAAGTCGGGCATTGAAAGCGCATGATCGCAGCCCACCACGCCGACCAGCGTAACGCCATGAATATCGTGCCCCTTGGCGATCATCTGGGTTCCGACCAGCAGGTTGATCTCCCCTGAGTGCAGCCGGGCCAATAGCCGCTCAAGGTCGTGGCGGCCACGCACCGTATCCCGATCCATGCGGCCGATGCGTGCGCCGGGAAAGATCTCTGCCAGACGCTCCTCCCCTTGCTGTGAACCCGCGCCGAGGTAGTAAAGATGCTCGCTGTCGCATTTGGGGCATCGTGCAGGCACGGTGCGCCGGTAGCCGCAGTAGTGGCACTCCAGCCGCTGCCCCGCCCGTGCGAACCCTGCTTCATCGAGAGCCGGCTTGTGATGGGTCAGGGCAATCGCGCAGTTCTGGCACTCCAGCTTTTCACCGCATGCACGGCAGATCACGGCAAAGGAGTATCCCCTGCGATTCAGCAGAATCAGCGCCTGCTCGTTGCGGTCGAGAGCCTCTTGCGTCTGCGTTACCAGTGCCCGCGAAAAAAGCTGCTCTTGCCCGGTTTCCTGAAATTCCCTCCGCATGTCGATCAGTTCAACTTCAGGCAGCGGGCGATTCATCACCCTTTCCCGCAACTCGATTCGCGTGTACTTGCCTTGTGCAGAGTTTTGCCAGCTCTCAAGCGAAGGCGTCGCCGAACCAAGCACCACGACGGCATCGGCCAGCTTGGCGCGCATCACCGCAACGTCGCGCGCGTTGTAGCGGGGCGTCTCCTCCTGCTTGTAGCTCTGGTCATGCTCTTCATCCACCAGAATTAAACCAAGATTCGGCGCAGGTGCGAAAACCGCAGAGCGCGTGCCCACCACGATAGGCGCCTCGCCGCGATGAATCCGCCGCCACTGCTCGCTGCGTTCCTCCGGGGTCAGCGCGGAATGCAGCAATGCGACCCGCTGCCCAAAGGCCGCGTCAAGCAGCCCAGCCATCTGTGGCGTGAGCCCTATCTCAGGCACCAACAGAATCGAAGACAGGCCGCGGTCGAGCGCCCGCTGCATCGCGGCCAGGTAAACCGCGGTTTTCCCGGAACCAGTGACACCATGCAGCAATAATGAGCGAAACGCGCCAAGGCCCGACACGACAGAGGCGAGCGCCTCCATCTGCGCCTCGTTGAGCCGGATGGGCTCTGCCGCGGCCAGGATGCCTCCGAGGCGAAACGGCGCAGCGCGCTCGTCAATTCGCACCAGGCCGCGTCGCACCAGCGTCTGCAGGGTCGACGATGGCAAGTCTTTGCGCCGTAGTTCAGCGAGGGCAAGCTCACCGCCGCAGGCCGCCAACTCGGCAAGAATCGCCTGCTGCTTCTCGGTCAGCATAGGCAGCCGTGTCTCGGGGATTAGCACAGCGAACCGCTCTGTACGGCGCGCATCGTGCTCCACTGCGGACGTCTCGCGGGCAATCCACTTCTTGCGCAGCAAGGTGCTCAGAACCGGCCTTGAGGCGGCAGTTGCCGTGCGCAGTGTAGACACCTTGACCCGCTCGCCTTCAGCCAGGCGCTCCAGAATGCGATGCGCCTGGTCCAGCTCTTCGGGCGACAGCGTACGGCGCTTTCCGTTCTCCGGCATTCGCCGCGCCCCGTCCCCGTCGAGGCTCCCCGCCAACACATCCCGCCCCAGGTCCGTAATGCGGTAGTAGACGGTGTGGCGCACCTCGGCCATCAAGGGCAACATGCCGCGGAGCACCTCGCCCAATGGCGCGAGGTAATACTGCGCGATCCATTCGGCAAGCCTGAGCAGATGATCGCTCAGCAGGGGTTCGTCATCGAGCACAGATTCGATCGGCCGCGCTTCAAAGTCGGCCGGCGCAATTGCAGAAACGTTCGTCACTACACCAATCAGCTTTTCATTCCGAAACGGCACGATCACGCGCGCCCCCCGCTCAAGCCGCACGCCCTCCGACACCGCATACGTGAAGGTGCGTTCCAGCGGAACAGGCAGCGCGACTTCGCAATAAGTGGGCATGAGAGACAAGAATCAGTGTAGGGGATGGGCCATCGGTCGAACCCGGCCCGAATATCCTCGATTTACACAGCCGTCACAATCCCGCCTGAGCGCAGTACAATTCCTCCTGATGACACCCAAAACGACAAAGCCCTCCGCGCCTGTGCCTGCCGCTTCGAAAAAGACCTCCGCACCCATCACTCTGGCCGTCGACATTGGCGGCTCGGGATTGAAAGCCATGCTGCTCGACCCGTTCGGCAAGCCGGTCAGCGAGCGCGAACGTGTCCCCACCCCGGCGGTACCCACGCCGGCCCTGGTGCTCGGCGGCCTCGAGGAGTTGCGCACGCACCTGCCCGCCTTCGACCGCGTGTCGGTCGGTTTCCCCGGCGTGATCAAGCGCGGCATCACTTACACCGCTGTCAATCTGCACCCCGCTTGGGTGGGTTTCCCATTGCAGGCTGAGCTCGAGAAACGCTGGAAGCGACCCGTCCGCGTGGCCAATGATGCGGCGGTGCAGGGTTACGGAGCGATCAGCGGCGATGGCGTAGAACTCACGCTGACCCTTGGCACCGGAATGGGGGGCGCTCTCTTCACCAGCGGACGGCTGTGTCCCGGGCTGGAACTCGGCCACCATCCCTGGAAAAAGCATACCTACGAGGATTACATTGGCCGACGCGGCCTCGACAAATACGGCAAAAAGGAATGGAACAAACTGCTGCAGGAAGCCATCGACCAGACCGCGAAGCTCTTCAACTGGGACCACCTCTACCTCGGCGGAGGCAACACCAAGAAAATTGAATTCGAGCCCGGGAAAAACGTCAAGATTGTGTCCAACGAAGCCGGCCTTCTGGGCGGTGTTGCGTTGTGGCGGGAGTGGTCCTGAGGGGCTGAGTAGCCGAAGAGCCCGCGGCTAAAGCCGCGTTGAGGTTGAGGCACTTATGGCACCCTTCGACGGCGCTCTCAGGGCAGGCTTTGAAGTCGTGCCCTTTCAAAACAGGACATTTGCCACAGGATGTTAGCTGACTTGTTCCGACAAAGCCGTCCTTACGCTTTGGCCGGGGCCTTTAATCCCAACTCTCGCATCGCGATCTGCAGGTCAGCCCAGGCTTCTTTTTTCTGTCGCGGGTCGCGCAGCAGATATGCGGGGTGATAGGTCACAATGAGCTTGGCTGCGCGGAAGGAGTGCACGCGCCCGCGCAGCCCGGCCAACGGCTGCCGCTGTCCCAGCAGATACGTTGCTGCCGTGGCTCCCAGCGCCACAATCACCTCGGGCCGCACCACGTCGATCTGGCGAAAGAGGAATGGCGAGCAGGTGTTGGCCTCTTCCGGTTCGGGTGTTCGATTGCCCGGGGGCCTGCACTTGACCACGTTGGCAATGTAGACCTCTTCGCGCTTGAGGCCCATCGCAGAAATCATGTTGTTGAGCAACTGGCCGGCGCGGCCCACGAAAGGCAGACCCTGCGCATCTTCGTCGGCGCCCGGCCCCTCGCCCACAAACATGAGGCGTGCCGTCGGCGAGCCATCGGCAAATACGAGCTTGTTGCGGCCCTTGTGGAGCGCGCAGCGGGTGCATTCGCCGATGTCTTCGCGAATGAGCTGGAGAGCTGCGGCACGGTCGGCGCGTGGTACGGATGCACCGATTTCAGGTGCTATAGGCAAGGGCTTGCGCGGTGGAATGGGCTGTTCCTCCTGGATACCTTCGTGAAGTGCTGATTGTGAGGCCGCACTGGAAACCTGATCCAAAGTTGCGAAACCGGAAGCACCCACATTCTCGATTTCATCCACTGGGCGGCGATAGAACTCAGTGAGTCCGAGGTCGCGATAAAACCGGACGCGCGCGATCAAAGCTTCGCGGGTTGCTGGATCGAGCTGTTGCGCCAAGCCGTCTACTCCACGATCAACTGTCGGCGCGCAGAGGGCCAATCCGAGTGGCGGAGCACCTCGTCTTGCGGCGTCTGTTGATCCGATTCCAGGTCGGTTTCGACAAGCAGTGCGGGGGGCCGGCGCAGCGTCAGGATCTCGTCGAGAATTCGGTCCGCGAGCTTGCGCTTGGGCATCTCGTGCAGTTCGATGGCCGTGGAGGAAGTGAGGAAAGTAGCAGCGTTATTGTCCGCGTCGATGCCCGAACTTTCGCCCGACACGTCGTTCACCACGATGGCATCCGCGCCTTTGGCCAGCAGCTTCGCGCGTCCGTTAGCCATCAGGTTGTCGGTCTCGGCGGCGAAGCCCACAATGAGCTGCCCAGGCCTGCGCCTGCGCACCACTTCGGCAAGAATGTCCTCTGTCGGCGCGAGTTCAAGCGTGAGCGGCCCGCTCCGCTTGAGCTTCCGATCGGAGACATTCACAGGCCGGTAGTCGGCCACGGCAGCAGCCTTGACGATGAGGGTGGCGTCCTTCATGCGTTCGAGCACAGCTTCGCGCATCTGGTCTGCGGTGGTGATCTTCACCAGCTCGCAATGCGATGGGGGGTAAAGTGCTGTAGGTCCGCTGATGAGGATGACCTTGGCTCCGCGGCTCTGCGCCGCATCGGCGATGGCATAGCCCATCTTTCCGCTGGAGCGATTGCCGAGAAAGCGAACAGGGTCAAGCGCCTCGCGCGTTCCGCCCGCGGTCACAAGGACGACTTCTCCGGCAAGATCATGGCGGCGGCCCAGCGCGTTCAGCACGGCGTCGGCAATATCATCGGGCTCCGCCATGCGCCCCGCGCCGACCATGCCGCAAGCCAGGTCGCCGCTGCCTGGCTCGATCACCCGCACCCCGCGCTGCCGCAGAGTTTCAAGATTGGCCTGGGTGGCCGGATGATCCCACATGTTCACGTTCATCGCGGGAGCGACCAGCACCGGCGCCCGCGTGGCGAGGTACATCGTGGTCAGAAAATCGTCGGCGATGCCGTGAGCAAATTTAGCCAGGATGTTTGCGGTTGCCGGCGCGACCACGAGCGCATCGGACCATTGTGCTTCAGCGATATGCTCGATTCCGTTCTGTTCGCCGGAATCGTAGGTGGTAACTCCTGAGCTGGAGTCATCCCATAAAGTGGTGATGACCTTGTGGCCGGAGAGCGCAGCAAAAGTAAGCGGCTGCACAAACTTGCAGGCTGCCCGTGTCATTACGACGTGGACCTCAAGGGCCTGCCGTTGCAGAGCGCGCACCAGTTCCGCCGCTTTGTACGCGGCAATGCCGCCTGACACACCGACCGTAACTCTCATAATTGAAATTGTAGTCCGATTGGATTGATGGCGCGTAATGCGCGATTTCCGGCTGGAGCTTCCGTCTTTGTGTTACGGACAAAGCTCTCGTCGCAGAGAGACGCCGCAACGATGGGGCGTCAGAAACGTTAGCGTCGTGCGTCAGAAGCTCATTGCATAAATCAAGCGTCCCAAATGCAGGTCCTCTTCGCCAGGCTCAGGGCAGGCTTTCGACTCCGTTTGGCCCAAAAACAGGCCCAACTCTCGCTCAGGATGACAGCGCATTTGTGATCCGAACTTCAGACCCGGGGTGCTAGTGCGAAAGGATTGGAATTCCGCGATCTTCCACAAGCGGCTTCACAATCGGCCCTTCAGTCTTCACGTAGGAGATCTTTCCGGCCTCGACCTCTTCCTGCGCGATACGGCAGGCCTTGGTGGAGTGGCTTGCGACAAGAGCAGCGGAGCCGCTTTGAATCTGGCGGGCGCGGCGGGCGGCCACAAGAACCTTGCGGTAGTTCGAATCGAATTTGGTTTCAATCGTCATCGGGATCATCTCCAAATGGAAGCTGTTGCTGGCCGGAGACGCCATCGATGCCGAAGGCTTCCAGCACAGGTTTGAGCCGTTCACGTGAATTGGACTGCCGGCAGGCCGCAGCCACTTCCAACACCCTGCTTGAGCGGTACGCAATCGGTTCGCCATTCCGGTAGAATCGTTCGGCCAGCACAATGGCTTCCAGTTGCGCCACTGTTCTGTCCAGGATGTCGTTGACCAAAATATAACTATAATCGCGATAATTCTCAATCTCTTTGCTGGCCTCACTCAGCCGACGGTAGAGTTCCGCCTCATTCACCACCCCCTCTGCGCGACTCCGATTGCGCAGCCTGGTCCGCAAGACTTTGGGAGTCGGGGGCATCACGAAGATGCTCACCGCTTCAGGCATTCCCTTGCGCACTTGCGCGGCGCCTTGCACGTCAATGTCGAGCAGCAGGTCGTGTCCCAGCCGCCGCGCCTCATCAAGTGACTGGCGCGCCGTTCCGTAATAGTTGCCGAACACCTCGGCATGCTCAAGAAACATGCCAGAGTCGCGCATGCGCTCAAACTCCTCGCGGCTGGTGAAGAGGTATTCCCGCCCGTTTTCCTCTGATCCGCGTGGAGGCCGGGTCGTCCATGAGATCGAGAAGTCAACGCCCGTAACCTGTTTGCGCAGTTCGCTGACTAGTGTGCTCTTGCCTGAGCCCGATGGTGCTGAAATGATGAACAAGATTCCTGCCACGTTCCGATTGTCCCTTTCGTCGTTCGGAGAATTCCGTGCCGCGCCTATTCCACGTTTTGAATCTGTTCGCGCGCTTTTTCAATTTCCGCTTTCATGGCCAATCCCAATTCCGTGATGCGAGTTCCCTTCCCACCCAGGCCGCCGGTTTTTGACAGCAGCGTGTTGGCCTCGCGATTCATCTCCTGGAGCAGAAAGTCGAGCTTCTTGCCCACCTCGCCACTCCCCGTCAATAGTTCGCGGAAGTGGCTGATATGCGTAGTCATACGCTGCAATTCCTCGGCAATATCGCTGCGATCCACCAGCACTGCGACTTCTTCAAGCAGGCGCTGGCGGTTGAATTCGTTGCCCGTTGCGGCGAGCAGACGCTGCGTAAGCCGCTCCTGGTATCGCTTCTCCACCTCGGGCCTTAGCGCGGCCACGCCATCGGTGGCTTCGGCAAGGCGGTCGAGCGACGCGCGCAGAATGGCCTGGAGCGCTTCGCCTTCCCGCGCCCGCATTGTTTTCAACTCTTCAAGCAGAGGTCCAATCTGCTGCAGGACGCTATTTTCAAGCGCCGCGAGATCTTCGTCGCCATTGCCGCGATTTTCGCTCTGTAATGCAGTGGGCATGCGCAGAATCGCGTTCAGGTCGGGCTCGCCATCAAGTCCGAACTCCTCGCATGCAGCCTTGAACGCATCAAGATATCCGGCAACGAGTTCGCGATTGTAGCCGGCCTTCTGCTGAATGGAGCGATCGACTGAGAGGGAAAGCTCGACGTGACCGCGCACCAGATTGTCTTTGAGTGCGCGGCGCAACTCCATCTCGAGTGCGTCGAGGCCCGAAGGCAATCGCAACTGAATATCGAGAAACCGGTGATTCACGCTCTTCACGCTCAGCGTGTAAACCAACTGATCGTGAACGCGGACCTGGACGCGGGCAAAGCCGGTCATCGAGTAAACGGGCATATGTGCTATTTCCTTGCCTCGCCGGTAATGGCCTGTTCAAACAGCGGATATTGCGCCAGCGGGTCAAGCGACACTGGCTCCGGTACATCCATGAACTGCAGTTGATAAAGACGCTGGTAGGTGGGCGACGTAGATAAGTAGCTCGTCGTGCGGGCCGATGGCGGTGATGCGCCCATCTTCAAGCACGGCGATGCGGTTGGCGCGGCGAATGGTGCAGAGCCGGTGCGCAATCACCACCACCGTGCGCCCCTGCATCAGGTTGGCGAGCGCGGCCTGCACCAGCGACTCGCTCTCAGAGTCGAGGGCCGACGTGGCTTCGTCGAGAATGAGAATCGGCGCATCTTTGAAAATGGCGCGGGCAATGGCGATGCGCTGACGTTCGCCGCCGGAGAGACGAAAGCCTTTTTCGCCGATCACGGTGTCGTAACCCTGCGGCATGCGCAGGATGAAGTCGTGCGCCAGGGCGTTGCGCGCGGCCTGCTCGACCAGCGCATGCTTGACGTCAGGCTGGCCGTAGGCAATGTTGTTGCGCACCGTGTCGTTGAAGAGGATGGTCTCCTGCGTGACCTGCGCTACCTGGCGGCGCAGTGAAGCGAGAGTGAGATCGCGCAGGTCGTGGCCGTCGATGAGAATGCGGCCCGAAGTCACATCGAAGAACCGCGGAATCAGATTGACCAGCGTGGATTTGCCTGCGCCGCTCGGCCCGACCAGCGCCAGCACCTCGCCGGCGCGCACTTCGAGATCGACGTTGTGCAGAATCTGATGCTCGCCTTCGTCCGTCGAGTAGGAGAAGCCCACGTTGTCAAAGCGGAGGGATCTGCCGAAGCTCATGCAACGCCTTTGCGTGCGCGGTGTTCCTTCACATCGTCCTCGGCGTCGAAGAAGACGAAGATGGATGACGAAGCGCCCATGGCCTGCTGGAAGCTGTTGTAGAAGTAGGCGAACTTGCGCACCGGATCGTAGAGCTTGAAGAGCAGAATGATGAACGCGCCGAAGAGTCCCATGGTCATGCGGCCGTGGAGGATTTCGTTGCGTCCGATGAACAGGAACATGGCAATGGCGATCGCGCCGATGGTATCCATCAACGGCGAACTGATGGACTGAATGCGCACGCTGCGCAGATTGGCGCGAAAGAGGCGCGTGGCAGCTTTCTTGAAACGCAGAATCTCCCAGATCTCGGTGTTGAAGGCCTTCACGATGCGATTGCCGGTGACCGTCTCATGCAGGATGTTCTGAATCTCGGCGAGCTTGTCCTGGCCGGTGCGGGTGCGGGTGCGGACTTCCCTGCCGATTTTGCGCGCCGAAGTTACGACCACGGGAATAAACAAAACGAGCGCCCAACTGAGATATCCGCCCAGCCTGATGACGAAAACAACTCCAACAACGAAGGTGAAGAACTGCTGCAGAAATTCGCCGATCACGGAGCTGACTGCAGTCTGCACCTTGTCCACATCATTGATGAGCGTGGAGAGGATGGTGCCCGTGGCGTGCTTGTGAAAGAAGCTGGAAGATCGGCGCAACGTGGCTTCGTAGAGATGGTTGCGCAGATCGGTGATCATGCCGAATCCGGCATAGTTGACCAGGTAGGTTCCCAGGTAATCGCAGAGGCCTTTGGCGAGGGTGGAAACCACCAGCGCGAAGGCCACAACGACCCATGCGTTGTGCATGTGCAGGAAATGGGGAATGAGGTTTCGCAGGTCAAAATGCCATTGGCTCTTCGGCAGGCCAAGCAGAATGGGGCCTTCGGGAGCGTCTGGCCTCAAAACCTGGTCGAAGATGGGCTGGAAGAGCAGGACGCGAAAGGTGTCAAGCAGGCCAACCGCCGCCAGAAGCAGTACGCCGGGCAGCCATTGCACCGAGTAAGGCAGCCCGTACCGCAGGAGCCGGAAAAAACCCTTCATGCCGGGCCGCCTGCCTGCCGGTCGCAAGGCCGCTGCCGATGCCCAGGATGCCTGCTGAACTTCATCTTCTTATTGTATCTGGAGGGCATGGCAAGCGGCCCGAGAGCCTAGAGCCAGCCCATGCCAGATCAGCTCCTCGGCCAGAAATGCTCCTCCGAGCATTTGCGCAAACGTTCAGCCGCATCCTCCGGCGTGATGTCTCTCTGCGGCATGCCCAGCATTTCAAACCCCACCATGAACTTCCGCACCGTAGCCGACCGCAGCAGAGGCGGATAAAAATGCGCGTGGAAATGCCACTCTGGATAGTTCTCCGCGGCGTCAGCGGCGGCCCCTTTTTGAGCGCCTTCGGTCGGCGACTGATGAAACCCCATGGTGTACGGGAAACTGGTCTCGAAAAGATTATCGAAGCGCGTCGTGATCCGTTTCAGCGCGTCTGCAAGCCCATCCCGCTCGTCGGGGGTCAACTGCGGCATTGCCTTCAGATGCCGGCGCGAAACCAGCAGCACCTCGAACGGCCAAACTGCCCACCATGGCACCAGTGCGATGAAATGGTCGTTCTCGAAAATCACGCGCTGGCCTGCACCGCGCTCCGCCGCAACGTAGTCGCAAAGCAGACAATTCCCGGTGCGTTCGAGATGCTCGCGCTGAGCGATCGTCTCGGCAGCCGGTTCATCCGGCACAAAACCGGTCGACCAGATCTGCCCATGCGGATGCGGATTGCTCGCGCCCATCATGGCTCCGCGATTCTCGAAAATCTGCACGTACTCGATCCAGTCCAGTTCGCCCAACTCGACATATTCTTTGGTCCACGCGTCCACGACGCGCCGAATCTCCGGCTGCGTCATGCGCGCCAGCGTCAAACTATGGTTGGGATGAAAGCACAAAACCTTGCAAATTCCTCGGGCAGGCTCGGTCACCAGCAGCGGCGATGCGGGTGCTTCCGCGGGAGCTGGCTCGTCCGGCAAAAGAGCGGCGTAATCGTTTACAAAGGTAAACGTAGAATCGTATGCGGGGTTGGACGCGCCTCCTGCCCGCGTATTTCCCGGACAGAGATAACACTGCGGATCGTAAGCTACTCCTGAAGGCACGGACTTCTGCGCCACTTCGCCCTGCCACGGCCGCTGTGTCCGTTGCGGCGACACCATCACCCACGACTTCCGCAGCGGATTCCAACGCCGATGCGGCAACTGACCTTTCTTTTCCATGCTGGCTCCCGCACTGATTGTAAAGTCTCTGGGAGCGCGCGACTTCAGGTGTTCGCGGGTCAGTTTGAAAGAACCGAGCCTCAGGGGCTAGAAGGGGTGGAAAAATGTCGGAATTTCGCATGAAGGTAGTGAAGTCCATGAGCCCTGATTGAACATGCTGCCTTTATGCGGGGGTTGAAACCTCCACCTCCCTCCGGATTGAGTTTTTCCGCACGCCTTCAGGTCTGAGCCCATTCTTTAGCATTTGCGGCACAACTGAAGCCGTGCCCTGTTTCAAAGCCCCCTTCATTTCGACTCTTTCCGCAACTTGTAAAAGTCGTGCCCTGACACAAAACCTCTCCTCAGCTTACGAGCGCCGGCTTCACCGAATCCTTGCGCCAGCGCGCAAGCAGCGAAACAGAAATGACAATCAGAGCCAGCGTGAGCCCGATCCACATGCCGTAGATGCCCCAGTGCAGTACAAAACACAAGGTCAGCCCCAGCGGAAGTCCCAAGACCCAATAGCCGACCAGGTTGGCCAGCATGGGCACCCGTGTCTCTCCCAGCCCGCGCAACGCACCGGTGCATACGGTTTGCACGCCGTCGAATATTTGGAACGCCGCAGCGAGCCACAGCAGCCCTGGGCCCACTGCCAACACGCGCGGATCGCGCGTGTACAGCTCGATCAGAGGCTTGGGCGCAACCAGGAACACGACCGCCGCGCACAGCATGAAGCTTGTTCCCAGTCCGAGGGCAAGCCAGCCGGCGCGGCGGGCACGCTCCAGATCGCCTGCGCCCACGGCGTGCCCCACTGAAACCGCGGCTGCCGCAGAAACTCCGAGAGGCACCATATAGGTCACGCTGGCGTAGTTGAGGGCGATGCTGTGCGTTGCGAGCGCTACCGGCGTCAACCAGCCGGCGGAGACAGTTGCCAGGTTCCATGCGCCCACTTCAAGAAGGATCTGCCCCGCCGCAGGCGCGCCCAATTTCAAAAGCCGCCGCATCCGGTCGAAGCTCAGACCTGCCCAGTGGCGGAAAAGCGGATGGCCTCGCTGCCGTTCATAGCGCCACGCGAATCCAAGCAGAGTAATCGCCATGCTGACGCGCGCGATGCAGGTGGAGATGGCAGAGCCATTGACGCCGAGCGCCGGAAAACCGAATTTGCCGTAGATCAGCACCCAGTTTCCGCCCCAATTGAGCAGGTTGGCCAGCACGTAGGTGACCGTGATGACCTGCACCTGCCCCACCCCCTGCAGATAGCGTCGCGTTCCTCCGTAAAGCAGAAGAGGCAGCGTGCCCCAAATGAGAATGCGCAGATAGGTACTGGCCGGCACCGCCACTGCCGGATTGATGCCGAAGCGCACGAAGCCAAAACTGGCCGCATACGCCAACAGCATGAGCGGCGGCGTGACAATGCAGGCAAGATAAACGCCCTGTGCGAGCCAGCGATGGCACTCATCGTGGTCGCGGCGGCCATAAGCCTGCGATACCAGCGTGTCGAGCCCCAACAACAGTCCGATGCCAAACAGGGACGGGGTGTAGTAAACGGCATTCCCCAGCGCGACCGCACCGATGGCAGCCGGGCCAAGCCGGCCAACCATGATGGTGTCGACCACCCCCTGTGCCATCCAGCCCAGCTCGCTCAATACCACTGGAACTGCAAGCGTGATCATGGCACGGAGTTCAGGTTTCCACGTTGGCTGGCTATGGCCCATCTACTCAATCTAACCGGAAGGCTGGAAGCGGGCCAACGCGGCTGGCGTCACCTTCGTTGGGGATTGCGGAAGCGAATGGTCAGCGGCGGCCGGCCAGCTTGTGAAAAAGTCTGAATTTTCGATCGAATGAGGGAGGGCGCCCGTCCTAGGCCGAGCAGGCTGCAGAAAAGAGTGAGTGCCACAGGCTGAAAGGCGCTACGCGGGGGCTGAAGCCCGGGTTATTTTGCAACATTTGCGGCACGACTGTGAAGTCGTGCCCTGTTACAAAGCCCCTCGTTTCGAGTTTTTCCGCAGCCTGTGAAGCCCCCGCCTCTCTCCGAGTTTTTCCGCATCGGCAAGAGCCGAGGTTTGCCGCTCAACCCTCGTCGTGGGGGACCGGAACCGCCGGTCGAAGCTCCACTTGTTTTGTCGTGATGGAAAGCTTGGCCGGGGTCAGCTCCGGGCCGTCCCAGCCTTCCTTTACGGCTTCGATGTGGATCTCGCCCGGCCGCTTGCTGGATTGCACAATCACCTGCGCGAGGCCATTGAAGAGCGAACGCTTCGGCTCCTTGTCGCTCTCCTGGCAATTGGGATCGCCGTTGCCGACGCCGATCAGCTTGCCTTCGCCGGAGATGTTGAAGCCGATGAAGTTGTTCGCGGTCGGCACCGGACGACCGTCCTTGTCGAGCGCTTCGACCTTGAGGATCGCGACATCTTCGCCATCGGCGTCGATCTCGGTGCGGTCGGCGGTCAGCCGGATGGCGACCGCCGGCCCCGTCGTCTCGCGCTTCTCCGTGAGAACAACCTTGCCGTCTTTGCTGCCGCGCGCCTCGATCGCGCCGGGCTCGTACTTCACCTTCCACTCCACATGGCCCAGATGCGGAACCTTCTGGCTGCCGAGGCTCTTGCCGTTCACGAAGAGCTCGACTTCATCCAGATTCGAATACACCCAGACCGGAATCTCATCGCCTTCCCTGCCCTCGAAGTTCCAGTGCGGAAAGAGATGCAGCGATCGGCTCCTTGCCCCACCACGCCTTGTAGTAATAGAAGGTGTCCTTGGGAAACCCGCACATGTCGACGATGCCGAACTGCGAATTGATCGAAGGCCAGCCGTAAGGCGTGGGCTCGCCGCGATAGTCGAAGCCGGTCCACGCAAAGCCGCCCGCCTCCCACTCGCGCGTGCCGTAGAACGTCCACCACTCCTCGGCCGTCTCGCCCCAGGGCACAACGGCGTCGTAGGCGTTCACGGTATTGCGCAGCGGGTCGGTCGTATAGACGCCGCGCGTCGAAATGGCGCTCGAAGTCTCCGAGCCGTAGAGCGGGCGCTTGGGATTCTCCTTGTGATACTCGTCGGGCAGCTTCAGGTTGTAGTTGAAGCCGATGATGTCGAACGCGTCGAGACGCCTTTCTCGTTGTTCGCCATTCACTGCCGCCGAAACCACGCGCGTGGGATCGAGCTCATGGCAGCGCTGCACCATGGTCGCGGCGATCTTCGCGCCCTGCTCGGCCATTCGCTTCTGCAGCTGCACTCCTCGTTGCCGATGGACCAGAGAATGATCGACGGCGAATTGCGATAGCGCTTGACCATCGCCTCAAGCTGCGCCAGGCCTTCGGGATTCGAACTCATCTGCCGCGTCTCGCACATCATCATCATGCCCATGCGGTCGCAGGCTTCGACCCACTCCGGCGTGGGCATATTGTGCGAGGTGCGCACCGCGTTGCAGCCCATCTCCTGAGCACGCCGAGCGGAACCACTGCAGGCGGTCGGGCAGCGCCGCGCCGACGCCTGCGTGATCCTGGTGGTTGCAGGTGCCCTTGAATCTTGATCGACTTGCCATTGAGGAAGAATCCCTTGTCGGCATCGAAGACCGCGGTGCGCACGCCAAAGCTGACGCGCTCGGCATCGCGCGCCTTGCCGTCTGACTCGACGGTCACAATCGCCGAGTAGAGATTCGGCGCGTCCACAGACCAGAGCGCGGATTGGCAAGCTTGGCGGTCGCAGTGAAGCTGGCTGCGCCGTCCGACGGCAACGGACTGCGCCGGAGCCTCGGCTGTGGCCACGGTCTTGCCCGCGGCGTCGAGAATCTGCCAGCTCACCTTGGCGTTTTCCGCCTGCTTGCCCTCATTCTCCACGACTGTGCCCAGAGTCAGCGTGGCGGATGCCCTCGCTGACCGTCGGTGCGCACCGTGCTCTCCCACTTGCCCAGGTGCAGCGCGATCGGTCTTGGTGAGCCACACGTGGCGATAGATGCCGGCGCCCTCGTAGAACCATCCGTCGCCGAAGCTGGCGTCGACGCGCGCGACGATGTAGTTCTTCGCGCCGACGGCGAGAAAATCCGTCAGGTCGAAGCGGAAGGGCGCGTAGCCGTTGTCGTTGCGGCCGATAAAGCAGCCGTTGACAAAGATCAATCACGTCGCGGAAGGCGCCGTCGAACTCGACCGCAGACGCGGCGGCCCTGCGTCGCTGGCCGGAATGTCGAACTCGCGCCGATACCAGCCCACGCTGGTCTCCGGATAGCGGCGGCCGAGCGGCTTGTAGCCGTGCGACTTCAGCTCGCTCGTCGCGCACAAACGGCAGCTCGACGGCCCAGTCGTGGGGCAGATTCAGCGTGCGCCACTTCGAGTCGTCGAACTTCGCCTTGGCGAAGTCGAAATCGCCGGTCTTGGCAAAGTCGCCCTGGCCGATAGCCGAAGCCGAGATCGCGGGCCGGATCGGTTGCCGTGTGCCGAAATGGAACTTCCAGCCGAAATCGAAGAGCAGCTGCTCGCGCGGCGCTACGGCGGCTAGCGCCTCTGCCGAACGCGCCTTCAGGAGTAGCCCGCAAGCAGCGGCGCGGCGCGCCCCCAGGCCGAGCGGGCCAGGAGAGAAGAAGCCGAAAGAGCCAGTCCGGAACGAAGCAGATCGCGGCGAGAGATCCTAGGCATGGAAGTCCTCTTTCGAATGAGTTCTGCGCAGTGATGAAAGCCCGGCAGCACGAGCAAAGCGAAACTATAAACCAGCGTGGCTGCGGAGAGTAAACGATTTCAGTGGCTTCGGTGAGCTGCGTGCCAGTCCGAGAGGTCGCGCGTCGGACGCTCGGCCAGCTGCACGAGCTCATATGGTAGATTCAAGAAGACAGACCACCCCCCGGAGAGATGGCCGAGTGGCTGAAGGCGCACGCTTGGAAAGCGTGTTTAGGGGAAACTCTAACGTGGGTTCGAATCCCACTCTCTCCGCCATAGTTTATAAAGAATCCTTTATAATCATATATCTACAATAGAATCAATCACCTTGCTTAGGTCTCAGGAATCTGTACGGTCTGTAAAATCCCTGTATTTCCGCCCCACACCCCCGAAAACCTTAGCACGGCTAAAAACCTTAGCACGGTGAAACCACGGTTGTACGTACCCTCAACCAGGCGGCGATGGCCTTGGGGTCGAAGCGGATCGCGGCGCCCATCCGGATCGCCGGAATCCTTCCCTGTTTGGCCCACTGGAACAGTGTTTTTGGCGACATGTTGAGGTATCCGCCGAGTTGGATTGCGGTCAGTAGCGTCTTCAGGCTTCCGATAAAGTCAATCAGCGAGATGGTCTCTGTAGTGTCCATGAAGGGTCATACAGGTGGGGATCGATTTTCGAGGGTTTTTCTGGAGGTTTATTTCTGCGGCGGCCGAAAGGCTGCTCGAATGTGCCTGGCCAAGACATGGTGATCGATCCGGATGCTTCCGACGATATGAAAGGTCGGTAGCTTGCCAGGGATTGTCATCGCCGCCGTGCGCGAGTCGAGACGTTCGACGATGGATTGTATGTCCGTCATGGTCAGAGATTCTACTGGGCGAGTGGGCGTCTCTCCCAGAACCTGTTCACGGTGTCAGCATCAATAGTTTCGGGTATCAGCGCGGCGTCAATAGATCAACCACCGGTGTACCGGTTTGCCGCCCGCCAGTCTGACGCAGCAGAACCGAAGGTCCTGCCGTTCTAAGGCCTCCAGTGCGGCCCAGCATTCCGCCGGCTCGATCTGCAGCGCGTTGGCGATCTCAATGGGCGTACGAATCTTGTTGTCGGCCAGAACGCCGGCTTCTCTGTCCACATCGGAATCAACTGCACGTTGGCCTTGGTCTGCACGGCCGGTGCTTTCTCGTCGATGGACTCATACATTGTTTGCCAAGGATCAACGTAGCCCCAAAAACCCTTTGAGTATGGCGCCGTTGAGACGATCACGCGGCTAATCGCGCAAACTACTCCACCCCTGGTTTCTCAAGCTGCCACCGCCAGTTCCACCGGCGCGTTGTAGGAAACCGTCCAGGTGTAGGTCCCGGTGAGCATCGTGCCTCGCTTATCGTAGGTACCCCGCACCAGCTCTGAGTTCAGTAGGCCCTTGATGCGTGGTTTGCGCCGAGCCAGCTCGTCGATGAAGTCGAGTGCCGGGATCGCCGCGGTGAACTTCTCGACCTGTCCAGGTCGCTCAGCTATGGCCGCGGGGTACACGGATTGTACGGCGCGGGCGGCATCGGTGATGGTCGTGCTTCTGGCTGCTCCTCTCCGGTCATCGGACAGAATCGGCTCCTTCGGGGTTGGCGCGGCGCTCAGCTCTGGCGTTGTCTGAGGCTTTACACGACGGCCATGACGTGAAGTTTGGACTGAGCGGCCACTTTCACTCGCGGGAAGGATTTTGGCGGAAGGCACGGTCACAGGTGCCACCACGCCCGGCAGTAACGTCGAGAGGGGTACAGGCGCTCTGCCTCCATGAACACTGACTTCATCCTTCCTGTATTTCGACCAGTCCGCCGAGGTGAATCTCTTGCCGTGCTCGGTGAATAGTAGCAGCGACAATTCCGTCGCCGGATACTGCCGGATGAGAGCGACCGTAGCCGGATCGACGTGCCGGCTATCACGCTCCGCAAGAAAGAGGCTGAGAGCGTTGATACCGCGCTCAGTCAGGAAATTGCTTGCCTGTTTGAAGAGGAAAGGAACGTCCTGCTTCTCGCACCGGTCGTAGACCTCTGCAGCCCACTCCATCCGCATCTGGTGCGTCTTGTGAAGTTCACCGGACATTCCGTCGGCGGCGACCCATCCAATCCCTGTGAGATCGATGTCAGCCACGCTCTCCATCAAGGGCTCAATGCTCAAGAACCGCAACGAGCATGGAATCGACCGCAGAGCATCGACGCGTACATACGAACTGCGCACTCCGCATGTGGTTCCAAGCCAGGCGCCGGGGTAGTTTTTCCCATCGTTCCAGTCGGCGGGCAGACACTCAGCAATACGTTCTGGCCGCTTGGTCAAGAGCATGAAGTTGACGTTCGTACAGTCCTTGATGATCCGCCACGCGTCCCGGCGCCAATGGTCCGCGTCGGCGTGGAAAAAATCAGAGAGAGAACAAACGAAGCAGATCGCTCGGCGGTTCTGTGCCTTGGCGATGGCGTTCAGCTCGTACGGCAGCTTCCATGTCTGCGTCAGAGCCAGGACGTTGAAGACACGCCCCATTCGGGTTTGGAGTGCGTCGGCGTAGCAGCCGACGCACTCTTTGCTTACCTTATGGCAGCCTGTCCAAGGGTTCCAGGATGCATGCGCCCAGCTAATCTTGGTGTCGATCATGCAGCGACCTCAAGCTTCCGACGGCCGTCGATCGTCAGTGCAGAGGGGCGTGGCGTGAGGGTGATCTCCTTGCTATCCCGTTCGCCCCAAACCTCATACATCTCTTCTTCAAGGGCGGCGATCAGCTCTACGAGCTTTTGGTCATTCGGCACGTCGTTCAACGCGGTCTGTATCTTCAACCTGATGTGACGGCGCTGCTTCTCCACCCGTGTCAGCGGCGCCGATACAGGGGTTTCAAGGGCGGTGACAGGCTGGTTCGGCTTCTTCACGGCGGCTGTCTTCTTCACTTTGGCCGTCTTCACCGCATGTGCGACCACCTCTTTCAGCTCCGCCTTCACATCACTTAGCGGCATTTCGAGGATATTCGTCAGTACGGGCGCGTTCTTCTTCGCGGCCGGATCAACGCCCAGCGCCTCAAGTTCTTCGATGACCTCTACCGGAACTTGAGAAGCATGTTCGTAGTCCTCGATGATCCTGCGAATTGTCCGTTCGTCGCGGTCGATGGCCCGACCGATGAGTTTGGCCACCTGCATCCAGGTGCGCTCCTCCGCGAAGAAAACCTTGTAGGCCGCCAATACTTTGCCGAAGCGGAAGCGGCTGCTGTGGTACTGGCCCAAGGCATCGAGGAGGTCCTGCCTCGCAACATCGGCACCGTCATCGCACTTGACGTACTCACGCTCGGCTTCGAGAAGCCGAGCACCCAAATTGGACAATTTGTCCATTTTGTTGCCACTGGTAGTTTCCATAGTGGTCTCCCTTTCAGTTCGAGGCCCAATCCCAGGCTCAATTTGCCGCCCTGCATCGTACCCCACAGGAGGTAATACAAGGCTGGCGGCGATTTCGCAGGTTTATTTCTGCATCGAAACGGATTTATTTTCGAGGCATCTGAATGCCGGCGCCTACCCCGGCTCGGAAGCGATCCAGGTCCATGACAACCCGTGACCTGCGTCCCCAACGATCAGGCGCTCGACGATTGGACCCACGCGTGTAGCCCCCGTGCCCCTTACTGATACCCTCTGAGAGTTCGCCAAATGAAGGATCCTGGGCGCCAACGAGAGAGCGGACTACGCGGCCTGAGATAGTTCTCCGATCGTGATGATGGCGGTCGGTGTCTTCACGACGCCGCCGGCGGCGCCGCCAGACTGGTGCGGCTTGATCCGCAGGCGGCCATATGTTTTGCCGAGCACGGGTCTATGGCCGAACAGCGGAGCTTCGTACCGGTAATTCTTGTAGTGCCCCCTGACCAGATGCGGAACGGAGGAGGCACAGCAACCTTCTAAAGCTCGATGTGCGCGTGATACGACATCCTTCAGGAAGGGTTCGAACCTGATGATCGTGGGGTTGCTCTTCTTGGAGGTGCGCTGTTTCTCTTTTCTTTTGGGTTTTCCATGTTTCTCATCCGTGTAGGTCATGGTCGGCACATCTTCACGGTCCCAGTTAAGCAGCTCAATCACGGTGCGCACGAGTTCGGCTTGCTCCTCGACGTTGCATCTCATATTTTCCGGAATATGACGGAATTGATAACTACTGAAGAGGTCATCCGGTCCGAGGATGATCTCGAAAGCATCGGCAATCAACTCGATTACTTCAGCGTCCCGCATGCTCTCGTACAGCGCCGTACACACATGGCGTCTTCGCTCAGCATCCCAGCGCACTAGATAGCCTGCTCGCTGTAGATCATTGAACCGATACTCCAGGTAGAAGTTATCCCATGGCGGCCCCAGTGGGGCAGTGTTCGCGATCTTTAGCAATGCATTACGCTTTTCTGTAACCTCTGAGTTGCGCTTCTGGGCCGGCTCGTAGTCGCTGCTGATGAGCTTGGGAAACAGCGCCGCATTGACATTGTGAACATCGTATCGTGGGCACTTCTCGTCCAGCAGCTTCACCTGTTCGGCGAGGCAGTTCTTCTCCCCTGCGGTTGATTGTTCCTCAAACTCCCATATAGGTTCGTTGCGTCTTACGTTTTCTTCTGCCAGATCAATCAGCATGTTTCGTCTCCTTCGTGCCCCAAAAGAGTCACAAGACGTAATACCAACGGGAAGGAGATTTCGCGGGAAACCGCTTGCAGATATTTGGTCTACGCCATGTGGAAGCGCATGAGGTTTCCGAAGGTCCTCCGCAGTTCGCGCTACGGCCCGTTACTCAGCCTCACCTCTTCGCCTGGAGCGGCGCTGACGCCGTTGATAACCACCAGAATCACCAGCCCGGCCAGACTGAGCCTCGGCCATGGCCCAGTATCCCGGGTGCGCGGCAAACTGGCAATGGACCAGGGGCGTACCGCAACCGGTACGAAGCCACCGAGGACGATCCCCATGAATGCGCTGAGGCGCTTGCCGGCGGAGAATGCCTGAACCATCTGTTCAACGGCGCCATCTCGGTTACACGGGCGCGAGTGAGTCTTCGGGAACGCCGCTTGACTGGATGCGACAGCGCCGCGTCAACGAGGTTCAAGGATAGCGTGCTCATTCTTCCTCCGTGGGAGCGTACGACAAAATACTGAGGATGCAGGCCGTCTAAAGTTACCTGCACAACCGGGTCTACAAGACGGCGCCATTGCTTTGGTAGATGGGACCGCTGAACAGAGTTTCGTAAGAGTCCGTGGTTCCATGGAAATAGTCACGAACCTCGCATTGCCGGTATCCATGCTCGTATGCCAGGTTCTGGAGGCGGCTCACAGTCAAATTCCGTTCGAAGATGGAATCGTTGTGCGAGGAAAGAAAAGCCACAAACGAAGGGTCTCGCTCGGCATTGAGATTGACCGTGTCGGATAACACTCCCAACCACGCGTACTGCCCGTCCGGGAGTAGCGCAAAGGACTCGGGACCGAGGTAGGTGTAAGAAGCCAAGCCGAGTGCGATCAAGCACTCACGAGCGCCCCCACGGTTGGGGTTGGTGATAATGCAGGGGTGTGGCGCCGTGGTACTCAGCGTCATTGTTTCGCTGGTCATGTGAGCCTCCAATTGAGTCGGTTGGTTGCTGTTGCGGCATGCCGCGCTTTGGCAGTCAGCGCGACCAGGTCATCTTTGTTGTGATTGCTTGGCCTTATCGGTGGCCAGAAAATGTTCGGCAGTTGGCGGGTCTTGCAAGCCCTGTAAGGTAATACAGAGCTGGGGAGAAAAATGTGGGTTCTCGGGTGAGGAATTTCTGAAAAACATTCCTGGTTCCATGTAAACCGAGCAGATTACTTACGCGGCCTCCTCCACAGGAAACCCGCGCTCTGCGAGAAATGCCAACGCTTTCTCAAAGAAGTCGGCTTGGCGGCCATCCTTATAACGATCGGGATACTCAAACGCCGCTTTCTTCCGGTTAATCTCTGAGCGCAGTTCAAAGCCATCCAGCAGGGCGGCGCTCGCTCTGGACCAACAGCCACGAACGAACTCCAGGGACTCATCAACTTCAGTGAGGGGTACGTGAAGCAGGAGGGCGTCGTGGAAGGGCGCCACCACCTCCAGACCCGCCTCAGTGGCCAGGCAGCAAGCGAGCCTCAGGATGTCTGCGCACGTGGCCTGCATGGGAAAGTTCCGAATGCTATTGGTCTTCTGGCGATGAGCATCATTTAGACGCCAATCCATCGCCGTCCAGATTTGACGTTCGAATCTTGCCACCTCCACCACTGCGTCGGTGAACTCCCAGTACCGCGGGTAAGCGCGACGGTGTAGCAGGAGTAGTTCCCTCGCTTCCTCCGGGGGTACACGGAGTTTCAACGCCAGCGTTTGGGGTCCCATGCCGTACTGGGCGCCCAGACATACAGACTTCAGAACCTCACGCTTTGGGCCGTGCGTCTCTTTGGTTGCGTCCTGCGGCAGCACCCTCATCCGCTTGCCGAGACTTAGGTAAGGATCGCCGGCGCGGTAGTCCGCCATCATGGCTGGGTCTTTGCTGAGGGCGGCGGCTATTCCGAATTCAGCGCTGGCAAGGTCAACGTAGAGAAGTGCGTGGCCGGGTTCAGCACGCATCAGTGACCTCGCCCATGCGGGGAAGCACATGATCATCTCGCGGGTGGGCGACTGGTTGCGCGAAGTCTTCGCCGCGAAAGGCCTAATTGAGGATCTGTTCCGTCCGTCGGCGCCTACCGGGGGTTGAAGCGTGTTGAGCGCAGATAAAGTCTTTCGCAACGCTCTCAAGGGCACGAGCCGCGGAAAAATTTCGCCCATCTCCTTCAGGTAATCGTCCTCCAGATAAGCTCGCCGTTTACTTGGGGTACGCCGCCAGATTTGATCGAGCTCCTCCCGGACGAGAAAGGCATCGAACGCCTTGTAGCTGAAGCTGTATGACGATCCGATCTTCCGGTATACCTTGAACTCGTACTCCGACTCGACCTTCTCCACAAGCTCGGTCCGGAAGTCTTTCCAGTGCTCCTGCAGGGCGCGGAGCAGTTCCACATCGACGGGGATGCCGGCCCACTCCATCCTGGCGACTGCTTTGGTGTACCGGCCCCGCTCCAACGCTGCGGGTAAGTTGACCTCGCCTGCCATGGCCTGGAGAAGGTGCAGGGTTGCGTTTACGTCATCGGCGCAGTAATCAAGAATCTCCGCCCGCTCTTCGCTGGTGTATGGATCGCCTTGGAGTATCCGTTCCCTCATACCTTGCTTCTGTGATCTAGGCATCGCCGGGCAGTGGTAGTACGTCAGAGCGTCGATCAAGGAGTTTCCGGTCGTCGTGGGGACCCCATTGGTGAGGCAACGGAACTCGGCGTAAAGATCGCAGATGTGCGTGGGCAAGTCCCACCCTAATGCAAGGAAAGTACCCCACTCTGCCTGAGCGCTGAACGCGACGTACAGGGCATCAACCGGGAGCGGGTTCGCCGGAAGCTGACCTGGTTCGCACCAGATGCGATGCTTCCGTCCGGACCGAAGTTCCACGGCGCATATGCATACAGGGATAGGTCTGTTCCCGAGCACACCACCGGTGTGGAACTCCGTATCCAGGATCACGATCTCGCGGAAGGACGGAAACACTATTTCCTCCCTCTGATCCGTTCAAGGACGTCGTCGCCGGGCTGGGTGATAACGCGGTTGGCGAACAGCGAGTTGAATACCTTTTGCGCGTCTTCTTCGGTGGCGCACGCCGACCAATCGGGCGCCGGATACGCGGCCAGCGGGTACTTGAAGTCATACTGCTTGAGGCGCTGATTAGACTGGACCTGCACCCAGTTCGTCATGGCTGCTTCCACGGCGTGACGCATGGTGCGGAAGTACTCGGTGTCCGAGTGCTTAACCAACCACGCGATGGGGTCGGCGTTCAGTACCGCCGTGAGATAAAAGTCGTACTCGGAAAAGACGCGCTGGACGCTTTCCTCAAGTTCCTCGTAGACGGCCGGCGACAACAGGTAGAAGTTCTTATCCTTCTCGTACGTCCAGAATCCTTCCCAACGGAAGGATTCGTCGGGATGAATCCTGACCCATTCGTCAGGCCTGGGCTTGGCGATCTTCACGTCGGAGGTGCGGTGCTTGCGCTGCTCAGTGTTGCGAGCGGCGGCTGGGATGCGAAGCGACGCCGGGTCCAAAAGCTGAGAACCCGGCAGGATGGCAGTGGAACAAGCAGCCATGGCGAAACCTTTCGTCCTTCAAATTGGCCCTCTGCTGCTTATTTCCGCAGGTGGCTACCCGTTATTACAGTTGGGAAGAGATTTTCGCGAGTTTCTGAAGAGGAATATTTTGATCTGTCATGTACCCCCGCCATTCAGCCATTCAGTCGTCTGTCCTGCCATCGGCTTCGTGAGATCAGTCCGGGATGCCGGTGATGATCGGGACGTACACGGGGGGGTAAAGGGCAGGGTGTGGTAGGGGGCAAAATGACCTGACCCCCTGAATCCGTCCAGATTGGAATACGATTTGGACGAAGGAAAGGGGAAGGACGATGAGTAAGAGCCGGCACACGGAGGCGCAGATGATCTCTGCGCTGAAGCAGGTAGAGGCTGGGCGCACAGTTGAGGACGTGGCCCGTGAACAGGGAGTTAGCAAGCACACTATCTATGCCTGGAAGGCGAAGTACGGCGGCATGGAAGTGAGCGAGGCCGAAGAGGTCAAGCACCTTCGCGATGAGAACGCCCGGTTGAAGAAGCTTGTAGCGGATCTCAGCCTGGACAAGGACATGCTGCAATCGGTGATCCGAAAAAACTCCCTGGGCTCGTAGAGCGGCGATCGGAAGTGCGGCGCTTGCTGACCGAGTTTAAGTCCAGCGAGCGCCACGTCTGCGAGCTGATGGCAGTGCCGAGATCAAGTGGCCGTTATCGAAGCCGGAGAGATGACAGCCTGGTTCAGGAACGGCTGCGCGAACTGGCACGTGAGCATCCGCGCTTTGGCTATCGGCGCCTGCATTTGTATCTGCACAAGGAGATGGGAGTGAACCACAAGAAGGTGCAGCGCGTGTATCGCGAGTTGGGCCTTACCGTGAAGCGGACACGGCGCAAGCATCTGCGGCGGACGCTTCAGCCGCGGCCGGTGTTGACGGCGCCCAACCAGGAGTGGGCTCTCGATTTCGCCAGCGACGTTACGGCCGCCGGACAGCGCTTCCGTGTCTTGGGTGTAATCGACAGTTTCACCCGGCAGTGTCTGGCATTGGAGGCCGCAACGAGCTTCCCCAGCCGGCGTGTCACCCGCGTGCTTGAACGGGCGATCGCAGCAAACGGAAAGCCGCAATCGATTCGCAGTGACAATGGGCCCGAACTAACTTCTCGTCATTACTTGGCGTGGGCCATCGAGTGGAAGATCGATCTGTTGCACATCCAGCCGGGCAAGCCGACGCAGAACGGCGGCATGGAGAGCTTCAACGGAAAGCTGCGCGACGAGTGCCTGAACACGAGCTGGTTCTGGAACCTGTTCGACGCCAGGAGGAAGATATCGGCTTGGAAGACGGAATATAACTCGCGCCGCCCGCACAGCTCACTTGCCTACAGCACGCCGGACGAGTTCGCGCGGCAGTGGCAGACTGCTTCTCTTTCAGAAGCAAAGAGTATGGCCGTGGATCAGCCCTGTCAAAGCGACCCTAACGGGCTCCGCTTCGCTCCGGCCTTGACAGGGCTGATCCACGGCCAAGAGATCTCTACCTGAGAAAGAAAAGCAGAAACATGTAGGTTATGATTTCATACACCGAACTGGACGGAAGATGGGGTCAGGTCAAAAAGGGGGGTCTATGGCGGGGTCCAGTGCCCTATATAAATACATAAAGACTATATAAGAGTAGAGCTGGTGCTAGATCCGTAGGTTACGACGCTTCACCTTCCTCTCATCACACAAGCAGAATTCTTGATGGAAAAGCGGGAAGCTGGGATCAACTGGACCTGAAGTGCGGTCATCTGTGTCGGTGGGAACATATTCGACTGGAATGTGGCTGAGGCAGATGGTCTCGCCTTCTTGGATGTCGCGCACGATACTGGCCTGAACCTTCATCGACACGGCCGACTTGTATTCCCGTTGGGTACCCGGGCAAAAAGGGTGGCGAATCGAAAACTATCATCGGCAAGTGATTGGCAAAGACCGGGAAACGCAAGGACATCGTTGTGGCCGCCAAAGTCGAAGGGCTGCTATCTCCAGTCTGCCGCGAGTTGCGTCGGACGAAAATAAATATTCAGAAAAACCCGCGTTTCTACAGGTACCCCCCAAACAAAGGACTTCTGGGCCACGCAGCCTGCGGCATACGGGGGGCTGGGCAAATTGTCCAGTCTGAGGGTAACCTTCTACCGCGTGCGATTCGGTGGGGTACAGGCGTGGCGAGGTTGCCGGCGAACTTCAAGGGGGCTTGCTGACTATTGCTCGACTGCAGCTAACCCGCACCAACTCTCAAGCCGATTTGCGTTTTGATCCAGGCTTGGTCTGCCCCTTAACCAGTCCGATGCCTTTGGCTGCTGGCGCTTCCCTTTCGCTCTTTGGCGGCTTCTTCGCGGAACGCGTGTCGGCGCCAAGACTCTTGCGAAGAGCATCCATCAGATCGATGACATTACTGGCTCGCTGCCTTATCCTTAACATGAGCTTCAACTACCCCGCTTTCGCCTTCTACACCAGTTACCGCATCCATGAACTTTCAGCCATCGGTTCTGCCCTTTACAACGACATCAAGCAGATTCCTCCCGGAGGAGTCCTCATCGTCTACCGCAAGACCGATGAAGTTTGGGAACCCGATGTCGGGTGGGTGGATGCGAATCCGAAATTCCAGCGCATGCGTGATTTCTCCACGTTTGTGATCTACCGCCGCTTAGCTGAAGCCGAGCAATAGCACAGAGATTGATCTTTGAGGCCGGCGTCGAGGGTTCAATCCCGTCCATGCGATCGAGCCGTTCTGTCGATCCTGCTTTGGTTCCCGACCCGGTAGGGACGATCCTCACGGATCGTCCCTACCGCGACCGGAGCGGCGCAATCACGTCTGGGCGTACGATTTCGTCAGCACGTTCACGCATGATGGCAGGACGGTGCGGATGCTGAACCTGATCGATGAATACAGGCGGGAGTGCCTGGCGATCCGCGTGGAACGAAGTCTGAACAGCCGGCATGTGATCGAGTTCTTGCCGAGGCCATGATCGAGCACGGCCAACCGACGCCCAGCGATGTCATCTGTAGCATGGTGAGGCTCTCGGCATCGGAACGGATGAGGATTCGATAGGCGTGTCCCACCTTAAGCGCGATGGCATGTCGCGCCAAGGTGGGATCGCCGTATTGTGGCAACTGGGCCGGTCCGCATTCGCTCAACTAGTTAGGACAAAGCCCATCAGAGCTTCGGCGTCGTACTGGCTTTGCCGACCATTGCCGTTGGTCATGGTGGCTGCCACGTACACCTCTGCCGCAAACCCTGCGGTCGGACATGTCCCCAGCATATCCCCTACTGTCGGCGCCGGCGAGATCGGCGACGCTGCCGGAGCCGCAGTCACAGGTCCACTTGGCAACGCCGCGGGCAGCGGCGGTACCCCAAGCGGCGTAACACCTCGAACCAGGCCAGTGGAGAAGCTCGCATAATTCGCTGGTTGGCTCGCGGTAAAGGCCAATGAGACAGTAGTGATCTTGGTCGTCCCATAGTGGAGCACTCCGCAGCCATCGGCCCCTGTTGCAGGCGATGTATTCAACACCGGTGCTGCAAGCACGGCCACGCACTGTTGATTATTCACCTCAACCAGCAGTGACAGGCTTACCAGGTTTGGCGTCAGTTTGTTGCCGCCACTATCAAGGAACTGCAATTCAATCGTATGCAGCCCGTTCGAGAGGGCCGTGCTGTCAAGCTCATATCCCAGTGCCGGGGGCTGATAATCAAACAGATCTGCCACTGGATGCACCGGGTAGCATCCAGCCGAGGGTCCAACCGTTGCGGAAGGCACGGTAATCAAACTATTGCTCGTGCCGTTCCAGTGATAGACCGTCCAGCTACCGGTTTGAGTCACCGTGTCCACTTGCACCTGGTAGTAGCGAGCGCCTGCGTTATAGGCCGACTGAAAATTCACCATGATCGGCAGCGTTCCACCGAAGGGCGCATTTGTCACTTGATAGGGCGAGCCAGACGGTGTAGTGGCCAGCCCCGTGCCAGGGCTCACGTAGTCGGCAGGAATCTGTCCAATGCCCATCAACAGCGGTCCATTGCTGAGAAAGGCCGCGAAGGTGACGTCCTCAATCACAGCGTCGCAACAGACCAGAAGCTGTCCAGGATACGGCACTACTACGCTGGAGGGACGGAACGGCACTCCGTTGACCACCGGGTTCGTAGCCCCACTCGTCACACTAACCGTAACGATTGAGTTGGAAGGATCACGCTGCGGCACATACAACGAATCCTGCGCTGCATCGGCCCAAGTCAAAAAGAAAGGATTCGTCAAACCTGTGGCAATTGTGGTGATCGTGCCACTGCTTATCTGGACCTCGCTGATTTGCCCCGTTTGATCGCTGACATAGGCATACTGCAAATCCGAAGTCAGCGCGACACCAATCGGATTGTTCAGCGCTGCCGTTATCACCGTCTTTGCGCCAGTGGTGAGATTTACTTTCAGCAGGCTTCCCGGCGAGGCGTACTCCACCACATAGGCGGCGTTGTGTGCCTCATCCAGAAACATTTGCTGGGGTGCGGTCATTCCTGTTGCCACTACGGTTGCGGCGCTGCGATTTGCGCTGCTGAGCGCCACTTTGACCAGGTCGCCGGTCCGCTCGGTCACATAGGCATGAACACCATCGGTGCTCAGCTTTACGTCTTCGGGCGTAGTGTAACCATTTCCCAGTACGTTATAGGCGGGGGTCGCGGGGGCGACCGTGAGGGAGGACAACTTGCCGCTGTATTCGACGAAGATCAGTCGACTTTGAGCGGTGATGAAGTCGCATCCAATCGCTCCGCCGAGTCCGGCCTGGAGTTGTGTTTGTGTGGGTGCTGGTGTTGGCGCGGGAATCGGTATCGGCAGGGGTATTGGTTTCACAATTGGCATTTAAATCCTCCTTGTACGCTCTCCCTTCGTGGGTTCCATATCTTTGGGCAAGAATCGGCGAGCACCCCGCTGCGCGATATGCGCTCGGAATCTCGATGCTGGTGTGTTGTGAGGGTTCGGGGTATCCTGCGACCGCTGTCCCCGATGCGTTTTCTTATCGAGCAGCCAGGGGAACACCGCTGGAGAAAAGCGTCGTGCGCATACGAGACTCTTAAAATTAGCGCTTGTCAAGTTAATTCTCGGACGGCTCGGTGATTGATTCACGTCCTGACTGATGCTTGGCCGGAACGACCCCGGTCAAAGATGGCAGGGACTGCGCAAGGTATGGTTGGGCGAATTCATGGAGGGAAGGATGCAGTTCAAAGACATACACATACCACCATTCTGTAACCTAGAGAAAGGCCGAGGCCGACAAGGAAGACGAGCTGTTTGGTCCGCCTTGGAATGGTGAGGGTTGCGAGATGAGACACGCCCGAAATCCATCGATGATCACTTGAAAGCTTTAGGATTCGCCTTCCGTCTCGATTAGGACATCGAGGGCCACGATTTCTCGGGTGAGTTTGACTATGGCATCACGGACTGTGTTGATCGACGTTCCCTGATTGTCGTCGCTTAAGAAATAGAACTCCCGATCCACCCACCATCCCGTGAGCGCTTCCATCTTTTCCCGCGCATTGTTCCGGTCGTGGATGATTGTGCCAAGGCGGGTCGTGAGCAGATCAGTTGCAGTCATTGAAACTTGACCCCCCGCCGCAGTACTGGCATATTCATAGAACCGGCTCATGTAGCTGGATAGAATTGATTGTTTGTTAAACTTACGCCACAGCCCAGACCATCGCTCTTCTGGCCATCCTCGAAAGGGGATCGCTCCCCGCTTCGCTGATTCCAGCTCATCACGTATCTCCATCCATACAGCAAGGAAATCCTTGAGCTCCTTCTGCGTCGCATCGAGAAAGGCAACGAACGAGCGTCGTGTTTCGTTCCGATGCTCTTTCCAGACTCTCAGAAGGTCAACAGGGTTCAGAGAAATTGCCATGATCTGCTCCGACTGGTCATTCTAGCTTGACTGGCAGTATCCCACGGTCTCGGCCGGAATCGGCGGCATATCGAATTTAACCCTGGGGCGCTGTACCCTATGGCTGTCAAATTTGGGCGCATTGGCGGTTCTGGTTCAAGGCGTAATCATGTCCGGTTGGCGAAGGCTCCTTACGGTACATGTTTCACGAAGTCAGTCGGTCTTGCATATCCGTGCAACATTCCCATCAAGTCCGCAACTGCATCGCGGTGCGGCCCATTCCGGCCATCATCGTCATGATCCGTGCTTGGTCCGCCGTGTTAGCTCTGTGCAGGCGGCATCCAATCCCCATACATCCACCGCATCCCCCCAGGCAGCAGCGACAGCCGCAAACTTCTTGTCGATACGGCACTAGAGTTTCGCAACAGTCGGCAATAGGATTGCTCCATTGCCGTTGAGAAGAAACCAAGTGACCGACACATTGGAACTTGGGACGGTGGCCATGGTTATGGCTAGACTGTCTCTTGCTTGCTGCACGCCTCGGTAGGCGTTTGTCGAATACTCGATCGCTTGCTCCGCCATCGCACTTTTCTATCCATGTATAGCGCCCGATAACCGGGAACTCACTTACATCCGGAACTGCTTCCATCACCATCGAAACCGATTCATCCCCCTAAAGCACTTCCTTCAATCCCCAAACAGCATTCAATATCCATAATCCCTTCATAACTCACCGCGTCCGCTAAGTACGCCTGCCGCTCCCTTCTCACCTCCTAATCGAAAACGTCTCGCAGCTGACGGGCGACAATTAGAAGTACCGGTCAACGACAAACAAAATTACCGATCCAACGACAATTAGGCCAAGCGTATTCCGGTTCATGGGAGCGGAGGCGGATTGGTCACGGACAAGCAGGTTCGGAGGTTGTTTGCGTTGATAAAGACAGAGGAAAACCAGGAGATTGCGGCGTCCAAGGCAGGGATGGCTGCCAAGACGGCGCGAAAATATCGCCGTCATGGCCGGTTGCCAAGCGAGTTGCCAGCGGCAGTGCGCGGGCGGACCCGGCCAGATCCGTTCATGGATGTCTGGGACGAAGTGCAGAAGCTGTTTGAAGACAACCCCGGGCTTGAGGCTAAGACGGTCTTCGAGTTCTTGCAGCGGCAGAACCCAGGTCGCTTCCAGGACGGACAGGTGCGCACGTTGCAGCGGCGCGTGAAGGTGTGGCGTGCCATCGAGGGTCCGGCCCGGGAGGTGTTCTTTGCGCAACAGCATCCTCCAGGTCGGCTTGGAGCGTCGGACTTCACGCACATGGAAGAGTTGGGCGTAACCCTCCAGGGGCAGAGCTTTCCGCACCTGATCTATCACTTTGTGCTGACCTACTCGAATTGGGAGGCAGCAACGGTGTGCTTTTCAGAGAGCTTCGAGAGCCTGAGCGAAGGGTTGCAGAATGCTCTGTGGGCGCTGGGCAAAGTACCGCATCGTCATCGCACCGACCGGCTTTCGACGGCGGTCAACAACATGAGCGATCCGGCCGAGTTTACGGATCGCTACAAGGGGCTGATGCGTTTCTACGGCTTGGAGAGCGAGAAGACTCAGGCTGGGCATGGCAACGAGAACGGCGATGTTGAGCAGCGGCACCATCGCTTCAAGCGGGCGGTGGCGCAGGAGTTGATGCTGCGCGGCAGCGTGGACTTCGCTAGCGTGGACGAGTACCGACGCTTCCTTCGAGCGATGTTGGAGCGGTTGAACGCGGGGCGGAGTCAGCGGCTTGGCGAAGAGATGGCGGTGATGCGGGAGTTGCCGGAGCGGCGTATGGAATCGGCCCGGCGCGATCGGGTCAAGGTGGACTCGGGCAGCCTGATCTATGTGGACCGCAACGCGTACTCGGTGCCGAGCCGGTTGATCGGCGAGCATGTGGAGGCGCGGCTCTTTATGGACCATGTGGAGGTCTGGTACGGGCAGAAGAAGGTCGCCGAGATGCCACGCTTGCGAGGGCGGCTGAAGCATCGAGTTGATTACCGTCACATCATCGACTGGCTGGTACGGAAGCCTGGCGCCTTCGAACACTACCGTTACCGCGACGAGCTGTTCCCGACCAGCCGGTTCCGCATGATCTTCGACTTGCTTGAGGAACAGCTTGGCCTTCATCAGGGCAGCAAGGAATATCTGAAGATCCTCGAGTTAGCGGCTAAAGGAAGCGAAGTAAGGGTAGATGCGGCGTTGCGCGTGATCCTGGAAGCGGGCTCTGAACAGATCAGCGCCAAGGGTATCGAGACCATGCTGGCAGCCGAGCACAACCCGACTGTCCGCGACGTGCAAATAGCGGCGGTGGATCTGAGAGTTTTCGATCAGCTGTTCAGCACGCAGGAGGTGCTGCAATGAGCGCATCCCCTCAGATCAGAACGGAGTTGATGCAGAACCTGAGAGAACTTCATCTGCCGGCAATGCGCGAGTACTTCGAGCAGGCTGCGCAACAGGCGGAGAAAGAGACACTCAGTTACGAGCAGTACTTGCTGCAGTTGACGCAGCGGGAGTGCGAGTCTCGACGGCGCAACCGCATCGCTGCACTATTACGTGAGTCGGGGCTTCCACGAGAGAAGACGATGCCCAACTTCGACCTGAAGCGTTTACCCGTTAAGGCCGGACGACAACTGAAAGCGCTGGTGGATGGCAGCTTCCTCGATCGCCAGGAGAACTTGCTTGTGTTCGGGAATCCTGGCGCGGGCAAGAGCCACTTGCTGTGCGCTCTGGCCCATGAACTGATCGCGCAAGGACGCAGGATGAAGTACACGAGCTGCGCGATGTTGGTGCAGGATCTCCTGGTAGCCAAGCGCGACTTGCGGCTGAGCAAAGAGATCAAGAAGCTGGCCCGCCATGACGGCCTGATCATCGACGAGATGGGTTATGTCCAGCAAAGCCGCGAGGAGATGGAGGTGCTGTTCACCCTGCTGGCCGAACGCTATGAACGCGGCAGCGTACTGCTGACCAGCAATCTTCCGTTCTCGAAATGGGAGGGGATATTCAAGGACCCGATGACTACGGCGGCAGCCATCGACAGGCTGGTGCATCACTCGGTCATCGTGGAACTGAACATCCCCAGCTACCGAATGGAGGAGGCTAAGAAGAACCGGGACCCGGCGCCGGAAACCACCGAAGCCAACTGACGGGAGCTGGAGACCGGCCTCCGTTGTTGCTTGCAGGCCCTCCGCTCCGCCCCTTCGGGGCTACGCTCCGGCCCTGCAAGCAACAACGGCACCTCAGCAAGAAGCAGAGAGAAAGAAGTTCCAACAACTATCGGGAATTATGGTTGTCGTTGACCGGAAAGAGTAGTTGACGCCAGACACGCAGCGACACCTCACCCTTCTTGCGTATCGAAGGCGAGGCGTTTCCGATGTAGACGAGCGGTGACTCACCTGGAACTCCGAATGTGAGGTTTCTCTGCCTGCGAGGCTCGCTGAGGGCATCGACGATCTGCTTAAGCCGAGAACACCGGACTGATCAAATTGGATAGATCAATTCATCCGCCTGATTCGACAGCATATCGCTATTTTGGCGAGCCACACGTTGACAACGGCAGCGCATCAGCCTAGCGTTGGACCTGAGCAAGCTACCTCTTCTTACTCGTTCAGGTTCTCTGAACTAAGTCAGCCCATCTGAAGCTTTCCCTCCTTAGACTTCTCAAATGAGGAGTTGCGTTATGACCCTAATGACACGTTGGGAGCCTTTGCGTGAGTTTTCCGCGATGCAAGACCGCATCAACCGCATGAACCGTCTTTTCCGTGAGTCGAATAGACCCGAAGTTCCGGAAGAGGCGTTAACTACCACCAGCTACGCACCGCCGGTGGACATCTACGAAGACGAGCACAACATTACGTTGAAGCTTGAAGTTCCGGGCATCGACGAAAAAGACATTGATGTCCTTATCGAGAACACCACCCTCACCGTCCATGGCGAGCGCAAGATCGAGAAGGACGAGAAAGAGGAGAACTTCCGCCGCGTCGAGCGGCAGTACGGAGAGTTCATCCGGTCGTTCACGCTGCCCAGTTCCGTGGATCTCGCTCAGGTAACCGCCCACTACGACAAGGGAGTGCTGAAAATAAACCTTGCTAAGAAGGTCGAAGCCAAGCCCAAGCAGATCAAGGTGACTGTTGGCACCAACGAGGCCATCGAAGCCAAGGTTCCCAGTAAGGCCGCATAGAAACGAGAGCCCGATCGTCAATGGCGAACGGTCAGCGAGAGAACTGGGAGGAGGCCGGTCGCCTCCTCCCAGTTGTTTGTCATCCCGAAGCGAGGGGAATGATCTTCATGTCTCGCTTCCGTTTTGCTCTTGAGTATGATGGACACGGTGGCGAGCTACCGCATTTCCCTTCAGAACCTCTTGCTACTTCCGTTCAGGAACGGCTGAGCACCATGAAGGGAAAAGTCATCGGCACGTGGCTCCGGGAATCAAAATAGTACACAGTTTGCCCTTCTCGCCTCCCGCATTACAAGCTCTGCCCCAGACGAGCGTCATTCAAGTACGCAACGGAACGGCTGGAGCTGCGATGAGTCTTCTCAAGAAATGCGATGCAGACAATCGTCTACCTGCGAACCGTAACAAGAGCCGACCTTCGTTCAGGTCGGTGAAACAAGCCGATAGAGCCAATCCTTGGGAGATGAAGCCGGACGGGCCATCGGCGAGCAGGCTGACTTTTATCGAGGACTTCACCCGGGAGCATTCTCTCCCTGGCCCGGCCAGCATTTTGATCGAGATTCCGGCCATTTTTTGAATTACGACCGCATCGAAACTACGGTTGGTCCGGCAGAAGGCCGTAAAGGTGCGGGTATGGATTGCTCAATCTGTAGGGATCTTGCACGAGCTTTTGAGGCTACGCTCAGCGATTACATCGAGGCTCGTTCCACAGCATGTTATAAGGTCAGCAAAAGGCTCGCGGCCAAGAAGAATGTCGATATCGAACGCGCCAAGTATGAATTGGAAGAGCACCGCCTTATATGCGTCTCCGCTGTCGGGGCCCATGCACTTTTGCCGAAACGGGACCTGTCATCGAATTTGAGACAACTGGCGGCATAATTTTGTGTAAGTCTTCTTCTGCCACCGGTCCAGGTTTGGCAGCGGTAGCCGCAAGATCGTTTTCTGGGACGACGGCCAAACCGGAACTTGAGCGTCGCAGTTAACAAGCCCAATGCGCTCATCCAGGCCCGACAGTGATCAGAATTGCGAGTTCCGGACGTATTGTGGCCAATCGGAATGTTTCGCCAACCACCCTCAACATTTTCGCGCAGATCAAGCCCCGAAGCGTTAAGTCAGCGTGTCGATCACTGTCCTGCCCAGGCCAGCCCATCCGTGTCTTTGCCGGTCGCAATCGAGCGCGTCACCGTCCAGCTCACAAAATCGATCTCGGCGACACGGTCACCGCTCATGCACGAAAGATACGCCGCCTTGCCGCCGGGCCTCACCACCGCGCCCTGCGGGTTGGCGCACACCGGCACGGACTTGGTTGATGTCATTTGTTGTGAGATCGATGATTAAGCCCGGGCAAAGGGGGAGAGCACTTCGCTTATCGCGGATACAGAACAATGAGCGCAAAGTACTCTCGCCACGTCAGCACGCGTTTTTACTTGTCCGCAGCCCTGTGCGCTTCGCCTCGACGGAAGAGCTGATTCACAGTGGCAACGAAGTGCGCAGCGGCTGGAGGAGTCGGGACGCCTCCGGAAAGGATCCGTTCGAAGGGAACTGAGTGACCATACACGGTCTCCGTGTCCCTTTGGTTCTGGTGAACAACGTCGCCATTCAGGTCGATTCCGGCAAATAGCCCCCGGCTGCGCGAGTAGGTCAGGAACTCAGCACTGGCGAGCTCCGTCGTCGCGGCCTGCGCATTGCGGCCAACGGGTCCCGCCGCCACAGCAGCATCGCCTCCCAACTTCACTTTTTCCTTCAGCAGATCTTCGAGTGCACGATGATTCATGCCAATCAACACGAGATCGGTTGATTGCCCCCCCACTTGGAAACCGAGGCTTGCTCCCTCAAGCTGAACGAATGCCGGGGCGCTCCACCTGCCACCGTGCGTCCGGCACGTTGCCACACCCTGTCCGTACTCTCCGCCCACTATGAAGGCGCCCTTCTTGAAAGAAGGCACCACGAGGACGCAGGTCGCTCGGGAGGCGATGTCCAACGGAAGGCCCTTATCGGGTGTGTTCATCAACTCGTGAAGAACCGCATGAGCCGCATCGATACGCGCATCGATCTTCGCCATATCTTCAGACAGGGCCAAACAACTGAAACTGGCTGCCAAAAGAACTGCTGCAAAAACCTTCTTCATGTTGTTCTCTCTTTCGTGCGGGACTTAGGTCCGCGCAGTGACATAACTCATACGACTCTGATTTCATGTCCCTGGTTGTATAGCCAAGAAAGAAATACGGATAAAGGAATCCCAGACCCCGGCTTCCGGCATGCCAAGAGCGGTCCGGCAGGTGCGAGGGAAAGGCCTAAAGCAGGCCACACAAAGACCGGTTCGCTTCGACTCTGGTCATTGCCGCGTCGATCATCGCTGCTGTGCGCCTGGCGCGAGACGACATTCAGCAGGCCATCGCCGCGTTTGGCATCGGTCGTGAACGACAGTGTTAAAACCCTGATGAGTGCTTCGCACGCATCCCTGGTGACGAAAACGGATTCGAGTGGCTTGCGTTGACATCCACTCGGAAGCCCCTGATGATCTTGCCCATCGCCGAGATGAGGACGCTGCCGGACTGGTGGCGATGACCCCGTGGTTAAAACTGTACCCTGCTGGCATTTTGTATCCCTGATTGGTGCCGATGGCCCGTGGAGCAACTTATGTATCGTGCCAGCATTCGGCGATAAGGAGCAGATATGGGCAAGATCAATGAATTCTGTGCTGGAATCGATGTTGGGAAGAGATTTCTTCTGTGTTGTGCTCTGACGGGTGCAGCACAGGAGGAACCGCGGAGCCAGACGCGGCGGTTTGATGCAACAGTGCATGATCTCGTGCATCTGCGGGACTGGTTGAGTTCGAAGGGCATCACGACAGTAGTGATGGAGAGTACTGGCTCATACTGGGTTCCGATTTTCAACATATTGGAAGGTCACTTTACCATCGTGCTGGCCAACCCGGAGGAGGTCAAGAATCGCAAGGGGCACAAGACAGATCGTAAGGATGCCGAACATCTGGCTGACCTTCTTCGTCATGACCACATCCGTGCAAGCTACATACCGCCCAAGCCAGTCCGCGATCTGCGCGATCTCACCCGGAGACGTCTACAGCTAACACAAGACGCATCTCGGGAACGCAATCGCATCGAAAAACTGCTGGAGCATGTGAACGTCAAGATCGGAAATGTGTTGAGCGATGTGTTTGGGGTGTCAGGCAAGAGTATGTTATTGGCGTTGCTCGACGGGGATATGTCGGCCGAGCGGATCGCTCAATTGGCACTGGGACAAGCCAAGCAGAAAATCACTGAGTTGACGGAAGCTCTGGAAGGGCACTGCATGCGTGACCATGAGCGTTTTCTGATCCGCAGCAGCTTGCGCCACCTGGCATGTCTTCAGGAAGAAACCGAGGAGATGGATGCTGAGATTCTGCGCCGGATGCAGACCCCGCCATTCCGGGAAGCCTTTCTGCTTTTGCAGACCATACCTGGAATAGGCCAGTTGGCGGCGGCAAGCATATTGGCAGAAACCGGAACCGATCTATCCACCTTTCCGACCGCTGAGAAGATGGCAAGCTGGGCTGGACTGTGCCCGGGCAATCGTGAGAGCGCCGGAATAAGGAAGGGGAGCCAGACCACAAAAGGCAATCCCTACTTACGCTGTACCTTGGTGCAGTCTGCGTGGGCTGCCACGAGGAAATGCGGCTCCATCTTCCAGTTGAGATTTCGTGAACTCGCGCCCAGACGCGGCCAGAAACGGGCCATCGTCGCAATCGCTCACCAGATGCTCACCGTCCTGTACTTCATGTTAAGGAACAACGCCCCGTTCCGTGGCGCTGACACCCTGCCGCAAAAGCATCGACGTCTGCGCCGCGCTCATCATCACCTACGATGTCTCAGGCGCCTCGGCCTAACGGTGGAGGTCTCTGGATATTTAGAAGATGCTCCATCCACCGGATAATGTTTTCGGAGCAACCGGCAAGGACGATCTTGGACAGGGATCGTGAGGTAGTCTGAAGACCTATGTGCGGACGATATGGCAGACGCGCAGACAAACAGCGCATCGCGGAATGGATGCAGATCCACAACACTGATGTATTTGACGAGTCGTACCTCGCGCCGTCCTATAACATCGTTCCGCAGAGTATGCAGCCAGTGGTCAGGCTGGACAGTGAGACGGGCGGAGCTGTCCATCATGGGGTCTCGCACCCTTCTGGGCCAAGGACACCAAGATCGCGTTTAACACGTCAACGCGAAAATGGAGACGATCAAACGATCACCACTAGCCCTCCATATCGAGAGGCAATGAAGCGGCGCCGCTGTCTGGTGCTGACCTCATATATGGTGACAACGCCATAGTCCACGTCATAGGCTTCTGAACCTGAAAGCTTCTGATGAGTACCCGACCCCGTGAGGGGGATTGTCGTGACTCCATGACTCGCGGTTACGAGCAGAAGCAATCTACTCGCTTACTGCAGCAGCGGAAAGGTAGAGATCAACATTGCTCTTGTCAACCAATGTCGTGCCAGTATCCACAAATACGGGATAGGGTGAGAAAAAGTCCGTCTTAAAGTCTTTGTTGAGTTGGGGGGGCGGGTTGTGGAACGCCCCATACAGCAACTCCAGCCCAAAATAGCCCATGGTGTAAGGCTTCTGCGCGATCGTTGCCTCGATGGTTCCGTCCTTGATTCCGTCGAGCGTGCCCTGGTCCGCGTCCCAGGCGATCAGCACCCGATCGTGAACGTTGGCACGCTTGATGGCGTCGGAGACCGGCTTCCCCGAAACCGCTTCCAGGCACACAAAGGCGTCGATCTTTTTGGGACCGGTCAGCGCCAAGAACGGCTGAGCTTTGTCAAACGCGGTGCGGGCATCGCCTTTAATATCCACGATGTCCGCGATCTTGATGCCGGGATGGGCGCTCAAAACATCTCTGAAACCCCTCAGTCGCTCCTCAGTGTTCGGCTGGCCGGGAATGGTGAAGAAGACCACGTTGCCTTTATCACCGAGCTTTTCAACCAAGCGGCTTCCGCCGAGCCGCCCGGCTTCCAGGTTGTTAGTCCCGATAAAATAGAGCCTGCGACTGACGTATGCGTCGGAATCCATGGTGATGACGGGAATCCCTTGCTGAATGGCTGAATCAATTTCCCGCTGCAAGATGGAAACGTCGGCAACCGAGATCAGAATGCCTGCCGGTTTGGCTCCTACTGCCTGTCGCAGAGCGTCCAGCTCGCCGAGCGGATCATAATTCTGAGGCCCGACCACTTTGGCTGTCACCTTGTATTCCGCCGCCGCCTTGTTGAATCCGTTTGCCGCCGTTTGCCAGTATGGCAGCGACACGTTAGTCGCAATCATGTAGTAAACATCTTTGTTCGCGTCCGAGTTGCATCCGGAAGCAAAAGCAACTGCCAGCGCCAGCATTGCTACCGCAATGTGTTTCTTTGTTCTCATGTTTTCCTCCTGGTAGACACATGAAAATTCCGGAACCAGACGCACACAATAATGATCAACGATTCTGGAGAGCAAAATAGCAGAAACAGCCGACACCGACCGCCGCGTCACGGAATTGTTTGAACCTGACCCTCGGTCATGGTGGACGCTTGCAAAGCAGACTTCGCCTTCTCAAAACATGACCGGCACAGCACTGGTTTTCTTTGTGTGGGTTTGAACAGCACCGTCGTGTCCGGCGTCAACTATTCTTTCCCTCCACAAAGACCCGGAGCAGTCTGGGAGACTGAGACATGCTATTCCTCCTTCTGTATTCAGCCCTCATTGTCGATGCGACCGTCTGGCCCGGAAGGTTGAAGGGCATTGACCTCACCACTGCTGGCCGCGACACTCAGAGGGTTGGAAGAGATCGGCAGAAGAATGCTAAATGCCGCTCCTGGTCCGCCATCGGTACGGTTAACGATTTCAATCCTGCCGCCATGCCGTTCCACGATTTCCTTGGTGAGCCATAATCCTAGACCGGTGCCGACATCTCGCTTCGTCGTGAAAAAGGGTTCGAACAAGTGCGGTTTGTATTCTGGCGGAATACCTGGTCCATCATCTTCAACCAGGATGTGCAACATCATGTGGCCCGCTTCCTCAATGCTTCCGAGCATGATTCCAATGGTTCCTTGATCGCCCACTGCATCGGCAGCGTTGACGACCAGGTTCGAAATGACCAGTTTAAGTTCTCCGGAAGCCGCCTCCACCCATGGATGCTCGCCGAAGCGGCGCTCGATGCGAATGTCTTTGCTCTTCAGCTTGTTCGAACAGAGCGCTAGCACTGACTCAACCAGAGCCGGCATGTCAACGGATTCAGTGGCTCGCGATCCCTTGTAAAACCCAAGTGTCTGTTGCGCGATGAGCGCTACGCGCTTCAACTCTCGTTCGGCGAGGGTAAGTTGCCAAACGACCGATTTCGGCACCCCCGGCATCGTCCGAGAAAGGTATACCAGGCTGGCGACCGCTTGGAGCGGGTTGTTGATCTCATGCGCCATGGTAGCGGAAAGCCTGCTCGCGATAGCGAGCTGCTCGGTCCTGCGCATGGCCTCCTGGACCTTGCGCTCATTAGTAACATCGCGAAACACCAGCACCACTCCGAGCAGTTCGCCATTCGTGTCGCGAATAGGGGCTGCGCTGTCTTCGATGGGGATCTGGCCCCCATCTTTCCGTAGTAGTGCGGTGTGATTTGCAAGACCGACAACGCGGCCCACTTCTAACACCTTCTTCACCGGGTTCTCAGCAGGTTTGTGGGTGAGGTCGTTGACGATGGGAAAAACTTCGAGGATGCCTTTGCCTTTTGCTCGCGCTAAATCATTCCCTGTAAGAGTCTCCGCTACAGGGTTCATGAATGTTACAGCGCCTTCCTTATCGGTCGCGATCACGGCGTCGCCGATGCTAGTGAGCGTGACCCTGAACCACTCCTCGCGTGCCCGCAGCTCCTGCGCATGTTTTTCGCGCAAATCGATTTCTCGCAATATGTAATAGGCAAGTAGAACCAGGCCGACGACGGCCAACAAGTTGGCCAGATAAATGCTCGCGATGGTTTGGTGGATGGCACGTTCGTAAGCCGTCACACGCAATGAATGAACCCGCGTTTCCTCGTTTTCCATCTGGGCTATCACAAGACGGATGTGGTCCATCATCAGCAGGCCCGCAGATGAGAGGACCAGCTCCCGGGCCGCGTCAGGCTTGCCCGACTGATACAGTGCGACCACCTGCGCCATTTCCGCAACTTTTGCATGCACCCGGTTGCGCAACTCTGGGATCATTGTCTGCTGACCGGGATTGTCTGTAGTAAGTTTTGCGATCGCGCCGATCTGCGGCTCGATTTTGGTGATTGCGCCCTCATAAGGCGCGAGGTAAATGCTGTCGCCCGTATAAAGATATCCGCGCTGTCCGGTTTCGGCATCGACCAGCAACAATTCCAATTGGTTCAACTCGAAAAGCACCTGGCGCGTATGGGAAACCCAGGATTCTGCTCCGATTTGAAGGCTGAGCTGACGTCTCGTGACGGCAGCATTAACCATCAAGAGCGCAAGAAGAAGAGAAAACCCGACAACCACACCAATACGCTTGTAAGGAATTCGCATGGAACGCCTCTGCCATCGGCAGCGCTGCGAAATTAGCTGCAACGGAAGCTTCCTGCTGAAGAGCTTCTGTCTGCCAAGCTACAAAAAATGCAAAGCCGGAAAAGATTTGAATCCCGATCAGGGTTCACCCGAGCCTGTGATCTCGAAGGATAGCATGGCGTCGAGGCAGTACGGTTGCCTCGGAGCAGAGACAGTCAAGCGAATTTGGACGACTCAACCTGCGTTTGCGTCATGTTTGGAGACTGTCTTTCTGAAAGCATGAACGACACAGCACCGGCCTGCCCTGTGTCGGCTTGAAAGGAACCGTAGTCGCAGCCCCGCATTCCGAGCACGTGGTCTGCGTTTCCGTCTTTTTTAGTTTTAGTCCAGGTCCGCTATCGCGTTTCGCTTTACATTGCTTGCAACGCTTCGGGGCGTTCGTAAACTGTTTTTCGTGAAAGAAGAGCTGCTCACCTTCAGTGAACGCAAGTTCTGCTCCGCAATCCCAACAGATCAGCGTCCGATCAACTAAACCCATATCAGCCCGTGGTGTAAGTCCGGGTACGTGGGCTCGAAAAAGTCTGCTGTTTGAATCGACCTCTTCGTAGCATTGAGGGATGGGGATGTGAACACGCCAGGGTCAGGAAAAGCAGGAGGACATCTGGATCGCGAGCGGGGATGTGGCGCGGTCACCAGGTCATCCTTTTTATCAGCGGCTGAATGAGCTTCTTGACGAGGAGCAGTTCGACGAGTTCGTCGAGGGTCTTTGCCGGAAGTTCTATGCTCCTCGCATGGGTCGGCCTGGTCTGGCGCCGGGGATTTATTTTCGGTCGCTGCTGATCGGCTATTTCGAGGGCATCGACAGCGAGCGCGGCATCGCGTGGCGTCTGGCCGATTCGCTGGCGTTGCGGCAGTTTGTGCGCATCGGAATTACGGAGCAGACGCCGGATCACTCGACGATCTCGCGGACGCGACGGTTGATCGACCAAGAGACGCACCGGGCGGTGTTCAACTGGGTGCTGGGATTGCTGGCGGAGCGGGGCCTGATCCAGGGCAAGCGGGTAGGCGTGGATGCGACAACGCTGGAGGCCAGTGCGGCCATGCGTTCGATAGTACGGCGCGACACGGGGGAGAGCTACGAGGAGTTTCTCACTGGTTTGGCGCGGGCTTCTGGCATTGGGACGCCGACGCGGGAGCAATTGGCGCGGTTGGACCGCAAGCGCAAGAAGCGCACATCGAACCAAGAGTGGATGAGCCCTACGGACATGGATGCGCGGGTGACGAAGATGAAGGATGGGCGCACACACTTGGCGCATAAGGCCGAACACGCGGTGGACCTGGACAGCGGCGCGGTGGTGGCAGTGACCCTGCGGGAAGCCGACAAGGGCGACACCACCACGTTGGACCGGACGCTGTGTGAAGCCGGTGAAGCGGTGGCGGAGTTGGTGGGGCGCGAGGCCAGGCGCCACCCCGACTCGGCGCCCAAGGTGAACGTCGCTGGCATCGAAGAGATGGTTGCTGACAAGGGGTATCACTCGGGCGCGGTGGTCGAGCGGGTGAAGAGTTATGGGGTGCGCAGTTACATTCCGGAACGGCAGCAGAAAGGGCAGCGGCATTGGGAGGGCAAGGCCGGCCAGCAGCAGGCGGTGTATGCCAATCGGCGGCGGGTGCAGGGCAACTACGGCAAACGCCTATTGAAGAGGCGCGGCGAACTGGTGGAACGCAGCTTCGCGCACTGTTACGACACCGGCGGCATGCGGCGCACGCATCTGCGCAAGCACAACAATATCCTCAAGCGTCAGTTGATCCACATTGCAGGATTCAATCTGAGCTTGATCTTCGCCGCTTGCTGGGAGCAGGCACCCCGCGGGAGTGGAACAACATGGGCGGAATGCTGCTTTTGTTCTTGCTTGGGCTGTTTACGCGCCGTACGCATCGCTGTCGGCCTTGTAGAAGCTCCATGCGACAGTCTCATCCAACTTCTCCATATAAACGGCAATCCCTGCTCGCCACCAGGATCTGCCGGGGATTAGCTACTTACACCACGAACTGATAGGCCTTCCGGTTATGCCGAGCGGCGGTAAAGCCCCTTGCGCCCAATGCTGTTTACTGATGACGGGGGCGGGGCTTGTTTACTCAAACTCTGGATTTTCCGCAGCAGTTCTGCCGGATGCACTGGCTTTGAGAAAACCTCGGAGCGATGCTCGTTCTCTGATCCGCCAGCCTGCCCAGAGAACAGAAGCACTTTGCAGTTGGGACAGGTTTCCTGCATCTGGGTCGCCAATTCGATTCCGGAAAGCACAGGCATCATGACATCGGAAATGAGCAGGTCGGGCGCTTCGAACTGACTGGCCGTCAAAGCCTCGCAAGGCTTGGTGAACGATGCGGCATCGAATCCGTGACTGCACAGGATCATTGCCAGCGTCGAGGAGATTAAGGGGTCGTCATCGACGACAAAGACTCTGCGAAGTTTCTGCGTGTCAGGCATAAACTCCTTTTCCCCACCCGGACGGCTGGGGAGCATCGGACCGAAAGCACATCAGCGTCCAGGAGTCCAGAAAATATTGCAGATATTATGTAACGCAGGTAATGGAAGCGATATAAGTATGTCTGGTAACGAACACAATTAGCCAATTATTCTCGATTAGCCAATTATTTACGACCGTGACCGCACGTCGTCAATTCGTTCCGACACGGGACACTATCTCTTGCTCGGTTTCGGGAGAAGTCTTCGTCGAAACCGTAAATTTGCCAGCGATAAGCACTTAGCGCAGGGCCAATTGCAAGCGATCATAAGATGTGTTTAAGCGATGAGGTTCCTCGGCGGCATGGCTGCTTGGAGGATTGTGCCAGGAAGTGTCGAGCGGTGCGGGTTGGGAGGGCGCCTCCAGCTCGAAAATAGTGCGCAAGATGGCGAGCTTCAGTTCGCGCAACAACGCCAGGTCCGGGCAGTCAGTCCCGTAATAGTCAATCAACGTAAGGGTAATGCGGAGGATATTAGCCAAATCGCGAGCGGGCGGGATGCACATTCTGTAACCTCCCGAAGAGCTGCGCCAAATTAATGGCGTCGGGGGATGCGCAACCGTAGCGCAAACGTCTCAAAGGAACAACCCAAAATCAGGCGAAAATCTACCTATTTCAAATCTTCTGTGCGGTATCCGACATAGGAATTACTAGACTTACAGGGTTGGGGCATCCCGGATTTTCTCGTCCAGGATGCCCCGTAATCGCGCTACGAGGATTGATCTTCCGTTTCCGCTTCCCCTTCGGGGTTTGAGACGGTGAAGGCCATCGGCAGCGTGGTGTAGAGGATGGACGCTGAATAGAACGCGGACTTGCCATCATCAAATTCGATGAAAATGCGCTCTGCCATTCTTTCTGCGGCCACGATGCGGGGAGAGACGTTCGTTTCCATGATCCATTTTTTCCACCGGGCCTGAAAGCTGTCCGTCGCGTGGATGACATTCCGCACGATATGCGCGCCTGCCTGCCGCCCGCGTCCGCCAAATCGGGCAATCCGCGACCAACATTCTTCGTCCGAAGACTGGCCGCGTGGGAAAATTCTTGCATCCAACTTCTCGAGTCATGGCGCGCCGCCCCCCATCCGAAATCGTTCAGTGCCTCCGTGCCACCTTGCGGCACCTCGATGAGAATCTCGCCATCGGCGCGGAGCCAGCGCACCTAACCGACATCAAGCGCACGATTCTTCTCCGAATTGCCGCGATTGAAGCCAATCGGCCAACCGAGACAACGAAGGGTGCGGAATCACTCGCTCAGCCATCTGCGGCAATCTCGGAGGCGTCCGGAGGCGAAGCGCGGTAGATGCGGCTATTTGGAGACACGCTCACGCTGATCGCAAAACACAGCGTGGTACTCTCCAAACGAAATGGAGGGTATCATGCCAAAAAGCACAGTTCAGCAAGTTGATACTGCAGCTCAGCCGGTTGATTCGGGTACGCACTATTGCTGCCGGTGCGGGAAGACGTACAACTTCGGGGACTACGCGCCTTTGCTAAGCCCTTGCTGCACGCGCCCTTGTTACCCGCTAGAACGCGGGCCAATGTGGGCTGTGCAGCTATCGGGCCGGTAGAAGGCGCGGGGACAAATTGGGTTGATTTCTATTTTGCGCGCTTCTTGGGCGCGTCCCGCGTCCCCGTAACGAGGCTGTCCACCCGGGTCTTGACGACCCTTCGCCCACTTATCGTGATCCCAAGAGCCGGGAAGTTAGTCGCTGTTGTAACGTGCGGGAGTGTTCACAGCGTCACAGCTCCGGCGGTTTCCGAAGGTGCTCCGGGAGTTGCTCTAACCGGGTAGGGCATCCTCGACGACACCTGGGGTGCCTGCCGTTTAGGTGTACCCGGGGGTAGAATCTCGCGATGATCGAGACACTATATAAAACCAGCTCCCCGGAGGCGGGAATGTCTGAGTGCTACGAGATTTCCCTCAAATTCCTACCGGGTACCGACCCGCGCGGCTATGTTTTCAGGGAAGACCACGGGGGGTGGGACGAAGGCACAAAGACGTTCGTTCACCGCGTCACGACAATCAACACCGCCGAAGAGGGCATCACTCTTGAAGAGGCCGAAGATATGTACACGAAGGCACGGTCCAGTCGGGCGCGTAGCGGCTTCGTTCATAGCTTTGCCCCGGACTATTCCGGGGAGAAGCCCTATGAGTACCAACTCCTAGAGTGAGTGCTGCCGCGAGGCATTCTCTTTCATGCGGTCTAAGGTCGGTATGAGGCCTTCCAGGGATGGCGATTCCCTTTCCAGTTCCTTCATCTTCTCTTTGGAGTTTGTTTTGCGCATTGCTTCGGCATACAGCTCAGACACGTCTATGTGGCGCTCGCTCATTTCCGGCCACCTTTGAGGCGGCAAAGAGAGTACTACAGCGCCTCAAGCGCGTCCGTGGGCTTGGTGCGGGGGCGTTCGGGCGGGTTTTCTTGGTGGTTGTTTTGATGGCTGTTGCGTTTGTATTTTAGTGCTTTTAGCTGCGACGTCATGCAAAGATAGTTACATCTATATCTGCTGTAAACACATGAGTTATGCAGAATAATTCGATATCTTGCAACCTCCTGCAAAACAGCTAGAAACTGATTCACAAGCCCGTTAAGTCAGAGAGGATGGTGCGGTAATGGGCGAGATGCGAAGAGCTAGATTTGTGTCCGGAATTACGCACTCCCGAGAATAAAAGGGACGGCCCGGCAAAGTTGCCAGAGCCGCCCCTCTATGCTTCTGCGTTTTAGTGCTGATCGACGTGAGCCTGGATATTCCCGCTCGTAACGAACTGGAGCGGAACGTTCAGGACCACGTTGCTTGGGTTGCTCATCGAAGTCGATTTTCAATCCATCCATGATGGACCGGACGACATAGCGCACTTGTGGCCCTTCAGCCTCATTCCTGGCTTCCAATACATCCCTTGCAGTCACGAGTTGCGGTCTCAGGACGCATTCTTTCAACGTCAATGCGCGGGATGCAATCGGCCGAGATGATAGCTGAGGCCGGTATTCCAGTTCATCTCGTCGAGTCCTGGGTTGCCTGGCACGACGAAGCCGTTGGATTGGTGGAAGAAGCCAAAAGCAGTGCGGAAGTCGATCCGATCATTCAGGCGGAATTGGACGCCGACATTCTGATCCAGGGCAAAGTCCTGGTACGAGGCGTACCGGGAGAACGCCTTCTGGGTGTAAGCCGTCATGCCTGCCTTGATGCCATAGAAGGGCTTGACACGTGCGTGATCGAGCCAGATCAAGCGAGCGCCGAGGGGCAGGATCCCGATGCCAGGGATGGTTTCATACGATTGCGAAAGCCGATCCCCCCAAATATCGGTTTTGCTGGGCTGGCGGAGGATGATGATTGGCAGAAACTCCGCGGAATAATCCACGTCAGCGCCGATGACCCTGCCCCACGAATGTCGGTCGTATTCGATGGCCCCGAAGTTGAGGTAGCTATACCAGTCGTCGGAGAAGAGGTGAATGTGGCCAAAAGAGTTCAGGCTTTCGAAGACGACCTCGGTTTCGACTGGACGGCGAGGCGCAGTTTGGGACGATAATACGATCTCCGATCCGAGGCGCGGGATCCAGACCACGCCGGCGGAGATCCGCCCAAAGTAATCGGGTATGCCGGCGAGATGATAGGGGACGGCTCCCTTGCTGAGCGGAGTGATGGGGTCGAAGTTGCTGTGCTGCACGCCGCCCTCGACACGGAATGCGGTGTGAAGGCCGATGGGAGTGTCGATGCCTCCGCCGAGGAATTCGGCAAAAGACGCGATGGTGCCCGTATTGCCGTTCTTGAAGCCGGTATTGGCGGTGCTGAACCAGTTGCCGTTCAGGGTGCCTTCGCCGGCCAGGGCCTCAACGTAGAATCGCTCACGGTGAAACGTCCCCCCGTACTGCCCACCGCTCATGATGAAGAAGGCGTGCTGTGGGTCGCCGAGATTGTTTCCGCGGTACAGAGAGGAGTCGACCTTGATGCGCAGATGATGCCATTCCGGAAAGGCAACGCCGGCATACACCCCGTTCAGTGGCTGGTGGAAACCGGGGACTCCATTGAACGAGTTGGAGAGCCAGGTGTATCCGACGTAGATCTGGAATGGCGGAGGCCACTTTGGGGGGTCGACCGCATGGATGGAAGGGCAGGCTAACGCAAGAAGCAGTAAATAGTATTTCCGCATAGGTTGCGGGGAACTCCGTGGGGATCTCCCGCTGCCAGTCAGAGCTTTCTGAACCGGGGTTGGATAGATGATACAACGCCATCGTGTGGCTGGCGATTCGCAGACGTGTCCAGCGATCGCTTTGCACTCATAAGGAAGAGTAGACGGTGACCCGACCGCAATCCGAAAAATGCTAGCCACTCGTTGCTTGCCCGTTTGGACCTATTGACCGTGTTAGCGGAAGCTACAGCTAGGGCATGAGCGACACCGTCAGGGTCCCATTTCCTGTCGCCACAGTGCCGTCTGGATTCGTGTAGACGCCTGTAATCGTGGTAGTGCCCGAAGCAAGCGCCGTAGCGAGCCCGGTGCTTGCATTGATCGAAGCGACCTGAGGGGCACTCGAAGACCAAGTGGACTGAGCCGTCAGATTTACCGAAGTGCCGTTCACATTTGTTCCAATGGCAGTGAACTGCACGCTTTGATTGAGGGATGTAGCGGTCTGAGCAGATGGAACGATGGACAGCGAAGTTATATCGCCGCCTGCGCCCGATTGTGTCACCGTCATGTTCGCATATCCCACAATATAGCCGTGGAACCCGGGAGCGCTGGCGGAGATCTGTGTGTTCCCGATGGATTTCCCAGTAACGGTGGCGAACCCAGTAGGGGAGATAGTCACCATCTGGCTGCTGGCGGACGCCCAGGTGACTTCAGTAAGTATCCCCCGGCAGAGCCGGGGGCTTTACTGATGTGAGCCGCTCAAAGCGGCTTGAGCGGGGTCGCTAACGCGGCCCCGATTGAGTTGAGCCACCTTGACGGTGGCAGGTCATTTCCACAGGTTCATCTGGTCGAGCCGCTCGTCTTCCTTCTCCTGGTTGCGGATGTACTCCCGAATCGTGGCCTCATCTCGGCCTACCGTCGACACGAAATATCCTCGCGCCCAGAAGTTCTGCCCGGCGTAATTCTGCTTCCGTTCTCCGTACACCCGGGCCAGGTGGATCGCGCTCTTGCCCTTGATAAATCCCACCACCTGCGACACCGCATACTTCGGCGGAATCGAGATCATCATGTGCACATGGTCGGCCAGCAGATGGCCTTCCTCGATCCGGCACTCCTTCTGCTCGGCCAGCTTGCGGAACACCTCGCCCAAATGCTGGCGCAGGCTCTTGTACAGCACCTTCCTGCGGCATTTCGGGATAAAAACAACGTGGTACTTGCACTCCCACTTCGAGTGGCTTAAGCTCTCATACTCGTCCATCCAGATTCTCCTTGATGTGTGCTTGGCGGCTCACCTCTCGGAGTTTCTTGGATGGAGTGTGCTGCAGAAGTGCACGGATAAGGAGGTCACATGACCTAATCAAATCGTGGACGAGCTGTGCAATCGATGAGGGCGGGCCCCTTGAGATCGGCTTTCAGGAGCAGGTCTCAAACCACCTCCAAGCTGCTGCGGTCAAAAGCCGTGGTGGTGAGCGTTGGAGGAAAAGCGCGAGGAAAACTTGCGCAGGTGTGCATCCGAGAGACGAACGAAAGTGAACCCTTCGAAGACGCGTCGTTAAGAATTCAAATGTCGTCGAAACCAGAGGCGTGTATCTCTTCTGGGATAAATCTGCTGGGTGCCTGATGACTGAGCAGGTGGCGACCGGCGTAGAGAGGGCGTGAAGCGGATGCAGGCGATTGCACGGAACTGCAGGAACCAGTCGCTCCGATGTCAAGGGAGAAGCCCAAGCGGCCAAAACCGCGAGGCGAGAGTACCGAAGCGGAGCACTGGGGCGGACCGACTCGTAGGAGCGATGAAGGCCCTGTAATGGGGCTGGAGCAAAGGGGTCGGGTCAGGCGGTCGCATGACCGAAACAACTGGCAACAGGATGATCTCGATGCATGCGACAAACAAACCGTTCAATATCGACAAGCGCTTGGTGTACGAAGCGTACAAAGCGGTCAAATCCAATCGTGGAGCGGCCGGAGTGGACGAGCAGACGATCGAGCAGTTCGATGCTGACTTGTCAGGCAATCTGTACAAGATCTGGAATCGGATGAGTTCGGGAAGCTACTTTCCACCGCCGGTGCGCGCCGTCTCCATTCCGAAAAAGAGTGGCGGAGAAAGGATTTTGGGTGTGCCCACTGTAGCGGATCGCGTGGCACAGATGGTGGTCAAGCCGGTCATTGAGTCGATTCTGGACCCAATCTTTCTGTCAGACTCCTATGGCTACAGGCCGAACAAATCGGCGCTGGACGCTGTTGGGGTCACGCGAGAGCGATGCTGGAAGTATGACTGGGTCTTGGAGTTTGACATCAAGGGCCTGTTCGACAACATCGACCACGAGCTCCTGCTACGGGCCGTTCGGAAACACATCACGTGCAAGTGGGCGCTTGCTGTACATCGAAAGATGGCTCAAGGCGCCGATGGTGCAGGAAGATGGGACCACGAATGAGCGAAGCTGCGGTACGCCGCAAGGCGGTGTGGTTAGCCCGATTTTGGCCAATCTTTTCATGCACTATGCGTTTGATGTATGGATGACGAGGACACATCCGGAACTCCCGTGGTGTCGATATGCAGACGATGGACTGGTGCACTGTCGAACCGAGCAAGAAGCGGAAGCCCTCAAGGTTGAGCTTCAAGCCCGGCTGGCGGAGTGCCATCTGGAGATGCATCCGACGAAAACCAAAGTCGTCTACTGCAAAGACGGGAAGCGCAAAGGCAAGTATCCGAACGTCAAATTTGACTTTCTCGGGTACTGCTTTCGGCCTCGTCTGGTCCGACGTTTCCGGGATAACTCACTGTTCTGGAGGATTCAATCCAGCAGTCAGTGCCTCGGCGATGAAGGCCATGCGGGAGACGATTCGGGACTTGAACCTACGACGTCAAACACAGCTGTCCTTGCAGGACATTGCCCAGCAGCTCAATCCTCTCCTTCGGGGGTGGATTGCGTACTATGGGCGCTATGCCCCCTCGGCGCTGTATCCCGTGCTGCGATACGTCAATCAGACGCTCGTGGCGTGGGCGATGCGTAAGTTCAAGCGCTTTAAACGCCACAAAGTCCGAGCGAGCCAGTTTCTACAACGACTTGCGACGGAATGCGCGGATCTCTTTGTACACTGGCGAATCGGGATGACTGGCGTGTTTGCCTGATGGGAGCCGAGTGAGGCGAGAGCCTCACGCTCGGTTCTGCGAGAGCCTCGGGGTGCGATTCCCCGGGGCTACTCTCCCTCCCGAAAATGTCAAACTGCTACTGCCTCCCCGGCAGAGCCGGGGGAACTCCCTGTTGGATTAGACATCTCTTGCACTGAGATGGAATTTTGGCGAGGCACACCATCAAAGTATCGTTCATCACCTCGTCCGCTATATGAGGCGTACAATGATTCGAGGTTCTGATGTGCCGCCGATCGACGATGGTTTGCGGTGACGTTGGTTGACCTGTTTCACTGGCCATCCTGGTTCAGTGAATTGGAGTGCTCGCCAAGCTGGCTGTTGCCTTGAATTGAGGTACTGGTTCGAGGAGCTTGAAGCCGCTGGTGAACGCGCTCTGCTGGCTCCATTTGGTCCTCGGCGCGAATTCCGGAAAGCCCGGCTCGAAATACTCATGGTGAAGCACTCGTGCCAGATGTTTCGGCGCGTCGAGCTCGTCCTCGATGAATGCGCGATAGATGATCTCTTTCGCTTGTCCATCGGTCAGCCTAGATGTTGCACAACTCTCAATGAATCCGTTGGGAGGGGGGCAAGGCTCCATTGTTTTCGCTGGCGAGATGGATTTGGACGAGAACCAACTCGCCGTTCTCGGATTGAAGTGATGGGTTGAGCTTTAGCCGATTACAAGAGATGATTCGTCGGCGTCCGATAAGTTGCGTTTGGAAAGACAACGCAGATACCACAGCCTGACATCCCATCTCAGTGCAGTTCTCCCCGGTCCGCGCAGATCTGGCAGTCAGACCGGATGTGACGGTGTACGCTTCCCCTCCTCTCTTGGCCCGCCGTTGTACAGGAGCGTGATCGATGCTTGGAATTCCCCTTCGCTATCTGATAAAGCATCCAGTTGTTAGTGTGACCGATCTTGCCGCCGATCCAGTTCAGGTCTGGTCGACGCTTCAGGATTCATACATTGCACGGCGCGAGAACCGCAGACCCGAGTGCCATTACGAGTCCGACAAGGATTGGGGACAGCGCCTTCACGATTCGCTCGGGGTGCCATGGCCATGCGCCGAGGCGGACCAGTCCTACTGCGTCTGGCGTCAGATCATAGGAGAACTGGAAGCGAAAGGGATTCATTCCGGCCCCGAAAGCTTTCAGGCATGGAACGATGGCGATGCTGCACTGGTCCGGGCGATCTGGTGCCTGACCCGTCACCTGAAGCCGAAGACAGTTGTCGAAACCGGCGTGGCTCACGGTGTTACCTCACGCTGTCTTCTTCGAGGCGCTTGAAAGGAACGGAGACGGTCATCTCTGGAGCATCGACCTTCCCCCATTAGAGCGGTCCTGGCGCAAGGAGGTCGGCGCAGCGGTCGGTAACCACCACCCGGATCGATGGTCATACATTAGTGGTTCAAGCAGACGGCGCCTTCCCGACCTGCTTTCTCGTCTTAGCCAGATCGATCTCTTCATTCATGACAGCCTCCACACCGAGCGCAACCTGCGCTTCGAACTCGACCGAGCCTGGGCTGTGTTAAAACCAAACGGCGCTCTGGTCATTGACGATATAGACGCAAACTGGGGCTTCCAATCCTTCACTCAGAGCTTTTCCGGCCATCGATCCATGATCTGCGAAGCCGAACCAATTCGCCCGGATCTAAGACGCTTCAACCAGAAAGGCCTCTTCGGAATCATCCTGAAGCTGTCCCATGTATCTAAGAAAGACCCGTACTTCGCAACGACCTAAAATCCCATCAGACACAATCGAACTTCATTCCTCTCGCAACAATCTCACCGGATCAATGGCCAGTGCGCGACGCGCCGGGATCGATGCGGCCGCAAGCCCCACCGACAACATCGCCACAACGACACCCAGCAGCACCAGCGGATCACTCGGCGTGGCCTGGTACACGATCACCGCCAAAACGCGAGTCGCCAATAATCCCAGCACCAATCCGGCGGCCGAGCCAACGGCGAGCAATTTGAAGGCTCTGTCCAATGCCGCCCTCAGCACTTGAACCCGAGTCGCGCCCAAGGCAACGCGTATTCCCAGTTCGCGCAGGCGCTTGCTCACCGTATAAGCCGCCAAACCGAAGATGCCGGTGATCGATAGCATCGCGCCCATCGCGCCCAGAATGCCGAGCGCAATCGTGGCCATCTTGGGACCAAACAGGGATGTCACCATCTCGTCCTGGCGCTTTTCGATCTCAACGGGCAGCCCTGCATCCACCTGGCGCAGTGCGCGCCGGATGTCTGTCCCCAGTTGCTGCCGATCGCGACTCGACCGCACCACCATCCACGTCGTGTTTGAAGGCCATTGCAGTAAGGGCAGAAACATGGCCGCATGCGGCTCCTCGGTCAGCGTCGTGTATTTCCCGTCTTCCGCCACACCTACCACCTCGACACGCGTTCCATCGGGCATCTTAAAGTGCCGGCCCACGGCGCTTGTGGCCGCCGAACCGAAGACTTTGCGCGCAAACTCCTGATTGATGACCGCCACGGGCGGCGAGTTCAGATCGTCATGCCAGGTGAAACTCCTTCCCGTCAGCAGAACCGTGCCTTCCGCCTGAAGATATGCGGGAGATACGTGGAACAGATAAGGTGTCGCGACCGCATGCGAAGCGATGAAGTCGCCCGTGTCGTCACTAAAAACATTCGAGGGGTTCGTATCGTCGAGGAGAAGCGGATCCGTCAATCCCGCCGACTCCACGCCGGGAATTGCATCCACCGCGTCGAGAATCTTCCGCTGCATAATCGCCGCTCGGTCCCCGCTGTAACCGGCCATGTGCAGATCGGCGCTGACCAATACAGCGTGACGCGGCTCGAATCCGAAATTGGCGTTCAGAGCTCGCATCATTCCCCGCACGGCAACAAGGGAAGAGGTAACCAGCACAGCGCAGATGGAGATTTGCAACACGAGCAACACGTCCCGGGCGCTGAGCCGCCTTCCCACTTTCGCCGATGATCCTGCCTTGACAATCTCATAAGGACTGGCGCGAAGCACCTGCCCAACCGGCACGGATCCGAACAGGCATCCGCTGAGAAGAGTCAACATCAGGGCGACTCCAATCACCGTGGCATCCGGAGTCACCGGCGCATTCACCGGGAAATTGCCGAATGGCTGCCACCCGCTCAGCCAGCGCAACAGCGCCACGCTAGCCCAAATTCCCGCGCCTCCGCCGACAAGCGAAATCAGCAAGGCTTCTGTGAACAAGCCACGCAGCACGCGACCCCGGCTCGATCCAAGTGCCAGGCGCAAAGCCAATTCGCGCGAACGATCCGCTGCCCGCGCCGCAAACAAGCTGCCAAGATTCGCGCACGCGGCCAGCAGAATCAACGTCGCCAGTAACATGAGTCCGGCTACAAAAGCCTGGATGGGGCCGCCAAACTGATCGCCAAGAAGGTTTGGCCTTCCCAGCGCAAAGCTCATCTGGCGTTCGTCTTTCGGATAGACCTTCTCCAGCCAGGAACCAATCGAATTCAAATCGGAGATCGCCTGTGCCGGAGTGACACCCGGCTTCAGATGCCCGATCACTTGCAGAAGCCCTCTGCTTCCGCGATCGCTCAGGTCGCTGGTCCCCTCCACCAGTTCCTTGTCCACCAGCAGTACGAAAAAGTTAGGAGAGTAGAACACCAGCGTTCCGCGGAAATCAGGCGGCGCCACGCCAATGATCGTGAACGGATGCTTATTCAACTGCACAATGCGCCCCACGACTTGATGATCATCGTCAAAATGCGTATGCCAGTAGGCGTAGCTGAGCACGATGTAAGGAGCGCTGTTCCGCCCGCGCTCATCCGAGCCGTGAAAAAATCGCCCCAGGTAGGGACGAATCCCCAACGCATCGAAGTAGTTCCCCGTTGCCTCAACGCCCCATGTAGCGATCGGGCCATTGCCGGTATCGAGCCCCACCTGCGGGATGCTGTAAGCTGCCAGGTCTTCGAAGCTTCGATTCCGCGCGCGCAAGTCGAGATAGTCGGGACAGGACTGGCTCATGTCCTTGTCGCTTGCGCGCTCCATGGAATAGAGATTCTCTGCCCGTGGTACATGCAGCGGCCGCAGAATCATTCCGTTCATCACGCTGAAGACGACAGCATTCGCTCCTATTGCCAAAGCCAAAGTCACGGCCGCCGTGAAAGCGAACCCGGACGACTTGCGCAACTGCCGTATCGCGAAGCGAAGATCATGAAACCAGCTGGCCATAACTGACGCTCCTCCCCCATCCATTGCAATTGGTATTCCTTTGGTTCGAACATCGTAAAGGACTGAAAATACATCGAACCCACGGCCCAACTTTCCGAGAAGACCAATCCTGGTTGTCCATTTTGGACTATTGTGTCCAGAAATGAACAGCAGATCTGGGCTATACTCCGGCTTCAGCATCCCGTTACTTCCCGTTTGGCGGATGAGAAGGTCGACCCCGATCGTAGCCAGCGTTAAGCTGACGTAGATCAACGCACTCAAAGGTGCAATCTCGAAGGATGGAGGCCGACCCGTGAAGAAGCATAGCAATTCTGTGAAAAAGAGTGAATCCCCGATGAAGCGCAGGAACTCGCGAGCTGAAGAGCGGCGGGATTCAAGCGAAGTGATGGCGGAGCTGGTTTCACAACTGAGGCAGCAGCTGGAAGTGAAGAGTATTCCGGCTGCTGAATCAGCAGGAGATGAGGGCGATGCGGTGCGTCCGAACCTGGATCGTCTGACCGTGGGAGTAGATCTTGGAGATCAGTGGAGCAACTACTGCATTCTGGGTTTAGGCGGCGAGACACTTCGCGAGGGCCAGTTCCGGACGAGGCGGCAGGAAGTTGGAGAGTTCTTTCAAGGCCTGGCGATTTCTCGAGTGGTTATCGAAGTCGGAACGCATTCGGCGTGGGTACGGGAAGCGATCGCCGGACTTGGACATGAAGTGTTGGTTGCCAATGCGCGACGGATGGAAGGATCAAAGCGGCGCCGGCGCAAGAATGACCGGATCGATGCCATCAAGTTGGCCAGACTGGGACGTGTGGATCCGAAATCGCTGTATCCGATTCAGCATCGCAGCACTGAAATTCGCGAGGACCTGCTGGTAGTTCGAGTTCGCGATTCGCTGGTCGAGTCGCGAACGAAATTAATCAGCACGGTGCGCGGGATGGTAAAGACCATGGGAGCGAGGCTGGCGAGGCTGTTCCAGCGTAAGCTTCTCCAATAAAGCGGCAGACCAGATTCCCCAGCGAAGTGCGAGAAACGCTTGCAACCGTTATTGCGCATGATCCAGACGTTGAGCGAGGAAATCAATAGCTACGAAAAGCGCATCGAGAAGCTGGGCCGTGAGAAATACATGGACACGAAGTTATTGCGGCAGGTGAATGGAGTAGGTCCTGTCACCTCGCTAGCCTATGTGTTGACTCTGGAGACTCCGCAACGTTTTAAGAGGAGTCGCGATGTTGGTCCGTATCTGGGATTAGTGCCCCAGCAGGAAGACTCCGGCGACAGCCAGCCGCAGCTGGGCATCAGCAAGGCTGGCGACCGGATGCTGCGTAAACTGCTGGTCGGTAGCGCGCACTACATCCTGGGCCCGTTCGGGCCGGACACAGACTTACGACGATTCGGAATGAAACTCTGCCAGCGTGGAGGAAAGAACGCCAAGAAACGAGCATCTGTCGCAGTGGCGCGAAAACTTGCCATCTTACTGCATCGGCTCTGGTCGAGCGGCGAAGTCTATGAGCCCCTGGGCTACGGAAGTCCAAGAACGATAACCGAATCGGCCGCTGCGTAGAGGGAAAACACAAATCTGTTTTGTTCGTTTCGAGACGATCTGCTTCTCGAAGGTTGATTGCATGACTGTTTTGTTCGTTTCCAAGCTATCTGCTTCTCGAAGGTTGATTGACAATGACATCCACCGCCTTGTTCGGACGACTGCGAAAACCGGCTCGATCCTTTAGAGATCGCCGGGTAGATGGCAGCGTCCCAACAACCCAGGTCCATCATCGTTGTGATGGACCTGGCTTTAGATCGGACCCCAATATGCACCGGGCCCGCAGTGGCCCATCAGAGTGCGGATAGAAGCCTGGCAATGTGGGTGGCGTTAATACAGCATCGGAAACAATGGTTGAGGAACGAATCAGATTATGTTCGTGGGACAACGACTCCCACTCCAATAAGGGACGAAGGCTGAACTGAAATACGTTCCGCTTCGTCCCCTGATCGAGTGTCGGAGGTGTTGAACAGTGTCAAGGGTCAAGATGAACGTCCTCGCGGACGCCCTTGACACTGTTCAACACCTCTGCCGGAAGGGTTCTGTGTTCAGACTAGAACGGCCGCCACGTCGGCCTTGACATTTTTGACCTTCTCATAGAAGCGGTAATCCAGGCGCAAGTTGCCCGAGGGCGGATGATTCGTCAATTCGATACGGCTGCCGCCTCGGCGTCCGACTTGTTCAGATTTCTTGAAATGCGAGCAATCGCTGCGTGCGCAGACTTCCACGCCAGTAAAGGTACGCCCCAAGTCCACTAGTCGCGCAGATTGCGCCAGTGACCTTCATCGCGAAAAACCATGGGTTGGCCACTTCGCCGATGGGAGCTTCACACTTCCGACGATGGCTAATGAACTCCTCTTAAATCAGAGAACTTCCATGCGGCGGGTTTCTTTCATGCCGTCCCCTTCGGATCCGCCTGGAAATAAGCGTGGAGAAAACACAGTGTTTAGTTTCCATCAGTTGGTTCCGGATGCCGCTTGGATTCGAATCCCAGTTTGCCATCCGTATTGCCGGTATCAGGGAATTGAAATTCCCTGATATTCGGGTGATAATTCGCTGTTCCGCACGGCGCTGAATCGGAACCAATTGCCGAGAAACTCGTTCATATTCAGCGGCATATAAACATCGAGCGGCCAGATTCTAAGGCCGAATTCGCAGATTTCCCTGTATTTTTCCCTGTTAGCAGGGAATCTGTATTCGGAGACCGGTTCGCGGCAGACTCCATCCACCGCCAGTGATTCCATTAAGTTTTTGAATCTAAACGTAAATTGTTGATAGAGTGTCATCCTAAAAAATAGCGCTTTCCGGTTCGGAGCAGTGGCCGACTCCAGTTCGGTGGTCCGGCATTTCCGGAAACGCGCGTGTGGCGGATTGTGGCCACCCTTCCCCTATGCCGAATCTTCGCCCTCGAAACGAGCCGGGATCGCTCAAAAACGAGTAAGGTCCTGGTTGGCGGTGATTCTCCCAGGACCCGGGAAGCGGCGAGAATCAAGGCGATTGCGCATATATCCCTCAAAGACGCCATCGCGGTCTACCCTCTTTGCATTCCGGCCGGCCTACTTTTCGGCGTAGTAATCGGTGTTTGTGCGCACGGTTAGCGCCGGGTCGTCGGTCTTTACTTCAAGCGAGTGGAACTCGCTCAGCTTGCTGGCCCGGGGCGTGTCGAACGAGAGAGCGTAGTAGAGCTGAGCATCGGCGACGCATTGGGCAACCTCCGCAGCCAGGTCTTTGCCGTCAAGCAGCACCAGCCCGCCACTCTGGTGGGCGAGCACCTGCACGCCAAGGCTGCTGGAGGTCATCTCGTTTTCCGTGGGCACGCCATTGAAGAACTCATTGTCATGGTCGGAGCGCCGCTCGACGCGGCGAAACAGGTCGGGCGAGAAGACGGCGTCCAGCGTCACCTGGCCTTCGCGCATGGCGTTCGTGATCAGCACCAGATTGTCGAACATGTTCTGCTTGATTCCGGTCGAGTCGTCGCTGAACTCGTGGCGCAACAGCAGCGGCCAGCCCCGGCCGATCCAGATGACGATCGCCCTGCCAGGCTCGTTTTCCTGCTCCACGACCAACTGCTTGAGCGCGTCAACCGACTTGCGGAATCGCTGGTTCTGGCAGCTGGCCATCTCACCCGGGCGTTCTCCCTCTGAGATGCTGCTTCCGGCCTTCACATTGATGGTGGCAAACACCTGCTCCGAACCGCCGCTGGATTCGCCACAGTCAAACAGGTGCACGGTCTTAGTGATTTGCTGCAACTGCGCCTGGACAGTTTCACGGTCGCGCGAGGCCTGGCTGACATGGGTGCCTGAAGCGGAGAGAATGCCGACGGACGTGGGGAAAGCCAGCCCGCCCGGATTCTGTTCGAGGAACCTCTCCACACTTTTTCGGTCGCTGGCGATGTCTTTGGGGCTGTTGTTCACCGCGTCGAGCATGAGGATCACGCGTGCCGGCGCAATGCCTTTGCTGCCTTCGACGGCGCGAAATGAGCTTAGCTTGCGCGGCTGGCCGTTATCGAGCACGGTGAAGTTGTTCTGCTGGAGGCCGCTCACGGGCTTGCCAAAGCGGTCAGTAACCAGAACATTGAGGACGACGTGGTGCTCGGCCTGGTAGATGCGCTCGCGCTCTTCTTGCGTCCGCGGAATAAGTGCGGGCACATGCTGGTTCCTGTCTGGCGTCGCGGGTTGCTGCGCCCATGCCCAGCCGGCCAGCACGAACGCGTACACACACATCTGGGGCAACTTGGCCACGGAGGTCTGCCTCCCCTGCGTTGAGATGCACCCTTGCGGGGCGAACCAGACAACAATAAGCGATCAGGGCCATGGCAGTCAGCCGGGATCGTCGGGCTCGAGCCTCCGGTCGTATTGGCCAATCCTCCGCCGCCGCATTGCAAGCGAAAAATGAAAATGACATTGTAGGTCTGCGCGAATGTATCCGGCCTTTGTGTGAGCTACTGCTCTGACCCTGGATGGAATGCGCTGCACTCTTGTCCTATTTAGTAACGCAGGCTTTTAAGCCTATTCCGGATTACAGGTTTCAAGAGTGCCGGGTTCGACCGTTGTGCCATCGTCATGGTTCGCCAGCAAACCTGGCAGGAAAATCAAACATTTCTTCTCAGCCGCCGCTGGTCTGTGATTGTGGGGATTTCCAAGCCTGGCGTCTTTCGCCAGGCGTCAATTGCAGGCCAGTTGTTTCAAACTGCGGCCGTTTCAATCAAAAGCGGAGGGCGATAGGCTTCTCCCTTGGAGAGCACTGCCCAGACCATGCGCGCCATCTTGTTGGCCAAGGCAACCGCCGCCACCTGAATGCGCTTGCGGGAGGTAAGCTGAGCCAGCCACGTGTTGAGGCCGTTCGATTGTTTCATCCTCTGTTGCAGGACGGCATGAGCATCCTGGACGAAGAGCTTGCGCAGATATCTGTTTCCGCGCCTCTTGGTATCAGTCAGTGTTTGCTTGCCGCCGGTGGAGTGTTCTCCAGGCACCACGCCCAACCAGGCAGCAAACCCTCGGCCCTTCTTGAAGGCCGATCCGTTGCCGATCGCGGCGATCGTGGCCGTGGCTATCATCGGTCCGATTCCCGGCACCGCTTGCATCCGTCGGCAGTCCTCGTGTTCGTCGGCGATCCGCAGGATGAGCTTGTCACACTCTTCGACCTGCCTCTGCAGGTATTGCATCTCCTGTCGCAGTTCGGTCAGCAATACACGCAAGGAGCCTGAAAGCTTGTTGTCGGCATCTTCCAGGATCCCTGGCAGAGACTCTTCGATATGACGACGTCCCTTGCGAATCGTGATGCCGCGCTCCAGCAGCAATCCACGAATCTGGTTGATCACCGCCGTCCGTCCCGATACCCAGCGCTCGCGCACCCGGTGAAGGGACTGCAGATCAAGCTGGTCGTCCGTCTTGATGGGTACGAAGCGCATCCTCGCTCGGCCGACCGCTTCCGCGATAGCTTCCGCATCGATGTAGTCGTTCTTGTTGGTCTTCACGTAGGGCTTTACATACTTGGCCGGCATCAGCCTTGCATCATGTCCCTGTTCGCGCAGGGCTCGAGCCAGAAAGTGTGCTCCTCCGCAGGCTTCCATGCCGATCAATGACACTTGCAGGTTCGCGGTGAAACGCAGAATCTGATCGCGCGAACACTTCTTGCGCACCACGACTTCGCCGCGCGCGTTAAGACCAACCAGGTGAAAAACCGTCTTGCCAAGATCAATGCCGATCGTGTGAATCTCCATGGGACGCCTCCTGTTCTCCCCTTATACCTCCGTGGAGGTTGAGGCGGCGGACCATGCCAGTAGTAAGGAAATTCTGGCCACGGGTAATTTTAGATGAGGAAGTCGAATTACGATTCACTTCAAACTCTCCCTTCTTTTTCGTGACGATCTCATGAGGCGAGCATTGAACGAAGTTAGTTGGACCCGTTGTACAATACCGGCATTCCTGGATCAGCGAGGTTCACACGCCTATGATGCTCCGGAAAACTGGACTCAAGCGTCTTGGTGGAATCGTTATTGTGGCGTTGGCAGTATCCGGGTGTGCATTGGGTCAGACCAAAGCGGATCCTGCAGACCCGGGTGTGCGCGGTGGCCCGGCGGGTGCCGGAGGTCCGCTCCAGGGGCTTACTTCGGACGAGACCGCGTTCTTCCAGGATGGGCAGACCCGGTTCGCCGAAATTGAGTCCGTGACCAAAGGCGCGAACAACGGCCTTGGGCCTCGCTTCAACTCGAACCAATGCCTTTCTTGCCATTCGCAACCGAATGGAGGCGGATCGAGCCCAGCACGAAATCCCCAGGTCGCAGTTGCCACCTTGAATGGCGCGAAGAACACCTTACCCTGGTTCATCACCCCAGATGGGCCCGTCCGCGAAGCCCGGTTTAAGCGGAGCAATGGGGCCGCCGACGGAGAAGTGCACGACCTGTTTGTGATCACCGGTCGAACGGACGCCTCCGGTTGCAACATCCCGCAGCCCGACTTCCTTCCCGCCGGAAATCCACTTACGGGCCGGGGTGGAAACCCCAACATTATTTTCCGAATTCCAACTCCTATCTTCGGCGCGGGACTGATTGAAGCGATTCCCGACTCAGCCATCCTTGCGAACATGAAGGTAAACGCATCGCAAAAGTCGGCGCTGGGCATCACCGGGCACGCGAATGCACACCTGAGCGGAAATGTGAACGTGAGTGCAAATGATGGAACCATCACCCGATTCGGCTGGAAGGCGCAGAACAAATCTCTTCTGATGTTCGCAGGTGAGGCATACAACGTCGAAATGGGTATCTCGAACGAGCTTTTCCCGCAAGAGCGTGACGAAACACCTGGCTGCCTGTTCAACGCCACTCCCGAGGACACGCTGAACTTTACGACTACTCCCACGCCATCACCCGCCGTGAACATCGCGGTCATCTCCGCCATCGAGGCCTTCGCCAACTTCATGCGGATGCTGGCGCCACCCGTTCCTGCTCCTGCAACTCCGGCCACCGAGAAGGGGCGTGCGACGTTCGCAAAGATAGGGTGCGCCCACTGTCATACACCGTCGTTCACAACCGGCAAGATGATTGCAAGCGGTTCCTCAACTGTCCCCAGTGCAGCCCTATCCAATCAGACAGCGAATCTTTTCTCTGACCTGCTCGTCCATCACATGGGCGAAGGTCTTGCCGACGGCATCACCCAAGGCGGCGCAGGCCCCGACGAGTTCCGAACCGCTCCCCTATGGGGCGTCGGACAACGTGTCTTCTTCCTCCATGACGGGCGGGCCAACAACCTGGTCGAAGCCATCAGAGCGCACAAGAGCCGTGGCAGCGAGGCAAACAAAGTCATCGAGTATTTCGATAAGCTGAGCTCCGTGGAGCAGCAGGAAATTATCGATTTTTTGCGATCGCTCTAGCAGGGAAACCCGTGTCAACACTCTTGCTGATCCAAGGCGCATTGACGGGCGCGGTTCAACGCCTTCCGGTTAAATCGGTGAAGCCAGAGTTTTGGCCATTCACGGTTGGGACGGGTCGCAAACTCCCTGATCGTGGCCGATTGGGACGACAGGTCATGTGATGTCGTTGGTGGTATTGGATCAGTTAACGGTCTAGGACAACTGTCGGCTCGTTATGGTACTGCGAGGGGCGGGCTCCCGAACTTCCAGGTGCCAGGGTCAGTTCAGCCCGACGCGGCGCACCAACTCATGGAAGCGCTCGTCCCCGCGCAGAGGATCAAACCACGGGGAGACCTTGATGTATATCAGAATATTGGATTGTTCCTCGTAGGCCCGCTCAAACCACGCAAATGCCTCATCGTTGTCGCCAAGCCCCAAATAAGCATTCACAAAGGCGCCGGCAGGAACGTAGCCAGTCTGCCGACGCTTTTTCAATTCTCCGAGGAGCCGAAGCGCATCGGCTCGTCGCCCGGCGTGGGCATACGCCCAGACCAGCGTACTGATAACCCCTGGGCTGCGATAACCGCGACGATGACTGAGTGATCAGGTCGAAACGATTCTGGATTCGTGTCATGCGGTACGGCGATTGTGCGGTCACGTTGCCCGAAGGCCAGACCGCACATAGTGCCGATGTTGGACCACGTACCCCGACTGAATTGGCGTCGTAGCGGGGTGATTATGTTTATTGACGAAGTCGTTGTTATGCAAGGCGTACTCGCCGGTTCATATCTCAATAACACGCTATGCGCTTCCGGCCTGTGTGCTCCTCCAACGGTTCCTATGGGGAATTCCAACTCACCACCGTGACCGCGAAGGGCTGGAGCGTGATTTTGCCGTTCGAAGGAAAAACGCGGCGCGCCGGGCCTTCTCCAGACTGCAAATCCACAGTCAACGCCGTGGCACTTCCGGAATCGGGCAGCGGAACCTCTGTGGCAAAATCGCGCTTGTTCACCAACAGCAGCTTGTGTCCGGCAGGGGTAATGAAGGCTTGCGCTTCGAGGTCGGCTGCGTTGGGAACGGTCAGGTCGGTCTCCACCATCTTGTCGCCGGGATGGAATGTGTCCTTGAGCAGCTTTAAAGCCCAGAATCGCGCATTGGGCTGGTTGGTTGTCCAGTCCATCATGCTCACGCTGGGATATTGCGTGGGGAAACCCACCAGTTGCGATTCGCCGACGACATCAATCTGCAAACGGGCAAGCTCCACGTAGAGATATGCGTACAATGCGCCGGACAGGTTCCAGTAGGCCGGAGGCGGAGTGACTCCGACAGCTGGAGGAGTGTCGGTGGGCAGAATCGAGCCCAGCTCGTCAATATCGGTCTTGGTGCTGGGCGAAAAGTTCTTTCGAATGGTTTCGATGATGCGAACCGTACCCAGAAACTCATCTGCCTGCTGAAAGAAGGAATATTGCCAGTCGGTGATGGTTCCCTGGGGTGGTGGACCGGCATAGAAGTGATAGGAGATGTAGTCGAGAGGGATATCGGTCTGGTGATTCGCCGGATTGAGAAAATATTGAATGAATTCCAGATTGCTTGAATTACCCAGAGCCATCCCCACGAACTTGGTATCGGGACTTGCGCTGCGAACGCCCTCGACGATGGCATCATACCGCTTGACGTAGTCTTCGGGCGTTGTGCTGTGCTCAAAATCGACCTCGTTCAACACTTCCCAAAGAGGAAATTGGTAGTGGTGGCCGGACTCGTGCCACACTCCGTTCTCATCGGTAAAGCCGCCGTCAACATACCAACTCGCCAGCCGGTTATAGTAGCCGGCCAGCTCCTGGCAGGTGGGGTCGCGCAACTCGGTGCCCTGCTCGTAATTCCACATCACCTGATTCGGGTCATTCGGGTAAACCACCGGTGTGTCGGTCACGAACATCCATTGCGGAATAGTGCTGAAATCCATCACCGTCGGGTGCCCCTCGGTGGCAGTCATGAACTGCTTCACCAATGGATCGATAAGGGTGAGGTCCCACGATGTCGCCTGCGGAGTGGGAGGTTGCAGTTCGGCGACGGCAAGTTTGGGATAAGGAAGCCAGCCCTGAAAGCGCATGTAATCCGGCCGCAGTTCCCTCACAGCATCGAAGGCCGCGGAGCCCAGCGACTGGCCGGGCCGCAAGGGCGGGTTCACCACCACCTGGAGCGTTGCGACCGTGTTCGTGGTCACCGTAGTCGTATTCCAGTGAATCACCAAGCCGGTCTCGGTGGATTGGACAAGACTACCCCCACACCCCGCGAGCCCCAGCGCGCAGCCAAGCACCGCAATCGTCATCCCGGCATCGCTGCCGCGGGGTTTCCAATCCCGGGGTTGTGAAGAAGCAACCATTCGTAATCGCTCGAGTTCGCGAGTTCACCACGTACCGCAGAGTGCCCAACTTGGCTTTCTCTCTAGTGTGGTGAGTCTGAAGTTCATCGAAGGACAACCGCAGATTCTTCGACTCACCACCCCCGAACTGAAGGACGTTCGGGGCCCCGTTCGCTCAGAATGACAACCAGTTTTGTGTTGCGTATTTCAGACTCAGGACACTAGTATTACAACGTTAAGTGCTATGGACCGTGCGAGTGGCCCACCGCGACCCCGCAGTAAGCGCAGTTGCCTGTCCACGTGAAGAGTAAGTATTGGATTTCACGCCGAGTCCTTGGCAGGGTCCACCCAGAAGTTTTTTTTACGGCGCAAAGTTTCCAGGGTCAGGAAGGAGTGCGCCAGCATCACCAGGGTTACGTGATGGTGCCAGCCGTTCCAACTCCTTCCTTCGTAATGATCCAGGCCCAGCTCTTCCTTCAACTGATGGTAGTCTTGTTCGATCTTCCACCGGCACTTGGTGATGCGCACCAGGCGGCGCAGTGTGTAGCTGGGGGGCAGATCGCAGAAGAAGTATTTGATCGGTTCCTTCTCCGCTTCCGGCCACTCCACCAGTAGCCAGATTTCCTTGTGCGGCGGATCTCCATCGACGAATCCGTGGGACGGCTGTACCCGCAGAGCGAGGAAGCGTGACTCCAACCAGCCTTTGGTCCCCTCGCGCCAACGAACCTTCTTCCAGCCTTTGGCCTTCAGCGCCACGTCTTTCACCGAGCTCGGCCTTTGGTCCCCGTAGTCCCACCTCTTCGGGGGAGCGCCGCGCCCGCTATATTCCGGCACTTTGATCTTGGGCGCTTTGGCCCAGACTCCGGTTTGCGGCGCGATGCCCACTGCGTAGCGTAGACCTCGCTCTTCCAAACCTTCGCGAAACTCCGTGGCCTCGCCGTATCCCGCATCACCAAGCACAATCCGGTCCGGCAAGCCCCAACCTCGTGCTTGATCGAGAAGATCCAGCGCCAGTTCCCACTTTTTCTTGAAGACAACTTCTTCCGGAACCCCCGCCGCCTGGCGCCTCGCTGAGTCTTTCGTCCAACTCTCCGGCAGATACAATCGCCAGCCCAGAACCGCATTCCCCTGTTCGCCCACATGGTGCAGACTCACCGCTACCTGGCAATTGCCGGTTTTGCCCAGTGTCCCGGAATACTGCCGATCCACGCCCACCGAATCCTCGCCTTGTTTGGGAAACCCGGTGTCGTCCACCACCCACGCCGAATCCGGTTCCAACTCCGCAGTCATCCGCTTTCCCAACCGCGCCCAGACTTCCAGCCACTCCCAAGGGCTCTGTCCGACGAACTGCTGCATGGACTGCACATTCCCATCCGGCAGTCGGGAGGCCATCGGCTCGATCGATTTTCGTTCCCCGTCCTGAAGCAGGCCACGCACGTACAATTCGCCCCAATGCCGCCGCTCGCTGCGGCCCATCGGCTCCAGCAAGTCAAGCAGGAATCGCTCCAACCGCTGACGTGACTTGGCGATCTGATCCTCGGTCATGCCCGAACGTATCAATGTTTAAATCATAATGTCAATACTTAACGTTGTAATACTAGAAGCTGTCTCATAAATGGTCTAGCACCGCGAAAGGCGTCCCTCAGGGGCTAAAGCCCGCGATTTACGCGACGTTTGCGGCACGACTAAAGTCGTGCCCTTTTACAAAACCATTTATGAGACAGGTTCTAGCCCCCTTATGAACAGGAGTGTATACGACGAAATGGCCGGTTCGCGGAGTGAAAGCAAAAGATCGGAACTTGCTACCGCCGCGTGGTCGGGAGTGACGGCAGTTTCCACGGCGGCGGTGTTGGGCTGGTGGTTGAAGATGAGGCCCCGTTTCGATTGTGGTTGAACGAGACGTGTGATTTTCTCAGAACCGATGAACATTCTCGCCCGCGCTGAAGTCTTGTCCTCTTAGTTCAAGGTTTGCAACTGGTGGCGTGTGCGCTCCCCTGTGCTTCGGCTGATCTGGTGGAAGCTGATCTGGCTGTTGCTCTCGGTGGCCGCATTGAGGCTGACGCCAAAGGAGACGAGCGAGATGTCGTGCCGTTCGTTCAAGACCTCCATTTCGGTTGTTGTAAGAAAGTACAAATGTCCGATCTCACGCAGGTCGCCTTCCCCGACATCCTCCACGCGTCGCCCGCTCCAGGCTGTCGGCCAACCGAAACATTCCCTCTTCAGGCTGGGACTTGTGGTTATGATGTACCGGAAACGAGACCGTAACTGGGTTTGGTCGAACCTGAACCCCTCAAGCGACGAACGCTCTCAAGGAGTGAGCAAGCATGAAAGTTTATGCCGCGGTTCTTGTTGCCTTCGTGTGGTTTGTCAACTGTTCGGCCCAGTCTCAACAATCAAGCGATACGCTCAAGCTGAACCACATCGATGTGACGCACATGGATACCACGGTGAACCCGTGCGAAAACTTCTGGGGATACGTGTGCGGAAAGCTGAACGCGGAGAATCCAATGCCCCCGGACCAAATATGGTGGGGACCTGCCGAGCAGTTGGAGGAATGGAACCGTCAGGTTCTGCGGGAGATTCTGGAAAAGAACCAGGCGGCATCTGGCTCGCGCACGGCTAACGAGCAGAAGATCGGCGATTTCTATGCGGCGTGCATGAGCCAGGCGGGCAGTGGCATGAGCGATATCAAGGATATTCAGCCTCTGCTCGATCAAATCGGCGCAATAAGAGATAAGCACGAGATCGGCGCTGTGCTGGCGCGCCTGCACAGCGCCTTCGGCCGCGTCTGGGAAGGCACCGACAACCAGACTAACGTGGCGATGTTCGGCTACGGTCCTACCCCCGACTACAACGACGTGAGCCGTGTGGTGGCGGGACTTGACCAAGGCGGGCTGGGGATGCCCAGCCGCGATTTTTACCTGAAGGACGACGACAGTTCGAAAGCGATCCGTGGGGAGTATGTGACTTTAATCAAGTCGTTGCTGAAGCTGGGGGCTGCAAACGACACCAATGCCGCCAGGGACGCGGATAGGATTCTGCGGTTGGAGACCGCCATGGCCCAGGCACAGATGGACAACATCACCCGACGTGACCCCACCAAGCTCAACAACCGCTTCACGCTCGTCCAGGTAAAGGAACTGGTTCCGGCATTCGACTGGGACGAATACCTTCGCGGAGTGGGCGCGCCCACGGTGCCGCTGTATGAAGTGACTTCTCCGGATTATTTCCGGAGTATGAACAAACTTCTGGTCGATGAGGACCTGACCATGTGGAAGGCCTATCTTCGCTGGCAGGTGCTACGCACCGCGGCGTCCACGCTCGGCAACTCCTGGCGCGAGGCCTCTTTCGCGTTCGAGAGCGCGCTGCTGGGACAAAAGCAGCAGCCTCCCCACTGGCGCCGCTGCGCGATGGCGACCGATCGCTATCTCGGACAAGCGCTGGGACAAGTCTACGTGGCGCAGGTGTTCCCACCCGCAAGCAAGGCGCGCGCACAAAACATGGTTAAGGACATTGAAGCGGCGATGGGGCGCGACATCGATGCCGCCACCTGGATGCAGCCGGCCACGAAGCGCGAAGCTCATCTGAAGCTTGCGGAAGTGGTGGACAAGATCGGCTATCCGGACAAATGGATCGACTACAGTTCGCTGTCAATCGAACGCGGAAGCTACGCAGGCAACGTGATGCGCGGCACAGCGTTCGAATTGAAGCGGCAACTCGCATTCATCGGTCATCCACTGGATCGTACGCAATGGTGGATGACGCCTCCGACCGTCGACGCCTATGAAGATCCACAAGCAAACACCATCAACTTCCCTGCGGGCATGTTGCAGCCCGTCTTCTTCGACGCGACTCTCGATGACGTGATGAATTACGGCGCGGAAGGCGCCATTGTAGGTCATGAGCTGACACACGACTTCGACGATCAGGGCCGCAAGTTCGATGTGAAGGGCAACCTGCGGGATTGGTGGACTGCCGAGGACGCCAAGGAATATGACCAACGCGGCGAGTGCATCGCCAAAGAGTACACCGGGCCGGTGCCAGGGATTTCCGGAGTGGAGCAGAACGGAAAACTCACCCAGGGCGAAGATACCGCCGACAACGGAGGGATCTATCTGGCATTGTCGGCACTAGCCGAAGACTTGAAACAGCAGGGCAAAACACTGGACGATACCGACGCCCACGGCCTCACCAATCTGCGGCGCTTCTTTATTGCATACGGAACTGGCTGGTGCGACCAGATGCGACCTGAAGCAGCCCGGACGCTCATATTAACGAATCCGCACTCGGTTCCGACGCTGCGCGTGAACAACGTGGTGTCGAACATGCCTGAATTTCAGAAGGCGTTCAACTGCAAAGAAGGCCAGGCGATGGTACATGCATCACGCTGCCGAGTGTGGTGACGACGGAAAAGCGAACCCAGAATACTTGGGATCAACCAGTACACAAAGTTGATACCTGCCTGGAGAGTTCCCAGATACTGACTCGCATGAAGACACCGCATGCGCTGCTGGTTGCCATCATCCTTGGCTTATCACCTTGTGCGCAGAGTATGGCTGCAACGCCGGACAATTGGGGACCTACCAAGTACGGCGTGCGAGTTTCTCTCACCCTCGACAAGCTTTCGTATGCACTCGGTGAAGAGATTCCGCTTCACATTGCCGCTCAGGTCGTGTCCGCTGAAAGGACCGTATACGGCGAAGCAGATGCACCGGAAGGGGCATTCTGGAAAGCTTGGATCTTCTCAAGGGCGTTCCACCTAACGATCACGGATGAGGATGATGTCGTCGTAGGAAATAAATACTCATCGAATCTGCAACTCCTGTGGAGCGGGTCGAGTGGTCTCGATGTCTGCCCGGAGCAGCTTGAGATTGGTCACGTGTATATGCTAGAACAGACTGCCAATAGGCACATGCGGCCTTCAGTCGGAATATTCTGAGCGGGTTCTGGCCTATTGGGAAGTACCCCCGTTCTGGCGTTTTGGGGTTACTCATCTTCACGCTCAATTAGAGCCGCCTCGGTCGTCTTCGAGGAAGTGGGTAGTTTGGTTTGTTCGCAGTCACTCCGGTGCCGCGGAGCGATGCATTTCAAGGCGAGATGCGCACCACAGCCTCATTTCTGATCCAAAGTGAGGGCGTAGATATCCTCGCTTCCAATGTCGCGGAGCAGCAACGGCGCGTCTGTGGGGTCGAGACCCATATACCTTCCAAACCATCCCGCGTCGTGCCAATCCTTCAGATCGACGATCTTCTCCGCCCTGCCACCACTGGGGCGGACTCGAAACAGTCCCAGTGTCGCCGCTGACGCGCCTGAAATAAATGAACTCGCTATCCGCCTGACCACTCAGGACAATCCGCCGATCCCCCTTGCGCAAGTTCTGACCATTTTCCTGTCTTCAAATCGAATACTTTCAGCTGCTAGATTTCCAAACCAACGGCTGCGAGATATCGGCCGTCCGGAGACCAGCGTGGCTCAAACAAGTCAGCCGATCCGGGAATGATTGTGTCCTGGCCAGTGTCGAGGTTGAGAATTACCACAACGAATCTTCCGTCCGCAGCGGTCGAAGTGCCGGCCATCCGGTGTCCATCGGGCGACCAGGTAAGAAACCCATCCAGATGTTGGTCCTGGGCGAGAAACTTCCGCGGGCTGCCGCCGTCTGAGGAGACGATGTAAAATGCCCCATTCGGTCCAGGATAATCGCCCGCAAAGGAGATCTGCTTGCCGTCTGGCGACCAGCGGGGCATGAAAGCCTGGAGCGGAGGGTCGGTCAGTTGCACCGGGTTGCTTCCATCGCTGTTCGCCTTCCACAGGATGCCTTCGGGGTAGGAGACATAGGCTATCGACTTGCCGTCTTTGGAGTAGGAGACACCCTGGGCGGAGATGCCTCCCAGGAAGGGCTGGAACTGTTTGGTCTTCGGATCGAACCGGGAAAGCTCACCTCGGGGTGATAAGCCCAGCGCGAATATTCTGCTTCCGTCCTTGCTTGGAACGGGTCCTCCCCAGAATTCCCCGGGAAAGTAGGTGCCCGGCAGTGGTCCGCCCCAGCGGATGGGGCCTTGAGTCAATTGAATCGGTTCCGCTGGCGGCCGGCGGAACAGCCCGCGGCGCTCGTCGAGAGCCCAAATCTGCCCATCCGAAATGAACAGGAAGAGTTTCCCGTCAGGAGTCCACTTGCCACAGCATTCAGCGGAGGAGCCGTGCCAACCGGGCATCACCTCGTGAAGCCCCGATCCGCTCGAAGACATCTCCCAAATCCGGTCCTTCATGGTAAACCGGATCGCACCGCCGTCCGGAGACCAGGCGATGTCGCTGACGGTGTCTCCAGCAAGGGCCAGTTTGTGCGTTCCCGTCCCATCGCTCCCCGCGACGTAGATGTCACCTCCATCCGGGGCAAAGGCCACGGAGTTCCCGTCCGGTGAAAAGGACGCGTCCCAGGCATCTCCCAGGTGGCGAGCCTGGCCTCCCAGGATCCGCACATTCCATAATCCTGTGTCCGCACGAACGATAAAGCTGGACCCATTCGGCGAAACGTCCATCAGGAACGGGTTGGGTAATGCAACCGGGACCGGTGCAATCCCTCCGCCCGAGATTGCGACCTGAGCGACTGACTGGGGCGATATCGGACCCGACATCCAATTGAAGTAGAGCCGGCTCCCGTCCGTTCCGACGAGAATCTTCTGGCGGCCGTCATGGGTGATCTGGTTGTATCCCGTGATGCGCGGCTGGCGGTAGCGGGCGGTGCAGATACCAGATGGCGCCCGCAAGGCATAGAGCGAACACGGCGCCTCCGGCCAGCGCCCAGCCCCGTAATTGCTTCCGGCTTTGAACCTTCTTTCCGACGCCGCTCAAGCCAGGTGGCTCTTCGGTGTTCTCCCGTACTCCTGAAGGCTCCTCAGAAACTTCGACCTTGCCAATGAACCGATACCCGACCGTCGCCACGGTGGCGATGTAGCGCGGCTCGCGGATGTCATCTCCCAGCGCGCGGCGCAGCTTCGCGATGCTGCGCGTGAGAGAGCTTTCGGTGACCGCCGCGTCGGCCCATACCGCGTCCAGCAACTCCTCCTTCGTGATGAGTTTTTGCGGGTTGTGGAGAAGGAATAAAAGGACGCGAAACGCCTTTGGCTCGATCGGCGAAACCTCGCCCGCCTTTACCAGGCAGAACTCCCGCTCGCGAATCTCCACGTCTCCGAAGCGGAAAACAAAGGACTTACTCTCCGTCATAAAACCGCCATACGTGGTCGGAATTTCGTCATAGTTCCGCCAAGACCATGCAGAACCACCCGCCCAGAGTGACCTCAGCCTACCCGGCTCAGGAGCTCTGCAATGACAAATTTCAAGAGTTTCGCTTCCCTGGTTCTTGCAGCAACCATAGTCCCCGCGCTTCCGGCAGAAACGCATTGCCCTGGAAATGTCGCCAGTCTACCCTTCCGCCTCGTCAACCGCCACCTGATTGTTTTGGCTGTATCCATCAACCACACTGGACCCTACAACTTCCAATTGGACACCGGCACCCAGATCACGATGATCGATCCTTCGCTGGCCACGGGACTTCACCTGGAAACCCAGGGCGCGGCTATAGTCGCAGGCGCGGGATCGCGTCAGTCTGCTTCCATCGCGAAGTTGGACCTGCTCGAAGCGGGTTCTCACTCCGTTGCCAACCAGAGGGTCGTTGTCTATGATCTCCAGAATCTCCAGTCCGCCGACCTGCACATTCAGGGAATCCTCGGCGAGGACTTTCTCGAGCACTTCGACCTGTTGATCGACAATGCACACAGTTTGCTTTGCCTCGATGACACGGGTGCGATGCGATCCGGCGTGAAGGCAACGCATATCCCGCTCGTGGCTTCGGCTGAGCCGGCGAACGGCGCGGCGTTGCCCGATTTGCTCATCATCGCGGCCCATCTAACCGACGGGACACGGCCCGTTCGCCTCGTGCTCGACTCCGGCGCGAATGCTCCCATCCTCTACAACACCTCTCAATACATGGCGCTGCAGCTGTCTCAAACCGTGGCCTTGCGCGGAAGCGGTGTGGATGGAGCGCAGCGGATCTTTTCGGCTTTGCCACTGCAGGATCTGAAGATCGGCCCACTCGAATTGACCGGCGTGCCGTTCTTCAGTCTCGCCGGTTCACAGAAAGATTCCATTGCAAAGGGGTTCGACGGTGTGCTGACGATAGGGCTCTTCCGGCGCGTCTTCATCGATCACACCGAGCACTTTGCCGTTCTTGAGCCGAGATAACAATGAAGACTGCTGGTTCCGGTCGGATGGCGGGCCACTGACTTTACGAAACCGAAGCAGTCGTCTTCACGGCGACTTTTCCTCTAATTGCGTTCGAGTATGGGCAGATGTTGTGTGCGCCCTTAACCAGAGTTTCGGCAGTCTCCCGGTTGACGCCGGCAATCGCTACGAAAAGCGCGGCGGATCAGGGTCTTCCGCCTCTCGCAGCCGTAGGAAGAGTTTGCGACCATCCGCCGGCAAGCGATTTGTACAGTAGAACGGCAGAGAGGGCGCTGTTGGAATGGCTTTCGGCATAAGCATCTTCGGCCTGCAGTTCAACTCTCTGCGCGTCCAGCAGGTCCAGTAAGCTGGTAGCTCCCTCCCTATAACGAACACTGGCAAGATCGGCTGCACGTTTACTATCCTTGGCGGCGAACTGGAGTTGAACATCACGATCCTGGGATCTCGCATAGCTCACAAGAGCGTTCTCAACGTCCTCGAGAGCCAGGAGAACCGACTGCTGATACTCGGCGAGTTGTGCATCGCCATCGGCCCGGCTGGCTGCGATTCGAGCGCGAACTCTTCCTCGGTCAAGAAAAGACCAATCGATGTTCAATGCAGCCAGGTTCACAGCGCTGACCCCGTCAAACGGTGTACCCCCATGAAACTCGTTCAGACCAAGAAGGCCAGCGAAGTTGACACGCGGAAAAAGGTCAGCGGTGGCAATACCAATTTGTTCTGTCACGGCATGCAGGCGTTGCTCCGATGCGCTTACATCGGGACGACGGCGAACAAAATCAGTTGGTGTGCCGGGATCGATCCGTCGGGGAAGGTCGGGTAGTGGCCTTGCCGCTTCAAGCTCAGAGACGAGAGCATCTGGGGGGAGCCCGCATAGCGCGGCAAGACGATGTTGGTCGAGCGCGATCGCAGCGAGCAGGTCCGGAATGCGCGAGGTCGTTGTCTCGAGAAGGGCGCGTGTTCTCGCCGTATCGAACTGTGTTCCTCTACCAGCCGAGTAAGCCGCCTGAACCAGACGTACTGTTTCCTGCTCGTTTTCAGCATTCTTTCGCGCGATCCGAAGAAGTTCCTGCCGTCCTCGGAGGTCGATATAAGTACCCGCAACTTCTCCAACCACGGTAACCTGCATCGCAGCAAGATCGCTTGCATCCGCAAGCGTCTGCTGGCGGTGCGCCTCGATGTTGTGACGAACGCGGCCAAAGAGATCGAGTTCCCAACTCGCATTGATCTCCGGGTCGAAAGAGCGATTATTCCGCGGATAACCAAACGCCTGGAAAGCGCTCAATTTCTGTCTTCCCACGCTCGTACTCATCGTTACCGTAGGAATGCGGTCGAACTTTGCTTCATGCAATAAGGCATTGGCGCTGTCGTAATGAGCCAGAGCCGCGCGCAAATCGTTGTTCGCGGTAAGCGCACGCTGCACAAGCGAGTCGAGTTCAGGGTCATTGAAACTATGCCAGAACTCCGGATCGCTCGCGTCCGCGTGGGAAATGACGTCAACGGTCGTTGTTGCGGGAGCGGCGAACTGCTGTGGAAGCGCGAGCGTTGGCTTTTTGTAACGGGACCAACGGAACATGCGGTAAGCCCAAGAGAGAGCACTGTTGCCAGAATCGATTTGCGATTAAGCATTGCTCTCCTCCAATTCTTCGCGAGCTTCTTCCCACTCTTCGCGAAACTCTTTTTTCGTCCATGTACGCAGGGCCACATAGTATTACAACGTTAAGTGCTATGGACCGTGCGAGTGGCCCACCGCGACCCCGCAGTAAGCGCAGTTGCCTGTCCACGTGAAGAGTAAGTATTGGATTTCACGCCGAGTCCTTGGCAGGGTCCACCCAGAAGTTTTTTTTACGGCGCAAAGTTTCCAGGGTCAGGAAGGAGTGCGCCAGCATCACCAGGGTTACGTGATGGTGCCAGCCGTTCCAACTCCTTCCTTCGTAATGATCCAGGCCCAGCTCTTCCTTCAACTGATGGTAGTCTTGTTCGATCTTCCACCGGCACTTGGTGATGCGCACCAGGCGGCGCAGTGTGTAGCTGGGGGGCAGATCGCAGAAGAAGTATTTGATCGGTTCCTTCTCCGCTTCCGGCCACTCCACCAGTAGCCAGATTTCCTTGTGCGGCGGATCTCCATCGACGAATCCGTGGGACGGCTGTACCCGCAGAGCGAGGAAGCGTGACTCCAACCAGCCTTTGGTCCCCTCGCGCCAACGAACCTTCTTCCAGCCTTTGGCCTTCAGCGCCACGTCTTTCACCGAGCTCGGCCTTTGGTCCCCGTAGTCCCACCTCTTCGGGGGAGCGCCGCGCCCGCTATATTCCGGCACTTTGATCTTGGGCGCTTTGGCCCAGACTCCGGTTTGCGGCGCGATGCCCACTGCGTAGCGTAGACCTCGCTCTTCCAAACCTTCGCGAAACTCCGTGGCCTCGCCGTATCCCGCATCACCAAGCACAATCCGGTCCGGCAAGCCCCAACCTCGTGCTTGATCGAGAAGATCCAGCGCCAGTTCCCACTTTTTCTTGAAGACAACTTCTTCCGGAACCCCCGCCGCCTGGCGCCTCGCTGAGTCTTTCGTCCAACTCTCCGGCAGATACAATCGCCAGCCCAGAACCGCATTCCCCTGTTCGCCCACATGGTGCAGACTCACCGCTACCTGGCAATTGCCGGTTTTGCCCAGTGTCCCGGAATACTGCCGATCCACGCCCACCGAATCCTCGCCTTGTTTGGGAAACCCGGTGTCGTCCACCACCCACGCCGAATCCGGTTCCAACTCCGCAGTCATCCGCTTTCCCAACCGCGCCCAGACTTCCAGCCACTCCCAAGGGCTCTGTCCGACGAACTGCTGCATGGACTGCACATTCCCATCCGGCAGTCGGGAGGCCATCGGCTCGATCGATTTTCGTTCCCCGTCCTGAAGCAGGCCACGCACGTACAATTCGCCCCAATGCCGCCGCTCGCTGCGGCCCATCGGCTCCAGCAAGTCAAGCAGGAATCGCTCCAACCGCTGACGTGACTTGGCGATCTGATCCTCGGTCATGCCCGAACGTATCAATGTTTAAATCATAATGTCAATACTTAACGTTGTAATACTAGAACACAGGTGTCAGAAAGAGACCAAACAATGTCACACCCAGCATCCCGGAGAAGACTGTGATACCGGTCGCGGCCCGAACCTCGCTGCCGGCGTCGTGCCCCAGGAGCAGCGGGATCGAACCGCCAATAAAGGCGATCGACGTCATCACGATCGGACGCAGACCCATGCGACAGGCTTCGAGCGCAGCTTCGACGATGCTTTTGCCCTGAAGCTCTAACTCTCGAGCGAACTCGACGATGAGAATTGCGTTCTTGCATGCCAGGCCCATCAAAACTACTAAGCCCACCTGTACGAACACATTGTTGTCGCTACCCTTGAGCCACACGCCAAGAAGGGCCGCGCACATGCAGACGGGCACAATCAAGATGACTGCAAGCGGCAGCGTCCAACTCTCATAAAGAGCGGCGAGCACAAGAAAGGCCAGCATCACTGCGAGTGGAAATACCACCGCGGCTGCATGGCTCTGAGTCACCTGCTGATAGCTCAAGTCTGTCCACTCGAGCACGATGCCACGGGGCAGCACTCTGTGGGCGATCTCCGTCAGTTTGGCGACCACCTGGCCGGATGAGAGTATTTTGGGATCGGAATCGCCGATGAGATCGGCAGCCGGGTAGCCGTTATAACGCATGACAGGATCGGGTCCATAGCTCGGTGCTATCGTGACGATCGAGCCTATAGGCACCATCTCGCCGCGCGCATTGCGCACACGTAGATTGCCGATGTCCTCCACTCGCTGGCGATCGGTGGTATCCGCCAGCGCCATCACTCGGTAGACGCGTCCGAATATATTGAAGTCGTTGATATAGACCGAGCCAAGATAGGTCTGCAGAGTGTCGAATAGATCGGTTAACGCAACCCCCTGCGCCTTAGCTTTCACCCGATCCACCTTGATTTCGAGTTGGGGGATGTTTGCCTGATAGGAACTGACGGGATAGGTCATACCTGGCGTTTGCGCCACGGCGCTCTGGAACGCGCTCAACGCATTCTGTAGGGCACCATACCCGAGCCCTTCTCGATCCTCAAGATAAAGCGAATAGCCGGAGCCGTTGCCGAGACCCTGAATCGGTGGCGGCATCAACGCATAGGTGAAGCCACCCTTGATGTTCGCAAACCTGGCGTTAAGCTCTGCGTTGATTTCTGCTGCGCTGTGACGGCGTTCAACAAACGGCTTGAGGATAACGTAGGCCACGGTAAGATTGGGCGTATTGACTTGCTGCAGGGCACTAAAGCCTGAGAGGGCGGCCACCATATCGACACCATCCACACTGTGCGCCACATCGATCATCCTGTGTGTCACCGCATCGGTACGGGCGTGCGAGGCGCCTTCAGGCAGCTTGGCCCCGCAGAAAAGATAGAGTTTGTCCTGAGTTGGAATGAATCCCCCCGGCACTTTGTTAAACAACAGTGCGGTCGCGGCCAACAGAACCGCATACGCCGCGAACACAACCCCCCGGTGACGTAGTGTGCGCCCCACCGTACCGTGATAGTCCTCCGAACTACGCTCAAAGAAGCGATTAAACGGGCGAAACAGCCAGCCAAACGTGCGCTCGATGCCGCGCGCCAGCACATCTTTGGGCGCATCGTGGCCTCTGAGCAACTTTGCCGCAAGCGCTGGCGACAAAGTCAGTGAGTTGACCGCCGATATCACGGTCGAGATCGCGATGGTTACCGCGAACTGTCTGTAGAACTGGCCCGTGACGCCGGAGAGAAACGCCATCGGCACGAACACCGCACAGAGCACCAGCGCGATCGCAACGATGGGACCTGATACTTCTCTCATAGCCCGGTGGGCAGCATCACGCGGACTTAAGCCCTCCTGGATATTGCGCTCGACATTCTCGACCACAACAATGGCGTCGTCGACGACGATGCCGATCGCAAGTACCAGGCCGAACAGTGTCAGCGTGTTGATCGAGTAACCCAATAGGTATAGCCACGCAAATGTGCCAGCCACAGAGACTGGCACCGCAATAAGCGGAATGATGGAGGCGCGCCAGGTCTGCAGGAACAGAATCACCACCAGCACCACCAGCACTACGGCCTCTATCAACGTATGCTCAACCGCACGGATCGATTCGCGCACGAACACCGTTGGGTCCCATATTGGCTTGTAGGCGATGCCCGCAGGAAAGTCTCGAGACAACTCGCGCATCCGTGTATACACCGTATTGGCGACCCCTAAAGCGTTGGCGCCCGGGGTAAGAAATATTCCGATCGCGACAGCTTTCTGGGTGTCGGAGTACATATCCATGGTGTAGTCGCTGGAGCCGAGTTCCACCCGCGCCACATCGCGGAGATGTACGATCTGGCCGTCCGCACCATCTTTGAGCACGATGTCGCCAAACTCCTGCGCAGTGCGCAGGCGGCCTTGCACGTTGAGCGAGATCAGAAAGTCAGTTGTGTTCGGCGAGGGCTCAGCGCCGAGTTAGCCTGCCGACACTTGGACGTTCTGCTCGCGCACAGCATTGACCACGTCGGCGGCGGTAAGACCGCGCGAGGCGAGTTGGTTCGGGTCGAGCCAGAGACGCATTGCATAATCGCCGGAACCTATCATCTGGACATCACCAATACCGGGTAGGCGCGACAACTCGTCCCTGATATGCAGGACCGCGTAGTTACGCAGGTACAGTGAGTCGTAACGATTGTCAGGGGAATACAAGCTCACGTACATGAGCGGCGTGGGAGATTGTTTCTGCGTGGTTACTCCGAACTGGCGCACCTCATCGGGCAATCGCGACAGTGCCTCGCTGACCCTGTTTTGCACGCGTACGGCTGCAGTATCGGGATCGACTCCGGGCCGAAAGGTGACCACGACCTGAAGGCTGCCATCGGAGCCGGAAACAGACTTCATGTACATAACGCCTTCGACACCGTTAATCGCCTCTTCGAGAGGCTCAGCGACAGAGTCCGCTATTTCCTTCGGGTTTGCGCCGGGATAGGTAGCATGGACGATCACACTCGGGGGGACGACTTCGGGATATTCCCCGAATGGAAGCATGGGAATGGCGATCAATCCGAGAGAAAAGATGATGATGGATAGGACGATTGCGAAGATCGGGCGGTCAATGAAGAATTTTGAGAAATCCATGATCTGTCTGCTCCTTACTTGCGCGCTTCCAGAGAGGGAGTGGAGGCACCGCTGGCAGTTACAAATCCCATTGCGACTTGTGTGGGAGTCACAGGCGTACCGGCGACGTAGATCTGTTGCAATCCGCTCACGATCACTTTGTCCCCGAGGGCGAGACCAGATTGAATCACACGCAGGCCGTCTGCCATGCCGCCCGTTACGACATCTTTGCGCTGCGCCACATTACCGGGGCCGACCACGTATACATACTTCTGGTCCTGATCGGTAAGAATCGCTTTGTCATCAACCAGGAGCGCCTGCACGATGCCGGTGCTTTCAAGCTGGACACGCGCATAAAGACCTGGCGCGAATAGATGGTCAGGATTGGGAAGTACGACGCGGGCACGAATTGTTCCGGTCGATGGATTGAGCTCGTTATCAAGAAAATCAATCCGGCCGACATGAGGAAAGCCGGTCTCATTCGCCAACTCGACACGCACGGGGTTCGCCGGACTCACTCCGCTTGCGCGATGTACTCTTTCCTGGAAACGCAAATAACTCTGCTCATCGCAATCGAAGTACACATAGATGGGGTCTTGTGACACGACCGTGGTTAGCACCGTTTGATCGGCTTGGGCAAGATTTCCGCGCGTGAGCTGGGCTCGGCTGGTCCGTCCATCAATCGGGGATCGTACTTCCGTAAAGGATAGATTAAGTTCTGCGGTTGAAACCGCAGATTCTGCCTCATGCACGCGCGCAGTGCTCTGAGACAGATCGGAGTCACGATTCTGATATTCTTCCTGCGAAATCGCCTCGGAAGCATTCAGCCTTTGCGCTCTTTTCTCCTGAATATTCGCAAACGCCGCCGCTGCCTGCTCGCGTTCCAGGTTTGCCTTTGCACTGTCGAGAGCATCGTGGAAAGGTCGTGGATCAATGACGAACAGCAACTCGCCGCGCTTTACGCTGTCTCCCTCTCGATAGGCAACCTCATCCACGTAGCCTGTCACCCTGGCCCCGCACATCTACGGAATTGATGGATGCGACGCGGCCGTTGAATTCGTCAGACAGATGAATTGGCTTGGGCATAACTGCCGCAACTTCTACTGCTGCCGGTGAAGGCGGTTTCTTGTCTGCTGCTGATTTACATCCCGCAAGAGGGATTGCCAAAGTCGCCACCCACATGCAGGCAAGCAGAAAATGCCTGGATGGAGTTCAACGTGCGAAGAAACCCGATTCGACAAAGCGTCTTGCCGCGTCGGAGGCGATTCCTGACGAAATTCCTGTAACGATCGCGGTTCCTCGCTGCTTTGCATTCAACTTGCTCATTGCCTGCCTCCACTGGAGCGTCGATCCCGGAGATATACAAGTAGATACTTGTATTTCAGAAAGGATGCAAGTATTTACTTGGAAAATGTGAGAACATCAAGACATGTCAGTTTTCGCTCCAGATCGAAAGCGAAACGCTCGGGGAGAACGCCGTGTGGCAAGTCTGCTCGATGCGGCGGGCCGCGTCTTCGCAAAAGTTGGTTACCACGCGGCAACCACGAACGCCATTGCCGCTGAAGGGAAGGTTTCTCCGGCAACGCTGTATCAGTTCTTTCCAAACAAGGAAGCTATCGCCAATGCGCTCGTGGCCCGTTACGCGATGGATCTGGCGAAAGAGGAGCGAGCTGCGGACATACAGAAACTTGCGTCAGCGCCTTTGGAAGAGGCCATCCGGCAGGTCACCGGAGTCGTGATCGAGTTTCATCGGAGGCATCCTGCATTTCGTACTCTATACGCAGAGGCTCCTCTTTCGAAGGACACCGTCGAACAAAAGCGCCTCCTCGTTCAAACCTTCATCGACAACGTCTCCAAGGTGCTAAGTACAAGAAATCCCAAACTCGATAAGCAGGACGCTCTCTGGAGCGCAGAAATTGTCCTGACCGCCTTGATAGGTTTCCTGCCAGCCTTGGCAGGCCGCAAGACATCTGACAGGCCACGAACAATCGACGCCTTGAATCAAATGCTGGTGCGCTACCTGGAGCCTGTGCTCCGGGCGCCTAAACGCTAGAGGCCGGTGATCCGCTCAATAGATTTCTACGACGAGCTTGGCAAATGGATTGCGATCGAGGTGATCAAGGGCATCGGGCAGTGCGTCGAAACTGTATCTAGCATCGATGATCGGCGAAAGCCGATGGTTATCGACAAATGCCAGCATTTCTTCCATATCGTCTCGCGAGCCGTGGCTAACGCCCTGAAGTCGCGCGTTCTTGACCATCACACTCGGAATTGAAAGACGCGCCAGTTTCTCGACTTTGTCATCGCGACAGTAAAATCGCCGACCTGAATTCATGGACAAAACGGCCAAGTTGAACGAATCCATGAGGCATTGGGCGGAGGAATAATTTTCGAAACTCTACGAGTTGAGTGCGGCTCTGTGCTGGTCGATACAGGTGGATGCGTGAGAAGAACCCCGTGGACCAGGTCGGCGAGCCAATTCATTTTCTGCGATCCGCTACGCCCGTCATCCGAGTCCGTTACTTAATCCGGTCCACGTTGTATTCCAATAGGGAATGGACTTTCTCCCTCTTCTTGAATCCAGCCGTAATTCTGGGCCCCCTCAGCAGATCGCCATGAGGCAGGGGTGCGGGACTTCATCCAATCCAACGGCTCACTGGCCGGTTTCGCGAGGCAGCGTTCGAAAGCTTCACGGAGCGAATGTTTCTGTTCATTGCCAGTGGCCCTTGGATCAGGTGAAATCAGAAGAACGGTTCCGCTGTTCGCTACTGCCTGGAGCCACTGGCGACTCATTGACCAGGGCACATCCGGGGTGATCGCGACACAGTCAGCGTCGACGGAATAGAAAGTCCTATGGTGGGGCGCGCGAAAAGCTAGAGTGTTCACACCCGTCCGGCGTGTTCTCTCCCATTCCTTTCCACTTACGTCGTCGCCAGTGCGAGACGCGTCAAAGAGTCCAACGGAAAGATGTCCGACGGTGTTGCACCCCAATATAAGGCGGTCTTGCCCGCAGGTTGCACGGAGTCGTCGATAGAGCGAGGTCACGATCTCAGCATTGGTGACCGTGCGGTCATTGAAGTGCCAGTTGCCCCGGGTCGGAGAAGCGCCCATTTGACTTCCCCATTGTCCGAACAACTCCCAAGTGGTGAAGTCATGCTTGATCAATTCAAAGCCCCAATCGCACGCCTGGGCTGCTACAGACGCGACGGCGTGAAGTGCCTCTGGAATTGTCGGATCGTAAGCTACTGGTCCTTGCTCATTTCTGGGTCCACTCCAGCGAGAGTCCGGCAGCAACAGATTCGCAGGGGTCCCGGGTGCCGCACGCAAAGGCCGAATCCACAAGCCCGGAATCACATCGCGATCGCGGATGGCGGAAGCAAGCTTGGGGAGGCTTGGAAATCGGGATGGGTCCTGATAGCCATCGTCGATTACCGTGAACGGCTTGATTCCGCCGGCGGGTGCAAGGGATGCGACGAGATCAGCGTCGCGCAAAATGCCGTCGTGCGTGTTTTGCCCGTAGGCGTAGTACCAATCGTTGCTCCCGATGATGGCTTCGGTTTGCAAGCCGCCTCGTTTGGCAGGCACCTGAGTGCCTTCAGCCATTGCACGGCAAAGGCGTTGCGTCACGGCAAAGGCGCTTTCTTCCGACGCCCCTTTGCACTGCACAATTGTCGCCGCCTCAAGTGTGCGGCTCCCAAGCGATACGCCGTTTCCACCATTGCGTACGTCAAGCCATAGCGAGATGCCGGATGGATCCACTTGCCAAAAGGCAAAGGAAGCCGCTCCGGTCTTGATACCCATGCCGGAGGTTCTCCCTTGCGAGTGCAGCAGCGCATACCAGGGCAAGACACGTTCTGCTTGCAGCGGTCGCCATTCCAGGTCTCCGTAACTGCGTTCCCACGCGTCACCAAGTGCAAGGATATCTTCTGCCAGTTGTCTCTTCCAGCGGAGTTGAATGCGCTGGACTGACACCGTGGGTGCGGTAATGGAGACCACAGCCTGCTGTGCAGCAGCGGCGAAATCCACCTTGACGCCCGCAGCCCAGTTGGTTCCCGTCCATGTACTCCCTGATCTCCTGAGCCCTTGGCGCTCTGTCTCTGAATCGCCCAGCAGTGCAAAGACCAGGTCGGGCTGCGCGAGGACTGGCAGATCGAGGTCATCGTGTGCAAGGCTGGGCATAACACTTTTCGACTGCAGCGTCCAAGAGGCTGTTGGGATCAGCAGTGCCGTAACCGAAGGCACACATTGCAGGACGTTCCTGCGCGTAATTGTTTTCGGCGTTTCAGACATGTCACTCTCGGATCGCTGGGCCTGCGATATGTGTTTTAGGCCCTGTGGATGGGTAGGCCGCAAATGCCTCAATGCAAGTTGTCGGATCTCATGCGCAATACCGACTTTCCCGGTACGAATTGAGAGCCGTAGGTGACTCCGTGATATTGCATCAACGATGCACTTCTCGGCCCGTCTTATGATGAGGTTCGGAAATGACGGAAATTGGAATCTGCGGCCTCTTCTTGCGAGAGTCTCGTCTGAAAACCGCAGGCTGAGGATCAGGGCATATTCGACAGAGCCGCCGTGCCGTCCGACCACTTATCCGCCAGGACGAACAGAATCGTCACGCGTTCCTCCGGGTCATTCGCCACCATAACGGGCGAGTTGGGATCGTCGGCCGCCCAGCTCTTCGTCATGTCGCCGGGGAAAAAAAACATCGCATGCGTGTGCCAAACTTTATCCCGGTCGTTTAAGTACTGGTGCCTCGACATCATGTAGGCCATCGCGCCAGGCTCCAGCGCGGGCAGCTCTTTCTCATCCAGTGCCGTCGCGATTGCCTGCGCGATTTCAGCCTTCGATTTTCCTGCCAGCACAAGCCTGGTCTTCATCAGGTAGATGGGCGCAAAGCTCCTCGTGGCTTGCGCATTGAAGCAATGGGGGGCACGCATCTTCGGATTCCAGAACTCCGCCTGATCCGTGCTCTGCCCCCACGACCTTTCCACGATGCAGAGAAAGCCATTCGTGCCCTTCACCGCGATCTTGTATCCCTCGTGTCCCAGCACCATCACTTCGGCTCCATCGGAAATTGAACTGGGTGCAGCGCTGCGGGCCAGCGCAATTTCGGATTTCTCGTCAGATATCAGATACTGATCCAGGGAAGCCATCGCCGCATAGGCGCCCTTTCCGTCCTGTGCAACTGCCTGCTGGCCTGCGTCAGGATAGACAACCTGCAAAGCAAATGCCAAAGCTATGACCATGACTTGATTTTTCCGCATCGATTCTCCCAATCTGCACATTTCGCGCCAGTGAGTTCGACCCCGAGATCGATTCGCAGATTGTAAACTGGACAAAATAGGCGGCGTCAAGCCGACATGTCGCAATTCACGATTCAATCATTACGGCCGGTCAGAACCAGACTGCCTGGAATTTCCCAAACTGTGGGTAATAAGGCAATGCAATCGTTGAGCAATGATCTCCGTCGGACCTGTGTCCGTCTCTGTCATCAGGAAGGCGGTGAGCTGGAGCAAATTCAGTTCCTATTGGGTCACCTTTCTGTGCAAACAACCGAGCGATACCTCGGACGCAAACAGCGCTTCCACAACGCGGTCAATGATCGGATCGGGCTCGAACCGGATCCAGGATCATCTTAGATCCGACCTCGCAGGTCGACTTTGCGCTACCAGTAACACCGCTTGAGATTAGTATTGTTGGCCACGCCTCCACGTCCCGTCATATCATCGATACTCCAGTGCGGGAGAGATTCATGAGCCCCTGGTTCCAGGATTTTCGCTACGCCTTTCGCATGCTTCGCAAAAACGTGGTGCTGACTCTGGTGATCGTGGCCTCCCTGGCCATCGGCATCGGCGCCAATTCCGCCATCTTCAGCGTTGTGGACGCGCTGCTCTTGCGTCCACTTCCGTATCCGCACCCCGACCGTCTCGCGGCCGTCTGGCTGCATTCTCCCGCCATCGGCATTTTGCGCGATTGGCCGTCTCCCGGCCAATACATCGACATTCAGAACCAGAACCACTCGTTCGACCAGATGGCCATCGCGCAGAGCCGCACATTCACGCTCACCGGCCGCGAGCAGCCCGAGCGGGTTGACGTACTCAGCACGCAGTCGAGCCTCCTTGCGATGTTCGGCGCGAAGCCTCTGCTCGGCCGGACCTTGTTGCCGGAAGAAGACAAGCCTGGCAAACCGCCTGTCGCCATCCTCAGCAACGGCGCCTGGGTGCGCCTGTTCAACTCCGACTGCGCCATCGTCGGCCGGACCATCATGCTCAACGCAAAGCCGTATACCGTCGCAGGCGTGCTGCAGCGCGGCTTTGTGCTCAACGCTGAAATCATGCCCTCGGAAGGACCCATGGACAAGGTGGACATCTTTCTCCCCTTGCCGCTCGGGCCCGACGCCGCACAGCGCAGGGGCGACGAAAACTACAACATCGTCGTCCGCCTCAAGCCCGGCGTCTCCCTGCAACAAGCCCAGGCGGACATCAACGTCATCGCCAGCGGCATCCGCATCAAAGACAGCCGCGGCGCCAGCTACGGCATGGATGTCGTCGGCTTGCAGAAGCAGGTAGTCGGCGACGTGCGCCGCTCTTTGTTCGTTTTGCTGGGCTCGGTCGCGCTCGTCCTGCTAATCGCCTGTGCCAACGTGGCCAACCTTCTGCTCGCCCGCGCGGCGGGACGCGAAAAGGAGGTCGCCATCCGCACCGCGCTGGGGGCAGGATGGCAGCGCCTGGCTCGGCAACTGTTGACTGAGAGCATTCTCCTCGGGCTCCTCGGCGGCGCCGCCGGACTGCTCGTAGCTCGCCTCAGCCTTGTGGTCGTGCGCACCATGAATCCCGGCAATATCCCCCGCCTCGATGAAATCGGGATCAATGGCTCGGTTCTGGCCTTCACATTTGGCATCTCGCTCGCCACGGGTGTGCTCTTCGGCCTCGCTCCGGCATGGCGTGCCATCAAACTCGATCCAAACTCCTCCCTCAAGGCCGGCGGCCGCAGCGGACAGGCCGATGGCGGTCTTTATCTGAAACGCCATCGTCTGCGCGGCTTGCTCATCGTTTCCGAACTCGCCATTTCGCTTGTTCTGCTCATTGGCGCCGGGCTGCTCATCCGCAGCTTCATCCGTCTGCAGAGCGTCGATCCAGGATTCTCCGCGGACCACGTCCTCACCATGCAGATCATGGCGAACGACTCCCGGTATCGTGACGACAAAGTGCTCGCCGCTTTCTATCGCGAAATTGAAGCGCGCATGGCCCGCCTGCCGGGCGTCGTCGCCGAAGGCGCGGTTTCTGCGCTCCCGCTCACCGGAACCGTGGGATGGGGAGGAATCCATGTGGAGGGATACACACCGCCGCCAGGGCAGGAGTTGCAGGTCGATCTGCGCACGGCAAGCACTGACTATTTCCGCGCCATGCAGATTTCCCTGGTCGCAGGCCGCTTCTTCTCCGAGAATAACCGCCTCGACACGCCGCAGGTCGTCATCATCGACGAGAATTTCGCAAAGCGCTTCTGGCCGCACAACCACGCCATCGGGAAGCACCTCTGGTTCGATCCCAAAAAGCCCATCACAATCGTCGGCGTCGTGGGAGCGGTCAAACAGTATGGTCTCGATACCGACGGCAAAATCGCGACATACTTCCCCTTGCAGCAGGGGCTGGAGCGGGGAACGTTTCTGGTAGCTCGCGCCACCTCCCATGAAGCAGCGGTCGCCACAGCCATCGTCGGCGAAATACATGCGGTCGATCCAACCGTTGTCGTCTATGGAATACGCACCATGCAGGACCGTCTGCATGATTCGCTGGCGCGCCAACGCTTTTCCAGCATCATGCTTGGTGCGTTTGCGGCGTTCGCGTTGCTGCTTGCCGCCGTGGGCCTCTACGGCGTCCTGTCGTATTTGGTCACTCAGAGCACCCGCGACATCGGCATTCTCGCCGCCTTGGGTGCGCGGCGGGAAAATATCCTCACTCTCATCGTCCGGCAGGGGATGCAACTGGTGTTGATCGGCATCTTCGCAGGAACTGTTAGGCGCGGTCGCCCTCACGCGCGTAATCGCCAGTCTGTTGTTCGGCGTGACCACGACCGACGCCGCGACTTTCCTGGCGGTTCCCGCCTTGTTAGCCGTTGTGGCATTCGCTGCCACGGTCATCCCGGCCTGGCGGGCCAGCAGGGTGGACCCCATGGTAGCCCTGCGCGAGGAATAGCCAAGTCGCCGGGTCGCGCAACCTCCCCAAGCGACGTTTTCCCAAGCGGACCGCGGAATGATTTTGAGCCTTCCGAAAATCCGTGCCACAAGCCGATTCCGTTACTTATTTCTCGGCCCGATTGGCCCGGACTTGACTAGACGAGACAACTGGAGGCGTCGAATAAGCATCGAAGCTACATTCACCGGCCCCTCAATGCTGACGCCCGAGGCTCGCGGACTCGGCAGTCCCTGTTCCAGAAGGCGCTGTGGTCGAACTCTCAGGAATGTAAAGTAAGTTCCGAAAAAGCATACAGGGATATCGCACGGCGTCGCGCGTTGGATGCGGCCTCCAGGACCGCTTGAATGCAGGTCGGACAGTTGCCGATAGAAGGGGGTCCACCATGAAATCTCTTGAGAATGACTCGACGCAACGGCCTCACAGGTCCACGACGAGCTTGCCGCATATCTGCGGGGGTGAGGGGCACAAGGATAATGGTTTCGAACCGTGGCGGAGTCTCCTTCACGATGCGGGACCCAGAGATCATATTGTTCAGCTTTATCAGGATGAGCAGTTTCTCAACCGAGCCGTCTGCCGCTTCGCCGCCGCCGCATTGGCGCACGGGGAAGGAGTGATTCTCGTCCCGACGGCAGCTCACTGGGAAGCTTTCTATCCTCGTCTCGAGGCCGAAGGCGTGGATATCAAGGCGGCACAGGCGCAAGGTCAGCTGACAGTGGTCGACGCTGACGAACTCCTGCCTCGATTCATGGGTGAAAAGATGCCAGATGCGCCCGTGTTCCTGGGCCTGGCCGGCGAAGCGGTAGCCCGCGCACGGGGAAAGAACCGCTATCCGAAAGTTCGCTGGTGGGGTGAGATGGTCAATGTTCTCTGGGAACGCGGCAATGCCACCGCCAGCATGGCTCTCGAGGATCTATTCGATCAACTTGCGCACGAGCAGGAGATCGCGATCTTCTGCTCCTTCCTGATGGACAACTTCGACGGAGAGGTGCACGCCCACATGTTGCCGAGGCTCGCGGAGAATCACTCGCACCTGATTCCCGTGGAAAATTACGTTCGGCTGGAGCGCGCCGTAGACGATGCGCTTCGCGATGTGGTCGGGGAGGTGGAGGCGAGCGTTCTTGAAAAGAAGCTGCTTGAGCGCTATTCGCCAAGGTTCACGATGCCATCGTCTCAGGCGTTGCTTTTCGCATTGCGCCAGGCCGTGCCAGACGTGGCCGATGCTGTGCTCCAGCAGAGCGGTGCGTTGTATCGCGCGTCGGGACAAACGAGCCAGCAGTTACACCCTCTTCGAACCCCAGGCCTAGATTGAGAACGATGGTAGACGCGCGCCAGGTGTCCAACTCGCTTGGAATGGAGCTCATTGACTGTATCGAGCTTCCGGTCCTCGTTATTGGTCGCGACTTGACACTCGTCCGTTTCAACCCGGCGGCGGCCAAGCTATTTTCCCTGACGGGCTCGGACCATGGCAGACAATTGCAGTCAATTCAGATGCTCACTGGAGTCAAGAACCTTGAGGATCTCTGTGAACATGTCATTGCCAGTGGGACCTCACACCGAGTGGAGGTAGCGAACTGCGCAGGCTCGTGGTTCTCTCTCAACATCAGCTGTTACAAGGTGATCGAAGATATCAAGGGCGCCGTGCTTACGCTTACCAACGTGACTGCTTTTCGCGAAAGCCTGGTACGGGCCATAGAGGAGCGCGAATACACCAAAGCGGTAGTTAACACCATTGCCGATGCCCTGGTGTTAGTCGACACAGACCTTAGAATCCAGGCGGCCAATCAGGCTTTTTACGCGCTATTCCAGACCTCGCGTGAAAGGTCGCAAGGAGCAGCCTTGGATCAATTAGGGAATGGGGAGTGGAACATTCCCCAGCTTCGCTCCTTGATCGATGGGAGCTCAGCATCGAATGACTACCTGGGATCTCTGGAGTATGACCAGGAATTGGCTACCGGACGCCGATCGTTATTGCTGAAAGCTCGCCGGATGAACCGGGGCGGTGAGGCCGGACAGACAACGCTCATCACCATTCAGGACATCACCGAGCGCAAGAAAGCCATGACGGCCTTGCGAGAGAGCGAACAGCGATTTCGGATGATCACCGAAGCTGCGCCCATCATGGTCTGGATGTCGGGAACGGACAAGGTTTGCTATTACTTCAACAAGGGTTGGTTGGACTTTGTCGGACGCACTCTCGAGCAGGAATTTGGGAATGGCTGGGCTGAGAACGTGCATCTCGATGACTTCGACCGCTGCCTGCAGATTTATGAGGAAAGTTTCGATGCCCGCCAGCCGTTTGAAATGGAGTATCGGTTGCGCCACCACAACGGCCAGTACCGATGGATTCTCGATCACGGCGTACCACGTTACGCGCCCGACGGAACCTTTGAGGGTTACGTGGGCGGCTGCCTCGACATACACGACCAGAAAGAGGCGGCGGAGAAGATTCGCATTGCGTCAGAGACGCTACGGGAAAGCGAGGAGCGCCTGCGTCTCGCACAGCAAGTGGGGATCATAGGCACGTTTGAATGGAATGTCCAAACCAACGTGAACCGATGGACTCCGGAGTTAGAAGCAATCTATGGCTTGCGGCCGGGAGAATTTGCCGGAACTCAGGAAGCCTGGGAACAGATGCTGCATCCCGACGACAGGGCTGCAGCAATCAAGCAAGTGGAGGTGGGCTTTCAGACTGATGCCCCGGTGCAAGGGGAGTGGCGCGCAATTTGGCCCGACGGCAGTATTCACTGGATTCTCGGAAGATGGCAGGTCTTCAAGGACAAGTCCGGTAAGCCAACACGAATGACCGGAATCAATATCGATATCACTTCGCGGAAGGAGGCGGAGCAAGCGCAGCGTCGTTTGGCTGCCATTGTCGAATCGTCGGATGATGCCATCTTCGGCAAGGACCTGAACGGAATTGTGACGAGTTGGAATCCGGGGGCGGAGAAGATGTTTGGCTACTCGGCGAATGAGATGATTGGACGGTCTATTACTACAATCATTCCACCTGAGCTGCAAGAGGACGAGCGGAGGATTCTGAAGGCCATCGGACGAGGGGAACGAGTCGTGCAGTATGAGACCGTTCGTCTGACCAAGAGCGGCGAACGAATCGATGTATCCCTGACCATTTCTCCGGTAAGAGATGAAACAGGCAGGGTGATCGGGGCTGCGAAGACTGCGCGCGACATCACCCAACAAAAGAAGACCGAGCAAGCATTGCGAACGACTGAGAGGCTTGCCTCAGTTGGCCGAATGGCTGCAACAGTCGCTCACGAGATCAACAATCCTCTCGAAGCAGTGACAAATCTGGTCTATCTCGCGAAGGGCAGCGCCGCTCTTAGTGACGTGCAGGAATTCCTGAATGCAATCGAGGAAGAACTGAACCGAATTTCCCAAATAACAAAACAGGCTCTTGGCTTTTATCGCGAAACAATTGCTCCGAGTACGGTGAGAGTCGGAGAGATGCTGAGCCCGGTCATCTCTATGCTCGCTAGGCGGGCGCGGAACAAGGGGATCGAGATACGGCCGGAAATTCGGCAGGACACGGAGATTTATGCGGTAGCAGGCGAAATCCGCCAGCTCATCGCAAACCTTCTAAGCAACAGTATCGAAGCTGTCGATTCCGGCGGTCTGATTCGAATTCGAATCGACGCGAATCGATTGAATGAACAGCATTCGCCCGGAACGCGGATAACCATCGCCGATTCAAGACGGGGCATTCCATCGTCTGTCCGCTCGAAGCTTTTCGAGCCGTTTTTCACTACGAAGAAAGACGTCGGAACGGGTCTGGGTCTTTGGGTCTGCACAAACATCGTACAGAGACACCATGGATCGATTCGGGTGAAAAGCAGCTCGACTCCCGGGCGGAGTGGGACCGTCTTCTCTGTGTTCCTGCCAAGGGGACAGGAACCGGTGAACAAAATCTCAAGCCAGAAAGTATGAAGAAAGATCGCGGCAGTACAGACGCTCTGACCTGCTTTTTTCGGTCGGAGGTCTTGAGGGTCGTCTTGGAACCTCCGGATCAGGCTTTTCATTTAGCACTGCTTAACTGGTCGATTTCGGAGAGGGTTTTGGTACAGCAGCAGACCGTCTCTAACTTTTAACTTTTCGCAGCTGCGTGATTCCGACGGCTCGGCAGCCCGCCCCACAGTGCTCAATCTTAGCGATTTACTTCCCTAATTGCAGGATTACTCTTCACGAGACGATAGCTTCGGTTTGCACAGTCAAGCGTCGCTCAACACCGGCAGTGCGGATGCCATTTAGTGTCAAAGCAGGCCGCGGTGGCCAGCGTAGTTTTCGTCGACGTCCAGACCACGCTCCTTGATAACCTCGGCAGCAGCAGTCAGTGCTGTTGCGATGGCAGGATAGCCAACGTATGGCAGCGCCTGGATGAGAACTTCCTCGATTTCTTTCAATGTGAGGCCGTTATTGAGCCCGGCCCCCATGTGGATGGCGAATTCATGGGGCTGACGCATGGCAATCATGACGGACATCGAAACTAGGCTGCGGGAGCGCCTGTCCAGACCGGGACGAGTCCAGATATCCGCAAAGACCTGGTCGACCGCGTAGGCAGCGATCGGGGCACCGAAGGTGTTTGAGTCAGCGGAAGCGCTGAGTTTTGCGGCCGCCTGGTCGCCCATCATTTCGCGGACTACATTGATTCCGGCTTCTCTATTCGTCATGATTGAGTCCTCTTGTAAAGCTCAAGTGACTTCTCCACCCCAAGACTACCCGAACGGCTCTGAGGGCACCTGAGTAGCGTAAACGGCGTCGTGTTGATCGAACTCAAGGGGAACACCTCAATGCTTGCGCTGGCCTGTTGGTGTTAGTCGAGGACGAGCCCGGTGGTTCGCGGTTGTTTTGCCGCTTTTCAGCCCCAATATCGCTTTCGTCTGGTCGCGGCAGGCGATCAACGAAGATCGCCTTTAGCGCGAGGTCAATGAGCGCAGTTCAGCAGGCCAACTGGAAATCGATTCTCCTGTATCGACGCCTTCCGAAATGAGCGGCTTTCACAGGCATGGATCGAGTCGGCAATGGATTCATCTAATCCCGTATGAGTTTGCCTGTTTCGGTACTGGATCTGGTTGGAATGCGGACGGAGGAGCCGGCGGGGAGCGCGATTGCGCGCTCGGTCGACCTTGCGCGGCACACGGAAGAATGGGGTTATCGGCGATATTGGCTGGCAGAGCATCACTCGATCCCCGGGCTGGCCTGCTCGGCGACGTCGGTATTGATTGGCCATATAGCCGCGGCGACAAAGACAATTCGCGTGGGCAGCGGCGGAGTGATGCTGCCCAACCATGCCCCGCTGGTGGTGGCCGAACAGTTCGGCACGTTGGAGGCGTTGTATCCCGGAAGGATCGATCTCGGACTGGGGCGGGCGCCGGGCGGCGATTTCCATACCATGCGGGCCTTGCGGCGCGACTTGCAACAGAACGGAGATGATTTCCCGGAGTTGCTGGAGGAGCTTCGAACGTATCTGGGGCCGGAAAAGCCTGGGCAGGTGGTCAAAGCGATTCCGGGACAGGGCAGCCGCGTGCCGATAACACTGCTCGGGTCGAGCGACTTCAGCGCGCGTCTGGCGGCGACGCTGGGACTGCCGTTTGCCTTTGCCGCGCACTTTGCTCCGGATCTGCTGGAGGAAGCGGCGCACCTGTATCGAACGCATTTCCGCCCGGGCGAGGTGCTCGATCGGCCGTGGCTCATGGTGGGCGTTCAAGTGATCGCGGCAGAATCGGATGCGGCAGCGCGGCGATTGTTCACCACCCCGCAACAGCGTTTTCTCCGGCTCATCCGGAATCAGCCTGTGGAACTGCTGCCTCCAGTGGATTCGATGGATGGGCTGTGGAATGAGTGGGAGCGCGCGGCAGTGGAGAGCAAGCTGCGGGCGGCGATTGTGGGTTCTGAAGCCACAGTCAAGGAGGGTCTGGAGCGGCTGGTGGCTGTCACCGGAGCCGATGAGCTGATTGTGGTGACGGACACATGGGATCATGCGGCGCGCCTCGAGTCGTACCGGCGGCTTGCAGAGATCGCGGGAAGGATCGAGATGAAAACGGCCGCAGGCGCTGTCAGGTAGCGCTCGCTGACGCTGTTTGGGTATTAGGCGCATTTCTACCGGGAAATGCACTTTGCGTCAGCGATCAACAGGATTGCTACTGGGCGAATTTCGCCATGACAATCCACTTGAACGAATAGTCGCGAGGTCGTCCACTCGCGAATGAGTGTGCGATGTTGGAGGAAAGCCGTTTTTCGGCCGAAGCCACGTTTTTTGTGTGAATCTTGGCGTCAACTCCGTGCGGTAATCTGAGGATCGAGCCCATGCCTCGCGGTTTGCCGACGGTTAGATAGGAAGGGGTGCAGAATCCCACCGTGGAGTTCTCGCCGAGGGAAGCCTTCAGGACCGCCAGCAGTAACCTCCTATTTTGAATGGGCGAGCCAGACCTCGCCGGCGAGTAGGCCGGCCGAGACACCGACAAATGTTCCGGCGATTACATCGCTCACGAAATGCCAGTCACCGGCGATTAGCAGCACTGCCGCAATGAGCAGCAGTGCGGAGAGCGGCAAGATACTGGTTCGATAGAGTCGCATGAAAACACCCGCGAAGGCGCCGGCGAGGACCATGTGGCCCGAGGGAAAGCTGCTGCTCGAAGAGCCGGTTAGGAGATGGAATGCATGCCGGGTTCCGTGCAACACGGCCGCAGGACTCGGCACCCCGAAAAAGAGCTTCAGAATGCTGTCGTTGATTGCGTACGCACAGATGGAGGTCAGACACGCGAGCGCGGTCGCCTCACCAAAACGCGACAAATGTCCGCGCGTAATCCGAATACAAACCAGCGCCAGCGCAACAGCCGCTTCGACACCGAGAAGAACGGTACTTGCAAATTCCTTCCCCAGGCTTTCAGCTGACCCAAGAAGTCCATGGATGCGGTGGGCCATTGGCACATCGAGGTAGACGAACGCCAGCGCCACCGCGAGCGTGCAAATCAGCAGTGACAGAAGCCAAATCAGGTCAGGAAAGCGTAAAATTTTTCGTTCCAGCGCGCGTTCGCTGTGCTGCCGAGAACTGCCAGCCTTTTGAAGCAATAGAACCTCCCCTCAAGGGTCAACCCCCGGCGGCATCCTACAATCTTGGTTTGGCTTTGCCTTGCATGTACAAGGCCCATGCGCGCGAGGTTGTACAGGTTGATGATACTTGTGACCGGGCGCGTGGTGGCCCGCTCTTCCCAAGAACCGGCAATTATTGGTTTTCGTGCATTCGGAGCGTGGCGAATCGTCTAATTCTAATTAATAGTGACTTGCAGATTTCGCTGCATTACAGGTATATACTGGGTTGCGTTCGGCTTCCCGTGCTCGTCGTTTGAAGTCACTCACGAACTGCAGGGCCCCCCAAGGCAGAAAGATCGGCGCGACCCCGATTCCCTAAGATTCGCTTTCAAGCCAGACGTTTTCACGCGCTCAAAGATAGGCATGATACGGGGCCTAAGCGTCGAGAACATCAACGAACAAAACGTGTGAATTCAGGAATATGATTCGCGGCTCCGCCAGGGGAGAAGCGAATTGACTTCCTGGGATCGAGACGAGGCATTCGGTGGGAGCTCCTCCAAGCTGCCCGTGAATCCCGTTTAGAGGCTCACGACCGGCAGGAGATGCTCACTTTGCAAAAACTATCGAAAGTCACGCCTTAGGGACATGTGATTCTGCTGGCATTCAGCGATTCAGTTGAATGCAAAGGAGGAAAGACATGGCAAATGCGACGTATGAGATCCAAACTAACGACGCCGCCGGCGAGGCTAGCGTTGCGAAAGTCGACATGAAATTCGAAATCGTCGTTATCCCAGTCTCGGATGTCGATCGCGCGAAGGAGTTCTACGCGAGGCTCGGGTGGCGACTCGACGGCGACTACGACAACGGTAAGGATTATCGCGTGATTCAGTTCACACCGCCTGGCTCCGGGTGCTCGGTCATCTTCGGCAAGAACGTCACCGGGGCGGCTCCCGGCTCAGCCCAGGGCCTTTATCTGATCGTCGATGACATCGAGGCCGCGCGCAAGAATCTGCTCCGTCACGGCGTTGAGGTCAGCGAAGTGTTCCACGGCGCCGCGGACGTGTACTCCGGCCCGGACGAGCCCTACCTGTTTGGACGGATTCGAGTCAACGGCCCTGATCCCGAGCATCACAGCTACCGCTCGTTCGCCTCATTCAGAGACCCGGACGGAAACGGCTGGCTGTTCCAAGAAATCACGACGCGGCTTCCCGGTCGCATCGACGGCACGGCGACGACCTTTGCATCAGCGAACGATCTGGCGAGCGCGTTTCGGCGTGCGGAGGCTGCCCACGGCGAGCACGAGAAGCGTATTGGGCAACGCGATGCGAACTGGCCGGAATGGTACGCCGCCTACATGGTGGCTGAGCAGTCAGGCAAAGAATTGCCGCAATGAGCGGCTGCGCCGCGACCGGCATCGCTCCCGGCGGACGTCGAGGCTTTCGATCGCGGGTTCCTGGAGGAACTATGAACCCCGCAACAACCAGCGTTTCCGTCCCTCACGAATCGGAACTTCTCGGGCAGACTGTCGTTGTCATCGGCGGCAGCGCCGGCATTGGGCTCGAAACGGCCCGGCGTGCACGCGCTGAGGGTGCCAGGCTGATCCTCACCGGCCGAAATCTCGAGCGCCTCGAACGCGCCGCCGGCGAGCTCGAAGCGCTGACCATAGCAGCCTTCGACGCCAACGATCCTGTTCCACTCGAGCGATTCTTCGACGATCTGCCGGCCACGATCGATCACGTGATGGTGACAGCCGGCCAGCCCCACTACGGGCGCCTTCTCGACATGGACTTCGAGCAGGCGCGCCGCGCCCTCGACACGCACCTCTTGCAGATGCTCCAGGTCGCCCGCAACGCCGTCCACAAGGTAAGACCGGGAGGCACACTGCTGTTCATGGGCGGGATCGGCGGGCGCCGCCCAGGCATCGGAATGGGGCTCGTGCCGACAGTCACCGCTGCGCTCCCCGCCCTCACCGCCAGCCTCGCACTCGAACTCGCGCCCGTGCGAGTCAACCTCATCGCCGCCGGCTTTGTCGACACGCCGTTGTCGGCATCGCTCCTCGGCGACGAGCTCGACAACCGCCGCAATCAGCTTCGCGCCACGCTTCCCATCCGGCGCGTTGTCTCACCTGCCGACGTCGCCGCGCTCGCCGTTCACATCATGACCAACACGGCCCTCACCGGCGCCACCTACGACATCGACGGCGGGCAGCAGCTCGTCTCCGGTTAGCTGAAGCGGGCAGCATGATCGTCATTGGCGGCGCTGCGAATAGCAATCAATGCGATCGCTGCGATCATAGACGGCGAAATTGGCAGCCCGATCTGAAAGACACGATCAATGGCCCAAATGTTCGCAGAGCAAGAGGAGAACTTCGATCTTCCAAGCTGACTAAGCAAAATTGGGCACACGCCATATCACTGTACGACGACCATCCTGGTTGATGGGTCAGTCGTCGAGGAGGAATCATGAAACTCACCGGCAAGAAGGCTCTCATCACCGGCGGAAACAGCGGCATCGGCCTGGCCACTGCCCGCCTTTTCGTTGCGGAAGGCGCTGAAGTCGCAATTACGGGTCGCGATCAACAGACGCTGGATGAAGCAGTCGCCGAACTGGGACCCAACGCGCGCGGCTACCGCGCCGACGTTACCGTGGCGGACGACCGCAAGCGGCTCTTCGCGGATCTTGCCAAGGATTTCGGCAAGCTGGACATCGTCTTCGCCAATGCCGGAATTAGTGGCAGGACGCCGACGGGAACGACCGACGAAGCGATCTTCGAGAAGGTAGTCCACACCAACCTGAACGGTGCTTTCTTTACCGTCAATTCGGCCGCGTCTTTCATGAACGACAACGGCAGCATCATCTTCAACGGATCGGTGCAAAGTTATCTCGGTCAACCAGGCCTGGCTGCCTACGCTGCCACGAAAGGCGGACTCGTCTCGATGGCGCGATCCATCGCCGCAGACCTTGCACCGCGCAAGATTCGCGTGAACGTGGTGGCCCCGGGAGCGACGAAGACTCCCATCTGGAAGCGCGGGGCGCGTGCCAATGCCACGGCAGAGGAATCCGCAAAAGTTTCCGACTTCTTCTCTTCCACGGTTCCACTCGCCCGTTGGGGCGAGCCGGAAGATCTGGCCAAGGCTGTGCTTTTTCTTGCCTCCGACGATGCGTCGTACATCAACGCGGTCGAGCTGATGGTGGATGGCGGACTGACGGGCGCTCCCTTCGGGGCTGCCATTCTTCGCGGCTGACGCCCGAGCGCGATTCCGCTTTCATCAAGAAGCACCGTGTCACATTCACCTTGACTCGGAGGACATCGTGACGAAGGGTTATTGGGTTGTTGCGTATCGATCGATTTCGGACGACGCGGGCAGTAAAGGCCTATAGCGCATTAGCAGGGCCAGCCATACAGTCCTCCGGCGGACGGGTCTTGACCAGGTCGACGAGCCGGGTTCTGATCCGCGAAGCCGGATTGCAGCAGCGGGCGATCCTTGTCGAGTTTGACAGCTATGAGATTGCCCTTGGGGCTTATGAAAGCGAGGCATACCAGAAGGCGCTGCAGACACTCGGTTCCGGGGCGGAACGCGACTTTCGCATCGTCGAAGGCGCGTAAGGCGGCGACCGAGCAGCACGTTTGTCTTGAATCGACGGATGGTCCGCCACCTGAGAGTGCCAAATTATGAGGAGCGAATGGAACATCCCGCATCAGTCGGCGCCATTGCTTTTCAAGGAGGTTCTGTATGTCGCATCATTTCGATACCAAACTGGCGAGGGAAGATCCGAGCCTCAACCTCTGCGACTTTTATTTATTTGACGGCCCCTCGGGCAAGACGGTGATGGCGATGACCGTGAATCCGGATGTGGGGTTATCGGCTCCGGATACGCTTCATCCAGAAGGACTCTACGCGTTCCGGTTCGACCTGAACGGAGATGCGAGGGAAGAGGTTACGTTCAAGTTCAGGTTTGGTGAACCACGACACGGAGATGGCAGTGAGCATAGTCACATTCAGCCGTTTGTGGTCCGGAAAGCGACGGGTGAAGATGCTCTTCGTGGTGACGCCGGAGAGAGTCTGGTTGAGGGTGAAACCGGTTCGGTCGCGACTAATTCGGGTCTTCGTGCGTATGTTGGGATTGCTCCAGAGTTATTTGCGGCAAATGCTGGATTCGGCACATTTATGGCAGCTTTCTATAAGGACCAGCGCTACGACGGGAACGCCTTTCTGCATCAGCAGAATCCCTTTGCGAGGCGGAATGTTACGGCGATTGTGCTGGAGGTGCCGAGCGAACTGATTGGGAAGGGAAAAATCAACGCATGGGCGACGATCTCCCTCTTTGGCCATGCGCCCGAGGTACAAGTTTCGCGATGGGGCCTGCCTATGGTTACGCATCTCTTCCTGAACAACCCGAGCAATCAAGAGGAGAAAGAACAATTCAACGCGTCAGTTCCCTCTGAAGATCGAGAGCGCTTCGCGAAGTCGATCGCGGATGTTGCGGAGAAGATGACGACCTATGCCGGTTCGGCGGCGGACCCGGGTGAATACGGGAAGTTGATCGCTGCACGGCTTTGTCCCGACACGTTGCCTTACGAGCTTGGAACGCCCGCCGCATTTGAGGTGGCTAGCTTCAATGGACGCGCGCTCGGCGACGATGCTTTGGATGTGATGTTGACGCTGGCGGCCAACACGCCAATTGTCGATGGACTTGCTCCCGACCGCGGGCGCATTCGCGAGGATTTCCCGTATTATGGAGCGCCGTATACGGCGGAGGAGCAGGTCGGGGTGACGCCGATGCCGCGCCCGGCTAAGAAGTAGGCGGGAAGCGATGCTTGAGAATGATGTTGGGGATCAGGGCGCTTCCGTGGGCGGCTGGTATGGCCCCGCTGCCTCTATCCTTCAGCGCTATGAGGTTGGATTATAGAAAGCGGGGGGTATGTCAACGGCAACAATAATCGGCTCAGCTTCCATTCGCTGTCGATGGGCCCCTTCTTCGGGCTGTGGAGAACGGTCAATCCGTTTCCGATGCGGGGGCTGCTCTTGTCATAGCCATTTGAACCTCCTGGCGGGCTTTGGCCCGGATCAGAGCAGAATCGCCTTGATCCCGGTGAGTTCGCAGAAATCGGCCAGGGCGGGATAAAGGTCATCCCCGTAACCGAGACATGCGTATTCATTTGTCCAGTGCTGAAGCAGCGCATCGATGTCGCAATGCGCCGTCACGAATCCATGCGGCCAGAAAGGAATGCCGCATTCGTCGAGGCGTTGCTGCACTTCTTTTCTGGAAGGTTCGAAGATCGAGGCGCGTGTAATGACCATCTGAAATTCCCCATTGACGCGACCGAGCCGCGCCAGCACGCCTTCGCCAGCCTTGCAGATCAACCGCACCGAGAGACCGCCTGCGTCTCCTTCAGTGGGAATTCCGTGTTCTGCAAACCCGGCGGGCCCCAGCTTGCTCGCCAGCGAGGGCGGGCAGGCTCCGTCGCCAATGATCTTGATCTCCCGCTTCTGTCGATTGATGTGCTGCAGGTCCCCGTAGTAGATCCGTTCCCGACTCAGGCGCATCAGCAGGAAGACGGTGAGCGCGGTATTGAAATCTCCGAGGGTGGAAGTGGCGTGCCCATCCTCAAGCATCATGCTCTGCGTGAAACAGGTGGCCGCGTAATCATCCGCTAGTCCCGGGAACGACTGGATAGTGTAGAAGGCGTAACGCTCGCGTTCGACAATCTCCTTCAGCGCGAGATAAAGACGGATAGACCGATCATTCACCGTGTTTGCTTCAGGAGCCTCGCCGAACAGCTGGCACAAGCGGGGTTGCAACGCTTCAATTTGAGCAGCCGGAATACGCTCCGCCGTCCGGATGAGTTCTGTCGTATCGCGGGAATCGATATCGATCCCGAATGTGCGCATCCATTGGGAAGGATCCGCTGCCCCGCAAGTCTGGCCCATGCCTCTGCCGCCAAAGGCCCCAATGGTGGACAGATTGAGACTGTTCTTCAGGTGCGCGGCACGGGCGTAGCTGACGATGCGGCCTACCGTGTCTGCATCCTTGATATCTCCATACACAAACCGGTGGGGAACACCGATTTCCAGAAGCCCGCCGTGCATCACCAGTCCGCCAACCGGCCTCCAGCCCTGTGAGCGCGGATGCGTCCACAACAGAACGGCTTTCCCGCTCATGGCAAAATCACGCACCGCGCCTACCAGATGAGCAGCCCAGACCCATGTGCCGGCGAAAAGTACCACTGCATCGACGCGGTCATCCTGCTTCATTTTTTTAAAAGCTTCCGCAGCTTCCTGCTTGCTCGCAATCACGGTCTCGTATTCGACCAGTTGCAACCCGGCCTTTGTGAGCGCGGCCTTTGCCTCTGCGATCAGAGCATCATCCACAAATGGAGTGCCCATCGGATCCTGCAGACCATCCTTATGCACTCCATAAACTATGAATCCGACAGTCGCTTGAATCATGATTCCTCTCCTCTTACGGGTTTTGTTGATTGTGGCGATGCACAAGCATTGAGCGCAATTGGCGATAACTCTTGCATTGTTCCTTGTATTGTTCGGCGAGGAGCGGATCGTCTGAAACGCATTCCTGCTCGCGAACCATAGCCTTTACGGCGGACTTAAGATCAGGATGGACGCCCACCGCAACGCTGGCCAGCATGGCTCCGCCGAGGCAAACCGAATCCTGGCAACTCATGATGTGCAGCCGCTTGTGCGTGAACGCGGCGCGCAGACGCAGCCCCAGCGAGGAGCGTACTCCGCCGCCGAATACATTGATATCGCTGAAGGCGCAGCCGGCATTCTCGAGGCACTCGGTAACGATCGCCAGTTCCGCCGCGATGCCTTCCAGAATTCCCTTGTACAGGTGAGAGCGCGTGCTGTCGAAGGTAAGTCCGCTGATGGTTCCGCGCGCCTGTGCGTCGAACTCGGGGTTGCAACTGCCGATCAGGTGGGGCGTAATCAGCAGTCCAGTTGGACCTGCGGGAGCCGCCGATTCCAGGTCCCCAAAATGGTATTCCTCTTCCCCGTTCCCCGGTTCGTGGAGAAGGTTGGCGAGCCATTGCATCATGATGCCGCCCGGGAAGTAGGCGATGGTGACGAACTGGCCTGGAACCGCACTTGGGTAGGAGTTGAGGCTGGAATCGAGCGCTGCGTCATTCAGGAGCAAGCGATCGCAGGCGACCGTGACACATTCATACGTCCCCAGTGAGCCCGCGGCTCGTCCTGCTTGAATCACGCCGAGTCCGACGGCCCCAATGACCTGGTCGTGTCCACCCACCACCACCGGAGTGCCGGCGGCAACCCCCAGTTTGGCGGCCGCAATGCTGTCCAGTTTTCCCGCCACTGTGCCGGCCTGCACGGGAAGAGGCAGAGCCTGCGACGATATCTGCGCCAGGTCAAGCAAATCCGTAGACCAGGTGCGGTGGTTTACATCAAAGGCCATAAAGCGGGATGCGTGCGAGTAGTCGACTAACGGAGGAAGGCCCAGCTGGAGCAGCAGAAAACTGGTGACGCTCTGGAAGCTGCTGGCTGAATGGAATATCTCCGGGGAATGGGTGCGTAACCAGATGAGCTTCGGGATGGAATACATGGCGTGGCTCGTATGTCCGGTCAGCATAAAAAGCTGCCTGCGCCCGATTTCGTCTTCCATCCAGGCCGCTTCCCTGGTGGCGCGCACATCCATGTTCAGAATCGCCGGGCCGAGAGCTTGTCCTGCCGCAGAAACAGGAATCACGGTCTCTCCATGCGAACTGATGCAAACCGCCTTGATGGCTTCGCCTTCCGGAATGCAAGCCAATTCCCTTGCGAGAGCGAAGGCGATATCTAGAAAAGTGCTGGCCTTCAGTTCGGCGAAGCCTGGGCAAGGACAGTGCGGCGCATAAGCGGCGGAACGCATGGCCAGCAACTCTCCGGAAGAGGAGAAGATGGCCGCCTTGCAGCGACTCGATCCCACGTCGATGGAGAGAAAACTCATCGCAGTCCGGTAGCGTCTCCCGTCAGGAATGAACCGTCAGCTGGAATGGCATAGGTCTTCCGATTGCCCGTCTCGCGGATGACGATCCGGGCAGCCTCGACCGAAACCTCCTCGACTCCCTGGAAATCCGCGGGGATGTCGACCAGCAGCGTCATGTAACGGACCGTGGTTTCGGAGAGAGCTGGAAGCCAGCGGTAGGTCGATTCATTAAACAGCGGTCCTTGAGAAACCGTCTGACGCTTGGGAGCCGCGAGCGGGGTCGAGCTGAACTCAATGCCCCGGCAAAAGGTCTTTCCACCCCAGGGAGCGGTCTTCAGATAGAACCGTTCCTCCCAATTACCAACCCAGGGAAAATCCGTTCGCCGGAAGACATAAACGAGCAGTAATCCAGCGCTGGGATTGGCGATTGCCGTGTACCCCATTGCACGGCCGGGATCGAGCAGTTGCGCTGTGTACCGTAAATAGCAGCCATCGGGAGTAGTTCTCAAATCGTGAAAACCGCCGCCCTGGAGCGGAGCCCGCGGCCACTGGAACTCGGCGTCCGGAGTGATCATCATCGCGTCGCTGTAGCTGGCAGGGTTCACCTTGGCCTGCGTCGCTGGCATATCCACGAGGGTCGCACCACACGCCAGAAACGGCGGCCCAATGGTGACGTGCTCAGTCCAGGAGATCGGGCGATCGGCACGGGCCAGGTTGCGCGCCTTTTCTTCGCAATACACCACCGGGTGTACCGGATCGATGCGCAGAGTTCGCCTGAAATCAATCTGCGCGACCGGCAACTCAGCACCGTATTCGACCCCTGGCTGGCCTTCTTGAAACTCGCGAAAGATCTGCCACAGTACGATAGGCGCCTCTCCATGGGTGCTCAGACCCGCAGCCATCTCTTCCTGCGAGGGCGGCCCGAAATGATCGAAGCTGAGGCTGTGTCCGGCAATGCCGGCAAGCAGCCGCCCATCGGGCGGACCACCGAATCTGTCTTCGTCGCCGTTCGGAGAAAATCGCTCGGGATCGATCGTGTGCCATTGCGGGCGCCACAGCGGATTCAGATCCGGATGGCTTCGCTTCACCAGTTGGCAAATGTGCCCTCCGCCCAGAACTGCCGAGAGATGTCCCCACTCTCCACGCAGGCAAAAGCCCGCGCGGCCATCGAGAACGTCCGGCACGTGCTCGACGGGAACGAAGCTCATTTCCCTTCTCCGTTGAGAATGCTGCGGGCCTGCTTCAGAAATCCCGCCATGTCCTGGGACTGGAAAACATTGCGCCCGAAGAAGACCCCTGCGGCTCCCGCCTCCCTGACGCCCCGAACCACATCCATCGCTCCATCGTTCTGGCTGCCGCCGAGAACCAGGATCGGAAGCGGACAGCCCTCTACCACCGCGCGCATGCTCGCAACACTGCCGGCGTAGTCGGTCTTGATAACATCGGCTCCCAGTTCTGTCGCGATCCGCGTATGCCGTGTGATCCATTGCGGATCGGCAGGGTTCTGCACCTGCTTGCCACGCGCCAGCGTCTCGATGACCAGGGGAATGCCCAACCGCTCGCATTCGCGCGCAAGCTGCGCATTGCGAGCGATCTCGTTCGCTTCGAAATCAGCATCGCCGGTCCCCACTACGAGATAGCTGAGGACGGCATCCGCGCCGAGCCGCAATGCATCTTCTGCGCTCCCGAGCATGCAGCTGCGCATCACGCCATGCTCGCCCTGGCTGAGCGAATTCCAGATGGTCGTCCAGTCGATTCTGGCGATGATCCCGGGTGTTGCCGCTCGCGGAAAACAGGCATTGCAGCGTTGAATCAGGCCAAGGTTCAACAGCAAAGCATCCACACGGGCTTCCACAAAGCGGGAAATCTGGCCGCATGGATCTTCCGTTCCCGGAATTGGGCCGACTACCAGAGCATGATCAAAAGCCACCGCCAGGGTACCGCGCCCCGGCTCATTGAGAATGCGGTTGAGCCGTATCTTCTTCCCAAAATCACTCAAAACCCCACCCCGCGTTTGTCATTCCGCCTAAGAGTATTTGGTGAACATTTTCCCACCAAATCGATTATGATCGAAAATGTCACTTTGTGATCGATTATATTCGCAATTTGCCTTGATGCAGCGACTGCCGCATTTTTCTAAACTGCATTCAAGCGCAAAGTCGCGGTTGACAGGTGTGCAGCTTTCGATTGAAAAGTGTACCTTGTCGCTGATTGCAAACTTGGTGGTCGGCTCGACGTGACCATCACGCAACCTACTAAGTGGGGTCAGTCCTTGCTGGCGGAAGAACGGCGGTTTCGAATTTCCGAACTCCTTTCGCGGCAGCGCACTGTAAGCGCTTCTGAACTAATCGATATTCTTGGAGTGACGGCGGCGACGGTCAGGCGGGATCTGGCGGATCTCGAACGCAAAGGGTTGCTGGTTCGTTCGCATGGGGGCGCAGTCTCCAAGTCTCCCACAACCAGTTTCCAGCCTTCGTATGACACACAGGGGCGCACGAATCGCGAAGAAAAGCAGGCGATCGCGGTCGAGGCGGCGAGGATGATCCTCGACGGCGACACCATCTTTTTGGAGGGGAGTACCACTGTCTCTGAGGTCGCTCTCCGATTGCAGCACCGCAATCACCTTACGGTCGTCACAAATTCCCCGCTTATTCTTTGCCAGCTGCAGCGGTATCCGGAGATCAATGTCATGTGTACTGGAGGCGACCTGCAGCAGGATGTGTTCTATTTGTCGGGGGCCTGGGCGCAGCGGTCGATAGGTGAAATTCGTGTCGATAAGGCTTTTCTGGGGGTGAGTGGCATCGATCCAGGGTATGGCATGTCTACGGCCAGTCACGCCGAGGCCACCATCAAGAAGGCCATCATCAAATCCGCAAAAATGCGCATAGCGCTGGTCGATCACAGCAAATTCGGCAAGCAGGGCTTTGCCTACGTGGGGCCTGTCACGGAGTTGACGACGCTCATCACCGATTCCGGCACCTCGCCGGCAGATCTGAAAACGCTCAAAGATCTCGGAGTTCAGGTTATTGTCGCGGGGGCCAAAACCCATCCGCAGATCGCCAAGATTTCGAAGCGAAGGCGGTCTTCTTGAGCGGCTCGAATTCAGGCAAATCGCGCGCCGGAATCAAAAAGTGCAATTCATGTCTACGGTGAGGGACAACGCAATTGAGAGAACCAAGACAGACACAAATCGGCTCACGCGCGTACTGGGCTATGCCCGGAATTGGGGCTGTGGCCACAATCCTGAGCCTGGCGCAGTTGGCTCACGCGGCTGACACCACCCTGCGCAATAAGCAGGAATCCGTCATCGTCCACTCCGGCGATGGTTCTTACGAGATCGGGCTCGAGAACCATTCCGCGATCCACGCTCGAGTTGCAGTTAGAGTGGATGAAAACTGGGTCACCTCAAGCGACTATCCACAACACCAGATCAGCGAGTCCTCATTCGACGATGCTCTCGGACACGGTCAGGAAGCGACCGTCCAGTGCAGCGGGCTCCCCTCCCGGCCGGACCTCTCCTATGTGATTCGGCTTTATGACAATATCGACGCCGGGGAAATTCGGGTCGAGATTCGGAACCATACTGGAAAATCCGTGACAGTGCAATCGTTGCGTTCCGTTGAGGCGATAGGTGATCGGTCCCTCAACTTAAGCGCGCCTGAGAGCAGCGACCGCGTTCTTTCAGATAGCTTCAGCGAAGACTGGCCACCGTTGAAAATATACGATCTGGGCAAGGCGCCCGGCGGGATGCACCGTGCTGTCGGCAGTCAGCTCGTCTATAACCGGGAGAGCAAAGAATCCATTTTCTTTGGCGCCCTTACTTCCGACCGCTTTCTGACAATCATGCACCTCACGGCAAACTCCGACGCTCAGCACTCTGCGGAAGTTGCTTCTTACACAGTCGATTCAACAGGAACTACTGAGATCCAGGCGACCGATCCAGAATCGGGCTTACGGCATGGTCCCGCAAAGAGCCTGGTGGAACTCAGACTGCCTGTGGCGCCAGATACCACGCTCAGCTCTGAGCGCCTCATGTTTGCCGTGGGGAATAACTACTACACGATTCTCGACACGTACGGCGCTGCCATTCGCCTACTGCACCACAGCCGCTTCGGCGCAGGACCCATGCTTGGCTGGTGGAGTTGGACTGCTTTTTATTCCGGCATCACCGAGGGAAATACCTGGACCAACGCGCAATGGCTTGCAGAGCACCTGAAAGATCGGGGATTCGATTACTTTCACCTTGATCTTGGTTACGCTTATGCGCGGGGAGAATACACCACACCCAACATTGCCCAGTTTCCGAACGGGCTGATCCCACTGACTCGCGACGTGACCCGCCTGGGATTGAAAATGGGATTCTGGACAGCTCCGTTTGAGGTGAGCGATCGATCATCTGTCTATCAGAATCACAAGGCTTGGCTGGTGCACAACGCACAGGGCGAACCAATTCAAATCGGGGTGGGAACCGAAGCAGGAAGAGAAGCTCTGTTTGTGTTGGATACAACTAATCCGGAGGCGCAACAGTATCTCCGCAGGACCTATGAAACGCTCGTCAAGGAATGGGGAGCGACTTACATCAAGCTGGACTTCATGGACAACACGGCCATTGAAGGCTACTACTATCGTCCCCAAACCACAGCGCTCGAGGCCCAGCGGATTGGTTTGCAAATCATTCGCGAAGCAGTGGGCGAGCACGTCCTGCTGGACAAGGATGGAAGCCCCATGCTGAATCCAGTTGGGCTAGTGGACGAGGGACGTCTCTCGCAAGATACCGGTCACGCCTTCCAACGTAGCAAAGAGGCGGCTCCCGGCATCGCAGCGCGCTATTACATGCAGCACAATTTCTTCCTCAGCGATCCTGATGCTTTGACGATCTCGCGTCAGATGATCGAAGATCGCCACATTCAGGCGCCGCTTACGCTGAATGAGGCTCGGGTCTCGGTCACGCTGGCAGCGGTTTCGGGCGGCATGTTTGAACTTGGCGATGACCTGCCTACTTTGGGCCAGGACCCGGACCGCCTCGCACTGGTCACCAATCGCGATATCTTGCAGATGATTAAACTTGGAAATGCGGCACGACCTCTCGACTTGCTGACATATCGCCCCGAGGACGGGCAGCCGGGAATCTTTCTGCTTCGGGAAGACTCCCGACAGGCAATGCTGGCGGTATTCAACTGGACGGAGCATCCGAATTCGCATGCCTTCAGCTTCGCCGACCTCGGGTTCTCACCGGACCATTACTATCGCGTAATCGATGTCTTCCAGCCAGAGCAACAAATCGCTTTCAATTCCATTGAACTGCGCATTGAAAACCAGCCGGCCCATTTTGTAACGCTGCTCAAAATCCTGGATGAGTCGATCGCCCCGCAGGCCCCTTCGATCACCGCCAAAGTGCCGGCAACGGGCAAGATCGGCGAAGAACTTCGCTTTCAAGCAGCCGCCGAAGAAGACCATGTTCCGGCACTGGCCTATCATTGGGACTTCGGAGATGGAGTGATTTCGGATGGCGCCACGCTAACGCACGCGTATACCCGTGAAGGTAGCTACACGGTTCATCTTCGCGTTGAAGGTGCAGACGGCCTCCCCTTCGAGAAAGATTGCCCAGTCACCGTAAAGGGCTCGGTGCCCCTCCCAACGCCGAAACGCGGTCCTGTCGACAAGGGGACAATATGACGGTCCGACTACGCGAGGCGGGGATGTTCACTTTTCCAAACATCAATGACGCAAAAACAGAGAAGGTTTGACGGCTGATGTAGTTGGTCAGGTTAGAAAAAGTGTCCAGACGATCCACCGTCTGACTCGTCCCGTGCCGCGAAGCTTGCTCGATGACTCCACTTGCACCACGGCATTCAATGGCTTCATCGCATCTCGCTCTTTCGTCAGCTTTCCCGGGCCGCGTTCCCTGGGACCGGACGATCGACGATCTGTTGGTTGCGCGGATCCCAGTACAGTTTTTTGCCGCTCCAGTACGACTGAGCCGCCATGATGCACACCAGCGCATGTGAGAAACCATGATCGACAGTGGCGTTCGGCTGTGTCCGAGTCTGCATCGACTGAAGCCAGTTCACCAGATGACCCACATCGTCATCGTCCGGGCCGAGTGAGTTAGGCGCAGGCGCCCCCGGGACATGCAAGATCTCCTCGCCGTCTTGCGCAGGGCCGACAATGGGAAGTTTTGAGTAGACCGGCCCTGTATCCCATGGATCGCATTCTTGCCTCCCTCCTTCGCGGGTGACCGAAAACAGAGAAGCTCCCTCACCGCCATAGTTCTCGATGGTTCCGTCGCGTCCGTGAATTCTGGAAAAGCTTCGATAGCTGTTGCCGAAGATCGTCTTATAGGTATAGAGAAATCCTTTTGGATAGACGATGGCCGTGACGCACGTATCGGGATTGTCCCGTCCATCTTTCCAGACGAAGATGCCACCGTTGGCAACGACACTTTCGGGATACGCCTCATCCGTCCAAAGATGCACCAGGTCGCAGCCGTGGCTGAGCCACTGATCGAAGATGCCCGAGGAAAAGTCTTTATAGAGCCTGAATTCGAGATACACATGAGGATCGAACGGACGATCCGGTTTCCCCAGCAGCCACCGCTTCCAGTCAGTGTCTTCTTCTCGAAGCTTCGAGGCTTGACCATTGAGCCATTGCTTCCACTCCATGTGGATGTCCATCAGCCTTTCCTTGTTGATGCCGGTGTCCATCGGAGTGAATCTCCAGCGCTCTTCATTGACATTCCATTCCTGCTCGATATGGACAATGTCGCCGATTCGCCCGGAACGAATGATGTCCCGCACTGCGAGGGGATAGGGCTGACTGCGGTGTTGCGTACCCACCTGGACAATTTGTTTAGACTGCTTCACCAGGTCGCGTGTCTCAATGGCCTCGGAGAGTACGTTGGCAAAGGGCTTTTCGACGTAGCAGTCCTTCCCCGCTCTCACCACCTCGGCACACAACTTGGCGTGCTGGAAATCGCCCGTGGCGATCATCACGCCATCGAGGTCCTTCAGCGCCAACATCTCTTCAGAGTATTTAAAGCTCTGCGGCTCATCGTTGAATTGCTCGCTTCACCTGGGCGGCCCGGTGCTCCCGCGCCAGGCTCCAGATGTCGCAGACCGCAACCACTTCCACCGGCATCTGTTTGGCGGCCAGCGAGACCATATGCACATGGCCTTCACTGCGATCGCCACAACCGAGTTGACCCAAGCGAATCCGATCGTTGGCTCCGAGGACACGCGCATAGGACTTGGCGCTCATGCCTGCCGCGAGCATTGTGCCTGTGGCCTGCTTCATGAATGTTCTACGATCGGTACTGGAAATCGGCTCATTCGTCATAAGACTCCCTAACCCTTCAAAGTCGTCGCGTGCTATTGGTCAGCTCTGTCGCTGTTACATCTTCATTGCGAAACCAGAACCCCGTCCAGCTCATTCGCAGATTCCAAGTCCAAATAGACGGTTGCATCTGGATGAGTGCGGAGGATCGTCGCGGGACACGCCGTGGAGACTGGTTCTGTGAATGTACGCCGAACAATCTGCGCCTTGCGTCTTCCTGGCACCGACACAATCAGTTTGGGCACGCGCAACAAAGCGGGAATCGTAAGTGAAATCGCATATTGCGGTACAAGCTCAACGCTGCTAAACCAGCCTTCAGCTGTTTGCTGCCGCCGACATGCGGCGTCAAGTTGAACGATTTTCGCATCCACGGGATCATTAAAGTCTGCTATCGGGGGGTCGTTGAAGGCGAGGTGGCCGTTTTCTCCGATACCGAGGAGACACAGTTGCGGGTCGGCGCAGCGGATCTCGTCGGCGTAGTCGCGGCCAGTCCTTTCCGGATTCTCTCGACTTCCATCGATTTCAAGGAAAGTTTTCATCTTCACTTTTTCCGTCAATCTCTCGCGAAGATAGCGGCGGAATGAGGCAGGATGATCCGCAGCGATACCCACATATTCATCCATATGGAAGCCGCGAATCTGGATCCAGGGAACATCTACTATGCCGGTAAGCTCATTGAGAGTCTCCATCTGCGAAGCCCCCGTGGCGAAAATTACTCCTATCGAGTCATGAGTCTTTGCCAACTCGATCAAGGCACTAGCCGCAGCTCGGGCAGCGGCTGCGCCTGCTGCTTGACTGGTAGGATGGACTTCTACCTTCATACTCCCGACTTGGTAGTACTTCGCTTGAACCATTTCTTCAGTCAATTATGGCTCCTTTGTTGTTACCGCACCTGGAGGGCTTTAATGCTCTACACTGGCTGCCACAAAGACGCCATACGATGCGAGTCTGTGATTCCCCTAGCCTTGCCCCCACAGAGCCGGCATCATTGTTGAGGATGCTGACAAAATCAGTCTTACGCACAATCATCGATCCTGTATAAAACGATTCGAGAAATCCAACGGCCAAGTTGCTTTCAATGTTTCCCGAATGGTATGGCTTTGCTGCCAAACTATAACCTGGTTCCAAGAGATACCTCGCCATGATGAACAATCCACAACCGAGACATGCGCCAAGGCCTAGGTTCGCACGCCATCCAGATGTGGAAACGCGGCTACTGGCCTGATGTCACGGCTGCGAACGGATGAGCTGGATGAATCCTGACACCCTGAACGACCCGATTGATTACGCCGTTGGGGCTTGGGTTATCGGGATTTAATCCGATCCGCAGACTTAAGTGATATCCGATCAACTGCGGACCCAAGATTTCATAGGGCGTGCGCAGAGCGTCAATCGCCCGCGGAGCTGCGGCGGGAATGACCTCGTCGAATAAACCTTTCGAATCGCCTGGGTCCACGATGCCGACCAGGTATCCAATTTTTTTCGCACGAAGCTCACCGATCAGATCTTCCTCATAACGGCGGCGCACTGGATCGCTGGATATCAGGCACAGGACAAGCGTGTCGGGTTTAACGAACGACATAGGGCCATGCCGCAGCCCCAAGTGCGTCTCGGTGACGACCGGGAAGTGACCAGCCGTCATCTCAAGCATCTTGAGTCCGGCTTCACGCGCCCAGCCAAGCAGGGGCGATGAGGACAGAATCACGATTCGGTCATGGGTGCGATCCACCGCGCGCCTGCATGCTCGATCGATGTCGGGCAGCAATGCAGTCGCACGCGCGCTCAACTCATCCACAGTCGCCGCGACCGCATCGGCCTGGGCCAGAACCAGTCCGGCCAACACCAGATTGGAAAACGAACCGGTCATGACGAGACCTTGGTCATTGGTGCGCGGATCAAGGGTAATGACCCCGTCGAGACTGGACTGAGACAATGCGCCGTCTTCATTGCAGACAATCGCCAGCTGAAGAATGTCAGGTCGGAGGGCGCGAACACGTTCAACGACAGCGGCGCTTTCTGGACTATCACCGGACCGAGCGAGAGAGATCACTGCGTCCACATCCACCAGGTATCGTTCCGCATCGACCAGAAGGTCGGTGGTAGGGATGGCACATGCCCGGGGCCACGCTGAAGCGACGGCAGTTGCTGCGTAGGCCGAACTCCCCGCCCCGGTGAGCAGGACACGAGCGTGTTGAAGCTTGGCTGTAAGTTGCATACGTTCCGATGCGGAACGAACGTCTTTCAGCGTGACCGGCCAAATTAGAGGCTGACGGAGGATTTCCGGCATGGTGTATTGAGGACCGGTGGGAAGGCCAGCCTCCGCTTGCACGCTGTGATCCTGTGACATCTAAACTCCATTCCCCGTTGGGGGCAACTTCCATTGGCGAAACTTTGCTCTTCCCGCTAATTGATCTAATATGAAGCCCTTCTATGAAGCCCTGCGAAATAATATATTCACATTACGTAACCGTCAAGGCTTTCGTTTTCCCAAGATTGGGAGAAGAACTTGAACCTCTGCATGCCGGTAAAGCCTGAGAAGGTTCCCACGAAATGCGGTTGCATCCTCAATGTACCTTTGTGCAGGCAACTCGAAAATAGCGCGACGGGAATGTCAGCCCAGATACTGCTCCTGCATTTTGCCTGGTATTTGTCTCAGGACAGGCCGACAGCGCCAGAGACGCAGGCACGCAAAGGCCTGGATTAGGAAGACTTTGCAAATGTAGAGCATTCATTCAAGAATAGGTTATAGACAGGAATGGGCCCGCATTCTGGAGAGAGAATGCAATCAAGACGACCGTTCTGTCGCCAGGGCCTATAGCATTCGCGCGAAGTTTATTATTGACACGAATGGGCCTCCTGCAGAATACTCATGCCGTTTCGTTTATCTTCGACTTCGTCTTACTCGAAAGCAATCGGAGTGAGCCGATCAAAGCGCCTGCCATGGCCGGATGGGCGCATCTTTCATTGAACCGGGCAACGCCGGTTCAAAACCGGGTGAAAAATAATGCGATGGGCGGGAACCCTCGACACAGAATTGTCGTTTCAGGCCAACGACACGGAGATTGGCATGCCATTACCAGCGAGGCGAGCTAAGTTTGCGCCTTCTCGCAAAAAACTGTGAATGAGAAGCACCGGATGGGCTGGAGAGTCGGCCGGACCGAACTGGAAAGGGGCCATTGAATGCGCTCCTTACAACGCATGCCGCAAAGAACGAAGGAGACTCAATGAAGCAAAGATGTAAATCGACTATGTGTGCGATTCTCGCTGTCGGCGCCGTGGTCTTTGGATGCCCAGCATTTGCAAGTCAATCGAACCAGGCGACGTCTCACGACGGGACGCGCGGATTAGGGTCGATCCAAAGGAGAAACCTGTCTGTCGAAATCAACTCAGACGGATCCTACTCGATCGAACAGGCCAGCATTCCCGGTGCGGTGATCCGTTCCGATGTTGAGGCCGATACCGATTCAGAGGTGCTCCGATCGTCCGCATATCCACAACACAAGACGATGCAGTCTGAATTTCATGATGAATTCGGGTCAGGGTCGATCCTGACCGTAACGCATACCGGGCTTCAGGGCAAGCCGGACCTGGTCTGCACCTTGCGTCTGTACCGCGATCAGTCGTGGGGCGATCTTGAAGTCAAGGTGCTCAATACTACGGGTCGAGCCATCGCAGTACAGGCGATCCGGAGTATTCATATTGTGGATGCGCCTGTCATCAGCCTGAACGGTCCGGCTTCTGCGGACCGCATCCTGTCCGATAGCTATAGCGAGGACCGGCCTCAGCTCGCGATTCGCGACCTTGGTGATGGCCGAAAGGGAATGCACCGTGCCGTAGGAAGCCAGCTTATCTATAACCGCGAGAGCGGACAAAGCTTGTTCATTGGCGCACTAACTTCAGACCGGTTGTTGACTATATTTCATCTGAAAGAGCAATCGACGGGCGCCGGCGCGCAGATTGTTTCCTATGAAGCCGTGGCCACGGGCACGACTGAGATTATGAAAGAGGAATCGCTCAGGCATTCGCCAGCCGCTGAACAAGTGAGTCTCAGCCTGCCTGTCAAAGCTGGAGACAGTCTATCGTCTGAGCGCCTCATGTTTGCCGTGGGGACCGACTATCACGCCCAACTGGAGCAATATGGCCGCGCGATCAGGCTGCTGCATAAAGCTCGAGTTGATACTCCGAGCCCAATGGGGTGGTGGAGTTGGACTGCCTATTACTTCGGACTCAACCAGGGAGCCGCAATTACAAATGCGCAGTGGTTGGCAGAAAACCTGAGGCAGCTTGGGTATAACTATTACCAGATCGATGAGGGATACCAATACGCACGCGGCGAATACTCGACGCCCGACGTAAATTTGTTCCCTCGCGGACTTGGCTATGTTGGAGACATGGTGCGTCACAACGGCCTGACCTTTGGGGTGTGGACGGCACCGTTTGAAGTATCGGAGCGCGCATGGGTGTATCAGAATCATAAAGACTGGCTACTGCACAATGCGGCTGGTCAGCTTATCCACATTGGCAACGTGACCGATCACAACGATCAGTTGTATGTGCTGGACACAACCAACCCTGGCGCCCAGGACTACCTTAAGCAGACGTACAGCACGCTTTACAATTGGGGCGTCCGTTTTATCAAGATGGATTTCATGGACGACTCGGCTGTCGAAGGCGCGTACTATCGCCCGAACTCGACTGCCCTTGAAGCGCAACGGATCGGCCTGAAGATCATCCGCAGCACCGTTGGCGAAGACGTTGTTCTGGACAAGGACGGCAGTGTGATGCTCAACCCGGTTGGGATTGTGGACGCTGGGCGCATCTCTCAAGACACGGGACATACATTTGGAGCTTCAAGAGACGCGGCTTCCGGTATCGCTGCACGCTACTACATGAACCGCAATTTCTTTGTTGCCGACCCGGACGCTTTCACCGTATCCACCCAGACCGTCGATGACCAGTCATGGCACGGAGGGCAGCGTCAGCTCAGTCTGGAGGAGGCAAGGGTCTCGATCGCTCTGGCGGCGGTAGCAGGGGGTATGTTTGAGCTGGGAGACGATTTGCCTACCCTGGGAGCGTCTCAGGAACGGCTGTCGCTGGTAAAGAATCCGGATCTTCTCGACATGGCCCATCTCGGCCGTGCATCCACGCCCACCGATCTGATGACTTATGCAGCAAGCGATGTGCAGCCGAGTATCTTTCTGTTGAAGGAAGACAATCGTCAGTCCATTCTTACCATCTTCAATTGGACTGAGGGAGAACTGAAGCGCGCGATCAATCTGACCACTCTTGGATTAAAGAAGACAGGCGATTACCAGATCACGGAGGTGTTCGGCGATCAAAGGTGCTGCACCTCATCTTCGGACACGATCAACCTGGTTCAGCCGGCGCACTCCGTTCGCATGTTGAAGTTGATTGACAATGCCGTGCCTGCTGCTCCGCCTGCATTTGAGGTGCAATCGCCAACCGCAGGCAAGGCAGGGGAGACTTTGACCTTCAGCGGCGAGGGGTCGCCCACCGAAGAGCCGGTGCTCACCTACCACTGGGACTTCGGTGATGGATCGGCTACGGATGGGATAAAGGTCCATCACGCCTATACGCGTGCAGGCGAATACGAAGTGCATGTAACCGTAACCGGTCTTGATGCAACTGCGAATTCCAAGGCCGTCCAAGGTCAAGATATCCGGCAACATCGCTACACGATTTGTTCCGGCAGATAAGAAGCGTCCTGAGTGAGCTGACGGCGTTCGATTTGATCACCCCAGGATGGCAATCCAACCCTCGACCGACTGGAGCATGGCGAAGGCATTCCGCTGCAGTCGGTTCCCGGGCGCAAAGAACGGCCAGGTTTCTCAGGATTCTCTTACTTAGAGAAACGCAGCAAGAAGAGAGGACTTTCCAAGCATGGATGCCGCTGCGGAACGTGATCTGGCCGCTCCGGAGCTTCGGCGCACGCTGAAGCTTCACCACCTGATTCTCTACGGCATCATCATCATTCAGCCGACTGCACCGATGAGCATCTATGGCGTGGTCAGCAATGCCGCCCGGGGCCATGTCGTCACAACCATACTGATCGCGATGGTGGCCATGCTGTTCACCGCCGTGAGTTATGGCCGGATGGCGCGCGTTTATCCCAGCGCAGGATCGGCCTACACCTATGTGGGCAAGGAAATTCATCCACTCGCCGGCTATGTGGTGGGCTGGTCCATGCTGATGGACTACATGCTGAATCCCATTATTTGCGCGGTCTGGTGCAGCGCGGCGGCACAAAACATACTGCCGCAGATTCCCTATGCGGCCTGGGCCGTGGCTTTTGTTCTTGTGTTCACCGGTCTCAATCTGCGCGGGGTGCAAACCTCAAGCCGCGTGAACGCGTTGCTGGCTCTTGGCATGAGCATTGTCGTGGTCATCTTCGTTGCGGACGCGATTCGTTACATTGCCATGGCGGCACGACCGGTGGGAGGCCAGTGGCTGCTGCCGTTTTACGATTCTTCCACCTTCACACCTGGCCGCCTATTCCACGGAGCCTCGATTGCGGTGCTGACCTATATCGGCTTCGACGGCATCTCGACGATGTCAGAAGAAGTGGAAAATCCTCGCCGCAACATTTTGCTGGCCACTGTTCTGACTTGCTTTGCCATTGGAGTACTTGCGGCCATCGAAGTATATCTGGCGCAGCTTGTATGGCCGACACGGATTCCATTTCCTGAATCCATGGTCGATACCGCCTTTGTGGAAGTTGCACGCCGCGTCGGTGGTAAGTTCCTTTTCCAATTGCTGAATGGAACTCTGATGATCGCGAATATGGGCTCCGGTATTGCAGCGCAGTTTGGAGCGGCCCGCCTGCTCTATGGCATGGGACGCGCCGATGCCCTGCCAAGAAGGTTCTTCGGGGTGGTGAGTCCCAAGACCAGAATCCCGCGCAACAACGTGCTGTTGCTCGGTGCGGTGACCCTGCTGGGCACCTTTTTGTTGACCTTTGAGCAGGGCGCGGAACTGCTCAACTTCGGCGCGTTTATTGCCTTCATCGGAGTGAACGCGGCCGCCCTCATCCACTATAAATTTCGCTCCCAGGAAAAGGTGGCGTTCGCGTTCCTCTCGCCGCTGTGCGGTATTTTGGTATGCACGTTCATTTGGCTCAACCTCAATCTGAACGCCAAACTGCTCGGCGCCGCATGGATTGCCGTCGGACTGCTCCTCTACGTGATCATGCGAAAAACAACGGGCCGGGCAGCGCCGGAATTTCCGAATTGATGTAGAGCGCCAGGCCGCAATGTGAAGAGATCGAAGCAGCAGCAGCGAGTTGCGAGCGCTGTTCGATGTGCACTGCGCGGAATTGTTCTCTGCGAGCAGAAGCGGCCTCTCACGTACTGTCAGTTGACAATGCGCTCATGCCAAATTATCCGTTGGCCCAATCCAGGGCAGCCGCCAGCAATACCTCCGCAGTGAGCAGAACGGAGTCGAATTCGACATACTCATCAGGGTTGTGTGCGCCCGCGCCGCAAGGCCCGAAGAGGAGCGTTGGAATGCCAAAGTCGCGATGCATCAGACCGGCATCGCACGGATATGGAGACGCGCTGATCACCGGCCTCCGCTGGAGCACCGCTGCGGCATTCCTGGTCATGCAGCGGGTCCAGGTATGATCCAGAGCCAGTTCGTGGCCTAGTAGCGGCGCTTCAATCAGGGGCGTCCACTGAATCGGATACTTGCGGAAGAATAGATCGTTCGCCTCAAATTGCTTCAGCGAATCCTTGATCCTCTGGATCACCGCTGCTACATCTTCTTCCGGGAGGAATTGAAAGTACACTCGCATGGTCGCCTGAGAAGGCACACTCAACGGAGTTTCCGAATCGAACTGATTCGCCTGGATCGCCAGGACCTGCACCGGCACAGGGTCGGAAAAAGTGGCGTATGCGCCGCGCGCCCTAATCTTGGCGCGCATATTCGCACAGGACTCAACCCATCCCAGGAGACGCCCGAAAGGAACCGCGGGGCTCACCACTTCGGCATTGGAGAAATAGGCGGCAGGGTCTCCAGCCTTCACCGACAGGTCTACGACGAATCCACCCCTGGTCGCCCGGTAGATGGCCAGTTGCGTCCCCTCCGGAATGATGCAGGCATCGGCGCCGCCTTCGCGGATACGTGCGGCAATGGTCCCGCCGCCGCCACCCCACTCCTCATCCACCACTGATTCAAAGAGGATGTCTCCTCCTGTCCTGATGCCGGCCTTTTTCAGTGCACAGATCACGGCAGCGTTGGCCACCAGGCCGCCCTTCATATCGAAGGATCCGAGGCCGTGAACGCGGCCGCCTTGATAGACTCCCGACCAAGGCGAACGGGACCATGGCGCTTTCCCCGCCGGCACCGTATCCATATGGCCATTGAGCAGCAGGCTTTTCCCGCGACCGGTCCCGCTGAGCCTTGTGGTCAGGTTTTTTCGTCCGCGATAGGAGCGGTTCTTCCTCACCAGGGGATTCCCCAATTTTTCAATGAACTCCGTGGCATAGAGCTGGGTGCGCACTCCCTGATCGTGGAAGAAGCTTTGCAGCACCTGTTGCGCGGGTGTTTCATCTCCGCCTGGCGGAACGGCTACGCTATTCGTCCGGACAAGGTCCTGCAGCAACCGCTTCAGGTCGCCGTGGAGTGGTCGGATGAGCTTGCGAACATCATGCGCGGTACCGCGGGTCATTGCGGGCCGCCGATGTGGGTCTGGTCAGAATACATGTTGCGATTATCCTCCGATGACTTTGATTATCGGCGCGCCCATGGCGAACGTAATAAAACGAAATACACAGAAAGAGTGTCGGTCTGTCCTCGATGACAGTCAGGCACACGGCCTTGGAGTCTTCATTTCCGGGCCTTTCCGCGGAAGAATGGGTTGTATATGTACATGACGGGATTGGAGAGCCCTGGTTGACGAAGGATGTCCGCGTATGATTTCATCCGTTGAATCGCTCGACCATTCTACGCATTCGCAAGTAAACGAACAAAAGCATTCGCTATGCGAAATCGGAGAGAGAAATGAGGTCCAAAGGCATGAATCGCAGACAATTGATGGCATTTTCGGCCGCTGCATTTGCGGCGCAGGTGGGGTTCGCTAATCCGCTGGTGCAGGCACCGGGATCGGACGCCCAACTCGCAAGCAACGGAGATCTGCCCGACAAACTATTGCTCAAAGACTGGCGGCCCAGATCCATCTATAAGATCCCGGTCACCGAGATTGCGAAGGCCAAATATCCGATCATCGACGCTCATAATCATGGATTTAACACGGCAGATCAGGCTCGGAAGATCGTGGAGACCATGGACGAGACCGGCGTAGAGAGGGCTGTCGTCTTCGCCGGTACGGGCAGGCCTGAGAGTTTCGCTCGGGCTCGCGCGATCTATTCCGCCTACCCGCAAAGGTTTGATCTCTGGTGCCTCTTTGACCTCCGGGGGGTCAACAATCCAGGCTTCGGGCCCGACGCCCTGAAAGCGCTGGAGGAATGCCATCGCATGGGCGCCCGTGGCGTGGGCGAACTCCACGACAAAGGCAAGGGCCTGGACGCCAGTGTAGGCACGGAACCGAGCAGCTGGCATACGCCGGCCGAGTTCACTGGCCCGGGGCCCCATCCGGACGACCCGCGGATGGACTCCCTGTTTCAAAAATGCTCGGAACTGGGCATGCCAGTGAGTCTCCACGTGTCAGATCCTATCTGGACGTACCTCCCTATGGACAAACACAACGACGGGTACATGACTGCTTTCCATTGGAGACTGGACGATAAGCCGGGCTTGCTCGGACACGACGGCCTGTTGGAAAGCCTGGAGCGCACGTTGAAAAGGCACAGAGGGACGACGTTTATCGCCTGCCACCTCGCCAACCTTGACTACGACCTGACGCGCCTGGGCCAGATGCTGGACCGAAACCCGAATCTCTATGCGGATTTTGCTGCGCGGATGTCAGAGATTTCCACGATCCCGCGATTCGCAAACCAGTTCTTTCAGCAGTACCAGGATCGCCTTTTGTACGGAACCGATTTCACCTATACCCCGGGTGAACTTCGCTCCACCTTTCGAACGCTGGAAACATTGGACGAGCACTACTACTTCGAGGATTATTCTGACTATCTTTGGCCTCTCTATGGCCTTGGTATACCAGATGCCGTGCTTAAGAAGATTTATCGCGAAAATGCTCTCAGGGTACTTGCAGGGGCGCGCAACGGCCCGGCCCGAGACTTCGGCGATGGACTGACATCGACGGTTTTCTGCGTTGCGAAGAGAGCAAGGCTCCCTCTCATAGACACAAACTCTCCGTGTATCCCTTCATGGCCAAGGTTCTGCAGGCTCCCCGATTCCCGCTCTGACACACGTTCCACGTTACAGCCGCGAGAACTTTTCGCTTGACAAACGGGCAAAATGACCTTAAAACCATCCTAATTCGGTAGCAAACGAAACCAATGCTGCACACGTTCACAAATAAAACATAAGCTCATGCAGCACAATGCTCTATTCACTGTACTTTCGACAGGATGGAGACCAGCGCAAATGAGACCATTTGAAAAAAGCAAGAAAACGAACAACCGCATTCCCAGCCGCGCACAATGCAAGCCGGCTTTTCTTCTCTCATCTTTATTCTTGACCGTCATGTGGGCAACGACCGCACTTGCCCAGTACACCACCGCTCGATTGAGCGGTACCGTGGAGGACAATACCGGTGCGGCGGTCCCTGGGGCGAGCGTGATCGTGGAACAGGCCGGGACTGGATATAAACAGGAAGTCAAATCAGGAGCCGCAGGCGAATATCTCTTTCCCAGCCTCCCCGTCGGCAGTTATCAGCTGACGGTTGAAATGGCCGGCTTCAGGACCTATGTGCAAAAAGGCATCGGCTTGGAAGTCGGACAGTCCGCCAGCCAGAAAGTCACCTTGGCGGTGGGCGCGATCACTCAACAGGTCACAGTAGAGGGAAGTTCCAACCAGGTGACCACTGACGATTCAGCCGTCGTACAGGTTATCGATGAGAAAAGCATGGATAGCATGCCGCTGAATGGCCGCGAGGCGCAACAGTTGGTCTTTCTCGTCCCCGGCGCGGTCGATGTCTCCTCGCAAAACTGCGGCGCCAATTGTGAAGGAGGCGTCCTGCCTGGTGAGCAATATGCGAAAGTCAATGGGGGCGGCTCCAACGGTGTCTATTACCTGCTGGATGGTGTGGACTACAACGACATGTATATCAACACCAATCTGCCTTTCCCAAGTCCTGACGCGCTTCAGGAATTCAATGTGCAAACCGACAACATGAGCGCCACTTATGGGAACGCGACGGGCGGAGTCGCCAATGTCGTAACCAAGTCCGGAACCGATCAAATCCACGGCGATGTCTTTGAGTATCCTTCGCAACTATGCGATGGATGCCAAAAACTACTTTGCCACCTCTGCCAAACCCGCTGAAGCAGAATCAGTTTGGAGGCACCATCGGCGGACCTATCCTCAAAGGCAAATTGTTCTATTTCGGATCCTATCAAGGCACACGTCAAAACACTGCCGAAAATGGCCTCAATTCCCAGGTGCCAACCCAGGCTGAGCGTAACGGAGATTTCTCGGCTCTTCTCCCCGGTACTGCATTAACGAACCCCAATCCGCTCTCGCCCTATCAGTTCAACAACAACAATATGATCAATCCAGCAGCCTTCGACCCCACGGCGCTTTATCTACTGAACCACATTCCTCTCCCCAACGATCCGCGAATGGGGCCTAACTATTTGACTTATAACGGCGCTCCCTCCATTCAGGATACTGACGAATACCTGGTCAAGATCGATTACAACATTGGCAAGCATCATCTGAGCGGGCACTATTTTCAACTCAAATACACGGTCCCAATCATCATTCCGCCGACGAGCAACATCCTTGAGGGCAATGGTGAAGATCCACAAAAGCAGAGTCTGAAGAACATCAGCGTCGTAGACATCTACACGATCTCGCCCAAGATTCTTCTCAATAGCTACTTCGGACTGACAAGGAAGGTCGGACTGACGGAATCGCCCGCGCCCTTCAATATCGCTACGGCGGGCGCTAACATTCCTCAACCCACCAATTTTCCGGCGACTCTGAATGTCAATGTATCCGGAGAGTTCACTGTAGGAGATCAGCCATCTCCCGGAACCTGGAATCACAGCGACATATCGGATCGTGAAATCGCGACCTTCATCAAGGGGCCCAATGAGCTTCAGTTCGGGGGCGAATGGGAACACTTCAACCTTCCCATGGGAAACTCATACCAATCCGATGGCAACTACACTTTCGGTGGCAATCTGAGCGGAAACAATCTCTCCGACTTCTTGCTGGGAGCGGCGTCCGGCTTTGTCCAGGCAGGCGGTCTGTATTTGAACTTTAGCGGAAACGACTGGAGCGCCTTCGTTCAGGATAACTGGCACGCGACCTCGCGACTCACCCTGACGGCGGTGTTCGCTGGGATCCGTTCTTCCCTTACACGGATAGTGAAGGGCGAGTTGGATGTTTTGTGCCCGGAGCGCAATCGACGCGCTACCCCAATGCACCGCAGGACCTGATCTTCGGCGGGAGTCATCATGATGCTGGATGTCCTGCATCATCAATCTATAACAACTTGAGTAACATCGGCCCACGGGTCGGCTTCGCCTATCAACTGACGTCAAATGGCAAGACCAGCATCCGCGGCGGAGTAGGGTACTATTTCCAGCCTCCGAACGGGGTAGCGTTTGAAGACGTCGTTGGCATTCCTCCGTTCGCTCCTATCGTGAGCATTAGTAACACCAATTTCACAAACCCCTATACGGCTGCGGGCGTGACAGACCCATTTCCGGGATCCTTTGGCCCTATCGATCCAGGCGCTTCGGTGACATTTCCCCAGAACATCGCTTTTACGCAGATCTTCGACAGACACTTCCGGCTGCCACAAATCCTGACCTATAACCTGACCGTCGAGCACGAGTTCGGCTCCAGTTGGTTTACGCGACTCGAATACGCGGGAAATCATGGTGCCCACCTTGGTGGTACTGGAGATCAAGAGGCAGGACTGCTGCAACTGAATCCCTCGGTTTATATTCCGGGGCAGTCGACGGAAAGCAATATTCAATCGCGTCTCGTCTATCCAAACTACGGGTTCATCGGTTCAATCAACTCAGGCGTGAACAGCAACTACAATTCCGGCCAGATTGAGTTCGAAAAGCGTTTGGGTCACGGCCTGGCCTTCCAAACTAATTTCACGTGGTCGCGTGCTCTGAATGACTACGGTCCCAATGGACAACCTGGGATATTTGGAATCTACGGCATCAATACTTGCGCTTGTGGCCGCGCTCTTGACTACGGTCCTGACGCCGGAGACGATAATAAAGTCTTCAGATTTTCAGGAAACTATGCCTTTCCCCGGGTTCCGATTAAAGGGATCGTGGATAAGGTGATTAACGGATGGAACCTCAGTTCCATACTAAACTGGCAAACGGGCTTTCCGTTTACGTCATTCGCGGAGGACGATAATTCCTTCACTGCCATGGGGAATGACCGTCCGGACATCACCGTGGCAAACATAAAGGATACGCAGCTGAGTTCAAGCCGATCCCATTCCGCGCTGATCAATGAGTGGTTCAACACTGCCGATTTTGCTCCAAATGCCATCGGCACTTACGGTAACATCGGCAAGAACTCTCTTCGCGGGCCAAGACTCTTCACTACGGATTTGGCTCTCTTGAAAACCGGAAAAATAGTCGAACGCGCTACTTATGAGTTCCGTGCGGAATTCTATAACGCATTCAACAATGTCAACTTCGGCAATCCTGATGCCGGACTTCAAGACAGCAATTTTGGACAAATCAGCTCTGCCGGGGATCCTCGAATCCTCCAGATGGCGCTGAAGATCAAGTTCTGAGCAGGCTCTAGCCAATCGGGGTGCCGGGAGATATGTAAGTTAGCTGCGACGCCACTTGCATATCTCCTGGCACCCTGATTGCTTGAAGACAGTAACGATGTTCAATCGGGAGATGAATGGACTGACTGCATGGAAGCAAGAAGAAAGCCTAAGATGCGGGAGAAATGCCGGCGCAGTTTTCAGATTGCTGGATTATTGCCCTGCCTGCTGGGGATGAGCGCAGTTTGCGGGTATGCCCAGGTCAGCAAGCCTTACGTCGAGGAGGCGCTGGCACAGCCTTCGCGGGATGTTCCATCGCGGGAATTTCAACTGCAGGAATTTTTGTTCAAGCGTATTCCTCAGTTGCCCATTCCCACAACGACCGCATTGTGGAGTGCGGAAGAAGAGCGGGTGCGCAAGCACGTTCTCGACGATGTTGCTTATCACGGCTGGCCGCGTGAATGGATTGATGCTGCCCCGAAGTTCGAGGAAGTGGGGATCATTGAAAGCCGCCACGGATACCGGATTCACAAATTGCGTTTTGAAGTTGTGCCGGGCTTCCATTCGACAGCCCTTCTCTATGAGCCGGCAAATATTACTGGCCGTATACCCGCAATTCTTAACTTGCTCGGACATGAGCCGGATGGGATTGGGGTGGAATACGAACAGAAGCGTTGCATTAACTTCGCCAAGCGCGGGATCGTCGCTCTTGACCTGGAGTTTATTGGTTTCGGAGAGCTCGCGAATCCGGAAAACGCACACGATTTCGCTTCCCAGTTGAATCTGGTCGGTTCAAATGCGCTGGGAATCTTTTATCTTTCCATGCGTCGAGGACTTGATTACCTGAGTGGATTGCAGGAGGTTGACACGACTCGGATCGGCGTCACCGGGCTTTCCGGAGGGGGATGGCAGACGGTAATGCTGAGCGCCCTGGATCCACGCGTCGCGGTCGCGGTGGAAGTAGCCGGGATTGGGTCGCGCGAGTCGAATCTCACCCATCCGGTGGATACCGACGAAATTGAAGAGGATGCGCCTGATTTGATGCAGGGTGAAGACTATCCTGAATTGATTGCGATACGGGCGCCTCGTCCCACGATGGAGATCCACAATGGCACGGATAGCTGTTGTTTTCGGGCTCCCTTGGTGAGGCCCTACATATATGACCAGGTAAAACCAGTTTTTCAGCTCTACGGAGCCTCAGATAACCTGGCTTGGCATGAGAACCTCTATCCTGGGACACACAATTATCAGTTGGATAACCGCAACCAGGCCTATCGCTTCTTCAGTGAACATTTCAAATTGCCGGTATTGGATGGAGAGATTTACAGTGACGATGAGGTCCGGACCCTGCAAGAGCTTTCCATAGGTGTGCCGGCCGATAACTTAACCTTTGTTGCCCTAGTGAGAAAATTGGCGCAACAGATCCATCACGAACCGGCACCGGCTGACAGTGAAGCGCGCCGAGTGTGGGCAAAGAGAGAGCAAGAGAAGTTGGAATCCGTGGTCCGCTATGCGCCGGTTTCGATGGCACAGGCCTTGCGGGTGGATAACGGCAGAGCCTTTGATTTTCGCACCCTGTCTTATCGTTTTGATTTCTCCAACCAACTCAGCGCCAATGGCGTTTTGTTCCGCGAAGAAGCCGCTCCGGAGAACGCACCGGCGACCATAGTGCTTGATGACAAAGGCTACAAAGCCGCCACAGACATGGTGGCTCAGAACCTGGACCGCGGGAAGCAGGTGTTGGCACTGGATCTATTCTTCAATGGTGGCCTGTTGCCAGATCGCATACCCTGGGAGCTACTGACAGACAGCAGCGGCGCTCGTCCGCTGGGTTTGGAAACCGCGCAATTGGTTGCTATCGCAAGCTGGCTCCATTCCACCACAGGTCAGCCTGTACAGGTGGAAACAGACGGCATTCGCAACCAGGTAATCGCCTTGACTGCCGCCGCCATCGCGCCAGAAGACTTCTCTGCTGTGGTGAACCGGAATGGCATGAAGAGCCTGAGCTACCTGATCGATACACCAGTCCCGTTTCGCTCCGCGCCTGAGCTTTTTTGCCTCGATCTTTACCGATATTTCGACATCGATACGCTCGCAGCTCTTGCTGCTCCCGCGAAGATTGTCGCCCTCAGTCCTTTGCGGTGAACTTGATGCTCGATTCGTTACCGCGGGCCTGTTCTATCACTTCACCGGAATTTATCCGATCGTCAGGCATATTTGGACACCGGCGCGGACGCTGTTCAGCGGTTCCGTTCGCCTTATCTTTCTCGCCACGTTTTCGTGGGTCATCGAAATCCGGCGCTCTCACCTTGGAAATTTGCTGACTTATGCTTAATGGGATGTACCACAACAAGATGTTCCTTCACATCCAGGCCGTTCGCTGAGTCTCTCCACTAACTTGTGCATCAGAGATGGAACATATAAGGATGAACCACTTGACCGACATGCATCGCATAGCGCGGGTTGCAATTTGCTTGTTCTGCCTGGAGCTGCCGATTGGGGCCTCTGCCCAGGTTGACGTATTGACGAACCGCAATGATCTGGAACGTACGGGAGCCAACTTAAAGGAGGCCGTGCTCACGCCCGCCAATGTCAACACCCGGCGATTCGGGATGCTTTTCAAGCGGGTGGTTGACGATCAGGTCTATAGCCAGCCTCTGCTTGCGACAAACGTAAAGATTGCGGGCGGCTGGCATGATGTCGTGTATGTGACCACAGTCAACAATAGCGTGTACGCGTTCGATGCTAACGACGCAACCGCATCAGTGCCTTTCTGGCATGTGAACTTTGGGACTCCTGCCAGCCTTCACGATGCGGACTTCGGCTGCACCGACATCAATGGCAACATGGGCATCATAGGCACGCCGGTGATCAACGCACAAAAGTCCACACTGTATGTGGTGGCGCTGACCAAATCTGGTGGCGGGTTCTCCCAGCGCCTTCATGCACTCGACCTTGCCACCGGAGCCGATCTGCCCAATAGCCCGGCAACCATTGAGGCTCCCGGCTTTGATCCGCTGATGCAAAACCAGCGCACGGCGCTTGTTCTCTCCGGTGGCAACGTCCTTATAGGCTACGCTTCGCATTGCGACAAAGACCCCTATCACGGATTTCTTCTGAGCTACAACGATATTTCGCTGAAGCAGAATGGCGTCTTCAATACCTCGCCCGGCGGAGAGGAAGCGAGCATATGGCAGTCCGGTCAAGCGCCTTCAGTGGATGACAAAGGCAACATTTACTTCATCACCGGAAACGGTAGTTGGAACGGCACTACACAGTTCAGCGAAAGCTTTATCAAACTCGATACGCACATGCATATGCTGGACTGGTTTACTCCCACCAACCACTTTCAACTGGATAAGGGCGACAATGACCTGGACTCCTCGGGAGCCGTCCTGATTCCAAGAACCCACCTGGTTATAGGAGGTGGCAAGGAAGGCGTGCTGTATGGGATCAATACTGAACACTTTGGGCATTTAGGGGACGAGCATGCCGTACAGCACTTTCAAGTGACCAGTTCTCATCTGCATAGCATGGTTTATTGGAAGAGCGCCAAGAACGGCGACCTTTTGTACCTATGGGGGCAGCGAGACCGAGCGCGCGCTTACCGGCTTATCGGCGACAAGTTCGATGAGACCCCATTCATGATTCGGCCGGATAAGAACGATGGCCATCCCGGAGCGATGCTTTCGCTCTCTGCAAACGGCGGCAAGGATGGAATACTATGGGCAGCGATACATGCCACTGGCGACTCATGGAACGAATCCCGCCCCGGCGTTCTGCATGCCTACGACGCCGACGACATCAATCACGAGCTTTGGAATTCTCTTCAGAACCCGGGCCGGGACGACTGCAATAACTACTCAAAAATGGCGCCGCCCACAATCGCGAATGGAAAGGTCTATCTCGCCAGCTTTGGCACGGAAAACGTTGGGACGGGACAGTTGTGCGTTTACGGCTTGCTGCCCAGCGGCCCTCCTCCAGACGCGCCCACCGATGTTCGAGCCGCTATCAAGGGGCGGTTCGTCGAGGTATCGTGGAGTCCCGTGGCCGCGGCTACAACCTATACCGTGGAGCGGGTGCAAGAGGGAGCTGAGCATAGAGTTGCGTCGGGATTGACGCTCCCTGTGTTCACTGAGCCCGCAGCCGATACAGGAACAGTGAAGTATGTTGTTGTGGCAGTCAACGCGAACGGACGGAGCGTCCACTCGGCAGCTGCAAGCGTCGCAATCGAAGGGGCTCCTGCCCGGCGCAGGATGAAGATTAATTGATGGAAATTTGTGTCGCCGGCCACATGCAATGGCAGCATGCAAAACGGTTATTCAAGAGTGCGATCTCCGCGCGGTACTGGTCACTTTCGCGTGTCATGCTGCTTTTAAAAAAGCTTGCAGTTACTCGCGCGCGCAGCTCGATTTCCTTCAATCAAGGCTCCTGGCGGCGATTAGTTCTGCATTTTGTAAGTTGACTCCGGAACCTTGGCAGACACTTGCGCGGGCGTGAGAAGTTGACTTTGATCCCACCCCCCGCCAAGTGCCTCCACCAGCTGAACCGCAGAGAGCATATCTTCCACCTGAATCGAATTGAGCGTCACCTGGTTTGAAAGCAATGTGGTTTGTGCCGTCACCACGTCGACGTAAGGATCGACTCCGCTGTTGTAGCGCTGCATTTCAAGATCCAGGAACTCCTGAGCCGACTTCACCGCCTCCTGCTGGCGAAGAATCTGCTGCGAATCGATGCGCGTTGCCGCCAGTGCATCTTCGACTTGCTGAAAAGCGGTAACCACGGATTGGCGATAGTTTGCGAGGTCGGCGTTGTAGATTGCCTCGTACTGATGCAATTGAGCGCGGTATAGGCCGCCGTTGAAAATGGTTTGCGCCGCACTGGGCCCGATTGACCAGAAGCGGCTCGGCCAGTCGAACAGATGCTTGAGAAGGGAGCTCTCATAACCGCCTTGTGCGGAGAGGGTTATCTGGGGGAAAAAAGCGCCGTAGCCGATGCCGATGGTTGCATTGGCGGCGGCGAGAGTACGCTCCGCGGCGGCCACATCAGGACGGCGCTCCATAAGTTGCGATGGGACGCCCGTCGGAATGGGGGGCGGGGTGTAGAGCATTGGCTTCACTGGAATGGAAAAGTCAGTCGCGATTTTGCCGAGGAGCATCGCGATCGCGTGTTCGTATTGAGCGCGCGACAAGGCCACATTGATGGCCGATGCCTGTGCCGACTGTAATGTGTTCCTGGCTTCCACGACGGAGATGTAGTCTCCGGTGCCTGCGTCATATGCGCCCTGTGCGGCGTCGAGAGCTTTCTGGTCGGCAGCAACCGTGTCATTCAGGATCTTCTGGAGCATGTCCTGGCCGCGAATTTCAAAGTAGTACTGTGCGAGACTGGCCTGTTCGGTCAGCTTCTCCAGCTCGAGATCAGCGGCGCTGGCCTGCGCACTGAATTGCGCCTCGCGCACTTGATTGCGAATCTTGCCCCAAAGGTCGGGAGTCCACGAGACTTCGAGCGGTGCGGACCAGAGCGTGGAGGTTTGACCCGTGTTGGCCTCTGACGAGTTGCGCAGATTGGACGAGCTTCGCGAGCGATTCCAGGCGGGAGTCACTGAGATGGTCGGCCAGAATTGCGCGCGCGCCTCGGCAATGAGCGCGCGCGCCTCCATGAAGTTTTGAAATGACACTTTGATGTTTTCGTTGTTGATATTGAGCTGCTCCTCCAAGGCATTCAGCTCGGGCTCATTGAAAATCTCCCACCATTTCCCGCGAATCATTGCATCTTGCGGACTGGCGACTTTCCAGCCATTGGCGTCATTGAAATTTACCGTGGATTCCTTGAAGTTCGGGGCACTGATCGACGGCGGCGTGGGCGCATGATAAGGAGGTCCAACGCGGCATCCGGAGATCAGCGCCGAGACGGCGAGCAAGGTTGAAGCGGTTGCCGCGCATGTGACGACTCTTCCTTGCAGCACCATACACTTTCTCCTCATGGAATCAGGACGTCAGCATTGGCCGGTCCTTGATTGAGCGTTTCACCGGATCTGCCCACCGCGCGAAGACGCAGGCGGTCCATTGCAAGATAAACAACTGGCGTTGTGTAGAGCGTGAGCAACTGGCTGAGCAACAACCCGCCGACAATCGTGATGCCCAACGGTTGACGCAGTTCCGAACCTGTGCCGGTGCCAAAGGCCAGCGGCAACGCCCCGAAAATGGCAGCCATCGTCGTCATCATAATCGGCCGGAAGCGTAGCATACAGGCCTCGAAGATCGCATCGTACGTATTCTTTCCCTCCTCGCGCTCCGCCATGAGGGCAAAGTCGATCATCATGATCGCATTTTTCTTGACAATGCCGATCAGCAGAATGATGCCGATGATAGAAATGACATTGAGATCGATCTGGAAAAGCATGAGCGCGAGCATGGCTCCAACGCTCGCCGATGGCAGCGTTGAAATGATCGTGAGCGGATGAATGAGGCTTTCATACAGAATGCCGAGCACGATGTAGACCGCAAACAGGGCCGTCGCCACAAGGTATTTTTCGGTTGCCAGAGAATCTTGATAGGCTTGGGCGGTTCCGGCAAAGAAGCCGTGAACCGTCGAAGGCATGCCGAGAGCGGCTTCCATGCGGGTAACTTCAAAGGTGGCATCGCTGAGCGACAAACCCGGGGCCAGATTAAAGGAAACGGTAACGGATGGGAAAAGCCCTGTGTGATTGACCTGGAGAGGCGTAGTGCCAGTTTGAGTCTTCAGCACGCTCAACAATGGAGCGACCCGATTGATCCCAGCGACATTTCCTGCCGTGGATGAAACCGGCGGTTTGAAGTAGATATTGTTCAGTTGTGACGGATTCTGCCAGTATTGCGGCGCCACTTCCATCACCACGTAATACTGGTTGAGCTGGGTGTAGATGATTGAGACCTCGGACTGGCCGAACGCGCCATAGAGCGCTTGATCGAGAGATTGCGCGGTCTGACCAAGACGGGCAGCGGTGACCCGATCATAGGTGAGAAGATCCTGCAATCCGCCGTTTTGTTGATCTGTATTTACGTCCAGCAGACCGGGTAACTTTTTCATATTGGCCAGCAGAATCGGGCCCCAATGATAAAGATCATTGATGTTATCGGCTTGGATTGTGTACTGGTATAGGGCAGCACTGGAGCGTCCGCCGATCCTCAGGTCCTGCACGGGCTGCAGAAATGCCGAAGCGACGGGCAACCGGTTCAATTTAGGGCGGAGACCATTGATGACTTCCATCGCCGTCAATTTCCGCTCGCTACCGAGGGGTTTGAGCGCGACATAGATAAATCCGCCATTGCTGGCTCCATTACCGCCTGTGTACGCGTTCACATGCGCGACCGCGGGATCTGCCTTGATAACATCAACCAACCGCTGAACAGAAAAATTCATGAACGGAAACGATGCATCCTGGGGCCCCTGCACCTGGCCGACCATCGCGCCAGTGTCCTGGGTCGGAAAGAATCCTTTCGGTATTCTAAAAACAACCACAACGTTCAACGCGATGGTGAGCCCGAGCACGATGAGCATAAGCGCAGGATTATCCAGGACCCATGAAAGCGAATGTTTGTATATCGAAAGCATCCCATTAAAGAATCTCTCGCTCGTCCGGTAAAACCAGTTGTGCGCACCTCCTTCGGGGGTATGCTTCAGAAGATGTGCACACATTGCAGGTGTGGTGGTGAGAGAGATGACCATCGAGACAACGATGGCCGTCGAGAGCGTCACCGCGAATTCGCGAAAAAGGCGGCCGACAATGCCACCCATCATCAAAATCGGAATGAACACGGCAATCAGGGACATGCTGATGGAAAAGACGGTGAAGCCAATCTCCTTAGCGCCCCGGAGTGCTGCGTCAAATGGATTTATGCCGGCTTCAACGTGGCGCGTGATGTTTTCCATCACCACAATGGCATCGTCAACTACGAAGCCGGTGGCAATGGTGAGAGCCATCAAAGAAAGGTTGTCGAGGCTGTAGCCGAACAGATACATTGCCGCAAACGTACCAATGAGGGAAACAGGCACAGCGACCGTTGGGATGAGAGTGGCGCGCGGGCTTTTGAGGAATACAAAAACGACCAGAACAACCAGGATGACGGAACCAATCAGGGTTCGTTCAACATTGCTGACAGAAGCGCGTATGGTCGTGGTGCGATCGAGTACGATGGTCGTCTTGATTCCCTGCGGCAGTATCGCCTCAAGGAACGGCAACTGTGCTCGAATCCGATCGACGGTTTGAATAATGTTGGCGCCGGGTTGTCTGAAAATGATGATGAAGACGGCACGAGTTCCATCCATGTATCCGGCCGTTCGAATGTTCTGCGTGGAGTTGATCACATCGGCAACATCCGAAAGTCGAACGGCTGCGCCATTGTTATAACCGATGATCAAAGGCTTGTACTGGTCAGCCAATGAAATTTGGTCATTCGTGATGATGTCCTCAGAAACCTGACCGTCAGAGAACTGGCCGCGCGGCTCATGAGAGTTTTGGAGACTGAGCACCGACTGGACAGAACCGAGCGTGAGGCCGAAGCTCTCAAGCTTCTGTGGATCAACCTCAACTCGTACAGAGGGCGTGGCGCCTCCGCCCACAAAGACCTGTCCGACGCCCTGAATCTGAGAGAGCTTTTGCTCCAGTATCGTCGATGCCAGATCGTAGATCTTGGTGACATCGTACTTATTCGAAGTGAGCCCGAGGATCATGATGGGTGCATCGGCCGGATTCACTTTGCGATACGAAGGGTTCGCAGGAAGATTGATGGGAAGGTAGGTCCGCGCCGCATTGATTGCAGCTTCGACGTCGCGCGCGGCGCCGTCGATATTGCGGCTGAGATCGAACTGGAGAGTGATCGAAGTTGAGCCGAGAGAACTGGAGGATGTCATCTCGGTAATGCCGGCGATGTGACTGAATTGACGCTCCAGCGGCGTGGCAACAGACGCCGCCATGATCTGCGCGCTGCCTCCGGGAAGACTTGCGGAGACGCTGATAGTAGGAAAGTCGACTTGCGGAAGCGGCGAGACAGGAAGCGCATAAAATGCGATGGCGCCCGCAATGGCGATTGCGACGGTTAGTAGCGTCGTCGCGATCGGTCGACGAATAAATGGAGCCGAAATAATCATGCCGTTCCCCTTTCGGGGTGCGGCTCATTGTCGGCAGGGCCACCGGATGGTCTTGTATGCGTAAGGCGTTGGGCGATTCGATCGAAGAAGACATAGATGACCGGGGTCGTGTAGAGCGTAAGAACCTGGCTGAGCAGCAGACCTCCCACCATGGCGATTCCGAGCGGACGGCGCAATTCCGACCCGAGGCCGGTTCCGAGAGCGAGTGGAAGTCCGCCGAGCAGCGCGGCCATGGTGGTCATCATGATGGGCCGAAAGCGCAGCAGGCTTGCTTGAAAAATGGCCTCGGTCGAAGATTTACCTCCCTTGCGTTCAGCCTCAAGCGCAAAATCGACAATCATGATGCCGTTTTTCTTCACGATGCCGATCAGCAAGATGATTCCAATGATGGCCACTACGGAGAGATCCTGGTGGCAAATGATAAGTGCGAGCAGCGCACCGACTCCTGCAGACGGCAGGGTGGACAGAATCGTGATCGGGTGAATGAAACTCTCATAGAGAACGCCCAAAACGATGTAAACGGTGACCAGCGCCGCGAGAATCAGCAGTGATTCGTTCGATAACGAGTTCTCGAAAGATGCCGCTGTTCCCTGGAATCCAGCTTGCAGGCTCGGTGGGAAATTGAGTTGCTTCGCCACTTTGTTGATGTCGCTGATGGCCGTCCCCAAAGACGCATTCGAAGCGAGATTGAAAGAAACAGTCACCGAGGGAAACTGCCCCTGGTGATTGATAGAAAGAGCTTCGGTGGTGGGATACGCCCGTGTAAATGCGCCGAGCGGAACCGCATTGGCGCTCGATGAAACAGTCGTCGTGTTGGGTGTTGTGCCCGACACTGTTCCACTAGTTGGCGAGGATGTGCCTGTAGCCGAAACCCGCGGCAAGGCGCTGGCAGGTGCCACCAGCGCTGCAGAAGATGGAGTGTATCGCACAGCAGTGGTGAGAGCGTTCGATCCTGCTGCCGCCGACGCCGATGAAGAAAAAGAACTCGCCGCACTCGCTCCGCTGGCTCCCGAGGAAGCATTCGACTGGATGTAAATGTCGCCAAGCTTGGCGGGGTTTTGCTGCCATTCCGGCTGAGTCTCCAGGATCACGTGGTATTGATTGGTCTGCGTGTACAGTGTATTGATTTCCCGCTGGCCAAAGGCGTCATACAGAGTGTTGTCAATGGTCGTGGGCGCGATGCCGAGACGCGATGCAGTGACACGATCGATCTCCAGTGAAATGGCACGGGCGCCCGTTTGTTGATCGGTAGCGACATCTTCCAACTGGGGCAACTTGTTCAGTTGGGCGACAAACTTGTTCGTCCATTCATTCAGCTCATCTGTATTGGGATCTTCAAGCGTGTATTGGTACTGCGTGCGGCTCACTCGATCGTCCACGGTGATGTCCTGAACGGGCTGCATGTAGAGGTGGATCCCTGAGACTTGCTGTAGGCTGCTCTGCAGCCTGCGAATCACGTCTGAGGCGCTTTCGTTCCGCTGATTGAGAGGTTTCAGATTGATGGAAATCCGGCCTGAATTCAACGTTGTATTCACTCCGTCGGCGCCGATGAAGGAGGTCAGGCTTTCGACTGCGGGATCGGCGAGAATCACGCGATCGAGTGCCTGCTGGTGCGCGGCCATATCGCTGTAGGAGATCGACTGCGACGCCTGCGAGATGCCTTGAATGACGCCGGTATCCTGCACCGGGAAAAACCCTTTGGGAATGAAGATGTAGAGGAGAATGGTGAGGACCAGCGTTCCGAAAGCGATCAAAAGAGTGACCGTCTGATATCGCAGAACCACGCGCAGAGTGCGGCCGTAGAACTCGATCATACTGTTGAACATCTTCTCTGATACGTTGTAGAACCGCGACTGCTGTTCCGCCGGCGTGTGGCGCAGGATGCGCGAGCTCATCATGGGCGTAAGGGTAAGGGATACCACCGCGGAGATCACGATGGTGACGGCCAGGGTGACCGCAAACTCCCGGAAGAGCCGCCCCACAACGTCGCCCATGAAGAGCAACGGAATCAGCACGGCGATCAGCGACACGGTCAATGACACAATGGTGAAGCCGATCTGGCCAGCGCCGGTAAGGGCGGCCTCAAGCGGCGGCATTCCTTCTTCGAGAAACCGCGAGATATTCTCGATCATGACAATCGCATCATCGACCACGAATCCGGTAGAGATCGTGAGCGCCATCAACGACAGGTTGTCAAGGCTGTATCCCAGCAGGTACATGACGCCAAACGTGCCCACAAGCGACAGCGGGACAGCCACGCTTGGAATGATGGTGGCTCTCAAGCTGCGAAGGAAGAGAAAGATGACCATGACCACTAGCCCGATGGTCAACATGAGCTCAAATTCGACGTCGCTCACCGAGGCCTGAATGCTCGTAGTCATATCCGTCATCGTGGTTACGTGGATGGATGCGGGAAGATTGACTTCGAGCTGCGGCAGGACCTGTCGAATTCTCTTGACGACAGTGATGGTGTTGGCGCCCGGCTGACGCTGAATGTTGAGAACCACCGCTGGCGTCGTATTCATCCATGCCGCTTCTTTCGTGTTCTCAACACCATTCACGACGTTCGCTACGTTTCGTACGAACACCGGCGCGCCGTTGGAGTATGCAATGACGAGGTTGCGGTATCCATTTGCGTCAGTGATCTGGTCATTTGCGTCGATCTGATAGTCCTGGCGCGGTCCATCAAAATTGCCTTTGGCTGAATTGACGCTGCCCTGCGTAAGGGCAGTACGCACGTCCTCCAGGTTCAAGCCGTATGAAGCAAGCTGAACCGGATTCACATCGATGCGCACCGCAGGCTTTTGTCCGCCGCTGATGCTGACGAGTCCTACACCGCTCAACTGCGAGATGCGCGGAGCCAGTCGTGTGTCAACCAGGTCTTCGACGTCAGAAAGCGGCATCGAATCCGAAGTGATGGCCAGTGTCAAAACCGGGGCGTCGGCTGGATTTGTCTTGTTATATACGGGCGGCGTGGGCAGATCGGAGGGAAGATAACTTTGCGCCGCATTGATTGATGACTGCACCTCTTCTTCCGCCACGTCGAGGTCGAGTGAAAGATTGAACTGAAGCACAATTACAGACACTCCACCCGCGCTCGTGGAAGTCATCTGGCTCAGACCCTGCATTTCACCGAATTGCCGTTCCAGGGGAGCCGTGATGGTGGTTGCCGTGACATCAGGGCTGGCGCCGGGATAAAACGTCAGCACCTGAATGGTTGGATAGTCCACTTCAGGTAAGGCAGAGATCGGCAGTTGGAAGAACGCAACAACGCCCACCAGCAGAATTGCCACCATCAGCAGCGCCGTGGCGACCGGTCGCAGAATGAATTGCCGCGAAGGGTTCATGGGGCGGTGCTCTCCGAAGACTGAGAAGTGGATGGAATTTTGATTTTAGAAATGGTAATCTGCGATCCGTTCTGCAGCTTATCAAAGCTGCTGTCAGCAACAACATCGCCAGGTTGAATCCCCTGAACCGCGGTATCTCCTCCGTCTGAGTTTCCGGTCTTCACTTCCCGCATGACAGCCTTGCCATTCGAGATGAGATAAACAAAATCCTGATTGCCGTTGTGCTGGATCGCCGAAGACGGCACGATGGTCTGGTTTTCCAGCGTGTTCACCAGGAGACTGGCATTTACAAACTGATTTGGATAGAGAATCTCGTCTTTGTTGGCGAATGTGGCCCTCAATTTCACGGTTCCCGTTGTCGTATCGATCTGATTGTCGATCGTTGTCAGAGTTCCCGTTGACAGAAGCTTTTGCTGAGTTCGGTTATAGAGATTGACTTTGAGTTGCTTGCCGCCTTTGCGATGTTCAATGACCTGAGGAAGGTCGTCTTCATTCAGCGTAAAAATCACGGTGATTGGCTGGGTTTGTGTAACGACCAGCAGGGCGGTCGCAGAATTGGCCGCGACCAGGTTGCCCGGATCGACCAGCCGAAGACCGACACGGCCGCTGAAAGGCGACACAATGTGACAATAGGAAAGCTGCACCTTGTCGTAGTCGACGGTACCTTCGTCGTTCTTCACCGTCCCCTGATCCTGCAGGACCAGCTTCTCCTGATCTTCCAGTGTTTGGCGCGGAATCGCGTTGCGTGACCAGGCTACCTTGTAGCGGTCCAGGTCCATTTGCGTTTCTGCAAGCAGATTCTGATCACGCTCCAGCAGACCCTGGGCTTCGGCCAGTTGTGCGGCATAGGGACGGGGATCGATGTCCACCAGGGGATCGCCCTGCCGCACCAGTTGCCCCTCACGAAAATGGACGTTCGTAATCACCCCCGTTACCTGGGCCGAGATTGTTGCCGTGTAAACGGGAGTGACAGTGCCAATGGAGCTTAAATACACGTTGATCGAGCCGACCCGGGCAGTTGCGGTGGTCACGGCGACTGGTCCTGTTATGGCGCGCCTGCCGCCGGTTGCTTGCGCTGCCTTATTGTGTTGGGTGATGACCCAGTAAAACAGCAAGCCGAAGAGAAACAGAACCACTACCCAGATCCAGAGGTGGCGGCGGCGCCGTTCGGGCCGGTCAGGATCTGGCCGTGGATTGGGCATTGAGGATTTTGGCATCGAAGTCGTGACTTGATTCATCTTCACTCTCGTTTTGTCGAATTCGTGAGGAGATTTCCAATGAAAGGAGATAGGCCCCAAACATCGCGGTCCGTTCCCGGAAACAAATGACAATGTGATATATGACGGACATTTGGGAACTTTTGTCGCAATGTTCCATTCGCTTCTTTATGAGAGGGTTGAGATTTTATTTCAGGATCAACCCGGGGAAGCCTTTCGTGAATTGCTCGCATCTAATGCCGAAACACCGGGGCTTGGCTCAATCTCGAAATACGAGACGATGCGAGCGACGCTCCCACCGTGTACTGGCCATTGGCACTGTGAATTCCAACCGGATTGTAGGGACGCCGCGAACATCCTTCAACATGAATGCTGAGGCCATGGCGGCCCCGGATCTTTGCGATTGGAAAACATGGTCAGGGAGATCCCCAGACCTTCCTTTGAAGCAGGCAAAATGTGGATGAGCGCGTACTTTCAACCATCAGCTTGATGAGGGGATACGAATTGCTCATCACGGTGGTCAGCGGCTGGGAATCGCAGTCGTCCCGCGTCTACAATCTGCCAGCACGACACCTAACGCGGTTGACCATTCGAACCTGTGAAAGCGGCCGAAGCGGACTTGATAGTATGGTTACGGCAGACGCCTTTTGGAATCCCACTTTCTGAGCCAACCCGTCCCCATCTTTTCGCAAGATCAGTCGGAGCGCTGCCCCTTGCCCTATTGCGCCTTGGGCGCTGCGTTGTCTGCGGTGGCGGCCGAGCCTGATGGTTTCTGCGGGGACGCTGCTGTCGTCTTATCGCCCGACGCGGGAGCTGCGGCTTTCTGGCGCTTGTCCGCCGCCTTCTTCAGCTCATCCTCATGCCGCGTTTTCTCTTCAGCGGCTTCCGCATCAGTGACGTAGCGAAACATCTGCAGGCGCCCCGGCTCTTGCTCGGTGGTGAATACGCGATTCTGCTTGTCGATTGCAACTCCGACCAGCGTTTTGAATTGCCCAGGCAGTTCTCCGTGTCCGGTGCCGATATAGGTCAGCAACTGGCCTTCGCGATTGAAGACCTGCAATCGGTCTTGCATCTCATCGGCCACCCAGATGTGCCCATCGCCATCGACAGCGATACCTTTGGGGCGGGCGAGGTATCCGGGGCCGTCGCCATGTTTGCCAAACAGGCTGATGAAGTTTCCATCGGCATCGAAAATCTCTACACGATTGTTGAGGGTGTCAGTCACATAGACGTTGTCGTCCTTGTCCAGCGCCACGCCCTGCGGCGCGCCAAAATCGCCAGGCGATGTGAGGAAATGGTTTTTCCCGCCGGTGCCGATACGCCGCAGCAGCTTGAGAGAATCCGCATCATAAACAATCACCTGATCCTGCTGGGTGTCCACGACATAGAGAAATCGGTTTTCGGTGTCGAGAGCCAGGCCAACCGGATCCTGCAGCCCCTCTGTGATCTGGCTCTCTACCTCATGCTTCGGATTGAAGATCATTACGCGGTGCATTTTGCCATCGGAGACAAATAGCCTGTCGTCATCGTCGATGGCGAGGCCGTTGATCCACCCAAAATGGCCTTCAATACCGTTGCGGATGAGTTGCGTGTCGTGGGTCTCGGTGTTGAAGATGAATACGGCGCCGACCCTTTGATCGGCCACGTATACAAGACCTTTGGAATCGATGGCGATGCCGTAGGGCCCGATCAATTGGAATGGAAACGTCTTTGGATTGATTTTCTCCGTTTCGGACTGCCCGCCCGCAAGGCGATCCATCCAGGATGCCTTGGCCTTGGCATTGGCGGCAGGAGTGTAATCAATTTTTGTTCCGGCAAAGTAATCAAGCCAGCGTACGCGCGCAATGTTGGGCGGGTTTGGCCACACCAGCTTCGTTGGATCAAACGGAAATTTACGCGGACCTGCTTGCGGAGCGACCGTGTCGGGCTTCTTTTTCTTGCCCGCACCGGCCGAAAACGGTAAAGCCAAACTAAACGCGAGCAGAAGTAGCACTGCGAGGGGCTTGCGGTTGCGCATCGGATTGAAGAGGAAGCGAAACATCGTATTCTCCACTTAGTTCCCGGGGGAAGTAGTCTGCTTCATATTGAGCCTGTTCTTATGGCAGTTATCGCAGAATGCCATATTGTTGACCTGGTCCTTCACCAGCAAATCGGCCTCGGCAGCGGCGTGAGGTTGATGGCAGGAGAGACAACTGAGCGGCGTCTTGACCTTGCTTTGGTCGGTGGGGTCCATCACGTCAGAAACCGGGTGATACTCAATCGGGTGCCCCAGCCCAAAGCGCAAAGGGAGGATCGGAACTTTGTTCTTCTGGTAGTAGTCCTCAGGCAACCTGACTGCACCGCTGAAAATTGTCAGAAGGTGCGCAGAATCGTCTCGCTGCGGCGCTGAGTCGGGGCCGTGGCACTCCAGGCAGAGCGCATTCCCTTTGGCGCGCAGCAGGTGATCGTTGTCGCCGCCGTGCGGCGTGTGGCAGGTTGCGCACCCTTGCTCAAACGCAGGCTGATGATGCACTGATTTCTTGCGCAGGTCGTCGATGTCGTTGTGACATCCAAGGCAAATGCTCACCGAGTCAGTCTTTGGCAACCCGGGCTGGCGGCTGGCATGTGGACTGTGGCAGTCAGTGCAATCTCCCGCCGCGCCAGGATGCGGCACCTTTGCTGTTTCGATCAGCTTGGCCTTGTCGTCGTGACAGGTCACGCACAGTGACTTGGCATCGGGCTGCGTCAACACGATCTTCCCGTCTTTTGCGGGTGCGTGGCAGGTATCGCAGCTCTTCGCTTCAAATGGCGCATGCATAAACTTGGCCATCAGTTTGGGCGAGTCAGATTGATGCGGATCATGACATTCCAGGCAGTTTGCTGTGGCGAAAGGCTGATTCTGGTGAGCCTTTTGCAGACCTGCATCCTTCGGATCGTGGCAGTCGAGGCAAAGCGCCGGGGCCGATTTGGTCAAATGGAAGCGGTTCTCGATCGTTGGTTCGGCGCCGGTTTTGTGAGTGGTATGGCAGGTGTCGCATCCCATATCGAGCGCAGCGTGGCGACTTCCCCTCTCCGGCACATTCATTCCAGTCTTGTGGCAACTGCTGCAGAGGTTCTCCTTCTCGCCGCCCGATACGGGTTTCAGAAGCTGATTCTTGTTGTCGCTGGAGTGAGGATCGTGACAAGAGAGACAGTCGCGAACAGCGGGTGGATGCACCGTTCCCTTGATGTCAGCGGCTTTTTTGTCCGCATGGCACGTGATGCAGAGTGATGAAGGTGCCGCTGTGATCAGCTTGACACGGGTGACGTCCTTATTAACCCGGATCTCGTGGCAGCTCAAACAACCCGCTGCCATGGCGGAATGAACAGACTTCCCTTTGGTCTTATCGGCGTGGCACTCCAGGCACTTGGCGGCATCTGTGTTCTTGTCCAGCGGAACGGGATGTATCTCCGCCGCGGCGCGCATAGTCAAAAACCCAACCAGCGCAATGAAGATTGAGACATGAAGTCCAAGGCCGCGGCCGCGCTTCCCAGCCGCTTTGCGGATCAGGATGCGGTGTGCGCACGATCTCACACGATCTCCGAACGAGGAAGCCTCCCGGAGACTTGCCTTTGCGTCAACGAACTGACTTAGGGCTGCGCTCATTTATTAACTCCAATACCTCTGCGCAAGCTAACCGACGACACCGTGCCGTTGGGATTGTGCGCAACCTGGTGACACACCAATGTGCAGGTGTTCGCGGTGCGGTTGTACGAGATGGGAAGGGCGCCATTGGGCGCTACGACATTGACATCAAAATTGACCATTCGCTCGCCGCTGATGGTCCCACTCGCCGCGCCGTTCCCGTGCGCGGTGTGGCAGGTGGAACAACTGAAGCCGGCGTTGATGTGGCTGCTGTGCTCATTCCAACTCGTGTTCTTCACAATCTGGTTAGCCAGGTCATGGCATTTGTCGCACAGGCCGTAGGGTCCAGCCACGCTCAAATCGGGATTGGGAAACAAATTTGTGATGGCACGACCCGGAGCTGCAGCCTGGCTGAATTCGTAACGACGCTCCAGAATGTGAGTCCACCTGGAGCCGTGGGGACCGTTCGAGCCTGTGCCTCCGAACTCGCGATTATCGTCGCTGTTGTGGCAATCGGTGCAAAGAACCTGAGTGCCCATGGCGCGACCCTGGGTGACGCCGTCAAGGTTGAGCATGTTAACCAGCAGGCTGGGCTGCGCAAATGGACTGCTCCTGGAATGCATGACGGGATGACTTGAAGTGGCCGTGACGGCAAACTGCGGTATCAGGTTGAGAGGATCGCCCGCAGAAACCGCGCGCACCGGGAAGTATCCGTAAATCGGCAGCACCTGTTTGCCCGCGCTGGTGCCATGGCAGCGCAGGCAGTTCTCATATTGGTTGATGGCGGGCGTGAGCACGCTGGTCCCGTCGCTGGCGCTGATACCCACGACATTCTTCTGTGAAATGCGAATCAGCGGAGCGACGGGAAAGATACCCACCGGCTCAGACCCATGTGCACTGTGGCAATCCACGCAGGTGGCATGACGGTTGTTGTTCAGCACCGTGCTCTCTGAGGTGTCGTGCGGATTGGTCGAGCTGGGAAGCGGATGGCCGACCTTGGGCGAGGCGTACTCCGCAAAGACGTTGGTGTAGGTCGCCATCGGCGAAATATTTGAACCGCCGTTGTGGCAGGCAATACAGTCCTGTTCATTCTGGCCACGCAGCAAGCGCGACGTTCCGCTGGCGTTGTGCGGCGCATGGCAAGAGATGCAGGCGTCCGCAGCCACCGTCGAGTAACTTCCGAGCAGGGCCTGCGGCGAGATCTTGCTGGTGGATATGGCATGCGCGTTCGTCGACCAATCCGCCAGCGGGTTTACCTGTCCGCCCATCTGGCGGGTGGGATCGTGACAGGCCAGGCACAAGCTGGCCGCTTGAACTGTCTTTCACCAGAAAATTCTGCGACACCAAGTCCTTGGCCTGGACGTGGGGATTGTGGCACGACGTGCACTCGACGTTGCCTTTGATCAGATTTCACCGCTCCCGTTGGATCAGCGGTATGGCCATTCGCTGCCAACGAGGCGACCAGATCGATATTGTCCTTGAAGGGCAACACCAAGCTGAACGGGTGCGACGACTGCATATTGCTGCCGAATACGTCTGCGGTGAGTTCATCGATCCGCGCGTGGTGACCTGGCCATAAGCCACGGTGGCCCCGACCGCGACGGTGCCGTCATGGCAACTGAGGCATTGATTGCTGTCGGAACCGAGCAGTGGCTGAGTGCCCGTGTTCTTCTCGGTACTGCTCCTGTAGGTCGTGTAGATCTGCGTGGTGAGCTTCTGGTTCCAGAGACCCGTGTTCAGCCCGGAGTGCGGTGCATGGCAGTAGGCGCAGGCGTCGGGACGCGCACCGGTGATGGGCGATGTGCTGCCCGGCCCCAGGTTATGCATCCCCAGAACGTCGCCTGACGATCTGAGCAGACAGGGAGCTCCCGGTCAGCAGAATCGTCAGCGCGGCGAGTAATACTCTGAGCCTCACTTCGCTGCCTCCTGGACCGGCTTTTTCATCCCGACGTAATGGAAGACCTGGACACGGCGGTTGAACGAGTCGACGACGTAGACGCGATCGTCATGACTGATAAACAGCCCTGCGGGCAGCTGAAACTCTCCGGCATGGGTGCCCTTGGCTGCCGAAGTAATACAGCAACTGGCCCTGCGTATTGAAGACCTGCACCACGCCCCACAAGGCATCCACCACGTAAAGATCGCCTTCAGAGTCGACAGCTGACTGCCTTTGGCCGGAACATGGCTCCGGTACTGTCGCCGATCTTTCCAATGGCGGACTGGAAGTTTCCGGACGCGGTCAAAGACCTGCACACGGAAGTTCATGGCATCGACCACCATCAGATTCGGGCCGTCGAGCCGCAACTCGGTGGGAAGATTGAATTCGCCCTCGGCCTGGCCTGTCTTGCCGATGGTCTTGAGCACGGCTGCCCTGCATGTCGAGAACGAACACCTTGTCGCGCAGCGTGTCGGTTACATAAATTCGTCTGCGCGGCGGAGTCGACGGCAATTCCCGTGGGCCGTTTGAAATAACCCTCGCCGCCTCTCAAGCTGCCGATGGTACGCAGATACTTTCCGCTCGGCTCAAAGACAAAAATCACGCCAGCATCGGAATCGGTAACGTAGATATTGTCCTGGGCATCGACGGCGACGCACTGCGGCGTGAGCATCGAGTCCTTGTCTTTCCCGTGCGCTGGATGAACTTGTACTTATGCTGGGCGAAGTCGAAGATGTGCACGCCCTCCGCGCCCGGATCGGTGACAATGATGCGTCCGCGCGAATCGGTGACGACGCTGTAAGGACGCACCAGGAAGTGATAATCGGGCGCAGCCGGCGATGACGTCGACCACCTTGTTCCAGAAGCCGCGGTTCGGCTTCACCTCAGATTCCGAGTTGAAGCTGTGCTCCCAAGTAAGCTTGCGACCGCCGTCCAGAGACATCTCCCATTGCTCCGGTGCGGCCTGAGGACTTGCGCCTTTGTGATGCCCACGTTGGAGGTAGCAACAGCATCGCACAAGCCACGATCAGGGCTGCGCCCGAGGCATTGCTGCCGATTTCCTCTTAGAAGAAGTTGAACCAACGTGACACCCCGACGTAGTAGGTGGCAGACAACTTCCGGTGGCGTGCCGCTTCCGCTGAAGCCCTGCTCCAGACGTGCGTATCCGCTCGTAAAGTTCAATTTGCGGAACTGGTACTGGATGATGGAATTGAATTGCTCGTTTTGATTCGCGGACGTGATTGCGTTGCTGGAAGTGTTGCTGACCGACTTGGCATAAGTAGCTGTGAGGATGAGCTTCTTGACGGGAGAACTGGATAGCCCGACCGGAATAACTGCTTCCACCGAAGAGGCTGATCAGATTCGAAGGCAGAATGTAGGGTAAGGCACGGGCACTGGTACGAGGCCAGACCCGGTTGCAATCGCCTGCCCGCCTGCTTTGGAGTAGCTGCCCGTTCCTGTGATCCAGGGGCCGTAGCCAATACTGGCGTTGTAGCTCTGGCTGCTACTCGTGGTTCCGGCTTGCTGCGTCAATGCGGTCCGCGCGCCACCTGCGCCCGCACTAACGTTGAATTGTCCCCAGCGCCGCCTAATGTTGCCAGAGTAGTTATAGAACGAGTTCATGTAGGTGACCAGCAAGGTCTGGGCGTTCTGCGAATAACCGAAAGAGCCGGTGACATTCCACCCCCGGATTATGCTGGAGTAATTCTCGTTGGTCGAAAAGCTCAAAGTATCCTGGCCGGTCTTGTCCGCGGCATTTGCGCTCATGGTGAATGCGGCATTGAAGCTGCCGTCAAGAAGCTTGTGCGCGTAGGTTGCGCTTCCGCCGTATGAATTTACCCCGTAATCCTCTCCCAGAAAGGACTGGCTGCGGCGCTCGACGAAGGCAGTGGTTTGCAGATTCGATAATGGAGTGTAGCTGGCCACACCCTCGACGTCCAGGGAATTTGAGGACTCGTTGGAGTTGAGCCCGGGAACCACACCGCCGGCAGCCACTACTGACTGGATTAGCTGTCCACTCAGATTGTCGGAATAATTCACGGATGCCGAGAACGAAAGTCGATTGAGCGGGTGAATTGCCGCGAGACTGTTGAATGTGTCAATGGATCCAGTCGAAGCATATCCCAGGTAATTGCTGTTCCAGGAGGATCGGTTGACGCCAGCCGAGAACGTACCCTTGAAGGGGAGATTATGCGAAGCATTGAATCCGAGCGCACTGTTATCTGCATGTGATTCTGTTGTCGCCTCGCCAGCGACCACCTGCGGGATCAGCGAATGACTTCCGCCCAAGGAGTAATACGCGCCCATATTAAAGCCCGCCACTTGATAGGCCGAGTGGAAGTTGAGCGAATGAAATGCGTTTTCCCCGCTATCGTTCGTCCCGTAGACCGAATAGTCGCTGGTACCCGTTTGAAAACCAGCTGAAAAACTTGGCGCGTCGGGAATACTTTCGCTCCAGTTGATGCCCAACGCATCGCTATTGCCATGAGTCACGTAATTGGCGAGGCCCGGGACAGCATAGTTCCCTTCACTGTTGTAAGCCTTGGAATATGTGATCGAACCAGGAAAATGGCTGCCATCAAAGAAATTGACTGAAACATTGCCTCCGCTGGCATTGGAGATGGATTGGAAGTTGGAATTCGCGCTCGATTGATTCAAATAAAACGACGTACTAAAAGATAGAAAGTTTGGATTGTAGAAGGAGCCGGAGAGAGTAGCGTCGCCTCCGACCGTCCAGCCGTGGTTTGAACCGGTCAAGTTCCCGTAACTCGCGGTGTAACCCGAGGAGATCGTGCCGCTCGAGTCCGCGCTGATCTCGCCAAGCCGAACTTGTGCGGCAACAGGCCACGACACCAGCAAAAGCCCTGCCGGCAAAAACCCCGCAGCTCGAAAAATGCGCGCCACTCTGTATCGTCCTCAGGTTCTCAGGGCCTTAGCTTTCTGCTTCAACCTCTTGCACCGTTCAGGTGTGGCTTAAGCTGTACCGCCGTGCGTTCTTAATCTATTGCTGCTGCAGCCTGGGCTCGATTCCAGGCTTTTTGCGCAGCGCCTTACATTTCTACAATCTTTGCGTTCTGTCGCAATTTCTTATCCAACGCCATACGAAGCTGGTTTTTTTTGTTCTGCTGCATATCCTTAGCCAATTGGGCCTTCACGGTCTCAAATTTCGCTTCGCCCGCCGGCGTATGCACCTGCAGCCGAACGATGGTGTAGGCATTCTCCACCTGAATCAGATCGCTGACTTCATTGGGTCGCATAGCTAGCAGTACCTTCACCACCTGCGGCCCCATCTGGTCCACCGGGAGAGGCTTATGCTGGCCCATCATCACGCGGTAATCGTCATCGGAAATCTTCTCCGCCAGCAATCCGAACTCCTCCGCCGTCTTCGTCGCTTTCGCCTGGCGAAGCGCATTCGTCGGCGCGCTTCACGCCCCTCCTTCAACTGGTCGGAAGTGGCATTGGCCGGAGGAAGAATCGAAATAGTCTGGAACGTAAATGACTCCGGATGATCGAAGCGAGCAGGATTCTTATCGTAGTACGCTCTGACTTCGGCCGGCGAAACCGCACTTTTGTTTTCGACTTCGGTCTTCAGAAACGCTCGATCAACAGCGAGCGCCGAATCTTGTCCTGCAGCAACTGCTGCGAGCCGTGAAACTCGCTCTGCAAGAGCGCGTTGAATTCATCCGGCTGTCGAAACTGCTTGCGAAAATCCGCCTCGGCCGCTGCATCTTGGCCGGAAGGTACCGTCATTTTCGGCGTAGGGCTCCTGATAAACCAGCTCTTCGAAGATGATCATCTTCATGGCGCCGTCGCGGATCTGGGCTCCAGGTCCTTCGGAACCTTGCCGCCATGCTGGCGGCGTAAGGAAAAATCGAGTACTCCTCCCGAACCAGGTCGGCGTCGGTCAGCACCGAGCCATTCACGCGCACGATCGGTTTGCCTGCGGCTTCGCGTTGCGTGGACGGATCGTCGGACTTGGCTGGCGCCTGCGTGAAAACTGTAGGCTGCATGGGAGGCGACCTGGGCCGTTGGCTGCTGAGAGTACCAGAGAGAGCAAGCGCGCAGATTGAGAGTTTGAACTTCATTGTCTTCATCCTGTTTCTGAAGAAAAATGGGGAGAGAGATTTCGTCTCTCCCCAATGCATAGAGTATTAGAAGGTGGTCGGAATCGCGTAGGAGCCATTCGACTCGTTCGCCTCGCCACCGTGGCACTGACGGCAGAATTGCGCCGTCTGGTTGCTCCCGCGGTTCCGCTGGCCGGGTTGTACGGCCGCGAATGAAGAACATGGTCGCGTAGTTGCCAGTCGGCAGGCCGGAGTTCGGGCCGTTGGTCACGCTGACCACGTTCATCAGGTGCTGGTTGTGGCAGGTGGTGCATTTCACGACTAGGCGGTGTTGTTGTAGGCGACCGGCTGACGAAGAAGCCGTAGTTCTTAACGAACTGGCTGGATGTTCGGCCCGTTCATGCTGATCGACGCCATCGCTGCATCGGTGCAATCCCAGTTGTATTGAGCCACCGCAACCGACTGATGGCATTGAGTCCCACCGGGTGATCGTTGAGGTAGTTTCCGATCGCCGGTGCCGTCGTTTCCGAGCAGGGTCGGAATCGGTGTCCGCTACCGTAAGTGGAGGGCACGGCCTCATAGACCTTGTTCCTCATCATGGCGCCCTGTGCATAGTTGCCGTCGTGGCAGCTGAGGCAGGTGAGCACGCCGTCTACGTCAGGTGTTCCAGCCACCATGCTGGCCGGTAGGGTCTCCAGCGTACTGCTGTCCGTTGACTCCGGCGAATGTGAACGGTTTGCCGAACAGGCCGCTGACGTCCTCGCCCCAGAGAATGGAGTCGCCTGTGGTCTTGTCGCCTGATTTGGCGATTCCGTTGCCGAATGCGCCGCTGTGTGGTGCGTGACAGGCCGCGCAACCGCGGCCGTAGTTGAGGTGAGCACCGAGGACGTCAGTCGTTGGTGCAGCGATCTGCGCCGCCGCAAAGCTGGCGCCCGCCAAAAGAATGAGCGATACCAGAGAATTCCGTTTCATTGAATAAAGCCTCCATGAACGTACTCGCGTGCGGCGATTAGCAGATGCTCGTCGGGCGATCGTCTCCACGAGCATAAGGTGCATTTGAATCTCCCAATGTGACCATCGTCACGTTATATGTCCTTTTAGGGGACATAAGTGTGCCGAACCTTACCTTCCTGCTCCGGTTGGGCTATCTTCCTGTGGGATTTGTTACATGCTTGGCGGAACGGCGTGTCGTCATGTGACCGACATCACTTTCCCTTGTGACTTGGAGTGCTCTCCTGTTCCTTGGTCACCTTTGCAGTGAATCAGTACAGCGGCTGGGCGCAGAAACCTTCTTGTGGCTCCGGAAGATCCAGATAGATCGTTCGCAGCCGGATGCCGGCGCTGAAAAGGATCGGATTCACGCGCAATTCTGGCCAGGGGGAACCCGAATGCAAAACGAGCCAGCCATGGCATCAACCCCAAGCCCGTCCTCGTTGCGGGTACGGATCTATATCAAGGCATGCCTCTCGCTGGTGGTGGGCCTGGCAGCCGGATATCTGTTCCGGGGAACGCAACTAGCGCCGGCTTCGGCAGCGCGTTCAGCCAATGTCGGACAGGCATCCATTCAGACCAGCGCTCTGCCCGGTCGGGATATACCGGCAACCGGACCGACAAAGCCGATCGCCGGTTCACCGCATGCGGCAATGAATGGCGGGCGCATGCCCAGCCTCGAACAAATGAAGCAGATGGCCGACACACAAGCGGCTCCCCTGCTCGAAAAGCTGAAGACCGACCCGTCCAACAGTGCCTTGCTCGGTCAGCTCGGAACGATTTACCACACCACTCACCAGTTCAAACGAGCTGCCGACTACTACAACAAAGCGGTGCAGGCCGATCCCAAAAACGTTGCGCTCCGCACCAAACTGGCTTCCAGCCTGTATCGCAGCGGCGATTCCGATGGAGCAATCAAACAGCTCAATCAGGCCCTGCGCTATGACCCGAACGATGCGAATTGTCTGTTCGACCTCGGCCTGATCAAACTCGACGGGAAACAGGACGGCAAGGGAGCAATGGCCGCCTGGCAGCGCTTGTTGAAATCGAACCCACAACTGAGCGAGGATCGCAAAGCCACCGTACAAAAACTGATGGCAGCGGTGTTGACTATGCTAAGCGACCAAAACGGAATTCAAGGAGCACGGAGCAATGACGGGCATCAATCGAACCTCAATTGACGGATGGACCAGCCTGCAGAGCAATTCCCTCGTGGTCGCGTGCCTGCTGGTGGGAATCGCTGCTGGATGGTTCATCCGCGGATCGCAGAGTGCGGCAGTCACCGGACCGGGGCTACCCGCTGCGGCGTTGAAAACCGAACTCTAGCCAGTCGCCTCAGACAATCACCCCTGCCCGCTTGAAAGAAATTGCCGACGCGCAGTCGTTACCGCTGCTTGAGAAACTCAAGTCGGATCCTGATAACCCGGAATTGCTGACCGGCATCGGCAACTTATATTATGACGCGCAACAATTTCCCATTGCCGTTGATTACTATGCACGCGCGCTCAAGGCCAGGCCGGCCGACGCGGCGGTGCGCACTGACATGGCGACCGCCTATTGGTACATGGGAAACGCCGATCGGGCAATTGCGGAATTCAATAAGGCGCTCACTTACGAACCCGCCAATCCCAATACCTTGTTCAACCGCGGCCTCGTGAAACTGCGCGGCAAGACAAGACAACACGGGCGCGATCGCAGATTGGGAAAAACTGTTGGCAGCCAACCCGAATTACCAGGGCAAAGACAAAGTTGAACAAATGATCGCAGAGGCGAAGAAATAAGGGGAAGCTAAGCCGCCTCGATCCCTCTCCCAGGACACCTTGCGCTCTCCGTATCGTATCCGTGCATTTGACGCTCGTTCAACCGAATTGATCTTTAGAACACGGTCCCGGCAGTGCTCCCATTCATCTCGTTCGACTTGTCGGCATGGCACTGGCGACAGAATTGCGCCGTCTGGTTCGACATCGGGTTCGTGTCGTTCGGGTTATACGGAGCGCGCAGGAAGAACATCGTTGCATAAGTGCCGGGTGGCAGGCCCGATGTCGAGTTGCTGGTGATGGTGACCACGTTCATCACGTGCGGATCGTGGCAAGTGGTGCAAACCACCACGGCAGTATTGTTGTAATTGCCCGGCTGGACGAAAAAGCCATAATGGCTGACAAACCGGCTGGAATTGGCGCCTTTCATGCTGATCGCGCCGTTGATCTGGGCGCAGTCCCAATTGCCTGATCCTCCGCAATTGACTTTTGCGCTCAGCCCCATGGGGTGATCGTTGAGATAGCTGCCGGTGCTGCTGTTTCCAATCAGGGTTGGAATGGAATTATGGGTTCCGTAGGTTACTGGCAGCGATTCATACACGCGGTTCTGCATCATGGCTTGCGACGCATAGTTTCCGTCGTGGCAGCTCAGGCAAGTCATCATACCTGCAACGTCAGGGGTCGTTGCCGACATGCTGGTCGGTAGAACCTCAACGAATTTGCCACCGTCGGTTGTAATCGTCTTGCCATACAAGCTGCTGACATCCTCCCCCCAGAGAGCCGTGACAGCAGAAGCAGAAACGCCTGATTTGGCGTTGCCGTTGCCCGATGCTCCGCTATGCGGAGAATGGCATGCCGTGCAACCCCGGCCATAGTTGAGGTGTGCGCCGAGAACGTCCGTTGACGGCGAAGTGATCTGGGCCTCTGCCAGGAACGTTTGCGCCAAAATCATGACCACGACGAGCGCATACCGTTTCATCGATGAGAGCCTCCTGTTCCTGCTTCTCCTTATCGACGGAGATCCCCCTCAACTTGAAACCTTGATATCGCGATCGGTGCTCTCGCGATGATTTTGTCTCATTGCAGCCAACTCGGCGGCCGGAGCAGGAATCTTCATATACATGAAAATGAAGAAGCAATTCTCAGCATTGTTCCTCGGAGCCGCACTGACGTGTGCACCGGCTCTTGCATGGAGTCAACAAACGGACAGTGGCGCAGAGCAGGACATGAAGAACGCGGGCCACGATTCCAAAGACGCGGCCAAGGACGCGGGGCACGGCGTGAAACAAGGAACAAAGAAGGTCTACCACTCCACCAAGACTGGAACAAAAAAGGCTTACCACTCGACGAAACAGGGCACAAAGAAGGCCTATAACAAGACCAAAAATACAACCAAGGGCGCGGCAAACGGAGCAAAGGAAGGCGCAAAGCAGCCCGAATAGGGACTGGCGGTAATTCCGGATCGCCAGTCTACCGCTCGCCCTGCGGCCCTCCTAGAGGTCCACGTGGCTTACGCGGCGGTCAGGCCGGAGATTTAGAAGATTAAGGTTTCCCTGCCAAGGGATTCATCTTTTCTTCAGGTTGCAAAGCGTATGCTCAAATGGCAGAACAAGCGGAGATCAGATTCGGGCTGAAGTGTTGGCCGTCGGATGCTCCGTTTTTTGCCCGATCGGAGCTACCGCCATGTCCTTGAAGCCGCTCGTTCTTGCAACGGCCGCCTTGTTGCTCGCGTATGCAAGCGCAGCCCACGCCCAGGGCAGCGGCCCATACAAGGTGCTTAAGATCCAACTGGCCGGAGGCGACGGCGGCTTCGATTACGTTACAGCCGACTCGGAAGGCCGTAACCTTTATGTGGCTCGCTCCGGCCCTTCCGGGCATATCGGCGTCTTTAACCTCGACGCTCTAACCCAGGTCGGTGATATTCCGGTTACCAGCGCGCACGGCGGAGCGGTCGATACCGCGACCGGCCACGGTTTCGCGACTTCAAAGCCTGTAACCATGTTCGATTCACAGACTTTTGCGATCTTGAAGAAGATCGACGTTCAGGGCAATCCCGACGGCTATCTGAACGACGCCTACAATCATCGCTTCTACGTCCTCAGCCACTCGGAGCCGAACATCACCGTCCTCGACGACAAAGATGGCTCGATCCTCGGCACCATCGACATCGGAGGGGCGCCCGAGCAGGCTGCCACCGACGGCGCTGGCAAGATCTATGTCGACATTGTGGACAAAGCCGCCATCGCCGTGATCGATGCCAATACCATGAAGATGATTGGCAAATACGACATTTCGAGCAGGGGTAGCGGATGCGCGGGTCTTGCGCTCGACGCGAAAAACGAGATCCTTTTCGCCTCCTGCCGCGAGAAGAACAACATGATTGTCCTATCCGCCACAGACGGGCATATCATCACCGATCTTCCCATCGGCAACGGATCGGACGGCGCCACCTTCAACCCGGCGACGATGGAGGCCTTCAGTTCACAGGGCGATGGCACCCTTACAGTGGTCAAAGAGGATTCGCCCACTACCTTCTATGTTGAACAGACGGTCCCCACACCCGCGCGAGCCAAAGTGCTAACCCTGGATACAAAGACCAACAACATTCTGACCATCACTGCGGAGTATGGTCCGGTTCCGGCCGCACCGGCCCAGCCGGCGGCCGCCGCTCCCGCTGCTGGCGGGCCTCCAACGGGAGCGCCAGCCTGGATGCGTGGCCCTCGTCCGCCGATGATTCCAGGCTCCTTCCAGATCCTTGTGATCGGCCGGTAATCAACGGAAATCCCTCCCCGTAATCCTCGCCGAAGGTAAAACGTCCCTGCTATGAGCAGAGCTCTGTCTGGGCAGGCAATGGCTTTCCCTGCCGGCCATACATCTCCCCTCGTCTGAGGGTTGCCAATCCGCCGGCAGAGAGAGAACACTCCACAGGGGCGGCGGCGAACAGACACAACTCGGGCGAGGTATATTGATCGGTGACCAAAAGACCAGCGAAGAGCTGTCCTTAACTGGCAACTGGCCGAAGTCTTGCGTTTGCAAGAGGAGTGATGATGCGGAGATTGCAATTTCCAAAAGCAGGGCCCTGCATCCTGGCGATGCTTGTGGCACTGACCGGAACAATTCGATGCAGCAAAATGATTGCACAGAGCGCCCCTGCCGCAATTACCGTGCCTCTTCCTCCCATGGGCTGGTCTTCGTGGAACAGCTTTTCGAACACCGTTGATTCGCAGATCATCATGGACCAGGCCAAGGCCATGGTCTCCTCCGGAATGTCGAAACTTGGCTACCAATACGTCAACATCGACGAGGGCTGGTGGGTCGGTGACCGCGATGCGGACGGAAACTTTATCGTCGATCCAAAGGCATGGCCGGCTCTGGCGCCAGGCGAGCGCGCGGGAGACATGGCCAACATTGTCCATTACATTCACGGCCTGGGCCTCAAGGCTGGCATCTACACCGATGCCGGATACGCCGGTTGCAGCATGTACCCGGACCTCGGCCCGGCGTATCAACATGCCGGCAGCGAAGGTCATTACGAGCAAGACTTTCTGCAATTCGCCAAATGGGGTTTCGACTACGTAAAGGTCGACTGGTGCGGCGGCGATAAGGAAAAACTCGATCCGGCGGTTCAATACGCTGAGATTGCGAGAGCCATCGCCCTGGCCGAGACCACCAGCGGCCATTCCCTCTACTTCTCCATCTGCGAATGGGGAAACAACAGCCCCTGGACATGGGCGCCGAACGTGGGCGGCGTCGCAGCGGATATTTGGCGCACCAGCGGCGATATCGTCGCCCCCATCGTACCGCACCACAAGTTCAGTGGGCGCCTGGCCAGCTTTCCCGGCGTTCTCTCCAACTTCGACCAGGGCATTCATCCCGAGGCGGAACACACAGGTTTCTATAACGATCCCGACATGATGGTGATTGGGATGCCGGGACTTACCGACGCCCAGAACCGAGTACACATGAGCCTGTGGGCCATTTCGGCCGCGCCCTTGCTGGTTGGCGCCGATCTCACCACGATGAGCGATGCCACGCTAGCCACCCTCACCAATCCCGATGTGATCACAATCGACCAGGATTCGCTGGGCCTGCAAGGCATCAAGGTGGCCTCATACGGCGATGGCCTCGAAGTGTGGTCGAAGGCCCTCTCGGCCCCTGGCGAACGCGCAGTGCTGCTGCTTAACCGGACTGGAGACCCTGCCTCGATCAAGGTGAACTGGAGCGACCTGGGCCTGGTTGATTCTTTGCCCGCAACAGTGAAAGACGTCTGGTCGCGCAAAGACCTGGGCAGCTTCAATTCTTCCTACTCCGTCACTGTCCCGCCCCTCGATGCAGCCATGGTCATCATCCATGGGAGCGAAGCCAAATTGACGACGTACACGCCCTTCGCGGCAGAAACGGCGCACTCGGGCGAAGATTCAGTTCAGAAAACCCGGCTAGTCAGCTTCAGCCACGTCGCGTCCCGCTTTCCCATGGCCCGTATCCGAATTACCTACACCAATCCAGACAAGGCGACGCGCCTTGCCGCATTGCGGGTCAACGGCCGTACCGCCACCCGAATCGCCTTCCCTTCCACCGGAAGCAATGAGGGAACAATCTGGATCGAATCGCCGCTCGATCGAAGCGGCGCTGACAATGAGTTGAGTTTTGCAGCCATCTGCGATCCTGGACCGACCATCGCTTCGATCGCAGTCGAGTAGACCGATGCAAAGGCGGAGTTGCAGGTTCGGGCTTGGAATTAGCGTTGGACGAGAATTCGGATTCAGTCTCGGGCCGGTTCGAACGCCCATCAGGGGCTTTAGCAAGAAGAATAAGTGAGGTCGTGTATGTCAAATTCTGATTTGTTGGGGAGCTCCAACGTGGTCCCGAACCGAGTTACAAGCTTGAGTCGGCGCGAATTTCTTGCGACCACAAGCTATGTTGGCGCAGGACTCGCGGTATCGGTCGCACTTCCCTTGGGGGCCGCAGCCGCCACTGAGCCTGTCGAACTGGTGCCCTATCTCACCGGCATGAGGATGGCAGCAACACCGGCAACCGCATACCGGGCCTATCGTTCCAAGGTCGTTACGACACCCGACGTCACAACCTGGGTCCAAATCGATCTCGGCAAGAGTCTTCCAATAGAGGCAATCCAACTGTTTCCAGCCTCCGAGCGCATGTACCCTGGGCGGGATCAATATTATGCGGGCGAAGGATTTCCACTGCGCTTCCGGATTGAAGCCGCGGCAGATTCAGCTTTCAGCGCTCCTTCCACCATCGGCGATTTCACACAATCCGACTTCCCTGACCCGACAGATAACATCACCAAATACAAAGCGCAGGGTATCCATGGCCGTTATGTACGGCTCACCGCAACACGGCTCCGTGCTGTCAAAGTGGCGTCGCCCGATGGGCCCCCGGTCGGCGGCGAGTTCAAAGACGGTCCCGATTACACGCTGACCCTCGCTAAGATAGGCGTCCTCTCCGATGGCCGCGACGTCGCGGTCGGTTGCAAGGTTTCCGCCGATGATCAACACGGAAACACCGAGCTTGTCGCCCAGTTAACGCGCCCGCCCCGCGACGATGGAGAAGGCATCCGCTACGACCATCCTCATGCCGTCACTGATCCTTCAACCTGGCAGCCTGCGAAGTTTAAGGCGCAAGTGCCGAAGACCGGTGTCACTCTCGATGGCGGCGTCTTTCAAACCGCAATGCAAAACAACATTGAGTATCTGTTGAAGTCCTATTCGACCGACGATCTGCTGCGCCAGTTCTACGAGCGCACCGGCAAGGTCAAGAACTTCAAACCCACAGGCTCGCAGGTTTTCTGGGAAGAGGACCTTGCCGGCTCCAACGCAGGCCGATTCCTCATGGGCGCGGCCAACTCGATGCGCTGGATCGACCATCCTGAACTGCGCCAGAGTGTGAATGCCGTGGTCGATGGCATCGAAGAGTGTCGCCAGCCCAACGGCTACATCATGGCCTATCCCGAGGACACAATCTTTTACTCCGAGCGCGCGGCCTATACCCGTGCGTGGCTCACCCATGGCTTGCTTGAAGCGGCCTATGGCGGCAACCCCAAAGCATTGCCGATGCTGCGCGGCTATTATGACTGGTTCAATCAGCAGTCTTTTCTTCCCGAGATGCTTCGCGGCGCAATCCAGGGCGGCCAGGGCATGGTCGCGAATACGCGCGTGGGCACAAGCCCTGTGGGCAAGCCGGCCGATGCCCAGGTGATTCAGCGCTACTACCAGGAAAGCGCATGGCTGAAGGGTCTAGCGAGGCGCGAAAAGGAGCAGGTCTGGCAGTATCCATACGATCGGCCCCACTGCTATCTGCTGACAAACCTCGAAGCCTATCTCGACATGTATCTCATCACCGGAGACCCGCTCTATCACGACGCTGTCCTCGGGGCCTGGGAACTCTACCGCGCGCATTGGCAGCAGGCGGGCGGCAGCATCTCCATCATCGAATTTGAGAAGGATCCGCCGGACAGTAACTATCTTCAGCAGAAACTCGGCGAGTTATGCGGCAGCAGCTTTTGGGTTTTCCTTAGTCAGCGTTTCCAGCAGTTACATCCGGAAGACGAGCGCTTTGCGACGGAGATTGAAAAGTCCATCTATAACATCGGACTCGCCAATCAGGACGCGGGAAACGGTCTGCGTTACCACACCATCATGGAAGGCAAGAAGGAGAAGGCAACCCACGAGAACACCTGCTGCGAAGGACAGGGAACGCGGCTTCTCGGTTCCCTTCCGGAGCATATCTATTCCATTGCGTCTGATGGTCTATATATGCATCTTTACGAGCCATCGACAATTCGCTGGCAGCAGGGCGGCCATCCACTCGAACTGACAGTCCAGACGCGCTTCCCGTTTGACACCGCCGTTCGTTGCACCATCAAAACAGACGCACCCACGCTCGCCAACTTGCGCATACGGATACCTTCCTGGGCGGCAGGGGAAATGAAAATATCCGTTAATGGAAAACCCTTTGGTGCAGGCAAACCGGGGACATACCTACCCATCAATCGCCAGTGGGCAAGCGGCGACACCATCGAGTTCACGCTTCCTGCAGCAATCCGGGTCAAGCGTTACGCTGGAGCCGATCAGGTCGAAGGCAAAACAAAATACTCCCTCGAGTACGGCCCGATTCTTCTCGCTGCGGTGGGATCTTCCGCGGTCGAGCTTTCGATTCCGGCCGGACACGAGGCACTACATCTCGCCGATTATCTTGAGCCGATCGAGGGCGCGCACTTGCACTTCACGGTCCGCGGCAATCCCGGCCAGAAACTGATGCCCTACTGGCAGGTTGCAGACGAGGAATTCACTTGCTACCCCGCAGTGCGCTCGGCTTGATCCTCAGCAGACAGGCTGCTCTTATCGGAGCAGCCTGTCCAACTGATGCTGGATGGCCATAACCTAACTGAGAGAGACCTTCAACGCGGCCGCAAAGTCTGTGGATGGGCGATAGCTCTTGGGCAGTTCAACGCGCAGGCCATCGGGCATCTGCTTCCATGAAACTTTTTCGTCGGTCCCGAGCAATTGAACATGGTTCACCTTGCCCGGGCTGTTGCTCCCCGACGCTCCCAGAGACTTGACTACCACCGGTTCGGTTGGCCAGCCAAGAACCATTGCATAGACCACGTTATTGGCCTTGTTGCGCGTAAAGCGAATGTCCTTTTCGCCCAATTTGCTGACGCTGTTGCCTTCAAACGAGCCGCTCTTCACCGTATTCGGCCCTTCGCCGGATATCTTCCACGGGCGCGTAGCGTAAATCGCCTCTCCGTTCACCTGCATCCAGTCTGTGATTTTGTCAAGGATAGCGATCTCCTTTGCGTCGATCGTGCCGTCCGGCCTCCCGGGAATATTCAGAATGAACGTGCCATTTTTGCTGACCGTATCAATGAGCCAATGAATCACGTCACGCGGCGGCAGATAGCCGCCAAATTCGCCCGGCTTGTCATAAAGTGCGCGGTTGTAATGCCAATCGCCGATACAAGTTTCCGACTGCCATGGATACGGCATAATGCCGCTTGTCAGGCCGCGTTCGTAATCGGCAATCACCGCTTTTGCCAAGCGATCCGGAACCTGTTTGATGTTGAGGATCGCTTCCATCTTTCCATTGTGCGTCTTCAAATTGTGATTGTAGAAATAGGATCCAATATTCATACCGCCCCACCCCAGCGGCAACAACGAGTTATCGAAGTAGAGAAGGTCCGGGTCGTGCTGATCGATCAGGTCGCGCGTTCGATCGTAAAAATTCTTCACGTAGGAGATATCCGGGAGCGCGTTGAAAGGGTGCTTCGCTCCGTACAACCGCTGCGGATCAAGCCCCTGCCACCACTGGCCTTTTCCATCCGCTGCAGTCAGATCGCCATCGTAGGGCACTCCTTCAAGCTGACCCGCCATGTCCGCTCCGTGCGAGGTCTGGAACCACCACCAGTTGCGGGCCTGGTGCACAGTAACGCCAAAGCGCAGATCCTGCTTCCGCGCTGCAGCCGCCCAGGTGCCGATCACATCGCGATGCGGACCAAGACTCGCCGCGTTCCACGGCTGGTGCTTTGAGTCCCATGCGTCGAAGCCGTCATGGTGATTGGCAAGCGCAATAAACAGCTTCGCCCCGGCTTTCTTGTAGCGCTCGATCAGCGCATCGGGATCCCAGTTCAGCAGCGTCCACTGCGGACAAAGCTCCTTGTACCCGTACTTCGAAGGAGGTCCGTAATGTGCGAGCTGGTACTTGTACTGATCGGACCCCTCCATGTACATGTTGCGCGCATACCAGTCCCCTGCTTCCGGAACGCACTGTGGGCTCCAGTGAGCCCAGATGCCGAACTTGGCATCCTGATACCACTCCGGGGCCTCGTATTGGAGCAGAGAATCCCACGTCGGCTTAAACGGTCCATCTCCGCCGAGGTCGGGAATCGGAGAATCCATGGGTACCCCATCCCAGGAGCCGCCCGGAACAGGCAGCTCCGGAGCCTCGCCCCATTCCGTAGCCTTCCAGTTTTTCTCGTCGAGACTCTCCTTCACAAATTCGCCGTTCGCCAACGCATAGAACACCCGCTCGCCGGCCGGCGTGGCGCAGAATTGCGCATAATCGTGAGTCAAGGTGTTGAACTCGTGGAACGTAGACGATTGCGCGGCCTCACCAGATTGAGCCCCAAGACGAACCGTCCTCGCAGCCGCAGCGGCTGCCATCAGCTTGCAAAAGTCTCTCCGTAGCATGCGAACTTACCCTCTTAAAATCAGAAATCGGCTATGAATCGATTGTGAGTAACCGGAGCAGCTGCAGCGAAACCTCTCCGCAACACGCGCTGGTAGTGCCTGTCAGAATCATGCTTCATCGGTTTTCAAACCCCACGTTGCTCCGAAAAATCCATAGGCGCAGACAAAGACATACGCTGTTAGCGGAACCAGGTAAGCAAGTGCCACGCCATGACCCGATTCCGACAGCAGCCCCATCGCCGGCGTCAGCACGGCCCCGCCGGCAACCGCCATAACGATCATCGATCCTCCAATCTTTGTATCGGGACCAAGCCCCTTGATACCCAGCGCAAAAATCGTTGGAAACATCAGTGACATAAAGAAACTGGTGAGAAAAATCGCCCACAGGCCAACCCAACCAGGGAACATCACACCAATCACCACCAGGCCCACGTTGATCAGCGCGAATGTACCAAGCATTCTGTGCGGCGCAAAGAAGCGCATGAGATAAGCAGACGTGAAGCGCCCCACCGCGAAAGCCACCAACGTGCCCGTCAGAAAGAACCCGGCAACCTTCTCGTGCTGATGCGTTGCCTCTTCCACATACTGAATGAAGTAGCTCCAAGTACCGACTTGAGCGCCTACGTACAAAAACTGAGCGATCACGGCGAACAGGAAATGCGGTTGGCCCAACAGATCCCGAAAGTGTCCGTGGTCACCCGTCTCTCCTTCGTGTTCGCTTTCAATTGCCGGAAATTTGGTGCGAAGAATGATGAGCCCCAGCACAAATGCCACAATGCCGAGCGCCATGTAAGGCCGCACCACGCGCAGCGTCTCCGATCGCAGATAAGCCTCGTAGAGATTCTGCGCCTTGAGCCCGCTGATCTGCGCCGGCGAAAGCTCCACTCCTGAAAAGATGAAGACGGTACCTATCAATACGCCGGAGATTGATCCGAGCGGATTGAATGCCTGGGAAAAATTAAGACGTCTCTCGGAGCTGCGCGGATCGCCGAGTTCCGCAATGAACGGATTCGAAGCGGTCTCAAGGAAAGACAACCCGCTGGCAATTACGAAAAGTGCGCCGAGGAAGTAGAAGTATTTGCCTTCGATCGCTGCAGGCCAGAAGAGGAACGTCCCCGTACTGTAGAGGGCCAGGCCGACCAGGATCCCAACCTTGTAGCTGAACCGGCGAATGATCAGAGCGGCGGGAATGGCCACCAGGAAATAGCCGAGATAAAAAGCCGACTGTACAAGACCCGCTTCAAACCGAGTCAAGGCAAACGACTTCATGAATTGCCGGATCAATATATCGTTCAGGTTGTGTGGCACGCCCCACATGAAAAACAGCGACGTGACCAGCGAGAACGGCAGCATATGCCCGACTGGAAAGATTCCGTCCTTGCGGGACGCTCCACTCGGATGATTCATCTTCGTCACAGACACCATCGTTTTTCCTTTGGCTGCGCCCTGGGGTTTCGGGCGCGCCATCCTGGAATTCAGCAATGCTGCATCTTCATTTTCCTTGCGCCGCCATCGAACTGCGAAGCCTGCCTTCCGCCCCGGCATTCCAATAGCCGCAGGCAAGCTCAAAAAACACCGATGTATAGGGAATCATCATATCCGTCTTGATAATCAGAATGTGAAACATCTTCGCAGCGTGATCAACCCTGGCAATGATCTCCTCATGCGGAAGCTGTTTCTTGCTCGATTCCGCAAGCATATGATCAAGTTGCGCCTGATAAGTTAGGACCCCCGGTGCATCGGTTTCCGTCACAAACCCCAATTCCAAGTCCGTATAAATATTGGCCCGGATGTGTCTGCACGCGCCGATTGCATCCAGAACTGTGCGCACCGCGGTGATTTGATCGGAGCCGGCGGCAATGGTCTCGATTCCCGGCCTGGCTTGTGCCGGATAGGCCGCGTCTGCAACAACAATCCAGTTGCGATGCCCGTAGAGCGACAGACATTCGGCAAGCCTTTGTCGCCATGCGAGCGTTGTCGTCTGCCTTGACCCCGTCATCCCTGTCACCGCTCCTGGTTTTCCAAAACGCTGCGGGAGATTCTAAAACCCTGCACGGTCATGTCTCTAGAACAGCTCTTCATCCTGGCAAACGGCGACCTTGCCGCATTTGCCCGAAGCCATCAATGCGTACGCTTCGGCTGCGCGCTCCAGCGGAAACCTGTGGGTAATAATATCGGCCGGATGAAGGTCCCAGCGTACCAGCCTCTCCACCAGCTCTTCCATCAGCCAGGTCGACGTTACCCAGGAACCATACAAGGTTTTCTGATCGTGAATCATGTCCGGCGATGGATTCATCTCAACCTTTCCACCCTCGCCGATGAAGACAATCTTTCCCCATTTGCGCGTAGCGCGAATCGCCGTTGCGCGCGCTGCATGGTGCGCCGAGCAGTCTACCGCGCGTTCGACTCCATAGCCGCCGGTCAGCACTTTTACTTCGTCCACATTCTCAGGCCCCGAAGCGAGAACCGCATCGCAAAGACCCATATCGAGCGCGATCCTCATCCGTTCCGGAATCACGTCTATCCCGATGATCTTGTTGGCGCCGAGTTTGCGGCAGAGCGCGCCCGTGGCTAGCCCCACAGGGCCGAGGCCGGTGATGAGCACAGCGTGATTGCCATCGATCCCGATCTTTTCCAACCCTTCGTACACGGTTCCGAAGCCGCAAGCCACCTGCGCACCATCCGCAGTAAGAAAGCTCATCGGGAAGCGCGATGAGGTCCTTCTCCTCGGCCACCATGTACTCAGCCATTCCCCCGTCGCGCTGCCATCCATAGGCGCGGCGATATTTCTCACTGGTGCACGAAATCATGTAGCCGCGCCGGCAGTCGTTGCACACGCCGCAACCCGAAATGTGATAAACAATCACGCGATCGCCGCTCTTGAAACGGCGACAGCCCTCGCCGGTTTCGGCGATCTGCCCGCATGGCTCGTGCCCCGCAATCACTCCCTGATAGCCTTCAGGCCCCTTGCCCAGGTGCTCGTGATAAATGCAGCGAATATCGGAACCGCAAATCGTCGAAGCCTTGATCCGCAGCAGAACTTCTCCATGGTCAGGCATCGGCACCGGCGCAGTGCGTAACTCAACGGTACTGTCCCCGGGAAGGTAAGCCGCGGTCATCGTCTGCTTCATTTCGTTCTTCTCCATCTTTCTCTCTTCAAATCGCTGGCCTCTCCGGCGCTTATGGAGGCGTAATTTCTCCGTTCATGTCCCACAGATCTTCCCAGTTTTGTCCGTCTTTCCACAGGAACACCTGCCCCTTGATCAAGCGGCAGTTGCGGTCAATCCCCGCGATCTCCTGCATCTCCGCCCCTGTCAGTGGATCACCCGCCGCACCTCGGAGGTTTGCAATGTAATTGCGTGGGTTCGTTGAAAATGGAATCGGTGTCTGCCCGCGCTGGACGGCCCATTTGATGCACACCACCGCCGGATGAACGCCATGCCTTTGGGCGATCCTGATCATCACCGGATCTTCAGTCGGCGCGGTGTCTTCGGGGGTTCGATCCCGTTCCGGCCGCCCGGGCGAGCCGACCGGACAATAGCCCACAGGCTGAATCCCGCTCTCCACCACAAATTTGAAGAACTCCGGCTGCTGGAAATGCGGATGCAATTCCATTTCATTCACCGCCGGCTTGATGCGAGCATCTCGCAGCACCAGCTTCAGTTTCGGAATCGTCATGTTCGACGTGCCAATGTGGCGCACCAGCCCGAGGTCGACGAGTTTCTCCATCTCACGCCAAGTCTTCATGTAGTTGGCGTGTATGTAGGGCTTGGCGTCGGTGCTGCGCGAGGTCACATCGCAGCCCGGCGGATGAAAATTCGGAAAGGGCCAATGCACGAGGTAAAGGTCAAGATAGTCCAGGCGAAGGTCCGCGAGCGACTTGCGGCAGGAGGCGATGACATCTGCCTCGCCGTGCTTGTCGTTCCACAGCTTCGAGGTCACCCAGATATCCTCGCGCTTCAGCCCGCCCGCTACAATCGTCTCCAGCGAATGTCCGACTTCGGCCTCGTTGCCGTACACCGAGGCGCAGTCGAAGTGACGGTAACCAATGGCTGCGGCGTTCTTCACGGCCTCCGCCACCTGGCTTGGCGTGACGTGATCGGAGCCGAAGGTGCCAAGGCCAATCGCCGGCATCGTGGCCCCGGTAAACAGCCTCCGCTGGGGAATCTCTCCGGGATCGACGCGGTTCGATACAGACTCGCTAGTGGCGCTCACGCTGGCTCCTGGTCTGCTGAAAGTTATCGATAACTGTGACCAGAGAAGCATATCCTTGAGCCTTCAGGGTGTCAACAGTTGGATTCTCAGCGGCAAAACTTGAGGCTCTTCCTTATTCCGTTCGGAAATCGACCTTGCGGAAGCGGGCAATCTGACGGCATACTGCAACCAACGATTCCAATTTCAGCGTGTGCGCAATGAAGCGTTCGAGTGGCGGCAAGCAAGAGGAGCGGAAGAACCGCAAGAGCACGCCCGTGCGCTTGAAGGACATCGCGCGCGACATGGGTTTATCAACGGTCACAATCTCCAAAGTGCTCCGCGGCCATTCCGACATCTCTGAAGAAACCCGCAAGCGCGTTCTGAAGCGCATGAAAGAGCTGCACTACCAGCCAAACTTTGCCGCGCGTGCGCTCATTACCGGCCGCACATGGACGCTTGGCCTCGTTGTTCCAGACCTGCTTCATCCTTTCTTCGCCGATGTGGCCAAAGCAATCTCTGCTGAGATTCGCGGGCACGGCTACAGCCTGATGATTACGTCGTCAGAAGAGGACCCGGAGTTGGAGCGGCAGGAGATTGAAGGGTTGCTGGCTCGTCGCGTGGATGCCTTTATCATCGCTTCAGCCCAATCCACCATGGAAAGCTTCCGCCTCGTTGAAGACCGACGGATTCCCTATGTTCTCATCGATCGCCGATTCGCCGGCCTCTCGGCAAATTTTGTGGGGGTGGATGATGAAGCGGTCGGGCTGCTCGGAACAAATCACCTGATCGAGCAAGGTTGCCAAAGGGTCGCTCACATTCGCGGCCCTGAAACGAGCACCGCACTCGGCCGTCTCGCAGGCTACGAGCGCGCTCTGGCTGCCCACAAACTAGCGCCCCTCGCAGGGCACATCGTTCCCATCGGATCCTCAGGCGACGACCGCGGAGAGCCGGGCGGATATGAAGCAACCAGGAAACTGCTGGCCACTGACCCGCGGCCGGACGGAATTTTCTGCTTTAACGACCCTGTTGCCCTTGGCGCGATGCGAGCTATTCTCGATGCCGGCTTGCGTATCCCGGAAGACATTGCTGTGGTGGGATGCGGCAATGTTCGATACTCCGACTTCCTTCGCGTTCCCCTCACGTCCGTTGATCAGGACAGCTCCGCCATCGGCAAACATGCCGCCGAACTGGCGCTTTCCCTGGTCGGCGCGAAAGGGGCAGCAGCACCAAAGACGGAGTTGGTCACCCCCCGCCTCATGATCCGCGCCTCAACACTGCGCGGTTAAGTTCAATCAGCTGAACTATCGTCGATACTGCTCGTCGCTGACCTTTTCCATCCAGTCGACGGTCTTGCCATCGAGCTTTTCCTGAATAGCCATGTGCGTCATCGCCGTGGCAGGCGTCGCGCCGTGCCAGTGCTTTTCTTCCGGCGCGAACCAGATCACATCGCCCGGCCGGATCTCCTCGATGGGCCCACCCCACCGCTGCGCCCATCCGAAGCCTGACGTGACGACAAGTGTCTGTCCCAGCGGATGCGTGTGCCATGCCGTACGCGCCCCCGGCTCGAATGTCACACTGGCGGCGACAACGCGCGCAGGATCGGGTGCGGTAAACAGCTGATCAATCCTGACCATGCCCGTGAACCAATCTGTCGGCCCCTTGCCCGAAGGCTGCGAACCAGCTCGCTTGATTTCCATTGCTTCTTCTCTCCTATGAAAATGAGTGGCTCCTGATGACCATCAGAGGCCGGTCATCTTCTCAATGTGCTCAGGATATCGGGCGCCTTGCACCTCTATCTCTGCGGCGGCACTCTCGATCTGCTGAAGATCGTCTGTGGAAAGCTCGATGTCAACCGCCCCAATATTCTCTTCAAGGCGATGAAGCTTGGTTGTGCCCGGGATGGGAACAATCCACGGTTTCTGCGCAAGCAGCCACGCAAGCGCAATCTGTGCCGGCGTCGCGTTCCTGGCTTTGCCGATGCAGCCCAACAGATCGACCAGCGCCTGGTTCGCCTTGCGAGCCTCCGGCGTAAACCGCGGGATGCTGCTGCGGATGTCGGTTTTGTCGAATGTCTTGTTCTCGTCGATCTTTCCCGTCAGGAAGCCTTTGCCGAGCGGGCTGAAGGGGACGAAGCCGATGCCGAGTTCTTCGAGCGTGCGCATGATCTCCTCCTCAGGCGCCCTGTACCAGAGCGAATACTCGCTCTGCAGGGCGGTCACCGGCTGCACGGCGTGAGCGCGCCGAATGGTCTTGGCGCCGGCCTCCGACATGCCAAAGTGCTTGACTTTGCCCTCGGCAATGAGTTCCTTGACCGCTCCTGCGACCTCTTCAATCGGCACTTTGGGGTCGACGCGGTGCTGGTAAAAAAGATCGATGGCGTCGATCTTGAGGCGCTTGAGCGAGGCTTCCGCGACCTGCTTGATGCGTTCAGGACTGCTGTCAGTGCCCTTTGGACCATGACTTCCGTCGGGATTGATATCGAATCCGAACTTGGTCGCGATGGCTACCTGTCCGCGAAAGGGAGCCAGGCCCTCTCCAACGAGTTCTTCGTTGTTGAACGGACCGTAGACTTCGGCAGCGTCAAAAAAGGTCACGCCACGCTCGACGGCGGCACGGAGAAGTGCGATTGACTCGCTCTTTTCCGGAAACGGTTTATACGAAAAGCTCATTCCCATGCATCCGAGGCCAAGTGCTGAAACTTCCAGATTGCTCTTCCCCAATTTGCGTTTCTGCATTCTATGCTCCCGTGACTGTGAAAGATCTGTCTGGACGCCAATGCAAGTGCATCTCGTTCGACGATTACTCGGACTTGAGCGAAGCCATATCGATTGAGAACCGGTACTTCACATCGGACTTCAGCAGCCGCTCGTACGCTTCGTTCACCTTCTGAATCGGGATGACTTCGACGTCGGCAGTAATGTTGTGCTTGCCGCAGAAATCGAGCATCTCCTGGGTCTCTGCGATGCCGCCGATCGGCGAACCGGAAAGGCTGCGACGTCCCATGATAAGTCCGAAGACAGAGACAGGCAGCGGCTTGTCCGGTGCGCCTACCATGGTGATGTTGCCATCGCGCCGCAGCATGTTGATATAGGCATTGATGTCGTGTTGTGCGGCAACCGCATCCAGAATGAAATCAAAACTTCCAACGTGCTTGGCCATCTCGTCGGCGTTGCGCGAGATCACGACCTCATCCGCGCCGAGACGGAGAGCGTCATCCTTTTTGCCGGGCGAAGTCGTGAAGACAACGACATGCGCTCCGAAAGCATGCGCGAACTTCACGCCCATGTGGCCAAGCCCACCGAGGCCGACAATACCGACCTTCTGGCCCTTGGTCACGTTCCAGTGCCGCATCGGCGAATAGGTGGTGATTCCTGCGCAGAGCAACGGCGCCGTTCCGGCAAGATCAAGGTTCGATGGAACGTGCAACACAAAGCGTTCGGTGACGACAATGCTGTCGGAGTAGCCGCCATAGGTCACGCCTCCGGTGTGTTTGTCAGGGAAGTTGTAAGTGAGGGTATAGTTCGGGCAGAACTGCTCCAGCCCGGCCTTGCATTCGGGACAAGTTCCGTCGGAGTCCACCATGCAGCCCACCGCGGCGAGATCGCCCGGCTTGAACTTGGTAACGGCCGAGCCAACCTTGGTGACACGCCCGACAATCTCATGTCCCGGCACGCAGGGGTAGACCGTGGGCATCACTTCCTTCCACTCATTGCGAGCCTGGTGAAGATCCGAGTGGCAGATGCCGCAGAAAAGAATTTCGATCTGCACGTCGTGCTCGGTGGGTTCGCGCCGTCCTATCGTGGTAACGGAAAACGGCGATGTAGCGCTCGCAACAGAATAAGCTTTTGCCTTGTACATGAAAAAACCCTCAGCCTTCTCAATAGATGATGAACGTACCGCTCGTAAATCAGACTACGGAAGAGTCTCCTGGGGGCGGTATCCTGATCCTGCCAATCTATTGCCTATTTCTGTCGATGCATGGATTTTTGTGCACAGTTTGCTGGATGTGGCGTTAACGTGGTGTTCAAGGAGTCAAGCAGGTGAAAGTTGCTAAACATCATGACGCCGGCGTAGATCCGACCGTGGCCGAGATGCGAAGAGAGCTGGCCCGCAGGATTGTCTTTCACGTGCCTGAGGACGGAGTAAAGGCAACCGAGATATCCGGGATGAACCTCTACCGTCATTCCGCGCCCTCGGCGTGCATTTCTTCAACCTATGAGCCCAGGCTCGTTGTCTTTGTGCAGGGGGAAAAGCGATTCAACGTGGGCAACGAGACCTATTTGTGCGACGGGTCAAATTTCCTCCTCACTTCTGTCGATTTGCCCGTGGTCAGCCAGGTGACCAAGGCAACCGAAAAGGAACCGATCCTTGGATTGTTGCTCAAACTCGATATGCCATTGGTCCGGGAGATTCTGTCGCAGCAGGAGTTTCATTTGCACGAGGAATCTGTTGACGCCCGCGGCATGGTCATTGGCGTCTCTTCCGTCGCACTGCTGGACGCATGCAATCGTCTCGTGGACCTTCTGGATGCACCCCAGGATATTCCGTTTCTGAGCGGATTGATTCAGCGCGAAGTGATCTACCGGTTGCTTCGCAGCCCGCAAGGCACGCATCTGCGCGCCATCGCCACGCTGGGAGAGCAGGGCCATAGGACGGCCAAAGCGGTCGAGTGGCTGAGGCTGAATTACACCAAGCCCTTGCGGGTTGAGGAACTCGCGGCCATGGCGCGAATGGGGGTATCAACATTGCACCATCAGTTCCGATCCCTCACCGCGATGAGCCCTCTTCAATATCAGAAGCAGCTTCGATTAAACGTAGCCAGAGAGCGCATGCTCAACGAAGGCCTGGATGCCGCAAGCGCCGCCTTCGAGGTCGGCTATGAAAGCGCCAGCCAGTTCAACCGGGAGTACAGCCGGTTCTTCGGCCAGCCTCCGATCCGCGATATCAAGGCGCGTCGAGTCGCCGGCGCTGCGGCAGCCCGCGAATGAAAACAACCGCTCGACGCAATTTCGTCGAAGCACCAAATTGACAGAACTCATCAATTCGAAGAAGGTGCGGAAGCGCAGATCCAAAGATCCTATGCGGCGGCGAATCGGGTCCACCGCTGATTTTGAAATCGAAGCTGACCTTTGCATAACCTGGAATCCAACCTCGTCACGGAACCCGTTGGGAAGCTAATGCCTAACGGGCGCATGCAAAATCAGGCTTTCAGCGCCAACCGAGCGCGGGAGCGACGGCCGTGAGAATCGCTTCGATCACATGCACGTTATACGCAACGCCTAACTGGTTCGGAACCGTAAGCAAGAGAGTATCTGCCTCTGCGATCGCTTCATCTTTCTTAAGCTGCTCGATGAGAACATCCGGCTCCGCAGCATAGCTGCGCCCGAAGACTGCCCGCGTATTTTCGTCAAGGAAACCGATTTTGTCCTCGTCCTGAGTGCCTCGTCCGAAATAGGCACGATCGCGATCATCGAGCAACGCGAAAATGCTGCGGCTGACGGAAATGCGCGGAGTGCGCGCGTGACCGGCTTCCTTCCAGGCCGCGCGAAAGGCGCGAATCTGCGCAGCTTGTTGGATGTGGAGCGGCTCGCCAGTCTCGTCGAATTTGAGGGTTGAGGTCTGCAGGTTCATTCCCAGCTTGGCGGCCCATGCAGCTGTCGCATTGGAAGCAGATCCCCACCAGATCCGATCACGCAATCCTTCGGAGTGCGGCTCGAGACGCAGAAGTCCCGGCGGATTTGGAAACATTGGGTGCGGGTTAGGCTGAGCGAAGCCCATCCCTCGCAGTAGCTCGAGAAACTCTTCGGCGTGTCGCCGGCCCATGTCTGCATCATCCTCGCCTTCCATCGGGCGGTAGCCAAAATAACGCCAACCCTCGATCACCTGCTCGGGAGAACCGCGGCTGATACCCAATTGCAGGCGCCCGCCGGCAATGAGATCCGCAGCGCCAGCGTCCTCCGCCATGTAGTGGGGATTCTCATACCGCATGTCGATCACAGCGGTGCCAATTTCGATTCTTCGCGTTTTGGCACCAACCGCAGCGAGCAACGGAAACGGAGATGCCAGTTGCTGCGCGAAGTGATGAACCCGAAAGTAGGCTCCGTCCATTTCTAAGCGCTCGGCCTCCACGGCAAGGTCAATAGACTGCATGAGCGCGTCAGCCGCCGACTGCGTTTGTGACTGCGGCGAAGGTGTCCAGTGACCGAATGAGAGAAACCCAATTTTCTTCATGTAATCCAAGTCTGCCATGCCGGTTTAAAGCTACAGCCATTTCCGGGAAACCCAGCATCCTTACGGCCTTGCCCGAGCCAATAGAAAGCAGACTATTCCTGCACCGCAGGCTTTACGGCTAGAACGTCCTTGAAGCTTGCACTATATTGCAGAAAGACCAGGACCCAGAGCACAGATGCTACCAGTGCTGGAGCAATGCTCGCCGGCGCAAACGTCAGATGAAACGCGAGGATGTTGTACAACTCCGCCGCAAGCAGCGTAAGCGCGAGCGGTACAAAGAAGCCCGAAAGCAAAAGCAGCCCGCCAATCAACTGCACCGTGAAGAAGAACGCGGCAAAATGCGAAGCACTGATGGCGACGAAGAACTGGATCGCAAACGGGTTCGTCGGCGGTGGCTGATGGATAAAGTTGAGAAATCCGTTCAGGCCAAAGACTGTGAACAGCAGTCCAAGCAAATAGCGCGCGGTGATAGAAACCGTCTTCATATTTCGTCTCCTTTAGATTGCCTGCGCGTGCGATTGCACGACTTGAAGGTGCGGGGCGAGAAACGCATCGCGGTCCAGCCCTTGGTTGAGCGCAGCGGTTCCACCCGCCGTGAGGAAAATCGCATCTGTTACACCGAGGAAGCCAAAGACCGACCGCAGATACGGCTCGACAAAGTTGAAAGAGGACATCTGCGTCTGCGCATCATAGATGCCACCGGTCGCGATGATGAAGGTTGCCTTCTTGCCCGCCAGAAGTCCTTTCGGAATTCCACTCCCATAGGTAAAAGTCCTGCCCACGCGCGCGATCTGGTCGATCCAGAGCTTGAGCACTGAGGGCACTCCGAAGTTATGCATCGGCACGCCGATCACGTACTCATCCGCCTGTTCGAGTTCGGCGAGCAGCACGTCGGAAACTGCCAGCAGTTCTTTCTGTTGCGGGGTGCGCGCCTCTTCCGGCGTATAGGCAGCGCCCACCCACTCCGCGGTGATGGGCGTTATCGCGGTTGCGTTAAGGTCGCGGTCGATAACCGTTCCGTCCAGGTGCGAAGACTTCCATAAGTCAACAAACGCACCCGTAAGTTGACGCGAGACGGATCGCCCATACAGCGGGCTGGAGTCGATGTGGAGTAGCGTGGACATTGCGAATAACCTCCCATACAACAACTGATGTGTAATAGACAAATGTTGATTCAATAAATCAACAAGCGTCGCGTAAGCATCTATTGACGAAGGAGCGTAATCTGAAATCGGAATGGTTCAGGCGTTTCAATCCGGACCCGCGGCGGAGGCTACCGATCCCCGCATCCTGCGCAGCCGTCACATGTTGATGGAGGCATTAGCCACATTATTGGATCGTAAGGAGTTCGACGAAATTTCCGTCCAGGAGATTGCCGATGAAGCTACCCTGAACCGGGCGACCTTTTATCTGCACTACACAGATAAGAACGCCCTCCTCCAGGCGATGACAGCCGCCCGCTTCCGCGCCCTTATCGCCCGTCGCGGCCTTTCCTTCACAAATTGTGATGGAGCCTTACGAGCGATTGCTCTCGGCGTTTGTGATTATCTGGCCGACACCACGGGCTGCCCCAGCCAATTGAAGAAGATGCCTCTCGAAGGCTCAATCATCCCGGTGGTGGAGGGTATGTTCCTGGAAGGCGCTGCACATCATCCGGCGCAGCCCGGTGTCGATCCCGCGCTGCTGGGAACCGCGGCCGCCTGGGCCATCTTCGGGGCCGCGCGCCGCTGGCTGCAAACGCCGGATCGCATTCCCGCCGAGGAGATAGCTGCCAAGATTGAGGCGATGGTGAAGCCGATCCTTCTCATCGGCTCCAAGTAGGTTCACACGAATATTTCACGATCTCCACGAAAAACATCTACATTAACGACAATGTCCGTCAACTGCGCAGGCCTTGAAGGCCAATTGGACTGATTAGATCAGCTTGGCGGACAACGAAGCTAGCAAGCGACGCAGCCTGCTTTTTCAATCGCAGTGGGGAGCGGCGCCCCGTCCAGCGCGCTGATCTTTTGAGGTGCGCAGCAAGCCCGATCGAGTCTTGAACGATCGATTTTCATCCCTTTTTCGTCTCGTAAAGCGTCGAGAGTCTCGCGAAGTATCTGCGCTGCCCCATGATCATTGGGTGCCACGATCTTGTAATGCACCCATTTCCCCTCACGTCGAGCCACCACAACGCCAGCACGGCGAAGATAGGCCAGGTGCCTCGAGATCTTGGGCTGGCTCTGTCCCAGGATCTCCACGAAATAACAGACGCACACTTCCTTACCGTCCATCAGGTTTAAGAGCCTGAGCCGGGTGCGATCGGCGAGCGCGGCAAAAAGCAGCGCCAAGTCGTAGTTCTTCGGGGAATGACTCACACTCTCATTCTATGCGCCTTGACAGATACGTCCAGAGAGGAATACATTCGCTTTAGCGTATATAAGGAGCCGTAGTCATGGAATCGACGACGACCGTTCAGGAACAGGTCAAGGAAAAGTACGGAAGCGCCGCACGCGCTGTGGCTCAATCCGGCGACGGGCAGGCATGTTGCGACCCCGGCCTTCGATGCTGCGATCCGATCAACACAAACCTCTACAGCGCCGATCAGACGGGGATCATCCCCGAGAAAGCGGTCATGGGATCCCTTGGGTGCGGTAACCCGACCGCGCTGATCGATCTTCGCCCCGGAGAAATCGTTCTCGATCTTGGCTCCGGTGGCGGAATCGATGTGCTGCTCTCGGCAAAGCGCGTCGGTCCAACCGGCAAAGCATACGGCCTGGACATGACCGACGATATGCTGGCGCTCGCACGTGAGAACCAGAGGCAGGCAGGCGTCACGAACGCCGAGTTCCTGAAGGGTGAGATAGAGAACATCCCGCTGCCCGACAATTCGGTTGATGTCATCATTTCGAACTGTGTCATCAATCTGTCCGCTGACAAAGATCGCGTTCTCCGTGAAGCCTTCCGTGTGTTGAAGCCGGACGGGCGGTTCGCAGTTTCCGACGTGGTTGTGCGCGGCAGTGTTCCCGAAGCTGTGCGCAAGAGCGTGTTGCTCTGGGTTGGTTGCATCGCAGGTGCGCTCGAAGAGAGCGAGTACATCGTCAAGCTAACAAGTGCAGGCTTCGAGGATACTACCGTCGAGCCGACGCGCGTCTACGACGTCGAGGATGCCAGACAGTTCCTCACCGAGGCCGGCCTTGACGTGGACGCGATCGCTCCCCAGGTGAATGACAAGTTCTTCAGCGCCTTTGTCCGAGCCAACAAACCCAAAGCCGCTTGCTGCCAGCCTGGTTGCTGCACGTCCGCCGCGGCGGAAGCAAAGGAATAAGGATCATGGCCGATCATTACAACGTTCTGTTCCTCTGTACCGGCAACTCTGCACGCTCGATCATGGCCGAAGCGGTCTTGAACCACAAAGGCAAGGGCAGGTTCACGGCCTATAGCGCAGGCAGTCATCCGACCGGGCAGCCACGGCCAGAGGCACTTCAGCAGATCAAATCGGCGGGACTCTCGACGGCGGGTCTGCGCAGCAAGTCGTGGGACGAGTTCTCGGGGCCGGAAGCGCTGAAACTCGACTTCGTTTTTACTGTGTGCGACAACGCCGCGAAGGAGCAGTGTCCGTACTGGCCGGGGCAGCCGATGACGGCTCACTGGGGTATTGCTGACCCGGCGACAGTCAAGGGGACTCCAGAGGAAATCGCCCGCGCCTTTCGTGATGCCTTCACTGTTCTTGATCGCAGGATCGGGCTGTTCCTCTCGCTGCCCCTGGCGACGCTTGAGGACATGGCCATCAAGCGCGAAATCGACCTGATCGGGCGCTCGTAGGGGGCAACAGTGAAAAAGAGTCGGTTGTCTTTTCTAGATCGCTATCTGACGGGATGGATCTTTGCCGCCATGGCGTTCGGTGTGGCCATGGGCTGGCTTGCCCCCGGTGTCGTGCCGTTCCTGAACCGCTTCAGAGTCGGCACGACTTCAATCCCAATCGCAGCGGGACTGATCCTGATGATGTACCCGCCGTTCACGCGGGTACGTTACGAAGAACTGCACGAGGTCTTCCGCAATAAGCGGGTGCTCGGCCTTTCGCTCGTTCAGAACTGGCTGATCGGCCCAGTTCTCATGTTCGCACTGGCAGTAGTGTTCCTTCGTGGCTACCCGGAGTACATGGCGGGCCTCATCATGATCGGGCTCGCACGCTGCATCGCCATGGTGATCGTGTGGAACGAACTAGCAAAAGGTGACACACAATACGCAGCCGGGCTGGTGGCGTTCAACTCTCTGTTTCAGGTTTTCTTCTACTCGGTCTATTCCTGGGTGTTCATCACGGTGCTGCCCGGCTGGTTGGGCCTGCGCGGAGTTCAAGTCAACGTCTCCATCGGTGAGATCGCAAAGACCGTTTTCATCTATCTCGGCATCCCGTTCATCGCAGGGCTTCTGACACGCACCGCCCTGGTTCGTGCCAAAGGGCGCCAGTGGTACGACCAGAACTTCGTGCCCCGAGTCGCCCCGCTGACGCTGATCGCTCTGTTGTTCACCATCGTGCTGATGTTCTCTCTCAAGGGCAGCTACATCGTTCGTCTGCCTCTGGACGTTCTAAGGATCGCCATACCGCTCTTGATCTACTTCGTGGTTATGTTCCTGGTGTCGTTTTACATGGGGCGGAAGCTTGGCGCCGACTACTCGAAAACGACGACGCTTTCCTTTACTGCCGCTTCAAACAATTTCGAGCTGGCAATCGCTGTTGCTGTTTCAGTCTTTGGCATCAACTCCGGAGCCGCTTTCGCGGCGGTCATTGGGCCTCTCGTTGAAGTACCTGTCATGATTGCTCTGGTGAACCTGGCGCTGTACTTCCAGCGAAAGTATTTTGTGAATCCACAGCCGGTCGAGCTTGCGGGCGTCTGTGCCGTAGACAGACGTTTGTAGGTGAGGCTCTCCGACGACATAGACCCCGCGGTTGGATGGCATCCCTGAATCGCTTTCCGGTCCTCCGCGGTTCTAAGACCGAAGTTCTGGCGGGAGCGACGGGACTCGAACGCGCGACCCTCCTGCATGACAGACAGGCGTTCTAACCAGCTGAACTACGCCCCCTCTTAACCGATTTCCAAGCGTTACTGTGCGCCCCTTTCCATACCCATGGATTCCCCAAAACTTCCCGAGAATGCAAACCCATGACCTCTGCTCCATGGACCTCTGCCCAAACTCGGAATTTGACTTGATGGGCGCATTGGGCTTGGTGGCACCAGTTGAAAGCGTGAGGCCGGTTGGCTTTTACTGTCGCAGTGGTCTGAAGAAGGAACGGATGTCCGCTGCCAGGAGATCCGGTTGTTCGTCAGCGGCGAAGTGCCCGCCCTTTGGCATCTCCGTCCAGCGCTGCACGTTGTAGCCACGTTCAACCCATTCTTGCGGCGGGAATACGATCTCTTTCGGAAAATGTGCTACCGCACATGGGACATGAACAAAATCGTCAGAGGTGAAGCGGAGCGGGGCCTTTCTGCCCTCGTGATACATACGAAAAGAAGAGGAAATGGTCTGCGTCATCCAGTAGAGCGTGACGTTTGCGAGCAGCTCATCGCGTGAAAAGCTGCGGTAAACATCCCCTTCGCAATCGGACCATTCGCGGAATTTCTCTACAATCCACGCTGCCAGGCCGGCTGGCGAATCGTTGAGCGCATAGCCAGGAGTGGCCGGACGCGTTCCCTGCAGGTGCGCATAGGCGCCGTTTTCATCGAACCATGTTGCAGCGCTTGCGAGAAATTGCCCTTCGGTTGCTGTTGGTGCTTCACCGGGAAGCAGATGAGGACGATAGGATCCAGGGATGTAATTGAGATGGATACCAATGATGCGCTTGCTGTAGCGCAGTCCCAATGCCGTGCTCACGCCGGCTCCGAGGTCTCCGCCCTGTACCGCAAACCGTTCATACCCGAGAGCGCCCATCAATTCCGCCCAGATCTCCGCGACCCGGAAGAAGTTCATCCCTGGCTGCTCTGGCGTGTCGGAGTATCCGAAACCGGGAAGCGATGGGATGACGACGTCGAACGCATCGGCTGCATCGTGGCCGTAAGCCGCGGGATCCGTCAGAAGCGGCAGAATCTTGAGCATCTCCAGAAACGATCCGGGCCAGCCGTGGGTGAGAATCAGCGGCAACGGTGATGGACCTTTCCCTATCTCATGGATGAAGTGGATGTACCCTTCCCTGGCCTGGTAACGGTAGTGGTTGAGGGTTGCAACCCGGTCCAGTTGCGATTTCCAATCAAATGTATTCATCCAGTAGCCGCACAAATCCTGGAGGAACCCACGATCCACCCCCATAGACGAGTCGGCGTCAGAAACAATCTGCGGCCATCGGGTTTGACGTAGGCGACGGCGCAAATCATCCACTGCCGCTTGTGAATAAGGTGGAAGAAATGACTGCATCATAAGGAAAGCTCCTGGCGGTGCAGATTGCTCCAACAGCGGGTCGGTCGCAACACGGAGCCAACGTTAAATTCTTAGAGAAGTAGCCATCGGAGATTCCGTGCAACTTGTCACGGCTGACTCAAGTCTCCCCATCCGGCATGGTTGTCGAATAACAAATGGTCCAGGCCCCGTATCAGCCCGTTTGTCGTCATCACTTTTTCGATTGCAAGCTTCGTGCCCGCCACGTATGGCATCGCGCCAGGACCGGCGTCGTGACGAATCGTCAGACGCTCATCTGGTAATCCAAAGAGTATTTCAAATGCAATGACAAAGCTCGGGAGACGTATTGAATGGATCTGGGTTCCGGCTATGGTAGCGCCTCGAGATTGCGGATTACCGTGGGTTTCTGCAATTGGAATCTCGATCCGATTTCGCGCAATGGAAGCGAGTTCCTCTGCCAATTCGCGTGTGGTTCCGCTCGGAGCGTCCATCTTATCCGCGTGCGCGTAGTCGATGATTTCCCAGGATGGCAGATATCTCGCTGCAACAAGAGCGAACTGTTTAGCAAGAGCAGCGGTAATGGAAAAGTTGCCCGCGGCGATCACTCCCACGCTATTTCTCCTGGCTGTTTCATCGATTTCGGAGTAATCGGCGGCTGTCAATCCGGACGTGCCGATCACTACGCGAACGCCACAGCCGAGCGCCTTCAATGTTCGCTCTTTCACCGAGCCCGGCGATGTGTAATCCACAATTACGTCGGTAGGCTGCGAGAGGGCATCGCCAAGAGAATTCGAAACAATCACTCCAGCAGGCTGAAGGCCCAGACACGTTCCGATATCCTGTCCCGCAGCGCTTCTGGAGATTGCACCGGCCAACGTGAATTGGTTGGAGCCGAGAATCTCTTTGACCAGCGCCTGGCCAACCCAGCCCGTAGCACCCGCAACGCACACCTTGATTGTCATAAGTGACCCAACTTTCTTTCCCTCGTCGGAGAAAACTGAATCCAGTTAAGAACTAAGGCCCATCTGGGGCACTCTTCCAAGGGGCTTTTCGTTTGTATACCCCAATGGAGTGTCGGCCGGTATGGATCACCGAAGCCGGCCGACAAAGTGGAGATCGAGCCCGGATAGAGGAGCACCGACCTCGTGCATCGCACCCCCTGCTGCGAGTGAACCCCGGATTGCGAGCGAAGATCCGACACGCTTGCCGCAGGTCCTGGCGCGTCTGCTCCAACCAGACAATCCCGCGCTGATCGCGGTGTGCCTGTTTCGCCTGCTCCACCCCGCCTAGGGTTCGCCGCGCTGCACGGCGGCCCTCGTCTGACGACATCCTGCGCCGCCCGTATTCCTCTTCGAGCAACGCAACGTGTAGAGCGATCTCCGTTCCACTTCCTGGTCAGTTCTCCGGGAGTGCCACAGATCACGGGCATAGAGCAACGTGCCGTCAGTGCTCAGTCAGAGGATCGGTGGCGGGGGCGAATCAACCACGAGTACGAATTCCTGACCACTGTCTGGCCGGAGGTCATTCGCTCTTTGGTCCAAAGAAAGGACCCTCCGCGGGAATTCGCCCCTTGGCAGGGTCTGTCGTCTGCGGCTCTCGTCCCTCCGACTCGTCTCGCTAGTCAGCTGTCAGCACTCTCGAATGAGCGGCACAAACACGAGCCATGGATTCGGAAGCGTTCTCAGTGCAGCCAGCCTTAGGGTAGGCGCAGAAGAGCGGGAAGGACTCTCTCTGACACATCGCGGTCCAAAGATGCTCGAGCCGAACTGTCGCGCCGCAATGTCCCTCTGCCCACATCAGCGCGACCATTTCTCCAAAGACTCGGACTTTTGTGCCGGTGCGCTTCGCTCGCGCGATGATCTCGGTGACGACGGCTGTAAAGCGAATATCGTCTGGCCAACCGTTCACCAGGAACTTGTCCATGGTCTCTTTCGCGTCGAGAGCAATAAAGCGATCTTGCGCCTTTGCCGTTGTTGCATCGATGCCCATCACGAGCAGGTTCGCCTCAACTTCGTCGCGATGCCTGGGCGTGGCAATTAAGACGACGGCCTCGCCTGCACTTAACCCGTCGGCGATAAAATCGGCCAGCGTCCCTACGAACGCCTGATCGTCCTGGTAAAACTGCACGAAATGCTCACACGCCGACAATTCCCCCCAAAAAGTGGTGCTTGGATCACTCGCCATACGGTCTCTCGTTTCTGAAGCTGAAGCAGGCAACGCCCCTGTGTGCCGACGATTCCCACACGATGCGGATTAGATGGGACCTAACCGAGATGGGGTTGTCAAGCGGCGCCTCTGCGCGCTTCGATAGGCTGCCCGGACCTTTTCACCACCCATATCAGGGTTGGCTTGAGGCACTGGCAGCAGATCGAACCGAAATGTTGGCTCTGCATGCGTCGTCGGTCCGATCATATCGACGCCTGACCCAAATCCCGAACCGAGGCTCTTCGTTTGCGAGGTTTCTCCAGCCTTCGGGCAGACCATCTTCGCTAGGCCGATTTGTTTGGTACAATTTGAACAACGAAGTGGTGACAACTTCGCGGTTCGCTTTCGCTTGTGATGGACAGAGACCTGGGGTTTTAGCTTACTGTCCATACTGTCCATTTATCCCCGAATTCGGTTAAATCCGGTGGAAAATATGGATATAGGCGAAGGAGTGGACAGTAAAAAAAGACGGTAAATTCTGCGATTTGCGCTAAGCAATTGAAATTGCAGAGGGGACGTAGCTCAGTTGGTTAGAGCGCTGCCCTGTCACGGCAGAGGTCGCGGGTTCGAGCCCCGTCGTCCCCGCCACACATTCCAAAAGACTTATAGAACGTATGGACCTAAAGTGACAACGAAATCTGGGGTTGTTCGATATGGGTGCAATAAGAGTTTTACCGCCCATTTTGAGAGCTTATGTTTCGGGTCTTGGCTCTCGTCCCCTCGAAATCATTCTCCAGAAGCAATGTGCGTTTGTGAGGACTCATCTCGCCTAGCTCGCGAAAAGACGAGAGCGCGCATATTACACTCATCGCGCTTTCACCCCCTGTGCCGTTTCATCTTGGGAAAGTGAAGAGCTCGACGAGCGTCCTCACGCGCTCTTTCTGACGGCTGCGCGGAAATCGCTTGGTTCTTGTGAGCTCGGCGATACCATGGAGGCTCGCCCAAAACAGTTCCGATAGAACCTCTGACTTCGAGCTCTGCCCCTGAAACAACTCCAGGAGTTGGGCAAACGCGAATCGCAGCTCCGGAGGAGTAGCCGCTTCACCGAATGGTACGCTCAGGCTGAGCGAAAACATCACTTCATACAGTGCGGGTGAAGACGCGGCGAACTCCAGATATGCGGCTGCGACCGATTCGACCGTATTTCCACGCTTAACCCGTTTCCGTGCCTTCTCCAAAGCCAGGCCCAGCTCCTGGAAACCCTCGATAGCAACCGCGGCGAGAATTCCTTCGCGGCTTCCAAAATGAGCGTACAAGACGGGTTGGCTGTATGAAATTTCGTCGGATAGCCGCCGAACGGTTACGTTGGACCACCCTTCGAGTTCCGCGATTCGTCGTGCGGCACTGATAATCTGTGCCCGGCGGGCCTGCCTGTCACGCAGTTTTCGTTCCGCAATCCGGTTAGCTCCCAGCGTCGTTGCCATTGATAGGAATTATAGCACTGCTAGGAACAACGGTGGGATCCGTGAAACTTTTTGCGAATGCTTCGCATCAATATGGCGTTGCTATCTTTTCTAACAATGAGACAGTTTATGCACAACGCTATCCCGCTCATCCTGACGGCTCTCATAGCTGCGGGGATCATTGTTATCGGTTGTTTCTACCTTTTGTCTCCTGAGCGAATCTCAGGATCGTTTGGTCTAAAGCCGCCTGCATCCGATGCTGACACTCGTACCTGGCTACGTCCTAAAGGAATTCGGGACGTCGCATCCGGATTGGTTCTGCTGACCATGATGCTGACCGCCGACAGCCGGCTGGTAGGCATAACGCTCCTCGCTTTCGCCATCATCCCTCTCGGCGACATGTCAATCATTCTGGAGTCGGGCGGGTCGAGGTCGAAAGCGCTCTCTGTTCATGGCGCAACCTGCGCGGTGATGCTTGTCGCCGTCCTCTTGTTGATCCAAGCCATTTGAGAGAAATGCCTCTGACCGTTCTTGTCGAACGTGAGTAGCTAACAAGGCCGCCCCAGCATACTCGACTGCGCTTAAAGAAAGTGATGGCCGTTGCACCGAAGTACCGGAGGGAGATACTCAAAGACGCGTAGAACAATGGCTCCGAAGACCCTCGTTGACGAAAGTAACCCGACATGGTCTTCGGAGGAAGAAACCTTAACTCAATCCAAGGTGTTGTTTATGGAGAAATTCATGATGGAAGTCCTAAATGTCGTTGCAATTATCGTCGCTGGATTGATGGTTGGATGTGAGCTGGCCATCGCCGCGTTTGTTCATCCAACGCTCAATAAACTTCCGGAGGATGTTCATCTGCCAGCCGCAAGCGCCCTCGCTCGTGTGCTGGGGAGCTTCATGCCGTTTTGGTACATTCTTGTATTTTTGCTTACTTTAGCCGAGGTTGTAATCCAATGGCACCAATCTGGCCGCTTACCAATCTGGATCGCTACATCGGCCGTTTTGTGGATGTTGGCGAGTTTGTATTCGGTCATCGCCCTCGTGCCGATCAACAACCGTATTAAGTCCACTCCGCCTCCCGATTGGAAGACTTACCGGCGTAGATGGGATCGGCTTCACCGCTGGCGTGTTGTACTCCTCACCACAGCTTTCACGTTTCTAATCGTGGGATTCGTTAGCAAGTAGTCGTCTTTGGCCTCTGCCCCCAAGGGCAGCTATCGCCGGAGATCGGGAGCGCCGGAATGGCTATCGGCATTCTGGAAAGAAATCGATGACAAGACCTTCGGCAAAGGCTTCGACTGCTTTACGGAAGATGCAGCTTGCAATCTCGGCGTTGCCGATTGGCATGGACGCGAAGCGATCCGCGAGAACCTGAAAGCATTCATCGACACGGGCTTTACCGCGCATCACGACGTGGTGGAGTAATGGGATGATCGATTTCACAGGCCCTTTCGACGTCCTGTCACGTATTCCCAATTCAACCGTGCACGTGATTTCAAAGACGAATGCTCCAATCCGAGATGTGAAGGGCCTTATCCTCACTCCTGAAATGACGATTCCCGAAGCGCCTCCGCTCGATCTGTTGCTTGTATCGGGTGGTCTGGGGCAGCAAGCACTGATGGAAGATGAGGAGATACTTTCGCTAATTAGGAATCAGGCGAACTCCGGTAGATATGTCTTTTCAGTTTGTACCGGCGCCATGCTTTGCGGGGCTGCCGGCATTTTGCGTGGCCGGCAGGCTACCACTCATTGGGCAGCATGGGATCTTCTTCACTACTACGGTGCGATCCCGGTCAAATCGCGGGTGGTCGTCGATGGCAACTACATCAGTACAGCGGGCGTTACCGCTGGGCTGGACGGCTCATTGAAAATTGCCTCAATGCTCCGCAACGATAAGGTCGCACAAGAGATTCAGTTGGAGATCGAGTACGCTCCGGACCCGCCATTCCACAACGGATCGCCTGATACAGCGCCCCCGGAAGTCGTACACGCATTTTTCGTCCAGTATGGGCGTGTGAAGGAATCTCGTGAAGCAGAGGCTCGCCAGTTCGCTGCAAAACTTGGAATATCCGGCCATTTGAAACAGAGGATAAGCAGATGAGTCAAGCCACGAGAGCCCTACTGAGGTGTTTGAGGTAAAGCGTCTCTGAATGTCGCGATCACTGTGGTGCGGCCGTCGGAGGACTGATGAGGTAGGAACTGAGGGACCGAGGGTCCGAGGGAACCAGAGAGCGGTTTTTCGATGGGAAAGCGTTGTTGTCGGCGCTCGTATGAGTCAATAACTCGGGAAACCGGTCGCAAAAATCTGGTGAATCGCGCAACAAAGGAGGAGCCGGTTCGTCCTTTCCATGTATCCTTCTCGAATGCCTGGAAAGACTGGTGGTTTGCGTTTTCTGCGACTTCGCAAGGACGGGCGCGAGAGGGGATCTTTTCCCATGAAGACGAAGCGGGAGGGGTGTGAGATGGGTGAGAGCCAGAAATCGATGAATTGGTGGTTGTGGCTGTCGGGTATTGCGATTGCCGGACTGATGATGGGGGGCGGAGTGGGCTCGGGAGCACAAGCTCCTGCGCCGGCGGCACAGAGTACACAGGCTCCACCGGCCGGGCCGAGTTCGGCGGCACAGGTAGCTTCGCCGACGAACATTGTGGGGATCTGGCAGGGAACGCTGCATATTCCGCAGGCAAATCGCGATCTGCGTATCGAGAACAAGATCACGAAGGACGATAAAGGCAATTTGAAAGTTGCGGACTACAGCATCGACCAGGGTGGGCAACCCATGATGGCGGATAAGGCCAGCTTTGAAGGCGGGGTGTTCAAGTACTCGATCGATGCCATCGGTGGATCGTATGAAGGAGCGATGTCACCGGACGGGAAAACCCTGACCGGCAAATGGACACAGGGCCCAGGATCACTGGACCTCAATTTAGCGCGTGTGACGGAGGATGCGGCGTGGCCGATTCCTGAGCCGATCAAACCAATGGCGGCGGATGCCCACCCGAAATTCGACGTGGCAACGATTAAGCCGAGCCAGCCGAACCAGCCGGGGAAGGGATTCGGATTTAACGGCACGCACACGAGAACGTTTCACACCAACGTGGACGACTTGATTGCCGTAGCGTATGGAATGCATGCGAAGCAGATCATCGGCGCTCCAGACTGGCTTGGCACCGATCTTTACGATATTGACGGTGTGGCAGACGTGCCTGGAAGGCCGAGCATCAAGCAGATGGGTGAGATGATTCAAGGGCTGCTGGCTGATCGATTCGCATTAAAGTTTCACCACGAACAGCGAGAGCTTGCGGTGTACGCAATCCAGGTTGCCTCCGGCGGGCCCAAGATGAAAGAGACATCGTCGGGGCCGAATGACCCACAGGGATTCGGGCTGGCGGGCTTTGGCGATCTCCACGTGGGCAACATGACGATGAAGGAATTCGGGAGCTGGATGCAATCGGGCGTAATGGACAAGCCTGTTGTCGATCAGACGGGATTGACCGCCAGGTACGACTTCCACTTGAAGTGGACGCCGGACGACTCGCAGTTTGCGCAGTTCCGCGGGACCAATGGACCGGTGCAGCCGCCCGCGGGAGATAATCCCAACGCGCCGCCGAGTTTATATACGGCGCTGCAGGAGCAACTTGGGCTGAAGTTCACGGCGACCAAGGCAATGGACGACGTGATTGTGATCGACCATGTGGAGAAACCGTCGCCGAACTAGAACTGGTTGCATAATTCGTGTTTTGAAAGGGCACGGCTTCAGCCGTGCCGTCAGAGACGCATAGAATCCGGGGCTTTAGCCCCTGAGGGAATCTCCCTCGCTCGTCGAGTAACATTTATGCAACCAGTTCTCGGATCTGATGACGCGGGCCAGAAAAAATATCCCCCACAGCAGCGAACAAAAGCTATGGTCCAAACGTCTGACATGAGACGTCCCTCAACAGGCCAGAGGTACAAGTCGGCTTCCCCTGGCGGTATTTCGCGAAATCTACCTCAACCCGGGCTGCGCACAGGATGGACAAAGTAACAAGATCTCCGGGACCTTGTGCAATCGCGTTTCTCACCGCCAGTGTCTTTCTTGCGGTGCGCGGCTTGCAGGCGCAGGCGAACCCGCACGCTCCTGCCCCTTCGGCCCCGCCGGCTGGCGCCAGCCAGAGCCAGGCGGCGCAAACACCAGCAGGCGCAGCAGCGCTCCCCGTGTTCGAAGTGTCTACGGTCAAGCCTGGCAACCCCGATCATCGTGGTTCGATGTTGATGTTTACGCCGGACGGCATGAGTATCACGGGTGTGCCCTTACTCATGATTGTCCGCGAGGCCTTCGGTGTAGAAGACGATCATGTGCTGGGCGAGCCGAGTTGGACAAAGACGGCGATGTTCGACATTGAGGCCAAAGTTGCTCCTGAGGATGCGCCCATGTTGAAAGACCTCAAGATGAACCAGCGCCGGCAAATGCTCGTACCCCTGCTTGAGGATCGCTTTCAACTGAAGTTTCATCACGAGACCAGGGAGTTGACCGTGTATGAACTGGTGGTGGCCAAAGGCGGTGTCAAGATGCAAGCGACGAAGCCGGCGGATGATGCAGCACCCGGTCCGCCTCCAGGTCCGCCGCCGGGCCCCGGGCAACCTCCGAGGCCGGGGAGCCACATGTTGATGATGCGAGGCCGCGGGCAGATTGAATCGACAGGCACTGGCGTGGAGTTCCTGGCACACGTGCTGTCGGGGCAGTTGGGGCGCACTGTCGTGGATAAGACCGGACTGACTGGCAACTACGATTACAAACTGACCTGGACGCCGGACGATGCGGGTCCGGCGATGACGAAAATGGGCGATCCAGGAGCTGAGGGCGCAAACGCGTCTGCGCAAGACAACCCCGGACCATCGCTGTTCACGGCGCTGCAGGAGCAACTCGGGCTCAAGCTGGAATCGACCAAGGCGCCGGCTGATGTGATCGTGATTGATCAGATTGAACAGCCAACGCCGAATTAATGGCGAGCGGAATGCGGAGCCGCCATTTATCGAGCACTGAAGGAGCAGTTAGGCCTAAAGCTGGAATCGCAAAAAGGACAGGTCGAGGAGATCATTGTGGATCATATCGACCATCTTTCGCCGAACTTGCACTAGACGGGAACTGCTGAATGCACTGGCGAAGCGTAGTCAAGATTTCTGTCTTGTGCCTGGTGACGTTGCTCAGCTGCGCCGCAACGGTTGCGGCGTCGGAGTATCGCGGAGTGGTGACGTTTGGAGGATTGCCGCTGCCCGGAGCGACGATCACGGCGACGCAGGGTACGAAGAAGCTCACAGCGGTTTCCGACCAGGATGGCGCGTATCAAGTTCGACGATCTGGCAGACGGGAAGTGGACGATTGAGATCGAGATGCAGTGCTTCGCGACGATCCATGACGACGTGACGATTGCGCCGAATATGCCTGCGGCGGTTTGGGAACTGAAGCTGCTGCCGGTGGACCAGACTAGCGCGTTGTCGCAGATTGCGAAACCGACGCAGGAGTTGCCGCAGGCGCCGACACCGGCTACTAAAGAGTCCGGAGGCGCAGAAACCCGCGCTGGAAAGCGCGCCCACTGAAATTCCCAAGGCGCCCGAAGAAAACGAGCAGAGCGCCGACGGCTTTCTGGTGCAGGGCAGCGTGAACAACGCGGCGACATCGCAGTACGCGACGAACGCGGCTTTCGGCAACACGCGCTCGGGAACCAGGGGGTTGTACACGGGCGGCGTCGTGGTTGGCGAGGATAATTCGGCGCTGGATGCGCGGCGTATTCGCTGAGCGGTGTCGAGCCGGCAAAGCCGACTTTTAACAACTTCACCGGCGTAGTTGCGCTGCAGGGGCCGCTCAAGATTCCGCACCTGCTGCCGCGCGGGCCAACCTTTTTTGCTACATACCAGTGGACGCGCAACAGCAACGCAACGATCGTTACCGGCCTTGTGCCGACCAGGCCGAACGAAACGGCAACCTGGCCGGATTGACGAATGCGCTGGGGCAGCCGGTGACGATCTACAATCCTGCGACCGGCACGCCGTACCCCGGCAACCAGGTGCCGGTGAGCCCGCAGGCGGCGGCGCTGCTGCAGCTTTATCCGCTGCCCAACATCGCCAATGTGTCGAACTACAACTACCAGGCGCCGGTGCTGAACAACACGCACCAGGATGCGCCGCAATTCCGGCTCGACAAGAACCTTGGACGCAAAGACGAGGTTTACGGGAATTTCAGCTTGCAGAGCACGCGGTCCGACAGCGTGAACCTGTTTGGCTTTGTGGACCAGACGGGCACGCTGGGCATCAACTCCGGCGTTCACTGGTCGCATCGGCTCAAGCCGCGCGTGTTTCTGTTCACCAACTATACTTTCAGCCGGATGCGCACCGAGGTGACGCCTAACTTTGAGAATCGCATCGAATGTCTCAGGCCTGGCGGGCATCAACGGCAACGATCAGGACCCGGCCAATTGGGGTCCGCCGGCGCTGAGTTTCGTGTCAGGCTTTGCCGGATTTGAGCGACGGCAACAGCGCATTCAACCGCAACCGCACCGACTCATTGACGGCGTCGACGCTGATCTACCACAGCAAACACAACATCACGATCGGGGGCGAATTCCGCAAGCAGGAGTACAACGAGTTCTCTCAGCAGAATCCGCGCGGCACGTTCACGTTTACCGGCGCGGCGACGCAAGCAGCGGCGGCAAGTGCGGCCAGCGGCTCCGACCTTGCGGATTTTCTGATCGGCGTTCCCGACACGAGCTCCATCGCCTATGGCAACGCGGACAAATATTTTCGCGAGCCGGTGTATTCGGCATACTTTAACGACGACTGGCGCGTGCTGCCGATTCTGACCATCAATGCGGGAGTGCGCTGGGACTACAGCGCGCCGATCACGGAGTTGTTTGGGCGCCTGGTGAACCTCGATGTGGCAAGCGGATTTACGGCCGTGGCGCCCGGTGCTGGGCAGCGATCCGGTGGGATCGGTGACGGGCGAGCATTATCCGGCGTCGCTGATCCGGCCCGACCGGACGCATGATCGAGCCGCGCATCGGCATCACCTGGCGGCCGATTCCCGCGTCGACGGTGGTGATCCGCGCGGGCTACGGCATCTATCCCGACACTTCGGTGTATCAGAACATCGTGCTGCAGCTGGCGCAGCAGGCGCCGCTCTCGAAGAGCCTGAGCGTGCAGAACAGCGCGGCATGCCCGCTGACGCTGGCCAACGGATTCACTCCGTGCTCGTCCGTCACCAGCGACGTATTCGGCATCGATCCGAACTTCCGCATCGGCTATGTGCAGAACTGGCAATTTCGCGTGCAGCGCGATCTGCCCTTTGCGCTGCAGATGACGGCGACCTACCTCGGAACAAAGGGAACGCACGGCCCGCAGGAGATTTTGCCCAACAGCTATCCGCTGGGCGAAGCGAATCCGTGTCCGAGCTGCCCGTCGGGATTTACCTACGAAACTTCGAACGGAAACTCGATTCGCAATGCGGGGCAATTGCAATTGCGGCGCAGGCTGCGCGGCGGATTTGCGGCGTCGCTGACCTACACCTATTCGAAGTCGATCGACGACGATGCGTATCTGGGCGGCCAGGGGCACACGATCGCGAGCGGAGGCAGGACGCAATCGGCGAACTTGACGACTCCATCGGCGGCGGTCGCGCAGAACTGGCTCGATCCGCGGGCGGAGCGCGTCGCTCTCGAGCTTCGATCAGCGCCAATTGCTGAACGTGCAGGCGCAATACACCAGCGGCCAGGGACTGGAAGGCGGCACGTTGCTGGGCGGCTGGCGAGGCAGGGCGCTGAAGGAGTGGACGGTGCTGGGCACGCTGATCTTCGGAACGGGACTGCCGGAGACGCCGCTTTATCCGGCCGCGGTTCCGGGCACGGGATTCAGCAACATCATCCGGCCCGATCTGACCGGCGCGTCGATCTACAGCACAGGGCGAATGCGCACCTGAATGCGGCGGCGTTTGCGGCGCCGGTTGCCGGACAGTGGGGGACGGCGGGCAGAGATTCGATTACCGGGCCCGGATCAATTCACGTTGAACAGCTCAGCTGGCGCGCACGTTTCGGCCGCATGGCAAGCTGTATCTCGACGTTGTCGGTGAATTCGACGAACACGTTCAATCATGCGGCGTTTTCGAGTTGGAACAACGACGTGAGCAGCACGCAGTTCGGTCTGCCGGTGTCGCCGGGCGCAGATGCGCAGTCTGCAACTCACCATTCATCTGAGGTTGCTGATGATGCGAAACCTGAGCGCATCTCGTTCTTCTGTTTGCGGCTGCTGCCGGCTCGCGGTGCGCAGCAGGTGGGCCAGAACAAGGGCCCGGGCGAGACGCAGAGCTTTACGCTCACGGTTAAGTCGAACCTGGTGATTGAAGCCGTCGAGGTGAAGGACAAGCAGGGCAACTTCATTCACGGGCTCACGGCGAAGGATTTTACGCTGACCGAGGACGGCGCGCCGCAGACGATTCGCTATTGCGAGCACCAGGATCTGACGGAGATGGCCAAGCCGCTGCCGCCGGAGACGCCGGCGAACGGAAGACGTGACGATTTACAACCGGCTGGTGCGCACGCAGATTGCGCCGGAAACGATGGACAGACGAGCGCTACAAGAATCACCGGCTGCTGGCGCTCTATTTCGACATGACGTCGCTGCCGCCGGCCGATCAGATGCGCGCGCTTTCGGCGGCGGAGCAGTTTGTGCGCACGCAGATGACGACCGTCGATCTGGTGTCGATCATGCGCTACAACGGCGGATCGGTGGACATTCTGCAGGACTTTACCGCCGACCGCAACCGGCTGCTGAGCATTCTGGAGACGATGGTGGTGGGCGAAGGCCAGGGCTCGGCCGACAGCGTCGACGACGCCAGCAGCGCCGATACCGGCGCGGCCTTCGGGCAGGACGACAGCGAGTTCAACGTCTTCAACACCGACCGGCAGCTTTCGGCGCTGCAGACGGCGGCGAAGATGCTGGGGCAGGTGAACGAGAAGAAGTCGCTGATTTACTTTGCCAGCGGCCTGCGCCTGAACGGCATCGACAACCAGGCGCAGATGCACGCGACGGCGGATGCGGCGATCAAGGCCGGGCGTTGCCATCTGGACGGTGGATGCGCGCGGGCTGGTGGCGCAGGCGCCGATGGGCGATGCGACGCAGGGCTCGCCGGGCGGGCAGGCGATGTACACGGGAGCGTCGGCGCAGGCAGCTGACCACCAACTTCCAGCAGTCGCAGGACACGCTGTATGCGCTGGCCGGCGACACGGGCGGCAAGGCATTCCTCGATAACAACGATCTTGACGCGCGGCATTGTGCAGGCGCAGCAGGCGATTTCCGACTACTACATTCTGGGCTACTACACGACGAACACGCGATCCGAACGGCAAGTTCCGGCGCATCAGGATTTCGCTCGCGAGCAACCAGGAGGCGAAGCTCGATTACCGCCAGGGCTACTACGCCGACAAGGTGTTCAGCAAGTTCAACGACGTGGACCGCGAGCGCCAGCTTGAAGACGCGCTGATGCTCGAAGATCCGATCACCGATCTCACGATTGCGATGGAGATCGATTACTTCCAGCTCAACCGCGCGGAGTATTTTGTGCCCATCATCGTGAAGATTCCGGGCCGGGAACTGGCGCTGGCCAAGCGCGGCGGCGCGGAGTATACGCGCATCGACTTTGTCGGCGAGATCAAGGATCTGGTCGGCGGGACGACGGTTCAGAATGTGCGCGACAACGTGAACATCAAGCTGTCTGACGAGACGGCGGCAGGAGCTGGCCAAGCGGCCCATCGAATACGACACCGGATTTACGCTGCTGCCGGGCAAATACATGATCAAGTTTCTGGCGCGCGACGATGAGACGGGCAGAATCGGCACCTATCAGACGACGTTTGTGATTCCCAACCTGAATAAGGAAGAGAAGCGCATTCCGATGAGCGCCGTGGTGCTGAGCAGCCAGCGCGTGGATTTGAAGGACGCGATCTACGACGCGGCGAAGGCAAAGGACCGGGCGAAGGATGATGCGGTCGAATCCGCTGGTGCAGGATGGAAAGAAGTTGATTCCCAGCGTGACGCGCGTGTTTGGCACGGGCCACCAGATTTACGTGTACTTCCAGGCGTACAAGCAGCAGCCGGCGCAGACTGCGGCGTCCGCGGCGAGCCAGACAGCCGGCGCCGACGCGCGACAGCCGCTCTTTGCGTTTGTCAGTTTGTATCAGGGCGGGAAGAAACTGTTTGAAACGCCGCCGAAATCGATCGCTCCCGAGCGCGACGAGCCGGCTGGGCACGATGCCGCTGAACTTCGATCTGGGCGTGGACACTCTGCCGCGCGGAGAGTACGACTGCCAGGTCACGGTCCTCGATCCCTCGACGCAGAAGGCGGCGTTCTGGCGCGCGCCGATTAAGCTTGTGCAGTAGCTGAAGACTGTTGAGAACCTTCGTACGAATGCTGGGGCCAAGGGACGCGATCTATATATCTCACTTCATGTCCGAGGCCGTTTCTCCCAACGCAGGCGCCGCCAGAGTGGTGAGATACAAACCTTGCTTAGGTCGGTCCTGATCGACGGGCTTGTCGTCACTTGGCCGAATAGGCCGCTTGTCGGACACGTGGGACTCGTCCCCATCGGCGCGATGATGCCCACATTGGCGCCGTAATCCGAAGCGTCCGTCCAATTGGCTTCAGTTGCCGCGCTCCGCATCGAGTTTCTTCAGCATCTCCTGGATCTCAGGATTGGCCATGAAGTTCTTCCACACCAAACCGGTGCGATAATTCTCCACCATCACGACAATCGGCGCCTGGTTCAGGCCCATGTAAATGGGAGACACCCATCCTTCGGTCGGATTGTAAGCATCCCGCGGACCGTAGATCCCCCACAATTCGCCGCCCAGATCACGGTAGTAGTGCTTCAGCGCCTGCATCGATGCATCCGGCGTGTATGGGAATGAGGCCAACGCGCCCGTCAAGGTCATGGTTCCATGATCGTCTCTTTCGTCAGGAGCTGAAGGCTCATAGCCCGCCGGCGTGTCGCTCGCAGTCAATCCCCACGCGTCCGGCCCATAGCCCATGTAGTGCTTGGGATTGGCAATGCAGTAAGCGCGATTGATGAGAGCAATGTTGCGGTTGTTCTCGAAATACGATGCGGTGTAACGGTCGCGCAGTTGGTGAGGATCAAAACCCAGGTACGAGTAATGGGTGAAAAACAGTGGCCCGCCGTGCCCCGCGCCTACATCAAGTTTGATTCCGTAGTAGGTGTGCCCATTTGCGTAATGATTCCCATCGGTGGTGCCTGACCACCCTTGCCTGTAGTTTTGCGCGCCCTGCTCCTGGCTTGCCCAGCCCGAGTAGTACATCTCAGCCGGCACGCCATGCGTGGGAGACGCCATGGACAAAAGGTAGGTCACCATGGTTTCGTTGAATCCGATCAGCGGATGATGAATCTCAAAGCTCCATTGCAGCGACCAATGCCAGTAAAGATATCGGCCGTTCGCGTTCTCCCGGTACCAGTCCCATTCCACCGTCTCCCAGAGACGCGTAATCTGCTCGTACACTCGGTGCTCCCTCTCGCTCGCGCCGTTGAAGTACTGCCGCGCCGCCAGCAATCCCTGCATCAGGAACGACGTTTCCACCAGGTCGCCTCCATCGTCGAGCATCCCAAACACCGGCATCGTCTTCCCCGTCGCGCCATCCATGTAGTGCGACCACGCACCGTGATATCTCGGCGCCGTCTCCAAAAAGCTCACCATCTTTTCGATTCGTCCGAGGCCCTGCGCGCGCGTGATGAAGCCCCGGTTCACGCCGACGATCAATGCGCAGATTGCCATTCCCGATGCCCCGGTCGCAACAATCCGGTCATCGCCCGGCACGTTCTCATACGCCATGCCCGAATGCGGTTCCGCTCCATCCCAGTAATACGCGAATGCGGCTTCCTGGAGCATCGTCAATAGTTCATCGTCGCTCAATTCATGCGTTTGCGCGCTGGCAGTCTCAGAGGGTTCCGATCGGTGATAATCCCAATCCTCCGCCGCAACTTTGTACGAAGCTTTTGCGTTCGGCTTGCCGAGAAAATCCGAAAAGCGGCGCACGCCGGGCAACTGTATCCCGATCGGTTGGAAGGACCCGCCTTCGAGCGATCGCAGAATCACATAGCGCGCCGGCGCATCCGTCTCGTCATCCTCCCAACGAACCAGGATGTGCCTGTCATAGCCGGTCGCCGTGACGCGAGCAGGAGCACGCAGCGTGCGCGCCGAGCCGTTTTGCGAATCTCGATCGTCATCCACGCGGACTTCGTCCACAATCAACACGTGCCGAGCCCGATCTGCCCTTCCCTGCCTGAAAATCACGCTCTGCAGGTACTCGGGACGAAATGCATAGATCGATGCCCTCTGCAAGCGGTCGAATGGAATCTTCACCCTCGTCCAATGCCCTGCAGGAATATCCCCAGTGAACTTACCCAGTGGCTCGGCGACCGTAAAGGTGGCCGGAAACTCCGCTACCTGCAGTCCTTGCGCGGAAGTTGACAGCACAATCTCCGGTAGGTCAGGGGCCGCAATCTCATCCTGCGAATAACACCAGAAATACAGATTCTTCCCTTTCAGCTCCGGGAATCGATCGCGAAATCTGATCAGGTGGATTTCTGCATCCCATCCGCCACCCGGCTCCGACTGCCACGCAATGCGCAACGCATTTGGCGGAGTCAAAAAGAACTGCTCCTCCACCGGAAGGTGCCCATTGTTCTGCTCAAGCGCACTCGGAGCGACCGGCCTGCTCGTGCTGTGCCAGTACGCGCCGGTCTCAAGGCTGTTGTCGAAGATCACATGCCGGTAATAATCGGATTCAGCAAGCGCGCTCTGAACAAAACACAACGCGACGACAAGCGCGAAGACGCATTTTTGAGTCACACAGCCGGAAACAACTCGAGCCGAATACCGCGCCTCGAAACGCCAATGCGTTTTCATGATGTGCGAGTTCATGGTTGTTCTCCCTGATTGCGCCTCGGCTTCATTCTCGTAATTCCATGAATCAAAGGACAAGTCCGGTCGATCCTCCGCAGGTTTCATTGCTCCGCCCCAGTAGGCTCGGCCCAGTAGCTTGTCCGCGCCGTCACCTCAAGCCCTTCGTAGTCAGGCGCCTTGAGTGTCAGCACGTGCAGTCCGGGGTGCGGCGCCTGTGGATGGAAGCTCAAAATGTATCGGTTGGGCAGGTGGTTCCCGATCGCCGTCAGGTCCTGCTCAAGATTCCGTTCGCTGCCCAGTTTGAAGTACTCGCCTCCGGTCAACCGCGTCACCGTCGCCGGAACATTCTTCAGCAGGCTGTCGGCCGTCGCAATCGTGGCCATCTTTGCAAAGGTCAGCGGCGGCACAAGCTGCGCCACGCAATCGTAAAACTGCGACCACTTGCTGGTCGGGTCATCGGGTTCGGGATTGGGATCCTTGCCCATACAGCCGTGCGGCGGATTGGGACGCGGATTTTCTCCCAACTGCCATCCGCCGTTGCTCAAGGGGAGTTGGTGATGCGCATAGTGCGCGGCCTCTGACTTCGCGGTTGAGAAGCCGATCGCATAGATCGTCGTATTGGTATCCGTGATGGCCCGCACCGCCTGCTCCATGGTCGTTTCGCTGCCGCGATCCGCCGTCTCACTCACCAAGAGGATCGCCCGGCGGTAGCCAACAGGCTCGGCCCGCAGCAGGTCTACCGCGAACTCCAGGCTATCGAGGATGGCCGCGCCGTTGTCGCCCATCGGCTTGTCGTGCACCGGATCGGGCCCGGTGCAGTTGTTGTAATGATTGTGCCGCGAGCATCCCGCCGAAAGATCGCGCAGCGTCTCCTCTGCTTCGTCCAGGTCGGAGGTAAAGCTCTGGATCAGCTTCGGGCGGCTGTCGAACGTGACCACAGCCACGTGATGGTAGACGTTTCCAACAATGGACGACAGCATAGGCGCCAGCGGCGGAACCAGCCGCTCGTGCTGCTGGAACTGGCGCGCCCCCCCGCCGCCCACCTCGATGATGATGACCAGCGCCAGCGGCTCATTCCCCGTCTCGCGCTGGAGCGTGAGTTTCTGCGGCACGCCGTCGTCTGTCAGCGCGAAGTCATCGGCCTGAAGCGTGTAAACAACCTTGCCGGCCGCGTCCCGCACCAGCGCCGGCACAAGCACGTTGGTCGTCTGGCTGCTGAAGCTCGAATCTTGTTCGTCGGGCGTGGGCCGCTGGGCCGGAATTGCCGCGCCAGCCACCGCAAGGATCACCATAACCGGGAAGGTAAGTCGCAGTTTCATTAGACTCCCTGGCGTCTCTGACTTGAGCTTAGACGGTCGTGCTGCGCTATCAGCACGAAATTGGCCTCCGGGCCGCACTTGTTGCCGGCATCCTGAGCCTCATAGTGGCCCAACCGGAAGTGGGGCGGGTGATGAAGTTGCAGGAAATGCTGTTACGAGCCTTGACAGGAAAAGCTCGTCATTCCTCGACATGAAACGTTCGTCATTGGAGAAAAAGAGGAAGGCAACCCGCGCAGAACTCGCAGCGTCTACATCGAGGGGTTGCTTTTAATCTAGCGCCTGGCTTGACCGGAGACACAAGTAGACGCGTTGCAAAGCTGGGCCACACAAAGGGCAATGCTGGCGATGTAGCGAAGATCGCGCATGGGATTCAAGACGCTCCAGGTCTCGGAGGAATGAACAATGGATCGTCTTATAAACGGACTGGCTAAGCTTGCTATTTTCAAAAGCGATTTTGATTACCATCTGGTCCGCGCGTCGATGGTGTTCATCGCCTTTTTCTTTGGTTATCAGAAATGGTTTCAATATGAAGCGGATGCATTGATCCCTTACATCAGCCACGGTCCCCTGATTTTCTGGCTCTACCCGGTCTTCGGCATTCGGGGAACAACTTACTTCTTAGGTGCATCCGAAACGCTGTTTGGTGTGCTCCTGTTCCTGGGTTTCTGGAACAAAAAATTGGGGATTCTCGGAGCTCTCGGTTTTGCTTTTTCGATGATCTCGACCTTTACGATCATCCCGTTCATGCCGGGTGGGTGGGCTCCCAGTGCCGGCGGCTTCCCTGCTATGACCGAGAGAGTTGCATTCCTGATGAAGGATCTCGTGATTTTCGCTGCATCTTTCTACTTGCTGAAGCAGGACGTGGTCAGAGCTTCGGTCTCAGACAAACATCTGCAAGAAGAGGAAAGGCGGACCGCTTGAGCTGAATGATTTCCGCCGACGATTTTGGGTTAAGGATCAAGCCTCTCCTTTTTCGCCGAAGAAGGTTCCTGTTGTGTGATGGAAGATGCGGCGTTTGTCGCATGCAACTTCAATAAATGATACGGTGGCGGCGAATACGACCATGATCGGTGCCGACCACCGCAAGCTGGTTCCGGCTGGCGGCATCGCGTGTGCGGGGTGCGCTTGAAGATCGAAGGTTGAAGTTCGTCATTGGAGAAAGGGAGGAAGCCAGAAGCGCACGATCTCCGAATTGCTGTGAGGCTTGGGAAGGCTGACGAGTAACCCCTGCAAAGATCACGAAGCCGATATTTTTAGGGGGGAAGTATGCGAGTTGGGTTGATGATCCCATGCTACGTAGACATGTTCTACCCTGAAGTGGGAATAGCTACCGTCGAGTTGCTTGAAAAACTCAAGGTCGATTTCGAATATCCGTTTGACCAGACCTGTTGCGGTCAGCCAATGGCGAACAGCGGATGCTATAAGGAAGCGAAAGCGACCGAGGAGCTGTTCATTCAGCTCTTCCATGACTATGACTACATCGTCGCCCCTTCGGGGAGCTGCACCCACCACATTCGAAATAAATTCACCGCCGCGGCTCCCACCCCGGAACGGGAAGCAGTCTCGAAGAAAGTGCTCGACCTTGTCGAGTTTCTTCATGACGTACTGAAAGTAGACAAGTTCCCCTGGGCAAGCTTCCCGCATAAGGTGGCCCTCCACACAAGCTGCTCGGCCATACGTGGATTGGGGATGGCTTCCATGAGTGAGCTTGTTCATCAGAAGCCCTTCTCCAAGCCGAAGGCGCTCCTGGAGCGAGTCGATGGCGTTCAGTTGGTTGAGTTTGATCGCCACGATGAGTGCTGCGGATTTGGCGGGACGTTTTCCGCTACCGAGGAGGCGGTCGCAGCCAAGATCGGTTACGACAAGCTTGCCTACATCGAAGCGCAACATCCAGACTGCATTGTATGTCTTGCCTCATGCATCTGCAGGGTTGTGCGCGACGCATGGAACAGGAGAAACGCTTTCTGCATGTGGCTGAGGTTTTGAATGGAGCGTCGCTATGAAGATCGTCGACCAAGCCGCAAACGCTCTGTCGTTTGTTCAGGATAAGGCTCACGAGGCCCACTTCGACAGGATTATATGGATGCTCCGGACGCGCCGGGACCAGGCGGCTCGAGAAGTGCCGGAGTGGGAGCAGTTGCGTGAGCTCGCGTCTCAGATCAAAGAGCATACGCTTTCCAGGCTGAGTGACTATCTTGAAGAATTTGAAGCGAGCGCGATCAAGCGAGGGGTATATGTGCACTGGGCACGCGACGCCTATGAACATAACGAGGTTCTCTATAGCATTTTGGCGGATCACAAGGTAAAAAACCTCATCAAGTCGAAATCAATGCTGACCGAGGAGTGTGACACGCGGCCGTATCTTCAAAGGCGTTCGATCACGGTGACGGAAACGGATCTCGGTGAACGCATCCAGCAGCTTGCGGATGAGCCGCCGGCACACATCGTCGGTCCTGCATGGCAAAAGACCAACGAAGATATCGCCGAATTGTTCGCGAAGAATTATGGAGCCGATCCAAATAACACAGACGCGGCCTATCTCGCGGGCCAGATGCGACAGAATACTCGCCCTCTGATGGAACACGGTGACGCAGGGATGACTGGAGCAAACTTCGCCGTGGCAGAGAGTGGCGCGATCGTGACCGTAACCAACGAAGGTAATGCCGACATCTCGGCAAACGCGCCGAAACTCCGGATTTGCTCGGTAGGGATCGAGAAGGTGATACCGAAGAACGAACATCTGGCAGTCTTCATTCGCTTGCTTACGCGCAGCGCTACCGGTGAGAGGATTACGCAATACACGTCCCACTTTCTGGCTCCGCGGAAGGACGGCGAGACGCACGTGATTCTAGTGGACAATGGACGGTCAGAGCGTCTGGGTATGGACAACTTCTGGCACTCTCTCAAGTGCATTCGTTGCGCCGCGTGCATGAACACATGCCCGGTGTACCGACGCAGTGGCGGCCTGAGCTACGGATCGACATACATGGGCCCCATCGGCATTATTATGATGCCCACTTTCGACGTGCGCCGGTACAGCGAACTTCCTTTCTCGTCGACCTTGAACGGCAGTTGCACGAACGTTTGCCCAGTGAAGATCAATATCCACGACCAAATCTATGCTTGGCGTGAAGTGATGGAAGAGAAGCATCAGATTCAGTTCGTGAAGAAAGAAGCAATGATTGTTGCTGACAAAGTACTCAGCAATCCACATCTTTACCGAATAGCGACAGCCACGGGAGAAAGAGCATTGCACGCTCTTCCTCGATTCGCTCTATACAACACCCTGAATGCCCGGGGGAGACATCGTGAACTGCCCCATCCGGTAAAGCAGACCTTTCACGAGTGGTACAAGGAAAACCGATCTGTACAAGGCGGAAAGGACAAGTGAGATGGGCACACGCGAGCAGATTCTCGAAGCGGTGCGGACAAGTAAACGGGAATTTGTGCATTTACCCGAGATTCCAGACTTCGCGGGAGATCCACAAGATCTTCCCGGGAAGTTTGAGACTGCGCTTAAGCGTTTGGCAGGCGTCGTCGTGCACAACCCGCCGAAGGACTTCAATCAGTTCTTGCGCGAGACCTTTCCGGCTGCCAAAACCATCTGCTCAACAGCCCCGGGAGTACAGGGAAACCTGCGCGTGGAAGACATCGGAGAATGGTCAAATGCCAGCAAGATCGATGTGACGATTGTTCGCTCTCCCCTGGGAGTCGCTGAGACGGGCTCCGTCTTGCTGTCCGAAGAAGAACTCCTTGTCAACACAATAGGATTCCTCGCTCACGACATTGTCATTCTGCTCGATCCGAAGGAGATCGTACCCGACATTCACGCCGCATATCGGCATCCGCATTTCCGGGACAAGGCATACGCTGTACTGATGTCGGGACCCTCTGGTTCGGCTGACATCGGCGGAAAGACCGTTCATCCAGCACAAGGAGTCATGACACTCACGGTGATCTACTGGCCTCGTAAGAATGACAATTAAGAGATTGCATTGGGCCCGAGTTGCGGACTGATTGCGTCACGGTAGACGCCTCTAGAAGCTGTCTCATAAATGGCTTGGTAAAAGGGCACGACTTTAGTCGTGCCGCAAACGTCGCGTAAATCGCTGGGCTCTAGCCCCTGAGGGACGCCTTTCGCGGTGCTAGACCATTTATGAGACAGCTTCTAGTGTCCTGAGTCTGAAATACGCAACACAAGACTGGCTGTCATTCTGAGCGAACGGGGCCCCGAACGTCCTTCAGTTCGGGGGTGGTGAGTCGAAGAATCTGCAGTTGTTCTTCGATGAACTTCAGACTCACCACACTAGAGCCCATCTCATAAATGGCTTTGTAAAAGGGCACGACTTTAGTCGTGCCGCAAACGTCGCGTAATTCGCTGGGCTTTAGCCCCTGACGGACGCCTTTCGCGGTGCTAGACCATTTATGAGACAGCTTCTAGCCTCGTAGTCACCTCGCCGATCCTATATTTCTGCCAGGGCACGATGTACAAGATGGATCGAAATTGCACCTTCGCCAACGGCTGACGCAACCCGTTTCACGTTTCCGGAGCGGATATCGCCAACTGCGTAAACCGCTGGCAGGCTCGTCTCAAGCATCTGTGGCGGCCGGCCAAGAGGCCACTTTTGTGGTGTGCTTGCCAGAATAGGATCCAAGTCCCGTCCTGTAAGAATGAAGCCCTGCTGATCAAGGGCGACACAGCCACGCAACCAGTCGCTGTGCGGTGACGCACCCGCCATCACGAAAACGTGCCGGATCTCGCTCGTCGTTCTCTCCCCCGACGACCGGTCGAGCCAGGTGACGCGTTCCAGGCGCGAATCGCCCTCTAATGACATAAGCTCAGTTTCGAAATGCACCTCGATCACCGGATGCTGCGTAATCCTCTGGATCAGATAGCGCGACATCGTCTCCGAAAGGGCCTTTCCGCGAATCAGCATATGGACCCTGTGGGCCGTCTCTGCCACAAAAACTGCTGCCTGGCCGGCCGAATTGCCCCCGCCGATGACGATGACTTCATCACTCCCGCAGAGTTGCGACTCCATGAATGTGGCCGCGTAATAGATCCCATTCCCTTCGAACTGCTTTAGGTTGGCGATGTCCGGCTTATTGTATTGCGCTCCAGCGGCGATGATGATGCTGCGAGCCTGCACAACGCCGCCATTTTCCAGCAAGAGCCGGTATGGCCTTTGATCGCAGTGGATCTCCACCACTCGTTGCCCCACCATCATCTGAGCGCCGAATTTTTCTGCCTGGACAACGGCTCGGCCGGTGAGCTCCAAGCCGGAAATACCAGTAGGGAAACCAATGTAGTTCTCTATCTTGGAGCTCGCGCCTGCCTGGCCACCAGGAAATTCAGCCTCGATCACAACGGCGTCTAAGCCTTCAGATGCGGCGTAAACCGCCGCCGCCAATCCGGACGGACCACCGCCCACGATGGCGACGTCACGAATGCGTGATTCATCGACGGTGCCCGCGAATCCCAGACATTGAGCCAACTGCTGCGTTGTGGGATTCCGCAGCACGACCGTCCCGCTGCAAATCACAACCGGTATTTCGTCGATCTTAAAGTCAAAACGATCGAGAAGCTCTTGAGCGGCCGTGTCACTGTCAAGGTCGACATAGGTGTGCGGATGTCCGTTGCGGGTGAGAAACTCGCGCAAGCGCAGCGTGTTGGCTGAGTGACGCGATCCCAAGATAATCGCGTTGCCCAGACCTTCCGTAATCAGCGCGAGGCGTCGCAGGATGAAAGCGCGCATGAAGATATCGCTGATCTCGGCATCTTTTGCGATTAGCGAGCGCAGGGCATCTGCGCTAAGTTCAAGGAATTCTCCTGGCTCGGCAACACGCCCGCGCGAAAAGGAGCGGGCTCCGGAAATCAAGACCATTTCTCCCGAGAATCCGCCCGAACCATACGTCACATATACTCGCTCACCGGAGAGCGTCGTTATGAGAATCTCAAGCTTTCCTGTGAGTACAACGAAGCAGTGCATTCCCAGCTGACCCGGCTCGAAAAGGATCTCGCCGGCCCGAACTGTTCTCGCAGTGCCGTACGGCCGGATGCGGTCAATCTGTGCGGGGGTCAGCACAGGGAAGGCTTGGGCCTGCCGGTCGGGTGTGTTTATCGATCGCAGCATTGACTCCGTCACTTGTAAATGCCTTTCCGCCAATGGCTGATTCCGTTTCCCCAATTGTCATGATCATCTCATGTAGAACTCTCCAGCATCCAAGATTGCGGGGAGGTTCCACATAGGATCAGAAGAGATTCTGCGGAAGGATTTGCGCAGCCACCGAAATGGGCTTTTCCCGCTGGGTTTCAGACGCCCGGAGCTGGGAGAGCGCACATCCGAGCTTAGAACGCGCGGGTAGCGGAACCAACACCCAGGGAGAACTCATGCAATATCAATCGATTCGCGTAGTCCGTCCGTCAGAATTAGACTCTGCGACCGCTCAAACACCCGGATCACAGCGCTTTGCCGCCATCCATTCGGGAGCGGGCATAGAATCGCCTATGTGGGGCGGCCTGTTCCTGGTCGAACCTGGAGCCAGCACGGGAATCCATCACCATGGAGAGCAACACACCATCGCCTATGTCCTTAGCGGCTCTTCTTACGTTCGGTGGGGTGAGCGAGGCGAGTTCGACGCGACGCTGCAAGCCGGGGATTTTCTTTATGTCCCGCGTGGCTTCCGCACCAGGAGATTAATCCTTCCAGCGACGTCCCCTTCCAATGGATTGTTGTCCGCAGCACTTCCGAACCCATTGTTGTGAATCTGCCCGACGACTTCTGGGGTGACTATCGACTTAGGTGACTCATCTGCGTAACTTGCAGGCGGACAACAGTGCTGAAGGACCGCCAATGCACCGCGTGCTTCGCTCAGCCGTTGGTGTAGCCGAGCCATGACGGGTTCTTGATCGTCCCGTCATAATGCGAACTGGTTTTGAAGAGCTCAAACTTTCCGGTCATGGCGGCTTCCTTTGTCTTCGCGAGAATCGCGGCAACCTGCTGCCGGTCCATGGGCCTGAAAGCTTTCGACGGCCTCGAATGCCTGATCGAGGATTGCTGGAGAGTCGATCCCGGTGATGACCACCGACGCCGGTGAGTTCAGTCCGAAGTGCAAGGCCTCCATCGGAGTCACGGTCTTGCTCTCGAGGATGTAGGGATCTCCAAACGTCTTCATGGCAAGAATGGCGGTGCCGTGCTCCTGCGCCACCGGCGCAACCCCATTCAGAAACGAACGGAAATGCGCATCCATCACGTTGATCGGCATCTGCACGGTGTCGAAGTGAAATCCGTGCTGGTCGGCAGTCTCAAACATGCGCAGGTGCACGCTGGGATCCTTGTGACCTGTGAAGCCGATGTAGCGGATTTTGCCCGCTTGTTTTGCTTCCTGAACAGCCTCGATGGCCCCGCCCGGCGGCGAAGATAACATCCGGATCGTCGAGGCGAATGACCTCATGGAATTGCAGTAGATCGATCACATCCGTCTGCAGGCGTCCCAGCGATTCCTCAATCTGCCTGGCAGCGGTGTTCTTATCCCTGCCATCGATCTTTGTCATCAGGAAGACCTTCTGCCTGTAACCATCGCGGAGCGCCTGGCCCATTCGGACCTCGCTGATGCCGCCGTTGTAGTCCCAGCAGTTATCCATGAAGGTGATGCCGCGATCGATTGCGGCGCGAAGCAGGCGGATGCTCTCGTCGGGGTCCTGCTGTTTCCCGAGGTGATAACCGCCCATGCCGATCGCAGAAACACGTTCGCCCGTGCGGCCAAGCTCGCGATAGATCATGTTCGGGGACTCAGGACGGCGGGTGGCGGCGGAAGACTGAGTGCTTTGTGCGCCCGCAGACGCAACCGATCCTGCGGCAGCAACGGTGGCCGTCTTCAGGAAATCTCTGCGATCCATGGAAAACTCCAATCGAGGATGTCTCATTCATTGCACAGACTGCAGAGACCAGGGTTTCCGAGACGTCCTAGCTGACCTGGAGCCGCTGCTAGCCTATGTCCTCTCGGTCCTCCCGACCTTGACCGATGACATACGGCGTTATTGCGGACAGGTCCAGGTCGCCACTTGCGGAGACATTGGAGGCAAGTACGGATTGGGCGACAGAAGCTGCAGGCAGATCGGCGCCGGATGCGCTCGCGGCATCCATCACCAGATCCATGTCTTTGCTCATCAGCCGCAGCGGAAACTCCGGAGAGTAGTCACCGTCCTTGATCTTCCGGAACTTCCCCGCCATTGCGGGAGCAACCACCGCCGTCTTGGATAGGACGTCGAGCAGAACATTCCGATCGATCTGAAGATGCTCTCCGAGCGAAACTGCTTCTGCGATTGCCTGCATGTCAAGGCCGAGGAGAAGGTTGACGACTAATTTCATTTGAACGCCTGAAGATCCCGGACCAATCAAGAACCACTGCTTGGCAATGGACTCGAAAATAGGGACACATTGCTCGAAGGTCTCTTTGTCACCGCCGGCAAGCAGTGTGATCGTTCCGGCGTCGACCGCTGGCGTCGATCCGGAGATGGCCACATCGAGAAAGTTCACACCTCTCGTGCGCGCCTCCTGATGCAGACGGCGCGACATCTCCGGCGAGATCGTGCTCATTTCGAGAATGATAGTTCCCGGCTTCGCCGCGGAAAAGACGCCGCCCTTGTCGAGGTAGACGGACCGAACAGCCGCATCGTTGGCCAGGGAAGAAAGAATCACATCCGAATCAGCTACGAGATCCGCAATGGATGGTGCAATGGCAACCCCTTCCTTCCTGATCTCAGCTGCAGGTTGTGGACTGCGGTTCCATGCTCGAATATTCCACCCGGCCGCATGCAAACGCCGCGTGAGCCGGCTTCCCATGAGTCCAAGGCCGATGAATCCAAGTTGTGCCGTGAGTCGATCAAGTTTATTTGCTGGCATATGAATGGCATTACCTCCTCGTCGTGTGGCCGTTGTTTCGCCGCTTGGGCGGCCTATTGAAGTGATGCATTGCAGGTAGGTTGCGATCACAACAGAATTCGGATCGGCTGCGAATTAGCCTAGGTGACCCTGAAACTGCCGATTACCCCATTTAAATCCGGCAGGAGACGGCGGCAGGATGGCAGGAAAGGAACGCATCCGACATGACGAGGTAGGCGCCGCCGAAAGCCTTGTCACTTGCGCCATTGTTTTCGGCCTCTGACTTCTCGGCAGCGGATGCACCTGATGCACCGTTTTTGACATCAAAGTGTGTGTCTTGAAGCGTATCGCAATGGAATTTTACGCATCCTCGTCTCGTGGGCTCCTATCCAGAGTCATTCCCGGAGGGTGGAAGGCATATGACAGCCACGATTAATGGCCGGCCACAGGCGATCCAGGCTGGAGAACGCCTGATCGACCTGATCAACCGTTGCGGAATCGAAGTTCCGCAAGTCTGTTATCACCCCCAGCTTGGACCGATTCAAACCTGCGATACCTGCATGGTTGAAGTCGACGGCAAACTGGTGAGAGCCTGCGGCACGATGGCCGCGGAGGGCATGAACGTCGTGACATCCTCTCCGCGCGCGGACGCCGCGCAACGCGAAGCCTTTGATCGCATCCTCGGCAACCACATGCTCTACTGCACCGTGTGCGACAACAACAACGGCAACTGCACCGTGCACAACACCACCAGGCTACTTCACGTCGAGCATCAGGAGATTCCTTACAAACCGAAGCCCTATGAAGTGGATATGTCCAATCCCTTCTACCGCTACGATCCCGATCAGTGCATTCTCTGCGGGCGCTGCGTTCAGGCCTGCCAGACCCTGGAGGTCAATGAGACGCTCAGCATCAGATGGGAAGATCCGCATCCTCGCGTGTTGTGGGACGGCGGCGCTCCGATCGGCGAATCGAGCTGCGTCTCGTGCGGGCATTGCATCACCGTCTGCCCCTGCAATGCGCTGATGGAAAAGTCGATGCTGGGAGAGGCCGGCTACATGACGTCCCTGCAGAAGCCCGCGCTCGACGGCATGATCGACATTGTCAAAGGCATCGAGCCTGAAATTGGTTATGGCTCCATTCTTCAACTCTCTGAGATGGAATCGCATATGCGCGAGTCGCGCATCAAGAAAACCAAGACAGTCTGCACATATTGCGGAGTCGGTTGCAGCTTCGATATCTGGACCAAAGACCGGCACATTCTGAAAGTCGAGCCGGCCGAGGGCGCGGCCAATGGGGTCTCGACCTGCATCAAAGGGAAGTTCGGCTGGGAGTATGTGAACAGCCAGGACCGCCTCACCAAGCCGCTCATCCGTGAGGGAGGGGCCTTCCGCGAAGCTTCCTGGGATGAGGCACTGTCTTTGGTGGCGCGCAGATTTGCAGAGATCAAGGCGGCTACGGGTCCTGACTCGCTCGCCTTCATCTCCTCTTCTAAATGCACGAATGAAGAGAGCTATCTCATGCAGAAGCTGGCCCGCGCCGTGATCGGCACCAACAACATGGATAACTGCTCACGCTATTGCCAGGCGCCGGCAACCAGCGGGCCTCTTCCGAACAGTTGGCTATGGCGGCGACTCCGGATCAATCACGGACATCGAAAAGGCGGGGCTGGTGCTGATCGTCGGCAGCAATACTGCCGAGAGCCACCCGGTGCTGGCTACGCGCGTCAAGCGCGCCCACAAGATGCACGGCCAAAAACTGATCGTCTCTGACCTTCGCGAAAACGAGATGGCGCAACGTGCGGATGTATTCCTGCACCCAAGGCCGGGCACTGACCTTATCTGGCTCTCGGCGGTGACCAGGTACATTCTCGATAACGGACTTGCACACCAGGAATTCATCGACCAATGGGTAAACGGCGCCGCCGAGTACAGGAAGAGCCTTGAGTCCTTCACCCTGGAAATGGCCAGCACGAGATGCGGACTACCGATTGAAGAACTGACCAAGGTCGCCCGCATGATCGCGGAGGCAGACGGGGTCTGCATTCTTTGGGCGATGGGCGTCACGCAGCACTCGATGGGTTCCGACACCTCAACTGCTATCTCCAACCTCCTGCTCGCAACCGGTAATTACATGAAGCCGGGAACCGGTGCATATCCATTGCGCGGACACAACAACGTGCAGGGTGCTAGCGATCATGGAGCAATGCCGAACTACTTCCCTGGTTATCAGAATGTGGACGATCCCGCGATTCGAGCCAAGTTTGAAAAGGCATGGAATGTCTCGTTGCCGCCGAAGCCCGGGCTCGATAACCACATGATGATCGAAGCCATCCACGAAGGCAAACTCAAGTCAATGTATGTATTCGGCGAAGAGATGAGCCTGGTCGATTCCAACGCCAACTACGTGGGCGACGCTTTGTCGAAGCTCGATTTCTTTGTCATGCAGGAGATCTTCTTCAGCGAGACCTGCCGCTTCGCCGACGTAATTCTTCCGGCCAGCCCGAGTTTGGAAAAGGAAGGCACGTTCACCAGTACCGAGAGGCGAATCCAGCGTCTTTACGAGGTGTTCGAACCTCTCGCGGAGAGCCGTCCGGACTGGATCATTATCCAGGACATCGCCAATCAGCTGGGCGCCGGATGGAAGTACGAGCATCCTTCTCAGATTTACGACGAGATCGCCTCACTTACACCCTTGATGGCTGGCGTCACGTACGAGCGCCTGGAAGGTTATAAGACACTGCAATGGCCTGTGGCTGAAGATGGCAGCGATCAACCCTTGCTCTATACAAAGGAATTCAATTTTCCCGACGGCAAGGCGACGTTCTACCCCGTTCCCTGGACGGAACCAACCGATCAACCGGATGCCGAGTACGATCTGCACTTGAACAACGGCCGCCTGCTCGAGCACTTCCATGAAGGCAACATGACTTATCGAACCGAAGGAATTCGCGAGAAGACTCCGTGCACCTTTATTGAAGTGTCGCCGGAACTCGCCAGCGAACGTGGTATCCAGACCGGTAGCTGGGTGCAATTGACCTCGCGATACGGCAAGGTGCGGGCACAGGTTGAAGTTACGACCAGAGTGCAGGGTAAAGAGCTGTATATGCCCATGAATTCCACCGAAGAGCCGGTGAACCGTCTCACCAGCAGCCATACCGACAAAGCAACCCACACCCCCGCCTACAAGGAAACCTCCGTGCAAGCTCCGGGTGTTGGGGGAGACCGGCGATGACCCGCTGCCGCGGACCAATTCACGCCACGGACACCCGACACCGCAGACCGGCGTCGAAGTAGAGCGCAAGTGGAAGCGCAAGGATTATCGCGAACCCGGCGACCAACTGGTTCAGATCCAAACCCGCTAGCTACGCTGCTGGCAAGGAGAGAAATATGGCTCGACCCATCGCGCTTGAGTTACCGCCCCGCGATCCTCGCGAGGAGTTGCGCAAGCGGCTGGAACAGGCTCCAGCCACGCACGCGGAGGCATTGCTCGACTCGTATGAACTGCTGCAAGAGCTGCACGAACATGGCGTCTTCGAACTGTTGCGCGGTGCACTTTCTGCAAGCGACAAGCTGATTGAAACCGCGGTGGATGACGCCAAGTCGGACGAAGCCATTCGCGCCATTCGCAACGCGATGATTCTTGGCAAAGATACTTGGTGCCATCAATCCAGAGGTCCTGCAGTGTGTCGCAACGGCAGCGGGAGAGACGCTGGGATGCTATGACAAACCCATCATCGAGCCGCCCGGGCTTTTCTCGCTTCTCAGTCAATTCCGCCAGAAGGAACTGCGCAGAAGTATCGCGCTCATTAACCGCTTTCTTCAAAATCTTGGCGAGCAGATCAACAAGTGCGCAAAATGCAGATAGGGCGTCCTCGCTGACCAAATTCGCTTTTGAGGGGTTTCATGGCAATCACAAATCGCTGGGGAATTGCAGTAGCGGGATTCCTGATGCAGATGGCTCTGGGAGCCGTGTATGCGTGGAGCGTTTTCCGGATTCCGCTGGCAAAACAATTTCACTGGTCCATCGAAGAAGTAACACTCACCTTTACCATCTCCATCTTCGTTCTCGGAATCGCGTGCTTTCTTCGGCGGCCTCTGGCTGAACAAGAAAGGGCCGCGCGTCGTCGCCCTGACCGGCGGATTTCTCTATGGGCTCGGCGTCTTTCTGGCAAGCTTCTCCGCCAACAAGCTGTGGTGGCTCTACCTGAGCTATGGAGTCATTGGAGGAATTGGAGTCGGATTCGGTTACATTGTTCCCATCGCTGTGCTGGTGAAGTGGTTTCCCGATCGCAGGGGTCTTATCACCGGTATTGCCGTCGGTGGCTTTGGCGCCGGAGCTTTGGTCACCGCGCCCGTGGCTACTCGCCTGATTCAAAGTGTCGGCGTCCTGCAGACGTTCGCCTATCTCGGCATCGCATATCTCGTGATTACCATGGCCACCGGCTATTTCATGCAGAACCCGCCAGACGGATGGAAGCCGGCAGGCTGGGATCCCAGCGCTACCCAGACCGCGCAGCGTGCGGCAATGGACTACACGCTCGGCGGCGCCCTGAAGACCTGGCAGTGGTGGGCGCTCTGGGCTGCTGTTATTTCTGAATACCTCGGCAGGCATCTCGATCATTTCGCAGGAATCGCCCATGTTTCAGGAGATTGCCAAGGTCAGCGCCGTCGTGGCCGCGGGAATGGTCGGCATTGCCAGCATTGGCAACGCTGTAGGCCGAATCTTCTGGGCCTGGATCTCCGACGCAATCACCAGGCGATGGACCTTCGTGACGATGTTCCTGCTCCAGGTCGGTCTCTTTTGGATACTGCCAAGCACGTCTTCGGCGGCGATTCTTGCACGTCCTCGCGTTCATCATCCTCATGTGCTACGGCGGCGGGTTCGGCACCATGCCGGCGTTTACCGCCGACTACTTCGGATCGAAGAACGTCGGGCCCATCTACGGACTGATGCTCACCGCATGGGGTTTCGCGAGTGCATTCGGTCCATTGCTCATCGCACATATGCGGCAAAGCAGCGGATCGTATACAAGCGGTCTCCATGTGATTGCAGGCATCATGGCCGTATCGATGGTTCTGCCAATCCTGGTCTCGCCGCCCAGAACTGTCACTGCAAAGGTTGCGAATTCAAGGACCGCCGTTTCCGAGGTGCATTCGAGGTGACTTACCTGGAATGGATCGCGGCCCGTGGAACTTGGGACTTTGAAACTCGCCGGGATTCGAGGTGATGCCATCCAAACTTTCATCAGGCATCACCGCGAACTCCGCCGTTCACGGGACAACTCAACAGCAATATTTTGCATCGATACCGCGATCTGATACTGCAACGCATCGTCCGAAGAAAATTCACACGGGGTTCAAGAACCCGTAATCAGTGCGGCTCCAGCCGTTTGGTAATTCATAGAGATCGGGTTACGAGCCTCAACGAACGACGTGCGAACTCCCTCCCCCACAGGTTGCCACCTGCCTCCGGATTTTCGGAAGGATTCCCCCAGTCCGCTCAAAAATGAGGCTCGCCCGTCAGGAGATTACCGGTGCAAAGACACATTGCGACCTCCCTTTCCTTCATGCTGGTGGCTAGCCAGCTTGCCGCTCCCGCCGCAACCAACGCGCAGCCTGGTTCTTCCAGTACTGCCACTCCCATCAAACACGTTGTGGTGATCTTCGGGGAAAACATTTCCTTCGATCACTATTGGGGCACCTACCCCAATGCTACCAACCCCAAAGGTGAACCACGATTCGTCGCTGCTCCGGGAACTCCCAGCGTGAACGGATTGACGCCCGGCCTGTTGACCAACAATCCGAATGCCACGAACTCTGCCAACGGCAAAGGAGCCTCCAACCCCTTCCGCCTCGACCGCTCCCAGGCTGCCACGAACGACCAGGACCACAACTACACACCCGAACAGGAAGCATTCCACGCCGGCCTGATGGATTCATTCCCCGAATTCACGGGCACCCCCGGTCCGCCGCCGACAACCCCGTCCATTGCGGACACCACGGGGCTGGTGATGGGCTACTACGATGGCAACACCGTCACGGCGTTATGGAACTACGCGCAGCGCTTCGCGATCAATGACAATTCGTATGGCACCACCTTCGGGCCATCAACCGTCGGCGCCATCAACCTGGTTTCAGGCCAGACCAACGGCGTCTCCGATGGTTCCACCGCCGGCACTGCCGTGGTCGGTGACGGTCTGGGCGGTTACTCGGATATCGGCGATGACAATCCCATTCTCGATACCTGCTCAGGCGGCGCGGGATTCCAAATGAGCAACGACAACCAGAACATCGGCAATCTGCTCAACGCGCAGGGCATCACCTGGGGCTGGTTCGAAGGCGGCTTCGATCTGTCCACCAGAAATTCCAATGGCACCACCGGATGCGCCCGTTCCACCACGTCGGCTGTCACTGGCGTCACCGAGGTCGACTACATTCCCCACCACGAGCCGTTCCAGTATTACGAATCAACCGCGAACCCGAACCATCTCCGGCCCACCTCCACCTCGATGATCGGGCGCACTGACCAGGCGAACCATCAGTACGACATCAACGATTTCTATGCCGCGATCAAAGCCGGAAACATGCCTGCGGTCAGCTTCCTCAAAGCTCCCGGCTTTCAGGATGCTCACGCCGGTTATTCCGATCCCCTCGACGAGCAGGCCTTCGTGGTCGGCGTGATCAACGCCCTGGCGAGCTCGCCGGAGTGGTCCTCCACGGCCGTCTTCATCAACTACGACGACTCCGATGGCTGGTACGATCATCAACTTGGGCAAATCGTGAACCAGTCTGCCACCGCGTCTGACATGCTGAGCAGCGAAGGCCACTGCGGTACTGGAACAGCCGCGTTGCCCGGGCCCTTGAGCGGCACGACGCCCGTGCAGGGCCGCTGCGGTTATGGCCCGCGCATTCCACTCATGCTCATTTCTCCCTGGGCGAAGTCAAACTACGTTGACCACACACTGACCGATCAGACTTCGATCATCCACTTCATCGAAGACAACTGGCTGCATGGGGAGCGGATCGGACAGGGCTCGTTTGATGCCATCTCCGGCTCGGTGGACAACATGTTCGACTTCGATCATTTCAATTTCCGCGGCGGTCCTTTCCTGCTTAACCCCACCACGGGTGAGCCGGCAGGCGGCTTCCCCTTCTAGAACCGGTCTCATAAATGGCTTTGTTGTCCAACCGGGCACTTCCTTTACATTTCAGACCGGGCAGATGGTTTACACGTTGGTCCGTTTTTGGGGTTGAGTATCTCTCCGGTCTATACCTTGTAAAAGGGCACGACTTTAGTCGTGCCGCAAACGTCGCATAAAATCGCTGGGCTTTAGCCCCTGAGGGACGCCTTTCGCGGTGCTAGACCTTTTATGAGACAGCTAGTACCCCCAACCGGCACCCGGCTCTTTGCAGCAGATCGCGAGGAGCCGGGTGCGCCTATACTTTCGTTCTAGTTTCAGCAAGAATCAAAAGGAATGTCCCCACACCTCCGCTCATCGCGCCGCGCATTTCTGCGCAATGCCGGTTACGCCATTGCCGGATCTCAGGTCAAGATTCCGTTGGCTCCTGCCCAACAGCAGTTAGCAATCAATGCGTCCATCCTGGCGCCGTTCGTCGATCCTCTGCCGTTGCCGCCGCTGGCTAAGCCATCCGGCCACCGGCCTCACCCCCAAATGCCCGGTGAAACCCTTCCCTACTACCGCATCGCCCTGCGCGAACAGAAGACAAAAGTTCATCGCGATCTACCTCCGACGCGCATGTGGTGTTTCGGCGATAGCTTTCCTGGTCCCATCATCGAAACCCGGAGCGGCGAAGCCATGATGGTGGATTGGGAGAATCAGCTTCCCGCCCGCCATTTTCTCCCCATCGACCACTCGCTCGAGGGCGCAGGACGCGACCTTCCCGACGTTCGCGCTGTCGTCCATCTCCACGGCGGACGCACACCTGCGGAGAGCGATGGTTATCCTGAGAGCTGGACCGTTCCCGGCCAGACTCAAACTTGCTTTTACCCCTCTGGCCAGGATGCCGCGCTGCTTTTTTACCACGACCACACGATGGGCATTAACCGCCTGAATATCTATGCGGGATTGCAGGGTTTTTTTATCGTGCGCGATCCTCGCGAGGACGATCTGCATCTGCCCTCCGGCGCGTATGAGATTCCCTTGATGATCACCGACCGCCTGTTCAGCGGCGACGGGCAGCTTTTCTATCCCGTATCGCCGGACCCCGAGAAGCCGTGGGTCCCGGAGGTCTTCGGCGACGCCATCCTCGCCAACGGCAAGCTGCTGCCGTACCACGACGTTGAGCCGCGCAAATACCGTCTTCGCCTCATGAACGGTTCCAACTCCCGCTTCTACCGCTTCGGATGGTCAAATCGCGCCACTTTCAAGGTCATCGCCAACGATCAGGCACTACTCACTGCGCCGGTCGAGGCAAACCGGATCCTTCTCGCTCCGGCCGAACGCGCCGATATCGTGGTCGATTTTGCGCCGTTTGCCGGTTCGAATATCGAACTGGTCGCTGCCGCCGCTCCCATTCTTCAGTTTCGGGTTGCAAAAAAGGGACCGCCCGATTCCAGTCAGGTGCCGGCCCAGCTCCATCAGCCTGCGCTCCAACACCCAGTAACAGAGCCGCGCGAACAAGATGCCGTCCGCACCCGCCGCCTGACGCTCAATGAGAACATGGACAAGGTGCAGCAATCCATGGGCATGCTGCTCAACAACACGCCCTGGATGGCTCCGGTCACCGAAAAACCCCTATTGAACACCACGGAGATTTGGGAGCTGGTCAATCTCACCGAGGACCCACATCCCATCCATCTGCACCTGGTCCGATTCAAGATACTCGACCGCCGCCCCATCGATACCTTCGAGTACATGGCCAAGGGAGTAGTCCGCTTCACCGGTCCTGCCCTGCCCCCGGAGCCTCTGGAATCAGGTTGGAAAGACACGGCACGCGCAGATCCGGGCATGATCACACGCATTCTTGTGCCCTTCAAAGGCTACGCCGGCCGCTACGTCTGGCACTGCCACATTCTGGAGCACGAAGATAACGCGATGATGCGGCCTTACGAGGTTGTGGCAGGCTGACTGTTCGCAGTTCGCGCGCTGCCACCTTAAATGCCATTGCGCCGGAGGGCCGGTTCCGGGTGGTGGCGATGAGACTCCGGTCCCGACGCACATAATTCAGTACCAATCCGGCTTTGGTGAGTGCCTTGGCGATCGCGCGCCGATCATGGGGCTGTCGTGACGTTCAATCCTCGAACGCTAAAACGCTGCTCCAAGGCTTCTGAATTTGCTTCAAAAATCCACTTGCTTTTTTGGCGGAGTGTGTTACAGTCGGTAACACTATGGACGGTAACACCAAGGCAAACCACGATCCCGGCGAGTTAGGCGAACTGGAACGGAACATTCTGCTCATTGTTTGGCGTATAGGTAGTGTCACCGCCGACCGGGTTCGGGAAGAACTGGACCGGCCGCTGAAGGACTCCACGGTTCGTACAGTTTTGCGGCGCCTCGAAGAAAAAGGCTATCTGGCCCACAGCATCGACGATCGCGCGTTTATTTATAGGCCGGCCCAATCACGACAACGTGTAGCCGGGCGTGCCGCGAAACGCATTGTGGACTGGTTTTGTGACGGGTCGGTCGAGGCGCTGCTCGTGGGCATGGTTGACTCCAAGGTGCTCGATCGGGCCGAGCTCCAGCGGCTCGCCGAGCACATCGCCAGGGCCCAGAAGAACGCTCCAAATGCAAAGAAGGAGGATCAATGATTCACGTCCTTATCGATGCTGCCGTGCGCTCCCTGTTCGTTGGCCTGATCGTCGCGGTCGGCTTGCGGGCTTTCCGAATCCGCAATGTGTTTGCGCAAAAAGCCTCTTTGGGCCTCGTGCTCGTCGGTGCACTGACGATGCCGTTGCTGATGCCAATCGCGGATCGTTTGCAACTTCTGCCCGCGAACGCAAGCATTGTGCTTCCTGCATATCCCATGACCCTCCTCGAAGAACTGCAGACAAGACTCCAGGCAAAGAGCGGTTCCAGCACCCTGCCCAAGCCCGGCGTCTCACCCATTGCGGCCCCCAATTCACCACAGTCTGAAAAGGCTTCCGGGACAGCGCTAAATTCGACGTCCCCTCCACGCGTCAAAGAGCCCCGAATATCCAGCCCCAAAGCCGCCTCTTCGAAGAAAGAGGCCAGCACCGGCAGTGCCCGGAAAGTCGAAGAAATGCGGCCTTTGCCTCAGCACAGCCGTGTGGCGTTCTCGCCAGCATCGCTCGCTCTTTCAATTTATGTCGGGGTAGCCGTATTGTTTCTTCTGAGACTTGCCCTTGGACTAGCTGTTACGGTTCGCCTGTGGCTCACCGCCGCACCGATTTCGACGCGCGAAGTATCGGACATCCCCACAGGGCTCCCTCTGCGCGCCAGCCCCAAAGTCTCCTCACCCTTGACCATCGGCTCTGCCATCCTGCTGCCCGCCGATTACGATACCTGGGACAAAGAGAAGTTTCGCATTGTGCTTGCTCACGAGCGTTCGCATATTCGTCAAGGCGACTTTTACCTGCAGTTCTTCGCCAGCCTCTACACCGCTCTTTTCTGGTTCAGCCCGTTGGGATGGTGGCTCAAGAAAGAACTCGCTGACCTGGCCGAAGCCATCAGCGATCGCGCTGGAATCGAGCAAGCGCGAAGCCGCACTTCTTACGCGCAAATCCTTCTCGAATTCGCAACCGCACCACGCCCAACCGCATTAGGAGTCGCCATGGCACGTTCCAGCAGTCTTGCCCGCCGCATCGAGCGCTTGCTCAATGACCACACATTTCGCCAGTCTTTTACCGGCGGCCGCCGCGCGCTTTTCGCAGTGGTGCTGGCGCCCTTGACGCTTTTTGCTGCAACGGCCATGGTGCGGGTACAGGCTGCTGCCCATTCCGCGCATGTTGCCTGGATTGCGCCTGCCACGTCGCGTGCTCCTGAACCAGCATTAGAACCTGAGATTGCCGATTCCACGGCACAGCTCGTGGCGGAAGATACCGCACCCTACAGCCTCGTCCTTGCACAAGGGCCCGATGCCCAGGCAACCATTGCAATTTCTCCTGAAACAGAAACGCTGGCCACGACGCCCGAAATTGCGGCCGCCCAGGCAGCCCCGAACTTGTTCCCGGTGCCGGCTTTCGCACGTGTGATCGCTGCTCAATCGGAATCAAGCAACGCTATACCGTTTGATCGCACACTCTCGGTCGGCGGTGAAGCGCAACTCATCGTCTCGACGGGTTCAGGCAATATCCATCTCACGCGCGGTTCCGGTAATCAGATCCAGATCCACGGCCAAATCCATGTGAGCCGCGAGGGCAGCGAAGAACAGGCTCGGCAGATCGCGGCGAATCCTCCGATCGAACAGAGCGGCAATGCAATTCGAGTCGGACAGCAGCATGAACAACATTGGAGGGGAATCAGCATCGACTACCAGATCGAAGCGCCCGCAGGAACTCTCCTCGGAGCGAACACCGGTTCAGGCGACATCGTCGACGAGGGCGTTGGCCAAAACGCCAAGCTTGAAACAGGCTCGGGCGATATCAAGGCGACCGGGCTGCAGGGTCCATTCGAAGTAAAGACGGGGTCGGGCAACATCACTGCGGACCAGACCGGTCCGGGAGATGTGAAAGCCGAAACTGGCTCGGGCAATATCGAGATCAAGGACATCCACGGCAGCTTCCGCGGCGAAACGGGTTCAGGCGATATCAAGGCGACGGGCACACCCTCTGCACCCTGGACGCTCGAAACCGGCTCGGGCAATGTCGAAATCTGGGCCGGCAATGCGCCGCTCACCCTCGACGCCTCAACTGGATCGGGCTCGGTGACTACGGACCACGAAATGATGGTGCAGGGTTCTCTGGATCACCATCACATCAAGGGCAATTTGAACGGAGGCGGCCCGTTAGTTCGGGCGCAAACCGGCTCAGGTGACATTCGCGTCCATTGAATCCATTGGATTGAGATGAAATAGAGCTCGAACCTGCGGTCGACGGGAGAGTACTGCCTCTCTTCGGTTCCGTACAGAGAATCTCAATTGCGGACGAATACTGCATTGAGCGCCTTTCGCCGATCTCTCTCAAAAAGAGCCAATCGTGGCGTTCGCGCGCTGGCAAAATCGTTCGAGCCTTTCACGATAAAGCGGCGGAGGTCAGAGTAGATGGTCGGCGATCTAAAGCACTCTTTGCGACAACTGCGTCGTTCGCCCGGATTTGCGGCAACCGTAGTGATCACCTTAGCCCTGGGAATCGGAGCCACGACGGCCATCTTCACGCTGGTACACCAGGTGATGCTCAAATCGCTACCGGTGGCGAAGCCCGAGGAGCTGTGGCGGATCGGTGACAAGATTCGCTGCTGCAACTGGGGCGGATACACGCAGGGTGACGACGGCGATTTTTCGCTCTTCTCCTGGGAGGCTTACAAGAACTTCCGCGAGCATTCGCCGGAGTTCGTTGATCTCGCAGCCCTGCAGGCAGGCAATGCTCCGCTCGGCGTCCGGCGTGCGGGATCGCGAGCCCAGGTCGACACATTCAACGGGCAGGAAGTCTCTGGAAATTTCTTCCGCACCTTGGGCGTGCAGCCGTGGTTTGGCCGGCTGATGACGGACGCCGACGACCAACTCGGCGCGCCTACGGTCGCAGTAATGAGCTATCGCACCTGGCGAAACAAATATGGTTCCGACCCCTCGGTCGTCGGAGCGAGTTTTCAGATCAATGGGCACGCGTTTACTGTCATCGGGGTCACTCCGCCGGGATTTTATGGGGCGAAACTCGCCGGCTGGGGCATGCCGGACTTCTGGCTGCCGATCACGTCCGAGCAGATTCTTGCCGGAGATGTATCGCGGCTCAAGCGGCCCGAATGAAAACTACCTTGACCTGCTCGGCAGAGTCCGCACGGGTGTCGTATCCGCAGACGCTCGAAGCCAAACTGCGGGTGGAATTTCACGACTGGCTGGCGAGCCATGTGCCGGATATGGAGCCGGGCGAAAAACAGCTCTGGCAGCAGCAGACGCTGCACCTGATCCCCGGCGGAGCGGGCGTGGCGGCCATGCGTGACGAATACCAGGCTGGGCTCAAGCTGTTGCTGATCGCCGCGGGATGCGTGCTGCTGGTGGCATGCGGCAACCTGGCGAACATGATGCTCGCCCGGGGTTTGAGAAATCGAGCGCAGGTCTCCGTCCGCGTGGCGCTGGGGGCTTCGCGCACTCGGCTGGTGCGCAGCGCCCTGGTCGAAAGCGTGACGCTCGCCGTTATTGGTGGCGCGGTGGGAATCGCCGTGGCCTATGCCGGAACGCGGCTGATCCTGTACCTCGCCTTCGAGATGGGAGGGCCGAACAACCATGTTCCCGTGAGTCCCGCACCATCCTGGCCGGTGCTGCTCTTTACCATGGGTATTTCGATTCTGACGGGAATCCTCTTCGGCACGGCTCCGGCGTGGATGACTTCGCATGCCGATCCGGTTGAGGCCCTGCGCGGAGCAAACCGTTCCGTCAGTGGAGGCCGCTCATGGGCTCAGAAGTCACTGGTCATCGCACAGGCGGCAATGTCGCTGGTGCTGCTCTCGGCGGCCGCATTGCTGGCGCAGAGTCTGCGCAATCTGGAGCATCAGGATTTCGGATTTGAGATGCAGGGCCGTTATATTGCGTCCATCAATCCCACACTCAGCACCTACAAGCCGGAGCAGATGGAGCAGTTGTTCCGCGAAATCGACGACCGCCTTGAACAAACTCCCGGAATCAAAAGGGCGGCGCCTGCGCTTTACGCGCCCATGACCGGCGATAGCTGGAACGAGGGAATTCGCATCCAGGGCCGGCCCGAGCCCCCGCCCAAAGAAGACACCGGCGCAGGTTGGGCGCGCGTGATGCCCGGATTCTTTGAAACCCTCGGCGCCAAGCTGTTGCTGGGCCGGTCCATCACCGACGACGACACCGCGAACACACTCAATGTCGCTGTGGTCAACGAGGCCTTCGTCAAGCGGTTTTTCAAAAACCAGAACCCGATCGGGCAGCATTTTGGAATCGATCGCCTCCGCTATGCCTCCACCTACGAAATCGTGGGCGTCGTCAAAGACATGCGTTACATGACGTGGGATTACAAGGATCCTGTGGGGCCCATGTTCTGGGTGTCTGAAAAGCAAACTGTGCGCTACGACGATCCGGTCTTTTCAGACGGCGAGAAGTATTCGCACTTCCTCTACAACCTTGTGATCTGGGCTCCAGGCGATCCGCCGGGCATGGAAGAACGCGTGCGCAGAGCGCTCGCCAGCGTCGATGCAAGTCTCGTGCTCAATAGCGTCGACCCCTACAGCAAGGTAGTCAGTTCCGATTTTCAGCAGCAGAATATGATTGCGACGCTAACTACACTCTTCGGATTACTTGGATTGGTACTGGCTGCCGTCGGACTATACGGCGTGATGGCCTACACCGTCGAGCAGCGCACCAACGAGATAGGTTTGCGGATGGCGCTCGGCGCCGATCGCCGACACGTGATGGCAATGGTGCTTCGTAGCGCGGTCTTGCAGATCGGTATTGGTCTGGGCATCGGGATTCCGTTGGCCGTTCTCGCCGGGAAGCTGATGAAAGACCAGTTGTATGGTGTGCAGCCATGGGACCCGGTGATGCTGACGGGGGCCACGGTGCTACTTGCGCTGGCAGCGCTGATGGCGTCGATAGCGCCGGTGCGCCGCGCCGCCGGAGTGGAGCCGATGGTTGCGCTACGCAACGAGTAGTCGCAGATTACGGCAAGTCAATATCAAGCGATCGCCAATACACTCACCAAGCCCTTTACCCAAAAGTCGGCATGGCGACTGGAATCTCGTCGTCCCGGAGAATCGGCGTTGCCATCAGCGTTTACGGGGAATAATCCTGAGTGCTTGTAACTGGCGCTCCATGAGCGCTATGCCCTGTTCGCAATGGTTGACGTTTCAGTCGAGGACTGCTATCAAGGGCAGGCAACAAAGCATTCCGTGCTCACGCTCGAGCCACAGGTCAACAAGCTCTGGGAGCGCTCGGCAGAATTAAAGACCACCCCTACAACCAGGATAATTGCTCGGGCAATGCTTGCCGTTCTATGCTCCGTTTGATGCGCTCGTCACCAATCTGACGAATGCCGAAGGGCACTACGCCAACCTCCGCCTGCAGGTCTTCACATCTTATTGAGTGTCGACACCCCGGTGCACGGTGTTAGTAATCCGCGGAGACGAGAAAGCGAGATAGCCATGCCGGTCCAAAGCGAGACATTGCCCCGGGCAGTCGACCAGCGCGGCGAATGGTTCTGGAACTTTCTCAAGAAAGAGCTGGGTCCTTACCCAGGAAGGGCATGGGTCGTGGGCCGCATGACCATCTCTGCCACCATCGTGATGCTGCTGGTGATGACATTTAAAATCCCCGGCGGCTTTCAGGGCGCGATCTTTACACTCCTGATCAGCCGCGAGAATCCCAGGGAAACCTTCTTCTCCGGATTCCGGACCGTGGTGGCTTACCTGATTGGCACTGCCTACACAGTCATCAGCGTCATGCTCTTGATTGATGATCCGTTCACTCACTTTTTGTGGGTTGCGATCGGCATCTTCCTCTCCTTTTATTTAATCCGCATCATTGCCGATTACGCGACGGCGGCGGCCATGGGCTTCGCGATATTGGGGGTCATTTCCGTATGGGATAACAACACGGTCAATGTGGAAACTCGCCTGGAGAACACGCTGTGGCTGGCCGGCGCGGTCGCCCTGGGCATAATAGTCGCGATCATTGTCGAGTATGCGTTCCGCCAGGTGCATCCAGCCACCGACCTCACCGAAGGCATTGAGATCCGAATGCAGACAGTGGAGAATGTCCTAAGGTCTGCGGCCACCGAGCGGCCTCTCGCGAGTGAGTGGGAAAACAGGCTTTCGCAATATGTGACCGTTGGTATATCGAGGCTTCGCAGGCTTATCATGCGATCCCAATATAGCCCCCACTTCAAGGCGCAGATGGCAACGGCCATTGCCCTGGTGGGACGTTTGTTAGACATTGCAGCCAGCTTCCGGCTGGCTCTCGCCGAGCGCGCCCAGCCTGTCGACGCGGCCGACCAATCACGCTGCCTCCGCTTGGCGGACCAGATTGCCATGCTCCGCAGGAATCTGAGGTTACGACAACTTCCTGTCAAGATGAAGGGGGCTTCGGAGGAAGGCCCATCGAACCTACCCTTTCTGCCGACAATGGAGAGGACAGTCGCGCTCATTCCGGAGGCATTTGCCGGGTCGCAATCAGTACTGGTGTCCGTTCCCGCGCCTTTGGACGAAGAGGGCCCCCCGCGCATCTTCGCCGGCGATTCGTTTTCCAACCCCGCCCATGTTCAATTCGCCTTGCGCGGCACGCTCGCGGCCATGGTCTGTTACATCAGTTACACGCTCGTCGACTGGCCGGGGCTTAGTACTTCGGTGCTGACTTGCTTCATTACCGGGCTTTCCACCATCGCTTCATCGCGGCAGAAGCAAGTCCTGCGCGTGAGCGGAGCGTTTTTGGGCGGCATTGTCTTTGGCATGGGCGCTCAGGTATTTGTGCTTCCACGCCTCGACACCATCTTCGGCTTCACTGTCTTGTTTGCGGCTGTAACTGCGATCGCCGCGTGGATTCAGACTGCGTCCGCAAGGCTTTCCTACCTTGGCGTGCAACTGGCACTGGCGTTTTACCTGATCAACCTGCAGGAGTTCACCATCCAGACTTCGCTCTCCATCGCCCGCGACCGCGTTTTCGGAGTCCTGCTCGGCATCGTGTCCATGGGGATCTTCTTTGACCTCCTGTGGGTAAGAAATCCCCTTGAGGAAATGCAGGCCGTCTTCGCCGATAATCTGGAGATGTTCGCGGAGCTCGCCGAACAGTTGCTGGAGAAAGACCAGATCAAAGCAATCAGGCGGATTCGTCAGCTCCGCGATCAACTCAATGTCGGGTTTCAGGCAGTGATCGCGCAATCTGACGCGGTTCTTTTAGAGTTCGGTCCCTCGCGCCAGCGAAAGCTGGAGATCCGCGAAAAGATCCGGCGATAGCAACCGGCTATCCGTGCACTGCTGCAGGTGCAAATCACCGCAGTGCAATACCTTGCGCAAAATCCGCTCACGGATCTGCCCGCGTCCATCGCCCAAGCCGGCATCGCGTTCGAAGAGGACGTTGCCCGCGTCATGCGCGCCATGGCGAGTAAGGTGAGCGGGAAGCCGGTCGATACGGTTCCAGACATTCGGATTTCTGCCGCGCGGGTGCAACAGGAAATCTCCCGCTACTACCAGGACCTCGGCGTTGCGGTCTCCTCACAGGCTTCCGATGTAATCGACCTCACGCAGAGTCTCGCATCGATCCTGGCGCCACTGTACGAGGATATCCGCGCGAAATGATTCCTGGATCGAAGACTCGCAATCGTAGTCTGCGTTTCGGAACAAGACATTGAGGATCGGTCGGTAGGTTCTGTATCTCCAGGTCCCTCTCAGGCGCTCCACGCCGCGCGGCTTCCGCGCCCCATCGAACTGAACCCCATATCCTGCGAAATCCCTCGCACGCAATGGAGCAGATGGTTGGCAATTGAAGGAAGCTTTTGCGCGGTTACCCGGAAGGATGGACCCGAAACGCTGATCGCGGCCACCGGCATGCGCTGCGAATCCAGCAGGGGCACGGCAATGCAGCGCAGACCCTCTTCCAACTCTTCATCATCCACGGCATAACCACGCCGGCGAGTCTTTTCGATCTCTGCGCGCAGTGCTTCAGGTGTGGAAATGGTGCGGCTCGTGAATCGCTCAAACCGGGTGCGACGCACAATGTCATTCATCCGTTCTTCCGGCAAAAACGCGAGCATCGCCTTCCCTACCGACGTGCAGTGCACCGGGTTGCTCGACCCGATTCGGGTAATCATGCGCACCGAGTGTGCGGGCTCGATCTTATCGATGTAGATGACCCGTGCCTGTTCCAGAATGCACAGGTGAGCTGTCTCTTCAGTCTCCGAAACAAGCCGCCGCAAATGCGGTTGTGCGCGGTCGCGAAGATCGTACTGTTCAATCGCCCGATTGCCGAAATCGAAGAGCCTCAGCCCCAGTCGAAACTTGCCTCCGCTGGTGCGCTCCACCATGTGGTGGCGCTCCAGCACCATCAGAAACCGATGTGCAGTGCTCTTGTGCAATTGCAGCGACGACGCGACCTGCGCCAGGCCGAGGGGCGTTTCGCTTTCGCCGAGCAAATCCAGAACAGCAAATGCCCTGTCCAATGCTTGAACTTTGTAGGTGCCTTGGGGAGCGGCGTCTCGCATATTGGTCCTCTGTTTCGCGTGCTGGTTACCTCTTGAGTTTCTCAGAATATGGGATTCGGGTCAACATGAGGTTTGGTTCGAGATCGACCTTTCTCCCCTGCTTGCAAGTTAGCCTCCGCGCACGCAAAGCACACGCGAAGTTTGCCAGAGCTCAGCTTGGCTTGCTAAACCGGCCCTTGCTCCATCCGCTTTCGTACTTCGAGGCGATGGCACTGCCGCGCGCATCCTCAGGCCGGAACCACGTCTCCCTCGCCCGGCGCCAGGAACAGATTCGCTTCCAGCCCGTGCTGGCGAGTGTAGAGATCGTAGTAGCGGCCGCCCAGCGCAAACAGCTCCGCGTGGTTGCCGCGCTCCACGATGAGTCCGTTCTCCACCACCAGGATCTGGTCGGCTCGGCGAATCGTGGAGAGCCGGTGCGCGATCACAAACGTCGTGCGCCCCTTCATCAACTGGTTCAACCCCGCCTGAATCATCGCTTCCGACTCGGAGTCAAGCGAACTGGTCGCCTCGTCGAGAATCAGAATGCGCGGCTCCGCCAGCAAGGCTCGCGCAATCGACAGCCGCTGCCGCTGTCCTCCCGAGAGCTTCACGCCGCGCTCGCCCACGATCGTGTCGTATGCATCGGGAAAGCGCTCGGCAAACTCATCCACGCGCGCCGTGCGGCAGGCAAACAGAAACTGCTCCTCCGTCGCATCAGGCCGCGAAAACATGACATTCTCGCGAATCGTGCCGTCGAAGAGAAATGAGTCCTGCAACACCACGCCCAATTGCGAACGAAACGTATGCAGGTCTACTTTCGCAAGGTCTACTCCATCCACCAGCACACGGCCCTTCGAAGGCGTGTGGAATGCGCAAAGCAGGCTGATGATGGTCGACTTTCCCGAACCAGATGAACCGACCAGCGCCGTAACCGTTCCCGGTTCGGCCAAAAAGCTGATGCCGTGCAGCACCGGCTTGTCGGTCTCGTAGGCAAACTCTACATCTTCAAATTGCACCGTGCCCTGAATGGGCGGCATCGGCACATTTCGCCCGGCCACCTGGTTCTCTTCAAGCTCGGACATGATCTCGCTGGTGCGATCGAGACCGGCAAACGCCTCGGTCAGCTGAGTCCCGATGTTCACAATCTGGAAAACCGGCGCAATCATGAACGCGAGAAACATGTTGTAGCTGAAGTAATCTCCCACCGTCCACGTGTGGTTCAGCACGCTATGGCCGCCCAGCCACATCACCAGCGCGGATACGAGACCCAGCACCGTCGTCGAGGCGGAGCCAAGCACGCTGGTCATCGTCAGCGACTTCATCACGTTGGTCAGCAGCCGCTCCACTCCTTCCGCGAAGACGCCGTGCTCGCGCTCCTCCGCGTGATAGCCCTTGATCACCCGCACGCCGCCCAGCGACTCCGTCAGCCGGCCCGTGACTTCAGCATTGATCTTGGCCCGTCTCCCGGAAGATGGGGCGAATAACCTTGAAGGCGTATTGCAGAACGAACACGAACCCGCCCACCACCGCAAACACGGTCAGCGTCACCGTAACACTGCGGTGCAGCAGATAGACGAACGCCAGCGACGCCGTGAACAGCCCGCCCACAAACTCCACCAGCCCCGTGCCCACCAGGTTGCGCACACCTTCCACATCGCTCATGATGCGCGCCACCAGTGTGCCCGTGCGATTTTCATCGTAATAGGCCACCGAAAGCAGACCCACGTGCCTTTGCACCTGGCGCCGCATCTCGGCAATCAATCTTTGCCCGGCCTTTGACAGCAGTTGCGTCAGCGAGAAAGAAGTGATGGCCTGCACCACCATCGCCGAAAACACCAGCGCGATGATCTTCGGCAACAAATCCGGGCGCGGATGCAAAGGAGAAAGCACCGTATCCAGCAGCGGCTTTGCGGTATAGGGCAACACTAGGCCTGCAACACGGTTGATCACCATCAGGCCCAGGCCCGCGAAGAGCAGCCCGAGGCGCGGCGCAACCAGTGCTCGAATCTGCGGCCACAACTTCTTCAGGTCAGGCTTGCGCTTGGGCAGGTCCGCCTGGCCGGCCCGAGCGCCGCGTCCTTGCGGCGTACGCTCGGCGCGCATGCCGATACCCATCCCACCGCCGCGCATCGTACTCATGGGTTAGACCTTCCCCGAACGCCGTGCCGTGATAAATGAATTGATACAGAGAATCATGTAGACGAGGCAAAGCCCGGCCATCGTGACCTGCGAAGCGAGCGCAATCTTGTCCGGCGCCAGGCCCGAAGAAGAAGCATGAATGTAGCTCTGCATCGCTCGCGCACCCGCGCCCAGAACCCCCAGCAGGCCGATCGTCACATTTATGTGCATGAAGAGCTTGCGCCGTCGCTCGCTCGGGCTCATTGCCAACCACCCGAATACGGCCAATGCCACTCCGAACCATGTTGGAATCAGCGCAGTGGGGTGCTGACTTCCCGTGCCGAGAAATCCCGCCAATCCAAGGGCAATCAAAAGAGCTGCAAACACCAGTGTCACTTTCGCCAAACGAGGCCTCTCTCTGGATACACGGCAAGCATACCAGTTGCTTGGATGAGCCTCGCCGCCGGTCGATGCACAAATCTGCCCGTATTGTGTTGCGTTACCGCTGAATGCGGGCCGAGCCGCCCTTTGCAAACGCGCGCACCTGGTCAAGCGTCGCCATGGTGGTATCGCCAGGGAACGTCGTCAGCAGGGCCCCATGCGCCCATCCCAGCTTCACGGCTTCTTCCGGCTTTTCGCCGGTAAGGAGTCCATAGATGAAGCCGGCCGCGAAACCGTCGCCGCCTCCCACACGGTCAAGCACATCCAGTTCCGCCGTAGGCGCGGAATACGTTTTGCCGTCAATCCACGCCACCGCGCTCCAGCTATGCCGGTTAGTGGAATGCACTTCGCGCAGCGTCGTTGCCACTATCTTTATATGAGGAAGTTTCTTGACGACCTTGTCAATCATCCCAAAGAAGACGCTGGGGTCGAGCTTCGATTTCCCCGCAACTTCGGGCCCGGGAATGCCTAAACCCTTCTGCAAATCCTCCTCATTGCCCACCAGCACATCCACATTCCGGACGATGCTGTCAATGGTCTCCACCGCATGTTCATCGCCGCCGTGGATCTTCCACAGCTTCTCGCGAAAGTTCAAATCGAACGACGTCACGGCTCCGGCCGCCTTCGCCGCCCTCATCATCTCCGCAGTCAATTCGGCCGTTGAGCGCGAGAGCGCCGCGAAAATTCCGCCGCTGTGCACCCAGCGCACGCCTCCCGCAAAAATCGACGTCCAATCGAAGTCGCCCGGTTTCAGTTGCGCCGCCGCTTCATTCGCCCGATTGTAAAAAACCACCGGGCCACGCACCCCAAAGCCGCGGTCGCTGTAAACGGTTGCCATGTGCGGCCCGGTCACACCGTCGTGTTTGAAGTGTTTGTAAAACGGCTTCACACCCATTGCGCGGACTCGCTCGGAAATCAGATGACCGATCGGATAGTCCGCCATCGCGCTCACAATCCCGCTGCTCATGCCAAAACAATCCGACAGATTCGCGGCCACGTTGTACTCGCCACCGCTGACATGAATCCTGCACTCCGTCGCCTTGTGAAAAGGTATGATACCGGGGTCGAGGCGATGCACCAGCGCTCCCAGTGAGAGAAAATCCAGTTCCCCGTCCGCGCGAAGTTTCAATCCGTAGTTCATCGTTCGCTCTTTTCCTCAAAAGTCGTGAAATCTGAATAGCCTTTTTGCCCATCAGGCCCCTGCGGCGCCCTGTGTCACATCCGTCATGACCTGTTGCGTGGTCCACTCATTTCCGGGGTAGAAACGCAGCACTTTCCCATTCGGCCCAATCAGCGTGGTCGAAAGCGTGTGCGTAATCGTCTCGTCGGGACCCGCCGTGATGCCCACGTCAAAGTACTTCGCCATCTCCAGCAGCACCGGCCTTCTGCGGCACGGCAAAATCCCAATGGGCAAAAGCGTTCTTCGCATCGCTCCCAATGTACTCCGCGCCGTAGGCTCGCAGCCGTTCCGGTGTGTCGTGCTCCGGGTCGAAGCTCACGCAGAGCAGATGCGTCTTCTTGATACAGCGCAGGATCCGCCGCCAGTTGTTTCTCGATCACGGCAAAGTTGTGCGTGATCAACGGGCAGAAGTTGGGCAGCGGGCAGCGCGTATAGATGAATGTAATGAGCAGTTCCTGGCCCCGGAACTGGCGCAGATGAATGGTCCGCCCGTCCTCATTCCGCAATGCAAAATCTGGAACCGCATCGCCCGGCGCGGGCACGTGATAAATCACCGCAGGCTTGTAATCGGGCTTTCCCTGCGCCACCACCACGATATGATCCAGCAGCACCGTCTGCTCGGCGCTCTTCGACACCAGCACGTCCGCGGTAATCACGTCCCCAGGGTGCAGTTCACTGACAATGCTGGGGTCCTTGAGCTGGTAAGGCATCGTCATTGCATCCATGAATCCGGCAATCGCCTCGTGATCCAGCACCACGATCCCGTGACTGGCATCGGTCGTGATGACCTTGCCCCGTAGGTGGTATACCTTCAGGTTTGGGTCAGCAGATGTCTGAGTGAAATCGTTCTGGCCTGAATGACATCCAGTCAGCGCAAGAAGAATAAACATTGAGGAAACGAGAAATCGGCGAATCACATCCCAGTTTACAACCGGCAACCCGCCGCCCGGTTTTCCGGAAGAAGGTCCAGTTTGATCTCTACGATGCTTTTGTAATCATCCGATGGACCTGGGAAGGCACAAATCTGGGTGGCCGTACAACTGGGTATAGACTGTCTCGCTGAGTTGCTAACCTGCTATGCCGCAACGCGGCGCTAACTCGCTGGTTCTGAATGCTTCCAACTTAACCGCCCGTTTTTCCTCAATGGCGCTCCCAGCCCGGGCGGCGTATAACGCAGGAATGGGGCCTCTGCCGGGAGCTGAGATTGACGGTTGGCTTCGCGACGGGGGCCTTGTCATTACGGCCAGCGACCGCGCCGCACGCGCGCTTCGGTCAGCCTTCCACCAGCGCCGCCGCGCCGAAGGGCTTTCCGCATGGCCCGCTCCCAACATCATCGACTTCACAAGCTTCGCCCGCTCCGCCTGGGAAGAACACGCTGCAGACGGCCGCATGCTGCTCAACTCCGCACAGGAGCAGCCCCTGTGGTCTGACATCGCAGGCGCTGAAGACCATCTCGCCACCGTCCTCGAAGCTCCGCGCCACCGTCTCGCCGCCATGTCCATGCACGCCCACGAGTTGCTCTGCTCCTACGCGTCTCGCTACCTGCGCGAGAAGGCCCGCATTGGCTGGGATCAGGATCCAGGCGCATTCAGTGGCTGGCTCACGGCTTTTGACGAAGTCTGCCGCGACAGCAATCTCGTCAGTCCAAGCCGCACTCCTCTTGAGCTGATTTCAAAGCTTCGAGCGGATCCGGGCACGCGCCCGCCAATCCTCGCCGCCGGCTTTGACCGTCTGCTGCCCGTTCAGAAAAACCTCTTCGATGCCTGGGGTGCATGGCACGAGCCTGTTACGGGTGAACCGGCCAAACAGACGCACTTCTATCAAGCGCCCGACGAGCAAACCGAACTACACGCATGCGCCCGCTGGTGTCAGCGTCAAGTCGCCGCCGATCCACTCGCCCGCCTGCTCGTCATCACCCAGGATATCGCCACCCGCCGCGGCGAAATCGAGCGCGCTTTTCTCCGCTTCGATCCGCCCGGCGCCGCGCCCAGCTTCGAGTTTTCTCTTGGAATCCCGCTCACCCAGGTACCCCTGGTCCACAGTGCCCATCTATTGCTTCGTTGGCTCGACGGTCCACTCGAAGAGAAAGAGATAGACTGGCTGCTCTCCACCGGATTCGCAACCGTGAGATCCGAGGAATCCTCCGCCCTGCAGTCCTACATGCGCACTTTGCGCCGCCACGGCCTCGAGCGCACCCACTGGACCCTGCAATCCTTCGTTGCGCAGCCCAGCGGCTCCAATGCCCTGCCCGTCGCATGGGTTCAACGCATGGCCATCGCCCGGCGTCGCGTTGCAGAATCAGGTCCCGCCGCCCAATCTCCTTTCGACTGGGCAGCACTCGTTCCGCAGTTGCTTGAGCACATCGGCCTCCCCGGCGATCACAAGCTCTCCAGTGCCGATTTTCAGGCCCTCCATCGCTGGGAGCAGGCACTCGACACCTGCGCCTCGCTTGGCTTTGACGGTCGCCGCATCAACTGGCCGGAGTTCCTCTCCCTGCTCGGCCGCACCCTCGAAGAGACACTCTTCGCTCCCGAATCCATCGATGCGCCCATTCAGATTGCCGGACCAGCCGAATCGGCGGGCCTCACTGCGGACGCAATCTGGTTCCTCGGCGCAGACGAAGACGCGTGGCCCGCCGCCGGAACCACCCATCCCCTGCTGCCCATTCAAATCCAGCGCGAATCTTCCATGCCCCACGCCTCGCCGCGCCACGACTGGGAGCTGGCACAAGCCGTCACAACACGCCTTCTCGCGGCCGCACCCATCGTCCACTTCAGTTGCGCGGGCCAGAAGAAAGACGTTGAAATCCGGCCTTCCCGCCTCATCGCCCAGTTTGCCGGGCCACCGCAATCCCTGCCCGAGGAACTGGCGCCGTCCGCCGTCCAGCTGCCGCTGACAATCCGCATCGAAGACACGACCCGGGTCGCCTTCCCTCCCGGCCCCATTCACAGCGGAGCGAGCGTTCTGACTGCGCAGTCGCAATGCGCGTTCAAGGCGTTTGCCACCGCGCGCCTCGCCGCAGGAGGATGGCAACCGGCAGAAGCCGGCTTGACCGCCGCCCAGCGCGGCCAGTTGCTCCATGCCGTACTTCACGCCGTCTGGGGCGGCCCGCCGCATGGCTTGGGCTCGCTCCATGACCTCCAGAACCTGTCAGCCGTTGAGACCTTCGTCGAAGGTCACGTGCAACGTGTCCTGCGCGACAGAATGCCCGCTGGAGTTCGCGAGCGCATGCCCCATCGCTATCTCGAACTCGAAAAACGCCGCCTCACCCATCTCGTCACCGAATGGCTTCAGTATGAAACCACTAGGCTCAACTTCACCGTCACCGAGACCGAATCGGACCGCTCCATCAGCCTTGCCGGGCTTACCTTCAAGGTTCGTCTCGACCGCATCGACCGACTCAGCGACGGCACTATCCTCGTCATCGATTACAAGGGCGGCATCGTCTCTCCGAAGTCGTGGCAACTTCCCCGCCCCGACGATGTGCAGTTGCCTCTCTACGCCGGCTTCGCCCTCGATGCGGATGAGGTACTCGGCGGCCTCGTTTTCGCCAAACTGCGCGCCGGCGATCAGACCTTTACGGGCCACGTCGCCGACGCCGGCGCAACTCTTTTCGCAGGACTCAACGCCAACAACTCTCTCATCAAGGCCGCACTCACCGCCGAGCAGCTCATCGACTGGAAGCAATGCATCGAGCAACTTGCCAGGGACTTTCTCGCCGGCCGTGCCGACGTGAACCCGCGTGAAAATCCCCGCCCCTGCGAACGATGCGATCTGCAAACCCTCTGCCGCATTCAGGAGAGTGAAGACATCGTCGAAGCGCAAAACGAGTACGAAGAGGCAGCCGATGAGTAATTCCGTTACCATCCGGCCCGCTCCACCCGATCAGGCGCAGCGTGAGCGCGCCCTCGATCCATCCCGCTCCATCCTCGTGCAGGCCCCGGCCGGTTCCGGTAAAACCGACCTGCTCGCCCGCCGCTTTCTGCGCCTGCTCAGCGAAGTCGATGACCCCGGCCAGATCGTGGCCATCACCTTCACCAAGGCCGCCGCCGCCGAAATGCGCCACCGGATCCTTTCAGAATTGGAAAAGGCCGCTGCTACGCATGCGCCCGATCCGTCAGCAGACGAGTTCTCCATGCAGAGCCTCGCTCACCGCGCGCTTCGCCGCTCTCAGGCACTCGGCTGGCAACTCCTCGATCTTCCCGCCCAGCTTCGCATCAAGACCATAGACTCCTTCTGCCGCGAACTCGCCGTCCAGCAGCCCCTGCTCACCGAACTAGGCGGAGAGTTGGGCATGAACGAGCAGCCTGCTGAACTCTATCGACGCGCCGCCCGCCGCACCCTCGAAAAGATAGACGGAGACGATCCCGCCGTCACCTCTGCTCTTGAATCCTTGTTGCTATGGCGCGACAACAACTGGCAGGAAATGGAATCCCTGCTCGTTGCAATGCTTGGCACGCGCGACCGCTGGATGCACGAGTTCGTCCTCGAGCGCGTGCCCGATTGGGGCGCCCTGCGCGAACGTCTCGAGCGGCCGTTTGCCAACGCAGTGCACGAGTCTATCACCCATCTCGACGCGCTCCTGGGGCAAGTCCCTGGGGCACAGAATGAAGCGCACCTTCTCTCGCGCTTTGCCTGTGAGCAGAGCGGCGGTTCGCTTCAACGGAGTCTTGCCGAGCTCGCAGATTTTCCGGCCGGCCCATTCACCACCCATGAAGAGCTGGAAGACGGCCGCCGTGCCTTTCTTTGTGTAGCAGACTTGCTGCTCATCAAAGATGGCTCGTTTCGCCAGCGGGTCAACAAGAGCCAGGGATTTCCGGCTGATCGCAAAGTTGAAAAGCTGCGCCATGCGAGTCTGGTCCAGGCGCTCAACCAGGTGGACGGCCTCGAAGCTTCACTCGCCGCTATTCGCGATCTACCCCCCGCCCGCTACTCTGACGAAGATTGGCAAATCGTGCAGTCCTGTTTCACCGTACTGCGCCACGCCGCAGGCGAATTGCGAACCGTCTTTGCCGAAACCGGCGCCGTCGATTTCGTTGAGGTAGCGCAGATCGCCCTTCACGTGCTCCAGGGCGACGACGGACTCCCCAGCGAAGCCGGACTCGCCCTCGCCGACGGAATCCGCCATCTCCTCGTCGACGAGTTCCAGGACACCAGCCGTCGCCAGCATCAGCTCCTCTCCCGCCTCATCGCGGCATGGCCTGAGCACACCGGCCGCACCTGCTTCGTCGTGGGTGACCCCATGCAATCCATCTACTCTTTCCGCGACGCCGACGCCGAACTCTTCCCCCGCGTCCGGACCGTTGGCCTTGAGATTCCCGCCAACCCGCCCTTCCTTTTTGACTTCGTTCCGCTCGCCGCCAACTTCCGCACCGTCCCTTCGCTGGTCGACCACTTGAATGAAGTGTTTGATCAGGTTTTTCCCGTAAATACAAGCAGCAACATAACTTTTGCGCACGCAACTCCGGCTCGCGAATCTCCGGCCACCCCCGCCGCCCACTTCACCCTCCACCTCGAATTCGCGCCTCGCACCATGCCCGGCAAAGCCGCGGATCCGGAGCTTGTACACCAACAGGAAGCATCTCAAGCCGCCCAGGTTCAGGAGATCGTCGCCCTCATTCGCTCCAAGCAGCGCCAAATCGACGAGGCCCACCTCGCCCGCGTGGGCGGTGAAGACTGCAAGTACCGCATCGCCATCCTGGGCCGCACCCGCAAGGCCCTCGAGCCCATCGCAGCCGCCTTGCGCGAGGCGCAAATTCCCTTCCGCGCCGTTGAACTCGAGCAGTTGAAAGACCGCCCCGAAGTCCTCGATGCACTCGCTCTAGCCCGCGCTCTCCTCAATCCGCAGGACCGTGTCGCATGGCTTGGCGTGTTACGCGCCCCCTGGTGCGGCCTGGCCCTCGACGACCTCCACAAACTCGCCAGCGCCGATGACGACACCGTCCTCCGCCGCAGCATCCCTGAGTTGCTCGAGGAGAGACTCGGCCTCCTAAGCGCAGATGCCCGCCGTGCTGCCTCGCGTGTATTGAATGCCACCGAGTCCGTTCCAGCTCTTCGTGCCGCCCTGCCGACAGCCTCCCTCGGCACCTGGCTGCAGCAAGCCTGGCTAGGCCTCGGCGGCGCCGCCTGCATCGACGCCACCGCGCTTGCCAATCTCGATCTTCTCTGGAGCTGTCTCGACAATCTGCCCGGCGGCGAACAGGATCTGCTGAGCCTTGCCGTGGACGCAGCCCTCGAGAAACTGACTGCCTTGCCCGACCCCGCCGCTAGCAGCGAGTGCGGCGTGCAGCTGATGACCATCCATAAATCCAAGGGCCTCGAATTCGAAGTCGTCGTCGTCCCCGAGTTGCAGGCAACGGGCGGCCGCAGCACAGGAAACCTGCTCTCCTGGCTCGAGCGCGGCCTCGCCGAACCCGATGGTTCCAGCGAGATCACCGAGTTCCTCGTCGCCCCGCTCCAGCCCAAAGGCGCCGACCGAGGACAATCCAAGGGCTGGGTCGACCGCGTCCGCCTCGATCGCGAATCCGAGGAGATGCGCCGCATCCTCTACGTCGCAGCCACCCGCGCGCGCGAGGAGCTCCATTTCTTTGCGCGGCCCGCGTACAAAGACGAGAACGGCAACCTAAGTCTCGTCGAGCCGAAAAACAGCCTTCTCGCCACCGCGTGGCCAGCACTTCAAAAGGAAGTAACCGCGCGCTTTGAAGAATGGAAATCCGCGACTTCAATCTCGGAACCGGCTGAGGACCAACTCATCGAGAGCATTGCCGCATCCGGCGATGGCAACCTGCTCGTCATGTCTTCCCCGGGCCGTCCCGCTATACTGCGCCGCCTTCCCGCGGATTTCGAACTACCAGCATCCAACGCCATCGCCCGCAGCACGCAGTCACTTGTCGGCGCAAGTGACCTTCAACGCAACGCGCGTCATGAAGGTGGTCTCCTCTCCCGCGCCCTCGGTAATGCGGTGCACAAACTTCTCGAAGAACTCGCCCGGCTCCGTACCACGCACGATTGGACCTCCGCCCGCGCCGCTCTTGCGCATCTCCAACCCAACATCGCCGCTCAAATTCGAGCCGCCGGAGTAAACCGCAACCACGCCGAGTCCATCGCCGCCAACGCCTTTAACTTCGCGATCAAAGCCTCGCACGATTCGCACGGCCAATGGATTCTCTCGCCGCACGCCGATGCCGCGAGCGAAGCATCGTGGGCCGGCATCGTCGCGGGCGGCCTGCGCACCGTCCGCGTCGATCGCATCTTCCGCGCCGGCCTCGATCCGCTGTCAGAGGGCGCCGATGCATGGTGGATCATCGACTACAAAACCGCGCACGCCGACCACCCCTCCCAGGCACTCTTGCCCCAGTTCCGCAAACTTTTTGCGCCTCAGCTTGAGTCCTATGCCGAGATTGTTCGCAATCTCCACGGCAAAGCCTCACCCATCCGCGCCGGCCTCTACTATCCCCGCATGTTGCTCTTTGACTGGTGGGAAATCTAGCCTACGGACTCATGTTTTGTAACAGTGCACGACTTCGCAGGCTGCGGGAAAACTCTTCGCTTTGAAAGGGCACGACTTCAGTCGTGCCGTAAGTGCGACAAAAATAAGCTCTGGCTTTAGCCACCGAGGGAAGTTCTTGAGAGACTCTCCCCATATTTTTGGCCTTTTCCGCAACCTGTTCAGTCGTGCCGCAAAACGCGCACAAGCGTCGGGGGCTTTAGCCCCTGAGAAAATTCGCCGACCACCACAGCATCAGCCGACATCCAACCCAATCGAGCGCATCAGTTCCAGCGCATTGCTCGTCTTCACAATGCCCGGCTTGAGTTTGTAGTCGAAGATCAATTCGCCATCGTCGAATCGATCCTCGAAATGAAAATTAGCGGCCCGTTCTCCCATCGTCTCCGGAATCTTTGCCAAGGCGAGATCGTGCGTGCTCACCATTCCGATCGCGCCGCGTTCCATCAGCCCCCGCACCACAAACTGCGTCCCCACCAGCCGATCGTGCGAGTTCGTGCCCGAGAGCAACTCATCCAACAGAAACAGAACCGGAACCGGCCCCCGTGTCAGATCGAACACCAGCTTGATGCGATGAATCTCCGCGTAGAACCGTGACACGCCTCCTGAAAGCGAATCCAGAATGCAAATCGATGCCGCAACCTGCAACGGTGAAAGTCTCAACATCCGCGCCCGCACCGGGGCACCACATTGCGCCAGCACTGCATTCACCCCAATGCAGCGAATGAACGTGCTCTTCCCCGCCATATTCGGCCCGCTCAAGACGATCAATTGCAACCCATCGCCCAACATCAAATCGTTCCGCACTGCCGCGCGCGCGGGCAGCAGCGGATGCGCCAGCCCCTCAGCCGCAAACAGCGGCACAATTTCACCGGCTCCAGCAAACTCGGGAAACACATCCTCGGCATGTTCATATGCATAGCCTGAGAGCGCAGTCAGCGCTTCAAACTCGCCTGCCGCCGCAAGCCAGCCGCGTATCTGCGGGCCAAATTCCTTCTGCCACTTTTCCGCCCGAAATACCAGCCATGCAGTCCAGAACGTAACGACATCCATCAACCGCGCAGCCGGATTCCGGCGTGACTTCAGTGCATCCACGATCCGGGCCAGTCTCCGAATCGCCGCCGATGGCGCCGTTCCTTCCCGCCTCAATGCGGACTGAATTTCCTTGAGCTTCGGAGCCGAGAATTGCTCATTCTCCACGAGCTCAAGAACGCCGGCCAGCAACTCCAGCCCATCCGATGCCTCTTCCATTGCATCCGAAGCGCCGTCCAGCCGCGCATGGATGCGATGTGCCCAGGCAAGATTCAACACCGTCATCGCCGCTGCAATCGCACCCAGGTCCCACGCTGCCCAGCACCCAAGGCTCAGAACCCACAGCACCCCCAGCGTCCGGGTCAAAACCCGTGTCGCGCGCGCCGTGAACATCGGCCCCCGTTCGCCCCACGCTGATAGCGCCTCCGGCATGACACCCAGCCGCACTGTCTCGCCCAGCGAAAACAATCTCTCTCGAAAATGCACACGCTCCTTCACGTCGCGTACAGCATCCTGGCGCAGAGAGACCTCTTCAACCGATGCGGCCTTCAGCAACCACGCGGCCAGCGTCTCTTCGCCCGCCCGCGTACGAGCCGTGCACAGTAGTTCAAACAAGGATGCTCTGCCAAAGATATCCAGGTCGCGCGCATACGGATGCGCCGGATCAAGAAAATGCTCCCCCGTTTCGCCGTTCCCTGCCCACCGATCCTGCACCCGCGCCAGCCCCATCTCGTAAAACCGAATAGCTCGTCCGCGAAGGCCAATCGACGCGATCACCTTCTCGTGCAGAACAGCCAAAACGATGAAGAATCCGACCGGAGCGATGAGAGACTCAAGAACCGCAGTCCGATGAATGAAGAGCACGGCGCATAACGCCGTCGATACCCCCAGAGCAACCTTGACGTACCCCAGCATCCGCTCGCGCTTCCGCTCAGTTGCTTGCGCCAGGTGCAACTCATTCAATCGATCGGAATAGACTTCTTCCGCACGGCATCTGCCCGGCCCCGCCTCACCCGCATCCATTCCGCGCTCCATCATCTCTGCTCAAGACTAACGCAGCAATGAAACTGGACTATGACCGGTCTCATAAATGGCTTTGTAAAAGAGCACGACTTCAGTCGTGCTTCAAACCGTCTATGGCTTTGTAAAAGGGCACGACTTCAGTCGTGCCGCAAACCTCGCATAAATCGCTGGGCTTTAGCCCCTGAGGGACGCCTTCGCGGTGCCAGAGCATTTATAAGACAGCTTCTAGAAATCGATAGCGGGTCAGGGGTCAGGTGAAGTTATGGCTTGAGATAAAGAGCAATATCCAGATGAAGGGGCATTTCAGATCTAGGCCGGAGTATTCGGATCCAGGGTACAGGCTTCACAGGCCGCGTTTCCGCTCCCGGAGAGAGCGTGGGAAATTAGCCAGGACAAAGCTTTGGGAAAGCGGCAACCCTAACAGCCTGTGGCAAATGGTCGGTTTTGAAAGGGCACGACTTCAGTCGTGCCGTAAATGCCTCAACATCAACGCGGCTTTAGCCGCTGCGGGACGTTTTTTAAAAGATTTGGACTTCTTCCACATGCTGCTAACTTGGGCAGGCCCATAAAGGCAACGAGATTCCCGAGGAAGGTTCGCACCCGTCCGAAGCCTCTCCGCGAACCCGCCGTCAGCCGGCCTTCTTCCCATCTTTGAGCGTTACCACGCTCTTGTGGTGGCGCACATCGTCGCCTTGTATCCAGAAGATCACGTCTTCCGCAATGTTCGTGGCGTGATCGGCCACGCGCTCCAGCGCGCGCGAGATCATCAGCGCGTTCAAGGCCTGCGGCGCAATGTGGCTCTGCTCTTCCATTACCTTCGTCAGAGCCTTGTAGGCCGCCCGATTCATCGCATCCACGGCGTCGTCCATCGTGAGCACGGCGCGGGCAATCTCCGGATCGGCCTCAATAAACGCCTGCAGGCTCTTCCTCACCATCTCCGCGGCCAGCGTGGCCATGCGCGGAATATCCACCGGCAAATCCGCCACCGCCATCTGTTCCATGCTGCGTACGCGGTCGCTGATGCTCTTGGCCGCGTCGCCCACGCGCTCCAGGTCGGCGTTGATCTTGATCACGCTCAAAATGAAGCGCAGATCGATCGCCATCGGCTGTTCCATTGCTAGCAGATCCAACGCCGATTGGTCGATATCGCGCTCCAGCCGGTTGATCGCATTTTCGCTGCGGCTCACCAGGTCGCAAATCGACAGATCGCGCACGCGATACGCCTCAATCGCCCGCTGGATGGCCTGTTCCGCCAGGCCCGCCATCACCAGCAGGTTCTCTTTCAATTCATCGAGGCTTTGTTGAAAACGTATGCGTGTCATCCGAACCTGCCTGTGATGTAGTCCTCAGTGCGCTTGTCGCTGGGGTTGGTAAAGATCTTGTGGGTCGAGTCAAACTCCACCATGCGCCCGTTCAAAAAGAATCCCGTCTTCTCGGCCACGCGCGCCGCCTGCTGCATGTTGTGCGTCACAATCACGATAGTGTATTGCGACTTGAGTTGGAAAATAAGATCTTCAATTTTTGAAGTGGAAACCGGGTCCAGCGCCGAGGCCGGCTCATCCATCAGCAGCACCTCCGGATCAACCGCCAGCGCACGCGCAATGCACAACCTCTGCTGCTGTCCGCCCGAAAGGCTGGCGCCGGATTTCTTCCTCAGATCGTCCTTCACTTCGTCCCAGAGCGCCGAGTTCTTCAGCGATTTCTCCACAATCTCATCCAGCGACCGGCGATTGCTATACCCGTTCAGCTTCAGCCCCGATGCCACATTGTCGTAAATCGACATGGTAGGAAATGGATTGGGCCGCTGAAACACCATACCCACGCGCCGCCGGATCTGCACCGGCTTGGCATCGCTGTAGATGTCCAGGTCCCCGATGCGCACAGTTCCCGTAACGCGCGCAATCGGATTCGTTTCGTGCATCCGGTTCAGGCAGCGGACAAAGGTGCTCTTGCCGCAACCCGATGGGCCGATCAGCGCCGTCGCATGATTGGCCGGAATGTTCAGATTGATGTCCTGCAGCGTGTGGTTGGTACCGTACCACGCATTCAGGTTCGTAACCTCGATGCCGACGCCCACTTGCGCATTTCTCCTTGTTCAGCTCACAAAAACTTGAAACTCAATCGCGGTTTACTCAGAAAATCGCGATATGCCAAAACGGTCAAAAGGTCATCTCAAGGAGAAATGCCTTTCAGCTGGCCCCCTTCAAAACACCGCGACTGGTCACAAATCGCACCAAGCCCACCGCCAGCACAATCAGGACAATCAAAACCAGCGAGCCGGCCCATGCCAGCCTGTGCCAGTCGTCATATGGCGAGAGCGCGAAAACATAGATCTGCAGAGGAAGCGCCATGATCGGATTGTTGAGGTTCGTACTCATGAACGAATTGCCCAGCGCCGTAAAAATCAGCGGCGCGGTTTCACCGGCCACGCGCGCGAATGCCAGCATGCAACCCGTGATGATGCCCGGCGAAGCCGTCTTCACGGTGATCGACAGCACCGACCGCCAGTTGGGAATGCCCAATCCCAGCGCCGCTTCGCGCACTGCATGCGGCACCATCAGCAGCATCTCCTCGGTGGTTCGGCATACCGTGGGAACCATCATGATTCCAAGCGCTACGGCGCCCGAGAATGCCGAGAAGTGTCCCTGCGGAAGCACCACCAGCGAATAAGCCGCGAGACCCATCACGATCGAAGGCACCCCGTTCAACACATCGGCGGTAAACCGCACTGCGTTCGCCAGCTTCGTGCCGCGCCCGAATTCCGCCAGAAAAATGCCCCCGCCAATGCCTACGGGAATGCCGATCAGGCTGGCCACTGCGAGCACAATGCCGGAGCCCACAATTGCGTTGGCCATTCCGCCTCCCGGCTCGCCAGGCGGCTTGGGAACCTGCGTAAAAAACGCCAGGTTCAATGAACTCGCTCCCTTGTAGAGCAGATACGCAAAAATCGCCACCAGCGGCGCAATCACGATTAATGTCGCCAGCGTGGTTAACACCGTGACCGAGTCATCGACCACCCCGCGCATCTTCGACCGGAACTTGAATGTCTCTGCGCTCACTCGAGTCTCCTCACCGCGCCTGCGCCGGTGTTCCCCGTGTAACTGCCCACACCAGCAGTTGGGCCACTGCGTTCACGATGATCGTCAGAATAAACAGCGCCAGACCTATCTCGATCAGCGCGCTGCGATGCACATCGCTCACCGCCTCGGTAAATTCGTTGGCGATCACAGCCGACATCGAGGTTCCGTTCGAAAGCAGCGACTTATGAATCTCCGGCGTGTTGCCGATCACCATCGTCACCGCCATCGTCTCTCCCAGCGCGCGCCCCAGTCCCAGAATGATCCCGCCTACAATGCCGATCCGCGCATTGCGCAACACACCCATGCGGATCATCTCCCAGCGCGTTGCGCCCAGCGCCAGCACCGCCTCGCGCTGCGAATGCGGCACCGCGGTCATCACTTCACGCGTTAGAGAAGAGATGATCGGCAAAATCATCACCGCAAGAATCACTCCCGCCGCAAAATAGCCCAGGCCCGTCGGGTTGTCGTCGTTGAACAGCCCCGTCCAGCCAAGCAGGTGAACCAGCAGGGGATTTATATATTCCCTGAGCAGCGGCACTAGCACATACATCGCCCACACCCCGTACACAATGCTGGGAATCGCTGCCAGAAGCTCGGTAATAAACGCCAGCGGCCCACGCAGGATGCGCGGGCTCATTTCAGTAAGAAAAATCGCCAGTCCAAGAGCCAGGGGAACCGCAATCACCAATGCCAGAAATGAGGAAACCAGCGTGCCATAGATAAACGGCAGTGCGCTGAAGCGGCTGTTGACCGGATCCCAATACAACGGCTCGTTTGAAAATGAATTGGTAAAAGCCTGGTAGAAAAAGCGAAACCCGAACTTGTCCCAGGTCATTTCCGACCGCATGACAAGCTGCCACACAATCAATGCCACGATGATGAAGATCGACAGACCGCACAGCACCATCACCCAGTGAAAAACCCGGTCGGCGAGCACCGAGTTGCCACGTGCCAGCAGGAACTTGCGGACCGCCGATACTTCTTGCGGCGACGTCCTTGCGGGTGGCTGACCTGGGGAAAATGACGGCTCAGACGAAGTCTTAGGCTTAGAGATGCGTATCTCTGGCACGTTTGATATCACCCAGATTAGGCTACCGGGCGAAGATGAATAGAAGGTTACAAGGCCGCAAAATCAAGTGCATACAGTGCGAATATCAAATGAATTAGTGACGCTCCGGTCTTTACGCTCTTGAAATCTGAACTTTGCGATTTGCTCGCCAAATCCCAATATCAGGCGAGCCGCTGTCCACCCGGTGCTCCAAGGTCCAGATCTAGATTTTCCTCTGGTTCGAAACAATTTCCCCATTGGTTTCAACTTTTTCCGTTAAGCTTGGGAACTGGAAAGTGACACGCCGATCCCATGCGACCAATTTTTGCGTTTTTTGCCCTCCTCCTTGCCTCCCTCACACTCCACGGCCAAACCTCCATCCAGCCCGACCCAACCCAACTCGACCCAGTTCATCGCGACTGGAAAGCCTCCTGGATCACGCATCCGACTGCGCCACTACGTGAGGCTGTGGTCCTGCACTTTCGCCACGGCCTCGACCTCGCCTCGGTCCCCGCGACGTATCCAGTCCGCGTCAGCGCCGACAACCGCTTCATTCTCTTCGTGAACGGCGTCCGTGTCGGCGACGGACCCGCGCGTGGCGACTTGTCCCATTGGCGTTATGAGCGCTTCGACCTGACTCCATTTCTTCATGCGGGACATAACCTTATTACTGCAACCGTATGGAATTTCGGCATCTACGCCCCGGTTGCCCAGATGTCCGACCGCACCGCCTTCCTGCTGGAAAGTGAAGCATTTGGCGACACTTCTATCAGCACGCCGCAAGGCTGGACGGTCGAATTGGAGCCCGGGCACACCGCTCTTGACCGTTCCACAGTCACGATTAAGGAATACCTGGCCTCCGGCCCCGGCGAGCAAATCGACGCCGCACGCTACGACTGGAACTGGAACTCTCCATCCGACCCCGGCTCCTCCTGGGTTCCCGCGGCATCTCCGATGCGTGACAGCATCTTTGAAGGAACCGGCAAGGCGCATTCAGCTGATACCACCGGCGACAACTTCTGGGGCCTGATCCCCGATACCCTGCCTCACATGGACTTCTCCCCAACCAGCGCCGGAGAAACTGTTCGCACCGGACTGGACAGCCTCAAAGCCTTCCCCGCCGCCCCGGTCACCGTCCCCGCCGCCAGTCACGTCCATATTCTGCTCGATCGCAAAACCCTCACCACCGCTTACCCCCAGCTCACCGTCTCCGGCGGCAAAGGCGCGCATATCGTTCTCACTTATTCCGAAGCTCTCTATGACAAAGAGGGCCATAAAGGCGACCGCAACGCCGTCGACGATCGCACCGCCCTCGGCCTCAACGACAGCTTTCTCCCCGACGGCGCCCCCAACCGCACCTTTGAACCGCTCTGGTGGCGCACCTGGCGCTATCTCGATCTCGACATCACCACTGCCGACGACCCGCTCACCCTCGACTCCCTCAAAGCCGACTTCACCGCCTACCCTTTTGAGGAACGCGCCACATTCCAGTCCGCCGACCCCGACCTCGCCAAAATATGGGAAATCAGCTGGCGCACTGCGCGCGACGACGCCCATGAAACCTACATGGACACGCCCTACTACGAGCAGCTTCAATACGTTGGTGACACCCGCATCCAGGCCCTGATCTCCTACTCCGTAGCCGACGACGACCGCCTCGGTCTGCAGGCCCTCAATGCATTCAACGACTCACGCTCTCCCGATGGGCTCACCCGCAGCCGCTATCCCAGTTCCCTCCCGCAAACCATCCCCACCTTCTCGCTGCTCTATATCGGCATGCTCCACGACTACTGGATGTATCGTCCCAATCCAGAGCCGGTGCGCGCCTTGCTTCCCGGCAGCCGCGATGTGCTCGGCTGGTTCGCCACCCACGAGCAACCAGACGGTCTCCTCGGCAATCTTCCCTGGTGGAGCTTCATTGACTGGGTCTCCTCCGGCGAAACACCCACCTACGACTCCCAAGGCGAATCCTGCATCACGACACTCGAATACCTGGGCGCACTCGACGATGCTGCGGACCTTGAGAAAGCTCTCGGCGACCCGGTCTTTGCCGGCCGCGACCACACCCGCGCAGCCCACGTTCGCTCAGGTATCTACAACAAGTGCTGGAATGCTTCGCGCGGCCTCATCGCCGACAACCCCGACCAGAAAGTCTTCAGCCAGCAGGCCAACATCCTCGCCGTTCTCTACGACGTCGTTCCTAAAGATCACCAACAGGCCGTGCTGCGCCAGATGCTTTCAATCGAACCCGGCACGACACCCAACGGCATTCTCAGCGCCTCCTACTACTTCCGCTTCTACCTCGCCCGTGCCCTCGATCACGCCGGCCTCGCGGATGACTACCTCAAGTCCCTCGATCCCTGGCGCGAACTCCTCCCGCTGCACTTCAGCACCTGGCCCGAAATTCCCGGCGACACCCGCTCCGACTCCCATGCCTGGTCAGCCCATCCCATCTATGACCTGCTGACGCTGGTCGCAGGAGTCGAGCCGGATAGCCCCGGTTTCGCCACAGTCCGAATCGCGCCGCACCTCGGCGATCTCAAGGCGATCACCGCAAGCTTTCCGCATCCAGATGGCGCCATCACCATCGATTACCACCGCAACGGAGCCGGACTCGACGCCGATATCACTCTTCCCGGCAAACTCTCCGGAACCTTCGTTCTTCATGGAAAGGCATACCCTCTCAAGCCCGGCGCGAACCACATTCAAGCCAAATGAATGTCCTTCTGCAAACCTGGGTGCATTACGAGTCGGGTTCTGTAACAGGGCACGACTTCAGTCGTGCCGCAAATGCTGCAAAATGAGCCAGGGGCTTTAGCCCCTGTTGCGCTCCTCTCTGCGTCTCCCACATCTTGAACTTCTACCGTCGCCCCTGGTTCTTTCTTTCGACAGGGCCGCCACCGTGTGTCCCTCGACACCAATACGAAGAAAATCGATGTACTCGCGAGGTAATACGTTTCCGCTGTGATGTAAAACGTGTTACAACTCCATCATGGCAAAGGCAAGAATCTCGACGCCACCCGGCCACGTAAATCTGCGCATGCTCGCCGAGCATCTTGAGCTCTCGCAGACTACGGTTTCGCTCGTCCTGAATAACTCTCCATCCGCCAAATCCATACCCCAGGAGACGCGCGACCGCGTCACCGAAGCGGCCCAACGCCTCAAGTACCGTCCCAATTACTTTGCCCGGTCGCTGCGTCAGAGCCGCTCCATGAGCGTCGGCGTTCTGGCGCCCGATTTGAGTGAGGGCTATTTCACCCAGGTCATGAGCGGCGTGGTTGAGGAGTTGACCAGCGCTCATTACTTCTATTTCACTGCCTGCCACGACTTCCGGCGCGAACTCATCGAGCAGTATCCGCGCATGCTGGTGGAGCGCGCCGTCGACGGTTTTCTGCTGCTCAACACTCCCGCCGATCAGATCGCGGTGCCGGTTCCTGTGGTGGCAATCTCTGCTCACAGCGTGGTCCCGAACGTGACAAACATTGTCCTCGATCACCACAGCGCCGTCGAACAGGCTCTCGTTCACCTCTACGAACTCGGCCACCGCCGCATCGCATTCATGCGCGGCCCCCGCGCCATTCCCGATTCCGAATTTCGCTGGGAAAGCATCCAGCAGGTAGCCCGTGAGATGGGTCTTCGCATCGATCCAGCCCACGTCATCCGCATCGACGCGGCAGCCTGGTCAATGAAGACGGGGCAGCATCCCATGGCCCCTGAAATCGGCTACAAGCCCATGCAGGCGTTGCTTGAAAAGGAACGCGATTTCACCGCCATCTTCTGCTTCAACGACATCTCCGCCATCGGCGCCATCCGCGCTCTCAAAGAGGCGGGTCTGTCCGTGCCGGGAGATGTCTCCGTGGTGGGATTCGATGACATTCTCTCCGCAGCCTACTACACCCCGTCGCTCACCACCGTGCGCCAGCCGTTGGCCGAGATGGGAAAGCGCGGCGCGCAAGTGCTGCTCGAGCGCATCGCCAGCCGCGAAAACGGCCACCCCGCTGAAATCGTGATGGCCCCCGAGTTGGTCGTTCGCGAATCCACCGGCCCCGCCCCGGCCCAGTCTTAATCCTGATTTGGCGCTCGCTCTCTTTCCCTGCAGAACTTGCGACCAATACAAATTGCACGTAAACTTGTGCTGCACGCAGATTGGTGGATTTGTGAAAACCAATATCACGCTGAGAATCGAAGCTGACCTGTTGCGCGAGGCCCGCGTCCTTGCGGCAGAAGAAGGTTCCTCGATCAGCGCCCTGCTCGCTGCCCGGCTGGAGCAGGTCGTGCTTGAACGCAAGGGATACCATCAGGCGCGCAGGCGCGCTGTCGCTCGGCTCAACAGGAGCTTTGATCTGAAATGGATGCCGCACCGTTCACGAGACGAATTGCATGAGCGATAAGTACTTCGTCGACACCAACATCCTCGTCTACGCGCATGACCGCTCAGCAGGAGCGAAACACCTGCGCGCTCAAGAACTCATCAAACAGATATGGGAAGCCGGGAATGGCGTCTTGAGCATTCAGGTCTTGCAGGAGCTTTGCATCAGCTTGCGTCGCAACGCCCGCAATCCAATGAAGCTTGAAGAAATCCGCCAGTTGATACGGGACTATTCCACCTGGCAAGTGGTCATTAACACGCCGGAGTCAGTCGTCAGGGCGCTGGACCTCGAAGCCCGCTACAAGACTTCCTTTTGGGACGCGCTCATTCTCCAGGCTGCCGAGGAAGCCGGAGCAACTGTCCTCTATTCAGAGGACCTGGCACGCGGACAACGTTACGGCGGAGTCAAGGTTGTGAATCCGCTCGTCGCCTGACTTCAACTGCAGAACGACTCAAACCACCGGCTTAGATAGACCTGCGCATGCGCCTCACCGCAATAATGGCGCGCATGAGGCGCATCCGCGGCTTCCTTGGTCCACTTGAAAACCGTCAATTGCGTATTGCTGCAATGGATCACGATCCACCGCACCGGGTTTTGGCTCTCGGTACCGCAAATCTCACACCGATAGATCGAGTCAATCACCTAAGACCTCCGCCCTCACTCTAATCCCTGACCACTGATCACTGACCACTGTTATTCCAGCATCTGCAAATCCAGTGGCTTCTCCAGCAGGCAATCCATCTGGCTGATGCTGGCCAGAGCCCGTTTCAGCGCCGACGACTTGCACGGTTCCACCGTCACCACAAATGGCAGCGCATCCGCGGGATACCCCGCCTTCTGCACAATGGCGCGAATGTTGATCCGCTCCCTTGCCAGCGTGCCGGTAATCTCCGCCACAATTCCGGGCCGGTCCTTTACCAGAAACCGGATGTAGTTCGGCACTTCAAACTCTGCGCCGATCCGCGCCGGAACTGAAGGAATCTCCACCCGCCGCGATCCGTGCGCCAGCGCCAGCAGATCGCTCACCACCGCTACCGCCGTGGGATGTCCGCCCGCGCCATGGCCTGAGAACACGACATCGCCGCCATACCGCCCGGTCAGAATGACCATGTTTTCCGTTCCGCGTGACCAGGCCAGGGGCGACCGCTGATCCACCAGCATCGGCCCTACCGTGGCCGCCACCATGCCGTCGCGGTCCTCTGCGCGCGCCACCTGCCGAATGGTGCAACTCAGGTCCCGCGCATAACTGAAGTCCACCGCCGTCACCGCCGTAATCGGCTGCGGCACAATCTCCTCCGGATCCACCACCACCCGCAGCGCCAGCCGCATCAGAATCGCCAGCTTTGCCCGCGCATCAAATCCGCCCACGTCCTCCGTGGGATCGGCCTCGGCATACCCTTTGGCCTGGGCCTCTGCCAACACCGTCGCATACTCCGCGCCCGCTTCCATCTTGCTCAGGATGAAGTTGCATGTGCCGTTCAGAATCCCTTCCATGCGTTCGATGCGGTCGCCGGCCATCCCCTGTTCCAGCCCCGGAATCACCGGAATTCCGCCCGCTACCGCGGCGCCATACTTCAGATGCCCGCCTTTTGCCGCCGCCAGCCGCTCCAGTTCCACGCCGTGATACGCAATGAGTTTCTTATTGGCCGTCACTACGCTCTTGCCCGCTTCCAGTGCGCGCCGCACCCAGCTTCCCGCCGGATCGAGCCCACCGGCCAGCTCGACAATCACATCCACGTCCGAAGCCAACACTTCATCGGCGTTCTCGCTCCACACCACGCTCGCGGGCGTCCAATCCACGCGCTTCCGCGCTACGCGGCGATTAAACACATGCGTCAGCTCCAGCCCATGCGGCTTTGACTCCACAAGGATGCGCGCCACCGAACTGCCCACTGTCCCAAAACCAAACAGGGCAATGCGCAGCGGCCGCCGAACCGGCGTTTCCTCGGTGGAATCCTCAATCTTCAATACGGAAGCGCTCTCTTCAGGCACCAGCATTCCTTTTGTGAGGAGTTCAAAATTCGCGATGACTCGATGATACCTGACCTCCACGCTGAACCTGCGCCTCGAATTTCCAATCGATTACTCGTGTAACATGAACACCAGATGCGGCGCGCGTTCTCCATCTTCCTCATTCTGTTCTTCGGGCTCGGGCCGCTCACTGCCACGCTCGATGCCTCCGGCGACGCGCGCCTGCCTGCCTGTTGCCGCCGCAACGGAGCACATCAGTGCGCCATGTCCGACGCGCTGATGGCGCGAATGGTGCAAGCCGCGTCCGGCCAGTCATTCTTCACCGCCCCTTCGCATTGCCCTTTCTACCCCTGTGGCGATAGCGCAAACGTAGCCTCCATGCATGCGCTCGCCTCCGCTGCAACCAGCCTGCCCGGCGCAACAGAGGAGTCCAACACTCTCTCCGCATACCGCGCGGCAACCAGCGCCAATCAAATCCGCACCCACGCTGGCCGCGGTCCTCCCCGCATAGCCATCGGCTGAAAAACCCGTTGAGGACCTCCTCTCATTTTCCGGAGACGGAGACTTCAGTTCTATTCCCAGACTGAACAGGCCAACGGCCCGTAGGATGCTTCATCCTCCCGCCGCACTGCCTTGCCTCAACGACTCCCCGGCATCATCATGCTGCAAATCGCGCATCGTGGCGCGAAGTGCATTTGTCCCTCAGCACTGCTTTCCTCGGAGGTTTTTCGTGCGCCCTTCCTGTTTCTTTGCGTTTTTCCTGTTGTTGGCTGTTTCCGTTCCCGCGCGGGCTACGGTCTTCGCCACCGTGCGTGGCGTTGTTCACGATCCCGAGCACCGCCCCATCTCCGGCGCGCAAATCACGCTTCAATCGGCTAACTCAGCCTTCACCCTGCACGCAACATCCGGTGCGAACGGACAGTTCGAAATCACCAATGCGCCCATCGGCGTCTATCAACTCAAGGTCGAAGCGCCCGGCTTCGCCAACGTCTCGCAGACTCTCACCCTCGCTTCGGGGACCAACCTCGTTTTGCATATTCCGATGCCCGTCGCCCAGGCGGTAGAGTCCGTCCGTGTGACCTCGGGAGAGACAAATTCAACCACCGATTCAGTCACTCCCACGACCCTCATCACGCAACAGCAGATCGCCGAAACCCCAGGCGCCAGCCGCACTCTCGGCATGGAAATGATCACCGACTACGTTCCCGGCGCGTACATGACTCACGACATGCTGCACATGCGCGGCGGCCACCAGACCAGTTGGCTCATCGACGGCGTATCCATCCCCAACACCAAAATCGCCTCCAACGTCGGCCCCCAGATCGATCCCAAGGACATCGACCAGTTGGAAGCGCAGCGTGGCAGCTACGACGCCGACCTGGGCGACCGCACCTACGGCATCTTCAACGTCCTTCCCCGCAATGGCTTCGAGTTCAACCGCACCGGCGAACTCCTCCTTTACGCCGGCAATCTCTACTCCGGCGAAACCCAGCTCTCACTCGGCGACCACTCCGAAAAGACTGCCTGGTACACCAGCCTCACAGGTTCCCGCTCCAACTATGGCCTCGCAACGCCCGTGTCTGCCATTTACCACGACGCCACCAACTCCGAGAGCGGCTTCGTCTCTCTCATCCGCAACCAGACTCCCAAAGACCAGCTTCGCGTCGACGCCCAGTATCGCCACGATTTCTTCCAGATCCCCTACGACCCCGACGCAAACGATTACGAGTGCGCCTCCGGCTATTACTGCTCCGCGGGCCTCCGCGACCGTCAGACCGAAGACGACTCTTTCGTCATCCTCGACTGGACCCACACCCTCTCGCCCAAGGCACTGTTTGATGTGGCGCCCTTCTATCATTTCAATCTCGCCGACTATGATTCACCCGCCAACGACTATCCCGTAGCCACCACATGGCACCAGAAATCCAACTACGCCGGCGCCCAGGGCGACTTCCGCGCCGACTTCGGTCCGAACAGTTTCTCCGCGGGCCTCTACTCCTTCTTTCAAAAGGAAGACGACCTCTTCGGCGATCAGGTCAACAACTTGAGCGCCCCGTCCACGCCCAACACGAGTTCCAACGCCAACGCCGGCCTCGTCGAGTTCTACCTTGCCGACCACCTTCACATCGGCCGCTACATCACTCTCCTCGGAGGCGAGCGATTCTCCATCTACCGCGCCGAGCTTGATGAAGGCGCGATCTATCCGCGCATCGGCGCCACCGTCGAAATCCCCTACCTGCACTGGGTTCTCAATGGCTTCTATGGCCACTTCTTCCAGCCTGCCCCCATTCAAACTGTTTCCACCTCGGTCCTCGAGTACGCCGGCAGTCTCGGCAGCGGCGAGAACACCTTCACCCCGCTCCCCTCCGAGCGCGACGAGGAGCACCAGTTCGGCATCCACATCCCCTACCGCGGCTGGGCTCTCGACGTCGACACCTTCAAAAACCGCGTCAACAATTTCCTCGACCACTCCAACCTCGGTGAGTCCAACATGTATTTCCCCATCGCCGTCGACGGAGCACTCGTCCGCGCATGGGAGACGACTCTCCGCTCGCCCCAGCTCGCCCACTGGGGTCAATTCCACTTGACCTATTCAAATCAGATTGCCGAACAGCGCGGCAACATCATCGGCGGATTCACCTGCAGCATTCCCACCGACCCCGCCTGCGATCTCGGACCCGGTTACACGCCCGTCGACCACGATCAGCGCAATACACTCAACACCGGATTCGTCGCCAACCTGCCCACCCACACCTGGTTCTCAAGCAACGTCTACTACGGCTCCGGCTTTCATAATGGTCTCGCCGGCTCGGGCCAAGGACCCTATCAGGGTAACTACCTGCCTGCGCACACCACCTTCGATGTATCCGCCGGCCACCACATCGGCGAGAATTGGGAGTTCACCGGCTCCATTCTCAACGTGACCAACCACCGAGTGCTCCTGGACAACTCCATCACCATCGGCGGCTTCCACTGGAACGACCCACGCACAGTTTCCGCCACCTTGCGCTACCGGTTCCACTTCTAGCGACCGGTTCAACTTCTAGCGACCGGTTCAACTTCTAGCGACCGGTTCCACCTCTAACTGAAAGGCAGCCCGATCTGAAATGAACTGTCATCCCGAGCGAAGTCGAGGAATCTGCGGTTGTTCTTCGTTGCGGGAAATGGGGGTGCCCCGTCCTAGCTTGCTAGGGCGGGATCCTCTAACCCCGAAACCCATAATTCCGAATCGTCATCCCAGAATTCCGAATCGTCACAAAATTCCGACTTGTCATCCCGAGCGAAGTCGAGGGATCTACGGTTGCTTTTCGTTCCTGGAGGTCGGGTGGCCCGTCCCGGCTTGTTAGAACCCGGTCTCATCAACGGCTTTGTAAAAGGGCACGACTTAAGTCGTGCCGCAACCGTCGCATAAATCGCTGGGCTTTAGCCCCTGAGGGACGCCTTTCGCGGCCCTCATTTTATGAGGCAGCCTGCGAGGACGGGAGTATGAATCCCCTGAACAGCCCCCAAATCGTCTCACTTCATCGGGGCATAAGTGATCGCCGCACCAAACGCGAATGCGCGCAGGTCAGGTTCTTCTGTGTTGCGGTCTGATCTTGCGCAGGCAGGATCCGTGACTAACGAAGCGCATTGACGGCGGTCACGATCTCAGCGCCGATCTCTTCAATGGGCTGATCTCCATCCACGTCCACCACGCGTCCGAGTCGACGGTAATGCTGGACAACCGGCGCCGTCATCGTTTCATAAGCCCGTACGCGCTCCAGGAAGATACGTTCGGTGTCGTCCGGCCGCTGCACCAGGGACGCACCTTCGCGATCGCAAAGGCCGTCCCGCTCCGGCGGATTGAAGTACACGTTGTAAGCGGCCTGGCAGACTGGGCAGGTCCTGCGCCCGGCTATGCGGCGAAGCAGTCGCTTCTGGTCCATTCGCATGCAGACCGCGACGATCGAAGTTTCGTAGCCCTCAGGAGCCGGGTAGGCATCCAGCCACACAGCCTGCTCCAGTGTGCGGGGAAATCCGTCCAGAATATAGCCATTGAACGTGTCAGGCTCCTGAAGACGCGTTTCCACGATCTGGCAAACCAGTGAATCCGGGACCAGTTCCCCCCGTCGCATCAGATCCTGCGCAATACGGCCCAGCGATGTGCCTCGGGTCACGTGCGCGCGCAACACGTCGCCCGTCGAGATATGAGGAACTCCCCACAATTTCTCCAGTTCTCTGGCTTGCGTCCCTTTGCCCACGCCGGGAGCGCCTAACAGAAGAATCCGCCCCGGGCCGGTTTCAAAGCCCACCTGCCAGCCCATCCCCAGCGATGTCGCATAAGAGATCCGGGATTGATCAGCCATCTGGTAGCAATTCCTCTCTGTCGCAGATCAGGCGGAGGCTTGTGACACATCCTCGCGTCTCTCAAAGTCTGATGTGAGTAAAGCGGCCCAGAGCATGAAGGCACAAGAGCACTAGTCCGATTCGGGCGAGTGGACGGCAGGGCCCGGTGCCGAAAGACGGTCAGGGCGTCCTCGACTTGGCACAACAAAGAGAAGCGATTAGAGCCGGCCCGAGCGGCAAAATGGAGCACGACGTTCCCAACGGTCTTCGACCGAATTGGATTGGATGCTTCTTCAGAATCGTCATGTGTTTGGGGTTCAGCGGGATGGGGTAAAACTGAAAATGCCTGGCTACGGCCAAACCGGCCCAATATGACTAAAACGCGCCGTTTGGGAGGGTCAATTGATGCGAAAGTGAGGAGATATCTAAGCGGTCAGGCGTTCCAGTTGATCGGGCTTGACGATGGTCATGCTCGAACCCTTGATCGTGATCCACTGGTCGCGGCGGAACTGGTTCAGCAGCCGCGTAACCGTTTCGCGCGAAGTGCCCGCCATGTTCGCGATCTCCTCGTGCGTCAGCGCCATGGTAAACCGGATTTCAGGCTTTCCGTTGGCGGACGAGCGGCCCCAGTCGAGCAGCAACCGTGCCAGCCGTCCCGCGGCAGAGCCGGAAAGCGCAAGCCGCTTCGCGTCGTGGAAAACAGTCAGATATTCGCCGGAAAGCGATTGTGCCGCATGCATGCTGGCAATGCCATGGCGCCCGAGGAAGTCGACAAACTCCTGCTTCCGCACTGTTTTCACCTGGCAGGGCTCAATCGCTTCAGCAGTCACTTCGTGCGGAACATTGGCCAGCACGGCGCTCAGGCCCATTAAATCTCCGGGCCCGGCAATTTTGAGGATCATGGTCTTGCCATCGCGCGAAGTAGAGGAGATCTTTACCTGGCCGAAGCAGATGATAAATACGTTCCGCGCAGCATCGCCTTCTGAAAATAGCTTGGCGCCTCGTGCATGGCTCATCATGATGCCGATGGCATCATAGTCTCTCAGCGCCTCGGGAGTGAGATTGCAGAACATCCGCAAATGGCGGTGCTCACAATTCAAACAATCTTCCGGAGGGTGATGTGAATGTAGTCCAGCCATACTTATTCCGAAGGTATGGTTGAAGTATAGCGTATTTCGCAAGGGTGCAAGGCAGGGATTTTCCTTCCTCGATGCACGGAAGGAACACTGTGCCGGCGAGGATCAAGTTCAGAATGTTGAACTCAGCCTGCAGAGGTCCCGTTACTTCGGTGTCGAATTCCCGCCATGCGCGTCGCGCAGCAAGCGTCGTAACCGCGGGAAACCTCGCGAGCCAGTTCCTGCAGCAGTTGCATCCTTAACGGCGGATAGGCCCTGAAAGCCTGCTGAAGTGATTCATGCGGCAACATCACCAGCGATGCCGGAGTCTGCCCCATCAGCGTATAGGTATGGCGTCCATCTCCGAGTGCGGCCGCCAATTCCACAAGATCCCCCGGACGCACCGAGCCCAAATTGAGGCGAGTGTTCAGGCGTTCCGTTTTGCGCAGCAGCTGCCCTGTAACGACAAGAAAGAGACCGCGACACTGCTCGCCTTGGCGAAAGACAGCATCGCCGACTGCAACTTCGAGACCCTGGGCCGAGGCGTTCAGCAGATCCGCAGTTGCCGGCGGGCAGGCCAACAGCTCTGCCAGCGGATGCGCACCCGCTTCTGCACGCCCGAAACTAGCCTCTGGCTGCATTCGCTTTACCTCCCATGGCTCCGTCCGATTTTCGGTCCAGCGTCGCCCCCAGCGAACACCTGCCAGCCGCCTTCTGACGAATGCTTCTGGCCCGGACTAATCTCAATCACCAGTTTCCACACTGGCTAAAGCCGTATGGAAATCCCCGCGATCAAGACCCGCAATCGCCCTATCGAAACCCCGCAATCGAGAGAAAGGAGCCATCGATCCAAAATCCGCCCCTGGGCTCCAAACCTCCCTGACATCAAGCGCCCGTTGGACAGGCAACCCCTGTGGCCAATCTAGTCTCCTCATGTGCGATATCAGACGCAGTGTCCGGCGGCACACAGAGTATTGGAACCCGTGACCGGGCGAGGAGCGAAAAGGCTGTGCCGTGCGGCCCCGGCGTCTCGCTGGCACGCTTGACCCCCATCACCAGCACACTGGGCTGATACTGTTCGATGGCACCTGCGATGGCGTCTGCGGGCCGCCCATCTTTCACGATGCAGCGCGCCGGAACCGCTCCATCTTCCGCGATGCCGAACTCCGCAAGAGTCGTTGCGTACGGATTGAGAAAGCCCACGACCTCTGCGGCACTGCGCGCATGCAGCACGATCAGCGTCCGCTGAAACACCTCCGCGAGCGAGCGCGCGGTTTCCACGGCAGCCTGCATCGCTTCGTTCTTCTCCAGCGCCAGCAGGATTGGGCCTCCGGGCACAGGACGAAATGATCCGGCATTCCAGTCCGCGGCAATTGCCATCACCGGGCAAGGCGCCAGCCGAACCAATTGCTCTGCGACAGCACCCACCACCACGGGCCCCGCGCCTTTCTTCCCTTCGGTGCCAATTACGATGAGCCCCGCATGGTATTGCCGGGCCACATCCACCAGCATCTGCGCCACTTCACCCTGTCGGACCTCGGAGTGGCTGTGAATCCCCTCAAGAACAAGATCAGCGGTCATCTGATCCAAAACCGCGCGCGCCTCTACCGGCAGGCCCTTCAGCACACGGCCAGGCACAGAATCCACCGCAGCGTAGTCCAGAGGGTCAAGGCCGTGCGCAAGAATAATGCGCGCACCATAAGCGGAGGCCAGTTTGCGGGCATATTCCAGCGCAGCTTCCGACCGGCCGTCCAGATCGGTGGAAACGACGATCGTCTTTAATCCGATTGCAAAGCTCATTGACCTCTTCCTTACGGTGTTGCCGAAAAACACCTTGCTTTCCTGCCCGTTGGATAACGAGTCTGCGCCCCCGCTATCGAGCGGAGCAGTGACGCCTTGCACCCCGCCTTGTGACTGATGTCACAACCTCTTATGCGGAAGCTCATGAACCGCGGGCGCCTCAGTGGCAGCAATTCTGGATAGCGGTGTACAGCATCGGGCCTGATGCGTTAGCCTTTCTCGCGTCATGAAAAACCCATCGATTCCATTTACTCAATCGATTTTTCCGTCTCGCTTCGCAGGCTTGACGCTGCTCCTGACAACCTGCCTTGCCATCTCGGGACTCCAGGCTGCGGCGCAGGCTCCAGCCCCCGACTCACCGGCAATTGAGGCCAAGGCTCATGACTTGCTCGCGAAGCTCACGCTTGAACAGAAGATCGAGTTGATTGGCGGTGTCGACAGCATGTTTACTCATGCGGAACCGTCCGCCGATCTGCCGCGTTTCAAGATGTCCGACGCTTCGGTGGGAGTGCGCACGTGGGGACCCACCACCGCCTATGCCGGCGGCGCTGCCCTGGCCGCCACCTGGGACCGGAACTTTGCGTTGAAGCTCGGCATAAGCCTGGGCAAAGACGCCCGCGCCCGCAGCGTAAACTTCCTGCTGGGTCCCGGGGTCAACATCGCCCGCTCCCCCGTGAACGGACGAGACTTCGAGTACTTGTCTGAAGATCCGTTTCTCAACGCCAGCATGGTCGTGCCCTACATCGAGGGAGTTCAATCGGCAGGCGTCATCGCCACGGTCAAGCACTTCGCCATGAACAATGAGGAGTACAACCGGCACAACGTATGCGCGGATGTAGATGAACGCACCATGCGCGAAATGTATTTCCCCGCTTTTGAAGCCGCAGTAACCAAGGGCCACGTAGACGCCGTGATGGATTCCTACAACCTGATCAATGGAGTCCACGCTACCCAAAACGAGTTCCTTAATCTAAAAGTGCTCAAGGGCGATTGGGATTTTCAGGGGATCTTGATGTCCGACTGGGATGCAACCTATGACGGTGTCGCTGCGGCCAACAACGGCCTTGACCTTGAAATGCCCAGCGCACGCTTCATGAACGCGCAGGCTCTTCTGCCTGCCATCAAAGACGGCAAGGTCAAAGAATCCACCATTGATGACAAGGTACTGCGCATCCTGCGTGCCGAATTGCGCTACGGCTTCACCGATCGCCCACAGTGGACCGCGGATTACCCCACCTATTCCGTCTCTGACCGGCCCGTCGCCTTGCAGGGCGCGCTCGAGAGCATCACCCTGCTCAAGAACGAAGACCACCTTCTTCCGCTCGACCGTAGCAAAATCAAAACAATCGCCATCTTCGGCCCCGATGCATGGCCCGCGGTGCCTGGCGGTGGCGGATCCTCCGAGGCCGCGGCCTTCGATCCCGTCAGCATCGTGACCGGCATCGGCAACCTGCTTGGCCCCGAGACGCACGTCCTCTATTCACGCGGCCTTCCGGAGATCGGCGATGTCTTCCGGCGAACAGTCTGGGAAGGACCCGTCAAGCAGGAAACCTACAGCACCAACAACTTCACCGGCACGCCGGAGACCATACAAGGACGGGCCATCGCCGACTACATGCCCGCCCGGCGAAGCCCCAGAGAAAAGGCTCCGCACAGCATCCGCTACAGCGCCGCTTTCAAAGCCGACAAGCCGGGGAAATATCTCATCCTCGCTGCAGCCGTTGGAAGTGATCACTACAAAGTGATGGTGGACAGAAAACAAGTACTCGAACAAGTCCAGGTCGAGGGCCAGCATCCTGAATCTGTCACCATTGACCTCAATGCCGGCCAAACCATTCATCTGGTCGCGGAGTACATGCCTATCTCTGTCGGCAATCGCTTCAGCCTCGGCGTTGCGAATGAAGCAGACCTGATCTCGGAAGATGTGACGAAGTTCGCCTCCGCTGCCGATGCCGCCGTGGTTGCCGTCGGCTTCAACCCCTTCTATGAGAGTGAGGGATTCGACCGCACGTTCACGCTGCCCTGGGGTCAGGATGCGCTCGTCGAAGCCGTAGCCGCTGCCAATCCTCACACCATTGTTACGCTAACCGGCGGCGGCGGAATGGATGTCATGCGCTGGCTCGACAAGGTCCCTGCGCTTCTTCACACCTGGTATCCCGGCCAGGAAGGCGGCGCCGCTGTGGCCGACATTCTCTTTGGCAGGCATGATCCGGAGGGCAGACTGCCCGTCAGCTTCGACCGCAGTTGGCAGGACAATCCCTCCTATCCTTACTACTACCCGGTCAAGGGCGGCGACACTTCGCTCCATGTCACCGAGCCCGGCCATCCCGCCGTCGACTACGTGATCCCGCATGTGAAGTACGAAGACAAGCTGATGGTGGGCTATCGCTATTGGACCACCACCGGCAAACATCCTCTGTTTCCATTTGGTTTCGGGCTCAGCTACACGACTTTCAGTTTCGGCAATCTGAGCGTCCCGTCCACGGCAACCTCGGGCTCCACTGTTGCGGTCAGCTTTGACGTGACCAACAAGGGCACCCAGCCCGGCGCTGAGGTAGCCCAGCTTTACGTCTCCGATCCGTCTGCGACGGTCAAGCGTCCGGAACGCGAACTCAAGGGCTTCGAAAAAGTGCGTCTCGCTCCCGGCGCAACCAGGCACATCAGCATCAATCTCGATGCCCGCTCCTTCAGTTATTGGGATGAAGCAACGCACAGTTGGAAGATAGATCCGGGCAAGTTCGTGATCCTGGTCGGCGACTCCAGTGAAAATACGCCGCTCCACGCCGACCTGACGCTGAACTAGCTAGAACCTGTCTCATAAATGGTTTTGTAAAAGGGCACGACTTTAGTCGTGCCGCAAACGTCGCGTAAATCGCGGGCTTTAGCCCCTGAGGGACGCCTTTCGCGGTGCTAGACCATTTATGAGACAGCTTCTAGTACTACTGTGTTATAAACTAGATACTTGCCCGCGATTATTCCAGTATGTGCAAGCAGGTATGGTTGTACCTTGGCTGCATGAACGCCAGCACCAGAACCTCAGTCGTGCGGCAGCAACGGCTGACGAGCTACCTTGATCGTCTGGCAGAAGCGGCTGGGCACGCGGATCGTGCTGTTCCGCTAAAGCTGTATTGCACCGGGTTGCTGCTGCCGGGAGAGCGGAAGTCAGTCGAGCCGATGGCGGCGCGGCTGGCTCCGGAGAACGTGCGGCGCATGCATCAGTCGCTGCATCATGTGGTGGCCGAGGCTGCCTGGAGCGATGAGGCCCTGTTGGGCTGCGCGCGCGACTATGCGCTGTCGGCGATGACCAAGGCCGGCCCTGTTGCGGTCTGGATCGTGGACGATACCGGCCTTCCCAAAAAGGGCACCCATTCGGTGGGCGTTGCGCGACAGTATTGCGGGCAGACCGGCAAGCAGGACAACTGCCAGGTAGCTGTCAGCTTGTCGGTGGCCACATGGACGGCCAGTTTGCCCATAGCCTACCGTTTATATCTGCCGGAACTTTGGGCCAACGACAGCCAACTCAGGGCCAAGATTCCGAACAACATCGCTTTTCAGACCAAACTGGAGATCGCGCTGGGCCAGATCGGCCAAGCCTTGGCCGACGGAATTCCCCAAGGAACCGTGCTGGCTGATCCGGCTTACGGCAACGATACGGGCTTCCGTCAGGCGATTGCAAAACTGGGGTTGAGCTATGTGCTCGGTGTTCAGAGCACCACCACCATCTGGCCGCCGGGCACTCAGCCGCTCTCCGCACCCAGATACTCGGGACGCGGCCGACCGGCTAGCCGCCTGCGCCGCGATCCGGAGCATGCGCCGGTATCGGTCAAGCAACTGGCGTTGAGCTTACCGGCCAAGGCATGGAAGACCGTAACGTGGAGAGAGGGCACGCGTCATCCCTTGCGCTCCCGGTTTGCTGCGGTGCGCATCCGCGCCGCGCATCGGGATCATAAGCTCCACCAGCCGCGAGAGTCGGAATGGCTGATGATCGAGTGGCCACGTGACGAAGCCGAACCCACTCAATACTGGTTGTCCAATCTGGCGGAAAACACCAGGCTGCGCGATCTGGCCGCGCTCGGCAAACAGCGCTGGATTATCGAGCGCGATTATCAAGAACTGAAACAGGAACTGGGGCTGGGCCACTTTGAAGGGCGCGGCTGGCGGGGCTTTCATCATCATGCGACACTCTGTATCGCCGCCTATGGCTTCCTGGTGGCCGAACGGAGTCGCTTTTCCCCCTCGGCCAGCGGTTATCCTGGACTACCAGTCCCCGAACTCCCGTCTAACTTCCAGCCCCGAGGCTCGCGTCCGTCCGCAACGCCATAACCCACACTCCATCGCCACCTTACGCATCATCCTTGCCCGCTCACTGCTCCAATACCTCCGCCAATGCCCGTTCTGCGGCGTCCACCGTTTATGACACAGTAGTACTAGTGCCCTGAGTCTGAAATACGCAACACAAAACTGGCTGTCATTCTGAGCGAACGGGGCCCCGAACGTCTTTCAGTTCGGGGGTGGTGAGTCGAAGAATCTGCGGTTGTTCTTCGATGAACTTCAGACTCACCACATAGTGTCTTGTCCCTAAAGTTCGAATCAAAAATCTTCTGTCATCCTGAGCGGAGATTGGCGCGTATTTTGCGCAAATCGCAGTCGAAGGACCTGCAGTTGCGACCTTCGATTTATGTAACGAACTATAGATTCACCACACTAGCCCGCAACCATTAAACGCAAACCCGAAGCCCTGGCGATTTGCGAGGCCTTCGGGTGATGAAAGGTCCTGGTTTTGAAAGGGCACGACTTTAGTCGTGCCGAAAATGCCCCATATTAACCAGGGCTTTAGCCCCTGAGGGAATTCTTGATGGGTTTGCCAACGATTTGAGACCCCGCAAATCGCGGGGCCTTCTGTTTTTGGAAAGATTGCATCCTCAGTGCTGGTCGTGGTGGCCGCCGTTGTCGTCATCCGTCGCAGGCTGCTGCAGCCATGGATCGAAGACCACATTCGCGCCGCTGACTGTGGTGCATCCGTGACCGCCCGGCCCTGCGGGACATCCCCACCAATTCTCCGTGGCGTTGCTCCCGCCCGCGCAGGAAGCCTTGTCAAAGGCGCAGATATTCGCTACTCCAATCTTGCCGCCGAGCAGGTCGTTCAGGTGGACGATCACCGTTGCCGGAGTGTTCACCGCGATGTCCACATCCTCATCGCGGATCACGTTCTGCGCAATAACGGTACCAACAACCGGCGAACCGCCGCCGCCGCTGTTGATGTTGATGCCGTCCCGGCCCGGCGTTGCTGTATCGTCCACGTCGGCCAGGTTGCCTGCGATGTAATTACCAATGATCTGGTTGCCGTCCATGTTATCGGCCGGCGCGCCAAACGAAGGCCCTACGTGAGTATGCAGTGAAACGCCCCCGATGCCATTTCCCGTGAGCGAGTTATGAATGATCACATTTCCGGATACGCGGCCAGGCCCGTTGCCATCTGAGAACAGGCCCATTCCCGCGCCGCCAACCTGTACGCCGTTGTCCGCCGACACGTTGGCTGCCACTGTATTGTGATAAATCCCATAGTGGGGCGCGTAGTGAGGCGCCGACGAGCCTACCGGCGGGTGCGAGCCAAAAACAATGCCGCATTCGAGTGCATTGTCTTTCGCGACATTGTGGATGATGAGATTGTCGTGGCTGGCCGCAGTCTCGTCGCTGAGCAGAAAGCCATCGCCATTGCCTGTCATCAGGTTGCCGGAGACGACCGAGTTCCAGACACCGATGAAATGAAGACCGCCACCGCAGTCTCCGGTTTCATCGGTCTCAAAGGCAGGCTGGCCGGGGCAGCCGACGGCATCGCCGGTGAACATTGGCCCAACCTTGTCGTTATTCTCAATGGTGTTGTCGCGGATGGTCACGTCGGACGCGCTCACCACCAGAACGCCTTCAAATTGCGCGTTCTCAATGGTGAACCCGGCTAACGTCACGTGGCTCAGGCCTGCATTGTCGTATCCATCCACAAAGACGCCATCGGGCAATCCAGTAGCGTCAATCACAGACTTTTTGGCGCCTGAGCCCAGAATCGAAAGCGGAATTCCGACGATGACATCTTCCTTGTAGGTGCCGGGCCAGACATTGATCACGTCATACAATGCGGCGTGGCTGACGGCAAGACTGATGGTTTTGTAGCAGCCTCCGGAACCGGCTGGGTTCACGCAAAGGGTTGCAGCTAAGGCGATCTGCGAGGAGCTTGCGATTAGAACAGCGCAGAATGTAAGGAGAGAGGGGCCCAGGCGATTCATATTCATGGTGCCTCCTGTCTAATGGGAGAACCCTCGTGTCGGGGGAAACATTCGGGGAAACCATCTTTCCTTATCCGCTATTGCTCGTCAAGCGAAAACATCCGCGATCCGGATTTGTGTGAATCGACTCCGTTTCTGCGTCACCACGTCGTTGCGCGGCTTCAAAAATGCCATCGCGCCCAAAAATAAAGCACGCTTCGCTCTTCGAATACGAAGTGTGCGAGCAACTCCCACCGTCGCCGCAGATTGAGCGGCTCTTATTGGGCCGCAGCCGGTTCCGTCGCAGGCAATCCTGCCTCTGCCGCTGAAGGCAATGTGTGCGTCTTCCACCATTGCTCGACGACCAGATCCCATGCGCGGTCGCGTCCCACCCAGAGTTGCGCTGCGCGATCGTAACGGGCCTGGTTGTTCGCCAGCCAGTAGGGCCGATTGTCGCGCAGCCAGGCCTGGCCGTAGAGTTGGCCCAGTTGCGCATATCCGTCGCGAATATCCTCCAGCCGTCCATTGTTCGAACCGATCGTCTCCAGCTTGTCCGAGATCTCGTCCCACCGGCTCTTGTCCGCAACAAGCCCCTGTGCCTCGCTGTAGATGTTCACGCAATCGGCGCCCGCTTGAAATTTGTAGCCGATAAAGTCGATGCGTCGCGCACCCAGTTCCATCGCATCCAGCGCTTCCTGATTCTCCAGCTTTCCCGCAGCGCGTGCCTGCGCCAGCAGCGTGATGGCCTGCTCCGCGTCGAGGCGCAACTCGGATGCAACCGGCAGCAGCTTGGCCGCAACCTGCTGTCCTGTGGGCGAAAACGGATCGACCCAGAACAATGAGTCCTCTGCATCCTCAAGGCCGGCTTTTTTCAGCAGGGCGTGCGCGGCCATGATCGCCTTCTGCGCCTGATCGATTTTGCCCGTCTGATCGCCATGAAACGCCAGCCCGTACGACGCCTCGAACGAGGATTCTGAACTCTCGCCCTGTTGCCACCCAGCGGCAGCACCAAACAACACGCCATACCAGTTCTCGTCGAAGACGCCTTCGCCGTCGTCGTTCCACACCGTGTTCAACATCCCGGTTGAACCCAGTTTTTGGCCGTCGCGCACAAAGGCCCGAATGTTGCCGAGCGCCTCATTGTTGTTGGGATAAACACGATTCCAGTTGTTCACGCCGGGAGCTACCCAGGTTTCGAGCCCTGCATTCTTGAAAGGCAGAATAAGCGGCGTGAAATCGGGTTCGGCATCGTAGCGCCAGGGCACGGCGATCATGTCCTTGGGCAGCGTGCCCACCAGTTCGGGCGAGTTGACCGCAATATCGCCCCAGAACAACAACTGCTTGTGATAGGGCGCAAGGGTCGCGTGAATCTGCGAGAGAAAGTTGAGATAGACCGCACCCAGCCCCTTCTGCTTCACTTCGTCGCGAGTCTTTCCCAATCCGAGTTCTTCGGTTTCATCCGCTCCGATGTGCGCGTAAGGACCGGGGAAGACACCAGCCAGTTCGCCGAACCAGCTACTGATCAGCGGCAACGTGCCGGGATCTCCGGGTGCAAGCACCGCGCCATGCGCAGTCTCGCCCAGGTGCGCGAACTCCTCAAACTTGAGTACATGATGCAGATGCCCAAACGACTCCTGCTCGGGGATGATCGTGATGTGATACTGCGCCGCATAGCTGACCATCTCGCGCGCTTCGTCCGGCGTCAGCGCGCCGCCCGGAAACGCCGCAACCGGCGTACTTGTATAAGCAAACGTCGCTTCGAAGTAGGGCGAAAAGATGTTGTACTTGAAAGCCGCCAACGTGCGAATCTCGCGCTTCACGAAATCCATGTTGGGCAGAGGCCCGCGCGACCAGTCGTCGCTGAGTCCGCGGTGCGCCATCGCCGGCCAGTCGCGCAGCGTGGGCACCAGTAATTCAGACTCCTTGCCCGAGCCGCGAATCAATTGCTTTGCCGTCTGCGCGCCATAGAACAATCCCGCGGCGGTTTCGGCGATGACGGCCAGCCCGCGCGTGCCATCGGGCACCATCACATAGCCTTCGTCGTGCATGGCCGGATCGAACTTCAAGTGCTGCCGCTCCATCAATTCCCTGCCTAGGCTGCTGTCGGTGCGCAGCAGCCGGACTTGAGCCGCATCATGCGCCGAAATGGGCACACCGCGATCCTTGAGACCGTCTTCCAAATCTTTTTGAGCGAATTCATCGTCGGCATTTCTTTCCGACACAACCCGCACCCCGGATTGATCTACACGAACGGCGGCAACGGCCGTGCACTCGCGCGGCGCAGGAACCAGGTGCAGATCCGCACACGAGGTTGCAGCCGGCAAGGTTTGGCAAACCGCGCCGGTTCCGGCGCACACAAAAACCAAGGAAAGCAATGAAAAACGGAAGCCCATGAAGCCTCTCTTCGCGATGCGATTTGAATGCAAGGCTAAAGCATCACCCGCCCCTATGTACATCGTGAAGTTAGCATTTCGAGGCGAAATGATCGTTAAATTAGCCAGAGGTGGCTAAAACGCTCGAAATTCGAGATTGAAGCTTCTGAAACAAGAGCTTCCTGAAGGACGACGAAAGCGACGCCATTCGGATTCCCTGCCACTGCATGAAGGTGCACGCCCGACAAGAGTCAGTCGGCCTAGGTCTCTGACCGCTTGTTGTTGTACCAACTATCGGTGCCCCGGGGTCCCGATTTTGGGACCTGGGAAAGCATGAACTCAAAGCACGAAATCACGCGGTCAAAAACCTAGAAGCTGTCTCATAAATGGTTTTGTAAAAGGGCACGACTTCAGTCGTGCCGCAAACGTCGCGTAAATCGCGGGCTTTAGCCCCTGAGGGACGCCTTTCGCGGTGCTAGACCATTTATGAGACAGCTTCTAGTGCCCTGAGTCTGAAATACGCAACACAAAACTGGCTGTCATTCTGTGTATGACGACGTTGGCTGTTGTCAAGGCATACCTTAGCGTCGGTGTGAGGGGCGGTGTCAAGGGCGCCGTTCTGTGGCGTTCATCTTGACCCTTGACGGCGCCCCTCACAGCCTCACACTTGAGTTGGGAACGAAGATCAGAGTTTTTTTCTGAGCTTCGTTCTGTAGTTGAAAACCGTGTGTGTTTGCCATGCCCGTTCGTTGAATCCGGCGGTGGAACTGGTTCCACCAACCATGTATCCGGCTGCCGTCTCCGGCAGTCATGATTGCTAGTTCGATCTCCCCGTCCTCACGGGGAGGCAGGTTGCCCACTCAAGCGGCCGGTCTTGTCTTTCGACCACAGAATGACACGGGCTTGCCTGCATACGGACCACGGAGCTGCGCATAATCGGCCTGGTTGCGCAGCATCCAGTACAGCCGCAGCGCCAGTTTGCGCGCCACGGCTACCTTGGCTACACCGGTCGAGTGCCGGTGCTGTAAACGCTGGTAACAACGTCTCAGCTCGGCGTCGCCGCGCACCGCGGTGTGCCCGGCCTCGACCAGAAGAAAACGCAACAGCGAATTACCCTGCTTGCTGATGTGCCCCAGCCGCTGCTTACCCCCGGAGGATCGCTCCGACGGAATCAAACCCAGGTAGCTGGCCACCTGGCGCGACTTCTCGAAGCGCCGCACATCGCCGATGGTCAGCACGAACGCCAGCGCCGTCACCGGTCCCACGCCGGGATGGCTCATCAACCGAACCGCCTCTGCCCGCCCTTCGGCTTCCTTACGCACCATCCGATCCAATCGCTCGATGTCCGTGTTCATCCCCTCCAACTGCTCCAGCAGATCCGCGCGCCGCGCCGCCGCGTAGGGCAACAAGGGCAGTGCGCACAACTGCTCCACCCCGCCCCGCGTCCATAGCTGCCAGCCCAGACGTAGACCCTGGTTCAGGGCCAGTGCGTGCAACTGGTTCTTCACCCGCGTTCGCATCTGCACCCGCTTATGGCGATGCACGATCAGTTGCCGCGCATCCCGCTCCGACGCCGTCGGCACCCACAACGCCGGAAAACGCCCTTCCACCAGAAGGCGAAGAATATGGCCCGCATCGCGCCGATCCGTCTTCTGCTTGCGCACATAACTGCTCCGGATGGCTGCCGCATCGCCGATCCGGTACCCATGCCCCATCTGCTCCAGCATCTGTTCGAACCACTGCGTGTACCCGCACGCCTCCACCCCCACAAGAACCTCCTGCCCCTGAAGCGAGGCATAAAACCGCCGCGCTTCTTCCTTGTGTGCCAGACGCAAATCCCTCACCTCGCCGCTCCCTGTATCCAGCACCGAAATCTGCTGAAAAACAGGATGGAAATCGCATCCTATAATCACCATGACGTTGGCTCCTTCCTCCGGGTTAAGGCTCACACACAACGCCAATCTACCCGCTCGACCGAGCCAACGTCGTCATGAAATCAAGCGAACGGGCCCCGAACGTCTTTCAGTTCGGGGGTGGTGAGTCGAAGAATCTGCGTTTGTTCTTCGCTGAACTTCAGACTCACCACACCGGTGTCCTGTTTCTAAAGTTCGTATCAGAATTGATCTGTCATCCTGAGCGTAGTTTGGCCGGCTTTTCGGCCAAACGAAGTCGAAGGATCTGCGGTCGCTCTTTGCGACTTATGTCACGAACTTTTGAGACACCACACTAGTGCATTTTCGATTCAAGTGTGCACAGGGCTCCGTGCCCCATCCATTGTGCGTTTTTTGCACAATGGGTGGGAACCCGCAGACCTTTTTCTCAGCCGTAATGTGCTACAGAACTCTGTGCCCCATCCATTGTGCGTTTTTGCACAATGGGTGGGAAGGCGCACCTAACGCAGGGTCTTCAGGGCCGGGTAAAGCTTGCGCCAGTGCGCGTAGCCGGTCTTGTAAGCCGCCACATCTGAAGGATCGGGCTCAATGCGCTTCGCCACCGTGATGGCTTGCCCGCACGCCTCGTCCAGGTTCACCCAATGTCCTGCGCCCACACCGGCCAGCAGCGCCGCTCCAAAGGCGCCACCCTCTTCGGCGACAAGAATCTCAACCGCCTGCCCGTAGATACCAGCCTGAATCTTTCGCCACAACGTCCCGCGCGCCCCGCCGCCTCCGAGGCGAATCGCAGTGACCGGAATGCCCAACTCGGCAAACAGCGAAAACGTATCTTTGAGCGAATAGGCCACGCCCTCCAGCACCGCGCGCACAAAATGCGCCGAAGTATGCCCAGCAGAAATGCCGGCAAACGCCGCTCTCACTTCAGGATCGAGGTGCGGCGTGCGCTCGCCCAGCAGATACGGCGCCCACTCCAATCCTTCGCTACCCGCCGGCACTTTGGCCGCCGCTTCACTCAGTTCGTTGTAGTCCTGTCCCGCAAAAAACGTGTCCCGCAGCCAGCGCAGGCTCAGCCCCGCTGACTGGGTTACGCCCATCACGTGCCACACCCCCGGCACGGCATGGCAGAAAGTGTGCAGCCGTCCTTTCGGGTCTTTCGTCGGACTCGCTGTCGCGGCAAACACGACGCCTGAAGTGCCGATGGTCGCTGAAACCGAACCCGGCTGCAGGATCCCCATGCCCACCGCACCGGCTCCCTGGTCGCCCGCACCCGCCACCACCGGCGTACCGGCGGCCAATCCCGTAAGCCCTGCGGCTGTTTCGCTGATGCGTGCGCAAACCTCGGGTGATTCATACACCGTGGGAAGCCAGCTCTCGGGAATCCCCGCGGCCTCTGCCACTTCCTTCGACCAGCGCCGATGCGTCACATCCAGCAGAAGCGTCCCGGATGCCTCCTGCACATCAATCGCAAATTCGCCCGTCAGCCGATAGCGTACATAATCTTTGGGGCACATCACATGGCGCGTCTTCGCGAAAATCTCCGGCTCGTGCGTCTTGACCCACAGTAACTTGGTCAAAGTGAAATTCGGCAATGCGGGATTGCAGGTGAGTTCAATGAGACGTTCGTACCCGATCTTCTCGTTGAGCCAATCGCACTCCGGTTGCGTCCGCGTATCGCACCAGATCAGCGAAGGCCGCAGCACCTGGCCGTTTTCATCCAGCAACACCGCTCCATGCATCTGTCCGGTGAGGCCAATGGCGGCGATGGGCTCATGCGGTTCCGGCGCAGCGGCAAGCGCAAAACGAATAGCCTCCTGCGCAGCGCGCCACCAGTCCTCTGGGTCCTGCTCGGCCCATCCGGGGTGCGGGGCCCGAAACGGCGCATGCTCGCTCGATGCGCCGCTGATCACTCTCCCTGCCGCGTCGACCACCACGGCCCGCGTACCACCCGTGCCCACATCCATGCCCAGGAACCACATATCCGTTCTCCTCGCGTAAATCGCTTTTCTCAGCGCAGGCCAGCATACCAGCTTTAGCGCGCCGAACAAAAGAGAATGATGGAACCGGTACTGCCCTAATTTGGCCTGTTTTGAAAGGGCACGACTTCACAGGTTGCGGAAAAAACTCGAAACGACGGGGGCTTTGTAATAGGGCACGACTTCAATCGTGCCGCAAATGCAGTAAACGCGTGAGGGCTTTAGCCCCTGAGGATTCGCCATTCAAATTAGGACACCACCATGGAACCTGGCTTTTTCGCGTTCTTGCTCCGTCCTCTCCATCCCCATCGCAGCCAGGCCGGATGCGAAAAGAATTGATTTGACCGCCGCGACTTTGAGCGTTTACGGTGTTGAGACTTCTGAGGCAATCCCATGTCCAGTTCAAATCTCCAGTTCATCAAGGATCTCTATGCCGCGTTCAGCCGAGGCGATGGCCCGGCGGCGCTCTCCCTCATGGATCCCAACATCGTTTGGAACGAAGCAGAGAACTTTCCCTATGCCGACCACAACCCCTACATTGGTTCCGCGGCCGTCGCCGAGGGCATCTTCTTCCGCCTCGCAACAGAATGGGACAATTTCCAGGTCATGCCCGCGGAGTTCCACGACGCGGGCGAAACCGTGGTGGTTACAGGCCGGTACAACGGTGTCTTCAAGGCAACCCGAACTCCTATCGACTCGCAATTCGCACATTTCTGGCGGCTGCGTGACGGCAAGGTCACAGAATTCCAGCAGTACACTGACACGGCACAGGCGGCACGCGTAACCCAGGCCCGATGATCCCGCATTCTCCCCCATGGAAACAGACCCGCCAGCGAAGTTAAGAGGAGCAACCATGACATCGAACGGACCCACACCCGATCACATTCTGCAAACCGGCCTTGCCTTCTGGTCCTCGAAGACCCTATTGAGCGCCGTCGAAATGGAAGTCTTCACCGAGCTAGCCAAGGGTCCTGAAGACCTCCATTCGCTCACTGGCCGTCTCGGACTTCATCCGCGCTCTTCGCGCGATTTCCTCGATGCGCTGGTCGCTCTCGGATTTCTTGAACGCCACGACGGCAAGTATTCCAACACGCCCTCTACCGACCTGTTCCTCGACAAGCGCAAGCCCTCATACCTTGGCGGAATTCTCGAAATGGCCAACAAGCGCCTATTTCATCACTGGGGACACCTGACCACTGCCCTTCGCACCGGCCTGAACCAGAACGAAGCTGCACAAGGCGAACCCGATATTTTCACCACTCTCTACGCCGACCCCACGCGCCTCAAAGGCTTCCTTCGCGCCATGACCGGCATCAGCCGCGGCGCCAACATCGCCATCGCTTCCAAATTCCCCTGGGACAAATACAAGACCGCTGCCGACTGCGGCACCGCTCAGGGCGATCTCATCGTGCAGGTCGCGCTCAAAAATCCGCACATTGCCGGCACCGGCTTCGATCTAACCGAAGTTGCCCCCATCTTCGAAGAGTACGTCGAATCAAACGGTCTCTCCTCACAAGTCAAATTCCAGGCCGGCAGCTTCTTCATCGATCCCCTGCCCAAGGTCGACGTGATCATGATGGGCCACATCCTTCACGACTGGAACCTCGATGAAAAGAAGCTCCTGATCCGCAAGGCCTGGGAAGCCGTTCCCGAAGGTGGCGCCTTCATCGCCTACGATTCCCTCATCGACGATGATCGCAAACAGAACGCCTTCGGCCTCCTCGCAAGCCTCAACATGCTCATCGAAACTCCCGGCGGCTTTGACTACACCGGCGCCGATTGCATCTCCTGGATGAAGGAAGCCGGTTTCCGCGAGGCCCGCGTCGAGCACCTGGTTGGACCCGATGCCATGGTAGTCGGGATCAAGTAAGCGTCCTCCGGCTGTCTCATTTGCAGCCCCTCAAGGGCATCACGGACCCCCTCTCATGGAAATCCGCAGCGCAATGAGAGTACCGGGACATCCTTTACGTTTTAGACCGGAGACATGGTTTACAACCCCCTTGCGGCGAAAGCGGCTCTGGTTGAGGTGTTCGGCGGGGTTTGCCGGTCTGGATACATATTCTAGCCGTCGTCGAAGCTGTGGGAATGTGGTAATCCCGAAGGGATTTCCAAGGGGTGTGGGAAGGGTGGAAAGCCGGCTTTTTGGCTTTCCATGCTTTCCACACCCCGTCATTTCCATAGCTTGTTTTTTTGCTGCGCATTTCTCATGCCCTGGTCGCCGCGCGGAACCGCTTTTCGGCACTGTTGAACACTCCTAGCTCGGTGGTGCGAAAGAAGACCCGGTAAGCGTCGTCATCCATTTGCTCAAGGCCGATCTCCTCGTTGCGGAGCACTTCGCTGACAAACACCCGGCCGTGAAGCCAGCTCATATCGCCGTTGTTGTTCACGCGGCGTGTCTGAAAAGACTTCGGGTATTGGAAGCTCGGAACGCTACTCGGTAACATCCGGGTGCTGGGCACATAGATGCTGCCCGGCGTCTCATTCGCAAGGCCTTCGTGCGGACGTTCGTGATTGAATACCAGACGAAAGCGATCGAACTTCTTCTGTTGCGCCGGCACCGTCTGAGCCGGGGGTTTTGCGGTGTCCTCCTTAAGCGTGCGATGCATGCGCTCATGCCGCCCATTCTGCTGAGGCCGCCCTGGCTGGATGCGTTCGTGAACGATGCCGAGCTTCATCCATCCCAGCGACAACTTCGAAAGGCCCAGCAGTCCGACGCCCGCGAATGGTGCGCCGTTGTCGGTGCGAATACGTTCCGGTACGCCGTACTCCCGCATCGCCGCCTCGCAAACGGCGCTTACCTGGGCCAGGTCCATGCGCGTCACGGCCTGGCAGCGAATCAGAAACCGGCTGTGCGCGTCGGTGATCGTAAACGGATCGCAGCGATACCCGTCACCTGTCAGAAGATATCCCTTGAAATCCATGCACCAAAGCTGATTCGGCGCCGTCACCATCGAGAACGGTTGCGAGCTCGGCGTAGCGTGCCGCTTCTTCCGCCTCGGGTTGGTGAGTCCGGCCCTGCTCAGGATCTGACCCACGGTGCTGGCCGCCGGCCAGCTCACGTTCGGATTCATGCGCTCAAGTCGTGCCTTAAGCTTCCTCGCTCCCCAGGACGGGAACCGCTTCCGTAGCGCCAGGACCTCGTTCTCTATCTCTGCCGGCGTTGTGTATGGAGAACCATGCGGCGTGCGTGTCAGATCGAGCAGGCCCTCAGGCCCGACCTCGTCGTAACGCTTGATCCACTTGTAGGCAGTTGGGCGCGAAATGCCGTACTCGTGGCAAAGGTCGGTAACCGACATCTCTTCCTTCTGATAGCTCGACAAAAACTGCAGGCGTTGGTCCACGGTTCGAGTCTCTTTCCAAGGCATAAACGCATCTTCATGCGTCAAGCCAAAGCTGGGAAAGCCAACTGTTCTCCGCAAATGTGTAAACCATGTCCCCGGTCTGTTTCGTAAACCATCTCCCCGGTACACTCACGCGACCAAACAATACATCCGAAGTCCCGTAGGGACGGCGCTTCCAGCTACCTGCTCATCAGCATCGCATTTCTCGCGAAAAGCGTCCGAAAACTCAAACCAGGATGACTCCCGTAGCGACCACTGCCAGGCAAAGCCGGGGACATCCGCATTCCACCTGGAATTCAGCGGCCAAAATACCGCAATGGGGGACTTCGCTCCGGAGTGTGACGTTCCGCACAGGCGCGGGGTCCGTCCCGGGCGAGAATGAATGCGTAAGGCGGCGCGCCCGTCACAGCGCTGGCCCCGGAGAATGACATCGAATGAGCGACCTTGCCCCCATTGCCGAAGCCGTTACCGTTGACCCGCTGGTGAGTCATCCTGCCGACTACCACGTCTTTCACAAGTTTCTTGAGCGGTGCAAGACGCTGCCTGCCATTACCACAGCGGTCTGCTGGCCCATGTCGGACGTGGCGCTGAGGGGCGCCGTGGAAGCTGCCGAAGAAGGGCTCATCGAGCCCACGATGATTGGCCCGGAAGAGGAACTGAAGGCTCTGGCCGCGAAGATCGGCGTCGACATCAGCGCATATCCGATTCTGAATGCTGAGTCCGAAGTAAAAGCCGCCGAAGTGAGCGTAGCCATGTGCCGCAGCGGCAATGCCCAGGCCATGATGAAGGGCAGCCTGCACACCGACGAGCTGATGAAGGTGGCCATGCAGCGCGATACGGGCTTGCGCACCTCACGGCGCATCACCCACGTGTTTGTGATGGATACGCCGGCCTATGCCCGCACCCTGCTTATCACTGACGCGGCCATCAACATCGAGCCCGAGCTCGAAGACAAGATCCACATTGTGCAGAACGCTATTGACTTGGCCCACGCCCTCGGCATCCCCGAGCCAAAGGTTGCGCTTTTATCCGCAGTTGAAACCGTAAACCCCAAGATCAAATCCACTTTGGACGCCGCAGCTCTTTGCAAAATGGCCGACCGCGGGCAAATTACCGGCGGCATCCTCGACGGTCCTCTCGCTTTCGACACCGCCGTCAGCGAAAAAGCAGCCAGGATCAAGCAATTGGTTTCACCCGTCACCGGTCAAGCCGACATCCTGGTGGTTCCGGACCTCGAGAGCGGTAATATGCTGGCCAAGCAGCTTGAATATCTGGGCGGTGCGCAACTCGCGGGCATCGTGCTCGGCGCGCGGGTTCCCGTCATCCTCACCAGCCGTGCCGACTCAGCGGAAACGCGCTTGACCAGTTGCGCCGTAGCGGTTCTGCTCCACTACGATACCCATCCGCTGGATAAACTCTAGAACCTGTCTCATAAATGGCTTTGTAAAAGGGCACAACTTTAGTCGTGCTGCAAAAAATGGCTTTGTAACAGGGCACGGCATTAGTCGTACTGCAAATATGGCTTTGTAACAGGGCACGGCATTAGTCGTACTGCAAATATGGCTTTGTAACAGGGCACGACTTTAGTCGGGCCGCAAACGCCGCATAAATCGCTGGGCTTTAGCCCCTGAGGAACGCCTTTCTCGGCGCTATAAGACACCTTCTAGATTTCACCGGGTTTTCATCGAAATGGAGCAGCCGGGATGGGCGCTCCATTTTTTGCACACCCACATGCAATTTCCAAAGAAACCTTGCCTCTCCGACGGCATCCAACGTTCTTATGCGGTGATCCGGCACCAAGGTCCTCTCCTCACATCTTTGAAAGTCCAACCCCAGCAAAAGGAGTGTCTCTATGGCATCACATACACATCAGGAATCGAAAGCCGCGAAGACCAACGTCCCAGACGGTTTCCCTGCCGAGGAAATCAAGAATCTCTCCAGCGTCCTCAACGCCTTGCTGGCCGATGCATTTGCGCTTTATATCAAGACGAAGAATTTTCACTGGCACATGAGCGGGCCGCATTTTCGCGATTACCACCTGTTGCTGGACCAGCAAGGCGAGCAGATTTTCGCCATCACAGACGATATCGCAGAGCGAGTCCGCAAGGTGGGCGGCACGACCATCCGCTCCATCGGACAGATCAGCAAGCTGCAGCGGATTGCCGATAATGACCAGGAGTTTGTGCCCGCGCGCGATATGCTGCTTGAGCTTCACGGCGACAACAGGGCCTTTGTCGAGAGCCTTCGCTCCGCTCACGAAGTGGCCGCCAAGGCGAATGACTACGCCACCACCAGCTTGATTGAAGTATGGATTGACGAGGCCGAACGCCGCGCATGGTTCCTTTTTGAAGCCACGCGGTAACGCGATTGTTCCGCGCCACAGTGCCTGGGTGTGGTGTCTCTGAAGTTCCTGTCCTAAAAAGACTGTCTTCCTGAGCGGAGTTTGGCCGTTTTTGGCCAAACGGAGTCGAAGGACCTGCGGTTCGGGGCTTCAACTTCTGTTGCGAACCTCTGAGACACAACACTAGAACTGGTTGCATAATTCGTGTTTTGAAAGGGCACGGATTTATCCGTGCCATGGAGGTCCTGGCAATCGCGGGCCTTAGCCCCTGAGGAAAGCATTTGCTGGGGACTGAGCGGCATTTATGCACCCGCTCTAGGGTGGGAATCCACAAACCTCATTGCTACGCGTTGAGCTTTGAAAGGTACTCGACCTCAGTCCATCGACAGGCTCAACTGGTGCCGTACATCGGCGCCGCGAACCCAGAAAATGACATCGGTGGCGATGTTCGAGGCGTGATCGGCGATGCGCTCAAGACTGCGCGACACCATCAGCCCGTTCATCGCCTGCTGGGTAAACTGCGGCTGCTCCTGGATCAGCTTGAGCAGGTCGGCATGCGCGCGGCGATTCATGCGATCGATCTCATCGTCCATTTCGCGCACCGTGTCGGCGAGGCGGGCGTCACCCTCCAGCAGAGACTGAATGGCCGTGCGAATCATGCGCGTGGCGAATTCGCCCATGGCGGCGTAGTCCACCGGCAACTCCACCTGCTCGGTCTTGAGAATGTCCCGCGTGCGCCGCGATATCCCCATGGACTGATCGCCAATCCGCTCCAAATCTCCGTTGATCTTGATGACCGCGAGAATGAAGCGAAGATCGATCGCCATGGGCTGCTCTTTCGCAAGCAGCTCATACGCCATCTCGTCCAGCTCTCGCTGCGCGGAATTGATGGCGGTTTCGTTCTGCTTCACGTATTGGCATAGGCCCTTGTCGCGCAGAAGGTAGGCGTCAATCGCGGACTCCACCGCCTGCTGCGCCAGGGCAGCCATGGCAAGGATCTTGTCCTTGAGCTCGGCGAGCTGTTGTTGAAAGTGAATCCGCGGCAAGGCAGTATTTCCCCTACAAATCATTGTGCATCATGCAATGTTACCCGCGTGCAAATTTCCGGGAGCGACCCATTACCATTACGCCCCAGCCGGGCTGTGTCCTCATTTTCACTTGGACGATCGAAAACTCAGTATAGTGTGCGATCTGCGGCAATGTTCTACGCTAAAACGATGGACGACTCAAGCTCTTCAAACCAATCCGTGCTCTCCTTTGACCCCGCCGCCTGCAAATCTCGCGACATGTACAAGCTGATGACCGGCATTATCGTGCCCCGCCCGATTGCGCTCGTTTCCACGGTGGATTCCCGTGGAATCGCCAACCTGGCGCCTTTCAGCTTTTTCACCGGCGTAGGGTCCGTACCGCCCACCGTGCTGTTCTGTCCCACCCTGCGCTCCGTTGGCAGTCCGGAGGCCGACCAGCGCAAAGATACATTGCGCAATGTCGAAGACACAGGCGAATTCGTAGTGAACGTGGTCAGCGATGCCATTGCCGAAGGCGCCAATGCTGCAGCAGCCGATGTTGCGCCGGAGGTGGATGAGTTTCAGCTCGCCCGATTGACGCCCATCCCCAGCGAGATGGTTCGCCCGTCGCGGGTGGCTGAGTCTCCCGCGCAGATGGAATGCAGGTTAATGCAGGTCGTCTACACCAGCCATCTTCCCGGCAGCGGCGTCGTCGTGCTGGGCGAGGTGGTCCGCTTTCATGTCCGCGAAGATCTCTTTGACGATTTTCGCGTCGACCCCGCCGGGCTGGACGCGGTAGGCCGCATGGCCGGCAATACCTGGGTTCGGACCCGCGACCGCATCGAACTGATCCGGCCCAAATAATGCCATTGCCGCGGACCGCATTTCTCAGCGGTTACAGACGGGCGAATCGAGAAGAGCGATCAAGCATATTTTCCTTCTCAACCTTGCAGATAATTAGACCCGATTGGTGCAGCATGAATACAGGGGAGGTTCCGAGCATCTGGGAATGAAGCGGTAATTTTACCGGGAAAAGGCCTACCCCCTACCCCCTACCTGCTAGTAACCTAAAAGAGGTTACCATCGTGCGAGGCTCGGGCAGACCCATCCCAGTGCTGTTAACAGGCCCTGGAAAACCGGGCTAACAGGCTGCGGAAAACTCGCTTGGGTGAAGGGTGCGGGCTTCACATGCTCGAAACGACGGGGGCTTTGTAACAGGGCACGACTTCAGTCGTGCCGCAAACGCAAAATAAGGGAAGGGCTTTAGCCCCTGCGGGACACACTTCGATGCCTATTCCCCGCTATTTCTCCCTTTTTTCGCAGCCTGCTCAGCCCGTACACTGAACCGGCTTAATAGGAACGGGGCTCTAGAGCCCATCTCATAAATGGCTTTGTAAAAGGGCACGACTTTTAGTCGTGCCGCAAACGTCTCGCAAATCGCTGGGCTTTTAGCCCCTGAGGGACGTCTTTTGCGGTGCTAGACCATTTATGAGACAGCTCCTAGTATTACAACGTTAAGTGCTATGGACCGTGCGAGTGGCCCACCGCGACCCCGCAGTAAGCGCAGTTGCCTGTCCACGTGAAGAGTAAGTATTGGATTTCACGCCGAGTCCTTGGCAGGGTCCACCCAGAAGTTTTTTTTACGGCGCAAAGTTTCCAGGGTCAGGAAGGAGTGCGCCAGCATCACCAGGGTTACGTGATGGTGCCAGCCGTTCCAACTCCTTCCTTCGTAATGATCCAGGCCCAGCTCTTCCTTCAACTGATGGTAGTCTTGTTCGATCTTCCACCGGCACTTGGTGATGCGCACCAGGCGGCGCAGTGTGTAGCTGGGGGGCAGATCGCAGAAGAAGTATTTGATCGGTTCCTTCTCCGCTTCCGGCCACTCCACCAGTAGCCAGATTTCCTTGTGCGGCGGATCTCCATCGACGAATCCGTGGGACGGCTGTACCCGCAGAGCGAGGAAGCGTGACTCCAACCAGCCTTTGGTCCCCTCGCGCCAACGAACCTTCTTCCAGCCTTTGGCCTTCAGCGCCACGTCTTTCACCGAGCTCGGCCTTTGGTCCCCGTAGTCCCACCTCTTCGGGGGAGCGCCGCGCCCGCTATATTCCGGCACTTTGATCTTGGGCGCTTTGGCCCAGACTCCGGTTTGCGGCGCGATGCCCACTGCGTAGCGTAGACCTCGCTCTTCCAAACCTTCGCGAAACTCCGTGGCCTCGCCGTATCCCGCATCACCAAGCACAATCCGGTCCGGCAAGCCCCAACCTCGTGCTTGATCGAGAAGATCCAGCGCCAGTTCCCACTTTTTCTTGAAGACAACTTCTTCCGGAACCCCCGCCGCCTGGCGCCTCGCTGAGTCTTTCGTCCAACTCTCCGGCAGATACAATCGCCAGCCCAGAACCGCATTCCCCTGTTCGCCCACATGGTGCAGACTCACCGCTACCTGGCAATTGCCGGTTTTGCCCAGTGTCCCGGAATACTGCCGATCCACGCCCACCGAATCCTCGCCTTGTTTGGGAAACCCGGTGTCGTCCACCACCCACGCCGAATCCGGTTCCAACTCCGCAGTCATCCGCTTTCCCAACCGCGCCCAGACTTCCAGCCACTCCCAAGGGCTCTGTCCGACGAACTGCTGCATGGACTGCACATTCCCATCCGGCAGTCGGGAGGCCATCGGCTCGATCGATTTTCGTTCCCCGTCCTGAAGCAGGCCACGCACGTACAATTCGCCCCAATGCCGCCGCTCGCTGCGGCCCATCGGCTCCAGCAAGTCAAGCAGGAATCGCTCCAACCGCTGACGTGACTTGGCGATCTGATCCTCGGTCATGCCCGAACGTATCAATGTTTAAATCATAATGTCAATACTTAACGTTGTAATACTAGTGTCTTGAGTCTGAAATACGCAACACAAAGCTGGTTGTCATTCTGAGAGAATGGGGCCCCGAACGTCCTTCAGTTCGGGGGTGGTGAGTCGAAGAATCTGCGGTTGTTCTTCGATGAACTTCAGACTCACCACACTAGCAGGATGACGCGGGTGGTTTCCAACCAGATTCAGGCCGTGCGATGATGCAGGCAGTTGTATTGAGGAATGGACCATGCAGACCTTCCTTCACGAACTCCGTTATCCGCTTCGACAACTGATCAAGAGCCCCAGCTTTTCGCTAACCGTCATCGCGATTCTGGCTCTGGGCATTGGGGCCACCACGGCAATCTTCTCTCTGGTCGAAGGCGTTCTACTGCGGCCGCTTCCCTTTGCCAATCCCGATCGCCTTGTCGTACTGGGAGATCATGTTGGCGCGAGCACGGGCATCGGAGTGACGGCCCGCGAGATCGCAGCTTATGCAACAGAAACATCCGCATTTTCATCGTTGGGCGGCTACAACGGCATAAGCTGCGAACTCTCGGGTGGCGCAACGCCGCAGACGGTGATCGCGGCGCGATTCACCGCGAGCGTCTTCCCCACGCTCGGCGTTCAACCCATTCTCGGCCGCGTTTTTACCAGGCAGGAAGAGGATGCGCATCAGCCGTTCGCCGTGATCGGGTACTCACTTTGGCTGAATCGCTTTCATCGCGATCCACACGTTCTCGGAACCTCCATCACCCTGAACCGCAAGACGTATTCGATTATCGGCGTGATGCCGCGCAGCTTCGAATTTCCGCTCCAGAGCGGGCGGTTGGACCGCACCGAGGTCTGGATTCCCTTGAGCGTCACCGACGAAGAACTATCCGTGCAGAATGCCGGCGTGTGGATCTATCAGATGGTTGGCCGCCTCAAAGATGGCGTCACGGTGCGCCAGGGCGCAGAGGACACAAACCGAGTCGCGCAGCAGATCATGCGAACATTTCCCGCTGCAGGCATGGCTTCGATCCATATCCGCGGAGACGTGATGCCCCTGCATGAGCACGCCGTAGCCGACGCCAGGCCCTTGCTGCGGATTCTGTTTCTGGCTGTGTCCATCGTGCTGCTGATTGCCTGCGCCAATGTTGCGGGGCTGCTGCTGGTCAGGTCCATCCGGCGTCGTCGGGAGTACGCGGTTCGGTTGGCGCTGGGCGCTCGCTCGAGCGCCATCGTCCGTGAATCAGTGATTCAAGGACTGCTGCTCAGTCTCGCAGGGGGCTTGTTGGGCCTGGCGTTTGCCGCGATTGCCGTCCGCGTCGCATTGCACCTTCTGCCCGAATCGATGCCGCGGATTGACTCGATTTCCATCGACACGACGGTGGCAGGTTTTGCCCTGCTGTTGGCACTCGCAACCGGGGCCGTTTGCAGCCTTGCTCCGGCTTTCGCTGCGTTGCGGACCAACCTGATTCAAAGCTTGAAAGAGGGTGTCGCGTCCGGCGCCAGCGGGGTGAGGCATACCTGGCTGCGCTCCACGCTGGTTGTCGCGGAGATCGCAACCGCGCTGGTGCTGCTCAACCTGTCGGTCGCGTTCCTGCGCAGCTTTGAGAACATGCGAGCGGTCGACCCTGGATTTCGCCCGGATCACGTCGTCGTGGCCGGTTATCAGCTTCCCCTCGTTCAATACCCGACCGAGGCGTCTGCAGGGACATTTAACCGCACTGTGATCGAGCGCCTTCGCGGCAAGCCGGGAATCGGTGCCGCCGGGATTGCCAACAGCCTGCCGGCAACGGGACGGACAGGGATGGCCGCTTACACCGTTGAGGGTCAGTCCGTGGAAGGCTGGAAGCTGAAATTCGCAGCGTTCGCGGCCACTGATGGAGACTACTTCAGCGCGATGGGCATTCGCCTGCTCGATGGCCGAACATTCACTGCCGACGACCGCGCCAACACCTTGCCGGTAGTGATTGTGAGCGAGTCGATGGCCAAAGAGTGCTGGCCGGGCCAGCGCGCCATCGGCAAGAGAATGCACGGAGGCAATCCGCACAAAGACCGGCCCTGGGCAACCGTGGTGGGCGTAGTTGCCGACATCAAGGGTGACTCTCCCGACCAGCCCAGCGGCGAGCAGTGGTACGTCCCGGCCCGGCAGCCCGCAATCCTCGAAGGCCCCAATGCTGCAGGAACCCTCGCCTTCCCCGAGGGCGGATACATCGCCGTTCGATCTGCTCTGCCTGCCGAAGCGATGTTCGAGACCCTGCGCACCACCGTCGCCGAGATCGATCCGCAACTTGCGCTACGGCATATGCAGACAATGAACGATGTCATCTCCGACGTTGAAGCGCCGCGCCGCTTCAACACCGTGCTCATCACCGGTTTCGCACTGGGAGCGCTGCTGTTGGCGATGACGGGAATTTATGCGGTCGTTGCTTTCTCGGTCTCGCTGCGCACGCAGGAGATTGCCATTCGCATGGCATTGGGCGCTCAGCGCGGCGGCATTGCGCGACTTGTGCTGCTGTCAGGCGCGAAAATGGCTCTGCTGGGGTGCGGATTGGGCGTGGTTGGGTCGCTGGCGTTGTCGCGCTTCGTCGGCTCTTTCCTCTTTGGCCTGAGCGCAACCAATCCCATGATCTACATCGCGGGCGTGCTGGTGATGATGGTGATGGCCTTGCTCGCATCGGCGCTACCTGCCAGGCGAGCCGCTTCCGCTGACCCGGTCGATGCTTTGCGTGCAATGTAAAAAAGGACTGCGGCAGAAATTCTACTTGGGTGTTCGCCACCAGTTGGAGCGGATCTCCTTGCCCGGGACAACTTCAGAAGGCGCGCCGGGTGTAGGAGACCACAGCTTGAGGTCTTTGGCCGCGGAGACGCTCTCGATCGGCTGCTGCCAGGGGTGCAGCGCGAGGTCGAAGAGTCCCCAATGGATGGGCATGAACAGGCCGTGTCCGCCAAGTGCGCGAAAGCTGCGGACCGCGCCTTGAGGACCCATGTGAATGTCCGCCCAGAGAGGGTCTGAAGCTCCAATCTCAAGCATGGTCAGATCGAACGGCCCAAACTGCTCGCCAATCTCGCCGAAGCCATCCCACTCTCCCGAATCGGCGCCAAAGTAGACGCAATGCGCAGGGCCGATGAATGCGAACGATGCCCACAGGGTTTCAAAGCGGTTGAAGAGGCTGCGGCCCGAAAAATGACGGGCGGGCAACGCGGTCATGATCACCGGGCCGACCGTTACGCTTTCGGTCCAATTGAGCGACGTGCAATGCGCCAGGTTAACGCCAAAGCCGTACAGAATCTGATCTACGCCAAGGGGCGCGACCCAGCGCGCATTGCGAAAGCTCTCCATCTGCGCAAGACGGCGAATGGTGCCTGCTCCGAGATGATCGTAGTGGTCGTGTGAGACGACAACGGCATCGACGGGAGGCAGTTCTTCAAGAGCCAGAGGCGGCGGGAAAAAGCGTTTGGGGCCGCTCCACTGCATCGGGGCTGCACGTTCGTCCCACACCGGATCGATGAGGATGCGGATGCCGTCGATCTCAACCAGAGAAGTGGAGTGCCCCATCCAGGTAATGCGCAGGCCCGAGATGGGGCTTGTTGCGTAGACTTGCGGGTCGGTACGAAACGGCCCCAGCGGCTGTTGCGGAGATCGCGCCGCGGCGCCGAAGAAGAAGCGCGGTCCGACTTTGAAGATGGTCGAGAGGCCGCCGACCGCGGTGGCAACAGGATTTTGGAAATGCTTCCCTACCCTCCGGGCTGGCTGTAATGACATAGCTATTTGATGGCAAATGTTTTGCCGGGATTCCTCAACTCGAAACGCATGAAAAAGGATGCCTGCAAATGAAGAAGGGTTTTATGCGGCGATGAGAAAGCGTCCTTCGCGCATGATCTGTTCCGTCGCGGGGCCGGAGCCGGTGTCGGACTCAAGCCAGATATTGAAGCCGAGCCCGACGACATCGATGTGGGTTCCTGAACGCCACGGCGCGCCGGTGTGTTCGCCGTAAGGATTGCCGAAGGCGATGTGGATGCCGGGAAATTTTTCGTCCTGGAGGATATTGCCGATGACGCGCTCGACGCCGAGGTTAGTGCCGATGGCGAATTCGCCGACGCGGTCGGAGTTTTCATCGGTGTGGGTGTAGGTCCAGAAGTCGGATTGAAGCTGCTTGTTGTCGCTGGAGCAACTGAGGATGCGATTGGCGGCAATCTCGATGGTCAGTGGGGTTGAAGCGAGGAGGCCGTAACGGGCACAGAGCCAGTCGCCCACAACTCCATCGACGACGAAAGTGCCATTGACTTCGCCGGGTGAGGTGAAGCACTCGCCGCCGGGCAGATTGCCCCATTTTTCCGGAGAGATGATGCCCGAGGTCTTAAACCATTTGTAGCCGGGATTCATGTCGGCAGTGATGTCGGTTCCGGCGGCGGTGGTGGCGCGGATGCGAGTGGCGCGTCGCACCCGGTCTAATACTTTTTGACTCAGGCGATCGACCAGGTCGAAGTCGGCGCGCATGCCCTGGCACATGATTTCAGCCGTGATGTTGACCATGTGCGCGTGGCGCATATGGCGTCGGTTGACGATGTCGGTCATCTGCATGCGGGAGTGCAATTCGTTGGGCTGCACCTGCACCGCGAAAATGGAGACCTGCGAGCTTTCCATGTCGGCGAGCACCGGGGCGGGCATATCGATCAGCGGGCGCGGGGCGAGGTCTTCAAGGACGAAGGCGTTCCAGGGACACCCGCGCTCGGCAAGCTGGGCGGCGAGGGCGGCGGCGATGGACTCAGTGGTGCGGTCGGTGATAAGGGTGACCTTTTCCGCGGGGTTAATGCGAAGGCAGGTCATGACGGCGGAGCGGGCTCCGGGGACGAACTCGGCGGGATAAGCCAGGGAAAGAAGATGCGCGGCGGTTTCGGTCATGCGTCGGGTTGGGTGCTCCCCTCAAGAGGCCCGCAGATGTGCGGAGCATATCTCTTGAGCGTATCGGAAAAATGCGGGTAAAGGAAACGGCGCGCGATGGCGCGCACTCGGTGCGAGTGCTCCTGGAGCGACAACGCAGTAACGTCAACAGCGCGCAAAGATGCTTTCAGAGCATTCCCCGCTGCGGGACTTGATTGGAATCCGGCCGCGAGGGCTCATCAGGCGGCGGGAACTGCCTGCTTCCACGAGTCATACGACTCCGCGCCGGGTTCGAATCTTTCCCCGACAGTGTGCTCAAGAGGAACAAAGTCATAGGCAACGAGAGTCGAGACCTCGGGCGTTTCCGATTCGATCGGAGCGGCCTCGACCAGTGTGCCGAGAACCTGCTCGATCCGCAGTTCAAGTCTGCGCCGGGCTTCCACCTCGGGCGATTCCGTGTCCATCTCGTCGTATAGGTCGGCCTTTGGCCGGGAAAGAATCGAGAGGAAGTTCCGATTGCGATCCTTTTTCATTTATTTCTCCTATTAGGAAGCGCGCTCTCGATGGGCGGTTCGGCGACCTGTACAAATCGTAGTTGCAATTGCAGTTATCCGCATCCCCTGTCGGTCACATTGAACCCCGACTAAAGGGTCACCGCTTTTCTAGTACTTCAGAAACGTCCGAGAGCACGGGGCATGTGGAGATTTGACGCGGCGCGTCCTCTGACCAGGGGACAGCTCTAAATTGAAGCGATGAACGGAGTTCAGCCTTTTCAAACGAAAGACACACTAACCCCATCCCACCCTTGGCGCGATCAAATTGCTCCAGGGAACGGGACATCGACTGCTGTTGTCAATCAACCGGCGATCAACCCACCTATTTCGAGAAAATGCCGGAACCGCCCCGGCTCGTGTGAATTGCCGCCTTGTGCGCTGCCCGGTTGACGATCCGATTCAGTCTCTTGCTCGGGACCATGGGCTTTGGCTCTTCGCTTTCCTGCGTGGGAAGACTTGAAGCTTCCATCTTCTCGCGGTCGCTTTGGAGATTGAGCTTGAGTATGGACTCCATGGGGGAACCTCCGAGTATATTTTGATCCGAATTGCGCCCAAAGCAAGGCCTTTCCGCAGGTTCTTGCGTCACAGGCATCACGGCTTTTGGCTTTAAAAGGGGCAGCCGGCCCGCAGCACCGGACGCCGGCATCCCCGATCCCTCTGAAAATGTGGCGCTTCACAGCCGGCTTGGCGGTTTTCACGTCCTCGCTTTGCCAGGATGACCACGGCGGAGGAGGGATGCGCAGTCGGTTCGGTATGATGTTCACGAACACAACAGGGGGAAGCAATGAGCGATGAAGTGCAAGATTCCGGATTGGGATCGTGGACGCGGCGGCGGTTCGTGCAACTGGGCGCCGCGAGCGCGGTGAGCCTGGGCGTTTTGAAGCTGGCGGATGGTGAGGAAGCCACCGCCCACCAGACCATGGTGGATGTTCCGTTTGAGAAGCGGGAGCCGCGCATCGCCATCATCGGGGTTGGCGGGCGCGGCACGTCGCTGCTGGGCAACCTGCTGGCAGCGGATGCGCAGGTGGTTGCGGTGTGCGACGTGGTCGAGGAAAAGGCGAACCATGCTGCAAGCATGGTGGTGGCCGCGGGGCAGAAAAAGCCGGCCCTCTATACCAACGGACCGCATCACTACGAAGCGATGGTGGCCGACAACGACATTGACTTGGTGATTGCGGCGACGCCGTGGAGTTGGCACGCGCCCATGGCGCTGGCTGCGATGCGGCACGGCAAGGACGTGGCAATCGAAGTGCCCGGCGTGACCACAATGGAGGATTGCTGGAAGATTGTGCAGACCTCTGAGGAGACACGCAAGCATTGCATGATGCTTGAGAATTGCTGCTACGGCTACAACGAAACTCTGATCCTGCGCATGATTCATGCCGGCGAGTTCGGCGACATCCTCTACGGCGAGGGCGCTTACATTCATGACTTGCGCGCGGAGCTGTTTTCCAACGCGGGCGAGGGGCTGTGGCGGCGCACGGAGCATACTCTGCGCAACGGGAACCTGTATCCCTCGCATGGATTGGGGCCGGTCGCGAATTATATGGGCGTGCAACGCGGCGACCGTTTTGGCTACATCGTCTCCATGAGTTCGCCCGAGCGAGGCCTGGATAAGTACCGCAAGGATCATCTGGAGCCCGGAGATCCGCGATGGTCTGAGCGCTACATGACCGGCGACATGAACACTTCGCTGATCAAGACAGACAAGGGACTCACGATCACGGTGAAGCACGCGGTTTCAACGCCACACCCGTATGACCGGATCAACCTGATCGCGGGAACCAAGGGACTGTTCCAGGATTATCCGCCGCGCATTTACTTCGACGGCATGAACAAGGACGAAGCGTTTGGAACCATCGACGCCTACAAGCAATATCAGCATCCGTTATGGGCGAGAGAAGGCGAGATCGCGAAGAAGGTAGGCGGCCACGGCGGCATGGACTTCATCATGCTCTACCGGCTGCTCGAGTGCGTCCGCGGAGGACTTGCACCGGACTCGGATGTGTACGATTGCGCCTCTTGGTCGGCAGTGGCGCCGTTGAGCGTAGCTTCGGTGAGCAGGGGAAGCGCGCCGGCGGAGTTTCCCGATTTCACGCGGGGGAAATGGCGTGAGCGAGCCGTCTCGGCGATTGCTACACAGGCGTAGGGAGCGAGGAGGTCATGCCAACCCACCCTGCGCGAGGAGGTCATGCCAACCCACCCTGGAACCTGTCTCATAAATGGCTTTGTAAAAGGGCACGACTTTAGTCGTGCCGCAAACGTCGCGTAAATCGCTGGGCTTTAGCCCCTGAGGGACGCCTTTCGCGGTGCTAGACCATTTATGAGACAGCTTCTAGTATTACAACGTTAAGTGCTATGGACCGTGCGAGTGGCCCACCGCGACCCCGCAGTAAGCGCAGTTGCCTGTCCACGTGAAGAGTAAGTATTGGATTTCACGCCGAGTCCTTGGCAGGGTCCACCCAGAAGTTTTTTTTTACGGCGCAAAGTTTCCAGGGTCAGGAAGGAGTGCGCCAGCATCACCAGGGTTACGTGATGGTGCCAGCCGTTCCAACTCCTTCCTTCGTAATGATCCAGGCCCAGCTCTTCCTTCAACTGATGGTAGTCTTGTTCGATCTTCCACCGGCACTTGGTGATGCGCACCAGGCGGCGCAGTGTGTAGCTGGGGGGCAGATCGCAGAAGAAGTATTTGATCGGTTCCTTCTCCGCTTCCGGCCACTCCACCAGTAGCCAGATTTCCTTGTGCGGCGGATCTCCATCGACGAATCCGTGGGACGGCTGTACCCGCAGAGCGAGGAAGCGTGACTCCAACCAGCCTTTGGTCCCCTCGCGCCAACGAACCTTCTTCCAGCCTTTGGCCTTCAGCGCCACGTCTTTCACCGAGCTCGGCCTTTGGTCCCCGTAGTCCCACCTCTTCGGGGGAGCGCCGCGCCCGCTATATTCCGGCACTTTGATCTTGGGCGCTTTGGCCCAGACTCCGGTTTGCGGCGCGATGCCCACTGCGTAGCGTAGACCTCGCTCTTCCAAACCTTCGCGAAACTCCGTGGCCTCGCCGTATCCCGCATCACCAAGCACAATCCGGTCCGGCAAGCCCCAACCTCGTGCTTGATCGAGAAGATCCAGCGCCAGTTCCCACTTTTTCTGAAGACAACTTCTTCCGGAACCCCCGCCGCCTGGCGCCTCGCTGAGTCTTTCGTCCAACTCTCCGGCAGATACAATCGCCAGCCCAGAACCGCATTCCCCTGTTCGCCCACATGGTGCAGACTCACCGCTACCTGGCAATTGCCGGTTTTGCCCAGTGTCCCGGAATACTGCCGATCCACGCCCACCGAATCCTCGCCTTGTTTGGGAAACCCGGTGTCGTCCACCACCCACGCCGAATCCGGTTCCAACTCCGCAGTCATCCGCTTTCCCAACCGCGCCCAGACTTCCAGCCACTCCCAAGGGCTCTGTCCGACGAACTGCTGCATGGACTGCACATTCCCATCCGGCAGTCGGGAGGCCATCGGCTCGATCGATTTTCGTTCCCCGTCCTGAAGCAGGCCACGCACGTACAATTCGCCCCAATGCCGCCGCTCGCTGCGGCCCATCGGCTCCAGCAAGTCAAGCAGGAATCGCTCCAACCGCTGACGTGACTTGGCGATCTGATCCTCGGTCATGCCCGAACGTATCAATGTTTAAATCATAATGTCAATACTTAACGTTGTAATACTAGTATACCGTCCCTAAGGTTTACATCGAAAATGTCATCCTGAGCGACCGGAGCGAAGCGCAGGGAGTCGAAGGATCTGCGGTTTGGGAGCTTGAGGTGCCGAGGGTAGGGCGCGCCCGGAGAACTACAATCCGGCTGCAGTTTCCATGGCCATGTAGTCGACGACTGCCTTCAGGTCGCCTTTCGAATCTTCGAAGACTTTGAGCTGGCGGTCGGCCCCGGTGCCGGTGTGCAGAATCTTGCGGACACCGTCGATGGCTTCGCGGCTGCCTAACTCGTCGACGACGGGGTCGATGAGAGCGAGATATTCCTCAATCAGATCGCGGAGCGGCACCTCCTGCTGCTTGCCGAAGTCAATCAGATTGCCGTCGAGGCCGTAGCGGACCGCGCGGAATTTGTTTTCCATGAGCAGCGGGCGCGCGTACTGGCGGAAATCCTGGTTGGCGGCGTGCAACTTATAGAGATAAGCCGCGGTGGCCTGAATGAGCGCGGCGATAGCCACGGTTTCTTCTGCGCGCAGGGGGATGTCGCAGGCCCGAACTTCAACGGTGTTGAAGAAGGGATGAGGGCGAATGTCCCACCAGATTTTCTTGGCGTTGTCGATGCAGTTGGTGCGGACCAGAAGGCTCACGTAGTTTTCGAATTCGGAGTAACTCGAGAACGCATCGGGGATGCCGGTGCGGGGAAAATTTTCGAACACTTTTGCGCGGTAGCCTTTGTAGCCGGTGTTGAGGCCGAGCCAGAAGGGCGAGTTCGTAGCGAGCGCCATGATGTGCGGCAGGAAATAGCGCATCGAGTTCATGATGCGGATGGCCGCTTCGCGGTCTTCGATGCCGACGTGGACGTGGAGGCCGAAAATGAGGTTGGCGCGGGCGACGAGTTGCAGATCCTTGACCACCTGGTGATAGCGCGGGTCGGGGTAAATCTCTTGAGTCCGCCAGTCGGCGAAGGGATGCGTGGCGCCCGCAACCAGTGTGAGCTTGTGCTCCTTGGCGAGCTTGATCATCTCGCGACGAAGTTCGTAGATGTCTTCGCGAGCCTCATCGATGTTGGTGCAGACGCGGGTGCCGACCTCGACAACGGAGGTGTGCATCTCGGCCTTGACGCGTTCCTGAAGGCGCATCTTGCCCACAGAAAGCATTTCGGTCTCGATATGAGAACAGAGGTCGCGCGAGACCGGATCGATGGTCTGGTACTCCTCTTCAATCCCGAGCGAGAAGGATGGACGCATGACGGCTCCTGGGGGGACGCGTTGGGGCAATTGTAGACGACGATGGAACAGCGGCCCCTGAACAGCGGTCAGCGGCCTGAGAATGGGGGCGGCTGGGATCTTTTGATCCTCGCCGCAAGAGACGCGTCAAGGCCTTGCCAGCCGACCCTGCCCGCAACTACTTCAGTCCACAGCGAAAAAGTCCAGCCCGGTTTTGCGTGCTAATTCTCGCGTTGGCCCACAATTGAAGCAGATCGAAAATCCGGCCACTGGAGAAGCGAAGTGAACGACGCCCCGACCAATCGATTAGCGCCTCCGGCGCAGACTCTATCCTCGCCGCTCGAGATCGCCAACCGCGTCCAACTGGCCCAATCCTCGCGATAAAGATCCGCGCTATTAGCCCAGTGAAAGAAAAAAGCCCACTTTGCCTTCGTCTCATATTCGCCATAATGTTCTTTAACTAAAACAAAGTAAAAAAGATACGCTCCATAAATATTGTTCGCTTTTTATTCGCCATTCGGGTTAAGATTTTCGTGTGGGCCATGAATCTCTTTTCCCAACTTGCCGCTGAGCCTACCCACGAAGAGCTCTTCCCCGGAGCCGTGTTGATGCGCGGACTTGCGCTGCCCGAGGATGCCGAGTTCTTTGCCGCCGTGGAGACCATCATGGCTGCGGCGCCTTTGCACCATGCCGCAACCCCGAGCGGGTTGCCGATGTCAGTGATGGTGACGGACTGCGGCACCGAGCGCGCCTTCACTCGTCGATGGGACCCGGCGAACCCTGACAAGCCGCACCGCTCGCGCATGTGGCCGCCGATTCCACGGCTGCTCTACGATTTCTCCCTTCGTTGCGCAGTTCGCGCGGGTTTCCCCCAGTTTCAACCGGATATGTGCCACATCAATCGCTACCAGGCAGGCACAAAGCTCGGCCTTCACCAGGACCGGCATGAATTCGACCTCAGCCAGCCCATCGTATCCATTTCGTTGGGGCTCGAGTGCATTTTTCTGCTGGGCGGACTGCAGCGCACCGACAAGACGAAGCGGATTCTGCTCGAACATGGCGATGTGATTGTGTGGGGCGGGCCTTCGCGTATGCGCTTCCACGGCGTACTGCCGTTGAAACCCGGGCACCATCCGATTACCGGGCCATATCGCTATAACCTGACCTTTCGGAAGATAGCGTAACCACCTGCTGTGGGGCTGGCGATCAGGAATCAAGGGTCGCCGAGAACCAATCTGGCCGTTCCGCCGTTCAGCTTCGCCGCAGGATTGTGACAGACCCGTCACCGGACACGGACACAACCTGCGGGCTGCTCTTGCGGGAAAGCAGAGCGCTCATCCCAATAAACACCGCACCAACAAATGCCAGGGCCACATCGTCCATCCAAAGCTGCCCCAGGGAGTTGATCACGGCCCACTCGGGGTGGTCTCTTTTGTAGTAAACCTTCACCGCCTCGCCCACTTTGAATTCCGGAGGATTCGAATGTACCTGAGACTCCACGGTGAAAGGTTGCCCATTTTCGAGGGTAAACCTGAACACGGGCGCATACGTGAGTCCACTGTGGCGGACTTTATGCATCTGCTCCAGGGCGACAATCCGGCCGTCCACGGCAATGCTCTCGTGCAGCAGACTTTGCGTCGAAAGCGCACCGTACAGCGCCCGGCCAAGGAACAGCAAACCCACCACAAGAATTGCCAACCGGATGACCAGCCACACGACTCGGCCTGTGGAACTCGCTTGCATGCGGCAAGAGTACTACCGAACATGGCCGCGGCGTAGGTTACTTTCCCGATCCATCCTGGTCCGTATTCTTCTGGCTCGCCTTCGCCTTCTTTTTTGCGGCCGGCTTCTTCTTCGCAGATTTCGGGGCTTTCCAGGGGGCTGGGTCGGCGCCGAGGAAGGCGGACCAGCGGAGTTCGAGGACGTTGGGCGCGAGTTTTGCTTTGGCGATAGCGAGGTCCGCGACTTCTTTGACGATCCAATCGAAGTTGGCCTGGCCGACGGAGTGCAAGTCGGCGTCGGGCGCGGGATTCATGAAGTCGATGGCGTAGGGGATGCCGTTTTCGACGGCGAACTCGACGGTATTGAGGTCGTAGCCGAGAGCGCCGCAGAGTGCGAGAGCGTCGTGCTGCACGCGGCGAAGGAGACTGCGTGGGTAGGCCGGCGGATCCTGCAGATAGCGTTCGGCATGAGGACGGCGCGGGTCGTAGGGCATGATGTGGACCTTCTTCTGGCCCACGACGTAGCAGCGGAAATACTCTTCAAAATCGACCGCCTTCTGGAACATCATGCACAGGTCGCGCGACTGGTCGTAGGCGCTGAAGAACTCCTCGCGATTGTGGATGTGATGCACGTCGCGCCAGCCGCCGCCGTCGACCGGCTTCATGAATCCGTGCTCGCCGATGTAGGCGAAAACAGAATCCCAGTCGAGCGGGTATTCGAGATTTCGCATGGAGCGGTCGGTGGTGCCTTCGGGATGCTGCTTGTGAGGCAGGATGACAGTGGGCGGCACGGCCACGCCGAGCTTTTCAGCCAGCGCGTAGTTGAAAAACTTGTCGTCGGCCGACCACCAGAAGGGATTGTTGATGATGACGGTTCCGTTGAGGGCGGCGTGTTTGAGATAAGCGCGATAAAAGGGGATGTCGTGCGAGATGCGGTCGAGGATGACGGAGTAGCGCGGAGTCTTGCCGAGGTGCACGGCGCCGGTTTCGACAAACTCGGCCTGAATGCCATCGATATTGCGGGCGTTAATGTGCTCGACGAGCGCACCAGGAAAACTATTCTCCATGCCGAACAAGACTCCGATTTTTTTCATGCCGTAACCTCCATGCATTGTGCGGGTAACGCGATGCGCATTGCCACGCCGCTTCTGAGAGTAGTTTACGGTAGGGGCCGGAACTGGCGGCGTGATTTGTCGGTGAAAGGGATGATAGCCAAGCCGCCGGAAGAGGCAATCGGAAGGCTCCTGTTGCTGTGTCGCGCGCCACTGAAAAGCCGTCACGCTGGGACTAAAGTGACCTCGTTGGTAAACGAGGGAGGAGCGCGTGGCCTACCGGGTATTAACGATCAACAGGGAGTTTGGAAGCGGCGGCGGACGGATTGCCCAGACGATTGCAAAGTGGCTGGGGTGGAAGCTGCTCGACCGGAACATCATTGATGCGATTGCCTATTCCGCGCATGTGGATGCAGACGTGGTGCAGCACTACGATGAGCACGTTGACTCCTGGCTGCGGCGGCTCAATCAGCAGGCGATGAGAAGCGCGGTCTTGGCCGCGGGACTGGAATTGCGCGACGGGATGGTCTTCGATGCGGCACAGATGGTGCGCATCACGCAAAAGATCCTGGAGCAGGCATCTACCGACGGCAATTGCGTCATTGTGGGGCGCGGGTCGCAATGCGTGCTCCAGCACAAGCGGGACGTCTACCACGTCTTCGTGTATGCGCCACTGAGGGAGCGGATTCTGCGGCTGCGCTCGCGCCTGGCGAAAGGCACCGACATTGAAGAACGTATCCGCACCGTGGATGGAGAGCGCGCGAAATATCTGCAGCAATATTTCGGCAAGGGCTGGTGCAATCCGCACTTGTATGACCTGATGATTTCGTCGTGCGAGGACGAGGATGCAACTGCGCGCGTGATTGCGCTTGGGATGACCGGGCGGGTGCTGGGACCAGCGACCAGTGAATCGGGAATAGAGTCCCGGGACGGAATGTCGATGCAGCAAACGACCTAATATTCTCCGGCATTTCAAGTATTTTCTATTCAGGGTGTCTGGGAGAGGACTTTCACTTCCCGGCCGTTCCGACCCTTTGGTGCCGGGGTTGGAACGCGCAATTCGCCCTGGAGACGTCTATGCGTCCAAACGTGTTCCCGCTCGTTGGTACGGGCCTGTTTCTATTATTTTGCCTGCCTTCTCATGGGCAGCCTTCGTCAAATGTATCCTCTGGCCAACCGAACGATGGCACGCAGGATAAAGACCCCATCGCGATCGTTGAGCTCGGCGCAGCGACAAACTGGAATCTCAGTGGAGGCGCTGCGACCTTCGCGCCCAATCTCGCGGCGGAAGTGACACCGATAGAGAACTGGCTGGAGATTGAGGCAGGCGTGTCACCCTTCTACACTCGTGACTCAACGGAATGGGACACAGACCTGCTCTTCAAGAAACCGTGGACCCTGTCGAGGAAGGCGGAGTTCATGCTGGGCGTCGGTCCCGAATGGGTCCACCTCAAGCAGAATCGGCAGGTGACCAACTCCATTGCCGGAGAGGTGGCGGGAGACTTTATGTTCTGGCCGGCCCGTAAACACCGCTTTGGCTGGTTCCTTGAGCCCGCCTACGACTACAGCCTTGCCGGAGGCCACCAGCAATCCATCGGCATGAGTGGCGGTCTGCTGATCGCTATTCCGTGATCGTCATACGGCATTGCCCTGAAAAGCGGTAGCAGAACGAACTACGCGAACCTTTTGAGTTGCGCGATGTGATTGAGGTCGTGGCCGGCCATGGTTTCCACGATGGTCTGGAAGGTCATGGCGCCGCGCTCGGGATGGGTGACGGTTTTGCCGGCGGCACCGGGCAAAGCGCTCTCGATGAGAAGCAGATTCCAGTTGCGCAGGGCGGCGAATGTGGCGAGAGCCTGCGCTGCCGGGATTCGCGGATAGGCGCAGCCCATTTTTCCTGATCGAATGGCTGGATGACGTGGTTCGTCCTCGGCCAGCGTCTGGCGCAGACGGAAGCCAAAGGCCAGTTCGCAGTCGGCCAGGTGGGAGACGATTTCAGCGGGGCTCCACTTGCCGGGTGCGGGCGGCGGTGGCACCCTTTTCCGGGCCGATGGTCTTGATGAGCCCGGAAAGCGTCGAAGGAGTCGAAGCAAGGATCACTTCGAGCGGCCGTCCATCGAGAAATTTGGCGTAAGGATTGAGTTCGCTCATGGGGGTAGTGTAGCGGAGTGAGCGGAGTTGTGTCACTGACTCTGACCACTGTTCACTGCTCCTGTTCCCTGGTCCCTGCCCTTCACAGATATTCGCGGATCATGCGCTCCCAGGTGGGCCAGTCGTGGGCGTTGTACGAATCCCAGATGTAGAGCTTGTGAGGGATGCCCCTGTTGCTCATGATGCGGTCGAGGTTCTGATTCTGGCCGAGGCACTGGTCGTCCCAGCCGGTGGCGAGAATGTAGGTGTTGCGGCGATAGCGATCGAAGAACCACGGGTCGCCCAGGTTGGGCAGGTAGTGCGTGGGCAGGTTGAAGTAGCAGTCCTGGTCGTAGTAGCCGTGGAGGAAGTTGGAGAGGTCGAATGCGCCGGACATGGAGAGCATTCCGGTAAAGACGTCGGGATGGCGCAGGGCGATGTTCACGGCGTGATAGCCGCCGAAGCTGCAGCCGAGCGAGACGAAGTGGGCGGTCGCTGGTTCTTGAGGCGGACCAGCGGCACGACTTCGTGAATGAGGTAGTCCTCGTATTGCACGTGGCGGGCGATGCGCCAGCGCGGGGGCACGTTGCGGTTGTACCAGCTCTCCATGTCGACCGAGTCGACGCAGTAGATCTGCAGATGGCCGCCGTCGATTTTGCCGGAGAGCGCGCCGATCATGCCGCGATCTTCAAACTCGTAGAAGCGGCCGCCGGAGGTGGGAAAGACGAGCACAGGCAGCCCGGCGTGGCCGAAGACGAGGAGTTCCATGTCGCGGCCGAGGCGGCTGGAATACCATTTGTGATATTCGCGGTTCATCGTATCTGACCTCAACTCGCTTCACGCACTTGGTACAAGAACAAAGACATGCCGAGGGCAAAGCGTCCGCTGCGGCTGGGTGCCCCAGGTCCGGATTCTCGGACCTGGGAAAGCGAGGATCGGGCACCAACCCGCTAGTTCCCTTCCAACCTTTGGAGAAGCGCGGTTTTCTTGATACTGTAACAGCCACGGGGCGGCGTGTTTTGGCAGGCGTTGTGCCACCACGCATTTGGCAAACGACATGGCACAGGATAAGGGCCGCGAGAATTGAATCCGGAGTCAGAAGCGAGCACAGAGGCACAGGAGACCATGGCCAGCGGCAGTGCTGGGAAGCATCCGCGGCTTCGCGTGCATCACGACCTGGCCAGCAACTATTTGCCTGAGAAGCGCGACCTGATTGTCTACGTTCCGCCTGAGTATGAGCGGGAGCCGGAGCGGAGTTTCCCGGTGCTCTACCTGCACGACGGACAAAATCTGTTCGATGGGGAAACTTCATTCATCAAAGGCCGCACATGGCAGGTGCGCGAACATGCAGATGCGGCAATCGAGGCCGGCGAAGTAGAGCCGCTGGTGATTGTGGGCATCTATAACACCGGTGACCGGCGGCTGGCGGAATACACGCACGAGCGCAGTGCGCAGATGGGTGGCGGCGAGGCGGAAGCCTACGGGCTGATGGTGACGCGGGAGCTGATGCCGTGGATTGCGGCCCACTACCGGGTGCGGCAGGATCGCGAAGGGACGGGGATCGGCGGCTCTTCGCTGGGTGGGCTGGTTACCTTGTACCTGGGGCTGCGGCACCCGGAGAAGTTCGGCAAGCTGGCAGCGCTGTCGCCCAGCGTGTGGTGGAATCACAAAAGCATCCTGGGCTACCTGAATGAGCGCGCACCGGAGATATGGGAGCGGCCTCGGCTGTGGCTCGACGTGGGTGACCGCGAAGGCACCCGTACCTTGCGCGACACCGAACAACTGGCCCGACGGTTGGTCGCGAACGGCTGGCGGCAGGGTGAAACGATGCATTTTGAGCGCGTGGCAGGTGGAACCCATGATGAAACGAGCTGGGCGACCCGGGTTCGCCCGATGCTGAAGTTTCTGTTTCCGGCACTCAAGGGCTGAGCGTGGCACCAGGGATGAGGACAACCAAGACCGGGGATTGAGAACAACCCAATCGGGGATGTGTCAATCCAACACGTAGAGCAATTTCCCGCGGCGCCACCTTTCAGCGTGGTCCCAAACGGGCGTGTTCGATTTTGGGGGAAAACACTTAGGCGCTGTAGTTCTTATCGATCTTTCTGGAGCGGCCACCCGCCGCGCAGCCAGAAGGAAAGGACGTCAGAGCAAATGGCCAATCCCTCCCAGGCACTCACGGCGGCAACTTTCGGAACCGCTTCGACAACAAACCCCACTGCAGTTTTCAGCTCAGTTTTTGAGGCTTATGCAGGTCCGGCATTTTCGATCCGTCTATGGGATGGACGCCAGTGGTCTTCGTCGCCCAACGCAAAGCCCGAGTGCACGCTTGTCGTTGCGAACCCCGATACCCTGGCGTCGTTGATCGCCGAACCAAACGAAATTACGCTGGGCGAGGCTTTCATCCATGGCGACCTGGATGTCGAGGGCGATCTCTTTTCAGTTTTCTCGATCGTGCAACATCTGCTCGATCGCCCGCGCGATATGCGGCAGCGAATCGTGGAGAAGCTGGCCCGGAGTCTCTTCGGAATTGGGCACTGGCTGAACCAAGGCGCCGTGAACTCGCACGGTCGCGACCGCGCCTCCATCGCGTATCACTACGACCAGCCCGTCGGATTTTTCGCGCCGTGGTTGGGTAATTCGCTGGTGTATTCGTGCGCCTACTTTCGCGCAGTGGGGGACTCGCTGGATGAAGCCCAGGCGCAGAAGCTTGAGCATGTGTGCCGCAAGCTGCGGCTGCAACCGGGCGAGCGTTTCCTCGACATTGGCTGTGGATGGGGCAGCCTGCCGCTCTATGCAGCCTGCGAGCGTCAGGCCCATTCCGAGGGAATCACGCTGAGCCGCGAGCAGGCCGAGACGGCGAAGCGCCGAATCGAGCATGCCCGGCTGGAACGCAGTTGCAAGGTGCATCTGCGTGACTATCGCGAACTGGGGATCACGGACAAAACATTCGACAAGATCGCAAGCATCGGCATGGTTGAGCATGTGGGGCTGAAAAATCTTCAAAAGTATTTCGGAATCGCGCACCGGCTTCTGCGGCCGGGCGGCCTGTTTCTCAATCACGGAATCGCGCGCGCCCACCTTGCGCCGGTGCGGGAGAGCTCGTTCATCGAACGATATGTGTTTCCGGACGGTCGGCTCGTCACCCTCGCGCAGACGGTAAGCGCCGCCGAGTCGCAGGGATTTGAAGTGCGCGATGTGGAGAATCTGCGCGAGCACTACGAACTGACGTTGCGGCGCTGGGTAGAGGGGCTTACCCGCAATGCCGATGCGCTGCTGAAAGACGTGTCGAAGATGACCTACCGCATCTGGCTCCTCTACATGGCGGGGTCTGCCGCGGCGTTTCGCCGGGGCGATATCGGCTTGTACCAGGTGCTGCTGAGTAAGCCGGATCGGGGAAACAGCCGTCTTCCGCTGACGCGCGAGGATTTGTACGCGCCCCAGGAACGGCGGCTGGGAGCCGAGGCTTGAGCAGACCGCTGGAACCGACCGGGAAAGCATGCAGTGAGAAGATGAGTGCGGTCAAATCAGGCGTGCATAGATGTTCCATTCGCTGTCGGGCTGAATCATGAGCTGAATCTCGTGGTTCTGAATGCTGCTGCGCGCCTGCTCGAACTTCTGCTTCACCTGCTCGGGATCGCGGGTGTAGAAGACAAATTCGCGCATCCCGCTGGTCGTGATGGCAGCGACATAGATCGACTCATTGGCGGTCTGCAGCAGGCCGCACAAATTATCCTCAATGGCGCTCAACTCCGCATTTTCGATGGTAGAAGGCAGCCCCGAAGGCTCCGGATCGACCAGGGGCACAGCGATTCCAACCTGGTGTGCGTACCCCTGGACGCCCTTGAAACCGCGATACGCAGCGTTGGTACGGACAAACATGGGGTTGCCATCGTGGGTCCCTTCTGCAAGCCGCCAGTCTTCTCCGATGGGTAAATTTTCCCCCTTGAGCACTTTTTTTCCGTTAAATGGCCACATGCTATGCGCCGCTCCGCAATAATGAATATTCCTTGCTTCGGTACTGAGTATGCCTTACGCCGGCCGCAGGGGCCACACGGATATAGATGATTTCGGGGCCTCAAGGGAAACCTGATGGCGGCGCAATACTTGCTCCGCGGCCCGGTTTCGGCGATACTTAGGTGTTGAGTCTTGCGAGGCTGGGCGCAATCGCCTGGCCCTTTATTTGGCAGGCGCATTCCACCCACGGACGAAGACCGATGCCGTGTGGACCCAGGGTTCGCGCCGGCCGGGATGACTCCCAAAGACCGCAACAGAGCACTGGATTTTGAAAGGAACCGTATCGCCGTGGTGATGATTCGTTTGGCGCGCGTTGGCGCCCGCAAGCAGCCCTACTACCGCATCGTGGTCATTGAGAAGGACCGCGCCCGCAATGGCCGTTCCATTGAAGTGGTCGGCACCTACAACCCCCGCACCAACCCGGCCACGGTCGACCTGAAGCACGAGCGCATCGCCTACTGGCGCGGCGTGGGCGCGCAGTTCTCGCCCACCGTGGCCAAAGCTGGTGGCCAAGAATCCGGCGCACAGGTGGCGGAGCCGACGGTCGCCTGATCGAAGCTTCAGGGACCTGGCGGCCATGGAATACAGGCCAGAGTTCGCTTTGCGCGACATACGGATACTGACGGCGACGAGCGTGTGTGATACTATTCGCGCATCGCCCAAGGTGCTTCAATTTTCGGGTGCATACGGTCAGAGGCAAGATCATGACCCAAGTCGAAATGGTGGCAGTAGATGAACTGGTCCGCGAGATTGCGCGGGCCCTGGTGGATGAGCCGGAAGCCGTAGAAGTGCAGAGCCGTGAACCGGGAAGAGAATACGGTCCTCAAGCTCCGCGTTGCGCCGCAGGACGTGGGCAAGGTCATCGGCAAGCAGGGGCGCACTGCCCGCTCGGTGCGCACCATTCTGGGCGCGGTCAGCATGAAGCTGCACCACCGCTACACGCTCGACATCCTGGAAGAAGACGACGAAGCCTAGAATGGCCGGCCAACACTGCCGCCGCCGGAGGCAGCAATGACGGCACGCCGAAACGGCTGAACAATGGGTGTGGCTGGCGCGGATTCGCCGCCCGCAGGGACGCAAAGGCGAGGTCTTCGCCGACATCCTGACTGATTTTCCTGAAAAATTTGCCGAACGCCGGCAGCTTTGGCTGCTCCGCGACACCTCGCGTTGCGGGCCGCGCCAAATCTGCGGCTGTCAAGGCAAATCCCGCTCCGCGCGAGGTGGAGCTGATCGCCCACTGGCTGCACAAGGGCGGCATCGTGCTGCACTTTGCCGGTGTCGATTCGATTTCAGCCGCCGAGGAACTGACAGGCCTGATTGTGGCCATTCCGCTTGCGGAGCGGGCGCCACTCGCCGAAGACGAGGTCTACATCGGCGACCTGATCGGCTGCACGCTGGTGGATGTGGCCGGGGCACACCCCGCCGAGATTGGCGAGATTGAGGATGTGGACCGGACCGCCGGACCGGTGGCGCTGCTGGTGGTGCGGGGCGCACCAGGCGAGGTGCTTATTCCCTTTGCGAAGAGCTACCTGCGGCGCGTGGATGTTGAGGGCAAGCGCGTGGAGATGGCGCTGCCGGATGGGCTGGTCGATCTGAACGCCTCGGACGACGCCTAGTGTCCTGCGTCTTAAATTCGCTAAATAAAACAACTGTCATCCTGTGTATGACGACGTTGGCTGTTGTCAAGGCATACCTTAGCGTCGGTGTGAGGGGCGGTGTCAAGGGCGCCGTTCTGTGGCGTTCATCTTGACCCTTGACGGCGCCCCTCACAGCCTCACACTTGAGTTGGGAACGAAGATCAGAGTTTTTTTCTGAGCTTCGTTCTGTAGTTGAAAACCGTGTGTGTTTGCCATGCCCGTTCGTTGAATCCGGCGGTGGAACTGGTTCCACCAACCATGTATCCGGCTGCCGTCTCCGGCAGTCATGATTGCTAGTTCGATCTCCCCGTCCTCACGGGGAGGCAGGTTGCCCACTCAAGCGGCCGGTCTTGTCTTTCGACCACAGAATGACACGGGCTTGCCTGCATACGGACCACGGAGCTGCGCATAATCGGCCTGGTTGCGCAGCATCCAGTACAGCCGCAGCGCCAGTTTGCGCGCCACGGCTACCTTGGCTACACCGGTCGAGTGCCGGTGCTGTAAACGCTGGTAACAACGTCTCAGCTCGGCGTCGCCGCGCACCGCGGTGTGCCCGGCCTCGACCAGAAGAAAACGCAACAGCGAATTACCCTGCTTGCTGATGTGCCCCAGCCGCTGCTTACCCCCGGAGGATCGCTCCGACGGAATCAAACCCAGGTAGCTGGCCACCTGGCGCGACTTCTCGAAGCGCCGCACATCGCCGATGGTCAGCACGAACGCCAGCGCCGTCACCGGTCCCACGCCGGGATGGCTCATCAACCGAACCGCCTCTGCCCGCCCTTCGGCTTCCTTACGCACCATCCGATCCAATCGCTCGATGTCCGTGTTCATCCCCTCCAACTGCTCCAGCAGATCCGCGCGCCGCGCCGCCGCGTAGGGCAACAAGGGCAGTGCGCACAACTGCTCCACCCCGCCCCGCGTCCATAGCTGCCAGCCCAGACGTAGACCCTGGTTCAGGGCCAGTGCGTGCAACTGGTTCTTCACCCGCGTTCGCATCTGCACCCGCTTATGGCGATGCACGATCAGTTGCCGCGCATCCCGCTCCGACGCCGTCGGCACCCACAACGCCGGAAAACGCCCTTCCACCAGAAGGCGAAGAATATGGCCCGCATCGCGCCGATCCGTCTTCTGCTTGCGCACATAACTGCTCCGGATGGCTGCCGCATCGCCGATCCGGTACCCATGCCCCATCTGCTCCAGCATCTGTTCGAACCACTGCGTGTACCCGCACGCCTCCACCCCCACAAGAACCTCCTGCCCCTGAAGCGAGGCATAAAACCGCCGCGCTTCTTCCTTGTGTGCCAGACGCAAATCCCTCACCTCGCCGCTCCCTGTATCCAGCACCGAAATCTGCTGAAAAACAGGATGGAAATCGCATCCTATAATCACCATGACGTTGGCTCCTTCCTCCGGGTTAAGGCTCACACACAACGCCAATCTACCCGCTCGACCGAGCCAACGTCGTCATGAAATCAAGCGCAGTTTGGCGCGTTTTTTGCGCCAAACGGAGTCGAAGGACATGCAGTTGGGGCCTTCGATTTATGCAACGAACTTTAGACTCACCACACTAGAACCTGTCTCATAAATGGTTTTGTAAGAGGGCACGACTTTAGTCGTGCCGCAAACGTCTCGTAAATCGCTGGGCTTTAGCCCCTGAGGGACGTCTTTTGCGGTGCTAGACCATTTATGAGACAGCTTCTAGATTCCAAATGAAAATCGGGCACGGAGGCCGAGTCCGAAATGGTCTACGGGGCCGGCAAATGACATCCTTGTATCCGTAGTGCCATGGGCCGAAATCCAACTGGAGCTACTGAAACGCGAGTGGCTTCCAGACGCCGTTCTCTTTCAGCGCAAGTTGGAGTGGGCGAGGCGGGCCTTTGGGCGGCACAGTGACTTCGATCCAGAGCTCATCGCCGTTTTTGAGGGGGAGCGGGCTTTGCGCGTGCTCGGGGATGTAGAAGTTGACGGGCTCATCAAGGCGCAAGTCTTCGCAAGACGATTTTGGCCAGGCGGCGACCAACTGGCCGGCTGGATTTTCGTCGCTGTCCGGAAGCCGTATTGCGACAAGCTTGTTGTTTTGGACCGCGAGCTTAGCCGGGAAATGAACAGCCTGGGGGGCGGTAATCGCATACCGTGACCCTTCGGGAACACCATTGATGTTGCGCGGAAAAGTGGCCTGTTTGGCCGAGGGCAGCGTGCTTTGGCAGCCGTCGACGAGGAGTTGCGTGCTGAGGTAGCGGCCGCGCATGACCAATTCGGGATCGTAGGCCACGGTGCGGGTCCAGACATGAGGGCAGCTCGAGCGCTGGTAGAGGTATTTCGTGGCGATGGACGAGACCAGCGCTAACTGAATGATGAGCAGTGCGATGGATTTCGCGGAGACATTGATTCCGGCCAGCTTCATTTAGCCTCCTCAGAAAATTCCGCGGCCGGGCCCATGTGGGTCAGCAGGCGTCGGCGCATCTTCTCAAGCGCCCAGCCTCCGGCAAGAAACAGGATGCCCATTCCGATCAGTCCCAGTGAGCGGCCAACCTTGTCGAAGATGTCACTGAAGTAGAACCAGATGACGGTGATGGCAAAGCCCACGATGCCGAGGTTGACGAGCGCCCTGCTGGTCTGGCGCACGCCCCACCAGATGAGGAAGACGCAGAATGCCGCAACCAACGCGTGGGCCGCAAGGACGGGTTCAGTTTGGTTGTAAGAGCCCTGGACCGTGCCGTAGTTGTAATACTCCTGCCAGGTGCCACTGCACCAGGGGAGTGCGAGAGAGAAGACGATCGCCACGGTGACTGGAAGCAGGCTCTTGCGGAGGCGGAAGAGCGCGAAGAGAAGCGGGAGCGCGGCGATATCAACCCAGCCCCATATGCGGGTGTGGAGCGGCAGGAAGGTCTGGCTGCCGGACCAGGAACGCCAGCTTTCCACCATCAGAAGAATTGCGACCAGGGCGGAGATGGCCGCGGCGGAGAAGAGAATGCCCTGGACGATCTTGTGCTTCGAGCCGAGAAGGACAGTGACGTAGAGTACGGCCCAGACGATCAGGAATCGGCCGATGTAGACGTCCTGGCCAATGTGGCCTTCGGCCGCAAAAGAAAATTCCGCGAAAATCCATGCCGGAAACAACAGAAAGGTGAGGGTTTGCTGCGCTTCATCTTGCAGTAGCGCCCAACCCGCGAAGGCGGCGATGGCCCAGAGCAGAATCGCCGCGGGCCAGTGCTCCTGGATGTTGAAGATTTGCCCGACGAGCGCAATCGCCGCGCCAGTCGAAATGGTGCCGACAGCGTGCAGCGCGCTGGAGAGGCCGCTGTATCTCTCTCGTGTCGCAGCCCCGCTGATGTGGAACACGGCGACCATGGCCATCACGAGGGCGTAGCGCGCGCCGGGGCCTATCTCGTCCCAGTGTGCGGAGACAAACAGCACCACGCCGCATGCCAGGAGAATGGCGCCGAGAATCAGGGCGACAGTTCCCTGCCAGCCCAGGCGCATGGAACTTTGCGCGGCGAGACTGTTCCGTTCCGACTCGTAGGCGCGGATACGGCCGGCCATTTCCGCGTCGAGGACACCGGCGGTTTGCCAGCGATTCAAGAGCGATTCAATGTTAGCCATGATCGTTGGCCAACATTAAAGCACATTTGCGAAGAACTCTTCGTGATCGACCCTGCATAATGAGGAAGAGCGATCCTTATGCGGTTTGAAATCATCACCATCTTTCCGGAATTCTTTGCGGGAATTTTTGAGCACGGCATCGTGCGGCGCGCGCAGGCCGAGGGGCTGGTGAAGGTGGGCGTGCATGATCTGCGCGCCTTCACGCATGACCGGCATCGCACTGTCGACGACCGACCCTTTGGCGGCGGCGAAGGCATGGTGCTGAAGCCAGGGCCGCTGGCCGAGGCGATGGAGTCCTTGGGAATTGAGGGGAAAGGGCGGAGGTCTGAAGCGTCGAGCGGGACGCGCGTGATTCTGCTATCGGCGCAGGGGCGGCCATTTACGCAGGCTGTGGCGCGGGAACTGGCGAAACTGGAGCGCGTGGTGATGATTTGCGGGCGCTATGAGGGTGTGGACGAACGTATCAACCAGCTCTATTGCGATATGGAGCTGTCGATCGGCGACTATGTGCTGAGCGGGGGCGAACTGGCCGCGGCGGTGGTGTTGGACGCGGTGATGCGGCTGGTGCCGGGCGTACTGGGTAATGAAGCTTCTGGTGAATTTGAAAGCTTTGGCGTGGCCGACGCGGAGATCACCAGCGATACCGAGGGAGTTCCGCGCTCACAGCACGGAGCGGGAGGATTGCTGGATTACCCGCACTATACGCGGCCGGCGGAGTTTGGTGGGCTGGCTGCGCCGGAGGTGCTGCTGAACGGAGACCACCAGCAGATACGCCGCTGGCGACGGGAGCAGCAGTTGCGCAAGACGCTGGCCAATCGCCCCGATCTGCTGACAGGGGCGGCCCTGAGCGAAGAGGATCGGCGAATGCTGGACTCGATTCGCGCACGAAACGAATGAGAGGACCTGGGCATGCTGGCCATTGCCGCTTATGTTGAACTCGGACTCTGCTGGATTTTGTGGTCGCTTGCTTTCGTACGTCCGCAGAAGCGGGCGGGCGGGCAGAAGAAGGCAGTGCGGGCGCCCTCGTCGCTCTGGGGAATTCTGCTGGTGACGCTGGGTTTTGCATGCATTTGGGCTTTCGTGCAGCCCGTGGGTTTTGAGAAATCCCCTGCATCGCTGATCGCTTCAATGATTCTAGGACCACCGTCGGTGGCGCTGGCGTGGATGGCGGCACGCCACCTGGACAAGCAATGGCGATTTGAAGCGGCGCTGAGCGAAGATCACAACCTGATCACAACAGGACCGTACCGATGGGTGCGCAATCCGATTTACGCGTCAATGTTGGGGATGCTGCTGGCGACAGGATTTGCGAAAACGTGGTGGCCGCTGCTGGTAGCCGGAGTGATTTTCTTCCTGATTGGAACCGAGATTCGCGTGCGCGCAGAGGAGCGGTTGCTGGGCGAACGATTCGGCGACGAATTCAAGCGGTATAAGGCGACGACGGCGGCTTATATTCCGTTCCTACGATGAATTGATTGTTTTCTAATTCACGACGGTCATCGGAACGGCTGAGTTGCAGCGGCCTGGTCAGCACCTACCCGGCCTGCGGTAATGGCGGCTACGAAAAAATTCTCGCCGCAGGTAGGACAGGTGGCCAGCCTCCGAAGCATCGCGAGTTGTCCTACGTGCGTGAGGGCATCGGCGACCGGCCCCTGAAACAGTTGCTCGATCGGGGCATGAAGGGGCTCGCCGGAAGCGAGATAGGCATCGAAGACCTGCAAAGCGGCAAAGAATCGCTGCTGCTCGCCCGCCCAATCGAGGGGCTCGGAGTTGCGCCAGCGCTGGCTCCCCTCGACGATGCTGAGGGCCCAGTCAAAAAGGTCGCCCATGTGGGATAGGATTTGCGCGGGCTGGCGGCCGGCGCCATCGAAGGTCGCAAACGATTCCGGCGAGTTCTCAAGTGCGCGCGAGGCGCGGTAGGCCAGCGACGCGACGGTGTGGCGAAGGAGTGCGCGTTTTTCGTCCATGAGCGGCACTATAGCGCAACCGCTGGCCGAAGGACAGATTAGGCACGAAATGACGTTCTCTGATAAACTGAAGATTCTGAGTTCAATAGCAGGAAGCGACCATGTCCATTCATCCCGTAATGCAGCGCCTGGCCGACAAGCTGAAGCGCACCGATTTGCCGGCGTTTGTGCCCGGCGACCAGATTCGCGTCCAGGTAAAGATCAAGGAAGGCGATAAAGAGCGCTTGCAGGCCTTTGAGGGCCTGGTGATCGCCATCAACAACGGCCCGCAGGGCACCTTTACCGTGCGCAAGATGAGCTTTGGCCAGGGCGTCGAGCGCATCTTCCCCTTCAACTCCAAGGTCATCGACAAGATCGAGAAGATCCGCAGCTACAAGGTGCGTCGCGCCAAGCTGTTCTACATTCGCGGACTGCGCGGCAAGGCTGCCCGTCTGAAGGAAGTGGATCGCGTGGCGAAAGCCTAAGCGAGCTCCGACTTCCCCCCAACCGCCCCGGCTTTATGCCGGGGTTGTTTTTTGCGCGATGGTTTTGGCCCGATAAACGCCCCCAATGATTTTGCGAGGCTTCTCTATGGGCTATACCGTAACGGGAACGTCCGCTACCCCGGCCACACCGAAGATCTTGCGATAGCGCTCGATCTCGGCCGGTGGTCCCATGGCTTTCGAGTAGTTGTCAGACAACTTGACGGCGGGGCGTCCATCGACTTCGCTCAGCTTGCACACGAGGCTCACGGGGTCAAAGCAATCGTCGCCCAGAGGATTGCAATTGCGAAAATCGTTGGTCAGATAAGTGCCCCACCCGGCGCTGATGCGGATGCGACGCTCAGGAATCCATTTGCTCTTGTCGTTGAAATCACTGGCGTGCCGGAAGTCCCCGGGCGTAGCGCCGTTGCGCAACTTGCCGCCAAAGTACGCATGAAGCCATAGGATCAGGTCAACGTCCAAGCCGTCGGAGGCGATCAGGCGCTTGGTACACGGGTCGCAGCCGCGCTGCTTGAGCCACTGGATGTACTCATCGCCGGCGATGAAAGGGTCCTTGCTGTCGATGCGCTGGCCGGTCCAGCGAGTTACCCAGCCGGGCGCATCCCGGAGGAACTGGGTAGTGCCGAAGGTATCGGGGAGCATGATGAGCAATTCGCCCTGGTAGGTTTGCTGCCACAGCTCAAGCATGCGGTACTGCGCCGATTTCACCTCTTCAACGGAATCGGCGAGCGCGGCCATGGCCATGGGCAATTCGTGCGCGTTGGTGCCGATCGCCTCGAGATCGTGCATGTAGGCGAGATAGGTATTGGAGCTGCCGACAAAGCCGGGACCGAGCACGTCACTCATGGCCTTGACCACGTACTCCTGCCAAAGGAAGCTGTGGCGGCGACGGGTGCCGAAGTCGCTGACGTTGAGGTCGGGGATGCCGCGAAGACGCTCCATCTTTTCCCATAGGCGCGTCTTGGCGCGCGCATAAAGGATGTCGAGTTCAAATTCGGAGAGACGTTTGAGGTTGGCTCGGGTCTTGAGCTCGTCGATGGCCGAGAGCGCGTAGATTTCCCAGAGGGTGGTTTGGGTCCAGAGGCCTTCAAAACGCAGCGAAAGTTGGCGGTCCTCCACCGACAGTTCGAAATCCGAGAGGCTGAAGTCGTTTTCGAGCCACTCAAGAAATGCGGACTCAAAAATGCCGCGGCGGCCATAGAAGGAGTTGCCGGCCAGCCAAATCAGTTCGGACTTGTGGAAGTGCAGCTTCCGAGTGGCTTCCAACTGCTCGCGCAATTCGTCGACATTCACGATCTCGCCCAGCGGCACGGACGCGGTGCGGTTGAGCAAGGAAAACGTAGCGCGGGTGGTGGGGAAATGCTTCCAGATGAACTGGAGCATGAGCAGCTTGTAGAAATCAGTATCCAGCAGGGAACGCGTGATGGGATCCAGCTCCCAGTTATGATCGTGCGCGCGCCTGGCGAGGTTGATGATCACCGTCTCATTACTTTAAAACACGGGCGTCAAAACTGGCTCACCGGGCAGTGGGTCAGCTGACTCAATGCCGTGCACCGCCTTGCCTCATGCTTCGCGGCTGGAGCGCTCAAGATGCGCGCCGAAGGAACGGACGATTGCCGCGTTACTCCCCAATCGCGGTGGCGATGGCCGCGCGTTCAGGGTCGGGTAGCGACGGCATGGCGCCGTTTTGCGAAGCCACCCACGCGCCCCAGCGATTGCCGGCCTCGTTCAGTGTCTCAAGCCCCGCGCCGCGCAACATGTAGTGCGTCATGGCGGCAGTGAATGCGTCGCCGGCGCCGATGGTGTCGGCTACTCGCGTCGTGATCCCGGGATGTTCGTGCCATTCGTCGCGTGTGACCAGCAGGCTGCCGTGAGGGCCGCGGGTGATTGCCACCATGCGCAGCGTGGGAAACTCAGACAACAGGCGTTCAGCGCCTTGACGCAGGATGGACACGGTTGGCTCTCCCTCAATCGGCAATCCCAGGAGGGTGAGCACCTGCGACACTTCGGTGTCGTTCATTTTGACGACGGAAGCGAGTTCGAGCGATTCCTGCACCACTTCACTGGAGTAGAAGGGCGGGCGCAAATTCACATCGAAAACGCGCACGCAACTGGACGAGGTTTGCGCTGCCAGTGTCTGAATGGTTTGCCGGGACTCAACGCTTCGTTGCGCCAATGAGCCAAAACAGATGGCGTCTGCCCGGGTTGCCATTTGCACCCACTCATCGGAAAGCTCCATCGAGTCCCAGGCCGCTGGCTGGTGGATGATGTATTCGGGCTGGCCGTCTTTAAGAGCCACTGTGACGCGGCCGGTCTCGTGGACGGGGTCGACCTGCAGATGACTGGTGTCGGCGGGCAGCGGATCAAGCAACTCGACGGCCTTGCGGCCCAGGTCGTCGCGCCCAATGCGGCTGAGGATCGCTGCGTGATTGCCGAGCCGCCCGGCCATCACGGTGAAGTTGGCGGGCGCGCCGCCCAGCAAGCCGATTGTCCCGGAATCATCGATGGGAATGCCTGCCAGGCCGGAACGTCGTTGCGGCAGGATGTCCCAAAGCAGCTCACCAATGCCCAGGATCAGATGCGGCTCTTGCACGGTCGTACTTCCCTTCTCACGAGGCTCAGATCACGGCCTCGATTGGGCCCGTTTGTCATGGCAAACAGCTGCACTCATTTGCCCACGGAACAGCTTTCTCTTTGCAGGGCCTCACCGTCAACAACTTCCGCGAGAAAGATGTTTGCTATTTCGGTTCGCTAACCTCGGCTCGCAGTTCCCTGCCCGATCATTTGGATGGGCCGATGGATTGGCCGACCCAGCGCCAGAGCGAGCAGTCCTCATGATTCGCTGACGTGTATTCCCCGTCGGGCTGGTTGGCCATGATCGCATGATCGGCAATTGCATCTTTGCGCGAGCGCTTGATCTGGCCCAGAAACAGGCGCTTGAAACCTGGTTGCGCCTGAAGGACGCTCTCCTGCTCGTTGTTCGCGTAGAGCAAATCAAGTTGCAGCGGGCTGGTGGCAAAGCTCGATGCCATGTGCCGGAGCAGCCTCCGCATCACGGTTGCGCCGAAAGGATTGAAGAGAAAGGCCAGACAGGGACCGGGTGGAAACCTGAATTCTGCCGCATCCCCGCACACGATGCGCGTGCTGGTGCGCGCGCGATCAGCCTGGCGCCAGATTGCCAGATTGCGGCGCGCGATCTGCGCCAGGGTTGGATGCAGTTCCACTCCGACCACCGAGCGAAAGGGCATTTCGGCGGCCAGCAGCACGGCACGGCCCATGCCTGCGCCGATGTCGATAAAGGTGAACTCCTCCAAGGCTGCGGCAGGTTGGGTCTTTTGCCAACACCGGATCAGCGCCTGAAAAACCGAGGGCGCTACGCCGTAGTAGGCAGTGGCGTGACGGTCGTGTAGGTGACCGCTTCTGAGGTGGCGTCCGGCGATCAGGCCGCTGGTACGCACGCCATTTTCCAGGTCAAACGGGTGGCGCGTGAAGCCATCGGCGACCGCCAACCCGGGTAAAAGGCGTGGCTGTTTCTTTCTGCTCCGCGAAGAACTCGTGCCCTGCTTTGCGATGTCCCTGGTCACGGTTGCACCTTAGCACACGCGCAATCTGCATGGGGACAGTCCAGCGCGGTTACTTTCGCGGGAACTTCGTGGATGCCATCAAAACCAGCCCCGTGACAGGGGGCGGCGAATCGCGGTAGGCTGAGGAATAGTCCCACAGGACGCGATCAAGGAGCTCCTCAACCCTCATGCCCATTCAAAGCACCTCGAAAATCTGGCACAATGGCAACCTCATTCCCTGGGAGCAGGCCACCATCCACGTGATGAGCCACGTGATTCACTACGGCTCCAGCGTGTTCGAAGGCATCCGCTGCTACGCGCAGCCGCAAGGTTCGGCGGTATTCCGCCTGCCAGAGCACATGCAGCGCCTGCTTGATTCCGCCAAGATTTACCGCATGGAACTGCCGTTTGCCCTCGACGAGCTTTGTGCAGCCGTGGTTGACCTTATTGAGGCCAATGGCATTGCGCCGTGCTACATCCGGCCTATCGCGCTGCGTGGTTACGGCGAAATGGGGGTTAACCCCAAGGGTTCGCCGATCGAGATCTACATGGCCAACTTTCCCTGGGGCAAATATGTCGCCGGCACCGGCGGTGCAGACGTTTGTGTCTCGAGCTGGAACCGGCTCGCCCCAAATACCATGCCCGCTCTGGCCAAGGCCGGCGCCAACTACATGAATTCGCAGCTGATCCGGATGGAAGCCGATATCAACGGCTACGCCGAGGGCATCGCCCTTGACGTGAATGGGCTGGTCAGCGAGGGGTCGGGCGAGAACGTCTTTGTGGTGCGGAACGGCGTGCTGTATACGCCGCCGCTGGCCAACTCAGCTTTGTCGGGCATTACGCGCGACAGCGTGCTGACCATCGCCCGCCACCTTGGACTGACAGTGATCGAGCAGCCGATTCCGCGCGAGATGCTGTATATCGCCGATGAGGTGTTTTTTACCGGTACTGCTGCCGAGGTTGCGCCGATCCGGTCGGTTGATCGCATCCTTATCGGAGACGGCAAACCAGGTGAGATTACGCAGAAGATTGCCGACGAGTTTTTCGCCATTGCGAACGGCCTGAAGCCGGACCGTTTCGGCTGGCTGACGCCCGTGAAAGTGAACGCGACGGAGCCGGTTACGGCGTAGTTGTTTTTCGGTTTCAACTGTTTTTGGTTTCAAACAGAGAGGCGGCCTTAAATCGGGCCGCCTTTGTTTTGCTCCCCCTCCTGCGAAAAAATCTTCTATTTTGCCGCTTCACATTGCAGATTATTTCTCCGATCTGCGCACAATAAGTTTTAGGAGACTCCTCAATGAACGAATCGACCCCCGCCGCGCCCAGCCAGACCCTCAGCCCATCCTGCCCTGCGCAGTCCAAGCAGCAAAAAACGGCCATCCGCTGAATAGCCGGGCAGAAGTCCGACATTTCAGACCGGGCACATCTCCGACATTTTTTGTTTATTAGGCATGTTTTTGCTTTTGTCTTTCGGCCATGCTGGGTTGGTTAACGGAACCAGCTTATCGCGTTTGCTGTCGAAGCCCACCAGCTTACGGTGGGCAAAGTAGACGTTGTAGAGGCCTTCGCCGATCGGCATCAGTCCGACCGGTTCTCCCCACAGTACTTCGGTGAGGAAGATGTCTTTCTTTTTCCAGCGGAAATGCCCGTGCGCCTTGACCATGCGCACCTCCATCCAGTCCGGATACGCGACCTCGGGCAGGCGCGCCGGATAGGGCCGTTGCGAGGGCTCATAGACACTTGCCGGGGTCTGCATCTCAAGCGCCTCATGCGGCCGCACCTGGTTATAGTCATGACGAAAACGATCCAACTCGCGTTGCTGCCCCCGCCAGTCGGCGGCTGGCCGCATCTCCTGCTTGAGCGTGCGATGCATGCGCTCGTGCCGCCCGTTCTGCTCCGGATGCCCGGCCTGTATACGTTCGTGCTCGATGCCCAGCCGCATCCAGAACACCGCCAGCCGGCTCAGCCCGCCCACGGCCGAGCTGGAAAACGGCGCGCCGTTGTCGGTGCGGATCGCCTCCGGCATCCCATGCTCGCGGAAAGCAGCCTCGAAGATGGCCCGCACCCGCGCGCTGTCTGTCTTCTCCACTGCCTGTGCGCGCAGCAGATAGCGGCTCCAGGCGTCGGTAATCGTCAACGGATCGACACGCGCTCCGTCACCGGCCTTGAACCAGCCCTTGAAGTCAGCGCACCACACCCGGTTGGCCCCGCCGGCGTGCGCCAGCGGCTGTGTGTAAGGCTCGGTGCGGCGCCGCTTCTTGCGCGCAACCACCAGCCCGGCACGCTTGACGATCTCGCCGATGGTGCTGGCTGCAGGCCACACCCGTCCCGGCTGATCCCGTTCCAGAATCCGCTTCAACTTACGCGGTCCCCAACCCATGTGCGCCTCGCGCAGATCAAGCACCGCTCGCTCCATGGCCGCATCCGTCTGGTTGGGATGCTGCCTGGCCGCCCGGTTCAGTTCTGCCAGTCCCTTGACTCCGTGCAAACGGAAGCGACGAAGCCACTCATAGCCCGTGTCCCGGCATATCCCATACCGGAAACAAAGCTCCACCATCGAATGCTCATCGCGCTCATAATCAAACACAAAGCGCAGCTTCTCTTCCATAACACTGCTCGTTTTCCAAGGCATAATGACGGTTGTAACGCCTTCAGCCTTCGCTGCAATGTCGGAGATGCCCTCGGTCTATTTCGTCGGACAAGCGCCCGGTCTGTACCCCGCCACACCCCCCCTACCCCCTACCCGGTAGTAACCTACCTATTGTCGAAATGGTAACGGGGTATGAGCTTCAGAGCCCACACCCTCGGCTGTTCTCCGCCGAGTATCATTGATGTAATGACCAAGGAAGACTGCCGCCAGTGAAACCCGACATGAAAGTACAGTTGGCGGGTTTGGAATTGCTGAACCCGATCATCGCCGCCAGCGGCACCTTTGGCTATGGCATTGAGTTTGAGGAAATTGTCTCGCTGGAGCGAATCGGCGGGTTCGTGACCAAAGGCATTTCGCAGAGCCCCTTGAGCGGACACCCACCTCCACGCATCTTGCAGACCGCGGCGGGGATGCTGAATGCGATCGGGCTGCAGAACGTCGGAGTGGAGGAGTTTGTCACCCGCAAGCTGCCGCCGCTGGAGCGCTATTCCAAGTGCCAGTGCATCGTGAATGTCTTCGGTTTCACCGTGGGAGAATATCTCGCGGTGATCGACCGGCTGAACCAGGCTGAAGGCGTTGCCGCATACGAACTGAACGTCTCCTGCCCGAATGTGCATATGGGTGGAATGTCGTTCGGCTCCGATGCGGGCTCGCTCGAATACCTGGTCAAATTGGCCAAAGCGGTGGCGAAACGACCGCTGATTGTGAAGCTCTCGCCCAATGTGACCTCCATTTCGCTCATGGCGAAAGTAGCGGCTGCGGCAGGCGCCGACGCGCTGAGCCTGGTGAACACCTTTCTCGCCATGTCCATTGACGCGGAGACGCGAAAGCCGCGGCTCAGCAATGTGACGGGCGGGCTGTCAGGTCCGGCGATCAAGCCGATCGCTCTGCGCATGGTGTATGAGGCGGCGCGCGCCGTCGAGATTCCCGTCATCGGGATGGGCGGCATTGTGACTCCGGAAGATGCGGTGGAGTTTCTGCTCGCGGGGGCGACGGCGGTACAGGTGGGAACGGCAAGCTATGCGGACCCGCGCGCCGTGGAGCGGATCGCGGGCGGACTCGAGTCCTGGTGCCGCAGTCACCACGTGGAAAAGGTGGCGAGCCTGACCGGAGCGCTCGAAGTTCCAGCGGACCGCGCGAAGGCAGACGTTGTGCAACCGGCACAACAAAACAAGTGATCTCAGGCGCCCAACCCGATCCTGGATTCTTGAAGTAGGCTACCGAGCGTGTTGTCCCTGAAGTTCGTTACACAAGTTGAAGCCCCGAACCGCAGGTCCTTCGACTCCGTTTGGCCAAAAAAACGGCCAAACTCCGCTCAGGAAGACAGTACTTTCTAGGACGGGAACTTTAGAGCATTTCTCTCATAGATATACTCCATAACCGGCGAACCTGAACCAAGCTTGAGCGTTATCTGGAGTGATCTGAGGTAGCAGGTCTGTGATGGCCTGTTCGAGGACCTCGCTGGTCCTTGCTTTGGCTGATCGGAGGAGTTGTTTGAGCTTTGACCAGGCCTTTTCTATCGGGTTCAGGTCTGGCGAATAGGGCGGCAGGTAGAGCAGTTCCGCTCCAGCCGCCTCGATGCGTGCACGCACGCCGTCGACCTTGTGCGAACTCAAGTTATCCATCACCACCACATCGCCGGAGCGTAGTTGCGGACACAGAACATGTTCCAGATAGGCCAGGAAGATTTCTGTATCGGTAGCCTCTTCGATGGTCATGGTTGCGATCATGCCCCGGGTGCTCATCGCGCCCAGGATGGTCATAATTTTCCAATGGCTGCCAGGCGTCGCCTCATGGATGCGCCGTCCTCCCAGACAACGGGCATAGAGCCGCGTCATTGAAGTGGTGACGCCGCTCTCATCAAGGAAGATCAGATTGTCTAGCGGGGTCGAATGGATTTTCTCAAGGAACTCTGCCCGCCGCTTTTGATTGGCTTGCGTGTCTCGCTCGGCCGCGTGGAGTGACTTTTTTTCAAACCCGCACCCAACCGCTTCAGCACACGCCACAAATGCTGACTGCTCATGCCAATACCGAGCGACTTCTGCAGCCCTTTCTGCAAATCCGCCAGCGTGCAATCCGGTTGTTCGCGCAACTGGCGCAACAACTCGGCTTCAACTTCTGGCGTCACCCGACTCGCCATTCCATGGCGGCTCTGCGCCACCCGCTCCATTTGTTGGCTGCGCAATCGCTGCCTCGATATCTTCTTGGCCCAGTCATAGCTGACAGAAAACAGTTCCGCCAACTCGCGCAACGACCCCTGCCCGCGATCGTAGGCCGTCAACAGCTTGCAACGAAGATCATCCGAATAGGCCTTCGCCATCTCTCATGCCGCGAAGTCCAGAGCTAACTACAGTGTACACCTAATGGAGAAATGCTCTAGAGACAAAAGACCGCCGATCTGAAGCATAAATTCGATTCACCAGCGGGATTTGTGGCCCGATGAAACACAGATCCCTTATTTTGACTATCTTATGAATCTTCGCCCACCTCGCAATTTCAGGTGTGTGATCCGGCTCTCTCGCTGAGTTTGCGAAACAGAGCACTGGACTTGCAGATGTGTGATGCGGCGCACAGCCTGTTGTGATTGCTTCTTCGTAATGTGCCTTCATTCATCGAGAAATTGCGCCGTACTGCGAACCATGCAGAACAACGGCGTTTTTCGGTGCTTGCACGATGAGCGAGGTAGGCATGGGCGATTCCATTTGGAAATCGATGGAGAAGAAGGGCTACAGCCGCAGAGAGTTTATGCAGTTCTGCGCGGCAGCCGCGACCGTGATGGGTCTGGGACAAACAGGGGTAGCCCAGGTCGCTTCGGTGTTTGAGAAAAAAGAGAAGCCCGCGGTGATCTGGCTGCACTTCCAGGAGTGCACAGGCTGCAGCGAATCGTTCATTCGCGCATCGCACCCGATCGTCGCGGATGCGCTGCTTGACGTCCTTTCGCTCAACTATTCCGAGACGCTCATGGCGCCCTCCGGCTTTCAGGCGGAGAAGAGCCTGACTGACACGATGCGCGACCACAAGGGCAAATACATCCTTGTCGTCGAAGGCGCAGTGCCGACCAAAGACGGGGGCATCTATTGCATGGTGCGTGGCAAGACTGCGGAATCGATCCTGCAGACTGTCGCCGCAGATGCCGCCGCCATTATCGCGTGGGGCGCCTGCGCTTCCTTCGGCGGAGTACAAGCCGCCAAGCCAAATCCGACCGGCGCAATGCCAATCTCAAAACTGGTGAACAAGCCGGTGATCAACGTGCCCGGTTGCCCGCCGATTGCCGACGTGATGATGAGCGTGGTGACGCACCTGCTGGTGCTGGGACAGTTGCCTGCACTCGACAGCCAGGGCCGGCCGAAGGAATTTTATGGACGGCGCGTGCATGACACCTGCTATCGCCGGGCCAACTATGACGCGGGGCTCTTTGTGGAGTCATGGGACGACGAGAATGCGCGCAAGGGGTATTGCCTTTACAAGATGGGCTGCAAAGGGCCGGTTACTTATAACTCGTGCTCCACGGTGAAGTGGAACGAGGGCACCAGCTATCCCATTCAGTCAGGCCACGGGTGCATTGGTTGCAGCGAAGAGGGCTTCTGGGACAACGGGCCGCTGTATCAGCATCTGGCATCGTTCCCAGGCTTCGGCATCGAGAGCACGGCAGACACGGTGGGCACGGTGGTTGGTCTGGCGACCGTCGCCGGAGTCGCAGCGCACGCTGTCGTCACGAATATTCGGAAGCACAAGGTTATTGCGGAAGTTCACGCAGAGGACCAGAAGGAGTCGTAAGCGCCTATGACACGCATAGTCGTCGATCCGGTAACTCGTATTGAAGGCCACCTCCGCGTTGAGGCTGTTGTGGAAAACGGCGTCATCACCGACGCGTTCAGCTCAGGAACGATGGTGCGCGGCCTGGAGAAGATTCTCATCGGCCGCGATCCGCGCGATGCATGGGCCATCACGGAGCGAGTGTGCGGCGTATGCACTACAGTTCATGCGCTGGCCAGCGTGCGCTCCGTCGAGGACGCGCTGGGCGTTTCGGTACCGCCGACTGCGGAGCTGATCCGCAACATCATGCTGACCACGCAGTTACGTGCAGGATCACGTGGTGCACTTCTACCATCTGCACGCGCTGGACTGGGTGGACATCGTCAATGCGCTGAAGGCGGACCCGAAGAAAGCGGCCGAGCTGGCGCAATCGTTCTCGAAGTGGGACAAGAACACGCCTGCCTATTTCGCTGAAGTTCAGAACAAGATCAAGGCCTTTGCGGCAAGCGGGCTGGGCATTTTTGCCAACGGCTACTGGGGACACCCGGCGTACAAGCTGCCGCCTGAAGTGAACTTGATCGGGGTCGCGCACAATCTGGACGCACTCGAATGGCAGAAGGAAGTTGTCAAGATTCATGCGGTGTTCGGCGGCAAGAATCCGCACCCGAATTACCTCGTGGGCGGAGTTCCCTGCTCCATCAACATCAACGAAGAGGCGGCAATTAATTCCGAGCGGCTCAACCTCGTATCGCGCCTGATCGACCAGGCGGATGTTTTCGTCAACGAGGTTTATATACCCGACCTGCTGGCGGTGGCATCGTTCTACAAGGATTGGGCGAAGTATGGCGGGGGGCTCACGAATTACCTCGTGGCCGGCCGATGCGGAAGGCGTTGGGCTTGTGGAAGCACCACGAGGGGCCCTGGCGCACTGGATCAAGATTCACAACGGCGCAATCGAGAATTATCAGCTAGTGGTGCCGACCACGTGGAACGGCTCGCCGCGCGACGCGAAACAACAGCATTCGGCGTTCGAAGCATCGCTGATCGGCACGCCGGTGGCGAATCTCGAGCAGCCTGTTGAGATTCTTCGCACGATTCATTCCTTTGACCCGTGCCCGGCCTGCGCCGTGCATTTGTACGATCCGCAGGGACGGCACCTTCACCAGGTTTCATTCGAGTGATGCTATGAGCGCTCCTGTTGTTGGTGTTGGAAGTGGAGTACCAGCGGTTCCCGAGCATCCGGTGGAGTACCGGCGGGTGTATGTGTGGGAACTGCCGGTGCGCGCCTATCACTGGATCAACGCGGTGGCCCTGGTGCTGCTTTGCGTGACCGGCTACCTGATCGGCGCGCCGATTGGCGGTGTATACGCATCGGAGGCCTACAAGCAGTATTGGTTTGGCTGGGTGCGGTTCATCCACTTCGTGTCGGCGTTCGTATATGTATTCAACTTTGCGGCGCGGCTGTATTGGGGATTTGTGGGCAACAAGTACGCCAAGTGGAACAACTTCTTTCCGCTGAAGAAATCACAGCGGCAGGAAATTGTGGACGTGATCAAGACTGACGTGCTGCAAACCAAGCTGCATGGACCCATCTCGACGGGGCACAATTCGCTGGCGGCATTTATTTACTTCTTCACGTTTCTGGCGTTTGTCGCGCAGTCCATCACGGGTTTTGCGCTTTACTCCAGCATGAGCAATTCGTGGCTGCCGCGGATGTTTGTGTGGATCGTGCCGCTGCTGGGTGGGGAGTTTGGGGTGCGCTTCTGGCATCACCTGCTGCTATGGTTCTTTGTCGCGTTCATTGTCGTTCACGTGTATCTTGCCTTTTATCACGACTACATTGAGGGCCGCGGCACGATCTCCTCGATTGTGGGCGGATGGAAGTTTGACCGGGAGAAAAGTGACAAGTAGCGAGAAGAAAACGCTGGTGCTGGGGCTGGGCAACGTCCTGATGGGGGATGAGGGCATCGGCGTTCACGTGGTGCGTGCCATCGAGAAGCACACCCTACCGGAAAATGTGGAATGCCTGGACGGAGGAACTGGAGGATTCATCCTGCTGGAGCCGCTCCAGAACGCAGGCCGCGTTCTGCTGATCGACGCTGCGGCGGACGGCAATCCTCCGGGCACCGTCACCCGCACGACTCCGCAGTTTTCGCGCGATTATCCGCCTACCCTGACTGCCCATGATGTGGGCGTCAAAGATCTTCTGGACGTGTTCTATATGCAGGGCGGCGGACAAAAAGTTGTGCTCTACGCCATTACGATCGATCCGCAGCAACCCATCTCGATGAGCCTTTCGAAACGTGGCGCCCGGGCCGCGAACCAAGCTGTGAAGCAGATCCTGGCGGAGTTGGAAAGAGCCTCCTGACGGGTCGCGAACCTATTTCCACGATTTCCCGACTGCACAGACTTTCAGGCGCTCGCTAAAGCGGGATCGATGGACCATGTTTCGCGAGCGGTGCCGCAATCGACTCAATCACAGTGTCCTGCGCAGATTCGGAGAGCCCCGCTGAGCACGGTATGCTGACGGCGCGACGGCACAGCGACTCGGCGATCGGACATGGGGGCTCCCAAAGCTGTTATGAGCCGGAGAGAGATGCATCGGCTGCCAGAGCGGTCGCGCCTCAATGTTCCGAGCTGCCAGATCGCGGATAAGCTCTCGGACGCCGATCCCGAATTCTTTCTCATCGATCAGCAGCGTGTACAACCAATACGTGCTAAAGGCCCACTCCGCTTCTTCCGGAATTTGAACTTCGACAAGAGGAACAAGCGCCTCCTGGTACCTTTTCGCAATCTTCCGCTTTGCTCCTACGATTCTGTCCAGTTGCTCCATCTGGGCGCAACCCATTGCCGCTGATAAATTCGTCAGCCGGTAGTTGTAACCGACGGAACTATGCACATACTCCAACGGATCATCCTTCGCCTGGTTCGCGAGATGCCTTGCGCGGGCGGCCCATTCAGCGTTATTGGTCACAAGCATTCCGCCCCCGCCTGTCGTGACGATTTTATTTCCGTTGAAACTGAAGCATGCCGCGTGTCCAAAACCTCCCAGGCTCTTTCCTCGGTAAAGCGCCCCAAGTCCTTGCGTCGCGTCTTCGATGACCGGAAGCGAGTATTTCTGTGCAATGGTCATGATCGGGTCGAGATCGGCCGGATGACCGAGGATGTGGACAGGGAGAATGGCCTTCACGCGACGGCCAGAAACCCGGTTGCGCAACTGGTGCCCGTCCCAGCGGCATTCGTTCTCAAGGAAATCGTTCACTCTTCCAGGATCGATCTGCCAATATGTCGGCTCGGAGTCGATAAAGACAGGCCATGCGTTCACATAACGTATAGCGTTGGCAGGGGCAATGTAGGTGAGCGAGGAAATCAGGACCTCGTCATCTGGTTCAACGCCAGCCAGGATCAGAGCAAGGTGCAAAGCGGCAGTGCCATTCACCGTGGCCACTGCGTATTTTGTGCCCGCCCTCTCAGCCAGCATGCTCTCAAAGCGATCGATATAGCTGCCCGACGAGGACACCCAGTTCGTGTCGAGGCACTCTTTGACGTATTTCCACTCATTCCCGCAAATTTTAGGGACGATCAAAGGGATGAAACCTGCGGCCGGCGGTGCGACCGGGGCGAGCTTATCATTCGGGCTCAATTGCAGTACCTCGCGGATTCAGGCCGGGTCGGCCGAAGGGCGAGCGGACGGAACGATATTGCGGTTGTGCCATCGCCAGGCTGTTTCCAGAATGGTGGAAAGTTCGGAATACTGCGGGCGCCATTGGAGTACGGTGGCGGCCTTGGATGCGTCCGCGACCAACCTCGGTGGATCGCCTTCTCGGCGCGGACGCTCGACGACGGGGATCGCTTTTGCGGTGATTCTTTCGGCTACTGAGATCACCTCGCGTACCGAGTTTCCAACGCCGGTGCCCAGATTAAATGCTCCGCTGGCGCCGCCAGAAAGTAGATGGGTCATAGCCAGAACGTGAGCGCTGGCGAGATCCGTCACATGGATATAATCTCGAATCGCAGTTCCGTCCGGAGTCGGATAATCCGTCCCGTAAATGTCAGCGCAAGCAAGCTGTCCCGCTGCTGCGGCGAGCACGCGCGGCAGAAGATGAGGCTCCGGTTGGTGATCTTCGCCGAGTTCACCATCCGGATCTGCTCCCCCGGCATTGAAGTAACGCAGGGCAGACCACGGCATTGCGAAACTGTGGCCATACCACTGGAGAAGTCGCTCAACCATCAATTTGGATTCTCCATAGGGATTGACGGGAAGCTGACTGTGGTCTTCAGCAATCGGAACACTGTGGGGAATGCCGTAAGTGGCACAACTGGATGAAAAGACAATCGTCCTGACTCCGTGAGTTCTCATCGCGTCCAGCAGGTTCAGCGTGCTGACAACATTGTTCCGAAAATACATGTCGGGAGCCTGCATGGACTCCCCTACATAGGCGTAGGCCGCGAAATGGATGACTGCCTGAACCGGGTACTGCCCGAATACCTGTGCAAGGACAACGGGGTCGCCAAAATCGCCCTGCACAAGCGGTCCCCACTGAACCGCCCAACGATGACCGCGGCGCAAATCATCCAGCACGAGAGGCTGAAATCCGCTCCTGGCAAGCATTTTGCATGTGTGACTGCCGATGTATCCCGCACCCCCGGTCACGAGAACGTACATTTAATCATCCTTTTACAGGCAATTTAGGTCCGAATGAAATGATTGTCCCTTAAGCATTCCCATGGTAATTCATTCCCCGCCAGAATCGATCCCATGTGAGCTGCACGCCATGGGCGCTCGCACACCGCGGAGATGCCGGGGTTTCATTCGCCATGCTGACTGCCCTGAGATGTGGCGCTTGTATTATCCGGCGATAGGAACCAGTTCGGGAGAGTTCGCTGACCCACGTCGCTGACCCCGGGCACGGCTTTCTTTCATGACCCAAAAGTAACCATCAAACCGTCACCTGATTCTCGTCGCAATACCCGCATTGTCAGAATTTCCCACTTGGTAACCACCAGATAATGGCTACTTGCGCCTTGCTGAATCCTCGAACGTAATCTTCCTGCCCGCTTATTCCAAACGAGATCGAGGACGAACACACTTCAATTTTTGACTGAAACTAAAGTCATCTTTTGCTTTGGTGGCGGCGACGCTATGGTAACAAGTAAATAACACTTTAGTGACATTCATCACAGCTCCTGGTAACACTTGCAGCTAAACCTTGGTTCTACACCCTCCGATTCGTGGTTCGAGGGATCACAGGCGCTGAGGACGGTCGTGCCTGAAGGACTTACTGAGGTATGCAGATGATTAACGCAATAATTCGGCCTTTTCAGGGCCAGGAACAACTCGACGCAGTTCGTACTCTCCCTTCGAGCCTTTCGCCGCGGACCAAAACCGGTTGCGGGTACTGGCATGCGCCCTTGTTTGGGCTGACTCACCGGGCAAATGGCCTTCTGGCGCTGCTATTTTGCTGCCTAGTCCTTTCCGGCTGCGGAGCTTCCTACGTTGTGAAGGGCGCGAGCGACGCAAGCACAGGCACGATCAGCCCGTCGCCTAACAGCGTCGATTTCGGCACGGTGACGGTCGGTCAGTCGGTCAACACCCAAGTCGATGTGGTGAACCAGGGTACGGAACCAGTGGTGATCTCTCAGTTGACTTTGTCCGGAACCGCATTTTCCGTAGATGGGCAAGGCGCACTTCCTGTGACTCTTGCTGCGGGAAACACGATGAGCTTCAAAGTGCACTTCAATCCGAGCTCGGACGCGACGTCTACGGGGCAGGTCACCATTGCCAGTAACTCCACCACCAGCCCGACGGCCGCGGTGAAACTGCATGGCGTTGGGAAGAAATCGGCAGCGAACCAGTCGATCAAGGTGAACGGATTCTCCTGCAGCACGGGATCCATGACAGGCGCGGGAACGGATGCTTGCACGGTCACGATGAGCGGTGCGGCCGGGAGCGGCGGACAGAGCGTGAGCCTGAGCAGCGACAATGGGGCGGTGACGGTGCCTGCTACCGTGACGGTGCCGGCCAATGCGACCACTGCCAGTTTCAACGCGACGGTATCGGCTGTGACTTCGACGCAATCGGTGCAGTTAACGGCGTCGGCGAACAGCAGTTCGAGCAATTTCTCACTGCAATTGAATGCAACGGCTCCAACGATTCCCACCCTAAGCGTCAGCGCCGGTAGCATCAGCTTCGGAAATGTTGCCGTCAATACGGCTTCAAAGCAGTCACTGACACTGACGTCGACCGGCACCGCGCCGGTGACCATCAGCGCGGCTGCGCTGACGGGCACGGGCTTCACGATGTCGGGAGCTTCATTTCCAGTTAAGTTGAATCCCAGCCAGGCAGCAACGCTGACTTTGCAGTTCGATCCTTCAACCGCGACAGCGGCGACGGGACAATTGACCATCACGAGCAACTCTTCAACCGGCCCCTCCGCGGTGATCGGCCTGAGCGGTACAGGTACGGCCAGCGCAGCCGCGCTCAGTTCGCTCAGCTGCAGCAGCGGGACCATGACAGCAGCGGGAACGGATGCCTGCACGGTGACCCTGAGCGCGGCGGCACCGAGCGGCGGCGAAAGTGTGACCCTGTCGAGCAGCGACGGTGTGGTTTCAGTGCCGGCTACGGTGAACGTACCGGCCTATGCGACCAGCGCCGGGTTCTCGGCGACGGTGGCCTCTTTCAGCACCAGTCAGTCAGCAACGCTTACGGCCGGTGCGGACGGCGCCACAAAAACGTTTGCATTGCAGTTGGATCCGGGCACTCCCACGCTGAGCGCGAGCTCGACCAGGATCAGCTTCGGGAATGTGACCGTAGGGCAGACAGCCAAGCAGTCGGTGACACTCACAGCCACTGGTACCGCGGCAGTGACGATTTCGTCGATCTCGGTGGCTGGGTCACTGTTCACGGCTTCGGGCATCACGGCCCCGGTAACTCTCACTCCTGGACAGAAGACGACGCTGAATCTGCAGTTCAACGCTAACTCGGTGAGTTCGTTCACAGGGATCCTGACGATCGCGAGTAACTCATCACAGGGCAACGTGGTGGTGAATATGAGCGGCTCGGGCGTCTCGGCCCCTGGCACGTTGAGCTCCCTCACATGCAGCAGCGGATCGATGTCGGCAGCGGGAACGGATGCTTGCACGGTGAACTTGAACGCGCCCGCAGGCAGCAGCGGACTCAGTGTGAGTCTGTCGAGCAACAATGCAACTGTCGCGGTGCCAGCCAGCGTTACGGTTCCTACCAATGCGACCAGCGCAAGTTTCAGCGCAACTGTCGCGTCGTTCACCTCGGCGCAGTCAGTTACGCTGACGGCTTCTGCAGGGGGCCTTACAGCGACCTTTGGCCTTCAGTTGAGTTCAGCCGGCGGTTCGGCATTGAGCGTCAACACAACCAGCCTTGCTTTCGGCAGCGTGGTGCTCAATACGCCGGCAACGCAATCGGTGACACTTACGTCGACCGGTACCGCGGCGGTGACAGTGAATTCAGTTACATTGTCGGGCGCGGGCTTCTCAATATCGGGAGCTACCTTCCCGATCACATTGAACCCCCAACAGACAGTCACTTTGAGCGTTCAATTTGATCCGACCACCTCGGGAGCGGTGAGTGGTCAACTGATCATTACGAACACCTCCTCGACCAACGGCACGGCGACGGTCAGCCTGAGCGGTACCGGCGCTCCTCACGAAGTTGACTTGAGTTGGAGTGCGCCTGCCAGTTCAAGCGATCCTGCGGCCGGATACAACGTCTATCGATCCGCGAATGGCGGCACCAGTTATCAAGCGCTGGGTTCAGTTGCCGCATCTCAAACAACCTACATGGACAACACCGCAGCGGGCGGGCAAAGCTACGACTACATCGTGAAGTCCTTCGACTCGTCGCACGTAGAGAGTGCCGCGTCGAACATGACAAGCGTGACCATTCCGTAAGGAACGGCATCGGGCGTCGGTTCACAATCTGACCGGCGGCAGGGCGTATTAGCGGCTTCGTCACCGCAACTGCCCTGCCGCCTGCACATCTAGTGCAATTTCGACTTGAGTGCTTACGGTTGAGAAAGATGTCCGCGGCGTCCCACTCTTTGTGCAAAAGGGGGTATTGGGAATCGATGACTGGGCATGACGCAAGGAGCACCGGTACGGCACGATTCTTTGTGACTTGGAGCATGGCAAAGTCGTCGATCTGTTGCCGGACCGCAGCGCCAAGAGCACTGCGCATCTACACCGAGGCGATAACTTTTGAGCTTTTGAGGTCTTCTGGCTTGATATCATCCGCAGCGCTCAGACGATAATGCCTTTCAAGGACGATTGTGACGATTTCTGCTCTCTCGTCGAAAATTGGGTTCGAACAAGGCTATGACATTGTTCGCCATGAACTCAGCCGACACTGAGCTGCCCCCTTCGGTTAGTCCGCGTAAGTGAGAGCACTCGGGTTTGAGTTTAGCTGCAAATTCAGTTCGCAGCCGCCGTCGAGGCTGTGCGAATGTGGGAAGCGCTTTTTGCTTTCCACATTTGCATAGCCCGTTGCGAATTCTTCCGGTGTCAGGTAGCCCAACGCGCTGTGTGGGCGCACCTGGTTGTAATCGATCCGCCAGCTTTCGATGGTCTCCCGCGCATCGTCCAGAGTGAGAAACCAGTGTTCGTTCAGGCATTCCTCGCGGAACTTGCCGTGGAAGCTTTCGATGTAGCCGTTCTCCATCGGCCGTCCAGGTGTGATGAAGTGCAATGTGACCTTGTTCTCGTAGGCCCACTGGTCCAGCGCCTTGGAGGTGAACTCCGTACCGTTATCAATCACGATCCGAACCGGCAATCCACGTTCAATGCCGAAGCTTGTCCAGCACTCGGACCACCCGCAGCGCCGGCAACGAGGTATCGACCTCGATGGCCAGCATCTCCCGCGTGTAGGCATCTTCGATCGACAGGGTACGAACCTTGCGTCCAGAGGCCAATGCATCCTGGAGAAAATCCATCGTCCAGGTCTCGTTCTTCTTCACAGGAGCAGCCAGCAACACCCGCGCCTGAGCGCAGATCCGCCGCCCGCGTTTCCGCTCTACGCACCATCAGCTTCTCTTCCACGTAGATCCGGTACACTCGCTTGCTGTTCACTGCCCAGCCTTCCCGCCGCAACAGAACGTGCAACCGCCGGTATCCCCAGCGACGTCGATCTTCGGCCAGTTCACGCAGTCGCACGCGCAGCCGATCGTTGGCTTCGGCAAAGCGCCTCTCCCGCGGACGGTAACGAAACATCGCACGCAGTACTTCCAACTGCCCACAAGCATGCCGTTCCGAACACTCCGCTGCAGCACGGAACAACCTCACGGCCTCTCGCCTGGCCTGTGGGCTTACCACTTTTTTGATAGCACCGCCTTGAAACCGACGATGTCCAGTGCCTGCTCGGCCACCAGCTGCTTCAGCTTGCGGTTCTCTTCTTCCAGTTGCCGCAAGCCGTTGCGCCTCGCTCACTTCCAGACCGCCGTACTTCGCCTTCCAGCGGTAAAACGTCTGCTCGCTGATGCCGTGCTTCCGGCACAGCTCTGCCGTCGGAAGACCCGCTTCCGACTCCTTCAGAATCCCCACGATCTGCTCTTCTGTGTACCGGCTCTTCCGCATCGTGACCTTGCCCTCAGAATGCGTATCTCTTAGCCCTGCGGGTTTGAGGAGATATTCATCCTCGTAGTAGTCGTGGCGTGGGAATGTGGAAATCGGCATTATCGATTTCCAAGGTCTGTGGGAAGGGTGGGAAAAACAGTTTCATCGTTTTTCCCAGGCTTTCCATAGACCGGCATTTCCACGCCTGCTTCGGTCGTGACCACACTCAGGCCGCAGCTTTGGCCTGAGCATTTTCCCATTCGTTTTCGAATTCAATCGGGCTGGCATAGCACGGTGTCGAGTGCATGCGTATTTGGTTATACCAGAGCAGCCAGGCGATGGTTTCATCCTTAGCCTGACGGATCGTTTCAAAGCGCTGGCCGTGCAGCCGTTCAACCTTCAACGAGCCGAACAGCGTCTCCGAGCAGGCGTTGTCCCAGCAGTTTCCCTTGCCGCTCATCGACGGCGTGATGGCATACTCTTTGAGCACTTTGTTGAAGTCCTCGCTGGCGTACTGGCTGCCGCGATCGCTATGGAAGATCAGCTTGTTGTTTTGATCAGGACGGCGCTGGAACCAGGCCATCTCCAAGGCGTCGATGACCAGGTTGCGCCGCATATCGGGTTGCATCGACCAGCCCACGACACGGCGACTGAACAGATCGATCACTACCGCAAGAAACAACCAGCCTTCGTCGGTAGCAATGTAAGTGATGTCGCCGGCCCACGCCTGGTTCGGTGTGGCTGGGGTGAAGTTGCGATTCAGAAGGTTTGGCGCAATCGGCAGATTGTGCCCGCTGTCGGTGGTGGTGACGCGAAAGCGCCGCTTGCCGCGAGCGCGAATGCCGTGCTGCTGCATCAGACGCTGCACACGCTGCTTGCCCACGCGAATGCCTTGAGCTCGAAGCTGCCGCCAGATGCGCGGCCAGCCGTATGCCCCGCGGTTTTCTGCATAGGCCGCACGGATGTGTGCCAGCAGTGCCTCGTCGCTCAGATGGCGGCGTCGGGCTATCTCCCTGCGCCGCGCCAGGTGTTGGTGATATCCGGATACGCTTACGCCGAGCACGCGGCATTGCACCCGGATCGGCCAGATCCGCTTGTGGCGTTGAATAAAGGCATACTTCACTTCTGGCCCTTTGCGAAGAATGCCGTCGCTTTTCCCAGGATGTCACGCTCCATCGTCACGCGTGCCAACTCGGCTCGCAAACGGCTGATCTCCATCTGCTCGGCAGTCACTGCGCTTTTACCGATGGCGCCTTTTAACTTTCCGGCTCGATGCAACTTCACCCAGTTGCCCAGGGTCTGCTCAACCACTCCCAGGCTCCGTGCCGCTGCCGCCAACGTCTGGCCTGACTCCACAAGCCGGACCGCCTCCTGCTTGAACTCAAGCGTGTACCTGCCCCGCTTCCCATTCCTCATCTTCGTTTCCCTTTCGCTATTAAAGCAGTTCGCTAAGGGAGACGTTTTGCGGGGGCAAGGTCATCGAAGTCCTCCTCCTCAGGGCCTCATGGCCCCAATTTTGACCCAAAACCCAAAAACTAAGCCGTTTTGAAGTTGAGAGGTGGCGGCCTCTGTGGTTCTCTGAAGACGAGAGGAGAGCCGAGAGATGGCGAGGAAGGGTCATACGGAAGAGGAGATTTTACGGGTACTGCGAGAGGCAGAGTCGGGCGAGACGGTTGTCGAAGTGTGCCGCAAGCACGGCATCAGCCAGCAGAGCTTTTACCTTTGGAAGAAGAAGTATGCTGGCCTGTGCCTGAACGAGCTGCGCGAGTTGCGGAAGCTTCGGGAAGAGAACAACAAGTTGAAGCGTCTGGTGGCGGACCTCAGTCTTGATCGCCACATCCTGCAGGAGATCGTCGCAAAAAAGCTCTAAAGCCTCGCATGCGTCGCGAGCTGGCGGAGTGGGCACAGCAGGCCCACGATTTGAGCCAGCGGCACGCGGCGGGGCTGATTCCGGTCAACCGGGCGACACTTCGTTACGAACATCATCGTGATCCGCAGGACGCGTTGCGTGTGCGGTTGCGGGAACTGGCGGGCAGCCGGGTGCGGTATGGATATCGAAGGCTGACGGTGATGCTGAAGCGCGAGGGCTGGGAGGTAAACGCCAAGCGGATTTATCGTCTTTACACCGAAGAAGGATTAATCGTGCGAACCAAGCGACGCAAGGAACGGGCTCAGCGGCAGCGCATCGCCCAAGGGCCTGCATCGCGGCCTAATCAACGCTGGAGCATGGATTTCGTTGCTCAGCGACTTTCCGACGGCCGCTGGATCCGTGTGCTTACCGTCGTCGATCAGTACACACGCGAGTGTCTGACGCTTCATGCCGACACAGCTCTGAGCGGAGAGAAGGTCGCAGCCGCACTGGATAAGATCGTCGCCAGCCGCGGTGTACCGAAGTCGATCACCGTTGACAACGGAACTGAATTCGCCAGCAAAGCAATGGATCACTGGGCCTACTCGAACGAAGTACATCTGGACTTCATCCGACCAGGACGGCCGGTCGAGAACGGCTACATCGAGAGCTTCAACGGCAGGCTACGTGACGAGTGCCTGAACGTGGAAGTATTCTTCAGCCTGGCCGACGCCCGGCGCAAGTTGGCTCTCTGGTTGCACGACTACAACCACCAACGGCCTCACTCCGCTCTGGCCGATCGCACGCCGGCTGAGTTCGCGGCTGCATGCAGCGGTGGGAATGACGGCGATAAAGCCGCCTTGGAAAACGCTGCGCGTTTACCACATTTCCACCGCACGGCGGCTGCTGGCAATGATCTGAACTACGCTCCGGTCTCAATGCTCTTGCTGGAGACCATCACTTGAGTTACATTAACCGCAATCGTGCCCGCCAAACGGGCACTAACCGAACCACACAGGGCGAAATTTCTAATCTCGCGCGGCACAGTTTTCCGGGGCGGGTCATTTATCGGAGAACTCTCGCTACCGCTGGACTAAAGGAAAGGATGCAGCTCAACACCGGTCGCGGCGTAGCGTTTTTGTAGAGATCTTGACTCCGGCAATAAATCGTATCCTGGATTGTTTGGATCACGCCGAGCCTACGCGAACGAAGTGGCTGCGGGGAACAAAAGAACAGAATACTCGATCAAGAATTCAATTTATCAATTTATCTTGTCAGATCAAAGGTGACCATTCTGATCCTGACGCGCCTGACCAGTAAGATCCATCATCATACCTCGACCCACGGAAAGTCCTTGACGGTTGCGAAACGCTCTCGCATGCCCCAAATCACCTTAGGGTGATTGAAGCAATCTCCCGCCTCAATTTCGGGAAGAAAATCGCAACCTAAACCATTCCTGACGAAGAATGCGTTGTACCCATATCGGTTGACGCCTACGAGGCGATAACCTTTTCGGCGGCCCAGTTTGACGAAGGCGGACAGTGACGCCCCCGCGAAATTCGGCATCCCGTCTGTCATGGGGCCGTTTCGCGATGAGAAGCCATCGGTGTAAGGGATCGTCCAGGAGCGTTCTGGTCCCAGAATGTCCTGGTATTCAACAACCACGACCCGTGGGGATACGCATTCGATCGAATCCCATATCCAGTAGTCGATGCCGTCTAGATCCAGCGAGAGCAGATCGATCTCACCCTGAAAACCATTAGACGATAGCACCTCATTAACCGAGCTCCGTGTTATCCACGAGCAGACGAACCGTGGAGGGTACACATAGGTGCGCTTTGATCGTGCGAAGAAGCGAACTCCTCGGTCAACGTTTCCTTGGTCGCCATCGACGAGGAGCCCATGCCAGCCATGGTTGAGGATCAAGTTCGCGGTGTTGCATTCGAACCCGTCGCCTGCACAAATCTCAGCACAAAGCTTCGTAGCAGTTCCGATGACCGAGAACAGGAAGAGGAGGATTCCATCCTCGTCTGCTTGGGAGTTGCACTTGAAGCCGACCTCGTTAAGCCGCGGCAGGGGTCGATTCTCCTCCATCAGCTTCCGGTATGTCAGCGTGAGTAGAATCTGCGTTGCAGCCTCAGGCCCCTGCGGCATGTTCTGGATCGCTTCCAATGCAGGGGCAGCGAGAAAATTCCTCGCGCGTCTAGCTAGTCTCTTCACCAAAGAAGACATTTGAATTAGCACCACCTAAAAACTTAAACGCAAATCTCAATTCCTTCAACTTCCCCCGTGGATAACCTCGTGATCGAACGTCACGCAAACGATGCACGGACCGCCGAAACCAACTGACTGAAAGAGCTTGCCTTCCCATTCCTCATCGCCCGATTCTCCCCCTTCGTTCTTCCCGACGCATCGAAACCAGAATCTCCATTTTTAGCTCGAATCCAGCCAAGTGTATCGCTCCCGAGGAAGACGGCATGGCGTCCATGCTCCCCGGCGAACTACCCCGTCGGTTATCACCTTAAAACCGGCTACCACGGTGTCCGAGTCCGGGAGGTTAAACGCTATCCGGAAACTACACAAAACTCGGATTGCATTACAGCCAACTTCGGGTCTGCTTATTGGACCCAGATTGGAACCGATTTCAACGGTCAATCCGCTGCACTCTGTAAGCACAACATATCGAATATGTTACGTGGTGTTTATAGAAATAGGAGCTGGCAGTGATTTGGTCCCGAATTGGACCCGGGGATCGATGAACGACGGCCCGAGGATTATTTTCATTCACCGCCCCAAACCCTCATCGGATTATGTGACCACCCGCGCAAGAGTGGCGCGCATGAGTGTCATACCAACCCGGAACTGCTTCGTGCGTAAAGAGACCGATCACACGCTGGACAAGCCTTCGAAGTCGAGCAGCTCCTCGAAATCTCCATTTGCTCATAATTCCGTCATCACCGACCAGGACGTATCCCAGGTGAATAAAACGATATTGATGAAGGATCGCATGCCTGGGTTTCCATTTTCCCTCAAGTTCCGATCCAAATAGTCCCGAAGAACCTTCCTCGAAACGTTGTGCTATGTATGTGCCTTCACTGGGTGGATTCGGAGGCACCTGAGACCGAGGTATCTTTGACTGCTCGACGGCTTGAAATGAGCTGTAACCAAGTTTAGAGAACAGGTCAATTTCATGTTCGATGTTCGCGAAGCTCGTCTTATCAGATTCAATTGAGATGTAAGTTGGTCGCTCGGTAAAACCGCTCAACGCCCCAATGCAGACTGTATCGCAACCTTCGATATCAATCTTCATAAAATAGGGGACACCGTGTTCTCTTATTGCATCCGCAAAATCAATGGCATCGACTTCAATAACGTTGCTCGCCGTTCCAAGTTGGGCATTACGCTCTGCCCAGTCGGCATTAACCGTTCCCCATACTGACACGTCGTTATTTTTGTAAAACCGAACTGTCCGGTGGCCAGCCCTCATAGAGTCAGGATCGACTATCGCGCCTTCAACGATTGTCAATTGTCCATTTTCGAAAAATTCCTTGAGTCGTTCCCTGCAACAACCTATTAAGTCCGGGTCAGCTTCAAATGCGACAACGCGGAAGCCTTTGCGCAAATAAAATTCTGCATCCTCACCTTTGTGCAGCCCAACGTCATAAATGAGATCATCGTGTTTAGGTGTGTAATCGGGAAGTTCCATATTTCACCTCTGGACCCACTGGATCATCACAAATTCGCGACTTCTTGTGCAACTCGTCGGCCCGCGGGTGCGTAGATCTTTCAGGATCGGTTGCTTGTCGCCGTTGTGCGGCCTTCTTGGGTTGGGATTATCGTTGTTTTTTAAGCTGTGACTATGCCTACCATCCTCTCATCCAGCACTTTGGCTTCGCCAGAGGCGTCGTCACCAGTTCGGACGATCATCTTGATTGCTGTGGTGTGAAACGTGTCCTTGTCGTAAGTGCTCCCTGATACGCGACACATCCGATAGCGAGTGGATATCAGAACTCCGCCTATCGTCGCGATGGCTATCGCGGGGCTGGACCATTCTTGCTCTTTGGTGAGGATAACTTCGGGGAAGACGAAAATCGGGCGATCTTCGAATTCTGAGTCGGTATTCTGATCTATGTGGTCTTCGCGATTTACGGACTGGGGACGATAAAGTCCGGTTGCAGGGTCTATAACGAAGATATTCTCGGTTTGGCGAAGATAGTTCTCGGCGGTGCGTCGATGTTGATCGGCTTGGCTTTTCCTATGCATGCCTTCCTCTATCTTCTTCATATAGCAGGAATTGATTGAAACACGAATATCACGAAGGGCCGAAGGCTGGCCAGAACTTTGAGAAGTTGGCGCGGGCTGTTTTCCAGAAATTGAGGGTAGCGGTCCCGAAAAAACAGCCCAAGAAGAAGGCTGCTCGCCACAAAACGACCGGCAGCGACAAGGGCTAGAAGAGATCCTCTTGCCCCGTCCCTGCCTCCGGGTGGTGTATTGAATCTGTGCCCTTCCTGATCAACTGATCAACTTGGCATAGGTGACCTTATTCGTTCCATAGGATTCTCGTCGCAATCAATTAATTGTTGGCTTATAGTGCCGTTCAGAACTTTCCCAATGCGGAAGTTCGGAGCGGCCTTTCGTGGAAGACGGTGAAACACGTTCGCACCGCTTTCGGAACGATCATCTATGCCGCTGTAAGGGATGAGTTCTTGACTGGTAACCTCTTACGGAGAACACGATTGCCGCGACGTCGCACCTCAAACCGTGGAGATCTTTGCGGCATTGAAACCTAGCGATGCCGTTCCCACAGCTTTAGCGTTTTCGGCTCGAAACGGTTCTCCTCTGAGTCGGCACAATGCTCAATCGCCAGCTCAAGCCAGCGTGCAAGGCGCTCAAATTGACGGGCGCAAATTGGCACTGGCTGCGCGGCATGCATGCCACGTTGCTCGACTCGGTGGGGGCTCCGATTGGCACGACCCAGGCACCGCTCGGACACGAATCTGCGGAGACGGCCAAGGGGTTTTTGACTACGGTCGGTTTCCTCGGATGCGCAAAAGCGGTCGATGGGGTAGGGAAAAGGCTAATTGGACCCAAGTTCCGGTTTTACCGGAAATGACGAATTTACTAATCAGCTGATATTGCGAGATTTAATGGTCGGCACTGGAGGACGATTTTGGAACTTTTCTGTCGGTTTCCGGCGCATCCGAGGCGCTGGAATTCTCCCAGAGCTAGAATGATTCCCGACAGGTGGAAGACTCAGGGCCCCGTAGGGGATACGGGTAATCAACGCGGTTTGCCTGATTTGTCTTTTGAATTCGACAAGCCAGCACTTGTCATGGTTCCACCGACCAACCGATTACAGCCGCGAAGATTAGTGCCTACGCCCCCTAACGTATGGTGGGTAAACCGACAGTTGCACTTGCGAACAACTGTAAGCGTCAGACCAACGCATGCCGGATCATCTGTGGATGATTTGCGGCCCAGGCGGCAGGGGTACGATCAGCGAAGCACTGAAGGGGCGCATTGGCAAGGCCGGGCAAGATGTCGGCCAGGTAATTGCGTACTGGGATGTTAAGGCGGCGACAGCTTTCGATCACAGAGACGATTGCGGCTATTCGCGGCCCGGCCTGCTCGCTGCCGATATGGATCCAGTTGCCTCTGCCAACTGCGATGGGCCTCATCGAATTCTCGGCGACGTTGGTGCTGAGTTCCAGGTCCGGATAATCCAGGAAGCGGATCAGTCTTTTCCAGATGCCCAGCGTGTAGGTACAGCCCTCGCCGGCAGCGCTCTTGGGCAGCATCGTCTTGCTCATCTCCTGGATGTGAGGCGGATCCGGACGAGCAGCGGCGGAGCCTTCTCGTGGCGCAGAGCATGGCGGGCGGCATGGTCCATGTTTTCGTTGCGTGCCTGGGCATCGATGGCGAACAACTCGTTGATCAGTTCCACCGCGCGGATCGAGGCGGCATCCTGTTTGTTCAGTTTGACCGCATCTACGAAGTACCGTCTGGCGTGGCTCCAGCAGGCCGCGTGCACCATCTTCGGACCACCCACGCGATCATAAGCTGCGTATCCATCTGTTTGGAGAAGTCCTTCGAAGCTCCCGAGGAAGTTGAAAGGCCCCTCCCGTTTGCGGCTCATCTGAAAATCAAAGACCGTCATGCCGCCCGGAGTTCCGTACTGCCAGAGGTACGCCTGATGATTGCTGCCGCTGCCGTCATGCGTCTGTACATCAACCGGAGTTTCATCGGCCTGGATATACGTGCCGGCCAGCAACCGGGTTCGCATCTCTGCAACGACCGGCATCAACATCTCTCCGATGGTCATCACCCAGCCGCACATCGTGGCCCGACTGATATCGATGCCTGCGTCGCGCAATAGGGCTACACTTTGACGATAAAGTGGGCAGTGAGTGGCGCAGGGGAATCTCACCCCTGCGCTCTCCCAGAACCGTACGTGACACTCTCGCGTCATACGGCTCCCAGCGCTGAGCCACGACCATACAAGAGCGGCCAGTGGGCAAAGAGTCCATTCGAAGTATGAGCCACTTTCATGACCCACTCTCGCGCACCTCGCGGCTTTTGCCTGAGACGCTTGAACTTCTTCCTGGCCCACTTGATCAGGGCAGCATCGATCCGACGCAGAGTCGGATAAAGCGCTGACTGATAGAAACAGCCATAGTAGTTGATCCAGCCACGAATGAATGGGTTAAACATCCGCGCTAGATCATCGAGAGCCTTGTCGCCGCGGCGCTTCAAAGTCCAACTACGCACCGTTTTACGAATTGCTTTTAGCGCCTTTGGGCTGGCTGCCGGAAGAAATGAAGTTCCGTACAGCCCGCGAGGCCATTTCGCCTTCCTTGGGCGGAAACAATAGCCAAGGAAATCGAACTCCTGAATTGCATAGTTTCCTTTGCGGTTGGTGTCCTTGCAGTAGACGATCTTGGTCTTTTCCGCATGGAGTTCCAAACCACACTCGCGAAACCTGCTCTCCAGAACCGTCCGCAATTTCGTGGCTTCATGCTCGCTGCGGCAGTGACAGATGATATCGTCGGCATATCGCTCAAATGGAACACCGGGAAATCCCCGCCCCAGCCAAACATCGAACACATAGTGCAAAAACAGGTTCGCCAGCAAAGGGCTGATAACGCCGCCTTGCGGAGTTCCCCGTTCTCGTACAACAAGACTGCCATCTTCCATCATCACGGGTGCTCTCAGCCAACGCTCGACGTAGAGCAGCACCCATCTACTCTGCGTGTGCTTGCGCACCGCTCGAAGCAGTAGGTCCCAGGCGATGTTGTCAAAGGAAGCTACGACACACTACCCATCATCAGCACCTTCCCGATCGGGTCATAGTTATCCGGAGTCGCCATCCATTTGAAGCAAGGTCACTCGAGGTTCTCAGCAAGATCCATCGCAACGGCCGCTTGTACCTTGTCCTGATCCTGCCTGACGGCAGTAAGTCCATGATCCCCGCGGAGTGGACAGACTATGCCTCAGTAAGTCAGCCCCGACAAGCTGTTTCGGAACAGAACCGCGTCGTGCTGGGTTCCATCGAAGACTTGCTTCATGCACGCGCCATCACGGACGCTCTCCTCAACCGCCTTGCGGCCCTGAAAAGCAAGGCGGCTGAAGAGGAGAGTCAACGTGCAGCAAAACCAACCGAGTCTCTTCGATCTGCTTCTCGAGCAAAGCGGTCCCTGGGAAGCACTGGAAGCCGAACAACAGCTTCAGGCCATCGACATCCTCGCGCGGCTGATCGCCAACGCCACCATGGACAACGACGAGGAGAACGATGATGAATGAATCCGGCAAGGTAAAACTCACACATACGCGCCGCGCGGCCTTCGTCTACATCCGTCAGTCCAGTCCTCAACAAGTGGAAAACAACCGGGAGTCAACGGCTCGACAGTACGCGTTAGTCGAAAAGGCCTGCGAGTTGGGATGGACCCGAGAACAGGTCACCGTGGTCGATGAAGACCTTGGCTTGTCCGGCTCCGGAACGGTGAAACGCTCCGGATTCGCCCGCATGACGGCGGAGGTGGCTCTGGGGCACGTTGGCATCGTACTCGGTCTGGAGGTCTCGCGCCTGGCGCGTAACAACGCCGACTGGTATCGCCTGCTCGATCTGTGCGGCATGACGGATACCCTGATCGGAGATAGCGATGGGATCTATCATCCGGCAGCTTTTAACGATCGATTGATCCTGGGATTGAAAGGCACCATGTCGGAGGCAGAACTTCATATCTTGCGCGCTCGGCTGGAGGGAGGGATCCGCAACAAGGCCGCACGTGGCGAGTTGCGCCGCGGATTGCCAGTGGGCTTCATATGGGGGGAGGGGGACGGCGAGGTGGTACAGACCGGGCGCTTGTCCGACGAAATAGACCGAGGGCATCTCCGACACTGCAGCGAAGGCTGAAGGCGTTACAACCGTCATTATGCCTTGGAAAACGAGCAGTGTTATGGAAGAGAAGCTGCGCTTTGTGTTTGATTATGAGCGCGATGAGCATTCGATGGTGGAGCTTTGTTTCCGGTATGGGATATGCCGGGACACGGGCTATGAGTGGCTTCGTCGCTTCCGTTTGCACGGAGTCAAGGGACTGGCAGAACTGAACCGGGCGGCCAGGCAGCATCCCAACCAGACGGATGCGGCCATGGAGCGAGCGGTGCTTGATCTGCGCGAGGCGCACATGGGTTGGGGACCGCGTAAGTTGAAGCGGATTCTGGAACGGGATCAGCCGGGACGGGTGTGGCCTGCAGCCAGCACCATCGGCGAGATCGTCAAGCGTGCCGGGCTGGTGGTTGCGCGCAAGAAGCGGCGCCGCACCGAGCCTTACACACAGCCGCTGGCGCACGCCGGCGGGGCCAACCGGGTGTGGTGCGCTGACTTCAAGGGCTGGTTCAAGGCCGGTGACGGAGCGCGTGTCGATCCGTTGACGATTACCGACGCCTGGAGCCGCTATCTGCTGCGCGCACAGGCAGTGGAGAAGACAGACAGCGCGCGGGTGCGGGCCATCTTCGAGGCTGCTTTCCGCGAGCATGGGATGCCGGAGGCGATCCGCACCGACAACGGCGCGCCGTTTTCCAGCTCGGCCGTGGGCGGGCTGAGCCGGCTGGCGGTGTTCTGGATGCGGCTGGGCATCGAGCACGAACGTATACAGGCCGGGCATCCGGAGCAGAACGGGCGGCACGAGCGCATGCATCGCACGCTCAAGCAGGAGATGCGGCCAGCCGCCGACTGGCGGGGGCAGCAACGCGAGTTGGATCGTTTTCGTCATGACTATAACCAGGTGCGGCCGCATGAGGCGCTTGAGATGCAGACCCCGGCAAGTGTCTATGAGCCCTCGCAACGGCCCTATCCGGCGCGCCTGCCCGAGGTCGCGTATCCGGACTGGATGGAGGTGCGCATGGTCAAGGCGCACGGGCATTTCCGCTGGAAAAAGAAAGACATCTTCCTCACCGAAGTACTGTGGGGAGAACCGGTCGGACTGATGCCGATCGGCGAAGGCCTCTACAACGTCTACTTTGCCCACCGTAAGCTGGTGGGCTTCGACAGCAAACGCGATAAGCTGGTTCCGTTAACCAACCCAGCATGGCCGAAAGACAAAAGCAAAAACATGCCTAATAAACAAAAAATGTCGGAGATGTGCCCGGTCTGAAATGTCGGACTTCTGCCCGGCTATTCAAGGTGTGCTTCGATCTCGACGCGGCCGTGGTCGGCGCCATTCGTACGGTGTTCGCGAAGTTCACCGAGCTGGGATCGGCGCGCAAGGTATGGCTCTGGTTTCGCTCCGAAGGTCTTAGCTTCCCTCTTCGCGCCCACATGCACAGTCCGATTCGCTGGGTTGCTGCAACGTATACCGCCATCCATGCTGTGCTCACCAATCCGGTGTATGCTGGCGCATATGCGTACGGTAAGTGCCGTCATGAACGCTTTGTCGATGAACAAGGCAGGGTGCGCAGACGGACCCGCCATCTGCCACAGGCGGAGTGGGCCGTGCTTCTTCCCGAGCACCACCAGGGGTTCATTGACTGGGCGACATATCAGGCAAACCAGGCACGCATCGACGCCAACGTTCATCCTCAACCTCACCAGGCAGGCGGCGCAGTGAGAGAAGGTGCCGCACTGTTGCAGGGTCTGGCTATCTGCGGCAAGTGTGGCCGGCGTCTGCACACCCATTATCAGGGCCGAAACTCCTCGCCTGGTTATCACTGCTCGGGCAAAGATATCGTCCAGGGACGAGGCGTTTACTGCCTCAACGTCGGTGCCATCCAGATCGATCAGGCGGTGACGGAAGCCTTTCTGAGGGCGTTGACGCCAGCTGCAGTAGAAGCTACTGAACAGGCTGTTCGGCAACTGGAAGCCGATCACGATGCTGCGCTCAGTCAATGGCGGCTCGCAGTGGAACGTGCACGCTACGAGGCTGAGCGCGCCGAACGCCAATATCGCGCCGTGGAGCCGGAAAACAGGCTGGTGGCGCGCGGCCTGGAAACCGAGTGGGAGAAACGGCTCCGCGATCTGACAGCGGCCGAGGCGGAACTGGAGCGTCGGCAACAACAGCGTCCGCGCACCCTTAGTCCGGAAGAAAAGAGCAGGCTCCGTGCTCTGGGCTCCGATCTGCGTAAGGTATGGACCGCTCCCACCACCACGGATCGCGATCGCAAAGAGCTCTTGCGTACCCTACTGGAAGAGGTGATCGTCGAGGTTTATCGCTCCGAACACCGGGCCCATCTGACGCTGCGCTGGCGAGGCGGCGAACTGGCCGAGATCGATCTTCCCCTGCCACGCTCCCAGCCGCGCGGTCGTCGCACAAGTGAAGACACACTCTCGCTGCTACCCCGCCTGGCGGCGCTCTATCCCGACGAGGTGATCGCCGGCATCCTGAATCGCCAGGGGCGAAGGACGGCGAGCGGGGAACGCTTCACCGCCAATCAGGTCGGCAGTCTGCGCCGCTATCGCGGCATCCCACGTTTTCAGCCGTCCACTGAGCCTCAGCAGGGCGAAGTTGTCTCCATCTACAAGGCCGCGCAAATCCTGGGCATGAATACTTCCACGATCCATCGCTGGCTGGCGGAAGGCTTCATCGCTGGTGAACAGGTTACTCCTGGCGCGCCTTGGCAGATCCGCATCACCGAACAACTGCGAGCGCGCATCGCGCCCCAGGCTCCACCGGATTATCTGCCTATGCTCGAGACAACCATGAAACTGGGTGTGTCGCGTCAGACCGTGTTGCAGCGTGTAAAGCGCGGCGAACTCGAAGCCATCCTTGTCACCAGCGGACGCCGTAAAGGCTTGCGAATCAAAGTCGCAGACGATCAACCCAGCCTATTTGCAGCTACTTCATGAATATGGGGGCAGTATGAAGATGGATCCAAGAATCCCCTGATGTCCAGATCCAGAACCCAGTCGTAGCGCCAGCAGCGCTGACGCGCGACGCGAATCGCGTCGATTGCCGACCGGCCAGGGCGATACCCGTATGAGTCCGGATGGAATTTCGGTTCCACTAAGGGCTCAAGGTATCGACGGACCACCTCCTGAGCGATGCGATCAGCGACCGTAGGGACGGTCAGTGCAAACTGCACTGTCCCCCAGTTCGAATTTGGGATGGGCGGAGATCCGCCACCCATTTCATCCGCTCCGAGGGCAACGCTTTGAAGTACTCAAGAAGCGACGCGTAGCTGGCGTCGACACATTGATTCTCCGTGAGCGCGAACACGGCAGTTTCGGCATCGCGCGAGAGTTTACCGACTGGGCGGATCCGTCGGTTCATGACTCACTCAGTTTCCCGCCTTGCCGTCTCGATGCAGAATCGTTATTCGAATTGGTTACTCTTCTGGAACACCTGACAGGCAGGGAGGAAAAATGTTGACAAGGAGTTTTTTGATTGCATTATTATCAGACCAGTTATATGCGTGGTCTGATAGATATTCAGAAAGAACCTGCCGCCGCACTGCGAAAACGCCGCAACGCTCTTGTACGCCAGCTGCCGCCACTGAAATCGATCCTGCGGGGCTCCCTCATCGAGCGATACAAGCGCTGTGGCAAGCCGGGATGCAAGTGCGCAGACGGGCCTGGACATGGTCCCAAGTACTATCTGTCCGTAAGCTATCCTGGCCAGCGGCCGCAAATGGATTACGTGCCTCAGGATGCCTACGAACAGACTGCAGAGTTTCTTGCCAACTATCACCGCAGCCGCGAGATTCTGGAAACGATCTGCGAGATCAACCGCGAACTCCTGCGCCGTCGCGAAGCGCTTTAGAGAGGCACAGTGAGCGAGTCAGCCGCTGCCGTCCACGCCCCGATCGATGTGGAGTTAGGCGGCGCGTTTCTCGCCAATATGCTCACATGCTGGCTCGATGGCGACCGGGAGAGTTCATTCTCTTTGGAGGTAGCCGATGAATACCACGATCAGCGAGCAACACCTGAGCAAGACTGCCTATGTGTATGTGCGCCAGTCGACGCTGGCGCAGGTCCGTCACCATCAGGAGAGCACGGAGCGCCAGTATGCGCTGAGAGAGAAGGCCCTGCAATTGGGCTGGTCGACGGTTCAGATTTTGGACCGGGATCTGGGCAAGTCAGGAGCACAGATTACGGGGCGAGAGGATTTCAAGACTCTGGTAGCGGAAGTCTCGATGGGACAGGTGGGCGCGGTGTTTGCGCTGGAGGTCTCGCGACTAGCGCGTTCGAACTTGGACTGGCATCGATTGCTGGAGTTGTGTGCACTGACCGATACGCTGGTGATCGACGAAGATGGCTGCTACAACCCGGCGGATTTCAACGACGGTCTTTTATTGGGATTAAAAGGGACAATGGCTCAGGCCGAGCTTCATTTATTGCGCGGGCGCCTCCTGGGTGGCAAGCTCAATAAGGCAAAGAAGGGAGAGCTGCGGTTTCCTCTTCCGGTGGGGCTCTGTTTTGACGAGGAAGGACGGACCGGGGTGGATCCGGATGAAGAGGTGCGGGGTGCAGTAGCCCTGGTGTTTCGCTTCTTCCGCGAGACAGGCACTGCTTACGGAATTGTGCAGCAATTTGCAGCAAGCGCACTGCGGTTTCCTCGGCGCGCCTACGGTGGTACATGGGATGGCAAGCTGATCTGGGGACGCCTGACGCACAGTCGTGCGCTTAACATCCTCAAAAATCCTTCATACGCCGGGATGTATGTTTTTGGCCGTTATCAATATCGCCGTCGCATCAGTTCCACGGGTGAAGTGCAGAAGCGGGTCTGCGCGACACCGATAGAAGAATGGCGTGTTCGTCTGGAAAAACACCATGAAGGGTATATCAGCTGGGACGAGTACTTGCAGAACCAGCAACAGCTGGAGAAGAATCGTACCAATGGCGGAGCGACGATGCTGAGTGGTCCGGCACGGGAAGGCCTGGCGCTGCTGCAGGGGCTGTTGATGTGTGGACACTGCGGTCGAGCACTCACGGTCCGCTACACGGGCAACAGCGGCATTTACCCGACATATCTGTGTAACAGGTTACGCCGCGAAGGTCTGGCGCAGCGGGACTGTCTGAGCTTTCGTTGCGACCTGCTCGACCAGGCTGTCACCGAAGAGGCCCTGAAGGCTCTCCAGCCGGCGCAGCTGGAGTTGGCTGTGGCGGCTCTGGAAGAGCTGGAAGCTCGTGACCACGATCTTGGGCAGCAGTGGAAGATGCGGTTGGAACGCGCCGAGTATGAGGCTGCCCTGGCGGAGAGGCGCTATGAGGAGGTAGATCCGGCGCAGCGGCTGGTGGCGGCCACTCTGGAGCGGCGCTGGAATACAGCGCTGCAGCAGCTGGAAGAGCTCAGAAAACAGGCTGCGGAGTTTCAGCAGCGACATGCACGCGTTGCGACCTCTGAGCAGAAGGCGAAAGTGCTGGCCCTGGCCAAGGATCTGCCAAAGCTGTGGCACGCTCCTACTACGCAGAGCAAAGACCGCAAACGGATACTGCGTCTTCTCATCCGGGATATCACGGTAGAGAAGGGCTCTGTACCCAAACAGCTTCTTGTCCACATCCGCTGGCAGGGGAATGCATGCACGGACATCACGCTCCAGCGTCCTCCCAGCGCAGCGGATCGCGTGCGCTATCCTGCCGCAGTTGTCGATCGTGTGCGGGAGCTGGCGCGCCACTTCACTGACGCCGAGATCGCTGAACAGTTTCGCCGGGAAGGTTCGATCAGCGCCACAGGCAAGACGTTCACGACTCAAATCATCCGCGAGATCCGCTTCACTTACCGAATCCCTCCTCCTATGCTGCGCAAACCGGAAGAGCTGACCACCGCACAGGTAGCCGAACATTTTGGTGTCCGTGAAGGCGTTGTCTACTACTGGATCGAGCAGGCTCATCTTCAGGCGCGTAGACTCAACGCCGGGTCCCCGTATTGGATCACACTCAACGCCACCGATGAACAGAGGCTCCGGGAATGGGTACAGAACTCAAAGCGGATTAATCCTCACATCCCCATATCCCCAAAGCCCGAGGAAGGAAGTGCATTATGAAACCGCCGTCGGAATACCTAAGGGCCGCGTCCCGCCATTCGCTTTTGGGATGTCCACCCTGCGTACTGGTGGCGGAAGATAGCTTCCCGAAGACAGCCGATTCCAGAGCTTATAGAGGTTGGCAGCAAGCCCAGCCTCGAAGTCCTGTATCGACTGTGCATCTACTCCGGCCGCTCCCTGGTTGGCGCGGATATGCTTCCACGCCTCCCAGACTTCCCGCTTCGGAATGTCGAACGGCTTTGCTTTAGTCATGCGGCTCCTCCCGAAACCGGTTGGCCACCGCTAAAGCATCAACACCACGGCCCCTTCGGTCCGACTCCGTTACAGAGTCCTCTTCCCTACTACGAGCCGTTCTGTCCCTGTGCCCTGTAATCGGTACTCTCGACCTCATGGGGTTCACCACTTGGCCTTCTCCCTTAGCAACAGGACGACAGGTTCTCCCGTTCCATACAGAAGCCTGATTCAAGTTCACGCCACCTCGAGCCGGATGTCGCACGGGCCGGTCTTCAGGACTCCGCCCGTACTTGATCCCAGAGAGACCACCAACTCCGGTTCTGACATCGTCTTTACGCTTTCGGCAGTTCATCGGCGGTTTGCTTGCGCTCGTCTCCTTGAATCGCACTTGACGAGATCATGTCCCGTCGTTTCCATGTCGCTCACCACCATCGCTCTTAACGACAGCAGCACACGGTAGTTTGAAAGCGGCTCCTGATCGCCGCCGTCGAGGGACCTACCCTCATCTTCTGTATAGTTCGACGTCGCCAAACAGGCCGACATCTTCGGGACACACTGTGGTCGCAGTACTTGTTCACCACTGTGTTGATGATTACTTCATCCGACACGAGGCTCTTATCGATGATCCGGTCAGGGAGAGGCGCAGCCATCACGCCTTGCTCGGGACAGGTTTTGCAGGCCCTCTTCTCGCGCTTGGTCACTTCGACGAAGTACCGGGCCGGTTCGACATCCAGCACTTCGCTCACTTCGTAGCCGATCACCGTGGTGTCGCGGCCGCAGTTGCCGCAGACGCACTGCTCTGGAGTGCAGGCAATCACGCGCTCCACACGGGGAAGATCGGCGGGCAGAGTCTGACGGCCGGGATGCCGACGCTTCTTCCGTTCAGAAGCTGGCGGCGGGGCTTCGCGCTCGCTCTCGGCAACCACTTCTTCGCGACTGACGCCGGGCTCTTGTTCCAGCAGCTCCAGTTGCAAACTACTCAGCTTCTCGCTGCTCGGACCATACTTTTCGATCCGCTGCAAACGAAGACGCTCTTCGAGGACCTGGATCTTCAGCTTCGAGTATGCCAACTCGTGAGCGTAGGCATTCAACCTTCCGCTCACCATCGCAAATAGTGCCTCCGGCACTTGTGTTTTCAGTTGTTCGAGAAGCTCGGCGTGGGAAGAAGATTCAGGGGTCGGAGTGGACGGCGCCGAAGATGGAACGTTGTCACTCACGATGCTCATTTCATAGCATGCTCTCTGCGCATATGCAATCATTTCGTGCAGTGTTCATGCGGTGTTTCGTAACTCATCTGGTTCCGCATTGTGCATAACGCGGTGCCACCTTCGCGGCGTTGCTTGCTTTAGATCGATGCCCCCGAGCAGAAGCGTCAGCTCTTCATGACTGAGCACGATCTTCTTCACCGTGCTGTCCGCATCTGGCCACCAAAAACAGCCCTTGTCCAATTTCTTCGCGCATACCCAAAGCCCGCTGCCGTCATAGACGACCAGTTTCAAGCGGTTGCGCCGTGCATTCGTGAAAATGAAAACGTGGCCGCTCTCCGGAGTGCAGCCCAGATGATCGCGCACCAGACCGTAGAGCCCATTGAAGTGCTTGCGCATGTCCGTCGCGCCGGCTGCGACATAGATCCGCGTCGCCGGTCCAAACCCAAACACCGTCTACGCCCTGTCCAATACGGTCAGCAGGCGCTCTAGAGTTCCCGCATCGAACCCGCGACGCACTTCGATTCGACGCCCGCCGCGCAACTCAACCACCAGAACACCCTCGCGCCCCGCATCTCTGTTTGGATTTTGTCCGGTGGACCAAACGACTTCCACAGGAAGCATCGGCCCGCAACTCGACTGCTGTCCCTTGTGCGCACGTCGACGATATTTATCCAGCGTTCCTACTGCCAGGCCGCGTTGCTGGCAAAATGCCTCACGCAGCAATCCACTGGCTTCAAATTCCGCAACCAGCGCCTCGGCTTCGGCATGACTGCGCCGTCTCCGCACCACTCCTGCTTCGCTCATACATCAAGTCCACCATCAAACGAAGCCGTACAACAGGGTGCGTTGCTCAGACGGATACGAACAACCAACCTCAACTTTCAAAGCGCAAACCAGGGCGGAAGAAACTGCGCAATGGCTTTTCGACTGGAGGAGTGTTCGAATTGGAACTTAAGGGCGACCGGACGCATAGTTGCGCGAATAGAGGAAATGGGGTAGCATTTTCGTCCAACAGAAGGGTAGCAGAAGCACTTCAGCTTTTTAAGTGTTGATCGGCGCCTGTCCAATGTAATCTTCGGCGAACGGAAGTTGTCTCTCTTGGAAAGCGTTTGCCGGTCTGTAACTAAATACGAGATTTGTTCGACAGCGATACCCGCATTGGCCGCGGCAAATCGCATCTTGGACATTCCGAGCCGACACTACCCACGAGTTCTGCCTTCACTCGACGGCGCCTCTATAGCCGCGCATCGAACACGGGCCCCAGGCCCTGTTTGGCCGGATGCATGTCTACGCTTCCAAAAGCGGTCACAAAGCTGCACGGTTCGCAGGAACCAGTGCCGAAGGAGCAGATTGTTGCCTTTGCGCCTGCGTCCCAGAGATTTAATGAACTTGATTCTCTGCGCGGATTGGCTGCCTGCACCGTGGTTCTGGGTCATTTTGCGTCTGGTGTGAGCGCCGCATTTTTCCTTAGTCTCTGGCATTCGCCGCTACGGTTTCTCGTCACCGGCCACGACGCTGTGATTCTCTTTTTCGTTTTGAGCGGGTTCGTGCTGTTTCTGCCATATGAGCGCAGCAACAGATTGAGCTACTTCAAATTCCTCGTCAAGCGAATCTGCCGCATCTATCTACCCTATCTGGGTGCCTTAACGCTGGCTGTTGCGATGAATTTTCATGACCATGGCCTCGTCACAGACCATGAATGGGTAAATTCCACCTGGAATCAGGCGCCAAATCTCCACCTAGTTATGCAGCATATTTTGTTTCTGGGTAACTACCGATGGGAGGCATTCAACACTGCTTTTTGGTCGTTGGTTTATGAAATGCGCATCTCTCTCCTATTTCCATTCCTGGCGATTGCCGTTCTACAGTTTCGGAATAAGTGGATGCTCGTTTTCGCAATTTTCTCATCGCTGTTGTCAGTTCATTATCATCTGATCTTCCGGCTCTTGAATTTGAATTCGCCGGGATATCAATCCGTCGATACGCTGCACTATATGAGCTTTTTTATTCTGGGAGCAATGCTGGCTAAGAATCGGGAGTGCATTCAGGAGCGATATAGAAGATTGCCGCTCACCTTTGTGTTTCTCCTCTCTCTTCTTGCTATCTTCTTCTACTATCATCCATTCAATATTCCAGAGGCGAGTGCTGCGATCCTGTCCGTGCAAAAGACACAAGACTGGAGCGTAGCGCTTGGATCTCTGCTGGTAATCACGCTAGCCATCTTCTCCGGACCTTTCAAGAAATTATTGAATTGCCGCGCCATCCGCTATCTGGGGAGGATTTCATACAGTGTCTATCTCGTGCACGCCACGCTTCTATTTGCTTTGATCTATAGCTCTCGAGGCCATTTGACGTTCAGCTATTTCCCAATTTATCTAATCGGAGTTCTGGTCCTGGCGAGCGTCTTCCATTATGTGATTGAAAAGCCAGCCATGATTCTTGGCCAGAAGTTGGTGAAAATCTCCTGGGGTTCAAAGCATTTTCCAAAATGGAGTGCCCCTACCGCCGCCTGAACGGAAGTTCCTGGTTCATCGCATGCCGGAGAGTTACAGCCACCGCACGGCCATCAGCAACCATCGCCTCACCGCCTTCGACGGTGAGCGCCTATATGCTTTGACATCGTTGCCAGCGGCAGAACCTGGATTCACAGACCGTTCCCTACGGGAGCAGACCGTACGCGTCGAGCTCGCCAGGGATCGATGTGCCGCTGTCCGCCCCGCCGGTATTGTTTCCCCTGGTGCCCACGTAGACCTTGCCGTTCGCAACCGTGGGAACTGTGAATTTGACCGCGTTGCCGGCGGAGTTACCGATGCCCTGGGTGCTGTTCCAGAGCTCAGTAGCGAGGTCGTTTGCATCAAAGGCATGAAGAATCGCCGGGCCGCATCCAGGAGATTGTGGCGTGCAATAGTTGGTGTTGTCGAGCGCCCAGACGATGCCGTTGGTATTGTCCGGCATCGACGATACGGATGGAGTTGAGCCGGGGAAGCCAAATGTCATCGAAGTGGCATTGGGCGACGGGGTCAACTTGGCCGTGCTGGAACTGAGAGCAAACGCCTGCAGCGACCCACCTATCGTGGCGAGATAATAGTTGGAATTCCAGAAGGCGCCGGTGGCAAAGATGCCGTTGGGGAGCAAGATTTGTTGCCAGGCATTGGAATCGCCAAGACCGCCCATATTGTCGCGGTTCAGAAGGTAGAGAGAGCCATCCTTGCCACCGCCGATGACCAGGTGTGTAGGGTTACTGCCATTCGCCGGGAGATCGACTAGAACAACGGCGCCTCCGGCGCCAAAGTCGTTGTCCTGAGAGTTGTCTGTGGCCTGATCCGACGGTGTGAAATATTGCGAAACGCTCAAGCCGCCGGTCAGCTCCAGAAATGAATCGCCGTAGTCGTTGTTCGGCGCGGAGGAACTGGTGGCATCGAAGTTGGCATTGCCGGTGATGAGATAGAGATTGCCGGAAGAGTCGGCCGCAGGCGCACCGCCGCTCATCCAGATGCCTCCCATGCCGGCGTTGGGAGTGTCATTGAATATGCTTGCGCGGGAAAGATCGCTTTCGTTGTAGCCAATGACCCAGCCATACCAAGGGGGGGTGTCCTCGTGGGATGACCATGCTACATAGATCACCCCGTTGACCAGAGCCAGGCCGGGACGCTGATTTTCTTGCCGTGCCACGAATGTCGTGGTTGTGCCGCCGTCTCCTGTGCCGGGATAGGTGGCGGCAATCGTGACAGGGCTGCTGGTGAACTTCTCATTGCCGGTCAGCAGATCGATTGCGTGAAGGCGCTGATAAAAGGACGGCCCTGAGGCGATCACAGATTTTGACACAACATATAACGTGTTAGTTGCCGGATCGATGACAGGAGTGCCGGTCACGCCGACTTCAGGCGCAATATCGCCACCGCCTTGTCCGACGAGCGCACCGCTTCCGGAGGACGGCACGGAAGTTTCGCCGGCGTTGGCGCCATGTGCCGAATCGATCAGGTTAGCGTGCCACAGCGGAGTGCACGGAGTGCTGTTCGTGTCCGCGTCAAAGGCGTAGAGACTGTCGTTTTGGGTGGCAACGAGAATTACATTGTGTTTGGCCGAGGAGATGGTCAGGTTCGGCACCCAGAGAGGCTGCCCATAAATTGCTTCGTCGACAGTGCACGAGAAGAGTTTGCCAAAGGTTGTCGAGGTGACATTCGAGGTATCCAGCAAATACTCCTGCGTATTCGCTCCGTCGCGAGCCAGATCGTTGTGATAGGTCGTAACGCCCGCGAGGTCGGTGACGGCGACATTGATTGATGCGGTTGTCGACCCGTCAGTAATACTGGTGGCTGATATGGTATAAATGCCGGCGGATGCCGGTGCGGTATACGTCACGGGTACTCCGCTCATCGTGCTCGCCTGAGAAAACGTCCCGCAGCCCGTCCCGCTGCAACTCGAGCCGCCTGCAAACCAGTTCACGCCGGCGCCGTCGTTTGTCGTTGGGGTAACGGTCAAGTTCTGAGTGATAGCGAGGCCGGCACCTCTCGGCGAGAGCGAGACGGAGATAGCGAACGGAGCGATTGTCAGGGTGAGGTTGACCGATTTGCTCTGCGCGGGGTTGCTGGAATCGGTGACCATAAATGTGAGTGCGGTGGCATTGGCCGTTGCCGTAGGAGTGCCACTGATCGCGCCCGTCGCCGCATTCAAAGCCAGGCCCGCAGGAAGGGTGCCGCTGGTGAGGCTCCACGAATAGGGCGATGTTCCCCCGCTGGCGGCAAGTGTTGCGCTGTAGGCTGTCCCCACCTGCCCGCTCGGCAGCGATGTCGTGGTGATGGCCAGCGCCGCCGGCGTGATAAAGCCGATCGTGAACACAGAAGCAACCCCGCTGACGTTTTCCGTGATGGCTGCACCCGATCCAGAAGCCGTATTCAGGTTGTCTCCGATCATCGCGCCGTTGTTATCACTCTGAACGTTGGCAAATGGAGCCGCCATTGCGGTAAAGACGTGGTCAGGAGTCCCTCCGGCGATGATGACGTTATTACCGGTCACGCTGATGTTGGGCGTCAGACAAGACGTACACGCACTCAGCAGACTGGCTGACGGACCTCCGCTGAGGCCGAAGGCTCCTGCCGTAGAGCGATATTCCCTGAAAGACAAGCTCTGACTGATATTGGATGTAGCCGACATCGTGACCGTGATGGACGTGGCTCCTGCCGACGAAGAGAGAACGTAAGCGCAGTCCTCTCCTGCCGATGGAGAACTCCACGCCCGGCAGGCTGCTCCGGGGTATACCCAGGTTCCGCAACTGGGGGTGCAACTGATGCTGGCAATGTTGGCCGTGGCCGAGCCATTCCCGGCATTGAGCGCTGCCACAAATAGAAGGTTCCCAGCGCCGGTCGCGGTGATCTTCTCGGCAGGACAAGCAGGCGCACACGTCAGGCCCGGGAATATATCCCTTTGTACCGCGGTAATTGTGCCGATCGGCCCGGCGATCGTCAGGGTGAGGTTGACCGATTTGCTCTGCGCGGGGCTGCTGGAATCGGTAACCATAAATGTGAGCGCGGTGGCATTGGCCGTTGCCGTAGGAGTGCCACTGATCGCGCCCGTCGCCGCATTCAGAGTGAGACCCGCAGGTAGAGTGCCGCTGGTGAGGCTCCACGAATAGGGCGATGTTCCCCCGCTGGCGGCAAGTGTTGCGCTGTAGGCTGTCCCCACCTGTCCGCTCGGCAGCGATGTCGTGGTGATGGCCAACGTCACCGGCGCGATCGTCAGAGTAAGATTGACCGATTTGCTCTGCATGGGGACGCTGGAATCGGTAACCATAAAGGTGAGCGCAGTGGCGTTGGCCGTTGCCGTAGGAGTGCCGCTGATCGCGCCCGTGGCCGCATTCAGAGTGAGACCCGCAGGCAGGGTGCCGCTGGTGAGGCTCCACGAATAGGGTGATGTTCCCCCGGTGGCCGCGAGTGTTGCGCTGTAGGCTGTCCCCACCTGTCCGCTCGGCAGCGATGTCGTGGTGATGGCCAACGTCGCTGGTGAGACGATCGTCAGGGTGAGGTTGACCGATTTGCTCTGCGCGGGGTTGCTGGAATCGGTGACCATAAATGTGAGTGCGGTGGCATTGGCCGTTGCCGTAGGAGTGCCACTGATCGCGCCCGTCGCCGCATTCAAAGCCAGGCCCGCAGGAAGGGTGCCGCTGGTGAGGCTCCACGAATAGGGCGATGTTCCCCCGCTGGCGGCAAGTGTTGCGCTGTAGACTGTCCCCACCTGCCCGCTCGGCAGCGATGTCGTGGTGATGGCCAGCGCCGCCGGCGTGATAAAGCCGATCGTGAACACAGAAGCAACCCCGCTGACGTTTTCCGTGATGGCTGCACCCGATCCAGAAGCCGTATTCAGGTTGTCTCCGATCATCGCGCCGTTGTTATCACTCTGAACGTTGGCAAATGGAGCCGCCATTGCGGTAAAGACGTGGTCAGGAGTCCCTCCGGCGATGATGACGTTATTACCGGTCACGCTGATGTTGGGCGTCAGACAAGACGTACACGCACTCAGCAGACTGGCTGACGGACCTCCGCTGAGGCCGAAGGCTCCTGCCGTAGAGCGATATTCCCTGAAAGACAAGCTCTGACTGATATTGGATGTAGCCGACATCGTGACCGTGATGGACGTGGCTCCTGCCGACGAAGAGAGAACGTAAGCGCAGTCCTCTCCTGCCGATGGAGAACTCCACGCCCGGCAGGCTGCTCCGGGGTATACCCAGGTTCCGCAACTGGGAGTGCAACTGATGCTGGCAATGTTGGCCGTGGCCGAGCCATTCCCGGCATTGAGCGCTGCCACAAATAGAAGGTTCCCAGCGCCGGTCGCGGTGATCTTCTCGGCAGGACAAGCAGGCGCACACGTCAGGCCCGGGAATATATCCCTTTGTACCGCGGTAATTGTGCCGATCGGCCCGGCGATCGTCAGAGTAAGATTGACCGATTTGCTCTGCATGGGGACGCTGGAATCGGTAACCATAAAGGTCAGCGCAGTGGCGTTGGCCGTTGCGGTAGGAGTGCCACTGATCGCACCTGTGGAAGCATTCAGAGTGAGACCCGCAGGTAGAGTGCCGCTGGTGAGGCTCCACGAATAGGGCGATGTTCCCCCGCTGGCGGCAAGTGTTGCGCTGTAGGCTGTCCCCACCTGTCCGCTCGGCAGCGATGAGGTAACGATACTCAGAGGGTTAGACTTTGCTGACGCATCCACAGCTGACAAGGCGAGCAGCATGCAAACCAGGGCACCAACAGCAACCAGGTGGGCGAATACACTACCGGAGCATCGCAATTCCAGCCCAACCACGCACATGTCAGACCTTCGTTCTAGAAATTACACAAGGGGAATAATGCAAAATAACGGCACAAGGCGGAGGAATTGAGATTGCCTAGTGAGAGAAAAGGTACATCACTCGTGCAAGAGTCCGCAATACATAGTGCGCAGCTCGTTCAGGTTTTTATTTGGGGTACTCAACTGGAGCGTAACCAAGGTTGTCCGAGGGTAAGCGTCAGGCCAACGAATGGTGCATTATCGGCGGGTGCTTTGCGGCCCAGGCGGCAGGGGTACGATCAGCGAAGCTCTGAAAGGGCGCGTTGGCAAACCCCGGCAAGATGTCGGCGAGGTAATTGCGTAGCGGGGTGTTGAGGCGGCGACAGCTTTCGATCACAGAGACAATAGCGGCCACACGCGGCCCGGCCTGCTCACTCCCGATATGGATCCAGTTGCCTCTGCCGACCGCGATTCCCCAGACATTCTGCCCATGTCGGTGATGAATTAAAGATTCACTATCGGTGGCATCCACTTTACGGGCGGAAGGTTCGCTATCGAGATAGCGAACGACGCGGCCCAGGGGGTGTTGTCCACGTGGAAGATGGCTCTGGCCTGGTCACGGTGGTCCCCGCATGGATGTTGGATCCAGCGGTCTGCGTGGGCATGAAGCTTGGTGAGCCGCGAGTCTCTGTGTCCGCTCTGCGAGAACTGCATCATCGGCTGGTTGATCGCGGTTTGCGAGGAATCTCCTCCAACGATTCCACTTTCGTTCAGGAGGAGTGCGATGAGTCCGACTTACGAGATCATTCGGCGGCCGCTTCAGGTGCTGGCCGTGACACCACATCAGAGCAGCCTGGCGTTTACCTCAGTCCAGCTTTCCGGGATGAATCCATCGCAGAAGGCGCGAGCGCTGAGTTGCCTGGCCAACCTTCTGATGTTGGCCGCCGGCGGCGCAGATCAGGAGGCCAGCGATGATCAACGCTGAACTCTTGCCTGCAGTGGTGCTCCAACGCAAGGCCGTGGTCTACGTCCGGCAGTCGACCCAGGCGCAAGTGCAAATGAATCTCGAGAGTCAGCGACGGCAGTACGATCTGGTTGGCGAGGCCAGACGGTTGGGCTTTCGTGACATAGAGGTGATTGACGACGATCTTGGCCGTTCCGCCACTGGAACGGTAGCCCGGCCGGGCTTTGAGAAGCTGGTAGCCTGGCTTTGCGCCGGAGAAGTTGGTGCTGTGTTATGTCTGGACGCATCCCGGCTCGCCAGGAATGGACGCGACTGGCATCATTTGCTGGAGCTTTGCGGTTTGGTCGAGGCGCGAGTGATCGATCCGGACGGTGTATACGATCCGTGCCGCGCCAACGATCGGTTGCTCCTGGGCATGAAGGGGAGTATCAGCGAATTCGAAATAAGCGTGCTGCGTTCTCGGATGTTCGAGGCGGTTCGCGCCAAGGCCAGGCGCGGAGAGTTACGAATCAGCGTGCCGATAGGTTATGTCTGGCATCGTGAGCTTGGTCTGGATTTCGATCCGGATCAACGCCTGCAGGAAGTGATCCGGCTGATCTTTTCGCGCTTCCGTGAAATCGGTAGTGCACGACAGGTATTTCTGGCGTTGCGGGCGGCGAAGATCCACTTCCCGCGGCCCTCCGATGGCCGGACGTTGGTGTCGTTCGACTGGACCCTGATACGCTACCGAAACGTGATCTCAGTTCTCAAGAACCCCTTCTATGCTGGAGTGTATGTGTACGGCAAGAGCGAGAAGCGGACGGTGATTCAGGATGGGCGAGCGCACCGGAGCTATGGCCATGGCAAGCCGTTCGACGACTGGGAAGTATTCATCAAAGACCACCACAAGGGCTATATAGACTGGGAAGAGTTTGAGCGCAACCAGAAGCAGATCGCTGCCAACGCTTATAGCAAAGTCGAGGATGTTAAATGGAGGCGGAGCGTATGCATTTGCAGACTCTGAACGAACAGCAGCGCGTTGTGGAATTGGAACTCGAACAGGCGCGCTAATGAAGCCACGCTTGCTGAGCGGCGCTATGCCGCCTGTGACCCGGAGAACCGTCTGATCGCTGCGCAGTTGGAAAAGAGTTGGGAAAGCACACTGCGTCGCGTTCAAGCTTGCCAGGCGCGGGTTGATGCCATGTCTGCGTCTGCGCAAGAAAGCACTGCTGCACCGGACTTCACCGGGCTTGCCGAAGATCTTGAAACCGCCTGGAACGCTCCCGGTGTAACCATGCGCGCTCGCCAGCAACTCGTGAGAGCCTTGATTACCGACATCGTCGCCGACGTGGATGAGAAGGGGCGTGAAATCATTTTGACGATTCATTGGCAAGGAGGGCAGCACTCACAACTTCGGATACGTAAGCCAAGAACGGGTGAGCACGGTCGTCGCACCTCTGAAGAGGCGCTCGCCGTGATCGGAAGCATGTCTTGCAGATGGTCCGACCAAGATATCGCCGCATCGCTCAACCGTATGGGTATGCGCACGGGTCAGGGCATGACGTGGAATGCACAGTGCGTAAGTACTGTGAGGCGCGAGCATGGTATCCACGCCTATCGATCCGCCGAGAAGAATGGCGAGTGGTTGACGATGTCTGAAGCTGCGAAGCTGCTTGGCGTCACTCATTACTTCATCCGGCGCCTAATCAACGAGCGGATTCTGCATGCTGACCAGGTTGTACCCGACGCTCCATACCAAATCCGGGCCAGCGATCTGCAAAGTGAGGCAGTTGTTGCAGCCATCGCCCGCAAACATCGCCCGTGTCGATTTAATGCCGAGAGCCAACTCCCAATGTTTATCAGTACTTCAGAAGGAGGGGCACAATGAACGCTTCATCGCTGTGGGCCGCATCGAGTTCTCGGCGAGGTTATTGTCGAACACCATCGACTACATCTGATCCCAAGGATGAGAGTGACTGGTTCACTATAACCCGTCCTTTCCATCCGCTGCATGGAACGCGCTATGAGTTCCTTGAGCGTCGTAAGACATGGAGCACGGATCGGGTCTTCTACTTTGACGGTAACGGAACGCAGCGCTCTTTCGCGACGAATTTAACTGATGTTGCGCCTCCCGATCCCCTCCCGGGAGCGTCGGCGGGACGCGCGCCCTTTCGCGTGGCCGATCTATTGGAGCTTCAAGAACGGTTGGTTCTTCATTCGGCCAAGAAGGTAGGTATTAATCATGCGTAAATCTTATTTTGCCGCCTATACTATGTAACACTAATATAAATATGAGCGGCGTATATTTACTTACATATTTGCAAAGAAGGGAAACGATGCCGAAGCGCCAGAAGGTCGATGCCAAGACAGCAGAACTGGACCGCAGCGGAACTCTCAACCCGCACCCCGAAGCGATTGTCGATCCGCTTTCCTGAACAACCCTTTCTTCGACGCTCGGGATCTTCTGCAAACGCGCTACGAAATGTTGCGTCGGCATCGCATCGAAGGTCGCTCGATCATGGAGGCGAAGCAAGCCTTCGGCGTTTCTCGCCCGACGTTCTATCACGCCCAGACCGCGTTCACCGAGGAGGGTCTCGCTGGCTTGCTACCGCAACTGCCTGGCCCGAAGAGACGCCACAAGCTCTCCGACGAAGTTCTCCAGCACGTTCTCATGTTAAAGGCCGCGGACCCAACTCTTACCACCGCGCAGTGCGTGCGAGAGATTCAACAGCACTTCGGTATCAGCGTGCATCGCCGCAGTCTCGAACGTGCTCTGCAGGTCAAAAAAAACCGGCGTGAACCGCAGCGACCCAATTGATCCCTTCATGCGCCGGCGAGGACTACGAGGTATTGCGGCAGCAGCTGTTCGGGATCGAGCGACCTGGTGCACCTGTCGCCAGATTCAGCGTTTTGATTCGATACGGCCTCGCCGCATGGCGCTGGGAAGACGCGATCCTGTGGCGCCTCTTCCTCATGCGCCGTTGGCGTTGGTTCCGAAACCGGCCGAGCACGTGACTGCCGGTTCATTGATGGTGGTAAAGCTCATTGCCAACTTGATTCTCAGTCCCCGTCAAGAGGCGTCCCCATGCCGGACATAAAGGTCACAAGTGCGCATCTCGAACGTGATGCCTACCTCTACATTCGCCAGTCCACTGCACGCCAAGTCATCGAGAAGACGGAGAGCACGTTGCGCCAGTACGCCCTGCGCGAGCGTGCCGGGATCGTTATGGGGCTGGAGGTGTCGCGTCTGGCGCGCAACTCTGCGGATTGGCACCGGCTGATAGAGCTGTGCGCGATGGCCGGAACGTTGTAGGCAGCAGGTATCGGTAACAGCCGGCACTATCTTTCAGGACACCCATACTCCGCTAACAGTCTGGTTCCGTGCGATGTGGTGGATAATAACACAGAAGAACGGCGCCAGCGCGCTGGGCTTGCAGCGAGTCCTTGGTCTGAAGAGCTACGAAACCGCATGCGCCTTGGGCGCCACTGGCTGCGCTAGGAACTCGTTGAAATTCGCCTAATTGCGGCGTCTTTCCTGGCGATTTTCATTTCTTCCTGTTCGAAATCTGTTTGAAGTACAGTTCTTGCCGGTGTTTATAGGTGTTTGCGAGCCTCAGGGAATCATCCCCGAGGCTCGCAACCGTTGCTTAGGCACACTTCTCCCGGAGCATTTCCGGTGGTTGAGCCATCAGTCGCGGCAGCCGGATCAGGTTGTGCGCCGCGCAACTGAACACGAATAGCCAGTCCACTTTCTCCAGACCTCGCAACTTGACCTGGCGCAGCGGGCCGGTTTGCTTCAGCCATCCGAA
>CAVUXX010000002.1:0-1305596 GCA_963745555.1 uncultured Acidobacteriaceae bacterium | reverse complement strand
TCGGTGATCACCTTAAAACCGGCCACTTATTATCAGTTCAAAACCGGCCACTTCGCGTGGATTCAGACGTGATTTGTTTTACCCTGCCGCAGTGAGTTTGAGCAAGGCGTCCAGTTGCGCGGCACAACGCCGCACGTGTTAAGTTTGTATTCGCTCCGCCGGGGTCGCGCCTTTCGGAGCGATCCAGAGCCGACTTGCCGGGGCTGGCTCCGCAGGAATCGGTGCTTGGAACCCTCTGCTATTCGGTCATGTGGCCGGATAGTGGAGGGTTTCGTGTTTTTGGTCAGATTCCTATGGTGAAGCTCCGCAAGAGGCATCTGGATCCGAGTTTGCGAAGTCGCCGGGCCGGCGAGGCCCGGCCACCTTTTCGTTTTTGCTTTTGTCATTGCGCGTCACCCGTGCTGCCGGCTTTGGTGCGCCAGCTGCGTGGACCACACTTGAGTACATGGCCGTGATGCAGCAGACGGTCAAGCATAGCGGTGACGGCTGCGCTGTCGCCGAGCAGCTTGCCCCAGTCTTCGACGGGACGATTCGAAGTCAGCAACGTGCTGGCTCGCTCATAGCGGCGCATGATGATTTCGAGTAGTTCCTCGGCGGCCGTGACAGGCAGCTTGCGCATGCCGAGATCGTCTATGATCAGCAGCGATACGGTCGACAGCAGTTCGACGTGCTCTTTGCGCTTGCCGTCGAGCGTGGCATCAGCCAGCTCTTCCAGCAGTAGATGGGCTTCCCGGTAAAGCACTCGGTAGCCCTGTTGGATGACGGCATGTCCGATGGCTTGCGCGATGTGACTTTTCCCACTTCCTGGTGGACCCAAAAACAACGAGTCCTCGCGCTTTCCGACCCATGCCGCAGTAGCCAGATCGAAGACCAGTGCGCGGTTCATCCTGGGATTAAATTGGAAATCGAAATTATCCAGGCGCTTGTCGTTGTCGCGGAACTGCGCCTGCTTGTGCCGGCGGTCGAGCAGCCTTTTGCTACGGCAGGCAAGCTCATCGGAAACCAGCGTGGAGATCAAGTCGATGGGCGCCATGTTTTCCGTTTGCGCCTGCTGGAGGCGCGTTTCCAGCGTGGCCACCATGCCGCCCAGCCGCAGTTGATGCAGGGCGCGATTGAGTTCGATCAGGTTCATGCAGTTTTGTCCTCGAAGTCGATGCGTTGTTGAATCAGGTCGCGATACTCGACCAACTCGCGGATGAGTGGATCGATCTGGTGAAGTGTCATCTGTGCCGCCGGATGACGTTCCAGATAGCGGCGCACGAAGCGATACTCGGGCACGCGCAACTCCAGCGCTGCCGCGCAGGCATCATCGCAAGACGCGGCGCCGTACTTCTTCACCAGGTTCAGCATGCCCTGGATGCGGCGCACGCTCTCTTCCGGTTTGCGTTCGTACATTGCGTCCGAGAGTGTGCCGATGTTCCGGCCGGCCTTGTGAGCACGAGCCAGCAGTGCCAGCGTTCCAGGCGGTGTACGCCGCGGCCGATCCTCGTCGCGGATGCGATGACCGCCGCGCTTCTGGCTCAGGTGTTCGCGCAGCAGTTCGCCGGTGCGCGGATCGAGTAACCGCACATACATCGCATCCCACTGCACATCGACCTGGCGGCTGATCCAGCCAGGAGGCGCTCCGTAATAGGCAGCCTCGACCTCAACGCAGCCGTCCAGGTGAACGGTTCGCTTGCCGAACTGGTAATAACGGAACGGTTCCAGTGGCAACTGCTGCAGAAGAGACTTCTCTTCGGCGAACATCGCCGCCACTTGACGCTTGGTGCGGCCATGGATGCGCTTATCAGCCCAGCGTTCTTCCCAGTGATCGAGATAAGCCTGAGCATCTTCCAGGCTCTCGAAGCGCTTGCCCTTGAGCGGCGTTTTTTGTGCGTGGGCCACGCCCGACTCGACCTTCCCTTTTCGATCGGGATCGCGCACTTTGCAGGGGAGTGCCGTCACACCGTAGTGCGCCAGCACATCGCGATAGAGAGGATTCAGACGGGGATCGTAGATGTCGGCAGCCAGAACGCCTTCTCGAAGATTATCGAGAACGACGATACGCGGGCAGCCACCAAGTCGGCGGAACGCCTTCTCGTGCAACTCGGCCCAGATGCGGGCGCTCGATCGGAAGACAAGCAGCCGCACTGATTTGCGGCTGTAACCCAGCGTCATTACAAACAACCGCGTGCGCCGGTACTTGCCCGTCTCCGGATCGCGCACCATCGGCCCGGTGCCGTAATCAACCTGGGCCTCTTCTCCCGCCAGCGTTACGATGATCACCCGAGCTTCCAGCGACGATGCCTCGCGCAGATTGCGCACGAACCGCTGGACGCTCTGGTAGCTGCTCGCGAACCCGTGGCCGTCCACTAGATCCTGCCAGATCCCCATCGCGTTCCGGCCCCGGCTCAACTCAGCTTCGATCAGTTCCTGATAATTCGCGCAGGCGCTTGCCGAAGTCTTCGCCGCTCGAGAAAATGGCCCCGAACCCGGCAAAAAGCCGGTGATCACCTGAGTGGCCGCTTTTGCTTCGTATTCGCTTTTTGCCGGCGCCGGCTCTGAGGACCCGGTGGTCACCAAAGCGGCCGCTTTTGCCAGCGACTTCTCGCCCCAACTGCCGGGAAGACGGATTACCACTCCCGCCTTGCGAAGATACTCGCCCACCGTTTCGCGACGAACCCCTGTCGCTTCTTCAATCCGCCGAAGCGACCAACCAAGACGCCCCAGCGCAATCACCTGTTCTCGCTTCTCTCGCCTCAAGACATTACCCATGCGACAGAGGCTATTGCGCCCCTCGCCGTAATGTCTGAACCTCACTCAGAGTGGCCGCTTTTCAGGTGATAACAAGTGGCCGCTTTTGGGTGATCACCGAGGGCGGAGCACTGGCCAGTCCGAGCCTGCCATCAACCGCGAAGGGCCAAACGCATCAAAGACTGTTTCAAAATAAGGCTTCGACCGTGAGAGTAGCACTCCCTTTCCCAAGACAGCTCCATAAAAAAGGAGTAGAACCGCGCGGGAATCAGTCGTTTGAAAATCGCGCCTTCCAATCGAAATTGGCCTGGTCACAGAGCCTTGTCGGAGACCGGCAGTTGCGTGTATAGTGATGTTTCACTCATTTTCTATGATTTTTCTTGCACATGCGATCATGTTATGCGATCTTTATACCGTCATCTGGATGGCCTTACTCTGAGCGGTTTGCAGTGCGCACCTTGGTAAAGCATTGACCCATAATGCTTATTGTTTATTTTTGGTTGCATCTGAAACAGGAGAGAATGAGAGAACCGGAGTGAAATGAGCGTGTTTGGACACTGAATATCTTCGCTCTTGCCCGAATCAAAGAACAGGAACGCGCTGATTTCTTTGCGATGAGAGCGGTTGCGCATGGTTGAAATCTTAACGGAAATCGAACCAGTCGAGGACAAATGCCGCGTAAATCGAATTACGATAAATTCCCGGTGATCTCAGTCTGCCCGTCCGGGGCAGATTGCTGGAAGAACTGGCCCGTAATTCTTGATCGTTTGAGGACCTTCACCACCCAAACCAAAACTGTAATCTGTATCGAGTGCTATCCGGGCGTACTGGAACCTGAACTCCGGAGGACTCTCGAACAAGGCCTGACGCCCGAAGCCGTCATAATGACAACCGATCTTCTGAAGGGTTCCTCAGCAATCGAGCGAATGGTCGGGGAAGTGCTAGGCGATGACCCGGTGTTCGGCCGGATGAACGGTATTCAGATTGAGGATTTTTTCCACGAGCGGAAACTCGGCTATGCCCGCGATCTGGCGACGAAATGGGAGCATGGTCTGCTGCTCGTGGTGGGCACTGGTGCCACTCTTGTTGTTCCGGAGCCGGATGTCCTTATCTATGCGGATATGTCACGCTGGGAAATCCAGCAGCGCCAAAGAAGAAACGAGATCGGGAATTTTGGTGCCGACAATTTGCAGGAGAGTCCAGGACAGAAATATAAGCGGGCGTTTTTTGTCGATTGGCGCGCGGCTGACCATCTTAAAAAATCTCTGTTGCAGAAGGTCGATTTCTGGCTGGATACTAACGGAGATATCCCGAAACTCGTTACCGGCCGCGCCGTGCGGGATGGGCTGAAACAGATCTCTCGGCGTCCTTTTAGGGTGGTTCCCTTTTTCGATCCTGGGCCGTGGGGTGGCCATTGGATGGAAAAGGTTTGTGACCTTCCCGCGGGGATGCCGAATTATGCATGGTGTTTCGACTGTGTACCCGAGGAAAACAGTTTGCTGCTTTCTTTCGGAGGGACATGCGTCGAGATTCCAGCCATGAACCTCACCCTTCTCTATCCGCGCGAGTTATTGGGCGACGCGGTGTTTTCTCGATTCGGAGCCGAGTTCCCGATTCGTTTCGATTTCCTCGACACCATGGGTGGTGGAAACCTATCGCTACAGGTTCATCCGAAAACTCAATTCATCCGTGAGCACTTCGGCATGCAATATACGCAGGACGAGAGCTACTATTTACTCGATGCCGAAGACGATGGCAGCGTATACCTCGGTCTTAAAACTCATACTCGACCGAGAGGCCATGATTCGGGAGTTGAAGACGGCTCAAGACGACGGTGTGTCTTTTGAGCTGAGACATACGTACCAACCGCTTCCCGGCCAGAAAGCACGACCATTTCCTGATTCCGGCGGGCACCATTCATTGCTCGACGCAGAAACAGCATGGTTCTTGAGATCAGCGCAACCCCGTATATTTTCACATTCAAGTTGTGGGACTGGGGCCGCGTTGGGTTGGACGGTTTGCCCAGACCGATTCATCTTGAGCATGGTTTGACAAACATTGTTTGGAACCGCGACACGGAATGGGTTGGGAAAAACCTGATCAATCGGATTGAACATAAGGATGTAGGCCCGGGTTGGCGCGAGGAGCGCACGGGGCTCCACGAGTTGGAGTTCATTGAAACTCGCAGGCACTGGTTCGAGAGTTCAACACCCCACGATACTCTGGGGACAGTTAATGTTCTCAACCTGATCGAGGGAGAAGAGGCCATCGTCGAAAGCCCCTCGGGAGACTTCGATCCGTTCGTCGTTCACTATGCAGAAACTTTCATTGTCCCCGCTGCAATTGGCAAATATCAAATCTCTCCAGTCGGACGATCCATTGGAAAAACCTGTGCAACGATCAAAGCGTTTGTTCGCAATGGATGACGTCACTGCGAACGGTTGGCAGCCCCAGGTCTGCCCGTATTCAAAGCGACCCGCGGCAGCATTGATGTCAGGTTATCGGTTATATGAGCTTTCACCTAGTGAAAATGATTCTTTTGACGCGGTAGATCCATTAACGCTGCCGTCTCTTAGACCGCTCTTCAAAATCCGCGGCAGCGAGGCCTACAGCATCTCGGAACCGGTCTTCGCTAAACGGCTTGGGGACAAACACTATATCTCCGGAGTCGACTAATCCCGGCCACCCCAATGAGCCAACTTGTGGCGAGTACACGACGATCGATGGACACAGTCGCATTGATCGAAGCGCACTTGTCAGGAGCACTCGTTGTTTTGCAGAAATAACGCCGATCGGGAGGATTGCCACCGAATACTGAGTGTCATAGCACTCTGTGATGAACTCCTCGACTGCCGTATAAATTTCGAGATTCACACTGACTTTGGCGAACAACTGGCTGATTCTTTCGCGTTGTTCCGGGGGAATGAGAATCAGCACCCTTGCCCCAGAAATCTGAGTCTTCTCCCTTATGCAGGATGTGGCACCCATCGGCATGTTACCTCTCGTCTGTCTTATTCATGCGTCATGCGCTCGGTTCCGGCTGGTCTTTGGCTCGACCATGTTCTGTCTTCGACAGTTGTACAGCGTGAAATTCCTGCCCACTCCGCCGAGAACTGTCACGAAAGTATCCGATTCCAGGAAAAGCGGAACGTATTAAGCAGTGTGCTGAAAGCGCTATCGGGTAAAAGCATTTAGTTTCAGAGGCAGGCGCGCCAAGATTTTGGCGACGTTACGAGCATTTGCTGAATGCACGAAACAGTTTGCTGTAAGCTACGTCTCGCATTTAATTTGTTTTCAATAAAATAGCAGCACCCGCCTATCGCAGCGTTTGCTGCCAAGCCAGGCGTAGTTTCGTCGTGGTAGACTTCCGCCTTGTGATTCCGCAGACCAAAATGCTGGAAGATCCGAAGCTGGCGGAGCTTTCTCGCGAACAAATAGCTGTCGTGCGCAGCCACCTCCAGGAACTGCTTTCAAGCGATGCGTTCATAGGCAGCCATCGCGCGCAGCAGTTCTTTGAACTGGTTGTAGAGCATGCACTGGCCGGGCGACTGGATTGCCTCCGCGAGCGGATGCTTGGCGTAGAGATGTTCGGCCGCCCGATTGACTACGACACGGGCAACGACTCCGTGGTGCGTGTAAAGGCTTCGGATGTCCGCAGGAGGTTGGCACAGTACTATCAGAGTCTAACGACCCGGCCCCCAGTCCAAATCGACCTCCCGTCTGGCTCTTATATACCGCAGTTCCACTTGGCGCCGGTAGAGGCGCTATCTGTTCCCATTGAACATGAGAACTCCCATCTAGATTCAATCAGCATTCCAACGCCATCGGCAACCGCGCTCAGTGCAACGCCGGCAAGTGCGCCGCGATGGACTTGGACGCGTTGGGCGTTCAGCATATCAATGCTGACCATGTGTAGTGCAGCCCTCATCTCTCTCGGGTGGTTCGCAGCAGTTCGATTCACGACTTCCCATCGGACTCTAACGGCTGCTGATCCAATCTGGGCAGCGCTCTTCGATGGTAAGAGGAACACCTATATTGTTCCGGCCGATATCGGATTCAATCTCCTTGAAGACCTGTCGCGCCGTCCAATGGCACTTGCCGACTATATGAAGGGTGGGTACTTGGACCTGCCGCTTCCGGGAATGGATGAGCACAGGGCCGAGGGTCTGCGTTCGCAACGGCTAACGAGCTTTGTCGACGCTCAAGTTATCTCCGCCCTTGCCGGACTGCCTGAGTACAATCGGCAGCGGGCCCTCCTTCGCTTCCCGCGCGACCTGCGGCTTGACGATCTAAAGGACGCTAACGCTATTCTCATCGGTTCAGTGGGCAGTAACCCCTGGGCTGCCATTGCAGACAAATCCGCCAACTTCCATATCGTCTATCGCGAAGGCATGGAAGGCGCAACGATCATTAATGCAAAACCACAGCCCGGAGAGCAAGCATCCTTTGAAAGCCGCTGGAATGAGCCGGCGCATGAGACCTTTGCCCTGATCAGCTTTCTGCCGAACCTAAGCGGAAGTGGTCACCTGCTTCTTCTACAGGGGCTGGACGTAGCCGGAACCCAGGCAGCTGCCGAAGCGCTATTTCATCCAGCTACAATAGCTGCCATTCTCGAGCGCGCAACGCGCCCCGACGGCTCGATCCGATCCTTTGAGCTATTGGTGCGTTCGACTAGCATCAATTGGAATTCGACTGACTCTCAGGTGGTCGCTAGCAGGATTTACTGAGATTTCGCATTTCGGATACCGACTGCGCCGACGTGTGCAGCGTCTCTCTTCTCCACTGGCACAATTCAAGCAGGGCACTCCACGCCCATGTCAAGCGACGGGGCCAACATCTGTTTGTACTCCTGCATTGGAACTAGCGCGAATAGCGGGTTGCGCCTGCAAGGATGAAAATCGCCAATACGAGAACAGTCACACCCGTCCACTGAATGCGGATTGGAAATCCCCCGCAATCCTGCCATTCGCCCGCAAACATGCCCAAAATAGTCGCGGTGATCACGATCAGCGACATGAATAGGGGCCACCCGAGTACGGGTCCCCAAGGCCCCAGTTGGGCGGCAGCAAGTCCATACAGCAGCGTGCTTCCAAACCAGAAGATGGCCATTATCGCTGCCAGGGCCCAATGCGAACGCCCCACTCGGTACTTAAATCCGGAACGATTTCGCTTCAACAACCAGACACAATAGACGACATTCGGAACTGCGCCCGCAACCAGCAGTGGCAGCCAAACCGCATTGGTCGCATAGAGTCGGCTTGCGCCAAAGGAGCGAGCTAGCTCAGCCAATGGTGTCCCAAAAGCGACTCCGAGATTCATGGAGCATGCGCATAGACCGCACAGAATCGCAAGCAACAGTCCCCGCGAAGTTTGTTTTTGTGAGGCACCAAGCTGCGCGTTCGGTTTCTCTCGCATCCTTCCCGCAACTGCACAGAGCATCACACCCAACAGGATGAGAGCAATTGAGCCAAGCACCGCAAGCCCTGCTGTGCTGTTTAGGGATTCTCGGTGCAAAGACACCATCGGGATCAGGCTGCCAACGGCCGCAGATGTTCCCAAGACGATAGAAAATGCGAGCGTAATCCCGATCATGTCCACCGCGAGGCCGAAAAAGACCTGTGCCACTCCCCAGCCCGCACCGAAGCCACAGACTTCGAAAATTATGTTTGGCGACGCCGAGCGGTAAACCATCGACAGATTTGGAATGGTCACTAGAGCGGCGGCAAGAGGCAAAACCACGAGCGCAAGAACTGTCCAAACGAGCCAGGTGTTCTCCCAGGCCCATTTGCGGGCGTACTTCATGGGCATCGTAAAGCTGGCGTTCATTACACCGGCAATGATGAGGGTTACGATCCCGCACGACGTACTGCTCATGATTGGCTTCCTTCCGCTCAGCCTTCAGCCGCAGCAAACCTTCGCACTGTTGATGTTTGATCCTTATTTGCATTATATTATTCATTCGTAAAGCACATAATCGAGCATTTATTATGATTTTTATGTCATATCGCTAGACTATCTAATCCTTCATCGCGGTTCGACGAAGCTCGATATCGATCCCGATTGAATGAGGCTAGACGTTGCGCCACCTTCGTCGTGGGAGACGTGGCCCCAGAATTTTGAGACGCCCCTAGTCACCTTCTCTTTCTGATTTGTTATGACACATTTCTCGACTTTCGACCGCATCTGATGACGGTTCGCGCATGTTCATGATATTGTAGAGCGCAGCCACACGAATTATCTTGTTTGGTTTGCAAATGCCCCCAAAGAGCGACAACCTGGTTGCACGTCACGAATACATCCTTCAGCGATTGCAGGAGACGGGGACCGTCGCCATCGACGAACTCTGCCCGACGCTAGGCACGTCCATTGCCACCATTCGCCGAGATTTGGAAGACCTCGAAAGCCGAGCCCTGCTCAGACGTACACGCGGCGGCGCAGTGCGAATAGGACCACTTTTCTACGAGCCGTTTCGAAATGACAGCTCTTTCCAGGACAAGGTGAGCAGCTTCGCCGAAGAAAAGCGTCGCATCGCTCTCGCGGCGTCTAAACTCGTCAGCACAGGTCAAACAGTCGCATTGAGCGGCGGCACCACGACAACTGAAGTCGTTCGAAGCCTTAAGGTGCTCAGCGGTATCTCCATCATCACCAATACCGTGAACATGGCAATGGAATTGAGTAACACCAAGGACATCGAAGTTATAGTGACGGGAGGGCATCTCCGCGGAACCTGGTTCACTCTCGTCGGTCCGCTCGCGACCGCCGCGGCCGAGATGCTCTTCTCCGACATCATGTTCATCGGCGTTGACGGCATCGACGCGAAACAAGGGTTGACCTGTACGAATCCTGCCGAAGCCGAGGTCCTGCGTAAACTGGTGCAGCACGCCAAAATGAAAGTCGTAGTAGCCGATCATAGCAAGCTCGGTTCTGTCAGCAAGTATCTGCTCTGTCCAACAAAGGGAATAGACAGAATAATTACTGATTCGGGCGCTTCTGCTTCAGCAGTTGCACCTTTCGAAAAACTCGGAATTGAAGTCACCCGGGTCTAGCTTCAATTCGCAGATTCGATTTAGGTTGCACTGCCACCCGTAGGGATGGCCCTGATTCAAGAAGCGCTTTTGTCCAAGCAAGGCTGCCGGGGCGGAAAGCGAAGGCGTCGCCAACGTGCTAACCGGCAGGAACGACTTCAGTGGAAAGCTCAGTTTCTCGTGGCTGGAGCGCCCTGATCAGACGCCATTGAATGTCGGAGATGCGGCCTGCGATCCGCAGTTTGCCTAGGGGCTGAGCTGCGCCGCAGACGACGAAGAACGGGGATGGGCATCGATGAGTTCTTTCGCGTCTACTTCACTAGCAGCGATAGGTCTTAGATAGTTCTCCATATCCAGCCGCGGCGGTCTTCGTTCACTCGGTCTTGTTCAGAACGCGAATCGCTTCCAGGCCCTTCGCGGCGTCCCGATCTTCGGGGTTAAGTGCAAGCGCCTTGCGCAGTTCTTCTGCGCCCCGTTCAATCTGGCCGTCCCGGCAGAGAGTCAAACCCAGATCGCGGTGGAGCGTGCTCTCGATCTCACAATCTCCGCATGTCTCGATCGCTTCGCTGAAAAGACGGATTGACTCGCGCCAATCCTGCATCGTGAACGCGTGGAACCCTTCATTAGCGAGCGCCTTGGACTGATCAACGAGAGATTTCTGCGCCTTGAGCCGGTCGAACTGGACACGCAGCCTTTGTGATTCCTCGGGATCAGTGGCGTGAAGGGCGCGCGAAAGCTTATAGGTGGCTTGAGCTGAATTGGGATCGATCGACAGGGCAATGCGAAGCTCGGCTACAGCTTCGGCGGTCCGATTCTGATCCAGCAGATTATTTGCGAGCCTCACATGTGCCTTGACGTTGCCGGGCTCCAGCTTGACGACTTTCTGTAGCAATTTGGCTTCTTTGGGGAATTTTCCCTGCGCCCGCTCGGCAAATGACCAGTAGAAGTAACAGTCCGGATTGCCCGGAGCGAGCCGGGCCGCAAAAGCGAACTCGTCCTCGGCTTCCCGATCCTGCTTCAAATCACTAAGAATGCGCGCCCGGTTCAAGTGCGCGATCACCAGACCGGGAGCGATAGAGATTGCAGTTGTGGTTTCCGCCAAGGCGCTGCTAAGGTCGCCAGAGTCGGCGAGAGCGATTGCAAGATCAACGTGCGCCCGGGCGGACTTCGGAGTCACCCGAATCACGCGTTTGAGGAGATCGACGGCGCTGGAATACTCACCCAGCCGCCCTTTGACCTTGGCATCCAGAGTCAGGATCACCGGATCAGACGGAGCGAGTTTCTCAGCGCGATCCAGGACCAGATCGGCCTCGGCGAGCCTTCCTGCCTCAAGCAACTTTCGGCCTTGCTCGAGGAGTTCGCTCGAAGTCGGAGCCACTTGTGCGACGGTTGCAAAGATCGAGCCGAAGGTAAGAGCGCAGCATAAAAACATCAGTGCAAAAGCACGAGAGCGAATGTTCTTGCCAGCCCGCCGTGTAGCTCGAAGAACGATGGGGGCGCCCTCGCCTCGCAATACGCCATTACCGGTTTCTCGGCTTAGGAATTGCATTTGTCCCCCGTGCCGTCCACTCCCGTCCCTATTGCGGGACATCCTCCGACGCCGTCGTCCCCACAATCCGCACAGTCGATCCGAATCGACGGAAATTGCTGAATGTGAGATCGTTGCGTTTGAGCAAATTCCCGCCCATCCTCGTGACCACCTGCGCGCTTACCGGCAGGATATAGTCGTGATCGTTGATGGCCACGTAGTCGTAGTCCACTCGGATCGCTGCCTTGCGGTGGGGAATTTCTTCGGTTGCTCATCTGTAATCATCGTGAGGCTCTTCACTTCATGCGATGCCTGATCGATATAGATCCGGCCATGGTAACTCACCTTGGCCACGCCTCCGGAGGCATTCAACAAAAAGTATGAGTTCTGCTGTTCCACGCGAAAGTCGAAAACCTCGGCCGGCTCCCCGCGCAGTATGCCCGTCTCTTTCCACGTGAATACGGCCTTCGACTCCGGCCTGAAGATTCCGGTTAGCGACATGTCGAACTGGCCGGTGGAGAACATGTTGGTTATCCTTTCCGGCATTTCTCCGGCGGTTTTTGTGGGAACCAAGGTCCGGTCTTCTTCATGGTTGAGGTAGGTCAGCAGCTCAAAATACTGGTCCTCGATCCTCCAATCCCCTTTCCCAGTCTGATCGTAAAACCGTTGCGTCGTCTGCCGGCAGATCAGGTTGGGCAGCGCATCTGCGTAGTCGAGCGCGTTCTTGCGCGCGTCCGCAAGAATCCGGTCCAGCTCTTCCTGCGACGGACGATCTGCCGTTTGCTCGGCGGTTGCCAGCGCAGGTGGATCGACGGCAATCGGTGCATCGCCGCCTGGGGCGGTACCACCGCTGTCTATCTGCGCTCCCTCTCCGAGCAAGACAAAATTCTCAGACTTCTCTGTGGATTTTTCGCCTTGCGTCAGGGTTGCCCGCACCTCGTACTTTCCATTGGCCGCCGACCTGATCGAGAAAGCCATCATCACCGGCGAAATCTCGTCGTCGGCCTTTATCGTCGAGGTCAGCGGCTCGCCCTTCAGCGGCTCCCCATTACGCAGAATGTCCAGCTTTACGGTCGCCGGCGCCTGAGACTTCCGATCCGTATGTGCAAGAAAGAAAACCGACACGTTATGCGCGCCTGCGGGCAACTCCCCATATAGATTCGGCAGCACCTGCCGCGCACCGTGCCACAACAAATCCGAATCGCTGCTCTCTTCGTCCGGCGGCTCGATTCCACGCACCACCATCAAGTCGCTCAACTCGGGCAAGGACGGGGAAGCAGAAATTTCGAATCTCTGCCGGCTTACCGCGGCTTTGCCGCTGTTATTGTCCAGAATCGCACTTTCAAGGATGTACGTGCCCGGCGGGGCCGCAAAACTGCGCTCAAAGGAAATGAACGCAGGCGCGGTACCGGCGCTGCTTCCGGCGGGCCACCGGCGCGTAATGTCTTCGCTGAACCGCTCGATCTCCGTACCCGCGCTGTCATTGATGGTACCGAGAACCGCAACATGCGCCGAACTCAGATGCGTGCTCAAATCCGTGCGGACTTCGAGTCCGCTCACCGGCACTTCCTGAGCAAGCAGACCTACGTTGCCGTCGTCCACATGCTCCATTTGCATCACCCGGGCGCGATAATCCACGTCTTCGGGGAGCCGCCGGTCCTTGAGCAGAGCCAGTAAGTATCCCCCGGCAGAGCCGGGGGCTTTACGATGTGAGCCGCTCAAAGCGGCTTGAGCGGGGTCGCTAACGCGGCCCCGATTGAGTTGAGCCACCTTGACGGTGGCAGGTCATTTCCAGAGGTTCATCTGATCGAGCCTTTGGTCTTCCTTCTCCTGGTTGCGAATGTACTCCCGAATCGTGGCCTCATCTCGCCCTACCGTCGACACTGCATACTTGGGTGGAATCGAAATCATCATGTGCACATGGTCAGTTTGCAGATGGCCTTCTTCGATCCGGCTCTCTTTCTGCTCGGCCAGCTTGCGGAACACCTCACCCAAATGCTGGCGCAGGCTCTTGTATAGCACCTTTCTGCGCCCCTTCGGGATGAAAACAACGTGGTACTTGCACTCCCATTTCGAGTGGCTTAAGCTTTCATACTCGTCCATCCAGATTCTCCTTGATGTGTGCTTGGCGGCTCACCTCTTGGAGTTTCTTGGGATGGACTCCCGAAAATGTCAAACTGCTACTGCCTCCCCGGCAGAGCCGGGGGAACTCCCTGTTGGATTAGCGGCACTTCAAAAGGCTGCGGCGGATCGGCGATTCCCGCACTCGGCGGCATCGCCAGATAGCCCGTCCGCGCTCGCATCCTCAGCCCCTTGCGCGAGGTCTTGAACGCGGTTGTATGAAAGGTCCCGTCCTCTACGCCGGAAGGAGGCACAAAGGACGCCTCGTAATACGTCGTCAGGCTCCGGACAAGATCCTTCACTGGACGCGTCATGTGCCCGCTCCCGATCAGTACATCGCCTCCGGTCTGCTTCGCGAGCATATTCATGTCTTCCTGCACCGAGATGATGCTTTTCGAGGCCGAGGGCGCAGACTGTTCCAATTCCCATTGTTCGTTTATTCCGTTGCCCTGGTTCCCGGTAACCGGGTTCCCGGTATTAAAGTTGGCATGGGACCCGGATTGTCCGGGAACCATGCTATCTGTGGCGAATTGCCCGGCTACGTATGCCTCGTTCACAACACTAGGTTGGGAACTATCTTTCTGCTTTTCCAGAAGAACAACATAGATGTTCACGCCCTCCCGGTTCGCTGCGCCGATGATCGACTTCAACGCAGCCTTGGCGTGACTGTCTTTACCCGACCGCTGGTATGGGTCACCGCTCCCTTCCTCGATTGAGTTGAAATAAATAATCGCCTTGCGCCCCGGCAGCGATTCCTGCGCTTCAACCAGAGCCAGCAGGCACGCCTGCAACGGAGACAGGTGCTGATCCTTCGCAATGTGGCTCGAAGTCTGCAACGCGGTGTAGATTGAACGGGCCAGAGTACGTTCCCGCACGCTCACGGCAGCTCCTGTGGGATCCTGCCCCGTCATTGCCACCCGCACCAGGCGCCGCTCCAAGGCATTCGCCTCGACCTTGGTCCCATAAATTTCGGGCTGGACGGCGGTTAAGACCGACTCTTCGGTTTCCCTGCGGTTTGCGGTATATTCCTGTTGAATCTGCAACCGTCCCCACACGTCCACGACCGCGAACCGAAACCCGCCGGGCGGAAACCCGCTCAGAAATCTCGATGCCATCTGGTGCAGTTCCCTGCTGTTCTCCCGCGCCGCAGAAGCAGAGGTGCCAAAAAGGGAGTCTTCCGATCTCTTTTTGCTGTCCTCCATGCCCGGACGGTCGAAAAGCAGAGTGATCAGGGGCTCATCCTGCTGCCCTCCATTCAGCAGCCGCAGATTGGCCAGCTTGGCAGGCTTGCCGTTGTCAGCAACCGTGAGCTCCTCCGGCCTCAGATCGAGAATCGGGCGATTATGCCTGTCACGAACTGCCAGGTCCAGCGAAATCGTTTCCACGTCAGGTTGCAGACTCGCTTGCCCGGTTGCAGTCGGCGCCTGCGAGACAAGGGGCGCCGCACCGATGTTGAAAATGATCGTAGCGATCGCGGTGTAGATGCCGAACTTCGCCTTCATCGCTCCCAACATTCTCATGGGTTCCAACTTTCAAGCCAGCTATCACCTCAAACAGAGCCGCCGCTAACGAACTCCGTTCGCAGAATGCTGAACCCCATTCATCCGAACGCGCCGCGGGACAGAAGAACCTCTGGAGCTAAGCTCAAGAGGTTCTTCTACCCCGTAATTTCACAACAACGCAGCTATCTAAAACACAAACTTCACTGCAATCTGAAGCTGCCGGTTTAAGAATGTGTTACCGTATGCAGTGCCGCCGATCGTGCCGAAGGACGGCCCGTCGGTGATGCTGCCGTCGGGCAGACCCAGGTTCACGTGGTTGGCCAAATTGAAGGCTTCGGCTCGAAATTCGAATTGCCGCCCTTCACCCACCGGAAACTGGCGGAAGACCGACGTATCCAAGTCCCAAAAGGCTGGGCCCCGGAGGGTATTGCGCCCTACTACGCCGTAGGTTCCAAACGCCGGCGCGGCATACGCGTTGGTATTGAACCACGTCCCTGGGAGCTTAGGCGCGGGACTCGCGACAGGATTCAGATGCTCATAAGCAACGAAACCGAGTGATCCCGTATTCGAAACATCATTGCCGTCAGTGAGGGTAACAGGAGAACCAGAATGGGCCTGGAAGATGTTATTAATCTGCCAGTTCCCCACAACGTAATCGAGCACGCCGCTCCCAGTGGAAAATCTCTTTCCCTTCCCAACAGGAATCGCGTAAAGCGTATTCACAGCTAAAACTTGCTTTAAATCGAGTCCCGACACAGAGCGATCGTATTGACCCGGGTCATAGGCATTCTGCGGTACGCCGCCTTCAACACCGAAATATCCATCACCTCCGACATCGATGGACTTTGACCAGGTGTAGGCCACTCCGTACGCGAGACCGTTGTTGTACCGCCTTTCCAGTGAGGCCTGCAACCCGTTGTAATTCCCTCTGCCCGTGCTGCGATCGTAAAACGTCGGGCCAATGTAGGGAAACGGAGAGTTTGTATAGCCGACTGGATTTCCGAACTGGTCGGTGTTCTGCTTGTTGGTGGCTGATGGCGTAAGCGCGCCACCATAAATGCCGCCAACATCAAGCCGGTGCGTGGACGAGCCAACATAGTTCACCGTCAGTGTGGTCGACGCGCTAAGAAGGTGCTCCACGCCGAAGCTCCATTGTTCCGAATAGGGATCTTTCATATTCGGATCGTATTCAAATCCTTGCTGACTGAATGGCGTAGGTGCCGGAACGAAGGAGCCGCTGCCGCTGCTTGCGAGTGGATTCTGAGAAGTAACCGTCGGGGCTGAAGTCGCTGGGTTTAAGTTAGTGGGTTCCTGTGCACCGATGTCGGGCCACAGTCCGTCGACATTTTGCGCCAGTTGCAATACACCCGCCCAATTGTCATACACAATGCCGGCAGATCCACGAACGACCGTGCGCTCCTTCACCTTCAAGGCAAAGCCAAGGTGGGGACCGACATTATTGTACGTGTTGTGCATAAGTTTATCGTTTGGAGACACGACGACGTTCGCCGGGAGATTGCCGGGGCCGGAATCGTCTAAGGGATTGGCGGGGATGCAAGGCGCATAGCCGCGCGCACTGCAGAGAGGCGGAAGCTTCTGAACGATATAGGTGCCGTTGTTGAAATCGACGTCGCCTGTCTCGGGCCCGCCGTCTATGCCAATTTGCTTGTCGGTTCCCACGGGCGGGAAAAACGTGACATCGTAGCGAAGTCCCCAATTGATCGTCAACTTATCTGTGGCTCTCAAGCTATCCTGAAAAAATTCGCTCATGACGCCGCCAGGGCGCGTTTCCGTAACGACGTTCCGCCGGTCTGCTGCCTCTGGAAGGTTGAGGAGGAAGGAGGCAAGTGCGTCGCCGGGTTGGGCCGAATTTTCAGGATTTCCGGTTTGCTCCCCTTGGTATGTGATGGCATCGGTCGTGATCGGACTGTAAAATTTATTGGTAATGAAGCCCCCGCCTATGCTAATCGTGTGGCGCCCGAATGTCTTCGTCAAAACCCCACTGTATTGGTTGGCATTTGGAACTTCCGGGTGCAGCGCCACGTTTTCACCTGGGCTGGCATATGAGCCGCTGCCACCAACACCTCCCCCGGCAATACCTAGTGTTGGAAGGAAGTTTCTTCCCGCCGCCGCCGCGAAGTTGCCGACAAATGATGGCGAGAACCCAATCTGGCTGATGAGAGCCTGTGTGCTCTTCGTAAATTCCAGTATCGCGTCGTCTCCAACAGTAGTTCGGCCAAATAGAACCTGAAGAACGAGGCTCGGACTGAAGACGTGCACGTAGCTGCCGCCATAGTTCCTGTTGGGAACGACAACGGAATTGACAAGTCCCGGAACACCGCCGGGTAGACTCTCTACGCTCGTGTCACGGCTAAAGCGAAACCATACTGAGTCATTCTTGCCGATCGTTTGGTCAATCCGTGCAGTCCACTGGTTGATGGTCTGCGTGGTGGGGGTTGAGTCCGTCGCATCATGTCCGTATGCATCGAGTGCAGGCCCAGCCGCAGGGTAGACGAATTTTGCCCAGGCCACCATGTTGGGATCCGGAGTAATCTGGTTCCCCACGTATGGCTGACGGGTGAACTCGCCAGGGTTGCTTGGATCCGGTGCGGTTGTGAACGGGTTGAAGATCTGCGTCGGCCAGTCGCTCTCATTTCCGGAGAGTTGCGCAGCAGTGGGAACTTTTATATCGTTTGCTTCGGTCTGCGAAAAACGGAATCCCTGATATGAGCCGAAGACGAAGGTCTTGTATTTCCTGCCGTTGTATAGTTTCGGGAGCAGAACTGGACCTCCGGCAACTCCGCCGAATTCGTTTTGGTTGAAGGAGGGAGCGCTAGGCCCAGTAAAAGCCTGATGGGCATCCATGCCTGCATTGCGGAAATACTCGAACGCCGAGCCGTGAAACTCGTCTGTGCCGGACTTTGTGACTACATTGACGACGCCGCCGGTTACCCCCCCGTATTCTGCGCTGTCGGCGTGAGACACTACCTTGAATTCCAGTATCTCATCGATGATGGGTGGGACCGCATACACACTGTGGAAGGCGCCAAAATTGCTCAGGCCATCCGTGAAGAAGTAATCGCTTCGGTTGCCCTGCCCATTGACGGAGGGAATCGTGGAATTCTGATTGTTCGGCTCCGGTGTCGCATAACTACCTTGTCCTGGACCGCCCTGCCCATTGTTCACCGCAGACATACCCGGGGTCAAGGTAAGAAGCTGAGTAAAGTCACGCCCGTTCAGCGGAAGGTCGTTCACCTGTTTCGTCTCGATGACGGTGCCGAGATTGGCAGTTGACGAGTCCAGTTGCGGTGTAGCGCCCTGAACCGTCACTACAGTGCTTTGCGAACCAACGGTCAGAGCAAAGTCAATCGTCGCGGCCTGTCCGACCGTAAGTGTGAATGCAGGAACCTGCTGCTGTGCGAAGCCTGAGGCCGACGCCTGAAGCGTATAACTGTCCGGGATGATATCCACGAAGAGATAGGCGCCCACACCATTCGATGTGGTTGTTTTCTCAACACCTGTAGCCACATTCCGCAGCACGATTTTGGAGCCGGGAACCACCGCGCCGCTGGAATCTCGGATAACTCCGCTTAGCGAGGCCGTCGAAAGCTGTGCAAACCCTGTGCCGGATACCAACAGGACGCCACTCAGAAGACACGCGTGCCACAGGGAAAATACTTTGCAGGTCTTCCACCACTTGACTGAAAACTTCATTCCATCCTCCTGAGTTCATCTGGCTGGCATTCGAGCCCGGTGTTTCCCGGTCGATGTATTTTGGTAATTTCCGCCAGCCCTCGGACTTACGCCCGATTGCAAGTCACGGAAACAGCGTTTTCTTATTGCCCGTCACAATACGCGAGCGAAAAAAGCGCTGTCAAGCATTATTATTGGCTTTATATGATGATTTCACTCACAAAAAACGATTCTTTAACTCATTACGTACCGCAAATCTTGGAAGTCAAGAACGAAGAATGTAGAAATCAACCACAATTGAATCAATATGATAGAGGAATAAAATGCTTACATTCGCGCTCGTAGGATCGAGAGCTCCAGGAAGCGATCAACGGCGTAGAAGGGTTGTTTGATATCCGATTCTTGAGCATGGACAGAGGTTGAATGGTCATGTGACGGGACGAATCAAACATTGATGTGGCCTGTTGGGATCGGGTTGCGGCTGTAGATATCAATCACAACGAATGATGTTAATACTTAGTATCGATCGCTTTATATGCTTGTTTTATTGACATTCAACCATCTGATCCTTTAGCATCCGCACTCGGCGCACGTTTCGTCCGAACCCACGACCTACGGATCAACCTCGTTCCCCCACGTCGGAAATCGTGGACCTCGAACGAATGTCCCCCTGGCTGGCGTGCGGCTTGTTCGATTCGATCGGTTGGCCCGAAGGGAGTCTTTCGCCAAATATGGACAGGCGTGAGGTCATAAAAGGAGTGGCGGCTGCGGCCGGGGTCCTCTGTGCGCGACCTCGGCTCCTGGCTCTTGACCAGGAGCAGACCTCCATTGAGAAGTCGAGCTTTGCCCTGCCAATTCGCGCGATTGCGAAAAAAAGTAGGAAACTTGTCCAACCGATACAACTGACGATTGCGCACGCCGGAATGGACGCAACATTGGTGGTGCACGCCGACCACCAGGAAGTCGAACGTCGCGTTCTCTCTTCAGGGACACATACGTTCAACGTCTATATCGATCCGGTTGAAACAGGCACTCGAGTGCGCATCGACTATGAAATCGCCGGCAATTCGGATTCAGCTGAAGTTCGCGTAGAACCGGTGCGAAAAGTCCAGATCTTCATCTTGCCTCATTCTCACCACGACCTTGGATATACCGATCTGCAGAAGGATGTCGAAGAGAAACAGATGGCGAACATCACCAAGGGAATCGAGCTAGCGCGAAACACGGCCAACTATCCGCCAGGATCCCGCTTCGTTTGGAACCTTGAGGTTCTCTGGGGAGCAGATCTGTTCATGCGGACGAAGACCCAGCCCGAGCGCGACGAACTGATCGGCGCCGTGAAGAAGGGTTGGATCGGGCTCAACGGGATGTACGCGAACGAGCTTACGGGCCTTTGCCGGCCTGAAGAACTTCTGCAATTGTTTCGTTACTCGATTGAACTAGGCAAGCAGTGCGGGGTCCGCATCGACTCCGCCATGATCAGCGATGTTCCTGGGTATACCTGGGGAACGGTCTCCGCGATGGCTCAAGCTGGCATCCGCTACTTCTCGGCTGCCCCCAATTACTTCGACCGCATAGGAACCTTTATGGTCGCGTGGCAGGATAAACCGTTCTGGTGGGTCTCTCCTTCAGGCAACGAAAGAATCCTTTTCTGGGTTCCATGGACCGGCTATGCGATGTCGCACGTTATGAAGCTAGAAACATCGTGGGTCAATAGGTATCAAGCGAGACTGGATGAGGTCGGCTTCCCCTATCAAATCTCTTATATTCGGTGGGCGGGCCACGGCGACAATGCCGCCCCTGATCCGGACCTTTGCGAGTTCGTGAAGCAATGGAATGAAGAATACGAATGGCCGCGCTTCACCATTTCGAGAACGAGCGATGCGTTTGCGGCATTCGAGAAACAGCATGGCCGCCAACTGCCGGAGCTCAAGGGCGATTTGACTCCTTATTGGGAGGATGGAGCAGAGTCATCGGCTCTGGAGACGCGAATGAACCGCGAGGCCGCCGAGCGCTTGACTCTGGCGGCAACACTCTCGACGATCCTCGCGCCGCAGGCCTACAGGGGAGCCGATTTCGACGCGGCCTGGAGAAATGTCCTGCTCTATTCGGAACACACTTGGGGAGCGTGGAATAGTCTTTCGGACTCTGAGAATCCCTTTGTGGCGCAACAATGGCAATTTAAACGCCAGTTCACGGTTGAAGCCGAGAATGAATCAAAGAAGCTCCTCGACGGAGTGCTCAAGGCATACGCGAGCGAGACCGATAGCTCAAGCGTAGATGTACATAACACCTGTTCCTGGCCGAGGACGGAAGTTGCGGTGATCTCGAAGGAAAGGTCGCTGGGCAAAGATCATGTGAAGAACGAACACGGCGCATCTGTTCCATCGCAACGTCTTTCAACAGGAGAATTGGCCTTTCTCTCAGAGAATGTTCCCCCACTTGGCAGCGCGAGTTTTCATCTCTCTGCAGGATCGCCGCATGCTCCGGCAAGACCCGTTACGGTGGTGGACGGAGTCCTGGACAACGGTGTTGTGCGCGCGAAAGTTGACAGCAAGACCGGGAACGTCGTTGAACTGATATCCAAGAGGAATCCGCGCAACCTTGTGGACACCAGCCTGGACGAGGCGGTCAATAAGTACCTATTCCTTGAAGGCAGCGACACATCGAAGGTGAGCACGAGCGGGCCTGCGAGCATCGCAATCGAAGAACCCGGTCCCCTGGTTGCCTCGATCCGCATCGAGTCTTCTGCGCCCGGGTGTCTCAACCTTGTTCGCCGCGTGCGATTGCAGGCTTCTGTGGATTGGATTGAACTATCCAACACCGTAAATAAGAAACGTGCACCTCTCAATCCGCACCCGGGCGAAGGTCAGCTTGCCATAGATTTTGCTCAGCATGGGTCCAAAGAAAGCATGCAATTTGCCTTTCCGTTTGCCATTGAGAGCGGTCAGATTCACGTCGATATTCCTTTTGCAGTAATGCGTCCTGAAATTGATCAGCTTCCGGGATCTTGCAAGAACTGGTTGCCTGTGGGCCGGTGGATCGACGTAGCGAATGCAGAGTATGGCGTCACCTGCGCGACACTCGATGCGCCTCTGGTTGAAATCGGCTATCTTTCGGCTACCATGTTAGGCTCGCAAACTCATCCCGAGATCTGGCGCAAGAAGATTGAGCCCACTCAGAAATTCTATTCCTGGGTGATGAACAATCATTGGGGAACGAATTACCGCGCGTATCAAGATGGAGTCATCGAATTCCGGTATGCGCTTCGGCCGCACGCAGGCTACGATCCTGCAAGTGCCGGCCGTTTTGCGACAGGAATGACTCAGCCCCTCGTCTGTTCGTCCCGGGGGCAGCGGTCCCCAATGGCACTGAAGCTCCGGATTGATAACGAGGATGTGCTTGTGCAGGAATGCAAGCGAAGTGCAGACGGCACTTCGTGGATTGTCCGGCTTTTCGGCTTCTCGGGAGAAAACCGTAGAGTGAGCTTGACGTGGACAGACAGTGCACCCATCAAGATCTGGCGAAGCGACCTCCGCGAGCGACCACGAGAACGGCTTGGTACAGAGATCGATGTACCCGGTTGGGAATTGCTAACGCTGCGCATTGAAGCTCTGGAAACATAGGCTCGGCTGCTCAAATTGGCCCGGCATGCAGCAATGTTCACGCTCGACTTACAACCGACGGCGATAAGAGATTGAGGTAACAATGAAGAACAGCAACCAGAAGAAGCATTGGCCAATCTCTCGCCGATCATTTGCCAAGGGCTCCCTGATGGGGATGGCCTCACTGTGGCTAGACGGCGTCCTTCGGGGCGACCATTGGACGCCTGCAGGTCAAGCTTCGCGCTTCGTCAATCCGATCATAGGAGCCAGCACCAGCGTGCTACTGGGCGAGGGTAAAACCTTTCCCGGCCCCACAACACCCTTCGGCATGGTGCAACTCAGCCCCGACACAATTACAGGAGGCGTCAAAGGGCCACCCGACTATTCTTGGATAGGCGATAACGGCCCGGGCTATTCCTACGAGCAGACTACGATCGAAGGTTTCAGCTTCACCCACATGAGTGGTGTTGGAGCGTATGGCGATCTGGGCAACCTGCAGGTGATGCCCACGACAGGTCCCATGAAACTGGACAGCGGGCGAGTCGACCATCCAGAGGAAGGCTGGCGCTCGGCCTATAGTCACCAAAACGAACGCGTCGAGGCAAACTACTATGCGGTAACACTGAAGAATTATGGGATTCGAGCGGAACTTGCTGCCGCTCCCCACGCAGGGATGCTCCAATTCACCTTTCCACAGACAAAGACCGCGCGAATCCAATTGAATCTCGCGCGCCGTATCGGAGGCGCGTCGACACGCCAGTATGTGGAGGTAGCGGGAGAACGAGCGGTCGAGGGTTGGATGCGGTGCCCTTCCGCCGGCGGAGGATGGGAGAACGGAAAGGGCAATGTCAGCTATACGGTCTATTTCCACATGGAATTCTCAAAGCCCCTCGAACACTTCGGCGTGTGGAAGATAGACGTTCCTGATGACGTTTTTCCCGTTCAACATGACCTGGCAACTTCCTATTTCTATACGGACGAATACCAGCAGTTGGTTCAGAAAGGAATAACTCTGGATGGATGCGGACGACAGGAAGGCAACCATATCGGTTTTTTTGCAGAGTTTCCGTCGCTCGAAGCCGGTGAAAAAGTGGTGGTGAAATCGGGCATCAGCTTTGTCAGCATCGGCGGCGCGCGCAAAAATCTGGAGCACGATATACCTGGATGGGATTTTGATGAAGTACGCCGGAACGGCCGGTCGCTTTGGGATGATGCATTGAGCGCCATCGATATCGAAGGCGCGACCCAAGATCAAAAAACCATATTCTATACCGCCATGTATCACGCCATGATCGACCCACGCGCGATTTCGGACGTGGATAGTAAGTACATGGGTGCAGATGGCAAAGTTCACGCCGCCACCGAATATACGCCTCGCACGGTTTTTAGCGGATGGGATGTCTTTCGCGGTGAATTTCCGCTCATGACTCTTCTCAATGCGACGATGGTCAACGATGAGATCAACTCTCTTCTCAATCTTGCGGAGACGAGCGGAAAAGGATATCTAGAGCGCTGGGAACTCCTCAATGCATATACCGGATGTATGGATGGAGATCCGGCAATCTCAGTGATCCTGGACGCCTACTCAAAAGGGATCAGGGGCTTCGATGTAGAGAAGGCCTACGCCGCCTGCAGGCAGACGGCGGCGGGGAAGAACGGGGCGACCAACCGCCCCGAGAACGACTTTTATATGGAGCATGGATACGTCCCCGACGGTGATCCCTCACCTGGTGTTTCCTGGACCCTCGACAACGCGTATTTCGACTGGTGCGTGGGACGATTGGCCATGGCGTTGGGCAAGACAGAAGATGCGCGCCTGTTCTCGGATCGCGCTTCGAATTATAAGAATATCTTCGATTCGAGTGTTGGCAGCATGCGCGCGAAAAATGCTGCCGGCGAGTGGAGCCCATGGCTGGGGGAAACGGCGTTTGGCCAGGGATGCACCGAGAGTAATCCGATTCAGCAGACGTGGTTCGTTCCCCAAGACGTTGCAGGACTGATCGCGCTGATGGGCGGGGAGGAAGAGTTTTCGCGCAAGCTAGATGACTTCTTCGAGAAGACGCCTTCAACGTTTGGGTGGAACGACCATTACAACCACTCCAACGAACCCGTGCACCACGTCCCCTATTTGTTTGTGTACGCAGGCAAACCCTGGCTGACGCAGAAATGGGCGCGCCGTGTGTTGAATGGCGCTTACCACAACAATGTGAACGGTATCTGCGGAAATGACGATGTAGGCCAGATGTCGGCGTGGTATGTCCTGGGTGCTCTCGGCTTCTATCCGGTGTGTCCTGGAGACGGGATCTACATCCTCGGAAGCCCACTATTTTCTCGCGCCACAATCCACCTGGACGAGAAGTGGTACAAGGGAGCAAAGTTTACCATCACGGCCGAAAATCAGGCGCCGGATCATCCTTATGTGCAGAGGGCAAGTCTGAATGGACGGCCGCTGTCGCGTGCATGGATTCGGCACAGCGAGATTGCAGCGGGCGGCCTTTTGGAATTCGTAATGGGGCCGAACCCTAACAAACAGTGGGCAACACAGACGATAGATCTACCACCGTCGATGAGCACCTCATCCGGGAAAGTATGAAATATACCCAACGCGCGTTTTTGTCCGGTACCATCGCTGAAACTGAACGCGCGACGGCCGTCCGTTCATTCGCGTTCAGGTCTATTCACTTTGGCGGAAAGACGCGGGTTTGCAATCTCCAAGACTACAATCGTCGCATCGTCAATCCCTCGATTTCTAGATGGAACAGGAATATGGAATGGAATGTCTGAGCGTTTATTGAAAGGACCGGACAAGTGAGCAGGATGATGGCACCGAACATGAGATCGCTGGAAGATCTAACTCAATTGGAAAGCCTGAATGGAGACTCGTTGTCATGCGAAATTCCCGAGCTGAGTCCATCATGATTGCGTTCGTTGTTGTGGCCTCTCTTGCTGACCACGCGCAACAGTCAGCCGCACATGACCAGCAACAGTATGCCGATCTTGGAACCTGCAAACTCGCCGGCGGCGGCGAGATCACATCGTGCCGACTGGGTTACCGCACTTGGGGCATGCTCGATGCGGAGCGCTCGAACGCCGTGGTGTTTCCCACATGGTTCGCGGGAACAAGCAGTAACGTTCAGGACTGGGTGGGCGCGGATAAACTTGTGGATCCGGCGAAATATTTTGTGATCGCGGTTGATGCACTCGGCGATGGAGTCTCTTCGTCTCCCTCGAACTCCGCGAGCCAACATGGCCCCCAATTTCCTTCATTTACGATGCGAGATACGGTGCGGTCCATAATCGTGGGAATGAATCCCGGCACGGTCGAGTGGGAGCCAAACCAGCGGAGCGCCCGAAAAGACCAACGACAGGACGAACGCCACTGGGCTGAGATTCAGGCAAAGCGACAGCGAAAGGCCTAAACCCTTAGCTCGTAGACTCGCCGCTTGGGTTTGGGATTCTCGACATTGGGCTTGGGGGTATCAAATTAAGAGGGTAGAGTTCAAGTGAAGACTGCCAGCGGGCATGTTCATTGATTTGGTCTTTCCAAAAGGACACTGCACCGTCCCCCAATCTCACCCTTGCACATTTGGGCTCCAGATCATGTAATGAGACTGTTCTCAATGCTGGACTGCCCCACCCAATAGAAACGCAGGATTAAATTCTACGTGCGGTTGAAAGAGGTGCTGAATCGAGTTATCGCGATGGCCATTAACCTCGCGTTGATTTGGCGGAGAGAAGTAGGGAGAACTCCAGGCGGAACCGCTACGCCCCTGTCAGGGACAGACTTGCTTGCATTCCGCCAAATGGAGAAGGTCTCACACTTACGGGATGTTCTGACGAGCGGCATTTCATGTGCGGTAGCGCTCTCAATATCTGCAAAAGCATGCTCACGCTGCTGCCCTTCTGATAGAAGGCATCCGCGAGAACGCCAGGGGGGATCTCGCTGCCGCAAAACGCCCCGCTCATGGCGATCACCTTTATTGCGGGGAACAAGTTCCGGACCTCCATCAACAATTCAAATCCTGACATTCCAGGCATATTGAGATCGCTGAGGATAATGTCGGGACTCTGCAAATCGATAACCAAGCCATGATGCTCGCCCTTCATAGGAACCACACTCTATTTGATTTATTCGTAATGCATTTGGTGACGCGCAACATTCAATATCATGAGGCTTTAGTTGACCTGCTCTTCGATCCCAGCGAAAAGAGATTAGCCCGGGTTCTGCTCCTGCATGCGCAATTCGATGAGAGAGGCGCACACGGGACTGTGATCCCCAGGTTCAGCCAGGAGGTCTCGCCGAAATGGCGGACACAAGCAAGCTGCGCGTCAGTTCTCTCATGAAGAAATTCAGAAAATCAGGCTTCCTTGCTTACAGCAAGAGCGGGTTACAGATTCATAGTTCACTGCTTAGTGTCGTTTTACGTGGTTAACTTGCGCACTCCAATCATGTAAAGTTCCCAGATAGCGGCGAGAAATAGCTTCCCGTTCGCGGATTCATTTCCGCCGGTTGACTAGCCGCATGCTGTCCGTAGGGGGAGAGAGTTGCGCGCGCCATGGCCATTGGCTTGTGAATATCCATAATGCTAGGCTACTAAAGAACATCGACACCCGAAGCAGAACGACACAAACCTCAGGAGTCTTACAATGCCCCGGTCCAGCCCTAGAGTCGTTCGCACCCCCCTTGCCAAATCCCGCACAGGAATCCAAGGACTGGATGAAGTCACTGGCGGAGGTCTGCCGAAAGGCCGTGTCTCTTTGGTGTGCGGGAACGCGGGATGTGGAAAGAGCTTACTCGCGATGGAATTCCTGGTCAACGGCGCAATTCGATACGGCGAGCCCGGCGTATGCATGAATTTCGAAGAGACCGAGGAGAAGTTGATCGCCAATGTCGCATCGCTGGGTTTTGACTTGCGAGAGCTGTCCAAACTCAAGAAACTGTCGATAGATTACGTTTCCATTGAGCGGAACCAGATTGCCGAAGCTGGCGAATACAACCTCGATGGCCTGTTCATCCGTTTGGCTCATGCGGTAAAGACGATCAAGGCAAAGCGCGTTGTCCTCGATAGCGTCCAGGCCCTTTTTGCAGGAGTGGGTGACTCAGCGATACTGCGCTCGGAACTGCAGCGCCTTTTCCGATGGCTGGAAGACCACAAACTCACCGCGATTGTTACCGGGGAAGCCGGCGTTCACACGTTAACCCGCTACGGGCTGGAGGAATACATCGCCGACTGCGTGATTGCATTGGACCACCGAGTAACAGATCAGATTTCCACCCGGCGTCTGCGAATCGTCAAGTATCGGGGCACCTCCCATGGCACCGATGAATATCCGTTCCTGATCGATGAAGATGGCATATCGGTGGTGCCCATTACTTCTCTCGCACTTACTCACATCGCTCTCACCGACCGTGTTTCAACGGGAATTCCCGCCTTGGACGAGATGATGGAAGGTAAGGGATTTTTCCGTGGAAGCAGTGTGCTGGTGACCGGCACGGCCGGAACCGGGAAATCCAGCATGGCGGCGAACTTCGCCAGCGCCGCCTGCGCCCGAGGCGAACTCTGTTTGTATTTCACTTTTGAAGAGTCTCCCAGCCAAATTCTCCGCAACATGCGCTCGGTTGGACTTGACCTGGAGCGGTGGGTAAAGAAAGGCCTATTGCACTTCAACGCAATGCGGCCGACCAGCACCGGACTTGAAGGGCATTTGGCCGCGATTCACAAAATGATCGTCAAGCTTCGACCAAGCCTTGTCGTCATCGATCCGATCACGAACCTCGTATCGGCCTCAGGCAATTATGACGTTAAATCGATGCTCGTACGCCTAGTAGATTTTTTAAAGGTGGAACAGGTTACATCGATGTTCACGAATCTGACGTTCGCAGGAGACCCCCAGGAGAGAACTGCGGCGACCGTTTCGTCTCTCATGGACACCTGGATTGTATTGCGGGATAGCAAGCCCAATGGACGGCCGAGACGTGAACTTTATGTTCTGAAATCCCGGGGCATGGCACATTCGCGCGAAGCTCGCGAACTGATCGTAAGTAAGAAAGGCCTCGAATTGGGCATCGTGTTGAAGGGTCATACGCTGGCCACGAAACTTGACGACCCACCTGCAGTTGCGGCAGCCGAGTAAGCAAGATTGACCCATTTTGGTCGGAAACCGAGAACCTGATGAAGATAAGCACAGGTAAGAAGAAGAGTTCAGCAAAGAAGCGCGCGGCCAAGACAAGCCCGAGCGACTTTTACATACTGCGGCTTTATATAGCCGGCCAAACCCCTAATTCGGTCACAGCAATCGCCAACCTCAAGAAAATATGCGAGGACAAGCTAAAGGGCAAGTACCGAATCGAAGTCATCGACTTGCTTGAAAAGCCGCAACTGGCAAAGGGCGACCAGATCATCGCCATTCCAACCCTGGTACGGAGGCTCCCCCCACCGGTCAAAAAGATCATTGGGAACCTCTCAAAGACCGAGAGCGTCATTGTGGGATTGGATCTTCAACCAGTACGCTGAAATAAGGGCTCTATAAAGAAATGGCCAGCAAGCGAGCGCATTCCGATGGCCGTGCCCCACAGGGAGGGCTGCCCGGCAAAGCCGGTGCGCCGCGAGAAGTTCGCAAGAGCCCCAAGCCTCCATTACGCAAAGTGTCGCAGCTCACTTCTTCTGATCAGCGAACGAAACTCCGCGCTCGGCTGAAAAGTGCGGAGGCGACTCTTCGTGCCATACAGTCCGGCGAAGTAGATGCGTTGATGGTTTCCGGCCGTCACGGAGAGCGGGTGGTCTCTCTAAAAGGCGGCGAGCCCAACTATCGCATGCTAGTGGAGGCGATGAGCGAAGGCGCGGCGACTCTGTCACGAAATGGTGTCGTCCTCTACTGCAATCGCAGATTTGCAGATCTGATGAGCAAGCCACCAGGAAAAATGATTGGAATTGCGCTACGGTCGCTGGTTGCGGAAACAGAGCGAGACAGATTTGGAACATTGCTTTCCGAAGCTCGGAAGGCGGTTGCGAAGGGCGAATTCAGCCTGCGACGCACAGATGGAAAATTGATTCCGGTCTATTTGTCTCTTAACCGGCTTCGTGGATACGAAGGCCAGGCTCTGGGCATGGTGATAACCGACCTGAGCGAGCAAAAACGCAAGCAGGCCGAAGGAATCAAGCAGGCCGAAGCGACTCGCCGGCTCCTCCTGGAACGCACGCTTTCGGCACAAGAGGAGGAACGGCGCCGGATTGCGCGCGAGTTGCATGACGAAGCCGGCCAGTTGCTGACCGCTCTCTTAGTTGGCTTGCGTACCGTGGAAGACGCGCGGAAGCTGGCAGATGTTAAGGTCCAGGGACATCGACTGCGGGAAATCACAGCCCAGGCGATCGACGAGGTGGGTCGGCTCGCCCGCGGGCTTCACCCATCTGTGCTGGACGACCACGGCCTCGGAGTTGCGCTCAGGCGATACACCGCCGAGTACATAAACACCTACGGCATCGCAGTGGATCTCACACTTGGCGACCTCGACTCCAGCAACCTGTCGTCAACCGTCGAGATCACGTTGTACCGTATCCTCCAGGAAGCCCTGACCAATGTCGCAAGACATTCGGGAGCCAAGCATGTCAACATTCGGTTCGCCCAATTGGCCAAGGCGGTGGAAGTAGAAGTAATCGATGACGGCTGCGGTTTCGACGCAGAGGCGGTCGCTGTTTCCTCGCATCGCCTCGGGATTCAGAGTATGCGCGAGAGAGCGGGAATGCTAGGCGGAACGGTTCGATTTATTTCGCAGCGCAAGGGAACCAGGATTCTGGTGCATGTCCCCTTTGCCGACCGGAACCGCGAACCCTGAAGGAAGCGGAGGAGCACTTGAAATGCGGGCGCGCACACACAAAATCAGAGTCATGATCGCGGATGATCACGCCATTCTTCGCGCAGGACTCAGAATGCTAGTCAATGCTCAGGCCGATATGGAAGTCATCTCGGAAGCTGCGGATGGAGAGACGGCGGTTCAAACGGCGCGGGAAACAAGTCCAGAGGTGGCTTTGCTAGACCTGACAATGCCTCGGGTCGGCGGAATGAAGGCGCTGCAGGAGTTGGCGCGAGACTGCCGTGAAACCCGGGTGCTCGTCCTCACCATGCACGATGACCCTGCGTACCTGCGATCGGCACTGGCTGCCGGTGCCTCAGGTTATTTGTTGAAGAGGGCGGTGGACGCAGAGCTGCTTGCCGCAATACGAGCGGTGCATCGCGGAGGGATCTTCGTGGATCCCCGTTTGGCCAACATTCTTGTCCAGGACATACTGACAAAGAAAAGTACAAAAGCTGAATCCAAGGGGCCGGTCAACATTCTTAGCCGACGCGAGTTGCAGGTGCTCAGACTCGTGGCGCGGGGTTACTCCAGTCCAGAAATAGCCAAACAGATTTTTGTCGGCGTGAAGACTATCGAGACATATCGGTCACGCTTTGCTGAGAAGCTGGGACTTCGGACGCGCAGTGATGTGATTCGTTATGCCGTGCAGATGGGTCTATTGACTCCAGAATCCCTGGAGAGTGAACCAGACGGTTCGGCTCGATAGAAATCCGGCGACGGTCCGCCTTCCTGCCCGATATATTCCGCACATGCGGCGCTTGTCAGGGTTTTTCCGGACAAATTCCATCATTATTAGCAGTATCCCCCATAGCCTGACACTTCCCAGTACGGCACCCTAAGCAGAGACTGCAAAAATGTATTCGCCCGTGAATGCAGTTCACAGACCGGTCTCGGCGATATGAGAGCAGAGCGATAAGAACGAGATCCAAACTGCCTCGAAGGAGGTTACACGTTGATGATCGACAAGAACACCTCAACCTTCGACCCTATTGCGTATCTTGCGCACAATGGCTTTGGTCGAAGAACTATCGACGTGAAGGCAAACGAGGCCTTTTTTACCCAGGGAGATCCAGCAGACTCCGTCTTTTTTCTTCAGAGCGGCCGGGCGAGACTTACTGTCGTTTCGCACCAAGGCAAAGAGGCTACGATCACGTTCCTGTCCGTCGGCGACTTCGTTGGAGAGGAGTCCCTGGCGATGGTGCATGGACTGCGTCTGGCCACGGCCACCGCGGTAATCGCGTGTTCAGCGCTCAGGATCACGAGGGAGGAGATGATTCGGGAGATGCACGGCGAGCCTGCATTCGCGGACATGTTCTTGAAGTTCTTGCTGGCGCGAAGCATGAGAACCCAAGCCGATCTGGTCGATCAACTCTTCAACTCAAGCGAGAAGCGCCTGGCACGGATTCTTTTGTTGATGGCGGAGTTTGGCAAGCCGGGAGAACCGGAAACCTTGATTCCACCAGTTACGCAGGAAACTCTGGCCGATATGATCGGCACGACGAGGTCCCGCGTCAGCTTTTTCATGAATCGCTTCCGCAAGCTCGGCTTCATCGAGTACAACGGCCGCATCCAGGTGCACAAGTCGCTGCTTAATGTTATCCTGCTCGACCAATTGCCCGAACACAACTCTCAGAAGCCACCTGTTGTTTCCGGCCCAAAAGGTTTGCCGGTGATTCGCGCATCCAGGCCCAACCGGCCCGCGCGATAGATGGGTCGTAACACTGGCTTCGTCCACGTTTCTCCCGCAGTGAGCTTTAGTGAACAGATAGCGAGGTCATGATTTGGGATGATGTCAAGAGGAGCCTTCGTGAGATGCAAGAGGCACGCATCCGCGGTTCCTGAAATCCGGAGAGCAAGGTGGCCGGGGGGAGTAACAGATGGCAAAGAGACCAGCCAAGACCTTGCTACTGATCGAAGATGAACCAGACGAAGCTTGTCTGATCCGCAAGATGCTCAATGACCCGATCTCAGGTGTCTTTGAGTTGGCTCGCGGAGACTTTGGTCGGGCGACTTTAGGTCCTGGCACTCATCGACGGCGTTCTGGGCGTGTGGTGGCCCAACCGGAAGTGGCCCAACAGGAAGTTATATCTTTGACAACACCTCGCGGCGAGTGATGCTCAACCAATAATTGTCGCTTGGGCGGTGCAGTGGCTTTCCAAATCGAAATCATCTTCCGAGGTTGAAGGACTTGTCGGGATAGGGTGGATGCGGTGGTAAAGCGCGCGGGTCCTCCTGGATCTCCTGCTCGAGGAGCCTGAGAGCGGCGTCGAGCTGTGAATCATTCCCCGCGTATGTGGAATGTGGAAGGTTATCGACGATGGTATCTGGCTCAACACCGTGGCCTTCGATGAGCCACTTCCCCTCAGGCCCGTACACCCCAACTTCGGCCGCCGTTGCGACTCCATTGTCGGCTTGAGTATTGCTGCCGGAAAGCCAGATTTCGCCTCCCCACGTGCGAGTTCCGATGACTTTGCCGAGTTTGAGGCGCTTGATACCTTCCGTGAAGGCTTCGCCATCGGAAGCAGTCTGCTCGTCGCAGAGTATGACAATATGTCCGCGGAAGGCGTACTGCATGTTCCAAACCGGGTTGCCGATGCGCGGCTGCCAGTAGAACCACGCCTGCCGGAGCAGCTTTCCCAAGAGCCACGAATCGATGTTGCCACCTTCATTGTGTCGGACGTCGATGATGAGTCCCTGGCGGTCAAAGACGGGATAGAACTCGCGGGCCCATTGATTGATATCGTCTGGTCCCATGGCCTGCAGGTGAACGTATCCGATCTTGCCGGAAGAGTCCTTTTCAACCTTGATTCTGCGGGAATACTCCCACTCGGCATATCTCAGTTTCGCCTCGTCCTGTTCCTTGATAGGTGTCGCAAGCACCTCACGGATCGTTCCTGACGGGGACTTCACACGAAGCATGACCTGGGTTCCAGCTTTGCCACGCAGCAATACTCGCTCATCGGTGACGCCGAGCAGGTTCTCGCCATCGATGCTGACGATGATCTCTCCCTCGTGAACCAGCGATTCGGGCCGAGCAAGTGGGGGAGCTTGATCTGGCAAGTCCGGATCATGCCGATAGACGTGCTCTACGACAAATCCGCCGGCCTTCTCATCGCGCCGAAGCCGTGCTCCCAGAGAAGCCAGGTCGACCTGATCACTGGGCTTGCGGGCATCACCACCCTTGACAAACGTGTGCAGTGCCGAGAGTTCGCTGACCATCTGAGCGATAACCATGTTCAATTCGTCGCGATCGGAAACTCGGTCGACCAACGGCAGATAGCGATCGCGCATCGCCGCCCAGTCTACTCCGTGCATGTTGCGATCGTAGAAGTAGTCTCGCTCGAGCCGCCATGCATCGAGGAAGATACCCCGAAACTCCCTCCCCGGCTTTGTTGAGAAGGTCCATCGTGAGAGGTTGATCGTGGATTTGGCAAGGGCCTTTGGATCAGCCAGCGCCGCAGCCTTCACATCTGAATCGAAGATGAAGAAATCGTCGGCTTTGCGGACAAGTATCTTTTTTCGGTCAAGCGACATCTCCAGACTCTTGACGTCGGAGATAAGGGTTTCCACCTCGTCGCCTTTGTTCGCGATATCGAAGCACTGGAGAGAAATGTGCTTCTGCGTGTTGTCAGTATCGTTTAGCCAACAGAGGCGCTTGTTTGAAGCCTGAAGACTTCCATAGTTCCCCGGCGGCGCCGGAACTTCGCTTAGCCGCGAGGCCATCTCATTGAAATCGATCTTGACCTCTGGCGGTTTCTTCTCCTCTTTTTTGTCTTCCTTTTTTTCGTCAGTCGACTTCTTGCCTTCGTCTTTCTTGTTCGTTTCAGGTTTGTTGTCGCCCGAAGCCTGCTTCGCGTCATTTTCGACGTCGGGGTGCAACTCGTCCGGAGGAAGAAATGGTGAGCGAAGATCTCGGAGGAGAGCTATTTGATAGATCTTCACCTGATGATCAAAGAATGGATCAGGCTGACGAGGTCCCCAGGGAGACTCGATCGTGGTTTTGAGCATGCGATCGGAGAGGAAGTAGAGCCATTTGCCGTCTGAACTCCAGATCGGGTTCACGCTGTCGTAGCGATCAGAAGTAACGGTCTGGATAGCTCCCGAGGTGATGTTGAGCAGCTTGATTTGGAGGAAGAGGTTGTTTGCCGGCTCAGTGTAAGCCAGCCAACGGCTATCATGTGACCAACTGAGGTCGCCGAAATCACCGACCATTGATTGGGCGATTCGCTTCTGTTGCTTGTTCTTGATGTCATAAATCCAGAGTTGTTGATCTTTGTCGTAGTGAGCGAGCCAGTTCCCGTCGGGAGATGGCACTCCGTCCCAGCGCAGCACATGAGCGTCGCCAGTCCACTTTTCCGGCGTGCCTTCACCGTTTGCGGGATACTCCCAAAATTCTGTTTCGCCGCTCTGTGTGGAAATCGCCTCTATGCTCTTGCCGTCGGGCATGAAGCGGGCTTCACGATACCTAACATCTGAGTTGCCGGCGACCTTGATGATGCGGCCGCTCTTAGCCGGAAGCGTGAAAATCTCACCGCGTGCCGTAAAGACCGCGCTCGAACCATCCGGCGAGATATGTGAGGCGGTCAGATAATCAGTCGGTTTCTTCACCCAGTGTTCGCGCATCTGGTCGAAGTCGGAGGTAAGCGTTATCGGAATGACTTCCTCGCGACCAGACTGTAGATCGAGCACCCAGAGATCGGCGGCACTGGCGTAAACGATGTGGCCAGCATCAATCGCGGCTGAGGTGACATCGAATAGGCGCTGATGACTCTCCTGCTTTACATTGTGGCCCTCGACATCCATGGAGAAGACATTCATTACGCCATCGCGATCCGACAGAAAGTAGATACGCCCATTCCAAAACATAGGCTGTGTTGAAGTGCCGCTCCAATCAGCGGTCAGGCAGACAGCTTCGCTTTTTCCGTCAAATCGCCAGATGTTCTCGGCCCACCCGCCCTTGTAGCGCTTGGTCTCGCTCCATTGCCTATACCAGCGAGTGAAAATGAGGTTATGGCCATCTGGTAAATAGACGGCCTCAGCAGCTTGAGAGAGAGGGGCGATCTCCCGCGCTCCCACATCGTCGATCAGCACGAGCTGAGGACCTGGAAGCGTCGAGTAGCGCGACGTCGATACCATCAGACGACCGTCCGGAGCGAACCCGGCAGGCCTAGCATCACCGTCCCAAGTGCGCCGCTGGGGCAAGCCGCCTTCTAGCGGCATGGTGTAGACCTCCGTCGGGCCCTCGAAATTGGCGCTGAACGCCACTGTTTTTCCGTCGTCTGAGATGACGGAAAGGGACTCGGTTCCGGGGCTGGAAGTGAGCCGGCGTGCAGCTCCGCCATGGATGCTTACCGACCACAGATCGCCCTCAGATGTAAAGACGACGGCATCGCCTCTAACCGCAGGGTACGTGTAGTAGCCGCGGCGGGGTTGCGGGGAATCCGTAGCAAACGACGGGAACGGGGACCAGGCAGTAAACGTAAGGATGAGAAGGGGGAGCACCAGTCGACCACAACGCATGCTCTGCATCTAGCAGTCACCTCCAGACTGATCAATTCCGTCGGCGCGGCGCGGCGGCAGCCGACCGCGGATCGAAGATGTATAGGGATTGCGACTGCGAATAAATGATACTACTATGAAGAACAAAAAAGCAGTCAGGCGAGCACTGGTCGATCGAGGGCCAACCGTCAACCTTTCGACAACACTGTACCCCAGTTGTTGCTCGGCGAGTAACCTCAGGGTGGGCGGTGATTCGCTCTCAACTGATCAGAACCGCGGGTTTTGGGGCAGACACTTGTTTATCTCTGGATGCCTGGCGACGGCAGCGGACCATGTTCGTTCGGACAGGTTTGGATCCAGGGAGGTTCTGGCAGTTGACGTCGGCGAATTGTCTTGCGCGATTGCGGCCGAAACGTAAAAGGCGACGACGAGCGCCACCACTGCAAACTTGGGCAGACAGCATGGAAGAAACGCATCGTAGAAGCAATCAGGTTGCGCATGGGGAGAATGGGTTCGGATCATAGGAACGATAGCAGAGTTTCTCGCCCCGCACGATGACACGAAAGTTTCATAAGACAGATCAGGTAACCACTAGAATTCCCAACTGTTCCTCAGGGGGATCGAGCGCAGTTTTCGTTCACAAGAGGACGATCAGCGATTGCGTCAAGGACGCGGCTGGTCGTGTGCACATGGAAGGCAAGATCGGATCGACGCGGCGCGAACTGGACGCCTGGATCAAGACCCTTCCCCAACCCCGTATGATCGCCATGGAAGCGACGATCTTCACCGGCTGGATCTACGATCATCTGCTTCCCCATGCTGAGAAGGTAAAGGTGGCGCACCCGTTGATGTTGCGGGCCATCGCGGCAGCCAAGCGGAAGAACGATAAGATCGATGCCGGCAAGATCGCCGACTGCCTGCGTTGCGACTTCCTGCCGGAGTGCCATATGGCATCGACCGAGATCCGGGACCGGCGGCGGACGCTGCGCTATCGGGGTCTGCTGGTCAAGCAGATGGTGCAGATGAAGAACCGCATATCAGGGCCGTCCGATTACCCCCTGACCTGGGTTCTGGAGATCGGGGATGTGGCACGCTTCCCATCGATCAAAAACGCCATCAGTTATTGCGGATTGTGCGGAGCCGAGAAGCGTTCCGCAGACAAGGTCGTACGCACACCGATTTCCAAGCAGCGCAACAAGCATATTCAGCAGGTGCTGGTCGAAGCCGCGAAGCTGGCACCGAGATACAGCCATGAACTGAGCCTGATTTATGAAAAGGAAAAACAGCGCGGCAATCGCAACCGCGCCACATTGGCCGTAGCAAGGAAGATGGTGGCCTGGATGGTTGCGGTCGAACGCAGAAAACAGGATTTCGTGCCTGCCGAGGACCGCGGAGGCACAGTGCCAGCCTAAAAACCTGCCCATGAATGAAAAACACCAGGATTATTCCGATGCGCAGACTGCCAGGCCCCGCAAGTGGGCCACTGGGCGATGGAGTGAAAACTCCGGAGGCTCCCGTTGGATTGTTTAGGGGCTGGCAGAGGACACAAACTCAATCTTCTGTGCGGACTCTTCGGAGTCTTAGACAGCAAATGGATGTGTGGTTCTGCTTGATGCAGCAATCCTCAGCCGAGAGGCACTGTTGCGTAGAGGCAGATCCTGATCAGACCAATTGCGCGCCCTCCGGTGCGCGCCCAGGAATTCTGTGCTTTTCCCTTGACTTTGACTGGGTCGAAAATCCATTCGTCAGGCCGGATCTGCTACAGGTTCGACTCGGTAGCCAAGCATTCTGAGTTTCCGGATCATGGTTGCGGTGCGGCGTTGTTGGGACTGTTTCGAAACTGCAGGACCGCGTTCTTCATACGGAACGCAGTTATGCAGAATTATCCAGATCAAGTGACAGAGGCGATTCGCAACTACGCCGATCGTTTGGTTATGTCCCAGGCGCGGAACAAGACGACGATACAGGATCTCAAAGATGCTTCCTTTGCGCTTAATTGCGGCATTCGCAGCTTGATTGAGAATGCGGCGCATCTGGCGGTTGCCCTTGGGTGAGTGTCGGCTGCGGTTCACCTCCGCGCTCTCGTCCTTACCTGGGCATGCTCCTACCCACGAGGAGAGCTTTTTAGCTGACGCGAAAGTGGCTGCATTGGCACCAACTTCGGCGATGATCTGTTGCGCCGAATCTACTCCGAGCCCGGGGACTGCCGCGAGTCTCTCGACTGCATCCTGATTGCCCTGAAGCAGACTGGCGATCTCATGGTCCAGTTGACTGATCTGCTGCTCGACGAATTCGAAGTCGTCGAGCGTCAACTTGACCAGCCGGCGATAGACCGGGTTGATCTCCGTGCAGGCACCCAGAGCGTCGTGCAGTTGGGCCGGGGTGGCGCGCAAGCGATGATCGGCCAAGGCGGCCAGAGCCGCAGGATCACTTCCTCCATTCGCAAGCGACCGAAGCATACGACGTGCACTGGCACCCAACAGATCCGAAACCAAACTGGATAATTTGATATGGGCCTCTTCCAGCAGTGCCTCCAGTTGGTTCTGCAGACGAACCTTGTCGCGAGTCCGTTGATACCTGGTGCGGGTGAGTGTTCGCCACAGACGTTGTTCGGCATCGGGCACGAAGCTCAAGACCAGCTCCGCCGATACGAGCCGCTTCACCAAACGTTCGGCGTCTCGGAAATCTGACTTGCGCCCGCGGCGCCCGCGGTTAGACTGCGCCTGCGCCAGATGTAGCGTCCCTGACATCCGGCTTGCACCTTCACGACTCTGGCACTTCGCCTTCCAAAATCGCTCCAGTGCTTCCCATACAGGCTTCCAGTATTGCGCGGTCGATTCCATCACCACTTCCTCGACCTGCTGTTCGATGAGCCATTCCGACAGCACCTGTAACTGTTCAGGGTTGCTGCCGTACCAGCGTCGCTCAAATTTATACTCATCTTCCTCGACGTCCGCCACAACTACGGCCAGCTTCCTCTTGTGGACATCGATCCCCGCCACCCTGTAAGGCATACCTTCCTCCTGGCGGGAATGGAGAACGTGCCGGGCTTACATTAACCTGGGTCTCGGGCTATTGCCGCTCCCGTGGGGGAGAGACAACGCGCCATTTATTCGCTCAATCACGCACGCTCCGGATCAAACTTACATTCGGCTTTAGAAGCTCCACTGTCAAATCGATCTCGCCACTCCCAGCCGTCCTCAATTATTGCTTGGATCGCGGCGATTTTCATGGGATTCCGCGGGCCGGAGGCCCAACTCAACTTACATAGAAGTGGCCATACCGGAAATAACTCATGGATCAATAACCGATCAATACATATCTAACCATTCGCCCGAAGCAGTCGCGAAATTGACTTGCGCCACGCCAACTCCCAAGGAACATCATCGGTTCTCCGCGGGGATGACTTGAAAACCAAGTTGGGCAGCTTGCCTCCGAAGTCGATATTGTGCGCGGCGAATGGTTTCCTCTTCAGTTTTATGGAAGACACTCTCGTTGTAGGCTTCCTTTGTGGTCAATAGGTGAAAGATGATTCGAGCAAGTTTGTGGGCCGTGGCTGTGATCGCCTGAGGCCTGCCGAGTTTGCGGGTGATGCGGCGGAAGAATTCACCCAGATAGTCCTTAGCGTGGTGGAGAGATTGAGCGCACATGCGCAGGGCCGTCGCTACGCGGCTTCGGACGCGTCGGCTTTTGGTGAACAGCACCTTGCCGCCACTGATCTTCTTCTCAGGACAGAGCCCTAGCCAGGATGCGAAGGCAGAGGCATTTCGGAACCGGGAAATATCCGTACCGATCTCGCACAGGATAGTTTGAGCAGTGAGCGCGCTGATGCCTGGCACATTGGTGAGATCCACTCGGAAGACTCGATATAGTTCCCCTCGCAGGGCGAATGTTCTCGGCTCGTAGTGGCGCGCATAATGGGGGTAAACTTTCGTTTGAGCCGGCGTCGTTGGCTGCGCGGTTGCGGCCGTCTTCAACTCAGCAAGCTGAAGTTGAATCTCCCGATCGGCTTCAAGAACCAGTTGTTGATAGTAGCGAGAAGCGGCCAGAGACTGGCGAAGTGCAAACAGGTGCTCTGGACGGTAATCGCCTTCCAGCGACTTCGCTATGACGTCCTCGCTGCTCTTCACGCCGCCGTGGCAGAGGCGCGCCAAAGTGAGGGGATTCCGTTCTCCGGCAAGGATGGCATCCAGAATCCGTAGGCCACTTACACCAGTAATGTCGTTCAGGACGCGATGAATCTGCAGATTCATCTGATCAAGAGCCTTCTGCATATGCAGGACGCGCTCTGCTGCCATCTGAATCAGACTGCCGCGATGTCTCCAAAGTGACCGCATGGCGCAGATGAATCCAGGCGGTCGGAAACTGGCACGGAGCAGGCCAACCGAGTGGAGGTACTGGAGCCACTGGCAATCGGAGACATCGGTCTTCCGGCCTGGCACGTTTTTCACATGCTGTGCGTTGACGAGGTAAACCTCGAGACCGCGTGCTTCCAGGATCTGGTAAACGGGAATCCAGTAAACGCTGGTAGACTCCATCGCTACCGACCGAATCCCGCACTGCGCGAGCCAGTCTGCCAGCGCGTGCAGATCGCGAGTGAAGGTGGGAAAACTGCGCACAGGTTGCGGGTCTCGGTCAGCACTCACGGCGACGTACAACTCGCTGGCGCCTATATCAATGCCGGCAGCATCAGGGTGCAGTATCGGCAGTGTGTCACATCTTCTCTTGCCCTTCTTGGCCATTTGCTCCTCCGATCATGCCGGTCGGATGCCCGGGGCGCGGACACAGAGCAAACTCCCAATCGAGATCGTCGCCGAAACCGACGAACGTCATCACACGTCTGTACGCAACCCCAGACCCACGCTTTACGGTCGGGCTTTGAACCGGGCACCAATGTCGGCGCGGGCTGTAGCTGTCATCCAACCGGCTGGGACCATCATCGCTCGACTCGCGTTCCTTTACATCCTGTCTGGCCGAGGGCGGCCAGTTGCACGCTTCACGGAAGTAATCCGTGTCGATTAGCGCATGGACGGATAACTGAAACCGACCGGGGTGCAACGCCAAACGTTCAACCCGCCAGCCAACTTAAAGCCAACCTTTATACCGGGTCAACTTGACACAATCAGCGGGAAAGGCGCATTCTTCCATAGAATTCTATGGGAGGGATTGGTGGCGAAGACCAAGAACGACAATTTGCAAGGGGCTCTGGCTCTCCTCGTCCTGAAAAGCCTCGAACAGGGCCCTATGCACGGCTGGGGAATCACGCTCCACATCCAACGGATTTCGAACGAAGTTCTGCGAGTCGAGGAAGGATCGCTCTATCCAGCGCTGCACCGTATGGAGCAGGATCGTTGGATCGTTTCAGAATGGGGTACAAGCGAAAACAATCGTCGCGCAAGGTTTTATCGGCTCACGGCGCTTGGCCGCAAACATCTGAGCGCAGAGCGAGAGAACTGGCAGAAGATCACGAGTGCGGTGGCCCTGGTCCTGGATTTTGGAGAGGCTTAGGTTGAGGTGACTTTCATGGCGTGGTTTTCTCGCTTTCGGGCAATTTTTGGAAAAGAAAAGCTGACAAGGGAGCACGAGGAAGAACTCCAATTCCACCTTTCTATGCGTGAACAATTGAATGTGAACGAGGGGATGACGCCCGGCCAGGCCCGCCGCGATGCGCGGCTCCGTTTCGGCAATCCGAGCCTTTGGCGGCAACGCATGAACGAGGTCGACCTGATGATGTTACCGGAAACCGTACTCCAGGACTTGCGTTATGGAGTCCGTATGTTATGGCGCAATGCGGGATCTACACTCGTTTCCGTGCTCGCACTTGCGATTGGCATTGGTGTGAACACAGCCGCTTTTACCGCATATAAGGCGTTCTTCAAGCGATCTCTCGATGCCCGCGAGTCCGGACGGATGGTTAATCTCGCGGTGTGGTTGCAATCCGGAGCGAGTGACAAGTCAGGCGATTTCCAAGCCTCGTTCAGCATTCCTGACTACGAGGCTTATCGAGACCAGGTTCACTCTTTCAGCGGCCTGATCGCGACGAGCATTCCGCAGAATTTAACGCTTACCGGAACAGAGGAAATCTCAGGCCGGCGCAGTTCGTCAGATGGCTCGCTGGTATCAAGACTGATTCCGCTGCCGAGTATCCTCAACGTCGAGACGGCAAGCACGTTCTTTGTCTCCGAGAACTATTTTTCCGTCCTGGGGGTAGGAGCACTTTACGGTGGGACCTTTGCGCCTGGAGATTCTCCAAGGCTGGCTGCATCTCCGTCGGCACTGATCAGTGATAACTACTGGCGCAAGCGGTTTGGCGGGGATCCGGCGATTCTCGGCAAGACTGTTCGCTTGAACGGGGTTGCCTTCACAATCGTCGGAATTACACCACACAACTTTGTCGGCACGAGTGTGACAGCACCGGATTTCTGGCTTCCACTCAGCCTTGAGCCTTTGGTTCATCCTGACGACAATTGGCTGCGCAACCGAGAAAACTTGTGCTGCCGAGTCTACGGTCGCTTATCTCCGGACGCCAGCATCGGACAGGCGCAGGCCGAGATGACCCTGGTGGCACGCCACCTCAGCACTCTGCATGCTGCCAGCTCTGATTTGCACAAATCCACCAAAGCGGTGATTTGGCCGGGCTCTCCATTTCCCTATCCACTGAATCAGTACGGGGGCCTGGAGTATGCGATCTCGTTGATTATGGTCGGAGTGGGAATGGTGCTGGTGATTGCCTGCGCCAATGTGGCGAGCTTGCAACTGGCGCGGGCCGCTGCGCGCCAGCACGAACTAGGCATGCGGCTGTCTCTTGGAGCCAGCCGATTGAGGATCGTCCGACAGTTGCTGACCGAAAGCGCGCTGCTGGGTTTGGTAGCAGGAGCAGTTGCACTGCTGTTCAGTTGGGCCTTCCTCCAGACAATTGTGGTTGCTATCGCTGATGCATTCCCAGAGGACTACGGTACGTTCATCTTTCACGTCACGCCGGATCTGGAAATCTTCGCGTACGTATTTTGCCTCAGCTTGCTGGCAGGCGTCCTGTTCGGGTTGGCGCCCGCTCTTGAAAGTTCCGAAGGTGCCGTTTCTTCGGCGTTGAAGGCCAACGCGGGAACCGGCAAGGTACGCAGCCGCCGAATGCGCGATTTGCTGATGGTGGCACAAGTTGCCGTTTCCTTGGTCCTGCTGATCGCCGGAAGCATGTTGATCCGAAGCGCGATTCGTGCTGTCAAGATGGATCCCGGCTACGACACTAAACACGTGCTGAGCCTTGAACTCCGGTTCCCGGAGGGAGAACGATACAACGCCGAACGCCGAGCTACCCTGGTCCGCGAGGTTCGAACGCGCCTATCATCCCTTCCGGGCGTGGTCTCGATAACCAGCGCGCGTGCGCCGGATAGCGGTGGATTTCGAACCGCGGCCGTCTCGGTAAATGGGGAACGGCCCTCGCCGCAAAATACGCAGGCAATTCTCTACTACACGTACATTCAGCCGAATTACTTTCAAACGCTGAGCATTCCCCTCGTTTTCGGTCGCGGACTCGAAGGGCAAGCCGGCCAGCCAGAGAATGCCGTCATCCTCAGCGAATCTGCCGCGCAATTGCTGTGGCCCGGACAGAATCCGATTGGCCACAGGCTGCGCATGTCACCCGGTGGGCAGTTCCATACGAAAGACGACGCTTACCTCAGCGGGCCAGCATACGAGGTGATCGGCGTGGCTCGTGATACACGCGGCTTCCTTTTGAACGGAAGTGACTCCGAGCAGATCTATCTTCCGATGCCGGAAAACAGGCTTCAAGACTACACAATTCTGATTCGGACCCAGGCTGTACCAACGCAGATCGTGAACGCGATCGGGCCCATCATTCTGTCCATAGATCCAAATCTGGTCGCATACACATTAACTCTCGAAGAGATGCTTCGCACGACGGAATCTTTCTTCGCATCGAGCATATCGGCTGCGATCGCTTCGAGCATCGGTCTGCTGGGGCTCCTGCTGGCTTCGATGGGCATCTATAGCACGGTTAGCTATCTGGTTGTCCTGCGTACACGCGAAGTGGGGATTCGCATGGCGCTGGGAGCAAGGAAACGTGATGTTCTCATCCTAATGCTGCGTGAAAGCGCGCGACCTGTGGTTGTAGGACTATGTGTAGGAGTGTGTCTGGCCCTCGGAGCATCCTATTTGTTGCGCGGAGTGCTTTACGGGCTGAATGGAATCGACAGCATCTCTTTCGTCGGCGTTTCGATGTTGTTTCTTGCTATCGCGCTTTTTGCCGCCTACGTACCGTCCAGGCGAGCAACGCGAGTCGACCCCATGGTTGCACTCAGATACGAATAGGCTGCTTCAGTGCCCTTCGAGCGGCAAATCCGGGCTCGATGAGTGCCGCCGCGATCATGCGCCATTTACTTTTTGCAACTGCGCTCTTCTGGTGAAATGATCGCTTGATCCACCAATTCCGCGGGGGGCTCGTGCGCCGATGAGATCTCGTTGCTTTCCTGTTCATCTCCGCGGTTTCTGCATCCGCCCAGGTCTTCGATCTTCAAGCGGAGCACGTGCCGCTGGCCGAATTGCACGACCAGTGACCGGCTTCATAACCTGCAAATCGGCGCGCGGGCTTAAGGTGAGCACATGCTGTGGCGAAGGCCTGCCGACTAGAATGGAGCTGATGTCCATAGCCGAGATTATCAACGAAGTTGACTCTTACCTTTCCCTCTTGCGTACGGCCCGTGATCTCCTGTCAGCCCCGTTGGAAGAGGCGTGGCTCGAGCACCCACCGCGCAGGCAAGAGGGAACGGATCACGGCAGGAAAAGGTCTCTGCCGCATGAAAAAACGCCGCACCGAAAGCTGAAATCCCGATCCACTGACCACGAATCTGGACGCAAGGCGACGCGGCGGCGATTCAAGTCCGTGGTTCGCCTTCCCCTGGTGGTGCTTGCGAAGGACCGTGTGGAAGAGGAGGTACCTGTCTCCGCAGCTGCACACATTCCTCCTCAGGGTGCCGATGAATCTGTGCTTCTAACTTCGGGTTCTACTGCACCCATTCATGGGGGGCGCCGACCGAAGGAAATGATCCGTAAGGAGCTGAGCGCTACCAAGCCGGCCATCGCCTTGGCGGGAGGACTCAAGGGCAGAGTGATCGTCGTGCCAGCTGAACAGGTGCGCCGGCAGCGAGAAGAGGCTGCGCGTCCCACGGTTCTTCGGCCGCGGTTGCCAGCCTATGGCGGCAGATTGGCATTCGAGGCTCTATTCAAAGATGAGGCTGATTCTCCGCCCCCTTCGCTGAAATAACAATCGAGAGACGATACATGACCAGGATTGTCTCTTAGCGCTTGCCGATGCGATTGCGCGTAAGCCGATCGGCGGAGCAATGCCGACACATCGGGTACTTATCCGGCTTCGATGGGTGCCTAAGCGGATTTTCCATAAGCGGAGCGACCTTCTTCGACGTGAGAGCGAGATGCCCCTTGCATGCCACTCAATCCCCCGGACTCCTTCCGCAAATAGCACAATTCCTGCAACCTGTTTTGGTTCAATTTAGCCCTTTTACTGGTGGCGGTTCTTCGCTGCTAACGCGATGCAGAACGGTAATGGGAATGGAACCGTCGGGACGAGGTGCGACCTTCCAGGAAAGCTCGTTGCCCCTGATCTCGTAAGGGCGCACTTGCGTGGTGTCATCTTGATTGGGAAAAGAAGACCGATCGATGTGAAAGGTGATCGTGGCGTTGGCGGGATCGACGGTGTAACGGCCGAAGTGGACACTCGTGCTGAGGGATGCCTCCTTGTACTCTTCCGGAGTTCCCTTCAGTTTGTCACCGGAAGAAAACCTGAGACGTTCGGCGCGGTAGATCTGCACAGAGTAGTAACCATCGCTGGTGAAGATGACAAGTCCATGCGGGTTGTCGCCGTAATCCGACACTCGCGTGCCATCCGGGAGCAGCCTGTCGGCTCTTGTGAGAACCCATGTGCCTGCGATGGAAGGCGATTGTGCAGGGGCCACTATTGAGCCAAGCAGCAGGATAGCGAGAAGCGGGAGACACTTGATCGACATGCGGCCAATGTAACAACCGAACAGCCAGCGCACAATTTGATTGTTCTTAACACACTCGTGAGCGCGACTTATGTATTCCTGCGCCGGCCCGCAGCCGTAACAGCGAGACCGTTGTGGCCGTTGCGGAGACTTTTGGTCTTTGATCGAGAAGCGAGCATGAATTTCAGAGCCTCGATGAGAAGCGTCGTCATGCGATCGGCGGCATCCCCGCTCAAGTGCGCATTGCGGTGCAGAGTGACAGGCAGGCTTCCAAGCAAAGGCAAGCCATAAAGCGATTCGGCGAACACGAGGCCTTCTGTGAGATTGAGCGAGGCACGCACCGTGATACCGAGGCCACCGAGCAAGGCCGCCCGCAGACCGTCGAGGCTTGGGCTGCTGGCAGCGATGCGATACGGCATGCCTATCGCCTCGAGATGTTGAATCGCGCATTTCCGGAAGGCACACTGCGGCCCCAATACGGCGAGGGGCAGCGGTTGTCCTTGCGGCGGAACGAATGTGGAAGAGGCGATCCAAACAAGTTCCAGTTGGCCCACGGTCTGCGCCGCGGAGCGCTGTTCGTGACCAATGACAACAGCGAGGTCGATCCGCGATTTCTCAATCGCGTCCGCGAGAGCAGCGTTGCCTTCAATGAGGAGTTCGACTTGCATGCGCGGGTACAGCGAAGCGAATTGCGACAGGACCGAAGGTAGAAATGAGGCAAAGTCTTGCGGGCAGCCGATTCGGATGTTGCCGGCGAGGCTACCTCCCTGGATGGTGTCCAGCAACTCGTCATGCATGGTAAGAATGCGGCGCGCATAGGTGAGTGCACTTTCTCCAGCTTCGGTGAGTACGAGACCGCGGCCGCGTTTGCGAAAGAGCACTGTTCCGAGATCATCCTGCAGCCGTTTCATCTGAAGGCTGATCGCGGAAGGAGTACGGCCGAGACGGTCTGCCGCTTGTGCCAGGCCGCCTAGGTCGTGCGCCACGACGAGAGTGCGCAGGGTATCCAAATCGAGGTTGGTGCGCGTTGCCATGAGTGTGCGTAGTGTAAACGATTGGATTGTCCCGGCGCGGAGCAACAACTGCATAAAGTCGGCCATTGATCGCTAATGGATCCTTGTCCTTTGTCAATTGTCGCCAACGTACACAGTGAACTCGATTTGCACTCGGCCGAGGAAATAGGTATTGAAAGACGCCCCAGTGTCCAACTGAAGTTCCGCGTGTACGACCCTGGAACCGCGCCTCCTTGCGCTTCAGCAGCCGCCGTCGGAAGTACGGGAGGGCCGTGATCATCTGAATCCAGGCCGCGCATCACGTTCGCGTTACGGCTGCGCACATCTGATCACTTCAGGATCGTGGGATTGTATTTAGCTCCCGTGCGAAGGCTGTCGAGTATCTGCTCCATCCGCGCGGGGCGAGCTCTCCCTTTGTCAGGCGTGAAGTTGTCGTGCTCAGATTCGATCAGCAATGGTTCCGTGGGGCCGGAAACCTGGTTCAGGGCTGCGAATCAAACGGGGTATAGAACAACCAGCATACCCGGCGATTCCGAAGAATCGAGAGAGTCTCTCCCAACGCGCGGCCTACTTCTCTCATATGCGGCAGGCATGATCCGAACAGTGGCTAACTCAACAACGCGTTTAGGCGGCGCGCCACAAGGAAGTTGTGGAGTATCGCTTCGATGGGTCAAGTCCGATGCGCGAGCGCTTCCAACACGGCTTGCGGTCGGATTGGCAAATGACGGACGAAGAGCCGCTCGACATTTATGAGATGGGTTCTAGGATTTGCGCGCCGGTTCAATCGATTGGTCCCTTGACAGTTAAGTGATCAATGCCATCGATGCCGCCCCTAGGAAGCCGTCCCTTGAGTCAGTTTCATTCAAGTGTCCTCTGTGGACAGTTGGTTGTTTGCCAGCTAAAGCTCTCGCGGCGTTCTGCCAGTCAGCCGCGACCGCTTCAGCTTTGTCCCATTCCCATTTGTCGGTGCACTTACGTTTGAATTTTCCACCGAGCGTGCCCGAGGCAAAGATCTGGCAGCGGCACTTCTTCCAGTTCCGTCGCCCTTCCTCGAATTTGCCTGTTCTGGATTCTTCCGAATGCCCGGCTTCGCATCCTGCGCGATGGCGGCGGTAGAGCTGCAGCCCCATACTGATGCCTCTCTGGAAAGCAGAGGAGGTATAGCACCATTGCCCGCTATTGCCCGCTGGAAAGGAGGAAATGACGTAAGTTGTTGAATCTAGCTTGGGGCGGCTAGTGGGGATCGAACCCACGACATCCTGAGCCACAGTCAGGCGTTCTGCCGCTGAACTATAGCCGCCATACCTTTCCGATTGTAGCATCCAAACAGATATCCGGGACCTTCCCGACCGAATCAGACTATGCGCCAAGTCACTCGCAAATCGCCGCTTCAGGCCGTCGAACTTGACCCGGTCTCCGGTCGTTTGGACCGATGGGCCAAGGGCGCATGGCTCTTCCGCGATCGCACTCTGCACGGGCTCGAAATCCTGCTTGATGAGGCCTTCCGCATACCCGGCACGAGCATCCGCTTTGGGTTGGACGGCATTATCGGGCTTGTTCCCGGCCTGGGAGACGTGCTGGCCGGACTGCTGTCCCTTGTCATCCCGCTGGCCGCGTGGTTTCGCGGAGTTCCCTATGTGACGCTGGCTCGCATGGCGGTGAACCTCGCGATCGGCGTGCTGGTAGGCTCCATTCCCCTGCTCGGAGATGTCTTTGATATCGCATGGAAGGCCAATCGCCGCAATTACCTCCTGCTGCAGCGCCATTTGAGCGAACCGCGCCGCCATACCTGGCGCGACTGGACATTCCTGGGTCTGCTGGCTTTGACATTGGGCGTCGTCTTCGCCATCCCCGTGCTCCTGGTGGTCTGGCTCGTTAGCTGGATCGTCCACCCCGGAATCATACCCCGTTGATCGGCCTCACTCCGCCGGATCGAAACCGATCCGCGCTACAATCGAAACAGGTTGTCGGGGCGTAGCGCAGTCTGGTAGCGCATCTGCTTTGGGAGCAGAGGGTCGGGGGTTCGAATCCCTCCGCCCCGACCATCTAACCTCATTCCCTTTCAATATTTTTGATCGGGGATCGAGAGGGTGATACCAAGGGTAATACCACTTTGCCGGAAGACCCTTTCAAATAGGCTCGCTGCATTCGAGGGGCTTCCACGTATTAGTTCGGTTCGAAAGCTTACACCAGCGCCAGATTCATGTTGCTGATGGCCTCATCGATCTCCTGAGTGCTCTTGAAGCCAATCGTCGCGGAGTCCACCCCTGCATTCTGGAAAGCAAACCTCAGGGCCTTTACACGGTCGTCGTGACTATGATCGAACTGACCTCCGCCGCACAGCTTCATGCCGATCACACCCAGCCCTTCCTTCTTTAACTGGTGGATGTGATCGACCACCTCGCTCACGTTGTCGGGGTGGTTCGTGTCCTCATAGGTCGGTCCGTCCATGCGCGCGCCGTTGTGATTGATGCGGATCAGTCCCACGTCGAGCCACGTTGTACCCGGCATCTGTCGCAGCGCCGGTAGCCCATGGACCGAGGCGCCATGCGTTCGGATGATCTTCCTCTGCTGGGCCCCAAGTATCCCGTCCTGCCAGCGCTTCGTGGTCTCCGGCCAGTCGGCCGTGTGCTGCCAGTGCAGCAGCATGATGTCAAAGTATTCGGTCTGCGAGATGCGACGCAGTTCGTCGAACTTGGCCTGCGGGTCAATTCCCTCGTGGAACGTAGTCACCTTGCTCATCAGGTGATAGCTGTCGCGAGGCAGGCCTTTCAACGCCTCGCCAAGCATTCCCGGCGTCTGGTAGGCCTCAGCCGTCTCGAAAAAGCGGATGCCGCGGTCGTACGCGTAGCGCACCAGCCGCGTGAACTCCTGCTGTCCCAGCGCGGCCTGCACCGCGCCGCTGTCCGTCCCGGTTCCGAAGGCCAGCCGGGTCACCTCCATGTTTGAGCGCCCCAGCACCACGGTATCGGTCGCGGTGCGCTTGGCGGCACCCAATGGAAGGGTCCCTACGGTCGCCATGGCTCCCGCGGCCAGACCTGTTTTTAGGAAGCTACGTCGTGTGGTTGGACTCATGTCGACCTCCGCGGCTCAAGCCGGTGGGCGAGCCGAATGAGTGGATGTTACCACGCATGCAGCCGCAATCGCCGCGAACAGACCCGAACAGAAGGCGGGTCTCGTGGTGCCACGGCAATCGTGCAATGCCTGTTGCACAAGATCCTTTCCGGGCCACGCCTTCGGGAAAGGGTCCGAGAGAACGCTGGACTATTGGTTCGAATAATGTAGCGAGGGAGCACAAACGGAGTTAGTTGGGGAGCAGTGGGTCGGGCTTCGAATCCCTCGGCCCCGAAAAATAGAACCAACACTTTACGACGTAGATACGAGATGAGATACGCAAAGTTTGCCACCATCATGCGGTGAATCTAAGCGTGGACCTCACCCATCGAATCTCCACTCCTCACCGCTTCCTCCCAGCGGTGATTTTGGGCAACGGTCCAATCAAACCTGATCGGGTTCGGATCGACGGCAAAGAAGTCCGCTGCCCGACGGTACTCACTCCAAGGTTGCGCGATATGGTATGCCGTGGCAACGCAGACGCCCAGCCGCCCATTTCTCCCCGGCGATTTTCCCAATATCTAAAACGTTCCGCTGCGCCGATTTGCAATTTTTGCAACCTCCCGCCACAAACCCGAATCGAACGGTTCGTTAGGCCGGGTAGACTTTGCCATAAAAACCAACTTGTCACAAAGGGGAATCCGCATGGCTGCAGAGCTCCCTCAAGACCGAGTTCCAAACTTCCGGCTCGATGTTCCACTCCACGATCTCCTCACCAAGTCAGCACCGGCGGCGCACCGCCTCGTGCCGCTGGGCGAGCCGCAGACATTTCCTGATCCCGTGTTTCCCCAGCGCCCCGAGTTGCTCGGTCCCATCGATGAAGACATTGCGTGGAGGCCGCCGCAGAAACGCCATTGGACGGCCGGGCAAATCTACCACGCCATGCAGGGCTGGCTGTTTCCCTACGTCCGCTCGCGTGTAAAGGAAGGCGACTTCCACCCGCTCATCGCTTACTTGTTCACCGAGTTCAAGTGCAATTTGGACTGCCATTACTGCTGGGCCTTCGACAACACGGTCAAAGGCATGAGCGAAGATACCGCCAGGCGCTCAGTGGATTGGTTGCATTCGACCGGCTGCCGCGTGCTGGCGTACATGGGCGGAGAGCCGTTGCTGCGTCCCGATTTCATCCATCGCATTACGTATTACGCGGCCAAGAAGGACTTCTGGATCTATCTGCCGACCAATGCGCGCCTGTTGCGAATCGATGTGATCGACAAGCTTGCCGATGCCGGCATATCGACCTTCAATATTGCCGTCGATTCCGTTGACATCAAGCCAAGCCTGCCCAAGGCGCTGGTACCTATTCGCAAGCAATTCGACTACCTCGTCCGCAAGCAGTACGGGTATGGCTACTCAGTCTTCCTCAACATCAACATCTGCCGCAACAACCTTCAGGACGTGCGCCAGTTGACTGAGATCGCGCACGACTGCGGCATCGCCACCGACTACCACATCAACGAGTCGCCGCTGCTGGAGCAGGACGAGCACTTCAAGCACCAGAAGGTAAACGAGACCTTCATTACCCGGGACGATTGGCCGGCCGTGGAAGAAACCGTCCAATGGCTGACCGCCAGGCAGGATAGCGGTTACAAAATGGTGAACTCCAACACGCGACTTTGGCAGATGGTGGATTTCATGAAAGGCAAACACTTTGCCTGGAACTGTCGCGCCGGTCAGAACTCGCTCATCGTGCGCGTGGATGGCACTCTTGCGCCGTGCTTCCCCATGTACACCGCAAACTACGACTGGGGCGTGGTGGGCAGCCATAAGTTTGAAACCAGCCAGCTTGACCACCAGAAAGAAAGCTGCCAGACCCACTGCTTCTCCACGCTCAATCACATTCTTGGCTGGTGCTATAACGACCGGCGCGTGATCAAGTACTTCTTCAAGCAACTTGCACACGGATTTCAGGGAATGGAAGGCCAGGTGTAGCCGTTCCCTGAGGAGGCCATCCCGGCAACCCGATCCCCAACCCCGAGGAGAATCCTATGCCGACAGCGACTCACGAGACAGTGACTCACGAGATTGTCCAGACCGATTTCGAAATGGAGATCCAGGCCCGCCTTGACGCGGAGCGTGCACGCCTGCGCGCGGAAGCCGGACTGGCGCGCATGCGCGAGTTCAAAAAGCCGCAGGAGCGCACCTTCACAGCCGCGGAGCGTGACCAGGTCACGATCCTCTTTGGCGGCCTGACCTGGAAGCACGAGGCGATGATCAAGGCAGTTTTTTGCGGCAGCGGCTACCACTGCGAAAACATTCCCACTCCTGAGGTTGCTGATTTTCAGGCCGGAAAGGAATTTGGCAACAATGGCCAGTGCAATCCCACTTACTTCACGGTGGGCAATCTGGTCCGCTATCTGCAAAAGCTCGAACGTGAAGGCCTCACCCGCCGGCAGATCATCGACAACTACGTCTTCTTTACCGCCGGCTCCTGCGGTCCGTGCCGCTTCGGCATGTATGAAGCGGAGTACCGCTTTGCGCTGCAAAACGCAGGCTTCGATGGATTCCGCGTTCTGCTCTTCCAGCAGACTGACGGCATCAAGGCGGCCAGCGGCGAGCCAGGGCTCAAGTTCTCCGTCGATTTCGGCATGGGCATGCTCAACGCGCTCAATTTGGGCGACGTGGTAAACGAGCTGGCGTACCAGGTTCGCCCGTTTGAGGTGAAGAAGGGCGAGACCGACCGCGTGATTGGCGAAGCCGTAAAGACCCTGACCGATACACTGCGCGACCGCAAGCGCTGGCACATTATGGATGCGGCCCCGAAGGTGGCGAGGCCACTCCTCGAGAAGAACAAGAAGGTTTCGGGGATTGCCTGCACGCTGGGCAAGGTGGCGCACAACCTTTACGGAAACGAGTACGTGAACGCGCTGCACGCCTGCCGCGACAGCATCGATTCCATTGAGATCGACCGCCTGCGCGTAAAGCCGGTCATCAAGATCACCGGCGAGTTCTGGGCGCAGACCACCGAGGGTGACGGCAACTTTAACATGTTCGCCTTCCTTGAGAAAGAGGGCGCACAGGTGCTGGTTGAGCCCATCGCCACATGGATCGCTTACATGATGTACGTGGCGCGCGAAGGTGCGCGAGCTCGCTTCGAAGCGCAAGCTCCCTATCGCGATCCCAAATGGTATGAAGTGAAGAAGCGCGCCGTCAATCGTTTTGGGCTCTTCAAGAAGACCGCGGGCCTGACCGCGGGCAGCGCCATGTGGACGTACTTTTATCACCGCACCATCGATCACATGGGCGGTACCGTACATCGTCTCGTTCCGCAGAAGGAGCTTTCGCGCCTTGCGCATCCCTTCTATCACCAGCTTGCCCGCGGTGGCGAAGGCTTTATGGAAGTGGGCAAGAACGTTTACTACACTGTGAATCACCTTTGCCACATGGTGCTGGCGCTCAAGCCCTTCGGCTGCATGCCGTCCACGCAGTCCGATGCGGTGCAGTCGCGCGTCGTCAGCAAGTACAAGGACATGATTTTCCTGCCCATCGAAACCTCCGGCGAGGGCGAGGTAAACGCCCACAGCCGGGTGCAGATGGCGCTGGCCGAGGCCAAGGCGAAGGCGCGCGCCGAGTTCGAATCCGTGCTGGCCAAGACCGGCAAATCACTCGACGAACTGCGCGGGTACGTGGACGAACATCCGCATCTGAAACACGCGCTCTACCAGGTTCCGCACCGCGAAGGAGTGGCGGGAACCGCGGCGCAGTTTGCCTGGCACGTGAGCGATCTGATGAATAAGGACCGTGCGTATCGCAGCCGCAAGACGCACGTTTCCGTGGCGGCTCCAACTACCGCCTAACCGGCCGCCGCGGGCCTGCGGGCAAGAATGCTTTGGCGATCGGTCGAGCGATCGCGCAGCCCAAAATGATCGCAATGCTCAAGCGATGAGGGGAGCTGTCGATGCAGAATTTCATGGTAGGCCTAGATGTAGGTTCGACGACCGTGAAGGCGATCGTGACTGACGCGGCCACTGACGCCATCCTGTGGCAGGACTATCAACGCCACGAGACCCGGCAGCCTGAAAAGGTGCTGGAGTTTTTGCGCCGCATGGAAGCCGATGCCGGAATCACACCGCAGAACACGCGTATCTTCGTCACCGGCTCCGGCGGCGGAACCCTGGCCGAGATGATCGGCGCGAAATTCGTGCAGGAGGTTCATGCCGTCTCGCTGGCCGTCGAAAAGCTGCATCCCGAAGTCTACTCGGTCATCGAGTTGGGCGGGCAGGACGCCAAGATCATCGTCTTCAAAGACGACGAAGAGACTGGCCGCAAGAAGAAAATTCCATCCATGAACGACAAGTGCGCCGGCGGTACTGGAGCGGTGATCGACAAGATTAATGCCAAGCTCAAGATCCCCGCCGCTGAGCTTGGCAACCAGGGCTATCACGGCATCAAGCTGCACAAGGTGGCTGGCAAGTGCGGCGTCTTTGCTGAGACCGACATCAACGGCCTCCAGAAGACCGGGACGCCGTCGCATGAGTTGATGGCGTCTCTGTTTGAAGCCATCGTTCTGCAGAATCTGAGCGTGCTTACGCGCGGCAACACGCTGCGCCCGCATGTGCTGCTGCTGGGCGGCCCCAACTCTTTCATTCGCGGAATGCGCGAGGCATGGCAAGCAAACATTCCCCGCATGTGGAAAGAGCGCAAAGTACAAATCCCCGAGGGCGCCACGCCCGAGGACCTGATCAAGGTCCCGGGAAACGCACAGTATTTTGCCGCGCTGGGATCGGTCGAGTTCGGCAAAGACGAGCCCGAGGTCGGCCACTATCTCGGCACCGAAAAACTGAGCTGGTACATCGATTACGGCCGCGCGGAAGAGAAAGCTTCTTCCGGAACCAAGGGCCTGGCGGCAGACGATAATGAGCTGACGCAATTCAAAGAAGATTACCGGCGCAAGAGATTCGTTCCCGCACTATTCACCGCTGGCGAGCTGGTGTCAGGCTTTGTCGGCGTCGACGGCGGCTCCACTTCAACCAAGGCTGTGCTGCTCGACAAAGCGGGCACGGTGCTCTGCAAGGCCTATCAGCTATCGAACGGCAACCCAATACAAGACACGATCGAGATGTTCGAGAAACTGCGCGAGCAGGTGGAGAGCCGCAGCGCCACGATGGAAGTGCTCGGCGTGGGCACCACCGGCTACGCCAAAGACATTCTGCGCGACGTGCTCAACGCGGATGTGGCGCTGGTCGAAACAGTTGCGCACACCGAATCAGCGTTGAAGTTTTACGAAGATCCGCACGTCATTGTCGATGTGGGCGGCCAGGATATTAAGCTCATCGTCCTCAAAGACGGGCGTGTGAAAGATTTCAAGCTGAATACGCAGTGCTCGGCCGGCAATGGATACTTTCTGCAGTCCACCGCCGAGGGATTCGGAATGAAAGTGGAGGAGTTCGCCGATATCGCCTTCTCCGCCAGGTCCATGCCCGCGTTCGGATACGGCTGCGCGGTATTCATGCAGTCCGATATTGTGAACTTCCAGCGCCAAGGCTGGCGCTCGGAGGAAATTCTGGCCGGCCTCGCCGATGTGCTGCCCAAGAATGTCTTCCTCTACGTGGCCAGCATTCCCAACCTGGCCGCGCTGGGCACTCGCTTCGTTCTGCAAGGCGGCACGCAAAACAACCTCGCGGTAGTTAAGGCCGAGGTGGATTTCATCCGTTCCAGCTTCCGCGCCAATGGCAAAGAGCCGGAAATCATCGTGCACGAGCATTGCGGAGAATCGGGCGCAATCGGGGCCGCGCAGGAAGCGCTGCGCTTGTGGCGCCGCGGAAAGCAAACCACCTTCATCGGCCTTGAAGCCGTACGCAACATTCGCTACCACACAACACGCAATGAAGACACGCGCTGCTATTTCTGCAAGAACAACTGCCTGCGCACCTTCATCGATGTGAATGTGAGCGGAGAGACTGCGACTCCTCCCGCTGAAGGGGCGCCCGTTGCCGAAGACCGCGCTGCCACTCCGCAGGAAGTTGCGACCGCGGTTGCCAATCTCCCCAACGCCAATCTTCCCAGCATCGAGCAGATTCAGGCAAATCTTCTCGTCGAATCGCACGGCTCGTGCAGCACCCATGCAGACGATCATGGCGGCGGTTGCGGCTGCGGCAGTTCCTCCAAGTCAACCTTCCGCGCCAAAGCCGAGCCGTTGATTCAGATTCTTGCCGCGCCCGGAGCCACCAAGCCGGTTGAAGCGCTGAAACCAACCGCCGAATTCCAGCCGCGCAAGACCAAGGTTCCGCTGCGCGTAGGCGAACAGCGGCTCATTATCGCTACCTGCGAGAAGGGTGGAGTTGAAGATCTGGACGAAATGAAGGGCATCAAGAGCGATATCGAAAAGATCAAGGCCGCCCACCCCAACTTCGTCGACATTGCCGCGCGCGAAGTCTTCCGGCATCGCGAGGTCGCGAACGTAGCCGATCAGGCGCCAAGCACCAAGGGCATTTTCGTGTCGAAAGCGGTAAAAGAGCGGGCCGCGCTTATGGAGCGGCGCAAGGAATTCCGCGTCGGCATTCCGCGGCTGCTCAACACCTACACGTACGCACCGCTGTTCAATGCGTACTTTGCGAGCCTCGGCATGCTGTCCGAGAACATCGTCTATTCCGACTACACCACGCCCGATCTCTACCGCGCCGGCGCCAGTCGCGGCGCAGTCGATCCGTGCTATCCCTCGAAGATCGGCATCGCGCACGTCTACAATCTGCTGGCCGTGAAGCACAGCAAAAAGCCGCTCCACGCCATCTGGTTCCCCATGTACGATGTGCTGCACACGCACCTGGTCAATCTGACCGGTTCCAACGCCTGCCCCACCGTGACCGCAACCCCCAACGCCGTGAAGGCCGCATTCACCAAGGAGAGCGACCTCTTCGCGGAGAACGGACTCGTCTACCTCGATCCGATTCTCAATTTGCAGGACAAGCGAATCTGCTCCGACCAGATGTACAAAGCATGGGCCCCGCTGCTTGGATTGTCGCGCGAAGAAAGTGACCGTGCGCTCGATGCCGGCTTCCGTGCGCTGGCCGACTACGAAGACGATATCCGCCGCCAGGCGCGCGCCACGCTCGACCAGTTGGAGCGCGAAGATCGCATCGGCATCGTGATGCTGGGCCGCGTCTATCACCACGATCCCGGCCTCAACCACGAGATCATGGAGGAGTTCCAGAAACTGGGCTATCCGGTGTTCTCGCAGAGCACGCTGCCCACCGATGAAGACTTGCTGCAACGGCTCTTCGGGGACGAAGTGCGCGCAGGCCTCATCACGCACCCGCTCGACATCAGCGACGTGTGGAAGAATCGCTACTCCACCAGCACCAACCACAAGGTCTGGGCGGCCAAGTTCACGGCGCGCCATCCCAACCTGGTGGCGCTTGAGGTTTCGAGCTTCAAATGCGGCCACGATGCCCCTATCTACGGGGTCATCGAGGGCATCATTGAGCAATCGGGCACGCCTTACTTCTCCTTCAAGGATCTCGATGAGAACAAGCCCACCGGCTCCATCCGCATCCGCGTGGAGACCATCGACTACTTCCTCCGCCGCTACCGCGAAGACATCGTCGAGCGCCGGCAAAAGGAAGAGAAGATTAAAGAGCGCCTTGCCGAGCTTGAGCAATCGCTTCGCAGCCGCAGCCGGACGCAGAACGAACCTGAGCTGGCGATGGCAGGAGATTGATTCGCCATCGCGGTGACAAACCCTCTCGCACATCGTGGCGCGAGAGGGGACGAGTCGTACCTCGTCCTTCGTCCGCACTTCAAGGTTGTGCGAGCTGCTATGAGCGAAATGGAAGGAGATTCTCTATACTTGATTCGTGGAAAAGAGTCGCAATATCAAGATCGAAAATCAGGAGGCAACAATCGTCCAGCTTCATCGACGAGAGATGCGCTTACGGTCTATTCTGCGTTCAGCCCTTACTTCGCCCGAGAATCGAAAAAATGCGCGGTTGGAACTCGAGGAGCTACTAATAAAGATCCAGGAAGCCGAAGATGAGCTGTCCAGGTTGGAGGCAGGTCGATCCCCGGCGTAATCTCCCGGGTGTCTTGCGAATGTCACTTCCCCTCCCTGCCGTGGAGTTGCTTTCCCGCTCGCTCCTCTGCCACTAACCCAGCTTACTGGCCAATCTCGAGATGCGGCATCTCCCCAACGCGCGCGTTTACAGCTCGATCTTGACTGGCCAGGTCTTCCATATGTCGGAGCAGTAGTCGCGGATGGAGCGGTCCGACGAGAACTTGCCGATTCGAGCCACATTGAGCATCGACATGCGAGTCCAGTGGTCGCGGTCGCGATATGCCATTCCTACGCGGTCCTGGCAATCGATGTAAGACTGGTAGTCAGCCAACAACATATATTCGTCGCGCGTCAGCAAGGACTGGACCAGGGGCTCAAAGAGGGCACGGTCGCCATGTGAGAACTCGCCGCCGGAAAGAGCGTCGAGGATTCCCCGCAGGCTTGAGTTCGATTCGTAATATTCACGAGGATCGATGGCTCCCGACGCCAGCAAAAGACTTATTGCTGGCTGTTTTGGGAGAGCTATTCCCCCATCCGTTCCCGCGCCAGTTGCATGAGCGTTTGATGGGTCCCCACCGTCTCCGGTCCATTGCCATCTCCCTGCGGATGAAGTTGCGTGTAGCGGCCTTCTCCATCGAACGTCCACGCTTGCCTCTGGTCGCGTAGGCAGATATCAAGTACCTCCCACAGTTTCTGTTTCGCGGCGGACGCCAGTATAGGCGTCACCACCTCGATTCGCTTCGACAGGTTTCGATACATCCAATCCGCTGACCCAATGAAGAAGTCTCCCTCCACCGGATTCTCGTTTCCGTTCGCGAAGTGGAAGATGCGCGAGTGCTCCAGAAACCGTCCAATGATCGAGCGCACCCGAATGTTCTCCGTCCGCCCGGGAATTCCCGGACGGAGGCAGCAGAATCCGCGAATGATCAGGTCGATCATCACGCCCGCCTCCGACGCAGCGCATAACGCCTCGATCATCTCCGGGTCTTCCAGTTGATTCATCTTGGCCACAATCCTCGCCGGCTTTCCCGCCTTTTGGTTCGCAATCTCCCGCTCGATCAGGGCGAGCAGCCGAGTCCGCATCGTCGATGGCGCAACCAAAAGGGACGCGCACGCTGGAGCATGCGCATGGCCAGTGAGATAGTGAAACAGGTTCACCACATCGCGCGTTAGCTGCGGATCGCAAGTAAGAAGCCCCAGGTCGGCATACAAACGCGCCGTCTTCACGTGATAATTGCCGGTGCCAATGTGGACGTAGGACCGCAGCCCTCCACTTTCCTTGCGGACCACTAACGCTGTCTTCCCATGGGTCTTCAGCCCGCTCACTCCGAAAGTAACGTGCGCGCCCACACGCTCCAATTCTGCGGCCCAGTGCAGGTTGCGCTCTTCGTCAAATCGCGCCTTGATCTCCATGACGCACGCGACTTGTTTTCCATGTTCGGCGGCGCGGATTAACGATTTCACAAACGGCGTGTCGTCGCCGATCCGGTAGGCCGTCATCTTGATCGCCACCGTATCCGGATCGTCGGCCGCTACGCTGATGAAGTGCTCCACCGTGGCATCGAAGCTTTCGAAGGGATGATGCACCAGCACGTCGCCTGCCTGAATCGCAGAGAAAATTGACCCTTCCCTCAGCGAAGGTGGTGCAAGCGGGGTCCAGGGGGCATCGCGCAATTCCGGAACCGGCATCCCTGCAATCTCAAACAGCGTCGTGTAGTCGATTTCCCCGTCCATCTCGTACACATCCGCCGAAGAAAGCTGAAATCGTACGCGAAGCATCTCGCGAATCACCGGGTCAGCTCCCGGTCCGAACTCCAGCCGTACGACTGGCTCGTAGCGCCGTTGTCGGATCTGCTCCTCAACCAGCGCACGCAGTTCGGTCGCTGAGTCATCCTCCAATTCCACTTCCGCGTCCCTCGTGATACGCACCAGCGTCATCCCGGAGATCGTCATCCCGCCGTAAAGCTTTTCGATGTTTCCCCGAATCACCTCGTGCAACGGAACCAGCAGCCGCTGCCCGGCCGGCACGCCCACGGCCAGCGGTACCCACTGTTTCAAGCCCACCGGAATCTTCATCCTCGCCACCATCTGCTCGCCACGATCCGGATCCTGCAGACGAAACGTCAGCGAAGTCGACAGGTTGGAGAGAAATGGAAAGGGATGCTCCGGGTCAATCACCAGCGGCGTCAGCGCAGCGGAAACATTGTTGTCAAAATATGTGCCGGCCTCTTCTCGCTGTGAATCGGTCAAATCGTCCCATCGCCGGAGCAGGATTCCATGTCCCGCCAGCCCGGGGATGATCGCCTGCCGATAGCATTCCGCCTGTCTGCGCAGCATCGGAAGCAGCTTTTCACGCAGTTGCAGAAACAGGGCATTTTGCTCTTCCGCCTGCGCAATACGGAGCACGGCCACCCGCTTCATGAAGAACTCGTCAAGGTTGGACGTGAAAATCGCCAAAAACTTGGCGCGTTCCAGCAGCGGCGTACGCTCATCCAGCGCCTCCGCCAGAACTCTCTCGTTGAAATCCAGCCAACTCAGATCGCGGTCGATCCAAACTTCCGACAATCCTGCCGTCAGCCGCGAGTTCAGGACTCCGTTGTCGCCTATCGACGCGAGAACACTCGTTGCCATTGCTTGCGCTCCTGGTTTGGAACTCCGTTCGTCGTGATCACAGCCCTCATTCAACAAGATCAAAGAGAGGAACGAACCGTTGCTTGTCGGGATCGATCGGAAAGGTGGCCTCGTTGATGGTCCGTTAATCTGGACTGGCGCATCCTTGTCCGAGCGACCATACCAGACTCGACCATCCATTAGTCATCGCGGAAATGATAATTCTAGCCACCGCGGGGAATGATAATTCTCCCGTTACAATTCGATGAACACGACGGATGACTGCAGCGTCTTTCTCTCGGATCTGAACTTCCGACGTTTCCGGTTGCGAGCGAAGGTCAGGCGAAGCCACGCTAAATCAAAAAAACTTTCCGACTCGTGCCAGTTCTACTCGGTGGATTGCGCCTAGAGGGCAAAGGCGGTTCGCAGGTTGCAGAAAGCAACCGATGAGCCTGATGCCGGGACCCCAGATGATCTTCCGAAGGAGAACGTCATGATGTTTCGCGCTGCAAATCTCATCAAGATCGCCGTACTCTCCGTTGCTGCCACTCTTCCGTGTGCGGCTGCCACGCTCCCTCCTGAGCTTTTCCCGTCCAACTCAGCGCAAGTTCTCCCGCCGAACAACCCGTCGGCGGTCACTGCCCTCGTCATGTTGGCGGTGTTGATTTTGATCTATACCTTCTACAAGCTCAGGGTCCCTTCGGCCCACGCCAGCGTGCTTGAACCGCGAAAGATGATCGTTCTCAGGAGTCGCGGAACCACCCGTCCCGCAACGTCTCCTGCACTTCCTGGTTTTTAAATCCGCAGCGCTTACTCGCCAGCCCGCGAGTTTGGTGGTGACTTTTTTCAGACCATCCGTCTTGACGGCCGGCATAGAGGGTCCGTTTTGCTGGTGATTGGCGATGTGAGCGGCAATGGCAATCGAACATCGATGGCCGTTTCCAAAATCGCGCTCACGGTCAGCTCGTTAGCTGAAAGCTTCCGCGGTCCCGGCGACTTGCTTGCACAACTCAATAGCCGAATTCAAGGCCGCTTGAACGATGAGTCTGCGACGTGTGTTGCAGTCCACCTTGACTCGAGAGGCAATTGCGCAGTCGCAAGCGCAGGCCATCCAGCGCCGATCCTGAATGGTCGCAAGCTTGAGTTGCCCCCCGTGTTGTGGCATCCTGGCAGACGATCATGGCGCACAGGAACGGAAACAGCTGGATCCCGTTTGGAAATATGGATAACGGGCAAATGCGGGCTTGAAGGGTACCAATGACAACACGAAGAGGACTGCTGAAACGCGCGACTCTGGCGGCGACAACGCTAACAGCGGCCTTGCCGCCCCACTCTCGGTGACTTCGGTTCCGGCAATCCGCGCAAATGGTTTGTGACTCCCTTCGAGCAAGCGAAGATCGGGCGCTCACCTGGCATTCGTTCCGGCAACACCTTCGCTAGCCGTCCGGTGATGGCTGGGGTAGACTTAAAAACAGTGCAGGAACTGATGGGACTCGAAGACGGTCGCTCTGACCGCCCGGTATGCCCATCTCGCGCCGACGCACAAGATGCAGGCACTGGAGACCTTCGTTGATCGGGGGTCGAGTTCCGTACAAAGCGGCTACAAATATTAAAAAGGCCGCGAGAAGCAGAAAACTGAATAGACATCAACTTATTGAAGCAAAATAAGTTGAAATTGGTGAGAGCTCGTAGCTCAGTTGGTAGAGCAACGCCCTTTTAAGGCGTGGGTCCTGGGTTCAAGTCCCAGCGAGCTCACCATTCAAAATGAATGGTTCGGGTCGTTCCTATTGCCGAGCGCCCGTCAGATTGTCAGCACGTAATTGTGTCCGTAGCCCCCGCGAACAAGCCAAGTGTAGCAACTCGCCACCGAAACCACGATACTGCTCGTATTGGAGTTGCCGAAATCGTAGCCCCAGACGAGGTTTTGCTCGCCGGTCGGCAGGGGAAGTCCTCGAGTCAGCGACCAGTAGAAATAGTCGAGCTGCACGTTCACGAAAGGATGGCCGGCAGGCAATGTCGGGTTCATCTGTCCAGGATCCACAAGGCTCAGCAACTCTTCCAAGGCTGGCAACCGCCATCCCTTGCGCCCTGCCACAATTTTCGTCGTCGAATATACGACCGCACCACTGAGACCTGTCTTGTTCGTTGCAGGTGATCGCTCCCAAACCAAGCGAGTCTCCTTGTCGAAGACCGCATCGCCAACTGGCGTGGTTGCAGTCTGCCAGATTGTGAATCGGGGGTTAGGCTGATTGTCAACCCATGAGGCCCCGGTGATATCCCAAATCGGTTCTGCAAACGAGTGCATGCTGTTTCCTTTCGCCCAACGAGTGCCAGGAGGAGTCCAGCCCCCCTTGCGCATTCTATTACCAGACGTGTCGCATAGTGCCGGGAATTATACGGCCTCAAGGCCCGGATCTCCGCGGTCTTCCTTCCGTGGGTCCGTCTATTTCCCAGCGCCCTTTTCGATGAGGCGTGTCGTCGAGAAGCCGTCGACAAGGGGCACAATCCTCACATCGCCGCCCCAGGATTGAACCTCCCGCGCGCCCACGATCGACTCCGCGTCATAGTCGCCGCCCTTCACCAGGATCTCCGGCTGCACCGCCATAATCACCTCCAGCGGAGTCGGTTCGTCGAAGATCACCACCGCATCCACGGCTGCCAGCGCGGCCAGCACCCTGGCGCGCTCGCGCTCCCCGACAATCGGACGATTGGGACCTTTGAGTGAGCTCACCGACGCGTCGCTGTTGATGGCGACAATAAGCCGGTCGCCGCAGCGGCGGGCCTGTTCCAGTACCGTAATGTGGCCAATATGAAGCAGGTCGAAGCAGCCGTTGGTGAAGACGACACGCTCGCCGTTAGCCTTCCAGAGCGCAACGCGCTGCACCAGCTCGTCGCGGTTTACTACGCGATCTTCGGCATGCAGCGCCATTTGCGGGCCAAGAGCTGCCAGCAGTTCATGTTTCTCTACCGGCACAGTACCCACCTTGCCCACCACGATGCCGGCAGCCAGGTTTGCCAGTTCGACAGCGCTCTCCGGTTGCAGCCCTGAAGCTAGACAGAGCGCCAGCACGGCGATCACCGTATCTCCGGCGCCTGAAACGTCGAAGACCTGGCGGGCCTGCGCGGGTGCGATGAATCGCTTGCCGGGCCGCACCAGCGCAATTCCCTTCTCGCTCAGCGTCGCAGTCATGAAATCGATATTCAGAGCAGAAACCATCGCCTCGGCTGCGCAGAGCAGGGCCTCAAGACTGCCGGAGTCGATTTGCGTAGCACGCGACAACTCGCTCAGGTTTGGGCAGATTGTCGTCGCGCCACGATAGTGTGTATAGTCCTGGCCCTTGGGGTCCACCAGCACAGGAATGCCCAGCTTGCGGGCCGCAGGAATGAGAGCCTCGCAGATTTGCGGAGTAATCGCCCCTTTGGCGTAGTCGGAAAGCACCAGAGCGTCGCAACTCGGCAACCGCGCCAGTGCCGCATCGACAAGGCGGCTATAGTCACCCGGAATCCGCACTCCCGAGCGCTCGAAGTCCAGGCGCAGCATCTGCTGCCGTCCGCCCAGGATTCGCGTCTTGGTGATCGTCGGAAATCCCTCTGAAACGACGAATTCGGACGTAATGTTGTTGGCGCGCAAACTGGCATCGAGAAGTTTTTCGTTCTCGTCGCCGCCTGTGAAGCCAACCACCGTAGTATGTGCACCCAGATGCGCCAGGTTCATGGCCACATTCGCGGCTCCGCCCGGCTTCTCGTTTTGGTGGATGCCGCGCACCACCGGGACCGGCGCTTCCGGCGATATGCGCCCCACCTCGCCCCAGATGTATTTGTCAAGCATGATATCGCCAACCACGAGCAGCCGCTTGTTAGCCCATTCGTGTTCGATCTCCTGGATGATCTGGCGCAGTTGTGCGATCACCATCCCGCCTTTACCTTGGACACTCACAGTTCTTCCACCCCGACCCATGTACGCATGGTTGTTATCATAATGGTGTGGCCGACCCCGCAGACAGTCCTTTGCCGCGCAATCTTCGCACCGTCTTTCTCGATCGCGATGGCGTGCTGAACGAAAAAATGCCTGAAGGACAATGGGTTACAAGGTGGGGGGACTTTCACGTATTGCCCGGCGTGCCTGAAGCGATTGCCAAACTGAATCGCGCCGCCTTGCGTGTGATTGTCGTTTCGAATCAGCGCGGCATCGCCTTGGGAAGGTTTTCCTCGGCGGATGTTGAGGCGATTCATACGGCCTTTCAGAGGCTGCTCATGACGCACAGCGCCCACGTCGACGCATTCTATTACTGCCCGCACGACAGGCTGGAATGCAACTGCCGCAAGCCCCTTCCCGGCATGTTTGAACAGGCGCGTGGCGAGTTTCCCGAAATCCGTGCCACCACCAGCGCCGTAATAGGCGACTCGCTGCCTGACATGGAGTTCGGTCGTCGGCTGGGAATGATGACAATTTTTGTTGACGGCGTCCCGGAACATCAGATGCCTGGGGCCGACAAGGCCATCCAGATCGCCAACATGCGTTTCGACTCGCTGGAAGCTGCAGTGGATGCGCTGCTCGAAAAGCGTTAAGTTCCCCTCCGCAACCGCGACAGAACTCCGTGCCCCATCCATTGGGCGCTCTTGCACAATGGGTGGGAGAGCCGCAGACATCTTTCTCACCCGTAAGCACTCGAGCCAAAAGCGTGCTAATACGCCCACAAGCTTTGAATTGCTTTCAATATGGAGTCGGGCTGAGGCAGAATGGCGTCTTCCAGCACTGGCTGATACGCCACAAAGGTATCCATTGCACCGATGCGCCGCACCGGCGCGTCCAGATCGTCAAACAGTTCATCCGCAATCCGCGCGGCGATTTCAGCCCCGTATCCCCAGCTCAGCATGTCTTCGTGCGCGACGATCACCCGGCTGGTCTTGCGCACAGACGTAGCGATGGCCTCCCAGTCGTACGGATTCAAGGTGCGCAGGTCCAGCACTTCAACCTCGATCCCATGCTCGCGCTGCGCTCGTTCCGCCGCCTGCAGGGCGCGCGGCACAATCGCCCCATAAGTGATGAGCGAAATATGCTCGCCCGGCCGCACAATCTTTGCCTTGCCGAACGGAATGGCAAAATTCGGCCCCGGGTAGGGCGCGCGGCCGTAGGTCTCCCGATAGAGCCGCTTGTGCTCAAAGAAAAGTACCGGATCATCGCAGCGGATCGCCGTACGCAACAGGCCGTTGGCATCGAGAGCATTGGACGGAAAAACCACGCGCAGACCGGGAATGTGCGTGAAGATGCTTTCGCCGGACTGCGAGTGATAGATGGCGCCGCCGGTGAGATAACCGCCAATCGGGACGCGGACGACAGCCGGCGCAGCCCAGGCGCCATTGGAGCGCCAGCGCATCAACGCCAGCTCATTGCGAATCTGGTGCATGGCGGGCCATATGTAATCGAAAAACTGGATCTCGACCACCGGCTTCATTCCTCGCACCGCGTAGCCCACCGCGCGGCCTACAATATTAGCCTCCGCCAATTGCGAGTTGAAGACGCGCTCCGATCCGAACTCCTTTTGCAGGCCGGCGGTCAGCTTGAAGACGCCTCCCTTGCCCTTTACCTCTGCCAGTGCGGCCTCGCGGCTGGCATCGGCCACGTCCTCTCCGTAGACGATGATGCGCGGATCGCGCCGCATCTCGTCATGCAGGCACGCATTGATAAGGTCGGCCATGGTGCGCGGTTCTTTGCCCTTCTCGCCCCCGATTTTGCCTCCACCCACCGACCCCGGCGCCTCGGCGTGCTCGTTGGCAAACGCAGCGCTGGTGGGGTCAAGATCTTCGGAGTAGACATGCCGGACGATCCCGGAGACTTCAGGAAGAGGAGCTTCCAGCGCGCGTCCTGCGGCCTCGGCGGCTTCCCGGTCTGCGGCCTGCTCCAGGGCGTTGATCCCCTCGACGCTGAGAATTCCCTCGCGCAGCAACCGCATCTGCATCTTGGCCAGCGGATCGCGCATCGCATCCGCCTCGCGCTCGGCTGCGGAGCGATAAAGTTTGTCGTCGTCAGAGAGCGAATGAGAATAAGGCCGGATCACGTGACCATGCACAAAGGCGGGTCCATGCCCGGCACGGCAATACTCCGCAGCCTCCTGAAACACGCGCAGGCTGGCCTCTGGATCCGTGCCATCGACTTCGGCAAAATGGAAGTTCGGGAAGTTGGCCACCAGCTTCGAGATATTCCCGCCCGGCGTGTTCACTTCCACCGGCACACTGATCGCGTAGCCGTTGTCTTCCACACAAAAGATGACCGGCAGCTTGCGATTGGACGCCGTGTTCAGCGCTTCCCAGAACTCGCCCTGCGACGTGGAACCCTCGCCGAGGCAGGTGAGTGCGATCTCGTCCCCGTGGAACTCAACCTGATGAAAAGCCCGATAGTCGCCTTCACCCTTCGCTGCGGCTTCAGGATGACGGCTGAAGTAGCGGCCGGCCTCGGCGCAGCCGACCGCATGCAGGACCTGAGTCGTGGTGGAAGACGAGGTGCTCACAATATGCAGGGCGTGACTGCTCCAGTGGGTCGGCATCTGGCGACCGCCGCTTGCCGGATCCGTCGCTGCCCCCACCGCCTGCAGAAACATCTCTTCGGGAGTTACGCCCAGCGCAAGGCACAGTGCGCGGTCGCGATAGTACGGGAAGAACCAATCGTATCCGGGGCGCAACGCCAGCGCTGCGCCCACTTGAAGCGCCTCGTGACCGGCGCCCGAAACCTGGAAAAATACCTTCTGTTGCCGTTTCAGAAGAATTTCGCGGTCATCCACGCGGCGTGAGAGAACCATCAACCGGTAAATCTCAATCAATTGTTCAGGGCTCAGGCCGCCAGAGGAGGCAAGTTTCTCTGGCACGCGAACACTGGAAACCGCAAGTCCCATTCCGTCGCTCCGAATTTCCCGATTCTCTCAAAACTCCCCTACGATTGTAGCAACTTGTCCCAATCGGCGGACCCGACCCACCCTCCCGATTGCCTCTGAATCGGCGGCCAGGTCGCTAGCGGTCTACTGGGCGAAGAAAACGTCGCGGAGCGGCGGTCCCACTCCTGGGGTGATGCTCATCTTCTGCTTTACGCTGCGCGCCAGCTTCTCGATCTCAGATATCTTATGCATTTGCTCCGGAGACAGCGAAGCGGAATCGCCCGAATCGATTTCCGCCTTCAATTCCGTCGCAAGCTTCAATAGCTTTTCGGTGTCGGAGACGATGGTTTTCTGCCGCTGGACGTTTAACAGCTGTATTTGCCTCGCCGCCAACCTGGAGTCCATCGCGCCCATATCCTCGCTCGGCCCTTGAACTTCGCCCAACCGGGGGACTCCGGACTGCTGGCCCGCTGCAGTCGATCCCTGCGCCACGATCAAAAACGCGAGCGCAACGAAAGGCCATACGAGCTTGAATAGGTGGGTTGGCTCATGGCACTTTCGCACCGCAGCGCCGTACGATTTTTGGTGTTCATCTTGCATGGCAAACCATCCTCAAAGAGTTTCGATGAGCCCTGCACTTCAACTTCCGCCCGCTTTCAGCTTGTCCTTCACATTGTGCGCCAGCTTCTCGATCTCCCCAGCCTTGCGAATCACCGCAACCGAGAGCATGTTCCGGCTGGTCTTATCCACTTCTGTCTTGAGATCTTTCGCAAGCGCAACCAGCTGGGTGCTTTCGTCGGTAATCTGTTTTCGACGCTCGGAGCCCGGCCTATCGAGGTTTTGTTGCCCGTTTTGTTGTGCAGCCTTCTCGTCGAGCTTTTCCACCTTAGCGGTCGCGCCAGGAGCGGTGTTCGCGATCGTGGGTGGGGTCGCCTTGTCACCGCTCTGGGCATTCCCGGCTGTTTTGGCATTCTGGGCGTTCCCCGCGACCGCTGCCAATCCGATCAGGCACGCACAGGCTAATCCCCAGCAGCGGACAGGTCGTCGGCGTGTATCACCTTCAACAAGCAATTTCTCCTGATTCAGCATGGGAGCCTCCTCCCTCTTACTGATCGATTTGAGTAAATACAGTGGCGGAAGGTTACTCATTGCGATCAAATCAGCCGGTGAACGACGCCGGGGTCAGCTTCCGCCAACCGCAAGTTTCATCTTCGCCTTTGCATCGTGAGCGAGAAGCTCGATCACTCGGACTTCCCTCGCAAGAATCTCTGGCAGCGTTCGTTTCCGGTAAGTAGAGCCTGATCTTGATTTGAAAATCAAGAGCATACGACGCTCCTGGTGAACAGGGCCCCTTTTGCGGCATCCTGTTCTTCACTGAGATCACTTCTCCGTTTTCGGGGAGTGGGCTTTGCTGCGCACAGTATAGATAGAAACAGGAGCATTGGAATGCATCTTTTTGGAGCAGTAATCGGTTTGATCGTCCTTTCCCATGGCGATTTCATGGGCAAAGTGTTGGATGAATGGATTTCCGATACCCAGGAGTTCATCCACACAAAGCTGCCGCATCTCATCATCGCCGCGCTTATCGCATTTGTTCTGAGCCGCTTGCTTCGCTTGATAACGGCAAGAATGATCCGCATCGCCGAGCAGCACGCTCCCGGACAGAGCCGCATTGCGCAGGTAAGGACGCTGGCGGGGGTCATCCGTACCACTGGACTGGCCGCCATTACCGCCATCGTCGGCATGCAGTTTCTCGCCGCCGTCAACGTCAACGTTGCCCCGCTGCTGGCATCGGCCGGGGTAGCCGGCGTCGCCATTGGCCTGGCTGCGCAAAATATTGTTCGCGACATGCTGAATGGAGTTCTCATCCTCATTGAAGACCAGTTCAACGTGGGAGACACGGTGAAAATCGCCGGAGTCGCGGGTGTTGTCGAAGCCATGACCCTTCGCAAAACCACTGTTCGTGACGCTGACGGGACTCTTTATGTAATTCCAAACTCGCAAATAACGATCGTGGCCAACCAAAGTATTGATTACTCGGTAATGACTGTGAACGTCAGCGTAGATTACTCGGCCAATCCCGACACTGTGCTGGAGATGCTGAAAGGCATCGCGATGGATGTCCGAAACAGCCCCGAATTTCGCGACGTTTTTGTGACTGACCCGCAGATTCTCGGAGTAGATGCGATCAAAGGCTCAGAGGTCATTTTCCCGGTGGTCTTCAAGACCCTCGCCACAAAACAGTACGGACCGGTGCGCGAGTTTCGCCGGAGAGTGCGCCTGGCTCTCGAAGAGAATCATCTCTTGCCCGGCAATCCTTACCGGGTCTTCAATTCCGCTACTGGTTCCGCTGCGGAACTTGAAAAGGAGGCTCTCCCGGAACCGCCGGCAGGCGCCGATCCAACAGCCGCAGCGGCGCCTCACAGCAACCCATTTTCAGGCGAATAGTCAGTTTCTTCACTGAGCGTAGAGCAATTTTGAAACGGCTACACAGATCGCAGAAAAGCTCATCTCATCCGAGATTTGACGAAAGCCTTGTAACAGGACACGGCTTCACAGGCTGCGGACTCAAATCCGGAGGGAGGCGGGGGTTTCAACCCCCGCACAAAGCCGGCACAATCGATGGGGGCTTTAGCCCCGGACCCTGGCACCCGCCACAACAAACTTCGACTTCAAACAGCCTGCCGCAGAGCTTCGAGCAAAGCGTCGGCTCCGGTAATTGGCGGTAGACAAGTGCGCCCGCGACAGACCATCGCCCATGCTCCCGCGCCCGATGGAGCCGGCACATGCAGCAGGGTTTCCCCCAGCGCTTCGGGAACTCCGCCGGGAACCAGTCGCGAGGGCGCAAGACGCATCACCGTCTTGTTCACTGCGAAGCCGGCGATTGCCTGCGCTTCAAGCCGTTCCGCTTCAGCGCCCGATCCAACCACGACCACCTGCACCGGGTCCAGCAGCAAGCGCTCCAGCGCCAGTCCGTAGCTGCCGGCGTAGAGGCCGAAGTGCTCCACAATCCCCGCGAAAGTGCCCAATGTGTCCTCGGCGATCTCGCGATACTCCGCACGCTCGCTCAGGGCTTCGAGGCGCAACAGCGCCGATGCGGCCGTGGGATTGCCGGCAGGCGTAGGTGAGTCCTGCAGCGGCTTGCGCCGCGCGCCCAGCGCACCCAGGGCTGTTGCGCCACTCGCCGGTTCGGCGGAGTCGTAGAAGGCTCCGGCCGTACGGTCATAGAAGCGCGCAATCATGGCGTCAGCCAGTTTGACGGCGGCTGCGTAAAAACTCATCTCCCCGTTGGCGAGCCAGGCGTCGATGCACGCATGCACGGTGAACGCATAATCGTCGAGCGTCCCGGGAACGCGTTCGAGAGGAGCAGCACCCTCGGGGTAAGCGATCACGTGATACAGCAGTTCTCCGCCGTCCCATGCCTCGGCGAGGAGCCGCGAAAGCGACTTCAGCGCAAATTCCCGTACCGCATCCATGCGCAGCACGCGCGCGGTTTCCAGGTAAGCCGTGACCGCCATCGCATTCCAGCCGGTGTAAAGCGTGCGGTCGATGAAGGGTGTGGGCCGCTTGGCACGGGCCGCGAGCAGCTTGCGGCGCGCCGAATCCAGCAGTCGCCTCAATTCGTCAGCGGGCTTGCCCTTCTCTTTGGACAATTCCTCAATGTTGTACTTGCAATGAAGCACGTTTTTGGCCGGGTTGTGGTGCATTTCGCCCAATTCGCCAATGTCCCAGTAGAGAGCAGCAAAATCGAGTTCGGCGGGATCCAGCACTGCGCGGGCTTCGTCCAAGGTCCAGGTAAAGTAATCGCCGTCGTCGTCGAGATTGATATCGGCATCCTGCGAGGCGAAAAAGCCGCCGCGCTCACGATCGGTCATCACCCCATTGAGCCAGCCTACGATCTCTTCCGCAGTTTGGCGGAAGTCGGCACGCACGAAGCTTTGAAACCCGTGTACATAATTGCGCAGCAGTTCCGTGTTGTCGTAGAGCATTTTTTCGAAGTGCGGCACCACCCAGCGCTCATCGACGCTGTAGCGATGGAAGCCGCCGGCAAGCTGGTCGTAAACCCCGCCGCGCGCCATCTTTTCCAGCGTCACCGTGAATGCCTTCCTGGCCTGGGCGTTGCCGCGGTGGACTGCCTGCTGCAACAACAGGTCCAGGGTGGACGGATGAGGGAACTTCGGTTGCGAGCCGAATCCGCCATTCCGCGGATCGAACTGCGCGATGGCCGATGCCGTGATCTTGTCCGCGAGCGACAGCGTGAGTTCTCCGCCGCGGCCTGAAAACGATTCGTTGTGTTCGATTGCCGCCATTACACTTGCGGCGGATTCGAGAGCTTCATCGCGGCGGTCTCTCCACACCTGGGCCATCGTCAGCAGCACGCGGCCAAAGCCGGGGCGTCCATAGCGGTCATCACGCGGGAAATAGGTCCCGCCGAAGTAGGGGCGTCCGTCCGGGGTAAGGAATGCGGTAAGTGGCCATCCGCCTTGCCCGCTGATGGCCGAAACCGCGGCCTGGTAGCGCGTGTCTACATCGGGGCGCTCGTCCCGATCCACCTTCAGCGCCACGAAATGCTCGTTGATGATCCGCGCAATCTCCGGGTCTTCGTAGGATTCGCGATCCATCACGTGGCACCAATGGCACCACACTGCGCCGATATCCAGCAGAATTGGCTTGTCTTCAGCCTGTGCCCGGGCAAACGCGGCGCCGCTCCATGCGTTCCATTGGACAGGTTGATGGCGCGCCGAACGCAGGTAGGAGGACGCTGCATGCTCCAGCGGATTTGCAATGCCCGACGTTACCGAAGAAGTCTCGTGCATGGGCTGAGGATACATGGGTCTTGCCTCCCACCGCCACCCCACCAAGAGGCGAATCGGGCGCCTCGAAAGTAACCAAAAGTTACTCCTCCCCTTCGGCCCTAAGTTGTGAATTTAAGGCAACCTATACGACCCTCACGGACATCTCACGGAAAGGCAAAAATGGCCTCAAGCAGAATGCGCTCTTCGATCGCAGAATGCCTGTTCAAAGGCCATATTCCGCATTTTTGACTAGAGAATTGGCTGTTGCACCACGGATTTCAAAAAACAACGGAAACAAGCCCATGCACGATGACCTCGTCGGACTCAAAGGCTGCAGCTCCGATCAGCCCGAGACGGGAGCGCACGCCTTGGAAATGAGCGAGCTGGTAGCGAAGTTTGACTGGGCGGCCACTCCGCTCGGGCCTGCGGCTGCCTGGCCGGACAGCCTCAAAGCTGTCGTGCGCATCGTGCTTACATCCGGCTTTCCCATGTGGATGGCCTGGGGCCCCGAACTCACCATTCTTTACAACGACGCTTACGCCCGAACTACCCTCGGCCGGAAACACCCCTGGGCACTGGGCCGTAGCGCTCCCGATGTCTGGTCCGAAATCTGGAAGGAGATCGGCCCCCTCATCCGGCGGGTGATGGAAACCGGAGAAGCCTGCTGGGAAGAGGCTCTTCAACTGATTCTGGAGCGCAGCGGGTACCCGGAAGAAACATTCCATACCTTCTCCTATAGCCCTCTTGCCGGTCCGGGCGGCCGGATTGCCGGCATGCTCTGCGTGGTCATTGAAGACACTGTGCGGGTGATTGGAGATCGCCAGCTTTCCGCTCTCACCACGCTCGCCGCCGCTCTGGCAGGCGCAATCACGCAGCAGGAAGTCTTCGAGGCCATCGAGCGTGGGGTTTCGAATCAGAAGGACATGCCTTGCACGCTCACCTACCTCTTCGACGACGAACGGAAGTTGCTTCGGCTGGTTGCAAGAACCGGCATCGAGGCCGCTCATCCCGCCGCGTGCGCGGTCATCAACGCCGATTCAAAGGACGCGCCCTGGCCGATTCATTTGCTTCTCGAAACAAACCGCGCCGTCACTGTTGAGGATTTGGGGGAGTATTTCCCCGAGCTGCCCCCAGGCTGCTGGGATCAGCCGCCGGCGCATGCCCGGATGGTGCCGATCACCAAAACTGGACAGGGAAAGCCTGTCGGCATCTTCATCGCCGCGGTCAATCCGTTCCGCCAGCTCGATCCAGGTTATGTGCGATTTCTTGACTTGGTTGCAGGCCAGATTGGGGCCAGCATTACCAATGCCCAGGCCTACGAACAGGAACGAAAGCGCGCCGAAGGGCTGGCCGAACTCGACCGCGCCAAAACCACTTTCTTCAGCAACGTAAGCCACGAGTTGCGCACCCCTCTCACCTTAATCCTGGGCCCCATCGAGGATGCGCTCACCGGTCAGACGTCCCCTTCGGCCGAGACGCTTGAAATGCTCCACCGCAACGCCTTGCGCCTGCTGAAGCTGGTGAACGGACTGCTGGATTTCGTGCGCATCGAGGCTGGCCGTCTGCGCGCAACCTACGAGTCCACCGATCTCTCCCTGCTCACCGCGCAGCTTGCCAGCGTCTTCAGATCGGCAGTGGAGCGGGCAGGCTTGCGGTTCGTGGTGGACTGCCCTCCGCTGCCGGAGAACGTCTATGTCGACCGCGAGATGTGGGAGAAGATCGTTCTCAACCTCCTCTCCAACGCTCTCAAGTCCACTTTTGAAGGAGAGATCCGGGTCGCCGTGCGATCGACGCAGAATGAGGCCCTGCTCTCTGTCATCGATACCGGAACCGGAATCTCCGAAGTCGATCTGCCTCACCTCTTTGAACGATTCCGGCGCATCGACAGCGTCCGCCGGCGCAGTCACGAGGGAAGCGGCATTGGCCTCGCCCTGGTGCGCGAACTGGTCGAGATGCACGGAGGCTCCATCGACGTGGAGAGCGCCCTTGGCGCGGGAAGCGCATTCACAGTCAATGTGCCGTTCGGGAACAGTCATTTGTCCAATGGCCGCGTGATATCCGAAGGAGTGAATCCCGTCGCCCTGCAGGGATCCGCGGTCGCCTACGTGCAGGAAGCGTTGGGCTGGCTACCCGGCCGGAATCGGCTGAGCGGCGAGGTTACCCCTGCCGGCGATGGTCCTCAAGGCTCGTCCGTCGACGATTCCGTCGAGCACAAGCCGGTCATTCTGGTGGTGGACGATAACGCCGACATGCGCGAGTATATCCTGGCCCTGCTGGGGTGGCGCTTCAACGTAATCACGGCAGAAAACGGCTTTCAGGCCCTCAAAAAGATCGGGCAAGGTCGCCCCGATCTTGTCCTCACCGATGTGATGATGCCGGAGATGGACGGCATTGCCCTGCTTTCCGCCTTGCGTCGCAACCCCGTCACCCAGGCGATTCCGGTCATCATGCTCTCCGCCAGAGCCGGCGAAGAGGCGCGGATCGAAGGCATTGATGCCGGTGCCGACGACTACATCAGCAAACCATTCAGCGCACGGGAACTGGTGGCGCGCGTTGAATCGCAACTCAAGCTGGCGAACCTGCGAAAAGATGCCATCGCCCAGGAGGCCGCGCTGAACCGCGAAATCGATAAGGTAAAACAGTTTGCCTGGGAAGCCCTGGAGCATATTCCCGAGGTGTTCTACACATTCGACGAGGATTTTCGATTCACCTATATGAACGCGGCCGGCGCAGAGATCGAAGCTCGCCTCGGAAAGCCCATCCTCGGCAAAGTCCTATGGGACGTCTTGCCCGACCTGGAGGGGTCAATTGTCGAAACCAACTTCCGCCGTGCCATGAATGAGCGGGTTCCCGTCGAATTTGATTTCTACTACGAACCGCTCGAAGACTGGTTTGAATACCATGTCTATCCGCTCCCTGACGAAGGCATCAGCATGTATGCGCGCATCACCACGGCGGCAAAGCAGACCGAACAGGCGCTGAGAAGGTCGGAGCAACTGGCCGCTGCCGGAAGGCTGGCCGCCAGCGTCGCCCACGAGATCAACAATCCCCTCGAAGCGGTGACCAATGTCCTCTACCTCGCCAAGATGGACGACACCATGGCGCCCAACACCAAAAACCTGCTTGAGCTTGCCGACAAAGAACTGCAGCGCCTGTCGCATATAGCCGCGCGAAGCCTCAAATTCTATCGCCAGCGCACCGCGCCAACCCAATCGTCATTGGAGGAACTCATCGAGTCCGTGCTCTTCTTTCACGAAAGAGAAATCAAGACACGCGACATTCGATTGGAACGCAGGTATCTCGCGTCTCCGCAGGTTTTGTGTCACCCGGGGGAGATCCAGCAGGTCATCACCAATCTCATCCGCAATGCACTCGACGCCCTGGCCCCGCACGGACGCCTCATTGTCGGCGTTCGATCCGCCAGGGATCAGTCCGGCCGCGAGGGCGTCGCCGTGACTGTTGCCGACAATGCAGCGGGCATGGACGAGAACATGCTCGAGCGGCTCTTTCATCCATTCGCAACCACCAAGGGCGAGGCGGGAACCGGCCTCGGTCTCTGGGTATCCAAAGGCATTTTGGACAAGCATCACGCCAGCGTCGCAGTGCGCAGCAAACTCGGTTGCGGAACGGTGTTCCGGTTCTTCCTCCCGCTGCAGACCAATGTCGATGATGCCCTGCCCGCGGAGAAAGCAATTTCTGTTTGAGCTTTGCGCATAATTAAGCCCGATGAGCGCAGAATAGGAACTGCATATATTCAACGGGAAGATTCAACGTTGGATAGGGGAGAAATGGGGTCGTCCGAATCGCAGACCCCCTACCCCCTACCCGGTGGTAATGAGTTACCCCAAAATAAATTGCAGAAAATTACCTGCATTTGTGAACGAGAAAAATCCGCGTTGCTGTGTTGGATTTGTCATCCTGAGTGGAGTCGAAAGACCTGCAGTTCCGGCGTTTGATTTGTTTAATGAACTCTCGCACACGAGAACTGGTTGCATAAATGGAGTTTTGAAAGGGCACGGCTTCACAGCTTGGTGAAAAACTCATTTTGCGAGCAATGTTCAAAAACACAATGGCTCCACGATGCCCTAGGAGCGATCGGTGAGATGCGAGTGATGGTTTTCTATCAAAAAATCCGCCCCGATTTCGCTTCGATTTCGAGTTTTTCACCAAGCTGTGAAGCCGTGCCGTCAGAGACGCATAGAACCCGGGGCTTCAGCCCCTGAGGGAAGCCTTTCGCAGTGCTAGTCCATTTATGAGACACCTTCTAGAACCAGTCTCATAAATGGCTTTGTAAAAGGGCACGACTTTAGTCGTGCCGCAAACGTCGCGTAAATCGCTGGGCTTTAGCCCCTGAGGGGCGCCTTTCGCGGTGCTAGACCATTTATGAGACAGCTTCTAGTATTACAACGTTAAGTGCTATGGACCGTGCGAGTGGCCCACCGCGACCCCGCAGTAAGCGCAGTTGCCTGTCCACGTGAAGAGTAAGTATTGGATTTCACGCCGAGTCCTTGGCAGGGTCCACCCAGAAGTTTTTTTTACGGCGCAAAGTTTCCAGGGTCAGGAAGGAGTGCGCCAGCATCACCAGGGTTACGTGATGGTGCCAGCCGTTCCAACTCCTTCCTTCGTAATGATCCAGGCCCAGCTCTTCCTTCAACTGATGGTAGTCTTGTTCGATCTTCCACCGGCACTTGGTGATGCGCACCAGGCGGCGCAGTGTGTAGCTGGGGGGCAGATCGCAGAAGAAGTATTTGATCGGTTCCTTCTCCGCTTCCGGCCACTCCACCAGTAGCCAGATTTCCTTGTGCGGCGGATCTCCATCGACGAATCCGTGGGACGGCTGTACCCGCAGAGCGAGGAAGCGTGACTCCAACCAGCCTTTGGTCCCCTCGCGCCAACGAACCTTCTTCCAGCCTTTGGCCTTCAGCGCCACGTCTTTCACCGAGCTCGGCCTTTGGTCCCCGTAGTCCCACCTCTTCGGGGGAGCGCCGCGCCCGCTATATTCCGGCACTTTGATCTTGGGCGCTTTGGCCCAGACTCCGGTTTGCGGCGCGATGCCCACTGCGTAGCGTAGACCTCGCTCTTCCAAACCTTCGCGAAACTCCGTGGCCTCGCCGTATCCCGCATCACCAAGCACAATCCGGTCCGGCAAGCCCCAACCTCGTGCTTGATCGAGAAGATCCAGCGCCAGTTCCCACTTTTTCTTGAAGACAACTTCTTCCGGAACCCCCGCCGCCTGGCGCCTCGCTGAGTCTTTCGTCCAACTCTCCGGCAGATACAATCGCCAGCCCAGAACCGCATTCCCCTGTTCGCCCACATGGTGCAGACTCACCGCTACCTGGCAATTGCCGGTTTTGCCCAGTGTCCCGGAATACTGCCGATCCACGCCCACCGAATCCTCGCCTTGTTTGGGAAACCCGGTGTCGTCCACCACCCACGCCGAATCCGGTTCCAACTCCGCAGTCATCCGCTTTCCCAACCGCGCCCAGACTTCCAGCCACTCCCAAGGGCTCTGTCCGACGAACTGCTGCATGGACTGCACATTCCCATCCGGCAGTCGGGAGGCCATCGGCTCGATCGATTTTCGTTCCCCGTCCTGAAGCAGGCCACGCACGTACAATTCGCCCCAATGCCGCCGCTCGCTGCGGCCCATCGGCTCCAGCAAGTCAAGCAGGAATCGCTCCAACCGCTGACGTGACTTGGCGATCTGATCCTCGGTCATGCCCGAACGTATCAATGTTTAAATCATAATGTCAATACTTAACGTTGTAATACTAGTGTCCTGAGTCTGAAATACGCAACACAAAATTGGCTGTCATTCTGAGCGAACGGGGCCCCGAACGTCTTTCAGTTCGGGGGTGGTGAGTCGAAGAATCTGCGGTTGTTCTTCGATGAACTTCAGACTCACCACACCAGTACTCTCTGAAAGAATTCGGAGACACCGCACTAGCTCCTGGCCAATTCCGCCTCGATCGCCGCGACCAGTTCCGGCGCGTCGGGTTGCGTATCCGGCGAAAACCGCTCAACAACTTCGCCTTCGCGATTGACCAGGAACTTTTCAAAGTTCCATAGCACCTCGGGCTCAGGGTTTCCCTCGATGCCATAGCCCTTCAGCTTTTCACGAAACGGAACTTCGCCCACACTAACCGCCTTGGGCTGCGCCGCGATCAAAACCGCGTAGAGCGGATGCTTGTTTTCGCCGACCACCGTAATCTTGCTGAACATCGGAAACTTGACGCCGAAGTTGGATGTACAGAAATTCTGAATCTCGGCTTCGGTACCCGGCTCCTGGCTCTTGAAATCATTCGCAGGAAAACCGGCAACCACCAGCCCCTGGCCGGTGTATCGCTCATAGAGTTTTTCGAGTCCTTCGTATTGCGGTGTCAGTCCGCACTTTGAAGCCACGTTGACCACCAGCAATACCTTTCCCTTGAACTCAGTGAGGCTTGTTTCTTCACCGGTGATCCTGCGGACAGGGATGTCATAAACAGATGCGCTCAAAATGTTTTCTCCTTATACGATCATAGCGGCTGCTCGTTTCGGCCGGCAAAGTGATCGGAGAGGAACATGCTTGGCTGACCGCTTTGCCCCGTTTGGCGTAAATCGAGAATCTCGAAGTACAGATGGTCCGTGAAAAGTGCCATGGGCCCTGAGATTGATCAACTGCTCTGGGGAGCGCTTTTGAGGCAGGAAAATGGTGAGGACCGGCTTGGGAGCAGAATCCCTTGCGGTGCTTCTTATAGCACTTTCGGAATTGGTGTAGTCCGGAACCACGCATTCAAGTGGCTTTTTTCTCAAGAAAAAGCCACCCTTCACAGCGCTCAAAAAGTCTACGTGAATTCCGAAAGTGCTCTAAACTCGCCAAAAAGGTCGAGCGACCGATGTTTGGGCGCTTTAGCCGATGAGGTATTTGCTCCCCGGCAACAGCGAGAGCAGCTTGAGCCCGAGATAGGTAATAAGGAAAGTAGTGAATGCGATCGCTGGAATGCGCACAAACGCATTCCCGATGATGGGCGCCATGCGGCTATGAACGGCGTTGAGTACGATGATGTGCGCCAGGTACATGCCATAGCTCATGCGCGAAAGATCGTCTATCAATCGCCATACGAGGCTGTTGCCGCGATTCGCATGAATGTTTCGGAAGAGCAGGAAGAGTCCCGCTGTCATCATCGCAACGTTCAGTATGGTGAAGTTCCACGTCAGCTCGAGGCTCTTTACTTCGTGCTCGTAACGAAGTCTGTAGAGAAATCCTCCAGCGGTAGCGCAGTAACCCACAACAATCATGCCGATTGCGAGCCAGTCGATACGCGACGAAGGCGCCATCCAGAATCGCTTGATGTAGGCGGCCAGTACGGCATAGCCAATAAAGCCTGAGAAGTAGTAGAGGGTTGGCGTTGCGTTCCAATAACACTCGCCCCATACCTGCGCGAAGAAGAGGTGAATGAAGGGCAGCGTCAATGTCACGCCCCACAGCGCCAGGAAGAGTTCCATGCTCTTGCGGCTTGCCGATACGATCCACGGCGAGAACACGGGCGCGATAAGGTAGATCGCCATCAGCATGTAGACGAACCACAGATGGCCGACTTCGGTGCCGTAGTTGACGGGAATTTTGGCGATGTTGAGCAATGCGGTCTGAAGAGTGATCGCTCCTTGCGCGTAGTAATAGAAGGCGTAGACTGCGCACCAGATCACAAAGGGAATCAATACGCGGGTGAAGCGCTTCCGGAAGAATTTACGCTCATCTTCGATGGGAAAAAGGAAGAATCCGCTAATCATGACGAACAACGGCACGCAGACGCGCAGGAGCGAGTTTGTCCATCCCACAGCCCAGGACCCCGCCGTGTGCAGTACTGTTCCGTCTGGCGATATGTACTCGAACTCGCCGGTGTGGATCTGCATAACCATGTAAATCGCAATGACGCGCAAGAGATCGAAGCCGCGATGCCGCGTGTGGACGGGAGGAGCTGAGATTTTCAAGATATGCGGGTTCCAGTCATTTGAAGATGATTGTGAATGCCTCGTTGGCGAAAACGGTGTAATGGAAAGCGGCGAGAGAAGTTGACAGCCCGCGTTGTGCACCAATGCTAAACCCGTTCATGATAAATCCGCCGATGCACTCAGCGAGAGCGCCTCGATTCAGGGCCAACAAAAGGCTACGCCAGTCTCTCGTCTGTTACGCGAGTAACTGCCTGCCAACTTTGACATATAACTCGATAGCTTCGAGAAGCTCCTTTTTCGCGAGCTTCTCAAACGGCGTGTGAGCTACATGAATTGAGCCCGGGCCAAGCAGCAGCGGCTCGCCCCAGTTACTCAGTTGCGGAATGTCGGTGGTGAACTTCGCAATCATGGTAGGCAACCCATCCACGGCGCGCATGCGAACGAAGGGGATTTCAAGCGTGAAATCCACCTCGGCCAGCCCATCAGCGGCCTCAAGCAGCGCCTTGCGCACCGGCGTCGAGTCCCCAATCAGCCGGACCAGCACCTGCGCCTCGGCCTTGTCGGCAATCACATTGGGCGCATGGCCGCCTTGAATCTGGCCGATATTCAGCGTGCTCGGCCCCACGTCCTCTGAGACGGGCAGTTCCAGCGTCAGCAGCCGGCCCAGCACTTCAACCAGCTTGTGCACCGCACTCTCGCCCAGTTCAGGGTAAGCCGAGTGGGCCATCGTCCCGGTGGCTCGAAACGCCGCGCGCAACGACCCCTTCGATGCCAGCGCGAGTCGATTGTCGGTCGGTTCGCCGTTGATCAGGAACCGGCTGCCTTTGGGTGACTCGTTCGCGACCTTGGCCCCGGCCGAATCCCGTTCTTCGCCCGACACGAACAAGAGGCCAATCCGAAAACCTTCCGCCCGCAGCGCTTCGCCGGCCGCCACCTGGGCGGCGATGATGCCTTTGGCGTCGGAAACGCCCCGCCCGTACATGAAATCGGCATCTTCGCTGAACGGAATATAGGGCGGCACCGTGTCCATGTGCGTGGAGAACACAAGGTCCGGCGACTGGCCGGACGCGCCCGCATAAACATTCCACCGTGGACCGCCGGTCGCGCTCTCCTCGGGTTGCGGAACGGCCGTCTTTTCCACATCCCAGCCACGCCCGGCGAGAAAATCGGCCAGAAAATCCCCTGCCGCGCCCTCATGGTAGGTGGTGGACTCGATTTCGACCAGCTCGCGCGTAAACCGAACAGGATCCAATGGCGGATGTTCGTACATGATGATGCCAGAATACCTTACGCGCTACCGGGCCTCCTTCAGGACGCAGGACCTGAATCGACAAACTGCGGGAGCATTTTCGTCGTGATTTGACGATTTACTTGGGCACAAAGTTCGGGCTGGCGTCGGTCCAATCTGCGCGTAGAATAACGCGTAGGATGTCCTCCACTGGCACATATGGGGACCCGGCATCAGAACCCGGGACAGCCTTGCTGCGCAGCATTGACCTCACCGGTCCTGCCGGAAGGCTGGAGGCGCTTCTCAACGAAGGAGCGCCCGACGCGCCATTTGCGGCCCTTGTTTGCCATCCCAATCCCAAGGGCGGCGGTACGATGCACAACAAGGTGGTCTACCACGCTATGAAGGTGCTCAACGCACCGGAATGGGGGTTGCGCTGGCCTGTTCTCCGCTTCAACTTTCGCGGAACTGGCTTGAGCGAGGGCGTGCACGACGGCCGGGCCGAAGCGGGCGATGTGCAGGCTGCTCTCGATTGGCTTGAAAACGAATACAAAAAACCGCTGGTCGTCGCAGGTTTCAGTTTTGGCGCGGCGATGGCGTTGTTTGCCTGTTGCAACGGCTCCCCAAGGCGCGAAAACCTGCGCGCCCTCGCAGCCCTTGGCCTGCCGACCCAGGCTGACGGCCATCACTATCGTTATTCTTTCCTTACCGGATGTTCTCTTCCCAAGCTCTTCCTCAGCGGCGATCACGATGAATATGCGCCTGCCGCAGATCTGGAATACGTTGCCGCCACCACGGCCGAACCCAGGAAGTTGGTGCTCCTACCCGGCGCCGATCACTTTTTTGCCGGCCAGCTCGAGGCGATGCAGAACGCACTCGCCCGTTGGCTAAAGGAGCAACTCGTATGAGTCCCGTGAGCGACTCGGCCTTGGATTCCCTTCACACAACTTCCACCGCAATCTTTACTGGCGCCCTGGAGGCATGCAACATCGAGTCGGCGTTTGACCGGCGCATCCGCTTCGACGGTCATACGCTGGTGCGCCTGCTGCCCGATGGCAGCGGCCCGGACACGATCAATCTCGCCGCCTACAAACGCGTTTTTGTCATTGCGATCGGCAAGGCCGCCGGCCCCATGCTTGAGGTGCTTCTTGACCGCATGAAACGCCGCAAGGGATTGCGCGGCATCTGCTGCTCAAAGTATCTGCCCAAAAAGCGCAACTGGCGTTTTCGGTATTTTGAAGGTGGCCACCCGCTGCCGAACGAAGAATCCTTCGCCGCAGCACGCGCCACGCTGGCAATGCTGAAGAAGGCTAAAAAGGACACCCTGGTCTTCTTCCTTATCTCAGGGGGCGGATCGGCCATGTTTGATTTGCCCCTCGATCCGCAGATCGGGCTTCAAGACACGATTGCCTTCAACGAGGCGCTGCTGGCATCGGGCGCGCCCATCAACGAAATCAATACTCTCCGAAAGCATTTTTCCGCAGTGAAGGGCGGCCGGCTGGCGATCGCTGCACCCGATGCGATGAAGGTTTCTCTGCTCGTGCCCGACGTGCCTCTGCGCACCCTCGATGCGCTCTCCTCCGGGCCCACCTCGCCCGATCATTCCACTGTGGAAGAGGTGCGGGAGATCCTGGCAAAATACGACCTGTCGCAGAAGCTTCCGCCCTCGATCAGAGCTTTTTTCGAGCGCAAGGATTTACCGGAGTCTCCCGGCAATAAGAAAGGTCGATCGGGTTTTCTTCCCAAGCTGCCATGGTCCGGCGCCGTGCTGGGCCGCCGGGTGACCGCGGCGGCCACCATGACCGACGAGGACGAGGCGTTTCGTGACTCGGTTTTCGAAGTGCTGCTCTCAAGCCACGACCTCGTGGAAAATGCCCGTACCCTGGCGCAACGGGCTGGATATTTTGTGGCTGTCGATAACTCCTGCGACGACTGGGATTATGCGGATGCGGCGCGCTACCTGCTGGAGCGTTTCCATGCGTTGCGAACGGCGCATCCGCGACTTTGCCTCATTTCAGTGGGTGAGGTTACGGTTACCATGGACCGCACTCCGGGCGCAGGCGGCCGCAACCAGCAATTCGCCCTCGCCTGTGCCCTGGAATTGGCCCATCATCCCGGTGAGATGTTGAGCATCCTGAGCGCTGGCTCCGATGGCATCGACGGCAACACCCAGAACGCCGGGGCCATTGCCGACCCCACCACGGTGGACCGTGCCCGCGCATTTGGCTTCGACCCCGAACAATCGCTGCTCACATTCAACGCCTGCCCCCTCTTCACGGCGCTTGGGGACGCGGTGGTGACTGGTCCTACAGGGCATAACCTGCGAGATCTGCGACTGCTCATCGCCGATAATTCGTAGCCGCGGCGCGTCTGCCAATGTACGGCGTCTTACTGTCTCACCGCAAAAAGTGTCATACGCTTTGCGGTCATCGGGTCTATGATGGATGTTTCGTATCCGTTTCAGACTCTATACCTGAAGGAATTGGCCCGTGGCCCGCAGAGGAACGCGCAGGACTGCAGACAAGACGCCCGACATCCGCGCCGTCGCCGCACTGGCTAAGGTGTCCATCGCGACCGTCTCCAGAACAATCAACGGCTCGCCGGTGGTCAGCGATCGTTTATCCAAGCGCGTCTGGCAAGCAGTCGAACAACTCAACTACTTTCCCAACACCCATGCGCGCACCCTGGTCTCCGGCCGCAGCCGCCTGTTCGGCATCATTGTTGAAAACATTACCAACCCCTTCTTCCCCGAGCTGATCCAGAGCTTCGAAGAGGTCGCGGTCGCTCACGGATACGAGATCCTGGTCAGTTCCTCCAACAGCAACCCCGCCATACTGGCAAACTGCGTTCGCCGCATGTTGGAACGCAAAGTCGACGGCGTCGCGGTTCTCAGCTTCGGTGCTGAAGAGCCCGTGCTTGACCAGTTGGTCCATCGTGACGTGCCAATGGTGCTCGCCGAATTCCGTCCCGATGATCCAAAAGTGAGCACCATCCTGCTGGACTACAACACCGGCATTCGAGCGGCGGTGAATCACCTGGCAGAACTCGGCCACCGCAAGATTGCATTTCTTGCCGGACCGCACACACTGCACTCGGCCATCACTCGTGAAAACGATTACCGCATGGCCATGGAAGCAGCAGGACTCGGCGTGCAGAATCGGTGGATCATCGAATGCGATCACACGCTGAAGGGCGGCGTGACCGGGTTTGGACGCTTACAGGCGCTGGCGTCCTCACCCACAGCGATTCTCTGCTCCAACGACATGACGGCCATCGGCGTCCTGCGTGCCGCTTATATGGGTGGCTTGCGCGTACCCCAGGACCTGTCGGTCATCGGTCTCGATGACATCGATTTTGCCGAGTTCACGCTGCCGCCGCTTACCACAATCCGGCTTTCGCGCTCTGAACTGGCGCACGCCGCATTTGAAGCGCTTCGCCAACAGGCTGAAGAGGCCGGCAGTCCCAAGATGCAGCGCGAGTTCCTTGTCTCCACCAGCCTCGTAGTGCGCGGCTCGACCGCCGCACCTCCCGCGGGCAAAACACCTTAACATCCGCAACAAAGCATCAACGAACGAGCCACGGGGAAAACGCGATTCTGTGAAAGGGACACGACTTTACAGCTTGCGGAAACTCTCATGATTTGTGTCAGGGCGCGACTTTAGTCGCGCCGCACACTTCCCACAGGCACGACTACGGCGGACAGTTGAATCACAAACAACCCCAAAAACGGATCAATGTGTAAACCATCTGCCCGGTCTGAAATGTAAAGGAAGCGCCCAGTTGCACACGCGGCAAAACGAACGATGGGCTTCAGCCCCTGCGGGACGCTTTGACGCCGATCATCCCGCTATTCTCCCTTTTCCGCAGCCAGCTCGTACTACAGTTGCAGGTCGATTTGGCGGAGGGAGCAGGGGGCTTCAGCCCCCTGAAAATAACGCCGAAATGTCGGGGCCTTCAGGCCCGGATCAGCGCGGCCCGATATAAATACTAGATCGTCTGCATTTCTTCCTGGTTCTGAGTGCACCCAACGTTGTCGCGCCACGCACTGATCTCTGCATGAGTGGTATCGGCGGCCGTTCGGCGATCGCGGTAGACATGCGGCTCACCAAAGTACACTTCGGCACAAAATCCCGCGGTCCCCAGCGCCTTCCACAGATGAGGCAACAGAAGCACGTCGTCAAACCAGCAAAGTTCGCGCTCTGGGGTGCCATCCTCAATCACGTAGCGAACCGCTGCCGCTGTGACCGGAACTCCGGCCTCTGCTGCGGGCGTAAAAAGCCGCGAGTGAAAGCGCAGCACCTTGCTGCCGTCTGTGCTGGTGCCCTCGGGAAAGAACACAACCGGGAGCGGCCCCTTAAGCCGTTCCGCCACCTGCTCCGTCACTGCGACCGCACTCGCCCTGCTTGACCGGTCGACAAACATCGTTCCGCTCGATCGCGCCATCAGGCCGAACACTGGCCAGCCGCTGAGCTCCGCCTTGGCCACCATGGTGCAGGGAAAGGTCGACACGTAGATCGCCGCATCGAGATAGCTGAGGTGGTTTGAAACCATCAGACCGGTGGTGGGAGGCTGACCCGTGATCCTTGCCCGAATCCCCAGGCTTGACATCACGAGCCTGGCAGTTGACTGAAGCCAGCGCGCGCGCTGCTCCATTGTCAGCGGACCGCGCAGACGTGTGAGTCCCAAACGAAGAATGCTGACGAACAGTGCAAATCCCAGCGCCACAGCCCGCCGGGTCGCCCTGAATCTCATTGGATAAGTGGCGCCAGGAAGCGATTGCGCGCCGATGGCGAAAGCAACTTCAGATCGAGCAGCGTGAGGAAGTCGATGGTGCCAAACTCGCGGTCCCATGCCGGCGGAGCGCAGATGCGCGCGCCGATAGCCAGATAAGTTCTGAGCAATTTGGGAACCTTGGGAAGAGAAGGCAACGAAGAACCATCCGGGATGGACGCCGTCTGTGGACGCGCGCCCTCCTGCTCGGTGGGACAGGCATAGGCGTCAGTTGGCTCGGTCGCAAACTCCGGCGAAACCCGGTAGTGCTCGAGCTGGCGGTATAACTGCCAGCCTTCGGCCGGATCTTTGGAGTTCAGCGAAGAGCAACCAATCAGGTAGCGCAGCCCCATGTCAGTAGCATACTGCGCGATACCCCTCCAGAGCAGTGTCAATACTTCAGGCGTGCGATGTTCACGGTCAATTGAGGCACGGCCCAGTTCCAGAATCTCAGGTCGGAGCGGCTCGTAGGGGAGCAGGTGGAATTCCTGCTCGGAATAGTAACCGAGATTCTGAGCGGCGGTGGTTCCGGACTGCATGCGGTAGGTTCCCACGATACGCCGGACCGGATTGCTCTCGAGCTTGTCCTCTACAAGAAGGTGTTCGCAGAACACATCGAAATAGTCAGTGTCCAGTCCCGTCTGGTAGGAACTCTGCAACCCTTCGCCCATCTCGATATTGAACACTCTGAAACGCAGCCGGCAAGCGGCTTCGCGATCCTCGATCGACTCCGCAAGGCGCACCCGGTACCTTCCGACTTCAGCATGGATGTGAGGACGCCCCGAGGGGGCCGGCAAAGACGGAAATAGCTTCGACGAGGAGATTTCCACCGCGGGGGTGGAACCGGACAAGAGAGCCAGCGGAACCTTCTGCCCAACTTGCGGATTCACGGGAGTAGTATCCGCCACGAATTGTAAGAGGAAAGTTAAGCGGATGCAAATAGGCTGCGAATACTATGTTGGCCCCATAACTTGGTATTAACTAAAGGGCTTCTGCCGCTTTGCAAACCCATAAGTGAGGTAAATCACATTAGACCGCTTTCGCGTCTTGCAACCAATGCACTTATCCCGACTTGATTAACCTTCCAAAAGCTATCTTCAGCTTCACGCACAAGGATATGTTTCATTGATGTGAAAATTGAAACGTCAAAGCCATCTAAGGTTGCGTCGCTTCATCAGGATGGATCCAGATCGCATTTCCGCCCCCGGAGACCATTTGCACATCAAGAACAGAATTGCGATCGACCGCTTGCTTTGTGAATGTCGTTTGAGTTGCATTCGTCCCGGCATCGGGCGCATCGGCGTAGATTTCAGCAATGTATTTGCCATGGCCCAAAAAGCTCAGCGGAACCTTGACTGTGCGCGCATCCCAGTTCGTCAGAGACCCGACATACCAGTCCTTACCGCTGCGCCGCGCCAGGGTGATGTGTTCCATGGGTTGGCCATTCAGCACGCGCACCTCATCCCACGTGGTGGGCACCTGCCTGATGAACTCGAAATCATGCTGGCCTGCATAATGCTCCGGGTAGTCGGAAACCATTTGCAGCGGGCTCTCGAACACCACATAGAGAGCCAGCTCGTGTGCGCGCGTGTTAAGACCCATCGGCATAAACTGGCGCGCAACAAAGTTCGCCCGGTTGCTGTTACCAAAGGCGCCCGGCGTGTAATCCATGGGGCCTGCCAGCATGCGCGTGAACGGCAGCGTGGTGTTGTGTACCGGCGATGTGCGCGCGCTCCATTTCAGATACTCCTTGCCCATTACGCCTTCGCGGGTGATCAAATTGGGCCAGGTGCGGCGCAGGCCGTCTGGCTTGTAGGCTCCGTGAAAGTCGATCATCAGGTGATGCTGTGCAGCCAGTTCGACGACGTGACGATACCAGGCCACCATCTGCTGATCGTCGCGGTTCATGAAGTCGATCTTGACGCCCGCGATGCCCCACTTCTCAAATAGCGGAAACGCCTGGTCCATGTACTTATCGACGGACGTCCAATGCGACCACAACCAAATCCGCACATGCTTCTCATTCGCATAGCGCAACAATTCCGGCATGTCGATTTCCGGCGTGACCTGCGTGATGTCGGCCAATGCAGAGTAATCCTGGGGCCCATTGCGATTGGCCACGGCCCAGCCCGCATCGATCAGCATGTAAGGAAAACCGGATGCCGATGCGAAGTCAATATAGTGCTTCATGGTTGCGGTGTTCATCCCGGTTTTGAAGCTTACGCTCGGTGCCGCCTCACCCGACCACCAGTCCCATGCCGATTTGCCTGGACGAATCCACGAAGTGTCGGCAATCTTCGAAGGCGGATTCAGATTCAACACGATGTTCGACTCAATCAACCTCCCCGGAGCATCCCCGATCATCAGCACACGCCAGGGCGTTGTGACTGGAGCTTCGGTTTCCACCGCAACTCTGGGCTCATCCACGCGAGGCGAAAGCTCGGCACGCATGGCAAAGGGCGCGGCCGCTTTGCGCAGATACATGCCCGCGTAGTTCTCGATGTCCGCCTCAGTCACCGCCACCCATCCGACGCCGGGAACCTCGCCAAGCAACGGCAGCCCAACCAGCCAATCGCGATGTAATCCGCTGACCTGCCGCATTTGAAACTCATCTTCATACGGCGTTTGAAAGCCGTCGAGGATCAGCGGGTACAGCGTCGCATCCTTGCTGTATCGGAACTCCGTCAGTTCATGCTCGATGCGCACATTTGTGAAGGATGCTTGCCGCGGCACAATGTAGCGGAACGCGACGCCGTCGTCATAGGCGCGCACTTCCATCGTGAGCTTTCGCCCCGATGCATCCTCGAAGTCGACGTGAACGGAGTTGAAATGATTCTGCACCGAGCGAGTCTTGCCGACGGGAATGGAGTAGGTTTCATCGAGATGACCCGTTTCAGCATGAGCCTGCTTCATCCCGGGTCCCAGCGCGGGTTGCCCCTCAATCTTCAGCCCCAGCGCGGATTCATCCAACAGCCATTTGCCATGAAAATCGACAGCGTAGTGCATGCCCGCACTGGACGGATCGCTCGACGGCCCAACCGTTGAATCCGAAAGAATCAGCACGATCTGGCCATCGGGTGACGCGACTCTCAGCGCAGACGATTGCGCAAGTTGGCCAGAGGCGGCCGGAACAAAACACAACGCGGGCACACACAACAGAATCAGGCTTGAACGGGACATTGTCTCTCCGAAAGGAGAATAGTACAGCATTCAGATCGTCCGGATTGCGAGAGTGCCGCCAAGAGCAGCGCAATCGCATGAAGGCATTTTGTCGATTGGTCTGGATCGTTTTCGAGCTTCAACCCGCCAATCGCGGCGCGGCGTCCCGTAGGGACAGCAGGAAAATAGCCCAGGACAAGTCCGCCTCGCCACCCCGGCGACAGGTCTTCGTCGCTGGGGTGGCGAGGCGGACACAGTCCTGGGAACGCGCGCCATAATGGTCGACGAGCCCCGTAGGGGCGGCATGAACAAGAATCGTAGTCTGCTGTCGCCGTTCCTGCGATTGCCCTGCCGCCGAGGCATACGCGACACCATTTGAACCTGAATTCAGTTCGTGTACACGCGCACATAGTCCACCAGCATCTTCGAAGGAAAAGGCGTGGTGGAATCAGGCGGCCCGGGCCAGTCGCCGCCAATGGCGAGGTTGAGGAGAATAAAACTGCTCTGGCCGGCCTCGAAAGGCCACACCGCGCCGTTTAGGCCGTTCATGTTCGACGTGGTGTAGGTAATGTAAGGATGGCTCGGATCATCGATATAATAAGCCACACTGCCTTTGGACCAGATCATGCCGTAGGTGTGCCATGTGGCGGCGGTTTGTCCCGCAGGAAAATTGACAACCGTGCCCAGACCGCTGCCGCCGGTGAAGCCTCTACCGTGAATCGAACCTTCATTCCAGTCTGGCGTCTTCGCGGCGTTTACGCGCTCCAGCACATCCATTTCCCCGCATGCAGGCCAGTCGACCGTAGTGATGTTGTTACCCAGCAGCCAGGCCGCCGGCCAAAAGCCTTGCGCCTCGGGCACCTCGGCGCGCACTTCGAAACGGCCATATTGAAAGCTGAAGAGTCCTTGCGATTTAAGCCGAGCCGAGGTGTAGACACCGGGTGATGGTTGCTGCGCCTCAATGTGCAGATATCCATCGCTGCCCACAAAGGCGCTGGGATTGGCGGTCGAGCAGGGCGTCGTATTTGAGCCCCATGCACAGTAGTTCTCCAACTCATGATTTCCGAAGCCGCTATTGCCCGTGTCATAGGTCCACACTTGCGGATTGGGCTGTTTCTTCGATCCTGTCGTGTTGTTGAACTCATCGGACCACACCAGTGTCCCAGGCGGAATATTGAGCGTAAAACTCCTGCTGGCTACACTGCTGTTGAGGTAGCCGGGCGGTTCCGCCGCAATGGCTTTCACCGTCAAATTCGCGGCGACGAGAAATGGTGCCTGGTACACCTGGGACGTATTCGTCGGAGTAGTTCCGTCCACCGTGTAGAAGATGGTGGCCCCAGAGCTGGCGGTGGTCAGAGTCACAATCACCGCGCCATTCTGCGCGATCGTTGTTGTGATGGTTGGAGCTGCCGCCGGAGTTTCGGGCGGGGCAGCTGTTCCCGGGCTGCCGCCACATCCACAAATCAAGAAACCTGACAAGGTCAACGCTGCAAGCATCCCCGTACCCGTTCTCATTGGGACTATCAGTATTTTTCGCAGGTGCGTTGCAAGGGCCCGTCCTGCCGCCACAATCTAAGCACCGGCCGTTCCCCTGCGTCAAACACGGAGCGCGACCCCGCGTGGTAGGGAGTAGGGCGCGGACATGCGACTTTATTCCGCAGGATCGTAGTTCAGGTTCGGCCCCAGCCACCGCTCCACTTCCGCCACGCTCATCCCCTTGCGCTCGTGATAGTCGGCCACCTGGTCGCGATCGATCTTCCCCAGCGAGAAATAGCGGGCCTCCGGGTGTGCGAAATAGAGCCCGCTCACGCTCGAGCCGGGCCACATCGCAAACGACTCGGTCAGCAACATGCCGGTGTTCGTCTGCACATCGAGCAAACGCCATATCGCGCCCTTTTCGGTGTGATCCGGACATGCCGGGTAGCCGGCAGCCGGGCGAATGCCGCGATACTTTTCGTGGATGATGTCGTCGATACTCAAGGCTTCGTCGCGACCATAACCCCATTCATCCCGCACCCGCTTGTGAAGGCATTCGGCGAACGCTTCTGCGAGGCGATCGGCGATGGCCTCTGCCATGATCGCGTTGTAGTCATCATGGTCAGCACGAAACCGGTCGCAGAGTTCCTTCAACCCGATCCCGCTGGTCACCGCGAAAGCCCCGATGTGGTCGCGCAGCCCTGTCTCTTTCGGCGCGACAAAATCGGCGAGCGACCGGCACGGTTCATTGCCTTCCTTGTTGACCTGCTGGCGCAAAAAGTGAAATTGCTCCAGCCTCGTTGAGCGGGTGCAGTCCGTATACAGATCGATATCGTCGCCCACCGCGTTTGCAGGGAAAAGCCCATAAACGCCGCGCGCCGTGATCAGGTTCTTCTCGATCATCGTGTCCAGCAGCACATTCGCTTCAGCAAAAATCTGGCGCGCCTGTTCCCCGTAATCCGGATGATCGAAAATGCGTGGATAAACACCCTTCAGTTGCCAGCTATGGAAGAACGGCGTCCAGTCAATGAATTCGCGCAGCGTCGCCAGCGAGAAGTTATCCAGCACCCGCACGCCGGTGAATTCCGGGTCAGGCAGATCCTTCGCGCGCCACTCGATCGGCGTGCGCCTCTTGCGAGCGGCTTCAAGCGAAACAGCCTGCTGTCGCGGCGCAGAATGGGCTTTGCGAAGAGCCTCGTATTCAGCGCGATGCTGCGCCACAAATGCCGGTTTACCCTCGTCACTCAAAAGGCTGGTGGTAACCGGCACTGCCCGGCTGGCATCCAGAATATGGATCACAGGCTCGCTGTAGTGCGGCGCAATTTTGATTGCGGTGTGCCTCCGGCTTGTGGTTGCTCCGCCGATCAGCAGCGGCAACTTGAATCCCTGCCGCTCCATCTCGCGCGCCACATGCACCATCTCATCCAGAGACGGAGTGATGAGCCCGCTGAGGCCGATCAGGTCCGCCTTTTCGGCCTTGGCGCGTTCCAGAATCTTCTCGCAGGGGACCATCACCCCCAGGTCGATTACATCGTAGTTATTGCAGGCCAGCACCACACCCACAATGTTCTTGCCAATGTCGTGAACGTCGCCCTTGACGGTCGCGAGCAGAATTTTCCCCTGCGCCTTGACTACTTCGCCGGCTTCAGCCATCGCAGCCTTTTCGGCCTCCATGTAGGGGGTCAAGTGCGCCACAGCCTTCTTCATCACGCGAGCCGACTTCACGACCTGGGGCAGGAACATCTTGCCTGCTCCAAACAGGTCGCCCACCACGCTCATCCCATCCATCAGCGGGCCTTCGATGACCAAAAGGGGCCTGCCCAGCTTGACGCGCGCTTCTTCAGCGTCAATCTCGATGTAGGTGTCAATGCCTTTCACCAGCGCGTGGGATAGCCGCTCCTCGACCGTGCCTCCGCGCCACTCTTCTGCCTTCTTTTCGCTTACCTCCGCCCCGGCGCCCGCGGCTTTGAGCGCTTCACCAAACTCCACCAGTCGCTCCGTCGCATCCGGCCGTCGATTCAGAAGCACGTCCTCGACCAGCGCCTTCAGCGTGGGCTCGATCTCCTCGTACACCTCCAGCATCCCGGCATTCACGATGCCCATATCCATGCCCGCCGCGATGGCGTGATAAAGAAACGCTGAGTGCATGGCCTCGCGAACTTTATTGTTTCCGCGAAAGCTGAATGAGATGTTTGAAACGCCGCCACTCACCTTGGCATGCGGCAGGTTGGCCTTGATCCAGCGCGTGGCGTTGATGAAGTCAACTGCGTAGTTGTTGTGTTCCTCCATGCCGGTCGCGACGGTGAGAATGTTCGGATCGAAGATGATGTCTTCGGGCGGAAATCCGACCTCATCCACCAGAGTCCTGTAAGCCCGCTCGCAGACGCGGATACGGTCTTCGTAGGTCGCAGCCTGGCCTTGCTCGTCAAAGGCCATCACCACAGCGGCCGCGCCGTATTTGAGAACAGCGGAAGCATGCTCGCGAAACTTTTCTTCGCCTTCTTTCAGCGAAATGGAGTTCACGATGCCCTTGCCCTGAATGCACTTGAGCCCTGCTTCGATCACTTCCCATTTCGACGAGTCCACCATGAAGGGAACCTTGGCGACCTCGGGCTCGCTCGCCAGCAGTTGCAGATAGCGCGTCATGGCCGCGACACCGTCGATCATGCCCTCGTCCATGCAGATATCGATGACGTTCGCGCCGTTCTCGACCTGCTGCCGCGCTACGCTGACTGCCTCTTCAAATTTGCCTTCCTTCACCAGCTTGGCAAATTTCGGTGAACCGGCCACATTGGTCCGCTCACCAATCATGATGTAGACGCCGGGTTGCTGTGTGAACGGCTGCGATCCGGAAAGACGAAGAGGTTTTGGCGCCGTACTTTCGCTCACGCTGCAACCTCGACCGGACCGAGTTTTCGCGGAGCCAGTCCTTCCAGCGCTTTGGCAATCGCCGCGATGTGCTCAGGAGTGTTGCCGCAGCAGCCTCCTGCGATGTTGATCAGCCCTGCCCGCGCAAACTCTCCCAGCGAACGTGCCATGTCCTGCGGACCCAGGTCGAACCCGGTCTCAGAGAGCGGATTCGGCAAACCGGCATTGGGGTAGCACGAGATCGCCACGTCCGCCTTCTCCGATAGCTCGGAAAGAAACGGATACATCAGATCGGGACCCAGCGAGCAGTTCAGCCCCACCGAAAGCGGCTTCACATGCTTGACCGCGTTCCAGAACGCCTCGGTCGTCTGCGCCGAGATCAGCGTCTCGCCGCCGCGCCCCACCGCAGCCGAAATCATCACCGGCAACTCCTCGTTCTTCGTTGCCAGTCCGTCTTCATCAAAGACATCCCGAATCGCCACCAGTGCCGCCTTGGCGTTCAGCGAGTCGAAGATCGTCTCCACCAGCAGCAGATCAACGCCTCCCGCAATCAGCGCACGCACCTGTTGCGCGTAGGCAGCCCTCACCTGGTCAAACGTAACCACCCTGAATCCCGCATCGTCGGCGTCGGGCGAGTTCGACAAAGACACCGTTAATGGCCCGATCGACCCCGCCACAAACCGCTGCCGTCCCGTGGTATTCCCCGCACGATCGGCCCATTCACGGCATTGCCGCGCCGACGTCTCGTTGACCTCCCATGCCAGGTCATTGAGAAAGGAATCTTCTACGATCTTCTGATAGAAGGCAGGATCCTTGCGTCCGCCGTGTTCGCGAGGATCGTCTACGAAAAATTCGCTCTGGGTGATGCTCGTGGCGCCGAACGTGTTGGTCTCGATAATGTCCGCCCCCGCCTCAAGAAACCGCCGATGGATGTCGCAGATCATTCCCGGCTGCGTCAGTGAGAACAGGTCGCCGTTGTTCTTCAGGTCCTTTTTCGAGTTCGCAAATCGCTCGCCGCGAATGTCCGCCTCCGTCATGCCATAGGTGCGGATCGTCGTACCCATCGCCCCATCAATAATGGCGATGCGGTTCTCAAGGATCTTTTCAAGTGGATGCCGGTGAGTTCTGGTCATTTTTTCTCTCTTGGTCTTCGCGTGTCCCAACGATCTGTCGGTTCTGATCACAGCGCATCCGGCCTTCGCTGGGTTAGGCCCTACGCCCCATCACAATCGATTGCACGCAACTTCACTTCTGTTAGATTTCCGCCCCAGGTGCTTCGATTCTTGTCAGGCCAATTGGACATGCCTCGGAGAAGGGCCAACATTTTAAGGATATACGGTCAGGGAGTTTGCGTGTTGAGCCGAGTGCCGGTCGCACGTGCATCGATCTCAGGCAACCTCGGCCCTCTTTACCTCGCTTGGCCGATAGGTCCCGAAAGAACCGGCGAATGGAGGCCGTCGCAAGGTACTACTTTGGAATCGCCATGAGATTCATTGGGGCGGCTTCGGCGGCTTGCACCCACGGCATCTGCGGCAATCAACAGATCGAGAGCCGAGCTCTGGCGAGCGGCATCGGCCAAGTCAAATGGCCCCTTCCACCAGAAGCCGAAACGGTTTGACGCATCCCGGTCGTTCTCCCATGCGCTGCGGGCATTGGCTTGAATGAAGGTCTCAAAGCGGCAATCGGGGGATGCGCTGTCGAGGGTCATCAGGTTGCGCACGAAAATGCCTTTGAACTGCGGAACATCTCCGCCTGTATGGGCATCGCTGGTCTCGTGAAGGATGCCTTGATCGTCCGTGAGATGTTCAATGGCTGAATGAGCGATGGCCGTAGCCAGCTTTTTTAGTACGGGGTCGGGAGCAGCTTTATCGAGCTCAACCAGGCCGCCGAGGATCACGCCCTGGTTGTAGGTCCAGGTATTCTTCCCGTTGTTTCTGCAGTGAGCAGGATCTGACGCGTCCAATCCGTCATTGATCAACTGGCTCTGATTGATCATGCCGGAGTTCGAAAACCATGCCCATTCCTTGCGCGCCCATGCCAGGTCGGCACGACGCCTGGCTGCATCGGGAGTGCGGTTGGCAAGTGAAGCCGCCACGGAGAGAAACAGCTCATTCTCGATTGCGTTCTTCTCTCGCGTCTTCTTGCTCCACCACACGCCTCCTCCGCACGTCGTGGTATCCCATCCCAACTGCATGTCAGAGAAGATCGAATCGGCCATGCGAAGATAAGTCGGATCGCCGATGAGGTCGTATACGTCGATCCAGGCCAGCGCCCACCAGCCTTCATCGTCGTAGTAATTGTTCAGGAATCCTCGTCCGCCGTCGGGAGAGCCTGGTGCCGCGTGCAGCGTGTTCGCAAACACCGGCAGATACTGCTTGGTGTTTTCCACTCGGCTGAAATTTGCCAGCGCGGTGATGGCATTGGCCGAGTTCCACCAGCCCGTGGTGCGGTACAAGCCGGTGTCTTCGACATACCACTGCTGCAAAGCATCCATCGCTGCCTGCGCACGCGCACGATCGGCGGAATCCGCTGCAGCATTTTCCCGGACAGGTGCGGCAATGGCAAGCGCGGGAAGGAAGACCGCCGCAAAAAAGAAGAATAAAACCAGGCGGGCGGCGTTCAGAAAATGCGCGCTTCCGCATGCGATTGCCATCGCAACCGGGACGTGAAACCGCTCAGTTTTGCAGAATGCCGAAGGCGCATCTTTCATAGCAAATCGAGTACAGCCCATGGAGTCAAGGACTGGTGCGATGCTACTTCGCCGCAGTCAACGCCGACACCGGCAGCAGCATATCTTCCTTGCGCATCACCAGGTTGGTTGCGTTCAGCGTGGCCAATTCAAAGCCGTGGCCGTGGGTGATGGCATCCGTGGGGCAAGCCTCAACACAATAACCGCAGAAGATACAGCGGTTGTAGTCGATGTTGTAGACCTTGGCATAGCGCTCGGAGGAGGAGATGCGATTCTCCGCGGTGTTCTCGGCAGCCTCGATATAAATGCAGTTGGCGGGACAGGCAGCTGCGCAAAGAAAGCAGGCTACGCACTTTTCCAGACCATTCTCGTCGCGCTGCAGCACGTGCGCGCCGCGATAGCGCTCCTGGAGGACGGCACCGCGCGTGGGACCGGGTCCGTCAGGGTAGTTCTCAACCTCAGTAGGCTGAAAGATCTCTCCGAAGGTGATGCTCATCCCCTTGGCGATCCCGGCGAGATTGCGCACAATCGACATATTTTCAGTATACGACGCATTCCAGATGATGCTGAACCGGGGGGGATAGTGGGTCAAGCCTGGGTACGGGCTTCAGCTTGAAGGGTACGGGCTTCGGGCCGTACATCAAATTCTGCCAACCCACCGCGGGCTTTTAGCCCCTTAGGTCCGGTTCTTTCAAACTGACCCACAACCCGAACCAGGGTCGCTTGCACCGTTTTGGACGAATCCGCTGATTCCGAGACACAAGCCGCGCACTTCGTTAGGAGAACCGGGTACGATCGGTTAACGTATCGATAGATGCTTGCCACAACCAGCGGCTCGCCGGCAGAGGATACCATCGAACTCCAATCGGAGCGCGTCATGGCGCGAACTCAACACAATAAGTGGCTCGTGTTGATTGCGGCCTATAAGTTCGTACAGGCGTTGCTCATCGCCGCCGTGGGCGTGGGTGCGATCCGGCTCCTGCATAAAGACATCGGCGATGTGCTCTACCAGCTCGCCGGCGCACTGCGCTTCAATCCCGAGTCGAGGATCATCAACTTTGTTCTCGATAAGGCTTCGCTTCTCAACGATCCGATCCTGCGCCGTATTGGCGCAGTGGCCTTTAGCTATGCGGGCCTCAGCCTGGCCGAGGGAATCGGCCTCTACCTCGAAAAATCCTGGGGCGAGTTTCTCACCCTCTTCATCACCGCCTCTTTTCTGCCTTGGGAAATCTTCGAAGTAATCCGCCGATTCACAGGGATCCGGGTCGCCCTGCTCATCGCCAACACCCTGGTTTTCATTTATCTCATCAAGCTCGTCGCCACGCGCCACAAGCGTCCCGAGGGGACGCAGTAGCCTTCATTCGCTTTTTATTCCCCTTTAGACCCTTCTAGCCGTCCTGCCAAGTGCTCAGTCCGACACGGTAACCAAACCGATAAACACTACATATTGCGGTCTAGGCGCAGCACAGACCTATTAGACGACATTCCCAAATCAACCCAATCTCTCCGCTCTGGGAATCCCATGTATTTAAGGGATTTCAACCGCTTTTCGTATTGGAGACAGCCTGATTGTGGTCTATGATCATCCCAGAAGTGGAGCAAAAGGGAGTGAAAGGGAGCAGATTGGCCGCTCCGGGACTAGGATTACCCCTATTCTCTCCCCGTTATGTGTGTTTCGGGCGCCGAATTGACGATTGAACCAAGGCGATCAACCCGGAATGTGGTCAATTGACAGGCTCCCAGGTTTGAGAAGCAGGCAAGGCGAGGCAAAGCGATGTTCAGGGGCAATCACCCGGCGAAGGTCGATGAGAAGGGGCGGTTAAAGCTCCCCTCTGCCTTCAAGCAACAGGTGGATGCCGCCAACGTGACCCAGTTTTACGTGACCAGCACCGACGGCAAGAGCGCCGAAATCTGGCCGCTGCCGGAGTGGGAAAAACGGGAACAGCAGCTCGCCGAGTCCAGCACCCTGGACGACGCCGTGCAGAAATACCTGAATCTGACCAGCTACTACGGTCAGCAGGTGGAGATGGACAACCAGGCCCGCATCTTGCTTCCCCAGATCTTGCGCAGCACAGCCAAGCTCGATGCCGAGGTCGCCGTATTCGGAAAGATGAACTACCTGGAAGTCAAGAACCGCGAGATTTTTGAGCAGGAGCTCTCGGCCATCGCATTAACGGCTGAGGATCGCAAGGCAATGGCGGCCATCCTGAGCCGCAAGAGTTAGATGTGGTCTCCACCGACAGGTCTTCGCCGGTGGGTTGCTTGACGCCCCTCAGGGGGAGCGCATGACGAGTCGAAGTGAGCGCCATGTGCCAGTTCTTTTAAAAGAAGCGATCGAGTTTCTCAATGTGCGCGCAGGCGGCACAGTGGTTGACTGCACGCTGGGTATGGCCGGCCACGCAGCGGAAATTGCAAGGCTGCTCGGGCCAAGTGGGCACCTGGTCGGATTTGACAGAGACCCGGAAGCACTTGAACTGGCAAGAACCCGGTTGGCCCAGGTTTCTGAAGAGCTTCAAAGTCAGGCTCCCCGGGTGACGTTGGTGGGCGAGGCATTCAGTTCCATTGCCCGGCACATCGAACCCGCCTCTGTGAATGGCATTCTGGCCGACTTCGGAGTCAGCAGCCTGCAACTGGACGAGGCGCGCAGAGGATTCAGTTTTATGGCGGATGGCGATCTTGACATGCGTATGGATAGGCGTCAGGGGGCAACCGCCGCACAAGTGGTGAATGAGGTGAGTGAGCGCGAGCTGGCAAACCTTATTTACGAATACGGAGAGGAAAGGAGATCGCGGAGAATCGCCAGAGCCATTGTTCGCGGGCGGCCGGTCACGACTACGGGGCAACTTTCCCGGATCGTCGCTTCAGCCGCCCCGGCAATGAAACAGGACAGGATTCACCCCGCGACCCGCACCTTTCAGGCCCTTCGTATTTATGTGAATCGTGAGCTGGACGAAATTCGGGCGCTGCTGGAGGCCGCACCAACGTTGCTTAAGCCCTCCGGACGACTGGTCGTTATCAGCTTTCATTCTTTGGAAGATCGCATTGCCAAAGACAGCCTGCGCGAGGGCGCGCAGCATGGAATCTGGGAAATTCTGACCAAGAAGCCCGTCGTGGCGGGCGAAGAAGAGATGGATCGCAACCCGCGCAGCCGCAGCGCAAAACTAAGAGCGGCAGAAAAGGCAGTTGTCAGCCGCTAGCCATTCAGCTTTTAGCTGCGGCGAGTAGCTCAAAAGGGTTTGTATCTGGGCACACAAACGAAATTCAGCAAGATTTTTGCTAGCAACTGGAAGCTAGCGGCTGCAAGCTAGGAGAAAATCATGGCGGCATGTACAACTTATTTCGATTCTGCAAGCGGCTGGAGTGCTCGCGTGGCCGAGCACAATGCCGCATTGCTGGCGCAGCAGCCCATGCGTCGCCGCGGCGCACGCACGCCGGAGGTCTGCTTTGCCAAGAGCTTTGACAATTCCCGCCTGGTCAAGGCGGCCGATCCGGTGCGTGTGCGCCAGATGCGCATCTTTTCGGCTGCCGTCGCGCTGCTGTTTTCGCTGGTGATGATATACGGCCTGCAGCACTTCAGCGCCATCGAGGGCTCCTATCGCGTGGAATCGGAAAAGCAGACGCTGGACCAACTGCGCGAAGAGAACCGTCAACTGCGCCTGACTGAAGCAGAGATGGCCCAGCCTGGCCGCATCGATGGCCTGGCCCACCAAATGGGTCTTGCTGCGCCGCAGCCCGGCCAGGTGGTTCACGCCACAATCAGTCCTGAAAGCAGCGCTCCCGTTCTGGCTCAGGTTACGCCTCCGGTGCCTCCCGCACAGTAAACTGGAAGGCGACACCCGATTCGCCCATGCAGGCAACACTTCGCGCCAATCGAAATCGCAACACCACACCGCGCGCCATGCCCCTCAAGCTGGCGCGCTTCTGGCTTGTGTGTCTGTTTTTCTTCGTCTGGGCCTTCGCCATTGGCGCTCGCCTTTTCTGGGTTCAAATCGTTCATCATAGCGAATACGTTGAGCGCGCCGAGAAGCAGCAGGAGCGCACATTTGAGGTAGCTCCCCGCCGCGGCGTACTGTACGACCGAAATTTGCGCGAACTTGCCGCCACGGTGCAGGTCGACTCCATCTACGCCGTTCCCACCGAGATGGACGACAAGAAGACCGCCGCGCACATCCTCGCCGCCATCGTTCACGTTGACCCTGAAGACAAGCGGACCACTGAGCCGGAAATTGCCAACCGACTCGACAACGGACACAGCTTTGCCTGGGTGGCCCGTCGCGTGCGACCCGAAGTTGCCGCCCGCATTCGAGCTCTGAACATGAAGGGCATCTACTTTCAGAAGGAGTTCCAGCGCTTCTACCCGGACAATCAGCTTGCCGCACAGGTCCTGGGCTATGTCGGACTGGACGACAACGGCCTCGGCGGCCTCGAGCAAAAATTCGACGCACGTCTCCACGGCGTCTCCGGTCGCATGTTCACGGCGATGGATGCACGCCGCCACGTGCTGGGATCAACCGAACATGAGCCGGAACCTGGCCAGAATCTCGAGTTAACTATCGACAACAATATTCAATTCATGGCGGAGCAGGCTCTCGACCACGCCATGGACAAGACCCACGCCGATAACGGAACCATCGTCGTGCAGGATGTGCACACCGGCCAGATTCTTGCCCTCGCCATTCGCCCCACCTTCGATCCCAACGACTTTCGCCACACCACGCCGGCGCTGCTCAAAGACCACGCGGTCAGCGATGTCTACGAGCCCGGCTCGGTCTTCAAGCTCGTCACCTACTCTGCGGCGCTCGATTCCAACCTCACCAAGCCCGACGACATGATCGATTGCCAGGGTGGAAAGATTACGCTCGCCGGTCGCGTGATTCATGACAATCAGGGTGAACATTTCGGCGTCATTCCAGTGCATAAAGCGCTGGAGGAATCAAGCGACGTGGCCGCTGTAAAGCTTGCGCTCAAAGTAGGCGAGGACAACTTTTACAAATACGTGCGCGCTTTTGGATTCGGCAGCCGGTCGGGAGTGGAATTGCCCGGCGAAACGCGCGGCCTGCTGCGTCCGACCAGCAAATGGAACGGTTCATCAATCGGTTCCATCGCCATCGGGCAGGAAGTCGGCGTCACGCCCGTCCAGTTGGTTTCCATGGTCTCAACCATCGCCGACGGCGGCGTCTATCTTCCGCCTCGCATCCTGATGCCCAGTCAACTGGACCCCAATCAGAAGTCTGCCGTTTTGCAGGCTGCAGCCTTCAAGGCCGGCGAAGATCTCCCCAATCCCCTCCCTCCCGGCGCGCACCGCGTCATCTCGGAGATGACCGCAGCGCAGATGCGCAAGATGATGGAAGGCGTGGTTCTCTACGGCACGGGCAAGCCGGCACAGCTCAACGGCTACTCGTCCGGCGGCAAAACCGGTACCGCGCAAAAAGTTGACCCCGTCACGCACCTGTACTCGAAGACGATGCACATTGCGTCCTTCGCAGGCATCGCACCTGTCAACAATCCTGCCATCGCCGTTGCCGTCATTATCGACAACCCCAAGGGTGGCGGATCTTACTACGGCACCGCGGTCTCCGCGCCGGTGTTCGCCGAAGTCGCGCAGCAGGTGCTCGAATACCTCGGCGTCCCGCACGACATCGATGTGCAGCAGCCGCGCACACCGGCGAAGAAGGAGAAACCTGTCGATCTGGTCGAGGACGACAGCGATGCCGACCAGAACAACGTGAATGCGCTCTTCGCCGCGGTGAACGATCTTCCGCCCGACGATCCGCTGCGTGCCGCTCCACAGCAGCCGCAAAATGCGATCCAATCCGCATCTGCGACGAAGACGCAGACAAAGCTCACCGGCAGCTCAACCATCACTGCCACGAATCCCTCGCCTGCCGCAAAGCAGTCACAATCTGTTCAGGTCAGCACACCTTCGCAAGTCACCATCAGCGACGGCAAAAAGCTGACAGTTCCTTCGCTCATTGGCATGCCGGTGCGCAAGGTGATTGAAATGGCCGCCGCCGCTGGCCTCGACGTGCAAATCACCGGCAGCGGCACCGCGCGCGAGCAAGCGCCCGCGCCAGGCAGCCAGGTCCCGCCCGGAACCAAAATCATCGTCCGCTGCCAGAGGTAGTGCCGCCACAGCGCGCATTCTTTCGGCATCAATTGGCAAGAAGATGGGTGCCCCATCCTTGGCGCGTTCTTGTTTTTGCGCCAAGGGTGGGAAAGCACGAACTCCGCCCAACCCGCTGTCATCCTGAGCGAAGTCCGCGAAGCGGACGAGTCGAAGGATCTGCGGTTGTCTTTGCTTTGTATCAGGACACGAATTTATTTGGCGCGAAAGATCGCCATCAACCTGCCAATTTCGTACGCAGACCAGTGCCATCTACAATCAACCTCAACATGAATTGGAAAGACCTCATCGACGAAGTAACCGCCGTTGACACTGCCGGCGGCTCTGATCAGCTCATCACCGGCATCGAATACGATTCGCGGCGCATCCGTCCCGGCGCGGTCTTCGTAGCCATGAAGGGCGGCTCGACCGACGGCAATCGTTACATTGACAAGGCACTTGCCAATGGCGCGCTCGGCATCATTACCGACTCCGCACCCACATTTGACCATCTGCTCGTCTACCAGGCCGGTGTCCCTTTGCTGCAGGTCGAGCATGGTCGCCGTGCACTTGCGCAGGCATCCGCGGCCTTCTTCGGCCACCCCGAGCGCAAGCTTGCAGCCACGGGCATCACGGGAACGAACGGGAAGACCACCACAGCTTTCCTCGTCGAAGCGCTGCTCAACGCTGCCGCGCGCAAGACGATCCTCATCGGCACCATCGAATACCACGTCGCCGGCGAGGTGCGCCCCTCGCTGCACACCACGCCTGAGTCACGCGATCTCTTCGAGCTGATGGCGGAAGGCGCCGCCCTCGGAGCCACCGAACTGGTCACCGAAGTTTCAAGCCACGCCCTCGACCAGGGCCGCGCCACCGGCATCCAATTCGACGTGGCCGTCTTCACCAATCTAACGCGCGACCACCTCGACTATCACCAGACGATGGAGAAGTACTTCGCCGCCAAGCGACTGCTGTTCGAGGGCACCGTCTACGCGGCTCCTCGCGCGGCGGTCATCAACGCGCACGACGAACGGGCGAACGACCTTGTTCAAGCTGCACGGAGTGCGGGTGCAGAGGTTCTCACCTACGGCATCGGCGTGGGCGATTGGCGCGCCGCACATCACTCGCTTACACCGGGCGGCGCTGTGATCGACCTGGAAACGCCCGCAGGCTCAGCCCACGTCGCTTCGCGGCTCGCCGGTGAAGTCAACATTCTCAACCTGCTGGCCGCGCTCGCAGCGGCCCATGCGCGCGGTGTGGCCTTTGACGATTTGACCAAATTTGCTCCAAGCCTCCATCCCGTTCCCGGCCGCTTTCAGCCTGTGGACGGCGGCCAGCCTTTCACCGTGATCGTCGACTACGCGCACACCGACGACGCGCTCCGCAATCTCATTGCGCTCGCGCGGCAAATGACCGCACCGACTGGAAGCCGCGTGATCACGCTCTTCGGCTGTGGCGGCGACCGCGATCGAACCAAGCGCCCCAAGATGGGCCAGGCCGCCGGCGAAGCCAGTGATTTCGTTGTTGCCACCAGCGATAATCCCCGCTCCGAAGACCCGCTCGCCATCCTCGCCGAAGTTGAACCCGCGCTCAAAGCTACTGGAGCACGCTACATCGTCGAGCCCGATCGCGCGTCGGCCATCAAATTGGCGCTCGAGGCAGCCCAGCCCCACGATGTTGTGCTGATTGCCGGCAAGGGGCACGAGAAAGAGCAGATACTCGCCACCGGGCCTATTCCTTTTGACGATTCGGAAATTGCACTTTCAACCCTGGCCCAATTGGGATACGGTAAAGTGCGATGAAACTTACCCTCGCAGAGGCGGCGGTTGGCGCAAGCGCGGTGCTTGAGGCGCCGGCCAGCATTGTGAATGCTGGTGCGCTCATGGCGAGCGGCTACTCCATTGACTCGCGCAGCGTGGCGCCCGGCGAGTTGTTTTTTGCGGTGCGCGGCGACCGCCTTGATGGCCACGACTTTATTGTTGCGGCGGTAGAGCGTGGCGCCATTGCCGCCGTGGTCGCGCGCGCCCGTGTCTCTACCCTGCCCGACGCCGCCCTGGCCGTGCCGTTGCTCATCGCCGAAGACACGCTGGTCGCATTGCAGGCGCTGGCTGCGCATGTCCGCCGCCAATGGGGCAAGCGTGTGGTGGCCGTTACCGGCTCGGCCGGCAAGACAACCACCAAGGAAGCTATCGCTGCCGCGCTCGGCGCAAAGTTCAACGTCCTCAAATCCATCGGCAATCTCAACAACGCCTTTGGCCTGCCACTGCAATTGCTGCGCCTTGAGCCGCAGCACGAGATTGCGGTTGTCGAAATGGGCATGAATCACGCAGGAGAAATCGCATCACTGGCGCGCATCGCCGGGCCGGACTGGGGCGTGGTGACCAACGTGGGCACCGCACACATCGAGAATTTTCCCGACGGGCAGGCCGGCATTGCGCGCTCAAAATTTGAGCTGGTGGCCGCGCTCCCCGCCACTGGCGTGGCTTTTCTGAATTGCTGCGATCCTTATGTCTCGCAGTTCGGGCGCGATTTTCTGGGCAAGGTGATTTATTTTGGCAAGGGCCCGTGCGCCGATCCGCAGATCATCGAAGAGACCGAAGATCCATCGGGCCTGCATGTGCGCTTCCGCGCGGGCGAGCAGGAAGGAATGCTTTCGCTGCGCTTGCTGGGATCGCACAATGCATCGAACGCGATCGCCGGCCTCGCCGTCGCTTTGGAAGCGGGGGTTGAGCTGGAGCCCGCGATCAAGGCACTCGAAACTCTTACGGCAGGCGACAAGCGCGGCGTGCTGATCGAAATCGGCGGAGCCACGCTGTTGAACGACAGCTACAACTCTAATCCTGAGGCACTTCGCTCCATGATCCGGACACTTGCGGCCCGTCCGGCTGTTCGCCGCATCCTGGTTGCCGGCGAAATGCTGGAGCTGGGCGAGCACGGTCCGGCGCTGCATGCCGACTGCGGTAAAGCCGCCGCTGAAGCAGGCCTGGATATTGTGGTCGGCGTGGGCGGCAACGCGCAGCACCTGGCTACGGCGGCCTGCGCCGGCGGCGTCGCATCTGTCTTTCTTCCCGACGCGGATGCTGCCGGGCGCTGGCTGCTGCAGAATGTCCAGCCCGGCGATGTAGTGCTTGTAAAGGGCTCCCGTGGTGTCCACCTGGAGCGGGCGATTGAACATTTCAAAAACAAGACCGCCATGGTGGAGGACTAGTGGCCCGTCAAAAACTCGCCGACGCAGTGGTATTCATTGCGGCGTTCTTCCTGGCGATCCCTTCGGTCGCGCAAATTAATCCATCGTGGATAAAGCCGTTCCCGCCCTTTCGGATTGCCGGCAATCTCTACTACGTAGGCAGCGAAGACCTTGCCTCCTATCTCATCGTTACGCCGCAAGGCGACATCCTCATCAATAGCAATCTCGCTTCATCTCCGCCGCTGATCCGCAAAAGCGTCGAGGCCCTCGGTTTTCACTTCAAGGACATCAAGATTCTGCTCATCAGCCACGCGCACTACGATCACTGCGCGGGCAGCGCGGAGATCAAGCGTCTTACCGGAGCGAAATACGGAGTGATGGCGCCTGACGTATCCGTTGTCGAATCCGGGGGCCGCACCGACTTCAACTACGCCACTGACAAGTCGATGCAATTCCCGCCGACTCATGTCGATCGCGTTCTCCATGACGGCGACAAGGTCTCGCTCGGCGGCACTGTGCTCACCGCGCACCTGACTGCCGGACATACTAAAGGCACCACCACCTGGACGCTTGACGAACACGAGGGCGGTCGAACCCTGCATGTCGTCATCGTCGGCAGCCCGAATGTGAATCCCGGATACAAGCTCGTGCACAACACGGCTTATCCGCAAATCGCCGCCGATTACCGTCAGCAGTTCCAGGTACTGAATAGTTTGCCTTGCGACATTTTTCTCGGCGCGCACGGCGGCTACTTTGACCTCACGGAAAAGTACGACCGCTTGAAGCGCGGTGACCGCAGCGCGTTCATCGATCCCGCCGGGTACAAGGCTTACATTGCCGATCGCCAGCAGGCCTTTGCATCGGAATTGAATCGCCAGAGCAGCGCCAGGCCGTAATCAACTCATCCACTCCCTCGAGCGCCCCCGGACTTGTAGAATCATTGTGAAACCCGCCTCAATCTGGCTCCGGAGGCCACTTGCTTTACTGGCTGCTCTATCAAAAGCTGTACCCGTTCTTTCATCCATTCCGCATCTTTCGCTATCTCACGTTTCGCACGGCGTTTGCGTCGGGCACAGCGCTGCTGATCGCACTTTTCATTGGGCCGTATGTCATTCAGAAGCTACGCGAATTCCAGATCGGCCAATATATCCGCGAGGATGGGCCCCAGTCGCACCTGAAGAAATCCGGCACCCCCACTATGGGCGGCGTGCTCATTGTCATCGCCATTTTGCTACCTACCGTGCTGTGGTCCGATCCATCCAATCCTTTTATTTGGATCGCTGTTTTCTCCACTCTCGCCTTCGGAGCAATCGGGTTTGCCGATGACTACATCAAGGTGGTCAAGCGCCGCAGCCTCGGCCTCACGGCGCGCGCAAAGCTCTTTTGGCAGGGGCTGGCCGCGGCCATCGTCGCTTTTGCGCTGCTGGTGCTGTCGCAATTCAAAGTGTTTTCGACACAATTGACGGTGCCCTTCATCAAGAGCTGGCGCCCCGATCTGCTCTGGCACTGGGCCGGGAGCATCCCACACGTGGGATTGCTCGTTTTCCTTCCTTTCGTCGTCTTCATCATCTTTGTGCTCATGGGCTCATCGAACGCTGTCAACCTGACAGACGGTCTTGATGGCCTTGCGATCGGCTGCACCATTGTGGCCGCCGGCGCGCTCACCGTGCTCACCTATGTCAGCGGCAATGTGGTCTTTGCCGACTACCTCGAACTGCAGCACATGCCCAAGGTCGCCGAGCTCACCGTGTTCTGCGGATCCATGGTCGGGGCTTCCATCGGCTTTCTCTGGTACAACGCGCACCCCGCTGAAATCTTCATGGGCGACGTCGGCTCTCTCGCTCTCGGGGGCGCAATCGGCACGGTCGCCATCATCATCCGGCAGGAACTGCTGCTGCCCTTCATCGGCGGCATCTTCATCATCGAAGCGCTTTCGGTGGTGCTGCAGGTGGGCAGCTATAAACTGCGCAATAAGAAGCGTATTTTCAGGATGGCGCCCTTGCATCACCACTTTGAGCAGTTGGGCTGGAGCGAGTCCAAAATTATCGTGCGCTTCTGGATTGGCGCCCTGGTATTTGCACTGTTTGCACTCACCACCTTGAAACTGCGCTAGCGCCGCAGCACACCACACGTCCAACGGTGCACAATAGAGGAGTCGCGGATCGCACGCAGCCTGAGGAGTAAAGCCCATGATGGAGCTCAAAGGCAAGAAAGTTCTGGTCGTCGGCCTGGGTAAATCGGGCCTGGCGGCGGCCCTTTTTCTGCGCCACCGCGGCGCCCAGGTCACGGTTTCCGACATTCGCAGTGCCGAGGCCCTCGCCAATGACATCCCTGCCCTGCTTGAAGAGGGCATCATGGTGGAAGCGGGAGGGCATGGGCTGCTGACTTTCCGCCGCCAGGACCTCATCGTGGTCAGCCCAGGAGTGCCGCTGGACACGCCCGAACTCGCCCAGGTGAAACGCTTCGGCCTTCCTGTGATTGGCGAGCTCGAGCTTGCCGCTCGCTTCCTCAAGGGCAAATCGGTGGCCATCACCGGGTCCAACGGCAAGACCACCACGACTTCCCTGCTCGGCGAAATCCTCGAAGCGGCCGGTTTTCCCACTCTAGTCGGCGGCAACATCGGCGTGCCCGTCGTCGCCCTTATCGAAGAGAGCACCGACGAGACGTGGTCGGTCCTCGAAGTCTCCAGCTTTCAGCTCGAAAGCACGGAGCAGTTCCGCCCCAATATTGCGGTCATCCTCAACATCACGCCGGATCATCTTGACCGCCATGGCACCTTTGAAAACTATGCCCTGGCCAAGGAGCGCATCTTCGCCGCGCAGACGGCCGGCGACTTTGCCGTGCTGAATGCGGACAACGTTCGCGCCGCAGCAGCCGCGCAGCGCTCTACCGCGCAGGTTTACTGGTTTTCGATGGAGCACCGCGTCAAGCAAGGCGCCTGGGTGGAGGAGGGCCACATCGTCTACCGTTCGGGCAAGGACGCGCCGGCCGAGAGCATCATTCCCCTCGCCGGAATTCCCCTCAAGGGCGAGCACAACGTCGAAAACGTGCTGGCCGCGGTGTGCGCCGCGCGCCTCGCCGGGGCCCCGGTCGAGCCCATCCGCCGGGCTATCGAGAATTTCAAAGCCGTCGAGCATCGCCTGGAATACGTGGCCACGCTGAATGGGGTCGAGTTTTACAACGACTCAAAAGCGACCAACGTCGATGCCACGGCCAAGGCCATCGCCGCCTTCAACACGCCTGTCCATCTCATCCTGGGCGGCAAAGACAAGAACTCCGACTACACCCAGCTCTCCGATTTGCTGCGCGCGCATGTCCGTGCTGTCTACACGATCGGCGCGGCCGCGACCAAGATCGAGTCGCATCTGCGCGGCGTGGTGTCGCTCCACTCCTGCGAAACCCTCGACAAGGCCGTGAGCGCGGCGGCCTCCGCGGCGCATCCCGGCGAAGTTGTCCTGCTGGCCCCGGCCTGCTCCAGCTTCGACCAGTTTGAAAACTACGAGCATCGCGGCCGCGTCTTCAAGGAACTTGTCAACGAGTGGCGAGGTTGGAAGGTTTGGCAAAGCGTGTAGGCGTTGACAAGTGGATCTTTTTCACCACCCTGCTGCTGGTGGTGATCGGGCTGGCCATGGTCTTTTCTGCCTCCGCGGTGGTGGCGCAGGACCGCTATCACTCGGAGTTTGCCGACATCGGGCGCCAGGCCGGCTGGGCTGTCGGCGGCGTGCTGCTCATGGTCTTTCTCATGCAGCGTGGACTACACGCGCTATAACTCGCCGCGCTTCATCTACCCGGATCGCTGGCGGTGACCACGCTGCTGCTGGTGCTGGTCTTCTTTGTTCCGCGACTCGCACAACACGCATCGCTGGATTCGCTTTGGCGGCCACTTCACCTTTCAGCCTTCGGAGATCTGCGAAGCCGGTGCTGGTCCTGTTTCTGGCCTGGTTTCTGCATTCAAGAGGCTCGACGCGATGCGCGACTGGAAGAACACGCTGCTCCGCGCCGCCATCATTCCGCGTGGTCTTCATGCTGCTGGTGGTGCGCGAGCCCGATCTCGGCACTGCGATGGTTCTCGGCGGCGTCGCTGCCATGATGCTGGTGCTAGCCGGCATGGAGTGGAAGTATCTTGTCGGCGCCATCGCCGCGGCGCTGCCGCCGCTGGGCGTGCTGCTCCTCTGGGTTCCGTGGCGGCGGGCGCGCATGCTGGTTTTCATCCATCCCGACGCCGATCCCATGGGCGCGGGCTTCCACATCAACCAGTCGCTGATCGCCGTGGGCACCGGAGGGCTGACCGGGCGCGGCTACATGGAAGGAATGCAGAAGCTGTTTTATCTGCCCGAGGCGTCGACGGACTTTATCTTTGCCAACATCGCCGAGGAACTCGGCTTTATCGGCGCCATCTGCATCGTCCTGCTCTTTGCGTGCTCGGCTACCGCGGACTGCGCACGGCCTTCCGCTCGCGGGACCCTTTCGGCCGCCTGATCGCCTTCGGCATCACGACGGCGATTCTGCTGCAGGCGTTCTTCAATATCAGCGTGGTGCTCTCGCTGCTGCCCACCAAGGGAATCCCGCTGCCGTTTATCTCGTCGGGCGGAACCAGCCTGTTTTTTACGCTGGCAAGCATCGGCATTCTGCTCAATGTTTCCAAGCAGGTGGATTGAGCAGGCTATCCAGTTGACCGCCCCCTTGGCAGGGAGATGGTATGATTGCGGCGCTGTCACACAAGACATGATCTGTTCACGGACTCGCTGAGCCTGTGGACCGTTCACGAACGAATGGAATGATTCAAAGCCTTACTGCAGTACAATTCACTCGTTTCATGACAAGCGGAAGAACCTCACCGGCACTCTGCAGCTGCGAGGACGCCTCGGGTGTGTCAGCTGGAGAATACGTCGTGAAGCTACGCGGTTCCATCCAGAAGCGAGGTTTGCTAAATGAACTGCTCGGAGCCAAACTCGCGGCCTATTTTGGACTTGCCTCACCGCTCCCTGCACTGATTTTTCTTGAACAATCTTTGGCTGAGCTGATCGTCAGTGCATATCCATCCAAGACAACCGAAATCGAAGGAAGTGTGGGCTTGAACTTTGGTACTCAAGCCTTGATTGGATTTAATACTTGGCCGGTCGATAAACATATCCCGGAGATCCAGTGGGATGCTGCAGTCGAAATCTTTGCGTTTGATGCCCTCATTCAAAATCCTGACCGGAGACACAGCAACCCGAATCTTCTTACCAAGGGCGACACCGTGGTAATCTTCGATCACGAGGTTGCATTTTCATTCCTGCTTGACATTTTCCCATCCCCATCTCCTTGGGACTTGAATGGGCAGGGCTATCTGGCGGAGCATGTCTTTTACCGCCAATTGAAATCCCAACCGATTGATCTCACAACGTTTACTACCCGACTCATCGACCTCTCTGAAGATACGTTAGAAGAGATCTTTGCAGATGTTCCACCGGAATGGAACAATACAAATGGGCCGAGAATAGCCCAGCACCTCACCGAGATGCGCGATCACGCGGAGGAGTTTGCTGAGCAGATCCGGAGGTTTCTCGTATGAAAGTTCCATACAGCTTTTCCGTACTCCGGTATGTTCATGATCCAACCACACAGGAATTCGTGAATATCGGTGTCGCCGTTTACTCCGCCGAGGCTGGATTTCTACGTGCAATTTGCACGATGAACTATAGGCGAATCACAGAAATGTTTCAGAAGATTGATGGCCATCGGTTCCGCCAGGTATCTCGGTATATCCAAGAGCAAATTTGCGCTGCGGGACAGTCGCGCGGAGCGATCCTGCCTTTTGAGATTGAACTGAGCATTGAGTCGGTGCTGGCAAAGATACTTCCGCCAGACGACAGCGCCATCCAGTTTTCAAAAGCAGGGGTCGGTCTGAGTGCGAACCTTCAACAGACGTTACATGACCTTTTTCGGAGGCATGTGGAACACTACTCTTCTCACGCCGATGGCTCGCGACGCACTGACGAAGAAGTCTGGCGCGCGTTTAGGGAGCCAATGGACCGCGCTCATGTAACTCCGTGGTTGAGTCCGAAACGCATCGTTGCACCAAGCTATGAATACGAATTCGAGAGATCTTGGAAGAACGAGGTCTGGCATGTCTTAGAGCCTGTTTCTTTCGATTTGCTTGAAGCAGCATCAATCCTCGACAAGGCGAATCGTTGGGTTGGACGAGCGACCAGTTTGATGGACAGCCCTGAGCCTTTTCGGATGTATATGTTGCTAGGCGAGCCGACTGACGAACGTTTAAAGGAAACATTCATCAAAGCTCAGAACATATTGAACAAGATGCCCGTGAAGAAGGAATTCATTCGAGAGTCAGAGGCAGATGCTTTTGCGGAGGAATTGGCCCAAGAAGTTGGGAAGCATTAAGTCTCGTCACACGGCGGGTCGCAAACGTCTCAATCTAACGGAGCCCATCAAGCTCTTGTCTGGCAACAAGGTGCTTCGTGATCGATCACCCCAGTAACTTGCCGGCGAGCCAGTCATCGACACTGAACTTTCCCGGCCCAGAGCAAATCAGCCAGATAAAGAAGAGCACGTACAGGACTTCCGGAAGGTAGAGGAAATCGTCGAGCCAGTTAAGAGGCGAGAGTCCTTTAGGCATGGCGGAAAGCTTCGAGGTCAGGATGGCGACAAGCATATCAATCAATAAAGCCACGCAGGCCGGGCTCGAAAGAAACCCCACGGTCAGCAATGATCCGCCAACGAACTCGACACCCGACACGAAAAAAACCGTCTGGCGGGGAAACGGGACTTTAGCCTCGACGAGCGTTTCGTACATAGTTTGCGTGCTGCCGGCGACAAACAATTTGTTTGCCCCGGAGATGGCGAAGAACAGTCCGAGCGAAACGCGTGCCAGCAGGATGGCATATTGCTCCCAATCACTGCTACCCAGCAGCGCAAACTGGACCAACCGTTTCCAATCCATCAGTTGTCCCTCCAGCGGAGGATGTGCTGTGATTCTCGCGCCTCGAGATTATGTGTCCATCCGTTCTACCAATTGAGCACGCCATGCGGGAGCCACGAATGGATCCGCAAAGTACTGTGTTTCCCGCGCAACCTTGTCGCCCCTGAACTCCATGATGCTCACGGTGTAGGACGGCTTGGCGTCATATGTCAGGATGAATTCGGTGACCCAAAGATCGCCGCCGCCAATGATTCGCCGGACAGAAAACCGCTTGTTGCTCGGCTGACTGGCGCGTTGGTTCTGTATATTGCGTCGACCGCGGGTTCGCTCGCCTGACTGCGGGTATTCCAGCACCGCGTCCTCGTGATAGATGAGGTGCTCCGTTTCAAAATCGTTGGCATCGGACGCCGCCCAATGCTGATCCAGAGCCGCACGGATCTCTTGATCTCGCACTCCGGAATACTGCTCCTTCTTTTGTTGATCGTTCATCTTGAGCCTCCAATTCGACAAGAAGCCAGGGGCGGGCGGCCCGCCCTAAACTTTCCACAACCGGGGTACCCCATCCTGGCTCCGCTAGGGTGGGAGAGCACTAGCTTTCCCCGCCAACGTTTCCCGTTCTTGTCGACCTGGATCGCCCGAAGCGCCTCTGAAGGCCCGGGACAGCTGAGAGCCGAAAGCTTGCAGCCTGAAGCTACGGCTTAGGCCGCGTGGCTTTGAAGGTGCCGTCGTAGGACGAGAAGGCCCAGGTGCCGGTGAGGGCGTTGGTTTCGTCAAGCTTGCCCTCGAGTTTGAGGGGCGCGGTTTCGCCTGACTCCTCTGAGGTCATGGAGAAGTTCAGGTCCATCTTGCCGTCCTTGTAGGTGCCGGCTACATCGGTGGTGCCATACTTGCCGGTCACGTTGCCGTCTTTATCGACCGTGAATTCGGCATCCATTTCGCGGTCGCCGCCGGGCGTATCCATGACGAAGTGCCATTTGCCATTGATCCCCGCATCCTTCGCCGCGTCCTTCGCTGCATCCTGGGCATTGACCCTGAGGCCACCGACGAGCAGAAAAGCCATTGCCGCTGCCACGAATAAAAGTTTCTTCACGAATATTCTCCTTGATGAATTGGTTACTTCGCGCCAGGGACCCCAGGGATCGGCCAGTCTCGCAATTTCGCGCCCATCGTTGAATCAGCGTTGAATCTGACCCGTGCTCTGGACTGGTTGACTCGCCAGTGTAGCGCACACCAAGCGGAAGTGTCTTTTCGAATTTGCCCCGTGCGCACTGCGGCTTCAATGCGGCCTCAACGCGGGATGAACGGAACCACCATCAAAGCGGTTGCAACGATGTTGAGCGCTGCCTGCAACAGGTTTCCGGCATTCAGTTTCCGGCGTGCGCTGCTCAGGCCGGCCTCATCGCTGCTGTCGAGCGTGGGAACCATTTTGAAGACAGGAAGCTTCATCATCTTTCCGATCGATCCGGCGACCAGCCAGAGGGCAAGACCGGCGATGATCCAGCGGTTGCCGAAACCGTAGAAATAGAAATACGGGACCGCTCCGACAAGAGGGATGGTCAAAATCGTGACCATAAAGGGAGACCTCGTGGAATGACGGTAGAACGATGCGAGAAATCGCTGGAATTCGGCTCCGGACATATCATTCATCACTTTCCGGAGCACCCCGGCAACAAACGTCAACAGGGCCGCATTCATCGCCACGGAGATCAAGAGCAGAATTTCAGCCAGCATTTGATTCATCTTGTTGCCTTGCCTTCCAGAAGCCTTGTTTCGGGTGCCGGAATTGCCTGCAGCAAAGACTACGCGCTGGGAGTTGTTTGGCGAAAATACCGCGCCGCAGCGGGGCGAAACAGCAGCCATGCAATCACAATGCAGATCAGGCTGTGCATCACCAGCTCGCGCACCGGGTGGTAGATGCTGATCGCCACGTGGAACGCGATCCAGCCGAGCGCAAGCCAGCGCGCCCAGTTTTGGCGGCAGAGCAGGAAGACGCCGGCGATGATGGCCAGCAGTTCGGTCAGCTCTATCCATACCGAATCGGGTTGGCCCTTGAGCAAGGCCGGAAAATAGAAGGCAAAGGCGACCGCGCCCACGAGGATGTAGACGCCGGCCAGGATCACGATGGAGATGGGGCGTTTGTTCATGACCAAGGCTCCGAAATCGAGTCAGCAACCTTGCCACACCTTACAATCATTTGAGAGAGAAAAACCATGCCTGCTTACGAATACCTTTGCGATACCTGTGCAAACCACTTTGAAAAGCGTCAGAAGATGTCAGACGCTGCGCTCTCGGAATGCCCTACGTGCGGCGGACCGGTGAAGCGCCTGATCAGCGGCGGCGCTGGAGCGATCACCAAGGGCGCAGGACACCAGCACGCCGATGCGATGCCGCCTTGCGCCTCGGGTGGCGCCTGCTGCGGCGGTGGCGGTTGCGACCCCAGCATGTTCTCGAAGAACTAGCTAGCCTGCACAACGGAGTACGCCGCCGAGCGGCACCGGCTTGCTAAACTGGCCACACTGAAAGGTACAAGGCTTGGCAGGATTGCGCGTTCTTATCGCGGGCGGCGGCACGGGTGGACACATCTTTCCGGCGCTGGCCGTGGCCCATGCCCTGGTGGCACGCCATGAGGCTGAAGTCCACTTTGTGGGCACCGCTCGCGGCATTGAGACGCGGCTAGTGCCGGAAGCCGGGTTTCCGCTGCACCTGATCGAGGTCGGCCCCCTCAAAAATGTTTCGTTAAGCACGCGTCTGAGCACGTTTGCGGCCCTGCCGCGCAGCGTCTTTGCGTGCCGGCGGCTGATTCGCGAGTTCAAGCCGGGAGTGGTGCTGGGGATCGGCGGTTACGCATCGGGGCCGGGAGTGGGCGCGGCGCTGCTGCTGCGTGTGCCGACCATGCTGTTTGAGCCAAACGCCATGCCCGGCTTGGCGAACCGTCTTGCGGGCAAGCACGTGCGGGCGGCTGCGATCAATTTTCCTGCCGCGGCGCGCTGGTTTCGCAATGCTGAGGTGACGGGGATCCCGGTGCGGCCTGGATTCTTTACCCTGCCACTGCCCGACGGGCCGCTGCATCTGCTCATTTTCGGCGGATCGCAGGGGGCGCGGATCTTCAATACCAACCTGCCGACAGTTTCCGCCGCGTTGCTGACGGCGATTCCCGGACTTACGATTCTGCATCAATCCGGCCCTCGGGAGGTCGACGTGACACAAGCGGCCTACGCTGCTACGGGAGCCGATCCGGCGCGGTGGCAGGTTCTGCCCTTTTTGGATGACATGCCGGGGTGTTTCGCCCGGGCAACCCTGGTGATGGCGCGGAGCGGTGCGTCGACGGTGGCAGAGCTGGCGGCTGCCGGGAGGGCGTCTGTGCTGGTTCCGTTTGCCGCTGCGGCCGATGATCACCAGACGCGCAACGCAGAGGAGATGGTGAAGGCCGGCGCCGCGGTCCTGCTGCGGGAGCAGGAGGTTCTCGCCACTTCGAAATTGCAGCAGACGCTGAAGGAGTTGCTCTCCGACCGGGATCGCCTCGGGGTCATGGCGGCTGCGGCGAAGACACAGGCTCATCCACAGGCCGCCGAGCAGATCGCCGACAGGCTGGCTGCGCTGGGAAGCTAAGACCGCGACCAGAAAATTCTCGCTTTCCCAGGTCTCAGAATCGAGACCTGGGGCACCCAGCGGACCGGCTGGCTGCGCTCGGTAGCTGGTGTCCTGAGTCTGAAATACGCAACACAAAACTGGCTGTCATTCTGAGCGAACGGGGCCCCGAACGTCTTTCAGTTCGGGGGTGATGAGTCGAAGAATCTGCAGTTGTTCTTCGATGAACTTCAGACTCTCCACACTAGAACTGGCTCCGAGGCTTGCTTGTCATTATGGACGTCGTCTACGCCTATCGAAGATTCCTATGGCGCCGAAGAACAAAAACCCCACCACAGCGATCGTTATAAGGGACCACGGCTGAAGCAGATGATCTAGTAGATGGTCCATGTAGACCCTCCTCTTCGCGCCCCATTCGAATGGCGCGCTCTTCCAGGCCACTATTGTTGCATCAGGCCCCTACTCCGCCTGGCAATTGGCGACAATCCGGCCCGAGACGCGAGCAAAAAAAGCCCGCCTGCCGAAGCAGACGGGCCTGACAACTAACCTCAGGAGGACTTACCGGTGACCACCACCGCCACCGCCGTGGAAGCCACCGCCGCCGCCACCGTGGAAGCCACCCCCGCCTCCGCCGTGGAAGCCGCCGCCGTAGCCGCCACCCCCGCGGACAGCACCGCCGCCACGGAAACCGCCGCCGGCATAGGCGCGTCCACCGTTATAAACGCCGCGACCGCCGTATCCACCCCGATAGCCGTAGCCGCCGCGATAGCCGTATCCGCCGCGGAATCCGTATCCACCATAGCCCCAGCCGCGGCGACCCCAGCCGTACCACGGTCCGGCGCCGATAAAGACGCCGCCGTAAAACCAGTCTGGACCGTAGTAGCCGTAGGGCGCGCAAGCGTACGGGTAGCTAGGGTAATAACCCCAGTCGCAGGCCGGAGGACCATAACCATATCCATAACCGGGAACAACTTCAGGCCCGACGCCGATGCCAACGCCAACCTGGGCGTTCGCTGTTGCGGCGAATGGCAGGATCAAAAGAATTGCAACCATCACCATGAGCGCTTTTCGCATGACTTCCCTCCCTGTGCTGCCCCATCCTGCCGTTCCGGACCTGGGATGCGGGGAACCCCGTTTTTCAGCACCCGCCGGTTCTGGACTTGCATCCCAACCGGCAACTATACATTTGAACAACAACCGGGGGGTAAAGTTGCGGTGGGATTGAAAGAATTCTTCGGGTTGCGGACTATCTGAGCGAGTTAGTATCCACATGAAAACAGCCCCTCACGGGCGGAGGGGCTGTCGCGGTTCAAGTCATTGGAGCGGAGCTATCTGCGGAAGCGGTCGCCTCCACGGTCACGGTCCTCGTGCCGGTCGAAATCGCGGCCGTGGTCACGGTCAAAAAAGCGGTGGTCGCGGTCGCGATCGACGTAGGCGAAGCGATCGCCGCCGCGAACGCCCGCGAAGTTCCAGCGCCCGGGAACCCAATAGCCGCCGGACCGATAGCCTGCCGCCCAGACATATCCAGGCCCCGGGCACGGAGGAACATAGGCCACCGGCCCGCGAACATAAATCCCAAACTGGGCTGCCTGGGCGGTGGTTGCTCCAAGCCCGAGCCCGCCCGCAACGACTGCTGCTGCCAACATCAAATTCCGTATGCTGCCCATAGTTCCTCCATCCCAGGCCTTGCAATCAAGGCCAGCCGGTTTGCTTTCCGGTTGAGGCTTTGTTCGTGCCGCCTTCCGGTGCGCCGGTTATGTCCTGATTGAACAGAGGACCGGGAAGAAGGTTGCGCTGCGCGCGCAAAATAAAGGGCCGCAACTTTCTCTAAAATCGGTGTTTATTGCCGCCTGCTTTGGGCATGTGCGATGGGTGTATTCAGCGGTGGTACAGTGGAGATTCGCACTCAATGTTTGCCATCTCCCAGCACGCGCACTTCATCGGGATCGGCGGAATCGGCATGAGCGGGATCGCCGAGATTCTGCTCAACCTGGGCATGGAAGTCTCGGGGTCCGATCTGCGCCGCAGTCCGGTGACGGACCGTCTCGTGAGACTGGGCGCCACGGTCTACGAGGGTCATGAAGCCGGACACGTGGCGGGCGCCACGGTCGTCGTGACCAGCTCGGCTGTCTCCGCAATGAATCCTGAAGTCGTGGAAGCGCAGGCCCGCAAGATTCCGGTGATCCAGCGCGCGGAGATGCTGGCGGAGTTGATGCGCCTGAAGTACGGCATCGCCATCGCGGGCATGCATGGAAAGACAACGACCACGTCGATGGTGGCTTCGGTGCTGGCTGCCGGAGGGCTCGATCCGACGGTGGTGGTAGGCGGACGCGTGGATGCTCTCGGCTCGAACGCGCGGCTCGGAACCACGCATTACCTGGTGGCGGAGGCCGACGAGAGCGACCGCTCGTTTCTGAAGCTCTCGCCGATTCTGGCCGTAGTGACGAATCTGGACCGCGAACACATGGACTGCTACCAGGATATGGCCGACGTGGAGCACGCTTTTCTGGCCTTCATGGACAAGGTGCCGTTCTACGGCGCGGTCACTGCCTGCATCGACAATGCGCAACTGGCGGCGATTCTCCCGCTGGCGCGGCGGCGCGTATTTACCTACGGCGTTTCGTCGAGCGCCGATTATCGGCTCGAATATCTTGAGACGGAACCTGGATGCTATTCGCGCTTTATGGTGTGCACGGCAGCGGGCCCGCTGGGGCCGTTTGAGTTACATGTTCCTGGACGCCACAACGTGCTCAACGCCACAGCCGCGGTTGCCATTGCGCACCAGTTAGCTGTGCCTGGAGAGAAGATCGCCGAGGGGCTCAAGCATTTTCGCGGCGTCGACCGGCGGTTCCAGCAGCTCGGCCAGGCGCATGGCATTACGGTGGTGGACGACTACGGGCACCACCCAACGGAGATTCGCGCCACCCTGGCTGCGGCGCGTGAATGCAGCTACGGGCGCATTCACGTGGTCTTTCAACCGCATCGTTATACGCGCACACGCGATTTGATGGACGAGTTCAGCGGAGCATTCAAGGACGCGGACAGCGTGATCGTGCTGCCCATCTACGCTGCCAGCGAGGAAGCGATTCCGGGGATTACGGCGGAGCTATTGGCGGACAAGATTGACGGCCCGCGCGTTCAGTTTGCCGCGGACTTTGCAACGGCACTCTCGGCAACAACGGCGGAGGCGCGCGAAGGGGACCTGATCCTGACCCTTGGCGCTGGAAGCGTCAGCCAGCTTGCTCCGCAGATTCTGGCGTCGCTGGAAAGCTCGGCGGAAGTGCTGCCGAGCAAATAGGCTCGCTTCAAACCTTATTCCATACGTGCTGGTAGTGTCCTAATTTGGATTTCGGTTCTTATTCTTCTGATGATTACGACCGGCGCGAGCGCAATCGCGGAAAGCGCTTTCATCCGATTCAATCACGTTTCCTTGGGCACAAGCGCCCAAGAGCGCATTGGCCTTAATCATGTCATCGCTCTGAACTTGAAAGCAATAGCGAGTTTCCCGTTGAACATCGAAGATGTCTCTGTAGCAGATTCTTCCAACCGCGTAAAGCGTTGTCCGACCCGATTGAATGGCATCAATATGGCCCTGCTTGAATGGTTGCGAGGTAGATTCGATCAATTTTCCGGTTCCACCAGCCTCAAAGATAGCCGAACTTACAGGTTTTCCGGCGATCTCACCGGAGATCGCCTCAGCTATGGTAGGCCGAGCAACTATAGTGCTGTAGTCATGAACATCCAAGGCCGGCGTTTTCCCGCTATTTTTCGTGTTTACAGTCAATGTGGCCTCTTCTCCCACCTTCAAAGCATCAGTGAGCTGAACCGCAGTCACTGTTACCCATGCCCGCTGATCCAGTCGCATAGCATTTCCTTGCTGTGTCAATTGTCTCTGCATGATCGCAAGTTGCTGATCAGTGGCGATACCGGAAGCAATGGACTCAGCTTTTGCTTGCGCCAGTTGATCTTGAGCCGCCTTAGCCTGCTTCTGAATTTCAGGCGTCTGCTTTTGAATCTCTCGGAGAGTTTTGTTCATGGCGCACAATTGGCCGAGGTAGATGACAATGGCAACAATTCCAACAGCGGCCAAGATAGCATTAACCCAGAATTGCAGCCATTCGATTGGCCGAGTTTCCTGGATAAGCTGTTTGGTTTTTTCTACTTCCTCGTTGGGTTTATGTTCATCGCCTTCGGGCAACACGCCTTGATTATGCCGCTGCGGGTCTGGGACCTGATGCTGAGAGTCGGTATCGGGATTCCAGTCCTCATAGTCGGGGTTTTCTGTGTCATACATGCCTGCCACCTTTGGGGAATAATATAAAATTGTACAACAAAAACTATTGACATGACATCGATTTTTGTTTTACAGTAATTATGTGAGATATGGTGGCGTGACACTGGCGATCCGAGTAAGCCGCTTTTGGTTACAGTCCTACACAATCCACCCGCCTTGACTCCAACAGCAGCCGTTAGAGCCTTTATTGCTCAGGAGTTCCGAAAACAGGAGGCACACAATGCCGACGCAGCCGAAGCCTAAGAAACCGGGACGACCGAAGCTTCCCAAGGGCGAGGCAAAGGGAAAGATCGTCGGTATGCGCTTTGATCCTGAAGAACTGAAGCGGATCGACTCAGCCGCGAAATCCGTAAAGCAGACTCGCTCAGAATGGATGCGCAGTACGTTGTTTGCCGCGATCAGAGAATAAGCCTGTGGATTTCAAATTAGGACACTACCTACGTGCTCAAACGGTTTACTAAGGCACACGGCCCTGCTATGATTCGGCGGGCAAGTTTCGCGCGCCCAGGGGACGGTTATGGCAGGAAGTTCGCGCAGGAGATTTCTCAAGACAGCCTCATCACTGGCGGCGGGGACGGCGATTACGCGCCGCATTCCGGCCTGGGCAAGCGCTGCAGACTCAACGGTGAAGGTATGGAGCACGTTCCGCGAACAACGGCATGCGGCGAGTAAGCCCCTGACGTGGAAGCCGGCAACGGAGATCGGCGCAAGTGCCATCACGCTTGATCCGGCCGCAGCCAAACAGGAGATGCTGGGCTTCGGCGCAGCCATGACCGAAGCGTCGTGCTATGTGCTGAGCCAGCTGAGCGATGCGGAACGGCAGCCGATCCTGCATGATCTGTTTGCGCCTGACGAAATGGCGCTGAATGTGTGCCGGACATGCATTGGCGCCAGCGACTACTCGCGGACTGTCTATAGTTTTGACGAAAGCACGGAGCCGGATCCGGAACTCAAAAAGTTTTCGATCGATCACGACAAAGCCTACATCCTGCCCATGCTGCGCGAGGCGCGCAAGACCAATCCTGAGCTGTTCCTTTTCTCATCGCCGTGGAGTCCGCCGGGATGGATGAAGCCCAACGGCTCGATGCTGGGCGGATGCATGCGCAAGCAGAGCTTCGATCCGTATGCGCAGTATTTTTTGAAGTTTCTCGACGCCTACAAGGGCGAGGGCGTTGCCATTGACGCCGTCACGGTGCAGAACGAGACGGACGCCGAGCAGGAAGGGCACATGCCCGCGTGCCTTTGGGCGCAGGAGCAGGAGATGGAGTTTGTGAAGAGCCATCTCGGGCCCGCGCTGCGCAAGGCCAACATGCCGACCAAGATCTGGGTGCTTGACCATAACTACAGTTTGTGCGGACGCGCCATCGACGAGTTGAGCGATCCGGCCGCGTACGAATACATTGACGGCATTGCCTGGCACGGCTATGTGGGCGAGCCGACTGCGATGTCACGGGTTCACGACGCGTTTCCGCAGAAAAACGCATATTGGACCGAGGGCGGCCCGGACATTGCCCAACCCGACTACCAGACCGATTACACCAGGTGGGCCGGCACCTTCAACGACATTGTGAACAACTGGGCGCGCTCGATTACCTCGTGGAATCTCGCTCTGGATGAAAAGGGTGGGCCGAATATCGGGCCGTTCTCGTGCGGCGGCGTGATCACCATCGACAACGGAACGCACAAGGTGACGCGGAGCGGGCAATACTGGGCCTTTGCGCACTACTCCAGGCACGTGCGCCGGGGAGCCAAAGTGTTTGCCACGAATGGCATCGCTGAGTTGGGCGCGGGCGGCGCAGTGTCGCACGCGGGGTTCCGCAATCCCGATGGCAGCCTGGTGGTTGTGGTGGCAAATCGCGGCGGCGAAACGCGAGTACAGTTGGTGCTTGGCTCGCAGGCGCTTGACGTTGTGCTGCCGGCTGATTCAGTACATACCCTTCATTGGGCTTGAGGTTCCTTCGCCCCGGCTGTCCGGCGCGTTCCGTTTGCCATCACACGCAGATTGGTGACAAGATGGCGACGTTCGCCCCGAGCTGACTTTCGTGGCTGAGGTCAGCTAGAGCGGGAGGGCGAAGATGATCTTCCACGATCGAGAAGATGCCGGGCGGCAACTTGCGACACGCCTGGCCGGATTTGCGGGCGATTCGAATCTTGTTCTCGGGATTCCGCGGGGCGGCGTAGCGGTGGCGTACGAAGTAGCCCGGGCGCAGGGAGCGCCGCTCGACATCTTTCTCGCAACCAAGCTCCCGGTTCCCGGTCAGCACGAACTGGCCTTTGGCGCAATGGCCGAAAGCGGCGAGTGCTTTCTCGACGAGAACATCATCCACGCCGCGCACATTTCGGTCGAGCAGGTTGAGGCGATCAGTACTGCGGCCGCGCAACGACTTCGTCAACGCGCTGTACTGTATCGGGAGGGACGGCCTGCACTTGCGGTTGAAGAGAAAAAGGTGATTCTGGTCGACGACGGCATTGCCACCGGAGCCAGCATCCATGTTTCGATTCTTGCGCTTCGCTCCATGCATCCCAGCCGCCTCATCGTGGCTGTGCCGGTTGCACCGGTTTTGACCTGCGCCCGCCTCGAGCCCCTTGTGGATGAACTGGTTTGCGTCTATGAGCCCCAGGTTTTCGACGCAGTGAGCCAGTTCTATGTGCACTTCCCGCAGTGCACTGACGCCCAGGTTGCCGAACTGCTGCAGCGCGCCCAGGAAACTGCCCCGTAACGGTGCGGATTCCTCTTGCGCCCACATCGCGGAAACCCGCGCAGCCACAGGCTATATTTGAGGCTGGCGAATCTCACGAACCGTGTACAAGCGTGGCGATAAAAGGAAATAACCGAACCCGATCCCTGGTTTGGGAAGATGAAGCGCCCGCGGAGTCCCGTTTCCGCCGCGTACAGCAGAGTGTGCCTCTTTTAAGTGGCGTCCGCCGCGGCGGACCCGGCATGCCGCTCGAGATGGAGGACACGGACGGTGATGAGCGCCCGCGCTTTGGCAGCTCTCGCCGTGATGCGCCGCGCCGACCCTGGTGGCGTCCGGCCGGCACCTGGGGACGCGTTTTCCTCGCCCTCGGCGCTCTGATCGCGCTGTCGGGAATCGCTATCACAGTGCACATCTCAAAGACTTTCCTTGAACGCGATGCGCGCTTTCGCATCACAGGCTCGCGCAATATCCAAGCCAGCGGCCTGGCTGAAGTGACCCGCGCGGAGATGCTGCCGGTCTTCGGCGAAGACATCGGGCGCAATATCTTCTTTGTCCCGATTGCCCTTCGCCGCAAGCAACTCGAACAGATTCCCTGGGTGCAGCAGGCGACGGTGATGCGGATTCTGCCGGACCAGATTCGCGTGTCGCTGGTGGAGCGGCAGCCGGTGGCGTTTGTGCGTCATGCTCAGCAGATCGGCCTGGTGGATGCGAACGGCGTGCTGCTCGACATGCCCGCGTCGATGATGGCGCAGCATCACTATTCGTTTCCTGTGGTCACCGGCATTGACTCCAACGATCCCCTGCCCTCGCGCAAGGCGCGCATGGCGGTCTACCAGCGCCTGCTCAGCGAACTGGATGTGAACGGCCAGCACTTCTCGGATCAGATTTCGGAGATCGATCTGACCGATCCTGAAGATGCGCGCGTGCTCATGCCGGAACAAGGCGCCGACATCCTGGCGCATTTTGGCGAAGATCACTTCCTGGAACGGTACCAGCGCTATAAAGCGCATATCGCCGAGTGGCGCCAACAATATCCCAAGCTGGCCGAAGTGGACCTGCGCTACGACCAGCAGGTGGTGCTTGAGATGGCACACGGCGCAGGTGACGCCCAGTCCGCGGTGAGCGCAAGCGACAGCACGGCAGCAACCGGAGAGCCTGCGCCTCCATTACCCAAGCCTGATCCCGCGAAGATGGCTGGCGTGCCCGCCGCTGCGGCGCACCAGGTTCCGGCAATCCAAAAAACAAGCAAGAAGACCGCCAAGCCGGACCCGGCGAAGATAGCTGCCGCGCCTGCGTCTCCTACGCATCCCGCTCCGGCTGCTCAAAAGGTGAAAAGGGCGGCCAAGGCGCACACCAGTGCAACCGCGACGCCTGCCGCGAAGGCTCGGGCGGCAAAGATCAAGCGAGAAATGATCAAGCAGCAGAAGCGCGCGGAGGCCAAACGCGCCGCGCTCAAACGGAGCAGGCAGAAGGCTGCCGCAAAATCCCACCCCGCCACGGCGGCAGGGCAAAGCCAGTGAGCACTGAACCATGACCGAGAAGCAGGACAACCTGATCGTGGTGCTGGACATCGGCAGCGCATGGACGCGCGTGCTGGCCGCCGACCTGAACGAGGGAGCGCTGCGCTATCGCGGCCACGGCGTGGTGGAGTCGGCGGGGATGCGCAAGGGGCTCATCTCTGAGCTCACCCCGGCCGCGAAGGCCGTCAAAGCGGCGGTCGAGCGCGCCGAATGGGTCGCGCAGGCCAACATTGACGAGTGCGCCGTGGGAGTGGGTGGCCCTCATATTCGCGGCCTGAATACGAATGGCGGATTCGATCTCGGCACGCGTATGCGCGAGATTACGCGCGAGGATGTGCGGGCAGCCATGGAGCGGGCACGCGCCGTCGAGCGTCCTCCGGACCGTGAGATTCTGCACCTGCTGCCGAGGCAATTCATTCTTGACGATCAACCGGGGATTTTCGACCCCGTGGGCATGGTGGGAGCGCGCCTCGAGGTGGACCTGCACATTGCCACCTGCTCCGGCAGCGCGCTGCAAAGCACGGTGACCTGCGCCAATCGCGCGGGCCTCGAAGTGACGGAGGCGGTGCTGGAATCGATTGCGGCCGCCGAGGCTACGCTTTCGGCCGACGAACGGGAGCTGGGCGTGTGCCTGCTGGACGTGGGCGCCCACTCCAGCGACCTGGTGGTTTTTTTCGAGGGCGCTGTGGCGCACACCGCTTCGGTTCCTATCGGCGGGGCCCATTTTACCAACGACATGGCCGTGGGCCTGCAGATGCCGGTTGCCCAGGCTGAGGAGATCAAGTGCCACTACGGACACGCGGTTGTAACGGCTGTGCCCCTGGAAGCGGAGATTGAGATCACCAATCCCGAGCCGCAGAGACTGGCCCTGCGCAGCGTCGCGGAAATTCTTGAGCCCCGGGCGAGGGAGCTTCTGTATTTTGTAAAAGAGAGCCTTCGTCAAGGTGGAGTGGTGGATGCGCTGGGTGCCGGATGTGTGCTGACCGGCGGCGGAGCAACCCTGCCAGGGATGCTGGACGTAACCGAGAGCCAGTTGAGGGTTCCTGCGCGGACGGGATTGCCGGTGCGTCTCTCGAACATGCCCGGCGAACTGGTCCATCCCGCTTTTTCGACCACCATCGGAATGCTCTTGTACGCACATCGCACGCGCGTAACCCGTGCGGCAGAAAACAACAGTTTGCGCGCCAAGCTGCGCGCCATATTTGCATCGAGTTTTTAGCAGGAGTTGGATGAAATGACAAAGTTTGAGGTAAATGCCACGATGGACCAAAAGGTCAACGAAGCCGGTGAGATGCGCATTCAATATCACGATGAAGGTACGCATGGGGCCCGCATCAAGGTGATCGGCGTGGGCGGAGGCGGAGGCAATGCCGTGAACCGCATGATCCAGGCGGGGCTGGAGGGTGTGGAGTTTATCGCGGCCAACACCGATGTGCAGGCGCTGAAGCTTTCGCAGGCTCCGGTCAAGCTGCAACTCGGCGTGCGTCTCACCTCCGGGCTGGGCGCGGGCGCGAATCCCGACGTGGGGCGTCGTGCCGCGCTCGAAGATTCGGAAAAGATCATCGAAGCGCTCGAAGGCGCGGACATGGTGTTTGTGACCGCCGGATTGGGCGGAGGAACGGGTACGGGAGCCGCGCCGGTGATCGCTTCGCTGGCCAGCGAGATGGGTATCCTCACGGTCGCGGTGATTACACGGCCATTTGCGTTCGAAGGCAAGCGCCGCCTGCAACAGGCCGAGCGCGGCATGAAGGAACTGCTCGAAAGCGTGGACACGATGATCGTGATCCCCAACGAGAAGCTTCTCGCCGTGGCCAAGGATGCCGGCTTTTTTGAGAGTTTCCGGGTCGCCGACGACGTGCTGCGCCAGGGTGTGCAGGGCATCTCGGACATCATCACAATCTCCGGCATCATCAACCGCGACTTTGCGGACGTGAAGACAACCATGGCCGGCATGGGACACGCGGTGATGGGAACCGCGATCCGGTCGGGCGCCAATCGCGCCGTAGAGGCGGCGCAGGCCGCCATGGCGTCGCCGTTGCTTGAGGCGGGTGCAATCGACGGCGCACGCGGCATTCTCATCAACATCACCGGCTCCAGCTCGCTGAAGCTTTCCGAAGTCAACGAGGCTTCGACGCTCATCCAGGAAGCCGCGCATGAAGACGCCAACATCATCTTCGGTGCGGTGCAGGACGAGAAGATGGGCGAGGAGATCAAGATCACGGTCATCGCCACGGGCTTTCGGGACCAGATGCCGGAGCGCCGCGCGCGCATGTTGAGCGTGGACGATGCGCCGGTCGTTTCGGTTCCCGTAGTGGCGCCGGATAACTGGATGCGCGAACCGGCGCAACCGCCCGCCCCTCCTGCTGCGCCGCCTCAGCCGCGCTTCCTCAGCGAAGACGATGCGTCGGAGGAAGAGGCGGAGACAGATGAGCGGGCCTTCTTCTCCGCACCTGCGCCGGCGCCGGCACCCAGCGGCAAAGGAAAGGCAAAGCCGGTGAAGGAGCCTGAACTGGTCGCGGCGCCTGCCCGTCCGCAGTTTGCGGAATTGGCCGAAGAACCCGAACCCGCTTACAAGCCGCTTCCCAGGGATTATGCGTCGGACTTCAGCAAGGAAGCGCCGAGTCCGGCAAAGCCTGAGGATCATGCTGCTCAGCCGGCAACCGCGCTCTTTACGGGTGCGGGCGAAGAGGCAGACCGGGACCTGGATGTGCCGGCTTTCATGCGTCGGCTGAAGTTCTAAACGGATATCGAAAATGACCCTGGTGGTTACCCGGGTGACTTTCGTCACAGCAGAATTGTTGTTGAGCACAGAAAATCGGCACTATAGTGAACCCAAGTCCTGAGAAAAAGCGCGCCCGCGGATCGAATAAGGGAAGGCTATTTCGGCTAATCGGGTTATTGTAAGAAGTAATAGCCCGATTGGCCGTGATGGGCAATCCCCGCACCTTTGCAAGGCATTCGACACGCGGCGTTGTTCAATCGGAGAGCAGGTCTGGCTTCGACGCAGTTTTAATGCGCGCCGGGAGCGGCCTGAGAGTGATCGAAGTGCGCCTTCCGTCGGGCAGACGCATGGCACGTATCCATTGTGGAGAGGGCGTTGACTGGATGAGATTGTCTTGCATTCTTGCTTTTTTATTTGTCTTGACCGGGATTGGAATTGAAGCGCCGCGCGCTAGGGCGCTGAACGCTCCCCTCCACCGTCCCAAACCAACCAGCCATCATCTCGTCACGACCCACTCCAAGAGACGTCACACCGTTCCCGCTCGCGCCACTTCAACGCAAACAGGGCCTCACGGCACGCTGGTGGTCCGGCATTATCGCGGCAGCGGCCGCTCCGCTGGCACCTTGCGCCGCGCATCGCTGCATGTTGTCCGCCGCCATCGCTACTATGAACGCTTCACCGCCAGCTCATTTGCGAGCGCCGACATCTTCGCAGGCGACAATACGGCGGGCGAAGATCCCATCGTGCGCCAGGCGGCGATCGATGCCCTGGGCGATATGAACGGAACCGCGGTGGTGATCAATCCTACCAACGGTCGCATTCTTGCCATGGTGAACCAGAAGCTCGCACTTTCACCTGGCGCCGAACCGTGCTCGACGATCAAGCTCTCGGTGGCGCTGGCGGCGCTGTCTGAAGGACTGGTGACGCGCGACACGCCGGTGCGGCTTGCCGGTTTCCGCATGAATATGACGGAAGCGATCGCCCATAGCAACAATCTTTACTTTGAGGAACTCGGGCGCGAACTGGGATTCGAGCGCGTTCGCCACTACGCCACCCAGTTTGGCCTCGGCGAACTGGCCGGTTACCACATTGCAGGGGAGCAGTTGGGCACCTATCCCAGTGAGCCGCTGCCTGCATCGGAGGGCGGCGTGGGCCGCATGTGCAGCTTTGGTCAGGGTGTCAACATGACGCCGCTGCAACTGGGCGCCTTTATGTCTGCGATTGCCAACGGGGGAACGCTCTACTACCTGCAGCATCCCACCACTCCGGCAGAGATCGCCGACTTCCAGCCCAAGGTGAAACGGACCCTCGATATCGCCAAATACGTTCCAGACCTGCAGGACGGCATGGCCGGAGCGGTAAATTATGGGACCGCCCGCCGCTTGAGAGCCAACTTCCAGGAACTGCCTGTCTTCGGCAAGACGGGCACCTGCTCCGACAATGGAACGCGCTTCGGCTGGTTCGTCTCATACTCCGACACGCCGCAGGGCGCGCTGGTGACGGTTTTCTTTCTCGAAGGCGGCCGGCCGACGTTTGGCCCCCGCGCCGCCGAGCTGACCGGCGAGTTCTACAAGAATCTCTGGGACCGCAACTACTTCATCGGCAAACCAGCGGAGATACAGGCCGGGTTGCCGTTGTCGACCGGGGCGACCGCGCAGTAGAGTGCGCACTCCTGATTTTGCGAAAAGGCCGCCTTCGGGCGGCCTTTTTGGTGTCAATTGAGTGGCTGGTGGGATGAGTGGCTCCAGTTTGGACCGTTTCTTGGGACCTCACCTCGAACGTCAGGCATCAATTCCGAATAGACACCTTGGGTTTACAGGGCTGTGCCCCATTCATCGCGGCTTTATCGCGATGAGTGGGCCGCGAAGCCTCGCCGTCCATTCCGACTCGATTCGACCACTCGTAGGCCCACTCATATTCCGAATAGACGCCTTGGGGTACAGGACTGTGCCCCATTCATCGCGGCTTTATCGCGATGAGTGGGCCGCGAAGCCTTGCCGTCCATTCCGACTCGATTTCGACCTCTCCTCGAATGCCGGTAGCGTAGTGGTCGAAGCTGCTCCATCGGTACTGCTCCGGCGATGCGACCAATCCCCGCTTCACCGGGTTGCGGTGGATATACCGGATCACTTCGGAGCGAGCGGATTCGCCTTGGATGTTGCGGTCGAAATAGCGGTCCTGCCAGAACTGCTCGCGGTCGCCTTTCAGCTTGCGGGAAGTAGTCTGCTTGACCGCTTTCAGAAACTGCGCCAGGAGGATCGACGGCGGCTCGTTGATGAGCAAATGGATGTGCTCGAGCATCAGGACGTAAGCGTAGATCCGGGCCTGATGGCGTGCTCGCGTCTGTTCCAGTACGGCGTCGACGGTGTCCTTGGGTGCGGGTGTCTCAAGGAATGGAAGACGATGAAAGTAGCTGAACGTAACGAAGTGAAGAGCCTCCGCTTTCTGGAACCGCTTCAGGCCGTAGGTCATAGTGCTATCGTAATCGGGGTGCGACGCCGCCCGGAAACCCGCTCATCACAATAAAGCCGCGACGAACGGGGCACAGCCCGGTAATCCCAAGGAGTCTACTCAGAGTCCATGAGTGGGCTGGGGGAACCCGCCTGATGGGTGAACAATTTCGTTGCAGATCATTTCCTCAATTTGTGTACCATCGAAATCAACGGCAATCTGCCCGAGAGGCTTCTTGCAAGGGAAAAGGCCCACCCCCTACCCCCTACCTTCTAGTAACCTAAATTATGGTTACTTCAGTGTGAATTGAGGCAATGTCCTCCATTTTTCCATAGAAAATCGCCGATGATGGCGGGTGGAACAAATCTTGTCCCGATGGCCCACCCCGAATTTTTTCCAGTCTCAAGCTATGTCTGTAATTGGAAGACATCCATCCCGCCCTAGCGGAGCTAGGACCGGGCATCCGGCACCCGGATTTGGTCAGCGGCATAACCATTTGCAACAAAATCTCTGCTCAAACATCCGATAGAATGAAAACCTCCGCTCGCCTGCCTGCGAATCCATCCGGCCGTGCGGGCGGCCCAAAGATGCTCGATCGGAACTTCCCCTATGGCTTTTCCTACGCACATTCTGGTGGTGTATGGTTACTTTCTGCTGTTCGTCTGGCTGCTGATCGAGCAGTTGGGAATTCCGCTGCCGGCGACACCGATGCTGCTGGCTTCCGGGGCGCTGACAGCAGAGCACACGCTGAGCTTTCCGGTTGCCCTGCTTGTGGCCATGGCCGGGTCGATGGTGGCTGATACGAGCTGGTTTCTGATCGGCCGGAGATATGGCCATCATGTGCTGCGAATCCTCTGCAAGCTGTCGATGGAACCCACCACATGCGTCCGCAAGACGCAGGACTCGTTTGGGCGGCGCCGGGGGATCACGCTGATGATCGCCAAGTTCGTGCCGGGGCTGGCTCTGCTGGCTGCCCCCGTAGCAGGCGAAAACGGCATGGACTATGCCAGCTTTTTGCTCTTCGACGGCATTGGAGCTTTCCTCTGGGTCGGCACCCTGCTGACAGTCGGCAGGCTGTTTGGCGATGCCCTGAAACGCGACCCGAGCCTTCTGAACTGGGTTGGCCGGTTCTCGGGTGCGCTGCTGATCCTGGGCATCGCAGGCTTCCTTATCTTGCGCCTGTACCGTCGCCAGAGCTTTCTCAAAAAGCTGGTGCGATCACGGCTCGAGCCGGACGAATTGAAACGCCAGCTCGATGCTGGCGAGCCGGTGTTTATCGTGGACCTGCGTCATCCGCTGGAGTTGCTGCCTGATCCGTTTACGCTGCCGGGCGCACTGCACTTTTCGCCCGAGGCACTGGCTGCGCGCATCCACGAGATCCCGCGCGATCGCGACATTGTGCTTTATTGCACCTGCCCCAGCGAAGCCACCGCCGCCAAGACGGCGATGACCCTGCACAAGTTGGGCATTGAGCGCGTACGGCCGTTGCGCGGCGGGTTTGATGAGTGGAAACGCCTGGGTTATCCGCTGGACGCGGTGCATCCGGTGATGCCCGAGGTGGCGTAAGCCCAAAATTCAAGTGCACCTAGTGTCCTGAATCTTAAATTCGCCAAGTAAAAAGGTGTCATCCTGAGCGCAGTTTGGCGCGTTTTTTGCGCAAAACTGAGTCGAAGGATCTGCGGTTCGGGCGTTTGATCTATGCAACAACCTTTTGAGATGTCGCACTAGGAACTGGCAAACAACGCGGCGATGCTGGTTCCGATCGGCGTTCCAATGCCAGTGCACGGGTCGGGGCCGGGTGCGGCGTTGTAGAAGCCATTGCCTCCCACGGTGATGTCGTTGAACGCCTTCTGATTTAACCAGAGTTTGGGCGTCACAAAGCCGAGCTTGGTTCCGAATGAGGCAAAGAGTCCGGCATAGAGCGGCGCCACGGCGCTGGTGCCGCCGACAACGGTCTGTTCGCCATGGACGCAGATTTCATAGCCGGTGGCGGGGTCTGCATCGGCCGAAACGTCGGGCACCATCCGGCCCTTGCCCGCGGTTGATCCGGCAGGCGGGGGTGGCGCGCCGATCTGAAACGCCTGCACGGGGAAGACGGTGGAATAGCCGCCGCCGGTGCCTTCGCCATCGGTCTGGCCGGGGTCGTCGTTCCAGACGGTTTCAGTGGTCGCGGTTTTGTTGGTGCCTCCGCAACCCACAATGTGCGGGCACGACGAGGGGCAATCCACATTGGCTGGAGTCGGACCGCCGTCGCTCGAGTCGTTGTCGCCCGATGCGGCAAATACGATCATGCCGCCCGCAGTGGCTGACGTGGCCGTGGTCTCCATCTGCTGCGCTGCCGCGTTGCCCCAGTTGGCTTCGTCAGAGCCCCAGGAGATGGTGCATACATCGCAGCCGTCGGAGGCCGCCTTCTGCACCGCGGAGGCGATGTCCTGCGACCAGTACATGCGAATGGTTGCCGGCTTGCCGGTAGCTGCGTAGTAGGCAGCGGCGGAGACCTGAATGTCGAGGCCGACTTCGTAATCCGGATCGTCCGCGGAGCCGACATTCTGATTGGGACTGTTTTGGGTGCCGTCGACCGAGACGTCGGTGATCTGGGGGACAGGCTGGCCGATGGACTCGAAGTAGGAATTCATATCGGACTGCACCCAGCCGCCGCCTAGCTCGACGATAGCGATCACTCCGCCGCCGGCGAGGCCGGTCGGCCATTTGTATGCTGCGCACAGTGCGGGAACCGTCCAGGTGGCAGACGGCACCGCGGCGAGCATTTCGGCGGCGAGCCGCTTGCGCAATTTGAAATAGGGCTTGTTGTCTTTTTCCAGGGCAAATTGCATCCAACGCTCCTCTTCACTTTCGGGGAGGATGCCACATGGGCGAGGCAGAACGCAAGGTGCCGGAAGGCCGCTGTCGCCATAAGCCTTAGTATGAGTGAGGACGGTTTCCACCGACGGAGCATGCTTTTGGCCTACGATGATTTGCGCGACTGGATCAGGACTCTTGAAAAACATGGCGAACTGAAGCGGATCCGCGAAGAAGTTTCGCCGGAACTGGAGATCACAGAAATCACCGATCGCGTATCGAAGATCGGCGCTGCGGGAAGCGCCGGCAGGCAGAGCAACGCAGCCAAATCGAGCTATGCTCCCGGTGGACCGGCGCTGCTGTTTGAGAATGTGAAAGGGCATCCGGGACACACGGTCCTGATCAACCAGTTCGGCAGCGAGCGGCGCATGGCGCTTGCACTCGGCGTGGAACGGCTGGACGAAATTGCAGAACGCATTCACGGACTGATGAATGTAAAGGCGCCCGAGGGCTTATTTGACAAGCTGAAGATGCTGCCGCAACTGGGCGCGCTGACCAGCGCCTTTCCCAAGACAGTGAGCGCCAAAGACGCTCCGTGCAAGGAAGTGATTCTCAAGGAAAACTTCGATCTCAACGCGTTTCCGATTCTCAAGTGCTGGCCGCACGACGGGGGACGGTTCATCACGCTGCCCTGCGTGCACACGCGCGATCCGCGAACGGGCAAGCGCAACATCGGGATGTATCGCATGCAGGTCTACGACGGCCGGACCACCGGCATGCACTGGCAGCGCCAGAAAGTAGCCGCTGAGCACTATCGCGAAGCAATGCGCCAAGCTGCGGCGATGCACTCGACCGAAAGTCCGCTCACCGCAGGTGTGGCGGCCATGGCGGAGTCGGCCGGCGGTGCGGTCTCTATTCCGGACGGCCCCATTGGCGGGCTGCCGCAGGTTGCGCTCGGCAACCTGAAAGGGTCGCGTCTTGAAGTGGCTGTGGCGATTGGCACCGATCCAGCAACCACCTTTGCCGCCATTGTTCCTGCTCCGCCTGAGGTGGAGGAGTTCATGATTGCCGGGTTTTTGCGGGGCAAGCCGGTCGAAATCGTCAAGTGCGAGACGGTGGATCTCGAGGTCCCGGCACGCGCGGAGATTGTGCTTGAAGGCTACGTGGAACTAGGTGAGTTGCGCGGCGAAGGGCCTTTCGGCGATCACACCGGCTTTTACACCCTGACAGACGAGTATCCGGTCTTCCACATCACCTGCGTTACGCATCGAAAGGACCCCATTTACGCGGCCACCATTGTCGGCAAGCCACCCATGGAAGATGCCTGGATGGGCAAGGCTGTGGAACGCATCTTCTTGCCTGCGATGAAGCTGACGATTCCCGAACTGGTGGACATTCATCTGCCGGTTGAGGCTGTCTTTCACAACCTGATGATTGTTTCGATTCGCAAGAGCTATCCGGGGCAGGCACGCAAGGTGATGAATGCGATCTGGTCGCTGGGTCAGGCCATGTTTACCAAGTGCATCATCGTGGTGGACGAAGATTGCGATGTGCAGGATACGGGCGAGGTGGTGCTGCGTGTGGCCAACAACATCGACCCGGAGCGGGACATTCAGTTCACACTGGGGCCGGTCGATTCGCTTGACCACTCCTCGCGCTTGCCCAACTACGGATCGAAGATGGGGATCGACGCAACCCGCAAATGGAAAGCGGAAGGATTCGACCGTCCGTGGCCCGCGATGATCGAAATGGATCGCGCGACGAAGGCCAAGGTGGATGCGATGTGGGCGAAGCTGGGATTGTGACGGAGGACCCGGGCGCGTCTGGTATACCTGAATTCATGCGGGTCGCTTTTCGCGGAGTTTGTGCAGGCATTTTTGCCGCATTGCTTACCGCCGCAACTCCCTCCTTTGCCCAGCAGGCTCCCGGAGCCTTTCACTGGGTTGACTTTCACTCCCCGCAGGACCAGAGCGTGATTGTCTGGGTGACGCGCGCGATGGAGCCGGAAAAGTGGACCGCCATCCGGGAGATCGGCGTTGAGTACGATGCGGCGATGGTGGTGACCACGCTGCGTTCTTCTCCGCAATCCGCGCCAAATGCGGATACTTTTTCCGTCTGGAACGTGTCGCTGACCAGCCACCTGGTTACGCCGCTTTTTCACGGGGTGAACCTGCGATGGGTGGACTGGATGCGCTTTGCCGAGGGCGCTCCGCTCGAGCCCGCCATGCTTTACGACAATTGCGCCGATTGCGAGGCAGACACTTACCTCACGTCGTTCTACTACGATGTGCCGCACCGGATGTGGAATGCGCGCTGGATGCAAGGTGGCCAGGGCCTGCACCTGTGGAGCGCCCATCCGCCACCGGGGGTTGAGTGGACCCAGGTTTACGCTGTAATGGCCGATCCCAACGGGCGTGAACTGGTGGGAACGTGGAGCCACTTCGAATACGGGGACAAGAAGCCTGCAGAGGATTCGATCTATCAATACGATCTGGACCCCTGGAGCGGGCTTGAGCGGACCCAGCAGCTTAACGGCAAGCAGGCCGAAGCCATGAAACAGCGGCTTTGCCGCGGACAGGATGCAGTCGTGGGCCTGGCTCGGGGACAGGACTCGCCGCTGTGCGAGCAATTAACCAACCCGCACATCAGCCGCAAGCCGGTGACGACACCGCCGGCCAATAACCGCGGACAATCCGTTCCTCCTGGAAGCCGTACCAGCCATTGAAGTTGCGTGGCAACCATAGATTGAAGTTGCGCGGCGGCGATAGACGGATCATCTTGCGGGGGCATCCAAGCCTTAGGAGACCTGAGATGACCCTATTTGTGCGGTTTGGTCGATGGCCCGCTGTGGCTATCGGTATAGCTCTTCTTGGTGTCGGCTGCCATAGCAACCAGGCGGCGAATACAAGTACACAAAATCCAGGACAGGATCCTGCCGCAGCCAACCTGGCGCCGGGTACGCAGGCGTCTTCGCAAGGAACGGCAGCGCCGCTGCCCCAGCCCGCCGGCGTGCCGAGCACCGGTCCAGCCCCGGAAGCCTACGCATCGCAGCAGGCAGAGCCACAGGATGACAACGGAGCCTATTCTCCGGGCGACGACGAATCCGACTACGGAGAGCAACCGGAATACACGGCGGACCAGGCACCGCCGCCATTGCCCGATTACGATCAGCCTCCCGCCCCGGGCGATGACTATCTCTGGACTCCCGGGTATTGGGCCTTCGATCCTTCACAGGGCTACTACTGGGTGCCCGGAACGTGGGTCGAAGCGCCGTACGAGGGGGCTTTGTGGACGCCGGGCTACTGGGGCTATCGCGGTAGCAGCTATGTGTTTTTCCCCGGCTATTGGGGTCAGCATATCGGCTTCTACGGGGGAGTCGACTACGGCTACGGCTACACCGGTTATGGGTACGAGGGCGGATACTGGGACCACAATCACTTCGACTACAACAGTGCCGTCAACAATATCAACGACTCACGAGTGCACTACCACTACGATCACCGGGTTGACGACCATCACGATCGCGTCAGTTTCAATGGCGGATCAGGCGGCATCCAGGTCAGGCCCAAGCCGGCTGAAATCCAGGCATGGCGCGAGCCGCACGCCCGGCCCATGGCAACCCAGCAACAGGTTGCCCAGACGGCCAGGTCGAATCGGGCCCAGTTTGCGACGGTGAATCATGGCCGTCCGACCAACCTGGCCGAGAGCCATCCGGTGCAGGCGGAACGAAATGTGCGGCCAGTGCCGCCTCCGCCAATGCCCAACAGGGCAACCACACCGCAGCGTGAACCGAATCGGACTGAGCCAGGGCGAACTGCGCCGACGGCTCCAGTTCATGCGCCGCGGCCAACAGCTCCGGTGCAGCCCTCACCGGTTCGTCGTCAGGAAATGCCGGAACGCCAGGCTCCGCAACCACGTCAGAAGCAACAACAGCAACGTCAGGCCGTTCCGCAACGAAGTGCTCCAGCCGCACGTCCCGCGCCTTCTGAGCACCGCGCAGAGCCGCCGCAACGCGAAGCGGCTCCTCAGCGCCCGGCTGCCCCTGTTCGCCCAACGCCTGAGCCCAGATCCGCTCCAGCGCCGGAGCGCCGTGCTGCGCCACCACGCGAAGCTGCGCCGCAGCATCCGGCCGCTCCGCAACGCCAGGCCGCTCCGCAACATCAGGCACCTCCGCCGCGCGAGGAAAAGAAGCCGGAACCTCACGGCCTATGAGAATGCCGGCTGCTGGCGGTCATTTTAAAAGGGTGCCATTCCCGGCATTCGGCGGCGAGTTCGCGGGGTAAACCGCGTAACTGTGTGATTTCCCAGGTCTCAACGGCGAGACCTGGGGCACCCAGCGTCATGAGCGCAATTACATAATCAGCAGGTCACGGTACGAGGTTCGTTGGCGAAGTTCATTTCCCAGGCTCATCTGTGCGAATTCAGCAGGGCATCGCGGTTCAAGACATTGCCCTCCAGAATGAGCGTGGAGATGCGACGCGCGTTCCATGGGTTTTCAGTGGGGTCGCCGTCCACAACCAGGATGTCGGCGCGACGGCCGGGCGCAATCTGCCCCAGTTCGGTCCATCCGAATTGAAGCGCGTAGTTGTTGGTGGCGGCGGCGAGCGCTTCGCGTGGGGAGAGCCCGAGGCGCACCATCATTTCAAGCTCGGTGTGCATGCCAATGCCCGGCATGGCGCCCATGACGGGGGCGCCCGAGCCCGCGAGGTAGTGCGGACCGGCAGTAAAGAAAATAGTCTCGTTGATCTCCCATAGGCGCGAGGCAGCCTGATCGGCCTTCTTGCGCTGACCCTCTTCCATCCACCTCTGCGTGAGAGCCGGGAGGTGACGCGACCAGAACGGGAGCGGATAGTTCAACTCACCTGTGATGCGATCGGGCGGATCAGAGAGATTCGCCGGATCGAGCAGCGATGCCGCCGGCTCACGCCACAGGTTGCGATGCCCGGGCAGGCTCAGAAAATAGACGCTGAACGTGGGCAACAGCGCGGCATGATGCGACGCGATAAAGCGCGCATAGGCGCGCAGGTGCTGATCGGTGGGCGGCAGATGCTGGGCGTAGTCGTATGCGGTTGCGGCAGCCCCTCCGTAGGGATCTTCGGCGAGCGGCCGCTGCAACTCATCGGGAATCACGCCCAGTTCATAGCGGCCCATGTGCAGCAGCGTGTCGACTCCGGCTTCGATTCCGACGGTGTACGGAGTGGAGACAAACTCGCCATAGGTGACCAGCCCCAATTGATGAGCGCGCGCGACGATCCACTGCGTGTTGATCGCAGTGAGGTCCGGACCGAGCCAAAGCACGCGCGTTCCCAGGTGCTGCGTAGCGGTCATCTGGCGCGCAGTCTCTTCGGGGCTCAGTTCGGCGGGATGCGCGCCTTCTTTGAGCTCTGCGGTCCAATCATTGTGCCCAATCAGCAGGCTCCAGTTATCGGTCGAGCCGATTGAATCCACGATATAGAGATGCGGGCGGGGATTAGCTGCGAAATCAATGCGGCCATGCTCGGCGTCGGAGCGGGCCACCACGGTGGTGACACCCATGTAGAGATTTGCGTTGGCCTGTCCCTGGCTGTTCATGCCCGCAAAGCCGTCGACAAGGCCCGGGATCAGATATTTTCCTGTGCAATCGATGACCCTTGCGCCCTGGGGAATGGGCACGTCAGCACGAGAGCCGACAGCGACGATGCGGCCTTCGCTCACAATGACGATTGCGTTCTGCTGGTCTCTTGCCGAATGACCCCAGTTGGTGACATCGATGATGGTGCCGCCGGCGAGCACGAGCGGCGCAGGAACCGGAGGTGCGGGCAGCGCCTGTGGAGGCGCCTGGGCCTGCGCCAAAACTCCGGCCAGAAGCAATCCACCACCCAACTGCGCGACTAAGGCGATCCACGCCGAAAGAAAACGATGAAGTCGCATAAGTAAATCGGTCCGTTGTGGATTGTCGCACACGGAATCGTGGTCAGTACTCAAACGATTCACCCCGCCGAAACGAGCAATGATCCGTAGGATGCAGGGATCCCGTTCCGCTGCGGACGATGGCTCATCGGGTCTCGGCGGCAAAGCTTTAACTGGCCACTAATGTACGGCGCTGGCGAGGCGCGAGAAGCGGCATCAACTGGGTAAGTGCTTCTTCAACGCTGATGCCATATTTGGCTCGAAGCGCGTCCACTTTTCCATGTTCAATGAACTGGTCGGGCCAACCAATGCGCACCACTGGAAGCGCGATGCCCAGTTCACCGAGCGCCTCGACAACGGCGGAGCCAAAACCGCCCATTTTCACATGATCTTCAAAGGTGACGAAGGCTTTGACACGACGGGCGTATAGTTCGAGCATCTCGCGGTCCAGCGGCTTGACGAAGCGCGGATTGATGACGGCGGCAGAGAAGCCGTCCCGTTCGAGGCGTGCACCCAGTTCCTGAGCCAAAGAGATCATGGGCCCTAAACCTAGAATGGCAACGTCTGCGCCGTCGGAGATGATTTCGGCTTTGCCCACTGGCAGCACTTGCGGCTCGGCTTTGCGGGCAACTCCGGCAACTGCGCCGCGAGGGTAACGAATGGCGCTGGGGCCGGGAAGCTGGAGGGCGGTCTTCATCATGTCGGCCAGCTCGTCTTCGTCCTTGGGCGCCATCAGAATCATCTCGGGGACGCCGCGCAGGTAAGCGATGTCGAAGAGGCCGTGATGAGTCGGGCCGTCGTCACCGGAGAGCCCGGCGCGGTCCATGCAGAAAACCACGGGCAGCTTTTGCAGGCACACATCGTGCACGATGGGATCGAACGCCCGCTGCAAAAACGTGGAGTAGATGGCACACACGGGACGGAAGCCGCGCGTGGCCATGCCGGCGGCGAAGATGACGGCGTGCTCCTCGGCGATGCCCACATCGAAGTAGCGCGTGGGGTGGTGCGGCCGGAAAAGATCAAGGCCCGTGCCGTTGGGCATCGCGGCAGTGATGGCAACGATGCGGTCATCCTTGCGCGCCAGTTCGACGAGTGTGTTGGCGAAGGATTCAGAGTAGGTGATCTGGCCGGTGGACGCGGTCTTGCCGGTTTCAGCGTCATAAGGCCCGAGTCCGTGGAACTTCTTTTGCCCATTCAGAGCGGGCTGGTAGCCACGGCCCTTCTGGGTGAGGATGTGCAACACGGCGGGACGATTTTCGGCCTTGAGAAACTTGAAGGTCTCGATCAACAAGGGTAGATTGTGGCCATCGATGGGACCGAAGTATTGCAGGCCGAATTCTTCAAACAGAATGGACGGCCACAGCATGCTCTTGGCAGCTTCTTCGGCGCGTCGCACCACTGTGACGGCGGTTTTGCCACCGAACTTCTCGACCAGGCGCGCCGCCGACTCGTGGAAGGTCCGATAGTGCTCGTTGGTGACGATGCGGTGGAAGTAGCGGGCGATGGCTCCCACGTTGCGATCGATGGACCACTCATTATCATTGAGGACGACGATCAGGCGCTTGGTCTGCTCGGCGATGTTGTTCAGGGCTTCAAAGGAGATGCCGTTGGTGAAAGCAGCATCGCCGGCAACTGCGACTACGTGCTCTGATCCTCCGGCCAGATCGCGGGCGACGGCCATTCCAAGGGCTGCGGAAAGCGCTGTGCCTGCATGACCGGCGCCGTAACAATCATGTTCGCTCTCGGTACGCAGCATGAAGCCATTGAGGCCACCCGGCTGGCGAATGGTCTCAAAACGATCGAGGCGGCCGGTGAGAATCTTGTGCACGTAAGCCTGGTGGCTCACATCGAAGAGAATTTTGTCTTCAGGAGTATTGAAGACGGTGTGGAGGGCCAGGGTGAGCTCGACGACGCCGAGGTTGGGACCGAGGTGGCCTCCGGTTTTCGACAGAGTTTGGATGAGGAATTCGCGGATCTCCTGCGCCAGGTCGGCCAACTGTGCAAAATTCAGCCGCCTCACATCAGCTGGCGACTGAATGGATTCCAGCAATGTTCCCATCTTCTTCCTTCCCCCGGGGAAAAAAGCCGGGTACCCAAGAACGAGCCGTGCGGATTCGCAGGACTTCGAAGCTTTCACGATCCGGCGGGCGAAGCCAATAGTTGGGCGGCAACCCTTTCACGCGGACCGCGTTAACGCGTCACCCAAGTATAGCAATCTAGAGGTTTGCACGGGCTCTTATGTTTCTTGAGCCCGATGTAGGATGGCGATAAGGCGCCACAGGAGGAATAGACGTGCGTAACGGCCTCAAGATTCCTGCTTTGATCGTTTTTATTCTCACATTTGGAACGGAAGTACCGGCGTTTGGACAACTTGAGCCAAATTCGCAATCAGCCGCGCCCAACCCGCTGACCGACACGACGGTGAAGCCGGGCAAAATGCTGCTTTTCGATTTGGAAGCGCGGTTTGCCAAGGACGTAGCCGAGCGCGGGGGTGCCGCATTCGCGGAGTGGTTCGCCGAGGACGGCGTGACACTGGGGAATGGGGTGGCCCCCGTGGTGGGCAAAGTGGCAATTGCGAAATCCGCGACGTGGTCGCCTGAGAAGTACCAACTCACCTGGACTCCGACAGATGCGGCGATGGGACCTTCAGGGGATATGGGATACACGTGGGGCCATTTCGAGGGGCACAGCAAAGACGCGGCGGGCAATCCGGTGACGACCAGCGGCCGCTACATCACGATCTGGCGCAAGCAAGCTGACGGCACATGGAAAGTTGCGCTGGACGCAGGCGCCAACGAGCCTGCCGCGGCGGGCGACTGCTGCAAGCTGCCCAACTGAAGGATCGCGCCGCATTGAGATGATGGCGCGCCGGGAAGACATCTTGTTCTCGCCTCCAGCGCGCCGCGTTGTCGATTGGTTTAGTCGATTGGTTTAGAGGTTGAGAAGTCTGCCAAAGAACGAGCGGTATCTTTGCAGGGCAACACGAAGATCTTCAGTGGACACGTTGTCGCCACGATCCCATTGTTTCTCCAGGCCTGAACGCTCCTTGGCAAAGCTTTCCGCCAGCCTTTGCATCACGGACGCGACCAGCTTGTCTGCATCCTCCACTGCGCGACGCGGTTCGTCGACGAAATCTGTCTGCAGGGTGCTCCACTGCGTGCGGAATTCCTGCATTTCCACTTCAGTAAAGAGTGGCATGGGCTTCGACGCTGCCGGCACTTGTTCATTTGCAGGCACACGATCTGTCGCGATTCGACCTGCCGCAGGCATCCGATCTGCTGCAAGTTCTCCCTCGATGGTTTCGGGCTCTGGATTGATTTCGCGATCACGTCCTTTCGGGCGCGTTGGCGCAGCCGTTTGGCCTGCCAGATCAGCCGTTGTAAGCTCTCGTTCTTCTGTTCTCAATTCATTCACAACATCACCTGTTCCCTTCAATAAGATTGGTAGATCGACTTATTTCTTGTCTCAAATAGATAGCGACCTGCATCGCGCATTTTCAATAACGCTGTTGCTTCTTCTTTCGCGGCGGGAAGCGCAATGCCGAAGCTTTGTGCATCTCAGGTAGAGTAGGATGGCTGGCCCGGAACAGGAGTTGCTCATCCGGGAATCGGCAACACAGCCGTGGCGACAGACGTGAAGAGATGGAATATCTTTGCAAGATTCATCTCTCGATTTCTCCGGCGTGAGAGAATTCCTTGAGCAATCTTCCCCTTTTGTGACGTTGGCGGTCCGACAATACCAAATGGCATCTCCCATCAAGCTGATTGACCTGCTCTTTGGGCGGCCTCTGGCCACCAGCGAAGAGCGCGCAGAACACATCGGCCCCATCGGAGGGATACCGATCTTCGGCCTGGATGCGCTGAGTTCTGCTGCGTACGGACCGGAAGCCGCGCTGACGCTGCTCATTCCGCTGAGCCTGATGGGCGTGCAATACATCGTTCCGGTCAGCGTGGCGATTGTCTGCCTGCTCTTCATCGTCTACCTGAGCTATCGGCAAACGATCGAGGCCTATCCCAATGGCGGCGGCTCGTACACGGTGGCCACCGAAAATTTAGGCAATGGCGCGGGACTGCTGGCGGCAGCCGCGCTGATGATCGATTACATTCTGACTGCAGCTGTGGGTATTTCGGCCGGGGTAGGCGCGCTGATCTCCGCGGTGCCCAGCCTGCAACCGCACACGCTGCAGTTATGTCTTGGGGTGCTGGTCATTCTCACCCTCATCAACATGCGCGGGGTACATGACACCGGCGTTGCATTTATGGTTCCCACTTATCTGTTCACGGGAACTCTGCTGATCGTGATTATTGCGGGTTTGTGGCAGGTTTTGCGTGCCGGGGGGCATCCGCATCCGGTGACGCCGCTGCCTCCGCTGCCGGCGGCCACGGCCACGATGACCCTCTGGCTCATGCTCAAGGTGTTTTCTTCAGGCTGCACGGCGATGACCGGCGTTGAAGCGGTGAGCAACGGCGTAATGGCTTTTCGCGAGCCGCGGTGCAAGAACGCCAAGATCACGCTGACGATCATCATCTTTCTGCTGGCCACACTGCTGTTGGGCATTGCCGTGCTTTGCCGCGCGTATGGCGTTGGCGCGACCGACCCCAGTGGCCCGCATTACGAGAGCGTGCTCTCGATGCTGACCCGGGCTGTGATGGGCCACGGTTGGTTCTATTACCTCACCATCGGCTCAGTGCTGGTGGTACTGGCGCTCTCAGCGAACACCGCCTTTGCCGATTTTCCACGCCTGACACGGGCTATTGCGCTAAACAACTTTTTGCCGCATGTCTTTCTGTTGCGCGGGCGCCGGCTGCTCTACTCCTGGGGAATCTATGTGCTGGTGGCGTTGACCGGCCTGCTGCTGATCATCTTCGGCGGCATCACCGACAGGCTGATTCCTCTTTACGCCATCGGCGCATTCATGGCCTTCACGCTTTCGCAGGCGGGCATGGTGATGCACTGGTGGCGCAAGAAGCGCTCCCTGGTGAAGATGTTCTTTAATGGGCTGGGTGCCCTGGCGACTGGCGCAACCACGTTGGTGGTGCTGGTGGCCAAGTTCGCCGAAGGGGCCTGGATCACGGCGCTGCTGGTGGTGTGCATGATCCTGTTGATGCGCGCGGTAAAGCGTCACTATGTCCGCGTGGCCCGGGCCATTGCGCTCCGCCGGCCCATTGTGCCCGCCGATGTCGTCGAGCCGATCATGCTGGTTCCGATTGACATGTGGAGCCGGATCACCGAGAAAGCGCTGTTGTTTGCGCTCGCGATGTCGAATGATGTTCACTGCCTCCACATACAAATCGTCGATGAGCCGGATGATATCTGCAAGGAATGGGAAAGCAAGATAGCTGAGCCTTTGCGGCAGGCGGGCAAACCCGTTCCTGAACTGAAGGTAGTGCAGTCGCCTTATCGCTATATCCTCCAGCCGGTGGTCGATTACGTGCTCGAGATGGAAAAGAAGGCCAAGGCACGGGATGTCTGCGTGCTCGTTCCGGAACTGGTGGTGCGGCACTGGTGGGAGAACCTGCTGCACAACCGGCGCGCCGATCTGCTGAAGGTAATGTTGCTCATGCGAGGCAACCGGCGCATCATCGTGATCAATATTCCGTGGTATCTCAAATAGCTATGCGCGCATTCCGGCTCATCAACCATTCGAAGCAAAAGCCCTTCTTATTCAGGATTCCAGACGTGCAACGCTGCCCGAAGGGAAGATTACCTGCGGACGGTATAGTGCAGCTTGACCACGCCGTCTGCGAACTTCGTGCAGGAGATGAGTTTTAGAGGCACTGTGCGGCGCCCGGGAGCGATCAATGGAATGCCTTCGCCGATAAACGTCGGAATCACATGAATCATGAACTCGTCGATCTCTCCTTCATCCAGAAAAGACGCAATGATGCCGGCGCCACCCATCATCCAGATGTCTTTCCCTTTCTTCTTCCGCAGACGGGTTGCGAACGCTTTGATGGGTTCGCTCACGAACTCCACGCCCGCAGGCGCTGGCGATGGCAGCGGACCGCGTGTGAGGACGTAGTTTTTAACTCTCGTATCGAAGGCCGCCCCTGGCACGCCTTTCTTTTGAAAGTCAAGTGCCATATCGCAAGTCTTTCTGCCCCACAGGATCGTGTCGATCGATTTATAGAACTCACCCATGCCGTGGCTGCCCTTCAAACGCGGATCGTCGAGCCAGTCGACGGAGCCGTCGGGCCGGGCGATAAAGCCGTCGGCGCTGGTGGCGATGTAGACGATGATTTTGCGTTTGCGGGCCATTGCGGTACAGACGGTGGTCAAATCTTAACCCGGAGCGCGTCAGGATTTCCATCCGGCAGGCTCAGGGAAAAAAGCGGCTCGCCTTGCATATCCCATCGCGTTTCCTCGAGTGAATGGCAGGATTGATTCCCTTCCCCGCCACGAACGGTCAAAATAGGGAGTGGACCCTCGAACAATCCAAGAACATGGGAGCATGATCAGCCGCTCATCGGAAGATGCTCTCCGGCGCATTCGGCAGGCGTGCCTTTTTCTTTGGCTGGGTCTGGCGGTTCCGGCTTTCATGGCGGGTCAGGAGCAAACGCAGAATCAGAGGCTCGACCAGGCCGCGGAAGCAAGAGCGGCGACGGCCGTGATACACGGGATGGTTCGCAATGCCGACGGCGAGCCATTGGCGCGCGCGCTGGTACGCATTGACGGCGACGCCAGTTCCGGCGCGTTGACGGACGGTGATGGACGCTTTGAAATTCCCAGTGTGCCGGTCGGCCCGCAGGAGTTTGAAGTGTTGAAGCCGGGCTTCCTGGATGAGACTGCGGACGTTGCCACTGCAGGCATGTCGGAAAATACACGCGAGTATGCGCACAACGTGATGGTCGCCGCGGAGATGCCGGACCTGGTGTTCACGATGTTTGCGACCAATGCGATTCATGGACAGGTCCAACTCTCAACCGGGGAACCGGCACAGGGCATCGGCGTCGTTTTGCTGCGACATGCGGTGCAGAACGGCCGGATGGTATGGGAGGTGGCCTCCACAACGAGAACCAACAGCGAAGGAATGTACCGCTTTGGTGGGCTGGCTGACGGCCTTTACGCGATTCGTAACGATCCGGCGATGGACAATGAGCGGGTTTCGAATCTGGTAGCGGGCAACGCAGCGAACGCGACTCATAGCGGCTACGCAAGCCAGTTTTATGCGGAGGCACACGACCTGGCCGGAGCGGCGAAGATTCGGCTTTCGGGCGGCGAACAGGCCGAAGCAAATCTGGCACTGACACTTGAGCCGTTCCGATCTGTGACGGCGACGGTGTTGGGGCCGGGCGGCAAGGGGAGCCGCGAAGGCGTTTTGAATGGGGCGGGGATGAACTCTTCGGCGCAGATATTGGACGCCCAGGGCCATCAGCTTCCATATCTCGCGCAATACGACTCAGCGACACACGCCGCACAGGCCCTGCTGCCGGACGGCAGTTACACCATGGTGATCAACGTTGCGGGCCAGAGCGGACTTCGGCTTACGGCCGGGGTTTCAACCGGTGCAAACGGTAACTCCTTCGCCGGATCGGTGGACTTCTCAGTGAGTGGACACGCGGTTCCGAATCTGCGCGTCTCGTTGTCGCCAGTTCGAAACAATCCGATCGAGGTGAACCTGGTTCGAAGCGGCACGCTTGCCGTGCAATCCAGCCCCGGCCAGGAAGGGATATTCATTTCGGTCAGCCAGGCCGGGGGATGGATATCGGACGGCATGATGAGTAATTTTGCGGAGGGACCTTTAGCTGGACCGCTGGAGTCGCAGTTCACGCCGCCCGGCTCCTACTGGGCGCATACGAACATCGCGGACAAGCGGATGTGCGAGGGATCGCTTACGGCAGGAGGGGCGAATCTTGCACGGGAGTCGCTGGTGCTCGGCCTCACAGGCCCCACGGCGCCGCTGAGCCTGACGTTGCGGGAGGATTGCGCGTCGTTGACGATTACATTGCCCGCGACAAAAGCCGTTCCGATTGCGGGAATAGAGCCGTTCTACACGGTCTATGCGGTTCCGGATTTCGATTCGACAACGGATGTGGTGCCGCTGACGCTGCGCCCATCGACCGGCGGGAAAGTGACTCTGACCGGGCTCACGCCGGGCAATTATCACGTTTACAGCTTCGACAAACCCGTGGTGCTTGCCTATCGCGACGCGACGGCGCTTGAGGCGCTGCCCAATCCGGGGCAGGAGGTTGCGCTCTCGCCCGGCAGCGAAAGCACTCTCGTGCTGGAGGTCCCGGAGCAATGATGTCGGGCAGTGTTACAAAGCTGATCCTCCTGATGACGTTTGCGGCGGCGGCGCCGGCTTTCGCGCATGCTGGACCGGCGGCGACAGCCTCCGCGGGCGTTTATCGCATTGCCGGAACTGTACTGAATGCAGCCACGGGCGAACCAGTTCCGCGGGCCACGGTGGCAATCCTGGATGATAAGGGAAGCCACACGATTGCGTCGGTCGTGTCGGACAGCGAAGGCCGTTTCGCAATGGAAATGCTGGATGCGGCTAAGTATCAGTTGACGGCTTCCAAGCGCGGCTATCGAACTGGATTCTACGATCAGCACGATGAGTTCAACTCGGCTGTTGTGACCGGTCCCGGTCAGGAGACCGAGCACCTGACGTTTCGACTGACGCCGAGCGCCAGTTTGCGCGGTGTGGTGACGGGAGATGGCGGTGACCCGGTGGAAGGCGCGCGGGTGATGCTGTTTCTGCTGCCGCGTGGGATCGGTCGCGACTTTACGCGGGCACGCGGACCGGAGAACAGCATCGTCGACGCGGGCTCGAGCACCACAGACGATCTGGGCGTCTATGAGTTCGGAAATCTGGATCCGGGAGAATATGTTCTGGCGGTGACGGCGGAGCCCTGGTACGCCCTGCATCAATCGGGTACACGCAAGGTAGCGGAAGCAGCAAACGACTCGGAACTCGACGTCGCTTATCCGGTGACTTACTACGACTCGACGACCGAGGAATCAGGGGCCACGCCGATTGTTCTGACAGGCGGCAGCCGGGAAGAAGCTGACATCAATTTGCATGCGGTTTCGGCACTGCATCTTTCCATTGCCGTACCGCGAAAGTCGGGCGGAGGCATCGCGCGGCCGGAGTTGCGGCAGATGATTTTCGGCACACAGGTATCGGCGGAAAGCGCCGGGTTCATCGACGCTCTACAAACGGGCGCCGTTGAGTTCACCGGTGTAGCTCCCGGGCACTATGTGCTGTGGCAAGGCGATCCCCCGCGGGCTGTGGACCTGGATGCGACGGCCAGCGAGCCGGTGGATGCAGCGGCCGGGACGCCTGCTGTGCCCATCGACGGAATATTGCGCTCGACTTCAGGCAAAGACTTGCCGGATGAGGTGAATGTATTTCTTTATCCGCTCGACAGTCCGCTTCATCCGGGTCCGATGGAACGCGTGGCGCACAAGGGGCAATTTCAGTTCGAGAGTGTTCCGCCGGGGACATGGGAACTGACGGCATGGAATTCGGATGATCCGGTGCCAATTCTTTCGATTTCAGCAAATGGAGTGGCGCATGCCGGCGAAATCTTTACTGTGGCCGACCGGGCCCTTTCGATCACGGCAACCGTTGCCCTGGGGGAAACGCGCGTTGAGGGGTTCGCGCACAAGGATGGCAAAGGCGTGGCAGGCGCGCTGGTGGTGCTTGTGCCCAGGAACACGGCGGCATTTCACGGCCTTGTGCGCAGGGATCAATCCGACTTGGACGGGAGCTTTTCTCTGCGCAACGTGGCACCCGGGCAATACACGCTGGTGGCCATCGAGAATGCGTGGGAACTGGATCGCGCAGGCCCGGAAGCGCTCGCCCGCTACCTTCTGAAAGGCTTGGCCGTCACAGTAGGAGGCAACTCAGGCACGTTGATGCATTTGTCAGAGCCGGTCGTGGTGCAAGCGCGTTGATGTCGCTTCATCGAAGCGGGGGGTAGAGGTTAGTCTAGAAAGGTACCGATTCATTGTTACGGCGCCGCCTGAAAGGGAAGCCCCGGTGCGGCCAGTGAGCCAGAGCATTTATCGAGGAGTTTGCATTGAAGAGAAAGTTGTTGGTTTTGATCCTGGCCATGATTCCGGCCGCGTTTTTGCCCCTTGCGGCCATCGGCCAGATCGAGCCGGAGAAGGCTCCCGCCCCTCAGAATGAACCTAGCGACAAGTACGAAGTTTTTGCCGGATGGGGCTACACCAGCCTCAACCAGGTGAGCCAGTCGCGCAGCGGTCTGCAGGGCGTGAGCTTGTCAGTAACCCGCAACTGGGGCAAGTACTTCGGCCTTACGGCGGAAGGCGGGCATTATGCGTGGAGCCTTACCACGTCGAACGCTTCAGTCGGCGCGCCGACTGTGGATATGTACCTCGCTGGGCCTTCGCTGCATGCGCCCCTTTATGGCCGTTTCAGCATCCTGGTTCACGGGCTGATTGGAGCCGAGCATACGGGCGGCGTAGCGATTTTCCCTAGCGAGTCGTTTGCCGGCGGCGTGGGTCTGGGATTGGACTACAACAGAACTTCGCATTTTGCCCTGCGTCTTTATGGCGACGATATCGGCTCATCGTTCACCGTGACGCCTTTTCAGACGGGTGACTCGCCCCACAGGCGATTCAACGCGCGCGCTTCGATCGGCGTGGTGTACAAGTTCTGAAGCACGGGCTGATTTAGCAAGGGAGGCGGATGCTGCGGTGTCCGCCTCTTTGCTTATTAGCGACGGCGAAGAGTTGGGTTCGCGTTTTCTCGAGGGGCACTCACCGCGTACTTGAGCATCACGACGCCACTCGGCAATGTTCTGCTCTCTTCAAGATGCAGCGCGCTGCGGCGGCCTGCGGGAAGCAATGGAACGCCGCTGCCCAGCAATACCGGGAACACAGAGACTTCCACGGTATCGACCAGGGCGGCATCGAGCAGGCAACGAAAGAGCGCGCCTCCGCCGGAGAGCCAAATGTCTTTTCCGGGTTCGCCCTTGAGTACAGCAACGGCGGCCGGGACATCGCTGGCGATGATGGTGACGTCGGGGTGCTGCTCAGGCTTGAGCGTGGTGGAGACCACGAATGCTTTCATGCCCATGCCTTTGGCCGCCATGCCCTTGGCGCGCATGGCGTCGTACGACAGCCGGCCCATGAGCAACGTATCGAACTGACGATAGAGCGCGGCGAAATCGATGCCGGAGTCGGGCGTGATCCAGTCGTATTCGCCCCTGGGACCGGCGATGAAGCCGTCGAGACTCATGGCGACGTTGTAGCGAAGACGGCGCATGGGGTTCCCGTGAAGGGATCAAGCCTCGGCGGGCGGCGGAGCGGGGACGACGCCGAGTTGCTGCAGAAGGCCTAGTGTGTCCATGAGGATGCGGCTATCGGCCATCTTGCCTGATTCAAGCCGGTCAATGACCACGCCCTTGACCTCGACGTGCTTGCCGGTGCCGGGGATTCCGAGAAATGTGTCGCGGTGGGTTCCTGTCCATGTGAACCGGGTTGCGACCTTGTCGCCTTCGGCCACCATCTCGGAGATGACCCAATGGATGTCGGGAAAGGCGGACCTGAACTGCGCAAGGACTGCAATCAGGCCTTCCCTGCCCTGTTGCTGCCCGGGCAGCGGGTCGAGTTCGGCAAAGTCTTCTTTGACAAGCTCGTTGGCCCGGTCGAAGCGACCCTGGTTGATGACATCGTCGAGGAAGGCGCGGATGACCTGCTTGTTTGCTTCAGACACGGATGACCTCCAAGGCAGAAAACTCGAACGGAGTTGATGAATCGAGTTGCGCAGCTTCGATCAGCCTTCTTCGGCTTCGCGGAGTTTGGCGATTACGGTGAAGTCTTCGAGGGTGGTGGTGTCGCCCTTGATTTCGCCGTGGGTGGCGAGCTCGCGGAGCAGGCGGCGCATGATCTTGCCGCTGCGGGTTTTGGGCAGGGCTTCAGTGAAGCGGATATCGTCGGGACGGGCCAGCGAACCGATCTCCTTGGAGACCCACTTGCGCAGTTCGTCTTTGAGAGCTTCGCTGGGCTGGTTGCCGCTCTCAAGCGAGACGAAGGCTGCGATCGCCTGGCCTTTGAGACTGTCGGGACGCCCGACGACGGCGGCTTCGGCAACTTTGGGGTGGGCTACGAGGGCCGATTCGACTTCCATGGTGCCGAGACGGTGACCGCTGACGTTGATGACGTCGTCGACACGGCCCATGAGCCAGAAGTAGCCGTCGGCATCCATGCGCGCGCCGTCGCCGGTGAAGTAGCAGCCGGGAACGTCGGACCAATAAGTCTGCTGGTAGCGCTCAGGGTCGCCATAGACGGTGCGGGCCATGGCGGGCCAGGGCTTGCGGATCACAAGCAAGCCGCCGCTGCCGGCTGGGACGGCGTGGAAATTGCCCTCCGCGTCGGGCTTGGTGACAACTTCAGGCTGAATTCCGAAAAAAGGGCGGGTAGCCGAGCCGGGCTTGGCAGGAACAGCGCCGGGGATGGGCGCGATCATGATGGCACCGGTTTCAGTCTGCCACCAGGTATCGACGATGGGGCAGCGGTTGTGGCCGATCTTCTCGCGATACCACATCCATGCTTCTGGATTTATTGGTTCACCCACGGTTCCAAGGAGTCGAAGCGAATCGAGCTTGTGATTCTCGACGTACTGGTCGCCCCACTTCATGAAGGCGCGAATGGCGGTGGGGGCGGTGTAAAAGATGGAGACCTTGTGGTCGTCGATGATTTTCCAAAAACGCGAGAAATCAGGCCAGTTGGGTGCGCCCTCGTACATGAGGACGGTGGTGCCGTTCTGTAGCGGACCGTAGACGACGTAGGAGTGGCCGGTGACCCAGCCGATATCGGCCGAGCACCAGTAGACATCCTCGTCATGGATGTCGAAGACGTATTTGGTGGTGAGGTAGGTTTGCACGGCGTATCCGCCGGTGGTGTGGACGAGGCCCTTGGGCTTGCCGGTGGTGCCGGAGGTGTAAAGGATGTAGAGGGGATCCTCTGAATCCATGGGCTCGGCGGGGCACTCGGTGGGCGCGTTGGCCACCAGGTCGTGCCACCAGCGATCGCGGCCCTCGATCATGGTGACCGGGCTGCCGGTGCGGCGGTAGACAATGACATGCTTGACGGAGTGGCATGCGGACATGGCCTCGTCGACGGTCTGCTTGAGCTTGATTTCGGTGCCGCGGCGATAGCTGCCGTCCTGGGTGACGATAGCAACGCAGGAGGAGTCGTTGACGCGGTCAGCGATGGCGTTGGCGGCGAATCCACCAAAGATGACGGAGTGGACGGCGCCGATGCGGGCGCAGGCGAGGAGGGCGATGGCCAGCTCCGGCGTCATGCCCATGTAGACGGCGACGCGATCGCCTTTCCTGATCCCAAGCGCCTTGAGGGCGTTGGCGAATTTCTGCACCTCGGCGTGGAGTTCGGCGTAGCTGAGGCGGCGGATTTCACCGGGCTCGCCTTCCCAGATGAGGGCCGCCTTGTCGCGGCGAGGGCCGCTGAGATGGCGGTCGAGGCAGTTATAGCTGAGGTTGAGTTTTCCGCCGACGAACCATTTTGCCCAGGGCAGGTTCCAATCAAGCACTTTGTCCCAGGGCTTGAACCAGTGAAGTTCTTCGGCCGCCTCGGCCCAGAAGGTCTCGGGGTCTTCGATGGACTTTGTGTAGAGGGCCTCGTACTGCTCGAGGGATTGGATGTGGGCCTTGCGCGCAAACTCTTCAGGTGGCGGAAAGACACGGTTTTCACGAAGGGTGGAGTCGAGATCCTGATTGGATAATGAGGCCGAATTAGAGATTGCGGAAACGTGCGTGGAAGACATGAAAGGAGTCCTCTTGGGCAAACAAAGTAAGTGCGAGCCGCGGAGCAGCGGCAGAATGGACGACGCTCCGGCCGATAGTGCTTGTGGGAGACACTTTAACGACGCGGGGGTTCAATGGGCAAGTGAGGGCGGTCGAGAGGCTGGAAAATCCGGCGGACGCAACCGCTGGCCCGTGTTGATTCGGAGCTACTTGTTATAGCGATGGAGCCAATCGGCAATCTCCTGGAAGACGTTGAGGCGTTGTTCCCAGAGTGTGGGAAAGTGCGGAGATCCGGGATAGGTCACGAGGCGCGCCGTTTTGCCGCGGGCAGCGAGGATCTGGAAGTATTCGATGCCCTGGAAGGTGGGCACGCGCTGGTCGGCTTCCCCATGCAGGATGAGCAGAGGCGTGGTCACCTTGTTGGCAAAGGCGACGGCCGAGAATTTGCGGAAGGCTTCGGGGTCTTCATCTGTCCAGCGGTCATCGTAGTCGGTTTGCTGAATATCGCTGGTCCAGAGGAAAGGCCCCCAGTCGGTGATGCCGGCGCCTTCGACGGCGGCCTTATAGCGGCTGGTCTGGGTCACGGTCCAGGAGGTCATGAAGCCGCCCGCGCTCCAACCGAAGATGGCCAGGCGATCGGGATCGGCCCATCCCTGCGCGATGGCATAGTCGGTTGCGCTGTCCACGTCCTCGAAGGCGCGGTCGCCGAAGTGCTGGTAGATGGCGGCGAGAAAAGCCGCACCATAGCCGGCAGAGCCTCGATACTCCGGTTGCAGGACGACGTAGCCGAGGCCGGCAATGATGCGCGCCAGAGGATCGAGACTGAGCTCGTCGTTGGCCTCGGGGCCGCCGTGGGGAAGCACGAGGAAGGGATATTTTTTACCTTCGACATAACCGGCGGGAAATGTGGCGATACCTTCGAGCGAAATACCGCCCTTGCTGGTCCAGTGGACGTCGCGCACCGTGCCAAGATCAATGGGAGCAAGCTGCGCATCCCCTTCATGCGTCAATTTGCGCAGGTGATCACCTTCCGGCACGGCAACGTTGCGGGCGTGGGTTGGATCACCGACGGTAAAGGCCATTTGCGAACCTGTTCCGGCGTACTCCGGACCTACGGGCGTGCCGCCGATGATGCCGTCGGGCCAGCGGTACACGGGCTTGAGTGCGCCATCGCGAAACTCATCCACTTCGTTCTGCACGCCATGGTCGACGAGCACCCACACGTGGCCTTGCGTATCGCCGGCGAGATCCGTGGCCGTGCCGTTCAACTCGGGCGTACGATCCTCGGCGCTGCCGCCGAATGCGGGAACCGACCACACGTGCTCGGGCGTCAACACGGCGGACTTGGTGGACAGAAAGGCGAGGTCGCGGCCGCCATTGGCCCATGCGATTCCAGCAACTGAATTGGGAATGTCGGTGATATGGCGCGAGCCGGTTGCGCTGCACACATCGATGGCTGTACTCACGTTGTGATGCCCGATGCGAGGCAGGTCAGAAAGCACAGCCAGGGAAGCACTGTCGTCACTCCACGCGGCTGCGCCAGTCCTTCCGCCAAGGATGGGGCCGCCGGAGATGTATTTGAGGTCGGTGCACCACCAGTGGCCGTCGGTTCCGTCGGCATTCACGACATAAAGGCTGGTTTGCTCCGGCTCGTGGACATGGCGAATGTCTTCGAGCAGGTCAGGGGGACGAGGATCGGCCGCGATCGCAAAGCGCTTGCCATCGGGCGAAGGGCTCGCGGATCCGATTCCGCGCGGCAGCACAACCACGGTAGAAGGCGCGGCTGCCGCTTTGCCATTGTCAACCCGGAACACGGCGAACTGGGGGTGGTGGTTCACGGTCCATGCGCCGTAGAGGCTGTGCCCATCGCGGCTGAATCCCATGGGCGTGAATCCCTCTGCCAGATCGAGCTTGGTTGCTTGGGCGCCGTCGGCGCCGATGGTCCACCACTCGTTGTGTGTCGGTCCCTTGTCAGCGCCGTAGCTTACGCGGTAGAGAATGGCGCCATCGGGCGCGACTGCGATGGCGCTTGCGCTGTGCAGACCGGACCAATCCTTCGCTGTAAACGGGGCTTTTGCCTGGGCTGCCGCCAGTTCCACCGAGGCCAGCCCGATGGCCAGCACGCCCAGAAAGAATCGCGCAAACAGCCGCTCGAACAAGGTCTGCATCACCCGTCCCTCCGCCGAAGCAATGTTCACCGGGCCCATGATCGGCATTCCGCATTGTAGCGTGCCTTGTTTTCGCAAATCGCGCGCCCTTTTGGGCTGATTTTGCGCCAACGATCGGGCGATAAGGAGTCCGGGGCGGTCCCCTTCCTGGTTCAATGTTCAAAGGTAACGTATCGAAGCGGATTGGAGGTCGATAGAATTGGTGCGGATCAGTCCTGGACTCACCTGACAGGAGGCGGCATGGCTGGACGCATGAGCTGGCTTGTAAAATTAATGTCCCAAAGAGCTGAACGACGACCGGCGGAGCAGTTTGTCGCCTATCGCTGGGCAGGATCGGCGGTGAAGAAAGACAAGGTCAAGGACATCAGTTCGAGCGGCGTTTACCTCATCACCGAGGATCGCTTTGCGGTGGGGACGACGCTCTCGCTGACATTGCAAAAGGAAGGACCGCTGGAGAAAAGTCCTGAGCATCGCATCACCGCGCTCGCCAGGGTGGTGCGGGAGGGAAAAGACGGGATAGGCCTGACGTTCGCCGCGTCAAAGGACCCGGAGCCGCGGGAATGGGAGAGTCTGCTGGAGAGACTTGTGCAGCAGACGGAGCCAAAAGAGATGAGGGAGATTGTCCGGTTGGCGGAAGCTCTCGGATTTCTAAGCCGGCTGTGTCCGGGCGAGGCAGGAAAGGTGGGTCAGATATTTCGCGACAGCATGGGCAATCATAAGGTCGTGAACGCCGTCGGCGTTGCACTCGGAGCGGAAACCCTGCAGGCATCCAGGGCGGCCGCGGCCGATTTGAAGGCGAATCCGCGCCTTGTGATACGTATTCTTGAAGACGGCTCCTGCACCGACGAGGAATGGCTGCAGCAGTACTGGGGAGGCCTCCTGCTTTCGTCCTGCTCGGCAGACGGCAAAGATGAATCGACCATGCGCTTTGTTGAATTGCTGGGAGAGCTGACGACAATTCCCATTCGTATTCTGACGGTCGTTTGCACGAGGTCAACCAAGGTTCTCTCCGAATCAGGTTCGGTATCCGCCTTGCCGCTCGCTTGCCGTGTCGAAGAAGTGATGGCGATTACGGGGTCGCGGGAACTTCAGATCGAGCGCGATTTCGACCGTCTCTCGTGGCTTGGTCTGATCGAAAAGAGGAGCGTCCACTCGTCTCCAGCGCTGCTTCCAAGCGACGAAGCTCAGATCACCGCAAGCAATCTTGGGCTGCAACTGTTCGCGCGCTGCAACGGGCACGCGGGAGCGTTGCAGGATTTTTATGCTGTGGGCTCGCCCCGGACATATGCCGGTGCGAACAGAACCTGAAGGCCTCGGCCAAAACCATCTCTGAATGAGCTGAATTTTGAAGGAATTGAAAGGCCGGATCTACTTTTCTGCCGCCTTATTGAGCCTCTTCAGAAACTCGGCCAGTACCTTGGCGTCGGCCCCATTTTCTCCGGAAGGTTCGCCACCTTTTCGATTCGGGGGTTTCGACGGCATCAGTTCCAGGCCCACACCATCGGGCCCCCAACGCATCACCCTGGCATTCACAGCAATCGAATCCAACGTAGTTTCACCGGACGGCTCAGTTCTTTGTAGGGTCATCAGAATGATCGTGCCGGGGAACGGGCGTTCCTCGGTGAGCAGAAAGAACCCGGAGTCGCTGATGTTGCCGATGTGATAGGCCATGGGAGTGCCGCCGGTCCAGTGATAAGCAACCAGCCCGGGCAATGGATGCCTGCCGGCACTGCGGCGGTCATAGGGATCAGGGACCAGCCAGTGACGAAAACGCGTGAGCCACGACTCCTTCTTCTCCGCGGCCTGAGCGTTGACCTCGTGGAGCCCCTTGATGGCGACTTGAAGCTGGCGGGAGGATTCCTCATTCAAGGGAGGAGGCGGGGTACGTTTGCCTGAAGAGAAAAGCGATGATGAGTCGCCAGGTTGCCATGCGGGAGCCGATGCCGCCGGACGCGAAACCACCTTGAATCCGTGTTCGATCTCTCCACCATCCGCTGTATTGCGAAACTCGAGTGGATCCGAAGGCATGCTTCGGGACGCGAAAAATGTGTGTGCCGGCAAAACCAGGGCGCTTGCGGGCTCGGCCTTCAGAGGCCGTACGTTGGGATTGGGGTAGGATTCAACTTCCTGAAGAATCCGATGCTCCGCATCGAGGTAAACCAGATCGAAGGGCGCAAGCAGTCCGGGGATGGCAGGGATGCCCCTGTAGGGCTTCAGCCAGAGGCCCGAATCAATCTTGACGGCAAGATCCTGAATGAGCTTCTTCAACGGCTGTGTCGTCGTGTCGACGACCGTGACCTCAATGCTGAGGAAGTTTTCGCGGGCCCGGTTGTAGACACGAAACCGCGCGGGCTGGTTGCTGTCTGCTCGTTCTCGAGATTGCCAGGCTTCGGGGTAAAAGCCAGGGTCTCCTTTTGTCTGGCGGATACGTGCCAATGTGCTCACCCATGGAATCTATGAAAAGCATAAGATGACGTTCTGGTTATGCAAATCACACATTCCGGTGAGATTTAGCCCCCCCATCAGTTCTCTGAGGTGGTGACTAATGGGGGCGCCGTTCACAATGTCGAATCGGGAACCGGCCTTGCCCGTTATGGGTTGTAGCGCTTCTGGTGCCAGAGCCAGGCGGTGCGGACGATGTCGTCAAGCTGGGTATAGCGCGGTTTCCAGCCCAGTTCGCGGATGGCCTTCTCAGAACTTGCGACGAGAACGGCCGGGTCCCCGGGGCGGCGGGGATGGCTTTCGACGGGTATGGCATGGCCGGAAACCCGGCGGGCCGACTCGATGACTTCGCGAACGCTGAAGCCATGCCCGTTGCCGAGATTGAGGATGAGGCGGTCGTGCGTCTCCAGATGGGACAGGGCCAGTAGATGAGCGTCGGCCAAATCGGCGACGTGAATGTAGTCCCGGATGCAGGTGCCGTCGGGGGTGGGGTAGTCGTCGCCATAGATGCGGATGGACGAGCGACGCCCCAGGGCGACATCGAGAACGAGCGGAATCAGGTGAGTTTCCGGGTCGTGGGATTCGCCGCGGGTGACGCCATCGGGCCCTTCAGGCGCCCCGGCGACGTTGAAATAGCGCAGCGAGGCGTAGCGCAGGCCGTGGATTCGATTGAACCATCGCAGCATGTGCTCGACCAGAAGCTTGGACTCCCCATAGGCATTGGTGGGACAGAGGCGCGCATCTTCCTTGATAGGGACCGACTCAGGCTCTCCGTAAACGGCGGCTGTGGAAGAAAAAACAAGGCAGCGCGGGCCGTGGGCCAGAATAGCCTCGAGCAGGCAAAGGGTGGACGCAGTGTTATTGCGAAAAAAGTGCTCAGGATGAACCATGGATTCGCCGGCCTCGATGAGGGCGGCAAAGTGAATCACGGCGTCAAAAGGCTGGTTGCTGTTGGTGGCATCAACGAAAAGTTTTTCAATTTCGGCCCGGTCGGCCAAGTCTCCCAGGACGAACTCGACACCTGGCGGGACCTGATTGCGCTTTGCGTGGCTCAAATTATCGAATACAATGGCCTTGTGACCCTGCGAGGCCAGCAATCCAGCCACGGTGCCACCGATATATCCCGCACCGCCGGTAACCAATACTTTCACAAAAATACTGTCCTTCCCCGAACACTTTGGTTTACCGTAAGTCTATTACAGCAGGCGGGGTCGAAACGGCCACGCATAATCACCGATAGATTGCCGAAAAGGCGACACCCACTTGCTTGCCCTGTGTGCCCCATCTGCGCGTAAACCGGGTCCTTATGCAGGTGACATAAAATTTCCGGGCACATTTTCCCCTCACTTCTTGGCGAGGAACGAAGAGCCCTTTTTTGAAAAAGCCTTGTAACTGAAAATGGGAGCGGCCAAATGCCCCGAGGTTCGAGCTATTCTGTATTGCCTGAGGAAGAGTCAGCTCCCACGTATACGACACATCGCCGTTTCGATGGCTCTCAACGAGGAATTACACAAATGCCCGCGAATTACTACCCTGGACGCGCCACCTTTGGCTTGCTCCCCGAGCCGGAGGGCAGGTCAGCATCTTTTATCACGAGCATAGTGATCAATCTAATGATACTGGCTGTGGCCCTGTACGTCGGGATGATGGCCAAACATGTGATTGAACAACATCATTTCGAACAGACGGAACTGATCTTCCCTACGACTCCTCCGCCGCAACCCAAGGTCAAGGTACCGCCGCCGCCGAAGCTGCCACCTCCGCCGAAGCCGCAGCAGGTGAAGCTCGAGGCACCCAAGATCAACCTGCCAAAGCCGGAACCGAAGCCCGCGCTGAAGCCGATTCAGATGGAAGCCAAGCTGACGGTGCCTGTGGTGAAAGCGGCCAAGCCGGCGATTATTCTGGCCCCGCAGCCCAAGGCTGCCCTCACCGCAGCTGCGCCGGCACAGGTTGCGCAGGCGAAACCTTCGACAGCGCCGGTGCATTTTGGCCAGACGTTTGGCGTGACTCCGAATCCCAATGCGACCAAGCCGGCAACCATAGCCGCCATCGGCAATCCTTACGGTGGAATGACAGGCCCGGCGGTTGCGCCGCGCGGCGTGGTGGGATCGACCGGAATCGGCAATGGGACCCGGTCCGGCTCGAACGCGGGCACGGTGGGACGCGTAGCATCCGCAGGTATTCCGGGGGCGACTGGGACATCCGGCGCCTATCAAAGCGGCAAGGTCGCGTCGGCCAGTTTACCGCAAATGACGAAGGAAGTGGCTCCGCAGGCGGCGACTGCGGTCCCGGCTTCAACCAATCTGGAAGTGCTTTCGAAGCCGCCGGCGCAATACACGACCGAAGCCCGCCAATTGAAGGTGCAGGGAGATGTGATCCTGCGCGTGACCTTTACAGCGGCGGGACACGTGGTGGTGGATGGGATCGTGCGCGGACTGGGACACGGGCTCGACGAAGAAGCGCAGAGAGTGGCGCAGCAAATCCGCTTCAGGCCTGCAACGCGCAATGGGCAGGCGGTGGACCTGACGACGAATATCACCATTACGTTCCAGTTGGCTTAACAAAGGTTGAGACAAGCAGCGGCTATGGACCGCCCGAGGTTATGAGCAGGGCGCCAAAAGCCAGGGAAAGACGAGTAGAACCACACCGAGGAGCTTCAAATGACGTTTCGTAAGATCTCCCTCACCTTGCTGACGCTTACTCTGGGTATGTCCTGCGCATATGCAAAGAAGGCACCAAAGTTTGAGCAGGCACATCAACTTACCCCAGAGCAGGCAGCGCTGGTGCAGAAGGCAGTCGCGCAGGAGAAGGTACTGATCAAGAGTATCCAGGAGCGCACGCCCCTGGTGGAAACCTACATCCAGGACACGCGGCCGGACCAGGTGCTTTATGAAGTGCCTGTCGATGACCAATACACATTGAGCCGGGTGGATTTCGGCAAAGGATTTTTCGACAAGTCGTACGTGTCCCGGTCCGAGAACAAGCGTGGGTTCTTCAAGGGCTCTTTTGGAGCGATCACCGGGCTGACCAAGGCCCTTGGGCTTGACAAGCGGTTTACCTACAATCCCACCGGCTTTATGCAGATGATGTTTCTTGACCCCACCGGGTTCGATGAGCAGCATTACGTTTTCAGCTATGTGCGCCGGGAGTTTCTGGGGCAGGTTCGCACCTGGGTGTTCGACGTTCACCCCAAGGTGACGGGCATGGGCCGCTTCTATGGCCGCATCTGGATCGAGGACCAGGACGGGAATGTAGTCCGCTTCAACGGTACGTATACGAATCCAAAGTCGGACGACGACTCGCGCTATTACTTCCACTTCGACAGCTGGCGGATGAACGTTCAACCGGGAATCTGGCTGCCGGTAGCCATTTATGTGGAGGAATCGAATCGCGGCGAAGGTGGAAAGGCAGTGGGGCTGAAAGCTCAGACTCACTTCTGGGGCTACGCCCTGAAGCTGCCCACCCGCGACAGCGAGAACGTGACGATGAAGGTAGAAGACGCCGTGGACAAGAGCGAGGACTCACAAGACGTGAGCCCGCTGCAGGCCACGCGCGACTGGCTGATGCAGGCCCAGGACAACGTGATCGACCGCCTGGAAGAAGCAGGGTTAGTGGCTCCTCTGACCCAGGGTGGGTTTGAGACGACGGTCCTGGATCAGATTGTCGTCAACCTGGCGGTGCCGAACAACCTGGCGTTTTCGTATCCCGTGCATTGCCGGGTTTTGCTGACGAACACCGTGGAAGCCACGACTGTGGGTAACACGATTCTGTTGAGCAAGGGACTGATTGATACATTGCCCGACGAACCTTCGATCGCCTCGGTGGTGGCGCTGGAACTGGCGCATATCGCGCTCGGTCACCATATCGACACACGCTATGCCTTCAACGACCGCCTTCTCTTTCCGGACGAAGCGACCTTCCAGCGCATCGAGATGAATCACTCCGACACCGACGACGCCTCAGCTGCCAAACAAGCACTGGTGTATCTGCAGGCGTCGATGTACAAGGACAAGCTGGGTGACGCGGGCCTGTTCTGGGAGCAACTGGCGGCGCGCGGCAAGGAGCTGAAAGCACTCAACACGCCGAAGCTGGGCGATTCGATGCTCGCGCCGGATGGAACTCCCTGGATGGCGAGCCTGTCGCACGAGGCGCCGAAGATCAACTGGGACGATCTGAGTCAGATCGCCGCTCTCCCGCTGGGAAGCCGGCTCAAGACCGATCCCTGGGATGACAAGGTGCACATGCTGAACGCCAAGCTGTATGCGCCGATGAATGCACGCGACAAGATGCCGCTGGAAGTGACGCCGGTCTACTTCAGACTGCAGAGGTATGAGGATGCGAATGCGAACCCGCCTGCTGCTCCGGCTTCAGGGGCCCCGCCGTCTCAACCTGCCCCACCTGCGGGACAGCAGCCCGCCGCTACCGGGCCAGGCCAGTCGGTCAACGGCGGTGATCCGCCGCAACCCACGGCCACCGGAACCGGTCCGCAGTAAAACTCGATACAAGACCCCCAGGCCGGAGTGCGACATACCTCGCACTCCGGCTTTAGTTGTAAGACTGTGCGGTTCACTCACTAAGACAAATGAGATTTCATCTGAACTGGATGCGCTTTTTTCATGAGACGATTTGCAATAGTTCTATTTGCTTGCATTTTTAGCGCCGGGGCGAAAACTGCCCGGGCACAGGTGGTGCCATCGGCCACCCGAAGTCAGCTCTCGCTGACCGCAGGTGTGCTGGGGTCGGCCTTTCAACCGGACTATGCGGGAAACGGAATTCCGGAGGGCGCGCCCAACGCTTTATTTGGCGTAGGAGGCTATGTCGACCTGAAATTAAGCCGGTGGGTTCAGCTGGAGGCAGAAGGGCGCTGGCAGCGAATCAACGAGTATGTGAATATCAGCGAGGACAACTACCTCATTGGCCCGCGGGTTCCGATTCATCAATTCGGACGCTTCACGCCGTACGGCAAGGTGCTGTTCGGGTTTACGAATATGAACTTCCAGTACAACTATGCCTACGGCAGGTTCACCGACATTGCGTACGGCGGGGGCCTGGATTATAAGCTCAGCCGGCGATTCACCCTGCGGGCTTTCGACTTCGAATACCAGCAAATGCCGAATTGGGTCAACGGTACTCTGCATCCCTATGGCGGCAGCGTGGGGATTGGCTACAAAATATTCTGAGCGAGGGCGCCAGGCTGTTCGGCGATGATCGCCCAGGTCTCAGAATCGAGACCTGGGGCACCCGGCACCCGACACTGGCTTGATGCGCATTGTTCGGCTCTGATCGATTTCGCTTCGTCAGGCAATCGCTTTCGATTCCGAGCCCGCAGTGTACGGATTCTCAGTGGGAAGGAATACGGACATCCTGGTCCCGTGAGAGACCGGCTCGACGCTGGTCTCCACGTCGATCTTTCCGCCATGTCCTATGACGAATTGCTTCGCCACAAACAGCCCGATTCCGGTACCAACTCCAACTCGCGTTGAGAAGAAGGCGTCAAAGATTTTGGGCAGTTGTTGAGCCGTGATGCCCACCCCATCATCCCTGACCGCGATGGTGACACCTGGATACGCCGACCCATCGACGTCCTCTGTTGAGATCGAGAGTGTGCCGCCAGACGGCATCGCATAGATCGCGTTCGCGACGATGTTGGAGATCACCTGCAGGATTTCTCCCGTGCGCAGGACGACATGGCGGGTGGACTTGAAATCTCTTTCGATGGAGATTCCAGCCTCCTTGCATTTTGGCTCATAAATCCGCATGGTCCGCTCCGCCAAGTCGGACAGACATACGCTGGCAGCAGATGCGTTCTCGCGATAAAAACCAAGGGTTTGCCGGGCGATATGGGAGACCCGGATGAGTTCGCTCTCTGCCTGGTCGAGGAAGGTCCTGACCGAGTCCCGATCGTCGGCGTTTACTTTCGCCAGGAAGATCAAGTTGGTGATCGCCTCAAGGGGATTGTTCACCTCGTGCGCAATGGTGGCCGCCATTCGGCCTGCCGCGGCCATCTTTTCCGCTTGGAGCAGCGAAGCCTCGAGCCGCTTCTTGCCGGTGATATCGCGAAGGGTCTTCGACGCGCCGATGATGGTTCCGTTTTCATCCCGAACCGGAGAAACGCTGAGGGACACGTTGAGCCGCTCACCACTCTTGGTGATGCGAATGGTTTCGTAATGGTCGATCGTCTCTCCGGCTCGAATCTTTCTCAGGATGATTTCCTCCTCTGAACGCAGCTCTTCGGGGATCAAGAGGAGAATGGACTTTCCCACAATTTCCTCCTGCGCATAACCAAAGATGCGAGAGGCGGCCGGATTCCAGCTCTTGATGCAGCCGGAAAGGTCCTTGCTCAAGATGGCATCGTCAGAGGATTGCACAATGGCGGCGATTTCATTGATGCGCTTGGCGGCCTCGTGTTCGGTGCGGCGCAGCGTACTCTCGGCTTCGCGCGATTGTGTGACATCCATGCTGATGCCGAGGACCGACTCGGGCTTCCCTGCAGCATCCCGCGAGATGCTGCCGCGGGACTGAATCCAGAGAACACGACCATCGGGCGCCAGCACGCGGTATTCGAGGGCGATCTGCTCCGCGCCCGCAGCGAGAGCTTCGTCAAGCTGGTGCTGAATGCGATCAAGATCTTCGGGATGAATCAATTCCCTCTCGCCCTTTTCATTCGCTGAAAAGTCGCGAGAAAGGCCAAGCAGTTCCCGGTACTCTTCGGACCAGGACATTCTGCGATTCTTAAGATCCCAGCCCCAGCGGCCGATGCGGGCGGCGGCATGGGAGAGATGCAGTTCGCTGTCCTGTTTGAGGGCAGCGTGATGAAGTTGGGCATTCTCAACGGCGGCAGCGGCGCGTCGGGCGAGATCTTCCGCGAGCTGCAGGTCGTCGGCAGTAAAGCGGCGGGTGCCGCCGGCAGCCAAAAGCCGAATCGCGCCGAGAACGCGTCCACGCGACACGAGGGGCACGATCATGCTCGAAGTGATACCGAGTGCATCGACCGGTGCCAGATGCTTGTCATCCTGCGCGGTCGCGGACAGCACCTCGGGAGTCACGTGCGCCAGCATTTCACTCTTTCCCGTGCGCAGAACGGCACCCAGTCCACGGTCTTCCCGGATTTCTTCGGGGTAGTTGCGGAAGAATGCCGCGGCGGACTTCAGAGTTGCGGGATTTGGATGCGCAACCGCGATACGATTCGGCTTTCCATCTTCCAGAACGTAGACGGCGCACCAGTCTGCGATCTGCGGCACGGCGAGATTTGCGACCGCTTTGAGGGTCTTTTCGTACTCAAGCGAACCGGAAAGAATGGCACTGGCTTCAGCGAGAAATGAAAGTCGAAGTTTTTCCTGCCGATTCAATTCGTTCAGTTCATTAGTATTGAGGGCGACGGCGGAGAGATTGGCAAGAGCCGCCGCGTAGTCCTTTTCCTGTTCGGTGATGGAGTGATAGTGGCGCCAGTAAAAGGTGATGGTGCCAACCTGCCCAGCACGCAAGGCCAGCGGAACCACCAGCAGGCTGCGGATCCCTTCGGCGGCATAGACGCTTCTGAACTTAATCAGGGCCGCGTCTCTCAGCACGTCCTCTGCGACTTGGATCGATGTAGGCGCATCCTCTGGAGCGGCTTTGATCTCGGTCCGATACGCGGGCGAAAGGCCCCGCAAGGCGACGGCGCGCCAGGTCTTCCGGTCGTCGAAAGCACGCCAGACCGCATAAGCATCCGCCGCGAGCACTTTTTCGGCCAGGTCCAAAATGCCCGTCAGGACCGTGCCCTGACTGGAGGTCGCCAGCAACATTGCCGAGGAGTCCAGAAAAAGCTGGAGAGCCTCTGGGCGTTCTGCTGCCAATTTGATTGCCGGGACCGCCATCAGTGTCTTTTCATCCTTACTAGTCGGATGCAAAACGTTTCCAATCAGTCGCCCTGACTGGCTGAAACAGCAAAAAGGCCGCTCCGGATCGGAGCGGCCTTGAATACTTCGAGGAAAGAGCTTCACGCCGGAGAAGGCGAGCCCTCAGGATAGTTGGGACCGCCGCGGCTTTCAGGCTTGAGCACCTGCTGCACGCTGCCGCTTCCAGTATCGGTTGGCGAAGCCAGGACGGAGCGGATCGGAGGCAGTTCCTTGCCCTCAATCAGCATTCTGACTTCTTCGGCATCGATGGTCTCGCGCTCAAGAAGGGCAGCGGCAATACGGTGCATTGCATCGGCATGTGTCGCCACACTGGCATGTGCGGCCTGGTAGGCCTCGTCGATCAGGCGGCGTACTTCGAGGTCGATCTGCCGGGCTGTTTCTTCGCTGAAGTCGCGATGCTGCGCGATTTCGCGGCCCAGGAAAATCTGCTCTTCCTTCTTGCCGAAGGTAAGCGGGCCGAGGCGGCTCATACCGTACTCGCAGACCATGCGCCGGGCAAGGTCGGTCGCAACCTCAATATCGCTGCCCGCGCCGGTGGACATCTGGTTGAGGAAGATCTCCTCGGCCACCCGGCCGCCGTAGGCAGTCGCCAGTCGCGCTTCAAGATACTCGCGAGTGTAGTTGTGGCGGTCACCGGGCAGATAGATGGTGACGCCCAGAGCCATGCCGCGCGGGATGATGGTGACCTTGTGGATGGGGTCAGAGTGCTCGCGCATGAACGAGACCAAAGCATGGCCCGCCTCGTGGTAGGCGGTCACCCGCTTCTCCTCGTCGGTGAGCAGCATGGACTTGCGCTCGGCGCCCATGAGCACCTTGTCCTTGGCCAGTTCGAAGTCGTACATCACCACCTGCTTGCGGTTGACGCGGGCGGCGTTGAGGGCGGCTTCGTTGACCATATTGGCCAGGTCAGCTCCGCTGAAGCCGGGTGTTCCGCGAGCCAGGATGTTGAGGTTGGTGTCTTCAGAGACCGGCACCTTCTTGACATGCACGCGGAGGATTTCTTCGCGGCCGCGCACGTCGGGAAGGCCCACCACCACGCGGCGATCAAAGCGGCCGGGGCGGAGCAATGCGGGATCGAGCACGTCGGGGCGGTTGGTTGCCGCGACGAGGATCACGCCGTCGTTCGATTCGAACCCGTCCATTTCGACGAGCAACTGATTCAGCGTCTGCTCGCGCTCATCATGTCCACCGCCCAGGCCGGCGCCGCGGTGACGGCCGACGGCGTCAATTTCGTCGATGAAGATGATGCACGGTGCGTTCTTCTTTCCCTGTTCGAAAAGGTCGCGGACGCGGCTTGCGCCGACGCCGACAAACATCTCAACAAAGTCGGAACCGGAGATAGAGAAAAACGGCACGTTGGCTTCGCCGGCAACGGCACGCGCCAGCAACGTCTTGCCGGTTCCCGGAGGCCCTACCAGCAACACACCCTTGGGAATGCGGCCGCCCAGCTTCTGGAACTTCTGCGGCTCGCGCAGGTATTCGATGATCTCCTTCAACTCTTCCTTGGCCTCATCGACGCCGGCCACATCCTTGAAGGTGATCTTCTTCTGCTGCATCGAGAGCAGGCGCGCACGGCTCTTGCCGAAGGACAACGCCTTGTTGCCGCCCGATTGCATCTGGCGCAACATGAAGAACCAGATCGCTCCCAGCAGGACGAAGGGGCCCACGTTGATCAACAGGGGGACGAGAATGTTGTTCTGCTGATCCTTAAGCGTGAAGGCGACCTTGTTGTCGTGCAGTTCCTTGATGAGGCCATCGGTGCTTTGAGGGATCGTCGTGTGGAACTGCTCCTTGGGCGAGGCTTTCATATGGCCGTGGAGCTCGGTACCTTGGATCGTGACATCCTGGACCTGTTGCGCATCGATCTTGTCCAGCAGCTCGGAGTAAGTGACCTCCGTGTCTTTTCCCATATTTGTGCCGCGCTGCACAACGCCCCAAAGCAGCATGAGGCAGATGAGAATAAAGACCCAGAACATGACCGTTTTAACAGTAGAATTCACCAGGATTCCTCTTTCCCGGCGGGGGAGAAGTCGCTGAAAGACCTCCAGCACCGCCTACATCATCCTTTAGACGCTTGCAGCTCTCTTGAAGTCACAGAAAGTGCAATCTTCTTTAGCGGCAGACACGAATGTCGTGCCGCCGGATGAGCAGTAGTAGAGATTGTACCGCGAACGCTGAAAAACTCCCAAGAACCTTTCGGAATTCCAGCTCGATTGGGGAGCATGAGGTACCCCGAAAGTTGCAATGGGGCAACCTTCAAAACGGAACTGGCTTGATCAGATCGGAAACGGGCTCGATGGGCTCGACAAGAACTCCGATTCCGGACTCCGGTTCGAGCTCGACGCCCCTCATCCAGAGGATCCGGCCCTCCAGTTCAAGGACCGGCCACAATGCCCTGCCGCTTCCAGTAACGTGCAGACGCTCCAGCACTTCTTTGACCTTGCGCGGGCGTGCTGAATGCCGGAGCCGAACCCGGTCGCCGGGCTTCCAGGGGCGCAGGAGCGCTTGCCTTGGAAGGTGACGAGGGCCGCCGTCGGGGGGGACTGAAGTTGGAGTTTCGATTCGGAGACGGAGGCCGAAGGCCGGCGCAAGCGTCTCCCCGGGGACGGGGACGTCGTAGCTGACGGCAGCTTCGGCAGTTCCAGGATCCGGAATTGCGGGCGCAGTGGCGGTCAGGTGCAGTTCACGATGGGTACGCTCGGCGCGAAGCCCCTGGGCCAGTTCGTTTTTTTGACCGGCGCGGCCGCAGAGTGCCAGGGCGCGCAGGGATTCGGTGGAGGCAAAATCGGGCGCGGCACCGAGTTGGGCTGCCGCATGGCGCAAGAGGCGGCGTTGAAATGCTGGCGCGAGGGGGGCAAACCGAGTGACATCCAACGCAAGGCCTTCTGCTGCGGCTCGGCCTCCTCCGCGGACGGGTCGGCCAGGCAGAATCAAGTGCGGCGCCACGCGGGCCAACTCGGCTTGCCACCAGGCTTCTTCGTCGCGCGCCAGATCGGCCATTTGGCACAGGTGTTCCCGCAGCCGGGGATTCCAGGTTTCGAGCAAAGGCAGCAATTCTTGGCGGATACGGTTGCGGGTGAAGGTGAGGTGGCGGTTGGTCGAGTCCTCGCGCCAGGTTTGGCCCAGGTCGCGGAGGTAGGCTTCCACCTGGGCTCGGGTGGTGGCCAGGAGCGGCCGGAGAATCGGCCCTTCCAGGCTGTCTAATTTGGGATGAATGCCTGACAGCCCTTCAGTCCACGCGCCGCGCAGGAATTTGGCTAGGACCGTTTCAGCCTGATCGTCCAGGGTGTGCGCTGTGGCGACGGCGTCCACTTTGCCCTCGGCCATGAGTTGACGGAACCATCGGTAACGGAGACGGCGGCCCGCTTCCTCGATGGTTTCAGAGGGTTTAGGAGGATCACTGGATTGGGCCGATGCCGGACTTGCCTTGGCTTCGGCCGCGGTATCGACGTGCGCCTGGTGGAAGGGCAGGCCGAGGGCGGCGGCGAGGTCGCGGCAAAAGGCCAGGTCGGAATCGGCTTCAGGGCCGCGCAGGCCGTGGTGGAGGTGAGCGGCATGCAATACCAGGCCGAGCTCGGCGCTGCGTTCGGCGAGGGCGCGCAGGAGAGCTACGGAATCCGCTCCCCCGGAAAGGCCTACGGCGAGGCGGAGGCCCGGTTTGAGCAGGGTTGCGTCGATTGGGAGGCGGACACGCACCAGAGGATGATAGCGCCTATGGACGCGGAGTAACTCACCCCGGGACTCTCCTATACTGAGCGAATGTTGGAGACGCGTACAGCCACTGCGGCCGATGCCGCGCTGATCACGGCTCATCGAAGAGCGATGTTTGCCGACGCGCGCGATGCGGAGGAGCCAGTTCTGGATGCGATGAGTCAGCGCTTCGAGCCCTGGGTGACTCGGATGCTGATGGAGGGAAAGTATCTGGGCTGGGTCATAAGCGACAGGGGGCGGCCAATTGCCTCAACGGGATTGATGATTCTCGACTGGGCGCCGCATCCGTTGGACCCGGTCGGCGAGTTTCGGGGGTATCTGCTGAACGTCTTCGTCGAGCCGAAATACCGGAAGCGCGGCCTGGCTCACGCGTTGGTGAAGCTTTGCCTGGCCGAGGCCCGTCGACGCGGCATTCGCGTGGTGGCCCTGCACAGTTCCAAAGCCGGGCGGCCCATCTACGACAGCATGGGATTTGAAGCGTCGAACGAGATGTTCTATGTGGGGCGGGCTGAATCCTAATTCAGACACGCGGAAACTCGCCAGATTAGTCTAAGCGTTGGAATGGCGAGTTGGCGCCGCTTGTCGTTGGCTTCGAACGATCGCGCCTGCTATCACGATTGCCAAGGGGTCAGCGAAGTACCAGGTGAGGCGCCATAAGTATGCGACGTCCCCGGTTTTAGCCACCATATAAACCGAAGCGACCACCGCCATCGCGACATAAACGAGACCGAGAGACACGGTTGCCAGCATTTCCCTTCCCTTCGCAGCCCACGCGACTACAAAACCAATGATCAGGAAGACGATCAGGTGTGCGATGTCGATTCCGGTAGAGGCGAAGAACATATAGAGGCTGAAGTGATGCTCGAAGACCCTATATCGATCAAGGATGGCGAAAATCGTCGGCCCGACCCGTGGACCGAGCAGCCGGCGCAAGAAGAATCCGCCGACGATGGCTGCGGCAGTCCTCAAGGGCGCGGTGCGAAATCCGAGGCGCGCGAGTTGAAAAACAGTCTTAAGGGCTTGGCGCCAATACCATCGACGGGCGAACGAAGCTCCCGATTTTGACGCAAGGATCAAGAACTCCTCAAGCAGGTCTCCCTCAATTGCTTCCGCTTCGCCAGGCGGTGCGAACAGACTGACAAGCCAGGCCGCAGAGCGAGGAGGTTGGGCGAATTGCGGTTCGAAATTCATGAGTAGCTCTGGGTAATCGCGAGGCCTTCGGACATGCTTCGGAGTGCTTGTTGCGTGCGGCTCATTGCTGCCACTCCGCTGGCCGTGACGCGGAAAAAGCGCTTGGAACGGCCGCCACGTTCGGGGGTGGGATCGCCGCGGAACGACTTGACGAATCCCTTGTTTTCGAGGCGATCAAGGGTGGCATATACGGCGCCGATGGATACTTCGCGGCGGGTGCGGAGTTCGATTTCCTGCCGAACGGTGACCCCATAGGCGCGGTCATCGAGGCGCAGAAGCGCCAGAACGATGATGTGCTCAAATTCACCGAGATAATCGCGGCCTCGCATTACCTCTACAATATAGATCAAATCTCGCGGGGCGGTTCAAATGGGCTTGAAGAAAAGGGGCAAACCGGCACGAACAGCGGTTTCAGGCGCACTCTGGACCCTCCGATGTATACTCCTCGGAGTTATGCAAGTGTTTGCCATTCTTCCTGCTGCGGGGCTGGGCACCCGGATGGCCGGGCCTCAATCGAAGCTCCTTAACGACAAGGACCCGTCGTCGGGGACCCCGCCTAAGCAATTTCTTGCGCTCGACGGAGTGCCGATCCTGATTCATTCGCTGCGCGCGTTTGACGCGGTGGAGGGGATGACGGCGATGTACGTGGCGGTCCGGAGCACAGAGCTGGAGAGGGTGACGGCCCAGGTGGACGAGTACGGCTTTGGGGGTCGGGTTCGGGTGGTGAAAGGCGGCGACAACCGGCAGGAGTCGGTGGCGCATGCGCTGGCTGCCTTGCCTGCGGAGCCTGACGATATCGTGCTGGTGCATGATGCGGTTCGTCCGCTGATTGATACGGCCACCATCGAGCGCACCATTCATGCGGTGCTGGAACATGGCGCTGCGATTGTGGGACTGCCGGCGGTGGACACGATCAAACAAGTGGAACGCACCGCACATGGGGCGCTGATTACCTCGACCATCCCGCGCGAATTCGTGGTGCTGGCCCAAACACCGCAGGGGTTCCGCTACGGTTTGCTGCAGCGGGCCTTTGCCGAGGCCACTGCGGACGGGTTCGTGGGCACCGACGAAGCCTCCTTGATGGAGCGGGCGGGGCTGCCTGTATCCGTGGTTCCCGGTTCTCAGGTTAATCTGAAGATTACACAGCCGGGCGACCTGGAGCTGGCCGAGTTTTATCTGCACCAACGCACCCGCTAAGTCAGGCTCTACCTAAATCCGGCTCAACGAGGAATGGCGTTCGCCGACGAAGACCTTCTGGGGCAAGGCACGGAGACCATGGACACACGAATCGGATTTGGCTGGGACTCGCACGCATTCAAGCCGGGCGTACCATTGCGCATCGGCGGATTGACGCTGGACCACCCGGAAGGGCTGGCGGGTCACTCGGACGGCGACGTGATGCTGCACGCGATTACCGATGCCCTGCTGGGTGCCATTGCGGCCGGTGATATCGGCAGCTTTTTCCCGCCGGGAGACCCTCGCTGGAAAGATGCTGACTCGGCGATTTTCCTGAACCTGGCGATGGAAGAGCTGCAGCACGCGGGCTACCGCATCGTTAACATCGACACCACACTGGTGCTGGCGGCGCCCAAGATTGGCCCTGTGGCCGGGGAAATGCGCGCGCGGGTTGCCGATTTGCTGTGCATCGGCATCGACCAGGTGAGTATCAAGGCCAAGAGCCCGGAAGGCCTGAATCTGGACCATGTGGCCCAGTGCCATGCCATCGCTCTGGTGGAGCGCGTGGTCGAACCCGAAGAGCTGAAGAGCATGAGCGCGGTGATCGAAAGCCAGAGACAGCTCGAAGACGTGGTCGAAGATCTGCTCAGCTCGGTGCATGGAGTGCCGAAGAAGCGCCTGACGTCGCCGGTCTACGACACGGAGGACATTACGTAGGTCAGTGGTCAGTGGTCAGTGACCAGTGAACAGAGGCAGCCAGCTGGGGTCCAGGTTGCCCGACCGAATCGGTCAATATTCGAGTGCGGTTTTTATTTTCATTGCAGTTTTTGCGGATAGGCCTTACCGTGGCGGGGAGTTTCCATTTCAAGACTGGAGCCCTCTGATGCACTTCGCACTCATACTGATGCAAAGCACAATGGATCCCGAACAGGCCAAGAAGATGGCGATGATCTTCCTGGCGATCATGCCGATTGTCTACATCGTCTTTTTGGCCATCGTGATCCTGCCGTTCTGGTTTATCTCTAAGAAGGCCGGGTTCTCTCCCTGGCTCTCATTGCTCAATATTGTGCCGTTCGGGAACATTGTTCTGATCTACGTGCTGGCCTTCGCTAATTGGAAGGTAGCGCCGATACCGCAACCGCAGATCGGGTATCCGTATCCACCTCCGCCGCCGCAGATATAGCGGCCAGACTGGTAACATCGAAGAGGAAAACACCTCTCGATGGCTGAAGAAACTCACTCCAAAGCTCCTCGTGTTCGTTTTGCTCCCTCGCCTACGGGCTTTCTGCACGTGGGCAGCGCCCGCACTTTCATTTTCAATTGGCTGTACGCGCGCCACAACCACGGAACCATGGTGTTGCGGCTGGACGACACCGATGTGGAGCGCAATAGCGATGCCAGCGTCCAATCCATCTTTGAAGGGCTGCGCTGGCTGGGCCTGAACTGGGACGAAGAGTACAAGCAATCGGAACGACTTGCCCTGCACCGCCAGGCGGCCGAAGCGATCTTCGCGAAAGGCCTGGCCTATCGGGACTTCACGCCAGCCCACGCCGGGGACGACACTCAGTCCTCTGCGCAGGGCGCCTGGCTCTCGAACCCCGGCATGCGCGAAATGTCGAGCGAAGAAAGCGACCGCCGCGCCGCCACGGGCGAGCAGTTCGCGCTGCGCTACCGCGTTCCGCGCGGCGAGGACAGGACGCTGCGCTTTGTTGACGGCGTTTATGGAGAGCAGCAAAAGCTTGCCGACGAAGTGGAAGACTTTGCGCTGCTGCGTTCGGATGGAATGCCCACATACCATCTCGCCTCATGCGTTGACGACGCCGACCTGCGCATCAGCCACATCATCCGCGGGCAGGATCACCTGACGAACACGTTCAAGCACCTGCTGATTTTCGAGGCCCTCGGCCCCGAACCCTTCAGTATTGCCCCGCCCCGGTTCGCGCATCTGCCTCTGCTGGTCGCACCTGATGGCACGAAACTCTCCAAGCGCAAACACGGTCCCGTTGTCAGCGTCACTACGTATCGCGATGCCGGATTTTTGCCTTCGGCTTTCATTAACTTTCTTTGCCTGCTCGGCTGGTCGCCCAAGAACGACCGCGAGTTCCTCACTCTGGACGAGCTCACCGCCGCTTTCACGCTCGAAGGCGTCAACCGCGCCAACGCGGTTGTGAATTTCACGGAGGAAGACCCCTTCGATCAGAAAGCGGTCTGGCTCAATGCAGAGCATATTCGGGCGTTGCCGATTGACGAGCTGAGTCGCCGGCTGGAACCATTTTTTACGCATGCCGGTTTTCGTGCCGCGCCGGAGAAGGTTGCAGCCGTCGCCCCGCTGATTCGCGAGCGCATCAAGCTGCTGCGCGATGCTGTGTCTGCTGCGGATTTCTTCTTCTTGGCGGAGCTTGCTCCCTATGATCCGGCGGAGTTGATTCCGCAGAAGGGCGATGCCGCGATGGCCCTCCGCGTTTTAAAGCGAGCACAAGAGGTGCTGGACACGACTGCTTTCGATCATGATTCGCTGGACCAAGCGCTTCGTGCTACGGCTTCTCAACTGGGTTTGAAGGCTGGTCCCATGTTCCAGCCAATCCGGGTCGCCGTTTGCGGACGCAAGAATGCTCCGCCGCTCTTTGAAACCATGGTTGTGCTCGGACGCGAGGTGTGCCTTAAACGCATCCGCCAGGCTGAGGCCAGGCTTGAATCGCTCGGATGAGGACAACGGGCGCTCGGTGGGGCGGGATCGGTGGTTTCCCACCCTTCGGACGGTGAGACTGTCTGAAGAATGGGGCTCCCAGGTTCGTGAGTGCAGCCTCTTCCATGGAAGAATAAGGAATGGCACTTATGACTAACGCAAATTCTGAAAGTCAAGACGTTCACACAACATCCAATTTTCTTCGTGATCAGATCGCCGAGGATGTGCGCACCAAAAAGTACGGCGACGCGCAAGTGCAGACGCGCTTTCCTCCCGAGCCGAATGGCTATCTCCACATCGGCCACGCGAAGGCCATCTGCCTCGACTTCGGTCTCGCCGACGAGTTTGGCGGCAAGACCAATTTGCGGTTTGACGACACCAATCCCGAGAAGGAGGAGCAGGAGTACGTCGATTCCATTCAGGCGGATGTGCGCTGGCTCGGCTTTGATTGGGAGCGGCTCTGCTACGCCTCGGACTACTTTGGCCAGCTCTACGAGTGGGCGTTGCAGTTGATCAAGGCCGGGAAGGCGTACGTTGATGACCTTACGGCCGAAGAGATCCGCCAGCACCGCGGCACGCTCACCGAACCGGGCAAGGACAGCCCCTATCGCAACCGGACGGTCGAGGAAAATCTCGACCTTTTTCAGAGAATGAAGAAGGGCGAGTTCCCCGACGGCAGCCGTGTGCTGAGGGCCAAGATCGACATGGCATCGCCCAACCTGAATATGCGCGACCCGGTGATGTACCGCATCCTGCACGCCACACATCACCGCACCGGCGACGAGTGGTGCATCTACCCGATGTACGACTACGCGCACGGACAGTCGGACTCGATCGAGCACGTGACCCACTCGATGTGCACGCTGGAATTCGCCGACCACCAGCCGCTCTACCGCTGGTATATCGAGCAGTTGGGCATCTTCCCGTCGCAGCAGATTGAATTCGATCGCCTCAACATCACCTACACCGTGCTCAGCAAACGCAGGCTCATCCAGTTCGTGCAGGAAAAGGTTGTGAGTGGCTGGGACGATCCGCGGATGCCTACCCTAACCGGGTTTCGCCGCCGCGGCTTTACGCCTGAAGCGATTCGTACTTTTGTCGCTGCCACCGGCGTCTCGCGCACCAACGGCATCATCGACATTGAATTGCTCGAGCACTTCCAGCGCGACGACCTCAACCGCCGCGCCAGTCGCGCCATGGCCGTGCTGCGCCCACTGAAGCTGGTCATCGACAACTACCCGGCGGGACAGGAGGAGTATGTCGAGGTCGCGAACAACCCCGAGGACCCCTCGGCCGGGACCCGCCAGGTGCCCTTCTCCGGGGAGATTTACATTGAGCAGGATGATTTCCGCGAAGCTCCTCCGCCCAAGTACTACCGGCTGTCTCCGGGTAAGGAAGTGCGCCTGCGCAACGCCTACTTCGTCACGGCTCACAGCGTAGTGAAAGACAAGGCCGGCAACCTGGTCGAGGTACATTGCACCTATGATCCGTTAAGCCGCGGCGGCAACTCTCCGGATGGGCGCAAGGTCAAGTCGACCATTCATTGGGTTTCGACTGCCCATGCCCTCTCGGCTGAAATCCGGCTCTACGACAAGCTCTTCACCGAGCCCAATCCAAACGACTACGAAGAAGGCGGGAGCGTGCTCGACAATCTCAATCCCAACTCGCTCGAAATCGTCACGGACGCCAAGCTTGAGCCTTCGCTTGCCGTTGCGAATGTGGGGGAGCGTTTTCAGTTTGAGCGGGTCGGCTACTTCTGCGTCGATCCCGACTCGACGGCGGGAAGTCTGGTGTTCAACCGGACACTGCCGTTGAAAGACTCGTGGGCCAAGATTGAGAAGAAATCAGGGGCGTAGATGGTCCTTCGACCTGTGTCCTGAATCGAGAACCAGCGCGTCCGCCGGAAGGAGGGACTGAAAAGCCAATGTGTTTCATGCTCTACGCAGCAACCAACAAACCGCTCCCGCGAAGCGAACGGAACATGAGTGATCCGCACGTGAATGTGAGTGATCTGACAGATTCGGATTCATGGTCACGGTTGGTCTTCAGCAAACCCGAGATCCAAATACATCGGTTCCACATCATGTTGTAATTTGGCGTTTGTGCGATAACTCTCGCGAATCCCAGTTCCGTGATCGAACAGGTCAGCCAGCGCGCATCCTCTTGGGACGTGATCCAGGCATTTACGCGTTCATGAAATTGATGGTGGAAGATTCCGAGCGCAACAAGAGCATTCACATCGAGAACGTATCTCATGGAAAGTCCACGAGCAGCTCTTTCACCATCTCATTGGTCAGAATCGGAGCGTCGGGCCCTGCGTAAAGCACCGGAAAGCCCGTGACTGGGTCTTCAATAATCCGCGCTTCGAACTTCGGCTTGCTGGCTGGCGTCAGGACAATGCGGTCCTTCTCAACAGAGATGTCAATCGAATCGCCGGCACGGATACCCAGCTTACGGCGAAGCGGTCCAGGAAGAACGATTTGGCCTTTGGTCGACACCTTGGTCCGCATGGTAAAACAATCTTACCCCAGAATAGGACCCTTCAGAATGAGCTGGTTGCTCCAGGTTCCTTCTATCTCCCAATCACGTCGATGGGCACCGTGATCGTCTTGGGGGGCAAGCAGGCATTTTTGTCGCAGGCCTGGTAGCGCAGTTTGGCTTCGACCAGATGATTGCCGCGAGCGGCTACGATGCGCGTATCGATGGTGAATTCGCCGGTGTAGACGCTGAGCTTGGTATCGGGATCGAGGGGCAGAGTGATGTCGGTTCCGGCCGGGTAGTCGGCCGCGGCGAGGCGGACCCCGGAGGCCTCGGGAATCGAGAGAGTGGTGGGAATCAGGTAGTCCTGACTGGGGCTGTGCGAATTGACGTGCAGGCCCTCGCCTACGCGGAAATGCATCTCAACAGGGCTGGGCTTGCCGGCTGGGACGGTGACCTGCTCGGGGTAGAGATATTCGACAGCCGCGCCTTTGAGAAGGGACCGGCCTGGGTCGTCGGACTGGGCGCGGGCCGGGATCGCGGCCAAACTCATCATTAAAATTGCGGCTCCACAACATCCGATTTTGATTTGATTCATTGGCATTTTCAACGCCTCTTGCTCAGTTCCCGGACGCCAGCGCTTTGCGGATGTTGGACTCGATGTCTTCTTTGGAGGTGAGGCCCAACTGCGCTGCGACGACGTTTCCATTGCGATCGACGAAGAACGATGTGGGCAGCTCTTCCACTCCGCCGTAAGGGTTGCTGATGCTGTCGCCATCCATGAGCATGGTGTACGGCACTTTCTCCTGCTGGACGAACTTTTCAATCGCGGCCTTATCAGTCGCCCAGCCTTCTTTGTCGCCTGGTTTCAAGTCGTCGCCCTCGGTGGAGACGCCGAGAATCTCAAGTCCCTGGGGAGCGTACTGTTTGTCGAGCTCGACCAGCCAGGGAGTTTCGATTTTGCAAGGGCCGCACCAGGTGGCCCAGAAGTTGATGAGCACGGCTTTGCCCTTATAGTTGGCCAGCGAAACTTTTTTGCCGCTGAGGTCGGGGAGCGTGAAGTCGGGGGCCTGCTTGTGCAGCAGCGGCGTCGTGTACTGCGGAATGTCGCCCGCACCAGCCACAAGCTCGCCTTTGGCCACAGACGCCAGGCGTGCCTCGGCGGCCTGTTTGCGGTATTCCCAGTTTGCCCAGCCTGCCCAGGCAAACGCGGCCAGGAGGAATAAGACAGCAAAAAGGACGAATGTGTTGCGCTTCACGGGGATGAAACCTCTGCCTCCATTGTACGAGGATGGACAGTGTTGAGTGAACAGTGGTCAGTGGTCAGTTGATTCTTGTGCCCCCGTCTCTTCCCTATTCCCTGTTCCCTATTACCTATTCGCTATTCCCTGTTCCTGATCCCTGTCACCTGGAAGCTGTTACCATCAGAAACCGATGAATCCGAAGAACGAACTGGGTGGGCTGCGACCGGCGGAGATGGTGCGCACGGAGGCGGCGGCGCTGGAAGGATTGGCGGCGCGGCTGGACGGACCGATGGCCGCGGATTTCGACCGCGCCGTGGAGTTGATTTTGCACTGCGGCGAGGGCAATGGGCGTGTGGTTGTTACCGGCATGGGAAAGAGCGGGATTATTGCGCAGAAGATTGCGGCGACGCTCAGTTCGACGGGAAGCCCGGCGCTGTTTTTGCATCCGGCCGAGGCGGTACACGGGGATGTGGGTGTGCTGATGTCGGGCGATGTGGTGGTGGCGCTTTCTGCCAGCGGCGAGACGGAGGAGATCCTGCGGCTGCTGGCGACGTTAAAGCGCAAGGGCGATGCGCTGGTGAGCTTCTGCTGCAATCTGCATTCCACGCTGGCGCAGGCAAGCGATGTGGCTCTCGATTGCGGCGTGGAACGTGAGGCTTGCGGGCTCAACCTGGCGCCTACGGCAAGCACGACGGCCATGTTGGCGCTGGGCGACGCGCTGGCGATCGCAGTGAGTTTGCGCAAAGGCTTCAAGGTGGAGGATTTTGCGGAGTTGCACCCTGGCGGAAAGCTCGGCAAGCAGCTGGCCAAGGTGCGGGACCTGATGCACACAGGCGATGACGTGCCGGTGGTGATGACGGCGACGCCGATGACGGATGTGATCTATGAGATGTCGTCGAAGAAGCTGGGGATGACGACGGTACAGGAAGCTGGAAAGCTGCGCGGGGTGATCTCCGACGGGGATTTGCGCAGATTGTTGGAGCGCGAAGGCGGTGCGGCACTGAGCCGGACGGCGGGCGAGGCGATGAATGCCAATCCGCGAACCATTGGATGGAACGAGCTTGCCGCGAAAGCATTGGCAATCCTAGAAGAGCGGAAGATTACTTCGCTGATTGTGGTGGATGCGGAGAATAAGGTTGAAGGCGTGGTGCATCTGCACGATTTGTGGGGCGTGGAGATGATTTAAGGCAGTGATCAGGGAACAGGGGTCAGGGATCAGAAGAACCCTGCTGGTTGGGGGGTCTTGCTCTCCCAGGTTTCAAAAGCGAGACCCGGGGCACCCGGCAAGGACGGGGCACCCGCCTTATTCGACCCGGAACCATCGTTTCAGAAAGTCATCCAAATCCTTCCACCGGACGAGTGTTTGTGGACAGATTGGCTTGTGGAATGGTTCCAATGTGAAGTCAAGACGCACGATTCGTTTGGCGGCATCTTTGTTGAGACTTAAAAGTATGAGCCGGTGAATCTTCTGGCGAAAGGCTTCGCCTTCTCTCACCTTCACGGAACGTAGAGTCTCCTGCGAGGGCGCTTCAGTCCCTGTCCAATCGAGCAGCTCGCAAACTGGAGCGGTTCCGCCTTTATCGGAGTGAAATCCGATGACACGGAGTATGGCGAGATTGCCGGAGATGAGGCGATAGGCGACGAGAGCGCCAACCGGCCAATCGCAGGATGCGCGAACCTGCTTGCGGACCTTCTTTTCAGCAGGTTGCGGCGAACTAATCTCTGCGCGGAGTTTTTCGAGCACTGCACGGCGTTTGGCGAGGTCCGGGAATCTGCCCACCAGGCCAAATTGGAACCGGAGTCGATGACGCGGAGAGCTTGCTCGAGTGTCGTTTCGTCGAGCCGGCCGTGCCGCCACTGCACCGCGGCCAAGGCGAGCCATGCGACACCGGACTCATCCGGATCGGCGAAGGAGCTCTTGTACTCCGATAGGATACGCGTGGTGGCCTCGGGGCCGCTGAGCCCATCGCCCAAATAGTCTTTGTAGTCGTCTCGAATGTCGCAGGCAGTATCGTCCTGGAAAATGCCGGTTCCCCATGCGCCCATGCATCACGCCTTTCCTGACAACCTGGAGCCACAAACTCTGGATTCGAGACCCCAGCAGGTAGAATAAAGGTTTTGAGAACAAGGAAAGTTAAACGCTCATGCATCGTTGGTCGAAGCTCTTTATCCCTACTCTTCGCGAGGCCCCGGCAGACGCCGAAGTGGCCAGTCACAAGTTTCTGGTTCGTGCGGGCTATATTCGCCAACTCGGGGCCGGCATCTACAACTATCTGTTTCTCGGGCAGCGGTCGCTGAACAAGATCATCGGCATTGTGCGCGGGGAGATGGACAAGATCGGGCAGGAGTTCTACCTGCCGGCGATTTTGCCCCGCGACTTGTGGGAACAGAGCGGGCGCTGGTCGGCGATGGGCGACAACATGTTTCGGCTGAAGGACCGCAAGGGCGCCGATCTCTGCCTGGGCATGACGCACGAGGAGATCGTGACCTCGATAGCGCGCAGCGAACTGCGTAGCTACAAGCAGTTGCCGCAGACCTGGTACCAGATTCAGACCAAGTTTCGTGACGAGCCGCGACCCAAGGCAGGGCTACTGCGGGTGCGCCAGTTTGTCATGAAGGACAGCTATTCCTTTGACCTGGACCTGGACGGATTGGACAAGAGCTATGACCAGCACGATGAAGCCTACCGCACCATTTTCAAGCGCTGCGGGCTGAAGTTTGTTGCGGTTGAGGCCGATTCGGGGGCCATGGGCGGGTCGCAGTCGCAGGAGTTTATGGTCTATACCGACGCGGGCGAGGACCTGATTGCAAGCTGCCCGGCGTGCGGTTATGCGGCCAACCTTGAGAAAGCAACTTCGTTGCTTGATTCTTTGGATGAGATGGTTGCTACAGGAGATGGCACGCCTGAATTGGTAGAGACGCCGGGGTGCGCGGCGATTTCTGATGTGGCGGAGTTCTTCAAGATTTCGCCGGCTTCGGACATCAAGTGCGTGGCCTACATGGCGCGGAAGCGAGGCGTGGGCGGCAAACCCGACACATGGCATGGCGTTGCAGCGTTTTTGCGCGGCGATCACCAGGTAAATGAGACGAAACTCCTCGGCGCAGTCAAAGGAGCGGAGCTGCGCACGATGCAGACTGAGGAGCTTGAGAAGTATTTCAAGGGACCGGCGGGATTTCTGGGACCGGTGGGATTGCAGCACGATGCCAAACCGCTAGAGGACGGCCTGACGGTGGTTGTGGACAAGTCGCTCGAAGGCAGGAAGAACCTGGTGGCCGGCGCGAACAAGCTGGACTATCATTTGCGCAATGTTGTTCCGGGACGAGATTTTACAGGTACGCTGAGCGCCGATATTCGTAGCGTGAACGAGGGTGAAGGCTGCCCGAAAGATGGCGGCGGCGGAAAGCTGGTGGTGGGCAAGGCTGTCGAGGTCGGGCACATCTTCAAGCTGGGCAAGAGGTACACCGAAACGATGGGCGCTCGGGTGCTGGACGTGAATGGCAAGGAAGTGACGCCGATCATGGGCTGCTACGGCATCGGCATCGAACGCATTTTGACGGCGGCCATTGAGCAGTCGAACGACCAGAATGGCTTTTGGCTGCCGGAGTCGATTGCGCCGTTTTCGGTGGTGGTTACGGTGACGAACGTGGGCGACGCGGCGCTGCGCGCGGTTGGCGAGAGGCTCGCGACGGAGCTTGATAACGCAGGACTTGATGTGTTGCTCGATGATAGAGACGAGCGTGCGGGCGTCAAATTCAAAGACGCGGATTTAGTTGGAATCCCCTACCGGATCAACGTAGGCAAGAAAGCGGCGGCCGGACAGGTGGAAGTGGTGACGCGCGCGACAGGGTGCAGCGTAGACGTGGCGATCGATGCGGTGCTGGAACACGTGATGAAGCGCATTGAGGAAGATGGGCTGTTGTTGATGGTGTGAGATTCATGGTTCCCTAGGTGACTTTGAGTGACGATGGCTTTGAAAATCAGGCTGGCTAAACCCACGGGCACGCACCCGTGGACCATGCTGCTGGTGCGCGTGGCTCTCATTAGTGCGGCGGCGCTGGCGGTGGCTGGCTTTGCTGTGTTCAATTTCTACTACTTCAAGTATGAAGGGATTGTCGACACGCGCTTGCAGAAGCCGCTGTTTGCCGAGACGGCCAAGATTTATGCCGCGCCGAGAGAAGTGCGTCCCGGACAAAAGCTGTCTGCTCACCTGATCGCGAGCGAATTGCGGGAGGCCGGCTACACGACCGGCGGAGCCTCGCAGGCTTCTCCTCTTGGCACCTACAGCGAGGGGGTGGAGAGCATCACGGTGAGCCCTGGGCCGGAGTCATTCCATTCTGAAGACCAGGCAACGATCCATATCGGCGACGGTGTGGTAAGTACCATTGTCGACGGAAACGGCCATGCGCTGTCGAGCTATGAGTTGGAGCCTCTGCTCATCACCGACCTGAGCGACGCCAATCGCGCTAAACGGCGGTTGATTACCTACGATGAGATTCCGCAGAACCTTGTTCATGCGGTGGTGGCAATTGAAGACCGGCGTTTTTTTGATCACGGCGGAGTGGACTACATCCGCATTCTGGGGGCATTGCGCAACGATCTGACGCCGGGACATCGTTTTGTCGAGGGCGGCTCGACGCTGACCATGCAGCTGGCGCGAGGATTCTTTCTCACGCCCGAACGCCGCATCAAGCGAAAGCTGATCGAGATCGTCATTACCTTCCAGCTTGAGCATCGCTTTTCGAAAAAACAAATTTTCCAGATGTATGCCAACGAAATCAATCTTGGCCAGCGCGGCAGTTTCTCGATTGACGGATTTGGCGAAGCTTCGCAAGCGTACTTCGGGAAGGATGTGCGCCAGCTCGACCTGGCCGAGTGCGCGCTGCTTGCAGGGATTATTCAAAGCCCGAACCGGCTGAGCCCGTTCCGCCATCCGGAGCGTGCGATCGAGCGGCGCAACCTCGTCCTTGATTCGATGGTGGAGACGGGCGCAATTACAAAGGCCGAGGCAGAGAGCGCGAAAGACGAGCCGATGCATCTGGCGCCGGGAAGCGTGGATGCCAGCGAGGCGCCTTACTTCGTCGACCTGGTACGCGACGACCTGGTGCAGAAACTCGGGGATCGCGATTTCAACCGCGAAGGGTTGCATATCTACACGTCGCTCGACCCCGATCTGCAACAGGCAGCCACTGCGGCTGTGGACTCCACAATTCACATTGTCGACGAGCAGGTGGACCGGCTCTATGCGCGGCGCAGAAAACTTGCAGCGAAAGAGATCGGTGCAAGTGCGAAGACTCCCGAGACAGTGATTTATCCGCAGGTTGCGCTGATCGCGTTGAACCCGCACACGGGACAGGTGCTGGCGCTGGTGGGTGGGCGCAACTACGGCGGCTCGCAGTTGAATCATGCGGTGGCCAAGCGACCTACCGGCTCCATTTTCAAGCCGTTCGTTTACGCGACGGCTTTCCAAACAGCGGCGGAAGGAACGATGCTGCCGGGACAGACCAAGCTGTTTTCACCGGTGACGATGCTCAACGACCAGCAAACCACTTACGATACAGACGGGCAGGAGTATACGCCGCGCAATTATCACGGTGAATATCACGATGAGGTAACCGCGCGGTATGCGCTGCAGCAGTCGTTGAACAACGCCACGATCGGGCTCGGCGCCATGGTTGGTTTCGATCGCGTGGCAGCGCTGGCGCGAGATGCGGGGATCAAAGGCGCGCGCGGAACGCCTTCGGTAGCAATCGGCTCCTATGACGCTACGCCTCTTGACATGGCCGGCGCTTACACGGTGTTTGCCAATAATGGCCTGCACCTTGACCCGTGGATGCTGGCCAGCGTGCGCACGCCGACGGGCGACATCATCAGCGATTACACGCCGACGTCAAAACAGGTTCTGGATCCTCGGGTTGCATACCTGACTCTGAACATGATGCAGAATGTGATCGACCATGGCACTGGCTATGAGGTGCGCGCGCGCGGATTCACGGCTCCGGCGGCGGGCAAGACGGGCACCAGCCATGATGCATGGTTTGCCGGCTTCACCAGCAACCTGCTGTGCATTGTGTGGGTGGGCAACGACGACTATTCCGACATCAAGATTGATGGCTCGCGCGCCGCTGCGCCGATCTGGGCAGAGTTCATGAAGAAGGCCGTGCAGTTGCCGCAGTATTCAGACACGCATGAGTTCACGCCGCCGGATGGGGTGCAGATTGTGACTCTGGACAAGGCGACGAATCTGCTGGCCGACGCGGCGTGCCCGGTGGATTATCAGGCTGCGTTTCTCGACGGCACGGCGCCTACGGATACGTGCGATCATCCCGCCGATCATCGGAATATTCTGCAGAAGATCTTTGGTCTCGGCAAGAGCGGCGAGTAGAGCACTTTCGGAATACATGTGGACTTTTTGAGCCCTGTGAAGGGTGGCTTTTTCTTGTGTAAAAAGCCACTTGATTGCGCGATTCCGGACTACACCAATTCCGAAAGTGCTATAGCGGTTCATCCATCGACATCGGAGCCGTCGGGCATGGGCTGGCAGAGCTGGCACCAGAAGGTGACGCGCGCGTCGGGTCCCTGGATGCGCCTGCGAATTGGATCGCCGCAGCGCCGGCACGGCTGCCCGTGGCGGCCGTAGACCCACAGGCTTTCCCCGGGATCGGACTGATGCGTGGTGCGGCGGTGGCGGCCGCGGAAGGTCACAACCATGTTCCCTGAATCCTCGAGCACGTTGGCGGCAATGAGACGCTGCGCAGCGGCAATAAGAGCGATGATTTGCGGCTGGGTGAGCGCTGCCACCCGGCAGAACGGGTTGATGCCGGTGAGAAAACATATCTCCGACTTGAAGACATTGCCCACGCCGGCAAGCACTTTCTGATGGAGCAACACGTCGCCCACTTCTTCAGAGGAGTACGCCAGCAAGCGCTCGACAGCGGCGGAGGAGTCGAACGCGGCGCTGAGCACATCAATGTCCGAGCCCGGGATTCGGCGATCGCGCGACAGTGACTGCGCGGTGTGCATCTCGGCCACGGGCACGTTGAATCCGACGGCGACGTATTCGTTGTTTTCGATGACGATGCGCATGTGGCGGGCAGGCTTTTGCCACGGCTCACGAGGGCGGTAGATATGCCAACTGCCGCTCATGAGTAAATGTGTAGCCAGGATGCCCCCGCTGGAGAAATACATCAGCATCCACTTGCCCCGCGGCTCCACCTGTTCGACGAGCTGACCAGTGAGCGGCGTGTCGTCGTGGAAGCGTGTGAGCAGCGGATAGTTGGAGCGAAAGCCAGTGATGGGTTTGGCTACCAGGGCGCGGCCCAGGGAACGCGCGGTGCGGAAGATGGTATCGCCTTCGGGCATTCGCTATTGCAGCTCCTCGGGCAAGGGTTCGTGGTGGGGCAGAGGGAGTGGAATGCGGCGCAGGTGCATGCCGAGCGGGCCGGAATAGAATCCGGCATCCATGAGGAAGCGGGCCATGGGGTGCGCGGTGACCGGCTGGCCATTGATGGTGGTGATGAGGACGCCCTGGTGGCCGCCGCCGCGCATGCGTTCCTGACCACGGGCGCAGAGGAAGTGGGCGAGGCCGGCGGCGACCTGCGAGCGCTCCGGTTCTTCGGCGGGGAGAAAGACGAGCAGGTTGGGGTTGTTGCGGCGCAGCCATGCGACGAGCTGGCCGTTGCGCAGGATGACTTCAGCATAGGCGGCGCGGGTAAGGATTCTTGGTGCGCTCTCAGCGTCGTCATCCATCGGCGGCAGGTCGGGCCAGCGCAGGACGGAGCCGTAGGGATTGGCGGGATCGGCTGCGGCGAGCTGCACGAATTCGGGCTTCTCGGGGGGTGGTTCGTTGCGCAACTGGCGCAGGAGATCGACGGCGGCAGGAAGCGCGAATTGTGTGGCGCCGAGGCCTGCGACGAAATAGCCGCGGCGGATTCGGCCGCTTTCTTCGAGGGCTTTGAGAACCCCGTACACTGCGCTGAAGCCGCCGGGAACGTTCTCTGCGGCGACCGATTCGCGCAGAAGCACTCCGTAGCGGTTGAGCAGTTGGAGGGCGAGGGCGTGGCTGGCTTCGGTCGCAGTGGGTCCGACGGGTTGTCCCTCAGGGGCTAAAGCCCCAACCTCTTGTGCGGCCTGTTCGGCACGACTCAAGTCGTGCCTTGTTACAAAACTCGACGTCGGGAGAGTCGGCGCGCCGACCTCGCGAGGGCTCAAGCCCGTACCCTTCACAGAGGCTTGCTGAGGCTCTCCCACCCTTGCAACAAAAGGCCGTCGCAAGGATGGGGCACCCAACGTTTCTCCAATTCCGACATCCAACTTTTCTCCAATTCTTGCACCCAACTTTTCCGCAATTCCCTTTTGTGCACGCAGCGGGAGCAGCGACCAGCGGCCTTGGGCGTTGGGCGGGGTGGTGCGGCGGGAACGGAAAACTGCTCCAGTCTGCAGGCGGCGCGGGGTTCGCGCGCTTTCAGGACGGGCGGTGTAGGCGCGGAGAGCGTGCAGCGAATCGTTCGTGATGAGGCCACGCCAGACGAGACTCCAAAGAGCGTCGATCGACTCGCCGGGATAGCCTCCGCCCACGGCCTGATGCAGAGGGTCGAAGAAGCTGGCGCCGGTGGATTCGAGGACGGCGAGAAGCTTTCCTTCGCGCTCGGTAAGGGGTTCCACAAGGGGTCGCTGCTGTGCCAGTAAGGGCAGCTTGTCGGCGAGGAAAAGGGCGACGCGCCCATCGCGCTCGCCAATCGGCTCGACGCCGGCCCAAGCCACTTCTCCGGCGGCGATGAGGGTATCGAGACCGGCGGGATCGTAGCCGGCGATGCGCGCGGGCAGGATGGATGTCTCGAGAAGCGATGCGGGGAGCGGCGCCCCTTGCAGGCTTTCGATCGTGTCGAGAAGGGCGTCAAGATTGGCGTGACCGCTGCGGCGCGGAGAAAGCAGGCCCTGCCAGTGGGTGAGGAAGCGGGCCAAGGTGTGCTGCTCGACCGGCTCGACTTCGCGGCGGAGTTTTGCCAGCGACTTGCGGCGAATCTGGCGCAGGATCTCTGCATCGCACCACTCACGATGGAGGCCGCCGGGGCGGAATCCGCCTTCAAGCACGCGGCCTTCATGGACAAGCAGGCGCAGGGCGTTTTCGATGACGCCGGCATCGAGGCCAAAACGCTCGGCGGGCTCGCGCAGCGTGAGGGGACCGTGGGTGCGTGCGTAGCGGCGAACCAACTCGAGCACGGGCTGCGCTACCGGCTCGAGGAGGGCGGTGGGCAGTCCCGGAGGAAGCGGAATGCCGAGGGCGTCGCGGTAACGCGCGGCATCTTCGACGGCGATGAGGCGGCGGGTGTCTGCGCCATGTGGGGCAATGCGCAATTCGAGCAGGCGGCGGGCGCGGACGAGGCGGTCGATTGAATCAAGCAGTGAGGGATCGGCGACGCGCAGGGCAATTTCGGCACGGGAGAGATCGCCCAGGCGCAGGCAGAGGTCGTGGATGCCGTCGGGAGTACGGGCTCGATGTGATTCAGTGAGGCACTGGGCGTTTTCTTCGACCTCGGCGATGGCGGCAGGATCGAGCAGCTCGCGCAGGTCGGCCTCGCCGAGCAGTTCGCGAAGCTGGTCCTGGTCGATGGTCAAGGCCTGGGCGCGGCGTTCAGCCAATGGGGCGTCGCCGTCATAGACGAAGTTGGCCACGTAGCTGAAGAGCAGCGATGCAGCAAAAGGCGACGGCTTGCGGGTTTCGACGATATGGACGCGGAGCTTCCGTTGTTCCACTTCTCTCAGGATCTCGGTCAGGGCGGGCATGTCGAAAACATCGCGCAGGCATTCGCGATAGGCCTCCAGGAGCAGCGGAAACGAGGGGTAGCGGGAGGCCACGCTCAGCAGGTCGTAGGAGCGCTTGCGCAGCTGCCAGAGGGGCGAGCGCTGGTCGGCGCGTCGGCGCGGGAGCAGCAGGGCGCGACCGGCAGCTTCGCGAAAGCGGCCTGCAAAGAGCGCGGTCGAGCCCAACTGGCGCAGCACAAGCTGCATGGCTTCGGCCGCCTCGACCAGGAACCAATCTGGATCGGGAGGCTCGTCGGTGTCGGGAAAACGGATCACAAATCCGTCGTCGCCCCAGAGGGTTTCGACTTCGGGCCCGCCGGCGGCGCGAATGCGCGCGCTGACGGCCATGGCCCAGGGGATGTGGAGGCGGCTCCCGAAGGGGGTGAGGACGCAGACGCGCCAGTCGCCCAGTTCGTCGCGGGTGCGTTCGATGACGATGGTCCGGTCGTCGGGGACCTGGCCGGTGGCGGCTTCCTGGTCGGCGAGGAACTGGAGAAGGTTTTCGGCGGCGTTGGGATCGAGGTCGTGCTCGGTGACGAGGCGCGTGAGGGCCGCCGGTTTCGGCAGGTCGCGCAGTTCGCGAACCAGCGCGCCGATGCGGCGGCCGAATTCAAGGGGACGGCCGGGACCATCACCCTTCCAAAACGGCATTTTGCCGGGCTCGCCGGGGGCGGGCACCACGAGGACGCGGTCGGGGGTGATGTCTTCAATGCGCCAGGTGGAGGCTCCGAGGATGAAGGTGTCGTTGGTGTGGGACTCGAAGACCATCTCCTCGTCGAGCTCACCGACGCGGACGGATTTGCCCTCGGTGTGAGCGAGAAAGACACCATAGAGGCCGCGGTCGGGGATGGTTCCGGCGTTGAGGATGGCGAGGCGGGCGGCGCCGTCGCGAGCGGTGACGACGTTGCGGATGCGGTCCCAGGTGAGGCGGGGGCGGAGTTCGGCAAATTCGTCGGACGGGTAGCGACCGCTGAGCAGGTCGAGGACGCCTTCAAAGGCGGAGCGGCTGAGGCTGCCGAAAGGGGCGGCGCGGCGGACGAGGTCATAGAGGAAATCGACGGGGACTTCCGGCTTCGGATCTGGGTCTGCCTGGAAGGCGGACTTCCGCTCCCAGGTCTCAAAATCTGAAGCTCCGGGGTTTGGACGGGGGATCCTTTTCAGTTTCTTCGGACTGGAGAGGCTTGGCGCGCTCGGCGGGTGGGCGACGATGGCGACCAGCTGTTGGGCGAGGACGTCGAGGGGGTTACGCGGGAAACGGGTGGACTCGATGTGTCCTTCGTGCATGGCCTTGGTGACGGCGGCACAGGCAACCAGGTCCGCGCGGTATTTCGGAAACAAAACACCCTCGCTGACGGCGTCGACCGAGTGACCGGCGCGGCCAATGCGCTGCATGCCGCTGGCGACCGAGGGCGGAGCCTCGATCTGGATGACGAGATCGACCGCGCCCATATCAATGCCGAGCTCGAGTGTGGAGGTGGCGCAGAGAGCTTTGATCTGGCCGGCCTTGAGCTGCTCCTCGATGACGGAGCGCTGGTAGGCGGCGAGGGAGCCGTGGTGGGCACGGGCGATGGGCTCGCCGGCCAGATCGTTGAGGGCGCCAGCCATGCGCTCGGCTACCTGGCGGCTGTTGACGAAGAGAATGGTGGAGTTGCGCTCGCGGATGAGCTCAAGCAGGCGGGGATGGATCGCATTCCAGATCGACACGCGGCGGGGCATCTGCGAGGCAGGCCCGCTGGGGATTTCCTCCATGGTATTGAGGCGCGCCATATCTTCAACTGGAACTTCAATTCTCAGCTTTAACTGCTTGGGAGCGCTCGCGTTGACGATCGTTATGGGTCGATATCGAAGAGGGCCGACCTCACGGGCATCATGGGCTTCCACGGCACCTGAAATGGCTTCATCTAATCCTTGAAGAGTTTCATCGTAAACTCTTGAATTTTCGATGACCTGTTGAGGTTCCGCAGTTGCAGCTTTGTTTCCCACAGCGATTTCCACACCGCCGAGGAAGCGGGCAACTTCTTCGAGCGGACGCTGGGTGGCAGAGAGGCCGATGCGCTGAAGAGGGCGCTTGGTGAGCGCTTCCAAGCGTTCCAAAGTGAGAGCCAGGTGGGCACCGCGCTTGGTGGGAACGAGGGCGTGGATTTCGTCGATGATCACGGTGTCAACGGTGCGCAGGGCTTCGGCAGCTTGCGACGTCAGCATCAGATAAAGCGACTCAGGAGTGGTGATGAGAATGTCAGCCGGCTCGCGGAGAAAGCGGGCGCGCTCCCGCTGGGGGGTGTCGCCGGTGCGGACGCTGATTACCGGCTCGTGGAAGGGGACGCCGCGCCGGCGTGCCATGTTGGCGATGCCGGCCAGGGGCGAGCGAAGATTGCGCTCCACGTCAACGGCCAGGGCTTTGAGGGGGGAGACGTAAATGATGCGGCAGCCGGGTCGCGGAGCTTTGGCCCCGCGGCGAGTGGTCAGTGAACAGTGTTCAGTGGTCAGAAGCGTTGGGGCTGTGCCTGGCTGCTCGCCAGATTGAGAGCCCTGGGCGACCGAGGGCAGGTTGTGGAGCATGAGCCGGTCAAGGCACCAGAGGAAGGCAGTAAGGGTTTTTCCGGTTCCGGTGGGGGCGAGAATGAGGGCGCTTTCGCCACGGGCAATCACGGGCCAGCCGAGCCGCTGGGGAGCGGTAGGGGCGTCGAAGACGGCCTCGAACCACTCGGCCGTGACAGGGTGGAAACAGGCGAACGGATCGATCTCCGGGCTGGGGTGTTGCGGGGACATGACTCACTAGAGGATAACGCGAGTTCCGGCGAAGAGGAAGCGAAAGAACGAGGGGCAGTGGTCAGTCGTCAGGGGTCAGTGGTTAGTGATTAGGGATCGGTGATTAGGGATCAGATCGCAAACCGGCGGCGCGGATCGAGGCCCGGTGCGTTCGTCCATCATCTAGTCGTTCCTGCATCCAGTTTGTTCAGAACGGAAAGGGATGAGCTGCCGGGTCACTCCTCGCTGGTAGGATGAGGGTGCCATGCGGGAAAACCTGGCTACCTTGCTGGAGGACTTTCGGCGGTTTGATCGCGGGATCGCGGTCGTTCACTATCGCGGGGTGCGGCGCAGGGCGACCACCTACGGCGAAATTGCGCGGTTGGCAGGGCGGTTTGCGGCGCTCTTGGAGCAACGAGGGATTGGGCCGGGTGATCGCGTGGTGCTTTGGGCAGAGAATGGTGCCGAATGGGTAGCGGCGTTCTATGGGTGCATGCTGCGCGGGGCGCTGGCGGTGCCGCTGGACGCGTATGGAAGCGCGGATTTTGCGGCGCGGGTGACGGCCGATGTGAAACCGAGGCTGGCGGTGGGGGATGCGGTACTGCTGAGCAAGCTTGCGCCTGCAGGGGGCAGGGATCACGGATCAGGGATCAAGCGGGGGTCGGCGGTCGGGGATCAGGAAATGGATATCCCAACGCTGGCGTTTGAGGATTGGGAGTCAGTGCTGCCGGCAGAAGAGGCTGGGCCGGTGGCAGGGCTGTCGCACGACACGCCGCTGCAGATTCTGTTTACCTCCGGAACTACGGGCGATCCCAAGGGCATTGTGCACACCCATGGAAACGTGCTGGCCAGCGTGGGGCCGATCGAGGACGGGGCGCGGCCCTACATGCGCTATGAGAAGTTCTTTCATCCGCTGCGCTTTTTGCATACGCTGCCGCTGAGCCACGTGTTCGGGCAGACCATGGGGCTTTGGGTTCCGGCGATTTTTGCGGCGGAGGTGCACTTTGAGAGCCGACTGGTGGCCCCGCGCCTGATCGAGACGATCAAGCGGGAACGGATCTCGGTGCTTGCCGCGGTGCCGCGAGTGATTGGGCTGTTGAAGGCGCATCTTGAAGCGAGCCGCCCGGGCCTGGCGGAGCGGATCGCGGCTTCAAAGGGGATTTCGGCGTGGATGCGGTGGTGGCGCTTTCGCGATGTGCATCGGGCCTTTGGGTTGAAGTTCTGGGCGCTGGTTTCGGGCGGCGGTGCGCTGGCGGCAGGGCTGGAGCAGTTCTGGAACGCGCTCGGTTTTGTGGTGGTGCAGGGCTACGGCATGACCGAAACCACCGCGCTGATCACGCTGAATCACCCATTCCACGTGGCGCAGGGCAGCATCGGCAAGCCGCTGCCTGGGCGCGAAGTGAAGCTGGGGCCGGACGGCGAAGTGCTGGTGCGCGGTCCGATGATTTCAAGCGCGACCTGGAGCGGCGGAGAACTGAAGATTCGCGAAGATGACTGGCTGGCCACCGGCGATCTGGCCGAGACGCAGTCTACCGGTGATCTGAAGTTTCTGGGGCGCAAGAGCGAAACGATAGTGACGGCGGCCGGGGTAAACGTGCATCCCGAAGACCTGGAAGCAGCGCTGGAGGAACAGCGAGGCATTACGGCGTGTGCGGTGGTGGCGATGGAAACGCCCAACGGGCCGGAACCGTGCGCGGTTTTGGCGGTGCGGGGCGGGGGCGAGCAGGCCACGGCGGCTGTGGAAATGGCGAACACGCGATTGGCGGATTTTCAGCGGATTCGGCGATGGGTGCTGTGGCCTGAGCCGGACCTGCCGCGAACATCCACTGGCAAGGTCAAGCGGAAGGCGGTCGAGGCATGGCTGGCGGGTCTTCAGGCTGCCGCGGCAGGGGACGGACGCGGTAAAGAGACCTTTTCTGCCGGCGAAGACTGGCTACTGGCGCTCATTGCCGAGATTTCAGGCGAAAAGCCGCCAGGGGTGGGCGACGAACTGCGATTGACAGAAGATTTGCACCTCGACAGCCTGGGCCGGGTACAACTGGCTGCGGCCCTCGAGGAGAGGCTCGGGGTTCCGCCACCCGAGGGAGCAGTGGACCAGGCGCAAACGCTGGGAGACCTGCGGCGACTAGTGGGAGGGGAAGAAGGCAGAGATCGGGGATCACGGGTCAGGGAACAGGGACCAGGGATTAGGGAACAAGGGCCAGGGAACAGGGATCAGAGGCTCGACGTTAGGGAAAAAGGGTCAGGGGTCAGGGGCCAGGGATCAGAGGCGGCGGAGTTTGGGAAGGAAAAGTATGTCTATCCCCGATGGCCGTGGTCGAAGCCGGTGGAGTGGCTGCGAGTGGTTTTTTTGGAGACGGTGGCGATGCCGCTGGTGAGATTTCTGGCCAAGCCGCGCGTGGTTGGAGGAGCGGGGCTGGGCGATAGGGAGCCAATGCTGGTGATTTGCAACCATGTGACGACGTACGATGGGCCGCTGGTTGAATATGCGCTGCCGGGCCGGATGCGGCGACGCATGGCAGTCGCGATGTCGGGCGAAATGCTGGAGGATTTTCGGCATTTTCGAAATCCGGAACCACTGCCAGGACAACGGCGATTCATGTTGTTTGGGCCTGCGGCTTACTACTTGGTCACGGCCTTGTTCAATGTGTTTTCGTTGCCAAAGCGGAGGGATTTTCAACGCAGCTTTGCCCACGCGGGAGAAGCGCTGGACCGGGGAATGAACGTGATGGTGTTTCCCGAAGGAACACGGTCAATGACGGGGGAGCTGGCGCAGTTCCGCCCGGGCATCGGATTATTGGCAAAACAGGCGATGACGGCGGTGCTGCCTGTGGCGATCAAGGGGCTGGATGAGTTGATGACAGGACAGGGAAAGTGGTTCCGATCGGGAAAAATTGAAGTGCGAGTCGGCGAGCCGATCTGGTTTGCTCCCGAGGACAGCGAAGCGGCGATCACGCAGCGCCTGCATGCCGAAGTGGAAAGGCTACTCAAGGATTAAAAGGCCGCGATAAGTTGCAGATGCGCAGAGCACCCCGCCATTAGCTCGCGCGTGGTTGGAGCGTTTCCAATTTCAGGATGGGGGAGATCCCTGGACTTTCCGGCGAATCTGGATTTTCCAGCTTCGATCGTGGTCTGCCCTTTGCCTCAAGATTCCTTTACGAAACAGGAATCTCCAAGGACTCCCCTCTATAAAAATCCTGCGAAGATCCCCGATGACCGCGGCAGCGCGCATAGAGTTGCAGGCCTATGGGCGTGGGAGTGACGCTGGCTTCGTCGACCGCCATAAAGAACCTGGACTTGACCCTTGCTTCCAGCAGACCCAAATCAGTCAAGTGAGCCAGATCGCGTTCGATCCGAATCAAATCGCGCGACCCGGTAATCTTCATGATCTCTTCAGTGGTGCAGGCAAACGGGCGCGAAGAGATTCGTCCGATTCCGGATACAAACTTCGTTGTTCTGGTGCAGGCGGCGACAAATATGCGGATGTGGATATGAGTAAGCTGACTGAGTAAATCCACAAAAGCAAGGTTCGATTCATCTCTGCCTTCGACAGTACAGGATGAAATCAGGAGCCCGGCCCATAATTGCTGAATCCAATCAGCTTCGGCCCATGACCCGTCCTCGAGAATTCGCACAAGCAGGCGCGGAGAAATCCGCAAACTGTCGGCCTCAGGCATGGCGGCAAACCCCTCTTCGGCTCTGAGGGCGATCTCAACGGCCGCGGCCACTCTGTAGTTGCTCAGCCCTTCGCGGAGCAAATGCCGAACTTCTTCAGTCGAGGAAGGACATAACCGATTCAGGAACGCAATGGCTTCGGCTACCCGGAATTCCCGCAGGATGTCTTCCGGCTCGGTGTGCTCCGTACTGAGCTTCAGCGGACTATCCCACAGACGTACGTCAAGGTCCTCAGGAAAAACGAACGAAAGCGCCACACCGTCTTCACCCCACCGGACCGCGGTCGTCTTCAGGGTGATGCGGCGATCAGGAATTTGCTCCGGCGGGCCTTTGCGCTGCAGCGTAACGGAAATCATTTCGCCGGGCAGCCAGCGTTCCCGAGTCAGGAGGTAGACGCCGGTCGAACTGATGTCTTTGACGCCTTCCTGCCTTAACCCTGCGCCACTCCAATGGTAGGCAGCGAGCTCGGGAACCGTGCGCCGTTCAGCTCGTTTGCGGGGGGGTAACGAGGATTTGTCGGACCAGCTGTTCATCGAATTCATGCAGCCTCCGTTTCGAATCGCTGCCTCATCAAGGGGCTTTGAAGCCTGGCGAGATTCTTCCGCTGATACGGGATACCCATGGGGAAGAACAGTTTCAAGAGCGGATTCTACTCCTTTGTCACACCTTCGTGTAAAGCGTTCTACAACTTTTCGGGTACGTTGGTCATTGGGTCACTTGGGAATTGCCGGATGGGTCGGGAACCATCAGGCGGGTCGGCGGATGTACAAGCAGGGCTAAATGCTTTAGCCTCAGGGTTCATGCACTCAGGCGAGGAAAACCCGATGCAGCCCGACGCGGAGCTTGATGGGCTGGTGGAGCGAGCTCGCGAGACGGCGCTCAACTCGTATTCTCCGTATTCCGGCTTCAGGGTGGGCGCGGCACTGAGACTGACCGATGGCCAGATCGTGACGGGGACCAATGTTGAGAATGTGAGCTATGGTCTGACAATTTGCGCCGAGCGCTCGGCGCTGGTGAGGGCAATCGCGGAGTTTGGGCCGCATATCCGCATTGCCGCAGTGGCAATCGCGAATTTGAATGGCGCGGCGAGCCCTCCCTGCGGCGCCTGCCGGCAGGTGCTCGCGGAGTTCATTCTTCCGGATGCGCCGATGGTCTTTCCAATGGCGGATGGAGCGCGCGTGATGCCTTTCTCGGCAGTGCTGCCGCTGGCATTCGAGATGAAGCTGAAACGCTAGGGTCAGGGGTCAGTGGTCAGTGATCAGTGATCCATGAGTGGTCAACGGTCATAGGTTCGAGGTAGTGAACGATAAGCAGCATTCTGCGAATTGAGGTCCAGTTTTTGTGATGTCCGATTCTGCAAACTCGCCCTTCCACATGATTGATCTGATTCGGAAGAAGCGCGATGGGGCGGAGTTGAATGCGCGCGAGGTTGGATTTCTGGTGACGGGGACCGTTGCCGGCGAGATTCCGCTGGAGCAATTGGCTGCGTGGCTCATGGCGGCGTGGATCAAGGGCCTGACACTGAAAGAAACGCAGGCATTGACGATTGCCATGCGCGATTCGGGCGAGAAGTTTTCGCCGCGCGGTCTCGGCAAAGTTTCAGTAGACAAGCACTCGACCGGAGGCGTGGGCGACAAGACCAGCTTCCTGGTGGCTCCGCTGGCGGCGGCCTGCGGGGTTGCGGTGCCCATGATCAGCGGCCGTGCGCTGGGGCATACGGGCGGAACGCTGGACAAACTGGAAGCGATTCCCGGCTTTCGCACCGCGCTGACTTTGCCGGAATTTGAGAAAGTACTCAAGAAATGTGGGGCGGCGATCGTGAGCCAGACGCCGACGCTGGTCCCGGCGGATCGCATCTTGTATGCACTGCGCGACAGAACGGGAACGGTGGAGAGTCCGGGGCTGATTTGCGCGTCGATTCTGAGCAAGAAGCTGGCCGCGGGACTGAATGCCCTGGTGCTGGACGTGAAGACGGGGTCGGGGGCATTTCTGCGCAGGCGCGAAGACGCCGAGTACCTGGCGGCACTGATGGTGGTCACCGCTGAGGCCGCCGGAACCAGCACGGTGGCCCTGATGACCGACATGGGACAGCCCCTTGGCCAGATGGCTGGTAACTGGATCGAACTGGTGGAGTGCGTGGAGTTGTTGCGCGGCGAGCAGCCGGCTCAGAGTGAGGATCTGCGTGAGTTGTCGCTGCGGCTGGCGGGATGGATGATTGCGCTGGGCGGGAAGGCGGCAACACTGGAGGAGGGATACGCGATGGCCGGGACGGCGCTCGGCGATGGGTCGGCTCTGGCGGTGTTTCTCGAAATGGTTGCGGCACAGGGCGGAGATGTTTCGGTTTTCGACGATCTGCAGGGGTTTCACAAGCCGGGGGCAACGCACGTTGTCGATGCGTCAAACAGCGGCTATGTCGCCGAGATCGATACAACGGCGCTGGGCTGGGCGGTGCAACGGCTGGGAGCGGGGCGCGAAAAGGCAGGAGAGCCGGTGGACCCGCATGCGGGCATCGCATTCTACGCACGACGCGGGGCAAAGGTGGAACAGGGGCAGCCGCTGGCAACGCTGTACGCCACAAAACCTGAAATGTTGCCGGAGGCGCTGGAGCTGTTCAATCGCGCCATCGTGATTGCTAAAGACGCTCCCGAGGCTGTTCCGCTGGTGAGCCGCATCTTTACGCGGGAGAAGGCGGAAGAGTATTTGAGGAATGCGATGCGGTAGGTAACTGGCTGGCGCTGTTGCCGTATCTCTCCGCCTGACCCAACGAAGAATGCAAGCTCTCGCCTATTCTGACTGAAAAGCGGAAAACAGAATCCAGCGCGGCTGAGCGCCAAACTCCCAAGTCTCGTTCGCGGAATGCTGTAAGGTAATCGAAAGCGCATTCAAATAGCTGGAGACTCAAGGAGCAACCGGTTTGGACCGATATACGGGGGTGCTTGGGATATTGGCCGTGTTGTTGGCGGCATGGCTTGGCTCGACAGACCGCCGGCATATCCGCTGGCGCACCGTGGCATGGGGATTGAGCCTGCAAATTGTCTTTGCGTTTATTGTGTTGCGTTTCGACTACGGGCAGCGGGCGATGGCGTGGGCGGGCGACGTTGTAAACAACATGCTGGCCTCGACGGCTGCGGGCACGACCGTGCTGTTTGGGGCGCTGGGCACACCGAACACTTCGCTTGGCTCCATTTTTGCCTTTCAGGTGCTGCCAACCATCATCTTCATTTCTGCGTTCTTCGCGGTGCTTTACCACATTGGCGTGATGCAGATCATTATTCGCGCGCTGGCGTGGGTGATGCTGAAGACGATGCGCATCTCCGGTGCGGAAAGCATGAATGTGGCCGCGTCGATTTTCATGGGGCAGACGGAGGCGCCGCTGACTATCCGGCCGTTTCTGTCAAAAGCGACGCGCAGTGAACTGATGACGATTATGACCAGCGGAATGGCGCATGTATCGGGCGGCATCATGGCCATGTATATCGCACAGGGCGTGGCGGCCAAGCATTTGCTGGCGGCCGTGATCATGACTTCGCCGGGAACGATTCTCATCTCGAAGATGCTGGTGCCGGAGACAGATGTTCCCGCGACGGAAGGCCGTGTGGTGATCCCGAAGGATGAACTGCACAAGGATGAAAACCTGATTGGCGCGATTGCGCGCGGCACCATCGATGGCGGCAAGCTGGCGCTGAATGTGGCCATCATGCTGATCAGTTTTCTGGCGCTGGTGGCGCTGCTAGACAGCCTGCTCGGCTGGGTGCACATGCACGCCGGGCTGCATTGGGTTCCGGGAAGCCTGGGGCAGATCCTGGGATTTGTGGGCGCACCCGTGGCGTGGCTGATCGGAATTCCGTGGCGCGATTGCAGGGCCATTGGTGACCTGCTGGGCACGCGCATGGCACTGAATGAAGTGGTGGCGTACATCGCGCTGGGTGCGGAGAAAGCAATGCTGTTGCCGCGCTCGTTTACGATTGCGACGTTCGCGCTGTGCGGGTTTGCGAACCTGGGATCGATTGGAATGCAGATCGGCGGGATTGGTGCGCTGGTGCCGGAGCGTCGCAACGACCTGGCGCGACTTGGCGTGCGAGCGATGTTCGCAGGAACCATGGCCAACCTGATTTCGGCTTCGATTGCGGGGATGTTTCTGGGATAGAGCCGCGAGGGAATGTGAATCCCCTTTCAGGCAACGCTCCTGCACTCAATCTGCTTCCAAAGAGAATGCATCCGTGACTCGGGACGTTTTCGCCTGAGCAAGGAGGCAAGCCTGCGCTGAAGCACCCGCGAAGGCCGTTCCCCACGGTGACCGCCATGCTCCAGCGTGACTCCGCAACCGCGACCACTTCTCCGCCTGCAAAGGCATCCCCACCACTCAAATCGCGGCGCAGAAGAATGATTTGGACATGTGGCTTGATTGTTGCGCTTATCGTACTGACAACCGGGTTTTACTTCATCAGCGCCAACTGGCCTTATCGCTATCGCGAGATCCATCCCATGCTCGAAGATATTTTTGCCAGCCAAGTAAAAATCACGCACTATCACCGCACATACCTTCCGCATCCCGGCTTTATGGCCACAGGCATCATCTTGCGACGTAAATCCGCGCCCGATCTGCCTCCGCTGGGCACCGTCGAAACGCTGTTTGTGCAGGGACGATGGAGCGATCTGTTCATGCTGCGCCAAAGAGTGCAACTTGTCGATGTGACGGGGCTGCACATTATCGTCCCTGCCATCGGAAGCCGCGCCATGCTTGAGGATTTTCCGCCCGGCAGCAGTGCGGATTTTACCGGGCCGGACACCATGATCGAGCGGTTCGTCGCCCACGATTCAGTGCTTGACGTGATGTACGACGACGGAAAGCGTTTATCATTTCCCATTCGCGAATTGCAACTCCGCAATTTGCATAAAGGGCAGCCAGTCACGTACGCGGTCGACATGGAGAACGCGAAACCTATCGGCCACATTCAGGCCGGGGGAAGTTTTGGACCGCTCGACCAAAAGGATGTTGGAGCGACCCCGCTCTCAGGCAGCTTTACCTTTTCGTCAGTAAGGCTGCACGATCTGGGAGACATTCGCGGAACACTCTCTTCGAACGGGCAGTTCGATGGCCGCTTGGCCGCCATACAGGCTGAAGCTTCTTCTTTGACTCCCGACTTCGCCGTAGAACAGGGCGAACCCACGCCGGTTGCGGCGTCCGTGCGCTGCATGGTGAACGCGATCAATGGCGACGTCACGCTTGAAGATGTCGAGGCCAAGAGCGGCGAAACCTTCGTTCACACTTCCGGATCCATTGCCGGCGCGCCGAAGGCCGGAAACATCGACTTCAAAGTCGACAGGGGGCGAGCGCAGGACATTTTGCGGATCTTTGAACAGGGCGAAGTCCCGATTACAGGACCTGTGGCGCTACACGGTCATGCCTATGTAGGTCCCGTAAGAAACGGAGCGGGATTTCTTCAGCGTCTTCGCGTGGATGGAGTATTTGACGCCCCTGCCGAGCGAGCTTCAGACCGGGATACGCAGCGAAGCCTTTCGGCATTCAGCCTGCGAGCACAAGACATCGATTCGCCCAATGCCGGCTCGGGCAAAGGTGATGCAAATTCCGCCGCAGCGACAGACGCCTTGTCGTCATTGAAAGGCCCGGCAACGATTCGGGACGGCATCGTTTCCACGAAGCAGCTCACGTTTGAAATCAGCGGCGCGCAGGCCGATCTCAGCGGCACCTTCAATCTTGACGACAAGTCAGTTCACCTGGTCGGTAATCTCAAAATGAAATCGGATATCTCGCACGTAACCACCGGGTTCAAGTCGGTACTACTCAAGCCGTTTGCCATTTTCTTCAAGAAGAAACATGCCGGCGCGGTGATTCCGATCGCGGTGACGGGCACACCTGGACACTACAAGGTCACACAGAACCTGTCGCATGAAAAGTAACGGCTTCCGAATGGGTGGGAGGAACGCGTCGAACCTGATTGATGGCTCGATGGCAGGATTGTTTCTGGGATAGGATTTCCATCGGAGGATCTCCCGATGGCACCCCAGCCGAACAACATATTCACCGAATTTGTCGACGGTCGCACGGAACTGGTCTTTGACCTGCTTGCCGACGGGTATTCCGCGGACCACAAGGATGAGAGCGGCGTCTCCCTCATACAGCATTGCGCGTATTACGGAGACGTCAGCGCCATCCGCTTCCTTCTGTCACACGGGGAATCGCTCGACTCGATGGGAGAGAACCTTGGCCTCAACGCCGCATCTTTCCATGGGCATTGGCGGCTCTGCAAGTTTCTTCTGGACCAGGGGGCACAGGTCAACGAGCCGCTTGCCGACACGGGGGAGACCGCACTTCACTCGGCGCTGTGCAACACAGACCGCCTCTTGTATGACCGCGTTCTCGTCGTGCTCCTGTCGCATGGAGCCAACCCGAATGTTGCTACCAAGCCCGGCGTGGAGACGGGCGGTTTTATGCGGGACTGCCGGACCAAGGGCGAAACACCGCTTCATCGCGCGGCTGCCTTCGGTGAATTGGAGACGATCCGTCTGCTCATCGATGCAGGTGCGATAGTCGACGCCAAGGATGCCCATGGTGATACACCGCTCTCCTGGGCAAGCTGGTATCAGCGTCCGACCCCGATCCTCAGAGAACTACTCTATGGAGAGTTCCGAATCCACCCACAAAACCAGCCCATGCGCTCCAATCTGGTGGGTAAGCCGCACCCTTAGCCTCCGACTGCGGCGCGTGTGCGGCGTACGCGATAGAAGAAGGTTAGGAATGTCACGGTGCCGCAACTGAGCAGGCTCGCCGCCATGCCGAGAATGAGTGACAGATCCTGCTGATAGATACCGTGAACTATACCGATAGCCTGCAGCACGCTGAAGCCGCCGAAGGTGATGAGCGAGATGCCTTCGTCGCTCTTTTTGCGCCAAACCGCGATGACCTGCGGCACGAAGAGCAATGCGTTGCAGACGAGACCCAATCCGAAGATAACAGCGACGATCTGCTTCATGCAGCGCCTTCGCGATCGCGGAATCTCAGCGCGCCACGGGCTTTTGCCTTTGCTGCTTCTTCTTCGCGGGACCTTGGAGCGGCATTGGTTTCGAGCGAGGCAAGCAGTTGGGTAGAGATGATCGTGATTTCATCGACAGCTGCGAGAAATGCCTCCTCGTTGGCCTTGGAAGGCTTTGTAAATCCGCTGATTTTCCTCACAAACTGAAGCGATGCCGCTCGAACCTCTTCGTCGGTCACGGGAGGATCGAAGTTGAAAAGCATTTTGATATTCCGGCACATAGCACGGCACCTCCATCGGGTCAGACATGCGTGTTTCGCGTGAGCCCAGCTTAACTCTTCTTGATGCAGGGGCCCGGTTCGGTTGCAACGCAGCCTGTAGAATATGCAAGAGCATTTCTCTCAGGTAAATATATGACCTACTTCGATCAGGTGGCTGAGGCAGCAAGGTTCCTGCGCGGCAAGCTGAGCGGCTTGGCACCTCGGGTCGCGGTTGTGCTGGGCTCGGGTCTTGGCGCAGGCGCCAACGCGGTGACCGAATCGGTCATTGTGCCTTACCGCGACATTCCGCATTTTCCGCAGTCGACTGTGGAGGGCCACTCGGGACGAATCATTGCGGGGCGGCTGGGCGGTGCGCCGGTGATTCTCATGCAGGGACGTGTGCACTTTTACGAAGGCTATTCTCCGGCAGAGGTGACGTTTCCGATGCGTGTTCTGGGAATGCTGGGGATAAAAACCGTGGTATTGACCAACGCCGCGGGGGGCATCGATCACACCTATCAACCCGGCCAGCTCGTACTGATTGCAGATCACATCAACCTGATGGGATGGAATCCGCTGGTAGGGCCCAATGAGCCGCGATTCGCCACTCGGAAGGGGACAGGGCTGCGCTTCTTTGATATGAGCGAGGCGTATTCGAGGCGTTTGCGCGACCTCGCCCACCAGGCGGCCGCCGATGATGGGCTCGCGCTCGAAGAGGGCGTCTATGTGGCGGTGAGCGGCCCAAGTTTTGAAACACCGGCCGAAATTCGGGCCTTTCGCGCGGTGGGCGCTACGCTGGTGGGCATGTCCACGGTGCCGGAAACTATTGTGGCGCGCCATATGGGGATCGAAGTCCTGGGAATTTCATGCGTCACCAATCTTGCCGCCGGCCTGGGCACGCAGCGCCTGAGCCACGAGGAGGTTTTCGAGACGGCACGGCTGGTGGAACGGCGACTCGCAAGCTTGCTGGAGCGGCTGGTGGTTTGGATTGCAACGCTTCTGGAAGCGGAGGCTTGAGCCGGGACGCGATGAGTGACGGATGGCGTGTGACAAGCCTGCCGTTTCCTCCGGTGGTGATGGGGATCGCGGGGGCGTCGGGTTCAGGAAAAACGACACTGGCGGTTGAACTGGCGCGCGAACTGGAGGGAGTCCACTTCCCTCTCGACAACTACTACCGTGACCTTTCTCATTTGCCGCTGGCCGAGCGGGCACGGCAGAATTTCGACGATCCAGCGCTGATTGAGAGTTCTCTGCTGGCAGCGCACGTGGCTGCGTTGACGCGGAATGAGGCAATTGAGCGGCCACTCTATGACTTCTCAACCTACATTCGAATTCCGGAGCAAACGGAGACAGTGCAAGCGGGCGGGTTTGTGCTGGTCGAGGGGCTGTTCGCGCTCTACTACGCTGAATTGCTCGCGCTGTACCAGTTGCGCGTGTATGTGGACACGCCGGATGATGTCTGTTTTGACCGGCGCCTCAAGCGCGACACGGAACAGCGAGGACGAAAGGCTGAGTCGGTGCGAGAGCAATATGAGGCGACGGTGCGTCCATCGAGTATCCAATATGTGCGGCCTTCGGCGGTCAATGCCGATGTGACGGTAGATGGGACTGAAGCCTTGGACTGGAAGGTGGAGCAGGTGCTCGCGGCGATGCGAGCGCGGGGCTTGGTGTCTCTAAGAGCGTGATAGGAAGGGATGATGGGGGCCGCTGGTGGCCGGGGCCAGGGAATGGGCAGCAATTCCACATTCCCTGACGGAAGAAGCAACGCTCCCTCTTCCGACCCCCTCGGTTCTTGTGAAGATGACCCTTTTATAGAGGGAACAAGACTGCCCACGATATTCCACTTCAGTGAGTGGAGATACTACTAAGGTGGTAGAGCCAAAAACCAAAAATCGCACTACTCTCGAGGCGGGTGTCGGCTTTGGTACGTTCACTGGAAATTTACGTGAATCCAAAGGCCCACGAACATCGTACCGATAAGTTGAAGGCAATGATCGGCAGATGGCTCAATACGCGAGAGAGACAAGTGGCAGCCTGGCTGCGGCAGGGGATTTCGCCGCAACGGCTGGCGCTGACGCTTGCATTGGGTTTCGCGATCGGCTGCCTTCCCGTGGTGGGGATTCCGACGGCTCTCTGCCTGATGTTGGCGCTGACGCTTAAGCTGAATCTGCCTGCCATTCAAGTCGCAAATTATGCGGCGATGCCGCTGCAGGTGCTGCTGATCATCCCTTTCGTGCGGATGGGCGGGTGGCTCTTCGCACCGAGACAACAGCAGGCCGCGATGCTGGTGCATCGGTCGGCGGCGCAAATGTTGTGGACTTCAGGTAGCCTGGCGGGGCATGCGCTGGCGGCGTGGCTGGTGATTGCGGGGCCGGCAGTGCTCCTGATGACATTCGGGTTGACCGCTGTGCTGCGGCGGGTTCCGGTGCTGGCAGAAGCTCAGGACTGAAAAGCTGTGGGCCGATTGAACCTGTGCTCGGCACCAGCTGAACTATCTGACATAGATAAAAACTACAGCCATTAGATTTCCCACCTTCGGAGCTCTTAAAGAGCAACGAAGGTGGGGAACCGGACCGGTCAAGCGCGCGTTGATCGCGCCAAATTCAACGCAGTTCAATTTCATTTTTCAGCCCGCTTCGACTAAGCCGTAGCGGCGCTGCCATGCTTCCTTGAGGCGGGCCCAGACGCGGGCGCGCTCGGCCTCCGTACCCTCGGCTTCCCTGCCCTTTTCGGCATTGGCATTGGCAAAGCGGACAGCTTCCTGCTTGGCCAACTCAAGCAGTTGTCTGTCGCGCAGCAGGTTGGCGACGCGGAATTCGGGGAGTCCTGCCTGACGGGTTCCGAAAAACTCGCCGGGGCCGCGCATGGAAAGGTCCAATTCAGCGAGCTCAAATCCGTCCTGGGTGCGGACCATGGCGTTGAGCCGCTCTTCAGCGAGCGGGGAGACACGGGGGCCGGTGATGAGGATGCAATAGCTTTTGGCGGCGCCGCGACCTACGCGTCCGCGTAACTGGTGCAGTTGCGCGAGGCCGAAGCGCTCGGCATGTTCGACCACCATGACGGTCGCGTTGGGCACGTCGACGCCTACTTCGATCACGGTGGTGGCGACGAGAACATGGATTTCGCCACGCTGGAAACGGCGCATGATGATCTCCTTCTCGTCGGCATCAAGACGGCCGTGCAGCAGGCCGACGCGCAAGCCGGCAAGCGGGCCGGTACGCAGCTTCTCGTGCATCTCGACTGCGGATTTCAGCTCCGCTGTCTTGTTTTTTGGACTGGCATTTCGAGAAGGGGGCGATGACGGCGAGACCCCTGCCCCGGCGAACAGGTCCGGCGTTTTGCCCGTGCGGACGGACTTGCGGGGCGGTGGCTGCGCTGCTTTGGCAGATGCGGAATCGGACTCGGGGTCGTCGTGAGAGAAATCTAGCTCGGGCTGGTCGTCTTTGGCTCCTTCGATGACGGGATAGACGATGTAGGCCTGCCGGCCCTTCCCCACCTGCATGCGGACGAAATCCCAAACTTCCTCAGCGCGCTCGCCGGGGACGCGGCGAGTGACGATGGGCGTGCGGCCGGGCGGCAATTCGTCGAGCACGCTGACGTCGAGGTCGCCATAGAGCGAAAGGGCCAGGGTGCGGGGAATGGGAGTTGCTGTCATGACGAGCATGTCGGGCTCAGCCTGATTGGGTTTCTTCATCAGCTTGAAGCGCTGCAGGACACCGAATCGGTGCTGCTCATCGACAACGACGAGGCCGAGGCGATCGAATTCGACTTTCTCTTCGATCAGCGCGTGGGTGCCGATGATGAGTTGCGCTTCGCCGCGATTGATGAGGCCGCGATTGGCGCGCTTGCGTTCCTCGTCGAGCGAGCCGGTGAGAAGGACGATGCGATAAGGGCGCGAGGAGCGCTCGAGCAGCTTGCGCGCAGCCAGAAAATGCTGCGTAGCGAGGATCTCAGTGGGAGCCATGAGGGCAGCCTGGTAGCCGTTTTCCATGGCAACGAGCATCGCTTGCAAAGCAACAATCGTCTTGCCTGAGCCGACGTCGCCCTGAAGCAGGCGGCGCATCGGGCTGGGCTGGCGCATGTCGGAGACAATCTCGCCGAGGGTGCGTTTCTGCGCCGCAGTCGGGTGGAAGGGAAGCACCTCGCGGATCGCTTCGCGAACCTTGTCGGTGGTGGCGAAGTTGATGCCGGGGCGGTCGCGCATGCGGCGGCGCTTGAGTTCGAGTCCCAACTCGAGGAAGAACAGCTCTTCGAAGATAAGGCGACGATGAGCGGGTGTCGCAGAGGCCTGCAACTGGGCGAGCGGCGTGCCTTCAGGCGGGTAATGAACCTCGCGGAGGGCGGCTTCGCGGGCCGGCAGGTCAAGGCGGGCGAGCATGGTCTGCGGAAGGCACTCAGGCATCGCCCCGCGCACGGACTCGAGGAGATTGAAGATGACTTTGCGCTGCCAGCGCGAGGCGAGGCGACTGCCTCCCAGGGACTCGTAGACGGGAGTGATGCGGCCCACTTCGAGAAGACGGGTTTCGGCGTCGTCGCTGGCATCGGGCAGCAACTCGAACTGGGGTTGGATCATTTTGAGATTGCTTGAGGAGCGGGATGGCTCGACCTTGCCGTACAGAGCTACGGTTTGGCCGGCGTGAAACTTGCCTTCGAGGTAGGAAGCGTGGAACCAGATGCACTTGAGGGCGAGGCGACCCTGGCCTACTGTGAGTTCGAAGAGCGGCATGCGGCGGGTGCGGAGCAAGGCCGCGCCGCGCACTTCGGCAATGATGCTGGCCGTTTCGCCGGGCTTCAGTTCATCGAGACTGCGGGGATTCTGGCGATCCTCATAGCGAAAGGGGAGATGGTAGAGCAGGTCTTCGGCGGTTTGAATGCCTTTGGCGGCAAGCATTTCCGCCACGCGCGGGCCCACGCCGCGCACGTACATGATTGGGGTATCGAGGCCGGGCACACTCTGGATGCTAATTCATCGGTTGGCTGGGCGTGCGAGTTGGATTGGGACGCGCCGGCACCTCAGAACTCAGTTATGGCGAAGCGGGCGGTGCGGACTTCGGCTGCGAGGACGCGCAGGATGCTGAGCGACAACCGGGGCTCGTTGAGCATCAGGATCGAGAAATCGGACTTGGTCACAAAGTACAGTTCGGCCCCTTTGAGGGCTTTTGCGGTCAGCGAGTAGGGTTGATTTCCGATGAGCGCGGGCAAACCAAGCAATGACCCTGGCGAGACCGGAATCGACATGATGATATCGCCGGTCGGCGAGGTCATCGATAGTCTTGCTCCTCCGCCTTTGAGAATGTAGAGGCCTTTGGGCGATTCTCCCTGCGTGAAAAGAAGGCGGTCCTCCTCGCAGAGGACGCGCGTGGATTGCTTTTCCAGCGCCTCAATCAACTCACGGTCGGCAACAAAAGCTGAGGAGTCGAGCTTCACTTCAATTCTCCATACGCCAAAAGAGAGACAGCCAGTGCAGCGTGTTTCAGAGTGGCGACGATCAAATCCATGGTTTCATCAATCGTCTGCAGATTTTGTGATGCATATCACGCGTTTTGGGTATCGAGAAAACCTGCGATCGAAAATCGATGGATGTCACAGAGTTCAAAAGAGTAGTTCGACGCAAAGACTGCAGCAGGCATTCTGGAGCCAATGGATTCGGGCAGCGATCCAACCGATCATTCGCTCAATGTTGACTGGGCGTTTGGGTCGGGATACAAGCGGGCGCGGCTGCTCCCGGGTCTTTCGCATACAGAATGTAATTGCCTTCCCAAGCCTTTTCCCGCATCACCACACGCCAGCCGGAAGTGTGCTGCAGCAGGTAAGAAAGCCCCATGCTCTCTCGCAGCAGAGCGTGATCGATGTGGTATTTGTCCATCAATTCGAAGGAATCATTCAGGTTCATGATCCTTCCTTCGTCCTGCATCACCCCGGCATGTTCAAAGCTGTCAAACCGGGAATCCATGAAATTGGGTTTGGATTGAAAGTCCATCATGCCGCCTACATAATCCCAATCGAGCGTTCGCCACGAGGGTTGAATTGTCGCAATCGTCTGCAGGGGAAACATCTTGGCCAGCATGTCCTTGAGAGTGGCTTCGGAGGGGTACATCCACACCATCACGCCTATTGCGGCTGCAATGATTGCCGCGTTCATCGCGGGAATGGTCTTCTCATCCGACTCGGTGCAGAAACTGCGCTGGATATCGCGGGCAAGCATCGGGGTGGTCAGAATCGCGGCGAGATAAGTGAAACGGTGATGTGAGATGGCCGCGTACCAGGAGAGGAAGACGATCCCCATTTCGTAGACCTTCCACTTCCGGCCGCGAATGCAGTTGGCGATGATCATCAGGCCGATGGCGACCAATGCTCCTCTGCCCTCAAGCGAAGATAGAGCAAGCGGCTGCCACTCGGTGATGGTGCCGACGCTTACTTTCTGGTTGAGCATCATGTCGATCGGGTTCCACAGCAGCCGCCAGCCATAGGGATTCACCAAAAGCATCACCACACTGGTGCCAAAGACGGCAAACATGCGGTTGCGGTCGCCGGGTGCAAAGGCCTCCTGCTCAAATAAGCCCAATTTGAGGTCAAACATGCCGCACACGATGTAGAGCGCCAGCAGGCAGAGTCCGATGAACCAGGTTCCGTGCAGGTTGACCCACAAACAGAAAAGAGGAGGGAGCAGCCACACCAGCTTTTTGTGGCCTCGTTCGGATGCCTCCAGAATGGCCATCTCCGCCGACATGGCGAGGTAGGCAAAGGCGATCATTCGCGGCCCTGCGTTCACGGCCATGAGAAACAGTGCAATGCCGGCCGCCCAAAGCGCAGCCCCGGCGTGCCGCGAGGTCAGGTATCCGCGCCAGTAGACGAACAGCACATTGGCGCCGAGCCCAAGCCAGGTGACCAGGTAAATTCCTCTTAGCCCCATTGACTGGAACGCAAACCAGAACGGCAGTTCGCCGAGCCATTCCCAATTGAGCCAGCGCTGTCCTACCACGACAAACGAATAGGGGTCGGTTTGGATGAAGTGGTGCGTGGTGAAGAGGAAGCGGGCGTCGGCCAGATGCCACCAGATGTCAGGATCGACCAGCAGCGTTCTCCCCAGACTCAGGGTTGGCACAAGCAACATGGGCAGCATCAGCAGGAGCGCCATGTTTGTGAGGTGCCGGGAGAACACGCGATTAAAGAGGCGTAACCACGGATTGGTTGTTCCCGCGGGGGTGACGGATGCCGGCAGGGGGGCCTGTTCGGTTGATGTGGCTTCCATAAGCAATACATTACCCGCGTCGTAACCTCAGCGGAAGTGTGATTGTAGGCTCTAAACCGCTGGTACTGTTACCGAAGAATTACAGTGTCCTAAAGCGTCCAAGTTCCTGCTTCACTATTCCGCAGTGCTCAGGTTATGATGCGGGCAGTCGATCAATACAACTAGCGAACTTGCAACACGGGTTTGAAATTCCCAAAGCGGTGCAAAGCGCGTGCGTGGAACATGTTGCGAGTGTCCCAAGCCTGAAGCTAAGCGGCCGCGGGGAGGGTGTCTGTGTTGCAAGTAACCTTCTGGTTACACCAAGGTGGTATTGACCCAAGCAGATGCACCGATGAGAATCACGGGGCGAGATGTCTTTCTGAAGAGTTAATACGATATTTGGATTGACAATGGACAGATTTCCCAAAATAGGCATCCCGGCACAGATCGCAACCCAGCGTATGTGCCGTCGCATCGGCCCGCACGAGTCCCCCGGGGAGAATCACTGCGCAGGTTTTTACGCTGGCGCAAAAGGAAAAGAGACCGACCACTTATGATTCGGATTGGCCTGCTTTCAGAAGACGGCGCGCTGCAACCCCTTCTTTCTTCGGCTTTGGGGAAGGAGTTCCAGGTTCAACGGGCGCTGGATGTGGATGAAGTCCAGGTATTGGTCGAAGCGGCGGAATGCGATGTCGTTCTTCTGGATCTGAACTCCAATAATGCATCGATCAGGGACCGGGTCGAAAGCGCGCGCCGCGTGATTGCTTCACAGGTACCGTCCGTGGTAATGGCCGATGACGGCCTTCGTTCAACCGCGGTCGAACTGGTCCGGCTGGGCGCATACGGCTACTGCCGCAGACCGCCGTCGATTCGGGAATTGAAAGCAATGCTGTGCCGGGCGAGCGAGAACTCCTCGCTCAAGCGGCAGCTTCAGACCGTGCATCAGCGCATTGAAGCCGTCAGCAGCTGCGACCGGCTCATTGGATCGAGCCAGCAGATTCGCCAGGTATATCAACTGGTGCATCGCGTGGCCGATCTGAACGCTTCGGTTCTCGTAACTGGCGAGAGCGGCACCGGCAAAGAATTGATTGCACGCGCCATTCATAACCTTGGTTCTCGTTCTGATCGCCCATTCGTGGCTGTTTCCTGCGGAGCGATTCCGGAAACATTGATCGAGGCCGAGCTGTTCGGCCACGAAAAGGGCGCATTTACCGGCACGGTGGGAGCGCGTGAAGGCTACTTTGAGCAGGCGCGCGACGGTACGCTTTTCCTTGATGAAATCGGAGATTTGAGCCTTTACACCCAGGTCAAGCTGCTGCGCGTGTTGCAGCAGATGGAATTCAGCCGCCTGGGCAGCAATCGCCTGATCCCGCTGCGCGCTCGCCTCATTTTTGCAACGCACCAGGATCTGGCCAAGCTTGTAGCAGAAGGAAAATTTCGCCAGGATCTTTATTACCGCATCAATGTGATGCGGATCAACTCGCCCTCACTGGCCGATCACGTGGAAGACATCCCGCAGATTGCCATGCATTATCTGACCCATTACTCGAAGCTGTTCCAAAAGCCGATGGACGCGATTGGAAACGAAGCGATGATGATGCTGCAGAGCTACACCTGGCCGGGCAATGTGCGTGAGTTGGAGAACGCGATTCAGAGAGCGATCATTCTCGCTCCCGGAAAAACGATTCGGCCTGAAGATCTGCCGCTCCACGTGCACACAGACAAAGTCATCGACATCGGCGAATACAATCCCGAGGGTTCGTTTGAGCGCCAGCTTCGCGACTACAAGGTGAGACTGGCCATGGATGCGGTCAGGGACAATAACGGGAACAAGACGCTCGCTGCGCGCAGTCTTGGCATCTCACGGGCCTATCTGCATCGTTTGATCCGTATCGCGGAGCCGGACCTGGTTTTCGAGCCGGAGAGCATCAACTCGGCGTCCGCCTGAGACAGAGCACATTGGCACGGACGTACGATGCACGCGTCTAAGCGCTGTCGGCTTTCGGAATCGAATGGCGCATCTCGCTCTCATTTTGGGAATGTAGGAACGATTGTTCGTATTCGATGCTGAACTCGATACTGCGCGCCTTCAATAGGCCGAATGACTCGAGCTGAACTGATATATTTCTTGCATCATGCCATGGCGATCGGCGGTGCTCCTTCTACTGCTAGTGCTTGCACCCTTGTCCGCGCCAGTTTTTGCGCAGGAATCCAGCGCTCCAGTTGTACATCCGGTCAAGAGCACGCCCGGGACGCCTGCCAGTCCGACTGCCGATGAAGCACCCGCTGCAAATCAGCCACCGCAAATCATTGTGAATCCGCCGGCACCGGTTGTCCCTCCGTGGACCTGGCGTGAGCGAGTGGCCTGGGGAGCGAACATCGTGCTCGCGGTGCTGGGGTACGTGGGTATCATGCTCTTCCTCAGCATGCTGAAAAAGATCGAGCGCCATACAGAAGCGAGCGCTGCAACGGCACAAGCAGCGCTTGACACCGCGCAAGCCGCGCTCGCCCAGACCCAGGTCATCATCAATTCAGAGAGACCCTGGATTGTGGTGCGGGTTGAGCCCTCGCTGACCAAGGAAAACAGCTTTCGGTTGATGGCCACCAATCGCGGCCGTTCGCCCGCCAGAATTGTGAGCCTGGTGGATCAGGTGCAGATTGCAGTGGATGAGACCAGTTTGCCTGTCACGCCTGAATACGAAAACACGAAGCCTGCTGCGCGACCCGAGCCGATCGTGCTGCTTCCCAGCGAATCGGTGGCAATCAAAAATTTCAGCCGGGATGATGTGCGCGCGATTTGCAAGACCACCGAGGAGTTCGAGCGGATCGAATTGTGGGAGAAAAATATCTTCCTGTACGGCCGGGTCTCCTATCGGGATATGGTGGCATCGCCGGAAAAGCCGGCTCACGAGACAGACTGGTGCTATTGGTACATTCATGGGGATAAAAAGAGCGCTCTGTCGATTGCCGGAACCCCGGAATATAACAAACACAGCTAAGCAAACGCACAACTCCCCAAACCGCGAATGCCACAGGAAGCGGGCGGCCACGCTTTGCTAGACTTCATTGGTGACCCGTTCCCGTGGGTCCTCGTCATCCGATTGCAATCAGAGCGGCAGGAGAATCCATGCCAGTTGTTGAACTCGCGGGAGTCACCAAGGCCTACGAGAACAAGATTGCCGTCCGCGACTTGAGCCTCTCGATCGATGCGGGCCAGATGTTTGGGCTGCTGGGTCCGAATGGAGCGGGCAAAACCAGTTCGATCCGCATGATGATGGGCATCACTTTGCCAGATTCGGGACAGGTCAATCTTTTTAATCAGCCATTTGAGGGCAAGAGCCTGGAGCGGGTTGGCTATCTACCCGAAGAGCGCGGACTCTACAAGAAGATGAAAGTGTTGGAGCAACTGGTTTTTTTTGGCGAGTTGCACGGGTTGGTCAAGGAAGAGGCGCGCAAAAGAGCAGCGGACTGGACGAAGCGCCTTGAAATTGACGACGTGCTGGAGAAGAAAACGGAAGAGCTCTCAAAAGGCATGCAACAGAAGATTCAATTCATCGGATCGCTCTTGCACGATCCGGGACTGATCGTGATGGACGAGCCTTTCAGCGGACTGGATCCCGTGAACGCCAAGCTGCTCGAGCACACGCTGCTGGAGTTGAAGGACCAGGGCAAGGCCATCCTGTTTTCGACCCACCGCATGGACCAGGTGGAGAAGTTGTGCGATTCAATTTGCCTGATTAATAACGGCGAAGCGGTGCTGGCGGGCAGGATGCGCGAAATCAAGTCGCGCTACGAACGCAACCATGTGGTTGTGGAGTTTGAAGGAAGCGCTGCTTTTTTGAATAGCACAGAGATTGCAGATGCCAAAAACTACTCAGGCCACGCGGAAATCCGGCTGAAACCGCACGGCAACGCGCAAAAGCTGCTGCAGGAAGCCTCGGCCGCCGCCACCATTTACCGCTTCGAGTTGGTCGAGCCTTCGCTTGAAGAGATCTTTATTCAGACCGTGGGAGGCAAGGCTGATGCGTAACATGCTTCTCATCGCCCGGCGCGAGTACATGGAACAGGTGCGCGGGCGGGCGTTCAGGATGACCACGGTGGGCCTGCCGGCGGTGTTTGCCTTGGTCGTCGGGATCGGCTATCTCGCGAGTCTTGGCCTCGGCGCGAATCGGCACATGGCTGTTGCCGCTTCTGACCCGCGACTGGCCAACGAAATCCGCAACCAGCTCCTGGGAGACAAAGAAGCCAAGGCGAAGGTAGACGTGGTTGCACCGGCAACGCCGGAACAGCGGGCATCGCTGGTGAAACAAGTGCAGAGCAAGGCGATCGATGGAGTGCTTTGGGTGCAGACGCCCGCTGGAAGCGCTCCTACAGCCACATACGCCTCGCAATCGTCGGGCGACTTTATCACCATGGACCGGCTGAAATCCGCGCTGAATCACGCCATGCTCGATGAAGGACTCACCGACGGCGGGATGAAACGGATTGCCGCGGATGCATTGGTGAATGGCGTCTCGATCGAGACCTTCCAGGTAAAGAAAGACGGCAGCGTCGTGAAGAGCAACGCCCAAGCGTCGTTCTGGAAGGGCTATGTGATGGCCTTTCTGCTTTCGATGACCACGATGATTTATGGCATGAACGTGGCTCGTTCGATCATCCAGGAGAAGACTTCGCGCATCTTCGAGGTGATGCTTGCCATTGCCAAACCCGGAGACCTGCTCGCAGGCAAACTGATCGGAGTGGGCGCAGTGGGATTGACCCAGATTGCGATATGGCTGGTGGCTGGCGCCGCGATTCTGTTCTCGCCTTTTGCCGCTGCCTTGCTGACCGGCGATTTTGCAGTTAACGTCACATGGACGGAAGCCGTTCTGTTTCCCGTCTACTTCGTGCTCGGCTACCTGCTTTACAGTTCGCTATTTGCGGGACTGGCCGCAACTTGCGAGACGGAACAGGAATTGCAGATGTACATGCCGCTGGCAGCCGCTCCCACATGGCTGAGCTTTGCCTTAATCCTGCTTGTGATCAACGACTCGAATTCGTTCTGGTCGGTGGCGGCCTCGCTCTTTCCGCCGACTGCGCCGGTCATCATGTTTATGCGCATGGCATCTGAGATTCCCCCGGTGTGGCAGTTCGCCGCATCGATCGGCCTGCTGCTGGCGAGCATCTATGGGGTGCTGTGGTTCTCGACCCGGCTCTATCGCGTGGGCATCCTGATGTATGGAAAGCGGGCTACGCTGCCCGAACTGATGCGCTGGCTGCGCTACAGCTAGAGCAGAGGCGGCCGGAGAGGAAGCATCTGCGTTCAGGCTGCGTCCACTAAAATGACATGAGTGACCACCGAAGCCAGCCTCAGATTTTCACTGGGCCAGCGACTTGTGCTGGCCGTGGTTCCGCGCCTGGTGTGGGCGCTGGTGTGGTTGACGGGCCTCACGTGGCGTTTCGAGGTGATTGCCGAGGAGGGCGTGACACCGGTTCTTTACGGCCAGAAGGCCGGACCGGAGATTTACTGTTTCTGGCACCAGTGCGTTCTGCCCTGCACCATGTATTTCCGCCGCTCGCGGGCCGTGATTCTGATCAGCCGCAGCTTCGACGGCGAGTTGATCACGCGCATCCTGAGGATGTTTGGCTTCGATGCGGTGCGCGGCTCCAGTTCACGCGGCGCACGCGAGGGATTGATGGGGCTCACTCGAGTGATTGAGTCAGGCCGCACCGCCATATTTACGGCAGATGGCCCGCGCGGGCCGATCTATCAGACCAAAATGGGACCCATCAAGCTGGCGCAGGTCACGGGTGCGCCAATCGGCGCATTTCATCTGGAGCCGGAGCGAGCCTGGACAATGCGTTCGTGGGATCGCTTCCTGGTGCCGATGCCGTTTACTCGCATTTGCGTTAGCTGGGCCCAGTGGACGCACGTTCCCGCCGATCTGCCCCTGGATAAGTTTGAAGCCAAACGCGAGGAGTTGAATGCGGCGCTCGAAAGAGCGCGCTTGCGGGCACTTGTGCACTTTGGGAAGTCGGCGCAATGAGCGGCCTGCGGATTGCAGACTTCGATTTCGAATTGCCCCAGGAGTTGATTGCGCAGGAACCGCCGGAGCAGCGCGGACAAAGCCGCATGCTGGCGATGGACCGCAGCACAGGCGCGGTGCGGGATGGACTGTTCAGCGAGTTCCCTTCTCTTCTCAGGCCTGGAGACCTGCTGGTATTGAACGACAGCAAAGTGATCCCGGCCCGGCTGTATGCGCATCGAACCTTGGTGCGCAACCGGCATGCACCGAGCGGTCTGGTCGAGGTTCTGCTCACCGAGCCGATGGGCGAAAACACGTGGCGCGCGCTGGTGAGGCCCGGCAAAAAGGTAGGCGTTGGAGAGCGGCTTATGTTTCCAACGCCTGCTGGGGAAGTCGCGCTGGAGGCGGAAGTACAGGAGCGCGGTGAGTTTGGAGAGCGGGTAGTGCGCTTCGCCCCGGTGCCGGACTTCTTTGCTGCGCTAGAGCAAATCGGGCACATGCCGCTGCCTCCCTACATTCGCCGCAACGACGCGGAGGAGGACCGCGAACGCTATCAGACGGTCTTTGCGCGTGAGCGCGGTTCGATGGCAGCGCCAACGGCAGGGCTGCACTTCACTCCGCAGATTTTGGAGGCGATCGCCGCATCGGGCGTGGAAGTGGCACGGGTCACGCTGCATGTGGGGTTGGGAACCTTTGCACCCTTGCGCGTTGAAAACGTGGAAGAGGTGCGCCTGCATCGCGAAAGCTACACGCTGCCTGAATCCACAGCCGAAGCAGTGAACCGCGCTCTCGATGAAGGCCGGCGTATCGTGGCCGTGGGCACCACGGTCGTTCGAACGCTGGAAACGGCTGCGCAGATGGCTGGTGAAGGTCCGCTCAAGACGCACACTGGCACGACGGAGATCTTTATCTCGCCAGGGTATCGCTTCTGTGTCGTGGATGCGCTACTGACCAACTTTCATTTGCCGCGATCGAGCCTGTTGATGCTGGTGAGTGCCTTTGCCGGGCGGGAGCACGTTTTGGCCGCATATCTCCACGCTGTCCGGATGCGCTACCGTTTTTTCAGCTACGGGGATTGCATGTTCGTGGCGTAGGGGCCGGCGATCGCGGAAATGAGGATCAGGAATCCTACGAAGGAGCGGGTGTGCTTCCAGGTTTCCCACAGGCTTGCTCCGGGTGCTGCGAATGATCGCTGACTGCGGGGCGGGCCGCCCCTCTCTTTCGCCGGCGCCAAAACAAGAAACGCCGGAGACCTGCTGCCCGGAAGGAATCAAGAGGTGCACTGGCAGAACGAACTGAATTCAGATGTTAAAAAGTCCGGGGTTCGCCGGTTAACTTTCGCCGTTGTCGGCGTTTGCAGCCGCGGGTGGACAGTATCAATTCGGCATCTGGCGGTGTATACGCTGCGCTTCACCGCAGGCAAAAGTCCGTAAACTTCCGTGTACACCGGCCCAAATCCACACCCTCGTAACATATTGAAAGAATACGTCCTTGACTTATGAGGATTTGGATGGACAATTGCATACATACAGCAGTCAAGCGTCTTCAATGGCGGTGAAGGGAGCCGGAGTTGCATTCGATCGCATGGTGGCCGACTGTGATAGTTCTCGCAGTGGCAACTTTCACCGATTTGCGAAGCCGGCGCATTCCCAACTGGCTGGTTCTACCGTTCCTGGTGGCTGGAGTTGCAATGTCGTTTGCGCCTGCCAGCTGGCATGGAATCAGCATCGCCCAAAGCCTTGAGGGATTGGGGCTTGGTGCGTTGCTGTTTGGAATTCTCGCCTGGATGGGCGGCATGGGCATGGGGGATGTTAAGCTTTGCGCCGCGATCGGCGCATGGGTGGGTCCGAAACAGTTGATTTTTGCACTGGTAATGACCGGCATTGTGGGTGGCTTCATGGCAATCGGCTGGGCGACGATCGGGGGATTTTTGGGAGAACTATTTACAGGCACGGGCAATCTGCTTTTCGACTGGAGGAAGCGCGGCATGCATGCCGATCCGGAATTAACGCTCTCCAATCCCAAAGCGCACAAGATGCCCTACGCCCCGGCCATCGCGATCGGAGTGCTGATGTCCTTCTTCACACATTGAGACATGTTTGGCAGTGGGGCAGGCACACACGGAGCTGCTCGTAGATTGAACAACGTCAATAAAGCAAGTAGCTAGGAGTTTCAAACCCGGAATGGCGACTCAAATTCAAGATTCAGGTACAACCAGCATCGGCTCTTTGTCGGTTGCACTGATCGGCCCGCACGACCAACGACGCAGAATCGTCGCCACTGCCCTGGCCGGATCGGACATAACGACGGTGCGGGAGTTTACCGCATATCCCGGCAAGCTGAACGATGTACCGCGCATGCTGGACCAAAGCTATGACGTGGTCTTGATCGATCTCGACAGCGATCAGCAATACGCACTTCAACTGGTCGAAGCGATCGCCGCAAACGGCGCCGTCACCGTGATGGTCTATTCGTTCCAGAGCGATCCAGGCCTGTTGATGAGTTGCATGCGGGCCGGCGCACGCGAATTTCTTCCCCAGCCAATTGCCTCAAATGCCCTGGCTGAAGCGTTGGGCCGCGCTGCGGCGCGCCGTCCTTCGACGCGAGTCGGGAGCAAGGAAGGCGGAAAGGTGCTGGTGTTCCTGGGCGGCAAGGGCGGCTCGGGAGTGACTACCGTTGCCTGCAATTTTGCCGTGTCGCTGGCCCAGGAATGCGCCCAGAGCACGGTGCTGATCGATCTCGACCTTCCGCTGGGAGACGCAGCGCTCAATCTCGGCATCAGCACCCAGTTCTCGACCGTCGACGCACTCCAGAACTCCAGCCGCATGGACCAGAATTTTTTGTCGAAGGTTCTAGCCAAACACAGCTCCGGCCTCTCAGTGCTCGCGGCTCCAGGCAAGTTTCCCCAGGTGGAAGTGAGCAACGAAGCCGTAGAAAAACTTGTGGCGATTGCGCGCCAGGGATTTGATTACGTCGTGATAGATGCGGGCTCGAGATTCGATTTGAGCGGAACCACGCTGGTGGAGCGCGCCGATACGGTCTACCTGGTGATGCAGGCGGGAATACCCGAACTGCGCAACTCGCATCGGCTGATTTCGGAATACTTCAAGTCCGGAGGCTCCAATCTCGAGATCGTGCTCAACCGGTTTATGCCGCGCTCGGGTGGAGTCGATGAAGAACACATCGCCAAGGCCCTGACGAGGCCGGTTCAGTGGAAGATTCCCAGTGATTATGTGACCGTGCGGCGAATGCAGAACGAGGCCACCCCACTGGCGCTGGAAGACACTCAGATCGCAAGAGCCATCCAGGACATGGCAAGAACCGCATGCGGAATGCCAGCAAAACCTGAGAAGAAAAAGGGATTCAGTCTTTTTGGCTGAACCTTGGGCTCGAAGAAAATTCTTTTTTGGGGAATGGTGCAACGTGGAACATCTAAATCTCGAGAACTTTAAATCGGAAGTACACAAGACCCTGATCTCCAAGCTGGATCTCGAAAAGCTTTCGCGCGTCAATTCGAACCAGGCGCGCCAGGCAGTCACAAGTATTATCAGCGAGATTATCAGCGATCGCAGAGTGCCGCTGAGCTTTGACGAGCAGGAAAAGATTCAAACCGATCTTCTGGACGAGGTCTTCGGCCTCGGGCCTCTCGAGCCGCTGCTCAAGGACCAGAAGATCTCCGATATCCTGGTCAACGACAAGGATCACGTGTTCATTGAGCGTGGCGGGCTGCTGACTCGTGCCGACGCGGCGTTTCGCGATGACCGTCACCTGTTGCAGATCATCGACCGGATCGTATCGCGCGTAGGACGCCGGGTGGATGAATCGTCACCGATGGTGGATGCGCGTTTGCCCGACGGCTCGCGCGTAAACGCCATTATTCCCCCGCTGGCGCTCGATGGACCGTCTCTCTCGATCCGGCGTTTTGGCACCGGACCGCTGGCCGCCAATCAGCTTGTTCAATTGAAGAGCATTTCAGCGGAGATGATGGAGTTGCTCTCCTCGGCTGTGCGCGCTCGGCTCAGCATTCTCATCTCGGGCGGCACCGGCGCCGGCAAAACGACGTTTCTCAACATCCTGTCGCAGTACATTCCGCAGAACGAGCGCATCATCACCATCGAAGATGCGGCCGAACTGCAACTGGCGCAGGAAAACATTGTACGTCTCGAGACCCGCCCGCCCAACGTCGAAGGACAGGGCGCCGTGCGGCAGCGGCAATTGTTGATCAACAGCCTCCGTATGCGTCCCGACCGCATCATCATCGGTGAGGTGCGCGGCGAAGAAGCGTTCGACATGCTGCAGGCCATGAACACCGGTCACGAGGGATCGATGACCACGGTTCACGCCAACACGGCGCGTGATGCGCTGACCAGGCTTGAGTCGATGGTGGCGATGAGCAATCTAAGCCTTCCGGAAAAGACGGTGCGCCAGCAGATTGCGTCCGCACTCACAATTGTCGTTCAGTGCACTCGCCTCAGCGATGGCACCCGTAAGTGCGTCAGCATCCACGAAATCACGGGCATGGAAGAGAACGTCATCAGCATGCAGGAAATTTTCACCTTCCAGAAAAAAGGGATCGGACCGAACGGCAAGGTACTGGGTATGTTCAAGCCCAGCGGCATCCGGCCGAGGTTCCTCGAACAGCTCCGCACAGCGGGCATCTTCCTGCCGCCGAGCTTGTTTGAGCGCGTAACCGAAGTGAGTTGAGCAGAGGAGGTAAGCAGCGATGGGCCTGATCATCGTATTGGTATTTCTGGGTGTGTTTGCAGTTGTCGCCCTGCTGGCGGCTGCCACCGGGTCGGGGGCTTCGCAGCAGGACAAGGTCATGCTTGCCCGGCTCGACTCGGCTTTGGCCACGAACAAGACAAAGTCGGATATGGCCGACCTTCTTGTCGATATCCGAAAAAACGAGCTCTTGAGCACCATCCCCTGGATCGACAAGATGCTGCGCCGAGTGGAGTTGACGCCGCGTCTGCGCCGGATGCTTTACCAGGCCGACCTGAAGTGGACGGTCGGCGGCCTGGGGATGATGTGCGTCGGATGCTTTCTGATCCCGGCATATCTGATTTATCTGCGCACCGGCGCGGTGCTGTTTGGACTTCTGGGCGGCTTGGTTATTGGATTTGCGCCCATCGGTTTCGTAATGTTCAAGCGAACCAAGCGCCTGGGTAAATTTGAGGAAGGACTGCCGGAGGCGCTCGATCTGATTGTGAGCGCCCTGCGTGTGGGACACAGCCTCAACTCTGCCCTGGGTTTGGTGACCCGCGAGTGTCCCGATCCGGTGGGTTCTGAATTCCGGGTCTGCTATGACGAACAGAACTACGGACTTGAGCTGAAGACGGCCCTGGAAAACATGATTACGCGCATGCCCACGCAGGATCTGCAGATTGTGGTTACGGCCATCATGATCCAGAAAGAGAGCGGCGGCAATCTGGCTGAGGTGCTGGAGAAAACGGCTGAAGTAATTCGCGAACGTTTTCGCTTGAAGAGGCAGGTTTCGACACATACAGCGCAGGGGCGCCTGACCGGGATCATTCTCACCTTGCTGCCGATCGTGCTGGGATGCGCCTTGTATTTCATCAGCCCGACGATGATGAGTTTGCTGTGGACTACGCCAATTGGAGTCAAGCTGCTCTACACAGCGTCCGGGATGATTGTTGTGGGCGGCCTGATCATTCGCAAGATCGTCAACATGGACGTGTAAAGGGGAGTTATGGGAGTAGCGGTTCTTTCATTTTGCGCCATCTTCCTGCTGATCGCGAGCGGCGGTCTGCTGATCTTCTATCGAGAGGCTATCCAGGCCCGCATTGCCGCCGCGATCAACCCGCAAGTCAAGCAGAGGAGCTTGAAGATCAAGCTCCAGGACACGGGCAATCTGCTCGGGGGCATGGTCGAGCACCTCGAGCGTGTGGTGCCGAGGTCCGAGGCGGAAGTATCCGTTGTCCAGCAGCGTCTGATCACTGCCGGCTTTCGCGAAGACACCGCGGTGAAGTTCTTTTACAGCGCCAAGGTGTTGTGCCCGCTTCTGCTGTGTGCGATTGCCATGGTGACTGGCCTGGGTGGCAAAAGCCCGATTTTTATTTACATCGCCTGCGCAGGCATAGGGTTTCTCATGCCTGATTTCGCACTGGGGAAATTGATTTCCAACCGGCAGTCGAAGATACGGCGTGGCCTGCCAGACGTTCTCGACATGCTGGTCATCTGCGTTGAAGCTGGCCTCAGCCTCGACCAGGCAACCGCCAGAACCGCAGAAGAATTGCACCGCGCCCAACCGGTACTGAGCGATGAACTCGGAATGGTGGCACTTGAGCAGAGAGCCGGCAGCGCCCGCTCCGATGCATGGAAGCATCTGGCGGACCGCACCGGCGTGGATTCCGTACGCAATCTTGTTTCCATGCTGGTTCAATCCGAACAGTTCGGAACCAGCATCGCCAAAACATTGCGCGTCCATTCCGACATGTTGAGGACAAAACGCGTTCAGGAGATTGAAGAGAAGGCAGCAAAGTTGTCGATCAAGCTCCTCTTTCCCCTGGTGCTCTTCATCTTTCCTGCTTTGTTCGTCGTGGTCATCGGTCCTGCGGCGATCATCATGGCACAGTCATTCAAAACGATGTTCAACCACTAAAGAAGGGAGAGTTGAGATGGACAATGCCACGATCATCCGGGTAGTCGCCGGTGTTCTCTTTGTCATCGTGCTGGTCATTCTGATTCAGCGTCGTCGCACTCGCGTCAAGTAACCCAGCTTTGTCGCGGAAGCATTGTCTTCCGAGCCGGGTTTTGATGTCGGCAGAGGAAGCGTCCTCTTGAACAAAAGGGAGAATTGAAATGGGTGAAACGACAATTATCAGGGTTGTTGCCGGCGTTCTCTTTGTCATCCTGCTGGTCATTCTGATTCAGCGTCGGCGTACGCGAGTCAAGTAGCGGAGGCAGCGTCAAAGTGCGGGTGGGAGTCGAACGGGGTTCCGTGTCGGCGTATCCACCCGCGCCAATGCAGGCCAAATGCTCCGCCTCTGGTGCGGCTGGGTATTGTTAGCTTCGTTTTGGGGACAGCTCAAAACCTGTCCGGGGCAAATTCTTCGATATTCGGTTTAGTACTTCGGGATTAGAGATCTGCTTCGGCTCTCACTGGGTTCGAGAATCGGCGGGATCGAATGGGTTGAATGGTTATCGGCTTGTTGCGGGGCGCCCTGCAGACTGGCAGGCTGCAGGAGGTAGAGGGAATATGGATAGCCAGAAATATTGCGTGTACAACCAGACTCGCGAAAGCTTCCTCAGCTTGGAAGTCACGGTGGCTGATGCCCGTGCGGGCGAACTTAGAGAATTGATCGAAAGGCTAACTGTCAAGCCGGACAGCGGGCTGTGGATGATGCCTTATCGAGGGATTCCGTCGGCGCGGGGGCTTTCTCCTATCGACCTGGTTTATCTGGATAGTGATTACTGCGTAATTCAAGAGGTCGAATCCTTTCCTACTTCGACGGTTGAGCCATTAAAGGAAGAAGCGGCCAGCGCGCTGGTGCTGCCTGCGCATACCATCTATTCCTCACAGACCCAGCCAAGAGATCAACTCGTGATCTGCGTGGCTGGAGAAATGGAGCGCCGGCTTGAGCGGCTCTCCAGTTCATTCGTTTCAACACCCAATGCCTCCGGAACTGTGACCTCGTTGAAAAAGCAACCGGGCATCGACTCTTACATCCATACTCCTCCGCCAACCCGTGCCGCGAATATACAATCCATTTTTCGGGAGTCAGACGAGATGACTAACCTCGAGCTGAAGATTGGTCGGCCGAATTCACTGAAGACCTGGCTCCAGAATTGGCTGTCATCTGATCGTCGGAGAGCGCACCGGCACCCGCTACCGGGCCTGGTTGCCTACTATTGGACGGGAAGCGCTCCAAAGGCCTACCAGATCGCCGATGTCAGTTCGAGCGGATTCTACGTCCTGACCGAGGAGCGCTGGTTTCCGGGCACCATGGTCTTGATGACGCTCCAAAGGACTGACGGTGCAGGGAGAAATCTTGACGACTCCATCGCAGTCCAGTCGAGAGTGGTGCGCTGGGGTAACGATGGATTGGGGCTCGCCTTCGTTCCTTCAAGAGCCGTAGATCCCAGGAGCGGAGAGGCTTTGCGGGAGAATGGGGCAGACAAGAAGACTCTCGATCGATTCCTGGAGCGGTTGAAAGAACCCGCAGAAGAGATCCGCGCCCACGGTTAGCCGCCGGACCCAATGTATGAGCAGGACAAAACGCGTCGAGACTGATGCGTTCTTTTCGTGCGTGCTGAGGATAGTTCCTTCAGACGCTGCTCTGAGTCACTATCGAGCATTATTTTTCCAATAGTGGAGGCTTCTTCGCGATCTTGCCCGCAAAGGATCTTGCCGTGCCAACTTACGGCAATTCCTGAGTTACCGTGTCCTTTCGTAGTTCTGCGCAGGGTCGCCGCTCTCTCCGCCCCGGTCTCTGATGGTCGCGTCGACTTGAGTGCGGCGGCTCCGGGATACAGTTACTCAGGGATTGCGATAGCACAAGGTTGAAAACTGCCGGTGCACTTTCAGTAAGCGTTACAAACATCCCTGAAATATTGTCGGATCAAGGCTAACTCAATCCGTATCCGGGATAATCAGCAGGACCTCTGCCCTCGCATTTTGCCCATTCAGCGTCGCGGGTCTGAACTGCCACTGCGCCAGTTCATCCAATATGCGCTGTCCCTTCGGGAAACGCGGCGGAAAGCCCAGAGCAAGCGATTCAAAATGCCCTGCTTTGTTGACAAACCCGTGAATCATCAACGCATCTGCTCCGACGTCCGCGGGATTTACATCAGGGCGAACAATGTAATAGGGCCAAGGCGCCTCGAGATGAGTTACGCCTCCGGTCTCTGCTGCATCGGCTGAAGCCGGAAGAGAGTATTGAAGGATCCAATTCTTGGACAGGCCGACGTGCAGGTAAACGGAATAGACAAGCCGGTCACCCCAGAATTCACCTGTCTGTGGATATTCCTCCAAGAGCGCTGAACCGACAATCACAACACCGAATTTGCCATCGTGCGGCACGTTGATCCGTGTGAATGACGGTGCACCTCCCTGGTCTCCGGACGAGCCTGATCCCTGAGCGGATTTGGAATTCGAGTTTCCGTAGCCAACTCCATTCTTACCGTTGGCTGGCCCCGAAGGATTCCCAGGCAATCCCTGCCCGCTCCTCGCATCTGCGTTTTCGCCTCGACTGGACGGATCTCCTTTTCCGGCCTGAGAGGAATTGCCTGAAAGCCCCGGCGCCAACGCCCCCGTGGGAGAGCCCGGAGCGGTCTGGTTGGCAGGCGGAAGAACGACCCGGCCTTGGTTCAAGCGGAGTTCGGAGAGCGACATGACCGCAATGGAAGAGCTCTGATCTGCACTTATGGAAGAAGTCTCAGGAATCGTCTGCGTTTTTTCCAGGCCATGAACCGCTATCGGAGAGGTATTGCTTGGAACCGGCATCACAGTCGGCTTTGTATACGGCGTGGAGGAGATTGCGATATCGGCAAGATTCACCTCCTGATTGGGAAGTTCAATCGACGGGCGCACTTCTGCGGTCACTGGCTTGAGCTTCACCGGCGGCGTGATGAGTTCCACCTTTGTTTTTTGCGCAGACCATAACAATAAGGACGGAAGCGGCGTCGTCTTGAGAAGCAGTTTGTTGAGTTTCGTATCAGGTTGAATCAACGTCTTGTCGGCAAGTACCTTCCGCTCAATCTGTCGCAGGGCCGATGAAGGGGCAGCCAAGCTTCCGTGCGGAGTGTTCGTTTTCTCATCAGGGCGCGCGCCGGGATAGAGACCGCTGTCTGCGAGAGGCCGCTTTCTTTCAGGATCCGGGCGATTCAAATCGACGTCCCGCAAAACATACCGATCCGCCGCGGCATTCATATTAATTCGCGGCGCGAACAAGAAGCCGTAAACCACTACTCCCACAACGGTGCAATGCGCGAGGAATGAGACCAGGAATGCCGATGGTCTTCGGCTCTCCGCCGGAGGTTGCGTAAAAAGTGAAATCGGACGGGATGACCTCATATCCGGTTCGGATTCCTCTCACTACTGGCTTGTTCCTACTCTACATGCAGCGAGGTGCTTTGGTGACATTCGCGGAGTGCTGGGCTGGATGCCCTTAGTACTGTTAGGTCCGATCGACTTGCTGATGATCGGCGCGTTCCTGGGGATTTGAAAGAGTGGGTGTGTCCGGTTCGGGGCTCTTTTGATTAGGATACCTGAACTCGACCTTTTTCATTCTGCTTTCTTGGGAACCTGCCTTGAATTACACATGACCAATCCAGCCGCCCCTTGATAGGTGAATGGAAGATAAAAGCGGTGATGCCTTAGAGATCGAATCTTCGAAAAGGCCAAGCAGTTATTCAAAAATGGAAGGATGGGGCATAAAGTCGAAAGTAACTAAGGGTGTTGCGATCCCACGGTAATTGCGGCCGAGGAATATATGGTCCGGTCAAGCTGATCAGCTTCGGTTAGCGCGGTGAACGGCCAGTGTTTTAGAGGGTTAATTGACGATTCGTGGCTGGAGAGATGAACTGATTTTGCGCTGTTGAGCGCGCAGTAAAACATCGGTTGGCCGTTCGGGTACCTTCGATTAACTGTCTCTTTTTTTGTTGACTAAGCACCTATGCCATGGTGCTATACTTCACTTCCGTTAATCCTAATTTTGGGGCTCAAGCAGGAAACATAAACTCGGCGCGAATCCGTTCGCCGTAACCCTTTGTTATGAAAGTACGAGGGTTCCGCGGATTGCGAAACGGCCGCACATCTGGTGTAGACAGGATTCTGAATGAACCGAAGACTTCTAATCATTCTCAGCGTCGCTTTCGTGATTGCGGCCATGAGCGCTATCCTCGTCTGGAAACTGGTTGGTTCGAGGCTGGCTGCATCGAGATCGGCGCCGACAACGAATCACCTGGTCGCGGCAGCGAAAGACATCAAGATAGGCACCGTGCTGGCGCCAGCCGATTTGAACTCGATAGAGGTTGTAGGCTCGGCTCCGCAGGGCGCCATTCTCGACCCCAAAAACGCGATTGGCCGCGGTGTGATCGCAAACATCTACGCAGGCGAGCCGATTCTTGACAGCCGTCTCGCTCCGTTGGGATCCGGCGGCGGCCTTGCCGCGACGATTCCACAGGGCATGCGAGCCTGCGCAGTCAAAGTCGATGATGTCGTGGGCGTGGCCGGTTTTGTAACTCCCGGAATGCACGTCGACGTTTTGATTTCGGGTGTCCCTCCAAACTCTGGGAATAACCAGAACACGGAATCTCATACGATTCTTCAAAATATTGAAGTCCTGTCGGCCGGTACGGATATTCAAAAGGATGGCGAAGGCAAACCAAAGCAGGTACAGGTTGTTAACCTGCTGGTTACGCCGCAGGAGGCACAGGACCTCTCCCTCGCTGCAAGCCAGATGCGCATCCAGCTGGTGCTACGGAATCCTCTTGATATAAAGATTGCTCCGGTTCCCGAGACGGAAATGGCGACCCTGTTTACCGGTCAGAAGCCGGCAGTGCTTGCAGGCAAGCCTCGCCCCACCCAGCGTAAACCTCCTCCACCGCCTCCCTTTACGATTCAGGTCATTAACGGCGCGCAGCGGACCGAACAAAAATTCGCCTCTCCCGGGGGACAACAGTGAAAGCAAGACTCGCACTCACGATTGCTTTGGTTAGCGCAATGACCTTGGTCTTCTGCCCCAATCCGGCCTTGCATGCACAGGCTGCTGCAGAGGCCGTTCAGGCTGGAACGCCAGCCGCTCAGACCAGCACGCCCACCCCACAAGTCAAGGTACCGGACGCTCAGCCGCCGGCTCCGGTCCCTCAGCCGGTCCTGCAGCCGGTCGGTCCTACCACGCAGGACTCTTCAAATGATCTGTCGGTATCAGTCGGCAAGTCGGTGGTACTCGATCTGGCCAAACCGATCACTCGCATCGTGGTCGGGTTGGGCGATTTTGCCGAAGCGATTGCCATGAGCCCTACCCAGGTACTGGTCAACGGCAAGGCCCCAGGAGAAACCACACTGATCCTCTGGGATGCAAGCGGCGGCCGCCAGTTCTTCAATGTGACGGTGCGCGCCAGCAACTTTGTGTCCAACGACCGCCTCGAATCATTGCGGCGAGAACTCCGAGCCGAGCTTCCGGGACAGCCTCTCAAAGTGAGTGAAGAAGATGGCAACATTTTTCTCCGCGGCACGGTCAGAGATCTGAACAGCTCTGCGCGGGCAGTCACCATCGCCGCCACTGCGGGGAAGGTGGTCAACCTTCTGAACGTGGATGTACCCGCAGGCGAGCCACAGATTCTTCTCAAGGTGCGCTTCGAAGCCGTCGACCGCCTCAAAGAGAACCAGCTTGGCATCAACCTCTTCAGCACCGGCGCGGGAAACACGATTGGGTCGGTTTCGACGGGAGGATTTTCGCCGCCAGTTCTCACCCCCGGCAGTGGTTCAACGGCCACCACGGTTTCTCTAACGAGTGCACTGCAACTCTTTGCCTTCTATCCGGGGATCAACCTCGGAGCAACCATCGAAGCCCTTGAAACAAGGGGCCTGGTTGAAACACTCGCGGAGCCCAATGTGCTCGCCGAAAATGGCAAACAAGCCAGCTTTCTTGCGGGTGGTCAATTCCCCTATCCAGTGGCCCAGGGCGCCGGAGCAGGCTCTGGAGCGGTCATCACCATCCAGTTCAAGGATTACGGCGTCAGGCTGAGCTTCATTCCAACCATTACGCCTCGGGGAACCATCCACCTCCAGGTAGCTCCGGAAGTCAGCGCTCTTGACTTCGCGGATTCCGTCACCATCTCCGGATTCACGGTGCCTGCCATCACGATGCGCAGGGTGAAGACGGAAGTCGAGCTTCAGGACGGTCAGAGTTTTGCAATCGGCGGACTGCTGGATAACACAGAATCCGAAACGTTTCTGAAGATTCCGTTCCTCGGCGATATTCCCATTCTCGGCAGGTTCTTCCAGTCGCTCCAGAGGACCAAGAACAATACCGAGCTGATCGTGATCGTGACGCCTGAGATCGTGAATCCGATCCCGGCCGGCGCACCTCTGCCCGAACCGAAATTCCCGGTGGCGTTCCTGCCTCCAAATTCGCCCATTCCCATGCATAATCCAGACACGAAAACGGCTGAAACCACACCAGCGACACCGCCGGCGACCATGCCCGTCGAGCAGTTGATCGAAAGCATGAAGCCGGAGAAGACTTTAACAACCGATCAAGGAGGTATGGGTAGTTCTGGCGGCGGCGGTGGTGGAGGAGCGAGTACAGGACCATAACCAACCAAACCTGATCATTCAGGCTTGATCGCGGAGAATCGAAAGCCTGCTGATCCGCCCCGGTGAGCTTCGCTCGCCGGGGCTCTGTCTTTCTGAGTCGTTCTCCTTCGGTCCACTCAAGTCGAAAACATTTCCATTGAACGACCCGTTTACACAACCGTGTTCTGCTGAACGAGAAGGCCAGGATATGCCAATGAATCTGTCACGCTGGTTCTTTCCAGAATTGCGAAGTCGCCTGTTTCGACATCTTCCGCCGGCAGCGGCAACGCGGCTACACGTGCTCAACGTGACCCGGCGCACTCAGTTGGCGAGCCATCTTGAACTTGCAGACAGAGGCCCGTCGCGCGCCAAGGGCTTGTTGGGGCGAAAGGGGCTCGCCCCCGGTGAGGGAATGTGGATCATACCGTGTGAGTCGGTCCACACGTTCGGCATGCAGTTCCCTATTGACCTGGTCTATCTTGATCGCAAGCACCGCATCAGAAAGGTCAGGCACAGCGTGCCCCCTTGGCGTCTTTCGGCATGTTTGTCGGCGCACTCCGTCATTGAACTGCCTGCGGGAACCGTGAGGGAGACGCGGTCCGAGAGCGGTGATGTGCTCGAATTCAGTCCGCTGGCGCGTCCTTGAGCCGGCAAGCTTTTGGGTGGAGGGATGCATTCTGGATTCCCATCATTTTCCAAGGGAGCGATTGGTGGCAGCGAGCTTTCTCCAACTGGCACGTCATCTCTTGACACCAAACGGGTTATCTCCTTGAATACACTTTAGTGTCATGTATACGAGAGGGGGCCTTTCGCACCTTTGCATGTATACAGGAGTTTACAAATCGAGTCCGGCTCTTTCTTATAAGTTATTGATTTTAAACAAAAATATGCTGAAAATTGGAATGGAACCAGACTTGCTAGAAAGTAGTTAACCCGGCCTATGGCTGGAAACCAAAATCAAGCTTAGGAGAAAACAAAAATGAACGATCTGATGCTCAAGATGTATGTTGCTTACAAGAACCTGATGGCGCGGGAAGAAGGCCAGGACTTGGTTGAGTACGCCCTCGTCGTAGCCCTGATCGCCTTCGGCGCGGTTGCCGGCATGAACGCCCTGGCTAGCGGCATTAACACTGCGTTTAACGACGTCAGCACGAAACTGCTTGCTGATCTCTAGTCGATGGAATCAGGCACTTGCTGAACCCGAGTCTAGAATGTAAGCGGCACAAATTGGTTTGTTGACAGAACTTAGAAGGACAGTCTCATCCGCTGGAGCTGCATCGGGTAAACGCCGGATGCACAATGCGACGTTGGATTTGGCCGACCAATCTCCCGTTAACGACCCGAGAGCGAAGAAGGCGCTTGATAAAGCCGAGTAGTCTCCGGCGTTGTAAGCGCATGCGCTTCCTCAATATGCGCGGTCAGCCGCAACTGCGCATAAGGAAGTACAACAGTTCTGCCTGCCAGCCGAAGGTTCGCCCCCGTGGGCCAGTGAAGCGCAGGTCATCTTCTTGGTTTCTCTCAAGGGGGAGAGATTTGGAGGACACTCTACCAGTGTCCGAAGTCCCTCCCTCGAGCTTTTCCTGTAGCATCCGTTGCCACAATCAACCAATTCCAAACAAACGCTGCCGCAGCACTCATTAGAATTGTATATAAAAGAAATGCGCCTGCTTATTTCCGACAATCCCAGTACCGCGCCATGATTTTGAGAGGTAAAGTGTAAGCAAGCCGACTCAATTGGTTGCTGACGCTTCTTGGCTATCTAAGATCCGGAAGCGGTGAGGATGATTGCAAGCATGTCCAGGGTGCGCCGGACCGGTCTGTATTGGATGTTGCTAAGCAGCGGAATCTCCATCGTGTGGGGGTTCTTCCTCACCCAAACCACCGGTGGGATGGCTGACTTTCAGGCAGTCTATTACGGCGCGCGATGCCTGATTGAACACAGAGATCCCTACCAGGAAGCCGAGTTTCTGCGCGTGTACCAGGAGGCCGGAAGGGGATTCCCTGCCGATCTCAAACGCTCTAATCTGCTGCGCCGAGCCATTCCCATATGCATCAACCTGCCCACTGCACTAGTCCTCACCACACCTTTAGCGATTTTGGCATGGGGACCGGCGCATCTTCTGTGGCTGACCCTGCAAGCCTGCTGCATCATTTTTGATGCTTTCCTGGTTTGGGACCTTGCGGGAAATTCGGCGCCGCGTGTTTCTCTATTTCTGATTTGTCTTTTGCTTGCAAATTCCGAGGTCATCCTTTCAAGTGGAAACCTGGCGGGTATCGCCGTAAGCCTTTGCATCGCTGCCGTGTGGTGTTTCTTTAAAGAGCGGTTTGTACCGGCCGGCATCTTTTTTCTTGCGGTCAGCCTTGTAACCAAACCGCAAGATGCGGGGCTCGTGTGGTTGTTTTTCTTGATAGGAGGCGCGTCTTATAGGAAACGCGCACTACAAACGCTCGTCGTAACCCTGGTGCTGAGTCTCCCGGCCGTTCTTTGGGTTTCAAACGTCGCTCCCCATTGGATGCACGAGTTGCACGGCAATCTTCTGGCGACTTCGGCACATGGCGATATCAGAGACCCAGGGCCCACTTCTTCCGCAATCCACGAACTTGAGATCGTCATCGACCTGCAATCGGTTGTCAGTGTTTTCCGGGACGATCCGCGCATCTACAATCCGGCCAGCTATCTTGTGTGTGGGACGCTTCTGCTAGCTTGGGCAATTCGCACTTTCAGGTCGCGCTCCTCGCATGCGAGGGATTGGCTTGCGCTTGCTGCAATCGTGCCTCTTACCATGCTGGTGAACTATCATCGGCCATACGATGCGAAACTCCTGCTGCTCACTGTCCCCGCCTGCGCACTGCTGTGGGCCGAGGACGGCCTGATCGCGTGGACTTCACTTGTGATCAATACGGCGGGAATCCTGCTGACCGGGGACATTCCGTTGGCCGTTCTCCTCATATTCACTGATCGCTTGCATTTGAGCACGACGGGGACATTTGGAAAAATACTCACCGTCGTGCTCTTGCGGCCCGCCACTCTCATCTTGCTGGCGACTTCAGTTTTCTATTTGTATGTATTTGTACGGCGGCCTTCAGTGACATTTGAACTAACGAAGACATCTGTCGAGGCTTAAGCTCACAAGCACTCCCACGAGACCGCGGTTGCAATTGCCGCTAATGCGTGTCATTCTCGGCAGTCAAGCGCGCGGAATTCCGGATCCGACACCACTGGTTTAAGTGTCCACACCCAACTTCGTTGATCATTCCAGGCAGGATCGTAAATCTTGGCGATGAGATACTGAGTCCCATACTGGTGGCACATGATGCGCGCTTCGTCAGCGGTAGCACCCTTGTAAAGTGCATCAATAGCCGCTGCCATTGCAGGGCAGCCGCTGGGATCACCGCCGAGTTCAGAGCCACATCCTGGCTCATCCGACGTTATCGACACCTGATGATTAACGTCCAGTACATCGACCATCTTCCAGACTGCCCAGGGGTTGCTGGGGTTGAACTGCACAGTTGAATTGATGGGAATTGCATTTGCGAGCTGCCGGTAACCTAGATAGGATGTATACGCGTTGTGGGAAAAAATGCCCGGCTGGGGGTTGCCATTTGCTCGGAACCGCCCTTCGAGAATTTGGGCGTCGAAACGTAGAGGAAGCATTTGGGAAAATGTACTTATTACCCCAATTCCAAGGGCGAGACTAGCTGTCGAACGAAGCAGTTGGGACGGCTGGCGGTTCGATGATCCGACGCCCGTACGGTCCTGCAGTCGCCATCCCATGATCAGCTCTGACGCTAGGAGAAGCAGGGGGAACTGCAGGATGAGGGCTGCCCTCCACCCGAAGTCGTTGGACCTCAAGACCGCGGACCGTATGAAAGAGATGATAGGAATGATCGCGACAGCGATGAACACGAGGGACCGTTGCTCAGGTGTGTTCCGGGCCATGCCACGCCAAGTGGAAATCGCGTACAGGAGCAGGACGATCAAATAAAAGCCCAGTTCGACAGCATATCCAGGCACCAGAAGGATTAAATTGGCAATGTTTCGCGCGGCCAATGGATGCACCGAAGAGAGGTGTTCGAGAAGCGGCGATGCTAGCAAGCCATTGGGTGGAAAGGTCTCTCGTACAGAAAGGCCAAAAATTGCCCCCCCCCCTTGCATTTTTGATCCGTCGTGCGTTAATTCCCAAAGATAGGGAATAAGAAGCACAGCGGCCAGGATGCCACCACCGGCCAACAGCAACGCGGGGCGAGCGGTGCGCTCAACGGTGACCTGCCAGAATCCCCATGCCAGCATTACAAGAAAGAATCCAAACGGCACAAAGATGGAAAGGCCAAAGGCGCTTGCCAAGGCGAATGCGATCAGCACTAAGCTGGCAAGGCGATTCTGTTGGCGATCCTCGCCGGCCATCCAAGCCAGTAAGAATGCGAACATACAGCAAACCAAACCAGCTACATGGTGCGGAACCCAGAGAACGGAAGCGTACCAACTGTAAATCGGATCACGCGACCACCACTCGAAATCAAGATAAGGCGGCCGATGAATGACAAACAGGTCCACTATGTTGACGCAAATATCGAGTCCAGTCACCGCTAACAGGGAAATAGCCAACAAGAACTGCTTTCGCAACCGAGTACCGACAGAGAGGAAATGCTTAAGATACAGGCCGATAAGGGCAGCAAGTGCGAATCCCGACCAGACACAACTTGAGGTCAAGACGGCACGAGCCGGCAGATGTGAGATCTGTGCCACCGAAGCACAATCCACATACCAGAAGTAATAGTTACGCATCGAAGCAGCATGTTTGTAAAAGTAGATCGGATTGGTCGGAGGGATTCCAGTCCGAAGTATGCTCTGAATCCAATTTACCCGAGCGCTGTGGTCCGCAATGAAAAGGCTCATGAAGAGTTGTTGGTCTTTCTGGATGTCCACGAGCGAGAAAACGACCACTGTGACCCAAACCACGGCCAAGAGCAGCATCTTGCCGCCCATTGGTTGCAGGCCCAGGTTCCACTTTGCCCCGGAACGGCGCAACCCGAGCCATTCCCGCCCAACGATGAGCAGCCAGAGTCCGGCACAGAGAAGCAAGAGCACCGATGCGGTTGTGAGTGAAAGGAACCGGCCGATCAGCACTGAGGAAATGGTGGAGACAGCAATCGATAAGGGAATGCTCCAGAAGATGCGCTCCACCATTGAGCGCTGCCGGAAACCGTGAAGATTCGTGAACCACGCAACAAGGTATCCGGTGCAGACAGTTAGCGGCAGAAAGGCTGGGACTGCCAGGAGACTGTCGGTGACTTGTGCTGCAGTGATATTGGGTAGGTTGAGAATATCGATCTCCTTGTCGCTCTGCAGCACGGATCTACGTTTGTCTTCGACAATGCCACGAGCGCTCCAGGCTTGCAGATCATCACTGACCCTCCCGATGCGGTTCTTGGTTGCCGTATGAACGGTTCATCGTGTGTCGGGGGTAACCCATTCAGATTCGGGACTGGACGTTGTGGTGGCGGCAACTGGGCGCCGTAGATACACCCACGAGTAGAAGATTGCCATCAAGAGCAAAAAGAGCGGGCCTGGACGGGTAAGGACTACCGTGAGTATCTCGCTTGGCAAATTCGGCTGAGGCACGATGAACTGATGGGTTAACGCGATGCGGATTGTGGTGAAGATGTCTCCATTGACCGCAATGCCCGCCGCGGTGACGATGACGGCCATCAAGCCGATGATGCCCCCTTCGGACCAGAGCATCGCACAAGCCGGAACAGTGAGAATCAAGAGCTTGGCATCATGTTGCATGTGGTAAATGGGCAGCATCGAGAGGGGTGTGATGGCCGCGAGTGCCGACCATGCTCTCGCTTGAATGGGGCGCAATCGCACTGTAGCGATTGCCCAGATGAGCAGCATCACTCCGCAGATAACATACGCGATCGAGTTATAAACGCGTGGATTTGCCCAAAGGATGCTGACCGCCGATTGCAGTTGTACGAAGGAATCCATGTAACGGCCTGCCATGCCAGTAGCAGCTGGGTCGGTAAGTCCGGCGACGCCGGAAAACGTCAGCATATTTGAGTGCGCCTCCTGCATCCAGTGTGGCGAAACATGCGTGACCCACAGAACTACCGGCAGACACAAAACCGCGAACACAAGGAGCGTTTGCAGTGCGCGCTTGCGAAAGGTTCCTCCCGCCAATAAGAAGAAGAGCCAGACCAGACCCGAATCGTGAGGCTTGACCGCGAGGCTAAGCGCCAGGCACAGGACGCCGGCTGGGACAAACCGCTCCTTCAGCAAGCACCAGACAGCGATTGAGCAAAGGCTCACAACAATTGCAGCAGAGTTGCCGATCATGAGGAGCCATAAACTGTTCATCAGCAGAAACCCGAGGAGGGCGCCAGAAATGACCGGCGCAAAATCTGCTGCTAAATCGAACATTAGAATGGCGGCCAGAATGAGGCCTCCCGCGGAAAGAACCATCCAGAGCAATTGTCCCGGCCCGAAGCCAAAGAACGCGAATGGAGCGGTGAAGACGAATGCAGTAGGCGGATAAAAATACCGCGTCATAACCTGGCGGTTCAAGGGTAACTCCGAAGGGCGCTCCCTTCCCTCGGCCTGGTAAACACGCAATACATCACGCTCAAGGTACGGGTCGCCGTTTTTCAAGAGGCAGCGGGCGCTATAATAAACCACCTTGAAATCGCCCATTGAGATGGGAGAAACATGCTTCAGGGCGAGACCGACTAAAAGAAATATTGCTGCGCCCAGCAACAGGAGAGCAAATCCGTCAAATCGGCTCTTCGTCATAGTTCGCTTCGCTCCCAGAGGCTCAGGGATGGTTCGCCAACTCGGAATAGTACTGCTGCGTGACTTTCCTTCCGGAGGCATCGAAACGAGGCGAGCGACGGATGCCCCATTTATGCGCAACGAAGCTGGCAGTGGTGCTGAGGACTCCAAATCCGTATTCGATGCTGCGTTTGAAATTGATCGACGAGGCCTCTGCAAAATACTTGGTGGGGCAGGAGATTTCTCCAATGCGGAAGCCGAACATGACGGCCTGGGCAATCATCTGATTGTCGAAGACAAAGTCGTCTGAGTTCTCGAGGATGGGGAGAGTCTCAAGCAACTCGCGCGAGAATGCGCGGAAACCAGTGTGGTATTCAGAAAGCTTGACCCTCAGAAATATGTTTTGAAACGCGGTAAGGACGCGGTTGGCGAAATATTTGTAAACCGGCATGCCGCCCTTGAGTGCACCACCGCCAAGGATGCGCGAGCCCAGAACCATGTCATAGACGCCACTGGCGATCATGCCCGCCATGGCGGGCACAAGAGATGGCGTGTACTGATAATCGGGATGAACCATGACCACGATGTCAGCTCCCGCAGCAAGGGCCTCGCGATAACAGGTTTGCTGATTGCGGCCGTAGCCATAATTGGCGTCGTGGATGAAGGTCAGCACGCCGAGTCCTTTGGAGAGCACCGCCGTCTGGTCTTTGCTGGAGTCGTCGACAAGAATCTTGATGTCCACGACATCGGACAATTCCCGCACGGTGATTTCCAGCGTTTTCTCGGCGTTGTAGGCCGGCATCACGACGGCTATCCGCTTACCGTTGATCATGGCTACCTACCTCGCATGCTTCCATTTTCACATCTTTGACCGTCCGACAGTTCGCTGAGAGGTTTCAGCGGGTCCCGGCGGTAACCTGCTGAGGTACGGGGTATGGCACAATCTCTGTCTGGGGCTGATCAGGCTGCACCAGCCACACTCTCCTGTTGCTATAGTGCTGAATCAACTTGCGATTGGCGGCCGGATCCATGTCGCGGGCCCAAATGACCTTGGAATCATCGATGTTGGCCGCGTTGTAAACCCATTCGTCGAGCGGATCGTGGGTCTGAGAGTAGCGCACGATGGCGAGTTGTTGACCTGGATCCTGTTGTAACCTGCGGGCGACAGACGCACGATCGCTGTTGAAAAGGTCGGGGCCATACCAATTGCCGATCCAGGACGATAAGGGACGATTCGGAACCGCAAAATGAAGTTGCCGGTCGAAAGGCCTCAATCCGGCCATCAAGACACAGATCGCGACGGAGAACCGGGCTATCGCCAATCCAAATCTTTTGCCACCTGGGTTCCACACCCTCATGTGGCGCATGCTTTGGAGGCCAACGGCATAGAACGCACCTGTAAAAGGCGCGAGATGATGGGGGTAAAGATATACCTCAATCGTCATTCCTGCCGCCAGCACCACAAGGCACACTACTAGGAATCGGATGCGGCGATCACGCAAAGCCCATGGAAGCATGAATAGCGGAGGAAGCATCGCGGCTCCAGCGAGAAAAAATATCCCAATGAGTGCCTTAATTAGCGTCATTGTGGCAAGACCGGGACTGGAATGGACTTTGTTGTAATATTCGAGCTCATCGACTTCATAAAAGCGCCGCATCTCATCGTGGTGATAGACGGGTTCGGGCCGGGGCTTCTGCCAGACGAAATAAGGCGCAATGGCGTAGGTGGCACGGTTGATGGAATAGGGCAAAGTGAGGGGGTTTCCAAACACGCGGTTATCGTAGTATCCCAGCCATGCAGCAGCGGCGATGAGCAGCGCCAGCGCGGGCGCAGTGCACCGAAAAAGCGCGCCAACGCCTGGACCGTTTTTTGCGACGACAAGCCAGCGCCCCAGCGCTACAGCAACGGGAACACACAGAAGTACGCCCTCAAAGGGTCGCGTTAGGGCCATCAAAACCACACCTGCCGCCATGAGCAATGCATACCGCGGGCGGGCGTCTCTCATGAATCTTGGGAGGGCGCCGAGCAGCAATGCCCCTCCGAGTGCGGCGATGGGGCCTCCGCTATCATAGGCGTTGGTCCAGTAGCTGAAGAGGGCGAGACGCAGGACTGCGAGGAATCCGCCCAGGAGTGCCCAGGAAGGCGGCAACCAAGCCTGCAGCATCCAGCAAAGGCCGGCGCACATGAGAGCGCCGGAAATGAGGACACCGAACCACGGCTGCCCGAAGAGGACCTTACCCGCGGCAAGAACCATTCCCTGAGCAGGAAAGTACATCGACATGTAGGTTGGCTTCATATCGATGTGAATGGATTCGAAGTGGACCCACATCGTGGGCGTGGGGTTGGTGAGACGACCGTGGGTGAAGGTGTCTGCCGCGAGCAGATTGCTGAAATCGTCCGGCCGAAATGGAACCGGAATCGGGTGAACAGGAAGGATGGCTAGGCGCAGGAAAAGTACAGTCAGACCGACTGTGATCACCGCCAAACCCGGCCGACGCGCAAGTTTCCCGAAGATACGCTCGATCCGTAAGAACCATTTCGATCCAAACCCGGGCAATGCGAAGGCGGCCGCAAAACCAATTGCGGTCAGGCCGATTTCAATGTCCATCACCGAGAAGTTGTTCTCCGTCGATGAAAGGAGGGCGATGGACATAAGTCTGTTCCGAGACTCGAGAAAGTTGTGGGAATGGTTTCTAAAGTAATGGCATCTTATCAGATTTCGTCACTCCGCTGGATCAGCTTTCATCCGGGTTCGAGGCACAGCATAGCAAACCTGTTCCCAGCAGTCTTCCGCGTAACGACGCAGATAAAGAGCGTACCCCGGGGCCAGCGAATGAATCAGGTTCGGAATCTGCCAGAGGTGTTCCGTCCGATGATAGAGACAGACCGCCAGAACAGGGCTTTGGTCCTTCAGAAGTTCCGCTGCTCCAGCAATAGCATGAGGTTCGGTTCCTTCAATGTCCATTTTGATGTAGGTTGGCACGGACCGCCATGGCAATGACGAAAGCTTGCGCACCTCTACCGCGATCCCTTCATTTGAAGAACTTATCTTCGAAGTTACATCGTGGGTCTCCACAAAGTTTGCTTTCCCATCCTCCTCACCCACGGCGTAGGGCCAGATAGTAACCTTCCTTTGAATATCTTCAGGAAGCTCAAAAAGTGAGGCGTGAAGGCCGGTCAGATTTGCGGCATCCGGTTCAAGCGCGTACAGGTGCTTAAAGCTCTTTCGCCTTCGCATGAAGCTTCTTATGCTGTCACCGTCAAACGCGCCGCAATCAACAAGCACTTCTTGTTCGTTTTCCGCAACTAGATCGCTGGGAAAATAAAGCTCATCCGGGTTGAACGGAAGGGGTAAATACTCCGGCCTCATCCAATATCGCCATTCGATCTGGTCGCAGAGTTCCTGACGCGATTGCTCGTCGGAAACCAGAGAGAAGCACTCACGTATCTGCTCCTCTTGCTCCAATATGCGTTCAGGGGCATCAATTCCGAGATCGGGCATAAACTCACTGGGATATTTCCAGAAGAGAACTAGAGCCGGCAATACGCGAATACAGCCATTGTCACGAAGCTGCCTTCGCGCTGAGCTTCCATTAAAGACAGTGACGATGAATGTGGCCGCTTTTCCGAACTGCTGCACCGCATCTAAGGGGCTAAATACCTTTAGGCCCTGAACGGTATCACCCCAGAGCATTTGATTGTTATCGGCGAAGCAAATAGGCTCGACGCCCACTTTGCGAAGACGAGCCAGAATCCATCTCCCAAATTCACCCGCTCCAAAAAGCACGACGCGACTTGAATAGGGCTTCGCAAGCCGGTCGAACATTCCTTGCCAGCGTGCCTTGCGCACGTTCGGGGCCTCTGCTGTCATTTCCGCAAGGATACGATCGAATCGCGTTGCAGTGTTTTTAGGGCCAGTTACCAAGTGCCTCCTCGCATTGGGTGTTCACACTGAAGTAACGGATGTTCATCAGCCATCACCTCCCCGGTGCCTCCAAGTATATGGTAAAAATTAGGCGAGGCAATTCTTGAGCACAATTCGATCAACCCAAATGCATTCGTCGTGCCCGGTCTGCAGCGGATCCAACTTGAAGTCCCTCTGGGAAGTTAATGGTTACACGGTCGCGCATTGCAAGACTTGTACATTGGTATTCGTTCAGAACCGGGTAACCGCTGATGAACTGGATGCCCACTATGCCAGCGCCAAGGATGATGCGTATGACGACCTCAACATAGATTGCCTCAACTACTACTATCGAAAACTAGCAGACATGATTCGCGCCCGTTTTCCCCAACCCGGGAAAATACTGGATCTTGGGTGTTCGCGAGGATGGTTCCTTGACGTCATGCAGGGCTGGGAGTGCCACGGGAATGAGATTTCGACCACTGATGCGGCGGCGGCCCGTGAGCGATACGGCCAACATATCGTCGCGGGCTCATTTGAAGAGTATCCGCTCCGGGAAGGCTACTTCGACGTCATTACCCTGCAGGATGTTTTTGACCATTTTCGCGATCCAATGGAGGCGCTCGAGAAATGCCGTCGCCTGCTGCGACCCGGTGGGCTGATCGTGATCAAGGTGCATAACATCTCCTGCCTTTATGCCAGGTTCACCGGCCCGAACTTCTATGCCATCATCCCACCATCCCACCTTTTTTATTACGATGGACGCACGCTGGCCAACACTCTTACAAAGAGCGGCTTTCAGGTGATGGATTCAAAGTTCATTGGTCATCTGCTCAAGGTCAAAACGGTCTTCTGGCGCTTGTCTCGCAGCAATAGGAACTCACTTTCCTATCGCATCTACAGGGCCTTGAGTGATAATGCACTCGGTGAAATCAAGTTCCACAAGAACTTGCACGATATCATCACCGTTCTGGCAGTTAAGCCGGCCTGATCTACGGTAACTTCATCTCCTGCTCTTCGCCAACTGAGGCCATTGAGCCTGTGCTAAACTCGTGGTCAAATGATCATGATCCTTGTGTCTTGGAGCCGGAGGAGCCGCTCCGCCTCAGGAGTGGAGCGGAATGTCCAGTAAGCTCATCACCATTGTGACCCCTTGCTTCAACGAAGAGCTCAATGTGCGCGAAGCCCATAGGCGGGTTATGACGGTGGCTGCGGAGCTGCCCGAGTATCGCATTGAGCACCTCTTTATCGACAACGCCTCGAAGGATGCCACGGTGGCCGTTCTGCGTCAGATGGCTGCCGAAGATCAGACGGTCAAGGTGATCGCCAACGCACGCAACTTTGGCTCCGATCGTTCGGGGATGCATGCATTTCTACAGGCCAAGGGCGATGCGGTGGGATTCCTTGCTGCCGATCTCCAGGATCCGCCCGAGTTGTTCATAGATATGATTCACGAGTGGGAGAAGGGCTTCCCTATCGTTGCCGCAATCAAGAGTTCGAGTGATGAGAGCGGCCTGATGTACCGAATTCGGACAGCTTATTACCACATGGTAGCCCGCCTCACAAATGTCGAGGTGCTGGAGCACTTCACAGGTTTCGGGCTCTACGACCGTTCGGTTGTGGAGCAAATCCGCGCCAATTTCCATGATCCATATCCATATTTTCGGGGAATGATCGCCGAGCTCGGACTGCCCTACTCCAGGGTCTTCTATAATCAAAAACGCCGCGAGCACGGGATCACCAAAAACAATTTCTATTCTCTCTATGATCTGGCAATGCTGGGCATTACAAACCTCTCCAAAGTGCCATTGCGTCTTGTGATTTTCTGCGGGTTCATCTCGGCATTCATCAGCTTTGTCGCGGGAATGTTTTACCTGGTCTACAAACTCGTTTTCTGGAATCACTTCAATGTTGGAGTAGCACCCTTGGTTCTGGGCCTTTTCTTCCTTGGGTCGGTGCAACTCATAGCAATTGGCATTATTGGAGAGTATGTCGGTTCCATCCACACGTTTGTGCTGAATCGCCCGATGGTTACCGAGAAGGAACGCATCAATTTCTAGACCCTTTCATTCCGCGTGAAACAACCTGATCACAAATCGTCGCTGCAATTCGCGCGATACGTTCTTGTCGGCGGCTTCAACACGGTTTTTGGCTACGGCCTCTTCGCGTTGCTGAACTGGTCCTTCACAGGGCTGGGCTCGTACAGCTATATGTACGCCACTGTGCTCGGGAGCCTGATCACAATTACTGTCGCATTTCTCGGATACAAGTGGTTCGTGTTTCGTACCCGCGGAAATTATTTTGGCGAATGGATACGATGTGTCGGAGTCTACGGTAGCAGCGTACTCATTACACTTGCAGGTATGCCCATTCTGGTACCAATTCTGCGGCACACTCTGCACAACCCAGCACAGGCCCCATATATCGCAGGAGCTCTGATGACGGCAGTCATCGTGGTTTTCAGTTTTCTGGGGCACAAGAATATCTCCTTCAAGAAGAGAACTGAAGACCTTGCTGATCCAGGCCCGGAGATACCACCTGTCTGATCGAATCACTTCCTCCATGGTGTCAACAGACCATCGCTCCTCAACTGCGTCGGTTGTTCGGGATTCGATAGCAGACAAGGTCCCAGCCTTCAAGTTCCTGATTGAAGTCTCTTTCGCCCAATGCCATTCTCCCTTCAGCCGTCGAGTGGAATCCGACCCCCTCAAGTCAGCCCGCACGCCGTCCAGCCTCCGTCTACGGGCAAGTTAATTCCAGTGATATAACCCGATTCCGGACTGCACAGAAAACCCACTGCATTGGCTACGTCTTCCGGTTGTCCCCACCGCCCTAAAAGCATGTGACGGCGGCGAGCCGCATTCATGGCAGGGTCATTGTAGGAGCGCTCCGTCATCGCGGTCGCGATGTACCCCGGAGACACGCAGTTCACGCGGATGCCCTTGCTTCCCAGGTCGTATGCGAACGCACGGGTGAGACCGAGCACGCCGGATTTTGATGCCTGGTATGCGGGATTTCCAGGGAAACCAAGTTGCGTGGCAAGCGAACCAATAAAGACGATACCGCCCTCCCGAATCTTTCCCTCTTCCACCCGGATGCTGAATTCTCGCGCCCATTGGAATGGAGCAGTCAGGTTCACGGCGAGCGTACTATCCCAAGCTTCGTCCGGTTGGGGCAGTCCCGGCCGTGTGATGCCTGCATTGTTAATTAGGAAGACAACTCCGTCCGCGACGACACAGGCATGGTCAAAAGCGGCAGTCATGAGTTCTCTATCCAGGACATCACCCGTCAAGGCGCGGTCCGCAGCCACGTGCGGAATCGGCAATCGGTCGAGGGCAACTACAAAATGCCGGGCGCCCCGCAGTTTGCACGCGATCGCCAGACCATTTCCAGCAGCCGCACCGGTAACGATCGCTGCAGACATTCATTTCCTTTCCAAGAAGCGGATACTTCTTCGGCGCATAATCACTTCCGGTTCGAAAACATTGGACGGCGAGGTCAAAGCCGCAATCATGCGATCGGCTACGTCCCCGGCCTGCAAAAAGCTTGTCGAGTCCTGGTCGACCAGCGCGGCACCCATCTCAGTGTCCATCGTCCCCATTGAAAAGAGCCAAAAGCGGACATCGGTACTTGAATATTCGTCGTTCATTGCGCGAACGAAGCCGAGCAACCCGTGTTTCACTGCGCAGTAGACGCTAGTGTTCCTGAAGCCAGCATATGCCGAAGTAGAGCCGATAAAACAGAAGTCTCTCCGTTCATTCGGTTGAGGGGGATGCGTTGCAAGCAATTTCCGCGTGAGCAGAATCTGGCTGGTCAAGCCCACTGCGATTTCCGCGGAGATCCTGGATTCCTTCAATTCGGTCAGGGCACATGGTGCAAATAGCGCCTGCATGAAATAGCAGGCCTCATAGCTCTGATCCGGCTCAAACGCACTATAGTTCTCGTCCACAATGTGAATGCGCGTGTGGCCCTCCCTCAACGATGCAGCAAATCGTGTCCGCACCAGATCAACTTTCCGTTTACGGCTCACAAGGTCGACGGTCCAGCCTCGCGCCAGCAGCCGTTCGACGACTGACGCGGCAAGTCCGCCTGAAGCCCCAAAGAGAAGCGCCTTCACCAGGAGATCTCCGAAAGTGGTGTGGTGGACGGCTTTCCATCCGGTCCCATCGTAGTCCTGACTCCCGGACCGCGAGGTTCGAAGTTCGGAATACGAATATCCACGAGGAGGGGCCGACAATTGTCGTCAATTGCCGCAAGCACCCGGTCGAGGTCTTCCAGTGTATTAACTTCTTCGTATCGCAGTCCAAAAGCCTGAGTAACCTTGCTGAAGTCGGGTATGAATACTCCAGAACTCGCATCAACTCCGGTCAGAATGCCGAAATGGCGTGACTGGGATGCTCGAATGGATTCGTAACCGCCGTTGTTCAGCAGCAAAATGACGAACCCTTTTGGAGAATAATGGGCCAGCGTGGCGAGTTCCTGCAGGTTCAGCATGATTCCGCCGTCCGCCTCAAGGCAAGCCACGCGCCGGGTTGAACCAAATGCTGCTCCGATGGCATGCGGTAAACCGAGCCCCATGGCGCCCAGGGCGGCTCCGTTGAAAAAGCGTGTGCCGGGACCCGGCGAAAAGAAACGACTGAAGGTCTCCTCCGCATATCCCGAACTCGCAGGGACAACCACTTTGCCACCTGCCCACTTCGAAATACGCTGCGTCAGGTTGTAGACGTTCATCTCGCCGCTTGCCAGCCGGCTGTGCTCTTCTGCAAGATACACATCGCGCCGGGCAATGCACCATGACAACCAGTCCGTATTCGCTGAGCCATTTCGCGAATTCATCTGAGCAACTACATCGGGCAAGGCGTGAAGATCCGCATGAACTTGCGTCGCGTCATCGTACCCGTCGAACTTTGCAAGCTCATGCGTGTCGATATCCACGAAATAGCGTTTTGCCTGGGATCCGAAGTCCACCCGCTGAAAAGCTGTGGTTCCCAAATCGAGCCGCGCTCCAAGAAATACGATCACATCGGCACTACCCAGAATCTCGTTTGATGAAATCGGCGCCAGCCCTCCGGGGCATCCAAAGTAAAGTGGATCGTCTGCTGGAAGGATATCGAAAGAGAGCCAGGAAAAAACGGCTGGAATCTTGTTCAAGCGGAGAAAATCAATTGCCGCTTGCTCCACGCCTGCAATTCGGCAACCGTTGCCGATGTAGAGCAAAGGCCGCTTTGCCGCCAACAATGCCTCGAACGCGTCTTTGATCTTCTCTTGCCCAAAGCTGTGTTCGGATTTCACGATCCGCCGAATTTTTTCCGCCTCGTCGGCGATTTCCTTATCGGTATAAGTCAAACGGCTACCTTGCACGTCCAGCGGAATCTCGATGAATACGGGTCCGGGACGACCTGAGAGCCCATCGGCAATGGACTCCGTCAGCAATTCGCAGAAGTTCTCAGGAGACAGCCGCTCAAAGCGCTTCACGCAGGGTGTGACGATCTCTCGCGAGCGAATCTCCTGCACGCCATGCGTCCGCGTTCCGTACGAATCGATATCGGCAGTCTTGATCTGACCTGCAAGCACGATTAGAGGAGTTGAGTCGCCATATGCGGAAACAAGGGACGTAATGCAATTTGAGACACCCGGACCAGCCGTCACGACCGCGAATCCCGGCTTACGAAAGTCGGCGGCCTTTGCGTAGCCTTCCGCAGCCGCGACACATGCCTGTTCGTGCTGGCAATACACTGGCCGAAGTGTGGGGTGCGCCGCGACGGCTCGGTTAAGATACATGGCCATGCCGCCTGTGAGTGAAAAAACGGTATCGGCGCCCAACGCACTGACCAGGTCCACGGCATAGCTTGCGACGTTTTGCTCCACGGCTACAGGGGGCTTCGAATCCATTTTGGAATCCTTTCCCCTTTCATCGTGGCCGAGGCTTGGAACAGACTGAAACTTTCGAGACTGCAGATGCAGATCGGCAAAGCAATCCTTTCCGGTTCACTCTCTGGTGTAGAGGTTCGGCACACTTAAGCCCCGCGCCGCCAGCAGGATCTCGATCAGTTCACGGACAGCGCCGTTTCCTCCGGTGCTCTTTGCGACGAAGGCGGCATAGGCGAGTACGTCTCGCGCGGCGTTTGCGGGAGCGGCGGAAAAGCCGGCGATCTGCATGGCGGGCAGATCGTTCACATCGTCTCCCATAAAACAAATCTCCTCTAACTCAATGTGCGCTGCAGCAGCGAAATCTCTCAGTGCGGCCGCCTTGTCTCGACACCCTTTTGTGATGTGTCCGATGTGCATTTTCTGAGCATAGCGGTCCACAAGGGGGCTATCCTCGCCGGAGATCAGCGCGATTTCAATTCCCGCCCGCCTCGCCAGCGAAACTCCCATGATGTCGGCGAAGCAGAAACGTTTCCACTCTTCACCGCCGGGTCCCCACCAGAAGCCTCCATCGGTGAGCACTCCATCCACGTCCAGTGCGATACCGCGGATGCGGGTCAGATCACCTTGAGCAAAATCGTTTTCAATCATGCCCGGCTACACCGCCGCGCCGACGCGGCGAAGCTTTTTGATGATCGGGAAGCTCGCGCTCGTAAACTCGCTTGATCCCATCACCCCTGGCTTGCTCCCAAAGGCGAATGTCGCGAACTAGCCTGGTAATGCCGTTCGGCTCCAGGGAAGCCGCCTGGTCGGACCCCCAACTGGCGCGGTCCAGCGTGATATGACGCTCAACGCAGCAGGCGCCTAATGCGGCGGCACAGACGCTTGTTGGGATACCAGTCTCGTGCCCGGAGTAGCCTACCGGCACACCGTAACGCGCCGCCATAATTGGGATCGCGCGGAGATTCAGTTCATCATAGTTTGCCGGATAGGTGCTGGTGGCGTGCATGAGGATCAGGTCCTCTTTGCCTAGCACCTCGACCGCATGGTCGATCTCGTCATAGGTGCTCATTCCGGTCGAAAGAATGATCGGCTTTCCAGTCCGCCGAATGTGCCGCAAAAGACTGTCATCGGTTAGAGAGGCAGAGGCGATCTTGTAGACAGTCGACGTGAACTGCTCCAGAAAATTCACCGATCCCTCATCCCAGGGCGATGCGAACCAAGGCATCTTCACCGACCTGCAGAGGGCGTCAATTTCCTCGTACTCTTCCTGCTCGAACTCCAACCCGTATTTCAGGTCCCCATTCGTCGGGCCAAAGGGGTTCTCGCGCGGTTTGGCCAGTTCTTCCTGGGTGTAGACCACCTCAACTGTGCGCTTCTGGAACTTCACGGCATCGCAGCCCGCTGCGACAGCCACACTGATCAATCGCTTGGCGAGATCGATGTTGCCGCTGTGGTTGATTCCAATCTCTGCCACGATAAAACACGCCTGATCGTCGCCGATCAACCTATTGCCGATTTTGACCGTGCTCATGGAGTACTCCTCCTCATGCTATTCGCATTGAATAGCCGGCTGGCAAAACCTTCTACCTGCAATCGCCAAACCTATTTTTTTCAGGGGCTAATCATAGCAGTCCAACCTGATTCCTCTTTAGAAGAATCCGGCAGGATGTGGTAACTAAAGAGTTCCCGGCACCGGCTAAGTTGAATTCTCGAAAGCTTGGCCGTCTCCGCCGTCGTGTGCAGGCATCCTGATCCGCCTTCGTGCTCGCGGTCCGGAAGTTAGATGTGTTCATCCTTGCTCTAAATGGAAGGGTTTATGCTGGTTGCGTGAAGCCACTCGCCACCGAAGATCTTCAACATATCCTCCGGCACACGTTGCCGCTGTGGGAAGAGGCTCGCGGAAAGCATATTTTCGTCTCTGGAGGAACAGGCTTCTTCGGCGCATGGCTGCTGGAGAGCCTGGCGTTTTGCAATCGGGAACTGAATCTCGATCTCTCGGCTACGGTTCTCACCCGGGATCCTGATGCATTTGCTCGGAAGATGCCGCATCTTGTCGGCGAGCCCTCGATCCAGATCCTCCAGGGAGACGTTCGCAGTTTCGCCTTTCCCGAACAGCATTTCGAGTACATCATCCATGCCGCTGCGCCGACCTCTTCGAGCGCGGCTGATCATCCTATTGACCTGTTGAGCACTCTGTTGGACGGTACTGAGCGGATGCTCAGTTTTGCCAAAGCGCATGGGACAAAGAAGTTCCTTCTCGCCAGTTCCGGTGCGGTTTACGGCCGTCAACCTGAAAATCTGAGCCATATTCCCGAAAGTTACCTGGGCGGACCGGATTGGCTCGATTCGAAGGCGGCGTACGCTGAAGGCAAGCGTATCTGCGAGCAAATGTGCTCCCTGCATGCACATGAATTGGATATCGAATTCAGGATTGCGCGCTGCTTCACATTCGTTGGACCGCACTTGCCTTTGGATCAACATTTTGCAATCGGCAACTTTATTGGTGATGCGCTGGCCGGCAGAACGATCAGGATTCAGGGCGATGGCACGACGATGCGCTCGTACCTCTATGCGGCCGATCTGGCAATCTGGCTTTGGACGCTGTTGTTTCGTCCCTCCAGACTGGAGTCGAGGATACAGGTATTTAACGTCGGTTCAGGAGAGGCCATCAGCATCCGCGATCTGGCCCAAGAGGTGGTTCAAACGCTTGATCCTTCTCTCAAGGTCGAGGTTGCCGCGCAGCCCAGTGCCGGCGCACCGTTTTCGCAGTATGTTCCGGATGTGAAGCGGGCCGAGGCTGAATTGGAATTGCGGCAAACGATTAGCCTGCACGAAGCGATTCGCCGCACAGCGGCCTGGTACCGATAGAATTCAGTTCCCGGCCTAGGCTCGCTCGCTCTCGCAAATGCTCTGTTCGATCCAGTCGCAGAGCATATGGCCGCAGAGGATGTGACCTTCCTGGATGCGCGCCGTGTCTTTCGAAGCGATCCGCAGAGTGGCATCGGCGAGCTTGGCCATCAATCCTCCGCCTTCACCGGTAAATGCAATCGCAAAGGCGCCGAGCGCGCGAGCGGTCTCAATTGCGGCACAGACATTTCGGCTATTTCCCGAGGTTGAGATTCCTACCAATACGTCGCCCTTGACGCACAAACCCGCCACCTGGCGCTCAAAAACCTTGTCATATCCATAGTCGTTGCCGATTGCCGTAAGGACCGAAGTATCCGTGGTCAAAGCAATCGAGGGAAGACCCCGCCGCTCCCGTCGAAAGCGCCCCATCAGTTCTGCAGCCAGGTGCTGCGAGTCGGCTGCGCTCCCGCCGTTGCCGCACCAAAGCACTTTCTTTCCATCGAAGATGGCTCGGGTCATCTCGCCGGCGATCCGCTCCAGCGTGGCTTGTTGGTCCGACAGTGCCTGAATCACCGCAAGATGGTCGGCAATCGCGTTCTGAAATATCACGGAGGGATTTACGGTGGTCAACACTTCAACTCCTTCGACGGTCCTGGTTAAGGAAGGACTGACAGCTTGGACTTTGGCGGTTCCGATTCTTCGCCCGAAACGCCCGTTTCGAAGTCCGATTTCGACATGGATACAAACTGAGTAATGGCGCTTGCGACATAGTCGAGCATCTCTTTTGTGAGCCCGGGATAGACGCCCAGCCAAAGCGCCTGATCCATCACAAAATCAGTGTTCGTGAGACTCCCGATTACGCGGTGTTCACAACCGTCGTAGGCTGGTTGGCGCAAAAGATTTCCGCCAAAGAGAAGCCTGGTATGGATTTTCTTCGCGCCCAGCGACCGAATAAGGTCTTCTCTCTTAAAAGGCGCGTCCCGACGAACGGCAATGGGAAAACCGAACCACGAGGGATCAGAACCGGGTGTCGCCTCCGGCAGCAGAAGCACGTCCTGCAGCGGCTGAAGAGCTGCGTGCAGATAACGGAAGTTACCTTTACGGCGCTCAATGAAGTCGGGCAGCTTGTCGATTTGGGAGCCGCCAAGCGCGGCCTGCATATCGGTAGCTTTCAAGTTATAGCCGATATGCGAATAGGTGTATTTGTGGTCGTACCCGCACGGCAGCTCTCCGAGTTGCCAGTCGTACCGCTTGCCACAGGTGTTTTCCTTGCCGGGATCGCACCAGCAGTCGCGGCCCCAGTCGCGAAACGACTCGATGAGCACCTGCAGATTGGGCTTGTCGGTCAGCACCGCTCCGCCTTCGCCCATGGTGATATGGTGCGCCGGGTAGAAACTGACGGTGGCGATATCGCCAAACGTGCCCACCTTGCGTCCCTTCCACGTGGAGCCGAGCGCATCGCAACAATCTTCAATCAGCCAGAGATTGTATTTCTTGACGAAAGCTGTGACGACATCAAGGTCAAAGACATTGCCCAGCGTATGGGCAATCATGACCACTTTGGTTTTTTTGCTGCGGGCCGCCTCAAGCTGGCTGACATCGATCTCGTAACTGGGCAAGATTACATCGACGAAGACCGGGACCAGTCGATTTTGAAGGATCGGATTGAGGGTGGTCGGAAAACCCACAGCTACGGTGATCACTTCGTCCCCGGGTTTAAGCCGGCGGTCGCCCAGCTTTGGGGATGTGAGTGCACTGACAGCGAGCAGGTTGGCAGAGGAGCCCGAGTTAACCAACGAAGCACAGCGGACGCCCACAAAACGAGCCAGCTTCCGTTCGAAGTCCTCGGCAAAACGGCCAGTCGTAAACCAGCTGTCGAGCGCCGAATCCACAACCGCACTCAGATCGCCGCCATCGATGACCTTGCCAGACACGGGAACTGGCGACAGCCCCGGCACGAATTCTCCGTCAGGGAAAGCCTCAGCGAAATATTCGGCTGTCAGGTCGAGAATCTGCTGCCGAAGCCGCGCGGTCTTGTCTGTCATCGGGGGTCCATAACTAAGCATACAAAATCAGGAGTCGTCAGTGTAGTGTATTAGTCAGCACATCGCCCCATGACCGAAGTGGTACGTTCCTGACAACAGCTGATGGTCCTTTTGCGCGCACTAAAGGCAATGAAATGAGAGTGGTTATCCTGGCCGGCGGCCTTGGAACTCGACTCAGTGAAGAGACCAGCTTGCGCCCCAAGCCGATGGTCGAGATTGGTGGACGGCCGATTCTGTGGCACATTTTGAAGATTTACTCGCAGCACGGCATCAACGACTTCATCATCTGTTGTGGCTACAAGGGTTACCTTATCAAGGAATATTTTGCGAATTACTTCCTGCATATGTCCGACGTAACGTTTGACATGCAGGAAAACCGAATGCAGGTACATCAGAGCGTTGCAGAGCCCTGGCGGGTAACGCTCGTGGATACGGGAGAGAATTCGGGCACCGGAGGCCGGCTTAAAAAAGTCGCTCAATATCTGGAGGGCGAAGATGCCTTCTGCATGACGTATGGAGACGGTGTAAGTGACCTTGATATCTCCGCGTCGGTCGCCTTTCACAAGAGCCACGGCAAGCTGGTAACGGTGACCGCCGTGCAGCCGACAGCCCGCTTTGGCGGCCTTGGCATCGATGGAACGACCATCAGCGCATTCCAGGAAAAGCCGGAGGGCCAAGGTGGATGGATCAATGGCGGCTTCTTTGTTCTTTCTCCCGCAGTTATGGATGAGATACCCGACGAGACCTCAATGTTTGAAAGAGAGCCGATGGAGAGCCTGACGTCGAAGAAGCAGGTTCAGGCCTTCTTTCATAGCGGTTTCTGGCAGCCGATGGATACACTGCGGGACAAGCAGAGACTGGAACAGCTCTGGGCCAGCGGGAGGGCTCCTTGGAAGACGTGGTAAATCCGTGGCAAGCGCAACGGGTCTGCCTCACCGGCCACACCGGGTTCAAGGGCGGCTGGCAGCGGCGGAAGGAGGATATTGTTGGAAGATAGCGGCCAGGCACGATCTGAACTTGAATCTTTTCCGCCACTCGAGAGGGCGCCGATGCGGGTTTTGCGCAGGGTCTTCTCGTTTCCGGTGATGCTGGCTAGCCTACTGGTTGTTCTTGCGTTGCTCACGGTGCGCTCACGCTTCGATGACCCGGATATGTGGTGGCATCTTAAAACTGGTCAGATTATCTGGACCACACATACGATTCCGTTGACCGATGTTTTCTCCTATACAACTCACCATCAGGCGTCTGTTCCGCAGGAGTGGCTCGCCCAGCTTTCCATATATGCCGCTTACAAAGCCGGCGGCTTGCCCGGCCTGATGCTCTGGTTATGCCTCCTCACCGCAATCCTTCTCATCGCCGGCTATGTTCTTTGTTCGTTCTACTCTGGCAACGCGAAGGTCGCGTTTGTAGGAGCGATGACGATCTGGCTCTTTGGCACCATCGGTTTTGCGGTTCGACCGCAGATGATCGGGTACCTATTGTTGACCATCGAATTGCTGATCATCCACCTCGGGCGCACACGCAATCCTCGTTGGTTCTTCTGGCTGCCTGTCCTGTTTGCGCTCTGGATCAACTGCCACGGATCCTTCTTCCTTGGGATCCTCGTGGCAGGAATTTTTGTTTTGGGTTCCCTTTTTGATTTCCAGGCGGGTTCACTCGTAGCGCGGCGCTGGGATCCGCGCTGCCGGCGGATATTCGCATTGGCACTGATCCTGTCGGCGGCTGCATTGTTCCTGAATCCGGATGGCATGAGGCAGATACTCTACCCGATTAACACAATCTTTCATCAGCCCCTCGGGCTCAGCACTTCGGAGGAATGGAAAGCGACTCAAATGACAGACGCCCGTGGGGTTGCGCTACTGGCCGTTCTTCTGTGTGTATTCCTCTCGGTTGCAATCCGGCGCTCCGAAATTTATTGGGATGAACTGCTGCTTCTTGGGTTGGGTACATGGCTCGGCGTGAGCCACCTGCGCACTCTGTTTGCCTTCGGAATACTGGCCGCGCCGACTCTGACACGTCAACTCTCGAAGTCCTGGGACGAATACAAGCCGGAGACTGACCGCATCTTGCCAAACGCAGTACTCATCGGCACCGCACTGGTCGTGGCAACCCTGGCCTTTCCGGGCGAGCAAAATCTTGAAAGGCAAGTGGCGGATCAGAGCCCGGCAAGAGCTGTGCTGTTCCTCAAGAACAGCCATCTGCCGGGACCCATGTTGAACGACTATACATATGGTGGCTACCTGATCTGGGCGGCGCCGGAATACCCGGTCTTTGTGGACGGCCGCGGCGACGTATTCGAATGGTCGGGCATCCTCGCCGAATTTGGGAATTGGGCAACTCTACTCAGCGATCCGAATGCGCTCCCGAACAAATATGGGGTCAATTTTTGCCTGTTGAGTCATAAATCTCCTATTGCACACGTTATGCCACTCATACCTGGCTGGAAGACCATTTACTCAGACAACAATTCAGTGATATTCGCTCGAACTACGCTCTTGGGCCAGCCGGGTAAATCGACCGGGGGGCCGCAAGTCACAGGGCCTTCTCGACAATAAATCGAGGTCTCGCTTTCGCTTCCGAATATATCTTTGCGAGGTACTGTCCGATAACACCCAGACAGAGGAGTTGTATCCCTCCCAGCATGTAAAGAGGTATTACTATAGAAGCCCAACCCCAAACGAAACCAAGATTAAAGAGCCTGATGATCAATGCCCACACAGCCAGCCCAAAACTGAAGAGAGACACCATCATGCCAATAATCGTGATGATCTTTAACGGTATCTCGGTAAATGAGGTAATTCCATTCAGAGCCAGAGCAATCATTTTCGTGATTGGATACTTTGACTCTCCCGCAAATCGAGCGAGTCGGTCATAGTAAACTAGTTCCGAAGGAAAGCCCAATTGTGGGATTAGGCCTCGCAGCAAGAGATTACTCTCTTTGCATTTGCGTAACTCGTCCACCACGCGGCGGCTCAATAGCCGAAAATCAGCGTGGTTGAACATCAGTTCCACGCCCATTGCCTGTAGCAGCCAGTAATAGCCTTCAGCCGAAGTGCGTTTGAAGAAGCTATCCGTCTGGCGGCTACGCCGAATGCCGTATACCACCTCGGCGCCCCGTGAATAAGCTCGCACCATCTCTTCAATCGCCGCCACGTCGTCCTGCAGATCGGCATCGATGCTGATCAACATGTCGCCGGGTGCCTCGAGTAATCCCGCCAAGATTGCATTCTGCTGGCCAAAGTTCCGCGATAGTTTGATACCGTGAATGCGCGGTTCTTCGACCGAGAGGCGCTCGATGGTGAGCCAGGTGTCGTCCACCGAGCCGTCTTCGACAAAAAAGATGCCCGAATCGGCAATCAATGTCTTTTGGATCAGCTCATCGAGCAACGCACAAAGACGCTTCGCCGTTTCAGGCAAAACCTGCGCCTCGTTCTGGCATGGGACAACGACAGTCAGTCTTGGACAAGAAGCGCGTTGAACCGATTCGGTCATATCCAGTCTCTTCCGTGGCGACCGCCCTCGTGTTGGCGTCCAGGAGCGTCATTCTGCTGTGCGGCTTAGGACCTCATTATAGACATAAGGATCCATCGAGGGGAGTGCCTAAACACCGGAGAACCCATATCCGGAAGTTCGCGCGAGACGTTGAGCGATCAACCGAAAGCTTGTTTGCAGCCAGCTTGGCGGCCAAAAAGGGCAACTAGGAGGGCATTCTGTTTGCCTATCGGGCTGCATCCCTGCCATTAATCCGCCAGAAGCGAGTGCCCTTCGGCTTGACTGGACGTATTATTCTGAATTTGCACAATCGTTGACGAGAAGAGGAGAAGCTGAGGATGACGCGTGCACGGCTGAAAGCTCTGCTGTGGCTGTCGCTTTGCGGAACAATTCCCGCTCTGTGGGGCTTCGCTCTGTTTCGAGCTTCCCCTTCGGATTTCAAAGGAATCTACTATGGCGCGAGATGCCTGCTTCTGCACCGCGATCCTTACCAAGCAGGAGCGTCACTGAATGTCTATCTGACAGATGGTGGGGTTCGCCCGCCACCCTCTGACCCGTTGTTCCAAATCATGACGCGCCAGGTCTATCTGCCAACCGGCTTCTTGATTGCCGTTCCTTTCACTCTGCTGCCATGGGGCCCTTCGCACCCGTTATGGATGATCTTCTCTGAAGCGAGTCTCGTCTTTGCCGCTTTCCTGGTGTGGGATCTGGCATCCATTTACGCGCCACGTATTTCTCTTGTGCTGATATGTTTTCTGGTTGCTAATAGCGAAGTCCTCTTTTTAAGCGGCAATGCCGCCGGGATCACTGTGAGCCTCTGCGCGGTGGCCGTTTGGTGTTTCGTCAAGAACCGATTCGTGACTGCGGGCGTCCTGTGCCTTGTACTCAGTCTGCTGATCAAGCCCCATGACTCGGGCGTAGTCTGGTTTTATTTCCTTCTCGCAGGCGGAAGCTACCGCAAGCGCGCCTTACAGACGCTCGCATTGACGTTTGTATTGAGCGTGCCGGCATTCCTTTGGGTCACACATGTCGCTCCGCACTGGATGCAGGAACTTCACTCCAATCTCGCTCTGTATGAGGCGCCCGGCGGTTTGAACGACCCACGGTCCGATGCCTTCACGAGCCATGGACCCGCGATGGTCATTGATCTGCAAGCAGCCATCAGTGTCTTCCAGAGAGATTCCCGCATCTACAATCCTGTAAGCTACTTTGTCTGCGGCATACTCCTGTTGGTCTGGTCGGTTGCCACTCTCAGGTCGCAAGTCTCTCCGGCACGAACCTGGCTTGCACTCGCGACAGTTGCCGCGCTCACTATGCTGATGACCTATCATCGACCCTATGACGCAAAACTCCTCCTGCTCACCGTGCCCGCCTGTGCGATGCTTTGGGCCGAAGGCCGACCGATTCGGTGGCTCGCACTCCTCATGACCACCTTGGGTATCTGGTTCACTTCAGACATTTCCTTGACACTCCACATCATGCTCACCGAGAGCCAGAGCCTGTCCCCTGTCACTTGGCCCGCAAAGATCATGATGGTCCTGCTGATCCGTCCGGTCCCGTTCATCCTTCTACTCGTAAGTGTTTTCTATTTGTGGGTGTATGTGCGGCATACCCGGAAGAGCGTTGAGGTTCCTGCTCCCGACGTCGCCCTTGCTTAGTCATCGTCAGTGCTCGGGCCGTACGATTCCCGCCCGAGCAGACGGATTGCGGCTGCACACGCAAGGTTCAAGCGCCTACCCTGGCCCTCCGTAGATCAAGCCGGTAGAGGTGTTCCGGCACTGATAAACTCTGTATCGTGCCCGATCAAGCCAAGCCACCCGTCTTCCTGTTCGACGCCATGTCGTTCATCTTTCGCGCTTACCATGCAATGCAGCGCAGCAGGCCCATGTCTACGCGCTCGGGCCTGCCCACGGCGGCAACGTATGTGTTCGTCAACATGATCAAGAAGCTGCGCCAGGATTTTTCGCCGCTTTACTTTGCGGCGGTCTTCGATCCCAGCGGTGAGGTCTTTCGTGACGAACGGGCACGCACCATGGGCCCGCTGCGCAAGTGGAATTCAAAGACCCAGACCTTCGAAGAAACAACTTACGAAGGGTATAAGGCAAAGCGCGAGTCCATGCCCGAGGACCTGCGCCGCCAGATTCCCTACATTCGCCGCGCGCTCGAGGCGCTGCGCATCCCCATTCTCGAGGCAGTCGGCTTTGAGGCAGATGACGTGATTGGCACGCTGGCTCGCGAAGCTGCCGAACAGGGGCACGAAGTCTTCATTGTCTCCGGCGACAAGGACATGATGCAGCTGGTGACGCCGCGGGTAAAGGTCCTCAATCCGCAAAAAGGACAACCTGATCCTCGACCCCAATAAGGTAACGGAAACGCTCGGCGTTCCTCCCGAGAAAGTCGTTGATGCAATGGCCTTGCGTGGCGACACCATCGATAACATCCCGGGCGCACCTGGAATTGGCGACAAGGGCAGCGTCGAATTGATTCTTGAGTTCGGCAGCGTGGAGGCGGTGCTGGACCGTGCTGCCGAGGTGAAGCGCAAGAGCTACCGCGAATCGCTGCAGCAGAATCGGGACGCCGTTCTGCTGTCGAAGGAACTGGTCACTATCGACTGCCACGTGCCGCTGCCGCTTGACCTGAGTGCGATGGAGACCCAGCAGCCGGACATCGAGGCTTGCCGCGAGCTTTTCACCGAGCTGGAATTTACGTCGATGCTGCGCGATCTTGCTCCTGCGGTCAATGCGGCGCCGGTGACGCTGCTCGACGAGCCAAGCCAGGAGCAGGCCGCGACGTTCTATGCTGCCGCGCGTGAACGCGGTTTTGCGCTGGCGCTCGATGCGTCAGAGCCAGTAGCGGAAGAGTCGGAAGACGACACACCGCAAACGATGTCGCTGCTGGACGTCGTCGAAGAAGCGGAACGAAAGACCCAGTGCAACGTCGGTGTTTGTGCCGATCCTTCGATCGCACTCCGGCTCGAGCTGACACCTGAACTACGTGCGCTGCTCGAAGATGCAAAGGTACCCAAGCGCGTACATGACTGGAAACTGGCGCTTCACATCCTGACCGGACTCGGAGTATCCATGCGCGGCGCAGTCGATGACGGCATGCTGCTTTCTTATGCGCTCAACCCCACACATTCCACGCAGGCCTTGGCCGATGTGGCGGCGCGCAATGGCCAGACTCCGCCAGCGAGCTTGCCGGCTGCCGCTGCGGCCATTCATGCCTTGGTCCCCGTCTTGCGGACCGAGGTCGAACAAGCCAGACTTGAGCGTGTTTACACAGAAATCGATCTGCCGCTCGCACCGGTGCTGTTTCGCATGGAACGTGCCGGCGTGCGCATTGATACCAGCGTGCTTGATGGGCTTTCGAAGCGGTTTGCCATTGAAATTGACAGGGTGGGTGAACGCATCTATGAATTGACCGGGCAGCGCTTCAATATCAACTCGCCCAAGCAACTCGGTGCCGTTCTGTTCACTCATCTGGGCCTCCCTGCACCGCCCAGCCGGGGCAAAGGCAAGGCTGTCTCCACTGCGCAGGATGTGCTCGAATTCCTGGCTGAAAAACATGACGTGCCGCGCCTGGTACTCGAATACCGGCATCTGTCGAAGTTGAAATCGAATTACATCGACGCGCTACCCTTGCTGGCCGACCCCGGTTCGCGCGTGCACACCACCTTCCAGGCGGCCGCTACAGCTACGGGAAGACTCTCGTCGGTTAATCCAAATCTGCAGAACATTCCTATCCGCACCGAACTTGGACGCGAGATTCGCGCGGCCTTCACCGCCGCGCCGGGAACCCAATTGCTGTCGGCAGACTATTCCCAAATCGAGCTTCGATTACTGGCCCATTTCAGCGGCGACCCGCTTCTGGTGCGCGCCTTCGCGAACAACGAGGACATTCATACCCTGACCGCGAGCGAAGTGTTCGGCGTTTCCCCTGACACCATGGACAAGGAGACGCGCAACCGCGCCAAGGCGGTGAATTTCGGCATCGTTTACGGAATCTCGCCCTTCGGATTGTCTGGCCAGTTGGGCATCCCGCAGGCCGAAGCACGCGCTTACATCGACCGCTATTTTGCGCGATACGAAGGTGTCAAGGCGTTTATTGAGAAGACGCTCGAAGCCACGCGGCGCGAGGGCAAAGTGCGCACTCTCTTCGGGCGCGTCCGGTCCATTCCGGATATCGAGAGCCGCAATCCCAACCAGCGCGGATTCGCCGAACGCACCGCGATCAACACCCCGCTGCAAGGCACCGCCGCTGACCTTATCAAGCTGGCCATGATTGCCCTGGATCACAAACTCACTGAGCGTAAATTCAAGACGCGCATGCTTCTCCAGGTCCACGACGAATTGCTGTTTGAAGTTCCCACAGACGAAACTGTTGAAGTGGAGACGCTGGTGCGCACAGAGATGGAAAGCGTTCTCAAGCTCGATGTGCCTCTCGTCGCCGACTTATCCTTCGGTCCCAACTGGCGCGACTTGTAACAAGAGGTCAGCTATGTGACTCAGCCTGCAACCGTGATGATTACCAACGAGGATTTCTGCCCTATCTTATCTCGATGATCCGTAGCTTACAGAAACCCCGAACATGGTACGATGTCGAAAATGATCTCCAATCAAGACATAGAGCCGTGTCTTACAGCGGTTATGCCTGTCTACAATGAAGCCGCCACAGTGGCCGAGGTTGTCAAGACAGTGTTAGCGCAGCGTCCGGTAAAGGAACTAGTGATCGTGGATGACTGTTCACAGGATGGCACCAATCTGGTTCTTCAGCAACTGGCGGGGAACGATCCGCGCATCAAGCTCCTGATGCATACAGTGAACCAGGGCAAAGGTGCGGCGTTGCGCACCGGGATCGCCCATGCAACATCAGATATTGTCATCATTCAGGATGCGGATCTCGAGTATGATCCCACAGAATATTGCTTGTTGCTTGCTCCCATCCTCGCGGGCAAAGCTGACGTCGTGTTTGGCTCGAGATTCCTCGGCAGTGCAGGTGCTCACAGGGTTTTGTATTTCTGGCATTCAGTCGGGAACAAGTTCCTCACGCTGTGTTCAAATATGGCAACAGATTTGAACCTGACTGACATGGAGACCGGTTACAAAACCTTTCGTCGAGAAGTCATCAAGAACGTCACAATGAAGGAGTGCCGCTTCGGATTTGAGCCCGAAGTAACGGCTAAAGTCGCGAGAGCGAAAGTGCGTGTCTACGAAGTAGGCATATCTTACAATGGACGTACTTACGCAGAAGGTAAAAAGATAGGCTGGCGCGATGGAGTTCACGCGTTGTGGTGTATATGGAAGTACAACTTCTGGAATAAGTGACCAACTCGCCTCAAGGTTTCCCGCCAGTCGTCTTGTTGTCGAGGACAGCGAAAGAGACCTATCCGCCTTGGTGGGCAATATTCTCTCCTGTGCGCTGCACATATACCCAAAGGTAAAAGATGCTTATTCCGAGCAAGATCAAAGGAATCGGAAATACCTGTACCGCAGCTTTGATCTGATCTGAAAATTCCGGGTTCGCCATGTGACTTTTGGAGACGATAGCCAGGATAATGGCCGATGGAATATCTCCGGTCAACACGAAAGCTATCGCGGTCACGGCAAAAGCAATCTTTCCAAGCCGCCCCCCCTCGGCCCACAGCCTGGCACAGGCTGGAATGGCGAACAGCAGAAGCATCGCGTCCATTCTTCGGTGATAAACAGGAAGCATCGTGAGGCCCGAAATCGCCGCAAGAGCCAGCCAGGCACGCTCCGCCGATCGGCGCGAGCGTGCGGTGGCAATCACCCAGATAAACAGGAACGCGCCACAAATGCCGTATGAAATTGGGTTGTAAACTCGCGGATCGTCACGAATGAGGCTGAGAGGTGCCTGAAGGCTTATCACCATCGCAAGACCATGGGACCCCCTTGAAGCCGGACCCGGATCATTGATATCCCCGTGTGACGAGCACACCACCAGATTGGAGTGCAGTTCCTGCATCCAGTTGGGCGCGATGTGCGTAACCCAAAGGAGTACGGGGATACTGACGAGAACCGTTACAAGTAGAGTTTGCAGCGCACGTCTCCGATGGGCCCCACCCGCCACCAGAAAGTATAGCCAGACCAGACCCACAAGCTGGGGTTTGAGAATGAGGCTGATCGCGAGGCAGACGATGCCGGCCGCCACAAGCCTGTCCTCAAGGAAGCACCAGACCGCAACCACGCAAAGACCTATCGTAATTCCTGCCGCATTCCCAACAGCAAGAATTAGTTCGCCGTTTGCCAGCATGAAACAAATCAGACCGCCCGATAACAGGGGAGCCCACTTCGCACCTATGTGCCATATTAAGAAAGAAGCGAGAATCAGGCCGCCAGCATTAGCTGCCATCCAGAGTAAATGCGCTGGTCCAAACGGAAGCATTCCGAAGGGAGTTGTGACTAAGAATACCGTCGGCAAATAGGGATATCGAGTTATGGTCGGTCGGGCGTTGACGGATTCTGGCGAGTGGTCTCCTTCAGCGGCCTGGTATACCTGCAGAACGTCGCTTTGCTTGTATGGATCGCCATGCTGAAGAAGGCACCGGACTGTGTAGAAATGCGCTTTGAAGTCCACCATCGAATCTAATGAAGTGTTCTCAACAGCAGAGCCTAGCAACACAAATATAAGAGACCCCAAAAGAACGAAGTACATGCCATCTGAGCGCGCACTCGTCATGCCTTGTCCTTTTCCGAGCAAACAACTTCGCAAAGTTTGAGATTCAAGATTGGCAGGGTCCTTCATGCATTTAATTTCGTATCTGCGGTCAACTCTCCGTCCGTACCGCAGACCCGTCTTTCCGTGCTTATCGGTCGATGAACCGCAATGGAGCGCGAATGGGATGTGACCTTCACAAGGAATATAACTTAGGCTGCGTATGAATTAAAAGATTACGTTTAGGACCGTTGCGAGGGTGGCACCTTGGCGCGATTGTGCGCGAGTGGGCTTATACATAAGACAGATCTGCGAACTGTTTTTAGTCCTCTGCAAGCCATTTCGGTCCAGCGATGGTACGAAAGGTCAATCCAGATCTAAGAATAGAGGGGTATACTGACGCATAACTGCAACAGAAGATTGGAGTTTCTCACTATTGCTTCAAAGATTGGCTGCAAAGACTGGCGAGGTGTTTGCTTTGTGGGCGTGACTTCTGAAGGCGTTTTGGCGTTCCCACCCGCGACCATCGGCGGAAACGAGCTGGTGCGCGGCTATCAACCAGAATTGGACGTTGTCCGCTTCCTCGCGTTTCTTTTCGTTTTCCTTCATCACTTTCTGACCCCAATTGTGATGAGTTCCTTGTCTCGTTTTGCCCTTGCCGATCGGGTCGGCTCGCGCGTTCTTTTGTCACTTGACGAGGCAAGCGCGATGGGACTATGCCTTTTTTTCGCCCTTAGCGCCTACTTGATCACTGGACTCCTTCTGGGTGAGCGCAAGAAAAACGGCAATATTTCAGTTCGCAAGTTCTACATTCGACGGATCCTGAGAATTTGGCCTCTTTACTTTTTCGGTGTAGCTCTAGGAATCTGCATCGCCCTGTTGCTGCACGAGAAGAGCGATCTTTTCGGCTTTTTGTGGTTTCTCCTTTTCGCAGGGAACTTTTACGGTGTTGTTGTCGGGCCACTTCATAATCCCATGAGTCCGCTGTGGAGCATTTCTATCGAGGAGCAATTCTATCTTCTTTGGCCCTGGGCAATGCGCTGGTTCTTCCGGCGAGGGTTGAGTGTGTGTGCCTTGATTTTCATTATCGCGGCAAATATAACCCTCTTCAGGTTCGGCCAGCGACACGCAAACACTGACATATCAGTTTGGTCAAACACGTTTGTGCATTTCGAAATGTTCGCGTCAGGCATACTGCTCGCGTTAGCAAAGAAGCGCGCGGACTGGCACCATCCTTGGACTGGATGCGTTCTTGCGCTCGCAGGGCCATCTCTTTGGTTTGTCGCATGCTTTGTCTTCCACGCCAAGCAACCACTGGAAGCCGGAGCGGCTTCCAGTGGGATAGCGCTTATGATCGGTTACGCGCTAATTGCTTTAGGCTGTGCTGCCGTCATTCAAGGGTTTTGCATCATCGGCCCTTCTTATATGCCGCGATGGGTAGCTGGCTTGGGAAAGATTTCTTATGGACTTTACGTTTATCACCTGCTTGCGATCGAATTCGCCCATGCCTGTTTTGCTTCTCTTCATGGTCTCCTTCAGTTGGTGGCCTCAGTTGCACTAGCCTTCCTACTCACAGTATCCGCAGCAATCATTTCATATGCCTTGCTTGAGAGCCCTTTTCTCCGGTTGAAGAGGCGGTTTGAGACTTTGCACACCAGGCCCATCTGATGTGATTTTGAGGTGCCCTCTCGAAAGCGGTTGGATCAGCAACGTGCTTCAAAGTGGATGCAATTCCCGCTTTCGATCCCCGATCGTAACGAACTTATGCACTGTGCCGTTGACCGCATAACCAACTATGCGCCCAATTCGCTCCGAATCGCCTCTGCGATGGCATCGGCGTGGCGATGCATCGCTTCGTTGCTTTCCGCTTCGATCATGACGCGGGCCAGGGCTTCCGTACCGCTGTAACGAATCACCACGCGGCCCGAGTCCTTCAGTTCCTTTTCAGCAGCGTGGATACGGGCGGCTACTGTGGGTATCGCTTCCAATGGTCTCTTTTCGCGAACCTTCACATTCACGATCACCTGCGGAAAGACCTTCAAGTCCGCGGTCAGTTCTTCGATACTCTTTCCGGTGCGCGCAATCAGATCGAGAACGACGAGTGCGGTGAGCAGGCCGTCGCCTGTGGTGGCCAAGTGCGGGAACAGGATATGACCGGACTGTTCGCCTCCCAGCTCAGCATTGTGCTCCCTCATCATTTCGAGCACATAGCGGTCGCCCACCGGAGCGCGCAGCATGCGAATGCGGGAGCGTTTGAGTGCGGCCTCAAGGCCCATGTTCGACATGGTGGTGGCCACTACCAGATCGCCGGTGAGCAGTCCGCGAGTTTTCAGGTCGCGCGCGGCGATCAGCAGGATCGCATCGCCGTTGATGACATTATCGTGTGCCCCGGTCAACATGCAGCGATCTGCATCGCCGTCGAAAGTGAGTCCCAGGTTTGCTCCTCGCTTCTTGGTCTCTGCAGCGACATAGGCGGGATGGAGCGCGCCGCAGCCTTCATTGATATTGCGGCCATCGGGCCAGATGTTCAGAAGAGTGACATCGCCGCCGAGCCGGTTAAAGAGTTCCGGCGCCACCGCGGCGGCCGCGCCATTTGCGCAGTCCGCCACGATACGCAGGCCATCCAGTTTCAGTCCAGGCACTGCGTTAATCAGGAACTGAATGTAGTCGGCCTGCAGGCTGACGTTATCCTCGATGGCCGGCTGCGCAACCTTGTCCCGTGCGCCAACCGAGCCTGCGTGATGAAGGATTTCGTCCTCCATGGCCAGTTCGAGCGCATCGGGCAATTTAAATCCGTCGCCTCCGAAGAGCTTGATGCCATTGTCGATCCACGGATTGTGCGAGGCGGAGATGACCACACCGGCATGAAAGCCGTGCGTACGCGCCAGGAAAGCGACCGCGGGAGTGGGCACGACGCCAGCGCTTTCCACGCATGCTCCTGTCAGGCGCAGGCCCGCGGCGAGTGTGGCCGCAATCCAAGGGCTCGATTCGCGGGTATCACGACCCAGAATGACCCTCGGCTCGGAAGCAACTTTTCGAAGGGAGTGGCCCAGGGCCAGGCCAGTGGCGAAGATCGTGGTTGGGTCGAGGGGGGCTTGTCCCGCGATGCCGCGGATGCCGTCGGTTCCGAAGAGTTTTCGTACGGATGTTGTGCTCATCGTCTCACTTCTTGGAGATTTTGGATTTACTTGATTCCTTTGGTCCAGGCGTTTCTTCTACGCGGCTCATAAAGGCGCCGTCGCTCAGGCGCGTGGTCACGCGGTCGCCCGTCGCAACCTGCGCGACTGACCGAATGAGCGCGCCGTCTGTGCCTTGAACAAGCGCATAGCCGCGATCGAGAACCGCGAGCGGCGAGAGCGCATGCAGACGGGCGTCCGCCGCGTGGATACGTGTAACTGCGACCTGGAGCGTGCGTTCGAGTGAGCGATCGAGGCGCGTTCGACCGGCGCCCAGGCGCTCACGCGCAGCGCCAAGCCGTTGGCGCGGATCGTGGCGCAATACGGTTGCCGCAAACTCCGCCACATCGCGCTGGTGCGCGCGGAGAGAACCCTCGACGGTTGTCTCCATACGGAAGACAAGGTCGTCGAGACGTTGATTAAGCCGATGGAGCAGCGAGGTCATGCGCCCTTCGGTGCGGTCTATCGGCAGACTCTCAAATTGCCCGCGAGCCTGCAACAGCCGATAGCGCGCCGCTCGCTCCAGCCGCGTAGTTTGGCTGTCTACGCGATCGGCGATCTTGTGCTGGGCTTCCGTGATGAGTTCCGCTGCAGCAGAGGGGGTAGGTGCGCGCAGGTCCGCGGCAAAATCGGAAATGGTAAAGTCGGTTTCGTGTCCAATGGCTGAAACGACGGGCAACGCGGATGCCACAATGGCGCGCGCCACGCTCTCGCTGTTAAAAGCAGCGAGATCTTCAAGCGATCCGCCACCGCGGGCCAGGACGATCACGTCGACGAGGCCCGGGGCGTTCAACTCAATAAGTGCGGTGACGATCTCTGCGGCAGCAGAATCGCCCTGCACAGAGACCGGAAACAGAAGTACGTTCAGGCCGGAATGGCGGCGGCCCACGATGTTGAGGAAGTCGCGAATGACGGAGCCCGTCGGCGAGGTAATCACGCCGACAGTACGCGGAAAAGACGGCAATGGCCGCTTGCGATCGGTGTCGAAGAGGCCTTCGGCCTTGAGCCGCTCCCTCAATTGTTCAAAGGCAAGTTGCAGGGATCCGGCGCCGACCGGCTCCATGGCTTCGCCGACCAATTGCAGTTGGCCGCGCTGCTCGTAGACGCTTACCCGGCCACGCACCAGCACATGGAGTCCGTCCGCGGGACGAAAACGAAGCAGCAGCGCCTGACGCCGGAAAAGCACCACAGGCAGTTGAGCCTCAGCGTCTTTCAAGGTGAAGTAAAGGTGACCGGAGGGCGCTGGCCGCAGATTGGAAATTTCGCCTTCGACCCACACATCGCTGTGTCGTTGCTCGACCAGTTCCCGCACCTGCTCGACCAGTTCGCGCACCGGCCAGACACGCCGCGCAGACTGCGACTCCTCAAAGGTGAAATCGAGCTGGCGCGCAGATGGATTTTGCAGGGTCACCAATGACAAGTGTAATGGTTGATGGCCTTCAGCGTTACTCTCTCGCAGCGAATATGGCCTGGAGCTGCAGCGGAATTTGTGCAAGTCGCTCACACGCACCGCGATCCGCGTCCGTCCCGCTTGAATAGAAGCTTTCGGCTTCACGAGCCAGGTTGGTGCCCTCATCCAGGCCAAATGTGCCCAATACGCCTGCCAGCTTATGTGCCTCAGAGCTTGCCAGTTCACGCTCTTCAGCGGTCAGGTTGCCCCTGGTGAGAGCGGCTGCCGCATTCTCAAGAACCCGCACCCGCTCCTCAAGTTGCGGCAGGAACTGCACCCAAAGGCGCTTCATCGCTGCGGCGACGGCGGTCTGCTGATTGGCCTCCATGAAACCGCTCCTTCAGTCCCAGCCCAGCAGGGAGGCGATCTGGGTCGAAAGCGACATGGGATCGAATGGCTTGACCAGCACCGCGACAATGCCCAGGTCGGCAAACCGTCGCCGATCCGTGGCCTGTACCTTGGCGGTCAGGAACAGAACCGGTATGCGCGCGGTAGCCGGATTGCTGCGCAGTTCGCGAAACGTGGTGGGCCCGTCCATGCCGGGCATCATGACATCCAGCAGAATCGCATCTGGCTGGTATTGGGCCGCTCGGACCAGGCCCTGCGCCCCGGAGTTGGCCACCATGACTTCCCATCCGGCTACGGTCTCAAGGCTCATTGCTGCTACTTCGCGTATGTCGTCTTCGTCATCGATGATGAGGATGCGGTGCTGCATCGCCAGGAATCTCCATGCCGGCCCTGATCGGTTGCGGCTCTTCTTTCGGCCGAGCCAGAAAACTCTGCCTGGCATGGGGCCCTTCAAAACCACGGGCACGGGATTGGCGCGCCTGAACTGCAGAACAATTCCTAAATTGCACGAGTCAGGGATTGCCTGACGCCTGACTACCTGACGCTCGAAACATCTGGCTGATCTTCTTCAATCTGACGCGCACCACGCAACATCGTCAAGAGCAGCAATTCAAGCTGCTCCGGCATGACACGGGCCAAAGTGAGCAAACTCGCGGATTGCATCGTCAATTTCGCCCTGCCGGTCGCTGTCAGATTGCGCCCTGAGTACACCACGAGCGGGATACGAGGCAGGCTACCCTGCTCTCGCAACCAGTCCACGAAGTTCAGACCTTCGTTATCCGGCATGCTCATATTCAGCACCAGCAGGTGCGGTTGAAAGTTTAGATACTCATCTTCCGCCTTTTCGCGTGTATGGGCCATCTTCACAGTTGAGTTTCCATGCAAATATGCTTCTCCGACCGTCAGTGCCAGGTCAACGTCGTCCTCCACCACGAGAATTCGAGCCCTCTCGTCGGGACCTCCGAGCACGCGGATCAACTCGCCGATCAGTGTTGCTTCATTCGCGCCCCGAACCTGTCCGTTGCTGATCGAGTTCGAGGTGCCGGCCTGGGTGTCGAGGTTGAGCAGGACAACCGGCGTATGTGCTTCGGGACTTGTGCGCCGCAGACGGGGCAGGATCTCCCAGGCATTCACGCCGTTCGATCCCGTATCCAACACAATGGCTTCAACACCATCGTGCGCCGCCGCCAGGGTCTGCTCCATGGTGGCAGTCTCGACGATGTGGTAGCCATGGTCTGCCAGTTGCGCCCCGATCAGGGGGTGCGAAGCTTCATTGTCGCTGGCCAGCAACACGACTCCCTCGCCCGGCATCTCGGGAGTTCCTCGCTTGGGTTTGGTGGCAGCGGGCGGGTGGTAAGGAAGGAAGACGCGGAAAGTCGAGCCGCGCATCGGATTGCGCTCGGCCCAGATGCGGCCATTGTGCTGCATCACGATGGCCCTGCAGATGGCAAGGCCAAGTCCACTGCCGCCCTTCTGCCGCGAATCAGAGGCGTCCACCTGCTGGAATCGTCCGAAGATCACTTCAAGTTTGTCGGCCGGGATACCGCGGCCCTGGTCAATCACCGACAACGTGACGCCACTGGAGCCGGGGCGCAGCATCACCGATACAGCCGAGTTGGGCGGCGAAAATTTTACCGCGTTCGAAAGCAGGTTGGTCAGCACCTGCAGCAGGCGATCGGCATCGGCGGTAATCTCGATCTGCGTCTTGTCGTGAATCAGCAGTACGCCTGCTTCTTCTGCCACCAGTTGCATTCCATCCATCGACTGGCGGACCAGATCGGCCATCTGCACCGGACGGAAAACGAGCGGCTCGCGCCCGCTTTGGGCACGCTCCAGGTCGAGAATATCATTGATCAGCCTTACCAGGCGGTCGGAGTTGCTCAGGGCTATGCGCAGCAGGTTCGCCGCCTTGTCGTTAATCTCCCCAAGAATGCCCGACGAAAGCAGGCCAAGCGCACCGCGAATCGAAGTCAGCGGCGTACGCAGCTCGTGACTGACAGTCGAGACAAACTCGTCCTTGAGCCGATCCAGGGCAAAGCGCTGGCTGATGTCTCTGAAGCTCAGCACCGAGCCTGAAAACCGCCCCTGGTCAAGAATGGGGTTGAGGAAATACTCGGCGGGGAACCCGGCGCCATTGGCGCGGAAGATCGTATTCTCGCCGGTCGACGGCACATGGTCCGTCAGGGCGCGCCGCAATGGGCAGTTGTCGCCGCATTTCTGGTTGACCGGGGCCGCTCCATGCACCAGGTCATGTACCGGCTTGCCGATGAGGCTTGTGACCGGCGCGCCAAGCAGACGTGTGGCGGCGGGATTGGCAAAGCGCACCAGGCCGTTTCGGTCCGCGCCGAAGATTCCGTCGGCAACCGAGTGCAGCAGAATCTTCTGTTGCCGGCCTAATTCCTCCGCTCGTTCCCGCTCGCGGGTTCGCGCCAACATCTGTCCGAGAGAGGCCGCCACGGTCTCCATGGCCGCCGTCGTCTCGCGGTCTTCGTGCAATTTCAGGTGACAATAGAACTCGAGGACCGCCAGCACGTTGTTTTCCACCTGCACCGGCGCAGCCCAGCCCGACACCATCTTGTGCCGCAGGGCGCTTTGAATGCGCGGATCCTCTGAGGTTTTCGCCAGGTCAGTCACCCAGACCAGGCGTCCCTCTGTCCAGGCTCGTCCTGGCAGGCTGCCTCCCGGCGGCAGGCTCATCCCGATGCTCTCCTGGATCAACGACTCGGCGTCCTTGCCCTGGACCCCCCATGCCGTACTGAATTCCAGGCGGTTCTCCTCGGTGTTGACCTCCCATTTCACCGCCGCGTCCCATCCCTGCGAGACGCACAATGCTTCCAAAACACGCATTGCCGCCATTTCGGACGAGACGTTCTCTCCAACAATCTGCGTGACCAGCAACTGCAAGGCCAGGCGATGCTCCCGTTGCTTCTGTTGCGTGACGTCACGCACCAGGCATTGGACCGCCATCGGCTTGCCCGCTCTGCGCCGCTGGTGCAGGCTCAGTTCCAGTTCCTGTAACTGGCCATCCTCGGTCTCATTGCGCATCGGGGCACGATCGATGGTCTCGCCATCCAGCACCCTGCGCAGCAGCGCGGCCGCCTCAGCGCGCCCATCTCGGCCAAATGCCTCCTCAAAGAACTCGCGCTCGACCGGCACGCCGTCTTCCTGGCCGAAGCACCGCCTCCATGCCGGATTCACATACAGGAATCGTCCCGTTAGATCGAGCGTGGCAATCATTTCGCTTGAGTTCTCAAACACGTCGCGGTAGCGTTCCCGCGATTCGCGCTTCCATTGTTCCTTGCGCGTCGTGGCGCTCTGGTCCAGCCCCACTGCGACCAGTCCGATAGGCTCGCCATCGCGGTTGCGCAAAGCCGAAAGATGCAGCCGAACCGGAAAAAGCGAGCCGTCCTTACGCCGAAGATGCGTTTCAAGGCTGGGCGCAAGACTGGGCGGCATGGTGCGTACGATATCCGCGAAGACTTCTCTTTGCGGCACAGCCGGATCCGGCGGACCGTCAATCCCGCACAGCCTTTGCAACTCCGCCAGCAGGTGCGGAGCCTCCCCGACCGCAAGCAGGTCCGTCACCCGCTGATAGTTCACAAGTTCTGCGGAGTGATATCCCAGCAACCTTTCGCCCGAGGTATTCACATACGTCAGGCGGCCATCCAGACCGATCGACAACATGATCGGCCCCGCCGAATCCAGCAGATCCCGCAGCGGATCGCCAGGGTATCGGCCCGCCGCTTCGCGTTCAGCGGCATTGTCGGCCAGCAGGCGCATGGCCACGGCCCCGGTCAGCCCCATCGCGGTCATCAGCAGCAACCAGTCGTACCGAGGACCCGCTTCCAGCCGCGCAGTGATGCCTCCGGCGGCCATGGCCAGCGCAAGAACAGCCAGCGCAGACCAGGTCGACGGTGAGGGGCTGCGAGCCGCTTCTTTCAATTGCCTGGGGCCACTGGTTTCCATGCCTTTGCCGCTCTCCTGCCTTCGCGTTCTGGCGCTCCTGCTTCCCTTCCCTCACAATCGAGGACCGCGCCGCATGCGCTTCGCAAAGTTCGCTGCGCACGATGGTGATTTTTCAAAACTCATTGAGCAGTCAACACGCGATTGAAATAAGCGAGCGACCTCAAGTCCACGCAGGCTCAAACAAGATTCATCCGGTGCGGCGCACATGGCTTCACTCTCCAACTTAGGCTCTCGCAGTCGGAAGCACAGACAGAATCATTAGACGCAACGCACCAGACGTAATGCACCGTCCATAAATTTACGCCTGTTTTACGTGTATGTTACTCAAAAAACGCTCTATTGAACACTGAAGAGTACGGTATCGCCTCCCACATAAGAGTGATTGCGGAGCCTCATGTTTTTGGTTCAGAGCCAGTCGACCTCGCCGACACCGTCTGCCGATCCCCAATCGTATACTGGCGGCATGTTTAGCTCCCATTTCTCCTCACGACTTCCAGCATGGCTCATTGTCTCCCTGATATGCATGATTGCGCATCCCCCGTTTGCCCGCGCATGGGGAAACGAAGGTCATCGCATGATCAATCGGCTAGCCGTTACTACGCTGCCTTCCGACGTACCGGCGTTTCTGCGCACGGAACCTGCGCTCAGCGAGATCGAATATCTGGGACCCGAGCCTGACCGCTGGCGTTCCGCTGCCGAACCTGAATTGAGCGCCGCGCAGGCCCCGGAGCACTTCATCGACTTTGAACCAGCCGACGCTCTCGGCCCCTTGCCCCACCAACGGCTCGATTTTGAAGCGAAAGTCTTTGCCGCCGGGGAGCGGCCGGAGAAGATCGGCCTGCAACCTTGGGAGACCACTGAAGTCTGGGAACGGCTCAAGGCCGCGATGCGCGAGTACCGTCACCTGGCGACCGCCGGACAAGATACCCGCCTCGTCGAACATGCCATACTCTTCTACGCCGGCTGGCTCGGCCACTACGTGGGCGACGGCTCACAACCACTGCACACGACCATCCAATACAACGGCTGGGTGGGCCCTAACCCAAATGGCTACACCACTTCTCGCCAGATTCACTGGCAGTTCGAAGGACCATTCGTGGCCACGAACATCCACGCAACCCAGGTTGAAGCGCTCATGACGCCTGCGCGGGCAATTGAAGGCGATATGTTCGACAGCTACGTGACCTACCTGCGCCACACCGCCACCTACGTCGAAAAGGTCTATCAATTGGAGAAAGCTGGCGGATTCGCCGGCTCTGGAACGGCTGAATCGCGGGATTTTACGGCGGCGCGCATCGCCGCCGGGGCCAGCATGTTGCGCGACATGATCTATACCGCGTGGCTCGACAGCGCCGCGATTGTGCCCCATCCCTACGCTTCAAAATAACCGCGTTGGATAAGCGCTTGCTCCAGCGTCGCGGCTCGCAGTTGCCTCCGACGCGATCAGGACAGCTGAGAGGCGGACAGACCAGGAGCCGCGTCATCTGAAAACGTTTGGAGCTCGAGGTCGATGCTGGCGATTTCGGTGCTGCAGTTCCGGGGTGAAGGCGCGTGCATTGGCAGAGCTCAGTGAATCGCGTATGACCGTTCTGGCTGAGTTCGAGGCCCGCGGCAATCAGAATACTGTAAATATCCACACAGGTCTGGCGTTCAAATTCAAACAGAAGGTTCACTCCGCCGGTATCGTTGGCGCCACGGCTCAGAACCCATCCGCCGTAGCCCAGAATCGCGCCCGTCAGTGTCTGCACCAGCCGGTTCGGTTCTTCGCCCGAAATCGCTCTCATCTGCATGGCCCAAGGCGTGGTGACCGGTTGCATCGTATCGCGAAGTGGAATTGCCTGTCTCACAGCATGGTTATCGGTGTCCTGTCTGGGACCTCGATCGATGTGCAGGAGTGAGACGAAGCATGACCCACTTTGGCACATCCGGCAAATAGAGTTGCGGCCGGCATGGGATTTGAAGGAAGCAATCTCCAAAATCCGGCCCGTTCCTGCCCTGGCTAAACTGCACAGCCGTTGGAAGGACGCAAACCTTGCAAAATGTTGTAGCTTGATAGTCAGCATGATCGTCGGCAGCGGTATCGACCTGGTGGAAATTGTGCGCATCCAACACACCGTGGAGCGTTATGGGCAACGTTTCCTTGATCGCGTGTATACCGCCGCGGAGCAGGCCTACTGCCTGCGAAAGCGCAACGCCGCTGAAAGCCTGGCGGCGCGCTTCGCGGCCAAAGAGGCAGGCGCCAAGGCATTGGGAACCGGCATCACACGCGGCGTGAATTGGCTGGAAATCGAAGTAGTGCGTGAGCCGGGCGGCAGGCCGACCCTGCGCTTTCACGGACGGGCCGCCGAGATCGCCGCCGACCTGAGAGTGGTCCGGGCTGCGCTCTCCATTACGCACACAGCCGAGTTGGCCATGGCCAGCGCCGTGCTCGAAGACGGACAATAAACCCGCACCTTCTGCTATCCTCAAGGCGTCGAATTAGATACCAACTCGGTCGTTTCAGCTTAAGGGGAGTGCCGTGCCAAGCCGTAAGGAGATTCGTTGGTCTGAGCTCAAAGTCGGCGCTTTGGTCCTTTCGGCCATGGCGGTATTGGTGCTGCTGATCTTTTTGATGTCAGGGTCCAAGGGCGGCCTGTTTGCGCGCAAGTTGATGTTGCGCTCGTATTTTACAAATGCCGCAGGCCTCAAAAACGGCGCTCCCGTCACACTGGAGGGCGTGACCATCGGCAACGTGACCCACATCCGCGTGGTGCGGGACCGCAACCCCACCCCCGTCGAAGTGACCATGCAAGTGGGCGACGAGTATGCACCTGACCTGCATGCGGATTCCACCACCTCGATTGCTCAGGCTGGCGTTCTGGGAGACAGCTTTGTCGACATTGACTCGACTCGAGCCACGGGGCCCTTGCCTGCCAACAATGCGGAACTGAGGGCCACTCAATCGCCCACCATCCAGTCAGTGATCAGTTCCAGCCAGGTGTCGATCGAGAAGGTGAACTCTCTCTTGGGCAAAATCTCAATCCTCGTCGACTCGTTGAATTCCAAGAAAGGCACTGTGGGCGAGCTGATCAACGACCCCGCCTTTTTTTCCAAAATTTCTCGCATCACCGATAATCTCGAGAAGATTACCGCGGACATCAACCAGGGGAACGGCACGATCGGCAAGTTGATGAAAGACGACACGCTTTATAAGAACGCCAACTCGACGATTGAAAAGCTGAACAATATCACCACGGCTCTCGACGAGGGCCACGGCACGGCAGGCAAACTGCTCCATGACGAGACCCTCTATAACAATTTGAACTCAGCGGTGGCCAATGTGAACCAGTTGATGACTGGGATTAATGCCGGCAAGGGCTCCATCGGCAAGCTGGCCAAGGACCCCGACTTTGCCCAAAAACTGGACAACACCGTGACGCGGCTGGACAACATCCTGACCAGCGTGGATCAGGGCAATGGGACACTGGGACAACTGGTGAAGAACCGCTCTCTCTACGACCACACCGACGAGACCCTGGACCAGGCGCAACAGCTTATCAAAGGCATGAGAGAAAATCCAAAGAAGTATCTCGTAATTCGGCTGAAGCTGTTTTAAGCGGAACGGGACCGTTGCCGGATTCTCGCCTGAATATTATCCGCCCAGCCGCGATTCCCTTGTAGCGGAGGTCATCGTGTTCGTCAAACTGTTGATTGCTGCGGGCACCGCGTGCCTGCTGGCAGTTGTTTTCGTGGCTTTCACTACCTCTCGCCTTCCCGTGCATGTCGAGGCCGCCGGCGTGACTCCTGCTTACGCTTCAAATGGAGACCTGCTGCCACCCACAAACTATCGCGAGTGGATTTATCTCACCTCCGGCATTGACATGAGTTACATGCCCAAGAGCGCCGCGATGCAGGATCATTCCATGTTCGACAACGTCTTCGTCAATCCGGAGGCTTACCGCAGCTTTTTGGCCACAGGCACATGGCCCGATAAGACGGTGATGATTCTCGAAGCCAGGGAGGCACTCACCAAAGGCTCCATCAACCAGCGCGGGCACTTTCAGAGCACAGGCGTGATGGATTTTGAGATCCACGTAAAGGACGAAGCGCGGTTCCCCGGCAAATGGGCGTTTTTCTCCTTCGATTCTCCCACCTCGAACGGCACATTAATCCCCCAGGGAGCGCCCTGCTACACCTGCCATGCGGCTCATGCAGCTGTCGACACCACTTTCGTGCAGTTCTATCCGACGCTTCTGCCCCTGGCTCGGAAAAAAGGAACGCTCAGCCAGGCATTTCTCACAGAAGAGGCAGCCGCAGGGGGAAAACGATGAGTGTCACGAGAGTGAAAACGTCGCCTCTGAATGCGGTGTTAAGAGAAGGAGCGGGACGGAAAGGACCTACCTGACCCATTCATCGTTTGCAAAGAACCTGGTATTGGCCTCCCAGGGGAACTCTCCGAAGCCATCGTTCGGCCGATCGAAACATGCGTAACTGGCGCGGAAAAAAGAATAAGAAATCAAACCGCAGAATCTTAAATCCTGCCTGGGTCAACATACGTCGGGCTTCGCGTGGGCTGATCGTTACCGCGTCTTCATCGAACACACACTGCGACATTACATAGCGAGTACCTGGGTTCCACGGGTTATTCTCCCAGAAAGCAAACAGCCCTTCTTGCGTCAACGCCCGACGAATCGCCGCAAGATTCTCCATCCTCTCGGACGGCTCTATATGATGGAAAACCCCGTTGGTGTAAGCCAAATCCACTGTGCCATCGGGATTCCACTCCTCCGTGGTGAGGAACGACGCCCCCCCAGCACCGTTGGACTTCCGCGCCTCAGCGACCGATTCGCTTGAGACATCGACTCCCACCACACGGTCAGCTTTGAACTTGGCCGTAAATATCGGCGCGCAATTCCCGTCACCACAACCATAATCCAGAATGCATCGTGGGTCTAACCCGAGACGCGAAACACATCGCGCGGTCCATCCGATTCTACCCTGCGCATAAAAGTTTCTCCCCTCACCGGTGGCAGCAAGAGACTTGTCCAGGTCGTTGTCGTAAGTGGTGGCGAAACGATCGAATTCAGCTTGACTCATATGGCCGCGAAGACTCGCGCCGATGCATTGGTTAGCACAAATCTACCATGCGCGGACCATCGACCAAAGACGTTCCTTGCATTCCTGGCCATCACGGCATTCAGAAGGCAAGGCAATTCTGAACCTTGGCAAGATGACGAGTCTTACAATCTCCTCCGCAACCCTAGGATGCTCAGAAAAAAGCTGCTACAGATAATCTGCACACCCAAGGTCAAAGAAAAGACGGACGGCATGACGACGCGCAGCATATGCTCGATGTCCAGTGGGCCGAATTTCGCTTTGGCCCATCCGGAAACGGCAAAGATCGATCCGCCAATCCCAAGCGCAACCAGCAGCCCACCGACACTCAGACCAGTCTCCAGCGTGATGTAGCGAAAGGCGCGATTCAGGCGCGGATCTTCGGGAAGGAGGCCCTCTGAGATAGCGAACACCTTGGTAAACACGGCAAAGGCAGCAAGCTGAAAGCCCATCAGTACCGCAACAAACCCATACAAAAGCGTATGTACGTCGAGTACGACGTCTCGGACAGCCCGCGGCCCCGGTAGGAGCCAGGCGCATACCGCGAGCCCTAAACAGATCAACAGAGACCCCGGATACAGGAAAAGCCAGCGCGGGCTGTACATGAGCATAAACCGCAGGGTCCGCCAACCGTCGCGCCAAGTCCGCAGGTGCGGCGGGCGACTCCGTCCGTCAGGAGAGAGCGTGGTGGGAATCTCGCTGACCTTCATCTCCAACAGGCTCGCCTTCACTACCATCTCATAGGCAAACTCCATCCCGGTGGAGCGGATGCCCATGCGCAAAAAGCTGTCCTTTCTGAATCCCCGAAGCCCACAATAAAAGTCCCCGCACGGCGAATCGAAAAATAGCCTTCCCACGTGTGTGAGCGCAGGGTTTCCGAAGTAGCGATGAAGAAAAGGCATCGCCCGGTCTGCAATGCCGCCGCGGAAACGATTGCCCATCACCAGTTCTGATCCAGCTCGCAGCTGCTTTACAAAATAGGGAATGTGGCTGAAATCATAGCTGTCATCCGAGTCACCCATGAGCACGTACGTGCTGTGCGCTGCCTGGATCCCGGCCATCAACGCAGCTCCATAGCCACGGATGGGCACATTAACCACCCGCGCGCCTTCGCGCACTGCGATCTCCTGCGAACCGTCTGTGCTGCCGTTATCGGCGACAATCACCTCGCCATCGATGCCGTGCGTCTCGAGGGCGGCTAATGCCTTGCGGATACAGATCGCGAGAGTGTCGCTTTCATTGAGACAGGGCATCACCACAGTGATCTCGTGCGCGGCAGAAACTGTCAAGGGACCTTCCACTCCGAACGAACTTCCAACTCCAGTGACCGTGGAATCCAAATTGGTCTCCATGAGAATCTCCAAAAGTCGGGACGGGCAACAAGACGCCTAGATCGGCCTGCATTGACCCCTCAATCACAGACTCAGAAATCGCTATCCTGCGCCTGAAAGGTTAAGGTCGTGTCCTGATCTTTCATACATTTTAACCGCGATACGTGCGCCAGAACTCGATGAAGCTCTTGAGCTTCACCACCTGGAAATAGTCGCTGGCAACCAGGTAGAAGATTGCAGCCCCCGCTGCGACGGGGTGCAGCGCATCCGGGCAGCGGGGCGGCGGCTTTCGATGCGGACCGTTTTGACGACTTGCACCAGGCGGTCGGCGACCGGCAGTCGACCTCCGGCAAGTGCCAGTGTCGAATTTCCCGATTCGGCCCTGTGTGAACGCCGGTGGGCGATTCCTGCGTGAAAAGCTCGGCCTTGCGCAACAACTCGGGCCGGTTCTTTTTCCAGAAACTCGCCGCACATGAGCCGCGGCTCTTGGGTTAGGAGTGTGGGCAAGTGGCGTAAAGGTGCCGTGCGGATGGTGTTGGGGCATGGTTTGGACAGACGAGTAGGGATGTCCGACAGAGCGGTGGCTCTGTGAGGTCTCGGGTCCTGTTGAGCTACCTCAGGCGGCGGCTACGAGTTGCATTCCGAGCTTCCAAATCAAAGCATGGCTGGTTCCCTTTGGGCTTGCGGGGCTTGTATGAACGGGAACTGTTGCTCTTGTGGGTGGCGGAGTAGGATTGGCACGGCCACGTAGTGGCTTTGGTTGCCGACATCAATACCGGCCGAGTCTCGATTCACAATCTCCAGTCAGAGATATGTGGTGCTCAATCGCTGTTGGACTTCTCTGCGCTCGTTGCGATTCAATGCCGCCCCCATCCGCAACCGATCGAAGGTGGATAGCTTCCGCTTTGCCGTGGCATAATCTCCCCACATTGAAGCGGCCAGGCTCGGCTCGGTTGGCAATCACAGCACAGTCTTTCCAGCGGGGTCGAGCCCGGCCTTTTTCAAGGCGCTATCTCGCCACCAAACAATCGACCGCGACAACCGAAGCCGGACTTTTAACAGGCACAATGGCGCCAAGATATAAACGGCCATAGCTGTCGAGCCCGGCTTCCTGAGTCGGTGAGCACCCTATTCCACAATGCAAGTTTCCGGCACGATGGACCCCCCAGCGGCGAGACCTAAACTCTTAAGGTAAATGCCCAGACCAAGCCCAGACGTTCCACCTCTTTAACGAAGGGGCCTGCATTTACAAGGCATCACCCACTAAAACATCCAGGAAGCGCCGGCCCAATTGATGGTCCAGACCCCGGAGCAGAGCAAATGCAAGGCTACCTCCCCTTCGCCGTTCATCTGAAAGCGAAGACCCAGCGGGCTGGGGAAAGGCGTGCTGACCACGGCGACGACGACGGCCGCCACCACCAGCCCTCGGGACCAGTCGGAGCGCAGCACGCCGTTGCGTTTCAGACGGCGGGCAATTTCGCAACTGAGCGCGAACACCGGTTGGGGAGATTGTCTTTCGAGCGCGTAGCCGAGGGTGTCGTCGCTGATCGGTCCGATGCGTTTCGCCAGCGCTCCATGGTGACACTCGGCCTCGATCTGCAGCAGGCTGGGAATCTGCATGGCGGCACCCAGGAAGACGGCGTCAAACACCTTCTTCCAGGAGTGCTGGGGAAACTGCCGTCCCTCGGGCAGAGCGCTCACCAAATCCGAAAAGCCAAACACCTTGTCGAGATAAGCCTCGAATCGGTGCCGGATCAAGCTGGAGGGCTCTTCTTTTCTTTTCTTTGAGAAACCGCTTCAGGTTGACGCTGCAGATGGTGGCGGCGGCGGCATCGAAGCGGTCGGCGCATCTCGATTTTTTCGCGCACCTTCTCAGCCACTTCGGCCGGAATGTTGAGAGCCTTCGGCTTGCCGTCAATCAGAACCGAGATTTGGTATTGGGAGTGAAGGCGCTTGCCGTCGGCGCAATGACAAGTGGGGCCGCCCGCAGGAGCGTTTGCGTTCGACAAAAGAGCCGGGCAGCATTTCGCGGAGAGCACCGAGACTGCGGATGAGTTTGCCGCGCAGTTCCAGGTCGGGTTCGGGGGGCGATTTCATATGACACTAATAATAGTGTCAGAACAGAAACGAGTCAAGCAACTCCGGAGACATGCAAAAATGACCATAGAGTGAAACCCCGTAAACAAACGAGACGGAATCCGCCGTCCTCCCCACCTTACGGAATCACTGCAGATCGGCCGGCCGTCTTGCCAGGCTCGCGCGAATCGGCCAACCGGTGGTCCTTCAAGTCTGATCGGCATTGGATTCTCGCTCCGGTTTGCATATAAAGTTGGTAACAATGAAACCCACATCGATCCCGATCCGCAGTTCACCATGTGAGGTGCGGTGCCCGTCATCGGCGATCTGCCTCCGCACGGCGGGATTCCTCCGGCAGGCGGCCGAGAGTACCCATTGAAAATCGCCTGGCCCAAATTGGCAGCCGCAGCGATCATTTCCTGCGGGCTGGTCTTCATCATCGCGATGTATGTCGTCGGCCTCAGCGCCAAAAGTGCTACGGAACGGGACTTCATTGAGTACTGGGCGGCAGGACAACAGCTTGTTCACGGCGCCAATCCCTACGACGTCAGAGAAGTGCTCCGAATCGAGCAGGGGGTCGGCATGGTCGGCGACAAACCCAAGATCACGTTCAGTCCCCCCGTCGCATTTTTCCTGGCACTGCCCCTCGGTTTTGTCGGCGCGAAAACCGGGCTAATTCTATGGCTGCTGACTCTTCTGGGCAGTCTTTCGATTGCAATCTTCGTGCTTTGGGTACTAAATGGAAAGCCCGACAGTCGCTTCCACCTGCTTGGCTATCTGTTTGCTCCTGCAATGGCGTGTCTTATGGCGGGCCAACTCGGCATCTTCCTGCTGCTTGGCATAGTCCTCTTTCTCTACTTCCACAGGTCCCGTCCGTTCCTGGCCGGCGCAGTTCTCTTGCCCTGCACTTTGAAGCCGCACCTGTTTCTGCCTTTCGCTATCGCACTTCTTTTGTGGGTCGTGTGCCGAAAAGCGTATGCCATCCTCGCCGGATTCTCTGTTGTACTGCTTGTCAGTTGCGCGCTGACACTTCACTTTGACAGGGAGGCATGGTCGCAATACTCCGAGATGATGCGCTTGACGCACGTCGTGCAAGCATTTGTGCCCACTCTGAGCGTCGCTCTTCGCTTTGCCGTCGCCCGCAATGCCCCATGGGTGCAATTTGTTCCAGAGGCCGCTGCGTGTTGCTGGGCCCTGCGCTACTTCTGGACTCGGCGCAACTGCTGGAATTGGATGGACCAGGGCATGTTGGTGTTCCTGGTTTCAGCGCTGTGTACGCCCTACTGCTGGTTCACAGATGAGTCCATCCTGTTGCCGGCCGTACTCGCCGGAGTCTATCGTGCAGTGGATTCCGGGCGCTCTCTCCTCCCAATTGCCGTGATTGCCGGAGTTGCGTTGATCGAGGCCATGGGGCAGGTTTCGTTGATGTCTTCCTACTATCTCTGGACCGTCCCTGCATGGCTCGGCTGGTATCTCTATGCCACCAGCGGCAGCGCGAATCGGGCAGGCGAGATTCGCGTCGCCGCAGCCGATATCGCAGACTGAGCGCACAACACACCCTGCCTGCGCCCGGCGGGCGCGATCCCAGATTGATTCCTGTGATGGATGTCGGCGGCGCACTGCAGCGTTCTTTTACCGAAAGTCGAACTAAAGACTGGCTGACCGGCATTCGAGAACGCCGGGCCCGCAGCTGCCACACGCTACCTCATACGCCAAGCCGCACATTGCCGACCGGCATGACGTTGCTCTCAAAGGAGCCCAGGTGGATACGCTGTAGGGGCTTGGGGAAATCTGTGCCATGCAGAATTGCATTGGGAAAGGCGACCCACCGCTCACGACCAAATCACTGAGCGCATGTTCAGTATAGCACGGTTTCGCTTTTCTTGCGTCATGTGCGAGTTAGTTAGAGGTTGATTGATTCCAAGGTTCCAGCCGAATGGTGGCAGCCGGACATGATTCACTCCTCGTTGGGCATACTCCGAGTAGCTAGTCAACTATGGTTAGCCGATAGGACCTCGCATCTCATTATGGACAGTATCGGTAACTGATCCGCAGACAACCTTGATCCCGCCTACAGAATGCCCATTGAACTTGTGTCCAAGAGATCAATCATAAAGATCGATTAACCGCGATACGTGCGCCAGAACTCGATGAAGCTCTTGAGCTTCACCACCTGGAAATAGTCGCTGGCAACCAGGTAGAAGATTGCAGCCCCCGCTGCCGCGAAGTGCAGCGCATCGGGGCCAAGTTCATCGGCGAAGGGCAGCGGGGCGGCAGAAAACACCATCGCCAGCACAATCAGCATCAACGTCACAATCCCCATCACCAGGTTGATTTCCATCAACTTCCCGGTAAACACTTTTCCCAGCCTGAAGCTTTCGACGAGAGCTGACGCAGGTGACCGGTCCTCAAGCAGCACCAGCATGGGCGCGATGCTGACCGGCCAACTGATCAACGCCCATAATGAAAAGAAGCCCAGCGACAGAAAAATGGCCCAGATGGCATAGCCGACCAGGTCGGCCTCGCCTTCGGGCGAGATGTGAGTGGCCGCGACCCATTGGATGGAAAGAAACCAGCACCAGCAGATCACTGCAATCAAAACGAGCCACACTGCCTGGAGCAGAATCATCGCGAGAGGGCGAAAGCGTACCCCGGGCTCGAGGCGCTTGAAGACGATGCCGCGCCCCACACCGGAGACAACGACCCACGCCAACGCCGCAGCAGGGGTCAGCCACTGGAGGACGGCTGCAACGTGGGGCTGGTAGTGCGCCCACACGTTGCCGAGTTGCAATACGGCAACCCACGGGTTCTGCGTATCGAGGTTATTCACACCGGCCGATTCCGGCGGGACGGCAGTCACGATTCGCTGGAATTCCCGCCAGCAAATCAGCAGGAAGGGTGCGCCGAAAATCCAGCGCCAGGCAACTTCAAGGCCGGTAAACTGCGGTCGGACAAAGACCCATCCCATCTGGTCCACCAGCTTCTGAGTCCCGCGAATCGGATGCGCCATGGTTCGGCCTTCAGTCACCCCACCACCCTTATTTGACGACAAGGTTGACCAGCTTGCCGGGAACCACGATTACCTTGACCACCGTCTTCCCTGCGATGCGCAATTGAACTTTTTCGTCAGCCAAAGCCGCGGCCTCCATCGCTTTCGAATCCGCATCGGCCGCAACGCGCACCACGTTACCAGCTTGCCGTTGATCTGCACCGGGATTTCGAGCTCGTCCTCTTTGGTCAATTCAGGATCGCTCGTGCGGCCACGGCGCACGAAGCACCGCGTCCGGTTCGCCCAATTGCTCCCACAATTCCGCCGCTAGATGAGGCGCAAACGGCGCGAGCAGCAATACCAGCGATCGCAGCAATTCGCGGATGACCGGCGCGGAAACTTCCCCCGCTGCAAGCTGCGCATCGGCGGCCTGCAATCTCGTTCACCAATTCCATAATCGCCGCAACGCAAGTATTGAAGTGCCAGCGGCCTTCGAAATCGAGCGTGATCTTCGCGATGGTCTGGTGCAGCTTGCGCAGCAACTTCAGCGATCAGTTGCGCTTCCGCGCGTCATGGGTGACGCTGCCCACACTGCCGCGCAACCGGTGCGTACTTCATTGTCAAACGGTAAACGCGGCCCAAGAACCGGCTGACCCCGGCCACACCGTCTTCCTGCCAGTCGAGATCGCGGTCCGGCGGCGCCGCAAACAGCGAATACATGCGCGCCGCATCCGCCCCGTATCGCGCCACCATATCGTCGGGCGAAACCACGTTGCCCTTCGACTTCGACATCTTGGCGCCGTCCTTGATGACCATGCCCTGCGTGAACAACCGCCGCGCCGGCTCGTCGTTCTCGATCAGTCCCAGGTCGCGCATCACCTTGGTCCAGAAGCGCGAATAGATCAGGTGCAGAATCGCGTGCTCCACGCCGCCAATGTATTGGTCGATGGGAAACCAGTACTTCACTTCGGCTGAATCGAACGGCGCTGGTCGTTCTTCGCATCCGTGTAGCGATAGAAATACCAGCTCGAATCGACGAACGTGTCCATCGTGTCGGTCTCGCGCTTGGCCGGTCCGCCGCACTTGGGACAAGTCACGTTCACAAAATCGGGCACGCGCGCCAGCGGCGAACCGCCCTGCTGCGTAATCTCAATTTGCTCCGGCAAAAGCACGGGCAACTGCTCGTCGGGCACCGGAACAAGGCCATCGCGCTCGCAATGAATCATGGGGATCGGCGTACCCCAATAGCGCTGCCGGCTCACCCCCCAATCCTTCAGGCGATAGGTCACTGTCGCCTTGCCGAAACCTTTCGCCTCGGCAATCTCCGCCAGCTTCTTCTGCGCCTCGGCGCAGCTCAGTCCGTTGAACTCGCCCGAATTGATCAACACTCCCTCTTCCGTCGTGAACGGCAACGCAGGCTCTTCGACGTGGGATTCGCCGGCGCAATCACGCGGCGAATCGGAATGGCGTATTTTTTCGCAAATTCAAAATCGCGCTCGTCATGCGCAGGTACGCTCATGATCGCGCCTGTTCCGTAGTCCATCAGCACGTAATTGGCGACCCAGATCGGCACGCCTTCGCCGTTATAAGGATTGATGGCAAAGTACCCGGTCGGTACTCCGTGCTTTTCAATTGCACCCATATCGCCGGATTCTTTGGCCTTCTTCTGCTCTTCCATCAGGCCGGCAACCTGGCCCTTCAACCCCGAGTCAGCCTCGCAGAGAGCAGTAACCAGCGGGTGCTCCGGGGCCAACTGGACGCTGGTTGCGCCGAAGATCGTGTCGATTCGCGTCGTGAAGACGCGAATCTTCTCCCGCTCTCCTCGATCCGGTGTCGTGTTGATTCCGAGGTTCTCGTCCCGTATCTCCTTCACGCTGCGCTCAAAGGTGAAATCAACCTCGGTGCCCTCGCTGCGGCCGATCCAGTTGCGCTGCATCGTGCGCACTTTTTCCGGCCAGCCATCCAGCTTGTCGAGACCGTCGAGCAACTCCTGCGCATAAGCCGTGATGCGGAAAAACCACTGCACCAGGTCGCGCTGCTCGACGATGGTGTCTTCATGCCGCCAGCAGCGGCCGTCGATCACCTGCTCGTTGGCCAGCACCGTGGCGCACTCCGGGCACCAGTTCACCTTGCTCTTCTTGCGGTAAGCCAGGCCCCGCTCATACATGCGCAGAAAAAACCACTGGTTCCAGCGGTAGTAGTCGGGCAGGCACGTGGTCACTTCCGTGGCCCAGTCAAAGCCCATGCCCAGGCGCTCAAACTGCCGCTTCATTCCGGCGATGTTGGCGAGCGTCCACTCGCGCGGTGGAGTGTTGTTTTTGAGCGCGGCATTCTCCGCCGGCAGTCCAAACGCGTCCCAGCCCATGGGGTGCAGCACGTTGTAGCCGCGCATCCACATGTGGCGCGCCAGCGCATCCCCGATGGAGTAATTGCGCACGTGGCCCATGTGCAATTGCCCGCTGGGATAGGGCAGCATTTCGAGCACGTAATACTTGGGCTTGCCGCTCGAAGCAGGCTCGGCCGCATACAGTTTGGGATCCGCGGCCCATCGTTCCTGCCATTTGGGCTCAATCGCCGCCGGGTCGTATCGCAGTTCTTTCTCTTCCGCCATAACCTTTCAGTGTAAACGGGAAGGCATGGCGAGCAAGGAAGGCTACTGCATCTGGCAAGGGACTTCGTGCAGCTGTTCGGTCACAACCTCGTAGCCATCGGGGGGCTGGAAGGTGGTCATCTCGGGCTCGCTGAGGCTGAGGTTCACCAGCTCTTTGGTAGTTGCGCCAATCCGCGGATCGTCAGTGATTTCGCGCAGAAGCAGATTGAAATCGGTTGCGCGCCAAACCTCTTGGGTGCGCACCAGTGGTCGGTCATTGCCGATTTCTCCGGTTGGGGTGGTGTACGTAAAGCGCTGGCCATGTGCCTCGACTCCTTGGATGGTTGTGAGCCCCAGATCTTGCACCTCGGGTTTGGAATGCGCGGGCCGCGACGCAGAAACTGCAAGTGCGCTTGTCGAACTGCCGCTGCCAGCCGGGACCGGCTTCACCGCCTCCGCAGAGCCGTACTTGATCCCTATTTGACCGGCCTCGTTGGCCCAACAACCGTGCCTCTGCTCTTTGGGCGGCAGCACCTGCACCCTGGCCTTCATGGTCTGGGAATTCCAGTTGATTTGGGTTCCGGACACCGGATCTTCGATGATGCCGGACGTGTTCGGTAGTAGTGCCCATCAGGCCATGAAAGCCCGTTGTTGAACGCATCGACCGATCCTGCGAGTCTCTCGCGTTCACCTGGGTTGACTCACTAGTGATCTTTGTCCCGTTGCCCAGCGTCTGCACGATGGTAGTCTTAAATTCCGCCGTGTAAGGCACTTGTTTACTGGGCGTGCAGTGACAGGTTGGACCTTGGGTTCCAACGCCAGCAGATGCTCCAATACCCGCCGGTTCTCCAACGCTTATGGTTACTTGGGCGAAACCCGGCAGGGCGAGTCCCGCCATCGCCCAAACGGTCAGAAACCGACAAAAACTAACACGCATAGCTAATCCTCCTCCGAAGAATGACGACGCCAACAGTCTGACACCGGGCGGAACAGCGGGGGCCTCATCGCAGAGAATTCACTCAAAAACTTAAGCTTTGCGCCGTTTCACTTCTTCGGCCGCGACTCCGGCGGCACCAAACCCGCCACGCGGTAATACACCACGAGCTGCCCGTAATGTTCGCCGGAGTGCTCCATCAAGCCCCAGGCCCCGTCGGAGAAGCGCGTCTGCTGGTTCGAGAACGGATCAACCCACAAATCGCTCATCCCCGAGTCGCCTTTCTCTTTGATCAATGCCGCGCCGTCGGCAAACGACTTCCGCACAAACTCGACGACCTCCGCCTTGGTCTTGTACTCGGCGCGCTTGGGATCGCCGGTCGGTGGCTTCTCGCCTTTCACCGGATTGATGAAGAAGTAATTTGCTCCGGCGGCGTGCAAAAGCTGCTCGGCAAACGACCGTTGCGCCGGGTTGGGCTTGAAATCGTATTTGTCCTCGGGGAAATCTTCGGCCATGGCAGTCAGCTTGCGGCCGATGTCGTTCCAGGTGTCCAGCAAGCTCTGCGACGGGCTCACCGGCGGTTTGGGTGCGGCTTCTTTCGCTGGAGCGGCTTGTGCATGCGCCATCGGCGCAAACAGCGCAACCGCGAGGATCAAGGTGAAGTTCCTGCACAGCATGTTCACGTGACCTCCTTGCAAGCACTCGATGAACTATGACAATAGCGCTTTTCAGGAGTGCAAAACCATCGGATTCTTGCTGGATGGGCCACTTCGCTATCGGGGTACACCCCGGCGGTCTGGCGAATTCACTTCGACTCAACCAGGCTCTTCAGCACCCGCACATTGCGTTCCTCATCTCCCGGCTCATCCACCGGAGTTTCGGCGATAAAAGCGCAATGGGCAAACCGTTTGTCATTGAGCAGCCGGCGGAACGGTTCCACCCCGATCGTCCCCTGTCCGATGTGCTCATGGCGGTCCAGCTTCGACCCGCGCTCTGCCTTCGCATCGTTGCAGTGCCACACCCGCACCGCCTCAAATCCAAACGTGGCGGCGGCCTGCTTCATCGTTTCGTCGTAGCCCTCGGCAGTCACAATGTCATAGCCTGCTACGTGCGTATGGCAGGTGTCTAGACACACGCCCACCGGCGCGTGCGCTCGCAGCAGCGCCACCAATTCCGCTACCTGGTCGAAGCTGCCTCCGAGCGAGCACTCTGCGCCGGCCGTGTTCTCAATCAGGATGTGAAACGCGGTTCCCTGCCAGGGCAGTCCGTCGATCGCGCGCTCAATCGACTCCGCCGCCAGTTTCAGTCCTTGGTCCCGCGTCAGCCCCTTCCACGAGCCGGGATGCAGCACCAGGTACTCTGCCCCAAACGCCAGCGCCCGCTCCATCTCACCGCGAAACGCGACCACGCTCTTCTCTCGAAACTCGGCGGTCTGGCTGCACACATTTACCAGGTAGCTCGTGTGAATAACCAATGGCCCCACATCCAGCTTTGCGCGTAACTCGCGCATACGCAGGGCCTGCTTGGGATCCACCTTGGGCGCGCGCCACATCCGCGGGCTCGACGAGAACATCTGGAATGTGTTGGCGCCAATTTCCCGCGCTTTCTCGACGGCGTTCGAAGCCCCGCCCGCCGTGCCGAGATGCACTCCGATGCGCTTGACGTTTTGAGCAGTCTTCGTGGGCACGCGCTACACCAGCTTCATCGCATCCGGATCCCACTGCACCACTGCGCCCCGCTCCATGCTCAGGTTGCTCAGCAGCGCCGCGCCCGCCGCGCGGTAGCCGAAGACCGCATCCTCCACCACCGGCTTGCGCGTGCGCACCGACGCAAAGAAGTTCTTGAAGTGGTCGTAGCTGTCGCTGTAGCCCTTCGGCGCGACGTACTTTTCCGATCCGCCCAGCGGCGTCGTTTCCCGAGATGCTGCGCGGATACTTCTCTTCGTAGGCCTCGCAGAATCTCGCTTCTGCATCGCCTCGGTAAAGGTGCTCGATCGTGTAGCCCGGCTCCTTCTCGCGCGGCACGCGGTTCACGCTCACCGAGTTCCCGGCAATCTCCATCGTGCCTTCGGAGCCGGTAAAGATAAGCCCTTCGCTCTCTTCGCCGCCGTCCACAAAGTTCACGCGCAGGCTCAGGTTGAATCCCTCGCGATAGTCGAACAGCCCCAGCATCACGTCGGGCACGTCGCGCCCATCCTTCCAGAAGCGCAGTCCGCCCGTCGCCATGCCGCGCGTGGGCCCGTTCGAGCCGGTGATGAAGTGCGTGCCGCTGAACAGATGCACAAACAGGTCGCCGGCCACGCCGCTGCCGTAAGCCTTCCACTTGCGCCACTGGAAGAAGTGCTCGGCATTGAAGGGAATCTTCGGCGCGGTGCCCAGAAAGCGCGGCCAGTCGCAGGTCTCCGGCGAGGCATCGGGCGGCACCGTGTAATTCCACGCGCCCATCGACGAGTTGCGGTCCCAGCGCGCCGTCACCATGTTGAGCTTGCCGATCGCGCCCGAGGCCAGCAGTTCCTTGGCCTTGGCGTAGATCATCGAACTCACGCGCTGGCTGCCGATCTGAATGATGCGGCCGGTCGCGCGCGCCGTCTCAATCATCTCCGGCCCGTCGGCGTAGAGATGAATCATCGGCTTCTCGCAATACACGTCCTTGCCGGCCTTCATCGCGTCCACCGCGGCCTGCTTGTGCCAGTGGTCGGGCGTGCCGATGATCACCGCGTCAATGTCCTTGCGCGCCAGAATCTCGTTGTAGTCGCGCGTGGTGAAAATGTCGTCGCCCCAGATCTCTTTGCTGCGTTCCAGGCGGCCGTTGTAGCAGTCGGCCACGGCCACCAGCTTCACGCCCGGCACCTGCACGGCGATCTTCGTATCGCCCTGCCCCTGCCCGCCCGCGCCGATCAGCGCAATCTGAATGTGATCGTTGGCCGCAACCGGCCCGGCCGGCTCGTCCTGCACCGCAGCCAGCGCGTGGACCCTGGTTCCGAGCAACGACGCAGCCGACGCCGCTCCCGCCACCCTGATAAAACTCCTGCGATTGAATGCCTGCACAAGTCCCTCCGGGAACGAAGATTTCCCGCATATAACCATACACGGGCGGGCGAGGCACACCGTTCTGCCTTCGAGTTAAGGCAAACTCAGATCGGCTGCCTCAATCGTCGTCGTCCTTGCGCGTCTTTTTCCTGTGCTGAGTCAACATCGGAGGCACCGGCTTCGAGCCCATTGCGTCTTTCCACAGAATTACATTCAGCTTCTGCGCAGGCGCGCGATCGGCGTGGCGGAAATCCATCTTCATGCTTTCCTCGGCGCCGGGTGCTTTCTTTTCGTTGGCGGTGTAGATCAGATTGTTGTCGCGATTCGAGTAGTCCGCCGCATACGCCGGCTGATCGCCCGGCCCCGTGAACTCGCTTGAAATCAGTGAGGCGAACGCATCATTGTTGTTCATCGGCGGCAGCCCCAGCAGCGACTCCATCGTCCGCACCACGCTCACCGTCGAGTAGAAGCGGTTGTCAACGAAAGCTGCGCCATTTGCACCACGCGGCGCATACTTGCTGATCACCAGCGCATAGCTGCGATGCGCGTCCACGTGGTCGGCGCCATTCTGCGCATCGTCCTCAAGGATGAAGACCGCCGTATCGTCCCATAAGGGGGAGTGGGAAATCGCGTCCACTACGCGCCCGATCGCCAGGTCATTGTCCGCAACCGACGCTTTCGGCGTCGGTCCGCCTGGACGCGTACCGGCGGTATGGTCATTGCCCAGCCGCAGATTGACGAAGTTGGGCATGGTGTCTTTGCCCTGCTCCTTGTCTGCCACCCATTGCTTCAGATGCCGCATGAAGATATCCACTCGCACCTGGTCCGGAACAAACAGGTTGAAGTCCGGTGCTTCGGTTGCAAAGTGGCCCACCAGTTCCGGCTTGGTGGCCGTGTTCGCCGCCATCAGCGGAATCGGCCAGGGCCACTTGCTCACCCCGCCGCCCCAATCTTCGGGGATCGCCTCGCCCGGTTCGATGGCCTTCTTCGTGCATGGACGTCCGCCCAGCATGGGCCCCAGTTGCGGGTCAGCGGCCGCGGGCTCATCGCAAAAGATGGTCGAAATAAACTCGCCGAAGTGGTAGTAGCTCTTGCCATGCGCTGCCAGATCGCCCCACAAGTAGCCGCTCTCCGGTTCGTTCACGTCGGGAATCTTCTGCAGCAGCGGATACCCGTCGGCCACCACGCCCTCGAAATCGTAGGTACGCTGCTCGCCGCGATACGACTGCTGCCATGTTTTCTCGAGATAGTCCGACCCGATGGCGGCATTCGACCACACGTGGCCGTCGCCCGACACCTCACCAGAGTCGAAAAAGTTGTCGAGCACACCAAACTGCAGGGCCAGCTTGTGAATATTCGGCGTAATCGCTGCGCCGTACATCGTCAGACTTGGGTCGCCGTTGCCCACGGGCTTTCCATCCTGCTCCAAATCGCCGAGAATCTGGTCGTAGGTCCTGTTCTCCTTGATGATGTAAATCACGTGCTTGATCGGATTTCTCTCTTCGCCCGCAAACGGAATTTTTTCCGCCGCCGCTTTCATCCGGTTCGATTCCAGTACGACCTGCGTCCATTGCGGCAGGTTCTTCTCAATCTCTGCGGCATCGAGAGTCGCCAGCGATCCGTACAAGAGTGTCCCGATGTAGGTCTGGTCCGATTTGTAGTGCCGCGTCTTCGTCTCTGCAGTTTCACGTTGAGGAAAGTTATTCGGCCCGGTTCCCTGCCCTTTCGCGGTCGCAACATAAAGCGTTCCGCCATTCGTCGAGGGCAAAAAGGCCATCGAAAATGGCAGCCAGTCTGTCGGCACAAATCCATCCGGCTCGACCATGCCGGTGTGTGCGGCCTTGGTGGTCATCTTGCGCGTATCGAACACGGCCACGGCGTCACTCGCCATGTTTGCCACGTAGAGACGGTTGCCGCTTGCATTCAACGCCACCGCCAGCGGTTCTGCGCCAAAGTAGCTCTGGCCCGGCAGACGCGTATCGAAGTAGCCCTTCACAGCGAACTGGCCGGCTCCGACATTCACCGCCGCCACTGCATCGCGATTGGCGAGCGCGACATAGAGGGTCTTGCCGTCGGCAGAGAGCGCAAAGGCGCATGGGTGCGTACTGGGCGCGATGGCGCTGGACGGCTTCAGCAGTGCGAGCTTCCGCCCCACCGTGTCGCTGGTCAAATCAAGCTCGACAATCTCCGACGCATTCCACAGCGCAACATACGCACGGCGTCCGTCCTTCGACAGAACCAGCGCTCCGGGATACGTGGACGGCACCGCATCGTTCTCCGCCAAATCGAATCGATGTTCACTTGCGCCGGTCGCCGGATCGATCAGCAATACATCATCGCTAAGGTTCTCGGCCACCAGCAGCTTCTCCGCGCCTTGCCGTTCCACCTGTGCGATCGCCGCGGGATACGGCACGCCCATGGTGCCCGCCGTCTCGCCCACCAGCCGGGTCGTGTGCCCGGGCGCAAGCTGCTCCATCGGAAGATGGATGAAGCGCTCCTGCTCGATCGTGCCATCTTTGAATCGATAGACGACAATCCCGCTCCCGGTGTCGTCTTTGCCCGTGCCCACGGGGTCGGAGATCGATCCCATGCCGGCGTACAAATGGCTGCCGTCGCGGCTGAAGGCCAATCCGGAAAACAGGGTCTGCTTCGCAACGCGAGCGAGGGTGCGGTCGTCGGGAAAATCGGACAGCTTGCCCGTTTGCGTGTCCAGCACCGCAATCGACTGCTCATAGTTCGACTCATAGGTGCCATAGCCGGCGTTCACCGTAACCGCGTAGCGCCCATCGGGCGATACGGCCATGGTCATCGGCAGGCTATTAAGCCGCTGCGGCTCGCCGGGCATGGGCCCGATCCACTCCTTGCTTGTGGGTAGATTGTGCGTTTGGGCGGCGAGCGGTCCAAAAACAAGAGCAACGAGGACCATGGAGGCGACCGGCAACAGACCCCTCATCTTCATGGTCAAAACGATAACAAAGCGAGCCAGCCCCAGCGTTACATTGCGATGACAAGAGCGACTGCATGCGCCCTTTTGCCGGGACTCCTCAAGCTCCCACGGCGCACCTGCAATAATCTACCCTATGCCTACAGTGATCACAGCGGAGCGGCTATGGGACGGCAGCCGTCTTATGGACCGGCCGCTCATCTCGATCGATGACGGCCGGATCACGTCCATCTCCAATCAGGAATCGTTGAATACGCCCACCGGCGCGCAGCTTCTGGATTTCCCCGGCGCCACGCTTGCTCCCGCTTTCTTCGACGTGCATTTTCACGGAGCGGCCGGCCATGACGTGATGGAAGCCACGCCCCAGGCACTTGAAGCCATCTGCACTTTTCTGGCGTCGCGTGGTACGGGCAGCTTTCTCGCCACCACCGTAACCGCCCCTCTCGACACGACCCTTCGCGCCGTCGAGGGACTCGCGAAGCTGATTGCCGAGCCACCCGTCGGCGGACGTGCTCAACCCTCGGGCATTCATCTCGAAGGGCCATTTCTATCGCATGCCAAGCGCGGCGTGCAGCCCGCGGCTCATCTGCTGGCTCCGAATATCGCCGTTTTCGACCGGCTGTTTGACGCCGCCGAGGGCCACGTGCGCCTCATGACGGTCGCTCCCGAGCTGCCTGGTGCGGTCGAGCTCACCGCCCATGCCACGCGTCGCGGAGTCCGCGTGTCGTTAGGCCACTCCAATGCCATTGCGGCTGAAACTCGCGCAGCCATCGACGCAGGCGCCGTCAGCGCAACACATACCTTCAACGCCATGCGCGCGCTCGATCACCGCGAGCCGGGCATTCTGGGTACTGTACTCACTGACGACACCCTTTATGCCGAGTTGATTTGCGACGGCGTTCACACCGATCCTGAAATCGTTCGGCTCTGGTGGCGAGCCAAAGGGTCGGAGCGCGCGATCCTCGTCACCGATGCCATGAGCGCCACGGGCATGCCGCCCGGTGACCTATCAACTCGGCGGTTTTGACGTGCAGGTGGCTGATGGTCGAGCCACGGCCGATGGAGTGCTTGCCGGCAGCGTGCTGACCCTCGATCGTGCTCTCTCCAACTTCGTCGCATTCACTGGCGCGTCAATTGAGCAGGGTGTGCGGCTCATGACCGCCAATCCAGCCACCATGACGGGACTCGCGGTTCAGACCGGCTCACTCGCCCCGGGAATGCCGGCCAACCTCGTCGCCGTAGACGCGGCGGGACACCTTGCAGCCTCGATCGTCGGTGGCCAGAGAGTCAACTAAGTCATCGTGAATTCCAGTGCCCCATCCTGGGTACGCCTTCATCGCGTCCCAGGGAGAAAACCAACCACCTCGGTCGCCTCACTTTCCCTTGGCTTCCGCCAGGCGCCGCGCCCGCCAGACCGCGCCATCAATCCCAGCCACTTCCGTTTCGCGCACCGGCATCGTTGGGGCCGCGGCGTGAAGAATCGCGAAAAACGGTTCGCGCACCAGCCGTGCGTTGCCAATCACGCTCCCGATCCACGCCACCGGAACTTCTTCCAGCAGCTGGTGCTTGCGCCGAAGCTTATCCCGAACCAGCAGAATGTTCTCCGCCAGATCAGCGGCGGCTTGCTGCAGTACTCTCGCTGCAACCGGGTCGCCCTCTTCGGCGAGCTGGCTGATGGCCGGAGCGAGCGCGGCGAAATCCGGCCCCGGCGTGCCGTCTCCAAGGTTCACAAGCTCATCGAGAGTCGACGTTCCCCAAATCCGACCCACCGTATCGAGAACACGTGTCGACTCGCCGCGATCGTAGGCCCGGAGACCGCGACGAACGGCATGGAGCCCGATCCAGTAACCCGAACCTTCATCGCCCAGCCTTGAGCTCCACCCGCCTGCCGTCTCTCGCCCTCCGTCGGGAGCGCGCCCAATGGTATTCGAGCCCGTCCCCGCGATTTGCAAAATGCCCGGGCCACCCTTGAACGCTGCATCGAGTGCGATGACTTCGTCTCCAACAACCTCAGACGTCTTCACGCCGAAGCCGTCCAGCACAGCCGTGATCCACTCCGTTACACCCGGCATGGTGGCGCTGGCCACGCCCACCGAAGCGGCGCACACACCGGTAACGCCGGCCTGCTTGTAGACTTCACCCAGCAGTGCCCTCAGGTGCTCCTCGGCTTTTTGCGCGCCTACCCGCAGCCGCTTGATGGATCCGCTCTCGGCAAAGGCAAGAACCTGTGCGTCCGCGACGATGGAGGCGCGGGTACGCGTCCCCCCGCCGTCGATCCCCAAAACCACGTTCATCCGTTCCTCATCTCCTCTACTGCGCAGCCTGCCCCACAGCGTGACTCGCAGGAACCGGTTCGGCTCCATCGTCGCGCAGGGTCCCGGCCAGAATGTTCAGGCTCCCATCATTCTTTGCGGGAGTGAGGCCAAGCATGTGGGCGAGCCATGGATATAGATTTACATTCTCGAAAGGCAAGACCGTCCGGCCCGCCACGATGTCCGGCCCCGCAGCGAAAAAGCTAGCCTTCATCTCCGGCATTCGGCGGGGATCAAAGCCGTGCATCCCGGCAACAGGCGGGCGATCGGGTTTCCGGTCAGTGGGCGCATGCGCGCGAATAGCGTAAGGACCCGTCGCAATCACCACGGGATCGCCCTCGCGCGGATTCTGGCTGTAGTTCAGGCCGGCGGGGACGTTCTTGCGCCGGAACACCGTAAATTGTGACGAAGCCTTCTTGAGCTGGTTGTAGACGCGCACGCGGTCTTCCTCCGTCTTCCCATAGAGCAGTGCCCCGTCTGTCTCGAAGCCGGTCAGGTCGGCAAACTTATCCAGCGTAATCCAGCCGCCCTGCTCCTTCACCATGCCGTGATCGCTTACCACAACCAGGTCGATGGGCAGCCCGGTCGCGTTCAGACCAGTTTCCAGTTTGCCCACCAGCGCATCCACCTTCAGCACCGCCGCCTTGGTTTCCGGCGCATCCGGCCCAAACTCGTGCCCCTCGTGGTCGGGCTCGCTGTAGTAGAGCGTAATGAAGTGGGGACGCTGTTCCGCGGGCAGTCGCAGCCACGCCAGCACCTGCGCAATGCGGGCCGTATCGTCAATTTTGTTGTCGAAGTGAAGATAATACGTCGGCAGATAGCCCGCGATTTTTGCCTCCGAACCAGGCCAGAAGAAGCACGCCGAGCGCATGCCCTGACCCTCTGCGAGGCTCCACATCGGCACGCCCGCATACCAGCTGCCGTCGGTCACGGCGCCAGGGTCGTTGATGGCGTAGCGGGCCTGTTTCGTCTCGTCGTAGAAGCTATTCGCTACAAGTCCGTGATGCTCGGGGTAAAGCCCGGTCACGATCGTGAAATGGTTGGGAAACGTAAGCGACGGATAGCTGGGAATCATTCCTTCGGGAGCCCAGACGCCCTTCTTGCCCAGCGCCAGCAGATGAGCCGCGCCGTCCCGCTTCGCATAGTCCCAGCGAAAGCCGTCCAGTGAAACCAGCACCACATAATGCGCGTTCTGCGCCGGGGCTGAATTCGGGCCATTGTCGACGTGAATGACCGGCAAAGGCGCGTCCGCGCCGTCTCCCTGCGCAATGACGTGCCGGGGAACAAACGCCAGGGCCAGCGCCAGGCTGGCCAGAGCCAGACGGCTCCAAGCGCGAAATCGCATCCAGTACACCTCCGCATCAGGTTATCGCACGTGAACGCTAGACTTCGCCAGCCACCGTTTCGCTCGGATTTCAACCGCTCAAATTTCGAGGCATACTATCCTCATGGTCACGATAAGAAACCGCTCCGTGCCGCCGGAAACCGTGCTTCCCCATATCGTTTACAGGGATCTGCTTGGGGCGATCGCATGGTTGACGAGCACTTTCGGCTTCATTGAGCACTATCGTTATGGCGAGCCGCTCTCTGGCGCTCAAGTGCGCCTGGGCGATGCCTGGATGATGCTCAACGCTGCTAAACCGGGCTACCGCAACCCGTCGGAACTCGGCTTTGGAACCCAGAGCCTGACCATATTTGTTCCCGATGTGGAAGCCCACTTTGCGCGCACCAAGGCGGCAGGAACCAGGATCGTCGAGGATTTGCACGAAACTGCCTACGGGGAACTGCAGTACGGTGTGGAAGACCTGGAGGGTCACCACTGGCTCTTCTCCCGTCACGCAAGGAATGTGAGCCCCGATGCGTGGGGAGCGACCATCACCAACCCGCAATAGTTCTCCTCAGGTTCCGAACTCCGGACCCTGGGTGCACTGTCCGCTATTGGTTCGGCGCAGACGTCGCCGCGGCAGCCGGCGCGGCAGGTGCCGCCGCAGCCGAGTTCTTTGAAAGGCCACGGATGAATACGATGAGGTTCTTTACCTCTTCATCCGTCGCACGGCCCTTTTCTTCGGCCGGCATCTTGCCTTTGCCATCCCGGATGATATTGAAGAGTTCCTGGTCCAACCTGTCCGACAGAGTCTTCGGATCGGTCCAGTCCACCAGGGTGAGCCCCATGTCCTTGGCAATATCGGTCTTGCCATCGCCGTTGGCCCCGTGGCACAGCGCGCAGTCCATGTTGTATACGCCCTTTGCCTTCTCCATCGCTTGCGTGTTCGATTTTCCCTGATTCTTCGCGGCCGGCGCGGTCTGTTGCGGCGGGCTCGCCGAAGCGGGTTGGGGAACGGAAAGAACCATGGCTACTGCGGAAATGAGCAGAAACGGCTTCAGCATGACACTTCTCCTCAGTTGCAGGTGTCGGGGAAAGGCATCTGGCAGCTGTTAAATTGATTCGACCGCATTATAGGCCTAAATAGTAGTGAGTTGCATCACTGCAGTGGCCGCCGAATCTAACCCTGCAATTCTGTGCCGGATTCAAGGCATGCATCCACCGATTGTGATATACGTTTTCCCATGTTCCAGGCCGGTTTGTTTTTAGTGCTATCTCTTGCCGTCGCTGTATTTTCCCCTCCATTGGCCGCCGCCGAGAAACTGGCTCCCAATCCCCCCATGGGATGGAACAGCTGGGACGCCTACGGGCTCACCATCAACGAAGCCGATTATCGCGCCAATACAAGCATCCTCGCAGGAATCAGGCAATACGGGTGGCAATACTCCATCATTGACGAGGGCTGGTATATGCAGGACCCGTTTGCCGACGGCGTCGCAACCCGCAAGTACGTCTGGGACGCCAACGGCATCCTTGTCCCAGCCGTCGACCGCTTCCCCTCAGCCGCCAACGGCGCAGGATTCAAGCCGCTTGCCGACTGGGTCCATGCGCAGGGTCTCAAGTTTGGCATTCACATCGTAAGGGGAATTCCGCGCCAGGTTGTGAAAGAGAATCTGCCAATTGCCGGCTCCAGTTTTCACGCGCAGGACGCCGCCGACACGGCAGCGGTCTGCCCCTGGGACGAGGGCAACTACGGCGTCAGCGATACTCCTGCCGGGCAGGCTTACTACGACTCGATGATGAAGCTCTACGCCGGCTGGGGCCTCGATTTCATCAAGGTCGACTGCATCTCCGACCACCCTTACCGGCCCACTGAAATTCGCCAGATCGCCGCGGCCATTCGCAAGACGCATCGGCCCATCGTGCTCAGCCTTTCGCCCGGTCCGACGCAACTCGATCACGCCGCGGAGGTCGCCAAATACGCGCAGATGTGGCGCATCGGCGACGACCATTGGGACGTGTGGAGCGCAGAGCACAAACCCGGCGCAGGCGAGTTTCCCTTTGGCATTCGCGACGCCTTCGACCGCCTCGCCGAGTGGGCGCCCTATGTCAAGCCCGGCAACTGGCCCGACGATGACATGCTTCCCTGGGGATGGCTCGGCCCTCACCCGGGATGGGGCGAACCGCGCCAGTCGCGCGAAACCCACGACGAGCAGCGAACCGAGTTCACCCTGTGGGCCATCTCGCGCTCTCCCTTGATCCTAGGCGCGAATCTCACCAGGCTCGACGACTTCACCCGTTCCCTCATTACCAACAAGGAACTCCTCGCCATCGACCAGAGAGCCGTCGAGAGCGGTCCCGGCCTGATGCCCATGCGGGCTGCCAACAGCGACTCGTTTCCGCAGCGTTATTGGTACGCGCGCACCGGTGGATCCCACCCCAAACGCTATCTGGCCGTCTTCAACCTCGCGGACCAGCCTTCCAAATCCGACCTTCCCTGGATGGTCTTCCACCTCACCGACAAGGCCCACACGGTCTACGACGTCTGGAACCAGAAGCGCATTCCCAGCTCAAAAATTCTCCACGTCGAACTTCCGGCCCACGGCTGCGCCTTGTTTCGCCTCGAGTAATTCCGCGGCATGTATCTTCCTTCCATCTCTGAATAATTGACTGGGTGAAAGAAACTGTCGCAGAGGAAAATTGAACTTCTCTGCTCCCCCGCGGGCACGCGTTCGCCCATACCAGTGCGCCCCGCAAGGGCCGCCCGCAACTCCGCCCTGACACTCCGCAGTTGCGTAATTCTAATTTCTTCGCTATTGTTGAATTAATGACGGAACGAAGCTATCTCGGCGAATTCGAACTCATGATCCTCCTCACCGTCATCCATCTGGGCGACGAAGCTTACGGTGTCCCCATCTCCCGCGAACTCGAACACCACCGCGGCCGCGAAGTGTCGGTCGGCAGCGTCTATGCGGCCTTGGAACGGCTCGAAAACAAAGGCCTCGTCGCGTCGAGCCTCGGCGACCCCACCCCCGAGCGTGGAGGCAAAGCCAAGCGCTACTTCCGCATCACCAAGTCCGGACTGGGCCAGGTCCACGAAACGCGCCAGGTTCTGTCAAAGCTGTGGCAAGCGCTGCCGGAACTGAAAGGAGAACGCACATGAGGCGGACGGAACCACCCTCCATCGCCACCTGGATGCTGCGGCACTTGACGCTCGGCAACCTCAACGATGCCCTCGCCGGCGATCTCCTCGAGGAGTTCCGCTGCGGCCGTTCCAGCCATTGGTATTGGCGCCAGGTCCTCCAGGCCATCGCCATCGCCTGCGCCCGCGACGTCTTCAGCCACCTGAACATGCTGTTCTTCGCGGGGCTATGGTCCATGCTCACGCCCGCATGGTTGCTCACGATCGCTGATATTGAGCAGCGTTACCACCTCAACGAGCGCTGTTGGCAAATGGTATGGCCATGGTCCACCGTCTGTGACCTGGGGCTCCTCCTTGCCGCGAATCTTATTTTCATCTGGGCAGGAATCGCAATCTATCTCATCCCGCATCTCTGGATAGCGGGAAACCTGAAATTCCGGCGCATCGGCCGAGGACTTTTTGCCAGCATCCCGGTGCTCATCGCGCTTTGGGCGGCACTCATCGTACTGCCCAAGTTCTTCCTCGGCAGCCAGCTTGTCGATCAACATTTTGTCGCGCCCGTCAGCTTGCTTTCCATCAACCACCCGATTCCCATTGCAATTCAGAAGGTCTCCCTGCAGGAACAATGGGACGTGCGCTATGGCGAGAAAGTGATCGATCCTTACATCAATCCGCGCAATGCAATCGCCGATCTCCGAATGGCCACCATGATCGTCCGCTTGCCTTTCTTTTTCAGTGTCCTCTGCACGCTCTGGGGAGCTACTTTGCGACTGGGTAATCGTAGCGATCGAATTGCCGAATGAGGCCCTATGGCTTCTTCCACACAAGCTGGCTCCTTCGCCCTTCTCGCTGATTCCGATCAGCGCAGCATGACCACTTTCGTGGGTTATCTGGTCACTGCCGGCCTGGTCAATTCCCTAATCGTCGCGTTCCTGCTCTGCCGTCTGCATACATCCCCCGCATCCTCCATCGCAGCGCTTTCCGTCAGAGCCCTCATCTACGTGTCCCTCACCGCACTCGGCGGTATCGCAGGCGCCCGCTATTACTGGAACCGCTCTTCCGTTCCCCTCACCTCAGACCATCCGCTCTCCTTTCGCCTCTTCGCACTCGCCAATGCGGCCGGCTGGGTGTGGGTACCTGCAGTCCTGCTCCTCTCCTCGCAGGACTCACTCGCCTCCCCCGCCCTCGCAATCCTCGCCGCAGCCCTCCTCGCCGCCGGCCTTCGCAAGATCATCGCTTCCACCACCAGCACCCTTCATCGCCCTCCGGGCAGCTCATCATTCGACGAAAGGGAGCTCTTCGCCGAATCCCTCCACACTCCTCCCCGTGAAGCTCACGCCTATGTCGTCGCCCTCTGCATCTACGCAGGGGGCTTTGCCCTCGAGCGGAACGAGACCCTCGCAGCCAGCGGACTGCTTGCCCTCTGCTCCTTCATCTGCGCGTGGAAATTGACCCTCCCTCCCGTATCTAATTTGGATAGCCGGAAAGCATCCACCCGCGGCGCCCAGCGCCTCGTCCGCATCGCGTTGATTGCCGTTCTCGCCACGCTCTTTGCCTTGCTCTTCGGCGTTGATCGCCGCAACCGTGCCAATGCCACATTTAGATTCGGCGCCGCCAGCGATCAGGCCAACTCCAACCAGAAGTCCAGGCCCGAGAACTCAACCTCGGGAATCTCCGGCTACGAAAGCATCATCCTCTGGCCCAATCCGCCCAAAAAGCAGATCGTCGCGCCCCTGCCCCTCGCAATTTCTCCGCTCGATCCCCTCAAGTCAAGGCCGATGATCATCCGCTTCGACGGCGTCTACTGGTACTTCCAGCCACCCGGCAAGCGGCCCGGCCCCCAGGCGCATCAGGCTCACGGCAGTCCTCTCGCCGTTCATATTCAGGCCAACAACTTCTTGCCCCTCATCATGGAAGCTCACCAGAATCTTGCCAACTCTATCCGCCTCTCGCGCTGTCGTGGAATTGAAGTGGACATCCAGAATCGTAACGACCGCCCCGGTGCGATTGCCTTGGCCGTCTTTCTTGGCGATTCATCGGCTTCCGGAAATCCGTCGCTTTACCTTGGTCAGCAGCCTGTCATTTCCAGCCAGCGAGGCAACTTCTCAGCCGGATCCTTTCCCGCCGACGTAAAGCTCCGCTTTACCATTCCCGACCGCGCCACCATCCGCAGGTTCGACGAAATTACCGTCCTCTTCCTGCCCGATGCCGAGCAATATGAAGTTGCCCCCAAAATCGCAATTCAGGATTTCAATCTGCTTCCACGCTGATCTTTCGGCCCACACTTCCGGTGATTTCATCGAGTGCGGAATCACCGGATAGCACTTCTGGGGCGAAAAGTAAATCGTCGGGTGCCCCATTCCAGACGCAGTCTCATCGCGTCTAGGGTGGGGAAGCACGAACCCCAGCGGGTGAAACCTCAACCCTCAATGCAGCGCGGCCCTCAGCTGCGGCTCAAGCTCCTCAGCGGCCCCGTGCCCGTGCCAAAGAACCTTCCCGTCAGCGCCGATCAGCATCACATATGGATCCTTGTCGTCACTTACGTCGAAGTAATCCCGCCATAACTGCTCATCCTGGGTCAGCACCACAGATCGATCCTGCTCGGCGCTAGTCAACCCCTTCCGCATTCCGCTCTTGATCATGCCGCGCACAAACCCCGGAGCCTTTTCCAGCATCGCTACCTGGTACACGACAATACCGGAAAGCGCAGGATCGGCTTTCAGCGCCTTCAACCAGGCACCCGTACCCATCCCTCCCTCATGGCTGAAGCCCGCTACAAGAACAACTGGTTGACCTCGCGTGGCCTCGGCAAGCACGATGCGCTTCCCGCTCAGAGTCTCACCCGCAGTTGCGGGCATCGATTGGCACAGGCACGCCGCGCTCGTGGCCAGCGCGCACATCGCCAACGCAATCTCGCGCAGAATTCGATGCATCCAAAAACCTCCACGGAATCGAGATGCTCAAGCGGTCATTCTTTGCCGTCACCCGCACCTGGATCGCCGCTCCAACGCCATGTCCCCGCGGCGCACAGTCGTGCAGGCATCTCATATGCGAAACTAATATTTCCGGTCAATGAGCCGCAAGACTCTGGCTTTCCGCCGGCAGGATCACGATGCCCGTTCTGCGCTCCGCCTTCATCGCTCTCTCCCGTAATCGCCCCCTTCGCCGCTTTTGCGAGCACTCTCCCATCGGCAGCCAGCTCAGTTCCCGCTTTGTAGCTGGCCTTGAAATCGAAGACGCCCTGCGCGTGGCCGAGGCCGTCAACAAGCAAGGCATGCTGGTCAGTCTCGACTCGCTCGGCGAGAGCGTCGGCACCGAGGCGGAAGCACATGCGGCAGCCGACATCTACCACCGCCTGCTCGACTCCATTGCCGCCCGCAAGCTGAAGTCAAACATTAGCGTCAAGCTCACCCAGATGGGCCTCGCTCTCGACCCGCAACTGGCTGAGAACATCGCCGCCAGCCTCGTTGCACATGCCCAGGCAACCGGGAATTTCGTCCGCATCGACATGGAAGACTCGACCCTGACCGGAGTCACGCTCGACATCGTTCAGCGCCTGCATGCGCGCCCTGAATTGCGCGGCGCCATCGGCATAGTCATCCAGTCCTATCTCTACCGCTCGCAGTCCGACGTCGAACAGCTCGTTGCGAAAGGCATCCGCATTCGACTTTGCAAAGGCGCCTATAAAGAGCCCGCGGAAGTAGCCTACCCGCGCAAGTCCGACGTCGATGCGAACTACCGCCGCCTTAGCCAAATGCTGCTCGACAGTCCCGTCTATCATGGCATCGCCACACACGATGAAACCATGATAGCTGCAGCAAAATCGTTTGCCGCCGAGCACAGCATTGCGCCGGAGCGCTTTGAGTTCCAGATGCTTTTTGGCGTCCGTCGCGACCTGCAGCGGCTGCTCGTTGCCGAGGGCTACAATGTGCGCGTCTATATTCCCTTTGGACGTGAATGGTATCCGTATTTCATGCGCCGGCTGGCCGAGCGCCCCGCCAATGTGCTCTTCATTGCGAAGAACCTGCTGCGCCGATAGGCGGCCTGTTTGTCGGATTCATTCGGCGCGTTTCGATCTTGCCTTGATGCGTCTGCCGCGTTTGCGGAACAGCTTCGTCTTCCGGCAATTGGGGCATTCCCACGGGTAATATCCCAACAACGGAAATATGATTCGCTGCAGGAATCCAATTCGAGCTAGCCTCTGCATGTGCCGGTTCCCACAGGTAGGACACGCGAAAAGTGAAATTGCCGGAGCGAGACCCGAGACCGAAGTTTCTGACAATGGGGGAGCCCTCTCATGTCTTACTGAGATTTGACAATAATTTTAGAACAAACACACGACACTCTGGTTTAAGTTCTTTATTCTCCGTTGAGTTTTCGACCAACTTGGACTGTACGGGAACGAGCATTGGTAGCGCTACCGTCTACCGAAGTAATTCATTATATCGTTGAATATAAAGACTCCATTTTTTAAACCTGGAAGAGTTGCCCCCATTGTTGCCCCCCACGGGAAAAAAATTGTAACTGGCTGAATTCCATTTCCATTCTCGGCTCATTCAGGAACCATTTACGCACTCGATCGCCCTCTCGACAATTACTGTGTGGTGGTTGTCGGAATGTGGCTGCAAAGCAATCACGCCGATTTTGGAGACTATGAAGGAAATCTTCGCAGCAAAATGTCGAGAAGTGATCCTGTGATATAAATCGCATCACAGAAACATTCGAGTCCGGGCAGTTGGGGCAGGTCAGCAAGGGGCCACGCATGAAGCTTTCAGGGGTTGTGCATTTCCACGGGCTATTGTCACTGGCAATCAATTGAGAGAATTGCGACTCGCCCATCCCGAGATTGACCTCACCTTCAGCGAAGACCTTTCCTACGTCACAGCCAATTGGGAAGACTTCGACAGCCTGTCCCGACTCACTCGAATCGCTGCGACGATCGAAATCCAAAAGCGGTCCTGAACCTAGCGCACGCGCTCAAAATTCTCCAGTTTTCGCGCAACTTGCCTGATCTCGGTTACCACATCGGCGTACCGGATCATCGCTTCATGCCTTTGGTCCTGAGAGGTTGTTGCAGCCGCAATTTCCGCCGCTAGTCCTAATACTGTTCACTTAATAATCCTGATGGCTTTGCGAATATCGATCTTGGGCAGCGGCTTGAAGTGGCGCGGGCGGAGCGGGAAGTTGCTCATCTTTCGCTTGACGCCGCGGGGATTGCGACGATTGCGACTGGAGACAACGGGTTCCTGAAGGATCTCGTCGAGAACCGCGTTATGGAATGTTCTCCTCTGCCGAGGGGGGAATAGCGCCGTAGACGTTGAGCTTGCGCCGAATTACGCGCACGGCGTGAAGGAACGAGAGCCGGTCGGGATCTTGGTCAGCCTTAAGAGCAGCCTCGTGCATCAGGCCGCGGATGGCGAAGTGGGCCATCATGAGGCCATAAAACTCCTGACGCACCAGATCGGGGGTTTTGCTGCGCAGCACGATGCGGGCACCGCGCAGATGGGTCTTGAGTTCGTCGAACGCGGTTTCTATCTCCCATCGCTCGTGATAGAGAGCCGCCAACTCGCCGGCTGGGGCCTTGCTGGGATCGAGGATGGTGGTCGCCAGACGATAGATCGGCTCGGAGCCCTCAATTCCCTCCAGACGGTAATCGATCACCCGCAGCACGATGCCGTTGGTTTTATGCCGCCAGTCCCGCTCCGAAGGATAGACGCGGCTCAAATAGGAGCCATCGGCCAGAAGTTTTTCGCGGGCCATGCGCATATTCTTTTTCATCCGCCAGAGCAGGTCCGCGCCTGTTCCTTGCGCCAGTTTCCATAGTTCGAAGCCAAAGAAATTTCGATCAGCCAGGCAAAGCATGCCCTTTCCCAGGCGCGGAAGCACCGCTTTGGCCAAGGTGATCTCGCCCGTTCGGTAACTGTCCATCTGGCTGCCAAACAGCACGTGGGTGCCGTTCTCCACCAGGGATACGAAACGAATCTGGGGATATGCGCTCGTGCCACGGCTGGCTCCGGGGCGAGAGAAAGCTTCTTCGTTGGCCTTCTCGTCAGCCACATCGAAGGTGCTGCCATCCAGGCTCACCAGCCGCCAAGTCCGATACCACGCGCCACGCGTAACCCGCACCGCGATGGGCTTAACCAACTCATCATGCAACTGCTGCAGAGGTTCCCAGCCCAGCCGCGTGCGCGCCTGAGAGATGCCCGACTTGCCTGCCACACGCACCCTGATCGATGGATCGCGAAGCCACTGCACTCCTTCCAATAGACAACGCAATACCTCGCGATAGGACGACTGCATGTAAAGCGCCAGGGCAATGACGTAATAGACAACTACCTGGGCCGGAAGGTCGCGTTGACGAACGCCGGCCTTGCCCGTCCGGGACAGCACCGCACCGATGGCAGAATCAGGAAACGTTTTGCTAATCACGCCAAGACTGATGTAGTCCGTAATCCGCGCACCCGGAGGAAGTTCTGCGATCGTACGTGCCAGATGTGGCCTCCTGGTTGTTGCCTCATACAGAATGTCACAAATTTTGTTAAGTGAACAGTATTACCGCTAGTCCGCACTTCGCCAACCGGCAAGCCACCAGTTGCGCCCGTAGCGTCTCCGACTTTGGGTTTATTGTGCTGAACGATTCTTTTCCGTCCTTCGACCAGAAAGGCACCAACCCCCATCGCATCACGGTGAGTTCGCGCTCCCCTGTCTCACCGTTAAGCCGCACTACTGGCTGAAAGCTTTGGGGCGCGACGTTGAACGACGGAGCAAGGTTGGTTTCATCGAATTCATCGAAGACATTGGTGTTGTGCGTCTGCATCCATTCAGCGATGTGTTGCTTGTCTCCACGTCTTCCGTAGCGCCCACACATTTACTTCGCAGCCTTCTGTGCGTCCGCGATTTTCTTTCGACCTGCGGTACTCATCTTGCGGCGTTTGCGGATCGGGGCGGCGGAAGCGGCCTTCTTGATTCCATCAGTTGAGAGAAGAGCACCAGTTGCTGCGCCAGGCAGAACAACTCATAGATGTCGCTTTCCCGATCCCCGATATGAATGCAGCGCGTCGGATCACCGAGTAGCTCGGTGGACTGGCGCAGGTTCTCCAACCATCGAATGCTCTCCTTTTTTTCAATGGGCACCCGGGTGGGATTAATGCTGCGCTTCAGAGCGTTCGCGCCGTGAAACTTGTCATGCATCCGCCCGCCGATCCGACGCTGCCCCGCATCTGACACTGCGCAACAACTGCTTGTGGCTCATGGCTCCACTCCGCGATGACCTTCAATCGAATGTGGGGGCAATAACACTCTTGACACACATGTGGTTTAAGCGTACTATTTCTTACATGGACGCTCCTCACACACTTCAGCAAGCGGTCGCTTACTTCTCCGATCCGCTGCAGGCTTTTGAAGCGGCGGTAGAGTTTCGCTGGCCGGGTGGCAACGTCGCTTGTCCCCGCTGCGAACAGAAGAAGTTTTCCTTCATCAAGACTCGCCGCATTTGGTTCTGCTATGTCTGCAAGAAGCAGTTCACGGTTAAGGTTGGGACGGTGATGGAAGACTCTCCGCTTGGACTCGATAAGTGGATGGTTGCGATTTGGATGCTGGCTAACTGCAAGAACGGAATCTCTAGCTACGAACTTGGCAAGAACCTTGGGATTCGCCAGCAGTCGGCATGGTTTATGCTTCACCGGATTCGGGAAGCGATGAGAGACAACCCGGATTTCAAGTTTGGTGGAGAGGATGGCGGTCCAGTAGAGAGCGATGAAACCTTTGTCGGCCCGGACCCTTACAAGATGCACAAGAGTCGCAAATCCAAGGTTCATGCGCGGGATGGAGCAAAGGGCGGCTACGTTGGAAAGACTGCCGTCTTTGGTGTGTTGGACCGCGATTTGCGGCAGGTTCGCTCTAGGGTCATTCCCAATGTGAAGCGCGAGACTTTGCAGAATGAGATTCTGAATCAGGTTCATCGTGGGAGCAAGGTCTACACCGATTCGGCTGTTGGATACGACCATCTGCGCAAAGAGTTCGTTCACGAAGTGGTCAACCATGCCAAGGAATACGTGAACGGGCAAGTCCACACGCAAGGAATGGATAACTTCTGGAGTCTCCTGAAGCGGACGCTGCGGGGAACGTATGTAGCCGTGGAACCGTTTCATCTTGACCATTACCTCACCGAACAGGTGTTTCGTTACAACAACCGTGCCACGAAAGACAACAAGCTGACCGATACTGACCGCTTCGCGTTGCTCATGTCTCAAGTTGCTGGCAAGCGCCTTACCTATGCCAAACTCACCGGGAAAGACACGGATTCCGTGTGCCACCCGGAGGCAGGGACGGGGCAAGAGGAACCCTTCTAGCCCTTGTCGCTGCCGGTCGTTTTGCGGGGTGTAGCTTTCTTCTTGGGCTGTTTCTTCGGAGCCACCACCTTTGGTTTTTGGAAAACAGCCCGCGCCAACTTCTCAAAGTTCTCGCCTGCCCTCGGTCCTTCGTGGTATTCGTGTTTCACCAAATCCCCCATAGATGGAGAAGATACAAAAAGGCATGGACGGGAAACGCCAAGCCGATCAACACCAACGCAACGCCAGCAACTATCTCCACCAATCCGAAGATGTCTTCGTTATAGACCCTGCAACCGGCCTTTACCATCCTAAGCCCATAGAACGCGCAGCTCGCATAGATGAGGATAGCCACGAACAGACTCCAGAGAGGCCGATCTTCGTATTCTCCGAAGATGGAGGTTGGTCCGCTCAGGTAATCGCTATTGCCACGGTAGCCGGTGTCTTGGTATCGAGTCTCACTCTGGTCCTTCTTATCTTTACAGTTCTGTTTGCCCACAACCAATGGCACGAGGCCAGAAGGCAGGCAGATGCTTCCATAGCATCTGCCAACGCTGGTAGAAAATCTGCCAAAGCCGCAGAAAATGCGGTCGCCATAGCCCGAGATGCTTTGGAAATTGAGAATCGCCCATGGCTCGCAGTTTCGGCTAAAGTTACGAAGTTCAATTGGAATGAAATTCCACAGGGGAGGCCGCTTCCAACAATCACTACGCTGAATTTTCAAAATGAAATCACAGTCGAGAATTTTGGAAACCTTCCCGCCTCGAATGTCTACGTGATTTACGACGAAAACCCCATTCCGAAGGCTGAGAGCATAAATTGGTGGAATATGTTGATGGAAGAACAGGAGAAATATTGCAGGGCGAAGATCGACGCCGGAAATTTGATTCGGGAAACATGGCCAGGAGGAGTAACAGTTTTCCCCCATCAGCAGCATACGTTTGATGAGACCAGCCGACCCCCTCAAGAGTTCCGGGAGAATCCAGGGAATCTTCATCTGTATATTCGGGGTTGTGTAGTCTACCGCTCTCCCACCCACAAGGAGATGCGCCAAAGCGGGTTCTTTTATACGGTGCAACGTAACCCGCCCTTCGATGGAAGGCGAATGCCCTTTTTCAAAGAACGCTTCGAAAACATTGTTCTTTTGGATCAAAGTGGAGAAACAAAGAGCGACTAGCCCTGTCACGGCAACTAATAGAATAGTTGCGCATAACATGTGCGTCAACCGTTTTATTGCCAATGTAAGTATCAGACTTGAGGCAGAATACCGTGCACTAATAGCCATCAAGAGTCACGGAATTGTGGGTAATTGAAAGCTCAAAATAACGCTTACCGCGCAGGGGCATGAAGTACCAGACTTATTTGAAATCGCTGATTCACCAGGCGCTCGGCCAGGAAGAGATAATAGCCAGGCTTTGGCTGTTCCCTACCCTCAGCTAAGATCGAATTCGACGGAGTAAGTATCGTGGCAAGAGATTCAACGCTGTCTCTGCGCCGTCGCTGCCGCTAATCTGCGCAGTTTCTTCCTTGTTGGAAAGGCCCAGTATGCGGTCTCCATACGGCCGTCAAGGTCTCGGCCTAAACCGGCGCCACTTTCGACAGGCAAAGCCCAGCGATTTCGACAAGTCCAGGATCCTGCTTGAATTGTCGATCGCGGCAATCGTACAGAACCGTCTGTTTCTTCTGTGCACGAACTAGGCTGAATGCCTCTTCCACACTTCGGCTGTTGTCAAACATCAGCGTCATGTCCGCAACTGCCGACGCCATCTTGATCGCCTGTTGCGTCCTCGGGAAGCGGCTTCGCAGCTTCGCTTCCGGCACATCATGACCGCCCTGACTCCTTCGGGTAGCGACGCGCAGTATTGACAGCTCGGCAGTGGCAAGCCCGACAAACATCAAGACTACGAAATAGCCGTGCCTCTGCAAGGTAAGGATTGTGTCGGTCTTTGACCGGAACGTCCCATCCGTTTGCTTCTTGAGGTAGGAGAAGACGGTCTCGAATGCGAACGACATCTCTTGATCCATGATCAAGCCCATGAAAAGCTGCACCCCGTCTTGGGAGAGCTTCTGCCAACGCTCATCTTCATCTCGCAAACGGGCCGCCCACGGTTTCAGTTTTTGATTTTCATCGGCGAGGGGAAGAAGGGAGAGCGTCAGCCTGTCCGCGTTCACCAATGGAATTTGGAGACCATCCGCAAGTCTGGTGTACCAGAGTGTGGATTTGCCCGAGCCGTTGTGACCGGCCAGCAGGATGGCCGTTGGCTTGTCCTCAGCAGTAGCGATGTGCAGAAGACTATTCAAACTAGGAGGTCTTCTGAGCGCCACTACATCGATCTCGCTGGGGTCAATGCACGGAAGCGACCACTCGCAAACCGGCCCACTGTCTTCTGGCCAGAGGCGTCCTCACGAACGACTTTGCTCGTGTCTTTGGAGTCGATGGAGTAGGCATAAACGATCTTGCCGGAAGCGCTTCTGAAGATACGGCTCCTATCGGTGCCGGCCCTGTTCATCACCTTTCCAACTCGGGCGAGCACTACTGGGGCCTTTTCCTCGGCAGAAACAGTCACTTTCTTATATCGGTCGCCTATCTTAATGACTACCAAGTCCGCACGGGGAGTAGCGACACGGCGTTCTTGCTTCGATCCGGCTTTGGCCTTTGCCGACGAGACTTTCTGGCCGCCCCGATGAGCAGTTGACGATGTGCGATTTGGGATCCTCATGCTCTTTTCCTCCCCGAACAAAATTGTCGAGATTCCAGTCCGCGGTCAGATTCACCACTTTTTTAGTATAGCGTCCAGCTGAAAGAAATCACCATTGATCCTTTCGATTCGCATGGGCGCTATCGCTTGAAAGTTTACTGGATAAGGGCAATTCAGCTCTCTAGTGTAGTGTCTCACGCAGACAGTCTTTTATTGAGTGTGGGAACTGACAAGACCACCTGCGGAGAGACTAGAATTCCCGCATCGCTATGAATGCCCTTTCAAGACCACTCTGCGCAATTCTCCTTTCCTCAATGGTTCTGGGTCTGCATGCGCAGGACTCCGCACAGCAACCGCCGGATACGGGTACCGTTCTGCAGATGCGCGTGAATGCCGTGCTGGTGCCGGTGGTGGTGCGCGACGCGCAAGGCCGCGCCATCAGCGATCTGAAGCAGGAAGACTTCAAGGTCCTCGACCAGGGCAAGCTGCGCAACATTACCGGCTTCACGCTTCAGCAGGGAGCGGCGCAGGCCAGCGCCGGGCAGAGTCCTGCACCGACCGCTGCAAGTGCCAGCCAGCCTGAAGCCACAGTTGCGCCGCCGCCGGCCGTAACCGAGCGGATCATCGTTTTTCTCATTGACGACCGGCACCTCAGCGAGGGCGACCTGGAACTGGTGAAGAAGGCAGCGGTTGCGATGCTCGATCAGCCTCTTCCTGATGGGACCCGCGGGTTGGTGCTCTCGTTCCTGGGCGTCAACTCCGGGCTGACGCACAATCGAGCAGTGTTGCAGGCCGCAGTGGAGAAGATCAAGTTCCGGCGAGCGTTTCAGAAATCCCCGAGCGCTTGTCCCGATATTGATTACTACCAGGCCGATCAGATTCTCAACAAACATAACTCCCAGACATATGGGGTTGCCCTGGACAAGACCGCGAATTGCATGCACCTGCCTGGGCCGGCGAGCACTGCGGGGAACATCAGCGTGGATGACGTCGGCGCGTCGCCGGTCGAAGCGCTCACCAAGAACGCGGCGTTGGTCGCCTTACAGGAGGGCAATCAGGATGCCGTGCAATCGATCTCTTTCGTGCGCGACGTTGTGCACACCATCTCCGGGCTGCCTGGGCAGCGCACGCTGATCCTGGTCTCTCCCGGGTTTCTGTCCCTCTCGCAGGAATCGATGGCGGCGGAGACGCAGCTGCTCAACCTGGCCGCGGCCGCCGCGGTCACCATCAGTACTCTGGATGCGCGGGGGCTCTATTCGGCGATGATTCCTGCGAGCGAGTCCGGCGACCAATCGTTGCAGTCGCTCGTTACCGGACAAAACCTGCAGGATCGTGGCGACGCCATGCGCCAGAACAAGCAGGTGATGGCCGAGTTCGCGGACGGGACCGGGGGAACGTTTTTCCGCAACGACAACGATCTGAAGGGCGGATTAGCGAGCCTGGCTGCCGGGCCGCAGTACAAGTACCTGCTGGAGCTTTCGCTCAATGACGTGAAGCAGAATGGCTCGTATCATTCACTCAAAGTTCAAGTGGATCGAAAGGACGTGAAGATCCAAGCGCGTGAGGGCTATTTTGCGCCGCAGTCGCCCAAGAACAAGAAGTAGCACTGGAGGCCAAGGGATGAGATCTACTCAAAATCATTTTGTCAACTCGCTGACGGTGACGATGATGGCCGCACTGGCTGTTTGGACTTGCCCACGGGCTCTGGCACAGGTGGATCTGACCACGACGATGGGTAGGTATGCGGACGATCCATCGACGAAACTTGGAGCGCAGGAAGCGGAGACTTATCTCAAATTCCCGATCCAGCGGCTCAAGGCAGTCGTTCCGGGACTGGGCGGGATTAAGTACGACGACAGCCAGGAGCAATTACCTTTGATCCTGAACCGCGTCGCCAAGCAGATTGCGGATGTGCTGCCTCGATTGCCGGATCTGATCTCCCGCGAGGATGTTCATCATTTTCAGAGTATGGCGGATGCGGAAGCGGTTGGTTCGTTGGCAGCGACTCAACCGTGGGACCGCCAATTCAAGTACCTGCTCCAGTGCAAGCGCAATCCGGATGGCAGCACCAGCATCGCCGAGTCGCGCATAGACGGCGCAGGAAAGCTGGTGAAAGAAGGCGGCGGGTTCACGTCCGTGCGGGGATACGGATTCAGCAACCTGTGGCTATTTTTTACCGCCGCCATCCAGCCCGAGTTTCACTTCCGCTACCTGGGCATGCAGGAGAAAAGCGGCCGGAAGATGTATGTTGTGGCCTTTGCTCAGGAGCCCAAGAAAGTCTTCGTCCCCGCCTTCTTCGAGGTGAATAACAAGAAGGTGCCGTTCTATTACCAGGGCATCCTCTGGGTCGATCAATCGACCTTTGATATCGTCGAACTGCGGACAGACCTGCTGGCGCCGCTGCCCCAGTTGTCGCTGAAACAGTTGACCACCGAACTTACATTTCGTTCCGTTGCCATCCGCGGCTACGATGCCGTGTTCTGGCTGCCCAGCGAGGTCGACATCTCCAGCGACCAGGGCCGGGGACCAAGCGAAGAAATCCATCGCTATTCGGATTACCATCTCTTCCACGCCCAGGCCCGGATTGTCGACAACCCCTGAACCGTCCAGGCACGACGTTCTCCCAGAGCGAATAAGCTCTTTTCGACATCCTTCGGCGTGTTCTGTGGAAGGTGGGAAAGCGACCGTGCCTCCTTAGCGGCTTTGTGCGGCCGCAGAAGGACGCGGATGTGAGGCCGTGCTGCCCTCGGTCATTCCAAGCGCCTATTTGAAAGACCTAAAGGAAGATGAAGAGGCCGTCGAATCACGGTGACATTGCATTTGTGAAGCGCGGATATTGTATCTCCGGCTTGCGTAGCGTCTCACGCAGATCGTCTTTTATTGAGAGCGGTCTGAGCGCGTGTAACCTTTTCCAGGATGTCGTTTGCTTTTGCCGTCCAGATGAAGGGCTTTGGATTTTGATTGTGGCTATCGATGTAGTTTCCGATGGCCACGATGAGCTGTTCGAGATCCCGGAAGACTCCGCGCCGAAGGCGGTTGTGGGTCAGATCGCGGAAGAAGCGTTCCACCATGTTGAGCCATGAAGCCAAGGTCGGCGTGAAGCGAACGTGGAATCGCTTGTGTGCCTCCAGCCAGCGTTGAACTCGTTCATGTTTGTGCGTCGAGTAGTTATCGCAGATCAGGTAGATTTCTTTGTGGTCGGCAACGGTCTGATCGATCATGCGCAGGAACTTTAGCCACTCCTGATGGCGGTGCTTCTGCTGGCATAGCCCGTAGACCTCACCATTGGCGGTGTTGAGCGCAGCGAACAATGTGGTCGTGCCGTTGCGTTTGTAATCATGCGTCATGGTCTGCGCCTCGCCCCTTTTTGAGAGGCAGGCCGGGCTGCGTTCGATCCAGCGCTTGAATCTGACTCTTCTCATCCACAGACAACACCAGCGCGTGCTCAGGAGGGTTGAGATAAAGTCCAATAATCGCCTCCAGTTTGTCGGCGAAGTGCGGATCATTGCTGACCTTAAAACTCTCGACGCGATGCGGTTTCAAGCCGTTGACCCGCCAGATGCGCGACACAGAAGCCTTTGAAATGCCCATCTCTTTGGCCATCTGCGCGTTGACCATTGCGTGGCGTAAGTCGGCGTACTCTGCGTGGTTTTTGCAATCAGGGTTGCCGTCACTCCTGCGGAGATCGACGGTGTGCGTCCAGGCCGTGGCGCATCTTTCAGGAGACCTTCGATACCAAACTCCAGAAAACGTCCGCGCCAAAGCGTGACCATGCGCGGAGCAACCTGGAGAGTTGTGGCGATCTGCTTGTTCTGTAGCCCCTCACTGGCCATCAAAACGATGCGGCTACGCATCACCACCCGAGACTGCGTCGAGCGCCCGCGCGACTGCTGCTTCAGCTTCGTCCGAACATCCTCGCTCAGAACAATGGGGCGGGCAACACGCATATCGGAGTCTCCTCATCATAAGATGAGTCTCGACATATAAATGACTCCATTAGTGAGACACTACACTAGCTTGCTGACTCCGTTTGGAGCTGAGAACAAGCGGAAACCCGAGTCCCGTACTGCCTTGGGTACTCAGTTCCCGAGAAATGACCGATTACGAAGCGAGCGTATAGACGAGTGCTTGCCAGGGATAGATTGGCTCTCACCCAGCCCATTCCGTAGGAGCGACCCGATTCTGGATCGGCCTGCTGCAGGTTCGTGAAATTCGGATCGCTCGGCAAGATGTCCATCGGGTCAGCGAATTCGTCCCCTCCAAATATCATCGGAATTCCGACCGCGCGATTGGCCGGAATACAAAAACGTGCAAGTACACTGCTGAAGCAATCGTCACGGAAGGCAGTGAAAAGGGCGAACTGAAACGGATTTGCCAGAATCCCGAATGCCCGGTCCATCATCCGAAGCGGCAGCAACAGCGCAACCACGTCGATGCCGCTTTCAAACCCGAGCAGGAGAAGCGCCGCTGCGAGGAGGCCATCGCGCAGACCACCGGGATGCGCGTGCTCAAAGCCATCGGCGATGCGGCTCCCGTCCGGCTGATGAAGCGCGACCTGCTGTTTCTCGCTAGTCGCCTAACAGCAATGCTGGACTAACAGAAAATCGCCATTCTCATCCGGCAGCACAGCATGGGCAAGGTGAAAGATGGCGAGGCCCCAGCGAAACTGCTGGCAGCTTTCTTATCGAAGGCCGAGGAAAGCGGGCTTGGCTGTATTTTGCTGGAGACGGCAATTCTTCTGTCCATGCATAACCGGACCGACGTGGCAAAGATTCTTCGCGATGCTGCGCAGTTCTACAAGGTGGACGTGGATGCCGTCTCTGCGCAGGTCAAACAAGAATTCGCCGCGAAAGTGAAATCAAAGAACGCAACCAAGGGCACGCAAAAGGTGTCGCCCAAACAGCAAGAGAAGGGTGCAAACCGCCGGGCCGCTGCGTAATTCCGGATACGAATGATATTGTCGAGTTTGTATTGGAAGATCTTGCCGTGGCTGAACATGAAGGCAAAGCCGATGGCATAAAACAGAATTCCGCATAGGCAGGTAAGCGCGGCATCTCGGCGCTTCTTTTGCAGCGTCAGCTTGGTCTGGGATGTTACGAGACGGCCTGGATGATGCTCCACAAGTTCCGCCGAGCGATGGTTAACAAGGAACGTGAGCCGCGACGCGGTGAAGTGGAGCTGGACGATACGTGGATTGGCGGGACTCAGGCAGGTCTGCGGGGTAGCCGTCAATTGAAAGGCCGAAAAGCGGCTCTCGTCATAGCTGCCGTAGAGAAGCGGAAGAGCCTCGGGACGCGTGCGGATGGCTGTCATCCCGGACTTCAAGAGCATCACTCTGAATGCGTTCGTCCAGCAAAACGTGGCTCCTGGTTCAACCATCTACACCGATGGGCTAAAGAGTTTCGCCAGTTTTGAACAAGCTGGCTTCAGGCATATTTCACGCACCCAGCCTCTACAAAGCGACCTTCGGAAAGGCGCCAAATCAGTCGTGCCGTTGGCAGATCGGGCCATTGGCAATCTCCAACAATGGCTCATCAAAACCTACCATGGAGTGAGCCGCGACCAACTGTAGGTCTATCTCGACGAGTTCGTCTTTCGCCATAATCGTCGTCACACACCCATGGCTGCGTTCCAGACACTGCTCGGCCTCGGTACCGCACATAGACCTGTGCCGTACATCCAAATACGGGGAGCCTCTGACCTTTCCAGGCCTCTTCGAAAAGACTGAACCACAACCTATCGGGTTCTAAGCAAGAGATGTCTAAACCCTCCCCGATTTCCAGGCTATTTCCGCACAGATGTTCCACCAGAGAATTCTTCTCCGAGTAGTCAATCTCCCTTTGAGTCGCCCTTTTCTCTGGCCGACCAGAGAGCAGTGGAGCTTTTGATGGGTTCCCTTCGGTCAGCCGAGGATAGATGGGCAAGATGTGCTTATCGGTCAATATCAACTGACCTCAGCGGATGATTGAACTTAACAGTGCAACCTCAATCGCGTTACGCAGCACTGCCGAAAACTCACGTTTATCGGAGGAAACCTGAAGCCTCAAGGTCCTTGGTAGGCAGCAGCAAGCAGCCTAACCGGGTAGATCCCTTCAGGCAGGCCGTACAACGGCCTGCGTCACGGAAGCGAGGTAGCTAACCGGTCGCGGTGTCGGTAAACTCTGAAGCAGCATCTTCTGCGGCTGTATATCGCTGCCATCCATTCCCGCCTGCGCGTTTTACCCGGTAAAGCGCGATATCTGCGGCTTTGAGCAAGGTCGCCTCTTCTTCTCCGTCCTGAGGGTAAGTTGCTACCCCAATGCTGAACGTCGTGTTCAGGACCGATCCATTTATCAGTAAGGCGGCCGTCACACTGGCCGCCAGCGACCCGCAAATCTTCGCAATTCCGTTTTCGTCGATCGGATCCGCGAGCAGAATTGCAAACTCATCGCCACCCAACCTCGCGAAGCAATCCGACCGTCGCACGATTGAATTAACGCATCGTGCCACCATCTTCAACCATGCATCGCCCGCGTCGTGCCCATGCGAGTCATTGATTTCCTTGAATTTGTCCAAGTCGAACAGGATCAGCGTGAACGACCTATTTTCATACCGCTGACCTGCAGCCAGAAGCCGCCGAAAATATTCGTTGAACATGCGCCGATTGGGAAGACCCGTCAACGTGTCGGAGTGCGCCATCTGCTCCAATTGCCGTCGGCTCTCCTTTAGCTCTTCAGTTGTCTTCTTTAACTCTGCGGTACGCAACTCCACGCGTCGTTCGAGTTCTCGCTGTCGTGCTCTCAGGTAGGCCGTGCTGGATCGATAGGCAGCAATAAGAATGAGCAGCAACAAGAGGAACGCCGCGATTCTGGCCCACAGAGTCTGGTACCACGCCGGCACAACTCTGATCCGGACGTTCCGCACCTTACCCCAAATCCGATCGCGATTGGAGCCACGAAGCTCGAGCGTATAGTCGCCCGGCGGCAGATTCGTATAGCTGGCGACTCTGCGCGTTGACGTAGTGGCGACCCAATCTTTGTCGAACCCATCCAGTTTGTAGGCGTAGAGGTTACGGTCCGGACCTGTGTAGTCGAGGGACGCAAACTCCACCGCCACGCTGTTCTCATCGTGCCGGATCTTAAGAACTGCACTACCCTCATTCTCATTGAATGGGTCTGGTGGTAATGGTTTGCCGCCAAGCAGGATATCCGTCACAACCACCGGAGGAACGTAACTCAAAGGGTTGACCAGTGAAGGATTGACAATCGTCAATCCACCGTTACCGCCAAAGATCAGGCGTCCGTCTCCTGTATTGCCACCGGATTTTACCCAGTAGGCGGGAATCGTCACGCCGTCCATCTGCTGTAGAGGCGTGATATCGAAGGTGTTTGGGTCTATGACTCCAAAACCGTCATCGGTGCTCACCCAGATTCTTCCATCCAGAGCTTCGAGAATATCGTCGGCATTGGTGTTCGGCAGAGCTTGCGATAGCCTGTGAATCCTTGGCATGCCATTCACGTCGTGGCCTTCGAGCACGCAGACGCCACCACCCCAGGTAGTCGCCCAGAGCCGCTGCCTCCTGTCGATCAGAAGCGCCGTGACCGCTGCAGGCAATGCGTTCGGGTCTGCTGGATCGACAGGGATCCGTTCGGCGGCGTGGGTCACCATGTCGTAGCGGAAGAGTTCGACCGAGGTTCCCACCCATAGGTCCTTGCCTGTGCCGCGCGCAATGACCGTGATCTCGAGAGGTGTGAGTGGCAGACTAACTGGTGGCGACAGATTTCGTTGCGAAGAGCCCCTTGAGATTTCCTCCCTCCAAAGACCGTGATGAGAACCGATCCACAGGGTACCCGCGTCGGATAGCAACGAATCAACTCGAATTGCCGGTCCTGGGGGGCGAGGAAGTGCAACCAGACCACGACCTTCATGATCGGTGCGATAGACCCAGTTGGCCGTCCCTACATACACGCTGCCGTCCTGTCCGGCGGTCAAAGCGTTGATTTGGCCTGCAGGTAGCGGGGATTTGAGGCCAGCGGCAATCTGTCGGATCGGCTCGATCCTTGCCCCATCGAGCGCGACGATTTCGGCGCCCTTTTCATTCAGGCCCAGCCACATGCGACCGTCGATCGTCGGCAATACTGCGGTCACGTCAGAGTCCGCGATCCGTCCTTCCTGACCGGCCGCGCCGGTTGCGCCAAAGAAAGTGAGAATACCGCTATCCGGATCGGAACGCCCCAGACCGTTGGATGTCCCAGCCCACACAGAGCCTGCCGCATCAGTGAATAAGGTAACAACAGTATCGTTTGGCAGGCTGGTCGGATACGCCGGATGATGGACTATGCGATGGGTCTCAAGCGTCTTTGCGTCGACGGCAACGATGCCCTGACCGAGGGTTCCGAGCCAGATGACTCCCGGCGCTGCCTCGCAGATGGTGTCCACCGACTCCTGGTCGAGGGGCGATGGACCGGACGTCGTCTCGTGAATCGGGCGCGCTTTCTCCTCATCCGGCTCCAGGACGAACGCTCCCGCGGTAGATCCGATCCAAAGCCGTCCTTCACGATCAAACAGAAGTCTCCAAACCCTGACAGTTGCTTTCCCAAAGACAGGTTGAGCGGTGAAGCGCTTACCCTGACGGTCGCTGCGAAAGAGTCCCGTGGTGGTTCCGGCCCAGATGCGACCTTCCTTGTCTCGAACCAGTGTGACGGCCGCAAACCGATCCTTGGTTCCTTCCAACTCAAGGGGTGTAAAGGTCCCGGTGGTGGGGTCGAGATGATCGATCCCCTTACTCGTTCCCACCCAGAGTCCCTTCGCCCCGTCCGTCACGATCGAGTAGATGGTCGAGTAGGTCATTTCCTTGCTGGGCGGCACAAACGTTCGGAATTGATCGTGAACCGAATCGTAGCGCGCCACCCCCCGCGACTTGGTGCCCATCCAAAGGGTCCCCATTGGATCGGTGTACATGCAGTAAATGTTGTTATCCGGTAAAGAGCCCGGGACGCCGACCTGGAACCCATAATTTCGAAAGTGATAGCCGTCCCATCGAGATACGCCACTACCGGTCCCGATCCATAAAAAACCATGGCCATCCTGAGCGACGGCCTGAACAATAGGGCTGGGCAGACCGCTCTTGCGATCTAAGTGTTCGAAGACCACATCCGCGTGTTGGGCCGGGCTTTGCGCTAGCGAAAAAGTTGCCGCAAGGAGCAACGCAAGGGCTGCACAAAGAAACTGTCCAAGGGAGGACATTTCTCGCGAAAAGCCAAGTAACAGCCGCCAGGCTGGCTGTCCCTCCGCGCGCCGCGCACAACGAGGAAGTAGTAAACGAGACGTCGCCATGCTCCGCGTTCTTTTCCAATGTCTTGGGGTCAAGGATATTGTTGCTTGTACTAAGCATAATCGAACTCTGGCCGGGAGTCGTTTCCAAATACGCTCTCTCTGTGGTTCCTGTTTCTGCGTAGGCTTTGTGCTTCGGACTGGGTAGAACATCCGTCGATGTGGATCTGAAATCTGCCGTATCTTTTCGGAATCAGTTACACCTGCGGCCCGGGAGTGACCTAGGCCCATCCGAGGCGCCTCCAGACACACTTCGCTCGGAATGCCGACTCAGCGGGGTGCTAGCTATATGGCGCAATATAACGGCAATTCAGCGGAGATGATGCAGCCTGCTCGGCGAGGTATACCCGCCACCGCCTAAACCTGCTTCGCGGGTAGGTGGAAGCGTAGTACGATTTGGCAGGACAATTGCGAAATGCGCATCATCGCCACGGCCGAAGTCGCGACACCTCGAAATGACTCATCGTCGATATCGGCACGAAATTGCTGCACTGCAAATGAATCTCCATAAAGCAATTGTCCTGCCAAATCCCCTCACGGTTTAGCACAAATCGCCGTATCCACAATGCTCCGCACCATCAGCGTCGGCAACCGAAGATTCCTGCTCGCGGAGCACTGTCGATACGGCACTAGAGATTTGGAACTCGTCGAGAACGGGAAGCATGTCCCCCAGATTCAATCGTGCCGCGTGGAGGGCTGCGCCGGTGTCGTGCGCCGGCGCGACAGACAGAACCACGCCTTTGCGTTGATACCGTGGAACTCGGCTGATCGCAACTCGACGACCTCCAGCGCAGGCTCGATGGCGAGAATGACTTCGACTGCCGAGCGACGCGGCGGACCGACTTCGCGTGGCGATCCTTCAGTGCTTCCGATCAGGCTCAGCCACAAGCCACCTGGTGCCAGTGCGGCGGCGACTCGTGCAGCGAACCGCTGCCGTTCGTCTGGTTCATCGAACACATGAAAACAACCACGGTCGAAAACGAACCGGAACGGGCTGCCGGGCGAAGTCGCGGCGAGAAAATCCAATGCTTCAAAGCGACAAGGCAAAGAGCGTCCCTCCATCTTGGCGCACGCTCTTTCGACGGCCAGCGGCGAGACATCGACTCCGAGTACGTCGAAACCGCGTTCCGCCATCCAAATTGCATTTGTGCCAGTACCAGCGCCGATCTCAAGCGTCGGACCTGGCTTGACCCCGCTCGAAGCGACGAACTCGACAAGCAGAGGCTCTGGTTGCCCGGTGTCCCATGGCAGCTGTCCCGAGGCGTAACTCTCATTCCATGACGGGTGTGACATCACGATACGAGTTTAGCTCCATCGGCAACAGCGTCCATCGGTCAGACATTTCCGCAACCACCAGGAACACCAGAATTGGCTCGCTGCGCTCTTCGGCGATGACGCGCTGTTCGAGATTCATAATCCCTCTAGATTCCGCGTCGATGACCACTCGACCCTACTTTCGTCGCGGCCCCGATATACTTCAAACGGCAGATCGGAAAGAGTCTCGTATCTTTGATCGGAGCGAGGAGACAGCGTGTCGCGTGAGCAGAAAGTCGCAGTAGTGGATGCCTATCTGGATTGCTTTTTGACGAAGGATCTTTCGAAGGTGTGCTTTGCCGATGACATTACGTTTGAAGGCCCTCGCATGCCTAAGCTAGTTGGAAGGCAAAACGTGATCGGGTTCCTTACGACAATCTTCCCGATGATTAAGGGCATCCGCCTCAAGCAGCACATCGTTGAGGGAGACTATGTGGCGACGGTCTTCGACATGGAAACAATAAATGGGCTGGATCATGTGTTCGATCGCATTCATGTTGTAGACGAAGAAATCAAAGGAATACAAGTCTTCTATTATCCCCAGCAGCCCTAAAGAGACATTGTTAGCAAGTCACTGCCAACCGGAACTCTTAATCACCATTGTCGATTTCAGGCGTAGCACGCATTGAGAATGATTTATGCGCTAAACGGCAGACTAGTAATGTAAAACGTGCTGGTGTTCACTGATTTCTAGTGGGGGACTTTCCACTTTGGATGAAAGCGCCATCTCGTACAGTTGGGAGCCATGAACTACGTCACAAGCACTTCAACGGATTGCCGGTTTACGACCCACTTGCTGAAGACATCGATCAATCTGAACGACTCAATGAGTGCCTCGCCGATTCACGGACAACTGATAATGCTCATTCCTCCCTGAGGACCTGCATTGGATCGACGGCCGCGGCGCGCGCCGCGGGAATGGCGCTGGCCGCCACGGCGATAATCGTCAGCCCGCCCGCCGCAAGCGCCAGCGTCAACAGGTCGATCGGCTTGAGCCCAAAGAGCATGGCCCGTGCGGCGCTTCCCGCTGCCGCAACCAGGCCTGTTCCTGCCACCAATCCGATGGCAAGCAGCGCCAAAGCCTCGCGCAGAATCAAGCCCAAGATGCTGGCCTTTCCCGCTCCCAGCGCGATGCGCACGCCAATCTCGTTTCGTCGCCGGACCACCATGAAGGAAATGATGCCGTAGATGCCGACCACGGCGAGGACAGCCGCGAGAACTCCGTAGAAACCGGACAGCGTAGCCATCAGTCGCTCCCGCGTCAGCTTTTCCAGTACCGTTGTCCTGAGGACGCTGAAGTTGAGCACAATGGCCGGGCTCGTTTGGGTCGCCCTGTCTTTCAACGATGCAATCAGAGCGGATGGGGCCTCATTGGAGTGCACCAAGAACGTGGAATCAGTGCCGGGGTCAGTAAGCTGGTACTCGTCCACGAAGATAATCGGCACAGGATCCTCGTGCAGATCGCGGTACCTGGTGTCTCCGACAAGGCCGACGATGCGGTAGACCAGGTTGGGCTTTCCGCCCTCTTGTCTATGGTCGAAGGTTTTGCCCATCGGGTTAGAGCCGGGGAAAAAGCTGCGCGCGAACTGCTCGTTGACGATCGCTTCAAGCGGCGAAGCGGGCGTATCGTTTTCGCTGAAGTCTCGGCCGGCGGTCATGGGGATTTGCAGCGTCTGAAAATATCCTGTGCTCGCTGCATTGAAGTACACCAGCTTGCGTGAGATCGACGCGCTCGGAATATCGATGAACTCGTTCCATCCATCGCCATTCAACGGAACAATCGTCGTCTCCGCCGCTCCAATGACTCCCAACGTATTCCTCACTCTTGCCAGAAGCTCGCGCTTGTATTTCAAGCGATTGGCGATAGCAACCTTGAGCGGCGAAAAATCGAAGTCGGCCACGAGAACGTGGTCCTGCTGGAAGCCGGCATCAAGATTGAGCAGGTTCCTGAAGCTGCGAACAAATAACAGGGCCGCCACCAACAGCACCAAGGAGAGAGCAATCTGCGAGACAATCAGGCCTCTGCGCAGTAGGAAGTGTTCGCGCCCTGCTGTCAACCCGCGCCCGCTTACCTTTATCACCGTTCCGGGATCGGCATTGGCCGCCTGGATCGCGGGCGCCACTCCAAACAGTACGCAGGTCAACAGCGCCACTCCAAACGTGAAAGACAACACGCGAAGATCGGGGTAAGTGGGAAGAAAAACAGGATCCTGCGTGCTGCCAATGTATGCAATCAGAAGCGTGTCCAACCCTTGGGCCAGCGCTATGCCGATGGCTGCACCGCTCAGCGCAAGCAGCAGGCTCTCCGCCAGCAACTGCCGGATCAGCCGCGGGCGCGAGGCCCCAAGCGTTAGCCGCAAAGCCATCTCCCGCTGCCGCGCACCTGCCCTGGCCAGCATCAGGTTGGCCAGGTTTGCGCACGCAATCAACAAGACAAGTCCAGAGATGGAAAGCAGCACCCACAGCGGGTCTGCATATTGCTTACGCAGCGGTGAAGCCCCCGTGGCTGCGGGCTCGACATGCAAGGAAAAGCGCAGATAATCCTTCCTGGCTGGCGCGTCGTACTCGGCGGGGAGAGTGGCGGCATAGATCCCGGGCGCGACTCCGGAGAGTTGCACGGAAGCCTGCCTGAAGCTCCACCCAGCTTTCAGCCGCCCGATCGCCGCCAGCCACCAGGTAGTCGAGCCGGCGGTCCACGCGCCTTCCCCGTGAAGCACCGGTTCGCTGCAAAGAGGCAATGCAACATCGAAGTTGCGACCTACCTCGAGGCCGTAAAAACTCGGCGGCGTCACGCCGAGAATCTCGAAGGGATGTCCATCGAGCGATAGCTTGCTGCCAATGACGTTGGAACGGCCGCCAAATTCCCGTTGCCAAAATGCGTTGCTGATCACAGCTCCGCGGACGCCGCATCCTCGATAGTCGTCGCTCTCGGCGAGCAGCCGGCCCAGCGTAGGCTGTATCTGGAGAACCTGAAAGAAGCTGCCGCTGACCCACATCCCTTCGGCGTAGCGCGCCTCGCCTCCTCGTCCAAGGTCGAAGCGCTCCGTGCTCCATGCGGCAATGCTTGAGAAGGCCTTTTGCTGCCGCCGCAACTGATCCCAAATAGCGAAGGAGAATTCTTTCTGCCGCGCGACCGTGCTTCCGATCCGGTCTACATAAAGCTCCTGGATATCGGCGAGTTGTCGCGGCGAAGGAACGGGCAAGGTGCGCATCAGCACGGCATCGATCAACTCGAAGATGGCCGTATTTGCGCCGATGCCCAGCGCAAGCGAAAGAATCGCCACCGCCGCAAACCCCGGATTGAAATGCAACAGGCGCAGCGAATGGCGGAAGTCATTTCCAACTCCGGCGAGTATTCGCTCGCGCTTGTCGAGCCCTGGAACTACCATCTCTGGCGATGGCGAGAGCAGCGGCCTCAACTCGGCAACCAGTGAGCCTTCGTTGAGCTCCGCCCTTAGCAGTTGGCAGGCCTCCGCATCGTCCATGCCATTGCCACGCAACTCGTTGTATCGGTCGGCGAGGTGTTCCGATAGCTCTTCGACTAGCGACGCTTTCCGTGCAGAGTCCATCTCCAGCCCGGCAGTCGCGGCGCATATCTCGCTTGTCCAGTCAGGCATGCTCGCCTCCCGTGATGCGATCGATCGCGTTGACAAACTCAACCCAAGAGTTGCGCTGCTCCTTGAGGACTGTCTTGCCCTGCGTCGTGAGTTGGTAATACCGGCGTCGCCGCTGGCCGGCCTTTTCCACCCAGCGGCCCGAGATGAAGCCGCGCTTTTCCAACCGGTAGAGCAGTGGGTAAAACGAGGCGACATTGAACTTGAGCACGCCTTCTGATCGCTGCTCTATCAGCTTGCTGATCTCATACCCGTGGCGCGGACGTCGCTCGATCAGCGACAGAATCAATAGTTCAGCGCTGCCCTTTTTCAATTCACGGTCGAACAGTTTCACTCCCATATGTGACATAGCAATATATAATGATTACACCGCTCACGAATGTCAACAACGGTGATGTACGTTGACGCACAGGCCAAAGCACTCACTGACCGGCCGTTAGGCGACGCCCCGCGGATCAGTCCTGATAAACGTCGCAGGGTCATGGATTCACGTTATTCCGGGATCGTCGTAAGTCGTAAATTCCCTTCCCCGCGCCGCCCTGGGCAATCTATCGACAAAATAGTCCATTTCGTCGATAGTGGAAAATGTCCCTGCCCTGTTTATGCGGGTTTCAGGGGCATCGTACGCGGAAAACTCTCGACAAAATGATGAACGGGCGCAAAAACGAGAAACACGGGCGCGGGATGACAGCGACCGCAAGCACCTCACCGGGCGCGAGGTCGAACGGCTGATCGAGGCGACCAGAGGGAGCCGGAACGAGGCCCGCGACCGTTGCCTTTTGCTTCTGATGTTCCGGCATGGCTTGCGCGTGTCGGAAGCCTGTCGGATGAAACTCGACCAGGTGGACACCGAAAGCCGCGTGCTGCATGTCGCCCGGTTGAAGGGCGGGCTATCGACGACGCAGCCGCTACGCGGCGACGAGCTGAGGGCGATCGGCGCATGGCTGAAAGAACGCGCCCGGATGAAGCCGACCGGCAAGACGTTCTTTGTCAGCGAGCAGCGGCAAGCCGTTGCACCGATCGACCGTCAACCTGGCCCTGCGAAAATACAGCGCCGCCGCTTCCCTGCCCCTTCTCGCCCATCCACACATGCTGCGCCACGCTTGCGGCTTCGCCCTGGCCGACCAGGGCGCGGATACGCGGCTCATTCAGGATTATCTCGGACACCGGAACATTCAGCACACCGTCAAGTACACCGCCACCAACCCGGCACGGTTTGAAAAGCTCTGGCGGTGAGATCCCTTACCGGGCGCTTTCCAGTTGCATGACGGCTGGAGGATGGTCAGTCTGTGCAGCCTTAGCACGATGAATTCTGCACCACTTGGTTCAGATGCTGGTCATCCGGCAGTGAACCAAATTTCCCTACGGCATAATTGAACTGCACGTGCATGGCTACATGTGCTCTGAAAGTCGTGGGGCTGTTGATTTCTCTGAGAACGAAGAGAAAGATGCCGTCATTGTCGCTCAGGTCAAACGTTGAATGCCAAACGTCCCCACTGCTCGTTTGATCCGTCCACACCGTGGCGTCAAACGTGCCCACACCATCTGACCGGAACATAAGCGTACCGTTGATTTAGTGGCAGTCTCCTGTGTTGATTTCACCCCAGTATTAATACCTGTATTGATATTGGGGGTCCCTTCCGCCGGACGGAGAGACCGCAGTACGGTCAGCGTTGACGTGAAACCGCCTCTTTTCCATGACCGAAGATGATACACCACAAGGTAGTCAAACATAACGTACTTTAGCGCCTACTTCTCTGCCCCGCTCATTGCATCCGTTGCCGCCGCGGCCGGCATCGAGACGAAGATCGGCAATCACAGTTTCCGAGCTACACCTGTGTCTGTTTCGAGGAGGTTCCGATGCCAGCCCCAGTCGAAAGACCGTTCGCTGTCCGCTCACTGTGGAACAATGCAGGCTCAAACAGCTTTGAGGAGTTCACGTTCAGAACCTCTACGGAGCTGGACGCATTTCACGTCGGACTTCTTGCTGCTGCGAAAATGCTGCCAGAAAACGAACGCAAGCAAATGTTCCATCGGAAAGATGACGGGACGTGGCATTCGACCGTTGCTACGGCGGACACATCCTTCGACATTAGCGAGTGCAGCCCGTAAGGCTTAGAGAACCGGCTACGATCGCCAAAGAGTCGAGAGATTCCACGCTCAACCCAAGGAGAACAAATCATGCCAAACCCGCAAGAATGGACCGAGAACGACGTCAAACGGGTACTCACCAACCCGCTGTACTGCCTGCCAAGGATCGACCCGGCTTTTTGCGAACCACACGAAACACCGATCACCGAAGAGAAGTGGATCGCCGCAGCCAAGCAGTTCATCAAGCAGAACGGTGCGGATGAGTTCCTCAAGCACCTGCTGGCGAACCTCAAGGGCCAGCACGTCTGATTCGCATTCCGGGTACTCCGGAAGCGCACTTCCCCCCAAATAACCCTCATCCGAGCTATCCTTTAATCAGGAGCTATCTGAAATGACACCCTGCGAGGAGCTACTGAAGAACAGGCGTCGGCAGATTCTGGATATAGCATCCAAGTACGGCGCGCATAACATTCGCGTCTTTGGCTCCGTCGCGCGCGCAGAAGCAGACGATTCAAGCGACATCGACTTCCTGGTCGAAATGGAAAGCGGTAGATCCCTGTTCGATCTCGGCGGCCTACAGACGGAACTCGAAGCGACCCTGGGCCGGCCCGTGGACGTGGTCACGGAAAAGGGCCTCAAGACACGCATTCGCAGCCGGGTACTTCTCGAGGCCATCCCTCTATGAGAGCTCCCGCCGAGCGCTTACGCGACATTCTGGAAGCTATCGCCGCCATCGAACGCCATACAAACTGCACCAAGGAAACATTCGAAAGAGACGAACTACTTCAAACATGGTTCCTGCGCCACCTCCAGATCATCGGAGAAGCAGCCAAAGCCCTACCTGATGATGCGCGGGGGCTCGCGCCCGAGGTTCCCTGGAACCAGATCACCGGGATGCGAAACGTCCTCGTTCATGGTTACTTTCAAGTGGACACGGACCTCGTTTGGGATACTGCAACCCGCGACGTACCAGCCATCAGACCGGCGATCGAGCTGCTGTTGACTGCCATTGAAAAACAAGGCAGCCAATTGCCCTGATCCGACCGAGCCTCTCCCTCTCCGATTCAGCAAGCAAGCGAATCGAGAACGTCGCGCACGACGTGCCGTGTCTTCGCGGGATCGGTCCAGCAACTACATTCTTTTCAATGATCGGAAGATACTCTTCACGATCCAGGATTCCAGCGTTGACTCCATACGCGAGCGCGTACACATAAAACGCAGAACCTGAGTTTTCGGGAAGCTTATAAGCGTCTGCATCAAGCAGTCCCGGCCTCCAAAGTCCGTCGCTGCCCTGAAGCGAAGCTTGCCCATCAGTCTTCCCTTTGAAAAGTCGCAAAATAATCTCCCACCTTCTTAAAAACTCGATGGGCGGATCTCTCCCTCCCTCCCTCCGCGCAGCGCGAAGCGCCGCGGTGCACGAGGACACGACATGGGCTTGGCTGGGGATGATGAGGATTGTCTGTATGTACATACGACTTAGTTTTGTGAGTGGGAAAACAACCCCTTGGCTGGGGAGGTGTCCCTCCGGTGCGGTATGTACCGCCCGATGCAGCCCGTTCGTGATGGAGAAAACCGGCCGCTCCGCGGACCGTACTATCGACAGCCAATTCTCTTTACTTTTGTTAGAATGTAAAGGCAGGAGGTTTTCGCTCATGGAAGCCAGACTCAGCAGCAAAGGACAAGCCACAATCCCCAAAGCCGTGCGTGAGCGGTTGCGCCTGAAACCGGGAGATCGGTTCAAGTTCTTCTTCCACCCGGACGGTGTCATCATTCTGCCCAAAATTCCAACCTCGCGGCTAAAAGGCATCATTCCGAAACCGGCCAAAGCGGTATCTCTCGAACAGATCGACGCTGCCATTGAAGCAGGAGCCACGGAGAGATTCAGGCGAAAGAAATGATAGGCCTCGATACGAATATCCTTCTGCGGTACTTGGCGCAAGACGATCCGGTGCAATCACCACGCGCGATGGAAATCATTACACGACGGCTGACTGAACAGGAACCCGGATTCGTCAGCCTGGTCACGATCCTCGAAGTGGTCTGGGTCCTCAAGAGCCTTTACAAGCGGTCGCGACCGGAAATCGCGAGCGACATTGAGATGGTACTGGCAGCCGACACCCTCGAAGTTCAAAACGAGCAAGAGGTCTATCACGCTGTTGTAGCTCTCAGGAATGGAACCGGGACCTTTGAAGACGCATTGATCGGTTCCCTAGGAATCTGGTGGGGATGTTCCACGACGCTTACCTTCGACGAAAAGGCCGCGCAGAAGCTGTACGGTTTCTCACTGGCCTGATCCTCGCGCTTCTCGATTGACGTTTGTCATCTCCGAATAGCCCGCCATTGGGCGTGAGAGGATTGTGAACATGAGCAAACTGTGGGACCGTGTCGTTTCTTCAGGGCGATGCATTCTTGACGGACCGATGTACGAATCGTTCTTCAGTTCTCCAGTGATCGACTTTTCGAACGTGACGGCCTACTTCGATGAGCACTACAGTGAGTCTCGCGCATACGAGGCACTGGCCAAGTCCTTCAACCAGGCGCCGCCTTTCTCGAGCTTCTGGATGGAATCAAAGGCAAGGGGTGATTCACCCCGAGATTCGCACATTTGGCGTCTTTATGAGATCCCTGGACTTCGCTCAGGTTAAAGCGAAAATGGCCAGTATCCGCTTTGATGAAGAACCAAAGTGGATGCTCGTTGGGGATATCTTTGACGAAACGCCTACTAATGTATATGGCCCATTGATTCGGACCATGATGCCGGTAATAGAGACTGGTGAGAACGCGGTCGCAGATGGAGAGCCAGTGTTCTGGGCCACTGACCTCGTTCAAGGACGCCCGGCTGAAGGTGAAGCCGTCGATGTCGCAATGGACATGCTTTCGCCGCTATCCCTGGCGCTGACGTTCATGCACTGCAAAGGCGTAACCCTGGTTGAAAATGTCCCGCCCCCGCCGCTTCAGAAAAAGCACCTGAAGAAACATCGGGCCGCCAGACCGCTAGTCACCTACAAGACCATTCAGATTCAGCCAGCCACGCACGTGCTGAAGGAAGAAGGTCGCATTGACCAGCATGGAATGGCAAAAGCCCTTCACATCTGCCGTGGGCATTTCAAGTACTTCACCGAGGAACGCCCCCTTTTTGGCAAAATGACTGGCACGTTCTGGTTCCCGTCACATATACGGGGCTCGGCAAACGCGGGTGTGGCCCTGCGCGACTACACTGTCAACTCACCAAAGGATGCTCTTCCACAAAAGCCATAGAACCGCTTCTGGGAACCTCACAACATTTTCAGAAGGACCGACTATCGTGAAGCGGATCCTCACGAATCCGTTCTACTGCCTCCAGAAGATCGACCCCATCTTCTGCCAAGAACATGAACTTTAACCTTTATGTCCTCGCAGAAGGTCACGGTCTGTACCCCCTCCAGAATCCCAAGCAACAGGAATTAACGCTCCATGCATCCATAGTTGGTTGGTGCATCCAAACCCCCAACTGTGCGACGTCCGCCCAAGGAGCGTGAATGAGGCCGTATCTATTTTTCCTGCTATCGGGTTCGCTTCTGGCGAGCAGCCTACCGGGTTGCAAAGCTCCATCACGACCTGAAGATTCTGAAGGCGGAGTCGGTGCCAGCATCGATTTGAGCTCCATCGCTCCCATCGGATACGAAATCTGCAGCGGGCGAGATGTCGCTCTTTCGCGTGGCAATATCGCCCTCAGCCTGCGAATGCCGTTGACGGTCGAAGTCCCGCCAGAAGCGGCCCAGAACGGCCCCCAACACATCGAATTCCGTCCTGGCCAGCACGCGATCGATCTTTACAAAGACCTTCACACCGCCCGTCTCATCCACACCGAAGGGGAACTAACCGTAGAAAATGGCACGCCAATTGTTCGAGTCAGGCTCGATACGAGTGCACTGTCAACGGGCAAATACGTGCTCGGCATCAGCGGTGATCCGTTCTTCGCTTATTGTACGGTCAACCTCTCCTGAGCTTCCTTGAGCCTCGTGGAGCTCAGAGCACCCCCACCCAAAAAGTGCTGGAGTGTACTTCACTCTCGGGTGGCGTTTGGCTACGCTGCCCTCATGAAATCCAAACCAACTCCTCGCGCCGAGCATGAGTGGGATTACATCGCCCCCGACCACGTCCGGCAGTATGGCACCGACTTCGAGCTCTTACCCCTCAGTGCTGCACAAACACAGTGCGCGACGACAGGCGATCCTCACGCCGGCCTGGTCGCCCAACTGCAACAGAGAGCCATTGCAGGGCACTGCAGGTCCTCACGCCACGCGAAGAGCGCGTGATCCGGCTCCGGTTCAGCGAATATACGCTGGATGAAGTGGGTAGCGAAGTCGGTCTATCCGGGCAGGCCGTTCGCAGTATCGAAGCCAAGGCGCTGGGCAAATTTCGCCGCAGGCCTTACCTCTTCGATCTGGGCATGAGCGACGAAATGGACTCAACAGACCAAGTTTTCCAAGCTCTCAGCTTTCCTGAAATGCTCAGCGCACCCAAGGTACACACCCGGAAGGCGCGTCCCACTGCCGCGCGAAAGCCGAAACCCACCTCTCAGAGTCCAGACATGAGTCAAAAGTCACCGGGTTGGGTGATCCGTCTACTCGCCAGGGGCATCGAGGCCTTCATCAATTCGCGATGACCAACGATCGGTAGTGCCATGAACGCTGCGGCACTCGTGCCGATACATTTCGAAGAGGAGATCCGTTTCTATGCACGACTTCTTTCGATCCTGCCTAGCCTTCCTCCTCTCGCTGACGCTCCTCGCGGGCATCGCATGGCTGGCCGGCTTTACTCCGGATGGTATTCTCTACTGGCACTGGTCCTATTCAGACGACCACCCGACCAACTGGTACGACACCAATCTCCACCCCGACGCCAAGTGATACTCACGAGGCGAAGGCAGTTTCTTCGCCTACCCCCTCTCCTCCATGCTTCCGCCTTGAAGCAGACTGTCGGCAGGCCCAGGAAAGGCAGGTAAGTATGACCAACTATTCCAACGATTATGTTTTCCTCGTTCACTGCGTCAGCATGATCGGATTCGCACTGATCTTCGCCGTCGCAATCCTCGGCCTGGTCAGGAAGTACGGCGGCGGAAAGGCAATGAAGATTCTCTTCATCGTGCTCTTCTTCTCGCTCTACCTGCTCTACAAGGTGCTGCTCGAGCCCAAGCGGTGCAGCTGCGGCCATCTCCATCCCTGCTGCTGCTCTTGCAAGGAGTGCCAGAACATGTTCCTCATCTACATGGACTGACCGGCTAATGCGATTCATGCCAGCAATGGCTGAGAACCCGATTCCAAGAAAGGACCTGCAACGTGCAAACCGCCGAGGTAATCGACATCCTGTACACAGCTTTACGAAACTCCAAGGACCTCCGTCTTCTCAAACGCGCCGGCCGCCAGCCGGGAGACCAGCATGAATTCAGCCTCACAGAAACGGCTCGAAATCGCCAACCTCGCTCTCGCTACTTTTCTTCCATCAGTCCGTCTCTACCAGGCGCGCGAGTTGCGCATGTGCTGGGACGCACGCCAGCCTCAACCCAAACACGACTTCCCGGCCCGGCTGCGCAACAGCGGAGACTGGACACAATACGGCTACCGCCAACGCCCCACCGGGAGCACCGGCATGCAGGCACTCGCCCAAATGATCCGGTTCGTGCGGGATCTGCCGCGTCTCCCGCTCATCACTTGGAAGTATTGGGCAGGCGACAAAATAAACCTGTGCACACCACGCACCGTCGAACTGCTCAAGGAAGGCGGATACGGAGATCCCCTGAAGACCCTTTGGGTTCTCTGCGGAGTCACCGAGTTCAAGCGTGGGCTCGATGGCGTCGTTGGCCCGTCCTGTTTCGGCGGACGTTGCCGTGAACACGGCGAGGAGACACTGGCCATGACGGGCAGCGTCCCCTGCAACGTGCCACCAGCCGTCTAATTCTTCCTCTTACGGCCACCTCCGCGCTTCCCCCTGCGCAACCAGAGCTTCAACATCGCCAATGCAAGGCTCACGGGCACCCAACCCTCCACATGCATGTGAAGGGTTGAATGACCTCCGTGCGCCACGACCAAGTCAAAAAAGAACTCGAGACACTTTTGAATCATGGATAGCGGCCTCTTTTCTTCCGCTACCCATATCCAGGAAGTCCGTTTGTCATTAACTTTCGTTTTTAGCTATTCCCAACACCCGCCGAGCCGAATGACCTTCGCAGAGTCACGCAGGCGACCAGGCGCATGCGGCGCCGCAGACCTTTGATCCGAAATACCGCACCGCGGTTGAGGCCGAGCTTGCAATTGCCGGTTCGCCTGAACTCCGTCGTGCCGCCTAATCCACAACACAGCTCAAGGGGATACTTCGTGAAACTATCCAACGTACCTGCGATTCCGAAAGAAGCAGTCGAGGACATCTTGGCGGGGCTAAGCCCGGACCTCAAACTGCGCCGCTGTCCGCAACTCAGACGCTTCCAGCGCCAGCGGATGTCATCGAGCGGCTGCACATGCCGGTTTCCACCCAGATCCTTATTGTCCGAAACGATGAGGAGCCAAGCTGGACGGCACGTTTCAAAGACGACAGGGAGTGTCACGAACAATCAGTTCAGAGGGCTTCCATGAGTCAACTGTGAAAAGACAGTTCCAATTCGACTCCTGAGTAATTCACTCGTGGGGCCAGTTGCCGATTGGGACCTGCCTCAAAATGCACCAACCCATACCGTTCCATCGTCTTTAACGTCCGCGATAAATTCGAAGTCGCCCTGCCCGATCGTTCCGATAGTTCATGCAAGGACTGAGGGCGAGTCTCAAGAATTATTTTCAATAAATCCCGGTTCTGATCCGATAGCACCTGGGACAGAGTCCCCAAGGATTCAAACCAGACTTTGGGTTCATTTTTTACGGGGATGTATTTGCCCCTGGCGATGGCCATGGTCCGCTTCTTGAATTCCTCGCGCGAGGCGATTCCCACTTTCAATGTTTTCATGGCTTCTGACTCCTTTCGTCCAGTATCTGGTCGACCTCTTTCCAAAAGTCTTCGAGCAGTGTCGCAGCATCTTGATAGTCATAGAAGCGAACGCGCTTACCTTTATGCCGGTGGTCGTATTCGATCCGTGTACGCGCTCCTGGGCCGGTACCTTCGCGAATCGCGTGGGCATTATCAAACCCCAGGAGACGCTTGCCCTTGCCATCGTGCAGAGTCAGGGAATAATCCAGCCCGTGTGGCTTCTCCGGCTTCGGAAGGACCTCTTTGACTTCAAACTTGACCCAGCATGTGCCGCCGGCCTCCACCACATACGTCACGCCGTCCAGGTAGAGAAGCGTGTCGAAGGCCGGATCCCGATTCATCTGTTTAATGTTATCATCCGATGATAACAATATCAAGAGCATTTATGCGGGAACGTGCTGGAGTGTGCATTGGGCTGGGAGGAAGACTACTCCGTTGAACAACTCGAAGTTCCGTCAATGCGCGTCAGGCGGTCTCAAATTCGTAGGCGCGTGCATCCTGTTCCAAACGGGGCGCCCTGATAGCCGACAGTTGCGATCTGCTGCAAATAAACCGGCCGAAATGCAGCAATGGAGCCTGCAGTCTCGTATTGATAGACATGGCGGCATTCATGAGACAAGAGCCGTAACCTCATATGCCCCCGCAGGATGAAAATGCTATAGCCCAGTCTCAGGCCGATCCAGTCCCGCCTTAAGAAACTGCTCTTGAAAAGCTCGCCGTGCGCATCGCCCCGCACGAGATTCTTACGTTCGCCAAGTTTCTGCTCTTGACCGGCGTAATCCTCCCCGTACTACCAAATCAGGAATTCAGCCAGTTCCATATCAATCCTTTCAGGACCTGGCTTGTAGTTGTTGCCATCAGCACGATTTCGTACGCGAGTTACGTGTTGCAGAAGGTGACGAAAGGACAAGGTGGGATGGTGCTGTCCGCTTTGTTGGGCGGCGCTTACTCGTCCACGGTTACGACTGTCGTCATTGCCAAACGCGCCGCGCGCGAAAAGCCTCCCCACCTCTTTGCCGGCGGCATTCGAATGGCCTCAGTGGGGCGCAACGAAGAGAACTTCCGGATCTTGCACTTCCAAAGCATATGTTGACGCGGCGTGAATCTGGGCGTAGATTGACCTCGTACTGAGAGGGGGGCAGTCCAAACGATGCAGCGATACTCTTCTCGCGTTACATCACGTGAGGTGACTGTGGCCTAGGCGGTATCCACATATAGACTTTGCGGCGGTGGTTTTAAATGTTGCAGTTATGGTGTGGCGAGTCGATATGAGTTGAGCGAAGGTCAGTGGGAGCGGATCAAGGACACGCTTCCTGGTCGAGTGGAGCATGTTGGCCGTACTGCGGCCGACAACCGCCAGTTCGTGAACGGGGTTTTGTGGGTGCTTCGTTCCGGAGCCCGCTGGCATGATCTTCCGGAGCGGTACGGCAAGTACAAGAGCGTGCATGCGCGGTTCATGCGCTGGGCGCGGTCTGGCGTGTGGGAGCGCATCTTCGCCGACCTGGTGGCGGACAAGAAGAATCTATACCTGATGATCGACTCAACCATCGTACGGGCGCACCAGCAGGCGGCCACGGGCCGCAAAAAAGGGGCTCCGAAGACAAGGCTCTGGGGCGTTCCCGAGGTGGATTGAGCACCAAGGTCCATCTGCTGGCTGACGAAACTGGCCTGCCGGTAGCCCCGCAGCTACGACCGCACCCTGTACAAACAGCGAAATCTCATCGAACGCTGCTTCAATCGCCTCAAGCAGTTCCGCCGCTTCAGCACCCGCTACTGCCGAAACATCGAAGCCTTCCGAGCTTGCACAGCTCTGGCATGCGCTTGGCTCAGACTCCAGCTATATGTGGATACCGCCTAGGGCTTCGCACCCCGGTCCCCAAGGTCACCCCGGCGGAGAGGATTCAACCGCATGGGACGTGACCGCATCCTTTCACGTTGCAATGCACCTTTCGAGCCGATGCGCAGGGTGGCGACCTTTCTAATGGAGCGACGACTCTGTCGCCCAAAGGATCCGCTTAGCGGACAGTGCCATCGAGCGATAACGGCAAAGGGCACTGGTGAAAATGCTCGGGCAATCGCGACAGGACGATAGCCTTAGTTCAAAACCTACAGATCACCACGACGGCCTAGGGCAAAACGCCTAGGCCGTCGCTGTTTTGGGGGAATGCGACACCAGCACAGCCGTCGAACGTCACATCTGTATCGGCGATGATGGTTCCCCGCGCTGTGCACTGAATCCAAGCGTACGATTGTCGGAGTGGTTGCCCAAAGAAGCTCAGTGAGAAGGGGGAAGATTCCGTGATCGTCATCAACGACGAATTTGTCACACTCGACACCCCCAACGGCCCCATGCGGACGCACATCGTCCGCCCCGCGGCTCCCGGACGCTACCCCGGCATCGTCTTCTACTCCGAGATCTTCCAGATCACTGCGCCCATCCGGCGCACGGCCGCCTTGCTGGCCGGCCACGGCTACATCGTCACCATGCCCGAGATTTATCACGAATTCGAACCCGCCGGCACCGTCTTTGCCTACGACCAGGCAGGCTCGGACCGGGGCAACGCGCTCAAGACCACGAAGAAGCTGGCGTTCTACGACGCCGACGCACGCGCAGTCCTCGATCATCTTGGTGCACGCCCCGACTGCACCGGCAAGCTCGGCGCCCTTGGCATCTGCATCGGCGGTCACCTTGCCTTCCGCGCCGCCATGAACCCCGATGTTCTCGGCACCGCCTGTTTCTACGCTACCGACATCCATAAGGGCGGCCTCGGCGAAGGCATGCACGACGATTCGCTCGAACGCGCCAAAGACATCCATGGCGAACTGCTCATGATCTGGGGCCGGCAGGACCCGCACATCCCGCTCGAAGGCCGCATGAAGGTGCTCACTCGCCTCAACGAGCTCGGCCTGCGTCTCAACTGGCAAATGCGCGACGAAGGCCCAGGCTACGATCCCGAACTGGCGTACAGCCTTTACGGAATCGTTCTCACCTTCTTCCACCGCAAACTTAGCGAGGGCGACCTGCCCGCCACATCCGCCGGTGCCACAGAGACCCGCCGCTAGAGCCTTCCCTCTTCTTCTGCGAGGCCAATGGAATGGTCTCTCTGATCCTCACTTTTCGATGTCAGGCCAAAGCACGTTTCGAGGATTCATTTTCCTGGAAACGCGGAGATAACCGGCCAATACGCCGGGTCATGCCAGGTAAGAAGTTATATTTTCTTTCAGTTGTATTTTCTTCAGTAGGCGGGGCTCCGCTTCCGGCGATGATCTTGGCTGGTCGAAGCCAGCGGCGGAACCCCTGCGAGGTACGATCCTCTTTGTCGCAGTTTCCGCTGCGCCGGGCAAGCTTGCCACCGACTGGGCAGAAGACTGCGACAAGATCATCTTACGCCGCTGTCCAGTTTGTAAACGGGATTCGATCATTGGTCACGGACGGCGCCGCAAGCAGGCACACGACGAACATCACGACTGGATTTGGATCCATCGCGGCCGCTGCGCCGATTGCGGGACGACCTTTACCTTCCTTCCGCTGTTTTCTCTTCCTTACACGCATTTCAGTTTGCTGGCGCGTTGCCAGGCGTTGTTGCGGCGCATTGCGGAGCACTGTTCGTGGGAGAAGGCATCGCCCAAGCTAAAAGACCCTGATCGGTTGCCGGATCCTTCCACAGTTCGGCGCTGGTTGAGCGGCCTGGATTTTTCTCAGCCGGCGCTTTCCTTTCTCAACCGGACCGTCACCCGCGTAGCTCATTGGCTGGCTCACGGGCATCAGGCTCTTGACGAAGCGGGGCCGCTGTCGTGGATAACTCCTATTCTCGGAGTTCTCTGTCCCTTGCGTCTTTGAAAAAATCCGTTCACCCACCATCCTTGCCTGGGATTGCCGACGCCATTCTCCTACGCTTGGCTGCGGAGGTAGAAGAGCGTCGTGGGCGAAGACGTCGAAACACTCAAGCGTCGGCTGCCGCTATCGGATACCGCCTCCAGTGCTTCAAAAACCCGATGAGCTAACTGTCCACCAGGTGGCAAAACACTTTGAAGTAAGCGAATATGTGGTCTACTACTGGATCCAGCGTTCCCTTCTAAAAACCCGTAAGCTTAACGCCGGATCTCCATACTGGATCACGCTTGACGAAACAGACGAACAAAAACTACGGGAATGGGTGCGCAACTCAAGCAGGATCCACACCGCATCCCAAACGCGCACAGAGGAAGGTGCACTATGAAATCACCGTCGGCACGCCTAACGGACGCTGCTTCCCTCCTGGCTTCGGTATGAATACCCGCCGCACAGGAAGTGGTCGATATGTTCGGCTTTTCAGCTCTCGCGTCAATTCGTCCAACCATCGCTCAGCGCCGTACGCTTCGATGTCGTCGAACGTCTGATCATCTACTCCCGCTGCTCCATCGTTGGCTTTGCAACATTCGTAGGCGAATTTCAGTACGTCCTTCCGGTACACCTTGTCGTAAAGCGCATAAAAGCGAAAGTCAGGCGATTTCTTCGCTTTGTCGTGTAACGCCGCCTGTAACTTCTGAACGCTTTCCGGGGTTGTTAGGCTCATCACCAATCCCACCGTCTTCGTCACTTCTTGCGTTTGCTTCCAACTAAGGCCCCTTCCCTCCACCGACATTACCCGGTTTCATCGGTACTACGAGCCTCCCCGACACCCCAAACGGCCCGGCCTGACTCTCGCGAGTTGCCAGTTGATTCCGACTGCAAATCACCGCTGGGGTCTCCCGTGTTGCGTCTGATCCCCGTTTGCATACATGCCGTCGCCACTACCCCGGCAGGTTCAACGGACCCGTTCGCTCGTACCCTTCCGTTGTCGTCGGCCTTCCCCGAATCTCAGGCGGGTCGGCTCCTGCATCACCCGTTTCAGGGCCGGCTCAGCGTTTACTCACGTTACGGCCTGTACGCTCGCCAAGTCGCCTTCGCGACCCTCTACACCGGAGGCTCCAGCGGCTTCGTTACCTAGGCCACTGCTCCGATTGCTACCGGGTGGAGCGAACCAGTTCCCGGGCGGGAATTGCACCCGCTGTGGACCAGCGCCTTTCACGGCGCACTGAGACATCCGGGATAGTGGATTTGCCGGAATTGGAGCGCCTGCTCTGGCGAGCCACAGCAGGCTGTACCAAGCCAAATTTCTTGCAATGAACTCGCCTAGCTTTGTCATTTGGGCTCTTTCTTTTTGGCGGGAGTGCCTTTAGCCTTCCGCTTTTCGGCATTGGCTTTCTTCTCAGCCTCCATAGCAGCCTTCACTGCCTTGGGATCGGCACGGAGAATTGTGTCCATCGCGGCGTTGAATTTTTCTCGATCAGTCATTGCTGCCTCCCAGTGGAAACCGCTAGATGAATGCGAGGAACTCAAGGTGTTTGACGTCGTGGCTTTTTGTTTTTTAGGTGTTATGCCCTTCGAGGAACACCAGCACTCTCTCAGTGAGCGTCAGATAGCCTGGTAGCACAGAATCACTGAGCTCAGAAAGATTGCAAATGTGAAGGTTTTCGGCCACCTCAAGAACAATTTTGGAGGCTGCCGTTGCTACGACGTTTAAACATTCTGGGCAACACGAGGTTTGACTACCGTCCGGATTGATCCGGCGTACGAAGGCAACTGATGACATGGAGTGAACTCCAAAGGGGGAAGCCGAAACGGGGCCAAGATCCAAATATGGTCTCTGCACGATAGTATGCGTCAATTTCCCCCGTGATTTCCATATAAATAAAAAGATGCGAGTTTTCCACAAACGCAGTGCTATCCCCCGGAATCGTAACGAGGACACGGAAGCGATGTGCCGAAGTAACTGCTTTGGTCCGCCAATCCGCACAGAAGACGGTTCGGCGTTACTCTACTTCAACCATGCATAATTTCACAGAACATCAAACCCATCGCCAGACTCTTGAACTCGATAAACAGGAACTGCGCCGACTCCTTGCCGACCCCATCGCCAATGCTGAATCAATTTCTGCCGTGAAACGGAACATTGACGACATTCATCTGTGGGGTCCGAAGCTTTCCGATCATATTTCAAACTTGGTCTCGCTTGCTTCCATTGATAAGATCGGGGCAAGTTGACAGCAGATACAGTGCGCAGCACAGAAGTGCTGGTTCCAGAGGAAAAGAATATGTCGTAGTTTCACGCCTATTGCAGAGAAGGAATAAAGCACCGGAAGTCAGAAGGAACCATTCTCCATCTTTGCCCCACGCATCGTCGACTATGCCCACCGTAAAGTTCGACTCTTCTGCTGTCAGTAAAAGCGTCAAAGCAAATCTGCGAAGGAATATTGAGTCGTTCCATGATGGTGACGCCGGTGGGATGACAGCTACAGCCCACGCCGACATTGGCGCCCGGTTCCACGCCCAACCAAAAAGCGTGGGTCTGGGGTTGCGTACAGACGTGTGATGACGTTCGCCGGTTTCCGGCGGCGATCTCGATTGGGAGTTTGCTATGTGCCCGCGCCCCGGGCATCCGACCGGCATGATCGGAGGAGCAAATGGCCAAGAAGAGCAAGAGAAGATGTGACACACTGCCAGTCCTTCATCCAGATGCTGCTGGCATTGATGTTGGCACCAGTGAACTGTACGTAGCTATCAGCGCTGATCAGGAACAATTATCATAAAGGCCAAGGTTGGGAATAGATGAATGCCGAAACTCGCGATATGACCGAGGCGTGCCCGTCCATGCCCATTGGACCGTCGCAAGTTTCTCGAATTGGCGACCTCAAGTTCCGCCTCCTTTCTTTCTCGGTTCCAAGATTTATACACGGCGAGACATACTCCGACAAACAACAGTGGGGAGCGCATCGGTCATCTCCAACCCTTTTGATCTAAGCAAATGGCATCGCGTCGACCGGCACGATGGATATGTCGTCGGCAACGGGCACATGTACATGGTTGCGGGCCTCGGTTGGGATTTGGATCTCACTACAAAATCCAGAGTTACGTCTGTCAAAGCGCCATTGAGTCGGATCGCCTGGGTAATCGGACCAAGTTACGCGCTCGGAAATCTGGGCTGGGGCTGGGACGTAGAGGCCGCAAGTGATAACGGCGCGATTGCCTGGGAAGCAGAAACGATCGTCAGCCCAAGCCTGGATTGTCCTTTCTGGGGAGTCGAATGTACCTCGCCCACGCTCACAGTGAATATCTCCGATATCATCATGGCCGATCATCCGGTAATAGTTCGCCGGGTGACTCTCCGTTGCCCCCTCACAAGTCAGGGCGCGAATGTCCGCTTGCGGATTCCAGTACGCTTTGATCCACGAAACGGCGGAGAGATGTTCAGCCTAAAACATGATCATGAGCACGCAAACACTCCTCCACTCGCTCGAGAATCGGCTGCGACAGGCGTTTCCAGCAGAAGGCGCATTTGTTACAGTTGCAGCCCCACGGGCGTTGTACCAGGAAGATTCGACAGTTATTCTCGACGCAAATAGCGAATCGCCGGATATTCCCGCCTCGGGCGCTGGCAACAGGTATCAGTAGTCCCTCGCCGCAGGTGATAACGACACTTCAAGATGATGCCTTTCAACGTCGAGCTGGGCCACCTTGCTCCAGGCGAGACGCGAGAGATCGCCGTCTGGCTAGTCACGGTTTCCGCGTCAGATTCCGGATTGGAAGCGGAAGCCCTTCGTGAGTTGAACCACTGGCGCGCACGCGATCTGACTGAAGTGATTTCTGAAGCGAAGGCGCGATCCACTGCCGTTACTGACGCGTACCGATGGGCAAGACGATCCGCTACTGCATTCAATTGAAGCCTCATATAACCTCGCGACGGCTTGTCAGGCCCGTTCGGGTGGAGTGATGGCGGAACCTTATATGTATCCGATGTATTACGTGCGCGATCAATATGGTTCTGCCCGCCTCTTTCTCGCTCGCGGCGATTATGACCGCGCCTGGGGTATTCTCGGTTTTCACTTGGGCATGGCTGCGTACTTCGGGCTTCAAAATGCTTACGATACGTTCGACGAGCCGCCAGATCCTGACACTCTGGCCACGGAGAACCGAAGCCGTCGGATAGCCATTTCAAGAATGCCGAGGTGCCTAGCTATATGATCCTGGAGGCTCGAGACTATCTTCGAGCGACAGGCGATCTCAAGCGAGTCAGACCTCTCTATCCGCAGCTTGCCTTTAACCTACGCGTGCAAAAGCCGAGCGTCAATGGTCTGCTTCCCTCCGAGGGCGACGAGTCCTATAGCAACTTCGAGCAAACCGCGCCCAGATTTCGGCAAGAGGCGACAGATTCCAGTCTCCTGTTTATCGCGGCGGCAGAGTTTATGAGTGAACTCGCCGGGAAGCTCGGACACGCCGAGGATCGAGAAGAGTTTGCTAACCTCGCGCGACGCACGCGTGATGCAGCCATGAAGCGCCTATGGCTCCCGAACCGCAAGTATTTTGCCTATGCGCGCGATGAGAGCGACGATCCGGCACACATTGATGCAAGGCCCGTACTGGATCCACTTCTGCGTTGGGATTGGCTGGGTATGGGCGAACCAGGCGACTCGGTTTCTCAGGGTTGCCTGAACGCCGTGCTTCAATATTTGATCGAACCAGTACGCGTCGTACCGGAAGACCCGACTATCACTGCCGGGATGGACCCCGGATACCTGCTATATGCCTTGGCCCGCGCACAAGACTCTCGGATGCACGATGCGGCGCGGCTAGTCTTGAAATACGCCTCCGCGCAAGGTTTGTATTCGGAATATTACTCGCATAAAAACGGGGTCATCATTCCGGTATCGGCTAATCTGCGTCCGTGGGAGTCGGGTGTGAACGCGACGGCTCTCCTTTACTACCTCATCGGTCTGAACAGTGACCTGTTAAACCATCGCGTGTCGCTCGACCCGCATCTTCCGCCAGACTGGCCGGGGTGGTCAGCTAGCCCGATTCTGCTCCCCGGCGAAGGCTCGCTCCATCTGCGATTCGAGCGAGCGGACGTCAATGAGGTCCGCCTTTTCATCGGGCGTGAAGGCGGGAGTAAGACGCTCATTTTCGACGTGGGTTTGGGCGGCTTCGATCAGACATTGGTGCGGGTATCCAAACCATTGAAAGTGCTTGCGGAATCAGCCTAACCTTGCGCGGGGCTCTCTCAGCATAGCGCCCGGAGAGTCATGGACCGGCAGCGTGAAGACCGATTCGAGAAGAGATGCTACATAGGGTATAGGAGCACCCACTCGGAAGCATTTGAAAGAGTAGAGGAGATTGCAATGGCAGGGAGATTGGCCGGGAAATCCGCATCGATCACTGGTGCCGGGCAAGGGATTGGGGCGCCCAACTGACCTTGCCCTCAGAATGCGTATCTCTTAGCCGGCCGGGTTGTGAGGATAGAGTTCATCCTCGTCGTAGTCGTGGCGGTGGGAATGTGGGAATCGCCGCAGCGATTTCCAAGGGCTGGGGGAAGGGTGGGAAAACAGTCTTATCGTTTTCCCATGCTTTCCACAGACCGTCATTTCCACCGCCTGCCGCGATCGCCTCGAAAACTCATGCGGCGATCTTCACCGTAGCATCCATCCAGTCTTGCTCGAATTGCATCGGGCTGACGTAGTTCAGCGTCGAGTGCATTCGTGTTCGGTTATACCAGAGTAACCAAGCGATGGTTTCATCCTTGGCCTCGCGGATAGTTTGGAAACGCCGGCCATGCAGGCGCTCCACCTTCAGTGAACCGAACAAAGTCTCTGAGCAGGCGTTGTCCCAGCAGTTGCCCTTGCGGCTCATCGACGGCGTAATGCCATGCCCTTGTAGCACCCCAGTGAAATCGTCGCTGGCGTATTGGCTGCCGCGATCGCTGTGGAAGATCAGACCCGCCTCCTTACCTGGGTTGCGCCCGAGCCAAGCCATCTCCAGAGCATCGAGCACCAGGTTGCGTTGCATGTCTGGCCGCATCGACCAGCCCACCACTTTGCGGCTGAATAGGTCGATGACTACGGCCAGAAACAACCAGCCCTCATCGGTCGCGATATACGTGAAATCACCCACCCACGCCTGGTTGGGCGCGGCCACGATGAACTTGCGATCAAGCACGTTCGGCGCAATCGGAAGATCGTGCTTGCTGTCGGTGGTGACAACGCGGAAGCGCCGCTTGCCGCGGGCCTGAATGCCGTGCTTCTGCATCAGCCGTTGCACCCGCAGTTTGCCCACACGAACGCCCTGTGCCCGCAGTTGCCGCCAGATGCGCGGCCACCCATAAGCTCCGCGATTCTCCGCATAGACGGCGCTGATGTGAACCAAGAGTGCTTCGTCGCTGAGGTGGCGGCGCTGGGCAATATCCACGCGACGTGCCTGGTGTTCATGGTAGCCAGAGACGCTCACCAGCAGCACCCGGCACTGCACACAGATAGGCCAGACAAGCTTGTTGCGTTGAATAAAGGCGTACTTCATTTCTGGCACTTCGCAAAGTACGCCGTGGCTTTTCCCAGGATGTCGCGCTCCATCGTCACACGCGCCAACTCTGCACGAAGACGACTATTCTCCATCTGCTCAGCGCTCACCTGCGGCTTGCTGCTGGCGCCCTTCAACGTGCCTGCTCGATGCTCCCTGACCCAGTTGCCCAAGGTCTGCTCAACCACTCCCAGGCTCCGTGCTACTGCCGCCTGGCTCTGGCCCGACTCTACAAGCCGCACTGCCTCTTGCTTGAACTCAAGCGTGTAACGTCCCCGCTTCGACTTCGTCATCTTCGCTACCCTTTCGCATTAGAACAGCTTGCTATGGGATACGTTTTGCGGGGGCAAGGTCAAACTGCGCTTCGGTTCGCTGCCGAAGGAGCGCAGGTTTGGGCACGGATGTCAACAGGAATGCCCTCGATGTACCCGCAGCTGAGCATCTGGCGATAAACCCCGTTTGCTTGACGTCCGCAGTACGGCAGATGTCCGGGCCCTGGCGGAAGAGGTCGGCGCACTCGGCATCCTTTTCAATTGCGCGGGCTACGCGCATCAAGGTGACATCTTTGCATGTACCCCGGCCGAATGGGAGCGCTCCTTCGATGTCAACGTCACTTCGATGTACCGCACTCTGGGCCTGCAATTAAGATAAAGCGAGGGCTGAATATGGATTGTCAGCCCCTTCGTTTCGCGCTGGTCATGCGCATAACGCGATTGATATTGGCCCATTGGCCAATGGTTTATAGCCGGCAATAAATGCAAGAGGCCTACGATCTTGCCGTCCAGCATTCAAAGCGGCCCGTTGCCGCGATATTCGATTGGCGTTAGCCAATGGTCTCAGTCAGATCGCGGTTAGTTTTTCGGTATTCTTGGACCAAACAGTCGAGAACACTGCCGTTAGTTCTGGGCGGCACCGCGGAATGGAGTATCCCGTGCCAGTGACGAATCCCGTTGCAGGTCTCGGCGGTTTTCTTGGTCCCGTCGTGGCGGGTCTAATCCTGGAGATGGGACATCCTTTCTCTTTCGTTATTAGATATCTCTGCGTGCTTCTTCATCGCGGGATTGCTTCCCTTCTTTCTTCGCGATCGCATGAAGGAACACAAACTTAGGGAATATTTCGAGTTGTTCGGAGGTAAGCCTGCAAAACTATGAACATCGAAGAGCCTTCTGATTTGTTTCCATACTTACGTTCTCATCGATTGATCCACTTGGATGATGTTCCTCGAATATGCGTTTTGGCGGGCGGCGTCTCAAGCCGTACAGTGCTTGTTGAACCTCAAAGAGGCTCTTCATTCGTGATGAAACAGGCCTTAGCGAAATTGCGGGTGGCCGCCGATTGGTTTAGCTCACCAAATCGCATTCACCGAGAGGCGCAGGGAATGCGTTCGTTACAGGAACTCGCGCCACAGGGATCAATCACCACACTTCTGAGTGAAGACTTTTCTGAACATCTTATCGCCATGTCGGCGGTTCCGCGGCCAAACGTCACATGGAAAGATCTGCTGTTAGCTCAACCTCCGCAGAGTAGTCACTTTGAACGATTTGCCAGTATCCTGGGTCAAATTCACTCACGCTCACACGGGGACAGCCAGCTTGCGGAGATTTTCGGCGATCGGACGGAGTTCGAGTCGCTTCGATTGGAGCCGTATTATCGTTATTCAGCAAGCCGCATTCTTGAAGCAAGAACGTTCCTCGAGAAACTGATCGAGGATACTTTCAGCCTGAGGCTGGCTTTGGTCCACGGCGACTACAGCCCAAAGAATATTTTGATTCATGAGAACAGTTTTGTATTAGTTGATCACGAGGTGATTCACTTCGGCGACCCAGCATTCGACGTCGGCTTTTCCCTTACCCACCTGCTTGCGAAAGCGCTGCACTTGAAGCAGTACCGGGAGGATTTGTTAATCTCTGCGGGATTATTTATTTCCCGCTATCTGCAGTTTATTGGCTGTCCTGGGTTCGACGAGGATTTCGAACCGAGAGCGTGCCGCCATACCATCGCATGTCTTCTCGCTCGCGTAGTTGGTAAATCGCCGTTCGAATTTTTAGCGGATACCGAACGGAATTGGCAGCGGAGCACCGCCCTCACACTCATGCTATCTCCACCGTCCAAGCTAACTAATCTTATTTCCCGGTTTGAGGAGGCGCTGAATTGACCAGAATTCTCCATTTGCATGCTCGCGAAATCCTGGACAGTAGGGGCCGGCCAACTGTGCTGACCTCATGTCAGGTAGATGGCGGCCATGGTGAGGCGTCGGTGCCTTCCGGCGCCTCAACAGGATCGGCGGAAGCGATGGAGTTGCGTGACGGCGACGACAAGAGGTACAGGGGGCTTGGCTGCCGAAAGGCTGTTGAAAATACGAATGGGGAAATAAACGACGCGCTGAGCGGACAGTCTTTCTCAGACCAGGCGGATCTTGATACAAAACTAATCGCTCTCGATGGAACTTCAAACAAGTCACGGTTAGGCGCAAACGCGATTCTGGCCGTCTCGCTCGCGTATGCGCGGGCCGAAGCAAATCGTCGCGGCTTGGCCTTGTGGGAATATTTCGCCGAACTGGCAAAAACAAAGCCTCAGGCCTTACCTCGACTAACCATTAATCTCTTTAGCGGTGGCAAGCATGCTGGAAAGCAAGTACCGGTGCAGGATGTTCTGATTATCCCCTTGTGCTCAAACACTACCGATGAAACACTCTCAATTGCTTACGACGTCTTCCAGTCCGCTGCCGAACTCACCCATCGGCGATTCGGGATGCGCCTGCTACGCGCGGATGAAGGGGGACTCGCTCCTCCCTTCAGCCATGCAGAAGAGATGCTTGAGACTGCGGTGGAGGCAATCTTGGCCGCCGGATTTCGACCCGGCAAGGAGGTCGCGCTCGCTATCGATGTGGCAGCAACTCATTTCTACGAGAATGGAAAGTACACGCTGGGAAACGAGAGTCTCTCGAGTGAGCAAATGATTGAGCGTTTGGAACGATGGGTGAGAGAGTATCCAGTAATAAGCGTGGAAGATGGGCTTTCGGAGGAAGACTGGCAGCATTGGCCGTCACTTAAGAGGATCCTGGGATTGCATACACTCGTCGTCGGAGACGATCTCCTTTGCACGCAACCTGCCAGGATCCAAAAGGCAATCGACACCGATTCGACAAGCGCGCTGCTACTTAAGGTCAATCAGGTGGGAACATTGACGGAAGCCGCACAGGCTCTCGGCTTGGCTCGAGCAGCGCATTGGTCGGTTGTGCTCAGCGTCCGCAGCGGAGAGACGGAGGACAATTGGGCAGCGGATCTTGCCGTCGGCTGGTGCGCAGACATGTTCAAAAATGGTTCGATAACTCAATCGGAACGACTCTCCAAACTCAACCGGCTCCTGGAGATTGAGCAACTCACGGGATTTCAAGTGATTCCGTGGGAACCTTCCTCGCGGCTGTTGACCTAAACCGGTGGCAAGCATAGCAAGAGATCGCCGACCACTCCAAATGGAACGATTGTTGGCGGACGATGACATGAGTGGGCTCCTTGGCCTGATTTCTCGAGGAGGCACCCCCAAATCATGGCCGCACACCCCTATAGTCGATACGGCCTGGGCTCAAAATGCTGTCGCGGCGGGGCTTTATTGCTATGGAAGCGGGCCGCCCGCAGAATCGGAAAGAGCGCCACTCACTTATCGAGTGGCACCGACGGCGTAAGCAACAACCCCTCATCGGGCTTGAGCGTCAACCTGACCTGGCGGTTCACCACAAGCAACGGCTCAAGCTTCTCAAGTCCTGTGGCGGTAATATCTGCTGCATTGATGTGCGTCTGGCCCTTCCAATCGGTCGGCAGATCCCATGTCCGGTCCGCATATCCTTCAGCGCTGTAAGCGATGATTGATGGCTGCTTGAGCCACAGGGCCGGCTCCAGAATATCGTCTCCATCGCGTAGGACGCGGCCATTCTCCGTGACGGTGATCCGGCCCTCGGAAGTCACGCGCGTTACTACGCCCTCTGAGAAGAAAGCTTGGCTTGCATCGGGCGTAATCTCTATGCGCAGACGATCGTGGCGATTGAGAAAGTACCACGGGACGGTCTGAAGGCAGAACTCGCGCAAAAAACCGGGCAGCCGCTCCGGATCATTGCCGACGATTTCTTCACCGTGCATGCTGGTGCCAAAGAGCTTTCCGCCCAGAGTTTCATCCACGCCGCCTGTATAGAGCGATGCGGGACGCGCGAGGTAGTCCGGCAGTTCCTGCCGGCGGAACCACCACGCCATCGGCTGCAGTCCCACCAGCGGATCGATACGGAAATCACTGACGAATTCACTCGTCACATCAATGCCGCGATCGCGAAGGAAACGGAAAATCTTCTTTTGTGTTTCGGTTTCCTGCTCGCGCGAGATTCCCTGCCCTGTGCAGGCTTCCGTATGAAAAGCGTCGATGTGGATCGTGCCGGCTTCTTCAATCGGCAACAGTGCGAGCAGACGATTCAAGCGCTTCTGAGTGTATCCGGCATCCCACTCTCGCGTATAGCAGACCAGATACGCCTGATCTCCACCCCAGAAGCCGCCTAATTCGAGCTTGCCGTCTGCGCCTCGGATGAGTAGATCGTGATCGACGTAGTCCTGCCAGAGAGGGCTGTTCCGGTAGGCATCACGCATATTAATGTGGACACTTACCGTGGTGTGATAACGTTCCGCTTCGCGCATCAGCCATTTGAGGCTGTCAAGCGCTGTAGCGTCCTGGCCCCGCTTCAATGCCGGATTGACTTCGAAGAAGGCCGGATACTTCGAATCGTGTCCATCGTATTGCCAGCCAACAAGGTAAACGATCTTCGGGATTCCCAGCGTCAATTGATCAATCTTTTGAATCACCTCCAGCGTCCGGTCGAGATCGAGCAAAACCGAGGTGCCGCCGCCCTCTTTCTTCACGGCCACAATGAACTTCATCGTGAGAGTCTGGTCATAGCGATGGATCCACGGACGTTCGGGAGCGGCAGCATTAGGAAGCTCAGCCCGGCTGGATTGCAATCCGGCGACTGTAAGCAATGCCGGCAACAAAACTGCGGTAACAAAGTCACGCATTCGTTAGTTCACCTCGGAATTCTACCTGGCAGAAGGAAACTCAAGAAGTCTCTACGATTCAAGAGATCTCTGACAAGTAAACGCGAGTAGACTTCCGGCGCTAACGTTAGGGCGTTTCGGCCACCTTCTATGAGTTCGAAGCTGCACAGGCGCGAAACCAGGCTGGGCCGGCAGCGGCCTGAGAAAACTCAATTCGACGAAGGACGAAACAGCTTGAGTTCTCTCTCTGCCGCTGGCCTGTTTCCCAATTGGCGGAAAAGCACCATGAGGCGGTAATGAATGGAGGCGTCAGATGGGTCGATCCGTTCGGCGGTCGTCAGCGCCGTGAGGGCCTGATCCGGTTTATTAAGATTCTCAGATGCATTGGCAAAATCGAGCAACGCCCATAAGGGGGGATTCGCCACGTTAATTCTCTGGGACAGAAACTCGGCAAGTTCCGTCCACCGTCCCAACTGCACCAGAGCTTCGCTGACGCGCGCGGCGCTGCTTTCGTCGTCCGGCTCTTTCTCGAGTTGCTTCCGAAATGCATTAAGCGCTCTGTCCCAATCGCGTTTTTTGCGAAACAACATTCCCTCGTCGTAATTCAGATCCGACAACTCCGGATGATCGCGCATCAGTTCCTCGTATTTTCGAGTGGCTTCAGCCTCATCCCCCTGATGTGCAGACATCTCGGCCTGCAACTGAACCAGGGATGGGGAGTTTGGGAACCTTTCGCCGCAGATCTCGACATCCTTCATGCTATGTTCGCTGCTGAGCACAACAAGCAGATAGATGAGCGCCGCATCCTGCGGATGCTCGCGCCATCGCTGCGCCGCCATGGCAAAATCCAGGTCCGGCCGAAAATAAGGCGATTCTTTTCGAGCCGCATCGAAGGCCCCGCGCGCGTCGCCCGATCCGGTTCTTCTGGCTTCGGAGATGGCGCGAACGTAGGCTTCATTATTCGGCGCCGTCCGCAGGCGGTCGATGAAAAACTGTGTCGCGCGAAGATACGATTTTGATGCTTGAATCAGCGCAAGGTCGGTCGGGTAAGAGGGATAGTCGATCAGCTTCTCGTATGCCAGCGCCGACTCAACGGGCTCATCGAGTTCCAGATAGCACGGGGCAATGACTGCCAGCGTTGCCGGATCCTGAATGCCCTCGCGGGTGAGCCTGGCCAGCATAGGCTTCGCGCTGTTGAGATCCCGCACTTTGCACTTTTCTTCGGCGAGCAAGGCATAGGTTCGCGGCATGTATCGCTGCTTTAATGCCAGTTCAAATTCGTAAATTGCCTCGGTCGATCTGCCTTCCATCTCAAGCGCGATGCCGAGATTCGACAGGAGCTCCGGAGAGTTCGGAGACTGCGCCAGCATCCTGCGGTAGTAGGCTTCAGCATGCCTGGGATCATTGCCAGGGGCGGGCGATGCCTGGGCACTTGGCGGGGCCTGGGAGGATGCGGCCACCTGGCTTGCGCAGTAAACCCCGACTGCGAGAAAACATCTCGCTTTCAGCAAAACTCGACCTGCCGCAATCTGTAATTCACGATGCACTTCACGTTCACCTTCTCAGGTTGCGCTCGCTCCCCCGAAGCTATCCCGGATTCCGCTCCCATATGTGCACATACGACGGCTCCATCCAAGCATGGCTGATGATAGCAAGGCGGCCTGGGCTAAGTTGCACAGCTTTGGCGCCGTCGTGATGCTCAAACCTGTTGTCCATTGGGAAGCGGCTCCATATCGTGCCGCCGGCATTGGCTTTCTTGTAGACATACAACCGGCATTGGCTGCGGTAGGGATGAAATGGGTCGTGTTCCCCGGCAATCACCTCTAATTCTCCGTCTCCATCCACATCGGCAACAGAGATCGAGTGCGGAGAACGAATGCGGTCAATGAAGTGCACGTTGAACAGCTTTTTTCCTGGATTGCCGGTATTCTCCAGCCAGCCTACCGGCGCAAACCACGCTTTGCGCACATTATCGGCCCAATCCACGTCCTCAACCGTGAACAAGATGTCGGGGCGTCCGTCGCCGTTTACATCCATAATGGCGATGCGGGCAATCGCGGTGAGTCCCTCCGATTCGAGAACTTTGGGATCGATCAGAAGATGCGGCTCGAATCGGCCATTGCCCAAGTTCTCGAGCCAATAAGGGCCAGCCACGATGTCCAGTTTTCCGTCGCCGTCGAGGTCGCAGGCGATCATCTCTTCGCCGTACGGAATATCGGCAATCACACGCTTGGGCCAGGGGTTCTGGCGCGGATCGGCAGGAACTTCGAAGATCTGCGGCGGATGGTTCGTGTGCTCGTGATAGCCGCAGATCAAAGCGGCTTGTCCTCCAGGCAGCACAGGAGCAATCGTGTTCCCATGCGGCCAGTCGCCATCGCCGGTCCCGATTGCGTGTTCTTCCCACAGATCTTTGCTCAGGTCCACGGGCTTCAGCCAGACCAGTTCGCTGTTCAATGCGTCGTAAAAGTAACTGACGCCCGGCTTGCCCTTGATGGCAATGAGCTCTTTCCGGCCGTCCTTATCAAGATCGTAGGCATTGATGACTTGCGCAATTCCGGGAATCGGACGGCGCTCCCAGGTGGGATTGCGATACCACCACGCTCCGCAGATGATGTCGAGTCTGCCGTCTCCATCTACATCTATGGCGTGGATGTCGACGCCGCTGTACGGCTTTTCGCGATCGATAAATGCGTGCTTGTATTGCGCAACCGGGGAGGCCTTCTCGCGAGGACGGAACATCTGCACCCAACCCGTATAGCGCTTTCCCTTTTCGGCCAGCACCTGCGCAGAGTGTCCGAAAATCACCTCTTTGCCCGATCGATCGAGCTCTGTGTAAACCAGCTCGTGCGTGCCTTCGCCGCGGTAGAGAATCTCGCTCTGCCAGTTCTTGCCGCAGTTTGATGTCGTATACCTGATGAGCCTGGCATTCCAGTTATAGGGCGTGAACCATCCCCCGGCATTCATCTCTGCCGCGATGATGTGAACCTTGCCCGTTTTCGCATCGCGCCAAGCCCGAAGAGAGTGTGAAAAATTCAGTGGAGCTTCGATGGGATGTTCAATCCATGGCGTGTCAGGTCCATTCTTGATTCCGTTTTCGAACCACGCCAGGCGGCCATCGGGATATTCGTCTTCAACCAGAACAACATCCAGGTGTCCGTCGTCGTTGACATCCACCACTGCCGCGCGGCACATCTCGCGATAGTCCGGAGCCAGCGCGTGGGTCGCCCAAAGCTCACCGGAAAATGCACCGGCGCTCGGAGCAGAAAACCAATAGGGACCGCTCACAATCTCATCGCGCCCATCGCCATCCAGGTCGCCCACCGCGGTCCCCTCCGCTGAAAGCCCTGTTTGCACCATCTGTTTCTTCCACGGCAAGCGCGGGTCGGCCGGAATCTTGTATGCAAACAGGCCCGGATGATCGCAGTACATGGCATTCGCAACAAGCTCGCGGCGGCCGTCCCTATCCAAATCGCCGAAGACTACGTCGTGCGGATGCCCGGCCGTCTTCTTGTCGAGAACGTATTCCGTCCAGGGATCGTCGAGCTTCGGACCCGCCTTGTACCAGCAAAGAATCCAATTGTCCGACGCATCCGGCGAGTCTTTCAGATTCTTTCCCGTGACGATTTCTTTTCGGCCGTCTCCGTCAACATCTTCCAGCGCAACACCGACGCCGAAAATTCCAAGGGCAACTGTTCCCTTTTCTCCCGTCGAGGGTCGATACCAGAGTGCCGCACCCGATCCAATAATGATGACTTCGGTCTTTCCGTCGCCATCGATGTCGCCGGCTGCCGTGCCTCCGGTTTCAGTAATGTGCGGCGGAACTGCGTCCAGAATGACCAGTTCCCACCCTTCACCCCCTCCTGAAGGCAGTTCCGCGGCCAATGATTCAAGCCGTGGGTCGCCGGCACCACTTTCCTCCGCACCCGGCAGGTTTGCCCCGGCCGCATGAGCCAAAGGCATTCCCGCGGCAGAAAAAACTCCGGCCATCAACTTACTGAAGCTACGCCTGTCCAATTTCGTTCTCCCGTCTCAACCTGAAAAGTGACATTGCCTGAAGCTTCCCACCCGGCGCTTTGCGCGAGGCATCGGGACGTCATCATTTGCTTTTTTGAACTCCGTCGTTAATGAAGATATCTACCCTGGGCGACCCGTAATTGTAGGGCTTCGAAACTATGTCGGGACGCCCATCTCCATTGAGATCCACCACCTTGGCTTCGTGGAAGTCCAGACCCTCGGCAACAACCGTCTTCTTGAAGTTGCCCTTGCCATCGCCGTAGAAGATATAGGCTTTCGATTCGGGATTTGCGCCGTCGAGACGCTGCTCAGCGCAAAAAATGTCGAGATTGCCGTCGCCGTCAAAATCCGCGATCTGCAGGCTGTGCCCAAAGTGAATGTCAGCCAGCTTGTGAGCAATCCACGTCCCCTTAACCCACTGGTACCAAATAAGCGGACCATTTCCATCGCCCACCACGAAGACCACCTGTGGGCGGTCGCTCCCTTTGATCAGCTTGCCGGCTGCAGCGCGTGCAAAGGAATACCGCGGATCGATCAGGTTCTCTTCAAACTTCAATCCGCCAAGATTGCGGAACCATCTTCCGCCACCCACGATATCGAGCCGGCCATCTCCATCCATGTCGATCACCGCCAGGCCCTCATGCTCGTTAATGCCTTTCCAGTCGGGAGACTGGCCGAGCTGTTCCGGTTGGCTGTCGGTACTGTAGCCATAGACCTGTGAGATGGGCCATGCGTCTGCGTGCAGAGGATCGTCCGGCGCCCTGGCAATATACAGCCCGTGTGCATCTTGATTCCAGAAGACGATCTGGGGCCTTCCCGAGCCGTCAAAATCGCCCCCCATCTGGTCGTGATGCTTGTTGTGTCCTGATCGCTTGATCGTATAGCGTTTCCACGACTGATCCATGTGAGGATAGGGGTTACGCCACCACCAGATTTCGTTGCTCTTGTAGTCGCCGGCCGCAATGAAATCGAGATTGCCATCGCCGTCCACATCCATTGCCACTCCGCCTGCTTCGATGTGCATCGGTTGCGGCTCAATCACCGAATGCTTCCAGGCACCGTCAACAAAGCGGTAAAGCACCACGGAATCGGCGGCTGTGCGTTCCGTAACCACAAATCCAGGATGCCCGTCATGGCCGAAGTCAGCCACGGTCAGCGACGTTTGCTCTGTTCCATGATTGGGAACCGGAAGATCGCCGGTTGCGCTCGAAAGGTGTTTCCAGGTGACCGGCTGCTGGATTGCGTTTTGCGCTGCGGACGAAACCGCCAGAAAAAGTGCGGCAACAAAGAAAGCCTTGATCATCGTGTTCCCCACTGGAGATCTACTCCGGCGCTCGTTTGGCCTGGGCAAACGGATTAGCTCCGCCCACAAGGCTTGTTTTCGGCCGTTCTGGAACAGCAAACAATTGCGGTTGTGATGCTACGGTGCGCATGAAAAGACAGGCAAGTAAACCAAAGTTAAGCGCGTGGTTAATCTTCTCATTTCGGCCGCCGAAATTGGATAACGCGCCGACTCCAAGGCAAGCTTGTCTGCGACAGGCTTCCCCGACCGGGGTGGAGCGAAGCTGCCGGTTCTGACTCCCCGAATCCACTTAACTCTAAACCTTAACCATCTCTTACTGGCGCAGCGTCGACCCGATGCATAGCATGGCTCAAATCGCGATCAATTGACCCGCTGTGCGCCGTTCTGGAAATCAGCACAAGGGTCTGAGGCGAAGTCTTTTGAGAAAGGCGCAGCATTCTGCCAGCATGGATAGAGAGAGGAACCGCCGCAAAAGAGTCTCGGCTATCGCCTGTACTCTTTTGACCTTGTTTCTAGCCTTGCCAGCCATTGCGCCCGCGCAAATGATAAATCCTGATATCGACGCGGCCGGTGAGCCGTTCTCTTATCCAAGCCAGCCAACGGATGAAATTGGCGTAATGGGCGCGCCGTCGGCCACCGAAATTACCCCCGAAGGGTATCTCTATACGGGGTTCGGAGAGCTGATCTTCTTTCTCGGTCCCGAGCGCCAGCCGGTTGTGCAGAGATTACGTACCCTAAAAAATGGTCATCTGCCAATTGTTGAGTACGATGTTGCCCATGCCGGCATCACCTATCATTTCGAGATGTTCTCCAGCCGCGTTGGCGATCCTGCCGGCGGCCCGATAGCGAATTTCGTTCGTATCACGGCAAAGAACCTCGGCGCAGAACAAGCAGCCGCCTTCCTGACAACGGCTCTACGTTATCAGTCGGATTCACGCACGTCTTCCGGCAGCGGGGATAATCGCTTTCCCCGCCTTGTGGCGGCATCGGTCCTCGGAGACTATGCACAGCCCGGAGCGAATTTCAATCCGAATTGGATTTATGGTTTCGGCGACGGCGTTTTCCTCCGCAATCACCAGATCCTCTATCTTTTTCCCCGCGTTCCGGCTCCCTCACTCGCGCTGACCCTCGAGGAGTTTTATAGCAGCCAGCCCGACCTCAGCCCGCGCATTTTGAATATTGCTCCAATCACGCCAACCGGGGCCGTGAGCTATTCCGTCCTGCTTTCGCCAGGGGAACAAAAGAACTTCGATTTTGTCATGCCCCTGCTGCCGGTCGCCGATTCGCGCGACGAGTCCCGCCTCTTCCGAACCGCGAGTTACGAACAGAATCGCGACCGGGTAGCCGCCTTCTGGGAGAGTCTTCTGGCCCAGGGGATGAACATCGATCTGCCGGAGGAGAAAGTCACCGACACGTTCAAAGCGAGCCTTGTCTACGATCTGCTTGCTCTGAACAAAATTGGCGACGATTACATCCAGACTGTCAATCAACTGCACTATCACAGTTTTTTTCTCCGCGATGCCTCCGATATTGCACGCATGTTCGACGTCACAGGCTATCCTGAATTCGCATCGCATGCTCTGAGCTTTTTCCGTACCAAGCAGCAGCCCGACGGCAATTTTCTCTCTCAGGCAGGTCAGTTCGATGGCTGGGGCCAAACTCTCTGGGCGTATGGAGAGCACTTTCGGATGACCCGCGATCGCCGTTTTGGCGAGACGGTCTATCCGTCGATCGTAAAGGCGGTGGATTGGTTCGAACGCGCGACCGCGGCTGATTCACTCCACCTTATGCCGTCGACCGATGTCAAAGATAATGAATATGTCTCTGGGCACCCTACCGGCTATAACTTTCTGGCCTTGGATGGCTTACAGGCTGCGGCATCTATGGCTGCCGAACTCGGACATCGGACCGACGCCGAGCGATTCAGCAGCGACTACGATGTCTTCCGGGCCGCGTTTATCGCTCGTCTCAACCAGGTAACCGCCAAGACCGGTGGCTATATCCCGCCCGGTCTGGATGGCAATACCGACGGAACCGACTGGGGCAATCTGCTTGCCATCACGCCTGAAGAACAGCTTGATCCTCACGACCCGCGCGTGACGGCTACTTTGCGCCACACTCAGGCTTGCTATCAGGAAGGCCTCATCACCTATTCGCGCCCCGACCAGGGCCAATTTCTGCATCACTATCTCACCATCAAGAACACGCTTACTGAAGTTGTACGAGGCGATCAGCAACAAGCTTTGCGTGAGCTTTATTCTGAATTGTTGCATACGACCTCAACGCAGGCTGGGTTTGAATATGCGCCCCTGGGGTGATCGAAACTTCCGCGGAAATCTGACACCACACGGTTGGTTCGCCGCCGACTATCGCACGCTTCTGCGAAATATGTTTGTACGCGAGGGAGGCCAGGCGATTCACGTTCTCTCTGTCACTTCGCCTGAGTGGATTGGACCAGGCAGGTCGATCGAAATCAAGAGGGCTCCGACCTCATTCGGACAGGTGAGCTACACTCTTCGCTCGCAGGACTCCGATCACGCGGTGTTGACCTTCGAGAACCGTTTTTCGAGTGCTCCAATGGCAATCGTGGTTCACCTTCCCTGGTTCATCGAACTTATCGGCGCACTGGCCGACGGCGAGCCTGCAAAGGTGGTAGATGGATCCATCAATCTGCCTCCGTCTGCCCACACGGTTGAATTTCACTGGCGTGCTCGTCCCAACGCGAGCGCGTCAAATTATTCGACCGCAGTTGAGCACTACAAACAGGAGTACCGATCCCGATACGAGAAACTGCTGCACGATGGCACTTTCTACCGCTCGGGAGCCGGCGAAGGCGGCTGCACTCATGCAACCAATTGAAAATACCGAGATACAGAAGCAAACCAGCAGAAAAGAGACCCGAATGGCACAATCGCTAACCCAAGCTCCCGCCCAGACATCGTCCCGGCTCATCTCACTCGACGTTCTTCGCGGGCTCACGATTGCGTTCATGATCATGGTTAACGACAATGGCAGCCTCAAATACGCTTATTGGCCTTTGAAGCACTCCGCATGGAATGGCTGGACTCCCACCGATGAGGTGTTCCCCTCGTTTCTCTTCCTGGTCGGCATATCTACAGTATTTTCGATTGAATCAAGACGCGCGCGCGGTGCATCGCAAATTGAGCTGGTTGGGCACATTCTCAAACGATCGGTCATTTTGTTCCTTCTCGGCATTGTGGTGAACGGGTTTCCGTTCTTCCCCCTGGGCACTCTGCGGATTTATGGCGTTCTGCAACGCATCGCCATCTGTTATCTCTGCGCCAGCTTGCTTTATCTCTTCAGCCGCAAGGCTCCGGTGCATGCAGTTGTTGCAGGAGCCGCACTGGTCGGCTACTGGGCGCTCATGAGGTTCGCGCCGATTCCCGGATATGGAACACCCACGGTTGATGTTCCGTTCCTCGACAGGAGCGCAAATTGGGTGGCTGTAGTGGATCGTCATATTTTTCCGGGGCGGCTCTTTAATGGAAGTTACGATCCGGAGGGCCTGATCAGCGATATCCCATCGCTCGTCACGGCCCTGTTGGGGATTCTCACTGGCCTTTGGCTGCGAACGAGGCACTCGAAGGCGTGGATGGCCGCAGGTTTATTCGCGGCATCTGCTGCAGGTATTTCGCTGGGCTTGATCTGGAACGTCTGGTTCCCAATCAATAAGCAGTTGTGGACAAGCTCATTCGTCCTCTACACCGCCGGCTGGACGTTGTTAATCCTGGGCATCGGCTACACTGTGATTGAAATCAAGAATTGGAAGAAAGGGTGGACGTACCCCTGGCTCGTATTTGGCTCGAACGCCATCGTTGCTTATGTCTTTTCAGAGTTGCTGGCATCCACACTGTTCAGCATTCATCTGCGATACGACGGAAATGTGGCCAGCCTCCAGGAGGTTATCTATCAGAAGTACTTCTACTCACTCGGGAATCCATCATTGGGGTCTCTCCTGTATTCGCTGACTTATGTGTTGGTCTGTATGGTGCCCGTCGCGATTCTGTACCGCAAGAAGATCTTCGTCAAAATTTGACGTTGCGAATCATGCGCGACGGGCGGCATATGAGCCGGCATCATGCACGAATCGTAAAGGAAGAAACAAAGTTGACTCACAACCATGGGAGATAACAGATGGATCGGAGAAACTTCAATAAGTTATTGGCAGGGACACTTTCGTTCAGTGGTGTTCTGCGCGGTGAACCGGCACAAGCCCTTGCTTCACCCACCGGGGTTGGCTCGAAGTCAAGTTTTCAGGGCTCCGGCTCACTCATCCCTGAAGTTTCTTTGGCTCACAAGAGGACAGACTGGGAGCTTGTGATTCTCGATGCGTGTCCTACCGAGACGATGCAGGATATCGGAGGAACAGCTGTCGGCGATATCGATAAGGATGGCAAGACGGAAGTTATCATCTCTGGAAACGGGGGACTGGTCTGGTATCGGCCATCGACCGGCGAGAAAGGAGTTATCGCGCGGGGCGTTTTCGGTGTCGGCGTTGCACTTGCTGACGTTGACGGCGATGGTCGATTGGAAGTTATCGCCACTGAGAAAGCCCGGTCAGGTGCGAGTGGAGAGAAATGGGTCATCTGGTGGTATAAGTTCGGCGCCAATCTTCACGATTCCTGGACGGGCCATATTGTGGACGATGAGACGGCGGGAAATCCCCATGACGTAGTCCTCGCCGATCTGGACGGGGATGGCAAGCACGAGTTGATCGCCACCGCCATGTACAGCAATACGCCTGGACTCTATGCTTACAAGATCCCGTCGAATCCCCACGACCCCTGGAAGAAACAAGCAATTCAAATCGGCCTTTCAGCAGAAGGGACGTCGGCCGGTGACCTCAATGGAGACGGTAAGGATGAGGTCGTTTGCGGGCCCTTCTGGTTCTCTGCTCCCAGCTCCGGAGCCTTCTCCGGCGAGCCTTGGGTAACTCATGCGCTGGCGCCCGGTTTCCGCGAGATGTGCCGTTCCGCCGTTATCGATATCAATGGAGATGGTCACCTGGATGTCGTGGTTGTTGAGGATGAATATCCCGATGGCAGGCTATCGTGGTTTGAAAACCGTCTCCACTCGGCCCCGAACGCTCCCTGGGTTGAGCACCCTATCACCGCGCCTCTTAATTTCCCCCATACGCTGCAAGCGTGGCACGACTCAAAGACCAGGCGGGCGTGTCTTCTGATCGGAGAAATGAATGAGGGCGGTTGGGCTGCCCCCTATAACTGGAATGCACGACTCATTGTTTACGCAGCTGTAGACGGCGGCAAATCATGGAGCGGCGACATTATCTACGAGGGCGAAGGCACCCACCAGGGGGTGTATGCGGAACTCGATGGATCGGGTGAGCACGTCATTTTCGGACACGCTGCACAGGTGATGGCCAAAGGTGATACTTACACCGGATGGGTGCAGATGTTCCGCCCACGGGCAAAGCCCTCGAAGCTCGAACAATTCAGACACATGTTCGTCGATCGCCAGAAGCCTTACACCGGTATCGAGATTCTTGCGGTGAATTTAAGGGGCACCGGAGCGTCTGACATTGTATGTGGGGCATGGTGGTATGAGAACCCCGGTTGGGAGAGACATACTATTCCTGGGATCGCGCAGATTATCAATGCTTATGACATCGACAATGACGGACGGGAAGAACTCATCGGCATCAAGGGTAAGCCTGGCGTCAGCGATTTCTATGGGGCACTCAACAGCGATCTGGTCTGGCTGAAGCCGGTCGACCTGAGCAAGGATCGATGGGAAGAACACGCCATCGGCATCGGTGATGGCGATTGGCCGCACGGCTCAGTGGTCGCGCCATTGCTGCCCGGTGGCCGCCTCGCTTTGGTTTGCGGATATCACGATGATAAGCACCGTCCGCCGCAGATCTTTGAGATTCCCGACGACCCGCGCGCCCCCTGGCCCAAACGAGTCATCGCTGACATTCGCTACGGCGAACAGATGGTCGCCTACGACCTCGACGACGATGGAAAGCTGGATGTCGTGGCAGGGCCTTACTGGCTAGAGAATCTGGGTGACGGCCGTTTTGAGCCACATCTTCTCATTGATCCTGAATTGCTCGAAGCCGAGAATCTCAAAATGATCTCGCGGGTCGCGATCGCTGACCTGAATGGCGATGGTCGCCCTGACATTCTCTTCACAGTGGAAGATGTTGACTACAAGGTGCGTAAGGCGTTCTTCGCTCCCGTCGGCTGGCTCGAGAACACTGGTGCTCCGCGAGATCGCAAATTCAAACTACATATCATCGACAGGATTCGCTCTCCACATTCTCTTTCAGTGGCTGACCTGGATGGCGATGGAGAACTTGAAATCGTCGCAGGTGAGCACGACCCGTTTACCCCATATCGAAGTCAGGCGCGCGTTTACGCCTACAAGAAAGCGAATGCCCATGGCCTGCACTGGAGCCGATTCCAAGTTGATAACAGATTTTCAAGCCATGTTGGAACCAAGGTGGCTGAAATAAGTGCGGGCAGACGGGTGATTCTTAGTCACAGCTGGTTTGAGTCGACTTATGTGCATCTGTGGGAGTTGGGAAAGGCCTGAACTGCCCCGTGAGGATAAGACTACAATGAAATCTTCCGCCAGAATGTGGATGTCCATTGGCGCTTTGCTGTTCACTCTCGTGCTTCCTGCCGTAGCGCAGCAGACCCCGGGTGTACCGGCGCCGGATGATCGCTTTAAGGCTGACATCCTTCTGGTGTTAGCTCATCCCGACGATGAGACGAACGTCTCCACCTATCTTTGGAAGGCGGTCTTGGATGAGGGTCGGAGAGTGGCCGTCCTGTTCACGACGCGAGGCAATTCTGGCGGCAACACCGTGGGTATGGAGCAGAGCAGGGCCCTGGCAGACGAGCGCGAGATTGAGGCACGCCGCTCTCTAGCCGCACATGGCATTACCAATGTTTGGTTTCTACGAGCATCAGATACACCAACCCAGGATGTTCTTCACTCCCTTGAAGAGGTTGGGCACGGTGAGGCGTTGGAAGAGGCGGTTCGCCTGATTCGACTTACGCGGCCTGAAGTGGTGATGACTTGGCTGCCGGCTTACGTTAATGGCGAGAACCACGGCGATCACCAAGCTGCCTCTGTTATTGCGACTGAGGCATTCGACCTCGCAGGTAACCCCGCTACATTTCCCGAGCAGGTTTCAGCGCCGCGTGACCACCTCTTCATCAGCAACTACGGCGAGGGGCTTCACTGTTGGCAGGCGAAAAAGCTTTATTTCTTTTCCGATGCCTTTCATCCGGAGTTTCTCGCCCATTTCGGACCGCGTTATCTCGCTGCCGACATATCACGCAAGAAAGGCATCTCCTTTTCTGAGTTGAATAAACTCGCATGGGATTTCTATGCCACACAGGCGGAGCCTACAGAAATGCAGTTCCAGCTTCGCATCGGCAAGCCGGAATATCTTGTCCTCGCCAAATCGCTTGTCTCTGCGCCGGTTGAAGGAGATGTCTTATCAGGCATCGACGCGCAGCCGATCCCTTATGTGCCGCCGCCGACCTTTCGTCCTGCGCCCCAACCGGCCCAGAGTCTGGAACTCGGAGGCCCATGGGCCTTCTATCGCGCTTTCTATCCGGCTCACGGGCTCGATTTCCTGATACCTTTGGTGAAGCCCCAATCCGCATTTGTTCCTGGACGCTCCTTCTGGGTCCCGTTGCTCTTGCACAACGGCTCCGACAAGACGATTAACATAGTGCTTCACAGCAATCTTCCAGAAGGCTGGACACCGGTATCGGCGGACGTTATCTATAGTGTTGCTCCGGCGAGCGACTATCCTGTACAGGTTTTTCTCAAGTCTCCCACCGCCGTCAGGAGTGATGCGGCCCAGGCACTGCGCTGGAACGCGACGGCGGATGGAACCTCTATCGGCGGCGTCGAACTTACCGTAACTCCGGAGGACGATGGCTTGCCCCAGTAGCGCCGCGTCAGCAGCCGGCCGTATCGCATGCGGTGAAATGCATCAGAGCCCGCGCTACACATCACGACGTTAACCCATGATCGATCCTGAAAGAGCGATGGCGGCCGCAAGCCGGAATCCAAACCCGGCCAGCCGCTACATTGAAACTGTCGATAATAGCTTGGGAGCATCTCGAAACGGCGTCCGCTGCCCGTCTGCAACCAGATAGATGGTGGCATTCGTCGTACTTGCTGCTGCCGCCATTTCCGTATAGGTTTGGTTACACACATCTACCAGGCCGAGGTTGTAGCACTCTCCGTCGGGACGTCCCAAAGGGGACTGATCATACATTTGAAACCAGTGTGCCCCGACGCAATAAGGATCTGCAGCCGAGTCTTCTACAAAGAACCTGTACTGCTTACCTCGTTCGAACTGGTCCTTCGCGCGTGGTGCTGGCCCCGTAGCAGGTAATCCGACATCAAGCGCACCATAACCGAATTCTCCAACGATGATCGGCTTATTCAGTATGCGCGCAACGTTCTCGAAATCGGCGTGCTTCACCCGGTCGGCATAGCAGTTGACGCTGAATACGTCAAAAGGGGCCATCGCCGGGATAAGCCATGCCGGAGGCACGGGGTTGTATCGCACACCCAGATTCAAGTGATTAGGATCCGCTGTCCGGCAGGCGGCTGAAATGACGGTGAAATAGCGCTCCGCGGCCAAGGCACTAAAGTCGCGCAGGTCGTCCTGCGACTCAGCGCTGAGCGCGCTGGTCCATCTTCCCGACTCCAATTGGCTAAAGCTGATCGGCATCTTCCATCTATCGGCGAGCTCGCCGTCCGTTCGGTATCTTGACTTCAGGAATTGGGCCAGTTTCTTCCGGGTGTAACAGGATACAGTGTTATAGAGCGCTCCCTCAGCAAGCAGAATCGTCGAAGCTCCTCCCCATTGCGGCTCGTTCATCATAAAGTAGCCAATTAGCATGGGATCGGTGGAGGTACGGGTTAGCACACTGGCAAACTCTTTCGCGTCCTCTTCGAATTCAGGATGAAATACATCGGGGAAATCACGATAAATCCAACCACTGCGCTTAGCGTCAAACTCCATGGGACGGACATAGGGAAAGTCCTCCGCTCGCGCGTACTCCCACTCTGACCAGTTGCCAATCGTGTTGAAACCCAGGCGCCGCATTTCGCCTACAGCCATCTTTGCCCAGTTTTTGCGCCACTCTTCGGCGCCGAGCGCGCGAATAAGGTTGGCAACCAGATAGTTGACTTGCACTTTCCGTTGCTCTTCACTTTCCTCGAGCGGTGAGCCGTCAAGATGGCTTACACGCCTATGCGCATCGCGGAATTTACCTTCCAGTTCCGGCCGCCATGTTAGCGCCGCACCTAACCCCTCGCACGAACTCAGGCACTGCTCCACGGTCACACAATCTACTCCGGTTGACCAGAATGCATAGCCGTCAGGGTCAACAAGCCACCATCGCCTGCCGTCATGATGCGTGCGAAAGAATCCGCTCCCCTCCGTCAGTTTTCGTGACTTCCACCCTCCCCAGCGCGAAAACTCATCCGGCCATTTCAGTTGAGGAGCAGCCTCGCGCTGTGCTTGAATTCGCCGCTTCGCTTCGTCTCCGTCCCTGGTCTTTTGCGACCACGACCGCAAGGTGCTTTGTCCCAGTTCGTCGAGCAACCTACCCTTCGGCAGTACCGGAATATCAATCTTCTCAACTTCCCCGGTCTCCGATTTGAGCCCAGTCATGCACCATCGCGCTGGGCCCGGATGCTGGGAGACAACTGTAAAGCTAATTCGATCTACCCTGGCGACGCTAACGCGCTCGCCATAGCATTGCGGCTTCACCCATGCGCCTTCGCGCCGCAGGACGCCGCGATGCTGATCAAGGGCGTCAAGCGGGAGTCGCAAGCGGGAGGAGCACTCCGGCAAAATTCCGAAGTTGCATCGGAATTTCGGCCCGCTCTCCCCCTCCTGAAGTTCAATGCCGAAGACGATAAGATCGGCCCCTTCCGATAGAAAGTCGGCGGTCAACCACCGCGCATCCGACAGCGTGCCCAATGGGAAGCGGTATATCAGGCCGTCGCCGGCACTCCCTGTGACAAACCACTGGGCATCCGTAATGGGCGTAACGCCCGGCTCTGCCCTCAACTTACCGGTCGTACCGACAATGTTGAAACTGAAGCTCTCAACAAGGGCTCCGACCGTTTTATGCGTCAGAAGTGCACCACTGGCCAGCACCGCGGTCTGCAGAAACTCTCTGCGCGAGGCATCTAGAACATGATTAACGGTCTTCATGGGTAAGTCGCGCAAATTCCTCTCCGCTTGTTGCAATTTCTTTATGGAAGCGCCGCGTATTGGCATTCCAACGAAAATGCGTGCCCACAATTCAGGAAGCCAGCGGGAACGCAGGAGTCACCGAGTTCTAACCTCTTCTTAGATAACTCGGCGCGCAAGTCGCTGACGGGCGTTTCTTATCGTCAAAGTACAAATGGCCTGTCTTGGCCCTCGGCTCACACTGACGATCGATAGGTCAAGACAGGCCTGGTTAGTTCAGGAGGTTAGAAGATTATCTTACCTGCAAGTTGAATGGTGCGTGGAGCCGAAAACGTGTTGTTGACGGTGCCAAAACTGGCGCCGTATGCTTCACCGGCAACGGGGTTACCGTCGCTGAAGCCTTGATCTGCCTGGCCCATCTGCGGATGGTTAAGGGCGTTAAAGGCTTCGGCTCTGAATTGGAATTTGACCCTGTTATCGCCATACAAATCAAAGTTCTTAAAGATTGAGGCATCAAAGTTATTCAGCCCGAAAGAGCGAAGATCATCATGAGGCTCGGTACCGAACACTCCGGTTGCGGGTTGGGCGTACGCATTGGGATCGAAATAATCGTGAATGCTTTTATGGAATCCTTTCGGGAAGGGGTTGCCTACTTTGTTGCACCTCTGCCCGTAAGCCTGCAAGACGAATCCGGTGTCGTTGCAGGTTGCGTTGAACGGCAGGCCGCTCTGGGCCGAGTAGATTCCATTCACCTGCCAACCGCCAATTGCCTCCTCCAGCCCACGATTGAGGTTTGAGCCAAACCGCTTCCCTCTTCCGATCGGCAGCTCGTAGACAAAGCTCGCGACAAAGCGCTGGTTCACGTCAAATGCAGATTTTCCGTAGTCCTTATGAATGTCGTGTGCATCCATTGGGCCCGACCACTCTTTGTTTTCCAAACCAGCACCGCCGGACGACGAGGAATCGTCCATGGCGCTGGACCATGTATAGGCAATCAGCAATGCTGCGCCGTTTGAGCGGTGATCAAGCGAGGTCTGAAGCGAGTTATAGTTCGACGCTCCAGCGTAGCTGCCCTCGAGCACGTATCCGGGTGAGAACGGCGTTCCATTTTGGCCATAGGTGCCGAAGTTCTGGAACGGGTAGCCCGCGCCGGGATTGCTGGGATCGTACGAAGTCGGCTGATTTGAGGCAAGCCGAGTCTCCAGATGTGTTCCCTCTGACCCAACATAGTTTGCAGTAAATTTGGTATTGCGAACGACCTGCCGCTCGACCGAGAGAGACCACTCCTGAAGGTACGGCTCGCGAATCACCGGCGGCTCGAGATTAAAGAGGCTTCCAAGTTGCGCCGGCGTAACTGTTGGAAGAGCTTCAGACGGGTATAGGCTGTCGGTCGAGTAACCGTTCGCGTTAAATGTGCCGATGTAGGGAGCGATGTTACCGCTCTCGAACTCGTAAAGCGAGTATTGATCAAAGAACACACCGTAGCCGCCGCGCAGCACCGTCTTATCATCTGAAAATGGACGGTATGCGAAGCCGACTCTCGGAGCGAAGGGCGTCCTCGGGGTCGAGCGCGAGCAGACCTTATAGTATGGGCTATTCAGTGTCGTCACCATTGTACTGTCAGTCGAGCAAAGGGCACCATCCGGAACAGACAGGTCGCGCCAGAACTGGCGGTGATTTTCTTCCCGAGGGTTACTCTGGAAGTCGTAGCGCACACCCAGATTCAAGGTGAGCCGATTCGTAATCTTCCAGTCGTCATTTACATAGGCGGCATACTTGATCTGGTCTATAAAGAGCTGGGGATTGATTGGATGTTCCTGGCTGTATCCCGTGGGAAGGGCGACTTGCCCCTCGTTAGGCAGGCCCAGAAGAAAATCAGCCCAGGCGTTTCCTGCCGTCGGATTCGCTCCGGCCGCGGTCTTGCTTCCATCGAAGTCGAAGTTCCCCTGGATATCGAGCCCGTTGACTACGACGCCATGCAAAATGGTAAGGAAGCCTGCCGAGACAGAGTGGCGCCCGTGAATCCACGTGAGCGAGTCCTCGCCGTTCCAGGTGTTAACAGTGAACACGTTGGTCGGACTGAATGCGCCGCCGCAGCAGGCAATTCCACCGGTCAGGATCTGTATGTTTGGGAAGGGCGCGCCAGCCATGGGAAATGTGTTCTGGAATCCAAGGGCGCTCAGGTCGGTTGTCGACGCCGCTGAACCGGTCGTTCCGTTCTGATACCGGGTCCAGCCAACGCGGGCCATGTTGACCAGGTTACTTGTGAACTCGTGCGTCTGAATTACGTTCCAGGATTGGTTCGTTACGCCAGCCGCGGTCCCGCCGGCAGTCCACGCTCCAGGAGAATTACTCACGCTATTGGTCAGCGTGAACCTCGCTGCCACATTGTCCTTTGAGGTAATTCTTTGGTCGACTCTGTAGGTCTGCTGATTGAAGGTGTTGACGCCAGACCAATTGTATGTCGCGTTATAGAGCCCTCCGCCGTAGGATCCAGACGCTTGAGGGAAATAAGTTCCCGGGTGGGCACCCAAGACCACCGAGGCCAGTCTCGACCAGTCGGAGCTCGGAATGATGTAATTCCCGTTTGAATCCTGCGCGAAGGCCGTGCCTGTTGACGGGTTAATGACTGGGCTCGTGGAGGTAACTGCTCCCTGAATCTGATTTGAGGTCGGGGCGAGTGCATCTGATATGCCGCCGCTTCCATTCTTGAAGCGTTCGAAATTTGCAAAGAAGAAGGTGCGATTACGCCCGTTATACAACTTTGGCAAGTAGACCGGACCACCCAGACTGTAGCCATATTGATTCTGGCGCAGCTTTCCCTTCGTAACCGGCGTGCCGAAATTGTAAGGATAGGCATCGAATGCGTCGTTGCGGTTGAATTCGTAGATTGTGCCATGCAAGTCATTTGTGCCCGATTTGACGCTGGCACTTACCTGTACCGCCGAACCGCCGTATTGGGCGCTGTAAGCGCTCGATTGCTCCTTGAACTCCTGGATGGCGTCCAGCGACAAGTTGATTTCCGGCTGATCCCACCAAGGATCGGTGTTGGTTTGTCCGTCGATGAGGTATCCGGTCGATGTTCCTCGAGCTCCGCCAATATCCAACGTCGAAGCTGGCTGCACGCCGGCATTGATATTGTTGACAATGGTCGTCGTAGCAGCAGGTGCAAGCAACAGCAGGTTGTTGAAGCTCCGGTTCTCCATGGGAAGATCGAGAACCTGTTGCTCCGAGATCACCTGGCCTACGGCCGCACTGTCTGTGTCAAGAGCGGTGTTCGTGGACTCGGCGGTAACGGAGACTGTTGTCGAAGTGGCGCCTGGCTTCATCACGACATCAGCGCGTGCTGTCTGTCCGAGCACCAGTCCGATGCCGCTCACTTCGGACGTTGCAAAGCCGGTAGCCTCGACCCTTACGCTATATGCCGCTGGATTCAGGTACGGCACAGTAAAGCTGCCGGCCTCGGTGGTCTTTGTCTGCACAGCCACATTGGTAGTCACATTGGTCACGGTCACAGCTGCATTCGGAATGATCGCCCCTGAGGTATCCGTCACTGTTCCTACGATGGTGCCCAAGCCGGCCTGGCTCCATGTCCACGTCGCCAGGGAATACAGGATTGCGATCAGGGCCGCTGCGCGGACAAACCTGAATCTCGTCACTCTTGTTTCCTCTCTTTCTTTGTTGTGACCTCGCATACAATTGCTGCGCTGCTGCGTCATAGCCTCTCCTCCAAATCGCCTTCTAGCGTTATTACACCGCGCTTTGGCAGCCATCGGCTCAGCTGCTCGCATTGCTGCTACTGACCCGAAAGTGTTTTGTTTATCTGCGGCGGATCGCTTACACCGAGATTGCCAGAAGTGATTTCTTCAATCTGCAAGCACTTCGCTCGGCAGAATGAATGAAATTGGTTTTCTCGATTCCACGCAAGGTTTTTACTGCGCACATTAATGCTTGTCAATGCATTTGGAGATAAACCGCAGTTAAGCCCATGTCACATGGGTTAACCATGTACAGCATACTCGGGAGGAGTGAAAGCACCATCTGCCCGCTTCGCGCCTGGCAAGGCTGCGACAGTCTTAACTTCGTAGCCTCAGATCCTAACTTGCTTCAACGATGGCGCCCCGATCCGCGCGGTTCCCTTTGGATTGGAACTGCGTGGAATAACATCCGTGATGGCCCAACCGATGGTGAAGCAGGTGGCGTCTTCTATCGTGTTGGTTCGGACGAGTGCCATAGAATGCTGAAGAGACTGCGGGAATCGCGTGATATGATAGCCCTTTGAATTAATCATAAATTGGTGGTGGCCCTTTAATATGCATCCGCGGCGACAGGCATTGCTGGAAAGAATTCTGGCCAGTCCGCACTTCGCGCACACCTTGACCCTGGGCAAGATCCTCACTTACCTCTGCGAGAAGACAGGAGATAATGACGATCGAATCAAGGAGTATGAGATTGCCACCGAGGTTCTCCACCGTGATCAGTCGTTCGATCCAAAACTGGATCCTGTCGTTCGCGTCAGTATGAAAGGCGTTCGCGAACGATTGCAGCGCTTCTTCGATGATGCCGGAGCGCACGAGACGTTGCAGCTCACTATACCGAAAGGACAGTACCGCGCTGAGTTTATAGAGTTCGGCTCGCCAGCCGAAGCAGAGGTGCAGGACGGCGCGGACGTTGTAAGGTGCTTCTGGGAACCTTACTTCTGCCATGATCGTCCCAATCTCATCGCGCATACTGAGCCGTTGTTCTTCCGTGAAGGCTGGGAGACCTACGTCCGCAGCTTATACGCCAACGATCCGGGCAAGGGGCATCGTGAATTACTCGATCGTCTGCCGGAGTTGCGATCGCGAGATCTGCATCCCAGTTTCCACTACCTTGACGCAGGCGAAGTTCACAGCATGTTTCTCTTCATGCAGTTCTTTCATGAGAGGAATGTGCCGGTCGGCATCCGCAACGTGCGCATTGCATCATGGCATGAAATGCGCTTTTCCAATCTCGTGCTGGTCGGGTGTACCCGGACCAATCCCTTCATGGATATGCTGCAGGAGGAAACCGATTTCCTCATCGGTGAAGATGAAATCCGCAACACCGTTCCGCGAGAAGGGGAACAGAAATCCTATCGGGGAGAAAGATACCACGACGCGAGGCTGCCACGTTATCGCGAGTATGTGCTGATCACTCGGAGGCCCGGCGCATATCAAAACTCGACCATCACCATGATCGCAGCGAACCACGGCCGGGCGATTGAAGGCGCTTCGACTTATCTAACAACGGGGCGGGAGATGCTTAAGCTGTTCTCTCTTCTCAAATTGAACCCCCACTCCCCGCTGCCCAAGCGATTTCAGATTCTTCTTAAGGTTGAGATGATCGACGTCGACGACGAAATCGTCGCCGTCGAACACGTCAGTCACCGCTTCGCTGCCGAATGATTCGATTCCTGCGCCACTTCCTCCGAAGAGGTGCGGCGCATCTCCCACCCTGCCTTAAATAGTGGCAGAGCATTCTCGGGATGATATGGGTGGCGTTCGATCTCTTCCATTTTGAGCTCGATGCCAAGGCCGGGCTTGTCCGTAATAGTAATGTACCCGTCAACGACCTCGACCGGGTTGTCGATGATCAGTTTCTCCCAGGGCTCGTTGAAGTCGTCGAAAATCTCTTGGAGGAAGAAGTTGGGCAAGGAAGCGGATAAATGCATGCAGGCGACCGAACAAATCGGCCCCTGGGCACTGTGCGGAGCCACAACCCCATAGTGAGCATCGATCAAGTCGGCCACTTTACGCGTGGCATAGAGCCCGCCCAAATTCAGCGGTTCCGGTTGCCAGATATCGACCGCATCGTGCTTGAGCAATTCGGCGAAATGTTGTTTGTTTGTGAAGCTTTCGCCGGTTGCGATGGGAACCGGGCTCCGCCGCGCCAGTTCTGCCATTGCCGAGATATTGGAGTGATCGAGCGGTTCTTCAAACCACGTGGGACGATAGCGCGCCATCGAGTTTGCGATCTGCAATGCGGTTGCCACGTTAAAGCGGCGATGGCCTTCAATCAGTACATCGACGGTATCGCCCACTGCTTCGCGAACCGCGCAGATGATCCCCATCGAGAGATCCATTTCCGACGGTGAGAGCGTGCGCCAGTTATCGCCGAAGGGATCGAATTTGAGCGCTGTATAACCCCGCTCCACGACCTTTGCGGCCTTTTCACCGAAACTCTCTGGCGTGCGCGGTCCACGGTACCAGCCATTCGCGTAGGCACGTAGCTTGCCGTGGCACCTGCCGCCCCAGAGGTTGTACAAAGGCTGATTGCAAACCTTCCCGATGATGTCCCAGCATGCGATTTCAATCGCAGCCACGGCAGACATGTGAATCTGCGCGCCTTCAGAAGTCAGATCCCGAATAAGCTTTTGCGAGATGATCTCGATTTGAAAGGGATCCATTCCAAGAACAAGGTATTCAAGCTCGTGGATGGCTGCCTGCACTGTCTTGGCGAAATAGTTCAGTGAACCTTCACCGATGCCAGTCACACCTTCGTCGGTAAAAACCTTTGTAAAAACCCAGTTCTTCCATGGATTGCCGATCAGGTAAGTTTCTATTTTGACGATTTTCATTCTCGCGTTGTACCTTTCATAATCATTCGGCGGCGTACGCCAGCCGCAGTCCTCAAGCTCGCCAGGGAAAATCCTGACGTTATCGCTCGGACTATACCCTACCAGTAAGAAATGAACGGGCAAAGCAATTAGGGGTAATCGCGAGCCTTAACTTTCCTTAAGTTACCGGTTATTGAAGCATGTGTGTCTTACGGAAGACGAAACCACCCCTTTTTAGGCCCGTGCGCACGGAAGTGCCGGGACTTCCGGCTCATTCCTGACCTCATTCCTGCAAAGACCGGCATGATTACCGTTTACTGCCAGAGGGAGGTGAGTAAAACGATCCTTTGCTGACCACCTGTAACCGAATCAAGCGTCTATGACATCCTGTACAGCCTGGGGTCCGAGTTGTGTGGCGCGGTATCCCCCCTGTGCGCGGTCTCGCAGCCAGATGCCTGCAAACACGACGGCCACGATAGCGGGAAGAACAGCCATGGAGCACAGAGCTCTGCTAGGTCCCCACACGTCATACATGTGTCCCATCAGCGGAACGACAAACGCATCGCTCAGCATGCCCACGCTTCCGATGACAGAAAGCAGGAACGCGCCGCCGGCGGGGAATCGTTCTGACGTGATGCCATACATGGTTGGCCAGCAATAACAGACACCCGCCGCGAACACTGTGGCAGCGAGATATATGGTGGTAAGAGAGTGAGCCGCACCCAGGCTGAATAGACCGGCGGCCGCGAGCAGGGCGCTGCATAGCAACAGCGTTACGGGAGAGATGCGGGCAACGAGGCGCCCAGCAAAAAGCCTCCCCACGGCCTCAAGCCCTGTAATCCAGATGAGCACCAGAATGCCTGAAATCTGCGCAGTACGCGTCAGAAGGCTGGGAATCCATTGCGCGGGCCCAAGCTCAGTGGCCGCCGTCAGCACCATGCAGCCCACCAAAATGAGGAAACCGGGCCGCAGCGCTTCGCGGTACATGGCTCCAGTGGAGAGACGGTGCTGCACCCGTTCGGTGACGGGTAGCGTCTGCCGGAAGAACAGAACGCCATAAAGCAAAACCGGCAGAAGAATGAGGGACATCTTCACTTGCCAGTTGAGTCCAAGCTCCGCGCAGGCGTAGGCAACCAGGCCGCCGATCACGATCCCGCCCGGAAACCACACGTGAAGCTTGTTGAGCCGATCTGTTTTCCGATCGGGATAAAGCGTGGACGTAAGTGGATTGGCGGCTGCCTCAATTAAACCGTTGGCGAGTCCGATGGCTAGAGTGCCGGCGTAGACCGAGCCGAAACCGGTGGCGAAGATGGTGAGCAGGATTCCACCAATATGACCGGCAAACCCCGCAGCAATGAGAGACCTCATGCCCAGCAGGTCACAAAGGATGCCGCCCACCAGCATGGAAACCGTGAAGCCCCAGAAAGCGGCACCCGCGATCCAGCCGGTCTGTTCATTGGTAAGGTGAAACTGGCTGCTGAGCGCGTCCATGATGTCGGCGCGCACGCCGAACGTCATGGCAGTGGCTACAATGGCCACGCAGCTTGAGCGAAACAGGTTCGCTCGACGCGCGCCGGTGAGTTCAAGCTTCGACATCCGTCCAAACTCCTCCTGCGGCGCTGCTGCACACTAGCGCGTCAGAGATGGCCGCAGCTCGGCAGCCGTCTGCAAACGTGGGGAACGGGGTACCGTCTGCAATGCCCGGATTGTGATTGCCGGCAATGAACTCGAAGATGTTAGCGAGAGTGTTGCGAAAGGCGTCTGGCCAGCCCTCGCTGTGGCCGCCGGGCAGGCTTGAGTAACGGCGCACTTCGGGCGCGAGCAATGCCGGGTCGCGGTTCAGGACCTGATCGGGCTGTCCCCGCCTCCCAATAAATAAATGATTGGGATCCTCCTGCTGCCAGCGGAGGCTCAGCTTCGATCCGTGTATCTCGAATTCAAGATCGTTCTTATGCCCGGCGCAGAGTGGGCTCGCCAGAAAGCTTGCCGTGCCTCCATTGTCAAGGCGCAGCAGTATTGCCCCGAGGTCGGGCACGCTGACGGAATAGGGCTCGGTCTCTTCGGTACCTATATCCGCAAATGCCGGGCGCGGGCGCAATGGTTTCCGCCTTACCGGGATTAGGGTGCGCAGTTCGGCCAGAACAGATGTAATGCGCAGCCCGGTGACGTGCTCGACGAGATCGAACCAATGGCATCCCGCATCGCCCACCATTGCGGAAGTTCCGCTCTCGGAGGGGTCAAGGCGCCAGGAAAAGTCCGAATCGTGGAGCAGCCATTCCTGCAGATAATGCCCGTGCACCAGGTAAATCGCTCCGGCATCGCCATTCCTAACCATGAAACGGGCCTGCTGGACCAGCGGGTGGTACCGGTAGTTAAACGTTACCGCGTTTACGACTCCCGCAGCATGCGCAGCATCGCGCATCTCCCGCGCTTGATCGAGGCTGAGCGCCAATGGCTTGTCGACGATGACATGCTTGCCCCGCGCGATGGCCGCAAGCGCCATGGGATGATGCAAACGGGTCGGCGTAACGATGTCGACGACTTCGATCGAGGGATCGTCGAGCAAGTCCTCGTAATTGTCGTAGACCTTTGGGATGCCCAGCATCGCGGCCTTTTGCCGGGTAGCCTCAGGTTCAGCCGAGCAGACGGCCGCAACATCCACAAACGCCAGCCGCCGCATGGCCTCGGCGTGTTGCGGCCCTATAAAGCCGAAACCGATGATGCCGCAACGAATCGGCCTCATTTCTGCATCTCGGCGACCAGATCCTCAAACTCCGCCCCTGTAAGTAGTCGCTTCTCACGGGTCGCCACTGCTCGCACCCGCACTGAGAGTCTCTCAACTTCCTCAATCGGCAATTTCAGCCCCCGCTGTTCCAACTGCTCTTCCACATTGGCGCGCCCGCTGCCTTTCCCCAAGGCTATATCCACACCCGGTCTGCCGGCCAGAGCCGGCAGAAACGGGAGGTATTCGAGCGGAGAGTTCTGCTTGCACCGCCTGTGCAACTCAGCCACGAGGTCGGTCTGGATGCTGTAAAGGCCCTCGCCCACAATGGCGCGGTTTGATGGAAGACCAAAACGACCGCTCTCCTGTACCAACCGGGACAAACCGTAAAGGGACTCGGTACGGATGCCGCAATCGATTCCGTAGAGGCATAAAAGGGCCATCGCTGTCTCTTCTAGCGATGCATTGCCGGCACGCTCGCCAATTCCGCACATTGTAACGTGTGCTACGGATGCCCCTGCCGCAACGCCGGCCAGTGTGCAGGCCGCGGCCAGGCCGAAGTCGTCGTGGCAATGGATTTCAATCGGTTGCGTAAAGCTTCTTCGAAGAAGCCGCACCATGAAGCTGATCGCTTCCGGCGTGGCTACCCCGTACGAGTCGGCAACAGCAATCGCATCAGGCGGAGCCTGCGCGCAAACGCGCTCAAGAAATGCAACAAAAGTAGGAACCTCGGTGCGGGTCGCATCGATGGTGAAGAGAACAGAATACAGTCCCGCTTCGCGCGCTGCCGCCAAAGCGTCAACAGCAACTCCGATGGCCCAGTCAACAGAGCGCCCTACTCCCTTGCGCAAGAGGTGCTCGCTTGTCACAACTTTAAGAACAATTCCGCTGGCACCGTGCGCGCGGGCCGCCATCACATCTTGGGGATGGCAACGCGCGAAAGCGAGAAGTTGCGCGCTCAGGTTTTCCGCAGCCAGGGTTTCAAGAAGCTCTGCGTCTTCAGCCAACTCGGCCGGCATGCCGACTTCGATGCGATGTACGCCCGCCGCGGAGAGCTGTCGGGCAATCGTCAACCGCTGCGTTAGATCGAAGACCATGCCCGCCTGCTGCTCACCGTCGCGGAGGGTTACGTCATGAAACTGGATCGCGGCGGGCAGCGCGCGTCCGGCTTGCGCAGTCTCGGTATGATTCCAGCAACTGGTGAACCATTGATCTGTCTTCCAGGGTTGATTCATATGGCCGCGACCTCTTCTTCAAGGACGCGCAGCGTGAGAGCCATGCTGGCGGCTCCCGGGTCAATGTGCCCGAGCGAGCGTTCACCCAGGCGGCTCGACCGGCCAAGCCGGGAAATCATGCCGCTAGTTGCCTCTGCGCCCACGGAGGCTGCATTGGCAGCGCGCCGAAAAATCTCGACCATGTCTTCGCCTTCAGCAGCGCGCGCGGCTACAACCGCAGGGTGCAACGCATCGAGCATGGTTTTGTCGCCAGGCTGAGCTTTGCCCAGTCGTACCAGCGCCTGCTCCATGATCTCCAGCATCCAAACCGCTTCTTCCGCTCCGAAGGTAACTCGCCCTTTGAAAGCCTTCCCCGTATCGGAGAGCATCGTACCGATCAACGGTCCAACCGCACCGCCGGCTGCCAGCAGAAATGCCTGACCCGCTGTCTGGAAGACCCGGTCGATTGTGACGTCGTTTTCCAGTCCCAAGAGTGACTGACGAAGCGATCGATACCCGATCGCCATCGTCACCCCGTGATCGCCATCTCCGATCATGCCATCTAGCTCATTGAAACGGTCCTTTTCCGCTTCCAGTCGAGCCGCTACCTGCGACCATATGTGAATCCAGTCCTGCGCGCTAATTGTGGTCTCTGCCATTTCAATCTACCTGTGTGAAATAAGGGCTTCGAGCGGGCCAATCCAGCCATCGGCGCAACTCGTCATCAAGCCGCATGAGAGTGACCGAACACCCCGCCATATCCAGTGAAGTGCTGAATTCACCCACGTACGACCTGTAGATGCGGATTCCCGCGTTGCTAAGAAGCTGGGCAACGCGCCGAAAAACAATGAACTGCTCGGCGAGCGGCGTCGAGCCAAGGCCATTGATCAGAACGGCAACTTCATCACCTGTCTGGAAAAGCTGATCCTTCAGCAGACGGCCAACGAGAATATCAGTGATTTGATCAGCCGGTTGCAGCTTCTGACGGCGCTCGCCAGGTTCGCCGTGAATGCCGAGGCCGATCTCGACCTCGTCGCCACCCAGCTCAAAGATGGGCCGCCCTGAGGCTGGAATGGTGCACGAACTCAAGGCCACGCCCATGGAGCGGGTGTTGTCGTTCGCCCTGGACGCCGCAACATAAACCTGTTCCAGATCGCAGCCGGCGTCAGCACAGGCTCCGGCGGCCTTCAGTACAAAAAAGTCGCCGGCAATGCCGCGACGGCGGTGCTTCTCGCCCAGTGAAGCGGAGGCAACATCGTCGGTGACACGCACGGTTTGAGTGCGAATTCCTTCTTCCCCGGCAATTTCTGCGGCGATGTCGAAGTTCATCACGTCTCCGGAATAGTTGCCATACATCAGCAGGACGCCCTCGCCACTCGATACTTCGCGGATGGCATCCAGAATGATGCCGGGCGACGGAGACGCGAAGATGTTGCCAACCGGGCAGCCATCGGCCAGCCCTTTGCCGAGATAACCCATAAAGAGCGGTTCATGCCCGCTTCCGCCACCGAAAATGATTCCCACCTTGCCTGAGATGGGCGCGTCCATGCGCACCACCGATTGCGCGCCCGCCCGGCGCGACTGGCGAGGAAAAGCAGCAACAAAGCCTTCGAGCGCTTCGACCGTTACCTGAAATGGATCGTTGATCAGTTTCTTCATCGCTTGCTGAAATCTTCCTCCGGCAAGCTGCATGCCCGCCGGGCTTCGATCACGTGGATCTTCTCCACTTTCCGCGTAGAGTCGCCCCCTTGAAACTCCGACTCCAGCCAGATGGACACCAGATGCCTTGCCACTTGTGCCCCGATGACCAGTGCGCCCATGGTCAGAATCTGGGCATCGTTGCTCTTGCGTGAGCGCTCTGCTGAGTAGGGGTCGTGTACAACCGCGGCGCGGATGCCAGGCACCTTGTTGGCGGCAATGGCCATTCCGATGCCCGTACCGCAGATCAGAATGCCTCGTTCGAACAGCCCATCTCTAATCGACTGCGCCACCCGGTCGGCGATGTCGGGATAATCGGCTACTTCGCCCGAGATCACGCCAAAATCTTGAAACTCGACCTGCCGCTCGCGCAGCAGAGCCGCGATTTCTTCCTTGAGCGGGGCCCCGAGGTGGTCAGCACCAATTGCAATCCTCATCGCCCGAGAATCCTCGCACGATGAAGTAGCGACGGCAAAGTAAATACGGGTGGTGCCCGCAGACTAACGTTAACACCCGTTAAGGTACATGAGCATACTCCCGTACTCGCTGGTAGTTGATATATTCTCTGGTGGAATAGAAGGCTGGTATATGCATTCATCTCTCTCAGGCAAAGTTGCGCTCGTAACAGGCGGGAGCAGTGGCATCGGGAAAGGCACTGCGCTCGAGCTGGCCAAGGCAGGCGCCGACGTAGCCGTCAACTACTATGATGATGAGGCCGGAGCGCAAGCTGTCGCCGAGGAGATCACGGCGCTGGGCAAGCGGGCGGTCGCAGTGGGCTGCGATGTTTCAAAGCGAGATCAGGTTGAAGCGATGTTCCGCCAAGTAATGGAGATCTTTGGAAAGCTGGACATCCTCGTCAACAATGCCGGGATACAGACGTGGCAATCGCTGCTGGAACTGGCCGAGGCTGATTGGGACCGTGTGTTGGCCACCAATCTCAAGGGCAGCTTCCTCTGCACGCAGCAGGCTGGCAGGCTGATGAAAGGCGGCGGAGCCATCATCAATATCGGCTCGGGCTGCAATAAACTTCCATTCCGCAACTTGGTTGATTACACGGCCAGCAAGGGAGGACTCGAAATGTTCACCAAGGTCTCCGCCGTAGAGCTCGGCCAATATCGCATTCGCGTAAATTGCGTGGCTCCCGGAGCCATCGAAGTGGAACGCACCAAAAAGGAACTGCCCGATTACGCAGGCATGTGGTCTAAAGTCACGCCGCTCGGCCGCATCGGGACTCCCCGCGATATCGGGCTGGCCGTGGTCTTTCTGGTCAGCGATGCCGCGGAATTCATCACCGGGCAAACCATTTGGGTCGATGGCGGCCTCTACACGCAGCCCATTGCGCCGAGCGAGTCCTGAGGCATTATGCATCTCGGCGTCTTCACGGTGCTCTTTCAAAACCTGGCCTTCCCGGCCATGCTTGAGAAAGCCCAAAAACTGGGACTTGATTGCGTGGAGATTGGCACGGGCGGGTACCCGGGCAACCACCATTGCGACGTGGATACTGTGCTGACGGTGCCGGAGAAAATCTCCGCTTACAGCAATGCGGTCAAGTCGGCAGGCCTGTTCATCAGCGCGTTGTCGTGCCAGGGCAATCCCCTGCATCCGAACCCTGTCATCGCCGGTTCATTCCACTCGCTTTTTGAAAAGACGGTCTTACTTGCCGAGCGGCTTGAAGTTCCAGTCATTAACTTGCTCTCGGGTTGCCCGGGTGATTCTCCGGGTGCGCGGTATCCCAACTGGTGTCACTTCGCGTGGCCGCCCGAGTATCCCGAGTTATGGGAGTGGCAATGGAACGAGGTCGCGATCCCTTATTGGACGCGCGCTGCGGGCTTCGCAAAAACGCACGGAGTCAAGCTCGCCATCGAGATGCATCCCGGCTTTCTCGTCTATAACCCTGAGACGGCACTCAAGCTTCGCGAATCTGCAGGAGCGAATCTCGGAGTGAACTTTGATCCAAGCCATCTGTTCTGGCTGAGCGTTGATGCGCCATTGGCCATTCGGAAACTGGGGCCCGCTATCTTCCACGTGCACGCCAAGGATTGCGCAATCAACCGCGCCAATACTGCTGCGAACGGGTGCCTTGATGGAAAGCCTTATCGGGACGTCGCGGAACGATCCTGGAGTTTCCGGACGGTAGGTTGGGGGCATGGACTGGAGGTTTGGCGCGCCATTACCAGCGCCTTGCGTGAAGTGGGATATGACTACGTGTTGAGCATTGAGCACGAAGATCCTCTGCTGGATGCAGACGAGGGCATCGAGAGCGCAATCCAGTTCCTGCAGCATGCGCTGCTGCGCGAACCCGCCGGCGAGATCTACTGGACATAGCCGCATCACCTACGCTGAAGGACCGGGGTTCCGTGCTCTCGCCGTGATCGGCTACGATAATTTATCCCATGCAGCGCCGCAAGGCCACCTCAAGGACACCGTGAACCTGACACTGCGGAGGACTGACGTCGTGAATGTTTCACCCATGCAGTGTATTTGTCAGACGGGTTTGAAGAGCGGAATCGAATTTGATTTTTGAGGCTTGACGGTGGTGCTAAGGGGGCATAGGCCGGTAAACTTTCCCTGTTCTCATGTGCGCATTTCGACTCCCGCCTTCGACGAGATAACCATATCAATGACCACTGAACAAGAACTCCGCCAGAAGTTGCGTAAGATCTCCGCGCTGTTCGAGGGAGCCACTACCGCAGGAGAGCGTGTCGCGGCGGCGGCGGCACTCGACCGGGTGCGGGAAGCACTTGCTATCGCAGAACAGATCGAAAAGCCGGTGGAAACCTACTTCAAGCTCGTCGATCAGTGGAACCGGCGCCTTTTCACCGCACTGTGCCGCCGCTACGGGCTTAAACCCTATCGGTACCCGCGCCAACGCCGCACGACGGTTGTACTCCGGGCGCCCAAGTCGTTCATCGACAAGACACTCTGGCCCGAATACCGTCAGATTGAGAAGGCATTACATGAATATTTGAATGAGGCGACTGAACGGATCATTCGAGAAGAAGTCTTTGGCAATTCCGATGAGGCAGAAGAGCAGGCAGGATGACGCACAATTTCTTTATAGACTCTCTCAAATTCCACATCGCCGCCCCGATCTTCGTAAAGATCCACCCTGAACATCTATCGCATTCACGTTTCACTTCTCGACATCAAGCCTCTCCTCGGAGGCGCCTCGGACTCTTGAGCCAAACCACGCTCAAACAATTCCATCGAATTCTGCAACTCGTGATGGGCTGGGAGAACTACCATTTTCACGAATTCCTGGTTGGCACGAAGCGCTACGGGGTTCCGGACCCGACCTACGATGCCCCCAGCGATGTGAGGCATATCGTCCATTAATCTGGTTGATTATCATCCAACCATTAGTCGATTATATGAACGATGATTCACTGGCACATCACTAACCGAGTCCGAGAAGCACTGGCGGACACACCGGCCGTTCTTGTCAACGGCGCTCGGCAGACAGGCAAAAGTACGCTCGTTCAGTCTGAGGAACTGGGCGAACAAAACCGGCAGTACCTGACATTCGACGATCCTAGCATCCTGGCCGCTGCGAAGGGTGATCCTAACGGTTTCGTTGCTGGCTTGAATCCACGCGTCACATTGGACGAGATACAGCATGTGCCTGCGCTGTTTCCAGTGATCAAAGCCACTATTGATCGGAAGCGGCAGCCCGGGCGCTTTCTGCTCACGGGATCGGCGAACGTGTTGCTCCTGCCAAAACTATCCGAGTCTCTTGCAGGGAGGATGGAAGTGGTAACCATATGGCCATTTTCCCAAGGAGAGATCAACGGAACCAAAGAGACTTTCGTGGATACCTTGTTCTCCAAGCATTCCCTCGTGTGGTCTGGAAAAACGACGCCTGTTCGACAGGAGGAACTCCTGGAGACCGTTCTTGCTGGTGGATAACCCCTCGCCCTGCCCCGTCATAGTGCCTCTCGCCGCAATGCCTGGTTCCAGTCTTACATCATGACGATGCTGCAGCGCGACATTCGCGATCTAGCCAACATTAGCGAGTTCCTCGCTTGTTGTCAGTGTGGCTGCCCGCGCAGGCGGTCTGTTGAACTTTGCTGACCTGTCACGAACCGTGGGGCTGCCGCAGACCGAGGGTAGTCCCATGCAATCAGGTGCCAACCGGTGCAGCCATCGTCAGCACAGCCTGCCATGCTCACCTCTTCTTCGCGCCGCGTTGGCTTGCGCGGAGATTGCTTCGAAGTTGTGAATTTGTTTTTGTAGATCTTCTCTGCCCGATGTCTGAGCATGAGCTCTGAAAGCGCCGACGGAGAGAATTGAGACTCCGATCGCAATCAGGATCGGCTTCAAGTTTGAGTGGCGAGACGTTTGATGTTTGCATTCTGTTCGCTCGGTAAGCATGTGCAATCTCCTCTGCTCCGTTGGATTTTGAGTACCACGCAGAAAGGAGAAAGCAATTCCCCTTCCATGTTGAATATCTACATAAGTGGCCGCTGCTGTTGAATATCAACGAAATAGGGATGGGGCAGATTGTCCGGTTATGAGTTGGAGTGTTCGCGAATGGACAGAGAGGAATGAGCAACGAGGTGGAGAAACTTTGAAGAGAAGGATCAGGACGCTTCTCTGAAGTCGCTCGCTGCAGGCTGCAAGTACGGTGACGGGTTTGCACCGCTGCGTCGTGCAGCACTTCACCCATCTCAAAACGTGATTCCGGCCATACGCGCCCGCGTACGTCAGCCCGTTATCAGGCTTGAACTTGGCGGTTCACGCGCTCCGAGCCTTGCTTGGCCGCTCGGTTATTCGGGTCCAGTTCGAGCGCCGTCTCGTAGCTCTCCCGCGCCGCTTCCTGCAGGACGGCGTCCGCATCCATCTCGCCCATGCTTGGTGGAATTTTCCGAGACGTAGTAAGCGCGAAGTTAAGGAGCATCCAGCGAGACGCCCGTATTTCAACCCGATTACTTCACAGTTCTCTCGTACTTGCCGAAAATCTCGCTTTCCGGCAACGCGGCTACTTTTTAGCCGGAAACTCCGCGACAGATTTGCCTGCTTGGTTGAGGATTTCGATTCTGGGGTTTTTGCTGGAATCGTCCGGGTTTAAAAGCGATAGGCTATTGGTACCGCTTTTGCTTTGCAGGAACACGCCTGAGCCCCGAGTCGGGATGTAATAGATGAGCCCGTTCGTGTCCGGATGTGTCGTCAATTCCAAACATGAAAGAACCATCCTCTTCAGATGCGATGCCACCTCGTTCGGTGCCATCAGGGTCTTTGAACTGTATGCCTGCGCAGACTACTACCCTGCGCTCGACCGCTTTTCCATCCACAATGGGATCGGGAATGGGTGCGGCTATCACGATTCGCTCTTTGCCCGCAACATCCACAACGATTAGCTCCCGCACGCGAAGCGTTTCCGGGGGAGCCGCATGAATTGATTTCGGTCGAAATAGCAAACTCGCTGAAAGACACAAGGAACAGAGTGAACAAGCAGAGTACAACTTTGAGCCAGCGTTCTGCTCGTTTCATGCGAATTTCCAGCGATTGGAATTGCAAATCGGACATAGGTTCTGCCATCGCGAGTGCCTCCTACCGACAAGCTTCCACTGTAACTTCGATGCGACTGGAGGGATTCATAGCGCCACTTCTTGGGGGTTAAATGGCAGCTTCGGGGTTCCTCGTGAGCGCTGGCGTCCACATTGCGGTTTTCTGCCGAGCGAATCCAGGGTAACAATGTTTTCTCACGGGTCAATCGAGAACTTCAGATATCCGAATGCGACCTGAAATGAGGACGTGGTCGCGCAGCCGCGGAATTTTTGCAGGCATCGACTTGAATGGAGCAACGGCGAGCCAGAATGCCTCGGACACCGATGAGATCTACGGAGCACACCATCGATTCGACGAGGTTCTCCGGGGAGCGGTGCCTCCGCATCAGCAGGCCGAGAGATTTCTGCACGCTGTGAGGGAATATTTCGGCGAGGTGGAAATGCACCGCTGAGCCGTATCGCAGGCTGGCGCGGGCCGCGCGCTGGCGAGTCCGCGCCGACTCTTACGCGTCAAATCAAATCTGCAGATGAGTACGGACTTGAATATGGACCCCTGCCACCCCACATGTGAGTTTATTCACGGTGCCCCCGAAGGACTTGCGGATTCTCTCGCAGCGAAGGAAGTGAGCCCGCAAGGGACCGCTGCGGGAATGAGGTTGCTTACGTTTTATATCAGCCATTCGGCCAAGAGGCCGAGCGCTTCAAGGCGGCGCAGCCTGGAGAAACCGAGCCAAGATCGAGATATGGTCTCTGGGCAATAGCATATAGGTCAATTCCTTCCACGGTGCCCACATGCTTTCCAAAAACGGATTTCGCCGATTTCGTCCAAAGCTTATCCACATCGTAGCTCTTGTTCTTATCCCTCACTGTGCTTTCATTGAAAGGTAGAAATCCCTGCGGGTGCAAGGTGGCGATGTTTCGATATACATAGAGTCCTTTGGGTATGTCGGATCTAGCCGGCGTGCCACCTGCGCGAACTCGATTAGTCAGAATGCTGAGGAAGGCTTGAGATGATCGGACGCACCGGGAAATCGGACGTGACTCCCCCTACGGCGTGACAGATTTGGCAATCGAGACCGCTTCGATTCAAGTGGTAGGATCGGATTCTACTGCGTGGCGCCCCAAGAGATCCAGGATGGTAACTCCCGTACAACTTTGATGGAATGGCACGCGCGAGTGCACTGAATCATAATCGGATTCTGAAGCGACCACTCTGTGCCGTCTCCTAACCAAGGTTATCGATGCGGCCGTAACCTGAGCTGATCGATGGTTAGGAGATTGTCGTGTTTGGAATGTTTCGGAGATGTACCGTGTGTTCTTGCTCGGAAGGCAGCGCGAACTGGAGTTGGCCATTCACTCGTGCTCACGAACGGTATCATGGCCTAACGGTCACCACCGTAACCTGCCTAAAGCATCCCTGGTCCGTCCGGTTGTACGACCCTAAAAACATGAGATTCGTGAAGGCTGCAGAGGAACGCAAATTCGTGCGTCAGATTCAGGCTTCCTTCGATCAAGCCCATCAAACGAATGTGCATGCCATAATGGCTGGCTTCTAAGTTTCGACGCTCGCACCATCGCTGGCGGCCAAGCCTAGTACCCCTTCACGGGGTTCGACTTCCATAGCCGCTGAATACAACAGATTCCGGGTTATCTCGCCACTTCATGTGCTCCGTTGATCGACCAAAGGCGCATAGAAGGTGTCTCACCGAGCGCCGCGGACTGTTGCTAACTTCGCCTGGGGGTGTTCGGAGCGAATCGAGGAATCGAGGGACGGGAGAGATTCTGGAATCTTGGGCTGGCCAAAATCATTCTCGCGCCGAACAACCTGACGACCGGATTGGCGAGCGCATTGTACGGCGCCCGAGCTGCTCTGGCTGCAGCTTCAGGTTGGACCCTCCTGGCGATGATTGGCCGTTCCCAACGTGAAAAGGTTGGCGGATTAATGAACGTCGACGGAGCGGTCGCCTTCATACTCCATGATATGGAAGTACGCTTCCCAACCGCTCCATGCTGCTGGCGCAGGTAGGCGCGCGAGGGGATCGCGAAGGTGATCGGCGTACGCCAGGACCAACTCCGGGGTGCGATACACGCCGGTTAACCAGTCTCCGCGATACCAGTTCTTCCATTTGCCGTACTCGGCTGCATTCATCGATTCCTGAATGGTGTCAAGCGCATGGAGCGCATCGTTCACTTCAGCGTGCGCTGACGGGCGACAATTAGAAGTACCGGAAAGAATAGTTGACGCCAGATAGTGCGCTTTGTCCGTCTGGCCGGCATCATCATCTTGAAGTGCTTTCGCTACCAGCAACAAAGTGCTATTGCTCTCGAGATTGATGGTGATCATCGTGAGCACTTCCGCCTGGTAGTAGTCGCGGCGATCGGCAACGACGAGGCTCTCCGCCGCCAGGGCACGATTCCACACAGCGTCCCAACGGGGCTGAGCTGCTTCGCACTCTTCAGCGTCCTGTTTCAATTCGGCTTGTCTGGTTGCCGAATTGCCACTGGGCATCACGCGCGGCGGCGTCCATTTCGGCGACTGGCTTGGAATCGAAGCCACCATCTTCGCGGGCTCACCCGCATCGGTCCAGGCGCGGGCTTGTGTGCACGCTTCACGAAGGATCCAGGCGCCAATTGGCACCATCAGACCGCATTCCTCTGCGATGGGAATAAACTGCGCAGGAGGTACAAGTCCTCGTACGGGATGCTTCCAGCGGGACAGCGCCTCCGCCCCTATGATCGCTCCCGATTTCAGATCGATCCTGGGCTGGTAATGTAGTGCGAATTCCTTCCGCTCAAGGGCATGCCACAAGTCCTGCTCCATGGACCGGCGCTCCCCGGTTTCGACGATCATCTCCGGCCTGAAGAATCTATAGTTCTGGCTCCCGTTCTTCTTGGCGTGATACATCGCGGTGTCCGCTTTCCTGATCAGCGTCTCTACATCGAGCCCGTCGCCCGGATAGACGCTCACGCCAATGCTGGTCGTGACGTAAATCTCGTGTTGATCGATAGTGTGAATATTTGCCACCGCCTTCAACAACCTTGCCACTGTAAAGACTGCGTCCTCGGGGCGCTTTAACTCCTGAAGCACGACAACAAACTCGTCGCCCCATGACGAATTACCGTATCCGGGGAGCGGACACAATCCAGCAGCCGATTCGCTACTGATTTAAGAACCTTGTCGCCGATCAGATGCCCCAGGGAATCGTTGATGTGCTTGAAGCCATCCAAATCCAGAAACAAAACCGCAGCATGGCACCTCTGCCGCCGCGCAAGGGAGATCGCCTGACCAACGCGATCATTCAGAAGCTTTCGATTGGGCAACCCGGTGAGAAAGTCATGCTGGGAGGAATGGGTCAGCTCCTCTTTCACCTCCTGTCGATCTTTCAGATTTCGCGTATCAATGAAACTTCTTATAGGACGAGGGCCTTTCACACTGCGATCAGGCGGTTCTTTGAGAGCGTCCGGTGTCCTCGAGGTATTCCCCGCGTTCGAACGCTTCAGCCTCACGTTTGCTTTCGCGTGTACGCAGCAGCTCGGCGTGCTTGGGCGCAAACACGTATTCCTCCAGGAAGCGAATTCTTGAGGGAGACGCTCGGCGCGTGATCAGCAGATTGCGATGCTCCTTGCAGAATTTTTGAAGCGCGTCGAATTCGATCAGATAACTGACACTGCCGGTCCTCGATTCATAACGTGACGCCTTGAGCAGGCCCTGCTCGACCCAGTTGCTGGCCTTCCTGTATTTCACTCGCAGATGCGCACACACCTGGCGCAGGCTCAACGCGTACCAAATAAATGAGAGGAGAAACCACAATGCGTTACACCAAGCCAACAATCCTGAACACAACCAGCGCCTCATCGAGCATTCAGGGTGTGTCGAAGGGTCGAGCGATACCGGATAACAGCGGCCAGAGCCCCAATCACACGCCGACAAGCGCCTACGAGGCCGATGAGTAGTTCGACCCAGGACCATCGGACAGAGTAGCCTTAACCTTGCTTGGGCTCCAGGTGATCCCGGAGCCCTGCAAGCCAAGTTTCGCACCGAGGAGCTCGCTCCTTACGGCCGTTTCCCGGAGACAAGAGGTGCCTCGCAACTGCCGGCGCGCCCTTCTCTCTCAAGCTCCCTCAATCCAAGCCATCGCCGATCCTTGACAGGTACTTCCGATGCCGAACACATCTGGCCTGTCAGCCAGAAGCGAAACCAATCGACATTTCCCTGTTGGGAAACGGCGCGGTTCAGAGGCTTTTGAAGGATATGCTGTCCTTCACGGATGTAGATCAGATCCACAGGCTTGTTCTGCTCTTTCAGGGAAGAATACAGCTCCCACTCTCCGAGCAGAGACGCAGGCCCGATCGCTTCGATTCTGAGCGGCGTCAGCACCGAATCAAGATGAAAGTCCGGCGCCGAGGCGACCCACTTGCCCAATCCGCGTCCAGTTGGCGCGCCTCCATAGATTCCGACATCCCATGTCCCCATGTTTGCCTGATAGAGCCTGTGTTCCATGTAACCGCCATCGACACCGTCGGCCACCGTTGCAGCAGCAAAGAGACTGGGGTCCCGAACCAGAGCGCTTAACACGTAATAGCATGTTCGGCTAAACCCGATCAGCCCAACCCGCGTCGGATCAATCATCCCTTCGGCCGCCAGTTTCTCGATTGCAGCCTTAAAGGAAACGACGTGGTCAGCCGCCTCCTGGTCGGTCCCGCTGTGGTCTCTACGATCGGGAACCTGCAGCACCATGATCCCCGCACTGGCCAGAGGCATGGCGGCCATTGCCGTGGTGTATGAGCCATCCGACAGGTATTCGTTGGGTTGAAACCCGTGCGTCTGAATCACGAGCGGATACCTGCGTCCGGGCATATACCCAACCGGCTTGATCAAACCACCCGTCCATTCGCAGCCGCTGGTATCCTTCCAACGAAATATTGATACTTCCCCGCATTTGATACCCTGCAGCTGTGGATTTGGATCCCAGATTTCGCGGCTATTTCCTGTCTTATAATCCGTCGCCCAGAGGGTAGGCGGGCTGTTCAGATCTTGTCGAACCCACAAGGAGGGACATTTCCCGCGGCTTTCCTCGGCTCTCCCGGCTGACAATCTGTCATTTAGGACAGTGCTCACGGAGGCGACCCTCCACCTTCCTTCCTGGTATTCGTATTTCTCTACGCGCATCTCACCCTGCTCCAGGAAGGAAAGCACGACATCGTGATCGCTTTTTCCGAATCGTGCATCAGTCAATTCGGCCGAGACTTGAGAATCACCCTGCCGTTGCTTTGGATTGAAGCGGGTCAGAGCGATGCATTGGGCGTCGTGAGTGCGAATATCGACGACGGCGGCAGCGCAAGAGGGTATCGAAATATCCTGGCTTGAACCGCCGGAGATTTTGCGCGGGAGGAATGGGCTTGTAACAAGGATGCGCTCGCTGTCTCTTGACCATATTGCGCTGGACACATCGGGCGAGCCGAGCGTGCTAGCGGAAGGTCCATCGGTCAAAGGCGCCATCTTTCCAGTTTTTAAGTCGATGATCGCGTACTGCATCAGATGATCCATATTGAACGGCGAGACCAGATTCGGATCATTGATATGGATTCCTTCGGAAGTCCCTGGCAACTGATAGTGAGCCCAGTAAGCTGGAATATGCTGGACGGGCAATAGCTGCACAAGGAACCTGCCATCCGGCGATATCGCGAACGGATGGAATCGGTAGTCGTCGATAGCCGGGCCGCTCGCGGGAATACGGCGTTCCCGGCCGCCCCGACGAACCCATGTGAAGAAGAAGCGATAATTTGCTCGATTTTGTGGGAAGAGAATATCCCCGATCGAAATGGGCAGATCGGTCAGGGCGCTTGCGCCAGCGTTGAGCATGCGACCTTGATAGTATTCTTCGATAGTCTTGTCCCCCGATCGCGAGGCGGTGTAGGCAACTTCCGACTGACTGACTTCGAATGAATCCACGCTGTATCCGATAGGAGACAGTCGCCATCGGGCGCCATCCGCAAAACGCACTTGATACAACTGTTTCTCACCGCCCTGGTTCTGAATAAGACAATCAACATATCGTGAATCCGGCGACCACCGCATTTGAGTGATTGTCGAGGTATATGAGTCCTCGAAGAGAACCCTGGGTACTGCTGAAAATCTGGCCAATAGCCTCGGCCGTGGAGCCGGAGCCTTGGTCGAGCTTCGCAAGAATGTTCTGACCTGATCCGCTTCAAAGGTCCAGATTGAGGACTCGATTTTGTTTGAATCGAGACCGCGGGAGGTCACGACGGCGAAATGTCGGCCGTCTGGCGACATCTTGGCTCGAGCCCCTGGGTCGCGCGTGTATGGGTCGCTGAACCTCGCCATCGAGATTGAATCCCACACGGTAAACCTGCGATCCACCGCAGCGCAAGGCATCGTGAGAAGAAGCAACAGGAGCGCTACCGCCCAGCATTGGCCATCTGATCTCAGGTTTCGAGCCCATCGCACCCTTATGACGATCACGATCTGGTTCTCCTCAATGGCACACAGCCAAATGCAATTTGCCTACGACTGAACGAACCGCAGAAACCAGCAACGACAGGCTCTGGACGACCGCTTAGAATTCGAACCGCAGCGCGAACTGCATGGAGCGCGGACCACCTTGTTGGTACTGCGCCGCTAGCGTGCCCAAACTCTGGTTGAGCATTTGCGTCGCTTGCCCGAACGTGATGTCGGTAAGGTAGGGATCCACGTACCCAAAGTTGGGATGATTCAGAAGATTGAAGGCTTCTGCGCGAAACTTGAGGTGCAAGCGATCGGTTAGGCGAATGTTATTGCGAGCCGCCAGATTCAATTGATTCGCACCAAAGCTTCGAACGAAATTTCGCGGAGCGTTTCCTGGATCATTGTCTGTGGGGGTGCTGAATGCCGAGGGGTTTATGCTTCGACCGCCGGGGTACTGAGATCCGTATACATAGATTGGCTGACCGGGAACTAAGTTCAGGTTTCCATAATACGAGTTGCCTGTGGACGCATCCACGAGGCGTGCGCCCTCGAGCGTAACGGGGAACGCAGTCCGGCTCATCACACGGGCGTCTAGCCCCCATCCGTTGAATAGATGCCTTGGAACCAGGGATACGTTCAACCTTGGAAGATCCCAGCTCATCCCTGCTTCCAGATTTTGACGAACGTCGAAATCGGAGTTGCCGCGGGTCAGCGGCAACTCGGATGCACTCGATCCGAAATCGATCGAATGCGACCACGTATAGGAGACAAGGGCCTGGAGCCCATGGGCTACATTTCGCTTGAATTCTGACTGAAGTGATTGGTAGTTGGATGTTACCCCATTGGGCACAAAGTATATCGTTCCGAAATTCGGATTGAAGTTCTCAATGGAATGCGACTGTTCCTGAATGAGGCGCCTGCCGTTGGAGCCGACGTAGGAAAGAGTAAGCGATTGAACGTCACCGATTCCCTGTTCCAAGGACACATTCCAACTGAGGGTATAGGGGAGTCGGAGATGGGGAGGAAAGGCAAAGATAATCGAGTCCGTGTATGGAGGGTCCACGGAGGGGGCGAAATCTAGTTGTGCCGGAGTCACTGGCAGCGGTGAATTGTACAAGACTGAATTCGCATTGAATCCGATGCCTTGTACGAATCCTTGAGTCGCTAATTCGTTGTCTGTATCAAAGAACACGCCACCGCCCGCTCGCACGACGGTTTCGGAGCCCTGCGCATCATGGGCAATCCATGCCCCTCCCAGGCGAGGTGCCAAGTTGAACCAACTAGTCCGCCAAAGTGGCGTGCCATGAGGGGCCAGTGAAAGGCTGGCCGGCTCATCGATGTTGCCGGACAGGGTATAGGCGTCGTTCCCATGCTGCTCGCCCGGCGGAGGGTCTATCTCCCAGCGAAGGCCCAAAGACAGGGTCAAGTGCGGTGCAGCGTGCCACTGATCCTGTAGGAAGACAGATGTCTCATCAAAGATTGGCGTAGCGGCTTCATACTTCGAGAGGGCGACGAACGTCGCGCTGTTTGAGAGGATAGAATCCACGGTCTCATACGGCACGTATGGCTGAATGCTGGGCGGCTTGAGTGGAGAGATGATTTTGCGATAATCGAGTCCGACCTTGAATTGATGATGGCCGGAGGATAGATTCATCGTATCGACCAGATTCCATTGACGCCCGATATTCTGTGCCGGTCCCTGAAAGATCTGTCCCGAACCAATCCCGCTGATATAAAGAAGGAAAAAGGGCTGAGCGTCTGCATAGGAACCAACGCCCATCGTCTGCGAAAGATTTACTGGCTGCGCACCGCCGAACGTATCGAGTATTCCTTCTGATATCGCCTGACTGTCTGCATAACCAAGGCGCAATTCATTGTTGAGATTGGAAGTGATCTGACCGGTCGCACCCAGTGTGTAGGTGCGGACATTTACACTGGTTTGATTCAGCGTTGACAACGTTCGCGTCGACGTCGAACTTGGTGTGTCGCTGAACCGGAAGAAGAGCGACAGCCTGGGACTGAAGCCATAGTCAACTCGAGCGAGGGTGGAATCGATCTGGCTGGGTTGGGAATAGGCCTTGATGAACTGCGCCAGATTGGGGCTGCCGGACGTTCCATAATCAACCCCGTTCTGTATCGGATATGCGTTCAAGATCGGTTGCAGTGCCAGCGGAGCCATCTGCCGCATGAAAGCATCAGGAACGTATTGAATAGTTGCTGCTTGCGGCTGCGTGAGCCTCAGCCCTTCATAGGAAGCGAAAAAGAAAGCCCTATCGCGGCCGCTATACAACCTTGGAATGATGATTGGTCCGCCGATCGTTCCTCCGAAGTCATTTTGCCGCAATGGTGTTATGGCCTGTTGATAGTGATCGTTAAACCAGTCGTTGGCGTCAAAGAAGTCGTTGCGTAAATAGTCGAATGCGCTTCCGTGCAAATCATTGGTTCCTGAGCGCGTTTCGAATGAGATTTGACCGCCGGGACTGCGACCGAATTCAGCGGAATAGCTGGAGCTTTCGATCCTGAACTCTTGTAAAGCATCTACGGAGATAAGCGCTTGGGTCGTTCCCAACGCCGTTGAGGCCGCCACTGCACCGGCTGTTGCCGATTGCGGAAATCCGGATGCGCCCCCAGGGCTGGTATTCCCCGATACTCCATCCACCGTGTAATAGTTTGACTGGGTCCGCTGGCCGTTGATACTGAAGTCCCCGTAATAGCCGGCACCCTGCCCCAACTGCTGCGGGCTCTGCGTCATGGTACCGGGAGTCATGGAGATCAGGTCCTGAAAGCTGCGCCCATTCAGTGGAATGTTCTCGACGAACTTTCGGTCAATCACGGTACTGACGGAAGCATCCGTCGTGTCGATCGTCGACGTCCCCGCAGCGACAGTAACGGATTCAGAAGCCGCACCAATGGGCAGGGTGAAGTTCAGGACTACTGCACTCTGGACATTTAAGATGACGCCAGGCTTGATGATCGTCTTGAAGCCTTCTTTGGAGACCTGCACGCGATACTGACCTGGGGGAAGGATCGAGATAGCGAAGATTCCCGACCCGTTCGTTGAATTCGTGTACCGGACGCCCGTGGCTTCATTGAAGGCCATGATCTCTGCGCTTGGGATGACCTTCCCGGATGGGTCGACAACGACACCGCTTATGGTTGCATCGGTGGATTGAGCACTGGTCCATAACGTTGCACCGAGTATCAACAACAGCAGATGGAGAGGGGACAGGCATTTCAATGGGAAGCTCCTCAAGCGAACGCATGAGATGTTGGTTCATCCCACTAACGGCAGCGACGGGTGAATTGTGACGATAAATGTTGCGGAATGTTCTTCGGCTGATGAACTGGATACGGTACCATGCAGCGGGAGGAGTGCACTCGTCCATGGGCGTCGAGATTCACCCAAGGAAGATCAGGGGCAAATGGGCAGAAGGAATTGCCCTGGATCTCGATATCATCAACAGCACGTTTATCGGCTGCGACGGATACGGCATCCTCAGTTCCATACGACCTACTCCGAGATGGGAGAATTGCTCTACAAACTAAAATGCGCAGCCGGTGCGACGGCGTTCGAATCCATTATTCAGACGGTGGTCGAGTGCGGAACATTAGCTGGCTGAATTTCTGTATTGAGCCTACATTCGTCTTGCCTGCAAGGTTGCGGAGCCTTTTCAAAGAGGCGAAATTAATCGCGCAAGCGAATCCTCTCAATCGGCTTGAAGATCAGTTGGTAGACGCGAAACGAGGCAGAGAAGCCCAGCCGACTTCGGGATGAAGCCGTCTGCGCCGGCGTCGAGTGAGGCTGATTCGTACTCGTCTCCCTCCATTGCCGTATAGATCAGAACCGGAATTGCAGTCTTGGAAGTGCGGAGCTCGCGGACCAACTGAAGCCCGTTCCCGCTCCTGGGGTGCACCCTGACTTCCGATCGAAGATTGAATTCCACAACGACAGCATCGAAAGCGGTCTCTCGAATCGAGCGCAGCGCAGCCTCAAGGGTGTGGGCTGCCTGGACGTCGAACCCAAAGCGACGAAGAGTCCGTTCGAACTCTGCACAAACGATCGTTTCGTCCTCCACGAGAAGTATCGATTTCATGGTGCACACCAAATCTAGGAATCGGGGTTCGCTTTTCGTTTTACGGGTGGTTGGGATCGAGACGAAGGTAGGTAAAGAGCAGGGGCTTGCCGCTTGGTTTCGCACTCCCTCCCTCGGGCTCGACCGTAACGAACACTGCGTCAAACTGCGCGATGGTTTTCGCGTCATTGAACTTCAGTACCCAGCGTTTCTTAATGGCATTGTCCTGATAGAGGAGGCCAAGGCTGACGTCGTGCTGCCCATCGGCTCCCCGCCGCCCCCAAGCCTGGAAGGCGCTGTCTTTCTTGACTCCGTGCTGCTGGTCGAGATCGTACGCATAGAAAATGAGGGATTTTTCTTTGGTATAAAAGACGCGTCCGAACGGTTTCTCTGTGTCGCCGTTCTTTGCGACATCATAGATTTCGGCGATATACAGGTTGCGTGCGCCGATCACGTTCCGGATGTCCTGATCGTGCGCGAGCAGTTCCTGCTCATGAACAATCTGCTTGTCCTTGTCATCAAGGGAAGCTTTCAGGTCCTCAATCCGCGTTTTGAGGCCGAGCAGTTCCGCGGTGTCCTGCGAGGTTTGACTGCCGATTGCGGCCAGCTTGGCCTGCAGGGTCTGCGCGTTGGCTTGCGCCTCTGCCAGTTCCCTGCCCAGTTCAGCCCGGCCCTGAAGACTCTGCTCGAGGTCGGCACTACGCCTTGCCAGCTCTGCTTCCAGTTGACTCAACTGGCCTTTCAACCCGGCTGTCTCCCGTTCCCCTCGCCGGACCTGGCTTCGCAGCATGGCGACCTCGTCGTCTTCGCGGCTCTCTTTATTTCCCTGTGCCGGAAGGGCTGAGTCCACTGGCTGCACCTGTTGACGCGATGGATTCGACGTAGAGAGGCTTGGCGCATCGACCGCGACCTCCGGCCCGCGCTGCCGGGACGTTCCAAATCGATAGCCCGCGAGTGCGACGGCGGCAAGAACCGCCGCCGCGATCGCGTATTTCCACGCACTTTTCCGAGAGAGAGAATTTCCGGAGGCGACCGAATCGGTGCGCGGGGGCCGGGGCTCAGCCCGAAGCGACTTCATCAGGGCCGCTTCGGCTTCTTCGAGTTTCCAGGCGCCCGGCGCGTTCTCATCATCCCGTTCACCCGTCGTTTCCGCCGCGAGCGCCGGCATCGACATTGCAATCACGTGCTCGTATTGCTGTTTGGCTTCTCTGCAACCGCCACAATGGGCGAGATGTTCGCTCAGCCGAGTCCATTCCTCGGCCGTCAGTTCGCCCGTGGTCGACAGGGCGCAAAGCTCCCGAAACTCCTCGTGAGGATCCTGCGGTAACATCCAAGCTCCCTGACTGGAGCCATTGTGTCCTAATTCGCTCACTTTGACCGCAATTTTTCCGGGAGAACGTACTTGCGCAGCCGTTCCAGCCCGCGATAGTAATGACTTCTGACGTTGACTAGAGACCGCCCTGTCAGCTCGGCTATCTCCTTGAGGGCGTATCCCTCGAAGAAAGAACAGTTCGATCGTTTCCCGCTGTCCGGGTGTGAGCCGGGTGTTGAATGTCGCGAGCAGTTGCTTCCCAAGGATACCTTCCATCGACTGCTCGTGGAACGGGACCTCACGACGAGGATCGGCCAGGTGCAAACCCCTGTCCTCCAATTCCCGGTTCGTATAAAAGTGACGGGAGTTGAGGTAGCGGCGGCGGTCGAAGGCCCTGTGGTAGGCCACATGAATGATCCAGGTGACTGCCTTTCCCTGTGCCGAATCGTACAAAGCGGCCTTACGGAAGAGATAGAGAAACACCTCCTGGACCAGATCGTCGGCCTCGGCCTCGTCGCGCAGGATCCGGTAGGCGACGTTGCGCACGGCGCGCGCGTGGCGACGGAAAAGCAGAGCGAGCGCTTCCCTTTCTCCGTCGCGAACCTGATCCAGCAGCTTTTCGTCGGAGGCTTCGAAACCCTGAGCCGCATCCTCTGCTGGCTCGTGGGACGTTTTGCCCGGGAGGTCGGTTGATATCTCTGGCACGTCGCAAGCCGCCTCACGCACTTCCACAGCGCGTGCGTCCGGGAAATAGGCGGCTTCGGAACTCATCTATGCCCTTCACAAAAAAACTCAACCCGTGCCCACGAGAACTTTGAGACACGGGACACTCGTGTATAAGAGCGATTTCCGTTAGTCACCACATCGGCAAATCCGTAATGATGCTCGGTGTTCTTGTGCGGGTCACTCAGACACACTTCACGTGTGGCGACTCTGCGGAAACAATTCGGAAGGAAACTACGTTCGATCCGCAAAAGCCGTGGGATGACTCAGGAGCAGTTCTCTGAGCTTCTGGACATCTCGATCGATTTCCTAAGCCTCGTAGAACGTGGGCTCAACGCCCCTTCCTTCGAATCCATCGAGTCGTTCTCTATTACTCTCGGAATCCCTGTGAAAGACTTCTTCGACTTCTAGCCCGAACCACATTCAAAGGCGCACTTGATCCGCAATTTACAGAGATCATAACCCGTAATATCGCTCGGTGTTTCGAGATTGTCAAGTTCCCCACACTTTTTGGTGTGGAAATGATTCAGCCCAAGTTTGGCGTTCGCGTAAGACAGATTCGTTTGGACAACGGGTTAAGCCAGCTGGACCTGGCAGAATTGGTTGGCCTATCCGAGGATCAGATCAGCAATATCGAGCGTGGAAAGAGTTGGGTCGGAGAACAGACGCTGGCGCTTCTCGCCAATGTCTTTGGGGTTCCGCAGTCGTCTCTCTTCGATTACGGTGGCAATGACGAGTTCCTCAAGGGCGGCGGCCTCATGGCGCGTGCTCCGCGCAAATCGGCTGTACTTATCGTTCGCAATAAACGAAAAGTCCGAGTTCGAATACCTGAAAAAAGGCGGTAGGTGTGAAGGGTGGAAGCAGCCACACTGTGCTCTGAAGGTTCAGATCCTTTTAGATCCCTTTTCCCGTTGCATCATCAGTGGACCGCCTGAATGTTGTCCGGGTGATCGTCTCTCCAGGCCCCACCCATCCCTCGCGGGTTGATTTGGTTCGGCACGATGTCGCCGTATTTGGTGAATTTCTCCGGCGGACGCCGAGTCGCCTCGTCGTTGTCTCTTGACGATTTACTTCCCGCCGGCAGCTGGAGCGAGATCGATGGAGCGGACGGATCTGGTTACGGTGAAGTCTCATGGATTTCCTCCTTTTTGCGAGCGTCTTTTTGAATCTGAATAGTTGGAGAATAGTGCGGGATTCGCGGACGGTCGGGAGATAAATGCGGCGTACCGGACCTGAAATCTGGCGCGGCTATAAAACGAGTGGCGCCTCACTAGGACTGGAAGCACGCCTGTAAGCCAAATTTCTCTTGCGGCTCGGCAGGTGCGATGAGGGTTCTGTCACAGGCCGCCCAGAGTCGCCGTGTCAGCGGTCGGAGCAACGCGGAGAGCCTTGACTTCCATGAGAAGGCCGAAGCGTAAACTGGGTCGGCGAAGTGGTCGAACGGGCCGTCAGAGCTATGCTAACGGCGGCAAAGTCAGCTTTCGCGAAGGCAAGCGCGCCGAGCGGATCGAGGACATCGATCGGGCCCCGGATTTCATCGTTTCGGATGAATTCAATCCCTTCGCATCGATCGAAGCAGTCCCTGCGATGGGTGAAGACTCTTGACCGGTCTCACGCCTTTCGTCGCTATCGTTTTACAATTTCAAAGAATGTCGCATCCTGCGAACTAGTTTTCCTTGCAGCATGAATTCGATCGATGACAGACTGATCTCAAGGTATTGTGCGGGCTCTTTCTTGATTCGTTGAGAATGGCTCTGATGCGTACCGCGTACTTTCTCTCGACCCAGATCTGATCAGCAACATCCGAGGAGGCCGTATACGCATTTTCCGTTCGGCCACGGAGGTAAAAGTGTGCCCGGCGAGCGTTGGGCACTCGATCAGCTTGGTCGACCGAGAAGCACTGTGCAAGGTCACACCAGTCTGGACGTGATTCGGAATGAACCGAAGTCCGAAGTCTCTTCATAGGATTCAAATCGGCGTCCGCCGGATCCGATCGCCGGCACGGGCGCAGCCAAGCTGGTGGCACAGTCGATAGCTTCTCGACGAGTCATGCTTTCCCGCGCCCGGCTTCTCCTTTCATCTCCGCTGCGCGAGCAGATACATGCTGAAACGCCGGTAACGGGGCGGAAGTATGCTTTTTTGAAACGAATTGTATCCTGGGTGAATCATGGAGGCATCTGGAACTCCGTGGGGAGGTTTGGTCATGGAAGGAATTGGCGCGAGGCTTCGCACAGTCAGGCTGAAGTGGGGACTTACCCTGCGTGAGGTGGAGGAGCGAAGCATGCGGATAGCACAGGAATGGGGCAATCCTTCCTATCAAATCTCCGCAAGCTGGCTGAACCGTGTCGAACGGGAGGGCCGCGACCTCTCCGTCGTAAAGCTGATCGTGCTGGCAGTGGTATACAGCATTCCTGCCGAGCAGTTGCTTGCCTTTTGCCTCGGTGATCACCCAAAAGCGGCCACTTGTTATCACCTGAAAAGCGGCCACTCTGAGTGAGGTTCAGACATTACGGCGAGGGGCGCAATAGCCTCTGTCGCATGGGTAATGTCTTGAGGCGAGAGAAGCGAGAACAGGTGATTGCGCTGGGGCGTCTTGGTTGGTCGCTTCGGCGGATTGAAGAAGCGACAGGGGTTCGTCGCGAAACGGTGGGCGAGTATCTTCGCAAGGCGGGAGTGGTAATCCGTCTTCCCGGCAGTTGGGGCGAGAAGTCGCTGGCAAAAGCGGCCGCTTTGGTGACCACCGGGTCCTCAGAGCCGGCGCCGGCAAAAAGCGAATACGAAGCAAAAGCGGCCACTCAGGTGATCACCGGCTTTTTGCCGGGTTCGGGGCCATTTTCTCGAGCGGCGAAGACTTCGGCAAGCGCCTGCGCGAATTATCAGGAACTGATCGAAGCTGAGTTGAGCCGGGGCCGGAACGCGATGGGGATCTGGCAGGATCTAGTGGACGGCCACGGGTTCGCGAGCAGCTACCAGAGCGTCCAGCGGTTCGTGCGCAATCTGCGCGAGGCATCGTCGCTGGAAGCTCGGGTGATCATCGTAACGCTGGCGGGAGAAGAGGCCCAGGTTGATTACGGCACCGGGCCGATGGTGCGCGATCCGGAGACGGGCAAGTACCGGCGCACGCGGTTGTTTGTAATGACGCTGGGTTACAGCCGCAAATCAGTGCGGCTGCTTGTCTTCCGATCGAGCGCCCGCATCTGGGCCGAGTTGCACGAGAAGGCGTTCCGCCGACTTGGTGGCTGCCCGCGTATCGTCGTTCTCGATAATCTTCGAGAAGGCGTTCTGGCTGCCGACATCTACGATCCCCGTCTGAATCCTCTCTATCGCGATGTGCTGGCGCACTACGGTGTGACGGCACTCCCCTGCAAAGTGCGCGATCCCGATCGAAAAGGGAAGGTCGAGTCGGGCGTGGCCCACGCACAAAAAACGCCGCTCAAGGGCAAGCGCTTCGAGAGCCTGGAAGATGCTCAGGCTTATCTCGATCACTGGGAAGAACGCTGGGCTGATAAGCGCATCCATGGCCGCACCAAGCGTCAAGTGGCGGCGATGTTCGCCGAAGAGAAGTCTCTTCTGCAGCAGTTGCCACTGGAACCGTTCCGTTATTACCAGTTCGGCAAGCGAACCGTTCACCTGGACGGCTGCGTTGAGGTCGAGGCTGCCTATTACGGAGCGCCTCCTGGCTGGATCAGCCGCCAGGTCGATGTGCAGTGGGATGCGATGTATGTGCGGTTACTCGATCCGCGCACCGGCGAACTGCTGCGCGAACACCTGAGCCAGAAGCGCGGCGGTCATCGCATCCGCGACGAGGATCGGCCGCGGCGTACACCGCCTGGAACGCTGGCACTGCTGGCTCGTGCTCACAAGGCCGGCCGGAACATCGGCACACTCTCGGACGCAATGTACGAACGCAAACCGGAAGAGAGCGTGCGCCGCATCCAGGGCATGCTGAACCTGGTGAAGAAGTACGGCGCCGCGTCTTGCGATGATGCCTGCGCGGCAGCGCTGGAGTTGCGCGTGCCCGAGTATCGCTTCGTGCGCCGCTATCTGGAACGTCATCCGGCGGCACAGATGACACTTCACCAGATCGATCCACTCATCCGCGAGTTGGTCGAGTATCGCGACCTGATTCAACAACGCATCGACTTCGAGGACAAAACTGCATGAACCTGATCGAACTCAATCGCGCCCTGCATCAACTGCGGCTGGGCGGCATGGTGGCCACGCTGGAAACGCGCCTCCAGCAGGCGCAAACGGAAAACATGGCGCCCATCGACTTGATCTCCACGCTGGTTTCCGATGAGCTTGCCTGCCGTAGCAAAAGGCTGCTCGACCGCCGGCACAAGCAGGCGCAGTTCCGCGACAACGACAAGCGCCTGGATAATTTCGATTTCCAATTTAATCCCAGGATGAACCGCGCACTGGTCTTCGATCTGGCTACTGCGGCATGGGTCGGAAAGCGCGAGGACTCGTTGTTTTTGGGTCCACCAGGAAGTGGGAAAAGTCACATCGCGCAAGCCATCGGACATGCCGTCATCCAACAGGGCTACCGAGTGCTTTACCGGGAAGCCCATCTACTGCTGGAAGAGCTGGCTGATGCCACGCTCGACGGCAAGCGCAAAGAGCACGTCGAACTGCTGTCGACCGTATCGCTGCTGATCATAGACGATCTCGGCATGCGCAAGCTGCCTGTCACGGCCGCCGAGGAACTACTCGAAATCATCATGCGCCGCTATGAGCGAGCCAGCACGTTGCTGACTTCGAATCGTCCCGTCGAAGACTGGGGCAAGCTGCTCGGCGACAGCGCAGCCGTCACCGCTATGCTTGACCGTCTGCTGCATCACGGCCATGTACTCAAGTGTGGTCCACGCAGCTGGCGCACCAAAGCCGGCAGCACGGGTGACGCGCAATGACAAAAGCAAAAACGAAAAGGTGGCCGGGCCTCGCCGGCCCGGCGACTTCGCAAACTCGGATCCAGATGCCTCTTGCGGAGCTTCACCATAGGAATCTGACCAAAAACACGAAACCCTCCACTATCCGGCCACATGACCGAATAGCAGAGGGTTCCAAGCACCGATTCCTGCGGAGCCAGCCCCGGCAAGTCGGCTCTGGATCGCTCCGAAAGGCGCGACCCCGGCGGAGCGAATACAAACTTAACACGTGCGGCGTTGTGCCGCGCAACTGGACGCCTTGCTCAAACTCACTGCGGCAGGGTAAAACAAATCACGTCTGAATCCACGCGAAGTGGCCGGTTTTGAACTGATAATAAGTGGCCGGTTTTAAGGTGATCACCGAGGCTTTTTGTCCGCCGGCGACCAATGCGGCACCTGGCTGCAACTCTCCTTTGGGTCCCAATACAACGCTGCTGCTGACGGGCGGGCCGTTGGAAGAGCATGCGCGCTTGTGGGTTCCCGATAGCATCGCAGCTGAACCCGTTCCAGACGACACAATGCTTCTCCCGCCAGGAGATCATCTGCCCAGCCACTACCGTCGCGGCATCATCGGGCGGCGGGACAAAACGCTCGAACCGATGATCCGGCCCGGCTCGATCGTTCTGATCAATACGCAACGGCGCACGGTCGCGCACCGGAGAGAATGGACAAACGAATTTGATCGTCCCATCTATTTCCTTATCACTCACTCCGGCTACGCATGCGGTTGGTGCGACCTTGATAAGAGCGGGGATTGGCTAACCCTCATTCCCCACACTCTCTCCTACGTCATGAGTCAACGTTGGAAATACAGGAAACAGGTCGAAGTCATTGGCCGCGTCGCCGTCGTTCTCCTGCGCCTGGAGGAACCCGGAACCGCGGCGTGAACGCATAGCGCGTCCGCCTTCGGCGATACCTCCCCAGCCCCTCACTAAAGGACAGCAGGGGACAATCTACCTCTTCGCCTCAAATGGCCTTCTCTAAATCCGCAAGCATGGCGAGATTTTCCTGCTCGTAAAGAGCAAGTAACCGCCGGGTCATCAGATAATACGTTGCAACCGCGCGCTGGGCATACATGGGAAAGGCACTCTCGAGCTTCCCCGTCTTTTGAGCATCTTTCAGTCTCCCCACGTGCCACTCGATTTCCCTGGCGCTCAGGCGCAGCTGTTCGGCAATGACGAGCGCCTCGGGATACCATTGCTGGACGTAAAAGGCCAGATCGATCAGAACGGCGCAATTGGCCTCCAGCACTTCCAGGCCTTTCAGTCCCCCAACAAGCTTCCAAATCTGTTCCGGATCGAGGACTGCGCTTCCTGCATCGTTCCTCTGATTTCCGGATTCATCGATGAGGTCCAGTGCGACTTCCGCAATGGAGCTGCGGTCTACAACGGTTAACCGTTTCAAGAGAAGCTTCCAATCTTTGCCGGATGACTTGCTGGCGCGGCGATAGGCACGCCCCGCAATCGCCACCAGTGTCGCAAGAAAGATCGCGACAGCGACCAAGAACACGACCGTGCGGCTGTCTACCATTCCTTCCTCACGCGAATTCTCTTGAGGTCCGAGTCCACCACATTCTGCAGGTGGATCAAGTGGGTGCGCATGCTTTCCGGCAGCTTTCTCGGTTCCGGCTCATTCCGCCACAGCATAACAATCCAATACGCGACGCAGTTAAGATACGCGCCCATTCGAAAGTGAGACAAGCTCGTGTACATCTCTGTGGTGTGGCCCACCCCGAAGTAGCTGTGCCCGGTTTCAATCAATACGTCGATGAGAGAATAAACGCCAAGCCCTTGCGAGATTCGAGCGACGTGAGACTTCCAGGGCAGACCTGCGTTGACGGAAAGGACAATCATCCCGACAAAAAGCCCGCTGAAGCAGACCGACGAGAAGAAATTGCACTTGATCACGGCGACCTCGATCCAGAGGCGGGCATGCGGCGCCGCCAACCAGGTGAGTCCTGAGGCAACGGCGATGGTCACGGTCACCACCGAAATAAATCTGCTTCGTAGGTCGCGCGCCCAGACCCCGAGGGGACGAAAGGTGTGGGAATACATCTCGTAGACAACTGCGAGTTGCAAGAGCGTGTCGAGGATTCCGAGCGACCAGAACGTGTAAAAGTAGATCGTCCTGTTTCCATGGTGTTCGACAAAATAGAGGACAATCGTCCTCCCAATATCCGCAAAAATCAGTGCCGTAAACATCGGGAAAACACGAAAGCGTTGGCGAATCAGGAGAACACACAGAAGTGTAAGATGCGCCCCGAAGCCGGCCGCCCAGAACAGGAGATCAGGACCCATCAAATGCATCTACCCCTCCGTTCGGACGGCCGCTCGGGCACCATGCACTGGATTTTATCCGAGTTCGAGGAGGGTTAGAAGAATGGTGACAATGCCCGGATCGATTGGTTCGGGATCGGTTCCGGTAATTCCATTGGAGGTGGAGGTGGAGGTTGAGGAAGTGGTCGGCGCTGTGGACGATGTTGAGCCTTGTCCAGGACTTGACGCGAAAGCCCGCTTTGCAGCGCCTGTCAATAGAACAAAAAGCAATACAAACGCCAGGTTCCGAGAAACATGCTTGAACATGGGACGTCTCCTTTTCCAGCGCAAATGTGCGCTGGGCGGAGACTAGAGATTGTCTGGAGTAAATCCGACCTATTCCAGGAGTTAGTCGCTCAAACGCAACAACGCAGCGGTCCGAGTAACTTACCTGTTCTTTTCTTTGAATTAATAGATCCTTCAGCAGGACGAGATTCAGCCAAGCGGTTTAGACTGGCGGTTTCGGATGAGCAACAGAAGTTTGCTTTTTGTTGACACTCGGTCACACGACTCGCACGCGGTGAGCATTTCATAATCCGGCCTATGGATACTGAAGTCATGAGCTGTGGACAGCTCTGCTTTGGAGAGGCGCAGAGAGACATGCGTCATCCTGTCGCTGCTCCCTTCGTCCCAGATCTTTCCAAAATTCAGGTAAATTCGGAAACGGTGAGGGCATTGAACTCAGGTGTGAGGGAGCGATGATGTTGGGCTTGACAGTGCCATAGCGTTCTGGCTCTGAGTGATGGACATCCATTCCGAATGTGCACATCGGCGCTGGTCCTCGCCTTCGCAACCGTCGGTCGCTCCTTCACCCTCTCATTTACCAGCGGTCACAGCCCGGCGTTGACGTGCCTTGCGGGGCATCAATTTTGTAATCGGCGATCGGTTGAAACGGCATGCGTAGATCGGAACCAATCTCCCAGTCGCTCATTTGAGTGAGAAGAGAATTCCAATGCTTGCTTTACGCTCAGCGATGAAGCGCACGCAATTTCAGGGGAGCTCAAAGCCTGCAAGGCGCAATGCCTTTTTATCGAATGTGAGGGTTACGACCGCAGCCCGCCCACGCGTCGAACACTTCCTGTTCATTTTGGATGTTCAGGGTGTCCGATTGGAGCATGCGCCCAACGGTATCCGCAACCTCCCGGTCGGACAGTTCATAAATGGTTGTTGTCACCAGACTGATGAAACCTAGATGGTCCTCGGTAAGGCGCGCCGTTCGATGACCTCGTTGGCCACCGAAGACTGAAACGGGTCGTCCTGGGTGAGGTAACGGAGGAGAATATTGGTATCGAGTCCGATCATCGCTGCCTGCTACGCTGCGCCCCATTTGTGGCAGCGGAGGCAACCGCTTCGTGCATTTCTTCAATGCTCGCGGGCCACTTGCGCCGAAGCGGGACGATCCCCTTCAAGGTCGATGCGGGCGGTTTCGGCAGGATGACCACGCTAACGTCGGGATAGACAAAGAACTTGATCCGGTCGCCTGGCAGCAAGGAAGACTCAACAACGGTTGGTGGCAGAGCCGTCGGATCCTGGTCCTGTTCCGGCGCCCGCATTGGCCGCGTAGCAGCCAGGCTGCTGGGAGTGGGAAGCCTTGCAGTGTACGTGAGCGGCGATTCTCGTCCATCCCCAGCGTACCGATCATCGTCATTGACCGGAACTAGTGCGGTCTCGCGCGTTGACGGCGAAGTTCCGAACCGTGCGACCCAGTTTTTCAGATCCACGCCGAAGCGAGCCGCGCGAGGGAATCGTGGAGCAGGAATATCCCCGCCGCTTTTCGGATGCAGATTCACAGTTCTGCTGGTTGGCACCTAGGTGCCGGTGTGAAGTAGGCTTAAACACAAAAGCCAATTTTGGCGTCCACAGGTATGGTTCCGCCGTCAATATATATGCACTAACTCACATAAGGGCGAACGCGCTTCACCGTACAAGGTAAGAGAGCCTTGATTCGGCCGTTGCCTGCCAAAAGTCCAGGGAGATCGACTTGACGTCCGGAAATGAAAAGAATGGATTGAATCGCCGCGCATTTTTGAGCGGCTCTATTGCCGCCACGGTTGCTTCTGCCGCATTGCCCAGCCGGATCGTCGCGGACACCGTTCATGATTCTGACGGGTCTAGGCCCACCGAGCAGGAGAGTGCCTTTTTGTCGGCACGGCCCATCTGGCCTGAAGGGCTCGACAAGGAGATGAATCTGTTTGTAGGATTCCGCGCCGATTTTCATGCCCCGCCTGGAGAGCGGGTCTATCTTCGCACGGCGGGCTGTACGCTCTATCGGATTTTCTTGAACGGAAAGTTCCATGCGTGGGGTCCGGCCCGCAGGCCCATGGGCTATTTCCGCCAGGATTTCTGGGACATCACTCCGCTGTTGATGAACGAGAAAAATTTCGTTTGTATTGAAGTCGCCGGCTACAACATCAACAGCTATTACATTCTGAACCAGCCGTCTTTCCTTCAGGCCGAGGTCGCAACGGATTCGAAAGTGCTCGCTTCGACGGGAGGAAGCGGCGAGCCCTTTCGGGCTCAAATTCTTAGAGAACGTATAAAAAAGATCCAGCGGTACTCTTTCCAACGAGCTTTCTCAGAAGCCTATCAGATGCCCCCCACATCTGCGGATTGGCGGGAGCGTGCCGATAGCCACTTCGATTCCGTGCGCTGTGCGGTTTCCGAAACGCGAAAGCTCATCCCGCGACGGGTGCCCTATCCCGCATATTGGAAACGCGAGCCCGAATCTACCGCAGCTGAAGGAACCTTCGATTGGAGTGGCATTGCGCCCAAAAGCTTGGCGGATGATAGGTCCATTCCCTCGGCTGCCAGGATCGGACCGGGAATGCTTGGATATGCCTGGACGGACCTAACAACCATCCCATACCTCGAGCTGCAGAAAACTAAGACTACGACAAATCGCCGGATTGACGTGTCGTATGACCCGGAAGGACCACTTCGGGTTGGTGCCCACCAATTCAAGACACTCGATTTTGGCACGAACCTTGCGGGTTTTTTCGGCGCGAGTGTAGAAGTACACTCGCCAACCAAGCTCTACTTTACCTTCGACGAGACTCAACGATTATGTGCAAAATGTGAGCTTCGCAGCCAACATGCTTTACGCAGCTGCCGTAGCTGCGCTGGGACGCATCTACGATTTGCCCCAGTTCGTCAAGCAGTCAGAATCATTGAAAGAGGTAATTCGAAAGCGATCGTACGATGGTGAGTTCTTCGTAGATAACGCCGTGCGCCAGGGAGGCAAGCTCGTCCCCACACGGAATCGAACTGAAACCTGTCAATACTATGCCCTCTACTTCAGGACAGCGACGCCCGAGACGTATCCCAAGCTTTGGGAGACGCTACGCACCGTCGTCCGCTAGGTTCAGGACGCTCTTTGGATTTCAATTGTCGCGGCGATGCGAGTGAGCCGGGACAAGCTGTCGAAGCCTTCCCAATTGGCCGTGGCGTAGGAAAGGTCCTCGCTAAAGGTGAGGTCAATCTCGGGATGGTCGCGTCGGAACTCTCTCAATTGATTGATTGCCGGTGACAATAGCCCGTGGAAATGCACAACCCCTGAAATCTTCACATTGAGCCCCTTACTGACCTGTCGCCCAACTGCCCGGAGGTAGCGAACATAAGTAACAATTTATTCACACAGCCAGTGGTATCCCGTCTTGAGAATTATTCATCTCCCGTTTCCTCTTCTCCATCGATGTCCGGGACGTCAGGCGCGACGGCCAGCGGCAGCGCGGAGTAGAGGAGAGATGCAGAATAGAGAGCGGACTTGCCGTCATCGAACTCGATGAGAATGCCGTCTCCCATTCTTTCTGCGGTCACGATGCGTGGAGGGGCTGACATTTGCATAGTGCATTTTGTCCTCGCGCCAGAAAAGCTGTCTGTTTGAGAGAGAGTGAGAGAACAATGTACCTAATTAGTTAGGTCACCGCACTTACACTCTTGGGCCATGGACACGACAGAAGTAATGATGCTCCACTTGCGAGGAGCTATACCCTAGTTAGTGGTGGGACATTTAATTAGTAGATAGCAACAGGAAACGGGTTTATATAGGCCACGGCCTTTCACAGGTCGTGGCTTTTTGTTTGTGACCGGCCAACACCACAAACTGAATCCAACCTGACCACCTACATTCGAAGTAGCCCATATCCTGCATTCAGGTCATCACGTACAACTCTCAGTTCACTTCGCAGCCCTCTGCGAAGCCCAACGACGCTTTACGGCTTCTGCAATTCTCGCTCTACCTTCTGGGGTCAGATTCCTCTTCTTCTTTCGTCTTCCCTGTTTCGCTTTGGGAGCAGCGACAGAAAGACCTGCTGCCGCAAGCAGAGAGCGTGCCCGTTTCAGATTGGCTATCTCCGCATCGATTTGAGCAACGATGTTATTGATTGGCATGAGCCAAAGTATAGACCACACTTACAGAAAATAGCTTCTATTAAATTGAGTTGGAGAAATCAGATACTAGACCCATGACGGAGCGTCAGGCAGCTAAGACCTAGAGGCGGCTCAGAAGGGCGAAGTCAGCAACGCAGACGACTTCATCACCCAATCGCGCTTATTCGCTGAGGTCCTCTCCTGATTGTGGACACGGCGCTTCCCCATTTGAGTCGAATACAATCGTGAGCTATCATAGGACGTAAATGGCTCAACGTCTATAAATGTGAACGGTACCGCGTAGGTCATCAGAAGCAACGTATTTAGTGGCGCTCTTTCTGATTGCGCTGCCAGTCGTCGTATTGTTTCCGTTCATCGTCACTCCGCTTACTCAGGTCCACATGCTGTCGGTGAGTATCGTGCTCCCACTGGATATAGCTATCGTCTTGCGACCGGCCATGAGACTGACAGCCCGTCGTAACTACGGAAGCAGTCAATATGGTTGAAAGCAAAAGCGGAACGAGGTTCCCAAACAACGAGCGCATAGTTCCCCCTTCAAGACATTCCGTTTAGTTGGATGCTGACTGGAGTGGGGCGCATCCGATCCTGAACGTGAGAAATTTACCCTTGACCGCCAATAAAGCGACGGCGCATAATCAGCCTACTTTTCTCGATCAGCGATGCTGCCCGGCTCCATGATTTCACATGCCCGCCTCAGCCGGACTTCTACGTAATCGTGTGACCGGACGCGTTCCCGCGCATCTCCCGATATCCTGAAGGTCGTATGGATTTTGTTGATAAAGACGTGACGTGCATCGATTGCGGGGCCGAATTTACGTTTTCGGCTGCTGAACAGCTTTTCTTCCACCACAAGCAATTTAAGAACGACCCGAAACGCTGTAGGCAATGCCGAGCGAGGCGCAACAGTAGGCCCCGAAAGCCACTTCGCCCTGCGACTACGACAACTGGTGCGGAATGCGGATCGGGGACAACGGTTCCCTTCACGCCCATTCAAGGCAGTCCTATACTTTGCCGCCCATATTTTCAAGAAAGACAGCCGCAAACTGATCCCGCAACGCTCCAACACGTCCATTCGGCCAGTGACCGTCCAGCGTGTGTGGTAATCCCATTCCGGGCGGCGAAGAGGAAGTTTTTCGTCACCATGTGACTGACCCGCAGCGGCGAAGACCTCAGACAGTTCAAATCCACCACCCTGCGATGGCCTTGCGGCTACGCCCGAGCATCCGCGATGTCAGGCTGTCTGGTGGTCAGTGTGATTGATGCAGGTCACTGCATCCGCCTGTTGGCCTTTTTGCCCCTCGACAATGTCGAACTCAACTTCGTCACCTTCTTTGAGCGTTTTGTACCCGTCCGATTGAATCGCTGAGTAGTGGACGAACACATCTGGCCCGTCATCCCGTCCGAGGAATCCGTAGCCTTTGACGTTGTTAAACCACTTAACTAATCCTTTGTATTGAGCCACACGCTCCTGCCTTTCTTGCATCTGGGGTGACGGCGAATCGGGTGAATGGGGTGCACGTACCGTTGTGTCTGATGCGATTAATCGAAGAAGGGATAGCTGAGGCGCCAAGAAGATGGAGGGGAGACAGCTTTTGGACTTAGTGACTTGCCTCGCAGGTCAGTGGCTGACTCACTGCGGACCTACGCTGGCGGCAATACCACATGCCCATTCTCGCCGCGCAAGTCTATCCATTTCCATTTGCTATCGCCATTCTGTGCTACGAATACAAACATCCAACAGCTACGAGCGGATAACCGCTAGATGGGAACACTTGACTCGGAAGTTGCTGCCGAAGGATTTCGAGCGGGATCAACATGGGCCGCTGACAACTGCGACAATGAAAAAACCAACACGGCCCCGGAAGCGGATTGTCATCAGGTACGTGCATATCAACCCCACTTAAACATCGACGCCAACAATCCCGATTAAGTAACCCTGTTCAATTACCGAGAGAAATTCCCAAGCACGCCCCCGTTCAATCGAAGCGGATAACCCGAACGCCGTTACCCTATTCAACCTTGAGGGGGGACCGCCGCCATCGCTTGCAAGAGGTCGTTTCGCTGCGAGGCAGGATCAACCTGAACCGACAAAATAGAGTGGCAATTTTGGCAGGAAAACGCCACACCATTAAACGTCTTGAGTCCGAATTGCAAGGGTATCCCGAGGTCCCCCAGATGAGTACATCTATCGCCTGAAGCGAAAGGCATTTGTTAACGGAGTCGCCATCAGCGGCACGCCGCCTTTGCCGAACCTTCGCTAGCCGGGCGTTCCGGTTGCGATCAGGCAATGAACTGGCAATCGAATCGAAAAGATCAAGCCAGGAACCACAGCCCGCTTTCGGACGTATTCATGGCATAGCCCGATTCTACGTGCGGACGCAGACTCGCGCATTTTCAGATCACAAAGGGGGAGGCATGAACGCCGATTTACGAATCGCCCTTCGTCAGTTGCGCAAGTCCCCGGGATTCGCTGTTACCGCCGTGCTCACGCTGGCGCTGGCCATTGGCGCCAATGCGGTGGTCTTCAGTGTGCTGAATGCGCTGGTGCTCCGGCCGCTGGACGTGCCTCACTCGGAAAGCCTGTACATGTTGGAGCGAAGCTTCGAACGCGGAAGCACTCCATCGCAGTCGTATCCCGATTACATCGACCTGCGCGATCGTAACCACAGCTTCGAATCGCTGGTGTCCTATGACATTATCGGTTCCGTCGGGCTTAACACCGGCAATGCCAACCCGTCGGTCGTCTGGCCGTACATGGTCAGCGTCAACTACTTCGATTCGCTCTGCATCCAGCCGTATCTCGGGCGCTTTCTCCATAGTTCCGACGACCATGGGAAGAACAGTGTGCCCTATATCGTGCTGAGCTATTCCTACTGGCGTACGCTGTTCAATGGCGATCGCAGCATCGTGGGTCGTTCGGTCGAAATCAACAAACATCCCTATACGATCGTGGGCGTGGCGCCTCCCGGCTTTCGCGGAACCGAACTCTTCTTCGCGCCCGACCTGTGGGCTCCTCTTGTGGACCTGCCGCAAATGGGTGGATGGGATCCGGTGGAGAATCGCGGCTCACATTTCACCTGGGTGATCGGCCATTTGAAGCCCGGGGTAGCGCCTGCTGCGGCCGCATCGGACCTGAACACCATCGCCGCGACGCTGGCGAAAACCTACCCGAAAGAAGATGACGGTTTGAAGTTCAGCTTGTCTCGGCCGGGGCTTGTAGGAGACACATTGGGCCGCCCCGCGCGCGCCTTCATGGCAGGGCTGATGCTTCTCGCCGGACTCATTCTGCTGGCCGCTTGCGCAAATCTCGGCAGCCTCTTCGGCGCCCGTGCCGCAGATCATTCGCGCGAGATCGCCGTGCGCATGGCTCTCGGATCGAGCCGGAAACTCATCTTCCGCCAGCTTTTCACCGAAGCGTTACTAGTTTCGCTGGCCGGGGGAGTCTGCGGTATGGCGGCAGCGGTGAGCATTCTGCGCGTGCTCAGCACCTGGCGTCCGATTCCCGACATTCCCATCAACGTGCCAGTGAATCCCGATGCAAAGACCTACGCACTCGCGTTGCTGCTGGCCGTGTTCAGCGGGATTGTTTTTGCCCTAGTTCCGGTTCGCCAGGTTCTGCGCGCCGATCCTTGGCAGATCATCCGTTCCGGTTCGGCCATGGTCAGCCTGCGCCGCCTCACCCTCCGCGATTTGCTGCTGGGACTGCAGATCGCCATTTGCGCGGTTTTGGTTACCGCCTCGCTGGTGGCCGTAAGGGGATTGGCACGTTCGTTGCGGAGCGACTATGGATTTCGGCCCCAAGGCGTAATGCTGGTGAAGACCGATCTGCAAATGGGTGGTTATGTGGGTGACCAACGCACCGAGATGCAGCGAAAAATGGTCGACGCGGCCGCGGCGATACCGGGAGTAACCGCAGTAGGCTACGCCGACCGGCTGCCGCTGAGCATTGGAGGCAACGATTCCTCCGTTTACACCGACAACGCTACGGATTTCCGGCCGACCAATTCCGTTGCCGACGCACAGCAGTTCAATGTCTCACGGGACTACTTCCGCGCGTCAGGGGTTGCGTTGATTGTGGGACGAACATTCACATTGAATGACACCAACAAAACTCCGCTCGTGGCCGTAGTCAATCGCGAATTTGCCCGCAAGGTGCTGGGTGGAGTTAACAAGGCTGTTGGCAGCCATTACAAAGTCTGGGGCGGCACACGGATTCAGGTAGTCGGGGTGGTCGAGGACGGCAAGTACGAAACCCTGACCGAAGATCCTCAGCCAGCGATGTTCTACTCGTTCCTGCAGCAGCCCGGTAGTAATACCTGGCTTGTCGTTCGATCGCAACGGGAGCCACAGGAGGTCGCCGCCGCATTGCAACGCAGCCTGCGCAGCCTAGATTCGTCGTTGCCCTTTGAAATCAAGACCTGGAACAGCGAACTCGACTCTGCTCTGTTCGCCGCGCGTGTGGCCACCGTTGCGTTGGGCGTCCTAGGGCTGTTGGGTGCGATGCTCGCGATTACCGGCGTCTTCGGCATGGCGTCGTACGTGGTGAGCAAGCGGTTGCGCGAGCTTGGGATTCGCGTGGCTCTGGGGGCAAATCAACGCAGGGTGCTGGGAGCTGCGCTTGGGCGCGCCTTCCGGCTGTTGGCGATCGGTTCCACGGTTGGCATGATTCTCGGCTTGCTCGCAACGCACGTGTTGGCTTCGATCGTGTATCAGGCCACACCGAGAGATCCGATGGTGCTCGCCGGCGTCGTCCTTACAATGCTGGGCGTGGGTCTTGTGGCGGCGTGGATCCCGGCGCGGCAGGCACTCGCGGTCGACCCGATGATCCTGTTGTGCGAAGAATAGAAAGCACCGGGTGGACGTTCATTTCCGCGGCGACCGTTCCTCGATCCCATGAGTGTTCCGGTAGTTCCGAGACTCTAGAAAAAGAGCCCGGGCGGATCGTGGCTCATTGGGAAGTGGCTCATTGGGAAATGTCGTTAGCAAGTAGAAATGGGTTCTTCGTCACATTTGATGAAGGACCGCGATGCTTCATGAGGACTTGAGGAGATTGGATTTCAGTCGGCATTCACGACGCGCAGTCTGAGCAGATCGAATTTGGCGCGGCCATACATGGAGCGCTTGATCAGCTTCAAGCGGTGAACATGCCCTTCGACTGGGCCGTTGCTCCAGGGTTGTTGAAGGGCGGCAAGCAGCGCGGCTTCATCGTGACAGAGGTGTTTTGCGAAACTTGCCAGCAAGCTGCTTCTTGCGCTGTCCTTCCAGATCGGCCAGGCGGCCGCGTCCCGTTGTCGAATAATGCGGACGAACTCCCGCGCCACACTAGCACAGGTTGCGATCTCCCCCGACCGGCGACATAGTTCGGCGATGTAGTTGCTGCCCTCATCTGGCTCCTTCAGCAGGCTCCAAGCTGTTTGCCGTGGAGACGAAGGCTGTGGCGAAGAAGGCGGAGTTTGCTGCCATGTGCGATGCCGTCGTGAACCATAGTGACTCCGAACCCAACGCCTGACGATGGGCGATTGCCCGGTGAAACCTCGCTCGCGTAATTCATGCCAGAGTTGGGTGGCATTGTGACATCCCTCATTCCAGCGCTGCTCGAGGTACTCGCGATGTCGATCGACCTTGGAGCGGCGCTTTGCGATCCGTCGCTCCGGAAACACTTGAGCGCGGATCCATCGACGAATCGTTCTTATGCCGACATCGCAGCTACGAGCGATTTCATGCTGAGTGACGCCCTTGCGAACTTGGTCCATCACGGCCTCATATTTTGCCAAGCGATGTTCCCTATTCAGCCTCTGCTTAGCCTGGATTCGAGCGTTCGGCTGGTCCGCTTTCGCGGTAGGAAGAGATGAAGATGCCTTTGCGTCTTTTACCAGAGCCTGTGCCGTCTCCGACAACAGTCGATGGTGCGGCACGAGTGCACCGATGAATGCTTCGGTCAAGTTGTGAAGCAGGTGCCAACGATCGGCAACTTGCACAGCTTGTGGCGCAGCTATTGTTGCTGCCTGGGCATATAAGCTGGCGCGATCGCGGCTGACAATCTCCGTTCCAGGATGAGCACGAAGCCATTCCGCAGTGCTTTCCGCACTGCGGTCCGGCAACAGATCGACGACCTTGCCACGTTCAAGGTCGCAGAGAATCGTGCCATATCGATGCCCTTTTCGCCATGCCCAGTCATCAATACCCAGCACCCGGGGCCCTTGAGCGGATGGCTTTATCAGCTTGCGGCGCAACTGACGAAGGAGTGTCGAACCGCTGGTCAGGATGCCGAGCTGCTTCGCAAGCCGAGACCCTGCCGATCCGCCCAACGCGCTCGTAATCTGCTGGAGAGAAAGCGCTCAACCGGCACGTACGCCGCGAGTACCGCTGTACGGTTTTCGGAAGGCGTTCCGTGAATATCTGCTGCCCGCAATCTTCGCTGTCGCAAAAGAACCGGCGCACGCGCAGTTCGATCCGCACCGGAAGCCCTTCCCAGGGCAGATCACTCAACCTTCGCCTGTAACGGCTGTGAATGCGCCGTGACTCTTGCCGGCATTCTGGGCAATGGCTAGCCTCGCCCGTCGCTCGAAGTACCATGACGAGCCGAGTATCGCTCTCAACCATCAGCTGATCCAACGCCACTTCACCGGCATCCGGTACCAATGTTCGTCGCTCCATCGGCATGAACCGGAGACCGCCAGAGCCTGTCCAACTTCTAACTCGCTCTGCACCACCGGCAAAGTGCCAACCGTGGTTCACCAAATGTGACGAAGAACCTAGAAATGTCCGCTTTTCTGAGCAAGTGAAGTGTCCGGTTTGGTCAAGTAACAAAATCATTCAGTAGTAGCCGTAGAGGCGGTGGGAAAGTGCGAATCCCGCGTTGTTTGCGGGATTTGCAAGTTTAGAGGGAAAGTCTGCTTTTGGACTTTTCCTCTAAACGTCTTTTCCACGGCCTTGATTTGTTTTTGTGAGAGCGGCGTCAAGAGCTCTCCTTGTGCGCTGTAGTGTCCGATGCGATGTCCTGCGATCATGAGGGTCAGGGTAGTGTCCAGATGCTGATGGATGATTGCCTTGCATCCGGCCAAGGTATGGCGCCAGTGGGCGCGCTCGAGCTGCATGACCAGGTTATTAAAGCGTACGGTGTTGTCCCGGTCAACGGTGCGCTCGTAGCGTTGCGTGAATATCATCTCCGGGTTCCTGTGCCGGCAGGATATGAATGCCGTTCCGCGCTGCCCTGCCGGAACCGTAAAGCGGCTGTTGAACTCGTCGATGTAGTGCTCGGAAAGAAACGTGTTGGCCCCTTCCAGTGTGAGGATCCCGCGCAATCGCAGCTCCTGTGGCAGTCGTCCCTGCCAGGTGGAGAAATTGCGCTCTGAGCGTCCCCGCGCCTGCGGTGAGTAGGCCGGGATCATATGCACGCCCAGTTCCTTCATGGCGCGGCCCACCTGCGTAGGTCGGTCGTAATCGAACTTGCCCCCGCTCTTCGGCGTCAGCCAGAAGTGGGCTCCGCGGTCGGAATAGAGCGAACAGAACAGCCCCTTCAGTTCGATCACCGCCCGCAGTCCAGCCATCACTGTGGCGGTGGTCTCTTCCTCGGCCAGCTGCGCGTAATAGATCTCGCTGGTGGCGTCGTCCAGGATCACGATCAGGTCGTGCCGGCGCTCATCCTGAAACCACTGGTGATCACTGCCGTCGATGTGCAGCATCATCCCCGCCAGAGGGCGGCGTTCCCGACGCTTGCGGTGTACTCCCCGCTTCGACTTCCGCTTTACCAGGCTGGCTGCTTGCAGCGCCTGCTTGACCCACGTGTAGCTCAACCCGATCTGATGTTCCTCGACGAGCTTCTCGTGAAAATGTCGCACGTTCAGATCGAAGTACTGATCTCGATACAAGCTGACAACTTGCTCTGCCTGAGCCTGCGGCACCCGCCTCCTGCTCGGCACCCCGCACCGTAGATCCAGCAATCCGTCAAAGCCACTGGCTTCATATCGCTTCTTCCAGCGGCGCATCTGGCGCTCGCTGATGCCGATCATCTCCGCTGCCTGCCACCACTTGATCTTCCCCGCCGTCGCCCGTAAAAGCACTTCCTGCAGCTTCATAGCCCGCTCCACCGCGGCCCTCGGATAGATCTCCATGCGCGTATGCATGGCTCCATCCTCACCGCCCGCTAAAGCGGACATATCACTTGCTACGAATACCGGACATATTATTAGCTAACGACAGTGGCCCAACCGGAAATAACTCAAGAGTAAACACTTCGAGCGGAAAATCCGGTCTGCTTTCGCGATACCAATAAAAAAGGGGCTAGGCTTTAAGTTCTGTCCATCAGGCGCCGGAAACAGATGTCAGAGAGGCGCATGCTGATCCGGCATCAGCAAACTCGAAAGGCTGTTTGGGGACCAATCCAAATTAGGTTCAAGCATTTGCCTGGTTGTCGTCGAGCACGGTGGGCCGCGAAAGGTGCCGTGCGTTTAGTGCGTTGCGAATGATTTCCCCTTCCGGGTGCTGGTAGACCATGGCGCTTCTTACGTCGCCGTGGCCCATTGCGTTCATAACAGCTTTCAGATTTCCGGTCTTCGCCAGCACGAAGCTGCCGAAGTCGTGGCGCGCACAGTAAAGGACCAAGTTCGCGCGGCAGCCCCGCGGCTTGTCGTGCCCGCGCCCACTGCCGGTAGACCATCCCTTCCCCAATGTGCTTTCCCTTATAACGCGACATCCACACCCAGCCCTCGCTCCGTCCCGCGCAGCGCGCCTCGAGAATCTGCTTCACGCGGCTGCTCATAGGGATGAACCGGCGGCCGGATTCCGTCTTGCTTTCCGGCGTGAAGATCGTCCCGCCATCGAAATCCACGTTCTCCACCCGCATGCAGTAGAGTTCGCGGGCGTTGCGCATTCCGGTGTCGCGCATCACCACGATGATGTCCTTCAGCGGCTGGTCGGCCACCGCTGACAGCCTCCTTTCCGCTTCGTCGTTGAGGCGGAGCGACCGCCCGTGTTCCTTGAAGAGCGCAAAGTCGGGAACCTCAAAGATCAGCTTGTCCTCCTTGGCTTTGGAATACATCCTCCGCAGCGTCCGTAAGGGCGTTGTTGCCGTTCGAGGCCGATCCGGGAAACTGCAGCTTCTCGACCTCGTCTTTGCTGATCTGGTCCATGCGCATTCCGGCGATCTTCGTCTGCTCCAATAGTCGCCAGCCGTTTCTGTAATACCGGCGGCTGTCGGCCTCGAGCCGTCCCGTTTCCACCCATTGAAGGAAATCCTTCGAGTATTCACGAAGCGTGGGCGGCTTCCTGTCGAGCGGGTCGCTGCCCTTAATCGCGGCAGCGAGTTTGAGAGCGGCAGCCTTTTGCGCTCTCGTTTCGTTGGTCTCTTTGGTGGACCCGCGGTAGCGCTCGCCGCGCACCGTGAAGTCATACCAGTAATACTTCGAATTGTTCTTTCTGAACAGTTCCACGAGAACACCTCCAAGCAGCCCGCACGGAAGCAACTCGTGTGTTCCGCCGAACGGATCCGAGCGGAACAACAACATCGTACATCACTTTGCCGTCGATCCCAATCCAGTCAGGGCGCGCGCCTACGTAATGCCAATGCCCGACTGCTGCGGCCGTGGTTGAGGGTTGCCGGCCGCATCGTAGATGCCCGTACTGGTTCTCACGAATTCTGTCAGCCATTTTTATCGTGTGCAGCCGCCTATTCTCATCGAAGTCTGCCACCACCAGCAAGCGTGGAGTATGAGCCGCCTCATTCGCGCCGGAGGCGGGTCTGGACAAGCTCCTCGGAACCATGTACGCTTTTAATAAGTACACAAGGAGGAATCTATGCCTAGAGTAGCCGTGGACGACAACCCACGAATGAACCTCCGGCTGCGACCGGAACAAAAGGCTACACTCGTGCGCGCTGCAGCGTTGAGGCACACGGACCTGACGGAGTTTGTTCTCCAACCCGCCTTGCGGGAGGCCAAGTCGGTGATCGAGGAGTCGGAGCGTATCGTCTTGTCCGAGCGTGACAGCCTTTTGGTGCTGAACCTGCTCGAAAATCCGCCAGCCCCGAATGCTAAGCTGCGGGCAGCCATCGCTCGAATGCCAAAGCCCACGCGGAAACGGCGATGAGCGTTCCCGCCTGGCACGAAGAGCCAATCTCGAAAAAGCATGATCGGAAGTCTTTCGATTGCGGCGATCCGGCCATGAATGACTTCTTCGAACGTTACGCCCGCCAAAGCCATGAATCTGGCGCCGCGAAGACCTTTCTCGCAATTGATAACGAGGACAACAAGAGCATTCTTGGTTTCTATAGTCTGGCTCCGGGCGCTCTGGCCTATGCTGACACGCCAGAGACGGTTCGCCGCGGCCTCGCCCGGCACGATGTTCCCGGGTTCCGGCTCGCGCGCATTGCTACAGACCTACGTTGCCAGGGCCAAGGTATCGGCGGCCAGCTCCTCGCCGCCGCCGCGCGGCGCTGCCTGCGCGCTGCGGCTGAGGTCGGCGGCGTTGTGCTCATTATCGATGCGAAGAACGATCGTGCGGCCCGATGGTACGCCAGTTACGGCGCTGTGCCTTTGAGCGGCAAGCCTTTGACGCTCGTAATGTCGCTCGCCTCGTTTGCCGACGACCTGAAGACGGCAGGGCAGTTATGAGCCACGAGGTGTGGAAAGGACGTGCTTGCTCCGGAATCCCCAAAAACGCAGGTGGCAGTATAAAACGAGAGCACGTAGCAGCATTCGATGTTTGGCAAGGCTCGCCTTGCCAATCTCACAATCCCGGAATTGGAACAATCGCGGGCGGCAGTGCTCAATACGCTCGCCTCCGCCCCAATTGCGTCGGAGCCACCAGTACGCATCGAACGGTTCATCGCATTGTATTTCGGGATTCTCACCCTTGCGGAAAGCCCGGCGCAAATTGGGGCGCCTCTTGATGAGAATTTCCCTTATCATTCACTAATTGGTTGGCAAGCCCCAGGAGGTTTCACATCTTCGAAAGGGCGACAAAGCGCTCAAGTGATTGTCTGCTCAATCGCATTTTCCGATCCACACACCGGAATCTTGCTTTTCGCTTCATCATCGATGCGCTCATCGAAGACGGTTTGGTCCTCAAAAATTGGCACTGCCTGGTTTTCCGGATGCAAGCAGGGACGCAGCGGAGCCAGGGCCGATCTATGCAATGCCGCACCGCTGCCGACTTGCCGTTGAGTTATTGTGAAATTGGAGTGATCCAAATCACGTCGGCTCCTGAACTGATGGCCGAGACGCTTGAGATCGTCGATGAAGATGGTCGCTTCGGTGCCGGTCTGCGCCACCGCAGTCATGTCCGGCGAACCCTAAATGATCGCGGCGATGGCGATGCGCACGATTGGATGATCGTCGACCGCCAGAACACGGATCTTCTCCCCTGGTTCATTGCGGCTGCGTTCCCTAATGGCGAGTGAACTTGTCAAATACTTCGAGGACTGGAAACGCATTACCCTGACCATCAAAGAAGTCGCTTGCTGCAAGGCCGCCGCCTGCCGTGGGCTCCCACCAGAAGATCCCGCCTCCCAGTTCGTCCGGAGTCTGCATTACGATGCGATTCAACTCCTCGAGAAAGTCCCGCTGGCCAGCGGGAGTCTCCGGAAACGGCGCAGCTTTCCCGATATAGCGGCCGGGCTTCCAGTCATAGGCTGTTTCGACGACGATAATTTTCTTTCCGTACCTCCTTGCCATGAAATCCAGGTTCTCACGCAGTTCCATAAGGCTTCCCTGCCACCACGGGTAATACGACTGCCCAATAACGTCGAAGGAAATGCCATAGGAAAGCAACTTGTCGAAGAAAGCCTTTGTTCGCACCGAGTCGCCGCCGCGATCGATGTGGATCATGATTTTCGGACGCACGCCGTTCCCACGTCCGGCGTCGACTCCGTTGATGCCGGCCTGCACGAGTTCCGCAAAATGATCCCAGTTCTCCGGCAGTTTTCCGTCGGGCCAAAGCATGCCGTTCGTGACCTCGTTTCCGATTTGCACCATATCCGGCAGGACACCAGCGTCGCGGAAGGCGCCGATGGTGTCGCGCGTGTAATCGAAGACCGCCAGCACCAACTCGGCGTGCGTTTTCCTCTGCCAGGCGGCGGGGATAAACTGCTTGCCGGGATCGGCCCAGGTGTCGGAATAATGGAAGTCGAGCAGGAATTTGTAACCCAGTTTCTTCGCCTGCTTTGCCAGCGCAATGGTGTACGGCAGATTGTTCGGAAGTACCGTAGGATGGACGAAGATGCGCAGGCGAATCCAGTTGTATCCGTGATCCTTCAGAATTTCGAGACATGGCTTTGCGATGCCGTGATCCTTGAAAATCACTCCGTGCTGCTCCGCGTTTCCCAGAAACGACACATCTGCCCCGATGGCGTAGGACTGCGCACGCGCTGCGGCACAGAAGCAGATAAGCAGAACCAGTGTCAGTCGCAAAATGATGCCCGCAGGCCGCATGTTCCGAATTCTATGGCGCATGACTGTCTCCCAGCGTCTCGATCTCGAAATTATCGAATTCAGCATGGATGTACCCAACCACGCCGAGACCGACCATTCCCTTGGTAAAACTGGAGTCGGAGAGTGTGACGACCGTCTCGTGATCGATCTTTGCAGTGATGGTTTCACCCTGAAAAGTAAGGGTAAGGTTGTGCCAGTGGTTGATGCCCAAAACACTGACTTTCCCGTGAGCCAGAGTGGCTTGCTCCTCTTTGCTTGTAGTCTTGAGCAATGACCAAGTCCCTGTGTTGGAGACACGCAACACGTATGAGTTTGGTATGTCGCGGTAGCTCATCCCGGAGAGCCGACCGATGAGGTCGACGGAGCCTGGTTGCTGCAGCAGGATGTCGCTTGACACCCGGTAGTTCGACCAACCCAGATTGCCAATTTCCGTAAACGGACGATTTGCACTTGGTTTCCATGCTATAGGTTTCGCGGGAACCTCCTGGCGAAGGCAGATGCCCTCCCGGTCACCCGCACACCTTGCCGTCTCGAAGACACCATAGATGTCAGAAAAGTACTTTGGCGACTCCCAGTTACCGGCGGCATACTCGTCAAAATTATCGACATACGGAATGGGAAATGGGGCAGAGGGCGGCGACGCCGCATCTGCCTTCGACTGGCCAGTAGTCGTGGTTATCGTATACACGCGTCCCGGGTCCAGGGCTAGAGAATACAGGCCCTGAACCGGATGAAGGTCCGCGAGTTTGACAAACCACCTGGACGGGTCCGCGGAGGCGGGGTCGGTAGTCCATACGTGGAGAGTCTTCTTCCGAAAACCCAGCAAGCGGATATGGATGGCTTGCTTCTGCCGGTCATCCACGGTTTCGATAATCGTGCTGAAATCTAGACCGTCCGGAGACCTGAGAGTCGTGAAGCTGTCATGTTTGCCGGTGGAATCCCCGCCGAGGAAGCCCGACGCGCTGTCGATATATCGCCAGCCTGGCTTTGTGAACTGAGTCGTTTGCGCCGTGACCCACAAAGCCGGAGTAATGCGGTAATGGCCGGACCACGGTTCGTTGCACTTGATTAGCCCCACATTGTCAAACGGAAGATTGTCGTAGATGGCGCTGATCATAGGCCAGAAAATGGTCGCGACAAGTCTGCCCCTCAGATAGTTTCGGTTGATAATGCGGGCGACCTCATTATAGGGAGCGACCTTGTCGTCAAAATGAGACTCGCTGTCCCACAAGGGCTTTCCCAGCGACTCGGCTGTCGGAGTGGGATACACACCCCATCCGGGGCCGTGATCGCCCACAACATCGATCGCCCGGTACAGACCGGGATCCTTTTTCATGTCGGACGCTATGCCCCACACAAGTTTCGGGGCCCAGTCGTCGGAGGCAACGATTTTGACTGACGAGAGGCCGTTGGCGCGAAGCGCTGCGCTCAGTTCCTTGTACCATGCGTCGTTCCAGCCATTCTCATTGCGCCCTCCAATATAGTTCATGGTCAGATGATGATCGAACTTCGCGTGCTCCAGCCATTTCAAGATGTAGTCGATCATGTCCTGCGACCAGTAATTCCCGTTGCCGACCCAGCCAGGAGCCCCCCACGGCAGCGCCACCAGCGTAATTCCGGGATTCCTGGCCCTAGCCTGCTCCATCAGCCACCACTCGTAGCCGCGATTATAGTTTTCGTCATGCCGGGTGTGCATGTGGCTTGGCTCGGATCCATCTGTAGAATCCATGTCCCCGCCAATTTCCACTTTGAGAATTTGCAGATTTGCGCCGTAATGTGGCTTAAATAGATAATCTAGGATCTGGCTACGATAGGGCTCTGGATAATCAATGAGGAGCCTGGAATTCCCTCCGCCTCCGCTAATTGCGCCAATACCATCGAACACGCTGCCGCTACCATTCCTCTGAATCGTAATTGTTTCGCCTATCGTCTCGGGAGGTGATGCGGCCGCAACAGAAGAGGCGAAGACCAGGATCGTTACTACGTATGGGATCGCTTTCAAATGTACCTCGCTCCTACACGCCCGACTGGGCGAAATGTCTGCCGCAATTGCAGGCCGGATTGTTCGCCTTAGAACCTGTCATTCTACTTCTATTGGTTTGCTTCCTTTTAAGATAGCGGGAATTACAAAGTCCCGGCTGCCTACAGGTGTTCAAGGCCACGCCGTAAAGCTGCAATCACGGCCTGGGTGCGATCATCAACTTGTAAGCGCAGGAGAATCGTACTCACGTGACTTTTAACTGTTGCCTCTGTAATCCCGAGGTCGACTGCAATTTGCTTGTTGCTCTTCCCGCGCACCAGCAACGAGAGTACTTCGCGTTCACGCGAGCTGAGGTCTGAGTCAGGCATCCGCGCTGTCAACGCGTGCAGTACAGGAGCGGGAAGATATTGGCGTCCAGAATGCGCCCGGCGTAATGCGTTAATAAGAACTTCATGAGGCATACTTTTGATCACGTATGCACGCGCGCCGGCCTCCAAAGCCTGATAAATATCTTCGTCACCCTCGTAGGTCGTCAGTACTACAATGCACGCCTCGGGGCTGCTGTTATGAATTTGACGGATAGCCTCAACTCCGGACATTCCTGGCAGGCGAAGGTCCATGAGCGTAATATCCGGTTGATGCTTCTCAAACAACTCCACCGCTTGTTCGCCGGTCCCTGCCTGCCCAACCGTCAGCATGTCTTTCCGCGCATTCACAATTGCCGCGATTCCCACACGCATCATCGGATGATCGTCTACGATTAGGACCGTGATCTTGGCTTCATTCTCCATAATTATGCACTCAGCATCGCGCTCTGCGCCGCGGAGGCCCCCCGTGGAATCTGGATTTGCAACTCCGTACCTTTACCAATCTCCGTATCCAGTCTGAATGTCCCGCCTAAGGCCCGAGCACGCTCTTTCATTCCCAGTAATCCATAGTGAAGTTCATCTTGCGAAGGAAGGATGGAAAGGTCGAAGCCGGCGCCATCATCTTTTACTCCGAGCGATACATAATTATCGGCGAAGATCACCTTCATTGCGATATTCGCCGGGTCGGCATGGAAGACTGCGTTGTAAATAGCCTCGCGGGCCATCATCATTAATTCGTGGGTGGCGAATTGGTTCAAGACAAATGGCTTTCCCTCCGCTTCACACGCAACGGATATACCCGACTCTTTGCTGATCTTATCGGCCAAACGCTGAAGTGCCGGCACCAACATACTCTCGGCTGGTTTATTCTGGCGCCAGTTCCGCACCGTCTCTCGCGCCTCATTGGTTGTTACGCGTGCCTGTTCCCGAGCATGTTCCATTAAATCGTGCGCCACGGGGTCTGCCGGCTCACCCTGACTTGCAACTGCCTCGAGGAGCGCAGATATGCTCGTGCAACCCTGAATCACCGTGTCGTGCATTTCCCGCGCCAAACGTCCGCGTTCATCAAGCACCGCCTGAAAACGCATCTTGACTTGCCATAGGCGAGCCCGATAGATGCCCAGCGCCAACGTGAAGATGAACAGGATGCACCCGATCGCGAACCACCACGTCCCGTAGAAGTGCGGCTTTTGAATTATCGTTAACGAGGTTTCCTCTGTTGCGGCTGGATCACTTGCTTCAAATCCCACGACGTGAAATCTATATTTGCCCGCAGGAAGGTTAGTATAGGTTGCTGTCCGCCGAGACGATGAGTCGATCCATCCTGTATCAAAGCCATCGAGTTTATATTGGAATCGCATCCCTTCTTGAGAGCGGAGGAGAATTGGCGCGTAGGAAATCTCAACTCTCTCGACTTCAGGCTCCAATGTAATCGGACCGTTTTCGGTCATCGGCTGACCATCGATGGAAACTTCATTGATAACTATCGGAGGTGAATAGCTCATACTTGAGTTGCTTGAAACGATATGAATTGGGCCCTTGTTACTCGGAAACCACACATCATTATGGAGACCAAGGCAGCCAGCAGGCTGTCTTCCACCATAGATTTGCGTGTTCTCGACCTCGTCGGAAATCGCATAGAGAGTCAGCGAAATATGTGTGTTTGGCTGCTCAGCGGCTAAGTCAAGTTGATGGCGATTGAGAACAGATATGCCGTTGGGGCCACTTATCCACAAGTTTCCCTTAGCATCTTCAAGGATCTCATAGATGCTATTGCTCGCCAGTCCTTCTGCCGTTGTGTAGTGATTTAGGCGGCCATTTTTCCAGCGATACAGGCCGTCATTTCGAGTTCCAAACCATAGGCCTCCATCTGGGTCTTCATGTATCGCCCAGACCTTTTCCTGGACGAGCGCCGTTGTTGCGGCATCGGTTAGGAACTTGCCATTATGCAAGTGGCTGATGCCCCGGTCAGTCCCAATCCAAATGTCACCACGGTGGTCCTCTACGAGCGCGCGAATACTGAAATAGGAAAGGCCATCTCGCATTCCATAATTGACAAATTTGTGCGAAATCCAGTGACTAACGCCTACATCGGTAGCAAACCACATGCTACCGTCCCGATCTTCCATAATGGCTCGAATAAAGTCATCTACCAAGCCGTTGCTTTTGTTGAGCCGCAAAATGTTCTTGCCACCGATCCGGATGAGGCCGTCGCCATCAGTACCTATCCAAAGGGCGCCCCTGCGGTCCCGAAATATATCCCGTGCGCGGGCATTTTCAAGAGCTGGAATGGAGGACGGCCTGATAATTCCATTCCGCAGTCGAAATATATCCGTTGAAACAACCCAGAGGGTCCCATCCCGGTCTTGGTAGATTGTTCCAAAGTCTGAATCGGTCGATTGGGGAAGACGGATGACTTCGGCGGGAGTACGAGTTAATCGCAACATTCCGGCCTGTGTTCCGATCCAGATGTTAGTTTCATCGTCTTCGAAGATGTTCAGTACGGTATTGCTGGGAAGAGTCTCTGGAAAGCGGAAGATCTTGCCGTCAACTCTTCGCAGAATCCCATCTCCAATCATGCCAATCCAGAGCGCTCCATCAGTTGTTTGTCGAAGCACTCGAACAGTGCCACGGACTCCGGGCACTCTTTCAAAGGAATGACTACCAGGCCGGAGTCGCTCTAGTCCTGAAACCGTGCCAGCCCACACTGTGTGATCCTGTGTTTCGAGAACTGATTTGACTTGGCTTTCGCTCCCTTGTCCGCCAAGATGGTATTCCTCAACGTGGGGGCCATCGATTCGGAGCAGACGCGAGCCGCCTACCCACAGTGCGCCGGAATGATCAAGAGCCAGGCAGTGCACCCCGATGATTGGAATTCCATTTGTTCCGTCGACCCGTTGGAGCCGATTCCCGACAACGCGCAGCAGAGCAGTATCCGTACCCACCCAAACTGTGCCTTGTCTGTCCTGCAGCAACGTACGCACAAAACGGTCATTCAATCCGTCGCTTTCTCTAAACGGTTGAAACTGTCCCTGGTGATAGCGGAGCAGTCCCGCTCCTTCAGTCCCAATCCAGAGGTCCCCATCCTTCGACGCCATCAGCGCGAATATGCTGTTCTCCTTTAGTTCCGGTGTGTTCTCGATATTGAAGTCTGTAAACCGGGCACCGTCGAAACGAAGGAGTCCGCCAGTTGTGCCGATCCACAAATAGTGATCTTTTGTCTGAGCAAATGCTTGAACTGTTTGCTCCGGCAGTCCATCCTGTGCCTGCCAGAGCTTTCGGATATATGCCCCGGATGCTCGAGCAAAGAGGCCGACTCTGCACGACATGATGAGGAGAGCGAGTGCGACAATTCGCCATCGCCCTGAGGTCCCATTAGCTCTCCGCTTTCTTTGTCGCCACGCCATAAAATACCACCACGTATTCCAATTTTCTCCCAACCCCAACCTATTCGTCGAGGCTTCAATGATCACGCTACGCCTCAGCGGAATAATGCCAGGCAGTCCCCTTACGAGAGAGAACCCTCCTTGCTGGAAAAAAAACATTCCGATAGGTCGACCCTCTGGCGGTGGCACTCCCTTTTTGGAAGAACAACGCCATTGACCGGAGCCACCCAAGTTCTGATTCAGACTGCGCCGAATTGGCCATTCTTCTTTTTATCGATTGAATCCTTTGGCCCTTTGTCACCGGCTACGCTTCCGAAATGGTAAGCTATCTTGCAGGAAACAGTTGAAGGAGAGACAGATGGTGTGGTCGCCTGCATGCTGTCTCAACAGCAAAAGAAGGGATGGGGCGTCAGCGCGCGCGAACAATCAAAGCGATTCCCATTCCTCCCCCGATGCAAAGACTGGCAATACCCAGTTCTTTCTTTCTAGCCCTAAGCGCGTGGATTAACGTCACAAGAATCCGCGCGCCAGAAGCACCAATCGGATGGCCGAGAGCGATGGAGCCTCCATTGACGTTGACTCTTTCCATATCCAGGTCAAGTTGCTGAGCCACAGCAAGTGAGGTGGCAGCGAATGCCTCATTGATTTCGAACAGGTCGATATCCTCCTGATGCAATCGTGCGTTGGCAAGTGCTCTTGCAACGGCTCTAATCGGGCCAATACCCATCACTTCAGGTTCCACGCCAGTTACAGCGTAGCTCATGACTTCCGCCAGTATTGGTAGACCGTTTGCCTTGGCGTATTCCTCGGTTGCTAAGCTCAAGAAGGCCGCGCCGTCATTAAGACCGCTGGCGTTTGCGACTGTAACCGTGCCACCTTCTGCCTTGAATACAGGTCGAAGCCCTTGGATAATTTCAATTGTCGTGTCAGGACGCACATGTTCATCTCGCTCGAACGTTTCGATGGTCCCGTTTCGCTGCCGCACTTCGACGGGTACAATTTCCGTTTGAAAGTACCCTTGCGCAATGGCCGTGGCAGCACGACGTTGACTTTCGCACGCTAGTGCATCCTGGGAGGTCCGAGTGATTCCCCAGCGAGAAGCGACGTTTTCTGCTGTAACACCCATATGGCAGTGATTAAATTGATCGGTCAGGCCATCGCGAAGGATGCTGTCGATCAACTCGGTATTACCAAGACGGTATCCGGCTCTAACGTCTTGTATGAGAAATGGGGCACGCGACATATTCTCGGTGCCCCCTGCGATGTAGAGATTTCCATCGCCAGCCTTGAGCGCCTGAACCGCATTTATGACAGATTGAAGTCCGCTGCCACAGACACGGTTTATGGTTTGCCCAGGCACGGTGGCGGGCAAGCCTGCCTTTATGGCAACCTGACGGCCTGGATTCATGCCAGCACCAGACTGAAGAACGTTCCCAACAATCACGTCAGCCACTTCTTCGTGGGGCAAGCATGAAAGCACAGCTCGGGCAGCTTGCACTCCGAGGTCAACTGCAGAGATGTCTTTAAGCGACCCCATGAAGGAGCCGATTGGAGTGCGTTTTGCGGCAATGACTACTATGCTCATACAATGACGAACTCCTTTCGCAATTGATTACTGAACCACTGCCTCCGTTTTTGCGCGAACCTCTTCCGCGGTTACCCCCGATGCGAGTTCCACTAACCGAAGTCCCTCCGTAGTGACATCAATCACGCAAAGGTCGGTAATGATTCGGTCAACTGCGCCCTTCGCTGTCAGCGGCATGGTGCATTCCTTGAGGATCTTGGCGGAACCGCTCTTTGTGGTGTGCTCCATAATCACCACGACACGTTTGACTCCAGCAACCAGATCCATCGCACCCCCCATCCCCTTCACCATCTTCCCTGGCACAAACCAGTTCGCGAGGTCCCCTCTTTCCGAAACCTGCATTCCGCCCAATAGAGCTAAATCGACATGCCCCCCTCGGATCATTGCAAACGAATCTGCGCTAGAAAAATAGCTCGCTCCGGGCAGAGCGGTGATGGTTTGCTTTCCCGCATTGATCTGATCCGGATCGATCTCCGATTCTTCGGGAAAAGGTCCGATTCCTAATAGTCCGTTTTCAGAATGAAGGATGACATTGATGTGGGAAGGAATATAACTCGCGACAAGAGTCGGAATACCGATACCAAGATTTACGTACGAACCATCTGCCAGTTCGGACGCTGCGCGCTGCGCCATTTGTTCACGATTCCAAGGCACAAGCTATATCCTCCTGGTTGTACGGACTTCTATGCGCTTCTCCGGATTCGGGTTGTGTACCAGACGCTGAACGAAAATGCCGGGAGTATGCACATGATCTGGATCGATGTCGCCGGGCGCGACGAGGATCTCAGCTTCGGCGACCGTAACGTATCCACACATCGCGACGAGAGGGTTGAAGTTGCGCGCGGTTTTACGGAAGACGAGATTGCCTTGCGTATCCGCTTTCCACGCTTTTACTAACGCAACGTCCGCACGTATGGCCCTCTCCAAGATGTAGGTTCGGCCGTCAAATTCCTTTGTTTCTTTGCCGTTGGATACGATAGTCCCCACCCCGGTGCGTGTATAGAATCCAGGAATGCCGGAACCCCCAGCGCGGAGGCGCTCTGCCAGCGTGCCCTGAGGGGTAAACTCGACCTCCAGTTCTCCGGTAATGTACTGCCGCCCAGCCTCAGCATTTTCGCCAACGTAGCTTGAAATCATTTTCTTGATCTGTCTCGTCTTTAGCAGCAAGCCAAGGCCAAAATCGTCAGTTCCAATGTTGTTACTGGCAATTGTCAGTCGAGCAACCCCACTCCCATGCAGTGCGGCAATAAGAGCTTCTGGAATCCCACATAGCCCAAAGCCTCCAACTGCGAGGACCATTTCGTCAAAAAGAATGCCGTCTAAAGCCGCTTGAGCATTGTCATAGAGCTTATTCATAACTGAGCCGTTCCTAGCTTCTCACTTAGATGTTTTTTCTTCATCTGTCTCCCCGGCCGAATCGTGACAAGAAGCATACTAACTCAGCACCGCCCAAAACCGAACGATCCGAGTCTGATTGTTGATGCTCATGACTCACTTCTTCCTTAATCGACTGCGTCCGATGACAGACGCATTCCATGGGCCCTGGCCACCGTTATAACTCACTTGCTCGATGCAAAGAACCCCAGCGGAACAGCCCGTGCAATGGCGGCATGACCGGCAGCGTTAGGATGCAGGTGGTCGCCACTGTCATAGGCCGGCAGAAAGCGCGTCGGATGATCCGGATCGCGAGTCGCACGGGCCTGATCGACAATCGCATCGCAGCCGCTGGCTTTACTGCGGATATATCTGTTCACGAGCTCCCTTGCCTTCTCTTCTTCCGCGGTCCAGTATGCCGCCCCCTCAAACGGCGTCAGGGTCGAGCACAAAAAGTTAAGCTGTCGCGCGTGAGCCCTGGCAATCAGGTCTCGGAGAGCAGCGATCAGTTCTGCTCCGGTCGGAGAAGGTCTCGTCATTCCAAGATCGTTGATCGGATCATCGGAGAAGATCACCCATCGGACGCCAGTCTGTTTCAGGACGTCGCGATCGAAGCGACTGGCAGCGCTGACGCCGTTGCCGGCCACGAGCAGTCGATTTCCATTGATGCCCATGTTAAGCACTCCAATCCTGAGTCCCGCATTTACGAGCCTCCGGGCCAATTCTTCGGTCCATCGCTCGTTGTCCTCCGCTTTATACCCCTCCGTGATCGAGGCGCCCAGGGCCACAACTACCGCACCATTGGCGGTGTTCCAGACGTCTACACCGCTGAGAAAATAGCTACTCCCGATCGTTTTCGGCTCCCCCAGATCAGGACTGCTGCTTACATCTCCCGTCGCAACATAGTTGGAATGGTGAGCCCACGCGTGGAAGGTGACGGGGCCGGTGAACTTGGGCAAGTACATGCTGATAGCGACGGTCGCCAGAGGAGGCAGGGAGAAGTCAACAGGATCGGTGGTTGCGATTGTTCCGGGCGCGATCACAACCTTCGCCTGCCCCCCGAATCGCGCCTGATGATCGGTAGCGGTCTGAATTGCTGTGCCCTTCGCGTTCAGCGCAATGTGGACATCTTGGATTTCCAGGGGCTGGGTTCCAAAGAGGTTTGATATCCGTATGCGGACCCTGCTTCCTCCAATCGTTGTGTGCACGATCTGGCGCAGAGTTTGGTTGTGAAAGACGTTGCCGGAATTGTCCCGCATGGCCGCCGTAGCCCAGGTACCCACCCACGACTGGGACGGCTGCTGAGCGGATAGAATCGGGGTAATAATCCCAATTATCAATTGACCCATTACCCGAAGGCAGTATGTCTCTACATTAAAGAGTCGCCACGAGCCGTTCTTGTGCGTCATAGATCGTATACTCCACTATCGGTGATGGACGGCCTCTTCGGATTCATCATGTTACAAGCATTACTGCACAATGTTGGTGCAGGGATCATTCCTAGACATTCACACTAGCGGGTGCAGTCTTAGTTGCGAACAACTGGAGCCAATTGACCATTGGCTCGCTTTCACGCATTTGCGTCCATGTCAATCTCATTCGCTTCGCGTCGATTAGACCCGCTCTCGAATCATGTTGTCACTCTCGCCAGAAGTTCAGAAATCGCATAGGCCGCAGGCGCCATGGTGCTCAATCAATCATTCACATTGATCGTGATATGCGATGAGGCTAGCGATGGAGCAGATGCAGATAGGGTAATCTGTCCCGGACGCCCGTTTGATTGGACGAGAACGAGAGCTAGTCCATTGAAGGCGCGACGTCTGTTGCCTTGATAGGGCTCATGGTTGTCGGGCTGGCCGTTGTCGACGCCGATAATACGGCCTGAACCCACGAGAGCGAAAGTGATGGGGTTGTCGGCAGTAGGAACGGTGCGGCCCTTGACGTCCTGTACGGCGACGGTGACATGAGTGAGGTCGTCGGGTGCTGCACGTATACGTTGCCTGTCTGCAAATAGTGCAAGCTTGTTGGGCTCTTCCGTGGTGTGGACCTCAACGGGGCCTATTGAGACTCCGTTTTTGATGCCCTTCGCCGTGAGTGTGCCGGGGGCGTAGGGCACATCCCAGGTGAGATGAAGGTCCGCGGTTGTGCGGAGAGCACTGGCGCGTAGTGGATAGTGGCCATAGTAGCCAACCATGCCGAGTCGAGGAAAGGTATAGCCCTTCACGCCAAGGCTTATGCCGTTCAGAAAGAGCTCGACCGTTTCGCAGTTCGTGAAGCAGGTAACGGTGATGATCTTCCCTTCTTTGCCGGCCCAGTTCCAGTGAGGCTGTAGATGCAGAACCGGCTCTTTCGTCCAGAGGCTTTGATAGAAGTAGAAACTGTCCTTGGTGAAACCGCATGTGTCGAGCGCCCCGCTCACTGCGAGCTTATTCGGCCAGTGCGCCTCACCGAGATAGTCGATACCGACCCAGAGAAAGTCGCCGCTCACGTAGTCGTAGGTCTGCACGAACTTCTGCTGCTGCTCCACTTCAATGAGATTATTCGTGGGCAGCTCGAAGATGTCGTCGATCGGCTGCGGGGTAAAGTAGATTCCGCGTGCACCTCGCACAGCAGAGCTTTCGGTCCCAATAAAAAGGCGCCGCGGATCGTCGCACCGATCAATGCTGTAATACTTCTCGCGGCGGTCGCGCCAACGATCAACGTAGTTGTATCCGACGACGTCAAGCTTCTGAAGGAAGGCCGGGGGCGTGGCCTTGGGCTCAGCGGCGATCTGGTCGCAGGCGACCGTGATCGGCCGGGTGGGATCCTTGCTGTGGATGACGTCTATTAGGCGCTGCAAGGTGGCGGGTCCATCTGGAACTGTCTGGTCGGGAACCTCATTGCCTGCGCTCCAGATAACGATGGATGGATGGTTGCGGTCGCGTTCGATCATGGCAGTAAGATCACGCTCCGACCACTCCTCGAAGTAGCGGTGATAGCCGTAGACTGGCGTGCCTCCCTTCGCTTCGCGCCATTCGTCGAATGCTTCATCCATTACCAGAAAGCCCATGCGGTCCAGCAAGTCAAGCAACTCCGGCGCGGGCGGGTTGTGGCAGAGACGGACGGCGTTGCATCCCATCTGCTGCAGGAGCTCTAGACGGCGCTCCCACAGACGCTCGGGTACGGCAGTGCCAACCGCGCCACCGTCGCCGTGGATACAGACTCCGTTCAACTTGACGTGTTTGCCGTTGAGCAGGAAACCACGATCGACATCGAAGGCGATATGTCGAATGCCAAAGCTAACTGTGTCCTGGTCGATCTGAGTACCACGAGAGTGTATAGTGCAGCGGGCACGATAGAGGTGTGGCGTGGTTGTCGACCAGAGCGCCGGCGAGGCGACTTTGAGCGTCTCTACTAACGTGTCTTCGGTGTCCTTCACGAGGAGGTGGGGAGTTGTGATCTGCTGGACGATCTCACCGGTGGCCGAGAGAATTTCGGTGCTGAGTTCGAGGTCTGCATCCTGATTGCACGTATTGCGAAGGTCGGTGGCGATCTCAATGGTGGCGTATTCATCCGTGATGGAGAGCGTACGAATACAGATGCCATTCTCAGCGATGTGGATCGGATCGGTAATCCGGAGCCAAGTATGACGGTAGATGCCGGAGCCTGAGTACCAACGACAGTTGGTCTGGAGAGAGTTGTCGACACGCACTGCAACTTGGTTGGGCCTACCGGGCGCGGCAAGGTGCGGCGTGAGGTCATAGGAGAAGCTGATGAAGCCGTACGGGCGCATGCCCAGGGAGATGCCGTTGATCCACACCTCGCTGCGCTGATAAACCCCGTCGAACTGGAGAGCGATGCATCTGCTGCGGGCGGAAGAAGGCAAGATAAAGTTCTTGCGGTACCAGCCGATACCGGTTGGCAAGTAGGCTCCATTTCCCCCAGCGGGGTTGTTCTTGTCGAAATCACCCTCGATGCTCCAATCGTGGGGAAGGTCAAGACTCCGCCAAGTGACATCCTGAAAAGCGGGCAGGTGTGCGCCTTCGCGGTCACCAAGCAGGAAACGCCAATTGGGGTCAAAGTTTGCACGTCGTTCCGGCAATGAGTCGTGATCCGTTCCGGAGGAGGCGTTCAGCCGCAAAGCAGAAACGGTTCCAACCATAGCTACTTCGCTGAGAAAATCCCGGCGAGTAAGTGGTGACATAGGGGAAAGGCCTTTCGCTTTTCGCTTCTTGAAAAGAAGCATATCTTGAAACTCTATTGCGGCAAATCCGCCAAAAGTCGAGTTCATTCACTGATGCGAGCGAGTCGCACAGCACCGATGAAGTCAACTCTCTTCTTCCGCAGCATCATTAGCCCCCTTCCGCTGTCATAGCGGCCGAGCTTTCCCATTCCAGCCTACGCGGCTCACTTGCCGTATTGAGCAGTCCGGACCATAATTGACCCGGACTGCCACAAGAACCACGTTAGAATGTGAATTTGACAGCCCCCTGCTGCACACGGGCCGGTTCAAAGCCGCTTGAGGTAATCTGACCTTCCTGGCCACCTTCGTTCACCCCCGTAGCGCTGATCTGGTTGCTCGCATCGGGGTTACCAAAGGACGGGTGATTGAAGACGTTAAACATCTCCCAACGGAACTGCAGATTGTACTTTTCCGCGATCGTCCAGTTCTTGTCGATACCCGCATCGCCCCACTGCTGCGGCGGTCCCAGTATGAAGTTCTTCGGGGTATTTCCGAATGTACCCGGAGCATTCACTTGAAATGCATTTATATTGAAGTAGTCTTTTGTCCACTGAAAATCGTTGCCACGTCGGACGTTCAAGCCTGCTCCTGGCACAAAGTCTGCGCGGTCCCCGTATTGTAATGCTCCGGAGTTGTTGCCTCCATTGAGACCGCCCCCGATGCCGAAGCCTGGGCCAGACATCCAAGTGTAGATTCCACTGACTTCCCAGCGCCCCAGTAACTCCTCGACCAGTAATTTGTGCCTGTTCAGTGCGGGAGAGGTGTAGACGAAGTTGCTGACCCACATCAGGGGGAAGTTTCCTGTGGAAATGCCACGATTAAATCGAAGATTGAATGGATTGGGCAATGCAGGGTAGCCGGCACTGAGATTCGACGAACTGGAGTCGTCTATCGATTTCGACCAGGTAAGATTGGACTGGAGCTGCAATCCGCGCGCCAACTTGCGCTCTATTGTGGCCTGCATCGAGTTGTAGCTGGCCGTACCCGAACTGACGGTGTCGAGGATCGCTCCGAACGCCGGATAGGTGCTGCGAGCGTCGCCGGAAGCATAGACCCCGGGGTTCATATCGATGGCGAGGGACTGGTGGTAGCTCTCGCTACCCACATAGGCAAGCGTAACGACCATGTTCTGGCCAATACCTTGCTGAAGCGAGAGATTCCAGCTTTCCGTCATACCGAGCTTGAAATTCGGAGAAATCGTGGCAGGGATCTCCAGGCCAGGCGTGAAGGTCGCGCTCTCTGGCGGTCTATAGCTTGCCGAGGCGAAGGGTGGAAAGGGGCTCTGGCTGTTTGTGCCTGCAAAGCCAGCCCATGGGTTTGCAAGAGAAAGCGGCACGCCGGGAGTCGATCCTTGCGTGCTTGTACCTTCATACGTAAAGGTCGGGGCAAAGGGACTGTTATCGGCAGTATGGTTGTATGCCGAATAGATCATTGGAGAAGTGAACAACCCGAAGCCTGCGCGAATGGAAGTGTTCGGTAGCTGCTTCGGCTGCCAAGCGACACCAATGCGCGGCTCCCAATAACCGTAGGTGGTACGCATTAGACCATCGCCGACCCCGGAGTCTCCCGGAAATACGAGCCCCGCTGGAGCATTCGGATAGACAGTACTCTGCTGACCTGGGACAAATGTCGCCGCGCGTCCGTTGGCGATCTGCGGTGGAGTATTCGGGTCCCAACGTAAGCCGGCCGTGAAAGTGACGTTCGGACGCCACCGGAACTGATCCTGCCCATAGAAGCCTGGCTGCCAACCAGCGACATCGGCAACTTCACCCGCCCCCTGAAAGATTGAATATAGGTCACCGAGTAAGAAATCTGCCAATCCATTATTTGTATACTGTCCGCTAAAGTACATCTCCGGCGCGGTTGGGTATTGGGTGTACTCTTCGGCAAACTGATGCTGGATATCTGCTCCGAACTGCAGAGTATGCCGACCTAACGTCTTCGTAAAGTTGTCGTACAGACCGTAGGTGGTGCGCTCTTCCTGCGATGGCACAAAGTAGCCTGTATAAAAACCACCGTCCCCAACTGTAAAACCCTCGAGATAGCAAGAGCCCGCCGGTTCAGTAACATTGACATACTTGGACCAGCAAAATGGTTGACCGGTACTCGTAAGGGCGGGTGATCCGGCGTGCGCGGCCATCTGCGTCCAGAAGATCGAAGCAACGTTGACGGTACTGGGATTGATGGTCCATATATGATTCAATGTCTCGTTGTAGTACTGCTGCCGCTCGGCGTACGTGCCAGTATAGGTGCTCTCCACGAGCATGGAGAGAATGTCGCCTGGAACGTCGCCCGAGGGTTCGGTCAGGTTGTTGACGAAGCTGCTTATCACTATCCGTTGCGAAGGAGAGATGTCATAGTCGAGCCTGCCCGTTCCCTCGTCGTAGTTGTTGATCAGTGCCGCGCTGGTGTAATACACTCCGCCATTCGGTTGTTGTCCCACGGGCAACGCTGTTTTGGATATGGTAACCGCCACCGAATTGAAAAGCGCCGGGTTGATCTGGTTAGGAACCCCATTAACCATATGGAATGGGGCAGCCAAGGTCTCCTGGCCATTCGTCGATATACCGCTGAAATCTCCATTAAGCATGGCCGCAGTGGGGGTTTGAGTAAAATTGGACGCTGATGCGGTGGCGGATCGAGTTGCCTGATAGTTGGTAAAAAAGAATAATTTGTTTTTCATAATCGGGCCGCCCAAATAGCCGCCGTACTGGTTTCGGTGCAAGGGGTCTACTACGTGGCTAAACCAGTTCGCGGCGTTGAACGCCTGATCGCGGAGGAACTCGAAGGCTCCTCCATGAAATTGGTTGGTTCCGCTCTTGGTGTCTATGCTGACGACTGCGCCAGGTGCAAAGCCGTAGGCGGCGCTAAAATTGTTGCTGATGACGCGAAATTCCTGTGTCGCGTCGGCATTGGGGAATGGGGCCGCCAGCCCGAGATAGGTATCCATGTTGGGCACGCCATTCAACAGGTAGTATGTGCTTCCCTGACGTCCGCCACCTGCCGACGCTCCCGTCTCAGTCGGAAACGACAGGCTGCTCTGGAGGTACCCAACTCCATAGCTGGCGTTGACAACACCGGGAGCGAGAAAGACGAGAGTCGAAGGATCGCGACCATTCAGGGGCAACTGGGAAATTGACTCCTCGTTGACCGTCATGCCGAGCTCAGGGGTAGTCGTATTAATCAACTCGGCATTCGAAGTGACCGTAACAGTTTCAGTTGTACTCCCAGGCTTCAGTGCCACGTTTTGCGTGGAGGCAACATTGACTGAAAGTATGATTCCCGTCTGTAGGTAACTCGTGAAGCCCTTCGCCTGGACGGACAGTGAGTACCTGCCTGGCGGCAGCGTGCTGATGAGATAAACGCCGTTCCCATTGGTGATCCCAGTCCGGACAAGGTTCGTGTCTATGTCCTTCGCGGAAACCGTTGCGTTCGATATCACCGCGCCGGTCGTGTCGGTTATTTGTCCGGTTAAGCTCGCGCCCGTGCCTTGGCCGAATGCCGCGGCAGCAGAAATCGCGAACAGTCCCAATGTCAGGGCCCGCAATAGACGGTGAATAAAGCTTGGCATTCATTGCCTCCTTTGAATTGTGAATCATCGGACCGGTCAGCGCCCATTACTGAGCCTGAAATGTCCAGTGTTGATTTGTGTTGCCGTTATTGGGCAACTGGATGATCGGGGCGTCATTACTGTTGGAGTTACCATAGACATCCATCAATTGCCCACTGACTGCATTCATGAGCTCGTAGGATCCGTCGCCTACTGCGATTACGGCCCATCGCTGGTTGCTTCCGCCATTGCTTTCCCACTGATCAAGTTGTGTGCCTTCCGTCGTAGAGAAGCCGGGATCCTCAAGGAGAAGTCCGCTAGCGACGTTCGTAAACGTCCAATAAGACCCTACGGCCGTCGCGGTCCACTGTTGGTTGGTACCCCCGTTCTCTTGCCACTGGATCATCCCAGTCCCATTGGAAGTAGAAAACGCGGGATCATCCAATAACAACCCACTGCTCTCGGACGTTATATAGTAGGTATTTCCAGAGGTGATTGGAGATGTTAAAGGCGACGTGCTCCAGGTTCCAGCACCTATATTTAGATACCAATTCGTATCTCCGTACAGGGTTGGGAAATAGTCTTCGGACGCGTCAAAAGTAATTGGGTAGAACATATTCTGTCCCGGCCCTGAACTGCCACCGAAATTAGTCCATCGGTCTCCAAGGTAGACATAGGCTGTCCCCGAAGTTCCGGTGATAGCCAGGACCTGATCGTGTTGAGTATCGAAAGAGTTGCTGCTAGATGGGCTCGTGGTGATGTAATATCCCCAATTCCACGGGCCAGCCATACTGGTTGCCCACCACATAGTGGTTCCGCTTGAGTTCCAGCCGTTAGTATCCGAGGTCAACAATACGTATTCCGAGCCGGGTTTGAGCAGCTCTGATGCTTCTTTACCACCGGAAGGTGTCAGCACAGATTTGATCGAACCAAGGCCTAGGAAATCTGAGTTGATGCTTACCATGCAAATCGATCCATTGGTATACGGGTAATCTTCGGTAAGGGAGATATATGATCCAGTACTATCTGTGAGGGGTTTGCCAAGGTCTCCCATAGTGTAGCCGCAGGGATAAGAATTGTATGAGTAGTAAGTGAACGGACCGTATGGAGAACTGCTCGTGTAGATGGTAAACGCGTTCCGATCTCCCCCTTCACCGCCGGACCATTCGGAAAACATCACGTACTGATTTGTTGAACTGACGTAAGTGACGTTTGGCCTTCCGATCCATTGACTGTTGGACCAGCCCGGAATGGACGAGAGATCTATAACGTTTCCGTGGCTTGTCCAATGGACTAAGTCGGACGAGGTATAGAGGTTGACGCCGACCGTTTGGTTGCCTCCATCCCCATTTGAGGAGTACGCGCCACCATACCAGTAGAAGGTCGAACCCCATTGGGCGATAGCTCCGCCTTGCGCCTCAATTGGATTACCTGAGGTGTCATACATTATGGTGTCCACAATTTGAGAGGTTTGAGCTTGCGCTGGTAATGTCACGACAGTCATTGATATTACGGCGAATGCGAAAGCGCCTGCGATTGCAAAGATGCTAATCGACCGAATAGCTCCAGAAAGCTCCATAACAGAACGACTGAACCGAAGGGAGGCTATTTTCTTCACGAAACCGAAGAGGCTTCGCCTGGCGAAACGGACGGGAGCTACCCCATCATGGCGTCTCGGCACAGCATCCAGCGCGGCATGTCGAAAGAGGATTCGGAGGCAGGAGTGTTCTAGTCCGCGGCGCCCGGCTCGGCCCGGCGAGTGCATCAGTAAATCGCTACGTACACCATCGTATGCACGCCCCTGAGTTGCGAGATGGAACTGGCAATTGTACTTCGCGAAGCTGCGCTGCGGTTTTTTGCCAGGTTTAGATGCAAATTCGCTAGAAGCTTGAAGGACTTGAATACTTGGTAACATACACGCTCCTTGATGGCCTGACCCCAGACTTCTGCTGCTCGTGGTGGTCGAATCGCTTCGATATCGGATTAAGCACCACACACCATCTTGTATCTTTGACAACCTAGTGTTGATCGACTCGAATTCGACACCGATAGTAGGCGTACGAAGAAACGATGCGCATCCTACAAAAGTCGAAGTGGGGTAATTTTTTTATGGAGTGCGTTTTTGATGCAACTAAATGCAATAGACTCAGTTCGTAAGATCGCGTGTGGAATGACGTCGAAAAGCAAAATACCATCGAATACGGCTGCTGGGCAATCGGGCATTCGGCACTTGGTTGGATCAACTGTCGGTCTGCAGAAGTCCTAAGCCCAAGGTGGAACGTCAGAGTTCGAGGCCCTCGCGATCCAAGCGCTGATCCAACAAATCATAAGTCCTGGTCAAGATACATATCTAACCTTTGTCGAATCCCGGGCAGAGCCTTTCACGGCCTGTCGAAATCCGGCACTCACCGGAAAATAGGACAAATCAGTCTTCTAGATTTATTGAATTGAGATGAGTCACGCTGTTGCAGTGCGACCTTTGTCGGATGCGGAACCGCCCAATTCTTTGTAATCTGATGGGTAAACGTGGTGACACTTTGATGGGCTGCCGAAGCCATCTTAAGGCAATTAGGAGGTTGAATAGAAGATCCTCGCCGTAGAAAGGCGGCCAGGCGTATCCACGTTATGATGTCCAACCAGGCATCAATTCGGTAGCTAATTAGCTCGGAAGATCTGATCTCTGCTCTCGCTAATGAACCTTGCCCGCGCAAAACGTTTCCCATTCGCTATTACAGCAGCTCGCTAATAGAATCCGTTTTGCGCGGGCGAGCTCATTCGGTAGATTATCCACGATAATGCAGAGCGTCTTTAGCGTAGCGGCGCGGCGTTGCGCAGAGATTCCTTAGTAGTGATCGATGCCGGATGCCGCCGGTGCGCTAAAGACGCTCTGCATTATCACTCGTTAGGTTGCCAAAACCAAGATCGCCTCTGCGCCGGTTGGAATGTGAAACTGCATTTGGTAATTATTGAGCGCTCGCAGATCATCATTGTTCGACCGACTGACTCTCCGCTTGGTGTATGAATCGCATATGTGAAAATCGAACGCAAAAAGCCAGCCAACTTAGCTTTAAATCAGCTGTGCCGTAGACTGTGCCATGCCGGGCGTGCCCAAATATGTCAAATCAGTACCTTAGATGACCAATCTAGAGTGCTTCCGTGCGGGCTCATTCTAAAGGTAAGTGCTTGATTCTATAGTGGCGGTCCCCGGCAGTTCGAGTTCCGAGATACTGATCCGGCATCAGCGATCCCAGTGTGCAGCAAAGCGCAAAGCCACTCAGCAAAGAGGGTAGTGGGAAGTCCGCCGTGCCCGGCCTGCCATTGCCCGAAAGAATTTCAGCGATGAGCAAATCATCGCCACGGATTCGGTTGGGCTGTCACTGCCCGATAGTTGCATATTATCGGTTTGTGAAAAATGCAGAATGGGAAAGGCACTGTCTTCGCCCATTTCTGTTGCAAGCAACTTGTTCCGCTGAACCGGGCAATCTGGTGCATGAATCTGCTTTCATCTCAATTACGATGTCAAACCCTCGACGACAGGGATCGATTGCGTCGCAGGCGGCGATTGATCTCTTTCAATGAAATCACCTCTGCGTTGAATGTCTCGCCTGACCACCCGCGCATATCTTCATACTCCTCATGGGTCGGGTCGATGAGGATTTTGAGCAGGTTGGAATAGCCAGTTATGCCTCCGCTATCCTTGGGTGGGCAGCTCCGCGCTCCATCAAGCACGCGCGGATACTCGCCCTCCGGCTGGGCAGGAACTATTTCTTCGAGTTTAATCAAGTGCCGCCAGTTATCTCCGAAATCGTAGACATAGCTAATCTCTGCGCCTGCTGCGGGCAGGATCTCGGAGAGAAGGATCTTGCTTTCCACAATGACATCGCCGGGGTCATCGTAGTCCGGGTCCGGAACCCCGTAGCGCTTGGTCCCAACCCGAAATTCATGCAAGTGATAGTTTCCCCAGCCCATCACGATTTGCAGAATTCGATGAAACTGTTTGAGGGTCGTTTGGCTCGAAGAGTTCGAAGCGCCTCCAGATTACAGGCCTCATGTCGAGAAGTGAAACGCGAATGCGACAGATGATCATGGTGATCTTTCTTAAGAATGAGCGGGTTATTAAAAGGAATATCGAAGGTTTCGCGTCCGTCATCATCCCGCCTGCTCTTCTGCCTCATCGGAATTGCCGAAGACTTCTTCTCGAATAATCCGTTCAGTCGCCTCATTCAAATATTCATGTAAGGCCTTTTCAATCTGAATGTATTCGGGCCACAGCGTCTTATCGATGTACGACCTGGGCGCCCGAACCACAACCGTCGTGCGGCGCTGGCGCGGGTACCGGTATGGCTTGAGCCCGTATCGGCGGCAAAGCGCGGTGAAGAGTCGCCGGTTCCACTGGTCGACGAGCTTGAAGTGAGTTTCAACGGGCTTTTCAATCTGCTCTGCGGCGGCGAGGGCTCTCCGCACCCGGTCAATTGCCGCCGCCGCCGCATCACGCTCTCCTGTGGTCGTGGCTCCCTCGAACAGCGCGGAGATCTTGCGCAACTTCTGGCGGAGTTCTTGTTCGGTAATCATTGATACAGCTGACTCGTCGAAGGTGGGAGTCGCGATGTGCGCATGGAGAAAAGTCTACCGGTCCATGGCCAGTTATTACTAACGTCCGACTTCAGAAATCAGAGTCGATCACGAATCTTCAATTCCATCTGAGATTCAAATCTCTCGGTGAGCGCAGGGGGTCACGGCACTCGCGATCTCAGGGTGAGGCAAACTAAAGGGAGGGTAGCGGTAAACTGAGGTTGCCCATGGAAGCAAGCGATTCCAAAACCATTGCGATCCTTGCCGAAAAGCCATCAGTCGCGCAAGACATTGCCCGCGTTCTCGGCGCCGACGTGCGAGGCAAAGGGTATCTCCAGGGAAACGGCTATGTTGTCACTTGGGCGATCGGGCACCTCGTTTCCCTTGCTCAACCTCACGAGATCACCCCTGAGTGGCGGCAATGGCGCTTCGATCATCTGCCGATCCTGCCCGCGCATTGGCCGCTGGTTGTATACGAGAAAACCAAGGACCAATTCGAGGTGGTGCGGAAAATCCTGACCTCCGGCCGGGTGTCGCGAATCGTCTGTGCGACAGACGCCGGGCGAGAGGGGGAACTTATCTTCCGCTACATCTATGAAGCGGCAGGGTGCAGAAAGCCTGTCAGCAGACTCTGGATTTCCTCTTTGACTCCAGATGCCATCCGCAAAGGGTTCGACTCGCTTCGTCCAGGAAGCGATTACGACCGCCTGGCGGATGCGGCCACCGGCCGAAGCAGAGCTGACTGGCTCGTTGGGATGAATCTTTCGCGCGCCTATTCGATTGTCTACAACGAGGAGCTTTCGGTCGGGCGCGTGCAGACGCCGACCCTCGCCATGATCGTTGATCGGGAACTTGCTCTCCGGATCTTCGTCCCCGAAGACTATATCGAGGTCGTAGCCACATTTCAGGGACAAGAGAGTTCAAACAAAGAGAGCTATCGAGGAACCTGGTTCCGTTTTCAAGCGAAGCCTGGCAACGATAACGATGGCCTGGCAAAGGCATCCCGCCTGCCAGCCGATGGCGAAGAAGCCAACCGCATCGTCCTGCGCGGCCGAACCGGTAAAGCGGCCATTGAGTCACTCTCTTCCGAGACAAAACGGATGCAATCGCCGCTGCTGTACGACCTTACAGAACTTCAGCGGCATGCCAATCGTCTCTACAGTTTTAGCGCACAACAGACGCTTGACCTCGCCCAGGCTCTCTACGAACGGCATAAGCTAATCAGTTACCCGAGAACCGATAGCCGCCATCTTTCCGCCGATGTTGCCACCACCGCTCCAGATATCGTCTCCGCGATTTCGCGGAGTTATATGCAGCAACTGGCTGCCCGCACAGGACAGCGCCCCTTGAGCAAGAGGTTCGTAGACGACAGCAAGGTGAGCGATCATCACGCCATCATTCCCACAGTTGTTTCTGGTGAGAAGGCAAACCTTGCGGGAGACGAGCGGAAGATCTACGACCTAATCTGTCGGCGCTTCCTCATGATGTGGCATGACGATTACCTACAGGCAGTGACGACCGTGATTACTGCGATCACCAATGGAGAGATAGTGGACCGCTATCGAACCACGGGGACCCTTGTGCAACAGATGGGCTGGAAGGTACTCGACATCGGGGCGGAAGGGCGGCGACGAGAAGCGAGAAGCAGTGCTGAAGAGGGAGCACCGGAGCAAGTCCTTCCCGTGACACTTGCCAAAGGACAGCTCCAGGACGTCTCAAATATTGAAGCCCTGAAGAAGAAAACCCGCCCCCCGAAGCGATTCACTGAGGGCACACTGCTGACTGCGATGCAGACAGCGGGCCAGACACTGGATGAGCGGGAATTGTCCGAAGCCATGAAGGAGACTGGTCTGGGCACACCTGCCACGCGAGCGGCAATCATCGAGGTTTTGTTGAAGCGAGGCTTCATCGTCCGTGCGGGGAAGAATCTCGAAGCGACAGACAAGGGTATCCATCTCATTGATGTTGTTCATCCCGAGGTGAAGAGTCCCGCGATGACGGGTCAGTGGGAAGCATTTCTTAAAAAGATTCAGCAGGGCGAATCCCGGCTGGAACCATTTCTAGGTGGCATCAGTGAATACGTTCGCTCAGTTGTCAGCAAGGTGGGCCAAACAACGCCGTCCATTCTCGGAGCAAACGCTGTCTGATTCACCAAAAAGTCTCGCATCTCGCGTTCCCGAAGATGCAAAGAAATGCTCCGCTTTTGCAACGCTCACCGAACTTCTTCAGAATGCGTTCGGCTTCTCAGCTTTCAGACCCAACCAGGAAGCTGTCTGCGAAGCAGTCACAGCGGGCAAAGATGCTCTGCTCGTGATGCCGACAGGTTCGGGCAAGTCGCTTTGTTACCAGTTGCCGGGATTAGCTCGGGGTGGAACGACACTTGTGATCAGTCCACTCATCGCTTTGATGGATGATCAGGTCCATAAACTCAAGGAGCGAGGCTTCGCCGTCGAATGCATCCATTCAGGCCGTGATCGCGAGGCATCCCGCAGGGTCTGTTCTGATTATTTGACCGGCAAACTACAGTTCCTCTTTATTGCGCCGGAAAGGCTTCGAGTAACAGGCTTCCCCGAAATGTTGGCCAAGCACAAGCCATCGCTGGTTGCGATCGACGAGGCGCACTGCATATCGCAATGGGGGCACGATTTTCGTCCTGACTACCGGATGCTCGGCCAGTATCTGCCAATCCTTCGCCCTGCTCCGGTACTGGCGCTCACAGCCACGGCGACGCCTCTGGTTCAGAAAGATATCGCCGCGCAGCTCGGCCTCATCGAGCCAACCCATTTCATTCACGGTTTTCGCCGGGAAAACATCGGGATCGAGATTGTGGAAGCCTTACCCTCCCAGCGTCCTTCGCTCGCACGGGAGATATTGAGAGAGGCCAGACACCGGCCCGCGATTGTGTATGCTCCAACTCGCAAGCAGGCCGAGAATCTGTCGGAAGAATGGGCGGCCGAGTTCAAAGTCGCCAGCTACCATGCCGGCCTCGACGCCGAAATGCGGCGCCGGGTGCAGAAAGAATTTATGGAAGGAAAGCTCGATGTCATGGTGGCAACCATTGCATTTGGAATGGGTATCGATAAGCCGGATGTTCGAACCGTGATTCACACCGCGCTGCCGGGCAGCGTAGAAGGCTATTACCAGGAGATCGGGCGCGCTGGGCGCGATGGAAATCCGAGTCGCGCCATTCTCATGCAGTCCTATGGAGATCGGCATACCCACGACTTCTTCTTCAATCGGGATTACCCCGATATTGCATTGATGGACCGAGTGTTTTCAAATCTTCCGTCCGAACCTCAGCCCAAGGAAAAGCTTCGCAAGACTCTGGGCATCGAGGATGAACTGTTCGACAAGATCATCGAGAAGCTTTGGATCCATAAAGGTGCGGTCCTCGACTTCGCGGAGAATGTGAACCAAGGTGAGAAGGTATGGCGAGCATCCTACATAACGCAGGGCGAGCAAAAGCGGTCGCAGATCGACCAGATGATTCGCTTCTCGGAAAACAACCAGTGCCGCATGATGTCGCTGGTTCGCCACTTTGGCGACAGCTCGGACACCGCCGCTAGCTGTGGTGTGTGCGATTTTTGTGCTCCAGCGAAATGCGTTGCACAAAGATTTCGAACTGCAACAGACGCTGAGCGGTCGGCCCTTTATCGAGTGTTGAGCGCAATGAAGGCGATCCGCACGAGATCGACTGGCAAACTGTACACGGATTTGTACCCAGGAAGCGAAATCAGCCGAGACAACTTCGAGGAGATTCTGGGCGCTATGGCCCGCGCAGGACTTTTGATCTTTGCTGATGCCGTCTTTGAAAAGGATGGCAAGCAGATTCCGTATCGCACGGTGAGCCTTACACCAACAGGGCGAACGACCAATGAGACTATGCCGGTGCTCTTCGTCATGAAGGAGGCGGCAGGCTCAGTTTCCAAACGCAAGCTATTGAAGAAATCCGGGAAATCAAAGGGGGCTCGAGCAGCAGCGGTACGAACGCCAGGTGGAATCAAAGTAGCGGCCGTGCCTGAGTCAGATCAGCGCCGGATAGAGCAAGCGCTGCGCTCATGGCGCTTAGGCGAAGCCAAACGAAGGCGGGTTCCCGCATTTCGAATCTTTGGCGACCGAGCACTGCTTACCATTGCTGCGAACGCACCCGCGAATGAAGCCGAATTATTGAGTGTCCAGGGCATCGGGGCCGGCATTGTCAAGAAGTATGGGTCGCACATCTTTCGAGTGATTGCGGCTGCGCGCTGATCTTTGGCGGAAATCGATCAAACTGTATCACAAGCCTGCCATGAGCAGTGAATGGCGCTTGATTTCGGTGCGCTTGCCTCGGCGCTTGAGCTCTTTTCGTCACAAACTGTTGCTTCAAGAGTAACTTCCGCATAGACGGTCAACCACTAACTAAGGGAGAGGCGGCTGTACTTCGACCACGCCAACGCCAAGGACAATGTGGCCCAACTGGCTATCCGGCGCATTTACATCGAGCGTCGCACAATCCTTCCAATATCTGATCCGGCGAACTGAGAGCACTGCACCTCGCTGCACAACTGCGATCTGCTGACGTTTATCGCAGCCGTGTCCCCTGTCTGCAAAAATTGGCGTCGGTTCATTCACAGTCACGGTGTGCTTGCGGTCCTGGCGCACGTCATTTGCCCACAGCACAAGCGTCATTGCGCCAATAAACACAGGCAGAGCTGAGGCGAAAACAATCGTACGATTTGCGTTTTTGTTGTGCCGTTCCATAGGTAGTTCTCAGCAGATTAGACGCTGCAACGCCTATTCAGAGTAACTGCGGTTGAATTGTGGCCTATCCGGAAATTATGTTTCAATTAATAACTTATAGGTAAACATATTTTCCGAGCAACAAAAGAGCCAGACGAGCATCGCCGGGACCTGACCTCGCGGTACGGGATCTTCTCAAATGTCAGGAGCCAATCTCGTCAGTAGGGATCCCAGAACATTTGCCGACTCGCGACCTATTGTCGCAATTACCCCTTGCGCTTCTACACATCATCGTGTATATGTAGAAGAGATAGGCATGACGACTCCATCCAAATTCGATCTTCCACAAGGCACCCTGGACCTGCTCATTCTTCGGGTCGTCGCGCTCGGACCGATTCACGGCTATGCGATTGCGCAGCACATTCAAATGATCTCGAAAGAAGCGCTGCAGATCCAGCAGGGCTCGCTGTATCCCGCTCTTCATCGCCTGGAAAACAAGAATTTTCTTGTCGCCGAATGGGGTCCGACCGAGACGGGCCGCGAGGCAAAGTTTTATCGGCTGACGGCAAAGGGCCGCACGCAGCTCAAGACCGAAACGGAGAGCTGGGAGCGCCTGACTGAAGTCGTGGCCATGATTCTGCAGCATCCACTTGGAGAACCCTCATGAACTGGTTTCAGCGGCTTTCAAAAACAGGTCGGATGGAAAAGGAGCTCGACGCCGAGCTTCGCTTTCATTTCGAAACGCAGGTAGCGGACAAGATTCAAGCGGGCCTGACCGAAGCCGAAGCGCGCCGGGCGACCCGCCTTGAATTCGGAGGCCTCGAGCAGATCAAGGAAGACTGCCGCGAAAGCCGCGGAACGCTCTGGCTTGTGTCCATTGTGCAGGACCTGCGCTTCGGTGCGCGCATCCTGGCCAAGTCACCGGGATTCTCAGTCACCGCAATCGTGGTTCTTGCACTCGGCATCGGCGTCTGCACTCTGGCGTTCAGCCTGTACAACATCGCCGCGCTGCAATCCATTCCCGTGCGCGACCCCGCAACCGTGGTCCGCATTCAGCGGCGGTCTCCGGAGAACATTACCCCCGGCGTGCCGTATGCGTCGATCGCCTACTATCGCGACAACGCAAAATCGCTTTCCGCCGTGATGGCAACCATGGGTGCCGCGCCCATGGTGCTGAACCAGGATGAACAGCGCGTCAGCGCCACTTTTGTCAGCTCCAATTACTTCAGCGAACTGGGCGGCTCTGCCGCGACCGGACGCCTGTTCGATGCCGCGCGTGATGACGCCGCTTCCGCGCCGGTCTGTGTTTTGAGTTTCCGCCTCTGGCAAAGAAAGTTCGATGGCGATCCATCGATCGTCGGCAAGTCGATCCGTCTGGGTGGAAAGCCAGCCACGGTAATCGGCGTTGCTGCAGAGACATTCGCCAGCCTCGGCACAGACAATCCTGACCTCTGGCTCCCTCTGTTGCAGCACTCCTATTTTGTTGAAGGCAGCAAACCTCTCGCCGATCCGAAGTTCGAAGGATTGATCGGGATGTGGGGACGCCTGGCTCCGGGCGTCAGCAGCGTCGAGTGCGGAACAGGAACTGCTTTCACTCACCAACCAGTTGCGGAAGATTTACCCAACCGTAATCTGGGACCACGAATACATTGTCGTCACCCCTGGCGCTCATTTCTTCTCGTTTGAGGGCGGACCGGGCAACCGCCAGTGCTCGCGATTGTCGGGCTATTGGTGTTCCTGATTCTCGCCATTGCTTGTGCCAATCTCGGCGGGTTGCTGATGGCGCGCGGAGCCGGCAGGCAGCGGGAGATCCAGCTGCGATTCGACCTTGGCGCCCGCAAGTTGCGCGTCTTTCGCCAACTGCTCACTGAGAATCTGCTGCTGGGCTTACTCGGCTCCATTGCCGCATTGCCACTCAGCTACGGCGTTCTACGCCTCGTGCTGGTGTATTCAAATGCCCCGGCCTGGATGAGTGCGCTGCCCGACTGGCGAGTCTTCTTATTCACCACCGCGATGGGTTTTGTCGCAGCACTCCTTTTTGGATTGCTGCCCACGCTGCAGATGGTTCGCCGGAAAAAGAATCGCTCCCTCTGGCATCAGTTCGTCGTTTGTGCGCAGGTGGGCGCCAGTTGTGTGCTGCTCATCCTGGCTGGATTGCTGGTGCGCGCGACGCTGCACACGCTCTATTCCGACCCTGGATTTGGCTATGAGCAGGTGCTGTCCATCGATCCAGGAATGAGTGAGCATGGGTTCGCGCCTGCCCAGGCGCAGGCTTACCTCGATCAGTTGCAGAACCGGCTGCGGGCAGTTCCCGGCGTGACATTCGTCTCGATAGCGAGGGTTCCTCCGCTGGTGAACACAATGGTGATGATCACCAGCATCGACGTCGACGGCCGCCGCATCATGATCTATCCCAACTGGGTTGGTCCGGAGTTCTTTCAGACGATGAGGATTCCTTTGCTGCGTGGCCGCTACTTCCGCAACGACGAAAAGAATGCGGTCATCCTCAGCGAATCGCTGGCCCGCAAGCGCTGGCCGAGCGAAGATCCAATCGGAAAGCCATGGGAAAAGAGCAAGGATGTCGTCGTCGGCGTTGTCGGCAACACGCGTGCCATGGAACTCAACAACACGGATGCAACGGAGATTTACTATCCTCCGACGGCCGATGATTTCCCTGGAATGTCCGTCCTGGTGAGAGCAGCCGGCGATCCCAACACGCTCACGCCAACCATCAAGGCGATTGCCGGCAGCATCGACACCGGACTCTATCCAACGATTACCCCGCTCACAGCCGGCTTCCGTAAGAACGTCGCGCAGGCGGAACAGATTCGCGACGATCGTCAGCTTGCTGGGCAGCATTGCGATCTTCCTCGCAGTCGTGGGCCTTCTCGGTCTGGTCAGCTACGCCGTGTCGCAGCGGACCAAAGAAATCGCGATCCGGCTCGCGCTCGGGGCCAATCGCATCGAGATATTTACCGCCGTGTTGCGGCGATTCGCCTGGCCCGTTCTGATCGGACTGGTTGCCGGTGTGGCCATCACCGCTGGCCTCTCGCAGATATTGCGTCGCGGGCTCTACGGTATCAGCGGTCTGGATCCGATCAGCTACGTGGGAGCGATGGCGATCCTGATCGCCATCCTGGCTGCGGCTGCGTTGCTGCCAATCCGTCGTGCCTTTCAGCTTGACATAGCAAGAATTCTGCATTCCGAATAATCCGTTCGTCTTCGCATTCGTAATCGAAAACGCATTACGCTGAAGACACGTGGAAAGATTAGACGGCGTTTTCCTTCACCCCTCCCGAATCACTCGGGAACGATCCATCAAGACGTCTACCACTCGGCTCGCCATCTAGGCGAAACAACGAGTACGCCAAGCCACGGTGGAAGGAGAATAGGTTGCCCAATGCAAAAGTACATTCAGCAGGATTGAAAACGGACCAGAAAACAGGGGCGCAAGCTGGAGCGCAGTTCGCAAGGCGGTTTTGTATCTTAATGGATTCTAAAAAGTGCTTCGGTATCATCCGCGCCGCACTAAGTCTCTTAAAATCAGTTTATGACTTCCCTCATAACCCAAAGATCGCGGTCTCAGCCCCGCAGGAGGTGGGCGCTCTCGCCTGCGCACCCGTGGTCGATCGTCTTCAGAACACTTTGGAGCCGGCAGAGAGTTCCTGTTAGCTAGCGCTCACTTGGTATCATGATTATGATTATACGTAATTTATGATAATATAGATCATAAAGAGGTATCTGCGATGGCACACGCACGTCAACTTCCGGAGAATGTTTCAGAGGTATTGGTCGGTACGGGCAGCGAAGTGAGTCGGCGTCTAAACCGCTCTTCGGCCCGAAGGGCGCTTGTCGTCACGTTCGCTGACGATGAGCAGTCCGCCGTGCTGGAAGACGTGGTCCGAAAGGTTGCGGAATTTCTTCCTCACATTGTTCGGCAGCAACAAAAAGAGACACTGGAAAAGATCATTGGTGCACTCTTGCCTGAGATTGTGATTCCAAAGGCCGCGTTAGTCCAGGCGCGGATGATGGCGGATGCCAAATCCAGGATCCTTCAGAGTGGCGATTTCCTGCCCGCCGGGGAGGTTGCGAAGCTGGCTGGGTACAGCGACAAGAATCCGAGTGCACAGCCCAACAAATGGAAGAAGGATGGAGTGATTTTCGCTATCCAACACAAAGGCGTGGACTATTTCCCTCTATATGCACTGGATCCGGACGAAAACTACAGACCATATAAAGCCATCGCAGAGATCCTGCGCGTTTTTGGTGAAGCGAAGACGGGATGGGGTATTGCCTTCTGGTTCGCCGGACTGAACAGCTTTCTTGACGATCGCCGACCGCAAGATCTTCTGGCAAGCGATCCGGCTCTCGTGATCGCCGCGGCCAAGGACGAGCTGGAGGGCGTGCAGCATGGCTAGGCGGGCGAAGACTTTTCTGCCGCCTGCTGATGAACTTGACGCGACGATCGTCCTCTGGGGCAAAGGCCAAGAGTTCTATCGCGTTCATGACGCGATCTACAAAGGAAACGGATTCAATCCCAACCGCAAAGGGAACGCCCGATTTAGCCCAATTCGCGATTCGGACGGAAAGATCATTCCGACGCTATATGCAGGAACTACTCTCGACTGCGCATTGATGGAGACGATCTTCCACGATGTCCCGTTCATTGCGAGCTTCAAGCCGCTCTCGATCAAAAAGATGGTGGGGAAAGTTCACGCCGTTTTCACTCCTAACGTTGATTTTAAGTTGATCGATTTGAACACAATCGCCCTGCGTCGACTTGGCATCGATCGCGCGCACTTGATCGACTCAACAAAGTGGCATTATCCGGAAACGAAGAAATGGGCCGAACGTTTCTATGCGCAGTGCGGGGACGTGCAGGGCTTGCGGTGGACCTCGCGGCGGGACGATAGCGCCCAGGCGGTCATGTTGTTCGGCACGCGTGCGAATTCGAGGGACCTAGTGGTCACTGGACCATCGACACCATTACTTGCAGGTGATCTGGCATCGGCGGCGGTCATCGATCTCGCAATGCGGTTAGGAGTCACGTTGGTGGAGTGATGAGGTAGCCACCTTCCAGATCGGCGTCTTTCCGCCGAATGTGCGCTGCCATTACGCTGCGTGCAGCGGATGAGCGCAAGGCTTGTTCCGGATCGAACGGGACATGATTCAGTTCCTCAGCCGCCTGGGCACGCGACAGGCCGCGTTTTTCTCGCGCTTTTCGGAGCGCCTGACCGAGCATTTGGTAGAACTCCTCTTTACTAAGCAATGGCATGTTTATTTGTGGGTCGCGAATAGTTCGTCCATCGCGTGTTGAGCAACGAACCTCAGACCTGAGTAGAGGTTTTTCACGAGTCGAGCTTCATATTTGAATGCGACTGACATGTCATCTACCAGATTCAACCCTTCGCTCCTGGCCCACGCGTAGGCTGCACACTGCATCAATTGCCTGCCTATGTCCCGCTGTGAGCGATTCTCATGGTGTTCTGGCCGGAAGCAGACTGTGGAGCGCATTGCAAATTCCGACAACCTAGGAAATCCGGGTCAGCTCATCTTGGGTAAAATGGTGGAAAACATGGGTTCTGGGCGATTATGACGACTTTGGCGACCATGTAAGTTATTTATTTTATGTAAGTTACTGATTCTAAATATTTCTGGCGGAGAGGGGGGACTCTCCCGATTAAGTGCAACCGAACACGAATCTTCTCTGCCTATATTGCGCATGGGGAGGCGGGTTGAAGAGCGCAACGGAGCTCTCGGTTGCAATACCCAGAAAGCCAACCGTGCAGGCCTTATAAGACAAGATGTTGCTCCCGGAAAATGACTCCACCTATTTTGTCTGCGCCAGTTCGCCTGTCACTGTCCGCTCACAATGGATAATGTCACCGAACGCTCTCTTTACAAATTGTCACCGCTCGGTTACTATCGTGATGCCGAGGAGGGAACATGCGCGTCCGAACCGATACCGATCTGGGAGCCTTCATCCGCGAGCGACGCACAAAGCTCGGGATGGACCAGATCACTCTAGCCAAGAAGACAGGGACGAGCCGGAAGTGGCTTGTCGAAGTAGAGCAAGGTAAACCTCGAGCGGAGATCGGCCTCATCTTGCGAACGCTGAAGAGCCTCGGAGTATACATCGATCTGAAAACCCACTCATCTCCGGAGCTATCGTCAACCACCAAAGCGAAGAACACGGATATCAATCAGATCCTCGCCAAACTGAAGAAACAGCCATGACGAATGAACTCATCGCTCTTTTGGACGGTAGAAAAATAGGGTCGGTCTGCCATAAGAATGCGCGGCTCTCGTTCGTCTACCTCGAGAGCTGGAGAGCTGATCCCGATGCATATCCACTGTCCCTTTCCATGCCATTGGGTTCAGCGGAACATGGTCATGCACGTATCGAGGCTTTTCTTTGGGGCCTGCTGCCGGACAATGACCGAGTTCTTGAGAATTGGGGCAGACGCTTTCAGGTGTCGCCAAAGAACGCCTTTCGGCTGCTCACGCACGTAGGGGAGGATTGCGCCGGTGCTGTCCAATTCGTCAGCCCGGAGCGCCTAGAAGAACTGCAGAAGGAACCGTCTTCAAGAGAAGTCAGATGGCTCACTGAGGAGGATGTTGCCGGACGGTTGCGGGCATTACGCGCCGATCACTCACAATGGCGTACTGCTCAAGACACGGGGCAGTTCAGCCTGGCGGGAGCCCAACCAAAGACCGCTCTTCTGTTTGACAGGAAGCGATGGGGTGTTCCATCTGGCAGAGTGCCGACGACTCACATCCTCAAGCCGCCCACGGGGGAATGGGATGGACACGCAGAAAATGAGCATTTCTCGCTGCGCCTGGCGAGGGCTGCAGGTCTGATCGTTCCGAATTCAGCGGTCCAGCATTTTGGAGACGAGGTCGCCATTGTTGTGGAGCGATATGACCGCGTAAAACAGGGAGATCGCTGGTCGCGCATCCACCAGGAGGATATGTGCCAGGCTCTCGGTATTCATCCCACGCGCAAATACGAAAGCGACGGAGGACCAAACGCAGCGAGAATTGTAGAACTACTCCGGACACAATCAAGTAGCACCGAGGAAGATGTTTCTTCTTTCGTAGATTCCATCATCTTCAACTGGCTGATCGCCGGCACAGATGCCCACGCAAAAAACTTCGGGCTGCTGTTGGGGTCAAATGGGATCGTTCGACTCGCACCCTTCTATGATTTGGCGAGTATCCTTCCCTACCGGACGATTCCCATCGAAAAGGCAAAACTTGCCATGAAGATTGGCGGGGAATACCGGCTTAGAAATATCGGTTCAAGAAACTGGTTTAAGTTTGCAGTCGAATTGCGCCTGGACGGAGCTGAACTCTTGGAGCGCATCAAGAGTATGGCCATCTCGCTCTCCGATCATGCAACCGTGGTCGCGAAGGAGCTGGAGTCCGAAGGGCTCGCGCACGCGATCATTGGCCGCTTGGCAGCTAGAGTCAAGGCGAGAGCACAAACTTGCCAGCGTCTGCTGCCGTGATGAACATTACTCACGAGCCTTCCAGAATGGGAGATGGAGCAAGCGTCCCAAAAATGAATTCTAGCGGAACTCAAGAATGCTTCGTCTACATCACGCTGCCGGGTGCTGTGTCAGCGGTGTCTGCAGGCACGTTCCTCCTCGAACGGGATCCGCGGGGTAACCTGCTCGGGCACTTCGTCTATGACCGGTCTTCTTGAGAACCCCGAGGCCGTGGAAGTCGATCCGGTTGAACTGAAGCTTGCTGAGGGCACCTACGAAACCATGCAGTTGAATGGCGTCTTCGGCGCGCTACGGGATGCCAGCCCCGACTTTGGGGTCGCCGCATCATTGATAAGCGCGTCAGCATTGTCGGCCTGGAGGATGTCTATTATCTGCTCGAATCACCGGACGATCATGCGGGAGCTATCAGTTTTGGGTTGAGCCGTGTTCCACCAGCTCCGCTGCGAAGTTTCAACCAAACAATAGATCTTGAGCGGCTACAGAAAATCGCCGAAGCCTTAGCCCTGGATGAGATTCCCAACGATCCGAACGCGGAGCAAGTGCAGGACCTCCTGTTGCTCGGAACTTCAATCGGCGGTGCCGGCCCCAAGGCAGTCATTCAAGACGGCGAATCACTCTGGATCGTCAAGTTCGCGGGGTCGGGCGATCGTTGGAACTTCCCACGGGTCGAGCACGCCATGCTCGAGCTGGCTCGCCAATGCGGCATCCATGCGGCAGAAAGCCGAATCGAAACCATAGCCGGCAAAGATGTCCTCTTAATTAAACGCTTTGATCGCCAAAAGACACCCGATGGATACACTCGTTCCCGGATGATCAGTGGCCTAACGGCATTGCACGCCGACGAGGCGCCGACAACAAGAGAGCGCTGGTCTTATGTTCTTCTCGCCGAGGAACTCCACCGCATCGTCTCCGACCCGAAGGCGGGTGCTCTGGAGCTCTTTCGCCGCATGTGCTTCAACGCGCTGACCTCAAACACGGACGATCATCCGCGTAACCACGCCTTCCTTTGTCCCGACCGGAACTGGAGTCTTTCGCCCGCCTACGATTTGACGCCCTCGCCCGTGGTCAGCCTGGATCGCCGCGACCTTGCTCTGGAGTGCGGCGACCAGGGCCGCTTCGCCAACGCGACGAATATTCTTTCGCAGCATCGGCGCTTCCTCCTCGAACGCGAGGAGGCGGAGAAAGTCATCTATGGAATGCGGGATCAGGTGGAGAAGACCTGGCGTACTACGGCCCTTGCGTGCGGCGTTTCAACAAAGGATGCTGAGTCGATCCGAGGTGCCTTTGTTTATCCAGGGTTCTCCCGTTCCTGAGAATTGCTTGGCGTAAGCCGCTTCCACAGGACTGTGGGTGCCCAGCTAGTCAATATCGCCGAGACAACCCGCTTATCGTCCGCCACTTGCTGCATCGAGCAGGCTACGGATTTGCTGGAGGCCTGGTACGCCGTTCCGAATGCCGTACTCAAGCGGAGTCTGACCTCCAAACAGGACGTTGTCATTGGGCCGGGTCATCCAGCTGTTCGGTATGCGTATGGCCAACCACACGGTTGACGCGGCGAGGCGCGGAAGTTTAAAGGTTAGCGGGAGTATGCGTGGCGAGCCATGCGGCCGGTGTGAGATCGGCGACCTGCTGAATAGATCTGTTGGCAAGTCCGGGCAGGGTCTCGTTCAGGTATTCGCGAACAGGGATCCTGAGCCGGCGGCAGCTTTCAACCACGGAGAGGATCGCGGCCACACGCGGTCCGGCTTGTTGGCTGCCGATATGGATCCAGTTTTTTCGACCCAAGGCTACGCCACGCATTGAGTTTTCCGCCAGGTTGTTGCTAAGCTCCAGTTCCGAATATTCGAGGAAGCACGTCAGTTTCTTCCATAGCTTGACCGTGTAGGTGCAAGCCTCACCTGCCGCGCTTTTCGGCAACACATTCTTACTCAGCGCCAGGATCTGGGCGTAGATTTTGTCGAGCAGGGGCGGAGCCTCTTGTTGGCGCAGGGCATGACGCGCTGTGTGATCCATCTTCTCGTCGCGAGCTCGGGCGTCGAGGGCAAAGAGTTTGTCCATCAGCTCCACGATGCTGATCGAGGCGGCATCCAGTTTGTTGAGCTTGATCGCATCGACGAACTTGCGCCTTGAGTGGCTCTTATCCCGAGCTCTGGATAAGGCTCATTATCTGGAGTCCGGAGTTATCTGGAGTGCATCGTTCTCAGATGCGTAACGACGAATCGAATTGGTAACGTGCTCTGGATAATACGAGCAAGCGGCAAGAGCTGATATCGCGTCGTGTGAAATGTGAATCCACAGTTGGACCCGTTCGATCAGTACAAGGGAGAAGTCGCTCGAATTTGGCGAACAGGCGACATTTCTCCGGGCACCGTGCATGTCTACCTTAATTGGGTTCGACGTTTCTATGGCTATTGCAAGCAGCACCGCCTCGAGGCGACTGCACAACTGACGCTGATGGGAGCGAAGCACTTTGGTCAGTCCTATCCTGGGCCGAGAAAAAATGGGCCGGTTTGCGCGAGCAGTTGTCTGGTTGCAAAGAATGCGCTTCATGCGTGGGCGTTTGCGATAGCGGTCCTTGGCGTCTCCGTTCCGGAGTGGAAACCCACACGAGCGCGTATCGCGCTATCGTCGCTCTTAGAGGAATACTGTGAGTTCCGCCGTCATCACCGCGGAGTGGCAGCGGGAACTCTTAAGCGCGATGTCGAGGTTGCCGGTGCCTTCCTATCGCTGTTGAAGCGTCGGAGCAAGTCAGTTTCTGCGATTACAGCGGCAGATCTCGATGCCTTCGTAAAGGAGCGAACAGCGTACCAATCTAGGCGTACGATTGCAACGGCGTGTACAGCGCTGAGGTCGTTCCTTCGTTTTCTCCGCAGCACTGGGCGACAACGCCGTGATCTGGCGAGTTGCGTCATCGCGCCGAGGGTACGGATCATGGAGCAGCCAGCTCGAGTGCTCCCGTGGCAGGATGTAAAGCGAATCCTCGCTTCAGTTCAACAATCGAAATCGCCGGGAAAGCGTGATTTTGCGATGCTTTTGATGATGGCGTTGTATGGTCTTGGTGCGGCGGAACTCTTGGCTCTCGAACTCGACGACATCAAGTGGCAGTCAGGCATCATAGCGCTACGGCGACCAAAAACCGGTGTGCGTTTTGAACTGCCGTTGCTGTCGCCTATTGCAAGAGCTCTGTCGGCTTATCTGCAGGATGAACGTCCTCGCTACGTTGAAACGCGTCGGATCTTCCTGAGTGCGGTGATACCTTACAAGCCGTTGACCAGCGGCGGGATCCGACACCGGATTCGAGAATACGCAGAAGAGGCCGGAGTCGCGGCGAAAGTGATTGGGGCACATGCCTTCCGGCATACACATGCCAGCAGGCAGGTCGATGCGGGAGCAAATCTGAAAGTCATCAGCGACATCCTGGGCCATCGGCGTCCCTCTTCTACCTCGGTGTACGTCCGGGTGGCGTTACGTCGACTAAAAGGAGTGACCCTGCCGGTTCCAAAATGAAAGCACAATTTCAAAGTCGCTTCTCCAGTGAACTCCGGGATTTTCTTCTCTTCAAAAGGAACCTGGGGTACCGCTATACGCGGTCCGAGTTCACCCTTTTGGAGTTCGACCGGTTCTTGCGGAAAGCTGAGATGCAACGTCGGAAGTGGCGTATAGATGAGGCCATGGTCGCGTGGCTTGCAAGTAAACCTCATCGCAAACCCACAAGCGTTTCGATGGATGCAGCCGTTCTCCGCCAGTTCTGCTCGTACCTCCGAAGGCAGCCAGGGTGCCCGCTTAAGCATGAGCCCTTGTGGCCTCAGTTGCCGACACAATCCACGTTTATACCGTACGTCTTGTCGGAGAGTGATGTGAAGCGATTGCTCAGCCTATGCGCCACATTAACCAGACCAACGTTCCGGGCTCCTTTATTCCGAATGCTCCTGTTGGTTCTCTATTGCACCGGCATCCGCTTCGGCGAGGCTCTGCAGCTTCGATATGGTGACGTTGATGTTCAGGCCGGTGTGCTATTTGTACGGATGTTCAAAGGCCGAGCGAGGTGGGTGCCATTCCACCGCTCACTTGCTCGAGAAATGGAGGAGTATCTTCTTGAACGGCAATCGTTCGTTGGCGAACTCACAGGACCTGACGAACGCTTTTTCATCGGAGCTACAGGTAAGGCGCTCTCCGTCAGCAGCGCCGGGCACACGATACAGAAGCTCTTCCAGAAAGCGGGATTAAAGCCCGCGCACGGGCGTGTCGGGCCTCGACCGTATGATTTCCGCCATACGTTCGCAGTTCAACGGCTGAGCAGTTCGTACCGCCAGGGAGCGGATCTTTATGCTCGCCTTCCATGGTTGTCTGCCTATATGGGCCATGACGACATACTCGGAACGGAAACGTATCTGACGGCAACTCCAGAGCTACTCGAACTTGTTGGAAACCGGCTGCGGAGCCGCTATCTGAAGCCGTCGGTACGGGAGGAGTTGAAATGATGAATCGCCAGAAAAGCAATGATCTCTTGTCCTTGGTTCAGAGCTTCTTCGGAAATTACCTTGAACGGGTTCGCGGTGCCAGCCCGCACACAACCCGCGCATATCGGGATACGCTCAAGCTCTTTTTCCTGTTCCTGGCAGGGCAGGGACATCGCTCTGCGGCGAATCTGACGCTCGATGATATCCGCGCCGATGTGGTCCTATCCTTCTTGGACTACGTCGAATCTGAACGCGGCAATTCATCCGCAACACGCAACTACCGCCTGGCTGTACTGCGGAGCTTCGCGCGGCACTTACTGCGCAATGACCCGACACATGCCGAACAGTACGGACGAATCCTCGCGCTCCCATCCAAACGAGCTACTTCCCGTCCCGCAACCTATTCTCGAGCCCGAGGATGCACGCGCGGTGATCTCGGCTGTTGACCCAAGATCCGTTGCGGCACTAAGGGATCGAGCGCTTCTGCTGTTCCTCTACAATACCGGCGCGCGAGTCAGCGAAGCCTTGAGCGTTCGCGTGCGACAGCTCAACCTCATTCCCCCTCGGCAGGTGCGCCTCCTCGGTAAAGGCCAAAAAGAGCGCCTCTGTCCTCTCTGGCCAGAAACGGCCGCGGCGCTGCGTAAAATCGTCAACTCCGAATCCGACAATGAAACGATCTTCCGAAACTCCCGAGGCGGGCCAATGAGTCGAGACGGCGTCGCCTACATCCTTCAAAAACACGTGCGCCAAGCCTCCGGTGCATTACCACACCTGCGCTCGATCCGCGTTACGCCACACGTCATGCGGCACAGTTGTGCCGTCGCGCTTCTGCAAGCAGGTATCGATGTGTCTGTGATAAGGGATTACCTGGGACATGCATCGGTTGCAACGACAAGCCGCTACATCACCAGCAATCTCCGAATGAAACGGGACGTGCTCGACGCCTTTTGGAAACGCTCTGGCTTAACGTCCAGATCCGCGAGACCATGGCGCCCATCACCAAAGCTCCTCGTCTTCCTTCAAACTCTATAAGTGTTATCTGGAGTTGAGAGCGCGAAGTGTTCACTCTAGAGCGGTGCAAACAAGCTTTACAACGATGCACTCCAGATAACTCCGGACTCCAGATAATGGCTCCAACATGCAGCATGCACCATCTTCGGGTCGCCCACACCATTGACGTAGGAGATAAATCCGTCGGTTTGTAAAATCCCCTCGAACTTGTGCAGGATACTCGCCGGACCTTGGCGTCCACGGTCCATACGAAAATCGAAGATCGTCTCGCCGCCGGGCGTGCCGTACTGCCACAAGTAGGCTTGGTGGTTCTTGCCGCGGCGGTCATGCATCTGTACATCGACCGTGGTCTCATCGGCCTGGATGTAACTTCCGGCGAGCAACTGGCGCCGCATCGCTCCCACCACAGGCATCAGCATCTCTCCGACGGTCATTACCCAGCCGCACATCGCGGCGCGGCCGATGTCGATGCCTGCGTCGCGCAACAGGATCACGCTCTGGCGATAGAGAGGGTAGTGAGTGGCGCAGGGGAATCTCACCCCTGCGCTCTCCCAGAACCGTACGTGACACTCTCGCGTCATACGGCTCCCAGCGCTGAGCCACGACCATACAAGAGCGGCCAGTGGGCAAAGAGTCCATTCGAAGTATGAGCCACTTTCATGACCCACTCTCGCGCACCTCGCGGCTTTTGCCTGAGACGCTTGAACTTCTTCCTGGCCCACTTGATCAGGGCAGCATCGATCCGACGCAGAGTCGGATAAAGCGCTGACTGATAGAAACAGCCATAGTAGTTGATCCAGCCACGAATGAATGGGTTAAACATCCGCGCTAGATCATCGAGAGCCTTGTCGCCGCGGCGCTTCAAAGTCCAACTACGCACCGTTTTACGAATTGCTTTTAGCGCCTTTGGGCTGGCTGCCGGAAGAAATGAAGTTCCGTACAGCCCGCGAGGCCATTTCGCCTTCCTTGGGCGGAAACAATAGCCAAGGAAATCGAACTCCTGAATTGCATAGTTTCCTTTGCGGTTGGTGTCCTTGCAGTAGACGATCTTGGTCTTTTCCGCATGGAGTTCCAAACCACACTCGCGAAACCTGCTCTCCAGAACCGTCCGCAATTTCGTGGCTTCATGCTCGCTGCGGCAGTGACAGATGATATCGTCGGCATATCGCTCAAATGGAACACCGGGAAATCCCCGCCCCAGCCAAACATCGAACACATAGTGCAAAAACAGGTTCGCCAGCAAAGGGCTGATAACGCCGCCTTGCGGAGTTCCCCGTTCTCGTACAACAAGACTGCCATCTTCCATCATCACGGGTGCTCTCAGCCAACGCTCGACGTAGAGCAGCACCCATCTACTCTGCGTGTGCTTGCGCACCGCTCGAAGCAGTAGGTCCCAGGCGATGTTGTCAAAGAATCCCCTGATGTCCAGATCCAGAACCCAGTCGTAGCGCCAGCAGCGCTGACGCGCGACGCGAATCGCGTCGATTGCCGACCGGCCAGGGCGATACCCGTATGAGTCCGGATGGAATTTCGGTTCCACTAAGGGCTCAAGGTATCGACGGACCACCTCCTGAGCGATGCGATCAGCGACCGTAGGGACGGTCAGTGCAAACTGCACTGTCCCCCAGTTCGAATTTGGGATGGGCGGAGATCCGCCACCCATTTCATCCGCTCCGAGGGCAACGCTTTGAAGTACTCAAGAAGCGACGCGTAGCTGGCGTCGACACATTGATTCTCCGTGAGCGCGAACACGGCAGTTTCGGCATCGCGCGAGAGTTTACCGACTGGGCGGATCCGTCGGTTCATGACTCACTCAGTTTCCCGCCTTGCCGTCTCGATGCAGAATCGTTATTCGAATTGGTTACTCTTCTGGAACACCTGACAGGCAGGGAGGAAAAATGTTGACAAGGAGTTTTTTGATTGCATTATTATCAGACCAGTTATATGCGTGGTCTGATAGATATTCAGAAAGAACCTGCCGCCGCACTGCGAAAACGCCGCAACGCTCTTGTACGCCAGCTGCCGCCACTGAAATCGATCCTGCGGGGCTCCCTCATCGAGCGATACAAGCGCTGTGGCAAGCCGGGATGCAAGTGCGCAGACGGGCCTGGACATGGTCCCAAGTACTATCTGTCCGTAAGCTATCCTGGCCAGCGGCCGCAAATGGATTACGTGCCTCAGGATGCCTACGAACAGACTGCAGAGTTTCTTGCCAACTATCACCGCAGCCGCGAGATTCTGGAAACGATCTGCGAGATCAACCGCGAACTCCTGCGCCGTCGCGAAGCGCTTTAGAGAGGCACAGTGAGCGAGTCAGCCGCTGCCGTCCACGCCCCGATCGATGTGGAGTTAGGCGGCGCGTTTCTCGCCAATATGCTCACATGCTGGCTCGATGGCGACCGGGAGAGTTCATTCTCTTTGGAGGTAGCCGATGAATACCACGATCAGCGAGCAACACCTGAGCAAGACTGCCTATGTGTATGTGCGCCAGTCGACGCTGGCGCAGGTCCGTCACCATCAGGAGAGCACGGAGCGCCAGTATGCGCTGAGAGAGAAGGCCCTGCAATTGGGCTGGTCGACGGTTCAGATTTTGGACCGGGATCTGGGCAAGTCAGGAGCACAGATTACGGGGCGAGAGGATTTCAAGACTCTGGTAGCGGAAGTCTCGATGGGACAGGTGGTGCGCGGTGTTTGCGCTGGAGGTCTCGCGACTAGCGCGTTCGAACTTGGACTGGCATCGATTGCTGGAGTTGTGTGCACTGACCGATACGCTGGTGATCGACGAAGATGGCTGCTACAACCCGGCGGATTTCAACGACGGTCTTTTATTGGGATTAAAAGGGACAATGGCTCAGGCCGAGCTTCATTTATTGCGCGGGCGCCTCCTGGGTGGCAAGCTCAATAAGGCAAAGAAGGGAGAGCTGCGGTTTCCTCTTCCGGTGGGGCTCTGTTTTGACGAGGAAGGACGGACCGGGGTGGATCCGGATGAAGAGGTGCGGGGTGCAGTAGCCCTGGTGTTTCGCTTCTTCCGCGAGACAGGCACTGCTTACGGAATTGTGCAGCAATTTGCAGCAAGCGCACTGCGGTTTCCTCGGCGCGCCTACGGTGGTACATGGGATGGCAAGCTGATCTGGGGACGCCTGACGCACAGTCGTGCGCTTAACATCCTCAAAAATCCTTCATACGCCGGGATGTATGTTTTTGGCCGTTATCAATATCGCCGTCGCATCAGTTCCACGGGTGAAGTGCAGAAGCGGGTCTGCGCGACACCGATAGAAGAATGGCGTGTTCGTCTGGAAAAACACCATGAAGGGTATATCAGCTGGGACGAGTACTTGCAGAACCAGCAACAGCTGGAGAAGAATCGTACCAATGGCGGAGCGACGATGCTGAGTGGTCCGGCACGGGAAGGCCTGGCGCTGCTGCAGGGGCTGTTGATGTGTGGACACTGCGGTCGAGCACTCACGGTCCGCTACACGGGCAACAGCGGCATTTACCCGACATATCTGTGTAACAGGTTACGCCGCGAAGGTCTGGCGCAGCGGGACTGTCTGAGCTTTCGTTGCGACCTGCTCGACCAGGCTGTCACCGAAGAGGCCCTGAAGGCTCTCCAGCCGGCGCAGCTGGAGTTGGCTGTGGCGGCTCTGGAAGAGCTGGAAGCTCGTGACCACGATCTTGGGCAGCAGTGGAAGATGCGGTTGGAACGCGCCGAGTATGAGGCTGCCCTGGCGGAGAGGCGCTATGAGGAGGTAGATCCGGCGCAGCGGCTGGTGGCGGCCACTCTGGAGCGGCGCTGGAATACAGCGCTGCAGCAGCTGGAAGAGCTCAGAAAACAGGCTGCGGAGTTTCAGCAGCGACATGCACGCGTTGCGACCTCTGAGCAGAAGGCGAAAGTGCTGGCCCTGGCCAAGGATCTGCCAAAGCTGTGGCACGCTCCTACTACGCAGAGCAAAGACCGCAAACGGATACTGCGTCTTCTCATCCGGGATATCACGGTAGAGAAGGGCTCTGTACCCAAACAGCTTCTTGTCCACATCCGCTGGCAGGGGAATGCATGCACGGACATCACGCTCCAGCGTCCTCCCAGCGCAGCGGATCGCGTGCGCTATCCTGCCGCAGTTGTCGATCGTGTGCGGGAGCTGGCGCGCCACTTCACTGACGCCGAGATCGCTGAACAGTTTCGCCGGGAAGGTTCGATCAGCGCCACAGGCAAGACGTTCACGACTCAAATCATCCGCGAGATCCGCTTCACTTACCGAATCCCTCCTCCGATGCTGCGCAAACCGGAAGAGCTGACCACCGCACAGGTAGCCGAACATTTTGGTGTCCGTGAAGGCGTTGTCTACTACTGGATCGAGCAGGCTCATCTTCAGGCGCGTAGACTCAACGCCGGGTCCCCGTATTGGATCACACTCAACGCCACCGATGAACAGAGGCTCCGGGAATGGGTACAGAACTCAAAGCGGATTAATCCTCACATCCCCATATCCCCAAAGCCCGAGGAAGGAAGTGCATTATGAAACCGCCGTCGGGTTACCAGAATAGCGGGTGAACAGAGGAAGCCCTGTCTGTGTCTCCACATGAGATTCATGCGATACGGAATTTGGCGGAGCAACCTTGGTGTCCAAGAGGATAAACTCATTTCGAAGAGGTTCTTGTGCGTTTGTTTCTTGGCTTCTTGCATTTCAAGCAAGGCCATCAGGACGAGAGCGGAATCTGGAAAGATTTGGACTGTCTCCCACAAAGTGAGTCTTACGACATTATCAAATAGATGACATTGCAAAATGATCTCTTTTGATCAACTCTGGGGAAAGTGCGTGAAGAGGCGGTGGGCCAGCGATGGTGTAGACAGCGAGCGCGTCGTCATCTTTGCTCGCGAAAACCCGCTTTTTGGGTCTTTTCGCAGCACTCGCATTTCAAGCGATAGATGTACTCGCCGATTTTCCAGTGTGTACGCGCTTATTCTACGATGCGCAGATTGTCGCTACTCGAGCCTTTCGCCACGTGTCGAAGCACAATGAGGAAGCTATTTGAGGGCTCCGGGCCTATTACCGGCAACCTGGATGTAACCCCGAAAATTCGGCTATGTCCGGATAGAATCGCGCTCTTGCCCTTGATGAAACCCACCACCGACGACACGGAACACTTGGGTGGGATCGGGATCATCATGTGCGTAGTCACCAGTGCTCACCCGGAGTTGCTTTCGAAACAGGATCGGGAGCACGAGACTCTTCAATCGGCATCGGAGTTGGAATGAAGTCGAAGTCGTTCTCGGCCCTGAAGGTACAACTCACCCTCGGGTCTGCCATTTTTTGCTTAGTGGTCGTGACCATCCTCTCATTTCGCGGTAAGTCCGTATCCGATGAGAGCGAAGTGTGGGTGCGACATACTCACAGGGTTCTTGAGACGCTGCAGGATTTACTCCTGGCAGCGGACGGAGTCGATTCAAACTCCCGGGAATACGGATTGACGGGCCAGGCCTCCTTTCTTCAGTCCTACAGAGTCAGCAGGCAATCTGTTGAACAGGACCAGGCAACTCTTCGCGAATTGACGGCAGATAACCCACTTCAGCAGCTCCGTATCCCAGAGCTCGAGCGGCTGACGTCCCAGAAGATAATGCGCGCTGAGACAATCATCCGTCGACAGGGCGGCCACGATTTTGACGCGGGATCGGAAGCAGGCAAAAGCGGGGCGGACGATGTGCTCGACGATCAGTTTCAGAGGTTGGTCCGCGATCTGCGGGGCGAAGAGCTTCGATTGCTGGAATTGCGAGATGCAGATGCAAAATGGCGCCTGGGCTTGGTTAAAGGTCTGATGATCGTCGCAACCTGCATGGGCTTGCTGATCGCAGCGCTCGCCGGGTGGGGCTCTTATCATGACGCAGTGAAATACAATCTGGCAGGGGCAGCACTCCGCAACAGCGAAGAAAAATATCGGGCGCTCCTTGGCGGAATCCAGGAGTACGCAGTTCTCATGTTGGATCGGGCAGGCACGATTGTCAGTTGGAATGCCGGCGCTCAACTCATGCATGGATACACAGCGGAAGAGGCCGTGGGCCAGAACCTTTCAAGCTTGTTTCCTGCTGAAGATGTGAAGAGGGGGCGGCCGCAGGAGATTCTTCGTCTGGCTACCGAGAACGAACGTCATCAAGAGGAGATCCTCTGCGTGCGGCAAGACGGTTCGAGATTCATCGGGGAGGTTGCGTTGACGGCGTTGCGCGACTCGTCTGGCAAGCTGCGTGGATTCTCTAAAATCAGTCGCGACCTCACCCCTCGCAAGGATGCCGAGAACCAGCTGGTCCGGGTCAAAAAGCAGATGGCGAATTTAACTCATTCGGCCGAACACGACCCTCTCACCGGTTTACCCAACAGGCTACTGCTGAACGACCGCATTAACCAGGCGATCGCGCTGGCCCACCGGCACTTGGGCAAGATCGCCGTGCTTTTTCTGGATTTGGACGGCTTTAAGCACATCAACGATTCCCTGGGTCATTCGGTGGGCGATAAACTGCTTCAATCAGTAGCAACCCGCTTACTCGCTTGTGTGCGCTCCCCCGACACCGTGAGCCGCAATGGAGGCGACGAATTCATCATCGTGCTTCAAGAAATGGAACAACCGAATCAGGCTGCCATCACTGCGAGGAGAGTGCTGAAGGCGTTGGCGAATCCTCACAAGATCGATGAGCTCGATCTTCATGTGACCGCAAGCGTCGGAGTGAGTGTCTATCCCGACGACGGCCCGGATGCGGAGACGCTGATCAAAAACGCCGACACCGCGATGTACCAGGCCAAGGCAAGCGGGCGCAAGACTTTCCAGTTCTTCAAGCCAGAAATGAATGTCAGCGCGGTAGAACGGCAATCCATCGAGGAGGACCTGCGTCGCGCTTTGAATAACGGTGAGTTTGCGTTGCATTACCAGCCAAAGGTCAACCTGAAGACCGGAGCAATTGTCGGGGTGGAAGCGCTGATCCGGTGGGCGCATCCTACTCGAGGACCGCTCTCGCCCAGTAATTTTATTCCAGTGGCGGAAGAGACGGGTCTCATTCTGCCTATCGGCGCCTGGGTCCTGCGCGAAGCATGCTTGCAAGCCAAGTCCTGGAAGGACGCGGGCCTAAGCCCGGGAACCATGGCCGTCAACGTCTCCACGGTCCAGTTCAGGGACGAAGGTTTTCTCGTGGACCTCTTCTCAGTCCTCAGGGAAACCGGCCTGGACCCGCACTCTCTCGAACTGGAGGTTACTGAGAGTGTTCTTATGAGGAATACCGAAGCCTCGGTATCGATACTCAAAGCGGTAAGAGAAATCGGAATCAGGGTGGCTGTCGATGACTTCGGAACGGGCTACTCCAGCTTGAGCTATCTTCGGCGGTTCCCTCTCGATTCGCTCAAGATTGACCAATCGTTTCTCCGTAAGATCCACGTGGCTCCCGACGACTCGATCATCGTAAGTGCAATCATCGGATTGGGAAGAAACATTGGCTTGCGGGTTATCGCTGAGGGGGTCGAGACCGCTGAAGAGCTAGCATTTCTGAAAACAAATGATTGCGACGAAGCGCAAGGCTACTATTTCAGCCGGCCAGCCCCAGCCGAAGAGTTGGTCAAGCTTCTCGCTGGTGATGAGCTTGTCTTCAACTTAACCGCGGAGAAGGAGGACGCGGGAAATGTTGTGCCCCTGTGAGCAAACTTGACCATACTTGCAGCGGATTTGGGTGAAAGACTGGTGTGTATATGGGTTTTCGTCCACCGGCTGGGGAACGCCAAATGAGCGCAAAATACGATGTTGCAACGGTCCTGGAACGTGAAACGCAGGTCACGATCGATAATTGGTTTGCCCCGCGTCGAGGCGGAGCTGGACTTAAGGACCATTCCTTTGAGCCGCAAGGATCGATGCGCTCATCTGCCGGAAATGTTCCTCGACCTAGTAAGCCGTTTACGGAACCCACTCCCCTTAGGCACACATGCACTGACGTCAGTGGCCGCACATAACCATGGGAGCCTCCGGCGCGACCAGGGCTACTCCCCTGCGATGATGGTTGAAGAATCGCGCATGTTGCAGGTTTCCATATTTCAGACACTCCAGCTGCACGTGGAGGACACCGAACCTGGAGTGCTGTTGCTTTACGTGATGGTTATCGCCGACGAGGTTGACTCGCAGCTGGCTCAGGCGATGTCAAGTTACATCTCCGAGGCAAAAGTCGACGCTAAGCCGATCACAGCATAGATCGTTGTAACCTATTCCGTTTCGTTCACGAGGAAGGTTTGGCTCGCCACGAAAACGATACGCCCAAATCATCGACGACAAAGCGGTTGCGGTACTGTGTTGAAAATCCAGGCAACCATAGGGAACGTCAAATCCGCCCATCCAGAACCGTCATCGCTGCTCTATGCAAGGGCGCGAAGCCTGATTCTCTTGCCCATGGGAGCCATCCCTGTCCAGATTTTACGGGCCAGTGTCTGATTGACAATAGCGGACGCGGGAGTCCCCCCACTCAAGAATCGACCTCGCATGATCGAGTTACCCAAGACGCGGAGATATACGCCGAAATAGAGACTTCGGATTGCAGAACGAGGAAGCGGCGCGGTAAGCGCCAGGGCGGGGAATAGCTTAATTGCTCGCGTACTTTTCGAGCGCTAATCTGCTTGGAATATTAAGCGTGGATCCGTTGAATGTGGCCAGGTGGCAGTCTCTAAACTTACTGAGCGCACGCGAGACTGTCTCTCGCGTAGCGCCGATGAATTCGCCAATCTCCTCATGGGTGAGCGAGAAGAGTACATTCGTTTCACATTCTTCGGTCTTACTACTTTGGCTCAAGCTAAGTAGCAGGCGTGCAAGCTTCTCAGAAGCTGTGAAAGGCAGTCCAAGGGTTCGAAGCTGATCGCAGGCAAGGCTGTAGTTGCGCGTGACTTCCAGCGTTACGGCCGGATATGCTTCGGGGTGGCAGAGAAGGAACCTATGAAAGTCGGGCCGCCCGATCACGGCAAGTTTCGAGTGACAGAGTGTTTCCGCAGTGACCTCGCATGGACTCTCGGAAAGAGCTGAGGCTAGACCCACAATCTCGCCCTTTTTCGCAATGCCAAGGATCAGCCTCTTGCCATCGCTTGAACACAAGGAAAGCTTTATCTCACCTTCAAGGATCTCGAAGATCTCGGTGGACGGATCGTTTTCTAAAAACAGGATCATATTAGGAGAAAAGCGGGATTGATGTGCAATTGACCCGAAGTCCAACTGCGCTTTCACCGATAACCTGCTAAAGAACGTCCCCGCCAATATCCCATGATTCCCCGTACTGCTTACTTCGTCATGTTTGGTCTGCATCTTAAAGATCCTCGCCATCTGGATGTGCGCCGGTCCTCGGCTCTGTTTGGTAACGGATCGGCTCCATTTAAAACGACCACGCCGCTTGGCGCGGGCTTGTCGGCAGATTCTCAAGCGCGCATCCGCGCAATTGGCATGGAGTGCCGCGGATGTTGGTTCCGTCAAATGTCGGATAACGTGAAACCAATATTGGTTCAATCCGAGATCTGAGGGTGTTGATCCGATCATGGTCACTGTGCGGGTCTAACTTTTCTATGTCGTTCATTAGTTGTCGCTTGGCGACTGCTTCAATCATGGATAGTTCTCCTTCGCGCGCGAATTGCGTTGAGCTCTTTAAAGCGGGGCTGGAAGGCAGTCCCGCTTAGGTGGAGTCTGCTTATCCTGCTGCCGTAGCATCCTGTGAAAGGAAGTATCGCTTTGTCTACCAGATCGGTGACGCCGGTGACTTACCGGGCCGTGCAGTAGGTCTAGTATCTGCCAAACCAAGAAGCATTTGACTCGACCTGTCCTAACTTAGAGGCGTTGGTAACCTTGTTACGTCAGATCCCAGTTGTTATCATGTATGTCATTCGCAAGGTTTTCCAAGCCACTTCGCCCTCTTGAGCGGCGGGAAACGTGTCTGTGCGGTAGATCCTGACGCCATCCCCGAGGATTCCGCAAACATGCGAGCGATCCAGAAGGCACCATTCGTAACCGAGCCCGCAAGAATTCCCACCCGCAGCCAACGCCATCCGGTTACGATTCAATCAGACTAGATCGCATATAAATTATTCATACCTTAGTCCAGCTGACCTCCCGCGTAGAGGAAGAGGGGTTCGCAATGGCCCCACAGGTTGTGCTTCGTTAACCAGCAGCACAGCCTGTGGAATATTTCCAGCCTGAAAAGTGAAAAGTCGCAACTCAAACAAGCTCAGAGACTCCTTCTTTCTTGGCCGCGAAGGCGCGTTCGCAGAGAGAGAGCCGATCCTCGCCGCGTGGAATTCCATTCTGGATGTGTCCGCCAAAGCGGAAGTAACCCCAAATGAGATGATGTCCGAGTGGGTAGGTTGCAATAGAGGAGTGTGCCATTGGGAAAGTGGCTCTGGATCGTAGGGGCGCTGATGACCTTCATTCCGTTCGCAATTGCATACAAGCGGAAGTGCGCAAACTTCGTATTGATCGACCTACTGAGCTTCTTTCTGTCATGGACGATTATCGGTTGGGTGGTCGCGATGGCCTGGGCAATATGGGGGAAATCCGATCCGCAGGAGTTTTCAAAACAAACTCGCGGCTGGTCCTGAAGTCCTCTTTGCACTCATTAGGGGGCGGTTGTAGCCCCTCTGGGACATCGGTATCTCAAGCATGCCAAGGGCGGCCTGAGCTCCGCCAACCGAAAGATTTATGTTGAGTCCAACCGGTGCGGAGGCCTTGCCGATGACCCGATCTCTGACCCCACCAAGACCTACGCGTGTATCAATATTCCCCCGGTTTATGGAGCGAACGCGGGAAGCTCTGGCTTTGTGGAGGCCTTGGTCACCCAGCCGAATCGAACGATTTTCATGCCAATGGTCAGCCATAGCAGTAACAGTGTCGTGTCCATAGGCGCCAGGGCGGTGGCTGGATCGACCACCAGCTCTGCATGCATCTGGACACTGGCCAAATCGGGTAAAGACATATCTCTCACCGGGTCCGGCTCCATCACCGCGAAAAAGTGCGGCATTTACGACGATTCGAATGCGAGTGACGCCTTGACGCTGACGGGGAGCGGCTCGGTTAGCGCAAAGACGATCGGGATCGCAGGAGGCTACAGCGATACGAGCTCGGGAACTCTCACTCCCAATCCGCCCACCACTGGAATCGCCCCTGCTGCCGACCCTCTTTCCACCCTATCGGCGCCCACGATTACGGGTGGCTCCTGCACCGGGACCTTGGCCGCATGTAAAGCGCATTCATGGTAGTCCTCCCGCTTCGGGGAGTTTCGAGATCCGACGGCGAACCTCGCCGTCAAGCTTCCAATGGCGCACTCGTGGCACATATGCCGCTGTTTTCGTTTGGTTCTATTGGCGGATTCGTGTGAGGGTCACCGACTTAGGGTTCCGTGGCCAGTATTCCCGATCTCACGCTCCCTCCATCGGAACCACCTGTCCGAATGGCGCTCGCCGATTCTCTGTCGACGCCCAAATCACCGGATACGCCGGCGCTTCGGCCGGAAAGGTTCCGCAGAGGTCCGTGAGGAGCACCAGAGTCTGAGGAACCACTCCACGTTCCTTGAGCCAGGCAAAGCAGGGCCGAAAATCCGTTCCACCTCCGCCGACCGGCGTCAGAGCGATCCGTTCCCCAGCCTGGAAAGCTTCGACCTTATGGACCTCAGTGTCGAAGTAGAGGACGTGAACCAGGCGTGGCTGCTGCCCAGCCAGAATAGACCGAATCTCCGCCTCGAAGAGCCCAAGCTGTCGGGCGCTGACCGAGCCGGAGCAATCAACCGCGATCGCGATTTCGCCTGCGCCTTCCGATATGATGCCGGGCAGATAGAGCCCGGCCCAGACATGGCGGCGATTGGGGTACGTCCAGCTGTAATCGGCCGGGATGGTCTCGGACCACGCCCGGCGCAGCAGCTCGCGCCAGTCCACCCTGGCCGCCTGCGCCGACCCAAGAGTTCGGGCGACGCCTGCGGGCATCTTGCCGGCCAGTTTGGCCACACTCTGCGCCTGCTCGACGGCAATCTGCCATTCCCGATCCTGCTCGGCCACGGTCTTCCCTTCACCGTTTTCGGGCTCCGGTGCATCGAGCACCTGTCCTACCCCTCCGGGAGTCGATGGCGCGGGCGGATCGCTTTCCGCATCGGAATCATCGGAGTTCTGGCCTTCTTCCTTGGGTGGCATGATGCTTATCGGCCCATTCTGACTTCCGCCCAAGGCACCCTGATTCTCCTCATCCTCGATCAGATTGTAGATACTCTCCGCGCTCATGCCACGGAATCGATTGTCGACGAGAACGCCCTTGGGAAGTGTTAGCCCGGCATCGAGCAGAATGGGATTGATGGCATAGTCGCAGGCCATATTCCATCGCGCCTGGTTCCGGTCGCCACGGCGAGTGTGGTGTCGAAGCGCGGGATGCATGACTTCATGCGCCAGTACGCCAGCCAGTTCCACGGCGTTGAGCGATTCCACAAATTCCGGGTTATAGAAGAGTGAAACGCCATCGGTGGCCATGGTCGCGACCGATTTCGAAGGGCTGGCCCCAAGCCGAAACAACAGCGCGCCGAAAAAGGGATGATCAAGTAGAAGCGAGGTCCGCGACTTCTGAATGCGGACCGCGCTTGCGAGTTGCCGGTTCATAGTGCGGGAACCTCCACATAGGCCGACATGTGCGTGAAGATGTCGTCGGCGCTGGCTGCATTTTCGGGAACCTCGTTTCCGGAGCTCTTTTCACGCCCGCGCAAAACCTCATCCATTTCCGTGAGGATCTGTGCCGCGTCGTTTGCCGTCGCCACGCGCAGGATCTCGTTCTTCTTGAGATCGTGGGCTGTGAACCCGCACAGGCTATCCTTGATTTCGCCGGCGAATCGGTTCAGGTCGTCATCCTGATTGACATTGAGGCGCGGCAGCAGATCCACGAGTTCAAAGACATTCGTCACAAGCGAAGCGTGGAAGCGCGACTCCGGCTCTTTAAGCCGCTCCACCAAGTGCGAGACGACTCCCTTCAGTCGCACCCAGAGGTCTTCTGTACCTCGCTGAAGCGACTGCCGCACGTTTTCATCGATCTCCCGGGCGACCCGCGCCTGTTCTTCCTGAGAGAGCGTCACACGAAAGTCCTGGCCGCTCGGGATGGGCAGGACTTCGAGCCTGACGCCAAACTTGTCGCGCAGCTTGCCAGTCGATGGATAATCCTCTTCGCGGAACAGGCCATTCAACTCTGGGCGCACCTGCTCGATGTAGTTCGGATAGACGGCCAGGAACTCCTCCACCTGCTGCGCGAACGCCTGCTCAAACTCTCGCATCTTCGTCGTCAATTCGAAATAGAAGTGCGCGGGAAGCAGCCGATAGCCCTCATCGGACCAGGGCAGCGTGATCTTGTAGAAGTATTGGCGAATCTGTCCGGAGAGCGAGCGAAGCGATTCAAGCCTTTCCGCCTCACGCAGCAACTGTTTGTTGTAGCGGCCAGCGCTTTGATGGGCCCCGTGCTGCTGGGCCACTTCACGGCTGACCTTGCGGTCGTGTTTCACCGCGGTCCAGATGCTGATGTGAACAGCAGCCAACATGGCGCGTTCGGTGATCATTGCAATACCTCCCGATGGTCTACGCCGAAGCGAACAAACTCCGGCGTGTGGGTTATGGCTCGATCGCGCGCGGCGGCGTCGCGCATGGCCAGCACGCGCATTTCTGTGGGCATCCGGTCGAGATACCGGATCCCTTTAGGAATCGAGTGGTCGGTCAGCGCCCGGCCAAGAGCCGTCGCAATCGCGATCCGGGCCGAAGGTTCGTCGGGAAGCGGTGCAGAATCAGGGTTGAGCAGAATCTCATCGATCGACGGCAACTCCCGGAAGAGGCGCAGGAAGGCCAACAGTTCCGTTGTTGCCGCCTGACCGATGGTTCCTTCGAGTAGTTGTGCTTCGATCTCCGTGGTGCCGGCAAAGAATCCACTCTTCTGACGTCGTGCAAAGCCGCTCAGGACATTCGAGGCCATCTCCCAGGACCGCGGCGTGGGCCACGCGTTCACGTCGGTCGTCGCGTCGGGATCATGAAGGAGTGCCGGTTTGAAGCGCAGAAAGGCGATGATCTCCGGGCGAATGCCTGCCTTGACGGCCCACTTGCACCAATCCAGGAAGTCCGGTTCGAGATCGAGATGAACGAAACGGTTTCGAAGCGGTCGCGGCATTGAGAAATGAACCCCGCGTTCCGACGCCGGATTCCCTGCCGCGATCACGACCCAGCCGTCCGGGAGCCGGTACTCGCCGAGCTTGCGATCAAGCACCAGCTGATAGCAGCCCGCCTGGGTCATCTGCGGCGCCGAGGTCAGCTCGTCCAGAAACAGAATCCCCTCCCCGTCGATCGGGAGGAATTTCGGCGGTACCCATTCCGCGCGGTCTGCAAAGATCCGCGGCAATCCGCGCAGATCGACGGGATCGAGTTGCACCGCCCGGATGTCGAGGAATTCGCACTTTCGCTCGGCGGCAACTTGGGCGACAATCTGTGACTTGCCGACGCCGCATGCGCCCCAGATGTGCAGTGGCACACGTTCGCTGATCAGCGCATGAAGCGCTTCGTAGAGTTCTGAAGGTTTCATGGAATTGGAATCCTTTCGAAGTGCAGACGACTCGAGAAGTCGTGCGCTTTCTCAAGTGTCCTGTTGCTTTCCCAATAGAAGTGTGGCATTCTCCTGTTGGTAGCCAAAATGTAGTCGGACGCGACGGGATCGCATGCAACAGAAGAAGGACGTTCAGCACGGGACACTGGCCCTGATGGTGCTAAAGACCCTCGATGTGCTTGGGCCCCTCCACGGGTACGGCATCGCTCGCCGCATCGAGCAGATCAGCGGTGACCGCCTTTTCGTCAATCAGGGAACGCTCTATCCCGTGTTGCTGCGCCTGGAGCAGGAGGGCGCGGTTGCTTCGGACTGGGGACCCTCAGAAAACAATCGCAGGGCACGTTTTTATCGGCTTACGCGTCTGGGAGAGAAGCTTCTCGAAGCCGAAAAACTAGACTGGGAACAGACGGCGGCAATCATAGCTCGGTTCTTTGAAGTGAAAGCGGAGGACCTGGCATGAGAGCCCCGAATCGCTTGTTTACACGACTTTTCAACTTTATCGTTAATCGTCGCGGCGACGAACGGCTAAGAGAAGAGATTGAATCGCACATCGCGAGCCAGACTGAAGAGAATATCCGCGCCGGAATGTCTCCCGTGGAAGCTCGCCGCCAAGCGCGGCTGAAGTTCGGAGGAGCAGAGGCAGTTCGGGAGGAGTTTCACGCAGAAGAGAGTTTGCCGCTCCTGGAAAACCTGCTCCGTGATTCACGCTACGCATTGCGCCGGTTGCGCAAATCACCTGGCTTTACGCTGACGGCGGTGCTCACTCTGGCCCTCGGCATCGGCGCAACCACGGCGATCTTCACGCTCGTGCAGCAGGTGATGTTGCAATCGCTGCCTGTCGCCAGGCCGGATCAGTTGTGGCGTATCGGAGATCAGCCCCACTGCTGCGACTGGGGAGGATACAGCCAGGACAGCGACGGCGAGGCGGGCAACTGGAGTCTCTTCTCGTGGGAAGCATACAAGCTATTCCGCGCAAACACGCCGGGATTCCAGGATCTGGCAGCGCTCCAAGCGGGTAACATGCCGCTGGTAGTGCAGCGCTCCAGCTCATCTGGACCGCCCGATACAGCGAATGGCCAGTACGTCTCCGGGAACTTTTTTCAGACTCTGGGCGTTTCCGCCTGGCGCGGAAGGTTGTTCGTCGACGCCGACGACCTGGAGGGCGCGCCCCCGGTCGCGGTGATGAGCTTCCATGCCTGGCAGGAGAAGTATGGCTCCGATCCTTCGGTCGTCGGATCCACATACCGGATCAACCGCCAGGCGTTCACGATCATAGGAGTGGCCCCGGCAGGTTTCATTGGGGCGAAGATGACGAGTTGGGGCTTGCCGGATATCTGGATGCCGCTGACGGCCGAGCCATTGATGTTGGGGAAAACGGCGCGAATTAGAAACGCGCGGGTCGATTGGCTGGACTTGATCGGACGTGTGCGCCCAGGAACAAATCCGAAAGCGCTCCAGGCGCAGCTTCAGGGTGAATTGCAGGGCTGGCTGGCCAGCCACCTGGCGGATATGAGTCCGCAGGAAAAAGCTGTGTGGCAGAAGCAGACGCTCCGCTTGTCGCCTGGCGGCGCAGGTTTCTCGTTTTTACGCAGGGATTACAGCGAAGGTCTGCTGCTGCTCATGGTCACGGCCTGTTGTGTGCTGCTGGTGGCCTGCGCCAACATCGCCAACCTGCTGCTGGCCCGCGGGCTGAAGAACCGACAGCAGACGGCAGTCCGCGTAGCGCTGGGAGCATCGCGCGGGCGCCTGGTGAGGAATGCGCTTCTCGAGACCGTTACGCTCTCTCTGATCGGCGGCGCAGCTGGTGTGGCTGTGGCCTGGGTGGGGGCCCGCTTGATCCTTTATCTCGCCTTCCACATGATGGAGCGAACCAGTTGGATTCCTGTGCATGCTACACCCTCAACACTGGTTCTGCTTTTCGCGCTTGGAGTCTCGGTGCTCACGGGCGCGATCTTCGGAATGATGCCTGCGTGGATGACCTCGCAGGCCGAGCCGGTGGAGGCGCTGCGTGGTGCCAACCGTGAGGTTGCAGGCGGCCGTCATTGGGTCCAGAAGGCTCTGGTGATTGCGCAGGCGGCAGTATCGCTGGTGCTGCTGAGTGCGGCTGCGATGCTGGGCGACAGCCTGCGAAATCTTGAGCACCAGAACTTCGGGTTCGATCCGAATGGCCGCTACCTGGTTTCCATTGGTTCGCCTATGTTGGCGAACTATAAGCAGGAGCAACTGGTCCCGCTTTATCGTCAGATTCAAGTCCGGCTCGGCGCCATTCCCGGAGTGCGCGGCGTCAGTGCCGCGACGTATGCGCCGATGAGCGGCAACCAAAACGGCCACGACATTCGGATTCAGGGCAAACCAGAGCCCGGCCCGAAGGACGATGTATCCGCCGACTGGACCCGCATAACGCCTGGGTTCTTCGAGACCATCGGCGCCTCAATGGTGGAGGGCCGCACCATCAACGAAGACGACAACGAGAATACGCGGCATGTGGCTGTCATCAACGAAGCCTTTGCCAAGGAGTTTTTTGGGAACCAGAATCCCATCGGCCGGCACTTCGGTCCCGGCCCCATTAGGAATGCGGGAACCTATGAGATTGTCGGAGTCGTCCAAAACATCCATTACGTGACTTGGGGCTTCCGAGATCCAGCCAGGGCCATGTACTACATCCCCGAGGCGCAGACCGTACCCTTCGGTCAGCGGGATCTCCAGAGTGACGAGCTTGTGTCGCAGAACCTCTGGAACATCGTGATCTGGGCGCCGGAGCATCCGGCGAACATGTTCATGCAGGTAAAGAAGGCGCTGGCCGAAGTCAATCCAAACCTGGTGATGTATGGCGCACAACCATATTCGCGAGTGATTCAGGAAACCTTCGATCAACAGAATATGATCGCCAGCCTTACCTGGCTGTTTGGTGCTGTTGGCCTGGTGCTGGCGGCGGTTGGCCTCTACGGCGTGACCGCATATGGCGTGGAGCAACGCAGGAGCGAGATTGGCGTGCGCATGGCGCTCGGGGCCGATCGCCGTTCGGTGGTCGCTATGGTGCTGCGCGGCGCGTTCTGGCAGGTCGGCATCGGATTGGGGATCGGAATGCCAGCGGCGATTGGAGCGGGATATCTCATGGCAAGTCAGCTTTTCGGAGTCACTCCGTGGAATCCGTTGCTATTGGCAGGTGCGACTGTGCTTCTCGGATTGGCGGCGCTGGTTGCTGCGGCGATCCCCGCGCGGAGGGCAGCCAGCATCGACCCTATGCAGGCACTGCGCATGGAGTAAAGACAGAGGAGCGATATGAGAGCACTGAATCGGTTCTTCACACGTCTTCTTAACTTCACGGCCATGCGTCGCGGCGACGAACGTCTTAGAGAAGAAATGGAATCGCACATCGGGCTCCAGACCGACGAGAATATCCGCGCCGGCATGACTCCCGAGGAGGCCCATCGCCAAGCGGTGTTGAAGACCGGAGCAGTCGAGGCGATTCGAGAGCAATACCACGCGGAGGAAGGATTGCCTTTCCTGGAAACGCTTCTTCAGGATCTTCGGTTTGCTTTCCGGGTTCTGCGGAAGTCGCCCGGATTTGCGGTCACTGTGGTGATCACACTGGCGCTGGGGATCGGGGCGAATACCGCGATCTTCAGCATAGTTTATGGAGTGGTATTTCGTCCGCTGCCGTATCCGCACCCGCGGCGGATTATCGAGCTTACGGAATCTTCGCCTCGCGGCAGCGATGAAAAGGACGTCACCTATCAGGAATTGCAATTCTTGCAAGAGCACGGTTCTCCATTTCAATTCCTTACGGGTTACACGGTCCAGGGATACAACCTCAGCGCGGGCAACAAAACTGAGCGCGTGAAAGGGCAACCGGTTTCCACCGATTACTTTCATGTGCTGGGAACTCAGCCGCTGCTGGGGCGCGATTTTCTTGCTGAAGAAAATACCGGCGACGGCGCTCATGTCGTCATCCTCAGCTACGGAATCTGGCAAACACAGATGGGCGGTGATCGAGAAACCATTGGGCGAACCATCACACTCGATGGCGAGCCGTTCACCGTAATCGGCGTAATGCCACCAGGGTTGGAGGGCAGTGTTGATCCCATTTTGCCTGGCGATACGGATGTATGGACGCCCCTGGCGCTGGTGGGCCAAACGGCGGGCTCCGGGCAGAATATCGAAGTTCTTGGCCGGCTCCGGCCAGGGCTCTCGCTGGCACAAGCCCAAGCGCAGATGCGGAGCATCACCAATGCATTCCGCAGGGCATTTCCACACGAGTTTGACCCCACAACTACCCTAAGTATTCAGCCTTATCAGACGATGCTTTCGAGCGATGTTCGGATGATTTTGCTGTTGCTGTTTGGCGCAGTTGGGCTCGTTTTGCTGATTGCCTGTGCCAATGTTGCTAATCTTCTGCTTGGCCGCGCCACCGCGCGCGCCCGCGAGTTTGCAGTTCGCGCGGCGCTCGGGGCTTCGCGTACGCGGCTGGTTCGGCAAGTGCTCACGGAAAGCGTTCTGCTTTCAATTATAGCTGCTTTGCTGGCGCTGCTGCTGGCGCGCATTGGAATGCAATCGCTGCTGGCGCTCAGCCCATCCGACCTCCCGCGCGCGAATGACATTCACCTGGACGCTTGGGCATTCGCATTCACTTTGGCTGTTGCGGTGATCACTGGGATTTTATTTGGTCTGGTTCCTGCCTTCCGTGCATCTTTCGGCGAAATTTACGAAAAACTCGGTGAAGCTACGGCCCGCATGAGCAGCGCAAGAAAGCACGGACGTTTTCGCGCAGCGCTTGTGGTCAGTGAAGTAGCGATGTGCCTGATTCTGCTGACCGGCGCCGCATTGCTCATCGAGACGTTCTGGCACGTGTTGAACACCGATCCCGGATTCAATCCGAGCCATGTGGTCTCGATCGAAGTCTATCTCTCCGGCTCGCGTTACAACTCCAGCGCAGCGGTATCGCGCTACTACGACGAAGCTGTGCAACGAGTCGAACCGCTGCCGGGCATACAGTCGGCATCCGCGATCACTGCCGGGCTGCCTTTACGACGAGGTGCAAATTTCGGTCTCTCGGTCGCTGGCAAGCAATTACCGAGCACATTCGGGATTCGCATGGTTATGTCCGACTATTTTCGGACGATGGGTGTTCCGCTGGTGCTGGGCCGACCTTTGATCGCAGCCGACGACGAAAACTCCCCTTCCGTTGCCGTCATTAGTCAAGAAGCAGCGCGGTTGCTCTTTCCGGGGGAAAACCCAATTGGCCAACGCTTTCAGTTTGCGCGGCTCGATTGGCAAGTTGTTGGCGTGGTCGGAGATGTGAAGTCTTATCTCGACAAGCCAGGGGAGGCCGGCGTTTACATTCCGCTGGCACAAACACCTTATCCAGTACTGAACCTTGTTTCCATCTGGTTTCCTGAATACATCGTCGTCCGCACATCGGCTGACCCGCTGGCGCTCAGTCAAACCGTAGAGCACCAACTCCAAGCGATTGATCCTTCGGTTGGCATAGGCCACGTCCGCACCATGGAGCAAGTCCGCTCTGCCGCCGTCGCAATGCGCCGATTCAATATGACATTACTCAGCGTCTTCGCTGCACTCGCATTGGTGCTGGCCGCAATTGGCATTTATGGCGTGATTGCCTATAGCGTCACGCAGCGCACACATGAAATTGGCGTGCGAATGGCACTGGGCGCGAAACGCGGAGATGTCCTGCGGCTGGTGCTGCGCCAGGGTATGGTTCTGACTGGTTTTGGTGTTGGACTGGGCATTGCCGGGGCGCTAGCACTCACACGATTGCTGGAAAGCTACTTATATCGGGTCAAACCAACCGACCCCATTGCGTTCAGTTCAACCACTCTGCTTTTAGGGGCGGTTGCCATGTTGGCAAGCTACATTCCAGCACGACGGGCGACGAAAGTCGATCCGTTGATCGCGCTGCGGCGTGAGTAAATTGGATTCAGATTGGGTAACCGCCATCGCGCCCGCGCTGCAAGAATTGCAAGCCCTGTTCCACAAACCCTTTCGTTAATCTCGGATTTCCCCAATCCGCAATCCAATTCTCTTCTCGAGATAGCGGTGCGATTTGCCGCTCGGGGACTCCATGAACCCGCAAAATATCCACCTCGTTTCATCTCCTGAACATAAAGATGCGGAGCCAATCTTGCTGGCTCCGCACAAGGTTTCGTGTTTGTGGTGGTTATGCCGCTGCTTTTTTTCATAAGCCTGGATGCCGCTTTTGTCTCGGGCTTCTTCCTGGCCTCCCCTTTCTCCTTCGCCTCGAACTCCTGCTTGACCGTCGCGGAGATGGCGTCAACGTTCACCTTTTAGTCGTGCGCTGCGCCACGGAGAACCTTTGCGGCGTCGCTCTGATTGTGCATGGACAAAAGAATGGCCTTTCCACCAAGATGCGGCCCAGCTTGCTTTCCTCGGCCTTGAGCAGAAACGCAGCCAGTAGTTTCGCCGGAGCCGCTTTCAAGATGCTTCGTCGGTCTCTTCGTCTTCGCTCTGAGCGTACAACTCGCGGAGGATTTCTTCGTCCTCATCGAGGTCCGGCTGACCACTGGCAGTCTCGGTGCTTGCTGCAGCTGGGGTAGCTGCTTGGAAAGGCGTCGCAGGCTCGGGCGCAGGATCGAACAGGCTCGCAGCTTTAGGCGGTTCGGATTTGACGGGAGCCGGAATTTCCGGTGCAGACGCAGCGGTGTTGGCCGGAGAGTCTGCCTGATCTTTTCTCGACGCCTGGCTCCCTGACTTCTTGCGTGCCTCTGTCCGGGCAGCTTTCGAGGCCGCATCTATATCCGCCTTTGCTTGCTCCAGCGTGTTCTTCAGTTCCAAATGGCTGGAAACAAAATGGAGAAGCGTCTGCGGGAGTTCTCTGTCAAGATCTTCGACAGTGCCGGTGACGCTGACCGGCGTTGTCAGAGCATCGTTCTCGCCTTCCCTGATCTTCTTCGGAATGACATTGACACGAAACTGGTCCTCTTCAACATGGGTCACCGTGAACAGGACAGCGCGATGCCGCAGGAGCGGCGCCAGTTCTTTGAACCTGGGAATGAATCCTCCTGGATGGAAGTAAGGTTGAATCAGGGGCCAATTGCTTTCCTTGGAATGAATGGCTCTGAAAGATGCCCCCTTGGCAACGGCTCGAACCGAATTCCAGCCAATCGCTCTTCATGTTCCCAGTCTGACTCGGTTGATTCGTACCGATCTCGCTGCGTCGCAACGTCCGCCTCCTCATCATCGCCACGGATCGGAGTCCAGGCGGCGGACTGTCATCTACGCGGTTTCCCCGGCCGGACTCGCCTGGCTCACGGAATCGCGCGCGCCTGCCATTCGAATGGGCAAAATTCCACCAGGCGGCCAAAGTCCCGTTGATTGACTGTGATCACAGTGACCCCCGCGCGGCCGGCGCTGGTAGCGATCAGAGCGTCGTTCGTCAGCCGGGCTTTTCCGATTTGTTCATAACCCTGTTTTTCCGCCAGCCGGGCGAGAACCCTGCCGGCCTGAGTCCAGTCGCCGACGTTGGGAACGAGAATCCTCTTCGCCCGATCAAAATCGCGCTCCAGCTTTTCGAGAATCCGGTGATCGGCCCGGCGCGCTCCTGCATAGAGTTCCTCCAGCACGACCGAGCTGAGCCAAAGAGGAGATTCCCGTGCCCACCGTTGCAACAGGAGTCCAGCATCGTCACCGATCCGTAAGGCGCTGATGTAGACGGACGAATCGAAGAGGATTGGCATTCCTACGATTCCAGCACTCCGAAAGCATCGTGGATGACGACGCCGCTTCTGAGAAACTTCTGATTCGCCTCCGCCGCCAGTCTGTTGCGTTCGTGCTCAGAGATTGCCAGGTCGAGGGCGCGTTCGACAGTCTCGGTCTCCGTCCTCGCCGCCAGCACCTTCTGGGCACGCTTCAGCTTCCCGGAATCGAGCCGGAAATGTTTGTGAATCGTGCGGCTTTTCGTGGTCGCCATGAGATTCTCCCCGATCCACAGTTTAGCATCGATGTGTACAAAGTGTCGAATCATGAACACCAGCATCCGGGCTGGCTCGGCTCTCTGATCTATTCTTTGCGTCCGAGCCTCTTCCCTGATCTTCTTGTGCGTCACCACAACTCCGGATCGATGGGAAGTGCCGTCATCTGTCCGGTTCCAGCGTTAAAGAACCCGCCGTGATGGAGGAGCCTGCCGTGCCGGAAGAGTCTCGCCAGCATGGCCAGGGCGCTTGCCGCGAGAGTTTGATTGATGAAGGGCTCCTGCCGTTGGAGCGCTTCGACCGCGGAACAGCTGGGCAGGGAGTCTTCACCGGCCGAGTCGTCGGCAATCTCCGGATAAAGCTCAACCACCGTTCGCAGCCGTTCTAACTTCCGGCGATTCCTGCCGTTCAGCGGTTAGCCCAGGACAAATTGTCCGTTCGATGCATTGTTGCCGAGATCGAGCCAGTACGTGATGTAGCTCGACTTCTTCGACAGGCTCTGCTCAATAACACCCCGCGCACTGCGCGTGTCCACGCACCCGATCAGGAGATCCGGATTTCGGTCATGGTTCGACCGAAGCGTTGCCTCATCGAAGCACACTGGCTGTGCGTTCCAATTCGTTCCTCAAAATAGATTGATGCGGTTGATGAGAATAGTCGCCTTGTTCTGGCCCACATCGGACCAGGAGAACGGCTGCCGAACGCAGTTGGTTTCCGAAACAGTATCGCCGTCCATGAGGGTGACTTCCAGACCGTAAGGGTAGAACTCGACGCGTTTGCGCATCAAGTCGGTGCCGTTCACGTCAGAAAACACGTAGTTGTCGCAGAGTTCAAGTAACCATGGCTCCGCTGGAGTAACTCCGCTCTTCAGCAGCTCAGTCCGTCGATGTTCAACATGAAGACAGTTTTTCTGAGAAGAGAATTCCCCGGACAGTCTGCGGCGAAGACGAGGCTTGATAATTGAACTATAGCCAAGCTCAATCAACCTGTCCCATTGGAAGTCGCATCCCAAAGCGTCATATGCACCCTTTGAGGCACCAGTCGACCGCCTTCCAGGGGCGCCGTCTCCTCATAGCTGAAGTGATACTGCGGCTCTACCGTGCATATGGTCGTCGAAGTAGCGCCGGTACAGTTTCGACGTTGGGTTGGAAATCATGATTGTCTTGGTTCTTAGTCCGAAGCTTCCCTTGTTTCGACTCTGCAACACATTGCGAAATCCTCCCTGCGCCCAATCCAGGCTCGGCTGTAAATGCTGCCTACCTGAACCAGCGACTCCGAATGCAGACTCGAACGGAGCGGTTTCTGGTGAAGCTTGTTGGCTCCTCACAGGCGACCACAAAGATATTTTTCCCAGCTTGTCGTGAAAAATCACTCCGAGCGGCACTATAGATATGAAGAATTCAGTTGGCTCGGTGGCGTCTAGAATCTTCAATCGGGTTGCTATCGCAGGATGCCGTTCTTGGCACCCATCGAGGGCGGCATCATTCGCACGCTACGTCGCCACGTTGCCGAGGGCTCCGGCACTCCGGAACCCGTTCAGCCCACCTTCTGAAAACATGACCGACAGAGCACAGGTCTTCCCTGTATCGGTTTGAACGGAACGGATGCCTCAGTTCCGCACCCGGAGCATGTAATGCGTGTCTCCGTCTTTCCCTTACGTTTCAACTTGCACGGCTTGCACCGCTTGGGTTCGTTAGTAAAGTGGTGTTCGTAAAAAAAGCTCTGTTCACCTGCGCTGAACACTAAGTCAGCCCCGCAGTCCACGCATTCGAGTTTTCGGTCAACGAAGGCCATGACTCATCCTCGGCTACTGGGAATGTGTCCAGGTGTCCCCTATGGTGGAGTGAAGTATGCTTCCCATTGTGCGAGTTGTGCGGAAAACGTCAATCACACCTTTGTCCAATTTGAGGTCGGTCTTGGCGGCTTCCGGCTGTGCATATCTTCGTCTTATATTCGCCAATTCTGTTCTTGTGTGGAACCTGCCCCAACCCCGGCTCTGCGACTTCGCCGTTCGGTGCAAGGGATGCGGCGAGACCATTCCCGCCCCGGTCGAAACCATGCCAGACAGTTGGATTGTTGCCGAGTGTCCGTTGTGTGGAACGAGGAGGCGCTACCTGCGCCAACAGAGATTTTCTGGGGCTCACTGTCGCACAGGCTGAGGTCTCAGCATGTTCGACCCTGACGCCGAAATGCCACGGCTGAATCGCTCCTTGGTCTACCTCGGTGCATGCCTCATCCCTCCTGCATTGGAAGATTGAGTTTCTCGTCTATGCGGCGGGCATCCGCGATTGCACCTCATTCATTTCAGAGACGAGCTTGGTCAGAGCACCAAAGTTCGGGATCTGGTCCAATGACCGGATTCCCAGACGATCGAGAATCCCGCAAAACTCGGTCTCTGCGATTTCGGCAGCCACGCGGCGCACCAGCCCCATTCCTCGGACGCCACTCTCCATCCACTTCAGTACTTCCTGTTGGAGATACTGGTTGGGAATGTCGCGCGCTGAGCGAACCTTTGCCACCGATCCCAGAATGTTGCTGTAAAGCATTTGCCCCAAATCCCGGCGACATCCTTCGATCTTGCCGGTGAAGCTAGCGTCGAGTGGACCTTTCTGCACAGGGTTGGCACCGTTGCCGGTCTCTTTCCTTGCCGCCCCATTCTGAGCAAGTGCCTGCCGCTCAATTCCGGGGAGAGCCCAAGACGGGAGGGTTGGCAACCGGCGCGGGTGTTTGTATTCGTCCAGATGCACCCACATCTCGGCGAAGTTGTAGAAATACCGACCAAGACCAAAGTTTGAGCACGCACGCTTGAAGGCCTGCGCCTCCGCACTCGTCAGGGCGTTTGGATCCTCGGCCCATTCTTCGCCGCATCCGCTATGAGTGCCCACGCCCGGAATCGAGACGATGCAAGTCACCAGGACCTTGCCCGTCTGAATGGGTTTATCGTTCTTCAGGCGCGTGATCGGGGCGAGGGTTTGAACCGTATACTCTCTTGTCCACCCGCTTGCGGTGAAAACCAGGTTGAGCCGATCCGTGTAGGCCCGCGGATCAGCATAGGGGATGACACGGCCCTTACGACCGTCTTTTGATGTGGCCGCAACGAGCCACTTTACGTTTTTGGAGGGAAAAGGCTCCTCCAGACGCACGAGGGCCTCTGCGGCAGTCTGCGCAGTTTCCATGGTTGACCTTCCTTGTGAATTGAAATTGACCGAGCTTTTGCAAGGATTTCGGGGAATCGCGGATGCGATTTTGGGATGACGACGGCTCCGGGACTTTGCGGTTGCCAACCCGAAATGAGCTGCTGGTCAAGCTTCGGCAGTCTCAATGTCAAATAACGAGAATCGAAGGAGCCATTCTGCAGAACTTATTCCCAGGGGTTGATTACGGAAACACCCGTATCCTGAAAGTGCTCGACGTTCCGCATCGCCACGGCAAAGCCGTGCGCCATGGCGATCGCAGCAATGTATGCGTCGGGTGCAGGCGTCTTCCTGCCGATCTTTTCTGTGCGGGTAAGGATCTGAGCCAAGTGTTCCGCTGCTCCGACATCGAACGCCAGTGTCCGGTCCTTGAATAGTGAAGCCCTGCTCAACTCTGGCGGCAAGGTCGTTCTTACGCTTACCCTCTGGCATTCGCATTACGGCGAAACGGAGCTCGGAGTAGCTGATGGTGCTTAGGTGGAGAGTCTCGGCGGCCTGCCTATCCAGCCACTCGATAACCTTGGGATAGGGCTTGGTTTTGAGAGGCTCGGAGAGAACGTTGGTGTCGAGCAGGATCATTCGAAGTCCGCTCCCCGGATCTCACTCCGGTCGCGGGGAATTTTCAGATCATCCATGCCTCCGACCTCCTGCCCGATGCGGAAGAGTTCGGTTCCGATCTTCAGGCGTTCTGGAGGCGGACAGCCTCTTCGAGGATGGAGCGCACCTCGGCCTCGATCGAACGCCCATGCTCTGCGGCGCGGTGGCGGAGCGCGCGGTGGGTCTCTTCGGGGAGATTTCGTATAGTTAGAATGGCCACGCTGTATTCACCTCCAAATACAATGCAGTCATTTAGAATGGTACATCCTGATCCGTTATACCGAGATCGCCGTATTCTTCGGGTTCATGCTTTGCCGCCTGGTTACGCGAAGCCTGCCGGTTGTCCCCGCCGCGTTTGCCGTTTCCATCGCTACTCGAAAGAAGGCTGATGTCGCCTACCACGATTTCCGTCCGGTAGACTTTCTTCCCCGTCTCCTTATCGTCCCATGATCGCGTTCTGATCTTGCCCTCGACGTACAGCTTCGAGCCCTTCTTTACGTAATCGCGAATGATCTCCGCGCCCCGAGCGTATGCGACCAGATTGTGCCACTCCGTCTGTTCCTGCACCTCGCCTTGTTTGTCTTTGTACCGCCCAGTCGTCGCAAGGCTGAAATTGGCGACCAATGCGCCGCCGTTTGTAGACCTGATTTCGGGATCTTTCCCTACGTTCCCCAACAGGATCGTCTTGTTCACTGATTTGCCCATTGCACTATTCTCCTTTTCTCACGCCTTCGCCGTTCCAGCGTGACTCCTGCAAACCGTTACCCGAAGACATGCGTGATCGCCTTCTCGCGTTCCTCAGGCACATAGCCGTTCTCTGTGTATCGAAAGCACTGTCCGTCCGCACCCAGGTTGAGGTATCGCCGTGTGTCGATGTGCTTGTAGAGGTAGAGATCTCCCGCTCTGCCCATGAACATGAACCTCTCGCAGAGAATCAGTCCCAAGATCTGTTCGAGCGGAACCCACTCCGCGCTCACGGCTGTCGCTCCGCCCCTGCGTCTGCCAGCTTCGGAACTTCCTCGAACATTTCCCCGAGCAGGAACATCGTGCATCCGGTGAGGCACATGACAATCTCGTAGTCGAAGAGACCGAAATTGAATCTCGATCTGCGCGTCAGCGATTCAACGACGACCGTGGCATGCAGAACAATTACAAAGGACGCTGCCCAGAGCGCATGACGAACCACGCGATGTGCCGCGATCTTCTCGCCATGCTTGCGGATTTCGAGCAGAACGTGCATCCCGAAATACGCGCAGATGACGTACCACTCCTGCGCGAATATACCGACTAGCTCCTTCACCGAAAAGTGCATGTCCTCCCCTTCCTTCGGGCCGCATCACAGCCCGCAGCCGCTGACGTGTGCTCATGCTTCAAAGGAATATCCCAACGCCCGAAGCCTCGCGGATCAGCGTTACGGTTCCGAATAAGGCTGGACCGATGGCCACGGCGTTGATCCAACTAATGTGCTTGAGCTTCCGTTCGATGGTCGGCTGGTCTTCATCGCGACCGATCTCCAGCTCGATCTTCAGCCGGAGGACCAGCAGTGTTGCCACGATGATCGCGGCGATTACTACCGGAGGGCTCGCCTCATTGTGCGAGCCCACTCCGAGCGCAAATAGAGCGAGACCGAAGCAGCGAAGACGCTCGAAGATCCGCGGATGATGCCAGTCGATCATGCGGGCACCTCGACCAAGTTCTGCGACGCTGCGGCTTCCAACAAATGCGAATGCCGGCAGCCGCAACAACAGACCGCCTCCGTCGCCTTGAGCGTCGCATCCGTCCACCGCGATTCCGGTGGCCCCGGTTCGCCGCTCCGGGTGAGGAAATGAGGCATTGCGCCGCCGCGAAAGGCTGTGTCCTTGCCCCAAAGTTCCGTTTCGAGAAAGCCATTCCGGCCCAGAAATAGGACGCTGCTCCGCAGCTCCGCCCGTCTGCCATCTTGGCATTCGAGCCAATGCCTTGTGATCAAGAGATCGTAGGTGTTCTCAAAACGGAACATCTCGACGCGCACCAATTCGTCGCCGACGACAACGGCGTGCATGCCGTTTGGGAGAAAGTTCTGGACCCGTTGCAGCCACGGCAACGGTTTGCCCTGAGCGTCGACGAAACCAACGTAGTGGCCAAGAAGTTCGACGGCGCCCCCCGATTCTTCGCCGCGCAGCTTCCATGCTTTCGCCTGCTGCTGGTAGACGACGTCCAGTTGCGGCCGGCAACGGATTCCTGTCTTGCGAATCTGCTCACGGGTCGCCGCCGGCAGCGCCAGTCCACGCCGCGTGGTCGTGGTCAATCGACTCTCTTTCACGGGTTCCTCCCTGTTCATAGATAGGTCTGTTTCCGCACGGGCTGACCCAGAGCCTCCCGGATCATTTCGCGTGTGCATCCGGCCCAGCACTTGTAGTAGCGGGGATTGGCCACCGAAATTGCGAGGTTATCCCGGGAGCGGTCGCGCCCCTGCTGGGCGCAGGATGGACACTGCGTCCAGTAGTTGCCGCTTCGTTTGAAGCGGACCTTCACATGCTGGAGAATTTGAAATCCTGGCCGATGATCGTCGGGCGGCGCCGGTTCAATCGCCGGTCTGCCGCAGATTGATTCCGGAATCGACAGTCCCTTTGTGAACGTTTCGAGTTCCACCGCGGTAAGCCGCTTCACGGAACGAAGGTAGTTGAGCTGGTCGGCAAGGTTGCTCGGAGCGTCCTCGAACCAGTAGCGGTGCATGTTGGCGCGGTGGATGCCAAGAGGACCGCGGATGGCATTCCCGAATTCCGCGGCACCGATCTCATCCTGGCGTGGGAAGATCTCGATTCCGTCGACTTGTCTGAACGTGCCCTTGATGGGGACATCCAGCCGGAGGGCGAGACTATATATATAGATGCGGCAGAGTCGCGCCGGCAACGGCCGTTCGCACAGGATCCAAAGGTGCGCTCCGCGACGGGACATCTCGACGATGGCGTGAACTCCATCCTGTTCGAGTTCCCACTTCAACGTCCGCAGATCGCGGTAGGCCCCTTCGTAGTCCGCGTCGATCGCAACCCACTTCGAACACTGCGTCTCGGGATTGATGGCATAGAGGCCGATGGTCGCTCTCCCGCCAGATGCTTTTGGATCACCAGCAGGGTCGAGCGCCAGCCGTTCCTTCGTATGCCGGTTTCGCGCCTGATAGAAGTAGTACTTCCCGAGTGTTCATCCGGCCGATCCGTTTGCCGCGTATAAGCACGCCGGTTCACAAACCATGCCATGTATTCGGCCGCCTGCCCGACCGTAGCCGGCAAGATCTCCGGCTGCGGTCGCGGTGACTTCCATGCTGAAGCTTGTACGTGAGCCATGGCTCGTGCTCCCTTCTTCAAGCTGTGCTGTTGTACCCCGGTTCCAAAACTCGGTCAAATGAACCGGAAGTCGCTGATCCTCCTAGCACGGGACCGCGGCCATCACCTGGGCGCCGCGGTCGGTATGGTTGGGCCGACCGGAATGGTTTCTCCGCCGGCGGTGTTGGCGATGGAGCCTCTTCCGGTTGCCGTCGATCAGGTCCAGCAGGTGATACACGCGGAGCGCAAACTGGAAGTCGTTGCCATTGAGCGTGTCCTCCTTCACGTCAAATCGAATCCAGAAGAAAGCCTGCAACGGTTCGGCAAATAGGTAGATTCCCCCGGTGTTCGGCTGTCCCGGAACGCTCTGCAGGATCAGAAACCCGTCCTCTTCCTCGACGAGCCGTTCCGCTCGGGCTTCCCCTACGGCCAGGAACGCGCGCAGCACATCCCAGCGGTTCGATCCGGCCGCAAGGCCGAGATCGGTGACGGACATGACGTAGTCCACATGCAAGTTGCCGAGCAACTCGCGCTTCGAATAACGGCGCTGACGATGGGACATGGCGATTCCTCCTTCTTTGGGTGGTTGACTGCAAACGAAAAAGCCCCGGCCAGATGGCAAGGGGGCGAGTGTGTACTTGAGTTGGTAGGGCCAGATCAGACGTGCTCGGGAACTCCCTCCGAGACTTCGGCGTCGCAGAAGGAAACCGCAACGCCGACGTGCACGATATCTTTCACCGTGCACTGCCACATGTTCCAGAGCGTCAGCGCTAGGGGCGCAGTCACGACCAGGATCAACGGCGACACATCGTGCTGCGACACCCAATGGATCGTCAGGGTGCAGACAACAATGTTCAGGATGGTGAACACAATGCTCGTCGCGAACCGCAGGAGCGCGCGACGATACAGATAAGCTGTGGACACGGGGTTCTCCCTTCTGACAGATGAATTGGTGGAAGTGAACTGCTTTTGGAATGGAGTTGCTTGCGGAATTGAAATGGGGAAACGAGCTACAAGGCCAGCCAACGTTCAAGAATGGCGATTGCCAATTGCCGATCCAGAACCGAATGAGCGCTCGAACGGCAACACATGCGGTACTGGAGGTACGTCGTGCACTTCTGGTGAGCGGCGTGTTTCTCCGCTGCGTCTGATGGTCGCAACAGGCCGAGTCCGATCACCAGCTCTCGAAGAGTTGGGCAGTCTGGATACATGAGAAACCTCACTGGATATGGAGCTTCCGCGGCAGTCGGTCGCCGCAAACGCGCGCTACAGCGCCCGAGCGGAATCGACCCGGCCCAGCAACGAACTATGTGTTGTCGTGCGAACTAGCTGGGAACTTCCCGAACTGGTGCAACGTAATGAGCGGGTGAAGGAGCGCACAGCCCCATGCCCAGGCACAGCCTATTGGGTGGTTCAATTCTTCCCCTTCTGCTCGTAGCTTCTCTTTTTGCCCAACATGCAACCACGTCGGCGTCCGCTACGCCCTACGTCACAAGATTCGTAAGCGTCGACAAAAATGTTCCGTTGGAGGTCTTGGACTGGGGCGGTTCTGGGAGGCCAATTATACTTCTGGCAGGGGGCGGAAATACGGCTCATGTATTTGACGGTTTTGCGCCGAAGTTGCAGGCATTGACACATGATCACGTCTACGCGATCACGCGACGCGGGTTCGGCGCCTCCGGATACGAGGCTATAAGCGATCCAGCAAACCGTCTCGGCGAGGACGTACTTGCCGTCATTGAATCGCTCAAACTAAGAAGGCCCATACTGGTGGGCCACTCCATTGCCGGGGCCGAGATCAGCTGGGTTGCCAACAACCAGCCGGACCGTATTGCAGGGGTGATCTATCTTGAAGCCGGATACTCGTACGCCTTCGACGACGGCCAGGGAGCAAGTGTGATGGACATGATGGCTCTTCATGCACCTCAGCCACCGCCACCTGGTCCCAAGGATCTGGCCACTTTCGGCGCGCTAGAGAAGTACTATGAGCATGTAAATGGCTTTCGAACTCCGGGAGCAGAGTTGCGCCAAGAATATCAATCGGGGCCAGATGGAGCAGTCGGAAAACAACACAACGTTCCCGGCGGTACCATGCTGATGACACTCCTGAAACATCCAGACGGGTACAGCCGTGTCCCCGTTCCTTCGCTTTTCATCTTCGCGAACCCGCATAGCCTAGGCGTTTGGGTTGACAATAATGCAGACTCGGCGGTTCGCACAGCAGCCAACGCATATTGCAACGCATTGTCAGCGCTCACTCAGAAGCAAGAGATTGCTGTGAAAAGCGGACTTCCAACCGCGCGGGTAATCACGATTCCGCACGCCAATCACTATGTTTTTCTGTCGAATGAAAACGAAGTCTTGACGGCAATGCGCACTTTCATTTCAACGCTGCACTAGACAAGCCGCTCTCACTTGCCGGCAGATTCCGAACAACGCATCAACTGCGCGAGCGTTCTCCCGAAGGATTTTGACCACATATTCGGAGCTTGTCTCTTCTACCCACTTTAGGGGCCGTGTTTTGGGGGATAGTCAGAAATATCCCCTTGCCGATCAGCAGCTTCGCGCGTTCTCAAGTAGTCGAGGGGAAGACAACCGGAAGACACGAAAGGTCGAGAGGAATGCCCTCGGAATGGGTTTGCAAAACCGCGCACTTCGATGGCATTAGCGCCCAAATAGCGTTCGACACAGAACTCAAATGCTCGCTTCGCTTCTGCCAGTTCAGAACTGACAAACGCTGCGAGACCGTGCGCATTGTGGAGTTTATTGAGTGAGATTATTAGGCTCGAAGTTCCCTTGCGCCTGGGGCGAGCATCCGCATGAGCACCGGCATGGTTGCTCTTGTCAGCTCAAACTTGCGCGTCGTGTAGAGCCGCACAGCGAGCGGATTGAGCCGGAAGGAGTGTGACTGCGCCAGGGCTACGGGGAAGTCCTGACGATCGAACTCCGCCTTCAGTTGATAGAGAAGGTCAACCGACGACGTGAGATAAAGGATCATCTGAACCTGGCGCTCGCTGGCTATGGCCGACACGAGGTCGCGATATCGGTCCGAAGACTTGAGGGAGCGTTCGTACTCGATTGCAATTCTGTACGACTTCGCTTCCCATTCCACATCCGCAATCGCGTCGTAGTCCTTCGCCAAGGGCACGTCAATCGACTGGTTAATCGAGCGGATTTCAAGATCGCTGGACCACTCTCTGAGTACGCCAGCCCTGCGAATCGCACCGCGCACCTCTGCCAATTCCAGGTAATGCTGCATCTGATTCGGGTTCGCAAGCGTCCTTGATTCCGACGTGAGGCTGACCAAACCTTCTCCGCAGGCTTCGAGACACGCGAGTCCTGCGCGTGTGATTGTGTATACGGGCCCCGGATAGGGGAGCAAAGGCGGCAGCTTTTCTGCGACGCCGGCCTGCGTAAGGCGAGCAATTCTCCAGTTAAAGGATCGGCGCGAAGTCTCCATGCCTCTCGCTTGCACGTGTTCCCAGAGCTGGTTATGAGAAATGAACGTGGCGTTCCTGATTGCCAGCATCAATGGAAGATCCCGCTCGCGGTTGTAGTGGATATACGGAGACCGTGCATGCAATGTCGGGCTTATTTCCGCTGAATACCGTTCCATGTGACCTCCCAGATCCCCATCTCCGTCCTCAATTCGGAACCCGGGACGGCGAGCAGCAACGTCTCCTGAACACCGCGCAGCGCGCTCGCGGCGACCACGATCACGCCCTCGTCACGCCACCGGCCGTCGAAATCAATGCGGCCGATGACTGTGCTTCGTGCGCAAAGAAGCAGACGATCGACCCGGATAGCGGGGCCGGAGCGCCTCCCGAGCAGGAGCCGATTCCACTCCCCGCGCCGCTCAAGCCCCGGACTTTGATAGCAGCCATCCTCAAAAGTGCCCGCTCCGGTTGTCTCGGTATGCGATGCAAGATTGATTCTCACCACGCCCGAGACGTGCCAAAGCCGCCGTTCGCGGCAGCCGCACCGAAACCCAGTGGTGTTGAATGCCGCGGCATGGACTGAGAATCGCAGAGGGTCGGCCAAATGATTGCCGGGCCGCAACCACCAAAGAGAACCGAAACTGAGGCAACGAATTACCAACCAGCTGTCTCCGTCATACCGTTTGGGTCTTGCCTTTCCGTTGGCCTTCGAGGTTGTCATGTGCCCGGCTGAGCCGTTCCCGCAGGTTCGAAATCTGGTTGTCCTTGGCCTGAAGCTGCGCCGTCTTCCGTTGCAGTTTGGTCTCGAACTCGGCAAGCTGCGACCTGAGAGTTTCGACTTCAGCAGGATCAGTCTCGGGCTCCTGGGCAGCATCCGGACACTGTGGTCGCCGCAATCGACGGCGATTTGGCCGTCTCTCCCCGGTCTTCTCTCGCCTGGTTGAAGTCCAGTTCCGGTTGGCGGGGATCGCCTGACAGTCCTGCGATCTGGTCGGCAATGCGCTGCCTTTCGCTATCGAGCTTGTTGTAGCGATCGACCAGCGAATTGTATTTGCCGATCACTTCGAGAGCCTTGGCGCGTGAGCCGATGTATGCATTGAACAACTGTGTGACCACATCCGCTGAGATTGTGAGTCTCCGTTCCCGTTCTCTTAAGCAGCCATCCATTCCCGGCGAGGGAGATTCCGAGGCCCATCCCGATCACGATCAGGCCCCAGAAATATATCTGGCGAAGTGTGTTTCCGAAGACATCCTGCCGCCAGTCCTCGACCACATCGCCGTAATTTCGGTTGCGCGGATTGATCCCGTTCAGCGTCGTCTCGATCATTCCTTTCGGCTGCTCCGCGCGCTTCCCATGCGCCATCGGGTCGTAGGAACTGCGATCAGGCGCAGAATGATCTGTCTCTAACGCGCCTGCTGTGCCGACCGAGAGCAGCACAAAGAGAATGGCAGGAGTCCAATGCTTCATTTCTTCCGCCTCCTCTGTCTCTTCTCTTCAAGTTCCGGTGTCGGAAAACTGAGATTCAGACCGTGGGATTCCGACGCCAGAGTTGTCGAGTTTGGGGTAGACGTTCATGGGCACGCGCTGCAGCCATTGGCTGCATGCCTTCTTGATGTGGAGGTGCTTGTGGACCGTGCCGAGGATGGGGTCGGTCACCAGCATCTCCATTTGCCCGACTGGCATCTTCTTGATGTGCTCGTCCTGAGCGAGCGTATCTTTGATTTCGGTCTGACTTCCTTCCGTCCCTTCCTCGAACTCCGTATTGAACACGCCCCTCTTCTCGACCCGCATACTGCGCCGCATCTGCCGCACCCGCGCGCTAGCATTCAGGAAGTATTTGGCAGTCTCTTCATCCTTGGTGCGCAGCATGAAAGTGGTATTGGGCGCACTGGACACGTCGTTCCGGAACCCTCGGCCGACCTGCAGCAACTGTGGTGCACTCTGTAGCGCAAACAGGAAAGCCACGTTTGCGCCCCGGGCGGTCTGCAAGATGTGCGCGAAATTCTCATAGGCGAAGGGCGAGAACTCGTCCATGATGACGCTGACAAACGGCTGGTGTTCGCCCTCTTCGGCCCGCGAATAGCGCCTGCCAATCATCAGCTGCAGGTTCTGAAGCAGCATCCGGCCGAGCGCGGTGACCGCCCGCTCGTTGACATTCACATTCAGGCTCATGAATAGAATGAGCCCCTCGTCGATCACGTCGTCGAGCGAAAGCAACTCGTCATAGGGACCGGTGATCATGGCCATGTCGTCGCCCATGAACGTCATCATCTCGTTGATCAGCCCCTGGATCTTCGAGACGCGCTCCTTGTCGTCGAACGATTCGAGCAGATTGCGGACGCTCATGGTGAGGGTCAATCTCTGCTGCGGCGTGATCGAGGAGTCGCTGCTCACGCGGTCGAGCGCCACTTTCATCTGCTTTTTGAGGAGCGCCTGATCGTAAGCGCAGACCAGGACATCGTGAAAGTTGAACCGCTTTCCTGAATAGTGGAGGACACGTGCGATGTTTTCGAGGTACACGCGCTGATGGCCTTCAAAGAAGTCCTTTTCCATGTTGAAGGACTCGAAGACGAATGCAACGTGCTCCTCGGCATTGCCCTGCGGCGCCCAGAAGGGGTTGTAGCGTGCGGAGATTTCCGGCCGCATTGGGTCGATGATCCGCAGGTCCTGCATCCGCCCCGCGGCCTCGATCGACGGCAACAGTTCCGTCAGAAGCTTCTTGTCGCCCTTGCCGTCGATGAAGATGATGGGCGCTCCGCGGGCGATGTCCTGCTCGGTCACGGTTTCGAGAAGATTGGTCTTGCCCGCTCCCGTCATGCCAAAAGCATTCGACTGCATGGTCCGGGTCTTGTCGGACCAGTAGAACGGCTCGCCGAAGATGTCATAACCGAGCAGCACGGAGGACTGTTTCCTCGCTTCCGAAAGGTATTGCTCCTCCTGCTCGCCGGGTCACATGCGGGATCGGCCGCGGCCATGCTTCTTCCATTTTCGCGATCCGTGTTGCCCTGTACCGCAGGACTTCCCACAGGAACACAGCTCCAAGGAGTGGGTAGATCGTCATCTCGATGAGCTGGCCCGGGCGCACATGCAGCCTGTCGTAGGCAACGAAATAGAGAACGCCGAACACGCCCAGGATCAACACCCAGGCGAGAAGAAGCGCGTCCTGTGCATCGGTATGCCGGCGATAGCGGATCTCCTGTTGCACAATGAACCTCCCTTACAAACCGCGAAGGTGAAAGCTGAAAAAGATCATGGACGGCGCCGGCCAGCACCAGCAGCACGAGACCTACCAGCAGCAAGGGGTGGAGATTGCGTTTTCCGGCCGCGTTTCGCTGTTCAACAGGGTTCAGAAACGGCCGCCGCTAGCGTCTCGACGAAGCTCTCGTCGCCGGACCGCCTGTATGCAACAAGGAGGCGCGCACGCGCCTCCTCCGGAGTGATGAATTCGAGTTCCGCCATCAGAGCACCGCCGTCGCCTTGATAGAGTGATCGCCATCGCTGCCGAAGACAAACTCATAGACTCCGGGCTTCTGCATATCCTCCGGCTGGATTTCGACCACTCCCTCGGCCGTTGCTCCCGGTGAAAGATCCTTCTGGGGAATATCCGTGCGCCGCACCGTGACCTGGGCAGTCTGATTGGACTGGAACTGGGAAACCGCCTTGTCGCTAATCTGCTCGTTCTTCATCGAGGGCAGACAGATCCGCGCTTTGCTGCGGCGCGATTTCGAAGACGCTGGGCGAAAGGACGCGATACGGCAGCGCGCTGTTGTTCGTCACTGCGAAGCGAACGTAAGAGCCCGTCGCCGTCGCGCACGACGTCCTTGATGCACACGTTGACGTGGTCCTTTTGAGGGCGCACGCCGCGCGGCACGATGGGAGTGACATGAAGCAGGGCTGAACCAATCGCCGACTCGGTGATTTGGCCGATCTTTTTGGCGGTCGAGTCCGCCGCTGCAGCAGTGCCACTCGCGTGAGGAACCGGCGATGTGGTTTCGTCGAGGACGAAGGTCATCTGCTTCACGTCGCCCGGCGCTTCGAGCTCGTAGGTCGAAAACTGGTGCTCCGTCCAGACCATCAGGTCCGTTGCTTGTCCGCTCTGAAGGGGTTTGATGAAGACGTCGTTTCCATGCCATTCGATCTGCATCGCCTGGCTGCCCGCCGCCACTCGCGTAATCTTCTCGGGCAAAGCGATGATGCTGATGTGATCGAGCGCGGTCTGGATTTCGGTGACACGGTCGGAGTGGACCGTCTGATGCACGATGTTCTGAGCGCCAGCCAAGACTCCGCCAGACGAGGAGGAATGGAACCACAGCTTTACCCAGTAGCATGAGCTTGTCTCCCTCGCTTCTCCCGGAAGAAGAGGACGCCGTGTGGCCATCCTCTTCGACCAGGTGGTTTTCTCACAGCCAAACAGAGTGAGTTTCTATGGCCGGCCCCATTGCCGGGCATCGGTTGACGAACTTCCTGACCCGCATTTCAAGATCAAGCAGTTCGCGTTTCGAGTAGCGTCGTCTTCCGCACACCTTCCATTGGAAGAACCACTGCTGTGGCGTGCGCTCGATACGAACGGAGACCTGTACCGCTCCATCCGTCCTGCGCCAGTTCAAGAACCGCATGCTGTTCTCCCTCTCTTCCGGAAGCAACAGCAGGCGAACGTCTGGCCCCGGAGGAGACAAACCGTTCGCTTGCCGCTCCGCCGGGTGGCTGGTTTCAAATTGTTTGCGAACAGGCCACCGAACAGCCTGTCGCGCCGCTCAGCGATCCCTCACGATCTGCTTCGTCACGCCGTCGATACGTAGCAGGAATTCCTTCCTGTCTCCGCGGACCGAATAGAGACAATCGCTCTCGACGACGACCCGCACTCTCTGGACGAGGCATTGAACCTGAGTACGAATGCCGCCCGTGCGTGCTGCAATCGAGTCGATCACCTCCTGTGGAAAGGCGTGAAACAAGATCGATCCCATGCCTTTCCCTCGCGAGACGACGGTATGGAGCGCCTGGCACCAGCCCACCCGGTCTTCCTGCTTTCCGTCACCCCAGCTGCGGATGATCGACTGCAGAGAGGCCGCCTGATCGCGGACCTGTTCCTGAGCGCGGCGGTAGCGAGCCTTCGCTTTCGAGAACGCTCTCTGCTCCGCGGCGATACGCTGCCTGTCGCCTGACCGCCTGGCTTCCGCCACGCATTCAGCCGCCTGCTCAAGTGCCTTTTGCTCCGAGCTGAGTTTGGCCTGGATCATCCCGTGTCCGGCTGCATACACGGAATTGATCAGACGGGATTCAGCGAACATCGGACCCGTAACTTCGTTGCCCGTGATCAGTCCGCGGAACTGCTCGATCGGGAACGGCTTTTCCATCAGCTCTTCGATATGCTTCCGAAGAATGTTGTAGAGCCTTCCGATTCGATCCGTGGGCAGAATATCGAGCGACAGCGGCAGTTCCTTGTCGTTGATCGCCTTGGCTTCTTTCAGGGCAAGCCAAGGCGCCGGAAAAACCTGCTGACGGATCGCCTGCAGCTTCTTCCGGTCCGCATTCGTGTTGTGTTTGAGCGAGTCGATCTCCAGTTGCAACTCCGAGACCAGTTCATAGAGCAGGTCCTCACGGCCGCTGGCGACGCAGGAACTCATCAGGTCGGTAATCACCCCGATCTGATTCCCCCGCGACTTAAGAGCCACGAACTCGAGCGAGAACCACGGAGACTTGGCTCGTCCAGCCTTGGTCTTCGTGACCTCATGTTCGTGTTCCATGCGGAACCGGCTGTCCACCAAGCGTGGAAACCGGTCCTCATCGATGACACACACCCAGTCGAAATCGAAATCTCCGCCATTGCGTTTGGCGGTCTCCGAATGGAGCGTGTAGGTCCCTTCCAGCGTCAACTGATCGGTTACGACTTGGACCGCAACTTCCATGTCCAGCCCAAATCGCGCCATCAACTGAACCATCAATTGCTCGCCCTGCAAATGTTCGAGCGGAAGCAGGTCTTCTTTCATGCGTACCGGATAGCGCACGCACAGACCGCGCTTCGCTGGAATGGTGGTGATGGCAGCCGAGAGGGGCATCCAATCGGCGCCGCACAGAACCTTGCCACGCTGAAGCACGAGAAAACCGTCGTCCGCCAGCGCAAAGGCGGGCAGTTCGACTCCTCCTCCGGTCATCAGCTTGTAGGCCCAGTGCGCCATCAGTTTGCTGAGTTGGGTGTGGATATAGGGATGGCGGGTGATTTCGCCCGAGCCGTCCGCAAGCAAGGCTGCCTCGACAACGCGTTGGAATTCTTCCCCTTCCACCTCATCGTCCTGGCGAACCTCGTGGCCGATCAGTTCGACCACCTTACGGTGATTGCCTTCTCTCCACGCGGTTTTGAGTGTTTCGATCATCTCCACGGCCTGCGGAACGATCTCAGTTTCAATCGACTCCGCCGGCGCGTGCTGGAGTACCGTGTAGCTCGATTCGAACTCAAGGGGACGCGAGACTTCCCGTATTCCCAGAACGATTGAGCTCCTGTAAACGCGCGAACAGAGGCCGATCATGCTGGCCACGGCGTTCGGCATCTTGATGCTCGGTTTGATTGAGCTCTCTGGGACGATGATGTCGACGCTGAGCGCATCGGCAACCTCATCCGTCATGACCTTGAAACTCCCTTTCGCCTGGGTTTCGGCGAATGCGAGGCGGAACTGATGGAAGTGCCTTTCGGGAAGTTCAAGCTTCTCGAAGAGACTCTTCCGGATCCATCCCCGGCAGTCGTTGGTCCCAAGCTCCAGATCCTTCACCACCATCACCGTGCTTTCAGCTTCCGCGTGCACGACCTTGCAGTCAGACACGAGAATACCGAAGTACGTGATGGCCGCCTCGGGCCATTGCTGGAACCGTTTGGCGATCAGGGGTTCATGTTGGGCATCGCAGTAATAGTACTTGCCGTTTTTGGCCGAACCGGAGGCTCCGACCATCCTGTAGGCGATCCCGTCGTGCGAGATGGCGGTCATCCGATCTGCTACCCGCGCCTCTTCGACATCGTCCAGAGGCTCGGTGGGAACGCTGACCAATGCCACGCGGATGTTCGGGTACATTGCGCCGAGAAGCGTGCGATCGAGCCAGCACTCCTGACCTGTGCCGGGGATCCGTTCCTCGATGCGTCCGTTGGCGTCGATATCAAGCATCACAATTCGATTTCCATAGACACTTTGCATGAGAGTTCTCCTTGTGTTTTGGGCACAGGAAGAATCCTTGCCAACCCGCTCGATGCCGGCTGACCTGGTTCTTTCCCGACCGTTGTTGAAGGGGAACTAACCAGGCTCGAATGCCGGGTCAGCGGTACGAATCCCTGCGAGTAAGCCCGCAAGGTGGCTCAGAGAACCGAATCGGAAAGCTATGCTTTTTCGATCGGTTTTTCTGAATTCGTCCGCCCGGTTCTCTCAAGTCCGTGCGGAAACCGGCTCTTTCTTAATCTCTACGGTCCCTTCCTTCACAATGGCGCGGGACCGCCACACTTCGACGCGATAGTACGGAACGTCGCGTTTGAGCGATTCGACCATCGCGCCGGCTTCGTTCGAAAACTGTTCCTTGAGAACGATCGGTTGCCCGTCGTTCACACCGCCGGCTCCGAGAAAGTAGAGGACCAGGGAACTGCCCCGGTCCTTTTCCGCTTCTGAGCCCTTGCGACGCCGCTTCGTCTCTCCGCTCGGCACGGCCGCGCCAGGCATGGGCATGACGCGCGCTGTTTCCGTGCTCATGGTTGATTGCTCCCTTCCGCTGGACTGGGCCCATTTCCTGACAATGGGCCGCCGGCCAGCACCGCATCCCGCTTTTCACCCTCGATCTGCTTTGACCAATAATCCCCGACAAGCAACCCGCTCGGATTTTCTGCCGAGCGGTCCACATTGACCAGCCGAATGTGGAATTCCTCCACAAGCTGGTCAATCGACTCCTTGTTGCTGTTGAGGGTTCGAACTGTGCGCACGCCAAAGGCCGTGTACACCTGCGGCTCGACCAGGTCCTGCTCGATATGGTTCAGTTTGAAGGTGGAGCTCGCCTGCTCCTGTTCCAGCTTGCCGACCGTGTCGTTCTTCTCCATATCGGCGAGAGCCGTCCGGCGAAGATTGACCGTCATGTGATTGATCGCGTCCGCCCAGTTTTGCGAGAGGGTGTGCGCATCGTAGTTCAGATAGCGGGCGAGAAAACTTGTGATGAACGCCGCTTTCTCGTAATCGTTCGGCGCGGCTCCTGCTGGTTTGGCCGCAAGCATCGCAGGCAACAAGTGTGACTTCACATTTTGGTAGGGTGAAATTACAGCCGCCTGTCCATCGCTTCCGACCCGGATTACCGTCGGCGGCTCCAGTCGGACCAATAGAAAACCTGCGACTGCAAACAGAGCGACAAGACCCATGATGCCTGCGAGAACGATACTGCGGTTGGAATAAGCCCTGAGCGCACCATCCATCTCGTAGAACCTCGGCGTCTCGTTCTTCAGCTTCGTCTTGGTCATGCTCATGCACTCCTTCGCTACGCGAATCGCGTCATATTCGGGTCGTCGGGCGTATTGGGCGGCGGCATGCTTCCGCTACCTCCCTGGCTGACGCTCATTGCCCCATAGGCGCCTCCCATCGAGAACGTCGAGGGCATACCCCGGCCCATCAATCCCATCCCTCCACCGGCGAGGCCGCCGGCAACAGCGCCTGCCGGCCCGGCCGCGGCACCCAGTTCCGCGCCCCTGGTCGCGCCTTGCGTGATTCTCGAAACAGCCATCGACATGCCCACGCCGACCGCGGAAAACTGGCCGCGCAGAATGAATGCCGCGACCATTGGGATCAGCAGAATGCAGATCGCATACATGATGCTGATCAGCCCGATGGTCTCGATGCCGCCATCGAGCGCTCCTGTCGCACCCAGAGTTGGTCCCAAACCGAAGCTACCCAGATCACCGTTCAGGATTGCGTTGACATCGTTCGCGTGGATAGCGGTGATGAGGCAGCCGAAGACCGCGTAGATTATGGACCAGGCGTTCCAGATCCCAAGGTTCAGCGCATAGTACTTGGTCAAGGAATTGATAAGTGAACTGGGAGCGAGCGCTATGACGAATGGCCCCATCGCGAAAAGACAAGTTCCCCAGAAGGTGTAGATCAGGGCAAAGATCTGGACGGCAATCGGATAGATCAAATAAGCGAGTACGATCTCAACCAACGTGAGCAGCGCGGACGGGGTCCAGGGAATTGAGTTGAACACCGCCTGATAGCCCTTGTCTGCGAACAGCGTCGCCAACTGTGTTTGCCAATTCTTTGCGAGGTCCACTGCTCCGTAGGTGCTGTCAATCGCGCTGGCGAGTAAGTTGATGCCGCTGTACGCGTCCGAGAAGAATGCCGTCCAGTTTCCGATCAGAAACGCCGCGATCGCGTATTTCAACAGGGTTCCGGCAAGCGAACGAAGGTCGCCGCCTCTTGAATATGCTTCATAAATTCCGAGAACGAGGCAGATCGTCATCAATATATAGGAAACTCCCTGCTCGGTGGACAGCAGGCTGCCGCTGATGCCGCTGACAGCGGAGGTGAGCATGGTCTGAAATTCGAAGATCCCGGCCGGCATAGAAGCCCTCTTTATCAGTGGGGAGTCAGGATTTGCAACATCCTCTGGTTCATGTTCTGCATCTGTGCGGTCGAGTCTTTAAGCGCACCGCTGCGGTTTGAGACGCTGGCGCTGTTCAGGCGCAGCAATTCCGCCATCCCCATCTGGGTGTAGGCATTTGCCTGCACCACCCAGGCGCTTGCCTCCGCGTCGAGCATCGGCGCCGTTCCGGGCGCGGACGCGGCAATTTGCTGATTCAGCTTCTGCGCCACTTCCATTTCCCGCGCTGCAAAAGCATCGAGCTCGATTGCCTTCTTGATCGCGTCCTGCGCCTGAGCGTCCCCCATGTCGATCTGGTAAGCGATGTTCTGCGGGACGGCGGCCTGCGCAGGCAACGGCGAAAAGACGTTCTGGTAGGCACTCCCGATGGCCCCAATGTCATTGGGGTCAGCCGAGAGCATTTGCCGTTCCAGTTGCTGAGGATATGGAAGCTGGGCACTCGTTATATTCAGCGACGCGAGCTGACGGAAATTGAGAAAAGAATTGGAGAACCCCGTAGCCATCTGCCGCGCGCTGTCGATGGCCGAAATTGGATAAAGAACCTGCTGCTGGAACTGCTGTTCCTGTTGTTCAACCTTGTTGATGAGCCGCAGGGGCGATGCAACGGCGCTGTTCAGTGTGCTTTCAACCTCCTTGAGGCCGGCGAGGATGGCGGCGATGTCGATGCCGAACTGCGAGTGGGCAGGCTGGACAGCGACGGTCGCAAGAATCGCAATCCCTGCTGCCGCAATCGCAACCCTCTGTGTCAACGGATGACGTAGAAAGCGCCTCACTGTCCACCTCCAAGACGGTTCAGTAGTTGCTGGTTCAGGTTCTGCATGTTGGTCGTCGACTGCTTCAGCACTGCGTTTCGATGCGCAATCTCGATTGCCGCTTCCCGTAATTGGTACGCAAGCAATTTGTGCTGCATCGCGATGCTGGCAAGCTCGGCGGTCCTGGCCTCGGCCGCGACCATGTCCGCTGTTCCCGGAGCCGTGGCTTCGGCCTGATCTTCGATCTTCTGGGCCGTCTGGAGCATCGTTTCCGCAGCCTGGTCCGCAGCCATCGACTGCTCTGTCGCGTCTCTCGCCGTCGCATCCTCGATATCCATCATCTGAAGATTCAGTTGCGGCGCTGCTCCCATCGCGGGCTGAGTTCCATATTCCGTCGTGTAATTCCGGTTGAAGTTCGCGATCTGGCCGGTCTGTGCACTGAGGAGCTCCGATTCAAGGCTCCGTGACGCAGGCAGCACGGCGCTATTTACACGAAGCGCAAGAACATTGTTCATCCATCCGCGGTAGCTGGCTTTGATGGTGGCGATGTAATTCCGCGATTCCTCGATCAGCGCAACCGGCCAGAGGACCTGCTGCTCGCTCTGGAGGATCTCGGTCCGGATCCGGTTGATGTCGGTGAGTGCTCCTCCGATCGGCCCGGTGATCGTGCCGAGAATCGCCGAGAAAATCCCTCCGAACTGTGCATAAGCCACGCTTGGGGCGGCAAGGCAAAGCAATAAGACCATGCTGCACGTGAAGGCGATACGTTCGGATCGTGGTGTCTGCTTCATACCAATTCCTCCTCGGCAACCACGCTTGGCACGTCGAAGGTCGTGGCCGTATCAGTCGATCTCGCACCATCGAGACCCTGGCGGCTCACCTCTCCCGAACGTTCTTGCGGTAACTCCGGCAACTCGGAGAGACCGTTTGGGAACCGCCTCGCTAGCTCTCCGAAGCTTTCCAGGAGACTCAACTCGCGATGCTTGACGAGCCACCACTGCCGGTACCATCGTTCGCGCGGATACGTTGTAAGGAGCCAATACTCAAGCGGCGTGGGAACGATATAGAGGCTGTGCGTGGTCTCGGCCTTCTCCCCAATAACGATCAGGAATTCGCTCTTCTTACCCTTCTCGGTCATGCCGAGGCCCTTCACCCGATTGAGGGTGGTTTCATTCAGGTGGACAAAATGCCGAAGCACGTCGAAGTTGCCCTTTTGCCGGCCGATCATCTTGATCGCGGTGGTGGCCAGAATCGCCCCACCGAAGTCGTTGGGTTTATCGGGTGTCCCAGTGAAGTCCTCGATGGCCTGGGAGATGCCCCACACGCAGGCGTTGCGCTTTCTCGCGGTCCTGAACAGTTGCACGACGACTGGCGCCAGGCTCGGAGACTGGAGCAGCGCCCAGCATTCGTCGAGCACAGTAATGCAACGCTTGTTCGTCTTGCCCTGAGCCCGCTTGGTGGTCGTATAGGCGATCAGGAGGCTCATCGCGACTTCGAGTTTCGGATCGTCTTTGAGCTGCTCCACGTTGAAGTAGAGCCACGGCGTCGACATATCGATTGTTGTTGGCGCATCAAACAGACGCGCATACATTCCGTTGTTCACCCAGGCCCGCAACTTCGCGGCGGCGATGCGCGCCATCTCGTTCACGTGGGGGTTCTTGTCTTCGTCGTAGTAATTCTGCAACTCGTCGTAGAGGTCGCTGTAGAGCGGGATCGGGTTCTCCATCCGCATTTGAGCCCTCGCGTAGGTCTTGCGAATGGCGTTCATGATCAGGTTGTCGAGCAGGTCGGTATCACCCTCTCCGCTGTCCCCGATCATGAATCGGGTGAGGTTTTTCAGGAACGAAAGGTGGTCGTTCGAGGGTTCTGCTTGCCCCGGTTCGAGATCAAAAGGATTGATCGTATGGCGACTATCGAGCGACATGGTGATCATCTCGCCGCCCATGAACGTCACCGGATGGTAGTAGCTGTCGCCCCGCTCGATGATCGACACCTGCACATCCTGTCGGGCACAGGTGAGTAGCATCTTGCCGACGAGCACGCTCTTCCCGGTTCCCGATGTCGCTGCGATGATCGCATTGGCGTTTTCAAGAACCGGATCGAAAGGCGAGAACGGCAACAACTGCCGATAGGGCGTCTCGAACAGCATCAGCGGCGAGCGGGCCGTTCCCGACCAGGGCAACTCCAATGGGAGCAGGTCGGCGCCGTGAGGCGTCAGCAGATCGAGATCTCGCCGGTCGTCTTCCGCCATACCCGGCAATGTCGAGAGGAAAATGCGCCGGGCAGCGAGCGATTCCGAAAGCCCGCGCGCGCCATTCATGTGCGCCACAATATGCAGCACCTGTTGGCGCCTGTTCGCAAGCTCCCTCTCTGCTTTCTCGTACTGATCGGCCGACCTGGCCGGAGCGGACGTGCGGATCCCAATGACCATGCTGACCCTCGCAGTCTTAACCGAGTTTGCGATCAGCTCCTGCTGGATCTGAATCAGCTCATGCGAGGCCACTTGGGCGGTGACGTCAACGCGAAGGTTTCCCTTCGAATCCTTTTGCGCCGCCTGCATCTTGCGCAGCTTCTTCTTGTACTTGTCGAGCACCACTCTCTGGTCGGGGATCGAGACATGCGTCGAGATCACAACCGGAAACCCGATCGTCATCAATTGGCGCAAGATGCCCGGATATGTTCCGTCCGGAGGAGCATTCAAACTGATGAAGCTCCAAAGTAGCCCGTCGATGTTGATGTAGCTCTCAGTCTGGCCCAGAATGCTGACCGTCGTGGCCCGCTCGCGCGGAGAAATGTAGCGAGTCTCCGCCGCATGTGCTTTGAGCGGTTTCCGGTCCGGGTCCATCGGGCGCATGGCCCGCTTGATCTCAAGAAACAGATCGTTTTCCGACATCCGTTCCGGCTTCAGGCCGCCGGCTTTCATCGCGGACTCGATGCCGGCGATGAGCGACTCGAACTCGGCAAGCGTATCCTCGTGTTCTTTCCTTGATTTCTCGATTGATTTGTTGATGGATAAGGTGAATCCTCCATGCGCCAGCCTGCGGTCTTCCTTGCTCATGGGCGCTCCGCCCGCGAGCAGTGCGCGTTTGTGTTTGGCGGGGTCCCAGATCAGGTAGACCGCCGCGATTCGCGTCAAATACGCGCCCTCCCGTTCTTTCTCCGTCCAGATGGCCATCCGCTGCTCATCGAGCGCCTGAACCTCCGCATTTTCGCAGCGCATCTCCTGCCGGTATTGATCGAGCAGTCCGTTGAGGCTCTCGACGACTTCGTAGCGGAACTGCAGTCGCATGCTTTGTTCAGGCATGGCCCTCAACAACGATTCGAGAACGCTCTTGGATTCGTTTCGCTCCTCGTCATCGCCGAAATAGGTCATGGATCCGGCCACGCGGAAGCCAGCGACGTAACAGCCATCGGTGCGGACCATTACGTTGTTGAGGAAGTCCCGAATCTTCAGCAGTTCGCAAACCGCTGGATTTTCAAGCGAGCGTTCATGCTGCGCTGTTGTCCTGGGCATCAGTTGATCTCCGTTTCGTTGGGATCGATGAGGAAATCTCGCGTCAGTTTCCGATCGCGGGCACACCCGCAATAGCTTCGAGGCAGCCCGTAATACGTCACCAGGTCGAGCAAATAGCCACGCGGCTTGCCGTACTTGAACACCTCCAAACCCGGCACGCCCAGGACCAGCACCATCAACATCAGGAACCAGTTCATGGGCAAAAAAAACATGTAGCGATTCGGAAAGAGAAACTGCCCCACCAGCATGGCGATGGCGCACGCCATCGCGAGAAACAACATGTCTTCGAGCTCAAGGCCCAACAGAGTGACCTTGGCGTGCAGGTTGCGCGACACAGGGCTCATGCGTAATGCCATCTAAGCCACCCCCGCCGTTCCGGCTGCGATGAAGTGCTCCATCAGACGCATCAGGCCCGAAACGCAAAGACAGGCCCCGCCGGCCACGAAGTGACGAATCCAATCGTCGCCGATGTAAAGCCGCTCGAAGAATCCACCCAGACCCAGGACGGCGCGCGCAATCTCGATCCCTCCATAGACTGGAAGAATCACGTTTCCTACCCAATTGGCCAGGCAGAGGAGCGCCGCCCCATACTGCGTCGTACCCGATCCCTGGCTCGCGAAGACCTCCGCGAGACGCAACAAACCGGAAACTGACAGAGCGCTCATGGTTCCGGCAATGTAGGGCTCGATGTGATAGCCGCGCGCGTATTTGAAAATGCCGAGCGCAAGGATAAGCACGGCCAGAATCGGCATCACGGCATTTCCAACCCAGTTGGTCAGCCCCAGCAATCCGCCATCGAAAGAACCACTGTTCACGCCTCACCTCGATTTCCGGCCGTGGTTGCCGCGCGGATGACCTTGACCGAGCCATAACGCACGATCACGTCCGCCAACCTGCCGCTCCACTTCCAAAGACGCCGTGCAGCCTTGACCACCACAAAGACCTCCGCAATCAGGCAGAGCGCCGCAATGGCAATCGCAAAGAGGAGCCTGGCAATTTCGAAATGAAGGGAGGCAGAGAATACGAGAACGAGCAGCAGCCCCTCAACGACAAACACCACGGATTGCAGCGGCAGGCGCAGATTCATTGCAGAAACTCCTCGTTCGTGCATAGCCCCAGGCAGAAGTTGGGGAACGTCGGATAGGCAACATGCCACGCAGGAAGTTCGATCTGATCGGCGGTCCACTCGAATGGGTAGCTCGTTACGCCGGATCTGATTCCAATTGCAGGCAGCGAAAACCGGAAGCCTAGGGAGCAACCTAGATAGGTTCCCAGGCAGAGCAGGATTGCGCCGAAGAGTTCGAGAACATGCCTTCTCACAGGCTCACCCCCGCAAAATGTGCGATTAGCGCCCATATCCCCGAAACACTCAGGAAAGCCAGCCCACTGGCGGCGAGGCCGCCCCATGGCCGATGTCGCACGTGATTCAAAATCGCTGCGGAAAGTGCGAGGCCGCCGACGATCGGGCTGATCCGGTTAGCGGCGTAACCGAACATGCTCATCAGCATGTCCGTCACGCCATAGGCATCTCCGCTCTGCATCCAGCTGCCGGTCGCCAGGTTGTAAAACCCCTGGACGCCCAGAAGAAACAGAGCCGCGATAATTGACGCCAAAGGGCTAGAGCCCTGGCTCAGATCGAGAACGGCTTTGAATACCAACGAGGCGGCAACGACCGGAACGACGTGCCCAATCAGAAAATCGCTGACGAAGTCGTTCGTAACCCGCTCGATCCCGGCGGTGTATTGCGCCCCGCTCGCTCCGGCAATAACAAGTTGTTGCGCTCCCGGCACCGACTCGTTGACCAGCCAGCGGCTCACTCCCGGAAGGCTAAGCAGAAAGCAGCCCCAGAACAGCCACTTCATAAAGCCACCACTGGCCTCAAAGTTCATTCCCCCTTCCGAGCGCAGCCTCATGCCCGCCATCACAAACGCGCCCAGCGACGCCGGGATGGCGAGATCCATGAGGAGGCCGAGAATGGCTCTGAAGACCAGCGGTGCCTGCATAAGCGTCTACCCGATCGCCTGGCCTTGCGCGATGAAGTACTCGATGAGACGCAGGATGCCGGATACACAGATCAGACCGGCGGCGGTCATGGCTGACGGGAGCCAGCTGCGCCCGCTGCGCCACTGCAGGATGGTTGCGACTACGGCGACACCGGCTCCTACGGGGCAGATCACGTTGCACAGCCAGTTGACCGCATTCAGAAACGCGCCTTCGGGCTGGGATGCGGTCTGACCCTGGACAGCCTGACCGGTTGCCGGTTGAGTGCCGAGGTTTTGAGCCACGCTGGCATAGGGCGTCAGAACGGCTGCTCCGATACAGGAAGCGAGCAGGAACGCCTGCACGTGCTTTTGCCAGGCGCGCACTGTCCGCATGAACGACTTGACCATGGACTTGCCTCCTTGACGGGAAACCGTCGAGCAACAAAGTCACACAGCTCGCAATTTCAGGCAAGTGAGATCAAATCTCCTGAAAGCTGGTTGTCTGGTTTTTGGGGGTTCGGACGGACGTATGCGGCGGGGCCGTTCGAGCGGACTGGGCGGAATTACTGTCTTCTTCCTTAAATAGACAGGTTGTGCATCGAAGCTTTGCCGCCTGGCCTCGGCTGAGTTTTTGCAACAAAAGTCAGGTACGCGCTTTTACTCTTTTTCTATTTTGTGCGGATCGGATCAGGATAGTGATTAGTTTGCGGGAACACGAATTCGATGAACCCTTAGCCTCAGGAATCGGTCCGCGAAATCACCGCGTAGCCCTCAGGGGCCACATCTCGGTCGCGCATCCCGCTGCGTCCCAAGCTTCCAGAAGAAGCTTCGCACTCGCCCAACGAGCCATTCTCACCTCGGAGAGCTTTTTCCGTTTTCCCCTCTCCCAGCCAACGCCCTCAGAAACTGACGTTCGTCCATGCGGTACTTGAACGCCTTGCGTTCGCCTATGAAAACTACGGGCACGTCATCGTTGTACTTTTGGCGCAATTGGGGGTCGACATCGATGTCCACCTCGCGCCATTGGAAGTCGACATCGCCCTGGAATTGCGTAAGCGACTCCTTGACGATGTCGCAAAGATGACATCCTTTGCGCGAATAGACCACCACGTCGTGCATAGGGCGATTGTAAACGCGTGTCCGGAAATCCCTCGGCGGTAAATCCCAACAACCGCCAAAGGCTAAGCCAATCACCAATCCGTGCGCAGGTACAGGTTTCAGTCGCAATAAAGACATATTGGGACTGATCTGCTCCAGTTCGCGATTGCGTCAGACCCTGATGGCCTTCCTTGCCCCTATTCTGTCCGTAGCGCCTGCATGGGATCGAGCCGCGAGGCGCGCCAGGCAGGGATGGCACACGCCAGCGCCGCCACGGCAAGCAGCATGGCACTGACCCCGGCGAACACGGCCGGGTCGATTGGCCGCGTTCCAAATAGCATTGACTTGATCAGCTTGACCAACGCGGCGCTGGCGGCGAGACCTAGAAGCAGCCCGAAGAGAGCCGGTCGCAGCCCATCGAAGAGGGTAAGCCGAATCACCTGCGCCCGTTTGGCGCCGAGAGCGATGCGAATGCCGATCTCCGTTGTCCGCTGCGCCACGATGTAAGAAAGCACGCCGAACAATCCCACCGCGGCCAGTACCAAGGACAATCCGGCAAAGGCCAGCAGCAGCGCCGCATCAAAGCTGGCTTCGCGTGTGTTGAGGCCGAGGACTTCGTCCATCGTATATACACTCGAAGCCGCCAGATTGCGGTTCATGCCCGCCAGAAGCCTCTGAATGGGCAGAGCAAACTGCGTCACATCTCTATCGGAGCGAACCACCAGAGTGCCCGAATGAATGATGTCCCCGGTCGCGAGGATCGGAAAGTACATCATCGGATGCGCGGGCTCGCCGAGATCGGCGCGGGTGTCGCCGACGATGCCGACGATCTCCGAGCCTGTCTGATTGAAGGTGGTCATGTGCTTCCCGATCGGATCCTCGCCGGGAAAGAACTGGCGCGCAAACGCTTCCGAGATGACGATCTCGGTGGAATGCCCAGGCCGCTGCGTGTCGCTGAACGTGCGGCCCCTCAGCAACGGAATGCCCAGCGCATTGAAGTAACCGGCATCGCACCAGCGGTTGTTGGCGATGTTCGTCTGCCCCAATGGCAGCGGCGGATGTTCGATGATGGTGAAGCCGTCATTCGACCCCTCGCCATCGCCCGGCACCACCGGAGCGATCATTCCTGCCCCCTGGATGCCGGGGAGACTGCGTACGCGATTCACAAAGGACGAGAAGAAGTTTGTGACGGACGAGCGATCCTTGTAGCTTGCCTTGGGCAGCGAAAGCTCCATCGTCAGAACGTTATTCGTCAGGCAGCCGAGATCGGTGGAGCGCAATTGCGCGTAGCTCTTCAGCAGCAGTCCCGCTCCGATCAACAGCACCACCGTTAATCCCACTTCAAGCGAGAGCAGGGTGGAACGTAGACGCGTGCGCGCCACGCTCGCGCTCTGGCCCCGGTAAGATTCGCGCAGCGCCTGCAGCACCTGATCGGAGCGTATCGAGAGAGAGATGGCTCCGGCAAACGCCGCGCACAGAATAACTAAACCGAGCGTGAAGGCAGCGTCGATGCCATCCGCGCCAATCGCATCGGCGCGAGGCACGTCGTTCCGCGTGGCGACAAACCAGTGCAGAACGCTCACGGCGAAAAGAAATCCGACTGACCCGCCGGCGGCACAAACGAGAAGGCTCTCCATCAGATGCTGCCGCAGCAACCGCAGCTTACTTCCGCCGAGCGCCGCTCGAATCGCCTGCTCCTTGCGCCGCGTCGCCGCGCGCGCCACCAGCAAGTTAGCCACGTTGAGACAAGCTATCAGCAGCACGCATCCCGTAGCCGCAAGCAGGGCATAGAGAGGCGTCTTCACCCGCCCCACGATCGAGTCGAGCAAAGGGCGGCTGTTTGCCGCGAAGGCGGTAAATGGCTGATCCAGATGCCGATCGTGAACGCGGCGCGTGATGATCGTGAGGTCGGCAGCCGCTTGCTCTCCGGTGACGCCGGGCTTGAGACGCCCGATGGCCCTGAACTCATGCTCATCGAGCATCTTCATCAGTTCAGGGGTTTTCGCCTGGTAGATCGGCGTCCAGAGTTGCAACCGCGAAGCGCCCAAAAGGGAAAAAGAAGCCGGCATCACGCCGATCACTGTGTGCGGCACGGCATCGAGCAGCACGGTCTTGTTCACGATTCCCGGATCGCCGCCAAACCGCCGCTTCCATAATCCCCAGCTCAACAGCACCGTGGGATTCGCCGACGGCTTATCGTCGTCGGCCGTGAAACCGCGGCCCAGCGCGGGCTGCACGCCCAGCAGCGGCAGCGTGTTCCACGAGAAATTCCCGGCATGTATCACCTCGGGCAATTGTTCTCCGGCGCTCGAGAGGTTGTAGTCCGTCGTGCCCACAATGGCTAAATCGGCGAGGGTATGGTTATGCTCCTTCCATTCCGCGTACATACCGCCCGCGGTGGGGCCATAGGGGACTTTTGCCCCGCCGACTGAAATGTTTTCGTAAAGTCGCACCAGGTGTGCGGGATCGGCATAAGGCAGCGGGTTCAGCAGCACCGAACGCACGATGGCGAACAAAGCTACATTGGCGCCAACACCCAGCGCGATGACGAGAATCCCAATCCAGGCAAAGCCCGGAGTTCGCATGAGCGTCCGAGCGCCCAACTGCACATCATTCAGCAAAAGCTCCACGCTGGCCCAACTCCACGTATCGTGCGTCTGCTCGCGAAGAGCAACGGGGTTTCCAAAGGCCCGCAGCGCTGCGAGGCGCGCTTCACCCTCATTCATGCCTCGGGCTACATTCGCTTCGATCTGCCAGTCGATGTGATCGCGTAGCTCTTCGTCGAGCTCAGCATTCAGACGGTTGCGGCGAAACATTGAGCGCACTCGCAGGGGAATCGTGTACACCCAATTCTTGAGCGGCATACTCACACCTCCGTCAGCCGAATTACGCCGGAAATAGCCGCAGAGATGCGCTCCCAATTGGCCGCTTCTCTTCCGAGCTGTCGTCGCCCGAGGCGCGTAAGTGAGTAGAACTTCGCTCTGCGGTTGTTCTCGGTTGGTTTCCACTCCGCCTCAATCCAGCCCTGCTGCTCCAGCTTGTGCAGCGCCGGGTAAAGCGATCCGTCGCTAACTTGCAACACTTCGCCAGAAACCTGCTTGAGCCTCTGGCTGAGAGCCCAGCCGTGAAGCGGCTCAAGGGCGAGAATCTTGAGAACCAGCAGGTCCAAGGTGCCTTGGACGAGGTCGGATGGCTTGCTCATGGCGTCTCCTCACGGTTACCGAGACATAGTAGCGCAACTTCCCTCGGTAAGCAAGAGGAGCGCCCGCGGGTGTCCTGCTGGCGTGAGCTGGCGATAACAGGGCAGAGGCACTCATTGACCCCTGACTTGGGCTGCTTTTCGAGGATTGGTTCCCGGAAATGCCGAATGCGCCGGCGACCACCCCTTCCGAAGCTCAATCTTGAGATTCCGCGGGTGGCTGTCGGACGGGAGGTCGTCTCATGGAAGGAGCAGCGTGTCGGGTAAAACCGCGACTCCACGATGAGGCCAACTCCAGCGCGTCAGCATTGAAAGTGTGAGAGCCGCGCGGCAAAGTTTCGGTACAAAAGCCAGGTACTCACTTTTGCTTCTTTCCCAAACCTCTCTGCTAGCCGATGGGAGATTCCATATGGAGCCGAGAATATTCTGTGACAAAAGACTGGTACTCGTCTTTACTTCATTCACAAAAGCCACCCCATTTGTTCCTCTCGCAATGGAATGCTGAGGAGGCTGGAAGCGGGAGTCTTGGTACAAAAGCCTGGTCCGCAGTTTTTCTTCTTTTTCAAATACCCTCATCATGACTCTGCCAGCTGCCCCACCCACTGAGATGTTGTGACAAAAGCCTGGTTCGCAGCCTTACTTCTTTTTCAATCGTGTCCCACTGCGCTCTGCCAGATCACCGTCTTATGCTCCTATGCGGAGCAGCACCACGAAAACAGCGCCCCTAAACTCTGAGGAGCACCGGCTCTCGGTTTCTTCCCCTCTTCACTGGTGCTCAGCGTTGGAAGATTGCGTGAGGTCGCTCGGCTCATGCGGGACTTCAATCGTCTTCTTTGAGTCTGGAATGTTCGCTCCCGCGGACTTCTCAAATACGACGTAGATCTCCGTGCCGGCGGAAACACTGACAACGATGTGCTCCAGCGTCAGCATCTTCATAATCTGTTCGTCTCCGGCATTCCCGATGTTGTTGGCGATCTGCATCCTCATCAGGTCGTCTTCGCTGAAACCGCTGTTCGCACTGGGCGCGCCTACGATCATCGCGGCCGTCTCGCCGATCCCTGACAGGGAACGAACCAGCATGCTCTTGCCTCTTTGCCTTCCGGTCACCTTGCCTTTGATGGCCTGGAGGTTCATGTCGGCGGCGACAGCGTCGATAGGGACGGTCGATCCATCCGGGTATTCGAGCGACGAGAAGGCGATGTTCACCAGACCCGAAGGATCAGCCTGCGCAATCTTTCCCACGGCGCGAGCTCCGGCAGGAATGATGACTTGTCCATCACGCTCGTAGTTGTACTCGATCACGGCGACTACAGGGGCGTGCAGTGCCGTCGTAGCCATTGATTCGATCCGCGCTGCCACATGATAGCCAGGGACAAGACCCAGATTGTCGATCACTGGCGTTGCGTGGGTGCTCTCGGCGTGCACAGCGGACTGCTCATGTGCTGTAAAGACGAGAGAAGGTGCACTCAGCGCATCTTCCGCTTTCTTGGTCGCCTGTTGATTCTGGGAATTCTCACTTCCGTAGGGCGGAGGCGTCCATTTACCCTGCGCGTTCGGAGCAGTGTCTGGCTCCTCAAATTTCCCGACCTCGCCGAGACTTCCAGGGGTGCGAGATGACTTTGCTGCCAACTTTCCCTGGGACAGCGTCTGCGCAATCACAGGCGATTTAGTCCGCTCGATGTCGGCTGCCTCCAAAGAGCCGGGCTCCGGCGCGCCATTCGGAGTGGGCTTGACCTTGTCGTTCGGAACAAGATCCCCACCAGAAGTGATCGCTTGTGTTTGGCCGAGATTTGGCTTGTTGGACTCTGCGAGCGGCTTCTTCCCGACCGTACCCTTAGTCGAAAGGAACGCAACCATCCCGATCCCAAGCGCTACGATCGCCCCAACGACAATCAGCATCAGCGCCAGGTTTCCGCTGCTTGAGCCACGCCTCTTTTCAAGCACAAACGGTCGCCTGGATACTGATCCCAATGAGGCTTCCTTCTCCTCGGCAGGATTTCCCGCGGCTTCCATCTTCTCGATCGTTTCATTCTGCCAAGCAGTCTCTGTCTGACCCATGATCCACCTCGTCTCGTTAAGTGCTGACTCTGTTCTCACTGCCCCGGAGCGACGAACGGCAACTGCATCACGAGCGGATGATCCACTGCACTTGCCGTGCTCAGATCGAGGACCAGACGGTCCGCACCCTGCTTAAAGCTTGGCCGCGAAAACTCGACAGCGCCATCCGCCCGTTCGCCGGGAGCGAGACGGCGAGCGGTCAACCGATAGTCGGAAATGGGCACCTCATCCGCCAAAATCTGATCCTTCTTCTTTTTCTTTTTGCCTGCGTCGAGATTGGGACTTTTAAGTTCGATCTGCGGCGGCAGTACTTCGATCCAGCCATCGGATGTGTTCACCACCGAATAAGCCACCAACATCCGCTGCACTTGTTCTCGAACTTCGCCGAGGGCGCCAAGAATCGGCTTTCCGGGCGAAGGTCGGTTCTGATCTTTCGTGTCCTTGCTCGGGCCTGTCACCCAGTTCGGCTTTGCAAGATCCGCCTGCTGTTTCAGGGCCTCATCGATGGCCGACGGCTTCGCCGGAGGGTCCAGAGCCGTTGCGGTGTTCCCGCCAATTTCGTCTGTCGAGCCGATTAGAAAACTCTGTCTTGGCTTGTAATTCACGACGAAATCAACTGGAACGTTGCCGCCGGCGTCTTCCGACAACAGTCGCATACTGATCTCTTCGCCAGATCGAAGAGCGATAACCAGATTGCTTGTGGCAGTGTCATTGGTGGTCGGTTTGATAAAGACCAGTCGCGGTTCATCGGCTGAGTGTTCGACCTTGAATAGGGAGGGCGCTCCCACCGCGACTGACGTGACCGCTTCGGGCAGACGGATCGTGGTGGTAAAGAGGGGGCGCAAGTGAATGTCGGTCACCGTGCTCCCCGAAATCGGCAGGTCGATAACGGCCGGGGCGACTTGCTGCACTGCGGTGCTGCCTGGTGTCGGTTGCTGCGCTGACGCAAGACCTGCCGCCGCTGCAAACACAATGGTGGACAAGATAATGAATCGACTGGAATGCATGTCAGTGTTCTCCTGCCGGCGCAGAAATCCTCCGGCTAGTGCGATTGAGAAGATCGCGGCGGTATCGGTTCCGAACTGATTCAACGTACGCCACGACACCGGGATTGCTGTACGAAAGACCTCGTTGAAGAATGCGCCGGGGGCCGCAGTAGTACGCCGCCACGGCAAGCCGCATATCGCCATGAAACTGGCTCAACAAATCCGCGAGATACCGAATCCCTCCGCTGAGGTTTTCCGAAACGGCATAACGGTTGCGGACACCGTACATCTCGGCCGTGTCCGGCATGAGTTGCATGAGACCCTCGGCATCCATCCTGGACTGTGCAAGAGGGTTCCAATCGGACTCCTGTGCGATGATGGCGTGAACAAGCGGACGCGGCACCCCATAATGATCCGCATAGGCGTCCGCGTAATAGGCGGTCTTCCGATCTTGTGCTCGCGCCGCTGCAAACAATCCCAGCAAAAGTCCGAAGGTCACAAGCATCCAGAAAAGAGAGCGTCTTCTCATTGGCCCATCTCGCTTCCCGCAAGAGCCAGATTCCTATTGCCCGAATTATCTAGCGCGATCTGTTCGGCATGTTTCGCCGCCATACGGACAATTGATTCAAATGCCTCCTTCATCAGCAGACGCTTTCGGTCGCCTTCTGTTTTGGCAATCAGCGGTAGCATGATGTCTTTGTGTTGGGGCAACACCTGGTCAATTCCCAACAACTCCATGGCCATCGCGACATCGTTCATCTCCGAGATCGACGGCGGTTTTTCAAGTGTGTAGGCGCGAAGACCTTTCGCTAATCCCGCAATGAACCGATGAGTCGCCGTGCCTGCCTGGGGCGTGCGTTTTGCCACAATGGCCGCTTCCCGTTCAGAGCTGGGATGTTCGACGACCAGATAGAAGCTTCGCCGGCGAAGCGGGTCGCCGAGTCTGCGTTCTTGATTCGAGGTGAGGAAGACATAAGGAATGGAAGTGGCCCGGACCGTACCCATTCTTGGAATCGACAGAGTCCACACAGAGAGCAGTTCCAGCAACATTGCCTCGAAGGCGTAATCGACTTTGTCGATTTCGTCGATGAGAAGGACGCAGCGCTCTTCCTTCTCGATCGCTTCGAGCAGAGGACCAGCCATGAAGTACGAGCGGCTGGTGATTTCGCGCTTGATTTGCGCCCAGTCCGGCGTTTGCCCGCTCTTGCTCATCAGGAGAACGTAGAGTTCTTGCAGGCTTCTGTCGTACTGCCCGATGGCCTTCTCTTCGTTGATCCCCTGATAGCACTGCAGGCGCAACAACTGCGCGTTATAGGCGCGTGCAACCGACTGCGCCAGTTCCGTTTTACCGGCGCCGGCGGGACCTTCCAGCAGGACAGGGCGATGGACCCTGCCCGCCAGGAAGACGGCAGTCGCGGTCTTGATGTCCGTGAAGTAGCCTACGCTCTCGAGCGCGGCGAGGGTTTCCGCTGACGAAGCAAACATCCGGTCCGTCCTCCCGAACGTCTCTGACGTGGGGAGAGCGTAGGACGGAACGGATCTTCGGTCAAACTAGGCCGAAAAATGCTTTTCATTGAGCCGGGTAGACCTGGTTGTCTGGTCCCATCCAGCCTTTTTCGGTCCAGTGAAAAGCATAGTTGCTCATATACGTCTCGACCGTTCCAGGAGCTCTGTTACCCAGCTGAACAATGTCTTTCACTCTCGCCTCGTAATAGAGCGTATAGACATCGCTGCCGTCAGTCTCCTGCATTTGTCCATTGGTCTTGGTTAGACTCAGCAACTGCTGCGTCTTCAAATTCTTGTGGGTGTAATTCCAGACCCCAATTGCATCTTGCTCGGTTGGTGGAGAAGGCGTGCGCTTGCACGCAGTTAGCTGCCAAGCGGCAACGCCAAATGCCACGAAGAGGAACAACGAGGGAATGAGTCTCTTCATTGGGGTGGAGGTCCTTTGTGAGATTTCATCCTTTCGAGCATTGGTTTCATCTGTTCTAGCGTGCTTTCGACAGCATCCCGTGCCTCGGTCATCCCTCGTTCCGGTCCGTAGCGAACGACCAGATGCACGATCAAAGCACGCGCCAAGGCAAGATCAGTCAATAAAGGGATGAACGGTTCAGAGCAGTTCTTTTCGAGTTCCTGCACAAACGCAAGGATGCGTTCCGTGTATTCGTCGCTGCGCATCTTTCCCAGCTCGGTGATCGCATCGGATTCCAGGTCGAATTTGTCGTCCATGATCCAATCCGAAGCGCCGCGAATTAGGGATAGAGCCGCACCGGTCGCAACACTTTGTATCACCATTCTCTTCGGGAATCCTGGGGTGTCAATGTCGGTGGAAAACTAGGACCGTATTATTCACAAAACTGACAATCGGCTGCACTGATGGAGCGGGCAGCGAAACCTCGGGCTACCGCATTCGACGCGGCCACGGCGCAAAATGCAGCTCCAACAACGATTGCGAATGCGCCCACTCGGGACTTCCGGCCACGCTCTAATTATGAAATTTCAACAAGTTGTTGTCCATCCGGTCTCGAAAGGACATCCTCCTTGAGGTCGTTCCACATACTCGCCTTGCACGAGCAAGTAGCCGGAAAGTCCATTCCACGGCCGCTCTTATCTCACATCCTCTTGCAAGCTTTGCGAGGTCATTTGACCGAATTGATGACCTGTTTTACACATATCTCTCGCGATTCCCACACGGCGCGAAGCTAACGTCGATATCGTGGAGATCGATTCAGCTCTCGTCCAGCCCAATACAGGAACTCGAGGTGATTTATGCACAATGCTGCGATCAAACTACATGGTCTTACTGAAGATCACTCAGTTGAATGCCCCTCTGACACGGAAATTCTGGAGGACACTCAGGAATCGGACGCCCGCGGCCAACTCCAAATCCTCCACTATTTCGCTCCAGAGTTCCATTCGGCAGCTCAGCCAGAAACCGCGCACCGTTCGGTGGAGCTCGGTCTTGTCGGCGATCGCCAGATTCTGGCAGCTCGTCTCGTACCCCAATCGCCAGGGCATGATCGACTCATGAATGCCCGTCAGGTGGCAGAAAAACTCGGTGTCTCAGAACGTTTCATCCGCGACCACACGACGCGCCGTTTTCCCAGAATCCCCGCTGTGAAGTTGGGCAAGCTCATCCGGTACCGTCCCGCCGACGTCGATGTCTTCATGGCAGAGCTCGGCACACTGACCTCTTCCCGTCGCTCCCGGTTTGGTGTATGAAGGAAGTGTTCTCCACGACCAGGACCAGAAGCAGAAAACGGAGAACGTAATGGCAATGAAATACCAGCAAGGCACGGATTTCTTTGCCGCCAAATAGGATTCGTTGTCGTGCCTCTTGTCTTCGGTGCGGACGAGGCAAGCGCCATGATTGACGAGCTCAATTCGGATTGGCTTGAGTGCGCGGTCAATTAGCAGTTCGTTGCCGTTTGGGATCGAAGTCAGGCAAGCGCGATGTTTTAGCGCATTAACAATTACGGAGCTGACGGCTCGCTCCCCTTACCTTAACTGAGCCAGTGAACCGAAGTACAAAAGAGGTGAAGCATGCCCAGCGCCGTTGCGAGAAACCCTATGATTATCAGTGAAACAATCCGCGGGACTGATAAAGACCAGTCCCGATCTTCCCGATCGATTACGAGAAAGCCGCCTTACTCTCAAAAACCAGCAGAACTCGGTCTGGATCCAGTATATAGCAGATTGGATGACGTGGCCTTCTTGCGCCTGCCCGAAGTCAAGGCAATGACTGGCCTCTCGAAGTCGAGTCTTTACGCGCTCATCAAGGAAAAGAGCTTCCCCGCGCCTGTTCGGCTTGGAGCGCGTGCAGTCGCGTGGGTAAGATCCGAGGTCAGGCAGTGGGCTGCAGAGCGCGTCCATGCATCACGGTCCGTTGCTTAATAACCCCGCGAGTATTGCCGCGTCGAATATCTTAAGCCGACTCACGAGTTTGAACCAGGAAGTTCGCCCAGCCTTGCATCATGACGCGACATTGCGGTAGGTATAGGGCCTTGCTATACGCTGCTCCGCTTCATTGTTAGGAGCATGAGCGAGTCGCATTTCGATTTGCGCGCACTCATATCCCTTCTCATTCAGAACCGTAGATGCCAAGCCGCGAAAGCCATGGCGAGTCATCTCTCCTTTATAATCCATCCGCTTTAGGGCACCGAGCATTGAGTTCTTACTCAAGTAAGCGCAGGTTCGTTCGCCGGGGATCGTGAATCAAGCCATATACTCTGATCCGCGCAAAGGACACTCTTACTGCCATTGACCTTGGGCGGCGCACTGCTACGAAGTCAGATCCGAAAACATACAATGGGCCGACGATCATGTCTTTCGTGACGGTCGCTTCTCTAGCAGCACGGCAAACCGTCTACGCACGTTTCTGCATTCCGACTATTTCTTCGTTCTCGCCTGACTTTAGGCGGTCTAAGTAGTCGCTCCATCGCTGCATCATCCGCTTGCGTTCCACTAAGAACGCAGTGCGGTTATAAGCGCGCCCGTTCGGATCTTTGACTTCGTGTGCAATCTGATGTTCGAGCAGGTCGACTCGGAATTTCAATACTTCATCGCCGATGGTTCTAAACGATGCGCGAAAACCGTGTCCAGTCATAACATCTGCGGGAATCCCCATCGTGCGAAGCGCAGCAAGCACGGCATTATCTGACATTGGCCGTTTGGCGCTGCGTGCCCCGGGAAATACATACTGGCCCGCTCCGGTGAGTTGGTGCAGTTCATGGAGAATCGCAAGAGCTTGTCGCGATAGCGGAACGATGTGATTCGGGTGCGTTTTGCTGGCAACAAAACGCCACTCTGCGTTATGCAAATCGAAGTCTGCCCATTTTGCCTTCCTCAGTTCCCCGGGACGCACTGCAAAAAGAGGAGCGAGTCGCAGCGCACAACGGACCGCAAAAGTACCTTCGTATCCGTCCGTCGTGCGAAGCAACTCTCCAAACTTTCGCGGGTCCGTGATCGAAGGAAAGTGGACTGCCTTTTTCTTCGGCGCTAGAGCCCTGCTTAGACCAGCAGCCGGATTCCGTTTGCAGCGCCCGGCGGCGATGGCGAAGGCAAAGATTTGTTCACAGTCTTGCCGCGCGCGCCGAACCGTCTCACGGACTCCTCGCGATTCGATGCGCCGAAGGACGCCTAACAACTCGGGCGTTTCAATCGCTGTGATAGGACGGACACCAAGAAACGGAAAGATATCGCGCTCCAATCGGCTCAAGACGCGCCTAGCGTGTTCTGGAACCCAAACCTCTGCTTGATTCCCGTACCATTCACGGCCAATTTTCTCGAACGTGTCCATCGAACGGGCCGCGCTTGCCAGCTTATCGGCTTTGCGTTGCAGGGACGGGTCAACTCCATCACTCAGGAGTTTGCGGGCTTCATCGCAGCGATCTCGGGCCTGTTTCAAAGTCGTTTCCGGGTAGACGCCGAGAGATAGCCGCTTCTCCTTGCCTGCATAGCGATATTTCAGCCGCCACCATCTTCGGCCTGTTTCGGAGACTTCAAGGTACAAGCCGCGCGCGTCGAACAGCCGTACAGACTTTCTAGGCTGCGGCTTGGCTTTTTTGATCTGCAATTCCGTTAGGGGCACATTGGACCTCGATCCTGCGCCGGGGGCAACTCTTCGGAAGCTGCTCCATAGCTGCCCCCAATGTTGCCCCCAGTTGCCCTCGGATGTCAACGGACGCACTCGGACCATGCCGGAACAAGGTCCGATGAAAACAAACCACTTAACCATTTTTATGGACTTTATTGGACTTCTTCGGAAGGGTTGCTGGTAGCGCTACCGGGAATCGAACCCGGGTTTTAAGATTGAGAATCTCACGTCCTAACCCCTAGACGATAGCGCCACTATTTTCGATTATTTACAGACGATTTCCCGCTTCCTGGCTCTCGTGCGAGCACTAATGCGGGAATCCATTCCGTCGGGAACGCCCGTAGGACTGCTCTTCCCGGCATTCGTAACAGCTAGAGCAACAGGGCTCAAGGCGAGAACGGAATGGAGACGAAGCGTCATCCGGTAAACCTTAAACAGTATCGCAAGGTGAACGGAAAATGGCAATTCGTCGCCGTCGTTCGCGACGCCAAAGGAACACCCAATCCGCGGATGATCCTTCGGACCCTGCAATGGTGACTCGCGCGCTTTATGCGTGGAGATCGCAAATGGTGGTGGCCGGATTCCCAAGGTCCAGGTGATGACGGAACCTCGATGATCGAGAAATCAATACCTTCGTACAATTGATCGCTTCTACGCTATAGGCCACCATGGAGCGTTGGAATGCGATAAAGAGGGTCGCCTTCCCTATGGGAGGGTCACGGCCGCTCTGTCGATGTTCTAAGTGGTTTGGTTTGCCCGGGCACTCCCCAAGCGGAGCGCATCGACTATCGCAATTAGCGCTGGAGCAGAATTGTGGCCCACGACTCTGACAAAGTCTGCACTTACATAAGCGAAATAAGAGATCCACGATGACTGCCGCTTCCCTTGTATCTGTAATCGACGACGATGAATCCGTGCGCGAATCCTTGCCCGATTTGCTCAAAGAGTTCGGTTTTGCGGTTTGCGTCTTTTCGTCCGCGGAAGATTTCCTGGCATCTGGCCGTGTATCCCAAACTGGATGTTTGATCCTTGATATCGCAATGCCAGGCATGTCGGGACCCGAACTTCAGCGCGAGATGAAGCTGCGACAATTTAAGGTTCCGATTATCTTCATCACCGCTCACAGAGATGAGACGTTGCGGACACACATGCTCCAACAAGGCGCGGTCGAATGTTTGTTTAAACCTTTTAGTGATACCGCTCTCCTGAATGCCCTCAACGCCGCATTTTGCCTCTGACCGTCAATTTCGATTCCGAATCGATTTCCGTGGCGGATTACAATAACCCTTGGAAGTTCCCCGGTAACGACGTGAGGTCGTCAAATGATGGAAACCTCACCGACCGTTTTTGTAGTGGATGACGACATCTCCGTGCGTGAATCGCTGGAATTGCTGATTCGCACCGAAGGTTGGCATCCCGAGACATTTACGTCCGCCCATGAATTCCTCGCCCGCCCACGACTGTTTGCTCCGAGCTGTCTTGTTCTAGACGTTTCCCTTCCCGGTCTGAACGGCCTGGAACTCCAAAAATGTGTCGCCGCCGAACGGCCTGATATGCCGATTATCTTTATCACCGGATTCGGCGACGTGCCCATGACAGTCCAGGCGATGAAGGCCGGAGCTGTGGAATTCCTCACGAAGCCGTTCAGTGACGAATCCCTGCTGGGCGCAATTCGAAACGCCATCGAACGCAGTCGCGTCAGGCTTGGCAATGAGGCGGAGGTTCGCGCACTGAGAGCGCGATACGCTTTGCTCACGATGCGCGAACGCCAGGTGATGACATTAGTAATCTCTGGCATGCTCAATAAACAGGTCGGAGGAGAACTCGGCATCAGCGAAATCACCGTGAAAGCTCATCGCGGCAGCGTGATGCGCAAGATGAAGGCCGAGTCACTCGCACAACTAATTCGGATGGCTGCCCGACTTCGTCTCACACGAACTCTTCCTACGGCTAATGGGCCGGTAGCGGGATAGGCTGCATTGGATTCAAAACCGCCTGATCCCCTTGTCCGGTTCTCCTCATGGCCTCGACGAACCTGTTGAGATCCTTCCGAACAGGGCTCTGCGTCTCGACGACGATGTTGCAGATACCCTATGTTCAAGAAATCGCAGGGTGGCGACCTATTCGAAGTTGCAGATTGCGCCGCTAAACAACAACTACAACGGAGCCACTCCCGACCCGAGCTTCATTCCGAAATGGCATTTGAGACTCGAAGGCCTCGATTCCGGTCTAAGCGTTTCCTTGAGCATCCGAAACCTGCTCGCGCACATCCAACTCCACGAACAGATCACTCGCCTTGTGTGCGTCGAAGGATGGAGCGCGAATGCCTGGTGGTCGGACATAAAGATTTGACGATTTGCTGCGCGCTGATCCATCGATTTCTCAGGCGAAATGGGCTCGCGTCGAGTTGCCGGTGAATCTCGATCCCTGGGGAAACCGAGATCCGTGCTTCATGCCGATCGACTTGCCGACAGCCCGTCATCCGCAAACCTTGCTTGCCAGTCACTTCAACCGACAACCTCTTACGGTGGACCACGGCGCCCCACTTCGTTTCCTGGTGCCGGTAAAGTTTAAGCTCAAAAATGTGAAGGCTATCACCGGAATCACGTACAGCGTCGAGGAGCCCGACGCCTATCGGGCTGAGCGGGGATAGCCGTACTATGACGGGATTTGAGTACCTGTTGAAAGGCACGCTAACGGAGCATGGATTTGGAGGCGCGCATTCTTCGCGGATGTCCACGAATGGCTTATTGCGCAAACGAACATTTGGGAGCCTGGGTTGGCTCCGATCGAGGTGACGAGTGAAAATTGATGCTTCCGCTGGGAAACCAGCTACCCCTTCAATCCTGGTGAATGTTCCGAAGCTCGTGACGGCATATTACGAGTTGAGGCCCGATCCGGGCGACCCAAGACAGCAAGTCAAATTTGGCACTTCGGGTCATCGAGGATCGCCTTTCGACGTGGCTTTTAACGAGTGGCACATCCTCGCAATTTCGCAGGCTATTTGTGACTACCGGAAACTACAGAATATCGACGGGCCGCTCTTCCTCGGAATGGATACCCACGCGGTATCTGAATCTGCTTTCGCCAGTGCGCTTGAAGTGCTCGCAGCCAATAATGTGGAGGTGATGCTTTCTGAGGGAACCGCGTACACTCCGACCCCAGCCGTCTCGCACGCGATCTTGCGTTACAACCAGGGAAGAGGAAAGGGACTCGCCGATGGTATCGTAATCACGCCGTCCCACAATCCTCCGGACGACGGTGGTTTCAAATACGATCCTCCGCAGGGCGGACCCGCCGACTTGCACGTGACGTCGTGGATTGAATCCAAGGCCAACGAATTTCTGAAGAACTCGCTCGCGGGCGTCAGGCGAATGCTCTTCGCGCAAGCGCTTCGAGCCGCAACAACGCACAAATACGACTACCTTCACACCTATGTGGATGATTTGGAGAGCGTCGTCGATATGGAGGCCATACGTAACTCCAGGATAACGCTTGGTGTCGACCCGCTGGGAGGCGCAGGAATTGATTACTGGCCGCGTATTGCTGAACGATATGGCCTCAATTTGACGGTCGTGAACGAATCGGTTGATCCGACGTTTCGATTTATGACAGTGGATTGGGACGGAAAGATTCGTATGGATCCGTCCTCTCCCTACGCCATGCAGAGATTGATCGGGTTGAAAGACAAGTTCGACATCGCGTTTGCCAGCGATACCGACCACGACCGCCATGGAATCGTGGCTAAGAGCAGTGGCTTGCTGCCCCCGAATCATTACCTTGCGGTCTGCATAGATTACCTGTTTGCAAACCGGAAGGAATGGGGCGATCATGTTGCCATTGGTAAGACGGTCGTGAGTAGCAGCATGATCGACCGGGTAGGTGTTCGGTTAGGGCGCGCCCTTTACGAAACCCCGGTCGGGTTCAAGTGGTTCGTTGAGGGTCTATTGAGCGGGCGCCTGGGCTTCGCCGGTGAGGAAAGCGCAGGGTCCTCTTTCCTTAAGCGCAATGGCGGCGTGTGGACTACGGACAAGGATGGCATCATTCCTTGCTTGCTCTCCGCCGAAATCACAGCGCGCGCCGGTAAAGATCCCGGAGAGATCTATCGCCAACTCACTCGAGACCTGGGTGATCCGGTTTACGAACGCATTGACGCTCCCGCAACGCCAGAACAAAAAGCCGACCTCGAGAGATTATCTGCCACGGATATTCACGTCGCTGAGATAGCTGGTGAAAAAGTCGAGTCGATATTGACGACGGCGCCCGGAGATGGGGGCCCGATTGGCGGTGTCAAGGTCATCGCAAAGGATAGTTGGTTTGCGGCACGCCCTTCGGGTACGGAAGATGTTTACAAGATCTACGCGGAGAGTTTCCTCGGTCAAGACCATCTCCGACGCATTGAAGAGGAAGCACAGGCGATTGTCTCCGAAGAGCTCGCACGGAGCGCTCGGGTTATGACACGTGGCTAGTCGCAGAGAGGAGTCACTTATGAGTTTCGCGATCAACGATCGTTCAGTGGACACGGCTATCTCAGAAGCGCTCAGAGATCTGGCTCTTGATTTGAGATGGTCCTTTAATCACACGGCGGATCGGCTCTGGGAGCGCCTGGACCCGGAGCTTTGGGGACTGACACACAATCCCTGGATCATCTTGCAGACGACATCCCAGGAAAAACTCCAAAGCGTTGCCGCCGATCCCGATTTTCAGTCATTGGTTGCTGATCTCCATCGTGAAAAACAAGACGCAGTGCGCGCCGGAGGGTGGTTTCAAAAAGCGTATCCGCGTTCGGATCTTACACACGTGGCGTACTTTTCCATGGAGTTTATGCTGAGCGAAGGGCTGCCGATTTATTCCGGTGGTCTCGGGAACGTCGCCGGGGATCAACTCAAGACGGCCAGCAACTTGGCCGTTCCGGTGACAGGAATCGGTCTGCTCTATCAACAGGGATATTTTCGGCAAGAGATCGATGCCCAGGGCCAACAACAAGCCTTATATCCATACAATGATCCCAGCCAGCTGCCGATCATACCGGTACGTGAACCAAACGGAGAGTGGTTGCGCCTGTCCATGGATTTTGGAGGCACCAAGCTTTGGATTCGCACTTGGCAGGCGCAGGTAGGCCGAGCCAAATTATATCTCCTGGACACAAATGATCCAGCCAATATCCCAGCCCATCGCGGCATTACCAGCGAACTTTACGGAGGCGGCTCGGAGCTGCGTTTGAAGCAGGAGCTGGTGCTCGGGATTGGAGGCTGGCGGCTCGTGCAGGCTCTCGGCTTGGAGCCTGAAGTCTGCCACCTCAACGAGGGGCACGCGGCATTCGCGGTGTTAGAACGCGCCCGTTCGTATATGGCCAACAGCCATCACCCGTTTGACGTTGCGCTCGCAATCACGCGTGCTGGAAATCTCTTCACTACCCATACGCCGGTTGAAGCAGGATTTGACCGCTTTGCTCCTGGCTTGATTGCCTGGTATCTCAAGGTCTATGCGGAAAAGGGCCTGTCGATCTCCCTTCAGGACCTCATGGCCCTTGGGAGACACAACGCGAGTGATTCCTCTGAACCGTTCAATATGGCTTACTTGGCGGTTAGGGGCAGCGGCGCCGTGAATGGCGTAAGCCAATTGCACGGTCAAGTCAGCCGCCAGATCTTCCAAGTGCTGTTTCCGCGGTGGCCCGAGAACGAAGTGCCCGTCACCTACGTCACCAACGGGGTGCACACTCCTACGTGGGATTCCGCGAATGCGGATGCCCTGTGGGAACGCGCGTGCGGAAAAGGCCTTTGGCGCGGAACGACAACCAACTTGGAGCATGACTTCCGCAAGATCAGCGATTCTGATCTATGGCAGCTTCGCACGGATAGTCGTAGCACTCTCGTGAACTACGTTCGAAAACACCACGCTCGACAGCTGGCCCGTCGAGGCGCCTCCTCGGAAGAGGTTGCGAATGCCGAGGAGGCGCTTAACCCGGATACGCTCACTCTAGGATTCGCGCGGCGCTTTGCGACATATAAGCGGCCCAACCTTCTTCTGCACGATTCGGAACGCCTTGTGCGCATCCTGACCAACCAGAAGCGCCCGGTCCAGCTTGTACTGGCCGGAAAAGCTCATCCGCAGGATGTGGAGGGACAAGGAATGATCCGGCAATGGATCGAGTTCACGCGCCGTCCTGATATGAGTCCCCGGGTTGTCTTTCTCAGTGACTACGATCTGCTGATGGCCGAACAACTTGTTCAGGGCGTAGACCTTTGGGTGAACACTCCCCGGCGTCCCTGGGAAGCAAGCGGGACAAGCGGCATGAAGGTGCTGGTGAATGGTGGCCTGAACCTTTCGGAATTGGACGGCTGGTGGGCGGAAGCGTACTCTCCCGAGGTCGGGTGGGCAATAGGTGACCGGCAAGAACACAATAATGACCCGGGTTGGGACGCGGCCGAAGCCGACGCGCTCTACGGCTTACTCGAACGAGAGATCGTTCCTGAATTCTATGCCCGCGACGATCGAGGAATTCCACTCGCCTGGGTCGCTCGCATGCGAGAAAGCATGCGCAGATTAACGCCTCAGTTTTCGGCGGACCGCGCGGTTCGTCAGTACGTCGAGCAGCATTATCTATCGGCCGCCTCGGCATATCGGAAGCGCGCCGCAACCCAGGGTGCAATGGGCGCAGAGTTGGTCAGTTGGCAGACTAGACTCGCACAACACTGGTCCAATCTCCGATTTGGCAAGGCGACCGTTGATCAGAAAAACGGGGAGTACTTTTTCCAGATTCAAGTCTTTCTTGACGAGCTCGACCCCGAGGCGGTGACAGTGGAGCTTTACGCGGAGGCAAAAAATGGTCACGCCCAGACTCGAGAGCCTGCGACTCGTGGTGATCACCTGGTCGGTTCCGTTAACGGCTTCACATATTCCGCACGAATCCCTGCGACTCGCCCGGTTGCAGACTATACTCCACGGATCGTCCCACACCACGACGGTGCTTTCGTGCCGCTCGAAGCCCCTCTCATCTTGTGGTACGATTCACCCTCGTGGCGATGACTGTAGCACACCGAGCATTGCTTTAGGGCCTGCTAACACTCCCGGCGTCACCACCCCAGTAGTGTTAACAGGCCCTGGTCCGCGTCGAAAGGTGCCCGCACAAATGGATCCGTTTACGGCAAGGCAAGCACGTGCTCTTCGGCCCAAACCAACATATCGACGCCGGGACTTCGGCTCTGGCCATCTTTTCGCGACCGCATCTCAAGTAAGAGGGCATTCATGAGCACTGCACTCTTTGCACAAACCCGCGTGCCAAAGCAAACAATCCATGGCGCAGGCCAGGATCAAACGCGCGCTAAAAGCTTCCCTCTCGGCGCCGCGGTTGTTTCCAACGGAGTCAATTTCAGCATCTATTCGCGAAACGCTTCAGGCGTGGAGTTGCTGCTCTTTGATCATGAAAATGACGCGCACCCAAAAACGATTCCCATCGACCCACTGGTCAATCGAACTCAATATTACTGGTCGGCATTCGTTCCCGGAGTGAAGTCCGGGCAGATTTACGCGTACAGGGTTAGCGGGCCCTTTGATCCCGCCAATGGGATGCGCTTTGATCCCACCAAGATTTTGTTGGACCCATATGGGCGCGGAGTGATTGTTCCCAGGAATTACAGCCGCGAAGCCGCCGCCCTGGCGAAAGTCGATAATACTGCGTCAGCGATGAAGAGCGTTGTCGTCGATCCCACAACGTACGACTGGGAAGGCGACACCCCCCTTTGCCGGCCCGCCTCTCGAACCATCATCTACGAGATGCATATTGGGGGCTTTACGCGCAGTCCTACTTCCGGAGTTTCTGAAACCAAGCGCGGAACCTACGCTGGCCTCGTCGAAAAAATCCCCTATCTTCAGGAATTGGGCATTACGGCCGTCGAACTCCTGCCGGTGTTCCAGTACGACGCGCAGGCTGCTCCACGCGGGCTCGTGAACTATTGGGGATACGCACCCGTTTCATTCTTCGCTCCACATCCAGGCTACAGTTCACGGCAGGATGCCCTCGGTCCAGTGGATGAATTTCGCGATATGGTCAAAGCCCTGCACCGAGCGGGTATTGAAGTGATTCTTGATGTTGTGTTCAACCACACTGCCGAAGACGACGAATACGGACCGACGCTCTCCTTTCGCGGGCTCGAGAATAGCGCGTACTACATCCTTCAACAGGATCGTTCGCGCTACGCGAACTATAGCGGCACTGGGAATACCCTTAACGCAAATCATCCGGTAGTCCGCCGCATGATCGTGGATAGTCTCCACTATTGGGTCGAACAGATGCACGTCGATGGTTTTCGCTTCGATCTCGCTTCGATCCTGGAACGGGACGAGTCAGGCAATTTACTGCGCTATCCGCCGGTACTCTGGGATATCGACTCAGATCCGGCGCTCTCTGGCAAAGAGCTGATTGCCGAAGCCTGGGATGCGGCTGGCTTGTACCAGGTCGGGAGTTTTGTCGGCGACATCTGGAGGGAATGGAACGGTCGATTCCGGGATGACGTGCGCAGCTTTTTCCGGGGCGACGAGGGAACTGTCGGTCTGCTTGCCGATCGCCTGGTGGGCAGCCCGCAAATCTATGGTCATAAAGAACGCGAGGCAGAGGCCAGTGTGAATTTTGTGACATGCCATGACGGCTTCACCTTGAACGACCTCGTCTCCTACAGCGGGAAGCACAATGAAGCGAATGGCCAGAACAATCGCGATGGGATCGACGACAATAAAAGCCATAACTGGGGTTTCGAGGGCCCAACTGATGATCCTGCGGTTGAAAACATCCGAAATCGTCAAGTGAAAAATCTCCTTACTGTCACTATGTTCGCGCTCGGCCTACCCATGATTTTGATGGGCGACGAAGTACGGCGGACCCAGCGCGGCAACAATAACGCCTATTGCCAGGACAACGAGACGAGTTGGTTTGACTGGACACTGGTCGACAAGCACGCCGATTTGCATCGATTTACCAGGATCCTTTGCGCGCAGAGGCTGGTGCGAGATTCCACATTTGAGGTGCCAAGCCGCAGTCTTAATCAACTCCTGCGCAAGGGAGATCGCGCTTGGCATGGTGTCAAACTTGGAACGCCCGATTGGAGCGTCCATTCGCATAGCTTGGCGAGCAGCATTCATTGTCCGGATGAGAGGCTATCCCTTTACTTCATATTGAATGCCTATTGGGAGTCTCTTGAATTTGAGCTGCCCCCGGTCCAAAACAACTATCATGCGTGGCGTCGGTGGATCGATACCAGCCTCGATTCACCGAACGAAATTGTCGAATGGCGAAACGCGCCAGAGGTCACGCGACAATCGTATTTGGCCGGGCCCCGTTCCGTCGTTGCCCTCTTTTCTTGTCAGGCCGATCCGATAGATCCTGCCTCGAGATGCGACGACCGGGCGGCGGGCCGCGCCAGTTGAATAAATTTCTGATTCGTTCGGTAGGATGAAACGTTTCTGAAGCATCGAATGTGCAGTGGCGGATCGCGCCCAATCAGGGCTCGAATCACAATTCATTCATCACAACAGAAAAGGAGATGCGCATGCCATACGTCACAGTCGGAAAGGAAAACTCAGGCGACGTGGAGCTTTACTACGAGGACCATGGCTCGGGAAAACCGATTGTCCTGATCCACGGATATCCCTTGAATGGCGCTTCCTGGGAGAAACAACTCCCTGTCCTGCTCGACGCGGATTACCGGGTCATCACTTATGACCGCCGAGGCTTCGGCAAGTCCAGCCAGCCAACCACCGGCTACAACTACGACACATTTGCAGAGGACCTGCACAAACTGGTCACCCATATCAAGCTGCAGGATTTCACCTTGGCCGGCTTCTCCATGGGAGGAGGCGAGGTTGCGCGCTACTTGGGCAAATATGGTTCCAAGGGCGTGAGCAAAGCTGTGATTATCTCCGGCGTGCCACCGTACCTGCTGAAGACGCCCGACAATCCGGAGGGCGTGGATGGTGCTGTGTTTGAAGGAATCGAGAAAGCGGTGAGGGCCGACCGCTACTCGTTTTTCACCGACTTCTTCAAGAATTTTTACAACACCGATGTGCTCCTCGAAAAGCGCGTGAGCCAACAAGTCGTTCAAGCCAGTTGGAACGTCGCGGCCAGTGCCTCTGCCACCGCCTCCCTTGCGTGCGTACGAACCTGGCACGAAGATTTCCGTCAGGATATCGCCCGTATTGATATTCCCACGCTGGTCATGCATGGAGATGCCGACCGCATTCTTCCCATCGCGGCTTCGGGGCTGCGTACCGCCAAGCTCATCAAGGGGGCACGTTTGGTGATCGTGAAGGACGGTCCACACTGCATTTCCTGGACGCACGCGGAAGAAGTCAATGCGGAATTGCTGAGCTTTTTGGGTGAGAAGGCCGGCAAGCCGTTGAAGGATGTCGCGTAGGCCGTGCTTCCAACTTAATTGCTTCATCGCGTCCAATCACGCCGGGCAGACGCGACAAAACGCCAATAGGAGAGCGTATGGCAAAGCCACAAACAGTCATCGTAACCGGAGCTTCGCAAGGCATCGGTGCAGCCATTGTCCATTCATTTTTGGATCGCGGCTATAACGTTGTTGCGACTTCGCGCCGCTCTTCCAATGCAGGATTTGCTCCGTCGGCGAACCTCGCACTCGTCGACGGAGACATCGGTCAGGCAGCGACAGCCGAAAAAGTCATACAGACTGCGATCGACAGGTTCGGCACCATCGATCACGTTGTGAACAATGCGGGCATCTTCTCATCCAAACCTTTTACGGACTACACATTGGATGAGTTTTGTACTTTCGTTTCGACCAACCTGAATGGATTTATCTTCATCACGCAGCCCGCAGTGAAGAAAATGCTTTCACAGGGAACAGGTGGGAGCGTGACCACGATCACGGCTGCGCTCGCCGATAACCCCATGCTAGGCTCTCCTGCGTCGATACCGATGATCACCAAGGGCGGACTCAACGCGATTACCCTCAGCCTCGCAAACGAATACGCTCAACACAAGATCCGCTTTAACGCAGTCGCACCGGGCGTGGTGAACACGCCTATGCACCAAAACATTGGGAAGGACACGCAGAATTCCCGTTCACCGATGGGTACTTTCTCCGAGCCGACGGACATCGCAGAGGCTGTCGTTTATCTCACAGAAGCTGGTCACGTGACCGGAGAGGTGCTGCACGTCGACGACGGTGCGCACGTAGGCCGCTGGTAGACATTAAGTGTTCGCATGCCTGGCGCACAGCCCGCGCGCAGACGCTTTAAATCCCCAGCTTGCGCACTTCGTCGTTGTAATACTTGCGGTACAGAATCTCCCACTCCTGGGAGCCTTCGAGGATGATCTTGCGCTGCGAGGCGATCTTGAGCCGCGCCGCAGTGTCGATGCCGGCCTCCTGGGTCAGCAGGGCCTCAAGCGCCTTGCGCGCTTCCTGGCGGATGGTGTTGCGATCCTCAAGAAAACCGACTTCGTCGATTTCGGCCAGCGTATCCGCCACGGTGTGGGCCAGCTTGTTGAGCTTGTCGCGGCTGATCCTCATAGCACCGCCTTGTATTTCTTGGCCAGTTCGGTCTTCACCTTCTTGAACATTTCGGCGTATTGCGCGCCTGATTTGCGCATCTCGTCGGAGTAGGCGTCGAGAATCACGCGTACCTCTTCGTTGATGCGGTCCTCAAGCGACAGTTCCTCAATCAGACCGCTGGTCACCCGCGACTCAGTAGCTTTCAAGTCGCTCGCGGTGATCATTTTGGCGTCGATGAGGTGCTTGACCGTGCGGCGGGCCAGATACCCAATATATTCACGTGAAAAGATCATGGGCTAAGGCTCAGAATACCCCATTGACCCTCCCCCTGTACACCGGCCGCGCATCCTGAGCCCATGCCCCTCAGCCTTGCCGGTGCGGGCAGCTCTTGGTATTTACGCATTCATCGGGCAGGCGCAGCCGCTCCACCGGCCGTCCGCCCACCAGGTGCTCGTGGACAATGGCCGCGGCATCCTCTGGCCGCACATGGCCGTACCACACAGCTTCGGGATAGACCACCACGGTGGGCCCGTGTTCGCACTGATCAAGGCATCCTGACTTGTTGATGCGCACCTTTCCAGCCAGTCCGGCGGCTTTCGCCAGTTGCTGCAACTCGGTATGCAGGTCGCTTTTTCCGTCCGATGTGCAAGATGGCCGCGGAGCGCCTTCAGGGCGAACGTTATGACATACAAAAACATGATGTTCAAATGGGGGCAACGGTCAATCCTCTCTTTTTTCTGACTCTCTTCAGATTAAAGCCTCGACCGCCCGTCCAGTATTCGTCCATTAACTTTCCACAATTCTCCCTTGCCAAGCGCCCGCATCTGCGAAAATGATTCCTTGATCATGAGCACGGATAACCTGCATTCGCTGAAAGACGACATGGTGGCCTTCATTGAGGGGCACGGCCTCCGCCGGCTCCCTGGCTACATCACCGAAGACATTCCTTCCATCCTTTGGGAGGACCAGGAGAACCCCGACGGCTGGAAAGATTTTGTCGAGATGGCCAAGCACGTCGGAGCTCCCTTCATCACCTTCAGCGAGATGACACTGGAGCGCGAGGAACTCGACACGCTCATCGAAGAAGCCGGGGAGATGAATTTCCCCGATGAAGAATCCACTGAACTCGTCGAGGCCCAGTGGCTGCGCAAATACACCGGCATGGTGGGCTACATTCAGCTTGGCTTTGTCTACCAGGGCATGGCCTTTCTGCATGAAACTACCACCGAGTGGTATGAGCGCTTCCAGTCGCTGCTCGAAGATATAGAGAGCTTCCAGGACATCGTGATCGATGACCACGAGCACGAGCACGACGACGAGGACGAATAATCCGGGTGAGCACTTCAGGCACGGCGAACCGCGGCCCCGTTCCGTCCCGCAACATCCCTCCACGACCATCACTCCGCCAGCGCTGGATCATCGCCGAGTCGCATCCTGAAGCAGCTGAGGCGCTGGCCAAAGCAGCGCATCTGCCCCAGGTGCTTGCCGAGCTGCTGTTGGCGCGCGGCGTCACCACAGCCGATGAGGCATTCGCCTTCCTCAACCCTGAAACATCGCACCTTCACGATCCCTTTCTCATGCTGGGCATGAAGGCGGCCGCAGACCGCCTGGAGCGGGCCATCGCCGCGCGTGAGCCGGTTCTTCTTTACGGCGATTACGACGTCGACGGCACCACTGCGGTGGTCTTGCTCAAGACCGCCATCGAGATGCTCGGCGGCGTAGCGCGCTTCCACGTGCCTCACCGGATTCGCGAGGGCTACGGACTGCAATCGAGCGTGCTCGAGGCTGCATATGCCGAAGGCGTCCGCCTGGTGATCACTGTCGATACCGGCATGAGGGCCTTCGCCGAAGCTGAAACGGCGCGCAGCCTGGGCCTCGATCTCATCATTACCGACCACCACTTGCCCGACGCCCACGAGTCGGTCCCGCACGCGCTCGCCATTCTGAATCCCAATCAGCGCGGCTGCCCTTACCCTGAGAAATCGCTCTGCGGCGCCGCCATCGCGCTTAAACTCGCACAGGCCGTGCTCGAGCGCCGCGACCCCGCGCGCACCCGCGAAAAGACCTTGCCCAGCTTTCTCAAAATGGCGGCCATCGCGACCATTGCAGATGCTGTACCGCTGCGAGGCGAAAACCGTGTCATCGCGGCGCTCGGTCTGCGCGAACTGCGCAAGCCTGTCGGCGCGGGCCTCCGTGCTCTCTTCGCCGTCGCCGCACTTGAACCTGCAGCCAAACAGCTCACCGGCTTCGATGTAGCATTTCGCGTCGCACCAAGAATCAACGCGGCCGGTCGCATGGATGTTGCCTCCGACGTAATCGAGCTCTTCACCACCCGCGACTCGATCCGCGCGCAGGAGCTGGCAGCCAAGCTCGAGCGGCTGAATCGCGAACGCCGCGATACAGAAGCCTTCGCGCTCACTTCGATTGAAAGCCGGCTGGCAACAGACACAGCTCTAGCCGCCGAAAAACTTCTGGTGGTCGATGGCGATGGATGGCACCGCGGCGTCATCGGCATCCTCGCCTCGCGGGTTGTTGAGCGCACCGCCAAGCCGGCCATCGTGGTCAGTGTCGAAGACGGCGTGGCGCATGGCTCCGGCCGCTCCGTCGACGGCTTTCAACTGCTCAACGCTATCGAGAGCTGCGCCGACCTATTCACCCGTTTCGGCGGGCACGCCTTTGCCGTGGGTTTCGCGCTGCCCTCCGCCACGCTCCCCGAACTCAAGCGCCGCCTCAGCCTCTATGCAGAAGACTGCCTCGCTGCACGCGAACCCGAGCGCCTTCTGCACATCCATGCCGAACTGCCCCTGGACCGCATTACGTCTGTCCTGGCCGGTTGGCTGCGCAAGCTGGAACCACTGGGCCACGGCAACCCCGAGCCCATCTTTGTGGCCCGCGATGTTCGCTTGCTCGGCCCGGTCCGCCTGATGAAGGAGCGCCACATTCGCCTGGAACTCGCCCAGGCGTCGTCTCAAAGTTCTGAGGCATTCAGCATGGCCGGCACGACCCGCGCCGTGGGCTGGGACATGGCTTTTCGCGCCACCGAACTGCGCCTGGCTCAAGGCAGTCGCATCGATCTCGCCTACCGCATTCGCGAAAACGACCATCCCGAATATGGCGGACTGGAAGTAGAGATCGCCGGCATGGAACCGACCGCATCCTGAGCTTTGAAACGGCGCAGCTTTTGAAGCCCGCTGAGAATCTCATGCTTGCAGGTCGAGGCCGGTGCGAAGCTGCTGCGAGTCTCATGCTTTGTAACAGGGCACGACTTTCAGGCTGCGGAAAAGCTCGTTGCTTTGAAAGGGCACGACTTCAGTCGTGCCGCAAGTGCGACAAAATAAAGCCCTGGCTTTAGCCGCTGAGGGACGTTCTTGGGAGATTCTCCCCATATTTTGGCCTTTTTCCGCCACCCACATATCTCTGACGCGGCAAGACCCACGGCGAACCGTGGGTCTTGCCGGCTTTGACTCAGAGAACGGATCTTCTACCTGTGATCCTTTTCCGGTTTGGATTGGTGCTGTTCCCTCGGAGCGGCCTCCCTCGGCGCGGGCCGCGATTCCTGACGGGGCGCCGGTCGAGACTCATTGTTCTGATTGCTGCGCGGTTGATACTGCGGCTGAGTCCGCGGTTGCTGCATCTGCCTTTCCTGATACTGCGGCGCAGGCCGGGACTGAGGCGTGTTCCGGTTCTGATAGCCCTGGTTCGGCTGCTGGAAGTTCCGAGGCTGCGGACTCACCTGGTGATCATTACGAGGCTGCGAGTTGTACGACGGATTTCCTCCGGCTCTGTTGTTGAAGGTTCCGTGCGAAGGAGCCAGCGGCCGGGCAACTGCCACATTGGCCGGACGTCCGTGGTTGCTATTGAAGTAAGAGCTTCGGTCAGTCCTTGCCGCCTCCAGATGCTGTGTCTGGAACGCTGTCCCGCCCACGTGCTGTTCGTGCATGGCTGCCCGCTCTTCAGGTCCGGGATCGTGTCGGATTCCACCTGGGCCGCCGCTGTAGGCCACATGACTACCTCTGTCCACCGTGTACCGGCCCTCGTCCCGACGGTCCTCGTATACGTGGTGGAAGCGCCCGTCATCCACGTGCATATAAGCCCTGTTGTATTCAAAGTCGTGACCGTGCCACCTGCCGCCGATGAAACCGATTCCCATGTACCCGAAACCGTAGTTCACGCCGCCATAATAGCCAACGTGCGGGCCCCAGTAACCGGTGTGAAAGACGTACAATCCGCCCGACCAGCCCCAGTACGGAGGTGTCCAAAGAGCACCCTCATAGGGAGCAGGGACCCACGTACCCGGCACCCAATAGTAGCCGTCATCGCCATAGGCCCAGTAGCCCGGCGTCCACATCCAGCCTTCTTCCGGGCACGGTGGCTGCTCATACACTGGCAGCACCGGTGGAGCAAACCCCACACTGATGAAAACTCCCGCATACGACGATGCAGGGACGAGGCTGAGCAGCAAGCCCAATAGAAGCCAACGCGAAGAACGAAGTAATTGCATCAAAAACCTCCTTGATACTGCCTGCCCGGCAAGCTCTCAGAAGCAGATTCGCCGCCGAAAGGGTCCGCGCTGGGTCAACGTGCAGCGATTGTGGTGTGGCAAAATTTTTGCACTTCAATCGCGCGCTTAGACTACCCCATCTGAGACCCAATCCGGCATCAGAAGTTGCAGTGGCAGCTTGATGAATTAGGTTCTGCCTGTCGTGGTCCGGCCGCTAAATCCCTCAAATCTTTGCGCTACCGTGCCTCGCTCGCCCCAGGTTACCCCGGTGCGAGAGTGCCGCAACTCTCCCGGCCTCTTGTCCAATAGCGCAGAGGTCTAGTAGCGCAGACTAAGTCCCATGCCCAACACGTGCCGCGCCTGCAAGTCGACCGGCAGCGGCGCATAGGGTTGCGCGGGGTTGCCGGTCGGGATCAGCGTGGTGCCAATGTTTCCCGCCACCTGCCCGATGCCAATGTCGAAAGCAAAGTGCGGGTTTTTCTTCTGCGTCACCCTGACCGCATAGTCCAGCGTGGTCGGCAGATGGGCCCGTCCGCCCGGAGGGTACAGGAGTGCGCCCAGGTTCTTCGATGTCGGAGGCTCCTGCGTAAACCCGGCCGCCGGCACAATGGCCGTGTGAAAGAGGAATGGCAGTGGAATGCCCAGCCCGCCAAACAGCCGTCCGCCAAACCGCGTCGCCTGGCCCCCTAGCCCGTAAATCGAAGCATTGGTCGCCTTCCAGCCAAGATTCACAAGAAACGGAAACGGCGGATGCAGCCACGTCTTCGTCGCCGCGACATACACATCGCCGTTGGTATAGGACTTCAGGGTCCTGGTCAGTTCCTGGTCCAGCGCCCCTGTGACAAACCGGTCATTGGTCCGGACCAGCCCACCCACTGCGAAGCCTGGTGTCCACGGCCCAAACTGCCCATCCTTGATCGCCACCACCTTGCCGCTGAAGATGTTCATTCCCGAAAAATGCCACAGGCTGCTGAACAGCGCGCTGTCGCCTTCGATGTGAACACTGCGCGTGTAGCCCACTTCAGCCCGGTTCGCAAACCCCTCCGCAATACTGAACGTGTGCACATCGCCAATCACCTTTGAGGCGTCGATAAAGTGGTATCCAACGGCAGGGTATGAGAAAAACTGTCCCTTGGCCGAGTAAACAACGTAAGCGGTAGGCGTAATAAAGCCGCCGGTCTGTCCCTCCAGCGTCAGATTTTGGGCATTCACCCGGTTTGAGGCAAAAAGTGCGGTCGCGATGCAACCGAAAACCACAAGTCTTTTGATAGCGGAAAAATTCACAGTCACTCAACTCCAGTGGAGCCCAGGCCCCTAGGTTCATTCACGTCCAGACGATGATCGGAAAAGCGCAATGCGGAACCGATGTCGACGCATGAATTCTCCTCCCAACCACACGAAGGAAAACCCAGGGTCACACGCGCGGCTCCACTTTGGTAACTCCGGCTTCGCTTTGAAATCACCTGTTTGTAACACAACGGGTCCCACGCCGTCTCCCCCCTGCATCACGGTGGTAGACTCACGCCATGCCGCGCGGTTTGTTTATCACCCTTGAAGGTCTCGACGGCTCCGGCAAGACCACCCAAATCAAGCGTTTGGCGGGCTGGATGCAGAAACGCGGCCTGCAACCCGTCGTCACCCGCCAGCCTGGCGGAACCGCGACCGGCGATCGCATCCGGGCCCTGCTTCTCGACTCAAACGCCACCGCCCTGGCTCCGATGACCGAAATGGCGCTCATGTTCGCCGACCGGGCCCAGGCCATCGCCGAAATCATCGAGCCTGCCCTCGCTGCGGGCCGCATCGTCCTCTGCGACCGTTTCACCGATTCCACCGAGGCCTACCAAGGCGGTGGCCGCCAACTGGGCTCGTCCGCTGTGTTGGAACTGCACCGGCTCCTCTGCGGCAATCTGCAGCCCGATCTCACCCTGCTGCTGTTGCCTGCCCTCGAACCCAGCCTCGCGCGTGCCCGCCACCGCAATCAGCGCAACCACGAGCAAACCGGCAAGGACGAAAACCGCTTCGAGCAGGAACAGGATGCCTTTTACCGCCGCACATGGCTGAAATACCGCGAAATCGCCGCCCGCGAACCCGACCGCATCGTCCTCATCGAAGGCAATCTCAGCATCGATGAGGTCCACGAGCAGATCGTCGAAGCCGTCTCCGAGCGCCTCGTAACCGCCGGTCACAAGGCTTAGGCCGCGCAATCACCGCAATTCTGCCGCTGCTATACTCCGGTTGAGAGCAATTCAGCAATGTTTCAGAACCGGCATCGGCGCGCCTGGCTCCTGATTGCGGCGATCGCAATTGGTGTCGCCCTCGTCCTGATGCTCGTCCCGCACGCCCATAGCGCGGACAATGGAGCATGGCTGGCCATTCTGCCGCTTCTCTTGATCGGCGTCATTTCGCCGCTATCCCTGCTCTCTCCGCTGGCCTTCGAGTATGCCGGCCGCACGCCAGACGCACCCACCCTTCCCGCATCCTCCCAACGCCCGCCGCCCTTCCGCCGCGCTTAGTTTTCTGAGCAAAGGTCCAGCGTCGTACCGCAGCCCCGCCCGCCGTGTGCCGCTTTTCCATTCCCTTGACTGAAATTTCGCCTGTCGTCCGGAAGGATTCCGATGAGTGTCCATCTCCTCTATCTCTGCGGCAATCTTGCGCTTGCGTCTCCCTTTCTCGTCATTGTCGCCATCCTCGTTCACTATTTCCTGCGCCGTGCCGTCTTCAGGCGTAACCAGCGGTTGGGCAGGAAAAATACGGCGTTCTGCCCTTCCTCTTTCGCGCTCAGAACTGCGCTTCAATTGATCCCCATGTTCTATCGCCCGAGTATGGATTTTGCCATCAAGGCAAGGCTGGTTCAGGTTGTCGAGGAAGACGATGAAGGCGACTCCGAGAAACCTGCGAAGCATCTACACCGCCAGCTGCGGCGAATTCGCCGCGGCGAACCAGTCGACACCCTCGTCGTAAAGCTTTGACCGGATCGATCATTGCTGTGCGTCGTCTGCCAACTACGCTTTTGTGAAACAATATGTGAAGTAGGCTCAACGTGACCGGAACCCGAAACAAAAGCGCGTGGATATGGGTGGCAATCGCCGCCATCACACTCGCGTCTGCTTCCCGCGCTGAAGCGGGCCTGCAGACTGCAAAAGCCTACGCGCACCCGGTCCTGGCATTTCTGGCCAAGAGTCAGTCCCCCATTGCGAATCCCGCGGTTCCACGCTTCGTGAAGCGCGGGTCCGTACGACCGATCAACTCCATCTTTCGCAATGCCGGCTCCGGTACGTGGACGGCGATTCTTCCCGTCTTCTTCATCGGGCTGGTTTCTCCTCTGAGCCTGCTCTCCGCCGCATCCATCCGATGCCTTGGTCAGGCAACCGCGGCTCCTCTGCTTCCTGCTTCGTTCCAACGTCCTCCGCCCCGCCTCGTGTAAGCTGTTGCGCTCTTAGCGATGCGTGCGAACCCGCATGCAGGCCGGCCCGCCCGGCCCTCTCGCTACAACTCACATCCATTTACACTTGATACGGAGATTCACGTGTTTTTCGACAAAGCTCTCACTAAAGTTTTCGGTACCGCGAATGAGCGCGCCATCAAGCGCATGCTGCCCGTGGTCGCCACCATCAGCGCCCGTGAACAGGAGACGGAAAAGCTCTCAGACGAAGAGCTGCGCGCCAAGACCGCCGAATTCAAATCTCGCATCGCTGCCCGCCTCGAAGGCATCACCGATCCCGAGGAAATCAAAACCGCAGAGCGCGCCGCCCTCGATGAAATCCTCCCCGAAGCCTTCGCCGTGGTCCGCGAAGCTGGCTGGCGCGCCGTGCAAATGCGCCACTTCGACGTGCAGCTCATCGGTGGCATGGTCCTCCATCAGGGCAAGATCGCCGAAATGAAAACCGGCGAAGGAAAGACCCTCGTCGCCACCCTCTCCTGCTACCTCAACGCCCTCGCCGGACACGGCGTCCACGTCGTCACCGTCAATGACTACCTGGCCAAACGCGACGCCGAGTGGATGGGCAAGATCTATGAGTTCCTCGGTCTAACCGTGGGCGTCATCGTCCACGACCTCGACGACAACGAGCGCCGCGCCGCCTACGCAGCCGACATCACCTACGGCACCAACAACGAATTCGGCTTCGATTACCTGCGCGACAACATGAAGTTCGATATCAAGGACTGCGTGCAGCGCGGCCACTACTACGCCATCGTCGACGAAGTGGACTCGATCCTCATCGACGAAGCCCGTACTCCGCTCATCATCTCTGGACCCACCGACCAGACCACCGACAAGTACGCGCGCGTTCGCAAGATCATTCCCCAGCTCCAGTTGGGCGAAGAAGTCGAAGCGATTGATCACAAGCGGCAGCAAGAGTTGGGCATCCAGCTCGGTGAAGGTGAAAAATACTTTTCCGGCGACTACGTGGTCGATGAGAAGCACAAAACCATCGGCGTCACCGACGAAGGCTGGTTCACGATCGAGAAGCATCTAGGCATCGACAACATCGCCGACGCCGAAAACTGGGACCTGAAGCACTACGTCGAGACCGCCATCAAGGCCCACGCCCTCTACAAGCGCGATGTGGACTACGTGGTCAAGGACGGCGAAGTCATCATCGTCGATACCTTCACCGGCCGTCTCATGCCCGGCCGCCGCTGGTCCGACGGCCTGCATCAGTCCATTGAAGCCAAGGAAGGCGTGAGCATCCGCAAGGAAGACCAGACCCTGGCCACGATCACTTTTCAGAACTATTTCCGCCTCTACAAAAAGCTCAGCGGTATGACCGGCACCGCTGAAACCGAAGCGGCAGAATTCGAAAAGATCTACAAGCTCGAAATTGTCGTCATTCCTACCAATAAGCCCTTGCTGCGCGTTGAAAATCCAGACGTGGTCTTCCGCACCGTCAAGGAAAAATACAAGGCCGCCGCCGATGACATCTCGGCGCTGCACGAGAAAAAGCAGCCCGTGCTGGTCGGCACCACGTCCATCGAGAAGAGCGAATTGCTCTCGGGCATTCTGGCGCGCAAGGGCGTGCGCCACGTTGTCCTCAACGCCAAGTTCCACGAACGCGAAGCCGAAATCGTAGCCCAGGCTGGCCGCCTCGGCATGGTCACCATCGCCACCAACATGGCCGGCCGCGGCACCGACATTCTGCTCGGCGGCAACGCCGAGTTCATGACCCGCCAGGAACTGGTAAAGAAGGCCCGTGCGCGGGCTCTCAGCGTGGCCGAAGGAGCCATCAATCCCATGGCGCCCGCAGGTTTCCTGCGCTTCTACTACCAGGGCCAGGAGTTCGAGATCGCCGAACCGGAATGGGCTGAAATCTTCAAGGTTCACTCCGAGGCTGTCAAAGAAGAACACGAGCAGGTGATCGCATCGGGCGGTCTCTTCATCCTCGGCACCGAGCGCCACGAGTCGCGGCGCATCGACAACCAGCTCCGCGGCCGCGCCGGTCGCCAGGGCGATCCCGGCGAGTCGCGCTTCTATCTCTCCCTCGAAGATGACCTGATGCGCATCTTCGCCAAGCAGTGGGTCAGCACACTGCTTGAGCGGCTGGGCATGGAAGAGGGCGTGCCCATCGAATCGAAGATGATTTCCAAGCGCATCGAGGGCGCACAAAAAGCCGTCGAGGCGCAGAACTTCGAATCGCGCAAACACCTGCTTGAATACGACGACGTGATGAACAAGCAGCGCGAGGCCGTCTACGGCTTGCGCCGCCAGCTGCTCGAAGGAGTGGAACAGCGCGAGCTCATTCTCGAAGACTACGTGGGCGGAATTCTCAGCGCCATGCTCGACGAGTTCGCGGGCGAAAATGTTCGCCCTGACCAGTGGAACGTCAAGGGCCTGGACGAAAAACTCGTCGGCCAGTTCGGCCTGAGCCTTTCAGCCGCAGGCATTGATGCCCATCAGCTTGCGCGCCACGAGCTGGGCGACGCCATCTTCGACAAGCTCAAAGAGCAATACGAGGGCAAAGAGAAGATCCTCGGCGCCGGCGCCATGCGTTATCACGAGCGCATGGTCATGCTCAGCGTCATCGACGGATTGTGGAAGGAACACCTCCTCGAAATGGACCACCTCAAAGAGGGCATCGGTCTGCGCGGCTATGCCCAGCAGGATCCCCTTGTGGCCTACAAGAAGGAATCCTTCGACATGTTCGAGGCCATGATGGCCAAGTTTCAGGAGGACACGGTCCGGTTCCTTTTCAGGATGCAGATTCTCGGACCCGACGGCCAGCCAGTGGGAGAGGTCGCGCCACAGCCGCGCCGCACCGTCCCGGCCGCGCCGCCGGTAGCCAGCGCCGCACTACCCTTCTCGGGCGACGGAGGCGGCATCTCCGGCAACGGAGCGCCGCGCGAAATCGCGATCCCGGTCCGCCAGCCCTCCACCACCATCGATGCCCTCGAAAAGGAGTTTCACCGCAAGAAGCAGCGCGAGCTGGAAGTTGCCACCCGCGCCGGAGCCGGCGAAGCCGCACAGCCCACCCAGCGCCGAACCGGCGATAAAGTGGGCCGCAACGATCCCTGCCCCTGCGGCTCCGGCAAAAAATACAAGAAATGCCACGGCGCCGAAAACTAGAGAAATATTGAAGTAGTGAAAAAAGTCTGGTAAAACGGCAGAGAAATCACCTCTGATTTGGGTCTTAAACCAGATAGAGCGTTCTTGCGCCATCAATGCGCACATAACAGAGTTGACGTATGCTGATGAGGGCTTGGAAATCAGCAAGGAGATTTCTGTTTGAAAGACAATTATTTTCAGTCTGCAATCTTGAGTTCTCTGGTTCTTCTTGCCTCTGGTTGTGGCGGTGGCACCTCTCCTTCGACGCCTACCCCCGTGGCTTCCTGTGTGCCTTCCTCCAAGCCGGAGTTTGCATACGCCCTGACAGGCTACGCGGTTTCAATGTACACCGTAAACTCCTGCACGGGCGCTTTCACCACGACCACGCCGACATCCGTCTCGACCGGATACGAGTACCCACAAAACGACAACTCGGAGCAGATGATTGCCGACCCGCTGGGGCGATTTGCCTACGTCGCGAACCTTGTCTCCAATGCCTCCGGCCCGTCCACTATCTCGATGTACACCATCAATTCGACAACCGGCGTGCTGACCCCGACCACCCCCGCCACTGTACCCACCGGATGGTTTCCCCAGACAATCGCAATTGACCCGCTCGGACGATTTGTCTACACCGCCAACACCGACGACAGTACGGTCTCGATGTTCACCATCAATCAGACCACAGGCGTCCTCGCCCCCACCAAGCCGGCCTCCCTGTCAACGATGATCTCCGGCGAGTTGCTTTCGCAGCCAAGCTTCCTCACTGTCGATCCCGCAGGCAAGTTCCTCTATGTAACCGTGTCCCTTAGCGACGGCGCCGCGGTCTTCATGTTCACCATCAACCAGACCACCGGAGTTCTCACACCCACCTCGCCCGCCACGGTCTTCACCGGTGGAATCCCGTTTCAAGTGGTCGTCGCCCCTTCCGGCAAGTTTGCCTACGTGGTGAATAACCTCTCTGGCGGCGAGATGACCGATGGTGTCTGGCAATACAAGGTCGACTCCACTACCGGAGTCCTGACCCAGAACACTCCGGCTGCCGTCGCGGCCGGCAACGCTCCTACGGCGATCGCCATCGATCCGACCAGCAGGTTTGCCTACGTCGTCAACCGCCTTGATAACACAGTTTCGATGTACACCATCGACTCCAGCACCGGCAACCTGACGCTGAATGCAACCGCTACCAACCCGACGGCCACGATCCCCACTGGCACGGAGCCCTTCCGCATCGACTTCGACCCGACCGGCAAATTCGTATATGTGACCAATGAGCAGAGCGCGACTTCAATCTACACTGTCAACGGCGATGGAACCTTGACCAGCGCTGGGCTGACCGGAGTCGCAACCGGTGCTTTATCCACGGCCATCACAGCCGTAAGCCAGTAGCCGAAGAACCGTCTATCTGCGACGTAAAGCTGTCCGACTGTGTTCGATCTCCCTCTCGAAGCCTCGGCTTTCCCTTTACTCCAATTCACTCGGAAATAACCGAACCCAAACCGCGTTTCCAGCCCGACCGTGGTCAGATGGCAAGTTTTCAATGGTGAGAAAGCAAGTCGTCGGGCGAAGGGAAAGAGAACTCTTTACGGCGCGCGTATCTATTTATTTTAGTTGTATTTAAGCAACAAACAGGCGAAGACTTGAAGAACACAAACCGGACTTTTTTAACGGTTGCCAAAGTCCGCACTCATTCACCAATCAGGTTCGAGGTTTCCCAGGTCTCAGAAACGAGACCTGGGTGAGTTCTCGGTTCTGTTTCCAGTGTGCGCCGAACGGAGAATTAACCTGCAAATGGCGGCGAACTTAATTCGCAATGGAATGTTGGAGGTGGAAGGAAAGTGAGGCGGGAGGGGGTTGGGGTGCACTCCACAACCGCTACTCACGCTCGCTCGCTGCGATCGCCTCGAAAGTGAGATCCTGTGCCTTCGATTGGTGCTCCGCCTGCCACTGCTCAAAGAGCCTGCCGTAGCTCAGCGTCATGTACTCTGAAGTCGAAACGCCCAGCCGCGCCGCAGCGCTATCGATCCACTCCGGCGCGCCCTCCAGTTCGGCGAAGTTGCCGATGGGCGTCTCGTCCACCACGCAGTGCCCCTCGCCGTCTGACCATTCGCTGCGCCACTTCTCATAGCGAAAAGCTGCCACCAGCCCCAGCGCCGTGAAGATGTCAGCCAGCACAGCGCCGGCGGCCACCTCGGTCTCTGTCTCGACGCGGTGCTTATGCCGGTCCTCGCCCACTCCCGTGTCGGGTATTCGCTTATGGGTCACCGTCCATCGCCCGCCATAGCTGCGAATGCGCAGGATTTCCGTGTGCGCCCTCATCTTGCGATCCGGCGTGTCATAGAGCACGTTGCTCTCGAATTGCCGCGGCGTTTCCAACCGGAACCCCGCCGCCCTGAGCCGCACCTCGAAATCGGCCAGATCCTTCACCCGTATTTTGATTTCCGTCTCGATTGCCATCGTAACCAGTGAGTATACGGCAGGTGGCTTTGCCGCCTGTAACCGGCGAGAATAGAAAGGTGAAGACTATTCGCCTGGCCGTGGATCCAGCCCATCTCGACACCGCAGAGGCTCGCCATGCCATCGCCCGCGCCGCTGAAATCCTGCGCACCGGCGGCTTGGTCGCCTTCCCAACTGAGACGGTCTACGGCCTCGGCGCCAACGCCCTCGACCCCGCCGCCGTGGCCAGCATCTTTGCCGCTAAAAAGCGCCCCTCCTGGGACCCCGTCATTGTCCACATCGCCGGCCCTGCAACGGAAAACCTCATGCTGAACAACCTGGTCACCAGCGTGCCCGAGCCGGCCCGCAAGCTCATGGCCGCCTTCTGGCCCGGTCCGCTCACCCTGCTTCTGCCCCGCTCCGCTGCTGTCCCGGACGCCGTCACTGCCGGACGGCCGCTGGTCGGCATCCGCATGCCCGCGCATCCGGTCGCATTCGAACTGATCCGCCAGTCCGGGGTCCCGGTGGCCGCGCCCAGCGCCAATCTCTTCAGCCACACCAGTCCCACCACCGCCGCCCATGTGCTCGACGACCTCGACGGCCGCATCGACGCCATTCTCGATGCCGGACCCACGCGGCACGGCGTTGAATCCACCGTTCTCGACCCGTGCCAAAGCCCCATGGTGATTTACCGCCCCGGCGCCATCACAGCCGCCCAGATTCAAGAAACTGGCGGCCCCGTAGCGCTTCATCAAGACAGCGAAATCGTGCAATCCACGCCCCCGGAGGCGCTCCCTTCCCCGGGCGTCGGCCTGCGTCACTATGCCCCGCGCGCCCGCCTTGTGCTGGTTGAGTTTCCGCTCGCAGAATTGCCGCTTCGCCTTGCCGCAGCCGCAACTCTTCATTCCAACGAACGCCTCGGCATCATGCTCCCCGCCGAACTGGTCAAGCCAGTTCCCGGTTTGCCCACCGCCATTATCTTTTCCTGGGGGCGCTGGGCCGACCCTGAGGAGCTGGCCCGCAATCTCTACGCCGGCCTGCGCGCGCTCGACGCCCAAGGCTGCACTCTCATCCTGTGCCCGTTGCCGCCAGCCGAAGGACTCGGCGCGGCCATTCGCGACCGTCTCTGCAAGGCCGCCCATCGCAAGCCCGCGCAGCAGGCCGAAATGTAGCTTTCAGCTCTACTGCCCGGCCTCACCAAGCTTGTACATGTATTTAATCGCTGACTTATAAACGAGCGTCTTCTCCCGCCCGCGCACCTTCAGCGCATTCCGGTCGTACCACTCGATGCAGCCCTCCACGCGCCCGCCGTCCGCCAGCATAATCACCATCGGCGTCTGCGACTGGATCTGCTTTTGCAGATAGAACAGCTCGGCATGGCGGTGATCCGCATCCTCTTCCACTTCGTGAGCCGTAAATCGAAACGGCGCCGCCGCCGGAGGCTTTCTTCCCCCACGGGGCAAGGGAGCAATCGCTGATGTTCTGCTTTCAAGTCCAATACCGGTCAAAGCTACGCGACTATTCATTGGTTTACTTTCCTCCTCAGAAGTGAGGCTCGAAGCTCAAATGGACCTGGTGCAATCCAAATGTGATCGGCTACCCTGCCGTTCGAAAACAATTCCGCGGCTCAAACCGGCTTTGACGCTACGCACTTTCCATCCGTTGCCGGAGCCGATGAAGACAAAGAGGCCTTTCGGGAATCCTTGTTCTCTGCAGTTCCCCAAGGGATGGTGTGCTTGATTGTACTTCCAAATGATGCCCGCCGCACAGCAGAGGTTGCATCCTTCGCAGTGCCTGTCTCTCCATGCGGAAAGGCTCGCAGTTACTTCGCCCGGATAATTCTTCGCGATTGAGTTATCAAGCAGGATGGCAAAACATCGCTCAACGCTCGCCCAAACCCACCGCCATTGCATCCAGCGAAAGCGATCGCAACAGGTTGCGCCTCATTCCCTGTTCGGCCTGTACAAGCACGCGAGAAGCCCCGTCAATCCAATCCACGGTGAGTCCCTGCGCCATCCGCTCCAGTTCGGCAGACATATCCACGTTGCGCACCAGCCCCGGCGTCCCTGCCACCACTAGCAGCAGGTCCTCCACGAGGCTGCCCAGAGCCCGAAGCAGGTTAATCGTTTTCGTCTGTCCGTCAGCCCCGCCGCGGTAGGTTTCCGTAGTTTTGAAAAGCTGCGAATAGTCCGGTTCCCTCAGCGCAGTCCCCAGCACCACCAGCGCGTCTTGCCGGCTGGCAAGATAGACGCCAAGGTCAAGGGTCAGCGCCCGACCCACGGCGCCTTCTGCAAGTCGTGCCACGAGCGCTCGCTCCTGCGCCGTCAGCTCCGAGCGTCGGACTGCAAGCAGCGCCTCCAATTCCGCAGCCGGCAGCGCGCCCAGCCGGTGCACAACCGCTCGCGATCGGATGGTCGGCAGCAACTCCTGCGGATTCTCCGTGAGCAGAATCAGGGATGTGTGCTCCGGCGGTTCTTCCAGGACTTTCAAAAGGCTGTTGGCCGCCTCCTTCATGAACGCCGACGAAGTAAAGATCGTGAAAGCTCGGGCAGCTTCAACAGGCGGCCGGTAGTAGGCTGCATGAATGACCTGCCGCACCTGGCCTAGTTTGATCAAAAGCTGCGGCGGATCGGGCGGTACGATCAGCACGTCGGGATGCGTCTGAATCAAGATGCGCGTCTCCCGCTTGTCGGTATCCCGCATCTCTTCGCGCGCTGCCACCGCCTCGGCCACACGCTCGTCCAGATTGGCCGCGTCGCCAATCCGTTCGCAGTTGCGGCAATGGCCGCAAAAATCCGGCAGGCCATCGCTTTCGGTCGGATTCAGGCAGTTCACCGCCTTCGCCAGCATCAACGCCAGCGTGTACTTGCCCGCTCCGCCCGGCCCGGCCAGGATCAGCGAATGAGGAAAACGCTCGGCCCGCACACTCTCGCGCAGCCGTGTCACGGTCGCCGTGTTTCCTAAGAAATCCTGGAAGCCCACGGTTCGAGTCTAGTGCATTTGTCGAAGAGCTGAAATCCCACGACGCAAAGTCGAACTTGGGAGCGTCCCGTCGACCCTACCCCCGCGCCCGGGCAATTGCCTTGATTCCATTCTTCGGCCGCAGCGTGATCTTGGGCTGCAGTTCAATCCGCTGTCCCGGCACAAGTTCCAGACCGCCAGCGCTGCGCAATCGTAGCCAGGGCCAGCGTGGCTTCCATCCAGGCGAACGACTCTCCGATGCACTGCCGCCCTCCGCCGCCAAACGGAAAATACGCAAACCGCGGGCGCGTGGCCTTCGCCTCCGCTGTATGCCGCTCCGGCATGAATCGTCAAGGGTCCGGAAACCATCGCGGATCGCGCTGCACAATATATTGGCTGAAGAAGATCATCGTGCCTTTGCGCAGGCGATACGGCCCGATCGAGACATCCTCGAGCGCCTCGCGGCCCATGGCCCACGCCGGCGGGTAGAGCCGCATCGATTCAGACAGAACCATGCCGGTGTATTCCAGGCGAGGCATATCCTCGAGCGTCGGCAGACGCCCCGCCAGCACTGCGTCCAGTTCGGCATGAAGCCGGCTCTCGGCATCGGCATTCTGTCCCAGCAGCAGCCACGTCCAGGCCAGCGCGTTGGCCACCGTCTCATAGCCCGCCAGAAACAGCGTGAGCACCTGGTCGCGCAGTTCTTCGGCATCAGAGTCCGACCGTCGCCATCCCGCCTGGTCGTCGCGCGCGGCCAGCAGCATCGAGAGCAGATCGCCGCGCGCTTCCAGATCGCCGGCTTCCACTCTCCTCGCGCCTTGCCCGGATCATCCCGTCCACCACTTCGTCGAGCCGTGCCTTGGCGCGGCGAAAGCGCCTCATGCCGGGAAGCGGCGAGTCGAGCAGCAGCTCCGCGCGCGGCATGCGCCACCAGGTAGTTGTAGAGGTCCATGACGATGTTCACCTGGTCGTTGATGACGTGAATCTCCGGCGTGACCTCGGTATCGAAGAGCGTTCGCGCAGTGATCTGCAGAGCCAGCCGCATCATTTCCGCGGCAATGTCGAGCGGCTGGCCGGGCTTCCATTGCGCGCTGAGGGTGTGGGCACGCTCGACGATCTGACCCGCATAGCGCTGGATGCGCTGGCGATGAAAGGCGGGCGCGGCGATGCGGCGTCCGCGCTTGTGGGCCTCGCCGTCGGAGGTGATGAGGCCCTCGCCGAGCAGGATCTTCATGCGCTTCTGCGTGCGGTCCTTGCCGAAGGACGCGGCCTTGTCGATGAGCACTTCGCGGATGTCGGACGGATCGTGGAAAAGAACGACGTCGCGGAAGAGGATGCGGTAATGCGCGGCCCGGCCGAAGCGGCGCAGGTGCTCGAACAGCAGAATCGGATTGCCCGGCTTGAAGAACTTGCGGAAGAGGTAGAAGGGCAGATTCATGCGCAGGCCGGGCGGGTAGAGATAGCGCCCGCGGCGCACCGTCTCGGGCAAGCGATTCAGTCCAGCCGCGTTGCCGGGAAGGTCTAGTGATCCCACCCTTCGAGCCTAGAGCAACCCGAAAGCGCTGTCGAGGGTGAAGCATGGGATCGGCCACCGGAGGTTGGCCGTGGAGAAACCCCTATCCGCTGTGCCCGGCCCCGACCTGCTCGTACAATAGAAGAACAGGAAGCCTGCACCGACCGATGGCGGACCAAGCACAAGAGCAATCCCTCAGGCCCAACGCGCAATCGCCCAACGGCCGGCCCCCCGCCGCCCGCAAAACCCAGTTGCGCAAGGGCGACGAAGACCCCGTCGGCAAGGTCTACGACTCGCGCCTGATGCGCCGGCTCGGTCATTACCTTCGCCCGTACTGGTGGCAGGCCGCCATCTCCTCGCTCGCCGTCACCCTCAAATCGCTGAGCGATGTCACCGGTCCCTACCTGGTCAAAGTGGCCATCGACCGCTACATGACCGGCAAACCCGGTCCCGCCACCAGCTGGCTCACGCGCCGTCTGCCTGCCGACCCGGCTGCGGGCATCACCGAGCTCGCCGGAATCTATCCTGGCCGCCCTCCTTTCCGCCTATTTCTTTGAATTCATTCAGACCTACATGATGCAGTGGGTCGGCCAGAAAATCATGTTCGACCTGCGCCGCGACATCTTCCGCCACATGCAGCGCATGCACATCGGCTTCTTTGACAACCACGCCGTGGGCCGGCTGGTCACGCGCCTCACCTCCGACGTCGACGCCATCAATGAAATGTTCACCGCCGGCGTTCTGGCCATCGTCGACGACTTCTTCAACCTCACCATCATGGCCGTCGTGATGCTCGAGCATCAACTGGTGGCTGGCGCTGATCGCCTTCGCCGTTCTGCCGCTGATCCTGATCGTCACGCGCCTCTTCCGCGACCACGTCCGCGAGAGCTATCGCCGCGTCCGCGCCGCCATCGCCCGCATCAACAGCTTCACCCAGGAACACATCAGCGGCATGAGCGTGGTGCAGCTCTTCAATCGCGAGCAGCGCGCCTACAACGACTTTGAAGACGTCAACCGCCTGCACATGATCGCCTTCAAAGACACCATCTTTGCCTACGCGCTCTACTACCCGGCAGTCGAACTGCTCTCGGCCATCGCCATTGCGCTGGTCATCTGGCGTGGCGGCTTCGGCGTCCTCTCCGGCACGGTCACCATCGGCGTGCTGGCCATGTTCATCCAGTATTCGCAGCGCTTCTGGCGGCCCATTCAGGACCTGAGCGACAAATACAACATCCTGCAAGCCGCCATGGCCGCCTGCGAGCGCATCTTCAAGCTGCTCGACACTGCAGCCGGAGATCGTGAGCCCGGCGCATCCCGACTCGGGCGACGGATGCAACCGCATCGAGTTCCGCCACGTCTGGTTCACCTATCAGAAGCTGACCGAAGAGCAGAAGGCCGCCGTTGCAGCGCGCCGCCGCCCGACGCCAGACTGCCGGCGATCTGCTGGCCATCCAAGGACATCGAGTGGATTCTGAAAGACGTCTCCTTCACCATCGAGCCGGGCCAGACGGTCGCCATCGTGGGCCACACCGGCGCCGGCAAAACCACCCTCACCAGCCTGATGATGCGCTTCTACGATGTGACCGCCGGGCAGATTCTGCGTCGACGGCGTAGACCTGCGCGAACAGGACCTGACTCCACTGCGGCAGCACTTCGCCGTCGTCTTGCAGGACCCGTTCCTCTTTACCGGCACGCTGGCCGAAAACATTCGTCTCGGCAACGACGAAATCACCGAGATCGACCTGCGCCAGGCCGCGCGCGACGTCAACGTGCTGGACTTCATCGAAAGCCTGCCGGGCGGTTTCGACGAGCCGGTGCAGGAGCGCGGCAATTCGCTCTCCACGGGCCAGAAGCAGCTCATCAACTTTGCCCGCGCGCTGGCCTACAATCCGCGCATCCTGATCCTCGACGAAGCCACATCGAGCGTCGACACCGACACCGAGTTGCGCATTCGCGGCGCACTGGAGCGCATGGTCGAGGGCCGCACCAGCGTGCTGATCGCGCACCGGCTCTCCACCGTGCAGCGCGCCGACACCATCCTGGTGATGCACAAGGGCCAGTTGCGCGAGATGGGCTCGCACCAGGAACTGCTCGCCCAGCGCGGCCTCTACTGGAAGCTCTACCAGTTGCAATACAAGGATCAGGAAACAAGCGGCATCGCCATCCCGCCCCGCGAACCATCCGTCGCACCGGCAATGTAAGTAGCCCTGTCTTCCTGAGCGGAGTTTGGCCGGTTCTTGGCCAAACGGAGTCGAAGGATCTGCGGTTCGGGATTTCAACTTATGCAACGAACTTTTGAGACGCCACACTAGAGCATTTCTCTCATAGATATACTCCATAGCCGGCGAACCTGAACCAAGCTTGAGCGTTATCTGGAGTGATCTGAGGTAGCAGGTCTGTGATGGCCTGTTCGAGGACCTCGCTGGTCCTTGCTTTGGCTGATCGGAGGAGTTGTTTGAGCTTTGACCAGGCCTTTTCTATCGGGTTCAGGTCTGGCGAATAGGGCGGCAGGTAGAGCAGTTCCGCTCCAGCCGCCTCGATGCGTGCACGCACGCCGTCGACCTTGTGCGAACTCAAGTTATCCATCACCACCACATCGCCGGAGCGTAGTTGCGGACACAGAACATGTTCCAGATAGGCCAGGAAGATTTCTGTATCGGTAGCCTCTTCGATGGTCATGGTTGCGATCATGCCCCGGGTGCTCATCGCGCCCAGGATGGTCATAATTTTCCAATGGCTGCCAGGCGTCGCCTCATGGATGCGCCGTCCTCCCAGACAACGGGCATAGAGCCGCGTCATTGAAGTGGTGACGCCGCTCTCATCAAGGAAGATCAGATTGTCTAGCGGGGTCGAATGGATTTTCTCAAGGAACTCTGCCCGCCGCTTTTGATTGGCTTGCGTGTCTCGCTCGGCCGCGTGGAGTGACTTTTTTTCAAACGCGCACCCAACCGCTTCAGCACACGCCACAAATGCTGACTGCTCATGCCAATACCGAGCGACTTCTGCAGCCCTTTCTGCAAATCCGCCAGCGTGCAATCCGGTTGTTCGCGCAACTGGCGCAACAACTCGGCTTCAACTTCTGGCGTCACCCGACTCGCCATTCCATGGCGGCTCTGCGCCACCCGCTCCATTTGTTGGCTGCGCAATCGCTGCCTCGATATCTTCTTGGCCCAGTCATAGCTGACAGAAAACAGTTCCGCCAACTCGCGCAACGATCCCTGCCCGCGATCGTAGGCCGTCAACAGCTTGCAACGAAGATCATCCGAATAGGCCTTCGCCATCTCTCATGCCGCGAAGTCCAGAGCTAACTACAGTGTACACCTAATGGAGAAATGCTCTAAGTTCTCGCTGGCTTCGATTCTTCAGGATTCTTCAACAGCCAATAATTGAAACCATCCACGATGGCCATCAACGCTGCCTGGTTCAAATCGCTGCTCACACCCGCGGTGATCCAAGGTTCGTGGCCGTCCGCGTTGAAGCTGACGGTGACGCGCACGTGCGCTGCCGTGTCGTGAGCAGAAACGTCGATGGCCGTCACGGTGAACCCGCCCAGACGCATCCGCGCAATCGCCGGGTACCACTTTTCCAACTCGCGCCGCATTGCCTTGGTCAGCGCATCCACAGGCCCCGCGCCTTCTGCCCGCGTTACAGCCACCGTCGCGTCGCCAATCGACAGCAACATCGAGGCCTGCACATACCTGTTCCTGGTTTCATCGGACTCGTCGAGAACTCGCCAGCTCTTCACACTGAAGCGATGCTCAAGCGACTCCAGCACTTTCATGCAGGCCAGCCGGAATGAGACTTCGCTTGCCGTGAAGCCGCCGCCTTCAATCATCGCCTCATTCTGGTCCATCAATGTCTGTGCTTGCGCGGAATCGAGTGGTATGCCCAGCGTCTGCGACAACAGAATGATGTTGGCCCTGCCGGATTGGCTATTGACTCCGATCACAGGATTGGCGCCCAGTTGAGCCGGATCGCACCAGAGATACGCCCCTGGATTCTTGCGCTCGCTGCTGCCATGCATACCCGCCCACGTGCCAAACGCTCCGGTACCGATGATGGGAGCGCCATGTGGCACCTCGATCGAGAATGCCGAATACGCTGAATGTGCCAGATTGGTCAGCCCGGCAAGCGCCTCGGGTGCAACAAATTCAGCCTCACCCCGGACTTGCATGGAACCGATCACCGTGGTCAGATTCACGTTGCCGCAGCGTTCGCCCGTCCCCACAAGAGTCCCCTGAATCTGAACCGCGCCCGCAAGAATGGCAGCGCGCGAGTTGGCGATTCCAAGACCTCGATCGGTATGACCGTGAAATCCGAATTTCGCGCCGGGATACGTCGTGGTGAGCTCGCCGATCACGCGCGCGACTTCTTCCGGACTCGCACCGCCCGTGGTGTCGCAAACAACCATGCGGCTTACCTGTTGCCCGGCGCATTGTGCTGTCATCTGGTGGAAGTAGTCGATGCTTTGCCTGCTGAAATCGTCGTCGCAGGCCTCACCGTTTTCCCGGCGGCCGCAATTGGCGTCCATCGCGTGCTCAAAGTCCACGATGACTTCCAAACCTGCGTCGTGAAGATAGTCGATGGTCTCCTTGGCCATCAACAGATTCTCTTCCGGCGTCGTTTCCAGCGACTTCATCACATCCAGCAGTCTCGACTTGACCACGATCACTGCGACGGGAATGCGCTGCTTATGACTGACGATGAATTGTACGTCGGGCCAGTCCTGCACTTTGGTGCCGCGGCCGCGCGTTCTGCCGAACAACGCGAGCTTCATCGCGGCCGTATCGACAGAAGCCAAAGCTGTGGTCAACTCTCCGACAAACCGGTTCGCACCTGAAAAACCGATTTCCGCATAGTGGATGCCAAAGGCCGCCATGCGCTGAAGAAGACTCACAGCATTGGGTACGGAAATGTCGATGTTCGGCTGCTGCATTCCATCCCGAAGACTGGTATCGAACAGCTCGACTCTTCTAGCGCCTGCTTCCTTCATTTTCCCTTGTTTCCGGACCGTGACCGCACCATGGGGTAGAGGCGTAATCCTTGTGATTCGTTGGAACCGAGTCGCCAAGGCCAGAATAAACTCGCGCCCAATCCGATCTGCCGCTTCGTCTTTCTGCCTGAATCAAAGAGAGGCCATCTCTCGTGTGAGGGATGGCCTCTCTTTACAATCAAACGCAATCACATCACAACCCACGAACTACTTTGCTGCAACCAGCGGGCGAGTGGTGAGGCTTCCGTCTTTGTAGCCCTTGGCGATTTCGGCAATGGAAACGGGCTTGTAATCGCCCGCATGCCCTGCCTGGCCAAACTCCGTCATGCGCAACGCAACAACCTTCTGCATCGCTTCGCGCGCCGGCTTCATGTAATCACGCGGATCGAACTTCTCCGGGCTCTCCCACAGCACTTTGCGGATCGCGCCAGTGATGGCGAGGCGATTATCCGTATCCACATTGACCTTGCGCACGCCGTTGCGGATGCCAAGCTGAATCTCTTCGACCGGTACGCCCCAGGTTTCCTTCAGCTTGCCGCCGTACTGGTTCACGATGTCCTGCAGATCCTTGGGAACGGACGAACTGCCGTGCATCACCAGGTGAGTCTTGGGCAGGCGCTTGTGGATCGCGATCAGCACGTCCATTTTGAGGACGGAACCGTCGGGCTTTTTCGTGAATTTATAAGCGCCGTGGCTGGTGCCGATGGCAATCGCCAGGGCATCGACGCCGGTAAGCTCGGCAAACTCGACTGCCTGGTCGGGATCGGTAATGTGATCGAGTCCGCTGCCGCCCGCGCCATGTCCGTCTTCAACACCACCCAGCACGCCGATCTCGCCTTCCACGGTCACGCCGCGCTCGTGCGCGTAGTCCACCACCTTGCGGGTGACTTCGACGTTCTCCTCGAAACTGGCCGGGGTCTTGCCATCGGCCTTGAGAGAACCGTCCATCATTACTGAGGTGAAGCCCAGTTCGATGGCGCTCTTGCAGGTCTCGAAGCTGTTCCCGTGGTCCTGGTGCATGGCGATTGGAATATCGGGATAGAGTTCGCTGGCCGCCAGGATCAGGTGAAACAGATAGCGGTCCTGCGCAAACTGGCGGGCGCCGCGGCTGGCCTGGATGATGACCGGCGACTTCGTTTCCTTTGCCGCCTCCATGATGGCCTGAATCTGTTCCATATCGTTGACGTTGAACGCGCCGACGCCGTAACCGCCCTTGGCGGCCTCGTCGAGGAGCTGCCGCATGGAGACTAATGGCATAGGAATTCTCCTTATCGTTTTGGCTCCGGCCGCCTGTGCACTCGGGCCCTGAGGGCGCGGAAAATCAGCCTACGTTGCGGCAGAAGCTGGAATCATCCTTATGGTAGCAGAGACGCGCAAGCAAAAAGATGTGCCCATCAGCACATCACGGCAACTCCCGGCACAACCTGCGTGTGGAATAATCCGACCGTGCCCCTCGCCACCGCAGTCGCTCCAAGTAGTTTGTATCTGCTCTCCTGCGCAGCCGGGGCTGTCCTCCTGCTTCTGTTCCTCATTGCAAGGCTTCGCCTCCACCCGGCGTTGTCGCTGATCGTGGCTGCTCTCACCCTGGGGATTGCCGCCGGCATGCCGCTGCACCAGGTGCCCCTTTCGTTCACCGCCGGCGTCGGCGGCCTGATGGGACATATCGCCATCATCCTCGGCTTGGGCGCCATTTTGGGACGACTCCTGGCCAGTTCCGGGGGCGCAACGGCACTGGGCGGAGCCCTGGTCGAGAACTGCGGTGAGAAGGGACTGCCCTGGGCGCTCCTGGGACTCGGCATCCTCGTCGGAATGCCGGTGTTTTTCGAGGTCGGGCTGGTCCTCATGATGCCCATCATCGCCGCGGCAGCGCACCGCAGCGGACGTCCCCCGATTCTGGTTGGAATTCCCCTGCTGGCGGGACTCTCCATCGTGCACGGCACCCTCCCGCCACATCCCGCGGCGATGCTGGCCGTAGTCCAATATCACGCCGATATGGGCCGCACCATTCTGTTGGGTCTGCTGGTTGGATTGCCCGCCGGCATCGTGGCAGGTCCCGTGCTCGGCTGGTACCTGATGCGCCGATGGAGCAAACAGGCCGCAAAAGGCGGGATTAAGCCTGCCTATGAAGAGCCGGCGCTCTTTGAAGAGGCAGAGATTGCCGCCGAGCAGAACGCCCTCGCGGCCACCGAGCCGGCATCCGCGCCCTCGCCGCAATCACATCCCAACGCCGCGCCGGCCAATCCCGTGCCAGTTGGACCCATCCGCGCCGCAACCGCCATTCTGCTCCCCATCGCTCTGATCTTTCTGGGTAGCTGGGCCGATTCACTGGCCCCCGCCGGAAGCCCGGCCAACCAGATTCTCCGCCTTATCGGCAGCCCCGATATCGCGCTGCTCATCGCCGTCCTCGTCTCGCTGGTCACGCTGGGCGGCCACATCCAGATCGATTCCGCCCATGCTGGGAAGAAAGACCGCCAAGGCCTGTTGCGAAAACTCACCGCCGAGTCCTTCGAACCCATTGCCAACGTCCTCGTGATCCTGGCCGCCGCCGGCGGTCTCAGCGGCGTCCTCCGCGATTCGGGAGCCGCACAGGCCACGGTCACCCTGGCCCTGGGCGCACACATGCCGCCGCTCGTGCTCGCCTGGCTTCTGGCCGCCGTGGTCCGCGTCTGCATGGGATCGGCCACCGTGTCCATGGCGGTTGCGTCCGGAGTGCTGGCGCCCATGGCCGGCCACATCGGCGTGCGCCCCGAACTGCTGGTGCTTGCCACCGGCACCGGCTCCCTGATTTTTTCGCAGGTCAACGATCCCGGCTTCTGGATGATCCAGTCCTTTTTCAAACTCGAAATCAAGGAAACCTTCGCCACGTGGACAGTTCTGGAGACGGTGCTTTCGGTGACCGGTTTGGCGGCCACCCTCCTTTTGTCGGCAGCGCTGCATTAAGTCTCTTGTTTTCTCCCGCATCCCGGCCTTAGTCTGCAGTTGCACCTGACAGTTCATTGCCGCGCAGCTCTTTTTGAAAGGTCCGCCTCATGATGAGCTTTCGTCTTCGCCTGGTCCTGTCCGTCATTGCCTTCGCCGTCTTGACCCACTTCACAGCCGGACAATCCACTTCCTCCGGGACTGCCAAGCCGCTCTATCCTGACTATCCCAGCGAAACGCCCGCCAAGCTCCAGCCATCCACCGACAGCTTCGATTACACGCGACGCGAGGCCATGATTCCCATGCGCGACGGGGTCCGCCTCCACACCGTGATCCTCGTCCCCAAAGGCGCAGAACACGCGCCGATTCTTCTGACGCGTACGCCCTACAGCGCCGACCAGCTCACCAGCCACGCCGCCAGCTCGCACCTCGGTCCCATCCTCTACGGTTACGACAACGCCACCGACGTGATCGTGGAAGGCGGCTACATCCGCGTCATTCAGGACATCCGCGGCAAGTACGGCTCCGAAGGCGACTACGTGATGAACCGCCCTCTCCACGGCCCGCTTAACCCCACCCCCATTGACGAATCCACCGACACCTACGACACCATCGACTGGCTCATCCACAACATCCCCGAGACCAACGGCAAAGTCGGCATCCTGGGGATCTCCTACGACGGCTTTCTGCCTTTGATGGCCCTGGTGCACCCTCATCCGGCCCTGAAGGTTTCAGTGCCCATGAATCCCATGGTCGACGGCTGGATGGGCGACGACTGGTTTCACAACGGAGCCTTCCGCGAGCAGAACATGCCCTACATCTTCGAGCAGGAAGGCACGCGTGGCGGAGGCGTCCTCGACGAAGACGCCACGTCAAAGTGGTGGTCTGGCACCTTCGACGACTACGAACTCTACATGCGCGCCGGCTCGGCCGGCGAGCTGGGCCGCGAACACGGCCTTGAGCAGATGGGCTTCTGGCGGAAAATCCTCGCCCACCCCAGTTACGACTCGTTCTGGTCTGAACAGGCCATGGACAAAGTGCTCGCCGCCGACTTCGCCGACGAAGGCATCAAGATCCCCATCATGCTGGTCCACAGCCTCTGGGATCAGGAAGACATCTACGGCGCACCCGCGGTCTACAAGGCCATCAAGCCCCTCGACAAGGACAACAAAGTCTTCCTCGTCCTCGGCCCCTGGCATCATGGACAGGAGATTGAGTCCGCCGACAGTCTTGGCGCCATTCGTTTCGGCAGCGACACCGGAACCTGGTTCCGGCAGAACGTGCTGCGGCCATTTTTGGACCATTACCTGAAAGACGACGCTCCTGCAGACAACGTCGCCCCGGTCACGGCCTACGAAACGGGCGTGAACCAATGGCAGCGCCTGCCCGCATGGCCCGCCGCCCCCACAACCAAGTCGCTCTACCTAGAGCCCGGTCAGAAGCTCAGCTTCAGCGCGCCCTCATCAGGAGCGGCAACATCCTCCGCTGAAGCCCCGAACCCTAAGCGCGAGACATATGACGAATACATTTCCGACCCCGCCAGGCCGGTTCCCTACAACGGCCGTCCGGCACAGCCCATCGGCTACGTCCCTCCGCTCACCTGGGTGCAGTGGCTGGTCGACGATCAGCGCGAAGTTTCCGGCCGCCCCGACGTCCTGACATACACTTCCGACGTCCTCACCACCCCGGTCCATATCAGCGGCCAGCCCGTCGCCAACCTGGTCGCCTCCACCACCGGCACCGATTCCGATTGGGTGGTCAAGCTCATCGACGTGTATCCCGACGAAGTGGCCGACCAGCCCGATCTCGGCGGCTACGAGCTGCCCATCTCCGAAGACATCTTCCGTGGCCGCTATCGCGAAAGCTTCTCCAAGCCCGAAGCCATCACCCCGAACAAGCCGCTCACCTACCGCTTCGCCCTGCCCAATTCGAACCATGTTTTTCTCCCCGGCCATCGCATCATGGTGCAGATCCAGTCGAGCTGGTTCCCGCTTTACGACCGCAATCCGCAGACCTTCGTGCAAAGCATCTTCTGGGCCAAGCCCGCCGATTACCAGAAAGCCACGCAGCGCATCTACCACGCACCCGGCCAAGCCAGCCGCATCGAACTCCCGGTAGTATCGGAGAACTAGAACCTGTCTCATAAATGGCTTTGTAAAAGGGCACGACTTTAGTCGTGCCGCAAACGTCGCGTAAATCGCTGGGCTTTAGCCCCTGAGGGACGCCTTTCGCGGTGCTAGACCATTTATGAGACAGCTTCTAGTGTCCTGAGTCTGAAATACGCAACACAAAACTGGTTGTCATTCTGAGCGAACGGGGCCCCGAACGTCTTTCAGTTCGGGGGTGGTGAGTCGAAGAATCTGCGGCTGTTCTTCGATGAACTTCGATTCACCGCACTAATTCATCTTCATCCCCGGCATCGCAGAGTGATCCATGTTGTCGTGCCCCTGGTCATCGTCATCGATCGACCAGATTTTCTTCGGGTCTGTTTCATACGGATACACGTGGACCATCCATCCAAAGACATGAGGGAGAAACGTCCCGCCTGCCGCTTCGCAGGCTTCCCTGGTATGAATCGAGCCCATCAACCCAAACTTCGCATCGGGGCCGAAGTACGCAGCCAACTCTCCCGCAGGCCCCTTGCAGAAGTTGACGTGTTGGTGCCAGCGCGCCACGCTCAGCGGAATCCGCCCGTTCAATTCGTCCTCGTCGGCGCCGACCCGGTCGGTGTACATCGCTCCAACCAGCTTGTACCCGCCGTCCGCCGTCTTCTTGTAGAGCAGCGAAGTCGGCTTGAGCGGATCGAAATGAGTCGCCGCCTCGCGCCCGTTCTCGTAGTTCGTAAAGTGATACTGGGGTTGCGGAATGTTGGGAAGAAAGATTCGATATCCGTCAGCCAGGGCCTTGCGGTAATCCTGGTAGGGAGCCATCGCCTCTCTGGCGGCAGCCACAATCGCATCCGCTTTCGCCCGGTCGCCCGGTTGGCCCGGCCTCAGCATCGTCAGATGCATGTGTCCGGCCATCCCTGCCATTCCGCCGCTGTCCATGCTGGCCGCAGCCACGCTTGGCGGCCCGGCCTGCCCGCCCGGCAATGCGGATACAGTTGCGATCAAGTTGCCAAGGGCCAGGCAAAAGATCGTCGCTGTCCGGGCATTTGACCCGACCCGGAGAATCAGGGGAAGTGGGAACATGGGACGCTCCTCTCAGGTTCTCATTTGCAGCCGGGCTTGCTCGACCTCCGGCCTGACTGAGAACTTGTAGAAGCGGGTACGCTCCAATCCCGATCACGGTTCCAAAGAATTCTCGACACGCGGTTCGTCTGCTGAGCGTCGAATGCAATCGTCAGAGTCGGCGCCGCCGTTGGGCAGCCGCGATCCTCTAATGCTCCAGCACCGCTCTCTGCGCGGCAAAAATCTCTCGCATTCCTGCCTCCGCCAGATCGATGAGCCCATTCAACTGCGCGCGCGAAAAGCTTCCCTTTTCCGCCGTGGCCTGGGTCTCGATCAGACCGCCATCGGCGGTCATCACCACGTTCATGTCGACTTCGGCCTGCGAATCCTCTTCATAGCAAAGGTCCAGCAGCGCGATTCCGCCGACCATGCCCACCGAAGTGGCCGCCACCAATTGCTTCAGCGGCGACTGCTTCAGCGTTCCCGCCGCGACCAGGGCGTTCAGGGCCAGAGCCAGCGCTACCGCCGCACCCGTAATGGCCGCCGTGCGCGTGCCCCCGTCGGCCTGAATCACATCGCAATCCAGAATCACGGTGCGCTCGCCCAGGGCCTGCATGTCCACGACCGACCGCAGGCTCCTGCCAATCAGTCGCTGGATCTCGTGCGTTCTCCCGCCAATCTTGCCCCGCTCGCTCTCCCGCGGCGTTCGGGTCACGGTGGAACGGGGCAGCATGGCGTACTCGGCCGTCACCCAGCCGCGCCCCGAGTTGCGCAGCCAGCCCGGCACTCCCTGCTCGATGGTGGCGTTCGTCAGCACACGCGTATTGCCCAGCGAGACGAGAACCGAGCCTTCCGCAGTCTGCACGAAACCCGGTGTGAGTGAGAGGGGGCGAAGCTGGACGGGTGTCCTGCCGCCCGGACGGAAGTATTGGGGTGAATTGGGGTCGTGCATAGGGGGATTGTACGGGAAGGGGACGGCGAGTTGCCTCCAGTGAGAGGCGCCTTTACCGGGATGGGAATTGACGCTGGCCCACCCCAAATCGGGAATGAGCCATAAACCGAACAAAGCAGGGAAGATATTCGTGCGACGCGATCGAGCCTTTCCCGATTTGGCACCGCGCACCAAACGAGGCAGGTCGTGCGGTGTCCGACATTCGGACACCATACCATTTCTTATCAGCCATTTAGAAAAGCTGTCCGAGTTTGGCACTCAGCGTGTATTAGAAGAGGACAAAAGCCCGCATTGGAGCTGAAATGGGAACCGCAGGAGCTGGGACAAACGTGGATTACCCATGGGTATCAAGGGCCTGGCGGGAATAACCGACGCAGTTGCCAGTAGGCAAATCGGGAACGGAAAGAGAGAGGCTGGAGATGCAACAGGTAGAACCGGCAACAACATTGGACGGAACAGATCAGATTCACATGGAAGCCGCAGTTCATTCGCTGGTCGGTCTTGACACTACAGGCGAGAGCCTCGCGGACGTGGCGCACGACGCCCGGAACATGGTGACGGCGCTGGGCCTGTACTGCGACCTGCTGCAGGCTCCGGGGGTACTCGCCACCCCGTATGAACACTATGGGAATGAGCTGAGAATGGTGGCCGTGGCCAGCCGGCGGCTGGTGGAGAAGCTGGCGACGCTGAACAGCAATGAGCAACCCGGAGCATCATCCGCGCGGGACAACAGGCTTGAAAGAGGGAGCCTTTCCTGGATGGAAGCGGTTCCGAGCCAAGCACGCTCGGAAAACTATTGGGCTCTGACTTCGCCTGTCCCGGTCGGCAACCTGGCCGAAGAGTTACGTTCAAATCGTAATCTTCTGGCTGCCCTTGCCGGTCCCACCATCAACGTGACTGTGGACGCAGAGCGAGGCAAGCTGCCTGTCTGCCTGACGGGAGAGGATCTGACCCGAATCCTGGTGAATCTGGTGAAGAACGCTGTCGAAGCGATGGTCAATGGGGGCAGAATTCGGCTCGTCCTGCGGGAAAGCCTTGCCGAACCGGGCGCCGATCCCTGGCTGACGCTAAACGTCGAGGACAATGGTCCCGGCATTCCGCGAGAAGCCCTGGAGAGCATCTTCGAAGCCGGCTATACCACGCGGTCGAAGGCCGATGCGGCCAATGGCAAGGGGGCTGGAGATGCGAACATCGGGGGCTCGGATTGTCCATCACACGCTCGATCGTGGAGGCAGCGGGCGGGCGGATTCATGCTGCGAACCGCGACCCTTCCGGCGCCTGCTTCCAGATCGAGCTGCCTGTCAGAGCCTCTTAAAAGGTCACAAGAACACTCTGACGAAGCGGGTTCAATTTAGCCAGGGAAGCACGAGGCGAATACAATGCTCGAAACAGTTCTTCACTTAGGGACCATGGACGCTATCCCTCAATTTGCGGAGCCGGCAGCCAAATTCTATCTGCTGGTGGTGGATGCCGACTCCGCGGTGCGATCGGCCTGCGCCGAGATTGCCGCCAGCCTCGGTTATGCCGTTGAAAGCGCCGGTGACATGAGCCACGCGCGCAGCCTGCTGCGTGGACATGCGGCCGACATACTGCTGGTGAATCTGCCCTCGGGCAACAGCCAGGGTCTGGAACTGGTTGCCGAGGTCAAGCTGCTCTATCCGCAGATGTCAGTGATCGCGATGACCGCCTCCAGCTCAGTGAATACGGCGGTCGAGGCGATGCGGTGCGGAGCATCGGACTACCTGACCAAGCCCTTTGCTGTTGATGAGCTTTCGACAGTGCTGGAACGAGCGGCGGCCGCTCACTCCAACGACTCCGCCACGCGGCAACTGCGCGAACGGCTCCGCCTCAGCCAGGGCCTGGGGGCGATGATCGGGCGCTCGGGGGAGATGGAAAAGCTCTATCGCATCCTTTCCAAGGTGGCGCAAACCTCGCACCCGGTGTTGATCCTGGGAGAGAGTGGGACGGGCAAGGAGCTGGTGGCCCGCACCATTCATGCCTATGGCCCTAACGCCGAGAAGCCGTTTCTACCGGTGGACTGCGGCTCGCTGGTTCCGACGCTGATCGAGAGCGAGCTCTTCGGGTATGTCAAAGGTGCTTTCACCGGGGCCAGCCGTTCCAAAGATGGCCTGTTGGTATCGGCCGAAGGCGGCACTGTCTTTCTCGACGAAATTGGCGAGCTCTCCCTCGATCTGCAGGCCAAGCTGCTGCGCGCTCTTCAGGAAAAAGAAGTGCGACCGGTCGGCGCCACTCATCGCGTGGCGATCAAGGCGCGTATCGTAGCCGCCACCAATCGCGATCTGGCTTCGATGGTTGAGAAGGGCACCTTTCGCAAAGACCTTTTCTATCGTCTCAACGTCGTGAACCTGAGGCTGCCTTCGCTGCGCGACCGACGCGAGGACATACCCCTGCTGGCGGCGCACTTTCTAGACAACATCAGCCGCGAGCATGGCACCAAGTTCACGCTCAGCGACGAGGCTTTGCGGACCATGATGCGTCACGACTGGCCGGGCAATGTGCGCGAGCTCGAAAACGCAATGGAGCGGGCATGTGCATTATCCTCCGGTCCGGTGCTGCACCTGGGCGATTTGCCCACACAGTTGCAGCAGCAGGGCCTTACGGCTTTTCGGGCGCTCGCGGCTGCCGGAGAAGCGGACGGCGCGGAAACGGCGCAACAGGTAAGGTCGCTGGCGGATTTGGAGCGCGACGCCATCCTGGGAGCCATTCGAACACTGAACGGCGACAAGCTGCAGGCGGCCAAGCTGCTGGGCATTGGCAAGACCACCCTTTACCGAAAACTGAAAGAATACGGAATCGCAGATCCACTGCTTGAGGAGTAGGCGAAGCAAAAGCTGTGAGCTGGCAGTTATGAGCTTTGAGGCGACGCCGCTTCTTCACTTAAGCCCGAGGACCGCATCGAGCGCCGAAAGCCAAGAGCAGAAAGCTGAGGGCTGAAAGCTGGGACCCACAGGCTTGCACCAATAACAGGAATCCGGGGGACGACATGAGTATTTTGATGGTGACTGGAATCGAAGGCGCCCGCAACTGCGCCGCTGTGGTCGGAAAGCAACTGGGCAAGGAAGTCGAGGTGGCGGAAGGGCGCAAGGCTGCCCTGGCCGCGCTGCGCCGGCGCGAGTTTTCCGCCGTGGTGGTGGACGAGACGATCGCCGAATGCGATCCGGCGGCAGCTGAGGCTATCTGGGAATACGCCGGACTTGCCATTCCGTTGCAGGTCAACTTCGCACTTTCCGGGGCGACCCGGCTCATCCGCGAGATTCGCTCCGCGTTGCACCGTCGCGAGCGGGAACAGTCGCTGGCCCGGCGGGCGGCGACCGTGGCGATCGAAACCGAATTGAAGACCACCGTGGCCGGGTTGCTGCTACATTCGCAACTGGCACTTTCGCAGGGTGAGGTACCAGCTCCCGTCGCCGACAAATTGCGGGTGGTGGCCGATTTGGCCGGAAGCCTGCGTCAGCAGTTGAGTCTGTCATCGCAGCCGCACCGCGAAACGACGGCTTGAAAACTCGATATTGTCGTTTGCCGGTTGGCCTGAAGAGTTTGATTGCGTTGCACGCGCATCGCCGGGACGAAGTTAGTCCCGGCGTTTTTTGTTCCGCCGGGAAAGCAGCCCAATCCGCGGCATCCGAAGACTGTTGCGCTACAGGGGCTTTCCCCGGAACAGGTACACCAGCTCGATGACAAGGATGATGACGACCGTCAACTCAAGGAAGAATGCCCGGCTCTGGTTGAACTGGTCCACCAGAAAGCGATAGAGCTCCTCGGCTGTGCGCACTTTCCTTGTGACCAAATCCTTGTAGTCGGGCACGCCTACCTTTGAAGAAGCCAGCTTGTAGAGACGTGCCGCGAACATATCGCTCAGGAACTTGATCGCGTTATCGGCGCGCTCGGTCAGTTCGGCCACGTCGAGCAGTACGGTATGCAGTTGGGTCGCCGACCGCGCCAGACGCCATCGGGCAAAGACGCCGGTTCCTTCGTCCACCAGCGTGTAGACGCGTTCCAGTTCCTCTGTCAGCAAATCGTCGTAGTGTCGAAATTCGAGCAATTGCGAGTTGGCATATTCCAGCAACTGGATTGCGGTCTCCGCGCCGGAGCTGGTGTCATAGAGGAATGCAGCGTTCCATCCGATGACCGCGAGGTCGTTTGCATAGTAGGAAATCCGCGACTGCAGGACTTCGTTGCACTCGCTTTCAGCCAGCTGCCCGGTATCGCCTCGAACCACCTGCGCAATCTGCAGACCGCGCTGGCGAATCAAATCCGAAACTGAAGGCGAACCACTGATCTCCCGGACGTGAAATATGAGGTAGTCTTCGCTGAGCCAATCCTTGTAGGGCTTGATCAGCGCGGGAGCGGCGCGCCCCAGGCTGGCGCGCACAATGGCCGTGGCCCGCTCCGCAAAATCGACATCCCACACCCACCGGCTGGCCAGCACGATCAACTTGCTCCAGTCCCCGGCAAACGGCAATTCGAAGACCAGACTCACCACGCCGTAATCGTAGTACTTAATCTCGCCGTTGAGCCGCTCACCACTTTCGAGCACCAGGGTCTCCACCGGCACCACCACCGGTGGATGCTTGTAGCGAACATACCTGGGCGCGGGATGCTTCAAGCTCGGCTGCTGCACTGTGCGGGCGCGAATCAGCTCCTTTAGACGGTCCAACCGGATCGCCTCGCATACGTCGAACTGCAGTAGCACCAGCACGGATCCGCGCAGGATCGATTCATCGGATTGCAGCCCGTGCTCAGGCATGGTGGGTTGATCTTATCCTGACGATGCGACCCGGCAAAAGGAGAGGCCGCAGTTTTCCCGGTGGACCAAGAGGTTGTTGGACGGTAGTCCGGATGGAAAAACCTACTTCTCGACCAGTGCGTCGGCGAAATCGAGATGCTTATCGAGCGCGGCGATGCCGAGGTCGAGCTCTTCTTTTGTGACAATCAGAGGCGGGGCGATGACGAAATGGCTCACCCATGCCTGCTGAGCGACACCGTCGGCCATCATTTTGGCGGCGATCTGATCGACGACCAGCGGCTTGCCTTCGACCTTGTCGCGCATGGTGTTGAAGGGCTCCTTTGTGGTGCGGTTTTTCACCAGTTCGACGGCAAAAAAGAGGCCGAGACCGCGCACGTCGCCAATGGAGGGGTGTATGGCCTTGAGGGCTTCGAGCTTTTGGCGGATGTAGGGCTCGAGCGAGGCGGCGCGCTCGATGAGATTGAGGCGTTGCATCTCTTCGATCGTGGCCACGGCGGGGCCGAGGGTGATGGGATGGGCCTCGTAGGTGTGGCCGTGCGAAAAGTAGTGATCTTCGAAGTAGTCAGCGATCTTCTTTGTGGTGGCGCAGAGGCCGAGCGGCACATAGGCCGAGGTGATGCCCTTGGCCGTGACCAGGATATCGGGTTTCACATTCCAGTGATCGACAGAAAACCATTTGCCGGTGCGGCCCCATCCTGCCATCACTTCGTCGGCGATGAGGAGGACACCGTGGCGATCGCAGATCTCGCGAAGGCGCGGGAAATATTCCGGGGGCGGAACGAGAACGCCGTTGGTTCCGACGACGGGCTCGACGATGATGGCCGCCACGTCGCTCTCATTGCGGATCATGTGCTCGATGTAGTCGGCACAGGCGATGTTGCAGCCGGGATAGGTGTGTTTGATGGGACAGTCGTAGCAGTTGGTTTCAGGCGCGAAGACGAACCCTGCGCCCTTGCCGCCCGGCTCCATGGCCCAGCGGCGAGGGTCGCCGGTGGCCGCGATCGATCCCATCGTGGAACCGTGATAGGAGCGGTAGCGGGAAATGATCTTGGTTTTGCCGGTAACCATCCGGGCAATCTTGAATGCCGCCTCGTTGGCCTCGGTGCCGCTGGTAGCGAAGAAGAACTTTTCGAGTCCGGCGGGGAGCACTTCAAGCAGCTTGGCGCTTAGCCTTGCGCGGGCCGACGTGGCATATCCGGGGGCGACGTAACACAGTTCCCTTGCCTGCTCGGCGATGGCTTCGACGACGCGGGGATTCTTGTGGCCCAGGTTGACGCACATCAACTGCGAGCTGAAATCGAGGTAGCGCTTGCCCGCGCCGTCAGTAAACCAGCACCCCTCGGCGTCGGTGATGGTGAGGGGTTTCCAGGTTTTCTGGAAGCGCCAGGTACCGTAGTTGGTTTCGCGGGTGACCTGGCTGACCTGTTCGGCGGTCATTGCGGGACCAGTAAGAATATCGCTCATGGATGGCCTCTTTGGGGGCAACCTGTTCCCCCTCATGCTATGGCATGGGCTTGGGGGTCTACCAACGAAGCAGAAAATGGGTAGTGGGTCAATTTGAATCCACAGGCGTTATCGCGACTGCAAAAGTGGTGCATCAAGCTCATTCATGGGGTGATTTCTGAACATCCATTTTCTGCGATGGAGTTCACGATAGACTTTCATGTCAAATTCCCGGAGTCTACTCAGCGGGATTAAGTTCTTCTCTAAGAGTGCCGTTGTAGCAGCCAGAACCATAGGAAAGCTTAGCCCCTGCTCTCTGAATGATGCAACCGACTGTGCTAAATCGTGAACCTCGTTATTGGAGAGAGTAAGGAACTGTGTATTGATGAGTGCAAACGAATCGAGGCAAAGCGCCGCGGTCCGTTTATTGCCATTACTAAAAATATGGCCTGTAGCAATATGAACAAAAAGGTAGGCTGCTTTGGCCGCGAGCGTAGGATACACTTCTTGGCCAAAGCAGTTTTGGTAGGGCTGGTGCGCTGCTGAATGTAGCAGGTTGAGATCGAGGCACGTGGATTTATCTACTGGTTCGACCCCCGGCCAAACCATATCAATTCCAAAATCATGCGCGTTCTCGATCAGAGCGGCGGAAAGCCTGTAGATCTTACGTTCACTTCGCGGCAAGTCTCTTCAGCGCCGGATAGTATTTGGCCGCAGAGCCAACGAACGGAGAGCGGCTCAGAGCCTTCTCGCCTCGGACCTTGCTAACGCGCGGCATATTCGTGCGCGCTATGCGGATAAGGGTTTGTACTTTCTTTACGGTTGCCTGAGTCATACAATTCCCCTTTCAGGGAGGGAAAATGGTTGATGTTCCAGAGGTCGCTGTGTGTTCCAGTGGACACGTGGACATTCAAGTCCATTAATGCGCCCCCGAAGTGCCTTGGGCTTAATCAGTCTTTCAGCCCTTCATTCCGATGTGTATACCATGAATCGAAAACCGTTGTATACACGAAAAACCTGAAGCCCTCGTACTAAAGATTACCAGAAACCTCAGGCTGTTAGATGCAATCCCTCCAAGATCGATCTAGGGTCCATCAACATTACTAGCTGTTCGATTGACCAAATGCAGTCTACGAGTCCAGCCTGCATTGCCGGTGTCACCCTTAACGTTTGATGAACGCGACAGAAATTATAGTAAAGAAAGTAGATAGAGAGCATATGCTCATGATTCTCCACTTTTTTACTGAACCCATTGGTTAGACGTGTGAACCGCGCCTCATTTTCGCGCAGGTAAATCTGCTTCGATTTGGTCGCATTTGAGTGCGTTTTACTGCGCTTTTATTCACATTTGGTCTGGTTTGCCTGCCAGTAAGCGGGAAGGCTGAACGCTCTGTCTCCCAGTGATTCCCCAAACGCGGGGGGAGCGAGGTTGAAACGGCGGGTTTTGCTTTGAGTGTCTTCAGGGTAACTCGATGTGAGGAATCAATCTGCAATTGGATGGCGGCCGCTGGGGCTTATTTTTCAAGGGTTTGAGTGGGGGGATCGGGACGCGGGTCTTGACAGGTGAAAAGCAGGCGGGCGGTGGCCAGAGTTCGTTGCTTTCCCAAATCCCGAAGGAGGGACCTGGGCGCCCGGCTGGCACGGTAGAGACGGTCATCTGGGGTATGGACCGGTCACATCCCCTGTGCTCTTTTAAACTGAGAAAGGAGGAGTAATGAGCGACGGCCGCGAGGAGCGCGAAGAACGGGAGAAGCGCCGTGAGCAGGAAAAGAAAGATGATCCCGAAGACCGAGTGAACAGGGATCTGGTGGATGAATGGGAGCCGGAACGAGAAGCATCCTGAGCGCGCGTCGTTCTCACGTTCAATGAAAAAGCCCCCGGCGGGTTGGCCAGAGGCTGGTGGGTACTCCACCCTTGTCGCGAGTCGCCGCGGCGACCTTCGCCAAGGATGGGGCACCCAAGCTTGTTGTCTATCTCTCCTGCTCTTAATTACTGAAGAGCAGTACTCCGGCAGCCTTCTCTTCGCTTCCGCCGCCTTCGTCCGCGCTGACGGGGCGATAGAAGAGCTGGTTGGTGTCTAGGTAAACCTCGAGGAATGCCGGCCGGGTAAGAATCTGCCCGGCGATCAGGGCTTCCGACAAGGGATCTTCGACGTAGCGCTGCAGGGCGCGGCGTAATGGGCGCGCACCGTAGCTGCGGTCGACCAAGGTCTTCTCGAGAATCCACTTCTTGGCATCCTCGGTAACCGAGATGGTGATGGCCTTCTGCGCCAGGTTGGCGTTCAACTGCTGTACCAGCAGCTCAACGATCTGGAGCAGGTCGCCGTCGGACAACGACTGGAAGAGAATCACTTCATCGAGGCGGTTTAGGAATTCGGGGTTGAAGGTCTTTTTGACCTCCTGCTTGACCAGTTCCTCCACCTTCTCGCTGACGATGTCTTCGCGGTCGCTCTGGAAGCCGAGTCCCTGCTTCTTCTGCAGGTGACGGGCGCCGATGTTCGACGTCATGATGAGGATCACGTTCTTGAAGTCGACCGTGTTGCCGAGACCGTCGGTCAACTGCCCATCCTCAAAGACCTGGAGCAAAATGTTGAACACATCGGGGTGCGCCTTCTCGATTTCGTCAAGCAGGACCACCGAATAGGGCGAGCGTTTGACCCGTTCGGTCAGCTGGCCGCCCTCCTCGTAGCCCACGTATCCCGGAGGCGAACCGATGAGCTTGGAGACCGAATGCTTCTCCATGAACTCCGACATATCGAAGCGGATGAGAGCTTTGTCGGAGCCGAAGAGGAAGTTGGCGAGGGTACGCGCCATCTCCGTCTTGCCGACGCCGGTGGGGCCGAGGAAGAGGAAGCTACCGATGGGCCGGTGCGGCGACTTGAGGCCGGCACGCGAGCGGCGAATGGCGCGGGCGAGGGCAGAAATTGCCTTCTCCTGCGAGATAACGCGCTTGTGCAACTCTTCTTCAACGCGGAGCAGCTTCTGGGTTTCTTCTTCCTTGATGCTGGTGACGGGAACGCCGGTCCAGCGGCTGACCACGTCTTCGATGTCTTCGCGGCCTACGATGCCGGCGGCGGAGTCATCGAGGTGGTACTTGTCGCGCAGGGCGCGCAGGTTTTCGCGCTCCTTGCGTTCCTCATCGGAGTAGAACCGCGCCTTCTCGAACTCATGGTTGGCGATGGCCGAGTCCATGCGGTGCACGATGAACTTGATGCGCTTCTGGACTTCGGTAATCTCCTCGGGCAGCGAGGTTTGGCGCAGCTTGACGCGGGCGCCGGCCTCGTCGATCAAGTCGATGGCCTTGTCGGGCAGGAAACGATCGGGAATGTAGCGGTTTGAATGCGATACCGCGAACTCGACGGCGGCATCGGTGTAGCTGACCGCGTGGAACTTCTCGTAGCGGTCCTTGATGCCGTTAATGATCTTGATGGCGTCGGCTTCGTTGGGCGGCGGCACCTTGACGGCCTGGAAGCGCCGCTCGAGGGAGCGATCCTTCTCGATCGACTTGCGATACTCGGCCGGGGTGGTGGCGCCGATGCATTGAATTTCGCCGCGGCTAAGGGCCGGCTTGAGGATGTTGGCCGCGTCGAGCGAGCCTTCAGCGGAGCCCGCGCCCACCAGGGTGTGCAACTCGTCGATGAAGATGATGGAGTTCTGATTTTCCATCAGCTCCTTCATGATGGTTTTGAGACGCTCTTCAAACTGGCCGCGGTACTTGGTTCCGGCCACGATGAGCGACAGATCGAGACCGAGGACCCGTTTATCGGCCAGGAAGCTGGGCACTTCGCCATCGGCGATGCGCTGGGCGAGTCCCTCAACGATGGCTGTCTTGCCTACGCCGGGTTCGCCAATCAGCACAGGATTGTTCTTGGTGCGGCGGCAGAGGATCTGCACGACGCGCTCCAGTTCTCCATCGCGCCCGACGAGCGGATCAAGCTGACCATCCATGGCGGCCTGCGTGAGGTCGCGGCTGAATTCGGCCAGCAGACTGGACTCGCGTTGGCGCGCCTGCACCGGGGCCTTCTCCTGGGTCACGCGAGCGAGTTCGTCGCGAATCTGCGCAAGCTTGAGACCGCGCTCCTGCAAAATCTCCGAGGCAAAGCATTTTTCTTCACGCAGCAAGCCAAGGAGCAGATGCTCGGTGCCGATATGCTTGTGGCCCAGCCGCTCGGCTTCTTCGGCTGCGTAGGCCAGCACCCGCTTGCATTCGTTTGAAAGCGGCAGGTCCACGCTGGTCGAGACCTTTTCGCGAATGGTGGTGTGCGCTTCAATCTGCTTGCGAATCGACTCCACCGAAGCGTGCGAACGAAGAAAACGGTTGGTTAACGCCTTGTCCTCGCGCAACAGACCAAGCAGCAGGTGCTCCGTCTCGATATATGGCGAACCGAACTGGCTTGCCTCGTATCGCGCGAAGAAGATCACACGCCGTGCCTTCTCCGTATAGCGTTCGAACATGATGTTCTCCCCTTAACCCAGGCTCTCGGAGGAAGTGGCCGTCCAGTGAATTCACCGGCTTCAGCCCTGTCCGCACGCGCCTTTATCTAAATACGCCGCCGGAGGATTCTTTGGAAAATCCCATATATGCCCCCCGAACAGCTATTTGGGATGGTTCCGGGCCTTCTTTCACCCGATTGTCTCCGGGGTACATTCCGGAAGACTCCCATCCTGAATCCGACAACCTGAATGGGTTCTCACCTCTTTTTCAGGCCTCTTATTTATTGAGACTCACAAACCAACCGGAATGGTGCATTATCCCACTTGCATTCCCGGTTGAAGTTCCTGTTTTGGGGCAATTCAGCTTTTTTTGGAACGATTTCAAGAGAAACGCGGAAGGATGCCTTTACCCCAAAGCAGCCAGGCGCCCGCTCTCCAGGCGCAGAGTCCGCGTACAGCGCGCGGCCAGATCAGGATTATGGGTTACCACGATCGAAGTGAGCCCGTGTGAAGTGTGTAACCGCTGCAGCAGGTCGAATACTTTGCCGGCAGTGGTTTCGTCAAGGTCGCCTGTCGGTTCGTCTGCCAAGAGCAGCCGCGGATTACCAACCAGGGCGCGCGCCAGCGCCACGCGCTGCTGCTCGCCGCCGGAAAGCTCACCCGGTCGATGCTCGGCTCGATCCTCCAAGTCAACCTCCTTGAGCCAGTTAGATGCCGCCGCAAGCGGATCGCGTTTATTATTTCCGCGAGCTAAAAGCGGCATGGCCACGTTTTCAAGCGCCGAAAACTCCGGCAACAAATAGTGAAACTGCCAGACGTAGCCAATCTGGGTGTTGCGAAAGGCTGACGCCTCACGCTGCGAGAGTCCGGCTAGATCGGTTGAGGCGCAGTGTACAGTTCCCTGGGTAGGACGATCAAGTGCGCCCAGGATGTGCAAAAGGGTGCTCTTTCCTGCGCCGGACTGGCCCACAATGGCTACGAGCTCACCAGTGTAGACATCCAAGTGCAATTGATTGAAGAGCGTAAGCGTTCCGCGCGCGGTCCGGTAGGTTTTTTCCAGGGCGCGCACTTGAATGATCGGCACCCGCGATTCCGGCTCCCGCGCTGAGCGGGATGCCTGGCTGGCAGCCGCTGGAAAGGTTTGATTCATCCGGTTGAAACTATTCTACAGCGCATCGGCAAAAATTCTGCAAAGCTGTTTGGGATTTTGCCACCTGCGTGGGGGCCGGCGCCGCATGCGCGGGTTAGGGCTTAGGGATTTCCGCCGTATCCAGGTGCCCAATGCGGCCGTCGGGGCCGACTGCGAAAGGAAGCGAGAGGGCATTCCAGTTGCCGTTATCGAGCGGCTGCCAGGTGTGGCCATCATCGCGGCTGATGTCGGAGCCGTTGGCGCCGGCGGCGATCCAGGCTTGCTCGGAGGCGCTCCACTGGACGGCGGATCGGTAACCATGAGGCTGGGTGGTGGCGGCGAACCAGTGCAGTCCGCCATCGGAGGACCATGCAGCGGTGCCGGCGGTGTTGTTGGGCTTGGTGTAATCGCCGCCGACGGCGACGAAGCGCCAATCGGAGCCAAATCGACATTCCCTGCAACGGGACGCGACCACGCGATAGGCGAGCGAGAATCCTCCGGCGCTTTCGGAACCTGCGGTGAGCGGAAGGGGAGCTTCCGACCAGTCGGAATCCACCAGCATGTGAGGCTTCAACTGGAGCCGGTATTTGCGGAGAAGCGATCCGCCCCAGCGCTGATACAGAATTGCGCCGCCCTTGCCACCGGTGACGAAGCCGCGTAGGTATTTCTCGTCGCTGCGGGCGATGGAGCTGTTGCTGGCCGCAAATGCAGCGAGTGCCTTGCCGTTGGTGGAAAGCCCGCGGGTTCGATCAGGATTCCAGGTTCTACCGCCGTCCTCCGTGACGAAGACCGTAAAAGTACCGTTGACCGGGTCGCCGAGAAGAATGCCCTGCCCGTAAAGCGAATTGAGCCAAAAACTATCGAAGAAGCCGCCGGGGCTGTCCGGATTTTTGAAGAGCTGCACCCAAGTCGCGCAGGCGTCTACGGTCTTGTAGAGGCGGCTCTTGTCGCCGGGGCCTGAGGCCATGACGATTGCGGTGGCCGAATCCCAGGCCTGAATGCCGCGGAAATCGAGGGTCTCCCAATCGGAAAACTCGTGAGGCGCTTCGCATTTTTGCCAATGCTGGCCGCCGTCGGTGGTGCGGAGGACTGTGCCACTGGAACCGCTGGCCCAGGCTACGGTTCCATCCACTGAGTCAATGCCGCGCAAACCTGCAGTGGTGCCGGAATTCTGCAGTTGCCAAACGCCGGAAGAATTGGCTGCGGGATGGGTAGCTTTGTTAATTCCCGCCTCTTGCGCAGACTGCGCTGAGAGAGCGGGGCATCCGGACATTGCGACTGCGATGGCCGCGGTCAGCACCTGGAGCCCAAAAGATCGCATGATTGGCAGTATAGATTGCCTGCAATCGGGTTGGCCCGCAAGAGCTTGCGTGACTCAGATCACTTTGCGCGATGGCAAGTGCCGTTATAACGAATTCATCCTGTGAGCCGATTGCGCGTCATTTCATTTTTGGTACTCGCCGCAGCCTTCGCCGCCGGCGAAGATGGATTGTCGGCGCAACAATCGCGCTATCAGGAGTTCCGCGGACACAATGCTGCGATGACAGCGTTGCAGCCGGGGTGGATGGGGCCGCTGATTCAGTCCGACGCGCGGCTGTCGCAGGCGCTGCGGATCTCGGTTTCTAGTGCGTATGTGCCTGGCGCGCAGATCATCAGCTATGGGAACAACCATGGCGTGTCGATGATTGGTAGGACACGCTTCCAGTTTGACTTTGATCCGCCAGCGTATTTTCGGAATCACTCTGCTGCACTCAAGGACGGATTTGGCAACGCGGGCGCGCAGGTGAAGTACCGCATCGCCTCAGGCAATGCAGAGCATGGAAACTTTGCGCTGACGGCGATTGTATTTCACGGTTTCGCTCCGCGCGCCTACGAGAATGGGTCGTTGACGAGCTACTACTGCCCCAAGATCGCTTCAGGCGTTGGGTTTGGACGGTTCAACGTGCAGTCGACGCTGGGCGGTTTTCTTCCAACGGGAAAGATTGCGACGCAGGGCCGGGCCATTGAATGGAACTGGACAGCGCAGGTGCATCCCAACGCGCGCACGTGGTTCGACGTGGAAGACAATGCGACATTCAACCTGGGCGGCGCGGTGGACGGCAAGACGCAGAACTTCATCACGCCGGCGGCCTTTTACCTGGTGCGGCGCAAGGACTGGGGACCGGCTCATGCCGTCATGGCGTTCGACGCGGGCATGCAGATTGCGACGTCGCAATTTCATCTCTACGATCACAACTTGATTTCGGAGATGCGGATCTTGTTCTAGAGGGATTCGCTTCCGGCGCCGGCCGGTTGGAGGGCGCCTGTAGGTGAGGGCGCCGCGAAGCTCATCAAGGCAACGTAGACAACGCCCGCCGTGAAGAATCCGACGAACCATGCGTAATCGTAAAGAAAATGTAGCGGCCTGAAGAACAGGCCGACGAGAGCAAGCCCAACACCCAGCACCAGCGCGACGATCGCACGGGGATTAATCCCCTTGGTGTAGTGATATGCGCCTTGGCGATGATAGAGCGAGTTCACGTCCAGTTCTGTCTTGCGGATGAGAAAGTAATCGCAGATCATGATGCCTGCGACGGGACCGAGCAGGCCGGAGTAGCCGACGAGCCATCCGAAGATATAGGCGTCCGGCGTGGCAAGCAGCTTCCACGGGCACATGGCGAGTCCGAGAAAACCGGTGATGAGGCCGCCGGTGCGGAAGCTGATGAGGCGTGGATAGAGGTTGGAAAAATCATTTGACGGCGAGACGACATTGGCGCCGATGTTCACGTTGAGCGTGGCGATGAGGATGGCGATCATTGCGATGAAGGCCACTAACGGCTGATGGAAAGCACCGAAGAGCTGGATCGGATTCCAAATGGGATGGCCGAAGAGAACGGCCGAAGCCGACGTGACGGAGATGCCGACGAAGGTGTAGAGCGTCATGGCGACGGGCAATCCGAAGGCCTGGCCCCAGGCCTGGGCGGTCTGGGATTTCGAGTAGCGCGTGAAATCGGGGATGTTGAGCGCCAGCGTGGCCCAGTAGCCGACCATTGCGGTGAGCGACGGGAAGAAGACGGCGAGAAATTCGCGGCTGGTGTGGAACTGGCTGGGAGTTGACAGCATTGAGCCGAAGCTGCCGGCTTTGATGCGGACCCATATGAGCAGGGCCGCCGCCATCACGAACATGAAGGGGGCGCCGAAGGCTTGCAGGTGGCGAATCGATTCGACACCGCGCCACACTACGATTATATTGAGAAGCCAGAAGCCGAGGAAGCATGCCCACAGAACTCCGGGAGCATTTGCGGTCGCGGGCCAGACGATGGCAAGCATGGAGTGGATGGCGGTGCCGCCGATCCAGGACTGAATGCCGAACCATCCGCAGGCAACCACGGCGCGCAGAATGGCAGGCAAGTTGGCGCCACGCACGCCGAACGGGGCGCGGATAAAAACCGGAAAAGGGATGCCGTATTTTGTGCCGGCATGCGCATTGAGCAACATGGGCACGAGCACAATGAGGTTGCCGAGGAGCACGGTCCCGACAGCCTGCTTCCAATCCATGCCTTTGGCGATCAGCGAGGAGGCGAGCTGGTAGGTGGTGATCTCCATGGACATGGAGAACCACAGAGCGATGTAGTTGTACATCGTCCATGTTCGCTGCGCGGGCGTAGTGGGGGCCAGATCGCGGTTGGAGAGGGATGGGTCGACGACGCTCACGGGCGCTCCTCTGCGAACAGGTTTGAAATCATCGTATCCCAGCTTTGAAAAACAACCGCGGATCCTTCGACTCATCCGCCGCGGCGGATTCGCTCAGGACGACAAATCATGATGGGTGATCCTACATGTACAACAAATCGGTCATTTCCAGGCGCCGCCGCGGGCAGCACGGCGCAGGTATTGCCCGCGGCCGGGGGTGCCGATGAATTGGCCTTTGGAGACGATGAGTTCGCCGCGGGAATAGACGTCGCGTGCATTGCCCTTGACTTTGAATCCTTCAAACATGGAGTAGTCGACGCGCATGTGGTGGGTGGTGGAGGAGATGGTGTGCGCGGCGATGGGATCCCAGAGAACGATGTCGGCATCGGAGCCGGGCGCGAGGACCCCTTTTTTCGGATACATGCCGAAGATGCGCGCGGGGGCCGTGGAGACGAGTTCGACGAAGCGGTTGATGGAGAAATTGCCCTTGCCCACTCCGTGATGATGAAGCAACTGCAAGCGATTTTCGATGCCGGGACCGCCGTTGGGAATCTTGGTGAAGTCGTCCTTGCCGAGAGCCTTCTGATCTTCGAAGCAGAACGGGCAATGGTCGGTCGAAACCACTTGCAGATTGTCTTTGCGCAGGCCTTCCCAGAGCTTGGGCTGGTTGCGCTTTTCGCGCAGCGGCGGCGTGAAGACGTACTTTGCGCCTTCCCAGCCTTTGTCGGCGACGTCTTCAAGCGAGAGCAGCAGGTATTGCGGGCAGGTTTCCGCAAAGGCAGGCAGGCCGCGGTCGCGCGCTTCGCGGACCTGGTTGAGCGCGGCTTCGCTGGAGAGATGCACGATGTAGACGGGCACGCCGGCCATCTCCGCCATGGCGATGGCGCGATGCACAGCTTCTGCCTCGGCCTGCGTGGGGCGCGTGAGCGCATGGTAGATGGGAGCCGTCTTGCCCTCGGCGAGAGCCTGTTGCACGATGACGTCGATGACGGAGCCATTTTCAGCATGCATGCAAATGAGCGCGCCGTTTTTGGCGGTTTGTCGCATGGCCTTGAAGATTGTGGCGTCGTCGACCATGAGCGCATTAGGGTAGGCCATGAAGAGCTTGAAGCTGGCCACGCCTTCGCGCACGAGGTCGTCCATGTCTTCGAGGCCGGCGTCGGCCAGATCGGTAACGATCATATGCAGACCATAGTCGATGCAGGCCTTGCCTTCGGCCTTCTTCCACCAGGTATCGAGAGCGGTGCGCATTTTGGTTCCGCGGGCCTGGATGGCGAAATCGACAATGGTGGTCGTCCCGCCGATGGCTGCGGCCCTCGTGCCGGTCTCGAAGTCATCGGCGGACGTGGTGCCGCCGAAGGGCATATCGAGATGGGTGTGCGCATCGATGCCGCCCGGCAGAAGCAGGAGGCCGGTTGCGTCAACAATGGTCTTCGCGGCGGTTGTGGGAATGCCTGGACGGATCTCCTTGATGACTGCGCCGTCGATAAGGATGTCGGCGCGCACGGTGGAGTCGGCGTTGACGATGGTTCCGTTTTGGATGAGGAGTGTCGGCATGGACGGATTCTATTCGATCAGATGAGAAGCCCCTCAAAGCAGTTGCAAAGACGACCGCGGATCCCCGCCTCGGCGGGCAGGCTTACGACTTTGGTCTCCGCGGCGACCTTGCCCAGGATGGAAACTCCAGAGGTGCTTTACGACTTGTGTGGATCGGTGACACATGCTGCACCGCGGGTGCGCTCGTCCCATGTCTCCGCTGCTATACCCGTGTCGATGCGCACCATGGAAATGCACTCATCTACGGGGCAGACCAGTGAACAAAGATTGCATCCGACGCACTCGGTTTCGTCCACTCGGGGGATGCGCGCCAAGGGCGTGGGAAATGGCCCCTGCGGCGCCAACGCTGCGGCACGCTCCTTGCGCGAAACCGGCGTGACAGCGATGTCGGCGTGGCTGCGGGCCTCGATCTCAGGAGGAGTGGTATGCAATTCCACGTGTCCATCGACCGGACCGGAGACGCGGTCAAGATGAATGCACTGATGCGCGCCATCCCAGCAGGCTATGTGGCAGAGATCGCAGCCGATGCACTTCTGCTCGTCGATGCGCGCAACGATTTTGTAATTCAGGTTGAGATGCTTCCACTCCGTGACGCGGGGAATTGATAGGCCGCGGAAGTCTTCGATGCTGTTGAACCCTTTGGAGCGCATCCAACTTTCAAGGCCCTCGGCCATGTCTTCCACAATGCGATAGCCGTAGTGCATGACGGCTGTGCAAACCTGCACGGTGCCGCAACCGAGGAGGATGAACTCCGCGGCATCGCGCCATGTTTCGATGCCGCCGATGCCGGAGAGCGGGAGCGCGGATTCGGGATCGGCCATGACCTGCTGCACCATATTGAGCGCGATGGGCTTGACCGCGGGCCCGCAGTAGCCGCCATGCGAACTCTTGCCATCGACGTCGGGGCGCGGCGTAAATGTATCAAGATCGACGCCGGTGATGGAGTTAATGGTGTTGATGGCAGAGAGGCCGTCGGCTCCGCCTCGTTTGGCTGCGCGTGCCACGGTGCGAATATCAGTGATGTTGGGCGTAAGCTTGACCAGCACGGGTGTGTGCGCCTTCTCCTTGACCCACGCGGTAATCATCTCGGTGTATTCGGGCACCTGGCCCACGGCTGAACCCATGCCGCGCTCGCTCATGCCGTGAGGGCAGCCGAAGTTGAGCTCGAGGCCGTCGGCACCCGCATCTTCGGCGCGCGCGACAATTTCATGCCACGCCTCGCGCGTGGAGGCGACCATGAGTGAAGCAATCACGGCGTGATGCGGATAGCATTTCTTTACCTCGGCCATTTCGCGCAGGTTGTCTTCGACGCTGCGGTCGCTGATGAGCTCAATGTTATTGAAGCCCATGATGCGCCGACCCTGCCAATCGATAGATGAATAGCGGGAGCTGACGTTGGTGACGGGTTCGCCAATGGTCTTCCAGACGGCGCCTCCCCAGCCCGCATCGAATGCGCGCATGATCTGTTCGCCGCAGTTGGTGGGCGGCGCAGAGGCCAGCCAAAACGGGTTGGGCGAATCAATGCCGCCGGCGAACGAACGGATGCGGATGTCAGGCATAGGCCGCCTCCGCGATTTTGAGCATCGCCAGCGCGGAGCGTTTGCCGTCGGCCACGGCGTCTACCACTTCGCGGCCGCCATTGACGCAATCGCCGCCGGCAAAGTAGCGCGGATTCTGCGTGCGCCCGGTAACTCGATCGATGACGATTCTTCCGCCTTGCACTTCGATCTGGCGAAACTCACTCATCAGCTTCGTCAGCGGAGACTGGCCGATGGCAGGCACGACGAGATGGCACGCGATGGTGAACTCTGAGTCTGGAATCGGCAGCAACGTGTGATCGATTTCGCGCACCTGGACGGTGTCGAGCAACAGTTGTCCGTGCGCATCGGGGCGAATGGCGACCGGCTGGCGACGCCAGAGGAATTGGACGCCCTCCTGTTTGGCGTGTTCGTACTCGAAGTCGAATGCGGCGATGTCGCTCTCGCCGCGACGATAGAGCAGGTAGACGATCTCCGCGCCCAGGCGGCGCGCGGCGTTGGCGGCGTCGATGGCGGTGTTGCCAGCGCCGACGACGACCACTGTCCCCGCGATCTCGCGGATACGGCCGGTCTTGTAAGCGGCAATCAGTTCGAGCGCATTCATCACGCCATTGGAGTCTTCGCCGGGGATGCTTAACTGCTGCATGGCGCCGAGGCCGACGCCGAGAAAGATGAAGTCGAATTCGGATTCGAGCGCCTGAAGAGCTTGAGCCGATTCAATGCTTGTGCCAAAGCGAAACTCAACGCCCATGCGGCGAATCATTTCGATTTCGCGCAGACTTTCTGCGGCGCGCAGCTTATACTCTGCAACGCCATAGGTATTGAGACCGCCGGGCAAGGAGCGACGCTCAAGAATGGTGGCGCTTGCGCCCTGCCGGCACAATTCCGCTGCGCAGGCGAGGGACGCGGGGCCGCTGCCGATGCAAGCCACGCGCAGAGTGCGCGACGCGCGAGGTGCAGTGGGCAGATCCTCGCCCGCAGCGTGAAAGGCGTCGATGGCGTACCGTTGCAGTCGCGCAATCTGAATGGGATCGCGGTTATAGCGGTGCATCACGCAAGCGCCTTCGCACAGCACATCGACGGGGCAGGCGCGCGCACAACTGCCACCCAGTATGTTGGCGTCGAGAATGCGAAGGGCGGAGCCGCGCAGATTGCCGGAGGCGATGCGCTTGATGAATCCCGGCACATCGATGTGGGTGGGACAGGCAGCGGTGCACGGCGCATCGAAACAGTAAAGGCAACGATCAGCCTCGATTGCCGCAGCCTGGCGCGCGAGGGGAGGTTTAAGTTCACTGAAGCGCTCGCGCAGTCGAGGATCGTCGGGTAATGTTGCGCTACTCATGCAGACCTCAGGGAAATTCTCCGGTTGGCCCCACTCCTCAAAAGGGTTGGGTAACTCCTCATAGCATCCAGTCTAAAACTGTCTTACGACGCGACGAGCGGACCATACAGGTCGGGCCGACGGTCGCGGAAGAATTGCCATGTGCGGCGAACATCTGCGATTTCGTCCAGGTTCAAATCGGCGGTAAGCACTTCGTCCTTGTCGCGCGACGCCTGGGCGAAGATTTGTCCCCGCGGATTGGCGAAATAGCTTGACCCGTAGAATTCGCCGATGTTCCATGGCGGCTCGGTGCCGACGCGATTGATGGCGGCAATGAAATAGCCGTTAGCCGCGGCGTGGGCGGGCTGCTCGAGCTTCCAGAGATATTCGCTGAGACCGGCCACGGTGGCGGATGGATTGAAAACGATTTCCGCGCCGTTCAATCCCAGGCAACGGGCGCCTTCAGGGAAATGGCGGTCATAGCAGATGTAAACGCCGATTTTCGCGAACCCCAAATCGAAGACGGGATAGCCGAGGTTGCCGGGGCGGAAGTAGAACTTCTCCCAAAAGCCGGGGGCGACGTGAGGGATATGCGTCTTGCGATACTTGCCCAGGTAGGCACCGTCGTTGGCGATGACCGCGGCGGTGTTGTAGAAGATGCCTTCCTGCTCGATTTCATAGACGGGCACGACCATGGCTATGTGGAGTTCTTTGGCCAACCTTTGCATCAGGCTGACGGTGGGCCCGTCGGGGACGCGCTCGGTGGCTTCATACCACTTGATGGACTGCTCGGCGCAGAAGTAGGGGCCGTTGAAGATTTCCTGCAGGCAAACGATTTGCGCGCCGTCGGCGGCAGCCTGACGGATGAGGCCGAGGTGCTTCTCGATCATGGCCTTTTTTTGGACGGCCAGCGGCTCGGTGGCGGGCACGGCGTTGGAGGCCTGGATGATGGAACATCGAACCACTCGGGGCATGTTGCACTCGCTCCCATCGCGAAGGTGTGAGTCTTTGACGTTAAAGCAAGAGCGTGGGTTGGGCAATGGCATTGTTTTTGCTGTGAACAGGATCAGTATTCAACCTTGTTCGGCGACGCGATCCATGCGGCGAAGCAGGCCCAGGCCTCGTTGCCGAGAAGCTGTGTCGAAGGCAATGAGCGCTCGGAAGGATCTTTGCGGAATTCGGCGTAGAGAAAGGCATCATCAAATCCGGCACGGGCGGCATCGGCGGCGCTGCTGCCGTAGTAGATGGCATCGAGGCGCGCCCAGTAGGACGCCGCCAGACACATGGGGCAGGGTTCGCAACTGGTGTAGAGTTCGCAGCCGGCGAGTGTGAATGTGTTGAGCGCCTTGCAGGCGGCACGAATGGCGTTGACCTCGCCGTGAGCGGTGGGGTCGTTGGTGGCGGTCACGGAGTTCGCGCCCTCGCCGACGATCTGGCCGTCGTGAACGACAAGAGCGCCAAAGGGGCCGCCTTTGCCGGATGCCACGTTTTCGGTGGCCAGGGCGATGGCGCGGCGCAGAAACTCCGGGTTGGGCTGATGAGGCATTCGAACTTGCTCTTAAGCTCCCTGAACGGCGAAAGTAAACACAGTATGGCACAGGCCTTCCGCTCAACCCGTGTCTTGACTCCGCAGGGGCTCGCGCCGGCGACCCTGGTGGTGGAAGACGAGCGCATCCAGGACGTGCGTGGCTGGGACGAGGTGCCGGCGGTGGATGCGCTGCACGATTTTAGGGACTTTGTGCTAATGCCGGGGCTGGTGGACACGCATGTACACATCAACGAGCCGGGGCGGACGGAGTGGGAGGGATTCTGGACGGCTACGCGGGCCGCGGCGGCGGGCGGAGTGACCACTCTCGTTGACATGCCGCTTAACTGCGTTCCGGAAACCATCAACGTTAAGGCGTTGGAAGTCAAGCGCTCGGCAGCGCGCGGGAAAACGTGGGTGGACTGGACCACCTGGGGTGGTGTCGTTCGAGGCAATGCGGCGGAATTGAAGCCGCTGGCTGAGGCGGGTGTTCCGGGATTCAAGTGCTTCCTGATTCATTCCGGGATCGACGGATTTGCGTGGGTGGACGAGGCGGAACTGCGGCTGGCGCTCGAACAACTGCGCGGAATGCGCGGCGGAGGACCCCTGCTGGTGCACGCGGAGGCAGCGGGGCCGGTCGACAGGGCTACCGAAGCGCTCCATGCATCCAACGCAGACTGGCGGAAATACTCCACCTATCTTGCTTCGCGGCCGGACGAAGCAGAACTTGAGGCGATCTGCTCTACTGGTTCGGCTGGCAGAAGAGTTCGCAGTGCCGATTCACATCGTTCATCTAGCGAGCGCACAGGCTCTTCCCATGCTTGCAGAAGCGCGCGGACGCGGCGTCCCCATCACGGTGGAAACTTGTACGCACTACCTGTGGTTTGGGGCGGATGAGATTCCCGATGGCGCAACGGAGTACAAATGCGCGCCGCCAATTCGGGGTGCGGAGAATCGCGAACGATTGTGGAAGGCGCTCGACGAGGGCCTGATCGACATGGTGGCGACCGATCACTCCCCTTGCCCGCCGGAGATGAAGTACCTGATGAAGGCCGCTGGGACAAGGCCTGGGGCGGGTATTGCGAGCCTGGGCCTCGCGCTGCCGGTGGTGTGGACCGGGATGCGCCAGCGAGCATTGCCCCTGGAGCGGGTGGGCCAATGGATGAGCGCGGCGCCCGCGCGGCTGGCGGGACTGGAGGGCCGGAAAGGATCGCTTGCCGCGGGCTGCGATGCCGACCTTGTTGTCTTCGACCCGGATGCCGAGTGGAGCGTGGTCCCCGAAGATTTGCATTTTCGCCACAAGCTGTCGCCCTACCTTGGTGCGAAGCTGAAAGGACGCGTCCTGGAGACATGGCTCCGCGGGGATCGCGTATTCCAACGGGTTGAGTTTATCGGCGAGCCTCGCGGGAGAGAGCTGGTATGCAAATGAAGGAACGGGCACGGCGCGCCATCGAGGAATGCCTGCTGATTGCAGGGATGACGGAGGAGCCGGGCTCTATCACCCGCAGGTTTCTCACTCCACCTGTTCATGAGGTTCACGCTCATTTGCGTGCCCGGATGGAAGAGATGGGCATGTCAGTGCGCGTGGATGCGGCGGGGAATTTGAGCGGAATTTGGCAGCCGGAAGGCTCAAGTGGCAAACGCCTGATGATCGGATCGCACATCGACACGGTTCCGGACGCGGGCGCCTATGACGGTGTGCTGGGTGTGATGCTGGCGCTGGAATTGGTGGTAATGGCGCAGGAGGCTCGATCACGTCTCGGCATGGAAGTGATCGCTTTCTCAGAGGAAGAAGGCGTGCGATTTGGCGTGCCGTTTATTGGCAGCCGGGCGGTTGCTGGGCGCTTTGACTCGAGCCTGCTGGCGCTGAAGGATTCAAGCGGCAAAACTCTGGAAGCGGCAATTCGGGATTTTGGGCTGGATCCCGGACATTTAAATAACGCTGCGGTGGACGAGAACGTGCTTGGCTTTTTTGAGATTCACATTGAGCAGGGGCCGGTGCTGGAGGCGGAAAAATTGAGCGTCGCGTGCGTCACGGGCATTGTTGGACAGACGCGCCTGGCGATCGAGTTCGCCGGACAGGCCAACCATGCCGGCACCACTCCCATGCACCTGCGCCGCGATGCACTGGCCGGAGGCGCAGAGTGGATTACGGCCGTAGAATCGCAAGCGCGGCGATCAGAGGATCTGGTGGCTACGGTGGGAAAGATCGTGGTCTCGCCCAACGCGGGCAATGTAATTGCGGGAACAGCGCAAATGACGCTCGACGTGCGCCATCCGCACGATGCGATGCGGGTGGGCGCGGCGAAGGAACTCGAGGAGACCGCGGACAAGATTGCGGCGCGCCGCGGACTGGCTCTGCAGGTCACTCGCCTGATGGACCAACCAGCGGTTCCGATGGATGAGTGGCTCACTGCATACCTGGCGGAGTCAATCGAGGCCGCGGGATTCCCACTGAAACAGATGCCGAGCGGCGCAGGCCATGATGCCATGGTGATGGCGGGGCAGATGCCGGCGGCAATGCTGTTTCTGCGCAGCCCGGGAGGCATCAGCCACAATCCAGCAGAAACTGTGCGCGAAGAGGATGTGGAGGCTGCTTTGCTGGTGGGCCGCAAATTTCTTGAGCGGCTGGCGGCAGAGGTTGGATAGAATCGAGCAACAGAATTCTGGAGCGAGGCCGGTTTTGCATCCTTTGGGGGCAACACGAAGCAGCTTGAAGTCAGATCACCTGCTGCAAACGCCCGACACGTTTGTGCGCACGCCACTGCCGGGCGCGGAGAATGTACAGTTTATTGTTCACGCGGGGCCGCAACTGGGTGCGCAGTTCTCGCAGATGACGGCGGAGTTTGCGGCAGGCGGCACGCTGGGACCCGCGCCGGCACAGCGGTTTATCTACGTAATCGAAGGCGAACTTCAATTGGAATTAGAGGGCGAAACTCATTTGTTGGGGTGTGGCGGATTCGCTTTTCTGCCGCAAGGGATGGCGCATGGGGTTCGCGCAACGGCTGCGGCGCGCGCTGCCGTGATCGAAAAGTCTTACGAAATGGAGAAAGACGCGGCCGCACCGGAGATGCTGATCGGCGAAGAGTCTTCCATTGTCGAGGCGCCTCTCATGGGCGACTCAGCTCTGCGCGTCCGCTCACTGATTCCCGATGGACCCGCGTATGACTTTGCGGTGAACACCATGACGTACGACCCCGGGGCCGCGCTCAGTATGGTGGAGATACACGTGATGGAGCACGGGTTGCTGATGCTCGAAGGCGGTGGTATCTACCGACTCGGCGATTCATGGTACCCGGTGGAAGCAGGGGATTTCATCTGGATGGCTCCGTATTGTCCGCAATGGTTTGGCGCGCTGGGCAAGCGGCCGGCGAAATACCTCATCTATAAGGATTGGCGCAGGCATCCCCTCGGAGCGTGAAGCAGATGGCAGCCACTCGTCCCGAACTCAGCCGTTCCCGACTCAACATCGACGGACTGCTCGCGGAATTGAAGGCTCTGTCGCAAATCTCCGAAGCTGAGCCGCCGGTGGTGACACGGGTGGTCTTTAGCGAGGCAGACCTGCGTGCACGTGCTTATGTGAAAAACCTGTGCGCGAAGGCTGGACTTGTGGTGCATGAGGACGCAATCGGCAATATGTTTGCGCGCTGGCAGGGGAGCCAGCCCGACCTTGCGCCGGTTGGTACGGGCTCGCACATCGACGCCATTCCGAACGCAGGCTTGTATGACGGATGCGTGGGTGTTCTGGGAGGACTTGAGGCAATCCGTGTGCTGCAGCATCTTGGCTTCAAGCCGCGGCGATCGATCGAACTGGTGATTTTTACAGCGGAAGAGCCGACGCGCTTCGGAATCGGGTGCCTGGGAAGCCGCATGATGGCCGGTCTTCTCTCTCCGCAGCAGGCGCTTGGATTGCGCGATAAGGAAGACCGCGGCCTGGAAGAATTGCGCACCCAAGCGGGATTTGCGGGCGCGCTGGAGTCTGTCGCCTTGGCCGTTGGACGCTTTCACCAGTTTGTCGAACTGCACATCGAGCAGGGCCCTATCCTGGAGCAGGAAGGAATCGACATTGGGCTGGTAACGCAGATTGCCGCGCCGGCCAGTATGCGTGTTCTGATTGAGGGCGAAGGCGGCCACGCCGGAGGCAAGCTGATGCCCGGCCGCAAGGATGCATTGGCTGGGGCGGCGGAGATCATTCTCGCGCTCGAAGCGTCGGCAAAATCCAGCGGGGCGATCGACACCGTCGCGACGGTTGGGATCTGCGAAGTATTTCCCGGCGCAGTCAACAGCATTCCTTCGCGAGTTCGGATGGAGACGGATATTCGCGATACGGCTGGGGCGCGCCGCGACCGGGTACTTGATGCCTTGAAAGCGACCTGCGCAGAGGTCGCCAGCAGGCGGGGCCTAACGATCACAGCCACCCTGGTAAATGCCGATCTGCCGGCTACGTGCGATGCGACGATCCTGGCGGTGATGGAGGCGGCAGCGGCAGAGGCGGGAAAGAGCTACAAGAGAATGGTGAGTCGCGCTTATCACGATTCGCTGTTCATGGCTCACATTACCCGGTTGCCATGTTGTTCATTCCCTGCCGCGGCGGGGTGAGTCACCGGCCCGACGAGTATGCTTCACCGGAGTGGATTGGGAGCGGCGTACACTTGCTGGCGCGCACGCTGGCAATGCTTGCAAGCTGAACCGGGCGCTTTGCAACTGTTGCGCTTGGATGTATGCTATGCCTCAACCCGCACGGTGATTTGCGGCTTCCTCGACCATGAGCACGAAAGCGAAAACCCGCATCGTTGGCTTCCCCGTCCCACGAAAAGAAGGGGCGGACAAGCTGACGGGCCGCGCGCTTTACGTCGACGACATGGAACGCGAAGGAATGTGGTTTGGGGCCACGGTTCGCAGCACGATTCCGCGCGGGCTGATTCTCTCAATCGGCTTTGACCGCCGCATCGATTGGAACGAATTTACGGTTGTCACCGCCGGCGATATTCCCGGACAGAATCACGTTCAACTCATCCATACCGATCAACCCTGCCTCGCTGATGGAAAGATGAACCATTGCGACGAGCCGATCGTGCTGCTGGCCCATCCCAACAAGAACAAGGTGCGCGAAGCAGTTGCAGCCGTAAAGATTGAATACGAGCCGTTGCCGCCTATCTTCACTATTGAGGAGAGCGAGCGCGGAGATGTGGTTGTATGGGGCGCGGACAACTTGCTAAAGAGTTTTCTGCTGGAAAAAGGCGATGTGGATTCTGCCTGGGCCGATGCTGCGCACATCGTAGAAGGCGAATATCGCACTGGCGCGCAGGAGCATCTTTACATTGAAAATAACGGCGTGATTGCCGAATACAGCGCGGAGACAGGCGTAACGGTTTGGGGTTCGCTGCAGTGCCCTTATTACGTGCACAAATCGCTGCTCTCGATTTTCGATTTGCCTGAAGACAAGGTGCGCGTGATCCAGACGGAAACGGGCGGGGCGTTTGGCGGCAAGGAAGATTATCCTTCGACGCTTGCGGCACATGCGGCCCTGCTTGCGATGAAAAGCGGGCATCCAGTGAAGATGGTCTACGACCGCATGGAAGATTTGGCCGCAACGACGAAGCGCCATCCTTCGCGCATTCGGCATCGCACGGCGCTCAATAAAGACGGCAAGCTACGGGCCATGGAGATCGAGCTGGCGACGGATGGCGGCGCGTACTCCACGCTCTCATCTACGGTGCTTTCGCGCGCCACGCTTCATTCGCCTGGACCATATTTTTGTCCGAACGTGCGCATCAACTCGCGCGCATGGGCGACGAACACCGTGCCTTATGGCGCGTTTCGCGGCTTTGGTGCACCGCAGGCAATCTTCGCCGTCGAACGGCACATGGATGAGATTGCCGCGGCCATCGGCATGGATCCAGTTGAATTGCGCCGCAGAAATTTCCTCCACGATGGCGATACGACGGCAACGGAGCAGGTGATGCGCGAGCCGGTGATCCTGGAAAAGCTGCTGGATCGTGCGCTCGCGGAGAGCGGCTATCACGCAAAGCGTGCGCGGTTCGCTAAAGAAAATTTGGGAAGTCCGGTCAAACGCGGCATGGGCATTGCGGCCTTTTATCATGGCTCGGGTTTTACGGGCTCGGGGGAACGCTATTTGAATTCGCTTGCAGGCGTGGACGTAACTTCAGAGAGCAAAGTGCGCGTGCTGGTATCGAGCACGGAGTTTGGCCAGGGCACAAACACGGTGCTTACGCAGATTGCGGCCGAGGCCATTGGCATCGACTATGGCGATGTGGTGATGGCGCCTGCCGATACAAGAATCGTTCCGAACAGCGGACCCACTGTAGCTTCGCGTACCGCGATGGTGGTGGGTCGGCTCATCGAGCGCGCGTGTTTAAAGCTTGTTGAGATGTTGCGCGAGCAAGCCGGGCTGGGCGAGCACTACACAGGCGCGGAGTTTTTCGCAGCGTGCGAACGATATCGCGCCAAAAACGGTGATGCCGTTTCGCTGTGCCGCTACGAGGCGCCGCCGGGCGTGTTCTGGGACGACCAGAAATATCGTGGTGAGGCGTATCCGGCGTATGCGTGGTCGATTCAAGTAGCTCAAGTCGCCGTAGACACTGTGACGTACTCGGCCGAAGTTGAGGAGTTTTGGGCAGTGCAGGAGGTCGGCCGTGTCATCAATCCTGTGCTGGCGGGAGGGCAGGTTGAAGGCGGCATCGCTCAAGGCATTGGCTACGCGTTGTATGAAAAAGTGCTGCTGCAGAACGGGCACATGGCGAACAACCAGATGACCAACTACATTATGCCTACGGCCGAAGACGTGCCTCCGATTCATGTGTACTTTGAAGAGATTCCATTCAGCCACGGGGGCTATGGCGCAAAAGGCGTTGGCGAACTGCCGCATGATGGGCCTGCGCCTGCGATTCTGAATGCAATCAGGGATGCGACGGGCGTGAGTTTTGTTTCGATTCCTCTGCTGCCGGAGGATCTGTATCAAAAGCTTGCGGCGCCGCAGGCAGTCGCAGAGGCGGCGGTGGTATGAGCGCGAGTTGGCCCTCTATCGAAATCACCGTAAATGGCGAAAAACGTCGCGTTGAGGTGGCGCCGATGAAACGGCTTCTGGATGTGCTGCGCGAAGATCTGCATCTGACCGGGACAAAAGAAGGCTGTGGCGAAGGGGAGTGTGGTTCCTGCTCCGTGCGGATGAATGGCGAGTTGGTGAACAGTTGCCTGGTGCCGGTTTTGCAGGCTGAGGGCGCATGTGTCCAGACTGTTGAGGGACTGGCGCAAAGCGGCAAGCTGCATCCGTTGCAAGAGGCGTTTCTGCAATGTGGCGGGGCGCAGTGCGGCATTTGTACTCCGGGAATGCTGATGGCTGCGACGCAATTGCTTGCGAATAACCCGCACCCCAGCATGGCGGAAATTCGAGAAGGCCTGGCTGGAAACCTCTGCCGGTGCACGGGTTTCACGCGGATTTTTGAATCGGTAATTGCCGCTGCGGCGCAAACTGCCAATTTACATACGAATGAGGCGGCCCGTGCGCGGTAACGCGGAAGCGCATGAACTGATCGCACCCGGCAACCTTGCGGATGTGCTGGAGTTGCTTGCCGGCGCGCCCGGCCAGTGGACACCGATTGCCGGCGGCACCGAATTGATGGTGGCGCATGCTGCGGGCAGGCTGGAAGCGGGCAAACTCGTCAGCTTGTGGGGCATTCCCGATCTCCGTTTCATCGAGATGACGTCGCAGACTGTTGCAATTGGTGCAGGGACTACGTTTTCTGACTTACGTGGAGACGCCACAATTGCGACGGAGTTCCCGCTGCTAGACAAAGCGGCCAGTTGGATTGGCGCCATTGCCAACCAGACTCGTGCAACGATTGGCGGCAACCTGGTGAATGGATCGCCGGCCGCGGACTCCTCGCCGGCATTGCTTGTTTACGATGCTGAGCTGGAATTGGTTTCGCTACGAGGCAAACGGCGCATCGCTTACGCGGAGTTTCACACGGGCTACAAGTGTTGCGCGCTGGCCGCGGATGAACTGCTTTTCGCAATTCATCTACCGCGACGGTTTGCGCAGCATCGGCAATATATTCGCAAGGTGGGTACGCGGCGCGCTATGGCGATTGCAAAGGTTGCGTTGGCTGCTACGGCGCTTTTCGACGACAGTGTGATCAGCGAAATCAGGCTTGCTGCTGCAAGTCTCGCACCATTTCCGACGCGGCTATTGCAAACCGAGTCCGCGCTGCTTGGATATGCGGTCACGCCGGATCGGATTCAAGAGGCACGACAGGCGCTGCTTGCCGAGGCAAAACCCATTGACGATATTCGCTCGACTGCCGAGTATCGGCGACGCGTCGGCGCGAACCTGCTCGAAGAATTTCTGCTCGAGTTGCGGCCGAAAGAGTTGGCGCAATGAATGCGAATCTCGCGGAGTGGAATCAGGCACCCGAGGATGCGGCGATGGAAACGATGATTGCGTGTTGCGGCGCGCGTCGATGGGCAGAGGCGATGGTGGCTCTGCGACCTCTCAACGGCATTGTGGAGTTGAGCACAGAGGCGGACCGCGTGTGGAGCACGATGGAAGAAGCCGATTGGATGGAAGCGTTCGCGTGCCATCCGCGGATTGGCGAGCGCAAGGCCGCGCATGCCAGTGCAAAATCGATGGCGTGGTCGCGACAGGAACAAGCGTCGGCTGCAGAGGCGTCCGAACGGGTGATGGATGATTTGGCCGAGGGCAATCGTCTCTATGAAGAACGATTCGGCTTCACTTATATCGTATGCGCCATGGGTAAGAGCGCCGCAGAGATGCTTGCGATTCTGAACCGACGGCTGGCAAACGACCGCACGACCGAGTTGCGCGAGGCGGCCGAACAACAGAGGCAGATCATGCAGATTCGCCTGGGAAAGTGGCTGGCATCATGAGCAGGATTACGACGCACGTGCTGGATACGGTTCTGGGCAGGCCAGCGGCCGGGGTCGCGATTCGACTGGCAATGCAGGAGGGTGGCGGTTGGATGGAAGTTTCCACTGGCGAGAATCCGGCAGTTCGCGTGCACGACGCGCCTGGAGAGTGGACCACAATTTCCGACGGCATTACTGACAAAGACGGCCGTTGCAGCGAGCTCGGGCCGGATGCAAGAGAGGGCGTCTATCGCCTCACGTTCAACACTGGCGACTATCTTGCGCTGATCGGACGTACCAGTATCTATCCGGAGATTTCAATCACGTTCATCTGCGCAGGAGATGCGCATTATCACCTGCCGCTCCTGCTGAGCGACAACTGCTACACGACCTACCGAGGAAGCTGAGAGATGGCGAGGCTGGGAGACAATCGCTACGGTAAATCTCGCGTGCGCCTGTCGCGCATCACGCGGCACGCAGATCATCACGACTTTAATGAGTGGACTGTCCACGTGATGCTTGAGGGAGATTTCGAGGCCAGCTTCACGGCTGCCGACAACAGCAAGATTTTGCCAACGGACACGATGAAGAACACCGTCTACTTTATTGCGCGCAATTCAAAGGCGACGACGATTGAAGAATTCGCAATGGAACTTGGCGATTATTTGCTGCCAAACAATCCTCAGGTCTCCGGAGTCCTCGTTGCGATTGAAGAGAAGAGCTGGGAGCACATGGTTGTGGATGGTGCGCCGGAGGCGACGGCCTTCAAGTTAAACGGGCCGGAGGTGAATACGGTGCGGGCGGTTCGCGACCAGGGCCGCGAATGGTCCGTCACTTCGGGCGTAGACGGGTTAGTGATTTTGAAGACGACCAAATCAGCATTCACCGGCTACATCAAAGATAAGCTGACGACGCTCAAGCCCGCGACGGATCGTATTCTCGGCACGCGTGCTACGGCGAAGTGGGATTACGCAGCGGCTGATCCCGATTACGCAACGGTTCGCTCGCGCGTCGTCGAAGCACTGCTGAAGGAGTTTGCTGCGCACAACAGCATGAGCGTGCAGCACACGCTGTTTGACATGGGCAAAGCAGCTCTGGATGCGGCGCCCGAGATTGCGCGTATCACACTGACGATGCCCAACCTGCACCATCTGCTCGCAGACCTGAGCCCGTTTGGCCAGGACAATCCCAACCATATTTTTGTGCCCATCGATGAGCCGCACGGTTCCATTGAGGCCACGGTGGAACGCTGACTCCTATTCAAGCTGCGCAAGGTCGGCGGGAAGATCGATGTCCAGTTCGCCGCCTGGGAACGGGAGGGCAATGACCGGGCACGACGGCTCAACCAGCAGCGAACGCGCACCTTTGTCCCCGCGAAGCGCGAGCAACTCTGAAAACACAGAGCGGGGAAAGATGGCCGGCACGCCTCGCACTCCGGAATATGCCGATGCAACAATGGAGGGCGTTGGCTGCCCCATAAACGCTTTGAGTAGCGCGCGCAAATGTTTTGCCGTGAGATGCGGCTGATCGCAACTCATCACCAGCGCCCCGGAAGCATCGGGCGCTCGGACTTCCAATTCGCTCAAACCGGCGTGGATCGAACTCGAGATACCTTTTTCCCAATGATCGTTGAGCACGGGAATAGCGTCATCAAACGGAATCATGGCGCAGATGGGCGCAAAATGAGCTCCAAGCATGGCCAGCACGGGTGAGGCACCTGCTTCCCTGGCAGCACGAAGCGCATGTTCGAGGAGGGTTTTTCCGCGATACTTAAGGAGCTGCTTGGGCTGCCCAAGACGATTGCTCGCACCTGCAGCAAGGATGATGGCGGGGACGGTCATCTGCTCCAGTGTACCGCGCGAACCTTGACTTCGCGATGAATCGCAGGCAAGACTAGAGCAACCCGTTGACAAGATTGAGGGCGGACCGGTGACCGATCAGACGAGCACGGCAGGCGAAGTGTATGCACAGCAAAGCGCGCCTGAAAACTTTGGCCTGCATGCCGGCGTGCTTGGACCGATCGAAACGCTGGCGCAATCGATCTCCGCCGTGGCGCCCTCGACTTCGCCGTCTTTGACTATTCCGCTGGTCTTCGCACTGGCGGGCAACGCCACCTGGTTTGTCTATCTGATGGCGACGGGGGCAATCCTCCTGGTGGGATTCTGCGTGAGCCGGTTTGCGCGGCTGTCGGCCTCGCCGGGATCGCTCTATAGCTATACCGCGAATACGCTGCCGCCTATTTTTGGGGTTACCGCCGCATGGGGGCTGCTGCTGGCGTACCTGGCCACGGGTGCGTCGGTGGCAGGCGGAGCGCTTTATTACATCAACCTGCTTTCGCTTCAATTCGCTCATTGGACGCCGGCCGCATTGCCCGTTCTCGCGGTTGTCTGCGCGGCCGCAGGATTTGTGGCTTATCGCGACGTAAAGCTCTCTGCCGAGTTGATGTTGTGGATCGAAGTGTGTTCGGTGAGCTTGATCGTTGTGGTGCTGACGGTGATGCCGATACGCTTTGGCCTCCACATCGATATGGATCAGTTCCGTCTGAAGGGCGTGTCGTTCTCTGCGCTGGGTCCGGCGCTGGTGCTGTCGATGTTCAGCTTCGTTGGATTTGAGAGCGCGACGACACTGGGCAGCGAAGCGCGGAACCCGCTGCACACGATTCCCCGCGCGGTGCTGCAATCGGCCGTGATTGCCGGCGTGTTCTTCATGCTCTGTTCGTACTCCGAAGTGCTGGGGTTTCGCGGGGAATCCGCGAAGCTGAGCGAATCCACAAGCCCGCTGCACCTGCTGGCGACAAGAGCTGGCGTCCCCGCGCTGGGAATGGCGATCGACTTCGGCGCCTTGGTCAGCATGGTGGCGTGTGTTCTGGCCTGCATCACAGCGGCCGCTCGCGTGTTGATGCGGATGGCGCATGGCAAGCTGATTCCCACTGCGTTTGAACGCACCAGCCGCAAGCACGGTACGCCGGGAGCGGCAATTGCGTTGTGCGTCGGGATCATGTTCGGCGCCACCGCGGCGATGCAACTTCGCGGATTTACGGGCTCGGACATGTACGACCTGCTGGGATCGCTTTCGGTATTCGGCTTCCTCACCGCGTATGCCCTTGTGGCGGTCGCGCTGCCTTTCGCGCGCCGGGCGCTGGGGCAGCACTCTCATGCGGTTGCAGCGGTCAGCGTGGTCACCGTGGTGGTGCTTGTGCTCATCACCGTGTTCGATCTGCGGTCCACGTCCGATGCCACCCATGCGCGCATTCCCTATATTTATCTCGCGTATATCGGCGCGGGAATCGCATGGTACGCTTTGCGGCGGAAGCGTGCCTCAGCGCAGGCGGCGTGACGGGTCATGGCTGATTTTCGGTGTCGGGCTGTAGCAGAAGCAACAACACAAGCCCTACAACGGCAAACATGCGAAATGCGGCTTCGCGACCGTCCCACGTGTGCGATTGCCACATCAGGAACCACTCCCCGCCGACGGAAAGAAATGCAACCAGCCACATCAGCATCGAGAGCGTGAGCGCCATGACGGGCACGCGTTTGGCTGCGGTGAAGGTGGCGGCGGGCCTGTTGAGAGCCCGGAACAAGTTCACAGTTCCCCACCAGAGCAGGATCGTGTTGGCGATTTCCCAGGCGATTATGGACAGGTAAAAGGCGAGTTGAATCGCCGGAGACGGCAGGGCCCGCCACATGCCGTGATTGCCGGGGATGGTATCGTCCATCGCCAGAACGTGATGGACAAACTGATAATTTGAGCCGAAATCGGTGAGGTTATTGAAGATGACCAGCGTGTAATAAACGGCAATGCCGGCCAGCAGGAGCATCTTTGCAGTGCGGGTAATCACGACGGCGACCTCGATGAGCGGCTTTCTGGACCGGCGGCCCCTTGGCCCTCAGCATGGCTCATGCTAATTGGCTGTCGTGCGAAATCCCAAGCGCGCCGGCTTGCCGGGTCTGTTTTCGGCACAGGTTGGAGTCGATTTGCCCGGGAATTGCACGACTCGAGCCGATCGGCCAACTCGGGGCGTCTGCACAAGGCTTGAGCGGTCGGCAAGGACTGCCACGCAGCTCGAAATCTCCGGGCGGGAAAGCGGCGATTTTTAGATGATCTTTATACCGGAGCGGGTATTCTATAGTTGCCTTTAAGCCCAAGCAAAATCAGATCCCGGCAGCGGGCACAACTCACGACAAGACCTTCAATTTTTCCGCCTTTTTGAACAATCAGAATTCCAGATTTCAAACTGAACCCAAGGCTCCAGGTCCCTTCAAAACGACCTTGGGAATTTTCATTTTCGAGGCCATTCGACTTGAACCATTCCATGAGCATTTTCTCAACTCTGCATTCCCGGTTGCTCGCGATCACGGCAGCCGCAGTGCTGTGTTGTTCTACCTTGCCGGCACAGCAGACACTCGGCGGCATCACCGGTACGGTGACGGATGCGTCGGGCGGCGTGATTCCCAATGCCACGGTCACCGTGGTTGGCGAGCAAACTTCGCTGACGCGCACCGTGCAGACAAACGGGACCGGAAGCTACACCTTTGTGAACCTGCCGATCGGCACCTATACGCTGACTTATACGGCCACCGGATTCGACGTGCAGAAGACGCAGAATATTGCGGTACAGGCTGATCGCACAGCCACAGTGAATGCCGCACTCAAGGTGGGCCAGACCACGACCACCGTCGAGGTGGAAGCATCGCCGCTGATGAACGCGGTAGACACCACAGTGGGCTACGTGCTGGATAAGACGCAGATCGATGCCGTACCGCTGGCCACTGGCAGCTTCACAGGCCTGGCGACGCAATCCACGGGAGTGAGCGCGGAGTTGCCGAGCGGGACCGGTGCCGACTCGGGATTGGGAAACCAGCCGATCTGGGCTAATGGACAACGGGACACGAGCAACAGTTTTTCGCTGAACGGTGTTGATGCCAGCAACCTGTTCAACGGCAAAAGCACGAGCCAGGTGGCCTCGGCACGCGTCATCAACAGCACTGGCGTGCAGACCAGCCCAGGCGGCGGCGGCGGCGTGATCCCGTCCGCGGCTTCAATCTATCTCTCGATCGGAAATGCCATTCCCACCCCCGCACCTGAGACTCTGCAAGAGGTTCGCGTCAATGCTTCAATGTATGACGCTACGCAAGGGTCCACCTCGGGAGCGCACATTGATCTGAGCACCGCGTCAGGGACGAATAACCTGCACGGCACGACTTACATTCACCGCGGTACGAGCTGGCTCAACGCGGCTCCATTCTTCTTCAACCAGGATCCAGACGTGCCTTCGGACGATAAAGTGCCCGAATTGCACCGCTACGTTGCAGGCGGCAATGTGGGTGGTCCGATCATTAAAGACAAACTTTTCTTTTTCCTCGGATATCAGCACCTGCACGTCTCGGACCAGGAGATCGGCGACTCGTTCCTCGACGTTCCTGTCGGCCTGACCGATGACCGTTCTGCCGGCGGCCTGGTGAATGTGACCAACGGCTCGTTTGGCGCCAACATCGAGAACCCCAACATCTCGGTCGCAAACGTCGATCCCCTGGCCCTGGCGTTGTTTAACTCCCCGTCTCTTCCAGGAGAGCCCGGCAAGTGGCTCATCCCTAACGATGGACTCCATGGAACCGCTCCCACGGTCGCCCATCTTGATAACGCGTTCATCCCTGGTACCGGCCGTTTTACCGCCGATCAGGCCGTAGCCGACCTCGACTATGACGCCACCAAGAAAGACACTCTCAGCCTCAAGTACTTCTACCAGCACGATCCCACCGTCGCGCCCTATTCCTACTCGAGCGTGCCCGGCTTTACCGAGCACCTGGACTCCGGCGCGCAGGTCGGCTCCATCACCAACACATTGATCCTCAAGTCCAACCTCAGCACCACCCAAACGCTGGGCGTTATTCGCGAGAAGATCTATGGCGACAATGAGCAAGCCTTTGGCCCCAATTCCATCCCTGGCGGTGCGGCGGGCACGGGATCCATCAACGTGTTCGGGTCGAATTACTTTCCGGGCATCTCCATCTACAACGTGCTGGGGCAATATCAGCCGACGGGCGTGAGCGACGTATACCTGAATATCGGCCCCAACGCGGAATCGCAGTCCGCCAACACCGGTGTCTTCCAGAATCGCCTGGCTCCTTCGGGTAACGCCATCTGGATACTCGGCAAGCACACCCTGAGCTTTGGCGCCAGCTACACCTACACCCAGCTCAACACCATCGACAAGCGCACCGGCACGGGCACAATTGCCACCGACGACTTCAGCCAGTTCATGCAGGGCTTTGTCAGCCCCGGCAGCTCGGCTACCGGCTTCTACGTCACCTCCTTCCTGCAGGGCGACGCCAGCCGCTACTACCGCGCCAACCAACTCGGCACCTATGTGCAGGACAAGTGGCAGATCACGCCGAATCTCTCGCTGACCGCGGGCGTCCGCTATGACTGGGACGGCGGCCTGACGGAGAAATACGGGCGCATCTTCAACTTCGACCCCAGCCTCTACAGCTACAACGTCGGCTCCGACATCATCGAGAACCCCGGCTTGATCATCGCCGGCAACAACGCCAACGGCACCACCAGGCGTGAGCAACACCACGCTCACCGGCCGCCAGTGGGGCATCGCCCCGCGCGTGGGCGCGGCATGGCAGCCCGGCATCTTCCACAACAAGGTGGTCGTCCGCACCGGCGGCGGCATGTACTACGATCGCGGCGAACTGTTCACTTACTTCTCGCCCGGCTACGCCATCGGCACTGTCACCGGCGGCCCTTTCGGCGTCAACCAGCAACTTCCCTTTGTTAACGCATCAAGCTGCCCGACGACTTCCCAATCGCTGTACGGTGATTACGGTTCCTACTTCATTCCCACCTGCGGCGGCAACGGCGGCTTCGGCCCGCCCACGGGGCCACCGACAGCCGAGACCGGCAATCTTGAGAATCCCTATGGCACCAGCCTCGAATACGCCGCCCCCAGCAATCCCAAGGCTTCGGATCTCAGCAATTTCCTTCCCAACGCCTGCAGCATCGTGAACACCGGCGTGCCGGATTCCTGCACGATCAACGGCAGCCCGGGTCTTATCAACAATGGTCAGCCAATCTCGCTGGGCGTCTACGACCGCAACAACAAGCTTCCCTACACCTTCAACTACACGCTGGACATCCAGTGGCAGCCTCGCAACGACCTCGCCATCGAGTTGGGCTACGTCGGCAATTTGGGCCGCCACCAGGTGATTCCGGTGCCATTCAACCAGCCAACGATTGCTTCTCCTACAAGTCCGGCACTTGCCGGCAGCGCCTACCAGCAGAATTACAGTTATGGTTATAACGTGGGCGGCGCGACACTGGCGCCCGGCAGCGCCACCGGCACCGGCTATCTGGCCAACTACGAGGGCGGCAATGTCGATCTCCGCGTCCCATACATTGGATATGCGGCGGAATCCATCAAGTACGTAGCAGCGGGAATTGACGACTACAATGCACTCCAGGCGCATGTTGAAAAACGCATGAGCCACGGAATCCAGGTGGGAGCTTCTTACACCTGGTCACATGCTCTCGACGAACAAAGTGGGCTTGGCCTTTTCTACAATGGCGATAATCCGCTGGATTTGCGCAGCGGATATGGTTCGTCCGACTACGATCGTACGCATGTGACCAGCATCAACTACATCTATCAAATTCCGGGGTTCGCCAAGGAGCACTCACTCGCAGGCAAGCTGGCTGACGGGTGGGCTCTGTTGGGCGATACCGTGTTGCAGAGCGGTCAACCGTACAGCATCATTGATTTCTCAGGCGCCGTCGGCAGCATCTACTACTCCACTGCAGACGGCATCACCAACCCGGTTGTGCCGCTGGCGAATGGTTGCTCGGCCAAAAGCGCTTTGACACACGCTTCGGGCGCATGGTTCTCCGTTACCGGGGTATCGGCTTTGAAGCCCCAGTGCTTCACCCTTCCACTTCTTGCGGCTGGGGGCCTCAACGGCGCAATCCCTGCCTCTGATCCATTTGAAACTGGCTTCACCTCCGGCCAGCGCAACATTTTCCGCCAGTCATTCCAGAAACGCGCCGACGCCTCATTGGTGAAGGTCACGCCTCTCAGTGATCGCTACAGGCTGAAGTACACTTTCGACGTCTACAACCTGACCAATACCAGCAGCTTCGACGTTCCCGGCAACGAGGTGTCGCAAAACCAGTTCTACAGCGCATTTCCGACGGCGGGCACGACCCCACTTCCTTCCGGATGCACGGCCAGTGGGTCCCAGTCCAACTCCAGCTTCTATGCCTGCCCGTCGGGGTTAGGCATTGTGACTCACACGATCGGCAGCCCGCGGCAGATCCAGATGTCGCTACGGCTCGATTTCTGAAGCTGAGCCCCGAGGGACCCGGCCGTCGCCTCGATTTAGCCCGGTAGTAACCTATTCCAGGTTGCTACCGGGTAGGGGGTAGGGGGTGGTGTTTTCGGTATAGACCGGTCACATCCCCGTTTCCCTCCTGCCCACAACTCACGGATCAGGAACCACAATGTTGATTGTCCGCTTGGCGGAGAAATAATCTGCAACGTCCGGTGAGAATCTTTTGGTGAGGGTCGATGGCGCGGCGGCTCCTGGGCTTTCGTCAAAAACGGCATAAGTTGGCCGAACGGCCACGATTTGCCTGTTTCGAGAAGTTGCAGATTTGGCAACGGCGCGGAGCCGCTCAGAGGTGTTACTCAAATGGTAACTTCCGAGGCAATAACATACTTGACACACAAGTCAGATTCGCGCTATTCTTGTTCTTAGATAAGAAGGTGCGAAAGATGAAAAAGCCTGTAACTCTCCAGCAAGCAATAGTTTACTTCGCAGACACTGACCGCGCTTTTGACTATGCCAAGTTTCTCCGCTGGCCGGACGACAAGGTTACGTGCCCGCGTTGCGAATCGGAAAGCAACTCGTTTGTGAAGACCCGGAAACTCTGGTTCTGCAATGGCTGCAAGAAGCAATTCACGGTCAAGGTTGGGACGATTTTCGAGGATTCGCCGATCGGGCTCGACAAGTGGATGACGGCAGTCTGGATGATCTGCAACTGCAAGAACGGCATCTCCAGCTACGAACTGCACCGGGCCCTCGGAGTCACTCAAAAGTCGGCATGGTTCATGCTGCACCGCATCCGTGAAGCGATGAAAAACGGATCGATTGTGAAGATGGGCGGCTCGGAAGGTGGCCCCGTTGAAGTCGACGAAACCTTTGTCGGCGGCTTTCCGAAGAACATGCACTTGGCAAACGCGATCCGGTCACGGCAAGAAATTTCGCTGATGAGTACACAGCACCGGTCTCAATCCTGATTACGTGCCGCACGTTTGCGGACGTGCACCAAAAGCCTCTGTCATGGGAATGCTTGACCGTGAATCGCGCCAGGTCCGTGCTAAGGTCATTCCAGAACGTGAAGCGCGAAGCCCTCTGCAAGCCGAAATTCTCGGAATATCGAAAAGAAGTCCACCGTCTACACCGATGGGTTGGCGCGATTACAAGACCTGCGCCGCGAAGGACTTCGTTCACGAAACCGTGAACCACGTGAAGAGTATGTTCGCGGACAGGTCCACACTCAGGGAATCGAGAACTTCTGGAGTCTGCTCAAGAGAGGACTGCAAGGAACATACGTTGCAGTCGAGCCGTTCCACCTTGACCGCTACGTCACTGAGCAAGTGTTCCGGTACAACAATCGCGCCACGAAAGACAATCCGCTCACCGATGAAGACCGCTTCGCTCTCGCGATGAGCGCAGATCGTAGGCCGTCGCCTCACCTACACCCAACTGACGGGACAGGGAGCAGACTGACACACGGCTGCAAACGGTGGGGACGCGGCAAACGCATCACTTCTGCTTCTCTTCCGGCTCTGAAGCCTTCTTAGGCTTGGGTTTCTCGCTTCAGTCTTTCGGAACGCGAAAGAGCTTACTCATTGTGGTCTTCAAAGTTCTTTCGCGCTTCCGCTCCGTGCTGGTATTCAGGTTTCACTTTGGTGCCCCACTTTGGACCGGGCACATTGTGGCGTATTGATCTGACTGCATTTCAGAAAGCCAACGCTGGGCATCGCTTCGCATAGCAGCGTATGCCGTCGCTCCATCTGTATCACTTAAGAACTGGTTCAAGGATTTTATCGCCTCCTCTTTTTTGCATAAGCGAATTTGTGCTTGTCCAAGAAATAGTCGAGGTGTGAACCAACCTGGAAAGGATTCCATCGCTTGTTGCGTGAGTGTGAGTAGATTCTGCCAGTCCCCGCTCTTCGATTTCTCAACCATTGCTTTAAAAGCGCCCAAACCACCGTCGTCTGCCCTCATTTGTCCGAGGGATTGCGTGGTACTCCGTCGAACACCGTTTGGTTCATAGGTGGTTACGGTCCCGTAGGGGTTAGCTGCCCGCCGAGCCAACTCTAGGAGTTCGTCAAGTTTAGCGTCGCGGGTATCTTCTTTTTAATTCGCCAGAACAGCTTTTAACATCTCGACTATCTTGTCTGCTTGCTCCTTTCCAATGCCGCAGTTCTCAATCGTGATTACGTCATTATTGCCGCTGTGCGACACGGCGCATTCTCCTGTAGCAGTCGCTTTTCCGGTAGTCGTCGCGTTCTGTGCTCCAAGTGGGCTAATCCCTAAAAGCGTGATGAATAAAGCACACATCCAAAAACGCCTTTCATTTTGGTTGAGGTGGTGGCGTAATAGTGTTCGTGTCTCCGCTTCCTGAATGTCCAATTGCTGTGCCTCCCTTTCCCGCTCGGGCCGTCGCCGGTCCAGTTTTAATCGCGGGGCATGGAATAGACACTATTTTTTCGATGGTCTTAGTCTGCACTACAACTCTCGGTTTTATTGGATGGTCCAAGAGCCAAACTCCAAATCCGACCCCCAGAAATGCAACCAAGAGCATGACAACTGCGAACACGGTTCTAGATGGAGGCATGTTCGCCCCCTTCTTTTTGCCGCGTTCGGTTAACTTGAGAGCAGCTTCGATTCCCTGAGGTACGGCAAGAACAAAACAGCCTACGGCCATCAGTTGAGTCACTTCCATATTGCCCCCGTGCAGGAACAATTCTGGACCAACCAAACTTGTGTGTCAAATATATTATTGCCACTTCCGAATGGGGGGTAATCCAGGACCTACCCGTAGATCGCTCGACGCTGCGTGACCATGCAGGACGTTTCGCGCAATCAAACTTTAAGCTGCTATCATTGCGGCCATGTCCACAGCACAAACTTGGGACCCGGCGTCTTATGCGCGAAACGCGAGATTCGTATCCGACTTAGGATCGCCCGTCGTGGATTTGCTTGCACCTAAGCCCGGCGAAAGGATCCTCGATCTTGGTTGCGGAGACGGCGTACTCACGAAAAAGCTAGCGGATCTGGGTTGTGAAGTGGTTGCGGTCGATTCGAGCGTTCCGCAGATCGAAGCCGCGAGGAAGCTCGGCTTGAACGCATCGGCGATCAGCGGCGAAGACCTGCCGTACAACGAAGAATTCGATGCCGTGTTTAGTAATGCCGTGCTGCACTGGATTAAGCGTGCAGATGTGATGATTGCTGGAGTGTATCGTTCTTTGAAACCAGGCGGCCGATTTGTTGCTGAATGCGGAGGCCACGGTTGCGTTCACAAGATCCGGACTGCTCTGGTTCAAGCATTGGACCGCCGTGGGTTTGATGGCGAGGCTCGCGTTCCGTGGTATTTCCCCACACCCGGCGACTACGCCACCAGGCTGGAACGCGCAGGGTTTCGCGTCGATAGCATTGCGCTGATCCCGCGTCCAACTCCATTGCCCGGCGACATCATTGGTTACTTGGAAACTTTTGCGCTCAATTTTTTTCAAGGCTTCTCCGACGAAGCTCGCAGCGACTATCTGCAGGAGGTTCGGATGGTCTTGGAACCGCAACTTCGCGATGCCAATGGAACCTGGGTTGCCGACTACGTACGACTGCGATTCGCGGCAACCAAAGCTCGCGACTGATACGGTGTGGAACAGGACCACAAGGCATTGCTCCCGTCTGACGGCGAAGGGCAGAGCAATTCATCTAACTCCCGAGTGGTGGCCCAACCGGAAGTTATATCTTTGACAACCCCGAGCGGCAAATGGTGCTCAAGTGGTTTTTTCCGGTTGGGCGGCCACTCGATCCCAAACTCAAATTTATGGGCGGTTCAGCAGTAGAATCAACTGAATGGTCACGCCTTTTTCAGAATGGCCGAGTTGGTTGCAGGTTCTGGTTGTTGGCCCGAACGCCTTGTTAGCAGCCGTTGCGTGCTGGGTCTGGTGGCCAAAATCGAAACGAGAATGGAACAGATTCGGCGTCGTGGTACTTTACTTGGTCGTCTTTTTCTCCCTTATGCACTTCATCTTCAAGTTCTAAAAGGAACCTGCTCAAAGATAGGGGTGCATTTTTTGTAGCCGGACTCTTCCCTGGGCAATCCGTCCATGCTCTATTTCTTGATGTAGAACCACAAGTTTCTAATGTTCTGACTTTTCGCCTCGGTGGGAATCATGAGGTTTTCTGCTCCTGAAGGCGCATAGGCTGCGATTCTTTTGTCGGCTAGAAGCCTCATGAGAAGACGCTCGATGCGGTTGGTGTGCTCCTCATTGACGGCAATCCCGCCCCACCTTGCGACCTCACTCGCAACCATCTCAAAGTTCTCGAAATCGTTGGAAACAGCATCCAAGACCATTCGCGAACCGGCGTATGCTGTTGGTATAAATCCAAATGAAGCTCGTGCGTTCTGATACACCGGAAGTAGCTCGCTGCATCGATTCGGCAAACCCTCGGGCTAGCCGATACTGGCCCGCATTTGTTTACGCCTGCTCTCTCGACCTAATAGTCCTATTGATCGCCATCGTCTTGAGCCTTCTGGTTCCGGTGCGATCGGCGGCTTGGCTCGCAATGTTCTTTTTTCTTACCTTGAATGCGTGGGTGCTTTGGTTAACAAAATCCTCCCGGCGCAACTGGTGCGCAGCGGTCTATGCCGGGCAGGTCTACCTTCGGCTTTATATGACGCGTGAGACGGCTCCGGATGGCGTCGATGAGCCGGATGTCATCGTGTTCGAAGCCTCAGAGGTCGCCTCGATTTCGATCCGCACTGTCGAAGCGTATTTGTATGGGCCGAAGCCCAAACTTGCTGATCGTCTAGTGATTGAGCTTGCACCGTCGGTAGCGGAGAGCTTTTCTGCTCAAATTCCTTCGTTTCCGCAGTGCTGCGATGCACTCGGGTGCTGTGGCGAGCCTGGTTCAAGCTATCTGGTGCGCGTAACGAATGAAGACGGACGTCTCGCCATATCATGGCGGCACTGCCATCCTAATGTGCGGGTGTTCGTTCGACAGGTTGTACGGGAGTGTCCAACCTTAGTCATTGGTCCCGAACAACGTTCTGAGTTGGATTTGAATAGCATCTGGGGTGGAATCAGGTTGAATGATCTGGATGCTCAACAGCGGCGGTCGCTCCTCCAGGCAAAACGCCTCGGATTCGACTCCGATTTCAGTTGGCGGCTAGGTATATATAAGCAAATGTCATCCCAGGAGGTTCAGGTCTATCTGGCCGAACTTGAGCGAGAGGAAGCTGGGACAGAACGCTAAGAGAACCCGAGAACAGCTTCTTCGAGAAGGCCAGTCGAATGCTTTCTTTCTGCCTGCATGTCTTCTCGCTTTAGGCGCGATCATAAAGTCAAATCGAGGTTTTGCATGTGATTCAGCTCGTTCCGGCCGTATTGTGGCCCACTCGGCAGTTACTCTTTCGTCAGGACCCTGAAGCCCGGTCAACCCGCCATCATTTAGCCATCCCGGCATTCAGATTTTCTTTTGCAGATAATTATCGCGATCCGGCGCACAATGGGGAGGAATGAAGAAGCGGCAAATGCGGCCGCCCTCGTCGCGGGGAGAAAAGGACCCACCCCCTACCCCCCTACCTGCTAGTAACCTGCGAGTGGTTACCATCGTGCTGGGTTCAGGACGGCGGCCCGGGTCGTGTCCCGCGCTTGTGCGGGCCACCAATAAAAATGCAAGGATTTTTCAGTGCTGTCCGACGTGAGCCGTCCGCCGTATCGGCGGGCTAGTAACTGCCGGGCGGCCGGTGACTCGACCGGAACCCTAGAATTCAGTCTAGCGGCTCAATGCGTGCAATGGCGGATTTGGCGCCAATAGTGATTGCGTGTGAGCCGCACGAAGGTAGCCGCTCTGGGTTTCCTGCTTTCCTGCTTTTCGTCTACGGCCTATTACTCTCGTTTTTCATATTGGTTAAATTGTGTGAAGTGGGTGCCGATAAGACCTTCAACGACAGAAGTTTAGTTTTGTACGGTGAGGCGATGGCACAAACACATCATTCGACAGTTGCAGACCCAGTTATTCCCTCCACTTCCACATCGACAATCGTTTCCCAATCACCGAAGAGCCTGCCACCAGGCGTATCGCTCGAACTTCAGGCATTCGGTATGGCCCTGAATGTCGCTTTTTGGACCGTCTTGGTGATTTTCATCTTTAGGAGGCGGCTTACCGCAGGAGATAGCACGCGTGCCAAGGTATGTAGGTCCATACTGAAAGCCACCCAAATTATCTTGACGGTTGTCAAGATCCTCTTGATGATTGGGTTCTTTCCAATCACAATCTACTGCTATTTGTTTCTGCGGTGCTGGAATTGCGGAAAGATAGGTCACTATGCGCGCAACTGTCCTGAGCATTGGCGGTGCTGGAGTTGCGGGGAACTTGGACATCACGCCAGGTTCTGCACCAAGCATCCCGTTTCATCGTAGACCCACGTTGATCTCTCACTGCTCCAGACATATGAAACATCGGGAGTGACGCCAACAGGGCGAGTCACTCATTGAGCCAAGTTTCCGAGTTCCGGGCGGATTGTGGGCCAACAGGAACTTACCCAAGATTGGGGACTTCCTGTTGGTCACGCGGGATCGACTCTCCATCAGCTATTGCGCGGGTTGGGGAGGTACGACAGCCCAGCCTCCGTTAGTGCCTTCGACCAGGGTGGCGGTCGCCGACTGGATGGATGTGTCGGCAGCGATCTTGGGAAAGGTCCTCATCGATTCGGGGGTGCGGACCCAGTCGGGGAGGCCTTCAACCTCGTAACTGTAATTGACGGTGTATTGCGTGGGGTTGGAGGGGTCGTTGGGGGTGGCGTGGTTGATGGCGGTGACATTGAAGTGGCCAAAGCAGAAGTTGCCGTAACCGGGCCGGTTGGGATCGGGAGTCCAGGCGGGTCGTCCCTTGTCGGAGAGGTCGTACTGATTGACCTGTTTGGAGCCGACGAGAAAGCGCGTCTTTTCCGCGGAGCCACGAATGAGAAGGCCGGCATCGGTGAGCGCGTCGTAGTCGCGGACATCCTCGTCTTTGGAGGGGTCGACCTGAGCCGGCAGCTTTGTTGGCGCGGGCCACACACATTCGTGCCGGCCGGTGAAGGACTTGTTGATCGCGGATTTAAATTCCGCCTGATCGACTTGTTTCTTGCAACCGATTGCAAATGCGAAGAGCCCGGTCAACACGAGCGCCATGGCGATTCTTTCACGCATCCCAATTCACCTCAAAGACTTGGATGCGGAGAAGCGGGTTGAAACACGCAGATGTAGAGATCAACGTTTTGCTCAGTGTTCTGCGAAGTGGCCAATCCGGAAATAACCCGAAGGGCAACCACAGATCCTTCGTCGCTGCGCTCCTCAGGATGACAACGCGTAGGAGAGAGCGGCCTAATCTAAGGAATTCGGTCCTCTGGTGGCCAAACCGGCAGTAGCTCCGAAAAGCAACCGTAGATCTTTCGACTCCGCTACGCTCCGCTCAAGATGACAGCTTGTTTGTTTTTTTAATTGGATTGTCGCCCATTGGATTGTCGCCTTTTGCCAACATCAGCACGCCGAAAAATTGTTCGGGCGACGGACGAGAGCGGAGGCACCCATTTTTGTGGCCGGTTTGGGCCTGGGCTGCCCGCCGATTCAGGCAGCAAAAAGGCCATCCGCGCGGGGATGGCCTTTTGCTGTTATGCGATGCGAGAGGTTGTGCTACTGGGCCGGTGCATGTTCGCCTGCTTCGTTGCGTGCCTGGGCCTTCTCGGCCAGCACCTTGTGGGCGGTGTTCTTCGAGGGCCTGGGCTTCGGGAAGGTAGGTCAGCGCCTTCTGGATCATCGGGTCCCACTCCGCGAGTACGCGCAGACCTTGAAGCTCGCCAAACTGGCTGGTAATCATCTTTTCCCTGATGTTGATCTTCACCCAGTCCCTGACGCCATTGCCATTGAGGTCAGCCTCGGTCCAGGGGATGTTCTGGCTGGTCAGGAACTCCTTGAACGACTTCAGCACCGCGTCATCCACCTGGAAGTTCTTGTCCACGGTGTGATTGGCCAGATAAAAAGGCGCGAAGTGGAAGAACGCCGATTTGAAGAGCAGTTCGTCCTGGAAATCGTTGCTCTTGGGGGTGTCGATCTTCTCGTCGGGCGTGATGCCGCCGCCGCCATAGACCGTGCGGCCGGCATCAGTCAACTTGACTTCGCGATTGGTGTAGTTGGCGGGCAGCGCGCCGGCGTGGTTGTAGTAGTAGTCGTAGAGCGAGACGCCTGTGTAGTTGCGCTGGATGAGCCGGCCCGAAGGCGTGTAGTAGTGGTAGGTGGTCAGCGCCAGGCCGGTGTCTTCGCTAAGGTTGTAGACGGTCTGGACCAGTCCCTTGCCGAAGGTGGTTTCGCCCACAATCAGGGCGCGATCGTGATCCTGCAATGCGCCGGAGACGATCTCCGCAGCCGAGGCTGTATTGTGGTTGACCAGCACGACGATGGGGAATGTTTTGCCATCGTTGCCGTGGGTCGCGGTATAGACCTGATCGGGATAGGCGCGCCCGCGCTGCGAGACGATGGTCTGCCCCTTGGCAAGCAAGTGGTCGCAGACTTCCACGGCCTGGCTCAGCAAGCCGCCGGGGTTATTGCGCAGGTCAAGAACGAGGCCCTTCAGGTTGCCGAATCCGTTGACGGAGTCAATGATTTCCTGGGCCGTGGTTTCCTGGAACTGGGTCAGGTGGATATAGCCCACTCCGGGGCGAATCTCGAAAGCCAAATCGACGGAAGGGTGGGGTATCTCATCGCGAATCAGGTCGAAGACCAGCGGCTTGGGCTGGCCGTCGCGAACCATGGTGACCTGAACGTGTGTTCCCTTCGGCCCTTTGAGGGCCTTGGCGACCTGGTCAGAGCTCATTCCGTCAGCCGATTTGCCGTCGATGGAAGCGATCACGTCGCCGGGGCGGATGCCGGCCCGGAACGACGGGGTGTTCTCATAGGGCGTGATGACGTAAACCTTGTTGCCCTGCTGCTGGATGACCATGCCGACCCCGTAGTAATGGCCGCGCTGATCCTCGCGCATGCGGGCATAAGCCTTGGGATCGTAGAAGTTGGAGTGCGGGTCAAGCACGCGAAGCATGCCCGGAATGGCGCCGTCGTAGATGGCTGTGTCCGCTTTGTCGCCGTTGATCGGCTCGGCGTAATTCTGCTCTACGAGCGCATACACGTCGGTAAAGGTCTTGAGGCTGTCGCGGATCTGGCTCTCGTCTTCAGACGACTGCGCCCCAACCTTGCGCTGCATGACACTGCCCACAACAGCGCAGACGGTAAAGAAGAAGATGAGGGTGAAAAGTGCCCTGCGGGCGCGGGGAGTCATAGGCGGGAGGAACCTCCGGACAGCAGGTGCGAAAGGCACCTTGTAGGAGCCTCGCAGGGCGGTCTTGGAACAAAGTATACCATCGGCTAGTTTGACGCAGTGGGCGGCACTTCGGATAGCGGTCACTCACGTCATCGGCATGTACTGCGATGAAGTGGCTTCACGAAATCGAGTGAATGAGATAGCGGAAAAAGTGGGGATCTCGCATGAAGGATGGCGGAGCGATGTGTCCGGGGCTGAAGCCCCCGGTTGATTGTAGGGGCTTTGTGCGGGGGTTGAAACCCCCGCCTCCCTCCGGATTGAGCTTTTCCGCAGGCTGTAAAGCACCCGCATCCCTCGGATTGAGTTTTTTTCGCAAGGTATACCGTGGGGCTCTTTTAAAAAAAGCGAGCTTTTCCGCAAGCGGAGAGGTCGTGCCCGGTTACCAAGCGCGAGCTTTCGGCGGGCAGTAGCGCGAAGACCCGCCGAAGTGAACCGCGGCCGGAATCGCGCTTCTGCTATCCGGGCATTTACAATGACGTCTATGCTTCAGGTGGGCAAATACTGCTGCCTGCATTGTGCCGACCTATGACCCTGACCATTCTTCGCATTCCCGCGGCTTTCGTGCTCGGCACGGCGCTGCTCGCAGTTCCCGTATTGGGGCAATCGCGCACCTCCCCGGCCGCGAGCCCGTACGGCGGCACAACGGTGGAAGACATCCTTGCCCGCGTCAACGACCAGATCATTACCCGGTCAGATTACGACCGAGCGATGAAAGAACTGGATCAGGAGGAGCATCAGCACGGCGCGTCGATGCAGGAGATCTCGGATGCGCACCGGGATCTGCTGCGCAACCTGATCGATCAGCAGCTCTGGCTCTCAAAGGGCAAGGAACTGGGGGTCACGGGCGAGACGGAGCTGGTGAACCGGCTCAACGAGATCCGCAAGCAATACAACCTGGCGTCGCTCGAAGACCTGGAAAAGGCGGCTCAACGAGCAGGGCGTTTCGCTATGAAGACTTCAAGGCCAACATTCGCAACCAGATCATCACCCAGCAGGTGATGCGCGATGAGGTTGGTCGCAAGATTTCGTTCACCCCCGGCGAGGTGCAGCAGTATTTTGAGCAGCACAAGCAGGAGTATGCGCAGCCGGAGAGCGTGAAGCTCGGAGAGATTCTGATTTCGACAGGGACCGGGGCGGAGCAGGATGATCCGCAAAAAGTAGCGGCTGCCAAGGCCAAGGCAGACGATGTCGAGGCTAAATTGCACAGCGGAGGAGACTTCAGCCAACTGGCGAAGAGCTTCAGCGACGGCACGACGGCGGCTGAGGGCGGCGATCTGGGCACGTACAAACACGGGGAGCTGGCCAAGGCCTTCGAAGATCAGACGATTTCCCTGAAAGCCGGACAATGCACCGAGCCGATCCGCACCAAGCAAGGGTGGGTCATTCTCAAGGTGATTGAACACACGCCCGGAGGCGTTCCCCCGTTTAAAGACGTGCAGCAGGACGTGGAGCAGGCATACTACGTCAGCAAGATGGAGCCCGCCATGCGCGACTACCTGACGCAGATGCGGGATGACGCTTACCTTGAGGTGAAGCCGGGCTTCGTCGACACCGGCGCAAGTCCGAATAAACGAGTTTTCCCGATTGCCTACTCGGCCTACACGCCGCCGGCTCCGAAGAAGAAAAAGAAAGTGGAGCGCACCCGTTTCCGCGAAACGACGCACACCTTCCGCCAGAAGTCGCCCCAACTCGAGCAGGTTTCTGCGACGACGACCAAGCCTGAAAAGAAAAAGACGAACACCAAGGCAGATACGGCAATGAAGCCGGGGAAGAAGGAAAAGATCCGGTTTGGCAAGGCGCCGCAGGAGACGCTGCCGAATTCGCCTGCAATGCAGACAGAGGACGCCGGAGCGGTGCCGCGGGAAACCGCGGCGGCTGGACCGGAACCCGATAATCCGATGGAGACCGCAGCCGTGCCGGAGAAGAAGACCCGGTTGAGCGACCGCGCCAGAACCCCGAAGGAACACAAGACCGCGAAAGGCGCGAAGAAAGATTCCATGGCTCCCGCGCCGCCGGACGCCGCTGATATCGCCGACCGCCAGGAGCAGTCGGCTCCGCTTGGCCTGGCGGGAGACACTGCCTCAAAGAAGAAAAAGAAGGCAACTGCTTCGACAGGCGAAAAAACGCGCTTGAGCGACGAGAAGAAGAAGACATCCACGGAGAAGCAGACGCAACAACCTCAGGCTCAGGAACCGACGCCGATCGCACCCGTACCAGGAGCACCGGCGCCTGCATCCGCTCCGCAGCCGCAACAGTAATCAAATTTTTCGTTGAGTAACACTGCCCGCTTGGGATTCTGCTCCCAGGCCCGGCTTGTTGCTGGCTGGAATTGCGGAAGCTGGCGAGAGTTACAAGGCTGCTTTCGTGAGTCCCTGCGACGCGTGTCCTTAGCGTGCTTTCGACTTGAGTGCTTGCGGTCGAGAAAGATGTCTGCGGCTTCCCACTCATTGTGCAAACAGCGCAGAAAGGATGGTGACACTTGAATCGAAACTGCTCCAGTGAGGTGAGTCTGAAGTTCATCGAAGAACAACCGCAGATTCTTCGACTCACCACCCCCGAACTGAAAGACGTTCGGGGCCCCGTTCGCTCAGAATGACAACCAGTTTTGTGTTGCGTATTTCAAACTCAGGACACTAGAAGCTGTCTCATAAATGGTCTAGCACCGCGAAAGGCGTCCCTCAGGGGCTAAAGCCCAGCGATTTACGCGACGTTTGCGGCACGACTAAAGTCGTGCCCTTTTACAAAACCATTTATGAGACAGGTTCTAGCGTGCTGCGATGGCATCCGTAGGTGTGATGGAGACCGGAGCCACGTTCCAGCCTTCGATCTGAATTGTGGGTGTGCCCGTTTCGCTCTCGGGCAGCAGCGCCGTCAAAACGGTGGATTCGCCGGGGGTGAGCTCAATCCAGTTGTCTGACCAGAAGACTGGGGCGATGAGTCCGCCGGAAGCGGTGCGCGCCGCAGCGTGAACCTGGAAGGCCAGTGCTGCGGAGTGGTTGTCGAGATGGACGCGGATCTCGCGGCCTTTTGGGGTATTCGCAATCTCTGCGCTGGAAGCTACCTGGGCAGGCGGCAGAGTGGTGAGCGCGGCAAGGTCTACGGGGCGAGCCGCAGGGGTGTGGGTGTAGTCGGTCCGCTCCCAATCAAAAGTGGTGAGCGTGGTGGGTATCCAGTAGAAGTTGCTGCTGACGACGTGGCCTGCAGCATCCGCCAGCGACAAGTCGACGAACAGAATCCGGTCTGCGCCGGAATAGAAGCCATCGGGTATTTCGAAGACTCTCTGCGCGCTGTCAGGTCCTGCGACGACGGGCGTCTCGACCTTGTACAGCTCTTTCCACCCCAGGTTGTAGAGATGAAGGCTGGCATGGAGGCCCTCAACAGACTGATAGGTGCTGTTTACAACAACAATCGAACGGTCGTCGTAGGAGTACTGAATGTGCAGCGGCTCGCACGCCTTCTTGGTGGCGAAGTATCCGGCATCCGCGTCGAGATAGTAGTCGTACAAGTGCCAGATCATCGAAGGCCATGCATTGTTGAGCATCCATTGAATGACGCCTGTGGAAACATATTTGTTTTTGCTGTAGGCCTCGAACATGGCGCGCTCAGAGTCGTATTCCATGGTCTGCGCCATGCGCTCGTACTCGGCGGCCGAATTGGGTTTTGCGTAATCGGAATTCATGGCGTCGTCGAAGACTGTGAGCTTCACGAATTCGCCGCCGCCGTAGTGCAGACTCCAGGTGGGTGTTGCAGGCCAGGCCTTGGGATCGGGCAGAAATTTTTCCCGGCTCGCCAAGGATGGAATCGCCGGCCCCGGACTGGTTTCAGTGTTGAAGCCGAAGGCTCCGCCGTAGTGGATGTCGTAATACCAATAACTGGGCTCGACATAGTCGTAAGGGCCGGTCATCTTGACGCCGCTGTCGCCGGTGACGGTTGTGGGCGTCGAAGTGGCGGACGAGAGGATGGGGTTGGGCCAGTGCGTCTCCGACTCGACCTGCAGATAAGCGGTTTCGACGTCGGCCGGCGGCGGATTATCGCTGCCGTTCAGCCAGACCAGCAGGCTGGCGTGGTAGCGCAGGCGCAGCATCTGCGAGCGCAGCGAGGCGGTGGCGATGGCGTGGTCTTCCGGCGTCCACGTCCTTCCAATGCTCCCAGTGGTCGCAGCAGCACCAGCCGAGCATCACCAGGATGCCCTGCTGATCGGCGAGATGAAAGAAGTCTTCGGTTTCGAGTTTGCCTTCGAGCCGGATGGTGTTCAGGTTCATGTCGCGCACCATGCGGAACTGATCGCGCAGGCGGGTTTCATCGGTGCGCAAGCAGCATGTCCTGCGACCAGCCGGCGCCGCGAATCAGAATGCGCTTGCCGTTCACGCGGAACAGTCGACTGCCGTTGGCGGTGAGTTCCGAAGTGATCTCGCGGATTCCGAAATCGACGCTTTGTTCGTCGGTTACATCGGCCTTGATCAGTGAAGCTCAACGTCAGTCGTTCAAGATGCGGCTCGCCCATCTGGTAGGGCCACCAGAGCTTTGGATTGTGAATGCGCAAGGCGGGAAACTGCTCCGGCGTGAAGACCACGGTGCGGTCTTCGTGTGCGGCCAGCTCGACCGGCTGCTCAATGGCAGCGCCGGCGGCCGAACCGGAGACGACGCCCTTCACCGCGTGATCCGCGGCGTTGTGCAATTCGGCATATACGGTGAGATCGGCGATGTTGTGCGTGTCGTCGTCGAAGTGCGTGACCGCCAGGGGCGAACGCAACGTGACCGGGCCGGTCGCGACCAGGTCGACTGCGCCCCACAGGCCCATGTCCTTATCCGGCGGGCAGGGATTCCAGTCGACCCAGTTGATGCCAAGGTCTTTCTCGGTGGGCGCAAAAGTTTCCACGGCAAGCACATTGGTCTTGCCGGGTTTCAGACGCATCCGTCACATCGAAGTCGTAGGTACGATAGGCGCCGGCCACTTTCTGCTCATCGGCGATCTTGTGTCCGTTGACCCAGATCTCGGCGCGATAGTTAATGCCGCCGAAATGCAGCCAGAAGCGGCCGTCCTGCGCTGTCATCGCCGGGGCCGTGAACTCTGTGCGATACCACCAACCGCAGTGATACGGACTGTCGGGCGCCATCGGCATGTTGGAAAACAACTGCCCGATGGGATAGGTCGTGCCGGGAATCTTGCGCAGGTTATCGCCGAAATAGGGATCGGGGATGACTCCCGCAGCGGCTTGCGCTGCCAGCACGGTGCTAGGCACCGTTGTCTTGAGCCAGCCCTCAGTGGCGAAGCCATCAGCAGCGATTGCGGCGCCATCGGCCTCAAGTTTACAGGCCGACTGCAGGCGCCAGCCATCGCGAAGAGGCGTGACGGTTTCAGCACGAAGACCCAGTGGAAGCAGGAGCAGGACAACGAGGCAAGGCGCGTACTTTCTGATCATGAGGGGCACCAGGGATTTTTGGTCGAAAGCAGTAGTGGATGTCTCACCATGGCTGACTGCGCGGAATGAATTTCCCCGAGCAGGATGCAACTGCATTTGATCAGTCAACGACATGGCCTCCGGGATTCTCAGTCTTTGAAACCTAGCATCATCGAGTGCCGCCCTGCAGGAGTCTTCGTTTGGGCGGAACGCTGGTCGACATTCGCACCACCAGTTGGGGTACCGCCTTGTGCAATTGCGCCTTCATCTCGATGCCGTGCTCTCTTGCATCGAGCGCTTTCAAGGCCCACTTCGCCGCCTGCAGCCCCATCTCTCTTGTGGGTTGGCGGATGGTGGTGATGGCGGGGGTGGAGACTTCGGCAGGCAAGACGTCATCGAAGCCGAGCACGGAGCAATCCTCGGGAACGCGCAAGCCGGCTTCGGTGAGTCCGCGCACGACGCCCAGCGCGGTGAGATCGTCGAAAGCAACGACGGCGGTGAACGGGCAGCCCGACTGCAGCATCTGCTTTGACAAGCGCAGCCCGCCCTCGAAGCCGGAAGTCGCGTCCACAAGCTTCGGCAGCTGAAAGACCAGCCGCGAATCGAACTGAATGCCGGCTTCGGCCGCAGCGCGCTGCACGCCGGCCCAGCGTGGCTCGCTGTCAAACAGCTCTTCCGGGCCGCGAATCACGGCGATCTTCCGATGCCCGAGTTCGCAGAGATGGCGCATGGCCAGCGCGCCTCCCACTTCGTTGTCGACGAATACCGAGCTGATTTTGCGCCCGGTCAAGTCGCGGCCCACAATCACGATCGGCACGTGGTTCTTCTCGACATCGGCCAGCAGGTTCGTTTCCTCGAAGATCCAGCTGGCGATCACGATCACGCCTTCGGCGCGCCGCTCGAGAATCATTTTCAAATAGCTGTCGAAGAGCTTGCGTTGGGTCTGCGCGTCCATGAGCAGAGGCAGATAGTTGGCGGGTGCAGGCCCGCTTGAATGCCGCGCACAATCGGAATGCAAAACGGATCGGACAAGTCGTAGGCCAGCACGCCGATGGTCTGGCTGCGGCGGCGGCGCAGCGAACGCGCGAATGCGTCAGGATGGTAGCCGAGCTGCCGCGCCATGGTCGCGATCTGCTCGCGTGTTGTGGCCGCGACATTTTGCGAAAGCGGCGCTTCGCTCAGCACAATCGAGACGGTGGAGACGGAGAATCCGCAGGCGCGAGCAACGTCGAGCAATGTCACATGGCCGGACTTTCGCTGCGCCACTTCTTCCCCTCCCTCGCCAAACAATCGCTTTGCAGTAGAGCATTTCAGTGGACGTTCGCACAATTGATGCGAATCGCTCAGCGGAAACGAGCGATTCAAGGGGGAAAAACCGCAGATTTTTCCCTTGACACGCGAAAAGTTTGCACCTACATTCGATTTCTAATATTCAAACGTTTGAATGTCAACATTGATTTTGAACATTGATTTTGGAGGAGGCCATGAAAACTAAAAATACAGGTTCTACGATCGTGCGCAAATTCCTCTGCGTTTCGCTTCTTGTGCTCGGTGCAGGCGCAACCGCGCTTGGGCAGGCCGGAAGAGGCGGCATCAGCGGTTTGATCTCCGATCCGTCGGGAGCCATCGTCCCGGGGGCCAAAGTCACGGCGCAAAACAACGCAACCGGAGTCAAAATCTCTACCGTCTCGACCGCGGCAGGCTTGTATTCATTTATCTCGCTTTCCCCCGGCATCTACGAGGTGACGACCAGCGAGAAGGGCTTCGAAACGGCGGTTCGAACGAATGTCGTGGTCACGGTGGACCAGGGCAGCATCGTCAATATCACGCTGCAGATCGGCAATGTCACAGAGGTGGTGTCGGTGAACGAATCCAGTTCCCTTGTCGACACCAGCAACTCCACCGTCGGCCAACTGATCTCCGCAGAGACCATCGATCGCGTTCCTTTGCTTACGCGCAATGTCTATGACCTGGTGCAACTGAGCGCTGGCGTCACGCCCGCCAATGGATCGCCCAACTCCTCCAGTTCGAGGCCATCATCAATATCTCGTCGGGCCGGCCGGGAGTCGATGTTTCGTCTTACACCATCAACGGCGCCATCATCGGGTCGGTCTATTACATGCTCGACGGCAGCCCGCTGGGAATCGCCGAAAACAATGCAGCCGCGATCATTCCGGCCATGGAGATTCCCGAAGACGGCGTCGACGAGTACCGCGTGGAAACCCAGAACACTCCGGCCTCCTATCAGAGCGGCGGAGCAGGCGTCATCAGCCTGGTCAGCAAATCCGGCGGCGAACAAGTTCCATGGCGATGCCTTCGGAGTTTTCCGGCCGGACGTTCTTGCCGCCAACGACTACTTCAACAAGCAAAGCCAGTTGTTGAACGGGCTGCCGAACAGTCACCCGCGTTTCATCGCTACCAGGAAGGCGGCGCGATCAGCGGGCCGATCCTGCACAAGAAGCTGTTCTTCTTTGGCGACTACGAGGCGACACAGCAGCAAAGTTTTCGACGGTTCAAACACCTTTACCGTTCCCACCACCGCGGAGCGGACCGGCGATTTCTCGAACATGGGTTTCACCATCTATGATCCGACGCTGCCCGACAACGCCGATGGGACGCGGCAGCCGGTGGCCGGAAACAAAATTGCCAATCCCAATCCGATCGCGCTGAAGTTTCTATCCGAATTTCCCAAATGCAATTTTCCCAGCGCGTCCACCTGCGACGCGGCCACCACCGATGTGGTGCCCAACCTCTATGTCCCCGGGCTCGATCCCACGACCGCAGCAAAAATTCGACGTTCGCATCGACTATTACAAGAGCGAGAAGCAGCGCATCTTCGGCCGCTTCTCCTTCGACAGGCTCTTCACCTCGGGCGTCAACGCCTTCAACAATCCGTGGGACTCTGAACTATGCGCAGAACATCACCAACGGACGCAATTTCATCATCGGCGACGACTACACCATCAATCCCACAACGGTCTTGCAACTGCGCTACTCGTTCACGCGCCACTATGAAAATCAGGGCGGCGATCCCGGCCAGAGCGCGGTCGACAGCCTGTCCTCGCTGGGGTTTGTCACGCCTCACGGCGGCCGATGAAGTCTACAAGACGCTTCCGTACGTGAACTTCGACGACGTGGGCGGCGGCATCGGCGGCACCGCGAACTACAACACGTTCATCTACGCCAGCGAGAACAGCGACGTCAGCCGTGACCCTCACCAAGGTGCATGGGCAAGCACGAACTCAGCGCCGGCTTTGAATACATGAAGCGGTTCCTGAATGTCGGCCAGCCGCCAGCACCTTCGGGCGCCTATGCCTTTGACGTTTCCGCTACCGGATCAGAGCACGGCCAACGGCGGTGGGGGCAGCGACTTCGCTTCGTTCCTGATGGGCATGGGGGAGCAGCCTGGATCTGAAGGCAACGACGCTCCGAATTTCACGAAGGATCTATTTGTCGCTGAAGCGAGCCCTTACTACGCGGCCTTCGTTCAGGACACCTACCATCCAGCCACGCCTCACGATCACGGCGGGGCTTCGCTGGGACATTTTCGGCGGCAAAACAGAGCGCCATAACCGCCTGGAATACTTCAATCCGACTGCCACGAATACGGTTGATGGAGTGTCGTACACCGGCGCCGAGGAGTACGTCGGCAGCGGCAATCGCTCTCCTTTTGCCACCAACCTGGACAACTTCGGCCCTCGCCTAGGATTTGCGTGGCAGCCTGTGAAGCAAGCTGGTGCTGCGCGGCGGCGGCGGTTTCTATTTTGGTCCGAGCGCGGAGATGGTGGGCAGCGCCAACCTGGACAGCGACGGATATTGCCTCGCAAACGTTCTGGGATGCAACGTGCTTATAACGCTGACAACAACACCGTCTCTAACGGGTCGTCGGGATGCGGTGGCCAAGTGGGCCCGGGCGATGCCGAGGTTTTCACGGGCCCCTATTCACTCACCAATCCATTTCCCCAGGGCGTTGTGCCACTGATCAGTTCGCCATCAGGGCTGGGAAACAATCTTGGCAACACGCTGAGCACGATGCTGCACTCGCAGCGCACCCAGGAGACCTATAACTTCAACTTCGGCGTCGAATATCAGCTTCCGCATGAGTTCGTTTTCAGCGCCGGATACGTGGGCAGCAGGGGTCTTTTTCTGCCTTTGGGCGTATTGGATCTGAACCAGCTTCCGTTGGGGGTGATCGCGGCGAATGGGGCCTCGTTGTGCGAGATTACGTCAGATCCCAATTGCGTGATGGTGCCAAACACGTGGGCGGGACATCCAGCCTGGCGACAAATGCGAACTACGGCTCAGCGACGGTTCCGCTGTGGGTGAGCCTGCAGCAGTTTCCGCAATTTGGAAACGGCAATTATGGCGCGGGCAATGGAGTGAACGTGAACGGCTATCCTGGCGGCGACTCGGAGTACAGCTCGCTGCAGACCAAGGTGCAGAAGCGCCTGACGAATCACTTCACCACGCTGGCCTCGTTTACCTGGGGCAAGATCATGACCGACGACGGCAATCCTCCGCTGGGATTCGTTGGTTCACACGCCGGTGCGCCGCAGGATGGGAAGAACATGAGCCTGGAGCACTCCATCAGCCCGCAGGATGTGAAGTATCAATTCACATGGCAGGCGTCCTACGACCTGCCCGCGGGTCAGAGGCAGAGCTCTTAATCTGAACGGCCCTGCAGATGCCATTCTTGGCGAGTGGACGGTCGAACGGCGTTTTCTACATGAGCAGCGGCATTCCCATCGCTTCGCCGGTTGTGAACGCGCCGCTCTCCTACTTCAATCAGCGGCCCAATCTGGACTGCGATCCGAGCAAAGGGCGCGCCGCACACCGCAGAGCAGTGGTTCACGCCGAGCTGCTTCTCGCAGCCCAGCGACAATCAAAGTCCGTTTATCGCCGGGAATGCGCCGGCGTATCTTGACCATGTCCGCACCATGGGCGCCAACGATCTGGATCTCACTCTCTCAAAGAGCTTCAAATTGGGAGGCGAGCGGGATCTTCGCTTCGAGATATCTTCTTTCAATATCGCGAACAGGGCGCAATTTGGGCCGCCGGCGGTGGTCTCAGAATATCCGCTTGACGGAAACAACCTGCCTTATGACAACTCCCCGTTTGGCCAGATCACTGCCGACAGCAACACGCCGCGGCAATTTCAGTTCGGCTCGCGATTCACTTTTTAAGAGTGGATCGCGAGTTCTCGCAAGCCAACGATCCGGGTTCGTACCCGCCCTTACGGGGCCCGTCGACTTTTATGGCGCGCGTTCCCAGGACTGTGTCCGCCTCGCCCACCCCAGCGACGAAGACCTGTCGCCGGAGTGGCGAGGCGGCTTGTCCTGGGCTATTATCCTGCTGTCCCTACGGGACGCCGCGCGTCCTTGACGGATTGAATCTCGCAAACGAACAAGGCGAATTTACAAAACGCCTTTCATTCGATTGCCTTCTGCCCCCACTCGCCTCTGTCTGCGCACCTCGGCGAGAGTGATATTCTTGACCCGCATGGCGACACATTTGCGGGCGCTCCGGCAAAGCTTGCGGCATTCCGCACTTCGTCTTGTCCGCAGAAAGAGGTGTCGCGTGTTCACACAGGTATTCGCATGAAGGACATTTATATAGCTGATCTCGCGGGCTTCGATGAATCACGGATTTTCGACTCCTTCTTTCTCCTGTTGTCGCGGCAGCAACGGACCACCAAGACAAACAAGCCTTATCTGAACCTCATTCTGGGCGATAAGACCGGCCAGCTTGAGGCCCGTGTCTGGGACCTGAGCGATCCGCGCATTGGCAAGAACGTGGAGCGCGGCGACATTGTCAAGGCACGTGGTTGCGTTTCGCGCTTTGATGACAGGCTGCAGATGAAAGTCGAGCAGATGCGCAAGGCGACAGCGGATGAGGGGGATAAGGCTGACCTGCTGCCGTCCACTACATACGACGTGGATGAACTTTGGCGTCAACTCACGGGGTATGTAGAGAGTTTCACCGACCCGCATCTCAAGTTGCTGCTGACCACACTACTCGGCGACCCGCGCCTCGCCGGCCTCTACCGCGAGGCGCCCGCCGCACGCCAACTGCATCATGCATGGCTTGGCGGGCTGCTGGAACACGTGGTGAGCCTGCTCAACCTGGGCGATCGCGTTGCCCCGAACTATCCGATGCTGAATCGCGATCTGCTGCTCAGCGGCGTGATCCTTCACGACATCGGCAAGGTGCGCGAACTGGCGTGGGACGTGGGTTTCGAGTACACGGTAGAAGGCACACTGCTGGGTCACATTCAGATGGGTATCGAGATGGTGGAGAAAACCATCGACAGCCTGCCCGACTTTCCGCCGCGGCTCAAGACGCTGGTGCTGCACATGATTCTTTCGCATCACGGGAAGTTGGAGTTCGGGTCGCCCAAGCTGCCCATGATTCCCGAAGCGCTGGTGCTCAACTTTCTCGACGATCTGGACGCCAAGATGCAAGCGGTGGCGGGGGAGTTTGAGAAGTGTGCGCGCGAAGGCAAGGCAGCGGATGAGTTGACCGGGAAAGTGTGGGCGCTCGATCAGCGGCAGTTGTTGAACACGCGCGGGTGGCTGGAAGGCGGGAAGTAGATAACGCTGTACATGTGACGCTGTGCGTTATATCGTTATATTAGATGATTCAGAGCTTCAAGGACGCCGATACAAAGAAGCTCTATGAGACGGGTTCGAGCAGACGCTGGGCGTCCATCCAAGTGGTGGCTCTCAGAAAACTGGATCAGATCGAAGCGGCAGTGAGCTTAACGAACTTGCGGATTCCGCCCGGTAATCGCCTTGAGCCGCTGAAAGGTGAACGACTCGGGCAGCACAGCATCAGAATCAACGACCAATATCGAATCTGCTTTGTCTGGAAGGATGACGGTGCACACGAGGTCGAAATCGCTGATTACCACTAAAACCTAATGGAGTAGAGAATATGACCATAAACAGACCGGCCTCCGGATGGAATCTCCAGAGGGTCACTACGCATCCCGGGGTGATGCTCAAGGAGGATTTCCTCATCCCTCTCGGCATCTCACAAAATGCGCTGGCGCTGAAGATTCGTGTGCCCGCAACGCGCATTGGCGAAATTATCCATGGAAAGCGGTCCATCAGTCCGGATACTGCGCTTCGCCTCGCCCGTTTCTTTGGGAATAGCCCGGAGTTCTGGCTGAACCTTCAACAGATGCACGATCTCTCAAAGACCCGGCTTGAAATGAAGAAGACAATTGAGCGCGAAGTCGAGGTTTACTCCGCCGCTTGATTCTTTCACACCCTGTCGGCAACGCTCCTCGTTGCGCCTCTTCGGAAAATTCGTGGCTCCGAATACCAATCTCACGCTAGGAACCAGTCCCACTGCTGCTCGGTCAGCGGAACGACGGAGAGCCTGCCGATTTTGACCAGAGGCGAATCCGCGAATAAAGGCTCGGCTTTGATTTCGGCGAGGGTTTTGGGCTTCTTGAGGGGCTTGCCGACTTTGACGCGCACGATCGGCACCTTGGGATCGCTCGCATCGACGCTGACCACGGTGCCTGTGCCCACGGCGGTGCGCTCATCGCCGGTGTGGTAGAAGATCCACTTGGTGCCCGGTTTCAATTCGCGCAAGAACTTCACAGCAGTCGGGTTGGTCACGCCGTCCCACACTGTCTCGTTGTCGCGCAGGAAATTGTCGAAGGAGTAGGCGTCCGGCTCGGTCTTGAAGAGGAAGTGGTCCATCCGCTCCATCGTAAGCGATAGATGGGAAACAGGGAATAGTGTTCGAGCAAGTTTTTGCTGATTGCGGAGCGGTGATGCCCCATCTCAGGACCCGGTTCCCAATCTCTGATCCTTCGCCGTTACAATCAAAGACATATGATCCGTTTTTCAACCGCCGGGGAGTCGCATGGAGAGGCATTGATTGCGATGGTCTCGGGACTACCGGCTGGTGTGCCAGTCGATCTGAACTTCATCAATCGTGAATTGTGGCGGCGCCAGCAGGGCTACGGCCGCGGCGGCCGCATGAAGATTGAAACCGACAAAGCCCATATTCTGAGCGGTGTACGGCACGGCAAGACCATCGGATCGCCGATCGCCATCCAGATTGTGAACCGCGATTGGAAGAACTGGGAGGAGAAGCTCCCGGTAGAGGCGGGAGACGCCGCCAAGCACCAACCAGTGGCCTCGCCTCGGCCTGGCCATGCGGACCTGGCCGGCGCGCTCAAATACAACTTTCCTGACGCCCGCTATGTGCTGGAGCGCGCATCTGCCCGCGAGACTACCGCGCGTGTGGCTGCCGGAGCTTTTGCCAAGTTGATGCTGCGGGAGATCGGCATTGAAGTTGCCAGCCACGTCATCCGCGTTGGCCGCGTCGAGCTTGACCGGGCTGCCACGTGGGAAGAGATTGCCGCTGTGGGTGCGCGGGATGAGATTGTGCTGAGTTGCGTGGACGCCCAGACCGAAGCCCGTATGAAAGAGGAAGTTGAGTTCGCTTCCCGCACAGGCGACACTGTGGGCGGTGTGTTTGAGGTGGTAGTGCACGATGTTCCAGCAGGTCTGGGCACTTATGCCAACTGGGATGAGCGGCTGGATGGGTTGCTGGCCTGGTCTGTGATGAGCCTGCAAGCGGTGAAAGCGGTCGAGATCGGCCGGGGAGTGATGGCGGCTGAATCCTTCGGCTCCGCGGTGCACGACGCGATTCATTACGCCAGCGAGGAAATTGACCGGCCGACCCGGTTTACGCGTTCGCAGAACAATGCGGGGGGCATCGAGGGCGGCGTTTCAAACGGCGAAGACCTGATAGTGCGCGGCTACCTGAAGCCCATCTCAACGCTGCGCCGGCCACTGGAGTCGGTCCGCTTTGACACGCGCGAAGCAACCAGCGCCAGCTATGAGCGAAGCGACATCTGCGTCGTGCCTGCTGCTGGGGTGGCCGCCGAAGCCATGGTGGCTCTTGCAGTTGGAGGATTAGTACACGAGAAGTTCGGCGGCGATTCGGCCTTGGAAATGAAACGGAATTTCGATGGATACATCGAACAGATACGGAGCTTTTAAGAAAAACGAGATGATTTTGAAGATCGTTAAATATCCTGAGCCGGTGTTGCAGCAGCCCGGCGAACCGGTCACCGAGTTCAACGGCGAATTGACCAAGCTGGTGGCCGACATGTTTGAGACCATGTATGCCTCACAGGGAATTGGCCTGGCCGCGCCGCAGGTGGGGGTGTCAAAACGGGTCACAATCATCGACCTCAGCCTGGGAAAAGACCCCGCGCAGAAGCTGGTGCTGATCAACCCCGAAGTCATTCTGCGCGAGGGCAAGCAATACGAAGAAGAGGGGTGCCTCAGTTTCCCTGAAATTCGCGAAAAGATTCCCCGTGCCGCCAAAGTGCGGATTCGTGCCCAGGACGAAAAGGGCAAGTGGTTTGAGATGGATGGCGAAGAGTTGCTGTCGCGTGCCTTTCAACACGAGATCGACCACCTCGACGGGATGTTGTTCATCTTCCGGATGAGCGCGCTGAAGCGCGATCTGGTGCTACGCAAGATTCGCAAGCTGCAGCGCGAAGGAACCTGGTAAGTGTGAAGCTGGTCTTCTGCGGCACTCCGCGCTTTGCCGTGCCCACGCTGGAGGCATTGCTGGAGGAGGGCCACGAGATTGCGCTGGTGGTGACGCAACCTGATCGGCCGGTGGGACGCACGCAGGAGCTTGCGGCTCCGCCGGTGAAGCAGACTGCGCTCGGCGACCGGCCTGAAGTCACGCAGCCGGAAAAAATCCGCAACAACGCGGAATTTCGCGCGCGGCTGGAAGCGATTGCGCCGGACGCGATTGTGGTAGTGGCGTACGGGCGCATCATTCCGCCATGGATGCTGGCGTTGCCGCGGCTGGGTTGCATCAATCTGCACGCTTCGCTGCTGCCGAAGTATCGCGGAGCGGCGCCGATTCAGTGGGCCGTGGCGATGGGCGAGACGGTCACCGGCAACACGACGATGCTGCTGGAAGAAGGGCTCGATACCGGGCCGATCCTGCTGCAACAAGAGATGGAGATTGCTGCCGGAGCAAACGGCGGCCGACTTGTTTGAAGTGCTGGCCAAGCGAGGTGCGCCGCTGGTGGTCGAGACGCTGGCCGGACTGGCGAACGGCAGCGTTTGGCCCAAGCAGCAGGATCATGCGCGCGCGACGCTCGCGCCGCTGTCTCGAGCGCGACGATGGGCGCATGGATTTTGCGGCGCGCACGGCAACGGAGCTGAAGAATCGCTGGCGTGGCTTTCAGCCATGGCCCGGCGCGTTCACGATGCTGGATGGCAAAAAGCTGATTGTGCATCGCATGGCGGTGGCGGAGTCATCGGGCTGGCGACCGGTTCGCGCAGATCCGGGAGAAGTTCGTGTCGGAGAATCATCGGCTGGTCGGTCGCGTGCGCTGAGAACACGTGGCTGGAACTTACTTGAGATTGCAACTCGAAGGCAAGAAGCGCATGGCGGCTGCGGAGTTTTTGCGCGGCATCCAGACTCGCGGCCGGCACGCGGTTGGGTTGAAGCGCATGGCTGCCGTCTCCCCGGCGCGCAAGGCTGCCTTTACGATTCTCCTGGCGGTCGAACGCGGCGAGTCGCACTCCGATGAGTCTGCTGCGGGGCAAGTCGGTTGCGGCTCTTTCCCCGGCCGACCGGAACCTGGCGACTGCACTCGTGCTGGGCGTGCTGCGCTGGCAAATCCGGTTGGACGATCAGATTCGAAAGCTGCTGGCTCGGCCTGGCGCCAAGCTCGATGCCGAGATTCATGATCGCGCTGCGACTTGGTGCATTTCAACTGCTGCACATGGACCGCATTCCTGCGCATGCGGCGATCGATGAGAGCGTGGAGCTGGCCAAGCAGGCGGGGCATCGCTTTGCGTCGGGCATGGTGAACGCGGTTTTGCGCAAGCTGGCGCAGCTCCGGCGGCGCAATTTTCACGAAGACGGCGGCAGAATTGGCGGTGGCACGGCGCATCCTGCGTGGATGGTCGAACGCTGGGCCGGCTTTTACGGATTGGACGCGGCGCGCGCGATCTGCGTCATGGACAGAGTCAGCCGGCGACTGGTAGCGCGGGTGCTGGGCGCACAACTGGAAGAAGAGCTCGCCACGGCGGGAATTCGTCTGGAGCCGGGCGAGCTGCTGACCGCTGCGTCGCAACGTTGTTTCTGGCGACATCGCGACCTGCGGCCATTCGCGAAGGGCGTGTTCGGTTGCAGGATGAGGGATCGCAATTGGTGGCGGAGATTGCGGGCGCGCGAATTGCAGCGGTAGAAAGTCGCGAGCGATTCTCGACTGCTGCGCGGCGCCGGGTGGCAAGACGCTGATTCTCGCGGAGCGCAATCCTGAGGCGCGCATTGTGGCGTGCGAATCGAGCGCACAGCGACTGGCTCAGTTGCGGAAGCGACTCGCATCGCTCGGCGAGCAGGATCGAATGCCGGCTGGCGGATGCAACTTCGCTCGACTGACGAGTGCGCATTCGATCTTGTGCTGGCCGATGTGCCGTGCAGCGGCACGGGCACGCTGGGTCGCAATCCAGAGATTCGCCATCGCATTGCGTGTTGAAGATCTGGCGCGGCAGGCTGAGCGCCAACGCGGCATTCTTCGCGCCGCGTTGCGCGCGTTCGTCCGGGTGGCCGCGTCGTCTACTCCACCTGCTCGCTGGAACCGGAAGAGAATGAGCAAGTGATTGCCGCAGTGCTTGCGCAGATGTTCGACTGCGCATGTGGTTCCGATTCGTGTGCGCATTGAAGAGATGCTTAGCGAAGGAGTGTTGACGGCTCCTGGCGCAGAGCGACTGCGAGGTTGCATTACGCCGGAAGGTTATCTGCGGCTGCTGCCGGGCGTGTTTCACACGGATGGATTCTTTATCGCAGCGATGGAGCGAACCGCTTGATCGATTGAGAGCGCTGAACTCTTGAGTCGGGCCCGGGCTACTCCGCAGACAAGCGCAGGGCTTTGTAGTCGCGACCGAGCAGGCCGCAGAGCGCTTCGACTACCAGTTCATGATCGCTGCGCTGCGGAAGGCCGGAGACGGTCACGCTGCCGACGACGCCGGCGCCGACGCACGGCCAGCGGAAACGATCCGCCGTGGGTGGCGTAGTCGGCGACGGGCAGACCCTGGATTCGAGCAGGGTTTCGTTCTTGATCTTCTCCTTCAAGCCAACGGCGTAGGAACTGCGATGGAAGCGCGCGACCACGTTGCTCTTGCGGCGAACCCACTCGACGTTGTCGGGCGTGGTGCCGTCCATCGCCGCATAAAAGAGCGGCTGGCCGAAGCGGCGCACGTCGATGACGACGGCAAGATTGCGTTCTGCGGCCATGGTGCGCAGCCGTGCACCCAGTTCCCACGCAGTTTGCGCATCGAGGCGCGGCAACACGAGCTCGCTTTCCTGCAATGCGATCTGTTCCAGGTCTTCATTCAATCCCATGCGGTTCATCGTCTCCTTGTCCTGGTCATGATAGCGTGCGCAGCGAGGCGTTGCGCTCCAGAAGCTGGCTCATAAATTGGTCTAGCTCCGCGAAGGCGTCCCTCAGGGGCTAAAGCCCAGCTATTTATGCGACGTTTGCGGCACGACTAAAGTCGTGCCCTGTTACAAAGCCATTTGTGAGACCGGCCCTCGTCAACTTTTCCGCCCTCTTCGATGGCCAGGTTCGGTTGCGGCACGATTCCCGAGTCGTTGATAGATGGGGCGCATGTCTTTGCGAATAGCGTTGAGCCGCGACCAGAACCACAGCGACCCGAGAATGCAGGCGATGCCGCTGACGATGACAGTGTGCGGCGCGCCGATGGCATGGGCCAGTGCGCCGGCCAGCAGGCTGCCGAAGGGCGCCATGCCGACGAAGGCCATGGTGTAGTAGCTCATCACGCGGCCGCGCATTTTTTCGTCGACCAGCGTCTGAATGATCGTGTTGCTGGCGGTGAGTCCCTGCATCATGCCGAACCCGGTGAGCAGCATCAGCAGCCAAGGAGAGCCACAGGACCTGCGGAAAAGCCGAAGCAGATCAACCCGACTGCCAAATACCGCGGCGGCGATGGGAATCATCTTGCGTGAGTCCGCGCACCGAGCGCCGCATCACCAGAGACAGCGCCGAGACCAGCGAGCCAACACCGACCGCGCCCATGAGAAAGCCGAGCGTATGCGGGCCGCCATGCAGCACCTGCGCGGCAAAGATCGGCATCAGCACCATGAAAGGCCAGCCCATCAGGCTGAGCAAGCGCGAACAGCAGCAGGATGGTGCGGATGGGCGCGAAGCCGGAGACATAGGTCCATCCTTCGCGTCAGTTGCGCGATCATGCTGAGTTGTCGCGCGCTGCTCTCGTTGCGCGCGCGGAGCGCGCATCATCAGCAGCGAAGCGATGACCGCGATGTAGCTGATGCCGTCGACGAGAAAGCACCAGCCCTCATTGGTGGCGGCGATGAGCAAGCCGGCCAGCGACGGACCGATCAGGCGCGCCGCGTTGACCATGGAGGAGTTGATGGCGATGGCGTTGGAGAGGTCGGCGCGGTCTCTCGACCATCTTGACCATGAACGACTGGCGGCCGGGCATGTCGAATGCGTTGATGATGCCCTGCATCGACGCTGAGCGCGAGCATTTCGGCGATGGTGATGCGATGCGAGAGAGTGAGCCAGGCCAGTGCGAGGGACTGCACCATGGCCAGAGACTGTGTCCACACGAGGACCTTGCGGCGATCGATGCGATCGACGATCACACCGGCGATCGGGGCGAGCAAGAATGTGGGAATCTGGCCGGCGAATCCCACCGTGCCCAGCAGAAGCGCGATTTGGTGAGACGGTAGACCAGCCACGAAGTGGCGATGCGCGTCATCCACGTGCCGATGAGCGAGATGCTCTGCCGCCGAAAGAAGAGGCGGAAGTTGCGATGGCGCAAGGCGCGCCACGCGTGCGAAAAATCGCTCGCCGGGGGCGCGCGCGCTCTCGTCTTGTGGCTGATTCCTGTATTCCGGAGTCATTGGTACCTGTTTTTGATGCGGCAGGCAGTCGAAATGGTGCCGGTCACTTGGCCACGGTCAGCTTCACCTCCTGGTCTGATCCACGCGCGCACCGGCGGGCGGTTGCTGTGCGATGACGGAGCCGGGCGAGACGAGGTGGCTCGGGAGGCGCATTGCCGGAGCCGACCGGCGGCACTGGCACATCGACAAAGGTGGGAGACGCAGATCTTAATGCCGACTTTGGCGAGTTGCGCCTGCGCGGTGACGACTGGGCAGTCCAATGAGATCGGGCATCACGTAGCCGTCCGGCGGTCTCATCGTCGGCGCGGCAACAAGCAGATTGACGCTGGGCCGCTCGATGCCCTGCGCATGGGCGGGCGGATCCTGCGCAATCACGGTGCCTTCGGCAATGGCGGTGTCCGGGAGCTGCGCGGTCGTGCCGACGTCAAGTCCGGCGCGGCGCAATTGAAACGCGGCCAGCCGATCGTCGGTGCCCACGGTGTCCGGCACGTCGACTTTTTGCGGTCCCAGGCTCTCGGCCACGCGCACGCGCCACTCGCGACGCACCACGGTGCCGCTCGCGGGGCGATCTGCGAAAGGATGTGTCCGGCGGCCACGTCGCCCGAGTAATAGCGGTTGTCGACGTCAAGATTCAGTCCCATTCCGGCGGTCTGGCTGCGGGCATCGGCGACCGTCATGCCCTTGAGCGACGGAACCTGCACCTCAGCGCCATGAATGGCGAAGTGCATGGTGGTGATGGCCGACCAGCAGGGCCACGGCGACCAGCAGCATGATGAGCGAGGCCATTCGAAAAAGACGGATGAAGAGCTGACCGTTCATGGTTCCGGCTCACCGTCGGGATAGACGATTTCGTATTCGATGGTGCGCTGCCTTTTCAAGCATGAGCGACACCGAGCAGTACTTGTTTTTGGAAAGCGAGACCGCATCTTCGACGGCCTTGCGGCTTAATTTTCCACGCACGGCGTAGGTGAGCTTGATGTGCGTAAAGACGCGCGGCGGTGCCGGGGCCTGCGTGGCGGTGGCGGAGACGCGCAGGCCGGCGAGTTGGTTGGCGCTTCTTTCTGGAGAATGCTCACCACGTCGACCGATGTGCAACTGCAGAGGGCCATCAGCACGGCTTCCATCGGGCTGGGACCGTGCGTTGTGCGCGGAGTCCGCGTCGAAGACAATCTTGTTGCCGTTCTCGGCGGTGCCTTCGAAGATGTCTGTCCTGCTTCCATTCGCTGTGCGCGATCATTGTGCAAGTTTCTCCTCGCGTTTTAGCGCGCAGTTATCCGTCGACAGGTTCGGGATGAATCGTCACCCGGTAGACTTCGGGGCACTCCAGCTTGAAGCGGTCTTCGAGCGCCGTGATGACTTCGTGGACGCGCTGCATGGGCAGCTCGTCGGGCAGGGTGCAGTGGCAGGTGACGAAGATGTGGTCGCCGGTGCGGCCGACGGTGATCTCATGCACATCCACAATCTCGGCGAAGAGCGCGCCGCATTGCGCAGCGCCTGCTCGATCCTGCGATCTTCTTCGACCAGTCTCCTCGGGCTGCTCGATGGTGGCCGGTTCGCTCTCGATATGGGTCAGGACCGAATCGATCTCCGGCGTCTCGCGCAGGATCTCCGCCTCCATGGCGGTGACGAAGTCGTGCGCCTTGAGCAGCGGCAGGGTCTCGTCGAGTTCCACATGCTGCTCGACGCGGAGGCGTCCGCTGTGCGACTGCACGCTGAGATTCGTGGACGCTGACATTGTTGCGCGCGGCGACGGCGCGGACGCGATCGAAGATGCTTTCGGCGCGTGCCTGGCGTGGAACGGTGTGAATGACGACGTCGGCCTGAGGCAGCGCGCGATGAACCGCATCGGTGGCTGCGCGCACCAATTCGCCGGTGTGCTCGAATGTATATTGCCGCGGCAAGGGCCAAGGTGAGGTCGGCGAAGTAGGTGGCTCCGGCACGGCGCACGCGAGCCTGCTCCACGGCCAGGACGCCATCGACCCGCTCCACTTCGTCGACGATCTGGCGCCGCGTCTCGGCGGGCACCTCATCCATCAGCACAGCGACGGTCTCGCGGGTGAATCGCGCCGTGATGCGCAGAATCATGAGCGAAACCACGACTGCTGCGAACGGGTCGGCATAGCGAAGCCACTGGACGCGGAAGTTCCGCTCCCGATCCAACTGGCGCCAAGACCGGCGAGCACCGCGAAGGTGGACCAGATGTCGCTGGCAAAATGGAATGCGTCCGTCGCCAGTGCCGGAGAACCGGTGCGCCTGGCACGTCGCGGCTAGTTGGCGGGAGCGCCAGAAGTCCACGGCGATTGAGGTCAACAGAACCAGCACCGGCCAGACGGAGTGGCGCAACTCCACGGTGTTGTGCCGGATCCGCTCAATCGCTTCCCAGATGATCCAGGCGCAGGAGATGGCCATCAGTCCGACTTCGCCAAAGGAGGAGATGTTTTCCACTTTGCCGTGGCCGTAGGTGTGATCTTCGTCGGCCGGCTTGTCGGAGACCTGCACCGAAAAGAAGGTGAGCGCGGAGCCGGTCAGGTCGAGGGCGGAGTGGGCTGCATCGGACAACACGCCGAGGGAGCCGGAGAACAGGCCAGCCGCGAGCTTGAGCAGTGTCATGGCCGCCGCGGCAATCATGGAGTGCAGCGCGACGCGCCGCTTTTCGGCGGAATGCGGGGCCAAGCGGGAACCCGATGGGCTGGACACGGCGAAGGTCATGCTCCCTTAGGCTACAGCGGGGCGTGCTGCCGGTGTACAACCCCGCGATGCCAAAGGTGTAAGGCTGCCACGCGGGCTTTGATAGCCGGTTGCGCGCATAAGCGCCAGCATTTCCTGCAGGCGGCGGAAAATTGCCCACCGAGGTGGGCAAGTAGTGATACGGGCCGTCCTTGCCGCAGAGCATGCGGCCTATGGCAGGCAGGACGCGGTGGAAATATACGGAGTAGAGCTTGCCGATGAGGCCGCCTGGCTCGCTGAAGTCGAGGATGCCCAACTGCCCGCCGGGCTTGAGTACGCGGTGAAACTCGCGCAGGCCGGCTTCGTAGTTGGCCAGATTTCGAAAGCCGAAGGCGGTGACGATCAGGTCGAGCGATTGGGACCGAAGGGGCAGATGGAGGGCATCGGCCTCCAGCGCAATAGCGCCGGGCAGGTCTGGCCTGCGTGCGGAGAAATGGTCGGATGCCGCGGCTCAGCATTTCGCGGGCGAAGTCGGCTGCGAGGATCGGCCGCGCCCCCTTGGGACGGCCCTTCAAGAGCGCCATGGTCATGTGACCGGTGCCGCAGCAGATATCGAGCACGGCAGCATCGGGATCGGCGAGAACCGTCCGAAAGCGGCGCGCCGTCTGCCACCACCAGAGCCGGTCCACGCTGGCGGAGAGCACATGATTCAGCAGGTCGTAGCGCGGCGCGATGGAGTCGAACATCTGGCGCACGGTCTGCGCGGCGCTGGCTTCGTCTTGCGCACCGATCGGCCTGGCTCCGGTTGCGGGCATCAGGAACGGCCTTCTGTGGCGCGCGCCAGCATAGACCTGACGGCAGCTTCCAGCTCGGCTGGTGTCACGTCTTCCACAACGCCCGCATCGCCGATGCCGATGGGAAGCACGAAGCGCCGGACTCCGCCGACGTTTTTCTTGTCGCCGCCGGTAGCTGCGACCAGCTTGGCCGCGCGCAGCTTGAGCGGCGGCAACGGCCCATACATGTAGATCAGGTTCTCCAGCCGTTCGAACTGCGGCTGTGAAATGGTTCCACGCTTGCGGGCCAGATAGAGCGCTGCGATCATGCCCCAGCCGACGGCCTCGCCATGAAGAAGCAGCCTTGTAGCGCGTCACCTGTTCAATGGCGTGGCCCACGCGTGTGGCCGAAGTTCAGAATCATGCGCAGGCCGTTTTCGCGCTCGTCCCGATTGACCACGCCGGCCTTCATGCGAATGGATGCGGCGATCACTTTCTCGAGAGCCTTGGCGATCGCGACGCAGCATCTCCTCGACATGCTCCTCCATGAAGCGGACCAAGGTGCGGTCGCGGATGATGCCGGCCTTGACGCTTTCCATGAGGCCGGCGCGCAACTCGCGATCGGGGAGCGTGCCCAGCACGTCGATGTCGGCGAAGACGGCCAGCGGATGATGAAAGCTGCCGACCAGATTTTTGCCCTCCGGCAGGTTCACGCCGGTCTTGCCGCCGATCGAGGAATCGACCTGCGACAGAAAAGTTGTGGGCACCTGAACATACGGAATGCCGCGCATGAAGATAGCGGCGACAAATCCGCCGACGTCGCCGACGATGCCGCCGCCAAAGGCGATGAGCAGCGACCCGCGATCGCCGCCGGCACGCAACATCTGGCGCGTCAACTTCTCCACGCTGGCCAGGGTCTTGTGTTTCTCGCCCGGAGCCAGAAACAGCGCGATCGGCGGTTCGGCAAACGAAGCTGAGAAAGGTCTCGCCCCAGAGCGCCCAGATCGGCGGCGAAGTAAGCACAAAGACGCGCCGCGGCAGCCTGCCCGCGACTCGCTGCGATGCGCGGCGCGAGCGTCTGGATGAGGCCGCTGCCCGCAAACACGTCGTATCTGGCCGATGGTGTGTCTGACTCGTATGGTTTGCACGCTGCTTTTATCCTAAAGCACTGCTCGCGGCAGAGCCCTGGAGGTGCGGTTGCTTCGAAACCGAGAGTGGTCAGTCTCTTGTGACAGATCGTTGAACCGCGAAGAATTGAGAGGGAGGCGACTTCTACAACTCCAGTGTTGATTTATAGATAAGCTCAAAGGTGTTCAGAATGGTACAGCGCGACTCGAAATCATCCAATAGACTGACAGGTAAGCCTACTTTTAGAAGGATCAATCATGTTCAAGGAACTTTTCACCGACACCGATAAGAAAGACAGACAGGAAGGAGATCTTCCCTGGTCCTCCATCAACAGATTGGTTCATGATGATCCGAAAATCAATGGGCTGGCCGGCCCGCCGTCGTCCAAGACAAGTGAAGGAGCGGGTGTTAAGATGGGCCGCTCGCAGAATGAGTCCGGCCTTATCTGGATCACGTTTATCTTCATGGTGATCTTCCACGTCGGTGCGATTGCCGCGCTTTTCTTTTTCAGTTGGACCAACCTGATCGTTGCCGTAGTGTTGTATGTGCTCGCAATCAACTGCGGCATCGGCATGGGTTATCATCGGCTGCTGGTGCACCGGGGTTACCATGTGCCGAAGGCTGTTGAATATTTCCTCACGGTCTGCGGCACGCTTTCTCTGGAGGGTGGACCGATTGCGTGGGTAGCGACTCATCGGGTTCATCATCAGCACAGCGACCGGGAGGGTGATCCGCACACTCCGCAAGAGGGAGCCTGGTGGTCGCACGTGGGGTGGATCATCTCTGGCCGCGCGCTCAATGCTGAAACGGCCACACTCGCCCACTACGCCCCAGATCTCGCCAAGGATCGTGTACAGGTCTGGCTCAGTAAATACCATTGGGTGCCGCTCACTTTGCTGGCGATCGGTTTGCTGGTCGTGGGAACTCTGGTTGGCGGCATCAAGATGGGCGCCGGCATGTTCCTGTGGGGCATCTTCCTTCGTGTGACTTTGGGCCTGCACGCCACATGGCTGGTTAATTCTGCAACGCATATTCACGGGGGACGCCGTTTTGCCACTCGCGACGAATCGCGCAACAGCTGGTGGGTTGCACTGCTGACTGGTGGCGAAGGATGGCATAACAACCACCACGCGAATCCCGTTTCCGCGCGCCATGGCCTCGCTTGGTATGAGTTTGACCTGAACTACTATGGCATTTGGATAATGAAGAAGCTTGGCCTCGCCAAGCGCGTGCAGATTGCCAAGTTCATGCGAAAAGCTCCAGGTGAAACGGAACGCACAACGCGCATGATCGTGTCTTAGGGCGAATTTGCACGGATGGCGGGAGCCGGATATCTACAGGCTGCCTGCTTTCAATCGGGACTTTGGCATGTGATTGGAGCTAAGCTCACGAATCATTCCTCCGCGTTGGGCTGATCGACCGCCCCATTCTTCAATGCCCATTCAACGAATCCCGCGGGGGCATTCCTCACCCCGGCAATATTGGCCGTTGTGATGCTTTTGAGATGCTGCCATTCGATGTCCTGCAGATTCGCAGAGCGGAGATCGGAACCGTCAAGGGATGCGCCGGAAAGATCAACACCAACCAGGCTGCTGCCGTTCAGATCGCTGTTGCGCAGATCGGTTTGATTGCATTTTGCGTGGTCGAGCAGGGCGCCCCGGAGGTTGGCGGAATTGAGATTTGCGAGCGTGAAGTTGACTCCTGTCAGGTCGCTGTTGCGCAGGTCGGCGGAACTGAACTCGGAGCGCAACAGGTTTGCGTTGCGCAATCGCAGTCCCTGGAGGAAAGCGGAGGAAACATCCACTCCTACGAGCGGAACTTTGTCCTCATTGAGTTCCTGCAGAGCCTCAATGCGGCCGCCGCTACCACCCTTTCCTTGTGAGGTATTGATGACTTGCCACGCCTGGTAGTGGCGCTGCTTCACGCGGTCACCGGACTCGGAAAAGTAGAAGATCACGGCAATGAGCACTGAGAAAGAACCGAGGTATTCGAGGACCTCGAGGAAGCTCCAATTGCTCAAAGTGAAGGCCGCCCACTCGAAGATCCAATCAAGAGCGGCGAACGGCATCAGCCAGCGATGCCTGGCACTTTGCTTTCTCACATGCCACGGGGTGGGCCGGCTTCTCGGCGTGTGCAGGATCATTTCAAATTCACTTCCCTTCCCGTGGAGCGGTCGATTCTCGTTAAAAACCTGGAACCGGATCGACGCTCATGCTACCAAGATGCCAGACAGCTTACACTTTGGCAGGGCTGGGCGTCGCACCTGTTGCCTCTGAGAATGGGAAATGGGGGTGTGCCGGCGAGACGTTGGTCGTCGAGCAGCCAGAGTCCGTGCGCAAACGACAAGCGGCGGAGCTGGTATGCTCCGCCGCTTGTCGCACAACGTTCAAACTGAGACAGCACCCAAGGATTACTTGTGATCGCCGCCATGCTGTCCGCCGCCACCATGGGATTCCCCGCCGCCGTGCGATTCGCCATGAGGTGCCGAACCGTGTTGCGCCGAGCCGTGTGAGGCACCGTGATTATCCGCAGGCCGCGCCGCACTTGCGTGGGACTGCTGGCTGTTTGCCCTGCCCTGGTGTGCGTTATTGCCGCCGCCGCGTTCCGATTGTCCACGGCCTTGATTTCCACTGTAGGACACGCGGCCGACTCCGCCGTGAAATCTGCCGCCACCGTCATTCACAAAGCGATGGCTGCCCCAGCCGTGGTTATAGCCATAGCCCGCCCACGGGCCCATGCCTACGAAGATCCCGTTATAGAAATAACCTGAGCCGTAATATCCCATGGGAGCGCACTGATACGGTGCATATCCGTAGTAGCCGTACGAACAGGTGGGCTGGACGCCAATGTTAATGGAAATCTGGGCCTGAGCCGCTGGCGCCATCGCCAGCGCGGCCAGCAGTGCTGTCGTTGAAAGTAGCGTCTTGATTCCGCGCATATGTACCCCTTAAGTTCGCTGCGGTTGGTGGAAATGCGTGGGATGCTGTGTGCAGCCGTGAAGAACAACCCAGCAACATCAGCGACCATAAGGACTTTGAACCGCTATTGTGTGTCCCTCGACGAACCGGTTCCGATCTCTATCTATCCCTACGTTCCTCACTCTAGCGGCCATCCCTCGCCGAGGTCTGAGCAATAGAGACCATTGTTGTGTTTTTTCGAATTGGCGGCCGTTCAGCCTCAATGGAGCCTCGAACTTGGCTTTGCGGCGACCTCCGATGATAGCCTCAAAGGTTATGGCATTGGCGCGGAATGTGGATTATCTGGTGATGGGCGCGGGCGTGGCGGGGCTGCGCGCAGCCATCGAGCTCGCGGATCACGGCGAAGTCCTTGTCGTCACCAAGGAGTCATTGGGCGAATCGAACACGCATTACGCGCAAGGCGGGATTGCCGTCGCGATGGAGGGCAATGAGGATGTGGCGCTCCATTTGAAGGACACGGTGACGGCCGGCGATGGCCTTGTCTATGTGCCCGCGGCGCAGGCGCTGGTGGCTGAAGGACCGCGGCGCGTGACCGAGCTCATCGAGTGGGGCGCGAAGTTTGATCGAGAGGGAGACAGACTGCTGCGAACTCGCGAGGGCGCCCACTCATTGCCTCGCATTCTGCATGCCAATGGGGACGCTACCGGGGCGGAGATCAGCCGATCGCTGGTGGCCTTTGCGCGCGCCCATCAGCGCATTCAATTTGCCGAATGGACCACTGTGGTTGGGCTGCTGGTTGAAGATGGACGCATAGTTGGCGTCGATCTGCTTGACCGCGAGAACGGCCTCAAAAGGGTGAGCGCCCGGGCTGTGCTGATTGCTGCCGGCGGCGCAGGGCAGGTTTATTCAGACACCACAAATCCGGGCGTGGCGACCGGCGACGGCATTGCCCTGGCGGCCATGGCGGGGGCCGAACTGGCAGACATGGAGTTCTATCAATTTCACCCGACGGCACTGTCTCTGCCTGGAGCGCCGCGCTTTCTGTTGTCGGAGGCGTTGCGCGGCGAGGGTGCATATTTGCGCAACGATCGTAGCGAGCGCTTCATGGAGCGATATCATCCCCTGCTCGAACTTGCTCCGCGGGACGTGGTGGCGCGGTCGATTGCGCGCGAGGGAATCGATTCCGAGCCCGGCGCTGTACGCGTGGTGCACCTCGATATGCGCCATGTGAAAGACATCGACCTGCATCGCCGCTTTCCCGGCATCAGCGCCTTCCTTGCACGTTATGGACTGGACTTGCAGCGAGACCTCATCCCGATTCGACCGGCCGCGCATTATCTAATGGGCGGAATACGGACGGACCTATTCGGCCGCACGACTTTGCGCGGACTGTATGCGGCGGGCGAGGCGGCTTGCACGGGCGTTCACGGGGCCAACCGATTGGCTTCAAACTCATTGCTCGAAGGCCTGGTGTTTGGGGCGCGTGCCGCGCAGTCGATGCTGTCAGACGGATTGCCGCTGGTGATTGTAGACGAGCCGCAAGCCTCACCTGAACGCCTTTCCCGCGAGGAAGAGGGGCTTGTCGAGATTCTGATTGCAGGCCTTCAGAGTTCAATGTGGGTCTGCGCTGGATTATTGCGTTCGGAAGCTACGCTCAGCGAGGGCATGAGCGCGCAAGATGATTGCGAAACACGATTGGCGCAGTTGGTAGAACGGGGAAAGCGCAGCCGGCGGCTGTGTGAAGCAGTGGCGACGAGCTCCGTTGCCCGGGCCATTCTGGATTCGGCACTTGCCCGCACGGAGAGCCGCGGCGCGCATTTTCGCAACGACTTTCCACGGCGCGATGACGAACATCTGCTCAAGCACTCGATTCTTCACCGAAAGGCAGGCGGTGGGACGAGAGTGGTGTTTGAGAAATGGTGACGCACGGAACGGGCATCACCAATTTTGCTGGATTTTTACCGGCAACCTGATTTTTCGGTTATAGAGATTTGCCCACTGCCTGTACACTTCCCAAAACAGGAGGACTCTCCATGCAAACGCGGATTCAAGGCACGACGATGCCGGTGCTCGATGTGCAGCTCGACCCGAACGAAAGCGTGTTTTCTGAGAGCGGCGAGCTTTCGTGGATGACCGCTTCAATTCAGATGACGACACACACACAGATGGGTGGGGGCGGCGGACTTTTTGGCATTCTCAAGAGAGTAGCGGGCGGCGGCAGCCTTTTCATGACTGAGTACCGGGCGTACCAGTATCCGGGCGAGGTATCGTTTGCGACCAAAGTACCGGGACACATCGTTCCAGTGCAACTGGGACAAGGCACAGATTACCTGGTACATCGGCACGGATTTTTGTGCGCGACTCCGCAGGTGACGATCAGCGTGGGGTTTCAGCAGTCGCTGGGCGCAGGAATCTTTGGCGGCGATGGCTTTCTGCTGCAAAAACTGAGCGGCTTGGGCACCGCATGGATCGAGCTTTCAGGGGAGCTGATCTTGAAAAACCTTGCCCCCGGCGAGACACTGCGCGTGCATCCGGGCCATGTCGGTGCGTTCCAGTCGTCGGTCGCTTTTCAGATCACGATGGTGCCGGGACTCAAGAATGCGATCTTCGGAGGAGATGGAATTTTCCTCGCTGTGATGACTGGACCGGGAACGGTTTGGCTGCAGACACTGCCGATTTCGCGATTGGCGCATCAGATCAGTGAGTACCTGCCCCATGGCGAGCGGCAAGTTGCGCCGGCAGCCGGCGGAGCGTTGCTGGGCGGTATTGTGGGTTCGATTCTTAGCGGGGATCAGTAAGGCAACGAGCGGTAAGCCAGTCTTCCGGTCCCACGAGCGAGTGATGGCAGCTAGAGCCCAGGAAGACAGGACCCCTGCGTATGAACGAGCATTTCGGGAGTGGCCGTAGCGCAAGAAGCAACATTGTTTTTGCCTTCGCAATTGCGCTGGCGTTTTATGTAGCGTGGCTCCTGCGTGACGCCCTGGTGCTGCTCTACGTGAGCGGACTGTTTGCAGTTGTGCTCAGGCCGGCGGTGGTTTGGGTTTCTCGGATTCAGATTGGAAATCGCCGGCCTTTCAGGGGCTGGGCGGTTCTGGTGATGCTGCTGGTTTTGGCCGGAGCGCTCACAGCTTTCGGATTTCTGGCTTTACCGCCGGTCATCCGGGATCTTCAAGAGTTTGGGCGGGAGACGCCGGCACAATCTCCTGCGTTCCTGGAGAGATTCCGGCATATTCCGATCCTGGACCGGATGAACACAGATGACCTCAATTCCAAGATTCAGGATTACATTAGCCAGGCAGCGGGCTACCTGTTGCTTTCTGTCAAGAATTTGGCGAGCAGGCTCATGGAGTTTGTTACGGGGGTCATTCTCACGATTTACTTCATTCTGGAGGGCGAAGGAACCTATCGCTGGTTTCTCTCATTCGTTCTGCCGGAAAGCCGCGATCGCCTGGACAGAACGTTGCAGCGCGCAAAAGCTCGGATGGGCAAATGGCTGGTCGGACAGGGCTCGCTCATGCTCATTCTGGGAGTGTCGAGCACTTTTGTCTATCTCCTGCTGCACGTTCGCTACGCGTATGCCCTGGGAGCGCTGACCGGTCTACTGAATTTCATCCCGGTGTTGGGCGCCGCAATCAGTGTTGTGCTGGCGCTGCTGGTTTCGGCAGTCGACTCCTGGGGCCGCGTGTTGGGCGTGGCAATTTTCTTCGCGATCTATGAACAAGTCGAGAACTCACTTCTGGTACCGCACATCATGAGGCAGCGAGTGGGTCTGCCCGCCCTGGCGATCCTGGTGGCGCTGCTGTTTGGATTCGCGTTGGCGGGCGTGATGGGAGCGTTGGTCGCCGTGCCTACGGCAGTTCTCGTCGGCGAGCTTGCAGATGAATATCTTGTCCGCAAGGAACCCGCATGAGTGACCGGGAGCGGCGGCAGGTTTGCCTTTTGTTCTGCCGCGATTACCTTCTGGCGGCGGTTATTGCAGCTTCGGACGCTGCCTTCATGACTCCGCAATTGGCCATAAAGCGCACGAAGCTGGCGGAGAGAGGCTGATACGGCAAAGCCGGACCAGTTGCCGCGGAGGGGATGGCAAGCCGCGTCGCAGAGGCCGTCTGCATCGCGCCGGTGCCTTGCGCGTCGAGGATGAGAGCGGTCAGTTTGCGGGCCATGTCAAGCGGAAAGCTCTCTGACACGAAGACAAGTTTGCCGCGTGTGGTGATGACGACCGGACCTTCGTTGGTGGTATAGACCTGCTCTTCGGAAGTCGGCTGGGCGCCTCCATTTGCGGGTGCGGAGCTCTCGGATGCCTTTTCCGGTTTAAGGCCGGAGTATTTGCGGCCGAGTTCATCGGCATACATGTGGGCGAATGCCTGCGCAGCGGGGGCATTTCTCCAGGCGGAAAGATAAAAGAAGGCAATGGATGCGGTGCTGTCCAGTTGGGCGGGCGTGGTGGCGCTGCGCAACTGACCGGCCCAATAGATACCGCCGTCCCAGGCTGGAGTGAGGTTGCGGGCAGCGGAATCGCCCCCGAAAATACCGCTGAGAATCTGGACGTCGAGCTGCCCTACCTGGCCAATGTCGTAGGGTTTGTAAAGCTTGTCAACCATCGGATGAATGTCGGGCAAAAGGGGTACGGGGGGAAGGTGACCCTTTTCGTACTCGCGGGGATTGATGATCTCCCATGAGGACGTCGGCGGGCGATCAAGTGCGCCGGCGAAGGCCGCGTTCTGGCCTTCGTCCATCCACACGTCCTGCTCAAAACTGAGGCCCTCGCGGTAGGGGAACATGAGCGTCTCAGAGAGCAGCAGGGGGGCTCGGGCGAGAATGGGCGAATCACCTGACCCTGTCATTTGCTGCTTGATAAGATCGACCACTTCAGGGTCTTTGAGCAGGCTGCGGCCCATGGGCTTGAGAATGTTGTCCATCATGACGGCCGTGGCCTGGCCTTCGGTAACGGCCTCGCGGGAGGTGTCGAGCTCATCCTTCGCCAGATGAGTGGTATCGTCGCCGGAATTGAGGGAGACGTCCGGCGGGGTGGGGTCGCTCCACTTATCCAGGTCAACATGCTGGTCCTGCAAGGCGTGGGTCAGTTCATGCGCCAGCACGGGTTTTTGTTCGTCGATGCTTACCCAATCCAGGAGATTGACGGTCTTGGTTTTGGGGTCGTAGTAGGCCTCGATCTGCTCTTTGAGCAACGACAGCAGGAACGGCTTCAGGTCGAAATCGCGATCGAGAAGGCCGAATTTTTTGAGCACGATTTCGCTGCGCTGCATCCGCTTGGCATCCTGATCTTCGTTGAATTTATCGTTCAGATAGGCTTCAACGGCACCCCGAGTGGTGAGCTGGCGTTTCACCTCGCTCTTGATAGGCAAGCCAGTCTCCTGCGATGAGAACTTGAGCAGATCGTCGACCAGGCTAAAGAGCTGCTTCGCCTGATCGGGGGTGATGTGGGTCTCCGGCTTGGGATTCGCCTTGGAAGGAGGAGTGGCAGGGGTCTGAGCCGGAGCGCCAGTGGCAGGGGCGGAGCTCGCCGGCTGCTGGGCCGGCGCGGCGGTTGCGGCAAGGCACAGGGATGCAGCAAGAATCCACCGACTCAGGCCATGTCCCACTGCTACAAGGTTTTCGCTCATTCACTCTCCCAACATTTCAGGGGTATTTCGATGCGGGCACCGCATCCATTATCAAGGCTATAATCAGGATGCGGTGCAATGCGCTGTTTGCTCAGAAAAAGTGCGCGTTGCGTCGCAGAAGCGTTTCCCCTATGACTCAATCGGATCTTGTGGTGACAGGTTCGGCTACGCCACTTGCGACGCTACTTGCGTCCGCAGCCAGGCCGCCCCGGCTAACGGAATATCGTGGTTCTACAACCCCACGAGAATTGGACGCGCCAGCTACGGAAATAGAGGCCCTGGTTTCAGGGGCAGCGGTACACGATCTGGGCTGGATGAGGCGCGTGGCGGTTCGCGGCGACGATCGTTTTCGTTGGCTCAGCGGCATGGTCACCAACATGGTGATCGACCTGGCGCCAGACACGGGAGCCTGGAACCTGGTGTTGAACGCGCAGGGAAGAATCCAGGGCGACTTGACTGTTTGGCGAGAAGGCGACGGGCTGGAGCTGGAGATCTCCGCCGACCAATATGATCGGCTGCTCGCGCACCTTGAGCATTTCATTATCATGGACGACGTGGAGCTGGTTCCAGTGGGTCTGGAACCGGGCGGCGCCGAGACCGCTTTGGGGCTGACCGGACCAACAGCCGGCGAAGTGCTGGGCCGCATGGGACTACCCACGTTGCCTGAGCCGATGACCGGGACGCGGGTGGAATGGAACGGGCTGAATCTGCGGATTTTGCGTGGCTATGGTGCATTGGCGCCTCATTATGAGCTCTGGACGCCCGCAGCGGGCGTGACCCGGCTGTGGCGGACGATGTCGACGGCCGGCGCTACTCCCGTGGGGAAGACAGCGTTGGAAGCTTTTCGGATCGCCGAAGGGATTCCAGCCTACGGAGTTGACATGATGGAACGCGATCTGCCGCAGGAAACTTCGCAGACCCGCGCTCTTCATTTCAACAAGGGCTGCTATCTGGGCCAGGAGATTGTGGAACGCATTCGCTCGCGTGGCAATGTTCACAAGCATCTCCGTTCTCTGGAGTTGGAAGGTCCGGTGCCGGCTGCGGGGACGGAACTCCGATTCCACTCAAATGAAACGGGAGCAGCGGAAATCCCGTCGAAACCGGGCGATGCGGCGCTGGGGCAAATTACAAGCGCGGCTGAGATGCCGATGAGCAGCAGCAGCCGGTTTTTTGCTCTTGCCATGTTGCGCGCCGAGGCGGAAGCGGGCAACCGGACCCTGGAGTACACCGCAGGTACCTCGGCAGGAGTTGCCCGAATCCTGGCAGGACCACCAACTTTTTGATCTGAAAACATGATTGGACATCCGGAACCATGAGCGATACTCCAAAATTCGAAGTGATTGATCGCCGCAAATTCAAGGCGGAAGAAGAACAGGAAAGCGCGAAGGAAGCGGCATCAGCCACTCCCGAGCCGACAACCGAACCAGCTGCCGGTCCACGGTTGGTGGTACCCGAAAGCAAGCAAGAGCCAATTCCTCAGGAGCCGTCCGATTCCGGCGCGGGAGAAGGGGGAATGGATTTGCCTCCCGCACCGACGGCTGAAGAAAGCCGCGAACAGAAATCCGCATATGACGCCTCATCGCAGCGGTTGGAAGACCTGGTTCGGGCGCAGAATCCGGCTATGGGGGCACAGCCGCCTGTGGGCTTTGAGCACCTGGTTCAGCAACTATACGTCTCCGCGATGATTCAGATGGGAGCCGGCGCTCAGGAGGGCCAGCGGCCGCGCGTAGACATCCTGGGAGCGCGTCAGACCATTGACCTGATGGGCGTGCTGGCCGAGAAGACCAAGGGAAACCTCACCGAAGCGGAGCAACGCACCCTTGAAACCGTGCTGTTCGAAGTACGGATGGCTTTCCTCGAACTGACGAGCATGATTACGCTGCAGGGTATGCAGCCTCCGCCGCCAGCAGCTCCAGCCAAGAGATAAGGCTGGACAAGACCTGATGGAGGGACTGCTCACATTCCTTGGAACGGGAACCTCCATGGGGGTTCCGACGCTGGGGTGTGGCTGCGCTGTATGCACTTCTGCGGACCCGCATGACAGGCGACTAAGGCCGTCCGTGCTGCTGCGCTGGCAGCAGGAGGGCCGCGAGCGGGTGGTGGTGATCGATACCGGTCCCGATTTTCGCGAGCAGGCCCTGCGTAATCGACTGACCCGCGTGGATGCGGTGCTCTACACCCATAACCATGCCGACCACATCCTGGGATTGGACGATTTAAGACCGCTTAGCTTTACGGTCTTTCGCGAGGGAGGCACGATTCCGCTGTTTGCCTCCGACACGACCGCGGAGGTGTTGCGCCAGGTTTTCGACTATACCTTTTCGCCGAGCGCTACCTATCCGACACGGGCGCGCGTGCGTATTGAACCGCTGCGCGATGTGACTGACGTGTACGGCGTCGAATTTATTCGCCTTCCGCTTCTGCATGGACAAATGGAGATCTCGGGATTCAGGTTCGGTCGGGCCGCCTACCTGACTGACGTAAGCACCATTCCTGAATCAACTTTTGCTCTGCTCGAAGGGTTGGATTGCCTGATCGTCTCCGCGTTGCGGCATAAGCCTCACCCCAGTCATGCGACCCTTGAGCAGGCGATGGGGTGGGCGCGGCGAATCGGGGCGCGCCAGACCTGGTTCACACACATTGCCCACGAACTAGGCCACGCCGCGACCAACCAGTTGCTGCCCGACGGCATGGCGCTGGCCTACGACGGACTGGAGTTTCAGGTAAATCTGGAACCGACGAAGCTATGATCGACCGCACGAGCCACTCGACATCTGTTTATCGCTCGCTGGTCGAAGTACCGGCGGATTTTGGCCCCAGCGTTGCGGCCATCGGCAACTTTGACGGGCTGCATTTGGGTCACCGGCAGATCCTTACGGCCGTGTCCGCCGAAGCGAGAGCACGTGGAGCGAAAGGCGTGGCCATCACCTTCGACCCTCACCCGGAGCACTTCCTGCGCCCAGCGCAGGCGCCCAAGTTGCTGACCCCGATCGACGAGCGTTTACGTCTGCTCGCTGGTTCCGGTGTGGATGCGGTCTTGGTGCTGCCGTTTGATGGCGCATTAGCTGGTCTGCCGGCCCGGGATTTTGTCCGCCGGGTCCTGGTGGACGCGCTGCGGGTAGGCAGCCTTCACGAAGGGCAGAGCTTTCGCTTTGGGCATCGCGCCGAGGCGGGCGTGAAGGAACTGGCCGAGTTCGGCGCGGAATTTGGATTCGCCGTGCATCTGCATGAGGCGGTTCACGTGCATGGGTTCGAGGTTTCAAGTTCGGCCGTGCGGGAACTGGTGGCGGCGGGAAACATGAAATCTGCGCGCTGGATGCTGGGGCGGCCGTTTGCGGTGCACTCAACACCGGCGAGAGGACGCGGCATTGGCACGCGGTTGCTGGTACCGACGGTAAATCTTGCCCCCTATGAGGGATTGTTTCCGGCCTTTGGCGTTTATGTCACTCGGCTCACGGTGGGTGACCGATGCTTTCAGGCAGTGACAAACGTAGGCAACCGGCCCACATTTGGTGAGGTGTCGTTTGCCGTGGAATCGCACATTCTGAATTTTGTGCCGATTGACCTCGACGAGAAGACACCGCTTGAGCTTGAATTTCTTTTGCGGCTGCGCGGGGAGATGGAGTGGCCGTCACCCGAAGCGCTCAAGGCGCAAATCTTCAAAGATGTGGCGCGGGCGAAACGGTATTTCCGGCTGGCTTCGGCTGGTTAAAGGAAGCTTCGCATACCCGGTGCGTGGGGAAACTGGATCGAACGTTGATTCTTTGGTCGCGACTACCTTTCGCTCGGCTTCTTTTTCGCAGCAGTGGACGGTATGTCGACGACGGGCTTCACGGCGGGTGGAGTTGTTCGCGCAGTCGGCATCAGAGTCAAGGCTGGTTTTGCGACTGGGCTTATGAATTGCTTGAGGGCCGTTGTTTTCACTGGATGGGATTGCGGGACCGGCAATGGGGCCGCTCTCGGTTTCACAGATGGCACGGCGTTTGCCTCGTCCATTGTGCTCCCTTCCTGATCGCCCAGAAATTGCTCGTCGGGGCTCGCGGTGATGGCGGCGCGCATAAATGTCATCCAGATGGGCAGGGCTGCGCGGGCACCGGTTTCCTTGTCGCCGAGCGATTCACGGCTGTCGTAGCCCACCCAGACACCGCAGGTGATCGAGGGCGAGAAGCCCAGGAACCATGCATCGGTGAAGTCGCTGGTGGTGCCGGTCTTGCCACCCAGGGGATGGTTGAGCTGGGCCACGGCTGCTCCTGTGCCATGAGCGGTGACGGCGCGGAGCAGAATCATCATGGAGCGCGCCGTCTGCTCGCTGATCACTTCGTTGACCGCTGGGCGGTCCTGCCAAAGAGTGATGCCGTCATAGTTTGAAACCTTGCGAATGAGGCGCGGAGTCACGCGGATGCCGTCGTTGGGGAAAACGGAATAGGAGTCTACCTGCTCCTTGAGCGTGATTCCGGCGGCGCCCAGCGCAACAGGCAGGTAAGCAGGAATGTCGGAGGTGACGCCGAAACGGCGCGCCATTTCGATCACCTTGCGGATGCCGACGCGGGCGGCCAGTTTGACGGCGGGAACATTGCGCGACTCGGCGAAGGCGTTGACGAGGGTCATCGCGCCTTTGAAGTTGTTCTCATAGTCGTGTGGAGTATAGCTGCCAAAACTTACGGGCGCATCGACAATGATGTCGTCGGGCTTTGCGCCCTCCTCCATGGCTGTGGCATAGACGTAGGGCTTGAAGCTGGAGCCAACTTGTCGTTCGGCCTGGGTCGCGCGGTTGAACTGGGAGAGCGCGAAGTCGCGGCCGCCAACCATGGCCAATACGTCGCCGGTGGTGTTATCCATTGCCATCAACGAACCTTGTGCGCCGGAGTCCTGTTCCAAAGTGGCGCGACGGGCGTCGCCCTCAACGCCATCGGAAACATGGACGTAAATGATGTCGCCGGGCTTGACCAATGCATCGCCAAAGCGCTGACCCGTCCATTGCCAGTCTGCGGGCAGCAGAACAATCTGGCCGGCGCCTACACGGGCGTGGATTTCGAGGGGCAGAACCCGGGTAACGACGGCATGGACGTAGTCTCCAGGATTGGTGGCGACGGCCCAGTCGGGATGCCTGTACTCCTCGATAGTCTGGCCGCCGGCGAGGACATTTTCAAGCTTGCCTTTCCAGCCATGGCGGCGTTCATACGCTGCCAGTCCATCCTCCACGGCGCGATTGGCAGTCTGTTGCAAGTCGAGGTCGAGGGTGGTTTCAACGCGGAGGCCGTCCTCATGGACTTCTTCTGCCCCGAAGCGCTTTTCGAGTTCGCGACGAACCTCTTCCTGGAACCACGGCGCAACGGACGCGTCGGGTTGGGAGATGTGCAAGCCGAGCGGGGCCTGGCGAGCCTGTGCCGCCTGCTGATGCGTAATGACTCCGTCGGACTCCATCTCACTGAGGACCAGGTTGCGGCGACGCAGGGCCTTCTCAGGATTGAGCAAAGGAGAATAGGCTGCAGGACCTTTGGGGAGACCAGCCAGGAGAGCTGCCTCGGTCAGATCGAGGTCCTTGGCGTGCTTGCTGAAGTAAAACTCCGAGGCGGCTTCAAAACCGTACATGCCGCTGCCGAGGTAAATCTGGTTGCCGTAGAGGGTGAAGATCTGCTGCTTGGTGAATGTGCGCTCGATTTGAATGGCGAGATAGGCTTCCTGCAGCTTGCGGGTGACGGTGCGCTCGTCGGAAAGGAAGAGGTTCCGGGCCAGTTGCATGGTCAGAGTGGAAGCGCCCTGCGCGCGGCCGTGGCTGCGCAGGTCGTGCCAGAGAGCTCCGGCGATGCGCAGGACGTTGACGCCCCAGTGGGATTCAAAGCTCTTGTCTTCAATGGAGATGACGGCCTGCCGCAGAATAGGCGCAAAGCCGTCGTAGTTGACCACCACACGCCGCTCAAGGGCGAAAGAACCGATCACGCGGCCTTTACGGTCGTAGAGATCGGTGGTCGTGGAGGGGCGGTAGCGCTCCAGGTCGTTCATCTGGGGCAGATTGACGGAGTACACCAGCATGAGGCCGGCCAGGGAGCCGGTCACGATGGAGAGCAGAAGGAGAGTAGCAAACGCGACCTTGCCGGCAATTTTTCGCCGTCTGAAGACAGGGACCGGCTCCGGGGCGAGCCGATGGGTCCGGCCCATGCCGCGCGGCTGGTGCTGTTGATTGGAGGTGGCAGCCAAGAACTTAAGGCCTCGTTGGGCATCCCGCCAACGCGCCGAGGAGGATTCCCTTAGCCTAAGGCTAGCATGAACTGCATTACAGATGCTTGAAGCCCCGCATCACCATGAACCACACCATGCAAGAGATGCGAACTCGCCGCGATTCAGCCGTTCTTCGCTTTGAGCAAAGCGAGCGCCTTATCGAGCGTCTCATCTCCCTTGGGGGCAGGCGCCTCTTCGCCGATATCGTCTTCGGAAGCCTGGCTCACAATGACGGTTGGAGTGACGGCATCATCCTGAATCTTCTTGCCATCAATCCCCTCGTACTTAGCCACGGTCAGCAGGAGGGCTGCGCCGTCGGGCAGTTCAATTGTCTTTTGGACCGACCCCTCGCCGAAGGTGCGTTCGCCCACCACATCGCCGCGCTTGGCACCCTCAATCGCGTCGGCGGTCAACTCGGCAGCTCCATACGTGCCACGGTTGACGAGCACCGCGACTGGAGCGCTGGTGATAAACCTTGACGAATCGGCGGTAAAGGTCTGGGCGGGATACTTCTGGCCCTCAAGAGTCGCCAGAGTTCCCTGGTTGATGAAGAAATTGGCTAACCGCAAGCCCTCGCCGGCATCACCGTCAGAGCAATCGCGGAGATCGAGCAGCACCTTTTCAGTCTTCGGGGCGGCCTTGAGCTTGGCGGCAATCTGATCAACGCGGGCAGTGGTAAGCTCAATCGGTTTCAGATAGAGAATGCTGGAGTTTTCATATTGCTGCTCGCCGAGTGCGGGCGGAGCCGTAATTGTGCGGGTCAGCGTGAGTTTGTCCGGGTCGGCTTTGCGAGGACGGACCACGGACATCGTGAGGGTAGAGCCCTGCTTGCCCTCAAGCATCATGCGAATTACGGCGAGCGATAGTTCACGAGTGGACTGGTCGCCGATGGACTCGATGACGTCGCCGTCGGCCAGGTGCTCCTTATCGGCTGGAGAGCCGGGAACCACACTGACGATGTCGGCATAGCCAAAGCGCTTGGAGACGGTGACTCCGATCTGCGCAACGCCAGTAGCCGGGCGATCCTTGTAGATTTTGTATTCGGAGGGAGTGAGATAGCTCGAATCGGAATCCAGCGACTCCAGCAGCCCGTGCAGGGCACCGGTGGTGACGTTGTTGATGTTCGGGTCGACGACGTAGTCGCTTTGAATCCGCTTGAGCACCTCGGCGTAGACGTGCATCTGGCGGTAGGCGCCATCCTGTTCGCCGTTGGCGTGAACGCCGAAGAATCCGAACTGACCGAGGGCGAATCCCAGCCCGAGAGCGGCAAAAACCGCTATGGCGAGGACAAAAACAAATCGCTGAAAAAATCGAGACACACACACCACCGAGGCGGCCCAAGGGGAACAGGCCGCTCACTCTATAGACGCAATGATAGCGCAAGCGGTGCCGCGGGAGCGCATTGAAGTCGTGCCAGGCAGACGGTCGAATGGGCTGTTTCGATCTCGGAATTCGAGGGGCACCAGAGAGGCTTTCCATCTCCACGATGGAAAGCCGAGCTGAAAGTAGGACTTACAAGCGTAGAATCAGGGCCAATCCGGCAAAAAAGGAGATTCCGGCGATGATGGGTTCAAGCCATCGTCTGGTTAAGGCGATGCACATCGTTTACCGTGGATTGTCGTTTTTCTATTTTGATCCTCGCCGCGCGGGTATTTTCTTCCGGCGCGCGACCCTCGTCCTTCCCCTGTTGATTCTCTTTGCCCCCCATCTCCAGGCACAAATGGCGCCTAGCGTCACGTTCGCCCAATCTGCGGCGAGCACATCGGTTTATGATTTCATTGAAGTTACAGCTCAAATCATACCTTCAATGGTGCAGGATCCCTTCACGGATGCATCCCTGACCGGGGACTTTGAAGCTGCCGGCTCTACCGAGAGCGTTCCCGTCACAGGATTCTGCGACTCCACCGACGGGACCTTTTATCGCATTCGATTCATGCCGACCGTCCCTGGTCGTTTCACGTTCCATGTTGCTTTCAAGGCTGGTGGCGGGACTCAAAACTATTCGGGTCGCTTCGCCGCAGTCAACGCGCATCGGAAAGGCCCGATCCGGGTTGATCCGGCCTACCCGTGGAGCTTTATCTGGCAGGGAACCGGCGAGCACTACTTCTTCAACGGAACAACAGCCTATTGGCTGCTGGGCTGGCAGGATGAGAAAACCATCCAATACAGCATCGATCGATTAGCCAGATTGAAGGTGAATCGCATGCGCGTGACCCTTGCCGGACGGACAAGCACTTTCTATGGCGAACCGGTGATGAATGGCGAACGCTGGAGCATGTTGCTCGAACCGTGGCCGGCGCGTGACATCCATGATTTCTATCATCCTGGGTTCGACTACACCCGCTTCAATGTTGCGTACTGGCAGAAATTCGAGCGAATGCTTCGCTACGCGCGCGAAAAGAACATGATCATTTCCATTGTGCTCTGCATGAACGATGAACATGAGCATCCGGCGGCTGGAAGCGAAGACGAACACAGGTATCTTCGCTATGCCGTGGCACGGCTCGGAGCCTTTTCGAATGTCACCTGGGATCTCGGCGACGATCTCGACTTACTTCGCAACGAAGTGTGGACCCATGAAACCGGCATGCTGATCGAACAATTGGATCCCTATCACCATTTGGCCACCAGCCATCCAGTGAAGACGATTCACCAGGATCGTGCCTCGAGTTGGTTCGGATTCACTTCCTATCAGGACTGGTCACGCAACCAACACGCTCTCATGCTTGAATCCAGGGCATTGCAGGAGAAGGCGGGGCGAATCATTCCGCAGACCAACGAGGAGTACGGCTACGAAGATCATTATCCCGAATGGGCGGCCGCTGGATCAGATTCGGCCGATGTGCTGCGCAGAACTGCCTGGGAAATCTACATGGCCGGGGGATACCAGACTGCCGGAGAGAGCGCCCGGCGCGGAACCAACATCTGGCCTGACACCGGCGGAGGCTGGATGAATGGACGTGGCGATGATTCGCAGACGATGTTTCTTGGATACGGGCAAATCGTCGACTTCTTTACAGGTTTCGAGTGGTGGAAAACAAGACCTCACGACGAACTCGTGAACAAGGGAAACGAATGTCTGGCTGATCCGGGCAATGTTTATGCGGCCTACCTGCCGCACGCTGGCCCCCTGACGCTAGAGCTCGCACCCGGGAATTACCGCGGGGAGTGGTTCAATGCTACCAGCGGGCAGCGTATTCCGTTGCAGGACGTGATCAGCGGACCGTCTTGGACTTCGCCTGGGCCGCCGGAAGAATCGGGATGGCCCGGTCTGCAGGACTGGGCGCTGCTTCTTCAGAAGCAGTAAAGCGCCCCGCTTGAGAGCAGCCGCGTCTTCAAAAGATTTCATTGGTGGCGGAGGGCAGGATCGAACTGCCGACCTTGGGGTTATGAATCCCACGCTCTAACCAGCTGAGCTACTCCGCCGATAGGGCCGCGGCTCGTTGGCCGCGCCAAGTTAGATGATACGGGGGGTTGGATTTGGGGTCAAACCCTGAGGGCTGAGCAACAACGGCCTACAACCGGCGAAGGAGAACACGATGCGCCCGCTGCTGTAGACTCGCGTGCATGAACAAGTTGCGCATTGCTGGAGTGATTCCGGCGCGACTCGCCTCCACGCGGTTGAGCCGCAAGGTGCTGCGCGAGATTGCGGGCCGTCCCATGGTGGAGTGGGTGTGGCGCGCGGTGGCGGCAAGCGGGCTGATGGACCCGGTTGTGGTGGCAACGGATTCTGAAGAAGTGGCTCAAGTTTGCCGGAAGCGCGGTGTTCCGGTAAAAATGACCTCGGAGAATTGTTCGAGCGGGTCGGACCGAGTACAGGAAGTCGCCTGCGCAATCGACGCTGACATCTACGTAAACATCCAGGGCGATGAACCGACGCTCACGGCGGAGTTTTTCCGGCCGCTGCTGGCGCTGTTTGGTCATCCTGAAGTGGACGTGGCCACGCTGGCCGTGTCGTGCCCGCCGGACGAAATCAATAACCCCAATGCAGTGAAGGTCGTGACGGATCTTGATGGGCGGGCGTTGTATTTTTCAAGGGCAGCCATTCCCTTTGACCGCGATGAGGTGGGCTTTGCCGGCTACAGGAAGCATTTGGGAATCTATGCCTATCGAAAAGCTGCGCTGAAGCGCTTTGCGGAGTTGCAGCCATCGCCACTGGAGCGCCTGGAACGACTGGAGCAATTGCGGTTGCTGGAGAACGGCATCGCGGTGTATGTAGCGGAAGCTCCGGGCGACACCATTGGCGTGGACACTGAAGAGGATTTGAGGCGAGCAGAGACGGTGCTGCTGGAGCGGGCGTGAATCAGCGCTCCCGCGCGGATGTACAAAAACAGAACAAGCCTGCGAGCAGATTCCTGACACAATCTGAGGGACAATCCGAATTACGCGCAAGAATCGGATGGTAAGTCAAATCGCGATCGGCGACGATAGATTTCGTGAACAACAAACTCCAATTCGCAAATGTTCAAAGAGCCGGCTCCGCAGTTGATTCCGAAGCAGCGTGGCAGCAGGTCGTAAGCCGCAATCCATCGGCAACCTTCTTCTATGCGGTCTCGACGACCGGCGTATTCTGCCGCCCAAGCTGCACGAGTCGCCGACCGCTCAGGACCAATGTGCGTTTCTTCGCGTCGGTAAACGAAGCACAAGCTGCGGGTTTTCGTCCGTGCAAACGGTGCCGCCCTACAAGCGAGACGGCCCGACCGTTGGACAGGATTCGCGCATATATCGAAGCTCGCGCCGATCGACCGGTTCGACTCGCCGAGTTAGGGCGCATGACAGGACTTAGTCCTTTTACTGTTCAGCGGCTCTTCAAGCAGGGGATGGGGGTAAGTCCCTTGCAATACCAGAGAGCACTGCGCGCAGGCAACTTGCGTGGCGCGCTGAAGAATGGAGACAACGTGACCAATGCGATTTACAACGCCGGGTTCGGCTCTTCGAGCCGGGCCTATGAAGGCGCCCAATTGGGCATGACTCCCGCGCGGTTTGCCAAGGGAGGCAAGGGCGAACAAATTGGCTGGGCCACTGCCCGCACACCGTTTGGCTGGGTGGTGGTAGGCGCCACTGGTCGCGGTCTCTGCTGGCTTGCGCTTGGATCTACGTCTGCCGAGGCCGAAGCCAGCCTGCGGGAAGAGTTCCCCCTGGCGACGCTGCGCCGCGACCCGTCGCTTGCACGACTTGTGGATGCTGCGCTGTACAGCGTGCACGAAGGTACAGACCTCGACCGAAACGGGACTACTCCGGAACTCGACCTGCGCGGCACTGTCTTCCAATTGCGTGTGTGGCAGGCATTGCGTTCCATACCGAGAGGCGAAACGCGGAGTTATAGCCAGTTAGCCAGGGAGTTAGGCGACCCTAAGTCAACCCGAGCCGTGGCTCGTGCGTGCGCGACCAATCGCGTGGCGCTTGTGGTGCCGTGCCATCGCGTAGTGGGCGTGAGCGGATCGCTTACTGGATACCGCTGGGGCGTCGAACGCAAACGCCAACTACTGGACGCCGAACGGCGATAGGACACCCGTAATTTCCCTTTGCAATTTAGTCATAGCTCGACGACTTAGCGACTCTCGGTGGTCGGATGGGAGGGACGCGGCACTTGAGGCTGAGCAAAGAGACCGGGTGGCTGGCCTGAGGGGTGTAATTGCATTGACTCCTCTGTGGAAGCCGGCAGTTCACGCAGCGCGAAGTTCAGAACCTCTCTCTCAGCTTCTTCAATCGGCATTGGGGCAATTACGGTGATCCCGCCAATCAATTCGCTCAAGTCAAGATACGATTGACGATTGCTCAAGAGGAATTCAAGTGGATACTCCGGTTTTCGTGCGCGCGCCTGACCCGGATCAGCATCGAGTAGATAGCTGATATGAGGTCTCGGAACAAGCTTCATGATCAGCCAGACGTAGGCGCGCATGATTGGGTTTCCGAGCGTCAGGTTAGCGAGTTCGTCATAGATAAACCGGTCGAATATCACGACGTCCGCATCTGTGCGCGATGCCTTCTTCATTGCTTTTCGCAGGGACACGGCATCAAGCAGGTAAAGGCAGAGTCGTACGCAAGTCATGAAGCCAGAGCGAACGTTCTTATCTCTCCGGTTGATCGGCGCGGACGGAGTTCCCACACCCTTGTCGCCTTTGAATACGCGGTGGCCGGTCGTCTCCCGGAGTCGCGTGAGTGTAGCAACATCATCCCAGAAAGTGATCAATTCCGAGCGCAGGCCCATCCCGCTGATTCTGGCGCAAAGATTTCGAATCTGCGTGGTTTTTCCGGCGCCATCGATACCGGAGAAACTCAATAACCTCGCGCTGATTCTCTTTCGGGGTGGGCCCATGATCCTTCTCCATCCACATCACAAAGAGCGTCAAAACCCTCACTTAATGCGGGCGGCTGGGGCTCGCATGCGAGAGGGCTGCGACAGTTCCAACGGCGGCGGCGGCTCCAATTACTACACCCATCCTTATCAGAAGAGTGCGCACGCGCCGTTGCTTTGCCGGTGCGATAACGGCGCCGGCTGGTCTTGAGGCTGCGACCCCCGTGGTCTTTTCATATGGAGCTGCGGCCGTGCCGACGGGCTTCGCGGGTTCGTTCTGCTGCTGTTCTTGATTGGTGCTTTGCGAAGGCGTTGCGGCGGAAGTCCCGGAATTCGGCGCCTTCGATCCTGTTGCTGGTGGAGTCTTTTTCTCGGCTCCAGCATTCGAGTCTTGCGGCGAATCCTGGGTGGAGGTGGCGCTCTGCTGCTGCGTGGGCGCAGCTTGAGCGGCCGGCGTGGGAGTCTCTTGCTGCGGAAGCGCCGCTGCCATCTGTTCAACGGGCAGAGACAGAAGAATCACGACAACACCAGCGACGCAGCTTTGAACTTGCCGATTCGAATTCATCATAACTCCTCCGAGCCCATCCTTATTTCGCGCTAATGATGATTACGAGGTAATCATGATTGAATTTCAGACACCTGATGCAAATTGCCCCGGCCATCCCCGCCCGGCGACCAACTCGCTGGGCCTGAATAAAAGCTGCTGATTGCCTCAGCAGTTGAACCATAAATCTCAAACAGGCTACTAACTCCAATGGACTGCAGCGTTGCATTTGCGTCTCGAGAGAGGCAGGCTAGCCTGACATCGCCATTTCGCTTAATGGCATCTTCAAGGCAGGCGAGGAGGAGTTGAGTTACCTGTATGTCCACATCAATTAACTTAGAACAATCGAGCACGAGGCACGGACGATCCACATCCAGGCAACTCTCACATTCGCGCATGAAATTCCTGAGTTGCGTTCCATTCATTGCTTCCGGAATCTGCCTTACTATTACATTGCGTTGTCGAAGCGTCATGTCTGTTTCCTCTTCGATGTTCTGAACCCTGTTGGCATCCCAGAGTACGGTCGGATTTCAAGGGGATTACGAAGCAGCATCGACAGGGGGTCTTGCCCACTCAGCGTTTTGCAAAAGGCTTCGAAGTTCAGCTTCAGGATTATGGACGACTTGTGTCATCACGTTTCTGGCATATCGAAAAAGGGTTACGAGATTCGTGTTATACCAGCAGCAATCTGTCATTCGGGGAGACAGTCCGCACATAAAACGCAGTGTTTTTAGTCCGGACGGGGACGAGAGCATTGCCGAGACCAGGCGGTGATTGCCATCCAGGACAGTTAACGGTTGATCTTCGCTCAGCCCAATGAGGATTACGGCTCCGAATCCGGTGTTGCCTTGACGCAGGCGGTCGCCGATGCCCGCGATCTTCGACAGAAAAGGGGCGTCCAGCAAGTTCGAATGTGTTCGCATGCCCTCAATGATCTGTGTGATTGAAAAATTGCCGCGCGCCAGTTTTCGCCATTGTGCTCGGGGGAAGATCCTGACCTGGCCGAGGTCTGACTCATTGACTTCGACTTCATACCACCTCGTATCGGCGGGGAGTTCTCTCCACAGGGCAAGATGTCGAATGAACAACAGGGCGCGACGGATCGTATTTTCACCGGTATCGGCGAGATTCGGCTTGAGGACAATGTCACGAAGCGTCTTCCGATATGCACGAAAGGCGGGATGATCGAAATCGCCCTTCAGGAATTCCGCGATCACCTCGTCTTCCGCCACGCGTCGAATGAGCCTGACGGGCTGATACTGGCCAGGCTGCCTGGCATCCTTCGGGTCAGTCAAGGAGTCGATAAGGAAGGGTATGGCCACAAAGATAAAAAGAACGGCCATCAGGACCAACTGCACGACGATGACCTGGTGCAACGACGAATGAAAAAGGCAGATGCCTGCGATCACCACACCGCTAAAGGCCAATTGCACCCAGCTCGTAATTGCAATCTTGTACGACATCTCGAAAGTGATGATCACGACGCTGAGCGAATAGACCACGGTTGTGAGGGCGTAGAGCGCAAGAAGATCGGGAAGGCTGTACTTGCCAGTCATCGAAAACCCGGCCCCAAATAGCGAGCTCCAGATTTTGGCGGGAGTGATACATAAGCCGAGCGCCAGAATGGAACCGCTGCTGAAGACCAGCAGCAGCGAGGTCGCAATGACTCTGAGATCTTTTCTTTCTTCGTTGCGAGTGCCGGCTACAAGCGGGAAGGTTGTGTTTACGACAGCCGAGGAAAAGGCGAAAATTACACGACCAACCATCGCTACTGCCGCGTAGAGCCCGGCCTCCTGGGCGGCGAAGAAATGCTTGACTAACACAATGTCACAGTTATTGATCAGAACCTGACCGGAGAAAAACACCAATGCCTGCGTCGTTTCACGAAGGGCATACGAGAGGCTGAGAGGGTTGGGAATCCGCGCCGCCAATTTGGGAGCAATCGCGAGGTATGCCACTGCGACCGCTGCTGCATTGGCCTCAATCACTCCTCGAACGCCCAGGCCAGACAAGATCAAAAGAAATGATCCACCCAATCGAACTGTTCCCTCAAGAACGAGGTTGATGGCAAGGCGTCGAAAACCATAGGTACCCTGAATAAAGCCACGCCGACTGCCCAGGGGTACATAGAAAGCCGCTCCGATTGCCAGGATGGCGACAAGAGTCGAATCGGGAAGGTTCAAATACTGCGCAATTGGTTGTTGAAAGAGAAGCAGGACCAACGCAACAGCGAGCCCGCACGCCCATGCGCTTCGATGGAAGCCGCGGTACGCTGCTGCTTTTCCCTCAAGAGACATTTGTTGCGCTACTACTTTAGTTGAAACGATCTGGAAAGAAAGCGTGACCCCGGACAGCAGCGTGAGCAAAGTGTAAACAACGGTTGCTTGCCCAAACCCCTTTGGTCCAAGGTACCGCGCAACCAAAATATTGTATACAAGGTTGATTGCCGTGGTGAGGCCAGAACCGGTGAGCAGTATGACACTTCCGGAGACGATGCGCGCCTCGAGTGTTTTCGTCTTGTGAGTCAGACCAATTGCCACGCTCTTACCGCTCCAATTCACCACGCCGGACGGGATTCGAATCAAGCGCAGAGATATAGTCGACGACACATAGTCGGATGCTTAAATCAACATCCTGGCTGCCCGGCGCGAAGAGCTGCAATTTTGTTGCGAAACTCGACAAACCCGGGGAATGTCTAAGGCTTCTAAATACTTAAGCCGATGTTCACTCGCGCAATTTCTACATGCATGCTCATCCTTCTACTTCCCGGCGGATGCAATGGCCCCGGATCCGGCCAAGCGACGCGGTTGCAGTACAGGGCGACTGGAAACGCACCGGAGACGATTGCCGTGTACGAGGCATGGTTCGGACACCCCAGCCACATCACCATTGGCTATTCGTCCCATGACCCGGCTGTGATCGATGGGCAGATTCGCCGCGCCAAATCGATGGGGATCTCCGCGTTTGTTGTGGACTGGTATGGAGATAGAGAGCCGTTTATCGATCGCAGCTATGCGCTGATGCAGTCCGCTGCAGAAAAGGACAAGTTTCACGTTGCAATGATGTACGACGAGAGTAACGAGGAAGACGGTGCGACGGACGAAGCGATCGCTGATTTCACGATGTTTCATGACACTTATCTTTCAGCGGATGCGCCGGGGCGCAAGGCATATCTGACGTATGAAGGCCGGCCTGTGATTTTCATTTTTCCAAAGGGAAAGCATACTGACTGGAACAAAGTGCGCGCCCTGGTGGACAAATGGAACCCGGTGCCATTTCTCATTTATGAAAATCTGCCGGGCGAGGACGCGAGCGCATTTGACGGTTTCTACGCCTGGATCAATCCTGGATCGAACGGCTGGACGGCAGACGGGAGTAATTGGGGAGAGCAATACCTCAGCAACTTCTATCAAACGATGCGGGATAAATATCCGGGAAAGATCATTGTTGGCGGCGCATGGGATTCTTTCGATGACAGCAAGGCCTCCTGGGGACTCAATCGTCATATGTCTGCACGCTGTGGCCAGACCTACGCCGACACATTCAATTTCTGGCGCAAGCAGTTCCCTGCCGACGATCCGATACCATTCGTACTGGTCGAAACCTGGAATGACTACGAAGAAGGCACAGCGGTTGAGCCAGGTATCGCAAGATGCGGCACCGAGGACACACCGATGAGGTATTCCTCTGCGCCACCGACGCAGCCGCAGGAGAAGCCGCGAGGGGAAGAGTAGCAGTGCGCTTCGCCGACTCGCGCCGAATGGCGATTCGCATTTGCTTGATGCGAATCACTCTTTATGGAGCGTTATCCTCTGGCGGGCTGCGGAAAAGCCACGGGTAATAAGCGCAACGCAGGGGCTAAAGCCCGAGTTCATTCTTCAACATTTGCGGCACGACTAAAGTCGTGCCCTGACACAAAACTTCTGTCGATCCCGGCCTGGATGAATTTTTCCGCAGCCAACTAGGCTGCCGTCACATTCTTGCCCTGGTAGTTCGTGGGTTGAACCGATAGACCACCATGGACCGCGACCATACTGGCCTGATTCTGGTATTGAGGACGATGCACGTGGCTGATCAAGGAAAGCGGGCGATTACGCACTTCGTCGTACACGCGTCCCACATATTCGCCGAGCATGCCCAGGGAGAGAAGGAGAAGGCCGCCTACGAAGAAAACCGCCGCAGCCACACCCAGCGATGCTGTGACGACGGCCCTCGTAGACAGAAGCATGGAAAGCGCCAGAATTACAGACACTGAACATGAGAAGCCGAAGAGTCCAAAGCTGAGGCGCAAAGGCTTGTAGCTGAATCCTGTTATCGCGTCCATTGCGTATTTGATGCGGCTGATAAAGGAGAGCTTTCCATCACCGCCAGCCCGATCCTGCCGATCGTAATACACAATCGAGTTTTGATAACCCACCCACGCGCGCAGTCCGGGCAAATACCGGTTTCTCTCGCGCATGGCCAGGATGGAATCGACAGCTTTTCGATCCATGAGGCTGAAGATTCCAGCGTTGAGCGGTATCGGATAATCAGACAGGGTTCCGAGAAGACGATAGAAGAGCGGAAATAGCCAAGCCAAAAGCTTCCGCCGTTCCTGGCGGCTCCTTCTCACTCCAATTACGACTTCGGCGCCGTCTTGCCACGCTTCGATCAGGTCCGGCAAGACCTCGGGGGGATCCTGAAAATCGCCGTCCATGAGAATCACAGCGCTGCCGCTCGCGGTGTGAAGGCCGGCCGAAATAGCACCCATATGGCCCCAATTACGAGAGAGCTCTACCACTACTACGTGCGAATCGAGGGTCTGCAATCCTTTCAACAGTTCGAGAGAGGAATCCGTGGAACCGTCGTTCACATACACGACCTCCCATTGGTCGATAACGCCATTCAGGGCGTTGGCGACAGCCTCGTGAAACCGTACGATAAGCTCTTCCTCGTTATAAATTGGAACAACCACTGAGACCATAATCCATCTCCTAAAATTGGGCTCTGAAGCAGATGCATTGTCTTTTCTTCCTTTCTTACAGCAACTTGCCTGCTTTTGGTTTGATGCTGTTTGACGGGGTAAAGGCTTTAGTCGGGTACCGACTGAAATACCCGTACTTTCCATCGCACTTCCGCGGGAGTCAAGACCACTACGTAGTGGGCGCGTACGCTTTGCGTCATCTGCGATTTGTCATGGTCGATCACTTGCACATCGTATTCGACCGTATCTTTCAGCTCGAGGGATAATCCGTCGGGTGAGTAGAAGACGATTTGCAGGTCGTGCGCACGGTCTTGATAGCGCGTATGAATCCCCAGTTTTGCCTGCTGCCGGACGGTGTCTGCAAGCTTGTCTTTGGCCACACCCACAAAATCCGCGTCGAGCACGTCAGCGCGATTTTGTTCCAGCGCGATCCTCAGACTTTGCCAGGACCGCAAATAGTCACGAATGGCAGCTGCCTGGGTTTGCTTTTGGAGAGGGCGAGGACCTTGCAAATCGGACGGCTCCACGCGCACGTTATCTTGCGGGCTCGCGAAACCCGAAGTCGCGGCAAAGAAGGCGCAAAGAATCAGAAATGACCGTGGCATTACCAGCTCTACCTCTCCCAGCGAATCTGATTCCCCAACACAACTCCACTCGCGACCGAGATGGTTGCGCCTTGACGGGCGGGCATATCCACCTTTGCTATTCCGCGCTTGAGAGGCACGTCCACCGTCGATTGCGAGTTGTTGTAGGTCTCGGTAAAAGTAACGACCGTTCCATCCGGCACTGCGTTACCGCTGCAGTCCCGCACGGGATCGGTTTGAAGCTGAAGCTGCGGGCCCGCTTGCTGAGCGGTCATCTTCAATGCGCAAGGATCTCCCGGAACCTGTTCAATTACGCGCGCACTTGAAACTCCATCAACTCGGGCGACAAATCGATCTTTCCCCTGGTGCGCCGTCGAATCCATCGCAGTCCAGGCTGCGCCGTTGCGTGTTTGCACGGTGCGCGTCTGCGCGGTGCTCGACGGATTCGACAACTCAAAGGAAACTTGCAAGGGAGCGTCAATCAGATTGTGATAGGCATCGAAGACGTAGACGGCACCGGTGATGCCATCGTGAAGTCCAACCTGAAGACGAGAAGGCCTCGCCAGGAAGCTCAGATTTTCAGGCTGCTTTGCAGGCAAGACGTCAAGCGACCCACTCTCTGCGGAGGATGGCCCGGAAAGAAACACCAGGTAATGACCCGCGTTGTATAGCGAGCCAGGCGCAAAGAATGCCGTCTCTCCCAAGCGGACATCGCGCTTCAACACCTGGTCGGTGCCTATGATGTAGAGGCTCGCATTTCCATTGCCTGTACTCTGAATTGAGAATGCATCGCCTGCAGTGATGTTATCTGGAAGGTGCATGGCGCTTTGGGCACACGCAACCTGCATTGCGACGATCGCGAGGCCACCGAGTATCGATGATGGCAATGCGGGCCTCACTCGGAACCTCCGAAACTATAAGGCGCAACGACCGCGCGCTCGCTGCTGATCTTTCTCGCAAGGTCCTCCGGAATATGGATCGTAAATGAAACCGGATCCTGCGGCAGGAGCGCACGGTCGGCAAACTGATCAGCCACCCAGACCACCTGACCAGTCTTGTCGTAAAAGGTTCCAAGCACATGCGCAACATTGACGATCTGCCCGCTCTGATTGATGAGTTGACCGGTCAAGGTTGCACCCGGCGCGGGATTGAGGTGCTCGTTGTCTATTTCGATCACCGGGTCCGCAGAGGCGGAAATGAGGCTCGAAGTAGGCGTCATGCGGACGCTGGCCACATCGGAGAGTTCGACGTCGGGGAACATGATGAGGAACGGCGTCACTTGTTTTGGCAACAGGATGTGAGAAATCTTGTCGAAGCTGCCCTCGGTTGCGATGGGCGACTGGTTCTTCGACAAAAGGGTCGCCGTCACTGAGACGTACGCAGGCACGACATCCTCGTTGAGAAGTTCGCCGAGGATCACCAGCCCTTCAGCGCGTTGGACGGGGTGCATGTCAACAATGCGCACATGGGGCGCTTCCACATCCTGAACTCCCCAGTCATCTCCCGGCCCACGGTAAATCACATCCCAGCGCAGGTAATTTACCGGAATCACCTGCGGAGGAACGACCGGCCTCTTTTCGATGGGCCACACCGGTTGCCAATCGTCGCCGTTTTTCACAACGTGGAGATCGCGCGTGTTCACAGAAGTGCCGACAACAGTTGACCAATGCAAAATGAGCTGCACATCGGCGTCGCTTGCCGTTGCATGGAGCGGCCTGACCTCGAAATTCTCAAGAGTCGCGTAGGTGCGGAGATTGGGATAGTAGCCGGTCAGGTCAAGCACAAACTGCTGTTGGGTAAATTCCGCCTTGTTGGCGAAGCTGTTATAAGCCCGCTCAAAGTCATTGGTGCGAATCTCTTCACCCAAATTCGTGACTGCGGCTTCCGGGGTTGAAGACGAACGCACTAACCCTTCCCCGCCGGCATAGGCGACTGCGGTTGGCACCGGCCACAGAGTTCCGATTACAACCAGCGCTACGGTTGCAATGATCAGAAATGTCGCGAGCAGGGGCCCCTTGTTCACGAGACTAACCTCCGATGAACGAACTCGCTTTCAGCGGGGGCACGACGTTCTACCAACACCTCTTCGCGTCTCTTCTCAGGGATGAGGACCACTAATAAAGCCAGGATGCTGCTGCCGAACGGGAGAATTCCCCACAGTACACCTTGCCAGTGAGGCGGAATCTGCGGGACGTTCATCGGCTCTGCAGGCGGTACCCCGTCTTTGCTCCAGATGGTGATCGTGTTGTCTTCAAGATGGTCGACCGGGCGCCAGCCCGCGAAAAACAGGAGCGGATTATAGTAGGGATCCCGCACGAGAACCCACTTGAGCCCGTATTGGTCTGCATGCATCAGCATGGCGCGAAGCGCGTCCAACCCCTGCTCACCGAAATACTTGGAACTGGTCAGAGCGCCTCCGCCGTATTGAGTCAGTTCCGGCAATCTTCTGCCCGAATTCCATTCCCCGTCGACGCTGCCGGCATCTGTCAGTACTGCCAGCCGCGCAATCTTATTGCCGAATCCGAGGGTCACGTAGCGATACTGATCGTGCCCGTCGCGATTGAGCCACGCAGCTACCGAATCGACTTTGAAATCCTCGGCATCCGCAGGCCGATAGGTCGCCCATGCCACTGCCAGAGCGCAACTGAAGGCCGCCAAGGTGGTCAAACTGACGACTGCCCAGGTGCGGTATCGCTCGATGAGTTCTGCGGCGAGCAATCCCACGAACGGCAGTGCAAGCAATGTCGCCCAATAGCTGAACCTCTCCATGGTCAGCACTTCGAACGCGCGCCCCAGCAGGAGATGACCCACGGGTGTCGTACCGCCGAGTCCCAACAGAAATGCAACCCAGAAACCAAGCAGCAAGGGGCGGAGCCGGCCAACCACGGCACCCCGTACAAAAATGAAGGGCAAAGCCAGAATGAGAGCGCCATAGGGGACGATGAAGTAGTTCAAGCCCCACTGAGGACTCAGAATGTAATTTGCCCTGCTTGGATGCGGGATGGGAGCCTGCGTGACCGGATAGCGGAAGAGTGCGATCCAGAATGGAAGAAGTACCACGCCTATCGCAACGCCAACAACCAAGACGATGGCGAGGGTACGGCCGGCAAAGGCCGCTGTTGAAACCCGTTCGTCATTTTCACGATCGAGCAGCGCCAGCGCCAGAACAGGAATCGCGAAAAAGAACGATCCGAAGAGAAGGGTTGCGTGGTGCGCCGCTGCGGCGGCCGTGAACAGTACACTCGCTTTCAGAAATGATCGCCAACTGCCACGACGAACCCAGTTGTATAGATACGGAAGCGCGTTCAGGTAAATCGGTGCCGCAAACGTGGTGGCGAGCTGTCCCGCGGAGTAGACGAGGAAGCTTTCGGAGCCAAGAAACACGCTTGCCAGCGCCGCGAGCGAAGCGGCCCGAGGACTGACCCACAGCAGGGAAAACCGGTAAACACCGACGACCAGGAGGAGAATTGCAGCCAGTTGTACGGCCATGTATGCCAGGTCCAATCCAAGACCATGCGAGAGGAGAGCTACCCACTGTTGCGGAAGCGGGGGGTATGTAGTCTGAGAAAAGCCGGCATACCACTTCGAATTCCAAGGATCAAACCAGTGATGGACATAATGGGAGGCAAAGAAAATATGAAAGTTCGTGTCGTAGGACTTTAAAGGCAGCTTCATGAGCAGGAGTGGCAAGTGGACCACCAAAGCCGCCATGAGAACCAAGTTTATGGGTATAGGCCGTGATAACTGTGCAATCGAGTCTGACTTCTCCACGTTTGCCTCTCGAAAAGCATTGGATTCTCACTCGCTACATCGGGAATCGCTCTGTCAGCGCAGTGTTGCTTCGCATCAGTTGCAGCTCATGGTTTGTGACTTGCTGAATATGCACACTTTCCCTTCGATTAGTAAAAGGCACTTAGGGGTTGCTTTGCTCCGCCCCCTCCGCCCTTGTCGTGCCGCCAAACTAGCCCATTACGGTTGACGACTGAATGGGTTAAGCCATTGTTTCTGGAGAACTTGGGCATTTTATCAATTTGTGTTGACTTATCATTGGCGAGATTCAGCGGCGAGTGAATCGATGGCGAAGCCGTATGGGGATGACCTGCGGCGTAGTTTCTTTTTAGCCTACGACGAAGGTGCGGAGACGCTAGCGGAGCCAGCGGATCGGTTCTTGGTGAGCGTGGGCTGGGCAAAGAAGATTTCCGCACAACGGAACCGCACCCGACAGGCCGAGCGGGTGCCGCACCAACTAGGGCGGAAGTTGCGGGCCCAATGCCGAGATGCAGCGTCAGGTGATGGATTGGGTGGCTTCGAAGCCCGATCTGAGGTCCGGCCGGTGGAGGTTCGTCATGCCGGAGCGATCGGCTGGTGGGTAGCGCGGCGCTACAACCAGACGAGTTTGTTGACTTCCTGATTGCCTTTCCCTTCAATCATTCCGCTCGGCCTGTTATAAAATCAGGCATAGGCATGGAATTATTCCTCAATTCAGCTTGGTCATTGGTGGCGATTATCAGCGTGTGCCTGTGGCTGCGGCTGGGGAGGCGTGCCACTGCGGACCGACGAACGTCGTTCGTTGGCCTGGTGATGCTGATCGTGATCCTGTTCCCGGTCATTTCCGTCAGTGATGATTTATGGTCCATCCAGAATCCGGCGGAAACCGACACGTGCCAACGTCGCGATCACCTAGCACCCAGTTCACATTGTCTCTTCCCTGTTATTTCCGCTCTTCCGCTGCCTGCCTTTTGCGAGCCAAACTTCGAGTTCGGCCACCTCGATGCGCTGTTTGACGCCCCCTCACGGGCTATCGGCAATCCGGCCCTCTTCGGGATTCTGAACCGCCCTCCTCCAGCGGCCTGATCGCACCCGCTCCTCCTCAATCGAAATTTGTGTCTTCCTTCACTTGCGATGGTCGTCGTGCGGAGCACGGCGTAAAGGGATGCGTATGAAGCAGATATTCCGCTCCGGGACTACCCCGGTTGTGGCTGCACTCACCTTCTTCATGGCAGCACTCTGTCCAGCCCAGCAGAGCGTCACATGGGAGCAGGCGAAGGTGAAGTTTGAGTCGGCCAATCCGGCATTGAAAGCCGACGCGCTGAACGTGGATGAGATGCGCGCCGAAGAGGTAACGGCGTATCTGCGGCCAAACCCGCAGTTCACTGGGTCAACGGACGGCACGCAAATCGCGCCGCACGACGGAGTCTGGCAGCCGCTGAGGGGTACTGATGTTGTCTCGACTCTAAGCTACCTCCACGAGCGGGACCGCAAGCGCGAACTGCGACTCGAGAGCGCCAAAGAGGGTGCCGGGATCGCCGAATCCCAGCACGAGGACCTGAAACGGACGCTTGAATTCACCCTGCGAACAGCATTTGTGAACACGCTTCAGGCTAAAGCCGTTCTCGAACTGGCAAAGGCCGATCTGGATTATTACGACCACATTATTCAAATCAGCCGCGACCGCTTCAAGGCGGGAGACATTGCCCAGATCGATCTCGATCGCATCGAATTGCTGCGCGTGCAGTACGAGACGGAGATTCAGACGGCAATCGTCAGTCTGCGCACCGCAAAGATTCAACTGCTTCAACTGCTCAACGACCGGACGCCGGTGGAGCAGTTCGACGTTAACGGCCCCTTTGACTTCAATGACTCGCTCAGGCCATTGGAAGATTTTCGCCAGATCGCCCTGGATGCGCGGCCTGATTTGCGGGCAGCACTGGAAACCATTCAGCAGTCTCAGACCAACCACAAACTGGCGATTGCAAACGGTTCCACGGATCCGACGTTAAGCGGCTGGTATACCTACAACTCATCGAATAACAATCCGAATGGGATTCAGACGCTCGGCGCCAGCGTGAATATTCCGTTGCGCATCTTCGATCGCAACCAGGGGGAAAAGCAGCGCACCCAGATTGACATCAGCCGCAGCGAGCAGGCCAGCGAGGCAACGCGCGCCCAGGTCTTCAGCGATGTGGATTCGGCTTATGTCCAGGTCGAAAGCAACATCACACTGCTGAAGCCGTACAAAGCGAAATATCGCGATCAGGCCACCCGCGTTCGCGACACCATCACGTACTCTTACCAGCACGGCGGTGCTTCGCTGATGGACTTCCTGAATGCGCAGAGCGACTACCGCACCGTGCAACTGGCCTACCTGCAACTGATCGGTTCGTACCTGACAGCAGCCGGGCAACTCAATCTTGCAGTCGGTCGCGAGGTGATTCAATGAGCCAAGATTCCCTTTTCAGGCGTTGCCATGGGGCACGCGCTGTCGTTGCCGCGGCTTTTCTCAGCGTGCTTCTCGCCGGCTGCCGAAGCAGGGACGAGGGCAATGGGGCGCCGCCTCCAGCCCAGGTGATTCATGTATCCGACATGAATTTGATCACGATCGACCGCAATGATGTGCCGAAGTTCCCTCTTGCGCCGGCCGGCGAGATCGAAGCCTCAGCGGAGTTGAAGACCACGGGAACCGTCTTTCCCGATATCAGCCGCGAGGTCCCAGTCATCTCGTTGGCAAATGGCCGCGTGGTCGATATCAAGACGCGTCTGGACGACAACGTGAAGAAGGGGCAACTGCTTTTCAGTGTGCAAAGTCCCGACATCACCAACGCATTCGATGCGTACCTGAAGGCTGTCAATGATGAGCAGTTCGCCAACAAGGCAGACCTTCGCGCACAGGACTTGTTCAAACATGGTGCGATTTCCGCAAGCCATGGTGGAGCAGGCCGATGACGCTGAAAAAGACGCCAAAGCCGACCTGATGGCTGCGGATGAACAACTCAAGGTTCTCGGCGTGGACAAGAATCACCCGAGCAGCGTAGTCAACGTGTATGCGCCGATATCGGGTGTCATTATCGGGCAGAATGTGACCAATGCGGCGGCTGCGGGCGTGACACTGTCAGGTTCAGCCACCGCTTTTACCATCGCGGACCTGAGCTCGGTATGGATCATCTGCGATGTCTACGAGAACGACATTCCCAAACTTCAACTTGGCCAGACGGCCAGAATCAGACTGGATGCCTATCCCGATCGCCCCCTGACCGGCCACATCAGCGACATTGGCCCGGTTCTTGATCCGTCGTTGCGCACAGCCAAAGTCCGCATTGAAGTTCCCAATCCCGGAATTCTGAAGCTTGGGATGTTTGTCACGGCCACATTCTCGAGCCTGAAGAAAGCACATTCACGGTGGTTCCATGCCGACGCTGTCCTTCATCTGCACGATCGCGACTGGGTGTATGTACCGGCGGGCGGCAATCAGTTCAGACGTACGGAGGTCCGCGCGGGCGACATGCTCAGCGACAACCGGCAGGAGATTCTCTCCGGCATTGAACCCGGCCAGCAGGTAGTCACCAACGCACTGTTGCTTGAAACTGCGGGGAACCAATAGATGCTTCGCGCACTCGTTGATTTCGCGCTGAAGAACCGCTGGCTGGTCCTTGGCGGCGTCATCGTTCTCACCGCGTGGGGCGTCGTCTCGTTTCGCAACCTGCCGATCGAGGCCTATCCCGATGTCGCCAACAACTACGTCCAGATCATCACCCAGTGGCCGGGCCGCAGTGCCGAAGAGATCGAGCGGCAGGTGACGGTGCCGGTCGAAATCCAGATGGCCGGCATTCCGCACCTCACGCATCTGCGCTCGACCACACTGGCCGGTCTATCCAGCCTGATGCTCATCTTCGACGACGACTCCACCAGCGACGTGAATCGCGAGCACGTGCTGGAGCGGCTGAGCCAGGTGAACCTGCCCGGCGGATCTGGTTCCGCAGATGGGCACGGACTGGAGCCCGGTGGGCCAGATCTACTGGTACACGCTGGAGAGCACCAATCCCGCCTACGACGTGATGGAGAAGAAGTCGCTCGAAGACTGGCCGCTGGAAAAGTCGTTCAAGGGCGTTACCGGCGTGGTCGATGTTTCGAGCTTCGGCGGTCCGACCAAGGAGTACCAGATCAAGCTCGATCCGGACAAGCTGGTTGCCTACGGGCTGTCGCATCAGCCAGGTCGAGCAGCAGATCGCCAACAACAACACCAACGGCGGCGGCAGCTTTCATCGAGGAAGGCGCGCAGCAGATCAACGTGCAGTCGCTGGGCCTCTACACCAGCGTGCAGGACATTGAGAACACCGTGGTCAAAACGCGGAACGGCGCGGCCATTCGAGTCAAAGACATCGCCACCGTGTTCACAGGGCCGAAGATCCGCCTGGGCCAGATCGGGCGCGCCGACTCATCGCTCCGACGGCACGATTGTGGATAATCCCGACACCGTCGAAGGTATTGTGCTGCTGCAGAAGGGCGACGACTCCGACCCGGTGCTGCAAGGGCATTCACGAAGAAGTCAACAAGCTGAATAACGGCATTCTTCCCAAGGGCGTCAAGATCGTTCCCTTCCTCGACCGCTCCGATCTGGTCAAGTTCACCGTGGAAACCGTGGAGCGCAACCTGACCGAAGGCATGATCCTGGTCTCGATCATTCTCTTCCTCTTTCTGGGCAACGTGCGCGGCGCCATCATCGTTGCGCTCACCATTCCGTTTGCGCTGCTGTTTGCCGCCATCTGCCTCGACCTGAGCCACATTCCGGCCAATCTGCTTTCGCTGGGCGCGCTGGACTTTGGCATGGTGGTGGACGGCTCGGTGGTGATGATCGAAAACATCGTTCGCCATCTTGGCGCTGGAGGACGACCCGCGCACGCCGGCGCAGAAGATTCGCGATGCCGCGCACGAGGTGCAGCGGCCGGTTTTCTTTGCGCGCGGCATCATCATCACTTCGTATCTGCCCATCTTCACGCTGCAGGCGGTGGAGGGCCGGCTCTTCAAGCCGATGGCGTGGACGGTCACCTTCGCGCTGATCGGCGCGCTGGTGTTTGCGATCGTCGTTGCGCCGGTGATGGCCAGCATCGCTTTCAGCAAGGGCGCGAAAGAGTGGGAGAATCCGCTGATGCACTGGCTCACCGCTCACTATCGCACTGCGGTCCGCTCGGCAATTGAGCATCGCAACATGACGCTGGGCATTTCCTTGCTGCTTTTTGTCATCGCGATTTATCTCACAGTTGGCGGACCGATCGGCTCGGAGTTTCTTGCCCCACCTCGACGAAGGCTCCATCTGGGTGCGCGGAACGCTGCCGCCGAGCGAAGGCCCGACGCCAAGCATCGACTTCACCAACAAGGCGCGCCTGGTGATGGCGTCGTTTCCTGAAGTCACGCAAGTGGTCAGCCAGACGGGCCGGCCCGACGACGGCACCGACACCGCCGGCTTCTTCAATACCGAATACTTTGTCGATCTGAAGCCGAAAAGAGCAGTGGCGCCCGGTCTTCCATCAGAACAAAGAAGCACTGATTGCCGCGATCGACGAGCAACTTTCAGAAGTTTCCCGGCGTCATCTGGAACTACTCGCAGCCGATCTCCGACAACATGGAAGAAGCCGTCTCCGGCGTGAAGGGCGAACTGGCCGTCAAGCTCTACGGCGACGATCTGCGCACGCTGGAGCACACGGCCGAGTTGATCCAGGCCCAGATGGCGACGGTTAGGGGCATCGAGGACCTGGGCATCTTTCGCATCGTCGGCCAGCCGAATCTCAACTTCACCGTGGATCGTGAGGCCGCGGCGCGCTGGGGCATCAACGTGGCCGACATTCAGGACGCGATTCAGACCGCGGTGGGCGCCAACGCGGTGACCCAGGTGCAGCAGGGCGAGGCGCGCTTCGACGTGACGCTGCGCTATCAAAAGCAATATCGCGATACGCGAGAGGCGATTGAGAATGTGCGCCTGCTGGCGCCTTCGGGCGAGCGTGTATCCCTGGCGCAACTGACCAAAGTCTCGACCGACGACGGCGCGGAGCAGATCAATCGCGAGGGCGGTCAGCGCTACATCGCCATCAAGTACTCGGTGCGCGGGCGCGACCTGGGATCAACGGTGGAAGAGGCCATTGCACGGGTCGAGCACAATGTAAGTCTGCCCTGCGGGTTATCACCTTGAGTGGGCCGGCGAATACGCGAGCCAGAAGCGCGCCGACAAGCGCATGGCGCTCGTCATTCCAGTCACGGTACTGGTCATTTTCCTGATTCTCTACACCATGTTCCGCTCGTTACAAGTGGTCTGTGCTCGTGATGGTGTCGGTTATGATGGCGTCGATCGGCGGGCCGCTGGCGCTGTTCCTCACTCACACCAATTTTTCAGTCTCGTCCGCGGTAGGATTTCTGGCGCTGTTTGGCGTCTCGGTGGAAACCGGCGTGATCATGATCGAATTCATCAACCAGTTGCGTGCTCGGCGAAAGGCATCCGAGGGGTTCAGTGAGGAACACGTGATCGAAGCCGCGGTCGAGGGCTCGGTACAGCGCCTGCGTCCCGTGATGATGACCATGCTTGTCGCCACGCTTGGTCTTTTGCCGGCCGCCCTATCGCATGCGATTGGCTCCGACTCGCAGCGCCCCTTTGCCATCGTGATTGTCGGCGGGCTGCTTGCCAATTTGATCATCGGCGTCTTCCTGATGCCCACACTTTACGTCTGGATGGCCCGGGAAAACGATATTCTGCCGGCGCCCGAGGCGGAGTGAGCTTCTTAGAATGTATGAACATCCTGCGGATGATTTTCGCTTTTATTTCGTCTATATTGTCACGCGCCTGCGTTGGAGTGGGTGGGTACTGTGGATCCATTCTTATTTAGTCCCGGGATTTGATGGGTTACTCCCCATGTGACTTGATGTGCCAACGCTCGCAGTGACGGGCAGCGTTGCTCAGGCTGAGCCTGGTGAATTCTGCCGGACGCACTGCGGGCAATCTGCCCCAGGGATCATCATCTCTGCGCCGTTAGCCGGTAGCCATCTCGAGTTCGAACATGGTATTTCTGCAGATCCTTGCCGACTAACTTCACCTTGATGGAGCGCCAGCCTCGGTTTGGATTTGATTGAGGATAGTAGCTCAACGTGTATAGGTGAACAAGGTCTTCGCGGATTGCAGAGAACGCTTTATTCTCTTCTCGCCAGTTCTTCGCAAAGTATGCTTTTCCACCCGAAACCCTGCTCATTCGTTCAAATGCGGCGGCAGATACGGGATCGTCCTGCGCCTCGCGGGTACTGATGATATAGATGATGGTTCCAGTGGATTGGGCCAACTCTGCCACGTCCTCAGGCGGCACCGCGCTGGCATTGTCCGGCCCGTTTGAAAACACCACGATTGCCTTTCGTCCCTTCAGCGGAGCTGCATCTTTCACTGTCAACAGCAGGCCATTGTAGAGCGCTGCGTCGTCACCGGCGACCGAACTGCGTACGCCGTTGATGACGCGGAAGTGGTCAGACGTGAGTTGAATGGCACGTGAGAGATCGCGGCAATATGAGTAGAACGCAATTTTGCTGGCTACATCCATGGAGCGAATAAAATCCGTAATCGCATCCTGCGCGAATACGAAACTTCGGTACATGTAATTACTTGTGTCAAAAAGGATGTAAACACTGGAGCCGCTTAAGCGCGAGGTCGAGAAGTTTGCTCCGTCTGCGGGAGTCTGCGACTCGGGTTCTGCTGCATCGCCGGATTTCGGTGAACCCACCTGAGGTGGTGCCGTCACCTCATTTGCGCTGAAAGCCGGTTTGCCACTCTCTTCAAAGGAGGAGATTTTCTGCGTTATTTTGTCCTCCGTGATCGCAAAGTTTTCCGGACGAAGACCGGTAACGTAGTTTCCTTTGCTGTCGGTCACAGCGACATTGAGTTCAACCAGCACCACGTTCACGCGTAGATGCGTGGTATCCTCTTGGGCCGCCGGCTGGAGGTCCATACAGGACCCAAAAACGAAGGGCAGAATGCCATAGCAAAGTAAGGTCGTTTTTCGCATCGGTTTTTGATCCGTTGTCCTACGTTATTGTGAGGACGTCGTGAGTGCTGCCTGGAGCATGATCTTGCCCTGTCGAAACTCATTCCCGGTCTGCTGCATGGCTCGCAGCAAGGCCGGCCAATCGTCGATATTACTGGCGAAAATATTGGCAATCATATTGCGGGTTAATTCGGGAACGAGAAGGTTAAGCTCTACGGGCGAATATCCCATTTCGTTCGCAAGTCGCGCCCAGTAAAGATTGTTGGACTCCCACGATTCTGCAAAGATCAGGCCGCCGTTCCCGACGATTGTCGAAATCGCCTTCACATTGAGAAGGGATGAGGAGTTGGTTTGTGTGAATGCTGGATGAGGGGCCCCGAAATCGGCTGATAACCTTTCCAGACTTGCATCGGAAGGATACCGTTGGCAAAGATCATCTAATTCTCGCCCCGCCGGGCCCAGGTTGGCGCTTTGGCTGGGATACCTCTTTCGATATTCCACAGCGAGGTAGAAGATGTCTGAAGGCAGCATCTGAGAAATCAGGCTGATTGCGTTTTGCGGTTCCTGCAAAGCTTGCTCCATCGATTCCAATCGCACAGGTGACAGTCGATCAGAGAATATGCCGGTCACCTCCGCGCGAACCTCTGGGTTGCGTGCCGAATCGGCCAGCAGTTCCTCGCCCGCCTGCTGGTATAGAGCCGCAAAATGCAATTCAGTCTTACTCACATTCCACCAGCGGGGCACGGTCGCGCCCACCAAGAGGACCGGAACAACCTCTCGCCAAATCAGGGCCTGAACTTTTTTGGGAACAATGAAGTCGGCTTCCGTCGTCGCGAGCGCGTAGGGCAGATCGGCGAGCGAACCCAAGAGGTACGCCCCACCGCCGGCGGTTGCGCCCACTCCCACCAGACGCGGAGCACCCCAGACTTGCCGTTCTCCTTGAACCGAAATGGAAGAAAAGTCATGAGACCGTACAAAGATCGGATTATTATGCAACACCTCGGCACCCGGCGGCTCGTAATACGCGTAGTTCAAACCCACAAGCGTGTCCCTTAGGAAGGGAGTGAGTTGACCTCGGGCCGCTTCGAGCTGCGATGGCGATGCAGCAGATTTCAAGATCTTGGTCAGGTCCGTCCTTACTTGTAGTTCTGCATGTCTGCTTGTGTAAACGGCGGGCGCCCAGTTGCTTTTTTCTGAGCCGCTGAAAATGGGTCGCGGCATTTCGAACTCTCGAAGATTCTCTGCGAGCGCCAGCAAGGAGGTGCCGACGGGAGCCCCATGGGCCATCTCGGTCATTCCGTCGTAGAGACCGAAAAGCGTGTCGAGGGAGACTAGCCGCTGGTCATCCAGCACAGCACGGATCCTGTCGGCTATCTCGTGGTGGACGCGCCGGCTGTCGGGATCATCGTGATTCGGCCCAGCAAGCAGATCAACGATCTGGTCCTGGGTGAGCGTTCTATTACCGGCCGCAGCTTGCAAAGTTGCTTGCAGCGAGGTACGAGCCGCATCGAAAAGCTGCACCGATGTCGTAAAACTGAGATAGGGTTGCACGGCTTGGAGCCAAGACGAATTCAGCTGGTCGGTGGGTATCTGGCCCTGTCGGGCAAAGATTCGCCAGAGCCCGATCTCAGCCTGAAACGCACCCAGCGCGTTCGCTCGCAAAGACGGATTTGAGATGCCGTCGACTTGGTCTGCTGCGTTCACAAATTTGGCGATGGCGGTATCGTCGAGAGCGGGAAATTCCGCAAAGATCGGAAACCATTGATTGAACTGCGCAAACCTGTGCGCAACCAGCTCCTGCGCCTGGTTCGAAAGTTGGCGATCCGCCGGCCTCGCAGAATCAATAGCACTCAACATAAGGAACATCTGGGCGGGGCCGCTCTCCGATTGATAGTTCGACGCGGCGATCAGGGCTTCGAGCAGTTGCCCTGACGTGTTCCATTCATGCCCCCGCCCCATCCACGAGCGCATTTCTCTAGATTTGGCGACCTCGCGGAGGATTTCGTCCCAAACGACAAGATCTCCGGGAATTGCGAAATCGCCATCTGGCTTCCATTTCAATGATTCCAACAGAATGAAGAGCTCACCGTTCGACGGGTAGACACCTTTCGATGCGTCTGTACGGATCACCGTTGATCGATACGCAGCGTAAAATCGCTTGAGCCGGGCACCCTGCGTGAGCTGAGCCTGCTCGGTCGGATTCAAGCGACTCAGGGCATCGAAATATGCCGCCATCCATCCTCGATCTTTCGTAAAAAGGCTGGTCACAAATTGTCCGGGCGAATTCGTGCTGACCCCGACAAGATCTTCCCAAGCATTCTCCGTGCCCGGGACCATCACCTTTCCGGATTTAATAATGATCTGACTCCCATAGAGATCAACAACTGCCGCAAAGGATACAAGTCTCTTCAGTCCTGGCGAGTTGTCCAGAGCAACCCGTGTTTGTTCGTCGCACTTCGCCAGCGCTGCGTAGAGGCGATCCAGATCCTGATCGTGCATGAGCGCGTCCAGAAGGTTAGCGCCCGGTTCGCGTTTCCAATTGGTAGCCGAAAGCCAGTCCCGCTCGGGAAGAAAGATGGGAACTTTCGTACCTCCGAACGAATAGCTGAAGGGACCATCCTTCTCAAGCGCCTCTTCCAGCGCCGTCAACGGGAAACCGGAGTCGATAGTGAGGAATGCCCGCTCGGCATTGGCAGTCCGGAGAGTGGCGTTTCGCTGCCCACAATCCTGCTGAAGTCCGTATCCAAGAGCCTCCAGTAGATGACCTGCATCCCTGCAACCGGTGATACGGATCGTGCCATTCGCATTCGAGAGGCTCTGAAGCTCCCGAGCAAAGTGGAGATACCTCTCCAGCAGCAAGAGGTATTCCTTTGGCCTTCCACCATCGAAGCCCAAAAGGTCAACATTCCGGGCGAGCATGGGCAGCACATCGCTTGCAGGCACCTCTTGGCTTACTCCAGCCATGCGAAGGAACGAACTCAATGGACCGGGAATCTCGACTGAATTTCCTGAATTCACGGTCGGCAAGTCTTTGTTCGAAGAGGTGGCTTTTGCTGCTGAAGGTGCGGCGTTTGATTCCGAGAGCGCAAGGGCAGAAACTGCGCAGAAAACTGCGACGCAAAAGACACCTGCTATGCGGACGCGCGGGCGACGAAGGAACCTCATCTCAGACACCCCTCGAAACGTTGAAGCCGTGCTCGACGTGTTTAGGGAATCGTTGTGCGAGTGTTCGGCGGGTGTCCTACGCCGTGGCCCGGGGAAGCTGGGCGGCGATAGAACTCACCCTGGCTAGCGAACCATCATCGCAGACTCTTTGGTCACCGGGCAAGCCGATCCTGGATTTTATTTTTGAGTCGGGTATGAACAGAATCGGCCATGAATCGTTCAAACCAGCTGGCTTCTCTTGCAAATTGAGATCGTTGCGCGATGAAGGCCCTGGCCATTCGGTCTTTTGATTGCGCTTGTCCGATCGGCTTCCGGATTGTGCGTAGCTTTCCTCTAGTTGCGCGGGAAGCCTTGCACCAGGGAGCGGGGTGTGCACGACGAAGACACCGACTTGACCCAAGCCAAACCACCAGGTCGCGCAGAAGCCGCTGGTGATTCTGGAAGTTCCCGGTGATTCAGGCGTCGTCCTTATTCAAATGAGCCATGCCACCATACTGTCGCCAACGGCTTCGCCGCGCTCGGCGCTGCCGATTGCTACGACAGTGCCGGACACGTCCAGGCCGATGTCGACATTTTTGGCACAAACGATTTTTTTTAATCTTATAAATTACTGATTCAATTATAGTTAAACGTGGCACGGAAGAGGCAAATTCTACCCCGGTCTTCACGATACGTAAGTTGCTGCGGATCATGACGGTTGCGGCGTCCCTCGTCGCGCAATGAGTTGTTTGTCAACGAGATGTGAACCACTTTCCGCTCGATGCAAAGGGAGATTACGGGCTGCCCTGCACCAGGACCAAGTGCATGATTTTCGCAAGTGCTGGGACGATGGACCAGACGGGGGCCGGTTGAATGGTACGCCCAAGTTCGAGCACACGGTCGGAACGAGTGGTATACGCAGGCCATGCGGGGAGGCCGGCGCCTGCCGGATCGCCGGACTTGGCAAAATTTGTCCAATACTGCCGAATCGTTTGACCGAATTCCTCTTGTCCGTCAACGAATGTCCAGTTATGCGGGAAGGTTTTGCTGAGGAAGTAAAGCTCCTCGCCATGACAGGCGCCGAGCCTGGCTCGCTGACCGCTATCGGCCCAGGCGAATCGATACAGATAAGCCGGCTCGCCGACGCGGGACATGGCGCGGACCATGGACCACGCTCCGAAGGCGAACGTAGCGTTTTGCAGTTTGAGATATTGCCCGGGAACCTCGGCATTGGAGGACGCAGGCGACAACTGGAACTCGCGTTCGGCCCAGCGGCCGGTATCGGCTCGCAGGTACTTCCAATACGCCGAAGGAGTCGCCGGGCCGGGTCCGAAGACGGTCGCCTCGTCTGCGTTACTCCCGACCAGGACCGGGATCTGCGTCTGTCTGCCTTTAGCGAAGATTGTGGCGGGCTGCTCGGGAATCACCCAACCGTCGACGATCGCATCGAAGCCAAGGTCGGGATGGCGACTCCAGGCACTCATGATTGCACTGGCGGGCAGGGAACGCAACTTCTCGATCGCGGCAGGGCCATCGGCCACGCCGAGATCAGCCGCTAACTTTTCCCCGTTGCCCTCGCCGGTTCCATTCACTTGATTGAAAGGAACCGGTCTGCGAATGTCTTCGATCAGGGTGCTCTGACAGTCTCCACTTTCCATGATGGCCTGCCGAAACAGTCCATGTGCAGGCGGAGAAGCCATCATCAGGCAGATGTCAAATGCTCCGGATGATTGCCCCATCACAGTCACGCGGCCAGGATCTCCGCCAAATGACGCGATGTTCTGCTTCACCCAGCGAAGTGCCTGGATCTGATCGAGAATGCCGTAGTTACCCGAAGACTGGTGCGGAGACGCCGCGGTGAGCGCCGGATGCGCGAAGAAGCCAAAGGGACCAAGGCGGTAGTTCGCCGTGACGACCACAACGCCCAATGGAGACAGCGCGGGACCGAGTGGGGTCAGCTGGCTGTAACCGACGCGATTGGAGCCGCCATGGAAGTAGACGATCACCGGAAGCCTCGCATCCGGCGCAAGCTTCGGCGTCCAGATATTGAGGTACAGGCAGTCCTCGCTCCAGGCCGGATACGGCAGCCACCCCTCTGGAAGTTGAGGGCACGCAGGTGCGAACTGCACTGCCTGACGCGCGCCGGACCACGGACGCGGCGGTTGGGACGGCTCCCAACGCAGGTCGCCAACGGGCGGGGCCGCGTAGGGAACGCCCAGGAATGCAGCTCCACCAGGCTCGGCGCTGGAACGCACTCCTTCGAGCAATCCTGTGCCGATCGTGGCTTTTGGCGGAGCCAAACCGGACTGCGCACAAATCGGCCATGCTCCAGCAAGGGTTGACAGGACCACTGACGGAATCCACCCGAACGATTGAGTCCGCATCGCACCACCTCGTTTCAGGGCTGTGTTCGCGTGTATTCTCCGCGAAAGGCAGTGTCCCAAGTTTTACCGCCATCTGAGGATTTTTCCCACTCCTGCTCGACATGGTTCGCGGCGATGCGGCGAATCGTCACTCGATTGAGAACGGACTCTCCATTGGGTCCCTGGCTGGGGCCGGTGAACCGAGCCATGCCCGGCGACGCCTTGCCGTCGAGGAACACGTGGACGCGTCCCTCGTTATCCGCAAACATGCCATGCCAGGTTTTGTCATCGGCGCTGTAAGCGAACAGGTTTTCTCCGGTATGGCCGCGGCCGCCATCCCAGCGCTCGACCACCAGGCACCTGTCGAGCTCAAGAGCGACGGTACTGGTTGAGGACGTCGATCCGCCGGGGGCGGCGATTGTCCATTGGCCCAACCAGAAGTCGAGTGCCCTGTTGTCGGGGTTAGAAACGCAAGGCCCCGCGTTCGCCGCAGCGAATGCCTGCTGCAAATCGCCGAAACACACTGCCGCGAATACGACTGCAAACAGCCTTATCGACCGCGGAGTCTTCTTGATTAATTTGCAATTCATGATTTGAGACCTCCTGCTTTGGAGCCGGCAATTTGGGGACACCCGGCTCGAAGCGCCGATTAACTTACGGTTGTTTCCCCCTGCCGCGCCGGCTGTTTCGGGTCCCCAGCTCCATAGGGACGCCGAGCGTGGAAGCGGAAGAAGCTCGATGCCCTTTCAACGTGGATCGCTTCGAATCCCGCCGCCTTCAGCCGGGTGGGGAATGTCGCCGGATCGACCGGAACGAAGGTGTCGCCAATATGAATCACGCGCATGAGTGCGTTCGGCATACTGTCGGAGCCTGCCAGTTCGCCACCAGGCCGCAGGATCCTTTTCATCTCGCGAAGGACCGCGTTCTGCAATGCGGGCGATGGCACATGGTGCAGCATGGTGAACGCGGCGCATCCAGAAAAGGCTGCATCGGGAAAGGGCATGGCAGTCGCGTCACCGGTCACAACCTCGACGTTGGTGCCGCGCAAGCGCAGTCGCAGGGCCTGCGCCGTGCGGGGATCAGCCTCGAGCGTCGTAAGGAGATGGGCCCGCGAACGCAAAACGTCGGTTGTAAGGCCCGGCCCGGGGCCGACCTCCAGGACGTTGTCGCCCAGCTCCGTCTCTGCAAGAATCCATGGCACGCGCTGCTCAAGCGTGTGCCGCCAGCGAGCCGAGCTGCATAACCAGTGATGAAGGCGATTCATGCGCAAACTCCCGCAAAGCGCTGCTGACGTCTTAGAGTAGGAGTTTGCTTGCGCGGCGTGCATTCGATATTGTGTCAATGAGTGTCGAAAAAACGACAAACAGCAATCTTCGACCCTTTGCCGCGCGGCAGCGCAGCGATCGTTACTCTGACCCGGGACTACGAGGCGGGCCACAAGATCCCGCTGCATTTCCACGACCGGGATCAACTGGTTTTTGCTTCACGCGGAGTGATGACCGTGACGGCGAACGACGCCGCATGGGTAGTGCCCGTCCATCGCGCAGTGTGGATTCCGGCGAGAACCGCACACACGATCGCGATGTCAGGAAATGTTGCGATGCGGACACTGTATCTCAAGCCGCGGCTTGCAGAATCCCTATCGCGCGAATGTTGTGTGGTCAATGTTTCCACCCTACTGAAGGAACTGATCCTGCAGGCATGCCGCTGTAGTTCGCTTGAGCGCCGTGTCGCCTGGCAGAGTCACCTCATCGAGGTCATCCTCGATCAACTTCGGGCAACCAAGGTGGCGCCTCTTCAGCTCTCTCTTCCGGAAGATCCTCGCGCGCTGCGTGTTGCCGAGGTGCTGCTGGCAGATCCCAGCGACCCGAGGCCGCTGGCAAAGATTGCGCGCACAAGCGGCGCAAGCCGGAGGACGATCGAGCGACTTTTTGCGAATGAGACTGGATCAACTTTTGGCAAATGGCGGCAGCAGTTGCGGCTGATGCAGGCGATGCGTCTGCTGGGCGGGGGAGCCAAGGTGACGCACGCTGCGCTCGAGGCAGGTTATAGCACCCCAAGCGCATTCATAGCCGCGTTTCGCAAAACGCTCGGCTCAACACCCACTCGATATTTCAGGAATTCTCCAGGTGATTAACGCTTCGATTTGGCCAATAGCGCACGTTGGCACATAATGTCGACATCTTGCCGCTTATTTTCCTGCTCGCTTTGACGATGGCGAAATAGCGACCGACGCTTCGCTTGTCAGAACTCGAAATGTGAAGGTCTCCTGCAAATAAAGGCGAACGACTGCATCCGTGTGACTGAGATAGCCAATCGAAACATCCTGTCCAATGTTCAATTCAAAATCACCACCTCGCATCGTGAGCACAAAGGCACCGCTAATTGCGGGAGCCAGGACGATGTTGCCGTCGATGATTCGCTTAACATGCTCCAGGACCGGATAGCCGGAATCGCGGGTTTCTGCAAGCCCCGTGTATTCGGCTGCTCCCAGCAGGACCGAATACGGACCATTGACCCCCACGAGGCGTAACTGGTTTAGGGCCTCGGCGATCGTGTCTGGATAATTGCGGACGTCTTCTGGAAGAGCCTTGATCGGGTTACTGGTTCCCTGACGAATCCCCTGAATGCTCGCCGCCTGATATCCGTCGAAGATCGCGCGGTCCTCGGCGAACGCAAGGATCTTGGCGGCGTCTTTTGCAGGTTGCCAATTCGAGTCCTCTGCTCCTCGCTCGACATCGTCAATCGCTTGCCGCGACAATTCAAACGGCACTCGCAGTTGAACAAGCGGCTTGACTTCAAGTTGGTTCGCAGTAAGTCCTTTTGCGGGTGAAGCGATGGACACCAGATGGCCGGTTGCCACTCCCGGAAAGGCAATGCCGCGAGGGGAAGGAACGTCGACAACGCGTCGGCCACCGAGATATTCCTTGATCGTTCGCGTTGTTTCTTCCTCGATCTGTTGCCATGCCGCGTCCGAAATCGGCGCTAATTCGCGATGGAGATTATTCATTCTTGACTCCCTTGAGCGATCCTATTCCGAGTGAAGTATCGTGCATGGACGAAGATGATGACCGGTCACCGTCCGAGGCTGCAGTGGTCGAATCCGTTGAGGGTGTTTCATCGCCCAGATTTTCAAGGAAAGAAGCTGACGGCGCAAAAAACAGGTTGCCGGTGACAGCTCGACTGAAATCCAGGAGCCGGTCATAATTTCCCGGCGGGCTGCCGACGAACATATTCTCGAGCATCTGTTCGATTGTTCCTGGTGAGCGGCTAAAGCCAATAAAATAGGTTCCGAATTCTCCGTGACCCGGTCTACCGAATGGCATATTGTCCCTCAGAATCTTGACCTCTTTCCCGTTCTGCACGATGGTTGTGAGGGCATTGTGGGCCGAAGATGGTTTCACGGAGTCGTCCAGCTCGATATCAGAGAGCTTTTTACGCCCTATGATGAGCTCCTGCTGCTCGGTAGAAAGGGCATTCCACCCCTCCATGTCGTGCAGGTATTTCTGAATGATGACATAGCTTCCGCTCCTGAACTGAGCGTCTTCCTGACCGACGAGCGCTGCGTCAAAAGCAGCTTCGCCCCGCGGATTTTCGGTTCCGTCAACAAAGCCGATGACGTCACGATCATCAAAATAGCGGAAGCCGTGCACCTCATCGACAACAGAAACAGCTTCTCTGATCCGTTCCATGATGTGCGTGACCAGCTCAAAACACATATCCATTCGCTTGGCGCGGACATGAAATAGCACATCTCCAGGAGTGGACACGGCATGACGTCCGTCCGCTCGAATCTCGCGAAAAGGGTGAAGCTCAGCCGGTCGAGGTTTTCCGAAGAGCTTGTCCCAGGCATTCGAACCGAATCCGACAATGCAGGTGAAACCCGCCTCAATGTCGCGGAACTCCACCGCACGAACAAGTCCGGGCAAATCGGCGCAGAGTGAGCGCAACGCTGCATAGCTCTCGGGCTTTGGCTTGACGCAGACAACCAGAAAAATGGCTGCGCGCGTCAGCGGCGAAAGAATCGACTGTGCAACCGGTAATTGCGCTTCGCGGCTGGCTTCGTTCATATGATTTTGATGTGGTTCCTCCGTTCAGATGATTGACCGGAGATCGACTTTGTCAGACTCTAACGACTCAAGTGCCGAATCGCCGGGCCCTGTTGCTCTGCAACGCCTAAATTGTAACCGGGCGGTCGCCTCTTGCCCAGATTGCTTTTGATTTTTAACGGTGAACGGCCAATGGTGGACGGACCAAAGCAATCATCTTGAGCGATCACAGCATCCTGCCCAAGAGATGCAATAAGATCAGTTCATGGCGAAGGCATTCAAAGTCCAGGATCATGTTACCTGGAATTCCGAGGCTGGCTGGGTCAGCGGCCATATCGTACGGGTGCACACGACGGACGTGAACTACAAGGGCTATGTCCATCATGCGAGCGAGGGTGATCCGCAGTACGAGATCAAGAGCGATAAGACCGATCATGTCGCCATGCACAAGGGCAAAGCATTGCGGCGCCTTGAAGGTTGAACGCATCAGGTTCCAGACCCGTAACAAATTGCGCTGTTCGAGGTGATCACGTTCGTTCATTACAACGAGCCTGTGGATCGCTGCGGGCTCCCGATTGGTCGAGATACGCACGTCTGTCAAGTCAACGGTATCGGCTGATGGTCGTTTCATGTGAGCCGCTCAAGAATCGGCCGGATTCGACTATGGAAGTTATCGACCTTCGGAGACTGGTGTCAGGTCACTTTCGCTTTCTCGTTGTGTTCGAACTGGCGAGCTTAGAAACGAGCTTTTCGAGTTCAGCCAGGCGGTTCCTCAATTCCTCCACATTCTCCGGTTCAGACTGTTTCACCTTCGGCTGCTGGGGTTTTTGAGATTTCCCAGCGCTGGCGGAGCGTTTTACCTTGTCTGGCTTTTCTTCGGTGCTTGTTCGAATATTCTGCATGAAGTCAAAAGGGATCAAGGGATTGGGCACCGCGCGATAGGCATTTTGATAAACCTCGAGCATCGCCTTCATGTATTGCGATGCACTCTCCTGGCTTGCCCGACCAGACGCAACGACCATTTGGCGCAGCAGATCGAGCGGGAAGCCGGACTCCTGTGTCTTGGCATCTTCGACAATGATCTGGGTCAGGATGAGGCGGGTAATATCCTCGCCGGAGCTGGCGTCGATGACCTGAATGTTGTTCCCTTGCTGAAGGAGCTGCGCCACCTCTTCGAGGTTCACATACCGGCTATTGGTGGTGTCATAGAGGCGCCGGTTTTCGTACTTCTTGATCACCACGGTCTTCTGAGCCATAGTTTCCCAATTTTACCCCTTGACAGCCTTCTCTCTGGGCGTATGATCAGTTTGTGCTGCGTTGCAGCATTAAATGCAGCACGAAGGTAATGGAGGAATCAAAATGAACACGACGAAGAAAACAAACAGTGCGCCGATCGCTGCCGATGTAACAGAAAAAACGGAAGCCTTGGAATCCGCCGTTACGTTGTACATTACGGGCGTAGAGCGTCTGGCCGAGATTCAGAAGAAAGGCATCGACCTAGCCGCGAAGCAGAATACCGAAATGATCAACACCTGGAAGAAGTTCGCCAGTGCGGTCCCCTATGCGCCGTCTCCTGTGCTTCTCGACTGGGCTACCAGTGCATTCGAGCAGTACGCCGACGCCCGGAAGAACGCAATTGACCTGGTCGTGGAACACAGCCACTCGATGGCGGGCTTGGTCAAGAACGGCACATCTTCGGCGGCCAATGCCACTGAAAGCGCTGTGGCGCTTGTGAAAGAGTTGGTAGACCGCTCGGTCACGACTCAGAAGAAGGCACTCGAACTCTGCTCTGCACAGACAAAGACCGTTTTCGAAAACGCAAAGCGGGTGTCCGGTTTCGCCGGCACGCCGGCCGCCGCGGCAGCCGACTCGTTCCAGCGCGGAGTGGACACATTGATTGCATCTCAATTGGAGTTCTTGGACATCGCTGCCAAGCCATTCAACGCGGTGCATTGAGCTGCCAGGTCTCTGCGGAAAAAGCGGTGACAAAGCCGGACGGCGAATTCGATTCCAAGGATGAATGTCCTTGGAATCGCAGGTTCATGCCGCCAATGCAGGTGTATGCTTCTTAAGACTCATGAAAGGAGAACCTATCATGGGCGAAGGCAAAAAAGAGAACGCCAAGCCATTTGATCCTTTCGAGCCGCTTCGCGAAATGCGCGATGCGTATCTCGACTCCATGGCCAAAGTGATGGTCGAAACAGTCAACACTGAAGGCTATGCCCAGGCGAACGGAGCCATGTTGGACAGCTATCTTACTGCGTCGGCGCCGTTCCGCGAGGGTCTCGAGAAGTGGATGGTTATGACCCTTCAACAGCTATCGCTGCCTTCGCGGCAGGAGGTTGCTGCCTTGGCCGAGCGTTTCACCAACATGGAAATGCGGCTCGATGACGTCGACGCCAAGCTGGATCAGATTGCAAGACTTATTGTTGAAGCGAGGCCAGCCGCCGCAACTCCGCCTGTCGAGCCCGCGAAGTCAGCGGCCCCTGCAAAATCCCCTGATTCAGCCGCTTCGAAGGCGCCTGCGTCCGCAAAGCGCGGCGCCACCGGAGCACAAAAATCTACGCGCAGACAGAGCGCCAGGAAAAGCGAGAGATAGACATGGCCCAAGCTGCGGTTTTCCAAGATCAATTGGCGGGTATGGAGGAACGGCTTAGAACGGTCAGCAGGTTAATGACCACGAAAGCTGCGATTGCGCAAACACCCAAACAGCTGGTTTGGACGCTCAACAAGGCAAAGCTTTATCGCTACATTCCCGTCGTTCCGCCCGAAAAGCGACATCCGATCCCCTTGCTGCTCATTTTTGCCTTGATGAACCGACCTTACATCCTCGATCTGCGGCCGGGTCACAGCTTCGTCGAGTTCATGGTCAGCCAGGGATACGATGTTTACCTCCTGGACTGGGGAGCTCCGGGGTTTGAAGACCGGCATATGAAATTCGACGACTACACACTCGAATACATGCCGCGAGCAATTCGCAAGGTCAAGGCACTCTCGGGCGTGCAGGAGTTCAGCATGCTCGGGTGGTGCATTGGCGCCATTCTCACGACCATTTACGCGGCCCTGCGTCCTGACGATGGTCTGCGCAATCTGATGTTGTTGACCGCTCCGCTGGACTTCTCCAATCGGCAGGGACTCACCTTTGCCCGCTGGACGGACGAGAAGTATTTCGATGTTGAAAAGGTTCTGGCAGCGTTCGGCAATATGCCGGGCGAAATGATCGACTACGGCGCCAAAGCCCTCAAGCCGGTGGAGAACTACATCACCAACTATTGCAAGCTCTGGGATCACCTGGATAACCCAATGGTGGTGGAAGCATGGCACGCCATGAATACCTGGGTTACAGACAACATTCCGCTGGCCGGCGGCGCGTTCCGCCAACTCATCGTGGATCTGTATCGCAATGATCGCCTGATGAAGGGCGAGCTGATGATCCGCGGTCAGCGGGTTGATTTGCGTCGGGTGCGGGCCAATCTCCTCACTGTGATCGCCGAGGGCGACCACATCACACCACCGTGCCAGTCGGAAGCAGTCCTTTCCAAGGTCGGAAGCACCGACAAGGAAGTCTTTCATGTTCCAGGAGGCCACATCGGAATCATGGCCGGAAGCAACGCACACAAGATGACCTGGCCACACATTGACGGATGGCTTGGCTCCCGCTCTCAATAATCGACGTATAAACAACTACCGGGCCGGCAGTCCCATGTGAACGCATCCGTTCATCTGGGACTGTCGGACCATAACGCATCCGCAGACCGAGATGCAATAGCTCTGCAATCTCCTCCTGCGATCCGATTCTCCATCAGAATGTTTTCCTGACTATGGCGAACGAATGCTCGCCTCCTCCGGTAAATGACATCGCGCTTCCTGTATCGTTTTGCAAATCCTCCCTTGATCAGTTCATGGATTCAAAGACGGCGGCTATACCTTGCCCGCCGCCAATGCACATCGTTACCAGCGCATAACGGCCGCCAATTCGGTGCAATTCATAGAGTGCTTTCACCGTCACGATAGCGCCGGTCGCTCCGAGCGGATGACCGAGTGAGATACCGCTTCCGTTCGGGTTGGTCTTTTCTGGTGGGAGTTCCAATTCGCGCCGAACAGCAAGTATCTGGGCCGCGAAAGCTTCGTTCGCCTCGAATACGTCGATCTGGTCCGTAGTCAGTCCGGTGCGTTCGTACAGCTTTCTTACAGCCGATATAGGCCCAATTCCCATCACCCCAGGCTCTACGCCGGTCACGGCATAGTCGATCAGCTTGGCGATCGGCTTAAGCCCGCGCTGTTCCGCCGCTTGGCGCTCCATCAACACCACCGCTGCTGCCCCGTCATTGAGGCTGGACGCGTTGCCCGCAGTAACCGTGCCGTTTTCATCGAATACCGGCTTGAGCTTGGCGAGGTTTTCCAACGTCGCGTCCTCCCGGGGTGATTCGTCCGTATCGAAGTAGGTGATGCCTTTCTTGGTCCTGAGTTCAACAGGAACGATCTGGCTCTTGAACCTGCCGGTCTTGATTGCACAAATCGCTCGCCGGTGGCTCTCGACCGCTAGCTCATCCTGGTCTTCGCGACTGATGTCCCATCTCCGTGCGACGTTCTCCGCTGTCATCCCCATATGGATTTCATCGAACGGGTCAGTCAGTGCGCCGACCAGGACGTCAACCGCCGACACATCGTTCAACCGCGCGCCCCAGCGAACAGAATTCAACCAGTAGGGAGCCCTGCTCATTGACTCGGCGCCGCCACCGATGGCCGCATCGGTGTCACCGTGAACGATCATTCCGGCAGCCGTGATAATCGCCTGCAGCCCACTGCCACAGATACGATTGAGTGTGAGAGCCGGGGTCTCATTTGGCAGTCCGCCCAGTACCGATGCGACGCGTGAAAGATACATGTCCTTCGCTTCAGTGTGGATCACATTTCCAAATACCACGTTGCCGATGTCCGCGGGAGAGAGGCCCGAGCGGTGCACGCTCTCGCGCACAACGTCCGCAGCAAGCTTAGTGGGAGGAATCTCTTTGAGTGCTCCCCCGAATTTTCCAATCGGAGTTCGCACGGCGCTCAAGACTACAACTTCTCGATTTGTCATGGGCTGTGGACCTTTCCGTATGCCGTTTGCGTCAAGTCTTCGCATTACCTGAAGCCCGGCAGAATGTTCGGCAGAATCGATTCCAGCTAGCAATGACACCGGAATTACGAATCAGCGTTGTTGCCACGTTTGGGCTGCAAACAGGTTTGCAAAACCGCGGATCAACCCTGCGTTCTCGCGCAAATATTCATCTTCGAGACGAGACAGTCCCCTCTCGAATATCATCTGACTTGATCTTTTGGCCCGCATACCAGGGAGATGGATTGTGATAAACGCTTGGGGGGCCGACACACCACCCGGATACTTCCACAACCGGGTGAAGTGATATGCCTGCCAATATTCGCGCTATACGGGAAAGAAAATTGGTCGAGCGCACTGTCCACTAGGCTGCGGACAATTACAGTTTATTCCTTGTTTGATAGGTATCGATAGATTATTTTTTGCTTGGAATTTGGGCGCTGATTCGCTTCGAGTTCCACACACACCTGCGCGAAGACATGTGTGCAGCAAACTGGACATACCACGAAGATACATCTACTATGCTGCGCAGCAGCATTACGAGTGTTACTGAAGAGGTGAAAGAAATGGATTCTGCTTTGTTGGAAAATCTTCCCGAGACCGTATCGGAAATGCCGTTTACACTGCAAGGCAAGACCGCCATTGTTACCGGCGCCGGCCGGGGCATTGGAAGGGCAATCGCCAAACGTCTGGTTTTGGCGGGCGCCTGCGTCATGGTCAACGATCTGGATGAAAAAGTGCTCCTGGAGTCGGAAGCTCACCTGGCTCACCCAAAACGCGTGCGCCATTTCACCGGCGACCTCACTGCACCGGAGGTCCCCGAAGCAGTGGTCAACGCGACCCTGGAGGCTTTTGGCTCCATCGATATCATCGTGAACAACGCCGGGTATAGCTGGGACAGCGTCATTCAGAAAACCACGGATGAGCAGTTCAGGGCCATGCTTGAAATTCACATCGTAACTCCGTTCCGGCTCCTCCGAGCCGCCTCCACCTACATCCGCGAGACTGCCAAGAAAGAAACGGCGGCTTCACGCAGGGTGATGCGTAAAGTGGTCAACATAACCTCCATCGCCGGTACAGACGGCAACCCCGGCCAATCGGGCTACTCATCCGGGAAAGCCGGTGTGATCGGCTTGACCAGGACCCTGGCAAAGGAGTGGGGCCGCTACAACGTCAACGTGAATGCCGTGGGATTCGGCCTGATTGAAACACGCTTGGTGCAACCGCTTGACGATGCCGCGGCAAAATTGGAAATGCACGGCCATGAGATCCGCCTCGGGGTTCAAGCCAGCATGTTGGAATCGGTAAAGAGCGCGTGCCCTCTAGGGCGTCTTGGCACACCGGAAGAGGCTGCGGGCGCGGTGCTCTTCTTCTGCTCGCCGCTCTCTGACTATGTCACGGGTGAAGTATTAATTTGCGGCGGAGGATTCCACTTCTAACTGGTCCGCTAACAACTCCAATTCATTTGACTGCTAAGGGTCTGCCGGCTCGGCAAAGCGTACATTGCGCGACGAGCTGGTAGACCCTCAGCCAATTCTTCAGGCTGTATTGAGCGTGCGCGAGGTGCGCGTTGTGATGTGATACACCGTCCGACGCACCATTCCCGCAACCTGGACGATATCCCAGGAAGCCGCCGGCCAGAGCTGGCAAGAACGTTAGTCAGCTCTATGCGGCATGGGCTTTAAATGCAAGCCGCTCGACAGCAATGGGACATCGGTTTACCGTCGGCAACTCTCGCCGCCTGTTTTTTTTAAATGGGGCGAAATGAAAAGCGCTCCTCACCGAGTGTGTAAGAGTGCACAGGATTCTGATTCACCACAAAGCAATTGCAAAAGTTACACCAAAAAAGTGTTGATAATCCAAAGGAAAGTCACTTCGAGCGTTCCCCCTTCCCATTCTCGTCGGGAGAGACGAGAAGCAAAGAATCATCAAACACATAACCAGATAGTTCGGGGTCATCTTTTTCGACGAACGAATGAATCGCGACCCAACGGCTAAAGCTGGACTCCAGGTCTGTGTTGAACCAAGCCAGGCGAACCTTCTTCTCCGCCACGGGTCGACCCACGGGGTCAGATATCGGATAGGGCTGCATGTTTCCCTCCAGATAGGAAAAATGTCTCGGGTGAGATCGACAAGAAGGGGCTTTTCGGGGGCCTGGATCTGTCCCGAGGACATCATGAAAGCATTACCAAAGAATCCCCGACAGTGACAGCGGTCACAACCTTTCAAGTCATGCAATGCCATCACTTGGCCCCTTCAAAATTTGTTTTGTCGGCCAGTTTTCGTCAGACCGAATCGAACCCGGCGGAAAGTCTCCACTCGCGGTGCGGCCATCTGCGGACAATTCTGCGCGCGACTCAGCTATTGCCCGGGTGAAGAATTGATGTCCAGAAATCTGCGTTGCGAGGGATGCGACTCACCTTCTTTGGAGAGATGGATAAGCACCCTGTGACCCGTGCAATCTTCCTGTCTTCGCGCAACAGCACTTTGGGGATCACGATCTCGATGAATTCCTCGCAGCCAAATCGTCCAATAGGCGGTCACCTTTCGCCCGCTCCATTCAGTTCGGCCGCTTTCACCCCGAGGACGGCCGGACCATGACTCTTTCTGTGAAGCGCGTCCACTCGCCCGATTCGGACTGCCAGCTCTTGCCCCTGTTCCCGCGTTGTGGCCTACTCACAACACGTTATTAAGCCGGTGTTAAGCATCGGCAACAAGGAGATGCACATGCGTGTCAGCGCTTCTCATCAGACCGAATGGGACTCACCCCGCTGGGAGGGGACGATTCGTCCTTATGGCCCCGCGGACGTTAAGCGGCTTCGCGGAACTGTTGAAGTCGAACATTCCCTCGCTCGAGTGGGCGCAGAGAAGTTCTGGAACATGCTTCACAACGAGACATATATTGCCGCGCTTGGCGCCCTGACAGGAAATCAGGCTGTCGAAATGGCCAAGGCCGGGTTGAAAGCAATTTACCTGAGCGGTTGGCAGGTTGCAGCAGACGCAAACCTCGGCGGTCAGATGTATCCGGATCAGAGCCTCTATCCGGCCAATAGCGTTCCTCAAGTGGTGCGTTCCATCAACAACGCACTCATGCGCGCGGACCAGATTGCTCATGCAGATGGTCATGACTCGATCGATTGGATGTTGCCGACCATCGCGGACGCGGAAGCAGGTTTCGGTGGGGTCCTCAACGCATTTGAATTGATGAAGGCCATGATCGAGGCCGGTGCGGCAGCAGTCCACTTTGAAGATCAGCTCTCCTCGGCCAAGAAGTGCGGGCACATGGGAGGCAAGGTGCTGGTGCCGACCAGCGAGGCCATTCAGAAACTGGTCGCAGCTCGCCTGGCCGCCGATGTACTCGGTGTGCCGACCGTCTTGATCGCTAGAACAGATGCCAATGCGGCACAACTCGTCACAAGTGACTGCGATACGAGAGATGCAAGCTTTCTCACTGGGCAACGAACGTGCGAAGGCTTCTTTGGCTTTCGGGGAGGTTTGGATGCGGCGATCGCGCGAGGCCTGGCCTACGCGCCGTATGCCGACATGCTGTGGTGCGAAACGTCTGAGCCCAATCTTGAGGAGGCCAGACAATTCGCTGCTGCGATCCGTTCGAATTATCCAGGAAAGCTCCTGGCCTACAACTGCTCTCCTTCGTTTCATTGGAAAGCCAAACTGAACGAGCGGGAGATTTCTGCGTTTCAACGTGAGCTTGCCGATATGGGATACCGTTTCCAGTTTGTGACTCTGGCAGGATTTCACGCACTGAATCTCTCCGCCTTCGAGCTGGCTCACGAGTACCTGCGTACTGGAATGTCGGCTTATTCACACTTGCAGGAGCGCGAATTTGAACTCGCCGAGCGGTTCGGATATGGCGCTGTCAAGCACCAAAGATTTGTCGGCACGGGCTATTTCGATGATGTCGCAAACACCATCGCTGCAGGTCATTCGTCGATTCGGGCGCTCCCCGGTTCCACAGAGGAAGAGCAGTTTGAACCGGCGGCGGAGTGGGCGCCGGTGGATTCAGATTTTGTCATTCCAGTTTCGGGCGATTGATGAGAATCGTTCTCCTGCAAGCCAGAACCCAGGACAACAGAGAGAGGAAACCTCAAATGAGTGCTACAGTACCGGTGTTTGAAAACGCAGCCCAAAGCAAAACGGCTGAATGCGAAATCCTTACTCGTGAGGCAATGGAGTTTCTGCGCTCTATGGACCGCGTGTTCGAATCCAGAAGAATCGATTTGCTCTGCGAGCGCAATCAGCGTCAAGCCCAGTACGATGCGGGAAAGTTGCCGCGCTTTCCTGAGGAAACGCGTCACATTCGCACGGCTGATTGGACAGTGGCTCCAATTCCTCACGACCTGGTCGATCGCCGCGTGGAGATTACCGGCCCGGCAGAAAGAAAGATGGTCATCAATGCGTTGAACTCTGGGGCGAATGTGTTCATGGCCGACTTTGAAGATTCCAACGCTCCATCATGGAGCAATTGCCTCGAGGGCCAGAGAAATCTTCGCGATGCCAACCTTCGAATCATCGAGTTCAGGGCGCCGGAAGGCAAGCTTTACAAATTGGGGTCGAATCCCGCTGTTTTATTTGTGCGCCCTCGCGGGTGGCACATGGTAGAGAAACACTTCCCGATCAATGGCTCTCTCATCTCAGCCTCGCTCTTCGATTTTGGACTTTACTTTTTTCACAACTTCCGCACGCTGCTCGACCGGAACACAGCTCCGTATTTTTACCTGCCAAAGTTGGAGAGTTACCGGGAAGCGCGTTTGTGGAACGACGTATTCGTCTACGCTCAGGAATATGTCGGGATTCCAAAGGGGACAATTCGGGCTACCGTCCTGATCGAAACCATTCCTGCAGCTTTCACGATGGACGAGATTCTGTTTGAGCTCCGCGATCACTCCGCTGGTCTGAACTGCGGCCGTTGGGACTACATCTTCAGCTTCATCAAGAAATTTAGGTGCCATCCGAAGTTCACTCTTCCAGAGCGTTCCGGCATCAGCATGGAACAGCCTTTTCTTCGCTCGTATGTGGAATTGCTGATTCATACCTGCCACAAGCGTGGCATTCACGCGATGGGAGGCATGGCGGCACAGATCCCGATCCGCGATAACCCAGATGCGAACGAACAGGCAATGGAGCGGGTTCGTCAGGACAAACTTCGTGAAGTGCGCGCCGGACACGACGGCACCTGGGTGGCGCACCCGGGCCTTGTTCCAATTGCAAAGGCCGTATTCGATGAACATATGAAAGGATCAAACCAGATTCGTCGTCCTTCCAATCCAACCTCCGAAATCAATGAAAATGACCTGGTAGAAATCCCGCTCGGCCGAATAACCGAGGAGGGGTTCGTTCGCAATGTTGACGTTGCAATGCAGTACATCGAGTCGTGGCTTCGCGGCAACGGATGCGTCCCGATTTACAACTTGATGGAAGATGCCGCGACGGCCGAGATCTCCCGGGCACAAATTTGGCAGTGGATACGCTACAACTCCCGCCTCTGCAACGGCAGACGAGTAGACCGGCACATGCTTGACTGTGCCATTTCGAACGTCCTGAATCAAGCCAGGCAGAAGCTTGGAGCGGAACGGTATGCCTCGTTCAAGTTCGAGCGTGCAGCCGAATTGCTGACATCACTATCCACCGGCGAATTTCAGGAATTCTTGACAACTGCAGCCTATGCGGATATTGCGTGACAAATCCGAGGATAGGTGTCGGCGGCCAAGTTGTGTCTATGGACAACAACCCATAGGCCTCAGATTCTTCGTGTTCTCGTCCGTTCTCGGTCCAGATTCGATCAACATTCATCTTCGTCCCCCACCCCTGAACCGACGCGGCGAGCAGCCAGCAAAGTAATGGTGTCAGCGATGAGGATAAACATACTACCCCTCTAATGACCGTCGCCGTTTGGCTTGGCCCGGTCAGGGTTGTTGAAACCGGATGCGCATGATAGTGGTGACGTATCGATTCGCTCCGACCAGAGCCGCGGCCGGAGCAACGTGAATCTCCGTACGAGTCGGGGAGAGGCGGACAGCCGAACCGCCGTCCACGTTGCTAATGCGCCATGGGGTCTCGAGAATCAGCGTCGAATCGCCTCCTGTCCGAATGTCGGCTTCGATTGCAAGCTCCATCCCGCGCAAGGCAATTTTGCGGATGCGCAGCTCCCGGCTGGCTGCTCCGGGCTGCAGATCTGCGCGCGGAATCTCGATCCACACGCCACCCGAGTACTGAAACTGGCACTGTGTGTTTCCGTGCGGCAGCACAAACTCAATCCGAGCCTGCTGCTCCTCATCCCAGGAGTTAATTACGGCGATGGTGCGCTTTCCGTTCAACTCCGCCTGCACTTGCGAGGCGCCCAACGGAATCTCGGGCGCCAGCGCGAGGTGGATCGGCTGTCCGTCATTGGTCAGATTCACTTCAATGCTTTGGCCGCGCCATTGAAAGCTCGCGGAAACCAGCGCTCCGGCCACGCGAAGGTGCGCGATCTTCACCATGCCTCCTCCAGGAAACCGGTGAGGCGCGAGGGTGAGGTGATTTGCGTCGACTGCGACTCCCATCCATCCATGGATGGCTGTGCTGAGAAGGCCCGCCGATGACCAGGTTTGCTGAGGCACTGACTCCACCTGAGGCTGAAAGATCTCTCCGGTCAAAACTTCGTCGATGTAGCCTGGAGAATCCATCGCAACCCAGGGGATAAGTCCGCTCCAAATCTGCCACGCCGCCAGCGGGCGATGTGCGTTCCAGAAAGCAGCCGCGGTTTCTGCTGTGTGCAATGCCGAGACGCTGCCTTTGGAGTAGGAATTCGGATCGTAATCCGGCGAATCCGCAGCCAGGCTGCGCGTGCCCCAGTCGGTCTGAAAGGCAGCGCCGGTCAGCGCATCGAGCATTTCGCTCTCCTGGCCCGAGGAAAGCAGATGCCCGGTCAGGGCTGCCGCCGGTTCACTGCGACTTACCCCGATTGCGCGGCCGGAAACCGCATAACCGCTGATCCAGAAGTGCTGCGCACTATTCCAGTAGCGCGGGGCAAAGGCCGCGCGCGCACGCTGGCTCATCCCGGCAGCGGATTTCGCCTCATCGATGTGGCCAGTAACGCGCGCCAGTTGCGAGTAACTCTCCGCCGCAGTCGCCCAGGATGCCGATAATCCCGCATCTTCCGACATGCGATCCTGCTCATTGGCCCCCATCTTCCCCGCGGGAATCAGGGGCAGCCCCGTTTGCGGAGAAACCAGGGATCGGCAGAAGTGAAATGCACTGAGAATGGCCGGCCAGTGGCTGTTCAGGAAACTGACATCGCCGGTTCCAGCGTAGTAATGCGCCAAAGCGGAGAGAAACTGGAACGTCAGGTCGACATGAGGGTAAAGATAAGGATATTTGCCAGCCCAGTCCAGAAATCCAGCGCTCTGAGAAATCTCATGCCAGATCATGCCGTTTGCGGCGCTCTGATAGCGGAAAATGAACTCCAGCTCCTCCCGCGCTCTGCTGTTATGGCCGGCGGCCAGCATTGCTTCGGCGGCGATCATGCCGTCACCGGCAAAAAACCAGTCATATTGCGGCCTGCGCGCAGGACGCGAAGGGCCAAACCCGGCCACCGCGCCGCAGCCGATCTTGGCATCGCACGCCCAAGCCTGGTAGAGATCTGTATCCGCCCAGGCCAACGCGCGGTTGATCTCCTCGTCCGGAGTGGCGATCGAAAGCGAATCCGCTTTCCACCTCCGGAGATCTTCAGCGGAATCCTGCGCGAGGACTGCCGCATGCTCCTCCAGTTGCTTCACAGCCGCCTGCATATCAGTATCAGTGCCGCCCGGGAGTTGCAGCGCCACATAGATCCCCGCTGTCGATTCTCCGCCGGCCTGCGGTTTGGGATGGAGCGTGAAAACCTGCGTAAGCGTCTCGCGCCGCGTGCTGTTGACGATCGGCTGATGCTCTTCGATTTCCGGTGAGGCCAGCGCTGCCTTGTACCCGTAGGTTGATTCGGATATCAGGTAGCCGTGTACAGCATCGCTCCACTGCACGTCCTGCCCGCCGGTCGATGCGGGCCACATCAGGTTCAACTCCGGTCGCCAGCGGACGACGATGTTCACCGGCGTTGTGCCCGTGACCTGGTAGCGCACAATCGCGGCCGGCTCGTCGAGCGGCACAAAATCCGTCTCTTTCACCTCGAACCCTGCACCCGTCCAAATGCGAGCGATGTGATCGGGAGCAATCTCGATATCGGTGAGCAGTTTTGCGCCATCGAGAACCGTGGGGCTGCCCTGCTGCTGAAAACTCACTGTGTATTGATCGAGAATCTGAAACGGATAGCCCCAGATTTCAAGGCTTTTCCCGGCATAGCCGAAGATGCCCGCGCGCCGGCCGTGCGCGGCGATAAACCGGTACGGCTCGGTGTTAGCGGTAGAAAGCGGCGCCTGCGGCCGAACCGCCAGCGCAGCCCACAGAATTGCCAATAGCACAATCCAACGGCGTTGCCGTGCCTGTCGCCTCACTATTTCCATGGCTGTGACTTCTTTTTACACAGATCCATCACTGGGCCTACGCCGTGCTGAAACCGCTCCGCGCATATCGAGAATAGCTCCAACGGGCTGTAACAAGAAGAAGTCCGGGGACCGGTTGATTATCTCGCGATTAAGCTTGGTGCCGGGAGTGGGGTCGAACCTCAGCCGGGTATTGAGAATACGGAAGTTATTCATTCCAGGACCGGCAGAATCGCTCAAAACGCTACAACCGACATTCCTGGGCAAGAATCGGGCACAGAACCAATCTAAATTGGCAGTCAATTTCACGTTCGATCAGACGGAGCCGTTCCAAATTCATCCAGCGGACGCAGTGATTTTTCCAGCGTCGCTCAAACCATCAGAGTTAATAAGACCGTCATTCTCGGTTGAATCGAGCCAGGGATTTCGGTGGAAACGAACCCGCCGACTAGCTGACGCCGTTGCGCCGAAGCCAGATGTTTACCAAAGGCTGACTCAACCTTCATTATCGCCCGCTTCCGTGATTCGATCACGGGAGGCATGGTCATGGTTATCGCCGGTGCGGGGCGAAATGGAACTGAAGCTGCGGGGGAGTTCATCGCTTCCTCAGTGTTGCTGAAGAAACTTGACGAACGGCTGCCTGCAGGCTCGCAGGACTCGAATCTCGAAGTTATTTTAAAGACCGACCTAATCGACGGGAAAACGGGTGAGCCTGCAATTGTGGCAACCTACGTTTGGTAGACGAATGTATCGTGCCTGCCGGAGTTCCAGGCGGATTCTTTGCTGCACCTTCCGAGCGGAGATGTGTGTGGGGAAACTCGCCGATTGAGACTGTGCTTGCGCGGAGAACGGCAGGATTCGGTTGCTCGCCATGCGTCAACGCTCATCGCGTAGGCAGTGATTCCAACAATGACCCCAGGAGGAATAGCGTAACTTCTAGCCATCTCTTCTCAGGGCGGCTGCTGCAAGAACAATCACAATACAAACCCGGAAGCAGTTTATCAGCCATCGTGGCGCTACGCCCCCTTGATAGTTGGTGTCGAATATTGCTGGAGGTGGCTGTTCTCTGGATCAGAACTTTCAGCATTTGAAACGGCGAATGCAGATTCTTCTCTATCGTTCATCGCCTTCATCGCAACCATTGCCTCTGCCGCAGAATTGGCTAACTTCTTCCTTCTCCGATCGCGAATTTCTCGCAGCTCAGCCACGATCAGCACTCGCACCTCAATTTGCAACGTACTCAACCTGACCATCATTCTGAGCTCGTCCCGATAGCAATCCCATGCTCAGAAAGATGGAGCCCAATACGAGGTGATAGACATGATCTCCGGTGTGCAGCAGCATTGGCCCGACAGACCAGGCTCTGTTCATCGATGGGTTTCCAAACAGCAGTCCAAGGACGGCCAGTGCCAGATAGAAAATGCCAGATCCGATGCAAAAGCGCCCGGCTACTTTCGAACCCATGAAACTTGCGGCTAGCGCCAATGCACCCCAGACGAGCTGCATCAGGTTGTGATACTTGTCTATGCGAGTGCCGGTGATGATCGCCAGAACTCCCATGAAAACGAACAGTCCGCCAAAGACGCGGCACGCAACCTTCGCACTGTCGCTCACTTTTTCCATCCGCCTGAAGTTCTGAATAGTTGCCGCCAGTCCTGCAATGTCCGTAAACAGAAGCGCGGCAATTTGTAGCAACGTGCCGGCAAAGATTCCGGCGGCAAATTTGCCAACCGAACCGGGATGAGTTAGTCGCAGAACTCCCCTGGGAAGGAGAGCAAACCAGCCGGAGGTCACTAACAACGCTATCAGCGCTCCGATCAGCGGCGTCCACCACCAGCGGGTTCCCAGCGCGACGATCGCTGCCACGGCAATAAAAATCACGGGCCCTGGAGGGAATTTGGGATAGGCAGGATCGCCTGAAATCCATTGTGTCCAGATCGCGACCGCAACGCTGATGAGTCCAACGACAGTCAACTTAGTCAAAACCGTAAGCTTCGCTTTCATCGTATGCTCCATGTCCATTCCATCGAAGCCTCACCTTTCCTGCTCGTGTTTCGATTCCAACATTGGGGCGAAGGCCATGCGATAAAGATTCGCAAAGCAGTCTTAAGATTTGTAAAGACCACAGATCGATGGATCGATCAGAGCAATAAGTGGAATTGAGCTTATGAAATGAAGTGATGCGGATGATTGTAAAGGTCTGTAAAGAATGTGCGCCGAACGCGATGCGCGATTACGATCAGAGATGAGTACTCACGGAGCGACTGTCCAACCATGACTCCCTTGCTGATTGTTGACGACGACGTTGAACTGTGCTCTCTTTTGACCGAGCGGCTCCAGGAGGAAGGTTTCGTCCTGCACGCTGTGCACGACGGAATAGAAGGATTGTCGCGAGCAAACAGCGGAGACTATTGTCTTGTGATCCTGGATGTGACACTCCCGCGCATGGGAGGAATGGAAATACTGAAGACATTGCGATCCCGATCTTCTGTTCCGGTGCTGATGCTGACTGCGCGCGGCGATGATATTGATCGAATCATTGGTCTTGAGTGTGGTGCAGACGACTATCTACCTAAACCCTTCAATCCACGCGAACTCGTCGCCCGCATCAAAGCCATTCTGCGCCGACTGGACGAACACAGAGCTGGCCCAAACAACTTTTCTGCTGGAGACATTTCGATCGATACCGCCGTCCGCGAAGCCTGGGCCGATGGCAAGCCGCTGGAATTGACGACAGTCGAATTCACTTTACTTGAGGTCTTGATTCGCAATGCGGGTCAGACGCTGACGCGAGAGTATCTGACCGATGCCGCTCTCGGAAGAGAACTCGGCCCATTTGATCGGACGATTGACGTGCATATCAGCAACCTAAGGAAGAAACTCGACGGACAGCGTGGCATCCAGCGTATCAAGACCATTCGTGGAAGTGGATACTTGCTTGCCGCGCGACTTCCCAGTAAGGAACAGTAACTATGCCACGTCTCTTCGTAAAGATCTTTCTAAGTTTTTGGGCAACTGTGGTTGTCATCGGGATTTCACTCGTGCTGGCGTTTGTACTTCAGCCAGCGAATGTTCCATCGAAATGGCATGCAGGCCTCGCTGATACGACCCGGTTTTTTGGGGACGGCTGCCGTACGCGCGTTCGAGCGGGGTGGCGCCCCTGCTGCGGTTGGTTATATCCATGACCTCTCTGAGGATGCACATATCCACGGATGTGTTTTTGATGCATCCGGCCATCCGCTGGCCGGAGAGTCGTGCGCGGAATTGAGCGGATTAGCTACCCGGGTGGTTCGTGGAGATCCTTCTGCTCAGGACATGCGTCGAGGTTTGACGAGGATTGCGGTTTTTGTGACTGGACCCGACGGGCGCACGTTTATCTACGCATCCGAGTTGCTGGCAGGTCCTGGCGCCGCATTCGGTATGAGGCCGGAGGTTGTTTTGTTCCGTGCTGGTGTGGCCTTAATTATCTCCGGTCTCGTGTGCTACTTCGTGACTCGCTACCTGACTGCGCCCATTCTTCGCCTGCGTGCGGTCGCACAGCTGATCAGTGCGGGGCAGCTCGGAATGCGCGCTGAAGCCAAGCTGGAGTCGCGTCGAGATGAATTCGGAGATCTGGTTCGCGACTTTAACTTGATGGCCAGTAAGACGGAGAATCTAATTTCAAGCCAACGCCAGTTGATGTATGACGTTTCTCACGAATTGAGATCGCCCCTGGCACGTATGAACGTTGCTTTGGATCTTCTGCATCGGCGTGTTGGTGAGGATTCGGCTATTAGGCATATGGAGACCGACTTGCAACGATTGAACAAGTTGATTACACGGTTGCTCACGGTCGCCAAGCTCGATGCAGCTAATGCACTTCAGAGCCATGTACGAGTTGACCTAACCGAGCTTGTTTCCAGCATCGCCCTCGACGCAGAATTCGAGGCGCAGGAAAAGGGAAATCGGGTCGTCGTAGTCCCTGAGACGGACCTGGTCGTCCTCGGGGATCCGAACCTACTTCGCAGTGCGGTCGAAAATGTTCTTCGCAACGCAATGAGATATACCAGACCCGGTACCGCGGTCGAAGTTGTCCTTCAAGCTTGCCAGACGATCAGCTCCAACGAGGCCATCATCGCAGTGCGAGACCATGGGAACGGTGTTCCGGAAAATGAGCTTAGAAATATCTTCAAACCCTTCTATCGTGTAACGGATGCGCGAACATCTGAGTCCACAGGGGCAGGGCTAGGGCTTGGCAATCACAGAAAGAATCGTCACGCTCCATAAAGGCAGGATTCGCGCGGTCAATGAGCCAGATAGCGGGCTGCGCATTGAAATGGTCTTTCCTCGGTTGTAGGAGACCGGCGCTTGAATCCTCCAAATCCTTAAGGCCGCCCCCAACGGCCTTTTATAAGCCTTTGGGGCGACACTCGACGAACTCTTAGCTGGCCTCTGTTCGGAATAATGAGTGATCAATCGCATAAATATCAGGCTCGCGCGACGCGGACAATGGTTTGTCCAGGGACGTTTACAAAACTTGATTTAGCTTTACCAATCTTTATCGCACGCTCTGAAGCTCGGTGCTGAAATCGACTTAGCGCGCAAGCAAGAATTGATTGCCTGTGCTGATAGGTGTATCGATCTTGCTGCGCATGGAGGAGCTTCCATGAATCTCAGAAATCTGTTTAATCGGTTCGTCTCATCAACGCTTGCCCTAGGTATAGGTGCGATCCTCGTAGGGTTGGGCACGCATTCAGTTTCGGCCCAGTCAATCACTGTAACGACGCCATTCCCCTATTGTGTGAACAAACAAGCGTTTCCAAGGGGAACATACCGGTTCACTCACACATCCCAGTGGCTCCTTTCAATTCAGGATGTGAATGGTGTAGGCGAGAGCTTGTTCCTGGTACGACCTGAAGCCGGCGGCCCAGAGGGTATGGCGAGTGGTCCAGTGGGATCAGTTGGTGGTGCTACTTTTCGTACCATCCGCGGTCTGAGAGAGCTCAAGGAAGTTAATGAACCCGGCTCAGATGTGACTCTCGAGTTGATCGGACAAGAGACTGCGAGAGATAAGTTTAAAACTCACGGATCGCTCCAGCCGATAAGCTGCTTTACCAAGGGCTTCTCGACCCGTGATCGAAATATGACAGGCCAATGATGCGAACGGGTTGCTCACGATGTCGGTCTCAGTGCTCTGCCTCATCGCAGAGCGCTGGGTCGATACATCACTCCTTGACCGCGGAACGTTGGATATACATTAAACGAGATCGTCCCGATGTCATCTATTACTTCGTAAAATGAGGTCCCTCTTGACGGGCCGCGCGATTCCGTCCATCTTTGAGCTTCCCACCGCTATGATCACTCGGCTCCGGAAGTCGCTGAGCGCTATCCCGCTCCTTATCCTCTGTCTTGCGTTGACACCCGACGCGGCTAGCCGCCGACAAGGCCGCATCATTGATGCCGGAGCCTTCGGAGTGTATCGACCGCGCAGATAGCCCCAGTTGGTTGCTCTTCGTGCTTGAAATAGGCGAAGATCTCGCCCTCGGCACACCGCTGGCGCAGGGTATTCTCAATCACGTCGAGCTGCGCTCGAGAGTATCCACTCTTACGAAAGCGGTAGCAGGTGAACGGAGCGGTCACAATATCCGGCGTCTCCAGATCTTCGCTCTCAGCAACGCAGAGTGCAACAGAATGATGCCGAAGTATGGCATACACTTCATTGCAAAACCACGTGCTGTGCCGAAATTCGAAAGCCATCCGCAGCCCGTGCGTATTCGCCTCCACGAGGAAGGAATCAAGGCGAGGCACGTCGGCCTTGAAATTGGGCGGAAGCTGGAAGAGCACCACACCCATCCGTCCAGCAGCCACGACGGGAGCGAGTACGCGCGACAAGGCGGCGACTGTGTCTGAACAGTCCCTGAGTCGAAGGATGTGAGTCAGTCGCTGCGGCGCTTTAAACGAGAAGCGAAAGCCGACGCCGCTTGCGGCCAGCCAGCCCGTAAGCATGCTCTCGGACGGCAACTGGCGGAAGGTGTAGTTCACTTCGACGGAGTTCAATTGAGCTGCGTAGTATTCCAGAAACTTGCTTTGAGGAAGCCCTTGAGGATAGAATCCCGGTTTCCAGCTCGAATATGCCCAACCGGAGGTACCAATGAAGGCTCGATCCCGCAAGTCTCCCGCAACTTCTGGAGGCTTTGAAACTCGCGAGACCTCGCGGTCGGCAGCCTGTTCGGGGGACATTCGGGTGTTTGCAGCCACGAGTGACACCACCGTTCCCGTCTGTGAAAAAGATAGTAAAATCGGCTCGGCTCCATCGGGTGGCCAAGGCATCTAACATTAAGATCAAGTCCCCAGTCCATCGCTCATGGAAAATAGGCTAGCACAAACGTCACATATGCTATGAATTCCGCCGAACATCCCACTGCAATGGCTCGACCCATTCGAGAATTCAGTGTCGCCGGATTGGCGAGGGGAGCACGTCTGCCCATCTTTCGTCCTGAATACATCTGAAGCTATTGAGATTCGATGCCAAACCCGTCTAATCGCAAGATATGCGATAGTATCGTATATTTTGCATACGTGAATTGCGCGCGATGTTGAGGCCCACCTGAATCGCTCTGCGAAGACGCGGCCAGTGATCGTCTTGACTGGCGCTAGCAGACCGGCAAGACCTTCGTTTTCCTGCACCTTTTTCCAGGCTTTGGGGTCGTGTCCCTGGACCTTCGTACCGAAGCCGAGCAGGCTGCCAGTCGCCCGGCGTTAGAGAATTCAGCGCACAAATCCGGCCGAGTCGTGTCATCCTTGGTGAACGGCATGATGCGATTAAAATCACGCGAAGATTCGCAATCGAGGGCGTGGAAGACAGTCCCTCGCTGGGCCATCGTCGTCTTCCTGCTCGCCGTCTTTTCCATCTTCGCCAGCTTCGGATTTGTATTCGACGGCATGGACATGGAACGTCAGTCAGCCTTGGCTCTGGCTTTCTCTGTTGTGATCATTGCGTTGTTCGCGACGTCCTACGCCGTCTCGGGCATCATCCTCCGCCAACGGTTCTGGATTGCCGCGGTGCCGCTCTTCGTTCTCGAGAACGTTTGCATGGCGCTGCTGTACAATTGGCTGCCCAAGGCTCCCCCGCTTACCCATCTCGATTCGGCCCAGCTCAACAGCTTTCACAACCGGCTCGTTTTTGACGGTTTAGCTGTGGTCATTTCCGTTGTCCTTGGCTACACCGGTCTTATCGTGGTCTCCATTGCCGAGTCGCGTCGCCGCCTCCGGGTTGAGCTCGATAAAGCCGCGCTGGACACGGAATTGGCTGCCGCCCACGCAATCCAGCGGCTCATGGTGCCCGAAGAACTGCCGCCCACTTCCGGGTACGCCATCGAAAGCATCTACCGTCCCGCCGCACAGGTCGGCGGAGATTTCTTTCAGGTCATCCCGCTCGGCGGCGGCCAAACCCTTGTGGTAGTCGGCGACGTCAGCGGCAAAGGGCTCAGCGCCGCCATGATCGTCTCCATGCTCATTGGCATGCTGCACACTATCAGCAGAATCAGCGAGGATCCTGGGCAGATCCTGGCCGAACTCAACAACAGGCTTTTCGAGCGCAAGCACGGAGGCTTCGTCACCTGCCTGGCAGTGCACCTCGATCCCTCGGGACGCGTCGTGCTCGCCAACGCAGGCCATCTGCCGCCCTGGCTCAACGGCGCCGAAGTCGCATTCGCCGGGTCCCTGCCGCTTAGCGTCGTTGCTTCCGCCGCCCCGGAGCAGGTCACGCTCGAGATGCGATCTGGCGATCGCCTCACCTTGATTACAGATGGCGTGGTCGAGGCGCGCGATGCACAGGGAGCACTATTCGGTTTCGACCGCACTGAGTCGTTCGTGCGTCAGGAAGCATCTGCGCTTGCCCTCGCCGAAGCCGCAATTCATCACGGGCAGGATGATGACCTGACCGTGATCTCCATCCTCTGCACCGCCTGAGGGACCGGCGATTCAGCCCTGAGCGCCCGATTCAGCATCAGAATTTAGAGTCGAACGATATCGGGGCGCCTGGCTTAAGATGAAATCCTGGCGCGTTTGATTGGGTTCCATATTTGAATCAGGAAAGAACCCAGCCGGAACGGTTTTCGCGTTTGATGAATGGCGCGGCTTCGGGACAATTTTTTGCAACCATCTTAGGCCCGTCCCAGTCGATTTTCTTCCCCACACGTAATGACACGCAGCCGAGCAGCATGATTTCGGTGAGACGCGAGGCGATCTCAAAACGCGAATAGCAGAGTTCCGGCTTGTTTTCCTTGATGGCAGTGAGCCATTCTTGCGCATGGCTGCGATTATTGTCTTTTCCATGAGGGTTACGCGGGATGCGTTCGGCAAATTGCGCCAGCGCAGGGTGCTTGAGTGTAATGGATGTATTTCTGGTCGTCCTTCAGCTTCACAAAGAAGCTTGTTCCGTAATCGTCCGGCGAAAAGACCGAGCCATTGTCGCCAATCAGCAGACAACCGCTGTCGGGAACCTCACCGCGCAGCGCGATGATGTCGGCAGTGACTTCAATCGGCGGCTTGTTGCTGAGGTCATGGCCGCCGCGGCGCCGTCGGGTCGGGCTGGCCGCCGTCATACCACCAGAGTGTCACCGCATCCTGCTCGATCTTTCTGTGATGGTGGAAAAGATGCGGATTGAGCGACGGAAATAGAAGTTTTCCGTTCGGGAAATTGAAAGCGAATCTTTGGAGCCGACTGGATAAGACTCCTTGTTCATTTGGCCGAAAGGTATCGCTTCGATTTCCGTCGGGTAGCCAAGGTTCAAGGCGCGGAACGGCATATTGACCGTGTGGCACGCCATGTCGCCGAGCGCACCGGTGCCGAAATCCTGCCAGCCGCGCCAAGTCGAATGGATTGTAGATTCCATCTTCATCATCTGGATCACGACGGCTCTTATAACGGCCGCATCGGAGCCGGTCCAATCCACTTGTCCCAATCCAATGTGTCAGGAATCGGGTCTTCTCCCAGAGGGCGATCCATGCCCTGCGGCCAGACCGGACGGTTCGTCCAGACGTGAACCTGATGCACTTGCCCGATGAGTCCGTCCTGAATCGTCTCGACCGCGCGGCGCAAGCCGTCGGCAGCACTGCCCTGATTGCCCATCTGCGTGACGACTTTCTTCTCTTTGGCCATCTTTCGCAGATAACGCGCCTCATAAATCGTCTGCGTCAATGGTTTCTGGCAAAAAACGGCCTTGTGCATCTGCATCGCCGCCGACGCAACAATCGCGTGCATATGATCCGGCGTCGAAACGGTCACCGCATCAATCCCGCTGCCCATTTGATCCAGCATCTGGCGGAAATCTTTGTAAAACTTCGCGTCCGGATATTTTTTCGTCTGCGTCGCGTAGGCTTGCTGAACCCGAATCCACGTCGCACAGCGCAACAATGTTTTCGCCGGCACAGGCATCGGTGTCGCTCCTGCCTTTGCCGCCCATTGCGCCGATGCAGGCGATGTTCAATTTACTGTTTAGATTTTGGCCGCGCAAAAGCGTTGGCACGCCAAACGCGAGCGCACCGGCGGCCAGAGAAGTGGTTTTTATAAAATCGCGGCGGTTGACACCGGAGGACGAAACTGATTCAGAAGAATTGAACAGGGGCATGTTTTCGGACTGATTGCGCATTTGCAACAGCATACACTGGCCGGGGGTGGCGGCGGGCGCAAGGCCGTGCGGTGCGCCTCCGGCACCGCCCGCAGCGTGCTGGAACTGGTGATCGGCAACCATTTTCGCCACATCCCGTTCCCGGTTCTCGTTGGCCGGGACAAGGATGGCGTACTTCACACCCCGGCTTTCCTGAGCTTGGTAGGGCAATCACCCGGCATTGCAAAGGGCGCCTTGGGCGAGATCTATTGGAAAACGACCAACAACTCTCTAACTCCGGAAGACCAGCAGCTCTTCCGCGACTAATTCAACGGATGAAATTGATCTCGGCGAGGCGAAGTACTAATACCGGAATGTAGACGCACTGCGGTTATGCCTGGCGTCCAGGCAGATACTGTTCCAGAAAACGGCGCGCCAGGACAAATCCGTCTTTGCGCTGCTGCGGAAAGTCGGGAAGGTCCGCGGTGCGCGGCACATCCCAGAATTGGTCTTCGTGCTCCACCGCGATACCGCCGTTGAAGCGGATTTGCAGCAGGACCGTGAGGAATGCCGTCCAGTTGACAATCCCCTGTCCGGGGATCCGATAACGCCACCATCCCTGGCCGGCAATGCCCACCTGCTGCAGTACCGGCTGAGTGATCTCCGTATCCTTGGCATGCACAGCGAGGATGCGGTCTTTGAACTGCCACGCCGCACTGACCGGGTCAATGTACTGGCGCACGAAATGCGAGGGATCGAATTCCAGCCCCAGCCGCTTGCTTGGGACGCGGTCGAAAACGGCTTGCATCGCTGCCGGAGTGGTCGCGAAATTGATACCGGTAGGATAATTTTCCCATCCCATCCCGACGTCGAGCTTCTCGCAAACAGGCAGGTATTTCTCGTTGAAGACATCGGCGAAGGCCGCGGCCTGATACTCCATCCGGACACCCGGCTGCCCGCCGCTGAAGGTGCCGACAAACTTGCAGCCCAGGCGATGGCAAAATTCGAGGGCGCGAATAAAATCGCCCTGTGCGGCTGCGCGCTTGCCCGCATCCGGATCGGTGTGGTTGGGTCCGAAGTACTCGATGCTGACAATGCGAATGCCCGCGTTGCGCGCGGTGGCCAGAATCTGATCGATCGCGCTGTCGCTCAGGTTCGGGTTAAAGTCCGCACCCGGCGTGACGACGACGCCTTCGTAACCGGCCTGCGCGGCAAAGGCGAGCTTCTGCGGTGAGTACGGCGTGATGATGGAGAGCTTGGGATAGGGCGTATCCGGCGGTGTACCCGCTGACGCCGCAGGCGTTTGCGCTGCCTGTATCGGGACAGCCGCTGTCCCCGCCAAGCCCAGAGCCGCCGCGGATGTGCCGCCCACCCTCAAAAAATCTCGCCGGTTCCAAAACGAGTCTTCGTTCTCCATGTCGTTCGTCCTATCTGGCGCAGCAAATTCACAATCTCTTCAGTCGTATATTTCTTGCCCTTTGCCATCTTATCCTCCTTTGTGTCCAGTCTCTCTCATGAGAACGGGTACAAAAGGAGCCGGTCGCTCCATGCCTTTCTGACAAAGGAATATAGTACGCCTCTCACGACCACATCATGAGCACACAAGCAGCATGAGCCTGTCCGATTGACATCGTCCCCTATGATTGCATAGGCCATCAAAATCTTGCTTGGTCAATTGGGTGTGGGAAGCTCGATATTATTGATCCGGAATAATCTTTTGGCCCATTCCAACTTGCTGCAATGGGAATGCGAATGCCCACAAACGCCGAGAAACAGCGCTAACCGTTTGTCAAGTTCGGCCAGATGACAACCAGCGCTCAAGTCGATCAGCGTAGGTGCGGCTCGAGCGATGCTCCGAGCCGTCCGAGAGCTTCACCGTGAATTCGCGGTTCTCGATGGATCGCAGTTCCAGTATGCCTTTCTGACTGCACAATTCGGGAGCGGTGTATGCGAAGAAACTTTGCCGGGTCGAGCCTCTGTTCGAGAGAAGCCATCGTCTCGCGTAACAGGAAAGAACGACCGTTGACGTGGAGTTCAACATAGTCACCAGCAGCTCCAATCCACTCAACATCCTCCGCAATGACGATTTGAATGCGGGATCCAGTTTGCACCGTAAACCGGGACGCGAATCCATCCGACAGCGCGGTCCAGCATTTTCATGACCCGCTGTGCCATGTCGGCCTTTGATGCGGAATCGACCAGATCACGAGCTCGACCGACCGCTGCCGCGAAGCGTGTGTCGTCCACCGGTTTCAACAGGTAATGCAGCGCATGAACATCGAATGCCCGCAAAACATGTTGCTCATACGCTGTCAGAAAAATGACGGCGGGCAGGCTTTCTTTCGGCAATGCGCGCAGAACCTCAAACCCGTCCATACCCGGCATCTGGATGTCAAGGAACACAACATCGGGAGATCGTTCCAGAATTCTCTGCACCGCGGATTGTCCATCTCCGCATTCTCCAACGATCTCAATATCCCTAAATTTACGTAGCCTGAGAACGACGCCACGGCGCGCCAAGGGCTCGTCGTCGACGATCAAAGCGCGCACGGTGAGACCTCCTGCAAGTTCCGAGCCCTGCGTAACGGCAATTCCAATACGACTTCGCACCCCCCCGTTTCAGGCCACCCGAGAGAGAATTCGAAATCCGTCCCATATAGTGTTTTTAGGCGCTCCGCCGTGTTTCCGAGACCAATTCCATTTTTTCTTTGCTCGCCCTCACCACGACGTCCGGAGTTTCCGATCATAATTCGCAACCTGTCGGCTTGCAGCGCACTCTTGATCGCAATCCGACCACCCTCGACCAGTGGGGCCACCCCATAGCGCACTGCGTTCTCAATCAGCGGCTGCAGTAACATGCTCGGCACCAAGGCATCCCGCGTTTCTAATGGAACAGCCATATCGATTTTTAGCCGCTCCCCCAACCTTGTTTGCTCGATCGCCAGATACCCTTCGGTAAAGGCCAGTTCCTGAGAAAGCGTCACCTCCGCTGTGACTTCTGAATCCAGGCTTGTGCGCAGAAGATCTCCGATCTGCGCCAGCATCCTGGTGGCCGCAGGCGCATTTCCATCCAGAACGAGAGTGGAGACGGCATTGAGCGAATTGAACAGAAAGTGTGGATTTAACTGATAGCGAAGTGCGAGCAGTCGCGCCTCTCTGACCTCAGACTCGGCGCGAAGCAACCGTTCCTTCTCCATGCTCGATTGCTGCCATTGCTTAATGCTGAAGTACAGACTGCACCACATGAAGAGAATGAAAAAAGACCACATCAAAACTGCAACTAAAGCGTGCCAGGGCACAGGATAGAAATTCTGCAAAACGAGACAGGCTGCGCAGGCTACGGGAATGGACGTGACCATGGCCGCCGCGGCTGCTTTCAATTCAAAAGCGATCCACGACTGCGATTGTCGCAGCAGCCAACGGCAAAAAGGGCGCAGGGCGCAACTTCCCAGGAACATGAAGACAATAGGCACCGTCTCTTCATCGATATACACACGCTTAGTCAAGAACTCATGGATGGATTCCAGAAGGTCGAAAAGATAAAAGCAACACCATCCGATGATCTGGATTTGCCAGAAAGATCGTAGATGCAGGAAGCTATCTCGTTTCATGATTAGCATTTTAGCCCGGTAGCTAAAACAACTTTCCACGGCCTGGCGCACAAAACCTTCGACTCATCGCATTTCTCAATCGCCCAGCGGATTAGGTCCGCCTGATCAACTTCATTGAGCTACGCTCTCAGCACGGCTTTAAGTTCGATATCGTCTTCGGTCCATCGGCCGTCGACTTGCAGATCCGGCCGAAGAAGGATTGCGGTTCAATCGACGGCCAGGCACTGCTCTTTAGTGAACGTATCGACTGCGACGTCACATGCCTTCCGGGAGAACCCGATGAGCCGAAATCGATTCGCTGCACTCGCCTGCCTAATCCTGCTCCTCAGTTACACCTCTGGAGCAGCGCGACAAACGTCGGCGCAGGATACCAAAGCTCAATATCCGAGTATGGCGCCGCTTGACCAATACTTGATGGCGGATCGAAATGCCGAGATAGCCCTTGCGCGGAGCGCGGCACCCCCATCCATATCAAGCGATGCAACGGTTTTCGTCTTTGGGAAAAGTGGCTATCAGACCGCGGTTGAAGGTAAGAATGGGTTCACATGCCTGGTTGAACGCTCGTGGATGAATCCATTTGATAGTCCCGGATTCTGGAATCCGAAAATGCGAGGGCCGATTTGTTATAACCCAGCTGCGGTACGGACAATTCTTCCCTACACCTTGAATAGAACGAAGTTGGCATTGAACGGATTATCCAAAGCACAGATCCGTGAAGACATCACAGCCGCGATCGCTAAGAACGAACTTCCGATGCCTGAAGCTGGCGCTATGTCTTACATGATGTCGAAAGCAGGAAACCTTGGTGTCGGAGTCGGACCCTGGTGCCCGCACCTCATGTTTCATGTTCCCAAGACAGACGACGTGAGTTGGGGAGCAGACCTGGAAGGCTCACCGGTGGTGTTCAACAACAAATATGTTGACGTTCCGGAGCCGGAAACCATTTTCATGGTACCCGTTTTCCATTGGTCAGACGGCACCGCTGCGCCACGTGAGGCATCCCAGTGAGGTCCCGGATAGCTGATGCAACTCGATCAAAGATGATCTCGCAAACACACCGAAGGAGGTTCAATGAGAATCGTCCGACATCAAAATGCCCACCTGATTTTTCGTCTTCTGGCGCTTGCAGGTGTCGCACTGATTGTGGCAACCTCGGTTGCCTTCTCACAGGGCATCATCACCGGTGGCATTACCGGAACGGCGGCCGACCAAACCGGCGCGGTCGTTCCCGGCGCAGTGGTTAAAGCTGTAAGTGACACGACCGGGTCCACCTTCCAGGTGATCGCTGGCTCCGACGGAGCTTTCCGGATCGCCGACGTGCCCTTGGGCTCATACACTGTCACGGTCACTGCAATTGGTTTTGGACCGGCGGAGCTGAGCCACGTGATTGTAGTCGCCGGCAACTCGACGCCGCTCAAGGTTGCGCTCAGCCTGGGCAAATCCGCCGAGACGGTCGAGGTAGAGGGCTCGGCTTCTGAATTGATCAACACCGAGTCGTCGCAAGGATCGCTCGCGATCGACGCCGTGCAATTGTCTACAGCTCCCGTCGCGGGCGCCATCGACAACGTGACCCTGATTGTACCTGGGGTTGCGATAGAACACTCGATGACGGATCAGAATACCAATGGCGTGGACTACTCGGTCAACGGGCAGCGAGGCCGCTCGAACAACTCAGAAATCGACGGGCAGACCAATAACGACAACTCAATCGGCGGCCCGAGTTTCTTCTTCTCCAACCAGGATGCGCTGCAAGAAGTCCAAGTAGTGACCAGCGACATGGGTGCTCAATATGGCCGCAACATGGGCGCGGTCGTCAACTACATCACCAAGCAGGGCACGAACACCTTCCACGGCTCCGGGTTTGAAGACTTCCTGGGGTCATGGGGTTCATCGTTGCTGCAGTCGCAGAAGGACGCGCAGTATGGGTTCTGCCCAGGAGGATCGAGCGCAGCGTTCGCCAGTGCCAATGGGTGCCTCCTCGCCACCGTTCCTCGTTTCGTGGAAAGCCTCTACGGCGGAACGCTGGGCGGACCGGTGCTGAAGGATAAGCTTTGGCTGTTTGGCAGCACGTTCTGGACGCACGAGTATCAATCCGGCGCTTTCGACACTTCCGGTTCAGCCCTTTTTCCCGACGCCAACGGCCTGACGCAACTGCAAGCGGCGTACCCGAATAATCCCGCGGTGGCGTCTATCGTTGCCAATGGGCCGTACTCCATTAAGGGAGGCAATCCGATTCCCGTGGCAGGTACCACCACGACGGTTCCGGTCACCGACGGCAATACTGTCAGCACGATTGAAATGTCGGCAGTTGGGCGCGATCTGGACGCGCATGTCCTCGATCAGGAGGAGCTGGGCAGGTTGGACTACCAGATGACTTCGAACGACCGGTTCTATGTGCGCTACGCCTATCAGAACAATCCATGGATTCCGGCATGGTACTTATACAACCCGATTGGAGTGGCCACTGGCGGATACTCCCAAGTGACAGGAATCACCCACGAGGTGGGCGGCGATTGGACCCACATGTTCACTCCCAGCGTGACCAACCAATTACGGTACGCTTTCCAGCAGTCGAAACTCGGCTTCGAGGGGGGCGGGCTTCCCAGCTGCACGTTCGCCGACTTTAGTTCCTGCAGTTCGCTGGTAACGCTTGGTTTTGGCGCGACGAGCGCGGGGTATGGATACGGGGCGGGCAGCCTGCTTACTCCCGGGGCGCTTCCACAAGGCCGCGACGTAAAGGTGAACCAGGTACAGGACAACGCGAGCCGGACTCGCGGCCGGCATACGCTTCTGTTCGGTGGAGAATTCGACCATCAGGACTCGCCCAATTTCGGCCTACCGAACGTCCAGGGCGTCTTCAACTTCACGCCCGGAGCGTCTGGACTTGCGTTAAACTATCCGGCCAGCAGCCTTGCGCCGGGAGGTCTCTGCTACTTGGCAACTAGTGGGCAACCATCGTCCAATCCGTGCAATAACGGCTATACGGGTTTCCTGCAAGGGAACGGCACGTTGGCCCTTGCGCAGGGCAACCCTACGATTCCGTACAAAGAGCCGGATTATGCGATCTATTTCCAGGATAACTGGAAGGTGACGCAAAACCTGACTCTGAACCTTGGTGTGCGCTATGAGTATTTTGGCCAGGCAGTTAACCTCCTCCACTCAGAGAGCGTGAAGCAGCAGACCGGATCGGATCCGTTCTGGAGCACCAGCCTGCCGGTGTCGGCAACAACCTATCCACATGTCAATCCGAACTACCGGAATGTCGAGCCGCGTGTTGGCCTTGCGTACCTGCCCCCAGGCCAGCCGAAGATGGTAGTGCACGCCGGGTTCGCGATCGATGTCGATCCCGCGTTTTACAACTTGTTCCTGAATGCGGCCCAAAGCGCACCGGTAGTCAATGCAAATACCATTGTGTGCAACGGCACCACGATCAACTGCGTGCCCTCGGGCGGTTTGACCTTTGCGACGGTGCAGGCGGCGGACGTCAAGTACATTCCTACCGGCGGCGACCCGCGCGTGAACCCGTACACGCTGATTCCCGCGAACTTCAAGAATCCGATGGTGGAGACCTACACGTTGGGTATCCAGTATCAGGTCGCCCCATCGGCAGTGTGGGAAACCCGTTACGTGGGCAGTCATACCTTCGGCCAATTCCAGGCACTGAACACAAACCCCGATATCCTGACTGTGCAAAGCGCGTTTCCAGACTACGGCAGCAGCGTGAACGTTTGCACCGATCCGACGGCGCCAGGCTATACGAGAGAGGATTGCAGCCACGGATTGGAGTTGACCTACGGCAATACAGCGTTTCTTATCTATAACGCACTGCAAACCTCACTGACGGTCCGCGATTTCCATCACATCACAGGAACGGCTTCGTATACCTATAGCCGCGCGATTAGCAATGCGAGCGAAGTCTTCAGCACAGGCAGCGGTGGCAACACGAGCGCGTTTGCACAGAACCCGCTCAACCCGGATATTGGCGAGCGCGGCGTGGATGGCAACTCGTACCCGAATCTCTGGGGGATTCAGTTGACCTTCACGGAGCCATGGTTCTCAAAGCAGCCCGGCATTCTTGGGCGGCTTCTCGGCGGGTACTTCCTGAACACGTTCTACCAGTACAACGGTGGACAGGTATTCTCGCCTTCCCAGGCATTTTCGGTGACGAGCCCGAATGTTTCCATTCCCACGTCGGATTCCGCGCAGGTTGCGGCCGAGGTGACGAGCAACTTCTGCGACTTTGGATTTGCCCAGAACTTCGGCAGCCAGTGCCGTCCCATTCTAGCCAACCAGAGCGCGCCGATGACATCGGTCGGCATTAACGTCGGAAATGGTGTGTATGAAAACTACGCCACCGGCGCGGTTGCTCAGCGATCTTCCTTCCACTGGTTGTGGAACAATCAGGCGGAGGCGCTCGCCCTGGGGAATCCGTTCCCGGGCGTGGGACGCAACACACTGCGCGGCGACAGCTGGAACAATCTGGATGCGTCACTGGGGAAGAACTTCAAGGCTACCGAACGCGTGAACGTGCAACTCACAATGAACATCTTCAACGTGATGAATCGGGCCTACTACGGCACGCCCGACGTTAGCATCGAAGACTCGGTGCCCGGCTTGTTCCTGACCAACACGTTCGCGGGGACCAATCCAGGGACCGCCGCCGGGGGCGGCGCCTATTTCGCCGGGTTCGGCAATCGTAACATTCAGCTCACCGGCAAGATCGTCTTCTGAGTTGCATTTCTCTTGACAGTCAAGGGCGCCCTGTCAAAAGGACGCCCTTTGTGTTTGTGTTCTGAGCTGCATCCTTTGATTTAGTCCATCGGAAGTGAGAGTTCTCCCATAAATTGGGTCGACGAGGCCTGTCCCGCGCCAAAAAACCAAACTTATTCCAAATCAGTTTGTCGCTGCGCAATCCAGGATGCAGCTTTGATGCGAAGACGGCGAATCCACCTTATGAGACGCTTTCAGAAATCAAACCCGCGTCGCGCCGGAGATGTTGGCCCATTGCGGTCAGAGCGAAGCCGGCCGGACGATTCGCGCCAAATGACGACAGCACCTCGTGTATGAAATGATAATGTGTTGCTGCAGATCTTAGGTCTCCCCCTGAGGCCCATGCTAAACCGTTTCAGCTCAGGAGATTGCTAGGACGTGGCGGAACAGTTCTTCAGCGGTCGTTTGACATGGCGTCTTCGTCACATTCTGCGAATGGACAGAACGGTGTGCAGTTTGGGCCGGATCCAGCACTCGTGCGCGAACAACTGAGGCGGCTCGTTGCGCACCCATTGTTCACGAATAGCAAGCGATACCCGGTGTTACTCACCTACACTGTCGAGCAAACGCTTCTTGGCAATGCGAGCGAACTGAAGGAAAGGACAATTGGCATCGAGGCCTTTGGGCGCGAACCCGTCTACGATGTCAATTTAGACCCGGTGGTTCGCACTGCGGCAGCCGAGGTTCGGAAAAGGCTCAGCCAATACTATTACAACCCTGACCACGCCGGGGAATTGGTAATTGAACTGCCGATCGGCTCCTATGTTCCGACTTTTCGGGAGCCAGCCGCCTCTCACGTGAGCTTCGCGGCGGAGCCTTTAGTCGCCGAGAAAGTGGAGTCGCTTCCGAAGGATTCTGTTTTCCAATCGCTCACGGACGCAACGGTCGAACAGGCACATTCACGACTCAGGACCAGTCGCTGGATTCCGATTGCCATTGCATTGCTCGTCGCCGCGCTGATCGGATTTAGCGTTGGTCGCGAGAGACTTCCGAGCCAGGCAGCAGGTGCCGGTCAACCCTCGAACATGTCGCGCTTCTGGCAGCCGATTACCGCAACTTCGAGCCGAGTTACGTATTGTCTTGGCGCACCTACCGACTCTGTGGATCTCCAAAGCGGGCCGTACCCCGCCTCGGAAGGAGGCAGTCTAAATACCTACGATGTCATCACCCTCGCCCGATCCCTTGTGCCTCTTGTTCCGAAGAATGGCCAATTTCGCCTGTTATCCGCTTCGGATACTGGGTTTGCTCAATTGCGAGAAGGACCATTCGTCCTGATTGGTGCATTCGATAATCCTTGGACGATGCGCATAACGCAGGATTTACCGATGGGGTTTGAATATGACGATCACGTCCGCAAGGTAGTGGATCGCAAGAGTGCGCCTAAAAAGATCTGGACACTTCAATGGCAGGTTCCAGGCAAGAGTCTCGCGCGCGACTACGCCATAGTCGCCCGACTTCATGACACGGTCACCGGCGAGCCCGTCATCATCTTAGCCGGCATCCTGGGAGAAGGAACCGAAGCAGCAAGCGAGGTCGTTTCGAATCCGGCGTACTTGGATGCAATGCTGCAAAAGGCTCCAAAGAACTGGGACCAGCTAAATCTGGAAGCCGTAATAGAAGCGAATGTCATTGATGGCCATCCGGGGCCGCCAACGGTCATCGCTGTCGAGACGTGGTGAATCGTTTCTACCTCAGGAACCTGTATCATACATCCCTTGGGACGCAGTCAGTCCTGAGATGTATTTTGTGGTAAATACGTAGGTTATGTTGCTTTGTACAACGTCTGATGCACGATAGAGCTTAAAAAGAATATCTGCTTCGCCTAGCCTGAATGCGTACGAAAGGTTCTCAAAGGGATACCGCAAATTCCCGCCGTGAACCGAAAGGAGACTTTCCATGAAACGCATTCTCGCGCTCGCACTTTTGTTCGTGCTGTCTTCGGCCGCCCTGATAGCTGCCAAGAACTCGCAGACCTTTTACCTGTCAGCTGATGTTCGGGCGGGCAATGTTCAACTGCCCCGTGGAATCTGCGAAGTGACCTGGAGCACATCCTCCGGATCACAGGTGCAGTTGACCATCAAGACGGAAGACAAGAAAACAGTCACAGTTCCTGCCCGCATGGTTGAAGGAAAGCAGAGCGAGACCGGTACTCTCACTTCTGTCGTGAACGGCGTCACGTACCTGAACGAACTTCATACCAGGAACGCCAAATTTATTTTTGAAAACGGCACAGAAGCCCTCAAGTGAGTTCTGTCGGTATCCCGCACCCAGCGGGATACCGCTTCTGTCATCTTCGTTGGGTAACAAATTCATTGAGGCTCAAGAGGAATAGGCCATCACTCTCTCGTGAAGCGAATTTGGAGACACATGCAGAATTGCAAGTCTGGTTCTTACCTTCTTCACACCGTTGTTGCGGTCCTCGCGCTCATCTCTGCAGCATCTATCGTAGCGGCTCAGAACAATGACCGACCCTGGATGAATTCCAGACTCTCCCCGGAGGAGCGGTCCGACCTGGTTCTAAAACAGCTCACTCTCGACGAAAAGCTCGCGCTGCTACATGGGAATGGCATGGCCCACGCGCCGCAGTGGCAAATGCCACTGTCAAACCTTACCAACGGTGGTGCCGGATATGTGGAAGGTGTAAAACGCCTCGGAATCCCGCCTTTGGTTATCTCTGATGCGGGTTACGGAGTGAGAGACAGCGGTGCAAACGGTAAGTATTCGACGGCTATGCCATCGAGTCTCGGTGCTGCAGCGAGCTGGGATCCGGACTCAGCTTGCGAGTTTGGGACTGTGATCGGCAAAGAACTTCGAGCGCAAGGGTTCAATATGACGCTGGGAGGCGGAGTCGATCTGGTCCGCGAACCCCGCAATGGGCGCAACTTTGAATATGCAGGTGAAGATCCGCTCCTCGCCGGTACTGTCGTCGGTAGCCTGATGAAGTGCGAGCAGGAACAGCATGTCGTCGGCGACATCAAGCACTACGTGATGAACGACCAGGAGACGGGACGCTTCTTTGTGAACGCGGTCATCTCGAAGCGAGCGATGCAGGAGTCCGATCTGCTCGCCTTTCATATCGCCATCTCCATCGCGAATCCCGGCGCAGTGATGTGTTCCTACAACCGGATCAATGGTGACTTCGGTTGCGAGAACCCGTACACGCTTCACGACGTACTCGAGAAAGATTGGGGATTCAAAGGATTCGTTATCTCCGACTGGGGAGGAACTCACAGTACAGAGAAGGCGTCTGCAGCAGGTCTCGATCAGGAACAGCCGATGGCAGACTTCTTTGGTTCGAAGCTAAAAGAAGCAGTGGAAGCCGGAAGAGTGCCAATGTCAGAAATTGATGACCATGTGCGGAGAGTTCTCTACGCTGAATTTCTGTCTGGCATCGTCGACGACCCGCCTCAGAAAAGCGTCGTCGATGCGGAGAAGGGATTCGAAGTCGCGCGACGTGTCGAAGAAAAGAGCATCGTTCTACTGAAGAATAGTCCGACAGTACTTCCGATTGTGTCGTCGAAGATTCACAGCATTGCGATCATTGGCGGCCACGCCGACGTCGGAATGATTTCCGGCGGAGGATCAGCGCAGGTGGATCCGCCGGGTGGCAATGCCATCATGCCTCCGGGCAAAGGCGCGACGATCTGGCAGAAACCCGTTTGGTTCCCAACCTCTCCTTTGAAAGCGCTCCAGGCGAAACTGCCGAACACGAAGATTGACTTCGATCCGGGAACGGATGCGAAGTCGGCAGCAAGTTTGGCCAAGAGCGCTGATTTGGCGATTGTCTTTGCGTATCAGTGGGAATCTGAAGATATGGACCTGCCAAGCCTTTCGCTTCCTGACAATCAGGATGCCTTGATCGAGCAGGTAGCGTCGGCGAATCCGCACACCATCGTCGTGCTGGAGACCGGAACTGCTGTGACTATGCCCTGGATCGACAAGGTGGCCGGTGTAGTCGAGGCTTGGTACGCAGGCAGCTCGGGACACAAAGCCTTGGCGGACGTACTTGTTGGGGACGTCAATCCTTCCGGCAAACTTCCGCTGACTTTCACCATTAGCGAAGCGGATCTTCCGCACCCGAATCGTCCCGAGATTCCCCCTGCGAGCCAGGCTCACGCTGGAGATGTAGCGGACAACGGAGCTCCTTCTTCAAACGCTTCTGCTCGCACAGGCTACGCTGTCCACTACGACGAAGGTGGCGCAGTTGGTTACAAGTGGTTCGAAGAGCAGCACAAGAAACCGCTGTTTGCCTTCGGCTTCGGTTTGTCTTACACGACCTACGCATACTCCGGCCTGACTGTCGACTCAGGCACGAACACTGTGCACTTCACTGTCAAGAACACTGGAAAACGACCCGGGATCGAAATTGCGGAGGTGTACGCGCGGCTTCCGAAGGGCACAGACGAACCTTACGAGCGGCTGGTGGGATGGACGCGGGTTGGACTCGCGCCGGGCGAATCGAAAACAGTTTCTGTTGCGGTTGACGACCGGGCCCTGAAGATCTTCGACGAAGAGAGGAATGCCTGGAATATGACATCCGGGGATTATCAAGTCTTGGTCGGTGGATCGTCGGACAACACGCCGTTGATAGGAACTCTCGTGGTTCGTTGAGTCCGTTCCCGGACAGGCAGGAGAAGCACGATGATGTCGATATTGAAGAGGCTCGAACGTTCTGCAGGCCTCCTACTGACACTTGGATTGGTGTTCGCAACACCACTCCTTGCGCAGGAGGAAGCCGGTTTTGGCTGGCATGGTCTTTTGCGCGACAGTGCTGGCGCGCCGATTGCAGATGCCAAAGTGAAGCTGACGGGTGCGGCCACGGCCGAAGCCAACACTGGTGCCGACGGAAGCTTTACGCTTTCCGCACTACGTGGCGGCCAATACAGGCTCGCAATCATCGCCGAGGGCAAGACCGCCGCATACGCCGAGGCTATTACTCTGGCCTCCGATGCTCTGCCTGTTGTGATCACATTGTCGAGCCGGGGCGAAATCACTGTGGCGGCGCGGCAGGGCTCAGGTGCAACGGGCGGTGAAGCACTTTCCGGCCAGGCAGTGAGTTCTCTACCTCTGAACGGCCGTGACTTCAGTACCTTGTTGCTCTTGGCAGCCGGCACTATGACCGATACGAACGGCGCGACGAATTTCACGCAGCAGTTTGCAATCAACGGCCAACGCGGGGTGGAAGCGACATTTGCCATGGATGGTGCGGACATCAGCGATCCGGAGATGGGTGGCAGTATCATGCCGAACTTCAACGTAGACGCGATTCAGGAACTGCAATCGAGTTCGGGTTGGATGCCGGCTGATATCGGTCGTGGGGCGTCGGGTTTCACAAACATCATCACTCGCTCCGGAGCGGCTGGCTTCCACGGCTCGTTTTTTGAGTTCGTGCGCAACTCAGCGTTTGACGCGCGCAATTTCTTCGATCATCCGACGCCTGCATACCCGGGACGCATTCCCCCGTTCCGTCGTAACGAATTCGGATTCACCAATGGCGGTCCCCTCTACATCCCTCATCTCTATGACGGGCGTAAGCGCACCTTCTACTTTACTGAGTACCAGGGCTTTCGCCAGGTGCTGGGCACAACTCAGGTCATGCCGCTACCCACCGCCGCACAAAGGCCTTCAGGAGGCTCAAATATCGTCTCCGACACGGTGAGTTTTCCCGACGGCACGACAGATTCGCTGGCCGTTCCGGTGAATCCGTCAATTGCTGCGATACTGGCTCGATATCCGCTGCCGAATCTTCCTACTGGTTCCTTCGGTGAGAGTACTTACGCGACCGCTTCGAAGGTGACCACAAACGCCGACCAGTTTTCGTTGCGCATCGACCACAAGCTTTCAGCAAGGAACCAGTTCTTCGCGCGCTTCACGATGGACAACCTGACGGGACCGACGACAAACCCGGATCAGACAGCGATCGATCCCGCCTTCGCTGTCGAGTACCTCGATCGGCAGCGCAACGTTGTCGGGACACTCACGACGACCTTCACGCCAAAGCTTGTGCTCGAGTCCTCGCTCTCGATAACCCGATCCACCCCTGGCTTTCCTACCCCCGATCACACGGACCCCGCGGTGAAGTTTGAAGACGGTCTCTTCGAAGCTTTCAACGGCGCCGGCGGATCAGTAATGCAGGCCTACGGCAATCTGTTCCAGGAGCAGGAGAACATCAGCTACTCCGCCCGACAACACACTCTGAAAGCGGGCTTCGAAGTCAGGAAGAATGTGGACACCACCTATTTCGGTATTCCACCGAACGGGGAGTATGATTTCGGCGGCGGTACCGCCTACGCAACTGAAGCGATCGCGTCCGCGAGTGGCAAGCACAACATCAACCTAGGTGATCCTCTACCGGATACACTCTCTGGTCTTCTCTCAGGTTCGCCATTTGCATATATCGTAGCCATTGCGCCTCCAGGAGTGTCGGGAGGTGCACACATCGGTCCGGCTGCCATCAACCGCAGCGATTACAACACCTATGTCGAAGACAATTGGAAGGTTACTCCAGAACTGACGCTGGACTACGGTGTCCGCTGGGAGTACTACACCCCGATCACCGAGCGTGCACATCGCACTGGCTCCTTCCGCACACTGAATGGAGCCTTGGACTATGTTGTTAACCCTCAGCCCGGATATTCAACCACCTGGAATGGATGGGGCCCAAAGGTGCAAATCTCCTGGGCACCGCTTAAGAACTTTACCGCGCACGCAGGTGGAGCGGTGACGGTAATACCGCCTAATATCTGGCAGGACAACATGCTCACTGGTTCTACGCCTTTTGCCATCAACCCGCGGCGTCAATCCTCATCGAGCGCGCCACTTGCATATGGGTTCACGATCACCCCATCGATGTTGCCCATTGCCTACGATCTGAACGGCAATAACATTCTAGCGAAGGGAACGAAGAATATTCCTGCCAACACGCCGATGGACGTGGACCGCTACGAGAAGGACTTGGCCAGCGTGACTTCCTCAGGTGCAGTGAGTGCTCTGAACCTCTCCGGGATCGATGCCAGGTTTGGCAATGGAACACTCTACACCTGGACTCTGGGCCTCGAGCGCAAGATCGCCAACCTGACTGCGGACCTGGGCTACGTGGGAACTGCGGCTCAGAAACTTCCGCGCATCTCTTTTCCGAACGCCTATCCCGGCGCTACCCCTGAGTTTGCACCCTACACGCAATTCAACTCCGCGGGCGACGTAACCGGAGGCTTTGGGGTGATGAACGTGATGACCAATGATGTGCACTCTAACTACAACGCGCTGCAGGCTTCGCTATTCGGTACCGTGGGTCACGGCGGACCCGGCATTCAGGCCTCGTACACATGGGGTAAGTCGATCGACACGACTTCGATGGTGTTGAGCGGTACGGGTTCAACGGGTGCTACTACCTCAGGAGCATCACAGGACCCGTTCAACCTTCGCGCAGAGAAGGGACCCTCGGCCTTTGACGCGACGCACAATTTTGGACTGAGTGTGGCGCAGGACCTGCACATGGAGAGCGCTAGCTTCTTGAGCGTGCTTCCGCGGAGCTTTACCTATGGATGGGAACTGCTCTCCATCTCTTCGATATCGTCCGGTGCTCCGTTCACCGTTTACTCGGGTATACAGCAGACGGGAGCGGGCGCGAACGGCGTCGACCGTCCGGATCAGATTGCCGTGCCGAAGTTGTCCACGGCGCGCACGAACCGCCAAGACTACTTCGGGATGGGAGCGGCTAACGCGAGCACATATTTCAATATTCCCGTTCATATTGCCGGCGGCACAGGACCGAATCAAGGACGCTTCGGCACTCTCGGACGCGACACTTTCCGCGGGCCTGCCTACTACGATTACGACTTCGCAATGATCAAGGACACGCCCTTCGGAAGGAGAGCCTCGGGCGCGGAACGTATAGATCTGCAATTCCGAGGCGAATTCTTCAATCTGTTCAACATCGTCAACATGGGGCTTCCCTCGAACATCCTGACTGGATCTGGTTTCGGCGAAATTTCCAAGACGGCCGGCACTTCGCGACAGATTCAGTTGTCACTCAAGCTTATCTACTGATCGAGACCGCTTGACATTCAATGCCGCAGGATCGGTGTTCAACTAGCCATCCTGATACACCTCGGTGGCGTCGGCGGCAAAAGATCCCGGTGCCATACCCCCAATTTCTCCGACGTGAGCGATATTGGCGACGAGGAAGCGCTGATCATCGTGGTGGTGACATGGGCTCTCTATCTTTACTCAACGCCAAGCGCCAAGGCGACCGAGCACATTACAAACGTTTACGAATGGTGGAAATCGCGGAGGACATGATCGAACGCGATCTCGTCTGCGTTCGGAGGCTGTTGGAACTGGGGCGGAAGGGGAATGGGAGAACCAATATGCGTGCAATGAGAGCGGAGCAATTTAAAGCGAGAAGCCTTTTAGCACAAACCTTTGGACGTGATCTACCATATTCCCGGCTGCTCGGACATGTGATCTTTGCCAATTGTCCGCTCGGTGGCCTAGCAGTATGCAGGCAAGGAATTCTGGGTGCGCGACCACGGACCAGCGGTTGAGATCCACTACAGCACCAAGCGCATCCGCGTTTTACGAGGAGCGCAAGCAAGAACGCGTCGACAATCGCTCCTGCATCGAGACCTCAGTGGTCGAGACGGAGAAATCACGTGGCACGGTCCACGCCATACATTCTGCTCATGGCTCGAGATGGCCGGAGAGACGACGATCGAAATCAAAGAGCCCGCCGGGCACAAGATGATGAGTCAAGCCGCTCGGTACGCAACTCTCTCCTAAGCACAAGCAGTCTGTAGTTGACCGGATCCCTGTCACTCTCACCGAATCGAAGATCGCAGGATGTCGCAGGAGTGACCACACCCAACATGCACCAGCCTTTCAAGGGCAAGAAAGGAGCAAAGTGGAATGACGGAAATGAACCAGCGTAATTCATTCAATTTGCTGACCTTAGATTGGTGCCGGGAGGGGGGGTCGAACCCCCATGGCCGCAAGGGCCGGCGGATTTTGAGTCTGTTTTTTGCGATTTTGCAGCATGTCGCAATCACTCGCAAACCATCGCATAAGTAATTTGGTATGAATGGGTTGCTGCACAGACCATCCTTGCAATCCATCGCAGCAAAATGCACAAAAGTTGGCAACGAACAGCCATCAGAACAGCCACTTAAAATTGCTCCAAAACTGTCACAAAATCGGCGGATTGGAACTCCGATAGAGGCGAAATCTGGTGGCTGTTGGGATCGAAATTGGCATTCCAGAATCGGCGGATTTGAGGTCCGAAACAGCCACCAAACAGCCATCAAGTTGCTTCGGCGGACTACCGGTTTGAATAGAAGTAGTCTCAGTGCTAAGGCAGTGGCTGTTTGATGGCTGTTTTGCCCTGTGTAGGAAGTTCCTTCGAGCCTTCAACCCCAAACAGTCGCCAGTGCGACCCCGTAGGTGGCGGTCACGTAGATCCATAGGACGGAAAAGGCTGCGTGCATTGACGTGCGAAATCTGTCGCCTTTCCAGATGCGCGTGTCGTAAGCGAAGAACTGGGCTAGCAGTCGGCACAACCAGAACAACGTCATGCCAGCCAGTAGCGCCCTGCTCAATGACCCGGAGCGTAGCAACGCATCGGCACAAAGAAACGACCCTGCTCCGCCTAACACCACTCCCAGCGCTATGAAGAAACTGTGAACGAAGAATATTTGGCGTGTCAGAAGCGACACGTCTGCCAGTTCCCGCTCCCATCCGAAATATCGATTGAAGAAGGCGTGGCTCAGACCGAGTAATACCAACAGGATGCCAACTATCCGCAGATTCATAGACAGGGTCATAGGTTTTTCCTCAAAACAAACACCTGCACAAAAGGTGTCATCGCAAACTCCGTTCGCACCATGAGGCCTGCTTCCGAAGCAGCATTTCGCCACTCCTTACGAGAAAAGAAGTGCAGAAAGCCCGGACCGAAGGCGAGAAAGTTTTTCCAGTCGCGCGCATGTTCCATAAGCACCAACTCTCCACCGGGTGTCAGAATACGCACGATCTCTCGAAATAGATCCACGCGTTGCCCGTGAAGGCGCAGTTCGTGCGCGGTGAAGATCGCGAAAGCGGCGTCGAACTTGCCAGCGTCGAAGGGGAGCCGGTTGTAGCGCCCCGATATCGCAGGGACCGCTTTCTGATTGATCAGCCGTGCGTGCTGAATTGAAACTTCGGTCATAATGAGCGGGTCGAAGATGTCAACCACCTGATTGCCTTCTGCCGGAAGGATTGTTTCGAGAAGGCCGCTGGTTTCGTCCCAGCCAGAATGAATGTTGATCCATCGCCTCGGTACCCGGCTAAGCATACGCACAATCCAGCGGAAATCGTAGAGAGGAAAACGGTCGTATATGTAGTGCGACACGAGCAGCGACGACGCCATCCAGAACATTGCAGGCATCACGCCCAGAGCGAGCGCGATGCGGCCCGGGGTTGGCAATAATGGCCAGGCAAGCGCCGCCGCCAAAATGCCCGCAGTTGCGATGAGATACATGCGCCGATTGAATTGCAGGATCTGCAGTACTCCTTGATAGGGTCCCCGAGTTGTAAATGTACTCATGAGAGCCGCCTCCCTTGTTCCCATCGATAAGGCACATCGTGCACATAGAAAGCGTTAGCAAGAATCGGACGGGCGCTGAGGAATGGCTCGTGCTCCAGAAATGTATTCCGCCGCACATCGACAGCGACTGGTCGCGGCTCCCACTGCTGGCGTATTGCGCGGATTCCGATAATCGAATCTGTTGCCTGCTCATAATCGAAGGTGTAAGGCAATGGACCGGCAAATTTCCTCGCTTCGGTGAGGTTGCTGAAGGGAGATCCGTCGGGCAACGGCCCCGGCCCATCTGTCACGTGCGCCACTACTTCGATATCGGCCTCAGCTTGCGGTGTCCGGATAGTCCAATGGAGTTCCTCGCTGGTGGTCTTCAGGTCCGTCTCGCAGAGCCGATAGTTATAGTGCGTCAGCAGATTGCCGGCGCACACCATCCTTCTGCGGTCAGTGTCGCTGCGCAAGATCCGCAACCCTCGCTTCGATTGCGCTGCGTTGTCCAGTCGAGTGAAGACCCGATATCCGCTCAAGAAGAAATCCTGCCCCATGACCGCGGGAAGGAAACTGGGCCGGAGACGCTCCGTCTGAACCAGGGCGATAGCGAGGAATGCATGTCCACGAAAAAGATCGAGCACAAGCCCCTTCGGTAGCAGGGGTTCGAGAGTCTCCGGCGGAAGTGCGTAGGTCAACACCAGTGAATGGCGGAAAAACGCAGAGATAGGAATCGGGTGCCGTTTTAACAAATGGAGCATTGTTTGCCTCCTTCATCGAAGGTCGCGATGGCGCCCGCGTACACGACGCCCCAAAGCATCGAACGGTCGAGTGCCGCACAATTTGTCGTGGTATCCATTCCCGGCTCCGCGAATGTGCGAGAAACCACCACTGCATTCGGAGCCGATGCATGTTCGACCGCGTTTCGCAAGCGGCGCAGATACTCCCGCGATGCTCCGTCGCCAATATTGGAGAGAGCAAACGCGTCATACGTCGACGGTGGACAACTCTCAAGAAACTCCGCGGCGTCTGCGCAGACGAATTGGATCGGAGTTGCAGACGGTCCGGGGTCGACCGGCGCTGTTCCTAACATCAAAGCCGCAGCATACGGATTGGATCGGTTCGGGTGACTTGCCCAACCGCGCCGCAGACGCTGGCGAATCCGGCGGCCGAATCCGTCAGGCAACGATGCGGCCAACGGGGCAGCGTAGCAAAGCCCAAGCAGGCGCGGCGCAAGCAATGTGTCCACAGCAGCGCGCCAAATAGGAGTGTCGAGCCTTTCATCCCAATATTCGATTTGCCTGGCGCAGTCGGAAAGGTCGAGAAACTCAACCAGTTTTCGCTGTGTCCAACCAGCGAGTCTCGCCATACCGCGGCCGAAAGCGAGCAACCGCTCTGCTGCACCCGCACGCCCCGGCCCGCCCTCCGCTCTCGACTTTGCGTAAGCGAGTTGATCTGGGTCGATGTCCACCGCCGTCACGCGATGCCCGGCAGCGGCAAGAGCGCGTGCCGTATACCCGGCTCCGCTGATGGCGAAAACCCGGCTCTGCGGTTTGAAGGCGCGCAACTCGATGCCGCAGTCCTCATACGTCTGCCCAAAAAGAAGCCGATGAGCCTGGACACGGAACGGGCCGCTCCGCCAGGGGGTTGAGACAGTCTCAAGCCTGTGCAACATGGGGGCTATCCTCCGCTGCAATCCAAATCAAAACCAGGAAAGCCAGGTTCTGCACGATCATGCCCCCAAGGTCGGGAATCAGGCGCCTCGCCCAGATCGTTCCACCTGCGTTCATCGCGACGAGCAGCACAGTCTGCACTAGGGCCGCCTGGCGCATTCGCTGCCCAGACAAGACCCACGCGGCGATACCGCATTCGGCCAGGCCCAATGCGATCAGTGCCGCTCTAGCCGCCCCGGGGCCAATGAAGGGTGCCGCTGCAATCACATCCGCGTGCCGGGGCACACCGCCCAGAAGCTTGCACCACAAGCCTTCGTACAGCCAGACAGACTGCAATTGAGGCGCGGATGAGTTTTGGGTCAGGCCTCGTTTGAAATGTCATAGCCTTGCCCTCCTTCGGCCAGAACGATGAGATCGACAATCTTTGACCGCAGCGGTTTCAACAACGCGAATCCAGCCATCTTCAAGCCGCTGACCAGAAGTGCGAGGCTCTTCTTGCGCAGCATCCGCGTTTGCCGCTGACCTGGAGAGCGATCATAGATCCAATACAGAATCAGGCCCATTTGATATAGCCACAGCAATTTCGGCAGATGCGGCGCAAGCTCCTTCGGAACCCGTACATCCCGGGACTCGTCAATCATCCGGGCAAAGTACGCCTCATCGCGTTCCCGAATATGCCTCGTCGCCTCGCTGAACGGCGACAAACGGTTCTGCGGGTCAGCCGAGTGCCCGCAGCAGCGCGCCGAGGAAGGTGCGATTCGGCTCGAAGTATTCAAACTTCACCGCCATCAGTGCCTCTACCTTCTCCTCGAAATGGCTCGCGCCGGAGAGAGCGGCTTCCATTCTGGGGGTCATTGCCTCAATCGCCCGCTCATAGAACGCCATCACCAGGTCTTCCTTCGACTGAAAATAGTAGTAAGCCGATCCCAAGTGACACATCTGCGGCGGCTGCGATCCCGCGCATAGTCGTTTCCTCAAATCCCTGGCGTCGGAAGAGGTCCAATGCGGCGTCGAGGATGCGGGCGCGAGTGACTTCGGATTTCTTGATCGAGGTGGCCGTTGTCATAGTTTTGAACGTGTTCGAAAATAGAATGACTCTGACCACTTGGCGTGTCAAGGCTTATTTGAACATGTTCATTTCTAATGAGGACTAAGCATTGAACAGGAGGTGGTGGTCAGATCCGGGCTCGCGGTCGCTGCCGCCGCTTAAGCGGTAGGATTTGCCCTCAATTAGACCTGGGAGGTCTCAAGCGCATAGAATTCAATATTCATTTTATTTGAATATTGTATAATCGAACCATGCTTAGGCCGCTCGACATCGTGGTCCTGCTGAAGCTTTCGCTGGAGAACAGCGAACGGCCTCCGTACCTGCGTCTGGCGAATGAACTCCACCTCTATCCGTCAGAGGTCTACGCTTCGGTGAAGCGTGCGCGGGCGTCGCACTTCGTTCAAGGCCCGGAACTCGGAGATCGCCTGAATCGCTCCTCGCTGCTCGAATTTCTGATTCATGGAGTTCGATATGCTTTTCCTGCCGAGACCGGCGCGCCGACGCGAGGGGTTCCAACGAGCTATGCCGCTCTTCCGCTTTCGAAAATCATTGCTGATGCCGGCGAGTTGCCGCCAGTCTGGCCGTACGCGGACGGGAAGGTTCGTGGATACAGCTTTGCGCCCCTCCACAAGAATGTCCCGCAAGCTGCACTCGCAGATGAGCGGCTCTATGAATTGCTGGCCTTGGTGGATGCTCTCCGTAACGGGCGGGCCAGAGAACGAAACCTCGCGAGTCAGGAGCTGACGCGAAGGTTGGAGATGCCCACCGATGCCAAATCCTAATCTTGAACTGCTGGAATTGGCGGCCCAGAGATTGCGCCAACTCCTTCCGGAAATCGTCTTTGTTGGCGGCTGCGCAACCGGTTTGCTGATTGACGATCCGGCCGCCGCGCCCGTACGCGGAACCTACGACGTGGACGTCATCGCGGAGATTGGTTCCTATGCCGAATACGCCGTGTTTTCCGAGCGGCTTCGCGGTCTGGGATTCAAAGAGGACAGCCGCGAAGGCGCGCCGCTGTGTCGGTGGACTCACGGCGCATTGACCTTGGATGTCATGCCATTGGACTCTCAAGTCCTCGGCTTTTCGAACCGCTGGTATCCGCATGCTCTGCACACGGCCGGCAACGTGCAGCTGCGCAGCGGCCTGATCATTCGGGCCATCAACGCGCCCTACTTTCTCGGGACCAAGCTCGAAGCATTTCACGGACGGGGAAAGCGGGATTACCTCGCGAGCCATGACCTGGAAGACTTCATTGCCGTAGTCGACGGCCGGTCATCGCTCATACCTGAAGTCGAGATGACATCTCCGGCGTTGAAGATTTATATCGCCGATGCCGTCCAAACGCTTCTTGCGGAATCGCGCTTCCTCGACGCTTTGCCCGGATATCTTCTACCGGACGACGCGAGTCAAGCCAGGATCGGGCAACTCCTCGCGAAGCTCCGCAGACTCGAGACGATCCGCTGACTTGGCGGCGACGCCTAAGCCACGATCCGTTCAGGATGGTCGGTACGCGCATATTTCCGAAGCTCGGAGACCGGGATGAGAACCCGGCCGCCAATGCGACGAGTTGGCAGCCGCCGTGTTGCGATCAGGTAGTCCAGTGCTCTCTGGCTGATGGAGAGCATCTGTGCTGCCTCCTCTCGGCTCGCCAGGATTTTGCTTTCCACCGCGACGGTAATTCTCGCGGGCGGTTTCTTCTGTTCGCCGTCTGCTGATCTCATGTCCGATGCTCCCGATAGTCAGTCCGCCTTCGCGCCCTATCGCGCGATGGGCTGGAGAATTTGCTTGCACCTGCGATCAGTTACAGCTTTGACCAGTTTTGATTGCGTGTCCAAGACCTTTTACTTAAAGCGCCATTCCTAGAAGGCATCACAGAGCCATTAGTGGTCATTCGGCGGCCTCTTCGCGCATTTAAGGGCATCGTTAAATCTGCGCCAGAGCGGCCGAGATCACAAACATTTCGGACTTGAGATTCGGTGAGCTGTGCACTTCGGTTTCCGTGGCCACAGTTCGCAACTCTTCGGCAAGATCACGCCAACACCAGCACTCCCACCAGTGCGACAAATCCGTGTCTTCGGGCAGGGGACGAGTATCAACCCACAGCGTGTTTAGAGTCGCAACTTGAATGTTCTCCAAATGCTCAAATCGCTCCCGATAGGGTACCTTTCCAACTCCGGTTAACCCTCCACCATACGCGTCCAGCTTCTCCCCGAAAAACGAAGAAGCCGCCTCTGGAACAAAAAGACTTGCCACCTGGACGTGGTTCTGCTCTGTTCGGACGGCACCAAGCCTGATTCCTTTTCTCATCCAGGTGAGTTCCGGGATCTGTTGACCCGGTTCACTCTGCACCTCGACGTAGATACCGGGGCGTTTTCTTCGAGCCGCAAGCTGCCGTGTTGCGACGCGTGCTCGAGCGGCAGTAAACGCCGCAGAGAGTTCTGCTTTCAAACGGTTTGCGTGTTCGCCACGATTCCTCGTGAGCGGATGCTCCGTGCGGCCCGAAGCTGGGGACGTGTAGCGGAGTCCCGTAAAAAAGCGATCAATACGAAGGTGTGAAAGATTATGTTGCGGAACCGGAGCCGGAATATCAGGTGCCATCGTTTCGAGCCGTTCCTAAGGAAGCACAATCGTGAGCAGAGGTCAGCGGTTCCCGGCAAGCCTCTTTCGATGACTGAGAGCCTTCAGGAGTGAGGCATTCGTCGCAATCCGCTTACCGGATATGATCAGGTCCCGGATTACCTCGTCAGATGCCTTGGCTATTTCTGCTTGGGATAGACCAACACCCTCTTGAGCGACAGAATTCCAGTTGATGCTAGTCGTTTCAAATGAGGATAGACGATTACGAAGAAATGTCTCAACCATCGCAGCGTCTGGCAGCTCGAAACGGACTATGTCATCGAAGCGACGGAAGAGGGCCTCGTCGAGCAAATGCGGATGATTAGTGGCGGCAAGCACCACGGTGTCTGTAGCATCCGGCTCTTCCATGAACTGCAAGAAGGAATTCAGAACTCTTCGCATCTCTCCGACGTCATTATCGAGAGTCCGCTTACCTCCTATGGCATCGAACTCGTCGAAGAGGTAGACGCCTCTTCGAGACGAAATTTGATCGAAAATCATCCGGAGTTTGGAGGCAGTTTCACCCATGAATCGGGTGATCACAGTATCCAGTCGAATAGCATGTAGAGGCAGATGCAGTTCCCCGGCGACTGCAGATGCTGTCATTGTTTTACCTGAACCAGGAGGGCCCATTAATAGTAAGCGGGTCGGCGGAGTCTTTCCATGTGAGCGGAGGGTGTCTCGCTCGCGTTGCTGATTGACGAAGAGACGCAACCGCTCTCGGACATCGGCCGGCAAGACGAGGTCATTTAGGACGATTGTCGGGTCGGAAGTGACGAGAAGCTTCTGCAACTCCCCGACGGGCCGCGTGATTGGGACCACGACCTTGCCGCTGCGTCCGCGATCAGAAGTGAGAGAAACATCACCTTTGCTACGAGCGGTCGCTACTAGGCTTTGTAGTTCATTCGCGACTTCGACACGGCCCCGACGAGCTTCATTTGCCGCAAGTTGAAGCGCAATCGCGTAGAACTGTTCGGCATCTCCTTCATTGAGACTTGAGAGCATAGCGATCATCTGCCGGGCTGAGACCATTCCAGTACATTCTCCGAGTGCCTAGCCTGCCTTGATGGCAACGGCGCAAGCGTATCACCACCATTGTCTCAATTGCACACGAAATCCCATAAGGACATCCGAGGTATAACGAGCACACGTTGCTAATGATTTAAAAGCCACCGGCCCGTATGCACCAACAGCCATCAGAACAGCCACCAAACGATTTTGGCCTCTCCGGTTTCGAGAGGCCATTTCCATCTAAACCCTTGATTTTGTTGGTGCCGGGAGGGGGGGTCGAACCCCCATGACCGCAAGGGTCGGCGGATTTTGAGTCCGCTGCGTCTGCCAGTTCCGCCATCCCGGCACTTCTGGTATTTATTTCTATAACTTGCGCCGATCGAATAAGTGGAGCCTGCAAATGTCTCGCGGGCACCACCTCTTCCTACCGCATACCAACTTCTCGACTGCCCCTGATGTGTATCTGGGGTGAGATGCAGGTCGGGCATCGTTATGTGTATTGTACGGTGTCCCATCGGTTGTGTAACAGCATGAATGCCACCGGAAGGGATGGCAACCCTTCCCGAATGCCTTTTGCGCAGGATTCTGAGGCTGTCCAACGGGAAACGTCACGAGCTCGGAATTTCAGATGCAATGCGAACCGAATCTCACGAGGCCCGCCGGTGCCCAACAGCACAGCAGTTGCGACATTCATGGGTATGAAAGAGATCGAACTGGTGAATCACATTCTTGAACTCAGCTATAGACTTTCACAGTTGGTGAAGAGTGGAACACAGACGGGAAGATCTGCCGCAACGAGCGCAGGCGGAGGCGGAACGTAGCCGAGGAGCGCATCCCAACGTGAATCCAAAATATGAGCCAAACATGGTTGCAATTTGGTGAAAAAGTAGCATCAAAGGATGAATTCGACGGCAAGAAATTTGAACCTTAGAAATCAATTTTCTGATAATTAAACCCTTCGGTTTTCGCACTTTACAGTACGATGGATTCCTGGATCTGAGCCCGAGACCCACCTTTCATTATTTTCCCAGGCAATTCACGTCCTATTCATCTGGCTCGTATATCCATAGCAGCATCCGAATTCTGCTTCCCCAGCGCAACCGGACCAAACCAAAAACCATTCGAAATCTGGAGAATCACGATGGCCGATTTGGCGACAACCGCAGCCCGTCCCCCCGCTGCAGCAATACTCGACAAGAAGATGAAGAAGTCCCACGCCATTATCAGCGGCAGCGTGGTTGGGGCCGCGATGCTCTTCGGCCTGGGATTCATCGCAGTTCACATCGGCCAGGATCTGAGCGGCGTGACGGTCACCAGTATTTGGCCTTTCCTGCTGCTGGCCGTGGCCCTGTTGATTGCACTCGGATTCGAGTTTGTCAACGGTTTCCACGACACGGCCAACGCCGTGGCCACGGTGATCTACACCCATTCACTCGAGCCCAACATTGCCGTAGTCTGGTCGGGGCTCTGCAATCTCGCCGGAGTCCTCGTCTCCTCGGGCGCGGTGGCTTTCACCGTGATCACCCTGCTGCCTGTCGAGCTGATCCTACAGGTCAGCTCCGGAGCGGGCTATTCCATGGTCTTTGCCCTGCTGATCGCCGCCATTATCTGGAACCTGAGCACGTGGTGGTTCGGGCTGCCGGCCTCGAGCTCGCACACCATGGTCGGCTCCATCATCGGCGTGGGCGTGGCCAACCAATTGATGAATGTTCACACTGGCACGTCGGGCGTGGACTGGGATCAGGCTACCAAGGTCTTCAAAGTCCTTCTGATATCGCCACTTGTCGGGTTTGGTGCTGCGGGCTTGCTGTTCCTTTTATCCAAGGCGCTGATCAAGTATCCGGCCCTTTACACGGCTCCCAAGGGTGCCGCGCCTCCGCCATGGCCGATCCGCGCGCTGCTGGTCCTCACCTGCACGGGTGTCAGCTTCTCCCACGGCTCGAATGACGGACAAAAGGGCATGGGTCTGATCATGCTGATCCTCATCGGAACGGTTCCCACCGCATATGCCCTCAACCACGCCGTCACAGACAAGGATATTCAAACTTTTATTGCCTCTTCCAACCAGGCAGGGCAGATTCTGGACAAGCACGTGGACAAGAGCGGTATCTTGGGTGCCGACCCCCGCTCGGAGGTCACAAGCTACATTGCGAGCAAGCAGCTGCAGCCAGATACCATTCTCGCTCTCCGCGAATTGGTCGAGGACCTCAACCACGAAGTAGCTCTCTACAAGGAGTTTAAGGCTGTTCCGGCGGGACAGCAGGCCAACGTGCGCAATGACATGTACGTGGCCAGCGAGGCGATCCGACTGATGCAGAAGAGCAACAACCCGGCCTTTACGCCGGCGGAAAACACCGGCCTCACCAACTACAAGAAGACGATCGACAAGGCCACCAAGTTCATCCCCGCCTGGGTCAAGGTCGCTGTGGCATTGGCCCTCGGAATGGGCACCATGATCGGCTGGAAACGAATCGTCGTGACGGTGGGTGAAAAGATCGGCAAAGAACACCTGACCTACGGCCAGGGTGCCTGCGCCGAGTTGGTCGCAATGGCCACCATCTCCCTCGCCGACAACTTCGGATTGCCGGTAAGTACCACGCATGTCTTGAGCTCGGGCGTTGCCGGGACAATGGCAGCCAACAGGAGCGGGTTACAGATGTCTACCATTCGCAACATCGCTGCCGCCTGGGTCTTTACGCTGCCCGCCGCGGCACTGCTCTCCGGTCTTCTGTTCTGGCTTTTCCGCCAATTCAGCCACTAGAGGGCACTTGGCGGCAAAAGGCTAACACACGATCAACTTACACGGTCCGGCGGAGGGCAACGCAAGAATGACCATCGACAAGTCTGAACTGGATGCAATGCAGAGCAACTACAAAGTGGCGGTGGATGAGTGGGTCGCCGCCATCCGGGTGGAGGAAGCTCTGGCCTCGACGAATCACGATGTGGCGGAAGTCGACAAATGGGAAGGCGCCGCCATGCGGGAAGATGAGGCGAGAGACAAGGCGAAGGCTGCCAAAAAGAAGTACGAGGATGCTCTGCGGCAGGAGTTCTTCGATTTCTGAATGGGTGTTTTCGCCACGGTACCCGGCAATATCTCAGCAAATCCATTGAAATGCAATGTTTGGTGGTCAAGTCGCGCGCCTTGCATCGGGTCGCTATGGGCGATCTGCTGAACGATTGGCCAATGGCGTCGCGGGCAAGCTCTTGCTCGGCAGTTGAGTCGTGGACTGGCACACGCGGCTCACTGCTTGAAGGATAACGGTTGGCAACCGTGACTGATGGGCTTTCCACATCCTCCGTGTGGGCTTCGCATGCGCGTCCCGTGCGACAATGGAGGCAATCGTGATGACCACCGCCTCCTCTGCAGTCGTTCCCGAGCCGGTTAAAGTAACTCCGGAGCTGCTGGCTCAGCACAGCATCACCCCGGATGAGTACAACCGCATTCTGGCAGCCCTGGGCCGGGTTCCTTCGCTCACTGAATTGGGCATTTACAGCGTGATGTGGAGCGAACATTGCTCCTATAAGTCGAGCCGCGTGCACCTGAAACGGCTGCCCACCAAGAGCGACCGCGTGGTGCAGGGGCCGGGCGAAAATGCAGGCATTATTGATGTTGGTGATGGTTGGGCCTGCGCGTTCAAGATCGAGAGCCACAACCATCCCAGCTATATTGAGCCATTTCAGGGAGCCGCAACCGGCGTGGGTGGCATTCTGCGCGACATCTTTACCATGGGTGCGCGGCCGCTGGCGGTGATGGATTCGCTGCGTTTCGGGCCGATTAGCAAAGATGCCGACCAGGACTCGGAAGAGCGGAGTCTGGTTGCAAAAAACCACTCCATTGTCGAGGGGGTGGTGAGCGGGATCGCCGGCTACGGCAATTGCTTTGGCGTACCGAACCTGGGCGGCGAAACGAAGTTCGAGGCCTGCTACAGCGGCAATCCGCTGGTGAATGCCTTTGCACTGGGCATGGTTCGGAAAGACGAGATTTTTTACGGCAAGGCCACGGGCGCCGGCAACCCAGTGATTTATGTTGGGGCCAAAACGGGCCGCGACGGCATCCACGGAGCCACCATGGCCAGCGAAGAATTTCACGCGGGCACTGAGGCAAAGCGTCCCAATGTTCAGGTGGGCGATCCCTTTATGGAGAAGCTGCTTCTGGAAGCCTGTCTCGAAGCCATGAAGAGCGGCGCCATCGTCGGCATTCAGGACATGGGCGCGGCGGGGCTGACGTGTTCCACCTGCGAAATGGGCGCGCGCGGGGGCGTGGGTCTGGACGTCGAGCTTGACCGCGTGCCGCAGCGCGAAACCGGCATGAGCGCGTACGAAATCATGCTTTCCGAAAGCCAGGAGCGGATGCTGCTGGTGGCTGAGAAGGGCCGGGAAGATGAGGTGCTCCGCGTTTTTGCGAAGTGGGGCCTGGACGCGGTGATCGTGGGAACGGTTGAACCCGAATCGCGGCTGCGCATCCGTCACCATGGCGTGCTCGTGGCCGATATTCCCAACCGGTCGCTGACTGACGATGCGCCGCTCTACCATCGCCCGGTAGGCACGTGGAAGACGCCTATACCGCTTGAGCCTTCCGAGGCAGCGCTGGCCGAATTGGAAAAGGACCGCGACTACCTGGCAGACCTGAAGAAACTGCTGGCGAGCTCCAATGTCAGTTCCAAACGCTGGGTTCATGAGCAATATGACACGATGGTGCAGACCAACACGGTGCAAGGGCCGGGCGGCGAAGCCGGCGTGATGCGGATCAAGGGCACCGGCACAGCCGGCCATGAGCGCGGGCTGGCGATGGCTCTCGATGGCAATGGCCGCTGGGCTTATCTCAATCCCAAACTGGGAGCAATGCATGCCGCAGCCGAGGCAGCCCGCAAAGTGGCTTGCACCGGCGCAACCCCGGTGGCCGCAACAAACTGCCTGAACTTCGGGAATCCCGAAAAGCCGGAGATCATGGCGCAGCTTTCGGAAGCGATCGACGGCATTGCCGAGGCATGCACGGCGCTGGGAACTCCCATCACCGGCGGCAATGTTTCGCTTTATAACGAGACGCGCGGCGAGGGCATTTATCCTACGCCGGTGTTGGGGATCGTGGGCATTCTGGATGATGTGACCAGGGCGGTTCCGGCCGACTTTCAAAAAGGGGGAGATGTCATTCTGCTGCTGTGGCCGATCCCTTCTGGTGAAGAGCCAAACCCCGATCTGAAGGTGCCCTTCAACGAAGAAGCGATCAACCACAACATCGTGGGACATCCTGAGCCAATCGCAGCAGAAGGCGATGCAGAAGAGAAACTGTCTGCCAGCGCGGAACTCACCGCGTTCGGCTCCTCGGAATACGCGAAGGACGTGCTTGACGGCATTTGGGGGCAGCCTCCGCCCCTCGATCTCGACGCTGAAGCGGACCTTCATACCTTGCTGGCAGAGTTAGCGGAACGCGCGCTAATTCACTCTGCTCGCGATCTGGCCGACGGTGGGATCGCTGTTGCATTGGCTGAGGCCACATTCGGGCACAGCATTGGAGCCAGGGTCGAGCAGGAGCAGGCGCTCATGATTCATCCCCTCTTTGGCCTCTTCGCGGAGCCGGCCTCGACCGTGATCGTCAGCGCTGAGCCGAGCCAAATCGGTGCGATCGAGGAATTGGCGGATCATTTCGGATATCACGCCGCCCGCATTGGAACGACTGGAGGCGACCAGTTGGAGATTTCGGTATACGGCGATGCGTTTATTTCCGCGCCACTGGCGGAGATTCGAAAACCCTGGGCTGAATCTCTTGAGGCGACCCTCCATGGCGAGGTAAAGGCATGAGCCCGGTTCTCTTTCAGGGTGTGGCAGGTGTAGAGGACGTGTCCGAGTCCTTGCGAACATCGCTGAACTGCAGGTCCTTCGACTCGTCCGCTGAGGCGGACTCGCTCAGGATGACAAGCTTTGCGAGGGACGATGAGAGTAGCGATCCCAAGCTTCGCGAAGAGTGCGGCGTGGTTGCCATTCACGGGCATCCCGATGCTGCGCGGCAGGCTTACCTGGCTCTCTATGCGCTCCAACATCGCGGGCAGGAGTCGGCGGGGATTGCTACTGCCGACGGGCAGCACCTAGCCAACATCAAGGGCATGGGCCTGGTATCGGAAATATTCACTGACGATGTGCTCTCGAAGCTGCCGGGCCACATGGCCATTGGGCACACGCGCTACTCCACCACCGGCGACTCCGCACTGTTGAATGCACAGCCCATCCGAGTGGACTCGACCAGAGGGCTAATTGCGATTGCTCACAATGGAAACCTGGTGAACCTGGGCAACGTGCGCACCAGGCTCGAGCGCGACGGAGCTTACTTCCAGACCACATCGGATTCGGAAATCATTGTCCAACTCATCGCGCACTCCAAGGCCGGCACGCTTGTGGATTGCATTGCCGACTCGCTGTCGCAGGTGGAGGGCGCGTTCTCCATCGTGATGATGACGCGTGACCGCATCTTCGCCGCCCGCGATCCGCGCGGCTTTCGTCCGTTGTCGATGGGCCGGCTGAAAAACCCAGATGGTCCGGACACTATTGTCTTCGCATCGGAATCCTGCGCATTCGATTTGCTCCGCGCGGAATTTGAACGCGATGTGCTCCCCGGTGAACTCGTGATGGTGACCGAGGACGGTGTAACCAGCCGCCAATTCGCGACTGGATTTCCGCAGTCAAGTTGCATTTTTGAGCACGTCTATTTCGCGCGACCCGACAGCCGCATCTTTGGCCGATGGGTGCAGGAGAGCCGTGATGCGATGGGGCGCCAGTTGGCGCGCGAATCAGGCGTGCCCGCCGACGTGGTGGTGCCGGTGCCCGACTCCGGCGTGACCGCAGCGCTTGGGTACGCGGAAGAGGCGGGACTTCCCTTCCGCTTCGGATTGATCCGCAATCATTATGTTGGCCGCACGTTCATTGAGCCTGAGCAGCGTGTGCGTGATTTCGGTGTGAGGCTGAAGCTCAACCCGGTCCACAATTTGCTCGAGGGCAAGCGCATCGTGCTGATCGATGACTCGATTATTCGCGGAACGACGAGCCGCAAGATCGTGCGTATGGTTCGCGGCGCAGGCGCAAAGGAAGTGCACCTCCGCATCAGTTGCCCACCCACCATTTCGCCCTGCTTTTATGGGGTGGACACACCGAGCAAGCGCGACCTGATCGCGGCGAATAAGTCCATTGAAGAAATCCGCCGCTATATTGAGGCCGATTCATTAGCCTACTTATCGCTCGAAGGCCTGCTGAAGTGCTGCAACGGCGATGGGCACACCGGGTATTGCACAGCATGTTACACGGGCAATTATCCTACGCAGTGGATCGATGTGGATGAGATCCTTCCGGCGGCAGCCACTTACTAGCTTCATGCGAGCCCACGAATCCAAGCAACCGTCAGGGGCTCCGAGTGACGGAGTGCGGCTTGGACTTGCGGCTGATCGCGCAGACACAACGGATTTCCCGCAGGTAGACCCAGGGTCGCGCATGTCTCTTTCGAGGATGCTGTTCGGCGGCACGGTGTTTCTCGCCTCCTTTTTGTTATTCCTCGTGGAGCCTATCGCGGCCAAGCAGTTGTTGCCGGTGTTCGGCGGCTCCGCGGCTGTGTGGATCACCTGCCTAGTCTTCTTTCAGACGGCGCTTGTGGTTGCGTATCTTTACGCGCATTGGCTGGCTCAGCGTTCGCATTGGATAACACATTTCGCTCTTTTGTTACTGGCCGCTGGGTGTTCGATTGCCTGGTCGATTCACTCAGTGAACCTCGGGTCGGCGCATCCCATCTCCTCGATTTTTCTGGCTTTGAGCCTCACCATCGGAGTTCCGTTTCTGATGCTCGGCGCAACCAGCCCATTGCTGCAGGTTTGGCTCGCCCGGCTTGAAACGCGCGGCATTCCGTATCGGCTCTTTGCGTTGTCAAACCTGGCATCTTTGCTCGCGCTTGCACTGTATCCGACTCTCGTGGAGCCACTTTTTACGCTGAAAACGCAGCGTGTTGCATGGAGCTGCGGGTTCGCGCTGTTTGCTTTCGTGTCCGGAATTCTGACTTGGCGCATGCGATCGGCGGCTCGGCCTGCTGTGCAGCTTGAAACACAGAACGAATCTGAAATTGCTCCTGCCCCCCTCTCGCACAAATTACTTTGGGTGCTGCTGCCGATGGGCGCCGCAATGCAGTTGGCGGCAGTAACCAGTTATCTGACGGCAAACGTCGCGGCGATTCCCCTGCTATGGATTCTTCCGCTCGCCGTGTACCTCCTGACTTTGATTCTCGCTTTCCAGTTTCCAGGACTCTTTCCGCGCGCGATTGTGACCCGCTTTCTCGTGGTGATGCTCGCCGGGCTCGCCTACATGCTGGCACATGTGGATGTGTCGCTGCCGATGCGCATCGGTCTCTCCTTTTTTCTGATCGAAGTGTTTATCTCCTGCCTGTTTTGCCATACGGAGGCGGTTGCGCTGCGGCCGCAAAGAGCGACGGAATCGACGCTGTTTTACCTGTTATTTGCAGCTGGGGGCGCTTTGGGATCGTTTCTGATCGGCATTGTGTCTCCGCTGATTTTTTCGTTCAACTACGACCTGGTCCTCACGTTTCTCGTCACCGCTCTGCTTGCTCTCGCAGTGACGTGGAAAAGCAGTTGGGGACAGCGACTCTTGTGGTCCACTTCCAGCGTGCTGCTATTGGCGCTGGTGTTTATGCTGCACACTGCCTATCGTCGCGATACTCCGCTTGCCGTCCGCAATTTTTACGGCAGCTTGCGGGTGAGGCAAACGCTCTCTTATCCCGGATCCACTGTGCGTACTCTCACCAATGGCACCATTCAGCACGGCACGCAGATCTTCTCGCCGGAGTTACGCAAAGTGCCAACCACCTACTACGCCGAGGATTCTGGCGTGGGGCTCGCGCTGCGGTTGTGCTGCGCAGGGCGGCCGCGAAACATCGGCATCGTGGGCCTGGGCGTGGGCACCATTGCCGCTTATGGGAAGCCCGGCGATCGCATCCGCTTTTATGAACTGAATCCAGCGGTGACGCCGATTGCCGAGCATTTTTTTTCCTATCTGCGCGACTCGGCTGCGCGGATCAGCGCGGTGGAAGGAGACGCGCGGGCCTCTCTTGCGAGCGAAGCTCCGCAGAATTTTGACGTGCTGGTGATCGACGCATTTTCCGGCGACGCCATTCCGCTGCATCTGCTCACCACGCAGGCGGTTGCCCTGTACAGGCGGCACCTTGCCCCGGGCGGCATTCTTGCGTTCCATGTTTCAAATCAGCACGTGGATCTGGAGCCTGAAATTACCTTGCTGGCGAAGGCCGCAGGAATGAAAGCCATGCGCGTGACGAGCTATCCAAATGAGCAGCGCGGTGAGTTTTCCGCCACTTGGATGCTGCTGACAGACAATGCTGCGTTTTTCCAATTGCCGGGCGTGGCCGCCAAGGCTCGGGAGCCCGCTGAAAATCCGAGGGTCCATCTCTGGACCGACGATTATTCGAGCCTGCTGCCGGTTCTGCGCTGGTAGCTCGTAGCGGTGCGTCGGTCTCGGCGGGCGTCGACACGGCGGACACCTCAGATCGTGTCAAAAAAAGCCCGGTGAAGGAGCGAAGACTGGGGAAGCCGGGGTAGGCCGGATCTATCACAAATGAAGGTAATCCTTGAACTTCGCCAGATGATTGGACCCGCCAGTGCGTCGAGTCACAGGACGTTCACATACCTCGTGTGATAGCATCCCTCTTCTTAAGGAAGACGCCTGGCGCATTCACGCAGTTTTCATCCGCCAGGCGCCTGCCGGAGACTCTCCATATGGATGAGGAAGACGGCAGACCGGGCCCTGGAGCCCGGCAATCCGGACCTGCTGACGTCCTGCCGGACGCCTTTATGAAGTCCCTGTGCCAGGGGCAATCTCCACAATCCAATTTCGTCGCGCGGGCATTCAAGTCTCTGGCCGCGCCGAGCACCCACGCCATTTTGACACATCTTTCGACACATCAAGGAGAAGGACTATGAAAACGTACCAGGGAAGTGAGATCCGCAACGTAGCTGTAGTGGGGCATGCGCACAGCGGCAAAACCACCTTGATTGCCGCGCTGCTGCATGCCGCAAAAGCAACCCCGACCCAGGGCCGCGTGGCAGATGGGACAGCCGTGACCGCTTATGACGAAGAAGAGGTGGCCCGCGGCGCGACCATGCAGAATGCGGTGGCCTTTGCCGAATGGCAGGGCGTGAAGATCAATTTAGTCGATACTCCCGGCTTTCATATGTTCAGCCACGAAGCGCGCGCGGCGCTGTTGCCCGTGGAGACAGCGGTGGTGGTGGTGAACGCGCAGAACGGCGTGGAATCGGTAACGGAGCGAGTTTGGAGGTACGCGGAGGAGGCCAACGTTCCCCGGATCGTGGTGATCAACCAAATGGACCACCCAAAGGCAGGAGGGGGAGGCGGGTTAAGCGCGCTGATCGACGATTTGCATGACCGCTGGGGCCGCAATTGTGTTCCTGTCCAGTTGCCGATCTCCGATGCCCAGGGATTCCACGGGGTGGTTGACCTGGTGACGATGGAGGCGTTCTATTACACGCCGGGTGGGGATGGCCACGGCAAGATCACGGGGGAGATTCCGGCCAGCATCGCGCACCAGGCCAAAGAAGCCCATGAGGCGCTGGTGGAGTTGGTAGCCGAGGGCAAAGACGAGTTGATGGAGGAGTATTTTGCCGAAGGCACGATTCCCGAGCAGCACCTGATTACCGCGCTCCACGAGGCGATTCGCGAAGACCGCATTTTCCCGGTGCTCTTCACGAGCGGTTTGGCGAACATGGCCGCCGACCACCTGCTGGACTTCATCAAGGTATATGCGCCGGCGCCAATTGAACGCGCGCCGATTGCGGTTAAGGCGCCGGCGATGCAAGCCGTCGCCGTCAATGGAGATGCAGCCGTTGCTGCGGGCGCAGGAATTTCGTTCCGCAAAGTGGACGACGCAGAGCCAACGGCGCTGCTGGTCTTCAAGACCATGACGGACCCGTTTGCGGGGCGCATCAGCTTTTTCAAAGTGGTCAGCGGGGTGGTGAAGAATGACGCAACGCTGGAGAACTATACGCGCCGAGGCCAGGAGCGGCTAAGCCACCTGAGCGTGATGCAGGGGCGCAAGGCCGTTGAAGTGGCAGAGATCCATGCCGGCGATCTGGGCGCAGTGGCCAAGCTGCGCGAGACGCTCACTGGCGATGTGCTGGGCGTGAAGGGCGCCGATATTCAGATAGACCTCGTTCCGCTGCCGGAGCCGGCCATGACCTATGCGATTGAGCCCAAGAGCCGTGCCGACGAGGACAAGCTGGCGCCGGCCATCCACAAGCTGATGGAAGAGGACTTGCTCATCCGCTTTTTCCGCGACCCGATGACCAATGAGTTTCTGCTTGCCGGGGCCGGTCAGCCGCACATTGAGACGATTGTGAGCCGGCTGAAAAAGCGCTACCACGCTGAAGTGACGCTGAAGGCGCCCAAAGTGCCGTATCGAGAGACGATTCGCGCAAAGACAGAAGCCCAGGGCCGGCACAAGAAGCAGACCGGCGGCCATGGCCAGTTCGGCGACTGCAAGATCAGGATGGAGCCGTTGCCGCGGGGCTCGGGCTTTCAATTTGCCAATGAGGTATTCGGCGGCGCAATTCCGCGTAACTTCATTCCAGCGGTCGAAAAAGGCATTGTGGAGTCGGCTGTGCGCGGCTACCTGGCCGGGTATCCGGTTGTGGATTTCAAGGCCACCGTCTTCGATGGCAGCTACCATGACGTGGATTCGAACGAAATGTCGTTCAAGATGGCGGGACGCATTGCCTTCCGCAAGTGTATGGAAACCGCGAAGCCGTGCTTGCTGGAACCCATCATGAAGGTCGAGATCGAAGCACCGGACGAATTTGCCGGAACGCTGATGGGCGATCTGAACAGCCGGCGCGGACGCGTGCAAGGCATGGAATCCAAGGGGCGCACGACGGTGATCAACGCGGAAGTTCCTATGTCTGAGATGCTTACGTACGGTACGCTGCTCACCTCCATGACCCAGGGCAAGGGCAGTTACCGCATGGAAATGCACCACTACGACATCGTTCCGCAACTGGTGGCCGACAAGATCCTGGCCAACGCAAAGCGGCCGGTGGAAGAGGAAGAAGAGGCATAAGGCGCATCGCGCCAAGCCACCGTGCCCACCGGCTCATCGAGCCGGTGGGCGCTGGTCCGTGAGCGCAAGGGCAAATTGAGCGTTACTGTCGCTGGGCCGGCGGAATTGGATGAACTGTGTCTCGTCGTTCTTAACCGGCGAGAGGCTATTTGACGTTGCCGGAACAACTGCCGTGGCCGCACTGGCAGGCGATTTCGGTCTTGTCGCCAACGCCCTCACAGTGGGGACTGCAATACTTGTCCTTGCCGTGCGGAACGCAGGTACAGACCGCGTTGCCGCATTTCTTTGTATTTGCCATAATTCCTTCTCCAATGCCAGTCCATGTAGCGCCAGTGGACCTCGCGCATAAGGGGGTAAGATGCGGGAATTGTGCCAAAGGATTAGCGCGAATCCGGTGCATCGGCAACATTAGGACGAGGCCCTGCAGCGCCTCTTTGCGTTCAAATCCAAAATCGGGGTACACTCATGAAACCCGCCGCTCTCCGGCCAGGGAGGACAACCATGTTGCAGCCTCACGCCGTACGAATTCGTCACTGAACGCTGCCTCGGGTTGATTCCCTGTTCTGCCGTCAAAAGACGGCATCCCCGAGGATGTCTCCAGCCTCGGGGTGATTCTGCAAATTTCAAATTGAACGCAGCGTGACCCCTTCGCCTATGCCTGCCGTTTTTGAAGGCACATGTGGAGTTCCCCATGTCAATGCTTGAAACAACTACGCCGCAGCCGGCCGACGGCAGCGCGCGCACATTCTGGTCATCTGTACGGGAAGCCCTGCGCGGCTCGCACCAGGACTACACCATCGGCAGCCTCAACCGGTCCATCTTCCTGCTCGCCATTCCTATGGTTCTGGAGATGGTGCTCGAATCCCTTTTTGCCGTTACGGACGTGTTCTGGGTGGGCAGGCTTGGCGCCAACGCCGTGGCCACCGTGGGCCTCACCGAGTCAATGCTGGCGCTGGTGTTCGCGATCGGCCTGGGCGTTTCGTTGTCCACCACGGCCATGGTGGCGCGGCGCATCGGCGAGAAAGATCCTGAAGATGCGGCCATCGCCGGAGTGCAGGCGATTGTACTGGGCCTCGTGATTTCTCTTGCTCTGGGCATTCCGGCCGGCATTTTTGCGCCACAACTGCTCCGCCTGATGGGTGCGTCGCCGGCAATTGTAGCCAGCGGCTCGGGCTACACGCGCATAGCGCTGGGTGGCTGCGGGGCCATCATCATGCTTTTCCTGAACAACGCGATCTTCCGCGGTGCGGGTGACGCGGCAATCGCCATGCGGCTCTTGTGGGTGTCGAACATCATCAACCTGGTTCTCGATCCGTGCCTGATCTTCGGCCTCGGGCCGTTCCCGCACATGGGCGTAACAGGCGCGGCGCTGGCCACGTTTTCGGGTCGAAGCATCGGCGTGTTCTACCAGTTCTACCGGCTGCTCCAGGGCACGGAGCGCATTCATGTGCTCGCGCGGCATCTGCGACTGAATCTCCGGGTGATGGCGAAGCTGCTGCGCGTTTCTCTCACCGGTATTCTGCAGTTTGCGATTGCGAATGCCAGTTGGATCGGGCTGGTGCGGATTGTGTCGACGTTTGGCGCCGCCGCGGTAGCGGGCTACACGGTTGCGATTCGCATTGTGGTGTTTTTCATTCTGCCCGCCTGGGGCCTGAGCAATGCGGCCGCCACTCTGGTGGGGCAGAACCTGGGCGCAGGGCGACCCGACCGCGCTGCGCTGGCGGTATGGCGCACGGCGTACTACAACATGATTTTCCTGGGCAGCCTTGGGCTTTTCTTCTTTGTGTATGCCACTCCGGTGGTGCGGCTGTTTGTGAACGATCCCGCGGTCGTATCGATCGCCGCCTCGGCACTGCGCACTTTCAGTTGCGGAAACCTGGCGTACGCCTATGTGATGGTGATGTTGCAGGCGTTTAACGGGGCGGGAGACACAGTGACGCCGACGATCGTGAATTTCTTCGGATTCTGGGTTTTGGAGATTCCGCTGGCTTGGGGGCTTGCCGTCGGCCTGCACATGGGCGCCCAGGGAGCCTTCCTCTCCGTCGTGATTGCCGAGTGCGCCATTGCCGTGACCAGCATCGTCCTGTTCCGGCGTGGGCGGTGGGCCCGCAGGCGAATCTAGGGCCCAATCGCAATTCCAGTTGGGAATTAGGGACGAAGACGGGCTTCGTCTCTGATTCTTGTGGATTTCCGGGTGTGACGGGGAATCCTTGCGCCGGTTGGATCATCTGAGAAAATGTGGAAGTGAGACGAACGGAACATTCTGTCTTCCTGATCGGGAAGGCTGCGGTAATTTTTGCGACTCTGGCCCTTGCCGGCACGGTCGGGACAATCTATGGACAAGCGAACCCTACTTCGGCAGCCAATCCATTCTTCGGCAGCGTAACGACGCATCCGGCGAGCGACGAGGTATTGAGGCTCTCGCTGGACGAGGCTGTGCGCATGGGCTTCGCGAACAACCTTGGATTGAAGGAAGTCGAGAACGAGGAGAAGTCGATCCTGGGAGAAAAGAATGAGGCGCTGCAGGAGTTTCTGCCCACAATCACTCTGAGCGGAGGCACCGGGGTTTTCGAATTTAACCTGGCGGCAGAAGGCTTTAGGCCGGGCGTAATCGGCGAGTTCTCTTCGCTGTTTCCCGGCGGAGTGCCGCCGACTGGAATATCGTTTATCACGCGGGATGACCTGACGCAGGGCCAGATTAATTTCAGCCAGACGCTTTTCTCAGGGCCGGTCATTGCTGGTTGGAAGGCAGCGGGCGCTGCCCAGCGCGCCGCTTATTTTGCGAAAATGAGAGCGCGCGGCGAAGTGGTGCAGCAGGTGGCCACGGCTTATCTACATGCGATCGCGGCCGCAAGTGAAGTAGATAATGCCAACGCGCAGGTGGCGGCGGACCAGGTGTCGTTCAACCACGCCCATGCGGCGCACGAAGCTGGCACGGTGTCCAATTTGGATGAGCTGCGGGCAAGAGTGCAACTGCAGGCCCAGCAGCAGGCCTTGATTTCCGCGCAAAATATAGTGGACAAGGACCTGATTTTGCTGAAGCGCGAAATCGGCGTCGACCCCGGTCAAAAAATCATGCTGACTGACGCGGCGCCGTATAGCGAGCTGGCCTCGCAGACACCGGAAGAGGTGCGTACTGTCGCCTACGCAAATCGCCAGGACTATCAGAATCTTCAGAATCAGGTGGTGGAATTGAAGGCGGTGCACGCGGCCTATCGAAGCCAGCGGCTGCCCACTCTGAGTTTCAGCGGCTATTGGGGCACAGACACGGTGAATGGCGCCGGGACGCACGGCAACTTTGCCGCTATTGGAACGCTGAGTGTGCCCATCTTTCGAGAGGCGCGGCTGCGCGGCGATGAAGACGCGGCGGCGGCGGAGTATGCGGCGGTGACATCGCAGCTTGCCGACCTGCGCAGCCATATTGACGAGCAGGTGCGCGATGCGTTGCTGGATGTGGATGCTGCCGGGAAGCTGGTAAATGTGGCGCGATCGAACGTGGACCTGGCTACGCGTGCGCTAAGCGATGAAACAGAACGCGTGAACGCCGGGGTGGACGACAATCTGCCACTGGTGACGGCGCAAGCGACTCTCGCCTCAGCCCAGAGCAACATGGTGGAGAGTCTTTATCAATTCAACGTATCTAAGCTTGCGCTCGCCCGCGCCGCGGGGATTCTTGAGCAACAGTACCGGGTGTATCTTGGCCGGTAACTCGCACCGGACAACTAACTCACCGGAGTCAGTTGTCCGGAAAGCGTGAGGTCAATCTCAACCTCTTTGGCGACCTTGAGGATAAAGATACTGGGATCTTTCAACCCCCATTTCACATACGGGACCGTGAAGTGAGTCTTGGCCGTTGCAGCCGGGCCCTCGATGTGAATCTGCATGGGCACAGTGATATCGTGCGGCGTGCCGTGGAGAGTAAAGGTTCCTGAAACCTGAATGGTCGAATCGCCTTGAGGTGCAATCGTGCCCTGATAACTCTGCGGCTTGAAAGTGACGTCGGCGTAATGGGGTGCATCCAGAACCTCCGTGTTCATTTTTTTATCGCGGCCATTGTCTCCGCTGTCGCCGCTTGCAGCACTGACAACAACTGTGCCCGCGATTTTTTGAGCGCCGCGGTCGAAGTCGACCGTCCCGCTTTGCACATGAAACGTGCCGTGGACATAATGGCCGGTTCCGTCGAGTGTGAAGGTCACGGTGCTGGAATCGGGGTTGACAGTGAACGTCTGATGCTGGGCAAAGGCACCGGGAGCGAGAATGAGCGGCAAAATGACAAGAATCAAATACGCGAAGGTCTTCATCGTTCTTCTCCTGAATGCAATGACTTGTTCTTTGTAGTGGCCGGCGGCGCTATGTTCTGCGACAGCCAGAGGCTGATCGAGGCGACATCGCGATCAGTTAGATATTCATGACCCGGCATGTCGGTCCCCGGAATGCCAAATTTGGTAATCTGCGCGATGCGATTGATGTACGACGGGGCTGGATCAGATAAAGGGAGGCGGGTGAGTGGTCCCGCGACGAAATCAGGAGGCAGCTTTTTGAAGCTTGTCTGCCATTCAATACGGGTTCGACCTGAAGGACTGTGGCATGTGGTGCAGTCACGGTTGTAGAGGCGTTCGCCGCCGGTGGAGTTTGCGTCGGCGATTGCAGAGACGGTGGGACGCCACTGTTCTTCGAGGGCGATGTGGTGTTGCGTGTCCGGTTTACGGAGGCTTTCGAGATATGCAACGAGATCATTGCCTCTCTGATCGCGAAAAAGGAATGCATAGGATGGCATGATGGATGTGCCGCTTACTTCGGCGGGATCGAAGAAGTGCATCTTGAGCCAAAGCGGCGAACGGCGGCCTCCGACTTCGGCGAGATCGGGTCCCTGGCGGCGATTGCCAATCAACGGCGGGCGCTGGCGATGCACTGCAGCGAGATTCCCGACGGGTCCCCACATTTGTACATCGCGTGCGTTGGGGCGGACATATTGCGAGTGACAGTTGATGCAGCCTTCAGAGATATACACCTGCCTTCCCCGTTCTGCGGAAGTGAGCGAGGCAGAGACCGAAGTCCCGGGACGGATGCGATATACGCAGAGGGCCACGAACAAGATCGCCGATACCAGTAGAAGCTCGCGCCGACGCCGCCGGAACATTCTCTGCAGCATCGGAAAGAGCACGACTACTCCGGCGCCAGCGACAAAGAGCGGCGGAACAATGCCAAGATTCTGAGCCATGCCGATGCCCAGAGCAGAGGCGGCCCATCCTGCGATCGCGTAAATCCATCCGGCCTGCCTGCCTCGCTCCGCAATGGAGGCAGCCGGAGAGAGCAACGATGGATAGGCAACAAGCGTCACTGAATAAAGCGAGACGCCGACAGGGTACAAAGCGGAAGCAGGCAGGGCGCGCGTTGGATCGAGGAGGATCAAGCAGGCGCAGGCGAGCAAGAAGAATGCGGCAGACAGAACAAAGGAGAGACCGCGGCGGCGAAGCAGCCAGGCCGCGAGGAGAGCTGCGCCCAGATGCAGTATGCCGTTTGTCCACAAATGTGAGGCGCCCTGCCATGTGCCGGCCTTCAACACAGCGGTGTTCTGAATGATGAAAAATGCCGCGGAATCCAACCAGACCAGGGCAGCAAAACAAGCGACGGCGAAAGGAAATGGAAGAGTGAATGTCGGCTCAGCGAGCGTCTCCACGCGATTTTGCGCTTGATCGGATGGTGCGCCGAGAATTCCTACGAGGCAAAGAATTCCGGCCGTCGTTGCCTGCACCTTGGGCGAAGCCGTGAAGAAGGGCGGAACGTTGCATGCCAAGTAGCCGAGCCCGGTACCCAGGCCGATTTTGAGAAGCTGATTTCGATCACCACACCACTGACGCAAATGGGTGACGAGCGTAACGGTAAGCAGGCCCAGACCAGCGTCGATTAACATTGCGACGGCGATGCTCGCGTTCTCGTTCAACGGGAGTAGCGCGAGAAAGGCGGCCGCACCCGATACGCCGAGTCCTATGCGAAGCCGCAAGGCCGGTGACAGGCACAGCCTGACTCGCGGAGTGAGGAGGCTGAAAAGAATGCCGGCAGCGGCCATTGCGGCCATTACGGGCTTGAGATGTTCGCCGGCGATGCCGAGTGCGGCCAGCCGATTGAGAAAAGCGAACTGCGCAAAGATCAGGAAGTAGATATAGGTGAACGCAACAAGGCCCACACCGCGCCATCCCGAATTGCGCACCTTATCGAGCAACATTGAGCAACCAACCTTTGCGCAAGCCAAATGCCTGCACAAAAACGCAAGCGCCATCAAAGACTGCAATGATCAACCATCCGGGCTGAAGGGCAGCGGCAAACACCTCAGCGAAAACGAAGACCGCAACCGAACTGCGGATGATGGCGGTGAGGAGCCACACAGTCTCAAGCCGGGATCGACTGCTGGCGCGGCCAACAAGTAACCCGCCATAAAGATAAGACAATCCGACTGCGAGCACGAAAGCCCCGATGAAGGAGAGAAAAGGGGCCGAGTCCGCAGGTACCTGCAAACCCATCAAGCCAAGGACTTGAATCGGCGCAACAATAAGCAATGCGCCTGTTGAAGTATCGGATACGCCAGCCAATAACTGATACCCCAGCAACAATGAACGGTTCATGCGACTTTCTCCTGCGCAATTCCGGCCGGAACTGCTCTCCGTTCGCGAAGCAACACTGACGCATCCTGAAACCATTCCAAGGACGCGGCTAACATGAGGATCCCTGTCGCCAGCCGCAGGACATACAGGATATTGCGCACACTGCCAACGACTATCGTGAAGGCCGGGTCAGAGCCCTCAAACCAGCCCGCGACAAACATAACCACGATGTAGCCGAGGACACTCCAGTTCCAAAGATGAAAAGACCAGGTGCGAGTAAAGATCCAACCGTCGTCGCCGAGCAGCTGCACCATGACGAAGATGAGCAGAGCCGAAAGAAAGCCGGCGGTGGCGATGAAGGAGTGGCCAACCAGGCCGTCAGTGAATTTGAAATAATCGAGCACGCCGGGCAGAAACATCACCCAGCCGCTGACAACCAGGAGCGCCCACCAGCACAGAAATGCGGTGCGCCAGCGGCGAGTGTTGGGGCGCCACTCAAAGGCTGCGTAATAAGCGGGCGTGAGCGGGAGCCAGCCAAGGAGACTGCCGAGACTGATGAACTGAACTGGATTGTGATGGCTGACGTCGGTTCGGCTCAGGGCGGCGCACAGTGCGGATTCCGCTGCGAGAATCGCCCAGGACGCAACAATTGGCCGGGAATGTCCTGCCTTGCGTGGAACCATGCCCAAAGGAATGATGAGAACAATCGCGACAACCATCAGCGACGATTCAAGCTGGCTTGTTCCGGTGGGGCCGCCTGTGTCGGGATTGACGGCCGGATAGAGCCTGGGGCTTGATGCGATGTAAATCGCGATAGGTACGGCAAAAAGAAGTACAAGGCTGAGCAGTTTAGCGATGCGCAACAATACAGTTGCATGCTCATCGGCATTCCAAGAACGTGCGAGTGAGACGGCGAGCAGAACCCATAGCGCACCCATGACGAGGGCGAATGCAATGCGTGCGTAGCCGGACCAATCGAGAAAAAGCTTGCCGCTGGATTGGCCCGAAAGCCAGGTGAGGCTGCCAACGGCGAGCGCGGCCGACCAGGCCCACAGCACCGGCCTGCACCATGCAGCAGTGGGACCGCGATCTGCACCGTATGCCTTGAAGAGGAAGGCGGTCATGGGGAGGCTGCACCAGCCGTACAGCGCGATGTTCATGTGCACCATGATCCAGCGCCCATACGTCCATTCGCCGAGCCACTGATTAAGATTGGGGAACAACAGCAGGGTCGCGAGCATCACGCCAATTGTGTTGCCGACGACAAGCCACAGCAGGGCGTGCCAAGCCGCGTTGGCGACGCCTGGAGATGCCTGGCGATAGGATGCATCAGCGGAGCTGAAGCTCATGTATCCTCCCATCGTGCATTTCCAAGAGGCGGTCACATCGCTCGGCGAGGCTGCGATCGTGCGTGGCCATCAGCAAAGTTACGCCTTCGGTTGCGGCCACGTCGAGCAGAAGCTTAAACACAGTTGCGCTGGTCTGTTCATCGAGGGAACCGGTGGGCTCATCGGCAAGCAGGATTTTGGGCCTGTTCATCAGAGCGCGGCAAAGGGCGGTGCGCTGGCGCTCACCTCCCGAAAGCCTTTGAATGCGTTGACCAAGGCGATGACTGATTCCGGTGCGGTCTGTGAGCTGGTGCAAACGCTCCAGGGCGACGCGGCGATTGGTTCCCGCGGCAACGGCGGGGATGAGGCAGTTCTCTTCGAGGGTGAGGTCGGGGATGAGATTGTGAAGCTGAAAGACGAAGCCGACTTCGTGGCGCAGGAGACGCAGCAAATCGCGTTGGCGGTTGACCACGATTCCATTCACCGAAACGCGGCCGCGATCGGGCTTATCGAGGCCGCCAAAAAGATGGAGCAGCGTGCTTTTGCCACAGCCGGATGGGCCGCAGAGAGCGACGGTCTGGCCTTCTTCCGCTTCGAAGTGAATGCCCTTGAGGACGGTGATTGTCCCCTCGTCATAGCTCTTCCACACGTCTTCCGCGCGAAGGACGGCGCGTCCGCGGCCGTTCGATTGCGAGATCACGGTGCTCATTCGAAGCGCAGCGCCTCCACCGCCCGGATGCGCATGGCGTAGATGGCAGGGTAAAGCGCGCCGGCGACACCGGTAAGCAATGCCAGGACGATGACAATCAGCATGACGAAGGGCCGCGTGGACACGTCGACATAGCCGTCAAGTGCAGGAATGAGTTTGAGCGCAAAGAGAGCAGCAGTGCCAATGATCAGTCCGGCGCACGCACCGAAGACGGAAACGAGCGAGGATTCACCGAATATCATTCCGGCAATTTGAGCATTCGAGAATCCGTTGACGCGCAAGATAGCGATTTCGCGAATGCGCGTGAAGACGGACATGATCATGGTGTTGGCGACACCCAAGCCGCCGAGCAGCAGGCCACATCCGCCCACGGCCCATGCGGTTGCTTTGAGGATTTTGAACTGCGAGTAGGTGCGGGAGAATTCCGAATCCTCGAGGCCGATAAGGTTGGGGAATTTCTGCCGGACCATGGTCTTGAATGCTGCAGCGTCCTCCTTGCTGCGCAGTTTGATCGTGATGACGGAAGAGCCTTCCTTATGAAAGAACTTCTGCGCGGAGCTCAGCGGCATGAAGACGCCACCGTCCTCAAATCCGTTTGAAGTTTTGACGATGCCGATCACATGAAAGACTCCGTGACCGATGGGACATGACTGCCGAGCGCGGCGCCGAGAAAATCCGCCGCGCGCGTAGCCGAGGACCACGTCATCGTCATGCGACGCAAAGGTTGCACGATTTCCGCTGATCCAGGTGGCCTTGCGGATGCGCGCATCGTCAGGCGTTACGCCGAAGCAGGTGATGATGGGGTGGTCGGCGCTGGAGACGATGCCGAAGAGCACAGGATCGGAATGAGCCACCATCGGCCAACCGGCAATTTCATCTGCCGCGGAGGTGGGCACATTGCTGAAAAACAGGTCGGAGACGTTGCGCTCGAAGACAATCATCTGGCTATCGCTGGACAAGATGCTCGAGAACATCCCGATGGCGCCTTGCAGGATAGTGACCACCGTCAGCATGGCCGCGACGCTGAACGCAACCCCTGCGATGCTGATGAACGAACGGATACGATGACGGCGCAGATTGGTGAGGATCAGCTTGAAAAAGATCATGACTGCTCGCTTATATTCATCTCGCAGGCATTCTCAGTGATCCGAGTCAGTTCGCCCTGAAGATCGCGGCGCAGGCTTGCTAAGAATGAAAGTTCCGGCCTCTTTTGAAGAAGCCGTCGAAGCGTCAGATCTCCCACACGCAGCAGCCGGATCAGCCGCTCTACGGCTCCGGAAACGCCGATTGCGGCAGCAATATTTGGCCTGTCCAGAACGATGTCTCGGGCAACGGTCTTCCCTGTCTCACCGGGATTTTGCAAAACATCTTTCAGGTCGTCGACGATCTGGTAACTCAAGCCCCAGCAGGCGGAGATGCGCACGAGAAGCTGAATTTCACGAGGCGGCGCGCCCGCAAGCAGTGCAGGCAACACAAGCGTTAGACGAATGAGGGAAACGGTCTTGCCATGCGCAATGCGCTCAGTGGTGGCGCGGTTGTGCGGCAGAGCGGAGTAATTGAGGTCGAGGCTTTGGCCGTTGAGCAGGCCGCCGACTCCAAGGCGCTGTTCGACGTAGTCCATGATTTGCGGCCGGCTCTCGTTCGGACTTGCGGCGAGAGCGGCCCAGGTGAGGGCATAAGCCCGATTGATGAGGGCGAGGGCGGTAAGAATGGCGCCCGGTTCACCGAATGCGACGTGGACGCACGGCGCACCGCGGCGCTCGGCTGCATTGTCCATGCACGGCAGGTCGTCGAAGATGAGCGAAGCTGTGTGGAAATATTCGAGAGCGATGGCAAGGCTGTTGGCATATCGCGCATCCAACCCATACGCAGCGGCCATCTGAAGAACCATGCGGGGGCGCACCAGGAAGCCGGGATTGTCCAACACATGACGAAGAGCCGCTTCAAAGTGGGGATCAAGTGCGGTTGCCAGCGGAAGCGACTCGCGGAACGCATCGCCGAGAAGCATCGTGTTCAATTCATCCAAATAGGGTTCCGCTATCACTCTGCTCCTCGTCCTCGCGCGCTTATCGGGGCAAGTGCTCCGTGAGATTGCCCGCGTGATCTTTGCGTTTGCGCTATGGTCTACATGGTTAAGACGTCGCTTCGCATTGTTTCGAGAGCACTTGGCGGCCCGAGACTGAATGACGATTTGTTCATTTCCACTCGAACGAACAGTAGGAACAAGTTGGCTCGTTTGCGTATGTAATTGAGGTTATTCGATAGAGATGACGGCCGGACCACGCGAAAATGACGAGTTGTTCATCTGGGCTGTTTCGCGCATTTTCACTCTGTCTACCCTTTCAAGACGGTTTGCATTTTTTGACCTGCGGTTACTAACTCATCGGACTGCGAAGACGTTGACTAAACAAATGCACTAATATCCTTTCATGCGACTTCTGCTGGTTGAAGACGAGCATGATATCCAGAGCTTTCTGCGCCGGTCACTCGAAGAGGCGGGATATCAAGTGGACGCCGCGCCGGACGGGAAGACAGCGGAGCGCCTCGCCCGGGAAACAGCTCATGACATCCTGATTGTCGATCTTGGCTTGCCCGATCAGGACGGCATCAGCCTTATCCTGCGGCTGCGGCAAATTGGCGTGAGGGCCCCGGTGCTGATTCTTTCCGCGCGCCGGTCGGTCGATGACCGAGTGCGCGGCCTTGAACAGGGCGGAGACGACTATCTTACCAAGCCGTTTGCGCTGGCTGAGCTGCTGGCGCGGCTTCGCAATCTTCTGAAGCGGAACAGTCCTGCCAGTAATGACGCAACGAAACTGCGAGTGCTCGACCTGGAGTTGGATTTGCTGCGGAGGGAGGCGACACGTTCGGGCCAGGTGCTGCAATTGACGCCGCAGGAGTTCGTTCTACTGGAGTACCTGTGCAGGAATGCGGGAAGGGTGGTAACGCGCTCCATGATTCTGGACAAGGTTTGGGGAATGCGCATCCAACCGGATACCAACGTCGTGGATGTGCATATCTATCGGCTGCGCGGAAAGGTGGATGGGAAAGAGCAGCAGCCGCTGATTCGCACTCTGAGAGGAGTGGGCTATGTCCTCAAAGAACGCTAAGCCAGTGATGCACAGCGCGGCATGGCGCATCTCGCTTTGGGCCACGCTTGCTTTCGCCTGCGGAACGCTGATGGTGTTTGTGTTCCTGCACCGCTTCGTTGCCAGCGACATTCAACGACGCAGTGATGCATGGCTCTCCGGTGAAGTGGAAGTGTTGGGGGATGTAGCGGAGCGGACGCCCAAGAACGCACTGTACGATCGGGTGGTCGGGGAAGTTGCCGAGCTCGCCGGCAAAGAAGTTCCCAACAGATATTTATCGGAAACCAGATCAAATGACTCCGTTTTTTTCCTTCAGACAGGTGGGGACGGCGCCCTCAAGCTGTGGGTTGGAGCGGGGAGTGGCGCATCTTTTTTGAAAGCAATCCAAAGTACGAGGATTCCCCCGGACCGCCCCTCAGACCTGCGAGTAGCAGGCTTCGAGATTCCGTTTCGCGTGGCTTCGATGCGCATCGACGATGGCAGCCTGATCTATCTCGGCTTATCGGAACGCGATGAGCTGCGGGTGCTGAGGAATCTTGGTGTTCGTTTCGTCCTGCTCTGGCTTTTGTTGGTGCTGCTCGGATTTGGGATTGTTTTCTATACGACGAGACGCATGCTGAGCCATGTGCGGCAGATTACCGAGGCCGCATCGAGGATTGGCCACTCGGATTTGAATGCCCGGGTACCTACCACGGTACGCAACGATGAAGTGGGGCAACTTGCACGGACGCTGAACCGAATGCTGGATCGGATCGAAAGCTCGATGCACCAGCTGCACACGATCACCGATTCGCTGGCCCATGATTTGCGCAGCCCGCTGACGGCGATCCGTGGAAAACTTGAAATGTCGCTCTCAGCGGCCTCGCATGGGGAGCAGGCTGAGCCCATTGTCTCCGCGATTGAGGAGCTGGATCGCCTGACGGAGTTTCTGAACACGTCGCTGGATGTGGCCGAGGGCAAGGCGGATGCGCTACGGCTGTCTCGAAGCGAGATCGACCTCAACGAATTGTTGCGGGTGATGATCGACCTTTATGAGCCTTCGATGTCGGAAAGAGGGTTGCAAATTCGGCTTCACAGCGGCGGTCCGCTGATGATCGACGCGGACGCAGCCCTGATCCATCGCATGATTGCGAATCTGTTTGATAACGAAATGAAGCATCTGCCTGCCCAATGTGCGGTGACCGTGATGCTGCAACAGGAAGACGGGATGGCGCTGCTTACCGTTGACGATGATGGACCTGGATTTGCGCCGGAGGTGAGCCCTCACCTGTTTGAGCGGCGCGTGAAAGGGAAGGATTCAAGCGGGCATGGGTTGGGGCTGGCTTTCGTCGACGCCGTAGTGCGGGCCCACGGAGGGACCGTGAAAGCCATCAATCGTGCGATCGGCGGAGCACATATCGTGCTGACGCTTCCCCTGAATCCAGCGCATCAGCAACAGGAAGCGGGTGAGGCAGTGGGGCACGGAGCCGGGCAGGTGCAAAATAGAAAGGTCTGAAAGCAGCGCAGAGGCCTAATTCTATACCAGAGCTGCGGGCGATTTGTGCCTTAAGCTCTTCCGCCACATGTAACTTAGAGTAAGGGGCTCGAATCGAATGTTGAGAAAACTCAGCCTTAAATACTACGTGGAGCCGGATACTGCGGCGCTGGCCCGGCACGCGGTGCAATATTTTGTCGAAATGGTCGGGGAAGCCGTGGCCGGACATGGCCGGGCGCACATCGCCATCAGCGGCGGATCGACGCCGAAGGCGGCATTCGAACTGCTGGCCGATAGCAATCAGCCCTGGCGCTCGCGCATGCCGTGGGACAAGCTCGACCTTTACTGGGTGGACGAGCGCTGTGTTCCCCCTGACCACCCGGACAGCAACTACCGGATGACGCGAGAGGCGCTGCTGGACCACGTGCCGCTGAGGCCGGAACAGATTCACCGCATGGAAGGCGAGTTGGAGCCGGAGGTGGCGGCAGCGCGCTACGAGTCGATGCTGCGCGATACGTTCCGGCTTGAAGGAGCGGAGAGTCCCCGTTTCGACCTGATTGCCCTGGGCATGGGGCCGGACGGACACACGGCTTCGCTTTTTCCGGATACCGCAGCTCTTCACGAAATGAGCAGGCTGGTGACGGCTAACTTCGTGCCGAAGATGGACACGTGGCGCCTAACCCTGACGTGGCCGGTGATTAATCAAGCCAGGTCTGCATTCTTCCTGATTGGCGGGGCGGACAAGGCAGGGGTTGTTCATGAAGTTTTCATGGGACCGCACGATCCGGAACGTCTTCCCAGTCAACTGATATGGCCCTCAAGCGGTATACTCACTCTGATTCTGGATAAGGCCGCGGCTGTGTCTTTACCCGCAACCGACGGGAAAGGCTGTGGGGTTTTGGAGAGAGCAAGATGATTCTGGCGGGCGACGTAGGCGGCACCAAAGTTCACCTGGCGCTGTACGACTTTATCGATGGAAAACTCAAGCATACCCGCGACGAGCGGTATCCGGCGAAGGATTATGCGGGGCTGCAAGAGATCGTAAGGGAATTCCTGGGCGCGGATAAGGTGAGCGCAGCATGTTTTGGCGTGCCGGGTCCGGTGCGCGACGGCCGCCTTCGTCTCACCAATCTGCCCTGGACGCTGGACAGCCGCGAATTGGCTGTAGAGCTGGGAATTCAGCATGTTTTCCTGATCAACGATCTTGAGGCCAACGGATACGGCATTGCCGAACTCACCGCCGACCAGATTTATACGCTCAGCGAGGGCGACCCAAGCCAGACCGGCAACCGCGCTCTGATCGCAGCCGGAACAGGGTTGGGCGAGGGCATTCTGGCATGGAACGGCCGCACCCACGTGCCGCATCCCTCCGAAGGCGGGCACGTGGACTACGCGCCTCGCAATGAAGACGAGATCGACCTGTTGCGCTTTCTAAAGCAGAAGTACAACGGACGCATCAGCTTCGAACGCGTGGTCAGCGGCATGGGGATGACCAATATTTACGACTTCCTGCGCGAAGTGCGCGGCGTGGAAGAGCCGGCTTGGCTGGCCCAGCGCATCGCCGATGCTGCGGACCCCAACACCGTGATCACCGAGCTGGCGCTCGCGGCCAAGAGCGAGATTTGCGAAAAGACGTTGGAGATGTTTGTGTCGGCCTATGGCGCGGAGGCGGGCAACCTGGCGCTGAAGGTGCTGTCGGTGGGCGGAATGTATGTCGGCGGCGGCATCGGGCCTCGCATCCTCGAAAAGCTGAAGGACGGCACCTTCATGAAGGCCTTTACGGATAAGGGTCGGCTGAGCCAGTTGCTGATCAAAATGCCGGTGCGCATCATTCTGGAGAGCCGCGCCGCACTGATGGGCGCCGCTGCGTATGCCGAAGCCAGGGCCGCCGAGCTTAGCGGCGTTTCCGCAAGAGCTGCTTCAGTGAAAAGTTAAGAACGATTCAAAAGTGAGGCCCATTCGCGCGGCTCGATCGCTGCGCGTGGAACGCGGGAACGATTCAGCTTGTAGCGAATCTTCTCGAATCCCCGCAATTGACGGTCGTCTTTCACGAATGGGATGAGGCGTTTCGCGGTCTGCTCCAGCGCGGCGCGCGGGGCCTGAAACAGATCCCCGTCTTTGGGCCGGAATTGCGACCAGGCAATGGAGTGGACGAAACCCGCTGCGCCGAATTGGTTGGAACGAAGCACGTCCTCGACGAAAACACGGATCGGGCCGGAAAACGCGTGGAGCGCGTCATGGAACGCGACCATACCTTCTGGAATCAGATGGCGAATGAATCCATCGAAGTCGGCCTTCGCGCCCTGATAGCTGTGATCGCCGTCGATCCAAAGGAAGCGGATGGGGCGAATCCATGCGGCGGCAATCTCATTCGAGAACGCGCGGTGGACTTCGACCTGATTTGAAACTCCGGCCGCCTCAAGGTTGTTCAAAAACTCCTGGTAGGACGAGGCTCCGGGAACAGTGCGATGCTCTTCGAGTTCAGCCGAGTTGAAGTTATGTGGATCGACGGCGACGACCTGCCCGAGGCCATAATGCCGAGCGACTTTGGCGAGCATCACCGTGGATTTTCCCTTGAAGCTGCCTATTTCGAGGATCGTTCCACCGCGCGGGGCGCAGGCCGTGATCAAGCCCAGGAAACGAGCCTCCTCTTCGACAAGGAATCCGGGAATGTTTCTAGCGGCTTGCCAGGCTTCGTCGAGGACGGCATTCAGGTCGCGCGGGATCTCGATTGTGGCCAAATGCCTTCTCCGTGGAGGACTCAGCGCTGTCACAGGTGCGCAGAGCGAGCGAAACGGGAAATCCTGCTTATTATATCGAGGGGTTCTGCGCGGGGATGAAGATGAGCGAACCCGCTCTGTGAAGATTCACTTTCGCATCGCCGTACCGATCGTAGCAATTGTTCCGTGATAGAAGAACTGGCCCAGGCCGACGGTGAAAAGCCAGCAGCCGTAGAGGGCATGCTCAAAGCAAGAGGTTGCCAGCGAGCCTGTCTCAGCATAACGGACTGCAAACAACAGGCCGCTGCAGAATGTGAGCGCCACAGCCAGCGAGTTGCGAAAGACGATGTGGAGAAAGGCAAATGCTGCGGCGCTGGCTGCAATCATGGCCCACTTGCCAGAAAACAGTGTTGCGTAGCGATCAAAGAAAAACGCCCGGTAAAGTAGCCCTTGGGATAAACCGAAAGAACAGGATAAGCCACCATTACGATCGCCCAGATGGCCGGATTCCGGCGCACAAAGCTCCACTCCAGTTGCGGGGCAAAACGATGTACACCGAGCCAGATGGCCAGGGCCGTAACCGCAAAGATGCCTAGAATAAGGCCGAGATGGCTCGTGAGTGGCCGGGCGTTCCACAACCGTGACCGATCGAAATGCGGGTCGCGGAGCAACTGCCAAAGCGCATAGCCCGCGACCGCCCAGAGCACCGGCAAAGGCGGTAAGCGCACCGGCGAGAAGCGATAGGCGGGCGGCAAAGCTACGAACAGCGCTAAAAATTCAAGCGCAAGAAGCGTGCGTGACACGGAAGGCGGCTCTGGCTTTCAGCTTACCTCGGAAGGCAAGGAATTGCCCCGGCCTACGCTGGTCGAGGCGACGTTGCAATCCTAGACAATCTCCTCGCCGCTGGCAGCGCGATTCAGATACGCTAGAGCGAAAGCATGGCCTTTGCCCACACCATCGGCAACACGCGATACGCATTCGCCGACTTGCGTGAATTGCTGGCGAAGGCCACGCCAATGCGCAGCGGCGATGTGCTGGCCGGGGTGGCTGCCGAGTCGGCGGAGGAGCGGGTAGCGGCACAGTTTGCGCTGGCCGATGCAGGGCTTGCGCATTTTCTCGACGAAGAGATAGTGCCTTATCAAGAAGACGAAGTCACGCGTCTGATTGCGGATACGCATGACGCTGATGCTTTTGCACCGGTGCGCTCGTTCACCGTGGGCGAACTGCGCGACTGGCTGCTTTCAGACGAAGCGACCCCGGAGCGGCTTGCGGCTCTCGCGCCGGGAATCACACCCGGAGATGGCAGCCGCGGTGAGCAAGCTGATGCGCGTGCAGGACCTGATTGCCGCGGCGGCAAAGATGCGCGTGGTGACAAAGTTTCGCACCACCGTGGGATTGCCAGGGAGGCTGAGTGCGCGGCTGCAGCCGAATCATCCCACTGACGACGCGATGGGAATTGCGGCATCGATTCTGGATGGGCTGCTGCTCGGCTCTGGCGATGCGGTGATTGGCATCAATCCCGCAGGAGACAACGTGGCTGTAACCACGCGGCTGCTGCGCCTGGTCGATGCGCTGCGCCAGCGATTCAGGATTCCCGTGCAAAGCTGCGTGCTGGCTCATGTGACCACGCAGATCGCGGCGCTCGAGGCCGGCGCACCGGTAGACCTGATCTTCCAGTCGATCGCGGGTACGGAGGCCGCCAACCGCAGCTTCGGAGTCAATCTTGCGCTGCTCGAAGAGGCGGACCAGGCGGGCCAGTCCCTTCGCCGGGGGGCGGCGTGCGCCGGTGGTCAAGTGGGCGACAACATCATGTATTTCGAGACGGGGCAAGGCTCGGCGCTTTCGGCCAACGCGCACCATGGCGTGGATCAGCAAACCCTGGAGGCGCGCGCCTATGCTGTGGCGCGTCGATTCAAGCCCATGCTGGTAAACACAGTGGTGGGATTCATTGGGCCGGAATATTTATATGACGGCAAGCAGATTGCGCGCGCCGGATTGGAAGACCACTTCTGCGGCAAGCTGATGGGGCTGCCGATGGGCTGCGATGTCTGCTATACCAATCATGCCGAGGCCGATCAGGACGACATGGACACGCTGTTGACGCTGCTGGGCGCGGCGGGCGTGAACTACATCATGGGCGTCCCGGGCGCTGACGATGTGATGCTGAATTACCAGAGCACCAGCTTTCATGACGCGCTGTATTTGCGCCGGGTGCTGGGGCTGCGACCGGCGCCCGAGTTTGAGGCGTGGCTTACCGGTGAGGAGTTCGACCGCCTGGCTCTCGAAGCCCGCTATCCCGAGAAATTGCTGCCGGCATGAACGAAATGGAGCCATTCTCTCTTGCGGCTAGGCTGCGCATGTTGACACCCGCGCGAGTCGGACTGGGCCGCACCGGGGTGAGCCAGCAAACGCGCGACCTGCTCGATTTTCAACGGGCACATGCGCAGGCTCGGGACGCGGTTCATGCGCGGTTGGAAGTGGCGACGCTGGCTGCCACTCTCTCGAAGATTCAGGGCCGCCCGGATGTCCTCCGATTGCATTCTGCGGCGACGGATCGGACCACATATTTGCAGAGGCCTGATCTGGGTCGAAGACTCGATGAAACCAGCCGCGCGACGCTGGCGGATCTTCGGCCCGCGAAATGGGAGCTGGTGTTGATTGTTGCTGACGGGCTTTCAGCTTTGGCCGTCGAAAGGCACGTGCCAGTGCTGCTGCGCGAGTTGTTACCGCGGCTGGAGAGCTGGCGGGTGGCTCCCATTTGCATCGTGGAACAAGGCCGCGTGGCCATCGGCGACGAAATTGGTGAAGCATTGGGCGCACAGCTGGGCGTTGTGCTCATCGGAGAGCGCCCCGGGCTCAGTTCGCCCGACTCGCTGGGAGCTTACATCACGTGGCAACCGCGACCGGGCCGCACTGACGCCGAGCGCAACTGCATCTCGAACATTCGCGCGGAGGGGCTAAGCTATGAGCAGGCCGCCGCCCAACTGGATTTCTATCTCACGGAGGCTCGCCGGCGCGAGCTGACAGGCGTTGCTCTGAAGGAAAACTCCAATCTGATTGGGAAAGGCTGAGGCGTGCTGAGACATTTTCGACGATGGCTCTTTCGCGGCGTTGTGGTGCTTGCGGTGGGATTTATCGCTGTTTACCTCGGCGACTGGGCAGTCTTCCGGATGCGCGGCGGCCCATTGTCAAAAGTCACCATCGATCGCTATATGACGATTCCCTTGAAGGGCAACAAGCAGGAGATCGACTATCTCGGCACCATGGACGTTCCGTGCTCGATCTCTCTTTTTCCGGAAGGCGGGCAGAGCCCTTGCTGGCAGCTACGCCGGAACGCAAGCCAGAACGTCAAGATGTGAATTGATGATGCCTGAACGATTTTGAAGCGGGAATCTCACACATGAAGGTGATGTTGATCACGATCTGGAGAGATTACTGCTCATTACTATCGAGAAACCATCGGGCCACAGCGAGGAACCATGTACAGCCGCACACAGAATGACAACGGAACCTATAACACGCGCTGCCTAGATTGTTTCATGACCATTGCCTCTTCAGTGGAGACCACGGGCGAGCTGGATGTGTTTGAGGTAAAGCATATGTGTCCCGAGAAAGTTCTCGCTCAACTGGTTGCGCGCGAAAGGTCAGTCGAAGCGCAAGCTCAACGAAACTAGGGTTTGTCGGTTGGCGCTTTCGACGAGTCCTGGGATGGCGCGGGTTGGGGGCTCATTTTGTTCAAGACAGCAGCGTCCTCTGCCTTATGCAAACTGCTGGCCTTGTCGAATTCGGCCTTCGCTTCGTCTTTTTTCCCAATCATCCGATAAAGCCGGCCCAGATGCCAGTGAACGTTCGTGTCGTTAGGCGCGAGTTCAGCTGCGGTCCTCAATTCTTGCAGGGCTTCTTCTTTGCGGCCGGCGTCAGAGTCGAGAATACCCAAATCCAGATGAGCCAGTTCAAGCCCGGGATTGATCTGCACTGCTTTCTCGAGCATGGGAAGCGCAAGATCGGCGTGATTCAATTGCATGTCGGCGTCCCCAAGGTAAGTAAGCGCCTGGGCGTGGTTGGGGTTGTCGGCGAGCTCGGCCTGAAGCTCCGCGGCCGCCTCAGGGTACTGCCGCTGGGTCCACAGCAGGTAGCCCAGTCCAAAGTGAACGTCGGGCTCCCTGGGGTTCGCTTTGATGGCGTTGCGAAACTGCTGGATGGCACCCGGAACGTCCTTCAGCTCGTCCAGCGCCTCACCAGCGAGCATGTCTGCCTCGGCCGACTCGGCATTGAGCATCAACATCTTGTGATAGGTATCGAGAACGCACTGGTACTGTTTGGACCAGAGGCAACTGTGCGCCAGGGCTAAAAGCAATTGCAGATTATTCGGATCATTGGCCGCGACCTCCTTTAAGTAGGGCACTGCGGCGGCGTAGTCGCCCACGCCGTACTCCGCCATGGCGACTAAAAGGGTCAGGCGCTGCGCCTCGGGGGAGTTGGGAGGCGCGCTCTTGAGAAGGATCTTGAATTCTGAAATCGACTCCTTGAGCTCTCCGCCCTTGAAGAGGGCCAGACCAAGATTGAGACGCAATCCGGGAACGTGAGGATCGAGCGCGAGGGCTCTGCGATAGAGCGGCACGGCTTGCTTGTAGTGCTCCTGGCGAGCTTCAAGAAGGCCCAGGTGAGCATACGCCTCTGAGCTGGCAGGATGAGCTTTGAGATACGTGCGCCATGCAGCTTCCGCTTCGGCGTTGTTTCCCTCCTGCTCCAGGGCGAGGGCCGCCTGGCGGGTGGAAGGTGGAACCGTTGCTGTCTGCTGGGCGGTGCATGGCATCAGAACGAGCGCCAGCGCGCATTGCACAACATGAGCCGTCCACCTGCCGATCAGCTTGTTTGAAACTGCCCACCCCATCTGAATCATCCTTGGAAAACGCAGTCTGAGTAATTGCTCATGTGCTCGCTTCAGGCTGGTCCCACGGTAAGTTTCATCTTTTCTTTAATGTCATCGGCCAGCTTCTCGATTTCGTCGGCTTTGCGAATTACTCCAATCGAAAGTGTGTCCTTGCTGGTCTTGTCCACTTCGGATTTCAGATCTTTGGCCAATTTGAGCAGCTTCGCGCTTTCGTCGCCGATCTGCTTCTTGCGTTCCGCATTCGCAGCTTCAAAACTCCGATCCTTGGCCTCGTGGGCGTTGATATCGTTTATCTGATTGTTATCGGGAATGCGATTCAGTTCGGGCGGAAGATGCGGATAGGAGTTCTGGAACAGCCCGCTGCCAACTGCCGGCGCAAGGGCGACTGCGACCAGGCCGATCAGGATCCCGAACCACGCCACCTTTTTTCTCGACGGGGTGGAATTCCCAGCTGCGCGATTTCGTTGAAGTCTCATTGAATCAACCTCCTGGGAGTGTTGCGCTGTACCAAGAAGGACAGGGTGGAAAGTAGTGAAATGGGAGAGGATAGACTTCCCTGGCTTCCCTCCGCACAGTCTAGACTATCGAATCCCGAAAAGTTACTGCGTGATTGAATGTTCAACCCGACCCTCGTCATCTTCAACTCCAAAGTAACCACTTTAATGGTTACTACCGGGGTAGGGGGGCAGGGGTATGCGATTCCGGTACAGACCGGGCGCTTGTCCGACGAAATAGACCGAGGGCATCTCCGACACTGCAGCGAAGGCTGAAGGCGTTACAACCGTCATTATGCCTTGGAAAACGAGCAGTGTTATGGAAGAGAAGCTGCGCTTTGTGTTTGATTATGAGCGCGATGAGCATTCGATGGTGGAGCTTTGTTTCCGGTATGGGATATGCCGGGACACGGGCTATGAGTGGCTTCGTCGCTTCCGTTTGCACGGAGTCAAGGGACTGGCAGAACTGAACCGGGCGGCCAGGCAGCATCCCAACCAGACGGATGCGGCCATGGAGCGAGCGGTGCTTGATCTGCGCGAGGCGCACATGGGTTGGGGACCGCGTAAGTTGAAGCGGATTCTGGAACGGGATCAGCCGGGACGGGTGTGGCCTGCAGCCAGCACCATCGGCGAGATCGTCAAGCGTGCCGGGCTGGTGGTTGCGCGCAAGAAGCGGCGCCGCACCGAGCCTTACACACAGCCGCTGGCGCACGCCGGCGGGGCCAACCGGGTGTGGTGCGCTGACTTCAAGGGCTGGTTCAAGGCCGGTGACGGAGCGCGTGTCGATCCGTTGACGATTACCGACGCCTGGAGCCGCTATCTGCTGCGCGCACAGGCAGTGGAGAAGACAGACAGCGCGCGGGTGCGGGCCATCTTCGAGGCTGCTTTCCGCGAGCATGGGATGCCGGAGGCGATCCGCACCGACAACGGCGCGCCGTTTTCCAGCTCGGCCGTGGGCGGGCTGAGCCGGCTGGCGGTGTTCTGGATGCGGCTGGGCATCGAGCACGAACGTATACAGGCCGGGCATCCGGAGCAGAACGGGCGGCACGAGCGCATGCATCGCACGCTCAAGCAGGAGATGCGGCCAGCCGCCGACTGGCGGGGGCAGCAACGCGAGTTGGATCGTTTTCGTCATGACTATAACCAGGTGCGGCCGCATGAGGCGCTTGAGATGCAGACCCCGGCAAGTGTCTATGAGCCCTCGCAACGGCCCTATCCGGCGCGCCTGCCCGAGGTCGCGTATCCGGACTGGATGGAGGTGCGCATGGTCAAGGCGCACGGGCATTTCCGCTGGAAAAAGAAAGACATCTTCCTCACCGAAGTACTGTGGGGAGAACCGGTCGGACTGATGCCGATCGGCGAAGGCCTCTACAACGTCTACTTTGCCCACCGTAAGCTGGTGGGCTTCGACAGCAAACGCGATAAGCTGGTTCCGTTAACCAACCCAGCATGGCCGAAAGACAAAAGCAAAAACATGCCTAATAAACAAAAAATGTCGGAGATGTGCCCGGTCTGAAATGTCGGACTTCTGCCCGGCTATTCATTCCTCCACCCGATTGAATCTGCCGCCTGAGGCTCCCCTGCCTGTATTCAGTTCCGCATCTTGTAAGTAGTGTGCGCTTCCGGGTGGAATTAATGTGCAAAAGGGGCGCAGTTTCTTTTGGGCCATCCCACCTCGGTATTATTAACAGGCCCTAGTGTGGTGAATCTAAAGTTCATCGAAGAACAATTGCAGATTCTTCGACTCACCACCCCCGAACTGAAAGACGTTCGGGGCCCCGTTCGCTCAGAATGACAGCCAGTTTTTTGCTGCGTATTTCAGACTCAGGACACTGGAAGCTGTCTCATAAATGGTCTAGCACCGCGAAAGGCGTCCCTCAGGGGCTAAAGCCCAGCGATTTACGCGACGTTTGCGGCACGACTAAAAGTCGTGCCCTTTTACAAAACCATTTATGAGACAGGTTCTAGGTTTTTGACTGCGTGATTTCGTGCTTTGAGTTCATGCTTTCCCAGGTCCCAAAATCCGGACCCGGGGCACCCATAGTTGGTACAACAACAAGCGGTCAGAGACCTAGTGTGCGTTTCCGGCTTGAGTGCTTACGGTTGAGACTCGAACCCGACGAGGGAACAAAGAAGACGACACAACAAAGAAAAGGAGCGCGGCAGGTGTTGCCTGCCGCGCCCCGGTTAGCGGTTCAGTTTAGAAAACGAACTTGCCACCGAACTCGAAGACTCTCGGGTCCGCAGCGCCGGTCACGAAGCCGAAGTTGCTGTTGCTGACCGTGTTGTTGAACGCGTTGAACTGCGTGTGGTTGAAGGTATTGAAGCTGTCTGCGCGAAGCTCGACGCGAGCGCGCTCAGAGAAAGCGAAGGACTTGTAGATGGAGGTAGAGAAGTTGGTGCGGCCGGGGCCGACAACGGCATCTCTGCCTTCGTTGCCGAAGCCCAGGTTCGCGCCACCCTGCCAAGCAGGCGTTGGCTGCGAGAAGCCGGCGTTGGAAACATACTGGTAGCCGGCTGCCGTGCCTTTTCCCGTCTTGACATATTGCGGTTTGCCCGACAGGTTGGCGCGGTTGGTGTAGCCGCCGCCCAATCCGACTGTGTCCGCGTAGCCGCTGCCGGGAGTGTTGCTGCCTGCCCACGGTAGACCCGACTGCGAAACCGCAGTGCCGGAGATTTCCCACCCACCAAGCACATCGTGCGCCAGCCCGGAGCTATGCGCGAAGATGGGCAACAGGTATTCGTAGTTGATGTTGAGGATGTTGCGGCGATCCAGCGAACCGGAACCCTTGTCGTACTTCAGGTTCCAGGGATTGCTGGCGGTGTTGAGGTCGGCGCTGCCAACCTGATCGTCGATCTCATGTGCGTAGGTGTAATCGACTTCGAAGCTCAGGCCGTGCCGGTTTTGCTGGCGCAGTCCGACCTGGAAGCTGTTATAGGTGCCCGTCAGGATATTGGCGATCTGGCTCATCCCGCCAAAGCCCTGGTAGGTCCGAGATTCGAGACCATTGACGGTCGAGAGCGTGCCATTCGCAGAAGCCTCTCGGGTCGCCATCGAGGTGCTGAGGGGGTAGTTGTTGATAGGCAGGAACGTGTTCTGGTGCCAGGCAATGTTCCCCACGTATTGCGTGACCAGGATCAGCGCAGGAGCGAGTTCGTGCTGCACGCCCAGGCTGTACTGCACAACTCCCGGAGCCGGATAGTAGGTGTCTTCGCTGTTGGGTCCCTGTGTAAACAGAGGCTTGGACGCCGCACCACCGCTCTGCCAGTTGTAGCTGGGGTTGGTGAGTTCGACGTTAGTCGCAGACGGTGTGCTTTCAAACGGTGCGGTTCCGGCGATGTCATAAATGTCGTTGCCCTGTTCGCGCTCAAAGAAGGAGCCAACACCGCCCCGAAGCACGGTCTTGCCATTTCCCGAGAGGTCATAGGAGAAACCGATGCGGGGTTGATAGGTCTTGAAATCGTTATTGACCAGACCACGCGGCGTTCCGGCCTGTCCGGCAATAGCGACCCCATTCATGTAGAACTGCAATCCGTTGATGGTTTGGAGGCCCGGGCTGTTCGATGCAAGCGACCCGTCGGAATTGAAGGTGGGCGCAAGCGCGGCCTGATACTGTGACGGCACGAAGTTCGAAATCGCGTTGTTGCGTTCCCACACGTGCGGAAGCGCGTCGTAACGGAGTCCGATCTGCAAGCTCAACCGCGGGTTCACGTGCCAGTTATCCATCGCGTAGGCCGAGACGGTGTTGTTGACGTAGTGGAAGGTCGGATCGCTGTTCGCCTGGCTGAAGCTGGTGCTCAGGCCGAGCAGGAAGTCCAGGTACGAATCGCCGGTAAGCACACCCGACGGTACGTTCGCCTTTGCCCAGCCGTCGCCGAAGGTATAACTTCCCTCGGTGCTGGATCCATTGATCTGGTTTTTGGTGTAGCGGTTGTAGCCGCCGCCGAACTTTAACTGGTGCTGCCCTTTTGTAACAGACAGGCTGACGATTTCGTTGTAATCTTCGGCGCCGTTTTTCCAGGGATCGCTGCCCGGTCCCCAGGTTGTGTTGAAGGTGCTGAAAGTGAGGTTGGGCAACCGATTCATCTGGTTCTGACCGGTAAAGTAGCCACTAGCATTCCAACCGGAAGGCTGCACAAACGAGCCGCCGGCTTCGGCGACTGGCGCGATGACGATCTTGTTGCCGTCGTAGTTGAACGAAGCTTCAAGAAGGACGTTGGGCTTGAGCGCGCCGGTGAGCTTGATGACCGAGCTGTAGGACGGGTTCACGAAGTTGGAGCCGACCGTCGGATAGTTATCACTGTTCCACAACACGGTGGCGTAGTTCTGACTGACCGAGTCATGGATGTAGTGGCCAAAGAGGCTCCACTTGTCGTTGATGTTGTGGTCGATGCGGAACAGATCTTCACGCACGTCGATCGGAACTTTGACCGCCGGTGGAGTGAGCTGATCGGTCGCTGCATTCGTCGCAGCGGGAACATTCTTCAGCGTGTTGAAGAGCAGTGCATTCGCGTCCAGCAGAGAGCCCGGAATGGTGTTGTTCGGGAACGGCTGGCCTGGCGTCAAGCCGGCCGCTGTCAATTTCGCGTTGAAGGCGGGATCGAGGGTCGTCGGCACGAAAACCTGATGGCCGACACCCGCTGCCACTTGCGCAGACGGATTGAAGGCCGGAAGTACGTAGTTAAAGGTCGACGCCGAGGTGACCAAGTCGGCCGAAGGGATACTGTTGATCGGCGAAGGCGAACTGCCGTTGATTTCCTTGCGCCACTCTTCGTTCACAAAGAAGAAGGTCTTCTTCCTGTGACGCGTTATAGAGGTGAGGAATGAAAACCGGGCCGCCGACGTTGCCGCCAAGACGTTATAGCGCAACTCCTGCTTCGGGGTGAGCTGTCCGGTGATTGTTGTCGAAGTAGCGGTGCGCATCCAGAGCGTCGTTGCGATCGTACTCCCAGGCTTCGCCGTGGAACTTCTGCGTGCCGCTCTTGATGGACATGGTGATGGTGCCGCCGGAGGCAGATGCCGTAATCCGGAGGATAGTTGCTGGCCAGCACCTGGAACTCGCCCAGCGCGTCCTGCGAAGGCATGACGGACATTTTGCCGCCGGAACCGCGGTCATATGCCTCGCCGCCGTCGACGATCCAGATGTTGTGTGCCTGGTTCAGGCCGTTGAAGCTGATGGCGAAGCTGGCGCCCACGGAAATCGGCGCATTCTGATCGGGCAGGTTGCCGCTAACGCCCAGGCCCAGTGCGGCCAGTCCGACCACGTTGCGGCCGTTGGTGGGCAGATCGGTGATCTGCTGCTTCGTTGATCAGCGTGCTGACGACGTTCGAGTCGGCCTGCACCGCCAGTGCATCGGCCTCGACCGTAACTGTCTGGCTTTCGGTGCCGACGGTCAGCTTGACGTCGACGCGGAACGTGCCGGGAAATGTCGACAACGATGCCCTTCTGCTCGTAGGTCTCAAAGCCCTTTGCCGTGACCTTCATGTTGTAGTTGGCGGCGTTCAAACCGGAAATGTCGTACAGTCCGGTGCCGCTGCTCACGGTGGACTTCACAATGCCTGTAGCCGGATCTGTAAGTGTGATACTTGGCGTCCGGAACTACGGCTCCCGTCTGGTCGGTGATGATGCCGGTGACGTCGGAGTTGGCCTGCGCGAATGCTCCCGCGCATGCCAGCACGAAAATCAACGGCAACAGGAAGAACCTGTATTTCGTCTGTCTCATGTGACCTTCCTTTTCAAATGTTGTGCTGCTTTGGTTCGTACGTCTTTCGCTTCCCCGTCTAGCCGGAACATGATCGGGTTGCTGCGTTTCATGAACCCTGTCCGTCCGTTTAGGGCTGAACTCGTGCATCTTGCTATTTCCGTGAAATTCAGAACCGGAAACACTGGCATCAAGTTCAACCGTGCTGGTATGCGGGGTACTTTCGGCTTCTGTCCCGCCGGCTCGCTCCTCTCGATCCGGCCAGTCTGCTCCTGTCCTCCTCCCGGCCTACTGCTTTCCTCCGGAAGAGGAGATAAAGGTGTGCTGGTTTCTCCATCGTTTGGGATAAGAAATTCCATATATTACATATTTTGGAATTTCGCAACTCAAACGATTAAGTAGCTTAAGCCAGCGATCCCTGTCTCTGAGCCGGAAGACATTAAAGGCCCAAAGCTCTAGAGTTGTCAAGAGCGATCTTCGAAGATTGCCCTGACATCGAAGTGACGCAGGCGCAGATTTGGTTTTCTATCTTTATATCAACCAGATACAGAGTCTTGCAGGATACGGTTCCTGGGTCCGTTGCTTTGATTTTCCCGAACGGGAAGCCCATTTTCCGGACAAGTGATCTGATTTCAGGAAAAGAGATATCGATGCCGGGCGAGATTCTTGCAGGAGCCGGCAAAATCGATTTTTACAGGCCTTCGAGCGTACCGCGGTCCGAATTCAGACGCTGGAAAGTACGTCGGAATCGCCGCTAGCGCATCCGGGCGATGTCGCGAAGCTCACGCGCCGTGGCTTCAAGGAAGGTCTCGTCGCTTACGTCCGGGGGCGGTTCCAGCCCGGATTTGGCCTGGATCGCTCCTGCGATTCGACGTGCGAGGGCGGCGCGGGTGGCGAGGGGAAGATCGAGCCGGCGCGCGAAAAACCCTTCAAGAACCTCGAGATCGGACGGCGATAGCTTCGCAATGCCGGTAGCGGACAGAGAAAGGGCCACGTGCGGCTCGGAAATGGGGTGGTTTTCTGGGAAGATTGGCGCGGCAAATAACCTGGTTCCCGACTCGCCCCACAAGGGGGTCTCCTGTTCGCGGTCGCGCACAACGAGGGTTCCAGCAGCCATGTCACCCAGCCTCTGGTGCTGCCGGGTTGAAAACATGGCGATCACGCCGACTGCATAGAAGAAGGGAATCTGGTCGACATAACGAATGAAGTTGCGAGCCATTGACTCGAAGAGACCGATGGGGCGGCCGGATTGCTGAATCACGCGAATCCTGGCAATGCGCTTGCCAGGCGTGCGCCCGTTCCAGAACGCCTCAAATAGGGTGAAGTAGCCCCAATTGAGTAGAAAAAGAACAAGAACATAAATGGCGACGGCCCATTGCGCAGAAAGCCGTGAGAAGGCAGTGATGCCGGGAACAAGAAGCCACGACGCCAAAGCCAGCAGAAGGATCGCTGCCACCCAGATCAAGGTATCGACCAGCAGGGCGATGAACCGGCTGCCAATGCCGGCCAGCGGCATCTGAATAGCCACCAGCTCCGGTGTATCAATGCTAAGCTGGTCTGAATTCTGGTCCATGACCCACATTCTCTCAAATCAGTGGATACGCAAGCGGCGGCCTCATTGGGACAGGCTGGCGTCGCTGCTTGCGCAATCGGATCAAGTCGGTCTCGGTCAACTGTCGCGCGCGGAGTTGCAGGAGTTGGCCCTGCTCTACCGCCAGGTAGCGGCGGACCTGTCGGTATTGCGTCAGGACACCACGGCGCGCACTTACGCCGACCACGTGAATCAATTGCTGGCTCGCGCTCACCATATCATCTATTCCCGGCGGAAAACGAGTTGGGCGACACTTTTCCATTTTCTACGCGACGAGTACCCGGCAATCTTTCAGCAACAACTGCCTTTCGTGGCGGTCTCTCTGCTGGTATCAGTGGCATGGGGAATCCTGGGCGCCGTGCTCACCAGCGCTCGGCCGGAGTTCATGCGCCATTTCGTTGGACCGGCCATGATCGCCACCATGGAACGCCACGAGATGTGGACCAAATCGGTGGTGAGCATTGCGCCCATGGCTTCGAGCCACATCATGACCAATAATCTGTCGGTCAGTTTTGTCACGTTCGCGGGCGGCATCACTTTCGGACTGGCGACATTCTTCTACCTCTATGTAAACGGCATGATGCTGGGAGTGATTGCGGCGGCCTGCCATCAATACGGCATGTCCGTCGCGCTATGGAGTTTTATCGCGCCGCATGGGGCACTGGAACTGCCCTCGATTCTCATTGCCGGCGGAGCGGGGTTCCGGCTCGGCTACGCGATGCTCTTCCCCGGCACACTGCGCTGGAAGGACTCGGTCGCCCGCGGCGGAATGGAAGCGACGCGCCTGGTCTCGGGGATTATTCCGCTGCTGGTGATTGCCGGGACTTTGGAAGGATTCTTCTCTCCTTCGCGCGCGCCGGTGTGGCTGAAGTTCACGGTTGGCGGCCTGCTGTTTGCGCTGCTACTGGCGTGGCTTTTTCGGCCCGTCAAAGCGCCCGCGACCGATAGCTAAGTGCTGCGATGAACGTGCACTCCATTCTTCGGCCGGAAGTTGTGATCGCAGCTCTGCTGGTCCTGGTGCCGATGCTGGGCGCAGCTTTCTTTCCCGCGCGCGTAACCGCGCTGGAGCAAATGCTCCCCCGAGCCTTGTTCCTACTGAGCCCGTCGCTTCTGTGCGTGCCGTATGCGCTGGTCGCCCAAAGCTTTGACATGTTCCGTTGGAACTGGCTGGCGCTTTATGCCTTGCTGCCTGTTGCCATCGCGGTCCTATTGAGTCAGGCGAGGAACGCCGATCCAGGACAGAAAGGCGACTGGCGCGATTTTCTGGTTCTTGTTGCTGCTGGGGCTCGCCGTCGATCTGCGCTGGTTGGAGCCAGCGTGGCCGACGGGCCTGCCGCTTTGGGCAAGATGCTCCTGCTGGATGCGGGCATCTTCGGGTTTCTCGCGGTGCGGCAGACTGGATGGAGTCGGATTCGATCTGCGTCTTCGGTGGCGCGACCTCGGCATCGGGCTGCGCGAGTTCTGTTTCTATGCGCCGATCGCCATCTTCCTGGGGCTGAGCCTGCGCTTTCTGCATTTCCATGCAGCGTGGCCCGCAGCCGTCTCGCGCGCGCTGGGCGCATTCGTCTTCACGTTTCTCTTTATTGCCATTCCGGAGGAGCTCTTCTTTCGCGGATGGCTGCAGAACCTGCTGGAGCGGCGAATTGGGCGGCACCACGGCGCTGGCGGCAACGGCGATGCTCTTCGGTCTGGCGCACTGGAACAAACGGACCACGAGCTTCAACTGGCAGTATGTTCTGATGGCGGCGCTGGCCGGTATCTTTTATGGCAGAGCATGGCGCGCCGATCGCCGCGTAGGCGCGTCGGCATTACCCATGCGACGGTCGATACTTTGTGGTCGCTCTGGTTGAGGTGAACGCGCTGCGGCGCACGGTAGCGAAGATAACCGAGACCTACACGCATGTTGTGCACGACGGGGCCAGGGATGGTGATGGCGACGCAGATGCCGAAGATGGCATGCGCCATGGCGAGCGGGTAGATGTTGCGGAAGCGCAGAAAAACCAAGCAGGCGACGAGACCCCAGATCAGCGTGATCGGGGTAAGAATCGGGTTGGGCAGATGCGCCGTTGCAAAGATGCCCGCCGCCGTGATGGCGGCCCAGGTCTGGTTGGGCAGCACGCGCAACAGACGCAGCAAGAAATATCCCTGCATCAGGAACTGCTGCAAGAACGACCAGACGGTGTACCCGCCGAAGGTCAGGACCCACGGCAGAAGTCCGTCGGGGTGATGCAAGGTGTGAAGACTGCTTGCCAGCATGATGGCGGTAGCGGCCATGACCAGGCCACCCCGACGACCCACAGCGAACGACCAGAACCCGGCACGTGTGGAAGCCCATCGCCTTCCACCCCGGAAAGGAGATGTAGATCGAAACCGCAAACCAGGCGATGGCGCTCCAATAGAGCCATCGTTGCTCAGTGGCCTTGGTGTCCAGATCACCAGCGAGAATCAGGCCGTAGCCGACCACAAGTTCCCAGATATCCCACGCGCTGCGCCGGGCCGGAGTGACGGGAGCAGCGTGGACGCACGCACGAATTGACGTTCTGCATTGTGCTCATGTCGGACCTCCAAATACGGGCAAGCGCGCCTACCATCGCCATACGGGCCCACAATTCAATGATGCAAGCCTCCGGGGAGGAGAGGTCGTGCAGGCGGCCAGCCTATAAAGCAGTAGACGGCCCAAACTCGGCGCGCGTTATCCGAGACCTTGCAAATAACTTCGCCGAGGCTGAGGCCCAACCCGCTGCTCTATATCTTCAGGAAAATCTTCTTGCGGTAAAGGATCCAGACGGGGATAAAGCAGACTGCGCAGTAAACGAACGGAGTAGGCGAAGGCTGCCCAGCCTGGATTGGGGATGTGCGCGAAGAAGTGTATGGAACATCCAGGCTTCGAGCGAGATAACGTCGTCCGTCCTTCGGCGATGAGCAATGTTGTCCAAGGATGCCCGGCATGAGTTCGCTAAACATATAGGCGGCGATGGCGTTGGAGCCGAAGACCAGCCAGACCCATGTCCAGCCTTTGCGCCAGCCTTTGCACTTCGATCGCCCAGAAGGCGAATGTAAGCAGCGGCCAGTGAATAGCCGCCGCGACCAGCACGAAGGAACTGGTCCACATGTTCTTGTTCAGCGGGAACCAGAGCGACCAGAGATAGCCGAGCGCGAGGCTGCGACGCGACGCGGCGGCGAGTCCAGCGGCCTTTGTGGCAACGCTTCTGCTGCCCGCGCAGCCAGAGCCCGGTCAGCACACCCATGAGCGCCGTGCCGATGGCGGGCAGGTCGCTCAACAGGCCTTCGGGGTCGCGGACGTTGTGATCCGGTGCGTAAAGGTAGAGGTGATACGGGAAAGAGATGGCGGTCGATCCAGGAGACGAGGTTCTGGGTCATGTCCATGAACGGAACGTCGCGGCCGGCGATGCCGACGCCGGGGATGGGAACCCAGCGCACCAGGACCCAATAGCCCACGAGCGCGACCACGAGCGCGACGACCTTGGTCGAGGCGCGCTTGTCCCACAGATAGAAGAGACCGACGACAAGGTAGCAGATGCCGATGCGCTGCAGCACCCCATAGAAGCGCATGTGGGCGAGCGCAAAGAACGGGAAGCTATTGACGATGATCCCGAACAGAATAAGGATGACGGCGCGCTGCAGAGTGTGCCAAGCGAGCTTGGCGCGCGTGGCGCCGCGGGCGAGCCTCGCGTCAAAGGCGAAGACAACGGAGACGCCGACGACAAAGACGAACGTCGGAAAGACGAGATCGGTGGGCGTCAGGCCATTCCAATTGGCGTGATTCATAAAGCGCCACGAGCCGGGGCCGCCGTTGTTGTTGACCATGATCATGAAGGCGATGGTGATGCCGCGCACCACATCCAGAGAGAGCAGACGCTTGACTGGATTGGGCACGAGTGCCGGGATTGGCTACCTCTACGGTTGCGGACGCAGGTGAAAGATTGGTCATAGCGTTTCGGTCTCCGGTCAGCCGGATACGGATGCACCTTACCCTACGCGTTCGGGGCGGGGTTCGCCAAGTGTAGGCGACCAGTGGGAATAGCTCAAACGCCCGGGATACCGACGACGGACACCCGGCTCGATCGCGCGCAAAGAAAAGCCCGGACCGTTCGGTCCGGGCTTTTCATGGTTTCACTGCCTCGGCTTGAATGCCGATGGACTCTTTCATCGTCAATTCAGAACGTCGAGTGTGACTGTTGTTGTGTGGGTGGTGGTTCCGCTCTTGCCGGAGACGGTGATCGTGTGATTCCCGAGAGCGGCCCTTTTACCCACCGTGATTTTCATGGTGGAAGTTCCCGCCCCGGTTATCGACGAGGGAGTGAAGCTCACGGTATTGTTGCTTCCTTCCCCTGATGCCGACAGAGTAATTGCGGAGTTAAAGCCGCCGCTCACCGCCGAGCTGATCGTGACGGTGCCGGAGCCGCTTCTGGCGATGCTGATGTTTGTGGGCGACGCGCTGATCGAAAAGCCCGGAGTTGTCCCAGTCACCGTGAGTGAGACTGTGGTGGTTTCGATTGTGGAGCCTGAAGTTCCCGACACCTTGATGCTGTAGGTACCTGGGGCGGTCGTCGCCGCGACCGAGATTCCCATGGTTGAATTCCCTGATCCACCGGAGACAGTTGACGGATTGAAGCTGACCGTAACTCCGGTGGGCTGCCCCGTGGCCGTCAAGGCAACCGAAGAATTGAATCCGCCGCTCGGCGTTACAGTGATCGTGCTGCTTCCGTTGCCACCTTGCGCCACTGAGACCGATGACGGCGAGGCGGAGAGGCTGAAGCTTGAAGTCTGCGGGGCACCAGTGAGCGCTGCGATCAATCCGGTATTGGGACTGCCCCAGCCGGTGACCAGGTCAAATCCGGTCACAGCCGAATAGCTGCCCGAGGTGCCGCTGGTGATGTCGTGGAAGTCAGAGTCATAACTCGACGTCACGTTTTCCGCATAGATGGTGGGATTGATGAAGCCGATGGTCGGCTTACTGTTGATGGCCAGTTGCTGATTCACCAGGGCGATGTAGGCGGCCCACATGGGCGCGGCAAAGCTGGTGCCGCCCCAATAATTAGACTGGCAAGCCTGCTGATCGCCGCATGTGTAAAAGGTGAAGTTGGCGTTCGCGGAAACGTCAGGGCCGTTGCGATAGGTGGTCGATCCCTTGTTGCTCGAATTGATGACACCTGAGAGTTGCTGCCACGACGGGATAGCAATCTTGTCGGGCGAAATGCCGCCACCGCTATCGGCCCAAGCAGTTTCAGATTGCCAGGGACCTGCGGCACTCGCGGTGACCAGATCAGTGCCGCCGACAGAAACGACATAGGCATTGTCTGCCGGCCATGCTGCCGCATTGCCACTCGCTTTCCAAGTGGAGTAGTCGCCCGATGCCGCAAAGAAGTTCTGGCCCTGGGCGGCCATCTGCTCGAAGTAAGGATTCAGGGTCGTTGGGTCTGCTGGAGTCCATCCCCAGGAGCAGCCGATGGTGGTTGGCAGGGGGTTGTGCGTCGTCATGGCGCTGATGATCGCTGTATCGGTTGAGCCGACGTACATGACCAGACTTGCGAGTCCGGGAGCCATGCCAAGGGCCTGGGTCATATCCAGATTCTGTTCGCCGTCATCGCAGGAGGGGTAAGTGCAGCTGGTGCTCGTTCCATCCGTAGAGAGGATCGTCACGGGCACATTATTTGTTTGGCTGATGTTCTTGTAATAGGTGGTCAGGTCAGCCAGATCCGTTCCGTAGTATTCCAGCAGTCCGAGACCCTGGCCGGCCCCGGTGAGAGCCGTGCCGCCGTAATATGCGGCGCGCATGTCGCTGCCCAAGAAGGACGCGGAAGGGCCGGAGCCTGTGGTGGCATGGGAGACAACAGCGTCCGCATCAATGCCGTGAGCCTTGGCAAAATCGTCCTTGCTTACTCGCAGGGGCTGTGGGATGGAGTAATTGTCCAGACCCGATATATGCCAAAGATTCAATTGCAGGTCGAGTACCGGCTCGCTATCGGGCGAATAAAACTCGCGATTCTCAGTTGGGTGTTTGTAAGTGCGCATGTTGACGTGGAATGCATTCTCGACGACGGCGACAGTGCCCGTGACCTGCACGTCTCTGCCGTCGCGCGAACCGCCGACAATCTCAAACCCATAGGTCTTTGCGAAACGAACCACGGCATCGTAGTTCTCCTGCGTAGGGCCAAACCGGGCGGTGAACTCCGGCGGGGTGAGGAACTGCCGGTAGGAGGGGTTGGCGGGATTGTAGAGCTGTTTCAAAAAGCTCTCAAGGCCTGCCTGGTCACGCAGGGGCAGGACAAGGTCCAATTGCAGAACCCGGTTGGACGGGAGGCGGCCCGTGGCCTGCGCCTGGCCGCTGCGTACTGCGTCGCGCACATGGTGCGTCAGGACGGACTGAGCCTGGGCAACAACAGCCGTGACGGACAGAACCGCGATGAATGGGAGCAAAGAATTCCTGAGGCCTCGAATCACAAATTCTCCTTGTTGGAAAGCGCAGATGGCTACTACTGTCCCGAAGAAAGGGTGCTGGCGTTGTTGAATTCTGGGGCAATCGAAGCACAGGTGTCTACAAGAATCGGCAGGATTGATGCATTGTCTCCCGTTACCTTGGGTCTTCCCGGTAACCCCAAAAGTTTGCACGTTGGTTCTCAATTCGAAGGTAGAGAAACGGTGCCGGGAAAATTGACGTGGCAATCTGCCTGCACCCCGATTGCTCTCGCCTGCATCCTCCGGACCCTGGGGTGCTGTGCCTTACGCCCCCGGCACTGCTAAACTCCCCCTTCAGGGAAAAGCACAAAAAACGCAAGCGCGCATGCATGGAGGCTTTGAATGCCTGATTTTCAGCCCTTTGTTCCAGCTACAGAGAAACCGCCGGAGTTCACACTGCGCGCGATTCTTCTCGGCTGTTTCTTCGGTCTTATCTTTGGCGCAGTCACGGTGTATGTGGGATTGCGCGCGGGCCTTACGGTGGCCGCTTCGATTCCCATCGCGGTGCTGTCGATCAGCATTCTGCGTGCCTTTGGCCGTGCTTCCATTCTCGAAAACAATATCGTGCAGACCACTGGAAATGCGGGTCAATCCATTGCGTCCGGTGTCATCTTCACTCTGCCCGCGCTCGTCTTCCTTGGCTTCGATCTCGAATACTCACGCATCTTCATCCTGGCGCTGATCGGCGGATGGCTTGGCGTGCTCTTCATGATTCCCCTGCGCCGCCAGCTGATAGTCAAAGAGCACGGCGTGCTTCCGTACCCGGAGGGCACTGCCTGCGCAGATGTGCTCATGGCCGGCGAAAGAGGCGGATCCCTCGCCAGCCGCGTCTTTCTCGGACTCGGCCTCGGCGGCGTCTATACCTTTCTGCAGAACAAAAACCTGCTGAGCGTCTGGCCTGGCTCGCCCGCTTACCAGCCCGACTACGGCACGCAACACGTGCTCAAGGGAGCTTCAATCGGCGCCGATGCGACCTCGGAGTATCTCGGCGTGGGTTACATCATCGGATCGCGCGTGGCGGGGGTCATCTTCGCCGGCGGCGTCTTCTCCTGGCTGGTGGTGATGCCGCTCATTTACTTTTTCGGCAAAGACCTGCCCCTCCCCGTTTACCCCGGTCAGGTTCCCATCGGCGCCATGGGGCCGAGCGATCTGTGGGCCGCCTACATCAAGCCCATGGGAGCCGGCGCAGTGGCCGCAGCCGGACTCATCACGCTGCTCAAGACGCTCCCTACCATCTGGAGCGCACTCACTGAAGGCATCAAGACCATGCGGCCCGGAGCGGTCGAGCGCTCCCAGCCTATCCGCACGGAAAACGACCTTTCCATGAAAGTCGTTCTCATCGGCTCGGTGCTCATCGTTGCCTGCATGTTCATCTTCCTCGAGTTCAAGCCGGTGCCCGGAGCGTTTGTGGGATGGGCGGCCAATCTCGCCGCCTCGCTTCTCGTGGTGGTATTCGGATTCTTGTTTGTCACCGTCAGCTCCCGCATCGTGGGCCTCGTCGGGTCTTCGGCCAGCCCCGTTTCCGGTATGACTATCGCGACCTTGATGGCCACCTCCGCCATCTTTCTTGTTCAGGGCTGGACGGCTCCCGCCTTCGGCGCCCTTGCCATCACCATCGGTGGGGTCGTCTGCATCGCTGCGTCCAACTCCGGCGACACATCGCAGGACCTCAAAACCGGCTACATTATCGGCGCTACGCCGCGCCTGCAGCAGATCGCCCTGATTATCGGCGTGGTGGTTTCGACGGTCGTCATCGGTTTCACGCTCAACCTGATGAACACGGGGCTGCAGGAATTCCATGCGATGGCGAAACCCTGGAACCTGAACGCCCCGCATCCGGGCGTCGCCGTCGAAGCCGACACGCATCGCCTTCCCAACGAAATTCGTGTCGTTGCGCCCGATGGCAAAACGGCTGCGACCCACCAGAAGTCGGAGTACCAGATCCTCAATTCCATCGGGTCCTCCGAACTGCAGGACGGCAAGTATCTTTACTCCTCCGCCACCGGCCAGATCACTGTGGCCTGGATTCAGGGCATCGGCAGCCCCAGCGCACCTGCCCCGCAGGCCCGCCTGATGGCCACCGTCATCAATGGCATTCTCAGCCGCAAGCTGCCGTGGGGCCTGGTTCTGCTCGGCGTCTCCCTGGTGATCGCGGTTGAATTACTCGGCATCCGGTCGCTGACGTTCGCCGTGGGCGCTTACCTGCCCATCGGCACCACGCTGCCCATCTTCATCGGGGGTGTGGTCCGCTGGTTTGTGGACCGCGCTGCCGAGCGCGCAGGGGAAGAAGACGCGGACAGCGAAATTTCCTCCGGCGCGCTCTTCGCCTCAGGTCTCATCGCTGCCGGCGGCATCGCCGGACTGATCGGCGTAGCGCTCAAGGCTCTCGAAGCCACCTACTACGACAACCGCGATCTGCTCAACGTCCCGCACACGTTTTTGGATAACTCGTGGGTTTCGGTGATCGCGTTCGGGCTGCTGGCGTTTTCGCTGTATTACTTCGCGCGGAAGCCGCTGAAGAAGTAAACTCAGCGCCGTAGAGGTTGAGTTTTTCCCTTGAATTCATGCCCCGCGAGGTGCGAGCCACACTGTTTCGCCGGACTCGCGAACCACAGCGTGTTCGAGCAGGGCATTCAAGCTCTGTAGGTCAGGATGCAGTTGCTGATGCGCTACCGGAAGAGGTGCAGGCTACGTATCAGGTGCCAGACTCCGAAGATGGTGAAAGCCATCAGGACTTCCAGGCCAATTCCCATGATGATGCCCTTGACGCACCGGGGACCCTCCAGACGCGACTCATCAAGGCCTCGGATTTCCGCAGCCGAAAGCGGAGCGTCACAATCGGAAGCACCCAATAAAGGTCCGCTATATTCAGCCGGTTGCGTAGAGGAAAGCAGCACTCCAATTTCAAGCTGTTCAAAGGCCTTGGCAGACACGTGGAATCCCCCGAGTAGGTCTATCGGCAAATCGCCGAACTCCGCAACCACAGGTCCAAAAGCGAAACCGGGTCGCGAATGACTGATTCTCGCGCCGTTCACATTTGAGATATGTGACTTATATCACTTCACCTGACGAAGGCAATACTTTTCCTGGAAACTTTTATTGGGTCCGATGGGAGGCCGGGGATGGGAAACTCCGCCTGAGCTTTCGATGACCACCCGACCGTCCGAGCCCTGAATTGAGACCAGCGGAATGACCTTATCATGGGTCAGGAGGTACAGCTTCCAATGAAGATCAGCGGCAACACGATCCTGATTACTGGCGGCGGTTCCGGTATCGGCCGCGGCCTTGCCGAGGCTCTGCGCAAACTTGACAACCTTGTTGTGATTGCCGGACGCGGGCGGGAAGCACTGGACGAGACCACTGCCGCCAATCCGGGAATCCTGTCCGTCGTAATGGACATCACGGATCGCGCCGGAACCTTCGTCTTTGCCAAAGATGTGGTGGACCGCTTTCCAAATCTGAATGTGCTCATCAACAACGCCGGCATCATGCGTGCTGAAAATCTGGCGGCCGATCCGGTTGACCTGGCGAACACGGAGGCGACCGTGGCGACGAACCTGCTGGGGCCGATGCGTTTGACCGCTGCGCTGCTGCCGCATTTGAAGAGGCAGTCTCGCGCAACGATCATGAACGTGTCGTCGGGATTGGCCTTCGTTCCCCTGACCCTGACGCCGACCTATTGTGCTACGAAGGCCGCCCTGCACTCGTATACGCAGTCGCTTCGTTTCCAGCTCAAGGGCACCTCGGTCGAGGTGCTGGAACTGATTCCACCGTATGTGGCGACCGACCTGATGGGTGGCGCCAATGATCCCCGCGCCATGCCTCTGAATGCGTATATCGCAGAGGCGATGGCGATTCTGAAGAGCCACCCCACGCCGGACGAAATTTGCGTGGAACAGGTGAAGCCGCTGCGTTACGCCGCGGAAGACGGTCGCTACAGGGGAGTTTTTGAGGGGATGAACGCCTCCCTCGCAAACGTACTTTGAGCTACAGCGTGTTTTAAAAATGCCGGTTGAGTGTCTGGGCTCGGAACCTCAGGGGGTTAAAACCCTTCGTTCTTGAAGCCCTTTTCGGCACGACTGAACAGGTTGCGGAGAGAGGCCAGAATATGGGGAGAGTCTCCCAAGAACGTCCCTCAGTGGCTGAAGCCAGGGCCTTATTTTGTCGCACTTACGGCGCGACTGAAGTCGTGCCCTTTCAAGGCAAAGAGTCTTTCCGCAGCCTATGAAGTCATGCCCTGATACAAAGCGGGTTTTTGAAACAAGCTCTAGTGTGGTGAGTCTGAAGTTCATCGAAGAACAACCGCAGATTCTTCGACTCACCATCCCCGAACTGAAAGACGTTCGGGGCCCCGTTCGCTCAAAATGACAGCAAGTTTTGTGTTACGTATTTCAGACTCAGGACACCAGTGTGGTGAGTCTGAAGTTCATCGAAGAACAACCGCGGATTCTTCGACTCACCACCCCCGAACTGAGAGACGTTCGGGGCCCCGTTCGCTCAGAATGACAACCAGTTTTGTGCTGCGTATTTCAGACTCAGGACACTTAGCAAATAGCTGTCAAGTGCGGGTATCGCCGCTCCGCTTGCGGAAAACCACCGTGAGTTCCGTCCTCCAATGCTCTGCCAGGGCAATGAGTTCCCACTCGACCTGGGGTGAGAAATACCGCAGCACCGGCTCGTTGGCGGGATGAATGCGGAGCGCCGGGGCGGCCAGCAGAAGGCGCGGGGGAAGCGGAGAAACCTCAGCCCCTGGGAAATAACCCTGTCGTTCGAACGCCGAAAGGGGGCGCCCGGCGGGGCCTGCCGGGCGGTCCTCGTTGAGCGCCTTGACGCGAATCCAGTAGTCCAGGGCCTGCACCGGCAGGTGCAAATCTTCGTCGGCCTTGAGTTCAATGATGACCAGGCGGCCGTTGCGATCGAGAGTGAGCAGGTCGAGCATGCCACGGTCGCCGGTGGAGAGCGCCGGCACCTGCGAATACATCAAATCGCTGCGCAGGCCGGGGAGCAGTTCGCCGATTTTCCCGCGCAGGCGAGACTCAAGCCAACGCTCGGGCTGGAGGCGAAAAAGGGGGTCGGCGTGAGTGCCGCCAGCGTGCCTGTTGAGGAACAGACGCGCAAGCAGATCGCGGCAAAGCCCCTCGTTTTCGTCGGTCAAAGGTGTTTCGTTGGCGCCAGCGCCGAAGGTGATCTCCTGTTCGCGGGCGAAGGAGTGGGCTGCCACTCCATGGCGCACCCTTGCAAACTCCAATCCATTCAGCAGAAGTCCGGTTTCAGTGGCCGATCGAGGCCGAATCTCCACTCGTTCTTTTGAACCGACCGGAACAAGCTCAAGGAGACGGTCGATGCCGGACTGGCAGCGCCCGATGGCCGCTGCAGGCGAAAACGCGTGGACCAGCCGCGATTGCAGATTGCCGGTGTCGCGGAAGTCCAACAGCGCCAATTCTTCGCTTCGTTCGTCGAGGGTGAAGAGCTGAAAGTCGGCGGCTGCGTGGTTGAGCCAGGCAATGCGCTCTGCGGTTGTCCGCCATGCGCCGGGCGGAACGATGATCTTAAGGCCGCCAAAATGCCGTCGCCCGTCTCCATGCTGGCGACAATAGTCGAGCCACAGAATTCCCAAAGTGAGAATGCGATCGATGGCGGCGGAGGATTCGGACTCACTGATGCCGATGACGGCGTCCGCGGCGGCGCCACGCAACAGGCGGCCGCGGACATAAGCGGGCCCGAAGCTGTGCTCGAGGTCCATGGCGGATCGCAGGCCATCGACTTTGGAGCCGATGAAAGCGCGAGTAAGTGCGCGCTCGAGGAGGCGCTGGTAGTTGCGCCGGGCGGTATCGCGAACCGTTGGAGTACGACGATCGCAGGTCGGGACGAGTTCCAATGCCTGCGGTTTGGTTGCCCCCATGCGACGGGTGAGCAGACGCAGGCACTGGGCGCGCTGCTGCACTTCGACCACGGTGCGCATCAGATTGCGTTCCTCGCTCCACAACTGCAGGAGACAGCGCCCGTGCTGCTCGCTCACGGCGTAGCGGGCGGTGCGCATATCAAACAGAACGCGGCCATCCTCGAGCACAGCGGCTGCCGGGTGCTGGGCCAGGTATTCTTCGATGTTTTGGGTGAGCTGGCCGGCGGATGGGATGGATTCGACCGGGCTCATGCGGGAACCCTACCAGCTCATACGCGCGCGCAGGTTGGTGATGTGGGCGGTGTGGTGGCGCGAATGCCATGCATAGAGCGCCAAGGCTGTAGCCAGATTCTGGCGGCCCATTACGGGGTGGTTGTAGCCGCGCTGCAAGTCCTCTTCCGAAAGAGGTTCAAGCAGGGCTACCCAGCGAAGGTGCAGCGCGCCGATGAACGAGAGAGACGGAGCAACAGGCATAACGCGGCTGTCGGCCAGGTTGGCCCAGGCAGCCTCGTCGTAAGGCTTGATGGTGGGCCAGTCTTCAGTGAGCGCGAGCTTGAAGCGAACATAAGAATTGGCGTGACTGTCGGCTACGTGATGCACCACCTGGCGCACCGTCCAGCCATCCTCGCGATAGGGCGTGTCGAGTTGCGCGTCGTTGAGGCCGGAGACGGCGGCCTGCAAATGGTCAGGCAGCGCCCGCAAAGTTTGAATATATTCCGAGCGAACGCCGGCGATGGAGCCGGCCGGGGCGCTGAAACGCCCAACGGGATAACGAAGATCGTCCTGCTGTGTCATGGGAGCCCTTACACATGATTCCTTGAGAGGGCGGGATAGCGCAACCGGATGCGGTCGCGGACGTGCAACGCCTTAGGGCCGTTGCGACTAGTTCTTGAGACGGTGGTTATGGTAGTGGGCCTTGGAGTTCTTGAGATGGGGATTCTTGGGGTGATTCGCCTTGGGATGGACTGCCTTGGGGTGAACCGCTTTCGGATGATGTGCGACCGGATGTTGCTCGGCGACAGCCGGGATGGCAAACGCCAACGATACAAGGATTGCCGCGACGATCTGCTTCATGGCCCGAATGTAGCACGAAGCCAGACTCGGCGGTATATCACCAAAGGAACTGTATCAAAAGAGAAAACTGCGTTGAGCGGTACGCAGGATGGACCGCGAAACCGCCCTCGCAGGGCATCGAGGTGGAGCAGCCGTCGAGCAGCAGATCGGAAAAGTTGTTCCAGGCTGCGGGTCGGCTCACGCCTAGGCTTTCCTATGGGCGTGGTGATGGTGGTGGTGGTGATGCGTGACAGCGGCAAAAACCGGACTGGCAAACACCGTCAAGAGAAGCGCAGCAAGGAGGATCTTTTTCATGGCCCAAATGTAGCACGATTGCGGAGAAGGCGGTGTGTTGGAACGGCCTCAGGCATCAAGAATGGAACGGGAAAGAGGCTCGCTGCATCCGCTCCCGGAGAAGCGTAATCTAAACAATATGATGACTGTTCCGGCTGCTTCCCCTAATGCAAGCCATAGACGTTACTTTTTTGAGAAATTCGGCATCACCGAGCGGCTGCTGGAGCGCTGCCTGGGCGAGGCTCTTTCAGCGGGCGGCGACTACGCCGACCTTTATTTCGAATCGGTTACGGCGACCGCGCTGGGCGTGGACGAGCAGATCGTCAAGTCCGCCAGCCAGGGAACCAGCGCCGGTTGCGGCATTCGCGTGCTTTCGGGCGAGCGGACCGGCTACGCCTACACCGACAACCTGAGCCCGGAGCGGCTGCTGCACGCGGCGCGGACGGCGGCGTTGATTGCTTCCGGTCCGGCGAAACAGCCGGTGCAGGGATTTACCGAAGACGCCGGCCGCCGATCTGTATCCTGTTCCGCTGGGCGGATTCGACCTGGACCTGGCGGCGCGGCTGGAGCTGATTCTGCGCGCCGACCGCGCAGCGCGCGCCTACGATCCGCGCGTGGTGCAGGTGCGGGCGAGCTACAGCGAAGAGCTGCGGCGGATTCTGATTGCGGCCTCGGACGGCGCTTTCGCCAGCGATACGCAACCGCTTTGCCGGCTGAACGTTTTTGTGATCGCGAAAGACGGCGCGGTCACGACCAAGGGATCGGCGGGCGGCGGCGGACGCGCAGGCCTGGAGCAATTTGCTGGGTTCAAAGAGCCCGGAGCACCTGGCGCAGGAGGCGGCGCGAGGCGCGATTCTGCAACTGGGCGCGGTGCCTGCGCCGGCGGGCGAGATGCAAGTGGTGCTGGGGCCGGGATGGCCGGGAATTCTGCTGCACGAGGCGGTGGGCCACGGCCTCGAAGCCGACTTCAACCGCAAGAAGACTTCGGCGTTCACGGGACTGATCGGGCAGCCGGTGGCCAGCTCGAAAGTGACCGTGGTCGACAACGGAACGATGGCCGGGCGGCGCGGCTCGCTGAACGTGGACGACGAGGGCTCGGCCACCCAGGAGACGGTGCTGATCGAAGGCGGCGTGCTGAAGGGCTATTTGACCGACAAGCTTTCGGCGCGGCTGATGGGCATCGCCAACACGGGCTCGGGCCGGCGCGAGAGCTATCAGTCCATTCCCATGCCGCGCATGACGAACACCTACATGCTGGCCGGCGACGATGCGCCGGAAGACATTCTGCGCAGCGTGAAGCGCGGACTCTACGCGGTGAACTTCGGCGGCGGGCAGGTGGACATCACGAACGGCAAGTTTGTTTTTTCGGCGTCGGAGGCGTACCTGATCGAAGACGGCAAGATGACCGCGCCGGTGCGCGACGCGACGCTGATCGGCAACGGACCCGAGGCGCTGAAATACGTGTCGATGGTGGGCAACGACCTGAAGCTGGACGAGGGCATCGGCACCTGCGGCAAGGACGGCCAGAGCGTGCCGGTGGGCGTGGGCATGCCGACCATCAAGCTGGACAAGATGACGGTGGGGGGAACGGGCAGGTAGTTTGAATCGCCTGAACGCGCGACAACCCGGTTTTGATAGCTTGAGGACATGCCTAAAACCGCAACACAATCCGAAGTGACTGGTTTGGACCTCGAAACCCTGGCTGCTGACGTGGTCTCCCTCGCCATGAAGGCGGGCGCGAGCGACGCCGAGGCGGTGGCGCGCGAAGGCGACGAGTTCAGCGTCAACGTGCGCATGGGCGAAGTGGAGACACTGAAGGAGTCGGGCTCGCGGGGACTGGGACTGCGCGTTTTGGTGGGCAAGCGGTCGGCCTCAACCAGCACCAGCGATCTGACTCCAGAGGGCATTCGCCAGCTTGTGGACGGCGCGATGGCGCTGGTGAAAGTCACCGAAGAGGACCCGTTTGCCGGGCTGCCCGAGACAGGCGAATTTGGCTTGCTCGAAGGCGATCAGCACCTCTATTACGACGATGTGTACTCGCTGGCGGGGCCGGAGCGCATCGAGTGGGCTCGGCGGGCGGAGGCCGCGGCCCTGGCGGCTGATCCGCGCATCACCAACTCCGATGGCGGCAGCTTTGAGGCGGCCAGCGGTCGCAAGGTGCTGGCCAACTCGCGCGGCTTTGTGGGCGGCTATCGCACCAGCTATGCCGGGGTTTCCGCCGCCCCCCTGGCCGTGGACGCGAACGGGAAGATGCAGCGCGACGGCTGGTGGTCAGTAGCGCGCGGCGGCTGGCGTGATCTGGAGTCGCCTGAGGCGGTGGGCAAGGAAGCGGCGCGGCGGGCCGTTCGGCGTCTGGGAGCGCGGCGCGTGCCCACGCAGCAGGTACCCATCGTGTTTGCGCCGGAGGTGGCGCGGTCGCTGATCGGGTCGATCTTTGAAGCGGCTTCGGGCGATTCGATCTGGCGCGGTGCATCGTTTCTCGCGGGTCGGCTGGGAGAGCAGATCGCTGGCGGCTGCCGTGACCATCGTGGACGACCACACGATGATGCTGCCGACTGGAGCTGGCGGCTTTGGGACGTCGCCATTTGATGGCGAAGGGTTGCCGTCACAGCGCAATCTCGTGGTGGAAAACGGAGTGCTGCGCAACTACCTGCTGAATACCTACACGGCGCGCAAGCTGGGCATGAAATCGACGCACAACGCGTCGCGCGGGCTGGCCGGCACGCCGGGTATCGGCTGCGGAAATCTTTATTTGGCGCCCGGAAACCTGTCAAAAGAGCAAATCCTCGCAGAGGTTCCCGCGGGGCTTTATGTCACCAGCCTGATGGGCTTTGGCACCAATCTGGTGACCGGCGACTACTCCCGCGGCGCGACAGGGTTGTGGATTGAGAACGGCCAACTGACGCATGCAGTGGAAGAAGTCACCGTTGCCGGGAACCTGGGTGAGATGTTTAAAAACGTCACCGCCATTGGCAACGACCTGGTCTTCCGCGGCTCGGTAGCCTCGCCGACGCTTCGCATCGACGGCATGACCATCGCGGGAGCGTGAGCCTGGAACGGGAGCTGGGAGCGGCCGTGCCGATTGAGCTTGAGAGCATCGCCTTCGATCCGGCAAACGCACGGACCACGCTGCCTCAATTGCCGGCGAGCCCTGCGGTGTTTGCACTTTACGGAGCAGAAGCCAAAGACGAGCCCTACATTGGCCGCACGCCCAACCTGCGCGGGCGCCTGGAAAGGCTGCTGCAGCCCTCGCCGAAACATCCCCGGCGATTGCAGTTGGCTGGGCGAGTACGGCGGATTGCGTGGCGACTCACGGGGTCGGATTTCGAGTCTTTGCTGGCGCAGTTTTCTCTTCTGGAAGGAATCTACGGCGCAAAGGCACTGGAGCGCATGCATCTGCGGGCTCCGGCATTTGTGCGATTTCTTGGGAGCAATCCTTATCCGCGGATCACGGTGACCAACCGGCCCAGCCAGCGGGAGGCAGAGTGGGCCTATGGGCCGTTTGCTTCGCGCGCGGCGGCGGAACGCTACAGCGAAGAGGCTCTGAAGCTGTTCCTGCTGCGCCGCTGCACCTTCGAACTGGATCCCGATCCCAGTTATCCGGGATGCGTTTATTCGGAAATGAAGATGTGCCTCGCTCCTTGCTTCAAGGGTTGCACTGACGAGCGCTATGAAAAAGAGGCTGCGGCGGTCCAGGATTTTCTGGCCACGCGTGGGGAGAGCCGGTTGGTGGTGCTGCGCACGGAACGCGACGAAGCGTCGGCCAGGATGGAATTCGAGACCGCCGCTGCGATTCACGCCCAGGTGCAGCGCGTGGAGAGCGTGCGCGCGCTGGCTCCGGAGCTAGTACGTCCACTGAGCCAGTTGCGCGGGGTGATTTTGCAGGCCTCCACTAATCTGGACGAAGTCGCCGTCTTTCTTTTTGACAATGGCAGGCTGCGCGGTCCGGCGGGATTTTCGACGCTGGGCATGCGCATTCAGAACGAGCAATCAGGCTCCAGTTCGCTTTTCGCCCATCCCTTGGCCCTTGAGCCGGTTCCGGAGCAGACGGGGATCAGGGAACAGGGAAGAGGGATCGTAGGGCAGGGATCAGGGAACAGGGATCAGGGAACAGATATCCGCGCGATTTCATCGCCGGACGCTGAAGCTACCCTGGGAGCCGCGGCTGATGCGGTCGTGTCCGCACCGATGAGGCCTGCCCGCGGCGTGCTCGAAGCGCGCATGGATGCGACCCTGGCTCTGCTGTCCTCGCGTGAGGAGCCGCTATCGGGCACGATCCGCCAAGGGCACCTCGCCCTCCTGAAACGCTGGTATTACCGGCCTGAAGTGCGGCGCCCCGGCGAGATTTTCTTCCCCGATGCGGAGGGAGCGTGGCCGGTAAAGGCGCTGTTGCGCGGGGTGGGACGCGTAGCGGCGAAGATGCTGACGGCCCCCAACCGAGCGTAGTAACAAATCCCCTTTCGCCGACTCCTCCGGCTGATACACTGGCGGGGTGGGAAGACGCGCGAGCGAGGCCTATGGTTGAGCTGCTGCCATCGATTCTGTCGGCGGATTTTGCGCGGTTGGCCGAGGAAGTTGCGGCTGCCGAACGGGGTGGCGGCACGGCCATCCACGTGGACATCATGGATGGCCACTTCGTCCCCAATATCACCATTGGGCCGCCGGTGGTGGAGTGCCTGCGCAGAGCCACCGACCTGCCACTCGACTGCCACTTGATGATCGAAAACCCTGACGAATTCATCCCTGCGTTTGCCGACGCCGGGGCCAACTGGGCCAGCGTTCACTACGAGGCATGCCGGCATCTGCACCGCTCGCTAGAACTGATCGAGCACCATGGCATGAAGCCGGCGGTGGTCATCAATCCGGCCACGCGGGTCGATCTGCTGATCGACATTCTGCCCATGGTTCACCATGTGCTGGTGATGAGCGTGAATCCAGGGTTCGGCGGGCAGAAGTTCATTCCATTTTCGCTGGATAAAATCCGGCGGTTGGCCGAGTTGCGCCAGGAAATGGGGTTGGCATTTAAGATCGAGGTGGACGGCGGAGTGGCTCACGACACGGTGGCCCAGGTCGTCCAAGCAGGAGCGGACCTGCTGGTGGCGGGAAACGCCGTGTTCGGCGCGGGACGTCCCGAGCAGGATGCACGTGCGCTTTTGGCGGCGGCCCGCGAGGCTGCAGCAAGTAAGATTTACTAGAAGGATCAAGACGACGGCCGGTTAGCTGGCCGTTGTTCCAACGAGGTGGTATGAACCGGTTGTCACACAAGATTGCTGCGGCCGCATTAGCGGTAGCGGTTCTGGCCGGGGTTTCAGCCCAAGCCAGTGATAAGAAGCCCAAGCACAAGAAAGACCAGGACCTGAGCGCCAATCCACTGGCAGATGTGAAGTCGAGCCAACCCGATAAGGTTCTCTTCGACAAGGCTATGCTCTCCCTGAAAAAGGGCCGCTACGATGTAGCGCGGCTTACGCTGCAGACCTTGTTGAATACCTATCCCGATTCGGAGTATCGGATGCGCGCCAAGCTGGCTGTAGGCGACACCTGGTTCAAGGAGGGCGGCACGGCGGCGCTGACCCAGGCTGAAGCCGAATACAAGGACTTCATCACCTTCTTCCCCAATGCTCCCGAAGCGGCTGAGGCACAGATGAAGGTAGCCGACATCTACTACGAGCAGATGGAGAAGCCCGACCGCGACTATACCAACGCGCAACGCGCCGAGCAGGAATACCGGGTGATGATCAACCAATTCCCCGACTCGACGCTGGTGCCGCGCGCCAAGCAGAAGTTGCGCGATGTGGAAGAGGTTCTGGCCGAGCGCGAGACGCAAATCGGCCTGTTCTATGAGACCCAGGAACAATACCCAGCTTCAATTGCCCGCTTGCAGACGGTTGTCGATACCTATCCTCTGTACTCCAAGAGCGACCAGGCCCTGCTTGGCATTGGCGATGCCTACGCGAGCTGAGCGCACATGCGATTCAGATGGCTCCCAATCTGCCCGGCGCGTTGAAGGAACGGCTGCGCGCAATGTACCAGGACAAGGCAGCAGCAGCCTACGACAAGGTGATTACCCGCTATCCGATGGCGCCGCGCGTTGAGGATGCACGCGACCGGCTGGTGGCGATGAACCGGCCGATTCCCGAGCCGACCAGGCGGCAATCGCCGAAAACGACGCGGAAGAACGCAGCCGCGCAGCCTGTGCACTTTACCGACAAGAGCTCTTGACCTGATCAAGCACGGGCCGACGGTAGTCGAAGCAGTGCACGTGGGTGAACCGAGCCTCGATGACCCAAATCGAACCATCGCGCCGGAGATCACCAAGGAAAACCTCGCGATGTTCAAAGAAGCCATGAATGCAGGCAAGCCCGCTGAGGCTGTCGCCAAGCCTACGCCCACTGGAGCGAATGAGCCTCCGCGCAGCGATCAGCCCTCCGAAGCTCCGGTGCAGCTTGCCGCTCCCGAAGGAGGGACAGGCGTAGGCGTTTCGATCGTCAACGCACCGTCCGGTTCTGCTGCGGCCGATCCCAATGCCTTGGTGAAGGGGGTGGGGCCAGTCGATACGGCGTTGCCAGCCGCCGAAAAGCCGGCGGAAGCCCCGCTTCAGGTCAACGACATCAAGCCGGGCCAGTCTCCGACCCAAACCAATACGACGGGCGGCAAGAAGAAAGCGCCCAAGCCGGATCTTAGCGATGAGTCCTCAAGCAAGAAGAAAAAGAAGAAGGGACTTGCGAAGCTCAACCCGTTCTAGGTTGACAGCTGGAGTTCTACACAGGCCGCGCCCGTTTGGGCGCGGCCTGTTTGCTTTTTGCCCTCGGAGGGTCGGACAGGGCATAAGCCCTCGCCGCCTAGCGCTTTTCAGCACCGACCGGCCAAGATCCTGATGAGCCGCATGTGCTAAGGTGAGGGGTGGTCCCCCCTCGCTCGAAAGCCTCAAAGAATTGGGGTTTAGCGCAACCCATGGGGGCTCAAAACAACCCTCATGCCTCACGATTTGCCGAAAGCATACGACCCGACCGCCATTGAAGATCACTGGGCCGAGTATTGGGTGCGCGAGAAGCTTTTCGCCGCGTCCGCCCCCTCAAACGAACGCCGCCTGGACGGCCAGCCCTTCTCGGTTTTACTGCCACCTCCCAATGTGACCGGCAACCTGCACATGGGACATATGTTCGAGCACACGGAGAGCGACATTCTCGTTCGCTGGCACCGGATGTGCGGCGACCGGGTCCTGTGGGTGCCGGGCACCGACCATGCCGGCATTGCAACCCAGATGCTGGTGGAGCGGCAGATCACCAGCGAAGGCACGACCCGCGAAAAGATGGGTCGCGAGGCCTTTGTAGCGCGCGTGTGGGAGTGGCGGCGGCACTACGGAGGCGCCATCCTCGGCCAGATGAAGCGACTGGGCGCCTCGGTCGACTGGGAGCGCGAGTACTTCACTATGGACGAGCGGCTCTCCGTTGCGGTGCGGGAGGCCTTCGTAAAGCTTTACGAGCAAGGGCTCATCTATCGGGGCGCGTACATCGTGAACTGGTGCCCACGCTGCCAGACCGCCATCAGCGACCTGGAAGTGGTCTACGACGAGCACAAAGGGCACCTTTGGGAGATTCGCTATCCCGTACTCGATGAGGGCGGCAAGGTGAGCGGTGAGTTCCTGACCGTGGCCACGACGCGGCCCGAGACCATGCTGGGCGATGTGGCTGTGGCGATTCATCCCGCGGACGAACGCTATCTGCACCTGCACGGCAAGAAGTTGCGCCTGCCGCTGGTGGGCCGGGAGATCCCCGTCATTTTGGATGAGTGGGTCAGCCCAGAATTCGGTACGGGAGCGGTGAAGGTGACGCCGGCGCACGATCCGAATGACTTCGCAATGGGCCAGCGGCACAATCTTCCCTCCATCAACGTGATGGATGATACGGCCCACATCAATGCTGAAGGCGGGGCGTATGCGGGGCTTGACCGCTATGTGGCGCGGAAGAAGATTGTCGCGGACCTTGAAGCGCAGGGCCTGCTCGGCGCGGTAAAGGACTACACGAACAATGTTGGCCATTGCGACCGCTGCAAGACGGTCGTGGAGCCGCGACTCTCGCTGCAGTGGTTTGTCAAGATTCAACCGCTTGCGGATAAAGCCATTGCGGCAGTGAAAGAGGGACACGTCCGCTTCACCCCGGAGATGTACGAGAAAACCTATTTGAACTGGATGGAAAACATCCACGACTGGTGCATCTCGCGGCAGCTTTGGTGGGGCCATCGCATTCCGGCGTGGCATTGCAGTGTGTGCCACAAGACCACGGTGACGCGCGAGGATCCGACCCGCTGCGCGCATTGCGGCTCCGACAAGATTACGCAATCGACCGACGTGCTGGACACGTGGTTCTCATCGGGGCTGCTGCCGGTTTCGGTCTTCGGCTGGCCGCATATTACCGCCGAGAACCGCGGCGATTTCGACGCGTTCTATCCGACCAATCTGCTGGTCACGGGCTTCGACATCCTGTTTTTCTGGGTGGCGCGGATGATCATGCTGGGATGCTGGTTCGCGGGCGATGTACCGATCCACCCCAACGACAAGGACCCGTCGTTGGGGACCCCGGCAATGCCTGACGGCTCCCCCCGCTCTCTTGCGGAGTCAGTTCCCTTCCGCGAGGTCTACATTCACGCGCTGGTGCGCGATGCCAACCGCGAGAAGATGTCGAAGACTAAAGGGAACGTGGTCGATCCCATTGAGATCGTGAAACAATACGGGACGGATGCGGTGCGGTTCACGCTGGCGTCGATGGCTTCGCCCGGAACGGACATCGCCTTCAACATTGCGCGGACCGAGGGCTATCGCGCTTTCGCCAACAAGATCTGGAATGCGGCGCGGTTCATCTTTATGAACGTGGACCGTGCGGCGGAGATCGGCATCACGGTTGATCCTGCCGCGCTCGGCGGAATGCCTGCGGTTAGCGAAGACGCGCCATTGGAAGCGCGATGGCTTGTTGCGGAGTTGCACGAGACCGCCGCGAAGGTGAATCAGGCGCTTGAGAACTGCCGCTTCGACGATGCGGCTAATACGATCTACCAGTTTTTCTGGGGCAGCTTTTGCGACTGGTATCTGGAGATCGTGAAGTTGCGTCTGGACTTCTCCGAAACGGCGGATCACGTCAAGACAAGAGCCGCGCTCACGACGCTGGTCTCGGTGTTTGAAGCGGCGCTGCGGCTGCTCTCGCCCATCATGCCGTTTCTTACGGAGGAGCTGTGGCACGCGGTGTATGATGGCAATCCGCCAGCGAAGTCGATTGCGCTGACGCGATATCCCATCTCGGCAGACACTACACTACAGGCTGATGGCACCATCAATGCTATGAACATGGTGCAGTCTCTCATCGAACAGATTCGTGCACTTCGCAAGGAAATCGGAGTTCCCGAGAGGGAAAGTGTTCCGATTGAACTTCGAATCGAGCCAGGGCCGATTAAAAACAGCTTCGCAGACAACCTGACGATCATCGAACGTCTAGCCCGGGTAAGCGAGGTCCGGTTCGTCGGCGAAATCGCCCCGAGACTTACGAAAACTTCGTCATTGCTATACGAGTTTGCCGTTGTCTACGAGCGAAAAATTGACGTCGCCGCCGAGCGCGAGCGGTTGACAAAGGATCTGGCCAGGATCGAGAAAAGAATTTCAAGCACAGAAAATCAGTTGAACAATCCGGGCTTCATCTCTAAGGCTCCTCAGCAGGTCGTGGAAAACTTGAGAAAGCAGTTGGAAGAAGACTTGCATCTCCGGGAGAAGCTGCGCCGAGACCTTGATGGTCTATCTGGATAAACTTCAGAATGCCCTGTGCCTGTCAACAGTGTCTCCAACACGCTAAGACCCTTGGTTTTGCTCCCAAGCCTCCTACGCAGGCAGCGGTTCGCAAGGCTTTTCGGGCCGAAGCCAAACTCTGGCATCCTGACCGATTCGAAAAGATGCCGGCTCAACGCGCGGAGGCAGAAGAGCATTTCAAACGCATTCAGGTTGCCTATCGCGAGTTGCTGGAGCACTGCGAAACCCCGGTCGAATTATGGCCTAAGCGCGCCTCTGCTCAGCCCGCGGACAGGGCTGACGGGCCGATGCGCGGCCACGCTGCCGGCACACCCCAAAGCGACGACGGGTTTCCCCTATCCTTCGGGGGCATACCCTATTGTTTCGTCGCGCCGCATTTTTCTCCCTATGCGAATGAGATCATTCTCGCCAGCCGCCTTGAAAACGCTGAGAAGGTGCTGGCGTTTGTCGACCTGTCCGGCGGAGCTTCGCGTGGGGCGAGCCGTGGGGAGTACATTCTTTTAACGAGCTATCGGATTTTTGTGCGCGACGCCCTGAATATCTCTTCTTTTCTCTGGTTCATCGACCTCGGCGACGTTCTCTTTGTCGACCGCAACAAGTTTGGAAAGCCCCGAATCTGGCAATGGATTCTCGAACTGTTCCCAGACATTGAGCCCAGATTTGCACTTCAGATCTACCGGCGCAACCGAACCCTGATGTATTCGCTTGCCGGGGCGGATGACAGGGTCAAGAAAGTCATTTATAACTTTCTTCTACAAAAAAAGTCGCAGACCCGATCTTGAACATCTGAAAGAAGAAACATGGACTGGAAGAGTAGCCGCATTGACGCATTGCTGGAGCAGGCCCTGGTGGAAGACAAGGCTGCAAGCGATGCCACGACCAACGTGACCATTGATCCCGGCCTGCGCGCGTCGGCGTCCATTCTGGCTCGGCAGGAGATGATCGTCGCCGGTCTGGGAGCGGTGCCGCGACTGCTCGAGATCTTTGCCCGCCTTGATCCGCGCCCTCCGGCGCACACGCGATTTGAAGTCATCAGCCACCCTGAGATCTTCGACGGCGTGCGCGTGCATGGGGGCCAGGTGCTGGCCGTGATACGCCACAACGCCCGGGTGCTGCTGAGTTGCGAGCGCGTCACTCTGAACCTGATGCAGCACCTCAGCGGCATCGCCACCCTCACCCGCCAATATGTCGACGCGATTCAGGGCACCAAGGCGCGCGTACTCGACACGCGCAAGACGGTGCCGGGTCTGCGGGCGCTTGAAAAATACGCAGTATTGTGCGGCGGAGGGACCAATCATCGCCTCGATCTCTCGTCGGGCATCCTGATCAAGAACAACCACATTGCGCTCGGCGGCGGGTTGCGCACCGCGCTCACACACGCGCTGGAGCGGCGCCAGAAGGGCCAACGTGTGCAGATCGAAGTGCGGAATGCCCATGAATTGAATGAGGCGCTTGAATGCGGCGCAGACGCCCTGCTGCTCGACAACATGACACCCGCGCAGGTGAAGACCGCCGTCGACCGGATTCGCGAGGAGAAGGGCTGGATTCCGATCGAAGCCTCAGGCGGCATCGTGCTCGATAACATTCGCGCCTATGCCGAAGCCGGCGTGGACTTCATCAGCGTGGGCGCTCTGACGCATTCTGCCAAAGCAGCCGATATTTCGATGAGCATTGTGGCGGAGCCGAGTTAAGCCGTGTATGACCTGGCCGCGCTCGATGCCGCGCTTACGGGCACCCTCTTCGCGGGCAAGCTGCATTTCTCACCGGTCACTGGCTCTACGAACACCGATGCGCTGGGTGCCGCACGCAGCGGAGCGCCGCACGGCTCGGTCTATTTTGCCGATGAGCAGCACGCAGGGCGCGGGCGCGGCGATCATGCGTGGCAATCGGCCGCGGGGCAGGGGCTGTATGTGAGCGTGTTGCTGCGGCCGGAAATTCCAGTCGCCCGGTTGCCCTTGTTGCCTCTGGCCGCTGGATTGGCGGCGGTAGAGGCGGTCAGCAAGTCGAGCGGGCTCGAAGTCGATTTGCGGTGGCCCAACGATTTGATGATTGCCAAGCGCAAGACGGGTGGCATCCTGGTGGAATCGAAGATCGAAAACGGCCAGGTGAGCTTTGCGGTTGTGGGCATCGGTATCAACGTTCACCAACGCGCCTTCGACCTGGGACTCGCGACTCCCGCAACCTCGTTGGACCTGGAAACGGGCCGTCCCATCAGCCGCCAGGCTCTACTCGTTTCCCTGCTAGAATCGCTGAAGCGCGAGGCTGCAAGACTGCGTGAATCGACAGCGGCGACCGCACTCCTCAAGCGCGTCGAGCGGGCTTCCACGTGGATTCGCGAGCGGCGCGTTGAAGTGCATGGCCCGCAGGCCTGTACCGGATTGACTGAGGGACTGGATGCGCATGGATTCCTGCGCGTGCGCACCGAGAGCGGAGTCGTCACGGTGCAAACGGGCGGGATTCGCGCCGCGGAGATAGGCTGACAGATGCTGCTTGCCTTGGATGTGGGCAACACGAATACGGTGCTTGGACTCTACCAGCTTGATTCGGCGCCGCCGACACTAGCCGCGCATTGGCGGGTGACGACGCACCGCTCTCAGACGGTGGATGAGTACGGCGTGTTTTTCGTCAACCTGTTTGAGATGCATGGCATGGCGCCCAATCAGGTCACGCACATCATCATCTCCTCGGTAGTGCCGCCGGTTGACGCGACTTTGCGCGAGATGTGCGAGTCGTACTTCCACGTGCAGCCGCTGTTTGTGGAGCCGGGAATCAAGACGGGCGTGCCGGTGCTGCAGGACAACCCCGCGGATCTGGGCGCGGATCGTCTGGTGAATGTCATCGCGGCCTTTGAACGCTACGGCGGGCCGTGCGTGGTGGTGGATTTTGGCACGGCGACTACGTTTGACGTGATGTCGGCAAAGGGCGAATACATTGGCGGGGCCATTGCGCCGGGCCTTGGACTCAGCGCAGAAGCGCTTTTCTCGCGGGCAGCCCGACTGAGCCGCGTAGAAATCAAGCGTCCTCCCAAAGTGATCGGCACTAATACGGTCACCCATCTGCAGAGTGGGCTCTATTACGGCTACATCGGTCTCGTCGACGGGATTCTGGAGCGCATTGTGGCCGAGTTGGGCACGCAGCCACACGTTGTGGCCACGGGCGGCCTGGCGCGACAGATTTCGGCGGACTCGCGTTTCATCTCCGAGATCGACGACATGCTCACGCTCGACGGGCTGCTCATCCTGTTTGAGCGCAATCGTGCAGCGCGCCCGCGCGGCCACGCGCACTGAGCGGCCGCCGTGCGCAACTATTTCAACTACTTTACGGAGATTGAAGAGCGCTTTCAGCAGCGGCGCGGCGCCCTGCTGTTGCTTTCCACACTCGATTGGGCGCTGATTGAAACCTGGCAGGAGGCGGGCATTCCGCTGGAAGCCGTTTTGCGGGGGATCGATGCTGCTTTTGACAAGTATGAAGCGCGACAGAAGCGGGGCCGCATGCGCCGCGTCAACGGCCTGGCATGGTGCGCGCAGGCGGTGATGGAAGCAGCCGAAGAGCTGCGCGAAGCGGCGGCAGGCAGCGCACCGGCAGTGCGCGAAAGCCGCGAATCGGGATTTGAACACGAGCGGGTGGCCGCGCACCTTGAGGCGGCCGCGACCGCTTTGGAGACAGCAACGATCGCATTGGAGGCTTGTGCTGCAACAGCGGCCCGTCTGCGCACACTGGCGGGCGAGGTGCGGGCCGAGCCGCCGGAGAGTGCCGCTGCGCATGATCTCGAAGCGCTCGAACGCACACTGACGGTTCTCGAAGAAAAGCTTTTCGAGGCGGTCAAGGCGGCGGCTCCTGAAGAGTTGCTCGTCGCGCTCAAGGAACACGCAGCCCGGGAACTGGCGCCATACCGTGGCCGGATGGGCGTTGTACAAATCCGCCAGGTAACTCGCCAATTCGAGCAGAAACAACTGCTGGTGCACTACGGATTGCCACGGTTGAGCCTTTTTTATATGAGCCAGCAATGACCGCGCATCCAACTGAACTCGTGCAGATTGAAAAGCCTGTTTATGGCGGTGATTTCCTGGCGCGCGTCGAAGGAAAGGCTGTGTTTATTCCACTCACACTGCCTGGCGAGCAGGTGCAGGTGCGCATCACGCAGGACAAGCGCGGATACTCAACGGCTGAAGCCGAAGAGATTGTCGTCGCTTCGCCTCAGCGTGTCGCGCCCGGCTGCCGCCACTTTGGCGTCTGCGGTGGCTGCAGCTACCAGCACACAGACTACGCAACGCAACTCGCGCTGAAGCAAGCGATTCTGCGCGAGACTATGGAGCGTGGCGGAGTTCATGCGCCGGCTGAAATCACGGTTTTATCGGCTGAACCATGGGGCTATCGCAATCGCATCCGTCTCGCCTTGGACGCGAACGGGAATCCCGGCTACCGCGGACGGCGATCACATGCGGTGGTTCCAATCAGCGAGTGCCCGATTGCCGCGCCGCTGCTGGTCAACGCTGCGATGGCGGCAGCGGAGATTCTCCGACGCATGCATCAACGTCCCGCCGAGATTTCGCTGTTCTGTGATGCTCAAGAAACGGCACTGCTCGTCAGCATGATGACCGCCAACCCAGCGAAGGCCCAGGTTGACGATATTGCACGTGCACTCAACGAGCGAGTTCCGGCGCTGAAAGGCGTCGAGTTGGTTACAGAAGGCCTTGCAGGGCGCCAGCCACGCACCGTTGCGCGATGGGGCGCACTCTCTCTCTCCTATCGTGCTGCGGGGTTTGATTACCGCGTGGATCAGGGTGCATTCTTCCAGGTGAATCGCTGGCTCGTGGACGCGCTCGTCGACCGGGTGACGGCGGGCTGCAAGGGCGTGCTTGCCTGGGACCTCTTCGCAGGCGTAGGGCTGTTTGCGCGGCAGTTCGCAGCGAGTTTCGAACGCGTGGTTGCGGTCGAGTCCGCACCTGCGGCGATGGTGGCTCTCGAAGAGAATCTGAGCGGCACAGCGGGCGCGGCCGTGAGAGCGGATGCGCTCGCGTTTCTGGGAAAGCGCCACAAGGAGCAGCCAGACCTCATCGTCGTCGACCCGCCGCGCACGGGACTTGGCTCAGAAATTACGGCGCTGCTCAGCTCTGTCGCGGCTCCCGAAATGGTGTATGTTTCGTGCGATCCGGCCACGCTGGCGCGCGATCTGCAAAAGTTGGTGAGTTCCGGATACAACATTGAGTCTGTTACGCTCGCCGACCTGTTTCCGCAGACTTTCCACCTCGAGACAGTGGTCCGGTTGCGGCGCGCCTGATAGGCTGATCACCAGCACACCAAGTTATCAGCGCACGCGCAATGCAATCGGAACCGACTACCACCGGGCCCGCTCTGTCACGTCCTGCCCCCGCAAGGCTGAGCGCGGTCCCGCTGTTCCATGCCGCATGGTTATTTGCGGTGGGAATCGCGATTGCGCGGGCAACATGGCTGCGACCGAGCGTGGTGCTGATTGCGCTGGCCCTAGTCGCGGTGCTGTGCGGCATTGCGGCGTTTCGTGCGCTGCGCATTGCGTGGATTCCTATCGCGGTGCTGTGGTGTCTGCTGGGCGCGTGGTGCGCGGAGATGGAGCCGCATCCAGCGCCCGCGCCCGATGTCGTCGCATTGTCAGACGGCTTGTTGCGCACCGTTGAAGGCACCGTGACGGACGTCGCGCCGGTCCGCAGAGAAGTGGTCGAGAACATTGACGAGCCTCGGATGGAGGGCCCTTCACAGCGAATCGATCTGCGCGTCTCAAGCATTGAAGTTGTCAATGACGTTATCGACGAGCAGTCGCAGGTCGATGGCGGCGTGCGGCTGACAGTGCGCTGGCCTCCGGAAGTGCAGGGCCAAGCGGGCGCGCAACCCTTCCGTTGCGGCGATCGAGTGCGCGCCGTGGTGCGCTTGCTTCCGCCGGAGGTTTATCGTGATCCCGGCGCCTGGAGCCGCACGGATTATCTGCTCGATCAGGGCATCACATCCACGGCATCCGTCGGCATTGAACGCGTTGAACGGCTTGGTCAAGGGCAAGACAGTTCCCTGGCCTGCCGCATCGCCGGGTTGCAGCACAACGTCAGCGCGCGGCTGCTGGCACTGCCTGCACTCATGCGCCACATGCCCAAAGCGTTGCAGCTCAGCGACGATGACTCGGTGATGCTGGCGGCGATGACGACCGGCGACCGGACCTACCTGACACACACGCTGCGCGTCGGGTTTGAGCGTACCGGATCGTTTCATATGCTGGTGGTTTCAGGATTTCACCTGGCGATATTGGCGGGCTGCGTTTTCTGGATTACGCGGCGCCTGCGCCTGCCGCGTGTGCCCGCTACGCTTCTCACCATTGCGGCGTCGTTCGCGTATGCGCTGTTTACGGGTTTTGCGACACCCGTGCAGCGCTCGCTGTGGATGGTGACACTTTACCTGCTGGGCACGCTTATTTACCGCGAACGCAGCGCACTGAATACGATCGGATTCGCGTCTTTGTGCCTGCTGGCGGTGAGCCCGCGCAGCCTCTTCGACTCCGGCCTGCAGATGACGCTGCTTGCGGTGATTTCAATTGCGGGTGTCGCCGCTCCGCTCTTGCAAAATACTGTGCATCCGTATCTGACCTCGACGCGCGATCTGCGGCTTATCGCATTGGATGTCAAGTTGCCTCCGTACCTGGCGCAGTTTCGGGTGATATTGCGCATGATTGCAAGGCGATTGCAACGAGCTGCTTCCTCACAGGTTGCATGGCAGATCTTTCCTTGGTCAGTGCGGTTTGTGCTGCGCGCAGTTGAACTGCTGGTGGTCTCCTGCGTTGTGGAACTCGCGATGACATTGCCTATGGCCATCTACTTCCACCGCATCACGGTGTTTGCGCTGCCGGTAAACGTGCTGATCCTGCCGCTGCTGCTGGTGTTGATGCCTGCTGCGTTGCTGACGCTGGTAGCGCTGCTGGTATGGCCGGCTGGCGCTCTGCTGCCGGCGATGTTTGTGGCTGTGTTTCTTCATTTCGGAGTCTGGCTGGTGCGCATTTTCGGATCGCTGGCGCTGGGCGACTTTCGCATTCCCGCGCCGTTGGGTTGGCAATCGGTCGCTTTTTGCGCGCTGCTGGCGGCGGCGATGATACTGGCTCGGGGAAACCGCTGGGCGCGCAGGGCAACGTGGGCTTCACTATTGCTTGCGGCCTTTGCCGCTGTTGCGCCGCGGCCCATCGATCATCCGCGCAATGCACTGCTGGTCGAAGCAATCGACGTGGGGCAGGGCGACTCCATCCTGTTGATTACGCCAGACGGCAAGACACTGCTGGTAGATGGCGGCGGATTTGGCGGTGGTCCGCGGCAGGCTCCGCAGGATTTTGATATCGGCGAGGAGGTTGTATCGCCGGCGCTCTGGGCGCGCAGCATTCGCCACCTCGACGTGGTGGCGTTGAGCCATGCCCACTCCGACCACATGGGCGGCTTGCCCTCGGTATTGCGCAATTTTCGTCCCGATGCATTGTGGGTGGGCAATAACCCGCGCGTTGCGGCCTACGTCGCGCTGCTGGCTGAGGCGCAACAACTGGGTGTGCGTGTCAGCACTTTGCGTGCAGGGGACTCGCTCTCGCTGGGCGATGCACAGGTTCATGTGCTCGCGCCATTTCGCGACTACCAACCCGGCGCGGAGCCTGCGAACAACGATTCGCTGGTGCTGCGTGTGGCCTATCAAGCTACGTCCGTAATGCTGGAGGGAGACGCCGAGGAGCCGATTGAACGGGCCATGCTGGCCGAGTCCGGCCTTGAGAGTACGTTGCTCAAGGTGGGTCACCACGGAAGCGTGACCTCGACTCGGCCGGAGTTTCTGGCACGCGTGGCGCCGCAGTGGGCCGTCATCTCCTGCGGCCTGCATAACCGCTACGGGCATCCCCGCGAGGAGGTACTCGCGGAATTGGAAGCTGCCAAAGTACGTACCTACTCGACCGATATCAACGGCGTTGCGTGCATCTTGCTGGACGGGAAGAGCGCGGCAGCTGACCCGGCCTGCGCGACTCGCTGACATCCATCACGGGAGAATCGAAGGGAGTTATTGCCGCAGTTCCACCAGCGTTGCGCCCTGGCCGCCTTCGTTCTGGGGCGCTTCGGCGATGGTCGCCACATGGGGATGGCTTTTCAGGAACTCCCGCACACCGCGGCGAAGGATTCCGGCGCCGTGTCCGTGAATGACGCGGATGCGCGGCAGACCGGCGAGAAAAGCGCGGTCGAGATATTTTTCCAGTTCCTCAGTCGCTTCATCGACGGTGCGGCCGATGAGATTGATCTCCATGCGCATCTCGTCGGTGTTGGCGCTGGTCACGGTGACATGGACATTCTTCTGTTTGCGCGCCGCGGCCAGCGGGTCGGGCCGCTTTCCCTCCTGCGCAGAATCTCCACCAAGAGGTGAAGGTGCGGAGCACTCGTCGCGCTTGACGCGCATCTTGATGGGGCCGAGAGCGACTTCGAAGACATCCTTTTCGACTTCGCGCTGCACGACCGCGATCTTGTTCATGGACTTGATGCGAACCTGGTCGCCGGGGGCGATGTGCCGGAGGACATGCGGCTGCGCATTCACGTCGCCCTGGTCTGCACCGGTGCGATGCGCGACGACGGTCTGATTGAAGCTCTCTTGAAACTCGCGGCGGAGGCGGGTGATGCGGCGTTCTGCTTCCTTTGACAACTTCTGTTGCGCGGCGCGATCTTCGATGGCGCGCACCGTCTCGCGCATCTGGAACTCGAAGTCCTTGAGCAGCGAGGCCAGCTTGGTTTCAAGCTCGCGGGTGCGGTTGCGCAGTTCCACGTCGCCTTCGCGGGCGAGCCTGGCGCGCTCCTGATTCAGTGCGTATTGCTGTTCGCGCGCGGCTTTGCGGTCCGCTTCAAGTTGCGTCAGTTCGTTGTGCAGGCGGTCGAGGAAGCGGGCGATGTCGACCTGCTGGGAGCCCAGGCGCTGGCGTGCAGCCGCGATGATGCTCTGCATTGAGCCCGAGACGGGCTGCGGTCTGAATGCCGGCCGAAGCGCCGGGCACGCCGAGGCGCAGCTGGTAATTCGGAACCAGGGTGACTTCATCCACGCCCGCGGCGGCGTTGAGCACGCCGGGAGTATTGGCGGCGTAGACCTTGAGCGAAGTGTGGTGAGTGGAGATGAGCGACCATGCACCCGCGGTGAGGAAGTAGTGGGCAACGGCCACTGCGAGTGCGGAGCCTTCTTCAGGATCGGTGGCCGAGCCCAGTTCGTCGAGCAGGACAAGTGAATGCGCGTCGGCCAGCCGCGAAAGGCGATCGAGATTGAGGATGTGCGCGGAAAAGGTGGAGAGCTCGGCTTCAATCGATTGCGCGTCGCCGATATCGGCAAGGAACGCGGTGAAGACCGGAAAGCTCGCGGCCGTTGCGGGCACGGGCAATCCGGCCTGCGCCATCATCGCCAGCAGCGCCGTGGTCTTGAGCGTCACGGTCTTGCCGCCGGTGTTGGGGCCGCTGATGATGAGCTGGCGAGTTGCGGCGGTGAGTTCGAGCGTGAGCGGGACGACGCGCCCGCCGGTGGTGCGCAGATGCTTTTCGAGCAGCGGATGGCGGGCGGCGTCGAGGCGCAGCAGATCTGGGCGTAACTGGCGGGCGCCACGCAATCGTAGTCGCGAGCAAAGCGGGCGCGGGCCTGCAGACTGTCGACGAGCGCAAGCACGCGCGCGCCTTCGACCAGGGCCGTGCGCGTAGCCGCCAACCTGGCGCGTGAGCGCGACAAAGATGCGATGAATCTCGGCCTGCTCCTCTTCGATGAGCCGGACGAGTTCGTTGTTCTGCTCGATGGTTTCGAGAGGCTCCACGTAGACCGTCTGGCCCGAGGAACTGGCGCCGTGCACCACGCCGGAGACGCGCCGCTTGAGCTCTGCGCGGACGGGAATGACGAAGCGGTCGCCGCGAATGGTGATGAGGTCTTCCTGCGTGGACGCCATCGCTCGAGAGCTTGCGCAGCGCGGCGCGGAGGCTCTCTTCGATCACCCGCTGCTGGCGCTCCTGCTCGCGGCGAATGCGGCTCAGCTCGGGCGAAGCGTTGTCGGCCAGCGAGCCATCGGGCTGAATGGTGCGCTCGATCGATCTCGGCCAGCGGTCGCAGGCCGGTGGTCAGGGCGGCCGAAAGTTGCGAAAGCCCGGGAAGCTTGCCGGCAATGCGCGCCGGAGGCGACTGCAGCAAGCGCCTGCCAGGCGGCCACGTCGTTGGCGAGCCGCGCGACGGCCTGCAGCTCGGTCGCTTCAAGAGCGGCGCCGGGAATCTGCGCCTTGGCGGCGAGTTGCGTGGGGTCGAACAGGCCGCCGAGCGGAATGGAAACCTGCTCTGTCGAGCAGCAGGCGGACCTCGCCGGTGAGCTGGTGCTGGCTGCCGATCCAGGCCTCGTCGGTCGAGGGTCGAAGCTCAAGAATCGCATTGCGGCCAACGGGTGACGCGGCAAAACCGGCGACGAGGGCCAGCAGCGGCTCCCACTCAAGGGCGGCTAAGTCGGCGTTTTCCACCGGAGACGGAATGGGATCGAGCAGCGGCATGTACAGGAACTATCTTAGGCGTTGCAGACGCCGGGGTCCCGACTCAGCACCAAGTCACCTGCCGGCAAATCGTGAGCGGGTAAACGGTGGGCGACGCTATTGATTTGTGGTGCTCGAGCTCGAAGTCGTGGAGCCAGAGGTCGTTGAACTCTGGGTCGCGGCCGGCGCAGTTGCGGGCGTGGAAGCGGGCGCGCTGGGTGTGCTTTCGCCGCCAGTCGACGGCGATTTTTTCTCACTTGTGGAGGATTCCTTGCTGGATTCGGATGATCCTTCAGAAGCCGGTTCGCTGCTCTTGCGCGCGTAGTCGTTCACATACCAGCCGGCGCCCTTGAAGTGGAGACGCGGAGCGGTGAGCGGACGCTCCAGCAGGTCCGTGGCACTTGGGCATTCCGTCTCCGGTTCGGCGCTGAAGTTCTGGATCTTTTCGAATCGATGGCCGCACTGGGTGCAGCGATACGCATACAAGGGCAAGGCTGCAGTTCACCTCCCCGGCAGAAATAAACCACTATGCCCATTGTACCGGGAGGGCGGCAATTCGCTGCAAATTGCCGCCTCGACGGTAACTCGCCGGGTCATGCGCGATCTTCATTGCGCACTGAGATCGGGACCGAAGCTTCCTGGTTTTCCCATGCAAGAGTGATCGTGCCCTTGCCGCCGCCCTGGTCAGTGATGGTGTACTTCAAATCCTCAACCATTTGCGGAGGTTTGCTCATGTGCATCTTGACCCGGCCAAGGTCGGCTGACTTGTCGTAGGCGAGGCCCCATTCGCCGGTCTTCTTGCTGACGATCAGATTCCACTGGTCGGGATCGGAGATGTCGACGAACAGAGTGTAAGTTCCCTGCGGCACCGTCAGGTCGCCGATCTTCAGGTCCGCATCGGTCTTGAGGGTGGTGGCGGCATTGGCGCCTCCGCGCCAGACCGGATAGTGCGGGTCGTGTGCTCGATCAGACCGTCGCTGGTAAAGACATGGCCCTCGCGGCCTTTGACCCGGGGCGAGTTGTAGGTGATGGTGATGCTTTTGCCGGCAATGGTGGCCGTCGCGGTTTCAGACGGGCTGGCAGGCGGCTTCTGCTGAGCGGAAAGGCTGGCGGTAGCGGCAATAAGGATGCCGGCGCAGATCAGGAGCTGTTTCATGGCGATTCTCCTCCGGGCAGAGCCCGAACTGGGCGTGGAATCATTTAACCCGATCGATTGTCGCACCGAGCGCCTTGATTGGGAAAGCGGATAGCGCCCTCAGCCTGTTATGATGCGGCGCAAGGGATTGCATGAGCTGACCGGACAAATCACGCATCAGCGGGAGCGCAATTTCGTGCTGCCGTCGGGGAAGAAAAGCCGCTGCAGGTGGCGGGCGCGATCAACGCCTACACGGCGCGGATGGCCGAGGCAACGGGATTCCGCGCGCTGTATCTTTCCGGCGGCGGCGTCGCGGCCAATTCGCTCGGAGTGCCGGATCTGGGCATCAGCACCATGGAAGACGTGCTGACCGATGTGCGGCGCATTACGGATGCGACCGACTCTGCCGTTGCTCGTCGATATCGACACGGGTTGGGGCGGCGCTTTCAACATTGCGCGGACGATTCGCTCGATGATCAAGGCGGGCGCGGCGGCGGTGCACATTGAGGACCAGGTGAGCGCCAAACGCTGCGGTCATCGGCCGGGCAAAGAGCTGGTATCCGCCGAGGAGATGGTGGACCGCATCAAAGCTGCCGTGGATGCGCGCACCGACGAGCAGTTCGTCATCATGGCGCGAACCGATGCGCTGGCCAGCGAGGGCCTGGCCGCGGCCATTGAGCGGGCACAGGCTTACGTGGCAGCGGGCGCGGACATGATTTTTGCCGAGGCGGTGACGGAGCTGGCGCAGTATACGGAGTTTCGCAAGGCTGTGGGCGTGCCGATCCTGGCCAACATCACGGAGTTTGGCCAGACGCCGCTGTGGACACGTGAGGAGCTTGCGGGCGCAGGCGTGGACATTATTCTGTATTGCTGCGCAGCCTATCGTGCCATGAATGCGGCGGCGCTGCAAGGTGTATGAGGCCATTCGCACCGAGGGAACGCAGAAGAGCGTGGTTCCGCTGATGCAGACGCGGGATGACCTCTACAAGTATCTCGACTACCACGCTTATGAGAAGAAGCTGGACGAGCTGTTCGCAAAAGACGAAGAGCGAAAAATAGACAGACTGAGTCATGTATTACAGAAGCTCGATGCACTTCGGAGGAGTCGGATGAGTCGAGAGGAGGTCAATCCCTCGCCAATGGGATTCAAACCCAAGAAGTCTGTTGCGCTGTCGGGCACGCCGGCGGGCAATACGGCGCTATGCACGGTGGGGCATAGCGGCAACGACCTGCACTATCGCGGCTACGACATCAAGGACCTCGCATCGCACTGCGAGTTTGAGGAAGTGGCGTATCTGCTGGTGCATGGCAAGCTGCCGGATGCGGCGGAGCTGGCGGCGTACAAGGCGAGCCTGCGGCCGCTGCGCAGCTTGCCCGCGGCGGTAAAGCAGGCACTGGAGCTGCTGCCGCCCTCGACGCACCCGATGGACGTGCTGCGGACGGGCGTGAGCGTGCTGGGATGCGTGCTACCCGAGGGCGAGAGTCACAAGGAAAGCGGCGCTCGGAAGATTGCGGATACGCTGCTGGCATGCCTGGGGTCCATGCTGCTGTACTGGTACCACTACGCGCGCAATGGACGGCGGATCGAAGTGGAGCGATTTGAGGATTCGATCGCCGCGCACTTTCTGCACCTGCTGCACGGCGCGGCGCCGAGTGCGGAGTGGACGCGGGCGCTACAGACCTCGCTGATTCTCTACGCGGAGCACGAGTTCAACGCGTCGACGTTTACGGCGCGCGTGATTGCGGGGACGGGGTCGGACCTGTACTCGTGCATTGCAGGAGCCGTTGGCGCGCTGAAGGGACCGAAGCACGGCGGCGCAAATGAAGTGGCACTGGAGATCCAGCGGCGGTATGACAAACCAGATGCGGCGGAGAGCGACATACGGCGGCGGATCGAGGCGCGCGAGGTGATCATCGGCTTCGGGCACCCGGTGTACACGATCAGCGATCCACGCAGCGACATGATCAAGGAAGTAGCGCAGGGGTTGGCGAAGCGCGCGGGCGACATGCGGCTGTTCTCTGTAGCAGAGCAGATTGAGGCAACGATGCACGACGCGAAGCGGATGTTCCCGAACCTGGACTGGTACAGCGCCGTGGCGTATGACCTGATGGGGATTCCGGTGGATCTGTTTACTCCGCTGTTTGTGATGGCGCGGACGGCTGGCTGGTGCGCGCACGTGATTGAGCAGCGACAGGACGGGAAGATTATTCGTCCATCGGCGGTTTATACCGGGCCGGAGAATCTGAAGTTTGTTCCGATTGCCGAGCGGCGTTAGCGGCGTTAGCGGAGTTAGCGGAGCGAGCGGGGTTAGCGAAATCTCAACGTTTGATAAAATCGAGAAAATAGAGTGTCAACCCACATCAGCAATGAGCGACCAGAGCCCGATAAGGTCATCGCAGATATTGCCGACTACGCGCTGAGTTACGAGATCACGAGCGATCTGGCGTACACGACGGCGCGCTACTGCCTGATGGATACGCTGGGATGCGGGCTGGAAGCGTTGGAGTATCCGGCATGCACCAAGTTGCTGGGGCCGATCGTGCCGGGGACGGTCGTGCCACATGGCGCGCGGGTGCCGGGGACGCAATATCAACTCGATCCGGTGCAGGCGGCGTTCAACATTGGCGCGATGATTCGCTGGCTGGATTTCAACGACACCTGGCTGGCCGCCGAGTGGGGACATCCATCAGACAATCTGGGCGGGATTCTCGCCACCGCAGACTGGCTGTCGCGGACGGCTCTTGCAGAGGGCAGACCTCCTTTGAGGATGAGGGATGTTCTGACGGCGATGATCAAGGCGCACGAAATTCAGGGATGCATCGCGCTTGAAAATTCATTCAACAAAGTTGGGCTCGACCACGTGGTGCTCGTGAAAATGGCATCGACCGCAGTGGTGAGCCAGTTGTTGGGACTGTCGCGCGACCAGACAATTGCTGCGCTTTCGCTGGCGTGGGTGGATGGGCAAAGCCTGCGCACGTATCGGCACGCACCGAATACGGGCTCGCGCAAGAGCTGGGCCGCTGGGGACGCGACCAGCAGGGCCGTTCGACTGGCGTTGATGGCACGGGCCGGCGAGATGGGTTACCCGTCGGCGTTAACAGCGAAGACATGGGGCTTCTATGACGTTTCGTTCAAGGGGCGAGAGTTTCGTTTCCAGCGGCCCTACGGTTCCTATGTGATGGAAAACGTGCTGTTCAAGGTCAGTTACCCGGCGGAGTTTCACGCGCAGACGGCTGTAGAGGCTGCGATGACACTGCATGCGCGGTTGAAACAGCTTGGCAAATCGGTCGAGGACATTCGCCACATGACGCTGCGCACGCACGGGGCCTGCCTGCGCATTATCGACAAGAAAGGGCCGCTGGCGAATCCGGCGGATCGCGACCACTGCGTGCAATACATGATGGCGATTCCGCTGCTGTTTGGCCGGCTGACGGCTGCGGATTACGAGGATGACGTTGCCGCCGATCCGGTTCTTGGTCCGCGCATTGACGCGCTGCGGGCCATGGTGGAGTGCGTAGAAGAACCGGCGTTCACGGCCGATTATCACGATCCGGAGAAGCGGTCGATTGCGAATTCGCTGCGCCTGGAGTTGAACGATGGGTCCGTGCTGGAAGAGACGGTGGAGTATCCGGTCGGCCATCGGCGGCGCCGCGAAGAAGGCATGCCGCTGCTGGTGGAGAAGTTCAAGACGAACCTTGGACGGCGGTTCACGAATGAACAGCAAGAGAAGATTCTCGAGGTTTCGCTCGATCGCGAAGGTCTGGAACAGATGCCGGTGAATGAGTACGTCGACCTTTACGTGATTTAAAGCAGTTCTCACGATGATGTACAAATCACCTCGTGACGGCCGGGATAAAGTATTTCCGCACCCCGTGAGCCCTTTCAAAGCATGCGAATTGAGATTTGTGGTTTCCCACCCTTGAATCACAAAACGATTCAAGGGTGGGGCACCCGGCTATGGGCGCGGAATGGGAGCGATTCTTCGCGTGTTTCACAAGAGAAGGAAATGTTCTGCAATTATTTTTGCGTATCTCATTACCACCAGGTAGGGGGTAGGGGGGGTACCCTCTGGTACAGACCGGGCGCTTGTCCGACGAAATAGACCGAGGGCATCTCCGACACTGCAGCGAAGGCTGAAGGCGTTACAACCGTCATTATGCCTTGGAAAACGAGCAGTGTTATGGAAGAGAAGCTGCGCTTTGTGTTTGATTATGAGCGCGATGAGCATTCGATGGTGGAGCTTTGTTTCCGGTATGGGATATGCCGGGACACGGGCTATGAGTGGCTTCGTCGCTTCCGTTTGCACGGAGTCAAGGGACTGGCAGAACTGAACCGGGCGGCCAGGCAGCATCCCAACCAGACGGATGCGGCCATGGAGCGAGCGGTGCTTGATCTGCGCGAGGCGCACATGGGTTGGGGACCGCGTAAGTTGAAGCGGATTCTGGAACGGGATCAGCCGGGACGGGTGTGGCCTGCAGCCAGCACCATCGGCGAGATCGTCAAGCGTGCCGGGCTGGTGGTTGCGCGCAAGAAGCGGCGCCGCACCGAGCCTTACACACAGCCGCTGGCGCACGCCGGCGGGGCCAACCGGGTGTGGTGCGCTGACTTCAAGGGCTGGTTCAAGGCCGGTGACGGAGCGCGTGTCGATCCGTTGACGATTACCGACGCCTGGAGCCGCTATCTGCTGCGCGCACAGGCAGTGGAGAAGACAGACAGCGCGCGGGTGCGGGCCATCTTCGAGGCTGCTTTCCGCGAGCATGGGATGCCGGAGGCGATCCGCACCGACAACGGCGCGCCGTTTTCCAGCTCGGCCGTGGGCGGGCTGAGCCGGCTGGCGGTGTTCTGGATGCGGCTGGGCATCGAGCACGAACGTATACAGGCCGGGCATCCGGAGCAGAACGGGCGGCACGAGCGCATGCATCGCACGCTCAAGCAGGAGATGCGGCCAGCCGCCGACTGGCGGGGGCAGCAACGCGAGTTGGATCGTTTTCGTCATGACTATAACCAGGTGCGGCCGCATGAGGCGCTTGAGATGCAGACCCCGGCAAGTGTCTATGAGCCCTCGCAACGGCCCTATCCGGCGCGCCTGCCCGAGGTCGCGTATCCGGACTGGATGGAGGTGCGCATGGTCAAGGCGCACGGGCATTTCCGCTGGAAAAAGAAAGACATCTTCCTCACCGAAGTACTGTGGGGAGAACCGGTCGGACTGATGCCGATCGGCGAAGGCCTCTACAACGTCTACTTTGCCCACCGTAAGCTGGTGGGCTTCGACAGCAAACGCGATAAGCTGGTTCCGTTAACCAACCCAGCATGGCCGAAAGACAAAAGCAAAAACATGCCTAATAAACAAAAAATGTCGGAGATGTGCCCGGTCTGAAATGTCGGACTTCTGCCCGGCTATTCACTCTGAATCCATGACGAGGCCCCGGGGACCTACCCGATTCCTTTTCCCTGGTGCAATCCTTGTTTTGATTGTGCGCGCTTCGGGCGAAATAATCTGCAAACGCGAAAAGAAATAGTTCCAGCCACTGCCGAACGCGCGGGCCCATTGGTTTTCGTCCGTCACGCTTTATGACAATCCGCTGGTTGCGCAACCCGGCCCCGCGTGTTTGACTGGTTGCCGAAGGAAAACAGCATCCATGGCTTACATCCTTGCACTGGACCAGGGAACGACCAGTTCCCGCGCGATTTTGTTTGACGAGGCGGGCACGATTGCCGCCGTAGCGCAGCACGAGTTCGAGCAGTTTTACCCGCAGCCGGGTTGGGTAGAGCACGATCCGATGGAAATTCTGACCAGCCAGTTGAGCTGCGCGGTCGAGGCGCTGGGCAAGGTCGGAGCGCGGCCTCGTGATGTGGCCGCCATCGGCATCACCAACCAGCGCGAGACGGTGATTGTGTGGGATCGCGCGACAGGCAAGCCGATCCACCCCGCGATTGTGTGGCAGGACCGCCGGACCGCTGCGCTGTGCGGCGCCCTGGAAGAGAGCGGCGTCGGGGACACCGTTTCCAACCGCACCGGCCTGGTGCTCGATCCCTATTTCTCCGGCACCAAGTTGAAGTGGATTCTGGACAACGTGCCGGGGGCGCGGGCGCGGGCCGAGCGCGGCGAACTGGCCTTTGGCACGGTGGACAGCTGGCTGATCTGGCACCTGACCAGCGGCAGTCGCCACGTGACCGACGTGACCAACGCTTCGCGCACGCTGCTCTACAACATTGTGAAGGGCGAGTGGGACCCGGAACTGCTGCGCATTCTTCGATATCCCCGCCAGCCTGCTGCCGGAGGTGGTGTGGTCGAGCCAGCAGGTGGGCGAAGTGACCACTACATTGGGGCTGGGCGGCATTGCGATTGCGGGGATCGCCGGCGATCAGCAGGCAGCGCTGTTCGGCCAGTTGTGCTGGAGCGCGGGCGAAGCCAAGAACACCTACGGGACCGGGTGCTTTCTGCTGCAAAACATCGGGACAGAATTTGTGCGGTCGAAGCACCGGCTCATTACCACCCTTGGCGGCCAGCGCGCAGCATCGCCTGGAGTACGCGCTGGAGGGCAGCATCTTTATTGGCGGCGCGGTGGTGCAGTGGCTGCGCGACAACCTCAGGCTCATCGGCTCGTCGGCCGACGTGGAGGCGCTGGCGGCGAGTGTGCCCAACACCGGCGGAGTCGTCTTTGTGCCGGCCTTTGTGGGCCTGGGCGCGCCGCACTGGGATCCTCACGCGGGCGGACTGCTGATCGGTCTGCGCCGCGACACGTCGCCGGGTCATATTGCGCGGGCGGCTCTGGAAAGCATCGCTTTCCAGGTGGCCGATGTGCTGGAGGCCGTCCACAGCGAGACGGGAACGCCGCTGGGCGCGTTGCGCGTGGATGGCGGCGCAGCAGTGAATGACCTGTTGATGCAATTCCAGGCGGATATACTCGGCGTGCCGGTGGTGCGGCCGCGAGGTGACAGAAACGACAGCGCTGGGTGCTGCTTACCTGGCTGGGTTGGCGGTGGGATTCTGGGCAGGGCCCGACGAGTTGCGCGCAAAGCGAAAGGGCGATGTCCGCTTTGAGCCGAAGATGGATGGCACGGCAAACGAGCAGAGCTCCGCGCGCGCTGGCACCGTGCCGTCGAGCGGTCAAAAAGTTGGACTGAGTAAGCTGGACTGAGAAGCAAGTACCATGATGCGCAGGGAAGAGATGGTGCGCAAGGCAAGAGAACGGCAGCAGCCGTGGGATATTGCGGTGATTGGCGGCGGTGCAACCGGCATGGGCGTGGCCGTGGATGCCGCGGCGCGAGGATTGGACGTGGTGCTGGTGGAGGCGCACGACTTTGGCAAGGGCACCAGCAGCCGCTCGACCAAGCTGGTGCACGGCGGAGTGCGCTATCTCGAACAGGGCAACGTTCCCCTGGTCATGTCGGCGCTGAAAGAGCGCGGGCTGATGCGCCAGAACGCGCCGCACCTGGTGCACGATCTGGCTTTCGTGGTGCCGAATTATTCGTGGTGGGAAGCGCCTTTCTACGGCATCGGCCTGAAGCTTTACGATCTGCTGGCGGGCAAATACGGATTCGGCGCATCGAAACTGCTGTCGAAGGAAGAAACGCTGGAACGGCTGCCGGCGCTTGAGCCCGAGGGCCTCACGGGCGGAGTTGTCTACTATGACGGCCAGTTCGACGACTCACGGCTGCTAATTCACCTTGCCATGACGGCGGCTGACCATGGCGCAACGCTCTTGAATTACTGCCCTGCCACGGGCCTGATGACGGATGCTGAAGGCTATGTGAACGGCGTAGCTGTGCGCGATGAGGAGACGGGCGAAGAGCTGAAGATTGCGGCGCGCATCGTGGTGAATGCGACTGGAGTTTTCACGGATTCGATTCGGCGGATGACCGACCCCGCGGCGGAGACGCTGATTGTGACCAGCCAGGGAATTCACCTTGTCTTTGACCGTTCATTTTTAAAGGGCGACACGGCGTTGATGGTGCCGCGTACCAGCGATGGCCGCGTGCTGTTCGTGATTCCATGGCACGAGCACGCCGTGGCGGGGACGACCGACACGCCGGTGGATGCGCCGAGCCTTGAGCCGCGGCCACTCGACGAGGAGATTGAGTTCATCCTGGAGACGGCGGCACGCTACCTGACGCGACCGCCGACACGGGCCGATGTGCTGGCCGTCTATGTGGGGCTGCGACCGCTGGTCAAGGGCGAAGGCAAGACATCGGCGCTCTCGCGCGATCACGTGATCCACGTCGACACTTCAGGCCTGCTGACCATCACCGGCGGCAAGTGGACCACGTACCGGCACATGGCGGAGGACTGCGTGGACCACGCCATTACGCTGGGCAAGCTGCGCGACGAGCCCTGCCCCACGCGCAACCTGAGGATTCACGGATACCTGCGGGACTCGGCGGCTCTGGGCAGTCTTGAGGTGTACGGTTCCGATGCCGAGGCGATTCGCGCGCTGGCCCAGGATTCTCCGGCACTCGCCGCGCAACTGCATCCGGATCTGCCGTATATCGCGGCAGAAGTGGTGTGGGCGGCACGGGCTGAGATGGCGCGCAGCGTCGAAGATGTGCTTGCGCGGCGCACTCGAGCGCTGTTTCTTAACGCCAATGCAGCGATTGCCATGGCCGAGCCGGTGGCAAAGCTGCTGGCGGCTGAACTGGGACGCGATGAAGCATGGACTTCGAGCCAGGTGAAAGAGTTTCGTGGGCTGGCGGAGCAGTATCGGGTGGCGTGAGCGCCTTTGGGAGATAATCTGAACCTGGAGCAGATCCCATGGAACGGCGCAAAATCGTCTCCTTCCTCCCCGCGGCAACGGAAATGGTCTACGCGCTGGGCCTCGGCGACCAACTCGTCGGCGTCACGCACGAGTGCGATTTCCCTCCGCAAGCTCGAGAGAAACCCGTCGTGGTCCGCCCTTCCATGGCGCTTGACTCCATGAGCCTCAGCGAAATCGATGCGGCCGTTGCAGAACGCATTGGCAGCGGTGGCAGCCTCTATCAGGTCGACGAACAGCTCCTTTGCGCGCTGCAGCCCGACATCCTCCTCACGCAAGACCTCTGCCAGGTTTGCGCGACCTCCGGCAACGACCTTACCGATGCCCTCAAGCTGCTCAATCCCGCGCCGGAAATTCTGTGGATGAGCCCGCACTCGCTGGACGGAGATATTTGAAAACATCCGCGAGTTAGGCCGAGTGACTGACCGTTTGAACGCGGCGGATTCTCTTGTCCAGGATTGCCGTGAGCGATTGGAAAAAGTGGCGGCGCGCAGCAAGGAGATCTCTCACCGCCCCCGCGTGTTCTGCATGGAATGGGCCGATCCCGTCTATTGCGCGGGACATTGGGTACCGGAGATGGTTGAACTCGCCGGCGGAACGGATGAGCTGGCGCGCAAGGGAACCGATTCCGTGCGCATCCCCTGGGCCGATGTCGTCGAATGGTCGCCCGAGGTCATCGTCTTTGCGCCCTGCGGATTCAACCTTGAGAAGGCGCTTGAACAAGTCGGCCATCTTGAAGGCCAACCGGGCTGGGGCGATCTCCCCGCGGTCCGCAACCAACGTGTCTACGCCGTCGACGCCAATTCCTATTTCGCCCGTCCCGGCCCACGAGTGGTTGAGGGAACCGAACTTCTGGCCCACCTCATCCACCCGGAGCATTTTGCCTGGAACGGCCCTGCCGATGCTTTTCGCACCATCGCCCCATCGGACGCGGCGGCATCCCGTGTCCGGATTAAGGCCTGTCCCGAATGCGGGCAAAGCTTCGAGTGCAAAATGGGCGGCTGCTGGTGCAGCGATCTGCCGCCGCTCCCGCGTTCCGCCATTCCAGCTTCCGATTGCCTGTGCCCTGCGTGTCTGGAGAATGCAATCAGAATCAGCGGAACCCTGCACTGAGCGGATCGGCAAGCCGGTAAAGTTGGCAAGACAGTATCGGGTAGTGTAACTATAGAACGAATCGCTGCGATTCACGGAGGTCCAAATGCCTGCAGCCTGCACACACATTGCCGATCATCTGAAGAAAGTGAAGCCGCACACCAAGGGCTGCGAGGAATGCCTGAAGACCGGCGACACGTGGGTTCACCTGCGTATGTGTCTGGAATGCGGGCACGTGGGTTGCTGCGACTCGTCGAAGGGCCGACACGCGCGCGGGCACTTCCATGCCTCACAGCACCCGCTGATTCAATCGGCCGAGCGCGGCGAAGACTGGCGCTGGTGCTATGTCGACGAGACGTATCTGTAACGTCAGGCAGCGCTGAGTCCGAAGTTCATGATGGAAATCAGCGTCCCAAATGCAGGTCCTTCGACTCGTCCGCCGCGGCGGACTCGCTCCACTGAGAATCAACTTCGGTAATTCGGTCGCCCCTCCGGGGCTGTTGAATCCTTCCTGCTACTTTCCCAGGGCTGCGCTCCGCTGGCCCTGGGCTATTCTCAGCTGCTCCCTCCGGGAGCGGTTGAATGAACGGCCCAAATAAGGTTTTCATCCTCTTCCGTAGATGAAATATCCATGACAAAAAAATGAGAGTTTGAACTCAGGGCGCTAGTTCGACTTGAATCTTCTTCGATTCGGCGTCGAGCTTGACGATCTTGAAGCTGCGGATCTGGCCCGGGCTGAGCGGCTCGGGTTGTGTAGATGCATCCGGCGCACTTCCCTTCCAGCGAGCCTGCAGCATGGACGAAAGCGATGACAGATCGACGTTGGGCTTCGCGCTCGTTCTGGCGGGCGAGGCAGAGGTCTCAACGATGCGGCATTCGGATCGAATGCCTTCGCCGAGTTCAACGGTGGCCGCGCCCTGGAACAGGTCGACGACTCTGCCTGAAACCACGTCGCCCGCCTTGTGTTCGGCGATGTACTCGTCGATGCTGGTGGGGATGAGCTGCTTCATGCTCAGTTTGATCTGGCGCTTTTCCGGGTCGATGGCGAGTATCTGCGCCTTTACGATCTGTCCAGCGCGGAGTGCGTCCTGGGGATGGTTGATGCGTTTTTCCGCGCTGATCTCGCTGACGTGAACCAGGCCTTCGATGCCGTCGGCGATCTGCACAAAGGCGCCGAAGTTCATCAGCTTGGTGACCGGCCCCTCAATCTGCGAGCCGACGGGAAACTTCCGCTGCACTTCGGTCCATGGATCGCTGAGCGTCTGCTTGAGACCGAGCGAGATGCGCCGCTCTTCCGGCTTGATGGCGAGAATCACCGCGTCGACCCGATCACCCTGCTTGAGAATGTCGCTGGGGTGGCGCACTTTTTTGCCCCACGACATCTCGGAGATGTGAATGAGCCCTTCGATGCCGGGGTCGATCTCGACGAAGGCGCCGAAATCCGCCAGGCGCGTGACGGTGCCGGTAACGCGCTGACCTGCCTGGTACTTCTCCGGCGCTGTCTCCCACGGTTCGGGCTGAAGCTGCTTAAGGCCCAGCGAAATCTTTTTTGTCTCGGGATCGATTTTGAGGATGCGGACCTGGATCTCCTGGCCCACGCTCAGCACGTCCTCGGGCTTGTTCACGCGGCCCCACGCGATATCGCTCACGTGCAGCAGGCCATCCACGCCGCCAAGATCGACGAATGCGCCGTAGGTCATCAGGCTGCGCACTGTGCCGGTGATGGCATCGCCTTCCTGCATGGCGGCAAAGCGGCCCTGCGCGGCTGATCGTGCCTGTTCTTCAAGAACAACGCGGCGGTCTACGACCACGTCTTCGTCGGTCACGTCGAGCTTGGTGATGCGGCAGTTGATCTCAGTGCCGACCAGCTTTTCAAGTTCCGCCGCATCGCGGGTTCCGCTGCGGCTGGCAGGCATAAAGGCGCGCACGCCCACATCGACGTTGACGCCACCCTTGACGACGCCGGTGACGATGCCCACCACCGCAAGCTTCTCGGCAAATGCGGCTTCGAGGGCGGACCAGTCGCGCGGCTGCGCCACTTTGAAGCGCGACAGCTCGTAGTAGCCTTCTTCGTTGCGGCCGGTTACCGAGACGGGAACGTTCTGTCCGACTTCGACGCCTTCGGCATTGTTTTCAAATGCCGTGCGCGGCAACACGCCCTCGGTCTTGTAGCCGATGTCGAGGAACACCTGCTCGGCGGAGAGCGGAGACGACCGTGCCCTGCAACTGCTTTGCGCCGCTCGCGGGCTTGTGCGTGTGGCTGCGCTCGAACTCGGAGAGCAGAGCGGCAAAGTCTTCTTGGGGTTCCGCGATCGCTTCGGGCACGTTCTCGTCGGGTGCGTTTTCGGGAGGCAATTGATTTTCGGAGGCGGCTTCGTTGGTCATGGTGTGTACCTATCCATTCTCCCATGATTCAACGGGACGCGCCCGGCCGCGGTGCTGTCCGGCACAGATCAGGGAAACTCGGTCACTTTGGGCAAAACGCGCGGGTGTATCGAAGTTGGGCCGCCCTTGTCGTCGATGACGTTCGAGATTTCTCCCTTGTCGTCGAGAGCGACGGTAATCATGTGGTGAAAACGGACGTCGGGCCTGCGCGGAACCTCGATGGCGCGCGTCAGCACGACGTTGGGATGCCGAAAGACGCTGTAGATGCCCAGCCCCCATGCTTCGTGGGTCGTGACGGAGTCGGCAACTTTGTAGGAGGCCCAGCCGTTGACGCCGGGGGCGCTGGTATAGCTGGCCTGGTCGGGCGGATCGTAGGGAATTTCGGATTGATAAAAGTAGGTGCGGCCGCCATTGCCGTTCCACAAGACCTGGAACTGCTGATGATGCTCGACAAAGAGGCCGTAGATCGTCACGTTGTCGCCATTGACGACCAGGCCGTTGGTGCTCGTGATTGCTGTCCCAGCCCACCCCGGCGCCGTGATCGGCGCGCCATATCCAGGTGTGATCAACGATGGTGTCGTTGCTGTTGATGCGCAGATTCACCTGGGCGCGACCCACGCCGGCGCCGCCGACGCGGAAGAAGACGTCGTGAAGGCAGATGGGATTCTTGGCGTGGCTGGCTTTGCTGCCTTCGGGCCCAACTTCCAGCAGCACAGGCGACTGGGTTTCACCCGCATCGAAGAGCAGTCCGGCGATCTCAATGCCATCCGCGTCCGCAGTCGTCATCGCCGCGGTGCCATGGGTGGGTCTAAGCGTGGCGAAGCCCAGGCCCATCACCACGGTGTCGGGCCGCGTGACGCGAATCGGTTCGGTCAGGTCGTAGATGCCGGGAGTGAACAGCAGATTCTTGCCGCGGTCCAACTGCGCGTTGATGGTGGCTGCGGTGTCCACGCCGGGCTGCGCGATGTAGAACCGGCTGAGCGGAATCGATTTCCCGGGTGTTGAGCCTGCGTGCCACGTGATGCCTACACTGTCGGTCTGAGAGCGTCGGAATGCGGACGCTCCAGTTCCCTTTCGCGTCGACCTCGAGGAACGGCTTCTCGCGCACGATGGGCGTGCGGTCGACCTTGGTGTAGGGCGGCTCGGGCCATTCGCCGGCTGGCGGATGGGGCACGCCGACAAAGACCATGTTCCAGTTTGCGCCGCTCCAACTGCCCCACTCACTGTTGCGCGAGATCCACTGCTGCTGCGGGCCTGCGCCCACGTTGCCGTCGACCAGCGAGTCCGACATCCACCCGCCGCTGGCCCAGCCGCCGTTCTGGTGCAGCACGATGTTGCCGCGCACGTGCATGCGCCGAAATGGCACGGCCTGCGAGACGGCCCACTGCATGGTGCCGCCTGTGGGCGTGACCGAAAAGCCCTCGGCCGCGCTCCAGAAAGTGCAGGTGGCATTGTTGTGAGGAAGGCTGGCATCGGAGTGGACGTTGCCGGTGATGTGAACGGCATCGGGCGTCGCGCCGAGGCCCAGAACCTGCGTATAAAAGCCGACCGGAACATCGACGTGGTATTCGCCGGGCAGAAAGAGCAGCGCGTAGCGGGCAGAGCCGAACTCGCTGTGCTGCTGGATCGCGTAGACCTTGTCGATCTGCTGTTGGATCTCCGCCGAAGGCATCGCTGGATCGAAGATGAGCACATTGGAGCCGAGATCTGGTTTCGCGATGGCTTCGGCATTTTGATGGCCTGGGTCATTGACAGCAGCAACGGCCATGAGCCCGAGCAAGAATCCGACTGCGACCGATTGCGCCGAATTTCTTCATGCGTTTCGAGCCCAGCCTCATCGCTTTCACCATGTGCCGACTAGCTCCTCTTCCGTTCCTGCATGTGCTCCACATCCAGCATCGTATGCCATCGAGGCACAACACAGCTGCTGTCACTGGACACGATACGGCCCGGCAAGCGAGAATGGCGCTCGCACAGGAGAATCCAAATGAACCTTCAGTCAATCACGCGCCGGGACTTTGTGCGCCTCGGCGCGGGTGCAATGGCGGCGGGCGCAGCGGTCAAATCAACGCTGCTGGAACCGCCAGTGCTTGCGGCTCAAACTGCGGCGGGCAGCGACGCGGGACGCAAGATCCGATTTGTCTCCATCGGCACCGGGATTCGCGGATGCGATCTGCTGCGCTCGGCCCGCGCGGTGCCAACCGGCGAATTGGTGGGCATCGCAGACCTCTATGACATGCACCAGAGAGCCGGGCAGGAGGCATACGGAACGGACGTTCCCACTACGCGGGACTATCGAACCCTGCTGGACCGCAAAGATGTGGATGCGGTGATTGTGGCCGTGGCCGACTTTCAGCATCGCCACGTGGTGCTGGATTGCGTCGCCGCGGGCAAGGACGTGTATTGCGAAAAGCCCATGTCGCACAACGTGGCCGACGGCCTCGCCATGGTGCAGGCGGTGCAGGCGGGCAAGCGCATCTTTCAGGCCGGCAGCCAGCGCGTCAGCAACATTGTCTACAAAAAGGCTGCGGAGATTTATGCATCGGGACGGCTGGGCGAAGTGCACTACATCGAGGGTCACACAGACCGCAATTCGCCTTCCGGCGCGTGGGTCTATCCGATTGCGCCCGATGCCAGCCCGGAGACGATCGACTGGACGACATGGATTCGCGATGCGCCTTCGCGGCCCTTCGATGCGGCGCGCTTCTTCCGCTGGCGCTGCTTTGCCGACTATGGCGAAGGCGTCGCGGGCGATCTGTATGTCCACCTGCTTTCGGGCATCCAGTGCGTCACGGGCGTCAATGCCATTCCGGCCCGCGCCTATTCGACGGGCAGTCTCACGCACTTCAAAGACGGACGCGATTTTCCTGATCTGCTGGCCACGCTGTACGACTATCCGGGCGTGACGGTGAACCTGCACTGCAACCAGAACAACGCGGCGGGCGACCTCACCATTTTCTACGGACAGCGAGGCCACCATGGTGATCAACGGCGACACGCTCACCGTGACGCCGCAGGATACGCGTCCGCAGCCGGAAGGCTACTCGCTGGATGGCTGGACTGCGGAAGCGAAGCAGCAATACCTGAAGGAATGGCACGCCGCGCATCCTGCAGACGCCTGCACAACTGGGCGAGGTGGAGAGCTATTCGGCGCCGCGCGGCTACGACGACACCGCCGACCACTCGCCAACTTTTTCCGCGCCGTGGAAACACGCGAGCATGTGGTGGAGGACGAGGTCTTCGGCAACAACGCCGCGATCGCCTGTCACATGGCCAATCACTCTTACTTCCACCGCAACGTGGCCACATGGGACGCGGCGGCGCAGAGCGATCAAGAGCTAGGGTCTGCGCGATTTGCGTTCATTTGCATTCGTGGCTTCCCACCCTTTTGCCAGAGAAAAGCAAAAGGATGGGGCACGGAACAGGTCGGAACTGATACAGGAACTCACGATCAGCGAGCTAGCTAACAAGGGAGAATGATGAAATGAGCAAATCTTCACGTAGGACTTTTTTGAAGGCTTCCGGTGCAGTTGCCGCCGCAGCCTGGGTGGGCGCAGGGCGCCTCTCTGCAGCGCATCTCCGCATGCCGGTTGGCCTGCAGCTTTATTCGGTGCGCGCGCTGTTGCCCAAGGACTTTGACGGCACGCTGCACCAGTTGCAGTGCCGCCGGATACACGGGTGGTGGAAGCCGCCGGCTACTTCAACAAAACGGCGGCGGAGTTTCGCCACTCCATGGACCAGGCCGGGCTGCGCTGCGTCAGCACACACCACACGCTGAGCGCGCTGCGGACCGAGCTCGATCAGTGGATCGACTATGCGCACACGCTGGGGCTCGAATACATCGTCTGCTCGTCGTCGGGCGGGGTGCATCGTGACCCATCTGCCAAAGGCGAGCTGACGCTGGACGACTGGCGCTATGTGACGGGCGAGTTCAACCGCATCGGCGAAAAGGTGAAGGCCGCCGGCATGACCTTTGGCGTGCACAATCACACGCCGGAGTTCGCCACCGAAGACGGCGTTCTGGTGTACGACGAACTGCTGCGGTTGACCGATCCCAAGTTTGTGGTCTTCGAAATGGATGCCGGATGGGTCTACGCATCCGGGCACAATCCGGTGGACTATCTGCGCAAGGCGCCGGAGCGCTTTCCACTGATGCACGTGAAAGACATGGTGCTGGGCGCGGACGGCAAATGGCAGATGACCGTGCTGGGCAAAGGACAGCCGGAATACGGCCCGATCATGCGCGCGGCCACGGGGCTGAAGTACTACTTCGTCGAGCAGGAGGAGTTCGACATGGACCCGATGGAGGAGCTGCGCGAGGACGCCGAGTACATGCGCAAGCTGAACGTGTAAGGCAGCGCCGTCCAGCTTTTCAGGTAGGCTGGAAAGATGAGCGTCTTTGACGAGAAGCGGGCGGAGCTGGAGAAGCACGAATTCATGATGGGCGTGGAGCGGGGCCGGCTGGCGGTGGCGCTGGACCTGCTGACCGATTCGCTGATCATGGTGGGTCAGCACGGGGTGTATTGCGCCTCGAGCCGCAACCCTGCCAAGCCGGCGCTCGACCTGCAGGCCGTGCTGAGCGGCATGGAGGGCGCCAAGGCGCTGATCCAGTCCGTGATGGAAGAGTTGCGGGTGCAGAAGCAGGGATCAGGGGTCGGAGATCAGGGGCCAGCTGAGACTGTGGTCAGGTCACCGACGCAAAGCGACCTGGCCGCGATAACGCTCAAATGCGGTATGCTGAAAGAGCGCGCCCGTAGCTCAGCTGGATAGAGCGAACGCCTCCGGAGCGTTAGGTCGGGAGTTCGAATCTCTCCGGGCGCACCATTCCTTCTCAGATTTGCGTTTCTCGGAACTTCCAGACCATTGGGATTTCGTCCGCCGCGGTGGATCACTGGGCGCACCATCCTATCCTTGAATACACATGTGGCCTCGCTAAATTCACGAAGCGGGGCGTAGCAAGGAGTCCATGCACTTCAACTTTGACTTCTACCGCTGTCCAGGTTCTCTGGACGATCGACGTTTGCGGCGCCACCTGGTTCTGCTGGTGGTTTTGCTGGGACGCGACCGGATTCGCCGCTTTCCCTGGTTTACAACCGCGATCGTGCTGGTGACGCTGCGCCTGTTGATCAGCCGGCTTCTCTTCGGCCGGCTGCCGCAGCTCACCATCGAGCGCGATCTTCGTCGTGCTGGCCGACCTGTCGTCGATCGTCGGGTTGCTGGTGGTGGTGGAGCTGGCGCGCCGGGCCTTTGCACGCGCTCCGCGGCGCGCGTGGCTCGTCACGACTGTTGGTGCTGCTGGCGATCGGCGGCGTGGTGCGTCGCGCTCTGGGGCAAGTGGCCGGCCTGGAAGACGCTCGCCATCGACACTCGCGATGGCTGTGCTGGGCCTTATGCAGCTGGTCGCCCAGAAGGCGGGCTGCTGGTAGACGTGCTCACCGTCGCACTGGGGCTGCTCGTGGCTGCTGTTTGGCCGGCGCTATGGAGCCGGCTGGCGCAGCCACGCGCAGCAGATCGTCATCGGCCTCTCCACCGCGTCGATCGGTCAAATTGCAGTGCAGGCCATCTGGCAGATCATCGCAAAGACTGCCGCGCCGCACTCCATGGCGGAGTACGAGCGCAGTTGTCGGCCTGCGGGAAAAGCTCTTCAACGCCAACAGTGTCGTGTATCGTGCTGGTACTGATCTGGTGGATTGTTTGTCTGTGGATCGACGAGCCGGGCGACCGCTTCGGCGGCTGCAGAAGCCGCCGGCGGTGAGATCGCGATCCCAGACGACAAGGCGGCGTTCGTCCCCGAACTGCCGAAAGAGACAGAGGAATAATCGCCGGCACTCCGAGCGGATGGATGTAGTTTCACGCAGTGGAATGGCTTGGTCAGGCGCCGAAATGTGATTACATCGCGAAGTCGATGAAGCCGCGCTCGGGGTCGGTGGAGACCAGCTTCACCGTCACGCGGTCGCCGACATCGAGGCCCTTTTGCGCTCCGGGCTTGCCCGCATTGACCAGCATGCCTTCGACATGCGGATCGAGAGTGCGGACAAAAGTGCCGTATTGGTTCACTCCGGTCACGATGGCCGGGAAACTCTGGCCGATGCGCGGATGCAGCACCACCGCGGCAATGCGCTTCTGCATCTCGCGCTCCACCTTGCGCGCGGCGTCTTCCATCAGCGTGCAGCGTTGCGCAATCGCATCGAGATCGCCCTCGGAATAGGGCTGCGGCGCGTGGGCGAGCCACGCCTTCAGCAGGCGCTGCGTCACGATATCGGGGAAACGCCGATTGGGCGCGGTGGAATGCGTGTAGTCCTGCACGGCGAGGCCGAAGTGTCCCGGCGAAACTTCATTCGGCTTCACCAGCACATATTCGCCGGGCCCCATCAGCTTGACCACAGTCAGCGAGAGATCGGGAAAGTGATCGGGATCTTTCTGCTTCTGTGCCAGCAGAAAATCGTTCAGCGCCTTCGAATCCGGCTCGGCGGGCAGCGTGGTCCCCAGCCCTGCGGCCACTTCGACAATGCGATCCCAGCGCTTGGGCGTGCGCACAATGCGCCGGATGGAAGCCACGCCGGCGTCCTCGAAGGTCCTGGCGATCAACGCCGTTCGCCGCCACCATGAATTCCTCAATGAGCGACGTGGCGCGATTCTTTTCAAGAGCGTGCAATTTCGACCGCCTGATCGGCCAGCATCACGGGCCGCGTCTCGATCGTCTCCAGATCGAGAGCGCCATGCTGGAAGCGGTTGCCCAGCATGCGCTGCGCAGCGGTGTCCTGCAGCTTGAGTTGCGCGGCCAGATCGGCGTTGGCTGCCACCTTGGCCGGTGCTGGGCCGTTGCCTTCGAGCCACGCGCCCACGCCGTTATAGGCCAGTTGCGCGCGGTTGCGCACCAGGGCGCGGTAGGCCTTGCCGTCGGAAGCAGCGCCGGTCGCATCGACAGCAGTACTCGATCGACCAGCGCGACGCGGTCCTGGTTCTCGTTCAGCGAAGTGATGCCCTCGGAGAGCTCCGGCGGAAGCATGGGAAAGACCTTCACGCCGGTGTAGACCGAAGTGGTTTCGCTGCGCGCGTGTCCGTCAATGACCGTGCCCTCGCGCACGCGCGCATCCACATCGGCCACGCCGATCAGCACGCGAATGCGGCCGTCGGGCAACTGCTCGGCCCACTCGATCTGGTCGAGGTCTTTGGAGGTGTCGTTGTCGATCGACGACCACAGCAGGTTGCGCAGATCCTGTGCGCCGGGAGCTGCCGGCAGCTCAGGATGCGCCTGAATCGCGGCCAGTTCGCTGTCGGTTCCGTTGGGAAAATCAGGCTGAAAACCGTGTTCGATCATCGACGGCGTGAGCCGCGGCGACAAGGTTGAAGTGCAGAGGATGGCCGTTGGGCACGTGGAAGAGGCTCCTTGAACGCGAAGAGCCAGCCTACCACGCCGGGGTTAATGTCGCTGGCTAAACGCACGAGAGGGCGGCTCGAAATCCTGCCGCCTCGCGTGTCGCCCTTATCCTGAATTTCGCTTACTGGATGCCCAGATCAGACAGCACCTTGGGCTTGGCCTCATCCACCGCCAGCAGATTGTGGCAGGCCGCGCAGTCCTGCGTGATCGCTGTTGCCGTCCTTGGCGGTGTGGTCGCCATCGTGGCAGCGGAAGCAGCCCGGATAGCTCATGTGCCCGATGTGATTGGGATGCGTTCCCCAGGTCACCTTCATATCCGGAAAGACATTCTGGCTGTAGAGGGTCGCCAGTTCGTCGCCGGCGGCTTTGACCAGGTCGGCTTTTGCCGCCAGCACCTCGGGATTCCCGCTGCGATAGAAGGCCTCAAGCTGCGCGGGGAATCTTCGCGCGTGCATCGGCCTGGCTGGAGTAGTCGGCCTTCAGCAGCGCCAGTCCCTCCTTATGAACCCACGGCAGCGTCGGGACTGACAGCGCCGTCGGCCATGGCGCGGTTGAGCGCGTCTTCCGCGGTGACGAAGGTGTGCGACGCGCGATTGTGGCAGTCGATGCAATCCATCACCCGGCGCTCGCCCTTGCGGCATGGCGCCCTTCAAGGCCGAGGCGGCAAACACCGTCTCCGAGCCATCGGCGTTGCGCCTCTGCACCCAGGGAATCGTGGTGCGCGTGGGGTCGGTGGCGATGTACTCGATGTGTCCGAGGTGAACGCCGTGAATGCCGGTCAGATGAGAGAGCGAATCCTCTCCGCCCAGGTGCAGACACGAGCACGGTCTGTGTCTCGGTGTTCTGTTCGTCGTCGGCAAAGCTGGACTTGACCAGCAGCTTTTCGCCAACGAACCTCGCCGGCGTGTGGCAGCCCTCGCAGATCTCGCGCGCCGGACGCAGGTTTCTGCACCGGCGACGGAATCGGGCGTCGGGGATAGCGATTGAGATGGATGACTTCAACCAGCTGTTTGGTGCCGTTCACCTTGGCTGCGAAGTAAGCGTTGGCGCCGGAGCCGATGTGGCACTCGACGCAGGCCACGTGCGAGTGCGCGGAAATCTTGTAGGCCGTGTACTCGGGATGCATCACGTGGCACGACTGGCCGCAGAACTGCGGCGAATCCATGTAGGCCGCGCCGCGATAGCTGGCAATCGAAACCACCAGCAGGTTGACGATGGTGGCCACCAGCACGATGTCGACGCCGTGGCGGAAGATGCGGTCGTTGAAATCGACCTTGGGAAATTCCGCCGGAATCTGTCCGGCTTTCTGCAGCTTTCTGCGGCGCATGAAGACGCCGACCGGGATGAGCGCCAGCCCGAGGATAAACACGCCGGGCAGGATCAGAAAGAAGATGATGCCGAGATAGGGGTTGTCGTTGGGCCGGCCGAACATCTCTTCCAGCCAATAGCCGATCATGGTGACGCCGGAAGCGGTGGTGATGGCGCCGCCGGCCAGGCTGATGGGATTGTTGCCGAAGAACAGCGCCGGCCTTACCCAGTGTTCACGAAATTTTTGAAACAATGACACGTTCGCCCCCAGGTGTAGCCAAATGGAATGGCCCGCCGGCGAAGGCGGGCCGTCATGGCCGCTGCTGCTACTTCAACGAGCGGAAATAGGTAACAACTTCCTTGACCTGCGCATCAGTAAGTCCGGCGATCGGCTTCATCTTGCCTTTGCCGTTCTTGACGGCGGCAATCATATCAGCCTCGCTGAGCTTCTTGATGTCCGGATCGGAAGCCGCCTTGATGCCCATCATCTTGGCCATTCCCGCACTGGGAGTTCCGTCGGCGCCATGGCACATCTGGCACTTGGCTTTGTAGGTTGCCGCGCCCTCGGATTGGGCGAAGCTCATGGAGCAGGCCATAGAAACTGCAGCAGCCAGCACCGCCAGGGAACGAATCGTCTTTGTCATTGCGAAACTCCTTGAGTATTTCACTCACAGTGCGCCGGCCGAAACCACGCCTGCTTTGTGGGTCGTTGTACATTGGAACTCCACCACTCAAAGGAAGTCGCCGGAGTCCCCTTCAGGATGGTGCAAATGACCATCCCTGCGATTCCGCCGCAGTCTCCTCAAATCGAGGAAACTGCGCCGGCATCTCAATCTGCTACTTCACAAACGTACGGAAGTAAGTGACCGCGTCCTTGATCTGTGGGTCGGTCAGTTTATCTTTGTACGGCTGCATCTTGCCCATGCCGTTATGCACGGCATCGATCATCTGGGCTTCGCTGAGTTTGCTCACTTCAGGATCGGTGGCCGGCTTCACTTTCATTGCCTTACCCGCACCCGAGTCCGCCATGCCTGCTGCGCCGTGGCACATCATGCACTTTGCCTTGTAGAGGTCTTGCCCAGAAGACTGGGCGAAACCCACTGCGCCGGCCAGCGACAATACTGCCGCCAGCGCCACAACATTTCGAATTCTCTTGGTCATATTCGTACTCCATCGAGAGCTCCCCGTTCCGTACATGGGGAAAATCGCTGTCGAAAAAGACGCCTCTTCAACATGAGCCGCGCCGTTCCCTAATGCACCGGACTAAAGGAAATCTGCGACATAAACCGGTTAAAAATGCGAATCAGTGAAGGATGGACGAACCTGCTATCCATCCCAGTTGTTAAAACGCGTATTGCACACCCAGAGTGATCACGTCTCCGTGAAAGTCGCGAGGTGCAGGTCCGGGGCCGCCGGACTCGGTATAGGCATGGTGAATCCAGTTGCCATGCCATGCCCACTGCGGTGCGATGTTGACCAGCAGATCGGTAAATGGGGTCACGACTTTCGAATTCAGCGCTCCCGGAACCATCAGCGGATTCAGTTGTTCGGCTTGACCGCCCTGGCTGTTGATCGATGCCCCGCCGTTGAACCGGAAATATTTCGCCGGTGTATAGCTGAGCGCACCGGAGAAGAACGTTTCGGGCGCGTCGTAGTAGCCGTTGCCCAGGTAGAGGTTGCTGGTTGCACCGGGATTGCTTGCGCTCGGTACGCAGGTTCCGGCATTGGTCGCCCCGGGAGGGAGCGGCGCGGTCGCCGTGGCAACGTAGACGTAGCACAGGTCGGTGCGTGAAAAGACGTCGTTGTAGGCATAATTGAAATCCAGGCTCAATGTCTGGACAGGAATGACCTGCGCGGCAAAGCTGAGGTCATGGTTGTGCTCCAGATGATTCACGAGCGGGTCGTCGTTCTGGGCTGAATAGTCGTTGCCCGTCACTGCAAAGTTGATCCACTTGGCGGGAATAATCGTCATGCGTGCCCGCAGATGATTGATCATATCGGGCGCTTCGCGGGTATATGTGTTGCTGGTGGTGTTCGCGTTGGCGCTTTTCGAATGCATCCTGTCGTAGTTCACGTTGAGGCGGAAGACGTGCGATGGCTGCACCACACCACCCAGGAGAAGCCAGTTCTGGTGCCAATCGAAAGTTGGGTCGCCGTTGAAAGTGATTTGCCGGTCATTGATGCGCCAGCCTCCCGAGAGCTTTACCTGGGGAGTCACGGTCACGATGCCCATCACGGTATTGCCCAGGTTTCCCTGGTTCAGGAAATCGGAGAATGTGGCCGGCGTCACGAGAGACGTCAGCGTGGCGCTGGTAAGGGGTGTCAGCATTGACGTGGTGGCGGTCGGTCCCACCAACTTAGATTCGGTGTAGTTGCTGAAGCTCGGAATGCGGAAATCCCAAAAGTTAAACGCATCCGTGACCGAGATGTATTTGTTGATGTCCGCTTCGACGCCGTAATCCGCATTGACGTTGATTCGCCTGTTATGGGCGAACTGGCCGTTGGTGCCGGCGCCTGTTTCGATTTCCTCGCGCTCCACGCAACTGCTCACGCCGGGTGGGCAAGAACTGGCGCGCCCGTTTCCGATGAAGGTCTCGTTGAAGCTGTTGACATTGGTTGTGCCGCTGCTATACGTGACGCGGCCATTCATCGAGACTGCATCCCAGTAGTGCGACGCGAAGCGTAACTGCTCGGTCGGAAACGAGGTGCGCGTGGGAGCCACTTCGTTCTGCGTGGTGGTTCCACTGCAGAACGGATTGGCGATGCCGTTGACGACGTTTTCGGTTTTGTTGGCGCCCGAACCGCATGTGACCGTTGGTCCGGTCAACACATCCACTCCCAGCGACACTGGAGTGCCATCGGAAAGCTTGAAGGGCGTGGGGGCCAGTTGAAAGCTCGTGTCTCCCTTGTAGAAGGCGTAGAACTGGTCGTAGCTGAGGGTCGTGCGCTTCGCCAGCTTTACGTCGACTCCACCGGTGAAGGTGTCGAGAGAGTTGCGGAACCACTGTGAAAGCTGTACGTCGCCGCCGCCATGAAGCGTCGAGAGTGTCGGCCCCTCGTTTGTGCCGTGATTGAACCCGGCGCGGAAACTGATCCGCGACAGCGGCAATAGGGTCAGCAGTGTGTCGGTGTTGCGGCGCACCGTGTTGAAAATGTGCAGCGAATCCGGCTCCGGAACCAGTGCCGGCGTCGCCGGGGTGGCATTTGACAGCAGCGAGTTGGCCAGCAGGTTGTAGTCGAAATAATTGCGATCCCGCCGGAAACTGCCCGCGAAGTCGTAGATCCGGCCCTTGGAGACGTTCAGGTAGGAGACGTCATACGGATCGCCGCCGTATCCGAAGCTGGAACTGGTCAATGTATCGAAGAATGGTGTTTTGGAACGATTGAGTGAGTGCATCTCGAGAGAGTGACTCAGGACACGCATTCCGGTGTACTGGTTCACCATCGTGGCCCACATGGCGTCGCTGCCGGTCTTATTGGCCGTGATGCGGCCGCCCAGCTCGATCGCCTGATGTACCACGTAGCCGCCGATCACCTTGGGCCCGGGCGCTGCTGCCGGTTTCTTTTCTGTGACTTGTTTTGCGGGTTTCGCCGCATCGGGCGTGGCCTGAGCAAAGCCAGGAATGGCTGTGCCGGATACCAACGCCGCTACCAGGGTAAGGGTGCACAACCGGGAAATTCTGGCCCCGGTCCGCGACCCACCCAGACGTCTCGAAGATCTTGTCTGATCTGTCATCGCTCGCCCCTTACTAGTTGGAATTGAAGAAATCTGCACTCACGTTGGAACCATGAATGCTGGTGTGGCAAATGGTGCACGACTGATACTGCACGGCCTGGTTGTGCGCCGGCCCCATCGGCGGATTGGTCGTAAAGTTAGGCGACGGCGAATGGCACTGGAGGCAGATCGTGTTCACGTTGGCGCGATTCAGCAGCCGCGGATTCGGTCCGCCGTGCGGCGTGTGGCAAGCAATGCACCCTTCGGTCTTGACGACCGCGTGCTCATAGACAAACGGACCGGCCGTCTCGGTGTGGCACTTGGTGCAAACCGCATCCTGCTGCGTCGAGGACCTCAGTCCTTTCTGGCCAAACGTGCCGTGCGGATCGTGGCAATCGGAGCACTTCACCAGTCCCTCTTCCACCTTGTGATGGAACGGCATGGAGAACTGCGGCTTCACATCGGTATGGCACTGGAAGCAGAGCATGCGGCTCAGCAGCCTTGAGCAGATGCTCGGAAGTCTGTGCTGGCGTGAACGCTGTGGCAGCCGATGCAGCTGACGTTGCCTTCGCCGTGAGCCGAGCGCTCAAAGTTCGCGTGCTGGCCCTGATGGCAGCCGAGGCACTTCTGCGTCCACTTCCTTTGCGGTGCCTTTGGCAGGGTTGAAGATCTTGGTAATGTCGCCGCCGCCCTCGACGTGCGCTTTGCCCGGCGCCATGGCAGCCTTCGCAGGTCACGCCGGCTCCGCCATGCATTTCAGCAAGCTTTGCATGGGGATTGTTGGCGAAGCCCTTTCGCAACTTCCTGCATGGCAGGTTGCGCAGGTTTCTGAGCCGACAAAGTCGCCGGGAGCAGCTTTTGCAGCCTGAGCAGCTGGTTTGTCGTTCTTCGCGGGAGCTGCCATTGCCGGCGCATAAAACAATGTCACGCCCAGCAAGAGCATCAGATACACGCTGCAACCCCGTACGCTTCCCGGGAGCTGCATCGTTCGGTAATCGCCTTACAGGCCCATCTCTATGCATCAAGAAACACCCCTTGAGTTCTCAACGAAGCTCTGTGAATCGGTCGGACCATCTTCCCGCTTCGTACGTCCGATCCACTGAAAAGGAGCAGGCATCGACGGGCTCATTAGCCTTACCGGTGGGCTATGCTCTTTGTGCGGAGCATCACCTTACGCTCAAAATGCTACGTTCTTTGGTTTTGGTGCACGGTGACGTTCGTCACACGGAGTCATGTCTGAAGATTTCGATTTCCTCTTGTGCACTCTCAAAAACACTCAGCTTCCATTGAATGCTTGGTAGTTCTTACCGTGAATATCCCTTTGGCTTTGAAATCGCAGATAAAGCGCGCACTCTTCTCTTAAGCGAAGCAGTAAAGACCACCTGAAAGATGTACAAAACTGAACATTTTCAGAATTAAGCGCAGGAGCATTCTTCAGCAGGGTGCGTGTTCGGTTTCCTGGGCGAACTCGCATTTTGATCGTCTGTGAACCCCGCACCGGATATGTCAAGGAATCAAACTGAACACGAATCACATACAAAATGGTCAAGACACGTGAGCACCATCACATCCATAAAAGGAGGCTCTGCAGGAGACTTCGAAACAGCGAAGTTCTCGGTTCCGGGGACCGAAGCGATTCAGCTTCAGACGCGATTCTCGCGGCGCAGGAGTTTTAGGACCGGTCAAAGGCCCTTTATCGAAGAAAACGGGGCAACATCATGGTGGACAGCTCGATTCCGGCGGGAGCGCAGAGACGGCAAAGACATATGGCGCGTCAGGCACCGATCGGATGCGCAGCGTGCTCCAACCGCCGGCCCGGCTGGTTCTGTTCGCTGGGCAGCGCTGTCCTGGCTGATCTCGAATTGGCCACCAGCACCATCTCGCTCCCCGCGCAGGCTCCCCTTTTCAGCCAGGGTGAAGAGGCCCGCTGTCTCTACCTGATCTGCGGCGGATATCTCAAGCTGACCGCAGGACGAGTTAAAGATCGCCAAATGATCGTCCGCGTCGCAGGTCCCGGCTCAATGCTGGGTCTTTACGCCGTTCTCTCCCACGGCGTCTACGAAGTTTCTGCCGAGTCACTGACGGCGGCGCAGCTTCGGCCCGTGGAGAGCGAGAGATTCCACACCTTCCTGCGCAGCCACAAGGAAGCCCAGATGCGGGCCGTGCAGTGCATTTGCCAGGAGTACCGCTTCGCCCTTCAGGACGCCTGCCGCATCGCCCTCGCGGAGACCGTTGCGGCAAGGCTGGGGCGGTTGCTGCTCGAACTGGCGCACCAGATCGGCGACCACCTCGAAGGCGGTGAATTCCGCTATCCGCTGCTGCTGACCCACGAAGAAATGGCATCGATGGCCTGCACCACGCGCGAGACGGTCACCCGCACCCTGGGCCAGTTCCGCAAAGACGGGTGGATTTCAATCGAGGACTCGGTGGTTACGATTCACCACCCGGAACTGCTTGAATCGCTCATCTGAGCATAGTCCTCCCCCGATTTGCCGCTCTCGCAATGCCGGTCTCCCGAGTCCAAGAGATATGATCGAAAGTGGGAGTTCATGGTTCGTATGATTCGTAATGCGGTATGTTTTTCTGTTTTGCTTCTCTCCATTGCTGCGAATGCCCAAACCCCGGACGCGGCTCCAGCGCCGACTCAAGCGGCGGTCACCTCGACCGCATCCCCCGAGGTTCAAGAGTTTCAGAAGATCGAGGATTCCTGGGCCAACGCGGTGAACCTGCGCGACCAATACGCCCTTGAGCTGGTGCTGGCGCCATTGTTCATGGATGTCTCCGCCACGGGAGACATCAGTACCCGCAATCAGCAGGTGGCCGATCTGATCTCAAGCGATGACAAGACCATGCACCTTGAGCAGCGGGTGATTACGGTGCGCATGCTGGGTGACATCGCCGTGGCCAACGGCACTTACGTATTGCATCACAAGGCGCAGTCCGGACAGGTAGACGAAAAGGGCGTGTTCACGCACGTATTTGAGCGCGTGCATGGCGGCTGGCGCTGCATGAACTCGCAGCGCACGTCGCTCCGCGAAGACTCGAACGCCAAACACAAGAAGCAATCAACCGCCGAGTTCCCCTTCCATATCCCGCTCTTCTCAAAGAGCGACAAGAGCGAGTAGCGGAGACCGGATTCGCTAGCTGGCGCGCCGTGTGGCCTGAAGACGGATGGAAACGTGCACGAGGCTGAGCGCTGCCGGCGTAACCCCAGGAATACGGCTTGCCTGGCCGATGGTGGCGGGGCGCACCCGCTCCAGTGTTTCAAGCATCTCGCGCGAAAGGCCGCTGATGGTGCGGTACTCCATCCACTCGGGAATAGCTACAGCTTCCGCGGACTTGAGCTTCTCAATTGACTTCTTCTGCTGCTCCAGGTAGCCGGCGAACTTGATCTCCGTTTCGACGGCGCGAACCGCGCTCCGCGCCACCGCGCTTGGGACAGGCTCCGCGGCAAACCACGCCAATTCGTGATTGGTCTTAAGAGTTTCGCGCAGGGCGCCGAGGGCCGCCTCGATGCTCACCTCGGGCCGCTTGAGCAACTGGGCCCAGGTAAGGCCGGCGGTAGCGGTCAGCGCGTCCAGCCCCGCGGCCGATAGCCCCTCTGTATTTACTTTTTGCGTGTTCAGCAGCCGAGCGAGTGCTGCCATGCGCGCCTGCTTCTGCTCGTACTCTGCCCAGGCCGCGTCGCTGATCAGCCCGAGCCTGCGGCCGTGCGGAGTCAGGCGCCGGTCGGCGTTGTCGATGCGCAGGTGCAGCCGGAACTCAGCGCGCGAGGTGAACATCCGGTAAGGCTCGTTGGTTCCCTTGGAGATGAGGTCGTCGATCAGGATCCCGGTGTAGCCTTCGGTGCGGTCCATGGTGAACGGCGCTTCGCCTTTGAGCCACAGCGCCGCATTGATGCCGGCCATGATGCCCTGGCAGGCAGCTTCTTCGTATCCGCTGGTCCCGTTGATCTGACCCGCGAGGTAGAGGCCATCCATGCTCTTCACGCGCAGCGAGCGATCCAGTTCGGTGGCGTCCACGCTGTCGTATTCGATGGCGTAGCCGGGGCGCAGCATCTCCGCCTCGTCGAGCCCGGGGATCGAGTGCACGATCTGCCACTGCACCTCCATGGGCAGCGAAGTGGACATGCCATTGACGTAGACCTCGTGCGTGTTCAGCCCCTCCGGCTCCAGAAAGAACTGGTGCTGCGTCTTGTCGGGAAACTTGACGATCTTGTCCTCGATCGACGGGCAATAGCGCGGCCCGATGCCTTCGATCCGGCCCGAATACATGGCCGAGCGATGCACGTTCTCGCGGATGATGCGCAGCGTCTCCGGCGTGGTGAAGGCGATGTGGCAGCTTACCTGCGGCTGCACGATCTTCTTTGTTCTGAAGCTGAACGGCGTAGGATCGGCGTCGCCGGGCTGCTCTTCGAAAGCCTCCCAGTGTATGGTCCGGCCATCGAGCCGCGGCGGTGTGCCGGTCTTGAGGCGGCAGGTGCGAAGCCCCAGCCGGCGAAGCGCTTCGCCCAGCAGCACAGAGGCCGGCTCGCCGCTGCGCCCGGCGGGATAGCGCTCCTCCCCGCAATGAATGAGGCCATTGAGAAACGTGCCGGTGGTGATGATGGTGGCGCCGGCGAGCAGTTGACGGCCGTCGCGCAGTTTGAGGCCCAAGACGCGGCGCCGCGGGCGCGCGGGCCGGGGAAGTTCGCCGAACTCTTCGCGAGACACGGCGTTCTCTTTTCCCTGTTCCCTATTCCCTGTTCCCTGTTCCTGTTCCCTGCTTCTTCGATCACCAGGTCGACCACCTCGGCCTGGCGAATGTGCAGGCCGGGCTGGCTCTCCAACACCTCGCGCATCTTGACGCGGTAAAGCTGTTTGTCGCACTGGGCGCGCGGACTCCACACCGCCGGCCCGCGGGATGTGTTGAGCAGGCGGAACTGAATGCCAACCGCATCAGCAACTTCGCCCATGATGCCGCCGAGTGCGTCCACTTCGCGAACCAGGTGCCCCTTGGCCACGCCGCCCACGGCGGGATTGCAGCTCATCTGCGCGATCAGGTCCATGTTCATGGTGATCAGGGCTGTCTTCAGGCCCATGCGGGCCGCCGCCATGCCGGCTTCGCATCCAGCGTGCCCGGCGCCCACCACCACCACGTCGTATTGTTCGGTAAATGCCATTCCCACTTATTCTACGGATCGCGCGACTTTCCCGCAGCCGGAAACGGAACAGAGTCTTGTGAATGCATCCCGGACCGGTGCTACCATGCAACAAAGCAAGCCATTCCGCCCCTTCTCCAGGAGGAATTGCCGCATGGGTGCATCGGATCGCTCGTGGGAGCCCCATCCCGAAGCCTGCAACGCCAAATCTTCCATCGCCGGGACCACCGAACCCGCGCAATCACCGGAAGAACTTCAAGAAGAAAGCCGCAAGATTCGCCGCCTGCAGATGGTGGTGAACATGGTGACGCAGGTCATCATCCAGGACCCCAACCTTTCCGTAGAAGAAGCATCGGAGATGGTGGCCGATACCCGCCGCGTGGCGCTGGCCATGTTCCCGGACAAGGAACTGGCCTTTAACCTCATCTACTGGCCCCGTTTGCAGCGACTGATGCGCGAGCGCTACCGAATGCAGTAGAAGCAGTTGTCAGTGAACAGTTGTCAGTGATCAGTTGTCAGTGGTCAGCCGTTAGTGGTCTGTGGCGATTCGCCAAGCCTATGATCCCAGAGCACATTGGAGTCCCGTCGATTTCCCCAGGCGAGGCTGGACAGCACAATCGCAAGTTGCATGCGACCAGGCAACCGATCACTGGTCACTGACCACTGTTCCCTGACCACTGTTCTTCTACTTGTTCTCGTTGCCGGTGAGGCGGAAGGTGATGGTGCCCCAGAAGAGACGCGCGCGCATCTGCACCGGCAGATGGCGGTCGTCGTCGGTGTACCAGATCCAGATGTTGCCGCGGTTCTTCACCACGCCGGCGTCGGCCGTGGGCTGCACGCGGATGGTCTTGAAGGTGCCGAGCGTGGTCTTGATCTCTTCGCGGCCTTCGACCTTCATGGTCACCGGCACGGTGTGCATGCGCGTCGACCAGCGGGAACCACGAAGCTGTGCCCCACCTCCAGGGGCTGCGAGGCGGCGTAAAAGACGCCGGTGAGCAGATCGGTCATGCAGCCGGGAATCGGCGACTCGACGTGCTTGCTCTGTCCGGTGACCAGGTTCTTCTCGTCGAGGATCGATTTGTTCTGGCCGTAATCCATGCTGAGGGTGGAGTTGATCTGGCGGCGGCCTTCGACGGTCTGCTTGTCGAACTCGTAGGTGCAGCCCTTGGCGCGGTCGAAGGTCGACTGGAAGTGGTCGCTCACGTGGAAAAGCAGATTGATGGCGCCGATGGTGTCGGCGGTGGCGGTGAGGCGCTCGCGATCGCCGTCGGCCTCAAAGTGCAGCACGGCGGTTCCGGCGGGAAAGACGCGCCAGTCCACGGAATAGGTGAGGGTCTGCTTCTGCGGGAAAGCTGAAGCCGGCGCGCGGCGGCGCAAGCGGAGGAATCTGCTGGCCGTGCGCCACGGCGGCAAGAGCAAGGGCGCAAAGGATCGTCTTCACCGTCGTGCGCGTCTTCACCGTGTGGCATGGCTCCTTTTGAGTCGTGACATTGACGCGCGATATTCGCTCACCGAGGTCCTCAACGACAGCGTCTCCCATGGTCGGGCGGTCGCTCATCGCAGACCATGCACGAGTGCGCCCAGAGCCGGCCGAAGGAAGAGCAGGCTGAGGTAAAGCAGTGCGGCCCCTATAGCTGCATTGTACTCGCGGTGCCTTAGGTAAAGGGCAAAGGAGAAGCTGCCCGGCTTCGGTCTTGCGCATGGCGCTGCGCGCGGCGGTGCAGCCGCGGAATCAGGCGCGGCACGCGCCGGCAATAGGCCTCGAAGTCGGGAAAGGTCGCGCGCAGAAAGCGCTCCTCCGAGGCGATGACCGGAACATAGATGACCAGCAAAGCCGACGGCCAGCACCAGCGCCACCGGCCAGCTCAGCAGCGCCAGGGCAAAGCCGGCGGCGATCAGCATCGAGCCCAGATAAAGCGGGTTGCGCGTGTAGGCGTAGGGGCCGGTCTGCGTGAGTTCGCGATTCTTTTTCACGTAGCCGGCGGCGTAGCCGCGCAGCCAAAGACCCGGCAGCACCAGCGCCAGGCTCCAGGCCATGGCGGCGGGTTGCGGGGCGCGCCGCCACAGTTCGAAGAGATAGAGGAGCGGCGGCGAGAAAGCCCAGCGGCACGCGGATGCGGCGGGCCACTCGCTGCCAGCGGGCGATCCAGTCCTGTTGGGCCGGACCGGCTGGCACTCGGGTCTGCCGTCGGTCATCGAACGGCCTCCGCCTGCCAGCAGTTCGTCGGCTGCGCGCAGCACATCTTCCGGCTGGATGGTCAGAAGCCCGGCCTCGGGCGCTTCGTGGCGGGTGTGGTCGCGGCGGCTCTCGGGGCTGCGCAGCACCTTGAAACGCGTGCCGTAGGGGCCGTTGCGGCTCGGGATCGGTCGGGCCCATAGATGCCCACCACCGGCCGGCCAAGGGCGCAGGCCAGGTGCAGCGGGCCGGTGTCGCCGGCGATGGCGAGCGCGACGCGGCGGGTGAGGGCAATCAAGTGGCTCAGATGGCCAGCGATTGACGGTGGCCGCGCCATGGGTCTGCCTGCACGATGACCTCCGCCAGCGGCTCTTCGCCCGGACCGGCGTTGACCAGCACGCGGCAGCCCCGCTCGATCAGTCCTTGGGCCACCGCGGCATAGCGCTCCACCGGCCAGCGCTTGGCGCCCCAGCCCGCGCCGGGATTGATGAGCACCGCGGGCCGTTGCGCCATATGGCGCGAGAAGTTCGTCGGCCCAGGCCTCCGCGGCCAGGGTCGACGGGCAGCCGGGGCTGTACGGGCTCGAGTTCGTCGCCGGCGACGGCTGCAGCCAGTTCGACGTCCTGCTCGATCACATGCGCGCCGTGGGTGGCGACTCGCTCCGTAAAGAGCCAGCGCGCGATGCCGCTCGCGCGGTTCGGCCTCGCCGATCAGCCGGCGGCAGCCCGCCAGACGGCCCACCATGGCCGAGCGCATCGCGCCTTGCAGATCGAGCACCGCGTCGTACTCGCCCGCCCGCAAGGCTCGCCGCAAGCACCTGATTCCATGGAAGGTCTTGCCCGCCAATGGCTGACGCCGCCAATCCTTGGTGGGCGCGAAATGGAGCCGGTCCACGAGCGGCTGCAAGGATGCCGAAGATCCTGTGTCGCGACCCGGAGCTTCCCGGAGCGGCCAGCAGCGCCTGCCACCGGGGTTCCACGACCCAGTCGATCACCCACTCCGGATGCGCCATCCGCAGCGCCGTCACCGCCGGGCAGCGCGTGCAGAATGTCGCCCATGGCGCCCAACCGCACCACGAGCAAGCGAAACTTGGACTGGGTGTGCAAACTTTGATTTTCTCACAGCGGCGGGCGCAGATTCGCGTCGCGAAGCCAGCGGGCGAGAGCGTCGACTGCAGCAGTCTTCGTCTTCAATTTCAACTCGCAGCCGCGCGGTCAGGAGAGGCACTTCGATTGCGAAGACTTGCGGCAAGGCTGCCCAGCCGGACTCTGATCCTTTTCGGTCGTGATCAGCGCCGACGGCGCCGAGCGGAACGGGCCGCCGCCAGCAAGTGGTCCACGTCACGCGCTGAATACCGGTGGTGGTCGCGGAAGACAATTCGGGCAGCGACGCGCAATCCCGGCCGCTTCAAGCCCGGCGAAGAACTGCTCCGGGCGGGCGATGCCGCAGAAGGCAACCACCGGACCGTCGACTTTGGGAACCTCCATCCGCCGATGCAGCCGCCAGATGCGGCCCGCGCCATCCCCAAGCTGATAGCTCCGCCTCCAGTCCTGGGTCGTCCGCCGGAATCGCGAGGATGTTTGCGCGCCTGGCCGCATGCAATGCCTCGCGCAGATTGCCCGCGGGCAGAAGGCTGTCCTGCCAGTCCGCGCGATTCATCAGCAGAATGTCCACGTCGCGATGCAGTTGGCGATGCTGAAATCCGTCGTCGAGAAGATGCACAAAGGGCTTCGACTTTGATCGAACTTGCTGCCTGATCTCCCTGTCCGGCAGACTGGCGGCATCCGCCTCGGCCTCGGCCAGCAGGCCGGCCTCGTAGCGCTGGGCGGCCACATAGACCGGCACGCCAGTCTCCCGCGCAATCAGCAGCGGCTCATCGCCGAATTCGGCTGCCGTTCCCTTCGGGGCGAACCCGGGCCGGTGCGCTGCTCTCCCGGCCGTAGCCGCGCGAAAGACGTCTACGTGAAAGCCGTTGCCGGTGAGCAGCTTGGCCAGTGCGATCGTCAGCGGTGTCTTGCCCGCGCCGCCAGTGGAGAGATTGCCGATGCTGATGACGGGCCAGCGCAGGCGCCGCACAGGTCCAACCGGCGCGAAGCTTGCATTGCGCAGCGCCACGCCGGCGGCATAGAGCGGCGTGAAGGGAGCCAGCCAGGGTCGTCTCATGCGACCGGCTGCCCCTTGGCGAGCAGGACTCTCGAGCGCATGCACCGTCCGTTCCGTTGCCCCGGCCTGCTCTTCGAAGACCTGCCTCGCCCGATGCGCCCATCGCCGCAGCAGCAGTGGGATTGTGCAGCAGATCGGCCAGCGCACTGGCCAGATCCTCTTTCGGGGCGATGCGAATGCCATCGTGCGCGCGCAGATCCTCGGTGATGGTGCGGAAGTTGGCGTAGTGCGGACCCATGACGATCGGGCACTCCGAACTGCGCCGGCTCCAGCGGATTGTGGCCGCCGGCCGGAACCAGGCTGCCGCCGACAAAGGCCACGGCGGCGAGCGAATAGACCGACGCCAGTTCGCCGATGGTGTCGAGAAGGACGATCTGCGCCGGGATTGAGCGTCTGCGAAGTGGCATCCGGCGCGGCCTGCGTTCCAGTCCGATCGCCGCATCCAGGGATTCCCCGATCTCTGCGAGCAACGCGGCCACCGCGCCAAAGCGCTCCGGATGGCGCGGAGCAAGCACCATCGCCAGTTGCGGATCGCCTTCGAGCAGCTTCGGCCACGCCTCCAGCAGCGCGGCCTCTTCGCCCTCCAGCGTGCTGCCGGCCACGACGAAGCGCAGACCGTCCGCCGAGCACTTGAGCAGCTGCGTTGCCTCGGCCTCCTGCGCAGCGCGCACATCGAATTTCAGATTGCCGCTCACCGTGACCCGATCCGGCCGGCAGCCAATCGCCTTCAGCCGCTTGGCGTCGGTTTCGCTCTGCGCCAGCACGCGGCTGAGCTTGCGCAAGAAGCGGCTGCCAAAGACCGGCGCAGCATCCGGTAGCGCGGCCAGGAGCGATCGGAGATGCGCGCATTCACCACGGCGACCGGAATCTGCGCGGCGAAAGCAGCCGTTCAGCAGGTTGGGCCAGAACTCCGTCTCGGCCAGAATCAGCAGCTGTGGCTGCAGTGCGTTCAGATAGGCGCGGACCGCCCAGGGCAGATCCAGCGGGCAGTAGAAAACGCGATTCGCGCCAAAGCGCTCGCGCGCCAGCGCCTGCCCGGTGCGGGTGGTGGTGGAAATCAGCACCTGAAGTTCCGGGAACAGCGCGGTCCAACTCGCCGACCAGCCGGCTGACCGCCAGCACCTCGCCGACCGAAACGGCATGAAGCCAGATCACCGGCCGTTGCCCGGCCTTGCTCTTCAGCCAGCGCGGGAACCCGGCCCAGCCGCTGGCCACAGACCCTCGCGGTATTTCTCGCGTGGTGGCCATCCGCCACAGCCACCAGGGAGAGCTGGCCACCAGGGCCGTGAGCAGCGCCAGGTTGTAGAAAAAAAGAATCATGCGTGACGGAATTCCCCTGTCCGCGGTCTAACCCTCAAATGATACAGTCGAGCACGATGAGGATTCTCAGGGCGATTCCGCTGCTCGCGATCTGGCTGGCGCTGCCGGCCGTGGCCAGCGACCACAAGCCGCCGCCGGTGCAGCCGGCCACCTCGTTTGCCGCCGTCGAAGTGCACGACAAGGAAAAAGTGGCCATTGCCGCCGAGCCCTACGACACGAAGGAAAAAGAATCCATCTTTCGCGTCGATTACCTCGGCCACGGCGTGATGCCGGTGCGGCTGATCGTGACCAACATCGGCGACCGGCCCATCTCGCTGCGCGACGCGCGCATTCTCTTCCAGACCGCCGGCGGCGACCGGATTCAGGCCGCCGAACCCGAAGATGTGGAGCGGCTGATGACGCGCAAGGAGCGCGAAGGCGGCAAAGCTTCCGATGCCCGGCCCGATTCCCAGCATCCACCTGAAGCCCAAGGCCAGCAACAAGGAGATCGAGGCCGACTTCGACGAGTTTGAGTACCAGGCGCTGGTCGTCGAGCCGCACACCACGCGCGCGGGCTTCCTGTTTTACGACGTCTCGCAGCTCGACCACCCGCTCAAGGGCGCCAAGCTGCACCTGCACGAACTGCGCGACGCCGACGGCAACGAGCTGTTCTACTTCGAGATTCCCTTCGACAAGTATCTGCAGTCCAAGTCGAGCCAGATGAATTAGGGCTGCCTGTCCGCGAGGCTACTCGTAGTAAGTCGCCGTGGTGGTGTCGGTCTCCCAGATGGTGCAGTCCTTCACGCGCACGCGCCCCTGCGTCATCCCATTGAGCTGGCTGTTGGTCTGGTCGTAGAAGTACTTGGCGATGTTTTCGGCCGATGGATTCAGCTCGGTAAACGGCTCGAGTTCGTTCAGCATCTGGTGGTCGATGCGATCGATCACCGGGCGCAGCACCTGCTTGAGCAGCTTGAAATCCAGCAACAGGCCGCTTGCATCCAGTTCGCCGCCGCAGAGGGTGACGCGGACCTTGTAGTTGTGCCCGTGCGGGTTCTCGCACTTGCCCTTGTAGTTGCGGAGGTAGTGTCCGGAGGAGAATCCGGCCTCCACGGTGACTTCATACATCGGCGTTTGCCCGGTCCTGTCTGGGGAAGAGTCCCATATTCTATTCTAGGGCCTGGCGAGCGCCGCATTCCAAGTCTCGTTCTTCACCGAAGAATCGCACTTTGGGTGGGAAGCCACGAACCCGGCTTTGTGTCGGTGCGCGACTTCGGCCGGATGCAACCCTTTACTGCTCCCGACGCTTGCGGCGTGCCGCCTGGCGGGCTTCTTCGCTACGCCGGTCAACCTGCTCAAACAGATGGCTCATGACCCCGACGAGCGCAAACCCAAGCCCCGCGAGCAGCATCAGCAACGCGATGGTGCGCCACAGCGAAGCATTCGCGGGCAGTCCCGGCTGAAAACTCGACGGCACCATCGCCATGCCCATGGAGAGGACGGCAAAGAGGCCCAGGGTGGCGGCGAGAATGTAGAAGTTGCGCGACATACCGTCTATCAGATTGCGCGACGTCCGCGCGCCCTCCTCAAGATTCTACGCGGACCGCCATGGTCTCGCTTCATCCGACTTCAGAGCGTTTGAACCGGCGCATTGCCCCGTGCCGGATGTGAAGCACCTGGACGCGCTCTTCCTTTTCAACGACCCGATAGATCACCCGGTACACATGGGTCTTGCGGCCATAGAGCAGGTGCCTCAGCCGGGGATTCTCAGGGGTAGACGGGCAGCGCGTCGGCAGTTCTTCCAGGCTGAGGACTGCTTTCTTCAGGCCCCGGTACCACCTCAAGGCCGCCGCGGAGCGCTCCGTGCCGATCTCTTCATACAAGCTGGCGAAGTCTCGTTCGGCACGCCGAGTGATCTCAACGAGGTAGGCCATGCGTGCTTTCGAACTCGCTGAAGAACTGCCTCGCCGGCCGGACTTTTCCCTTTTGGGCGTCCTCCAGCCCTTGACGAATTCCCTCCGTCGCATCGGCCCGTGCCGCAATATCGAGCAGGCGCTGATAGGCTTCGGCATCCTGCACAATGGCTGCAGCCTTTCCCTTCACCGTGAGTACCATCGGGCGCTTGCTTTTCTTCAGTTGCTTCATGAAGTCGCCTGAACGACGGCGAAACGTGGTCAGCGATTGAATGTCCGTCGTAATATCCAGCATCTAATACCTCGCGGGGAAAGCACCTTTTTAGGTGCCCTCAGGATAGGCGATTCACGCAAAATTTGAAAGAGGTGCAGCCCCACCCTTCAGCCCAACAGTTCCGCGCTCTCGATCAGTTTGACTCCGGCATCGGCAAAGTCGGCTTCGATCGTGGCCACGGAGCCCTTCAGATCAATCGCGCGGCAAGCATCGCGAATGACAAATGTCGGCAGGTTAAAGCGCCTCGCGTCGAGCGCTGAGTAGGCGACGCAGTAGTCGTAAGCCAGCCCGGCAAGAAAAACGCGATTGAGCTTTCTCTCTTTCAAATAGCCCAACAAGCCGGTCGGCGTGGTGCGGTCATTCTCAAAAAATGCTGAATAGGAATCGATCTCGCGGCGGAAGCCTTTGCGCAGAATCAGCTCGGCCTGTGAGAGATTGAGCCTGGGGTGAAATTCGGCGCCACGCGTGCCCTGCACGCAATGGTCGGGCCAAAGCGTTTGCGGTCCGTAGCGCAGTTCGATTTGCTCATAAGGCTGTTTGCCGGGATGGCTGGAGGCGAAAGAAGAATGTCCCACCGGGTGCCAGTCCTGCGTCAGGACGATGTGCTGGAAGTACTGCGCAATTCTTTGGATCGGCACGATGACAGCATCTCCGCTCGCAACGGCGAGTTGCCCGCCGGGGCAGAAATCGTTTTGCACATCGACGACGATGAGTACGTCCTGGGGAGTGATACGCACACAGACCTCTTCGAGGTTCACTGGGTCTTGGTTTCGAAGAACGCTTCAACATCCGTGATCGTCATGGTCATGCGATAGGGTGGCAGGCTCTTGAGAAATGTCTGACCATATCGCTGCCGCCGCACACGGGGATCGAGCAGGACCAGCACGCCGCGATCTTCAAGCGAGCGAATCAGGCGGCCGAAGCCTTGCTTCAATGTGAGCACCGCCGAAGGGACCTGGTAGTCATTGAACGGCTTGCCGCCGGCCTCTTCGATGGCCTTCATCCGCGCCTGCACCACCGGGTCGTTGGGCACAGCGAAGGGCAACTTGTCGATGATGACGCAACTGAGCGCCTCGCCCTGCACGTCCACACCCTGCCAGAAGCTTGAGGTACCGAAGAGAACGGCATTCGGCGTTTCGCGAAACTGCTCCAGCAGCGCTTTGCGCGGCGCCGTTCCGTGTAGCAAAATCGGAAATTCGAGCACCGGCATCAACCGCTCGTAGAGATCGCGCATCTGGGCGTAGCTGGTGAAGAGACAGAAGGCGCGGCCCCTGGTGATTGCAAGCACGCGCCGGATGCACTCGGCGGCGGCCTCGGGGAACTCAGGGTCGCGTGGGTCGGGCATCTCCGGCGGCAGGTAGAGCAGCGCCTGTTCACCGTAACGAAAATGCGACGGCACCACCAGTTCGCGCGCCTCGCTCAGTCCGAACCGCTTGCGGATGTGCTCGAAGCCGCCCTGCACGGTGAGCGTGGCCGAAGTCAGAACCACAGTCGGAATCGTCTCGAATACGAGTTCCGAGAGCAGCGCCGAAACATCGATCGGTGTGGCCTGCAAGAAAGTACTGCGTGCGCCAGACCTTTGGATAGATGTTCCGCCGGCGAATGCTCGCCTCTCAAGCCAATAGACCATGTTGCTGGAATTCGATTCGAGCAGAAACTCAAGCTCTGAGCGCAAGCGGGTCACGCGCTTCCTGAGCCCGGGCGCCTCATCGATTCCCGTGAGCCTGTCCATCTCCGCTTCCATCAGCTTGAGCGTGGCGCACACACTCATGTACATGTCGCCAGAGGTCTCGAGGAACTCTTCGCGCTCGGCAAACGGCTGACGCCCATCCCCGGTCATGGGCAGACCGGCAAAAAACATACGCGCGCGGTCGCGCAATTGCTGTGTCACGTTGGGCATCTTCTCGGCGCCTTCTTTGCCACGCAACAGCATGTCGGTGTCGCGGGCCAGTTCTTCAAAGCGAATGTTGCTGACCGAGAGGCCAAAATAACTTGACGCTACCTCTTCCAACTCGTGCGCCTCGTCAAACACCACCGCGGCGGCCTCGGGCAGAATGCCCGCATCGGGCGCACCGGCAGCCTCCTGTTTCACGGCCAGGTCGGCGAAGAACAGGTGGTGGTTCACAATAATGATGTCCGATTCGAGCGCTCTGCGGCGCATTTCAGTGATGAAGCAGCGGCGGTAATCGGGACAGGTTGAGCCCAGGCATGCATCGGAACGTGCGTCGAGTTTGTGCCACAGCGCGCTTGACTCGGGCAATTCAGACAACTCGGATCGGTCGCCGGTTTCAGTCGTTCGTTCCCATTCGGCGATCTGCCGGTACTGGTCAATCTCTTCGAGGCCGGTGAGAATCGGCTCATTGCGCAGCGCAACCAGCTTGTGCCGGCAAAGATAATTTGCCCGGCCCTTCATGTAGCAGACCCGCAGATCGCCCAGCAGCGACTCGAGAAACGGCACGTCGCGGAAGTAAAGCTGATCCTGCAGGGCCTTTGTGCCTGTGGAGACGATAACGCGCTGTCCGGTGCGCAAGGCGGGGAGCAAATACGCCAGGGTTTTTCCGGTGCCGGTGCCCGCCTCGACAATCAGATGGCGGCGTTCGGCGAGGGCGCGTTCCACGGCCTTCGCCATCTCCAGTTGGCCGGGGCGGTATTCATAGGGCAGCGGTGAACGCGCCAGAATGCCGCCCGGCGAGAAGAATTCGTGCAGGGTCGGTAGCGCGCGAGTTGTGGCGTCAGTGGATGCCATCGGGGCCGGGTGCTCGCTTTATCTTCATCATAGAGACTGTTGAACGCTGAGGTTGGAACTGCTCTCTATTCGATTGGCAGGAAACTCCCGGTCGACTTGTTGCGTCATGAGTTAAGGCAAGTTGCCGGCGAGAGAATCGATCCCATCCATATTGTTCGCAACGACTTCGCTCGATAAATTTGTCCGTTTCGGAGATCACAATCGACCTTACTACACTGTACGTTTTGCTCATCGTGTTTGGCGCCACGCTGATTCGCTCCGCATTCGGTTTCGGCGAGGCGCTGGTCGCGGTTCCGCTGCTCGCCTTCTTCATTCCACTTCAGGTTGCGGCTCCGCTCGCAGTGCTGGTGTCCATCACCATCGCCGGCATCGTCGTCGTGCAGGACTGGAAAAAGATCCACTTCAGAAGCACGGGCTGGCTCCTTCTTCCCACACTCATCGGCATCCCGTTGGGCCTTCTGCTGCTGACGAGCAGTCATCAAAGGATCGTAAAAGGAACACTTGCTCTAATCATTATTGGGTTTTCCGTCTATTCGTTGATCGTCCGCACACCGCCGGAACTGCGGAGTGACAGCCGAGCTTGGCTTTTGGCTTGCGGATTCTGTGCCGGCGTCCTCGGCGGAGCCTATGGAATGAACGGGCCGCCGCTTGTCATTTATGGCGCGATGCGACGCTGGTCTGCACAGCACTTTCGTGCGACCCTGCAAGCATACTTTCTGCCTGCCAGCATCCTCGGCATGATGGGCTATTGGCTCGACGGGCTCTGGATTCCGGCGGTATCGCGGTTCTATCTACTCTCGTTGCCGGTCATGATTCCAGCCGTGTTTCTCGGCCGGGTTATCAATCACCGGCTGCGTGGCGAGGTTTTTATGACCTATGTTTACGCCGGTTTGGGAGGTATCGGAGTCCTCTTATTGATCCAGGCGATAGGCGGGCATGCTTGATGGATACCTTCGCCGCGAAGGCCCACCTTAACGAATCAGCCCGGCGCTCGAACACAGCCCACCGCCATTCTCGATGCGAGGACTCCCAAATTCAGCCGAGCTAGTGTGGTGAGTCTGAAGATCATCGAAGAACAACCGCAGATTCTTCGACTCACCACCCCCGAACTGAAGGACGTTCGGGGCCCCGTTCGCTCAGAATGACAGCCAGCTTCGTGTTGCGCATTTCAGACTCAGGACACTAGCTCTCCGCCGTAGTTGGATCGATGATGCTCCTCACCTGCGAGACGCTGTTGGCCGGGAACCCACCCTGTTTCGCGTGTTCGCGCACCATCTCCTCGTTGGGCGCGATGTAGACGCAGTAGATCTTGTTGTCAGTGACATAGCTGTGCAGCCATTGAATCTCGGATCCCATCTTGCGCAGCACGCCACAGGATGTTTGCGAGATGGCCTTGAGGGTTTCGGGAGAAAAAGCGCCGGCCCCGGGAATTTCGCGCTCGATCACAAACTTCGGCATCAGTTCAACCTCTTTCAAAGAACGAATTGCAGTAGTGTATCCATACCCAGGCGCAATGTGAATAGAAAGATGGGTATCTGGAGATCTCTAATGAGTTTTTCCAGGTCCTTGACGTGACTTGCTGCAGATCTGTCTGCGCGCACAAGCGTTGCGCCTCATCCGAAGTCCGGATCTTTACCGGAGACAACGGTGTGGTACTGGTCCTCGCTCTGGACCTGGCTGTGGCGAGAATCCAGCCATTGCCCGATTAGAAGACCTTCCGTCGAATCCATGCCGCCGTCAATGCTTTGTGCGCTTTTCAGCAACTTCCTGCGCGTCTCGGCAGCCCGTTGAGCAGCAGCCGTTTTGTCTGTCTGTTTTGCGGAGTTGAACCCGATTGCGTAGTTGTTCATGGCAGCGCCGTGAATATGCATTGCATCCTCCTGCAAGAAGCCCACGCAATCAAAGTGCCTCAAATTCCATTCGCAAATAAGTAAGGTCTCATTCCCAAATTGGCGCCTTAGGGGGCAAACGGGCGGTAGACTCGTAGAGGGTCGTGGGCGAGCCGGCCTGTATCGGAGATCATTTTGCCGACGTATCGCAGATCGGTTATTCCCGCCAGTGCGGGCTCGGAAGCGCTGCCCCTGGTGGCGATTGTGGGCCGGCCCAATGTCGGCAAGTCGACGCTGTTCAACAGGCTGACGCACAGCCGACGCTCCATTGTGGGCGACGAGCCGGGCATTACCCGCGATCGCATCTATGGCGAGTACGAGTGGGCTGGGCGGCGGTTTCGCCTTGTGGACACGGGCGGCATCGTTCCTGATGATGCTGAGCTGATCCCCACTGAGATCTACAACCAGGCCAAGGTGGCGTTGCAGGATGCCAATGCACTTGTGCTCGTGGTGGACGCGCGCACTGAGCTCGCGAGCCCTGACTATGATTTGGTCCGGCTGCTGATTCGCGGCGGAAAACCCGTGTTTCTCGCGGTGAACAAGGTCGAAGGCGAAACCATGGCGCTGGTCGCTGAGAATTTTCGTCAACTCGGGATTCGTGACGTTTATCCGATCAGCTCCGAGCACGGCCTTGGCATCGGCGAACTTCTCGATGCGATTTCAGAGGCGATTCCTGCTCCCGCGATGACCGCCGAGCAAGCCCTGGAGGCTCAAGACGAGCAGGCCGAAGAGGAAGAGATCTCCGAGGGTGGGCCGCTGGCTCCGGGCCTCGAAGATGAGCCTCATCGGGCGCTGCATCGCACCCATGGGGAGTTTGAGCAGCACGAAACTTCGGTCGCGATCATCGGACGCCCCAACGTTGGAAAATCCACCTTGCTGAATGCATTGACCGGCACTTCGAGAGCCATCGTCTCTCCCATCGCCGGGACCACCCGCGATGCTGTCGATGAAGTGGTGGAGTTCGAGGGAAGCCAGTTTCGCTTTGTGGATACGGCCGGGATCCGGCGCAAGGGAAAAACGCACCTGATGGCCGAAAAGATGAGCGTCGTGATGGCGCGCCGTCATCTGGAAGCCGCGGACGTGGCCCTGCTGATTATCGACGCCACCGAGGGAGTGACAGCCAGCGATGCGACCATCGGTGGCTATGCGCATGAGAGCGGCCGCAGCGTCATCATCCTCGTGAACAAATGGGATGCCGTCACCACCGGCCGCACCGACGGCAAGCCACAGGCAGATCGCGAAATCTTTGAGAAGCAACTGCGCTCTGCGCTCAAGTATCTGAGCTATGCGCCGGTCGTTTTTCTCTCCGCACTTGAAGGGACCGGGCTGGGCCGGGTGCTGAACGAGGTCAAGTCAGTCGCGGCCGAGCGGCGCAAGCGCGTGACCACGGGGCAGATGAACCGCTTCCTCGAGCGGGTCGACTTTCAGCGCGCACCGGTGCCGATGGCCAAGCGCATCCGCATCTTCTATATGACCCAGGCCGCCGTGGCGCCGCCTACGTTTGTACTGTTCACTGACCGCGACATCAAGCTGCACTTCGCCTTCGAGCGCTTCCTTGAAAATCAGATTCGCGAGGCATTCGGCTTCAAAGGAACGCCGATCTGGTTCAAGGTGAGATCACGCAATGAGAAGAAAGACGAGTAGCCTTCCTCACACACCTGACATCAGGCCGGCCCACTACCAGCTGAAGCCCCCGGATGGCGGCGGCCACGCCCCCGCAAGCTGGCGCAGCAGGACGATTCTTCCAAAATGGTAGGCGTTGTGGGCTCCCAAGCTCTCCAATTGCTCGCGAATCGTCATGGTGCGCACCGGCATCCCGGGCCGGGACGGGCAGAGCACCTCAACATCGTGCCGGCTCACATCGCATGCGATCACGGCTGCCTGCTGGTTGCCGCGAAAGAAGCGCTGCCGCAGATCGTCCCAGCTTTCTCGGGCAACGTCGTCTTCCGCGGGAAAGCCGGCCGAGGCATGGACGGGATAGGGCGTCTCAGTCCCGTTGACCCAATCCAGCGTGATCTGCTGCCAGAACGCGATATGCCACAGTTCTTCGTAGATTGTCCGCGGTGCGCCAGCCTGCGCGCGATGCGCCAACGATGCATCGAGCCCTTCAAGAATGGCCGCCGGCGGCGAGGCCGCGCTGTCGCCTGCGAGAACCTGCTCCAACTCATTCATCGTCGTCCCTCCTTGAATCGGCTGTTCGACCCCGTAGAGCCGAGATTATCCCAATCGCCTGCCAAAGCGTCGTTTAGGCACATTTGAGCCCACTGCGCGCATTTGTTAAAATTGAACCAAGGTTGGCGGCTTTCGCTTGAAATGCTCGAGTCCGCAACCTTGCATGTGAAAGGGCTGCAACAACCCCGTGGATGGGGGCGGAGCTACAACGCCAGTAAGCGTCGGCGTTCTAATGCAACGACAGCGCGTCCACTGCAGCCGGTTGGCTTTCAACATCCCCGTCCGCCGTCCCTTTAGGATGGCTGGACTGAAGGCGGAATACGGTGAACCTGGTTCTTGATGAAGTGACAGCGGTCTCGCCCTCTGCGGCCGAGACAAGTTGCAGTCTTGAAAACTACCTCGCGCTTCCCGACCACTCCATGGACGCCCGTATTGCCGAGGCGCGCGCGCACCTTGGCTCCACAACCATCCTGCTGGGCCACCACTATCAGCGGGACGAAGTAATCCGTTTCGCCGATTTCACCGGCGACAGCTATAAGCTCTCAAAAGTCGCTGCGGAAACCGATGCGAACTACATTGTTTTCTGCGGTGTGCATTTCATGGCAGAGAGTGCCGATGTACTCGGCCACGATGGCCAGCAGGTGATTCTGCCCGACCTCAATGCGGGCTGCTCCATGGCCGATATGGCTGAGATATCCCAGGTGGAGGCCTGCTGGGAAGCGCTGGAACGGCTCGGTCTGTCCGAAGACACCATACCGATCACTTATATGAACTCCACCGCCGCCATCAAGGCATTTTGCGGCGAGCGCGGCGGCCTGGTCTGCACCTCATCCAACGCAGGCGCGGCCTTTCGCTGGGCCTTTGCCCGCGGCTCGCGGATCCTTTTCCTGCCCGACCAGCACCTCGGACGCAACACCGGCTACGCCATGGGCATTCCGCTGGACGGGATGACCGTGTGGGATCCCTGGGCCCTGGCAGGCGGTCAGACCGCGGCACGCCTCGCGGCCAGCCGCGTTCTGCTCTGGAAGGGCCACTGCTCCGTCCATCAGCGCTTTCTGCCCAGCCACGTCGATGAGGTGCGCGCCAAATATCCCGGCATCCAGGTCATCGTGCACCCCGAGTGCCGCTGGGAGGTCTGCCAGAAGGCCGATGCTCTCGGCTCCACGGAGCGGCTCATCTCCCAGATCGAAAACGCTCCGGAGGGCACGATGTTCGCCGTCGGCACCGAGATTCACCTGGTCAACCGGATGGCCCGCCGTTTCGCTGACGAGAACAAGCGCGTCATCACCCTCGACGATCATGGCTGCCTTTGCACCACCATGTACCGCATCAGCCCGCAGCACCTTGCCTGGGCCCTCGAAAATCTCGTCGAAGGCCGCGTCGTCAATCGCATCCAGGTGCGCGCGAGCGTGAAGCACTGGGCCAAAGTGGCCCTCGACCGCATGCTTGAAGTGAGATAGATCACGCTATCTCGCTGAAATCGAGGGATTTTGCCCCCAAAAGCGTCACTCGGTGACCATAAAGGCTCATTGACCCACAGGACTGGTTACCTTAAGTTACCAATATGCGGAAGCGCTGGGTACCTTCCGGCGCATCCGAACAGATTGGGATGCCGAACTGGAAGACGGCCAAGAATTCCCGGTTGAAGGTCGAGCGATGATCGTTCCTGTTCTCCAAATCGCAGCCATATCGTTCGTCGCGATCTACCTGGGCAGGGCGCGCGTCAACGCGTGGCGCCGCAATAATCAGTCCTGGGAGTCACTGATTGCCAGGCTGCGGCACGACTGGAGCGCCCGGAATCTGAGCGAGCATTTCCTCTGGAAAGAAGGGCTGAATACAGATCCGAATGAGACATGGGAGCGTATTCAGGGCACCAAAGGTCTCTGGGCCATGTACCACAATGCCGGCGTCATGCTTGAGATCGCCAACTTTGCAAGCCGAGACAGCGGAACGGTCGAAGCCCAGGTGCTTGCTGACCTGCGCAGCGACGCCATCCAAATTCGCACTTGCGTCCTGAAGTCCCTTGCGGAGTATTCCTTGAACATGGCCAGCGAAAGCGTCCGGTTCAATGCATTCCGGGTTGCCTCGATGTACACCGGGATGGCAGCACGGATGACGCAACTGCTGCAGGAAAATGCTGCCTTCGCACTGCCCGACTTTGTGGCGGCGATGTAGAGGAGCATCTCCATCGGCTCGGGAATTGAAGGTCCTCGCGTCGGCCCATAAAGTGTTTGGAGAGCGGGGTATACATCTTTAGTACCGTAAATTGGTCGAAACCCCGCCGAATGCGGTGGAAGGGTCGAAATTCTCCTGCAAAAGCACCCGAAAGGGTTACAAAGTCACCACAATGGGCCATTGCCGGTCCCCTTAGGCGAAGACTACCTATAGTGAAGGATTCCACATCCTTCAAGACCGGGCCCGAATTTGAGCGTCGGTGACTTAATGCGAGATCAGAGACAGCGTGTATTGTTTGCCCGGGCGGCAACAATCACAATGACGCTAGTTGGAATGGCCATAGGCTATTTCCTCGGCCGCGCTCTCGCGCTGCAAATGGCCGGGCTCTCGCTGGATCAATATTCCAAGCTGGTTGCCGTGCAGCAGGATGCATCCTCAAAAGAAGCGCGTGATTTGCTCGGGATCCTCAAGAAATCTCCCTATCCATTCTGCTCAGATTCCCAAATCGCTTACTTCAGGGAACTGGTCTTTCGCTCGGAATATCTCAAGGACGTTGGCCGCATCCGTGACGGAAAGATCGAATGCTCCGCCACCGCCGGGCATCCGGTGCGCGCTATCGGGCAATTCAAAGGCGGTTCCCTGCAGACGGACGGCACCATCGCTTATAGCAATCTCGTGCCGCTCGAGGACGACACCCTGAAACGTGACGGCCTTCAATTCGGCGACAACTTCGTTGTGTTTGGCTCGCACATGCCGACCAGCGTAGGGTCGTTTCCCATGCATCTGGCAATCAACATGAAGGGCTCTGCAGGTCACCTATCCGATGTGCCCGCATCCAGTGAATTCCGGGAGCCGGATCTCGCCCACGACGGAATTGTGCGTGTGGGTGGCACACTGTATGCAACCCGTTGCTCCGCTCTTCACATGAATTGCGTCACGTCCTCGGCCTCAGTCTCCGACTGCCTGCGCGGTGAGATAGGGCAGGTCGGCGCATGCATCATCCTGGGGGGACTAGCCGGCTTGTTGTTCGGGATTGTGTTTTCACGCGCGCGGAGCCGCAGCCTCAATCTGGAGCAGCAGCTTCGAAGGGCCATCGCGAGCGATCGATTGCAGGTGGCCTATCAGCCCATCGTCAGCCTGGGCAGCGGCCAAATCGTCGGCGCAGAGGCCCTGGCGCGCTGGACCAACGAAGAAGGTGTTGCCGTCAGCCCCGATGTCTTCATCAAGCTTGCCGAGGAACACGGCTTTGTGGGCTCAATTACCAAGCTGGTGGTGCGGCGCGCCTTGCAGGACTTTGCGGAGACACTGCATCACCATCCTGCCTTTCGTCTGAACGTCAATGTCGCCGCGGCCGACCTTGCTCGACCCCATGTTTCTGCCCATGCTGGATGAATCCCTTGAGTGCGTCCACGTGAACCCGAAGAGTCTGGCGATTGAGATCACCGAGAGCTCAACCGCCGACCGGGAAGTCGCGATGGAGTCGATCCGTATGCTGCGACGCAGAGGCCACCACATCTATATCGACGATTTCGGCACCGGGTATTCAAGCCTGTCTTATCTGCTGTACCTTTCCGTCGACACCATCAAGATCGACAAGGCCTTCACGCGCGCCATCGGCACCGAGTCGGTGACGGTCGCGATTCTCCCTCAGATCATGGCCATGGCCAAATCGCTCAATCTTGAAGTGGTGGTGGAAGGCATCGAGACCGACCAGCAGGCTCTCTATTTCTCCAACGGAACGCAGCGCATCTTTGGGCAAGGCTGGCTCTATGGACGTGCCATCTCGGCTGAGGAATTTCGCGCTCTGCTGGCTGAGCAAGGCGAGCCCGCAGTCGTGCCCGCAGGTTTGAAAGATGTCCAGAGCGTCAGGGCAGGTTCGCTGCAGCGGCCTCAGGTAGCCTGACGTCTTCTATTCGATGACTTTGAACGATGTTTCTGCCGTAGCCAGCGAACTGCCGCCTACCCAGATGTCGTAGGTGGTCGGCTCTACGGTGCGCTTCACTTCAACGTTATAGAAGTTCAGCTCATCGAAGCCCAGGGGAAACTCGACGTGCTTGGTTTCGCCCGGCGCAAGTTGGACGCGCTTGAACCCTTTCAACTCCCGCACCGGTTGCGACACGCTGGCCTCGGTATCGCGAATGTAAAGCTGCACGACCTCGGTTCCCGCCACGCTGCCGGTGTTGGTCACGTCGACGCCCACCATCGTCATGGGCTTGTGGTCGTTCGACACCTCGTTCACGGGAACCTCGGCGCGGCCCACCGTCGGCTTCGCATAGCTGAAGCGCGTGTAGCTCAAACCCCAGCCAAACGGAAACAGCGCCGAGTTCTCCTCGTCCACATACCGCGACAGAAACTTCTCTTCGGAGTTGCGCGGCATGTGGCTCAGATCGCCGTGTGCCGGGCGGCCGGTGGGAAGCTGCGCGTAATAGAGCGGCTCCTGACCCACTGCGCGAGGCAGGCTCGCGGGTAGCTTGCCCGACGGATTCACATCGCCGAAAAGCACATCGGCCACCGCAGGCCCAGCTTCGATCCCCGGACTCCACGCCTCAACGATCGCGGGCACATGCTCTGCTGCCCACTTCAATACCAGCGGTCTCCCGGCAAGGACCACCAGGATCACCGGCTTGCCGGTTGCGACGACTGCCTCCAGCAGTTTTTCCTGCGACCCGGTAAAGCCGAGATGAACCCGGCTTGAGGCTTCGCCTTCCGTCCAGTTGGTAGGTTCGCCCAGCGCCACAATGGCGACGTCAGCCTGCTTCGCTGTTTCCACGGCCTCGGCGATGGTCTTCGGGTCATCTGGAAAGGGCGCATTGATCTCGGGCGTCGCGGCCGCGCCAAACGTGAGTGTCTTCAGCACATTCGCATCTTCGCCGGACAGCAGTCCGCAGCCCTGCGCATAGAGGAGGCGGTCGCCCAGTCGCTGCGAAAGCTCCGCTTTCAGGGTAATGACATCTTTCGGGTTGCTCTGGCCGGACCACGCGCCCAGCAGATCGATAGGATCGTCCGCCATAGGACCGATCAGCGCAACCTTCTTCCCTTCGGCTTTCATGGGCAGCAGCGTGCCGACTCCCTCGACAGCGTCGTTCTTGAGCAGCACCATAGTCTCGTCGGCTACCTTGCGGGCCACCGCGCGTCGCTCCGCCGTCGCTTCGTAGGCCGGCCCCGGCTGCGTGTAGGGGTGATCGAAAAGGCCAAGCGCGAACTTGACGCGAAGAATGCGCCTTACAGCCTCATCCACCACGGCCTCGGGGATCTTGCCGGAGCGCACCTGCGCAGCCAGCGTGGTGCTGTAGAGATTCCCTTCCATATCCTGATCCACGCCGGCTTCGAGGGCCTTGCGGGCCACCGTGGCGCCGTCGGCTCCAATGGCGTGGTTCAACAGCTCTGCCACTGCGCCCCAATCGGAGACCACGGGGCCGTCAAACTTCCACTCTTTGCGCAAAATTTGCGTCAGTGTAAAGGGGTCGGCGGTGGCGGGAACTCCGTTGATGGTATTGAAAGAGCTCATCACCGAGGCCACGCCGGCGTCGACCGCGGCATGGTACGGCTCGAGGTAGACCTGCCTCAGCGTGATCTCGCTCATGTCGGCGGCGCTGTAGTCGCGCCCTGCAATGGCGGCGCCGTAAGCGGCGAAATGCTTCACGCACGCGGCAACGGAGTCGGGCTTGGAAAGGTCGCCCTGTTGATAGCCCGCGACCCACGCTCGCGCCATCGCTGAACTGAGGTAAGGGTCTTCGCCGTTCGACTCAACAATGCGTCCCCAGCGCGGATCACGCGCAATATCCACCATCGGCGAGAAAACCCAGTTGACACCGTCTGCGCGAGCTTCAGTTGCGCCGGTGCGCGCCACCGTCTCCGCGGCGTCGGTATCCCAGGTAGCGGCCACGGCCAGCGGTATGGGAAAAGTGGTTCGATGGCCGTGGATCACGTCTAACCCAAAGAGCAAGGGGATGTGCAGGCGCGCTTTTTCCATCGCGATGCGCTGATAGTGATTGGTTTTATCCGCGCCCACCACGTTCAGCATTGATCCAACCTGGCCTTTGGCGACCAGTTCGTCGTAGGTCAAATTCGAGGCGGCAGGACCGGTGGCAAAGCCGGCCGAATACGACACCAGCTGCCCGATTTTCTCGTCGAGTGTCATCTGTTTCACGAGCGACTCGACACGTGCGTTCACTTCCTTTGACGCGAGTTGAGCATTGGGCGCCGAATGGGATTGTGCGAGGGTGGGCAGTGATCCGGGCCCGGCCAGAAGCAGTAAAGAGAAGAGCAAAACGGAGGTGCGACCGAGAGCGGTTTTCATAACCCGGTCATCATAAACCGTTTGAACGGCGCACGTCAGGCGGCTGCAATGCCGGCGATCGCCCGAACCCAATCGGATTCTCTGCTAGTGTGGTGAATCGAAAGTTCATTACCCGAGTGAAAAGCCCGAACCGCAGATCCTTCGACTCCGTCTGGCGCGAAATGCGCGCCAAACTACGCTCAGGATGACAGTTTTTGTCTAGCGAATTTAAGACTCAGGACACAAGTGGCCTGATGGCCGGTCGAACGGGCCGGCGTGGAAGGAATCCATGCAAATGCTCTACTCTTGCAGGTGACCCGCATGAAGTATTTCATTGCAAAACTGCAAAAGGCGATCTGGCTGGCTCTCGAGCACGACATGCTCAACACGGCCAAGGCCGCTGCGTATTCGGGGATGCTGATGCTCTTCCCGGCGATGGTCGTGGTCACAAGCCTGGTCGCTCTAATTCCCCAGGGCACGACCCTTACCGGCGAGATCCGCCATTCCTATGGGCACTTTCTGCCGGAGGATACGTTGTCGTTGCTGCAGGTATCGCTGCAGGCGCGTCGCATACAGTCGGCGCAGTTGCTCTTCTCCGCCGCCAGCCTGAGTGTCTTCGCCGGCTTGGGAACGATGCTTTCGCTGATGGAAGGTTTTCGCCGCGCCTATCGTTTGCCGCGCAGCGAATGGGGATTCTGGCAGCGGCGAGCGCGCGCTTTCCTGCTTGTGCCTATCGTGATGGTTCCCATGGCGCTGGCCACTCTCGTGCTCGTGTTCGGCCGGCAAATTGAGACATGGATGATTGGAACGGCGAATCACGAATTGCGCTACGTCGTTCTTTTTTTCTGGCGCATGGTGCGATGGGCAATTGCGCTGATGACCAGCGTTGCGGTGCTCGGCGCGCTGTATCACTTCGGCACCAAGCGCACCGAGCACTGGTGGCGGGTGATGCCCGGCGCCATCGCCGCCACGCTTGCCTGGTTCCCGGCCACGCTGGCGTTCGGGTGGTATGTGACGCGGGTTGCGGATTATTCCAGGTTTTATGGTTCGTTCGGCGCAGGCATTGCGACGCTGGTTTGGCTTTACATTACCGCATTCAGCGCGCTGCTCGGCGCCGAATTGAATGGAGTGCTTTTCAGGGGACGCCAGGAACGCGAATCTGCTGAGGGCTTTGCCGAATCGATGTCTTCGCCGCTCTGATCCATCCCATTCACATTGCTGTATCGTTCGCTTTGCACGCTCGAGCATGCGGCTTTGGCTCGCACCCTTCCGTGTACAATAAAGCCGACCGCACACATCTCAACCCATTCCCCAACCGCGCTTTTTATTGGAGTTATGTGAATGCCGTTTGCCGACACGAGTCTGTCTGAGTCCCCTGTTCAACGCCGCGCAAAAATTGTAGCCACTCTCGGCCCGGCTTCGAACACAGAACCCGTGTTCCGTGAGTTGGTTCGCGCGGGGATCGATGTTGTTCGATTGAATTTTTCCCATGGCACGCACGAAGAGAAGCTGTCGCTCATCCAGATGATTCGCAAGGTGAGCCGCGAAGAGCGCAAACCGCTGTGCATCCTGGGCGACCTGCAGGGACCCAAAATCCGCACATCCAATCTCAAGGATCACCTGCCCGTATTGCTGAAGGCCGGTCATCGGCTGATCATCACGCCGCGCGATGTGCCGGGCACCGCATCGCTGGTGGGAACCACCTTCAAGACACTGGCGGAGAATGTCGAACAGGGGTCGCGCATTCTGCTTTCAGATGGACTGATCGAGTTGCGCGTTCATGAGGTGGTTGGCGCCGATGTCGTTTGCGAAATCATCAACGGCGGGTTGCTGGGTGAAAAGAAGGGCATCAATCTTCCCGGCATTCCGGTGCGCGTTCCTTCGCTTACCGACAAGGATTCGCAAGACCTTGAGTTTGCGCTCAAGAATGGCGTGGATGCGATTGCCGTTTCTTTTGTGCGTACTGCGGAAGACGTGACGCTGGTGCGCAATCGCGTTTCGGCCTATGGGGGCGAGACGTGGATCATCGCCAAGCTGGAAAAGCCCCAGGCGATCGAGCATCTTGACAGCATTTTGCAAGCCGCCGACGGCATCATGGTGGCGCGCGGCGATCTGGGTGTCGAGGTGCCCCCGGAAAAAGTGCCGGCCTTCCAAAAGCACATCATCCGGCGCGCCGCCGAGTACCGCAAGCCGGTCATCACTGCGACACAAATGCTGGAATCCATGATTGAGAATCCGCGGCCTACGCGCGCCGAGGTCTCCGATGTGGCCAACGCTGTGTATGACGGTACAGATGCCGTGATGCTCTCCGGAGAATCGGCAGTTGGAAAGTACCCGGTAGAGGCGGTTTTGATGATGGCGCGCATCGTTTCAGAGGCGGAGCGCCACATCAAAGAGGACGTTGAAAGAGAACCCAGGCAGCGGCTGAGCCACCTCTCGATTGCGGAGACCATTTGCGAAGCGACGGCGCACGCGGCCGACGATCTGGACCTGCGCGGCATCGCGTTATTCACGGAGTCCGGGGCCACTGCGCGTCAATTATCGAAATACCATCCGACGTCGCCCATCTTCGCGCTCAGCCCGATTGACGTCACCATCAATCGCCTCAACCTTCTGTGGGGCACCACACCGATCCGCTGTCCCAAAGTCAATTCGACAGAGGCGCTTGTCGAAGTTGCCGAAAGCCTGCTTGAGCAGCATGGCTATGTCCGGAACAAAGAAGTAATTGCCATCGTGGCCGGCACGCGGACGAAATCGGGCTCGACGAACTTCCTGCGCCTGCATGTGCTTGGCGAACACAACCAGGAAGGCGTGCGCTTCTTTGCTCCGCGCGAAGAGGAAGTCGTCCACGTTCCCGCGCCGGCTGAAGGCGAACCCAAACCGAAACGAAAACGAAAGACCTTCCAAAGATTTCCGTCGCCAAATCCGCCGAATATTTCAAATCCCTGATAGCGGCGCGCGGTAGTACCACGACCGCGTAGATATGTGGTTTCCCAGGTCTCAACAGCGAGACCTGGGGCACCCAGAGTCATGGACGGCGATTACGGCTATTTTGCTGCGAGTTGCCGCAGCACGTACTGCAGAATGCCTCCGTGCTCGAAGTACTCAATCTCCTGCGGCGTATCGATGCGGACTTGTGCTTTGAACTCCTTCACTGTCTCATCGGGAGCGGTAGCCTTTACAGCAAGCGTGCGGCCATTGGCAAAACGGCCTTTGAGCATCGCGGTCAGCCCCGGGAAATCGTAAACCTCTTCGCCGGTGAGCCCGAGGGATTCAACGTTCTGGCCGTTTTCGAATTGCAACGGCAGAATGCCCATGCCGACCAGGTTGGAGCGATGAATGCGTTCGAAGCTCTCGGCAATCACCGCGCGCACACCCAGCAGCTTGGGACCTTTGGCTGCCCAGTCGCGTGACGAGCCTGAGCCATACTCCTTGCCTGCGAGAATGACGAGCGGCACGCCGCGTTCGGCATACGCGACGCTGGCATCGAAGATGGAAATCTGCTCGCCTTCCGGTAGCAGCCGCGTGACGCCGCCTTCGGTGCCCGGTGCAAGCTTGTTGCGCAGCCGTACATTGGCGAATGTGCCACGCACCATGACTTCGTGATTGCCGCGCCGCGAGCCATACGAGTTGAAGTCCGCCGGCTTGACGCCACGCTCCGCCAGATACTTCCCTGCCGGTCCGTTGGCCTTGATGTTGCCTGCGGGGGAGATGTGGTCGGTAGTTACGGAATCGCCCAGCACGGCCAGCACGCGCGCGCCGAGAATATCGGTCAGCGGTGCGGGAGTCTGCGTCATACCGTCGAAATACGGGGGCTGGCGGATGTAAGTCGAGTCCGGTTCCCATTGATAGACATCGCCAGTGGGAAAGCTGAGCCCCTGCCAGTTGGCATCGCCATCGCTGACGGTGGCGTACTCCTTGCGGAAGCTTTCGCTGGACAATCCCTTTTCAATGGCTTCGGAAACTTCTTTCTGCGTGGGCCAGATGTCTTTGAGGTACACCGGCTTGCCGGACTCGTCCGTGCCCAGCGGATCGGTATCGAAGTTGTGACCGATACGTCCAGCCAGCGCGTAGGCGACGACCAGCGGCGGGCTCATCAGGTAATTTGCGCGCACATCCACATTCACGCGTCCTTCAAAGTTGCGGTTGCCGCTGAGCACGCTGACCGCGACCAGTCCATGCTCGTCGATGCTCTTTGAAACGTCGGCAGGCAGCGGGCCGGAGTTGCCGATGCAGGTGGTGCAGCCGTAGCCCACGACGTTGAAGCGCAGCTTTTCGAGAAAAGGCAGCAAGCCTGCCTTGGTGTAGTAGTCCGTTACCACGCGTGAACCGGGGGCCAGTGAAGTCTTCACCCACGGCGGCACGGTCAAGCCCTTTTCCACGGCCTTCTTGGCAAGGATGCCGGCGGCAACCATCACCGAAGGGTTCGATGTGTTGGTGCAACTGGTGATCGCGGCGATTACGACTGAACCGTGATCCAGATACTCGTCCGGGTCGACGCCGAATCGCTCTTTCACCGTCGTGGTCACATGCAATGGTGCATTCTCCGCGACGGCAGTATCGGTAACGGAAGAGCGCTTCCAGGTAGCGGCTGTTCGCGTGCCCAGTGGCTTGGCCGTGGGAGCAAGGAGCGCAGGCAACTGCTGTGCAAAGCTGATCGCGGCATCTTTGAGCAGGACGCGGTCCTGGGGGCGTTTGGGGCCGGCCACACTGGGCTCGACGTCAGCCAGGTTCAGTTGCAGCGTCTGTGTGTACTCGGCTTCGGGTGAACTGCCGGTGTGGAAGAGTTCCTGCTCCTTGTAGTAGGCCTCAACCAGCGCAATCTGCTCTTCGCTGCGGCCCGTGAGCCTGAGGTAGCGAAGCGTCTCGGCGTCCACCGGAAAGATGCCGCAGGTCGCGCCATATTCCGGAGCCATGTTGCTGATGGTGGCGCGGTCGGCCAGAGGCAGTTCCGCGATTCCCGGCCCATAGAACTCGACAAACTTACCCACCACGCCCATCTTCCGCAACAACTGCGTCACGGTGAGCACAAGGTCGGTGGCTGTCGCGCCTTCGCGCAGCTTGCCGGTGAGCTTGAAGCCGACTACTTGCGGCACCAGCATGGAGACGGGCTGACCGAGCATGGCCGCTTCGGCTTCAATGCCGCCGACGCCCCAGCCCAGAACACCCAGGCCGTTGATCATGGTGGTGTGCGAATCGGTGCCGACCAGAGTGTCAGGATAGGCGAAGAGTTCACCGTCGATCTCCGTGGTGAAAACGACGCGCGCCAGATACTCCAGATTCACCTGGTGGCAAATGCCCATGCCCGGCGGCACAGCGCTGAAATTGCGGAAGGCCGTCTGGCCCCATTTCAGGAAGGCATAGCGCTCGCGGTTTCTTTGGAACTCCAACAAGGTATTGGCCGCAAGAGCGCCCACGGCGCCGAACTCGTCCACCTGCACGGAGTGGTCGATGACCAGTTCGGCGGGCACCAGCGGATTCACGCGTTCCGGGTCGCCCCCGAGCGTCTTGATAGCGTCGCGCATCGCGCCCAGGTCGACCACGGCGGGCACACCGGTAAAGTCCTGCATGAGCACGCGGGCCGGCATGTAGGCGATCTCACGGCTCGGCTCGGCCTTGGCATTCCAGTTGGCCAGAAATTCGATATCCGCAGCGGTCACGTTCACGCCATCTTCGCGGCGCAATAGATTCTCGAGCAGGATCTTCAGGCTGAAGGGCAGCCGGCTCAGATTGAAGCCGCGCGATGTGAGCACAGGCAAACGATAGATAGTGTAAGTGCGATTGCCGGAAACGAGCTTGGCGTGGCTTTCAAAACTATTCATCGGAGGGACCTTTCTATCCGCAGTAGCGCGGATTGACGCTGAAATCAGGATTGCAAGTTCCGGCCTGGAAAGGCCCGCCGGCCAACTGGCTCAGCGGGCACATGGAACACAAACCGGAAAATTGTTGACGGGGATAGATTACTCAGCGGGAAGGGCGACGTCCACGGTCGGGACGGCCATGGCGGAAGCGCTGGAGCAGAGGCATGCCGGAAATGGCTGGGTAGGCGCGCATCGAATACGCAACGATTTTATCGCGGATGCTACATGGGAGGAAATGGGAATGAATGAACCCCTGGCGGTCGCAGTCTGCTTTCTTGGGTCCCTGATGCGGGCCGATCGCTCGAGACCATCGGGCAACCGCAAGCCACGAAGCCGACTTCTATAATGGAGATGTGGAGCCTTCGAGTCTTGAAAAGACGCCAGCATTGAAGTATTGGGTGGGTTTGGAAGGTCTGTATCACCGCTTTGTCGCCTGGCTGATGAGCCGGCTGCCGAATGAGCGCCAGCGATTGCTGGTGTTCACAATATTGGCCGGCGGGTTTTGCGGCCTGGCTGCGGTTGCTTTCCATATCACCTGCGCCTTCCTCTTCTCGGTTTTCATCAATCGAGCCACCTCAGCCCCCGGCGATTCCTGGATATGGTGGACAATTCTTACCCCGGCGCTTGGCGGTCTGGTCACAGGGATCGGTCTCTACTACTTCGTTCCGGCGGCGGCAGGCAGCGGAATTCCCCAGGTGAAAGTCGCTTTTGTTACGCGCTCAGGGTATGTCTCCGTCAAGGAGACTGTGGGCAAGTTTGTGCTGTGCGCGATTCAACTCGGAACAGGGGGTTCTCTAGGCGTTGAAGGCCCAACCGTTCAAATCTGCGCCGGAGTCAGCAACATGCTGGCACGCCTCGGCCGATTCGGCCCGAAGAACAGCCGCAGAATGACCTCGGTGGGCATGGCGGCGGGCATCGCGGCAGCCTTTAATGCGCCCATCGCCGCTGTCACGTTTACGCTGGAGGAGCTGATCGGCAGCCTGGACCAGACCATGCTCTCTGGAGTCATTGTGGCGGCGGCTCTGGCCGCCGTGGTGGAGAACCGCATCGTCGGCTCCAACCCTATGTTCCATGTGCCAAAGCATTATCAACTTGGCAACGACGAGTCGCTGATCTGGTATGCCGTTCTGGGTCTGCTTGCGGCCCTGGTTTCGGTTGCGTTCACCGATTCGCTGCTCTGGCTCCGAGCGTGGTTCAAGAGGCTGACGGCTGTCCCGAAATGGGTGCATCCGGCCCTCGGCGGCGCAGCAACAGGCGGTTTCGCGGTGGTGGCGATCCTGTTCTTTCACGTGAATGGCATTGCCGGGGATTCCTACCCGACTCTCACGATGGCCCTCACGGGCGCTTCCACCCTCACGGTTGGAGCGATGGCGGGCCTATGCCTTCTCAAGCTTGCTGCAACAGTGACTTCTTACTCGAGTGGAGGGGCGGGCGGCATCTTTGCTCCCTCACTCTTTATGGGTGGAATGCTGGGCGGGGCGGTAGGCTACCTGGACGTATCCGTATTTCACCACTCGGCCGACTCCATTGGAGCCTTTGCCGTGGTTGGCATGGGCGCAGTGTTTGCGGGAGTCGTTCGCGCACCGATGACTTCAATCCTGATCATCTTTGAGATGACCGGAGGCTATGGACTGGTGCTTCCACTGATGATCGCCAACATGAGCTGCTTCGCACTGGCGCGCTACTGGCGTCACACTCCGGTCTATGACGCGCTGCTCGAGCAGGACGGCATCTTCCTGCACCCAAGAGCCAAACCCGATCCTCCGAAGCCCGGCGCTACCGCTCTGCCAACGGCCGAATTGTCGACCGATATGAGTACTTAGAGCATTTTTCCCGATGCTGTAAAGGACAAAGCAGTCCCTCAGGGGCTGAAGCCCCAATTCCTTTGGGGCCTCTTTACCGGCACGGCTAAAGCCCTTTCAAATCCGCTCTACGTCAATTGGAGAACAGAGTTTAGATAGGAACGGCGAACCGTCAATGGACGGGTTGTTTACAGCGGCTGCATGTTATACAGGAACTCTGCGCGAAGTTCGAGATAGGGGCCATGGAAGTCTTTGGGCAGCGGAGGGTAGTTGGATCCTGTCAAAGCTCCCCATGCAGCGCGATCGAGGCCGGTGTCGCCGGAACGACCCTCCAGAATCATGCTGCCGTCCATCAAGCGGCCGTTGGGCAGCACCTTGAAGCGGATCATGACAACCCCCTGCTTGAGAATCGGCGGGTTAACCTCATCGGGAATCAGCGGATCCCAGGTGTGCTCCGTCTCCCAATACCACCGCTGTAGCCAAGGATTGAAGTCCACCCCCTGCGTATCAGAGAGAACCTGAACTCCGCCACTGCCTGCGCCGGGATGCCTCGACAGCCCTCCGGCGGAGGGCGGGTTGCCTGCCCCGTAACCGGGATTCTGTGCCGCTCCGCGCATGGCGTCGCGCAACTGGTCGGCAGGATTCTGCGAGCCCATGGCAAAGTTGGGGTGCGCCGGGACTGCCTGCGGTTTCGGCGCCTCAAACTGCGATTGCGACTGCGGTTGGGGAGGAGTAGGCGGAGGCTGGGTTGGAGGCTGCACCTCCGGCTGCTTTTCTGGAATCGGCAGCGGCGGAGGGGTGGGCTTGTTCATGGCCTCCAGCGTCTTCTTGTCGATTTGCGGCGGCTTGTCGGGGACCGGCTTGATCTTGGCCTTGGGTTGAAGCTGGCGCAGGGCGTCAGGAGGCAGATCGAGGTAACTCAGGTCCTTTCGCTGCTTGATTGCGTCGAAAGGATCGATGACAGGCGGGACCTTGAACACGTATTTGGGAATCCAGGTGATGGCGGAAAGAACCAGGACGTGGATGAGGATGGCGAGCCAGATGCCTTCGCGCAGGCGAGCCCAACGGCGCTCGTCTTCGAGATCGCTGATTACTTGCAGCAGTTCGTGGGTGTCGTAGTCGATCCAGCGCGAGGTGGAGATGACGGGGGGGCCGGAATCATGGTCGGGCGGACGCGAGCCGTTTGGGGTGGGGCCGCCAGTCTCCGGGCCGGTCCCGGTGGGCTCGTCAGGCTCGTTCACGGTGGTTTGGGATTCAGTGATCGGCATTCATCCAGCCGGAGCTTAACGGGCACACCCCGGAACTCCGTTGCGAGTCCTTCCCATCTATTCTCTCATCTTCGACACAACAGGCAATCCCGCCCTTGTTCATCCAAGGACCGTACAATGATTCTTTTGGAATGGACGGATTACAAACCGGAAAGAGACTCCTTTGAAAGAGTTTTTGGCACGAATTGTCGCCAAGTGGAAGGTTGCGCTGGTGCTGCTGGGCCGGTTGGGCTTCTGGGGCGCACCGGTGGCCGCGCTGCTCGACTCTTCGTCGATTCCGGTTCCGATGGATTTATTCATTGCGGGTTGGGTGTGGCATGACAAGAACAACTTCTTGATCTATTGCCTGCTCGCCGCGGCGGGATCGGCAGTGGGCGGGCTGGCGCCTTACGGAATTGGCCGGGCAGGCGGCGAACTCTTCCTGTTGAAACATGTGAATCGAGCGCGCTATGAACAGCTGCGCAATCGGTTTGAGCGACAGGAGTTTCTTGCCGTCATGATCCCCTCCATGATGCCGCCGCCGACGCCCTGGAAGATCTTCGTCTTTGCCGCCGGGGTATTCGAGATGAGGATTTTGCCCTACATGCTGGCCGTTTTCTGCGGCCGGATGGTGCGGTGGGTTCTGCTGTCGCTCCTGGTGCTCAAACTGGGGCCTGGCGCCGTGGACCTGGTAGCCCACCATGCCCTGACTGCATTCATCGTGGTGATGGTGGTTGCGACCGCTGGGTTCCTGTGGTGGTGGCTCAGAAAACGGCGCAGCGCGACGCCGGTGCTTTGATCGGCAGACGGTTGGAAATCGGATTTTGAGAGCGGATTACTTTCCGGCAAGCACCGGCTGGGGCTCAATGCCTTTCAAACGGCGCACCAGGACTGGGACGCCGAAAGCGAGGCCGGCGACAATGGCCGTCGAGAGCAAGTCATTGCGATAGAACGGCACGGCGGCGGCGTAGCAGGTTCCAAGTCCCGCGAGGGTGCGGGGATACATCCCGCCCGATGCCCACACGGCGTAGTTCGAAACCAGGAAGAAGGAAGTGGGACCGAGCACGACACCGGCAGCCACGCGCAAAAACGTGGTGCGCGTATGGAGCAGAATCCAGCCCAGCACCATGACGGCGAGGTACCACGCCCAGGTGGTGACATAGGCCTGCCATTGGAAGGCGTAGTGGTATGTGAAGACGGTCAGGCAGTAGTCCGTCGCCATCAAGGCGGCCAGAGGGGCCAGCATCTCGCGCCACGAGCGCCGCGCGCCGAAATAGAGCAGAGCGCCACCCACGGCGGTGAAGTTGAGCCAGCCGGGGTGGGGCACAACACGGCTTAAAATGGCGGCAATCAGCAGCAGATAGGCGGGCATGGATACCTCAGGATCGAGATTCCCAGGGAACCTGTCCCAGGGTGAGGAAGCGCTGTACTCATTCTGAGGGTCAAGCGCCAGCGGGTCAACCGGGCAGGAGCGCAGGGTGAACAAAACTTTTCATTCTATGCGAGCAAAATGCTGGCGCAACGGCACAGATTCACAGTTTCTGACGATTCAACCGGAGCTCGCAAATCTCCTCGTCGTTTGGATTTGCAACTCAAGCATTTAGGCTTTTGCCCACTTCACCGTCGTTGAGAGGGAAACTTCCGCCTGCGCATCGAATCTAAAGCGGTAGGAGGTTCAACCCGTGCGAACCGCATTCTCAAAACCATTCATCGTCCTCCTCGCACTCGCATTTGCCATGAGCGGCCAGATCGCCCGCAGTCAAAACAGCCAGACCCAACCCCCGCAGCAACCTACCGCAACATCGCAGCCTTCCAAGGGGCAGGAGCCCCATCAAGTCAGCCCCGGTGGCGACGTCGGCAGGGGCACCGGAGACATCGGCAAAGGAACCGCCAAGGGTGCTGGTGCGGCGGCCGAGGGTGTTGGGAAAGGTGCAGGCGACCTTGTCACCCTTCACCCAGTCGACGCCGCCGGCAATGTCGGCAAGGGTGCAGCCGTTGCCGGCAAGGACGTCGGTGTCGGCGCTGCCAAGGGCACAGGCAAAATCGCCAAGGGCACAGGTCGGGGAATTGGCCGATTATTCCACCATCACCATAAGCCCTCCGAACCAGAAAACTAGGGCTACGGCGAGATTCCTGGTTGCAGGCTGGGTCCAACTCAGACCCTGAGCCTCGAATGGGAGTCCTTGCTCGCTATCCCGCGTACACGGGTACTTCTTCGTTCCGGCGCGGACAAACCCGGGTTCTCTATCCTACCTGCTGCGCTGCGATTGCGCCGATGATCGGGATGCGGTATTCCTTCTGCTGATATGCCTGGTACATCACGTAGAGCCAATAGAGGAAGAACCCTAAAGAGATGAGCAGGCGCAGCGGGGCTCCAACAATGTAGAGAGCCCCGCTGATATCGAGCAGGAGTCCCCAGACGATCCTCCATCCCATTTGAACGACAATCCACGCAAAGGTGAAAAGGATGGACTGCATTGCGTGAAAGCGAACAAATCGATCCCTTTTGTATGGCTCTATGACGAGGAAGAGTACCCCGGTGATCAAGCCCAGAAGGTAGGCGAGTGCGCCCGCGACGTTCGATGTAAGCGCGGAGGCAGCGAAGGGTGGGGCGCCCGGCATCGCAGAGGGTTGCGTGCCGACCGGGGAAAAGCCGGAGCCACTTCCCGGTGCTGAAGGCGGAGGAGAAAAAGTAGGCGTCCAGGAGGGGCCGGAGGAGCCTGCTTGCGCTGGAGGCGGGGGAGCCGGCGTCCAAGCGCTGCTCGGCGTGCCGGCGGGCGGCGCGACAGGCTGTGACGGTACCTGCGGCCAGCCGGGGTCTGAGGCGTTGGGCGATGCTGGAGGTGGAGGAGCGGGCGACGGGGTCGGGGTCCAGGCGCTGCTCGACGTGCCGGCGGGTGGCGCTGCAGGCTGAGACGGTATCTGCGACCAGCCGGGATCTGAGGAAGCAGCCTGAACCGGAAGTGGCGTCGCAGGAGCAGGCGTCCAATCGCTCGCTGCCGCGGTTGTGGGCGTGACGGGCACAGACGGGACTTGCGTCCATCCGGAACCCGCCGTGTTCTCGGCCACTGGAGTCGACGGCGGCGGCGCCGTCGCCTTGCCGCAGTTTCCGCAGGAGGCGGCTCCGTCATTCAGGGCTGCACCGCAACTGCTGCAATATGCCATACGGTCTCCTTTCGGGTTCGGAAATGGATGCTGGGAAGGATCAGCCGCCACTCAAAAACGCCTGTTCGGAACATTCATGGTGACTGACTTCAATCTGGAGATGAAGCTATCACGACATCGATCAATTTGACACGCACAATATGGCGATCTGATCGATCAGAATTCGACTGGCAGAATTTGTCTGGAAGCGCCTGAAGGCTACTTCTGTTCGTGGCCGTTCATGACTTGACCGGCGGCGTCGCGGCCATCGACGATGTAAACCCAGCCGCTCAGCGGCGATGGACCGGTGGGCCGGCCAGTGCCGCGAAAGGAATAGTCAAAACGCAGGTCGGAGAACTCGACGGTGGTCCAGGTCTGATTGGGCGGCGGGTGAGGCGGGTCCAGCCCGGGCACAGGCTCCTGGCCCACATCGCGGACGACGGCCCATGTTCCCCAATCGAGATAGACCTGGCCGAGGAAGGTGCGCTTGGCGGCCTCGACGGCGGGCGTATCGGCGGGCATGTAAAGCACGTCCCTCTGCGGATCGCTGTCGATGGAGCCGGTGTGGGTGTTGACTTCGGCGGTCTGATAGAAGCTGTCGGTTTGAAGAATGGCGTGCCAGTGAAAGGGATTGACCGGATACGGCTCGATGGCGAGGCGCTTGACCGGAGCGGAGGCAACCTGGGTGCTCTGCAGCATCACCGCGGCTTGGGCGTGCTCTGCCCAGCGCCAGCAGCCCAAGACGAAGAAGCCGGACAAGGCGAAGATGGCCCAGGCGCGGCCGCGGAAGGCGACGCGGCGCGCGCCGATTTCGCGGTCGGCGAGGCCGAGCAGGCCAGGAATGATAAGGGCTGCAATGAGCAGCACCCACAGCACCGGCTCGGCAATGAAGAAGAAGCTGCCCGCATACCAGCGCGGGTTGAAGGGAAAGAAGGGGCGCACGCCGTAGTTGTTGGTCCAGTCGAGCAGCAGATGGCTGAAGGCGGCGATGAGCGCGGTGAGGTAAAGCCAGAACCAGCGGACGGGCTGCGGCTCAGGCGAAGGTTGTCCATTGTTCTGTTCATTCAGAGCGGCTCTTATGGCGCGACGGCTCTCGCGCCAGCGATGGAGGAGCCAAATTGCGCCGACAACGGCGGCGGCGACCACGGGAGCGCCGATGAAGGTGTGGGTGATGCCGCGATGGTGCTTCAACTCTTCGACCGGCCCGGCGACGCCCCAGAAAATATCGATGTCGGCAGCCTCGGCGGCCAGCACGGCGGCCAGCGTGGCGTAGGCAGTTTTGCGGTTGAGCCCGGCGCGGCCGATGCATGCGCCGGTAAGAAAGTGAGTGACAGGCTCCATAGTTCGCTGGAATCCATAGTAATGGGTGGGGGCTGGGGTCGCGGAGTTCGCGGAGCTAGCGGAGTTAGCTGAAGTGGCGGCGCAACCTATAATCCTGCCCATGGATGAGAAGGACAAGAGGGACAAGGCGGCGACGGCGGGCGGAGAAGCTGCGCGCGGAGTTGCGTCGGCACGAGCACCTGTATTACGTGATGGACGCGCCGGAGATCAGCGACGCGGAGTACGACGCGCTGATGAACGAACTCAAGCGGCTTGAGGCTGAGCATCCGGAGCTGCTGACGCCGGATTCACCGACGCAGCGGGTGGGCGGCAAACCGGCCGATGGGTTCAAGAAAGTGCGGCATTCGCGGCCGATGCTGAGCCTGGACAATGCGTATACCGCCGAAGAGCTGACGGATTGGGACAGGCGGGTGCATGAGCTGGCGGGAAGCCTTGCTGTCGAATACACCGGCGAACTCAAGCTGGACGGGTTGAGTCTCGCACTGCACTACGAGGGCACTCCCGAAGGCGGCGCACGGCTGGTGCGTGGATTGACACGCGGCGATGGGCAGATTGGCGAGGACGTCACTACAAACGTGCGCACCATCCGGAGCGTGCCGTTGAGCATATCGGCGGTGCAACTGAAGAAGGCGGACGTGCCGGCGGCGTTTGAAGTGCGGGGTGAAGCGGTGATGCCCGAAGCAGCATTTGAGCGGCTGAACGAGGAGCGGGAACGGCAAGGGCTTGCGCCTGCGGTTAATCCGCGCAACGCGGCGGCGGGTACGCTGCGCACGCTGGAGCCGAGCATCGTGGCGCAGAGGCGGCTGGTGGTGTATGCGTATTTCCTGCTGGTGGGGGGCGAGTACCTGGCGGAAGGGCAGACGGCTACGCTGGATGCGCTGACGGCGCTGGGGTTTCGCGTGAATCCGCATCGCGGGCGCGTGAAGTCGGTAGACGACATGATGAAGTTCATCGATGCGGCGGAGAAGCAGCGCGCCACTTTGGGTTACGAGATTGACGGCGTGGTGCTGAAGGTGGACTCGCATGCGGCGCAGCAGCGGCTGGGCTATACAGGCCGCGCGCCACGGTGGGCGATTGCGTATAAGTTTTCGGCGGAACAGGCGATCACGCAGATGCACGGCATCATGATCACCACAGGGCGCACCGGCAAGCTCACTCCGACAGCCATGTTGAACCCGGTGTTCGTGGGCGGGGTCACGATCAGCCGGGCCACGCTGCACAATGCGGACTGGATCGAGCGCATGGGGTTGCGGATCGGCGACTGGGTGAAGGTTGAACGCGGCGGCGACGTAATTCCCAAGGTCGCGGAGATTGTGGAAGACGCCCAGCATCCGCGTGGCGCAGAAAAGTTTGTGTACCCGACGCATTGCGGGGTGTGCGGTCAGGTGGCCGTTCGCGAAGAGGGCGAGGCTGACTACCGCTGCGTAAACCTGGATTGCCCTGCTCTGTTGCGAGGCGCTCTGGAGCACTGGGGCAGCCGCGGCGTAATGAACATCGGAGGCTTGGGAGAAGCGTCTGTGGCCGAATTGGTCTCGCATGGGCTTGTAAAGAGCGTTGCAGACTTGTATTCGCTGACATCGGATGCACTCGCCAACATGACGAACCCCGTACCGTACATGAATAAGCAAGGAAAAACGGAAATCAAGCAGCAACGAGTATTCGGGCCGGTAGAAATCCGGAAATTGCTTGATCAGATTCAGAATTCGCGAGGAGCGGGACTGGCGCGGGCGCTCATGGGATTGGGAATTCGCTTTGTGGGCGAACGCACGGCAGAGGCGATTGCGCAGGAATTTGGCGAGATGGACGCGATCATGAATGCAAGCTCGGAAGAGCTTGAACGCGTGGAAGAAGTAGGCCCACGCATATCCGAAGCGATTACCGACTTCTTTGCGCGGCCCGCGAACCGTGAACTGATCGAACGACTCAAGGCTGCCGGCGTGGACATGACGGCGGAGAAAAAGCAGCGGTCGACACAATTGGCGGGGTTCACCTTTGTGCTGACGGGAACGCTGCCTGCGCTGACCCGTGATGAGGCCAAGGCGCGGATTGAAGCGGCCGGCGGCAAGGTGTCGGGATCGGTGAGCAAAAAGACCAATTACGTGGTTGCCGGCGAAGAGGCGGGGTCGAAGCTGGACAAGGCGCGGGAGCTGAAGGTGCCGGTACTCGATGAGGCGGGGCTGATCAAGATGCTGGAGAAACAGTGATCAGGGGTCAGTGATCAGGGGTCAGTGATCAGTGAACAGTAGTCAGCGCTCAGGCGTTGGAGCGACGACGGCGCGTGGAAGGGTAGTGCGCGGCGCGCTCTTCGCGCTCGCGTTCGCGCTTCCAGGCTTCGGCGCGCCAGGTGCGTGAGGAATAGCTGGGCGTATCTGCAATTGGGGCGTCGCCGTCACTTGTGGCGGGTTGAGGTGCTGCGACCTTGAAAAGACGCGATGACTGCGTTGCAACGATGGCGGAGGGAACAAAATTCGGCGGCGCAATAAGCCGTGCAGACGATTCGAATTCGTCGACGCTGGGTGAGGCCGAATCTGCAATCGGGAGGGTGAAGGGCGCGGTGAGGCTGGTGTCAGTCAATACGGCGGCACGGCGGACTATCTTTTGTTGCTTCTGCGGCACACCCTTTGATTCCGAAGCGGCTGCCGGAATTCGCACGGCCAGAGTGCGGGCCATGAAGTCATCCAGCAATTTGTGGAGGCAGGTGTGTCCGCACAGATGCCTGGCGCCGGCACGCAGCCGAGTGCGAGCGTTCCAGACGCTGACGCGAAATTCGCCCTGGTGGTCGTAGGCCACAAACCAGTGATTGGTGCCCTGCATTTCAGTTCCACAGATGTCGCACGAGATGGCCTGCCGTATCAACGGGGTTCCCCCTTTTTCCTATTTCATCGCCAGAAGGGAGCGAGACGGAAGATGGAAACGGAAAGATTTGCATTCGGGCGCTGGAATAGTCCGGAAAATGGGACGAATGCATCCTTCGCCGCAGAATGCGAATTCAGGATGCACCTGGTCGCATGATGCGAACAGGTTTTATCGCGCCCACCAGGCGTTATGGGCGCGGAGCGAAGTATCCCTTTTTGGCGCGCACCTCGTATCGTCGGTCGGTGCAATAGAGATAGATTGTGCGGAATGCGCCGTCCTCTCTGAAGTCGGCAGGGGTGTAGTTGAGCGCATATTGGCTGCGCAGCTCTTCCTCAATGTTCTTGAAGCTGGCGGACATTTCCTCGACGGAGGGCGGGAAGAAGACCTGGCCGCCGGTGGCCTCTGCCATGTCGCCGAGGACCTTGTCTCCCTTGCCGCGGCTGGGTGTCCAATTGGTACTGATGGCGTAAATGATGGTCTCGGCGCGCTGGCACATCTTGATCGCTTCATCTGGATGGACGCGGCTCTGGTTGTCATCGCCATCGGAGATGAGGATCATGGCTTTGCGAACGGGCTCGGTGCCGCGCTCAGAGAGCAGTTTGTCGCGGCAGGCCGTGTAGACGGCGTCGAACAGTGCAGTGCCTCCACCGGGACGCAGGCGGTTGATTCCGGCGTCGAGCGCGTCGAGATTGTCGGTCCAGTCCTGCTCAACAGTGGGCGTGACATCAAAGCCCATTACAAAAGCACGGTCTTTGTTGGATTTGAGGGTTTCCAACAGAAACTCGGTGGCGGATTGTTGCTCAAATTGAAAGCGCGAGCGAATCGAAGTGCTGGCGTCGATGACGATGGCGACGCGCAACGGAAGATTGATCTGCTGGCGAAACGAGTTGACTCTTGCCGGCGCCTTCTGGTCGTCAAGCAGGGCAAAGTCGCTCAGCTTGAGGTTGGGAATGTAATGGCCGTGCCTATCGGTCACCGTGAAGATGAGGTTGACCTCGTTGACGCCAAGGCGAATGGTGGGCCCATTCTGATCGGCGGAATCCTGCGCTGGCTGCTGGGCACCGGGCGCCTGCGCGGGCTGGGATGACGGGGCGGCCGGCGGCGCTGCGGGCTGTTGAGCGTGCAGGAAAACGGCAGGGAAAGCCGCCGCAAGAAGAAAGCCAAGGATCGTTCGAATCATATCTCTCTCATTTTATCAATTGCGCCCTTGCCTTAATGTAATTGCCGGCGCGGAAACCGCAGGATCGTTTTCAAGCCTGACAAGAAATGCATTCAATTCATCGGGCAGGGGCGCTTCAAGCTGCAGCAACCTGCCGGTAACGGGGTGTGTAAATTCGAGTTTAGCGGAATGAAGGAAATTGCGGTCGAGCCGAAGCTTCTCGGGTGCAGACTTGCGTCGAGCAGCTTTGGATTGTGCAGCCTGCGCAGCGACCAGGTCAGTAAGCTGGCTGGAGGCACCGTAGAGCGTGTCACCGACGACGGGATGGCCGATCGAGGCCATATGGACGCGGATCTGGTGGGTTCGGCCGGTTTCAATGCGCACGCTGAGCAGGGTGAACTTGCCGAAGCGGGTGGTGAGGCGGCGAATCACTTCATAGTGAGAGACGGCGGAACGGGCATTTTCGTTAGGCCGCGCCGTCATTCGTGTACGTCGAAGCGGATCGCGGCTGATCGCGGTATTGATGGTTCCCTTCTGCCGCTCGACCGCACCATGCACCAGCGCGATGTAGGTCTTGCTGATGCTGCGGCTTGAGAAAAGCTCGGCCAGAGAGGCGTGGGCGGCGTCGTTCTTGGCCACGACAATGAGTCCGCTGGTGTTTTTGTCGAGGCGATGCACGATGCCAGGGCGCAACTGGCCGCCGGTGGAAGAGAGCGCCTGAAACCGATAGAGCAGCGCGTTGACCAAGGTACCGCGGCTACGCGCGTCTTCGTTCTGACCGGAGCCGGCGTGCACCATCATGCCCGCAGGCTTGTTGACGACGGCGAGAGAGGCGTCTTCGAAGATCACGTCCAGCGGAATGTCTTCAGCCGTAGCTTTGAGCGGAGCAGGGTGCGGCTCGCCGGTGACGACGATTTGCTCGCCGCCGCGCAGTTTGAGCGCAGGCTTGACGCGCGCGCCATCGACCAGCACGTCGCCTTGATCGAGCAGCAGTTGCACGCGCGAGCGGCTTACGCCGTCGAGCTGGGTGGCGAGGAAATGATCGAGACGCTGACCGGCTGCCTCGATCGGCACCGCGATGGTGCGCGCTTCACTCATGCTGGGCCTCGTTGGCGCGTTGGGCCTCGTTGGCGTGTGGCGCATTGTCGACGCGCGAAGATTGGCCGGCCTGCTGCGCCGGTTGCGCGTTTTCGATTGCGGGAGTTGGCGGCTCCTGTGTGATGCGCGCGCTTGAACGCCGGAGGAGAAGAAATGCTCCCGCCAGCACCAGCGCAATGGCGGCGACCTGCGGGCCGTCAAGCAGGCCATCCAGCAGGGCGCCTCGGCCCTCGGGATCGCGCCAGAACTCGGTGAAATAGACGGCCGCACCGGTGGAGAGAAGCCAGAGGCCGGCAATATCTCCCTGCTGGCGGCGAGAGGGGAGCCAAACGAGAAGCGACATCGCGATGGTGAGAAAAGCGAGCGCCGCGTAGGCCTGCACGGGGTGAAGCGCGATGCCGAGGGGAGCGCCGCTCCAACGCGCCGCAAAGGGATTGGTGTAGATGACGGCCCAGCGCACTTGCGTTTCAGTGCCATAGCCGGAGCCCGCCAACAGCGCTCCAAACTGCTCGAACGCCAGGCAGAGGGCCAGCGGCGCAGCCACAGCGTCGGCGGTGCTGCGCAGAGGCATCCGCTGCCATCGTGCATAAAATGACGCGGCGATGAGTGCGAACAAGGAGCCGACGGCCGCGAGCAGCGGATGATGAATCATGGCCAGACTGAGCAGCCAGGCGGGATGACTGCGCACGACGGTCCAGTTGATGATGACCAGTAGAAGACGCGATCCCGCGAGCGCGGAGAAGAGCGCGACGATGCAGAGATTCCAAAGTTGATTGGGATTTACGCCGACGATCCGAGCCGTGCGCAGCGCAAGCGTAAGCGCGAACAATATGCCAAGGGCCGCCATCGCGCCGTAGGACGGGACGACAAAGGGACCGATGTGAATGAGAACGGGATACACCTGAACAAGAATATCGTCTCAGGCCAATAGTGCGTGATCGGGTCTCTGCAAAAGAGGCCGCACTTTTCCAGGGCAGATTCGTTGAAGGGTAGAATCCGGCCCACTGGGCCGTGGATAATGCGCTGGTGAACCCGTCCTAAGACGGTGGAGCTCTCCGCGGTTCGTTAGGCATTCCGGACTGGCGGACACGGCACACAGAACCGATTTTCGAGTCGAGCCCCTGTTCATTGAATGTTGGTTCAACCAGCGTTGACCACCCACCTGCTTTGCAGGCCGGTTTCTATTGCGGATAGTAGGGGTACTGGCCAAGAATTGCAAGTCTTGTGCCGAACCGGCGTAGTGTGATACGTTCTTGCGCTTTCTTGATCTGGGACCTGTTCCCAAATCGGTCGGGAATCGCGCCGCACAAAACAACAGCGAGCGGCAATGCTCAGGAACCGGTTTGGCGCTCTTCTTCGAGGACTTCGTCGAGCAATCCCCTCAGAGTGGCCACGCGGGCGTGACCCAAACTTACATCGAGGCCGCCGCCAGCCTGCGAAAGCTCGTCTGCCAGGTTGAGCGCGGCCAGTACGGCCACGCGCAGCGAGTCCACGGTGCGGCCCTGCGCGGCCACCGCGCGCATCTTGGCATCGACATATGCGGCAAGGTGGCGAACGTGCTCAGGGTCCTGCCCGCTGAGGTGGTAGGTCTGGTCGTAGATCGTTACCGAGGTGTGACCGCCGGGGCGTTGCGGAATGTTTGGGGTCATACCTACCTCACAGTTCAAGTGAATCGAGTTGGGAAAGAAGGCGTTCAACACGCTGCCGCACCTGATCGCGTTCCGCGCGCAGGGAGTGCACCTCCTGTTTCAATTGATCGACGACCGGAGCCTGCTCAGTGAGTTGGCCCTCGGCTTTGGCGGCACGCTCCTCGGCCGCAGTGCGGGCCTGCCGCTCGCGCTTGACAAGTTCAATGGTGCGCAGAATGCGCTCTTCAAGAGCTGAAAAATCATTTGCGCTCAAGGCGAGAGCCGCCGGCTCTGCAGACGATCCCATGGTAAGTTGCTCCGTCTGCGGCTCTTCGGCGACATCGGATTTTAAGAAAGATTGCGACATGAATTTTGACCTCCGCAGGTCGGCTTTCCGTGCAAGTATAGCGCCAACGAGAGCGGTGATGGGGCGTTAAGTGCGCAGACGGGCTCCGGCGTTGCCAACAGCCTCAACAATGCGCGCCTGAAAGTTTTGCAACTCCTCTTCACGCAGGGTGCGGTCGGGGGCCTGGAAGGTAGTGCCCATCAGCAACGAGAACTCGCCTGCTCCGAGGCGTGCATCGCGAAACACCTCGCGCACTGTCCACTCGACCAGCTCAGGGATCTCGAGTGATGCCAGTGAGCGGTCAATGGCTTCCCACGGAACGTCTTCGCCAACGATGAGCGAGAAATCGCGTCGAACGGGCTGGAAGCGTGAGATTTCCCGTGCGGCCGGTTTACGCAAAGGCAGCTTATAAAGCCGGTCGAGATACAACTCGCCAATGAGAACGGGCTCCTTCAACTTGCGCGTCGCGGCTTCGCGCGGATGCAGTTGCCCGAACCAACCCAAGGTGATGCCCTCGACCGCGGCGCGCGCTGAACGGTAGGGATGGAGCCACGCAGGGGTAAGCCCGGCTTCAGGAGGAAAGCGGTCGAAGTAAATGGAACGCGCCTCGAAGCGCGACAGCACTTGTTCAACTGCGCCCCTGATGTCATGAAATTCGATAGTGCGCGGAGGATGGAGCGAACTCTGCTCGGGCAGGCTGCCCACGGCACTGAATGCAAGGGCAGGACGCTCTTCAACCTTTTCCGTCGTGCCATTGAAAACTGTGCCGAGTTCGAACAGGCGTACGTCGTTGACATCGCGGTGGAGATTGCCTGCGACCATGGCCAACATGCCGGGAATAAGCGAGGGACGCAGCACGCCGGCTTCCTCGCTGAGAGGATTGCCGAGCGGCACAGCCTGGCCGGGCTGTGGTGCGGTGAGCGCGGCTTCGCTCGCAGAGCAGAAAGTGCTCGCAATGGCTTCGTTGAATCCGGCTGCGAGCAGTGTGCGGCGCACGGCGGATTCGGCCTCAGCCCAAGGCAGCGCCTGCACACCTTCGCCGAAGGAGGGCAGCGTATTGGCGAAACGGTTGTAGCCATAGATGCGTGCGACTTCTTCGATGAGGTCGATTTCGCGTTCGAGGTCGAGGCGCCAGCTGGGCAGCGTCACTTGCCATGCGGCGTCAGCGGTTTGCGCTGGTTTTGCGGATGTGAGGCCGCAGCCAAGCGCGGTGAGGACGTTTTCGACAATGGCGGCGGTAATGCCTTCCTTGTCTTCTGTTTTGCCGAGGATGCGATGAACCTCGGTGAGCGCGAGGGAGACAGGTTTGCGGTTGACGGTGCGTGCTTCGAGTTCAGGAACGCGCACGTCGACCAGATCGCCTTCGATGGTGCCGCCATTCGCCAGCAGGATGCAGCTGACAAGCGCAGAGGCAACCGGAGCGGCGTTGAAGTCAGCGCCCCGTTCGAAACGGTGGCTGGCGTCGGTGTGCAGGCCGTGACGGCGCGCGGTGCGGCGCACAGCCATTGGCTCGAACCACGCGGCTTCGACGAGGACGTTCTTCGTGGCGGGCGTGATCATCGTGTCCCAGCCGCCCATGACACCGGCGAGGCCAAGCGGCTTTACATGGTCTGCGATAATGAGGTCTTCGGGATCGAGTGTGCGCTCAACACCGTCGAGGGTCTTGAGCTTCTCGCTTTTGCGTGCGCGGCGGACGATGATGCCACCTTCGATTTTGTCGAGGTCGAAGGCGTGAGTGGGCTGGCCCATGGCGAGCCAGACAAAGTTGGTGGCATCGACTGCGTTGGAGATTTGCTTTTGCTCGAGGAGGTTGAAGTAAGTCGCAACTTCGGCGCCGGGAAACCAGTCGCGCGATGCGCCGATGGTGATGCCGCGCAGAACGCGTGCGGTGAAGCGGCCGCAGGCGTCCTGGGCTTCAATCTTTACTGAAAAGTCCTTGGCGGACGGCTGGGGTTTTGGAAGGGCGATATCAAGCTGCTTGAGTTCAACACCGTAAACAGCAGCCGCTTCGCGCGCGATGCCGTAGTGATTCATGGCGTCGACGCGGTTGGTGGTGATGTCCATCTCGTAGAGGGAGCCGTTGCCGGGGCCGAGATCGTAGATGCCTTCGACCGCGATGCCACGGAGCGTGAGGTCCTCGGCGAGCTGGGCGTCGTCGACGGGTAGATTGGGAAGGTAGGTGCGGAGCCACTTGCTAAGTATTTTCATGGTCGAAGCCTTTTCGAAGCGGCGCTAGCGGAGTTAGCGGGGTTCGCGGTGCTCACCAGAGCCTCGGCTTGCTCGTAATCACTGAGCGAGGCCAATAAGCCGTTGATTAACCGCGCTACTTCCGATCCTTGTTCCAGCAATTTCCGCACGCATTCACCATCGAAATAGCCGAGATCAGAGGCCAGTTCGATTTGAGTCTGCAACTCGTACAGAGACCCTCGCGCGTTGCCCAAGAAATGCCTGAACTGCAAATCAGTAAGCCTGCCGTAGCCCTCAGCGATGTTGCTTGGCACGGAAACAGCAGCGCGTCTGATCTGATTGGACAATCCGAATAGCTCTGACTTAGGCAACGAGTGGCTTGCTTGATACGCCTGGCGCGCAAGGCACATTGCCTTTTGCCAGACGATCAGTTGCCGATAGCTCTTTGGTCTCGCCACTGCACACTCCGTGTCGTGCTAACTGCGCTAACACCGCTCACTGCTAACTCCGCTGTCTCACGCAAATTGATTCGAAAAACGCATATCGCCCGCGTAGAGTTGGCCGATTTCGCTGATGCCGTACTTCATCATCGCAATGCGCTCGACACCCATGCCGAAGGCGAAGCCGGAGATCTTTTTCGGATCGTAGGCGGGTTGTTTTTCCGCAGCGAAAGCGAAGACCGCGGGATCGACCATGCCGCATCCGAGCAGTTCGATCCAACCCGATTGCTTGCACTTGCGACAGCCCTTGCCGCCGCAGAAAATGCAGCTGATCTGCACGTCGGCCGAGGGCTCTGTGAAGGGAAAGAACGACGGGAAAAAGCGCGTCTTGACCGAAGACCCGAACAAGGCCTTCATGGCGTGATCGAGCGTGCCTTTCAGGTCGCTGAAGGTGATGTTGCGGTCGACGCAGAGGCCTTCGACTTGGTGAAAAATCGGCGAGTGGGTGGCGTCCTGCGCGTCGTTGCGGTGCACCTTGCCGGGAATCACGATGCGCACCGGCGGAGGCTGCTGCTCCATGGTGCGCATCTGCACGGGCGAGGTGTGGGTGCGCAGCAGCAGGCGGTCGCGCTGGGAGCGGCGATCCTGGTTGGCGATGACAAGCGTGTCCTGCGTGTCGCGGGCGGGATGGCCGGGCGGGAAGTTCATGCATTCGAAGTTGTAGAAGTCGGTTTCGACTTCGGGGCCTACGCCGACCGAATAGCCCAAAGCCGCGAAGACGCTCGTGATCTCGTTGAGGGTGCGGGTGATGGGATGCTCGGCGCCGGTGAGGCGGCGCGTGCCCGGCAGTGTGATGTCGATGGCCTCGGCAGCGAGGGCGGTGTCGCTCCAGCTTCCGCCCGCATCTGCAGCATCTTCGAGCAGCTTTTCGACCACTGTTTTGAGCGCGTTGAAGCGCCGTCCGAGCGCCTTTTTGGCGTCAGGCGGCGCGCTTTTGAGCCAGCGTGCCGAGACGTCGTTAAGGCGACCCTGCTTGCGGCCTAGCCACTCGAGACGGAAAGCCTCGACCGCCTCAGGCGATCCGAGCGCAGCCGCATCATCGCGGGCTTGTTTCTCCAGCGTAGCAAAGGCTTTATCGAGTGCGGAGTCATTGAACTCCGACAGATTGGGAATTGCTTCCTTGGTCATGGCGAAACCCCAGAATAAATCACTGAGTGAGGCGCAGCCTCAAAGGTCGTAAGACCAGAACGGCCTGGAGCTAAGCTCCAGGCCGTCGGCAATGCGCGGAGGCTCGAGCTCAGGCGGCGGATTTGCTGGCGAGAGCGGCTTTCGCCTGCTCGGCCAGCTTGGTAAAGCCTGCGGGGTCCTTGATGGCGATGTCGGAGAGGATCTTGCGATCGAGCTCGACGCCGGCCTTCTTGAGTCCGTTGATGAACTGCGAATAGCTGGTGCCGTTGAGCTTGGCGGCGGCGGAGATGCGGACAATCCACAGGGAGCGGAACTGGCGCTTCTTCTGCTTGCGGCCGGTGTAGGCAAACTTGAGGCCGCGCTCGACGGCTTCCTGGGCTGCCTGGTAGAGCTTGGATTTGGTAAGGAAGTAGCCACTGGCGCGCTCAAGAATTTTCTTGCGGCGGTCGTTGCGCTTGGTACTGCGTTTTACACGAGGCATGGTGCTTCTCCATTTTGCGTTCGTCTGTCAGGCGGCTGGAGGCAGGAGGCGCGGCCCTTGGAGCCACGCGGTGAACCTCTTCACTCGCTCAATCGTCCCTGATCTCTCGCCGGTCCAGACGCTGTTCGGACTGGCGGGGGCCTTGTTCTGGCCCGTTCCCACGGGATTACTCCAAAGAGTCTCCCGTACGGAGTACTCAGGCGTAAGGAATCATGCGCGCGACTTTCTTGAAATCGCCGTCGGAAACGAGAACCTTCTTGCCGAGCTTCCGCTTCACTTTTGGCGATTTGGACGAAAGGATATGGCGCGTCTTGGTCTGGTGCCGCACAATCTTGCCGGTTCCAGTCTTCTTGAAGCGCTTTTTCGCGCCCGTATGGGTCTTCAACTTGGGCATTTTCTTCTCTTTGTCCGGCGAAGGGGTAAATTCCGCCGCAATTGCCTTGAGACAGGGACACCCCTGCCCACTTGAGGCTTCAACCAGTATACCGCAAGGTCGCTTTTCTCAGAAATTTGCCGTATTGTGCGGGGTGTGGCCGGGTTCCCGCTTCAGATAATTGCCTACTTGCAACTGACCGAAGGTCTCAATCTGACGCGTCGGGCCCCGACTTGCAGGCGAGGCTCGAATCCGGGTGCACTCCGACATCTGCGCCGGTTCTCAGATCAAGTGCAAGCCGCGCATTATCCGAGCGGATCCCCACCGGCCCATTCAAGGACATTGCTTCAGGTCCGATGCTTCCCTCCCAAACTGCCTTGCCGTCGACGAGTACGCGCAGGTCTTCCCCGGTCAATTCCGCTCCAAGGCGATGCGTCTCGCCCGGCCGCAATGCAGGAACAGCAAGAGCATGGCGCGGTTTGATGTTCTGATAGCCACGGTTTCCACACTCCGCGCTCTTGCTCTGGGCGGGATTGCTCTTGACGGAGACAACGATCTTCGATTCAGGCTCAATTCGCCACATGGCGTAGACAAGGTTGCAGGCATCCTGGGCGCGCAGTTTCAGCCCAAACTGGCGCCGTATTTCGCCTGAGCCGAGACGCGATTCTTCGGCCGTAGCACCAAGATAAGTGAATTGCGCCTCGATTGCCTGCGAGGTCCAGATGTTCACGTACGCCCGCATCTTGGGCACATCCACTGAGAGGCGATCACCTGGACCCTTTTCAATCGCACCCTCCGTGACACACAGGCTTGCGCGGCCGACAGGCAATTCCCTCGCCGTCATCTGAGCACGCGCGGCACATGGCAGGAGCGGGAGCAGCAACCCGATTGCAAATGGGCGAATTTCGAAAATGTTCATCGACAACGCCCCTTGGCGAATCCATCGCAAGGCTATGGATAGGAATACAGAAATCAGGCCCGCCACGTTCCCGGAGACTCCGCGGGTTGGGACTTCTTATTCAAACCGGTAGAGCGTCACCTTTTCAGTCCTTACCTGGCGTCGGTCAAAACGCCAATTCTGCCCCTGGTCGTTTTCGTCGCCGTTGAGTCGCCTTCCGGCGATCCATTTACCGTCGTCGAAACGGCCCTCATCGACCGCGGCGATGCCTGCGTGCATGCCGGTACGCGGCGTGAAGGTGACCCTGAAGCCCTTGCCGGCACCGAGGAACTCGTCCGGCCCGGTGGCCATGATGAGGCCGAAGCCGCTGTCGGAATGGCTGCCGAAGATCTCATCCAGACTCACGTGGAGCGTGTAGCCGCTCATGGTGAAGTCAACCGAGGAATGATTCTGGTCAAGCACGAAGCCATGCATATCGCCCGCGCTTTGGTGTTCGAGCAGCAACGGCGCAAGGCTGGCGATCTCGCCATAGCTCGCCGCCAGGTCGCCTTTCGGGTCCATTTCGTCGTCGATGCCGAAGGGTGAAAAGCCGATTCCGGCTTCTTCGCCCAGCGCATAGAAGACGTTGGCGGCCCCGGTAGCGCCGCCACGGGCTTCGGGCATGAAGAGCGGATTGCCTTCGCGGTGATAGCGCCGGCTCCATTCGGCAAAGTTGTCCGAATACAGGTCGGGCGAATAGAAATCAAGCGCCGAACCGGCTGCCTTCCATACATCGACGACCCAGGGTTGGGGACATCCGCTGGGAAAGTTGCCCGGCGTTGTTTCGTCGCCCGCCAGCCAGGTGTTCACATACATCGGGATGTTGTAGGCGGCTTTGCCGTGCGCCGCAACCGTCTGAATGAAGCGGGCGTAATGCCAGGCCATGAAGATTTCGTCGGCACGCTCGGTATCGCCGAAGACCTGGGCCCATGTGCCGGCAGTCTTGTCGCCGTTGGCATCCCACAACTCGCGCAAGCGTGGATAGAGGACATCGTGGTGCGCCTTGAGATAGGTAGTCAGCTCTGCGGGCACGGGCGATCCGAAAGCGCGATTGGCGGCGTCGGAGTGGTCGCGCGTGTCGCCCAGCACGCCGACCTCGTTCTCTATCTGCATCATCAGAACGGTGTGATCGGTGTCGACCTGCTTGATGTGCTGCATGAGAGCGGCAAATGCGCGCGCGTCGGCCTGCACGGTGTCCGCGCCCTGCGGACTGAGGATCTCGACTTCAGCGCCGTGCTCGACGACGCGCGGAAACCGGTGCGTATCCTGCTTGACCCAGACCGGCGCATAGCTCGACATGCCGTTCTTCCACGAGGCAAGCCAGAGAAAGACGATGCGCTCATGCTGTTCGCGCGCCTGGGCCAGGAGGCCGTCAACAAGGGCGAAGTCGTAGGTGCCTTCCTTCCGTTCAATCAGCTCCCAACTCAGCGGCGTGACCACGGTGTTAAGACCCATGGCAGCCAACTTGGGCCATATCGGCTTCATGTAATCAAGACTGGATGAGGAGGAGTTGTGCAGTTCGCCGCCCAGCATGAGGAAAGGCTTGCCGTCGACGATGAGCTGGACCGCGGCGCCACGTTTTTCAAGATGAGGCGCTTCGTTTTGTTGCGCGGAAAGTGTGGAGATCAGTGGCCCCAAAAAGAGCGCAAGAATTGGCAACGTGTACGAGCGGATTTGCATATCGTCAGGGAGTCTAGCACAGGGCGATTCGGAGTCTCGTAATAAGCAGTGCCGCTAAAGATCATTCGCAACGCAACGACGTCATCGGATCAGCACACATGGCTCGTCGCGCGGGAAGGTAGGACGCCGCCACGGCCACGATCATCAGTGCCGTGGAGACGGCGAAGAATGTGAACGGATCGCTGCGGCTGACACCATAGAGCAGATGCGAGAAACTGGGCAACAAGCGCGTAAGGGCGAGCGCAACAACTGCGCCGATCGCCAATCCGATTACGGCCATACGCAATCCCTGGCCGACGATCATGCGGAAGACCTGGCGCCGGTCGGCTCCGAGTGCGACGCGGATGCTAATCTCTCGGACGCGCTGCGTCACCGAATAGGAGATGACGCCGTAGATTCCCACTGAAGCCAAGAGCAACGCCAGTGCGGCGAATGCGCCCAGAAGAAGAGCGGGAATGCGGCGTGATGCCATCGAATCCCCTTCCACATCTTCCATGGACCGGATGTCATAGAGCGGTTGATCGGGCGCGGAGGCAGACACCGCATCACGAATGGCAGGGATGAGGGCCGCGGAAGGAATGGGCGAACGAACCAGCAGAGTGAGAGTTCGAAAGAATCCGGCGACCATCGAATCCGGGAGTTGGTACGCCGGAATATAAATTTGCCGGGGGTTGTAAGCACCGGTGTCGTCGAGCCCCCAGTTCCGCACGTGGCCGACCACACCCACAATTCGCGCTGTGCCCCAGTGCCCGACGGTCAGGGTCTGTCCAATGGGGCTCTGGTGCGGAAAGAAAGTCCGCGCAAGGACGCTGTCGATCACCACAACCTTGACTGATTGGACGTTATCGTCGGACGTGAAAAAACGGCCCTGCAAGAGCGGGATCTGCATGGTTTGCAGATAATCCGGGCCGGTCCAGAAATAGAGCGCATGCGGCGCCTCCTGCAGCGAGGAAGTTTGTGTGGCGCCGATCCAGAAGGGACCGCTGTTGTCAGAGCCCGAGAGCGGGACGATGTTGGTAAGATCGGCGGCTTCGACCCCGGGAACGCTACGAAGGCGCTGCAGCAGTTGCTGATATGCCACACGCGTGCCGTCCGGCGTTTTAGTGAGCGAGGGAGAAAGGCCAATCCTGAACGAAAGCACATGCTGCGCATCGAAACCCGGATTGACCTGCCAGAGTTGGAGAATGCTGCGCAGCAATAGTCCCGCACCTACCAGAAGCACGAGCGTCAGAGCGAACTGCAACACAACCAACTGGCTGAGAACGCGCCGCCCGCTGGTCGCGCCCTGCTGGCCTTGCCGCAACGCCGTCTGCACATCCGCCCCGGCGCAGCGCAGCGCGGGGCCGAGGCCGAATGTTGCTCCGACGGCGATCGACGCGATCATGGTGAACAGAAGAACGGGCGCGCTGAGTCCGATGTTTTCGGCAAGCGGCAGTGTGGCGGGGGCCGCGCCGAGAAAAAGATGAAGGCCGAGTTCCGCCACAAGCAGCCCTACGCTGCCGCCGGCAAGCGACAGCACAAAGCTCTCGGTGAGCAACTGCCGCACCATGCGAGTACGGCTGGCGCCCAAAGCCGCGCGCACTCCGAATTCACGCATACGCGCCGTGGATCGGGCCAGAAGCAGGTTGGCAAGGTTGGCGCACGCGATGAGCAGCACCAGGCTCACCGCTCCGAACAGCAGCAGGACCGTTCCCTTCACATCGCCAACGATCTGCTGCCTGACCGAAGCGATCGCAACCCCCACAGTACGGTTGGCATCGGGATAAAGACGATCGAGATTCTGCTGCACCGCGCCCAACTCGTTCTCGGCCTGGTGCATGGTTATGCCTGGCTTGAGGCGCGCCACAAGTGCCAGCCCATCCACGGAGCGCTCCGCAAGAATGGCCGGCATGTCGGGACGAAGCGGCGTGACCACGTCCGCGTCGACGAGGAAGTGGAAGCGCCTGGGCAGCACTCCGACAACGGTGTACGTTTTGCCGTCGAGGGTCACGGATCTTCCCAGCGCCCGCAGGTCCGCGCCTAGTCGCTCTCTCCACAGACGGTCGCTGATGATCACTTCGGGCGGGGCATTCGGCTCGTCCTCCGAAGGCGTGAAGTCGCGTCCGAGGGCCGGTCTCACGCCCAGAGTGGCAAGGTAGGCCGAAGAGACGCGCAGGCCGACCAAATGCTCAGCCGCTCCAGCGCCGGTCAGGTCGAAGTTGTGAATGGTCAGCGCGGACATCCGCTCGAACGACCGAGACGTACGCTGCCAATCCTCAAAGTTCGGATACGATACGTCGACCTGGGAAACGCCGGGCCGGCTCTCCCAGAGGAACACCAGGCGGTCAGGGTGAGGAAACGGCAGAGGAGCAAGGACAACGCCCTCGACCACGCTGAACATCGCGGAGTTGGTGCCGATCCCGAGGGCCAGTGTCAGGACCGCAACCGCCGTGAAGCCGGGGCTGCGCGCCAGCGAGCGGAAAGCGTAACGGAGGTCCTGAACCAGTCGTTCCATTCGACGCCTCTCAGCCGCTGGGGCGAATGCGGCACATGGGAGGTTTGGTTCTGCCTGTCTTTACTGGGCCTGCGGCGCGGGCGGACGCGGAGCCGCTTGTTGCTGAGTTACGGCCGGCTTCGGCTTGGGCGCTTCCTGCTTCTTTGATGGGGCGAGGATGGCGTGCAGGATGGTGCCTTCCATGCGCGGCATGAACTCGACAATTCCCGCTTCACCGATGTCCTGGATGAGCCGGTTGATGATGTTGTAGCCCAGCTCGCGGTGAGCCATCTGTCGGCCACGGAAGCGGAGACTGGCCTTGACCTTGTCGCCCTCTGTGAGGAAGCGGACGGCTTGATTCTTCTTGGTCTGGTAGTCGTGCTCGTCCACGGTCACGGAGAACTTAACTTCCTTGATGGTGATGACTTTCTGCTTCTTCCGCGCGGCGCGTTCGCTCTTTTCCTTCTCGTAAAGGTAGCGGCCGTAATCCTGGATCCGGCAGACGGGCGGGACAGCGGTGGGCGAAACTTCGACCAGATCAAGGCCGCGTTCGCGGGCAATCCTGAGTGCCTCAAAGGGCGGCAAGATGCCGAGTTGTTCGCCGTTTTCGTCGATCACGCGAATTTCGCGTGCGCGAATGCGGTCGTTGATGCGAATAAACGACTTAGCCGAACGTTTATCGAGTGCGATGATGCTCCTCCAAAAGGTGGTCGCTGCCCGTATGCAGTGGTCTTACGCCCTCGCGTCGGGCTCGCGACGCACCCTGAGTATAGCATTGGTCCGGCTGCGAAAGGGCGTGTTGCCGGGTAGGTCAGGGCAAACGCATGAACAGCGTCAGCAGCCAATAGTTTGGGTTCGTGCCGCCCCTGCGGGGCTCGTCGACCTTTATGGCGCGTGTTCCCAGGACTGCGTCCGCCAACGGCGGACCTGTCCAGGGCTATTTTCCTGACGTCCCTACGGGACGCCCGCCTGCCTCTGCTGCGAGCAACGTGCCATCGTTCGCAATTCCGGTAACGCGGATTCGGACCAGCCGATTGGCGGGCATTGAAGTCGCGATCTTAACGGGAATGAAGTTCTCCGTGAGGGCGGAGGCGCCGCCGGGATTCGTTTGCGCGTCTCGCGTGTTCAGAGTGATGGCGTCGAGCTCACGGCCGATAAAGCGCCTCCGGTGCGCTTCACTCTTTTGGGCGGCAAGTGCGCGAAGGGCGGCCATGCGCTCTTCGACGAGAGAGGCCGCGAGTGGCATGGCGGCATGGAGGGCCCAGGCCGGTGTGCTGGGACGCGGCGAAAACGGGAACAGATGCAGGTAGCCGAACGGAAGCGCGCGGATCAGCTCAACAGTTTCTTCGAACTCACTGGCCGTTTCGCCCGGAAAGCCTACCATGACGTCGGCCCCCAGTGTGAGATCGGGCCCCGCAGCGCGGAGGAGGGCGGCAACTTTGTCGGTATAGTGCCAGGGGCGATAGCGTCGATGCATGCGGCGAAGGACGGTGTCTGAACCGGACTGGAGAGGCAGGTGCGCATGCCGCGCCAACCGCGTGCCTCCGAATTCTGCCATGAGAGCGATCAACTCGGAGTCCCAATCCATCGGCTCAATGGAACTTAGGCGGAGACGGGGAAGACTGGTCTGCTCAAAGAGGTTGCGGACAAGTCCGGCGAGAGTGAGGCGGGTTGGATCACTCATGGGCACGAGGTCGCGCCCCCAGCGGCCGAGATTGATTCCCGAAAGAACCAGCTCATTGCCGCCGGCGGCGACGAACCCTTGCACCTGCCGCAGGATGGTTTGGGCGGGAAGGCTGCGCGACGAGCCGCGCGTCTGCGGAATCACGCAGAATGTGCAGCGGTTACCACAGCCTTCCTGGATCTTCAGGTTGGGGCGGGTTTGCGCACCGGGGAGAATCTGGGCTTCCTCTAGGAAGGAGTGAGCAAAGCGGTCGTCGACAAGCACCTGCGGTGCGGCCAACTCGGCTTGCGCCGCTTGAATGTTGTCTTTAGTCCAGATCGCCTCCGGTGCGGCCGCTTCGGCTTGCGCTGCCTGAATCTGGATCAGCCCGTTCCCTGGTTGTTGCGGGGCAAGAGTGCGGCGTCCGGCGGTCGGTGCGATCAGGTTCAGTGCGATTTCCGGTGCGAATGCTTTGTGACTATTCCCGATAACGGCGGCGACTCCGCCGAGAGCGGCAAGTTCCGCAGGCGCGCGTTGTGCATAGCAGCCTGTGGCCACAATGCGGGCGTCGGGGTTGATCCGGTGGGCGCGGCGGATGAAGGCGCGTGCGGCGCGGTCGGCTTCTGCGGTGACGCTGCACGTATTTACGACAATCACATCGGCTTCAGTGGTCTGCTGCATGCAATGCCCTGAAGCGTGCAAACGATCGGCAATCGCCTCGCCATCGGCGCGAGCGGCGCGACAGCCGAAGTTCTCGATGTGGAAAGACCCGCCCATGGATTGAGTTTAGCGGAGCTAGCGGGGTTGGCGGGTTAGCAGAGTTCGAGTTCCACTTCGATATACTGAGGTGTAGCCGCTCTTCTCCGCTACCTACTTCTTACCGCATGGATGCTTCCGCAACAGATAGCCTGCGCTCCCCCGCCCTTGCATCGCAGAGCGGGACGCGGCGGATTCTGGGATATGTCTACTTCACCTTTGTCTGCTATTTCTCGATCGGTCTGCCGCTGGCAATTTTGCCCGAGTATGTCCATCTGCGGATGGGCTATAGCGCAGCTCTGGCGGGACTGGTCATCAGCATCCAGTACATTGCCACGTTCCTGAGCCGTCCCTGGGCCGGACGCATCAGCGACCATGCAGGAGCCAAAATTTCGGTGTTGTGGGGCATGGGCGCCTGCACAGCGAGCGGCGTGTTGCTGCTGGCTGCGGCGGCCCTGCATCGCGATCCACGGTGGCTGAGCCTGGCCATTCTGTTGGCGAGCCGGCTGGTGCTGGGCATCGGCGAAAGCCTGGGATCGACCGGTGCGACGCTGTGGGGAATCACGGTAGCAGGGCACGAACGCACTGCGAAGGTGATCTCATTCAACGGTGTGGCATCGTATGGCGCGCTGGCGCTGGGCGCGCCGCTGGGCGTGGTCATGGAGCAGCGGTGGGGCCTTGGATTGCTGGGGCTCGTAACCATTGCGCTGAGCGGCGCGAGCTTTCTGCTGGCCAGCGCCAAACGCCCTGTGCCCGTGGTTGCAGGCGAACATCTGCCTTTCCGCGATGTGCTGGGGCTGGTGACGCCGCACGGCATGGCGCTGGCGTTGGGCGGGGTGGGCTTCAGCGTGCTGGCCACTTTTGTGACGCTTTTTTATGCGAGCCGGCACTGGAACGGCGCAGCACTGTGCCTGACCGCGTTTGGCGCGACGTTTATCGCAGCGCGGTTGCTCTTCATCCACGCCATCGATCGTTTCGGCGGATTTCCGGTGAGTATGGTGTGCCTGGCGGTGGAGTCGCTTGGCGTGTTGCTGCTATGGCGCGCAGGTTCGCCGTGGATGGCCTTTGGCGGCGCGGCGCTGGCCGGGTTTGGCTTCTCGCTGGTATTTCCCGCCCTGGGCGTCGAAGCAGTGGAGAGGGTTCCTGAGCGCAGCCGCGGAACCGCGCTGGGCGTTTACACGGTTTTTGCGGATGTGTCGTTCTTTCTGGTGGGGCCGATCGCGGGCGCGGTGATTGGGCAGTTTGGGTATGCGAGCGCTTTTCTGTTTGCGCTGATTTGCGTGGTGGCTTCGCTGGGGATTGTGGTGGTGCTGGCGGAGAATGTGAAGCGGCTGATCTGACTGGCGGCTGCCTGGCGCTTTTGGCTTTTAGAGGTTCGTTCTTCACTCATGAGCCGCTTATTCGTGCAGTTGCTTTACAAAAAATTGCCATTCCATTCAGACGGATTATAGTCAGGAGCAAGGATCGGGAGGAAGGATCCATGCGAATTCTGCGAGCTATCGTTCTAGCCGGATGCGCAATGACGACATGCTGTGCGGTGGCACAGGAAGACGATACGCCGCCACCGACACCGGCGCCCTGTACGCCAGATGTAAAAATGCACCAGATCCACATCATCCAGAAAGACAGGCCGTATTCCGGGGTGCGAATCTCGACCTGCAAGAAGCTCCTTGCCGATGGAACGGTCTACAAGGCAACACAGAAGACGTGGGAGTGGCGCGACTCGGAAGGAAGAACGCGCTACGAGACCTTGGACGGAGTCTCCGACGATACCAAGTGGCACGACGTGCAGGTATACGATCCCGTGAAGCACGTGTGGTGGCATTGGAGGGACACACCTGACAAGACCGCAGTCGCGGTGCGGTACAAGGCCAAGGTGGATTTTGTCGAGCCGCCGATCAACCGCAGAATCCTGCCGAATGGGAATCAGGATCCGCCGCTCATGGCTCATTTCCAAAAGCCGGAAGGACCCGGTTACAAAGAGGAGATTTTGACCCCAACCAACATTAACAGCGGGTGGGCAGCGGGCAACCGGTTGATCGACCTGGTGGCTCCGGGCTGGGGAAACAACAAGTCGAACCACCCAGAAGTGGTGGTGAATGAGTTCTGGGTGTCGACAGAACTGGAGGAGGAAGTGCGCCACCTCTGCGACGACCCGGAGTTGGGAACAACGTCGCAGAATCTGGTGAATATCGATCAGACGGAGCCCGATCCGTCGCTATTCCGTCCGCCGGCAGATTACGCAGTGCTGGACGCTACGCAGAACCTGCCCGAGAAAATCCGCGGACGTCTGTTTGTAATACCAGCAAAAAAATAACCGACTCTGCACGGTGGGCGCGTGAGCGCGATGCAGGAATGAGGAGCCTCGCCAGATGAAGCTGATGTCTGTGAATACCGGGCTCCCCCGCGAAGTGACCTGGCACGGGAGACGCGTCACGACGGGAATCTTCAAGGAACCGGTCCATAGCCGCGTCGCTTTGCGCAAGCTCAATCTGGATGGCGATCGGCAAGCGGATCTCAGCGTTCACGGCGGAGTCGACAAGGCCGTCTACTGCTACCCACTCACGCACTACGACTACTGGAAAAAGGAGTTGCCGGAACGGGATCTGCCGACCGGCATCTTTGGCGAGAACTTCACGCTCGACAGCTTCTCGGAAGAGTCGATGCATCTTGGTGATCGGTTTTCCGTCGGTTCCGCGGAAGTGGTCGTGACCCAGCCTCGCCTGCCCTGCTACAAACTCGGCATCAGATTTGAAGCCGACGACATGGTGAAGCGATTCTTTGCAAGCGGCCGCACCGGTTTCTACCTCTCTGTTGCAAAGGAGGGGGAAGTCGGCGCCGGCGATGAGATGAGCGTGATCAGCAGCGACCCCGACGGCGTCCCGGTTTCAGAGATCATTCGGCTGTATGGCGAGAAGAAGTATAACGACGCGGATGTGGCCTCGGTGGAGCGCGCCATTGGGGTTGCCGCATTACCTGAAAGCTGGAAGGAATATCTGCGGCGGCGGCTGGAAGATGATTCGCGTTTGGGCTGAAGGTTTGGGGCTTTTCACCCTTACCCTTTCAACCCCCGGGATCACTCCGCGCGCAAGGCCTGCATCGGGTCAACGTTGGAGGCGCGCGCGGCAGGCAGCCACACAGCGAGCAGCGCAATTGCAGTGAGAATGAATGGCGCCAATACGAACACGACGGGATCCCAGGGCTTGACGCCGAAGAGGAAGGTGGACAAGAGGCGAGTAAGGCCGAAAGACGCGGCGATGCCGGCGACTACGCCGACTAAGGCCAGCCTCATGCCATGCCACACCACCATCTTCCTAATTGTGGCGCGGTCGGCGCCCAGGGCCATGCGGATGCCCATCTCCTGGGTGCGCTGCGCGACGGAGTAGGCCATCAATCCGTAAATACCGATTGCCGCCAACACCAGCGCGACAGCGCCGAAGATGGTAAGCAGCAACATATTGAAGCTTTGCCGGGCCGTCGAACGACCGATCACCTCGTCCATGGTGCGGATGTGGCCCACCGGGAATCCCGCGCTTGCGACGCGCAACTGCTCGGTAATCGCGGGAATGAACGGATGCGGGTCGCCGTGGGTTCTCACCATCCAGAAGAGCGGCTGAATATTGGCGTAGGCTGCGTTATAGACATCCGTGACCTGGGGTATGGGGACCATGATCATGGGGTCGGCAGGCCTGCCCAGGCCGCTGTTGTGAGAATCGGCGACGATGCCGATGATCGATTCAACCCCTGCCACTTCGTTCCCGTCCCTGATTTGCTGCCCTAAGGGGTCTTCGTTGGGCCAGCATTTCCTGGCGAGGGCTTCGTTGATCAGGACTACATCGGGCGCGCCGGCTTTATCGTTTTCAGTAAAGTCGCGTCCACGCAGAACGGGAATCCTGAACAGGCTCAGATAACCCGGCGTAACGCTCATATACTGGCTTCCGCAGCCGCTTTTCGTGACCGGACGCCCGACGATCTGGAATCCCGCGCCATCCTCGACATCGATGGGCAGCCAAAAGCCGGCGGCCGCAACTTCCACTCCAGGGAGGGCGTTGAGCCGGTTGCGGCCATCCCGCAAGAGCTGAGCGATGCCGGCTGTGTTCTGGTAGCGTTGGCCGTTGAGCGACATCTCCATGGTCAGCACGTTGTGCGGATCGAAGCCCGGACCCACCTCGTGCAGTGCGATGAAGGTGCGAATGAGAAGCGCCGCGCCGATCAGCAGCACCAAGGCCAGCGAGATTTCGCTGACCACCAGCAGCGAGCGGGCCTTTCCCTGACGGAAGCCAGTGCCGGAGCGGTTGCTGCTCTCTTTGAGTGCGGAATTCAAGTCGGAGCGCGAGGCGCTGAAGGCGGGGAACAGTCCAAAGAGAATGCCTGTAAGCAACGAGACACCGACGGTGAAACCGAGCACGCGCCAATCCATGCTGATAGCAGAGCCGTCTTCGCCGATCCGAGGCAGCCCGGCGGGACTGACGGCTAGCAGTGCGCGCATTCCCAGAACGCCGAGAGCCATGCCGAGAATGCCGCCGGCCAGGGAGAGCAACACGCTTTCCGTCAGCAACTGGCGCACGATGCGCATGCGGCCGGCTCCCAGGGCGGAGCGGATAGCGAACTCGCGTTTGCGGACCGTGGCGCGCACCAGCAGCAGGTTGGCAACATTGGCGCAGGAGATCAGCAGAACCAGTCCTACCGCGCCCAGCATCATCAATAGCGAATTGCGCGCGTCACCGATGATGCTGTCGCGCAAGGGACCAACCGTAAACCGCCCTCGCCAATCCGTGTCCGGGTACTCACGATGGTACTCCGGGCTTGCCGCTGCTAATGCGGCGTTGGCCTGCGCGACGGTGAGGCCCGGCTTGAGCAGTCCGGTCACTTCGAAGAAAAGATTCTGGTCGATGCTGGCCGGGTCAAACTGAAACGGCAGCCAGAGGTCAGCCTGCGGTTCGGCGACGAAATCCTTTCCGACCACGCCGACGATGGTGTACGGTTCATTGCCCAGAGAGATTGATTTTCCTACAACGGACGGGTCGCCTCGAAACCTGCGCTGCCACAGGCCATAGCTTAGTACCACTATCTTGCCGCCGTGGGGCGAGTCTTCGAGCGGCGTGAATGCCCGTCCCAGCATGAAGGGCGCACCATACACGCGGAAGTAGCCCTCTGTAACGTGAATCCCGTGAACCTGCTCCGGACGGCCGCCAGTCAGGTTAAAGCCGGGCCCCGCGTTGTCGTATGCCACGACCTCTCTAAATATGTTCGTTTGCCGTTCAAAGAAGTGAAACTCCGGGATGCTGTGAAGGCTATTGGCAAGTCCGGTTACTTGCGCCGGAAAATCGACCATGCGATCGGCGTTGGGATAGGTGAGCGGCTTGAGCAGAACTGTATTCACGACAGAGAAGATGGCCGTGTTGGCTCCTATGCCCAGTGCCAGAGCGGCCACTGCAGCGATAGTGAAGCCGGGGCTGCGGCGCAACTGGCGCACACTGAAACGTACATCCTGCCAAAGAAGTTCAAGACCGGTTCCGGCGCGATGATCGCGCACTGCCTGCTTCACCTGCTCGATGCCGCCGGACTCCGCCATGTCGGTTGTCCTCCGATTCGCCCCAGAAGGAGCTCAGCCACCCAGCCTCTTCCATGCGGTGCAGGGCGTGAAACAGAGAACCGGGCTTGACGAGAAATGTTCCGTGGGTGATCTGCTGCGTTCTCTCAACCTCAGAATTGGACCACTGCGTACCCTGCCACTTTGACCGCAAGGGGATTGTAAGCTTGTAAACCATGTCCCCGGTTGAGAATGTAAAGCGTGACTGGAAGTTTCATCGGGGTACTGGGTCAAGACGAAGAGAGAATGAGGAGTTCCCGAGTGGACGAGCTGAGAGGAAAAATAGCGGTGGTCACAGGCGCTAGCCGCGGTCTGGGCCGACGCATTGCAGTGCGGCTTGCGAAGGAGGGCGCCACGGTTGCGTTACTCGCACGCAGCGTGGCAGGCCTTGAAGACGCGCATCGAGAGATAGCAGCCGCGGGAGCGCGTGCGTTGGTTGTGCCCGTCGATCTCGCCCAGCCCGAATCGGTGATGCACGTGAAGGACGTGGTCGAGCGCGATTTGGGCCTCCCCTCTATTCTCGTGAATGCTGCTGGGGTGTTCGGCCCGATCGATCTCATCAAAGACAGCGATCCGGCCGCGTGGATTGAAACCATCATGATCAACACAATCAGTTCGTACCTGACCTGCAGAGCATTTGTTGCCGGAATGATCGACGACGGATGGGGCCGTATTGTGAATGTGACCTCGGCTGCGGCTTTGCACGAGCCTGGCCCCGTGAACAGCGCATACGGAACCAGCAAGGCGGCACTGAATCAATTCACGCGGCACCTCGCATCGGAGTTGAACGGAACGGGAGTGACGGCCAACGTGATCCATCCCGGAGATGTGAAGACCGGCATGTGGGCAGACATCAAGGCCGCTTCGGAACGGCTGGACAGCGTTGCCGATGCGTATGTGCAATGGGCGAACTGGGTGGAAGAAACGGGAGGCGACGATCCTGAAAAAGCCGCGGATCTTGTTGCCAACCTGATGAGGGATGACGCCGCCGATGTGAATGGGCAATTCCTCTGGATCAAAGACGGTTTGCAGAGGCCCATTCCAAGCTGGGGCGAACCGGGCGAACCGCAACCCTGGAGGAGATGAGTGAGATCCCAGCCCTCCTTGTTCCGCCGTGTTAGCGGCTGGGCAGGGTTTGTGCTTTCCCACCCTAACCGTCCGCCGCGGCGGACGCGGTTAGGATGGGGCACCCAGGGCCGGTTATTTGAACTAAACAATAACGGCCATCTCGTTGCCAAAAGCAAAACGGCCACCCCCAAGGGTGGCCGTTCTGTTTAGCTGATCACTGACAACTGATCGCCGACCGCTGCTTCTACCGCTCGTTCTTGCGCCAGTTGAGCAGATCGCCAAGGGTGGTGGTTGAGCTGGAGACGGGATGCTTGTGCGTGTCCGCCTTGTAGTTCTCGACCACCGCGCGGCTGGCCTCGTGGCCAATCGAGCGGAGGCTGAGGCCTACCTTCTTCTCTTCCACATTGATCTTGATGATCTTGAACTCGTGTTCCTGGCCCTGTTCGAGCTTGACCGCCGTGCCGTCGTCCATCACAGCTTCGGAGATGTGGCACAGGCCTTCAACGCCCTCTGCAATTTCGACAAAGGCACCGAACTGCGCGGTGCGAAGCACTTTACCGTGCACCACGTCGCCTACGCGGTGAGCAGCGAAGAAGCTCTCCCAGACATCGGGCTGAAGCTGCTTGATGCCGAGGCTCAGACGGCGATTCTGGGGCTCGACGCCGAGAACAACAGCCTTGACCTTTTCGCCCTTCTTCACGATCTCAGAAGGATGCTTGACACGCTTGGTCCAGCTCAGGTTTGAGACGTGGACAAGACCGTCGATGCCATCTTCGATTTCGATGAAAGCGCCGAAGTCGGTGAGGTTGCGAACGCGTCCCTCGACCACGGTGCCGGCCGGGTAGCGCTCGGTCAGGTTTTCCCAGGGATTCTCGAGAAGCTGCTTCATGCCCAGCGAGATGCGGCGGTCGGCGGGGTTCACGCTGAGAACCACGGTGTCGACCTCGTCGCCCGGCTTGACCAGCTTGGAGGGGTGCTTGAGGCGCTTGGACCAGGTCATCTCAGAGAGGTGAACCAGGCCCTCGATGCCCTGCTCGAGCTCGACGAACGCGCCGTAGTCGGTAACCGAAAGCACGCGGCCATGAACACGGGCGCCCACGGGGTAACGCTCGGAAGCGTCAAGCCACGGATCGGGCGTCAACTGCTTGAAGCCCAGCGAAACGCGCTGCTTGTCCTTGTCGAACTTGAGCACCTTTACCTGGATCTCGTCGCCGACGTTGACCAGGTCGCGGGGATGGGTGAGGCGTCCCCAGCTCATGTCGGTAATGTGCAGCAGGCCGTCAATGCCGCCGAGGTCGACAAACGCACCGTAGTCGGTGAGGTTCTTGACCGTGCCGGTGAGCACCGCGCCCTCGCCGAGGTGCTCGAGGGTGGTGGAGCGCTTGGCGTTCTGCTCTTCCTCGAGGATCTCCTTGCGGCTGACGACGACGTTGCCGCGCTTTTTGTTGAGCTTGATGACGCGGACTTCGATCTGCTGGCCGAGATAGCCGTCGAGATTGCGCACGGGACGAATCTCAAGCTGCGAGCCGGGCAAAAAGGCCTTCATGCCGATGTCGACGGTGAGGCCGCCCTTGACGCGGCTTACCACCGTGCCGATGACCGGCGTCTTGTCGTTGGCAGCCTTCTCGATGGTGTCCCACACGCGGAGGCGCTGGGCCTTCTCGTAGCTGACGAGATAGCCGCCTTCGGGCTCCTCGCGCTCGATCACCACGTCGATCACTTCGCCGGGCTGGAACTTGACCGCGCCGGTGTGATCCACAACCTGCTCGAGCGGAACCAGTCCCTCGGACTTCAAGCCCACGTCGACGACGAGGTGCTTCTCAGTCTGCTTGAGGACGGTGCCGGAGACCACTTTGTCGCCATACGCCTCGACGGCGGCGGCTTCAGCGGCCTGCTCGCGCTCGAAAGCTTCGAGGGCGGCGGAAAAATCATCCATGGACTCCAGTCCATGTTCAGAGGCCTTTTTCGGCGCTTCAGCAGCCGGCGCCGCTTCAACGGCAGGCGCGATCTGGGCCTCAGAGGTGTTTGCGGATTCGGCCTGGGCAGTGGGCTCAGTGGGCTCGTGAACGTTGGCTGCAACGAATTGCGTGGGCGCAGGCTCGGTTGTCACCACGGGCTCGGCCTGGGCTACAGGCTCGGTTGGGGCATCGGCGTCCATCGCGAAAGATTCAGTTGTTTCGGCGGTCTCGGGGTTGGACGTGGATTCGGACGACGGCTGCTCAAGCTCCGTCGCAGGATCAAGCGTGGGTGTTTCCATTTCGGTGTTCAGGGTTATGCTCTCGGGTTCGGGATTGAGGACGTTTGCCATTGATGCAGCTCCGGGATTCCTTGCTCCCGCGACGAACGAACGTGTCGCTGGGGGGTGGCGCCCGCTGCGTACTGGCCACGCGGGATGCCGGAGACCTATTCTTCCGCGCTGCAACCGCGTGATCTGGAATTTCTCGTAGAGACAGGCTTCCCGGCCAGTGTTTCTGGCGTGAAAAGCGACTCGTCTCCTTCGGGAAACACCAGGCGCGCAACGGCTGGCGGGAGGGCGGCCGCAGCTCTCTGCTGGAATCCGCGCAGGGGGCTACGCTTCTGAGTGTAGCAATGCCTGCTTTCCAGCGTCAATCCAACAGTTTGGCTAAACCGCATTGTGGAAGCAATCGTCATTGGAAATTCACGAATGAAAATACGGGAATGAGCAACAAATCGGCAGTGATCCGGTCGCAATTCTGCGGCTGCGGCCGGGGCTGGGCGCGCCCTACTATACTGATGGGCAACGGCATTGGCTGAAATGGATCTGCTTTGGACCCCATGGCGATTTACGTACGTGACGACGGCGGACGGAGCTCCGCGCCCGGGAATTCCTGCGAGCCTGGCTGCATGGCCGGGTGATACGGGATGCGTCTTCTGCAACCTGATCGCTTCAGTGGACCATGCCATTGCGCACGGCATGAGTGTGGATGAAGCGGAGAGCGCAGCAGGGCTGGTGCTGCGCGGCACATCCTGCTTTATCTGCCTGAATGCATACCCTTACACCTCAGGCCACGTGATGGTGCTGCCCTATGCGCACCTTGACCGGCTGGCCGCGCTACCCGTGGAGACCGCACGCGAGATGATTGACCTGGCACAGCGCACTGAGCAGGCTCTGGAGCAGATTTATCACCCTCACGGTTTTAATTTTGGCCTCAACGTGGGGCACGCAGCCGGGGCAGGTGTGGCCGGCCACCTGCATCTGCATGCGATGCCGCGCTGGACAGGGGACACCAACTTCATGACCACCGTGGCCGAGACCCGCGTGCTGCCCGAAGATCTGTCGACGACGTGGAAGCGGATGCGGGAGGCGTTTGCGGAGCAGCCGGGTTAGCCGCAGCGCAAAACGGGATTGCGACGAGAAGGAAAGTCCACATCCATATTGAGTTATCGCTGAAACGCTGCAGGTTTGCGTGGAGTTAGCGGGGAATTTACTCGATGCGGATGAGGAGTCTTGGGGAGGCAGAGGAACTAGCGTTGCGCGATCAGATCGGACGGTGCTTGATGGAGGAGCGGGGTGTTGACCGAAGAATAATGTCCGAATGGCCCACCATCCTCCCGCGTAGGCGATTCGGCCACCATCGGAATGGAGATGGGTGCCGTGTTACTTCCGCAGCGATTGACCCTCATAATAAGGGACAACTCACCTATTGAAGCGTCCTCAAGCAGCAATCTGATAGGCGGTCGCCAGAGCCGCACAGGCACGGGGAATCAGACCGCACTCCGCGTGCCTTGGCCTCGCCAATGAGGAGTTCTCTGGACCGGGCTCTCCAGAGCCACAGGCTCGAATCGCCGGTGCTTTTGTCCGCCCATACGGCATCAGCCGAAGCCGCGCGGCTCTCAGCTTTCATCAAGGTCGAGAACTTATTCCGCGCTGCCTGTAACACCGCCGTTGGAATCGCCCTTTGGAGGCTTCCTTCAATTGCGGCGGAGAATTCGGTCCCGTCATTTGCATCCAGGCGGTCTGAGACTTCCCTCCTCAGCGCCTCCCCTTCGGCCGACTCGCGGAACTTAATTAGGCCGAGAAGAGCCCCCGGGTTCCTTTCAATATAGGCGCTCAAGTTTGAGCCAAACGCACCTGCCATAACAAAGCTCGCATATTCGAACACTGTCTGCTCGGCGGGTTTGATGTTAAACGCTGCGCTTAGTAGCGACACGCCTCCAAAAGGGACTCGCGAGGCACGGATGTTCAGCTGGTTGCAAATGAGCCCTGTCTCCACCAAATGGGCGAATCTCAAAGTCGGATACGCGAGCCACCGTGGAATTCTGTTTGGGAGTGCATAGTCTGAATAGCCTAGGAGCTTCGACACACGTGGAAGAAGGAGTGCGTCCCGAACCATCTGACCCAAGTTTAGCGCCACGGAGTCTGCAAATCGTTCGACTCTTGATGCCAACCCGTCGATTCTTTTGTTGCCCTCTTCCTCCCTTCCAAGTGCGGGCTTAATAAGCCTCCTGATTTCGCTCATTGTAGAGCGCTCTTCCTTTTCCTTTTGTAGTGGGTCCCGGATGACAGTGATGCCAACTTCCTTTTGTAGTGGGTCCCGGATGACAGTGACGCCAACGTCGCCGAATAGGCTTTCCGTCGCTGAGACATAGAGTGGTTGGTGGACCACATCTACGAACCGGATGGCGCCGCTGTCCATCAGGGCCCAAAAAACCTCAGGTGTTGCGCGATCATGCAAGATGGTCAAAGCATTCAAGGGCAGGAACACGCGATCAAAGCAAGTTAGACCAACTGCGAGATCATGGAACGCCACAGTTTCGTTGTCAGGGAGCTCACCTTTCACGAAGCCGAGGCCAACGATTGCGCTTATTCTCAGCGAACCTTCAGATTCGACGGCTTCAAATGCCTGTCCAGAAGAGTGTGTCCCGGAGGGTTTGAAATAGCTGATGTAGAAGCCCGATTCGCGTTTCGAGGTAGCGATGACCTTCGGGGTAGAGGCAGCCTCGAAGACCGCGGGATTTCTCTGCTGTTCAATCTCGTGCAGGACTGTCAGGGCGGCTCGGTGATCCTGATGCTGGGCTGTCTTGTAGCCAATTAGGTGGACCCCGTTTTCTGGGGGGCCAGGCGATGATGTAACTCGGAAGTGAGGTCCATTCCCGAAAAGCCGATGTTCCTCCTCATTTTCGGCGATCAGGTTCAATACATAATCGTCTTTCAAACCATAGCCCAGGAAAACGACTGAGGCCATGGAAAATAGGGATTTCACCGCGGACATAAACTCCTTGCTTTTCACAACCAGTTGATAATCCGACTTTGTGAAAACTGTGGATGCAATCGAAGAGATTGAACCATGTAGCTTCGCGACAAACGGAGCCCCGTTGAGGATGGAATCGCCGCACCTCTCTAAATCTGTGCGCTCAATTACATCGATCGGGCCAAGGTGTTGCTCAAGGCAAAGGTCCACGTTCGTGGTTACGATTTGCAACGGTGCAATCTTCTTGAGACCCTCAATAAGCTGCCCATAGACCGGACCGCAGGTCGGCGAACTGAGCTGGTCGATCAAAGCCCGGTTGTACAGCCCCTTGTCCGCATCGCTGCAGATTTGGAATAGGTCTGGATATGCTTGGGAGGCGATATACGATTTTGCGAGATCGTCTTGGAACCTGGGGACACCCTTTGCGAAGTCCCGCCGCATCCTCCTTGCCGAATCGTGCCATGAAGGCAGCCCCGCCCACTTACTAGCACCAGCACCGACCCATATTACGAACGGACGTTTTTGGCGAACAGCTTCTCTAAGGCGATAAAGCGAAGCAGGGGTGAATTGGTCGTCAGCATTGAGCATAGGAGTGATCTTAGCTCTCGCCCTCAGCACGCGTTCGAGAATCGATACTCGCGCCGCCGTGCGGCATCGGCGGGCACGCAGGCGAGTGCGCGTAGATGGATGACGGCGGCCCGGTGCCTCCCCGAGTACGCGGGTTCCGGGCGATTGGCCGATTGGGAAATTACTCATCTGGCAACAATTGGCGGAGCTGTTGCTCAACATATAACTTCCGCATAGTCCACTACTCGCCAACAATTCCGTTTGCGGAGTATTCTGGGGCATCAACTCACGCCAACTACTCAGATTCAGATCGCGAAATGAAGAGAAGCATACAGAGTTATCTGCTGGCTATAATGGTCGCCTTCGCGGCGGTCGCCCTGCTCGTGGCAATTGCGTTCGCCAATGGAGTCATATCGCCGAGGCTTCTCGGTGTCGTCTTGCTCCTTTTGGTTGGAGGGCTTTCAATCGCCGTTACTCTGAGCTTGAAGAAGGCTGCGGCTGGCTTGGACTCTGGTCAACGGCGCACCACTACAGAGGCATCGAAGATACGCGGATCGATACGACGCCTTCAGGCTGCTGTTGTAGTCTTGCCGGTTCTCCTCGTTACCGGGTTATGGTCAACAAGAGGTAGCCCTTTGTTTCCCCGCATGACGGGCGCAGGAATCAACATATCCTTTACACTCTGGCTCATCTCTTTAATCCGCAGAGCGAAGAAGCAGCTCCCTTGACCCGCTGGTGCACCGTTGAGGCGAGGAACGCCATTGCGGGTGAATCACCGCCTACTCGGAAGTAAGCATTTTCGAGGCCAGAAAGCTCGGAAAGACAACCGCAGATGTTTCGACTCCGCTTCGCGGCGCTCAACATGACAGTCGTTGGCGCTCATGAGCGTATAACCGCCTACGGGCTACTCCGGTGGGCCGGAAAGACTGTCTTCGGCTTCGGCGGCGAGGGACAGTTCCTCTTGATCGACGTCAGCGCGGTCGAGCAGACGTTTGGGGATCGATTTGTTGGTGCGCAGGCCTAGTTCCTTGAGCAGCTCAACCTGACGGATAAGGTTGCCACGGCCGTCGGCCAGCTTCTTCATCGCTTCTTCATAGTGCTTATCCGTCTTGTGGAGGCTGTCGCCGATCAACTCCATATCCGTGACGAATCCCGCGAATTTCTCGTAGAGTTCGGTGCCGCGTTTCATCACGTCGCGCACATTGCGCGCCTGGCGCTCCTGCTGCCAGAGCACGTTGATGATGCGGATTACATAGAGCAAAGTGGTCGGACCGACGAGCAGAATCCCCTGCTTGTAGGCATCGGCCCACAGCTCGCTGTCGTACTGCAGGGCCATCAGGAATGCCGGCTCGATGGGCACAAACATCACCACAAAGTCGGGAGCCTCGACGCCGGGAAGATTGTGGTATCCAGCCTTGGCCAGACTGGCGATGTGCCCCCGCACGCTGATCAGGTGCAATTTAAGCGCAGCCTTGCGCGCGTCCTCGTCGGCAGCGTTGACGCAGTCGGTATAGGCAGTGAGCGAAACTTTGGAATCGATGACAAGGTTGCGCCCGCCCGGCAAGTAAATGATGACGTCGGTGCGAACAGAGCGCGCGCGCTCGCCATTTTCCCCCTCGACCGCAAAAGACTGCTGAAATGCGTATTGCTCTCCCTCGCGCAGCCCGGCCTTGTCGAGCAGGTCGCGGAGAATAAATTCGCCCCAGTCGCCTTGCGCCTTTGATGAGCCACGCAATGCAGTGGTCAGGTTGCGCGCCTCTTCGGTCAAGGCCTGATTGAGATTGCCCAATGTGCCGATGAGCGTTTTAAGTTCCGTGACTCCGGTGGTGGAGTCGGTCTGTACCTTTTCCACCCTCTCGCGAAATTCCTTGATCTGATCGCGGAGCGGGGTGAGGAGCGTTCCCAACTCTTTCTGACTCCCTTCTGAGAACGACTTGGATTTCTGGTCAAGGATTTCAGAGGCGAGGGCCTGAAACTGGTTTCCAAGAGCTTGCTTGGCGGTTTCAAGGATCGCAAGTTTTTCGGCCAGGTTCTCGCGCTCGTTTTTGAGATCGGCATCAAGCTGGCTGATGCGGGCGGCCTGCGTGCGGGCGGTGTCGGAACCAGCTTGCAATTCGGCGCGGAGGTGATCCCGATCGGCGGCTAGCGCGGTGATGGACTTTTCGCGCTCGGCGGCGAGGGATTCAAATCCGGCGCGGGCTGCTGAGTCGGACTGAGACTGCGCCAACTGAATGCGAAGTGCGTTCAAGCCCTCGGCCTGTTCGCGATTGTACTGTTCGAGCAGGTTCTTCTCGGACTTGGCGGAGTTGGCGCGAATCCAGTAGCCCAGTGCGATGCCGACGAGGATGGCAATTCCTGCTATGACAGCCTGCATGAGATGTCCTATTAGCCTCTTCGCCTAATGTACGCCTTTTTGATGTGCATTTCGCGGCCCTTTTTCGCGCTTTTTGGGAATGGGTTGCGGGGGAGTTACGCTGTGAGTGGTTTCGCGCAGATGATTGATTTTATTTCGCGCTGGCTGCGCCTTTACACACCCCAACCTGCCCGGTAGACTTGAAGTTTCGGGGCCATGCGCATTTTTTGGCGCGGCGGTTGTGTTTGCATGCCGCGGGCCGGTATTGTAAGCAGGCAGAACATAAACGAACTTTTGCTCCGGAGCGTACCCTAAGCTCCGAAGAAATGAGGAGAAGCAGGCATGGCTGTTGAAGAAAAGGTGAAGCAGATCATCGTCGAGCAGTTGCAGGTGGACGAGGCTGAAGTGACCCCCGGGGCGAGCTTTCAAGAGGACCTGGGCGCGGATTCGCTGGACGTGGTCGAGCTGGTGATGCAATTCGAAGAGGCGTTCGACCTCGAGATTCCCGACGAGGACGCCGAGAAGATCAAGACCGTCAAGGACGCGATCGAATACATCGAGAAGAACGAAAAGACCGCGAAAGGCAAGTAGCCGGTGAATCGTCGAGTCGTGATCACCGGCCTCGGGCTGGTGTGCGGTGTGGGCAACACTGCTCCGGAGGTATGGCGGCAGCTGCTGGCAGGAGCCAGCGGCATGGCTCCGATTCAGGGCTTCGACGCAACCGGATTCCCGGTCACCTTTGCCGCCGAGGTCAAGAATTTTGACCCTCTGAATTTTCTGGACAAGAAAGAAGCGCGCAAGATGGGGCGCTTCATCCACTTCGCCTTTGCCGCCACGCAAGAGGCCATTGCCCAGGCAGGTCTGGAAATCACCCCGGAACTCGGCGACAGGGTCGGCGTCTTCATCGGCTCCGGCATCGGCGGATTCGAGATCATCGAGCGCGAGCACTCCAACCTGCTGGCGGGGGGCCCGCGCAAGATCTCACCCTTCTTCATTCCCGCGGTCATCGTGAATATGGCGGCGGGACAGATCAGCATTCGTTACGGCGCCAGGGGGCCCATTTCAGCCACGGCGACGGCCTGCGCCACCTCAGCCAACTCAATCGGCGACTCGGTGCGGATGATCATGCACGGCGATGCCGATGTGATGATTGCCGGGGGCGCCGAGGCTTCCGTCACTCCGCTTTCAGTGGGCGGATTTGCGGCCATGCGCGCTCTCTCCACCCGCAACGACGACCCCACTCACGCAAGCCGGCCCTTCGATAAAGATCGCGATGGATTTGTGATTGGCGAGGGCGCGGGCATTGTGATCCTTGAAGAGCTGGAGTTTGCCAAGGCTCGCGGAGCGAAGATTCTTGCCGAGGTGATCGGCTATGGAATGAGCGCCGACGCGCACCACATGACCGGCATTGCTCCAGAGGGCCAGGGCGCGCAACGGAGCATGAGGGCGGCGCTGAAAGATGCGGGCATCGAGCCGGAAGAAGTGGGATATGTGAACGCCCACGCCACCTCGACGCCGGCGGGCGACGGCAATGAATCGCGCGCCATCGAACTTGTATTTGGCGAGCATGCGCTGAGCGGGGCGCTGAAGGTGAGCGGCACCAAGTCGATGACCGGCCATCTCCTGGGTGGCGCTGGAGGCCTGGAAGCCGGTATCACCGTGCTGGCACTGCAGAACCAGATGCTGCCGCCGACCACCAATCTGGACAATGTCGACCCCGAGTGCCGGCTGGATTACGTGCCCAATCAAGCTGTCGCCCACACCTTTGACGTGGCGCTGTCAAACTCCTTCGGGTTCGGCGGCATCAATGCAACGCTCATCATGCGTCGGTGGATGGAATAACCACCCCAGCGACAAAGACCTGTCGCCGGGGGCCCCGGGCAAATGGCACGGACTAGGGATCAGGGATCAGACAAACGGCGCACATCTTGCGATGCGCGCCGTTTGTTTTTGAAGCTGATCCGGGCGTTAGCCCATGGCGGCGGCCCAACCGACACCGATAAGCACGAAGAGCGCCCACCATCCAAAGACAGCAATGTAGCCCGAAGAGCGCTTGACTCCCGCTACGATGGCTGTGCCGATTCCTGCCAGTACGAGGCTCCAGATGGTGATCGCGTCCAGCGAAGTCGCCAGGGAATAGAGCGCCGCATTGGTATCGGCCGGATTCAGAAATGCGCCGAGGTTGGTGGGAGCGAAGTTTTTGATGTTGAACGACTCCGGCGCGACTCCCGCAAAGATGACGATAGTCCCCAACAAGGTTTTGATGACACTTGGCAGGCTCGCAAACATCCATACGGCAAAGATGCTTCCATAGGTAGCCTTGCCGCCGAACCCGAAATTGATGGTAGCCCACAGGCCGAGTGAACCCAAGGCAACCACGGCCAGCACGACCAGCGGATTGGCAATGAAGACCCCCTCGGTGATGTAGAGCGAGATTTTCATCCCCATCTCTCGCTGTGCGGGCGGCGCCTCTGCCATTTTTTCTTCCTGCTTCGGGTTAAGGTGAATCTGATTGTCCACCACCTGCTGCATGCCTATTTTGAGATCGACGACGGCAAAGAAAAGGTAACCCACCAGCGCCATGATGGCGAACGGCAGCCACCAGCTTCGATTGCCGTGCTTGATCTCTTCGAAAGTTTTGGACGGCGCTGTGAAGATGTTGACAACGCGCTGCCATTGGGAGAGCCTGGGCGCTTCTATGGCTGCGGATTGAATGATTTGATCGCTCATGATTCGCCTCTTGAAAAAAGCCGGTTAACCGCCAACCTGCCGCTTAGCGGGCACGCCACAATGGACTTCTCGCAGTCGCCGTTCGTCCTCAACGGCCAAGCGCGCAAAGGCGCACCCACACGGAAATCGTGTTCGCACGCGATTGTACCTTGAATGCTTCCAAGGCGTAATCAATTTCGGAGGATTGCCGGGTGGGAACTGGTTTATAGTCCGCCCGAAGCGACTGGTGTGGGAGCCGGCGGCTCGCTTGAGCCGGGAGTGGCGGGTGCGGCGACCCGCTGGCGCGGTTTGTGCAGTGGTCCGGCGCCCACGTAGCTCTTGTAGACCGTGATGTGGAAGCAGGATTGGTGGAATTCCTCTTCTACATCGATCTTGCCCGCGTCCTGCAAACTATTCAGCCGGTCGCGCATCCAGTAGATTTCTTGTCGGCTGAGACCCTGCTTCGCAATGTCAATGGTCGCGCCGGTCAAATGGGGACTGGCAATATCGCCTTCGGCTTGTGCGGCGTTGCCGTTGATCTCCATCAGACGCTTCTGGTATTCGACGGTGCGGACCGCTGAGCTGACATCGAGCTGCGTGTGAAACCGCGCCTCGTGGGCGCGCGCCAGGTCGGTGAGGAAAGTGGCTGTCCAGGGACGGCAATAGCGACGGTTCTGAGGCAGTTCGGGATTGACCATGAGGCCGGATGAGACGGGAACCGGCACCAGCATTCCACGGGCGATGCGATCGTTGAGATCGTTGTCATCGAGGATCCGTTCAAGACCATCGGCTTCGGTTTTTTCGTTTTGCCGCTCGAGCGATTCAAGGGAACCGCGCAAAGGCGCCAGGGCGACGATTCTCGTCGTCTTTTGCAATGGAATCGGCGCAGGTGTAACAGGGACGGGCACGATGGTGCGTTCTGCTGCCGGGGAGGGAGCTCTTAAAGCCTGAGGTGCAGGGGGCCGTGTGTCAGCGTCAGCGATCTCGGGGCGACGAGTTCCTGCTACAGAAATGAGGCGGGCCTGCTCTTGATGGTAGGTGATGGTTCTCGGGTGGTATCGGTTGCGTCTTCTCGCTGCGGGATATCGTGCCACGTACCGGGCGCCGTGGCCTGCCGTGTGCCTTTGGGCGTGCGGTGCCGTGTGCGAAGCGGCGTGTCGCAGCCTTTGGTGATGGGCTCGAAGCGCAGTATTCCTGTGCGCCCGCACCGTGCGGGTAGGCGTAGCACCGGCCGGGACCGTGATGAGCGCGGCAAGCAGGAACGCGATGATTGCGAAACGCACCATGGGGAGCGTGCGGAGAATCGAGAGCATCACTAGTATATGACGCAGGAAGAGCCGTTTTGAGTGCCTAGAGGGGTTCAGGTTTGTCCGATAACTGGGCGGGTGAGTTCACGTGTAAGTGAGCGCTCACTTCCGTTACGGCTCTTGTCTCCCGCTCGGGCGGAAGGTAAGAACATGGATTTATTGCCGGGTGCCCAGGTCCCGGAAGCGAGGCCTGGTGCTCTCGGCCATCGCCCAAACTGAAAGCTGATCACTGACAACTGACGACTGTCCTTACTGCAGCAGCGTTCCCTGATCTTCCTCTTTGCCGTTCAGTTCTTCCGGCGGGATGATGACTGCGGCGGCAACCTTGTCGTCGTTGTCGAGATTGAGCAGGCGTACCCCCTGCGTGGCACGTCCCGCCGCGCGGATCGTCTTGGTGTCGATGCGGATGATCTTGCCGTACTGGCTGATCACCATCAGTTCTGAGGTCTCATTCACCAGCAAGATCGAGGCGGTCTTTCCCACCTTGGGCGTGGCTTTCAGGTTATTGACGCCCTGCGCTCCGCGCGCCGTCAGGCGGTATTCATCGACATCGGTGCGCTTACCGAAGCCGTTCTCGGTGACTGTGAGAATGAGCGATTGGGTAACGCACAGTTTTTCGTCGAGGGTCTTCAGCGCCCTTTCGGCATCGGAGACGAGCTTCTCTGCGGTGCGCTCCGCGACTTTCAATTTCTCGTCGTCCTTGGGCCCATTGCGGCGATCTTCGCGGGCTCTCTGCAAGGTTTCCTTCGCTTGCGTGTAGGTGTTACGGAGGCTTGCCAGCTTGTCAGTCAGTCCGCGGCTCGCAGCGCACTCATCGCGTTCCAGATCCCTTGTCGCATCAGAGCTTGTGACGGCCGCACCGATGACGTAATCGCCTTTTTTGAGGGAGATGCCCTTGTTCCCGGCGGCGTTGCGTCCCATCGGACGGAGGCCTACTCCGTTACGCTCGGGATCGTACTCCTCCTCGAATCGGATGGCCATGCCCTCACGGGTGGCGAGAAAGATGGTTTGTTTGCCGTTAGTCAGGTCGGCGGCGATCAGATCATCGTCCTTCTCGATCGCGATGGCGATAATGCCACGCGACATGACATTCGAGAAGTCCTTGAGAGGCGTCTTCTTCACGATTCCCTGGCGCGTAGCGAAGAAGATGAACCTGCCCTCTTCTTCCAGATCGCGCACCGGCAGAATGGCGCGGACATTCTCACCTTGTTGCAGGTTGAGCAGGCTCTGCATGCTCTTGCCTTTGCCCGCTGCGCCCACGTCGGGAATTTCGTAAACCTTGAGCCAGTAGACCCGGCCGGTGTTGGTAAAGCACAGCAGATAGGCGTGACTCGAATCGACGATAAGCTGCGATACGAAGTCCTCTTCGCGCGTCTTCATGCCGGTGCGGCCGGTACCGCCGCGGCGCTGCTGGCGATAGATGGAGATGGGCGTGCGCTTCAAGTAGCCCTGATGGCTGACCGTAACCGCGACCTGCTCGTCGGCAATCAGGTCTTCAAGCTGCAACTCCGCGGACTCATCAATAATCTGCGTGCGGCGCGCATCACCATAACGGTCACGGACATCTTCAAGCTCCTTGACGATGACCGCGCGCAACTTCTTATCGCTGGCCAGAATCGACTCGTACTCCGCAATCTTGGCGCGAATCTCTTGAAGCTCGTTGAGCAGCTCATCGACAGAGAGTTGCGTGAGGCGATAGAGCTGCAACTCGAGAATGGCGTCGACCTGGCGCAGGGTGAGGCCGCGCTCCTCGGTCCGCAGGCGTTCGCGGTCAAGAGTGATGACGATCTCATTGCCCTTGCCCCATGCGTAGAGGTTCTCGCGAGCCTCGGCGCGCGATCCCGATGCGCGAATGATGCGGATGACAGTATCGAGATTGTCGAGCGCGATCTTGAGGCCTTCCAAGATGTGCGCGCGCTCGCGGGCCTTGCGCAGCAGGAAAACGGTGCGCCGTTGCACCACGTCGATGCGGTGATTGATGAAGCAGCGGATCGCTTCATCCATACCCAGTTCGCGCGGCTGGCCGTTGAGCACGGCCAGGAAGATCATGGAGAAGCTCTCCTGCATCTGGGTGTGCTTGTAGAGCTGATTGAGCACAATCTCAGGCTGCGCGCCGCGCTTGAGCTCGATGACGATGCGCATGCCGTCGCGGTCGCTCTCGTCGCGCACGTCGCTGATGTCGTCGACGATTTTGTCGGTCACCAGTTCGGCGATGCGCTCGATGAGCTTGGACTTGTTGACCTGGTAAGGAATTTCGGTGACGATGATCGCCTGCTTTTCCTTGGTCAGGTTTTCCGTGGCCACCCGGGCGCGCATCATGAAGCGGCCGCGGCCAGTCTTGTAGGCCTGGGCGATGCCGGATTTGCCGTAGAGGAAGCCACCGGTAGGAAAGTCGGGGCCTTGGACGTGCTTCAGAACCTCTGCCAGACCCGCACTGGGATTATTGACCAGCTCGATGGCGGCATTCACCACTTCAGTCAGATTATGCGGCGGGATGTTGGTGGCCATGCCTACCGCGATGCCGCTGGAGCCGTTGACGATCAGGTTGGGAATGCGCGTCGGCAGCACCGTCGGCTCGAAGGTGGACTCGTCATAATTCGGCGTGAAGTCGACGGTCTCCATCTCGATGTCGGCCAGCAGTTCGCCGGCAATGCGCATCATGCGGCACTCGGTATAACGCATGGCCGCCGGAGGATCGCCGTCCACGGAGCCAAAGTTGCCCTGACCATCCACCAGCGGGTAGCGCAGTGAAAACGGCTGCGCCATGCGCACCAGGGTGTCGTAAATTGCCGAGTCGCCATGGGGGTGATAGACACCCATCGCCTGGCCAACCACCTTGGCGCACTTGGTGTATTTCTTGTTGTACTCAAGACCCATCTCGCTGAGGGTATAAAGCACGCGTCGATGCACCGGCTTGAGGCCGTCGCGGGCATCCGGCAGCGCACGCCCGATGATCACCGACATCGAGTAGTCGAGATAGGAGCGGCGCATCTCCTCTTCAATGTTGATGGGAATGAGATTTGTTCCGCCATTGGGCGGAGGGCCGTCGAGAGGGAGCTGGGGGTTCTGATCGTCTGCCATAGATGTTTTCTGGCTCGCAGGAAGGCGGCGGGAATGGTCCGATGAAGGTGGGCCGGAGTACTGCGCGCTGACAAATCTATTTTACGCTTTGCGGGGCTGATTCGGCAAGGCGATTGGTGGCAAACAAGTGCTTTATTTTATGGAGGTTATGGGCATCGCGAGTCGCCCAATCCGGCGGGTAGGGCGGCTCAGTCGGCGCGATGTGTTTTGGTTTTGGCGCCGGAGGCTTTTTTGGCCTTCGTTTTGGCCTTTTTCGCCCGCAAGGCTTGATGTCTTGGACACATCCTACTGTCTGGGCATCGACCAAATCGCCGCTACTTTTACAGCAGCCCGGGCAAACTGAGGATGCAGAAAATCGCCTGGAGCAAAACGATAGCTCCTCCGGCGGCCAGCGCAATGCGCCTCCGCGGACTCTCGTAGGCATCCGCGAAGACTCCGCTCACAAACGTGAGCAGGAACGGGAGCGCCCACAGCCAGGGACTGCCGGGTACTCCGGTGGTGACGAGCGGGAAGAGGACCAGGGTGCAGAGCAACGGAGCCGTATTGCCGAAGTAGCGGGTGCGGCCCAGGCCCAAAAAGAGCAGAGCGGCTGAGGCAGAAGCCACTGCGATGCCCGCGTTGCCCAGCGTGGCGAAGAAACGCCGCGCCGAGTCAAGCGAGAACCAGAGGAATCCCGCAGCGGAGCGGAAAACATAGCTGAAGGCGTCGGGCGAAAAGCCATAGCAGGCGAAGACAATAACCAGCGCTCCCGCTGAAGCCAGCAGTACGACCGGAAGCACCTGGCTGCGCCTGCCCTCGGCAACCCACAGCATCAGCGCAAGTCCCAACAGCGCCGCGACCGGAAGCGCCGCGATGTGCGACGCCGCTGCGATGCCCAGGGCAGCCGTGAGGAGAACGATGCGCGGCCGCCATTTGCGTCGCGGCCCATGCATGGCGTGTGCCACTCCAATGCACGTATACACCGCGCCGTAAACGCCGAGGGCCGCAAGCACCTCAGGATTGGGCGATACGCAGGCCTTGATGATGGACGGACAGAAGCAATAGAGAGCCAGCGCAGTATAGCCGCCGAGATTGCCGTAGAGGCGGCGCGTGACCCACCAGACACCGGCCCCCAGCAAGCAGCCGGCCAGCAGAAAAGGAAGACGCAGCAACAGCAGGACATGCGTCATCTGGTGGCGCAGTTCCCATGTGCTGAGCTCGCCGCTCGATTGGACCACGCGGTCTTCGGGCTTGCGGAATCGGTCGAGCCCGCTCTCAACGAGCAGATTCAGCGTAAGCGGAAGGCCCGCCAGGCGGTAGGCAAGAAGGCCGTCATGGATGTTGCCGCAGGTGGTAAAGTAGCCGGCCAGCTGCGAGGGCCTTTCCCATGTTTCACGGCCGCAGCGTGCGTACCGGTAATCACGGTCTGAGAGTGTCTGCCGGCTGGTAAGCCAGAGGCCCTGCGCCAGAAAGAGCAGCAGCAGTCCCGCCGCGATGCGTTGGGGCAGATTGAAGCGGAAGCGGCGAAGGCGGGCGAACCGGTGAGTCATCTTCAGAAGGGCCGTTTTTAGTCTAATTGGTGAGTCTTGAGCAAAATGAACGGGATGTCATGTTGAGGGCGTGCAGATAAAGGGAGATGTCGGCAAAATCCCGCGTAAGCGAATCTTGGCAATTCACAGCGAAAGAGGCCACGTGGCGGGTCAACGCACAACAGGCCGCTCCGGGGAGCGGCCTGTTGTGAAAATTCGCTGAGGACTAGTTGAAGATGGCTCCAACGGACTCATTGGAGGAGTCGGAAGTTCCGAGAGTCACTGTGCACTTATTGGGCCCCCCCGCAGTGACAGGCACGGTCGGTGTGCAGTTCCAGGACCATCCGCCGAAGGTGCCTGTGCTTCCTGGGGTTTGAGTTGCCGTCAGCGTCACGGTGGCGCCCAGGGGGTAAGTGGCTGTGCAGATTGAGGCACCCGCGGGCGCGCCGGGTCCGCACTGGATGACATTGGGCGTACCGGTTGCGGAAGGAGCGGTGACCAGCCAGTTGGTGGTATCCAATCCTGCGTTAAAGACGGTCAGCGTCACCAGCAGTCCCGATGCAATGGTTTCCTCGTTGCAGGAACCAAGTACGGCCTGGGTGGGAGGAACGGGGGGATTGGCACTTGGGTTCCCGGGGGTGCCAGGAGTGTAGGCCACGTACGGGCAATTGAACGTGACAGATGGGCTGTAAACGATCGTGCCGTCGGGATTAGCGGCAACGGCATAAATGTTGTCGGTTCCAGAGCCAACCGCTGTTACAAGTCCGCCGGTGGATCCCGGAGCTCCCGAGGAGCTGATGGGAAAGATGGTCTGCGCGCCGGAGACCCAGGTGACCGGAGCGACAAAGCCATTGTGATTGATCCCGTTGGTGATATCCATCACGGTCGGCGCGGTCGCAAAGGTTCCGTACGCCAGAAACTGCCCGGTCCCCAAAAGATTACTGTCTGAAATCGTGGCCGGCAAGACCGTGATTGAAAGTAGTTGCTCCGCCGCAATGCCTCCAGAAGGAGCAGTCACTGTGAGAGTTGCCGTGTTGACTACAGGGCCGCTGTACGCATCTGCACTCGCGGTGATCGACGCCGTGCCCGCGCCCACCGCCGTCGCCAGCCCGGAAGTAGCATTCACGGTCGCTACAGCAGGAGCGCTGGAAGACCAGGTCACCCCCGAGGTGATCGCTTTCGTCGAAGAATGGCTGGCATTTCCGTATATCCCGGTTGCGACGAATTGCGCAGTCTGTCCAACTGCCAGCGCCTGGGTCGAGGGGGTAACCTGGATGGAATCCAACCCTTGGGGGTTGCCACATCCGATCATTGGAACCAAAAGGCAAGTAAGTAGCAATGCGCCCAAGGACGAACGATCACGCATAGAAGTCTCCTGGCGTTTCCGCCCGGCCAACCTGGTTTGATCCAGAACCTGGCCGTTAAAGTGTGAGTCAGCACCGGTCAGATGGAGTCACTTCCACCCGGTCTGTTCTCTTTAGCCGATCCCGACAGCGGCTGTGCCGCACCCCGGAACCTATGGTGCAATTCCCTGCCGAATCAGGGGTTTTCACACGGCCAGCGATGCTTCGCCCACAGCCCCCATGGCCGACCGATTGGCATAACTGCCTCTTGTGAGGTGGCGCAATCATACGGCATGTCAATCCGCTGAATCAATAGCTTCTTTGGGTCATTCAACTCGAAAGTTACCCCCGCAGAGTAATGGCCAAAGCTCTGAATTGAGTTATGGCGGGCCCGTTAATCAGGGCAGCCAACTGGTTGAGAAAGTGAACCGACTTTGCCGCCCGATGGCCTGTCGGGCGACGATTCTTTGCCGCAGACAGCGCCAGCCGCTACACTTCTCTTGAACATGGCAATTGCACGGGACAACTCTCCGGATCGGCTGGTCAGCGCCTCGCGAGCTGAAGAAGAGCAGGGCTTTGAGCTGAAGCTGCGCCCGCGCTGGCTGCGGGAGTTCATCGGCCAGTCGAAGGCCAAGGAGCTGTTGGCGATTGCGCTGGAAGCATGCAAATCCCGCGGCGAGGCACTGGATCATGTGCTTCTTTTTGGCCCACCGGGTCTGGGCAAAACCACCCTCGCGACCATCATTGCCAATGAGTTGGACGTTGGCTTTCAGCAGACTTCCGGTCCGGCATTGCAGATTCAGGGCGACCTGACGGCGATTCTCACCAATCTGCGCGAGCGACAGGTGTTATTTCTCGATGAAATTCATCGCATGCAGCCGGTGCTCGAAGAAAAACTCTACACCGCCCTCGAAGATTACAAGCTCGACATCATCATCGGTCAGGGACCGGCAGCGCGCACCCACGTGATGGAGCTGCGCCCTTTCACCTTTATCGGCGCCACCACGCGGCCGGGCTTGCTGAGTTCACCGCTGCGGTCGCGCTTCGGGATTCTGCTGAGGCTGGAGTTTTATACCGAAGATGAATTGCGCTTCATCGTCGAACGCTCGGCGGACGTGATGCAGATTCCCATCGATCACGATGGCGCGGCGGAGATTGCCCTGCGTTCGCGAGGAACCCCGCGCATCGCCAATCGCCTGTTGCGGCGCGTGCGCGACTATGCGCAGGTGCGCGGCACAGGCAGCATCGACCGGCCCACGGCCAACGCTGCGCTGACCATGCTGGAAGTGGATGCGCACGGCTTCGACGAAATCGACCGGCGACTGATGCTGACCATCATGCAGAAGTACGATGGCGGCCCTGTGGGGCTGGGCACCCTGGCTGCGACGCTGGCCGAAGAGGAAGATGCGCTCGAGGAAGTCTACGAGCCGTTCCTCATCCAGATCGGATTCCTCGACCGCACGCCGCGCGGCCGTGTGGCAACGCGGCTGGCCTATGAACACTTCGGCGTGGCCATGCCAGGGCGGCAGCCGGGGCTGTTTTGAAGGCAGCGGGATCAGCGGGGCTGGCAGAGGTTGCGGTGCCAGCGAGCTTCGCGGAGTTAGCGGAGTTAGGGGAGTTAGCAAAAAAGGAGCAGATCATGGCACTTACTGAATCCACGATGGCGATGGAGTTAGGAACCGAAGCGCCGGACTTCGCGCTGACCGACGTGGTGACCGGAAAGACCGTGCGGCGCGATGATTTTCACGGACAGAAAGCCCTGCTGGTGATGTTCATTTGTACGCACTGCCCCTATGTAAAGCATGTCGAAAAGGGCCTGGCTGCGCTGGGCAGGGTATTCGATGGCGAACCTGTCGGTATCGTCGCCATCAGCAGCAACGATGCCGATAGCTATCCGGACGATAGTCCCGCCGGGCTCAAGCGACAGGCGGAAACGATGGGGTTCCGGTTCCCTTACCTGTATGACGAGACGCAGGCAGTGGCGCGGGCTTATAGCGCGGCATGCACCCCGGATATCTTTCTCTTCGACTCCGGCATGAAACTTGTTTACCGGGGACAGTTTGATTCAAGCCGGCCCGGCAACGGCATTCCCGTGACCGGGCAGGATCTGCGCGCTGCAATCGATGCAGTGCTCGCTGGTCGGAACCCGCTCAATGACCAGCGGCCGTCGATTGGTTGCAACATCAAGTGGAAAAGCTAGCGGGGCTGGCCGGGCTGGCGAAGTTAGCGGTATTAGCGGAGTTAGACCGGTGTCATCGCGGTTTTGCTAACTCCGCTATCACCTTCACGAAGTGAACGGCTAACGCCTCTCGACCTACAGCGGCAGACTCTTGAGATACGCGCGGAATTTTGGCCCCAGGTCTTCGCGTTTGAGAGCGAACTCGACTGTCGCCTGGAGCATGCCGAACTTGTCGCCTGCATCGAAGCGCTTGCCTTCAAACGTGTAACCGAAAACCTTCTCTTCCTTGAGCAACGCCTTGATGCCGTCGGTCAGTTGGATTTCGCCGCCGGCGCCTGGAGTCGTCTGCTCCAGCAGTTCGAAGACACGCGGCGTGAGAACATAGCGGCCAATGATGGCCTGCTTTGAAGGCGCGACTTCCAGCTTTGGTTTCTCGACCATGCCCGTACAGTTGTAGATGCGCGGGTTTGCAGGATCCTGCGAACCAGCCAGCACGCCGTAGGCTGAGATGGCCGACCCTTCGACGGTCTGCGTGGCCAGCACCGAGCCGCCGCGCTCTTCGAAGACGTCGATCATCTGCTTGAGGCACGGAACCTCAGCATCGATCACATCGTCGGGCAGAATGACAGCGAAGGGCTCGTCTCCCACCAGTTCCTTGGCGCAGAGCACGGCGTGGCCCAGGCCCAGCGGCTCTTTCTGGCGCACATAGCTGATCCGAGCCAACGTCGCCACGCCGCGCGAAACCGCGAGCAGTTCGCTTTTGCCGCGGCGTTCGAGGGTCGCGTCCAGTTCGAAGCTGTGGTCGAAATGATCCTCCATGGCGCCCTTGCCGCGGCCGGTGATGATGATGATGTGCTCGATGCCCGAGGCGATCGCTTCTTCAACCCCATACTGGATGATGGGCTTGTCAACCAGCGCCAGCATTTCCTTGGGAATGACCTTGGTGGCCGGCAGAAAGCGCGTGCCCAGGCCGGCGGCGGGAAAAACCGCTTTCCGTACACGATTGCTCATTCTATCTCCCGTTCTCATTCAAAAGCCGATTGATTTGCCTTGCGCTGCTTGCGTCAAAATCAGGGTGTGCGCGATTGAGCATATACCCCTGGCGTGAAATGCCGCGAAAAAGGATGCCCTGTCAGAGGGTTGGTGAATCGTTTCCGAGCAGCGCCTCGCGCACGATCTTGACCGGCGGAAAACCCTGGCGGAGGAAGTTGTCGTGGAATTCTTCAAGCGAGAAGGCCGCTCCCTGTTTCTTTTTCAGGTCTTCGCGCAGCTTCATGATTTCAAGCTTGCCGAGTGTGTAGTAAAGATAAGTGGGATCGGAGGTGCCGCGCTTGGCTTCAACCACAGCGGTCTCTTTCGACTGATATCCCTCCTTCTGAAAAAACTCGACTGCCTGATCGAAGCTCATGTTGCCCGTATGCATTTCGATGCCGACAATGAAGCGTGCGTTGCGTAGCAGAGCATCCTGCAACTGGCCGAGGCGCAGGAATTCGGAATCGCGCTCGTCTTTCGCGCCCTGGCCGGGTTGTCCATAACCCTGGTCGAGCATCATTTGCTCGGTGTAGTGAGCCCAGCCTTCCACGTCGGTATTGGCAGCGAGGATCTTGCGCACGCGGCTCGGTGCCTGCGGCAACCAGAGAAACTGAACGTAGTGGCCGGGATACGCTTCGTGCACCGCAGTCGAAATGACCGTGCCCACATTGAAGGAATGCATGAAACCTTCCACCTCGGCGGGCGTCATCGAAGAGTCGGGCAGCGTGACATTGAAATAGGCCTCTTTGGAGTGCGTCTCGAAGGGGCCCGGCGTATCCATCGAAGCGAATGTCGTGGCGCGCATGAAAGGCGGCGTCTCTTCCACGATGGGCCGCACGTCGGATGGAATGGTAACGATGTGGTGGGAGCGGATGAAGTCGACCAGTCCATCGAAGGTGGCGCGGAACGTCTTGAGCAATTGATCAGGCGCGGGATGATCCTCTCCCAGCTCTTCCAGCACGGCACGCGCGTCTTTGTTGGGCTCCAACTCCCTGGCAACCTGGTTGAAGTGCACTTGATTTTTGCGCAGATCGGCCCAGCCTATCTCAAGCAATTTGTCGAGCGGAATGTCGACCATCTCGTCGTAGCTGAGTTTCTTCGAGAAGGCCTCCGCGCCAATGCGGAAGTCGCCATTGGATCGGGGCAGCAGGTCCGTCTTGAGCCAGGCGAGATAGCTGGTGAGCGAGGAAATGACCGCGGCGTTGGTCTGTGCAAACTCCGCTTTCAATGCGGAATCGCTCGCATCGGCGAAGGCGAGCGGCACATCATGCTGGAAGAAGCTGATGATCCCCGGCAATTGCTCGATGGCGATCTCGGTGTAAATACGCGGCGGATTCTGGAGGTTCACGCGCGCGTCGGCAAGCAAGGCGGGCATCTGTTTTTCGCGGGCAACCAGCGAGCGCAGACGATCATTGGGCGGAGCAAATTTGCGCTCCATCAGCACGAATGCGCCATTGGCGCAGGTGCTTGAATAGTTGTCGGCATTCTTCTCCCACGGACGAATGGTTTCCAGTGTGAGCAACTGCGAACGAATGTTGCCGAGGACGATCTCACGGTCGCTGCGCGGGACAAAATCGGCCGTGGCCATGTCGGGTGAATTGCCTCAATCTTTTGCTCAAAACTCTTCAACACTGCAATCTCAGCGTCGATACTCTGGCGCGAGTAATCTTCCAGCTGCGAGTCGTACTGGTGATAGCCAACCGCGGTTCCCGACGAGGGTGCAAAGGGAAAGTACACCTGGTCGAAGTACTCGTCGGAGGCTTTGCGGAACTGGTCTTTCCAGTCTTCCTTTTGTGCGTGTGCAGCAACGACTGAGGACATACAAACTCCAATCACAAGCAGTGCGGCAATTCGTTCCACATTTCCTCTTGACTTTGGATGTTGATTCTTATGCGTTGACCGGCGCCGGCGTCAGCTTGGCGAGCACTTCGCGAATCTCGAGCAGCACCTCGTCGGGCCGCGTGGCAGCCAAAGGATACTTGAGCACACCCTGCGGCGTGAACTGCGCGCCGCGCTTGGCGTTGCGTGCCACCAGGCGCATCAGCTGTTGCGGATCGACTTGAGCATTCTCAGTGAATCGAATCTGCAATTCGCCGCGCTTGCGGTCGATCTGCGCAATGCCCATACGTTCGCACTCCACGCGCAGGGCCGCAGCTTCAAGCAGGAACACAGTCGCATCGGGCAGCGCGCCGTAGCGGTCTTCCATCTCCGCGCGCAGCTCGGCGATGGCCTTCTCGTTCGCTGCACCGGCAATCTTCTTGTAGAGGCGCAGCCGCTGATTTTCTTCCGGCACATAGCTCTCGTCGATGCGCAGCGCGATGCCGAGGTTGAGCTGCGTGGCCGGCCGTTCTTCGCTGCTCTCGCCCTTCATCTCCTTCACCGCGGCCTCGAGCATCGAGGTGTAGAGCTCGAAGCCGACGGCCTCAATGTGACCGCTCTGCTCGCCGCCCAGCATGTTGCCCGCGCCGCGCAATTCGAGATCGAGCGCGGCGATCTTGAATCCCGCGCCGAGATCGCTGAACTCCTTGAGCGCGGCCAGCCGGCGACGCGCAATCTCTGTCAGTTCCTGTTCGGGAGGAATCAGCAGATACGCATAGGCGCGGCGATTGGAGCGGCCCACGCGTCCGCGCAACTGGTAGAGCTCGCTCAGCCCGTGGCGATCTGCGCGATTGATGAGCATGGTGTTGGCGAGCGGAATGTCGAGGCCGTTTTCAATGATCGTGGTCGCCACCAGCACGTCGTACTCATGGTGCATGAAGGCCAGCATCACCCTTTCCAACTCGCTCTCGCCCATCTGCCCGTGGCCCACGGCGACGCGCGCCGCCGGCACCAGTTCCTGAATGCGCGAGGCGATTTCGTAGATCGATTCGACGCGATTGTGCACGAAGTAGACCTGGCCGCCGCGCTCCAGTTCAACCTCGACCGCCGAACGCACGATCTTCTCGTCGAACTTGGCCACCACGGTCTGAATCGCCATGCGGTCCTTGGGCGGCGTCTCAATCACGCTCATGTCGCGCAGGCCCACGAGCGACATGTGCAGCGTGCGCGGAATCGGCGTGGCACTCATGGCGAGCACGTCGATCTCCTTGCGCATCTGCTTGAGCCGCTCCTTGTGGCGCACGCCGAAGCGCTGCTCCTCGTCGACGATCAGCAGGCCGAGGTCCTGGAACTTGATGTCTTTCGAGAGCAGGCGATGCGTGCCGATCAGGATATCGACCTTCCCCGCTTCGACGCGCTCCACGATGAGCTTTTGCTCCTTCGGAGTGCGGAAGCGCGAGATCATTTCGACGTTGATGGGGAACTGCGCGAAGCGGCGTTTGAAGGTTTCGAAATGCTGAAAGCTGAGCACCGTGGTCGGCGTGAGCACGGCGACCTGCTTGCCGTCCTGCACGGCCTTGAACGCAGCGCGCATCGCGACTTCGGTTTTGCCGTAGCCGACGTCGCCGCACAGCAGGCGGTCCATGGGCGTAGTGGACTCCATGTCGTGCTTGATGGCGTCGATGGCGGTGAGCTGGTCGTCGGTCTCGCGGTAGTCGAATGAGTCTTCAAACTCGCGCTGGAACTCGTTGTCGGGCGAGAAGGCGTTTCCCTGCGCGGTGTGTCGCTCGGCGTACAGCTTGAGCAGCTCGCCGGCCATATCCTGCATGGCCTTGCGCACGCGCGCCTTGGTCTTGGTCCATTGCTGCGAACCAAGCCTGTTGAGCACCGGCGCCGGGCCGGTATCGGTGGAGCGGTATTTCTGAATCAGGTCGAGGCGCGTGAGCGGGACATAAAGGCGGGCCTGCTCAGCGAATTCAAGGATCATGAATTCGACGGAAAGGCCATCCTGCACAATCTCCTTCAGTCCCTGGTACTGCGCGATGCCGTGTTCCACGTGGACGACGTAATCGCCGACGGTGAGGTCGCGAAAATCCGAGACAAAGGCCGCGGTCTTCGATCGCTTGGGTGCGGGCCGCGCCATGATGTCGGCCTCGTCGGAGAGATCGTTGGCGCCAAAGACAATGAGATTCGATTCGGAGAAGCTTACGCCTGTAGCCAGTTGCGTGCGCACAATGACGGGCACGCGCAGATCGCCGGCCAGGTAGCTGGCTTCGTCGAACATGGTTTCGCTGGTGGGATGCGAAGGGCGGCTGCCGAGGCGATAGGGGATCTGGTACTCGCGCAGAACCGTGGCCATGCGCTCCACATCGCCCTGCGTCGGCGCGGCGAGAACGATGCGCTGTTCGGCTGCGATGAGATTGCGCAACTGCTCAGTGAGCGCCGGGATGGAGCCATGAAAACGCAGCGTGGGCCGCGTACTGACTTCAATTTCGCCCAGGGTGTTGTCTTCGTCGAGCACATCGACGGCGCCAAGCTGATCGAGATCGAGACCTGTATGCGATTCGAGCAGCCCCTGCAGGACTTCAGGGCGCAGATAGATATCCTCGGGCCGAATCAGCGAGCCGATGCCGCTGCGCTCGTGGCGCTGCTCGACCTTGTTCCACCAGCGGTCGATCTGGTTGCGGACCATGGCGGGCTCGTCGACGAAAAGCGCGCTGCGGGGCAGAAGCTTGAGCAGATGACTCTCTGCTCCGGCGACAGAGCTGAAGAACTCCCAACCCGGAAAAACGCTGACGCCGCCCGCCGCGGCCATTTCAGTCGCCATCTCTTCATCTTCGCCTGCGCCTTCCACTTCAACGCGCTGGCGGCTGAGGCGCGCATGCACGGCGGCCAGCAAATGCTCGGTGACCGGCGTTTCGGTCAGGGGCGACAACTGCGTCTCATCGAGTCCGGACTGCGAACGTTGCGTCTCAGGTTCGAACTTGCGGATGGTCTCGATCTCGTCGCCGAAGAACTCGATGCGCACAGGGCGGTCGGACTCGGGCGAATAGACATCGAGAATGCCGCCGCGCCGCGTGAACTGGCCCGGCATCTCGACTAGATCCATCTGCGTGTAACCAACGCTCGCGAGATGAGCCGTAAGCACTTCGACGTCGATCTCCTCGCCGCGGCGCAGGGTGACGGCGAGGCTCGCATAGTAGTCGCGGTCAAAGAGCTTCAGCGCAGCAGCCTCGACGGGCGCGATGAGAATGGATACGGCGCCGGTGGCGAGCTTCCACAGCGCGGCGGCGCGCTGCTCCTGCACGTCGGGGTGCGGCGAAAGATTTTCAAACGGAAGCACATCGTGAGCCGGAAACCGCACAACGCGTTGCGGATCAATCGCGCCGGTCAGCTCGCAGCCGGCGCGCAGCGTCGGCTCAAGAGCCTCGGCGGCCTTGTTGTCGGCCACGATGACGATGACCGGATGGTTGGCGGCGCGCGCCATCAGCGGCAGATAGAGTGAGCGCGCTGTCGCGGTGAGTCCGGACACACGCCGACGCCCCGTACCCAGGCTGAGGTGCCTGCGTACGCGCTCGAATGCGGAGGAGTGCTCCAGCTCCGCGAAGATTTCGCGGACGAACGGGAGGATCATGCTCTTTCAGTTTACCAGCGCGACTTCGCGTCGGGCGGGCGGCGCTTCGCGCAAATCAAAACACGCGAGTTCTCGGGGAAAGCCCTCGGGATGGTCGCGGGTTGAAGGGTTTATCGCTTGCGCAAGCGCAAGGATTCCCAGGTTCCATCAGAAGCCCAACCGCCATCGACAGAGAGGGCGTGGCCGTTGATAAAGTTGCTTTCATTAGGGTTAGCAAGGAACGCGATGGCCCTTGCAACGTCATCGGGTGAGGCGAAGCGCCCCATCGGCACGCGGCCGGTGATGTCGGCGTCGGAATAGCTTCCGCCGGCCTGATCGGCCGCGTCCATCTCGGTTTTCACCCAGCCAGGGCAAACCGCATTCACGCGAACTCCGCGACCGCCCCACTCGGCGGCGAGGGTGCGCGTGAGGCCGATGAGCCCATGTTTTGAGGCGTTGTATGCAGCTCGGTCGGCGATACCGAGCAACCCGGCAACGGAAGCAACATTGATAATGGATCCGCTACCCGCTTCAAGCATCTTCTTACCGAAAACTTGTGCCAGCAGAAAGGGAGCCACCAGGTTTACATCGATCACCTGACGATAATCGGCGGCAGATGTCTCTTTCGCGGGCGCGATGTGGCTGATTCCTGCGTTGTTCACCAGCACGTCGACACGGTCGTAGCGATCGAAGACGCGCTGCGCAAACTCGCTTACTACGGCCTCATCTGTGATGTCACCCGCGAAACCAAATACCTCGCCGCCCCTCGCCGCAATGGCCGCAACAGTTGCTTCCGGCTTGTGCAGATCGACGATGGCAATTGCATAGCCGCGCTCGGCAAGCAACTCCGCTGTCCGGCGGCCGATGCCCTGCGCGCCTCCCGTAATAACCGCCACCGACTTGTTGGCGCTCATCTCTGATAATTCTCGCTTTCGTTTAACTGCTGTGCGGTCACTCGCCTCCCAGCGCCTTGGCAAACGAGTAGAAGAAGTCCAGCGACTTCCAGTAGGAATCGACGGGCAGGCGCTCGTCCTGGCCGTGGGCGCGGTCGTCGTCGCGCTCCAGGGCGATGGCCGAGTAGCCGTAGCAGGGAATGCCGGCCTGGGCGAAGTAGATCGAGTCGCTGGCGCCGTTTTCCATGACCGGCGTGACCGGCATGCCCGGCCAGATCTGCGTCGGTGATGCGGGTGAGCGGATCGAAGACCTCCGGGATGGGCGGCGGCGGCGTCATGGCTTTGCGCTCGGGCGCGGTGTCGGAGATCATCGCCCGCGTCGGAGACGTATTTCACGGCTGAGCTTGGGGTCGGCGAAGAGGCGCGATCAACTGCTGGCGAATCTCCTCGGGCGAGTGGCCGGGAAAGATGCGGCAGTTCACGATTGGCCTGCGCGGTCTGCGGCAGCGCGTTGTTGGCGTGGCCGGCCGCTGAGGCGCGTGGCCACGCAGGTGGTGCGGAAGTTGGAGTTGAAGCTGGGCTCGCCGCTCGAGCCGCGCGGCGGCGGCCATGTCCGGCGGGGTCGGCCAGGATCGCGCGCATGTCGGCGGCCTTCTGGCCGGTTTCGCGCTCGGCGAGATTCTTGAAGTAGGTGCGCGTCACCTCGTTCAGCTCGAATGGAAACGAATAGGCGGCCAGCTTGTCGAGCGCGGCGGTCAGCTCGTAGATGGCGTTGTCGGGCCGCGGCAGCGAACTGTGGCCGCCGCGATCGATCGCCGTGACCTGAAAATCGGAGTAGACCTTCTCAGTGGCTTCCACGTCGGCCACCATCGGCGCGGCCGTGGTCCAGATCCACGCCGCCCGCATCGGGATTGATGACGAAGGCCGCATCGACCAGATCGCGATGCTGCTCGACCAGCCAGCGGGCGCCGTTGAATTTGCCGCCTTCCTCGTCGGCGGTGAGCGCCAGGATCAGATCGCGCTTCGGCTTGTAGCCCTCGCGATGCAGGCGCAGGAAAGTCGCCACCAGCGCGGCATCGGAGTCCTTCATGTCCTGCGTGCCGCGGCCGTAGTAGTAGCCGTCCTTCTCGACGAACTGAAAGGGATCGGTGGACCAGTCGGAGCGCAGCGCCTGCACCACGTCCATGTGGCAGAGAAAGAGCACGGGCTTTTCAGTCGGGCGTGCCGGCGGCGCGATAGCGGACGACGAGATTCTGCTTGCGCGGATCGGGTCCGAGCAGATGCACGTCTTCGGGTGAAAAGCCGGCGTCGAGAAAGCGCTTCTGCATGGCCGCGGTTGCCGTCGGTCACGTTGCCCTGCGGCGTGTCGGTGGTGTTGATCTCGATGAGCTGCTTGAAGATCGCGCGGGCTTCGGCGCGGTCGGCAGGCGAAGCGGCAGATAGAGGGTTCTGAGCAAGCGCGGGCAGCAAAATAAAGACGGCAATGGCGACTGAGCTGGTTGAGGCCAAGTTGAGACGCATGAGCGCATTGTACGGCGCGAACGTAGGCAAGCCAGCCAGGATTGGCGGTCAGGCTGGGTTTACACTGCATGGCAAATCGATTTATTGTGATCCCGCGATCGTTTTTGAGGTGCGTCATGTTTTCCAGGTCTCTTGCCGCCGCCGTCATTGGATGTTTCACTGTTGCTGCCGCCGGACAAACGATGCCCAGGATCACCGGCATTTCGCACCTGGCCGTCTACACATCGGACGCCACCGCTACGGACCACTATTATCGGGAGATTCTCGGCGCGGCCAAGTGGACTGATCCCGAGAATCCGCAGGGCGTGCGCTACATGGTGAATGCAACGCAATATATCGAAGTGCTGCCGCTGCCTCCGGACCAGGGCGTCAATCGGCTTGACCACACCGCCTATAACACCAGCAGCGCCGAAGGTATGCGCAAATACCTGGCCGCCAAGGGCTGGAAGACACCGGATAAAGCGATGCACGGCTCCGACGGCAGCCGCTGGTTTGCGGTGCTCGATCCTGAAGGCAATAAGGTGGAATTCGTACAGCCGCCGGCGAATGCCAAGGCCCCCGATGAGCCCAACGCGATCGGCCATCAGATCATTCACATCGGCATGCTGGTGCACGACCGCGCCAAGGAAGACACCTTCTATCGCGGCCTGCTGGATTTCAAGCCGTATTGGTACGGCGGCATGCAGGAAGGCAAGATCGACTGGGTGAGCCAGCAGGTTCCCGACGGCCACGAATGGCTGGAATACATGCTGACCAGCGGTCCTTCCGGCTCGGGGATTCCCGCCAACATCTCGCAGCACCAACTGGGCGTGCTCGATCATTTCTCGATCGGCGAAGTCTGTGTGCCGAATGCCTACAAGGAACTCGCCGCGGGCAACCGTCTGGGCGGGGTCCACGACCAGGGGCCCAAGATCGGCAAAGACGGCAAATACCAGTTCAACCTCTACGACCCCGACGGCATTCGAATGGAGTTGATGAACTTCCACGCCACAGACAAGCCGTGCTGCTCGCCGTTCACGGCGGGAGCTCCGTCGCCGGAGACGAGGACCGCAAATCCTGCTGAATAAGGCCCCGGCGGCAGCCCTCGCGGTAAACTTTGATTAGCTATGCTCGCTGCCGCGCTCTCCGCCTGAAGTCCTGGCCAAATACGAGCCTGTCATCGGACTCGAAGTCCACGTGCAGCTGCTCACCACCACCAAGGCCTTCTGCGGCTGCGCCAATCAATTTGGCTCGGAACCCAACACCAACATCTGCCCCGTCTGCCTGGGTCTGCCGGGCGCGCTGCCGGTGCTCAACGCCAAGGCCGTCGAGTTTGCCACGCTGGCCGCGCTGGCCTCAACTGCCAGGTGCGCGAGCGCTCCATCTTCGCGCGCAAAAACTACTTCTATCCCGACCTGCCCAAGGGCTACCAGATCTCGCAGTTCGACAAGCCCATCGCCGAGCATGGCTGGATCGATGTGCCTACCGCAGACGGAAGCACGAAGCGCATCGGTATCACGCGCCTGCACATGGAAGAAGACGCCGGCAAGAGCCTGCACGACGGCTTTCGCCGACTCCGCCACGCGCACCTATCTCGACCTGAACCGCTGCGGCACGCCGCTGGTCGAGATCGTCTCCGAGCCCGATATTCGCACCCCCGACGAGGCCTTCGAATACCTCACGCGGCTCAAGGAGATCCTGCTCTACACCGGCGTCTCCGACTGCAACATGGAAGAAGGTTCGCTTCGCTGCGACGCCAATGTCAGCGTGAGGCTCAAAGGCGCGCCTGAAATTCGGCACCAAGGTCGAAGTGAAAAACGTGAACAGCTTCCGCTTTGTTCGCGTGGCTCTCGAATACGAAATCGAGCGCCAGATCGAAGTCATCGAGTCCGGCGGGCGCGTGATCGCAGGAGACGCGGCTGTGGAACGCCAACGAAGGCCGCACCTACTCCATGCGCTCGAAGGAACAGGCGCACGACTATCGCTACTTCCCCGAGCCGGACCTGCCGCCGCTGATTGTTTCGCGCGAATTTCTGCAGCGCAAAAGAGCGGAGCTCCCCGAACTGCCCGAAGCGCGCCGCGCCCGCATGATCGCCGAATACGAACTGAACTCGCAGGATGCGCACACGCTGACCGCATCGCGCGAATTTGCCGACCGCTTTGAAGCCGCCGCGCGCACGCGCAAAAAACCCGCGCCGCGTGGCCAACATGCTGCTCAGCGAAGTGGGCGGACGGCTCAAAGCACTGGGACTCGAGCAGGAGCAGTCGCCGGTCTCGATGGCCGGCATCGTGCTGGCCGCCGATCTGCTCGACGAGGGCAAGATCAGCTCAAAGCAGCTCAAGCAGCTGTTCGATGTGTCGTTTGAAAAAGGCGAGGACTTTCCCGCCGTCTACGAGCGCGAGAAGCCGGAGCAGATCACCGACGTCGTCGGCGATTGAGGCATTGATCGACGAGGTGATCGCCGCCAACCCGAAGCAGGTGGAGCAATACCGCAGCGGCAAAAAGACGGTGGCCGGATTCTTTGTCGGCCAGGTGATGAAGGCGTCGAAAGGCCAGGCCAACCCGGCTCTGCTCAATCGAGTTGGTGACGAAAAAGCTGGATGGATGAGACGTCCGTGGCGCCTGATTGACGCCGCGGAATCTGTCTTCTACTTCATTTTCAGTTCGGTCTCAAATTCCTTACGCGCATCCCAGGAACTCACGGTCTTGGTCGCGCTTTTCCTTCCGTCTTTTTCGGCCCAAAGGTCGTAATCGTCCGACATATTGACCTGGGCAAAGTAGAAGCGGCCATCCTTGGTCGACGTATAGCTACGGATGGACTTCGTCTTCAGATTCTTAAGGAAGACCGTGGCTTCGGCCACGGGCGCGGAGTTGCCGTCGACCACGGCGCCGGTTACGGTGCGCTGTCCCAGGTTCTGCGCCTGCGCCAAGGGTGCTCCCAGTAAACCTCCATGCGTTGAGGCTGGACCTACCCCGACCGCGAGAGCCCCAAGAACAGCCCATCCGGCCAACTTGCCGCGGATTCCTTTCACTCTTCCTCCTCTTCCTCTTCGAGCTCTTCTTCATCGAGGTCTTCATCCATCCGCGAAAGTTCCAGCGGTTCGACGCCGACCACCTCGTACTCGGTTCCGCATTCGTCGCAAACGACGACATCGCCTTCTTCCACTTCGTCCAATTCGATGTCTAATTCATTCTCGCATTCAGCACAGTTGGGCATGGTTGCCTCCTCTCCCAAGGCATCTTTCGGGTTGTATGATGACGGATTTTAGCAGGACGACTCCGCTAGTTTTAGGGAGGACCCGGCCATCGGTCAAGAGGCTCGATCCGACTCGGCCCGCGGAATTCCCCAAACCGCGCGGGGCCATACAACCGCACACATAGAACAGACGATCAAATCGCAGGATTGTTTTGGCCCTGTGGCGCTCCTCGATCCGTCTTTCATACCAACCAGTTGGCCGGGCGGCAATTCCGAGGCGCCACAGATTCGCCGATGCACGATGACACCCGGGCGCCTTTCAATTTACCCTGATGACTACGATGCGCAGGATTGGCTCTACCCCGTTTTCCTTCCCCGACTTCCACGGCGCAACCCGCCGCCTGGTGCTGGTGAATCTTGCCGCCTATTTTGTGCTGGCGTTGGGGTTGATGGCGTTTCGGGGGGCAGCGGTCGAGATCTTCAGGCTCCTGGCCTTTGATCCGTATACATTTGTGCATGGTGCGATCTGGCAGCCGCTGACCTACAGCTTCATTCATCCGCCTTCCAACCTCATCGGCACTCTTTTCGAGCTGCTTTCTCTATGGTTTCTGGCCGGCTTTCTTGAGAGCTTCCACAGCGATACCTGGGTGATGGGGCTCTATGGCGTTTCGGTAATAGGAACGGCATTGGCAGCCGTGGCGCTCTTCCTGGGCGGAAACCTCACCGGGATGAACGCGGCGCCGGTTGTGCTCACCGGCTGCTTTGGCGGAATCTTTGGCCTGCTCATCGCCATCGGGCTGCTCTACGGCGACATGGAGTTCCTCCTCTTCTTCACCATCGGCATCAAAGCCCGCTACATGGCGATCATCTATGGGCTGGTGGCCATCGCCATGCTGTTCGGCGAGCAGCGGATGTACGCCTTCTCCGAACTGGGCGGCGCGCTGGCCGGCTGGCTCTACATCCGCACGGCGCCGCGGCGGGGCTTCTCATTTACCTTCAGCGAGCGCTTCTATGGCCTGCGCAACCGCTACTATCGCTGGAAGCGCCGCCGGGCCGCGCGCAAATTCGAGGTTTACATGCGCTCGCAGGGCCGCACCGTAAAATTCGACGGCAGCGGCCGGCAAATTGACAAAGACCAGGAAGACAAGAGCCGCTGGAATTAGATTGAATCGGATTGATTTGCTCTCGATATGCTGAAGAGCGTGGCCCTGAAAGCGGACTGGCCGCCGCAAAGGCCGACGCCGGCGGTGCATGCCACGAGAAGATATGCGGTCCGACCAGATTGAAATCATTCGCGACGACTACGACCGGATCGCGGAGGAATACGCGCGTCGGATTTTCACTGAACTCGAAGGCAAGCCGCTCGACCGGCAACTGCTCCAGCGCTTTGCCGACGCGGTCCGCGAACATGGCGAGGTGTGCGACATCGGTTGCGGCCCGGGCCATGTCGCCCGCTGCCTGCGCGATGCGGGCGTACGTGTCTTCGGCCTCGACCTGTCACCGCAAATGGTGGAGCAAGCGCGAAAACTGAACCCGGACATCCCCTTTCGCGAAGGCAATATGCTGTCGCTTGACATTGAAGACGGCGCATTGGCCGGTATCGCCGCTTTCTATTCCGTTGTGAACCTCTCCCCGGAATTGCTTCCCGCTGCTTTCGCGGAAATGCAGAGAGTTCTCGCCCCCGGGGGATTGCTCCTGTTGGCGTTTCACACTGGAGACGATGTCCTGCGACCTGAAGAACTGTGGGGGCGTTCGATCTCGATGGCGTTCTTTCATTTTCAACCCATTGCAATTCAGCGCATTCTTGTCGAAGCCGGTTTCAAGATTGAAGAGATGATCGAACGCGGTCCGTACCCCCCGGAGGTGGAGTACCAGAGCCATAGGGCGTACATTTTTGCGCGGAAAGCCGGGCTTTCATTCGAGCAATGCGAAGGGTGATTGAGTCAAGGGGAAAAACTGCCCTCGATCCGCTACAATCCTGTTTGGAATGACCACACAAATCGCCTTTCTTTTTCCCGGACAGGGTTCGCAGTCCGTTGGCATGGGCCGTGACCTCGCGGAACGTTTTCCAGTTGCCGCCGATACGTTTGCCGAGGCCGATGAGGCCTGCGGATTCGCCCTCTCGCGGCTGTGCTTCGAAGGGCCCGACGCCGAGCTGAAGCTGACGGAGAACACGCAGCCGGCAATCCTTACGGTCAGCGTGGCAGCGTGGCGTGTGCTGGCGGCACATGGCGTAGAGCCGTCGCTTGCGGCAGGACACTCGCTCGGCGAATGGACCGCCCACGTCGCCGCGGGAACGTTCAGCTTTGCCGACGCAGTACGCGCCGTGAAAGCTCGCGGGCGAGCCATGCAGTTGGCGGTTCCAGCGGAAGAAGGCGCAATGGCGGCACTGCTTGGCCTTGGCGCCGCTCAGGTACTGGAGGCTTGCGTCGAGGCCGCTGCCGAGACAGGCTTGACCGTCTCAGCCGCCAATTTGAACTCACCAGGACAAACTGTGATCTCTGGCGCACTGGCTCCAGTGCAAAGAGCCATCGCCATCGCCAAAGTCAAAGGCGCACGCCGCGCCATGATGCTGCCGGTAAGCGCACCTTTTCACTGCGCGCTGATGCAGCCCGCCCAGGAAGAGGTGGCGCGCGTGCTGGCGTCCCTTGAATTCAAGGACCCGCGCATTCCGGTAGCCGCCAATGTGACCGGCAAACTCGTCACGACGGCCGATGCGGCGCGGGATGCGCTCATTCGGCAAGTGACCGGGCCAGTACGCTGGGTGGAATGCGTGCAGACACTCATCGCGGCCGGGGCCGGGGCATTTATTGAGGTTGGTCCCTGCAATGTGCTGCGCGGGCTTATGCGCCAGATCGATCCGGCGCAAAAAGCGTTCAACGTGGAAAATACCACCAGTCTGGAAAAGACACTGGCCGAACTGGACACTCAGCTGACGACACAGCCCCAAAGCAGTTGACTCTTCGCTGCTACGGCCCCAGGTACAGTTCCTCACCCGGCGGCGCGAAGTTGAGTGTGTGGGTCTTGGGATCGTAGGTCAGGTCCTGGGCTCCGCTTTTGCGGCCATTGAAGAGAATCGCTGCCAGCAATACGTTTCCGTAGATGCGCGCGGCAACGATCTTGTGGCTCTTGATGACGCCATACTCGTTTTGCGGGCTGGTCGGGCTCCAGTCCTGCTGAAATCGGGAAAACGGGTAGATTTTGCCCTTGTCCGGGTGCTGCTGCCAGTCGGAATCGTGGGTCCAGATGCCGTAGGCCTTCTGCAGGTCGTTTTGTTCGACGGCGTCGAGAAAATGGTTGATCGTTCTGCGCCCCTCAAAGTGCGTCCACCAGTTCCAGGGCCAGTCGACGGGCCTGCCCGCAACGAACCAGCTGGCGATGAAGAGCGCCACCAGCAATGCGATACCACCGTAAAAATACGTTCGGTTGCGGCGGTAACGGGCTTCGTTAAAGGCAGGAGCATCAAGCAGGGTCATCGGGCAAATCCCTCAAAGTTAGGATACGGCATGACAAGAGACAGGGAATAGGGACCAGGGAATAGGGAATAAAGGCTCGGAATCAATGGAAGTATATCCCGAAACATATGGAGCAACGTCGGGCACGCGCACACCTCGATTCCCCTGCTGAGTTAGACACCGCCGCAGCGATTGCTGTTCCCTGTTTCCTAATCCCTGCTATACGTGGTGCGACTTTTCTCCTGCTGGCGTTCGAGGGCCAGCTGGATGAGCCGTGTAATCAGGTCCTGGTACTTGATGCCCGTGGCCTCCCACAGTTTCGGGTACATGCTGATCCGGGTGAAGCCGGGCATGGTGTTTACTTCGTTGAGAAAGATGCGGCGCTTGCCGTCCGGCTCCATCAGGAAGTCGACGCGCGCAAGGCCCGAGAGGTCGCAGGCGCGAAAGGCATCCACAGCCATCTGGCGAATTTGCCTGGTCTCGGCCTTCGTGAGCTTCGCGGGAATCACCGGCACCGAGCCCTCGGAGAGGTACTTGGCTTCGTAGTCGTAAAACTCCTTGCCCGGAATAATCTCGCCCACCACGCTGGCCTTTGGATCGTCATTGCCCAGAACGGCCACTTCCAGTTCGCGTGCCTTGGCGGCTTGTCCGCCGCGGCGGCTTTTGCCGCCCACGCCCTGCTCGACGATCAGTTTGCGGTCGTAACGCGCAGCCAGATCGAGCGCCGGACCGAGTTCTTTGCGGTCGTGCGCTTTGCTGATCCCGACCGACGATCCAAGATTTGCGGGCTTGACGAACAGCGGGTACTCGAGCGCAGCTTCGATTTGGGCGACGGCCTTGCGCGGAGATTTTTCCCAGTCAGCCCGCAGCAGCGTGACGTGTTTCACAATGGGCAGTTTCGCCTGGGCAAAGAGGCGCTTCATCACGTCCTTGTCCATGCCCGCAGCCGAACCCAGCACACCCGAACCGACGTAGGCGATGCCGGCCAGCTCAAAGAGTCCCTGAATGGTGCCATCCTCGCCAAAAGTCCCGTGCAAGACGGGAAAAACGACGTCGAGGGGCTGGCCGCCCGGGCGTTGGCTTTGGACGAGACCCGTGGAAAGAACGGGTTCGGGGCTAAGCAACGTAGGAATCCCCTCGTGCAGCAGCTTTGCTCCCGGAGTCGCCGCCGGGTCACCGGCACGCAACCGCTGTGAATCGGCGCTGCCATTGCCTTCGAGCAGCCCGTGCGCATCGGCTGCCGCAAGCCACCGGCCTTCTTTTGTGATGCCGATCGGCGCTACGTCAAATTTCCTGCGATCAATCGCCTTCAAAATCGAGGCAGCCGAAAGAAGCGAAACCTCATGCTCCCCGCTGCGCCCGCCAAACAACACACCCACGCGAAGTTTCTTTGCCATTTGCCTTATGCCACCGCTCCGAATAAAAAGAATGTCCGACCCAGTGTAGAACCCCTCACAGGATCTTTTTCCCAAATGCCGAGCAGGCCAGTTCAACGGCCAGATCCGCTGTGCGGTTATGCTCGTCGATCACGGGGTTGACCTCGACCAGTTCGAAGCTGACCATGCGGCCGTGGTCGGCCACAATTTCCATGGCCAGGTGGGCTTCGCGATAGGTGGCGCCGCCGCGCACGGGCGTGCCCACGCCGGGAGCATCCTCCGGGTCGATCCAGTCCATATCGAGCGACACATGATACCCGGCGGTCCCACGGCCAGCGGCGCGCAACGCTTCTTCCATCACCGCTCTCATGCCGCGCTCGTCGATGTCGCGCATGGTGTAGACCTCCGTGAGGCCGGCGCGGCGAATATTCGCACGCTCCGCAGCGTCAATGTCCCGGACACCGATGAGCACGGTATTGTCGGGCACAATCTTGGGCATATAGCCGAAGATGCTGGTCAACGCCTCGGGCCCCCAGGCCCAGCAGCGAGGCCAGCGGCATGCCATGCACATTGCCCGAAGGCGACGTGTCAGGCGTGTTGATGTCGGAGTGAGCATCGATCCACAGCACACCAATCTTCTGACCCTGGCGCCGGTAAAACTCCGACACGCCGGAGATGGACCCCACGGCCAGCGAGTGATCACCACCCAGCACCAGCGGTGTCATGCCTTCCTCGAGCGTCTTGACCACGGCTTCGGCGGTGCGCGTGCAGGTCTCCGCAATCTGCTTCAGGTAGCGGGCATTCTGGCTTCCAAAGGCCTGGGTTTCGGCGATTTCGACGCGGATGTTGCCGCCGTCCGTCACCTGGTGGCCCAACGCCTCGAGGCGCGCCTCAAGGCCGGCAACGCGCATTGCGGAAGGACCCATATCCACACCGCGACGGCTTGCGCCCATGTCCAACGGCACGCCCAGGACGCGGATGCGGCGCGTGGGCAATGCCTGGGTTCCGCTGGCTGAGTACATTGGTGCTGTGGAAGGCGTTTCAGAGTTTGGCATTGCATCGACCTCTCCAAGCGCAAGCCATTGATCCTCAGGACAATGCCTGCGCTCCTGCGTACAGAATACGCGTCATTCCGTTGATCTTCGCGTGTGACTCAAGTTAGTCCGATGCCCCAAAAGAGCTATTAACCGCAAATTACTTCAGCGTAAGATGAGACCCAGCGGACCTGTGACGAATCGGTCGTATGTTGTTGGTGGATACCGCCTTGCAAAGGGGTTTCGGCAAAGGCGAGACTGGAAGGAAAAAGAAATGCGTTACGCGGGGGGAACCAGGCTGCTCCGCTGGGGCGGTGCTGGAGCATTCCTCATGCGAAGAGCGGCGTGTGCCGTGGCGATTTTCGCCGCATGCATTTCTGCGGCCTGGGCAGAAGCCGGGCCGCTGACTTCGCTGCGGGTCCTGAATGCCCTCACCAACGCGCAGGCCAGCCACTCGCTTCCGGTTGAATTTCAGGCAACCGTAGCTTATTTTCGCGGCTACGAGAACGCGCTTTTCGTGCAGGATGGCGACGCCGCCATCTATGTGGAGACACCACGCAATCAGCTCCTTTTCCCCGGTGATCGGGTTGTGATCAAGGGCACCACCAGGGACGGTTTCAAGCCCATCGTGGTCGCCGACAATATCACCGTGATGCATCATGGCGCGCCGCCCCCCGCGGTACCCGCCACATTCGACCAACTCATCCGCGGAGACCTCAACTCCCGGCTGGTGACGGTGTACGCCGTGGTGCGTAACGCCGACACCGTGATGAATTCGGACGTTCGCTCCAGCTTTCTGCAATTGCAGACGGATGGCGGAGAGATCGATGCTGCCGTCGACGCTGACAATTCGAGTGTGCTCAACAATCTGCTCGATGCCCAGGTGATGGTGACTGGAGCGGCATCAGTACGATTCGAGGACAAGATGCAACAGACCCGGGTGCTGCTCCACGTGTCTTCTCTGGATGGCGTAAAGGTCATCAAACGCGCGGCCGCCAACCCCTGGAGCCTGCCCGTCACCCCCATGGATGAGGTTCTCTCCGGCTACCACATGAGTAATCTCGAGCCGCAGGGTCCGGGTCCATGGAACCATCACGTACGACCAGCCCGGCGCCGCGTCGGTGCTGCAAGACGGCTCAAGAAGCCTGTGGTTGATGACCTCGTCGATTGCCCCGCTGCAGATTGGGGACGTCGCCGACGCGACCGGATTTCCGGACGTGCACGATGGATTTCTGGCGCTGACCGGCGCCGAGATTCAGGACCACAATAAGCAGGCGCCGATCGTTCCCGAACACGCCACCTGGAATCAGCTCTCGACCAGCAAGTATCTGTTTGACCTGGTATCGATCGACGGAGAGGTAGTGGCAGAGGTGCGGGGAGCCGCGCAGGATGAGTATGTCCTCGAAGCGGACGGCAACCTCTTCTCAGCCATCTATAAGCACCCGGCCGCGCCAAGCCAGACCTCCGACCCGCCTCCGCCCATGAAGCATATGCAACCGGAGTCGCGGGTGCGCGTGACGGGTATCTGCTTCATGAACTCTTCCAACCCGTTTGATACGCGGGTGCCGTTTAACATCCTGCTGCGCTCTCCAGACGACATCGCAGTCATCGCCTCTGCGCCGTTGCTGACTGTGGGCAATCTGATCCGGCTGGTCGGAATCTTGATTTTCACATTGCTCTCGTTCACGGTTTGGAACTGGGCGTTGCGGAGAAGAGTTCGGAAGCAAACGGTGGCCATCAGCGCACAGAGCGAAGCCGACGCAACCCAGGAGCGTCGCGTAATCCAGTTGGAGCAGCGACGGAGCAGGATCCTCGAAGACATCAACAGCTCACAGCCGCTGGCGGACATCGTCGAACACATCGCGGAGATGGTGTCGTTCATTCTGAATGGCGCGCCTTGCTGGTGCGACGTGAACGACGGACCGCGGCTCGGGCATCCTCCCGCCAGCAAGGAAGGACTGCGCATCATCAGCCGTGAGATTCTGGCCCGCTCCGGGCTGGTGCTGGGTACTCTCTTTGCCGCGCTCGATACGCCCGACGACCATGAGAAAGATGACCTCGAAGCCCTCGCCGCGGGGACGCGTCTGGCCACACTGGCCATTGAAACCCGCAAGCTTTACAGCGACCTTGTGCACCGATCCGAATTCGACCTGCTCACCGATATGTACAATCGCGCTTCGTTAGACCGCTACCTTGAAAAACAGATTGAGAAAGCCCGCGAGGATGCGACTCAGTTTGGCCTGATTTATGTTGACCTGGACGATTTCAAGCTGGTGAACGATCTCTACGGCCACCATGTGGGCGACCTGTATCTACAGGAAGTTTCGCTGCGCATGAAGCGGCAACTTCGCACCGGCGACGTGCTCGGCCGCCTGGGAGGCGACGAATTTGCGGCACTTGTCTCGGTGATGCGCGGCCGCACCGACGTAGAAGAAATTGCACAACGCCTTGAACGCTGCTTCGACGCGCCCTTTGCCATGGAAGGCTATGTACTGCGCGGCTCAGCCAGCGTCGGCATCGCGATCTATCCCATTGACGGCGCAACCTCCGATAGCCTCTTGAGCGCCGCCGATTCTGCCATGTACCTGGCCAAACACAGCCGTAGCGTGCATAGCAAGATGGGCTCGCGCTAAGGGGCTGACAACCCGCTCGTCAAGCTCACTCAAGTAAGTAGCGCCGTCGGAATGAAGGCAAGAGCTCAATAAGCAAAAGAAAGGCCCGGCTTTTTAAGCCGGGCCTTTGAGTTCCAAAGTACGTTTTGGTGAATGCCAGTCCTTACTCGGCTGCCATTTCTTCGGCTTCGCCTTCCTGGCGCATGAGCTCCAGTTCGCGCTCGGCAGCTTCGATCTCTGCCGAAACTTCTTGCTGTACGCGGGCTGCCGCTTCTTCCAGCTCCGGTGAGAGCTGAACGTTGCGGTAGTACTCCAGGCCCGTGCCGGCGGGAATCAGGCGGCCGACGATCACGTTCTCCTTGAGGCCGCGCAGGTTGTCCACTGCACCGTTGATGCTGGCTTCGGTGAGCACGCGCGTGGTCTCCTGGAAGCTCGCCGCGGAGATGAAGCTGTCGGTCGAGAGCGAGGCCTTGGTGATGCCCAGCAGCAGCGGACGTCCGAGAGCCGGACGGCCTCCCTGCGCCTGCACCCGCTCGTTCTCTTCGCGGAAGCGGAAGCGGTCCACCTGCTGCTCGAGCAGGAAGTTGGTATCACCCACTTCATCGATCCGCACCCAACGCAGCATCTGCCGCACAATCACTTCGATGTGCTTGTCGCTGATGGCCACGCCCTGCAGACGGTAGACTTCCTGAATTTCGTTCACCAGGTAAGCCTGCAGCGCCTTCTCGCCCAACACGTTGAGAATGTCATGCGGGTTCAGAGGACCGTCCATCAGCGGGTCGCCCGCGCTGAGCCGTTCGCCTTCCTGCACGTTCACGTGAATGCCGCGCGGCACAGAGTATTCCTTCTCGTCACCATTGTCAGCGGTGATATAGATCTTGCGCTGACCCTTGGCAACTTCTCCGAACCGAACCACGCCGTCGATCTCGCTGATGATGGCTGTCTCACGCGGCTTGCGCGCTTCGAACAGTTCCACAACGCGAGGCAGACCGCCGGTGATGTCCTTGGTGCGTGTGCTCTCCTTGGGAATCTTGGCCAGCACATCGCCCGGACCCACTTCATCGCCGTCCTGAATCATGAGGTGAGCGCCGCGAGGCAACAGGTAACGCTTGCTGCCCTTGGCTCCCTTCACCACAAAGGTCGGCTGCCGCTTTTCATCGGGAGCGTCTGCAACCACCCAGCGCGAAAGGCCGGTGACCTCATCCACTTCCTCGTTCAGCGTGATGCCTTCCTGCAGGTCCTTGAACTGCACCGTGCCGCCGATTTCAGTCAGGATCGAATACGTGTACGGATCCCACTCGGCAAGCAACTGGCCCAGCTTTACGTGTTCGCCGTCCTTGGCCCGCAGACGCGCGCCATAGACCACGACGTAGCGCTCTTTCTCACGGCCACGATCGTCCACGATAGCGATGGAACCGGAACGGTTCATGGCCACCAGCGTGCCGTCCTTGCTCTCAACGTAGTTCAAGTTGATGAAGCGCACGTAGCCGTTGTTCTTCGCATCCAGGCGCGACTTGTCCTGCACGCGGCTGGCGGTTCCACCTACGTGGAAGGTACGCATGGTGAGCTGCGTTCCCGGCTCGCCGATAGACTGCGCGGCAATGACGCCACAGGTTTCACCCAGTTCGACCATACGGCCCGAGCCGAGGTTGCGCCCGTAGCAGAGACCGCAAACGCCGCGGCGCGACTCGCAGGTGAGCACGGAGCGGATCTTGACCTTCTCCACACCTGCACCCTGAATGGCCGAAGCGATGTCTTCATCGATCTGCTGGTTGACATCGATCACCACGTTGCCGTCGTAATCCTTGATGCGTTCCAGAGACACGCGCCCGATGATGCGGTCGCGCATCGGCTCGATGATCTCGCCGGACTCAACGATCGACCCGACGTAAATTCCCTCAGACGTACCGCAGTCGTACTCGGTGACAATCACGTCCTGGGCCACGTCGACCAGGCGGCGGGTCAGGTAACCGGAATCGGCCGTCTTGAGTGCCGTATCGGCCAGACCCTTACGAGCGCCGTGGGTCGAGATGAAGTACTCCAGCACTGTCAACCCTTCGCGGAAGTTGGCCGTGATGGGCGTCTCAATGACTTCGCCCGAAGGCTTGGCCATCAGTCCGCGCATACCCGAGAGCTGGCGAATCTGCTGCTTCGAACCGCGGGCGCCGGAGTCGGCCATGATGTAAATCGGGTTCATGGCTCCTTCGTCGTCTGCCTTCTTCATATTGCCGAACATCTCGTCGGCCACCTGGTCGGTCACAGCAGACCACATCTGGATGACCTTGTTGGAACGCTCGCCGTTGGTGATGGCGCCGTCCATGTACTGCTTCTGGACTTCGATCACTTTCTTGTCGGCTTCGTCGACCGTGGTGTACTTGCTGGCCGGAATCACCATGTCGTCCAGGCCAACCGACAGCCCGGATTTCGTGGCGTAGTTGAAGCCCAGCGACTTGATGCGGTCGAGCATGCCCACCGTCACCTCAAGACCGAGGTTCTGGTTGCAATAGTTCACCAGTTGGCCGATGCCCTTCTTCTTGAGCAGGCCATTGATGTAGGGCATACCCGCGGGCAATGCGTCGTTCAGGATCACGCGGCCAACGGTGGTGGAGATGTACTCCTTGTTGAAGTCCACCGGCTCGGTGTGCGTCAGGTCCTGATCGTCGTAGGCCGTGGTCATGTCGAGGACCTTGCCCGTGTAGCGCAGACGAATGGGCGTGAGAGTCTCGACTTCCTTGGCTTCGAGAGCCATCAGGATCTCTTCCGTATTCGAGAACACGCGACCTTCGCCCGTCGAACCCTTCTTGGCCTTGGTCAAGTAGTAGAGTCCGAGCACCATGTCCTGCGTAGGCACCGTAATCGGTTGACCTGAAGCCGGCGACAGAATATTGTGCGAGGCCAGCATCAGCACGCTGGCTTCAATCTGCGCCTCAGGCGACAGCGGAATGTGCACGGCCATCTGGTCGCCGTCAAAGTCGGCGTTGAACGCGGTGCAGACCAGCGGGTGAATCTTGATGGCCTTGCCTTCAACCAGTACCGGCTCAAACGCCTGGATGCCGAGGCGGTGCAGCGTAGGTGCGCGGTTCAGCAGCACGGGATGATCCTTGATCACTTCTTCAAGGATGTCCCACACCACCGGCTCCTGCATCTCCACCATTTCCTTGGCTTGCTTGATGGTGGTGCAGTGGCCCGTCTGCTCGAGACGGTGATAGATGAACGGCTTAAATAGTTCGAGGGCCATCTTCTTGGGCAGGCCGCACTGGTGCAGTTTCAATTCAGGACCGACCACGATGACCGAACGACCTGAGTAGTCGACGCGCTTGCCGAGCAAGTTCTGACGGAACCGGCCCTGCTTGCCCTTGAGCGTATCGGAGAGCGACTTGAGCGGGCGGTTGTTGGCGCCACGCAACACGCGGCCACGGCGGCCGTTGTCAAACAGCGCGTCCACGGCTTCCTGCAGCATGCGCTTTTCATTGCGCACGATGACTTCAGGAGCGTGCAGGTCCATCAGCTTCTTCAACCGGTTGTTGCGGTTGATGACGCGGCGGTAAAGATCGTTCAAGTCCGAAGTCGCAAAGCGGCCGCCATCCAGCGGCACCAGCGGGCGCAGCTCTGGAGGAATGACCGGCAGCACATCGAGAATCATCCACTGCGGCTTGTTCGAGCTCTTGCGGAACGCCTCGACAACCTTCAGGCGCTTAGCGTACTTGATCTTCTTCTGCGCGGAGGTCTCGGTCTTCATGCGCTCGCGCAGTTCGATTCCGAGTTCGTCAATCTGCACGCGCTTGAGCAGTTCCTTGATCGCCTCGGCGCCCATCATGGCCTTGAAGCCGGAGGGACGGTATTGCTGATCGAGTTCGCGGAACTTGCCTTCGTCCTTGATGATCTCGCGTTCCTTCACCGGCGCGTCGCCCGGATCCACAACGACATAGGACTCGAAGTACAAAATGCTTTCCAGGTCGCGCAGCGAGATATCCAACAGGTGGCCGATCCTCGAAGGCAGGCCCTTGAAGAACCACACATGCGAGCAGGGAGAAGCCAGCTCAATGTGGCCCATGCGCTCGCGGCGCACCTTGCTGACCGTCACTTCGACGCCGCACTTGTCGCAGATGACGCCGCGGTGCTTCATGCGCTTGTACTTGCCGCACAGGCACTCCCAGTCGGTCACAGGTCCAAAGATGCGGGCGCAGAACAACCCGTCGCGCTCCGGCTTGAAGGTGCGGTAGTTGATGGTTTCCGGTTTGGTCACCTCACCATGCGACCAGCTGCGGATCTTCTCCGGCGAAGCCAGCATGATGCGGATTGCGTCAAAATCGGTAATTGGGCTGGTAAGTTCAAACGGATTTGAACGGAACAAGGCGACCCTCCTTGGCGGCCCTCTTGGAGCCTGCCTCGGTTTTCCCCGGGATGACTGAAGGATCCTTCCTTCCCGGGAAGCGGCGGTTACCGCTTTCAAGAAGGACCCTGAATACAGGGGTCAGTGATCAGTGGTCAGTGATCAGTTCGAAAACTGAAAACTGACAACTGACGACTGAAAACTAATCTGCTACGGCTGCCATTTCCGGCGTGGGCACTTTCTTCAGAAGGTCGGCGCGTTTGATCAATTCCACGTCGAGGCACAAGGACTGCAATTCACGGATCAGCACGTTAAACGATTCGGGCACGCCCGGCTCGATCGCGGCTTCACCTTTGACGATCGCTTCGTAAATCTTCGTTCGACCATAGACGTCGTCCGACTTCGCAGTAAGCAGTTCCTGCAGGATGTATGCTGCGCCGTAAGCTTCGAGCGCCCACACTTCCATTTCTCCGAAGCGCTGCCCGCCGAACTGCGCCTTGCCGCCCAGCGGCTGCTGGGTGATCAGCGAGTACGGTCCGATGGAGCGAGCGTGAATCTTGTCGTCCACCAGGTGCGACAGTTTGAGCATGTAAATGTAGCCCACCGTAACAGGCTGCTCAAACTGCTCGCCGGTCATGCCGTCATACAGCGCCGTCTTGCCCGAGGAAGGCAAACCGGCCGAGGCCAGCAATGCCTTGATCTCATCTTCCTTGGCGCCGTCGAAGACCGCGGTTCCGAACCAGATGCCGCGCTCCATGCCGGCTCCCACACGCAACAGCATCTCGTCGTCGAGCTCGAGCAACTGGCGCAGCGTAGCCGTTCCGGCAAACTCCTTCTTCATCAGTTCGCGCGTAGCTTCCACGTCGCTGTTGGCGCGAATCAGGTCGGCAATCTTCTTGCCCAGCACATGAGCGGCCCAGCCCAGGTGCGTCTCCAGAATCTGACCCACGTTCATACGGGAAGGCACGCCGAGCGGGTTGAGCACGATCTCCACCGGGGTTCCATCGGGCAGATACGGCATATCCTCTTCAGGCAATATGCGCGCAATCACACCCTTGTTACCGTGGCGGCCGGCCATCTTGTCGCCGACACTCAGCTTGCGCTTCATGGCAACGTAGACCTTCACCAGCTTGATCACGCCCGGAGGCAGTTCGTCGCCCTTCTGCAGCTTGGCGATCTTCTCATTGGTGATCTTGCGCAGCACTTCGATCTGCCGCGAGGTCATCTCCTCGATCTCATCGATCTGCTCGTTGACGCGGGGATCCTTGTCGGCGTAGCGGATGCGCTTGAGGTTCTTGGTGGAGATGCGCTCAATGGTATCGCGATCGAGAAGCGCGCCCTTGGTCAGCAGGCGCTTGTTGGTCCGCTCATCGTGCAAGTCGGCCAGCACTTCCTTCGCGCCCAGGATGCCTTCGAGACGCTTCAAACGCTCATCGGTCAGAATGCGGATTTCGTCGCCCAGGTTCTTTTCAAGCTTCGAGACATATTCCGCCTCGATCACCTTGGCGCGCTCGTCCTTCTCCTGGCCCTTGCGGCTGAAGATGCGCACGTCGACCACAGTACCCTCGATGCCCGGAGGGCAGGTGAGCGATGCGTCACGCACATCGCCGGCCTTTTCGCCGAAGATGGCGCGCAGCAGCTTCTCTTCCGGCGTCAACTGGGTTTCGCCCTTCGGCGTAACCTTGCCCACCAGAATATCGCCATGCCCGATCTGGGCGCCGATACGGATCACGCCGCTCTCGTCCAGGTCGCGCAGCGCATGTTCGCTGACGTTGGGAATATCGCGAGTAATTTCCTCGGGACCCAGCTTGGTGTCGCGGGCCTCGATTTCAAACTCCTCGATATGCACTGAGGTGTAATAGTCCTCCCGCACCAGCTTTTCGCTGATGAGGATCGCATCCTCAAAGTTGTAGCCGCGCCAGGGCATGAAGGCCACCAGCACGTTGCGTCCCAGTGCCAGCTCGCCCTGCTCAGTGCAAGGTCCGTCGGCGATGACCTGACCCTTGACTACCCGCTCACCCTCGCGCACAACCGGCTTCTGGTTGATGCAGGTGTTCTGGTTCGAGCGCTTGAACTTGATCAGCGTGTAGATGTCCGAACCCACCTCGCGCGAAAGCTGCGTGGGATGATGCTCGCCTTCGACGCGCACGATGATGCGCTCGGAGTCGACCGAATCGATGACGCCGTTGCGGCGCGCCAGAATCACAGCGCCGGAGTCGCGTGCAGTGACGCCCTCCATGCCCGTGCCCACCAGCGGAGCCTCAGCCACCAGCAAAGGAACAGACTGCCTCTGCATGTTGGCGCCCATCAGCGCTCTGTTGGCGTCGTCGTGCTCCAAAAACGGAACCAGGGACGCGGCCACCGAAACAAGCTGCTTCGGCGAGACGTCGATGTAGTCCACATCGCCCCGGTTCACCAGCACGAAGTTCCCTTGCCGGCGCGCATTCACCAGGTCCTCGGTAATCACGCCCTCATCGTTGAACTCGATGTTCGCCTGGGCGATGGTGTGCTTGTCCTCTTCCCATGCCGACAGGTAGAAGCTGAACGGGATGTGGTCGATATGCCGCTTGCCTGCCTTCTTCAGCGAAGCATTCAGGCGAGCCGCCTCTTCCTTTTCAATGTGGTCGCCGACGCGCAGGCCGCTGTCGCCGGCGTTGGTGATCTCAACGAAATCGAGAATCCGCGACTCCTTTACCTTGCGATAAGGAGACTCGATAAACCCATACTCATTGATGCGCGCAAAGCAGCTTAGCGAACTGATCAGTCCGATGTTCGGACCTTCCGGCGTTTCAATCGGGCAGATGCGGCCGTAGTGCGTGGGGTGCACGTCGCGGACTTCAAATCCGGCGCGTTCACGCGACAAACCGCCCGGCCCAAGTGCCGACAGGCGGCGCTTGTGCGTAATCTCCGACAGCGGGTTGGTCTGGTCCATGAACTGCGAAAGCTGCGACGAACCGAAGAACTCGCGGATGGCCGCCATGACCGGCTTGGCATTGATCAGGTCGTGCGGCATAGCCGTGGTGAGTTCCTGATACACGCTCATCTTTTCCTTGATGGCGCGTTCCATGCGCACCAGGCCGATGCGGAACTGGTTCTCCATCAGTTCGCCCACCGCGCGCACGCGGCGGTTGCCCAGGTGATCGATGTCATCCACCATGCCGATGTTCTTGCGCAGCTTGAGCAGGTAGCGGATGGTCGCGTAGAAATCCTCGGGCGTCAGCGTGCGGCGATCGAGCTGCGTGGCGTCCTGGTTCTCATAGAGCTTGATGTTGAACTTCAAACGGCCCACGCGCGAAAAGTCGTACTTGCGCGCATCAAAGAACATGCCCTCGAACAGAGCAGTCGCCGTGTCGAGCGTCGGCGGATCGCCCGGCCGCAGCTTGCGGTAGATTTCAATCAACGCTTCTTCTGGCTTGTGAACTGAGTCGCGCTTGAGCGTGTTGGTGATGATGTTGCCCACATCGTCGCGCTCGGGGAAGAACACTTCAAAGCTCGATGCGCCGCTTGCCATCACCTTGTGCAAACGGTCGGCGGTGAGCTCGATGTTAGCCTCAACCACCACTTCGCCCGTCGCGGTGTCAACCACATCGGCAGCGGTATAGGCGCCATCCAACTCTGCTTGTTCTACCTCAACTTTATCGATCCCCGCTGCACGCAGTGCCTTCAGCGTGTGCGGCGTGATCTTGCGCCCGGAGTGCGCGATCTCTTCGCCGTTATGCACCACGGCATGAGCCGGCTTGGAGCCGAGCAAGTGGGTATTCGTCTTCGCGTCAGGCTGGACGGCCCAAAAGACCTTACCGTCGGCGATGTTCATCCTGTCGACCGTGTAGAAGGTTTTCAGGATCTCCTCGTCCGAACGCAGCCCAAGGGCGCGCAGGAAGATGGTGCCCAGGAACTTGCGCTTGCGGTCGATGCGCACATAGAGCGTGTTCTTCTGGTCGTACTCAAATTCAACCCACGAACCGCGGTAAGGAATGATCTTTCCCAGGAAGTAGGTGCGGTTGTTCGCCGTCTCGAAAAAGACGCCAGGCGAACGGTGCAACTGCGAAACGATCACACGCTCGGTCCCGTTCACAATGAACGTGCCGTTCGGCGTCATCAGCGGAATATCGCCGAAGAAAACTTCCTGCTCCTTAATGTCCCGAATGGTCTTGTTGCCGGTCTCCGGATCCTTGTCATAAATCGTGAGCCGGACGGTCACCTTCAACGGCGCAGAGAAGGTCATGCCGCGCTCTTCGCACTCCTGCTGGTCGTACTTCAACTGCAGACCCACCGGGTCGCCGCACTTGTTGCAGAAGTCGGGCGTGTTCTTGTTATAAGTGCCGCACTTCTGGCAGAGCACTTCACCGGGAAGGAAGGGATCGGTAATGACCATGGCGCCGCAATGTACGCAGGCCGTGCGCAGGTGATGCAGCCCTTTCAAGTGGCCGCATTTGCACTCCCAGTTGCCAATGGCATAGTCCACGAAGTCCAGTTGCGAGATGCCGCGGAAATCGGTGATCGGAAAAACCGAGACGAAGACCGACTGCAATCCCGAGTCGTCGCGCTCGTTGGGCAGCTTGTCCATCTGCAGAAAACGCTCGTAGGAGCGGCGCTGCACTTCAATCAGGTTGGGAATCTGGGTTGCTGTAGGAATCTTTGAAAAATCGAGCCTGCTGCGAATCGCGCGCTTCTCGTTGGGCATGCTTCACTCCTGAGACTCAGGACTCCGGGCGCCCGTTGTGGGCTGTGCCGGGCCAGCGCCTGAGTCTCGTGGCGCCGGCTGTTTACGGTAAAAAATCAATTAATCCGGACTGGCGCACCTCTGAAGCCAATCCCTACCGAGCGTTCCAGCGAGCCCTGGGCAAGGCCGCCGCGCCGGAGATCCGATGCCAAGCGTGTCTGCATGAGAGTCGCGTTAAAAAGCGTCGCAGGCGTTGTCGCGTTTCGAGCTTGTGCGCTAGACTGCACACAATTGGAGAAGCAGGCGCGCAGTCCAACAACTTCGTACATTTCCTGCGCGTATCAGGAAGACCTGACCGGAAAAATCCCTATCTGCCGGGGTTTGGGAGACACAAAATGCCCGTAAGGACGCAATGCCTCACGAGCGCGGCCCATCGCCTGTGCCCCCATCCGAATTCTCTTGCCCTGCTATCGCCGATCCCAAAGCTCGCTTCTGTCGATCGCCCGCCCGCCACTCGCCATTCGTCAACGGGAAATCCGCCTATCCCCTTGACCCTAAGGCACTTAATCTCGCCCGATGCCCGCCCCTGGAGTGCTTGGCTCTGCTCCAGCCCTGCGGACGCTTGCGTGCCCTGCCGCTCATCTCAAGTCGCGTCACCCAATTCTCGCCCAGTCCCCCGAAAAAGGCGGAATGAGCCGAAAAGACGCGCAACCTCTATCGTAGCGCGTCTCGGCTCTTCTTGCAAGTCCCGCTTGCTTACTTGATTTCGACGGTGGCGACGCCTTCAAACTTCTTCTTGATGGCCTCCGCCTCTTCCTTGGTCGCGCTCTCCTTCAGCGCCTTGGGGGCGCCGTCGACCAGGTCCTTCGCTTCCTTCAGGCCGAGCGAGGTAACCTCGCGTACTGCCTTGATGGTGTTGATCTTGTTGGCGCCGAAGTCCTTGAGAATGACCTGGAATTCAGTCTTCTCCTCGGCCACCGGAGCCGCCGCGGCACCGCCGCCTGCCACTGCCACCGGGGCTGCCGCAGCCGCCGAAACGCCAAGCCGCTCTTCCAGCTTCTTAACCAGCGCTGCCGCTTCCAGCAAGCTCAGGCTTACAATCTGTTCTTCCAACTGCGCGAGATCCGCCATTTTTCTTCTCCAATCAGAACCGTTTGAATTTTTTCTTCCCGTCGAACTTCCTCGACCAAAGGCCCGCCCCACGCAGTGGAAGTTTCCGATGCGCCAGACCCGCGCACTTCCCGCCTGTTCTACGGCCAAACTCTAAAACCAGCTATTAGCTTTCAGCCTCTAGCTTCCAGCTCTGCCGCGGTTCACCCAACGACCTCGATTTCCGCGAGGCAAAAGCTAGGAGCTAGAAGCTGTCTTTTACGCTGCTCCGGCAAACTTCTCTTTCTCCACGCCCTGCCCCAGAACCACCGCCAGATCGCGGCCCGTGGCGTTGAGGACCGTGGCCAGCCGCTGTGCCGGCGCATTGATCAGGAACAGAAGCTTGGCAAAGATTTCTTCCTTGCCCGGCATCGTCGCCAGCGCCTTGACCTCTTCCACGCTCAACAGCTTTCCGTCCACAATCCCAAGCTTGAACTGGAACTCGGCATTTTCACCGACCCACTTGGCAAAGCCCTTGGCCAGGGCCACGGGGTCACCCGAGGTGAACGCCACGGCGCTCACGCCCTTCAGCCCCTTCAGCGCCGGCTCAATCTTGGTGCCTTCGCCGGAAATCGCCGCCAGCCTGTTCTTCACCACGCGATATTTGCCGCCCGCCTCGCGGACCACCTTGCGCAGCGCGAAATCCTGCGCCACGGTCAGCTTGGCAAACGTGCCGATGATTGCCGTTGTCGAAGTCTCCAGCTCCTTGGCCAGCGACTGGACCTTCTCTTCTTTCCTGCCTCTTGAAACCGCCATCGTGTGCTCCGCACAGTGATCAGTGATCAGTGGTCAGTGGTCAGTAATTCTTGAAACCGCCGGCCTTTTCTGCTCCCTGATCTCTCTTCTCGCCCCAACAGGCGCTTGTTCGAATCTGTTTTCCAAAGCTCTCAGGATGGATGCAGTGTCGGTCGTCCGATGCACCAACTGATCACTGACCACTGACAACTGTCTTAATGCTTGCCGGCCGCGTCGGCAACCGCCGAATCCAGCGGTACGCCGGGCCCCATCGTCGAGCTCAGCGTGACGCTCTTGATGTACTTGCCCTTGGCTGCCGAAGGCTTGGCGCGCACAATCGACGAAATCACGGTCGTGGCGTTGTCGATCAACTTTTGCGGATCGAAGCTCAGCTTGCCTACCGGCACGTGCACCAGGCTGGTCTTATCGGCGCGAAACTCCACCTTACCGGCCTTGATCTCTTTCACCGCCGCGGCCACATCCAGGGTCACGGTCCCGGTCTTAGGGTTGGGCATCAGGCCCTTGGGGCCCAGCACCTTGCCCAGCCGCCCGACCACCTTCATCATGTCCGGCGTGGCGATCAGTGCATCGAAAGCGGTCCAGTTTTCTTTCTGGATCTTTTCCACCATCTCTTCGCCGCCCACGAAGTCGGCGCCGGCTTCGGTCGCTTCCTTCTGGCGGTCGCCCGAGGCGATCACGGCCACGGTCTTGGTCTTGCCCAGTCCGTGCGGCAACACCACGGTGCCTCGCACCATCTGGTCGGCATGGCGCGTGTCGACGCCCAAACGCATGGTCAAGTCGACGGTCTCGTCGAACTTGGCGTACTTGACTTGTTTCAGCAGGCTCACGGCTTCGGGCAGCGGATACACCGGTTTGGTGACAGCTGCGCGCGCCTTCGTAATATTTTTACTGGCTTTTGCCATTCATTCCTCATCTTCCACCGCATTTGCCAGCCCCGCTTTGCGGGGAAGCGCTGGCCGCGCAGGCAACGTTCTTTGTCGCCGCACAGGCTCAAGCTCCAAATGCCGTGGTGCTGTTGACTAGCCCGGACACAACTCCGGGCACATCTTTGAATCATATCGAAAGAACAACCGGAAAGCAAACAGCCCCCCTAACGCCAATGCCGACAATCCGGCCGGCCTGGGGTGTTGAAGCCCGAATCGCTCACCGCAACAAATTCTCCAATATCCCATCTAATCAGATGGAAGGGTGGCAACGGAGCTAACCGCCGGTCCACCTGGGAGGAAATAAATCGATGAAAACACTGGGAATGGCCATGTTGATGGCCGCCGGGGCGGCAATACTTTCAGCGCCGGCATCCCCTGAACCGTTGCAAGGGCAGGGCCAGGCGGTGGTAACGGTGCTGCCCAAAAAGAACCTGGAAGCGCCGGTCAATATCACCGCGCAGGATCTGCAAGTCAGGGTGAATGGGAAAGATTCGAATGTGACCAACTGGGTGGCGCTGCGGGGCGAGAACAGCGACCTGGAGATTGTTGTCCTGATTGATGGTTCGGCGCGGACCAGTCTCGGCCAACAGCTCAATGACATCGCCAACTTCATTGATAGTCTGCCGCCCAATGTGAAGGTCGGCGTGGGCTACATGGAGAACGGCCGCGCCGCCATGGCCGGCCCGCTCTCAGCGGATCACCCACAGGTTGCGCACGAACTGCACTTGCCCGCAGGCTTTCCGGGCTCAACCGGCAGCCCTTATTTCTGTCTTTCTGACTTGGCGCACCACTGGCCATCGAGCGACCACGCGGCGCGCCACGAAGTCGTGATGATCACCGACGGAGTCGACAACTACGACCGCCGTTATGATCCGGAAGACCCCTACGTGCAAGCCGCAGTGCACGATGTGGTGCAGGCCGGGATCGTGGTTTACACCATCTACTGGCGCGACGAGGGCAGGCTCGACAGAACCTTTTACGGCGCCTTTGACGGCCAAAGCTTGCTTTCCCAGGTCACTCAGGCAACGGGAGGAGCAAACTACTGGGTCGGAACCGGCGACCCTGTTTCTTTTCAGCCGTACTTTGAGGACATCAGCCTGCGTCTGCAGAATCAATACCGGCTCAGCTTCGATTCAGGTCTGAAAGGCAAGCCCCAGGTCGAGACCATGAATCTGAAGGTTGCCGGCCCTGCGTCGAAGATTTATGCGCCGCAGCAGGTCTACGTCACCCACCCCGCCGGCGAGTAAAGCGGCACATCCGAGCAAGCAAGTGGGCACGCAATCAAGTCGGTTGCGTGCCCTTCTTTTTGCCTGCAATTAACACCGCGGATTGAGGGCATCCAGCGCCAACTTCTTTGAATCAGGGTCGTCTTGCCCTATAGTCTGTTGTTATCGGTTTTCAATCCAAGACAGTTCGCGGCGCCAAGCAGAGCGATGCGAACAAACTGCCAAACCCGGCAAAAGACTGCCGGACCTCGAACTGAGCAAAGCGCCAATTTCCGGCCCTTGAACTCGTCGGCTGGTGTTGTGCCGCCGGTTTGCGCCACTCACTGGAAAGACCCATTTGGAATGAGGATCATGAGACGCTTCCCGCTTGCCTTGGCCTTTGCCGCTTTCGCCGTGTTTCTCTCCGCCGCTCACTTGGATGCCCAGGCACTGGACACCGATTACGCCCGCGACCCCAGCCAGACCATCGACCAGCAGTACACGGATCAGATTCTCAAATACACCACCGACAAGTCGTTCCTCTCGCCGCTGGTGGACTATCTTCCCGCGTCGAAAACTGTCCCCACGCCAGAGAAGGTGCTGGGCGACGTATCGGGCGCGCCCAACATGCTGCCCTATGCCGAAGATGTCTACAAATATTTCCGCATGCTTGAGACAGCCAGCCCGCGCGTCAAGGTCTACACCATCGGCCACAGCGAAGAAGGCCGCGAAATGATCGCCGTGGCCATCGCCGACCCCGAGTTGCTCTCCGGAGCCAAAGAGAACGGCGCGCGCCTCGGCCAGTTGGGCGACCCGCGCACCATTGGCATGGATGACGCCAAGGCTGCCGCGCTGATCGACAAGTCCTGGCCGGTTTACTACATCACCGGTACCATCCACTCCACTGAAACCGGCGCGCCGACCGCGCTGATGGAGATGGCTTATCGCCTCGCCGTCGACGACGCGCCCTACATCAAATACATCCGCTCGCACATGATTGTGCTGATCACGCCGGTAGTCGAGGTGGATGGCCGCGACCGAATGGTCGACATCTATAAATGGCACCGCGCGCATCCCAATGCGCAAAGGCCGCACCTCGTCTATTGGGGCCACTACGTCGCGCACGATAATAATCGCGACGCCATGGGCATGACGCTGAACTTGACGCGCAACGTGCTCGATACCTATCTCGACTGGCATGCGCAGGTGCTGCACGACCTGCACGAGTCTGTACCGTTCCTCTACGACAACACGGTTGGCGACGGCCCCTATAACGCCTGGGTCGATCCCACGCTTTCAGACGAGTGGGCCGAACTGGGCTGGAACAACGTGGCGCAGATGCAGCGTTTCGGCATGCCGGGCGTATTCACTCACGGAGACTTCGATACCTGGAGTCCGGGGTACCTGATGTTTCTTGCGGCCATGCACAACGGCATCAGCCGACTCTATGAGACATTCGGCAACGACGGCGCAGATACCGAGAAGCGCATTCTCACCCCGGAAGAATACTCGCGCACATGGTACCGGCAGAACCCGCCGCTGCCCATCGTCGAGTGGTCCCAACGCGACAATAATAACTACGAAGAGACGGCACTGCTGACGACCATCTCCTACTTCTCGCGCAATACCCACCACTTTCTTGAGAATTACTACCTCAAGAGCAAGCGTTCGATTGAAAAGCCGTCGCTGTCCGGTCCAGCCGCGTATGTCATCCCGCCCGATGCGGCCGATAACAATCGCATGGTCGAGTTGCTCAAGGTGCTCAAGCGCCAGCACGTTGAAATGCAGCAGCTCTCTGCTGCGACCACCTGCACAGTGCCCGGCGAAAAGCGCGGCGACAAGCCTCGGCAGCAGACCTTCGCCTCCGGCAGCATCGTAGTGCGCATGGATCAGCCCTACTCACGCGTCGCCGATGCGCTGCTCGATCGCCAGTTCTGGGCGCCCGACGATCCGCAAAAACATCCCTACGATGACACGGGATGGTCGTTCAGCCACCTGTTCAACGTGAATGTAGTCCGCGTGCCCGACGTGTCGATTCTCAAGGCCGCCATGACTCCGCTGGACGACCCCGCAAAGCTGGCCGGAAAGATCGATGGAACAGGCTCGCTGGTCGCCGTCGCCAACACCGGGCAGGTCTCGCTGCTCTCGCTCGTTTACAAGCTGAAGAGTACTGCCTCACAAGCGCCTAACATGCAGATCCCAAATATACAGATCACTGAGAAGCCTTTTGATGCCGGAGAGAAGCATTTTGCAGCCGGGTCGCTGTTGATCTCGGGCGCTGCGCAAGACCAACTGGCAAACGTGCTGCATGAATTTTCGCTCAACGCCGTGCGGTTGAGCGTCGCGCCCTCAGTTGCTGCGCACTCCGTAGCCTCGCCCCGCATTGCCATCATGCACACCTGGCTCGACACCCAGACCGAAGGCTGGTGGCGCTATGCCTTCGACACTGCCGGCTTGCCTTATGACTACATCAGCACGCAGACCGTCGCCAAAGCAGCCGACCTGCGTTCAAAATATGACGTGATCATCTTCGCTCCCCTGGGCGGCGCCTCCCCGCAGCAGATCATCGACGGGCTGCCGATGTGGAAGAACACACTGCCGTGGCAAAAGTCCGAGCTTACCCCGAATCTTGGCCGCATCGATTCGACAGAGGACATGCGCCCAGGGCTGGGCTACGAAGGCCTCGAGCACCTTAAATCATTCATTGAACAGGGCGGACTGCTCATCACCTCGGAAGACACTGCGGAGTTCGCCATCGACACCGGTCTTGCTCCGGGCGTGAGCCACGCGCCGAGCGAAGATGCGCGCGTCGTCGGCACGGTTCTGAATACTGTTTTTGTCGATCCGGAAAACCCGGTGGCATTCGGCTACGGGGCGCAGCTTCCCGTCATCAGCTCCGAGGGCATGGCATTCAATGTGAGCAACATGCTGGGACGCGAAGGCCACCGCACGCTGACTGATCCGTATGCACAGCGTCCCACCGGCCGAGGCAGTCTCGAAGACAGCGATGAGCCGCAGGGCCGCAAGATCGCCGAAGCCGAAGTGCTCGAAAAGCAGCAGCCCTGGCAGGCCAGAAAGCTTAACGAGGAACAAACCCGCGACAACCCATTTGTCATTCCCGCCGGGCTCCGGCCCGACGTGATTCTCCGCTTTGCCGATGCCAAGGGGATGTTGCTCGATGGGCTGCTCGACAAACCCGACTCGATCGCCGAACACGCCGTTGTGGTGGATGCACACCTGGGTCGCGGCAACGTGCTCCTGTTCGCCAATAACCCCATCTATCGCGGCGAGACTCTCGGCAGCTACGGCCTGGTCTTCAACGCCATCCTGAACTTTGACCGGCTGGCCCACGAAACCGTAGCTCCGCAAGCGCCGCCGGAAAAGAAGAACTAACCCGGCACATTGCCGTCAATTCAGCCATTTGAGGTCTTTTCGGCGGGCAGCCTTTTGTGTCATGCTTTCACCCATGGGAAACAAAGACAGAGGCAAGAAGGAAACCAAGAAAGCACCGAAACCCAAGCCCAAACCAGAACCCGGCCAGAAGCGCGAAATATTCACGCCGGCCCCGCCTAAATAAGCTGAAAGCGCCGCTCGCCGGGGATCCCAAAGCGGCGCTGTTCCCTATTCGCAGTCCTCAGAGCAAGCAGGGTGGATTCGTTCTCCACTCGGCCGTACCTGTCCATTCTCCGAATCAATATAGGTCTTCATAGCTCTTCGCTGAAAATACTGTTGCTCATCTTTTTATGCTCGGCTGATTGAATCGCATATCTAAAGTGCCGCTCTCGCCGTCCTCAAAATCCAGTCGATGTGCGTCAGATCGCAGCCTCCAAGTTTCCTGATATGCGCGCGTTTTGATGCTGTAATCCCCGATTTTGACTATCGCCAACAGTGCTGCGTAGAAGCTGAGACAACCATTCCTAAAAGTGCAACCTGTAAGCACCCCGAGCATCGAAGACTATTGTTCGCACCATAACACCGCAACTTAGAGTGTTATCGAACTCGCCAACCTTTCGTTTGACCGACAGTTCATCGACAGTTCGTTGACCGACGGGCCCAAACATTCCAGGAGGTTGCTTCAAATGAAAACGCAAACGGACATGCCTGCCTCGGCGGGCACGGGAGGAGTGCGCGTCGCAAGAGGCTTTGTCGCCGTCTTCGTTCTTCTCTCTCTTCTTCCACTGATTCAATCGGATGCAAAAGCCCAGGTCGTCTACGGATCGATCAACGGCACTGTCGCGGACCCTACGGGAGCTGTGATTCCCGGCGCTTCTCTCACCGTAACCGACACTGCCAAAGGCATATCGCAAACGGTCACGAGCAATGGCAGCGGAAATTATGAGGCCACCCGGCTGGTTCCCGATCCCTACACCATCAAGGTGACCGCCCCCAATTTCAGTGAATCGGAAACGCAGAACGTGACCGTGATTCCAGGTGCACCGCAACAAGTGAACATCACATTGCAGCCAGCCGGTGCATCCTCTACCGTGACCGTGACGGCCGCGCCACCTCCATTGCAAACGGACCAGGCCGAGGTGTCGGAGACGTTGAATGAGCACCAGGTGGAAGATTTGCCGAATATCGATAGAAATACCAGCGACTTCACTCTTCTCACTCCCGGCGTGCAGCGTTCCAGCTTCAGCATCGCCCCCACTGAGAATCCGCAAGGAACCGTAGCGGTCGAGGCGAACGGGAGCAATTACGGCACCATGGGCTGGCTCCTCGATGGCACTGATAATCGCGAGCCCGTGCTGGGCATCGTTGTCGTCAATCCGACTATTGACTCGATGAACAATTTGCAGGTGATTACCGCGGACTATCCGGCCGAATTTGGCGGTGCGGTGGGCGGGTTTGTGACCGCGCAAACCAAGTCGGGCGGCAACAAGTTTCACGGCGATGTGTTCGAATACCGGCGCAGTGGGGAATTTGAGGCGCGCGATCCCTTCATCCAGTACCCGGGTGTGCCTTTCCCCGGCCAGCTCTATAACCAGTTTGGCGGATCGATAAGCGGCCCCATTCGCAAAGACAAAACATTCTTCTTCCTGGATTACCAGGGAACCCGTCAGCGCCTGGGCCAATCACTCCAGCAAAATGTTCCTACGGCTCTGGTACGCAGCACCTGTCTCAGCGGGACCGGATCTTGCGACCTCAGCCAGTACGCGTCCACCATCTACAACCCGGCAACCGGCATCACTTATCCTGCCAACGCTGTACCCGCCTCGGCTCTTACGCCTCAGGGCATTGCGCTGCTCAGCCAGCTTCCAGCGCCCAACTCCGGCTCTGCAGCATCGGTGGCCAACAATTATGTCGCGTCGGGCAATGGCAATGACGATGGGGATCAGGCCGACATCCGCATCGACAATCAGTTTACTCAGAATATGCACAGCTTTGGCCGCTACGACTACTCGATCTACCGGCTGCTTGGCACCGCGGTGTTTGGACCCGCGGGTGGCACCGGCTTCGGCTACGGCAACACCACGGGAACCGACCTGGCACAGAACCAAAGCGTCGCGCTCGGCGCCGATTGGGCCCTCAATCCCAGTCTCTTGACCGATATGCGCTTCGGTTTCCTCGACTATCACATCGCCGAAAACAAGATTGACGTTGGCACCACGCCCGCTACGGCGATCGGTCTTCTCAATTTGAACACGACTGCCCCGGGCGCTACAGGTTCCCCAACCTACGACGTGGAAGACGGCAGCATCAGCAACTTCGGCACGCAGGGCTGCAACTGCCCCCTTCTTGAGAGTGAACAGGTATTTCAGTTGGTGGACAACTGGACCAAAATCATTGGAAACCATTCGATCCGTTTCGGCGGCGACATTCGTTACGCCATGAACTTGCGCAATTCCAGCGATTACAACCGTGCGGGCCAGTTAAGCTTCGGCAATGGCGCAACCGGCAGCGGTATCGCCTCGGTGTTGCTGGGTCAAGTCGACACCTTCCAGCGATTCGATGTCTACAGCCCCGATGCGGCAAATCGTCAGAAGCGCGGCGCGTTCTACGCTGAAGATAGTTGGCGTATACGTCCCAATCTCACGGTCAATTATGGCCTCCGCTGGGACATCGTCTTTCCTGAAACCGTCAACAGCCCCGGCCAGGGCGGATTCACCGATCTCTCAACCGGCCTGGTTCGCGTCGCAGGAATTGGCGGCATTGGCACCAATGCAGATGCAAATCTCGATCTCAGCGACTTCGGCGGCAGGCTGGGCTTTGCCTGGCAATTCCGCAACAGTACCGTCCTGCGCGGAGCTGTGGCGCAGATGTATGACGACGAAGGGTTCTTCGGCACCATCTTCGGCACCGTCTTGACCCACAATATTCCCGTTTACGACGACGAGGACGTGACCGCGGGCAACGCAACCGACCAACCGGGCGCTTATTCCTATGCGACCCTGCCGCCCAACCCGCCGCCTTATGTCATCCCGTCAAACGGTCTGATTCCATTACCCAACGGAATCAATTCTGAAATCCGGCCCAACACTCTGATCCTGCCGCGCGTCGATCAGTACAACCTGAGCCTGCAACACGCGCTCGACAAGGACACGACAGCCACTCTCGCCTACGTCGGCAATGTAGCCGAACGCATCTATCCCAGCGAGACGTACGGCTTTAACGTCAACGTTCCAGTGTTGCCGTCGACGCCTGCCCAGTTGGCCGACCGCAATGCGCGGCGTCCGTACTTCGACCGATTCTCAAACATTTATAACGGTGCGGTGGTCGTCTGCTGCAATCAGGACATCACCTCTACCGCTCCCGCAGCGCACGCCAACTACAACGCGTTCGAAGCCACAATTGAGCATCGGATGGCTCGCGACGTCCAGTTCGCTGCGCACTACACCTGGTCGCGCGCATTCGACTACGGATCGACCTATTTCGCGCAGAATCCAGTTGTGGAATACGGACCCTCCGATACCAATCGAGACCAACTCTTCGTCCTCGACGGCATCTGGCATCTTCCCATGGGGCGCGGCAAGTTCGTGAATACGCAAGGCACGCTGCTGAACGCGGTCGCAGGCGGCTGGCAACTTTCCGCCATCACCACCTGGGAGAGCGGTCTGCCCTTCACGCCAACCTATGCGGAGTGCGGCAGCGATCAGGACATCGACAGCAACTTCGGAAGCCCCGGAACGTCCAGCGATTGCCGCCCCAACAAAACCGGCGCCTCGTTCCCGCTGCATGTCGGAGGGCTCAACCCAGTGACACATGCACGTAACTACTTCACACCGGTGGCGCCGCTCACTGCGAATGGCTTGGCCGAAGGCGCATTTGCCCGCCCCGCCTTTGGCACCATCGGCGATGTCGGACGAACCTCCCTGCGCGGCCCATCGGACTACTTCGCCGATGCGACTCTGTTCAAGGACTTTCCTATCTGGGACAAGGCGAATCTGCAGTTCCAGTTCCAGGCTTTCAATGTTTTCAACCATGTGCCTCTCGGTTTACCCAGCGCGACCAACGCCCGGTGTATCGACTGCACGCCCGCGTCAGGCGAACCTGGACTGATTACCAGCGTTGATTCCGCCCTCGAAGGCACTGGCCTGCCCTACATGCGCACGCTGCAGTTCGCGGCCCGGATCCAATTCTGAGTGCGGCACGATTCCTGAGTCGGAACGACAAAAGGCCCTCCCACGCGGGAGGGCCTTTTGTCGAAAAGTGCAGCTGTTCTTAGACCACTTCAATGCCCATGGAACGCGCGGTGCCCTTGATGCTCTTGATCGCCGTCTCCACCGACGCGGCGTTCAGATCGGGCATCTTCTGCGTGGCGATCTCGCGCACCTGCTTCTCGGTCACCTTGCCCATCTTTTCCTTGTTGGGCGTGCCCGAGCCCTTGGCGATGCCGGCTGCCTTCTTCAACAGAACGGCCGCCGGCGGCGTCTTGGTGATGAAGCTGAAGCTGCGGTCCGCGTAAACCGTGATGACGACCGGGATAATCAGCCCGGCCATCTCCTTGTTCTGCGTGCGCGCGTTGAACTGCTTGCAGAACTCCATGATGTTGACCTGCGCCTGACCCAGCGCGGGGCCGACCGGCGGCGCGGGCGTGGCCTTGCCGGCCTCGATCTGCAGCTTGACGTATCCGGTAATTTTCTTCGGAGGTGCCATGAATGTTTCCTTCGGAAACCAGCTTCCAGCTTCTAGCCGCTAGCTGCTAGCTCTCTATTCCTTTTCAATTTTTGAGATTGCAGACATCCGCTTTGCCCCAACTGACGTCCGCTAGAAGGATGCACCGGCTAGAAGCTGGAAGCTAGAAGCTAGAAGCTGCTACTCAATCTTTTCAACCTTGCCAAACTCCAGTTCGACCGGGGTCGAGCGTCCGAAGATGGTCACCATGACCTTGAGCGTCTCGCGATCTTCGTTGATCTCATCCACCACGCCGTTGAAGTTGGCGAACGGGCCGTCGGTAATCCGGACCTGCTCGTTCTTTTCAAACTTGATCTTCATCCGCGGCTTGTCTTTGGCCGTCTCGGAGCGGAAGAGGATCGAACTCACTTCTTCCTCGCTCAGCGCCACCGGCTTGTCGCCCGTGCCCAGAAAGCCGGTCACCTTGGGCGTGTCCTTCAACACGTGCCACAGGTTGTTGTCGAGTTCCATCTCCACCAGCACATAGCCGGGCAGAAACACCCGCTCCACGGTGCGCTTCTTGCCGTTGACAATCTCCGTCACCGGCTCGGTGGGAATCATCACCCGGCCCACTCTGTCCTTCAGCCCGAAGGCCTGCACGCGGCTCTCGATCGACTCGCGCACCTTGCGCTCAAAGCCCGAGTAGGCGTGCAGGATGTACCACTTGAAGCGCTCGTTGCGCTCCGGCTGCGGCTCGGCACTTCGGCGGGTTGTTCCAACTTCTTCTGCCATTCTGTTCTCGTTTCGCGGCTGCACGCCTTACTGCGCGCCGCCCAGCTGGGTCAATAACCGATGCAGACCGTGCTGAAGATCATATCCACCACAAAGAAGAAAAAGCCGAAGAGGAAGACCGTGATGATGACCACCGTAGGTGGTCGCTTCCACTTCCTTGCGCGAGGGCGTCACCACCTTGCGCATCTCCGCGCGCACGTCGCTCAGAAAGCGCGTAAACTCGTTCCACGACGCCCATGGCACCGCCCGTCACATTCGGCAGCGCACCCGACTCCTGGACGCTTGGCGGAACGGTTGCTCACCCGTTTTCGATTGCTGCTTTGCGTTGCCATACTTCCATTCCTTTGCGCCCGGCGTTCTGCCCGGCGCATCCCGTACTGATCTGGCAGGGGCGGAGGGATTCGAACCCCCAAGTTCGGTTTTGGAGACCGACAGTTTAACCGTTGAGCTTACGCCCCTAAAAGCAGTGATCAGTTGATCAGTTATCAGTGATCAGTTGCTTGTCGTGCAGGTACGAAGTCGGTCTCGCTTTCCCCGCCCATACCCAAACTGATCCCTGATCCCTGATCCCTGTTCCCTGTCTTACTTCGTTTCCTTGTGCGGCTGGTGCTTGCGGCAGCGGTTACAGAACTTCTTGAACTCCAGACGCCCTGTGGTCGTCTTCTTGTTCTTCGTCGTCGAGTAGTTCCGCTCCTTGCACTCGTGCACTGCAATGTCATAATTTCCCGCATTTCCATTTCCTTCCGAGTAAATCAGTGATCAGTGATCAGTGATCAGTGATCAGTTTGTTCTTATTGCGGGGTTAGGCTCATTCGCTTTCCCCGTTGATACCCTGACTGACCACTGACCACTGTCCACTGACAACTATTACTTCATAATTTCCGAAATCGTGCCCGCGCCCACCGTGCGTGCCGCCTTCGCGGATCGCGAACCGCAGTCCCTTTTCCAGGGCCACCGGCGTAATCAGTTCCACCACCAGCTGCACGTTGTCGCCCGGCATCACCATCTCCACTGCCCTCGGGCAGCTCCGCCACGCCCGTCACGTCCGTGGTGCGGAAATAAAACTGCGGCCGGTAGCCCTTGAAGAACGGCGTATGACGGCCGCCCTCTTCCTTGCTCAGCACGTAAATCTCGCCCTTGAAGTTGGTGTGCGGCGTAATCGATGCCGGCTTGGCCAGCACCATGCCGCGCTCCACATCTTCCTTGGCAATGCCGCGCAGCAGAAGTACCGGCGTTATCGCCCGCCAGGCCTTCGTCCAGCTGCTTCTTGAACATCTCGACGCCGGTGCACGACCGTCTTGCGCGTCTCGCGGAAGCCGACGATCTCCACGTCCTCGCCCACCTTCACCTTGCCGCGCTCGATGCGGCCTGTGACCACCGTGCCGCGTCCAGAGATCGAGAAAATATCTTCGATCGGCATCAGGAACGGCAGGTCGATCGAGCGCTGCGGCTGCGGCACGTATCTTGTCCACCGCATCCATCAGCGCGTCGATCTGCGCTTCCCACTTCGGCTCCGCCGTTCAGCGCGCCCAGAGCCGAGCCGCGAATCACCGGTACGTCGTCGCCGGGGAACTGGTACTTCGACAAGCAGCTCGCGCACTTCCATCTCGACCAGGTCCGTCAGCTCTTCGTCCTCAACCGCGTCGCACTTGTTCAGGAACACCACGATGTAGGGCACGCCCACCTGGCGGGCCAGCAGCACGTGCTCCTTGGTCTGCGGCATCGGTCCGTCGGTCGCCGCGACAACCAGAATGGCGCCGTCCATCTGCGCCGCGCCGGTGATCATGTTCTTGATGTAGTCGGCGTGGCCCGGGCAATCGACGTGCGCGTAGTGTCGGTTGGCCGTCTCGTACTCCACGTGCGCCGTCGCGATCGTGATGCCGCGCTCCCGCTCTTCCGGCGCGTTGTCAATCGAATCGAACGAACGGAACGTGTTCTTCGGATTGTGCTTCTGCAATACCTTGGTGATCGCCGCCGTCAACGTCGTCTTGCCGTGATCGATGTGCCCGATCGTCCCCACGTTCACGTGCGGCTTCGAACGATCAAACTTTTCCTTCGCCATAAAAGTTCCGAATCCCTTTCGTTGAACTTGATTCACTTGTTCCGGAACTTCTCCGAAGCTCAAAAATGTGCGCCTCAATAATACGCGTACACCCTGAAATATCTCTGCCGCAGCTCCGGCGGCACCGCTTCCACCAGCCGCAGATACCGTTCGCGCGTCAATCCCTGGTCGGAAACCGGCAGCGCGGCATACAGCGCGACGGCGTCCTTGCCTAGAAACCCGCGATTCAGCACTCGCCTCGTAAGTCCCGAATCCGCAGCTTCGACTTGATCACGCGATTCAGGAAAACTTCCACATCCCGCGCGTCGAAAGCCGCATCGATCAGCGCGTGAAGCTGCGCGTATCCCTGCTCGTTCCGGACGGCGATTTGCGCCTGCTCAAACATCCTTCACTATCCTCGTAAGAGCTTTCAGCAATCAACTCTCAGTTACATTCCGCTCACATCGGCCGCTTCAACCGCCGCCTGCCGCGCAGCTGAGAGCTAAAAGCTGACAGCTTTATTCCTGGAGCGGGAGACGGGGATCGAACCCGCGACCAACAGCTTGGAAGGCTGTGACTCTACCACTGAGTTACTCCCGCCTAAAAACAGTGGTCAGTTGTCAGTTGTCAGTGATCAGTTTTTTCTGCCGAACCAAGCCGATTCGCCTTCTCTGACGACGCCCCAACTGACCCCTGCTCCTGATCTCTGACCACTCGAATTTCTGGAGCTGATGACCGGGATTGAACCGGTGACCTCTCCCTTACCAAGGGAGTGCTCTACCAACTGAGCTACATCAGCCCTGCTTACAAACTCGAACTCGGGGAACTTGTCAGGTTAACCCTGACCTACCGCTCATCGCCCTGTCGCGGCGAATCTTCTCCGCCTTGCGGGCCAAAACCGTTGCGCTAAGCGAAGGCCGCCATGATCAGAATCGGAACCAACCGCAACTCCACCGGCCTGCCGTGACGAGAACCTTGTCCTCGCCCATCGTGAACCAGACCAGCACCGCCAAAACCCATACAGCACGAGAGCTATCGGAAAGCTTCGGTCCAGATCGGAATCCGGCACTTCTGGCCCTCAATCCTGCGCTTCCGGATGCGCGTCTGCAAGCTTCTGCCACCATCCGCGCATTGCCAGCCCCTCAACTCATGGTGCACAGGGGAGGATTCGAACCTCCGTAGCTCCAAGGAGCGGCAGATTTACAGTCTGCTGCCATTAACCGCTCGGCCACCTGTGCCCAGACACCCCAGCAACAAAAACCCGTTCCGGGACCCCAATCCAATTGCACCCCAGCGACCAAGTCCCGTCGCCGGAAAACCCTATCCATCTGCACTTCGCCTGAACCCATGCAGCGCGCCTATTCAGCGCATCAGGCCCCGTCCGGAAAATCTCCGGCACTGTCGGAGCATGCACCTCAGTGGGATCACCGCGGAGGACAGACCCGGCAGCGTAAAATTGCGCTCGCCGGTTAAAACTTGCTGCCCGTTTCAAACGCCCGGTTCTTCGCTTCCTCTAAGTGGAGCTGGCGAAGGGATTTGAACCCCCGACCCTCTGATTACAAATCAGATGCTCTACCAGCTGAGCTACGCCAGCCCTTACCACCCGGAAATCTGAAGCTAGCCCGAAACACCTGGAAGCCGCGCGGACACACTCCCGCTCCGCACGTACCACGGCACAGAAATCAAGGTTAGCACACCGCCGCAGGTGGAGCAAACACGCAGGCAGCCCGCCAAAACGTCGTTGACTTTGCATAACGGGCCGCGGTAAATTCCTCAGCACCGGTATATCCCCCAGACAATGCCTATGAACTAAGGAAGAGGCGTATGGATCAGGCCCGGATGTTTCGCGCTATCGGATTCGCTGCCATCGCGGCAGCCCTCACTTCCATGGCGGCGGCCCAGGTTGGCGACCCTGCGACCCTCGTTCAGGAGAAGCTTGTCTCTCAGATCAAGGTCACCAAGGCCGCCGCTGACCACTCCGACATTGTTACAGCCGGCGACGTCGTGCTGCTGCATAAAGACGGACTGATGATGTGCAGTTCGGCCTCCTCGTACGGTTTCTCAAATACCTACAGCAACGGCATTCTCGTCGCCAATTACAATAACCGCGCCAAGGATGCCGCGAAATCCTTCTTCAAGGGACATCTTCCCTTCGGTGGAGGTGGCAGCGTTACCGACGCCGCGAATAACGGATGCCCCTCGCGAAAGTTTGTCGCCGGAGAGAAGTTCTGGATCACCGGAATTGCTCCTCAAAAAGACGGGATTCTCATCAGCACATTCAGCGACCCTTACCCAGACCCTTCAGGCAATCAGGTCCGGTATTACGGAGAAATCAAGTTTCTGTTTCCAAAGGGAAGTGTGCCGCCCGCAGACGATTTCGTCAAAACCGTTTCAGAACTGATCACCGTTCAACCTCCTGACGATAAGGATAATGGCGGCCAAGGCAATCAGGGCGGCCAACCGGCCCAGGCGGCGGCACAAGCGCCAGCAGCGGCTCAGGCCCCGGCGGCTGCTCCAGCGCCCATGGCCGCTATTCCGCCGCCTCCGCCGCCGGCCGATGCGGCGCCGCCGACCATCGCTGTTGGCCAGACGGTAGACCAGGTAACCGCTGCCTTCGGACAGCCCACGCGGGTCGCGAAGCTGGGTGCGAAACAGATTTTCTATTACAAGGATATGAAAGTAACTTTTACGAATGGAAAGGTGAGCAACGTTGAATAGGCCGTCGTCGCACCCGCGATAGTACGGGCGGCCCGGGTCGATGCATGAGTGTGGCCTGGGCTGAGATGCGAATCTGGCGTGCCCGTGAAGTCTTCCCCCGCAACTCAGGAAAGGCAAGACCAAATGATGCATACGGGGTGGTTTCGTTCCTTCGCATTGATTTCGATTACATCCATGCTCAGTCTCCCGCTGATGGCGCAGGGCGACCCTGCGGCAATTCAGCAAAAACTTTCCGGTCAATTCAAACTCACCAAGACCACAGCCGATCGATCGGACATCGTGACTGCCGGGGACGTGGTCGTGATCCACAAGCCGGGTCTGGTGATGTATGCCGTCGCCTCGCCGATGCCCCCGTCGAACACGTACAAGAACGGAAAAATCGGACAGGGCTGGGGTGGCTTCGGCAAGGATCTGGCGATCGGCATGTCCACACCGGGAGGCGGAACCGCTGCCGATTATCCGCATCGCACCTTCGTGCCGGAGGAAAAGTGCTGGGTTACGGCGGTCCAGGTTCAAAAAGACGGAGTGCTTTTCAACCTGTACAGCGATCCCTACAACGACGTTCGCTACTACGCGACGCTGAAGGTTCCTTTTCACGACAAAAAGCAGGTTCCCTCAGCCGACGAGGCGCTGCAAACTGTTGCCGATGTGCTGACGGTTGCGCCTGCGGACAACCAGGGAGGCCAACAAACCCAGGCATCCGCTCCGACGCCTCCTGCAGCACCAATGGCCGCCATCGCACCGCCCCCTCCGCCGCCTGATGCGGCGCCGCCGACCATCGCGATGGGACAAACCAGGGATCAGGTCACTGCAGCTTTCGGCCAACCCCTCAGGGAAGCCAAGTTAGGACCCAAGGAAATCTTCTACTACAAGGACATGAAAGTGACTTTCAAAGAGGGAAAAGTCAGCGACGTTGAGTAACGCGCTAACGGCTCCGGGATGGAGCAGGCCTGGAACAGAAATGAGGATTCGAGATGACGTTGAAATCTGTTCGCAATCTGATGAGTTATGGTTCCGCAGTGCTGATGCTCGCCGGATTGCTCGGCGCAGCCGGAATCGCGCGTGCCGCTGACAACAAGAAGCCTGCTCCGGCGCCCAAGGCTGCGCCCGCTGCCAGGCCGGCTGCAAAGCCGGCAGGCGGTGCAGCACCGCACGGTACAACGGCCGGTGGATCCGCCGCGCATGGGTCAACCGCGGGCGGCGCAAGCCACGGGCCCACGGCAAACGGCTCACGCACAACTACGACGACACGGACCACCACAACCACGACCCGCACCACCACGACAGCAGGCGGCATGCACGGCGGTCCCGCGGCTCACAACACGTCCTTCGGCGGCAGTCCTGCACCACACGGCACCAATGAGCGCGTGACGCGGGGCGGCAGCGCGATTCGCACCCGCCCAGGTGGCCGGGTGAGCGACATTCACGATGCACGCAGGGGGATGGACGTCCATCACGGTCTGGGGGGCGGGCGCAGAGTCTCCATGGAGCGCGCCGACCACAGCCGCGTTTATGCCGAGCGCGGCCGCCGCGGATTTGTCGAGCGCGCCTTACTCCTATCGCGGTCACGATTTCGCGCGGCGCAGCTACTACTACCACGGCCGTGCATACGACCGCTACTACCGCGGGTATGGCTATCGCGGCGTGTATCTGAACGTGTATGCGCCGGGATTCTACTACGCCCCCGCCTTCTACGGCTGGGCCTATAACCCCTGGGCGGTGCCGATCGCCTTCGGGTGGGGATGGGGCGGCAATCCGTGGTACGGCTACTACGGCGGCTTCTTTGCTCCGTACCCCGTCTACCCGTCTGCCGCATTCTGGCTGACGGACTACATCATCTCGCAGGATCTGCAGGCTGCCTACGCGGCCCACCAGGAGGCAGCCGAGGCCGCTGCTGTTGAGCCGGCCGGCGGACCGCCGGCGCTTACGCCCGAAGTGAAGCAGATGATCTCCGACGAAGTGAAGACCCAGTTGGCACTCGAAAACCAGGAAGCAGGCCAGAACGCCCAGCAGCAGGACGTGGACCCCGCTTCCAGCGGCATTGCGCGCATGCTCAGCGATGGCCGTCCGCATGTCTTTGTGGCCGGTGGAAGCCTTGACGTAGTCGATGCATCATCCCAGCAGGAGTGCGCCATCAGCGACGGCGATGCGCTCCAGTTGCAAAGTCCGCCGCCTCCCGACGCAACCTCGGCCAATCTCGTGGTCCTGGCCAGCAAAGGTGGGGTGGAGTGCGTGCGCGCCAGCACCGTCACCGTGCAGTTGACCGACCTGCAGGAGATGCAGAATCACATGCGCGAGACCATCGATCAGGGCCTCCAGGATCTGCAAGCCAAGCAGGGAAAGGGCGGGTTACCCGCAGCTCCGCCTTCAGCCCAGGCGCAGCCGGCGACAGCGCAATATGCGGCGGTTGCCCCTCCGCCCGACCCCAACGTCGGCTCGGAGATTGCCCAGGTTGATCAACAGAGCGACCAGGCCGAGAAAGACGTAACCGCCGAAGCGACTCAGGACACCGGCGCGCCTTCGCCCGTCGCCGATGCCGCTGCGGCTGCTCCGCCTGCTCCCGCGGCCCCGGCCGGTCCGCCTCCGTCGGTCGAACTAGGTCAGACACCCGACCAGGTCAAAGCCGCGCTCGGCCAGCCGCAACGTGAAGCGAACCTGGGAGCCAAGGTCATTTACTACTACAACGGCATGAAGGTGGTCTTCAAGGACGGCAAGGTGAGTGACGTGGAGTAAAGCGTTCCGCCGCCGGCCGCAGGTCCGGCGACTGGGCAAAAATATCGTGCGGCCAATCCGGGCCCTAGGTGGTGATGCCCGCCGCGCGCAAAGCGTGGCGGGCATTTTCTATTTGGAGCGTGTTCGGAACTTGCGGTGTGAAAGTCACGAGCTGGATCGTGACCAATGCGTGCCACTTTAAGGTGAGCCACGCTTGACGAACCGATAGGTTAAGCAGACCATTTAGTGACATCAATGAACAAAAACAGCAGTGATGAAAGAGGGCCCCTTGATTCGCTTAACCTTGGTTCCATCAATTCTTGCCTTATCCGTCATTTCAATTGCACAACAAACTACTGCTCCCGTCACTTCAGGCCCTGCTCCCCAACAGGTGTCAAATTCATCGCAATTGCCTGCTCCACATACTCTGCTCGACGGAACACCCGTGAAGTTGCGCCTTAGTGAGACGATCTCTTCGGCAGATGCAAGGGTGGGTCAGGAAGTACCATTCGAAGTTGTCGAGGAGGTTAAAGTCGACGACATCGTGGTCCTTCCAAAGGGCGCGACTGCAATCGCGACCGTCACCGAAGCCGACCATAAGAAAAGTATGGGCAGAGCGGGGAAGCTCAACATCAATATTACTTACGCTCGGTTGGCCGACCAGGAAAAAGTCGCGCTTCGAGCAGTGAAGGATTCGAAAGGTGGTGGTCACGTAGGCGCGATGACAGGAGCCATCGTTGCGACCTCCATCGTCTTTTTCCCAGCGGCGCCCCTTTTTCTCTTCATTCACGGAAAAGACATCTCCATTCCTCAAGGAACTGAAATCACCTCCTTCGTCGAAGGAGACATGCACCTGAATATGGCGAACTTCGGCTCGGCAGCTGCGGTGTCCCAGGTTGCAAGTCTGCAAGCGAGCCCAGCCGCCGCTGTCCAAGCCACGATCTCCATCGACTCCACGCCACCCGGAGCCGACATCGAAATTGATGGAGCATTTGTCGGCAACACTCCCTCCACAGTGTCAGTCGCTCCAGGCAGCCATCAGGTCAGCGTCAAGAAGAAAGGCTTCACTGACTGGAGCAAAGAGCTCAATGTCACGGGCGGAAGCGTTCACCTCAATGCCGACTTGGATCAGCGACCCGCGCAGTAGCCTTGCCTCATCTGCGCCGGACTCGGTGGTCAGTGTTACCGTTAATCCTGACGGTCCTCGCTGACTCATGCACCGACGCACGCGCAGAACGCTTCTCATCGTGGCCGCGGTCCTGCTGTTGCTGGCCGTGGCCATCTTCCTGCGCTCCAAGGCGCCGCCCGAGGCAGCGCGCCTGCTGCCCGAGTCCGACGGCATCGTCTATATCGACCTCAAGCCCTTCCGCGCCTTCCTGCACAAGGACCTGAAGCCGCCTCAGCGCGTGCCCGAGTACCAGCAGTTCGTCGACGCCACCGGCATCGACTGGGAGCGCGATCTCGACCAGGTCGCCATCGCCCTGCATCGCATGCCCGATCCCAACGGCCCCAACGGCCCGGTTGCCTATTCCATGGTGCTGGTGGGCAAGCTCACCGGCAAACGCCTCAACACCTGGCTCGACGCCCACGCCACCTCGCGCGAAATCTACGCCGGCCACACCATCTACAACATTCCCTCCGAGGGCCGCACCGTGCGCGTGGCGCAGATCGGCTACGACATGCTGGCCGTCAGCAACAATCCCGAGCCGGAACAGATCCACTCCATCATCGACCGCCATCGCACCGCCGCGCTGCCCTTCTCCGGCTCGACGCTGCTGTCGCAGCACTACCACGACGTGCCGCTGCTCGCGCTGGCCTGGGGCGTGGGGCAGATCGGCCTGCCCTTCTCTGAGAGCGGCGCCATCAACATCTTCGGCTTCTCCCTGCCGCTGCAAGACGGAGCCACCATCATCGCCAGCGTCGCGCCTTCGCTGCCCCTTGCCGGCTCGCTCCGCTTGCGCGTGGAAGAAATTGCCCCCACGGACCAGGATGCCGCAAGCCAGGCCGCCGCGCTCGCCACGCTGGTCACCCTGGCCCGCGGATTTACCGCTCCCTTGGCCTCGAACGCGGCCAACAATGGCCTCAAGCAACTGCTCAAAACCGCCGAGGTCACCCAGAAGCGCGATCGCGTCGTCGTCACCGCCACCTTCTCGCCTTCGTTGCTGGTCAGCACTGCCAATTCCGAAAAAAATGTCCCAGGTCAGATAACCGCAAGTTCCCAGAGTGCATCGAACTCCAAATAGCGCGCTTCCCTTCCGCCTTTTGGTTTGCTGCCGCGGAAACTAGCCGCCGGGGCACCGCCGCGTGCGCATCAGACGCATGGCGAATCCGCTCCCGGCGGCTTTGCTTTGAAGATCGCTTATAATCGTCTTGAATTGAGCGGTTTGCTCGTTCCCCATTGACCCGCCGCAACGTTCAACCAAATTTTCCCAAGAGGTCCCATGAACCGCGTTCTCAAGGTTGCCGCTCTCCTGTCCGCTTTTGTCTTGCATGTCATCGTCCGCCGTCCACGCCCAGAATGCCGTCCTCACCGGCCAGGCCGCCTTTACCGACGCGGCGCACGAGTCGCCCGGCATCCGCCGCCACGTCACCGTCGCCGACCTGCCCGCGCCCGCGCCCGATCAGTCCGTCGACAACGGCCCCAACGTCGTTCCCCGTCCCGCCAACGCGTGGCCCATTGCGCCCAAGGGCTTCAAGGTGGACCTCTACGCCACCGGCCTCGACAATCCGCGCCTCATTCGCATCGCGCCCAACGGCGACCTGTTTCTGGCCGAGAGCGAAGCCGGCAAGATCAAGATCTTTCGCGGCGTCGGCACGGACGGCAAGCCGCAGCAGATCTCCGTCTTCGCCACCGGCCTGCATCAGCCCTTCGGCATCGCGTTTTATCCCCTCGGACCCAATCCGCAGTGGGTTTACATCGGCGACACCGACGGCATCGTGCGCTTCCCCTACCAGAACGGCGACCTGAAGGCGCGCGGCCCCATGGAACAACTCGCCGACCTGCCCGGCGGCGGACGCCTGCGCGGCGGCGGCCACTGGACCCGCGACCTGGTCTTCTCGAAGGACGGCAGCAAGCTCTTCGCCTCCGTCGGCTCGCACTCCAACGTCGACGACCCCGACACCCATCCTGAAGAATTTCATCGCGCCGACGTGCTCGAGTTCACGCCCGACGGCAAGTTCGTCAAGATCTACGCCTGGGGCCTGCGCAACTGCGTCGGCGAAGCCATCAACCCCATCACCGGCGAGCTGTGGTGCTCCACCAACGAGCGCGACGCTCTCGGCAACAACCTCGTGCCCGACTACATCACCCACGTCCAGGAGGGCGGCTTCTACGGCTGGCCGTGGTGGTACATGGGTGGACATCAGGACCCGCGCCACGAGGGCAAGCATCCTGAGCTGCAGTACCGAAGTCATCACGCCCGACATTCTCGTCAACCCGCACTTCGCATCGCTGGAAATGATCTTCTACGAGGGCTCGCAGTTCCCCGCCGAATACAAGGGCGACGGCTTCGCCTGCGAGCACGGCTCGTGGAACCGCGCCCAGCGCTCCGGCTACGAAGTCATCCGCCTGCCCATGCAGAACGGCCACGCCACCGGCGAGTATGAAGACTTCCTCACCGGCTTCACCATCGGCGACGGCACCGTCTGGGGCCGCCCCGTAGGCGTAGCCGCAGCCCCCGACGGCTCGCTCTTCGTCTCCGACGACGGCTCGCGCTCCATCTGGCATGTGAGTTACGTGGGGAAGTAAGCGGAGTTAGAGGGTTTGCGGAGTTAGCGGAGTTAGCAGGGTTAGCGGAGTCAACGGGGCCCCAAACGCGCTCCGCAAGGGATGACATCGGATTGAGAAGGATAAGTGCTTTCCCACCCAAGCGAAGCTAGGATTGGGGCACCCGACGACTAGTGGTGTGACCTGGTGATTTTGTAATCGTACCCATGATCTTGGGTGCCCCAGGTCTCGCTTTTGAGACCTGGGAAACCACAAATCTACACGGTCGTGGTACCGGCAGGCTGCGGAGAAACTCAATGCGGAGGGAGGCGGGGGTTTCAACCCCCGCACAAACCCAGCACAATTAATAGGGACTTTACAGACTGCGGAAAAACTCGAAACGAGAGGGCTTTGTAACAGGGCACGACTTCAGTCGTGCCGCAAACGCACAAAATAAAGGATGGGCTTTAGCCCCTGCGGGACGCTTTGACGCCGATTCCACAGCTATTCTCCCTTTTTCCGCAGCCTGTTAACGACGATTTGTGTGGGCCGTCCGCCCAATTATATCCAGTCAGATATAACGGCGAGCAGATGCGAGTTCCTGAATGAGCAAAGCAAAGGTCAAGACGTACGACAGCGTTTGGGACGCTCTGGCCGACACACCGGAGGAAGCGGCCAACCTGCGGCTGCGCTCAACGCTGATGCAGCAGATCGCCCGTTTCGTTGAACGCAAAGGCTGGACCCAGGCCGAAGCCGCCGCCCGTTGCGGAGTCACCCAGCCGCGCATCAACGACCTCCTCCGCGGCCGCATCGCGCGCTTCTCGCTGGATGCACTGGTGAACATTGCTGCCGCACTGGGACGAAAAGTGACCGTGAAGCTTGAAGATGCGGCGTGATGAGGTGGGTGCTTTCCCACCCAAGCGAAGCTTGGATGGGGCACCCCAAAGCAGTGACGTGTTTAGGCGGGCCACCCGCCGAAAAATATGTCCACCTCTGTTGCATATAATTACGCACCCGCAGCGCACAATGGAAATCAGAGGACTGGCAAAGGCTCCGTCCTCCACATTGCAGTGTCGGAGATGCTCCCGGTCTAAAATGTCAGCTATGTGACCGGTCCGTACCGGTCCCTACCCCCTACCCCCTACCCCAAAGTAACCATCTAGATGGTTACTTTGGGGTATGTTGGCAAGGGGTTGCTCCGCACTCCGACGGGCCGCTCACTGGGCGCTCGGCAAGCCCATATTATCAACAAATAATTAGGCTTACATCCCATACCGGATGCCTGGATCTCGCCCGCCGCGCGAGCCCGCCGTGGCGGGGCGGAAGACCTGGAAAGCACGAACCCCGCTCTGATCACCCTCAACTGACAACGGACAACTGTTTCGCCAGCATCGCCTTGATTCCCCGCAGCGCCTGCCGCGTGCGCTCTTCGTTTTCGATCAGCGAAAACCGCACATGCCCGTCGCCGTAGTCGCCGAAGCCGATGCCGGGGCTTACGGCCGTTTTGGCGTCGGTCAAGAGCAGCTTCGAAAACTCCAGTGACCCGAGGCCGCGATACTGCTCCGGGATCTGTGCCCACACGAACATGGTGGCCTTGGGCATCGCTACGGGCCAGCCGGCCTTGTTGAGGCCCTCGACCAGCACGTTGCGGCGGCGGCGATAGTTCTCGCAAATTTCGACGACGCACTCCTGCGGCCCCTCCAGCGCGGTGATGCTCGCGACCTGGATGGGCGTGAACGTGCCGTAGTCGAAGTAGCTTTTGAGCTTGGCCAGCGCATTGACCAGCACCGGGTTGCCGACCATGAAGCCGACGCGCCAGCCGGGCATGTTGTAGGACTTGGATAAAGTAAAGAACTCGACCGCGACCTCTTTTGCGCCGGGGACCTCAAGCACACTCGGCGGCTTGTAGCCGTCGAAGGCGAGATCGGCGTAGGCGAGGTCGTGGATCAGGTGGAAGCCATATTGCCGCGCCAGTTCCACAAGCCGCGCCAGAAACGGCAGGTCAACGCACTGCGTCGTCGGGTTCGAGGGGAAGTTGACGATCAGCGCCTTGGGCCGCGGCGTCATGCGCGGAATCAAGTCTTCAAGCTGCGCCAGGAACTGTTCGCAGTCGGTGATCGGGACGCTGACCACGTGCGCTCCGGCGATGACCGGCCCGTAGATATGGATGGGGTAGCTGGGGTTGGGCACCAGCACCGTGTCGCGCGAGTCGAGAATAGCGAGGCACAGGTGCGCGATGCCTTCCTTTGATCCGATGGTGACGATGGACTCGGTCTCCGGATCGAGGTCGACGTCGTAGCGCGTCTTGTACCAGTTGCAGATGGCCTTGCGCAGCCGCGGCAGTCCCCGCGAGACCGAATAGCGATGGGTCTGCGGCTTCTGCGCTGCCTCAACCAGCTTGTCGACGATGTGTTTGGGCGTGGCTCCGTCGGGGTTGCCCATGCCGAAGTCGATGATGTCTTCGCCGCGCTTGCGGGCGGAACGCTTCATGGCGTCAGTGATGTTGAAGACATACGGGGGCAGGCGCTGGATACGGCTGAATTCTTCCATGATGGATACAGTTTACAAGGATTGAGATCAGTCGTCAGTGGTCAGTGGTCAGGGATCAGTGATCGGGGGACACACTGGCCTCAAAGGCTGCCGCATGCACCGCCCCGTATACTGAACTACGGCATGAGCACGTTCTTACCGGTAGACGAACAACTTGATTTGCTGCAGAAGGGCGCGGCGGAGATCATCCGCGTGGCCGATCTGCGCGAGCGCCTTGAAGACAGCCGCAAAACTGGCCGCCCGCTGCGCGTGAAGGCGGGGTTCGATCCGACCGCCCCCGACCTCCACCTGGGCCATACGGTGCTGATGCGCAAGCTGCGGCATTTTCAGCAGCTCGGGCATACCGTGATTTTCCTGGTAGGCGATTTTACCTCGCTGATCGGCGACCCGACGGGTCGCAACGTGACGCGCAAGCCTCTCACGCGCGAGCAGATTGATGACAACGCCGAGACTTACAAGCAACAGGTCTTCAAAATTCTCGACGAGAAGGCAACCGAGGTCCGCTACAACTCCGAGTGGCTCGGCAAGCTGGGCTATGAAGGAACGATTCGGCTGACTGCGCACTTTACGGTCTCGCAGATGCTGGAGCGTGACGAGTTTCATAAGCGCTTTCAGGCAGAGCAGCCCATCAGCCTGCACGAACTGCTCTATCCCGTGATGCAAGGGTATGACTCGGTTGCGCTGGAATGCGATGTGGAACTGGGTGGCACGGACCAGAAATTCAACCTGCTGTGCGGACGCGAGCTGCAGCGCCACTACGGCCAGAAACCGCAGATCGTGCTGATGACGCCGATTCTTGAGGGTCTTGACGGTACGCAGAAGATGTCGAAGTCGCTGGGGAATGCGATCGGCATCAACGAGCCGCCTGCCGAGATGTACGGCAAGCTCATGAGCATCTCCGATGAACTGATGTGGAAGTACTGGCTGTTTCTGACCGACCTGAAGCAGTCGGAAGTGGATGGTCTGCAAGCCGAAGTTGCAGCAGGAAAGCTACATCCCATGGAGGCCAAGAAGCGCCTGGCCCGGACCATTACAGCGGGTTTTCACGGCGCACCGGCGGCCCAAAGCGCCGATGAGAATTGGGCGCGGATGTTCCAGCAAAAAGCCGAAAGTGAGGATCTGGAAGAGGTCTTGCTTCCCTATGCGGAAGTGGCTGGCACTGAACCCAATCACATTCGGGTCCCTAAGCTGCTGGTGCATCTGGGGCTGGCTGCCAGCGGTGCGGAAGCCAACCGCAAGATCGCCGAAAAGGCCGTGAAGCTCGATGGGGAAGTGGCCGGAAATGCTGTGGTTCCGGTCGCTTCCCTGCCCGCGCGGATCGTGGTGCGGCTAGGCAAGAAGGCGAAAGTCGCAGTAATTACGTAAGTCCACGCTCTCCCTGGTCTCATCCGCCGCGGCGGACGAGATCTGGGGTATCCGCGCGATTTGGCGCTTCTTATCTAGCCAAATGGCGTATACTTCAGACAGAGGTGAATCATGGCGACGCACACCGTGCAGGAAGTGCTGGGCGGCGAAGGCGTACTCGGCCGGTCGATCGGCAATGGCGGCGCCCTGGCTGAGCTGGTGCGCGAGGGGCTCCCGGTCAAGGCGCTGTTCCTGCTGGCCGAGCGGATGCAACTGCGGCAAGCGGAAATCTCCGAGAAAATCGGCATTCCCAAGCGCACGCTAACACGCCGGTTGGCGCAACACTCGCGGCTTACGGCTGCCGAGTCGGACCGCGCCGTGCGGCTGGCGCAAGTCTACTCGACTGCAGCGGAGACGCTGGGCGACGAGGCCAAGGCAGCCGAGTGGCTCAAGACGCCAAATCGCGCACTGCGCGGAGGGCGCCCACTGGACCAGTTGGACACCGATCCCGGCGTGCGCGAAGTCGAAGACGTGCTGGGCCGCATCGCGTACGGCGTATATAGCTGATGCGCATCTGGCGCATCTGCCGCGAGCGCCACGCGGCCGAGGCTTTCTCGGGGCATGGTGCGCGGCGCTTCGGCGGGCGGTGGAACTCGCCCGGCGTGCCGATGGTCTACGCGTCGTCATCACTGGCGCTGGCGGCGATTGAGTTGTTTGTCCACCTCGAACCGAACCTGCAGCCCGATGACCTGGTTTTCATCGCGGCCGAGCTGCCCGACGGCGAACCTGCGCGGCGACTTGAGCCGGATCAATTGCCGCCGCACTGGTGGACCGCCGAGGTGACGCCGCTGCGTGCCCTCGGAGACCAATGGATGCACGACGGCAGTTCTCTGGCCATCGAGGTTCCTTCGGCAGCGCTGCGCGTGGAGTGGAATGTGTTGGTAAACCCGATGCATCCGCGCATGACCGAAGTGAAGATTGAGGCGCCGCAGCAGTTTGTCTTCGACGCGCGCATGTTCCAGCGGACGCGGCCTTAACGGGTTCCAGCGGTCGCACGCTCTATGCTTCGAAATCCAATTCGACGGGATCGATGAGCGGGCGCAGCCATTGCAGCAAAGCCAGATGCATGGGATGCTTCGTATACGCGTCGGCCGCTGCCTTATCGGTGAAGGTCATCAGGCCCGCGAAGGTATATCCCTGCCCGTGTGGAGACACGTTGGGCCCGACATGCACGTCGATCAATCCGAGGACGTGGTCACGGAAGGCAACAATGTCATGCGCGGCGCGGGCTTTGTCGGCCTCGGTAGCCTGCGGTTTCCAGCGGAATCCAAAGATGTGAATGAACATGGGGCTCCTCCGGAGCAGCGGTCAGTCGACAGTGGTCAGTGAACAGTTGGCAGTGATCAATGCTGCAACTCTGAAGAACGTCTATCGAACCAGTTCTAGTTTCCCATGGCAAAGGCTCGGCCCGATTCGAGCAGCCGGGCCACTGAATCCTTGGAGCACGATTCGGTGTAGATGCGCAGCAACGGCTCGGTGCCGCTGGCGCGCAGCAGAATCCAGGTCTCGGCGGCATTCGGCTTTGTCGCGGCTTCTGGATTGTCGAGGAAGAACTTCACGCCGTCCATCGTCTCCATGCGCAGCATGGGCATTCTGGCAAACGCCGGATCGCCGACCCGGAGCGCTTTGGCCCTTGCGATGGCGCCGTTCTTCATCTCGTCAGGAATCTGCAGGTCTATGCGGCCATATTGATGTTCTCCGTACTCGGCCTGAAGATCGGCAACAAGCTGTCCCAGCGTCTTACGCTCCTCCGCCATCACGTTGGCGAGCAGCAGTGCGTTCAGCAAGCCGTCGCGCTCCGGCAGGTGACGCTGAAAGCCGATGCCCCCCGACTCTTCGCCGCCCATCACGATCTCGCGCTCCAGCATGTAGTCGCATACGAACTTGAAGCCGATGCCATGCTCGATCAGTTCGCGACCATGTTTTGCGCAAATGCGATCGAGCATTTTGGTGGTGTTGAAGGCTCGAGTCACAGCGCCGGGCCAGCCCTTGCGCCGCAGCACCCAGCTAAGCAACACGGAGAAAATCTTGTGCGGATCGACAAACACTCCGTGCTCATCGGTTGCCCCGATCCGGTCCGCGTCGCCATCCGTACAGAGACCAGCGTCGCAGTGGTGGGCTACGACCGCTTCGCCCAGCGCGCGAATGTGCGGCTCGATCGGCTCAGGATTGATGCCGGGGAAAAGCGGGTTCACATCGCCGCGAATCTGTACATGATCGACGCCGATGCGGGCGAAGATGTCAGAGAGAAAAGTGAGGCCGGCGCCATACATCGAGTCGACGCAGAACTTCATGCCCGATTTCGAAATCAGGTCGAGATCGGCGAAGCTTTCGATGGCCTTGAGATAAGTAGGCAGAAAGTCGACCTCGGTGATCGCCGCAGGTTGCGCAGACCGGGCGACGGGCTGGCCGAGGTGGGACTCGATTTCAGCAATGATGGATGGCTTTCCCGAGCCGCCATACCAGGCCTTATACTTCACACCGTTCCATTGCGCTGGATTGTGCGACGAGGTGATCATGATGCCGCCAGCGGCTCCGCGCTCGCGCACGCCGAAACTCAGCGCAGGGGTGGGCGTAATGTCGTTGGCCATCAGAACGGGAATCCCGGTTGCCGCGACGACTTCTGCACAGGCGCGCGCAAAAGCTTCCGACTCGAAGCGCGTGTCGTAGCCGATGCAGAGCCCCTTGGCAGGGTCCTCTTTGGCATGGACATAAGCGGCAATAGCCTCTGCGGCCACACGCACATTCGCGAAGGTAAAGTCGTCGGCGATCACACCGCGCCAGCCGTCGGTGCCAAACTTGATTACAGGGTGAGGCATATCTTGGTTAAATATCTCCGTATGCATTAGGTTAATGGATGCCGAAAGCTTGACTCGGGAGCAGAGCGGTTCAGGTACCAGCCCTCCTGAGAGTGCTGGAGTCCCGGCCGGCCAAAGTTCTCCCGGTCGAAGTTGGATTCAACCTTTGACAGCCGTCACTTCGATTACTTCGACCGTATCCGCATCTGAGAACGGGATTGATACGCCGCGAGCCCAGTCGGAACTGTCAAAGACACCGACCTCCTTACCCGTCATGATCGAGCGCACGCGGTATTTCCCCGCAGGAATCAGCGGTAACTGCACCGTGGCCGCTGCAGCACTCGACTTGTTCCGGAAAATCGCGATCATCCCGTCGCCGCTGTGCGCCAGTCGCGCGAACCCGTCCCACGCAGAAGGGGTGGGTTGCAGCCAACTGCCAAGCGGGAAAAAGCTTTCGCTGATCTTCGTAATCTCTCTCAGCTTCTTGAACCAACCGATTTTATCGTGATACCACAGGCGATCGGCGCCACTGAGTTTCCGCAGGTCGCCGAGCAGCAGAGGCGCTGAGCCAATCGCGGTGGCAAAACTCTCCTGAATCGTCGGCAGTTCCGCGTGGATATTGCCAATCAGCATGCACTCGACAGGGATGGATGCCGCGCGTTGATAGAGTAATTGCCGAGCCTGCAAAGGGCCTGCGGAATCCGGCTGCCTGTCGTCCACATTGCTCATCCAATCAAGATCGCCTGCCGAAAGAAGACCCGCATCGATAACGTGCTTCTGGCCCCAAAGCTCGAAGGTCAGATCAAGAAGCACGTCGGGACGCTTCTGATACACCTTGCTGGTCACGTATGCAATGCCTTCATAGATCATGTTCAGCGATTGGGACCAGTTCTCATGATCATGGCCTTTGGCCCAGCACCCGGGCGCCTCGCCATAGGCGTTGAATATAGTGGTCAGGTCGAGCTTGACATAGGCCAGGTGAAATCGCTCGATCGCGTCGATAATCCGCGCAGCCGCGGCGTCGCGATATGCAGATGCCAGGCACATCACCACCTTTGAACCCGCGGCGGTGGATGTGGTTTTGGGCTTCCCTTGCTGATCCAGCGCCGCCCATTCCGGATGGTTGCGGTAGTCCTCCGTCGATGTTCCGATCGCTGCCATCGGAATCCACAGACCAAGCCGCATATCCCGGGATTCGACGGCATCCTGAATAGGTTTCAACCCGCCCGGAAAGGAGTCCAGGTTGACATTGTTTTCGCCGTATTCCTGTTGCCACCCATCGTCAATGGTGAAGATGTCCATTCCCATCGCGCCTGCCGCATCGATCAAGGCAAGCGTTATATCGCGATTAATGCCTCGCTGGAACGGCTCCCAGGTGTTGTAGATCCACGGCGGACCCTCGTTGTCGATTCGCCGCGTCAACACTTGTGCCGTGTAAGAGGGCAGCAGCCAGTGCGGATCGTGGAATCCGTCTCCATTGCGAAACGTCACGAGCGACGCTGCGGCCGTCTTGAATTCTTCACCACCGCCAACTGCGCGTTCAAAGGGCATTAGATCCGTATCGTAGAGAACCCCGATGCGTACGTGGTCTGGATCGTCCCAGCCGCTGATCTCGGTACGTTTCATGTAACCAGGAACTTCGCTGAGGATGGCCACGCCGACGCCAGTTCGACCATTGGCCACCAGCAATCCCGCATCTTCAGAGTGGCCCGTGTAGAAGATTTCGCGGGGAATCGTGCCGTACTGTGTCAGCAACGTGGTCTCACTCTCCGGCCCAAGCGAAACTCCCACGGCCTCGATGCAGAGATGCGAAAAACGAAGAGTAGCCGTGCCAGTATTCCGCAATACCAGGTGCTTGCGAATTGCCGGATGCCCGTCATACACGATGTAGATCACCGAAACTTCCAGCGCGAGAATCTTATGGCGCAGGCGCACAGTCAGTGATTTTCCCTGCGAAAGGGCCGACTCGCCGGAATTGACCAATTCGAATTCCGAGTTGGTGCCTTCGCACAAATGCCCGTCACACAGGAAAGAGAATTCCCGTGCCATGCCCATGTTGATCTTTCCCGAAAGAATGAAGTCCGCGTGGGTCGACAGGTCAGTCAACTGTTCCGTCAACAGCCCGGTTGCAGGATGGAAGGCAAGTGTTCTTTTGATCCGATCGTTGCCAATTGTCCATGTCTTCAAGGGGTCATCAGCGCCGGAATAGTTATCCCTACCCAACGGCGCGGCGAAGAGCATGGGCCTCGTCGCGAAGCCCGCAGCCATCAGTATTCCGTTCTCAATCAGGCGTCTTCGGCTAACCACAGCCTCTCCAGCAGTTCCTGGTTCCCCGCGCAGTCTTTCCTCGGAGATGGGAGGCGAATGGACGAGCACGGTGGTTTCAGCTCTTCCGGCGCATGGCGGCCGAGCGGTCAGATCAATTCGTCGCGGCCGGAGATGCCCAGCTCCTTGACGATTTTGCCGACGTCCTGGGAGTGGTCGCGATGGGCAATCAGCAGCGCGTCTTCGGTATCGACAATGACGAGGTTCTCGACGCCGACCAGGGCGACGAATTTCTTCGGACTGTAAATATAGTTGTTGCCGGCCTCGATGGTGATGTGCCCTTCGGACTCGGCGACATTGCCGTCGCCGTCGCCGCGCAGGCGTGTTTCAAGCTGATACTCGTAAAGCGAGGACCATGAGCCGAGATCGTTCCAACTGAACTCTGCCGGCAGGCAGTAGAGGTGGGAAAGATGTTCGCCCTTGGCGGAACGCGGCTCCAGCACAGCGTAGTCCACGGAAATGTTTTCACATTGTGGGTAAAGAGAGCGAAAAACCTCATCAAACCCCGGCGGTTCCGTAAGCGGCGGCAATTTTTTCCAGCAGCGGAGCGGTCTCCGGCAGATGTTCGCGCACGGCATTCGCCAGGGTGCGCGCGGACCACAAGAACATGCCGGAGTTCCAGAAATAATTGCCCGCGGCCACAAACTCCTCGGCCCGATTCTGATTGGGCTTCTCGGTAAAGCGCCGGACGTGCAGAGCGGTATCGTCCTTTGTATAATCGCCGGTCTCGATGTAGCCGTAGCCGGTTTCGGCGCGCGTCGGCTCAATGCCCAGAACCACGATGTTGTCGCCTGCTGCGGCCAGTGGGATGCCCTTTTGCAGCGCCTTCAGAAAGCGCGGCTCGTCGGCGATGACGTGGTCTGACGGGAAAATGCCCAGCACCGCATCAGGATTCTGCCGCTCGATCAGAAAGGCGGCCAGGCCGCAGGCCGGGGCGGTATTGCGCGCCACCGGCTCCTGCAAGATCTGCCCTGCGGGAACGCCCGCCAACTGATCGGCGATCTCGTGGGCGAGGTATTCGTTGGTGATGACCCAGGTCTTTTCAGCAGTAGCCAGCGGCTTCAGGCGCTCCACTGTCTGCTGAATCATGGAACGTTCGCCGTCCAGCGCCAGAACCTGCTTGGCGCGGGCGCGGCGAGATCGGGGCCAGAAGCGGGTTCCGCTGCCACCGGCAAGAATCACGGGTCGAAAATCGATCGCGTTCGACATGGAAGACACATCCTACTCGAACGAAGGCAGGTTTGCACAGTGCTCGGGCGAGAATTAGCGCGAAAGGGTGACTCGGGTCACACTCCGCAGTCAAAATGAGCCTGTCCTTGAGGCGTAGGACGATGCAAAATCCGCGAAGCTCCTACGCCAGACCAGTCAGGAACTCGCCCATGCGGCGCGTGCCCTCGTCGATGTTCTGCTTGGTCACCGGGTAGGAGATGCGGATGTGCTCGCCGGTGCCGAAGGCCTCGCCGGGCACGGTGACCACATGGGCCTCGTGAAGCAGCCGCGTGGCCAGCTCCGTCGCCGTGTGGATGCCGCCCTTGCCCAGAAACGCGCAGATATTGGGGTAGACGTAGAACGCGCCTTCCGGCTTGGTGCAGGTGACGCCGGGAATCGCGGCCAGCTTGGCCAGCATGTAGTCGCGCAGGTCGATGAACTCGGCGCGGAACTCCGCTACGCACTCCTGCGAGCCGGCCAGCGCGGCAATGGCCGCCTTCTGCACAAAGCTGGTCGCATTCGACGTGGACTGCGACTGCAGCTTGCTCAGATTGGCCACCACGGACTTTGAGGCCAGCGCGTAGCCGGCGCGCCAGCCGGTCATCGAGTAGGTCTTCGAGAGCGAGCCGAGAATGACCATGTGCTCCTTGGCCCAGGTGAACGAGCCGCCGGAGACGGGCTTGCCGGCGTAGTTCAGGTAGACGTAGCACTCGTCCAGAAGCAGGTAAATGCCGCGCTCGTGGGCGAGGTGGACGATGCGCTCCAGATCCTCGGCCGAGACCACCGAGCCGGCCGGGTTCGACGGCGAGTTGAGAATGATGGCCTTGGTGCGCGGCGTAATGGCCTGCTCGATGGCGTCGGCGGTGATGCGGAAGCTCTCCGCCTCGCTGGTCTCGAGGAAGACCACCTTGCCGCCCGCGTACTGGATGATGTCTTTGAAGCTGACCCAGTAGGGGACGGGCAGAATCACCTCGTCGCCGTGATCGACCAGGATCTGGATGGTGTTGAACAGCGCCAGCTTGCCGCCGGTGGTGAAGATGGCCTCGTCGATGCGAGTAGTCGGAGCCGAAGTCGCAGGCGTGGCGCTCGACGATGGCCTTGCGCACGTCGGGAATGCCGGGCACGACGGTGTAGCGGGTGAAGTTGGCGTCGATGGCGGCGATGGCCGCGTCCTTGATGTGGCGCGGGGTGGGGAAGTGCGGCTCGCCGGCGCCGAAATCCACCAGGTTGGCGCCCTGCGCGCGCAGCTTGGCGGCCTCGGCGGCCACGGCCATGGTTGCGGAGACTTCAATGCGGCCGATGCGATCGGCAAAGACTTTTGCGGGAGCGGTGACTGTCATGACACTTCTATCTTTACAGATTTTGGGCAGGAGGGAAACCTGAACGGAAGATGGCGGAGACTTAACTGGACCGCAGGCAGTTTCCCCTGTCGGCGAGCGCCTCGGCCGTTGGCAATCACGAAACCTGCGACTACGGCCGCGAACCGAACTGTATCGTGAAATTGAACACGCCCTGACGTTCCTGTGCTGACGAGCTTCTCCGTTGACTGAGCTGGTCCCTTTCCAATTCTTTGTGCCGTCGCAACTCCACATTCACCTTGCGTTTACCGTGATCCGCTTACAGTTGTTGGTGACAGAACCTGGGAATTCAACGAACCACAGAAAGCGGAAGATCGATGCGAACTTCCGAGTGGATACAAGCAAGTTTCGCCGTAATGCTTGCTTTGGCTGCGTGGATTAACCCACTCTCAGCTAGGCGCCGTGCGGTCGTAACCCTTATCGGGGCGTTCGGGGTAGCTCTAGTCCTCATGGGCCGCTTTTCGATCTATGTTCTTGCGCCCCGTCCGGCCTCCATTTTTCGCGACTGGCTCCCCGTGGCCATCATGCTCGTGCCGTATTACCAGACAGGCCAGTTTTTCACCGGGCCGAACCCAAAGATCCAGAGCTGGCTCGTGGAGTCCGACCGCCATCTGGCAAAGCTGCTCCACCCCGGAGTCCTGGCCTTCGGCCGCTTCTCTCGCCTTTCGATGGAATGGGCCTACATGCTCTGCTACCCGCTGCCGCTGGCCGGACTTGCGGTTCTTTACGCGGCCGGGATGAGACGCTATGCGACTACATATTGGCCAATCGTTCTGATCCCGACTTATCTCTGCTATGCGCTCACTCCGCTGGTGCCCGCGCTGCCGCCACGGGATATTCCCAGAAAGGCGAGCGCCGCAGGAGCGCGAACTCGGAGCCGCGTCTTTAATCTGTGGATTCTGAAGCATGGTAGCATTGCGGCGATTTCATTTCCCAGCGCCCATGTCGCCTGCGCGCTCGCCATCTCCTTTGTGTTGCTGCATTATGTTCCGATCGCCGGCGCCATTTTTCTTGCCATCGCCATCTGGATCGGCGTGGCGGCCATCGTGGGCGGATACCACTACGCCATCGATGTGTGGCTGGGAGCGGCGGTAGCATTGATCGTTCTTGCCGCGTGGGGCGCTCACTTGATCCCGAGTAGCCTTCTCACACCGGTCGCCATCGCCTTCGTCATCGCGCTCTGAGGCTTGCCATCCTCCGCTGGAACAAACAGAGAGGAGAGCACCTTTACGCCCAAAGGAATTTGAGCGGGCGCGCCCGGCTCCGGGGGCGGAAAGAATTTCGCCAACGCCTGGCGCGGATCCTCCCGTACCAGGTCGATCATCGCAACGCGGTGTACGCAGGAAATCGTGCAATACGGAGCGCAGGATTTCCGGGTCCAATACTCGCGCTCCAGATCCTCGGCACCGTATCGCTCCAGCGGGATAGCGGGGTACCCTCGTTGCTGCGAGCAATAGTGCACAAGCCCGTCCTCGCAAATGTAGAGACAGCGGCTTCCGGCACGGCATTGCCAGTCATTCGGCTGACCGGCCGCCAGGTTCTTTTGGAAAAGATTGTCGTAGGCGAATGCCCAAAACCCCGGCTTTCTTTCCTTCTGTATTTGCTCGTAGGCGGTCCTGTCCGCATCCTGCAAAGGACGCAATTGCCCCTTGTGATCGTGAATCGTGCCCACCGTCGTCTCGAACCCCAGTTCCAATGCGCGGCGCGCGATGGTGAGCGCGTCCTCAGGATGCTTCACGCCGGCTCCAACCACGGAGTTGATGCTGACCTCAAACTCAGCGAACTCGCCAAGCCATTCAAGCTTCTTATTCAGGACTTTCAGGCTCTTTTTCGAGACCTCGTCGGGTTCCACGTTATCGATGCTGATCTGCACGTGCTCCAGGCCGGCGCGGTTCAACTGTCGAATGCGTTCCGTACTCAAAAGGTATCCGTTGGTGATCAGCGTGGCAATGCAGCCATGTTTGCGAATGTGCCGGATCAATGCGTCGAGGTCCGGGTGCAGCAGTGGTTCCCCGCCGCTGAAGGTAATGATCTCCGTCCCCAGAGCAGCGAGAAGATCGATGCGGTGCAGCATCTCGCCGGTCGGCACCGGGCTGGATACTTTGTCGTATTCGTTGCAATACGCGCAGGAGAGATTGCAGCGGCGGATGGGAATGATGTGGGCAAGGATGGGATGCGCCCGAGATTTGAGTGCACGCGCAACCATTCGCGCATGACGAAAGCGCCGCTCGAATGACCGCAGTTTTCTAATCGCCGGGGAAAGTCTCATTCGGCACCCGCGCCTCAACAGGCGACCAGGAGTCTCGAGATCAGTCTACCCCGTTGTCGATCTGGAACATGTCAACTGTTGGCAAATTGCCAATGCACTAGAGGAGCCCTTGCGAAGCAGAAGATGGCGGAGACTTAATTGGACTTCAGGCAGTTTGCCTGTCGGTGAGCGCATTGGCCTGATATCGACAGTTGAGATGCCCAGATATCGCTCGCCGAGCGACCTGCACGCTCGTCGTGGTGGGGAGTCGCCAGAAGCTTCTCGATTACCGGAGCGCGAAATCCGCATCAGTATATATATGGACTTGGCCGCCAGACACACGGTCATATCTAGGATGAAACGAAAGGCCGAAATCCGACGAAGGGAGAAAAAACGATGACGCCACAGATGGCAACAAGCAAGGAGAGGAACAATGAACACGGGAAAGGCCATCCCGCGATGAATACGCCCCCGGTCGTGTCGGAGACGGAGTGGGAGGCTGCGCGGCAGCAGCTCCTCGTGAAAGAGAAGGCCTTGACCCACTCCCGTGACGCGCTGGCTGCCGCGCGCCGGCGGATGCCGTGGATGCCGGTGGAGAAGAAGTACGAGTTCGACGGTCCCAAGGGTAAGGTTAGCCTGCTCGACCTGTTCGAGGGCCGCAGACAGTTGATCGTCTATCGCGCCTTCTTCGAGCCTGGGGTGTTCGGCTGGCCCGAGCACGCCTGCCGCGGCTGCTCCCTGGGCGCTGATCAGGTGGCCCACCTGGCCCATCTGACTGCTCGCGACACCACCCTCGCCTACGCCTCACGCGCGCCGCAGACGGAGATCGCGCGCCTGAAGGCGCGCATGGGCTGGGAGATGCCCTGGTACACCATGACCGACAGCTTCGACAAGGACTTCGGCGTGGATCAGTGGCACGGCCACAATGCATTCATCCGCGACGGCGACAAGGTGTTCCGCACCTATTTCATCAATGGCCGTGGCGACGAGGCGATGGGATCCACCTGGAGCTACCTCGATATGACGGCGCTCGGCCGTCAGGAAACCTGGGAGGATTCGCCTGAAGGTTACCCCCAGACCCCGCCGTACAAGTGGTGGAACTGGCACGACAACTACGACGCCGAGCCCACGCCTCACGAGAAGTGGGTCGATATCATAACGGACCCTCAAGGGGCCGCCGTTCGAAGGCGAGACGCAGAGGCAAATGAGGAGCCCGTCCTGGCGGACGCAGAGGAGGAGGAAATCGCGGAGCTGCAGGCGGGCGACCCGGGAAATCAGGGTGCTTAGAATTAAGGTGACAGATGACAGAAGACTGCCCCTGACATGCGGCGAGTCTGGAACACTTGGAGGAGCAGGGGTAAGGGTCTGATACCTCTTGAAAAGGCGCAGTTATTCACACGAAAGCGAGGGACATGTCTTCAAGCCATGGGCGACGGTTCAACGAGCGGTAAAGCGACAATGCACTTGCCGACGATCCATACAGCGGATTTTCACTTGCATATGGGCGAGAGAAATCTCAGGCTTTGCCTTATGCGCCGCTGATCCGCCCGCGCAGGCGCTTCAGCACATTGGGCGGAACGAGGCCGCTCACGTCGCCTCCAAAGCTGAAGACTTCCTTTAGCATGCGCGAGCTGATGAAGGAATAGCGCCCGGCCGGTTGCAGAAAAACCGTCTCGATCTCAGGAGCAAGACGCCGGTTCATCAACGCCATCTGAAATTCGTATTCGTAGTCGGAGATGGCGCGGATCCCGCGCAAAACTGCCGTAGCTCCCAAACGGCGGGCAAATTCGACCATCATGCCGTCAAAGGTGGCTACGGAGACATTGCCCAGCGCGCCGGTTGACTCCCGCAGCATCTCCACCCGCTCCTCAACCGTGAAAAGCGGATTCTTGACGGGATTGATGAGGATGGCCACGGTCAGGTGCTGAAAAAGCCGGGAGCCGCGTTGAATCAGATCGATATGGCCGTTGGTCGGAGGGTCAAAAGTGCCGGGATAGAGGGCTTTCACGCTCATTGAGAGGACTCAAAAGGGATTCTACGGCATTCCGTCAATCCGACGACCGGGAGCGTCCCATTTTAGAGGTGTATGCAGTCAGCTTGAATGGACGAATTCTTCGCTGTTGCGCTGCGCGGCGCGGGAGGTCACGTAGAGAGAAACCACAGTGATATCGTCGGTTTGCCCGAAATGCTGCGCAGTTTGCGCGATGTAGCGCGGAGATTCGTTGCTCACTTGTTGTGTGCGTTCGAAGCCGAACAGTTCGCCCTGCGCGTTGGTCGCCTCCACCACACCATCGGACAGAAAGACCAGCCTGTCCCCGCGATTCAGATGGAAAGTTATTTGTTCGTATTGGGCTTCGGCAATGACGCCCAGGGGCAGACCAGGCGGCAGGGCCAGTTCCCGGCCGTCGCGATAAGGGCTGAGGTGGCCGGCGTTGGCGACAGTCATCTCGCCCGATGGATAGATGCGGGCGCAGAGGCAGGTGGCGAAGCACGGCGCACAATCAAGTTCCGGCACGGCGCCCTGGACCGGTACCGCTCCAATGAGGACGCGGTTGAGGTGCTCAAGCACCGTCGCCGGATCGTGAGAAAGCTCGTTACGCAGCGCGCCGACGAGGGTGCTGGAATTCATGGCGGCCTGCAGGCCTTTGCCGCTGACGTCGCCGACAACGATGAGCAACGAATCGTCCTTCAAGGGCAGAACCTGGAAGAAGTCTCCGCCTACGCCGTTCACCGGCAGGTAGGCGCTTTCGAGCATGAAGTTCTTGTTCGACGGTAGCTGGGTCGGGATGAGCAGGGCCTGCACACTGCGCGCCGCGGTGATCTCGGCATGGGCACGCTGCTCGTCCTGGCTGACGCGGATAAACCGGTAGAGGATGACAGCGATCAGGCTGCTCAGGAAAATGACGTCGGTGATGTTGCCGACACTGTAGGCGATGGGGCCGAGATGAAAGGTCGATGAGGCGAACCGCTCCGGAAGCCAGTGCTTGCCGCTGGCAAAACTGATTCCCGAGTCAACCAGGTCGGTCGACGCAGCAAGAAAGAAGGGCAACAGCATCGCTCCAGCGTCTCCACGGCCGCGACGCCAGGCCTGAAAAAGCATCACCGTGACCAGAACGCAGAATGCCGCCTCTGCTGCAATCGAGGCTGCGCCGTCGAATGTTGCCGATGGTACGAATTGCACGAATGGAACGAGCAATACTACGAGTTGCACTGCCCTCACGGCGCGGCGCGCCTGGCTGCCGGTAAAGCGGAATACAAATTCGATCGTGACCGCAGCGAAGATGAAGCCCGCGAAGATGCTCAAAATGCGATATACCGGCATGGAAACCAGCGCGAGTCCAAACACGGCATGCGCCGCCCGGCCAATGGCGGCAAACACGCAGAGAATCGCCAGCCACAGATACTCGGAGTGATTGCGCTGGGCCAGGTACAGCGCTCCGCCCAGCAACGCGACGCACAGGAAGATAAACGCGAGGACGAGGGCTGATGTGGCGTACTCGTTCCATTGGCGGCCGACGGATAATGCGAGCCTGTCGGCCATCTCGCCGCCCGGGCCGAGTTCGACTTTTTCGAGCAGCCCACGATTGATGGTCACGGTGGGGCCCGCCCAGGTGCGGATGGCAATGTCGATGGGCCCCGAATCGGAAACCGGAACAATGAATGGGGTAGATTGATACTCGGCCAACTGCTCTGCCATGCCTCGTGTGTGGGCGGCCTCGACGCCGTTGATGTAGACAGCGATTTGCCCAACTGAATTCCCCGTTACGAGCAGAACCGGCTGCCGGCTTCCCGGCGTTCCGCCTAATTGCGAGACGACCTGCGGCTGCAGCCGGATTCGATACCAGGCAAAGCCGGAATAGGGGTCGATTCCTTGCGTTGATAGCGACTCCCCAAGACTCACAGTTGGCCAATCAGAATCGTTGAACCCGGGGTCGGCCCACTGCGGATCGTCTCCATCGTGAAAACGCCACGCGCCGTCGAGAGTGATGACACCGTGAAAACCGGCCGGAAGAGTCGTCGGGGGAGAAACCGCGCCTGGCGCCGCTGAAATACTGGAATTTTGCGCTGAGACGGGAAAAACGCATACACAGAGAAGCGCGAGCCAGTTGAGCATCAACCGCGAGGGATTCGGTAATGCCGCTCGCCCGATGGTCTTCATTCGGCTTTCATTCTAGAGCAGAAGCTGACCGGCGATGTACAGCCTCGCGGCCGCGACATTGTCGCTAATTCTGAGTGATCAATTTGTCTCAGCGGCACCTGACTAAAATGCTGCCTCTGGGTTCCTATGCCCTGCGGCCGCGAACGGCTTCCTTGGCTTCGGCGGGGCCGGTGGCCGGGACCTCAGGCACATCAGCCTTGGCCGCAGCGCCGATATTCAGCTTCTTGCGCACCTCGGCATCCATTTTGGCGAAAAGATCCTTGTTTTCCTTGAGGAATGTGCGCGTGTTCTCGCGGCCCTGCCCGATGCGCTCACCGGAGTAGCTGTACCAGGCGCCTGACTTTTCCACAATGTTGTTCGCCACCGCCAGATCGAGCACGTCGCCTTCGCGGCTGATGCCCTCGCCGTAAAGAATGTCGAACTCGGCCTCGCGGAAAGGCGCAGCCACCTTGTTCTTCACGATCTTGACCTTGGTCCGGTTGCCGGTTACCGCGTCGCCTTCCTTGATGGCGGCGATGCGTCGAATGTCGACGCGCACCGAGGAGTAAAACTTGAGCGCGCGGCCGCCGGTGGTGGTTTCCGGATTGCCGAACATGACGCCGATCTTTTCGCGGATCTGGTTGATGAAGATGAGTGCGGTGCGGGATTTCGAGACGGTGCCGGTCAGTTTGCGCAGAGCCTGCGACATGAGCCGCGCCTGCAATCCCATGTGCGAATCGCCCATCTCGCCGTCCAGTTCGGCCTTGGGAACCAGTGCGGCGACGGAATCGACGACCAGCACGTCAATGGCGCCCGACCGGACCAGCGCCTCGGTGATTTCGAGGGCCTGTTCGCCGCTGTCCGGCTGAGAAACGAGCAGGTTGTCGACGTCAACGCCGAGTTTCTTGGCATAGCCGGGGTCGAGGGCGTGCTCGGCGTCGACAAAGGCTGCCAGGCCGCCCATCTCGCTGCGCTTCGGCGATGATCTGGAGGGTAATGGTCGTCTTGCCCGAGGACTCCGGGCCGAAGACCTCCGTCACCCGGCCGCGGGGAATGCCGCCCACGCCTAAAGCCGCGTCGAAGCTGATGGACCCGGTGGAAATGACCGCGATGGGCAGCAGGGCCTCTTTGGACCCGAGGCGAACGATCGACCCCTTTCCGAACTGTTTTTCGATCTGCGAAAGGGCAAGTTCTACAGCTTTGGCGCGCTCATCGGCGATGGCCATGGGAGATTCTCCTCAAAAATGCTCGCTTGGCGCGGCTTGTTGGGAATGACAGGAAACACGCAGCGGCTGGAATAGATTTCGATCGGATTGTAGCAGGATGGGACAGACAATGACAGCGAAAAAAGCGAAGAAAAAGAGAATCGCTTCAGGGTGATCGCGGAGATCACGTTCAAGAGATTTGCAACATTGCAGCGCGGCGAACAGTCTCAATGATGAGGAGCAACAGGTTATATGAGAGGAACCCGGATGAACCGGTCTTATCGCAGAAGGCGAGTGGCTCATGTCGTATTTGCAACGATGCTGTGGCTGCTGCCCGATGTTGAGAATCCTGTTGCGCGCGCACAGAATGCCCCATCTGCGGGACAAGATTCGCCGAGTCCTAAAGCAACCTCGGGACAGCCAGACGGACGTGGGCTCAAGTCAATCAACGTGGTAGTCGTGGATGCATTGGGACATCCGGTGCGTGGACTGCAGGCAAGCGACTTTACTTTGCTTGACAACAAGGTGCCGCAAAAGCTCCTCGGATTTCAGGTTGTCGAAGGGAACTCTTCGGCCGCAAGCCCGGTGCATGTAGTGATTGTTGCCGACAACATCAACACCGGATTCGGTGCTGTGGCATGGCAGCGAGAACAGCTCAACGAGTTTCTCAAAGAAGACGGCGGCGTCTTGAGGTACCCCACGACGCTCGGGATCCTGAGCGAGAGCGGCCTGAAATTGCAGAAGGGCTCGACGACGGACGGCAACGCCCTACTGGCCGATTTCAACAAGTATCAGACTGACCTCCGTGCGATTAACAGGAGTGGAGGAATCTACGGGCTTGCGGAAATGCTGGAGATGTCGCTCAGACAGCTTGGTCAACTGGCTGCCTATGAGGCTACTGTTCCCGGTCATAAATTGATTCTTGTGATCAGTCCGGGATGGCCAGCGCTTGCAAGGGCTGGGGATCAGGAGGACCCCTCAGAGCGAAAATGGGTCTTCAACAACATTGTGGAGATGACGAACGGACTGCCTGAAGCGAACATCACGCTCTACGCTCTCAATCCGTTTGAGCTGGGGAGGACCGATCCCTTTTTTTATCAGGGTTATTTGAAACCCATCGCATTCGAGAAGAATGCTGAATATCCCCACATGTCCTTGCAGGTGTTTGCCGCGCATTCAGGAGGCCAGGTGTTGACAACCGGCAGAGATATTACAAGCGAATTGAATACAGCAATTCGTGATGCCAGCACGAGCTATGAACTCACCTTTGAGGGCGCGCCAGGCGACCGGCCCAACGAGTTCCACGCGCTGCAGGTGCAGGTGGACAAACCGGACGTGAAGGTTCGCACCACCGCGGGCTACTACGCCAATGTGCAGCTGTCGACACAATCGAGCGCTAAGAAAGCCGCGAAGAATTAGCGTTTCGTAATTTATCAGGCTGGAGCTTTCCGTTTGAGAAGTGCTGCGCCTCGGAACCCGGACAGAAATGCGGAGCGCACGCCTAAACCGGTCAAACCAGGTAGGCGCCGATGCGGGTCTCGCGGCTGGTGAGCGCATCGCAGGAACGGTCGAGTTTCTCGTAGTCGGAATCGTGATCTTTGCGGAACGCCCGGAACGCCTCATCGCTTGCCCAGCGATCGACGGTGAGATAAGCGCCGGAAACATAGGCGTCGCGCAAAAGCTCGGTGCCCAGGTAATGGGGTGAGGAGCGAAAGAGCTGCGCCCAGACGCCGTCCGGCCCATAGGCGGCTTCAAAATCAGCAATCCTCTCCTCGGCAATTTCGAATTGCCAGACGACAACGAACATGTGCGCCCTCGGGTCTTGTCTTTTTATGGTAGCGCAATTGGGGACCGGGGCGGGCAGCAGGGTGCCGCAGAGAGGAACACGAACAGAGTCGAGCGCGATGGCCGCTCCGCTTTCAAAGGAGCGTCGTCTTCTCGTGGCCAAAGGCTAGTGAAGCAGCACCATTGGCAAAACCGCCTGAAGACTGCCTGGTTCTATGTCGGGCGAAGGAAATTATCGCTTGCTTTTCCTTGTCGTCGGGGAAGAGACTCTGGAGCGCGCGAAAATCCCATTCAGAGGCCAGCTAGCAATTCTTTGATGGAGGGCAATGGAGGTACTTTCCCCGTCAGCTGCTGAATCTTACTCAACAGATCCTTAGGGTGGACCGGCTTGAGAACGAGTTCAAAGTCATGCCCATCGGCACGAGCGGCCTGAAGCAGATCCGCTGTAGCAGCTTGCCCGGAGAACAAAAGCACTTTGCAATCGGGGCAGAAAGCTTCAACCTGCACCGCCAATTCGATCCCGGAGAGCTGCGGCATCACAACATCGGTAATCAGCAGATCGGGATGCCGAAACTGAGCAGCCTTTAATGCATCAAACGGCTCAGTAAATGGGGTTGCGTCGAAGCCAAGATGGCGCAAGATGGTTGCAAGACTCGAAGCGATCACATTCTCGTCGTCGACCACAAAGACGAGGGGCTGTCTACGCTGTTTCAACATGGATTGTTCCTCGTTTGCGAGGGATTGCCGGCCGATCAGGCATTTTCGAGCGAAAGGTGCAATCGGCGCCCCGGGTGGGAAGGGGAGGGGACGGCCACTAAACGAGCATAACCGGGCCTACGCATTGAGGTGTGTACGACGCCGGACACAACCGACGTTTTGTATCAATCGTCGCTGCATAAAGACTGGCGGCAAGGAACCGCCGGCGAGGAGGACCAATGCTCAAAATGGAGTTCAAGAACAGCGTTTTGAGGGCCTTGGATAGCGAAATTGTCGATCATCTCGGTCTGCAGCCGGTCAAATTCGAACTCATGCACGAAATCGAATACCCCGGCAGCCCCATCGAGCGCCTCTACTTCGTTGAAGAGGGAATGGCATCGATGACGACCACGTTCAAAGACGGGTCGCAGGTAGAGGTAGGGATGTTCGGCTATGAATCCGTGATCGGTGTCTCGGCCCTGATGGGAACGAAAAGGAGTCTCAATCGCGTCTATACACAGATTGCTGGGCATGGCTACTCCTGCACCGTTGAGAGTGCAAGAAAGGAATATCGGCGCGGCGCCGAGTTTCATTCTTTGGTTCTGCGCTATGTTCAGGCCCAACTCCTTCTGGCGATTCAGTCGGCCGGATGCAACGCAAAACACAATTTCGAGCAACGCCTGGCGCGTTGGCTGCTCATCTGCGCCGATCGGGCACATAGCAACCAATTCAAAATGTCGCATGAGTTCCTTGCCGACATGCTAGGCGGTACCCGCCCGACGGTTTCAACTGCGGCCGAGATTTTGAAGCAAAAGGGCCTTATCAACTATAGCCGAGGCGAAATTCGCATTCTCGATGCGCCTGGGCTTCGGAACTCATCGTGCGAGTGCTACGAAGTCATCAAGAACCACCTCGACAACTTCACCGAGTTCGAGGCAGTTCATATGGAATAGCCGATACGTTACCCTCCGCAGCCACAGCTATGCGCCAGCACCTCGGCAAAGTGCAGCGCTTGCTTGTGACCGAGTTGGCTGATCTGCTCACGACAACTGAAGCCATCGGCGACCAGGATCGTCATGGGACCGGCCGCCTCGACCGTCGGCAATAGGCCATCGTTGGCAATTTTCCGGGAGACATCGAATTTGTCCGCTTCAAAGCCAAATGGTCCGGCCATGCCGCAGCAACCGGCCTGAATCAGCTCTACCGCCGCCCCCGCACGGCGCAGAAGAGCGATCTCGCTTGCCGGTCCGCCAAACACAGCTTTGTGGTGACAATGGCCGTGGACGAGGATTTGCGCGCCCGTGAGGTTGGGGGTCCAATCGGCGGCATTGCTGGCGAGCCAATCCGCCAGCAGCCAGACCTGCCGGCTCAAACGGCCGGCGCGCGGATCGTGGGGGAAGAGTTCCAGTAACTCGTCCTTGAAAACACTGGCGCAGCTGGGTTCGAGAAAGATGAACGGGATGCCAGCCTCGATCTGGGGAGCCATGCGATCGAGAACCCTGGCAAGATACGCGCGAGCAGCACCAAGAAGGCCGAAATCATAGAGTGGGCGTCCACAACAGATGTGCCCTGCCGGCGTCTCCACCCTGAAGCCCGCCAGGGTTAGAACCGTTTCCGCCGCCGCAAGCGACTGGGGGTGATAATAGTTGTTCCAAGTATCCGTCCAAAGCAGCACCTGCTGTGCGGCCGACTGCGGCCCCTGCTGTGCAGCCAACTGCGGCCCCTGCGGTGCGGCCAACTGCGCTTCGCGCCTTGGGGTATCTCTCATATTTGCAGCTCGGATCTTTTGGTAGGTTTGCGGCGCCAACCGTGGTAATTGGCGCTGTTGCGCGACGCCGGCGATGCGCTTGACCACTGGGCTGGTGACCGGGCCAGTGAGAAGCGCGTTGGTGAGCGCGGGGGCGACCGAGCCCCAACGGGCGAGCTTGTCGGCAAATCCAAAAATGTAGTGATGGAGCGGGTGCAGCCTCCCTTTGTAGCGCTGGGCGAGGAATTCCGATTTGTACGCAGCCATGTCCACCTGGACGGGGCACTCGGTCTTGCAGGCCTTGCAGCTCAGGCAAAGATCGAGCGCTTCGTGGACTGCCTCGCTTTGGAAGCCCTCCTTGCGCAGATCGCCCGCAAGCATCTCCCAGAGCAGCCGGGCTCGACCGCGAGTGGAGTGCTGCTCCTGCCCGGTTGCCCGGTAGCTGGGACACATCACGCCACTGTCCGTCTTGCGGCAAGCGCCCACGCCCGCGCAGCGCTCCGTCGCGCGCTCCAACGATCCATTGTCGGCAGCAAAAGCAAAATGCGTTTCCAGATGCTGCGCCTCAAGGGCTAAAGCCCCCGTTGATTCCAGCTCGTTTACGGCACGACTGAAGTCGTGCCCTTTCAAGGCGCCACTTTTCTCGTTAAGTGGCCTCGCCGAGGGCGGTTGGCCCCACCGCACGTTGTCGCGAAGATTCTCGAGCGGGTCGTACACGCGAACCGCATCGACCAGCTTGCCGGGATTCATGCGATTGTCGGGATCCCACAGGGCTTTGAACTCGCGGAATGCCTGCATCAGTTCAGGTCCGAACATCTTGGGCAACAGGGCGGCGCGCGACTGGCCGTCGCCGTGTTCGCCGCTGAGCGACCCGCCAAAGCTAAGAACCACATCGGCAGCTCGATCGATGAATTCGCGGAAATTCCGCAATCCCTGCTCCGAGCGAAAATCGAAATTGATGCGCGTGTGGACACAGCCCTGGCCGTAGTGCCCGTAGAGGGGGCTGCGATAGCCGTACTCGGCCATCAGGGCGGAGATCCGGCGCAGATACGCTCCCAGTTGTGCGGGAGGGACCGCGGCGTCCTCCCATCCTTCCCAGCGGTCGGGCTCGCCGGGAACAAAAACCGTGGCGCCCAGCGCGGATTCGCGAACATACCACACGGAGGCAGCTTCGGCAGGCGTACAGATGTAGGCGCTGGGCGGGTTGGGCCAGGTTTGCGAAGCGCGCGCAATGGCCTCGGCTTGGGCCTGCGCCTCTTCGGCAGTCCATGCCCCCATTTCAACCAATAGAAAACCCGAACCCGATGGCAACTGGTCGAGGTTCTTGAGCGCGAGGCCTTTGCGGCGAATGAAGTCGACGAGCAGTTGGTCAAATCCTTCGAGGCCAATGGGATGGTGTTCGAGGGTGCGCGGGACAGCGTCGGCGGCAAGGAATCCGTCTGCGAATCCCAGCACGACCAGGACGCGGTACGGCGGGCTGGCGGTGAGGTTGAGCGTGGCTGAAATCACGTTGACGCACGTGCCCTCGGAACCGACCAGTGCGCGAGCGACGTGGAAGCCGCTTTCATCGAGCAGTTCATCGAGGTTGTAGCCGGAGACGCGGCGGGGGATGCGTGGGAATCGCTCGCGGATCAGCGCAGCGTAGCGGTCGCGGATGCGCGCGAGACCTTCATATACCTGGCCGATTCGCCCTCCGGTCTGTATCGCCGCCGCAATCTGCTCGGGGCTTGTACGGCCCACGGTCATGCGTGTGCCATCGTAGAGCACGATGTCGAGGGTCTCGACGTTGTCGGCCACCTTGCCCCCCAGCAGGCCATGCACACCGCAACTGTTGTTGCCGATCATGCCGCCAAGAGTGCAACGCGAATGCGTGGCCGGGTCGGGAGCGTAGGTGAGGTGGTGCTGCTCGGCAGCCTCGCGCAGGCGATCGAGAACAATGCCAGGTTGCACGGTGGCCAGCTTTGCGTCCGGATCAATGGAACTGAGGCCATGCATGTAGCGCGAGTAGTCGAAAACCACGGCCACGTTGGCACACTGCCCTGCCAGGCTGGTACCCGCGCCCCGCGGCAGCACGGCGGCGCCAGTCGCACGGCAAGCGGCAAGTGCGGCCTCCACATCGGCCGCATCGCGGGGATTTACGACCCCGATGGGCAGCTGACGGTAGTTGGAGGAGTCAGAGGCGTAGAGAGCCCGGGAGCCAAGATCGAAGAGAACGTCGCCACGAAGCGCCTGTTTCAGCCGTGCTTCGAGCTCGCGGTGGGATGAGAATCTCTCATGTTCGAGCGGAGCGAGGTTATTCAGAATAGAAAATGCGGTCACGCAGGAATGGTAGCGCGTCGCGCCGCCTTACCGTGTTGGCCACTCTTCCACAACGATTCCGAGATCGTTGAGCTGCTGGATGGCGGCTTCGACGTTGCGGCGGATCCGGGGCCGGTCTTTGCGGCTGGCTCCCGGGGCCTCCGCCACGGCGATGACGCGCCCATAGCGCCAGGCGCCCGGTGGCAGCGCAACCACGGCTTCGACCAACTCGGTTGGGCGCAACTGGACTTCCTGACGGCGAGCGGCAGCGGGGCGCAGCATCGTTCCCTCGCCCACTGTGCTGGGGTTGGCATCGGTCAAGTTGACGCGGAGGTCGAGTCTGTCCGCCTCGACCGAGAGGAAAGGATTGGCCCACGCACTGGGCTCGTGTACGTCCACGTACATGCTCTTGGTGGGAAGCGGAATGTTGGCGAGGGTGGCGCGCTGCTGGTCGCGCAGAGTCGCCACGAGCTGAGCCCGGTGCTCGGCATTTTCAGCTGTCCGGGCCACCCCGACCACCGCCTGCTCTTCTTTGTGACAGGCTCCAAGGCCCAACACCAGAAGCAGGGCCAAAAATGAGAATCCCTTGGTACACACGTTGACACGCACATTGCTACGCACAGCTTGAATCACACTCCCAGAATACCAGCCGGCCGCCGGATTCCGCCCGGCTATTCACCCTTCCAGACCGGCGCTCGCTTTTCGAGAAAAGCCTGGGCGCCCTCGGCTTTGTCGGCCGTACCGCAGAGATGGCCGAACCGCGCTGCTTCGCGCATCAATGCAAGGTCGAGGGGCAGATCGAGCCCCTCATCCACGGCTCGGAGCGTATCTGTGATGGCGAGGGGCGCATTCGCGGCGATTTCGAGGGCAAGGGTCTCGGCGCGCTCCATCAACTGCGCGGCGGGCACAACCTCGTCGACCAGGCCAATGCGGTAAGCCTCCTGTGCGTCGATGATGGCGCCGGTGAGCAGCAGTTTGAGGGCCACCCCACGGCCCACCAGGCGTGGCAGCCTCTGCGTACCTCCATAGCCAGGGATGACGCCCAGCTTCACCTCAGGCTGGCCGAGCCGGGCATCGTCGGCAGCCACGCGCAGGGTGCAGGCCATGGCCAGTTCGCACCCCCCGCCAAGGGCAAACCCCTGAATGCAGGCGATGACCGGCTTGCCCAGCGTCTCAATGCTGCGCAAAATAGCTTGCCCACGCAAAGCGAACACCTGGCCTTCTTCCGGCTGGGTGGCAGCGAGTTCGCCAATATCGGCGCCCGCAGCGAAAGCGCGGCCTCCTGCCCCGGTGAGCAGAATGACGCGAATCGATGCATCGTTGGCGAGGTCGTTAAACGCGGAGTCCAGCTCGGCCAACGTCGTTGCGTTGAGAGCATTGAGAACTTTGGGGCGGTCCAGCGTGACGATGGCCAGGGGAGAACGCTTTTCAACGCGAATATTTGTCATGCTCATGCGAAAAAAGACTAGCAGAGCCGCCATGAATCAGCACGAGGAACTACAGCCCGCGAAAAGCAAAACCGGCCAAATTCGGCTCATTCGGCCCATCCCCGTAGTTCCGTCCAGGACCCCGGCCAGGGCGCGGCGGCTGGGCTTACGAACGGCGTAGCCAAAAAAAATCAGGTGGCTGTTATAAACAGCCACCTGAAATCACAGGCCAATGATTGTAGAGGCCAATCAGGAGACAACATCAGAGTAGAACGAGGCCTGAGCGTTGTCTTGGGCCATTCGAGTGATCCTGAAGTCAATCAATAGTTTGAGTTCAGCGCAGATAGGTCACAGCGGAGCTAGAGTGCCACTGTTCATTTCTGCGCCGCTCCGATTACTGTTGAGGTGCACAGCAATGCGCCATTGAAAATCCAGCCGGAGAGCACTCGTCGGCAATTTTGACCCACGCGCACTCCAATTCGATCTCAGGGCACGGACGACCAAGCCGGCCGCACGCGTTTCTCATATCCAGCTTCTGGGTTGTAGTTCTGCTGTCGTGGCGCGCGCTCGCGGCGTTCGCTCTCGAGCCGAACACCCCGTTGGCAGAGTACGGACGCCAGTCCTGGGTGATGGAAAACGGCCTGCCGCAAAACACCGTGCATGCGCTCGCGCAGACAAGCGATGGATTCCTGTGGCTCGCTACCGAGGCAGGTCTGGTGCGTTTTGACGGGTATGCATTTTCGGTTTTCGACGCGACTTCTACCCCGGCGACGCCCAGCAACGACATTCGGTGTCTGCTCGCCACCCACGACGGCGCGCTGTGGGTGGGAACAAGTTCGGGATTGGGACGGATGAAGGACGGGGTGGTCACGACATTTACAACTGCGAAAGGGCTGCCGGGAAATGAAGTGCGGTCGCTTGCCGAGGATGCGCGAGGATTCGTGCTCGTCACGACTGAGAACGGACAAGTTGGAATTCGAGGAGAGAAGATTACCCCAGTCCAATTCGACAAGTTAGAAAGTGCAGATGCTGCCCTGAACCCGGTGATGTCGGCCACCCTGGCCAATGGAGAACATGCACAAGCGACGACGAGCACCGTCACCCTGATGCAGGGCAAGAGAAACATGTCATGGAGCGTCGGGCACGAACTTCCCGGAAGCCGAGTAGAAACTTTCTTTTTCGACCGCGAGGGCAGCTTGTGGATTGGCACCAACGGCGGGTTGGTGCGATTTGCCGCGGACAAGCTCGATAAGCTGCCCGTCACCGATCCATTGTCGAGTGAATCGATTCTCTCGCTCTTAGAAGACCGCGAAGGAAATTTGTGGGTGGGCACTGAGACCGGCGGCTTGCATATTCTTCGCGACGAGCGTTTCCGCAACATCGGCACACGCGAAGGGCTCCCTTCTGACAATACGACGACCGTTGTGGAAGACAGTGCCGACACGCTTTGGGTGGGAACCAGCGGCAGCGGACTGAATGCTCTGCCACGGATTGCAAACGGGCCGACCAAAGCCAGGACTTACACCGTAAGCGATGGGCTGCTGAGCGATGTGGTTTTGTCGTTGGCGACAGCACCCAATGGAGATATCTGGGTTGGAACGCCGGATGGACTGAATCTGATTCGACATGGAAAGGTGGATTCCTTTACCTCCGCAGACGGTTTGCCTGACGACTTCGTGCGTTCGTTACTTGTCGATACGGACGGCTCGCTGTGGGTCGGTACCCGGCGCGGGCTGACGCACTGGATCAATGCGCCTGCCGGAAGGCACATGGAGACCTTCACTCACGCAACCGGATTGGGCAGCGATCTTGTGGGAGCGATGGCCCGCGACACGCGCGGAAGTTTGTGGGTGGCCACACTGGCCGGATTGTCACGGCTCGAAGGTGGCAAAACTACGAACTACACAACGGCCAACGGCCTTTCCAGCGACGTGATCACGGCCCTGCTTCCGCGCAGCGAGGGAGCCCTGCTGATCGGAACCCAGGACCGCGGTTGGAATCTTTGGGACGGTGAGAAGTTCTCCTTCCCGAAAGAGAGCCGCCTCAATGTGACGAGCATTCACGCCATTCTTGACGACCAGGGCAATCATCTCTGGTTTGCAACCGGCAACGGAATTGCACGCTGTGATTGCACCATGACGGCTGACTGCACGCATTGGATTGAGTTCGGCCCCGCGGATGGTCTGCGCAGCCGCGAGACAGCAATCAACAGTCACCCCTCGGCGTGGCGTTCGCACGACGGGCGTCTTTGGTTTGCCACGTCCAAAGGACTCTTGGAGGCAGACCCGGCGCACTTCCCTGTCAATATGATTCCGCCGCCCGTGGCTGTTGAGCGCTTTGCTGTCGATGACGTCGACCAGCCGCTGCATCCGACAGACCTGCTGAAGATTCCGGCAGGACATGGGCACTTCGCGTTCGACTACGCGGGACTGAGCTTTACCGCGCCTCAAAAAGTCCGCTACCGCTACATGCTTGAGGGGTTCGATCACGAGTGGACCGATGCCGGTGCGAGACGCACCGCCTACTACACCAACATTCCACCGGGACGGTACACCTTTCGCGTGCAGGCAGCTAACAACGATGGACTATGGAACACGAAAGGCGCGGCGCTTCAATTTGAATTGCGGCCTCATTTTTATCAAACGCTCTGGTTTTACATTTTGCTGACGGCTGCGGCGGCAGGAATGGTGGTGTTGCTGTTGAAACGGCGGCTTCTGCGGGCTGAGCGGGAATTCAGCGCGGTGCTGGGTGAGCGCAATCGCATCGCGCGCGAGATTCACGACACGCTGGCGCAGGGCTACGTGGGCATCTCGGTGCAACTTGAATTGCTGTCGGAACTGTTGCGCCACAACAAGGTGGAAGCGGCCCAAAAGCAACTCGACGCAACGCGCGGCCATGTGCGTGAAGGCCTGGCGGACGCGCGGCAGTCGATTTGGGCGCTGCGCTCGCAGGATTCCGGCGAGAAGACATTGCCGGTAACGCTTCGTCGCATCACTGAGGTCGCTGATGGAAACGGAATCGAAGCGAGCTTCAGCGTCTATGGCGCATATCGCCCCCTGCCGCCGGGCACGGAACGCGAATTTCTGCGCGTAGCCCAGGAGGCCATCCATAATGTAAAGAGGCATGCCGGAGCAAAGCACCTGTTTGTGCAGATGGAATATGGCCAGGCCGGGGTCGCGCTTGAAGTGAGGGATGACGGGCGCGGCTTTGCGTCGAATGAAGATTCGGCTTCAGCGCCCGGTCACTATGGAATGACAGGCATGCGCGAACGAGCGGCGACCGTCGGGGGATCGCTCGAAGTGACCAGCGTGCCGGGCGAAGGCACTACGGTGAGGCTCAGAGCGCCGACGCCAAAAGAGCCGAAGGAGTAAAAATGGCACAAGAATCGATTCGCGTCCTGGTGGTCGAAGATCACCACGTAGTGCGCCAGGGACTCGTGGCGTTATTGAACGTTGTGGATGGCATTGAAGTCGTTGGCGAAGCCGCGGACGGCGTTGAAGCAATCACCCAGTTTCGCAAGCACCTGCCCAATATCACCTTGATCGACCTGCGCCTGCCGCGCATGGGCGGCGTAGACGTGATCGAGCGTATCCGCATGGAGACCCCCAATGCGCGCTTCATCGTGCTGACCACGTATGATGGCGACGAAGATATCTATCGCGCATTGCAGGCCGGGGCGCGCGCTTACCTGCTGAAAGGCATGACCACCGAGGAGTTGATCGCTACCATCCACGCGGTGCATGCCGGCAAGCAGCACATTCCGCCGGCGATTGCCCAACGACTGGCCGAGCGCATGGGCACCGAAGAGCTGACGCCACGCGAATTCGATGTGTTGGAGCAGATTGTTCATGGCAAGAGCAACAAGGAGATCGGGATTGTCCTAGAAATCTCAGAGGCCACAGTGAAAACGCACATCAACAGCCTGCTCGGCAAACTGGGCGTAACCGACCGCACCCAAGCCGCCACCGCAGCCATTCAACGCGGCATTGTTCCACTCGAATCCCTCAGGGAACCAAGACCATGAGAAAAATGCTTCTTTGTTCATTTTTGCTTTTGCTCATCCCCGCGGTGCAGGCCCAGAAGCCCACCTGGCGGCAGGCCACGGATGCAGAGTTGGCGTCGCTGCTGCCGGCTCGCGCGCCGGTCGTGAAAGAGCACATCGAAACCGAGATGCGCACGGCGAGCGGTATTGTGAGTAGTCGCGGCCGCTACATCGCGGGCGTTGTGCTCATTACCGCCGGGTACTCCGCGGACGGGAAGTATTCGCACTACCTCGTGGTGCAAGCACCGATTCGCATCGGCGGCATTGAACTCAAGCCCAGTGAGTATGTTTTCGGATGGGTGCGGGATGGGGATGCGCTCAAGGTGCACTTCAATGCGGCATCGACGGGCGATTTGGTCGGCGAAACGGATGCGCATTTGATCCCGGGCCATACACGCGTGGAGAGCCTGCGCATCTGGCCTCCAACGGACAAGGCTTTGGTCCAGATCGGGCGGTTTGGGATTCCCTACGAGATGGGGAAAGAATAGAAGACGGCTGAAGAAGTCTTCGCGCGTAGAGCCCGATGATGCTCGCACCCTCAGGGCTTCGGCGCTTCCGGCGTAGCCGCTGACTTCCAATTGATCACGTGATAAACCGCCGGCGTCGAGCCAACGTTCTTCAACCCATGCAGCTGATTCGAGCCGTTGAAGATCACCGATCCAGGACCAACACGCTTCCATTCGCCGTTGGACAAGGTTTCCAACGTACCTTGCTGAATGATGATCAACTCTTCATTCGGGTGGTGATGCGGTGGGTGCGGCGATTGTCCGGGATTCAACGTAGTGACGTGGAGTTCGAGATTTTCGAGCGTGGCCGTGGGCGAAGAAAAGAACTGACGCACTGAACCGACGTTGGTCTGCTTCACCGGAATGGAATTCCAGTCGAAGACGGCCGAACCCATCACCGGCTTCTGGTCCGCCGCAGCAAATACTCCAGCCGTGGCCAGAACAGCGATCAAGGCGACGAACAAATCTCTGCTGGTGATCATCTCTTCTCTCCTGTGTTGCGAGTGAACATCTCAGTTGTGGCCGACGTGGACTTCATTGCAACTCCGCCGGCGCTTCGCAGTTACTTATAGATTGGCCTGTAGGTGCTTGGCAAATCTGTATCCCTGCGAACTCGCACGAGGGCCGACGCCAGAGACAGCAAAGGCCCGCACCATGCGGGCCTTCGCGTGAGATTTACCTGCTATCGGAATCTACTTTTTGGCCGTCAACACATTCTTTTGCGGCTCCCCTGCTGTCGGGTTCACCTGTGCGTTGAGGAAGTCAGTGAGGTCATCCACATCCTGCCTGGTGCCCACCATCGGTGGCATAAAACGGCGGTAAGGGGAGTCGGACTTGTACTCGTGCAGCATCAAAATGAAGTTGTTGATGCTGGCGCGGTCGCGTCCGTCGAGCAATTGCCGTAGGGGGCGATAGCCGTCAAGCGTGTGACAGGAGCCGCACTCGCCGCGGAAGATGGCTTCGCCGCGCGAGTAGCTTGAAGTTGCAGCGTTCCCGTCTCCGTTCCACACCCAGTTGGAGTCGGCCAGATAGCCGCGCTGGTTGATGCGATTCACATAGGGAACGCGGACGCCGTTCGAATACATCCAGCGGCCGATTACGTAGGGCTTGCGCAGCATTTCGCGTCCGTATTCGCCGGCGCCGGTAGCCATGAGCGCCAGCAGGAGAACGGCCAGCGCGTGAGACAGGTTGAAGTCGGTCGGATTGCGATACGCAAGAAAGTAGGCCACGCCAATGATTGTCGCCGAGGTAATGATGATGATGAGCGCGATGCGGGTGACGGTCGAGAAGGTGCCGGAGTTAATCGTGTCGATGCCCAACGTCAGCAGCGTTCGCTGCGATGCGGGAACCATGAAGAGGTACCACACCAGCAGGAAAGGCGTGGCAACGAACGAAGGCACCAACCACTGTACGCTCCACTTGACCATGCTGGTTTTAAGCGCAGGGTCCTTGCCAGCGTCCATGCGGCTCGAAGTGATGAGCGCCCACACGCCAGCCAGCGACGTGCAAACCCCTACGCGCATCAGCAGGCTGGGCCAGTACGTGGGGTTGAAGAATGCGTTCCAGAACTTGCTGGCCTCATGGCCTGTGCCGGCCACCGCAATCCATGTATCGCCGGGCGTCAGCATGAAAGCGAGAATGCCGTTGATGATGATGAGCGTCGCGGCAGAGGCTCCGGCATAGACCCAGCCCACCTTGAGGTGAAGCTTCGCATCAATGCGGTTCCACGTGTAGTAGTAGACCGCGACGGTGGTCAGTTCAACCAGGAAGAAAACCCACTCCATCGCCCAGCCGAAAACAAAGTTATGAATCAGCGTGCTGGTCGCCTCGGGATGGGTAAGTCCGATGGCAAACCAGATGCCCACGCCTGAGACAGTTCCGAAGACACCGGTGAGGATGAGAAAGAATTTTGAGTGGCTTTCGAGTTGCTTCAGCCATCCAGCACGAAGCACCGGATCGGTCATGCGCATCGCTTTGCGCTCGGCCATTGGGAGATAGAGTCCGCCGCCAACGGCAAATTGCGAAATCATGACATGGAAGATTGCAATCATGCCAATCACCCAGCCCGAGCCGATGTGCGGAATGTACCAGAAGGGATAGTTCATTGCGTAGCTCCTAGCTTCTAGCCGCTAGCTGCTAGCTTTTACCGCCTAGCTCATCGTTTCAATCAATGAAGGATGAGCTGGAAGCTAAGGCTAAAAGCTAGAAGCTGCCTTACCGAATCGTCCAGTAACCAATTGCAGTGGTGGCCAGCAGCGCAAACACCGCGAGCAGGCCGAAATAGTGGGCGGCGCGGCTGCGCTGTCCCGATTCTTTGGTTGAGTCGTAGAAGGGGATCATCACCCACAACACAATGCCGAGCGTGAACAGCAGAATGCCCGCGATTTCACCCGCTTCTCCGGGAAGAAATGATCCCAGCAGCTTGAGCATTTCGAAAGGGCTCATAAAATACCACTCAGGATGAATTCCGGCCGGTGCGGGAACCAGCGAATCGGCCTGCTTGCCGAGAGTCCACGGAAAAACGGAAGCCAGCAGCGCCAGAACGTTGAGCGCGATGAGCCACATGCCCAAGTCCTTGCGCATGAAATTGGGGAAGAACGGCATCGTCTTGCGTTCGGCCGCAGGTCTAGCTTCTTCGCCCGGCGGCACTGCGTTTCCGTGCCGCTGCACCAGCCATATATGGAACCCGAGCAAGGGCAGGAACAGGGCCGGAAGCACCACAACGTGGAGAGCAAAAAAGCGCTGTACCGTAAATTCGTTGACCTCGAGGCCACCGCGCAGCATATTGCTGATGATCGGCCCGATCCAAGGAATGGCCGTGGGAATTTCGAGACCAACCTTGGTAGCGAAGTAGCTCAGCTCGTCCATGGGCAACAGGTAGCCGGAGAAGCCGAAGATCGAAGCCACGCCGAGCAGCGCCATGCCGCTCAGCCAGCCAAACTCGCGCGGCTTGCGGTAAGCCTTCATGAAGAAGACCGAGAACATGTGCACGAGGATAGCGAAGATCATCAGGTTGGCGGACCAGGAATGCGCCGACCGGATGAGCCATCCGAAGTGCATCACAAACGTGATCTGGCGAACCGACTCGTAGGCCTCCGCGCCGGGCCGGTAATACACAAGCAGCAGGACGCCGGTGAAACACTGGACAAGAAAGAGGAACAGCGAAATGCCGCCCCAGTAGTACCAGAAGGACTGGGCATGCGCGGGAACCGTTTTGTGACGCGCAAAGGCGGCGATCTCCGAAAGCCCAAGGCGCTCATCGACCCAGTCATAGATTGAAATGGTCTTCGATGTCATCTCTTTTTCCTTTTGCATTACGCGGGAGAAACATCCACGCCGGTCGCGTTGACAGCCACCTTGTAGAGCTTGAGGGGCTTGGGCGGCGGCCCGCTTACGTTGGCGCCGGTGTAGGGGTTGTAGACACCACCGTGGCAGGCGCAATGAATGCGATCGGCCTGCGGTTCGTATTGCACCGTGCAGCCAAGGTGAGTACACACCGCGGTCAAGGCGACCCAACGCCCGTCGGCGTGGTGGATGAGCATGGCAGGACGGGTGCCGAACTTGAACATGAGCACCGACCCGAGAGGAAGCTTCTGCGCGTCTTTGAGCGTCACTTCGGTGACCGCGGCTTCACTCATCTCTATCTCCGTGGGCGAAGCCAGATAACGGTAAATGGGATAGGCCAGGGCGGCGGTGTAGCACAGGCCTGCCGCACCAGCCGCAACCAGAAAGGCCCGCCGCGTTGCTACTTCGCCGGGCTCTTCTCCGCCGGCTGCAGCCTTCGTGAGTTTTTCGTCCAGAACGATATGACTGCTCATAGTGAAACAGCCCCCTCCATTGTTTTTTGCGCCCGCGCTACCACGGACACGAGCCATCCGATAACGCCCAGGCCAGCCACAAAGAGCACCAGGAACAAGCCCACGACGCTCCAGTTGGTCACGACCAGCCGATCCCACACGTCGTATCCCTTGCTCAGCAGAGTTACGTCGCGCACGCCATCGCGGTAGACCGTGAACATGATCTCCGTGAGCAGGACAACCACTGCACCGCTCCATCCGAGCCAGCCGGCCGTAGTTTTGCCGAACCCGGCAAGGCTGCCAAGCAGCACGGCAACCACAACCAGCGCCAGCCAGCCATATCCCGCAAAACCGGCCAGTTTGTAAAGCGGATAAGCGGAACCACCTGCAAGTCCTGCCTTAACGACAGCGGGCTGCACTCCGGCGGCCCACAATCCGGCGACCAGGTAGACAATGCCGAAAACGGCGGCCACTTTGCCGCCGATGCCGGCGATGAACTTTTTCTCTTCCGCGGTAAACGTGCTGCGGCCGCCAAGGTAAACCATCCACAAGCCGCCGACGAACAAGCCGCCCGCCATCATCAGCAGCCAGCGCGGATTGAGCGTGGGGTCACCCGTGGGCAGATAGGCGCCCGCCGACGATGCTGAATACATATCGCGCCAAACCTCCGGCCGAAGCATCAGAGTCATGTTGGTCGAGAGCAGGCGGCCGATAAAGCCGGCCAGCAGCCATGCGCTAAGCCCCGCCCACCAGGCCGATTTCCCCGCCTCAAGCCGGCTGCTGAACTGGTAAAGCAGCCAATACGTCAGCATGAGGATGAAGATGATCGAGATCCAATAAACACCGATCAGGACGCTGCTCGTATACAGCGCGCGGCCATAGAGCACCTGAGCAAACAGCAGCGGCGGCACCGCAAGGTTGATGACAAATGTCATCACCACCGTGAGCCGGCGCGCCAGAGCCCGCGCGGCAACCAGCGCGTGCGGCGAATTGCGGAAAAGGCTCAGCAGCACCGCAAGCAGCAGCCCGCCCAGCAGCATCTCCACGGCAACAAAATGCAAAGCCAGCGTGACGATATGCAACAACTTCAGCAGCCATATCGGGGCCGGCAAGGGGATTGGATCTACAGCGGGAAAAGGATGCATGACGGTTTGAGAATTTCCTTTCACTGTCCGCATTGCGCGGGTACTACCAAGTCTCGGACCATGATTGATCGCACAACGCCGCTCAACCGCGCCGGGCTACGCATTAAACGCAAGTGAGTGGCTGACGGGCTTTGACCGGGCATTTTGGACTGTTTCTCTCCAATTTCATTTGGAAGAGTAAGCATCACGTCTCAGACGACCAATGGTCTGTGATGTCGAATACATGCGACTGTGACATCCTCGGCTACTCTGCAGGCGGGCCCAGAGAATCTACGAGAGCCGGCAAATACACCAAAACGGGCTTGTCAGCTTCCTCTTTTCTCCGGCGCAGTCGTTCGCAATCTTCTTTGTTCAGGCCTATTTCATGAAGAAATGCAACTCTTCGATGCAACTGACGCGCGCAGCCGACTATGGCGTCCGAGTGATGGTGCACCTGGCTACGTTGGGCACAAATGAGCGCGCCCTGCTGCCCGCGCTTGCCGGTGCCACAGACGCACCGGAGAGCTTTCTTTCAAAGGTTTTGCAAGCCTTGTCGCGGGCGGAGCTGATCTCCTCGTGGAGAGGCAAGTCCGGCGGATTTGCGATTTTGCCGCGCGGCCGCCAATCGTCGATGCTTGAAGTCGTTGAAGCCATCGAGGGAGCGATCTGCCTGAATGTCTGCCTGGCTGCAGGAAGGAGCTGTGCGAGAAAATCCTGTTGTCCAGCGCACCCGGTGTGGGAGCGAGCCCAGCAGGCTATGGTGCAGATCCTTGCCCAGACTGTCATCGCCGAATTGGCCTCTCGATCGCCTGCCCGCCCTGTTCGCGGAATCTGCGGTCTGCAGATTTTAGAATCGATGAAGACGATTTCCCCTGAAACCGAGCACTCCGCCGTCGGCTAAATCGAAGGGCTGCCATTGCACAATCTCTCTTTTCGCATCCAATGCTCCAGGAGAGGTCAAGATGCGTATAGGCAAGCTTGCGGTTCTCATGATGGTTGGAGTGATTGGATTCGGGGCAGGATGCCGAACGAACCAAGTCGACAAAGGCGCTTTCAAAGCGGCTTTGGATAGCTATTACAGTGGCAAGCCGGATTGCCTGTGGTCCACTCCCATCAAGTTTCCCGCGCAAGCGGATGCCTCGAACGAGGATCAAACCAAGGGATTCGACGCCTTGACCGACGCGGGAATGCTGACGCGGACGCCGGTGGAGAAAAAGCGGTTTCTGATCGGATCCAAACAAGCGAATGACTACGATCTTTCGGACAAGGGCCGTTCAACCTGGACTGCGGATCCGAACCAGCCGGGCTATGGAAATTTCTGCTTCGGTCATTTTCAAGTGAATTCCGTTGACGGCTATACACCCATCGCAAATTCCAATGGGACTCAGTACAGCGTCGCCTATCATTATTCCGTGACGGGAATGCCCGACTGGGCAAACTCCGCAGAGATCAAGACAGCGTTTCCAAAGATCGCATCGGATGCTTCCGGCCAGGAAACGGCAACGGCGACACTGGTGAAGAGCGGCGATGGCTGGCAGGTGCAGAGCGTGCAGCCGGTCACGCCCGGTCAATAAGCTCGAACGCAATTCAGCTCCATCTTTCGGTCGATTCCCGTCTCCCCCTGGCGCCTCGTATACTGGCTGCCATGCTTGACGCATTGCGCGCAACCACACTCTGCGGCCTGATGGCGGCGGGAATTTCCCCATTTCTTTCGGCACAAGCCACAGCTCCGGCCGCTGCTCCCGCAGCACAGCAATCGGAAACTCCCGCACAACCCGCTCACACAGGCGGTGACGCTGCCACGTCGCCTCACGCCATGCAGCTCGACGCAGAGCATCGGCCCATTACCGAGGGCGGCTTCGTGAAGACCGGGCCAATCATCTTTGAAGATGTCTCAGAAAAAGCCGGCCTGACGCACTGGACGCACAAGATGGGCACCCCTGCGAAGACATACATTGTCGAAACCAAGGGTTCAGGGATAGGGCTGATCGACTACGACAACGACGGCTGGCTCGATATATACGTGGTCAACGGTTCCACTTTTGACGCACTCGACGGCAAAGAAACGCCACCGCACGCTGCGCTGTTTCATAACAACCACGATGGAACATTTACCGACGTCGCTGCCAAGGCTGGAGTCACCAACGACCGCTGGGGAACGGGCGTCAGCATCGCCGACTACGACAACGATGGCTGGCCAGACATCTATGTTTCCAACTGGGGCAAGAACCGGCTCTACCACAACAACCACGATGGCACCTTTACAGACGTGGCAGAAAAAGCCGGTGTGCAAGTTGGCAACTGGTCTACGGGAAGCACCTGGGGCGACTACGACGGCGATGGAAAGCTGGACTTGTTTGTAGCCGGGTATCTGCACTATGACCGCAACAACCTGCCCACGAGCGACACAGACGGCACGGTGAATGCCTACTGCACCTTTCGCGGCGAGCCGGTAGCCTGCGGGCCGCGTGGCTTGAAGGGCGAGCCCGACCACCTGTTCCACAACAACGGCGACGGCACGTTTACCGACGTAAGCGAGAAGGCGGGAGTGGCTGACAAGGCTGGTTACTACGGGCTTGGCGCTGTGTTTGTCGACATCAATAACGACGGCAAGCCCGATCTTTTGGTGGGCAACGATTCGACCCCCAACTATCTCTACATCAACAAGGGCGACGGCACCTTTGAGGATGACAGCTACGCTTCGGGCTTTGCCGTCAATGGAGTGGGACAGGAAACGGCGTCGATGGGCATTGCGGTGGGCGACTACAAGAACAACGGCATGGTCGATGTCTTCGACACCACTTTCTCAGACAATTACAAGCCCTTGTACAACAATGAGGGCGACGCCAATATGACCGATGTCAGTTACGACATGGGTCTGGGCGAGATCACAGTTCCCTTCCTCAGTTGGGGCGACGCTTTTATCGACTACGACAACGACGGGTGGAAAGACCTGCTGATGTCGGACGGCCATGTCTATCCCGAAGCGGACAAATACGCCTGGGGCACAAGCTGGAAACAGCGCCCCATGCTCTTCCACAACATTGGCGGGAAAAAGTTTGAGCCGGTGCCGGCAGTTGAAGGCACGGGGCTGGCCGATGTGATCGCCGGGCGCGGCATGGCGGTGGGCGACCTCTTCAACGATGGCAAGCTGGACGCTGTGATCAACGTGATGGACGGCCATCCGGTACTGTTGCGCAATGTGAGCGCGGACCACAATCACTGGCTTGAAATGAAACTCGTAGGAGGTGCGAAGAGCCCGCGCGATGCTGTGGGTGCTGCGGTGTACGTGACCGCGAACAGCATGAAGCAGCGCGAAGACGTGCTGAGCGGCGGCAGCTATCTCTCTTCGAACGACCCGAGGCCGCATTTCGGACTGGGACCGGCAACCAAAGTGGACGACATCGAAGTGCATTGGCCCAGCGGCAAGGTGGAACACTTCACTGTGCCCGGTGTCGACAGAATCGTGACTCTGAAAGAGGGCGCCGGCAAGTAACTGAAATTACGATGGCTTTCACGATTTCACAGGCGAGCACGTGTTAGTCTGCCGTTGTGCAACCGGACACAACGACGGTTCAGGCCTCGGAGACTCTTCCCCAATCAAATTTGCAGCCGCGCTTCACGGCCTGGCATGCGACCACGATTGCGCTGCTGGCGCTCGGTTATTCGGGCTACTATTTTTGCCGCTCAAATCTCTCTGTAGTCCTGCCCGATCTCATTCATGACCTGGCGCAGCATGGCGTTTCGGTCAGCCAGGCGCAGGTGCGTCTGGGTTTCATCGCTTCGGCGGGCACCATGGCCTACGCGATCGGCAAGTTCATCTCCGGTTCGCTCGCAGACCTCTTCGGCGGGAAGCGCAACTTTGTCGGCGGCATGGCTGGCTCCATCCTTTTCACAATCTTGTTTGTTCTCAGTGGCGGATTCCCGCTGTTTACCATGGCCTGGGTGGGCAACCGCCTGTTTCAATCCACGGGCTGGGTGGGACTGGTGAAGGTCTCGTCACGCTGGTTCTCCTATTCGACCTACGGTACGGTGATGGCTGTGTTGAGCCTCAGCTTCCTGTTCGGCGATGCCGCCTGCCGCTGGATTATGGGCCAGCTCATGGCCTTTGGAATCGGCTGGCGTGGCGTCTTCCTGACCGGGGCCGGATCGCTCGGACTGCTTCTCGTGGCAAACCTGATCTTTCTTCGCGAAACGCCGGAGGAGCGCGGCCTTCCTTCCCCGGAAGCCAATCCGCTGAATGTGTACGCCGAAGATGAGCGCCAAACGGGCGAAAAAACCGTCGGGCTGCGCGCCATCCTGCGCCCGCTGCTGACCAGTTTCCCATTCTGGATGGTGTGCCTTTTGTCGCTTGGCACCACGTTGCTGCGTGAGACCTTCAACTTCTGGACACCCACTTATTTTGTGCAATATGTCGGCCTCGCAGCCAGCACGGCCGCGGAACGCAGTGCGCTCTTTCCGCTGTTTGGGGGCATCAGTGTGTTGATGGCCGGGGTGCTGAGCGACAAGCTTGGGCTCAATGGGCGCAGCATCGTGCTGGTGGGCGGCATGGCGGCGACCGCGGCATGCCTGGTGGTCCTGGCGCACACACCCGGGCACGCCAGCCAATGGACTCCCGTGTTTCTGGTTGCGCTGGTCGGCTTTCTCCTGCTCGGACCCTATTCCTACCTGGCTGGAGCGATGAGCCTCGATTTTGGCGGCAAACGCGGCGCTGCTACTGCCGCAGGAATTATCGATGGCGTGGGCTACCTAGCCGGGTGGCTCTCGGGCGATACAGTAGCGCGCGTCACCGTCGCATTCGGCTGGAAAAACGCCTTTTTGGCGCTTGCAGGCGCGGCCTTTCTAACTTCGCTTGTCGCGCTGGTTCTGGCGAGCTATCAGCGGTTCCACATACCGCAAACCGCGGAGGCTTGAAACTCGATGCACAGCGTCAATTCAGATGATGAGGTTTTTACTCTGCTGGCTTCGGGCGGCGGCGCAGCTTATTTTGGGGAGCCGGTGACAGTGCTCGAACACTGCTTGCAGGCTGCCTGGTTTGTGCAACGCAAGGGGGGCAGCGAAACATTGGTCGCTGCGGCCCTTCTGCACGACCTTGGACATCTGCTGCACTCCGAAGGCGAAGACGCAGCCATGCGCGGCCTAGATACCCGGCATGAGGAGTTGGCGGCGGAGGCTCTGGCCGATCACCTGCCCGCCGCAGTCCTCGATCCCATTCGCCTGCACGTAGCGGCCAAGCGATACCTTTGCTTCGCCGAGCCGCGCTACCTCGCCGCGCTCTCGCCTGCGTCGGTTGAGAGCCTCGCTCTGCAGGGCGGACCAATGAGCGCGAAGGAGGCCCAAAGCTTTCTGGCTCTGCGGCATGCGCGCGATGCGATCACGCTGCGCCACGCCGACGACGCCGCCAAGGTGCGCGGCCTTGCAGTGCGGGAGCTCGAAAGCTATCGTCCGCTCGTTGCTTCGCTTTGGCGCTGAAAAAGGGCCCTCCGAATTTACAAAACCATGTCGGAAGTGTTTCAATCAGGTTATTGAGTCAATTAAATTATCTGATACCCGCGTGTTTATTGGGGATTTGCGGTGTCCGCTAGAATTATGGACACCTTCGATTTTTTAGACCCGCTCTGGGCGCGGGGTTCCAATTCTGCTTGGACACTCAGACAATAGCACAAATCGGTTGTGACGGCGGACACGCGCTGTCTCAATTCGGCACACTTTAGTGCGGCGGCGTGGAGCCTCGCGCGGAGCGCCGCGCGAAGCGCGGCCATGGCTTTTGCTGTTGCTCTCTCTTCCTTGCGCTGGATGATGGTGCGGCCCCGCTGAGGCGAACCATTTCCCTCCCCTTTCGCCGGTGCTGGCCGCGTATCCGGGGCGCGGACGTTGCGGCCTGGCGGCCAGCACAGCGGGGCCGGCGTGGAGCTCGGGGCAGGCTTTTGTCTTTGCCGTTTATGGTTCTTTATCCACCGGGCCGGGCGGTGGTGGGTTTCCGCCCGGCCCCTGAGCGGAGCGAAGGGCGCGCGGGGGAAAGTGGAGCGCGAAGCGCAGTGACGAAACGTAGTGAAGGAGCAGCCACGGTGGGCCGCGCGCCGGTGGTTTGGAGGGCGCCGCGCCACGGACGCGCGCAGCGCGCTCAGCTGGCTTATGCGCAGGCGCCGGGCAGAGAGACGCGCGCTGGTGGGACGCGCTAGGAGCGAAGCGACGACGTGTGGCACACCCGGACCAGCGCGCCACCTTGTAGAACTATAGGCTTGGTTTATCTAGATGGGTTGTATCTATGGTTCTTTTCGGCGGTGCTGCGTCTGTGATAGGCTGCCAGACGGTTTCATCTGGGGGTGTCCATGGGGCGAATTCGGGCAAACAAAATAGGGTTCGTGAACAATGCAGTGGGCATCAGGCACCGGAACCTAAGGGACCGCATCGTGGCGCTTGAGCATTACGGCGGACTCAAATGTGCCTGTTGTGGCGAGAAAGAATTCTCCTTTCTAAGCCTGGACCACATTGCCGACGGGGAGGGCAGTCCCCAGAGGAAGGAGATGTTCGGGAGCCGGTACGTGGCAGGGCATCACATGTATCGGAAGGTGCGCTTGCAAGGGTACCCTGAGGGCTATCAGGTCCTCTGTATGAACTGCCAGGTGGGGCGCAGAGACAACGGCGGTGTCTGCCCTCACAAGCGGCCGGTATTGGGCGGTCGTGAGTTGATGATGGAGTTAGACAAGCTTAGGGTCGGGTCGGGCAAAACTGAGGCGACAACGAGCAAGGAGTACAAGGCTGCGCTGGCAAACGTGATGCGAAAGGCGGTGCGAGTGGGCTGATCCGCAGCAAGCTAGACCTCGAGGCGGACTTCTAATAGCACCTCGCTCCGTTCCAACGTGTTAGAGCTGATGTACTTGAAATGGCGTTTCTTCACGACCTCGGGAGCGCTCATCCCTCCGAGCTGTACCGTGTCCCCGACATTTGGAACGAGGCATTCATTCCCGTTCGGGAGTTCTCCGATAGAGGTGTTTCCCCCAGGGGGAAGGCCTGTGCGCTCAACGAAGATCCTCACTGTCATCCATGTCTCCTCCTTGGGCGGCGATTATACTCCGGGGGCATGAAGGCGTGAGGGGCGTCATTGACCACCCGTTTTCACAGCAGGTCGAGGCGGTCTAGGATGTCGGCCAGGTGTGAGCGCGCGGCCGGCAAGAGGTAACACAGTTTGCGCTCTGAACAGCCGAGGGCGAGGGCGGTGACGGTGTGGCCGTAGCCGTCGCGGTAGGTGTAGGCGAGGGCCATCTGTTCCTCTTGGCTGAGTCGAGCAAAAGCCTTCTCAAAGTCGATGGTGCGGACCAGGCGGGCGTCGGCGTTGCGGTTGTGGCGTTGAATCCATCCGACATTGCGGTACTCGGTTGTGCGGGAGGTCTTGAGGGCGGCGCGATCGACGGCCCACTGTTTGATGCGGCAGATGGCGAGGATTTGGTCTGACGGGATTCCACTCATGGGCAGGATTCTACCACCCGTTGTGGTGATACGCTTGCATCACCCCACCAGTTGTGGTTTTCAGTCGCCGGGACAGGCTGCGAGGATCCTCGAAGCTATTGCGCGGGCTTCTTCCCACATCTGGCCGGCGTCGTCCAGCACGCAGGCATCCCAAAGCTCGGTGGCGGCGTGGTGGAGAATCGTGGCGAGTCGCGCGGCGGGCTGCGTTTGATAGACGAGCGGGCCGCGGACTTGCGGGGGTGGTGGGGTAGTGGGCTTGCTCATGGTTAGGCGCACCCGTTGGATGCGCCGCATTCGGGGCATGTGTGGCACGAGCCGGAACGCTGCATGAGTGCTCCGCAGTTGGGGCAGGTTGGCGCGTCTGTCTCGGGGTTGGGTGCGGTGGCTGGTGGGTTTGGGGCGTAGGCGAGGGCGGTGAGGTATTCGCGGGTCGTGGGGTTTGGTGGGATAGGTGGGCAGGGTTCGTCGAGGCGCTTGCCGATGGCTACGAGCAGATCGCGGAGGGTGGGTTGCTTGGCAATGGCAGCGGGTGCGTTGAGCCACTCGGCGGCCTCAGGTGCGGTGGTTTCGTCCGGTGTCTCTTCCTCGTCCTGGCTGAGTGCTTCGATTGGGTCGAACGGGGCAAAGGGGGGTGGGTTGTTCATTTCTTTGTGCCTTTCTGTTTGAGGACCGAGAGCGCAACTTGTGCGGCGTAGAGGAGTTGTGAACCGTCGCGCCCGTCGAATACTTCGAGGGTTATGCCTTGCGCGATGCAGGCAATTGACGCGCGGATGGATGGCAGGGAGTCCATTTTGGGCATGGCCAGCTTGTAGGCAACCGACGCCATGCGGAGCGCCTTCGGTGCCGGCAGGCCTTTCTCCTGCGCGATGGCGAAGGCGTGGGTCCATTCGTCCTTGCAGAGCGCGAGGGCTTTGTCGGTGCGGCTGGTGCGGTCGCGGGGCGGTGCTGTGGCGGCGGTGGCGTGGATGTGGAGCGGGAATCGTCGCGCGAATAGCGGTGTCCTCATGCTGTCTTGGCGTCCTTTCTCCAGACGATGAAGGGTTTTTTGATGGCTTCGAGGTCTGTCCTGTCGAGGGGCTTTAGATCGTGATCGAGATACCAGATGGTTGATTGCAGGGTGCGGTGTCCAAGTAGGCTTTGCACTGTTGTGACGTCGCCGGTGAGCCGTAGCAGATTGACGGCGGCGGTGCGGCGAAGGTCGTGCGGGACAATGCGCTTGTGGATGCCGTTGGCGATGCGGAGGGCCTTGAATTCCTGGCGCAGGTTGAAGATGTTGACGGCGTCGTTCTTCATTGGGCGCCCGCGCTTGCCGGTTTCTTTGACGCGGAGTTGGGTGACGAATGGCAGGCGGCTGTCGAGGTCGCAGGTCTGCAGCATGGCGGCGATGGCGGCGGTGATGGGTAGGGTTTGGTGTGCTCCTTTTTTGGTGACGAAGCTGAGTGATTGATTGTCGGCGCGGTAGTGATCGGGGCCGAGGGTGATGGCGGTGCCGCTGCGTATGCCGAGGTCAGTACAAAACAGGAGCCAGAGGCGCATGGCGGGGCGGGCGGATTGGATGAGCGTGTCGATTTGTTCGCGCGTGGCGGTGACGTTGCGCGGGCGAACGCCGGTGAGCCGAGGCACGTAGCGATCGAGCTTGGGCGCGCCGTGCTCTTCCCACAGCCAGCGAAGGATGCGGCGAAGGGTGGTGTAGTGGGTCACCTTTGTGACGTGCGCGTAGCGGCGTTCCCATCCGGAGACAATGTCTAGGACGTGCGCGGCGCTGAGGTCTTTGGGCGGCTGGCTGCCGGCCTGCGCGATGATCGCCTTTGCGGTGATGGTTTCGTGCGTTGATGGCCCGGTGTGGATTTGGTATCGGGCACAGAGAATCTGGGCGAGCGTCGTCCCTGTGCCTTGGGTTTTGGGTGGGCGAGATCCTTTTGTTCTTCTTCGAACCGAATGGCGGCTCGGGCGGAAGTGAAGGATTTTCGTTTGCGCACACCTTTGCGGTCGCGCCAGTCGGCGTAGAATTTTCCCTGCTTTTCAAACATTTGAACCTTTCTAGCAGGGTATCGAAGGGTGGTCAGTAAGGCTGGTCACCGTTGGACACCAGAGCGAATTGGATTTACCCGCTGGTGGAGCGGGTTGCGCTCTGTGTGCTAATGTGACATTCTGGTTATTGAAACAGGGGTGCTCCACAGGTGTGGGGCTGAGAAATACCCTCGAACCCGATCCGGATAATACCGGCGTGGGAAGTTTCCGAAGCTAAGCGGCCTTCCTCCAATCGATGCGCGAGTTCTCCTGTTTCAGAAGTTGAAGCAAGAGGAACGTATGCTAGCATCGGCGGCCCCATCCACGCGTCGCATCTCTCGTCCATTTCAGCCGAATCCATCTTCGCGCCAGTCTGCGCCCGTCTTGCTTGCGATGGGATTGTCGGTGCTTTGCTATGTCGCAGTTCCAGTGCGCGTGTTTCCGCAAGACCAGGCGGCTGCCACGCCGCAATCGCCCGCTACCCAGAAGTCGCCGACGCAGCAAATTCCCCGAGTAACAACCACCGTTGTGGTGCACGGCGAGCACGAAGAGAACTTCCTGCCCGAAGACGTCAGCGTAGGCACGCTCGGTACCGTGCCGCTCAAAAATGCGCCGCTATCGGCCACGGTCATCACGCGCGCCGTGCTCAATGACCAGGTGGCGCGCCTGCTCTCTGACGTGGTGAAAAACGATGCTTCCGTCGCCGATGACTACGTTCCAGTGGGCTACTACGGCGACTACGAAATTCGCGGCTTCCCCGTCGATCTGGCCACCGGCATTGAGATCGACGGCATGACCATTGCGGGCGAGCAGGACGTGCCGCTTGAAAACAAAGAGAGCGTCGAGATTCTCCAGGGCCTCGCGGGCGTCGAAAGCGGCGTGGCTTCAGGCGCCGGCCTCATCGACTACGTCACCAAGCCGCCCGCCGTCGTAAAAGCTCTCGATCTGGCCACCGATCAACGCGGCACCGCGTATGGGGCAGTCGATCTGGGCCGCTTCTTCGGGGCGGCGAAGCAGGTTGGCGCGCGCGTGAACCTGGCGGGCGAGCGAATCCAGAGCTATTTAAACGGCGCCGATGGATGGCGTGCCGTGGGTGCGGGCGCGGCCGACTGGAAGATCAATGCGAACGCGACTCTCAAGACGAACTTCGAATATCAGCACAAGGTTGAGCGCGATGGCAGCGGTTACCAGTTGCTCGGTGGAACCACGGTGCCCGACATCAACCAGCTTTATCCCTCCAACCTGCTCGGCCTGCAGCCGTGGGTCAAACCCGACACCTACGACGTGTTCAACACCAATGCTCGCCTCGACTACACGCTGCCCCATAACTGGCTGGCCTTCGTCGAGGGTAGTCTCAGCCATTCGCTGATCGACGACAACGTGATCTACGCCTACGGCAGTTCGTTCGATGTGAATGGCAACGTGAATTGCCCCGGCGCACCGGACGCCCCAGCCTACTTTTTTTGCCCCGACGGAACCTACGGCATCTACGACTACCGCGATCCCGGCGAATTGCGCATCGACGCCATAGGCGAAGCCATGCTCACCGGCCACGTCAGCACCGGGCCTATCGCGCAAGACCTCACCGGTGGCGTCGAACTTTTCCTGCGCACCGTGCAGCAGCCAGGCTTCTTCACGGTCGCAGACCCGTATTCACCCGATGGCGTCGTGCAGGATGGCGCCGTCTACACCTTTGTCGGCTCGGAGAACATTTACCAGCCAATCGCCCCGGTTGCCCCCGAAGACCCGTACGAGTCCGCGGGCCCGCGTCGTCTGTGGGAAGACAATCACCAGGCGTCGGCCATCATACAGGACCGCATCCATCTGCCAGGCCGCATTCAACTCATCGTCGGTGGGCGCTACGATTCACTGCGCGACCATAACTACTCGTTGACTGCAACGAACCCCACCACGCCGCCCACACTGACTGACAAGCCGGTCTGGCTGCCGCAATATGCCATCACCTTCAACCCAACGCAGAACCTCACACTCTACTCGAACTACGGCGTCATGCTCTCGCTCGGACCGGAGGCGCCGTGGTGGGTGGATGACAGCAGCCAGTTTCTCGGCCCCTTCAACACGCGCCAGGCCGAGATCGGCGCCAAGTACGCGCCGAACCAGCGCATCCTGCTCGCCGGCGATCTTTTTCACATGCGCGCGCCTTTCTTCTATCCCAAGGTGATTCAGGCTCCCGACAGTTTTTGCCCGGCCAGCGCGTTCTCTGGCCCCGGCGACTTGTGCTTCGAGTCCGAGGGCCGCGAGACGCACAACGGACTCGAACTGAACGTCCAGGGCAAGGCCGCAAACTGGCTGCGGCTGACTGCATCGGCCATGGCCCTCAACGCCACTTCCACCGATACGGGCACCCCGGCCTTCGACAACAAGCAGGTGATCGACGTGCCCCATCTGCGCACAACCATGTTTGCCGACTTCGCGATACCCCACATGCCCGGTCTGCACATCATGCCCGGCTGGAGCTATGCCAGCCGCAACGAAGCGACGCGCGACGACAAGGTCAGCGTGCCGCACTACAACATCTTCAATATGGGCGCAACTTACACGCCCGGCGGTGAGCAGGGTCGCCTCACGTTCCATGCGTACGCCAACAACATCGCAGACAAGCGGTACTGGAGCGACACCGGCGCGAGTTATGGAGACACGTTCCTCTGGCTGGGTGCGCCCACAACCGTGCGGCTCTCGGCGCACTACAGATTTTAGGACAATTGCCGCAGAGTGAAAGAAAGAGGACGTCGCATCCGATGAGTACAGACGCAAAGGCGCACGGCTTGGACGGCTCGCTCGTTGAGCCCGACTGGCCTCCGCTCACCATGGATGAAGTGTCGTCGCTCCTCCAAGACTTTCCCGGCCGCGGCGAACCCATCGAGATTCTCTCAGTAAGCCCGCGGCCGTTTTCCGCGGCGAGCGTAATGGCAACGCGGAGCGGCCGCCTCTTCATCAAGCGGCATCATCAGACCGTGCGCAACAGAGAGGGATTGCTTGAGGAACACCGGTTCATGGCGCACCTGCTCAGGCGGGGTTTGAGTGTCCCTGGGGTTATGGCAACCGGCTCCGAAGAAACGGTGATAGAACGCGGCCAATGGACATACGAGGTGCACGACATCCCCCTTGGCATTGATCTATACAAGGACGCGATCTCATGGACTCCGTTCGTCTCCTTGAACCACGCGCACTCGGCGGGTGGAGCACTGGCCAGGCTTCATCTCGCATCGCAGGGGTTTTCGTCTCCACCGCGCACGCCGCGACCGCTCGTGGCGAGCTTTTCAATCTTTGCAGCCACCAACCCTCACGTCGCGTTTGAGAGTTACATAGCTGCGCGTCCGGCGTTGGCCGAAAACGCGGACACGCGCAGGAATTTTGCACATGCGCTCGAACTTCTTGCGCCTTTCCATGCAGAGTTGCTTCCGCTCCTGCCCGCGCTCAATCCGCTTTGGACGCACAATGATCTGCATGCCTCCAATCTCTTCTGGAGCGATCGGAGCGATGACGCTCGGGCTGTCGCGGTCATCGACTTCGGGCTTGCCGACCGCACCAATGCAGTGCACGACCTGGCGCATGCCATCGAACGCAGCATCGTTGAATGGCTCGCCCTCGTGCGGGCGCCGAAACATCCGGAATCAGTGCCTGTGCACCTCGATCATCTGCTCGCGCTGTTGCAGGGATACGAGGCGGTGCGCCTGCTTTCAGCGGAGGAGGCTGCCGCGCTAGCGCCGATGACTGCTCTCTGCCACGCCGAGTTTGCGCTCACCGAGGCAGACTATTTTCTTGGCGTTTTGCATTCAGGAAAAAAAGGGCGAGTAGCCAGCGATGACTACCTGGTGGGGCATGCGCGATGGTTTCGCGGCGCAGGCAGCAAGTTGCTGGATGCTTTGCACAGATGGGCCGATGCGCGCGAGCTTAAGCCGCACGGAGCGCTACACGAATGACCTGGACGACGATTGCCAACTATCTTGCCTCGAATTGGCTTGAGGTCGCAGGCTTGGTCACTACGACCCTGGGCATCTGGCTCACAACCCGCCGCACCCTGCTCTGCTGGCCGGTGGTGCTTGCCGCGGATGTAATCTACCTGATCGTGTTTTACCGCGCACAATTGCTCTCTGATGCGCTGTTGCAGGTGTTTTTTCTGGCGTTCACTCTCTACGGCTGGTGGCACTGGTGGCGCGGCGTCCGCGAAGACGGCGAGGTGCGCGTGGTTCCTCTTGCAATGGCCAGCCTGCTGATCGGCTTGGTAGCGGGAGCGGTGGGCAGCATTGTACTGGGAGAACTGGCCAAGCGCGTGCATGCCGCATTGCCTTACCTTGACGCCACCCTCACCAGCTACAGTCTAGTTGCGAGCTGGTGGCAGGCGCGCAAGCACACCGCAAACTGGTGGCTTTGGATCGTGGTGGACCTCGTGTATATCGGCGAATATCTCTACAAGGACCTGCGGGCCACTGCGCTTCTCTACGCGGGCCTCGTTGCGCTGGCCGCATTGGGTCTCCGCGACTGGCGCCGCGCCGAAGCAGCTTTCTAGATCGCCGCCTGTACCACGTTGCTCAATGGCTCACCGGCAATGTAACGGCGTAGCTCATCTTCCGCAGTCTTGATCGCACGCGGCGCAAACTGGGGACTCGATCCGCCCACATGCGGTGTGAGAAGCAGGTTGGGACAGCTCCATAATGGATGGCCAGCCGGCAGCGGCTCGGGATCGGTGACGTCGAGCGCAGCACGGATTCTCCCCGTATTCAGTGCCTCGACCAGCGCATCCGTTTGCACCACTGGACCGCGCGCGGCATTCACCAGCAATGCGCCTTGCCGCATCAAGCCGAGTTGCCGGCTACCGATCAGTCCGCGCGACTCCTCTGTTAAAGGGAGAATCAGAATCACCACTTCTGCCTGTGGCAACAACCGTTCAAGTTCGCTGACGGCGTGGACGAGGGGCTCGGTGCGCGCGCGACGGGCGATCCGGACCAGATTGACATTGAAGGGGAAGAGAAACCGCTCAATCTCTTTCCCGATGGAACCGTAACCCACCAGCAGCACCGTCTTTGCCGGTGAGTTCCTCCTGCATCACGGGCGGATACATGCGGGCGCGGATCGCCGGTGATCTCGGCATAGCGTGCGCTGGCCTCGAAGCGCCGCTTCCACTCGCCTGATCGCTGCACATCGAGGAAGAGCGGAAAATACTTCAGCATCGTAAGGATCGCAGACAAGGTCCACTCGGCCGTGGAAATGTTGTGCGCGCCGCGCGCATTGCAGATGGTGACGTGCGGTCCCATCGCGCCGGGAATCCACTCCGTGCCCGCCATGAGCGACAGCACCAGCCGCACGCCGCGCAGCCTGCGGCACAGATGCGCATGCGCGCGCGTCGGATAAGGGTCAGGAATCCACACATCGATCTCGACATCGTGGTCGAGATGCTCCGATAAAGCGATCAGCTCGACGTCTTCAGGAAAACCGGCGAAGAGTTCCGCAGCAAGTGTTGCTGGATATCCGACTCGTAACATAGTGCTCTAGTGGCCCGTGGCGCAGGCGTCTCGCCTTTATGCTACACGTGTGGTTGCGGCCCTTTCTCGTTCGGACTGAGTTCTCGCTAGTTGGTGTTGCCCCAGAGTGAGACTCGTCACCGCCGAAAAGCGTCCATGGCGATCCTGTGTGGGAACTGCGAATCAATTCATGCGCCTGAAGACAAAGAAGACGTGGTCACAACAGCAGCTTGCCGTCAAGCTGCGCATCGACAGCCCCCAGGGGCTTCTCACCTGGGAACGGCGGCGCCTGCTGATCCACGCGGCAAAGACCGCGCTGGCCGCGGCCCTGTGCTGGTGGCTGGCGCTGCGCTTTGGCCTCCACGACGGCTACTGGGGCGCCATCAGCGCCATCATCGTGCTGCAGTCCAACTTTGGTTCCACCATCACCGCTTCGCGCGACCGAATTCTGGGCACTCTGATCGGCGCGCTGTTCGGCTTTTCATTTTCGCTCTTCGGGCACGCTGCCGTGGAATTATCATCCTGGCCTTATTGGCGGCAGTGAGCGTCTGCGGCTTCCTGGGATTGCGCAGCAGTTCGCGACTGGCCGGCGTCACCATCACCATTGTGATGCTGGTGCAGAACACGGGTCGCATTGGACCGTCGCGCTGGACCGAGTAGGAGAAGTTGTGCTGGGCATCGTCGTGGCTCTCGCGGTGTCCACGCTGGTGTTTCCCGATCGTGCGCGGCTACGGCTGCGCGATGGCCTGGCGCAGGAGTTCCTGGTGCTGGGCGCATTCTTTGAGGCCATTCTGCAAGGCTTTCGTGGGAACCCGCTGCAGAATCTGGCGACGCTTCGCGAGGACGCGCTGGCTGCCCTGCGCGGCAACAATCAGCTGCTGGAGGCAGCGCGCAATGAGCCTTCGGGCGGGCCCGGCTGGCGCGAAGGCCTGAGTATGCTCGCGCAGTTTGGCCGCTCGATTTTTGACGCGCTCGTGGCGCTGGAGTTCGCGGTCAAAGACAGCCATGAAGACGCCTATGCGCAGCAGTTTGAGCCGGCATTGGACGGCTGGCCGTGGATATTCACTCCGGCTTTCACTACGTGGCGACCTGCATTCACGACTGGCGATTTCACGTTCCGCCGCCGGCTATCAACCTTGAAGAAGATATCGCGCAACTGGAGGCTCGCATGGACGAGGTGCGGCATACGGGCTTCGCAATTTTCGCAGGCTGAGATTCTGCGCGCCTACGCCGTGCAATTGCACCTGAAACAGATTGCGCGACTGCTGCGCGCGTCGCGGGTTGAAACCAGCAGCGCCATCGGTGAAGCGCAGAAATGAGCGTACAGCTTACGCAAGAAATTTGCGCAATGCTTCGACGCAGTCTTCAATTTCCTTGATCGTGATTGCGTAGCCGAAGCGCAAATGGCCTTCGCCCTGCGCGCCGAACACCGAGCCGGGAATGGTAGCGATATGCGCCTTCTCCAGCAGAATCTGCGCTGCGGTGCGGCTGTTCTTATGAATCTTCTCCGCGTTGGGAAAAGCATAAAATGCCCCTGCCGGCAGCTCGCACTCGAGGCCCACTTCATTCAAGCCGGCACCAGCAGGTCGCGGCGCTTGCGATACTCTTCGCGACGCGCGGCGATCTCGGTTTCCGGCGTTTTGAGCGCGTGGATCATTGCGTACTGCACCGGTGTGGCCACGCCATTGGTGGAGTAGAGCACGATCTTGCGCAGCGCAGTCATGAATGGTTCTTTGGCCACCGCATATCCGCGCGCCAGCCGGTCATCGCATAGGTCTTCGAAAACGTGAAGCATGGTAATCGTCCGCTCCGCCATGCCGGGCAGAGAGGCGATTGAGACATGTTCGCCGTCATAGACCAGGTCTTCGTAAGCCTCGTCGGCAATCACGATCAGGTCGCGCTCAATCGCGAAGGCCGCAACCTCTTCGGCCTCGGCGCGCGTGAACACCAGGCCGCTCGGATTCTGCGGCGTGTTGTAGTAGATGGCCGCGTTCTGCGGCGTAGAAAACTGCTCCAGCGTCTTGCGGATCCCATTGCGTCGCGCGCGTGATGGTGGGCACCAGCAGCGGACGCGCCTGCGCTCCAGTGACCAGGTCGCCAATCGGCGTCCAGTAGGGCGAAAAGACCAGCGCATCGTCGCCGGGATCGAGCACGCATTGGAACGCCGCGTACAATCCCTGCGAACCGCCCACCGTCGCGATCACCTCATCGGTGGTCACGTGGATGCCGTTCTTCGCCGCAAGCTTCTCTACCAGCGCCTTGCGCAACGGCAGCATGCCGGACGAAGGCGCGTAGTGCGTCTGGTTCTCCACCAGCGCCTTGAATGGCCGCGTACTTGATGTCTTCGGGCGTTTCGAAGTACGGCTCGCCGCCATGCAGCGAATGCACCTGGACGCCCTCCGCGCGCAGCTCCATCACCTTGTTGCGAATCTGCACAATGTCGGAGAATCCAACTTCGTCCAGCCGCTTTGCCAGCCGGATCCCGCTTTGTTTCGTCGCATCGTTGTGTCTTCCTTTCGTAACAGGTGGGCTGAGTCTTGTTTCCAGCATATCCGATGTCGACCTGCGAATCTGCCCGATCGTGAACCTGCGTCTCCCTGGTGAAAGCTCGCATTCAGACTGCAAGCAAGTTCAGTGTAGACGGCCATGCCCACCACGGCGTCGGCGCCGAGTGCGTCCAGCGCATCCACTTCCTGCTGGCTGCGAATGCCGCCGGCGACGATGAGTTGGCGTCCCGTGTCAGCTTGCGCAGTCGCGCAGCTGTCTCAATGGGAAAGCCTTGCATCATGCCTTCGCCGTCGACGTGCGTATAGAGAAATGCGCCGGCATACGGCTCAAGTTGCGGAATCGCCTCGTCGGGTGTAAGTGCCACTTGCGCCTTCCAGCCTTTCACGGCGATGCGGCCGTTCTTCGTGTCGATGCCGGCGACGATGCTGCTCCGCGCCGATGGCGGCGGCAAGCTTCGACGGCGAAGTCGACGTTCACCGCTACCCTGCTCGCGAAAATAGCGCAGAGCCAATGATGACGCGCTTCGCGCCGGCTTCGAGCACCTGCCGGGCCCGCTCGACGGAATGAATGCCGCCGCCGACCTGGCAGGGCAGACGCCTCGCAATCTGGGCGACGAGCGCGGAGTTATCGCCCTGGCGCATCGCTGCGTCCAGGTCGATCAGCTGCACCAACGGAAAGCGGGAGAACTTCTCGATCCAATATTCGAAGTCGTCGAAGGCCAGGCGCAGCTTTTCGCCCTGAACAAGCTGGACGATGCGCCCGCCCAACAAATCGATTGAAGGAATCAGCATGGCAGCCTCACCGAGATACCGGCTTTCGCCAGTTCTTCTTTGAGCGATCGCGCGCTCGAAACGCCGAAGTGAAAGATGCTCGCAGCCAGCGCGGCATCAGCTTTCCCGCGGCCAAACACATCGGCAAAATGATCGACTGTTCCCGCGCCTCCGGAAGCGATCACTGGAATCCTCACCGCCTCGCTGACAGCCGCGGTCAACTCGCAATCAAAACCTGCGCGCGTACCGTCCGAGTCCATCGAGGTGAGTAGAATTTCGCCCGCGCCGCGAGCTTCCGCTTCGCGGGCCCACTCCACCACGCGGCGGCCGGCATCGCCTGCGTCCACCCTGCACAAAGACCTGAGCATCGCGCACTGGATCGGCAGCATCGGGATCGCGGCGTGCGTCGATGGCGACCACGACCGCCTGCGCGCCGAAGCTGCGGCCAATTGCGTCAATCAATGTCGGATCGGCCAGAGCAGCGGAGTTCACGCTCACTTTGTCCGCGCCTGCATCGAACACCTGCGCGGCGTCGTCCGCGCTGCGAATGCCGCCTCCGACCGCAAACGGTACAAAGAGTTCGCGGGCTGTTCGGCGCACGGTATCGAGCAGCGTCTGCCGCCCTTCGTGCGTCGCAGTAATGTCGAGCAGAACAATTTCGTCCGCGCCCTCGCGGGCATGGCGCGCGGCGAGCGCAGCGGGATCGCCGGCATCGACGAGGTCGACAAACTGCACGCCCTTCACGACGCGGCCTCCATGCACATCGAGACAGGCAATAATGCGCTTGGTGATCATGGTTGCTCCTTGCTTTGCCACTCAAGAAAATTTCGCAAAATCTTCAGCCCCGTCTCGCCGGATTTTTCAGGATGAAACTGAACGCCCATCACGTTTTCCCGCTCCACTGCCGCCGCAAATGGCTCGATGTACTGCGCAATCGCCGCAGTTTCAGCCGTAACCGGAGCCTTGTAGGAATGAGTGAAGTAGACATACTCTCCCGGTTCAATCCCGGCCAGCAATCGCGAGTCCGGCTTCACATCAAGCGAGTTCCAGCCCACATGGGGCACCTTTTCCGCGCCTTCGGGAAAGCGCGAGCAGCGCTCGTCGAAATGCGCCAGGCCGGCTTGTCCCGGCGCTTCGCTCGACCCCGCATAGAGCCACTGCATCCCCACACAGATGCCGAGAAAAGGTACGCCCCTGGCAACTGCGGTGCGTATGGCAGGCGTGAGACCAGTCAGGTCGAGCCGCTCCGTGGCAGCGAAGTGGCCAACTCCGGGAAGCACAATTCGTTCCGCGGCCTCGACCAGCGCAGTATCGGAGTCAGTCACTTCGACGTCGGCTCCAAGATAGCGCAAAGCCTTGAGGACCGAAGTCAGATTGCCCGCCTTGTAATCGATCACGGTAACTCGCATCAGAGCAGTCCCTTTGTGGAGGGCAGCATCTCGCCAAGCTGCTTGTCACGCGAGCACGCCACACGCAGCGCGCGCGCAAAGGCCTTGAAGATCGCTTCAATCTTGTGATGGTTCGAGCGGCCATACATCGTCTTGACGTGAACATTGGCGCGCGCGCCTCGAGCGAAACCCTCGAAGAAGTCCGTGACGAGTTCCGTCTGCAGATCGCCGACCAATCGCGTGCGCACTTTGGTATCCACGGCAAAAGCTGCACGGCCACTTAGATCAACAGCGGCGATGGCCAGGGTTTCATCCATCGGCATCAGAAAATATCCGGCACGCAGAATACCGCGCTTATCGCCCAATGCGCGGTCGAATGCCTCTCCAAGCGCAATGCCGACGTCTTCGACAGTGTGGTGCTGATCCACATCGAGATCGCCGTCGCACTTGAGTTCGAGATCGAAAGCGCCGTGCCGCGTAAACAGTTCCAGCATGTGATCGAAGAAGCGAATGCCTGTCTTGACCTTATATTGGCCGCTTCCTTCGATGGTCAGATGGAGGGCGATACGGGTTTCCGCGGTGACGCGATCGACAACGGAAGATCGCACATTTTTAGTTCCGGGGGCAGTCTTTTTTTTGATTGTCATTGCGCATTCACTCCGATGTTCAAGGCCCCGACGGCTTCATTCAGAGCGGCGACTGCCTTGACCATCTGCTCTCGTGTTCCAATGGTGATCCGCACACATCCATCGCACCCGGGGTCACTGGAGCGATCGCGTACTAATACCCCGGCCGCTCGCATATGTTCGGTAAACTCGACGTGCCGCGCTCCGATCTCCACCAGAACAAAATTGGCGCGGCTGGGCCAGCGCCGCATGCCTGCGGCATCGAGAGCGGATTCGAACTCCGTGCGCGCCTGAAGCACTTCACCCACGTACCAGTCCAGGTAGGCTGTGTCTTCAAGCGCAGGAGGCACACACGCGAGCGCCAGCGAGTTCACGCTGTACGGCGAAAGCACGCGACGAACCCAGCGCATCAAGTCCACTGGGCCGGCGAGCACACCGAGTCGGAGGCCGGCAAGTCCGTACGCTTTTGAGAACGTCCGAGCCACAACCAGGTTGGGCAGCATGCCGATCAAATCGACAACGCTCTCGCCATGAAAATGAAAGTACGCTTCGTCCACCAGCACCACAGCATGGGGCGCGCGGCGTGCGATCTCAACAATTTGATCTCGCGTAGTCACAGAACCCGACGGGCTGTTGGGATTGGCGATGGCGATGATCTTGGTCCGCAGCGTGATTGCGTTGATGAGACGTTCGAAGGGAAATTGCAAATCATCCGTCGCCTGCATCTTTACAGACTGCGCGTCGGTCGCCGAAGCATACACCTCGTACATCGTGTAGGTCGGCACGGGAAGCAACAACTCATCGCCTGCTTCGAGAAAGGCCTCAAACAGCACGTGGATGGCTTCGTCCACGCCATTTGTGAGCGCCACCTGCTGCGCGGCAAGACCGAGATGCTCGGCCACAATCGCTTCAATCGGCGTGCGCTCCGGGTAGCGTGTCAGCTCACCCGCGGAGATGCGCCCCAACACTTCCCGCACCTTGGGCGAACACGCCACGGTGTTCTCGTTGAAGTCGAGACGGAGAGCATCACGATTTCCAAGCGGAGGGTGATACTCCTTCATCGCCTGCACGCGAGCGCGTGGAGTCGGGATCGCTGTTGTTTCAGTTTTGGACACGGGGCCTCCTTTCGAAGCGCGTACGAATGGCCTCGGCATGGCCGAACAAACCCTCGGCCTCTGCCAACAAGACCGCTGGTGGGCCAAGTGCGCGAATTGCCTGCGAAGTGTACTCCTGCACTGTGATGAGCTTAACGAAGTCGTTGACACTCAACCCGCCGCGCACCCGCGCCATGCCTCCTGTGGGCAAAGTGTGATTGGGTCCGGAAATATAATCGCCCAGGGGCTGCGCGGACCAGCGGCCCACGAAAACCGAACCTGCATTTTGCACCCAATCAAGATCACTTGCGGTGTCCACGGTGAGATGTTCGGGCGCAAGGCGATTTGTGATTTCGCGAGCTTCGTTCAAGTCCGAGGCAACGATAACGATCCCGTTGCGATTGAGTGCTTCGCGCGCGACTGCGTTGTTGCGGCTGCGTATCTGTGCCTCAGTAATGACCGCCTTGGCCAGGTCGGCGCGCGTAGTGATGAAAATGGCCAGCGCCTCCGGATCGTGCTCGGCTTGCGCTACAAGGTCGGAAGCAATGTCGGCTGGATTGCCGCGCTCGCTCGTAACGACAATTTCAGTCGGTCCGGCGAGCATATCGATCGCGCAATCAAATGCGACCAGGCGCTTGGCGGCTGTGACATAGAGATTTCCCGGCCCTACGATCTTATCGACGCGCGCAATGCTGGCGGTCCCATATGCCAACGCCCCGACGGCATGAGCACCGCCGAGGCGATAAAACTCCTTGACACGGACGTGATGCGCGGCTGCCAGAGTTTCAAGCGCCGGCTTGGGAGAGACGACCACGATGCGCTGGACTCCCGCAACCTGCGCAGGAATTGCAGTCATGAGCAAGGTAGAAGGAAGTGGATGACGCCCGCTCGGGACATAGCAACCGACCGAGCTGAGCGGGCGCACAAGCTGGCCGGTAGTGAGGCCGGCACTGGAAGATGCGCTCCACGATGCCGGCAGTTGGCGATGAGCAAAGTCTCGAATTTGCGTGGCAGCGGTAGTCAGCGCCGCTCGAAGCGAGGGATCGATGGCCTGCCAGGCGGCGGCCATCTCTTCCGGAGTCACGCGCAAATGCGATTGATCTTTGAGGCCGTCGAACTGGGCCGCAAAGCGCAACAGGGCCCGATCGCCTCGATTTCGCACAGCAGCCACGATGCGCTTTACGGCGGGCTGAACGGCATCGAGCGCCGCGCCTCCACGCCGTTCCAGCGCGGCAATCACAGAGGCCGCCTCGCGCGCGCCTCGTCCTTTGGTTCGGATCAGCTTCATCGTTCTTTTGTCTCGTTTCGAGGAGCTACAATACGACCTTGTTCAGCGGATACTCGACAATGCCGGCGGCTCTGGCTGCCTTCAATCGCGGAATCACATCGCGCGCCACGCGCTCTTCGACGATGGTGTTCACCGCCACCCATTCCGAATTGCTCAGTTGCGAAACCGTTGGAGAATTGAGCGCGGGCAGCACGGCCAGCACATCTTCGAGGTCAGCGCGCTTGACGTTGAGCATGAGCCCCACCTGCGATTGCGCATCGATGGCGCCGCGCAGCATCAGCGCAATCTGATCGATCTTCTCGCGCTTCCAGGCGTCGGCCAAGGCTGCCTTGCCGGCGATCAGGTGCGTCTCGCTCTCCATCACGGTATCGATGATCTTGAGGTGGTTAGCCTTGAGCGAACTGCCCGTCTCAGTCACTTCCACGATGGCATCGGCTAATGTGGGCGGCTTCACCTCAGTGGCACCCCAACTGAACTCAACTTTGACGTTGACGCCCTTGTCGGCAAAATAGCGCTTGCTCACTTCGACCAATTCGGTGGCGATGATCTTGCCTTCGAGGTCTTCTGCTTTCTCAAAGCCGCTGCCTTCCGGAACTGCCAGCACCCAACGTACCTTGCGCCGGCTTTGCTTGGCGTAGGTGAGCGTCGTGACGCTCGTGACTTCGAGTCCGCTTTCGACAACCCAGTCGATGCCGGTGAGTCCTGCGTCAAGCACGCCATGATCGACATAGCGCGCCATCTCCTGCGCGCGGATCAGCATGCACTCGATCTCGCTGTCGTCGATGGAAGGAAAATAGGAGCGGCCATCCGCATAGATGTTCCAGCCTGCGCGTTTGAAGAGCGCGATCGTCGCATCCTGCAGGCTGCCCTTGGGAAGTCCGAGACGAAGTTTGTTAGCCACGGGCCGCCTCCGTTTCTGCCGTCAGTGGCTTTGTGAAACAACTGACCGTGCCCTCGTGGCAAACCAGCCCGTCGCCTTCCACCACGACGCGAAATAGCACCGTGTCGTTGTCGCAATCGGTCGCGGCTGAAACAACGCGCAGCCGGTTGCCGCTGGTTTCGCCCTTCATCCAGAGCTTCTGGCGGGTGCGGCTCCAGAAGGTTACAAAACCGCTTTCCAGCGTCTTGGCGTAGCTGACTGGATTGAGAAAACCCAGCATCAGCACTTCGCCGGTGCGCGCATCCTGCACGATGCCGGGCACGAGGCCATCCATTTTGTCGAAGTCAATTGTTACAGTCGTGTCGCTCATCTGTTCTGGCTCTTTCCTCTTCCCGGTTGAGATTCGTGATCACCAACAAAAAGCCCGTCGGCTGATTCGCCGGCGGGCTTTAATGATTCCTGATCTCTCTGGCCGCTTACTTCAGGCCATGGCAGTCCGCCGGCATTTGGGTCCCGTGATGGTGGTGACCGTGATGGCGGTGGCTCTGCATCTGTCTAGAAACTAGTTGCAAACCCCCATAGGTGTCAACTCCAACCTTCGCCGGCAATTGAAAACCCACAATTCTCCTATGCATCACCAACCGTTTGCGCCTCTGCCTGCGTGGGGTTTCCCTGTTCGTGAAGTAAGTCAACTACATCCTGGTACAGGCGGTTGCGCAAATCGAAACGCTCCGATGCGCGCGTAACATAGCGCACCTGGACCTCAATGCCCGAGGCGGAAGGGCGCAGATTCACCACCGGGGTCGCGTTGAACCGGCTCAGATCGTCTCCGCGCGTTCCACGTTTCCACTCCTGTTCGGCGGCGTGGGAATTCTCTTCCGTCTCTTTCAGCGCCATTTCGTGAATGCGTTCTATCATCGTGCGGATATCATCGGTTGCTGGTAGATTGACAGAGATTTCGTCCCACATCCACTGTCCGGCGGTGGTGAAGTTGAAGTACTGGCCTCGAATCGCATAGCTGTTCATGAACGCGATACGGCGGCCTGTCGGATGTCCCTTGTCGGCCATTGTTCCCGTCTCAAGCAGCGTTGTGCTGAACAGGCCGACCTCGGTCACCTCGCCGCCCACGCCGTTGATTTCAACCCAATCGCCAACGTGGATCCCATTCTTGCCGACGAGAAGGAACCAACCGAGAAACGCGATGATGAAATCCTGCAGCGCGATGGTGAGCGCCGCGGTGGCTAGTCCGAGAATTGTGGGCGTCTCTTGCGGCGTTCCAAAAATCACCAGAAGAATCAACACCACACCAACAACCTGAATCGCAAGCTCAATCACGCTGCGCAGCGTATGCAGCTGGCGCCGATCGAGCGAGGGACTATCCATCAGCCGTCGCACGAGCTGATCGCCGATCAGCATGCAGATAAGAATGAGAACAATGAGCGAAAGCGACTTAAGAATCATGTGCAACACGATGCGATGTTGCAGCAGCACCTGGGCGGACCACTTGCCGTAGACCGCAGCAAGCTGTTGTTCCGTCTGGATTCGGTCGTCATAGATGCTGAGTATTTGCCGCTCAACGCTCCGGTCTTTGATATTCGCAAGCCGGATTGCACGGTCAGCCGCATCGCCGGGTGAAGCGCCGGCTTTTGCATTAGCCTTGGCCTCAAGCGCATTGTGTTCGGCTGTCAGGCGCTGAACATCCTGCTGACTTTGCTGCATTGCCTGCTGAAGCGACTGGTAACGGTCGCGTTGACTAAACCACCCCTCCAACCGCTTGGCCAGCGTTCCGCGCTGCTGGGCAGAAATGACCGCGACCTGCCCGTCGCTGTGTGACTGGCTGTCGTACTGGCGCATCGACGCTTCGTGTGCGGCCAATTCTTCCTGGATCTGGGCGCTTTGATCACCCGACGCACGGTCAAGATCCCTCTGCGCGTCGGCAAGTTCGTCGGTGTCAAGCCCCAGTTGAGCCTTGGCCACTTCAACATCATCGTTGCCGGATGCTGGTTGCGCAGTCTTCGTCGATCGAACACCGGGCGCAGTCGAAGTGAGGCTCGCAACCAGCGCCTGATCTTGCCCGACGAGTTGCTGAAGCTGCGTGACCTTCTGTGAAAGAGCGAGTGCTTCTCCCGTCAGTTTCCGATTCTGTGCCTGCAGACCCGCCTGGCGAAGCGCTGAAGCGAACGCCTGATCGACTTCGTGATCAGCGAGCCGCTGCGCATCGCGAGCAAACTCGGCCTCTTCTGCCGTGACCGCCAACGGTGCGAGCGCCTGCGCGGTTTGCCACGGGCTTGAATCGACGAGCGCTTTTTTGCTACCGATTCCGGACTGTTTCCTGAGGAAAGAAAGGCTCTCCATCGCGTCGCGCGTGGTCCACGAAAACACAACGCACAGGAGCAGAAGCGCGAGCAGCACAACGAGCGAGATGAGCCTGACGCGGCCGAAGACACGCTCCGCAGCTGCCCCTCCGGGGATGGAAGCAATTTGGGGAATTGCCATGAATCCATTTTTACAGAACTCGAGTTCAATGGCTCGTGAAAAAAACCAGCTGACGCCGTTTCACCATTTGTTCGCGTTTGCTTGTGGATTCTTCCAGGCAGACAATGGAGCTATGCGGACCACAATGCGAATCGCGGCGATGACGGCAGGCTTGCTTTTCGCATTTTTGCCGGGCGCCACGAAAGCCGCCGCTTGCGGAATCCTTCAGCTCCCCAAGCAGCATTCGATTCCAGCGCCGGAGGCGCGTGTGGATATCAATCACGCGACCGTTGACGAACTGCTGAAAGTGCCAGGAATGACGCGCACCTGGGCCGCTCGCATCGTGCGCTTCAGGCCCTACCACGCCAAGAACGACCTGATGGATCGCGGAGTAGTGACCAGCCAGATCTACGAGCGCATCAAGGACTACGTCATCGCCCACCGCGCCAGCGAGTGAAATGCGACGGTCGGTGGGCGATGGTTTTACGCTTGCGCCGGCGTTGCGCCCGTGTCATCACCACGCCTCAACAGCCTGCTGAGGATGACGTAAAGCACGGGAATGAAGACCAGGTTCAGCACCGTAGAGAGCAGCATGCCGCCAACGATCGTAGTTCCCACAGAGCGCCGGCCCAGCGCGCCTGCGCCGGTGGCGAAGACCAGCGGCATCACGCCGAGGATGAAGGCAAACGATGTCATCAGAATGGGGCGCAACCGCAGTTCCGCGGCCTCAATTGCTGCTTCGGCAATCGAGCGTCCCTTGCGGCGCAGTTGCTCGGCGAACTCGACAATCAGAATCGAGTTCTTGGCAGAGAGACCGATGAGCATCACCAGGCCGATCTGGCAATAGACGTCATTGGAGAGGCCGCGCAGCGACACAAGTCCCAGTGCGCCCAGCACAGCCATGGGCACGGCCAGCAGAATGATGAACGGCAGCGCGAAGCTCTCGTACTGCGCCGAGAGCGTGAGATAAACGACCAGAAGGCCGAGACCGAAGATGAGCAGCGCCTTGCCGCTTGATTCGATTTCGTCCAGGGTCAGGCCGGTCCATTCGTATCGCATGCCCGGCATCATGACTTGTTTAGCCAGGTCTTCCATGCCGGTGATTCCCTGCCCGGAGCTGTAACCTGGCGCGGGCGAGCCGTCGATCTCAACCGAGCGGAAGAGGTTGTAATGAGAGATGACCGGAGGTCCGGAACTCTCAGTGACCGTCACCAGGTTGTCGAGCGGAATCATCTGGCCTGAGTCGGAGCGGACGTAGTAGCTGTGCAGGTCGCCGGCGTTCATGCGGAATGGCTGGTCGGCCTGCACGAAGACGCGATAGGTGCGGTTGTTGAAGTCGAAGTCGTTGACGTACTCCGAACCCATGAAGACGCCGAGCGTATCGGTAATCTGCGAGAGCGGGACATTCATGGCCTTCGCCTTCTCGCGGTCGATGGTGACGAGCTCTTGCGGATCGTTGGCCGAGAAAGTCGTGATCAGGCCGGTAATGTCCTTGCGCGCGCGGCCGGCGCCCACGATCTGGTGGGCAACGCGATCGAGATCGGACAGCGTGTTGCTGCCCGAATCCTGCAGCATGAACTGGAAGCCGCCGTAGCTGCCGACGCCGCTGCACGGCCGGCGGCTGAATGACAGCGACAAGACCGCCATTGGGCGCAAACATGAGGGAACCCAGCTTGGGGGACAGGTCTGCTCACAATGTCGGCGGCGGAGTGGCCCTTGCCGCGCCGCTGATCGGCAGGCTTGGTGCTGATAAACATCAGGCCCGCGTTGGAGGATCCGCCCGAGAAGCTGAAGCCCATCACGGAGAAGGCGCCAGCGATGTCTTTATTTGAATAGATGATGGCCTGCGCGCGCTCGGCAAGTGCCGATGTGTAAGCAAGCGACGATCCCGGCGGCGCCTGCACGATGCCGATCAGGTAGCCCTGGTCTTCCTGCGGAATGAAGCCGGTCGGAACACGCTGGTAGATCCACACCGTCGCGCCCAGTCCGGCAAAAAACAGCAGCAGCAGCGCGTAGCGCAATTGCAGCGCGGCATGAATGACCTTTGCGTAGGTGCGGCTCAGCCAGCTGATGAATCCGTCGGCGCCGTGAATGAAGGCGGCAAAAGCGCGAGAAAGTGGGCGAATGTGGAGAAAGTCGAGCTGACGGGGGCGCGCTTCTTCTCCGCGCAGAAACAGCGCCGACAGAGCCGGCGAAAGCGTAAGCGCGTTGAAGGCCGAGATGGCGATCGAAAACGCGATGGTCAGCGAGAATTGCCGATAGAGAATGCCGGTGGTGCCAGGGAAGAACGAGACCGGCACAAAGACGGCGATCAGCACGAGCGACGTGGCGATGACGGCGCTGGTCACTTCTCCCATGGCGTGCGAGGTGGCCTCGTGCGGGTCAGAGTGCTCCATGGCGATGTGGCGCTGCACGTTTTCAATGACCACGATGGCGTCGTCGACCACCAGGCCGGTCGCCAGCGTGATGCCGAACAGCGTGAGCGAGTTGATTGAGAAATCGAAGATCCGGATAAAGGCGAAGGTGCCGATCAGCGAAACCGGAATGGTGACGGCTGGGATGATGGTGGCGCGCCAATCGAGCAGGAAAAGGAAGATGACCAGAATGACGATGACAATCGCTTCAGCGAGTGTAACCAGAACTTCGTGGATCGAGTCGCCGATCACGGTCGTCGAATCGAAAGCCACAGCATATTCGAGGCCGGGTGGAAAGCTCTTCGAGAGCTCTTTAAGCGCGGCTTTTGCGGCGGCATCCACATCGAGCGCATTGGCATTGGACAGTTGCAATACGCCGATGCCTTGCGCGGCATGGCCGTTGTATTCAAGGGACGAACTATAGTCTTCGGCTCCCACCTCCGAGTGACCGATATCCTTCAGAAGCACAAGTCCATTGGCATTGTTCTTCACAATGATGTTGTCGAACTCGGCGGGACTGGTAAGCCGGCCGACCACACGCACCGGAATCTGAAAAGCCTGGGATTGGTTTGACGGGGGCTGCCCGAGCTGTCCGGCTGGAATCTCGACGTTTTGCTCAGTCAGGGCGCTCACTACGTCGGTGGCCGTGAGATCGCGCGCCGCCAACTTGACCGGATCGAGCCAGACGCGCATGGCATACTTGCGCTCGCCGAAGATCTGCACATCGCCCACGCCCGGGACGCGCTTGAGAGCGTCTTTCACGTATACGTCGAGGTAGTTGGAGATGAACTCGTGCGAGTAGCGGCCGTCGAGGGTGTAGAAGCCGGCGCCGAAGACGAAGTTGCTGTTTGCCTTGCTGATGGTGATGCCGGTGGCATTGACTGCGGCGGGCAGGCGGCCGGTTACGCTGGCCACGCGGTTCTGCACGTCGACCGCGGCGATGTCGAGGCTGTAGCCGGTGCGGAACGTCGTCGTGATCTGGCTGGTTCCATTGTTGGTGCTGGAGGAACTGATGTAGCGCATGCCCTCTACACCGTTGATGGCTTCTTCTAGCGGAATGGTGACAGCCTTTTCAACGGTATCGGCATTGGCGCCTACATAGTTGCAACTGACACCAACTTGCGGCGGGGTCAACGTCGGATACATCGCGATCGGCAGGTTTGGAATGCAGATCGCCCCGGCGAGAATGATCAAGAGCGCACACACTGTCGCAAAGACCGGCCTATGAATGAAAAAGTCGACGAACAAAATGGACCCTCTTTCTGATGTTCAGGAACAGGCACATCGCCCGGTGCGTGCGCCTCGATCCCGAAGGACAACGCGGCTCAGGCGCCCATGGGCATGACAGGCATGCCGTTGACCAGGAACTGCGTGCTCGACACGATGACCTTGTCGCCAGCGTTCAAGCCGGAGGTGATCGCATAGGTATTGCCTACCGTGTCGCCTAAGACCACCGGCGTTTGGGCGGCGATGACGTGGCCACCCTGCTCGCGCGCAACGAAGACAAAGGTCTGACCGCCCTGGCGCGTTACGGCAAGCACCGGGACCACCGCCATCGGCTTCGTACTCCAGATTACCCGCGCCTTGATCATCTGCGCATTGCGAACGATATCAGGCGTGGGACGAACGGGCGCCTTGACCAGGATCCCCTGCAAGGTGGGATCCACCTGCGGCGAGACAAAATCGATCCTGGTCTTTTCGAGCAGTTTGCCGCCGGTGTCCGAAAGATCCACCTCCAGCCCCATCCGCGCCTGGCTCGAGCGCTCAGTCGGCACGTAAATGTAGGCCTCGAGATCCTTGTTCTCGTCCACGGTAGTCAGCATCGTGCTCGACGACACATAGTCTCCCACGTGCACGGGAATGTCGCCCACAACCCCGTCATAGGGGGAGCGGATCGTGTAGTAGGCCAGTTGCTCTTCCTGAGTCTTTCTGAGCGACACGGCCGATTCGTAATCCGCCTTCGAGTTGTCGAAGGCCTGTTGTGCCTGGTCGAATGCGTCCCGACTAGTCACGCCGGATTCAAACAGCTTGTGCTGCCTGTCCAGTTCGATCGTGTTGTAGTCGAAGAGCGCCTTCTTCTGCCGCTCGGTCGAGAGCTGCGCCTGCACCGTCGCCAATTGGGGCCGCGAGTCGATCTCCATCATCACCTGGCCTTCATTGACATGTTGGCCCGATCGAATCTCGATCGCCGTCAGGCGGCCGGAAACCTGCGGCTGTATTGTGGCCGAACGGCGCGATTTGATGGTCGCCACATACTCATTGCTTTGCGGCACAGGGGCCATGGAAACCGTCGCTGTCTGCACTGGCATGGCCTGCATCCCGGCACCCGCGGGTGGCGCTGCCGCCTTCTTCTGGCAGCCACTGGCCGCCAGCCCCACAACAACTGCACAACCTATACTAAGAATGCGTTTCAAAACAGTAGTTGTCACTTGCCCCTTCTTCTTCCCGGACCCACACAACCTGGCCCAGCTGCGCAGCATTGGTTGAGATGTCCGTGTACCGGTTACTTACCCGGCAGGATCTTCTGTCTTGGCGGGTGAGCCTGGTTCGAAGTGATGCCGCCCCACGCGGCGAAAATTGAAAGCTGAATCCCCTGTTTGACGCTTGTCGTTATCTCATTGTCGCAAAAAAGTATGCACCGCGTCAGACCCCTCTGAAAAAACGATTCATCAGGCATTCTCGCCCTGCCACGCGAAGGGGTTAAAGTTGGTCCGCTTGTCAAAAGCGTCCACTGCCTCGGCCCGTTTGAGCCAACCCACCACCAGATAGGTAACAGGTGTGGCCACAACCTCGACTGCGACCTTGACCAGATAGGAGGAGAGCACCATGCGCAGCAGCATCGCTGGAGGCTGAATGCCGGCAAAAGCCACCACGATGATCACGGCTGTATCCACAGCCTGGCCGGTCACCGTTGAACCGACTGTCCGCGTCCACAACCAGCGGCCACCCGTAAACAGCTTGAGCTTGGCCAGGGTATAGCTGTTGGTAAACTCGCCCGCCCAGTAAGCCACAAGGCTGGCCACCGCAAACCGCGGCACCAGGCTGAAGACCGTAGCGTAGGCCTCTTGCCCTTTCCACTCAGGCGCCGGAGGCAGCGCTACGGCAAGTTGCCCCATGCCCGCCAGCAGTGCCATCGCGAAAAAGCCCAACCAGATGGCCCGCCGGGAGGCGCCGTACCCATACACCTCGGTAAATACATCACCACATATGTAGGTAAGGGGAAACAGGAACTCCGCCGCGCTCGGCCGCAGCGGTCCGATCTGGCAAATCTTCGGCCCCACCAGGTTTGAAATCAACAGCACGACCACAAACCCGATGGTCAGCAAGTCGAGATAGCGAAAGCGGCGCATTCCTCTTGAGGATAAACCACGCTCTATCCGCCGAATCCATAGCCGGTTGGCCTGAGCGCTCCCGCCGGACCGGGCATTTCTGCGGCCGCTGCGTTACGCCACAAGCAATGCCGCATCCTTCCTCCGAGCTCAGGATGTATCCCTCAGCCAAGCACAGCCCAAGCCTCCAGGTCTCTGACCGCTTGTTGTTGTACCAACCATGGGTGCCCCGGGGTCCCGATTTTGGAACCTGAGAGAGCATGAACTCAATCCACGAAATCACGCGGTCAAATATCTGGTCGACGATGCGCGGGATTCTCACTTTCTCTCAGCCCACACCATTCACCTTCCGCTCCTCTCGGGAAATCAACCTCCTCCATCGGGCACATAATCACCCTCTTTCATTGCCCACGACTCAGCAGGCCATGCGACCCTGCAACCTGCGGCTTTTGACACACCTCGAGCGAGTTGATAGCCTTCATAAGGGCGCATCCGGGCAATTCAAGCCGTACCTGCCTCCCAGCGTCCCCGTCGTCTAGCCCGGCCTAGGACACCGCCCTTTCACGGCGATAACACGGGTTCAAATCCCGTCGGGGACGCCAAACAAATCAACAACATACACGAAAATTAGACGAGAATCCGATATCATCGGTAACTCTGTGGTAACGATAGAGCCTAAACGTTACTTTTTTCGATCTCCTCTTTCTTGCTGCCCCGTTCGGAATCTTCATCTGTGGTCGGCGTCAGGGAAAGCACTCCGTCGAGGCGTTTGGCTGCATCGAGCAAGAATGTCTGCGAAAGGTTAGCGTACCGATCGGTCATGCGAGGATCAGAATGGCCTAGCAGTTTCTGAAGAGTATGTAGATCGACACCATTCATTCGGGCGTGTGAGGCAAAAGTATGCCGAAGATCGTGGAGACTAAAATCCTCGACCCCGGCATCCTGGCAAGCGCGGATGAAGGCGACGGAGACATTCCCTGGCTTCAGTCCGGGGAACAATAGTCGCTTTCCGTCTTTCTTGCGCTCTTCCGCTTCCATGGAGCGGAGCACCTGCATCGCCAGCTCATTGATGAAGGCCGGCCGCGCACGTCCATTTTTGGTGTGCTTGAGCTTTATCTCTCGAGCTTCAAGGTTCACGTCCTCCCATCGCACATGCAGCAGTTCGCCGCGGCGCGTGCCGAGGCTTACTGATAATCCCACGATTGGCCGGAGCCATTCCGGGCAGGCCCTCATCACTTGGCCGAGCTCCTTGGGTGTCAAGTATCGATTGCGGCCCTCGGGCGCTTGGGGAATGTCTGCGCCCTTCACCGGGTTTTGTTTGGTGATTTCCCCTTTGGCAATCGCGACATTGAAGAGCCGCTTTAGCGCGTTGATCTCTTTGATAATTGTGCCGTCACTGACCTTCCCAATCCGCGTGTCGATATAGGCATTTACATTTTTCTGGCTGATCAGAGCTAGACGCATCTCGCCAAAGAACCCATTTAGATGTTTTTCGACGATACCCTTCTGACGGGCATATTCGGCCCTTGAAATCCTCCCCTTTGCTGGCTTGGGTGCGATCCTCCGCTTTTGATAGTCGAGAAAGACAGCGGCGAACTTTTTAAACAAGTCTTTCGTAGGAGTGATCTCCCCGTCCACGCGCTGTTTGTCAGCCTTTTCTTTCTCGCCCTGCAGAAGGTCGCGCGCCTGGGTGAGTGTGTGTGCTTCGAACTTCCGCTGGCGCCGCTTGCCGTTCGCATCGATCCACGAACCCCACCAGGTGCCCGGCCGATCTTTCCGCTGATAGATTCCGTCACGATCTTTCAATTTGCCGCGGGGCACTCTATACCTCCCTCGATACGCGTGTCACCGAGCTGCGCTCTTTGAATTTTCGAGCCCTCTGGATATCGGCGGACATCCACACGCGAACCTCGATTCCTCCGAGTCGCACGCGGCGCACCTCCGGAATTTTGTCGTCATACAACCATCGCAGGAGTTGGCGCTTTGAAATGCCTATGCTGTCGGCAACCTGTTGGGTAGAAGATCCTCGCATGCGTCAATGGTAATGACATCTTGGAAGGGCGGCAAGAGGAAATTAGAAAATATTGGAACGGCCGCGAGGGGAAATGGACATCTCGGGAATGCAGTAAGGGGAAATCGAAGAAGTATAACTAAGCATCATTAGATGAGTGGGAATGTTACATGAAAGTCCACTTCGGGATTTTTTCTTGACGGGCCGCGCAGACGAGGTTTTTATTTAGGCAGGCAAAGATAAACAAAGCTTGCAACCAGGAGGAAATTCGGATGATGAAACAAGTGATCGAGAGGGAACTCTACAGTGTCGATGACTGCTTTTCAATTAGTGGGCACTCGGCATGGTGGTGGAGACGGAAAGCGTACGCCGGCGAAGTGGAGAGTGTAAAGATCTCCGCGAAATTGATGATCCCGGCGTCCGAAGTACGGCGCGTCATAGCTGAGGGTACAAGGCCGCGCCACTCGGATTCCGTAGCGGTGTAGCAAGATCCACAACAACCAAACCTTAGCTGGCAGAAGCGAGCGGGTAAATCACATGACCAGACGTACGCCTGATCAAATCGAAGTTTACGAACCGGACAGAAGTTACAGCGACTCACCCAATCGCCTTATTTCCTTCGAAGAGGGGCGGCGACGTGTCGAAGCAGGCGAGGCGAGTTTTTGCAAACACAACCGCGCAATCAGGATGCGCAGAACTGCGGTTCTGCGCGCCGGTTCGCTCGAGTGTAACCAACGTTTCATTGAGCTGTACGCGCGGGACCTCGTCGCGGCGCCACAGGCGGCAGAGGAGCGGCGAGAACGGATCTCTCTATTTCGACCGAGGGAGACTCCCCTTTCCGACCATTGCGAGGGTGCATAGACATGTCCCTGCCGTGGTTCCGCCTCTATCGCGAGTGGGCATCAGACCCAAAAGTGCAGATGATGCCAGAGGTGATGCAGCGCCGGCATATCATGCTCCTCTGCTCGCATGGTGAAACGTTACATGAAACAGAGCGGGCGTTTCATTGGCGGATCGATGAAACGGAGCTTACCGAGACAAAGGCACTTTTCATCGAAAAGGGCTTTATTGATGAGGATTGGAATGTACTGAATTGGGATCGACGCCAGTTCTTATCCGACAGCAGCACGGATCGAGTTCGCCGCCACAGGCAAGCAAAGAAACAGGTAGAAACGTTACATCCACATGTGGAAACGTTCCAGCCCGTTTCAGTAACGGCACCAGAACAGAGCAGATCAGAGCAGATCAGATCAGATCAAAAAAAAGACGCGGAGGCAAGCCCCGCGCCGGCTCTCCACGATGGCAAGCCTCTCACTCTCCCGACCGTGAGCGGCGCCGAATGGACAGTGGCTGCTAAGGATTACGTGGCATGGGCCGAGGCCTATCCCGGCATAAACGTGCTTGCGGAATTACTCAAGGCGCGCGTCTGGTTGGATGCCAACCCGCGCAACCGGAAGACAGCCAGCGGCATGAAGCGATTCGTTGTGAGTTGGTTCAGCTGGGCGCAAAACACTTCTCGACCATCAGGAGAAAGCAATGGAACGAATCAGCCGAGTGCAGCTAAACAGCGGATTAATGGCGCGCGCTCCAAGCTTGCAGAGATCGCTATCAAACGAGGACTTGTCGATCCTTTTGGCGGAAATGGATATTCTGACTCGCCGTTACCCCTCGCAGGATCAAGAGGAGTCGATCGAGGTGTATCAGCAGGACCTCGAACGATTGGCCCTGAGATACTCCCTCGCCAAAGTGATAGAGGCGCTGGCGGAACTCAGGATCACTCCGGGACGGATATTTTTTCCCCGCCCAGATGAAGTTGCCGGCGAGATCGAACGTCAACAGCAGGAGCGCAACCGGGAGGCCGATGTGACACGGAGCCAGCAGCGCAGGGCACGGGAGATCGAAACGTTCTGGGCATGGGCGCCGCAGTGGATCGCTGACACAGGAAACGATGAAGCAGAGTTGCTGAGACGGTTTCCAAGCTTCAAAGGGACCAAGCCGGGCCCGGTCGATGTTTGCCGGCATTGCGGCTGCACCGAAGCTTCGCCTTGCAGGCTCGCGACTGGCGATTCCTGCTGGTGGACCGACCCACACCGCACGGCGTGCAGCAATCCCGTCTGCATTCGCGCTGAGGCCACACGTAAGCGCACAACCGCCGCGGCGTAGTTACGGCTCGCAACGGAACCACTTCATAAATCAGAAAGGAACAAGGATGCGCATGAGATTTCAAGACAAGCCTTCCGGCAGCATATGCCGTGATGAGCTAAACCAGCACGAACAGATGGAGCGGAGTTTGTACCCAAATGCAGATCCCGGCGACCCTGACGCGGGAAAGCGCATCGACGACGAGAGCGAGCCTATGCCTTCGGCCGTCGCCGCGATATTGGCGCAGGCCAAGACAAAGATCCAGGCGCTCGGATACGTCAACGTGAACATCTCCTTTGAAGCGGAACCTGTCGAGAGCGCGCCGATTGAGGATTTCAAGAAGGCATCAGACGCGCGCTACAACCCGGGATTCGCTGCAGCCAGGGCGAAGATTGGCGACACGACAAAAATGACGCCGATGCAGCGCTTCAAGGCCTTGAGCAATCTACGCTGGGGCCTGTAACAGTCACCGCTGAATCGTTCTCATTCGGGCACCACGGGGCGCCCCTTTCTATTGCAAAAGGAGTTTGCTTATGGCCGGCAGCAACATTTTGAAAGAATTTCTAGTACGCATAGCGTTCAAAACTGACGAGACGCAGCGACGTAACTTCGTCGAGGGGATTCTCTCGCTCGGGAAGAACTTCACTGAGTTGGCCAAAACAGGCCTCGCCGCGGGCACAGCGCTGACGGCATCGACCACCGTGATGGCGAAGCAGATGGAGTCTCTCTATTTCGCGTCACAGCGCACAGGCGGCAGCATTGCGGAACTGAAAGAGTTCTCCTTTGCCGCCTCGCAGATCGGCGTGAGCGCAGAGGCCGCACAGGCCTCGATTGAGGGGTTAGCCGCGGCGCGCAGAACTAATCCAGGCTTAGATGGGTTGCTCGGCTCAATGGGAATCAACCCGCGCGAAACCGACAATGCGAAGGTCATGGTGGAGCTACTCACGAAGCTGCATTCGATGCCTTACTTTGTTGGCGCACAGATGGCGGGCATGTTTGGTATCGATGAAGGCACCTTCAACATGCTCGAAAAGGGCCTTCCGCAAATGCAGGCTTTCATCAAGGCCCGGGCGGATATGTTCAAAGAGGCGGGAATTGACCCCGAGGAGATGGCGCGACGATCGCACGCATTTTCGGACAACTCGCGTCTACTTGAGGGCCGGGTGGGATTCCTGGCAGATGTCATCTCCTATCGCCTCATGCCGGCCGGTGATCAGGTGATCAAGTGGCTTCAGGGCGCGGTGGAGTGGTTTACAAAGGCTGACAAAGCGACGAACGGATGGTCTTCCACGCTCCTGGGCGTGATGAGCGTCATTGCTGGCGGAGGAGCTCTGAAGGGTGGCCTCGGGCTAGCCGGGAACATCCTTGGCCGCGGTGGCGCGGCCGCGGCAAGCGGAGCTGGCGGAGCGGGGGCCATCTCGAGCCTTGTTGGAACGATTCTGACGACAGGCTTGATTGCGCTGCTCGCCGCGGCTGTCTTTGCCATGTTCAAGCCCGACGTCGTCGCCAAGATGCTCGGCCTTGATCCACATGGCCATCAGATTGCGGACGCCATCCAGAAACCGTTTGTTGCTGCCGCGCATGCCATTCAGGAGATGCACAAGCAGGTTCAGGCGACTGGGGGATACGTCAAGGCCTTGTCCATCATGCCGGGCGCAATCGGCGGCCTAGCGCGCATGGTTGCTGGCTTCGAAGGCCACGTCAAGAACGGGTATGGAGTCTACAGGGATATCGCAGGGAATTTGACTGCAGGGTTCGGTCATCTCGTGAGACCGGGCGAGGACTTCAGCCATCTAGACAAGGCCGGCGCGCTTTCTCTTCTCGCCAAAGACCTCGGTTCCGCAGTGGCAACAGTGTCCCGCCTGGTTAAGGTGCATCTCAGCCACAACCAAGCTGATGCGCTGGCGGATTTCGTCTTCAATCTCGGAGGCGACAAGTTCGCCCACTCGACCCTATTGAAGAAGCTGAACTCCGGAGACTTCGCCGGCGCCGCTGATCAATTCCAGTACTGGAATAAGGCCATGAACAATGGCCACCTTGTCGTGAACTCCGGACTGGCTGCGCGCCGTTCCGCAGAGGCGAACCTGTTTCGCGCGCCCGATAAGAGCATCACACAAACCGCGAACATCAAGGTTGAAGGCGTCCACGATCCACACGAAGCAGGCCGCGCGGCTGGCGAAGCGACTCAAAGGGCATTTGCCGACATGCTGCGCAATATGCAGGGAGCGCCGATATGAGTGCGCTGGCCACGACGCCCACAACTCAGGTAGCCGTCAACTTCCCGCGCTCCATGGGCACATTTGTTGCCGATTGCGTAGTCGAAGAGCGGCACGATGATTCCTGGGTTATCACTGAGCATCCGGTAGAGCAAGGCTCAGTCATCTCAGATCACATCTACAAGCTGCCGGCGACGGTCACACTCTCCTACCTGTGGAGCATGGCCAGCCCGCTCAATACGGCTAGCTCGCAGGCCTTCTCTGACATGCTTCGCAACATGAAGGAGGCGGTTTATTGAGATTCCCATTTCAAAGACGAAAGCTAACGCAGTCCGCAGCGGTGGCCATCGATGAAGCAGCTCTGATGGCACGCGTTCAGAGAATCCTGCCCATCCTCGAGGAAGCGGGAAACCGCGCCGTCTTGCAGAATCCGAAATCAGCTAAAGCCACCATCCGATCATTTCGAAAGATGAGCGGGTTGATGGAGAGCCTCGATGGAGAGCAGCTCTCTTTGTTACTCAATGTGCTTGAGGCCGGAATCCCTGATGAACTTCGCGCGGATTTAAAGGAGGTTTGGCAGTGATCCAGCTCGAGGATTGGGAACTTTCCACACTTTCAAACCCCGCAGCTCTCTATGAGGCTGTGATTTCCGCGAAGGGATACTCGGCAAAGGCAGCCATTGCGCCTGGAGACTGCGAACTCCTCACAACTGACTTCACAGTCAAGGCGTGCGTCGTGTGCGCAACCGTGGTTCATTCGAGGCGGGAAGCATACCTCATCTTGCTCGACTCAGACGAGATGACGGCTTTACGGGAACGGCTCTCGGGTCTGCAGGTTGCTCTTAACAGCTTGCGGCTTCTGGACCGTTCAGCACGGTAACCGCAGTTTAGCCAGATCCTCACAATTAACTCCTTTTGGAACACCCGGAGCATCGCGCTTCGGGTTTTGTTTTTCCAGCACTTGCAGCCCTGCCGCGCGGCAGGCTTTTGGAACATCAATCACTGAATAAATGGAGAGAGCAGACACATGACAGCACGCGAGAAATTGAAATCGGCCACAGCAAAGGCCGCGCATTTGGAGAGGCAACGGGCACAACTCGAAACAGCCCTGGAAATGGCTACGACAGCGGTGGAGACGGCAAGCAAGGACCTGGAAACGTTCAACGATCTCAGCGCAGCTATTGTGCGCTGGCGAGTTGAACAGACCAAGAAAGGTCTCAGCGCAAAAACGCTTCCGGAAATCCTGCGGGAGCGGGTCGATGCAAAGCGCCTGGCGGAAGAGGAATTGGAGCAAAGCACAAGCACACGCGATGCCATCAGCGAGGAGCTGGAGGATATCAAAAAGCGCCTGTTGCCCGTGGACCAGACGAAGACTGAATGCGCCCTCGATGTACTCAGAGAAGAGCTCGCAGACAAGATGGCGGCAGAACTGCAGGAGCTCAATGAGCGTCGGCGCGACTTGAATCAGATCCTCAAAGGCCTTGCGAACGTCAACCTGTTCCTTGACAATCGAATGCAATTCGTCGGCTACACGCCGGCGATGTCGAAGGCAACCACCTCCTGCGACTATGAGTTCTCCGGTGGTTTGGATCCGATTGGCGAACTAGGGGCGCGTTGGCTTGCCAGACTTAACGCGCTTAAAGCTGATCCTGATGTCGAAGTGACCATTCCATCCGTAATTGTTCCATCCGACTATGTCATGACTCCCGGCACTTACGACCCCCAAAGGATACCGAATTGGACGGGCGGAAGTATCAAGCTGCGATCGGAAGAGAGCATCGTCGCAAAGCCAACTCCGAAAGTTTGAAATTGAGATGCGCCGGCCGCGGTAACGGCTTTGGCCTGTCGAACCTGACACGCCCGGCGCTGCAAGATGGCGAGAGTCTGAGCCTCTCGTCATAAGCATGGATTGGCCACTGGCGATTTTTCTGCGACTTCCGCTAGTGGCCCATCCCTGCAAACAGTTAAGAGAGAGAGAAAGATAATGCCCATACCCCTTTCGCCCGGCGTGGCGCCGCAAATCGGCTGGATGTTGACACCAGAGGAAATGGCAGAAGGAAACGATACCTGCCTGATCAATTGCCCGAATCCGATTCGCCTGTGTATCGACACTGGAATTTTCATCGATTTCCCCGCAGGGATTCAGACTTGGTCAATCGGATGCCCTGGCTGGGAATGGATGGTCAAGTTCGGAGCGACCGCTCAAGCAGGTAGCGGCGTCTTCCAAAACCCGCCTAACTGGACTCAAGGGCCGGTTTTACAGCGAATATTGCGGACTGCCGACCTGGGCGGAGTTCCGCGGCCAATTTTCGGCCCCCCACTGTATTGGGGTTTTGGCGGTGTAATTGCGAGCCCCATTCCGAATCCTTGGGGTTAGATCAAGCTTGGCAGGGTCTTTCATGTGGGCCTTGCCATGGCGTGGGAGTCGCACTGGTCGATCCGCAAGCTCCGCCAGTGTGGCTTCTGCTGCAGAATGGGGCCTCTCCTCCTCATTCGGAAAGCGCGAAGGTTGTTCTGACGGGCGATCTTCGTTGCTGGAGGACGCGTGGTTCAATGGCTGCGCGTCCTCCATTTTTTGAGAGGTTGATATGACGTTAATTCGCGACGGTACCCAGCCGCCCAGTTCTCGTTTGGATTTTCGCAAGCTTCGTCTGGAGGCCCGGGAGCGGTTTCTTGCCGGGCGCAATGCTGAAACGCAATATGCCGTTCAGCTACGGAAGCTCTCTACTCACATCGGCGATATCGTTCGCGGCATGGCACCGGACGGGATGGTCGCAGATGTTGCCGCGCTGACGGCGATGCTGAATTCATATGCCGATCTGCTCCATCCATGGGCCAACTCGGTTGCTTCCCGGATGATTGCCGATGTAAGCCGGCGCGATGCGGCGGCTTGGGAGAAGCATGGCAAGCTGATCGGGCAAAGCCTGCGCAGGGAGATTGAGAGCGCGCCAACGGGGATGGCGATGCGCGCCAGCCTCGCAGAGCAGGTTCAGTACATCACAAGCATTCCGCGGGAAGCTGCGGAGCGGGTTTACAAGCTGACGCTGGAAGGTATCCCGAAAGGGACACGCGCTGCTGAAATCGCAGCCGAGATCATGCGATCCGGCGAAGTCAGCAAGAGTTCAGCCATGCGGCTCGCTCGCACTGGCGTGTCGAGTACTGCAACGGCTCTGACGAAGGCCCGGGCTCAGTACATCGGTTCCGAAGGGTATTTCTGGCGCACCAGCCGGGATGCTGATGTGCGGAAGAGTCACAAAGAGATGGAAGGCAAGTTTGTGCGATGGGATAGCCCTCCTACCTTGGACGGGTTCACGGCCCATTGCGGCGAGTTTGCCAATTGCCGGTGCTTTCCTGAACCACAGATACCTGATCGATTTGGAAGGGCGAGCGCATGAGGGTATGCACGATTTGTAACCATGCCGAGCGTTCCAAGCTGGACGAGTGTCTCGTTTCGGGTCAATCATTGCGAAACATAGCGAAGCAGTTTGGCGTGGGGCATAGTGCCCTGCATCGCCACAGGGACCATATACCAAAAGCCTTGACAGCAGCGAAACAGGCCTCGGAGGTCGCGGACGCCACAACGCTACTGGATCGAGTAGAGCGACTCGTGTCCCGATGCGAAACGATCTGCGAAAAAGCGATGGCTGAGGGTGAGTGGACGCCCGCCGTGAGCGCTACGCGTGAGTTGCGCGGGTGTCTTGAACTGATCGGGAAGCTGTCGGGCGAACTGAAGCAGCCAGGCGTGAACATCGGCATTCAGGCAAACTTCGCCGAACTCTCAGTCAAGGACTTTTCCGACCAGCAGCTCCGTGACGTGCTGGACATGCTTATGGAGCGCGTGGGGATATTTGCCGATGACGATGGCGAGGAGGAGATGCCGATTGAGTTAACAAATGTCGAGCGGCTCATCCGTGCGGGCTTCGCCAGAGAAAGCGACGCTGTTCAAAAGGCACTCGCGGACAAAGAAAAAGCGATAGCGGACTACCAGTCTAGGAAAAAGGCGCTTCCCGCCACAACGATTCAGGGGGTTCGATGAAAGACAGACGCAAAAAGGCTAACGGTAGAAGTCAGCGTGAATTTGCGCACACCGTTCTTAACAAGACGGTTAACGATGACGAGGCGAACAAAGGAACCGGAGGGAGAAACCCTCTCTACAGAATTGCTGGGCAGCCCTCTAGGAGAATCATGCGCCGCATACTTTCAAGTTTCGCACTCTTTTTCTGCTTGGCGGTATCTCTGCGCGCGCAGACCACCACGCCCAATCTTGGCCTAATTCTGCCTCCCACAAATGCCACGAACTGGGGTGTGATCACCAATTACAACATGCTGAAGATTGACACCATAGTTGGTGCAGGCGTCCGGCCTTATCAGGGCAACTGGTCGAACACGACCACGTATGGAAATGGAGTGCTGGTCACCTATCTCGGCACCTTATACGGGTCAAACGTCGCCAACAATGTTGGAAATAACCCAGCATCGAGCGGCGAGTGGACCTCGCTCTCCGAAACCGGTGGAATGATATGGCCGACAAACGCCGGCCTCGCTGCGACCAATGGTGGAGCGACTGGGCCATGGCGCACGCCTGTGCTGGGCGACTTGACTGCATTCTGGAGCGGCAGCGGCGCGTGCTATCTCAAGAAAGACGGGACATGTGATACAGGTTCCAGCAACACACTTCCCATCAGCACTTATAACCTTGGTTCTGGCGAATGTTTCTTATCAGATTCCACAGGCATTGGTGATGGCACAGTAACTGGCGGCAGCGGTGCTTTGATCTATGCCAACTACAATAGCCAAGGCTGCTCAGGTTATGAGTATCCCGGCAGCTGGTACTCGAACGCGTCAGGCGCAACCAACACCGGCGATGCAACGATCGGCGACGTCGCCGCGATCGAGGCTTATCCGAACGAGAACCCGCCGGACACGGGAGCGCTCGATTATTACCTGCAATTCGGAATCGGCGAAGCGTTGACGTGCTCCTCGACCGCGGGCTTCGGAACTTATAGCGACTGCTCGGGTGGCATGGCGAGCGGCGCGCTTACCGCACTTCAGATGTGGCTTGGCACGCCCCAGCACGGGAAGCTTCTCGCCTCCAACGCAACGCAGGGCGGCAGCGGAACGTGGACCGCGTATAACCCGGCGGCCGCAGGCGATCCGCCGTTTCGTTCCGGCGTGGCTGAATGCGGAACAACCGGTGCGACTCTGAGCTTCACGACGATGCCGGCATCCGGCGCGTTGTATCTCGCCTGGATCGTCAAAAACGGCGGGACCGATACGGCCACGCTCGCGATTGACGGTGCCTCCGCGGGAACATTGAGCAGCGGTGTGGAAGGCGCATGGTCGACCGATCACGAAACGTCGATGTGGTTTGGAGAGCGGTTTGCGCTGCCTGGTTCGGCGGCCGCGACGCACACTGCCGTCATCACTGTCACTGCCGGCAGTTTCTGTCCGGTCTTCGCGGTCACGCCGCGCCCTCATAGTTGGGATGGCATGGCGTTGCCGAATCTCTATCAGGCCGGCCCGTTGCCGGGCGGCGTCGGCGAATTGCCGGACTTTGTGACGACTGCGGCGATGCAGGCGGTCACCCAGCAAATGCAGGCTGATGGTCTTCACGTCCAGTGGATCGATCTCTGGTCTGGATGGCCCGAGTCCGCCGGCGCAACAGAATATGACGAGTTTCAGACCGGCACTTATCCGAATGGCTTCGCGTGCACGGGCACCGCTGGGCCTCACTTCAATAATTGCGGAGACACCTTCAACGCCTGGACCTTCCTGCAGACAGCGGGACGCGTGCCTCAACTTGGATTTGTAAACTCGGTCTTCGGCCGGCGCGGCAACGTGGTGGCGCAAGCCGGCGATTACACTGCTGCGCAAGTGACGAATGCTGCCGCCACGAACGCGCCCAACACCTTCAACGGCGGCACGCAGACCGCGATCGCGGCGACGCCCACGTCTGTTCCGCGCGTCGCCCGTGGAACCTCAATCCCTCTGGTCGCGAGCGTGGGCACAAACGGCTTCGCCAATGGCGGTTATTCGACCGTGACGGTGACGGTGGGCGAGCAGATCGTCGCGCTGCAGAGCGGCTCGGGCAGCACATTGACCGACACCCTGGGAAATACGTGGAGCGTGCTCTATAGCTACACTTCGGGTGCCATCCCTTTCCGCGTTTTTGGCACTACGATCACCGTGGCTGGAACCGATACGATTGAAACCGTCAACCTTTCTTATTTCATTCTGACCAATGCCCAGCTTGTGGTAGATGCGGCTTCAGTTGTCTCGCCGGCGAGCACCTGGCTGAGCTCGGCGTCGGCAGGCCCGATCACGACCGGTGCGGGCGATATCTTGCTCTCTGCGATGTTCGCGAACGTCAGTGGAACTTGTAATCCGTCCACGCCTGCCGGATGGACGGCGGTGAACAACAGCGACATCATCGGCGGCGCACCGCAATGGGCCGGTTATTTCGGCGCGTACCAAGGGCCAGAGCCAGCGGGCGCCTATTCGGTCACGTACAACGCTAACTGCCTCGGCACGCCCACCGCGGACTACTACGTCGCCATCGTGGCGATCAAACCCGGGGCTGGCAGCACAACGCAGACCGCCGATCTCGATCAATGGCAGGCCCCAGACGGAACTGTCTCGGCCCGCGTCAACGCGCAAGGTCAATATGTGCCGCCGTCGGTCGCTGGGATGCCGACCAATTCGCCATCGGCGGGCGCGCTTGCGTGGAACAGTTCGCTTAGCTGTCTGGCTGTTTATACCGGCAGCACCTGGGCGTGCGTCGGTGGCACCTCTTCGCCGCTTACCACCAAAGGCGACCTCTATGTCTTCGACACAGCCAACACGCGCTTGCCGGTGGGAGCCGACGGCACGTTTCTCGAAGCCGATTCGACTCAGTCAAAAGGAGTGAAATGGGGCACGCCGAGCGGCGGGGGAAGTTCGCCACTCACCACAAAAGGTGATCTCTATGGATTCAGCACGGTCGACGCGCGTCTCGGCGTGGGCTCCGATGGAAAGGTTTTAACAGCGAATTCCGGTACATCGCTTGGGGTGGATTGGGAGACGCCCAGCGGCGGCGGCAGCGGCGCGACTACTAATATTGGTGGCGCCGTTACCTGGTCGGGGTGCACTTACAGCGCCGGCGCTTGCACGGTTGGAACCGCGGTCGCGTCGGTGACAATTTCTGCAATTCCAGGGACTTATCTCGACTTACTCGTGGACCTTCAAGGTTCCGTCGCAAGCGGTGACGGTGATATGGATGTCCAGTTGAATGGAGATACAACTGCCGCGCACTACAGTTCCGTTCGAGGCGCCGCGAGCTGCCCGGCCACGAATAATGGTATGTGCGCATCCTTATTTGGTTCATCTACTTCAACCGGCGGCGGTTCATTCTTGCTTCTGAATTACACTTCGTCTCTGCCTAAAATCGAAACCGGCGTGGGGTTTGAAACGAAGGATCCATTTGGAGCCAACTTTGGGGGTGGCTGGACGGGAACTGCGGCTGTCACCAGCATCACCATCTACGCCGGCGGCAGCGGCAATATCATGGCCGGGGCCGTCTTCAAAATCCACGGGATCAGTTGACCACCGTGACTGATATGAAAAATGGAATCCCAGAATTACGTGTCACGACCTATGACACGTAATTCTGGGAACCAGTGACACGCAATTCCGGCAGCCAAACTACTGGATCGAGTAGAGCGACCGCCGGGAAACTCTCCGATTGGTTGCCATGTTTTAGGGACGACGCGCAAGCACTTTCTCTGCCACTCGACTACTTCGTCGAGTTGATATCGAACGTGCGACTGGGCAGAATGGCCGAGCTTGACGTATGGAGGGCCGACACCTGTTATGCGCCAGCTCACAAGCGCTTTTATTGGCAAACCAAGCATACTGGCAACGGATTTGGGTCTAAGCCAGAGGCTGTGGAGGCCGGGATTCACGGCTTCTAAATTAGCACGGCGGCCCGAAGGCCGCCGCGGAGCACAGCAGAGACTGCCGTCCTAGTTGAGTTGAGGCCTGAAGGGCCATCCCGCGTAACGAGAGTTACTTTTTGACGAAGAACAGGCCATGAGCGCCCGGCTTGCCTGTTCTAGCTGGTTTACGAGGGCCATTGCCTTCTTGCGGCGCCCTCTAGGAATAAGCTTGATGATCCCCTGCAGCATGTCGCCTTCGGCGTGCACGATGGCAGCCTGTTGGCGGGAGGTGAGCTTCTGTGGGATGGCGGATGTAGTGGAAACCAAGGTCTTCATTTGCCCTTTCGTGAGCCCGTTCCGGTTGTCTAGCTGGCCTGTTGCAAAGCGCGGCGAGTGGGCGCCCGTGCTTACCGTGGGTTCCATACGTAGCCCCCTCTCCTCACCCGATGAAGATCGAGGAATTTGAGGGCTGCCCTTTTGGGCTTCGCCTCACAGTATTTGAGGAGACAAATCCACTCCCCTTCGTCGGCCAGCTTGCGGAACTCCGGATCGAGGAGCGTAGCTACCTCGACCATCAGCGCTACCTGGCGCCGATCGTAGATGATGGGCTTCATCGCGGGGGTCTTCATTGGATCACCGCCACTCCGCCATTGGACGGGCTGAAAGGGCTGTGCGACTGAATACCCCAGACTGGCGCGTAGGCTTCATCCGACATAAAGGCGTACTCGGATTCCGAGGTCTGCGATGTGCGGGGCTGTGTCCAGTCCAGGTGGGATTCGGAGCGGCCGGGAGCGCCGGCCTGTTGAGTGGAGTTTGATGAAGTGGTACTGTGAGTCTTAGCCATCTGTGTTGTCTCCTCTAAGGCAATGCTCTGGTTAGCTCCCTGCAGGTGGTTAACGGCCACTTGCGGGAGCGCTTCTTGTTTAGGAGCGCTTCTGTCTGTAGTGCGATTCCCGATATTGCTTGGCGCGTTCCAAATCCTCTTTTGACCAAACCCTGTAGCCGATCCGACCCAATGCCAGCGTGTTTGGCTCGGGCAATTCTTCGTTAGCAAGCCACCGGAGAACAGTCTTTTTCGATACTCCGATAGCCTTGGCTACCTGCCCCGTCGAATAGCCTGTTTGGATTTCTGCGACCATGTACATACTATGGACATTAACTAAGCGGGTGTCAAGAGAAAAATTCATGGTAACGCTGTGGTAACGATGGAACTGAAAAGCGGGGGATAACCACGGCAAACCTAGGCAAGGGTCGAATCTCCAGTAAGGGCGCGTAGAATCTAGATATTGGCAAGTTATGCACAGCTTAGGCAAAGTGGGGCAAGGATGTCAGAAACGCCCTTTCACGGCGATAACACGGGTTCAAATCCCGTCGGGGACGCCAAATAGAATCTGCAATTTAGATGTGCTCGGCTTGGTTGACGTGGGCACAAATGGGCACAAATGGGCACAAATGCCGACGCGTTGGTCAGTTCGCTGAACTTCCGGGCACAACTAACAACTTGACCACCGCACTTTGTGCATTGCGCTTCTGTTCTGTGATTGCCTGCGTGTATGTACCAAGCGTTACCCTCGCAGAGGCATGCCGTAACAGCTCCTGCATGACCTTGATATCTGCTCCTGTTGCCCTCAAGAGTGTCGAATATGAGTGGCGAAACGTGTGCCAGCCGATCCGCCGGCTGATGCCGAGTTTTACGGCCGTGGGTCGTATGACATTACGCATTAGGGATTGGCCCCAATACGGTCGACGGCCCCGGGTCTTTGGACTGGCAAAGACCCAATCCTCAAGTGATCTGTATTTTGAATGCTCCAGCCACGCCACAAGCGCCTCAGCCAGGCAAGGGTCCATTGGAATGGGCTTCTGGGAGGATTCCGTCTTACAAGGACCGACGACCTGCATGACGATCGATCGAATCACGCTTATCTCGCCAGTCTGAAACCGTACATCTCCCCATTTCAAACCAAAGAGCTCGCTCATGCGCAAGCCGGTGCCAGCATTGATAGAATCTGTCTCATAAATGGTTTTGTAAAAGGGCACGACTTTAGTCGTGCCGCAAACGTCGCGTAAATCGCTGGGCTTTAGCCCCTGAGGGACGCCTTTCGCGGTGCTAGACCATTTATGAGACAGCTTCTAGAATCCATTCCGGGAGAGCGGACGTACGGACATCCGCATGATCCCCCGAACGCCTCCTATGATCGAGATGTAACCAGTGACTCTGACGTGACAAAAGGAGTAAGCCTTCCTCGTCTCAGTGCGCGTTCCTTCATCATGACGAAAAAGACAGACACCAGGATGAGGGCGTGAATGGTCGAGGTGATCACGCCTCCGACGATAGGCGCAGCGATCGGCTTCATTACATCCGAGCCGATGCCGGTCTCCCAGAGGATTAGGCAGAAGGCTGACAAAGACGGCGCATACGGTCATCATTTTGGGCTGCAGACGCTGGACCGTACCTTCGATCGCTGCGGATTCTATGTCGGCATTCGTCAGAGTCGTTCCAGACTTCAGTTTTTGTTCGAGCGAGCCGATTTCAACGGCGATGCCAAAAAGCGCGATGTATTGCAAGCGTCCGCTAATCTGCTGCAGATGCTCGATGACTCGAGAGCGTGCCCAGTAGAGGTCGGTGCCATCCTGAAATACGTTCGTCCCCCTCGTCCGTGCTGAGCACATCGCAAGGAACACTTGACAGGGACATTCAGAGAGAGCAAACTACCGAGCGAATGTCTGATCAGCCCGCTTTCCCGGCGGGTTGCAGAGGCCCCGGTTCATCCCCTGGATAGCACGAACCGACGAGGCGTGATCGATCGCCCGCCACAATCTTCCTCACCACGAGAATGGAGATGTGTGACTGTGCCATGTCCTCATCTCTTCTGACCGCCTGACCTCAGCTGTTGCCAGATACGGCAAAGCATGAAACGGAGGGTGCCCCATGCGATTCACAAGGCTAGCAGGATCATTAGCGATCTGCGCGGCAGCGATCACTGCCGGTTCGATTTACTCGTTTCATCATGTGCAGGCACAAAGTGCTTCGCCGACCTACAACCCATACCCGCCCGGCATTCTTCCGGGCGATTTGAGTTCAGAGATAGCCAGAGTTGAGCGCGAGGTCAATATCATCGAGGGCCGGGCGACTACGCGGTGGCACACCCTACCGCCTCCCGTTCTGACAGGTCAGCCTCCAACCCTTCAGAATACTGGAACGGAGGCAATAGAAACGCTCGGCGAGCTCATGATGTTCGACCAGAACATGTCAGTCGGCAGAAATCAGGCATGCGGATTCTGCCACATGCCATACGCCGGCTTTAGCGGACCGATCCCATCCGTCAATCTGACCATGGTCGGCTATCCTGGATCGATCCAATTTCTGGCCCGTGTCCGAGTGCCGCAGAGACACACCTATGCGGCGTTTTTCCCCGTCCTCCAGTACAACCAGGAACAGGGTCTCTTCTTTGGCGGAAATTTGTGGGATTCACGCGCAACCGGATATCTGACGAGAAATCCAAACGCGCAACAGGCAGAGCAACCTCCGGTGGATCCCAAAGAAGAGGGTTTCCCTGACACGGCCTGCATCGCATTCCGCCTACAGCGGGCCTCGTATCGGCGTCTCTTTGAGGAGATCTGGGGCGAGGGCTCGCTCGATATAGACTTTCCGTCGAACACCGTCGATATCTGCAGTACTCCGGGAGGAGCTGCCGTATTCGGTGATAACACCACTCCCATCCACTTAAGTCCGGCCGATCGCACCCACGCAAATGCGGTGTATGACGACTGGGGACGCTCTATCAGTGCCTACGAGCAGTCCACGCAAGTGAGCACCTTTTCGTCGAAATTCGACGCGTCCCTGAAGGGCCAGTACACGATGACGGCAGACGAGATGGCGGGTTACAACCTGTTCAACGGCAAAGGCAACTGTAACTCCTGTCATGTCGACGGAAGAGGGACGACTCTGCAGTCAGGTCAGGTGGACACCAGCACAACCGCGACGGCGAATCCTCCTCTGTTCACGTGTTTCGGTTCTGCCAACGAAGGATTACCGTTGAATCCCAGGGTCGCTTTTTACTATGAAACTAAGCCTGATGCCTATGGATACACTCCCGACCCCTACGGCTTCGCTTTCAGGGATTTGGGAATGGGAACATTCCTTCGCGGCGGTTTCGATACCTTACCTAGTCCAAACGAGAGCTGGACACAATTTGCGCCGAGTGTTGACGGCCAATTTCAGGTGCCCACGGTGCGCAATGTGGCAATGACACCGCCGCAGTGTCCCACCACCGAAGCTGGCGCCGGGAAACCTTACTTCCAGAAGGCGTTCTTTCACAATGGCTACATCAAGAGCCTGAAGCAGTTGGTGCATTTCTACAACACGCGCGACACCAGCTATGCCTACCCGGTCACTTCCGGACACTGCCCGGCAGGAACAATCGAGAAGGTCACTTGCTGGCCGATGAAAGAAGTCCCGAACAACCTCGATACGACGACGGGTATGCTCGGCTTGACGGATCAAGAGGAAGACCAGATCGTTGCCTTCCTCAAAACACTCACCGATGGTTTCACGGCGCCGTACCCCAACAGTGATGTCTTTACTGGGCAATGCATGACCGGTGGTTCGGCATCGACCCAAGGTAATCGGTTCCTCATCCCTACTCCGCAGCTTCCGCCCTGCGCATCGGCGGTCTGCGGAGTGGAGCCGGTCCCGAGCCCGCCGATTGAGTAGCGCAATAGGCTATACGGAGCCGTGACATGAGCTCCTGGCTTGTCCGTCTCGCAAGATCTGTTCTTGAAGCAAAAAGAAGGTCTTATGGACGCCCAGAATATCAACGCGGCCGGCACTGAATACGCCGGTGACCCGGAAGCACTCGGGCGCCCCTGCACCTGCGGTGTGCATTGACCCATGACCTGAATCCAGCAAAAGGAGAAAAGCTATGAAGTCACAAACACCGTCTCTAGCCAACGCCGCGCGGGTGGCTTGGCGGCGTTCGTTCCGCTTCTTGATGGCGCTAACCATGGTCATCGCAGCTCGCACTCCAGCGTGGAGTGCCGATAGCGCCGACGTGATCTACCTGGAGAGCAACAGCACCACTGCCAATTCCGTTTTTGCTTTCAACTTTGATTTCACCAAGGCCCCGACCCTGATGAGCATCACGCCTACCGGTGGCATCGGCGTCTTCAATAAAACGTTTGCCCTCGGGCCGTTCGATTCCGACCAAAACCTTATTGAAAATCCTGAGGGCACGCTGCTCTTTGCCGTAAACTCGGGCTCGAATTCCATAGCGGTGTTCCGCATCAATTCCGACGGGAGCCTTACTGCAGTCGACGGTTCACCCTTCCCCTCAGGCGGGAGCGACCCAGTGAGCCTGGGCCTGAACGGCAATATCCTCACAGTGGTCAATAAGGACCAGGATCCCGCTCAGAATGACAACTTGGTTCTGCCGAACTATACGACGTTCAGCGTATCGCCTTGGGACGGCTCGCTAACCCCGATCCCGCGATCGACAGTGTCTGTGGCTTACGGCAGTTCGCCTTCTCAGGCGCTCATAGCCTCTCGTGGGTCCTTCGTGTTCGGAGCGGATTTTCTAGGTGGGCTGTTGCAATCGTTCCGGCTCGATGAAGATGGCCGCTTGCGCCAGAATCCGCCCCAGGCGCTGCCTGATTCTGTCTTTACCGGACAGACCGCCCCCCATGGGCCGCTGGGAATGCGCACCCATCCGCATCTGCCCATCCTCTATGTGGACATCACGCTGATCAGCGAAGTAGCAGTGTATACCTATGACGGGAGAGGAAACCTCTCGTTCGTCCAAGCCGTGGCGGACTCGGGAGCCGCGCCTTGCTGGGCCGTCGTTAACCACGCGGGAACGCGGCTCTACGCCACCAATACTGGCGATAATTCCATCGAGGTTTACGACTTGACGGATCCGCTCAATCCTGTGGACATTCAGCATTTCGTCATGGAGGGCACTACGGGCAACCCATTTTCGACGGTGATCGACGAATCTGGCCATTGGGTTTTTGTTTCAAGCGAGCAGGACGCCGCAACCGCCACCACCGCAGCGAACGCCTTCCACACTCTGAAGGTAGGTGCGGATGGTACGTTGACAGAACCGTTTCCGCCCACAGTCCTTCCCATCGGCGGAAGCGTACCGGTGCAAGCTCAGGGAATCACAGTGGTGGGAGCACACTAGAACCCATCTCATAAATGGCTTTGTAAAAGGGCACGACTTTAGTCGTGCCGCAAACGTCTCGTAAATCGCTGGGCTTTAGCCCCTGAGGGACGTCTTTTGCGGTGCTAGACCATTTATGAGACAGCTTCTAGTGTGGTGGTTCGAAGGTCGCGCCCGGTTTTCCAACCTGGTTAACTCGAACTGATACGAGTTGTCCACCGGAGAACGAGAAACATGGACGAGGCCGAGGACCTTGTGCAGGAAGCTTTCATAAGGGCATTCATTTGTCTGCATCCGTTTCGCGGGGAGTCTCGCGTGGAGACTTGGCTCCAGACCATCGTTGTGAATACTGCATAAGAGCGTTCTGTGCTGAAATGCGACGAGCCGGAGCTAAAGATGTTCGATGGCCGTTGACCTCAGTATTTCCTTCTTAATCATCTTGATATGAGTCGAGGTGTGAACATGAATCAAGCTCTTCTGGCATTGTCGATCACGATCTTGAGCGGCAGTCTGCTTGCGCAAGAAAGTCCAATCACGCCAAGAGCCGAGCGGGTACGGATCAGCGAAGGGCCAGAGATCCCGCTGGTGGGTGGTTATTTAACGGTTATCCGATGGACGGTAAACAATCCCGGAGGCTTGCCCGTGCATTACGGGGTTGTGCACTATGGTACGGACGCAAAACGATTGAGTGAAACCGCCAAGAATCCGATCAGGCTAAACCCTTACCATTCATCGACTGTGTTCCGTGTGAACCTGTACAACCTCCCGCCGAAGACGACCTACTACTACACCGTCGAATCGATGGATTCCAGCGGCAAGAACGACGGAGTGAGCAGTCCGACTAAAACGTTCACCACTCAATAGCCGAGACCTTATTCTATCGGCGGCCGTTGGTCTAGCAGGCACTTAGTTCGTCCGGCGTCGGTGCTTTACCTGCTTCCGTACAATCGGCAAGGGCTTACGCTCATTGCTGACATCGGCGTGGAGGAGAGAAGGTCGATCGAACCTACCCTATCAAAAAAAGTCCTAATAACCGACCATTCTACCACCTGGCATTAGATCCCGTCGTAGCGCGAATACCCACGTTCTGCCCAGTAGTCTTTTGGCTCTTTCTCCATATAGGTGATCCGGGTGATAGCTTTCACGTTCTTTAGTCCGAGCTTCACTGGGACAAGCAATCGAAGCGGAGCACCGTGGTCTACGGTCAGAGGCTGTCCATTGAAATGAGTCGCGAGCAGCGTCTGCGGATGACGGGCTGTCGGCAAGTCGAGCGATACGAAATATGGGTCAGGATTTCCGGATGCGTCGAGATTGACAGATGACTCCACCCGAACCCATTTGGCCTGAGACATGGGTGGGTAGGCGTGCAACAATTCATCGAATCTTAGGCCGGACCACCACGCAATAGCGCTCCAGCCCTCCACGCAGACCAGGCGCGTAATCTGCTCATGCACTTGGAAGCGCGTGAGCAGGTTGCGGATATTCAGCGATACGCTTAGGCCGGAAGCGAGACCGTCGAGAGTCAAATGCCACTCCGGAATGTAGCCCGGATCGGGAGTTGCGCCGTTGTAATTGTTCTTGAGTGGTGTGATCTGCGATTTTGTATAAGTGGGTACCAGGCGATTTTGTGAGTAGAGAGCCTCTGCAACATCGTCGTCGATGCGCAACGTTCTGTCGAGAAACCACTCTTTCCCGGGCCAGGTCTTGTTCCCATGGATGATGCCCAGGCGTTCCAGCGTAGCCTGCGGTAGAAGAGAACCGCCGCCTGCCAGCGTTGCTATCGCTCCCACCCCGAAGAGCAGTACATCGCGGCGAGTCCAATGACGCAGAACATGAGGAGCCACTTCGATCGTCTCCGGAGGTCGCTCCTGGAAGAAGCTCTTGGCTTTCGGGGCTGGAGCAGGCTCCGCCGCGATGGATGGAGTTGACCCAACAGATTCCGATTCGCCAACAACTGACAACAACGGCATTTCGTCAGGGCCTGCCTGCTGCCCTTCAATCTCGGCAGTTTCAGGATCATCCACATGTGGCAGCGCGACAGGTTTTTCCTCCTCGTGACCGGCCTGCGTCTGAGGCTCTAAGGCCGCTGCAGGGTCGGAAGGCTCAACTTGCGGCAGGGGTGAAGGCGCTTCTGCGGCACAGTACTCCGGCCTTTCCCGCTCTGCCTTCGCGTTGATAAAGGATGCATCGCGAGGCTCTCCCGGCTCATGAATCTCTTCACGGTTCATTTTTCACCCCCATCCGATCGTTCTGTTCTCGCAGACCAACCAACGATCATGCTGCGCAGCGTATCCCAGCCGTCAGCAAAAACCAGGACCACATGCGGTACGACAAAGAGGATGAAAATCCACATCAACCAGAAGTGCCAGATGCGCGCCTTGTTATATCCGCCGAAGATCGCAGCCAGCCAGGAGAGTTGCATCGGCTTGTGAATCGCCCAGCCGGTGGCGATGGAAAGGAACCCGGCCAATGGGATAGAAAAATAAGCCGCTCGCTGAAGTGCGTTGTACTTTGTGGTGAAGCGTGGATGCAGCCAGGTACGGCGGGTTAGCCATGCGAAAGGCCGACCCATGTAGTACCGAAGCATCTTCATTGCATCGCCCACATCAGTGCGGCGCGGCAAGAGAGAGCGCCATCCGCCTCCCAGCGCCAGCCCGGCCACGTATACCAGCCCGTTGAGCATGAAGAGATAGGCGCAAAACCAATGAAGCCGCAGAGCCACACCAAGCATCCCGGGACCGAGGCTCATGTGGTTGTAAATCCAGTCCGGCGGGCTGCTGTAGTGATGCAGGCCGGGCACATGGGCGCATATCCAGTTACCGACATCTGCCATGTAGTCGAAATTTCCGGTCTGCGGATCTGGGTTGTGCTGGTAGACCGGCGAAGCCCAGTAGATGGCCATGCCGCTCAGGATGAGACCAAGGAGGATTGGCACGTTCAGCCAATGACTCCATCGCACCAAAAGATGGTGCTTCCTGGCCACGAGCACGCCCCGATTTTCCGGCAACGTGCTTGTGGCGGTCAGTTGTTTTTCAGAAAGCATTGAAAGGCTCATCGCTGGTGACCCCTACCGCATTGCATTTTGAGGCAACGCCGCGATAAGAAACACTTTGTTCGTCGTAAGCGTTCCATTCGGCAGCTTCTCAGTGGCCGCATAGACGGTATCGCCGGCTGCGAACATCACCTTTTCTCGCGCGACTTCGGTCACGGGGACATTTGGAGGCACGGAGACCGTCTCAGCGCCGTCCTGATAGTGAACTACCAGGCTCGTTCCATTGCCTTTCTGTACCGTGCCGTTCGTCATACGTGAGTGTGACGGGGCAGGGCGAGAGACTGAACCATTGGTCATTCTGCTGTGAGTCATTGTTCCCGAAGCCGTATCCATCATGGAACTGCCTTCTCCAGCCCCACGCAGTTCGGCAGGAAATATCTTGATCTGCGTTGCCAGTTCTGTTCCATTCGCCTGCTTGATCGATGCGACGCCGACAAACGATGTCGAAGTGACGTGACTCAAATCCGACGGTATCTGCTTATACGTTGTGAGAGGCTGCTTGATGTCGACGTGGACTACACCTGACTTCGTCAGGATATTGAGCGAATTGCCTGTAAATGATTGGAGTTTCCCCTTAACACCGGAGATTGGAGGGGCAGCCTTCACCTGGGCCCAGACTGCATGTGGGGCCGCCTGAGCAGCCAGTAAAGAGATGAATACGAAACGCAATAACGAATGGTTCATTAAGATCTCCTTCGAAACCGTGAATTGGAGCGCCTGAACTTCGCGATCTTGGCACTCGATAATGAAGTGGCGGGAAAGGTATGAATTATTCCCTGCGGCCGAATCATTCCTTCTTACTTGTCCCCGTTTGACCTGACACTCGCAATGAACGCTCAGAGATCCACAATCGTCTGAGCCGATTTCCGATCTCGCCCCAAGTACTTGTAACAGGCACAGCCGCATCGCCAGGTGAGAGGCCTTATATTGCCAAATCAGAACCGCGAGCGTCGGCACAGCGCCCGTAACTGCGATCAGGGCGAGTTGGCGCTGATGCAGGTCAGCCACCTCCTCGCGCAGTGGACGTGGCAGCGGAACCGCGCCCATCTAGCGGCTGGAAAGCGGATCAGTGGGCGACGAGACGGATGGCGGCAACGGTTCCCCCACGGCAAGACGCATCAGGGAAATCTGCTGGATTTGATCGACGATGATCTCCTGGGCGATGCGTCGCAGCTGCCCCTTCCGTCCATAGCGCAATTCCGCTTGGGCCATGTCGATCGCACCCTGATGATGCGGCACCATCATCGCGACGAAATCGCGGTCGATATTGCCGGTCGGCTTGATCGTCATGTCATTCATCATCTTCGTCATCGCGGCTGCGTTCTCTGCCAGGAAGGGTCTCTCCGTCTTGAGGGACGGGGGCACATTGTCCGCTGGTACGGGTGAAGAGAAACCTGGTCCCGCCGCGGTGCCCGCGAAGCTCGCTGCAAGCGTTGCCTCCGTCGGAGTCAGCTTTTCACCTGCGGCGGCGCGCATCGCCGCGATCTCCTGGAGTTCCTCAACAACAATGTCCTGGGCCATGCGGATAAGTTGCTCGTTGTGGCCGTAGCGGAGCTCCGCTTCGGCCATGTCAATAGCGCCTTGATGATGCGGCGCCATCATCACTACGAAGTCATGGTCGACATCACCCATGGGCTTCATGGCCATGTCATTCATCATCTTCGTCATGGCGGCATCATTCTCTTTCAGGAAAGCGGCTTCTGCAGCGCCGGGCCGTCGCGTGATGTCCTGGGCCGAAGCTAGAGAGACCGAACCGCTGGCGAACCCCGCGGCTGTGACCACAGCGGCCGCAACGAGCGAAGTGACTAATTCTTTTCTGCTTTTCAAAATCAGAGCATTCGAATCTAGCCATTTGAATCTCATTGTTTCTCCTTCCAAAATGGCGCCGACATTAACGATGGATCTGAAAGTTTGTGCGACCGAAATCTGAAGGGCGGCTTTGTAATGACGAGTGCTGCCGTGGTTTATGGAATCTTCCATCCGGTTCACTCTCCTACCGCTGACTGAACCCGCTAAGGCCAGAATCTGAGTCAGACAAAAAAGCGGCGTCCGCTGCCAGAGCCGATCCTTTGAAGGGAACGCTCAGGACATCTCCGCTTGTATTGATTGAACGGTGAGCTTCATTTCAGAGACTGGGTACTGACGAGGGCCCAGTATGATGATGTGAAACCCAAATAACCAATTCCACATCATCACGGGTCCCACAGGCGGCCACGAATGAAATGCCAACTAGTTCTATTTGCCGCGGACAAGCATAGCCTGCTCCACGACCGTCGTGTTCTTGTTCATGTTTTCGGCCATAGTCTCGGCGGCCTTTGCTTCGGCTTTGGTCCGGGGGAATGCTATTCCGTCAGGGTCACCTTCAATCGACAATGTCTCCAGATATCCAGTATCTCCATATTTGTGGAAGGTGACATCACTCTCCCTCTGGAGATCTACAGAGCTCGTGGGTGTGTAGAGAAGGAACTCTCCCTTCGTATCGGCGATATTCCGGATTAGCACTGTCCAGGTGTTTTGGTTCGGTTGGGTAATTACGTAAGACCCTGCAGGCAGCTTGACAGTGCCTGCGTAAAAAGGGAAGGGTGCTGTAAAGACGACACGATAAAAGGCACTATTAGCGACCTGCGCCGCGAGCGGGATTACCGACAACAGCGACAGCATTCCCATCATCACAACGCGCTTTCCAAACTTATGCATGCGAATCTCCTCATGTTATTCGCGCTCTGTAATGACTACGTCTTTTGCAAGCCGCACTCAACCAGAATGCTGAATAGTTTTTGCTTTCATACGTAGAGTGGCGAGGAGGGAATGAAATATTCCACGCGCTCAGTGTTTTTTGAGAGATTACTCTTCGATGCCCATCTTCCCCATTTAGGCGTGCATCTCCCGGTCGCAGCCGTCGAACAGCAGAACATAGATCAGCCTTTGATCCGACCAATGACTCGCGCAACCCGACGTCTCGTGATCGAATGAAATCCATCCTGTTGCATCAAACGGGCATCATCGATCTCTTGCACGCTGCTCATTGTCATCTTTAGATATACGGCCTTGTGGTCGGCTATCGTGACGACAGTGGCGCCACGGAATTCGACTTTGTTTAACTCAGCGGGCAACTCAGCCGTTCTGAATCGTCGTTCGTCTATATCCCCTTCCCTTCTAATGCTCCATTTGCGCGCAGTTGGTTGGCCGCGCGCAAATGGCTCCCTGGCGAGAAAAGGACAGGCTGAGTGAAGTGCTGAAGCGGCGGATCATTTTTTGACCTCAAGAGTTCTTGGACGCATCAGGAGGGAAGTGCTGAAACAGCTTCTGCACTCCCCTGTTCAGGTTCTCGATGTTCTTGTGGGACTTGTCGGAAAGCATGCCGCTGGACACACCTCGCCAGACCAGGTTTTTGGTCTTTGCATCGAAGAGATCGACAACAAGCGTGCCAACTGTGTACGTGTCGGATGTAGTTGTGGATTCTCCAAAGTCCCCAAGACCACGCCAACGAAAACCGCCGCCAAAATCATCGTAGTACGTGTTCAGAGTCTGTTGGTTTCGGTTGATCTCGATCGCGACAATTGAGATGTCACCGCCGGATGCCACCTGGGTCCAGCCTTTCGCTGCCAGTGCTGCGTCTACAGCGCCTTTGATCCGGTCAACCCATAACGGATCTGGTGTCTGGACTTTCTTCCAGCTGTATGTTTTGTACTGACTGAAATTTGCGGCGCGATCGTAATCCGTCTTCACTTGCTGAGCGAATGACGCAATCGGCAGAAAAAGAGAGAGCCCTATCAAAACAATTACTTTCGTTTGCATTTTCATGATTTCTCCTTGAATCGTTTGTTCGGATGAATTTAGCCAGATTCGAATGGATGTGGGGAGCCGCCCCGCCAAGCGCCATGGAGCCGTTGATCGCAAGTTGGCGGCCGTTCGTCATGGGACCTGAACCTGCACTGGAGCGCCAAGCTCCGTACCTCTTGCCGGCAGGATCGCCAGATAGCGAGGCTGTGCTTTCACATCGCTCTCCACGAGTTGCCGGATCGGACCGATGGCATTGACGATCGCCGCGCCAGCGGGGTTCGTCATGAAGGATTGCAGCGGCTGCAGTGCGCCAGTGCCATTCGGGTTCTCGGCGAGGGCAAGCACGTACGACTGCTTCGGCTGCAATCCGGACACCGCGGCTTCCAGCACTTGGATCAGGCCTTGATCGAACAGAGAGACGCTGGTGGGCGCATTGCTCTTCTCCGCAGCGGAAGCCGCGAGGGTAAGATGTGCGGCCTGACCCGCGACGCCGAGTGCTTGCAGGTTCTGCGTTCCGGGACCCGACGGTACCGCATCGGGCACATAGGTGAGAGCTTGCGGCGCCTGGCCGATGGGATCCGTCGCGATCACCTTGTTGGTAAGCGTATCGATGGCAGTGACGCCGTCGCCGTTCTCGAGACCGACATAAACGCGGCTGCCGTCGCCAGACGGCCAAATCCCGTGTGGCAGCGCGCCGACGGGAATGGTCGCGACTTGCGAGAAATCGCTGGTCCGGAACACTTTCACTTCGTTCAGACCACCGATGGTCACATAGGCAAAAGTGCCGTTCGCGTTGTGGACGATGTTGACGTGGTTGGTGATCGGGCCCGTCTCGAGCACCTTGAGGACAGTGAAGGGAGGTTTGGCGTCGAACACCTCGGTCTTGCCGGTGTCTTTCAGGGTGAACCAGACCTGGTTACCATCCGGCGTCGCCGCGATGTTGGGGCAGAACGGGCTCGCCTGTTTGACCCGAGCGACGATGCTGTGCGTCGCCACCGAGACCACGTCCGTCTCGGGGTTGAAAGAAGAACAAACATAGCCGTACTTGCCATCCGGCGAGAAGATCTGCATGCCGGGGCCTGCAGGGGTGATGATGCGGGTTTTTTCCATGAAGGTCTTGCCGTCGAGGACGTCGACATAGTTCTCGCCGCGGACCGTGACCCAGACTTCCTTACCGTCAGGGGTGAAGAAGGCCTCGTGCGGAGCGCGGCCGACGTAAGTGATATGCTTCACAACGTTTGTCGCAGTGTCGATGAATGCGACTGAGTTCGACCCGATCGATACAACCGCGATCGTGCGGTGGTCCGGCGAAAAGCCCATGCCATGGACCAGGACCTGGCCCTTGTAAAGTGGGCTGAAATTGTTCGGCGAGGGATTGCCCAGGCGGATGACGCCGAGTGTCGTGTTGCTGGATGGATCGACCACGGAGACCGTGTTGGAGAACTGGTCAGCTGTGTAGACGCGGTCATGAGAGCTGATCGGTATGTCGGGCTCGTCGAAGGGTGCCTGTGCGGAGGAGATGCCGGGGCCATGGACCACAACCTGGCTGTCAAACAGGGGGCTCAGAGCAGCCGGCACAGCATAGCCGAGCAGATCATCTCCGAGATGTATGGGACCGAGCAATTCGTTTGTCGCAGGGTCACTGACCGAGGCCGTATTTGAGGACTGGTCGTCTGTGTAGGCGCGGTCCGCGGTTTGGGCAAGACCGGACACCGCACAAGCGGTCAGGAGTGCGGGGATAACTAAGAAGCGCATCGTTTATCTCTCTTTCGTCGGTAAGGGGTAAGCGTAAGGGTTAGTGTTTCTTGCTGAGCGAAAGGTTCAGCGCATCGATCTCAGATTGCTGGTCGACGATGACCTCTTCTGCGAGCCGGCGCCTCACGGGGTCTTTTACGTAGCTCAGTTCCGCCTTTGCGCAGCCGTCGTCAAAGTAACCAGTAGAACGGGTAGCGTCCATTTGAGCTCCATTGCGTTGCTCTTCGATACGTGCCGTGACAATCTCCATACGACCCGTCTTTGCTGTCAATGAAGTGGCGACTGAGAGCCGCTTAATTCCCTCAGCGCCGGAAACTTTTCGCCTTTCTTTACAAAACTTTCGGGATGTTTAACTCATTTCCCGATTCAGGCAATTCAACCGACGTGAAATCATGGATTTGGATCGAGAAGAATAAGCGAGAAAAAATAAAGGACATTTGGAATAAAACGGGAGGCAGAACACACTCTATTGGTGACTGGAGAGCGGGCAGTCAAAAAAGGGTTTACGGTGCAGATTACTGACCAGATGTTCAACGATTGGGTAAGGCAGCATCAGAGGCTCCTCTTCGGGATCGCCTACTGGTGGACTGGCTCGCGGACGGACGCGGAAGAATTGACCCAGGAGGCTTTCCTGCAGGCCTATCGTTCTCGTTCGAGTCTTCGCGATGTGGAACTTGTAAAAGGATGGCTTGTCGGCATCTTAAGAAACTGTCACAGCCAGATGCGGCGACGAACGAAATCGAGATCTGAAGTTTCCTTAGACGAGATGCTCTATGAACCGGAGAGCCGGCCGACTCTCAGCGCCGATGCTCTTGCCCTTCATCAGTCTCTGGAAAAGCTCGATGAACGGCATCGTCTCCCGGTTGTCCTGTTCTACTTCCAGGATCTCTCCTATCGGGAGATCGCCGAAGCACTAGAACTGCCGATTGGAACGGTCATGTCCAGACTCGCCCGCGCAAGGCAACAACTGCATGAGTTGATGAAGGCACCCACGAAATTGGTTCTGATGAGGAAGGCGGAATCCCTATGAGTTGCGAACTTTACAAATCGGAGATGTACGCGTGGCGGCCTGGCGATGATGTCCCCGACTCCAGGCCACTCCTCGACCATCTCGCAACCTGCCCTGAATGCGCGCAGTGGTTCGCGCACTTCAGCGCGAACGATGAGAGGATTCGTCAGGCTTTTTCAGAGGTCCCAGAGAGCCCATCACTAGAGGCGAAAATCTTCGCCGATCTGGCCTATGAGCGTCTCCAAAAAGCGCGTAGGAAGGCTACCTGGAGGAATTGGTTTCTACTACCCATTGCGGCGTCTCTTCTCCTCGGCATCACGCTCGGGCTCGGCCCCTGGCTCCAGGAAGCGCGACTGAGCCGACAGGTAGGGACTCTTCTCAGCCAGCCTCCCTCTGCGGAGATCGACAGCACCGATCAAAAGCAGCTTCTCGCCTGGAGCGCAGGCGCTCTGTCGGGAAATGCGGGGCTGCCTCCCGAGCTGAGTAGAGTAGAGTTTCGCGCGGCAAGCTCGCTTAAGGTTGCCAGCCACAGAGCTGTCCTGCTCAAGATGAAGAACGAGCAACGTGCCAGCCTGCTGATTATCGATGCACGGCTCACCGCTGATCATACGATCAAATCCTTCCACGAGACAGCAGGCAGCGATAGTCGCTGGTCCGATGGACGAAGGACGTATGTGCTTCTCTTTCAAGGGAGCGAGCAGGATATGCACGCCTATATGACCCGAATGGGCATCGTTACTTAGAACGGCGGGCTCGATTGGTTGACATTGGCGCCCGCCGATAGAAATACGGCACCCCGGAGTTCGTGCGCCCACGACAATCTGGTGGAACCGTGCAATGGCCGGTCTCGCCTCTAAGAAATCACCCTGTTTAGAGGAAAGGAATCCCATGCGCTCCAAGCGCCTAAGCATACTCGTGCCTTGTCTGCTGATCGCGATCGTTCCGGCATTCATTTTTCTCCACGCTCAGCATCGAGATGCAAGCGTTGCCGCTGCGCCACCATCACCACCAACCGTCGCCGTGGTTGCAGCGCGTTCCGGTACGATTGCGAATCAGCTTACGGTTGCGGGCATCTTCCAGCCTTTTCAGGACGTGGATGTCCACGGCAAGGTCTCTGGTTATATCCGGCATATTTATGTCGATATTGGCGATCGTGTGCACGAGGGCCAGACGCTGGCCGTGCTGGAGGTACCGGAGCTGGATGCCCAAGTCGCGGGCGCACAAGCCGGTATAACCCAGACGCAGCAGAACATCGACCGGCTGCAAGACGAGGTCGCACGGGAGGAGGCAAACTACGCCGCCACGCATGCAGACTATGTTCGCCTGAAACAAGCTTCCGATCAGCAGCCGGGGCTGGTGGCAGCGCAGGAACTGGAAGACGCTCTGGCACATGACCGCTCGGCCGCGGCACAAGTGGACGCAGCGAAGTCCGCCGTGGCCGCCGCGCAGGGGCAGCTCGGCGTCTCGCGCGCCAACGACCTGCGGGTAAGCAGTCTTGTCCAATACGCAACCATCACGGCGCCCTTCACTGGTGTAGTGACCATGCGCTACGCCGATACAGGCTCTCTCATTCCCGCAGGGACTTCCGAGAATCACGCTCAGGCCGTTGTTCGTCTCGCCCAAAGCGATCTCCTCCGGCTGCGTATGCCCATCCCCGAGCAGGACGTCCCGCTGTTGCATGTGGGATCGATGGCCATGATTCATGTCCAGGCGACGGGACAACAGTTTCCAGGCTCGGTGATTCGTTACACCCGGGATGTTTCGAATGCAACCCGCACCATGCTTGCCGAGGTCGATGTCCCGAATCCCGATCTGACCCTCACCCCGGGTATGTACGCCGATGTCACCTTCGCGTTGCAACAAAAGGCCGCCGCTCTGATCGTGCCGGCATCCGCCATTATCCAGGGCGATGAACCATCCGTAATACTGGTCGATAGCAGTAACCGGGTTCTGCGAAGGTCCGTTGTGCTCGGCATAGCTGGCGCAAATGAGCAGGAGATTACAGGAGGTCTCAGCGAGGGAGACCGAGTCATCATCGGCCAATTGTCCGCCTTGCAACCCGGCGAGAAGGTTACGCCACAGAACGCCTCACCCGACCTGGTTACCTACCACCAGCAGACACATAAGGGAGACAGGTAGCCATGTCGAAGTTTGCGATTCGCTATCCATTTTTCATTCTGATGGCGTGCCTGATTGTAGTGGTCGTTGGCGTGGCGGCCATTATCAACATGCCTGTCGATCTCTTTCCCCCCGTCAAGATTCCGGTTGTTGTCGTTGCCACGTTCTACGCGGGCATGCCGCCACAACAGATCGAGTCCGATATCACGGACAGTGATGAGAGATTCTTCACCCTGGGAAGCAACATCGATCACATCGAATCACGGTCGCTGGCCGGTGTCAGCCTGATCAAGATTTACTTTCATCCCGGCACGGATCCCAACGCGGCAGTGAGCAGCATCTCAAACCTCGCATTGGCCAATCTGCGGCGTTTGCCGCCTGGAACGCTGCCGCCGGTCGTGCTGAGCTTCGACGCGGCCAATCTTCCGGTGTGCCTTATCACGCTCAAGGGCGCCGGAATGAACCAAACCCAGTTGAAGGACCTGGCGCAGTTCAGCGTGCGCAACCAGGTCGCAAACGTACCGGGCGCGTCTGTCCCGCAGCCGTATGGCGGAACCTATCGGCAGATCATGGTCTATGTCGATCCTCTCAAACTGCAAGCGTCGCAGCTGAGCGTGACCGATGTGGTGCATGCCGTCAACGATTCGAACCTCATTCTGCCGGCCGGCGACGTGCGCATCGGCCCCAAGGACTACAACATTTACGCAAACAGCCAGGCGGCTACGGCAAATGATGTCAACGGTATTCCGCTGCGCACTGCCGGCAATTCCTCGATCCTCGTCGGAGATATAGGACATGCCGAGGACGGAGGTCAGTTGCAGACAAACATCGTCCGCGTAGACGGTCAGCATTCTGTCTATATCCCCATTCTCAAGCAGGGTGGCGATTCCAATACGATCACCATCGTTAACGGCGTCCGCAAGGCCATAGCCCATTTGCTCGACATCCCCGAGTCTCTGAAGACGAGCGTTGTCTTCGACCAATCGGTCTTCGTGAAGACGGCCATCAAGAACGTCATCAGCGAGGGCGCCATCGGCCTTTGTCTTACAGGCCTGATGATTCTGCTCTTTCTCGGCAATGTCCGGGCGACCGTCGCGGTCATGTTATCGATTCCGATCTCCTGTATCGCAACCTTTCTGATCCTGGATGGGTTTGGAGATTCCATCAACACGATGGTGCTGGGCGGCATGGCGCTGGCGCTGTCACGGCTCATCGACAACTCTGTCGTCGTGCTTGAGAACATCTTTCGACATTTCGAGATGGGTTCAAACAGCGTCGAAGCGGCGGAGAGAGGCGGCAAAGAGGTCCAGTTGGCCGTTCTGGCGGCAACCTGCAGCACTGCCATCGTGTTCTTCCCGGTGGCTCTGCTCACAGGCGTGAGCAAGTATCTGTTTACCGCGCTCGCCCTTGCGGTGGTCATCGCATTGTTTTGCTCCTACTTCGTTGCGATGACGGTCGTACCGCTCTTCTGTTCCCGCTTTATCAAGCACACCGGCCATGGCGACGATCATGAAGCCGCCGCCCAAAAGGACGATCCTGTGCCGGAGCACATGCGCAGAAGGCACGAGCAGAAGAATGTCTTCGCGAAGATTGTCTATCGCTTCAACCAAGGGTTCGGATGGCTGCAGGAGCGCTATGACAACGCGATCCACTACTGCTTAGGCAGACCCGGCTTGGTCATCATCGCATTTTCTGCATTCGTCGTCCTCACTTTTACCTTGTCTCCTTTTCTGGGTCAGGCTTACTTTCCGCGCACCGATCCGGGCCAGTTTGTCATTAGCGTGAAAGCGCCAAGTGGGACCCGGATCGAACTCACCGACCAGTACATCGCTCATGTCGAGGACGATGTCCGGAAAGTGGTCGCGCCGAAAGACCTGAACATAATCGTTTCAAACATCGGTGTAACGCCCGATCTGTCGGCCATCTATACGCCAAACTCAGGCATGCATACCGCTTTTGTGCAGGTCAGCTTGAAGAAAGATCACAGCCTGAGCAGTTTTGTTTATATGGATCGCGTGCGGGCCAAATTGGCGGCTGACCTGCCCGAGATCCAAACCTACTTCCAGACCGGCGGTCTCGTCGATTCGATTGTCAATCAGGGTCTGCCGGCGCCGTTTGACATCCAGGTCAGCAGCAACGACATGGACGGTGGATATGCGGTAGCGGAGCAGCTTGCCCAGCACTTAAGGGCGGTACATGGCGTCAGTGATGTCTTGATTCCGCAGGACATCGATTACCCCGGCCTTGCCCTCAACATCAACCGTCAACAGGCCAGCCTCGAAGGTCTGACGCCCAAGAATATTGTCGATAACGTGATCACGGCCATGACGTCGAACGGCGTGGTCAATCCGAGCTACTGGATCGATCCGAAGACAGGAAACAATTACCTGCTGACCGTCCAATACCCCGAGACGCAGGTTCAAACCCTTAAGGACTTCAAGGAGATCCCGCTTCGATCCGCGGACGGCAAGAATACAACGCCACTCGAATCGGTCGCCTCGATCAAGGCCATCAATACGCCGACCGAAGTAGATCACTACCAGCTACGGCGCGTCTTCGACGTCTACGTGATGCCCAAGGCAGAAAACCTGAACAGCATCAGCAAACAGGTCAGTCAGATCGTCAGCGGCACCCACCTCCCGCATGGAGCATTGCTGACGATTCGCGGATCGGTCAATAACATGCACGACGCGTTCAAGTCTTTCGCTATCGGCCTCGTCCTCTCCATTGTTCTCGTTTTCTTGATCCTAATGGCGCAATTCGCCTCATTCGTCGACCCCTTCATCATCCTGTTGGCCATCCCTCCGGGAATCGCCGGTGTGATCCTCTTCCTGCTGACCACGCATACCTCGCTGAACATCATGAGCCTCATGGGAGTTCTGATGATGACCGGCATCGTTGTCTCGGACAGCATCCTGATCGTTGAGTTCACCGGCCAGCTTCGTGAACAGGGACTCAAGCTTGAGGAAGCCATTGTCACCGCCTGCAAAGTACGATTGCGTCCCATCCTGATGACCACGCTTGCTACAGTGCTTGGCTTGATCCCCATGGCTCTCGCACTTGAGGCCGGCAGTGAACAATATGCTCCGCTGGCGCGAGCCATCCTGGGAGGTCTCACGGTTTCGGGTATTGTAACGGTGTTTCTGGTGCCAAGCGCGTACTTGTTGATCCACCGCCGTATCGAATCGCGCCACGCGGCGCTCACTCAAGAGGCAACGGCATGAAGCAGATAGTCCTGATCCTTTCACTGGCTTGCTCGCTTGCGGCGTGCGCGCAGAGCTCAATCCCTATGGCGCCCGTCCCCCAGGCGCCCTTGGCGCCGGCTCAGGCTTCTCCGCTGGAGCCGGATGGTCAAGCAACACCCATAACCCGCGGTGACGCCGAGCGCATGGCGCTCAAGACCAACCCCCGCATCACGGCGAGTCATCTTCTTGCCCTTGCAGCCGGCCAGGTGACCAGAGAGACCCGCTCGAACGAGCTGCCGCAGATCAACGGCAACATGACCGCAGTCAAGGCGGAAGATGGAGGCCGCATTGGCTCGGGGGAACTGAATTCTTCGCGCCTCTATACCCATGCCGGTACTGGAGCCACGGTGTCGCAACTGCTCACGGACTTCGGCCACACCAGAAACCTTGTTGCCAATAGCCGCCTGCTGGCAAAGGCCCAGCAACGGAATGCTCTTGCTACGGAACAGGATGTCCTGATCGCTACCGACCAGGCGTTTTATCGCTTGCTAGATGCGCAATCCCTCCTCGACGTTGCGATTGCCACAGTGAAAGCAAGAGCCGATGTTCAAAATCTGACCATGGCTCTGACGAAGAACGCCCTCAAGAGTGACCTCGATCTGAATATCTCCTCCGCTGATCTTTCCCAGGCACAGCTGCTCCAGCTCGATGCAGAAAACTCGGTCGCTTCGGCCAGAGCCGCGTTAGCCGAGCTTCTCGCCGCTCCCCCTGAAACGCAATACCGCGCAGTCGAAGAAGACAACACCGCACCTCCGCTGCCCCCTGACGATCCATCGGCACTCATCAAAGAGGCTCAGGCGCAGAGACCGGATCTGCAGGCGCTACGTCTCGACACCCGGGCCGACCAAAAGTTCGCTCGTGCGCAGGAGTTGCAACACCTGCCCAGCATCTCTGCGCTCGCCATGGGTGGCGTCACTCCTGTAAGACCGGACGGCGGAATCTTTACACCAAACTGGTATGGCGCGGCGGGCGTGAATCTGACGCTGCCCGTCTTCACTGGATTTCGCATCAATGCGCAGGCCCAGGAAGCTCGTCTCCGCGAAAGAGCGTCGGAGAAGCAAAGCCAGGAACTTTCAGACGCCATCGCACGCGACGTCCGCATCGCAACCCTATCAGCACAGACCGCCTTCCGGCGGATCGGGGTCGCCGAGGCATTCCAGAACCAGACGACTCAGGCTCTGAACCTTGCTCGCACGCGGTACAAGTTAGGCCTTAGCTCGATTGTGGAACTCAGCCAGGCTCAGTTACAAAGTACCCAAGCCACATTCGAAGCCGTCAATGCCCGGTTCGATTATCTTCTTGCATTGAGGTCACTCGACTACGCTCGAGGTGAACTTGCCCCATGAGTGAGACCTTCGATCGTTGATGCCCGTTTGACGCAACAGAACGGATTTCATCCGATGCGCGAGACGTCGGGCAGCGCGTGTCTTTGGTCTGATGGAAGGCGGACCCATGTCGTGCTGTTCACCGGGAGGGACCGAGAGATGCGCGCCTACATGGCGAAGATGGGCATCGACACGCAGTCTCCGAAAAAACAACTGGGTGCCTAGAATATCTCATTCCCTCCTCGCCACTTTGCGTATGGAAGCAAAACATATGGGAGTCACGGCTCAACAATTAACAGAGGTGAGGCTTAGCTCTCAACTTGCGCAGGCGCGCTATCGTCTTGGCCTTAGCTTCATCGTCGAGCTAAGGCAGGCGCAGCTTCAGCAAACTAGTGCGGAGATAGAGAATACGATTGCCCGCCACCAATACCGTGTTGCGCTCGCAACGCTCAAATATGAAGAAGGCACGAATCCCTAACGGGCGCTTCTTTTGCATTCTCTCGCAGAAAAGTAGCCAGGCACGGAATAATTCGCGCATCCTGTGCCACTTCACTATTGACGGCGGTTTCCGCAAGCGCACAAACCGCTCGACATCCAGTACCGAAAGGATAGCCCTATGAAACACCCTGCATTGACGCCCAGCAGAATGACCAACGGCTCCGTGAGTCGTCGGATCAAGAATAGGAGAGAAAACCAGTGATTGATAAAGAGAAGAAGAGTGAGTTCGTAGAAAGCCCATCGCGACGGAGTTTTCTCGAGGTCGGTTCTGCTGCAATCGCAGCAGCGGCGTTCGCGGGAGTAGCGGCAAATGCACAGCAGCGAGAGGACACTCGCAAGGCTGAAGGGGATCATTCCTCGAGCGATCCAGGGCAGGAAAACAAGCCACTTCTGGCCGAGAATCCAGATTCGAACACGCCACCTCCGACCGATCATGGGGACATCGGCCCCATCTGGTATTCCTTTGACATCGCGAGGAAACGCCTGGAAGAGGGTGGCTGGACGCATCAGGTGACGCAGCGCGAACTGCCTCCTTCGACAGAACTCACCGGCGTTAACATGCGTCTTACTCGAGGCAGCTTCCGCGAATTGCATTGGCACACTGCAGATGAGTGGGCCATCATGCTCTATGGCAACGCCCGCGTCACTGTTCTGAACCCAGACGGCACCATGTTCATTGACGATGTGACTAAGGGCGACCTCTGGTACTTCCCTGCCGGCTTCCCTCATTCCATTCAGGGTCTCGGGCCGGACGACGGCTGCGAATTCCTGCTTGTCTTTGATCAAGGTCTCTTTTCGGAAGACAACACTTTCCTCATCTCGACATGGGTCGCGCACACGCCCCCTGAAATCCTGAAAAAGAACTCCAATCTCGATCAAAGCGCCATTGCAAAGCTGCCAAAGGAGGAACTCTATATCTTTCCTGCCAACCTTCCTGCATCGTTGGCGCAGGATAAAGCGGCGATTGGGGGGAGGAGTGTCGAGTCTCCCCTCCAGTACACCTTCAAGATGGCGGCGATGCCACCGACAAAAAAGACATCGGGAGGTGAGGTCCGCATTGTCGACTCCCACAACTTCCCGGTCTCGAAGAACATAGCAGCCGGACTCGTCACCCTCAAGCCAGGTGCATTGCGCGAATTGCATTGGCATCCCAATGCTTCTGAGTGGCAGTTCTACCTCGCAGGCAAAGGCCGCATGACTGTATTCATGCCCCCGGACCGGGCACGCACGATGGACTTCAACGCCAATGACGTTGGTTTTATACCAGCCGTGGCCGGTCATTACATCGAGAATACGGGCGATACCGATCTGGTCTTTCTCGAAATGTTCAAGGCGGAGCAATACATGGACTTTTCCATGAACAACTGGATCAGACGTCTCCCTCCGGAAATGGTGACTGCACACCTAAATATCGATGACGCGACCATCCGGAAGATCCCCGCTGAAAAGCAGGTGGTGATCGCAGGATAGCCCTTCACCATGTGGTGGTGCTGAAGGATTGGTAGTAGTCATTCCGCACCGCAGTTATCGAGACAAGTATTGATGCACAGCTCTAAAAGAGGACTCCCACAATGGAAACGCAAGCATTCACGTTTGCAAGTTCTCCCTTCGTGCCGGTCGCCATTGGTTTCTTTGGCTTGGGTACCGGCTACTTTACCTGGTCGGTTTTGTCCGGCGGTAGTCCGGGTCCCGTGTCGTTGACAGAGATCTCAATTTGGCCATCCTCTCTCAATCGCGATTTGAGCGTAAGGACGCCACCTGTATCTTGCATCGCCTCGATGCCGTTCAACATCACGTTCATGAGCACCTGTTGGATTTGCACACGGTCTGCGATGACGTTGGGAAGATTGTCGGCAAGATCCGTACGGATGGAAACTGCGTGTCTCGTAGCCTCTGCCCGGAGCATCCCGACCATCTCGCCGATGACCTCGTCCGCCGCAATAGGCTCACGTTTGGGCGGTGATTTCTTGTAAAGCGACCGCAAACGGTCGATGATCTCCGAGGCGCGAGTTCCGTCTTCGATAATCTCCGATGCCGTCTGATCAGCTCTGCTCACGTTGGGAGGATCCCGCCTCAGCCACTGCAAGACTGTGTTGGCATGCACAATCGCCGCAGTAATGGGCTGTTTCAGTTCGTGCGAGATGGAGGCCGCCAGTTCTCCCATCGTGCTTACCCGGCTCACGTGGGCCAGGTCCGCACGTAGCTGCTCGCGTTCCTGTTCGGCGCGCTTGCGATCTTCAATGTCGGTCGAGATACCGTACCATTTAACGATCCCTGCGTTTTCATCCCGCAACGGCACTGCGCGAGTCAGGAACCAGCGATACTCTGCATCCGCCGCACGGCGGAAACGCACCTCGTTTTCGAAGAGACCGCCCGTCGATAGGGACGCATGCCATTTCTCGATATGGCGCTCGAGATCCCGGACGTGAACGGCGTCCTGCCAGCCTGCCCCCGCAGTCTTGTCTGCGGAGAGGCCCGTGTACTCCTGCCAATGGCGATTGACGAAATCCACGGAACCATTCGGCAGAGCAGTCCAGGCAAAGATTGGAATCGTCTCAATTACGTCACGAAGCTCCCGTTCACTCCGCCGGAGGTCCTCATAGAGCTGCCGAAGTACAAGTGCGGTTTGGTTAAAAACCCGGGAGACATGCGCGAGTTCATCTCGGCCTTGCACAGGTATATCATGACCAAATTCGCCATTTGCAAGAGCGGAGGTTCCGTTAACCAGAAATCGCAGAGGGCGAGTGATGCTCTGGGTGATAGCAAATCCCAAAAGAGCAGCTACCATTATCGTTAGGACGCTTATGCCGGCCATGATCAATACGATTCGATTCTGAGCACTCTCAATTTGTCGAGTGGCCTCTGAACGCTTCTCTTGCATGCCACGACTGGCAGTATCCACGAGCTCTGCACTCAGGTTCTCCAAGGTTTCCAGCGGCTGCTCCATCCGCTGATTCAGAGCGTCCCAGTCTGCCACTGAGGCGAGGGTAGTGAGCGAATCGATTTGCCAAGGCAGTGACCCTTGAATGGTCTCGAGCGTGGGCAAGACGGTGGGATCGAGAATATTAGTTGCTTCGATTCCTCGGAACACGGTTTGGGTCTGTCTTAGGCTATCGTTCAGTTGCTTGCGCAGGGCAGCCGCTTGTTGCTGTAGGAGTGCAGGATTCCGAGCCTTGACTAACTGTTCTGATTCGTCGTGGAACGACAGTACAAGCGCGTGGACGCGCTCGACTTCCATGAACTGCTCGTCTATTTCCTTCAGACGGTTCGCTTGCGCGCGCATCACACTCGACTGCCAAATCAGGATGCCTGCGCCCACCGACATCAACGCGATGATCAGGACAAAACAGAGGGCTAACCGGGTATTAATGTTAACGCGCGAGATGAGCCCGATCATCCTCGCTGCTTTGACTGACGGTGATGCGCCATCTACAGGCTTGGTTACGTCGTCCATAGCTGAGCCTCACTGGGACGTCCGTCTCTATTACATTACATATCTCAAATAATAGAGCCGTAGTCAGCAGCTAAGATCTGGGGCCATTTGCGGGGGATATGCCGGTCTCGATTGGTTCAGGGGGGCCTTTTGGGAAACCGGTGATGTGCTCGAGTTCCTTCTCCAACTCAGCCGCAGCTTCGGGAGCGCTCTTCTTTCCTATCAGCACGGAATGCACTGCGTCGGCATACGCACGCGAGACGTCCTCATAATTTCTACCGAGAAGCGCCGAAGGACGAATCACGACGCCGTCACCTGGAGGCTGAGTGGCCGGCATCGATCGCGAGTATGCCTTGAGCAAGGTTGGCAGGCGGTAGAGTGCAATTGCCGCTGGCAACTCAGCACTTATGCTCGCAGCCTTGAACTCTGCCTCCTCGTGCAAGAGAAATCTCACGAACGCGATAGCTTCTCGTTGGTGCTTGGAACTTGCCGATATTGCAAGGCCGAACCCGCCCAACGTTCCTAAGCCGATCTTTCCTGACGGAACGCTGGTCACACCCATCTTTCCGTACTTCATTGATGTCGCTGGGTTGGTGAGGAAGTAGTCAGAGGTCCAGCCGAGCGCGAATGCTGCTTTGCCTGAGTCTTCGAAACAATTGGCGGAGTCCAAATCTTCGTAAACAGCAACGTTTGGAGGCGATATCCAACCGATCCAGTGCGCGGCACGTTGCCATGCGCGTATCGCGTTCTCATTGTTAACACTGACCGACCGGTTAGCTTCGATAATCGTTCCGCCGCCTTCCGACGCTTGCCATTCCAAGGCCAAACCAGGTCAGATATTCATCTGCTGCCCCTGGCCAGACAAATCCCCAAAAGTCCTTATCGCCGGCGGCGCGCTCACCTTCCTGGATGCGGAATGCCATTTTCTCTAGTTCGGACCAGGTTTGAGGTGGCATGTGATAGCCGTACTTTTCCAGCAAGTCAGTACGGTAATAAAGCACATTGACATAAGGGTGATTGGGAATAGCAAGGACTCTGCCCTTTACCGTATAGGGTGAAACCAGATCAGGCTCGGCGACAGAGAGCTCCGAACTGAAAAAGGGCTTCAAATCAAGGAGTGCGTCATCCAGAATTCCAGACCAAATGACGTCTATGGCGCATACATCCGGTGTGTCCTTCTCTGCAATCAGCTGCTGAATCAGTCTCAATTGTTCCTGAGGGGTTTCGGTCGCGGGCAGGTGTTCTACCCTGATCCCCGTTTCACTCTCGAACTGCCGCTGAGTTTTTCCGGATAGGTGACGTCGTCGCTGCCACAGACTCCGAGGATCCATAAACAGAATGGTCACGGGTTCTGGCTGGCCGTGGTGGCAACCTGAACAGTAGTCAACGAGAATCGAACCGATTCCCGCAATCGCGTTTCGACGAGTTGTGAACATGGACCATCCTCAAGAGATCATTGTGAGAGATCGCAGGTTCGGGTCGCAACCGCGTTTGTTAACACCGTAGTCCGAGGTTGGCTTGCAACTACATTGCGTTCTTTCGTGGAATTTGAGTATGGAGCAGGCTGGGGACGAGTCGACAATTTGGCGAAAAAATAGGCATTGATCGTCAACCTGGATTGGGTCGATTTTCGCCATGGTGGACACGGTAAACCGTCCAGAGAGCCGGGAGAGCTCACTTCCATTATTCTCCGCTGCCCGAAGAGCCCTGAGACACCTCGTGCCGCTCCCGACTCTGCCGAATCCGGGCTCCGCGCACCCAGGGCTTGAGATCAGGTTACTCCCACCCGTAGTGGATGGGAGCTTGCCGCGAAACATCGCAACGTCTCTCCGCCCCGCCTGCATGGCTGCGCCGGAAGGTGGCGCAATGCAAGACCCAGCAAGAGGAAAATTCGCGCATACGGGGCTTTCATGTTATTCCTCAAGCCCGTCAGCCTGATTAATCCGAGGCAATCTTGCCAGACCCCAAGCAACGGACCTTCAGATCTCAGCGCCTGGTTCGTCTATCGAACGGGTGAGCGTCGCGACAGCAGAAATCAGTCCGCCGGTGTCAAATGGCTTCTCGAAAAAGCGAAGACTATCGCTCGTATCGATTTCCTTGAGCACGGCAGAATCTCGTTGCGCCGTTATGAGAATCATTGGCAGGCCAGGTTGTTCAACACTCAAATGGTGGCGCAGGGCAACCCCATTCATGCCCGGTAACCCAATGTCGGCGATCACACATCTGCAATCCGACGCACATTCGCTCTTGAGAAATGCCTCTGCAGAAGGAAATACTGCGGCGGAATAACCAACAGACTCCAGAAGGCCCTGGAGCGAGTCTAGGACCCCTGAGTCGTCATCGATGACTGCGATAAGTCCTTTGTTCTCCAAGGGGACAAGTACATCGATGCGCGGGGTCATCGCCTTAGTATCTCGAAATTCATGGAATCAGACGATTATATGTTCATATAATAACGAGGCGCGATTTGGGCTCCATTCCAGGCAGCCGACGCGCAAATTGGCCTCAGTCCTCACGATGCTGATCTGGTTGCTCAATGTGTATTGTTTTCTGCTTCTTTGCTTTGGCAAGAAGCGGCTTATCCTGAGGAACACCTTGCGCTGGAGCACATTAAGGCACACTTCGCTTCAACGATCATTTCCACGATCGGCGGAATAAGTATCGAGCCGGATATCAGTGAGAATTGTCGTTTCGCCAAGGAATAGTGCGAGGGCCGCACGTTTCGTGATCACCTCAAGACGCTTTCCAAGCCTGATAGAAACATATAATGGACGGACCACCTCAAGGGCGCGACAATGGGAACTGCCCATGGTCCGATCAGTCTTCTTCCCCTGGCGCCCTGGATCCAAGACAGAGAAGAGAACCTGCTCAACCTGTTTGTGGACCGTATCCATACTGGCTTCGTACGGAGAACCTGGCATACCGGCCAATTTTTTCCCGTCGATGCTTTCAAACGACCAAGGCGGATCGCACGACGCAAGCACATTGTGACCAAGACAGAAGAATAGCTTCCGTTTTCTGAATTTTAGGTGACGTCGCGCGACGAGGATTGAAGAATCCAAGGCTGCTGACTTTACGGAGCCCGACACCAGGGGGTACAGTATGGGCACGGTCGTGATTGATCGACGCCGCTCTGCCGGAGCTCAGGAAGTTGCGATGGCGATTGATCAGGTAATTTTCATCGTGGATGATGATCCGCGAATGCGCAATTGTCTCGAGGGTCTGTTCGACTCCATGGGAATCGCCAACATGGTGTTCGAATCCGCGAGCGAGTATATGGCTGCGGAAAAACCCGATACCATCTCCTGTCTTCTCCTCGATGTGAATCTTCCTGGCCTGAACGGTTTGGAGTTGCAAGAGAGTCTTGCCCGAGCCGAACATCCGCCCATCATTTTCATCACCGGCCATGGGGATATCCCTTCTTCGGTTAAGGCGATGAAGGCGGGAGCTGTCGATTTCCTTCCAAAACCGTTCCAACAGCAAGATCTTATGCGAGCCGTTCGCGAGGCCTTTGACCGTGACCGAAGGTCGCGAAAATTACGTGCAGAGAGCGCGGAGCTTCGAGGACGTTACGCACGCCTCACTCCGCGTGAGCGCGAGGTGCTGCCGCTCATTATCGGTGGCATGTTGAACAAGCAAGCGGCGGCGGTGCTCGGTATTGCGGAAATCACATGCCAGGTACATCGAGGGCAGATCATGAGGAAGATGGCAGCCGGCTCGCTGGCCGAATTGGTAAGGATGGCTGCACAACTTGGCGTCTCGCCCTCGGGTCAGTACAAAGGTTAGCGTTGCCGCTCTCTCATTGATCACCAGCTTCAGGAGCTCTCCGCGACGCCTTTACGCCGCCCTTTCCAGAGTTGCCGCCCGTTCATTATCGCGCAATGCGGAGCTTAGCGGCTCTTTGCTCAAGCGCAGAACCGCATCGTTGATAGTGTCCGCAATGCGTTTCATTGGCCGGTGAAGCTTCCGCGCGGCGGTTGCAGCGCGCTTTGTGAGCAGATACCTGTTGTGGACGCGAGCCATTGCAGCAAAGACCAGATCTGAGCGCATTGATATCTCCAGTGTAGAGCCGTAGTATCCGTCTGATGAACGATCGGGGTGCGGGGAGCGTTGACCATCGTCGTCTTCGCGGATCCACCCCCCATCGCTGGGCGGATCCGATGCGTGTGAGTCTTCTTGACCCAAGACCGGATGTTGAACGCGTATACGCAGATGCAAAACAGGTTTGCTGGAATAAAGCCAAACTGAGACGTGCGAAAGCCGATTACGCAAACAATCAGGCTGTTGACAATTGAAATCAGAAGTCCCGTCCACGACTTCCGACTGACGAGGATAGCCCCCGATATGGTGAGACAGCAAGAGAGGTAATCTAAACGGAACATAGCAAATTCGACCTCAGGTTGTGCTCAATATGAACCCTGTAGATTGCTTTCTCGACGACCATTGGGAACCTCACGTTGATTCTGCTATTCCAAGAACTGCGTTGCCGCGAATTGGATCGCATGAGAGCATTCGTGCTTTCTCAACCTACTTGAATGCACTCTTCCAAATGAAAGAAGGACTGGACGTTTATTCCGACTCAACGGTCGTCCTCATTTGGAGGTTGTCTGATTCTCGCGCGCTGCGAGATCTGCTGGGCGCTCCTTTGTTTGGTACGCTCGCCAAAACTGATCGTCCGTTGGGTACGGCAGTCGGGATTCTGCAGGTTTAGTCATGATGCGATTCCTCCCCGATGATAGGTGCGTTCGTTGAAAGCACCAGATCCTCGGCGTCGCGGCAAAGGTGACCAGCGGTCCTGGTGATCTTCGCGTAGTCGAGGACTGTCGTCCGGGTCATAACGGCGTATTGTCCCCTATCGGTGTAGAGTTCGGTGCGCTGAATAGTCTGCACTATGGTTTCTCGCTTTCTGCCTCGGCTAGGAACCGATATGAGCATTGAAACCAGGCCGGCCGCCGATCCGCGAACATCAACAGCATGTCCCTTATTTCTAGCCTCGGCAATTATGGGTTTCTATATAACTATGGCCCAGACTGTATTCGCGGGGCCGGTCGCGCGCACCGAGAAGCACCGGTGCCCAGTTGTCTGGAAGCGTGATCACCGTTGGACTGTTGTCGTCCTGCCGTTCAAACGCGGGTGCAGTCATTGAGCGGGTCCTATCATGATGTGTCGGCATGCAACGAAACCCATAGATTACTGCGATCAAGCAATTTCCCTTGACACCATCTGTAGTGCGCACAGAGTTGGCTATATGAAGACATAATTGGCCGCGTTACGAATGAGACCTAACATGTATCTAGGTACGGCGCAAGCAAGCTAATCGCAAACTTGGGAAAAACGATAATGCGAAAAAACCTCTTCTCACGCAGCCGCCCTATGACAAACGACTCTACCGAAGACAAATGGGCGTCAGTGCAAATCAGCGATCACACATTCGATGATTGGGTACGGCAATACCATCGGCTTCTCTTTGGGATCGCCTACTGGTGGACCAGCTCGAGAACTGACGCGGAAGAGTTAACGCAGGAGGCATTCCTCCAGGCTTACCGGTCACGTTCCAACCTGCGAGAGGCTAAGGCGGTCAAGGGCTGGCTCATCGGCATACTCAGACACAGTTATTCCCAGATGACTCGTAAAAACCACAGAAGGGGCGAGGTTTCGCTCGACGAGATAAAAAATGAACTTGGAGAACAAGGCCTGCTCAATCCCGACACCCTTGCTCTTCACCATTCGCTGGCAAGACTTGATGACACATACCGATTGCCTATTGTGATGTTTTATTTTCATGATCTCTCGTATCGAGAAATATCCCAGGCGCTTCAGTTGCCGATTGGCACTGTGATGTCGCGGCTGTCGAGGGCGCGCACTATGCTGTATGAAAGCTTAGAGGCGCCGCGAACTCTGGCTGTCGCCAAAGGAGGTTAAAGAGCGATGAGCGGCGAATTCTACAATTCTGAGATATATAGGTCGCGGCCTGGCACCGGCAACTTTAGGTACACGATGAATGAGAGGTTTACCGTGGCGCCAACCGAAGAGTGCGGCTGCAGTGATCAAGAATCTGGCCCGCGCAGATTTGAGCAGATCATTGGCGACAGTCCTGCGCTCGAAGCGGCTCTCGACGGGGTTAAACGCGTAGCGCCGACAATCTCTACCGTGCTGATCCAGGGTGAAACGGGCACGGGCAAAGAACTGATCGCACGCGCGATCCATAACATCAGCCCGCGATGTGGTCGCCCATTCATCAAACTGAATTGCGCTGCCATTCCTCTGGATCTTCTGGAAAGCGAGTTGTTCGGCCACGAAAAGGGCGCATTCACGGGCGCCATAGCGCAAAAACTTGGCCGGTTCGAGTTAGCCAACAAAGGCACCCTCTTCCTCGATGAGGTCGGCGATATTCCGCCGCCGCTGCAACCCAAACTCCTGCGCGTATTGCAAGAACAGGAATTCGAACGCCTGGGCAGCGGTCAGACTCACCAGGTGGATGTCCGGCTTATCGCTGCAACTCATCGCGACTTGGCAGAGATGGTCAGAAATGAACAATTTCGCAGTGACCTCTACTTTCGTCTGAATGTATTTCCGGTCCAGTTACCGCCGTTGCGAGAGCGGCGTGAGGACATTCCTGCCCTGGTGGCACATTTTGTCGAGATTCTCGGTCGGCGGGTAGGCCGGCAGATCGACCATATTCCTCCGGAAACGATGTCGGCCCTCATTTCGTATGATTGGCCGGGCAACATCCGTGAACTGCAGAATTTGATCGAGCGCGCCGTGATCCTGTCCGATAATGGTGTGCTTCCGAATCCTCTGCTGACAGTTGGAACGCAGCGCATTAGTGTGGCTCCAACCCCAACTACTTTCGTTGATTCCGAACGCGCCTTGATTTTGCGCACGCTTGAAGCAGCCGGCTGGGTAATCGGAGGACGAGATGGCGCAGCCGCCAGACTTGGCCTGAAACGCACTACGCTGAGCTACAAGATGCAGAGACATGGGATTTCCCGGCCGTCCTTCGATAGAGATCCTGATATGAACTCTCCGTCAGACCAGGCTCCGGACTCCCTTCCGCACTGGCAGTAACCGCGAAAATTGAGTTGTTCCCCCGCTCCGCATTACACCGTGAGCATAGGTGGCCGATCTCCAAACCGCGATCTGGTAGGCTTCGCGCAAAGTCTCCATCTTGCAGACTTGGACGTATAGTCCCAGAAACGCCAAGACGCTGGTCGCCATTCAGCGACCGACGATCTCGGCATCCGGCATGCTACCGTGGACGACAATAATTGATGAAAACTGCGCCTGTATCTGTAACGATTCACGCCCTCGCTGCTCCAATGATGTGCTGTCGAACTTTTGCCGGGCGGCCATGCCATGAGCTCTCTAGCAGCGATGCATCTCGGGAAGCACGCGAAGCCGGTAAGCTGGCCTACGCGGATGTACGAGGGCTTCAGAAACAGGAGCACTTTCCTGCAGTCGCACTCTCTGCCGGCCGTGCGGCTGTACTGGGGATGGCAATTTGCGCAGACTGGGTGGGGCAAGCTGCATCATTTGGCGCAGATTACGGACTTCTTTAGGAGCCTGGCAATTCCCTTCGCCGCCTTCAATGCCCACTTCGTTTCCAGTCAGGAATTCCTGGGTGGACTGCTCCTGATCGCCGGGCTGGCTTCCCGGCTGACCGGCTCTCTGCCGGCGGCCAACATGTTCGGTGCCTGTTGGACCGCCGATCATGAGGCGCTGGTTTCGGTCTTTTCGGATCCGGCGAAGTTTTGCGGGGCCGATCCGTACTACCCCTTCCTTTTCACGTCGCTGCAGGTTCTGCTCTTCGGAGCAGGCTTCCTTTCTTTCGATGCCGCAATCGCAAAGCGCTGGAGGAAACGGGCGTGAGCATAGCTGATGCCAGGTCTCTGGAGCGGAATGAGGCACAGATGATTGCCGCCATTCTGACGGGCGACAGGGAGCTGTATCACAGGCTCATCCAGCCCTACGAGCTCAGAGTTTACCGCATGGCACTGTCCTTCGTGAAAGACGAGACGGAGGCGGAGGATGTGGCGCAGGAGGCCTTTCTGATGGCCTTTCGCAACCTGGCGAATTTTCGCGGAGAGTCGAAGTTCGGCACGTGGCTGATCAGCATCACGTTGAACGAAGCACGAAGACGCTTGCGACGGCGGAGCACGGTCCGGATGGAATCGCTCGACGACTCTCTCGAGGAAGGAGGCAAAGTTTCGCCGGCACTGCTGCGGGACTGGCGGGAGATCCCCTCCGAAGCGCTGGAGCGGCGCGAAGTGCGGGCGCTCCTTCAGAAGGCGATCGAAGGGCTTTCGCCTATCTATCGAGAAGTGCTGGTGCTGCGCGACATTGAAGAACTCAGCATTGAGGAGACGTCCGGCATGCTGGCCATCAGTATCTCTTCGGTGAAGGTACGACTGCATCGGGCCCGTATCATGCTGCAAAAGGAGCTTGCGCCTAAACTGAAGCTGGCGAGTCCGAAGAAAAGGAGGTGGCTCTCGTGGTACTAGAATGCAAACACGTCTGGAACTACATCTCCGAATTCCTCGACGACTCGCTGCCGCGGGAAACAAAAGAGCTGGTGCAAAAACACCTCGAGAACTGCGAAATCTGCTCCGCTATTCTTGACTCGACGCGCAATATTCTCATCCTGACCGCTGATGATCGCGTCTTCGAACTGCCCGCCGGCTATGGCGAGCGCCTGCATGCGCGGCTGGCGCGGGAGATTCACAGCGCGAACAGACGCCCGGAGAACCCCACGCGGGACTAGAAGGAGCCGTGAAGCCACATATGGAATCCCCATTCCACTGCAACCAGCAGCAGAGTCAGAACCGCCAGGCCGATTTGCCATGACTCCGAACGCAGCTGCTTTATAGTGGCGGGTTTCATTCTCCACTGAGAAGCCGACCGCGCGCGCAGCCGGCGAATCCGCCGGACGGCAATCAGATTCACGACGGAGCCGGCGATGGCAGCTATCTCCATGGGGATGCGAAGCGCGGCGCCGTGCAGCGCAGCGAGGAAATTGAATCCCGCTGCTGCCGCGGCAAGGGCGCCCACGCCGATAAGCAACCGCAAACCGCTGATAGCCATAAATGCGGTACACGCACTTTGCAGCAGGATAAAAAGCAAACTGGTAAGCCCGACCGCGAGGCTGCGGCCCTCACTGCGCTTCGGCTCCGCTAGGTTAACTTCCACATCTTGTTCGGGCATCACTTCCTTAGTGTATCGAAGCGAGCGCGGAAGAAGCGACCCACTCGAGCGACGCAGCGACGGCTCCTGGCGGCGCGGAGAAAAGCCGGGGCGTCCCAGGCAGAGCACCCCGGCCAATGGTTAGTATGCGGCGATACCGTTGATGCCGGCGGACGCCGGCAAGCCATCCTGCTCTCCAAGGTTCACCAGGCCTCCATCCTCCTGAACTGCGAACATGCCAATGGCGCCGGTAGCGGCATTCAGGGTATACAGATAGCGGCCGTCATCACTGGCTGCGATGTCGAGGTTTGTGCTGCCTGAGGGATTCTGGCCAACGACCGTGGCACCAATGGGAGTAAGTGCGCCATTACGTTCAATGTCGAACCCCGAGAGTGTCGAACTGCCGGCGTTCGATGTATACACGGAGCGCCCAAACCGGCTGATCAGGTCCCAGCAAGTGGCCATCCCGTTTGTGGGAAGAGCGCTCGAGACGGTGTGGATTGATCCGTTCCAGTCCACCTGATACGAGGAAATCGTATTGGACGCATTGCCCACGATCAGCGCTCCGCCAGGAGCAAACACCGCAGCGAAGGGGGTCGCGCCGGCGCTGTCGGTAACCACTGGATTCGAGAGGGTCCCGTTCGGTAAAACTCGGAACACATCAATCTTATTCGTCGCAGACTCGGTCACAATCAGAAATTGATCGTTAGGGCTCAGAACAACATCCGTCGGCGCGGAGACTGATCCATTGAGGTAGCTTGTCGAGTTCGGGATGGGGAGCAGGTGGCCATTGCCGAGGATGCGGAAGCCGGCAACGCTGCCATTGCCCCCAGCATTAAGGACATAAACCAGATCCCCGGCCTGAGTGACTGAAGTAGGCAAACTGCCGCTAGTGGGGACAGTATCGAGCAGCGAAAGCTGGGCGCCGCGCACGGCGAACGAGGAGACCGTACCGCTACCGGCATTCACGGCGAAGAGCAGACGGTGATCAGTACTAAGCGTAAGTGAGCCCTGCGAGTGCAGCGGATCGACGGTACCTCCGCTCCCATTACCTCCAGTCGGAAAGGCGGCGGAGAACTGGAGTGAACCGTCCTCGCGACGGGTGTAGGCGTTGATCTGGTTGTTGGGAGCGGCATTCGTCATGGCGAAAACAGCGCCATTCTCATCCTGCGCAGCGGTGCTGTGCGGCACCAGGACTAGAACAACAGCTGCGGCGAGAAACGATACATATGGGAGCCTCAGACTCTTTATCACGATTCAACTCCAATGATTGAAATTTGGCCCGGAGTGCACACGTTTATCGCGCACACCAAAGGCCGGGTGCTGAATGAGAGCCGTATGGGTACGAAAGGTTACAAGGAGCCCGCAGCGGAGCGGCGCCCGGAAGAAATCACACGGCGCACCGAAGCCGCCTCTTCCGGTTGGCCAGCTGCCAGGACGGCGAAACAAATGGCGAATACCGACCAGTTGAGGGAGGCTCCCCAGTACATCCAGAAGGCTGCGTGCGGTCCGGGATAGCCGCCCGAGAGCCACATGGCCAACATGAGTGCGCAACCGAAGAGGCTGGCCACGCGAGAAAACAGGCCGATCAGCAGCGATATGCCGATGAGGAATTCGCCGTAGCCCACGGCAAGAGCCATCGGAGTGGCTGCGTGGGCCAGGATCCACCGGAGAACCGGAATCATGAACGGGTACGCTCCGCCGCGAAGGAATCCCTGGACATAGTCGCGAAAGCCAGAACGCGCAAATCCGGAACCGAAGACCTTGTACTGGCCGAAGACGACAAAGAAGAACCCGATGGCGAAGCGCAGCAGGGCCAGTACAACCGCATTCGTATCATTTCTCTGCTGAAGTACCCGCGAGTCGTGACTGATGGACATCGAATTTCTCCAGTTGCCCGGCTGCGCTCGAGTTGGAGTCGCGCGCAGGATAAGGTTACATCTGGGGCATAGCATGCAGGTCAGGTACGGCGTTTTCCTCAGTCATGGCGATTTGTCACTTGTCGAGACCGGAGCAGAGCAACAGATCTCGCGGCGAAGAAACATCAAAGTCCCAGGCTGGTCAAGAACAAATTGATCTGCCGCTCGAATCGGGTGCGGTGATAAGAGACTAGGGCCATTCGCCACACGCCTTGCAGATAGGTGATGATGATCGGCACCACGATCTGGGGATCGAATTCCTCCGGCAAGAGTCCCGCATCTTTATCGGCAGCCAGGCGCGCGACCATTCCGTCGGCGACCATCGACATCTGCTGCTCGATATACTCGTGCAGGTCGGGTTCCGCCAACACAGTGGGAGTGATGCTCCCTGCCATCAGGCAAAGCCGCGATGGAGTACGCGGATCGTCTAGGCAATCGAGCACGGTCTGAAATAACGCCCGGACCCCTGCTGCGGCGGTGGGTGCTGAAAACAGAGCCTCCCCGCGCTTGCGGTTCACTGTGGCGTTGTAGTGCTTCAGACACTCCAAATACGCATTCCTCTTGCTCTTCAACGTGTTGTAGAAAGAGCCTTCGCCGATCCCCATCTTCTTGAGAAGATCGCGCAGAGAGGTATTGGAGTAGCCGGTCTCCCAAAACAGACGGCTTCCTCGCTCAAGAGCGGTCGTGTAGTCGAACTCCAGAGCACGCGCCATGCGGTCACCATATTGTAGCGGACGCCAAAGAAAATCTTTGACCGTGGCCAACATCTTCAATTATTCTGTATCAGTTGCTACAGATCGTCAATCGTTCCAGCGATGATCAAGGAGAGAGCGTAATGTCACTACAACAGACAGCAGCTGAGTTTAAGGCAAAGGTCCAGAGGATGCTGGGTGAAAAGTTCAGCATCCTTACCGCCGATATGGATCGCGTCCGAGCGGCAGGTACAGTCGATAACGCGTTGAAGGTGGGGCAATCCGCTCCGGTCTTCACGTTGCCCGATGCATTCGGCAACCAGGTCTCGCTTCAGGCACTGCTGGCCAAAGCGCCGGTGGTGGTCAGTTTCTACCGCGGCGAGTGGTGCCCGTTCTGCAATCTCGAACTGCGAGCATTCGAACAAGCGCTGCCGAAGATGCGGGCGCTTGGCGCGTCCTTGATAGCGATCTCCCCGGAGAAACCTGACCACGGGATCGTTGTCGCAGAGAAAAACAATTTGACTTTTCCGATCCTGAGCGACTTTGGCAATAAAGTGGCTCGTCAATTCGGAATCGTCTTCCAGGTCGGCCAGAACCTCAAAGAGTTTTCGAAGGACGCCTTCAAGAACGACATCGCCCTCCGCAATGGTGAGGAATCCTACGAACTTCCAGTCCCGGCCACGTACGTTATCGATACCTCAGGCATCATTCAATTCGCGCATGTCGACGTGGACTACATGTTGGGCCGCGCGGAACCGGAGGCGATTGTCGCCGTGCTGGAGACGATTGCACCTCCGATCGCGCGGTAGTTTCCTGCAAGGCGGTTCTTAAAGTTGGATGGGGTGAGCCGTCGACAAGGTAAGAGTGCAGTCCTAAAGGGATCTTGCGCCGGCTTGCCCTATGTTGTTGCCGAAATGTTCAGTCGGTCAGAACAACGGCTGCGGCGAAAAACAAATATGCGTCTCGGGGTTTTAACGCGAGAGGAAGGCAGTTTCCGTGGGTCGTACTGCACGGATAACTGCACAGGAGGACATCCTTGGCGGCTAAGATGACTGTGCCACTGCGTCGTCGCGATGCGCCTCCGGAATTCGCGCGCTGGGCTGCTCTGCCGCTTCGACTGATCGTAGGATACGGCTTTCTGGTTCATGGGCTGGCGAAGTGGTCGAGGGGTTCTGCAGCATTTGCTGGAACCCTGCACGCTGCGGGAGTGCCTGCACCGCAGCTGATGGCGTGGGCGACAATCGCCGCCGAGATTCTTGGTGGCGCAGCTTTCTTCCTCGGGGCCTTCGTTTCCCTGGTAAGCCTCCCGTCGATTGTCCTGCTTGCGGTCGCAATCGTGAAGGTACATCTGCCTTATGGCTTCAGTTCGATCAAGCTGCTGAGGTTCAGCAATGGCCGGGCACAGTTTGGCCCGCCAGGATACGAATGCGACCTGCTCTACATCGCCTGCATTGTGGCGCTGGTGCTCAGCGGTCCGAGTCCATGGTCGGTGGACTCCTGGCGACGCCATCGAAAACGTGCCGCATACTCTGGCGGCGGAGACTGAAGAATGGTCCTCAGACCGGACCGGCAGCTCGTGCTGTCAGTGTCGACAAATGACCGTGGCCCTGCAACCGCTCAGGCAACAGTGCAATCGCGCGCAGTTCACTTCGCAGGGTCGATATTGAATATCCGCGAGCGCTAGCTAACCTGCGGGTCGCGTCTCATTGTCTGGCAGCCTGGTGGCAAGAAAAGCGGGTTTTACCTCAGCCAATACACCCCTCGCACTACTCAAATTCTCGCTGTGGGCAAATCGCCAGCCTAGTCATTGAACCCGGATTGATACCGAAATGTCGGCTTGTGTTTGCGAATAAATCCGCCCAGGGTTGGCCGCGCAGCTCTGCACTCCGAGTGCCTGACTCAACGAAGATCTCCCGCCAAACGGATCCGCTTGGGATTTGCCGAGGAATTCACGAACCCACTCCCCGAACATCTCCACGGGCCTCTAAGAGAGTCAGTTGAAGCAACCGATCGCGCTGCATGAGACGCACAAGTTGCCGTACCATGATTGCGGGCAGTTGCGGAGCACTTAACGTGTTCGCTAATGTTGCTACGATTCGTTCCGATGCGTTCTGGTTCTCAGCAGTGCGTTAATGTTGCTCAACAGTGACGCATTTTCACGGCGATAACACGGGTTCAAATCCCGTCGGGGACGCCAACAATGAATCAAGCACTTGGAGCTAAATGCAACTCTTCCGATTCTCCCTCCGAACGCTAAGGTAACGATAGAGCCCAAACTCGATCCATTCTTGGGCTCTTCGGAGATCTCCTTTTGGGCCTCTTCTGGTAGCTCTGCATAGGCTTCATCCAGTAGCTTTACGGCGTCTGAGAGAAAAGCCCGGCTCAGGCCCTGGGCTCCATAGTTGAACCATTTCTAAATATCCGAAAAGAAATGGATGATCACCATCGAAGCACGCACGAGGTGAAGATCGAGATCTCCCTGGAAGAGCCGCATGCCGACAAGACGATTTACCATCCAGTTCTTGACACTGTCCTTTCTTCGGAGGACGGCTTAGACCGCCCTCCGAAGAAAACGGGTTATTTGCTTTCGGCTGCGAACTCCGGTTCGAGGAGCGCGGCAAGACGTGGTCAGGAGTGTTGCTGATGAATTCAGCTTTGCAGTGGATCCGTCGGGTATTTGCCAGCGGCTGCCAGGCTGCGCTCTTTCCGCAGAGCCTCGAGCGCAGCCACAATCTCTGCGGGTTCCAGTCGGTTTCGATAGTCAACGTCGACAAAGGCGAGCACGATGACGCCGTTCGTATCGAGAACGTAAGTTGCCGGGATGGGAAGGACCCAGCTGTCGTCCCCGTTTTTGTCAGGCAACGCATGGCCGAATCGGGCGTAAATGGGCCGCAATTCGTCGGCGAGATCAAACGCGATTCCATACGCTTTGGCTGTCGCCGAACCGGCATCGCTCAGAACAGCAAACGTCAGCTCGTTCTTCTCGACGGTTGAGAGGCTCTCATCCGGCGTTTGCCGCGAGATGGCCACAAGCTGTGCGCCGAGCTGCTGTATTTCGGGCAGCGCGTTCTGCAGAGCGTGCAGTTCCAGATTGCAATAGGGGCACCATCCGCCGCGATAGAAGCACACAACCACAGGACCTTTGGCGAGCAAATCCCGAAGCCGGACATGGCCGCCGCGCGCATCGGGCAACCGGAAGTCCGGCGCCCGGTCGCCGGCCTTGATCGCGCGCTGCGCGATGCCGGAGGCCGCCAGCTCCATGTCGGCCTTGGCCATCGCCTCACGAATCTTCGCTGGCACTTTGGCCATGAACTCCGAACGGAAGCTATCGAGATCAGCTTTGAGCGACATCCCTTTTCTCCTCTTTCTCATAATGAAATCTCCCGGCAGATCGGGCGATCTCGAGCCGGCCGCGGGTCAATCCGCGGCCAGCGGCCCGATAATTTCCCTGCTTATGCGACTTTTGCCGCAATTTCTTAGGCTTTCTTAGGCTCGGCTTTGGCTCGCATCGATTTCACAAGGTCGGCTGCAGACGCTCCTTCGAGCGATAGTCCGTACCCAACTTCCCGCACAACGCGCTCCTTGAGTGGCTGAATAAAGTGCACTCGAGTGTTGCGACGCGTCACTTCCGGAGCCTTCAGGTACAGTTCGGCCAATTCTCGCGCCCGGCTCAGCGCCTTGCCGTTCGGCACAACTTCGGCAACCACTCCCCACTCCTGCGCAACACGCGCCGGCAGGGGTTGCGGGTTCAGAAGGAACGCCTCGGCTCGTCCCGCGCCGGCGCGGTGACTCCACGTGGTGAAGATTCCGTCGCCCGGCGTAACGCCGGCGGAGAAGTGCGCCACATCCTGAAACGTCGCGCCCTCGGCCGCCACAATTACGCTGGCAAGCAGAGCGTAATCGGAGTGCACATGAGCGCGTCCCTCGATCGCAGCAATCACCGGCACGCGGATGTTGGCGATGTTCTCAAGGGCCTGAACGCCTTCGTCATGAACCTGGCTCCAGACGCCGGGATCGGCGACGTCGCCAAAAGATGACCACTCAACATCGGTAATGAACTCCCCGCCCGCGCCCGTCAGGATCACGATCTTGTTCGCTCGATCCTGCGAGATCCGGTAGAAAGCCTCGACAAACTCAGTGTGAGCCTCCGCGCTCATAACCAGCGGGCCGCCATTGTCATGTAATTGAACAATCAGCACGCCGTTGGCGTCTCGTGTCAGCTTTACATGGTGAAAGGCTGTGAAGTAGTCGGCTTGAAGCATTGGCATAGGAGTCTCCTTGTAGCTTGAGGATTGAGCGTGAATCGTCCACCACGGTCCAACAGTCCTGGAGGATTCAGAATGCACATCTGAGAAGATGCTCGGGCGCTTATTTAGACTTGCGCGATGCCGCCATCGACGAAGAGTTCAACGCCGTTCACATAACTGGCTTCATCGGAGGCAAGGAAGGAAGCGGCCCTGGCAATTTCGTCGGGGGCGCCCATCCGGCCGAGAGGAACATTCTTCGCGAAGCTGTCTTTCAGCTGTGTCAGAGCTTCGCCCTGCTGCCATTGTTCCAACAGCGGCGTATCGATGTGGCCGGGGCTGAGGGTATTGACGCGAATCCGGCGCTGGCCCAGTTCGCTCGCCAGGGTGCGTGCGAAGGAACGTACCGCCGCCTTGGTTGCGCTATAGACGGTGATGCCCGGGAACCCTTTGATGGTCGCGATCGAGCCATTCAGAATGATTGATGCGCCGTCGTTCAGGAGGGGAAGAGCCTTCTGCACGGTAAAGAAGAGCCCCTTCGCATTGGCATCGAAGTGAAGATCGAAGAATTGTTCGTCGACGGATTCGACCGGCCGCGGCTGCGAAACGCCTGCGTTAGCAAAGAGCACATCGATCCTGCGGTTCTGCTTCCTCACGGCGTCGTAGAGCCGATCGAGATCGGCGAGGTTGGCAACATCGCCCTGCACGGCAGTGACGTTCCTGCCGATTTCGGCGACCGCCGCATCGAGTGCGTCCTTGCGCCGACCGGTGATGAACACGTGCTCCATGCCTTCCTCAACGAAGCGTTTCGCCGTTGCGAGGCCCATACCTGCTGAACCTCCCGTAATGACTGCGACCTTGCCTGCGAATTTGCTGGCCATTGTGGTGAACCTCCTGTACTGCATCAACAGATGTGAGCATATCGATTCCGATTCGGGTGGTGTAGACGGCCAGAAGTGATAACAGCTATTCTCGTTGGGAATAAATATGGACCGACTGCGCGAAATGGAGCTATTTGTACGGGTCGTAGAGACGAGCTCGTTTTCCGCGGCCGCGCGTGACCTGAAGCTGGGCCAGCCGGCAATTTCAAAGGCGATAGCAGGGTTGGAAGAGCGGCTCGGCATACGTCTGCTGGTGCGCTCGACGCGTCAGCTTTCGCCTACCGAAGCGGGAACGGCATTTTACGAACGCGCGTTGCGCGCGATTGCCGAGGCCAACGAAGCAGACGCCGCGGCGCAGGGTGCCGGCGCCGGACTGGAAGGACGGCTGCGCATCTGCGCGCCGGTGACGTTCGCGCGATTGCACCTGGTTCCAAAGCTCGGCGCGTTTCTTGACGCGCATCCGAGGCTTCGGCTGGAACTGGTGATGAATGATCGTGCGATCGACCTGGTGGCCGAGAATATCGATGCGGCGCTGCGCCTGGGCAGCATGAGTGATTCGTCACTGCGGGCGCGCAAGCTGGCGCAGGCAGAGCGATACGTTGTGGCGAGTCCCGCTTATCTCGCGAAAAGAGGGATTCCATCGAATCCCGCGGATCTGTTGGAACACGACGGGATCATCTATGGCCAGAGTTCCGGCGGGCAGGAGTGGTCCTTTCGGCGAGGAACCTCGGAAACGTCCATTCGCCTGCGTACAAGGTTGACGTTGAGCGCGGCAGAAGGTGTACGCGAGGCAGTGCTGGCTGGCCAGGGATTTGCGATCACCTCGCGCTGGATGTTTGCACCGGAACTTGTGTCGGGAGCCGTTGTTCCTGTCCTGAAGGAATGGACGTTGCCTCCGATGGAACTGTGGGTCATTTATCCCTCCGGAAAGCTGACGAGCACCAAGGCGCGCGCGTTTGTGAAGTGGTTTGAAACGGCTATGGGCGAACCACGGTAGCGAGATCATGTCGCGTCAATCTTCGCTTGAATGAGACGGCGATTGATATCTCTGATGACGGTAACAGACCTTAGCGCTCATCCAGACTGGCTCAGCCTCAATTTGCAGGTTCCGGATGGGAGAGTTGCCCCGTAGAGCTCCACCCCGAGGCGCTCGCAGAACCGTACGTGACACTCTCGCGTCAACCGGCTCCCACCAAGGAGCCACCGCGCATTCTGGTCCAGTGTGCGAACAGCTGCGGAGAACGACGGGAGACCGTCGCGACCCAGTGCCTTACACGTCGGACACGAGTGCACAGCTTCTCGCATTTCTGCGTGGCCCAGTCGACCAGTTCGTGATCCAGTTGGCGGATCACCGAGTAAAGCGCCGCACGGGGGTAGGTGCAGATCGTACGTTGACAGAACCGTTTCCACCCACCGTACTTCCCATCGGCGGAAGCGTACCGGTGCGTCCTCAGCCTCGTCCATGTTTCTCATTGCCATACCACGACCTCGTCGACTGGGGCGCGCAGCAACCCTGATCGTCTTATCTTCAGCAGGCAACCGATAAAGATCGAGTGCCATCGGCAGGAGACGATAGCGTTATCAATCAATGTGAAACACTTCCTCCATCGGCGCCCACCATTCTCCGGGCGCTCGGTCGGGGAACGGATCTTGCATTGGTCCTACTTTGCTCCACCATTTCTGCGTGGCCGGGTCAGCAGCCATCTTGGCCATATCCGCTTCAAAATCACTTCCGATGTACACGAAATAGTTGTAGAGGACTGAGTTTCTGACAAAGATCGAGAAGTCGCGAATGTTGCATTCCTCGATCATGCAAAGAACCTCCGTGGGGACCGCGCGGTGCGCACGGCGATATGCTTCTTCAAACTCGGGCTTTAGTCCGATCACCATTCCGTATCTCTTCATCATCATCTATCTTTCTCGCGTTCGTGCCGATTCCTAACTCGCGCGGCTTGGGATTGAAGACGGCAATCCATCCACAAAAATCTGTAAACAACCAAAGATGCGCATCGGGTGAGGGGTGTCATAAAAATCAATGTCTTTGCAATGACCGTCAAAGGACTGATATTCCCCAGTTTTGCGCAATTCATAATAACCCTTTTTGGGCTCGTAATTTGGATATCTTCTGCTATGGTGCTGAGAGCGAGCGAGATCGGGTTTGGCCCGTGCCAAGCGATTTTGTTTCCTTTCAGTGGCCGCGGCAAAGAGTTCCCTCTCGCGCGCAGTTCGCGATATAGGAAGGGATTTCTCATGAAAACAGTCTCAAGAAGGCGATTTCTAAGGAGGGTGGGCCAGTCAGGTCTGGCCCTTGTTGCTAGTTCCGCACTTGGCAGATTCGGCATCGCAGAGAACGAATCCCGAGCGACACGCGTCACCATCGATTCGAGCCGGCAAGTTGCGCCAATCGATCCTCATCTCTTCGGATCCTTTCTTGAACATCTCGGGCGTGCCATTTATGAAGGCATCTACGATCCCAACTCGAAATTCGCCGACAGCAATGGATTCCGCACCGATGTGATGAAGGAGGTCCACGACCTGGGAGTGCCCATTGTTCGCTATCCCGGAGGCAACTTCGTCTCTGGATACCACTGGCTCGATGGAGTTGGACCGAAAAAGAACCGGCCCACTGTCCTCGACCGTGCATGGAACACGCTGGAGACCAACCAGTTCGGTACCAACGAATTCATCACCTGGGCACGCGCGGTGGGTACAGAACCTCTGTTCGGGCTAAACTTTGGCACCGCGTCAGCGGAAGATGCAGCCGCCCTGGTGGAATACTGTAACGTGCCCGGGGGAACCAAATGGAGCGAGCTTCGCCGCTCTCACGGATACGAACAACCGCACAATGTAAAGTACTGGTGCGTCGGCAACGAGATGGACGGGCCATGGCAGATCGGTCACATGCCCGCGCGTGAATATGGAATCAAAGCCACGGATGCTGCCCGGCAGATGCGCGTTCTCGATCCCTCGATCAAGCTCATAGCCTGCGGTTCGAGCGGGCCGTTCATGCCGACCTACATCGAGTGGGATCGAACGGTGCTCGAAGAGTGCTATGACGAAGTCGATGGCATCTCGCTCCACCGCTATTGGGGAAACACCGAAGAGACCGGGCATGACAGCTCAAAGTACCTGGCAATGAACCTCGCGATGGATCGCCAGATCGAAGAGATCGCTGCCGTATGTGACACCGTTCGGGCACTCAAGCGCTCCAACAAACAGTTGTTTCTGTCATTCGATGAATGGAACGTGTGGTATCGCGCCCGCGGAGGCGACGCAACGGACGGACACAGAAAAGTGGCGCCCCATCTTTTAGAAGAGCAATACAACCTGGAAGATGCCCTGCTCGTCGGTGGCCTCGCAAATTCCCTGATCCGGCATTCAGACCGCGTAAAAGTAGCCTGCCTCGCGCAGCTCGTCAACGTGATCGCGCCGATCATGACCAACGAGGATGGCATATTGCGCCAAAGTATCTATTACCCCTATTCCTGGGCGCTCAGATACGCTCACGGCCGCGCCCTGAGCATTGCTCCTGAAGGCCCGACCTATGAAGTTGCATCTCTTGGACGGCCCATTGAAAGCATTGGCCTGCCTGCCCCAGGATTCGGAGAGGTACCATATCTGGACATGGTGGCTGACTCTCGATTCAGAAAAGAAGATTGCAACTGTTTTCGTGCTCAACCGTGACCTCGAGAATGCGCGGGATCTGGAGATCAACTGGCAGGACCTTACTCCCACCGGCGTCAACGCATTCGAATCGATTACCGGGCCTGACCTGAAGGGGGTCAACACCTTTGCAGATCCAAAGCGTGTGGTGCCGCAGACACTGGAGAACTCCAAAGTCGGCTCCAGGATGTCATTGAAACTTCCAGCGCGGTCGTACTCAGTCCTGTCGCTTTCGATTTGATCGCTGTGCGCACGTGAGCGGGCCGGAATTGTGAGCGACCGCCAGAAACAAAGCAATGCGTGCAGACTCGAGCGGTAAACTCGAGTGCGAGTTGCGAAGAGCGGAATAAGGGAGCAGTGAGAGACCACAAAATCGCGGATGGCACATTGTGTCACTAAAGCCACAAGCCGGAATTGGGGAGCTACTTACGCTTCTAGCTCTTTTCAGCTTTCTTCCTGCAGAGATTGGGCAGACGAATATCGATTCTGTGCAGCCGGTGGGTCTACAGTATGTGGTTTCCGCTCCATTGGCGAAAAACGAAAAAGATCGAACGCCCCCTCCCACCTATCCAAAATTGGTGGATATAACAGCTTTGATGGGTGTCCAATTCGAACATGTTTCGAGTTCTGACCAAAAGTTCATTGTTGAATCGATGAGCGGAGGCGTAGCTCTGATAGATTACGACCGCGATGGTTGGCCCGACATTTACTTTACGAATGCGCCAACCGTGGAGATGGCTCTTCATGGCAAAAAGGCGCGTAGCGCTCTCTATCATAACAACCACGATGGAACATTCACGGATGTGACAGACAAGGCCGGCGTCGGTTATCCCTGCTGGGCAGGTGGTGCGTCAGTAGGTGACTACAACAATGACGGATGGCCCGACCTATTGGTGACATGTTTCGGCGGCGTGGTTCTGTACCGCAACAACGGGGATGGGACCTTTACCGATGTGACCAAGGCCGCCGGGCTTGGCAGTGAGACAGAGTGGGCGACCGGAGGCACTTTCGGAGATTATGACGGTGACGGCTGGGCCGATTTATTCATCTCGCACTATGTCGATTTTCATTTGGACGACCTGCCGGCATTCGGTTCCGGTATGACCTGCAAGTACCTCGGCATTAATGTGCAGTGTGGGCCCCGAGGATTGAAAGGATCTCCGGATAATCTTTACCACAACAACCGTAATGGCACTTTTACCGATGTTTCGAAGAGATCTGGCGTAGAAGACACGGAGCACCGATATGGCCTGACGGCAGTCTGGTCTGATTTTAATAATGACGGCAAGCTGGATCTGCTTGTGACGAACGATGGTCAGCCGAATTACCTCTATCAAGGAGATGGCCGAGGCTCTTTCGAAGATGTGAGCTTCACCTCCGGGGTTGGACTGAGCGAGAGCGGTGCTCGCCAGGCCAACATGGGTGTTGCATTGGGCGACTATTTGCATACTGGCCGCATGTCAATTCTGATCTCTCATTTTGACAACGAATACGCAGCTTTCTATCGCAATGATGGCGCCATGATGTTTACAGACGATTCAATTCCCTCTGGAATCGCAAGGGGTACGAAGGGGTATGTGGGTTGGGGAGATGCTCTTGTCGATTTTGCTAACGATGGCTGGCTGGATTTTTTCCTGGTCAACGGACATGTGTATCCTCAGATTGACGAAGTTCCGGGCGCGGCGCGATACCTTGAGCCGAAACTCCTTTTCATGAATCAACGCAACGGTACTTTCAAGGACATCAGCAAGGAGGCTGGGGCAGCAATCCAGATTGCCCAGGTTAGCCGCGGGATGGCCATTGGGGATCTCTTTAACGACGGCAGGCTCGAGGCGGTCGTCGAGAATCTTGCAGGAATGCCAATGATCCTTCGTCCGGAAGGCGGCGATCAAAACCATTGGATCAGTTTTCAGTTGGAAGGAGTTAAAAGCAATCGCCTGGCGCTGAATGCGCGGGTTCGGGCGACGGCCGGTACCTTGGTGCAGCTTGGCGAGATTCTCAGTGGTGGCAGTTACCTGTCGCAGCATGACCTTCGTATTCACTTTGGACTGGGCGGGCATAACCAGGTTGATAAGGCAGACGTTTTGTGGCCGGACGGAAAGATTGAGACATTTTACAAATTGGTGGCCGATCATTTTTATGCCATTCGAGAAGGTGCTGGGGTGGTTTCTTCGAAGCCGGCTGAAGCTCACCCGGTGAATATGCCGTAGAATCGCATCCCCGCTTAAACTAAGTTTCCAGCCACTAACTAATCGACAGGTAGCGCAGGCGTCGTCTGCTCAGCCGGTTTCCCCTTTTCCTGAGCCTTCTTGAGCTTGGTGAAGATCGATTCATCCTCAGCCTTCTGCAGGCTTCGAGTTTTGTCGAACTCGGCTCTTGCTTCCAGTTTTCTGCCATTGGATTGATAAAATCGCGCCAGGCGCCAGTGTGCATTTTCGTCATTTGGGCTAAGCTCCACTGCTTCTTTCAGCTCTCGCAAAGCGTCATCTTTCCGGCCTTTGTCGCCGTACAGCACGCCAAGGTCAAGATGAGCGAGCGCAATTGTTGGTTCAATCCGGATTGCCTTTTCAAGCAGCGGAAGAGCCGCGTCTGGTTGGCTCATGCGAATGTCCGTGTCAGCCAGGTAAGTCAAGGCTTCGGCGTGTTGGGGGTTGTTGACTAACTCGGCTTTGAACTCCTGGGCAGATTCCTCGTACTGCATCAGGCGCCACAATAAATAACCCAAACCAAAATGCACGTTCGGCATTTTCGGGTCAACCTTGGCGGCTGCGCGGAACTGTTGAACGGCGCTCGCATCGTTCTTCATCTCGTCGTACGCCTCGCCGGCAAGCATGTCAGCTTCTGCCGATTCAGCATTCAACGTCAGAATCTGGTGATACACATCAAGGACGCATTGAAACTGTTTTGCCCAAAGACAACTGTGCGCCAAGACCAAGCGGAAAGGCAGATTCTGTGGATCGCGTTCGGTTGTCTCTTTCATAAATGGAACAGCTTCTGCATATTCCCCTAACCCATAGTGCGCCAAACCTATGAGCGTTGTAAGTCGCAGCCGTTCGGGCGAGGATGGAGGTTCATTCTTCAGAAGCGAAGTGAAGGTCTGATTGGCGCCTTTCAGATCACCGGATTTGAAGAGCGACAGGCCAAGATCCAGACGTACTCCGGGAATTGCCGGATTCAATGCTAAGGCCTTCCGGTAGAGGGGTACGGCCTGGGTATATCTTTCCTGATGCGCTTCGAGAAAGCCGAGATGAGCATAGGCCTCAGCGTCGGTTGGATAAGCTTTTACGAAGGCGCGCCATTCGGTCTCGGCTGCAGCAGTGTTACCTTGCTGCTCCAGCGCAATCGCGGTCTGGCGCAGACTGTCCGCAGTTCCTGCCGGCTGCCCCGGGCATCTGATCGCCAGCATGGCCAGTGTGATCGAAGCGGCAAATCCCAGTTGCGCAAATTGCTTCACGCATGTCTCCATTGGCATTTTCGCTCACGAGCAAGCCGGCACACAATACTCAGGCAGCGCACTGCACAGAGAAGAGAAAGGGCGCGGCAGGAGTAAGCCTGCTGCGCCCAGGTTAGCCCCTCTGGAAACTAGAATACGAACTTCCCGCCTAACTCCATCAGGCGGGGGCTGTAGTCGTTCGTAATTGCTCCAAAATTTCCATCGTGGCTGTTCAGGTCAATGCTTTGAAACTGCGTATGGTTGAAAGTGTTAAAAGTCTCGAAACGCAGTTCAAATCTCGGCCCTTCGCGGACGATCGGAATGGTCTTGAACAGCGACAGATTCCAATTGAAGAGCCCTGGTCCCACGACCGCATCTTTGCCGGCGCTGCCAAAGCCTTGATTTGGGCCGCCGTTCCACGGAGCGACCGGATCAGCAAAAGAACCGGTGTTGAACCAGGAGCCGACCTTCTTTGGGTATGTGACCTTTGAAACCAGGTCCGGACGATTGTTCGTGCCTCCTCCCAACCCGGTAATGTCAGAGCCGGAATACTTGATGTACTGAGGGATTCCCGAATGCGCCGCAGTAATTCCGGAGATAGACCAACCTCCAAGGGTCACGCGCGCCAGGGTATTCGAGCTGTTGGCAAAGAACGGAAGCGAGTAGACGTAACTCACGTTGAGGTTGTTGCGCATGTCGAACGTTGTGTCCGATCCCCGGTCATACTTCGGGTTGAATGGATTGGAGAGTCCATTCAGGTCGTTGCTTACTTCGTCGATGTTGTGAGACCAGGTATAGGCTACCTGGGTGGTAAGACCGTGCCGGTTCTCCGCCCGTATGCCCGCCTGCAATGAGTGGTAGTCGAAATTGGTTTCGTTCTCTTCCTGGTTGATATTGCTATAGCCGGGAAAGATTCGGTAAAGGTTCGCATTGAGCGTACCATTGGCCACGCCTTCCCGGGCGTCGTAAGGATTGGCGGGATTGCTCGAGTCCGCAAGGGGCAACGTGTTGATCTGCCGGTCGTCGTTCTGGTCCCAACCGATTGATCCGACATATTGCACCTGTGCAATGATCGATGGAGCAACCTGGCGTTGAATCCCCAGGCTGAATTCCGCCGTCCCAGGAGGCGGGTAGTTGTACTTGATGTTGGTCAGGGTCGAAGGAAACGACTCGGTGGTGGTCAATCCCGTCAATGCACTCGTGTTGGGGCTGGAGAAGTAAACGTTGTTGGCCGAAGGCTGATAAGCAAACGGCGGATTCAGCGCTGCGTTGTAGACATCGTTGCCCTGGACGCGCTCATAGAACATGCCGAACCCGGCCCTGACAACCGTCTTTCCGTTTCCGTTGATGTCATAGGCAAAACCAATTCGAGGTTCGAACGTGTCGTAAGCGTTCCTGACGTTCCCGCGTGGGAAGCCGTTGACGCCTGCTTGCTCGATCCCGTTGAGATAGAACTGTTGCCCATTGAATGTCGTCAGAGCGGCGGGGTTCAAGGTGCCGGCAGCAGAGACAGGATTACCAAGTGCAGTGAGGTAGTCTGCGGGCACAAAATTCGCAAACGAGTTATATCGTTCGAAGGCGTGCGGCAGACCGTCGTAACGTAGGCCAATGTTCAGGGTCAGCTGGGGAGTGACGTGCCAGTTGTCGTTGAAATATACCCCATAGTTGTTATTGACCCAGTGTTTGTCATAGAGGAATTGCAGCTGGGTAAAGCTGGTAGCATCCCCGAGCAGGAAATTGATGTAGGAGTCTCCCGAAAAATTGCTCGAGTTGAAGACCGCGGTTCCTTGCGTGTTCGCCTGCAGTTGCTGGTTTTTGTAATCGTGCAGCAGGCTGAAGCCGAACTTGAGCTGGTGGCGTCCCTTGGTCCACGACAGATCGTCGCGGTATTCAAAGCCCTCATATCCGTTCTTCCATGGATAGTAGCTTTCGCTCCAGTTCACGTTGAGGGGAGAGCCTTGCAGATCGATCTCCGGCATGTCGTTGATGGCTGCGTCACCGACGGGGAAGAAGCTGGTTGCGGACCACCCGCTGGGCTGGAGGAATGTTGCGCCAGCGCCGGCAATCGGGGTGAGAGTAATCTTGTTTCCGCTGTAGAGGATAGCGGTCTCGTTGAGCAGGTTAGGCGCATACGTTTGAGTCAGCTTAATGACCGCCGTATACGACGGATTGGTCATGACCGTGCCTACGGTTGGATAGGTGCTATCTCCCCACAGCGGTGGGAAGTAGTTTTGGGCAAGCGTGTCATGAAGGTAATGGCCCATCAGCTGGTATTTGCTGGTGATCTCGTGGTCGATGCGGACAATGTCTTCACGGACATTGGTTGGCTGAGGGATCGATGCAATGTACTGTGTGCCGTTGTTGAAGTTCGGCTTCGGGAAGGTACCCGCGTTCACCTCGAGGACCGCATTCTGATCGATCAGGTTGGCGGGGATCATGTTACCCGGGAAAGGCTTTCCAGGTGTCAGGCCGTCGGCGCCGTAGATTGCCAGCTTGGCTGAATCCGTGGTGACCGGAACGACCGGGACGGCGCCGCCGGTTGGAACGGTATATGCCAAGGGCTGGCCCGCCGTGGGGAAGTTACTCGCCAGGATGTCGTTCTGAATTGAAGGTTGGCTGCCTTGAATGAGTCTTCGCCATTCTTCATTCCAAAAGAAGAATGTCCGATTGCGTGCTTCATTGTAGACATGCGGAATCCAGAGCGGACCGCCAATATTGCCACCGGGCTCGTTCAGCTTGAACTCCGATACGGATTTGCTGAAGTAATCCGCCGCATCGTAATCCGTATTGCGGTTGAACTCATAGAGCTCACCGTGATAGTTATGCGTACCGGATTTGAGGACCATGAGAATCGTTCCGCCAGAACCGATGCCGTAATCGGGACTGTAATTACTGTCGAGGGTCTGGAATTCGGTGATTGCATCCTGCGAAGGCAAGTTCATGAAGCAGCCGCCACAACCACGATCGTTCTGCTCGGCTCCGTCCAATAAGTAGATGTTGTGCGTCTGCCGGGTCCCATTGAAGCTGATGCCGTTTGAAGATGTCAGGGCATTGACACCGCCAAAGGCAGGCAAATTGTTGGCCACACCCATTCCGAGGGCGGCAAGCGAGGTGATATTGCGACCGTTGGTTGCAAGCTGCGAAACCTGCTGGCCGCTGATCAATGTGCTCACTTCGCTGGTTTCCGATTGAACCTGCAGCGCGTCGGCTTCGACGGTCACCGTCTGTGCCTGGCTGCCTACTCTAAGGACGACGTTTTCCTCCAGTGTTTGAGCCACGTTGACCACGATGCCGGTCTTGGTGAACTTCTGAAAGCCGCTTGCGGATCCAGTCAGCATGTAAGTGCCAACTCCCACGTTCGCAAACCGATAGGCGCCCACCCCATTCGAGACCGTATCTCGTGCTTGGCCAGTCGCAGGATTCATTAGCGAGATGGCAGCGTTCGGAACGACGGATCCACTGGCGTCGGTCACGGTTCCGGTGATCGTTGCGTTGTCTTGACCCCAAGCCGCTGGCGCCAGTGCCAGAAGCACGGCAATGAACACAAATCGCACTGCGAAAAAGCTCCACTCCCGCATCCCGGCGGTGTGCTTTTTTGCGCAGCTTTGCATTTGGGTTTTCAGATGAGTCATGGTTTGCCTCCTAAGCAAACGGTTACCGACTTGCCTGAAGCTTCATTCGTGTCTTCGAGTGCTTTTCTCGTTTTTTGCGAACTTCTACTACCTGATAGGAGAGGTTCTGACGGCGACAGCCGCTACCGGCGTCTTACCGGCAGGTCTTGATCGTTGTTGAAATCAGCCGATCATCCCCGTATCCCCTCTGGGATCGTAGGAGATCATCTAGCGAACCTGTGTTCCGACCAGGTGGGGGTACCTCACCGGTTCGCCCCGTGCGACCTTAAACAAATCTGTTTCCGGGTGCCCACGCAATTGAATCCCGGAGACCTGCCGGGAATCGTTTGCTGATGGGTAGGACTTGTACGCCGCGCTATGACCGATTGTCAAGCCAAAAGTTTGGATAAGGCTATTTCGCGGTCTCAGCCAGAAGAAGAACTCCGCTCCTTAACTAATCGCTTTATTTTTTGGAAGAGGCGTACCTGCCCGCCTTCCACTCGGCTCCGCCAGCATGAGCAACCAGGGTACCAACTGGCCTATAAAATTCCTTCGCGGTTCTAGTAGACGTTTACTAGAGGACAAATCCCGGGCGAGACGGATCAATGCTGCGAATAAGGATGAGCATATCGACTCGGTCTTCTGGCTCACGCAATGAAACGAAACGCTTCTCAAAGCGCTCATATCCGTCTTCTGCTGTTGAAGACGCCTGATCATAGCGAGGAATTCCACCCAATCACCGGATTTCCGGTTACTTTTTCAACACCACAGTCCGATACACGTTTCCAGACCTGCCGCGTTTCAAAATGCGTCGTCGCGGCAGGTGAATCCCCTGGCAACGCGATCGTTTACCATGAATGGTTCTGAAAAGGAGCGCTACAACGTGAAAGCATTCTCCTGTGCTGGGCGGTTTTGCTGCACTCTCGCTTTAGCTTCCATCGGCCTGGGCGCGCATGCCTCTCCAGGGGGACCGGCGGAGCCTCAAGGCCCACATACTGCCCAACATCTGCGCAGCCAGCTCTTCATTTACGATTTGCGCGATGGAACCTCGCATCTGGTATATGCAGCGGACTCGATCTGGGAAGCTCCGAACTGGTCGCCCGACGGCAAGTATCTGATCTCAAATCACGACGGCGCCATCTACAAGCTCGAGCTTCAACCCGATGGCACGGCCCAACCGCAGAAGCTGGGGATACCGGCTGACCTGAGTTGCAACAACGACAAGGCGCTCTCTCCGAATGGAGAGATGCTCGCCTTTTCTGCCTCCTCTAAAATTGCTCCGGGATCGGAGGTCTATCTTGCTCATGCCGACGGCACGAACAGCAAGCAGATGACGCACGAGTCGCCAAGCTATTTCCATGGCTGGTCGCCAGATAATAAGATCCTGGCTTTTGTGGCGCAGCGCAATGGAAGCGGTCAGTACGACATCTATGCCATGCGGGCAGCGGGCGGCACAGAGGTGCGTCTTACCTCCAACGTGCATCAGGATGATGGCCCGGACTACTCGCCCGATGGCAAGTGGATCTACATTAACTCCGACCGTTCCGGAAAGGAAGCTATCTGGCGGTTTCCGGCACTCGGCGCGGGCCCTGACGATTCAAAGGCCGAGATGGTCGTCAGCGACAGCCTTGAGGACTGGTTTCCCCACGTGTCGCCTGACGGCAGAAAACTGGTTTATATCGGCTATCCTGCGGGAACGCCCACGCACAATCCACGAACTGTCCAAATCTCACTGAAACTTGTTGCGATCGATCACGACAAAGTCGCGCCCGCGCAAACGACTCTCGTACAGGCAAGCGGTGGCCAAGGAACGATGAATGTCAACTCCTGGGCTCCGGACTCCATGCGCTTTGCTTACGTCACCTACGAAGTGCTGCCGTAATCAGCCCTGCGTTTGCCATTTTCACCGTCCCGTTTCCTCTAATGGGAACGACCGGAAGTTGGCGCCGAGCTTGAGCTACTTGGTCGTCCGCCCCCGCTGTTCGACGACCCCATCCGCGAAGACGTCTCCGCTGTAGGAGCTGTGGGAGATGGTGCGGATCCCCTGTGAAGCGAGGTGGCGGCCATAGTCGAGTTCGCGGGCCGGCCATTGGCGCTAGCAGAGGTTGGAACACTCATGTAAATGGGCGTGGTTGCTGTACCCCGGTCGACGGCGCGTTGCGAAAACTTGTCCAGTTTGCCCATGCCGTCTCGCGGAATGCCCATACCTGCTGAATCTTTCCGGAAGACAAAAGAGTCTCCCGAAGCTACTTCGGAGCGGACCAGAGGCTTCTGGTCCACCAACGTCAGCGTGGGTTCGCCCGTGCGCGGCGGGCCGACCGGTCGAAGCGGAACGTGTCCCAACCCACCGGTGGAAGCAATTGCCATCGCATTATTCAGCCCGTTCCATGTACCCCCGGGCTGCCATCCCCACCCTATGCCCTGACAGAACGACCAACTGCCATAGTGATAGGGAGTCCATCCCCAGGGGTATGGAGATACCCATGAATACCCTGCGCCCTGATACCAGGCCCATGCGCCGTTCGAATACGGATCCCAGGCCGCGCTTGCGAAGTAAGGACGCCACATGGAGCCGCAGCCTCCGGCATTCATGAAGCTTCCGTAGTACCCCATATCGCTCAGGCCATACGCATAGGGTGAAGTGTTCGAACCACTGAAAGCCGAGGTGCGCGCGTGGTATCCTGCGGCATCCTGGTCCCAGGAGTCGAACGGAACGGGCGCGACGTCCTTGGCCACCGTCGGTTGAGCCTGATCGACCATGTTGAAGGTAACCGTCTTTTTCTTGGCAACATCGATCGGCCCCGAAGCTCCGTTGATGCGCACCGAGCCGTCGAGCACCGCGAGTCTGGCCTCTGCCCCGTCCACCTGCAACCGTACGTGGCTGGAGGGTGGAAGTTGCAGGTTTTGCTGGCCAAATAGAAGGTTGAATTCATTGCCTTTTGTCTTCACCAGGCTCACGTAGGCCATCCCCTTCACCAGATGCACTGAAGAGGCCGTTGTGCCCCCCTGAAGACGATCAAGCTGCGTGAACTCCAGCAACGAATTGGGAGCGAGTCTCAAGGTGCTGTTGTCTTCGAACTCGACCTCTGCGACCCCCGTGCCCGTCTGCAATCGACTCTTTTCCACGATGGGCAGGTTCGCCATGGCGCGTTCAAATCCGCGTCCGGTGTCGCGATCCATCTGGACTTCGCCTTTCACCTCGCTCAGGCGAACGATACGTACTTTTGAAACTTCGTTGGACGGTGCGGCCGCGTCAGGGGTTTGTGCGGGAAGCGCAGCGGCCAACAGCAAGACTGTGAAGCAGGTTGTTGCGATAGGTGCGGAGATCGAAGTCATGTCCGACTCCTTTGTGGGTTGTGGCGAACCCTTGAGAAAGAGAGGCGCTCAAACCGGGAACCGGTGCAAAGCCGGAGCGCATTGTGGCAATTATGCTAGCACGGAAATGCAATCCATGACGAATCAGGCTTCGGGGCTCTCTGGGCCGACGCATTTTCCGAGCAATTTGAGTAGGTTGAAAGCGATGCGGCGGGATCGGAATTCGTTATTCCGATCCGAATTCTTCCTCTTTCAGGATCTGCTCGTAAGCCGGTACCGTGAGGAAGTCGATGAATTGCGGTGAGCGGATCAATCGTCGCGTCAATTCCGCGGCCTTTTGATAAGTGGCATAGCGAACGGCATCCACCGCGGTCTCTTGCTCATTGAGTTCGTTGTCGATGAGGCTTTCGACGAGCGCAAGGTCCACCACTCTGCCATCGCTTAGCTTTGCCTCGTGATGCACCCATTGCCACAGTTGTGCACGGCTGATCTCGGCAGTTGCGGCGTCCTCCATCAGGTTAAACAGGGGAACGCACCCGATGCCGCGCAACCATGCTTCGAGGTAGCCCAGGCCAATAGCCACATTTTGCTTCAGCCCGGCTTCGGTGATTTGTCCCTCCGGAACTTGCAGCAGATCATCGGCGGTGGCGTTGTAGTCGGGTAACTGCTTCGAAATCTGGTTGGGCTGGGGCATGAGCCGATCGAAGATCTCCAACGCCACGGGAACGAGCCCGGGATGTGCAACCCATGTCCCATCGTGTCCGTCACCGGCCTCGCGTTCTTTGTCTGCCTGCACCTGGGCGATTGCTTTGTCGTTGGCCACCGGGTCTGATTTGATAGGAATGAACGCCGACATACCACCCATGGCGTGCACATTGCGCTTGTGACACGTCTTGATGGCAAGCTTTGAATAGCTCCTCATAAAATGCGTGGTCATAGTGACCTGGGCACGGTCAGGCAGCACCGCTCGCGCGTCGTTGGCAAATTTCTTGATGAAGCTGAAAATGTAGTCCCAGCGACCGCAGTTCAATCCGGCAGAGTGGTCGCGCAGTTCATAGAGGATCTCGTCCATCTCAAAACTGGCGAGAATCGTCTCGATGAGAACCGTTCCTTTGATGGTTCTTTGCGGAATGCCGAGTTCCTTTTGGGCTCGGATGAAGACATCGTTCCAGAGCCGTGCCTCCAGATGACTTTCCATTTTGGGCAGGTAGAAGTAGGGCCCACTGCCCCGAGCCATCAATTCCCTTGCGTTGTGGAATAGGTACAGGCCAAAGTCGAAGAGGGAACCTGACATGGGCTCCCCATCCACGAGGACATGCCTCTCCTCCAGATGCCAGCCGCGAGGACGGATAAAGAGCACGGCGACTTTATCGTTGAGTTTGTACTGCTTTCCTGTGGACGGGTCGGCAAAGGTAATGGTGCGCCGGATGGCGTCGCGCAAATTGATGTGCCCCTCGAGCAGGTTGTTCCATGTTGGCGTACTCGAGTCCTCAAAATCCGCCATGAAGACTTTCGCGCCGGAATTGAGCGCATTGATGATCATCTTGCGGTCTACGGGGCCCGTAATCTCAACCCGGCGGTCCATGATATCCGCAGGCAAAGGAGCCACCGTCCATGCCGATTCGCGGATATCTCTGGTTTTATCGAGGAAGGCAGGTTTTTCACCGGCATCGAGTCTCTTCTGTCGTTCCTGACGAGCGACGAGGAGCCCTTTGCGGCGCTCATTAAACGCTCGCTGCAAATCCACGATGAAAGCCATCGCTTCGGATGTGAGGATTTCGGCCTGGTTCCCCCTCACTGGAGCGCGAAGTTCAACGCCGGGAAGATCAACGGAAACGGGCATTCGAAAAACCCCCTCTCTAAAAGATAAGGCTACGACGTCGCCTCAATTGGAAAAATGATTGCCGCCTCGCATCAGATCGTCTGTGGAGATGCCGCGGATGGAAGCATCCAGCAGTTCCACCATGTGGAAGGCAGGCATGGCCTTGAACCCGCGCCGGCGAAGGCCATTCATGAGTTGCAGCAGGCAGCCCGGATTAGCAGAGATCACGGCTTGCGCACCGGTTGACAGCAAATTCTCAACCTTCCGATCACCCAGTTGATTGGCTGTCTCGGGCTGCAGCAGATTGTAGACACCGGCCGAGCCACAGCAGAGAGATGCCTCGGGAATCTCAGCAACTTCCAATTCTGGAATTCCGGCCAGCAGGCTGCGCGGCTGTTGGCGCACACCCTGCGCATGTTGCAAATGACAGGCGTCATGGTAGGCGATGCGCAATTTGAGTGCATGGCGCGGCGCTTTCGGCTCCAACTCGCACAGGATTTCCGAGATATCTTTGCACTTCGCCGAAAAAGCCGCCGCGCGCTCGGCCCATGCCGGATCATCGCGCAGCAGATGACCGTACTCCTTCATCGTCGATCCGCAACCAGCGGAGTTGATGACGACCGTGTCCACATTCGCCGACTCAAATACGACGATCATCCTCTTCGCCAATGCGACGGCATCTTCTTCCATTCCGGAGTGGAGCATGAGCGCGCCGCAGCATGCCTGATGCCGCGGAATGATGACTTCGCAACCTTCCGCGGCCAACACACGCGCGGTGGCGCTATTCACGTGCCGGAAGAAGACCTGCTGCACGCAGCCACTCAACATGCCAACGCGCCGGCGCGCCGCCGTTCTCGGCTGCACGGCGCAAGGCAGTCTTCGAAACAAATGCGAAGGCACGTCGGGCAGCAGGGCTTCCATGGCCGCGACGCGCTTCGGCAGAAGCTTCAGTAATCCGGTTCCGCGCAGCATCCGGCGCAAGCCGCTCTTCTGATAGACAAGCAGCGGGAGGGCAAGCAGACGGAGTCGGCCGGCATGGGGAAACGTGGCAAAAATCAATCTGCGAAAGATCGACTCGCCCCAACTGCGCGGAAGATTACGCTCGATCTGCGCGCGCGTTGGCTCGATGAGTTTGTCGTATTGCACGCCGGAGGGGCACGCCGTCACACAAGCCATGCAACCCAGGCAGTTATCCATGTGTTGACGAAAGCGCGCATCGAGCGGAGCCTCCCCTTCAGCGGCCTTCTTGATCATGTAGATTCGTCCGCGCGGCGAATCCATCTCCTCGCCCCACAGCACGTAGGTGGGGCAAGCGGGCAGGCAGAAGCCGCAATGCACGCAGTCGTCCAGGTATTTCTTCTCTGGAGCATGGTGTGCGTCGAAGCTCGAAGGACGCGCATCCTCATGGGGAATGGCGTGCGGCATATGCGTCAGATTCCCCCTACAAAACGACCAGGGTTGAGAATGCGGTCAGGATCGAAGCGCCGCTTGATTTCGCGCATTAGGGGCAGTGCGTCTGGATCGGGCCCCCACACATTGAGTTTGCCTCGCAGTGAATCCGGCATGTGCAGCACGACGGCACTGCCGCCTGAATGGACCAGCTTCTTTCTGAGGCGCTCAATCAAGGCAACAGCGGCATCGGGTGCGGACCGGATGGAGATGGTCATCAAACCTGTGGCCTGCGCCACGACATCGACCTCGTGCCCTTCAGAGGCCGCCCACTGCTGTAACTCTGAGCTGACGGAACAGATTTCAACTGGAAGAACTGACACCTTGATCACCAGCGCGCCGCTCTTGTCGAAGAGCCGCTGCCGGGCCTGCCAAACATCTTCGCCAGCCTCAGCCAATGTCACCGTTCCGCAGAGACTTGGAATGCGGACCGCATATTCTTCAAGGCATTCGGGGATGCCTGCGATGCGGATATCGAGCGCGCATTGCGTGGTTCATCACGCGGAGTTGCACGCACGACGGCGTCATCTGCGAGTCCATCAAAGTGCGAAGCGGCTCGGCAAAAAAGTCTGGAAGCGTTGCTTCCGGCGCCATCACAGTCCAGGTCCGCACATGGTCTTCCACTGGGTGCAGGCGGAAATTCACCTCAGCAATCACGCCCAACGTGCCAAAGCTGCCGCGTGATCAGCTTATGCAGGTCGTAGCCTGCCACGTTCTTGACCACCTTACCGCCGCTCTTCGCGATCGTGCCGTCTGCGAGCACAATCGTCATGCCGATAATGAGGTCGCGCAACCCGCCAAACTTCAATCGAAGAGCACCGCTGTCATTCGCGGCGATCACGCCACCCACAGTAGCGCGGTCCGGCCACAGAGGATCGAGTGCGACCATCTGACCATGGCATCGCAAGTTCCGACTGCATCGCGGCCCACGTGCAGCCTGCCTCAACGGTGCAGGTCATGTCTTGCCAGGCGTGGTCGCGAAGAGCGTGCATGCGATGCAAACTCAACTCAATCTCTGGCACAGACGGGATCGCCCCAGCCTAGCTTGGTACTGCCTCCCGTGGGCATCACGAGTAAGTCCGTTGGACTGGGCAAAGCGCAGTATCTGCGCGATCTGCTGCGTGTCTCCAGGAGCAGTGACAACTGTTTCTTCGCGAAGTTGTGCATGCTCCGGCCCGACGATTGAAGCGAGATGGGCCACGCCCTCTTCGAGTGTCAATGTCGGCGGACATGTTCATCAGAAGATCTCCGCGATCCCGGCCGTTTCCAACGGATGCGGCGCATACGGACCCGGCTTTTCCGCGCAAAGACGCGGACGTGGAAAGACCTTGTCCGGATTGGCGATGTTTTCCGGATCGAACGCACAGCGCACCAGTTGCATCGTCGCCAGATCCGGTTCAGTGAACATATAGCCGAGTGCTTCCTGCTTTTCTTTGCCTACGCCGTGTTCGCCGGTGATGGAGCCTCCATGATCCACGCAAAGATGCAGGATGCGATAGGAAAGGTCAAGCGCAATTTCCTCCTGTCCCTCAATGGCAGCGATCGTAAAGCACCAGCGGATGCAGATTGCCGTCGCCGGCATGGAAGACATTTGCCACGCGAAGGCCCGCTGCTGAGGACAAGCGGTCAATCTCGGTGAGCAGATGCGGCAGCGCAGTGCGTGGAATGACGCCGTCCTGCACGATATAGTTCGGCGAGATTCGACCCACCGCGGCAAAGGCCGCTTTGCGCCCTTTCCACACCAGAGCGCGTTCCTGGTCAGACTGCGCAACGCGTACCTCCCACGCGCCATTGTCGTGGCACAGAGTCTGCACGGCCCGCATCAGCACTTCGACTTCGCTCGACGGGCCGTCCAACTCCACCAGCAGCAAACCGTCGCAAACCGGATAATTGGCATGAACGGCAGCCTCTGCTGCCTGGATGGCTAACCTGTCCATGATTTCCAGCGCCGACGGCAACATTCCCGCCGCAATGATGTCGCTGACGGTCTGCCCCGCCGCCTGGATCGAGTCGAAAGCGGCCAGCAGCGTCTGCACCACTTCAGGGCGCTTGACGATGCGCAGCGTAATCTTTGTCGCCACGCCCAGCGTGCCTTCCGAGCCGACAAAAACACCGGGCAGATCGTAACCGGGCGCATCGAGCGTCGGTCGAGCCCAAGTTGAACCAGTTCGCCCGAGGGCAGCACCACTTCGAGCGCCAGCACGTGGGTAACGGTAAAACCGTACTTCAGGCAATGCGCGCCGCCGGAGTTTTCCGCCACGTTGCCGCCGATGGTGCAAACCGATTGCGACGATGGATCGGGCGCGTAGAAATATCCCTGGCGCTGCGACACGCTGCGTGACATGCGCATTGATGACCCCCGGCTCGACAACGACGAAGCGGTTGGCCATATCCACCTCAAGAATGCGGTTCATGCGCGCCAGGCTGATGACGACGCCGCCGGCGGCCGGCAGTGCGCCCCCGCTCAGACCAGTGCCGGCGCCGCGGCTGACAAAAGGAATTCGATGTTGGGCACAGAAGCGCACAACTGCCTGCACCTGCTGAGCATTGCGAGGCAGCACGACTGCGCCGGGAATCACCCGAAAATTCGTGAGCCCGTCGCATTCATAGGTCTGCAATTGGCTCTGGGCGGTGATTAAGCTGTCAGTTCCGACAGCAGCAGAAAGCTCGGCGATGTGGGCGGCGGTTAGCATTCTACGGATACCATACTTCATGGAAGGGGCAAATGCGCCCAGCGACAGACTCTTACGCGCTTCTGCCAACGTGTCCTCCCGATGCGCCCGGCCAGTGGCCACCCGGAATGGTCATGCTACCTTGTCTTCTCGTTTGCTCGCACACACCTTCGACTGGGTCGGAAGACCCATCAATTGCATGACAATACGCCAAAGGAAGCAGGATTATTCATGAGATAGCGCTTCCACAGCCATCCCGGTTCCGGCATTCGCCGATGCAACCCTGGCGAGACTGCTCCGTGCTGAAGCGCCGCTCAAGCTCCAGATGCGTCCGCGGATACTCCTCTTCCATGGCCCCGAACACTACAGGTTGGGCCTACCGGAGTCAAATGGATACCCCGTTTCAGAAATATCGCCAAGACGAAACTCTCAATACGTTGATTGCGGACTTGTCTCGTAGGGATTGCCGAATTTATTTGTATGGGTCATCGTCCTGGGCTTGGCGATTGGAGCGCTGACGGTTCCAAGATCGAGATCGTGAGACGAGACGTGCACCGTGCGGCTAAGGCCTTCGAGAAAGGACTGCGGAACGCCTTCGATCCAGAAATGCAATTTGTAATCGCCGGGAGGAATTTCGCGCAAAACGAACGAGTCATCCGCATCGGCAATGGCGTAAAGCGGCGTCGAGAGAGCCAGCACGACGGCGCTCATCTCGGGATGAATATTGCAGAAAATGTACGATACGCCTTCGCGCGAAAACGTGACGGACTTACTCGATCCAGCTTCGTAAAGACCCAGATCGAATCGTTTCCCCTCAAAAAGCGAGAAAACATTGTGAAAGAAAGGGTCGGCATTGGGAAACTGCACGACGCTGCCGACCGGAATCACTTGCAGATGCGGAATGAAGATGCGGTTCTTTTGCAGTAAGGTGTAATGCCCCTGCGGAACAAAGGGAGGGATATTTGTTCCCTGCATGGGCGTCAGCCAGACGACGGCAGGCACGGCGCGATGGTTTCCCGGCAGAGACGAGACAACGCGTAGCCGCAAGTCGACCGAGGCCCTCTCCGCCGGATGATCTTGTGCGCAACTCAGCCACGGCGTCGTCATCAGCACGCAGAGCAGCAACTGCGTGAGGGTCTTCGGCTCATCAGAATCTGTACCCCGCGCCGAGGCCGATGATGTTGCTCTCGGCGGGCAAACCTTCAACGGCTGTGCTCTCCAGGCGCCGGTACTCCAGCGAGAACAGCAAATAGGCGCTGGGGCTATAGATCACATTGCCGGTATAGGTGCGATTCCTCGCAAGATTCTGAATCATCGAGCCATCGGGGACATAAAAGCGCCGCAACTGGCCTGCAAAGACGTTATCCATTCCGTAGGCAGCATTGAATTCCAGCCGCTCACTTGCTTTCTCCTTGAGTTGCGCCCATCCACCCGCGTCATCGAGTGGGCGGAAATAGTAGCCGCCCGTATCTGGATTGGGGCTATAAGCGAAATCCTTGTAGCCCCCGCCGCCAAGGCCGCCAAGCGCCGCCCCACGATAGAAACTGCCAGCCAATTCCAGATGAGCCACGAGAGGCAGGCGCGCATCCAGAGTTGCGGCCCAGGAGTCGAAACTCCGTCCAAGCGCGCTCAGGTGCGGAGCAAAGTATCCTCCCACGCCGAAGTGATTGCGCTCATCGTCTCGGCCTGCGCCGATGTACGCAACGCGCGCCTCAACTCCGGGCTTGGAGCTTTGCTCCGCGCTGCTCGGCAGTACGGCTGTCGCGGTTGAACCCGGGCGCTACCGCCGGCGTCAGCGGTGCATCGCCTGCGTCGATGATCGCGGCCTGCAACTCAACACCGGGAGATTCGGGCGGGAAAGATTCTGCGTGATCACTGCCTGAGGGTTCCAGGTCCACAGATTTCCTGACCACGCAAGTGCGGGCACAGCCACAGCCGTCAGCGAAGTCGGTGAGTCGGGGTTGATGATCGGGCGATCGAGCGCGAAATAAACCTGGGTCTTGTCCCAGTAGAGTCCGGCATGAGCGGTGCGCAACCGAAGGAACGCGGAATTCGTGTTGTAGTAGCCCGAGTAAGTCGTTGTCAGCGCGCTCGCTGCCTGGCTTCCATAGAAGTCCACCCGCAAATCGGCAAAACTGCGCGCACCGAAAATATGAGGGCCCTGCGCATCGAATCCGAGAATCGTTTGCCGCACAGTTGCGCCGGCGCTGCCAGGACCGGTAAGAGCCACGGAAGGGCTCGCCGCCATATCCACAGCGCTGGTGTTTTTGAAGCCGTTCATCAGCAACATACCAGTTACCTTTACGGGATACTTCGACTCGCTTTCTACCTTGGCTTGTTCCTGAGTTGCAATCTCCGACTCCTGAATTGCCTGGCGCTCGCGAAGATCCTGAATCGCCGCGTCAGTAGACTCAGCAGAGCCTTGCGGAGCCTGCGAAGGAGGATCCGTGGCTGCAGCAGATGCCGTCGCTGTTGCCGCGGTTACTCCGCCCTGCACCATCTGGCGTTGCAATTCGCTCAACTGTTGGCGCATTGCATTCAATTCGTGTTGCGACATTTCCAATTGCGCCTGCGTTCTCGCCATGGCATCGGTCAACTGCTGGACCTTTTGGGCGAGGCTCTCTTGAGCCGGTGCCTGCCCGCGCGTCAGATGCGCCGACAGCGAAAGAAACATCGCCAAAAGCGTCACTGTTCCCCATCTGCCGCAAAGGCTGACGCCAGAATGCCAACTTCGCTTATGTCCGAACATTTTCATCTGGGATCACCTGTTCGTGACCGCCGGACTCTGACGCATCCGTATCCCCGTGCGTCGTAAGGCCGCGCGCCACTTTCATCTGGAAGATCGTTTCGCCAGGACGGCTGCTCAGCAAGACAACCTCTCCTCCATGTTCCAATGCAATGCAATGAGCGAGGGTTAGGCCAAGCCCGGTGCCCTTTTGCTTTCCCTCGCTGACGAAGGGGTCGAAAAGACTCTTGCGAATTTTCTTGGGTACACCGGGGCCGTTGTCCGTGACGTTGACAAGGATTTGACGCTCCTGCGACTCCACAGTTACCGCGACCGTGGCTGCCGTCCCCATGGAGCGCGCCGATTGACAGGCATTTAGAAGCAGATTGGAAATGGCTCTCTCGATCTGCTTTCCATCCACTGCAGCAACGGTCTCCGCCGGCTCGCCATAATGAGTCACGAGCGTTACGCCCTCAGCATCGGGATGGGTGCGAACCAGCGCCGCTGCCCGCTCGACAAGCGTCGCCATCAGCTCAGGTTGCCGTCTGATGCTGGCGCCGGTACGGCTGAAGATCAGCAGCGACTCGAGCATCTCTGTTGTTCCGCTCACCGCCGCACGGATCTCCGCAAAAATGTCGGCGCGCTCTTTGGGTGTAAACCGGTCGGAAGCGAGAAACTCCGCGTTGGCGTAGATCGCCGCGAGATAATGGCGCAAATCGTGAGAGACCGAACTCGCCATGCGGCCGATCGTCGCCAGCCTCTCGGATTCAAGCACGGCCTGGTTGGCTTTTTGGATCTCGCTCCGCATTCTGGCAAAGGCCGCGCTCAATTCGCGTACCTCCTGCGTGCCATGGCGCGGCACATGATGCCCCACGTCGCCGAGTCCAAAGGCACGGACGCTCCTCGAGAGCTCTTCGAGTGGGCGCGTAACCACGCGCGACACAATCATCATCAGCACCGTGCCCGAGAGCAGCGCGAGGAGACCGACAAGCAGCACCATCCTGTCAATGCCGCTGATCGTGCGCTCCGCCGGCTCCAAAGACTTGAGCACAACCAACTGCAGCGGAGCTGTCGCCGCCGCTGACAAATCTTCTCCGACCGAAAGAAATCGCGTGTCGCCGAGTGTTACTGTCGCGGGCGCTTGAGTGGTGCCGAAAGGCGAAACAGATTGCCGTGCCAGGCTTGACTGTACGCCGGGGCTAAGCGTGCTGGCCACAACCTGTCCGTCGCTCAGAAACGCAGCTTCGACGCCTGTGGGCTGGCTGATCTCCCGCACGGTACGCTCAATCGAAACGCCGCTCACGACGTATCCAAGCAGTGTTCCTTCCTGGTCGCTGCCGAAGTAAAGAGGCCTCGACGCGCAAGCATACAACGAGCCGCTATCGATTAGATAGTGCTTGCTTTGCGAGCCCAACAGCGTCTTCACGCCCTGGCGAAGGGCCGTGTCCGCGAAAGATCCTCTGGCATAAGCGGCCACCACGCGGCCGCTTGAATCGGTCAGCACAAAGAAATCCGCTCCGCTGAGCCGCCAGAACTCCGCCGCTTCATTTTGAATGGTCAGATCGTCACCGCTCGTCATCAGCGCCTTCAACGTCGGCAGCCTGGAGAGAAGGGCATTCTCGCGCTCCAGGGTTGCGAGCCTTTCGGCCTGCAAATCCTGGAAGGCAATGACCGAGTGATCCAGATCATGGGTCAGGTCGTCCGTTACCTGGTTCCGCAAATGGTGACGAATAAGCAACAGGCTGAGCCCGGTCACGACCGCAATGATGACGGCCATGGCCACGACAAGCAGAACATGCGTTCGCACACCTTGCCTATCGCGCACGAGCGTTACTCCCGTGGAGACTTCGTTCGCGTGGGACTGATCGGAAGATTCCTCATGGGACAAATTTGTACCCTGCGCCGTAGATCGTAAGCAGATGCTTCGGGTTCGTCGGATCCGGCTCCAGTTTCTGGCGCAACTTCAGGATCTGATTATCGACAGTCCGCGTCGTCGGATAGAAATTGTATCCCCAAACCTCATTCAGCAGCACATCCCGCGTCAGCACTCGTTCCGCATTGTCCGTAAAGAACTTCAGAAGCTTGAATTCGTGGGCCGTCAGCACCACGGGACTCCCATTCCGCCAGACGGTCATCTTCTTGAAGTCGACCTCGCAATCGCCAAAGCGATACGTGCTCTGCGCAGCAGGTTTGCGTTGCCGGCGAATGGCCGCCTGAACCCTGGCCGTCAGTTCCCTTGGACTGAACGGCTTGGTCACGTAATCGTCCGCGCCCAACTCAAGCAGCAGCACCTTGTCCGCGACCTCGCTGATCGCGCTGAGCACGATGATGGGCGTTTCGCTGGAAAGCTGCTTGAATGTCCGGCACAACTCACGCCCGGAAATATTTGGAAGAATCAAATCGAGCACAACGGCCAACGGATGTTCGCTGCGAAACAAATCCAGACCTGTCTGGCCGTCACCGGCGATGACGGTCGAATAGTGCTCTTGCGCGAACGTTCTCTCCAGCGTCCGTTGCATGCGAGGATCGTCCTCGATAATCAGGATGGTCCCCAGATTCACTATGGGGGCTGGTCCGCTTGGTACTTCCGGCGCCAATTCCATGGCATTAACCATAACTCAAGCCCTTTCAAGCTGTATTGTCTTCGATCCAAATGCAATCGAGACGAAAATCCCCAAGAAATTACAATGCAATGACAATTTCGCGCTTATAGTTCAAGGCCGCAAACATCACGAACCAAGGGTGTTTCACGCTGTCCCATCCAATCCGAAGGGGAACCCTCCTGAACCAGCCCGCGCTCATCGTTCCGCCACCATGCTGATGACCACGATTGACTGATTCAGGTGATATCCTGCTTTCTACGGCTTCTCTTGCGCAATGCCGCGCGCGTTTTCGAGACTGCGGCGAGACATCAACCCTTCGAAAAGATCATGTAACTACAGTTGCGTAGAAGCGGGCATTGCCTGACGCATACGGGAGGAATACACCATGACCAGGGTCTTGGCTCCCATTCTTCTTGCGGGCTCCCTACTCGATGAAACACGTCATGTCTGCGCATTTTTCAACAGTGACAACGAAGAGTATCGCGTGTTGCTTCCGTTCATTAAGGACGGGTTCGAGTGTGGCGACAAGGCGGTTCACGTCGTTAATCCGGATCAACGTCATGACCATCTACAACGGTTGGCCGCAGTTGGGATCGACTCGATGGCTGCCGAGCAGAGCGGGCAACTGGAAGTTCGCATCAACACAGAAGCATATCTTCGCGACGGCCGCTTCGACCAGGATCGGATGCTGACAGCGTTTGAGCAGATGGCAAGCGGCAATGCCAACGGGGGATTCCCACTTAGTCGCATTTGTTGCCGCATGGATTGGGCGGTTGAAGATCGATCTTATGTCGACGATGTCGTTGAGTTCGAATCGCGCGTGAACGACGTGTGGCGTCGTCATGACGACGCCGTCATCTGCACCTACCATCTTGGCAAATTTGGGGGCGAGACGGTGATTGATATCATGCGGACGCATCCGATGATCATCATCGGCGGCATTCTGCAGCGGAATCCGTTTTTTGTACCGCCCAGGGACTTTCTGCGTGAGCTTCGCGAACGGCGCGCGAACCGGACTACGCCACCCTCGGCCGCCGCCTGACCTGCTGGACTAAACATGGAAGTGCAACTCGAACACATCGCTGAGGAAGTCAAGCGCCTTCAACGCTGCATCGGTGATCTGGTCAGCGTCCTCGCTCTTCCTGCCCTGTGGAGTGGTGGCGAACCGTCCCAGGTTGTTCATACCTTGCTCGACACACTCCTGCGCATGCTCCTCCTGGATCTAGTCTATGTACGGTTGAAAGACCCACTCGGTGAGATGTCCTTTGAGATGGTCCGCCTTGCTCGATCGCCAGGACCGATACCCCAATCACAAGAGATTTGCATGCAGCTTAATCGCTGGCTGAGAGATGACCCACTGAAACGGCCTGCGCTGGTGCGAAACTTAGCCGGAGACGGTGACATTTCACTCGTTCCATTGCCACTGGGCCTGCAAGGTGAAATTGGTGTAATCGTAGCAGGATCTCGGCGAGCGGATTTCCCGCTACAGACTGAGAGCCTTCTTCTCAGCGTAGCGGCGAATCAGGCGTCCATCGGCCTGCAGGAGGCCCAGCGCCGCATCCAACAGCAGCGGGTCGCAGACGAACTAGATCAAAGGGTCGCAGAACGAACGATGGAACTTGCCGCAGCCGAGGAACGGTGGCGCTCTGTTTTCGAGAACTCAGCCATCGGCGTTGCCCTTACTGATCTGAATGGTCGATTTCTCGCCGCCAACCCTGTGTACGAGGAGATGCTGGGTTACACCGAGGAGGAATTGCAGAATCTCTCTTTTCTCGACGTCACCTATGAAGAGGATCTCGAACCGAGCCGGAAGCTCATAGGGGAGCTATTGGCCGGGAAGTGCCAGCAATTTCAGATCGAGAAGCAATATCGGCGGAAGAACGGCAGCCTGGTGTGGGTGCGCAACAATGTTTCTATGGTGCCGGGCACGGAGCGGGTACCGCAATTCCTCATGGCGCTCTTCGAGGACATTACAGAAAGCAAACAGGCAGAGGCAAAGCTGCGGCGCAGTGAGGCCCTTCTGGCAGAAGTCCAATTCCTCAGCTTGACCGGAGGCTTTTCCTGGCATGTAGATACGGACGAATTCACATTTTCTGAGGAGGCCTATCGCATCTTCGAATTTGAAAAGGATGCGCCCGTGACGCTCGGGCAGATCGCCAGCCGCGTCCACCCAGACGACATCCCGCTACTGTTTGAAAAGATGGCGGGGGCACGAGGTAACGGCGGCGACCATGACTACGAAATCCGGGTGCGGATGCCCGACGGCTCAGTCAAGTACCTGCACACGGTATCTCATGCAATCCGAGACGACGAGGGGCGGCTTGAGTACATCGGAGCCATTCAGGACATAACGCGACGCCGAGTCTCAGAAGAGGCACTCAGCAAGGCGCGATCAGAACTCGCACAAGTGTCCAGGGCCACAACTTTGGGAGTCTTGACGGCATCGATTGCGCACGAGGTCAACCAGCCGCTCTCGGGCATCATCACAAACGCCAGCACCTGTCTGCGGATGCTGGCAACTGATCCTCCGCAAGTCGATGGTGCCAGAGAGACCGCCCGGCGCACGATTCGGGATGGCAACCGTGCATCCGAGGTGATCGCTCGGTTGCGCGCGCTCTTTAGCAAAAAGGACGCCGCGCCCGAATCTGTGAACTTGAATGAGGTGGCTAAAGAGGTGATTGCTCTGTCGTCAACGGAACTTCAGAAGAACCGGGTAGTCCTTCGTCCCGAACTCGCCGACGACCTCCCGCTCGTTACAGGTGACCGGATACAGCTTCAGCAAGTCATACTGAACATGCTCCGGAATGGCTCAGACGCAATGAGCGCGATCGAGGATCGTCCCAGGCAGTTGCTGATCAGGACCGAACGAGACGAGGGTGATCGCGTGCGCCTGACGGTGCAGGATGTCGGAATCGGATTTGACCCTCAGACTGCAGACCGCCTTTTCGACGCATTCTATACCACTAAGGGTGACGGCATGGGAATCGGGCTATCCGTCAGCCGTTCAATTATCGAGAGCCACCACGGCCGTTTATGGGCAACACTGAACGACGGTCCGGGGGCTGCGTTTTCGTTCTCCATCCCTCAAGCATCTGATGGTGTGGCTCGCGCCGACGATCTCGGCAAAATTACCGCCGGGATCGAGATCAAGTTCCACCCCGGTAACCTTAGTGACCTGAGAACATAGACGGTTCGAAATGAAATCCCTGGACCTATCTTTGATTGACCCGATATCGCCTATGTTTGCGCGAGCGAGACGTCAATCGACAACGTCGCGATGGACCAAAGCTACGCGGAGGGAGGCGAAAAATCCAAGCCGTGCTGCTGCGCCGCTTTTTCCGTGGCAGGCAGGTCTAGCTCGGCCAGGGGAATACGCGGTTCACGTCCCGAAGCGGCATCGTCCATGACGATGATTTCGCTGGGCGTCAGCATATAGTTCCGAATCGTCAAGGTGTGACCATCCTTGAAGATCAGCGTCAGTTGAGGTTCGCCCTTCTGCGGGGTTGAAGCAACCTGTTGTTGCACCGGCGGCTGGTAGGGCGCTGGCGCGTACTCCGGCCGAAAGTCTTCGCTCTCCGGCGGCGGCTGTTGCTGCTCCTCATCAGGTGGCTGAACTGGATATGGCGGAGCTTGCGCGTTGTTCGACCCAGCGCTGTCGCTATCGTCGCCATAATCGGTGAAATCCGGATAGCCGAGGTCCCAGGGGAGTAGCCCCCAGGGATTCGCGTATCCGTAGGGATAGCCGTAACCGTATCCGGGGTAGGGCCGGCGATAACGTCCGCGATGGTCCCCTCCGCGACGATCCCCGGCGTTAAACGGGGGGCGGTAATTTCCGTAAACCCCTCGCCGCATTGCAGAACTGTATCGGGGAGCGCTCCAGGTCATTCGCGAAGGGGCGCCAAAGCTGTGCGGAGCAGTCCCGGAGAAGCCCCTGAACGAAGGAGACGCAGAGAATCCTCCGTGGAAGCCTCCGCCGGAGAATCCGCCCACATGCCCGCCACTGACGCCGCCGGAATGGCCCCCGCCGCCATGTTGTCCGAAGGCTCCTGGAACCAAAACGAGAAGCATGCCGAGCATCGCCACGGGAATGATGTACCCCACAAATAAGGGCTTTTCCGAACGTTTCAATGAGTGGCGCTCCATTGGGTTTGCCTTCCAACGTATAGGATTCACCATTTCGGCGTCGCGATGCAATTGCGCTCGCTTAGTAGGACTGGAAAACCGCAGGAACGTCGTCATATTTTTCCCCCATGACTCCCCAAAAGACTCGGCGGAGATGCCCTAGTGTCCTGAGTCTGAAATACGCAACACAAAACTGGCTGCCATTCTGAGCGAACGGGGCCCCGAACGTCTTTCAGTTCGGGGGTGGTGAGTCGAAGAATCTGCGGTTGTTCTTCGATCAACTTCAGACTCACCACACCAGCTGAGAAAAGAGCCAGACAACTCCCGGATTGCCGACGGTTCGTTCAAGGTCGCAAAATTGAATTTTGACGGGTTACTTCACAACGCTCTCAAGCATCACAAGGAGGTATAAATCGAGATTTTCGTGGGCGAGGCGCAATGTACAGCGATGGAGATTTGTGAGCGCTCGAACTCGAATCAAGAACAATGGTGAATCATGAGCAGATTGTCTAACAAAGTGGCAATAGTGACAGGCGCGTCCAAAGGCATAGGCGCTGGATTTGCAACCGCCTTGGGAGCTGCGGGCGCGCGTGTGGCCGTGAACTATTCCTCCGACCGGAAAGGCGCCGAACGCGTCGCTCAGGCGATCACCGACAGCGGCGGCAAGGCGATCCCGGTCGGAGGCGACGTGTCCAAGGCCGCAGATGTCGCGCGGCTATTCAAAGAAGTAGATTCTGCGTTCGGAAGACTGGACGTTTTGGTCAACAACGCCGGGGTATTCCGCTTCGGCGCCTTCGCGGAGATCACCGAAGAGAGCTTTCACCTTCACTACAACGTCAACGTGCTCGGGGCAATTCTCACCGTGCAGGAGGCAATCAAGTGGTTCGGGGCCGACGGCGGGAGCATCATCAACCTCAGCTCTATCGTCGGCTCGCATCCCGTGCCGGGAGCCCTGCTGTACGCGTCCACAAAAGGCGCCATCGAAACGCTGACAAAGGGATTGGCGCTCGAACTTGCACCGCGCAAGATCCGCGTCAACGCCATCGCACCAGGTCATACAGAGACCGAAGGCAATGTAGCCGCCGGAACCTTTGAGGGTGGGGCCGGTGCTGTTCTAGCTGAGAAGACGCCGCTCGGCCGCCTCGGTCGAGTCACTGATATCGCACCGCTGGCAGTCTTCCTGGCGTCAGACGAATCAGCCTGGATCACCGGAGAAGTCATTCGTGCCGCAGGCGGTCTCGTCGTGGCCACCTGAGTCCAAAGTGCTGACCTCGCAAATAACAACCCAGTCAGGGCAACCGAGAGAGGAGAATCCAATGCAACTTCAACATGACTACTTCACTGCTTATCACAACCTGAAGCTGACACGAGATAGCAAAGGTGTGCTGGTTGCAGAGTTCCACAGCAACGGCGGGCCGTGCATTATGAATGCGCAAGGTCACACCGAATTTGTCGATGCGTTTTACCGGATCGGACAAGACCGCGCGAACAAGATCGTCATCCTCACCGGCGCCGCAGGGGACTTCATTATCGATGTCGACTGGTCATCATTGGGCGACGTCTCCGATCCCCTAACCTGGAGCCAGGTTCACGACGAGGGCGTTCAGGCTTTGGAAAACATCGCCAACATACGCGTGCCGGTGATCGCGGCGATCGAGGGACGCGCCCACGTGCACTCCGATTATGTGCTGCTCGGCGATGTCATCGTGGCCGGCGAGGGTGCAACCTTTCAGGATGTAGCGCACTACGCCGTAGGTGTTGCGCCGGGTGACGGAATCTTCACGACGTGGAGCTATCGCGCTGGAGCAGGACGAGCCGAGGCGTTTCTGCTGAACCCGCAGCCACTGACGGCGCGTACTGCGCAGGAATGGGGAGTGGTTGCCGAAGTTGTGCCGAACGGCAAGGCACTAAGCCGGGCGCAGGAATTGGCCGAGCTCTACTTGAAGGCTCCGGAAGTGACCCGCCGCAATACGCGCGTACATTTCATTCAACCGTTGAAAGAGCGTATCGTCCGGGAAGTCGGCTATGGACTGTCGCTCGAAGGAGCGTCGGCGGCTGATCTCGTGAAATCAATGCAAGCCAAGAGTGAACCTGTCGCTCAGAAAGGAAAAGCCGCATGAAGCGCACCGAGAACACTTCATCCGCCCAGGTTCTTAAGAAGTCGCAGCCGGAAGAATTTGATCTGGTGATTCTCGGTGGCGGCACGGGCTCGACCGTCGCTGCGTGGACTTTTGCCGGCGAAGGGAAGCGAGTCGCAGTCGTCGACCGCAAATACATCGGCGGCTCATGCCCGAACATCGCGTGCCTGCCGAGCAAGAACATCATCCACAGCGCGAAAGTCGCATCGTACTTTCGCCGAAGCAAGGAATTCGGCATCGCACACGACGGCTTCACGATCGACATGGCGGGCGTGCGCGAGCGCAAGCGCAAGATGGTGCGTGGCCTGAACGACATGTATATGGAAAATTACAGGAACACGGGAGCCGAGTTCATCTTGGGAACGGGTCGGTTCCTGGCTCCGAGAACAGTGGAAGTCACCCTGGCCGATGGGACCACACGTCAACTGCGGGGCGCGAATGTGATCGTTAGTACGGGCACGCGTGCCGCGCTGGAAACAATTCCTGGCCTTGCGGAAGCGCAGCCGCTCACGCATATCGAGGCTCTTGAACTCGATGAAATTCCCGAACACTTGCTTGTTGTCGGTGGGGGCTACGTCGGAGTGGAGATGTCCCAGGCGATGCGCCGCTTCGGCAGCAAGGTGACGATGATCGATCGCAACCGGCGGCTGATGTCCAAAGAAGACCCGGACGTATGCGAGGCTCTTCGCAGCCTGCTCGCAGATGAAGGCATCGACATTCTCCTGAATGCACGGATCAAGCAAGTGTCGGGCAAATCAGGCGACTCGGTGAGTGTCGTCGTCGAGCAGAATGGAATTGAGAAAGTCCTGAAGGGTAGTCATATATTGGTCGCCACAGGCCGCAAGCCGAACACCGAAGGACTCGGCCTGGAACTGGCCGGCGTTGAGCTCACCGACCGGGGATACATCAAGGTCAACGAGCGGCTGCAGACCACCGCGCCCGGCGTCTGGGCGATCGGCGAGGTCGCAGGCAGCCCGCAGTTCACGCACATCAGCATCGACGATTTCCGCGTAGTCCATGCCAATTTAACCGGCGGCAACCGTGTGACCACGGGCAGGCAAGTCCCATATTGTCTGTTTACCGACCCCGAACTTGCTCATATCGGCCTGAGTGAAACAGAAGCGGAGGCTCAGGGCGATAGCGTATCGCCTGTTTAAGGTCCCAATGGAAACCAACCTGCGTGCACGCACGCTTTCGGAGACCCGCGGATTCGTGAAGGCCCTCGTGGAGACTGATAGCGATCGCATCCTCGGGTTCACGGCCTTCGGTGTCGGTGCGGGGGAGATCCTGGCCGCCGTCCAGATTGCGATGATCGCAGGGCTGCCCTACACCGCGCTGCGCGATGCGGTCCTGACTCACCCAACACTGGTCGAAGGTCTCATACCTCTGTTCTCATCCGCGGCGTCAGTGCACAACGTTGTCGAGACCAGAGGAGCCCAGACCTCCGCCGCATGAGGTGAACCGCAACAGCAATGAGAGGAACTCGTAATTCAAAACCTGTAGCTTCGGATACGAGGCGGACCCGAAGTGGGCTGCCTCATTCAAATTCCCTTAGGAGGGTCCTGACCGAGTTCGGTTGGCCGGGATCTCTCGACTCTCACGGCGGATGTGCTTGTTTACGTACATGGCAGCATCAGCTGCGCTGAGAAGACTGTCGCTGGTCGTACCGTCCTCGGTGTAAAGGGCTATGCCTATACTGGCTGAACCATGAATGAGATAACCCTCCGCGGCAAATGGCGCATCAAGACAGCGTCCTAACCTGTCCGCGATCTCTTGAACTTCCGCACGGCTGCTGACCTTGGACAAGAGCACAGCAAACTCGTCGCCACCGAGCCGAGCCAACATATCGTCAACTCGCAGTTGGTGTTTCATGCGGTTTGCGACCTCCTGCAGGTAGAGATCTCCGACGTGATGTCCGTAAAAGTCATTCACCTGCTTAAAGTCGTTCAGGTCGATGTAGACCAATCCGAAGATGCTTGCATCCTGATGTGCCTGCTCGATTCGCTTACCCAGGTAGTTTTCCAGGGAGAATCGGTTGTGGATTTCAGTCAGCAAGTCGAACTCCGAGCGCCGGACGAGATCGGAGTAAAGTCGCCGGTTTTCAATGGCGAGAGTAGTCAAAGCTGCTGCCGCCAACAGAGACTCCGACTCGGCGGCACGCTGCTTTGTTAATGGATCGAACGCGGAATAGATGGTTCCGAGCGGTGGACCTGTGCGGGATGGGATCGGCTCCTGAACGACGCGGAATGCAGAGAGATCCGACGGGCAGTTTCCGAATCTTGCTCCATCGACAAGCTGACACCAGCAGGGAGATCCACTGAGCTTGAACGAAACCAACTCAGTAATTTGCTCGATAATCTCCGCAAGAGGCCGGGAGCCGTTGACGTCTTCAAGAATGCGGCTGCGACGACGTTCGATGTAAGCCAAATGAGCATTATGGCGGCGCACTCTTCGTTCGATGAACCAGCTCCTTGCTCCCGCTGCAAACAACAACAGGAGCAATACACCGACGAGAAAAACAAGATTGCGAACGCTCAACAGGGACGGGCTGGCGATGACTGAAATGTCATCGAATGAGCGAAGCAGGATATCGAAGGGAACTTCTTGTTCGCTTGGATCGATCGAATTGGCTTGAACGACCATGCAGATTCCGGTGACGCGAATTGTCGTGCCTACCGGAATTTGCCACATTGGACGAAGAGTCCTGTTGGTCGGTGGGTGGCGATAGATCGCTGTGAAGAGCCTGCCTTGCGAGGCCAGAACAAACTCATCCTGCGAGCCCTCCCGCACAGCGGCGACAACTTTCCCCTCGAAGGAGATCAGGTCACTCTGATGACCATCGGGGTCTCCGCTGTTCCATGTAGCCAGTTGGCGCCAGGTCGACGGCTGCGGTTGGATAGGTTCGAAAATATCGGTGTCCCGGATTTCGCCATCAGTCAGCGCGAGGAAGCCCTCGTGCGCGTCTGGAAAGCCGGTGGCAATCGCCACATCTCCAATCCGCAGCGGAATGCTCGATCGGGTCGAGATCCACAAGCTTTCGGAGCCATTCTGTAAAACGACGGAAGAACCTGGCTGATAGTAGGTCAGGGTTCCCTTGACTCGAACTCTCTGTGTAACATCGCGCACGTAGGAACTTGAGAGAACCTTGCCCATTGGCGTGATCGGAAGCGAATCAGGGTTCGTTTCGGCAGCCTTCAGTATCTTCACGTCCCCTATTGAAGGAACTTCAAGCAGAATGCCGATCAGTTGCATCTTGCTGTCAAACTTTCCCGACACAACTCCTGTGACTTCCACTTCAGCGTCGAGGAGTTCCTTGAACTTGATCGCGTCGGTTTCCAAAACCGTCGCGTCGATCGGCCCCCCGTCCATGAGCAGCCTCAAATAAATACCGTGCATATTGCCGAAGTTCACGGTATCCGCACTGCGGACGGTGGCTCGGACAGAAACGCGCATGCAATCCCGTTCTGCGCGGATCAACTGCTGAAAGTCGGCTGCGATTGGCTTGGGAAGAACTCCATGGTGAAGAACTGTGATGCTGTCGCCGAGGACGTCCTGAGAAAAGCTCTCGCGGGTTTTCCCCCGCACAAGCACCCGATCGCCAGGAGCCAGATCCTCATTTGGCTTTGTCTCGACATAGATCGCTTCGTCCCCGTCCTGGACAAAAAGGTCAACGTCACTCCTGTTGTAGTAGGTGACGATAGCTTCGAATGCAACGGGCAGCCCGCTTGCGGCCTCAGCCTTGGTCAGAGCTCGAATGGCGTGAAGCGTGGTGAGAGTGTTCGGTTCTGCGGCCCAGGCCATCGAAGTCCAGGCGATCGAGGTCCAGGCAGCGATCATTGCGAACAGAAGCACGAGATTCTCCGTGAGCGCAGCTCCCCGCAAGCCCGCAGCACGTAATCTGATTGATCCTGCTCCCATTCCTCTATCCCTCCGTGACAACACTTCATGGAGTTCTCACGTATCGCGAGGCCGGTCAGCCGTGCAAACCCTTGAAAATGGCGGCATTAATGAGCCTGATCATACTCTGGTACAGTTCGATCGAGCCACAACTGACCCTACGATTTCGACGCGTTCGTAACCCCCCGCCTGTCGTTAGAGCATTTTCGAATCAGGTGTTGACAGAACTCCGTGCCCCATCCTCTGTGCGCTTTTGCAAAAAGGGTGCCGCAGACGTCCTTCTTAGCCGTAAACACTCAAGCTGAATCGCACCAACGTGGTCTGAATGCCCTGGCGGACACCTGCCCTTTTTATCTATGCGAAGGGAAGAACTGCGGCTCCGTCGGAATCCCTTATGTCGTGGAAGGAAGCTCCGGAAGATAAATCCTGAGGGTCTGTCTGAGCATTTTGAAGTCAATCGGCTTCGATATGCACGCATTGCAGCCGGCCTTGATGACGCGCTCCTGATCGGTCACCATCGCATGCGCCGTCACCGCCATGACCGGAATCGTCTTGAAGTCAGAATCGTTCCTTATCCAGCCGGCAAGAGAAAGTCCATCTTCGAGTCCCAACTGAACGTCGAGCAGCACGGCGTGCGGCGGTTCCTGCGTGAATGCTGCATGCGCCTGGACCAGGTTTTCAGCGGCCGAAACATCATAGCCTTCCACTTCCAACCAATCGCACAGGAGTTCGCGATTCGCCTGGTTATCTTCGACCACGAGAACGTGGTACTTCATATTTTCACCGAAGGCCCTGAAGGCGTTAATCGTTGGATATGCCTGATGAGTGAATCGCGCCACGGTTCGTGCTTGTTGAAGAACGCCCCCGTATTCGCGTGCAGAAACTTCTTCTCGTCATGGGTCAAATCCTTGTTCGTCAAAACGAAGATGGGAAGATCGGCGGTGCGGGAATCACCGCGCCATTCCGAAATGAGCCGGAATCCGCTCACCTCTGGCAAAAGCAGATCGAGAATGACGAGTCTAGGCAAGCTGGTCCCCACGTGGACGCGCGCTTCCGTTCCATCCACGGCCGATCTCACGGCATATCCGGTTTCTGAGAGCACATCCAGGATGAATTCGCGCGTCGGTGCATCATCTTCGACAACCAAAATCGGCTGCTCGATTCCATTCTGTCCTCGATGATGAAGACAGCGCTCGATCGACGAAAGGAGAATTGCCCGATCGACAGGCTTCACGATGTATTCGTCCGCACCCAGCAGCGCACCGGTGTTTCGCTGATCGACGACAGTGACGACCACCACCGGGATTCTCGCAGTGCGCGGGTCGCTCTTCAGCTGGGACAACACCTCCCAACCGTTCACCGGGCGCATCACAATGTCCAGCGTGATCACGGCTGGCTGCAGCTCAATTGCCCTTTCAACGGCAAACTGCGGCTCTCGGCACAAGACAACTTCATATCCCACGGATGCCAACTGCGATTCGAGCAGATATGCCGCTGCCAGGTCGTCTTCGATGACCAGTACGCGCGCCGCCGTCACGTGGCCCATCTCCAAATTTGCGCTGGAGACTTCGTTGCGCGGAGATGCAACGCTCGGCAGAGTGAAATAGAAGCAGCTTCCCTCTCCCGATTCGCTCTCGAGGCCCAGCTGTCCTCCATGCAGTTCAACAAGTCTCCGCGTGATGGCCAGCCCAAGTCCGGTACCTTCAGCAGCTTTGTCCGATTGGCTCAGCCGCTGAAAAGCCTCGAAGATGCGCTGCTGCTCTTCGACGGGGATGCCTGGGCCTGAATCCCGGACCTCGATTCGGACATCCTCACCGGATTGCTGCGCCGTCAGTTCGATTGTGCCGTTTTCCGGAGTGAATTTGATCGCGTTTCCCAGCAGGTTCATCAGGATCTGCTTGAACCGAGTGCTATCGGCAAGAACGGTCAGACTCGGCGAGGCGTGTTGAATCAGCCTCTGAGATTTCTTGTCGACCAGTGGCTGCAAGGCATCGCTCACCTCCGCCAGGAGGGCTGCTACCGGCACATTTTCCAGCGACAATTGCAGCCGTCCGGCCTCGATCTTTGAGAGGTCCAGAATGTCGTTAATGATCTCCAGCAGATGCTGGCCGCTGGTGTGGATATGGTTCACGTAACGTTGCTGGCGCTCGTTCAGCGGCCCATAGCGCGTATCCGATAACAGATCAGAGAAGCCCAGGACAGCATTCAACGGAGTGCGTAACTCGTGGCTCATGGTCGATAGGAACTGGTCCTTGAACTTGCTGGCGCGCTCAACATCCTCTTTGGCGCGGAGGACAGAAATGGAATAGGCCTCGACCTCCTTTTGCGTCGCCACAAGCTCGGCGGTACGTTCTTGGACGCGCTGTTCCAGCACCTCGTGGGCCTTATGCAGGCTAAGCTCTCCCCGCTCAATCTGCGCCATCATCTCGTTGAACGCATCGATCAGGATCGTGACCTCTCCCTGGCCCTCGACCCGGGTTACGCGCAGCGAATAGTTCCTTTCATGAGAAACTGTCTTGGCGATTTCAGCCAGATCCACGATCGGCTTGGCGATCGTTCTTCGGAACCTGGAAGAAACCAGCAGAGCCGCAAGCATGGATCCAAGGAGAACCAGTGCCGCGATCCCCACAAAAAGGATCAGGCGTTGATTCAGCGCTTCGACGTCTGAGCGGATGCAAATGATCCCAATCGCCTTCCCGTCAGACACGATATGACGAGCGAGGACGATCTCGCTGCCGTTGATCTGATGAATCTCTTCCTGAGCCGGAGGAATCTCGGGCTCTGGTGGAATCCGTTTGGATCCCTTGCCCAGGAAGGAAGCAAAAGGCTGCCCATCGAGGGTATAGATGACGGCAGACAAGATATGGGGATCTACTTTCAGCGCAGCCACTGTGTTTTCAGCTGAATCGGGATCGTTGAACAGGAGCGCCGAGACGCTGTTCGAACCGATAACTTGGGCACGGATGGAGAGACCGCGCAGCATGACGGTCCTGGAGGTCATTACGTCATATCCAATGAATGCTGAACAAGCTACCAGGAGGGCGACGCCGCTCACCAGCAGGTTCATCCATGTGAGCCTCTGCGCAATCGAAAATTCCTTGGCGTTGAACACCGTCAACCTCCAGACTCTGGCGACCTTCGTACGGCCGTTGCCACTTTAAGAAGATCGGAGGCCAGCACTAAGCTTGCACTCTCGGCGCTGGCGAGATTGATCTCAAAGCGGATCCTGTCGCCAATCAAAACAAACTGAATCATGCCTCCTCGCTTTGTGAAATCAGGCATGTCGCTGACCGTTAATACCGATGCTTCTTTGGCCGCCGCGAGGATTTCCGGAAGATGAGTTTCCTGTCCCGAATCAATGAAGAGAATGTGGCATCCCGATGCGTCCCGAGGCTTTTCTAATCGCTTGAACACGACTGGCCTGCCATCCAGTGACGCGCGGGCGAGGGTCGATTGAAGAACTGTGCCGAATGAATCGTTTTCGAACGCGCAAATCGTGAAGACGCCGGTCCGGCCTGCGGCAGACATCGGAGGCCATTTGACGAACTTGCCGAAGTTATAAATATAGGCAGCTTTAACCTGATAGTCGCTGGGCTTCGTCTGTTGCGCACAGGCGACCGCAGAGACGAAGTACGCCCACCCAATGAGCGCAAAGAACACTTGCCGAAAGCCGCTCTCGATCAGTCGCCACGCGGCGCGTGGCGCATTGCAGTCTGAACGGGATGTGACTCGGCCCATCTTCATAAGTGGGTGCAAAGCTATTTAGTCCATGTGAGTTTCAGATATACGCTTCTCTTGATGCCGACGAGCGGGCCCGGATCACCGCCGAATTCCGGGTGAGATGGCCGAAGCAGGTTCTGGCCGACCAGAGAAAAGTCGAGCCCCTCTCCTGCGTGCCACCCCAGCCGAAGGTCAGCCGTGCTGTTCGGATGCACACTGTATTCAGGAAGCTCGCTTGCGTAACGGTATGTCTGGTCGAATTCGATGTGCTTGGGCAAATTGAAGAACGACTGAAAGCTCGCGACATGGCTCGGGCTCGAACCCATGTAGGAACTCAACAGACTCCCCACATCCGTGAAGCCAGGTTTGTCTTTGAGGTCCATATGCAAGAACGAATAGGAACCGCGAACCCGCCACCAATGCGCAATATCCCAGCTGGGGGCTATCTCTGTGCCAACCGTTCTACCCTCGATGGCGTTGGCATAAGGTAGGACGATGAGCAGGTTCAGAGGGGGAGGGTTAAACGACTCGGCGAGCGAGAGTGGTCCGTACCCCTGCAGATCGTTATAGACGTTGTAAAACGCGGTGAAATCTACATAGACACTGCGGTTGACCTTCGACCGGTATCCGGCTTCGTAAGCGAACAACTTTTCAGCCTTCAGGGTGGGATCACCGGCGATCTCGAAAAAAACCGGCGGCGGCGGCGTTGCCTGCACAACGATGAGAAACTGAACATCCTGATCGACACGAGACGGGGTTCGCACGGCCCTTGTCGCGGCTGCCCAAAATGACTGATGGTCCGTCGGCGACCAGAGCAACCTCACACTCGGCTGGTAGTCGAAGCCGCTGAAGTTGTTGTGCTCAAATTTGGTACCCGCCGTCATTGTCAGCTTGTTGCTAACAATTGGCAGTTCGTACTGCGCGAAGGCGCTGTAAATGCTGTCTGTCTGCCTGGCGGGAAGAAAGTTCACGCCCTCCGAGGTTTGAATGAAGTTGCCGGGGCTCACCCGTGCTCCCAGGCCCCATGTCAGTTCCTGACTCTTACGGATGCGCGCGTGTTCCACAAAGTCCACATCGAACGTGTCGCGCGTTTCGCCAAGTTCTAAATCCTGCCGATTAGTCCGATCAAAGTAGGCCTGGACCTGTATGTCGGAACCCTCTCCCATCGTGTGCTGCCAGCGAGCCAGCAGGTTGCCGCCGGAGACGTACGACTTGTCCTCCACTTGCTCTTCCGCAATGGGATAAAACGAGGCGAGTTGTAAACTCTCTCCGCTCTCGCCACGATACAGATCGCCCTGCACTGTGAACTGATTTTCTCGGCCTCTCTCCCAGTCCGTGCGGAAACCGATCTGCCCCATCCGCCAGTGGTCAAAATTATCTCCATCCGGGTGAAATTCCGGACCGCGAATCCCACCCATTCCGTAGGCGCGATAGTTGAAACCATTCTTCGTCACACCACCGTAGCGCGCGTCTCCGGTTCCCTGGTCCACGTTACCGCCACCCAGTGTAGAAGAAGCACCATGAGTGTCCTTCGCACTCTTTGTAATGATGTTGATCACCCCGTTCACCGCGTTGGCTCCCCAAATCGTTCCGCCGGGGCCGCGGATCACTTCGATCCGCTCTACATCCTCGAGCATCACGTTCTGAACGTCCCAATACACACCTGAAAACAGGGGCGTGTACACGCTACGGCCATCAATCAGCACCAGCAAGTTCTTTGAGAACTGGCCGGCAAACCCGCGGATCGCGACGGACCAATGATCCGCATCGATCCGGGCAACCTCGACGCCGGGCGCCAACCGCAGAGCATCAGGAATGCTTGTGGCTCCGGAACGCTCGATGTCACCCTGCGTGATGACAAAAACTGCCGCAGGAGTCTTGAGAACCTGCTGAGGATCCTTGGAGACCGTCGTGACCTCGATATTTCCAAGCTCCTCCAGGCTCAGCTGATTCAGATCTTGTGCCGATGTTTGGCCCGTGGCAGGGGATTGCGCATTAAGCTCGGGCGGGAGTCCGGTGAGCGCCCAAAGACAAGAAAGCGCGCCTGCGATCAGACAGCGACAAAGAGTGGACCCGAAAAAGCGGCCTAAATCGATCTGGACCCTGGAACCGGTCTCACAAATGGCTTTGTAGCTCCCGTAAATGGCTTTGTAGCTGTCATGAATGGCTTTGTAGCTCTCATGAATGGCTTTGTAAAAGGGCACGACTTTAGTCGTGCCGAAAACGTCGCATAAATCGCGGGGCTTTAGCCCCTGAGGGGCGCCTTTTGCGGTGTTGGACAATTTTATAAGACAGCTTCTAACGGCCAACTGCAACCTCTGTCCCCGTAACGTACGGCGCTGCGGCGACGAGCTCTTCAAGTTCGTCGATCAGTGCGTTGTCCCACCATCCGCATTTTGCTTCTCCGCGCATCGTTGCAATGGCATTCTCATGGGAAAGTGCACCGCGGTAAGATCGGGCGGTGATCAAAGCATCGTAGATATCGGTAATTTGAAGAACACGGGCCGTGAGCGGAATGTTGTCGCCGGTGAGCCCATCGGGATATCCCGAGCCGTCCAGCTTTTCATGATGATGGCGGATGATTGGCAAAACGAGGCGAAAAGACTTGAGCGGAGAACAGATGCGCTCGCCAGTCACCGGATGTTCCTTCATGATTTTCCATTCTTCCGCTGAGAGTGGGCCCTTTTTTACCAGGATGTGCTCAGGCACGCCGATTTTGCCGATGTCGTGAACCACTCCGGCCCGCCGCAACGCCACGCATTGCTCATGCGGCATTCCAAGGCGATGGGCGAGTGCGACGGAGTATTCCGATAATCGGTCGCAGTGCCCTTTTGTATATGGATCTTTCGCCTCGATGCTCAGAGCGAGGCTGAATAAAACGGCTTCGGCATTCTCCAACTCGTCTGTGTACTCTTTCAGGCGTAAGAGCGACCGAACCCGGGCCAGAAGCTCCTGCTTGTTTACAGGTTTGCTCAAGAAATCATCTGCGCCGCACTGAATCCCTTCAATACGCTCGTTGATACTCTTTAGCCCAGTCACCAACACAACCGGAATGAAGAGTGTCTCCGGTCGGGACTTGATGGAAAAGCACACTTCAAAACCGGTCTTGCCCGGCATCATGACATCGAGTAAAGCAAGGTCTACGCGCTTTTCTCGAATCACCTTCAGCGCTTCGATCCCGTCGGCGGCGCGGGTCACTTTGTAACCTTCCGCAGTCAAAATCTCGGAGAGCAGGTCGCGATTCACCTCGTTATCATCCGCGACCAGAACAGTAGCGTTTCCCGAAGCCAAGTTGAACATGGGCCCTCAGTCGACCACATTTGCATTATGGATGAACGCCGGTGGCAAACTCGCCATGCGTTCTATTTCCGGTTTTCTAGAAGTTGAAAGCAAATACCCGATTGATATCGACTTGCGAGACATCCGGGGGACGGGTAAATGTTTTCGCAGGCTACAGTCTCTTCCGAGGTCCTTCAGCCCGTCAATGACCAATTCGCGCCAGAGTATACGCGAAGGTAATCTGGATAATTAGTGATATTGTTAATAGCTCAACTGTAAACTTCGCCAGGAAGTGAGAATCTCGTGGCGTTCCTTAAGTCGCCGCCGTCTCACGTTCAATTCTCATCATCGGTGGCCACATCATTGAGGCTCGATGCCGATCGCATCATTCACTTCGTAAGGCCTGCATTGGATCGACGGCTGCGGCGCGTCGAGCGGGCAGCAGGCAGGCGATAGTTCCCACTGCAAGTAGCACGCAGACCGCCCCAGCAGCCAGGGCCGGGTCGCACGGGCTTACCTGGTACAGAAGACTGCTCACCAGACGTGCGGATCCGAAAGCCAGCGCCACGCCGGCAGGTGCGCCTACCGCAACCGGAAGCAACCCGTCAACGAGTACCAGTCGATACACTTCGGCACGTGGCGCTCCAAGTGCTATGCGCAATCCGATCTCGCGTTGCCGTTGTACAACCGAATAGGTGATCACGCCATAGATGCCCAGTCCAGCCAGAAACAGAGCGCTCACCGCGAACAGAATCAGCAGGTCCATCTCAAAGCGCTGGTTTGCCACTGAGTCTGCGACCACGCCACCCAGTGCGCGCACTGAAGGAACGGGCACGTTGCTGTCGACGCTCCAGATGGTTTTCCGAATCGCGTCCGCCATCTCGGAGAGATCCTCGCGGGTTCGAACCACGATCCCAGCCACCGGTTCGCAGCGATACCAGTAAGGGACATAGATCAGCATCGGGTCCGGCTTTGAGAGAGAGATTGTTCTCGCATTCGCCACCACACCTACAACCGTAAACGGCTTCTCCGTATCAGGATCTCCGCGGCTAAACTGCTGCCCAACCGGGTTCTTTCCCGGCCACAGCGTCTTCGCTGTCTTCTCTGAAACCAGGGCGAGATTCTTGCCCCAATCGCTCAGGGTGAAGAACTGCCCCGTCATGAGTTGCAGATGGATGGTCGTGAAATAGTCCGGACTCACTGAGCGGAAGCTTTCCAGGGGAAGTTGCGTAACCGGACGCGTGTCTCCGGCAACTCGAGCCATATCGCCCCAACTGTCTCCGGCCAGCGGCAGCACACTGGTGGTGGCTGCGTGTTCTACGCCGGGCAGGCGATTCAGCCGTTGCAGCACTTCCCTGTAGAAAGCCGAGCGATGCTGGTCGTCACGATACGACTCCATGGGAAGGTTGATCATGGCCGTCATGGTTCGCTCTGCGCTGAATCCACGGTCCACGCTCATCAGCTTTACCAGGCTCGCAATCAGCAGTCCGGTCATCAACACCAGTGCTACGCTGACCGCGACTTCAATGCCCACCAGAACGCGCCGCATACGCCGGCTTCCCCGCGATTCGCTGGCCAGGCGCGACTCGCTATGCAGAACTTCCTGCGGCGCTGTACGCGAGACCATCAGCGCCGGCGCGGTTCCCGCCAGCAAGGTCGACAACACCGCCAGAAGCAGCGCGCATCCCGCGCCAGTCCAATCCAGATGCAGAGCGCCGCGAAAATCAAGCGCGGGAGGCAGGTAGTGCTGCATGGCGGGAACGATGCACGCCGCCAGCAAAATACCCAGTCCGCCTCCGGCAGCGGCCAGCAGCACAGTCTCGCCCAATGCCATGCGCACCGTCTCCGCACGGCTTGCGCCCAGCGCTGCAGCCACGGCCATCTGCTGCTTCCGGCCCACTCCGCGCGCCAGCAGTAGATTCGTTACGTTCGCGCACCCCACCAGCAGCAAGCCCGCCACGGCCGCCAGCAGAATCATCAGCGGCGTCCGATTGTTGCCCACCAGTTGCTGCTGGAAAGGCGTCACCGCCGCCGAAAGGGTCGCCTTCTCGTCAGCGGGCAAATTGATGCTGATGGTGTGTTGCAGTGCGTTCAGATCCGCTGTGGCCGCGGCCACAGATACTCCCGGCTTTAGCCGCCCCAGTCCAAAATAATTCAAATCGCCCATCTGTTCGGCGAGCCGCCCCTTCGAGAAAGCCAGCGGTTCCAAGACCCCAATTGGCAACGGGCGGTTTGTTTCGCCGATCGTGGCTATCGTTTGCACCGCCGGCATGTGGAACGACTGGGGCATGACGCCGATCACGACATACTGAAAGCCATTCAGCCGAACCGTTTTGCCCAGAATATTGCGATCGCTGCCGAACTGTTCGCGCCACAGGTCGTACATCAGCACGGCAACATGCTCGTGTCCCGGCTGCGCTTCACTCGCGCTGAATGCCCGCCCCAGGCTCGGCTGCACCTGGAGCACTGAAAAAATCCCTGGCGTGGCCAACAGCACGCCCACCTGGAGCGGGCGCCCGTCGCCACCGAGCGGCGCGGAGCCTTGCTGCATCACCGCCATCGAGTCGAAGCTGCGGCTGTTCTGCTGCCAGAAGGTGAAGTGATTCGCGCTCACCGGCAGAGTCGGATAGATATTGCTCCATTCCGCAGCGATTTCTTCCATGTTCACGAGCCGATCCGGCTGCGCGAACGGCAGCGGACGCAGCATCACGTCATAGACGAGAGTAAAAATCGCGGTCGTGGCGCCGATTCCGAGGGCAAGTGTCATGCCTGCGACAATACTGAATCCCGGCGACCTTCCCAGCCGCCGAGTCGCATAGCGAATGTCCTGGCCCAATCGCTCGAAACCAGCCCAGCCCCACGCCTCGTGCACTTTTTCCCGGATCAGCGGCGTGTTACCCAACGCGCGTCGCGCCGCATAGCAGGCTTCTTCCTGTGGCAGGCCACTTTCGCGCTGCTCCTCCTCTTCCAGCTCCATGTCAGACCGCAGCTCGCGCTCCAGGTCCGCATTGCGTTTTCGGATTTGCCACCAGCGCATCTCAGCTCTCCTCAGCCGTTGGCCACATCACGCGGGCTACAGCTTCGGCCATCTGTTTCCACTGCGACTCTTCGACGACCAGTTGTTTCTTTCCCTTATCGGTCAATCGGTAGTACTTGAATTCCCGGTTGCGATCCGGCGCAAGTTCCCATTTGGCGGTGACCCAGCCCCTCTTCTCCAGCCGGTGCAAAGCGGGGTAGAGCGAACCATGCTGCATCTGCAGGAATTCGTTGGTGGTCCGCTGGATGTGCTTGCCAATCTGGTGACCATGAGCAGGACCGTACAAGAGCGTCCGGAGAACGAGCATATCCAGCGTGCCCTGAAGAACGGCCATGCGTTGCTTGGCTTGTTTTTCGATGGAAGCCATTCGACCCTCGATCTGGCACCGATAGTAGGCATTCGACCATCATCTGTCAAGCGCAAAGTAGGAAAGGCGGACTCTCGAATCAGGTTTCAAAGATCTGCGAACTTTCATTGCATTCTCTCAACAGGTTGAGCGAAAATGGGGACCGCAGATTCAGTGACTCCACCATTGCATCACTGATCTATTGTGTTTACCGGTCGCCGGTTGAGGCCAGCCTCAGGGAACATGCTAGTCGCGTCGGCATTACGGCAGATCGCGCTGCGGCGGTAAGCGGGCTCATTGAATTCCCGAATTTTAGCGTTGCCGGAAATTATCGTTGGGAAGAGTCGAGTCGATGGACCATTCGCCGTTCAGCAAGGCAGTTTCACCGGGATTGTCACACCGAAGCAGAATGAGTCCTCTGGACGTCGCCTTCGGCCTGAGCCGCAGCAGGCGTGAGTTCCTGCGCTGCGCGACCGGAGTGACATTGGGCGCCGCGCTCGCCGGAGCCAGCCCGTGGATGCGCGCTCAAACGACTCGGAAGAAACGGAAAGTCATCGTCATCACTTTCGGCGGAGGCGCGCGAGATCAGGAGACATTCGCCCCTGAAGGCCAGGAGAATATTCCTCATCTGCTGAACGAGTTGATTCCTCAATCGAGTTTCTTCACGCACGTATCGAATCAGGGAATTCTGGGCCACTACGTAGCCACGGCGAGTCTCGCAACCGGAGTTTATGAAACACTCAATAACTTTTCCGCAGTTCCCCCGGAACATCCCACTGTCTTCGAGTACTTTCGCAAAGATCTGAAACGCCCAGTCTCCGATGCATGGGTGGTCGCGCCCAGCAATGGGTTTAACCGAATCGGAGAAAGCGACTGCCGCTCGTATGGCCCGGGCCTCGGAGCCGGGGTGATTTTGCCAAAGCACTTGCTGAGTGCGGCAAGCTCAGGGGGAACAGCGGATTACAGCCATCTGCTCCGTGACAACTACGAAACTCCCCTTTATGCACCTCAGCTCGGAGGCGAAGAGTTTCAATTGCAGCAACTCGAGATGATTCTGAAGCTTTCTGTGGATGACTTTATTAGCCACGCTCGAACCGTGTCGAGCCCCGACGAGCTCTCCGTCTATATCGCGAAGCGCCTGATGCAACAAGAGGCGCCCAGCCTGCTTTGGATCACGATGCACGACATCGACATTGCCCACTCTGGCGCCTATTCGCTCTATATCGAGGGCATCCGTCGAACCGATCGCCTCTGCGCCGAACTCTGGAAAACAGTTCAAAGCGAGCCCGAATACGCAGGCAACACGACTCTCTTTATCCTTCCCGATTTCGGGCGCGACGCCGACTACGATTCCGGTGGCAATGGATTTCAACATCACCGCACCGGCGACGCGGCCAGCCGCACCACCTGGATGATGGCTCTCGGTGCCGGAGTGCGCCCGGGCCTTGTGTTTGACGACCCGATGCAATCGATTGATCTCGTGCCAACGGTGGGCTCATTGATGGGGTTTTCGCCCTCCCAGTCGCTTGGCAAGCCGGTAAAGGAACTCTTGTAAACGAAATGTTGCCGCACGATCTTAAATCCGAGGACTTCGCCGGGTATCCTCCCGCGGCGAGAGCGCTGATCGTGGCACACCTGGCCGCGCTGCGGCAGCTCCCCATCAGCTTTGTGCCGAGTTTGCTGCGCGAAGCCATCGACTACGATTTCAAGTTTCCGGAGGAACGCTCTGCAATCGACCGGGAGTTTGCGAACCTCAGTTCGCTCTCGCCCGCGCAGATCAAGGAGTGGTTTGAGCCATTCGCGCAAATATCGCTCTCATCAAAGCTGGAGCATTTCGACTGGATCAATCAGCCTGCGCTGTTTATCGAACAGCAATCCGCGTACCTTTGGACGACACATCAACAAGACGCGTTTCGCAAGGCAGCCACCGAGTATGGCTCGCGATTGCAGGCAGCAGCGCCTCCCGAGCCAGGTCCGGTGCGGAGGCTCGGCATCGCAATCATCGGGCAGGGCGTAGCCTCGTACGACGAGCCGCTCTTTCGGAACCTGAGACAACACGGAACTTATTTTGACCGGGTGAAGCCGGAGAACGGACTTGAGCTCCTGCTTGCAGGCGCAGCCGCAAGGGCCAAGGCGCATCCGGCGCCCTATGCACACTGGTATATTGATGGCGGCCAGGCAGTCGAACACAGTCCATTGCTGACCTGTGTTTCCTACAAGGCCCTGGAGCCTGTGCGCACCGCTCTGCTGAAGAATATGCAGGCCGACATAGCGCGGCCCGGCATGGGGCCTGAGGAGTTACGCACGCGATTGGCTCAGCTAACTCCAAAAGAACTGGGGATGAATGCAGCGGGAGACCCGGTATTGGATCGTTTTCAGGTGAAGCTCTTCACAGAGGGGTCGGGAACCCAAATCTTCAGCACAACATTTGCTCAATGGGCGACGCGCGAGGTGCTTCGGCGAGCAGAGGCGCAAACGTTGCTGGTGCGTTTTGCACCGCGTCAGCGGCAGCGCCCCATGAATGAGCTACTCTCGAACAGCCATTCCGATCCCGAACCTGATTTCGCAGGCTCGCTGGTCGATGCGGACATGGGTGCCTACTATCACTGGATCAACCAGCAGCGGCTGCCGGGATCCGAACATTCTTCGTTCCTGGTCTGGTTTGAAGATCATACCCAGGCCCTTGTGGTGGCTCCCTACTTTGCGCCAGGCAAAGAGTCGGATGCCGCGGTCGACCTTGGCACTCTGTTGTCGTTCGCTGACGCGTGAACTTCCCTGAGTCTCTACACCGTGCCCCACGTTTCGTGCGCTTTTTGCACGAAGGATGGGAAACCTCATACATGTCCCCTCAACTCTAAGCACTCAAGCCGAAACCCTCTAGAACTGGTTGCATAATTCGTGTTTTGAAAGGGCACGGATTTATCCGTGCCGTGAAAGTCCCAGAAATCGCGGGCTTTAGCCACTGAGGAATGCAGTTGCTGGGGACTGAGCCGCATTTATGCAACCAGCTCTAGTGTCCTGTTTCTAAAGTTCGCATCAGAATTGATCTGTCATCCTGAGCGTAGTTTGGCCGGCTTTTCGGCCAAACGAAGTCGAAGGATCTGCGGTTGCTCTTTGCGACTTATGTCACGAACTTTTGAGACACCAGCTCTAGCCTCATCTAAACGGATTCTGACGCGGCCGGCGCCAGCGCAAACTCGACGGTTTGCGAGCCAAGTCGCGGATGACGAACGGTGAGACGCACGGTGCCGGGCGCTTCCGAGGCGCGAATCCAGACCGCGCAGGTACCGCCGACAAGTGAGAACGGATTGTCGCCAATCAGAGTTGCGGGGCCTTCGAGAGTAAAGGTCATGGGATCATTTGCGAAGGGCCGTATCGCGCCGAATTCATCCGTCACGCGTACAACCACGCGCGTGGTATCGGCTCCATCGGCCACCAGTTCATGATCATCCGGCAGCACCACCAGCTTCCTGTCGACGCCTCTGCCCGAAACTGTTTTTGTGATCGCGAGCTTTCCATCGATGTAGCCTTCCATGCGCAAATCGCCCCAACCGAAACGAATTTTGTTCAGGTCCAGCTTACTCAAATCCAGAATGAAAGGCGGGTATTTGAGATGGCTGAACTCGGTGCGGTCGGGGTCGACCTCCGCAATGGGAACCCATGGATTCGTTTCAAGGCTCTCTCCGCGCGCAAAGAGCTTGATGTGATCGCAGTTGGAGCAGAACACCGCATCGGTGAAGCCGACAGACTCGTCGTTGCGGGCCCAGTGAAAGGCTGGCTCAAGCACCACTTCTTCAGCGGGAGCGCACTGCGACTTGTAAAATCCGGCTGCGGCTTTGGGCTCGCGAAAAATGTCTGTCACGCCGTGGTAGCAGATGCGGTCGCCCGACCCAAAATTAGCATGAGTGTTGTAGTCGAAAGCGCACCAGCCGATGCCGCCGGCGTATTGCGGATTCGAGGCAAGCTGATCATGGATGCGTGCATGGCGCAGGGTGTGCTCGCGCTGCCGCGCGTTCTCGTCGATGGTCTTGGTAGGGAATGTGTGACCAACGAACTCGGTGTTGAGGTAGCGTGGGTGATTCGGGGCCTTCAGTGGAAACCCAAAGTCATTCATCGTGAATACATCTTCGAGGAATTCCGATTCCTGAAAGTAGCGAATGCCTCCCGTCTGTCGTGCATCGTCCAGCGCGTGCGCAAGCGCATTGGTACGCGTGTAGAAGTCATGATCGTCCAATGATTCATTGATGCGCACGCCCCACAGCACAATGGAGGGGTGGTTCCAATCGCGGCGAATCATGCGGCCGACGTTGTCAATGGCCACCTGCTTCCAGTTCTCGTCGCCGATGTGCTGCCAGCCCGGAATCTCTTCGAACACAAGCAAACCGACTTCGTCACAGCGGTCGAGGAAGTGACGCGACTGCGGATAGTGAGACGTCCGCACGATGTTGCAATGAAGATTCTTGCGCAGAATGTCGGCGTCTTTACGCTGCACGCGGCCGGGCATGGCCTGGCCGACAAAGGGAAATGTCTGGTGCCGATCGAGACCGCGCAGCTTGACGATGTTGCCGTTCAACGAGAAACCATGGTCTGTGAAGGTCGCCTCACGGAAACCGACGCGCCGCGTATCTTCATCGATGGCGCGCCCAGCGCGGAGGAGGCGGACGTGCACCGTGTAAAGGTGGGGCTGCGTGAGATCCCACAGTTGCACGTTGCCGAGGTGAGCGAGAGAAACCGTATAGCGGGCCGGATCTTTAATGGTCTCGGTGGTCGAGTAAACTGGCGCATCAGTATAAGGATCGAGCGCCGGGTTTTCGGCAGTCACTGCGGCGAGCGCAATAGTGTGCGTTGCTCTCCCCACAACCCGATCGCCATCGCGCAATTCGGCTTCGAGGGAAAGCTCGCCGTTACCCGCGAGTTCGCCGGCCAGAAAGCAGTTCACGTCGAGCGATGGATCTCCGCTCAATACATTCAAGGGTTGAGCATGGATGTTATCGATGTAAGTGGGAGGAACAACGCGAAGCGAAACTTCGCGGTAGATGCCGCCGAAGGTCAGATAGTCAATTTCGTAGCCAAAGGGCGGCATATCGGCGCGCTCGGTCGAATCCACCTGCACCACGAGGACATTGTCCGAGTCCTGATGCAGATGCTTCGTCAGTTCGAAAGAAAAGGGAGTAAAACCGCCCTTGTAGTCTCCCAGGCGGACTCCGTTGACCCAAACGGTTGAGGCGGTCATCACCCCTTCAAAGTCCACGAATACGCGCTTGCCTTGCGCCCCTTTGGGGAACTTGAATCGCCGCCGATAGGTGGAGATGAATTCGTAATCCTTGTCGTCGAAGCTGTGCCATGGGAGCTGGATGTTCGTATGAGGGATCACGACGCGCTCAAATTTCGAATCGTCGAAGGCCAGTGATTCGGCGCCATCGACCTTTGCGGGAGTATAGCGCCAGTTACGGTTGATGGGATAAATAGCCCGGCCTTCCACAGCCGACTGTTCGGCCAGCGTCGATCTTTCCGGCAAGGCCCTCGAAGCCAGCACCGCACCGGCCGTTTTGATAAAGTCACGTCGCATCATTGATGAATTCCCTTTCTTTTGCAATCCAGTTGCGAAGAGCGCGGCCTAGCCGATCAAGAGAAATCGGCTCAGTTTGTTGAGCGAGAGTGAACTCTGATGGCGCAACGACGTAGGCCTGGGAGAATCGATCTTTGAACCTCGTTGAACGTCCCGCTCCATAAGCAAACCTGCTCAGAACACTGCCTGAAAGTAGAGCCACTGTTAGTAAAAGCAGATGAAGATAACTCAAATTATAGGAGTTGATTCAGCTTTTCTCAACGTAAGTTGGAGCGAAGGTTATTGGCGGTGTCCGAAGATATCAATATTCCCGCAATCATTGTGCTGATGTTTCTCAAGTTCTCTTCCTCACGTTCCCAATCTCCACGATCTTGTTCAGTGCACGTCCGGCGTTTTTGCGGCGCTGGAATCAGAATGTGTCCCACCAGGAGCCCCAGCCGAATAGACGAACTGCTTTACCTCCGCTCTCTCCTTGTCGATCTCTGCAAGATGTTGCGCCCTGAGCTTCTGGTAAATCGCAAATTCTTTCGCAGCGTTCTCTTTTTGTCCCTGGTGCACGTAGTCCGTTCCCAGGCGGTAATGTGCGTCTGAGAGATTCGGGTCCAGTTCCAGTGCGCGCAAATACTCTGGGATGGACTCGGCATATTTGTGCTGGTCGGCATATAAGTCGCCAAGCTGCACGTGGGCTTCGGCAATGGAGTTATCCAGCGCAATGGCCTTCAACAGCAGCGACTGCACAGTCTGGAGGTCCACGCTGGTATTTTCGGCACGCTTGCCCTTCCACAAGCTCATTGCGTAATAGAGCTGGGCTAAAGCGTTGTTGGGCTCAAGTTCCGCATAGCGGCGAAATGTCTGGGTGACCTCGTCGGCCTGCAGAGGCGAGCTGTTATAGGCCTTGGAAAGAAACAAATAGCAGCGAGCATCGGTGGGGTTGAGGTTGGCCGCCGTAATGAAAGCTTTGACTGCCTCGTCATATTTGCCGCGTGAGTAAAGCGAGAGCCCGAGGCCGATGAAGATCCGAGGCGATTTCGGATAGCGCTCTGCCGCCTGTTGAAAGATGGCAATCGCGGGTTCATAGGTCCGATGAAGAAGCATTTCGCATCCCCAATCGAAGAGATTCTCCTCGCTGGGATCCATGTGAGCTGCGGTTTCAAAATCGTTTGCCGCAGCCAGGAAATTGCCGTCTTTCTCGTCGATTTGACCGAGAAGGCTGTGCAGTTCACCGGTGTCCTTTGTCTTCGCCAGGTCCAGCACCATGGACTTGGCGTCGCGGAGCTGTCCGAGAGAGAAATCCGTCATCGCCAGATCGTAGCCGTTATCGTAGGAGTCCGGATCGATCTTCTGCGCCACTTCAAGAAGAGGACGCGCATCCGCGAGCTTTCCCGATTGAATGTAGAATTCGCCCAGGTTGTGATTGGCGTCGTAACTTCGCGGATCGAGCGACAGCGCTTTGCGAAACTGCTCGCCGGCCCATGCCGCTTTGCCCGTATGCAAGAGTGCGGCTCCCAGATTGGTTCTGGCTGCAGCCGAATTCGGATTCAACTGCACCGCCAGCTTCAGTTGATCCACGGCTTTCTCATTTTGCGCCAGCGAAGCATAAATCATGCCCAGCAGCTCATGGACCTCGAAGCTTCGCTCAGCGTAGGGCAACACGCTTTCCAATCGCTCGGCGGCTTCCGCGAATCGGCCCGCGTCATAATCGGCCACCGCTGACTGATAGATGCTGTCCAGTTTTTGTTTCTGGGGTTCTTGCGCCGTTGCGATTAGGCCGCAAGCCAGTAGAACGGAGAGAAGTACGAATTGGAGCCGACGCCTCCCGCTCACAGTTCACCCTCAATGATTACGCGTGAGCAAAGTTGCTACGCAAAAGAAAAACCCCGGGAAGGCGCCGAGTTGGCCTGCCTTCCCGGGGTATTTTCATCTTAGCCTAGTAGTACATCTTCATAGCAAATTGAATCTGTCTCGGATCGAAGGGAGCATCGCGAGTGGACCCAATTGCGCCAAAAGCGGCGTTTGTGTAATCGCCTGAGCCGCCAATCGAGTTGACGCCGTTGCCGCCGAAGTTCGGTGCATTGAAGTTCGGGTGATTGAGGATGTTGAAGAACTCAGCTCGGAATTGCAACGAGAAGCGTTCGTTGAGCTGGAATGCTTTGAAGGTTGAGAAATCGAGCCGGTGGAATCCTGGACCCGAAATCTGCCCAGGCGTGCTGCCCAGAGCGGCGGCGCCGTTCAGGGGAATGCAATTGGGTGCGGAGCCTGGAATCGGAGTGAGAGATCCAGGAATTCCGCCCAACTGGCAAGGCTGGGTGATCGCAGAAGGATTTCCGATCCAGAACGGCCCATGATATCCGCCCGAAGTCGTATCCTTGATGCCCAGTTTTGGGCTCTGACCAGGAACAAGGACATCATCGCATTGGCCCGCGCCTGAGGTTGTTGAGGTGTGGCAGGTGAAGTTAATTGGTTGTCCACCCTGGAGGGTCACGATCCAGTTTGTGGACCATCCTCCCAGGATCTGGTTGGTAGCGCCCCCCCGGTTCAAGTACATCTTTCCCTTGCCAAACGGGAGTTCATATCCGCCGCTGAAGTGAACGACATTCCGGAGATCGAAGTCCGCACGAGAATAGTCGAAATGGGGACCGAGCCCCGGTACGTTGTAGGCCCGCAGACCGCCCGTGGTGCCGCCGTTCAACAGGTCGCCGGCATCCGACAGAGTTTTCGAGTAGGTGTAGGTGAGCAGGAAGGTCAAGCCGTTTGCATACTGCTGCTCAAGCTTGGTCTGCAGGCCGTGATACGAGCTGGTACCATAGGTTGCCTGATAACTGCCGCCGCCAAAATCAACGAACGGTACGCAACTGCTTTCTGGGAATGTCGCGTACGGGCAACCTTTCCCGGTATTGATGCCGTTAGGCAGGATCTGCGTTACGTTCTGGTATCCAACGCCGCCCTGCAGGTTCTCGCCATGGGTATAGACGTACGACCCCGTGGCAGACAAGGTACGCGTCACTGAGTATTGCACGGTTGCATTGACGCTCAGTGTGGTCGGGGTCTGGTAGTCGAACTGAAGACCTTGGAGACCCAGGCCTAGAGCGTTGACGGATGTAGGCACAAGCGGAATGCAGGAGAAACCGGACTCAAACGACGCGGTGCCGCCCGGTCCGGCGGTCGGACAACCACTGAAGGGCGAGTTGTAGCTGAGCGGAGCCACCTGCGAAGCAGAGGCAGGATCGGCCGGGTTGGCGTGAATGGTCGGTGTGATGTTGAACACGAAGGGATAATTTTCACCGATGTTCGGTCCATATCCCTGGTTCTCGAACGCGTTGAAGAACAGACCCATGCCGCCGCGCACCACCAGTTTCGGCGAGACCTGGTAAGCCAATCCGATGCGAGGCGCAACGTTCGTTTTTGACGTCTTCATTAGCCCTTGACCGTACTGATTGGTTTGGTCAAGAGTGATGCCATCCTGTGCAAGCAGATCGACAAAGCCCCTGCAACCGATGCCGGAACAGGTGTTATCGGTCGAGAGCGAGCGGTTGTCTTTTCCGGTTGCCGGGATGATAAAGGTCGGCGCACCGAGTCCTTTCTCCGCAATCGGGTCCGGAACAAAATTGGCCTGGCCTCCATTCTGCTCATTGATCGGCCCAAAGAAATCCCAGCGCAGACCGAGGTTGAGTGTCAGTTTTGGCGTCATCTTCCAGTCGTCCTGGAAGTATGAGGCAAAATAGACCCTCTCGTCGTAGGTCTTGTTGATGTTGGAGGAGTTTACAGCGTCGGATCCGCCCGAATAGTCAAAGCCATTCGGGTCATTGGCCGTGGTGAAAGCTCCGTTACCAGCTGAAAACGTGGTTGGAGGCAGCAGCATCTGGGCGATACCGGTGTTGGTGTTGCCCTGGTTCGGAATGTCGGTAAAGTCGCCGTTGTAGTCAAATGAGCCGCGTGACCAGGCTGGCTGCAAGGTGGAGAATTTTACGTGCTGGTATTCAATTCCCATCTTGAAGCTGTGCTTGCCATAAATCTTGGTGAAGTCATCGGTAACCTGTAAGGTCGCGGTCGCCTCGTCGGAAGGCAGGAAGTTGTTGCTGCCCAGGTTCTGCAAGTCATTGATGTAGAAATTGGGAAGACCGCCGTTCTCCGCCACTTGCGGAATGCCCTGAATTCCGTATTGCGCCGGAATTCCCAACTGGTTGCCTACCGGCCCAAAGCGCGTGGTGTGCAAGTGGGCAAACCCGGCACGCACCTGGTTAATGGTGTTCGAGTTAAAGACGTGGGTGTAGGCCGCGACCATCTGGGCAGATTTCGCGGTCTGGATGCCCTGCTGGAAAGCGCCTCCATCGGCTACGCCTTGAAACGGCCCGGGGATGAACTGCGGGTCATCCGCATAGCTGAAACGGGCGAAGATCTGATTCTTCTCGTCGGGGTTGATATCTACGCGCACATCCAAAGTATTGGAGTGCTCGTAAAGCGCCGGGCTGTCCTGGTAAGTGCCGATCCCTGCATTCGGCAACGGGTAGAGGTTCAGTAGCTTGATTGCGTTCGGGTCCATGCGACCGGTAGGGAGCATGTTGAGGTCGGGGCAATTTGCCGTCGTGAATGACTTGTTTCCGGGGCCGCACGCGGTGCTGAAAGGATCGCGAACGTAGCCGTCCGAACCGGTGGTGTTGACATAGCCCGTGACGGGATCCGTTGCGCCGTTCGCAACGAATCGCGTGGTGGCGGGATCGAGAATCACACCCCTTTGAACGGAGCGTCCAAGGATGTCGGTCCTGGCGGTGCCCGCCTGCTGCGTGAGAATATCGGTGAGGTTGGTGAAACCGCTGCTTTGTTCCAGGGCCGTCGGGACACCACTCGTAGCCGAAGTTCCCTGCACGCGGCGCTTGCCTTCGTAATCACCGAAGAAGAACAACTTGTTCTTGATGATCGGGCCGCCAATCATGGCGCCGAACTGATTCAGTCGAAGTTCGCCCTTGACGGGCGTTGTCGAGTTGTCTTCAAACCAATCGGCAGCATCGAGCTTGTCGTTGCGGAAGAACTCCCACGCCGCGCCGTGAATGCTGTTCGTGCCGGATTTGATGGTCGCGTTGAGAACGGCGCCCGCCGAACGGCCCAGTTCAGCGCTGAAGTCTGCGGTCTGCACTTTGAATTCCTGAATCGCGTCCACCGGAGGAAGGATCACGTAGTTAGTTCCGTTCAGGAAGTCGACGTTGTCAGAGTTGTTGTCGATGCCGTCAAGCAAGTAGTTGTTCTGCGCGGGACGAAGGCCATTGGCCGAGAAGGCGCCCGAGGCGGCGTTGCCTCTGCGTATCGGCCTGCGGGGTTTGCATGCCGGCGCCCAACTGCGCAAGGAAGGTAAAGTTGCGCCCGTTGAGAGGCAGCGCGTTCACTTCATGCTGTTCGATCACCTGGCCCACCGATGCTTCTTGGGTCTGCAGCAAAGGCGGAGCCGTGTTCACTTCAACGGTTTCTGTCGCAGCGCCGAGCTTGAGCTGAATCGGCACCTGCAAGACTTGCGCAACGTTGACGGTCAGGTTCTTTTGATCGGTCTTGGCAAAACCCTGTGCCGTTACGGTGATGGCATAGTGCCCGATCCTGACTGGCGAGAAGGTGAAGCCCCCTGTGCCGCTTGATTTGGTCTCGAGGGTAATTCCCTGATCTGTATTCAGGAGGGTCACTTTCGCGTTGGGTACAACCGCTCCGGTAGTGTCTGTCACGGTTCCGGTGATGGCTCCTTCGTCGACTTGTGCAAACGCATACCTGTTTTGCACGACGAGGAAGCTCAAGCATGTGAGGGCTGCGAAACCAAATGCCCTCATGCGTTTGAGATTTTTGCGATCAAGGCCCATCCGAATATCCTCCGTTCCATTTGCTTGTTGCCATTGGCGCTCTCTGGGCGCCCGATTCGGGCGTCTTTGTAAACGCTTACGATTCCTGAAAACGGTTACTTGGGGAACCTTAGAGACACCCTCTTTCGAGAGTGCCCCGAACAGTAGTACATTCGCGCAATATTTGTCAACCAAAAGGTGGAGATGATTTCCGAAGGTTCAGAGTCAGTCAACGACTGACCGATGACAGTATCAGGATGGCTTGATGTAAGTAATTTGTTTCGAATGAACTACGCTCTAGTGTCGATGTATTCGAATCTCCAGGAAAGCAGCACTTCGAGCGTCAATTTCGGGCGAATATGGCGGACCCGGCCTCCTTGTCGTGCCGCAGCGAATGCTTTGCCAACACTCGGCAGCGCCGCGAAAAAGGGCTTGGGAAACATGGCCGGAGTCCCGCCTAAAAGGGGTTAAAACTTGGTGCTATTATGCGAACATCTCGCCACCGCCTCGAACCTTTCGGAATGATGCCGCAATCCCAAGACGAAATCAGGTCCATTTCCCGGCGGGCAATCCTCAAAAGCATGGGACTGGCGCCACTTCTTCTTCGGCCAGCTCCATTCTGTGGGCTTCCACTGGCGCCTGCGCCGGTTGCCCCTGATCGGAAGCCAGGATTTCCCTTCTCCGACGTTCGGCTGACTCCTCACTATCCCGCACAATCTCCTCTGGCTGACGTGCTTCGCCTTGTTCGTCCGGGGTCGGATGAGTATGTCACTGAAAAATATGCATTTGAGATCGACTTGGTTTTGAAGCAATGGAGCCTGGCCCTCAAAGCGTCCGCACGAGACGACGCGGCGCTGGGGAAGTTCCTTGACGGCCGCATCGAAGCATCCACACTCCTGCCGATTCAAGAGTCGACGGTCCGTTCCGAGTACGGCGTTGAGGTCGTGAAAAGGCAATACTCTCCCAATCTGGTCCCTGGACCTGACCGGTTCGTTCAGAGTTGGCAGGCCTGGATGGGTAAGATCGCCCAGGTCGAAACCGCAGAGTTCGAAATCTACAACATCGAGGAAACTGCCGGCGCCCCACTGTCAATTCATCTCGACATCCGCTACGACATTGTTGCCCGCCACACTGACGCGCGACGCGAAGAGCGGGTCGGCGCATGGCGCACCGAGTGGTCGCGCGATACATCGCAAAGCTGGAAGGTACAGAGATGGCAGGCGACCGATGAAACCGTTTGCACGTCGAGCGGACCGCTCTTCGTCGATGTAACGCCACAAGCTCTGGGCAAAACGGAATCCTATCAAAAGCAGTTGCTTCGCGGCGCCGACGACTGGCGAACCGTCCTCGACGGCGCCATCGGCGTCGACGTCTATTGCAACAATGGTGTCGCAGTTGGCGACTTCGATAACGACGGCTTCGACGATTTTTATGTATGCCAGCCGGCCGGGCTGCCCAACCGGCTCTATCGCAATCGCGGTGACGGAACATTTGAAGAGGTGACGGAAAAGGCCGGTGTCGGCGTGCTCGACAATACGGCCTGCGCCTTGTTTGCCGACTTTGAGAACAAGGGCCATCAGGATCTGCTCGTAGTCTGCGGTACCGGGCCTCTGCTCTTCCTCAACCAGGGCGATGGCAGCTTTACCCTCAAGCGCGACGCTTTCAAATTTGCGCGCGCGCCTCTTGGCACCTTCACCCATGCAGCGGTAGCGGACTACGATCGCGACGGTCGGCTCGATATTTATTTCTGCATGTATATGTATTACCTGGGACTGGACCAGTATCACTATCCAATTCCTTATTACGACGCGCGCAACGGTCCGCCCAACTGCCTGTTCCACAACGAAGGAAACGCGACCTTCGTGGAATCGACAGAAGCTGTCTGGCTTGAACGTGGACAACGATCGCTACAGCTTCTCCTGCGCGTGGGGCGATTCCAATTCAAATGGTTTGCCTGATCTTTTTGTCGCCAACGATTTCGGAAGCTCCCAGCTTTATCGCAACAACGGCGACGGAACCTTCAAAGTCGCTTCAAAGGAGGCCCACGTTGAGAGCGTCGGCGCCGGCATGAGCTGCTGCTGGTCCGATTACGACAACGATGGACACCCCGATATCTATGTCCCCAGCATGTGGGAGGCAGCCGGGCAAAGGGTTTCAGGTCAGAAGCAATTTCATCAGCACGCGCCGGAAAGCATCCGCGAACTCTATCAGCGCCACGCACGAGGCAATGCGCTCTATCGAAACAAGGGCGATGGCACGTTTGAAAATGTCGGCGAGCACGCAGGAGTTGAGATGGGCCGTTGGTCGTGGTCGTCAGATTTCTGGGACTTTGATCATGACGGATGTGCCGATCTCTATGTAGCGAACGGATACATCTCCGGACCGGACAAGAACGACCTGGCAAGCTTCTTCTGGAGGCAGGTAGTTGCCAAATCGTCGGAGGACGCGACACCGGCCCTCGCCTATGAACGCGGATGGAACGCAATCAATGAATTGATCCGCTCCGATAACACCTGGCATGGCTACGCGCGCAATGTCCTGTTTGTCAACAACGGCGACGGAACCTTCGCGGAGATTTCCGGGCCGGCCGGATTGGACTTTGTGGAAGACAGCCGAAGCTTCGCTCTCGCCGACATTGATCACGACGGGCGGCTCGAAGTAATTCTCAAGAACCGCAATGCACCGCAACTGCGGATTCTGCATAACGTGATGAAAGATATCGGCAACTCCATCTCATTCCGGTTGAGAGGGAATAAAAGCAATCGTGACGCGATCGGAACATCGATTACGGTCGAGGCCAAGGGCCTTCGACAAACGAAGTATCTGCAAGCGGGTTCCGGCTTTCTATCGCAACATTCCAAGGAATTGTTTTTCGGTGTTGGGAAAGAGCAAAGCATCAAGGCCACCATTCGCTGGCCCAACGGGCTGACGCAAAAATTCGAAAATCTGCCGGTGAATCATCGGATTGAGGTTGAGGAGGGTTCGAGCTCATTCGCGCCAAAGGAATTTGTTGCGCCACCAGAGGCCTACGCAAGAGCCGGATCAACTCCTCCTCTAAACCCGTTGCCCGTCCAGGTGGAAACGTGGCTGATTGAACCGCTCAAGGCGCCGGAGTTTTCTCTGCCCGATCTTGCAGGCAATCGGCTTGAACTGAAATCGCTGCGTGGCGGGTTTGGGCTGCTCACCTTCTGGGCAACATCCTCACCGTTCTGCCTCGATCAACTCAAACTTCTCAATCGGCACGCGGCGGCACTGTCCGGAAGCCATCTCCAAGTTGTGGCTGTAAACGTTGATAGTGCGAGCGATTTCCAGCAGGCCCGGTCGTTCGCTGCACAGGAGGGGCTTTCGTTCCCTGTCCTGTTTGCAACCGATGAAGTTGCGGGTATCTACAACCTCATTTACCGTCATTTGTTCGACCGGCGGAGAGATCTGGCGATTCCGACTTATTTTCTGCTCGATCGGGAAGGCATGATCGTCAAGGTTTATCAAGGGCCGGTGAGTCCCGAAGCTTTGCTTGACGATGTGCAGTCGATCCCAACCTCCGCCGAAGGCCGCAGGCTCAAGGCGCTCCCATTCAGCGGAATGCTTGTCCAGGACGCCTTTCAGCGAAATGACTTTACCTATGGAGTGGCGATGTTCCAGCACGGCTTTCTGGAACAGGCGGCGGAGTCTTTCAAGCAAGTCATCGCCACAAAACCTGACAATGCCGACGCGTATTACAACCTGGGAACTCTCAATTTGCGAAAAGATGATTTTGAGCAGGCGCGTCAGTATCTCGAAAAAGCTGTCAAGCTGCGGCCGAATTATCCTGAAGCCTGGAATAACCTCGGTATGATCGCCGCCCAGCAGGGGCATCCCGAAGAAGCCATCCCGGATTTTCAACAATCGCTGACACAAAGACCAGGCTATGCGGTTGCGCTTCTGAACCTGGGAAATGTGTATCGCCGTCAGCACGCCTTCGCCAAGGCGCAGGAGGTTCTTGACCGCGCTCTTGAACTCGAACCCGATGACCCTGAAACCAACTACAGTCTCGGCATGCTCTATGCGCAGCAAGACCAGATGCAGCGCGCGTCGGAATATCTCGAACGAGCAGTTGGCCTGCGGCCCGACTATCCTGAAGCGTTGAACAACCTCGGCGTACTCTTCGTGAGGGGGCAGGACTATGCGAAGGCGGAAGAACAATTCAAGTCAGGAATTCGCGTTGCTCCGACCTTCGATCAGTCGTATCTCAATCTTGCCCGCCTCTACGTCATGCAAAATGATAAGCAAAAGGCAAAGGGAATCCTGCTCGAGCTACTGAGCGTGCAACCTGGGAACGCAGGCGCAAAGCAGGCTCTGGAAATGCTACAATGAGCGACTCGAACGACAAGTCATACCTAAGTCGCAGGAAGGTCAACTACCCTTCAATGCAGCCTGTGAATCTGAGCTCAGCAGCGCGATCAAGGTTTTTGGCGACCGTTGCCTTGTGTGTGCTCTTTTCGGCTAGCCTCTCGTGCAGGGCGCAGCAACAGACGTCAAAGGCCAATTCAGGATTCCAGGAAGCCGAAGTCCTCATTCAGCAACATCGCCTCAACGAGGCGAAGACAATGGTCCTGGAGGAACTCCAACGGCATCCTTCCAGCGTTGAAGGTTACAACCTCCTTGGGATAATCCTGAGCGACCAGCAAGACTTCGCAGGCGCCGTTACTTCATTTCAAAAGGCACTGCAGATCAGCCCGAATTCCACCAAAACTCATGTCAATCTCGGTAACGTTTACGTTGTCAAGAAGCAGTTGGATGCGGCCGAGAAGGAGTTCCGCACGGTTGTTCGCCTCGATCCCGCGAACGTTGACGGAAATTACAACCTCAGCGTCCTCCTCATGATCAAGGGTTCGCCGGCCGAGGCCATTGCGCACTTTGAGCGCGTGCGCCCAATGAATGTCGCCACACGAATGAATCTTGTCCGCGCATACTTCCTGACCAGGCGGCCCGCTGATGCAATGCGGATGGCAACCGAAGTCTCCGAAGAAAACAGGAACAGCGTTCAGGTGCATTTTTCGCTCGGATTGATGCTGGCATCCGAGAAGCAATACAAGGCTGCCCAACTCGAACTCGAAAAGGCCGATGCGTTACAGCCGGACACTTTCGAGATTCTCTTTAACCTTGGACAAGACCTTTATCGCGCGGGAGATACTTCAAAGGCAGAGATCACCTTGAATCGCGCGCTCAAGTTGAACCCCGATTCACCTGAGACTCTCTATCTGCTTGCCCAGATCCTTACCAACGAGTCGCGCTCGCTGGATGCGCTGGACTTGCTTCTCCGCGCCCACAAGATCGCGCCGCAGAATACAGACGTGATTTTTCTGATGGCCCAGATCAGCATGGGTCAAAACTACTACGAGGATGCGATTCCCCTGTTGCAATCAGGCTTGCAGATTGCTCCGCGGCGTCCTGATCTTCTGGCGGCCTTGGGCGAGAGCTATTTCATGGCGGGGAAAGCTGATCAAGCGGTCGCGGAGTTCAAGAAGCTGGTCGAAGTCGATCCTTCGGCGCGTTCGTACTCTTTCCTTGGAATTGCCTATCGCAAGCGAGGCCGGTACGACGAAGCGAAGCAATACTTTCAGCAGGGGTTGAAGCTTGATCCTCGAAACAGCCCTTGCCTGTTCAACCTTGGATTTATCGCCGAGCGGCGCGGCGACGAAGCCGGTGCGGAAAAAATGTTCGAGGAGGCGCTTCGCTCGAACCCAGATTATGCCGATGCGCTGCTGGAGATGGCGAATCTTCGCATTGCGCAGAAGAGATTTCCCGAAGCCGAAGGCCTGCTGCGGAGATATGTCAAGGTCAGCCACGACCCGGGCACAGGCTACTATAAGCTTGCCATGGTGGAGCGCAGCCTGCACGAGACCGCCGCTTCCGACCGGGACCTGACTGCATTCAATACTCTCTCAAAGAATGCTTCCAGCGACCTCCATCCCTACCAGCATCTATTCGATTATCTGGATAACCGCGCCAAGCTTGCACCGGGCGCTCGCGATCAGCTGGATGTGGCGGAGCTCACCAGGCAACTCGAACTGCATCCCGACGAGCCTGAAGATCTTTATCTACTTGCCGAAGCGTACTTGAAATCCGGCAACTTGGATGAGGCCAGGAGCACAATTGCGCAACTGGATAAAGTCAGCTCCAGTGATTTCCGCACGTTGACCGGCACGGGTGTATTACTTGCCCGCTATCATTTATATGACGATGCGATCCAGCATTTTCAAGCTGCCCTCCAAACCAATCCGAACTCCGATGAAGTCAAGTTCGATCTCGCGAACGCTTACTTCCGTAAGCGCCTCTATCCCGAAGCGCTCGAAACCGTTGGGCAGGTATCGCAAGAGGGCCAGAAAGACGATGCCTATCTGGCCTTGCTCGGTGATATCTACGCTCACTCCGGAGATACTGCACGCGCCTCCGAGATTCTGCGCGATGCCATCCGCCGCAACCCCGATGATGATCAGAACTATCTATCGCTCGCATTGATCGAGTTGCGAAAAAATGACGTCGCAGGTGCGCAGGAGATCCTTCTCAAAGGCCAAGCCCGCATCCCCGGCTCAGGCAAGTTGTTCTGGGGGTTGGGACTGACGGCGGCGCTCGAGGGCAACAACGCAGAAGCCGCTCAGCGATTGGAACGCGCCGTTGATTTGCTTCCCGAGTGGTCCGGCGGCTATTCCATGCTGGGTGTCTTCTACTTTCAAATTGGTCAGATCGACAAAGCCAAAGAAATCTTGAACCGCTTCAAGAACAGCGATGCCAGCGGCGCCCTGGACATCAATCGCATCGAGCAAGTATTGGATCAAGCATCGGCAGCCCCATCCGCAGAGACTGGACCCATGACGGCGGCGAACAAAGCGCAGTTTCTGCAATTGGCCCTGTCTCTGGCAGATAGAACCCTATGAGGAATCTAATCCGCCTTTGCGCGGTGATCCTGCTGATCGAACTGGCCTGCGCCTCAGTCTCTCAACAGCCCGTTTCCGAAAGTGCACAGCCGATGAAGAGGAGTCGGTCAGCATGAAGAGGCATGTTGATTCCCAGGTAAATGTTGTGGTCAACAGTTTTTCTACTCGCAGTCATGGGGACTTATGAGCATTCCGCGGCGCCGCTTCATCGGATCATCTCTCTTCGTGCTGGGCAGTTCGCTTCTCGACACACTGACCACTCCGCTGTGGAAATGGGGCGATCGCTCACTTGTGCGAGCGGCCGTAACGACTTCCGCGGCCTCTCCGGTCCAATTCATCGATGTTGCGGAGCGCGCCGGACTCAACGTGCCCAACGTGTGGGGTGGAGTCGACCACAAGCGAATCATCATTGAGACCAAGGGAAGCGGTCTCGCATTTTTTGACTATGATAACGACGGCTGGCTGGATATCTATCTCACGAATGGCAGCCGGCTTGGTGAGAATTGGCCGGCTGGCAAGGCGCCGACCACTCATCTCTTCAAGAACAATCGCGACGGAACCTTTACCGATGTGACGGAGAAATCCGGAATCGGGCGGAGCGGCTGGCAGACCGGGGTTTGTGTAGGCGACTACGACAACGACGGATGGGACGATATCTTCTGCACCTTCTGGGGACATAACATTCTTTTCCATAACAACGGCAACGGCACCTTCTCGGATGTCACAGAGAAGACGGGGCTGGCGCAGAGTAAAGGCCGCTGGGGTACCGGCTGCACTTTTCTGGACTACGACCGCGACGGCCACCTCGATCTCTTTGTCTGTAACTTCGTCAAGTTGGACCCAGACACGCCGCCATCGTTAAACGATAAGACCTTCTGCCAGTGGAAAGGCGTGCCGACCATGTGCGGTCCCCGCGGTCTTCCGGGCGACACAGACCTGCTGTATCACAACAACGGGGACGGCACGTTTACTGATGTTTCAGCGAAGGCGGGGATCACCAAGCCCGGTCCGCGCTATTCAATTACGGCCGTTTCGTATGACTTCGACAATGACGGCTGGCCCGATATTTATGTTGCGGTGGACTCAGAGCCGAGCATGATGTTTCAGAACAACAAGGACGGAACGTTTACCGATGTCGCGGTGATGACCGGATGCGCTTATAACGACGACGGCCACGAGCAGGCAGGTATGGGCGTCGGAGTAGCCGACTACGACTGTGACGGCTGGCTCGATATCTTCAAGACTAACTTCGCGGACGACACTTGCGATCTCTACCATAACAACGGCGACGGCACCTTCAGCGATGTGTCGTTCAATTCCGGCGTAGGAATCAATAACCAGTACGTCGCGTGGGGCTGCGGCTTCATCGACTACGACAATGACGGATGGACTGACATCATTCAGGTGAACGGACACGTCTATCCCGAGATCGATAACTACAACTTCGGCGAGCGGTTCAAGAATCCCCGCCTGGTCTACAAGAATCTCGGCAACGGCCACTTCAAGGATGTCTCTTCGGCGATGGGCCCCGGGATCAACGCTCATTTTTCGAGCCGGGGCGCGGCGTTTGGAGATTACGACAACGACGGCGGCGTGGACATCCTCATCCTGAACATGAACGATCTGCCGTCGCTGCTTCACAACGAGGGCACGCGTCAGAATTGGATCAAGATCAAGTTATTGGGCACCCAATGCAACCGCACCGCGATTGGGGCGCGCGTGCGCGTGGTAACCGGCAAGCACGCGCAGATCGACGAAGTCCACAGCGGAACGAGTGTGATGTCGCAAAGCGATCTTCGCCTTCACTTTGGCGTGGGCAACGCGGAGACCATTGACCTGATCGAGGTAAAGTGGCCGACCACCCAGAAACTTGAACACTTCACGCAGGTGAAACCCAATCAGATCCTCACGATTCGCGAGGGCGCAGGGATCGTCTCCACATTCAGGCCGCATTCGCCCTAACTGGCGACCTGTCCCAAAAGTTCGCATCAAAATCTCCTGTCATCCTGAGCAGATCAAAATCCCCTGTCATCCTGAGCGAAGTTTGGCGCTTTTTGCGCCAATCGCAGTCGAAGGATCTGCGGTTAAGGGACTTCACTTAACGCAAACAACTTCATGGAAGGCACACCAGCGAACGGCAAACCATCTGCTCCGCCAGCAACCTAGCCGACCTCGGCTATTGCGCCGATGTGGGATTGCTCGGCACAACCACCAGGAACTGCTTCACTGAGCGCCGCTCGCGTTCCACCTCTGCGGCTTGCTGTTTTCTGATCTCGTCGTGGAGCTGAAATTCCTTCGCGGCGTTGGCCCGGTCACCAATCCGGTCGTAAGCCATGCCCAGCCGATAGTGCGCTTCACTCAACTGCGGGTCCGCCTGGATGGCTTTGGTATAAAAGCCAATTGCATCGTGATAATCGTGGCGAGATACATTGAGTTCCCCGAGTTCCAGATAAGCTTCGCTGCACTCCGGATCAATGGTTACGGCTTTGGTCAACATGGCTTCCACTTTTTGTAATTGCTTTGCATCGATCGACAGGTTTTGCTGCTTCCATAGAGCCATCGCGTAATAGTAGTTGGCCAGCGGATTCTCGGGCTGCAGTTCGACAAAGCGCGCAAGCTTCTGCTCAACGCACGCCAGAGGATTGGGTGCGGCAATCTCAATCTTTCCCATGAACAGGTAAGGTTCAGGATTGGCCGGATTCAAGTCGGAAGCATCGCAGAGCCGCTGCGCCGCCTCATCGTAAAACGCGCCGGCAAACAGGGCTGCCCCCAGCGCGGTCAGCATTCTGTCGGATTTTGGATAGAGCTTGGCCCCGGTAGCGAAGACATCTTTGGCCTGCAGCACGGCCCGGTGGACCAGCAATTCAGAACCCCATTCAAAATAGTTTTGCTCGCTGGGATCTTCGCGGACTGCTTGCTCAAACCGGCGCACTGCGGTCAATGGGTCACCGGCCTTCTCGGCGATCTCGCCCGACAGGCGATCCAGGTCAGCGGTTTCCTTGTGCGCAATGAGTTTGTCGACGTGCTCACGCGCCCCTGCATAATCGCCACTGCCCTTCAACGCCAGGACAAGGTCATATTCGTTCGCCTCATTCTTCGGATCAATCTGATACGCGGTCCGCAGCAGCGGAACGGAATCCGGATATCTGCCGGCTTGTAGATACAGTTCACCTAACTCATGGTTCGGCTCAAATTTGTCTGGAGCCCCGGCCAGAGCCGTGCGCAAAGCTGCTTCTGAAGCCAGTACGGCGCTGCTCTTCGCAGAATCGGCCGAGCTCGCCCCGCCGCCTTGCGGCTTGAGCGTGAGCGTCTCTCGCGTGAGCGCTTCACTGGTTCGTAAACTTGAATCCGACCCGTGCCCGCCCGCCGCGGTCCAGTCCGTTACGGCAGCAACAGTAAAGTTGGGAGCGTCCGCAAACTGCATCGCCGATCCGGTCGATGCAGAAGTGGAACCGGAGTTTTCAGAAGCCCCCGCAGGTTCGAGCGTAAGTTCGATATACCGGTGATCTGCCAGCGATGTTGTGACGACAGCAGTTGAACGGCTGCGGAGTCCCGCCTTTTCTGCAACCAGCGTGAATGAACCCGCTCCCAGGGCAAAATACCTAAAGCCCCCGGCTGAATTCGTCTTCGTCTCGATGCCGTTAGCGACACCTTTCTGTTCAAGGTGAACCGAGGCCTCGGCGACTGGTTTGCCTGCGGCATCGCGCACGATACCTTCAATCGAAGCAATCTGGGGGTGCGCCACGCGAGACTCTTGTGCGACCACGGACGCGTTCGAAAATCGAGCTAAACCTGAAAGCGCAACCGCAACAAGGCAAAAGCCAATTCTCATGATCACGGTCCAAGCTCGCACGCTGTTTTGACGATTCGAATTCGTGCTCCGCATATGCGTCTCGGCAGTGCCAGAACATTTCCTCATAGTAGGCGACCGGCAAGCTGTCAAAATTCCACCAAGGTTGCCGGATCCTTCGATCGACAGACTCATTGTACGGCGCAACCTTGATCTCGCGGTTCGGCGATAAACGATGATGATGTCCAGAAGAAGTGTCGCGTCATAGAGCAGCAAACTCACGGGTCCGACAATACGACCTTCCGCTCTCGCAAGTTCCGGTGGAAGCGATGCGGCAATCCAATGATGTGGGATCTCTTAGGGTAGCGAAATCCGATACAAGTTCCTGTGCACGGCGGTGTGCACGTAGGCAAAGTGCTCGGGGTCCTTGCCTGGAGCGATATTGTCGCGCGCAACCAATTGAGATCCCTTGACCACGTCGGGGGCGGCTATCGGAGCGAGTCCCTCGGGCGGCAGGTCCGGCAGGGTTTCCCCCGGACCAACGGGAATCGCCAAATTCCGTCCCGGACTTGTACTCGATTCATTCTCCAACTGAATAAACAGGAACTTGCCGTTGGTGGACCAACTCGCAAAGCAGTAGCTAATGCATATGCGCTGCGGCGTCCCGCCATCCATGGGAATTGCCATGATCGCCGGGCCACTGCCTTCCGGTGGCTTGGGAACCGCCGCAATCACCCACCGTCGGGCTGGTGAAACGTCCTGGATGTCGCTGATCGGATAGGAAACAACCTTCGAACGATTTGAGCCGTCCAGATTCATCCGCTCCAGATAGTTCGAATCTCCTTCGGTCTGTTGGAAAATGATCTGCCCCTTCGCGCCGAAGTAGGTCGACGTTCCACCGCTGTTGCCCACTTTCTTTGCCGGTGAGCTTCTGTCAACAGGCGCAAGCCACAATTGCGTGGTTCCGCCGGGCGCTGCAGTTGCATACACAACCTCTTTGCCATCGGGCGACACATCATAGGCGATCATTGAGATTCCGGGAAACACCGCTTCGCTCTTTCCCGATTCCACCATCGTGCGCCAAAGTTCCGCACCTGAACCTTCCTGCCCTCGCCGCAGAAGGTAGTAAATGATCTTGTCGTCCGGACTGAAAGAAGGAGGAGGCCAGATTGCCACTTCGCCCTCCGAAGAGAGTGGCCGCTCACCGTCAGGGTCGTGAATCCAAATGGCGCTTTCATGCACACCGACGGAAGTAATGAGGGATCCCCCGGCAGGATCCACCGCTATTCCGCTCTCTTCGGTTGGCCCAAAGGTGATTTGCTCCGGCGGTCCATCGGGAAAGTGCTCGCGCCACAAGTGGCTGCTTCCTTCCGCTGAAGCGGCGAAATACATCCAGGAACCGTCAGGAGACCAGCCGGCGGAAGTACACGCACCAGTTGGTCCAACGGATCTCGACGGACTCTGGCTATCGAGTTGAATCAGCCGGCAGGGTGCCCAGCCGCCATTCCCGTTCATCTCCACGACCAATGTCCAGCGGTGATCCGGAGACGGAATCGAGTAATGTGCCATGCCGCGTTCGTGTGCGGGGAAATAAATCTCGTGAAGACCTGCACGCGTGTCGGTTGAAGTGACAACTCCCAAATGAATTCCCGACCGAGTCTGGGAATAAAGAAGCTGGTGTGGGTCGAGCCACACAAGTCCGGCTGCATTCTTCAGCAGAAGATGAGATTCGCCTCCCAATACCGGGACGACGTAGGTCGAAAACACCGGAGCTTCCAGCACCGTGTAGGCAATCTCAGATCCGTCCGGCGAGAAAGCCGGTCCGTACTTCGGCCGGGCATCGTCCGTGATGCGCTTGGCTTCTCCATTCGGGAGCATCTTCACGTAGATTTGGTCGGGACTCATAAACGTGTCGATTCCGCGGATAAATGCCAGCATGCGTCCGTCCGGTGACAAGGCCGGTGACACCGCGGAATCCGTGAAATCCGTGAGTTGCGTATACGTGATTTCAGGCGGACGGTGCCGAGAACGATAGAAAGCCGTGGTGGCGATTGCACACAGCACACAGACCGCCCCCGCGATGTACCAGAAGATGGGCTTTCGCAGTGACGGCGAAGAGGCGGGCAGGGCAGGTTCCGGTGGACTCTCGGCCGGCGAAATCCGTGAAACCGGCGCCGAGAACCGGTAGCCCTTGCCGGTGACAGTTTGCACAAAGCGGGGTTCTTCTGGGTCATCGCCAAGAACCTGGCGGATCTTCCGGACCGCGGTGTTGATACCGTGCTCGGTGTCGACAAAGACTTCACTCGACCAGAGCCGCGCGGCGATTTCGGTGCGGGTCACGAGCTGGCCGTCGCTCTCGAGCAGCAGGATCAGCAGTTCCAGCGGCTTGCGTTCGAGTCGCACGGCGCGGTCGTTCCGGAGGAGTTCGAACCGGCCACAATCGAGCCGGAAGTCGCCGAATTGATACACGGCAACCGCCATGGGACCCCCTCCGCGGGTGAAGTATAGCATCGGCCTTCTTCAGAAATGGAGCGAATTCAGTGCTTTGGCGCTTCACCAAAACTTCACCTCCGGCTTTACCCCCGCTTCATTGCGCCGTTGGGCAAGGTTGGGTTTATCTCGGGCTGCCGGCGATTCCCCGGCCGAGGAGAAGAAGCAATGAAGATGATCACGAAACAATGGGCGCTCGCGCTGGGCGTCTTTGCACTCGTACTCACGGCAGCGCCGGCAGCGCTGGCGTCCTGTGGAAGTATCAACCTGCCCCTACCGCATCACAGCAGCTTTCAACTGAACGATGGACAGGCCCGGCTCATGCCCTCAGCCTTCCTCAAGGGCGGCGATGACGATGACGACGGTGTGTCGATCGTAGGAATGTGGCATGTGGTCTTCACCGGGCAATCTGAAAACGGTGGGACCTATAGTTTGCCCCAACCGTTCGACAACTCGATCGTCATCTGGCACAGCGATGGAACCGAGATCATGAACTCCTCGCGTCCCGCGCAGGACGGAAACTTCTGCCTGGGTGTGTGGCAACAGACCGGAAGACGTCAGTACTTCCTCAATCACATTCCCTGGCAGGGCAATGACCCCACCGGCAACACGCAGGACGGGGCTCAAATGCTGGAAAAAATCACATTGAGCGCGGACGGGAACTCCTATTCGGGAAAGTTCACTTTCCAGGCGTACGACAACACGGGCGCCCCCAGCCTGGCGGTTACGGGCACACTGACGGCAACACGCATCACCCCGAGTACGCCATTCGGCAGTTTGCTCTGAAGAAAGTGCCGTTGCGGCAATATTGAGGGGGCAGGCAAGTGTGAACAGAACTCGGTGCCCCATCCATTGTGCGCTCTTGCACAATGGGTGGGAAGCCACAGACCTCTCTCAACCGTATGCACTCAAGCCGAAAACGCCCTGGAACTGGTTGCATAATTCGTGTATTGAAAGGGCACGGATTTATCCGTGCCGTGGAAGTCCCAGGAATCGCGGGCTTCAGCCCCTGAGGAATGCATTTGCTGGGGACTGAACGGAATTTATGCAACCAGCTCTATTCTCTAGGCAGCACGACCCTAAGTGCCTCCACCTTCCCCGAATGCGCAACGAGAGAACCGTCGCAAAGCACCTGCAATCCCGCGCCTCGGTGATAGTGCGTCCCATCGCGATCATAGAAAACGGTCAAAATATGTCCGTGATAGGGCAGGCCGTCGAGTGCGAAATAGTCCCACTTCCCCTGTGGTATCAGTGGGTGCAAAATGAACGCGTTTCCAGCCGCGGGACGAACACCGATGAGCCCCGTAATGACGAGGTCCGCGAAGCCGGAGTGGTTGTAATAGCGGCCCCGGTTCCTGGGCAATTTATGTTGGGAAATCAGAATGCTGCGGGCGATCCAATTTCCTGTGTCGGCATTCAAGTCCTCATCGATCCATGGAATGACCTTCCCGTCGGCCATTTGAATGTGCTGCGAATACGCATACGTTTGAAGAAGATGAACGTAGTCTGCGTCTTTGATGACACTTTGCTCTCGACCATTCAGCAGGTTTGCCAGGGCGACAAGCGTCTGTGTTGTTGCAAATGGCCATGAAGGTCCATTCCAGAGACATTCATGCCTGACCTGATATCCAAATCGCGGATTGCGGCGCTCTGCCGTCGTCGGGCCATACCGCCCCGCAAAGCCCTGCGGATCATCGAGAAACTTCCATGCCACATCGTGCTGCCGTTCAGGAATGTCAAAATACCAGGGAATGTAACCAACCAGTTCGCGATCGTCAGTCCATCCGTCGGTATCTTGACGCGCGACCGTCTCATAGAACTGATCCTTGGAATTCCAAAGGCGCGCTTCGATTTCAGCTCGAAGGTGTTCGGCCTTAAGGCGGTAGGTTTCCTCAATCTCTTTCTGACCCGCCATCTCCGCTATTCGGGAGATCGCAACAGCATCTCCATACATGTAGCTGTTAATGGTTGGTCGATACCCGCTCCCGCTGATCGTATCCTCCATGCCGTCGCGATCGTCGATCTGCCAAAACAACCCGTTTGCGTCCTGATGAGTGGTCTCCCATCCGCGATAATTCCGCTCCAAAGCGGGCAGCAGGCCGATCGCCAGGTTTCTGTCTCCCGTGGCCAGAAAGAGCTGATACACAGAATCCGCCGCCCAGAAGCTATAGCGTCGCGGCTCGCCTTCGGGTCCAAACCAGAACTTCGTGTAGTCATCCGCAAATTCAGGATTACGCAGCCAGCGCGCCTCACGAATATGATGTCCGGCAGCCGCATCGATCATGTTGAGTTTTCCCGACCACGGAACATCGTCAAGAAATTCGCTGATCAAGAACCCATCCTGGGTGTGCCGGATATGCTTCTGGAACGCATACCAGCGGAAGTAGTAAATCCTCTCCATCTCCTTGTCCGGAAGATCAACCCAGGGAATATTTGCGGCAAACCAATCCCACGGCACTGGAGGAGCGGACCCAAGCATCTCCTGTTCATCGCTGGCAAAGTCGATGAAGTAATGATGAAAGCTGTCGGCATTCAGAACAGGTGGAGTCAACAATTTTCGCGCTGCGATCGATTTCGCAGCCGGCAACAAAATAAGCATCACGGCCAGACTGGCCGTGATGATCGAATAGGACCCCTTGCTCTTCATGATTCCACCGCGAATCCCAGGTCTTCGCCGCGGTGGAGTACCAGGCCAATCTGTTCAAGATGTTCGCGACGTCCGTTGTACCAGAGTTTCCAACCGTCACTCGAATGCACCGCGAACGGCTTGTAGCAAGCGTCTGCATCCCATCCGCCCGGTGTGGGACGAATAATTGGATTCGCGCCATGACGAACCCAGTCCGTGATTCCATCCTTCGATCGCGCCATACCAATCTGTGCATGGTCGATGTCGCGAAATCCTATATAAAACGCGTAATACCATCCCTTCCAGTGAATGATCTGCGCCGCTGCGACCCGGTTGCTTTCCCATTTGTGATGAGGGTCGGGCGTCAAAACTGGATTGGAGGGATACTTTTCCCACGCCAGGCCGTCCGCACTCGTTGCATAGCCAATGGCATTCGGTTCATACTGCGTGCCCGCCGAATACCACATCTTCCACTTGCGGGTTTCCTTGTCCCAGAGGACATGCGGACACATCACCGCCACGCCCTCCCAGCCTACAGACGGCTCCAGAACCGGCTTGTCCGACTGTCTCGTCCAGTGAATCCCGTCCGGGCTCTTCGCATAGCCGATCTTTGAGTGTCCCTTCGCCTGCCCCGTGTACCACATGTGATATCCGTCATCGCGTCGCACAACGATGGGCCGATTCATGTCATCTTCCCAGCCAGTCTCAGGCCTGGGCGGAAGCACAATCTGAGGTGCACCCCAGTGAAGCCCATCCGTGCTTTCGGTAATGGCCACACTCTGCTTTGGGCGCCATGAAACCCACATCCTGTATTTGCCGCCCTCGTGCAACACGCAGATATCGAAACAGGTCCCGTACTGTCCGCCAAGCACCGGGTTTCCTGCGTATTTCTCCCACCCTTCGGTGTGTGTTTCGCCCAAAATTCGGGAAGGACGCAGCAGCAAAGGGGCCGCCCCGGAGAGCGCCAAAACCTTCATCATTTCTCTTCTCGTAGTCATTGTTCGCTTTGTTGCCATCTCCACCTCGATGCCGGTTGACCTGCTTGTCATGGAGCGCAGCCTCGCTGCCGATTGATTACTACCGCGCCGCTGTACTTGAAGAGAATAATGAGGCCGCGAGGAATCTGCGGCCTCACCGCTGCACGAGAGTCGGCTGGGCCTGCCGGCTCAAAAGATGAAATGCAGCGACAACTGAATGCTCCGCGGAGGGTTCGCCGTACTGATAATGCCGAAACCCTCCGTATTCGGGCCAACCGTATTGTTGTATCCGGGACCATTCAATACCGTGTGGTTGAGCGCATTGAATGCCTCTGCGTGGAAGCTGACCTTGTAGTTCTCCACGATCGCAAAGTCCTTGTTGAGGCTCGCGTTGAAGTCCTGAATACCCGATGCGGGACCCTTGAACACTCCTAAAGCGGCATTGCCCAGGAACAGCCGCTGACCTGCTCCAGTGATCGGAGTCGGCGCACCATTCTCAAGCGCATCACCTGCCCTGATGAACTTGCTCGGATCAAGCCAGCTTACGCCAAGCTCGCTTCCTCCTGACGTCACAGCACTCTTACGGCTCGAGAGCAGCGGGTTTCCGCCAGTGTAGTTGGCATAGCAACTGGCAGACTTGAAGTTATATTGGTTGCAGTTATAGTCGCCGACACTGCCATAACCGCCCGTGCTTGCCGTTCCCGTAGCTCCAAGGCCCCATCCCCCGAGAATCCTGCGCGACCATTGGTTCTGCGGCATGAAGGTCGGGATTTGGTAACTCACCGCACCCGTCATTTGATGCACCGTGCCTGGGCTGTAGTAATCCAGCCCGCAGTCCGCCTCATAACGGCATCCTTGCTGCGCTGCGGAACTGCTGTAGGTGTAACTCCCCATCAAAGTCAACCCATGCGATGCCCTCTTTTTCAGATTGACTTGGAGGGAGTTATACATCGAGTTGTAATCCGAGTAGAACTGGTTGATTTGGTCGAACCCTGCCGGATAATAGGGCTGGCGCGAATACACATTTGCGGTGTCGTTCGTGCTTCCGCCGGGGACAAAGCGAGGCCAGTTCAGGTTGTGCGATTCGCTCAGATGTGTTCCTCTGGTTGCGACCCAGCCGGCAGAGATCACATACGTATTGATAGGCTCAATTTCAAATTCCAGGTCGAACTTGTGAATCTGGCCCGAGTTATAGCCCGGTTGCATTGATATCGTGCTTACTGGATTTGGAAATACCAGAGTGGCGTCCCGGGCGATCCCGGTCCCGGCGGCGTATACGGGAACGGCGTGCTTCCGTATTGCGCATAGGGTTGCGCAAGACTGAGGCCGGGTCCCGGAGAGGGAGTATAGTCCACGCCATAGGGAGCGGCTGTGGTGTAGCCATTGAATCCTAGCAGAACCTGGTAATCGGTGTAGAGCCCATAGCCGCCCTTGAGTGCGGCCTTGTGATTGCCAAACATGTCCCATGCGAACGATGCGCTCGGCCCCACGTTATAGCGATCGCCGGTCAGGTTATTCGGAATGCCGCGGTCGCCAATCGTCACCAGTCCGGTCGGAGCCGTGGGAAACACCGTGGATGCCTGGCCTGGACGGAACGTCACGAAGTCATCGTTGGCGGGACGAATTCCGTAATACGGCTGCAACCTGGCGCCAAGCATGACAGTCAGGCGTGGCTTGACCTTTAGGGTGTCCTGGATGTACGCCTCGCGCGCCGGATAGTTGATATTCAGGTTCTGTGTGGTGTTCTGATAGAAGGTCGCTCCAAAATTTCCCGCGGGCGCCCCATTATTCGATAAGGGCCCCCCGTTGAGCATCATGTCCGCGATTCCGTTGCCGGTCCCCCCGTAGACGTTGTCCGAGTCGGAGAAGGAGACCGTGCCTCCCGCATCATAAGTCTGCTAGAAGATCTCGTGGTAATTTCGGAGTTCAAAGCCTGCCTTGATGGTGTGGCGGCCTTTGGTGAACGTGAAGTTATCCGTGATGTCCCAGGTGTGCATCGTCGTCGGATTGATGTATCCATTCCACATGTCCACTCCCATATTGCGCGGAGTGGTGATTTGCGCAACGCTCGGAGCCAGGGTGTCGCCCACCGATGCGATTCCGGTGTTCGCCGAGTCGAATAGCTCATGCCCGGGCGCCCAGGTGTTGGTGACTTCAATATCCGACTGCGTTAAGCCCAGGACAAAGTTATTCAGCATCGACGGAGTGATGGTATAGGTGTCGTTGATTGCCCAGACCTTTGTCTGCACCGGTTCGCCCCACGTTGCGTCAGGATTGGGATACTGCGTGGCCCACGATGCTTCGCTGAACTCGTCGTACATATCCTGAAAGGTCGGATTGTCGTTGTACCAGTACAGGCTTCCGAAAAGACGATGCTTGTCGCTGAAATTCTCATCGATCCGAACATTCCAGGTCTTGACGACAGACACATCACTCGGATTCCAGGTGAAGGTGTCCGTTCCGCTGGTGGCTACCGGCAGAATGGCTTTTCCGGCAGTGGAATTGATGAGCTGTCCGAGAGGACCAAAGTCCGAAGTAGGAATGGTCGGCATCGGCTGTCCGTTGACCATCGGAATGCCGTCAGGCGAATTGCTGAAGTCGCCGCCACGCTCGGCCTCGGTAATGGTCTGCCCTGAGGTCGTTGAATTCTTCGACGTACTGGTGCGCTCAAACGAAAGGAAAAAGAAAGTCTTGTCTTTCCCCTTGTAGATTTTCGGGATCCAGACCGGACCGCCCACATTGCCGCCGTACCACTGCTGGTTGAACGGTTGCCGCGTTATACCCTGGAAATTGTTCGACCAGGAGTTCGCGTTCCATGCGCCGTTTTGCAGGTAGGTCCAGAACTGGCCGTGAAACTGATTGGTGCCACTCTTCATCGTCGCCTCAATCTGGCCGCCTGCGCCACGAGGCAACTGAGGCGTCTGGAAGTGCCGAGGCCACGCTGAACTCTGAAATATTCTCCGACTGCGGAAAGCTTGCAGATGCCGAACCATGCATGTAGTCGTTCATGGCGCCGCCGTCCACGTCGTAGTTGTTGGAGAGTTGCGAGACGCCGTTGAAGCTGGTGACCGGAATGAAGAAGCTGGAGCCGGTGCCTGCGGCGGTTGCGCCCGGCATCAGCACTTCCATCGACTCGCGCGGATCGCGTCCCGAGACTGGAATCGCTTCAATCAGGTCGGGATCAATGGTGGTCAGATTGTTTGCGGTTTGCGTATCCACCATCGCCGACGACCCGGATACCGTGACCGTTTCGTTCGCAGCTCCCACCTCAAGGGTCACGGGAAGCGTAGTGACGCCTCCGACATGAAGCACAACATCCGTTGCAGTGAAGCTCTTGAAGCCTGCCACCGCGCAGGTCACCTTGTAAGTGCCTGCAGCGAGCGAAACGAACTGGTATGACCCCATGGCATTGCTCGTGGCTGCCGCATCGACACCGGTATTCACGTTATGCACCTGGACGACCGCGTTGGGGACAACGCCGCCTGTCTGGTCCGCAACCGTCCCATTGAGCGATGCAGAGATGTCGATCTGCGCGTAAACCGACCGCCCGCAAAGGCTGACCGCGATGAGGAAAACGGCCGCAGCAAGTAACCGCCAGGTCATTTGGAACCCCACGGGCTCTCCCGCGTTCCTTCCTCTGTTGCCTGATCCTTGAGAATCCATAGTGCCTCCTGACAAATGTTCGAACCATTGCGCCGATCTTCTGCCTATCGACTCAACAACCACCGTCGGCGCAATCCGACCCGATTTTCCGCACATGCGCGATCGAAAACGTTTTCGGAACACTGATTAAGCCCGTTCGGAAACACACAAACACTAGTCCTCCACATAGAGCGCAGTCATGATGTCAACGCACCAATTTGTGCTGGTGCATTTGCACCATGCTTGGGCCATGTGGCTGGGTCGATGCGTGGGGCTTTCTCGCAACAGGTCGAAAATGACCTGCAGAACGAGACGAGTCCTGAGTCTTAAATTCGTTAGACAAGAGTCTGTCCTCCTGAGCGAAGTTTGGCGCGCTTTTTGCGCCAAACGGAGTCGAAAGCCTGCCCTGAGCGAAGGGAGCAAAGCGACCGTAGTCGAACGGGGACCTGCAGCTTGGGCGTTTGATTTCTACAACGAACTTCAGATTCACCGCAACTAAGAGGATTCGGGCCTGTCATTATGGACCAAACGTTGGAGCCGTTCCCAGTAAATTGAAGGCCATTTGTAGAGCACGGAAAAAGCCCGCGCTCCAGACCCGCGTCTCAGCGAGATTTCCGCCTGCACCTGTGTACCTTTGCCCGGCGCGCTGGTAATGCTGAAATCTCCCCGCATTGCCCGAACACGCTCCCGCATCCCCGCCAATCCAAACCCTCGCGCCTGGGATGTTTTCGTATCGAAGCCAACACCATCGTCGATCACAGACAGAGAGACAGTCGCTGGCTTGTACTCCAAAATAATCTCCAGAGAAGCAGGGTGCCCATGACGCAATGCGTTTGCAATCGCCTCCTGCGCGATGCGATATAGCGTGTCGGTCGTCATCAATGGAAGCCGTTCCACAATCCCGACGATCTTGAATTGGGTTTGAATCCGGCATCCGCTGGTGCTTTGCTCCACGGCGGCTTCAATCGCAGCAGAGAGATCGGCGCCTTCGGCCAGATGCTGAGGGCGCAGCATCATGATGCTGCGGTGTGCCTCGGCGTGGCTGTGACGAACCATGTCGAGCGCAACGTCCAGGTGCTTTGTCAGCAGGCCATGCGTTTTCGGTGCAATTTTCTTCGCCGCCTGAATCTGGTACGACAAACCGGCAAAGCTCTGCGCCAGCGTATCGTGCAGTTCGTGCCCCAGCCTGGACCGCTCCGCCATGATGGCCCGAAACCGCCCCTTTAGCACCTGCACGAGGCTCAAATGGACCGCGATAACCAACACCCCCAGCAGGATTCCGAGTTCGATCAGATGCCTGAGGCTCCACCATGGCGGTCCGGAAATGACAGCAACGTCTTCGGCAGATCGAAGCAAAATCGCAAACCCGCCCTGGTACTGCGTATCGCGAGGCTGAAGCGAACACACACCGCGGAGTCGCACCATCGAACCAGTTTCGATTTGAGGAAGCAGACTGCTTCCCCCTGCGGTATTGAAACGCGCGAGAAATACCTTGTGCCCACTCTCCAACCGGAGCCAGGTTTCCCCGTTGCGTCTCTCCGTATCGATAAATCGTCCATTCACTTCAATCAAAAGCGCAGCAAATTTTCCGAGAGCCGCGTCATCGGGAGTGACTGACAATGGCGGCACGGGAGATCCGTGCCACAACAAATCCACCCGGCTTTGGCTCAATGTGAGCCCGGTCTCCACATCTTGCGGGTGTCCGGTGACCAATAACTCGTCGCCAATCTTGAGACCTTGCGTGGAGAGCCCATCTACTTCAGCCCCGCCGGTTGAATCCTGAACATAAGAGGGATTACCGTTCAATGTAAGTGTCGCTTGCACCGTCGCTCTGGAGCGCTCCGTTTGCGGGCGCGCGTGAATCGCCGCGATGGACGAATATTTCACGTCTTCGCCCGCACCGCTCAAAGCTGCGACGACGAACATCAGTACGGCAATTCCGCTTTTGATCAACCCACTCATTCCTGTTTCAACGATCCTCTAGAACCGGTCTCATAAATGGCCTTGTAAAAGGGCACGACTTTAATCGTGCCGCAAACGCCGCATAAATCGCTGGGCTTTAGCCCCTGAGGGACGCCTTTCGCAGTGCCAACCACATACCTACTTCAGCATCGTCACATGAACGTTCTTCCATTGCCCGCCCGAGTCGTACGATCGCAGACCTATCTTTCCCCGCACCGGGCAATTCGGTATGGCGGCATCAAGCTGCACAATCGTATTCTTCCCATCCTGTCGAGCAGACAGATTCACATTGCAACCGCGCATCTGCAAGCGGATGTGGTACCAGACATTCGATTGAATGGGCTGCGGCATTGCCTTGACCGCTATCTCGCTCCACGCATGGTCGGCAGCACCTAGAACAAGGGCCTCGTCGCGCACGCGCAGACCGCCGTAAATGCCGCGATAGGCATCCACGCCCGCCTCCGCGTCCGATACCCGTGCCAGCACCCCTGCCTCACCCGCGCTGTTCAGCGAGATATCCGCGTCCAATGCGTAGTCTGTCCAATACGGAGAACCTGTCACCAGCTTGGCTCCCCGCTCATTCGACTCGTTAATCATCACGCCTGAATGGACATTCCAGTTCCCATCGTATGCGACCCATTCGGCGGCGTCGCCGTTCAAAAAATCATCGTAGAAAGGCAAACCCCGGGACGGCGAACGCACCAGCCGGAGAGCTCCCGCAGCGCCGCCTGCACCCACTGCAACCGAGGCTACAAACAGAATCAAATCTCGAACCAGAGGTCGCAATCGACCACCCCGTCAATCAATCGTTACGATAACTTGCCCTCGCCGCATGGCAGCCTGAGCTCCTGATTTCAGCCTGCGCTCCTAATTGCCCGTTATCTCGCTATGTTCCGGGGTCAAGAGCATACCCCCTACGTGCTCCGGCACCTGCAATGGATGACCTTGCGCACCGGCTAATGCCGCCCGCACTGCTAAAAAACCAATTCGATATCCATCCGCTGCAACGATAGAGTCAATCTTTCCGCTGCGCATGTTATCCACCAGAAAGAGATCGCGATCACACCCGATCAATGCAATCCCGTGTTTTGGATCCAGGCTCTGCAGCGCTAGCATTGCTCCCTGCGTGGCATCCGCACTCACCGCAAAGATTGCCTTGAGCCTTGGAAAGGCGCCAATCACCTCCCGCGCGCTTTGTTCTGCCTCAAGAGTCTGCACAGCGCCTGGTGACTGTGCCACGACTTCCACTTGAGGAAAAGCCGCGAGTGCCTGTTCGAAACTCTGCGCGCGAACCAAGGTTTCCGGAGTTCCACGGTCCAACCCGATGATCGCAACCTCGCCTGCACCGCCTGTGACCTTTGCCACTCTTGCCGCAGCGATTCTTCCAAACTCAGACTGATCGGGAGTTACGGAAGTCAAGAAAGGTCCGGTAGGGATGGGAGCTTCGGTCTGAACGATCACCACAGGTACGTGCCGGTTTTCGAATTCATCGAGCATCGTCGTGATGCCACTGGGGTTGGTCGGCCCTAGAACCAATGCCTTCGCCCCTTTTCGCACCGCAGCCTCAGCAAGCAGGATTTGCCGTTCGACATCATCCTCCCGTGTCGGGGCGTTCCAGTAAACTTCATAACCGGCGCTTCGCGCGGCCGCTTGAGCCCCCCGATACATATCTTGGGTAAAATTCGTGCCGCTGGTCCTTGGGATAAATGCGATCACCGGCGGCGAGGGCACCGGGCGAATCACGGGAATCAATATGATCGAGCATCCGAGCACAGTTCCCGCAATACAGGCGAAGATCGCACGCGCCTTTCCTTTCGGGCCAGTATTCATCGCCGAATATCCGCAATCGAATCGAGCGGCGGCCCAGCCAAAAATCCATCCACATTCAGATGCGAACGGAAGGCGCTCATTCGCTCAACCTGACCAGTCCGCGCCGGATGGCTATGGTTGCTGCTTCCGTCCTGTCCTTCGCATCCAGTTTCGAGAGCAGGCTGATGACGTGGTTTCTCGCCGTAATATCGCTGATGAAGAGGTTGCGGGCAATTTCTTTGTTCGTGAGGCCCTGTACTACCAATCGCAGAACCTCCAGTTCGCGCGCACTCAGCACAGAGCGCCCAACTCGCTCAGCAAGACGAATCGCAAGTTCCGTCGGGATCCTGCGTTTCCCCTGGCTCACCGCGTGGATCGCGTCAATCACCTCGTCTTGTGAAGCGCTCTTGAGCAGATACCCCAGGGCGCCGGCCTCCAGGGCATTGAAGATGTCCTCGTCAAGCTGATAATTCGTGAGCACCAGGATCCTGCTCTCCGGCCGCGCTGCGCGAAGTGCCGCAATCACTTCGACACCGCCCATGTCAGGCATTCGCAGATCCAGCAGGACAACGTCGGGATTCAGCTTCTCAGCAAGGCAAAGACCTTCCTTGCCGCAGCAGGCAAGTCCAATAATCTGAATCCCCGATTCCCCGTCGAGCATGCTGTGCAACCCGCGTCTCACTACAGGATGATCATCGACGACCAACACTCGAACGGAACCCATTTCAGCCACATCATTTCCTTGCCAGCGCAAAAAGAGCGGGGAGCCTGGCCGCATTGTAGTACGCAACACTGGTTTCTGCGATGGTGCAAATGCACCAGTGATCAATGGTTCAAACGAATCATGACGGTTTGACTGCCAGTCAGTTCAATTGTCAACATCGACCGCACTCGCCTGTCTTTCTGCTATTCTCGCTCGTCAGGACTTTTCGATGCGCACTGCGTACCCATCCATCATTGCCAACAGAGCAAGAAACTCTGCACGGGATATTCTTCGCGTGGATGCTCTCGTCTTGCTGGTGGCGGCATTGATGGCTTGCGACTCGAAAACATTCGCCCAGACACCTCCTCATCATACCGACGTACAAATCACCCGGCTCGAACAACAGGCCGCGACGGATCTGCACAATCAGCAACCTGCACTTGCGATTACGGAATATCAGAAAATAGTCGCACTCGAACCAACGAACGCGAACGCGCATTCCAATCTGGGTCTCGCCTATTACATGCATGGTGATTTCGCACCTGCCGCGGTTCAGTTTTCCATCGCCCTTCAAGCCAAACCGGAATTGTGGAATATCGCAGCTCTGTGCGGTCTCTCCGAAGCGAAGATAGGACAGAACAAGAACGCGGTGACTCACCTTGACCAGGCGTTCCAGCATGTCGCAGATCCCTCGCTACGCCTGACCTCGGGTAAGATCCTTTTCAGCCTGCTGTTTGAAGAGAGCGATTTTGACCGCGCCGTCCAGGTGGTGAGTCAACTTCAGCAACTCGAACCGGGAAACCCCGATGTGCTGTACGCCGCGCATCAGGTGTATACGCTTCTCTCGAGCAGAACATTCCTGACCATGGCTCAGCTCAATCCCGATTCTGCGCGCATGTTTCAGGTGCGTGGTGATCGAATGGCGCAGATGGGGAATACAGAGGGAGCAATCGCGGCATATCGCCTCGCGATTGAGCGCGATCCCCATTTGTCCGGAGTGCACTTTGCGCTCGCCGAAGCACTGAGCTCCTCGCGAACAGAATCCGAACGCGCCGAAGCCGAGGACGAATACGTGAAGGCCCGCGCGGACAACCCTCTGGACGAAAAAGCAGAATGCAGGCTCGGCGAAATTGCCATGCAACATTCAGATCTTGCGGGTGCTGCCCAACATTACAAGAGCGCTCTAGAGTTGGAACCCGATGACAGCGATGCAAATGAAGGATTTGGTATGCTGCTCTTGACCTCCGATGCGGCTCAGGACGCGCGCAAGTACCTGCTTCGAGCCATCCAGCTTGACCCCACCAACGTCGCCGCGTATTACCACCTGAGCCAGGCCAGCCGCAAGGCGGGCGATCTCGAATCCGCAAATCAGGAGATGGCTGAGTTCCTCAAGCTGAAGGCGCAACGCGAGGCCTTGAAGCAGAGCTTTCAAGATCTCCCGCTCCAGGCCGCGCGGCAGGCAGCGGAGGGGCAGACCAGCCAGCCCTCATCAACAGAAAGCGTGCATGAAAAACCCGAACCGTAGCTCTTCTCTGATCCTCATCGCGCCTGCGGGCTGACACAGGCAAAGCTTGCCGCATCCTTAGTCGAACCGCCCCCCCTATACCGCGCAACCTCAGGAAACGCGCACAGCGGACGGGTCATCGGCTCAGGAGTCGCAATGCTCGCCGGCTGTCCCGCTGGCCTGGTCGCGATAATGCGCTCCGGAGCAACGCCGTCTACCACCCAATGATCGAGCGCCAGCACGATGTCATGATCAGGATCCTGCGGTACGCCAGGAGACGTGATCAGCTCGTTTCCGAAAGAATCCGCACCGGCCCCGCCTGAGCAATGGCCCATACCGGGAACCATGAAGAGCCGATAGAAGTCGTGGATATCTTCAGAGTCATGTTTGCGAGCATCCGGATAGGTCGACAGGAACGCCTGAACCTTGCCATAGAAGTCGATCGAGTCCTGCGGAGCGATTGCCGCATCGCCCCAGCCATGGTATTCGAGCAGCTTGCCTCCACGATCGCGAAAACTGCGCAGATCGGGATTGTACGAATCAACATAGGGTCCGACCTTCTGCTCGGTCAGTTCGAGATCTTTGTGCAGGTCGCTGGTGTGCCAATCCCAGTTGGCGTTTTCATAAGTAGCATCGGCAAAATTGCTATTACCAAACTGCGCCTGCACGCGGCCCAGGAGCCACATTTTCCAGGCGCCGTTCTCGGCCTCCGTACCCGGCATGTACCCGGGATAGATCTGCTCACCGGTGACAGGGTCCTTGGGACCGGCATAAATCTTCTTGACCGCCTCTACCTGCGCCGCCGTCAGGCAATCGGCGCCATCGCCGCTCTTGCATTCAATAACCGTCGGGTCAAAGTGGCAGGCGCGAGGGTCTTCGATCAGGCCATCCTCAACGCCATCGAGTTTGTCGCAGGCCGCCAGCGCGGCCTTTTCGATCAGAGGCAGCTTCTGCGCGGGAAGCACGCTATCGCCATTCGAAAAAAGTGCTCGCTCATTCCAGATGAAACCGGTGAAATGGTGTGTCCAGTGATTTGCGGGAGCTCCGGCAACGATCCCGTCGAAGTCTTCCGGGAATCGCTCCGCTTCCATCAACGCTTCGCGGCCGCCATCCGAACATCCCACAAAATAGGCGTGCTTCTGCTCTCTGCCATAGAACGCATCCAGAACAATGCGTGAATCGGATGAGGTCAGGTGCACAGCACGAAACCCGAAGTCGATCAGTTTCTGCGGATGCCCCAGTGTGAATCGCCCGCTGTTGTCACCGACGGCGCTGTGTCCGTCATCTGTAGCCGCCACGGCATAGCCGCGGCCAACCGGCTTCACAAGCTGCAAATCGAGAATGATGCCGCCCCATCCCCCGCTTCCGATCTGCATGTACTTGCCGTTCCAGTCGGAGGCCGCCGGCAGCCATAACCGGAAATGAATCATCGAATCGCTCGTCGGCGTGATGAGACCTTCCACTTCGCAATGCGTGGGAACAGTACCAAAGGCCTTCGCGCTGGCAATCTCGCCCGCCGGCACCAGCTTGGCCGACAGAATCTTCGCATCCGGCAAATGAACCGACACAAGTTGCTCGCAGGGCGTTTGTGCCCCCGCCATCAACACGTTGCCAACCAACACCACTCCGCAAATCGTATTCAACAGAATCTTGTACATCAGCGGAACCCTCATTCTTTATTCTGTGCTGAGACTCTTTTTCAGATCCTCAGCATCGAGACTGCTGAAGAGCGGCGGGAATTTGCGCTGAGCCGAGATTGCACCGCTCTTGTCAATCTGAAGAAACTCCGTTTTCTCATCACTCCATGCGGGCCAATTCGGCAACCCGGCGGAATTCGGATTGCCCGTCTTCGCGAAGTTGGTCCAATACATCTGAATCGAACCGGAGAGTTGCTGATCCGCAGGCCCAAACGGGAGCCATTGCCAGCTTGGATCCTTGAACGCACCGAAAACATAAGGAATCTCGATGCCGTGAAATGCGCCCAGTTCCGCTTCACCCTTTCCTGCAATCGTGTGGTCGAACCGATAGACGTAAACATGCTGCCCCGCTGCCGTTGTCAGCGCAGCCATTGCGCCCACCGGGCATGCAACAACAATGTCGTTTGCCGCCTGGTCCAGCCCCGCGGCTCGGTGCACCAAAATGCTTGCGAGATAGAGCGCAATCGCCGGGTCTGTCCAGGAACCAAAAAATGGATGGGCCGTATCCGAAAACTTCTTGATGATTCCCATCGGCCCGCCCTGCGCCGGATTTCCGGGAGCCTTCGACGAGGCTGCCGCTGCTACGCGGAAGGCGCTCAGTTCCCTGCCATTCAAGCCGACCAGCAAATCGACCTTCTGAATCGAGCCCTTCACAAATGCCGCTTGCGGCGATATTGGGTTCACCCATCCTTCCACAACGGGCGAAGCGGTATCGACGCCGTTGAAACGCGTCTTCAACACCTGGGCCGCCAGCTTCACCACCTCCGTCGCAGGCATCTGGCGAAGTCTTGTCAACCCGCTCAGATGAGGATCGCCGGGCGCCGACTCGCCGACTGCTTTTCCGAAGGCTTCTGCCTGCGCAAGTGTCGTCCCCTTTCCCCCTCCGATCAGCGGGCCGCTCTCTGAGATGACCCTCCGAAACAGCCCGGCAGAAAGCGGCGAAGCCATCAGCACCCCCGCATCGATCGCGCCTGCCGATTCGCCAAACAGCGTCACGTTGTTTGGATCGCCCCCGAACCGCGCGATGTTCCTTTGCACCCAGCCAAGCGCCGCGAGTTGATCAAGCAGTCCATATTTGCCGGAGCTATGATGCGGAGACTCCGCCGTCAATTCCGGATGACTGAAAAATCCCAGCACACCAAGCCGATAATTGATGGTCACCAGGGTCACGCCATGCGAAACCAGCGAGGCGCCATCATAGGTAGTCTGTGCCCCGCTGCCGACAACGTTTGAGCCTCCATGCAGCCACACCAATACCGGCAAGCCATGCTGCGCCGGCCAACCCGGCGTCCACACGTTCAGATAAAGACAATCCTCAGAAAAGCGAACCGGCGCGGCCGTATAGGTTGAGCCATAAGCCTTGGCCATCGGCGCGATAAATGGCGTGAGTCCCGCCGGATCCTGAACGCAGGCGGTTCCTGCATGTGCGGCGTCTCTGGAGCCTTTCCAGGGATCGACCGGCTGCGGTTCCTGCCAGCGCAATTTGCCAACCGGAGGTCGCGCATAAGGAATCCCCTCGAATACGGCCGTCGACCCCATATAAATTCCGCGCAACGCCCCGCTCTCAATCTGCACCATCGGTCCCGGCGTCGAGCTAGAGGCCCCCGCATCGCGATCAGATGAACTCGCCGGCGCGCCACCGTAGCTCACAGCACAACAAAGCGCGCAACCTAATACACTGAACAAGCCCGCAGTCCAACGCACACCTTTATTCCCCAGCCGCAAAACCATTCTCCGTTCCCCCCCGCCGCTTTGCCTGGTTGCAGATTCATCGGTTGTTCTGAAAACACGATGATCATACCCTCCGCTAGCGTCCTTCCCTAAAGTTGGCATCAAAAATCCCGCGTCATCCTGAGCGGCCAAAAAATAAGACTGTCATTCTGAGCGAGTCCGCCGCGGCGGACGAGTCGAAGAACCTGCAGTTAGGGACCTCAACTTTGCAATGAACTTTTAAGGCGTCACACTAGGCGGTATCCACATATAGCTGGAGTCTGAGCCAAGCGCATGCCAGAGCTGTGCAAGCTCGGAAGGCTTCGATGTTTCGGCAGTAGCGGGTGCTGAAGCGGCGGAACTGCTTGAGGCGATTGAAGCAGCGTTCGATGAGATTTCGCTGTTTGTACAGGGTGCGGTCGTAGCTGCGGGGCTGTCTCCAGTGCCGTCGTGGCGGGATCACGGCAACCGCACCCAGCGCTTCGATCATAGTGACGATCTCGGTCGAATCGTAGCCCTTGTCTGCAATCACGGCTTCGGCTCGTTGCCCTTCCAGCAAGCTGATTGCCTGGGCGTATTCGGCGGCCTGCCCGGCTGTGATGCGGAAGGCTACCGGCAGGCCAGTTTCGTCAGCCAGCAGATGGACCTTGGTGCTCAATCCACCTCGGGAACGCCCCAGAGCCTTGTCTTCGGAGCCCCTTTTTTGCGGCCCGTGGCCGCCTGCTGGTGCGCCCGTACGATGGTTGAGTCGATCATCAGGTATAGATTCTTCTTGTCCGCCACCAGGTCGGCGAAGATGCGCTCCCACACGCCAGACCGCGCCCAGCGCATGAACCGCGCATGCACGCTCTTGTACTTGCCGTACCGCTCCGGAAGATCATGCCAGCGGGCTCCGGAACGAAGCACCCACAAAACCCCGTTCACGAACTGGCGGTTGTCGGCCGCAGTACGGCCAACATGCTCCACTCGACCAGGAAGCGTGTCCTTGATCCGCTCCCACTGACCTTCGCTCAACTCATATCGACTCGCCACACCATAACTGCAACATTTAAAACCACCGCCGCAAAGTCTATATGTGGATACCGCCTAGCGCGCGGTCGCCTTCAAATGCCCCAGCCAGAAACGCTTCACCTCAACAAAGGCCGCCTTTTGCTCTGGAGTGCCCGCCATGTACGACTGAAACCCGTGTGCCATGCCTTCATATACATCAAGCTCGGCTTCCCCTCCAGCCGCCTTGATGGCCTGGTAGAACCGCACCGAGTCGCTAAGGATCATCTCCTTTGTGCCTACCTGAATCAGCACCGGCGGAAAGCCCTTTGTGAAATCGCCAAAGATCGGCGAGACGTATGGATTGTTCCAGTCCGCCGGATCTGCATACGCTTTGAAACCGGCGAAAATATCTTCCTTGTTTGAGAGGGCCGGATCGGCATCGGCGAGCGTCGTTTCTGTATCGCCGATCAGATGCAGGTCCACGCACGGAGACATCAGCACCACGGCGCCCGGTATCGGGATGCCCTGGTCGCGCATCTTCAATATGCTGGCCGGAACGATATCGCCACCTGCCGATCCGCCAAACATCCCGACGCTGTGCGGCTGATATCCCTCGGCAAGCACCGCTTTGTACACCGCGACAACCTGGTCGGTCACAAGCTGCCACCTGCCATGCGGCGCCACCGTGTAGTCCACCGAGAGGACGCGTTTGCCTGTGGTCACGGCCATCATCGCATCGTTGCCGGCCGATGAGCGTGCCGAGTCCAGCACAAAACCGCCGCCGTGAACGTCGATCAACACGGTCCCGTCATCCTGATAGTTCGGCGGCTTGGTCTCGAGAACGCCCACGCCGCCCATGTGCAGGTAAGTGTCGGTCACGCCCAGTGCCTTGAGCACCGGCCCGGTCGACGCTTCGGCGCGCGCAAGAGTTTGCGTATACCGCGCATCGAATTCGGCCACCGTCTGCGGAACCTGCTGCCCTTTCCGCATGGCTTCCACCAGCGGCAACAGCTTGTGGTAGATTGCTTGCGCCTGCGGCGAAATCGTCAGCGGAACGAAGTCACGCAGGGGCGGTGGCGCAGGGTCACCGGCCATGCCGTTTGCTGCCTGCGCACCTGCTTGCCACATGATCGTTGCCGCAGCGATAGCCGCTGCAAGGTGCCGTTTCCAATGAACCGCTCGCATAAATCTCCTCGCTCTCGCCTGACGCCTCCGCCACGCACACTCTGCGCGCCACCCAATTCCATTGGGCAGTTCCGCTGCAGTGCTTAACTGTTCGATCGAACGGAATCATCATAGACCGAAAGCAGAGACGACGCGATACAATCCAGCGAGCGTAATCCTAGAACTGGTTGCATAAATGAGTTTTGAAAGGGCACGGCTTCAGCCGTGCCGTCAGAGACGCATAGAATCCGGGGCTTTAGCCCCTGAGGGACGCCTTTCGCGGTGCTAGACCATTTATGAGACAGCTTCTAGTCCTGCTGCTCGCAATTGGCCTCCTCTTCCTTTGGTTCAAGATAGAAACAACCTCCGCAAATCCCGCGCCGTAGGCGCAATGCTTGTTAGCCCCGCGCTTCAGCGTGGGGTCAGCGAAACCAACAATACATCCGGAGTCCCGTAGGGACGGCGCTTCCCGCTATGTGCTCATCTCTGTCGCACTTCTCACGAAAAGTGCGGGAAAACTCAAACCTGGACGTCTCCCGCAAATGTCAAACGACGTATGCCACCCCGAGTCTCCCGATCTGCTGTAGTCGAATTCGCCACGTAACGGCAACCTATCCTTCACAGATAACGCGACATGGAAACATTTTCGCTCGAGGGGCTTTTGGCGGGGATGCAACTTTCAGCCTCGGCCTGCAGTCTAACCCCGGAGGAATAGTCAGGCGCCCGCGAGGCATAATCGGGCGCCGTCCGACTTCGAATCCGGCGAACCGGACGTCTCTACAGGCTGCGGAAAAACTCGAAACGACGGAGGCTTTGTAACAGGGCACGACTTCAGTCGTGCCGCAAATGCAACAAATAAAGGAAGGGCTTTAGCCCCTGCGGGATGCTTTGACGCCAATTTACCCCCGCTGTTTAGCCGCAGGCGCACTCTCGACAGCTACCGCCGATCCTGCAAGACTGTAGTGACAACCAGGCCGGAATCGTCTCCGTAAAATTCCTCTGCCTTGGCAGAGAGACAAGAGAAAGCCAGAGTGAAATCAAAACGCATTTTCCCCTTGCTGCTTTTGCTCGCCGTGATTGCGGCGTGCTTCTCCGCATCCTTTGCGCAAACCCAGGCCCAGGTTGTGCGCGCCACCCTGCCCAACGGGATGCGTGTCGTCATCATTCCCAACAAGCTGGCCCCGGTTGTCACCGTGGAAGCCAATTTTCTCGTCGGCGGCGATGAGACCCCGGCTGGCTTCCCCGGCATGGCCCATGCGCAGGAACACATGGCCTTCCGCGGCTGCACGGGCATGACCGCCGATCAAACGGCAGCTATTTATGCGCAGCTTGGTGGCCGCAACAACGCCGACACGCAGCAGAATATTACGCAATACTTTGCCACCGTGCCCGCGGCCGACGTTGACGTTGCCATTCAGGCGCAAGCCGCTTGCCTGCGCGGCATTGACGACTCGCAGCAGGAGTGGTCGCAGGAACGAGGCGCCATCGAACAGGAAGTAGCGCGCGACCTCTCCAACCCAACCTACAAGTTTATCGATCGCCTCAATCAGGACATGTTCGCGGGCACGCCGTACGCTCACGATCCTTTGGGCACAAAGCCTTCCTTCGATGCCACCACCGGCGAAATGCTCAAGGATTTCTACAGCAAGTGGTACACCCCGGGCAACGCCATCCTCGTCATCGTCGGCGATGTCGATCCCGCCGCGACCATGACCAGGATCAAGCAGCTCGTCGGCGATATTCCCAGCCATCCGTTGCCCGCGCATCCCCAGGTCGATTTGCAACCGGTCAAGTCGGAGACATTCACGCTCGATAGCAATCTTCCCTACCTGCTTGGTTTCATCGCCTACCGCTTCCCTGGCACCGGCTCTCCGGATTACGCGGCCAGCCAGATTCTGGCCGATGTCCTTGCCAGTCAGCGTGCCGATCTGTACGGAATGGTCCCCGCCGGCAAAGCCCTGGCAGCGGAATTCGGCATGGCTGAAACCTACCCCAAGGCCAGCGTCGGCTATGGAGTGGTTGCGCTGCCTTCGGATGCAGATGCGTCCACTGCGATCAAACAGATGCGCGACATTCTGCAGAGTTACGCGCAGAAGGGCGTGCCCGAAGACCTCGTAGCAGCCGCTATTCGCAGCGAAGTCGCCAGTGCCGATTTTCAACGCACTTCCATCCCCGGCCTGGCCAACGTCTGGTCGAACGCGCTCGCTGCCGAAGGCCGCAATTCTCCCGACGAAGATATTGAAGCGATCAAGCACGTCACGCTCACCGACGTAAACCGAGTGGCCAAACAATACCTGGTTGACCAGAACTCGATCACTTCAATCCTGAAACCTGTGCCGACCGGCCAGCCTGTCTCCGCAAAAGGCTTTGGCGGGGCCGAAGAAGTAACCTCCGCTCCCACCAAGCCGGTGCAGCTTCCTGCATGGGCAGCGGGCCCGCTCTCCGAGCTCAAGGCTCCGCAGGAATTCATCAAGGTCTCCGACACCAAACTGCCCAACGGAATTCGTCTGATCGTGAAAACCGATCAAACAAGCCCCACCGTATCCGTGGTCGGCGAAGTAAAACACGAGTCCGATCTGGAGACGCCGCCCGGCCAGGATGGTATCTCCGAAGTTCTCGACGGCATGTTCTCCTACGGAACCGAGTCGCTTGACCGTCTCGCATTCCAGAAAGCGCTCGATGACATTGCCGCCAGTGAAAGTGCAGGCTTCAGCTTCTCGGTCAATGTCCTCAAAGATCATTTCTCGCGCGGAGTCCAGTTGCTCGCAGACAACGTCCTGCATCCGGCGTTGCCTGCAGATGCTTTCGCCGTAGTTCAAAAACAGACGGAGCAGGAGATTGCGGGCAGATTGAGCAGCCCGGGCTACCAGACTTCGCGTGCGCTCAATCTGGCGTTGCTGCCCGCCGGCGACCCTGCCTTGCGCGAGCCGACTCCGTCTACCGTCGCCAAGATCGACGTGAACGACGTCAAACAATTTCACTCCGCTACATTTCGCCCTGACCTCACCACCATCGTAGTCATTGGCGATGTCACTCCCGAAGACGCGCAGGCTGTCATTCAGAAATGGTTTGGCGAGTGGAAAGCAACCGGCAAGCCGCCCGACACCGAGCTCGCTCCCGTCCCGCTCAACAAGCCGTCTGCCGCCAACGTCGCTGATCGTCAAGCCGTGCAGGACACGGTCACTCTCGCCGAGCAGCTCAATATCAACCGCTTCGATCCGGATTACTATCCGCTGCAACTCGGCAACCACGTCCTCGGCGGAGGCTTCTACGCGACACGGCTCTATCATGATCTGCGCCAGGTCGCAGGTTACGTCTACACCGTCAACGTCAGTTTGAGCGCAGGCAAGACCCGTGCCGATTATTCCGTCTCCTATGGATGCAATCCCGAGAACGTCTCCAAGGCGCGGGCGCTGATTCAGCGGGATCTTGACCAGATGCGCACCCAGGACGTCTCTCCCGCCGAGCTTCAGCAGGCCAAGGCTCTTCTGCTGCGGCAGATTCCTCTCAGCGAGTCGAGCGAGGACGACGTGGCAGGAGGACTCCTCGGAAGGGCTGTAATCGGCCTCCCGCTCGACGAGCCGATCCACGCAGCCAACAAATACCTTGAGCTGAATGCCAACGATGTGAAGGCCGCGTTTGCCCGTCATGTGCAGCCCGGTGACTTCGTTCAGATCGTCCGCGGTCCAGCTCCGCAATAAATGAGTTCACAAAACTCCGTGCCCCATCCATTGGGCGCTTTTGCACAATGGGTGGGAAGCCGCAGACTTCTTTCTCAACCCTAAGCACGTAAGCCGAAAACTCTGTGCCCAACAAAACTCCGTGCCCCATCCATTGGGCGCTTTTTGCACAATGGGTGGGAAGCCGCAGACATCTTTCTCAGCCCCAAGCACTCAAACCGAAAATGCTCAGACAGCTCGCGCAGCATCACCGCGGCGGCTGGTAGGGCTCAACCGTCAGCAGGTTTGAAAGGATGCCGCGCTCTTCGGGGCTGAAGGCGTTCTGGTAGCGGCTGGAGTTCAGCACCATCTGCCGCTGATCTGGCGGAACTTCGCGCAAGTTCCTGAATGCATCCCTCATGACGGCCTGCCGGTCGGGCGGCAAGGTCCTCCACGCGCGCCCCGATTCGTTCACCTGCGCCCGTTCCTGGGGCGACAGGCGCTCAATCGCCTCCGCACGAGCCAGCGTGCGCTCACGCTGTGCCTGCGGCATCTGGTCCACCTGGTGCAACCTGGTTACCAGCCGTTGCTGGTCGGCGGGGGATAGCCGGCTGAAGCTGGGATCGCTCCGCAACGCCCGTTCCTGGTCCTGCAAAGGAACTCCACGGTGCTGGTTGAGCCAGGCGCCCAGATGGCCCGGAGGCGCATAACCCGGTTGCAGATAGCGAGGGAAGTTTTGACGCACCCCACCCGACCCCACAAAGTTTGAGCCCGGATTGCTTGAGGCCGGATAGCGAGTTCCCGATCCAGGGTAACCCGCTCCATTTCCTGGATATGCGGGTCGCTGTCCTGCCTGGCCATATCGCTCCGACGGCTGGTTATAGCCTTGCGGTCTCCCCTGCAGCGGCCGAGCAGCCTGAGGCCGCGGAGCGGAATAGTGCGGCTGCGCCTGCCGGGGAGCACTGTGCTGCTGCCCCCGCGCCAGGGCCAGTGGCGGAGACAAAACCATCGCCAGACACAACACCACGGCCCCCGCAGCAAAGCCTGCGCGGCGAAGCGTTCCCGCGATGTCGATCCCAATCATCCTGTCTCTCGGCCCCCTGCCGATCAAGTGATTCAATGTAAATCGAAAGCCCCTGGTGCCCAGCTTCAGCGTTGAAGGGTGCGGGCTTCAGCCCGTACATCAAATCCTGGCAACAGACCGCGGGCTTTAGCTCCTGAGGTCCGGTTCTTTCAAACTGACCCACCACCGTCAATTCGAATTCGTATCGTTGCTTGAAATCTCCTCAAGCTGGTCCAGAAGCTGCGCGTTGTTGTCCAGCGTCTGCAGGTCATGCACCACCGCGGCCTGTCCCGGAGCCGCCGGTGGCTGGTCCCAGTTTGAAATGTCAAGATACGCGCCGCCGCCCAGCAGCAGCATCACCGTCAGCGCCATCGCAGCCAGCGGCTTCACATGCAACTGCGGGCCGTAAGCGAAGCGCGCGCGCAGCCGTTCCAACCAGCTCGCCTGGGGCGCCGCGCGCAGCTCAGCAAGACGCGCACCAAAACGGGTCATGAAATAGGGGCTCGGCTCCGGCGTCTTCCAGGTATCCAGCAAAGCGATCGTGCTCTGCAGCTCTTCCAACTCCGCACGGCACGATGCACACTCCGCAACATGAGCCTTCACCTTGGCAGGCACCAAGTCGGGTGCAAGCAGCATATCCGCCAGCTTCCCGTCCATCCCGGTGCATTTGTTCCCATTCAATTTGTTCATTTCCATCGCTGCCACCCACTCCCCGCCTTTATCAATCCCGCTTGATTCCCGATCCCATTCCTGCCCGCTTTTGGCCCCGGCCCCAGCAGTAGGTCTTCGCCGCTCCGAGGTTATACAAATTCCTTCAACTTGTCCCGCAGTGTCTGGTACGCGCGAAAAAGCAGCGACTTGGTCGCCGACTCGCTCAGCTTCAGCACGTCCCCGATCTGCCGGTAATCCATCCCCTGGTACTTGTGCATCAGCACCGCCATCCGCTGCCGCTCCGGCAAGCGCCATCACGTGCTTGCGAATCGCCGCCATCCGCTCGTCGCGCAGCAGATGCTGCTCCACCGTCGGCTCGTCGTCCGCCACGTCCGGCGTCGTTCCCGTCTCCGGGTCCGGCGAGTCCAGATAAACATTCTGCGCCGCTCCGCTCATGCTTCGTGTCCCGCGCGTGATTCACCGCCAGGTTGGTCGCAATCCGGTAGAGCCACGTCGTGAACTTGGCCTCTGCCCGGTAGCTCTCCCGCGAGCGGTAAACCCGCAGGAACACCTCCTGCGCCAGCTCTTCGGCAACCGCCTGGTTGTGCACCATCCGGAAAAGGAAATGAATCATCGCCCGGTGGTACTTCTCCACCAGGTACGTTAAAGCCCGATTCGTCGCCCGCTGCCACGCGCAGCATAATGGCGGCGTCGCTCGACTCGTCCGTCGCGTAATTGGGCATCATACGAGCGTCCGGCCCCGCCGCGCCGGGCCCTTGCGCTCCCAGCCCTGACGCCGGGTTCGCTCCCAGAACCGGATTGTCCAGTACTAGGGTTGCCATATCTTCTGGAACCCCATCCGCGTCGGAAGGTTGCGCCGGATCTACGCTTTCTGGGCCGGATTTAGGGTCTTCCCCGGGGCTTTCGGAGGCTCTGCCGCCACCCCCCTCTGCGTGTCCACCCGATCCAGCCTTGCCGCCCCCGGCCCGCCCGTTGGCCCCCGCATCCCCTTTGGCCTCACCTTCTGACGGCCCAGCAGCCATTTGCGGCGTCCCCTGTTTCGTCCCTTGTTGAGTGCCCTGTTGCGTACCCGGTTGCGTGCCCGGACGCGTACCCGGACCTGTCAGACCGAAGCCGCCCGAACCCAATCCAGACCCCAAGCCAATCCCCGCGCCAGAGCCTCCGCCAAAACCATGGCCCGTCGCACCCGGAACCGCACCGCCCATCCCGACCCCGCCTAGCCCGGCCCCACTCAGCCCGTCCGAGGCACGCAGCTCCGCCTCGCCGTCACGTGCGGTTTCGCCTTCGTCGCGGATCAATCTGGCTTTCCAGCGCATCGAGAATCGAAGGCTCCTGGCCTGCCCCGGGGCGGTCCGCGGCACAGCTTGGCCTAAAGCCCTGCTGGTGTTACTCTAACCCATGGGATGCCCCTCCGGCGCGACTTCCGCCAACCCTCCCCGGGGCGCTTAACTCAGCGGTAGAGTGCCACCTTCACACGGTGGAAGTCGCAGGTTCGAATCCTGCAGCGCCCACCATAAAAACAATTATAAATCAATTACTTATAAGGGCAATAACACTCTTGACGCACATGGGTGCTGCCTTAAGTCCTGGAACTGGTTGCATAAATGAGTTTTTGAAAGGGCACGGCTTCACAGCTTGGTGAAAAACTCATTTTGCGAGCAATGTTCAAAAACACAATGGCTCCACGATGCCCTCGGAGCGATCGGTGAGATGCGAGTGATGGTTTTCTATCAAAAATCCACCCCCATTTCGCCTCGATTTCGAGTTTTTCACCAAGCTGTTCAGCCCTGCCGTCAGAGACGCATAGAACCCGGGGCTTTAGCCCCTGAGGGAAGATCCCTCGCTCGTCGAGCAACATTTATGCAACCAGTTCTAGGGTCCTGAGCCTTAAATTCGCTAAATAAAAAACCTGTCATCCTGAGCGCAGTTTGGCGCGTTTTTTGCGCCAAACTGAGTCGAAGGATCTGCGGTTGCTCTTTGCGACTTATGTCACGAACTTTTGCGACACCACCCTAGTTCATGTCGTTGTATGCGGAGCATGCCTTCATATTGCCTGGATACACGATCCTCATGGCCGCCGGGCCTCCACGAAGCAATGTCAGCCATGTCCCCGGTCCGGGCAAGACTCAATAATTGATAAGGATTTCCCTTTTTCTTGTTGCCTTCCCAGCATCCTTGTGGAAATATAATTGCACGCGGCTTCCCCTGCCGATCATCGGCCCCTCACAAACCTACGGTTCCCCCCGAATCCAAATTGAGGAAGTAATGGTTTGCCCACCTTCCTCCAGACTGTTTGTTGCTCTTGCCTGGCGGCTATGTACGCGGCCAATTCCCTGAGTTTTATCGAGGGCCCTCGTTTGCGCGAAAACGGTCTTCAGAATCGCGAATCGTCAGACTTTCGCGCTGATCCCAAACCAACAGCCGACCCGCTCTAGCACTTTCGGAATTGGTGTAGTCCGAAACCACCCACTCAAGTGGCTTTTTTCCCAGGAAAAGCCACCTTTCACAGCGCTCAAAAAGTCTACCTGAATTCCGAATGTGCTCTGAAGATTGGAATTTTGACATGGGCAACATTCACCCAGTGTGCTCATATTGCGGATTGCGGGAGTTGCGCAGATCGCGCTTCCGCGCATCGGACGTCTGGTTCCTGTTTCTTTTGAGGTATCCTTCGCGGTGCCGCATCTGCCGGGAACGTCAGCATCTTCCGCTTCGTTTTGCACTCAAGCTTCCCGTGCCCACACATTTCCAAAAGAACAAGTTAGCTCGACCCTAGGCGGCAAGCCGGCGTTGCGCCTGGTTGAGTCCGTTGTCGAGAAAGAAAGGGCCGCGTCCCGACTTTGGGACCCGGGAAGCCGCTAACCTCGCAAAGTGCCGACGCGAAAATAGGCCAATATCCGTTGCAGATAATTACGCGCCCGCAGCGCACAATGGAAATCAGAGGCAGGCGAAAGATCCGGCCTCCGCGAAGCAGTGTCAGGAATGTCTCCGGTCTATTTCGTCGGACAAGCGCCCGGTCTGTACCGACCACTACCCCCCCTACCCCCCTACCCGGTAGTAACCATCTAGATGGTTACTTTTGGGTCACGATGGCAGAGGGTTGTTCTGAGCTCTGCCGGGTTCTTACTGACCATTCGGCAAGCCATTATCATCAACAAATCATTCGACTTAAATCACCTACTGCCCCAACTGCGCCGTCGTCTTCACCCTCGGAATCCCGTTCTGGTGGCAATCCGCGCACTTGACCCAGTGAATGTTATGCCGGCTCCCCGCGCTGGCATACGTCGTGTCCATCTTCTCCACGTCGAGGCCGCAGTGCGACATCTGCGGGTGGCACGTCTTGCACGATGCCCGCGCATTTTCGTTATGCCCGGTGTGGCACGAAACGCAGCTCAACCCCTCATGCACTCCCATCGGCGTGCGATCGTCGCCGGAGCCAACCTGCGCTCCCCACGCATTCACCCCCGCAGCCGAGCCTGCCTCCGGCTGTCGCGGAGCATGACACTGGTAGCAGAGCGCCTGCCGCGCATCCTGATTCATCTTCACCAGACGCGCGCCGTCATGCAGTTGCGGAATCGAAAGCGCCGCCGCGGCAAAATGCATGCTTTCCCGCCGGTCATAAAACGCCAGCGAATCGTTGACCGCCGCGCCTGCCACCGAGATCCGCTCTGCCGGCTTGGTCTCCGGCGCCCCTTCGCGATGCGCCCAATGGCATGCCAGGCACGGCATCGCCGGCTCATTCGGCCAGGTCCGCGCGCGTCAGGTGCCATGGCCCCTTCAAGTTCTGCGGCTGCACCAGGTCGCGCACCGAACCGTCGAAGTGCATCCCGTGGCAGCGGAAGCAGTCGTCCATCAGCCGCCGCTTCGCGTTATGCGCCGGATTCGGCAAAGATCTGCTGATACGTCGCGCTGTGCGGACCCGCATGCCAGGACGCATATTCGTGCTGGTGGCATTTCTGGCAGTTCGGCACCATCTCAAGCACATCCACATCGCGCAGCCGAATCGACTCAGGCCAGTTGCCCATCAGGTGAACGCGTATGTGCCGCAGCTTCGTTGCCAGGCTCACTGTCATGGCACTCCATGCAGCCGACATTGCGGTGCGCGGAACCGTGCGCAACGCTCACATACGATGCCATCTCGTGGCAGTCCGCGCATCCCTGCCCGTGTTGCGATGAATAGTAACTCGATGCGCCATAGAGTCCCGGCAAAACCGACGCCGGTCACGCAGACTAGAACGACCACCGCAACCTTGAGAAATCGCTTCATGACCGGAATCCCGTGCCCTTCCAGTTGCGAACCAGCGCGTCGGTGGCGAAGTAGGCGATGGCCATGATGGTGAGCGCCGGATTGAAGCCGCCATTGGTCACATGCACGCTGCGAGTCGATCACGAAGACATTGTCCACATCGTGAAGCTGGCAGTTGCGGTTCACCACCGAGTTCTGCGGATCGTTGCCCATGCGGCAGGTTCCCGCCTGGTGCTGGCCCGCGCGAAACCATCTCCGGTTTGCCACGCCATGATCGCTGGTGTGGATCGCTCCCGCTTCCTTCAGCCACGCTTCGGCGCGCTTGCGCCTGCACTTCGCCGATCTCAAACGTGTGCGGATGGACGTTGCCGGAGAAGCGCGCCACCGGCATTCCCCACTTGTCTTTCACCGATGGATCGACGGTCACGCGTCCGTCCGCCGTGGGAATCTGCTGCGTCGGCCCCATGATCACGATCGTTGCGCTTGTGCCAGTGTCGCATCGCCTGCTTGTGTCCCAGCCCCCAGCGCGGCGTATCCGTCGGGCAGCCGGTCGACCATGTGGATCGGCAGGCGGATGAACTCGTTGGCCAGCATGCCTCCGCCGCACAGTCCCGGAGTGCCGTGGTTGTAGTCGCTGATGGCGATGCTCGCGCCCGGGCCCAGGTCGTCGTAGGTATCGAAGTCGAAGTAACCCGTCGCGCCGGTGTAGTGGTGGCCTTGCAAATTGCGGCCCACCTGGTCGTAGCGATTGCCGAGGCCGTCCTGGAAAGAGGCGGCTCTTTGAATTCAGCAGCAGGCGCGCCGACTCGATGGCGCACGCGGAAACCACGACAATGTCGGAGAGCTGCTCCTGCAATCGCCCTTTGGCGTCGAAGTAGGCCACGCCGCGCGCATGTCCCCGATCGTCGGTCAGAATCTCCTTCGCCATGCACTCGGTGCGCAACTCGCAGTTGCCGGTCGCCAAAGCGGTCGGGATCACCGTGTTCTGCGAGCCGTTCTTCGCATCCACCTCGCAGGCAAATCCGCACACACCAGCGGCAGCGCATGCACGCGCCGCGGCCGTTGTAAGGCACGCTGTTGCGCGCCATGGGAATGTGAAAAGGATGCAGTCCCAGCCGCTTGGCCGCCGGTTCCAGAATGCCAAACTCGCGATTCGGCGGCAGCGGCGGCATGGGAAGATCGCGCCGTCTTGGCCCGTGAAATGGCGTCGCCCGAGTAGTCGCCGGAGATGCCAATCTCGTACTCGGCCTTCTCGTAGAACGGCTCCAGATCGTCGTAGGAAATCGGCCAGTCTTCGAGCGAACTTCCCGGCGGCGCACCGTAAGTCGAACGCATGCGAAAATCCTGCGGCATATAGCGCCAGGCCTGCGCTCCATAACTGAGCGTTCCGCCGCCCACGCAGGCAGCGTTGTTCTGGTAGGCTCCTTCGCTGGCCTGCACAATTTGCGGCTCGCCCTTCGCATCGAGCCACACGCGCGGATTGCCTTCATCCTCCGGGCCAAACGCGTTGCCCAGCACGGTCGTGCGCTGGTTGCGCAGATCGTCCTTGCGGCAATCGTTCGGCGTATACCACTTGCCCCGCTCCAGCAGCACGACGCTCAGGCCCGCGGTCGACAGTTCCTTGGCCACAATGCCGCCCGCGGCGCCGGCGCCGATCACCACCGCATTCACGCGATTCATCAAGCGGGGCTCTTTCGCAGATCGTATTGAGCGCGCCCGAGCACCGGCGGCTCCGCCAACCCCAGCATGCGCCAGCTCACCGCATCGCGATTGCCGCCGTGCCGCGGCGAGCCGTAATACCCCTCAAATGTGTGGCTGCGCACCAGTTCAAAAAAGCGCCGTTCCTTTTGCGAGAGGTCGTTGACAATCTCCAACTGCTGCGCGGAAGAGATCGCATCCAGCCGCTTCCCGAACCGCCCGTGGCTCAATGTTTCAACCTCTTCAAGCCCGCGCTTGTAAATATCCTGATGGCGGCGATAATGCCGGATCAGCTGGCGATCGATGTAATTCAGAGTTCCGGCTTGCGTTGCGCTCGGGAACTCGTCAGCCGGAATAATCTGATCGCAAACTGCTCCAAGGGTCCGCGCCTGCTCGTCGCTCAGGAACTCCCAGCTTCCCGTTTTCTGGCTCCGGCAGCCGATAGCAAGCGCCGCACCTCCCAAAGCGCCAGCTGCCACAAACTGACGGCGGGTGAGAACAACGGGCTTTTCGGGAGAGAGCATGCGCATCTCCAGCGCGCCGAAATGACTTCCGCAGAAGGCTCATCGATTGCCTGATCTGAGCCGCGCGGCGAGCGATCTTCCCGTTCATATTGCGTAGATCCGACTCACTCAGTCTGTGCGTCAAGTCACATTCGCACCCGGCCGCAATGGAGGTTGCCGGTTCACACCAGCCGAACCGATTTTGCACCCAACCCAATTCGGACAAAAATCCCTTCAATTCACCCGCGGAGGTGATCCAAATCACAGAAGCAGCCCTCAATGCGAGGTAACGTAGGCAGCATAGACACCTATTGAGGTCCCTTAATGAGAGATACAGTCGCAACCAGAGCGGAAACCAGAACCACTCTGGAAATCATCAACGCCGCCGGCACAATCTCCTGGGCGGGCGGTTCGAGTATCGACGTCACCTTCAACCTGATCGAACTGCAGGACTATAGCGGCGGAGTTCCCGGCCGCAAATACAGCTACGGCAATCTGCGCTTCCGCGATCGCCTTGAATCCTCGGTTGTCATGCTTTTCCTCTCAAGAACTCGCTTGGTGCTGACCGGAGGCGGCATTGAGACCGTTGTCTGCCTCTATGGCATCAACTCATTCACCGTCATGGGCGCCATCCTGGACGCAGCCGCGCACAACCATGCTGCGCACAAACAGGTCGCGGCCTAGAGCCCATCTCATAAATGGCTTTGTAAAAGGGCACGACTTTAGTCGTGCCGCAAACGTTGCGTAAATCGCTGGGCTTTAGCCCCTGAGGGACGTCTTTTGCGGTGCTAGACCATTTATGAGACAGCTTCGAGTGTCCTGAGTCTTAAATTCGCTAAACAAAAACCCTGTCATCCTGAGCGCAGTTTGGCGCGTTTTTTGCGCCAAATGGAGTCGAAGGATCTGCGGTTCGGGCGTTTGATTTCTGCAACGAACTTTCGATTCACCACACTAGAACTGGTTGCATAATTCGCGTCTTGAAAGGGCACGGATTTATCCGTGCCGTGGAAGCCTTAGGAATCGCGCGGGCTTTAGCCCCTGAGGAATGCATTTGCTGGGGACTGAGCGGTATTTATGCAACCAGCACTAGGCCGACGGACTCCTCATAATTGCAGTTCCGCTCAACCGGCAACACTCTCGACCAGCCGCTCCATTCTGTCTTCCTGCTCCTCGATCGACTCGACCAGCTTGAACTGCGTCCGGCACCGGTCCAGATTGTGCCCTTCGCGATGCACCTTGAAATACGTGTCCCCGGCAAGATAATCGGTCAGAAACCGAATGCCGATTTCAAACGTGATCAGCTTGCCCGAGAAGGCAAGGTGTTGCTTTTCCGCTTTGGTCAAAAAGCTCCCGGCCGAGCTGAGATAACCGCGCACCAGCGCCTCAAACATGGGAAACTGCATGCTCACCTTGGATAAATCCTGCTCATCCTCCATCGCCGGACTCGTCGTCGTGCGCACCATGTCGCCAAAATCGTAGAGCGCCAATCCCGGCATCACCGTATCCAGGTCGATCACGCAGATCCCCTCGCCTGTCGCGTCATCCAGCATCACGTTGTTGAACTTCGTGTCGTTGTGCGTGACGCGCTCCGGCAGGTGCGCATCCAGCAACACGCTCGCGATCGGCTCATGAGCCAGCGCGAATTCGATCTCCGCCTTTGCGTGGATAGCCCGGCCTTCCGTTATCCAGCGCAATTGCCTGCTCCAGCGCCACGAACCGTTTCGGCGTGTGATGAAAATCCGGAATCGTGTCATGCAGACGTGGCGCAGGCAGGTCCACGAGCATCTGTTGAAATCGCCCAAACGCTTTTGCCGCCTCAAACGCCTGCTCCGTCCGCTCGACGGCATCGTAGGTGCGCGCTCCGTCAATGAATCGATAAGCACGCCAGGTATTGCCCTCCGCATCCATGTGCCAAGCCTGACCATCGCGTGCGGGAATCAGTCTGAGCACGCGCCGGTCGCCGTCTGGCGCTCCATTGACTTGGGCCGCAAGATGCGACGTCACGCGCTGGATATTTTCCATCAGCGCTTGCGGATTCTTGAAGATGTGGTGGTTGATGCGCTGCAAAATCACGCGCATCGGCTCGCGCGCCTGCTGAAAGACAACGCAATACGAGTCGTTGATGTGACCGCTTCCATAGAGTTCGGCGCTCACGAATTGACCGCTGATTTCAAATTGACCAGCGACCGCGCCAACGTCGTGTTCCTGGATCATGACCAGAGTCTTTTCGGATAGGCGCCGCTCTCGACCAGCCGCCGAATGCTCTCAACGGCTCGTTGGCGATCCTCGCGATAGGTAACGCCAAACCACGGCTCCCCGCTGCGCTGCACGCGCACCCGCGCCTCTCCTGACGAAATCAAATCATTCACTGTACTCGAAATGTAACATTCCGCGTTCACATCGGCACTGTTCAGCTTGAGAAAATTCTGAAAGCGCTCGTCGAGCTGTCGAAACACACGCGGAGTAAATCCCCACATGTTCATCGAAACCGTTTCGTCCCCCGTCAGCTTTGTTACCTTGCCTTCTGCGTCGGTATTGATAGCATGTCCACCGCCTTCGCGCTCGATCCCTTTCAGTTCAACAATCTCTCTCAGGTATCCATCCGCATCCACCTGGCACACACCCCGCGCCACCGCGCCGAATTCTGAGAGCGTGTGTCGCAACACATACCCCACCATCGCGTAGTCCGGCGTGCCCGACTGCAAATGGTGCGCCAGCAATCGATAACCTTCCGCGCCGTAAAAATCATCGGAATTGATCACTGCAAAGGGCTCGCGAATGGTGTGCGCCGCCATGAGAATCGCGTGCGTGGTGCCCCATGGTTTGGTGCGGCCGGCCGGAACCTGGCCTCCGGGCACCAGTTTCCCAATCTCCTGAAAAACGTACTCAACCGCGATGCGCTTTTCAAAGCGTGCACCGATCGTCTGCCGAAACGGCTGCTCAATCTCTTTCCGGATCACGAACACGACTTTGTCGAAACCGGCGCGGCGTGCGTCATAGATCGAATAGTCCATGATGGCTTCGCCATCCGGTCCCACTGGATCGATTTGTTTCAATCCTCCATAGCGGCTGCCCATTCCAGCGGCCAGAACCAGAAGCGTCGGACGAGCCATGATCACTTCCCTTCTTCGTTCTTTCCATTGTGCGCGCTAACCTCCGGAAACATATCAAGCGTCAGTACCTCGAAGGGGGCAAGCTGAAACGCATGCATCTGTTGCGCGTTGAGCATCGTCGCGGGCTGGCTTGCATCGTCTTTCCACGGACTTTTCGCTCGATAGATCTGCGCGGCGCCCTGAGGCAATTCGAACGCATCCTGCAGCTTGAGATGAATTGTCTGCGCCTTGTCGCTCGGGTTGCGCAGCACCAGGACGCCCTCTCGCGGCGCCCACGATGTCCACCCATACACCTCCAGCCATGCTGGATCGCCGCCGATCCAATGCGTATCCCTCAATACATCCGCGTTCGCGCGCGACCACTTCGCCGCCTCGGCCAGATCGTCCCAATTGGCCTGAGTCAGCAACGACGGAGTAATGTACATCTCCTGTAATTGTGTCCCAGTCCCAAAGTACGACCGGATCTCATTGCGGAAGTCATTCCCAGGATCTTTATCCAGGTACTTATGGAATCGCGCGTAAATCATCCCGTGCAACATAAGTGAGTTCAGCGGATACAGAGGCCCGTTCTGAACCACGTTCTGATAAGTCTGCGCATCGCGATACGTAATCCAACGCTCGCGATAGCTTCCCACGCCGGCCGTCGAATCATCTTCGCCGCCTCGCCAGGTCGAATCGGCATACATCAGCCAGAATGGGGAGGGCCAGGTGCCTGTCGTCAGGTTAATAAAGATGTCCGGCTTGGCCTCGCGAAGCTCGCCAATAAGATGGATCGCCGCAGCAAAATCGCTGTCAAAGCTGCTGCCGGGAACAACGGAGTCCACGTTGCCCGTGCCGTCAAACTTGAATTGGTTCACGCCATACTTCTGAATCATTCCCATGCAGACGTCGCGGAAAGCCGTGTAATACTTAGGCCCCGATAGTGCGTAGCCGCCCGCCACAATCTCGTATCCTGCCGCCTTGCCAAACGCAATCCGCTCCTTTTTCGGTCCATCATAGCCGCCCCAGGGCGACATCCACACGCCTGGTTCCGCGCCGTACTTCTCCGCATCTGCTTTCACCGGCGTAAAGCCGTTTGGAAAGCCGGTATTAAACTTCCACAGCGACTGATGATCGTCCCACCCATCATCGAAAAGAAAGGAGTCCAGCTTCACGCCCCGCTTTTCCTCGAGTTCGCGCCCGAATGCATTCACGCGATCCAGGGCGTCCGCCTGGTCATATTTCGTGAAATAGCCAAGGTCGTACCACGAGTTATAGTGCAGAAAGGTCCTATAAGGGTGCGCCCGCTCCCGCTCAAGATATGCGAGAAAGTCGCGCCGCATCTGCCCCTCGCGCGCAACTCCGATCACTGACGAGTAGCTGATGGACTGACCCGCCCGCAAAGGCAGTTCGCGATCCATCCACGCAGTGGCTCGATCGCCGGTCACCTTGCTTCGCGAAAGTGGATGTTCGAAGCCAAGGAAAAGATTCCCCGCCACAATCGGCGAGCCCTGCACTGATCCGCTGACCTGTGCTCCCGGCAAATGCAGATCGATCAGTTCCACGCGGCTGATGGGGAGGTCCTTCCCAACCGCTGTGATGGTCAAAAGTTGCCTCACATAGGTCGAGTCGTCAAGCAGCACCAGCGACCACCGAACATGTAGAGAATGGTCGCCGCTCTCCATCGCCAGGTCGAACGCGTCGCCGTGAACTCGCTCGGCCATGCGCGATGCGTCAGGTCGCGGAGTCATCTCCCGCAGCGCGGGCGGCTCGACCAGGCTCAGATTCGCAGCATCGTAGATCGTTCCGTCTTGCAGCAGAATCGCGAACGGCACATCGACCGGTAACTCAGCTCCGTGCAAGCGGTCGATGAGAGTCAGGCCATTCACCTTGCCCGCCGCCACATTCCACTTCATTTCGATCGCATGATTCTTTAGGCCGAAGCTGTCGCCGGTATGCATCGCGACAACGCTGTCAGCTTCTGTACCGATTGTTGAAACAGCTGTGCTCGGAAGTGTTGTAAACGACAGAGCCAGACACGCAGAAATAGTCCGGAGTGCCCTTCCAGGGGCCATGGGTTGATCCTCTTGATCCGCTCCCAGATTGTACCGCCCAGATCGCACCGCCCAGAAAGGGGCGTCGCGTTTTCCCGCGCCTTGCGCGCTGATGCCGGCTTCCGCATGAAGTGTCGCGTGTAACCGCGGCATCCTCCCTAGCCGGCATCGGCCTCGATGACTTGCGGACTATTGCACAGTGAGGGATACCGTGCATGTTGGAGCAGGGGCCATCGTGTTTGAAGCACCGGTGACCGTCACAGTGTAGGCCCCCGCCGTAGTCCCGGGATTGCCTCCGCCGCCACCACCGCCTCCGCCTCCACCGCCGCCTCCACTGCCTGATCCACCACCGCCGCAGCTGAGAATGCCGCCGCTAAGGAAGATCAGAAAGACAAGCAGGCCCAGCATGGTCTGCCACCGCCGCCGGCGTTTTGAGACGCCAAACAGCAGAATGCAGGCCAGCACCGCACCGCCGCCGGCCCAACCCGCACCCCGACCCGAGCCCGGACGCGCAGGCCGTCGCAAGGCGCCAGTGGTCGCCGCCGTTGTTGCAATCGTAAGCGTCGCGGTCCCGTTCGTTGCTCCCGTGATGCTCACCGGACTCGTCGCCCCAAAGCTGAGAGTGGGCGGATCGACGGCTCCAGTCGGGCTACTCGTGATGGCCGCCGTTAGAGTAACGGTTCCTGTGAACCCTCCGACGGGAGTGAGCGTAATCGTAGAGGAGTTGCCGGTCGTCGCACCGGGGGCGATCGTGACTGCCGTGCCGACGAGAGTAAGTCCCGGAGGCGGTGCGGTGGTCACAGTGACCGACGTGTTGGCGGAAACACCTTCGTAATTCGCATCGCCGCTATAGCTCCCAACAATCGAGTCAGTCCCCACGGGCAACGTGTTCGCTGGAATCGTAACCGTCGCAGTCCCATTCGCTAGCGTCACAGCGGGCTGCAGAGCACCGGCCATGCCCACTTGCACCGTCCCCGACGGCAACGGCAGGCCGGCCACAGGGACCGGGGTAACCGTAACCTGCAGCGGTTCATTCACCGGGATCGAAGTGGACGAAGGCGTCACCGTAACGGAGGTCCCCGCCTTCTGGACGGATACCGAGACCACGGTCGACGTCGCGCCGGCATAATTGCTGTCGCCACTGTAGACGGCGCTAATACTGTCCGTCCCGGCAAGCAGGCTCGCGGTGGAGAAACTGGCTGTTCCACCGGCAATCGCCGCGCTTGATCCGGCGGTCCCAGCCAGTGGAGCCGTCCCCACAGTCGATGTGCCATTCTGAAAAGTTACGCTGCCCGTAGGCGCGGCGCCGGCGCTATGAACCGAAAGGCTGACCGACATGGTGACGGTGGTGCCCGCAGTGACAAACAGGCCGGGCTGAATCGACGGCCTCGAAATGGCAGTGACCGCGGGAACGACCATCAACGGCAAGGCCGAACTCGTGCTCGCAAGAAAGCTCGCGTCTCCTGGAAACGCTGCGGTAAGACTGTCACTGCCGGCTGGAAGCGCGGTAGTCTGCAGCTCCGCAGTGCCGGTGCTGTCAATCGCCGCTGTTCCCAACGTCGCTGTGCCGTTTTTGAACGTGATTGTGCCCGTGGCAGTTCCATTCGGGCTTGTGGCGGACGCGCTGTTGCCATAGGGCTGCGCATCGATTACGTAAATGAGTCCGTAATACGGCGTAGAAGATGAATTGCTCGTTACCGGATCGTAGTACCCCACGACGCTCAAGGCCGTGGTGCTGCTTTCGGCTGCGACCGTCACCGGAATCGCATTCGAATCGCTGTCGGCAAAAGCGCTGCTCCCGCCATAATGAGCCGAGACCTGGTACGAACCGCCCGGCAGATCCGTAGTGGTGCCCGTTGCGGCGCCGCTCGCAAGCGTAAACATGGCGATACTTCCGTTGTTGGACAGGGTCGCCCCGCTCAAATTGTCCACCAGCGCAACATTCCCTGAGGGCGTGCCGGTGCCGCTCGTCACAGTTGCATTCACGGTGACGCTCTGGCCGTGGGTGATATTCAGAGCGGTCGTTGCTCCGTTCAGTTGCAGCGACGAAGTCGTAGAAGCAAGACCCGCAGCCGCCCAGTTGTTGAGCATCTGCGTTGCGTCCACGCTTCCCAGGCCACTCGCCTCATCGTAGCCGGTCTTGGCGTTGTAACCGGTGAGGAAATCATAGGTGAGGGGATTAGCGGCGCAATCAAGCGTACCCGCGGTGCAGTTTACCGAGTTATCTCCGGTAGTTACATCGTGAAAGACCGTAGCGTACTTCGAGTTAGCCAGGTTATAGAGCACATAATCTGCCTGCCCCAGGCGGGACCCCGCCTTCTGCATCGTAAGCGCAAGCATGCCTGCAAAGGCCGGCGCGGCTGCCGAAGTGCCTCCAACGCCCGTCAGACTGAAGTTGTTCCCCGTAGCGCCTGCTGCGCAGTCAGCGATTGGATTCCCCGAGGAATCCGTGTCAAGATCCGTGCAGATACCCCACACGGCGCCATAAAATCCGTTACCCGCAAGCAATGAAACATCAGGAAGATTCCGGCCGCCCGGAGCCGCGAAACCGGTTTGCCACGTCGGCATTGCATAGACCGTACTCAGTCCCCCGCCCCCCCCAACAATGTCATCGCTCCCGCCTGCCAGTGTAGAAAGCGGTTCATTCGACGCAATTGAAGTATTTGAAGAAGTGGAGTCATTCCACGGTTCCTCGGGAATGTACATCAGTGCGCTTCGGTGGTTGGGCAACGTGTTGGTTATATCGACATAGTTCGTGAAGCTGGCCGGAAAAGTCGCACCATAAAGAGCGTCGTAGTCTGTTCCGCCAACAGAAATATTGAAGGGCGTTGAACTGATGCCGTTCACCGCCAGCCCATTACCAGCCACGGTTTCAGTGTTCGGATTGTCGCACCCGGCAGACCCGCTGTCGCCCGAGGCAACGGTCACTGAGATGCCCTGCGCCGCGGCCTGCTCCCATAGGTCCGAGATGTACTGATTCCCCGCTGCCCCGATCTGGGATTCGCACCCGCTGAAACTTACATTCAGAATATCGGCCTGGTTATCATCGAGGGCTCGTGCAATGGCAAGGAATAATCCTGACTGGTAACTGGTATCTGCCGCAGTATAAAGGATGATATTCGCATTGGGCGCGATTCCGCCGGCTACTTCGGTATCAAGGTATGCCTCGATCGCGTCTCCATTTTCTCCCGGGTCGGTGCCGTCCACGACTACCGTTGGCGCCTTCGCAGCCAGGCCAAAGGTCGCGCGATAGCTTGCGTCCTGCGTCAAGTCGATGTTCGAGTCACCGGCGATGCCGATGGTCACGCCCGTGCCGTCATACGAGGTGCCGGTGTAATTCGGATTGAGCGCGTTCGGGGTGTCATAGATTGTGGCCGCGTCTGCAGGGCCAAGAAAAATGTAATACCCGGAGGTGGCGCTTCCAATGGTGTAAGTCGGAGTAATTGTGTGCGTTTTGGAGTCATATCTGCCGCTAGGTCCCCGGATGTATTGCGCCTTTGGTCTGAAGCTGCCCAGAGATGCAAAACCGGCCACCACCGGAGCCAGCGCATCCGGTATCTGCGGGTCGGCCGCATTGGCCCAATACTGTTTCCCCCCAACCAGGTAGCTGTGTATCGGCGTATGGAAAGTGCTTTCAACCTGGCCGACTGTGCCCGACAGTTCGATCGTCATCCGCCCCGCGGAAACCTTATCGATCTTGAACCCGTGACCTGAAACCCATGTCTGAATCGTCTGAAGATCGGAGTCTCCAACTCCGAATCTCTTGCCAAATTCCTCAGGCGCCAGGAACTTCCGGTAATTGGGCGAATGAGCGTCCTCGACCGATTGCAGATAGGTTTGCAAGTCGGCCTCCTGCTGCTTGCTGCGTTTCAGCACCAGCAACAGGCGATTGGCGGCCATTGAAACCGGTGCCGGCCCGAGGTCATATTGCGCTCGCGCAAACGGTTGTGTATTGCCCTGCAGCGTGACGCGGGAAGAGTCGTCGACGCTTCCTGTAATGCGCGGTTGTGCAGACTGTGTGGCAGTTTGACCTCGAAGCGTATTGATCGCGAGGAGCAAACAGACGATGAACCACAGGGGACGGAGGGCGGGCACAGCCCGTTGGACCAGCGCCTTCATTGATATCCATCCTGGGCAGAGCTTTGCTCCGCGTTTTTGGGGCCCGAAGGTCAGAGGGGAATAGGGGGAACGTCTAAAAACTGCGAAGAGCATAACACAAATATTGAGCAGTCAATAGTATCCCGTGAGGTTCGGCGGCCCTCGGGTTATGGTCGGTTCCACAGGCGCAATCCAGCGCGCTCCTTTATCATTACCGCCATGCCAAACAAGCTTCGCTGGGGAGTTCTCAGCACCGCGAATATCGGCCTCAAAAAAGTGATTCCGGCCATGCAAAAGGGCCAATTCACCACCGTCGACGCCATCGCTTCGCGCAACCTTGCTCATGCCAGAAAGACGGCTGACGCTCTCGGCATTCCCACGGCCTATGGGTCCTATGAAGAGTTGATCGCCGACCCCAGTATCGATGCGATTTACAACCCCCTGCCCAATCAGTTGCACGTGCCATGGACTGCAAAGGCAGCAGAAGCCGGCAAGCATGTCCTCTGCGAAAAACCCCTCAGTCTGACCGTGGCCGAGGCGGAAACCCTGCTCGCGGTGCGCGCCCGCGCCGGGGTCAAAATCGGCGAAGCCTTCATGATCCGTAGCTATACCCAATGGCTGCGCCTGCGCGAGTTGCTCAATGAGGGCCGCATTGGCCAACTGCGCTCCATCTTCGCTTTCTTCAGCTACTTCAACAACGACCCCGCCAATATCCGCAACCAGGTGGAGTGCGGCGGCGGCGCGCTCTACGACATTGGCTGTTATTGCATCCAGGCTTCGCGCTATGGCTTCGCCCAGGAGCCAACGCGGGTGGTCGCCAAAATCGACCGCGATCCCGCGTTCCACACTGACCGCCTGACCTCGGCGATACTCGATTTTCCCGGCGGCCAATGCATCTTCACCTGCAGCATGCAACTCATCCCCTATCAGCGCGTGCAATTCTTCGGGACCCAAGGGCGCATCGAAATCGAAATCCCCTTCAACGCCCCAATGGACCGGCCCACCCGCATCTTCATCGACTCCACCGGCGACCTGACCGGCAGCGGAATCACCACGGAGACCTTCCCCGTGTCCGATCAGTACACGATGCAGGGCGATGCATTCTCAAAAGCTGTTCTTGAAGGAACTGAAGTCCCCGTCCCGCTCGAAGATGCGATTAAAAACATGGCCGTGATTGAAGCGATCTTCCGCTCCGGCGAAACGGGTCAGTGGGAATCGCCACAAGCGTGATCCGGCGTCCCCCTGGACGGAACCTGAGACGGAGCCGTTCCGTGCCATGAACTAGTGGCCTGAGTCTGAAATCGCAACACAAAACTGGCTGTCATTCTGAGCGAACGGGGCCCCGAACGTCTTTCAGTTCGGGGGTGGTGAGTCGAAGAATCTGCGGTTGTTCTTCGATGAACTTCAGACTCACCACATTAGAACTGGTTGCATAAATGGAGTTTTGAAAGGGCACGGCTTCAGCCGTGCCGTCAGAGACGTATAGAATCCGGGACTTTAGCCCCTGAGGGAAGCTCCCTCGCTCGTCGAGCAACATTTATGCAACCAGCTCTAGGTTTCGATTCAAGTGCCAACAGAACTCAGTACCCCATCCTTTGTGCGCTTTTGCACAAAGGGTGGAAGCCCCAGACGTCTTTCTCAACCCTAAACACCCAAGCCGAAAACGCACTAAGGCCCGGTTTTACGCACGGTCGCGTGTCAAAATGTCGCGCACAATCCTGGCGTTTTCTTCCACTTCGTCCTTGCGCCGGGGAAACACGCCGACATAAACACCATCAATCGGCTTGATGCTCTCAAACGCCGTGCGAAAAGCCTGCGCCACGCCGTCGTCGCCAATGCGGCCGGCAGCCAGAATCTTGAAGGCGAAGCAGGGCTTTGCGGTTTGCCGCATCACCTTATACATGCGCGCCGGGTCGCTCTGCAGATAGATCTCGTGAGGCATCTCGATCAGGTTGCCATTGAGAATCTGTTTCCATTCCGTCTCGGTGCGCGTGCGGTTATAGACACACCCCGAATAGAAGTCCACGTCCCATCCCTGCTCCTCCACCAGTTCGATCACCTCGGGTTTGTGCGTGCCCACCCCCACCAGCACGCCCAGATCCCGAGCGCGTTTGCACCACTCGCGTTCGCTCGACATCGTGCCATTCTGGAAAGCTGCGTCTAGCTCCTCGCCTCGCCGCTGCAAGGCCAGCGGCTTCAAGTCTCTCGCCAGCGCCGCTTCGTCATCGCGCGCCGTTACCTGGATAATCAAATGCATCATGCCACCTTCGGCTTGAAACCGCGCCAGGTCCTGCGGTGCGCGTCCCATGTTCACGTAGTTGAACGCATTGATCCCGAAGCTGTTGGCGCGGTGCATCACCGCGCAGACATTGTCCTGCGTGTACCAATCCGCCATTGCCTTGCTGAAATTGCTGTTGTAGTGCGCAAACCCATACATCGGATTCACGCCAAGCACCAGCCGGCTGATCTCCACGCCGCCGAACTTCATCTTCGGAACCTGAATCGACGCCGCATCGCCTGGTGCAATCTGCGGCAGTCCCGCCTGGATCGCCGACGCACCGGTTACCGCACGACCGCTCGCCCCGGCAACCGCACCTGCCTCACAACCTGGCTCCGCTGCCGCCCCGGTCACCGCCAGACCGACCGCCAGTGCCGCACTGGACTGCAAAAATTCCCGCCGCGCGTTGGACATGGTGACACAATGTGCCCCACCCGCCGCTCCCCGCTGTGAACTGGGTCACACTTCCGGAGTCGTTTGGCAATTTACACTTTCGCTTGTCGTCCATTAGCCTGTCGTATGCCCGTTGATCAAACTCTTGTTGCGTTGAGCTACAGTTCCGGCCCCGGCCGTCCCTTGCTGGCGCTGACCATCGGCGACCTCCTCCATCGAACCGCCAGCCGGTTTCCCGATCGCCTCGCTGTCGCTTCGCGCCACCAATCCCGCCGCATGACCTGGGCCGAGCTCAGCCAGGCGGCCGACGGCATCGCGCGCGGGCTCTGGTCGCTCGGCATTCGCCGCGGCGATCGCGTGGGACTCTGGTCCACCAACTGCATTGAATGGGTCATGATGCACATGGGCTGCGCCCGCGCCGGAGCCGCCCTAGTCAACGTGAACCCCGCGTACCGTTCCCACGAACTCAGCTACACCCTCGCCCGCTCCCGGATGAAGGCCCTCTTCCTCTGGCACACCGACAAGCGCGCCGATTACGAAGAAATCCTGGGCCGTGCACGCCACGGGCTGACCTTGGAGTTGGAGCACACCATCTACTTCGACTCGCCCGAGTGGACCGCCTTGCTCGACGCCGATGGCCGCCTGCCCGATCACGTCGCCATCGATGACATCGCCAACATCCAGTACACCTCGGGCACCACCGGTCTCCCCAAGGGCGTCATGCTCACCCATCACAACATCGTCAACAACGGACAGTTCCTGGCCCAGGGATTTCACTACACCGAGCAGGACCGCATCGTTGTGCCCGTGCCGCTCTTTCATTGCTACGGCTGCGTCATCGGCACCATGAGCGCCGTCAACAGCGGCGCTGCCCTCATCTTTCCCAACTGGACCTTCGACGCCCATGCCACCCTGAAGGCCGTTCACGACGAGCGCGCCACCTCCGTTTATGGCGTGCCTGCCATGTATGTCGCGGAATTCGGCTTGCCCGACTTCGCCACCTTCGATCTCACCAGCCTGCGCACCGGCATGATGTCCGGCGCGCCCTGCCCGGTCGAACTCATGAAGCGCGTGCTCAACGAAATGCACATCCGCGAGTTGGTCATCGCTTACGGCCAGACTGAAACATCCCCCGTGGTCACCATGAGCGATGCCGGCGATTCCATCGAGATTCGCGTCAACACCGTGGGCCGCGCCATGCCCCAGACCGAGATTCAGGTGGTGTCTACCGCAACCGGCGAGACCCTCCCTGTCGGCCAGCAGGGCGAAATCTGCGCCCGCGGCTACGCCGTCATGAAAGGCTACGACGGCGACCCCGACGGCACCGCGCAGGTCATCAAGCCCGACGGCTGGCTGCATACTGGCGACCTCGGCGTCATGCACGACGACGGCTGCATCCACCTCACCGGTCGGTCCCGCGATGTGATCATCCGCGGCGGCGAAAACATCTACCCCCGCGAAGTGGAGGAGTTCCTCTACACCAATCCCAAAGTGTGTGAAGTCCAGGTGGTCGGCATTCCCAACGCCCGCCTCGGCGAAATCGTCGTCGCATGGGTGCGCCTCCGCCCCGGCCTTGAGTCCACCGAAGAAGAGATTCGCGCCTTTTGCCAGGGCCAGATCGCCTACTACAAGATTCCCGAGCACGTTCGCTTCGTCGACGACTTCCCGGCTACACTCTCCGGCAAAATTCAAAAGTACAAGATTCGCGAGTTCGAAATCGAAGCGCGCGGCTTGCAACAGGTGGCCAGCGCCGCAACCGCCTGATCTGGCGCCGGAAACGCGCGAAATGCCCGATCTCGCCGCAGAAACCCATGCGCGAAGACCCGCCGCGAAAAACAACCTTCGCCCCTGCGACTCCACGCTGGGAAATTCATGAAAGCAGATGTAGCTACCCGCGCTCACATTGTGCTATAAACCTGAGCACCATGCGCCGCCTGCCGGGGTGCAGGCCATCTCACCCGGAAGGAATCCCCGCGATGAAGAAACAATTTGCAGAACGGCCCATGCTGCCAATTCTGCTCTCCTTCGCCATCCTCGCCCTTGCCGTTGCCGCCGTCGCACAGATCTCCGAGACCCTGCCCGTCACCATGGGGCTCTGGCAAACCGAAACCACCTCCATCGTGACTGGGATTGAAAACACCCCGATGGCCGGAATGGCTTCAGCTCTCGGTCGCGCGCATGTGACCCAGTCCTGCCTGACCCCGGAAGAGTGGAAGCGTGACATCCAGGGATTCAATGCCAGGCAGCAACATGACTGCATCATGAGTAACCTGCATCAGGACGCTCACGAAGTCTCGTTCGACGAAGCTTGCCGGGGTGGCTCAGCCACCACCCATGTCGACATTCTCATCGACAGCGCTGAACACTCCCATGGAACAATGGTCATGAAGATCGCCGCGCCAAACCTGCCCCAACCCATGACGATCAACATGTCGATGACATCGCACTACCTCGGTTCCGATTGTGGAGATGTGAAACCAGGAGAAGGAAAAATGGTCAAGTAGCGCGAACAAACACGTATTACATGACCCTTGCAGAATCTCAAATCGAAGGCTGGAATCGCTCTGAGCGTCTAGAACCGGTCTCATCAATGGCTTTGTAAAAGGGCACGACTTTAGTCGTGCCGCAAACGTCGCGTAAATCGCTGGGCTTTAGCCCCTGAGGGACGCCTTTCGCGGTGCTAGACCATTTTGTTAGACAGCTTCTAGTGTCCTGTTTCTAAAGTTCGCATCAGAATTGATCTGTCATCCTGAGCGTAGTTTGGCCGGCTTTTCGGCCAAACGAAGTCGAAGGATCTGCGGTTGCTCTTTGCGACTTATGTCACGAACTTTTGCGACACCACACTGAGTGTCCTGAGTCTGAAATACGCAACACAAAACTGGCTGTCATTCTGAGCGAACGGGGCCCCGAACGTCTTTCAGTTCGGGGGTGGTGAGTCGAAGAATCTGCGGTTGTTCTTCGATGAACTTCAGACTCACCACACTAGAACCCATCTCATAAATGGCTTTGTAAAAGGGCACGACTTTAGTCGTGCCGCAAACGTCGCGTAAATCGCTGGGCTTTAGCCCCTGAGGGACGCCTTTCGCGGTGCTAGACCATTTATGAGACAGCTTCTAGTTTCCTTCCCCTAAAGTTCGCATCAGAAATTCCGTGTCATCCTGAGCGAGATTGGCGTGCAGTTTGTGCCAATCGTAGTCGAAAGCCTGCCCTGAGCGGAGGGAGCAAAGCGACCGCAGTCGAACGGGGACCTGCAGTTCGGGGCCTCAATTTATGCAATGAACTTCAGGGCCACACGACAACTGCGCCGCTTTTACTGGATCTCCCCGGCGCGCAATGACTGGTCAACTCGCTTGCTGTAGCGCCCGGTCAGCGCGTTCCAGCGAACGATGACCAATTCCTTGAGCATCTGCAAGCCATCCCTCAGATAACTCATCCGGGTGCGCTCATCGTGCGCCCAGCTTACGGGCACTTCAACCACCTTCAGTCCGCGCTTCAATGCGATAAACAGAATCTCCGGGTCAAAGCCCCAGCGTTCGATGGTCTGCAGTTGGAAAACGGTCTGGGCGGCCGCGCGGGTGAAAGCCTTGAAGCCGCATTGCGTGTCCGCAAAAGGCAGCCGCATCACCATCCGGCACACCGCGTTGAAGCAGCGGCCAAAGAACTGCCGATAAAGAGGCTGACGGTGCGTCTGGCGGCTCGTCGCCATCCAGCGCGATCCAATTGCAATATCCGCTCCGCCCGCGATCGCGGCAAACAAGCGTTCGGCTTCTTCAATGGGCGCAGACAAATCCGAGTCGGTAAACATCACCACTTCGCCAAGCGCCTGTAGCACCCCGTGACGCACGCTGTAGCCCTTGCCGCGGTTTCCCGGATTCTCCAGTAATCGGAGTTCCGGCGCCTCGCGGGCCATGTCGCGCACCAGTTGAGCTGTCGAGTCGGTCGACCCATCGTTCACCACCACAACTTCGGCGTCCCACGCGTTGGCGCGAATGCACGCCAGCACCGCCTCGAGCGTCGCGGGAATGCGCGCTCTCTCGTTATAAGCCGGAATTACAATGCTGTACCTGGGAAACTGCGCCACGCCCACGCTCCCTCCCCACCTGGGTGCCTTACCGGTTTTCGGGGAAGACTCTGCTTAGAATAACCCCCGCGGACAAAGTTGACTCAATCGAACAACAGGAATCCGCCCCCTCGCGCCAACCTGCTGAACCAAAAGGCGCAATTCTCACGGCGAACTCTCCTTTTTTGACATTCCGGAGCCCGAATCCGATTATGCTGAGAAGGGAGGTCCTAACGGTTATGACAAAGGCAGATCTGGTGGAAAAGGTTACCCGCCTGGGTGATCTGACTCGTCGAGACGGCGAGGTCATTGTAGAAACCGTCTTCGATTCTGTGATTGGCGCGCTCCAAAAAGGAGACAAAATTGAGATTCGTGGTTTCGGGTCCTTCCGTATACGTCAGCGCAATCCCCGCATCGGCAGAAATCCCAAGACAGGAGATCGCGTGGAAGTCCCCGCCAAGCGCGTTCCTTATTTCAAGCCATCAAAAGAACTGCGCGATCTGGTCAACCCAGGAGAAACCGCAACCGCCGCGTGAGAGCGGTCCCCAATCAAGCAAGGACTGAGCGAACTTTCTAGTGCATTTTCGACAGGGCTCCGTGCCCCATCCATTGGGCGCTTTTTGCACAATGGGTGGGAACCCGCAAACATTTTTCTCAGCCGTAAGCACTCAAGCCGAAAACGCTCTAATTCCCACCCTGGAACCGCATTCAATGCGGCCGGACGCCGATGACGCTTAACATGCGCCCTGCGCGCCCCTGCGACGCGCGATGTGAGAAAAATAACTGCGTCTGGCAACTTGTGCAGCCGCCTACAACCTTGATGACGGTCGCCTTGAGCCCCGCATCCAGCAGTTGGCGGCGGTTCGCTTCCACTAGGTCCAGGTGCAGGCCTGGCCCGATGGGCGAGTGGCCTGGCGCGCGCTGTGTCAGAAACAGCATCGGATACTTCGTCCGCACTGCGTCGGCGTCATACACTTCGCGGAACAACTCGCGTGCGTAACTGAACTGCGACTCGAAGCTGGAAAGCACCTCTTCGCCCACTGCATAACAGCACGCGCCGACGCCCGGCCCGATAGCAGCCACCAGGTCTCCGGGCCTTGATCCGAACTCGACCCGCATCCTTCCCAAGCCATTCTCAACGATGCGTTTCACGGTCCCCCGCCAGCCCGCATGAAACGCTGCCACAACGTGTCGTTTGCGATCAGCCACCAGCACCGGGATGCAGTCCGCAGTTTGCATGCCGAGCAGCAGGCCCGGCTCATCGGTCATCAGGCCGTCGCCCTTCCACGGCCGTTCGCGCACCGCATCTGTCGCCCCTACCCGCACCACAAGACTGGAATGGATCTGGCGCAGCGTCACCAGCGGCGTCGCCGCATCTCCAGTCACCGCTTCGGCCAACAGCCTTCGGTTCCCGGTGACCACTTCCCGGCTGTCCTCCGGCGTAAATCCTAAATTCAATTCCCCCGCAGCGCCTTCTGCACAATAGGCCCGGCTGCCTCCCCCTTTGCGCGTGCTCAGGCCGCACCACAGCCAGCGCATCTTCTCCCAGCCCGGAACCGGCAGCCATTCAACCCCGTTGGCGGCAATCCGCGGCGCGGGCGCCACCGTTGACAACTCCTCCGGCATCGTCCGCTCCAATCGAAGCTGCCGCGTAATTCCGGCGGTCTTGCCGCGACGATTTCGTACCAGCCCGGCATGGGTAAAAAGCGCATCAATGGCTTTGAGACCCGGTTCGGATTTCTCTTTCGGGGAGGGAGCAGGCCGCATCACAAACTGATTGTAGCGGGAGGCCTGATTAGTTGTATGAGAGTCGCATCGAGGGTGGTGGGAGTTCGTAGCTGGAGTTCGAGATCATTCGCTCGGGAGAGCGAATGGGCCTGCCTTCCGGCAGGCCCGCTCGAGAGGCGTTATTAGGAGGGGGGTCCTGAGGGGGTCAAGAGAAGGGGTCCGTCGCCGGACCTTCAAGAAGGAACAGTTACCTTTCTCGGAAGGGTCATAATTCGGGGAAGCCTCTGCTTGTTATTCAGTAAGATGCCGCATTCCTCGAAAGGTTGCAAGCCAAGTTAGCTCCCTGTGCAAATCTTTTTTTAAAAATATGTCCAATTGCGTCCTTGAAAAGGCTTCCATGCACATTCGATGCTCTTTTCGCTCCCTGCAGCGGCCATTGACGCGAATAAATTCGAACCGAATTCGCCATCTGGCCTACTTCAGTGGATAAATCTTCATATTCCTGAAATAAACTTCCGCGCCTTCCGACTGAAAAAGAATTTTTCCGCTCGACGGGAAAGCGTCGGTTCCTTCATTCGCCAGCTTGCCGTTTACATATTGCCAGACGTGGCCGTCGCGGTTAACGAGTTCTACCACGTTCCACTGGCCGTGCGGCTTTTCCAGTTCATTCACGGCGTCGCGAAAACCCACCACGTTCTTCCAGGGCCCTTTATTGAACCGGTCGATCTTCGATGCTTTGCCGTCGGGCCCGGTCACACGCACGCCGTCTTTGCCCGTCAGCGCCGCGCCGTCCGTCATCCAGAAATCGCCGGTGCACCCCTCGTTGATCTGAAACTCGATCGACCGCGGCCACACCTTGTTCGGCCCTTGAATGTTGTAGAGAATCCCACTGTCGCGCGCCTGCCCCGCCCGCGGCGCAAAGGTTCCCTCGCCCCACTTGAACTCCGCGCGCAGGTAGTAATTCTTGTACTCCTGCTTTGTAATGAAGTAGCCCATCTCCGTCCCTGAAACATGAACAACGCCATTCTCGACAACAAAGACATGGTTGGGATCGGAGTTCAGCCCGGTGCTCGGCAGGAAGGTATCAAACTGGCTGAGATCCTTCCCGTTAAACGCGAATTCCGCTCGGCCATGCTTTGGAATGCCCTTGGCCTGCGACCATCCAAGACCAGTGCACGCCAGCATGACGATCAATAAAGCCCAAGCCATCTTTAAGTTAGAGCAAGCTCTCATAATGTGAGTCCCCTCAATCCCATTCTTATGCGATGGACCCCCTCGGCTGCAAATCGACTCAAGACAGCTTCGCCCTGCGTCGTACAGCTTTCTCAATCACTCCCGTGATAAGCCCGTTCGGCACAAATCGCACCAGCAGCGCCGAAAACCGGCCCGCAAAGTTCGGCACGATCGTCCGCTGACCGCGCGCCAGTGCATCGATGCCCTGCCTTGCAACGTCCTCCGCCGATTGCACCCCGTGCCCCTTGAACGCACCTGACCGCGCCACTTCAAAGAATTCGCTCTCCGTCGTACCCGGGCAAAGAGCCGTAACTTTTATTCCGAAGCGGGCAACCTCTGCCGCAAGCCCCAGCGCAAAGAAGCGGTCAAACGCCTTGGTCGCTGCATAAGTTGTGAGATACGGAACCGGCTGAAAGCTCGCTGTTGAGGCCACCACCAGCACCCACCCGCGCCGCCGCTCCACCATGCGCGGAACAAAAAGCCGCGACAGCCGTACGACCGCCTCGCAGTTCACCCTCACCTGGCTCAGTTCCTGTTCCACGGGGCTCTGATGGAAGGCGCCAAACTGTCCCAATCCCGCATTGTTTACGAGAATATCGACCAGAACGCCGGCGCCTTCAGTCTGGTCATAAATCAGTTGCGGCGCGGCAGAATCGTTCAGATCGGCAACCACAATCCGAACCTCGGTCCCCCTGGCCGTTAACTCCGCGGCCAGAGAGTCAAGCCGCTCCTTGCGCCGCGCTGTGAGGATCAGCTTGGCCCCATGCGAAGCCAGTTCTCTCGCCAGTGCCACTCCAATGCCCGAACTGGCTCCCGTCACCAGCGCCCACTTGCCGCGAAATACCTGCGTGCTCGTCATCGCGCTCCATCATAGCGGAGCAGTGGCGCACGATCCGGCCATTGCGAGAAGGGCCGGCTGGATGAGTCAGCCTAGACCCGCTTTGCCCCCGTTGCACTCCTCGTTCGGGCGCGCCCCTTCCGGCCAACCTGCTCGTTCTTCTCTACCCGCAGTTTCCATGCGGTGCGCAATGCGCCGGTAAGCAGGTCTTCATTCGCAGCGGCCAATCGAATGTGCGTTGCGCCGTTCCTGCCCCAGCCGCCCGCGATGGGAAGAAACACATCGGGCTCTTCGGCAACAAACGCAGCCTGCTGCTCCGGCGTGATCATCAGGTTCCCGTAGCCCATCTTCTCTGCAGCCAGCGTGGCAAAGATCCGCCCGCCCACGCGAAAATCAGCCTGCCCCATGTGCGACCCTTCTTCCGCGCCTTCCAGGCTCAACGCGATCCGGCGAAAATCCGCGGCGTTCATTTGAAAGTTCCCACCAAATCGCCTTCAAACTCCTCATTCAGCCACTCGCTGAACGCCGCAAACTCCTCATCGCGTCCCAGAAAATCGCGCACCATCTCCCGCCCCGGCTTCGATCCGCCCTGCTCCAGCACCAGCTTTCGGTAGCGGCCGCCGGTCTCGCCGCCCAACAAGTCCGCTGGGTCAAACTGCGCAAAGAAGTCCAACGCAATCACCTTGTCAAACGCATAGGTGTAGTAATTCGATGAGTAGCCGGTCAGGTGACCGAAGCTCGCGTACATGCGGTTCCCATCGAACCACGTCCACGGCTGCAACGCCTCATAAAGCCGCTTTGTCGTCTCGTCCAGATCGATTCCCGCCGGATCCTGATCGTGCAAATCGAGCGATAGTGTCGTGTAATACAGTTGCGAGCGCACCCAATCCGCGCGTCCAAAGGCCCCCGCCAGCTTCATTTTTTTGATCGTCTCGGAAGGCAGCACCTCACCCGTCTGATAATGTTTCGCAAAAGCCTGCAACAGCTTCTCGTCGCGGAAAAACTCCTCGAGCATCTGCGACGGTACCTCAATAAAGTCGCCCTCCGTCGCAAACCCCGATAGTCCCGCCCACTCCGTGTGCCCGCCGAGAATCGCGTGCATCAGATGGCCAAACTCGTGGAAGAACGTCACCACGTCGTTGTATTGCAGAAGCCCCGGGTCTTCCCCATCACCGCCCGGAAAATTACAGATCAGCGCCGCCTCCGGCAAATACCGCCCCCGCACACCAGTCACCACCGGCGCCGCCGAAAACCACTTGTCCTTGCCTTCGCGCGGATGCATGTCGAGATAGAAGCGTCCCACCTGGCTCCCGCCATCGAACACGTCAAACACCGACACCGCCGGATCCCATCCCGGTGCCGTCGATCGCCGAAACTCCACTTTGAACAGGCGCGCCGCCGTCTCCAGCACGCCCGCCTCCACCTGCGCATACGGAAAATACGGCCGCACCGACTGCGAATCAAAATCAAAACGCGCCCGCCGAAACTGTTCATACCAGTAGCCACGGCTCGTGATATCAATCTCCCTCAGCTCCGCCTCGCGCCCTCGCGCAAATTCGACAATCAATTCGTGCTCACGCCGCGCACCTTCCAGACTCGCCTCATTCAGTTTCGCCAGAAACGTCCGCACATTCGCCGCCGAGCCCATCATCTGGTCGGCCGTGGCCAGATCGGCCCAACTGCGAAATCCCAATATGCTCGCAATCTCCTGCCGCGTCCCCAGCAGGTCCAGCAGAATTTGCTTGTTGGCCGGGTAGGCACGCGTGTTGTAGGCCAGAAACATCCGTTCCCGCAGCGCCGCGCTCGCTCCAAACGTCATCACCGGCTGCATATCCGGCTGGTCCGTCGACAATGTAATCTGGCCGGCAGCGTCCGGCTGATGGCGTGCAAGATAATCCGCCGGCAGCCCTTCCAATTCCTCTTGCGTCGTGACAATCGTCTTCGCGCCTTCCTGAATATTGCGGCTGAACTCCAGCGAGAGCCGCGTCGCCTTTTCGTGCAATGTCTGCAGGTGATCGCGCGTCGCCTGGTCCTTGTCTACGCCAGCCAGCCGATAGCTCAGCAGCGTGCGCTCCACGTAATGCTTCGTCGCCGCATCGGCGCCTTCCAGGCTCATCGCAGCCAGCGCCTCATAGACTGCACGATTCAAACCCAACGCGCTTCCCGCCACGCCAATCCGCTGCGCTTCCAGTTGTGCCTGGTCGCGCACCGCCGTATCGGCCGCAACCGAGTTCAGCACCCCGGCCTGTGCTCCGGCCAGGCTCAGCTGCTCAATGGCCACGTCATAAAGCCGCAGCGTGTTCACCGAAGTGCGCGGCCCTTCCACAGCCAGCAGCGCGGCCAGCGCTGCCTCGTGAGCCGCCAGCCGGGCACTCACCCAGGTGGTCAGCGCTTCGGCGGACTTCACTCCCCCCGCCTCCCAGGCGTGGAGATCTTCGGTAACTTGAGCGGCAGCGACGGTTTCAGCAGGCATGATGGGCACAACCCTCCAGACTTCCAGCTTGCCACAGCAGGCCGCGCTGCGGCGGTCCTTCGAACGAATGTTGCGCCTAAACAAGTTCCCGTATTGCATCCGCGTCGCAACCCATCTAAGATGCGTCAATTGAAGTGATGTCTCAAATTGCCACCATCGCGACTCCGTTACACCCCGCCAGCCCCCCGCTGCGTCTGGGCAAGCTGTGCGTCGCCCTTCAGGGCGCATCCCCCGCAGAGCTGATGGAACGCGCCCAAGCCGCTCTTCACGACTCGAAATTCCTCGAATTTCGCCTCGATTCCCTGCCCAAACCGGCAACTGTGCTCCCCAAGCTCAAGGATTTTCTCACCGAGCATCGCGACGTAACCGCCATCGCCACCTGCAGACGCAAAGAGAACGGTGGCAACTTCGAAGGCGCGCTCACGGCCGAACTCGACATCCTCGCCAAGGCCGCTCAATCCGGCTGCCAGATCGTCGACCTTGAGGTCGAGTCAGCCGAGGAGGCCAAACCCGCTCAGTTGGCCCGACTCCGCGCCGCCGGTGCTGCTCTAATCGTTAGTTTTCATGACTTTACCCGCACCCGCAGCCTTGAGCACGCCGCCGACCGCATCGAGGCGTTCAAGCCCGAATTCGTCAAAGTAGTTTCCACTGCCCGCACCCTGGCCGATAATCTCGCCGTCCTCCGCCTCATTGAAGACCGCTCCATCGCGTCCCACGTCGTCGGGATCGCCATGGGCGAGGAGGGCCTTGTCAGCCGCGTCCTCGGCCCCCGAGCCGGGGCCGCGTTCACCTTCGCTGCCTTTTCCAACGGAACGGAAACCGCTCCCGGACAGGTCTCCGCCCACACCCTCCATGACCTGTACCGCGTCGAGCATCTTGACCAGGCCACCCGCATCTTTGGCGTCGCCGGAAACCCCATCGCCCACTCGCTGTCGCCGCTGCTCCACAACACCGCCTTTCGCCGCGAAAACATCAACGCCGTTCTGCTTCCTCTCAAGGTCCGCGCCCTCGCCGATCTGCTCGCCGTCATCCAGGAGCTTCCCCTCGCCGGGGTCGCCGTCACCATGCCCCTCAAGGAGGAAGTGCTGCCCCACCTCGCCAATATGGATCCCCTCACCGCCCGCATCGGCGCGTGTAACACCCTCCGCACCGGCGCCGACGGCAAGCTCTACGGCTTCAACACCGACGTGGCCGGAGTCGTGAGGCCCCTCGAACGGCGTCTGCGGCTCAAAGGCGCGCGCGTCGCCGTGCTGGGCGCGGGTGGAGCGGCGCGGGCCGCCGTCTTTGGCCTGGCGCAACAGGGAGCGGAAGTCTTCGTCGTCAATCGCACCCATGAAAAGGCGGTCGCGCTTGCCCGGCAGGCCAAGGTCAAATCGCTCAAGCACGAAGTCTTCGCCAGGCAGAAATTCGATGTGCTCATCAACTCCACCCCCTGCGGCATGAAAGGCAACAAGCAAGCCCTGCCCATCGCCGAAAACGAACTGAATGCCGGCCTGGTCTTCGACTTGGTTTACAACCCACTCATGACCCCGCTGCTTGCCCTCGCCCGCTCCAGGGGAATTCCTGTCATCAGCGGCCTCGAAATGTTCGTCCAGCAAGGCGCACGCCAGTTCGAAATCTGGACTGGCAAGCCCGCGCCTGAAGCTGAAATGATGCGCGTCGCCGAACACGAACTCCGCACCCGCGCATAAATCAGCGTCCCTTCCCCGCCATGCATCGCATTCATCCGAAACTAAAAGAAAAGGCCCACAAGCACCCAAATCTCAGATAAACCCGTCAAAACAAAGGCAGGGCAATCGGCACGCGCCTCGCAAGCTTCCCCACTTACCCTCATGCCTCACCGGAATAGAGTGCCCCAATGAGGACTTCCCCTGGAATCGTGCGGCCATCACAGGCCCTGCTGCCCCAAATAATGTGGCCAGTTTGGATTTCGCCCTCAGCCCGCACCGCGGCCCTCCTGTGTCTCTCCCTGCTTCTAGAGGGCTGCGGCTTCTGGCTCAACTCCGGTGCCTCTTCTCCGCAAAAACCGCCTCCCAGCGGCCCGCCGCCCAACTCCGGTCAGGCGGGAGCTATCACCATCACGCCGCAATATCTCGCCCTTGCTCCCGGACAAAAATTCAAATTCACCGCGGGCAACACCGCAGGCGCCGCAACCGAGTGGATGGTCAACGGGACAGTGGGAGGCAGCGCCACCACCGGCACCGTCGACTCCTCCGGAAACTACAACGCACCGGCTTCCATCTCCCAAAGCGAAAACGTGACGGTAACCGTCGCGCTCACCGCTTCACCGCAGCAGAACTTCGCCACCGCGGCCGTCTCGATCATTCTCCCGGGGCAAGCAAACTGTCCCCAATTCACCGGCAATCCCCAGGTCGCGCAGTACTCCATCTACCTGCCCGCTCCTGGAAAGGTCTCCGTTGAATTTGGCAAGACGACCGACTACGGCCTCAACACCTGGCAGGTCTCCACGCCTTCAGCCAACGGAGGCCAGGTGCAGCTTTACGTTGCCGGCATGCTCGGCAAGACCGTCTACCACATGCGCGGACAAGTCGTTCTCAACAACGGCGCAACCTTCAACGATGCCGATCTCACCTGCACCACCGGCACGCCTCCCGCCACCGCTCCGGTAAAGATTTCCGGCTCTGGAACTCCGCAGCCCGGCATCGAGATGTGGAACACGCTCGTCCCGCAGAATGTCGCCCAGGCATTCGCTACCGACCTCAAGGGCAACGTCATTTGGACCTACACCTACAACGCCACATCTCTCGATGCGCTGCAGGGAATTCAGCTTCTCCCCAACGGCGACATGCTCATGGTCATCTCCTATCTCTCCTCCCTCACCGTGGGACCAGTTCCCAACCTGGTCAATGAAATTCGCGAAGTCGACCTGGCGGGAAATACCGTGCGCAGCCTCACCATGACCGCGCTCAATCTCAAGCTGGCCGCCTCCAACCTCCACGACGCCGACGGCAATCCCTACCAGCTCAAAAGCTTTCACCACAGCGTGCTGGTGCTCCCCAACGGCCATTGGATGTTGCTGACCGACTACACCAAGACCTACTCCAATCTGACTGGCCTCCCCGGAAACACCACTGTCACCGGCGATGCCCTTGTGGACGTCGATCAGAACATGAACCCGGTCTGGGTCTGGAACACCTTCGACCATCTCGACATCAACCGCCACCCCATGAACTTCCCCGACTGGACGCATTCGAATGACATGCTCTATTCGAGCGACGATCACAATCTGCTGCTCTCCATGCGTCATCAGAACTGGATCATCAAGATCGAATATCTCGACGGGCTCGGCTCAGGCAACGTGCTATGGCGCCTCGGCGAGGGCGGCGACTTCAAGTTGATCGGCGGCACTGATCCGACTGACTGGTTCTACGCCCAGCACGGCATGAGTTACTTCACCCCCAACACCACAGGGGTCTTTCGCCTCGGTCTCATGGATAACGGCAACGACCGCATCTTTCCCACCGGCCAGGTCTTGTGCAAACCCACCCCGCAGCCATTGGCGACTTGTTATTCCACCATGCCCGTACTCGAGTTGAACGAAGCAAACATGACCGCGACCCTCGGTCCTCACTACGTTCCCCCCCCGAGCTACTTCAGCTTTTTCGGAGGCAACGTCGACCAGTTAGCCAACGGCGATATCCAGGTCAATTTCTGCGCCCCATTCACCGGCGCGATCGTGCAGGAACTGAATTCACAAGCATCGCAAGTCGTTTGGCAAGGCATCACTCCCAATGCCGACCAGTTCCGCGTAAGCCGCATGCCCAGCCTCTATCCCGGCGTCCAGTGGTAACGCAACTTGGCGCCGAATTTGTCGCTTGGGATGGAGGCGCGAGGCACCGGACTATTTGCGCTTCTTCAACCCGCGTTCTTCTTTGCCCTTTGCTCCCGCCTCGTGGGTGATGGGAATCGGCGCCATGTCTCCCCCCACCCTCCGCACTTGTGTCTCCCTCAGTGCATAGGAGATCGTCCGCAACTTGGCCGGCCGTGCGATCCCGGTATCGGGATCGATAACAACATCCGGCGAACCAGAAATCTGAAAGCTGAACACCGGCTCCGTTCCGCCCGGCGCCGGCTCCGACGTGATGCGCACCGGCAGGTAGCCCTGAATGGGGTGCAGCCGATAGGCAGTCTCATACCGGTGATGCTTCAGGCTCCACGTAAACAAGCGGATCTGGTCGAAATCGAAAAGCAGGCCCGATTTTGGCGGACTCAGCGCCGCAACGTACTCCGGGATTGCGTGATTCGTCCCCGTCGCTTCTGGATCATTGACCCTGGCGATCACGTACGCGCCCACAATGCGCTGGCCTTCTGCATATTGCGCGATGTCGTCGGGAGCATCCACATCCACGCGATTGCCCAGTACCCACCCGCTGTGGCCCTGGCCGTCACGCACCAGCCACCAATCCTCCATGACGGCTGGCGGTGTTTCAGGATCGCCTGGGAGCACTTCGCCTGATACCGGAGTTTGGGCGACTGGTTCTTGGGCGACCGGCCGTTTGCCCGGGAGCGGCGCTGCCCCCTTTGCTTCGCCCAAAGGCTTCGCTGCACGTTTCACGGCCTCTGCGGGAGGAGGATTCTTGGGCATCGAGGCGCGGACCAGCATTTGCACCTTGCCATTCTCCGGCAAGAGATAAAAGCGGTCCGTTTCCCGCCCTGGACTGATGTGCAGATACATGTCATCGCGCAGAGTGCCTGTAGCGACCACAGGATCATCTTTATGATGGCTCGCCAGTTCTGCAAATTGCTCAAATGACTTGCTGTCGATGACCGCCCGGTCGGGAATCCAGCCGATCTCGTTTTTTTCGGTTTTGACCTTCAGGAACCGGCGGCCATGCTCAAGAACTTCGAGCGGTTGCCCATTCACAACCTCGGCCACCCGGTTTGAAACTGCGGCCACCCGGTCGCGCAGATACATCTGCCGCGTCCATACATACACGGTTTCGTGCCGCTCCGGATGAAAACGTGCGCAACCTGCCGTAAACATGAAACAAAGAATGAGCAGAGCGGGCGCACAGGACCGGGGGTACCTGACTGAAAAAGAATCCTGGATCGGCAATCGCGTCAACACAGCCAACTAGCTTGAGGATAGCACTGCGTCTTCGCGATCACGAGATAGATACCGAACCACGAGACGAGGCGAACCCATCAATCCACGGGGCATCTCGCGAACCACAGCAGGCGATGATCGACTCCACTTCGAGAAATCGCGCCTTAACTCCTTAATGAACTACGGCAATGGCGGTAGCTTCTACAGGGTCGGTTCCCGTTTGAGAGGAGATCACGGCGTCAAGGTACCCGGCATTCGTTGTATCGAACGTGTAACCCTTCAGGTCGGGACTACCCCCAAAATCGGTCACCAGCACAAACGTACCGGTGCTGTCCTCAGCCATCGACTGCGGGTTGATGCCGGCCGCGAATGTGCTGCCCAGCGCTGTGAGCGTGTCGACACCGTTCGTTGACGTAATCGAAAACCCGGCAACTACCCCGGTCGAACTCCCGCTGACCTGGCGGTTGGCCACATAGACGTAATCGCCGCTGCTGATGGGCAAAATCGAGTACGGCGCGAGGCCCGCGCTGGCATAAGGTGATCCCGATATTTCTTTCAGCGTGCTAAAAGCAAATGCGCGTAATCCACCGGTATTCGTGCCTGAAGTAGCAACAGTCTCGCCAATGTAGACCAGGCGTGGGCTCGATTGGCCGGACACGATGGGGTCAACGGCTACTGAAAGAGCGGCGCCGCCCGCATTCTTCACCGGAATGTTGCCGACCGCTCCAAAAGGCTTGGCGTTCGCAGAGTTAAAGGGAACCGCCGCGGTGCCGCCTGCACCCATCGCAATAAAGACCTCGGTGTTATCGGGTGAAATGACCACTTGCTGGATTGTCGAATTGGGAAGCGTAGCAAACTGCTCTGTAGAGGAAGCGGCCACGCCGGTCGTCGGATTGAGTTGGATCGCGTAGACGTTCGGCGAGCCCGAAACCGCCTCCACCAGCCAGGAATTCGACGAGTCGACCTGCAGGCTCGACGCAGGATCGTTCGAGATCGGTCCTCCCGAATTGGCTAATGTGAGTTGGCCGGTGGAGGCAACACTGTAGACGTAAATGCCCGCCGCTGTGCTGGCATAGAGGAACGAATTGTCAGGAGCAATGGTGATGGCGATTGGGGCCGCCGGCACAGCATACGGACTTCCCGGCAACGCCGTAACCACACCTGCGTTGATGTAGTACCCAACAAGCTGGCTCCCAGTGATATTCGCAATATAAAAATCTCCGCTGGATGCTGTGGTGCTGCCGGTGCCGGTGCCGGTCGAACCAGCTGACGCATCCCAGAAGCCCTTGCAGCCCACGAGCAGCGGCAGCAACGCAATGGCCACCCTTGCCCACTTCCCTATCGTCATTGCCGCTCCTTCACGTGACCCACCGCAGCGGTGGCCTGCAGCACAAGGGTAGCGCCTCGGGCCGGATTCCGTCCCGCAAAGATCTCAACATGGGCGCAAAGCCCCGCATGAACCTGCCATGATAGACGCAGCGAAGCGAAGGATCGCTTACGCGAAAACGCCGAGGCGATAGATATGAAGTTTGCCGGCCTCACCCGATTGAGCGAGGACTCCAGAACAAGGAAAGTGGGTCAACAGAAATAGCCTTGCACAAGAAGGCGCCCCAACGGGGCGCCTCGTCGCGAACACTTCGCAGCACCAGTTACGAGAACCTCATCGATCGGGAACCGCGCAATTGACTCATCCGAACAAGTTCACCAATTTTGAGTGGATACCACTTCAGCAGTGCCGTAAACGTGCAAGAAATCTGGAGCCGTAGCCCCTGAGGCCTCGTGGGAATTGTTCGCCCACTACTATCTCAGGAGCAATGCTTCAGTTGCCGTCATTCTGGCCATTAGTCGCAGTCGCGCTACTCTGGGTTGCGCCAATCGCCAATGCCAACTCACTCCCGTTCCTTAACTTCACATCGTCCTTCTTACTGGACACGAATTCGCCGGAGTTCGCGCTGGCTATCTTGCTGTGAAGGTCGACACCCGATAAAGCTCCAATCTGGTCCACCTGCAGGGTCCCATCGTTCCAGCTATTCGGTTGCTGATCGCCGGCTTGCACGTCATAGCCTTCATCGTTCTCAGCCTCCGGCCCGAATACTGCTACAATCGTCGCCTTGATGGGAACCACGGTGCCATTTTTCAGCTTTGCTTCTGTAAAGCGCAACACCAACTTCGACGTTCCGGTTCCGCTATTCTGCATGTCATCTTTGGCCACGACGCCAATCAGCTCGGTGCCATTCGGCAGCTTGGTTCCATTCTTCAGTTGCACCGTCTGGCTGAGCTTCGCGGTAAACTGCTCGCCCTGCTGGGCCTTCCGAGCATCGAGATTTCCCACCAGCGCAGCACGCGCCGGCACCATCTGCATCGCCTCACTCTGCCCGCCGGGCGCATTTACCGCACTTTGCGTCCCCGTATCTTGTGCGCTCTGCCCCACGGCAAAATTTGGCGAGACGAGCGCGAACGCAAATGCGGCAACCGAAAGAGTGATTGCGGCTCCATTTCTTTTCATGAAAAACTCCTGAGTTTGAGATTACGAGCACCCCCCATGAGCTGCTAGCTCACTAGCAGGAGGCTATCAACTTACTAAGTTAGACGACTCTTCATGGCCATTGGTTCTATAAAAATACGTAAAGAATGAATAAGAGCCCATAACTCACGTCTAAGTAGTCTTTTCTAAATCATATGGCGAACCTGCTGTGTGTAAGTGGAATAATCGCGAAGATATTAGTGAAACTATTGCCCGACCTCGCTCATCTAATCAACATCTTTCGCCATTGCCAAAGCAGGCGCGCCGCCGTTAGATCCTCGACAGCCATTCCAACCGACTTGAAAACGATTCGCCGATCGCGTGGAACGGCAGGAGCGCCCGCACCCGCAAGAATCTCGCCTATCTCACCTTCAACTTTTGCCGGCGCGAAGAATGGATCGCGGCGGTTGAACCACAAGACCGGCTGAGTAGTCGAGCAGCGCCTGGCGAATGGCGGGGATGAGTGTCTCATCGGCAAGAGCCGCACGAACTTCATGTTCAGAGATAAACACGAGAGTTCCTCTGAATTGAAAACTGGAAAACAGCGCAGACGTGCAAGAACTGGTTGCATAAATGGAGTTTTGAAAGGGCACGGCTTCACAGCTTGGTGAAAAACTCATTTTGCGAGCAATGTTCAAAAACACAATGGCTCCACGATGCCCTCGGAGCGATCGGTGAGATGCGAGTGATGGTTTTCTATCAAAAAATCCGCCCCCATTTCGCCTCGATTTCGAGTTTTTCACCAAGCTGTTCAGCCGTGCCGTCAGAGACGCATAGAATCCGGGGCTTTAGCCCCTGAGGGAAGATCCCTCGCTCGTCGAGCAACATTTATGCAACCAGTTCTAGGGTCCAGTCTCTAAAGTTCGCATCAACAATCCCCCGCTCATCCTGAGCGGCCAAAAATAAGGCTGTCATTCTGAGCGAGCGAGTCGAAGAACCTGCAGTTCGGACCTTCGATTTATGCAGCGAACTCTTGAGACGCCACCCTAGTTGGGCCGATTACTCGAGTTGGAGCGGCGCCGAAACCGCTCATCGACAGGCTGCCGCCCCTTGAAGCCGGCCTCAACCGTGTGCCAGTGCTCGATGGACGTCTCGCCCAGACGCCAGCAGAGCAGCACGGTCTCTTCATCGAGGCGGCAGGGAAAATCCAGCAACCCGGCTTCCAGGTCCTTCACCTGCACGCCGATTGCGTCGATCTCGGCAACGGTCTCCCGCACACGCTGCAGGTGGCCTTCAACCTCCGCACGCTGCTTGCTCACCTTCTCAACGTCCACTCGCATGCCGCCGGCAACATAGATGCGCTGCGCCAGCGCGGAGAGATCCGCCTCCGCCGCTTCTGCCGCCTGCTTGCCTTCAATGGCGCGCTTCAAGAGCGATTCAAGCAGCGGCAACAACGATTGAGCTTCGTCGAGAGTGAATGTCTTCATCGCGGGTTCCCTGCTATTAGGATACGACGGATTAAACGGTGGGACCAGTGAGACGGACCATCGCCGCAGTGCCGGACGTAACGATAATTGCCATCTCCCGGGGTTGTTTCGCACGATCAAACGCATCGCCTATCTCATCGAATTGGAGCGACTTGCTTGAATCTGGCGGGAATCTTTTGTTTGTACACCTTTCAAGGACAAGAAACATCTAAGCGGTACAGGCAGGTCAGGAAGCTACCGTCTCATTTCCAAAAGGTGACAAATGCGGATTAGACATATCCTGCAGTCTTGGAGCAAGGTTCTCCGAGGTCATACTCCCATGCTCTCGATCGAAATCACGCGCGAGTGTCCTTTGCACTGTCCGGGATGCTACGCGTATGGATCAAATCACCTCGGCGGCGACGTAAAGCTCCGCGACCTGACCGATAAGCGCGGCGACGACCTGGTTAGTGGCGTGCTCCACCTGGTGGACCGGCACAAACCTCTTCAAGTCACACTTGTCGGCGGTGAACCGATGGTGCGCCATCGCGAGTTGAGCCGCATTCTGCCGGAACTCGCCGCCCGCGGCATCTTCTCCATGGTCGTCACCAGCGGCATTATCCCAATCCCTGAACAGTGGATGAAGCTGCCGCACTTTACCGCAGTCCTGTCCATCGACGGTTTGCCTGAGCATCATAATGTACGGCGCCATCCCGCCACGTATGAGCACATCCTCGCCAACATCAAAGGCCGGCGCGTCAATATCCACTGGACAATTACCGCGCCCATGCTTGCGCGCGACGATTACTTTGAGGAGTATGTGCGCTTCTGGAACGCGCGTAGCGAAGTAGACAAAATCTGGGCCAGCCTTTATTCGCCCCAGCGCGGCGAACAGAGTGCGGAATGTCTGAGCCCAACTCACCGCCAATGGGTGGCCCGCGAACTCCCAAGGCTCGCGGCTCTCTATCCTAAATTGCTTGCGCCTGAAGGATACGGTAAGGCGCTGCTCAATCCGCCTTCTTCGCCCAGGCAATGCACCTTTTCGCGGCTTTCGAAAAATTACACCGCCGATCTGAGAACGCACGTCGATCCCTGCGTCTTCGGAGGCGATCCCGACTGCTCGCAATGCGGCTGTTCGGCCAGTGCGGCTGCGCATTGGGTCAGTCAGATTCGGGTGGCCGGACCCCTCAAGGCTGGACATCTTTTACATGGATCGATGCATATCGGCAGCGCCGTGGCAGGTCTTCAAAACTTCGTACTGCCCGCATGGCGCGAGCGCGAGCACGGTAATCCCCGACAGGAATCCGGCCTCGTGAATATTACGATGGACTGATCCTTGCGATTCGCGCTCTTCACTAACCTATTCCTCAGTCCTTACCGTCCCGGGGGTCCTTGGTCCCTGCTATCGACGACACCACTGCGCAGACCGCAAGAATCGCGCCAATCACCGCTAACGAAATCGTGATGGACACATCGATCCAGTGCGAGGCAAGCATCTTGAAGGCAACGAAGGCCAGCAGCGCGCCCAGCCCGTAATGCAGGTAGCGCAGTCGGTCGAGCAATGAGGCCAGCGCAAAATAGAGCGAGCGCAAGCCAAGCACCGCCGCGATGTTCGATGTGTACACCACAAAAGGATCGTGCGAGACCGCCAGCACCGCGGGAATTGAATCGACGGCAAACAGCACATCGGTGACTTCGACTGCCAGGATCACCGGCAGCAACGAACCCTTGGCCGGCTGCAATTTTCGAATCCACTCCGGAATGGCTGCTTTGGCTGAGCCTCCGCGCACCAGCCGCCACGCTGCATAGAGCAGAAACGCACCCAGAATCCACGTGACCCAGGCGAATCGCTGAATCAGCGTAACGCCCGCAGCGATGAACAGAGCGCGCAGCGCAACCGCACCCGCTACACCCCAAAGCAGCACATGATGCTGCCGCCTGCGGCTGATGCGGAAGCCCTGAAACAGCACCAGGAAAACGAAAAGATTGTCGACGCTGAGCGACGTCTCGATCGTGTAGCCTGCCGCCCATTCCAACGCCCGCTCGCGCCCCTGCACCACCGCGATCCAGCCCGCAAAAGCAGCCGCAGCCACGGCCGGCACCGCCGTCCACAACCAGGCAACCCTCTGCTGGTGTTCCGTGTCACGCCGGCGTCCAGGCAGCCAGGAATCAGCAATCAGCAGCGCCACCACCGCGGCATGAAATCCGATCCACCATCCCCACGAAGCGCCGGCGATCATCAATATGCTCGACCCTCAGCGAATTCGGCCCGTCTTGTTCAGTTCACTGTAGAAACCCAGATCCGCGCCGCGCAGCGATTTCGTGATGTAGAGAATCTGTCCGTAATGCAGACCGAAGTGCTCCACGACCTGGTAGACCGCATCCAGCCCACTGACGTTGTAACCCTGAATCTCGTACCGTGCTACGAGATCTTCGAAAGTGAGCCGCGCCAGAACGTCCGCAGCTTGCTCGATCGTTGCACCAAGTTGAGCCAACAGCGCCGACGCTGAAATCAATTGCCTCTCGCTGAATTCCGCCGGCCGGTTGCGCTCGTCCTTGAGCCGATTGAACGACGCGACCAGCCACTGACCCACATTCCCATTCAGATGCAGAATCAGATTGCCGATGCTGTTGCACTCATCGTTAGGACGCCACCACACCTGCTCATCCGAAAGCGATTCAACGCATTTCCGCAGCCGCGGCCAGTATTGCTCCAACAGCTTCTGCCGCGAAAACTCCAAAAACAATGTGCTAACGTCCGCGCGAGTCGCTGTCATTCGGGAAAGACCTCGTTCTTCCACTCACAGGATCACTGGCCACTGTTCATTGCCCTCTGATCTCTCTGTTCACTGTCCCCCTGATTACTGTTTCTGATCCCTGATCACTGACCACTGGTGTCACCTCTCATCGATCAGCCGGATCGTTTCCATGATCACATCGCCATCAATCGCCAGGCTGCGCGCGCTGATTTTGTCCATCGTGTCCTGGGCCGTATGGTGATAGCTGTTGTTGGGCCCGTAGTCCAGATCGATCAAATCAATCGAAGGCACTCCGCGCTGGACGAACGGCAAGTGGTCGTCCTCCACCGGTTCCTCGGTCTGAAAAAAGAAGCGCTCGTCGCCGAACTTCTTCGCCGACCGCTGCACCAGGTCTGCCAGCCACGCGGTCGACCGGCTCTCGCGCTGGATGTCGAGATCCTTGTCGCCAATCATGTCCGTCAGGATGAATGCCTTGATGTGTCCCAGCGTTCCATTGCGTCCCCACTCCGCGGCCAGATGGCGGCTCCCATAAGTCGAGTCCGAGGCCGACCAGCTTTTGATCGCCTCTTCGCCGTCAAAAAACACCAGCCATATCGAATAGCCGTCGAGCTTCTTGCCGTGCGCCGTTTCTGCGCGCAATTGATCGGCGATCGCCATCAGCAATCCGGTCGTCGAGCCGCCGTCATTCGCACCCACAAAGTTGATGTCGCGCAGCCAATAATTGGTCTCGTAGTGAGTCGCCAGCACAATCGCGCCGTCCTTTTTCCCTGGGAAGCGCACGATAAAGTTGCACATATTCACCGGGCCGATAGGCGTGTCAGCCGTGAATTTGTCCTGCTCAAGCTGGTCCTGTTCGAAATGCGCTCGCAAAAAGGCTTCCGCTTTCGCATGCCCCGGGCTGGTGGGCCAGCGCGGCCCGATCGCCACAAAATCCTTGGCGTACTCATAGGCCCTGCCGCCGTTGAAATGCTGTCCCGGCGCTGCCGAAGCGTGCTCCTGCGCATGCATCATCGGCTCACACGCAGAAATCGAGGCCAGCAGCAGCGCGCCAACCACGGCTCTCTTCCAAAACGAGAACATTACGAAGTAGCCTCTTTTGCTTTCCGCCGCGAAGGATGAACCCACCAAGCTACACCGATACCGACCAGGTAAAGCCCCAGCATGGGAATGGCATAGATGCACATCGTCCACGGATCAGGGCTGGGCGTAATGATGGCCGCCACCAGAAATACCGCGAGAATGGCGTAGCGGATGTTCTTCCACAAAAACTGGGGGCTCACAATGCCGAACAAGGCCAGGAAAAAAATCAGGATAGGCATCTCAAAGCTGATGCCGAGGCCCAGGATGATCGACAGAAAAAAGCTGCTGTACTCCTCGATCGTGATCATAGGCGTGAAATTATGGCCGAAGTCGACAACCAAAATTTTCAGCGCCCCCGGCAGCACCCAGTAGTAGCCGAACGCGGCGCCCGTCAGAAAGAGCCCCACCGTGGCCAGCATGAAAGGAACTACGAACCGCCGCTCTTTCTGGTAGAGCCCTGGCGCAATAAATAACCACACCTGAAAGAGAATGAAGGGGGATGCCAAAATCGCCCCGCCCACCAGCGAAACCTGCAAGTCAAGGTTCAACGCATCCATCGGATGGGTAAAGACAAGCGATTTGCCGATACGACTCAGCGGCGCCTGGATAAAATCCACGAACTTGTTGTGAAAGGACCAGACCGCAAGAAACCCCAGCGCCAAATAAGCCGCCGAGTGCACGATGCGGCGGCGCAACTCATCCAGGTGCTCCATCAGGCTCATGCCCGGGAGTTCTGCGCGCTGCGTCACTGCGACCCGAGCCTTGCCAATTGCTTCTGAGGGATCAACCATTGTGGCTTACAGCCTCCGTTGCGGGGGCACTTGGTTCGCTCGGCGAAGCCGTCTCCGTTCCATTGGCCTTCTCTTCAAGCTCGCTGCGTTGTAAAGTAGCTGCCGCCCCGGCTTGCCCGTTGTTGTCGGGTTTAACAGAGTCGACGCCCTCGCTCCTAGGCTCGATTTGCCGCCCGGGCCGAGCTGCCGCGACCGTCTCGCCTGTCGAAGGCGGCATAATCCGCGGCGTGGTTTCTCCAGAGCGCACCGCATCTGTGATCCGGGGCGTCGCTTCTTCAGGAGGCGCCAGTTCCGCAGCCTTGGACTCCGGATACTGCCCTTCCCCGGGATAGGGCGATTCAATCGTATTCACCTGGGCTGGCGGCGGATCGGCCGACACAGATTCCTGCGGCTTTTGCGACTCGAGTTGCTTCTGCCGCTCCTCGTCCTTCTTGCGGCGGTCGGCGTCTTCGGCCAACCGCAACTCCTCTTCCATTTGGAATTTGAAGTCGTTGGATGCCTTGCGGAACTCGTACATCAGTTTGCCGATCTGGCGGCCGATCTGCGGCAGCCGCCGCGGCCCAAACACCACCAGCGCCATCACCATCAGGATGAGCGAGTCGGCCATGCCTATGCTGGCGAATTGGATTGTCGGCGGTGTGCCCATGAAGACCAATGATACCTGCCCATGCGCAACGCCCACAAACTGAGATGTGCTTAATGGCTTTCGGTAGTTACCAACGGGAGAGCATCGACGCCTCCTTCCATTCGCCCACTTTCCCCAGCCGGATTACCTCGCGGGGTTCGTGTAGCCCTGATCTGCCAGCCGTTTCCCCATTTGGGCGTACATTTCGGGGTTTTGGGGCTGCAACGTGCCAAGCCCGTCAACATAGCGGTTGTACATGCAAAATGCCGCGGCAATCAGCACGGTATCGTGGATTTCAAGGTCCGTTGCGCCCAGACTGCGCGCTGCATCCACGTCGGCACCCGTTACCAACTTGCCATCCTTCTGCACCTTCCCGGCGATCACCAGCAGGGCTTTCAGTTTGTCACTCACCGGCGCGTCGCGGAAGTTGGCCTTCACCTTTTCGACCACAGACTCATCGCCGAGATGGCAAGCGGCGGCCGCTCCATGGCTCGCCTGGCAAAAATGGCAGTCGTTGCGCGCTGAAACGTAGGTAGCAATCAGTTCCCGTTCGCCCGCGGTCAGGGAGTTGGGCTGGTGAAGCAGCACATGGGCCAGTTCGCGCATCGGTTTGGCCGTCTCTGGACGAAAAGCAAATCCCGCGCTGATTCCCGGAAGACCTGCGGGAAGCTCGATGTGGGGCATGGAGTTCTCCTCTAAACCTGGATTGCGATTTCTGACTCATTAAGCCGCAAAAGCGAGGCCCGCTCCGCACCGTCCGTCGGCTTGCCGGCCCTATCTACGCGCAGACAATTCCACGCGCTCAGGAGCGAGCGGCGGCTGAAGCATGGAAGGCCAGGTACTCCTCGCTGACCGTCACATAGCCGTCTCGCGCCACGCGCTTGCCGCGTTCGCGATAGAGCGCTTCGTCATCCGGCTGTTCGGTTCCCAACCCGTCGACGTAGCGGTTGTACATGCAAAACGCTGCAGCAATCAGCACGGTGTCGTGGATTTCAATATCGGTTGCGCCCAGTTTGCGCGTGGCGTCAACGTCGGTGGCCGTCACCAGTTTGCCGTCCTGCTGAACCTTTCCGGCGATGACCAGCAGCGCCTTGAGTTTGGGGCTGATGTTGGCCTGCATGAAGTCAGTTTTCACCTGCTTGACCAGCGCCTCGTCACCACCAAGATGCGCTGCGGCGATGGCGCCGTGAATGCTATGGCAATACTGAGTGCAGTTGCGGCTCGAGACGTAGGTGGCAATCAGTTCCCGTTCGCCGCGGGTGAGCGTGCTTGGGCCGCGCAGAAGCACCTCGACCAGTTCATTCAGCGGCCGCGCAGTTTCCGGCCGGAAGGCCATGGCGCCGCGAATGCCGGGCAGATCAGTGGAAAGCGGAATATGGGGCAAGTGATCCTCCGTTGTAAAGGTGTCATTGGTTTCGCTCCCGGGACCCTCGGATCACATCAATCCGTGTCAACCTGCCGGGTTCGCATCGTTCGCTATCGTACGCAGACCGCTTCGAGAGCCGCATCCATCTTTGGATGGAGGCTGTCCCTGCTGAGGAGGGTTTCCGGTTGTTGCTCGTCACTATTGCGGAGCCGGGGTGGATTGCGGAGCCGGGGTGGACGTACTCGATGTGGTGTCTGCCGGCGACTCATCAAGGTGGGAGACATGGATACTTGCCTGCGTCTCGGGAACGGTGCCGTCATTCACCTGCACTTCTGTGGGCTTGCCCATCACCAGCAACCGCTGCACGATGTTGCCCCGGGCAGGAACCACGACACGGGCTGTCACCGAATTTTGAGCGGTCCGCACCGTCACGGGAACTTCTGCGCTGGCGTATCCGGAGTTGGCCACGTTCACTGCCACCAGATAGGCTCCCTGCTGCGCCGCATTGGGGAAGACGCTTGCGATTGTGAGGTCCGGCAGCCCCTTGTCCGCATCGACCCAGTCCTCGAAAAGCCAGGAAAGATCGTGCGTCCCTCCAGACTTCTTGAGCAGGCTCTCAAATGATTGAGCCCCTTCGCCGGAATCAGGAGCAGAATTGTATGTCCTGAAAGCGGCGGAAAGAGCGGCATCGCCGACCATATCCCGCAGCATCCAGAGAATATAGGAAGCCTTGGTGCGGTAATACACCGGAGAAATGGCGAATTTGAGCGGTTGCCCGGCGCTCTCCCCAGGGCTCACGGGTTCCTCCAGCGCAAGGGCTGAGCGACCGGCCTCCAGCGTGCCGAGAGCTCGTTCACGACCCTCCCGTTTCTCGATCCACACCGATTCCATGAAAGTGGCGAATCCCTCGCTGAGCCACGCCGGAGGCGGCTTGCTTGCCGGCTGTGTAAATGCGTGTGCGAGTGCATGTACCAGGACGCCCTCGAGTTTGTCCGCTGAGGCCTCGTGAAGGCTGACGGCAAGCAGGGCTCCTGTTTCATAAGGCGCGTCCTGCGGATCGGGCAGATCAAGCAAAGTGAGCTGCGAACGCGGTTGAGAGCCGAGCCAGTCTTCAAGAAAGGGCGAGACAGCCGTGGCGGCAGCGGTCCAGCGCTCGACCGCCACTTCGTTCTCCGCGAGCGTCCAGGCCGTGAGGTTCGCGCCGGGGTGGGCCTTGCGAATGGCAAGGAACAGGCTCGGAGCCTCAAAACCAAGCGTGGCATCTTCCACATCCGCTGTGGCAGTGCCGGTGACTCCCGGGTCGAGGCCGCCGGTGTCTGTGATTTTCAATGCGGCAGGATGGCCGTTAATGAGAGCGACCGTTGGGGGCTGGCCATGAGGAAACTCGTCCGTAAGACGCAGGCGAAAACGAGCGCCGAAGAGGCGCAGTTTCTGCCTTCCGATTTCGTCGAAGAGACGCGCGCCATCCCCCAGGATCGCAGGAACACTGGAGACCGGATACCAGACCACATTGCCAAACCCGCGCAGACCGGTGAAAGGGACAGTGATCTGATCCCAATCTGAGTGAATCGCCAGGTCCTCGGGTGTCCCGACTGCCAGAAGACGCTGAGCCGACGAGGCAATTGAGCCGGAATATGTGACATCGAGTTGAAGGCTGGCCCCGGGAGCGAGAGGCTCGGCGAGCGGCACTGCCGCCTCATGCAACTGGCCCGTGTGATCGGCATCGGAATTCAGCGTGGCGACCGGAAACGACACATTCTTTCCAGCGACGCGAATCTGCTCCCAGTTGAGCGAGGACGAAATCTGCAGCGGAACGTGAGTGAGCGGAGTCTTGCCGTCATTGCGCACCGTCACAAGGCCGCGAACGGCGATCTGTTGTGCGGCTGTGTAAAGCCGAACATCAAGGTCGAAGCCGGTAAAGGTGACGGCACGGCGGTCAGTGTCTTCCAGGGACGGCTCCGTGACCATTTTGCCTGTCGGATTCCCGGCGTCTTTGGAATTGGAGATAGTCTGGCCGTTTTCATCCACCGAGCGCGAGAAAATGACTTTGCCGCTCGGTTTCGGGGTCGCCGCGGCCGACGGCTTCGTGGGAACAACTGCTGTCGGAGCAGTTTGTGCCAAACACGGAATTGCGGCCAGAACGATGGCAATCGCCGCAATTGCCGGGGCGTTGGAAAACTTCATGAACCGAGACCTCTCTGTTTCTTTGGTTTAGACGCGCCGCTCGCGGGGAGGCCAACTAACCGCGCAGCCTCGCTCGCTGCGCGGCGGCGTTGGCGGAAGGCTTCATAGAGCACAACAGCTCCGGCCGCCGACACGTTCAGCGAACTGACGCCGCCCGCCATGGGAATGCGCAGCAGGTGGTCGCAGGTGCGGCGGACCAGGTCGTGGAGCCCTGCTCCTTCACGGCCCAGAACCAGAACGCAATCGCCTGTAAAGTCAAATTCATCATAGTCTTGCGTCCCCCTCTCATCGAGGCCGATGATCCATAGGTTCTGGCGCTTGAGGTCCTCAAGGGCGCGGACCAGATTGACCACGCGGGCGATGCGGAGGTGTTCGGCTGCTCCAGCGCTGGCCTTCACGGCCACCGGGCTCAGGGGAGCTGACCGGCGCTCGGTGAGAATCACCCCGTCCACGCCAGCGCCATCGGAAACGCGAAGCAGTGCCCCCAGGTTCTGCGGATCTTCTACTCCATCGATGGCAAGCAACAGACGCGCCGGGCGCGAACCGCCGGGAGCAGCAGCGGACGGCGCAAACAGATCCTCGATAGACAGAGCCTCCTGTGGGCGAACAAGGGCGACCACACCCTGATGAGCGGGAGTTCCGGCAACCTGCGTGAGCTGCTCGCGTGATTCCTGGCGGACGCGTACACCGGCCTCGCGGCACTCGGCGATCACGCGGGCCAACCGGATGTCATCGCGCTCACGAGCCACCAGCACGTGATCAAAACGGCGACGCCCGGCCCTGAGAGCCTCCTCCACAGGGTGCAGTCCGTACAAAACTTCCATGAACTTTAGTGTAGAAGACCGCTGCTCCGTCTTGCAGTGGCTCAATCCGGACTTCATACTGGGGCTGCTGATGCCCTCACCCGCAATCAAGACATTTCGAGCCGTGCTGGAACCGACCGGAACGCGCCTTCGCTGGGTGATCGTGCGCATTCCCGTCGACCTGAAAAAAGCATGGCCCCTATGGCGCAGCCGTAGAGTGCGTGGAGAGATCAATGGCTTCGCCTTCCGCACTTCTCTGTTCCCCGGCCCGCAAGGGGAGGGGCACGTTCTCCTGGTGAATAAGCAAATGCAGGCGGGAGCCAAGGCAAAAGCGGGCGAAACCGTGCAGATTCGGCTGGAGCCGGACCTCGAAGAGCGAGCCGTCGTTGATATCCCAAAGGAACTGGCGAGCGCTCTGAAAGCCGATCGGCGGCTGCGGCGCTGGTTCGATGCTCTGAGCCCCTCGATGCGCAAAGGCATTAGCGGATTCGTAGACCAGGCAAAAGGCCAGGAAACGCGGAAACTGCGCGCAGAGCGCATGGCGGAAAGCCTGCTGCTGGCGATGGAGGGCGAGGAGGAGCCGCCACCCATTTTGCGAGCGGCATTTTTACGTCAGCCTCAGGCGTTTGAGGGCTGGAATGCCATGACTCCAACGCAGCGGAGGAATCATCTGCTGGGAATCTTTTATGTTCAGACCGTCGAAGGAAGAGAAAAGCGCGCCGCGAAAGCAGTAGAGGAGGCTCTTCGAGCAAAGCGAAAAGCCGGTGCAGACCGCTATTGAGCTGACTTGCTCCAATTTTGCACCAAAAATGGGGCTTGGCAGGTCGTTCCCGGCTGGAAAAACGATTTCTACGCGGCTTGGCGGACGAATCTGTCGTCTAATTAATACGATGAGTACCGCCGCGGCAATTCGTTCGCTGTTCGCCCCTGGCTCCGTCACGATCGCCGACGAACAGGTTCGGCAGGAAAACCTCACCATCGCCGAAGGCCTCAAACGGCAGGAAGCCGGGCTGCTGGATGAGCTGATTGTCCGCTATCAGCACCGTCTGATGCGTTATCTGCTTTATCTCACCGCGAACCGCGAACAGGCCGAAGACCTTTTTCAGGAGGTCTGGATGCGGGTGTTGGTGCGTGGCGCGCAGTTCAACGGGCAGGCGCGGTTTGAAACCTGGCTCTTCACCATCGCCCGCAACCTGGTGATCGATCAGCGCCGCAAGCGCACCATGTCGAGCCTCGACGAGCTTTTCGAGTCGGGAAGCGACGACGACCGCCCGATGAGCTTTGAAGTTGCCGACGATCGAGCCGACCCCATTCGACCGTGTTTCAAACTTCGAAGACCGCGAACGCATCGCCGAAGCGCTGTTGCAACTCGACACCCTCCATCGCGAAGTGCTGGTGCTCCGATTCCATGAGGAGCTGTCGCTCGAAGAGATCGCCAAAGTGACACGCGCACCTCTTTCTACTGTAAAATCAAGACTCTATCGCGGCCTGGCAGCAATCAAGCCAAAGCTTGAGTACGTCCGTCTCGCGCCGCCGGGAGGCGGTGTGAAGACCAACGATCCGGGAATCGGTGTGGGGCCTCACTCTGGCGCGGACACCGACCGTGACCTGCTTTCTGCCCTCGCCGGTCAGCAGGCCACCAGGGAGCGCGCCGTTGCCCATCAGAACCCGCCGTGTCGTAATGGCCTCGCTGGGCGTAATGCGAGGAGCAGAAGGCAGGGCGGCAAGCGCAGCCGTGCTCTGGCGCTGGCTGCTATTCTGCTGGTCATTTCTGGTGCTCGGACCCTTTGTTTGGTGGGCCGACGACGTGCTCGTCGAGAGAGCACTTGGAGCGACTGGCTACCCAGATCAGCCTCTGGATCTGCATCCTTGCTCACCGGCCGCTCTGCTGGCCTCGGCCCTGGTCGCCGGCTGGCTGCGACGCGAGTCCTGAGCCCTCGTCCGATTTATACGGAAACGTGACATCTCTTAAGTAATCGCGTCGCAACTTCCAATTCTTTCTCACCGTCCATTGAAATAGGGATTAAGCTATGTTTAATCTCCTGACGAAAACTCTGTGCGAGAGAAACTGCCATGCGCGATCCACCAATCCATCGCCGTGAACGAAGACGAGCGGATGATTCCGCTGTGGTCGATCAGTTGCCGCCGCAGCGTTTGTCCTGCTGGTGGAGTACTATTTCTGGTGGATTGTGCCCGACGCAGCGGCATCATGCTGCTGCCGCTCGGCCTCCGCATCTACTTCAATCTCTCCTGGGGAGTCCTGGCCGCGCTCTATTTCCTCATGGTCGGCTACGTCAGCAAAGATGCTCCGCGCCGCGCCATGAGCATGCGCTTTTGGATGATGATCTGCTTCGTCATGCCGGGCGGCATCGGCGCGGTGCTTTACTTCCTGCTGCGCCAGCCCCTGGTATCGCGCTGCCCGGCCTGCGGAACCCACGTGCAGAGCGACTTCCACTTCTGCCCGCAGTGCAACTACCAGCTCGCTGCCAGTTGCGGCAACTGCTTCCGCACCGTGCGCACCACCGACCAGTTCTGCACCCGCTGCGGACACGAACTGGCCCACGACCACATGCCGGCGCGCCTGCGAGTGATCGGAGAATAGAAATCTCTGTTCACCAACTGTCAGAAATCTGATCAGCAATGAGCACGCTGGCTCTTCGTGAAGCCCCCCTTTGCTGAGAATGCCGCCGATTGGCCTGCCGCATTGACCCGGCCGCCTCACCTTCCTACAATCAAGCTTCCAGTCTGCATGGCGATCTCCGCGCTCATTATCGACGACGAACAATTGGCCCGCGACGAGCTGCAGTATCTGCTCGACCAGGTGGGCGGGATCAATGTACTGGCGCAGGGAACCAACGGCATCGAGGCCGTAGATCTGATCGAGAAACACCGCCCCGACGTTGTTTTCCTGGATGTGCAGATGCCCGGCCTAAATGGATTCGCCGTCATTGAACGGCTAATGGAGCGGCATCGTGCGCGGGGAAAAGACGCCGAGCCTCTGCCCCAATTTGTCTTTGCCACGGCCTACGACCAGTACGCGGTGCGCGCCTTCGAGGTAAATGCCGTCGATTATCTCCTCAAGCCCTTCGACGGGAGCCGCGTTCAGCAGGCGCTGGACCGAGTACGTGGGCGCATGTCGACTGGAGGCGGGGCCGGCGGGCCTCTGCCGGAATCTCAACTCGATGCTCTGTTGCGGCTGCTGAGCCAACCCTCGGGCGGCGCGCGCGCCTCACAACCGGCCCGTCTGATCGTGGAAGCGCAAACTCGGCTGCTGCTGGTCGATCAGGCGGAGATCTGCTACGCAGCCATCGATGACGGTATCATTCGCGTGGTGACCCAAAGCTTTGAGGGCCATTCCAAGTGCCGCACGCTGGAGGAGCTGCTCGAGTTGCTCGACCCAGCCCTCTTCTGGCGCGCGCATCGCGGCTTTGTGGTGAACATCAATCACATCCGCGAGGTAGTGCCCTGGTTCAAGTCAAGCTACCAGTTGCGTATGGACGACAAGAAACAGACGGAGATTCCCGTAAGCCGGGCCCAGACCAAGCGGCTCCGCGAACTGTTCAATCTCTAGCGTCCTGAGTCTGAAATACGCAACACAAACTGGCTGCTGTCATTCTGAGCGAACGGGGCCCCGAACGTCTTTCAGTTTGGGGGTGGTGAGTCGCAGAATCTGCGGTTGTTCTTCGATGAACTTCAGACTCACCACACGAGCGGAACTCCCCTTTCCCGCCAGACTTCACGCACTGCCTCCAGCTCAGTCATAGCGCTCGAAGACGATCTGCTTCCGGTGCCAGCCGAGGCCCTTCAGGCGCTCGCGAACCGAAGTGATCATCTTGTTGAGTCCGCAAACATAGGCGTAAATTTCAAAGCGCAACTCAGCCGCCGGAATCGATGCGTCAAGGGGCGGCGGAGCGATCGGTTCTCCCAGCCGCGCAGCGCGCTCCTCGATAATCCGCACCGCGTGTTCCTGCACGTAGCCGCGCAATCCGGCCCAGCTCTCTGTTGCACGGCTCAGCGTAGGAAGATAGTGAAAGTTGGGGTGTCGTGCCGCCAGGGCTTCGAACTCCTCCCGGTAATACAGTTCGCTGTCGTGGCGCGTACCGTAGACAAGCCATATCTGCTTGCCTTGGCTGCGGTCGGGACCATCCTCCGGAAACAACCACTGCGCAAAGCCGCGCATGGGAGCGATACCCGTACCGGTTGCGATGAGGATCGAGTCAGTCATCGGCTCGCGCAAAGTAAAAAATCCGTTCGGCCCATACACCTGGATCGTTCCACCGACTGGAAGGTCCGGCATGTCGGCGAGGCGATTGGAGAAGAACCCTCCCTCAACCCGATTCAAGCAGAGATCGAAGCGATTGCCGTTGGCCGCTGAAGCAAGAGAATAAGCGCGAGTCTGCTCCTTGCCTTGGGAATCCTCTTCCACCGCCGAAATAAACTGGCCGGCGGTGAATGGAAAATTCTCCAACTCATCGATGGCAAATTCGAAATGAAAACACTGTGCCGCCTGAGAGATACATTCTTTGCGAACCAGGCGTGCCGTGTAGAGATCGCGTGCCAATTTGGAATCTCGCTAATCGGTGGAGTGAAAAATGCCACGACGACTTGTTGAAGTATCTCCAGCGATGGGCCATGGTGGCAAGCACAGAGCCTTTTCGAACGGCCACATTCGAAGCAGATGGCCTCCGGTTCACATCGCATTTCTTCGAATCGAGCGTACTCGTCGCATTGACCCGCCGGGAGCATGTTCAAGTGCGAGAGAAGAAATGCCTCCCATTCAGGTTGGATTAAGCTTCGCGGGGCTTATCTGAAGATGACGAGAATGTCATGCATTCTGCTGATTACGTCGAGTAAGCGCATGTGTCCAACGGGTGCGGGAAGGTTCGCCCAGGTTCTAAATGAAGATAGGCGCTTCGATTCCGATTGCCCTGCACAACATGCACCCTGGAGATCGCGTGTTCTTCTATGTTCGACCTGCAATTGCTAGAACGCATTTTCGCGGCACCTTCGTTCAGATTCTGGATGCGCATTCACCTTGGTTTTGCGTTCTGCTCATCGTTGCCGCGGTGGGCTGGATTCCTTTCAATGCAGTGGCTCAGCAACCCGCTGCCGCGGTGGCAAGCGATTCTGCATTGCCGGATGCGCCGGGCTTGGGAGTATCGCCCGCGAATCCCCGCAGTGAAGTTCCGCAGGCGGCCACTGCCACCATCTCCGGAACGGTTCTGGACACCAATGGTTCTGAAGTTCAGGGCGCACAGGTGAGATTGACCCGCCCCTCTGGAACCGACACCCGCGTCTCGCAAACAGGAAATGACGGTGAATTTAAGTTTGCCGGGCTCGAGCCAGGCACCTATCGCGTCACTGTGTCGGGCCCGGGCATGGGAACCGTTGTCTCTCCCGAGATAAAGCTTCAGGCAGACGAATTCCGCGTTGTTCCGCAAATGGTGCTGCCGGTTGCCGCCGCGTCTTCAGCCGTGACCGTCATGGGAGATAAAGAAGAGATCGCCGAGGAGCAGGTCCACATTGCCGTCCAGCAGAGAGTGCTGAAAGTCTTTCCGAACTTCTACAGTACCTACGACTGGAACGCGCCTCCCATGGGAACCAGGCAGAAATTCCAGTTGGCCTTTCGCGCCATGATCGACCCCATGGCTTTTGCCGGTGCTGCGGGAGTGGCTGGCGCCGAACAGTATTACAACATCTTCCCGTCCTACGGTGGCGGGATTCAGGGCTACGCGAAGCGCTACGGCGCAGCCTACGCGAATGACTTTTCAGGCAGGATGTTCAGCAGCGCCATCTTCCCATCAATCTTCCACCAGGACCCGCGCTACTTCTACAGAGGTTCGGGGAGCATTCGCACCAGGGCGCTCTATGCTTTGTCCGCAGCCGTCATTGCGAGGGGTGACAACGGCCATTGGCAACCGAACTACTCTGAGATTCTCGGCAATTTCGCGGCAGGCGCTCTCTCAAATCTCTATTACCCTTCCGACAGCCGCGGAGTGACGCTGACCATCGGCAACGCCCTCATTGAGACCGCGGGAAGGGCTGGAACCAATCTGGTGCGTGAATTCGTCTTGCGAGGGATCACATCCAAGGTGCCGACCTACGATAACGGAAAGCCATAAACGATCTCAACCCGCATTATTCCCGATTCATTCATGCGTGCGTCAACGCATGCCAGCATAACTGCACACCCAGGCCAAGCAGCCAGAGTGAAAGCGCCAGCCGCATTGCGCGCGCTGGAATTCTGGGCGCCAGGCCCGTTCCTGCAATCGCTCCTACCACGCCTCCGGCAACAAGATTGGCCAGCAAGGCAGGATTGAGACCTCCATAACTAAGGTGCAGGCCTCCGCCCACCAGCGACAGGCAGAGCCCGAACGCGAGGTCAGTCCCAACGATCCGCGGAGCGTCCAGCGCAGTGAGTCCAAGCAGTGACAACGTTCCCAGCGCGCCGGCTCCCGACGAAGAAAAGCCAACCTCCGCACCCACCGGAAACATAGCCAGGGCCAGCCAGCCGGGACGATATGCACGCCCGTTTTCCGCGGCGGCCGGGCGGAAATGCCGGTAGATATGCCATGCGGAAGAGAGCGCAATCATGGTGCCCAGCGCCAGGTAGAGCCAAATCGATTCATGCTGAACACTGACCAGGCGCCGAAAGAGAATGGTCCCGAGCACGACTCCCGGCAGCCCAGTCAGCAGCATGATGCCCAGTGTGCGCCACACCACCTGGCGCCGCCATATTTGCACAGGAACCACCACGAGCTTGACCGCAGCCGCGTATGCCAGCGCCGTGCCGATTGCTTCCGGGACCGGCACATTCAGAAAAAGGATCAGCAAAGGCGCGGTAATGGTACCGGCTCCCACCCCGGTCATTGCAATCAGCGCGGCAATCAAAAAGCCCATTACGATTTCCATGACGGTCTCCGCGTCAGTTGGCCTGGATGTGAATGCCGCATTCGAGTTTCTGGCCCGACCAGCGCCCGGAGCGCGGATCATTGGGATCGAAGGGCAAGCTGGTGCACGGCGCGCAACCAATGCTCGTATAGCCCTTCTCATAAAGCGGCAACAGCGGAATGCCATGCGCCTCTGCGTAGTACCAGACATCGCGCGTGGTCCACTCAGCCAGTGGGCTCAGCTTTAACAACTTGTGTCCGCCAGGCAGCGTGAAGGTTTCCTCCGCCTGCAGGTTGGCGCGCGACTTCGACTGCTGACGGCGCAGGCCCGTGACCCACACATCGTATGGCGCAAGCGAACGAAACAACGGCTCAACCTTGCGCATGCCACAGCAGCGGTCGGGAGCAGTCTGATAAAGAATGCCAAACTCCGATTCCTGCTCGGCCACGGTGTGCTCTGGGAGCACGTTTATCAGGTTCAGATCCCAATCCGCGGCGATCTGGTCGCGATACGCAAGCGTCTCAGGAAAGTGATACCCCGTCTCGAGGAAGAGCACTGGAACCTTCGGGAGTATCGCCCGCACCATGTGCAGCACAGCAACATCTTCCGCCTGAAAACTGCTCGTCACGCAGGCATTCTGCGCGTTTTCGAGATGCTCTTTGAGGAAGCGCTGCGCAACGCTGGCGCGCTCTTCCACTTCAGATGCCCAGTCCGTTGTCATTTTCATCCTCTCCATTCGGAATGGCTCCGAGGCGCTGAATTTCATTGAGAATTTCGTCAGGTCGATCGAAAGCGAGTTCGTGCGGAGCGGTATCAGTGCCGTGAACTGCAGCCAGAGTGATTGGGCTGGAATCATCGCTTTCCACCATCACCAGGGCGCCGAGTCGAGCGATCGTGGCAAGCACCGGCGACACGGCAGCACGCGTGCGAAGGACGAGAACACCGGCTTGCAGCAGGCCTTGCTCGAGTTGAGATGCCAATTCCGCACGATTGCCAACCACAAGCAACCCTCGGGTTGCACGATTGATCGCAGCGTCGGATTCAGCCGCGTCTGCGATACTGCGAATCATTCCCGCACCTGCGGTGGTGTTGTCGGCAGCATCGATCAGAATCAGGCTGCCCGTGGCACGGCTGTCGCGGTAGAGGTCGGCCAGCAGCGGACGGCTTGTCTCGATGACCACCTGGCCGATGTCATTAAGTCCCAGTTGCTCCGCGGGATGGTGCTCGAGATGCTCGACATGAATGCGGGATCGGATCTCAACCACCCGCGCCCGAACTGTCTGGCTGGTGTGCTTCAGCAGATACGTAGTCCCGGGTCGAAGCGGCTTCGCGTGCATCCAGACCACGGTTGCTTCGAAATGCCGCGTCCTGTGTGGAGCATCCGCAACCGACGCGATCATTTCGCCGCGGCTGATGTCGACTTCGTTTTCCAGCGTAAGCACGACGGATTGAGGCGCGTGCGCTTGAGCCAGATCGCCGTCCCAGGTGTTGATCGAACGAATACGGGTTCGACGCCCCGAAGGCAGTGCAACCACTTCATCGCCAGGATGCACAGTGCCCGCCGTAATTTGCCCGGCGAAGCCACGAAAGTCTTGGTTCGGACGAATCACGCGCTGCACCGGAAACCGAAAGCCGGCATTCGAGCGTTCGATGGCCAACGGCACAGTTTCGAGCAGTTCAAGCAGGCTCGGCCCGTTGTACCAGGGGATGCGCTTGCTGCGGTGTACGACGTTATCGCCTTCCAATGCACTCACAGGAACGGCAATCAGTTCCGGAATCTCAAGTTGCTTCGCAAGGGCCTGCAGATCGCGCCGGTGACCCTCGAAAACTTCCTCCGAAAAGTCAACCAGGTCCATCTTATTGACAGCCGCGATGACAATCGGGATACCGAGCAAAGCCGCAATGCACGCGTGACGCCGTGTCTGATCGAGAATCCCCTTGCGCGCATCCACCAGCACGATAGCCACGTCCGCCGTGGATGCGCCCGTAGCCATATTGCGCGTGTACTGCTCGTGGCCCGGCGTATCCGCGATGATGAATTTGCGTTTTGGGGTGGAGAAGTACCGATAGGCAACATCGATCGTGATGCCCTGCTCGCGCTCGGCCCGCAGACCGTCTGTCAGTTGCGCAAAATCGATAGCCGCATTATGCGTCACCGCGCGCACATGATCGTCATACACGTTGCGCGAGTCGTAGAGAAGCCGCCCGATCAGCGTTGACTTGCCGTCGTCTACGCTGCCTGCGGTCGAGAAGCGCAACAGATCCTTGGCACGTTCAGCCTCAAGCTGCTCCTCGATGCGCGCATCCACATCGTCCGCGGCAACGCCGTTTGCAGTCGGTACGATGTCTTCCTCAGCAATGAACATCAGAAGTAGCCCTCGCGCTTCTTGATTTCCATGGAACCGTCCTGATCGTGATCGATAATGCGATTAGCGCGCTCTGAATTCCGCACCGCCATAAGTTCCGCAATAATCTTCGGAATCGTGTCGGCATCGGAGCGAATGGCGCCCGTGCATGGGCTGCATCCGAGTGAGCGCAGGCGGCACTTGACCCATTGCTCCTCGCCCGGTAATCCCTGCACAAACGGCTGCTCCACCGGGATAAGGCTGTCGCCGCGCACCAGCATGCGGCGCTCTTTGGCAAGATAGAGCGGCACAATCGGAATCTTTTCGAGATGGATGTAATGCCAGATATCCAGCTCCGTCCAGTTCGATAGCGGGAAGACACGAATGCTTTCGTTGGGCCCAATGCGCCCATTGAAGAGGCTCCACAACTCCGGCCGCTGATTTTTCGGATCCCATTGGCCGGCACTGTCGCGAAACGAAAAAATTCGCTCTTTCGCGCGTGACTTTTCTTCGTCGCGCCGTGCACCGCCAAATGCCGCATCAAAGCCATGCGCGCGAAGTCCATCGAGAAGAGCCTGCGTCTTCAGCAGCCCGCAGCAGCGTTGCGTTCCGAGGCGCACCGGATTCGCGCCATCTGCGAGTGCCTCCTCGTTGCGCCACACGATCAGCTTCAGTCCCAGTTCGCTGGTATAGTTATCGCGGAATTCCAGCATCTCGCGGAACTTGTAGCCCGTGTCGACATGCAGCAGGGGAAACGGAATGGGCGCGGGGTGAAATGCCTTCTGCGCCAGCCTCAACATCACCGAGGAGTCTTTGCCGATGGAATAGAGCATCACCGGCTTCTGAAACTCCGACGCCACTTCGCGGATGATGTGAATACTCTCCGCCTCGAGCAGCTGAATGTGATTGAGCCTCTCCAACGGCAGTACCGGGCTGGTCGCAATCGCCGTCATCCAATCTCTCCGTTCGTTTTGTGCAGAAAATAGAAAACCCGCGGCAGCAGATCATCTGCAGCGCGGGCCTTGGGGGAATTTCGATGAGTTCTAAGGCTGGTTTACCCCACGGTCCGACGCGGCACGCAACAACATGCGCAACAAGCCATCGGAGTGGAGCACAAACTCATGTTGTCTACTATATCGATTCAGTGGTTCCGGGTCAATCTCCAAAGGGCCTGGGTAGTGGGTCAGATGTTTTCCACAGCGTGGCAAAATGGAAGCGCCGCGCATTGTAACAGACTTGCGGATTTGATTTACTATTGGAAAGTTGCAAATCAAGGTATTTATGTGGAAATCTTCTTGCGCACGTTTGGCGAAATGCGTTAGGCTGTAAGCGAACACCGCATACGTATTACGTAGACGGTGGTATGTGGAAAACGTTGATGTAATAGGGATTTACAGGATGAGTGGACGAGGGGGGAATTGAACCCCACGGGTACATGGATGCGAAGCCCAGGACCCAGACCAACTCTCGCCCATTTGTGGAAAGTCCCGGTCCCAGTTTGAAGCTAGGACCGGGGTTGCAGTAGGGTTGCCATCCTCTTTCTTTGCAGGACCGGGGATGGTGAATCAGGTGAAGCGTTGGACGGCTAGGTTGCTCTCAGGAGTCGCCTAGCCTTCAGCGTATTCTCATCATGCTGTGCATTTTACCAGCAACCATTCCTCAAAAGGCAGACGAATCTCGGCAAACCCCGAAATAGATTCTCTTTTTCTACGCTGCCGGCAATAGTCCAGCCAGAATCGACCGCGACTCTAATAGCTTCACCATGTCCTCAATCGACCAGACGTGATCGGTGATACCCGATTCCATTGCAGGGGTTACCCTGATGGTCTGATGTATCCGGCAGAAGTTGTAATAAAGAAAGTAGATAGCCAGCATGTGCTCATGGTTCTCTATCTTCTTTGAGAACCCATTCGTGAGCCTAGAGCAGTTTCTGTAATAGTGTAGACTTGCTATTGGCGAGACTCTGCGACAAGTGAATCGATGGCGAAGCCATATGGGGATGACCTGCGCCGTAAATTTCTGTTGGCCTATGATCAAGGCGAGGAAACGCTGGAAGAACTTGCGGATCGTTTCCTGGTGAGCGTTGGCTGGGCGAAGAAGATTTCCGCGCAACGGAAGCGTAATGGGCAGGCCGAGCGGGTACCGCATCAACCGGGGCGTAAGTGGCGGGCCGGTGCCGAAACGCAGCGTCAGGTAATGGATTGGGTGGTATCGAAGCCCGATCTGACGCTGGCTCAACTGCAGGCCAAGTTGCACAGCGAGTCGGGCATTTCGCTTAGCCTGGGGCGGATCTGGCATTTGTTGAAAAAGTTGGGTCTGCGGCTGAAAAAAAGTCACTCCACGCGGTCGAGCGGGACACCGAAGCCAACCGCAAGCGACGCGAAGAGTTCGCGGCGCGTCTCCAGTCGATCACACCGGAGCGGCTGATTTTCCTGGACGAGAGCGGTGTCACTACCTCGATGACGCGGCTCTACGCGCGAGGCACGGGAGGCAGACGCATCCATGAGGCGACGCCTGGCGGCCATTGGAAAATCATGACGATTCTGGGCGCCATGAGCCTGAGCGGCATGATCGCAACGATGACCATCGAGGAGCCCACCGACAGCGATATTTTCCTCGCCTACGTCGAACATCTGCTGTGCCCGGTACTGAAGTCCGGCGACGTTGTGGTGATGGACAACCTGAGCGCGCACAAGGTGCCCGCGGTGCGCGAATGGATCGAAAAAGCAGGTGCGGAGGTGCTCTATCTGCCGCCCTATTCTCCCGATCTGAACCCTATCGAAAAGGCTTGGGCAAAACTCAAACAAATGCTTCGCGCGGCCAAAGCACGAACCAAAGAAACACTGGATCAGGCCATAACCGAGGCTCTGCCGTGCATCACTCCCGCCAATGCGCAGGCCTGGTTCGGACTCGCAATTAACGGTCTACAGGAAAACAGAAAATGCTCTAGTGAACCGGCGCATCGACATACGCATGGTGAGGTTCTGGCGCTCCACATAGGACGTGCTGATGTGCTCAGGGGCTGGACTTCCGGCGATTACAACCGATTCCGTTCCAATGCATACGCCGGGGCTGTAGCGCGTCTCTGGGGCTGTCGGGCTGCCATAGAGTTTTATGAGCAGCGCGTAATCCACGTCCATACCGAAAGCACCTTCGACGGCCTCTAGATAGGCTTTGTGGCCGTCTGTGGTGATCTGTACGCGAGTGGTCAAACGCGCTGCCACATCCTTCATAAAAGACTTCGCCCAAGCTGCATCCCTACCGCCGCACAAGTAGGAAACGATCAGCTTTGAATCTGCGTCCAATGCCGTCCAGGTCCATAAGCTACCAGCACCTTCGGCCTTCTTTTCCTCTGAGATGTTCTTATCCTTGCCGTAGCAGAACGACCAAATCTCATCGCATTGGATCCGTTTTGCTGCCACATTGCGAACGTGCTCATCGTGGTATTCGGCGCATACCTTGCCGAGATCGGCCAACAGGGAAAGCACTGTTCCTTTGGCGATTCCCGTCATGCGGCAAGTCGAGCGGACGCTGTTTCCTTCGACTAAGGCCGATACGATTTGTACGCGCTGTGCTGTGCTCAAGCGACTCATAATGTTCACCATTATGCTTGAGCGGTCAAGCATTGTCAAGCTACTTTATTCGGGTTAGTTGAGGCAGACGGGATCGAGACTCGGTGCGTTTTCCGCCCATGATTACGCCAGTCATTGTCAATCCAAATAGAAGTTGTTCCAGTTCAGTGAGGGGTATGGTCAATTCACGTGCAATCTGGGCACGCGAAATGCCATCGGAAGATAAAGTCGCGAGAATCGTAGGTAGGATTAACGACGTTTCACGCGGGGCTTCATTGGGTTCGTATTCGCGACCGCGCGTAGCAATCTCGATATTCACCGAACGTAACTGCCAGTCACTCATCAACCCGCAGCTATGCATGCGGTATGCGAGCGCTCCTACGGAAACCTTCCACGTGGCTTTTGCTGCAACCAGTGCCGAATAGCTCGCGAAACGTGGTGAATATGCGCTAATGCTGCCGTTGGGCATCAAGAATGCAGACGCAAATGCATTGGCCTCGCGTTCTGCCTCGAATCCCTGAGGTACGCCATGCTTATGAAGCACCAAATGGCCCAATTCGTGAGCAGCATCAAATCTGCTATGTTCCGAGGTCTTGTTCGTATTAAGGAATACGAAGGCATCCTTTCCTCTCCACATTGAGAATGCGTCCACTTGCCGTGCATCTACAGCGAGAGAAAATACTCTTACACCTTTGGATTCCAATAAGTGAACCATATTCCGAATCGATAGCTCACCTAAGCCCCATGCTCGTCTCACGGACTCTGCTGCAGTTTCGGGGTTCGGCTGTTGACTGAAGTTAGGCACCTGCTCTTTCGGAAGGCAAAACTTCTTATCGAGCCAATTACTGAAGTGCAGCCCGAACGCTACTTGTGCACGCGCAGCATCTCGATGCGGGGCCAGCATCGTCTTCATTGAACGAAAACTGCCGCTTTCGACGCTTGGTATCTCTATGTCGTCGCCGGTAAAGAAATCTGGTGGAAATTTAAGCACCGAAACAATCTTTTCCATTGTTTCGGGTGACGGTGCATGCCGACCGCTCTCATAGGCGTTCACCGACTTGCGATTAACGCCTATGAGAGATGCGAGTTTGATGATTGTTAGTCCCTTGCGCATTCGCGCAAGGGTTAGGCGCGAGCCGTTAAATTCTGCGATTTCATCCGAGCCGGGTAATCTGGACTGTAACTTCGGGACTCTCGGCATTTCCTCCACCGTCTTCGTTTTGGTGATGCGTTGGAATTGAATCGAAGGTCACTTCGGCAAGAAGGATTCTCTTATCCCAACTGACGATATAGCCGTCATCATCCATGCTCGTAGGCAGGGATAGTTCGGCCTGAAGGACGTTGCGTTTCCTGTTGCGATGCATCAACAGGAACCATGTTGAACGGCCAGGTACACGTGTTGAAGCAATTGCGGGCAACGGATCGAGCCAATCGGCAAACGAACCTTGGCGATTATCGCGGCATGCCGCAACAGTTGTCCTTCCCTTTTTGGAGCGCGTACACGGGGAACCATTGGCAATGCCGGTATCTTCGTCTCCAGATGCCGCTGTCACTCCAATAAAGCCATCCGGACTCAGAATGATTCCCTGATTGTCTGGGTTGATCCGCTTCCATCCGAACGGGCGGTATTCCTCTGCAAAGAACCGAATACCCTTTCCCCACAGCATTGTCCCTGCCATCGTGATCGGATCGTTTTCATTACAGGAAAGCGCGGCATCGAGCGCCCTCATGATAACCCTGTTGAGGCCTTCGCGACTCAACCCAAGTCGCTTTAAGGGTTCCTCTCCACCATCAGCATCGAAGACTTCGGTCGCTATTACGCTCAAGGCGCGCTTCTCCTGCGGCAAGATTGCCTAGTTCCCAATTTACCACAAAACGTGGGGTAAAATGGGAAGTGGAAAAGTCCGTCATTTTCCCCAACGGGTTTTAGCGGCTTTTTTAGCGATATCGCTGCGTTTTTTGGGTGAAAGGGATTCCGCTCTAGCCTTCCCGCCCTTCTTGCCTCCCAACTTGCCCAGCGCAACAGCAGCGGCATTCTTCTCTTTGGCTGGCTTGAGAGTTTCGCCCGTGGCTTGCTCGACAATCGAGTGGGCGATTTGTGCGAAATCTGATTTGCTTGACCGCTTAGGCATATGTTTATGATGCACACATGCGGTCAGCGTTTCAAGGGGCTGTGGAAATCACTTGGCCCACTACCAGGGCCTGCCTCTTCCACCAGGACCCGTCCCACACACCAGCGGCAATCGCCTAAACCAGCTTATCCACTGCACTTGCCATGTCGAAGTCCTTTGCCGTCAATCCCCCCGCATCATGCGTAACCAGCGCGAGGCGGACACGGTTATAACGGATGTCAATATCCGGGTGGTGGCCTGCGCCTTCGGCCCGTTCGCCAACCTTGTTCACAAACCCAAGTGCCTCGCGAAAATCCTTGAAACTAAAGGTTCTCGTCAATTCACCTGAAATGACCTTCCAGGCTGGAACGACCTTCAACTGTGCATCGATTTGCTGTTCGGAGAGTGGGGACATGATTCTTCTCCTCGAAATTCAATTCTATCCCTAGAACTGGTTGCATAATTCGTGTTTTGAAAGGGCACGGATTTGTCCGTGCCGTGGAAGCCCTAAGAATCGCGGGCTTTAGCCCCTGAGGAATGCATTTGCTGGGGACTGAGCGGTATTTATGCAACCAGCTCGAGTGCCCTGTCTCTAAAGTTCGCATCAGAATTGATCTGTCATCCTGAGCGTAGTTTGGCCGGTTTTTCGGCCAAACGAAGTCGAAGGATCTGCGGTTGCTCTTTGCGACTTATGTCACGAACTTTTGAGACACCACACTAGTATTACAACGTTAAGTGCTATGGACCGTGCGAGTGGCCCACCGCGACCCCGCAGTAAGCGCAGTTGCCTGTCCACGTGAAGAGTAAGTATTGGATTTCACGCCGAGTCCTTGGCAGGGTCCACCCAGAAGTTTTTTTTACGGCGCAAAGTTTCCAGGGTCAGGAAGGAGTGCGCCAGCATCACCAGGGTTACGTGATGGTGCCAGCCGTTCCAACTCCTTCCTTCGTAATGATCCAGGCCCAGCTCTTCCTTCAACTGATGGTAGTCTTGTTCGATCTTCCACCGGCACTTGGTGATGCGCACCAGGCGGCGCAGTGTGTAGCTGGGGGGCAGATCGCAGAAGAAGTATTTGATCGGTTCCTTCTCCGCTTCCGGCCACTCCACCAGTAGCCAGATTTCCTTGTGCGGCGGATCTCCATCGACGAATCCGTGGGACGGCTGTACCCGCAGAGCGAGGAAGCGTGACTCCAACCAGCCTTTGGTCCCCTCGCGCCAACGAACCTTCTTCCAGCCTTTGGCCTTCAGCGCCACGTCTTTCACCGAGCTCGGCCTTTGGTCCCCGTAGTCCCACCTCTTCGGGGGAGCGCCGCGCCCGCTATATTCCGGCACTTTGATCTTGGGCGCTTTGGCCCAGACTCCGGTTTGCGGCGCGATGCCCACTGCGTAGCGTAGACCTCGCTCTTCCAAACCTTCGCGAAACTCCGTGGCCTCGCCGTATCCCGCATCACCAAGCACAATCCGGTCCGGCAAGCCCCAACCTCGTGCTTGATCGAGAAGATCCAGCGCCAGTTCCCACTTTTTCTTGAAGACAACTTCTTCCGGAACCCCCGCCGCCTGGCGCCTCGCTGAGTCTTTCGTCCAACTCTCCGGCAGATACAATCGCCAGCCCAGAACCGCATTCCCCTGTTCGCCCACATGGTGCAGACTCACCGCTACCTGGCAATTGCCGGTTTTGCCCAGTGTCCCGGAATACTGCCGATCCACGCCCACCGAATCCTCGCCTTGTTTGGGAAACCCGGTGTCGTCCACCACCCACGCCGAATCCGGTTCCAACTCCGCAGTCATCCGCTTTCCCAACCGCGCCCAGACTTCCAGCCACTCCCAAGGGCTCTGCCCGACGAACTGCTGCATGGACTGCACATTCCCATCCGGCAGTCGGGAGGCCATCGGCTCGATCGATTTTCGTTCCCCGTCCTGAAGCAGGCCACGCACGTACAATTCGCCCCAATGCCGCCGCTCGCTGCGGCCCATCGGCTCCAGCAAGTCAAGCAGGAATCGCTCCAACCGCTGACGTGACTTGGCGATCTGATCCTCGGTCATGCCCGAACGTATCAATGTTTAAATCATAATGTCAATACTTAACGTTGTAATACTAGAACCTGTCTCATAAATGGCTTTGTAAAAGGGCACGACTTTAAGTCGTGCCGCAAACGTCGCGTAAATCGCTGGGCTTTAGCCCCTGAGGGACGCCTTTCGCGGTGCTAGACCATTTATGAGACAGCATCTAGGCATTCTGGAAGACAGGCGGCGAGGCACACGTTACCTACTAACAGCTGAAGGCTAGAAGCTATTGGCAGCTTCTACGCCTTGCCGATCACCTTGGCCAGCGTGGCCCCGATCTCCGCCGGCGAAACGACCACGTGGATGCCGGCAGCGGTCATGGCTTTCATCTTGTCGGCTGCTGTGCCCTGACCGCCGCTGATGATTGCCCCCGCATGACCCATGCGACGCCCCGGCGGAGCAGTCTGGCCTGCAATGAATCCCACCACCGGCTTCTTCACGTGCTGCCTTACGAACTCCGCCGCAGCCTCTTCGGCCGATCCGCCGATCTCGCCGATCATGATGATCGCTTCGGTTTCGGGATCGTCATTCAGCAGGCGCAACGCATCGATGTGGGTGGTGCCGATAATCGGGTCGCCGCCAATGCCAATCGCAGTCGATTGGCCGATGCCGCGCTGCGTCAACTGGTGCACTGCCTCATACGTCAGCGTGCCCGAGCGCGATACGATGCCCACAGAACCTTCCTTATGAATCCGGCCAGGCATGATGCCAATCTTCGCCTTGCCCGGGGAAATGACGCCAGGGCAATTGGGTCCGATCAGCCGCGATTTCGACGCCTTGAGCTTGGCCCACACCTTCACCATGTCGAGCGTCGGAATGCCCTCGGTAATACAAACAATCAGCGGAATCCCCGCATCCTCGGCCTCGAGAATCGCATCCGCAGCAAACGGCGGCGGCACGAAAATCATCGTCGCGTTGGCGCCCGTCTTCTCCACGGCATCGGCGACGGTATTAAACACCGGCCATCCTTCATGTGTCGTGCCGCCCTTACCGGGAGTTACACCGCCCACCACGTTTGTTCCGTATTCAGCGCAGCCCTTCGCGTGAAAGGTGCCTTCTTTTCCAGTAAGCCCCTGGACGATGAGTCGAGTTTCCTTATTTACTAGCACTGCCATTCGAAACAGCTCCTAGCTTCTAGCTTCTAGCCTTTAGCTCCTAAAGATTGGATGAAGGCGCCAAGCATCTTGGAAATTTCAACGCAGAGCGCTTCCGCTTTTCGCAACGTTGCTTCATCACTGATCTTCAATTGCCGGGCCACCAGAAGCTGCGTTTGTACTTCGTAAGTGGAACCTTGTGCGATTCCAAGAAACTGCCTAAATTCGCCGTCAGTCAACCTTCCCCTGCCCTCGGCGATATTGCTTGCCACAGAAACACTGGCGCGGCGCAATTGCGAGGTTAAACCATATATTTCGTCATTCGGAAATGACTTGGTAAGGCCATAAATACAAACCGTCATCTCCATGGCCCGTTGCCAAACGGTTAAATCCTCGAATGCTTGCGCCAAATTACATCCTCGCTCCGATTACCGATTTGGCTCTTTGCCTTCAGCTAGCAGCTAAAAGCTAGAAGCTAGCAGCTGCTTTGACCACTAATTCCGCTGCGTCCTTCATCGTTGCTCCCACCTGGAAGTTCAAGCCCGAATCCTTAAGAATCTTGCGGCCTTCTTCGACGTTCGTGCCTTCGAGCCGCAGCACGATGGGCACCGTCACCTTCAAATTCCGAGCCGCTGCCACCACGCCGGTCGCCAGCCGGTCCACACGCAAGATGCCGCCAAAAATGTTGATGAAAATGGCCTTCACGTTCGCATCGGAAAGCAAAATCTCAAAAGCGTGTTCGATCTGCTCCTGGGTCGCGCCGCCCCCTACATCAAGGAAATTGGCGGGGCTGCCACCGGCATACTGGATGATGTCCATCGTCGCCATGGCCAGGCCGGCGCCGTTGACCATGCAGGCAATCGAACCATCAAGCTTGATGTAGTTCAGCGCGTATTTGCTGGCTTCCACCTCGAGAGGGTCTTCCTCGGCCACGTCCCGCATTGCCTTGATATCCGCATGCCGAAAGAGCGCGTTGTCGTCGAAAGTGATTTTCGCGTCGAGCGCAAAGAGCTTGTCGTCCTTCGTCGTGATGAACGGGTTGATCTCGACGAGCGACGCATCCGTATCGATAAACGCCTTGTACAGACTTTGAAAAAAGGCCACAGCCTGGTTGATTTGCGCAGGCTTGAACCCCAATGCAAAGGCCAGCTTGCGTGCCTGCCACGCGCCGAATCCAACCGCCGGATCGATCGCTTCTTTGAAAATGGCCTCGGGATTCTTGGCGGCCACCTCTTCGATCTCCATGCCGCCCGCCTGCGACGCCATGAAGACCAGTTTCCCCGTGGCGCGGTCGAGCACGATGCCGAGATAAAGCTCGCGATCGATCGCCGCGGTCTCTTCAATCAACAGCCGCTGCACCTTTTGCCCTTGCGGACCGGTTTGGTGCGTCACCAGTTGCATGCCGAGAATGTTCTTGACGTGGATTTCGGCGTCTTCACGGGTGCGGGCCACTTTCACGCCGCCGCCCTTGCCGCGGCCTCCGGCATGAATCTGCGCCTTCACCACCACGCCGCTCGCGCCCTCGGCGAATAGTTTGCGTGCCACGGCCGCCGCTTCTTCCGGCGTATTGGCCACTTCGCCCCTGGGCACGGCCACACCGTACTTCGCCAGGATTTCCTTTGCCTGATACTCGTGAATTTTCATTTTGGTTGGGACCGCCCATATCCGCTGAGGTTGCAGTCACCCACTCTGGCCCGGTGGGCGCCAGATCTGCGCGATCGTGACAGCGGTAAGAAAATACTATCTTGTGCCACGAACGAGCCGCAAACCACCGCAGGTGGTTCTACTCCTTGAAACGGCACCGTGGCCGGACAAAGCTACCATAGGAGAGATATGTCGGTTTTGAAAGAACATCTGAAGCTGCTGGCCGAGGACGGTGCCGCGTTAACGCGCGAACAAGCGTCCGCCGTGCTCGAGGGAATCCTGTCGGGCCAAGTACCGGAAGTTGAGACGGCTGCGCTCCTGGCCGTGCTCGCCACCCGAGGTGAACAGGCCCCCGAGTTGGCCGGCTTTGTTGAAACCATGCGCAAACGCTCCACGCCCGTTCCGCTCACAGACGAAGAGCGCAACGAACTGGTCGACACCTGCGGCACCGGCGGAGGAGGTCCACTGACCTTCAACATCTCCACCGGCGCCGCGCTTGTGGCCGCTGCGGCGGGGGCCAAGGTGGCCAAGCATGGCAATCGCGCCATGACCTCGCTCTCCGGTTCGGCTGACGTTTTGGAAGCCCTGGGCGTGCCTATTTCCCTGCCGCCGGAGTTGGCCGCCGCCTGTCTGCGCGAAACGGGATTCATGTTCCTGTTTGCGCCCCTCTATCACCCAGCCATGAAAGCGGTGGGGGCTCTGCGCCGCGCCCTTGGCTTCCGCACCATCTTCAACCTCTGTGGGCCATTGACCAACCCCGCTGGAGCGCGCTCGCAGGTCATCGGAGTGCTGGCGCCGAGCCGCGTGCTGCTGGTAGGCCGCACCCTCGCCGCCCTCGGCGCAAAGCGCGCCTTTGTCGTGCATGGAACCGACGGAATCGATGAATTGACTACTTCCGGTGAATCGGTCGTGGCGCGTATCGAGGAATCGGACGCAGGCGGCGAGCCCACCCTCAAGGCCGCGCGCATTACGCCGGAGATGGCGGGCCTGCCCCGCGCCACGCTGGACCAATTTGTAGGGGGCGATGTCGCAACCAATGTTTCTCTGCTCTATGACGTCCTCACCGGCATCCCCGGAGCCCGTCGCGACATTGTGCTACTGAATGCAGCCGCCGCGCTGGTGGCTTCCGGACTGGCCGGCGATCTGAAAGAAGGCGTTGCGCAGGGTGCGGAAGCCATCGACTCCGGCCAGGCAGCCGCCACTCTCGCCAAGCTACGCCAATTCGGCGAGAAGTATGCCAAGCCGCAGTAACCGCGCATTGCAACATCAGTCAAAGCCCTCGATTGCAGAAACGTCATGTCATGCATCCGCGTCCATCTCGTGTGACGGGCATTCAAACCGGCGAAGGAGATTTCCATGATCACGATTCGGATTCTCGCAACTTCCACGGTACTGGCTTCCGCTCTTGCAGCAGGTGCGCAGATGACCAGTCAGCCGCAGCTAAAGATCGACTCCAGCAATCGCACCCTCACAGTCACTGCGAATGAGAGCGTCGAAGTAGAGCCGGATCTCGCCATTCTCCACATTGGCTTCGAAACCGAGCCGACCGACGCCAAGTCCGCCTACGCCGAAGGCGCCCGCACCTCCAATGCCATCGTCGACGCCATGAAGCAGGCCGGTATACCAGAGACATCCATCCGCAGCGAATCGCAGTACCTCGAACCGGATTACACGCCCAAATCGCATAAGTTCAAACTGGCACAGCAATGGACAGTCCGCACCGCGCCCGAACGCGCAGCCGAAATCCTCGACATAGCCATCAGCGCAGGCGCCAACAGCAGCGGCGAGATTGACTGGACGGTCAAGGACGAGGCTGCCCTCGAAGAGCAGGCGCTCGACAAAGCCGCCGCACGCGCCAGAGTGAATGCAACCGTCCTCGCCAAAGGCATGGGAGTTCGCCTGGGCGCTCTGATTTATGTCAGCAACCAGCTTTCTGCACCGGCATTTCCAAGGCCGATGGTCAGGGCTCTCGCGATGGCGCCGAACGCCGCGGCAGCTCCGCCACTCGCCGTCGAGCCGCATAAAGTCAGCCGCGCAACCAGCGTCTATGCCGTCTTCGCCATCGAATAGAGCCGATCTCCAGTGAGCGTAGAGCAGATTTGAAAGGACACGGCTTCCCATCCTGCTGAAAAAACTTTTCGCAGCCGGGCGTGGAGAAGGTCTTGTAACAGGGCACGACTTCAGTCGTGACATAGATGCAACAGAAGGAACACGGGGCTTTAGCCCCTGAGGGTTGTCTTTCGGCTTTCTTCTCCTGGGAACAATTCTTTTCAGCAGCTCTTCAGCCATGTTGCAAAAGGCGCATAACAGCTCGGGCCTGATTAACCCTGAAGGGCTTCTACACACGGCCAGGAGAAATGCTCCAGGTGTGGACGATCATCCCAGCATCTCGAGCGTCCGTCGATCCGGTTCGCCGGCAAAGTATTTCTCCAGCGCCGTGCGAAACACCCCATCATCCGTGGCAGCCCGGGCAAACAGCGTCATTGAAGACCGAAATTTCATGTCGTCGGGCCAGCCCAGAATCTCCTGAATCGAGCTGCCCTTCACCTTGTTCACCAGCTCCGTGCATTCCACAAGGCGCGGGCCGAGAACGGGGTGACGTAGATAAGCCACAGCCTCGTCAAGAGACCCGATGCCGTAATACGACGCTTGCGGGCTGTGACCCAGACCTTTCATCTGCGGAAAGATGAACCATATCCAGTGGCTTCTCTTGTGGCCTTCGCGCAGCTCGGTAAGCACTTCTGAGTACGAGTCGGCCTGGGCATCGACAAAGCGCTGCAGATTAAAAGGGTCTGCCATTGCGGTTCCCTCCGGCAGAATGCTTCTGCAATTCGATGCCGAAAACGCAAGTTGAAGAAGTGTAGACCTGCAGAAGCCCTGAACCTACACCGAACCCGGTGCGCCCGGGATGTGACTCCTCTCGCAATCGCCACGGTTTAACATTGGAATCATGCCGTTTCCGATCAAAATCTGCGCGATCTGTGGAGAGGAGTTCGAGTTGAAGCCCGATAAGCCGGGCTTCGCCAACCGCTGCCCTGCTTGCAGCGAGCCGGAAGAGGCAGGTCCCGGCCCACAGAGCCCTGCCGGCACTGCCGAACCAAAGGCTGAGCGCGAATTGAACGCCGAGAGGAAACGCGCCATCCGTGACCTGCTTTACCGCAAGGACAGCTAGCTAGTGTCCTGAGTCTGAAATGCGCAACTCAAAACTGGCTGTCATTCTGAGCGAACGGGGCCCCGAACGTCTTTCAGTTCGGGGGTCGTGAGTCGAAGAATCTGCGGTTGTTCTTCGATGAACTTTAGACTCACCACACTAGGGAATCCGCACCGTGACCTGGATCAATAGCCGGCGCATGGAGCGTGAGGCTTTCTACAAGGCCGAAACCTTTCGCCACCTGCCGAAGCTTCGGGCCTGATTCCCGGCTTCATCGGCGTGGCATTTCTGGTTTACATCTATGTTCTTACCGCGCCGGTCGAGTAGGACGATTGAATCATCGTGGCGCCTCTGCGCATCATATAGATAGTTGTTGGAACGACTATCATCTTCCAGAGCAGTTACGGAGAGAAGCTCATGGCATCAAACCCGCACCGTCAGCCCGCCGTATTCTTACCCCACGGCGGCGGCCCATGCTTCTTCATGGATTGGACCTGGGGACCTCCCGACACTTGGAAGGCGACACAACATTTTCTTGAAAACTTCGCCGCCACCTTGCCTGAAGCGCCCAAGGCGTTGCTCGTCATCAGCGGTCACTGGGAGCAGCCGGCTTTCACTGCCGGCACCGCAGCCGATCCCAAGCTCATTTACGACTACTCCGGCTTCCCCGAACACACTTATCAGCTCACGTGGCCAGCGCCCGGAGATCCCCATCTCGCATCGCGGGTTCACTCAATGCTCACCAAGGCCGGGTTGCCCGCTGCTGAGGATCCAACTCGCGGCTACGATCACGGCGTCTTTATCCCGCTTAAGGTGGCGTTTCCTGAGGCGCAGATTCCTGTCGTTACCTTGTCGCTGGCCGCCTCGCTCGATCCTCAACTGCACCTGGCCGCAGGCCGTGCCCTGGCCCCGCTCCGCGACGAGGGTGTCCTCATTGTCGGCAGCGGCATGAGCTTCCACAACCTGCGCGCTTACATGCAGCCTGAGACGCCATCGCGCGCCCATGCCTTTGATGACTGGCTCTCCGGGGCAGTCGAATCATCCACATCCCAGCGCGAAGCCCTGTTGGCAAAGTGGCGCGAAGCACCCTTCGCGAGCTTTGCCCATCCCCGCGAAGAACATCTGATCCCGCTGATGGTAGCCGCCGGCGCCGCAGGCGAAGCACCCGGAAAACGCATCTTCAATGATGAGCCGATGGGTGCGGCGATCAGCGCGTTTCGCTTCGACGGATAACAAACCCCCAATTCGTGTGCACTCTCGATAGCGGCTACCGTCCTTTCCCGCGCCCAAATCTGAGACCGCTGTCGAGAAGAATCGCGACACAGCCAAAGAGCATGCACAAATCCGTGCGCGCTTCATGCAGAAAGCTCAGCAACCCATAATGAGTCAGCTTGGCCGGCGCGAATCGTCCCAGCGGGCGGCCCAGCAGGATCGGTATCTTGGTGGTGATCAGAGCCGTGATAATCACCACCAGCAGCAACAAAGCAGCGTCACCGGCATAAAGATTCAGGATCAGCGCCGCGCCCGCGGCGATCTCGATCCCGCCGACGAAAGGCGCCAGCAGGTGAGGATAGGGAAAGCCGACATGCGCAAATCGCCCCACTCCCAATTCACCGGGAAGCAGAAACTTGAGAATCCCCTCGGTCAGGAAGACCAGACCCACCATCGTCCGAATGAGAATCATCGGAAGTTTCTTGCGCATCCATCCTCCCTCCGCGCGCTCACCGTTGAACGCCAGGTCTTAGCGCTGCTCATTCCTTCTCGAGCAGGGCTTCAATGCGATCCACCAGCTTGTCGGGCTTCGTCGCGGGTGCGAACCGGCCAACCACCTTGCCGCCGCGGTCGACCAGGAACTTGGTGAAGTTCCACTTGATGCGTTTGGTCCCGAAGATTCCCCGCTTGCCCTCTTTCAGGAATCGATAAAGAGGATGGGTGGCCGAGCCATTCACTTCGATCTTTTCAAATATGGGAAAACTGACGCCGTAACTGCATTGGCAGAACGTGCCGATTTCCTCGGCGGTACCTGGCTCCTGCCTTCCAAACTGGTTGCAGGGAAAGCCCAGCACAACCAACCCGCGGTCCTTATAGGTCAGGTAAAGCTGCTCCAGTCCCGCATATTGCGGAGTGAAGCCGCACTCGCTGGCCGTATTCACAATCAGAAGTACGCTCCCCTTGAATCTGTCCAGACAAACGGGCCGCCCATCCAGCAAGGCAGCAGAAATCGTATAGACACTTTTGCCGCTCTCATCCATTTGCCTCAAAAACCTCTAGGCAGAGAGGATGTCATGTCTGCCCGATCTGCGTCTAAGAAAAATGCGAATAAGTAGCTTGGGGAAACGGTGCTCTGTGAACCCGCCCCGGTCCGGTAGACTGAGAACGGTCTCACTGAACCGGTCCCAGCGACAGGTCTTCGTCGATGGGGGCATCCGCGTCTTCGGCAATAGGGCGGGAGCAGCAATGCGCAGCAATCGAAGTCCTGAGAACCATTAGGTTTCAGGGCGCATGAATGGCTCCGGTTTGGGCGGGGTGGCCGCGGTCCAATATAATCGTTCTTTCCGCGAAGCAGTACCGATTTTAAGCAATGAGGGTGTGCAAATTCTTCTCGTGAAGCCTAACCATGGACCGCACCAGTTTTTGTGCTCGCCGCAGGGCTCCAGCCCGGTGAAGATCAAGCACGCTTCATTTTTTCGTACCTTGCGGATCGCAGTTCGAACCGCATCGAGGATGGCACGGCTTTCGCTCTTGATGGTCGTAGCGATTTCCGCAGTTGGCACCTTGGCCCAGAGTTCCCAGACCATCGAGCAGATTCGGGTCATCGGCAACCGGCGCATCCCCAAGGAAACCATCCTCGCACGGCTTTTTACCCATCCCGGCGATACCTACGATCCGGTGTCCATCGAGCGCGACTTCAATTCCCTCTGGAACACAGGATATTTCGAAGACCTGCGTATTGAGCGCGAAGATACGGAGAAGGGCATCATCCTCAATGTCTTCGTCCGCGAGAGACCCACGATTCGCGAGATCAATTACAAGGGCAACAACTCCATCAGCAACTCGGATATTCTGGACCGCTTCAAGAAAGAAAAGGTCGGTCTCTCGGTCGAAGGCCAGTTTGACCCAACCACCATCAAGCGCGCCGAGAGCGTGATCCGGGAAATGCTGGCGGAGCACGGGCACCAGTTCGCCACCATCAAGACAGACGTCAAGACCATTCCTCCCGCCTCCGTCCAGGTCAACTTCAACATCAAGGAAGGTCCAACGGTAAAAGTCGGCAATATCACTTTCACTGGCAATCAGCACCTGAGCGCTCTTTATCTCCGCCGGGCCATGAAGAACCTGAAGCCCGTCGGAATTCCCTATTCGCTCATCTTTGAGAACCTGTTCGCCAAGACCTTCGACTCTTCCAAGCTGGAAGAGGACTCCGAACGCGTACGGCAGGCTTACCGTGACAAGGGCTATGCCAACGCCGCCGTCGAGGAGCCCAAAACCCAGATTCGCGATGAAGGCGGCCTCAACTGGTTCACCTTCCGTCCGCGCCACGGCAAGCGCATCGACATTCTCATGCCCATTGAAGAGGGCGACCGTTATCACCTTGCCGCCATCAACTTTTCCGGCAATAAGGCGGTTACGAACGTAAAGGCCCTCCGCGCCACGTTTCCCGTTAAAGACGGAGACTTGTTCAACGCTACGGCGATCAACAAGGGCCTGGAAAATTTGAAAAAAGCCTACGGACAATTGGGCTACATCAACTTCGGAGCCATTCCCAAGCTCAGCTACGACGAACAGAAAAAGACTGTTTCGATGGATATCGACATCGACGAAGGCAAACCGTTCTACGTCTCCCGCATCGAGTTCGAGGGCAATACCATCACCCGCGATCGCGTGATCCGCCGCGAATTGCTGCTGCAGGAAGGACAGGTCTACAACTCCCAGCTCTGGGAATACAGCCTCCTCCGCCTCAATCAGTTGGAGTACTTTGAACCGCTCAAGGTCGACCAGGACTCCACGGCGCAGCAGAATCCCGAAGAAGGCACCGTAACCCTGCTGCTGAAGGTGAAAGAGAAGGGTAAGAATTCCATCGGCTTGAATGGCGGCGTCAGCGGACTTTCGGGCGCCTTCCTGGGCGTCAATTATCAGACCAACAACTTTCTCGGCTTGGGAGAGACTCTCAGTCTGCAAGGCAATTTGGGCAACGTAAGCCGCCAGTTTCTGTTCGGCTTCTCTCAGCCCTACGTGCGCAACAGGCCCCTCAACGTAGGCTTCCAGATATTCAATAACAAGCAGGATTTCAACGCCGCCAAGAACTATCAGGCCACTACCGGCGCGTCGGTCAACCTGAGCGCAGCCCAGCAGTCCCTGACGCAGAACTACAATCAGGCTTCTACCGGCCTCAATTTCTCAGTTAGCTATCCGCTCCGGCGGCACGCGTTCCAGCGCCTCGGCTTTACCTACTCGCTGAACAAATCCACCATTTCGGCGTTCAGCACCGCTTCTCAGACCTTCTTCCAGACCATTAGTTTCCGGTCCGGTATTCAAGGGTCCAATGCGCTGGCCGGAATCATCAACAGTTCGGCCTCGTTTACCTACACTTACAACACGGTCAACAACCCGCTTCGGCCACGCAGTGGCAAAGAATACACGGCGGTCTTTCAGATCGCCGGACTCTATGGCAACCTGCGCTACATCTCTCCGCTGGTGGCCTATAAGAGCTTCCGGTCCATGCACTATCTGACACCGTCGGCCAATGGCCGCAACGTGCTGGGCCTGCGTGCACAGTTGGGCTATGTGCAGGGATTTGGCGGCGATGTCGCTCCGCCTCAAAACCGCTTCTACGCCGGCGGCGAGCAGGAACTGCGCGGCTTCGACGTCCGCGGCGCGACACCCTACGGCTACGTTCCCAACCGCGTCACCGTGCAGTTGACCAACCCAGATGGCAGTTGCGTCCCGCGTGATCCAACCAATCCCCAGTTGAATCAGTGCATCCAGATTCCGATCCCGACCTACGGCATTGCCTCCATTGGCGGCGACACACAGCTCACCACCAATGCGGAGTACCGGATTCCGATCGCCGGTCCTGTCACCTTTTCGTTTTTTGATGATTTCGGCATCGATGCTGCAGTCAACAAGGGCCAGCTCAAGCAGAGCCCCGAAGGCTTTGCTACCCTCACCGCCCCCCTCTACGGATGCCCGGTCTATAACAACGGCGCCTGCCAGGACGGCATCCCGGGCTCTCAGGTCGGATTCCTCAGGGATATCCGCCCCGTCTCTGGAACTAATTTTGTCCCCCGCATGTCCCTCGGCGCAGAGCTTGGCGTCATCATGCCGGTTGTCAACGCTCCTTTCCGCCTTTACTTTGCGTATAACCCGCTCCGCCTCTATGAGCGCCCCTATTGCAACGACTTGAATCTCGGTGGAAAGGTACAAAGCTGCTCGGCAGAGCTGATCAAGCGAGACATGTTCCCGCCGGGTGGCGCGGGCGACTACACTTATCAGGAGTCGATCCAGGCTTACGGAGCACAGAATCTCTTCCGCGAGCCTCGCAAAACCTTTCGCCTGACCGTCTCGACGACTTTCTAGGCGCACCTCGGTGAGCCGCCCAATCCGCGGTTTCCGTGCAGATCAAAGAAAAAGGAGTATTTCGTTCAAATGAAACGTTCAACTGTACTGGTTGTAGCATTGCTCTCTTGCCTCTCCATGGCCGCTGGCGCCCAAACACCGGCTGCTTCTGCCCCCGCTGGTCCCGCGAAGATTGCCGTCATCACTTTCCAGCAGGCCGTGACACAAACCAACGAATTCCAACGCAACTTCGCTGATCTGCAGTCGAAGTTCAACCCCAAACGCCAGCAGCTCAAATCCCTGAACGATGAAATCGACGCGCTGAAAAAGCAGCTCCAAACCCAGGGCGCCACGCTCAATGATGCGGAACGCGCAAGTCGCGCACGGAACATTGACGACAAGCAAAAGCAGTTACAGCGCGACGCCGAGGATGACCAGAACGATTTCAAGCAGGCAATGCAGGACACCTTCAACGGTGTGGCTACGAAGGTCGGAGACGTGTTGATCTCGTATGCGCAAGGGCATGGATATTCTCTGGTGCTGGATGGTGGTCAGGAACAGGTGCCGGTCGTTCTCTATGCGAACCCTGCAACCGATATCACCAAGCAGGTTATCGAGGCCTACAACGTGAAGTCGGGTGTACCCGCTCCACCAGCACAGCCCGCGGCCGCCACCCCCAGACCGGCCCCGAAGACACCGGCAAATCATTGAGTGCGGCGCGGGTTTGACGCTCCCCCGCGGCACTCCTATAATTCGATCTAGTTCCTGCTGATGTTTCCGTCTGTGTCTTTTTTCGTCTCTCCGCAACATCCTTGGCGGAGTCTCCCAAGCCCGGCGACAGCTGTTCGTCATGGGCGGGGATACCGGGTCCCCCGAAGCGACGGATCTTTATCGCTGGGGTGGAAATCCGGAATTCCCATGTGACAGGTTTCCGTCGCTGGGGTGGAAACCAAGACCGTGATGTCGATCAGGAGGCACAGATTTGTTCGCGCCGAGGCGTGAACACTGATCCAGGAAGACCGAAGGAGTTTTTCACTCGAATGAAGCGCTTGTTTGCAGTTGCAATGATTCTGGCCTCGGGCCTCGCCCTGAACGCCGCCGCACAGGCTCCATCTGCTCCCGCTACGGCCTCTACGGCCCCCGCCGGACCCGCCAAGATCGCCGTGATCGCTTTTCAGGTAGCCGTGGCCCAAACCAACGAAGGACAGCGCAACTTTGCCGATCTCCAGAAGAAGTACGATCCGAAGCGTCAACAGCTAAAAGCCCTGAGCGACGAGGTCGACACCTTGACCAAGCAGTTGCAGACGCAGGGTGACAAGTTGAGCGAAGCCGATCGTGCCACTCGCGCCAAAACGATCGACGACAAGAAGAAGCAGTTGCAGCGCGACGCCGAAGACGCCCAGAACGATATGCAGGGGGAGATGCAGGAGGTCTACAACACTCTTGCTTCAAAGGTGTACGACGTCCTGAACGATTATTCAAAGCAACATGGGTTTACCCTTGTGCTTGACATTGCGCAGCAGCAGACTCCGGTGCTCTACGCTAGCGAGTCCACCAATATCACCAAGGCCATCATTGATGCCTACAACGTCAAGTCTGGTGTACCCGCACCGCCGCCGTCAGCACCTGAGGCTCCAACTCCAGCTCCCAGGGCCCCCGGATCTCACTAATTTCTTGAAGTCTCAATCGTGCCATGGCCTCCTCGTCGAGGCCATGGCATTTGAACTTCCATCCCGGCGCTGACCGAAATGAATAGTGCCGGAAAAATGAAGTTTTGCCCCTGTCATCTGTGGAAAAAACTGTGGATCGCTTCCGCGATCTCGCTAAAGATTTTCTAGAATTTCCACTTGCCAATCCGCTCACCATTCTGGTACAGACGACAAACCCTTCTATATCTATAACAAGCGGACTACCTGCCCCACCGCAACGGCAAGGATGCCGGCGGCCGGCAGAATCTGCCAGTGCGGCAAGGTTTCCACAGTTGGGCATGAACGTACGATGACTGGAATGTGCGGCAAGTCACTAAACAGACATTATTTCTGCTGCTCTTCCCCAACCCTTAACACTGCCAGAAAAGCTTCCTGCGGAATGTCCACTTTGCCAATCCGCTTCATCCGCTTCTTGCCCTCTTTTTGCTTTTCAAGCAACTTCCTCTTGCGCGAAATATCACCGCCGTAGCACTTGGCAAGAACGTTTTTGCGCAATGGACTCACTGTTTCGCGCGCCACAACCTTGGCCCCGATCGCTGCCTGAATCGCCACCTCGAACTGTTGTCGCGGAATCAGTTCTCGCATCTTTGAAACCAGCGCTTTGCCTCGTTCGTAAGCGAAGTCGCGGTGCACGATGATCGACAGCGCATCCACCGGCTCACCGGCAATCAGGATATCCAGCTTCACCATCGGCGACTCCCATTCTCCGGCAAGCTGATAATCCAGTGAAGCGTAGCCGCGCGAAATGGACTTGAGACGATCGTAGAAGTCGAGAACGATTTCGTTCAACGGCAATTCGTATGTGAGCAGCACGCGTGTCGACGATACATACTCGAAGTTGATCTGCTTCCCGCGCTTTTCTTCCACCAGCTTGAAGATGCCGCCGACGTACTCTTCATTGGTCAGAATCTTGGCCGTGATGACGGGCTCGCGAATGCTGTCGATGTTAGTAGGCTCGGGCCAGCGCGAGGGGTTGTCCACCTCGACCACGCTGCCGTCGGTAAGGGTGATGTGATAACGCACGCCCGGTGCCGTCGTAATCAGGTCCAGCTCGTACTCGCGCTCCAGTCGCTCCTGAATGATCTCCATGTGCAGAAGGCCGAGAAATCCGCAGCGAAATCCGAATCCCAGCGCCACCGAGCTTTCCGGCTCAAAGAAGAACGAAGAATCATTGAGTCGCAACTTCTCCAGGGCATCGCGCAACAGCGTGTGCTCGTGCGAGTCCACCGTATAAAGGCCCGAGAAGACCATCGGCTTGATGTCTTCGAAACCTGGTAATTGCACGGCGGCGGGCCGCGCATCCTCCGTCACGGTGTCGCCGATTTTGGTATCGGCCACGTTTTTGATCGTGGCCGCAAAGAAGCCCACCTCGCCTGCCGACAGTTGCCCGATCTCCACCGGTTTGGGCATCAGCACGCCCATCGATTCAACTTCGAACGCCTTCCCGTTCGACATCAACCGAATCCGCTGCCCCTTGCGCATCGTCCCCTGCATCACGCGCACCAGCACAATCACGCCGCGATACGCATCGAACCACGAGTCGAAGATGAGCGCTTGCAGCGGCGCTTCCGGGTCGCCGGTCGGAGGCGGCAGCCGGCGAACAATGGCCTCCAGCACCTCGTCCACGCCCTGCCCCGTCTTGGCGCTCACCGGAATCGCGTCGGTCGCGTCCAACCCAACAGCCTTCTCAATCGCCTCCTGCGTGCGCAGGATATCGGCCGACGGCAGATCGATCTTGTTGATCACGGGGATGATTTCGAGTCCGTGATGAATCGCCAGGTAAGCATTTGCCAGGGTTTGTGCTTCGACGCCCTGGCTCGCGTCCACCACTAACAGCGCACCCTCGCACGAAGACAGCGAGCGCGAAACTTCGTAGCTGAAGTCCACATGCCCAGGCGTATCGATCAGATTCAGCTGATACGTGTTGCCGTCTTGTGCCTTGTACATCATGCGCACGGCGTGGGCTTTGATGGTGATGCCGCGCTCCCGTTCCAGGTCCATGTCGTCCAGAATCTGCGCCTGCATCTCGCGACCCGTCACTGAGCCCGTCAGTTCCAGCAGACGGTCGCTCAGCGTCGACTTTCCGTGGTCGATGTGGGCAATGATCGCGAAATTGCGTAGGAAACGTGAGTCCATGAGTGGCAGGCAAAGGGAGGAAAAGCGCTGTTCTTGCTCGTCCGCCGCAGCGGACCTCCATCGCATAGCTTATCATCGGCTAAGGGTCCTCATTAGAATCTCGGTTGACCGATTGCGGCCGGCGAGCTCTGTTTTTTGATATTGCCCATGAGCAGAATTGAATATCGATTTCTTTGTTGCGCCGCCCTGGCCCTTCTGCTGGAAGGATGCACACCCTCTCAAAACGCCGGCGCCCCGCAAAAGACTTCGCCACAGGTCACCGCACCCGCTTTGGCCGCTCCGCAGCAGGCCGCCGCACCGGCCTCCCCATCCGCCACGCATCAACAACAACGCGTGCAGCTTCTCATTGCTCAGGTTGAGAAGGCCTACGCCACCGGCAATGAAGACTATCGCAAGGGCCGGCTGGTCGAGGCCAAAGCCGAATTCGATCGCGCCGTCGATCTCATGCTCTCCAGCGGCATCGACATTAAAAGCGATCCGCAGCTGCAGGACGAATTCGACCACATTGTTGATCAGGTAAATGCGCTGGAAATGGAGGCCCTGAAGCAGGGCAATGGCTTTGCTCCCAAAGTGGAGCCCTCCCCGGCCGACGTAGCGAGCGACGTGACCTTCGCGGTCGATCCCAACATCGTGGCCAAGGCCAAGACTGAACTGGCCACCACCAAGTCCGATCTTCCCCTCATGGTCAACGACTACGTGGGCGCCTATATCAACTTTTTCGCGAACACTCAACGCGGCCACAACACCCTCCTGCACTCGTTCGAGCGCTCCGGGCGCTACAGGGCCATGATTCAGCGCGTCATGGCAGAAGAGGGCGTTCCGCAGGACCTAATTTACCTGGCCGTGGCCGAGTCGGGCTTCCAGCCGCGTGCCATGAATCCGCGCTCCCGGGCCGGCGGCATGTGGCAGTTCATGCCGTACGGAAACTACGGTCTCACCCGCAACGGCTATTTGGACGAGCGCTTCGATCCCGAAAAATCGACCCGCGCTTACGCCCGCTACATGAAGTATCTCTACGACCAGTTGGGCGACTGGTACCTGGCCATGGCAGCCTACGACTGGGGCGCGGGCAACGTGCAGCGTGCCGTCGAGAAAACCGGCTATGCCGATTTCTGGGAGCTTTACAAGCGCAACAACCTGCCCGGGGAAACCAAGAACTACGTTCCCGAGATACTCGCCGCCATCATCATCGCCAATCACCCCACGCAGTATGGCTTCGAAGACATCACCCTCGATCCACCGGTCATCACCGATACCGTCACCGTCAACTACTCCGTCGATCTGCGGCTCGTCTCGGATCTGGTAGATGCGCCCATCGATGAGTTGATGGCCTTGAACCCCAGCCTGCTGCGATTCACCACCCCCCCTGATACTTCGTTTGACCTGCATCTTCCCGCCGGGTCGGCCACACTCTTCGAGCAGCGCGTCGCCGCCATTCCCGAAAGCAAGCGCGATGCCTGGCGCTACCATCACGTGGCGCCCGACGATACGCTCGCTTCCGTGGCCCGGTCGTTTCATGTATCCGAGTCTGAACTCGCCGCTGCAAATCAGATGGGTGAGAATGACAGCCTGTCCGGGGTAGAGGCACTGGTTGTTCCGGTGATCCCCGTCGCTACGCCTTCACGAGGACTTCTTTACACCACCCGCAGGGGCGACACCCTGGTCTCCATCGCAGACCGCTTCGGCGTTTCGCTCAGCCAGCTGCGGCGCTGGAACGATCTCTCCGGTACCCGGGTGGCGCCCGGTCGCCGGCTCCATGTCGCCGAGCCCGCCCATATTATCCGAACCGCCACCAGGAAACATCGTGGTTCTTCTGCGGCATCCTCCGTGTCCGACCCACCTCCTTCCTCGACAAAGAAAGCATCCACGGCAAAGAAGACGCGGTCAACAAAGCCTGCAAGCGAACGAAGCGGAAAAAAATCGCGCACGCGAAAACACAGTGCCCATCAAAACTCCTCGGCACGTGCACAAAAATAGGCGGACACTTCGCGCAGGCGCGTCTTTTGATAGCTTTTGCGTGCAAGCTGTTGCTACAATTACTTGCGCACGCAGAGAAGCAACGTCTTCGCTGTGATAATGCAAACACCCGAAACGGGCAGCGGCGAGCCGCTGGAGGCATTGGGATGGAAGAAGTGTTCAGGATGTACGCGATGAGTGACGGCAACCACGATGCGGAGCCGGCAGAGTTGAACTCCGATCACGAACAAGACTTTGACGAGGACGACGAGGTCGAAACCTCCAGCATTCTTACCTCTTCCGACGACGATGAGGGAGTGGCTGAGGAAACCATCCTCATCATCGCCGAAGAGCCCGAATCCGGGCCGGCCGCAAAAAAGGCCGCAAAGAAGTCTCCCGCAAAAAAAGCTGCCAAGAAAGCCCCGGCAAAAAAGGCAGCGGCAAAGAAAGCGGCCGCCAAGAAAGCCCCAGCCAAGAAGGCGCCCGTAAGAAGGCTGCAGTCAAAAAGGCAGCCCCGAAAAAGGTTGTGGCCAAGAAGGCTGCAAAGAAGTCCGCCGTGAAGAAGAGATCGACTGGCGCAAAAGGCGGAAAGGTCGCGGCCAAAAAGGCCGCGGCTGGCAAACGCGTCAGCAAACCCATCAAACGAGGTAAAAAGTTGGCCGTTAAGAAAGCAGCAAAGAAGGCGCCCGCCAAGAAGGCAGTTGCGAAGAAGGCTCCTGCAAAGAAGGCGGCAAAGAAGGCAGTTGCGAAGAAGAAGGCCCCTGCAAAGAAGGCTGCCAAGAAGAAGTAGACAGGCAACACGAACCCAAGGCAAGCAAAAGAGCCCGGCATCGCGCCGGGCTTTTTTGCGTCTGGATTCGGGCTCTTCCGTCACATCGCCGTATGCCCATGAACGATTTGCGAAAGGTGCCAGCGCTGATGGCTGACGTAATCCTCGATGAGGAAACGCAGCGTCACCGGGGCATCTTCGCCGACCACGCAGTTCGCTTCCAGCCGTTCCTCCGGAATGCAGTCCACCACGGCGGCAAGAATCTCGTGCTCTGTCGTCCACCAGCGCAGCAGCGTCTCCCACGACTGGCCGGCATAGCCGTGTGCGGCTACCCATGCATCCTGTGCGTACGTAGGGCCGGCATACTCGCCATCAATGGCGGCGCGCACAAAACGCTGTCGATTATTGGCGGCCGAGTCAAGCAAATGTCCGACAATCTGCTTGCGCGTCCACCCGCCCTCACGCCAGGGAATATCTGCGAGTTCCGGCGGAATGGCCACAAGTTTCCGCCGGATCGCATTCAAGTCGATGCGAAACTGCTCAGCAAGCTTTGTCGGCATACAACTCCGCGTTAGTCGCTGAGACTGACAAGGCCCCGTCTCCGGGGCCTCACCGCGTTCAAGTTCCCTGCCGGCACTACTTTTTCATTTCGTTCAGCGCGGCCAGCACTTCTTGCGAACTCTGCGCCGGATTCACCTTGATCCACTCCTTCACGATCTTCCCCTGCGGATCGATGAGGAAGGTGTTGCGGTTGGCGATGGTCATCGGCCCGAAGTGTGCCCAGCGAGCCGTACTCGTCCACCACCTTGTGATCCGGATCCGCCAGCAGGTGGAAGGTCAGGCCGTCCTTGGTGCAGAACTGCTTGTGGCTGTCGGGCGTGTCCACGCTCACGCCCAGAATCACGGCGTTCTTGGCCTCGAACTTGGGCAGATCGTTCTGGAAGTTGTGGGCCTCGATGGTGCAGCCCGTGGTCATGTCCTTGGGATAGAAGTAGAGCACCACCCACTTGCCGTGGTAGCTGCTTCAGCGAAATCGGCGAGCCCGTCCTGCGAGGGCAGCGTGAATGTGGGCGCAGCCTGGCCCACGGCGGGCATCGTCTCGTCGGCGGCATGAACGGTGACGAATGAAGCAACCGCAAGCACCAGTGCCGCGGCGAGAACAAAGGAAGCTGATCTTTTTCATGAGGGACCTCCGGTTGATGTGGACGGGGAATGGCGGGCGGGAGCGCAAAGATTCCGCTTCCGGATTTCCCGCAATCAGTATCAGCGCGGAGCCGCCACAATGGCAATCCCTGCCTCCGTCGGCGCGCTTCAGCAGCGCCTCGCGGTCAAAGAGCAGCGTGCGCCCCGCCTCGACGGAAAGGCAGCTCGCGCCGGCGCGGATCATCGTCTCCACCGTCGCCATCCCGATCACCGGCACATCGAAGCGCATGTCCTGGTTCGGCTTGGCCACCTTCACGACGGTCAGCCGGCGCTCCAGTGTGGATGCAGGCGAGCCGTCACCGTCCTCTCCATCGACCTCGCCATCGTCCGCATCAGCGCCCGGCGCGCTCGATGGTCGCGTCGGTGCCTTCCATGGCCTCGACGGCCACGCAGGCCTGCGCCGCCACCACCACCGTCTGGCCAATGTCGAATCCCGCCACGGCCCGCGCCACGCCCAGTCCGTACTCGATGTTCTTGCGCTCTTCCTCGTCCGGCGCGCGCGCGCTCCGTCAGCACGCCTTCCTGCGGCCAGCAGCGGCTCCAGAAACGCGGTCGAGCTGATCAGCTCGATGCCTTCGTCGCCCAGCACCTTGGCCACCGCGCCCAGCAGCATGTCGGTATTGCGCGTGCGCAGGTTCAGCAGCAGCTTGGCCAGCCGCCAGTCCGGCCGGATGCTCGAGAAAATCTGCTTGTGCTTCACCTGGCCGGCCATCACGGCCTTGGTCACGCCTTCCTTCTGAAAGGTCTCGATCAGCCGCGACAGCTCGCCCAGCGAGAGCCAGTGGACGGTGATGTGCTCGTCGCCGCGGCGCGATGGTCGATCTCCGGGTCGGTCTCTTCGCGGATGGCCGCGACCGTCACCGCGAGCCCCTGCGCCCGCGCCGCATCCAGCAGCAGAAACGGAAACCGCCCGTTGCCGGCAATCAGGCCGAGTTTCATTGCTTACTTGATTACCCCGCGCTCGCTGCGCTCGATGAAGGCCGCCACAATCGCCGCGTCCTCGCCCTCCAGCTCGCGCATCTTTTCGAGCGCCTGCGAGGTGTTCAGCTTGGCCGCCAGCAGCAGCCGAAAGGCCTTCTGCAGCGTCTGCAGCCGCTCCGGCGAAAATCCTCGCCGCGCCAGGCCGACCTTATTGATGCCGAAGGCCTTGTTCTCGCGCCGCGACGAGGTCAGCGAGAACGGCAGCACGTCCTGCGTCACAATCGTTCCGCCGCCGATAAACGCGTACTGGCCCACCGTGCAGTGCTGGTGCACCGGGCAGAATGCGCCCGACGCTCGCATAGTCCTCAATGATCACGTGGCCGGCCAGCGTGGCGCAGTTGGCCAGAATGCAATGGCTGCCCACCTGGCTGTCGTGCCCGATGTGCACATAGGCCATGAGCAGGTTATGCGAGCCGATCCGCGTCAAGCCGCCGCCCCCCACCGTGCCGCGGCTGATGGTCACGCTCTCGCGAATCGTGTTGTCGTCGCCGATCTCGGTCTCGGTCGGCTCGCCTTTGTACTTCAGATCCTGCGGCGCCACGCCGATCGACGCAGAAAGGATAAAACGTATTGCGCGCGCCGATGCGCGTGCGCCCGTCCAGCACCACGTGCGAGATCAGGTTGCAGTCCTCGCCCAGCACCACCTCCGGCCCGATGGTGGAAAAAGGGCCCACCGTGCAGGAGTCAGGAACCACCGCGCCTGGCGCGATGACGGCGCTGGGATGGATGCTCACTCCGCCGTCACCGTCGCTGGCGCCGCGTCGTCCCCTTCCGCGGTGCTTCATCTCCATGTGCGCGTTGCCCGCGCGCTCGCGTCACCACCTGGCAGGTCAGCGTAGCCTCGCAGGCCAGCTTGCCGTCCACCATCGCCCTGCCCTGAATGCGTCCCGCGCGTGTCCGGAACGACAGCACGTCCACCTCGATGCGCAACTGGTCGCCCGGCGTCACCGGCCGGCGGAACTTGGCCCGCTCAATGCCGGTAAAGACCACCAGCTTTTCACTGCGGTCAGGCATCTCGGCCATCATGATGATGCCGCCGGCCTGCGCCATCGCCTCCACCACCAGCACGCCGGGCATGATGGGATAGCCGGGAAAATGCCCTTGGAAAAACGGCTCGTTGATGGTCACATTCTTGATCGCCACCAGGCGTTTTGTGGGCTCGAACTCGACAATTCTGTCGATCAGCAGAAACGGGTAGCGATGAGGAAGAAACTCCAGGATCTCCTGGATGTCGAACGTCATTCTCTGGCTCCAGAAAGCGTGCCGCTATACTGCATTGCGCTCGTCAGGATTATAAATAACGAAGGCAGTGAGCCGATTGTCCGGTTTGAACTTGCGGCACTGAGCGGCCGAGGTCATCGCCCCTGGCGGGCGTCCAACAGCAGCCTACTTCTTAATCCGCCGCTCCGCCGCGTCCACGCTCCAGAAGTCCTCCGGCAGTTGCCGGTTGTACTCCGCATGATCCAGGTAGTACTGCCGGACCATATCGTCGTTCCTGAACCGCGTAATGCTGAACGCCGTGGGCAGTCCATCGATCACGTGGTAGTCGTCGTACTCCTCCGCGTCCACGTTCTTGTCATGAAATTCCGGGTCGCGCCACTCGAAGCTGCGCCGCGCCGGCAAATGCGTCTGGGTGTCCATCTGGATCGTGACGGCTTCATTCTGCGCCGAAATCAGTGTCACCTGATCGGTCAGGTGCCGCTCCGACATGTGTTGGCCTTCATAGACAAGGATCGTCCTCGGGTCCTTGAGCCACACCTTGATGGCCGTCTCAATGGAGTGGTCGCGCCGCCGCAGAAAGTCGTTCAGGTCCTTCTCGGGAATGGCCTTCTTTCCCCGATAAGTGACCTCCCAGCCTTCTCGGCCCACGTAAAACTCCACCACATCGCGGTGTTTCGTCAATTCAATGCGGTCGCGTTCCGGCCACGCGTGAAACTCCCACAACTCCTCCGTGCCGAGATCCGGCTGCCCGTGAAAAAAAGCGGCCACGTGCCCCTGAAACATCTCGTTCTTCATGTTCAGCCAGGCCGATCCGCCCAATGCCTGCACCATCGCATCCAGGGCCTTATGCGCCTTCTCTGCATTCTGCGCTGCGGCGTCATCGGTTGCTTGAGTCCGCATGGAACGAGGTGCGGCCAGCACCACGGCCACAAGCATCACCGCCCAAACTCTCCGCATCAACTTTCTGTCCATCAATCCTCTATCCAGCCCATTATCCAGCCAGCACCGCGCCGCCGTTCACGTTCAGCACCTCGCCGCTGATGAATCCTGCCAATGGCGTGCATAAAAACAGCACCGGCCCTGCAATCTCTCGAGCAGTCGCCACACGGCCCACCGGAATGCCCGCTGAAATCCGCGGTCCCAACTCGGGATCACCCAGCGTGGCCGCCGACATGTCCGTAGCCACCCAACCCGGCGCCACGCAATTCACTCGAATCCCCCTCGGCGCCAATTCGCTCGAAAGGCTCTTTGTGAGACTGATCAGCGCACCTTTGGTCACGGCGTAGTCAGCATGGTTCGCCTCGCCGCGCTGCCCCGCAGTGGAGCTGATCAACACAATATGCCCGGCCGATCCATCGCTCCCCGTCGGCGGCGGCCCTTGCAACTCCATCTGCGTGATTGCCGCTTGCACCAGCCCGAATACCGAGTCCAGATTCACTCCCAGCGTGTGCCGCCACTGTTCCTCGGTCATCAACTCAATAGGAACGTCCTCTTCCGGCCACACGCCATGATTCGCCACCAGCACGTCGAGCCGCCCAAACGCCTTCACCGTTGCCGCAACCAGCGAACGCCCATCTGCCGCTGTGCTCAAATCCTGCTCGATCGCCACACATCGCGACGGGCCGCCACACTGGTCCATCACCGCATGTGCCAGTTCCTTCGCTTGCCGGTAGCTGAAGACCACCCGCGCGCCCGCTTCAGCAAAAAGGCGGACCGTTTCCGCGCCAATACCCCGGGATCCGCCCGTGATCAGCGCAACTTTCCCGTCCAACGCTAATGAAACGCCAGCCATAGCTTCAACCTAAAGCATTCTCTGAGAGGATGTCGAGCCAACGCGCCGCGCGGCTATTCTGCAGGTCCCGCTATGCGGGCTTGCCCTATCTCTCGATCGAAAGCAGCCCTTTGTCCACCAGTGTCGGAGGCCTTCTCAGTTTCGTGGCCTGCTCAAATGCGTACGCCCAGCCCAGCAAATCGCCATCCCGCCAGCGCCGTGCCGAGATTTCCAACCCAAACGGCAGTCCATTCGGATAGAAGCCCGCCGGCACCACAATCGCAGGTACGCCGATCATGTTCACCCAACTGGTATCGCTATGCGGTCCCGTGCTCACAACCCCGTCCTGCGGCATCGTCTCGTCCACGGGCGGCATCTGAATTGCCGGATACACGTACCCGTCCAGGTGCATCCGATCCAGCGTCTCGTTGTACAGATCAAGCACTTGCTTGCGCGGCGTCAACACCTCGGCCGCAGCTTGCGGGTTATCCTCGAATGTCACTTGTGTCGGTACAGGCCGCGGATCGTGCGCATCCGCCTTCCCGCCTCCGATAATCGTCGCCGGCAGCGGAGATCCAACCGCCCTCTCATACTCTTCAGCCGAGTGATACTGCGCCGGACCATAGTGGGCCAGAAAACTTTCCGTCCCCTCGCGGATGTAGGCCAATGTGCTTACGCGGGACGCAATCTCCGCAAATCGATCCGGCAAAATCGAATCGTCAAACACCACCGTCGCCCCTGCCGATTCGAGCGCTTTAATCGCCTTCATAAAGGCAGCTCGCGTCTCCGGTTGCAACGGAATCCGTGCAGCCTCGCGTTCGGCAGCCGCCTCGCTCGTTGTGTCAGTTGCCGCCATGCCCTGAAACGGAATGCCCGCGCCCTCGAGAATGAACGCCGGTACCCCGAATCGCTTGCCCTTCAAAGCATCAGGGCGCAAATACTGCGTGTACGGTCCCGCTTGCGCCTTTCCCGTCGAGCCCGTCGTTGCCGAATCCATCGGATCCTCGCCCGCCATCACCGTCAGCGCAATCGCCGCGTCCGTCACATCGCGCGCGATCGGTCCCGTGTTGTCGAGCAGCCAGTCCAGCGGTGCGATGCCCGCAATGCTCACGAGCCCGCGCGTCGGAAACACGCCCACCACTGCGCTGGTTGCGGCCGGCATCCGGATCGAATTCCCTGTATCCGTGCCGTTGCCCAGCAGCGCCATGTTCGCCGTCACTGCCGTCACTGTGCCGCCTGACGAGCCTCCGGGGCTGAACCGCACATCGTAGGCGTTCCCTGTTCGCCCGTAGGCGCTGCTCCGGTTCGTATCGCTGGCCGCAAAATCCGGCATATTGGTCTTCCCCAGAATCACGGCGCCGGCCGCACGCAACTTCGCCACAATCGTTGCATCGCGCGGCGCAATCAGCTCGTGCCCCGGTATCGTGTAGCCCTCCCACCCGTCGCTCGTCACCAGCCCACGCACGCTGGTGTTCTCTTTAATCACGATCGGAACGCCCCACATCGCTCCGCGCCGCTCATCGTCTCCCCCCGCCCTCGCCTCCGCATCCTCGCGTGCAGCAGTCGCAAGCGCTCCTTTGGCATCGAGGTTCTCAATGGCCCCGTACACGCCGTTGTACCGATGAATCCGCGCAATATACCAATCCACCACTTCGGTCACGGTGTATTTGTGATCGCGATACAACTGCTCCAGCTTCGCAATCGTGACCTCCATCAGGTCACGGTCCATCGCATTCATGGATGGCCGCCTGGCGGCCAGAGCAGCTTTTGTCTGTGCGGGAAGTGGCCAAGAAAGCCCAAGAGAAAGCCAAAGCCATGCGATAGCCGATGCGGCCACCATCCGGGTCGTGATCATGAGAGACGTTTCGCTCCTTGTCTTGCGGCATGACGAGATCCCGCGTCAACGCGCGAAGACCTCGTGCGAAACATACCAGACTTTCAGAACCCATAGGGGATCAGTAGTGAATTGCAGGCCAGTTCTGAACCTTAGATGGCCCGCAGCATCCGCGCCGGTAAAAAGATGATCGCGCTCACCAGTTCCAGCACGCCGCCCACCGCAATGCCCACAAGCCGGAATGGCAACAGGAGCAGCCAGACGAACGGATACAGAACCAGCGCCAACAACGCCAGCGGCCAGCACAACACCAGCAAAATGCAGAAAAGAAGAAATTTCATCATGACTCAAGCACCTCGCCGCGCACACCCAAAGTGGCAACAGTCTACCGCAGAATACGCAAGCGTCTCCGCCCCGGTTCCCGCATCTCACCGCATTCTACCGCTTGCCAAACGCGGATCACTTTGCGAAGGTCTGGCTTCTCTGGCTACCGGAAACTCATACCACCCCGGACTGACAGAGGCCTTGCGTCAGGGCACAATTAAACGGCGATTGAAGGACACGTAACTTACTGATTTTCCAACCTTCTACACATCACAGATATCCAGGATGCCCAAGCCAGTAGCACAAATTAGCACAAAATCTTTGCGCATAACGACCGCATGCCGGGGCCGAAACTTCCCAATCGGCCACAATCCGGGAGTGTCGGTGTAACAAACGACCTTCTTCACCCCAGAACGGTGTCATCCTGAACGCAGTGAAGGATCTGCGGTTGCTTCTTTCTGCGGTTGCCTTCTATTGATCCATTCGGTCCAATGCCGGGTGCCCCGTCCAAGCTCCGCTTGGGCGGGATCGGATCTCTTCCCCATCACAGACATGGATCCTCACTCCACGCGAAACTCTCGTCGTGGGGGAGTGGCCCAGATCTGACCATCACGAACAAAGGGTAACATCCGAGTTGGCCACAATACGGCCCGATACAGTTCTGAGGCTCGCTCAAAAGGGATGGAGGCATTAAAGTTGGGGCATGAGCGGATCGAGCAAGGGCCATCCGATTGTGCGTCTGACCGTCAGTGCGGCGGACAGCATCGATGACAAGCATCTTCAAACGGCACTAGTTGAAATTGCGGCTCAGGACCCTACTCTCAGAGTCGATGCACAACCGATGGGGATCGCCCACTCTCTTGAGGGAGCGAGTGCGTCCCACCTTGAATCGATCTGCAATCGCCTTCGCGACAAATATCACCTTGCGATCAATGGCAGTCCACCAGAGGCTGTCTTGGTCGAGACGATTCGCAAATCTGGGGAAGCGGAAGGAAAATTCATCCGCCAGATCGGCGGTCTTGGTAACTATGGCCACTGCAAGCTACACATTGAGCCATGCAAGTCCGATGAGGGCTACGTGTTCGCAAGCGCAGTCAGCCACGACGCGTTGCCTGACGAATATCTCAGCTCAATCGAACGCGGTGTGCAAAACGCGATGCGGTCAGGTGTCCTGTCAGATCATCCTCTAGTCGATCTCAAGGTGACCGTAGTTGATGGTAGTTATCACGCCCTTGATTCAAACCCCATGGCCTTCGAGATGGCGGGAGCGGTTGCACTCAAAGATGCCGTAAGGAATGCAGCCCCGGTTCTTTTAGAGCCGATGATGTTAGTTGAAATCGAGGAGGTACCTCAGGAGTTGGCAGACATAATCCGCGATGAGGTCAATCTGCACCGTGGGCGCGTCGACAGCGAGGTGACTGTAAACGGCTGGAGTGAATTCCGGGCCATCGTGCCGCTATCAGAACTTCTACTATCCAACTCTCGCCTACTCGCCGAATTCCCTACCGAATTTGCTGGCTTTGAGCCCGTTTCTGATGGCGGAATATCCGGCGATAACGGGACAGGCGTGACAGCGAACAAGCCTAACCGCCCACCACACGGGAGACGTTCCGAGGCGGCTCGTCCTGACCAAGAAGACGAGTGATCTATTGCCCACTCCTGGGAAGCGGGTGTGTCACCCCCTATGCGGAAGTTACGGTCGCAGGGAACCCGTTCTCACGACCTCGGCGACCAGGGCTTAGCACAAAAGCAGCAAAGAAATCCTGAAGCGTTCCCTTCACCCGGTGATTGCAGCAGTTAAAGGTCGGCCTTACGAAGAGAGATTTTTGCAGATTATTTCCCCGCCCGCCTCATACTGAGAACAGAAGAGAAATCCGGACGCATGCGCTCTCTCATCCGATTTCCGCAAGCTGTCGAAGTCGTACCGCAATGCGATTTTGACCGCAAATTAGCCCGGTTGACCTTCGTCACATCTTCTCCACAAAGACGACTAAACTAAACTCTAATAAGGAGATATACACCTTGCAATATATTCGCTTTCTATTCGCCATTACGGATGCCAACCTGCAAGAACTCACAGATCTCATCTCTTCTTCTTCGGCCCGGCCTTTTCCTTCACCGCCTCTTTTCGCTCCCGGATGACTTTTACCCGCTCCTTCTCCGGCAGCGCCAGCACCGCCTTGGTCCGCTTGGGCAGCTTCTCGTAGATCAGCGAATGAGCCCGCCGAAGCTCGTCCTCCACTTCGCGGGCTCGCAGCGCGTCCCAGCGCTCCACCGTCACCCACCCGGCTTTGGCCAGGTAAGGAGAAGCAATAATCCCCTCTCGCTCCAGCAATTCGTGAAACCGCTCCACCCCGCAGTGGAACCACAACACCCCCGTGCCGGTACCGTCCAGGTCCGTCATCGCAAACATCTTGCCGCCAATATCCCGGTCGCCGACCCAGTAAACCAGGTGGTGTCCCCAGTTCACCGTCTCCGTCACGTTCGGCAACGCCATGCAGATCGCTCGAATCCGCTCGTTGTCCATGGCAGTGAGTGTAAGGCGAAAATCCTCAAAACAAATTGAGATTTGTTTGCGGCCACTGAATTCTGGGCTACGCACAGCGCCATCGCCATTCTGCAGCTGTCCTGCGATCAGAACTGGCCCTCGAACACCGTGAACCGACGTTCCAGTTCCCACTGCGCCGCAGCCTTCTGGCTCCCATCGAGAAAGGTCTTGCATGCGGCAGACGGATGGTCCGACCCCAGCGCCTGACCACGGCACCCGGCCGTGGGGATGGTGAACGCATCGGGCGCGGCCCACAGACTCGCTCCCGGCAGAAAATCGTGCTCCATCCCGGTGCGGACCAGTTGCTTCACTTCCTGGTAGCTCAGATGGTAATCGAGCGCGGCGCGCACATACTCATGCGTGATGTCGATGCGGCTTACTCCTTCATCGTCCGTTGAAAGCGCCACCGGCACGTGATAGGCGCGGTAAATGGGAAAAGGATGTTCGTTGCCCGCGATGCCCAGGATGCCCTCGTTGGAACTCAGATTGATCTCAACCATCACGTGTCTCTGAGCCATCTCCCTCAGAAGGCCCTGCGCATTGTCCTCATACATCACGTCGACGCCATGGCCGATGCGCTCGGCGTGGCCCAGTTCAACCGCCTGCCGGATGTGGAACCGAAGCCCCTCGGGAGGCACCAGCCCGGGCGCCAGCTCCCCCGCATGCAGGCTGATGTGGACCTTGGGATAGACCGAGTGCAGGTACTGCACCATTTTCATCTGCAACGTGTAGTCACGCATCGAAATGAAGCCGTCTTCCGGCATCACGAAGTTGATGCCGACCCAGGTGTTGTCATGTGCATCCATCGATGCCTGAACCGTCTCAAATCCGAGCAGCGTCTGCGCAAATACCTGCTCCGGCGAATAGCCCCGCAGCACCTGGTAGATGTAGCGCACTTGCACCTTGCAGGCAGGCATGGCCTGGGGTGTGCCGCAATGCTCGATGTCTCGGCGCAAACCTTCGGCGGCGTGTACATCTTCGCGATCGGCGAACACTTCGTCGCGAAGGCCCAGAGAGAGCATTGTGTGCCGGTATTGCGCAAAATCCATGTTTAACGTGTTCTCGTGCGCCATCGCCGCCGCCCGCCCGAAGGGCGGCGTTTCCATCAGTTCAAGGTACTGTTGATTTTGCTCCGCCGCCAGGCTCGCTATCTGGTCAACCCATTCGCCGATGTGCTTGTTACTCAGCCCGTGAAAGCGGTCGAAAGTCGAGAAAAATTGATCGTGCCCGCTGAATTCCGCGGTCGGCACAAAGCTGCGCATGGAAAAGGAGTCGACCAGCCGGTTATACAGATCCTGTTCGGCGGGAGTCAGCACGCCGGAGAGTTCGGCAGCCGGCTCCAGGGGAGCGGCGCAAGGCGGCTTTTCAAAGGTAAGCTCCTTGGTATCGATACACAATCCATCTTCGCCGGCGTCCTTGATAAATGTCTCGGCATACACTGCCCCGCTGAGATGCACATGCAGATCGGCGCCTTTGGGAAACTGATCGAGAAACGCGCGCAGGGTCAGCGGACCGCCCTTCAGAGCGGTTTCATAAGCGTGAGCTGCGCGAATCTCGCCGCTCCCGCGGGTCGCGGGCTGAGTTTGAGCGATGAGAGGAACCGAGGCAGCAAAAACAGGCAAACCAACAGCAACGAACCGCAGAAATGTGAGTCTCATAATCGATTTCCATACTAGTGCAGACGCCCGGCCGCCGCCAGCACTGGTGCTCAACAAGCTGAGTCCGCCGCCCGGTACAAATGCTTTCCTCCATATCGCCTATGCTCCCAATTGACCAAAATCGGTCAGCCTCAAGGCAGGTTTGGAGAGTGTGATGGGAGTTGGTATACTGGCACAGTTGTTGCAGTGCACTGTTCGTGGATCGACCATCCCTCAATCCGGCCTCGCCGGTACCCACGCGGAGACTCGCAACAGTAGTTTGCACTGAGGCCAGATAGCTCAGTGGTAGAGCGCGGCCCTGAAAAGGCCGGCGTCGGCGGTTCAATCCCGTCTCTGGCCACCACACCTACGTTTCACCCCGTCCCAGCGCATATCAAACTTCCCTTAAACCCTTTGTTTCCGGCAAAGCAAAATACCATCCCGTGCCACTCGGAACCACGGCATATGTCGGCTACTACGTAGCCCTGGTACTGGTCCAGTTCGCCGGGCTTGGCGTGCAGATTGTCACCTTTCGTCAACAGACGCAGCTTCCGGGCGATGCGCTATCCTGCCGAATCTCCATTTCCACCCGGGCCTGCGGTGGCTTGTCCGTCGAAACTTCGATCGACTGGATGTACAAATAAGCGCTTGCGCCGGCTTGCCCCTTCACGCTAATTCCGCGGACGCCGATCTTTTTCACCAGCTTCTGGTTGAACGCATCTAGGGCATCCAGCCGGTAAACCTTGTAGTGCTCCTGCTTGTGAGTGGCCGAGTAGCGGAGAATAAATAGCGGGTTGAACTCCTCCATCGACTCAACCGTGCGCGCACCTTCCATCTTCTGCGGCTCATCCAGGATCAGAATCGGCCAGTTGGCGGCGATCACATCAATCGGACGGCGGGACTGGAAGTCGTCCAGCTCCTCGTAAATACGGCGGGCATCCTTGCACGAGCATTGAAAGCCTGCACGTTGATGATCATCACATTGATGCCTGAGTCGGAGCTAAAGCTCTCCAGATTGTGCAGCGCCTTTGAGTCATAGATGAACGACCGGACGCGCTTGCCGTACCCTTCAAGGAAATGCTCGGCCGTGTCGGCAATCGATTGGGCCACGCCTTCCCGGATTGCAATCGAGGGAACGACAACAATGAACTTGCATCAGCCGTAACTCTTACTCAGCTCGAAGATGGTCTTGATGTGAAATTCCGATTCAAAATCCAGTCATATCAGACCGAGGCCGTCAAAGCCCTGGCGGACTGTTTCGATGGTCAGCCGCTGCAGACGATGGCGGTCTCACAGTGCAGCGCCCGTACGTGACGCAATCCGCCAGCGACAAACTCTTTCAGAATGGCCGCAATGAGAAGTGGCGAGTAGGTCCCGCTGCTCCTTCAATGAGTGATGATCTCAGCGGTCGATAACCGGGGAAGCACTCATCCGGCTTCATTTTGGGTTTCGCCGTTTCCTGATTTTGAGGAATCAGGTCGAAGGCTTTGGCCTCGAATGCAATCGAGGGGTTACAATTCACGGAATCAAGGGTGGTGAGGCCGATTCTTTGAAATGAAGATTGAGACGCTAGTCCCGGAGTGAACTAGCCCGCAGGCAAAACCGACCGATTTAGCTTCATATGGCTATCCTTGATTGCTGAGGAGTATCTTAAGATGCCCCCTCGCCAGTGAGATCTCGGCCTAGAGCAATAATCATGAGCACCCCACGATTGCGCAGGACAAACGCAGATATGGAGAAGCGCAAAGACGCGGCGGCGGCCGGAAATAGGCATGTGGATCTCGTGTACCCGCAGCCGAGCCGCCTAACGAAGATCATCGGCATTTCCCTGATCGTTGTGTCGCTGGGTGCATGCCAGCATCCTGCGAAAGAACCCGTGACGCTGACTTTCCTCGATCCAGAGTGGTCGCACGACCTGACAGAACGCAATGTGCTCCCAGACGAAAGATTGCAAGAGTTCATGCGGCAAACAGGAATTAGGGTCAAGCACCTGCCGGCTCCGGAGACCGCTCTTGATCAGCTAGGCATGGCCCTGGAGCTATTACGAAAGGGATCCTCCAGTCCGGATGTGTCTGGCGTCGATGTGATCTGGCCCGGAACCCTGAGTGAGGATTTGATCGACCTCAAACCATATTTTGTGAAAGAACTCTCTTCGGTAGACCCTGATGTGGTCGCGAGCTATACGGTCAAGGGGAAGCTAGTCGCCGTGCCATACGTTGCCGATATAGGAGTCTTGTTTTATCGAAAGGATCTTCTTCGAGAGTATGGGTATGGGACACCACCCAGGACGTGGGACCAACTCGAGAAAATGGCCGCCAGGATCCAGCAGGGAGAACGCGCCAAAGGACAAAAAGATTTTTGGGGTTTTGTATGGCCGGGTGCGGCGGGCGAAGGTTTGACCTGCAATGCGCTGGAATGGCAGGTCGGGGAGGGGGGCGGGCGTATCATCGAAGGTGACAGCACGATCAGCGTGAACAATCCTGACGCCATCCGCAGCTGGCAACGCGCTGCTCACTGGATCGGCCGGATATCATCTCCCAGCGTGATCTCCTATGAGGAATGGGACGCCATCAACGCCTTTTACTTAGGAAAGGCAGCTTTTTATCGTGGGTGGGCTCGGTCTTACTTTCTGAGCGTCGAGGATAAGTGCGGGCCTGCATCGACGAGCAGGCGCATCTGCGGGCCGGCGGTTCGAGACAGGATTGGTATCAGCAGTGTCCCCGATGGTAAGGCTGCGCAGGTCTCTGCCTTGGGTGGATTTGGTCTCGGAGTTTCCCGATCGGCAGCTCATCCCGCTGAGGCGTTGGAATTGGTCCGATTTCTTGTCCGTAGAGAGATGCAGTTCGAGGCGGTTCGCTCGCATTCCGAATCACCGCTTGAGCAGTTGGAGTGGCCCGCCATTTTAAAGACTCACTCTGGTTCTGCTGACATTGGGCAGCACCAACTGGGGAGCGGCGTGGTGAGTCGACCCTCTACAGTTTCCGGACAGAAATATGAAGACGTGAGTCACGCTTATATCGGGGCAGTGCATTCGGTTTTGATGGGCAAAACCAGCGCGCCGCAAGCTGCGGCGGGGTTAGAAAAAGAACTCGTTGGGATCACTAGTTTCAAGACGGGACCGCCAAGCCGGATTCGTGGCCCCAAGGATTAGGAGCGCGGAACAAGTTCGCTAGCGCGCAACCGGCAATCCCTCCGATGAATGGAGTCCGCGCCGTGTGCACTTCAGCTAGAGGTAATGCATGACTCGTACCAACAGTCCGACTGGATCTGCTGGATGGCTGAGGCATGCGACAGCGAGCAGTCCATTCCTCAACCGTCTCAACATCCATCGCCGCCTGACACTCTGCTTTATCTTCATCATTGTGCTGATGTTAATTGGCAATGGCGTCCTCCTTTGGCAGTTGCACTTGATCAGTGCCCAAGTGGAACGATTGAACGGTGTGAACGAAGAGCTAATCGAAGTGCTGCGCGTACACACCGGTCTCCTGTCAGCTTATGAGAGGCTCGGTGCTGCGGCACAGTCGGAAGACTCTGGCCGGCTGCTGAAGGAGTTGGAGACACTTCGGGCGGGGCTAGTTGAGGACGCTCAGCGCACCCAGGCTGCCTTCAGCCACTTGCCTCCCGAAGTGAATGCGGATCAGACAGTTCTGCCAACTCTCGAATCAATCGAGCGTGCGCTGCCGTCACACCTGGATGCAATCAGAGCGTTGGCCGCATCGGGAGAGTGGGAGGCTGTGCGTATCCGGATCGAGGTACAAGTCCAACCGCTAGAATCCCTGAGTTCCGAGCTGGTCAAAGATGTCGCCCGCGAGGTTGAAGAGCAGCGCGCGCAAGCCACTTTAAACATTTCGCGTGCGGAACGTCGAATCTTTCTCGCTGTGCCAATCACAGGATTCGTCACGCTCCTGATTGCCGCTGGCCTCGGGGTAGCAATCACGCGCAGTATCACGGAGCCACTGGGGCGGTTAGTAGAGGGGTCCAAAGCGTTGGCACGAGGTGAATTTCAACATCAAGTTTCCGTGATCGGCCAGGATGAGCTAGCTCAACTTGGTCAGGTTTTCAACGCTACGGCCGGGAGATTACAGAATCTCTATGAGAACTTGCGCAAAAGCGAAGCTAATCTCGCCGAGGCCCAAAGGCTTAGTCATACAGGAAGTTGGGATTGGGATGTTGCCAGCAAGCGGATCTTCTGGTCGGCCGAAATGTTTAACATTTTTGGCTTCGACCCAAAAACCACAACCCCGACCCCGGAAAACTACTTGCAGAGCATACATCCGGATGACCGTGCCCCTATCGACGCCGCCGCAAGTGAGCTCTACAAGGGGAACGATGCAGAATACAACTACCGCATTGTTCTTCCAGATAATTCCATAAGATATGTTCGCACCATTGCCCACGCCATCACCAACGACTCCGGCCAAGTGATTGAATTTGTCGGCACTGTTATCGACGTAACGGAACAGCGGAACGCCAGGAAAGCTCTGGAAAAGGCCTTCGAGGAAATCAAGACCCTGAAGGATCAGCTCTACAACGAGAACATTGCGCTGCGCGAAGAAATCGACAAGGTATCCATGTTCGAGGACATCGTCGGGACTTCTCCCGCACTGCAAGCAGTACTTTCTCGTGTATCCAAGGTCGCTCCCACCGACTCAACAGTTCTCGTCACAGGCGAAACCGGAACTGGCAAGGAACTGGTGGCGCGCGCCATCCATAAGAGGTCTCATCGTTCTTCGCGAGCTTTTGTGAGTGTGAACTGCGCTGCCATTCCGCGTGACTTGATCGCCTCGGAATTGTTTGGCCACGAAAAGGGCGCCTTTACGGGTGCAACTCAGCAACGTTTGGGCCGCTTTGAATTGGCCGAAGGAGGCACGATCTTCCTCGATGAGGTTGGGGAGCTCCCGGCCGTGACGCAAATCGCTCTCTTGCGTGTTTTGCAGGAACACGAATTTGAGCGTGTCGGTGGAACTGGATCCATCCAAACTAATGTTCGGGTCATTGCCGCTACGAACCGCGACCTGGAGGCTGCCATCGCTGCGGGCATGTTCAGGAGCGATCTGTTTTACCGGCTCAACGTTTTTCCGATTGAGATGCCTCCTTTGCGCGAAAGAAGAGAAGACATTCCCCTCCTTGTCGGGTACTTCGTCGATCGTTTTGCGAGAAGAGCAGGAAAGCACTTTCAGGCGATTAGTAAGAAGAGCCTCGATCTGCTGCAGACGTATCCCTGGCCGGGCAATATTCGCGAATTGCAGAACGTGATTGAGCGTTCTGTCGTTGTATGTGAAACCGAGAATTTCGCAGTCGATGAGAGTTGGCTTTCTCGACCAACTCTCGCAACGGAGCCAGTGGTCCAGGTTGAACTTTCGGGGAGGCTTGCTACCCAGGAGAAAGAGATCATTGAGGCTGCCCTGCGCGAATGCCACGGGCGGGTATCCGGACCGACAGGAGCGGCTGCAAAACTGGGGGTTCATCGATCTACCCTGGAATCGAAAATTTCGTCGTTGAAGATCAACAAATACCGCTTCAAGAATGCAACGCCCTCAAAGAACATCTAGCCTGGGCGCATCGCCAGGCGTGGAGCATGTTTTGTAGGGAATTTCGGCACTTGCCGAAAACTCGTCATCCGGCCGACGCTCCTAGCCGCCTGTTTTCAATAATTTGTATGTGGCCTTTGGATTGCAACTCCCCTTGCGTCAGTGGCTGGATGGAGGCAATGCAGAGCATCGCGACGATAGCCGCTGACCTCGAGAATCGAGAGATCAGCGCGTCAGAGATTCATGGTATTTACCCTCAGTGGGCGTATGGAGGCGGAGCAGGTCGCGGAGCTGTAGGAGCTTTTTGATAGCGACTATCGAAACATCATTCTGGGTTTGCGGGACTTGAGGCTGGCGGATCGCGGCGCAGTGAAGTTTCTGAGGGGTTGCGAGGCGGATGGCATGAAGCTTGAGAACTGTCCGGCGTACATCCGCGATTGGATGGACAGAGAGAGATTGAGAGCGCGATGTTCCATTTGGACTATCTTTCTTGTTTCCTCACCGTGCTAGCGACAATACTGCTCGCACGAAAATCTTGGATCGGACTCCTTATCGCAATTGTCAACAGCTTGATCGTCTGTGCAATTGCATTGCGAACGTCGCAAGTTGGTTTAATTCCAGCAAACCTGTTTTGCATCTGCATATACGCGTTCAGCATGAGGTCGTGGGTCAAGGAATCCACACGCCCAAATCGAGATCGTACACAGCCGCAGGATAGTGGTTCGGTCGCGGATGATCATCAGATGAGCCCAGCTATGCAGCATCGTACCGCTGCTGATACAACCACGGGCGCTTTGCATTAAGGGTCAACACGCTCGACGCTCCAAAGCGCCTGCGCAACTTATGAAGGGATTCGTGTGCATCGTTACTTTACTCTTGCTCTCGTTCTTCTGGGACATTCTGGCGTTACTCAAGAATGTCCCGCGCCACAACCGGCAACACCCGCCATCATCCACGTCCACGTGACGCGCGAGGAATACCCTATCGCCTCCCTTAAATCGCGCCTTATCCGCCTACTCACGGATTCCCTCATTGAAGAGGGCCGTGGCCTCGTGGATGTCGCACGCGAACGCCAAATCCAAAAACTCATGAAACAGCTCAAGGAGGAACCACTCTATGCCTCATGGACCACACGGGAGAGACGGCACTAATGACGCACGACGCGCTCCCGCCGATTCTTCCGCCCGATCCGATGGACAGAGCAGGCCCAATTCTCAAACCGATGCATTCCGCCGGCTGTCTTCGCGACCGCTGATTAGTTTCGAGGGAATTTGCCGTGGACAACAAGAGGGATCACAGGGGGGAATAGTGAGAACACCCCTCATAAAACGAGAGATTCCAGACGGGGGCAATATCCTCCCGTTTGATAAGGGCCATGGTCCGGATCTGCGAAACGAGCTGAAGCAGTGTGAACAAAGCGGACTGATGGAGGCAGAGAGGATGTCGGCAATTGGCAGGATGGCATGCTCGATATCCCACGATATGCGCCACTCGCTTTCGGCGATCTATGCGAACGCCGAATTCCTCGAGCGCCACGATGAATGTGCGAGCACTCGGGCTGATCTGCTGCTCGAAATTCAAGAAGCAGTTCTAGCGATGACGGAGCGCATTGATTCACTACTGCAATTCGGTAGTAGCGGACGGAATAACCCGCTGGTCCATGAGTGCGTTTCCTTTGTTGTTGAGAAAGCCGTTGCGGCAGTGAAGTTTCATCCAGACGGGCGGAACGTGTCCGTCACAGTCGGCGAATTCCCGTCGGCGATGGCAGTTATCGATGCGAGGAATCTTGAGAGTGCCATCTATAACTTGCTGCTCAACGCCTGCCAAGCTGCGACACGCTCAACTCACGTGCCTGCGGTGAAGGTCCACCTGACGGAAGTTGATGAACAGATCTGCGTCACATTCTCGGACAATGGTCCCGGCATACCTGCCTCTGTTCGGAGAACCTTGTTCGATCCGTTCGTGACCGCGGGAAAACCCAACGGAACAGGTTTGGGGCTCACCCTGGCTCGTCGGATAGCTGAAGAGCACGGTGGTAGCGTTCGCCTCGTGGAATCGAATCCAGGGAGGACCGTATTCACGCTGAGTCTGACGAAGAACAGATCCGTACTCCTCGATGACCTGAAGAGTCGCAGTGCCGGCTTCGAAATTTGCTGCAATCGATCTGCGAACTGCTCATAAAGAATCAACAACCGAAATGGATGGGCATGAAATGTCAGGTGCAACCGAGAAGAGGGAAATATGACCGGAGGACAGTCCGCTCTTGCAGACTTCCATCCAATGCGACTGCTAGAGGATCTTCAGCTTTGAGGTGATAGAAGTATTTTCCAGAAACCTGACTGGCAGGGTCATCGCTTGCCGCGAGCCATGCCTGCGTACGATGTGCCTGGTCGAGATCATCATTGGCGCCGGGGCCGCCCATCTTGGTTTGCACCCAGCCGGGTGTCATCGCATTACACGATTCGCCGGGTACCCAAACAAGAGGGGTCCACTTGTCTGTATAGTCGCATTTCGGGCAATAGCCGGGCTTGCGTCTACATGAATCACGTCCATAGAACCAGAACGCACTACCCGATTTCGAATGAGCTTCGAATGAATTTCTTCTTGCTGCGCATGAAATTAAGAAAAGATTTGTGCGTTTCTCCTTCGCGATCTGGAGACCACGCCATGACCAAATCTATGCCGCCCCCCGGATCGATGAGCGGGCAGAAGGAGATATCGCTCCGGTTATGTTGAAGGCCGGAAGGCAGCAGCGTTATACCTTCGCCTGCTTCTACCAAAGTAAGCACGCTGGACACGAGATTCGACGTCTGAACAATGTTCGGCGAAAAACCAGCCTGCGCACAGAGTGAAGTGATCTTATCGAAGAAGGTGGGCGCGATGTTTCTGTCGCATACCACGAAGCGTTCGTTGGCCAGATCATGAAGCCGGAGCGGTCCACCCGCCAACCGGTGATCTGCAGGAAGTACGGCCACTACCGGGTCCGTATACAACAATTCGGAATGGAGCTGGGTATTGTAAGGAGGCTCAAGCGGCCGCGTGAAGCCGATGTCAATCGAACCGTTGAGCAATGCCTCCGGCTGCGCACGCGAGAGCATCTCCATCAACGAGAGCTGCACACTTGGGTGGAGTTTACGAAAGTCGCGGATGATTCCCGGAAAGAATGCGCCGGTTCCCCAAATCAAAAAGCCGATCGTCAGCGATCCAATCTCGCCTCGTGCCGTTCGTTGCGCGATGTCGACGGCGCGATCGGCAGCTGCGACCACTTTGCGCGATTCCTCCAGAAACCTCTTGCCTGCCTCGGTTAAAGTCACGTGCGACTGAGTGCGATTGAGCAGCTTCACGCTAATCTCTTGCTCAAGATCACGAATCTGCGCACTGATAGAAGACTGTGAAGTATAGAGCGCACGGGCGGCGCGATTAAATCCATTCCAGTCTGCCACGGCACAGAAGTAGCGGAGATGCCGCAGTTCCATATCCAGGCTCCTATCGAGAAAAACGAACGCTGCGTTCGAAACGAAGCGTGCTTCCAATAGACAAAATCCTACTCTATCTGTATGTAAGGTTCGCTTGATGCTGCAGCGGATGCAGTCATGGACTCACCGGTGAGCAGCCGCAACTCGGGCGCGTTATCGCAGACGCCCAGCAAGTGAAAAATCCAAAAAACAGAGGAGAAACTCAGATGACAATCACACATGAACACGTTAGCGAAATCTTCAAAGGGCTGGAGAACGGCGACGGCGCTTCCTTCTTCCAAAATGTTGCCGAAAACGTCGACTGGACAGTAATGGGCACGCACCCTCTGGCCGGTCACTATCTCAGCAAGAAGGCCTTCATCGACGCCACCTTCGCGAAGCTGGGACAGGTTCTTCCCAACGGCGCTCAGCTGCACACCGAGAATGTGATCGTCGAAGGCGATCAGGCCGTAGTCGAGCTTCATTCGCTGGCGACAGCCAAGAATGGCATGCGATTCGACAACCGCTACTGCTGGGTCGTCGCTTTTCAGGACGGATTGATCGTTCGCGTGCGGGCCTACCTCGACTCGGCCCTGGTCGCCCGGCTGTTCGAAGAGAACCCGATTGCCTAATCGGTGAGTATTTTTCGTTCTACCCGGCTGCGATGGATGCTTAGTGGAATTGCCGGACATATTGAGTCCGTGCAACACATGTCGCAATTGAGACGGCCAAGCACTTGGCGTCGCGGATGGCGTTTCGCACCAGACGTACGATTCTAGGGCAAGAAATCATACAACGCACGTGCATTACGTACGCTCGACGAGCGACGAGCAGAGAAGAGGTGGAAACCGGTTGACACACGATATCAATCTGTCGTTCAGGGAACTTGTGGCCCGTGTCCACTGCAGTTCAATTATCCATCTGCGGCAATTGTCGAGGATGGTATCACGGATTCTGGGCTCATTTGCGGGCGTTGCAGCGTTGATATTGGCAGTACCACTGTGCGCACAACCACAGACCAACGCGGGCAGCTCGAGCGCAACGCTGACCTCGCTCCCCGATGCACCTGACTCGCAGAGCCTCTTATCCGGGCCCATTCTCCAGTTGGATTCAGTCGGCGAGGACACTCTAGCCAGCGACTGCTTAGCCGCGAGCCCTGTCTCCAGCCCCTGTGCCCCCCCACCGGTTCAACTGGTTCCAGCGCTTCACCAAAGGGCCGAAATGGAGTCCCCTTACACCCCGGGACAAGGCCTGGTTAGCGGCCCGCAACTTTCTTGACCCGTTCAGCCTTCTAGCCGTCGTCGGTGAAGCTGGTATTTCGGTCGCCGTCGACAGTCACTCCCCTTACGGCCCAGGCATCCCCGGTTTCGGCCGCTCTGTCGGCGTGAGCGTCGCCGAAGACATGACAGGCGAGTTCTTCGGCACGTTTCTCATCCCCTCCGTTGTCCATCAGGACCCGCACTACTACCGCATGGAACACGCCCCGATCCACCGCCGCATCGGCCATGCCGTCGTGCAGGTCTTCTGGACCAGGAGCGATAACGGAAAGGGGATGCCCAACTACGCCAACTTGGTCGGCTTCGCGTTCGACGACGCGATAGCCAACCTATATGTCCCGGGCCGCGAAACATCCCTCGGGGCCTCCGCCGCTACGCCATCAACCTTGCCTCCGCCCCCATCGGCAACTTCGTTAGCGAATTCCTCCCGGACGTAGCCAGTCACATCCATGTCCAAATCGTCCAGCGAGTCATCAACCCGGTAGTCAAGTCAGAGTCTGGAGGGAGTCTATAGCTATCGGCCTGCATCCCGCCGAACCTGCATTTTCGTGGCATGACATCGAAAGGAGCTTACAGGGAAGCCAAGGAGAACGTGGGAAAGTAGATGAACGATTGGACAGCTGACTCTGGCCCGGCATATCGCCTTCGGAGTAGAAATCCGCTGCGTCTTGGTGCCGCTTTTGGTGCCACTTTGTACCGTGATTCTCGGCAGCAACGCCGGTTTGTGCGTCAGCTTTCCGCTCAATAAAAAACGCTCTTTCTCGGCATCTATAAATGAGTGGCATCAATACATAAAGCTCAGGTTGCTGCTTTGCGGCGGCAGGAATGCACCTCGCGTAAGAGTCTTGGATCTGGTCACTGTAAACGACATGACCAGTCAGCACGTTCTTATCATCCGCGATACGTACGGCTATGAGCCTCGCGCTAGATCTGCGCCACTAATGGCCGATTTGAGCAGTACGAGAGATATTGATGGACGAAAGCGATGGCCATGCTGCCTTCTCCTACGCTGCTGGAAACGCGTTTGATCGAGTTGTAGCGAATGTCGCCGACACAGAAGAAGCCGGGAAGATTTGTTTCCAGCAGAAATGGAGCACGATCTGCCGCCCAACCTGGCTGGTCGCTCACCTCGCGCCCCGTGCGGACATAGCCGTTTTCGCGTTGGAGCTGAGCTGGCAACCAATGGGTTACTGCATCGGCGCCGATCATGACAAACAGTGCATCTGCAGACCGGCGAATGACAAGGCCTCCCGCTTTCCGGGTTTCGATGCCTTTCAAGCAATCCGTGCCGTCTGCAGAGACCACCTGCGTTTCCGTCTCTATCTGAATGCGCGGCACTAGAGCGATCTGATCGATCAAGTATTGCGACATGCTGCGCTTCAGATCTTGACCGCGGACCAGCAGTGTTACTGAACTTGCATAATTTGCGAAGAACAGGGCAGCCTGGCCGGCAGAGTTGCCCCCGCCAATGATAAAAACTCGCTTTCCCGCGACAGTTGGCGCCTCCGTACGCGCAGCCCCATACAAGACTCCGCGTCCGATGAAGCGATCGACACCGTCCGCCTCGAGTCTGCGCCAATCAACTCCGGTCGCAAGGATGACTGTCTTTGTGTCAACCGCATCGCCACCATCGAGCCCAATCGTATAGGTACCATTGGATTGCGGAATGATCTCTTGGACCTCTCGGGTAAGCACCACTTCGGCTCCAAACTTAATCGCCTGCCGGAACGCGCGCTGACTGAGGTCGTCTCCTGAGATGCCATTGGGGAAGCCGAGGTAATTTTCGATGCGAGAAGATGCTCCAGCCTGACCGCCAGGAGCCTTGCGCTCCACCAACAAAACACTTAAGCCTTCGGAGGCCCCGTATACAGCGGCCGCTAGGCCAGCTGGGCCACCTCCAATAATCACCACGTCGTAGTCTTCGTGACGAGGAGCCGTTTGGAGTCCGAGTGATTCAGCCACCTTGCGAACCGTCGGAGGATAGCTGATGCAAGACGCCCCATCCACGACGACCGATAGGTCGCCAAGATCGGAAGCTGGATTACTTGAAGGCGATTGTGTACTCCGATCGCGGTCGACCCACTCATAAGGGATTCGATTCATGCTCAAGAAGGTGCGAATCTCCCGGCAGTCGTCATCAAATCTCGATCCGATGATCTGTACGCGGCTAGAGGGTAGATTCAGCATGTACTTCTGCACGGCTTGTACGCGTTCGTTGAGCGTCTGCAAGATCAACGCGCTGCACTCCGGCGAGCGTCGAATCAATTCTTGTAGGTGTTGAGGATCCAGCCTTGCCAAGTGGCATGCCGTCTTGGCACGGACGGAGGCAGGAGCCGCCGTTGCCATGAGAATGGCCAATTCGCCAAAGAAATCCCCAGGTTTGCGCTCTGAGACCTCAGTTTGACGGCCCATAACGTCCTTGAGCACTTCCGTGGTTCCTTCTATCACCACAAAGAAAGGGGTGGGCTCTCCTTCGTGAATGAGATATTCACCCGGCTCCAGATAAAGATCGGCCGCCTGCTGCGAAAGCCACACAAGGTTCACGTCGTTCAAGCAGGCGAAGACGGGTATCTTCTTCAACTCCGAGCATGTCAGCATGGCGACTGGTGTCCTCCTTTCTGCGTGGTTAGTACCGCTCCAGCACCGGGCCTTCAATATAAGCCGGCACGGTGGTGCACTGAAGTAACTAGAGAGACGAATTCCGGAAATGAATCGAACTCGATCCTCAAATGCTCCCATTCACGCATGAATAGCGGGCTGCGGAACCGCCGTTCCGCGGAACGCAGCATCAACTCCCACATTCGTCTTGGTATGCGGCGTTCGCAAAATAGAAGATAGGTCAATGAAACCAGAGTGCAGAATCGCAACATCGAGATCGTTAAATCGTCCGTCCGTTCAGGGAGCTCTGTACCAACTGGCACACTCAGCCAGAATGCCGCCGAAGAGTTTTTTAACAGTTCGTCATACTGAGCAGACATTGCCAGAAAGATTTGCGTCTTCACTTGCACACGGTGATTTAAGACCGCAACAACCACGCCGAGACCTCCCATCAGTAGTGATAACAATGTCGCGTATTGAATGATGTGCCCAAAGTTCATAGCAGTCACGCCTGCACCTCCGATTCTGCGAGCATCTCTGCCGGTTCCTTTGAAGCAGCCGAAACCGTCTGTTCCGCTTGTTCCCAACGGATCAGTTTCAGATCCAGCACCACGAAGGAATAGAGGACGGGAACGAGCCCAAGCGTCACGAAAGTGGCGATCGTCAGTCCCCCAATCTGTGCATAGCAAAGTGGCTCCCAAAGCGGGCCTCCGTGTGCAGCTAACGGAAAAAGCGCAATCACTGTGGCCGCGACCGTGATCATCACTGGCCGCAAACGAAGGATGCCCGCATCGATCAGCGCCAACTCCAATTCCTCGCCCTCTTCTCTCCTCTCCTCGATAAATTCAAACAGCACAATGATGTGGCTCACAATGACACCGATTAGGCTGATGATCCCAAGGAATGCCATGAACCCAAAGGGCTGGCCCATGATGGCAAGTGAAAAGATTGCACCGACTACGCCGTACGGGATAGCAGCAAAGACGATGAGGGGTTTGAACGCATGCCTGAACTGTGCGAGGAGTGCCAGGTAAATGGCGCTAACGCAAATGAGCAGCACTGTAGTGAGGTCAGCAAAGCCACTGACCTGCTCTTTTTGCTCGCCTGCGAAGCGGAATATAAACCCGTCGGGAAGCTGCTTCTGGAATGCTTCCAGCTTTGGCATAGCCGCTGCGATTACCTCCGAAGGTAGATGCCCTTGCGTAGGCCAGCACTGAACAGTAATCGTGCGGTACTGATCGAAGCGTCGGATTTTAGGCGTTACCGGACTCAGGACAGTCGTCGCCACCTGATCGAGAGGAACTGGAGGCGTGTCTTGCCGGGAGAAGACGTATAGACTGCGCAGATCGGAGAGTTGGGACCGCTCCTCCATCTGCATGCGTCCAACAATCGGAACCTGCTTGTTGCCATCTCTCAAAACTCCGGCCGTGATGCCATGAAGAGCCGCACCGATAGAATCGGAAACATCTGCGTTTGTGACGTGCGCCAGGTTTGCCCGGTCCGCATCGACCTGCACCACTTCTCTCGTACTTGGCTCGCCCCAATCGTCTCGAATTCTGGCAGCGATGGGGATGTCCCGAAAGATTTGCTTCAGCTGCTCGGCTTCCGCTCGAAGACGTGGCAGATCTTCGCCGGAAATTCTGACCTGAATCGGAATTCCAACCGGCTTGCCCGTTTCGAGAGTCCGCGTATCAATGATTGCTCCAGGAATTTGCCTGTCCAATTCCGGCTGCAGCAGGGCAAGCAGAGGAGTCGTATCATGATTGTCTTTCGTTCGCAGGATCACCTGAGCGTAATTGGTTTGCCTGTCCTCAGGTGTAGCGCTGCTCCAGAAGCGCGGACCGCCGCCTCCCACAAAAGTCGTCATCGATTGCAGAACATCCTTCGGATGTCCATGTTCCGGATGGCTCTTGCCGTACTCGTCCGCTACCCGGCGGGTAATGGATTCCACCTGCTGAGCAACTGCGCTGGTCGAGCTTGCGGGTGTGTCTTCAGGCAGCCACACGTCGATGTAAGAGAAGTATTGAAGATCCTTTGGAAAGAACTGCGGTTTCAGCCTGGAAAAGACCACGCCGCCCGCTATCAGCAGAACAAGCGAGCCTGCCAGGCAAAGCTTCCTATGTTCAATAGCCTTCTTCGCGGTTCGGAAATACCATCCCGTGAACCCGTGCTTCCGCCTCTCCTCAATGGGAGTTTCGATTGTGCTTTGCAAGAGAAACGAGCTGATAAGCGGCACAAAGGTCATCGAGACGAGCAGGGCCGCCAGCAGAGAACAACTAATGACGATTGGCAGACTGTACAGGAATTTCCCTGTATCTCCGGGCAAGAGCAGAAATGGAAGATAGGAGACGATATTCGTGAGGGTTGCAAACGCCATCGTCTTGAAGAGCTTTGTCGGTCCAAGCCACGCAGCGATCGACCGTGGCTGGCCGGCACCCAGTTCGCGCACAATTGCGTCGCCGGACACCACCGGTACATCGACCAATAGCCCCAGAGCGATGATCAGTGAAGCGATAGAGACCTGTTGCAGGTCGATCCCGAGCGTGTTGATGACCCCAAACGTGATCGCGAGCGTAATCGGCATGGACGCCGCAATCAGAATGGCCGTCCGCCAGCTCCAGAAGCCAATCAAAGCCACAACTACCACCAGCACCAGCGCCTCGATCAAGCTGTGGCTGAAGAGCTCAATGCTGTCATGTACCTGCAGTGGCTGGTCCGAGGTCCTGGCCAGCACCAGGTCGGCCGGCAATGTTTTCCTGATGCTCGGGAGATTGGCGTCCACCTGTTTTCCAAAAGATCCGATCTGTTCTCCCTTCTTCATCTGGACCGAGAGCGTAATCGCACGTGTCGTGATCCATCTACCGTTTTCGTCGCGCCGTGTGTACCGGTTCAGGAACGAAGGGGGATTCTCATATCCCCTGTCGATGTCGACAAGATCCCGCAAGTAAAGAGCTGTTGCGTTCGGCGACATCCCTATCACTACACTGCGTAGATCGTCGATGCTCTTGAACTCGCCTGTGGTGTTGACGCTGACCGTGCGTCCGCGTGCATTAAGCGTTTGGCCGCTTTCCGGCAGATTCCTAGCCGCGAGGATGCTGGAAAGATCCGCCGGCCTAAGCTTGTATTGCGCCAGGCGCTGCTGCGAGAAATTCAGAAATATGTTCTCATCCAGCACCCCGGAACGTTCCGCCTTCGCCACGATCGGCAGCGTTTTGAGGCTCCGTTGAAGGGTATCGGTAAAGTCGTCCAGGTCGCGATACGTGTACTTGTCACCGGCGACGGCCTGAAGCGCCGCGGTGGTGTTTGCCGGTTCGTCGATGATCGCGGGCTTCCATGCATCGGGATGAAGTTCGTCCGTTTGCAGGTCCTGATTTGCGAACTTCCTCAAGGCCGATTGCAGATCAGGAGTGCTGAGGTTCGTTGCCAGGTCCACCCCTGTGAACCCCGCGCCCGAAAACACTCGCACATCGGAGCATAGATTTTGGGTTGCCATGTCTCGGGTCACCCAAGACAACTTGCGCTCGACTTCGTCGCTGTCAATAGACTTAGGAAAAACTACAACAATGGAACGCCGGGGCTGAGTATGCGCATCCAAGCCACTCCGAACTTGCCGGACCTGTGTCTCAACCAGTTTGCTTATCCAGGTGACCTGGGCCGGATCGGCCGGCGGACTCGCTACTGTGAGCATCAATGCGGACGTATCCCCGAAGTCCTTGATGTACAAAATCGGACCGGCGCCCTGCGGAAGGTCGTGGATGGCGTCCAGCCTGATCTTGACGTCGTCCAGTTCCTTGTCCCTGTCGTACTTTCCCTTTTCTGCCAGCTCGAATTGAACCATTGCCGAGCCGGTTCTGGAGGCGCTCTTGATCTCCGTCACCCACTGATTCAGAGCGATAGCCTGCTCGATCTTCCTGGTCACCAACTGTTCGACCTCTTCGGACGAGGTTCCCTGCCAGGGCACGATAATCATCGCCTGGCGCACGGGAATATCCGGGTCCTTTCGTTGCGGCATTTTCAATAGCCCATAGACTCCCCAGAGGAGCGCAACCGCGAGAGAGACCCATGCGATGTGTCGCTGCTCGAGGAAGAAGCGGGCGAGATTCTGTTTCTTGTCCGTGGACCGTTCGTTCTGCGCGTGTGTCATTGCTGCCTCTCCTGCTTGATCACTCGGATCAGGCTTCCGTCGCTTAACTGGTTCGTGCGGTTGACGACGATTTGTTCGCCAGGCGTAAGGCCTTCGTCGATGACGACCGACTTGCCGAAGGTTTCACCAATCCTGACACTCTTCAATTGCGCAAGCTGCTTTCCATCGCGCTCCGTTACAGTGAAGACCGAATAGTCATTCGAACCGGATTCCGCGGTCATCAAGGCGGTGAGTGGTACTACAGGTACAGTTTGCGTATTCGCTTGCTCTATACGGATGCGTGCGATCATGCCCACCCTGAGTGAGCGATCCCGGTTCGGCAGGGTAACTTCGATGTTGAAAACCCGTGACTCACGATTGGCTGAGGCGGAGATTCCTGTAATTTGCCCTGTAAAGGTCCGCCCCTGCAATGCATCAAGTTGCACAGGCACCGGTGCTCCTAGCTTGAGGTGTGCCAGCATGCTGTCAGGAACTCCGAAGTTCACCTTCACGACGCGCGTATCGTCGAGCGTGAAAGCCCTTGTCCCTGCGGCAACCAGGCTGCCCGGTTCAACACTCTTTTCGACGATGACTCCTGGCATGGGAGCGTTCAGGCTCGTATCGCCAAGATTGATCCGCGCGGAGACAGCCTGCGCCGACGCTGCGCTCAACTGTCCACGCCGTGCCTCGATCTGACGCTCGGCAGCTTCTACATTGGCGGTAGCCGAGGTGTGCTGATCCACCGCCGCATCGTAATCCGGGCGAGTCATTGCTTTGGCGGCATAGAGCGCTTGAGCACGCTCAAAATCAAGATCCGCCTTTGCCTGGTCGGCCTTTGCTCGGTTGAGTTCCGCTTGCGAAGCATCAAGCGTACCCTGCGCTGAGCCCTGCTGCCCGACAGCCGAGTTGAGCGAGGCTTCATAATCGGAGCTGCGCAGTCGTGCCAGTGCAGCGCCGGCAGGTATCTCGTCCCCTACCTGCACATCGCGCGTCCGGCCATCGATGCCCTTCACTCGATACAGGGCCGCGATATAACCGGGTTCCTTGAAGGCCAGTTGAACCTCAGTGTCCGGACGAATCTCGCCGGAGTAGTTCCAACTGGGCTGGGCCTGCTCGGTAGCTACGATCTGCGCCACAACAGGAACCGGCTCTGGCCCCGCCTTCTGTGTCTTTGCGCAGCCGGCGAGAACTGAAAACGCAGCAAAACTCAAGATACAAACTGAAATAAGCATCATTCTTCTCCAATCGCTTTTTTAAAATCGGCTCTGGCCTTCCAGAACGCGGTAAGGGCCTGTTGCTGCTGGCTGTCCGCGGATGCCAGATCCGACTGTGCTTGAAACAAATCCCTGCCTAACGCCGCTTCGCGGTTCACCTGTTCCTGAATCTCTTTGAGCTTCTGCCGGGCCGCTCGTTCGCTTGCATCGCTGAGGGTCAGTTGTCGGCGGGTACTCTCCAACTGCCGGCGCGAATTTCTCACCTCCAGAAGAACGGCTCGCTCCGTCGCGCCGACGCCAACCTGGGCCTGCGCTTCCTTGGTTCGCTTCTCGTCGTATTCATGGCGCTTGCGCCCCCAGTCCCACGGTTCCCACCGAAGCGAGAGTCCCACTGTCCCGACGTTGCTTGGAAAAACATTCTCGAAATTCGCGGTCGTGTAGTAACTGAATGCCAGACTCACGTCGGGGATATATTCCGCCTTCTTCGCCCGCGCGTCGTAGTCGGCTTGCTGCACCTGAAGCTTCGCCTTCTTCACATCTGGCCGGTTTTGAAGAGCGCGGGCTTCCATGACTTCGGGTGTGGCGAGATCGGTATCTGCGGCGTCAATCGCGGCAACCCGGAACTGCGTGTGTACGTCCCGGCCCATCAGATCGTTCAATTCCTCGCTCGCCGACGCGAGCCTGTCGTTCGCATCACCGATGGCGTTCTGTATCTTCAAAACTTGCGCATCGGCATTCAGCAAGTCCGATTCGAGAATCGTCTCTTTACCGCGGTTCTCTACCGCCAGACGATGCGATTCCTGGTAGTAAGGGAGCGACGCCTGAAGGCTTTCCAAAGCGCTTTGTGCCTCGACCACCGCGTAGTAAGCGCGTCTAACCTGGTCGACCACCTCCAAGCGCGTTTTCTCCTGGTCCTGGCGCGTACCTTCGAGGCCCAGCGCAAGAGCTTTCAATTGCAAGTGCAGCTGGTACTGCGTCGACAGTGGCTGGGCAACCAGGACATTGACTGTGCCGACGGGTTTTCGCGGGATCTCGACCTTCTGATCCGTCGCCGGAATCGGTCCGGTCGCGCTGTATACTCCAAGCGAGCCCGCCGGATAAGTCACCGATGGCTTCGTAACCAGTTGGGCGCCGAGTGCAGTGAGCTGCGTATTCGCAAAACGTCTTGTCTTATTCGCAGCCAGATCGTCAACGGCCCGGAGTGTGTCGAGGGTGGCGGTCTTCAGACTGCTGTTCTTCGCGACAGCTTGTTCAACCGCCCGTTCGAGAGTCAATTCAGGTAGGTCTTTTAGGTTTGACTGCTGTCCCGCCGCCACTTCAACCGCGGGCGGGGGGGACAAAGGTGCGGGATTTTGGCCTCGCGCCAGTAGCGCCAACGTCCCCAGGGTGAAGGCCAAGCAGGTTGATCGAGTGCGTCGTTTCATGAGGCAATGGTGCCTCGAACGCAGACGCGTTGGGAGTAAGGCCTCGTAAGCTCTATGTAAGCTCTACGTAAGCTAACGGCGCAGGTTGCTGCGCTTGTTAGTGCGACAAGTTTAGCTTTTTCAAGAGATTGGCAAACCTGCGGTCAGCGTGAAGAGGATGAAAGAACGGCTCGACCGCGAGCAGATTCACGAAGTTGGTTTTGTGGTCGATGGCTTCATCCAGGCACTGAAGTGCCAGATCGAAATTTCCCATCCCGACTGCAGCAAAACCGTCTGCCAGGGGAGTGACGTATTGCCGCCCAGGTTGATGCAGACTCTCGACACATTCTTCAGCTCGCGATAAGCTGCCTTCCTGGGCATGGGCGGCGGCGAGCAGACCGATATCCAATGGTGAGGCAGATCGCGAGAGACACTGTATCACCGCGTCGTAACGCTGCTGCTGGAAATGGAGGAGCCCTTCATACAATCGCGCTTCAGGATAGTCTCGATCCAGCTCGAAAGACTTTCGGAGATACTCTTCGGCTGATGGATAGTCTCCGTTGACGTAATGAAGATAAGCCATCCGTGCGCAATCGCTGGCCGAGAGCGGGTCCAGTTCAGTCGAGCGGCGGAGTCCTGACTCTGCAGCCTTCGTGTCCCCTTGGCACAACAAAGCCATAGCACGAAACATGTGAGCCTGCGCGTGACTGGGTTGTAGTTTTAGCGCACGGTCGTACAGTTTGTCGGCTTCATCCCAACGATGCTCAAACCAGGCGCGAAGTGCGCCCAGCACCGTGCATGTGTCACCGGATTCAGGATCGAGCGCATAACCGCGCTCCGCGTTTGCTTTCACTTCTGGATACACCTCACGGCCCGAAACCATCCCGAACTGGGCCAAAAGACCGCTCGCTGCAGCCATGCCGCTGTAAGCAAGAGCGTAGTCGGGATAAGTCTCTGTGAGCCTTCGTAGCTGCTCCAGCGCGGCATTCAGTGTTTCAGGCGACTGCTGGTGAATCAGAAATCGAGCTCTCAGGTACCTTGTATACGCGTCAAGATCAGGGGGGGAGGGCCGCACTGGCGCTTGTACTTCGGGCATGTGAAGCCTGAGTAAGTCCGCAACAGATTGCGCAATCTCGTCCTGGATTGCAAACACGTCCTGGAGTTCGCGACGGAACGTCTCCGACCAGACGTGGTGACCCGATTCGGTCTGAATCGCCTGCGCAGTGATCCGCAACTGTTTGCCGGCCTTCCTCACGCTTCCTTCGATGACAAGATTCGCGCCGAGACGCTGCCCTACTTCCCGGATATCGATGTTGGTACCCTTGAAGTGAAAGGCCGATGTCCGCGCGATCACGTTCAACCCCGATATCCGCGTAAGTGAGTTCGTGATCTCTTCACTGATCCCGTCGCAAAAGTAGTCCTGCTCTGGCTCCGGACTCATGTTCACGAACGGCAACACGGCAACGCATACAGCTCCGGGTGTCGGTGCGGTTCCGAGTTCTTCGCGATGCTTTGCCGGCTGGACGTCAAGCCACCGGAAAACCGGGACATAACTGCCCGGTCGCAATCCAATCAGAACCGGGTCAACCCGGCCCTCCCCTTCCTCGTAATAGGCCTTCAACTTTCCTCTGAGACGGCGCGCCTCAACCCGGACAATCGCGTCGATGTTCGGATCGTACTTTGAGGTGCGGTCGAACACCTCCAGTGCAATCGAGAACTCCTTGAGGCTATCGATATCTCCATCAATTGTCCGATTCACGATGTGCGTCAGAAACCGGCATAGCCGGGCTGACGAAACGAACCCAGGGCTATTCACCACTCGCGCCAATTGGTCGCGGACCGCCGCAGCCGGCACGGGGTCGGCTGCAGAGTTGGCAACGGATTTTCCCGATGGGAAAGACGGAGTCGGCACTTGCTTATCTCCCCAACCCATTATCCTTCAAAAGCTTTGCTTCGTTACGGCCAGCTTACGTCTGCTTACGTCCAATTGGAGGCCAGACAGCTTAGCGTGGAGTCAGGCGGCGTTAGGGAATCAATGCAGAACTACAGACAAGCAGAAACAGTAATTTTCGTGTCCAACAGGAGCCCGGAAGTCACCGTCGCGCTGGACATCGAAGCGCACGGATTGGTTATGCAGTGGGCACGAACCATCGATGCGGCAGTCGGCTTGCTCGGCTCATCGGGCAGGGGGATCGTTATTGTCACGGAACTAGCTCTGGCCGATGGGAATTGGAGAGATCTGGTAGCACGGGTCAGGTGCAATGGAATCCCTATCCCAATTGTGCTCCTGACTCCTGCCAGTACAGCGGAACTCTGGTGGGACGCGCTCGATTGTTGCGTAGATGAAATCCTGCCCGCACCGCTCCAGGCTTCTCTTTTGTGCCAATTCCTAGAAACGCATGGCGCACGGTGAAAAAGGAAGGGGCGGCGACTGCGGGTCGAACACTTGAAGCCGGCGAAAAAGGAATTGGCCTGCATCACGGGCACTGAGGTGCCGGCCAGAACCGCAAACGTCGGACAGGCCGTTATAGGTTTCCAGGGCTTGATCGACACCTTTGTAAACACGGTTTTTAACTACCCTACATTGGCCGAGTGCTACAAAGTCGCCGCGTTGAACGGCCTTAACCGGCTCAATTATTCCGGCGAGCCCTCATTTAATGGCCAATCGGAGGCACTTCACCAAACCTCAACAATCGTTAGCTCTGACGCGGATGGTGGGACCGGTCAAGAGTTAGTTGCTCGAGAGATTAAAACAGTTCATGGCTTGGTGTAAACGCCATGCCGCGATCGGAGAAACCATGATTCCTATTATGACTAACAGACATCTTTACCAATTTGGTGAACGCGCTGGATTAAGGCTCTTGGCCCTCTTAATTTGCTGGTCTGTTACTGCTTCTGCGCAAAGCACAGTCCACCTAGGAGAGACCCGCGCCGCATTTAGCGTTCGCGCAACTCATCTTTTAGGGTTCGAAAATGCAAAGAACAACAGCGGCGGGACGTTGTCCATCCACGACGATTTGCTGCAATTTCAGCCGAACGGCAAGACAGGCGCACGAGTGAAGATCGGTTCGATCGGCGATGTCGTTCTGGGGGAGGAGAGCAAACAGATCGGTGGTTTGCCAATGACATTGGGCAAGGCTGCCGTTCCCTACGGCGGCGGACGAGCCCTCAGCCTCGTTACCCATAAGAAGTACGACACTATGACTCTGGAATATGTGGACGACGATGGAGGAGTTCACGGCGCGATCTTCGAGCTACAGAAACGACAGGCTGAAGATGTAAAAGGTCAACTTGTTCTAATTCGATAAAATCCATTATCACCCGCTTCCACCCCGCATTACCGGACTTGGATCGCGTCGTGCAGCACGAGCACTCGACCTCTCCGAGCCTGGAGGGCCGTTCGGTATTCGATGACAGGAAGAAGAAGCAACCGGCTCCGAGGACGACTCAGCTTTCGTTGTTTGTCCCTTCAGCCTTCGGGAACCCGGGCCTCACGAAAGACAGCAAGGGAGCTATCGAGGCCGGCTTTCGCGGCTGCTTCCGGTGTCATGTCTTTCGTTCGCCCGAAGACTTCTACACTGAGCGCATCGTTGTAGTGGATGCTTTGAAGCGCCTGCAAGAAGCCGGTCAAGTTGATGACACCTTCGCCGGGTAGCATACGCTGATTATCGTGGATCTGCTCTGGAGGCAAGTTCGGCGAGTCATTGAAATGGATGTGCACGATGCGATCGCGCCCGGCGACAATGATGTCCTCGGTAGTGGCTCCTGCGTGGTGCCAGTGCCAGGAATCGAGCAGCAGTCCGACGTTGGGCCCACATTCCTTGGCGAACGTGAGCATATCGTTCATGCGCCAAATGAATTCGTATTTGTGCGCTTTCCGCAGTTCGAGCGGACCTAGAAACTCGAGGCCGAGGCGAACGTTGGAACGCGCCAAAATGCGGGCACTTTCTGTAAACCGCTGCTTATAGGTTTGGCGCAGTTCCACTTTTGGAATATCGCTCGACGGCATGATGTACGTAATCATGCGCGGGCAGTGGATTGCGGCAGCGAACCGGGCGGCTGCGTCGAGTTGGGTGAGCGAGGCATTGAAGGTTGCGTCGTCTTTCCGGAATTCGACCGGAAAATCGATGGCGGCTGGCCTGATCTTAAGGCCAGCAAGTAGATCGTTGGTCGCGCTGACGCCGGCTTGCATGGCCGGGCCCAGCATGATGTCCGTGCCGGGAAAGCCAATTTCGGCGGCCAAGCGCGCGAAGTCGGGCCATTGAACACGACCTTGCAACAGGACGCTGTTCAAGGAGAGGAACATGGTGCGCTCGTCGGCGAAAGCTCTGAAGAGCGGGGCCGCGGCGAGCAGCTTTCCAAATGATCGTCTGGATATCAAATAGGGCACGCGCAATCGATCATATCCGAGTAGCATAGCGTTGAGGAGGCGGAAGATATGAACAGACGAGAGATGCTAGCCACCACGGGTGCTGCGACGCTTGCGGCACTTTGCATGCCGAAGCTGATGAAGGCCGACGCTCCAGCAAGCCGGGTTGCGATCGTGCCTTGCTGCGATTACGCGCAGTATGCGCAGCAACTCTCGAGGGCGTTCGATCAGATCGGTGGGATCGAGAAGTTGGTGCGCGGAAAGACGGTTGCGCTCAAGTTAAATCTCACGGGGAATCCGAAGAACTTTCCTCTGACGCCTGAGCTTCCTTATCGGACGGATCCGCAATCGGTGGCAGCAACAGTGCATCTGTTTGCCAAGGCGGGTGCGCGGCGCGTTCGCATGATCGAAAGCTTCTTCCCGGCCGATCAGGATCTCTCGCTGTGGGCTCGCTACGGCCTGGATGTAAACGAGATTAACAACATGGGCGTGCCGGTAGTTTGGGAAAACGTACAGAACCTGGGCAACTACAAGCAATATGTGCGCATGAAGGTGCCCTGGGGCGGATACGCCTATCCGGCATACCACCTGAGCCCCGCGTTCTATCAGTGCGACGTGTACGCTTCGATGGCGAAGCTGAAGAACCATTGGATTGCAGGCGTGACGATGACGATGAAGAACAACTTCGGCAACGCGCCCTGCTCGCTCTATGGCGGGGACTACGGACTTGACGGGAACGAGCGGCCGACGAAAGAGCGCGGACCTGTGCTGCACGACGGGACGACGCCTGCGCCCTCGGGAGTAGATGCCGAGTTGCATCCTGATTCGCCGCGCGATCCGGGCTATCGGGTTCCGCGCATTCTGGTCGATCAGAACGGTATTCGGCCAATTGATATCGCGATCGTGGATGGCGTCGAGACGGTGCGGGGAGGGGAAGGTCCGTGGCTTCCTGGCCTGGAAAAGATGACACCGGGCGTGATCATTGCCGGCCACAACGCCGTCTGCGTAGACGCTGTCGGGATGGCAGTGATGGGCTACGATCCGTATGCGGAGCGCGGCACTTCTCCGTTCATCCGAGGCGACAACTCGCTGCGTCTCGCGGAAGAAGCCGAGATCGGAACACGGGATCTGAAGCGTATCGAAGTAGTCGGACTTTCGATTAAGGACGCTCATATCAATTTCGGACCCGGCGCGGTTGGTAAGAAGCTGAGCGAATTGAGCTCGTAGTCGCACCCCGGTGAAGCGGGTTGGGCTGCGGGCCGGGCCACGCGGCCTCAAAGCCGGCGCTGCCCTGGCGCGAGGCCGGTCCCTCTGCTTGGATCCCTCAACGCGGGCCTGGCTCAGGACAACTTGTCGAAGAACAGATAAATGGCGGCAATCCGGCCATCCCTGGCGATGATGAAATCTGTTCCCGCGTAGGCTGGCGCCTCGCCGGGGCGGCCCAATACCCATGGGACCCGCCCGCCATTGCCCAATTCCTCGGGCCCGGCAATT
>CAVUXX010000001.1:0-18565 GCA_963745555.1 uncultured Acidobacteriaceae bacterium | reverse complement strand
CATATCCACTTTGCGTATTGCGCCATGGCCGGTATCGGAAAAATACAGGTTGCCCGCGGCATCGAATAAAACCGAAGTCGGCTGGTTGAGCTGGGCGCTGGTGGCCGGTCCGCCGTCGCCCGAATAGTTCGAAGTCAGGACGCCGGTCACGGCCGTGCCCGCGACGGTGGTGATGATCCCCGTGGCCCCATTCACTTCGCGAATCACATTATTGCCGCTATCCGCGATGTACAAATTACCCTTCGCATCGAAAGCCAGGCCTGCAGGATCGAACAACAGTGCGCTGGTGGCCGGACCGCCGTCGCCCCCATAGCCATTGCCCGCAGTTCCTGCAATTGTGGTGATGATGCCCGTCGCGTCAGTTACCTTGCGAACTGAGCTTGTTTGAGCTGATGTAAACATTGCGCGATGCGTCGATGGTAATGCCGCCGATGGGACCAAGGACCGCGCTGGTTGCGAGTCCGCCGTCGCCCGTCCCCGCCGGTCCCGTCCCCCCTCCTGCGTAGGTACTGATGATTCCTGATTTGAGATTCAGGAGCCGCACCAATCCGCTGCCGTTATCGGCAATAAACAGGTTGCCGTTCTGGTCCACTGCGAGCGCGCCCGGCAACTCGAACTCCGCGCTGGTTGCGGGCCCGCCATCACCGGAACTGCCAATCTTTCCCGTTCCGGCAATCGTGCTGATGATCCCCGTCCCCGCCGCGACTTCACGCACCACATGGTTGCTTTGGTCGCTGATGTACAGGTTTCCCGCACTATCCCTGGCCACCCAGGCGGGAGAGTCCAATTGTGCCAACGTCGCCGGTCCGCCATCTCCGCTGTAACCGTCCAAACCGCTTCCGGCAGCGGTGTAGAGCAACGAAACCGCAGCAGTGCCGATGTAATACTGGGCCGACGTCGCCAGGCTCGGTGCATACCCAGGTGCGATGGCGATTGCCGCCAGGGTCTCTGAAGAAGATACCGTGACCGGACCGCTGTACACGTTCGAGGTCACGTTGGGCACGGAACCATTCGTCGTGTAGTAAATGGTGGCCGCCGGCATTGGAGTCGCTGATTGTTACCTTTTGCGCCGACGGGTAATATCCTGCTGCGAGTGAAATCGCCGGCGCCGGCGTCAGCGGTAGTTGCAGATTGTATTCCGCGTTCACGTAATTGCTGTTCTGGTAGCCGTTTTCCAGCGCATATGCCTGGATGAACGCGACGCCCTCGGTAGCCACTGTGATTGGCCCGGTGTACGGTACAAATCCCTGGGTCGAAGATGATTCGTAATAAATCGTCGCGCCCGGTGTCGCATCCGTGATCGTTACCTGGATGCTCGACATATAGGTTCCCGACGCCGGAGTCAGCACCGGATCAGCCACTTTTGCCTGAAGCGTCGTGCTCTGCGAAGTACTTGGTTGGAAGTTCGCATCGCCTGGAAAACTCGCCACCACCTGGTGGCTTCCCGGGCCTGCCGGCGCGATCGAATTCACCGTCGCTGTGGCCTGCCACTGGTGCGCCAACAGCACCTGTGCGGTGCCGTCGTAGAAACTCGCCGAAGCAATGTCTGTGGCGCCGTCACCGTTGAAATCTGCCATCGTCGCACTCGAGCAGCATGGTAGTCCCGCGGATCCTATGGAGACCTCGCTGAACGTTCCGTCGCCTTTTCCCTGCAGAACGCTGATGGTGGTGCCGTTGATTTGCGCACCGAGAAACAAATCTGCGATGCCGTCGCCGTTGAAATCGCCTGTCGTAAACAGGAAAGGCGTGGTCCCGATGGTGGAAGAAGTAAGATTGGGACTCGCCTGGAAACTCCCGTCGCCATTGCCCAGGAAGACGGCAACCTGGGAACTTCCTCCGTAGAGCGACAGGGCCAGGTCCAGTTTTCCGTCGCCGTTGTAGTCACCTGTGGTTAACGACGTCGCACTGTTCAGGCTTACGGGAGTACCCGGCGCCTTGGTAAATGTTCCATCCCCGTTGCTCAGGTAAACGGACACCTGGTGCGGTCCACCGTCTGCAATCAGTAAATCCGACAGTCCATCGCCATTCAGATCCGCCGTAACCATCGCGAAGAAGTTCGACGCCTCGAAGATATTCGTCGTAGCCACCGGCACCTGGGTAAAGGAACCGTCCCCCTGACCCAGCAGGATCACCAAATAGTAACCGCCGCCGACGGCCAGGTCCGGAATACCATCACCGTTAAAATCTCCCGCGACGACGGGGTCATTTCCATAGTTCGTATAGAAGACACCTTGCGGGGATACGGTGAAGGTCCCATCGCCGTTCCCCAGCAAAACCGTCATCGAAGCGCTGAGTTCATCCGCGAGCAGTATGTCCGGGTGGCCGTCTCCATTGAAATCCTGCACCAGTACAGGCCTGCCCACAGCCGTAATCGGATTCCCGGTGACCGGGTTGAAGTTCCCCGTGCCATCTCCCAGCAGGACCGTAGGCGAGTCGGTTGGGCTCACCGCGTTGAGTCCAACCGCGATGTCCATATTGCCGTCGCCATTGAAATCACCGGCCACAATCCCGGAAGGCTCATTGCCCACCGCGGGCGTGAACCCCGCAGCCAATGTCTCTGCAACCGGGTCGCCCAGGGATGCTGTCGCCAGCACCGAGTTGTTGGCGCTGAGATCCGTGAACGAGATCGTTCCCGACGGTCCGGCCGGGCTTTTGGCCGAGCCGCTCACGGTTGCTGTGAGCGAATAATCTCCAGCAAATCCGCTCTGCGCGATGGTTGTTACCGAAGGAAAGGCGCCCGTTACGGAGACCGTAGCTGTGTTCGAACTGCTCGCTGCCCAGTTGATGGTGCCGAGAAACTCGGCCTTGTAGCTATGGGCGCCGGGGGCGGGACGCAGTTTGATCGTGGCCGTCCCTGCGCTTGTTACTTGTGCCGTTGCCAGGACGTGGATATCCGTACAGTACGTTGCGGAAGCATCGCAGAAGTTCACCTGGCCCGCTTTGATCGTTCCTGAAGCTGACGTCACCGCCGCCGTGAGCGTAATCGTGGTGCCTGTGGTGATGTTCGCGGCGCTGCCTGAGGCTGCGGTAACGGTCAATGTCGTCGTGGTCACGGCGCCGGTGGCGGCCGCGGCAGTAGCTGTCAAGCTAGTCGCCAACGCGATTGCCAAAACGCCGGTCCAGGCAGTGGCAAGCGGGGCAGGAAAATATCGGTCTAAAAACCCAAGGCGCAAGAAGTTCCCATGTGCAAAGGCGCAGCATCGTCCGTCCACTCTCTGATGGAAGTTACAATTCCGTGCGCGATGAGAATGCGAACGGTCCCAATTCGCCGGATAGTGACGCAAGTCTAGCATCCCACAGGGAGTCGACTAGCGGATGTTGACATCCAAGCTTGATTGCCGGTTATATTGCGGTGGGTTACAGTGGTAATTACATTCGTTACTTACGGCCGGAAATTGCAGTAAATCCCGGTGAAAAATCCCAGTGACAGACGGGACGATACCTGGAGTTTCGGGGGCAGAAGAAATAACCACCATTCCTCGCGCTACCCTGAACCGTCGGATCGCAGAATCATGAGGCGTTGTCAGGACTATTCGTAGGAATTCAGGAGTGCCAACGCAAATCCTCACCGGGCGTTGGATAATGGGTTCCGGGGTGAAAGCGAGTTGATAAACGAAAAGCACAGCATGCATACCAACGAAGATTCATTGAACCGCGGCTTGCGAGAACGCCACATTCGCCTTATGGCATTAGGCTCGACGATCGGTGTCGGTTTATTCCTCGGTTCCGCCAGCGCGATCAAGCTCGCCGGGCCTGCGATCCTGCTCTCCTACGTACTGGGCGGAATCGCGATCTTCATCATTATGCGCGCTCTCGGCGAAATGGCCGTACATCAGCCGGTTGCGGGCTCCTTCTAGCCGGTATGCGCAAGACCATCTTGGTCCCCTGTTGGGTTATCTGACCGGTTGGAACTACTGGTTCATGTGGGTGGTCACCTGTGTCGCGGAAATCACCGCGGTCGGTATCTATGGGAGTCTGGTTTCCATCTGTGCCGCAATGGATCTGGGCACTGATGGCGCTCGTAGCGATGAGCGCCGTCAATCTGGCAGCTGTCAAAGCCTACGGCGAATTCGAATTCTGGTTTGCCATGATTAAAGTGGTCACGATTGTGGTGATGATTGTGGTCGGCGCCTGCATGATTGTGTTCGGCTTGGGCAATCACGGTGTCGCTACAGGCGTCAGCAATCTCTGGAAACATGGCGGGTTTTTCCCCAACGGCGGGTTTGGCATGCTGATGGCTTTGCAGATGGTGATGTTTGCATATCTTGGCGTGGAGATGATCGGAGTTACCGCCGGCGAAGCTACCAACCCCAGAAAGTCGATTCCCGATGCGATCAACTCCGTCTTCTGGCGCATCCTCATCTTCTATGTGGGGGCCCTCTTCGTGATCCTGGCGATCTATCCGTGGAACGAGATCGGTACGAATGGCAGCCCATTCGTCATGACGTTCGAACGGCTCGGCATCAAATCTGCGGCAGGGATTATCAATTTCGTGGTGCTCACCGCCGCCCTGTCTTCGTGCAATGGAGGTATCTATAGCACGGGGCGCATGCTATATAACCTCGCGAAACAAGGGCAGGCGCCGCGGCTCTTTCAAAACACTTCACCAGGCGGTGTGCCTCGCCGGGCGATTCAGGTATCCAGTATCGCCTTGCTGTTTGGGGTATTGCTCAACTATCTGATGCCGGCAAAGGTCTTTGTGTGGGTCACGTCGATTGCAACCTTCGCCGCCATCTGGACCTGGACCGTTATACTACTGTCGCAAATGAAATTCCGGAAAAGCCTGAGCGGGACAGAACGCGATCGGCTGGCTTTCCGCATGCCTTTGTATCCCTACAGTTCGTGGCTCGCATTAGCTTTCCTGGCGCTCGTCATCGTATTGATGGCCTATTTCCCGGATACCCAGGTAGCTTTGATCGTCGGCCCACTGTGGCTAGTGCTGCTGACAGCGCTTTTCTATGGGTTCAGACTCAATGCCACTCGCACGCGGAGTTCCATTTCCGCCGAGCCTTCATTTCCTCACGGTTCATCTGATGGGGCGCCTTAGACCGCATGAGCCTGAAAGTCGCATGTTCGGTGACTCGCCGTTTGACCGATAGGGAAAAGAAGCGATTGGCGATTATGCCTCAATCTGCGGATACCCTGTTCTACTCGGTTCGGAGCGCTTTCATTGGATCTAACCGGGAAGCACGCCATGCGGGAGCCAGGCAGGCCAGAACCGCAACCGCCAGCAGCGTCGCAATCACGCCGGAGAGAACCACAGGATCGAGAGGCTTGGTTCCGAAAAGCATCGACTGGAAGATGCGTGTCGCCGCGACGCTCATCACCAAACCAAGCCCGAGCCCGAACAGCGCCGGCCGCAGGCCATCCAACAGCATCCACTGCAAGAGTTGATCTCGTTGCGCGCCGAGCGCCATGCGGATTCCGAGTTCCGGGGTCCAATCACGCCGGACAGAACCACAGGATCGAGAGGCTTCGTTCCGAAAAGCATCGACTGGAAGATGCGTGTCGCCGCGAAGCTCATCACCAAACCAAGCCCGAGCCCGAACAGCGCTGGCCGCAGGCCATCCATCAGCATCAACTGCAAGAGCTGATCTCGTTGCGCGCCGAGCGCCATGCGGATTCCCAGTTCCGAGGTCCGCTGAGTGGTAAGGTACGATAGCACGCCGTACAATCCCACCGAAGCAAGAATCAGCGACAAAATAGCAAAAGCCAGCACAAGGGTTGCGCTCAGGCTCGCATTCACCAGGGACGCGCCAATGATCTGGTTCATGGTGAGCACATCTGAGACCGGAAGTTCAGGATCGAGCGACGCGATCTGTTTTTGCAGCGGCACCGAGAATTGCAATGGATCCGTTGCCGTGTGAACCGCGAGCGTCGCATCGCTACGGCCCTCAAGGATGGGGAAATACGCTGTTGCTTTCGGCTCTTTGCCGACTTGGTACAGGATGTCGCCGACGACGCCCACAATCTCCCAATCCATCAGGTTAGGCGCTCCATCGTGGGCGCGCGCTGGAAAGTGCAAATGCTTGCCGATAGGATCTTCGCCTGCGAAATATTGCTGAACGAGTTGACGGCTCACAATCACCTTGTACGAGCGCGCAACACGTTCGTCGCTGGTAAAGAACCGTCCGCTCACAAGCGGAATTCCGAGCGCGCTGAAATAGCCTGGATCGGCCCAGCGCGTCAGCGCGTCGGGCAAGTGTTCGCCCGTCTTGAGCGGAGGATGCTCCTTCACCGTGAATTCGTCGGTACCCCAGTATCCTGTTCCCGGAACCGTGGTTCCCAATGCAGCGCCGCGAACTCCGGGCATAGCTCTCACTCGCGCCAGCAGCGCTTCGTTGAATGCGTTTCGCTTCTCCGGCGTGTCGTACTTCTTGCCGGGCAGGTTGTATTGCAAAGTGAGCGTGTTGTCTACTACGCACCCGACATCGGCTGCGCGCAATTGCATAAAACTTTTGAGCAGCAGCCCGGCGGCCACCAGCAGCACCACGGTGATTCCAATCTCCGCCGTGAGCAGCGACTTTCTGAGCGCGGTGCGCGAAACGCTGCTCGAGCCGGTCCGGACCGAGGTTTGCAGGGCCTTCAGCATCGACTTGCCTGTTGTGGAAAGCGCGGGCAGCAAGCCTGCAATCAGCGCCGCAGCGAACATGAGCGCGCAGGCAAACGCAATCACCGCGCCATCAACGTGAATGCTCTGCGCGGTGGGCAGGTCCTTCCACGTTTTTGCCAGCCACTCAGTGGCGCCCAATGACAGCAGAATCCCGCCCACACCGCCGGCTGCGCAAATCAGAACACTCTCGGCCATCTGCTCGCGAATCAGGGTGGCCCGCTGAGCGCCGAGGGCGCTTCGTATCGCCACCTCCTTCTGCCGTGCCGCGCCCCGCGCCACCAGCAGGTTGGCGACATTGAGGCAGCCGATAAGCAGCATGCAGCCAACTGCGGAAAGCATCAACGTCAGCGGCTTCTTCACATCTCCGGCGAGATCCTCGTTCAGCGAGCGCGAAACAACATCTTCAGCCACCGGATCGTGCGGGTACTGCAAATGATTCTGGTACTGTATGGCGCCAACCTGCGCGATTGCGCTGGCCAGGCTTACGTCAGGGCGGAGCCTTGCCACCACCTGGCTCCCATGCCAGTCGTGATGCTGAAGCATCTCAGCACTGGCATCGGCCTTGTAGGGAACCCACAGCCGAATTCCGGCATTGGGATACGTGAACCACGAGGGCAGCACGCCGGCCACTGTGTAGGGTTTGCCGTCAAGGTGAATCTGGCCGCCCACAATCTTCGCGTCGCCTGCAAACCGCCTCTCGAACAGGCTCCAGGTCAACATCACAACGGCGCTGCCGCGCTGATCGTCCGCCTCCGTAAAGTCCCGGCCCAGTGCCGGCCGCACTCCCAGCAGTGAAAACAGGTTCGAGGAACCTGCCTCTGCGTCGACCGACTCCGGCAATTCGTTGCGCACACCGGTGAGGTTGTACCCGGCAGGACGCATGATTGCCATGTCTTCAAAGCCGTGGGTCTTCGAGCGCCAGTCGTAGAAGTCGGCTGGCGCAACAGGGTGGTAGCTTAATTCCCCTCCTCGGAAGTGTTCGTACACCATCACCAGCCGCGCGGGATCGCGAAAAGGCAGCGGCCGCAGCAGCACCGAACGCACAACGGTGAAAAGCGACGTGGCCGCGCCCATGCACAAAGCCATCACCGCAATCGCGATGATCGAGAATCCGGGCGTGCGGCTCAACGTACGAAAAGCATATTTCAAGTCGTGCCCGACATGGGGCAACAGCAGGGGGGAGTTCTGCGTCCATAACGATTCGCGCACCTTCTGCGGGTTGCCCAACTTTATCCGCGCCTGCCGCCGGGCCTCGTCGGGTGACATCCCCCGCGCTACGTTATCAGCGGTTTCTTCGCTAAGAAAGGCCTCGATCTCGTTCTGCAACTCGGCGTCAGAGCGCTTGCGGTGAAAAAACCTGAACAAACTCATTACGCACCTCCCTCTTCGCCTAGCACAAGGCCGATGGCCCGTGTCATTTGGCGCCAGCGGCTGGTCTCGCGCACCAGCTGTTTACGGCCTTCTGCCGTCAGCCGATAGAACTTTGCCTTGCGATTGTTTTCGCTCGCACCCCAGTAGGAAGAAACCCATTTACGATCTTCAAGCCGGTGAAGCGCCGGGTAGAGCGATCCCTGTTCTACTTCGAGAACATCTTCGGAGGTGCGCTCAATGACTTTCGCGATGGTGTGCCCATGCGCGTCTCCGCCGATAAGTGTCCGCAGGATCATCATGTCCAAAGTGCCCTTGAGCATCTCGCTGTTGGATTGGTTCTTCTTGACGCATCAGTCTCTCCACTAGAAGTTCTATGGAAAGAGATAATATACCACTCGGACTTCTATGGGAAGAAACTTGTGAGAGTACTCTTGCAGCCATTGGTCAACTGGCGGCGCCGGCCATCGTTCAGCGCCGCTTACCGCGCAATTGTCCAGGGCAGTGGCCGGCCCTACTTGCGAACACCATCGTAATCGAGCCGGCGAAGTTGTACTGGTGCTAGGAATGAACCTCCGGGCGGCCGAGCGTCGGCTTCGAAAGATAAGCTCGTATACATAAGATTCGGATACACTGGACCGGTTCCAAAAGCAAGTCAGTCTTGGTGGCAAAAGGAGAATAATGTCTACAAAAGGAAGAACAATTGGGCGGCGTAAGTTTCTGGGCATGGGCGCGGCAGCCGCGGGGCTTGGCCTCTGGGCCGACCTGGAAGCGTATCCCCAGAATGTCAACCGGAATTCGATTGCCTCGGACTTGAAGATCACCGACATGCGCATCGCCGTTCTGAGAGGGCCGGGAGGCCAGGCAATTCGGGAGGGCAATGGCGGCCCGAGCAGCGCGGGCGGCCCCGGCCTGGGCGTCGGCGGGCCCGGTAGTGGCGGCCCACCTAGACGAGAGATTCCTCCTGCGACTCCCGGAGCGGGAGCGGCCTCTGGCGGCACGATCATCGTCCGGATCGATACCAATCAGGGAATTTCGGGTTACGGCCAGGCGATCGGGGACGGACCCCAGCCGAACTACATTCTGATGCATAAGGCCCGGCTACTGGGCGAGAATCCCTGCAACGTCGACAGAATCTTCCGCAAGATCAAGATGCATGGCGGATATAACCGTCAGGGGAGCGGCGTGAACGCGATTGAGAACGCACTGTGGGATCTGGCTGGCCACGCTTATGGCGCGCCGATCTACCAGATGCTTGGCGGGAAATTTCGCGACAAGGTCCGTCTGTACAGCGAGGGTGACCCGAAATCGAACTCCATCGCAGACATCGCCGCCGATTATAAGGAGAGAGTCGCCTCCGGGTTTACGATGCTCAAATACGACCTGCCGGTCGTTCCCATCCTGCGAGGCAAGCCGGGCACGATCTATGCTCCGAATGGCTATTACGGGGAGCCGGGGGGGGTCCCGCCCGAGAACTACTATGAGGGATTAGAGATCAGCGACAAGGGATGTGAACTCGTCGCCGACCACGTCGCTGCGATTAAGGAAGCCATGGGCGACGCTGGTGACGTTCCCATGGGTCACGACCATTTCGGGCACCTCACCGTGAAAAGTTGCATTAAGTTGGCGAATGCGCTGGAGAGGATAAATCCCTCGACTTTGGAAGACATGGTCCCGTGGTTCCGGGTAGAGGAGTGGAAACTCATCACCGATTCGGTTAAGGTGTCGACCTTAACCGGCGAAGACGCCTACCTGACGGAATCGCTCGTGTCGCTTTGCCAGGCGCGTGCAGTCGACTACATCCACCCGGATCACCTGGTGATCGGCGGCTGTCTGGAATTGAAGAAGACCTCCGATATGGCGGCCCAGTATTCGGTAGGGATGATGGTCCACAGCAACGCTACGCCCATCGGCTACGCGGCCGGCGCGCAGGCGATAGCGGCCTGCGAAAACTTCCTCGCCATGGAATGGCACCAGCCGCAGCCAGCCTGGCACAAAGACTTATGCGACAAAGGGGACCTCGTGGTTAACGGTTACATCCCCGTTTTCACGGGGCCGGGCCTGGGCATCAAGGTCAATGAAGAAGCGATGCGCAACCTCTGCAGGCAGGGTGAGTTCTTCACCGATCCTACGACGTATTGGGATTCGCAGGTCGGCGGAGAGAAGGCGTACACGTAAAGGGAGGACGTCAGGGCGAGCCTTGCACCCTTCCGATTATGACTGAAGGTATATAGCTTAATTAGCCTGTTGGGCCCGGCAGTTGGGAATACCGCACAATCCCGATCGCCGGGCGCCTTCCGCACAATTCAAGGCGCCTGTTCCCAATTGCTCCCGAATCACGGTCAAACCGGAAGCTGGGCATCAATTAGGGCGAACAGGCTACTGCGCTCATTGAGTGGTCCGCGCTCGTTCTGGCAGGTGGCCGAAAAGCCGGCTTTTCGGCCACCTGGTTCGTTGTCAATGAGTGAATCGGCGATTAGGTGCTCTTTGAGATGCGATTGGCTCAACGTTAAGAGTTTCTACCTGATGCCCTATCTGATCTGCAAACGTCACTGGGATCTATGGATGTAGACATTCTCCAGCTATGGCAGTAGAGTGACTACATCCACAATGGCAAGTAGTGCAAAATACCAAAACCGTATCGAACTGTTGCAGGGGACGCTGGACATGCTCGTCTTGCAGGCTCTTCTGCGAGGGCCAATGCACGGTTACGCTATCGCACAAATGATCCGCAGCCGGTCCGGCGAAGTGCTCACGGTGGAGACCGGCTCTCTGTACCCGGCTCTGCATCGTCTCGAACGGCAGAAATGGGTCAAGTCCGAATGGAAGCTGACCGAAAGCAAGCAGCGCGCTAAGTACTACCAACTTACTGTTCTCGGGAAGAAGCAGCTCACTGCTGATCACCAGCGCTGGCTTCAGTTGGTTCGTGCTATTGGTGCCGTCATGGAGCCGGAGGTGCAGCCATAAAGATCTGGTGGTGGGACCGAGCTAAGGAGAGCCTGTCGGAAGAACTTGAGTTCCATCTGAAAATGGCAATCGCAGAGCGTGTTGCTGGCGGAGAAGATCCGGCACATGCCCGCGCTGCTGCACTGCGCGAGCTCGGCAACGTGCCGCTGATTGAGGACACGACGCGCGAACGCTGGGGATGGGTCTGGTTGGAAAATCTTCTGCATGATACGAACTATGCACTGCGCCAGTTACGTCATGCGCCCGCATTCACGCTAACGGCACTACTCACGCTGGCCTTTGGCATCGGCGCGAACCTCGGAGTTTTTCAGCTTCTGTATGCCGTGATCCTGGCCGACCTGCCCGTTCCTCACCCAGAGGAAGTTGTCGCAGTTCACGTCGCGCGCAGCCCCTTCGATCAAGGCTGGGAGGTCTCTTATCCCGCCTATCAGCGCCTGCGTGCCTCTACTCCTGACATTCCACTCATCGCCACCGCCTATGCAGAGGATGCCAGTCTTGAGATCCCCAATCATGCCTCGGCAAAGGCTTTCTGCCGTCTCGTCTCCGGCAACTACTTCAGTGGACTTGCTGTTAAACCAGCCGCTGGGCGGCTGTTCGTGCAAGCGGATGAGCAGCAAGCACAGGGCGAGTGGCCAGCTGTGCTTCGCTATGACTTTGCTCGCAATACATTCGGCTCAGCGCAGCAGGCCGTAGGCCAGCATATGCTGCTCAATGGCCAGGCGTTTGTTGTCATCGGTGTGGCGCACCGACGTTTCCTCGGCGATGTGAAAGGCTATCCGCCTGACATGTGGATACCCCTCGCGCTGCAAAGCACCGGCAAGTTCGGTGTTTTATGGGACTCGCTCGGCCCCGGCCACAACGTAGCTCTCGACAAGCCCTGGTATAACCAGCCGACAATCTTCTGGCTCGCGCTTATTGCGCGCATTCCGCCGGCACGCCGCGCCGCCGTGCTTGCACACTGGGATCAGGTCTTTCAGGGCGATCGAGAAGTGATGACAGAAGCAACCCCCGATCCGGCAGCCAAAGCCGCACGGCTGCGGGTGCGAAGCGAAGCTGTTCCGCTCAACTCTGGGCAAAACGGCATGAGGAAAAGATTCACCGCCCCCCTCACGCTGCTTATGGCGCTTTCAGGTTCTATCTTTCTCGTGGGCTGTCTGAATCTCGCAAATCTTCAACTCGCGCGACTACACGCTCGCGCCCACGAACTCGGCATGCGCATGGCGCTGGGGGCAAGCCGCAGCAGGCTTCTTCTCCAGATCGTTCTTGAGGACGCATTACTTGTTGTTGCCGGTTCTGCGTTTGCCTTTGTTCTGGGGCGTGCGGCCAGCGGCATTCTCGTACGCTGGGCCTCCAGCCGTAATGCCGACATCACACTTGATCTGCACCCGAACCTGGCGCTGGCAGCTCTGGGTGGGGGCTTAATGCTGCTGTCGCTGCTATGCTTCAGCGTTCTTCCGGCGATCATTTTCATTCGCACAGGCATAGAGCAGACAGCGGGATCGCGCGCGAAAATTGCAGGGATTGCGCAAACTGCGCGCCAGCGTTTGCGCAGCAATCTGCTGTTAGGCACACAGGTCAGTCTTTCGCTGTTGCTCTCCACTATGTCGGGCTGCTTTGCCGCCACGTTGGCGCACTGGGAAACGGTTGATGTAGGCATGGACCGCGAGCATGTGTTGACCGTGCACCCGGAATTGCATGAGCCTCGATATACCCATAACAGTAAGCAGCTACCTGCGTTCTATCGGCAGATACAGGAGCGGCTCCAGGCAGTTCCTGGTGTGCGTAGCGCCGCAGTAGGTATGTGTGCCAACATTCATTGCGGCTGGATCACTGCGCTGTACGTGCACGGCCATGCGGGGCTCACCGATGCGCAGGTGCACGGACAGGAGGATCACGTCGGCCTCGGATTCTTCACGACACTTGGCATTCCGATTGTGCGCGGGCGCGATTTTGCTTCAAGCGATACGGACCAGACGCAGCTTGTTGCGATCATCAACCGCGCATATGCCCACCAACTCTTCGGTGATGCTGATCCAATCGGCCAAGTGGTAGGCTATGAACCCGCGCCGAATGACAACAAATTTCTGATTGTGGGCGAAGTCGCCGATGCCCGCCTAAATGGGGCGAAAGAAGATCCTCCACCGGTGGTGTACATGAGTATCAATCAGCGCCCTGCACCGGTGAACAGCATCCGCGTGCGTGCTGTTGGCGATCCGGGCCGGCTTTCGCAGAGCGTGCGCCAGGCGCTGCATGAAGTTGATCCTTCGATGGATATTGATGAGATTGTGCCGCTGGCCACGGACCTGGACGGCGACTTGGGTACTGAAGAACTTCTCGCGCGGCTTGCGGGAATCTACGCCAGCGTCACCCTGCTGCTGGTCGGCATTGGTTTTTACGGCGTGATGTCCTCGCGTACCACGCGCCGTAAAAACGAGTTCGGGATTCGCCTCGCATTGGGAGCCACGCGCCACCACATTCAGATGCTTGTCGTCGGACAGACGCTACGAATTCTACTCGCGGGCATCGCGCCCGGTGCAATTCTATCGATTTTAGCAGTGCGGGCAGCAAGTCACTTCATATACGGCTCTGTCAGCGCGAATTCGCTCGCAATCATCGCAGCAAGCCTGGTGCTCATGTTCGCCGGTTCTGTTGCAACGCTCATCCCAGCTCAGCGTGCGGCGCTCGCCGATCCGTTGGAAACACTACGCAGTGAATGATCGCCGGGCACCTTCGCGGCGTTCAGAATCGTTAATTTAATCGCGGCTTGCTTGGTAAGCACTCGACAACTTTCGCCGGGCGAATCCTGGATGAGGTCCGCCCTCGACTGTCTAAACCGGACCTGTACCGCCTAATTCACTTAGGCAGGACGAGAGGGCCGTTCGTGATAAGTTTCGAATCCACTATGCCGATCTCGACCCGGCGGTTGGCAGCACGCGCCTGTTCGCTGTCGCCCGGAACTCGAGGGTCGGCTTTGCCAAAACCCTTGATGCTCGTGATTGTCGTTGGGGAAAGTCCGGTCTGCATCAAGAAGTCGCGGACAGCTTGGGCGCGACGCTGTGAGAGTTGCAAGTTGTACGTCTGCGTGCCGATGTCGTCCGTATATCCGTAGACAGCAATCGAATATCCCTTAAGCGTCATCAGGATCCCGGCGACGCGATTAAGGATGTCGCGATATTCCGGTTTAATGTCTGCCTTATCAAAGTCGAAGCGAATCGATTTGCTATCCAGCGTCATCACCAGGCCCATGGCGGTGCGATGCGTTTCGGCGATTTGCCCCAGAGCCTGTTGCAGCTGTGCAAGTTCCGCCTCTCGCTCTTGCCGATATTCCTCAGCCTGCCGTGTGGCTTGATCTGCCTTTTGCTGCTCGGCGGCGGCCTGCTGCCGAGCAAGTTGAGCCTGTGCCTCCGAGTTCGATTGATCCTGCTTCGCCAAGTCGCGCTGTTGAGCGGCTGCCTGCGCGTTCGCAGACGCTTGCGAAGCTTGCAGAGCCAACGTCTGCGATTGCTCCTGTGCGCGCACGACCAGCCGGCTGAAACCTTCCGTCTGCTGGCTGAGCCGTGCCACCTCGCGCTCCAGGCGGCGGACCGAGATTAGATAAACAAACCCAAGAACCAAGCTGAGCGCGATTGCGATCACTCCAAGAGCCAGCGCTAACTTTCCTTGAGACTTGGCAGGTGCATCCCCGAGTCCACGCTCGTCCGGCTTCAGCGCCTCGCGTGAAGAGTCCGTCATTTGGCAATCTTAGCGTGCAGTTCTAGATTGAGGCAAAACTAGATAGCTCCCGGATCGTCGCCTATCCGGACAGAACCGCATTTTTGGGGATTGCTTCCGGGTAGACGGTGATCCTCCCGCAACTTGCGAAGACGTCCGGAATGACTTGCGAAAGTGTCTCGATGAGTGGGTTGGCGATAAGGCGCTTAATGACGACGCGAGAAGTGCCAGGGAGTTATTCCGCGTGGAGCGTAGCGATTGGATCGACTCGCATGGCGCGCAGCGCAGGGATGTAACTGGCGGCGATGGCGACGGCGGTGAGGACGGCGGTTACGCCAGCGAACGTGGTTAGATCGTTGGGCGATACGCCGAAGAGCAATCCGGCCATGAGGTGCGAAACAACGAGCGCGCCAGCCAAACCCAGTCCGGCGCCGGCGGCGGCCAGAGTGACGCCCTGGCGCAAAACCATCCTGAGGATATCGTGCTTTTGCGCGCCCAAGGCAAAGCGAACGGCGATCTCGCGCGATTGCTCATTGACGAGATAGGAGATGGTGCCGTAGATTCCCAGACTCGCCAGAAGCAGTGCACTTGCGGCAAACAATGCCACCATCTCCATGGAGAACCGCCGCACGGAAAGCGAAGACGAGAGGACGTCGTCCAGGGTCTGCGCGTGGAAGACGGGCAGCTCCGCATCGACCGACTGGATTTGCGTGCGCACTTGCGCAGCGATGGCGGCGGGATCGACCTGTCCGCGCAGAAAGAACGCAAGATCTTTTATGAGGCTTTGCTGGTAGATGTCGAGGTAAACCTGCGGAACGCCGGCATCCGCGAGCGATTCAGTACGCGCATCGGCGATGACACCGACGATGGTGGTCCAGTTTGGCTTGTGGGCGCTCAAGCGGACGCGCTTGCCGACCGGATCCTGACCGGGCCACCATGTGCGCACGGCGGCCTGATTGATGACCCCCACCCAGGGCGTGTTTCCAATATCCTGTTCGACGAACAGACGTCCTCGCAGGAGCGTCATGCCGAGCAGGTGAAAGTATTCAGGTGAGACGAACGCCGTATCGATCAGCGGAGGCTGGCTGCCCTGCTCCTCCTTGCCTTCGCGAATCAACGGAAACATGGTGAGATCGGCTTTACCATGGCCGAGGGGGAGAGCCGCCAGATCGCCGACGGCCGCTTCTTGCACGCCGGGAATCGTCCGGTTGCGACGGAGTACCTCGCGCAGCATCACGGCTTCCTGCGTGGCGGTGCCGTACCTGTCTTCTTTGGGATCGACGGGAAACGGTAGCCAGGTCTGGATGGCCATGACGCGGCTGGGATTAAAGCCGAGCGGAACCCTGAACAAATCCCAAAAGCTGCGCAGCAGAAGACCGGCGACGATCATCAGCACCAGGGAGAGCGCTAATTCACCAATCACCAGAGCATGGCGCACGCGCGTGCGCTGCCGCGAACCGCTGGAGCCACGGCCTTCCTGTCTGAGTGTTGCCGTAATGTTGAGGCGGCTTGTGAGCCACGCCGGCGCAAGCCCGAAGATAGTTCCGGCGGCGACGGAGACGACGATGGCAAACGCCAGCACACCCCAGCTAATGGAGATGTCATTGAGGTGCGGTAGGCTTTCGGGAATGAGCCGCAGCAGATAGTGCTGGGCGCAGAAGAGAATGGCGAAACCAGTGAGGCCGCCGAGCACGAAGAGCAGCAGGCTCTCGGTGAGGAGCTGACGAATGAGGCGCGTTCTTGCGGCTCCCAAAGCCTGGCGCACCGCCATCTCGCGTCCGCGCGCGCTGGCGCGGGCCAGCAGCAGATTTGCGACGTTGGTGCAACCGATCAGCAGGACCAGGCCCACCGCACCAAGGAGCAGGATGAGCGATTGGCGAACGTTGCCGACCATCATTTCGCTGAGCGGAACCAGGCGTACCGTCCATGCGGCCTGCGCAGGATAATCCGCCGGATATTGCTTCCTCAGCGAGACAACCAGCGCATCGATACGTGCCTGTGCCGACTGGAGCGGCAGACCCGGTTTCAAACGCGCGAAGGCCGTCGCTTCTCGTATGTTGCGCAGCGGAGGCGAAAACGGCACAGCGGCAAAACCGGCTGCGTTCCACGCCTCTGTATTCCGCTCCTCGCGGGTCTTTCCCTGGTCGCGAAAACCTGGCGGCATCACGCCGACGACATGATAGACGTCGTTGTCGAGGCGCAGACTTTTGCCGAGGACGTGCTGGTCCGCGCCAAATGCGCGCTTCCAGAGACCGTCGCTGATCACGATCTCCGGGGTGAACCCCGGAGTCTTGTCGCCCGGATCGAAGGTGCGCCCCAGCTGCGCAGCCACGCCCAGCATCGCAAAGTAATTCGGCGTCACCACCTTCGTCGCGATACGCATCGGCTGTGCGCTGCCCGTAAGATTTGAGGAGCCGAAAAATTCGAGGGCCACGTATTGAAAAACCCCTGAGTTCTCCAGGTCCTTCCACTCAGGAACCGAGACGTTAATATCCTGTGCGCCCACACCCGGAAGATCTGCCTCAATGCGCACCAACTCGCTGGGGCGGGGGAAGGGCAAAGGGTGCAGCAGGGTGGCGTCGATGACGCTATAAATGGCGGTGGTGGCTCCGATGCCCAGCGCCATCGTGGCGATGACAATGAAAGAGAACCCGGGGGATCTCACCAGCATGCGAACCGCGTACCGCAGGTCTTGCGCCAGGTTCTCGAAGAACGGGAGGCTTTGCTCGGCGTGGTGGCTTTCCCGGATCGCCTGAGCCGCCCCGAGATTGAGCGCAGCCTGCCGTCGCGCCTCGGCGGGCGACATACCGGCACGCATGTTCTCTTCCGTCTGAAACGCGAGGTGTTCGGCAAGCTCTTCCTGCAGGCGCTGGTCGGCGCTTGGCGGGTTGCGAAATTAGAGAGGCGAATCAGGAAGCGTCGCAGGAATCTCACGATAGATCCTCCGCTTTGACTTTGAAAAAGCGCGCGATGATCGCCGCATTTTGTTCCCAATCACGCGCCTCTGCCTGGAGTTGCTTGCGGCCGGCCGGAGTGAGCCGATAAAACCGCGCGCGCCGGTTGTTTTCCGATGCGCCCCACTCCGACGTAATCGAGCCTTCGTGCTCCAGCTTGAGCAGCAAGGGGTAGAGCGAGCCCTGATTTAGAGCCAGAAGGTCGCCGCTGATCTGCTCAATGCGGCGCGCAATTCCCCAGCCGTGCTGCGGTCCCAGGACATCGAGCGTTTTGAGGACCATCAGCGCCAACGTACCTTGCAGAACATCGGCTTTTTCCTTCATGGAGGGAACCAACCTTTAGTTTTCCTACAGGAAGGATGGCATGGTTGCTTTAGGAATGCAACAGGAGGTTTTGAGCTTCGTTTCGTCGACAAATCCGAAGGGCTGCCAGGAAACTGTCGGGAACACTGTTCATTGAGGACCGCGTAGTTTGATTTCGAATGAAAAGCCGGTCAGTGTCGACGGATCTGCTAACAGGCTCGACCTCGACTGCTGACATCAGGGCAACTCGCTCATTCAGGTGCATTGCTGGTCGCAATTCGGGTTCCTGCCGGATGGTCGCCAATTCGGAAGTAATACTGTTTTGGCGGCGTGGAGTCTGGACCAACTTCCCCGAAAACGTTTTTGAGCAATTAAACTCTCTCGGCTGGCGCGCCAAAGGCACATACCGAAACCGCACTTGGCCCGCAAGTCTTAGATGTGGCGGTTTGTCCGAATGGTCACTCAGAACGTAACGCTTGCATGAAATCAACCGAGGCGGCACGCCAGGCGGGAACCAGTGATGCGGCCAACGCCAGAAGCAAGAGCAGAAATGCGGCCCCTGCCATCACCAATGGATCGAACGCGCTCACGCCAAAAAGGAACGAGCGAACGAGGCGTGACGCGGCGAAGGCACCGCCTAGCCCAATAG